>CAWJUX010000015.1:0-17891 GCA_963846175.1 Bryobacterales bacterium | reverse complement strand
TATAACGCGCTTGTGGTGGATTGGCGTCGTGAGCGCTTCGCGCAGATCTCAATCAGGGTCTTGCCAACGAAACATCCAAGTGGACGATTTCGAGACTAGCGCCTTCCAACCACCACTTAGATGGACAGAACCCACCTTGCACTCGGCCGCAGTTTTATCAGAGCCAGAACGTTGACCGGGCGGGCAAGCGGGAATCGCTGGGTTGAATCCGGATGTGCTGACGGGGCTGGTGCTGTTTGGCGGCGAAGGGTCGCATGTGATGGCGACGGTGGCGGACCGGCTGGGGAATAGCGATCAAGAGCTGCAGTTGATTATGATGTGCGGCAATAACGAGGCCGTGCGGCAGGGGGTTGAGGCGATGAAGACCTGGAGCAAGATCATTACCGAGGGTTCTCAGCGGAATCCTCTGACGAGGCTCAGGACGCCTTCAACGGCAATGGCTGCCTGCTCAGCGTGGTCTTCTTCCAGAAAATTGCTTCGGTCCAGCATGGCTAACCCATGCAACATCGACCAGGCGCACAGGGCCGCTCTGGGAACCTTTTTTTTCGTTAAGCCGGCGTCTTTGGCGACACTTGTGCAAACCAAATGGAAGCATCGATCTGCTGTCTGTTTTAGCTGGGGGTATTCATGCTTGCCAGCAACTTCGCTGGAAAACATGACCGAGTAGAGCGCGGCGTGTTCATGGGCAAAGGAGAGGTAAGCAGCGCCTTCGGCCTCAAGCTCTGTCTGGGATGCTTTTTTTGCCGTACGGGCTTCTTCAAGACGCTTAAGGAGTTGCTCGTATCCTTGAATCGCGATCTGGACCAGTAACGCTTCGCGATCTTTGAAGTGATGATAGGGCGCAGCCGTGGTGACCCCGAGCGCTCGCGCTACTTCGCGCAGGGACAGGTGTTCCATTCCCGACTTATCGATCAATTCAAGCGCGGATTCGAGAATGGCGCGGCGTAAGTCGCCATGATGGTATTTGGTTTGGCCGGTACTGGCTTTTGCTTTCACGAGAACAGCTACGATTGTATCTAAACGCCGCTTAGATTGACGCGGAGGCGATCAAGCCGATAAGCAGACGCTCCAAGCAAGTGGGAGGAGTATCCATGCGAATCGTCCATACGAACCATCCACACGAACCCAGGGCTGCAAGGCTAAATTAGGCTGCGTTAACGCGCGGCTCTCTCTTGGCCGCTGCCAGCGCCACGGCTGCATGTCCAACCCCATTAATAATCTGCTCTAAAGAATTTTCGACAACTCCGAAAGTTTTCTATTGACATCGGAACTAAACACCGCTTAGATTCTAACTAAGCGGTGCTCAGTTATGGAACCAGACAGCAAGGTGAATATGGATCGCAGAGAATTCATGAAGTATTCCAGCGCTTTAGGGATGTTGTCGGCCGGCGGCAGTTCCTGGTACGCATTTGATCAGGGCGCATTTCGTATCGGCCAAGGTTCACCTTACGCGCCTTGGCAGGACTGGAGGGACGGTAGCGGAGAAGGGCCGCTGGCGCTGGTGCGCGCCGCGATTCTTGCGGCTAGTCCGCACAACACCCAACCTTGGCGTTTTAGAACACAGAGTTCCTCTGTTGAGCTGTACATTGACCGGCAACGAAATGTCGGCCCGCTGGATCCGTACCTGCGCGAAGAGTACATCGGGATGGGTTGTGCGCTGGAGAACCTGATGCTGGCCGCACAGGCCGATGGCTTTCAAGCCGAGGTGACGATGACACCTGGTGCGCTGATTCCGATTTCAGCGGAGCCGCAGTTGGAGTGCGTGGCGCGGGTCGAACTGAAATCCGGCACGCGGACGGAGAGCGAACTTTATCAAGCTATTCCAAAGCGCCATACCAACCGGAGTGTTTTTGATCCGAGAAAACCGCTCTCCCCGGCATTCGTCGATGAATTAAGCCGCATTTCCTCGGATGGAGAGGATGTAAAGCTTTTTTTGTTTTCTGAAGAAGCAAAGCGGAGAGAGATTGTCGAACTAAGTGCGGCTGCCAACCAGGAGATCTATTCGGATCCGCAAGTGGAAGCGGCAAGTGAGCGATGGATTCGGCTGAAGTCTAGCGAGGTCGAGAAGTTTCACGATGGATTGACTATCGACACGTTCGGGTTGTCGCCTTTTATGACGGGATTTGCCAAGGCTCTGCCAACTTCCGTGCTGCAAAAGATGGTGGAGCGTGGACAGATGAAAGGTTATGCGGAACGCATGATGACTGCGCCTTTAATTGGCTTTATCGCGGTCCGGGACCGCTATAGTCGAGCGCATTGTCTGAGCGCCGGCCGCGTCTGGCAGCGAGCGCACCTGCTAGCAACGGCGCGCGGCGTTGGGGCCCGGCCCTCGAACGAACTGGCAGAGCGGATTGATTACGAACGCATGATGGGCAGGTCCGCCAAGACGCTTGCGCAATTAAACGAGATAACCGGTGATGCCGCGTGGCAGCCAACGTTTGTCTTTTTGATGGGTTATCCGACGCTTACAGCACATGCCAGTCCGCGACGGTCGGTTCAGGAAGTATTGACTGCATAAAAGTCTAGGAGAGAAACATGAAAACAACAATGAATCGATTTTTTACAGTCGCGATGGCCTTCGTCACTATGACGGCATCGCAGGCGGCGGAGACAGATGCCGCCCGGCACGTGGGCGGCCTTCCTGGAGTGAAGCCTCGGGCGGTGGGCAAGCTCATGGCCACGGGCAAAGGCATAGCATTTGAGGGGGGCGGCGCAACCACGTCCGTTGACTCGGCTCAGATAGTGAAGGTGTCGACGGACGACGAACTTTATTTAAGGGGCGGCTGGTTCGGTCAATTCATTCGGACCGGGATTCCCTTCGCAGGAGGGTTGGGGATTGGACTGTCGGGGCTCAGTCAATCTTTTGGAAGTGTGCCTTTTGTGTTTGGTGTTCTGGCCACGGCCTTCATGCGGAGCCATTCGGATGTCATTACCTTCGAGTATTTTGATCCGCACGATGGCTATCATGGGGCGGTCTTCATGATGCCCTGGCATGCAGCCGAAGAAATGAAGCGACAAGTTGCCGCGAGTGGCGTTGCACCTGATGTGGATGAGCCAAAGAATGATTGCCCGGCAATGACCACGTATCCGCATTCGATGACAATGCTTCCGGTCTCGAGCCACGGAGCGGAAATTCCCGACGAATACCGTGTTCTCATGTACGACCATGTGTTTCACGCGTTGCAGAGAAAAGCAGACGGATGGCAGGTTCGGCGTTTGGGCGCCCCCAATGATGTGGCCGGCTGTGACGAATTGAAGCTGGCAATTACCGTAGAGGCCTTTGACAAGGGAAATGCGGCTGAGCGCGCGCTGATTGGACCGCTGGGACAGTTCATCGGTACGACAAACCTGAGTTGCCGGGTGGTATTGAGTAATGGCCACGGCGACTCCCTGCTGGATGAAAAAGTGAAGGCGGCGATTCGCGGAGACCGTGAAAGCCTCGATCTGGGTGATGAGGTTTCAAAACTCATTAGCCGAAAAATCAGGAAGGCGGTCGCTCAAAGCTGGAGGATGTCACCGATTGGAACGCCATTTAGGATAGATCGCGGGTAGTCGGCAAGGGTAAACTTTTGAGCATTTTTTAAGGTGACGTGGGGGCCCGCAGAGAATGCAAAAACTCTCACTGCAGGCGCTGGTGCAGCATGGCATCCTATGGCAACCGCCACAGGGTGGCGGCACTTCGGAAGCGCCGCGGCAAAGCCTGAGTTTCCGCCTGTCACGATCGTCCTTTTTGTTGGGCGCGGCTCCTGGCGCTCACATCTTCAATTGGCGACCAAGCGACCGGACGGATCGCTATCAGATTGCCCACAATCGGGCAAAGGAGCGGCTCACAGTGCGGGACGTACACTGCGTGATAGGAGTAACTGAAATGCAACGGCGCGATATCAATTCCCAAACAGCCCCGCAACCCGCGGCAGCCTATAGTCAGGCGGTGGAGGTCACCAGCGGCACTCGCATACTTTTTATCAGCGGACAACTTGGGATCGAAGCAGACGGAACCGTACCAGACGGCATGGGAGACCAGGCACGCCTTGCCTGGCGCAATCTCGAAGCGCAACTGAATGCGGCAGGAATAGGGTTCGACAATCTCGGAAAGGTAACCATGATCATTCCAAACCCGGCCGACATTCCTTCCACGCGCCCGGCACGTGCCCAGGCACTGTGCGGTCGTCGCCCAGCCAGCACGGTAGTTGTTGCGGGACTCGCCGATCCAGCCTGGAAGATCGAGATTGAAGGTATCGCATACGCCTGACTCGCTTTCGCAGGGCGCGAAATGATCTGCGCCGTAACGTCTCCGCGATGCCAGAGCTACTCGCTCACCTTTCACGTTCGGTGATGGGGATCGGAAAGGTTCGTAACTCGCTGTCTGACCCTCTTTGATCGACACGTGCCGAGCCTGGCGCTGACGTGATCCATACAAAGTTACCCTTGTTGCCACTTTTGCATTCAAATCGCAGTGCGACAATAACACCAGGGTCATTTTTCCCCAGCCTGCGCACAGTTTCCAGCCCAATCCTCCATATTCGGGCTCATCCGACGTCATAAATGATCAAGCTGTCTTAAGGAACCAATGGCATATTCAATCCATTCGATTTCGCTCCTGGGTGGGATGGCACTGTTATCGGCCCTCTCACCGATCTGCTTTGGCCAAGTGAATGTCCTGACGTTTCAAAACGACAACGCCCGGACCGGACAGAATCTGGCGGAGACTGTTTTGTCTCCGGCCTCCGTCAAAGCCAATAGTTTTGGAAAGCTGTTTACGGTTGCCATGGACGGCAAGGTGGACGCGCAACCCCTTTATGTCTCTGACGTAAGCGTTCCCGGGCTAGGGGTGCATGACGTGGTTTATGCGGCTACCGAACACGACAGCGTTTATGCTTTCGACGCGAACAATGGCCGCGTTTATTGGCACGTTTCGCTGCTGAAAGCGGGGGAAACCACATCGGACTCGCGGAACTGCGACCAGGTTACGCCTGAGATCGGCATCACTTCAACACCGGTGATCGACCGAAGCGCGGGCACGCACGGGACGATCTACCTGGTGGCGATGAGCAAGAACGGAAGCGGGAACTACTACCAGCGGCTGCACGCGCTTGACCTCACCAACGGTGCGGAAGAGTTTAATGGACCTCAGACGGTCCAGGCGACTTACCCGGGGACGGGCGCCAACAGCAGTGGCGGACGGGTCCTCTTCGATCCGAAACAGTACAAAGACCGGGCGGGCTTGCTGCTGTTGAATGGAGTGGTTTACACAAGCTGGGGGTCGCATTGTGATATTCAACCGTACACCGGCTGGATCATCGGATACGATCGTCTGACCTTGGGCCAGACGAGTGTGTTCAACTTTGCCCCCAACGGAAGCGAAGCGGCACTTTGGAATAGCGGCGGCGGACCCGCAGCGGATGCGCAAGGGAACATTTTCGCTGCTGCGGCGAATGGCAGCTTTGATTCGGCGCTCACCGCGCAGGGCTTCCCCTCGCGCGGCGATTACGGAAATGCTTTCGTCAAGCTCACGCTGACTAACGGCAAACTGACTCCCACCGATTACTGGACCATGGATAACTCCCAGAGCGAATCGAACGGCGATGTGGACCTGGGTTCCGGCGGCATTATGTTATTGCCGGATTTGCGCGATGCGAGCGGCGCCGTTCACCATCTCGCCGTCGGCGCGGGTAAGGATTCGAATCTTTATGTTGTGAATCGCGACAATATGGGTAAGTACGATGCGGCGGCTGACGCAACCATCTACCAGCAATTGAGTGGCGCTTTGCTAGGAGGCATTTGGGGCAACCCTGCTTACTTCAATAATCACGTTTACTATGGCCCGAATGGGAGTTCGATTTACTCCTTTGAGATCAGTAATGCCAAGCTTTCCGCCTCCTCATCCACCAGCCATACCTTCACATATCCCGGCGTGACGCCCAGCATCTCTGCCAATGGTTCCTCCAATGGAATCTTGTGGGCTGTCGAGAACAGCAATCCTGCGGTTCTACACGCGTATGAAGCAAACAACCTCGGTATTGAGTTTTACAATAGCGACCAAGCAGCCTCCGGGCGCGATCACTTCGGCGCGGGCAATAAGTTCATTGTGGCGACGGTCGCGAATGCGCAGGTGTTTATTGGAACAACCACGAGTGTTGCTGCCTTCGGCCTTCAGCCCTCGCTTCCGCTTGTCAATGGAACGTACAACATTATTGGCCAATTGACTACCCTGTTGCTCGCCGATCCTGCCTCTAGCCCTGCGGCCGGGACGCAAATGATCGAATGGCCGCCCAATGGCTATTTAGACCAGAAATGGATTTTTCGTTCTAACGGAGGCGGCTACTACACAATTCAGAACGCATCAAGCGGTTTGTATCTGGCGGACCCCGAGGGTTCGAAGTCGAATGGCGCCAAACTGGAGCAGCTTGCTGCCGATGGTACGGATTCACAGCTTTGGTCATTGACGATTTCGGGTTCCGGGTACGTGATTCACAACAAGGCCAATGGTCTGGTGATCGACAACACTTCGTCTAGCTTTGTTAAAGGGACTGGGATGCAACTCTGGACCGCCACTGGGAGCAGCAACCAGGCGTGGTTGATCCGTTAGGGTCGCCGATTCGGCAAAATTTAAATGTTAGTTATCGAGTGATTCCGCCATTAGCCTAGTGATCCACTGGAAATCCAGACGGCAAAGCTGCTTCCAGATTGATTTGTTCTCCGGTGATGGGGTGGTGGAATTTCAGATATTGGGCGTGCAGGAAATATCCTCCGTCGCCGGGGAGGCCGGGGAGATTTTCAAGGGGCTGGCCGGTTAAGCCGTACAGGGGATCGCCTACCAGGGGATGGCCGATGGATGCCAGATGGATTCTGATTTGATGAGGGCGGCCCGAATGCAGGCTGACCTCAAATGTTGTGGCGCTGATGGTGCGTGCGATCACTTTTGCCAACGACTTCGACGGTTTGCCACTGGGGTGGGCGGCCCACACCGAGCCGATGAGCGGGTGCGGGACCAGGCCGATGGGTGAGACGATTTCGTAAACGTCTTGCTGTGCAACGTTTTGACCCAGCGCGCGGTAGATTTTTTGAATGTTGGGTGTGTTCCAGTTTGCGAATAGATTCGAGGCCGCCTGCGGTGTCTTGGCGAAGAGGACGATGCCGCTGGTGGCTCGGCCTAACCGGTGGACCGGGTTGGCGTTCGAGGTTCGCTTTTGTACCAGGCGCAGGAGGGTATTTTCCATGAAGCCGCCGCCGGGGAGGGTGGGGAGCCCGCCGGGTTTGTTGACGGCCAAGAGATGGGTATCTTCAAACAGGACTTCGAAATGCTGAGGGGAGTCGGGTTCGATCCATGGCGGACGGTTCCAGATAAGGGTTTGGCCTAAAGTGACTGATTCGCTTCCGGTGGCGGTGTCGCCATTGAGGGTGACTTCGCCGTTGTTCAGTTTTTGTTGCCAGGCTTGTGGAGTTGAGTGGGGGTAAAGGCTTGCCAAGTGGGAGAGCAGGGTCTGCCCATGGTATTGGCTGCTGATGATGGTTGCGTAGGCATAGCCCCGGTTGAGCACGTCGCTTGAGTGTAAGCCATGGCATCGCGGCGCGGCGGCCCGAAGGGTTTTGCGATCCATACGGCGCGAGGGGGACTCGTCACCAGAAGGTAAGGCAGCCTGGTGCATTCCCCGCTTGAAAGTTCGGGCGTCATCGCCACCACCAGCATGACCAAAACTGCCAACTTCTTGACTAGTTCTGACGTGTATTTCTCAGGAATGGCTCGTTAAGCTCGGGAGAACGGCTGCTGGCGACTCATCGTGCCGGCACTCACCTGAATAGGAGTAGAGAAATGCGAAAGAGACTAGCTGTCGTCACAGGGGCATCGGGAGGGCTTGGTTCGGAGGTATGCAAACTGCTGGCAGCTCAGGGTATCGAATTAGTTTTGTTGGACCGAAACCTTCAGAAATCAAGATCATTCGCCGCAGAGCTCAATCGTCGATATCCCGGCTCGGTTCGAAACACGTTTGCTGTAGATTTGGCCGATCATACCGATATACAGCGGGTTGCGGCCGAAATCGGAAGAGAGTTTTCCACCATCGACTTTCTTTTCAATAACGCCGGTGTGCTGACCGATACCTTGCAGTTTTCCAAGTATGGCAATGAGATGCACTTTGAAGTCAATTCGCTGGCTCCGCTGCAGTTGATCGACCTGCTGCGGCCCTCTTTAAGGCGGGCCGGGGGTGCGACCATTATCAATACGTCGGCCGGCCTGTCTCTGAACGCCAAGACGCTGGACTGGAACGAACTTTTGAAGCCCAGCTCTTTCCAGAAGCTTTATGGACCGTACGTGAACTCGAAGCAAGCCTTAAATGTGCTCACGGCGGCGCTCGCACCCGAGTTAATGGAAGACAAGATCAGGATTCGAGCTGCCGACCCCGGACCAAACAAGACGCGCCTGACGAAGGGTAGGGGAACCCCTCTTTGGATGCGCCTCTTCTATTGGGCCCTGCCATCGCCTGAAAAGGGAGCGAAGCGGATAGTTGATCCCGCTCTATCCAGCAAGTGGGGCGATGAAACCGGGGTATTGATCTTTAATGGAAAACTGGAACAGTTACCGCCCAAGCTGGCCTCCCGGGACTTCCAAAGCGACTTTCTTGATCAGTGCCGGGGCCGGGCTGCTTTAACAGACGTCTCTTCCGCCGTCGAGCGTTGATGCTGGCTAGTGCGGCCAGCCGGGGCGACGGGATCTGAACTCGCTGGGTGTGAGACCTGCATTCTGGTGAAAGAACCTTGAGAAATTAGCCACTTCCTCGAAGTGCAGCGCGTAGGCGACATCCTTGATTTGCAAATCCGGATCCACGAGGAGGCGCTTGGCTTCCAGAAGCAGCCGAGCTCGAATGAGTTCTTTACATGTTTGATTGAACGCCTTGACCAACCGGCGGTCCAGAGTGCGTGTAGACACGTGGAGTTGACCGGCGTACCAGGCTGGCTCACGCTGAATGAGGAAATGCCTGCCCAACAATGCTTCGAAATCTCGTGTGAGTTTCGGACGTGGGGTAGGGTTCTCCATAAGCGATGGCGCGAATTCATCCAAGCCAGCCAATCTGTGGATCAACAGGGCGAAAGCCAGCAGGATTCGAGACTCAGCAAGGGGTGCTCCTCGCCTTGATAGTTCGCCTGAAAAGTCGTCGTACCAGCGATGAACCATACAGGCGGAGTCGTTTGCCAGTGTGACACGCGAGCCGGTTTCCAAGAGGCATTCCACCATGTCAGCTAGTTGCGGAATATGGGAGAGCATACCGACGAACTCAGAGGTAAACGCAAGGATTTCCCCTTCTACGGAGCGCTCTTTCCCGAATGCATGCACCTGGCCAGCACGAAGCAACAGGAAATCGCGTGGCTTCAGTTCCAGGGGAGCGAAATCGACCATGTGGTCATCTTTTCCGCCAGTGATGAGAATGGCGACGTTGAAGCGCAGCCGGTGCGGTTCGGAGTGATCGATTCCGCAGCCGCCCGAAGATAAGAGACTTCGTAAGGGGAAGCGCTTGACGCTCAGCAACGGGTCGGCGCCTTTCGCGCAGTTAGCATCGGCTAGCCTGCCGCGCGATGGCTCAAGAAGTCTTCTGCGCGAGGCGGGATTAACTAGGGCCGTTTCCCGCTGGTGGGTCAGTGCAGTGTCCGTCAAGGGTGGTCTCTCTCCATTCGCGCCAGCGGCAGAATGATCACGAGTTCGACCAATCATCCGTTGATATAAGATGCTGTCCAACTGTAATCCAATGCGAGCGAGAATTTGGCGGGAGATGGCGACGTTGTCGTCGGTTGACAAATGGCTGACGCGTCTGGATATTACCGGGCTGGAGCAAACGGCAAACGTTGGGACCGGAATCAAACGAGGCTTACGCCGGGCGGGGAGGTACGCGGCACGCGACGTCAATCTTGGGATACGATCTTGGGATACGATTGTCGAATGTCCGTGCCGGTCAAGCTACAAACTGTTCACCCCCGCAAGTTGGCGGCGGTGCGGGTTGAAGTCGCGCCGGGCTCGGTGGGCTCAGCGTGGGGACCGCCGCTGGGCAAGGTCTGGAATTTCATTCGCAGTCAGCCAGGCCTCTGGACCGACGGCCATAACGTTTTTCTGTACCATCATTCGGAACAGCCGGAGGCGCCGATCCTGTGCGACTTCGGCGTTGAGGTCACGCGCGAATTCGAAATGGCGGGCGAGGTATACGCGACCGAAACGCCAGGGGGCGAAGCTGCCGTAGCGGTCCACCGCGGACCGTATCATCGCATGAACGAGGCGCACCACGCGATCGGAAATTGGATGGCGGCGAATCGGAGAGAGTCCGCTGGTCACTCGTGGGAGATATACGGAGATCCGACGCCGGATCCGGCGAGCACTGAGACGACGGTGGTGTACCTCTTGAGGTAGTATTCGCGCGCTGAAAGCCGCTATGCTTCCAGCGACATCGACAAGGGCCACGCCTGGCGGACGAAGCGCAGCTCTGTGACTGAGCTTTCGCAGTTGGTTCCCTTAAATAAAGACAGTTCAGAGGATAAGCGACGCCAGGTGTTCCATATGGACCTTAATGGCGGTGCCTCGTCCGTATGTAATGCACCCAAGCTCTCTGAATCGCGTCATCAGAACAGTCGTGTGCGGCCGGGTGAGTGAGCATTGGGCGGCGAGTTCTGCATGACTGCGATGGATGGGGACGAGACCTTGCGGCGCAGGAGCGGCCGTCTGCTTTGCCATTGCGAGCTGATACAGAAGGGTGGCAAGCCGCTTCTTTGCATCGTGAATGGCGAGAATTCGGATACGGCGTTCAGCTTCCGCGATTCGACGGCATAACGCCTCCGTCAAATGGACGCCGATCGCCGGAGCGCGGTTTAGAGCCGCTCTGAATTTTTCGTAATCTGTTCGCAAGACAGTGCTGGCAGTTGTCGCTCGAGCCTCTGTCCCCAGCGGCTCTGAACGATGATTGCAAAAGCAAAAGTAACCGAAAAGGTCACCTGGATGAACGACCTGGATCACCACGGAACTCCCTGAGCGGTCTGTTTCCGTTATCTCAATTCGGCCCTCTTCGAGAACAAAAACGTGTGTCGGCCGATCCGCCGGCATCCACAATAGCTGACCGCTTCGCAAAACTTTTCGGTTCTCTCGCCTTAACAAAGCGGGCAGATCTTGAATGAAGGATGTGAGAGCTTCGCATGAATCGTGGCTCTTGAATTAAATGCTGTTCAGTTCCATGACGCCCGCTGGCAGCGGCTACTCGCTTTACGTTCGCACGCGAACATCCGAATATCGCGCAAACGTTTATAGTTCATCTTGTACCAAGATTCTCAGGAGCATCACGCCGGAAAAAGAAAGCTGTGGGCCATCACCGGCTGGATTCCGCCGGGGCGGCAGCACAGAAAAGGAGGTAGATCAAATGAAGACGTTTACAACCGAGGGTCAGTCTAGCTCGGTCCGACTGATTGAACAACGTGATTTGGCTGCGCTGGTGGACCTCATCATCGCGATCGAACTCTTCCCGCCCGATGAGATCAGGGAGCTTGCAGAAATGATTACTACCTATCTCAACAGCGAAGTGAAACGCCAATTCTGGATGGTAGACGACGATGCCGAATCGGGCCTGAGCGGCGTCGTTTATTGTGAGCCTGAGCAGATGACTCAGGGAACCTGGAATCTCCGGTTGATTGGTGTTCACCGAAAGCGCCGCGGGGAGGGACGAGGGAAGCGACTGCTTGAGCGGACAGAAGCAATGGTCTTGCAACGTAACGGCCGCATTCTGATCGTAGAGACTTCGGCTACCGAGAGCTTCGAGAATACCCGCGCTTTCTATGCCAAGTGCGGGTATACCGAAGAGGCAAGAATCCGCGACTTCTATAAGGATGGTGATGACAAGGTTGTCTTCTGGAAAGCTCTCCTGTAGCGAAATCCCTTGCGCACTGGAATGGCCTGACTGCGGATTCCTGTGGCTTGGCCGATGCGATCTGCTGAAGTAAGTTGGCAGCCGAGTCCGGTAAAATTATAAAGGCATGGCATCCCTGCCCACCATCTCGCCTGAAGATTACCTCGTCCGGGACCGCGCAAATGCGTATAAAAGCGAATACTGCCTGGGACACATGTACGCGATGGCTGGGGCTTCCGACCGCCACAACGTGATTAATGCAAACATCAACGGCGCTCTGTTTTCACAGCTTCGCGAGAAAGGTTGCCGCGCCGCTTCCAGTGACCAAAGGATCTACGCCAACCAAAAGCCTTTCTTCGCGTATCCTGACACGGTCGTCACTTGCGGCGAGAAGCAGTTCCTCCCCGACCAGGACAAAGATACGCTGGTGAATCCGGTGCTGATCTTTGAAGTGCTCTCAGACTCAACCCGAGAGTACGATCTAGGTCTTAAGTTTGCGATGTACAAAACAATTCCATCTTTGCGGGAGTTTGTCGCGGTGGAACAAAGCGCCATTCATATTTACCATTGGGAACTGGTTGCCGGCGAATGGGTCGAGTCAGACGCAACGGACAAAATCGTTCTTTCGTCAGCAGGCGGGATTAGCCTTTCGGTTGCGGACCTGTATCTGGATGTTTTTTAGTTCGTTGATCTTGGATTATTGATCCCGTATTGACCGAGACTTGAATCAGGCCGCAGGCCGGCAGCGGTGATTCAACATTCCGCCAAACCTCTCACGCCGCTGAATGGCACCAGCGATTGGTTAATGAGTTGACCCGAAGACGATCACTGGGTTGTCTAGCCCGTGGTGATTTCGTTCGCCGTGCGGGTGATAATGTTCAATAATTCGGAAATGCCGAAAGGCTTGTGGGGTCCATCAAGTATCCTGTCTGGATCGCTTACTCTCTCTGGAGAGCCTTATTGTTCCCGCAGTACAGAGAACCCCTGATGGAACGTGCAAGCCCCCATTTCTTTCGTACCTATCAATGCGATAGCCAAACTCGCCTAAGGAGAAGACGCTGTTCAGCCCGCTGACGGGCTTGACGGTTTGTCGCTAACCCACGGTAGCGTTTTAGAAGCCAGGGCCAGTGCATAGCTGTAGCAAACAGCCCTTCGCACACCTGCGATGCGACGGCGGCGACCGCGGGGCACTTTTGAGCATTCTTAAGGTGGCGGAGAAGGTCGCCCAGAATGCAAAAACTCTGAAAGTGGAGTCAAGAGACGCGCTTATCGTCCGACTCTTCAGGTGTCTTTTGCGGAACCGCCACCAGCACGACGCGAAGCAGGGCCGCGTCTTTTGTTCCGCTTAGCCCCAAAAACCCGGACGGCCTCGGCAAACCGAAGTCCCCCAGTCGCAGCGGCGCATCCCCATCGATCTGAAGGCAGTTGTTCCGTTGGGAACTCACAGTTGTGCTGAAGTTCATCACGCACGGTGTACCCCGAATCTGCAGAATTCCTGTTATCACAAATCCTCTCAGTACACCGCTACGGATGGAGTCTGAAGTGAACCGGATCTCCGGATTTGCATTCGCCTCAAGAGCCTTCTGGCAGGCGAATGCCGCGACGGCCCGCCGCTTCCTGTCGTTCAGCCAGGAATCGTGGCAAACGGCGCTGGCGGCATCGACGGTGAGCGTCATTTTGAAAATTCCTGGATCGTTTTCACTAAAACGCAATTCGCCTTCGAATCTATTAAATGACAGAATGTGCTTCTGGCGTCGCCTCAAGCCGGTTTTCGACACCTCAATTGCCACCAGTGATTCGTCTGAAGGCGAAATCGTATAGGAATTGGTAAACATGGGCAGGCCAGCGAAACCTTTAGACGAATGCGGAGTATAAAAGTTCAAGATCCGTGACCCCGGGACACGTTTGTTTTCTTCTCGGGAACATCGGTGGCAGGGCGTACGTATTTGGCTTGTCAGCGTGTGAAAGGAAACTCTATGACTGCTTTCGCCTCAGGTATTTTGCTCCTTTTGGTGACCACTGGGCTTCTGGCACGTCCGGAAGACGGCTCGTTTGAGAGGTCTCTGACGCTATCCGGTCCGGTGGATCTGGACGTGAAGACGGACTCGGGAGGAATTACGGTCAGTCAAGGCTCCTCCGGATCTGTGCGGATACGGGGCATCATCACCGCCGATCACGGCTGGTTCAGTTCGGGCGATGTTTCAGCCCGGATTGCTGAACTGGAGCGTAACCCGCCCATTGAGCAGCGAGGCAATCAGTTGCGGGTGGGTTATGTACACAATCGCGAGTTATTGCGGGGTATTTCCATCCGGTTTGAAATCGAAACACCAGGCGACACCCAGTTGCGCGCCCATGCCGATTCCGGGGGAATTCATGTTGCAGACATCCACGGCCCGGTGGACTGCAAGACCGACTCCGGCGGAATCGAAATTTTCAACATTGCGGCCGCTGTTAATGCGGCTGCCGATTCCGGGCATATCGTCGCAAAGAACATCAACGGTTCGCTGTTAGCGCATGTTGATTCGGGCGGAATTGACGCCAGCGGCATCGCCGGCAGCATTGACGCGCGGACAGAATCAGGCAGCCTCCGGCTTGCGCAGACGACGCCGGCCACGATCAACGCAAAAGCGGATTCGGGCAGCGTCACCGTGACGCTCGCACAGGGCGCCGGCTATGATGTCAGTGCCCAGACGGACAGCGGCCGGATCTCCGTTCCCGAAATGACGGTCCACAGCGCCTTTTCGTCTCACCACATTGAAGGAACGATTAGCGGCGGCGGCCCGTTGGTCCGGCTTAAGGCTGACTCGGGAAGCGTCACCATCAACTGATTAGTAAGTAACGACAGCGAGGTTCAGCAATAAAGCGACCACCCGAATTCCGCCCGGGCTCATGAGCGGGTCTGGTGGCGCGCCGCATAGGCCGCGACTTTCAAACGATTGCCACAGAGCCGCATACTGCACCATCGCCGGTGCCCTTCTTGCTGGTGTCGTAGAAGTGGAGCACGCACTGCCCACACTTACGCACCCGGCTCCGGTCCGCGCTGGCGAACAACGCCGCCGCACTGTACGCCAAAGGCGCAAACAGGTCTTCCGGCTGGCCGGTTTTGAACCATAGCTCTGTTGCAGTACGGTCCGCGTCCCGCTTCAATCTGGTGAGCATGGGATGCGCGGTCATGAGTTGATTGAGTTCATCCATGGCGCTTCGACGCAGTTTCCCGGTGTCTTCCCAAACGAGGATTTCGCTCCTGAGACTTTCCCTCAGCTGACACATGGCTGACGTAAGGTCCCGTGCGCGCCTTGAGCCGCCCCATTGCTGCTCAAGATCGGCCGCCTGGAGAGAAGAGAGCAGGCCGGCCGCCTGAAACCAGCGTAAGACGGCATTGAAATCAGATAGCAGTTCGGACGCTTCGCCATTTTGCACAGGACGTGTGTTCAGGAAATCCAGAGCCAGGTGGTTGCCGACGAACAGAAACCCATCGCGCCAATCGGATGCAGATGGTGTCAAAACCTTCGCCATACTTCAGCTCTTATCCACGAACTCTTCACGCTAAAAATTATAACACCACTGATGCATCATTTTACCGGTTAGCTCCATCCTAAGGAGCGGACCAGGAGTTACTCACAACCGATCTCAGTGGTTCCAACTTTCATTGGAGGTTTACTATGACAACGTACCGACACGCCGACGTGGACGGCTTGAATATTTTCTATCGCGAAGCAGGCTCGAAGGATTCCCCGACACTCCTGCTACTGCACGGCTTCCCTACCTCATCCCATATGTTTCGCAGCCTGATTCCGCTATTGGCCGAGCGCTTCCATGTGGTCGCACCCGATCTGCCGGGATTTGGCTTTTCCGATGCGCCTGACCGCAAACGATTCCACTACACGTTTGAGAATCTGGCTCAGGTTATCGATCAGTTCACTGGGGCGATCGGGCTTGAGCGCTACGCCATCTACGTCTTCGATTACGGCGCCCCGGTGGGATTCCGCCTCGCGCTGGCGCATCCTGAAAGAATTACCGCGATCATTTCGCAGAACGGCAATGCTTACGAAGAAGGCTTGAGCGAAGGTTGGAATCCCATCCAGAAATACTGGAAAGAACCGACTTCGGAGAACCGGGCTGCGCTTCGAGAATTCCTCAAACCTGAAGCCACCAAGTGGCAATATCTTTACGGCGTGGCGGACGCGAGCCTGGTAGCGCCGGAAGCTTATGAGTTGGATTCTGCGCGTTTAGCACGCCCGGGGAACGACGAGATCCAGCTTGATCTTTTCCTGGATTATGCGAGCAATGTCGCGCTCTATCCCAAATTCCAGGAGTACCTGCGCACGGCGCGGCCGCCGGTGCTGGCTGTTTGGGGGAAGAATCATCCCTTCTTTCTGCCGGCGGGCGCTGATGCATTCAAGCGCGATGTGCCCATCGCCGACATCCGGTTTCTCGACACCGGCCACTTTGCACTCGAGACCCATGCCAAAGAGATCGGCGCGGCTATTCTCGAATTCCTGACGAAGGCGGCTGCGTAAGTTTAGGCAATCGCGATTTGGTGAAGGGTCACGCTTAGTTGTTCGCTTCGTACTCTGCGCCGGAGAGGGAAAGGGATGGTCGCTGACGGTCAGGCGCAGTTCTTGATGCGTGCATGTCGCGGCAATGGTGGTCCGCAAATGCCGATACTGTGTAGCCGCTGCTTCTTCACCCGTTTTCGCAGATGAAGTATTGCGGCGGCGCACCCGGAAAATTTAGTTCAATGTGTTTCGTCGGCATCACGTTGCCATAAGCTCTTGCGATAGTTGACTAAGCCTTCTGTAAGGGTTGTTGTATATTTTTTTCCTTCTTCGGATTTGAGAAAGCCGAGTTGGTTGCTCCAGCTCTTGGAACCATCAGTTCCTAGGATTGCCACAGCTGATACGTTTATCAACGCCCAGCCGTTTTGCCAAAACCATTCCTCTAATGCGGGGCGATTGTGACTACACCATGCCGCAATTTCACGCATAAGAAAATTCATCCGGGTTGCAGCAGGGCGATGTGTGAAGCGATATACGTTCTCCGGGCATAAAATTTCCGGGGACCGGAGGAGCAGGTAGCTCGCGAAAGAGATGACGAATAACGAGAGAAAGAGTTGATCAAAAAGAGCGGACGGTGGAACTGGGTTCAGACCAAGAAAAGGTAGAAAAATGTCTGGATGATCGAGCAAGTGGCTTAGAGGAAAAAGGCGGAGTAACCGTCTGCGCCAATTTCTTGAAGTTGGAGTTCTATGTTTCCGGCGAGACTGCGATTCAAAACTTCTTGAACAATTGCTTTTGGGGTCGATTGTTGAGGAAGGTGTCCATGCCTATGGTGTGCCCATTCATGGCCTACAACGAATGAGAGCAGTATGTAAAACAACGTGCCTTTTAACGCGTTGTATGGTTCATCAGCCACACGCAGTGGCAGAGCCGTGGTGATCGTAGTTGATCTACTTAAAGCAAGGCATACATCAGAAATCTTGAAAACTAGCGGCAGCGTTATACCGACGAAAGCGTAATGCTGCTCGTCATTCGTGGCAATTGCGTTTTCGGAATCGGCGTCGATGTAATCGAAATAAACAGGCAGGGTAACCACATCTTCAGGGAACGGTTTTTCAGCAATAAAGGCCCGGTTATACATTTCCTGAATGCTGTGCAGTTGCTGTTTCAACGAGGATTGTAGATCGTTCAGGGTGTGTCTTCCACGAAAACCCAAAAATTGAAACCATGTATCGAACGCCTCTGCGGGGAGTGGTTGCATGTACAAGCCAATTTAATTTTAAGGCCCTTGTGCCATTCGGCGTCCCGAAAGTCAGTCTCAGATACTGAGGCCGGAACGGGCTTGGTCACACTGCCGCACAAGTCGGCATCTCGCCGATTAACGTGAATGTACTGCGGCTTCGGTCGAGTGACGCGCCACTCGTACAAAACACCGATCTAGCGAGTGGGCCTTAGCTCCACTCTTACGAAGATCGTGAGTAACGGCACGGGGTAGTTCTATCCTTGCCGACTACCAGCG
>CAWJUX010000014.1:0-157605 GCA_963846175.1 Bryobacterales bacterium | reverse complement strand
AAGACCCCACCCCCAACGGAAAGGCCGATCAAGAATCGTGCCGGCTCTCTGAAGCCTCGGAGAGCTGGCGCCCGGCCCGCGCCGGCGGATTCAATCCACGCTCAGCAAGGAGGACATTAAGCTTTCAACTAGCTCTGCTGAAGCCCGTCCGGCCGCTGGCGATGACTCTCATATCAGCTGAAGGACCGCCCAATAAGATCACGTTAAAAGGCAGCCGCTAAGGCTAGCCCTCACTAGATCCCGCGAATGCCCATCAGGAAGCCGGCCAGCTTCGGTGACCAAAAAGCCAAAAACTTTATTCCTAACCAATCCAACCACTTACGCCACGTCCCACCCGCTGCCTCGAACCCCCGCCCCGCATCCTGGACACCGGAAGACTATCCCATGAACAACCAGGAATCCCACTCCATCAACACCCCCGGGCCCAACACGGAAGCCGGCAAAGAAATCTCCTCACGCAACGCCACCAAACACGGCTGCTGCTCCATCGAAACCCTCATCCTGCCCAACGAAAATAAGGCGGATTTCGAAGCCCTGGAATCCACTTGGTTCCGCGCCTACAAACCCACCGACACCGCCGAAGTCCACCTAGTCCATCAGCTCGCCGAAGCCGACTGGTTCCTGCAGCGCGCCATCCGCACCCTCGCCGAAGTCGAAGCCCGCATCTACACCGCCGCCCCGAACCCGCTCGAATGGGTAGAAGACCAGCACAGAGCCATCACTCGTTTTCAGCGCTACCGGACCACCCACACAAACAACGTCATCAAGCGTCAAAAAGCCATTGAAGATTACCGCAAGAACCGAACCTCGGAAACCCACAAAGACGAAAAACAGACCATCGTGAAGGCGAAGTTCGAAATGTATAGGGAGAACAACAAGCCGGAAAGCCAGAAGCGAGCAGAGCTGCGCGAGCGCCTCGACAAGGCAAATCAAGAACGGCTCAATCGCGAACCCGCCGGACCGCGAATTCCAAGCCGAATATAACCGCAATCGAGTCTTGAAAAATTGATCCCCTCACCCCGCCAGGGACAACTGCGTCCAAACTGCCCTAATACTCTCCACAATTCCGCCGTCCACCAGCCCCAACCACCCCGTCGGTCACCAAAACACGCCGCAACCCTCTCCGAAAGCCCGAAAAGAGCCCACTAGACCTCTCGCTCACCCAATTCGTTTCGCAGAGCGCCCCGGAGCCCGTTAATCAACACCACTGCCCATTCATCTGCGGCCAATTCATTACTCACGACATCACCGAGTTCTCCCTTTCACGTACTTCCAGTATTGGCGTAATAGAGTAGGGAAACGCTCAGTGCTGCCTTTTCACTTGGGGAAAATTATGTTCGAATCATATCTTTTGCGGTTCGCAAAGCAGTTGAGTCTTGTTCTCGCCTGTTTGCTAGCGGGCACGATTGCGTTCCGGATATCAGCGCAAGTCCAAGGCTCCGCGACCGCGAAGCTGAGCATTGACGTGACACGAGTAGTTACGCCTGTCAGCCCGACGCTCTACGGATTGATGACTGAGGAGATCAATCATTCCTACGACGGTGGGCTCTACGCGGAGATGGTGCAGAACCGGGCCTTTCACTCCGACTGGGAGGGTGAGCCGCCTTGGGATCTGGTGCGGCGCGGAAACGCTGCTGCGAGCCGGTCCTTAGACCGCTCCACCGGGCCCAGTCAAGCTCTGAACTACAGCATGAAATTGTCGGTGACGGCTGCATCCGAGGGCAATGAAGCCGGCTTGATGAATCCCGGTTACTGGGGTTATGGGGTTCGCTCGGATACCACTTACTCCGGCTCGCTGTATGCGCGATGCGACGGATCGGGGGTCCAAACGGTCACAGTGCGGATGATCAACAACGCTACGGGCTCCGTTCTTTCAAAAGCAGAGGTTGCAATACAAGGCCAAGCCTGGCAGCGCTATGTATTTAAACTCGTCACGGGGGCGATCCCTCCCTCGACAGCCAACCACCTGGAGTTTACGGTTGCGCATCCGGGTACCATCTGGCTGCAGTTGGTTTCGTTGATGCAGCCCACGTTCCACAATCGGCCGAATGGTAATCGCATTGACCTCATGGAGCGAATGGCTGCGATGCACCCTGCGTTTCTCCGGCTGCCAGGCGGCAATTTCCTGGAGGGAATGACGGTGGACGAGCGGTTCGACTGGAAGAAGACCATTGGTCCACTGGTCGATAGGCCAGGCCATCAGGGCCCCTGGTTTTATTGGTCCACCGATGGCCTGGGTCTGCTGGAGTTTCTGGAGTGGTGTGAGGACTTGAAAGTCGAGCCCATCCTTGCTGTGTACGCCGGTTACTCGCTCGGCGGCAGGCATATCGCCGTGGGCAAAGATCTTGAGCCGTATGTGCAATCGGCGCTCGAGGAAGTGGAGTATGTCACGGGCGACACGAGTACAAAGTGGGGTGCGCAGCGGGCGCGCGACGGGCATCCGGAACCGTTCCCGCTGCACTACATCGAGGTCGGCAATGAGGACTATCTGGATAAGTCGGGCAGTTACACCGCTCGTTACGCGCAGTTTGCGGAGGCTCTGCACAAGCGCTACCCGCAGTACAAGCTGATTGCCACGGATGGCAACAGCGAGTACGAGACGAAGGTGCACGCCGACGTTTCCGATGAGCACTACTACAAGTCACCCTCCGACATGATGGATCTGGTGCATCACTACGATAAAGCTTCGAGGAATGGACCTAAGATCTTTGTCGGCGAATGGGCCACACGATCGGGAACGCCGACGCCCAATTTTGGGGATGCCCTGGGCGATGCGGCTTGGATGACGTCTATGGAGCGCAACAGCGACCTGATCATCATGGCGAGTTACGCGCCGCTGCTAGTCAATGTGAGTCCGGGGGCGATGCAATGGCCCACCGACTTGATTGGTTTCGATGCGGCCAGGTCTTATGGTTCCCCCAGCTATTGGGCGCAGTGTCTCTTCGCGGCGCACCTGGGGGATGGTGTCGCGCAGAGTTCCCTTTCCGGCGGGAATCCGCGTTTCTTCTATTCGGCTACCGTCAGTTCAAAGGAGAGGGTGCTGCATTTGAAGCTGGTCAATGCGTCCACCACAGACCAGTTGCTGGATTTGGCGTTGACCGGAATCCATGGGGATCAAGTGGCAAAGATGGCGTCGCTGCATGCGGCTACTTTCGAAGCGACGAATTCGATGGACAATCCGGAAGCGATCCATCCGGTGGAGTCAACGATCCCGATTCGCGGCGGAAGTCTGGCGCATACCGTGCCCGCGCTCTCGATAGAGGTGATCGACGTGCCCTACTAGGGCACGGAAATTCAAGAGAGCCAAGCGGTTGGGGCTGCTCGTCGAGTCGCTTACGCTCGCCGTTCTGCTAGTGGCCGGGCGCTAATTCTGATCATGGCTTCCAGGCTGCGCTCCACATCCTCATCGGTGGTCGCCCAGCAGGATACGCTGATGCGCATGGCGGTTTGACCCTGCCACTTTGTTCCCGCGCACCAGCAGACGCCGTCGGTCTGAATCTCGCTGATGATTCGGCGCGTCTCTTCCGGGGTTCCGAATGAGACCAGAACCTGGTTGAGCACTACATCATTCAAGATGGTGAATCCGGCTTGTTGCAGGCCTTGGGCGAATCGCTTCGCCTGGCGGCAGTTTCGCTCAATCATTTCCTGCAAGCCGGTGCGGCCCAGGGAGCGAATGGCGGCCCACAACTCGATTCCGCGTGCTCGCCGCGACATTTCCGGTGTGAAATGCCAGGGTTCGCGAGATTCGCTGGCGGGCAGGTAGGCGGCGCTGAGTGTCATGGCGTGGTGCAGATGACGGGGCTTGCGCACCACGGCCAGGGCGGAATCGTAAGGAACGTTGAGCCACTTATGGCAATCGATTGCCCAGGAATCGGCATCGCCGGCGCCGTTTAGTAAAGGGGCGTATTGCGGGGAAACCGCAGCCCAAAGGCCAAAGGCGCCGTCGATGTGTACCCACGCTCCCGCGTCGTGGGCACGAACGCAGATTTCGCCCGCGGGGTCAAAAGCTCCTGTATTCACGTTGCCAGCCTGCAGGCAAACCAGAGTGCGATCGTCCAAGCGGGGCAACTGGTCTGCGCGGATGCGGCCCTGGTTGTCAACCGGAACGCGGGTCAGGCGGGAACGGCCGAGCCCTAGCAGCGAGAGCGCCTTCAGCAAGGAGATGTGAACCTCATCTCCCACCACCACTTGGATGGGCGGCGCGCCAAAAAGGCCATCCTCTTCCACATCCCAGCCGGCGCCCTGCAGAAGTGCTGTTCGCGCCGCGGCCAAAGCAGAGAAGTTGGCGGTAGTGGTGCCGGAGACGAATCCGACTCCTGATTGAGCGGGAAGCCCAAGCAGCTCGAGAATCCATGCCATGGCGATCTCTTCAATCCTGGCTGCTACCGGCGATAAGATTTGCATCCCCGCGTTTTGATCCCATGCTCCGGCTAACCAGTTAGCGGCCAAGGCGGCAGGGAGCGATCCTCCGATGACGAAGCCGAAGTAGCGTCCGCCGGTGGTGGCGACCGTCGCAGGCGATCCCAGATCGTCGAGCAGGGCCAGGACCTGTGCGGGATCCGAGGACAGGTGAGGCAGCGGGCCGCCCAGCGCTTCGAGCCGCGCTATGTCCTGGGGCAGCGGCGCCACCGGGCGATTGCCTATTCCTACGATATATCGTGCGGCTCGTTCCGCTGTGTCCGCGAGAAGTTCCTTCACAAGTGACTCCTATTCGAAACAGGATAGCGGCTTTGCCGCGCGACCGGCTCGGTTACTGCAGGCGGAGCGATAACTGCTCGCAGAGGATGACGAACTGCTCCAGCCATTGCTGGGCTTTGCTTTCGCCGCGCTGGGCCCGGCGTTTAATTCTGGGGTAGAGAGACGCTTCGATTCCGAATATGTGATTCTGCGGCTGCCAGAGATTGATGGGGAATGGCATCAGCTTCACGATCTGCAACCCTCGTTGGAGGTCCATCAATTTGTCTATGTTGGAGGGGTCCGCCGAAAAGCGGCTGGCGAGAGTCTCGAGCCTGTGGCGCAGCAGGAACTCCAGGGTTGTTTTGTCCAGCGTGATGGAATTCATCTGGGCCTCGCGCAGCAGACTGCGAATGCGGCCGCTATCGAGGTCTTCGGAGGAGCAGGCACGGCGCAGGAGGCTGTTAACGGCATATTCCATGGCGGCGGTGAATTCGCGCGGCATAGGTGTGCCGAGACTGGTGATGAAGCGCATCAAAGCGGCGTGCTGATCATAAAGTTGCAAGTAGCCGGCTTCGGCCTCCGCCACAGTTGACGAGAGAATGCTGCGCACGATGCGGCGCTGCTCATCACGAAAGAGGGAACGGAGCGAGTAAGTTCGTTCACCGAAACGGCGATCGAGCAGGCGCACCACTTCGGGAATGTCTACGCGTTCAAAGGCGCCGCTAATGGAGGTGAGCATGTCCTCATAACCCATGGAACCGCTGGGCCGCTGAACGCCGCCTGCCACGTTGTGGTCACCGAAATGGACAACCCAATAGATCAGGACTTCGCATTCCTGCGTCACTTTTGAAGTGAAGCTGGCCTGGCCTAGGGCCATGCGGAGTCTGCCGGCGTCGGCGGTATGGCTTTCCTGACGCTTCACGGTGTAAGAAAAAATGTCTGCGCGGTCGCCGTAAGGCGCGAATAGCGAACTGATGGAATAATGCGCACCCACCTTTTCCAGGTCGATAATAGAGGGTTTCACATAGCGGCTATAGATGTTTGCGCCATCGCCGTATTCGGGCAGATTGCTTTTGGCCAGCGACAGCAGGCTCAAGAAGTGGTCTTCAAAGGGAACTTCGAAGAGCTGCTCAGCGAGTTGCACGACCCGGCCGGAGTATTGAATAACTTGAACTGTCTCAATACCTGAAAGCTCATCAAAGAACCAGCCGCAACTGGTGTACATCAGCATGGCGTGGCGCTGAAGCTCCATCAGCTTCCAGACGGTGACTTGCTGTTCCGGCGAGAGATCACGCAGGAAGTGTTCGCGGCCGAAGCGCTCGCGAACTTCCGGTGAGCGGTTGAGAACGACGTTTATGTAGCTGTCGCGCGCGGCCCAGGGATCGCGCAGCAGAGACGATCCAAGGGTTTCAAAATGGGGTGTGATGGAATCACGAAGCCAATCGAGCGCATTGCGCAACGGCTTGCGCCAATTCTGGTTCCAACCCTGGCGTCCGGAGTTACAGCCGCAGTTACTGCGCCAGCGCTCCACGCCATGCACACAGCTCCAGGCGGTGTTTTCGTGTATTTGCACTTCCCAGAGCGCGGGGAATTTTTCCAGGTACTCGCCGTAATTCGTGATTTTGGCCCATTTTTTGGCCTCGATCACTTCCAGCGCGTAGGCTAGCGCCATTTCGCCATAGCGATGATGATGGCCATAGGTTTCCCCGTCCGTAGCGATATGAATGAGCTGCGGCCAATCGCGCGACGGGGAACTGGCGCCGGTCAAGCGCGCGGCAAATTTTTCACCGTTGTCGAGTAACTTCTCAAAGGCGACGGCTTGCGAGATGGGGCCGTCGTAGAAGAACAGGTTGATGGTGCGGCCGCTGGGCGTGCGGAAGAGATAGGCGCGCGCGGGATCAATCCGGCCCCCGCTGACATCTTGCCAGGCGGCATTGCTGCCCACGAGACGAATGGAGCGCGCCTGGTGGGGGGCAAGAATCACGTAGACGATTCCGGCCTGCGCCATGAGATCGAGCGATTCGCTGTCCACCGCGGTTTCAGGCAGCCACATGGCTTCCGGCAGGCGGCCGAAGCGGAACGTGAAGTCTTCAATCCCCCAGCGAATTTGAGTGATCTTGTCTCGCCGGTTGGCCAGCGGCATGATCATGTGGTTATAAGCCTGGGCTATGGCCGATCCGTGGCCGGAGAAGATCTTTTGGCTATGCTTATCGGCGTCAATGATGCCTTTGTAAGTGCCGGGATCGTGTTCGGCCGCCCAGGAGAGCAGCGTGGGGCCGAAGTTGAAGCTGATCCTGGAATAGTTATTGATGATCCGGGTGATGAACTGCTGATTGTCCAGAATGCGGGCGGCGAGGTTCGGCGCGTAGCATTCGGCGGAGATGCGTTCATTCCAGTCGTGATAGGGATACGCCGAATCCTGCAGTTCAATTTGTTCCAGCCAGGGATTCTCTCGCGGCGGCTGATAGAAGTGCGCGTGAATGCAAAGGTAGTTCATGCGGTGGGTAGGGAGATGGTGAAAACTGCGCCGGTGCCACGCTCGCGGTTTGCGGCGACTATGGAACCCTCATATTTCCTAACGATTGCAGCGACGATATGCAAACCTAATCCAGTGCGAGCGCTCCGGCTTACCTTGGTGGAGACATTCGAGCGAAACATGCGGGGCAAAATGTCATCCGGTATCCCGGGACCGCTATCGGAAATGGTGATGTGTAGATATCCTTCCACTACTTGGGCGCCAATGTCAATGCGCCCGGGCTTTTTCATGATTTGCGCGGCGTTGAGGAATAGATTGACGAAGACGCGCTCCCAATCCTGAGTAGAGCCGGGGAGTTTGAGGTCCGGTGGCGCTTCACTCACGAAGCGCAACTTGGGCTTGCGCGAGGCAATGCAATAGTCCGTGACGTATTGCGAGGCGGCAGCGACAATGGCGCTGAGGTTGGGCGTGCTATCGGGAATGGCGCCCAGAAGCCGCTTTCCGCGTGTGACGCTGCGCGCGAGTGTGGCGGCCAGAGTCTTCCATCTCCGGTCGGCTGCGAGCAAATCGGCAGCGTCGGTGATGGTTTCGAACACGTTATTGAGATCGTGAATCAGATCTTCACGGGTTAGTTCCGACTCAGCGGCGTCGTCGTCCATAAGCTGCAGCATTCAATGCGAGTTGCGCGCGATGTTCTGGAGCGTGATGTAGAACTCGGGGAAAGAGACCGAGGCGGCGGCGGCATCGTGAATCACCGACTGCCCGCTGGCAGCTAAGGCTGCGACAGAGAAGGCCATGGCGATGCGGTGGTCACCGAACGATTGGATTTCGGCGGCTTTCAGCTTTTGCCGTCCGGGAATTTCAAGGCCATCGGCCGTGGTGTTGACCGTTGCGCCCATGGCGCGAAGATTGGTGGCGATGGTTTCAATGCGGTCGGTTTCTTTGACGCGCAATTCGGCGGCATCGCGAACGACAAGGCCTTGATCACTTAGCGCGCCGAGGACGGACAGAATTGGAATTTCGTCGATGAGCGCGGCGGTGGTGGCGCCTTCGATGAGGCCGCCTTTCATGGCCGACGATTTGATTTGCAGATTACCGATGAGCTCTCCGTTGGCTTCTTCCACGTGCAGAAGCTTGATCTGCGCTCCCATGGAACGCAGGACATCGAGCAGAGCTGTGCGGGTAGGGTTCAAGCCGACTCCGGTGATGATGAGATCAGAATCAGGCGTAATCAGTGCCGCCACAAGGAAAAAAGCGGCGGAGGAAATATCTCCTGGCACCAGCAGATTGCGGGCTTTCAGCGGCGCGCCCGAGCGCACTCGCACAAGGCGGGGACTTAACGTAACATCGGCGCCCAACTCGCGCAAAGCAATTTCGGTGTGGTCGCGGGTGGTGATCGGCTCTTCGACAATGGTTTCGCCGCTGGCGTAGAGTCCGGCTAAGAGGACACAGCTTTTGACTTGCGCACTGGCGACGGGGAGCTGGTAGTGGATGGAGTGGAGAGCGCCGCCGTGAATGGTCAGGGGCGGGAACTGGCCGTTGGTGGCGTCGATATGGGCTCCCATTTCGGCCAGCGGCGTCATGATGCGCTTCATGGGGCGCTTGACGAGGGACTCGTCGCCGGTGATGGAGGTGGCGAAGGGTTGCGCGGCCAAAATACCCGAGAGCATGCGTATGGTGGATCCGGAGTTGCCGGCGTCCAGCGTTTCGGCGGCGGCCTTCAGTCCGTGCAGACCAGCGCCGTGAACGGTCAGTGTTTGCAGGCCCTCTTCTTCGCCGAAGGAATATCCGACGCCCAACTGGCGCATGCAGGAGAGGGTCGAATGGCAGTCCGCTCCGGTTGAGTAGTTGGTGATTTTTGAATCGCCTTCGGCAATGGATGTGAGCATTGCGTAGCGGTGGGAAATGGATTTATCGCCGGGCACTGAGACGACGCCGTGGACGCCTCGGGCTGGCGAAATTTCATGGTTCATTGGAATCTGTATTGTATCGTCCGGTGCCCGGTTAGTGGTGCGAAACGGTTATGATCAAGGCAAGTTGATGGCAAAAACCAAGCGCGACTTAGCAGGTTTTCCCTTCACCCAGAAAAAGCGGGTTCCGCACGAGTTCGTGCTGGAGGAGCTAGCGCCGGTTTTGCCGGTGACCCGTTCCATGTTCGGCTGCCTGGCTGTTTATGTTGCGGACAAAATTGTTCTCTGCCTGCGCGAGAAGCCCGATTACCCAGTGGATAATGGCGTGTGGCTGGCGACGACTCACGACCATCATGAGAGCCTGCGCCGGGAGTTCCCGAACATGCGATCTATCGCCGTTTTGGGAAAAGATGTGACGGGCTGGCAAGTGCTGCCGGGTGATTCGCCTGATTTTGAGGCGTCCGCGCTGCACGCTTGCGAACTAATTCTGGCGCGAGACCCGCGCATCGGCAAGATACCGAAACCGCGAGCGAAACGCCGCTAGTGTACAGGCTGGTACACCTTCTCGTTCAGTCAAGTCGTCGAAAAATCCGCGTTCCTCTGCGTTCATCAGCGGCTCATCATAAATTCCTCAAGAAGAATAGCCGCTGATTAACACCGATGGACGCGGATTAAAACCGATTATCAGTTACTTCCTGGACACTGCACTCGCCTACAGCGGAATGTTGCCGTGCTTTTTGCGCGGCATGGTGTCGGTTTTGGTCTTCAGCATGCGCAAGGCTCGAATCACGCGCGGTCGGGTTTCGTGAGGCTCGATCACGTCGTCGATATAACCGCGTTCAGCGGCCACGAAGGGATTGGCGAAGTGATCGCGGTATTCGTCAATTTTTGCCTGTCTGATTTGTTCGGCGTCTTCGCTGGCTTGTAATTCGCGCCTGTAAAGAATATTGACAGCGCCTTCAGGGCCCATGACAGCGATTTCGGCGGTCGGCCACGCGAGGTTCACATCTGTGCGCAAGTGTTTTGAACCCATGACGCAGTAAGCTCCGCCGTAGGCTTTGCGGGTGATGACGGTGATCTTGGGAACGGTGGCTTCGGCATAGGCGTAGAGCAGTTTTGCGCCATGCCGGATAATGCCGCCAAACTCCTGATCCGTTCCGGGGAGGAAGCCGGGCACGTCTTCAAACGTGAGTATCGGAATTTGAAACGCATCGCAGAAGCGCACGAAGCGCGCGGCCTTCGTGGAAGAGTTGATATCCAGGCAGCCGGCAAGATGCGCCGGCTGGTTGGCAACGATACCGATGGTGTCACCAGCCATGCGGCCAAAGCCGATGACGATGTTGGGCGCGAAGTGTTCGGCAATTTCGAAGAAGCGCGCATCGTCCACCACGAGCGTGATGACGTCTTTGATGTCGTAGGGTTTGTTGGATTGTGACGGGACGATGGTGTCCAGCGATCTATCGGCGCGGTCACTGGGATCGTGGGTAGGCTGTGGAGGAACGCCATCGAGATTGTTCTGCGGCAGGAACGTCATCAGCTCGCGAATCTTGCGGAGGCAGTCCTCGTCGTTGTGGGACAGAAGGTGCGCCACGCCGCTAATGGAATTGTGGGTCATTGCGCCGCCGAGAGTTTCTTTGGAGACGTCCTCGTGTGTCACCGTTTTAAGAACATCGGGTCCGGTGACGAACATGTGGCTGGTGCCTTCCACCATACAGACAAAATCAGTGAGAGCCGGTGAATAGACAGCACCGCCGGCGCAAGGGCCCATGATGGCGGAGATCTGGGGCACTACGCCGCTGGCGAGAGTATTGCGCAGGAAGATATCGGCGTAGCCGGCCAGCGACAGAACTCCTTCCTGAATGCGCGCGCCGCCGGAATCATTCAAGCCGATGAGGGGAGCGCCTGTTTTGAGCGACAAGTCCATTACTTTCACGATTTTTAGGGCGTTGGATTCAGACAGCGAACCGCCAAAAACGGTGAAATCCTGGGCAAAGACAAACACCTGGCGGCCGTGAATGAGACCATGGCCTGTGATGAACCCGTCGCCGTCGACGACGCTGCTTTGCATGCCAAAGTTCTGGCAACGATGTCGCACCAGCTTGTCTAATTCCTCAAAGGTGCCTTCATCTAGAAGCAGATCAATGCGTTCACGAGCGGAGAGCTTGCCTTCGGCATGCTGCCGCGCTCTGCGCTCCGGGCCGCCGCCTTCTTCCGCGCGTGCGTGGCGCTGGCGCAACTCTTCAAGACGTGTGTTGCTGGTTTCCATGGGACAGATACTAATATGCCAAGCGTGAGCGGATTAGTTGTGGGCACAGCCGGTCACATTGACCACGGGAAGACTTCGCTGGTGTATGCGCTGACCGGAATTGATACGGACGGGCTGAAGGAAGAGAAGGAGCGCGGAATTTCGATTGACCTGGGTTTCGCACAACTGAAACTGCCGGAAGGCCGCGTGATCAGCTTTGTGGACGTGCCCGGACATGAGCGATTTGTGCGCAACATGCTGGCGGGGGCGGCGGGCATGGAAGCAGTGATGCTAATTGTGGCGGCGACCGAATCAGTAATGCCGCAGACTCGCGAGCATTTTCAGATTTGCCAATTGCTCGGCCTGCGGCATGGGCTGATTGTGTTGACCAAAATCGATTTGGCCAATGAGGAGCAGCGGGCGGCGGCCAAAAGGAACGTGCGGGAGTTAGTGGCAGGTTCGTTTATGGAAAGCGCGCCAATTCTAGAGGTGAGCGCGGTTACCAGGGTCGGAATGCCGGAGTTGGTCCGGCAGCTTTCCGCGATGGCCGGGCAGAAGACCGGACGCGACAAGGATAGCGTGATGCGAATGCCGGTGGACCGCAGCTTTGCCTTGAAGGGATTCGGCACGGTTCTCACCGGCACGCTGCAGGGGGGCATGGTGAAGGCAGGCGAAACGCTGGAGATTTTGCCGCAGGGGGCGAAGGTTCGAGTGCGCGGCTTGCAGTCACAACATGCGACTGTTGAGCAGGCAAGCGCCGGGCAGCGCGTAGCGGTGAATATTACCGGGGTTGAGCAGCAGGATGTAAAGCGCGGGAATGTGCTGGTTTCGGCCCATAGCCTGGGAACCACCCGGTTGCTGGATGTGGAGTTGCAGTGGCTGGATGCGGAGCTGGCGGCCTCGGCTCGAGAGGTTTTGGTTCTGCATATCGGAACAGCGGAAATCAGCGCGCGAGTTTCGAAATACGCAAATTCGAATTTGGCCCGGCTGCGGGCGAACGAAGCGGTTCTTGCGCTGCCGGGAGATCGATTTGTGTTGCGCCGGCCGTCGCCGGCACAGACGGTGGGCGGCGGCGTGGTGGTGGATGCATTCCCGCCAAGGCGTTTGAACCGAACGAAGAGTTTGGCACGGCTGCAGGTGTTAAGCAAGCTGGATTTGTCGCGCCGCATTGAAATGCTACTGGACGAAAGCACAGGCGGGCGCAGCACGGCAGAGCTGATTCGGATGACCGGGGCTTCGCGAATGCAATTGCATGCGGCGATGGCGCTGAACCAGAGCATCGTTATGAGCGGCGATGACCGGGCTGTGTCCCGGCGCTGGCTTGCCGGTAAGCGAAAGGAACTGGTGACGTGGCTGCGTGAGTTTCACAAGGCGAATCCGAATGCGGCTGGCGCACCCCTGGCGGGAGCGCGGCTGGGTCTGGATGCGGCTTTGGCCTTGCTGGTGTTCAAAGATTTTGATGAGATCCGCATGTCAGCGGAGATAGTGGCGCTGGCCAGCCATCGCCCGCAGTTTAGCGAAGCCGAGAGAGCGGCGCTTCAGAAAATAGAGCATGCCTATCTTGCCGGCGGATTTCAGCCGCCGGCGCTGGCGGAGGTCATTGCGGGCGCCGGCGTAGATCAGAAGAAGGCGCGGGCCTTGCTGGAATTGCTGGTAAAGAGCAACCGTCTGATTCGATTGCCGGATGATCTGATTTTCCATGCAGACGTGATCACGCACATCAAGACTTCGCTGGCCAAGCAGAAAGGTTTGCGGTTTTCGGTCGCCGATTTCAAAAACTGGATGAATATCTCACGCAAGTTCGCTATTCCATTGCTGGAGCATTTGGATCAACAGCGGGTCACCAGGCGTGAGGGAGAAATGCGCGTCGTTTTATAGGACTTGAAAGATCAGGCACTTCAGATAATGAGTCTCCGGAACGGTGAGCAGGATGGGATGGTCCTGCGATTGGGTGCGCCGTTCCAGCACCCGTAGTTGCTTATTGGTGTCCAATGCGGCTTCGGCGATGACTTCCAGCAGATCCGCTTCGCTGACGTGGTGGCTGCAGGAACAACTGACAAGAATGCCTCCGGCATCGAGCAGGCGAAGGGCGCGCAGGTTGATGTCCTTGTAGCCGCGCAAGGCGCCTTCCTTTGCAGAACGCGTTTTGGTAAAGGCGGGCGGGTCAACGATTATGGTTTCAAATTTGCGGCGGGCGCTGACCAGTCCTGCGAGGTAGTCGAGAGCATTCGCGTTGTGAAACTGGATGTTTCGAATGCCGTTCAATGCTGCGTTTTCTTTGGCGGTTTGCAAGGAGGCAGTGGAACTGTCTACAAGATCTACTGACTCACAGGTTTGCGCCAGATGCAGGCCGAAACCGCCGGTCCCCCCGAAGCAATCGAGGGCGCGGCCGCGTCCATAGCGTGCGGCGGCCGTGTAATTTTCGCGCTGGTCTAAGAAGATCCCGGTTTTCTGACCGCCCAGGAGGTCGGCGGTCCAACGGAGCTGATTCATGGTGAACTCGACGCGGTCAGGCAATTCTCCGAATAGGACCTTGGTCTCCTGAGCAAGTTCTTCCTTAGCGCGCGAGGGCACATCGTTGCGCGCCACTATGCCGGTTGGCGAGACGACGCTCCGGAGTGCTGCGACTACCTGGTCCGTCATGCGATCCATACCCTGATCGAGAAACTGAGCCACGAGCCAATCGCCATAGCGATCCACAATCAAGCCAGGCAGCAGGTCGCCTTCGGCATGGACCAAGCGGTAGGCTTCGCTTCCGGCTACGAAGCGGGTGCGAAAAGCCAAGGCGGCTTCTATGCGCCGCGCTAAGAAGGCCTGGTCGATGGGTTCCGCACGGCGGGAGAGCAGACGCAACGAGATTTGAGACGTGCTGCTGTAGTGGGCCATGCCCATTGTGCGCTTGCCGGGGTCGAGTACTCGGACCACGTCCCCTGGAGCGGCTGAGCCTCTATCTAGAACGTCAGAAGTGAACACCCAAGGGTGACCGGCGGAAATGCGCTCGGCTGCTCTGCGAGCAACTCGGACGCTGGGCCAATGGTCGCCTGAAGACATGGCCTCATCTTAAACAAACACGCTGGCAAGACATGCGGACCGATCGAGTTAAGCATGGCTACGGATCAGGATTACGGCGTCGAGCTCTTGGAGAGTGTGGATGCTGAAGATGGAGTGAAAGCCTTCTGAATAAAGGCATCCGATGGATTCGGCCATGGCGGCGCGCTGCTGTTGAATGACTTGCGTTGGGACCTGGCGCTGGGTGCGTGATTGGTTTCTGAATTGGAGGATTTCTTCGGGTAGCGAGAATACGATGGCAACGAGCGGTATGTCGGCGTGCCTGGCGAAAGCGGAAAGCTTTTCGCGGGACGAGGCTTGCACGTTGGTTGCGTCAATTACCGTGGTGCGGCGACGATTGAGGCGCTTGCTCAAGATGAGATGCAGTAGTTCGAAGGCATCATCGGTTGCGGCCTGATTGCTTTCGTCGTCACAGACCAGTGATCGGCAGAAATCAGACGACAGTACTTCAGTCGGTTGGAAATGCCGCTTAGCGAACGTGGACTTTCCCGAGCCGGAAGGACCGATCAAGAGCACGAGCGATGGATCAGGGATTGCGATCAGCATCAATGTCTACCGCGAGAACGCCGCCGCGAGGTAGTTGGTAAGCTCCGTCCGAATCTAGTCACCCGTATCGAGCCGCCACTCATGTCTTCAATTCTCACCCACGAAGGGATGCCGGTGGGGTCAGAAGGGATGTCGCCGCATGAACCTAGCGTTACGTTAAGTCAAGAAGCGGGTAAAATACGGGTATGGAAGCGAACTTCTGGAGCGATTGCGACTTGATCGAGATCATTCCCGGCAAGCTCGATCGGCGTCCAGTGATCAGGGATACGCGCGTCGAGGCGGACCTTGTTCCCGAATCCGTGGAGCTTGGGCTGTCGCCTGAAGAAATTGCCGCGACCTATCGCCTCAAATTGAAAGACGTGCTGGGCGTGAAGGACTATTATTTCGCCCACGTCGATAACGCAGCGCCCGTCATTTGAGGCGCATTCTTTTCGACCATAACGTCCCTGGTCCGCTGAACGCTTTCTGCGCACGTTTGACGTGCATCTTACTGAGGAAATGGGCTGGGCAAGGCTGAAGAACGGTCAGCTGCTCGACGCTGCGGAAACGGCTGGATTCGACGTGCTTCTGTCGAGCGATAAGACGATCAAATACGAGCAGAACATGCAGGGCCGCAAGATCGGGATCGCTTCGATGAGCGACAATCACTGGCCTGCGGTTGAACAATATGGGGCGGCGATTGCCGAAGCTGTTGATGCAGTAAGGCAGGGAGAAGTCTTGCAAGTGTTCTGTGGCAAGTTCGTGCCCGCCAAGTTTCGGCGTCCCGCGCTCTGAACATACAGACGTTGTGCTAAGCCGTTCTGGACCTGCCCGTATTCATTGGCAGGTTTCAAACAAACTTTCGCCCATAACCAAGAGGTCAAGCCCGTGATGCAGACGGGTCTTTCCGAGATCGGGGATGGATGCTGCTAGATTTTTCGACGCTTCCAGTTACCGCGCCGGAAGAGCGCAAGGGCCGAGAGAGTGAAGACCAAGTCGGCAATAGGTACGGCCCAGAAAGCGCCGCGCGGACCCATGTTGTATTTGATGCCCAGGATGTAGGCAACGGGGATTTGTACTACCCAGAACGCCAGCAGGTTGATCATGGTGGGAGTCAAGGTGTCGCCGGCGCCGTTGAAGGCCTGCATCAGAACCATTCCCCAGGCATAGCTGATGTAGGCAAATCCGAAGGTTCGAAGACAAGCAATAGCGGTGGCGGAAACGTTGGGGTCCTGGGTGAAGACGTGAACGAAGACCTGCGGCAGGAATACAAAGAGGATGGAGATGAAACCCATATAGATGGTGTTTAATGACGCCGTTCGGTAAACCGCGTCTTCGGCTCGCTTCGGATGGTTGGCGCCGAGATTTTGGCCCACCAGCGTAGCGGCGGAATTAGCAAATCCCCAGGAAGGCAGGATGGTAAAGATCAGTAACCTGACCGCAATCGTGTAACCGGCTACAGCGGCGCTTCCGAAGACCGAGACGATCCGAACCAGGGCCATCCAACTCGCGGTGGCCACGAGAAATTGCAGGATGCCGGTGATGGAGACCTTCAGGAGTTTCCACATCACGAGCGGATTGAAACGGACCTGGTTCGCCCGGACAAAAATTCGGTTCTTCGGGGAACTTAATTGCCAGAGCTGGAATATGACGCCGATGGTGCGGCCCGTTGTCGTCGCAACAGCAGCGCCCAGAACGCCGAGCTTGGGAAACGGACCCCACCCGTTAATGAGGCAGGGGTCGAGAATGATGTTGATAATGTTCGCCAGCCACAGCGTGCGCATGGCGAGGGCGGCATCTCCCGCGCCGCGGAAAATGGCGTTGATCAGGAAGATCAGAAAGATGGCGGCGGAACCGCCCAGCATGATTTGCGTGTAGCGCGAGTTGGCTTCCACGCTGGGTGAACTGCCCATCATGCGAAGCAGATACGGCGCGTTCATGACGCCCACGATTCCTACCGCGAGGGAAACCAGAATGCCCAGAATTATGGCCTGCACCGCAACGTTAGATGCGCCTTCGTTATCGTGTTCGCCCACGCGGCGAGCGACGAATGCGGTGGTGGACATGCTGAGACCGATGGCGACTCCGAAAACCAGAGTCAGTAACGATTCGGTTAAGCCGACGGTGGCCACCGCGTCCGCGCCTAAGCGCGAGACGAAGAACACGTCCACAATGCCGAACAGGGATTCCATGCACATCTCCAGAATCATGGGGATGGCGAGAAGGAAAATGGCGCGATTCAGATCGCCCTTGGTGAAGTCCTGATGGGTACCAAGAAGCGCTTCTTTCAACATTGGAGTGCGCCTACGAGTATGACGCAGGCGGTGCTATGCTCCTAAGCGGCATGCGTTTTCTTGAATTTCCAAACCGTCGAGATTTCCTGCAGGGTGCTGGCGCGTTGCTGTTGGGGGCGGCTGGCGCAAGCGCGCAAACGGCTGCGCCCAAAACTGCGCGCATCACCTCCAGCGTGATGATCTGGATTTTCAAAGGCAGCATGGAGGACAAGCTTCGCAAGGTTGCGGAGACCGGCATCCAGTCGGCTGAGTTAGTGAGTGAATATCGCGCGTGGTCGGATGCGGAGGCGGAACGTTATAAGAAGCTGGCGCGGTCTTATGGCTTCGGTTTCGATACCTTGATGGCGCAAACCAACTGGGCCAAGCAGCCGAATTCGATGATCAATCCGGCGCATCGCGAACGATTCTTACAAGAATTGCAGGAAGCGATTGTGTGGGCTAAGAAGTTAGAAACCCCCCAGATACTGTTGATGAGCGGCAATGAACAGCCGGACATGAGTTATGAGGCGCAATTCGACAGTCTGGTGGAAAGCGGGAAACGAGCCGCGGATCTCGCTGCGTCGAATGATGTCACTTTGATTCTTGAGAATCTGAACAGCAAGGTGAATCACAAGGGCTATTACCTGACCAGCGCGAAAGAAGCGACGAAGGCCGTGAAACAGGTGGATCATCCGCATTTCCGCCAGTTGTTCGATATCTACCACGAGTATGTGCAGCATGGGGACCCGATTCCGGCGATCTTAGAGGCGGAGCCGTACGTGAATGTTTTTCATGTGGCTGATGCCCCTGGGCGGCATGATCCGGGTACGGGCGACATGAAGTGGGATGAGATCTACAAGGCGATTGGGAAGACTAAGTACGCAGGGTATATTGCTTTGGAGTTCTTGCCGAATGGCGATGAGGTGGAGAGCTTGACGAAGGCTGTTACACAGATGCGCAGCGATTTGAATTCGGTGGCGGCAGGTGGTGAGAAGGCGTGAGATGAAGGGGCCGCCGATGAACGCCAGCCCCATTTACTTCGCTCTGAAGATACTTAGCGCATGATCGGCAGAATCACCCGGTGCAATTCATCTTCGGTCACTTCTCCTAGATGAACGTCTCGATGTAGCGACCAATGCTCGACGTGAGTAGCCGAGAAGCCAGGCAAGAGATCCACCAGCGGTCCGAGTGTCTCTAATTCCAGGAAGTCGCCGTTGGTAAATATCTCGAAGGAGGAGTGAAAGTCCGGATAGGGCAGCAGCGGATTTGCTTCGCAGCGCTTTACGAACAGATCCGTACCCAGCAAATAGGCGGCGCGCGTGTGTTCGTTGAACAGGCCGGTTTTCTGGGGCGAATGCATGGAGGGGTTCTGCTTCAGCACCAGATAATGTTTTGTCAACAGCCAGCGCGGGTCACTGAAGTCTGTATAGGCCCACATGACCAGTGGATTGGTAGGCTGGAGTTGTTCGCTGTGCCCGCCACGCGCCGGGAATGTGGCTATTCCGACTCCGCCAGGCGCCATTTGGGTGACGGCCCACGGCGCCATTCTGCGAGTGGCTTCGCCGGTATTCTCGATGCGGTGCGTGACCTTTACGTCACCAGTGGGTGTGAACTCCACAGAGATCTCTTTTTGCAGCCCGGTCTCGGGTTCAACAGGCTGTAATAACGTAATCCGGTCGTCTGTTACCGTCGCCTGCACTGGATTGTTGTCTAGCGCGTAGGTTTCGGGCATCACCTCAGGGGCTGCCCAAATACGATGTCCGCCGCGGCCCATCCAGTGTGTTTCACCCGCAGTGCCGCTCTGGCCGGCTAATTCGGCGAACATGTTTTGCCCACCGATGAATCCGTAGCGGATCACGCGCGGACCGACATCGGTAGTGACAATCAGTTCTACCTTGCCGCTCGAAAAACGATAACAATTCGACCAACCACCGTAAGAAACTTTTTCTGTTTTGCTTTGAGTCATCGTTACAGGCATCACCCTTTTATAGCGAGAATGGCGTCCACAAGGGAACCGGTTTCTTTGAAATCCACATTCGAAAATCCGGCGTTGAGCAGGAGTTGCGAATATTCCGCGCGCGTACGTTCGCGGCCTTCGGTGCAGACGAGCATATTGAGGTCCTGCATGGCGGAATAAGCCGGACCGGATTTGTCGTCGCTGAGCAAGGTTTCGGCAATGAGCAATCCGCCTCCACCAGGAAGGCTCGCGATGATCTTATCAAGGAGCCGGGTTATCTTTTCATCGGTCCAATCGTGGAGAATACGGCCTAGCGAGTAAAGATCGGCGGGGGGAAGGGGATCGGTAAAGAAGTCGGCAGCGTGGAATTGAATACGATCGGACGCGCCGATATAAGTGTGTGCGAATTTTTCGACTACGGGAAGATCCAATACGGTGGCGCGCAATTGCGGCCAAGCTGCACAGGCGGCCACGCAAAGGTGTCCCGTTGCTCCGCCCAGATCGACAAGTTGATGGAAGCCGGAGAGATCAAACGCCGTGACGACGCGCTGGGAGGCAAGCTGCCCGAAGCCATGCATGCCGCCGAGGAAACTTGCGGCCGCTTGATCGTCGCGAAAATAATGATCGAACAGGGCGGTGCGGCTGCCGAATACTTCTTCCCAACGATTTGTGCCGGTGCGTACGGCCTCCTCGAGTCGTCCCCATAGCGGATAGAGGGATTGATCCGAGTAGCGAATGTATCCGGCGAGAGTATCCGGACTGTGGCTGGTTAAAAAGCGTGCGGCGGCGGAAGTGTTGTGGAATTTTCCGTCGTGATGGCTGAGTATGCCAAGCGAAACGCATCCGGTGAGCAGGCGCGCTAGTGCCGCTTCGTTCAGAGCCAAGTGGCGTGCCAGTTCTGATTCGGTTTGCGGCGTTTCATTGAGGGCGTCGAACACGCCCAGACGCACAGCCGTGAACATGGTCTTGGAGCGGCGGAAGGCTTCTACCAGGTCGAGGATGAGCGCGGCGTCGGGAGTGTGATTCATGCGAAATGGTCAAATCCTTTTTGCGGCATGGGCTTGTCGTCCAGGACAATTAATGGCGTGCTCCGGTTGGTGATGCGGCCGATTTTTGTGAGGGTCACGTTGTCGATTACCGATGGCATTTTTCGGCGCGGTGAGGCGGTGAACAGCAACTCATAGTCTTCACCGCCATGTAGCGCATCATCCAGCGTGGCCGCCCGAGCAATGGGCAAGGGGCTATGCAGTTCCGCGCTCACGTTTGATTCGTCGCAGAGGCGGCCGAGATCCAGCGAGAGACCATCGCTGATGTCCATAGCGCATGCCACGCCTAAGCGTCGCAAGGCAAGACCGATTGCAACGCGGGGTTCGGGGTTACGATGCTGCTTCCATGCCTGTCCGCGCTTGATGCGAAAACCGGCGGCGGAGTTTCCCAGCATCCCGGTGACATAAATGGCATCTCCAGGCCTGGCGGCGCTGCGCAGGAATGCTTTGCCTTTGAGCACGCTTCCGCAGCACATCACGTCGGCAATCACATTTGGAAACTGTGCCAGATCTCCCCCGGCGAGTGTGATTCTGTGGAGGGAAGCAAGCGCCAGCAGACCTTTGTAGAAGCGCGGAACGAAGCGATTTGCCAGCTTAGAGGGCAGCGCCAACGAGACCAGACAGAACAGCGGCTCAGCACCCATGGCCGCCAAGTCAGACAAGCTACGGGCCAGGGCTTTGTGTCCTATTTCGGCGGGAGTATGGGTATCCAACGTAAAGTGGCGATTTTCCAGAACGAAGTCTGTTGTGAAAACAAGATCTTGCTTGGAGGGCGGCCGGACAACGGCGCAATCATCGCCGATGGATTGCAAGACGGACTTTGAAATAGAACCAGCTGCCAGGCTGCGAATTTGTTTGATAAGAGCGGTTTCGCTAGTGGCGGTCATGCTATTCCGCTAAAACCAGACCAGCGGGAAGATCCTCGCCGAATATGCGGCTGGATGAGGCAAAGTCCTGTTCACCAGCCAGATCACGCAAGAGGCTGGCCGCGTGCGGACTGGATTCGCAGCTCCTGCGCACGAGGTCCAGTGTGGCGGGAGGCAAGTCGCGTGCGACATCGCCGGTGAGCTGGGCGATTTGCACCACGGCCTCAAGCAGGGCAGGCGTGTGATTTAACCGCAATAAGGTTTCCACCCAGCGCGCCGCAATGGCGGGCGAGATGACGAGATTGATGGGCCCGCTGAATAACCGGCGGGCGCCCAATCGCGAGAGGCACCATGTCCCCGCCTCCAGCATTTCACCGCGCTTGACGGCGTTGAGCAATTCTTCACCCAATTGAACCTTTGTCTGCTGCGGCAGCAGTTCCAGACTGGCCGCGGTACGCCACATTTCGCGGTAAAGGCTCTGATTGAGACGAGTCTTTTTCTTTTGTTTGGGCAGCAGGATGGGTGAGAGGCGCTGGAAGATATCGCCTTGCTGATTGCGGTTCAAGCCGCCGGCGATGCGGCCGCAGAAGATCCACCAATCGATTTCACATTGCACCTGGTTGCCGAATGTCAGGCCACCGGCGTAAATGCGGCGCGCCTGTTCGATGCGGAAATCGTCACCGGGAAAGCCGAAGCCGGGACGCAAACAGAAGCCTGTCAGGTTCAGCCAGCGCGCTTCGTGAGGGGCATTCTTGCGACGCCCATCAGCCAGCGCCAGCAGCTTATCGGAAAGCGCGCGGATTGTGGTGAGCGGCCAGGAGGCACGTCCCAAAGCCAGAGCCTGTTCGAGCCTTGCCGGCAATTGTTCGGGCAGTAAACCGGCTCCAGGCTTGGAAAAGACGTTCTCAATCAGTTGTTCAGCGGCCGCTTGCGATTCCGGGCTGATGACCGCGCTGGAGCGAACTGCCGATACGCCGGCGGAAGCCTGGGGCGCAACGGCATTCTTGCGCAGTTGGAATTGCAAGCGCCAGCGGTGATCACTTACTTTCGATTCCGCCCAGGTTTCCAGGGTCCCCACTTCGCTGAGACGCGCGCCAAGGGTGACGGGCACGTTGCGTTCGCCGCCTTTGCCGAAGCGAATCACCGCTTGCAGCGGCATATGCAGCCGCGGGTCGGAGGAAGGGTCCAGCAGGTCGTCCGTGCTGTTAAAGGAAACGATATCGCCGGCTTTGTCTTCGGTGCGGCTTAGGGAACTGTACAGGCGGAAAGCGACGGGCGTGTTGGCGACCAACTCGAGCTGGGGTTCGGCGAGTTTGATTTCGCCCCCTTCTTCCGTGCCGCGCGGGACAAGGCATACAGTCTTTATGGCGGATGTGCCGGTGTCCTGCAAGCCCAGGAAGTAAGCGCGGGGCAGTCCACCGCGAACCAGAACGCCGCTGCCTGAAGCGCGCACGTAAGAGTAATAAGCCGCTCCGATGGCTACCGCCAGATCCAGATCCTGGTTTTCGAAGAGCAAAGGCGCTCGTCCGAACCAATGCTGCAGGACATCTCGCACGCGGTCGCGAAAGACGGTTGGAATGAAAAAGCCGCCGTTGAATAGAACCGCATCTACGCCAGTCTGCGCAGCCGGAGTGGAACTTAAAAACTCGGCCAGGTGCCGCGTGATGGCGGGGTCTGAAACGTAAGGAAGACCGAGCTCGCGAAAGACGCTTTGTTTTTCCTGCTGCGGCTTTTCATTCAACTCGCAAGTAGGAAGAAAGCCGCCTAACGACAGTTCCAGGACTTCCTCACGCGTGATGGTGGCTTTCAGGGTGCCGCCAATGAGCGACGAACCTGCGCCGGCTACCGTTACGTCGATGCTTTCCGGGCCTCCCGGCGAGAGCAGTATCTCTTTAGCGGCAGAGCATTGCCTGCGTAAACCGCTGCGCTGTCGCAAGGGAAGTGTTTTGCCGAGCTTTGATTCAGCGAGCCACGAGAGAGTCAGATCCAGATTGTCGCCACCCAGAAGCAGATGACGGCCTACGTTCGTGCGAGTGAATTCGACCCGATCACCGGTTCGATTGACGCGAACCAGCGTGAAATCACTGGTGCCGCCGCCGACATCGCAGACCAGAACGGTTTGTCCGTCGTGAAGATCCTTATTCGAACGCGACAGATGTCCCGCGATCCACGCGTAGAAGGCGGCGGCGGGCTCTTCCAGCAAGGTTACATTCTCAATGCCTGCGTCATGCGCGGCTTGTACGGTCAGTTCACGCGCTTCTTCGTCAAAGCTGGCGGGAACGGTCAGGACAACAGAATGGTCATTGATGGAAGTGCCGTGTGTACGCTCCCATTCGGCTCGCAAGTGGGCCAGATAGCGGGAGGAGGCCTCCACCGGGGAAAGAATTCGGCCTTCTTCCTGCGAATCCCAGGGCAGTATTTTTGCGGTTCGGTCCGCTTCCGAATTCGATAGCCAGGACTTGGCGGAATGAACGGTCTTGGTGGGCAGGAGCGCGCCTTGATCTCGCGCATAAGCGCCGACAATGGGAGGATCGCTGACGTACAGGAATGATGGCAGGGTGCGAAGCGCGGCTTTGCGCGTGGCGTCAACTTGTTGCTCAATGCTGAGGACGTGAATGGGCGGGAAATCAGCCTCGGCGGCTTCCGCGGGATCAATGTAGGCAAGGGCTGAGTTAGTGGTGCCTAAGTCAATGCCAATGTTCATGCGGCCTGACGCTCGCGAACATTAAACTCAATTTTCCAGCGCCTATCGTCCGAAGCCACACACCAGAGTTCCAGCATGCCGGTTTCGGTGACATAGGTTTCCAGTGTGACGGGGACAACCTGTTCGCGGCTTGAGTCGCCGGAGCCGGGAAGAAAGACTTCGACTGGTGCGAGCTCTTCGAAGTTGTCGTCCACTTCATCGATCAGGGTGCCTGCTTCGTCGTGTTTGCGTGTGAGGGAGGAGAAGAAGCGGAACTCCGCCGGCTCACCCACCACTAGCGCGAACTTGCGGGCAGGCAAAGGTACCCGCGAACCCTCTTCTAAGCCAAATGGAACCACCGTCAACGCTTTCATGGGCGCGGGCATGCCCGGAATGGCGGGCAGCGACGTTTCAATGCCGACATAATAAGTGCGCGGGACGCCGCCGCGAATCCGCACGCCTTTGCCGGTTCTGGCCAGGCCGTAATAAGCTGCCCCGTGCGCCACAGCGTGCATAAGGTCAGCCTGTTTGGTCTCATTGCGCAGCTCTGTCAAGGGAGGCGCGCCGGCTTCCGCCAGCCATTGATTCAGGACTTCGAAAAGCCGGTGTTCAAGGGAGGTTGCCTGGAGCACGCCGCCATTCAGCAAGAGGTGTGTCGGCCGCGCGGGTGCACCTTCTGAACCGGCCTGGCGTAAGAACTGCGCCAAATGCTTAGTGACCGCCGCATCAGACGCGTAGTTCAGCCCGGACTCGGCCAGCGCGATTCTACGCTGACGTTGCGGCGTGGCATTGGAGTCTACGACGGGGAAGAAGCCTTCCAGCAACAGATTGCGAACCTCCTGGCGCGAAATGGCTCCACGGATAGTTCCGGCAATCAGCCCGCTGCCACGGCCCAGTATGGTGAGCGGCCGCGTTTCAGGAGTTTCGGTAGCGTCGGACAAGAGCGTTTCCTTCGCAGTCCGGCATTGCTGCCAGAGGGAATGAAACTGCTTGGTGTCCAGCTTATGGCCTTGCGCTGAGAACTGCTGCTCAGCCAGGCGCGCTACGGCCAAGTCCATATTGTCGCCGCCCAGCAGCAGATGGTCACCCACGGCAATGCGCTCCAGTTGCAACTCGCCGGCGCTCTCCGTTACGGCGATGAGCGTGAAATCGGTGGTGCCGCCGCCAATGTCCACTACCAGAATCAAATCGCCCGGTTTCACCTGCTCGCGCCAGTTGGCGTTTCGCTCCAGCCAGGCGTAGAACGCGGCTTGCGGCTCTTCAATGATGGTGACTTCGCGAAAGCCGGCCAGTTGCGCGGCGCGCTGAGTGAGATCGCGGGCAGCGGCATCAAAGGAAGCGGGGACAGTAATCAAGACGCTCTGATCAGTGAGCTTTGCCTCAGGATGTTCCGCGTCCCACGCCTGGCGCAGATGTTCCAAATATTGGCGCGAAGCTTCTAAAGGCGAGAGCTTTTCGACTCCGTCAGGCGCCGTCAGCGGCAGCAGCGGCTGAGTGGGATCCGCGGTTTGATGCGATAACCATGACTTGGCAGACGAGACAAGCCGGCCGGCATTCTCCACGCCGCGCGCACGGGCAAGCTGTCCGGTGATGTACTTCGGATTTGCATCCCAGGGCAGCGCCAGCGCGCCTTCTACAAATTCGCTCGGACCGGGAACGTAGAGCGACGACGGCAACAAGCTTTCCCGCGCTACTTCATTTGGATTCAGCAATTGCGCAACGGGGAAGATTTGGACGCCGCTTTCGGCGGCCGTGTCTACGTAGGCAAGCGCGCTATTTGTCGTGCCAAGATCGATACCGATGATGAATTGCGGCATGCGGGCGTTGTTATTCCACTTCCAATTCGGCGGGCGCTAGAATTGCCGGATCCTGTTTGCCCAACGGCGGCAGATTCAGAGAGGAGACCATCCAGCCGCGATGACGAAGCATTCCCGCGCCGACTTTGCCGCTGGCAGGAACATTGCCGATGAGCTTAATGCGGTTGGGGTCGGGCGGCTTGCTCGCATCGAGCTTTTGATTCGTGCCTTCGACGCCATCGATCACCGGAGCGAGCGTGAAATGACGGGTGAGAGCGGCGCGGCAATCGGAATGGATCGAGCGTACGGCAGCGCCTACTTGATCGTCCGCATAGCCTTGGATATCCTCCATCAGGAAATCGATAAGCCGGGAATCGCGCTGCAGGATTTGGAGCATCTGCAAAGCTCCATCGCTCACCTTGACGGGAGGCTCAACGGGCGCGGGCGGCTCCAACTTGGGTTTGACATAGCCGAATTCAGTAGCTACGGGCTCAGGCAGAATACCGGAGAAGAGAATAGAAAAGAAACTGCTGAAAGCCGCTGAAATTCTGGACAAATCCGTGAGACCTCGCCAGTTTTCAGGATATCAGTGATAGCGATTAAGGGCATTTTCTGAGCAGATGCGGAGGGCGAATGAGCCGGGCTGAAAAACCTTTAATCGTTTCTGGTGAATTTAAGTAGTTACTGCTAATCGACGAACCGGCATCTCTATAAGTGAAAGGAAGTGAAATTATGAAAAAACTTCTTGGGCCTTTAGGCGTCAGCTTACTTTTTGTGGCGCTCAATTCACACATGCTTTTAGCCCAGCATGACGATCATCACGATGACCACGGGGACCATGGACACGTAGGTGGAGGTTATATTCCGGACCGAGGCCCTACAGCGCATCCCCAACCCGCACCGCAGGTGCGTCAGGACCAGCGTGGAAACCAGGACCAGCGGGACCACAATCAGGGCAGAGGGGACGAAGGCAGAGGGCGGGACGACCAGCGTTTCCGCGATTCGCAAGGCCATCCCGACGCTCCTCACGTGCATGACGACGGCCGGTGGATAGGACATGACACGGGGCGCGACGACCCGCACTACCGCATGGATGACCGCGGCGATCATGGCCGTTTCCCAGACAATGACATGGGTCGCGATCACGTGTGGCACTTGCATGGAGGCGGTCCGGAAAGGTTTGGCTTTAATGGCTGGTACTTCAGTGTCGCGCCTTACGACGTTCCTTACGTCAACGGTTGGGACTGGAATGACGATCAGATTGTGATCTACGCCGATCCAGACCATCCGGGTTGGTATTTGGCTTACAACACGCGCCTTGGGACTTATGCCCACGTGCAATACCTGAACTAGGCAAATCCCGCAAAAGCCAAGCAATTCCCGCAAAGTTTCGAGTAACAAAGTTAGTCATGGACAGTGGTCTAACCGTTCGGAGGTCGACCACTGATCCATGTTGGATACTAAAACACTCGACACAAAAAAGAGCAGTTCTAACGTAAGTGACGCACCAGTTAGTCCAGCAGAGACTGGTAGCAAGATATCAGCGATGCCGCGGCAGAGAATTGAATCTTTGCAATCGCGGGACAATCCCAATCCATCTTTTTCGGCAGCCAACGTAAATGGAGCAATCTCCAGCCAGCCGGAACCATCCCGCGAAGAGGTGGCGGCGCTCGCGTACCAACTTTGGATTGAACGCGGATCGCCGCATGGCTCGCATGAAGAGGATTGGCACAAGGCTGAGGCGCAGCTTCGGTCCCAGCCGACGATGCGAAACGCCGCGGCTTCTTAGGAGCTTTCTTCAATCGGCCCGCTCTGCTTCGGTAGTGCGGGCTCTTCTTTGTTTTGGGGATTGCTTGTAGCTTGAAAAAAAAGGCCCGCCATGCTTTCGCACAGCGGGCCATTCCTTTTGAAAAGGGAGAGGATTAGTAATCCATGTCGGGTCCGTGACCGGCGGGCGGGCCGGCAGGAGCCTTCTTCTCGGGGATTTCGCAGATCATGGCTTCGGTGGTCAGCATCAGAGCGCTGATGGAAGCGGCATGCTGCAGAGCGGAGCGGGTCACCTTGGTCGGATCGATGACGCCGGACTGGACCAGATCTTCGTAGTTGCCAGTCTGAGCGTTGAATCCGAAGTTGGGGGACTCGTTCGAGCGGACCTTCTCAATCACGATGGCGCCTTCGTAACCGGCGTTGCCAGAGATCTGGCGCAGCGGCTCTTCGGTTGCTTTGCGGATGATGTCGATGCCGATCTGCTCGTCGCCTTCAGCCTTCAGATTTGCCAGCACTTTGCCAGCGCGCAGCAGAGCCACGCCGCCGCCAGGAACGATGCCCTCTTCAACGGCCGCACGGGTGGCGTGCAGCGCGTCTTCGACGCGGGCCTTCTTTTCCTTCATTTCGGTCTCGGTGGCAGCGCCAACCTTGATCACCGCAACGCCGCCAGCAAGCTTGGCCAAGCGCTCCTGCAGCTTTTCGCGATCGTAGTCTGAAGTGGTCTCTTCAATCTGAGCGCGGAGCTGCTTGATGCGGCCTTCGATTGCCTTCTGGGTGCCAGCGCCGTCAACGATGGTGGTGTTGTCCTTGTCGATGGTGACGCGCTTTGCACGGCCCAGATCTTCGAGGCGAACGCCTTCCAGCTTGATACCGGTTTCTTCCATGATCGACTTGCCGCCGGTCAGGATCGCGATATCGTCCAACATGGCCTTGCGGCGATCACCGAAGCCAGGAGCCTTCACGGCAGCGGCGTTCAGGGTGCCACGCAGCTTGTTCACCACGAGAGTGGCCAGCGCTTCGCCTTCCACTTCTTCCGCGATGATCAGGAGCGGCTTGCCGGAACGGGCAATCTGCTCGAGCAGCGGCAGCAAGTCCTTCATGTTGCTGATCTTCTTTTCATGGATCAGGATGTAAGGATCTTCCAACACCGCTTCCATGCGATCGGGATCGCTGACGAAGTAGGGTGAGAGATAGCCGCGGTCAAACTGCATACCGTCAACGGTCTGCAACTCGGTCACCATGGTCTTGGATTCTTCAACCGTGATGACGCCGTCCTTGCCAACCTTCTTCATGGCATCGGCAATGGTGTTGCCGATTTCGGCGTCGCCGTTGGCTGAAATGGTGCCAACCTGAGCAATCGCGTCGCCCGAAACAGGCTTGGAGAACTTCTTCACTTCTTCAACCACTGCGGCCACGGCCTTTTCAATGCCGCGCTTCAGAGCCATCGGGTTTGCACCGGCAGCCACTGACTTGACGCCATCGCGGAAAATCGCCTGGGCCAGGATGGTGGCGGTGGTGGTACCGTCGCCAGCGATGTCAGAGGTCTTCGAAGCGACTTCGCGGACCATCTGAGCGCCCATGTTTTCCAGCGGGTCTTTGAGTTCCACTTCTTTGGCAACCGTCACACCGTCTTTGGTGATGGTCGGGCCGCCGAATTTCTTTTCAAGAACCACATTGCGGCCCTTGGGTCCGAGGGTGACTTTCACCGCATCGGCCAGCTGATTCACGCCGCGCAGGATCGCCTGGCGGGAATTTTCGCTATAAACAATCTGTTTTGCTGCCATTGTTCTCTAGTCCTCTCGGATTAATGCTTGCCATTCAATACGCCAAGGATCTCGTCCTCGCGCATGATCAAATACTCGTTGCCACCCAGCTTGATGTCGCTGCCGGAATACTTTCCGAACAGAATGCGGTCGCCCACCTTGACATCCAAGGCGTTCACTTTCCCGCTGTCATCACGCTTGCCATTACCCACGGCCACAACTTCACCTTGCTGAGGCTTTTCTTTTGCTGAATCAGGAATATACAGACCGCCCTGCATGCTCTCGGTCTCTTCAATTCGCTTAACCACGACGCGGTCGTGAAGCGGACGAATATCCATACTAAACCTCCAGTAAACCTATTACCGAAATCTTAAATTTGGGATTTTTGTTGATCGAATTAAAATCCGGTCACCCAGGACAGTTTTAGCACACTCAGCAAGAGAGTGACAAGAGTATTTTGTATGTTGTTGATTCTGTGGATAAAAAGATATTGGCAGTTGTTTTGCTTAGTTGGCTTCACTAAGATTTGCTGATATCTCGAGCATGTAGGCTTAGGGGGTCGCAGGCGGCACCGGTTAAATTAAGAGGATGTGCATTCATGTATTCGCCTTTCGCTGGCAGCCGAACGTGACGGAGGAGCAAAAAGGGAAAGCGGCCTTGGCCATCCGAGCTTTGCAGGGCCAGATTCCCGGTTTATTGGAAACATGGGTGGGCAAGAACTTCTCGCCTCGCGGAAAAGGTTATGAGCTGGGCGGGGTCATGAAGTTTGAAGACCGAGAGTCGCTGGATCAGTACGGGCCGCATCCGGTTCATCAGGCCTTGTTGAGCTGGCTGACGCCGCTGATTGAGGCGGTGGAAGTCGATTTCATGATCTAGCGCGCTTACTTCTTGGGCTCTGTCAGTTCCGGGTTCACTTCCTCTTCTGCTTTGTATAGACGTTCTTCGTTTGAATCATATTCGAATAGCTGGGCGTAACGGCCCCACTCCACCAGCGTTTCGAACTGCCGTTCGGCTTCCGAAGCAGAGAAGTGCTCATCCAAAATGTCGAGCAGGAAATCCTTGCTGATGCGGCCGTCGCGCTTCTGGTCAAGAGCTTCAATCACGGTCGTCACAAACGGTATGTTCCTGAGCAATTGCTCCTTGAAGATCTCGTGGCTGCGATGAACGCCCGCCGTGGCGAACTCTTTACCGGCGTCCAGGATGGTGACGTCGCCCTGGGAGACAGCGGCGAATCCGAGCAGAACGGAAGCGTCAACGGCGGGTAGAAGGTCGTCCACTTCCAGGCGGAGGCTCTCGGCGAGTTGGGGAAGATCCTCACGGCCGCCGCGGTCATTGATGATCTCGAGCAGGCCGCTGATGCCGCCGACGCGAGAGTGCGGCAGCATGGGGAATCGGTTTGGCTTTTCGGCGGATGGCAGCTCGCCCACTGGAGCGGTGGGATTCGTCATAACTGTATAGATGTAATCGACCAGGGCGACAAAACGCGCGCCTTTCTTGTCGCGAGGCCTGGGGATGTCCACTTTTACTTCACCTCGAATACACCCCGGATTGGCTCCGAGCACCACTACACGGTCGGCCAGCAGCACGGCTTCGTCAATGTTGTGAGTGACAATCAAGATGCTTTTAGAGGGGAACTGGCCGCGCTCCCACAAATCGCTGATTTCGCCGCGGAGGTTTTCGGCGGTCAGAACATCCAGTGCGCTGAATGGTTCATCCATCATCAGGACATCGGGCTTCATGACAAAGGCGCGAGCGAAGCCGACCCGCTGGCGCATGCCGCCGGACAGTTCCTTTGGATAGGCGCCTTCAAACCCCTCCAGCCCGACCATACTGAGCGCCACGGTGGCTTCTTTTTCACACTCTGCTTTGGGCACGCCACGGGCAAACAAGCCGAGCTCGGCGTTCTCCTGAACCGTCAGCCAGGGCAGCAGCGCAAAGCTTTGAAAGACCATGGCCACAGCCAGGTTTGGACCCTGTAAGGGCGTGTCTCTCACCAAAACGCGCCCACTGCTGGGCTGAACCAAGCCGGCGAGAATGCGCAGCAGGGTGCTTTTGCCGGAACCGCTGCGTCCCAGCAAGGCAACCACTTCACCTTCTGTGATGTTGAGGGAAACCTCTTCGAGGACCGTGTGTTCGCCCCCGGCGGGTACGGGAAAGGTCTTGGCAACGCCATCGGCGGCGAGTAAGCTGATTGGGTTTTCCATTCGGTTTAGCCTAGTGTGAATTTGTTCTCAGCCAAGTCATAAAGAGGCCGCCAGATGAGGCGGTTCAAGCCGACGACGAAGGCACTCATTAAGGCCACGCCGAGGACAATGCGAGGCCAGTCGCCTTTGCCGGTGGCTTCGGCGATATAGGCGCCCAGTCCATCGGCCCGCAGAGTTGTATGGCCCCAGGAGACCAGTTCCGAGACGATGCTGGCGTTCCACGCGCCTCCGGAAGCGGTGATGGCGCCTGTCACCCAAGCACCAAAAATGCCTGGACCGATCAACGCTCGCCAAGCGCGAGTTCGTTTCAAGCCAACACTGAGAGCCATTTCCCGCAAGTCGTTCGGGATGGCCTGCGCGCCGCCTATTACGTTGAAGAGCAGATACCACTGAGCGCCCAAGGCCATCAGCGCCATGCTGCCCCAATTCAGGCTCAGCCCCACCTTAATAAAAATGAGAGTTGCGAACGGAAAAAGAAAATTCGCCGGGAACGAAGCCAGAATCTGGACGAGCGGTTGGGTGATGCGAGCGAGCTTAGGACTGAAGCCAATGGCGACTCCCACGGGTGTCCAGACCAGGGTGCTGAAGATGATCAAGGCAAGGACTCGAGCGGCTGTCAACACACCAAGAAATGCGGCGCGCTTCACTTCGCTTAGCCCTACTTCAGTCAGTATGAAACGAATAGCGGCGAAAGCGAGACACGCACTGATGAGGCCTAGACAAAGGCTGTAAATCAAATCCGCGGCCTTGGATGGTTTCTTCGCCCGCACCTCGAAGGGCACTGCCGTTAAGCGCGACAAGGCGCGGTCCAGCCAGCGAAAAGCGGGTTGGACAAGACGTTCTGCATAACGGGGAAAACTGGCGGAGCGCCAAAGATCTACCAGCCAGTTGTGCCGCTCCTCGCCCGCGCTGAGTTCCAGTTTGTAGCGCTCGGCGATGGTGACCAGCGGTTTCCAGAAGAACTGGTCGATTAGGAGGATGAGGGCGATCATAGTGGCAATCGCCCACGCGAGCGCGTGCAGATCCTTAGCGGCGACGGCCGCCGCCACGTAAGAGCCAATGCCGGGAAGCGTGTACTGATGGTTCAATACGCTAATGGCCTCGCTCGCCGCGAGAAAGAACCAGCCGCCTCCGAAGCTCATCATGCCGTTCCAGATCAGTCCGATCGCGGAAACCGGCAGCTCCAGGCGTGTAAAGCGCTCCCATTTCGACAGGCGATAGAGTGTTGCCATCTCATCCAGCTCTTTCGGTATCGAGCGGAGAGACTGGTAAAGAGAAAAAGTCATGTTCCAAGCCTGCCCGGTAAAGATGGCGAAGATGGACGCCGCCTCCAGGCCCAGCAGACTGCCGCGGAAAAGAGCAATGAACGCAGTTACCGTTACCGACAGGAAGCCGAGAACCGGGATGGACTGCAGAATGTCGAGCATGGGAATGAGCACGCGTTCCGCGCGGGGGCTGCGGGCGGCAGAGTAGGCATATATAAAGGTAAAAACCGTGGACAGGGCCAAGGCAATGAACATGCGAAGCGTGGAACGGACCGCATAGTTGGGAAGGTTCCAGGGGCTCAGGTTGATGACGGGGATGACGTCCGGTGGACTGAACCTGACAAAGGCTTGCGCTCCGGCGCGTGAGACGACATAGAGCAAGGCGAGAATGCCTAGACTGATGGCGATGTCGGCCAGCCCGAAGGAAGAACGTTTGCCGAGTGCCTGGGGCGCTAAGGCTTGGAACCTGCGAGAAAGATTCAGTGGCATGCCAGCCCGTTCAGTCTAGCGCGCAAACGCATTTACTCACTGTGATTAAATCTGTTCTAAGCGCCCGATGCGCTGAAGTTCAGAGAGGTGATTCGATGCAGAAGGTCGGAATTCTTTACGGCATGGAAAACACATTTCCCACCGCTCTGGTGGACCGTATCAACAGCAAGAATCGAACCGGCGTCGTGGCCGAACATATGAAGATCGGTGCGGTCCAGATGGCGGAGGCGTGTCCTTACCAGGTGATTATTGACCGGGTGTCGCATGATATCCAGTTCTATCGCGCGTACCTGAAGAATGCGGCGCTGGGCGGCACCGTCATTATTAACAATCCCTTCTGGTGGAGTGCGGACGATCGTTTTTTTAACTATGCCCTGGCTTCGAAGCTGGGTGTTGCGATTCCCAAAACGATGATTCTGCCGCAGAAGTCTCTACCGGCGGGGACCACAGGACAGACCCTCCGGAACCTGATTTATCCGCTGAATTGGGATGAAGTGTTTAATTACGTCGGGTTTCCAGCGTTTTTGAAGCCGTTTAACGGCGGCGGCTGGAAGAACGTGTCGAATGTTCAATCGGCGGATGAGTTTTTCCGGGCTTACGACGAATCCGGCACACTCTGCATGATGCTGCAGGCGCAGGTGAATGTGGAAGAATACTACCGCTGCTATGTAGTAGGCCAGAAAGACGTTCGAATCATCAAGTACGATCCTTCACTGCCGCACGATCAGCGGTATGCAAAGCACACCGTTGTTACCTCAAAGGAGCTGGAACAGCGCATGGTGCAGGATGCGCTCACCATTTGCCGGGCCCTAGGATATGACCTGAACTCAGTTGAGTTTGCGGTTGAGAATGGCGTGCCTTATGCCATTGACTTTCTGAACCCTTCACCGGAAGCGGCCGCTTATTACATTGGCGACGAAAATTTCGAATGGCTGGTAGATAGTGTGGCGGATCTGGCGATTGAGCGGGCGTTGAAGCCTGCTGTAGATCGCGAATACCGTTGGACCCATTTTCTGGGCGATAAGCAGACGCAAGTCGCGACTGTTTGAGGCTTCCTCTTGAAAATGCCTGCGGGGAGGAGGCGATTTGGGATGTGCCAAACTGACCTCAGACGCGCTCCTACCCTTCTCGCATGAGTGATACACCCGAACCTCCAGCGCGCGCCCCATTTCACTACCCTAATTTCCGTTTTTACCTGGCGGCGCGTTTTCTCACTACGTTTTCTTCCGAAATGCAGTCAGTTGCCGTGGGATGGCAGATTTACGAGTTGACCCACCGGGCCCTTGATCTTGGTTTTGTGGGCCTGGCGCAGTTTTTGCCCGGGATTTGTCTTTTTCTGCTCACAGGAACGGTGGCGGATCACGTTCCCCGCGAGCGAATTGTCAGGGCCTGCTCAGCCGGGTTCGCGCTTTGCTCTCTGCTTCTGCTTTTCTTCACGCTCCGGCACGTCACCAATCCCTACCCTCTCTACGCAGTGCTGCTGCTGAACGGCACGGTGCGGGCCTTCAATGCGCCGGCCAGCCAGGCGTTCCTCCCCTTGTTGTTGCCGCGTGAGGTCTTCCAGGCAGCGGTAGCTTGGAACTCGTCCACCTTCCAGACGGCCACCATCGCCGGCCCGATGATCGGCGGAATTCTCTATGGCCTTACCGGCAGTCCGGTACCCGTCTACGTTTGCTGCGTAGCTGCCTACACCATCTCTTTTGCGGCGTTCGGCTTTCTCACCGTCATTCCGCAGGCGCGGGCAACCATGAACCGGACTTCCGGAGTGGTGCTGGAGGGTCTGAAATACATCTGGAGAACCAAACTGATTTTGGGAGCTACTTCGCTGGATTTGTTTGCCGTCCTTTTAGGTGGCGCGGTGGCTTTGCTGCCGGTGTATGCGCGCGAAATACTGCATATAGGAGCAACCGGGCTGGGCGTGCTGCGAGCAGCGCCGGGAATTGGCGCAGTGCTCACCAGCCTCGCGCTGGCGCGCTGGCCGCTGAACCGCAAAGCGGGAGTGGCCATGTTGTGGTGCGTGGCAGCGTTCGGCGTGTTTACGGTCGCCTTCGGATTCTCAAAATCGGTGGTGGTTTCGCTGATCATGCTGTTTCTGATTGGCGCATCCGACACCATTAGTGTGATCGTCCGCTCTACCATGATCCAGCTCAGTACGCCGGATGAAATGCGCGGCCGGGTGAGCGCGGTAAATATGGTCTTTATTGGAGCCTCAAACGAAGTGGGACAGTTTGAATCAGGATTGACGGCGCAGTGGTTCGGCGCCGTACCGGCCACCATTCTGGGCGGAGCCGGCACTGTTCTGGTGGTGGTGATCTGGACGTTAATGTTCCCGGGACTGAGAAAGCTGGACCGGCTTAACGCGCTGAAGGCCAGCTCCGTTTGAACATTCCCTGCCTGGGCAACGTACCTATAAGTGACCGGGCTGCTAAGCTCAGTCTTTCCATGACCGAAAGGTTGACCATTTTCCGGCGGCGCGGGGCGATGTTGCTGCCCGCAATCTTTTTAGCCGCGACTCTTCGCCTGTATGCCGACGTGGACGTCAAGTCGTTGCCGAAGCCCACAGGCTACGTCAGTGATCTGGCGCATGTAGTCAATCCCGAGGATCAGCTTCGGCTCGAACAGTTCTGTACGCGCGTGGAAGAACAGTTGGGAGTTCAACTGGCGCTTGTCACCATCGACACCATCGGTGACACCCCCATTGAGAATTTCACTCTAGACCTGGCGCGCGAGTGGGGTGTTGGTTCGAAAAAAGACAATTCGGGCGTTCTGTTGTTGCTGGCGGTCAAGGATCACAAGAGCCGTATTGAAGTGGGCCGGGGAGTGGAGCCCTACATCACGGATGGATTCGCGGGTTCGACGCTACGCTCCATGCGTCCTGACTTGCGCGCCGCCAGTTATGGGGCGGCCCTGCTTGAAGGGGCCCGTGAGATGGCGGCTGAGATTGCGCAAGGCAAGGGTGTGGCGTTCAATGAGGGGGATGGCCTGCCGCCCCGCACCGTGGAACGTGAAGCCCCACTGCGTGGACGGGCGCATTTCGGCATCCGGGAAATCTTCATTGGCGTGATTGTCATTATCTTTTTGCTTAACCTGTTTCGAAGAGGTGGCGGAGGTGGCTATCGCGGCGGCGGGGGCGGTTTTTTGACCGGATTCCTGCTCAGTTCCCTACTGAATAGCGGGCGCGGCGGCCGCGGCGGTGGTTGGGGAGGCGGCGGATTCGGCGGGGGAGACTCTGGTGGCGGCGGAGGCTTCGGTGGCTTTGGCGGTGGCGATTTTGGAGGCGGCGGGGCCAGCAGCGACTGGTAAGGCCGGCAGAAAGACGTGGTCATGGAAAAGCAGCTTGAAGGACTGGTAGACCGATTGAAGGTGGCTTTCGGCGACCGCATCGTTTCGGTTGTTCTTTACGGCTCTGGCGCTGCCGGCGACTGGCAGGAGCGCGCCTCAGATCTGAACATCCTCTGTGTTCTTCCGGCTATTACGTCCAGTGAAATCAGGCGCGCGGAGCCGGTTTTTCAGTGGTGGACGAAGCAGGGAAATGTGCCGCCTGTTTTGCTGACTGAAAACGAGGTGCTGCATTCCACCGATTGCTTCCCGATTGAATTCCACGATATCCAGGAGCGACGCAAGGTTCTGCTGGGCCGGGACATCGTGGCCGACATGCAGATTGATTTCACTTACTACCGCGCTTTGGTGGAACGCGAACTTCGCAGCAAGCAATTGCGCCTGCGGCAGAAGTCGGTTGAGCTCTTTGGCCAGCCGGAACGGTTAGTCAAGCTGATGTCGGATTCCATCTCTACCTTCTGCGCTTTGGGCCGGCACGCGCTCATGTTGAGCGATCGGCCGCCAAAGTGGAAGAAACAGGAAGTTCTTGCGGCGCTGGCTGACGCGACCGGAACGCCTATGCGAGCCAGTCTCCAGCTTCTGGAATTGCGCGAAGCGGGCAAAAAGCATTCGGGTGACGCTATTGCATTGCTGGACGATTATTTGCGGGAAACCGGCGCAATTGTCACCTTTGTGGATGGGCTGGGCAACGACGTAAAAATAGAAGGACCAGGAGGAAAAGAATGAAGGGTGGATTACTAGTTCTAGTGGTGATAGTAGTCGTCGGGTTGGTGATTGGCGGCCAGTTGATGGGTGAGCGCAATGAATTGGTCGTTGAAAAGAACGATATCGACGGCAGATGGGCCCAGGTGGATAACGACATGAAGCGGCGCGCCGATTTGATTCCAAACCTGGTCGAGACAGTGAAGGGTTATGCCAAACAGGAGCAAGCTGTGATTGGCGAGGTGACCAGCGCGCGCGCGGCCCTGCTGGGCGCGCAGACGAAGCAGGGCGAGATTGCAGCCAACGGGCAGCTGGGTAATGCTTTAGGGCGGCTATTAGTTTTGCAGGAGAACTATCCCAACCTGAAGTCAAACGAGAACTTCATGCGATTGCAGGACGAACTGGCCGGTACGGAGAACCGCATTGCGGTCAGCCGTCGTGATTACAACGAATCCATTAAGAAGTACAACACGGATGTGGAGTTGTTCCCGAAGAACATCGCCGCCTCCGTTTTCGGCTTCCATAAGGACGACGCTTACTTCAAGACCACTGAAGCTGAGAAGCAGGTTCCGGCCGTCAAGTTCTAGTCGTTGAATTGATCTTCTATGGAAGACCTTCGGGCGCTTGCTCTTCGGCGCTTTGCTCTTCGATTGAGTCATCAGGCAGTTCCCAGTCAGCGGCACGTTTCGCGTGCCGCTTCAAGGCGGCCAGCGCCGCGTTGCTGGTAAATCCGGCCACCCGCAATTTGCGATAGGCCGACGCCAGATTTTTTTCTTCTTTTAGAAACACCGTGAGATCTTTGCTCCGGTATTTGCGACTCAGGAAGTTATCAATCAGTTCGGCTTCCGACGTGCCGGCAAATGCTTTCTCAATGGCCTGTTCGGCTACTTTGGGCGCCACCCGCTTAGTTCGCAGATCCCGCATTACCCGGGAACGTCCGAATCCTTCGTTACGCAAGCGTGACTGGGCGAAGGCTTCCGAAAACTTCTCGTCGTCGGCAAAACCGTACTCGCGGAGCTTTGCCAGGACGTCTGGCACATCAGAGGTTGAGGTGGCGCGCAGGGTCAGCTTTTCTTTGATTTCGCCTGCCGAATATGCCTTACGGGCCAGGATTCGAAGTGCGTAATCCCACAGCCCTGTTGGGTCGAGCTTGCTTTGTTTGCGAGGGGCCATCGCTTTGAAACTTTTGGTACTGTACCATGCTCTACAGGTTGTAGCTTTGCGTTGGTCGCATCTAAATAGAAAAAGGAGATAGATTGTATGGAGGAACGCAGTGGGTTCGGGTACTTCTTGTTGGGCTTAGGAATCGGGGTGGCTGCTGGAATTCTATGGGCTCCGCGATCAGGCGAGGAAACGCGTCAATTGCTGGCGGATAAGGCTGGCGACAGTGCGGATTATTTACGTGCCCGCGCACAGGATTCATCGGAATTCGTGAAAAGCCGGACCGAGGATTTGAAGCAATCGGCTTCGGACCTGTATGACAAAGGCCGCACCACGGTTTCCAAGCACAAAGATACCTTGGCGGCGGCTGTCGATGCGGGTAAACAGGCCTATCGCGACGCACTCTCCGATGTAAAATCGGCCGCTTCGTCAGCAGCCAGCAGTGTTCGTGAAAGCACGGATAGCATTTAACTTCTAGCTAGAATGAAATTTTGGAACTGACGCTCCAATGGACGACCATTTACTTCTTACTCTTCTGACAGTTTTCGTTGCACTCACCGCCGTGGCTATGGTGGCGCAAGCAATTGCTTTCGTCGGTCTTGTGGTTATAGCCCGCTCGATGCAAGCGAAAGTGATGGCCGCCTGGCCGGACATCCAGGGAATCATTGGAACGTCCCGGCGAACTGTCGACCGTGCCGAGAAGAACATAGCCGTTATTGGAGCGTCCAGTGTTGCCATTCTGGACGTGACGAAGCAGCAGCTCGCGAAGGTGGACGAACTTCTCACCGATGCGAGCATGCGCGCCAAAGTGCAGATGGATCGTGCTGAAATGGTGATGGACGACACCATGAACCGGGTGCAAGAGACGGTCACGGTAGTTCAGCGCGGCGTTCTGCGTCCTGTTCGGGAAGTACACGGGATCATCGCCGGCCTGCGCACCGCAGTGGCTCACCTCAGCCGAGGCGGGCGGCCTACGGTAGACCACGCCACTTCGGACGAAGAGATGTTTATTTGAGTCGGATATACTAGGAGTTCATGGCCGATTCCAAAGCTTTACACGCCGCTTCCCCCAGCTTTAAGTTGAAAGACAATCTTTACGAGGCTGAATACCTGGGCAGCGGTACCTTCCGTATCAGCAAGCCAAAGCGCAAGCAGACCAAAAGACGCCAGTCAGCCTTGAAGGGCACGACTCGCGGCTCTCGGAAGTAGTCTGCTTCAGATTGTCAGCGTAACTTTGCTCAGCGTCCGGGGCATATCCGGATTCAAACCCTTCACAACCGCCAAATGAGCCGCGAATAGCTGCGCCGGGATGATGTACGGGATCGGTGTGTACACTTCCTGGGGCAGAGGGCCGCTGTAGGAAATAGCCGCCGGTATGGTGAGAAGATTTCTTTCTTCCAGCTTTAACTCCGTCACAGCCGCATTGCTCTGATCCGTTATGACTGTCGACACGGCCTTAATGGTATCCAGCTTCGCCAGCAACTCCTGACTTGACTTCCAGGTTGGTCCGGATGGGCAGAATATAAAGGCGGGAAAGTGCTCTCCTACCATGGCGATGGGTCCATGCAGCAGGTCAGCGGACGAGAAACGCTCGGCCACTACATAGCAAGTCTCCATCAGCTTCAGCGCGAACTCAAAAGAATTTGAGTAATTTAAGCCGCGCCCTACGCACAGGGCGTGATGCATGAAGCAATAGCGTTCCGCGCGCACCCGGATTTCATCTTCGAGTTGGAGCGCTGCCGAAGACCAATCCGGTATTCGCTGCAGATCCAGTTCTTCAATCGGCGCACCCAAAGCGTAAGCCAGCAAGTAGAAACACGCCAATTGACCGGTATAGGTCTTGGTGGCAGCAACGCTGGTCTCCTTGCCGGCGCGCACCAGAATGGTTTCGTGCGCCATTTTGGCAAGCGAACTTTCCGCTTCGTTGGTGATGCCGATGGTAAACGCGCCACCCTCTTTGGCTTGTTGCAAAACCAGGTTGGTGTCAGTGGATTCGCCCGATTGTGAAATGGCAACTACCACCGTATCCCGAAGGTTGAGCTTGGAATGGTAAAGCGTGGTGACCGAGGGGGCGGCCAGAGAAACGGGGATTCCGGTGGAGATTTCCAGCAAATAGCGGCCGAACTGCGCCGCGTTATCTGATGTACCGCGCGCAGCCAGCACAATGAAGCGGACTGGATTGCGTTGAAAGTGTTCGCGCAGTTTCTGCGCATGGGCCCATTCGGCAGTTATGGTCCGTTCAATGGCCCCCGGCTGCTGCCGGATTTCTTCACTCATTTTCGACATATAGATAAGGATCTGTAAGGAAGATAGCAGGTGCCTGACTCGGGCAAATGCCGCTACACAATTCCCGCGTAAAACATAGGGCCCCCGCGCCATGCAGGAAAGCCGTAGCCGTAGATGTAAGTGATGTCAATATCGACGGGCCGTAGTGCAATGCCCTCTTGCAGGATCAGTTTGCCCTCGGAAACGAGCGCTCCGATGCAGCGTTCCACAATCTCCCGGTCATCGACAGAACGGCGTGTGATGCCGTGCTCGACGGCGGTGTTTTCGATGAGCGCGGCTACTTCGGGGTCGGGCGATGGACGCCGCTGGGCATCGTAAAGTGACCAGCCTCGGCCCGTCTTTTGCCCGTAGCGGCCCAGCTTGTAAAGAAGATCTGGAACCAATGGCTGGCGCTCTCCGGCTTTAACCAGATGAGAAGCTTCGGCACGGATGGCATAGCCGATATCGAGACCGGCCAGATCATCCATGGCGAGCGGACCCATGGCCATTCCAAAATCATAAAGGGCTTGGTTGACCTGTTCAACCGAAGCGCCTTCTTCCACCAGGAAATAGGCCTGACGAAGGTATTGAGCCACCATGCGGTTGCCTATAAAGCCGAAACAGTTCCCCGCGAGTACCGCCACTTTGCCCAGCTTTTTGCCGAGCGCCATAGCCGAGACGATGACTGGGTCAGACGTTGCCTTGCCACGCACCACTTCGAGCAGCTTCATCACGTTCGCCGGGCTGAAGAAATGCGTTCCAATGACCATTTCCGGGCGCTTCGTGGCGGAGGCGATCTGATCGATATCCAGGCTGGAGGTGTTGGTGGCCAGGATGCAGTCCGGCTTCGCAACGGCATCCAGTTCGGCGAAGATCTGGCGCTTTAGCGCAAGATTCTCGAAGATCGCTTCTGTAATGATGTCGGCCTCGTCGAAGCCGTCATAACTGAGCTGCGGCGTGATGAGAGCCAGGCGATGGCCCATAGCTTCCGGCGTGAGTCTCCCTTTAGCGACGGTGGCTTCGTAATTCTTGCGAATGTTAGCCATGCCGCGGTCTAGCGCTTCTTGGGCCGTTTCCTTCAGGCAAACCGGGATGCCGGCGTTTGCATAGGTCATGGCGATGCCTGCGCCCATGGTGCCGGCGCCGACAATAGCGGCTTTGCGGATGGGCAACGGCTTCAGGTCCTTCGAAATGCCGGGGATCTTCGAGACAGTGCGCTCACCGAAGAAAGCGTGGATGAGGGCTTTCGATTCGTTCGAGTAAAGGCAATCATTAAAGAGTTCGGCTTCGCGTTCGCAACCCGCTTCAAATGAGAGTTGAGTAGCGGCCTCCACTGCATCGATGGCCGCAAATGGGGCACGCAGCCCACGCACTCTTTTGCTGGCCTGTTCACGCGCGAACTGGAAGAGCGTTGGACTCCCCTGGCTCAGCTTTTCATTTTTGTCGCGCGTCTTGATGACCGGCTGCTTCGCTACCTGTTTGGCGAAAGCGATAGCGCCGATCAGGAGGTCTCCTTCAATCAGGCGGTCTGCGATGCCGGCTTTGACGGCTTCAACCGCGTTGACGGGCTCGCCAGTGGTACACATTTCAAGAGCCTTAGGAATCCCCGCGAGGCGCGGGAGACGCTGCGTCCCGCCTGCTCCGGGAATCAGGCCCAACTTTACTTCCGGCTGACCGACAAGAGCGCCGGAGCCAATCACCCGGTAATGTCCGGCCATCGCGGTCTCAAGGCCGCCGCCAAAAGCGGTGCCGTGCAGGGCCATGACAACGGGTTTGGGGCAATCTTCAATAGCCTGCAGGAAAGGCAAGAGTGTGAGGCGCGGACGTTCGCCGGAAACAATCCTGCCGAATTCATTGATATCTGCGCCGGCAATGAAAGTGGCGCCCGCCCCGATAACGACAACGGCGCTGACGCTTTCCTCAGCCGCGGCGCGATGGATGCCTGCTTCAATACCTTCCGCCACGCCCGGTCCCAACGCATTCACGGGCGGATTATCGATTGTAATGACGGCTACTCCGTCCTGGGTAGCATACTGAACTAGTTCGGACATGTGCTCTGTAGTTATATACCGAGCGGGACTCAAAAATCCGGGAAGCGGATGTCACATTACGAAACGAACACCCGCCAGCACATTAATCTCGGACGGTTATGCAGTCGGGAACGGATTCCGTTCCGCAAAACCATCCTGATGCCAGTAAGGATAAGGTCGGGGCAGTTTGCTGGCTTCGTCCAGTTTCTTAATCTGGTCGGCCGTGAGATTCCAGCCGGTAGCACCAAGGTTCTGCTTCAATTGCTCTTCATTTCGCGCGCCAATAATCAGACTCGAAACAGTGGGGCGTTGCAGCAGCCAGTTCAGCGCAATTTGCGGCACGGTCTTGCCGGTTTCTTTCGCCACTTCGTCGATCGCGTCAACCACTTTGTACAGATACTCGTCCGGCATCTGCGGCCCCATATCAGCAGTCTTGTGCAGCCGGCTGACTTCAGGTAACGGCTGCCCGCGGCGGATCTTGCCCGTCAAACGTCCCCAGCCGAGCGGGCTCCAGATCAGCGCGCCCACTTTCTGGTCGATACCTAGCGGCATCAGTTCGTTTTCGTAATCGCGGCCAATAAGAGAGTAGTAGATCTGGTGCGCTACGTGTCTTGCCCATCCGTAGCGTTCTGAGATTGCGATGGACTTCATCAGATGCCAGCCGGAAAAATTGGAGGCTGCGATGTACCGCACCTTGCCACTCCTCACCAACGTGTCGAGAGCTTCCATCGTCTCTTCCAGCGGCGTCAGAGCATCGAAGCCGTGCATGTGATAAATGTCGACGTGATCTGTGTTCAGCCTGCGCAGACTGTCCTCGATGGACCGGATCAGATGATAGCGCGAAGAACCAGCGGCATTTGGGTCGCTCTTGCCGGCCATGCGGAAGGTCGCCTTGGTCGAGATCAGCAGGTCGTTGCGCTTGCCTTCAATCGCCTTACCAAGAACTTCTTCAGAGGTGCCATCCGAATATATATCGGCGGTGTCGAACAAATTAACGCCCGCCTCCAGGCAAACATCGACAAGCCTTTTGGCCTCATTGACATCGGTATCGCCCCAGGCCTTGAAAAACTCGGTGGTTCCGCCAAATGTTCCCGCACCAAAGGATAGGACTGACACTTTCAATCCTGAATTGCCGAGTAATCTATATTCCATACCTCTGGTTGGATGAACCGACTGAGGACAAGTTTCGGCTTACCTGTCCAGGGGCAGCCGCAGCACCGTGATCGGCTGCGCATGCGCTTCATCGAACACGCCTGTCGCGGCATTGCCCAGGCCAATCTGGCTGTTCGCAATGTAGAGCAGATCTTCACCAGCCATAGACCCAAGGGCGGGTCCCGCATAGCTGGCGAGATTGCTTTCCAGTGTTTCCACAGACGCGATGCGTTCCGCTTTCGCGTCAAGTGAAATGCGCACGAGCCGGTTGGGCTTTGCGGCAGTTTGAAGAGCAATAAAGCTGGTCCCCACACGCTGCAGCCCGGTAATTCCGCCCATCCACACATCGGGCGCTGCGTCCAGATGGCGGCGATCCGTCGATAAGACTTCCACGGCCCAGACTCCGTCCAGGTAGTCGGCCACGTAAAGAATTCGTTCATCCGCGGAAAACGTGAGTGCTTGCGGTGCGTGAAATTCAACAGACGAAATATACAACTCAATTTCGCTGGAGGCGCGGCGAAGACGATAAATCCCGCCGGTGGCGTAGTCCACGATGAAGACGTTTCCCGCTTTGTCTTCCGCCATGGTGCTAAGGAGGTGACGATCCGGGTCAGGCGTCAGGAAGACCGAACGAACCAGCTTTCCTGAAGGCAAATCAAAGAAGCAGATGCCGGCTTTGCCGTCGTCTTCCTTTTTGAAATCCTGCATGAACGACACGGCGGCGGTGGAGGCAATGAGTTGTTTACGAACGGGATCCAACAGGACGTAAAAGACCCCCATAAGACCGTCTTTGCGGGTGGCGAAGTCGGAGAGGACGCCGTCTTTGCTGCGCTTCAAAATTTTGCGCTCCCTGACGCTGGCAATGTAGGTATCTCCGGTTTGCGGATCTACGGCGACGCTCGTCGGAACCAGGTCCTTATCGGGCAACGTGAATGCGACGGTGCTGTGCACAATTGGTTGCCGCAACTCCGCTAGGTGGGTTTTGAAGGTCCCCCACTCGGGCGATTTCTTAATGCTTGTGAAATCGGAATCGGCGTCGGCGTTGAAGTCGATTCTCAGTGCCAGGAGCTTGTCCAGCAGCTTCACCGATTCTACGGCGTGGCCGTTTAGCGCTTCGCCACAAGCCAGGTTGTAGATGGCTCGAGCATCGCCGGGCTGGAGAACTAACAGTTGCTTCTGAAGCTGCAGGAACGTGGTGTAGTCCTTCGCCTGGTAGGCGCGGATAGAGGACTCAGTCAGCGCCCGAATGTTACTAATCTGAGCCAGGCAAAGAACGGAGCTAAGTACGAGGGCGGCGAGCCAAAATATCCAGCGCCGGTTCATCAGTAAGTTATACGGCCGCAATCAACCACGTTCAACGGCCTGGGAAGCGTTCACTGCGGCGCCTATGATGGCAATGTTGTCGCCGGCCGGAATGACCTCTACCTGGTAGCCTTGCAACGGACTCAGCTTCACCATCTCATGCAAATACTCATTCAACAAGGTGAGATTCAGATAGCGGGATTCGAAGCCGGTGATGAAGAACTTGCCAGGACCATCCAAATGGATGCTGGTGGCCGTTGCCGCCGCCAACGCGCGATGCCATAACTTCACGAAATCGACGCAGCGCGCTTCGCCCGCTTCTGCCTGAGCAAAGACCTCTTCGGGTTCCAGGTCCATGAAGCGCAAGCGGATGGCGCGATAACCCATGATCCCCTCCAGGTGGCCCTTGCCGCCGCAGCCGCAGAAGGTCTCTTTGGGGTCGAGCGTCACCACGGAATGGCCGGCCTCCCAGATGCCGGTGTGAAAAGGATAGCGGCCATAACCGATACCGGTTCCCAGAGTCCAAACACGGATCAGGCGGTCCAGATAATTCAGCGTGGCGGCTACGCCTGCGGCCATCGCGTCCGCATCGTTAAAGGCGTAAACCGGCACTTTGCCGAACAGGGGAACAAGTGCGTTGCTCATCATTTCCGTGACATTCACGCCCTTGAATTGGACCAGATTGGGAGAGTCCTCCACAATCCCATTGCGAACAATGCCCGGCAGGGCTACTCCCACAAACGCCGGCGGCTCGGTCAGATCCAATTGCTTGACCAGTCCGGCCAGCCTTTCGAAGATAGCTTCCGCAGGCAGTCCATGAAGCGAATCGGAGACATCCTGATCTTCCGGATCAAACCGCAGACCGTTCACTAATGCGTTGTTTTCCACGACGCCCACGCCAAGGCGTTCCGTAACGACGATGCCGATGCCTTTTGCCATTTTTGTACTTTCGGGCTAATTTCGAGACAGCTTGTTCAGACCATTAAACGCGGCCGCTTTGTAGCATTCGGCCAGAGTCGGATAGTTAAATACGGTATTGACGAAATAGTCGACTTTGCCTTTCAGAATGAGGACGGCCTGTCCGATGTGCAGCAGTTCCGATGCTCCCTCACCAATGATATGAACACCAAGCACGTCGAGCGTATCACGGTGGAAGATCAATTTGAGGCGGCCCGTTGTATCGCCGCGAATCTGCCCGCGCGCAATTTCGCGATAATATGCCACGCCCACTTCGTAAGGAACGTCTTCATCCGTGAGCTGCTCTTCGGTTTTGCCGATAAAGCTGATTTCGGGAATGGTGTAAATACCGAAGGGGAAGTAGCTGGGATTGGAAGTGAAAGGCTTGCCGAAGGCATGAGCAACGGCAATACGGCCTTGCTCCATGGAAACCGACGCAAGGCTGGGGAAGCCAATGACGTCGCCGCACGCATAGATGTTGGGCTGCACAGTCTGATAATTTTCGTTCACCGAAATTCGGCCGCGCGAATCGGCCTGAAGTCCGGCAGCCGCCAGATTCAGTTCGTCCACATTGCCTTGCCGGCCGACGGAGTAGAGAAGCGAATCGCCCGTGACCTTCTTGTTGCTCTCCAGATAAGCGACAACCGAGCCACTATTCTCTTCCACGTTTTGCACTTCCTCATTCAGGCGCATGGTGACCCGGTGATCGCGCAGATGGTACGAGAGCGCTTCAATGATTTCCTGATCGGCGAACTCAAGCAGGCGAGGACGCTTCTCAATCAGCGTCACGCGCACTCCCAGTGTGGAGAACATGCAGGCGTACTCCACTCCAATGACGCCTCCGCCCACCACAATTAATGTCTTGGGCAGATCCTGCATTTCCAGAATCTGATCGCTATTGACAATGGTCTTGCCGTTGATTGGCACCCGTTCCGATTGCGCAGGTTTTGTGCCCGTGCAGATGACTACTTTGTTGGCGCGAACTTCACTAGAACCTTTGAAGCTGGTTATCTGAACTGTATCCGGGGTTTTAAAGCTGGCAACACCGGTAAGAACCTCAATGCCGTTGCGCGATAGCTGGGCTTGGGTCACGTCGACTTCGGTTTTGATGACGTGTTGTACGCGAAAAGCAAGATCCGCCATTGTGATCTTTTCCTTTACGCGATAGTTCACGCCATACAGGTTTTGATAGTTGAAACCGGAAAGATGCAGGACTGCCTCCCGCATGGTTTTACTGGGAATGGTGCCCGTATTGATGCAAACGCCGCCAATCACCTCCCGGCGTTCAATGAGCGCCACTCTTTTTCCACTTTTCGCGCCCTGGATAGCGGCTCGCTGCCCGGCAGGGCCGGAGCCAATCACAACCAAATCGTAATCAGTCATTTGAAAAGGTAGGTTCCACTTGTGATGATAGCGTTTGAAAAGCTAGGCGGAGCATATCAAACGCGTGGAACCCATGGCTTCGGGTTCAGCCTGAGGCAGGTCGGATTTATTTCGAAGTAAACCCGCTCCTATGCTGATCAGATAGTTCGCCGTGAAGCGAGATAACCAACTTACTGATTCGTGGAACTGGCGGTCTTGTCGGCAACTTTGCCGGCACCCCTTTGCGTGGCGTTGGCGACCTTGTGTGTGCCCTTTTTCACGCCCCTCTTGGTTGCGCGATAGGCCCTCTTCGTGCCGTTTGCGGTTTTGTGTGCACCCGTCTTAGCGGCGTCTTTAGTATCCTGGCCAGCGGCTTTTAAATCCTGGCCAACCTGGGCAAATGCTGGTAGTCCGAAGGTTGCAAGAACCAGGACGGAGGAGAGAATTGCTCTTTTCATATCTGCTAGAAAGACTCGCCTGCACCCGCTAAAGTGACCATATTACGAGGATTTAATGGGCTAGCCGAACCGAACGTTGGCGGCCTGGGAAGTGAACCGCTGAATGACCTGGTCTTCAAAGCTGAAATCCGGCTTTGGATAATGATTTTCCTTTAGATAAGCCCGGTAAGTCAGTTTCAACCCTTCTTCGAAATCAATCGGTTTGAACGCAAGCATACGTTGCGCTTTTGTGATGATCTGGGTAATGGCAGGCAGGTCATAATAACTGCCGAAATAAAGGTTGTGCTCATCATTGACCTTGCCGCCCATACGGCAGATGAAATCGCGTGGAATTGAAATCAATTCCGATGTTTTCACGCCGGCCGCTCTCGCAAGGTCCAGCACCAGCTCATGCTGTGTGATCGGACGGGGATTGGCCGCGTTGAAGGAGTGACCCACCACATTTCGAAGGTCCATCACCTTTAGGCAAAGTTCCACCAGATCGCCCACGTAAATGAACTGCATGAGGCGGTGGCCGTCGCTGGGCAGAATCAAAGGGCGGTCAGCACGGAGGCGATCCCAAAAGAAGGCCTCTCTATAAAACGGGTTGCCTGGGCCGTACACAAAGGGCGGCCGAAGGGTAACAATCGGGAAGCCGGTGCGCTGGTGCAGCCGGAAGAGGGACCGCTCCGCAATAGCTTTGTTCCGGACGTAAGGGTTGGGATGATCGTCCGGCGCCAGCGCGTCACCCTCGTGATGGTTCAAGCCGTCCCCATAGGCTGAAACGCTGGACATGAAGACATAACGCCCCACCTTGCCATCAAACAAAAGCGCCATCGCCTCTACCTGGCGGCCGGTGGTTCCGTTCTTCCAGTCGTAAGCCAAGTCGCAAATCACATCAAAGCGGCTGGCGCCGACGGCGCGCTTCACTGAATCGATGTCGGCCCGGTCGGCTGTCAAGTTATGAACTCGCTTGCCAAACGGATTCTGCGGGCATCGATGGAGAATCGACACATCGTGATGATGTTTCAGCAGCTCTGACACCAGCAGCCGGCCGATAAAAGAAGTCCCGCCGATGACCAAAATCTTTTTAGATTCCTGATCATCGGCGGGAGAACTATTTTTTGTTTTAAGTGACGTTCGATTTGTAGGCGCACCCGTCGGCATAGAAACCTATTCCCTTAGACGGGGCGCACAGCGATCCGTCCTAGTCGTAATATTCCAAACCCAAATGTGTGATGAGGTCTTCACCTTGCATCCAACGAAGAGTATTCTTCAGCTTCATCAATTGGATGAAAATATCATGCTCCGGATACAATCCTGCAGCGGTCATTGGCCCTTTGAAATAGAAGGAAAGCCATTCCTGGATCCCCTTCATGCCCGCACGCTGCGCCAGATCCAGGAAAAGTACTAAATCGAGTACCAGCGGGGCTGCAAGTATTGAGTCCCGGCACAAAAAGTCAATCTTGATCTGCATGGGATAACCCAGCCAGCCGAAGATATCGATGTTATCCCAGCCTTCTTTCGAGTCGCCTCGCGGCGGATAGTAGTTGATCCGTACGGCGTGATACATATCGCCATAGAGCTGCGGATACAGGTTCGGCTGCAGGATCTGCTCCAAAACCGACAGCTTTGTCTCTTCCTTGGTTTTGAATGACCCTGGATCTTCCAGCACTTCGCCATCGCGGTTGCCGAGAATGTTGGTGGAGAACCAGCCTTTGACGCCCAGCATGCGAGCTTTGAAGCCGGGCGCCAGTAACGTCTTCATATAGGTCTGGCCAGTTTTGAAGTCCTTGCCGCAAATGGGAACTCCATTCAGCTTTGCCAGTTCCAGCAGCGCCGGAATGTCTGTGGTGAGATTCGGTGCGCCATTAGCGAAGGGTACGTGTAGCTTCAGAGCCGCGTAGGCGTAAATCTGGCTGGGCGCGATGTCGGGGTCGTTGTGGCGAAGACCATCTTCGAAAGCAGCGAGCGACTGATGGACGCTGGCCGGTTTTTTGAAAGTTTCCGTGGAACCGCACCAGATCATGACGGTGCGTTCACAATTGTTGGCCTTCTGAAATTCGCGGATATCCGCCATCAGGGCTTCCGCCAGTTCCATCTTGCTGGCGCCGGTCTTCTTGTTTGGGCCGTCAATGCGTTTTACGTACTCATGATCGAATACGGCTTTCATGGGCTTGATGGATGAAAGCGTGTCTTTTAGCTTTTCGAGCAGGGGCTGCTCAAGAACTCGCGCCTTGCTGGCGGCTTCGTAGGCGTTATCCGCATAAATATCCCAGCCGCCGAAAACCAGGTTTTCAAGCTGTGCCAGAGGCACGAATTCGTTAATTTTAGGAGTGCGATTTTCCGTTCTTTTGCCCAGCCGGATAGTGCCGAGTTGAGTGAGCGACCCGATTGGTTCGCCAAGGCCGAGCTTAATAGCTTCTACGCCGGCAATGAAAGTGGTGGCCACAGCGCCCATGCCCGGAATCAAGATCCCCAATTTCCCGGTCGCGGGCGCGACGGTCACGTTTGCTTTGGTTGACAATGTCTTAACTTCTCCTGAATGACGGGGGGACAAAACGGGGCGGGTAAGCGAGAGTTGCCGTTGCCCGGCACGGCGCGGGAACGCTGTCCTTCGCTATACTAACACTGGATGTCGCCACCCACCGCGGGTACGCTTTCCGCCCTCATAGTTGACGATGAGCGCTTGGCCCGCGAAGAACTAGCGTTTCTTTTGAATGACTTCCCGGAAGTGGAAGTCTTGCACTCTGCCGCCAACGGTCTTGAGGCTCTCAAGCTTATTGAGCAGTTGGAGCCGGAACTGGTATTCCTGGATGTCCAAATGCCAGGGTTGGACGGTCTCGGCGTCATTGCCAGGCTGCGTGAAAAGGGCGGTCCGCTTCCACACTTTGTGCTGACAACGGCTTTCGACCAGTATGCGGTGGAAGCGTTTCGCCTGGAAGCGCTGGATTATCTCTTGAAGCCGATTGAAAAGGCTCGTTTAGCTGAGTCGGTGGCTCGCGCCCGCAGAGTGACCGATGAGCGGCAAAAAGAGCAGGACCACGCAGACGAATCGGCGTCGGCTAAGCATTCCGCTACTACCCGAACGAAGCTACTAGTTAGATCTAATAATCGGAACTGGATTGTGGACGCTCAGGATTTGGTCTACGCGACCATTGACGAGGGCATGATCACGATGGTGACGACGCAGTTCGAGGGGCAGTCGAACTACCGGACCATTGAAGAATTGCAATCCAATCTGGACCCGGAGCTATTCTGGCGGGTGCACCGTTCGTTTTTGGTCAATATTAATAGGATCAAGGAAGTGATTCCCTGGTTCAAGTCGAGTTTTCAGTTGAAGATGGATGACCGGAAGCAGACGGAAATCCCGGTCAGCCGGATTCAGACGCGGCGATTACGGACGTTGCTCAAGATTTGAATTTGGCTCAGCGGGCCTAATTGGCGCTCGTTTATGAAGAATTCCAGGCAGTGTTCGTTTCGAAATCCGGTAGACACGCTACACTCATAGAAGGCCAGTCAATTCGGTTTTGTAGGAGAGCCGCAAAGTCAGTTGACAGTGAGCCGCTCGTAGACTACACTGGGAAGGTTTGGCGAGTTGATTCTTCGGCTTCTGAGCTACCATGCTTTCTTTTAGGCATGCGTCCGGAAGTCGGGTCCCGCTGCTGACCTGTTAAATGATCCTTAGCAATGAGGAGAATGACGGCAGGATTGGTAAGGACCAAGCCCGAAGCAGTTACCCTCGCGGTTAGAGCTGGTGAATACGCTATATCAGCTCTCTGGCAGTGATAAGCAGCCCATCTTGTTATATCGGATGTGTGCCTGCGGATGACGCTGAAAAGCTGAATCCAATTTTTAACCTGGCTTGCGTTTCGTCATTTTTATCGGTGACGTTTGGCGTGGCCATTTACTAGTTTTTAAGTTTTTTGGAAGGAAAATCGGTGCGTGCCGGAATTTGGCCCTTTACGGGGCCTTGTTTGCGTGCGCGACACCAGGAAATGCATGCCGACCTTTAATCAGCTTGTGCGCAAGGGCCGCAAAGAGACCCGATACAAGACCGCCAGTCCCGCTTTGCAGGCTTGTCCGCAGCGTCGTGGCGTTTGTACGCGCGTGTACACTACCACTCCCAAGAAGCCGAACTCAGCGCTTCGCAAAGTGGCCCGTGTGCGCCTCACCAACGGAATCGAAGTAACCACTTATATACCTGGCGTCGGCCACAACCTGCAGGAACACTCCATTGTGTTGATCCGCGGCGGCCGTGTAAAGGATTTGCCGGGCGTTCGCTATCACATTGTGCGCGGAACGCTTGATACCGCCGGTGTCGCCAACCGCAAGCAGAGCCGCTCCAAGTACGGAGCGAAGCGTCCCAAGGGCGGAGCGGCAGCTGCTGCGCCGACTAAGGGCAAGAAGTAAGGAGACCTGAATGCCACGCCGTAGACGTCCAGAACCCCGCGAAATTATTGCCGATCCCTTGTATAACTCCACGCTGGTGGAGAAGTTTGTCAACTCTATGATGTGGGATGGCAAGAAAACCACCGCGCAGAAAATTTTCTACAGCGCGATGGATGTGTTGCGTGAACGCTCGGGTGACGATCCGCTGAAAGCCTTTAAAAAGGCTGTCGAGAACGTGAAGCCAATGCTGGAAGTGAAGACCCGCCGCGTTGGTGGCGCCAACTACCAGGTTCCGGTGGAAGTGCCGCAGAATCGCCGCGTTAGTCTGGCGCTGCGCTGGATTATCACAAACGCCCGTGTGCGCCCTGACAAGAGCATGGCGGAGAAGCTGGCGAATGAGTTGAGTGACGCCGCCAATATGCGCGGTGGAGCGGTAAAGAAAAAGGACGACGTTCACCGTATGGCCGAAGCCAATAAGGCTTTTGCCCATTACCGCTGGTAGTGGACTGTTGATTTTTGGAATAAAACTATGGCACGCACCGTACCTTTAGAAAAAATGCGCAATATCGGCATCATGGCTCACATCGATGCGGGTAAGACCACCACGACCGAACGAATCCTGTACTACACCGGCCGTACGCACAAAATCGGTGAAGTGCATGAAGGTACCGCCACCATGGACTGGATGGCGCAGGAGCAGGAGCGCGGTATTACCATCACTTCCGCTGCGACCACCTGTCAGTGGAATGACATCACCATCAATATTATTGATACGCCTGGCCACGTCGACTTCACCGCTGAAGTCGAGCGCAGTCTGCGTGTGCTGGATGGTGCGTGTGCCGTGTTCGACGCGGTGGCCGGCGTGCAGCCACAATCGGAAACAGTTTGGCGTCAAGCCGACAAATACAAGGTTCCGCGCATCTGCTTCATCAATAAGATGGACCGCGCAGGGGCTGACTTCTTCTTCTCAGTTGGAACCATTCGGGACCGCTTAAGCGCGCGTCCTGTACCGATTCAGATCCCAGTCGGCGCCGAAGATCAGTTCAAGGGCATCGTCGATCTGGTCACCATGAAAGCGCGCATCTGGCGCGACGAAACTCTCGGTGCGAAATTCGATGATGTCGAAATTCCGGAAGACCTGGTGGAAATGGCCCAGGAATATCGCGATCAGCTGATTGAAGCTGTCTCTGAGTCGGACGACATCTTGATGGAGAAATTCATCGAAGGCCAACCCATCACGGAAAAGGAACTCGCTGCCGGTATCCGTAAGGCAACCATTGCGCAGAAGATTTTCCCCGTGATCTGCGGTTCTTCGTTTAAGAACAAGGGTGTGCAGAACCTGCTTGATTCGGTTTGCGCGTATCTGCCCTCGCCTTTGGATGTTCCTCCGATGGAAGCTTTCTCGCTGGACAATCACGAAGAGAAGGTCGTTCGCAGGCCCTCCGATACTGAGCCGTTCTCCGGCCTGATCTTCAAGATCATGACTGATCCCTTTGTCGGGCAGTTGTGCTTCGTGCGTGTCTATTCGGGCAAGCTGAACGCCGGCGAATCCGTGCTGAACGCCTCTAAAGACAAGAAGGAGCGTGTCGGCCGCTTAGTGAAGATGCACGCTAACAAGCGTGAAGAAATCACCGAAATTCTGGCCGGCGACATTTGCGCCGCTGTCGGACTGAAGAATGTCTCCACTGGCGACACCATTTGTGATGACAAATCGCCGGTACTGCTCGAATCGATCGACTTTCCTGCCCCTGTGATCCAGCTGGCTATTGAACCGAAGACCAAGGCTGACCAGGAAAAGATGGGTATGGCCATCAACAAGCTGGCGACCGAAGATCCCACGCTGCACGTCAACACGGACCCCGAGACCGGACAGACCATTTTGGCCGGTATGGGCGAGTTGCACCTGGAAATCATTGTCGACCGTATGAAGCGCGAGTTTCATGTGGAAGCTAACGTCGGCAAGCCGCAGGTGGCGTATCGGGAGACGATTCGCGCCATCGCTGAAAACGATTACGTCCACAAGAAGCAGACGGGCGGCAGTGGTCAGTATGCGCGCGTCAAGCTGCGTGTAGAACCTTTGGCGGACAAGGATTTCGAGTTTGCCAACGAAGTCTCGGGCGGCAACATTCCCAAGGAATTCATTCCGGCCATCCAAAAGGGTGTCGCCGAACGCATGGAGCAGGGCGTGCTCGCCGGCTATCCCATCAACAACGTGAAGGTTATCGTGTACGACGGCGATTACCACGATGTCGATTCATCGGAAATGGCCTTCAAGATTGCTTCGTCCATGTGTCTGCGTGAAGCGCTGGGCAAAGCCAAGCCGGTCATCCTGGAGCCGGTCATGCGCGTGGAAGTAACTGTTCCTGAAGACTACATGGGTTCCGTTAACGGCGATCTGATTTCGCGCCGCGGACGCCTGGAAGGCACTGAAATTTTTGGCGGCACCCACATCATCAAGTCGATGGTGCCCTTATCGGAAATGTTTGGTTATGCCACTGATCTGCGCTCGAAGACGCAAGGACGCGGCAGCTTCACAATGCACTTCGGTCAGTACGAAGAAGTGCCCAGGAACCTGGCCGAAGAAATCATCAACCGCGCCAAGGGCGTAGCGACCAAATAGTGGCAACGAAGTAAAAGGATAAGAAGATGGCGAAAGAGAAATTTGACCGCAGTAAACCGCACGTAAACATTGGCACGATCGGGCACATCGATCACGGCAAGACGACGTTGACGGCGGCTATTACGAAGACGTTATCGAAGCACAATCCGAAGAACAAGTTCCGGAGCTTCGATTCCATCGATAACGCGCCGGAGGAAAAAGCACGCGGAATCACAATCGCGGTGGCGCACGTGGAATATGAGACGGCGAACCGTCACTATGCGCACGTGGATTGCCCCGGCCACGCCGATTACATCAAGAACATGATCACCGGTGCGGCGCAGATGGACGGCGCCATCCTGGTGGTAGCGGCGACCGACGGTCCCATGCCGCAGACGCGCGAACATATTCTGCTGGCCCGCCAGGTGGGTGTGCCGTTCATCGTGGTCGCCTTGAACAAGGTGGACATGGTGGACGACGCTGAGTTGCTGGAACTGGTGGAACTGGAAGTGCGCGAGTTGCTCACCAGCTATCAATTTCCGGGCGACAGTCTGCCGGTGGTGCGCGTGAGCGCACTAGGCGCCTTGAACGGCGAACCGCAGTGGGAAAAGACAGTGGACGAGCTGATGGCGAAGGTGGACGAGTACATTCCGATGCCGGAGCGCGCCATCGACAAGCCGTTCATTATGCCGATTGAAGATATCTTCTCGATCCAGGGCCGCGGCACGGTGGTGACGGGCCGCATTGAGCGCGGCATCTGCAAGGTCGGCGAGGAAATGGAAATCGTCGGTTTCACCGACACACGCAAGACGGTTGTGACCGGCGTGGAAATGTTCAAGAAGCTGTTGGATGAAGGCCGGGCCGGGGACAACGTAGGCTTGCTGCTACGCGGTATTGAAAAGACCGATGTGGAGCGCGGCCAGGTGATTGCGAAGCCGGGCACCATCAAGGGCTACAAGAAGTTCAAGGGTGAAGTGTACGTGTTGTCGAAGGAAGAAGGCGGACGTCACACTCCGTTTTTCAACGGCTACCGTCCGCAGTTCTACTTCCGCACGACGGACGTGACGGGTGTTGCCAAGCTGCCGGAAGGCATGGAGATGGTGATGCCGGGTGACAACGTGGCGGTTGAGGTGGAACTCATTACCCCGGTCGCTATGGACAAGGGCTTGCGGTTCGCGATTCGTGAAGGCGGCCGTACCGTGGGCGCCGGCACGGTTAGCGAGATCATCAGCTAACAAAGCCAATCAGATAACGGCGCCTGTTGCCTTGCGCTTTGGGCGCCGTTTGAATGAAGAGAGATTAGACAAAGCAAATGAAAGAACGCATCCGCATCCGCCTCAAAGCGTACGACCACCGTATTCTGGACCAGTCCACCGGCGACATCGTCGATACGGCCAAACGTACCGGGGCGACCGTTGCCGGACCCATTCCGCTGCCGACGCTCAAGAATCGCTACACGGTTCTTCGATCGCCGCACGTGGATAAGAAGTCTCGCGAGCAGTTTGAAATTCGGACGCATAAGCGTCTGCTCGACATCCTTGAACCGACCCAGGAAACGGTAGATGCGCTGATGAAGCTCGACCTGCCGGCTGGTGTCGACGTTGAAATTAAAGCTTTCGGCAAGAAGTAGCCGGCCAAGCGAGTTAGTTACGAAGAGCACAGGTATATAAGCAATGAGTCCAGGAATACTCGGCAAAAAAATCGGTATGACGCAGGTCTTTACAGCGGACGGACAAGTGGTCCCGGTGACGCTGGTGAAAGCCGGCCCGTGTGTCGTCACGCAACGCAAAACTCCCGCCACCGATGGCTATGACGCCATTCAGCTGGGTCTGGTTGAGTATGCGAAAAAGCAGAACAAGCCGATGGCGGCGCACTTAGCCAAGTCGGGCGCGGATGGCGTCAGGTTTCTGCACGAATTTCATTTAGGCCGCGGCTTCTCATCCGGTGACTTCAAGCAGGGCGACCGCATTCTGGCTGAAGAGTTCAAGCCGAAAGAGATTGTCGATGTCATCGGTACCAGCAAGGGCCGGGGCTTCGCCGGTATCGTCAAGCGCCATCACTTCCGCGGCGGCGACGCGACTCACGGCTCTATGTTCCATCGCGCGCCTGGTTCTATCGGCGCGTCCAGTTTCCCTTCGCGCGTTTTTCCGGGCATGAAAATGGCCGGCCGCATGGGTACGGATCAGGTGACCGTTCGCAATCTGGAGATTGTGAGCGTCGATACTGACGACAACGTTATTGCTGTTAAGGGCGCCATTCCTGGTCCAAACGGCGGCTATGTTATGGTGCGCCGGGCGCGCCGCAGTTAGTCAGAAGCTTGGGCAAGGGAATTTAGGCAAAGGGATTTTGGGCAAGGAAAAAGAAGATGCCGAGTGTTAATATCATCGACCTGAACAACTCGCCTGTCGGCTCCATCGAGCTGGCGGACGATGTGTTCGGCGCCGAGGTGAACGAAGCGCTGCTGTATGAAGCGGTGCGCCAGTATACAGCGGCGCGCCGGTCCGGCACCGCGGCCACCAAGACGCGCCATGAGGTTTCGGGTTCAGGCAAGAAGTTGTGGAAGCAGAAGGGTACCGGTCGCGCCCGTATGGGTTCTATCCGTTCGCCGCTGTGGCGTCATGGCGGTACCACCCATGGTCCGCAACCCCGCAGCTACGAATACAAGTTGCCGCGCAAGATGTTGTTAGGCGCGTTGCGCTCGGCTCTCTCCGCTAAATTGCGTGACGGCGAACTGCGTGTTGTGCGCGAGTTCAGCTTGGCCGACCACAAGACCAAAAACTTTGTCCATGTGCTCGGAAAGCTCGCCGCCAAGGATTCGGTTCTGCTGGTCGAAAGCGGTGAAAACCAAAATCTTGAGCGCGCGGCCGGCAATCTGAAGTCGGTCAAACTTGTGCCCACCAAGGATGTCACGGTTTACGACCTGCTGAAGTTCCAGCAAGTATTGCTCACCGAGGCGGCAGCTCGCAAACTGTCGGAGGGATTGGCGAAATGAACGTATTTGATGTAGTCCGCCGGCCGCTGATCACTGAAAAGGGCCACGACAAGCGGGAATCGGAGCGCACCCTGGTGTTCGAAGTGCATCCCGATGCTAACAAGATTGAGATCAAGCAGGCTGTGGAAACAGTTTTCAAAGTCAAAGTCGAGCAGGTTCGCACCAGCATTACGTGCGGCAAGAACCGCCGCCGGGGACGTTTCTCCGGCTATGCGGCGGATTGGAAGAAGGCGTACGTACGCGTGTCTGAAGGTTCCAAGCTGCCCGAATACGCGGACATTTTCTAAGGAAGGAAACGAACCAGGATGCCTATTAAAAGTTTTCGTCCGACAACGCCCACCCGCCGCTTCCAGACCTATCTGACGCGCGAGGACATCACCAAAGATCGTCCCGAAAAGTCACTGATCGAAGGTAAGAGTCGCACGGGTGGCCGTAGCTCAACGGGCCGTGTTTCCAGCCGCTTCATAGGCGGGGGCGCCAAGCAGGCCTATCGCCTCATTGATTTCAAGCGTGACAAAGCCGGCGTGGAAGCCAAAGTGGCTGCGGTGGAGTATGATCCCAACCGTTCAGCCCGTATCGCGCTGCTGCATTACAAAGACGGTGAGAAGCGCTACATCATCTGTCCGGTCGGGCTCGAAGTGGGCCGCACTGTGACCTCCGGTCCCGAAGCCGACATTCTGGTAGGCAATGCTTTGCCGCTCAAAAACATTCCGGCCGGTACTGTCGTTCATAACATCGAATTGCGTCCAGGCAAGGGCGGCCAGATGGCGCGCTCGGCCGGTGCGCAAGCGCAGTTGGTTTCGAAAGAAGGCGGCATTGCGCTGCTGAAGCTTCCCTCGGGCGAAACACGCCGTGTGCAGATTGAATGCATGGCGACCATCGGCCAGGTGGGCAATGTGGAACACGAAAACGTGTCGCTCGGTAAAGCAGGTCGTAGCCGCTGGCTCGGTCGGCGTCCGCATAACCGCGGCGTCTCCATGAACCCGGTTGATCACCCGCATGGTGGTGGTGAAGGCAAAACTTCGGGCGGCCGGCATCCGGTTACCCCCTGGGGCCAGCCGACGCGTGGTTTCAAGACCCGCAACAACAAGCGTACAGATCGCTTCATTGTGACTCGTAAGTCTAAGAAGCGATAAGAGAAGAAGCGTTAGAAGAAGGTTATAGGACATGGGTCGATCGCTTAAAAAAGGGCCGTTCACCGACGACCACCTGCTAAAGAAGGTGGAAGTGCTGGCCGCAAAAAATCAGAAGACAGTCGTCAAGACTTGGTCGCGGCGCTCCACAATTGTGCCGGATTTCATCGGCCACACTCTGGCTGTGCATAACGGCAAGAAATTCATTCCTGTGTACGTCACCGAAAACATGGTGGGCCACAAGCTGGGTGAGTTTTCGCCCACCCGCACCTTCAAGGGGCACGCGGCCAAATCGAACGAAAAGGCGGCGAAGTAAACATGGCGCACGATAAACCATCCCTTGCCAAATCCGAAGCGCGTTACATGCACGTGTCGGCGCAGAAAGCCCGTCTTGTGGTGGACATGATCCGCGGCCGTCAAGCCGGCGACGCCATCAACATTTTGGGCGCTGTGAACAAGCGCATTGCCCCTGCCGTTGAAAAGGTTTTGCGTTCGGCCATCGCCAACGCCGAGAACCTGGCGGAGAGCCGAAATGAGAGCGTCGATGTGGACAAGCTGATCATCACCGAAGCCTATGTGAATGAAGGGCCCCGCCAGAAGCGAATTCGGCCCGCTCCTATGGGCCGTGCTTATCGCTATCAACGCCGTACGTCGCACATTGTAGTCAAGGTTGGCGAAGGCCCCGAAGAAGTGGCTGAGTAAGGGACAGGAAAAGAGAACATGGGTCAGAAAGTACATCCATACGGCTTCCGGTTGGGCGTCACCAAGAACTGGCGCTCTCGCTGGTTTGCCAAGCAGGATTACGCCAAGCTTCTGCACGAAGACATTGAGCTGAAGGAATCCCTGGGCGAGCGTCTGAAGGCCGCCGGCGTGAGTTCAATCGAAGTCGACCGTCCGGGCAACAAGCTCCGCATCACCATTCGCACTTCGCGTCCCGGTATCATTATCGGCCGCAAGGGCGCTGAAATCGAGAAGCTCAAGAGCGACCTGGCGAAGAAGACCAAGCGCGAAGTATTCATCGACATTCAAGAAGTGCACCGTCCGGAACTCGACGCCCAGTTGGTGTCCGAGTCCATTGCGCTGCAGCTGGAAAAGCGCGTGGCATTCCGCCGGGCTATGCGTAAAGCTGTCGATTCCGCTCTGCGCTTTGGCTGTAAGGGCATCAAGGTTCGTGTTTCAGGCCGCTTAAACGGTGCGGAAATCGCCCGCAGTGAGTGGTATCTGCAGGGCCAACTGCCGCTGCATACGCTGCGCGCCGATATCGATTACGGGTTTAGCGAAGCCAACACTACCTACGGTGTCATCGGCGTCAAGGTTTGGATTTACAAGGGCGAAGTGCTCGAGGGCGGCAACCGCCGCAATTCGCTGCGCAACGAAGGCGAGCCCAGGCCCCGCCGTCGTCCGCGTGACGATGGCCGCGAGCAGCGCGAGCCGCGTAGCGACAGCCGCGGTGGCGATCGTGGAGGGGACAGAGGTGGCGAACGCCGCAACCCGGTGACGGCCGCACCGCCTGTGACTGCCCCGCCAACCGTCGATTTGAGCGGCCCGATTGTGCAGCCGCCGCCGACCGAAATGCAGAAGCCGGCTATTTCGCCCATCATTCCGCCTTTGTCCACCCCGGTGGCGCCGGCATGGAAATCAGAAGGTAAGGCTCCGGTCGCTGAGACCCCGGCTGATGAAGCTCAGGTTTCGCCCGAAGTGACAGAAGAAAGTAAGGAGTCGCACGAATAGCCTTTGCGGGCCATTTGTAAGAGGAGATCACCGCTATGTTGATGCCGAAGAAGGTTAAATTCCGCAAACAGCAGCGTGGCCGCATGACGGGCAAAGCCTGGCGCGGCTCCACGCTATCGTTTGGCGAGTTCGGTTTGAAGGCGATGGAATGCGGCTGGGTCAGCAATCGTCAAATTGAAGCGGCCCGTATTGCGATGACGCGTTTTATCAAGCGCGGCGGCAAAGTGTGGATTCGCATTTTCCCTGACAAGCCGATTACCAAGAAACCGCCAGAGACCCGTATGGGTAAGGGAAAAGGCGCGCCGGAAGCCTGGGTGTGCGTAATCAAGCCGGGGCGCATCTTGTTTGAAATGGAAGGCGTTTCCGTTGAAACGGCCACGGAAGCCATGCGCCTGGCCGCGCAAAAGCTCTCCGTGCCGACAAAATTTGTGGCTCGGCAGCAGGCTGAACTAGTAGTGGAAGAAGAAGACTGATGGCGATGAAGGCAGAAAAAATTAAGAGCCTGGACGCGGGCGAACTGCAGCGCGAAGCGAATGACGCGCGGGAACAACTGTTCAAGCTCCGTTTCAAGCTGGGCATGCAGCAGACCGAAAGCCTGAAGAAGTATCGCTCCTTGAAAAAGGATCGCGCCCGCCTGTTGACGGCCTTGAGTGTGAAGCGGAACGCGGGGGAAGAAATTCCGGCATTAGCGCCTCCGCCCAAAGCGCCGGCCGTGGCCGCCAAGCCCAAGAGCAGGTTTTCGTTTGGGAAGAAGAAGTAGGGATTAGACGTGGAATCAACAGAGCAGGCAGCCAAAGCGATCGGCAATAAAAACGAGAAAGTCGGCGAAGTCGTTTCAACCAAAATGGCGAAAACCATCGTGGTGGAAGTGACGCGGCGGGTAGCTCATCCGGTGTACAAGCGAATCGTCACGCAGCGCAAGAAGTTCTATGCGCACGACGAGCAGGGCGCAGCCAAGATAGGCGATGTGGTGCGCATTATCGAATGCCGTCCGCTGAGCCGGCTGAAGCGCTGGCAATTGGGCGATGTGTTGCGCCAGGCCGTGCAGGTGACGGTGGATCATCCTGCGGTGGAAGGCTCAGCCGACACCCGCATCAAGAAAACAATTAAAAAGAAGTAGTGGTTTTTAAGAAGGTTTAGGGAGAAACGTCATGATTGGAATGCGTACCATGCTCGAGGTCGCCGATAACAGCGGCGCGCGCAAGCTGCAGTGCATTTTGCCCCGCGGCGGCGACCTGGGTTTGCGCGCTGGATTGGGCGACATTATCACGGCCAGCGTGAAGGAAGCCGCGCCTGATTCCAACATCAAGAAGGGCAAAGTGGTGCGTTGCGTCGTGGTCCGGATGCGCAAGGAAACGCGCCGCAAAGATGGCACCTATATCCGCTTCGATACGAACGCGGCGGTGCTCATCAACGAAGTCGGCGAACCGGTGGGCACGCGTGTGTTCGGTCCGGTCGCGCGTGAGTTGCGCGACAAGCGGTTCATGAAAATCGTGTCGCTCGCGCCGGAGGTGATCTAAAGTTATGCCGAAAGTTGCGTATGCGCGCCGCCAGGAAAAGGGCGAGCGCAAACCAGTCCGCTTAAAGATTAAGAAGGACGACCTGGTTCGCGTTATTGCGGGCAAGGATAAAGGAAAGACGGGCAAAGTGCTCGATGTAGATCGCTTTGATCGCAAAGTGACTGTCGATGGCGTGCAAATGGCTAAGCGTCACACAAAGCCCAATCCACAGAAGCAGATCAAAGGCGGAATTGCTGAAAAGCCGATGCCGCTGGATATCTCGAATGTAATGTTGTTGACCGCCGGCGGCATTCCGACGCGCGTCGGCTACAAGCTCGACAATGTGGGTGGCAAAGTTCGCCGTACGCGCATTGCGCGCAAGGGCGGCGAAGCCCTTGATCAGAAGTAAGGTTCAGAAGTAAGCATCAGTTGAGACCGTTTGGAATCGGTCAAAAAGAGTTCAAAAAGCGAAATGGCGAAAACGACAGACAAAAAGCAACAGCAGCAGCCTGCCACCGAGAAGAAATCACGGCGCGGCTCTGAGGGTGGTTCATTTGAGAAGGCAGCCAATCCCAAGGCATCCAGTGGCAAGGCGCGCCTGCGTGAGCACTATAACAAGAGCGTCATTGAGGCATTGAAGAAGGATTTCGGCTACAAGAATCCCATGGCCGTGCCGAAAATCGAGAAGGTCTCCATCAACATCGGTTTGGGAGAAGCTACCGGTAACACCAAGCTGATGGACGGCGCCGTGAACGAACTGGCCTCCATTGCCGGACAGAAGCCGATCGTCACCCGCGCTAAGAAGTCGATTGCCGCGTTCAAACTGCGCGAAGGTATGGCTATCGGCTGCATGGTGACGCTGCGCGGCGACCGCATGTTCGAATTCCTGGACCGCCTGATGAACGTCGCTCTGCCTCGCGTGCGAGATTTTCGCGGTGTTTCGCCCAAGTCGTTCGATGGACGGGGCAACTATACGCTCGGGTTGAAGGATCAGTTGATTTTCCCCGAAATCGACTACAACAAAGTTGAAAAAACCAAGGGTATGAACATCAGCATCACGACGACCGCCAAGACCGACGCCGAAGGGCTCGCTCTGCTTCGTCACATGGGCATGCCGTTCCGTCAGTAAGGCCGCTACTAAGGATAGAGAAGAATGGCAACAACTGCAAAAATCGCCAAAGAAGAAAAGAAGCTGGCCGAAATCCAGCGTGCGCATGCGGCCGGCAAGACGGCTAAGTTTGCGGTCCGGTTGCGGAACCGCTGTAAGCACTGCGGGCGTCCCCGCGGCTACCTGCGTAAGTTCGCGCTGTGCCGAATCTGTTTCCGTAAGTTCGCGCTGGCGGGTGAAATCCCCGGCGTCACCAAAGCAAGCTGGTAATAAGAGTCAGCTGCTGGGCTAGAGGTTGCTGCTAACGGCAGCTTTAAACTGGTACACTTAAGAGTTTTGTTTGCGGCTCCAATTGAGGGCCGATGCAATGAAAGGTGCTGAAAGGGTAAATGACAGCAGACCCCATTGCCGATATGCTGACGCGTGTGCGCAACGCTTTAATTGCGCGCCATGCGAAGGTGGACGTTCCGGCGTCCCGGCTAAAAAACGAAGTAGCTCGCATCCTCAAAGAGGAAGGCTACATTCTCAACTACAAGTTGACTGAAGAAGGTTCGAAGAAGTTCATCCGCTTGTACCTCAAGTACACGCCCGGCAATCTTCCGGTGATCTCGCGCATTGAGCGCGTGTCGCGTCCGGGCTGCCGCGTGTATGTGGGCAGCAAGGAAATTCCTCGCATCCTGGGCGGTCTTGGCATTAACATCCTGACGACACCGAAGGGCGTCATGACCGGCTCAGCCGCACGCAAAGAAGGCGTTGGCGGCGAAGTGCTGTGTCAGATCTGGTAAGGGGGAAAAAGCATGTCTAGAGTTGGTAAAAAGCCCATCCCGCTGCCATCAGGCGTAAAGTTCACCATCGGCGACGAACTGAAAGTAGAAGGCCCCAAGGGCAAACTGACGGTAAAGATTCCGCAGGGGATCCGCATTGAACAGAAAGGCTCAAACCTCGAACTGGTTCGTGAGAACGACAGTTTCGCAGCCATGCACGGTTTGACCCGCGCCTTGGCCGCCAATGCCATCCAAGGCGTTTCCACCGGTTTCACCCGTGAACTGGACGTGATCGGGACCGGTTTTCGCGTCGACGTCAAAGGCAAAGTGGCTACATTCACTCTCGGGTATTCTCACCCGATCGAGTACCTGTTGCCTAACGGAATCGACATGAAGGTGGATAAGCAGACGCACGTGATTCTGACCGGTTACGACCGCCAGGAACTCGGCCACGTCGCTGCTCAGATTCGAGCCCTGCGTCCGCCTGATCCATACAAGAATAAAGGCGTTCGTTATACGGGCGAGGTCCTTCGCAAGAAGGCTGGTAAGACCGGCGCCGGTGGCAAGGGAGCTAAGTAAGAAAAATGCCTGCAATTAACCGCAACGATATTCGCCTGCGCATTCACAAGCGCATCCGCAACCGCGTGGCCGGCACTCCGGAGCGCCCGCGCCTGGCTGTTTTCCGCAGCGTAAATCATATCTACGCCCAGATCATTGACGATCAACAGGGGCACACCATTGTCGCGGCTGCTTCCACTGAGAAGGATCTGCGCGGCAAGGGCGGCAACGTCGACGGCGCCAAGCAGATTGGCAAAGCCGTGGCGGAACGCGCCAAGAGCAAGGGTGTCACAAAGGTGGTTTTCGACCGCGGCGGGTACCAATACCACGGCCGTGTCAAGGCGCTGGCCGATGCAGCGCGAGAAGCGGGACTGGAGTTCTAATAAATGGCAACCATAACTGCCAAGCGAATCGATTCGCAAAACCTGAACCTTAAAGAACAGGTTGTCAGTATTAACCGCGTGACGAAAGTGGTCAAGGGCGGCAAAAACATGAGCTTCTCCGCGCTCGTTGTTGTCGGTGATCCTGCTGCGAAGGTAGTAGGCTACGGCACCGGCAAAGCGAAAGAAGTTCCCTCGGCCATCAAGAAGGGCATCGAAGCCGCCAAGAAGAACCTCCGTAAGGTGAATGTTCTTGAAACCACTATCCGCCACCCTGTATTAGGCCGTTTTGGCAGCGGACTCGTTTTGTTGAAGCCGGCCCCGGCTGGTACCGGCGTCATTGCCGGTGGCCCGGTCCGCGCCGTCATTCAGGCCGTCGGCATTCCGAATGTGCTCACCAAGTCCATCGGTTCGCATAACGCCCATAATGTGGTAAAAGCAACCATCGATGCGCTCGAGCAGTTGTGCGACAAGCAGACCATTGCGGATATGCGTGGCTTGGCGATTGACAAGCTCTAGGCGAGAAAGATCAGGAAGCAAATGGCTGAAGGAATGATAACGATTAAGCTGGTGCGCAGCCCCATCTGTGCGCCGCAAAAGCATAAGGATATTGTGAAGTCCCTGGGGCTTCACAAAATTAGCCGCACGGTGGATCGTCCCGACACCCCTGGTTTCCGCGGCATGGTGAAGAAGGTTCCGCATCTTCTCGAGATTGTGGGCGAGGAAAGCCGGTATCGAACATGAATTTAAGTAATCTTCGGCCCCCGAAGGGCCAGCGACATAAGAAGCGCCGCCTGGGCCAAGGTATGGGTACCGGACGCGGTAAGTACTCCGGCCGAGGCGCCAAGGGCGCCAAGTCCATTTCCGGTTACAGCATGATGCGCGGTTTCGAAGGCGGCCAGATGCCGCTCCACCGCCGTTTGCCCAAGCGCGGCTTCACCAACATCTTCCATAAGGAATTTGCCATTGTGAACGTCGCCACTCTTGATCAGTTGGAAGGCAATGAATTCACGCCGGAGTCTTTGAAAGCGGCGGGCGTGTTGAAGAAGCTCAACGACGGGTTGAAGATCCTGGGTAATGGCGAACTGACGCGCAGCATCACGGTCAAAGCGCACATATTTTCCAAGTCGGCTGTGGAGAAGATCCAGAAGGCCGGCGGCACAATCGAAGTTATTGAGAAGCACGCGGCGGCGCCTGATGCCGAAGCGCAGTAAGTCGACTTAGCAGGTCAATCACTCTCAGGGAAGTCTCAGCAGACTATGGGTAAGTTTTTTGAAGCGCTCGGGAACATGTTCCGGATTCCGGACTTGCGAAACCGTGTCTTGTTCACGCTCGGCCTCCTGGCCGTGTACCGCCTGGGCGCCTACATTCCGACGCCGGGTATCGACACCATCCGGTTTGCCGACTTCTTTACACGCAGTGCCTCGGGCGGCGGATTTCTAGGCTATTTCGATTTGTTCAGCGGCGGTAACGTCCGTCGCATGACCATCTTTGCCTTGGGAATTACGCCGTACATCACTTCGTCCATCATTTTGCAATTGCTCACGGTCGTGGTTCCCACGCTTGAGAAGTTGCAGAAGGAAGGCGAACTGGGCCGCCGTAAGATTACCCAATGGACCCGCTACCTGACCGTTGGTCTGGCGATCGTTCAGTCTATCGGTATCGCTTTTGCCCTGCAGAGCTCGGAAGGCAACTTCGTTCTGAATCCAGGCATTGGCTTTATTTTCATGACCGTGCTCACATTCACGGCTGGCTCTGCCTTCATCATGTGGCTCGGTGAGCAGATTACGGATCGCGGCATCGGCAACGGCATGTCGCTGATCATCTTCACGGGCATTGTGACGGGCTTGCCGAATGCCATGCGGTTCCTATACACCAGTACCTTTGTCACCCATCAGTGGCCCGTCCTGCAGACCCTGCTGATCATGATCGTCATGGTTGCGGTTGTTGCCTTGGTGGTTCTGGTGGAGCGTGGCGAACGCCGCATCCCGGTGCAATACGCCAAGCGCGTCATGGGACGCCGGATGATGGGCGGACAATCAACCCACCTGCCGCTCAAAGTGAATGCCGGTGGTGTAATCCCCATCATCTTTGCCTCGTCGCTGTTGGCCTTGCCGCAAACCTTCCTGCAGTTCCCGGTCGTCAAGAACAACCTGTGGTTGTCATCCATGCTGGGTGCATTAGGCGGCGCAGAGCCGCTTTACTACCTTGCGTTCGTCGTCCTGATTGTTTTCTTCTGCTTTTTCTATATTTCGATTATTTTCAACCCCACCGAAGCCGCGGACAATATGCGCAAGTATGGTGGCTTTATCCCGGGTATCCGGCCAGGTAAGAACACGGCCGAATACATGGACAAGATCCTGTCGAAGATCACCGTTGTTGGCGGTCTCTATCTCGCAGTGTTGGCTATCATTCCGTCCATCATGCTTCAGGGAATCAAGCTGCAGCGCTTGCCGTTGGTCGGCAATTTTGTAGATGCGCATTTCCCGCGCTGGCTGCTGGATGGTCTGGGCGTCACATTCTACTTTGGCGGCACGTCGCTTCTTATTGTTGTGGGCGTCGCCATGGACACCGTCAACCAAGTGGAAGCCCAGTTGATCATGCGTCACTACGACGGGTTTACCCCGCGCTCGGGCCGGGTTCGTGGCCGGAGAGGGTAGGGAGAGTTTTGCCAGACGCAACCGCCGGACCCAAACATCCGGCGATCATTCTGTTCGGATCTCCTGGTTCCGGCAAAGGTACTCAGGCTAAGTTGCTCGGTCAGTGTTTAGCTGGCCCCCATATCTCGACGGGAGATATGCTCCGGGAGCATATAACCGCTGGCGACGAGATCGGCAAAGAAGCCCGGCAGTTGACCAAAGCAGGTAAACTGGTTCCGGACGAAGTGGTGAATACTCTCGTCAGGGATCGTTTGAATGCCGCGGATTGTGAGCCGGGTGTCATTCTGGACGGCTACCCCCGAACAGTAAACCAGGCAAAGTGGCTGCTTGGCCTGATGGGGAGTGACGGATACCAGCCGTGCGTGGTACACTTGGTGGTTGACTACGAAAAAATCGTAGCTCGCCTTAGTGGCCGTCGGCAATGTCCGGTCTGTGGCACCCTCTACAGCTTGGCGACCAACCCTCCGAAAACCGCAGGCGTCTGCGACCTGGATGGAGCTGCTTTGGTGACGCGCGAGGATGACCGTGAAGAGGTTATTCGGCAGCGCTTACACGAGTACGACGTGCAGACTGTACCCATACTCAATTTTTTTAAGGAAGTTGGCGTTCCTTTGTTTGAGGTAAATGCTGGCGAAGCGACGCCGGATCAGGTCCGGCAGCGAGTGTGTGATCGATTACTCGAAGCGGGCGTGTTGCACGCGGCCTCGGTTGGTTCGGTTCCGGCCATTTTGCCTCCCGGTGGTCTGGTGAGCCGGTCGTGATCGTCCGGCGTAGCACTGTCGAGCTCGAAAAGCTTCGGCGAAGTGGTCTTCTGGTGTATCGAATTCTTCAGGATCTGAAGGAAATGGTGCAGGAAGGTGTGACCACGCAGGAATTGGAATTAGCGGCCGAGAAGATGATTTCGGACGCGGGCGCTAAGCCGGCCTTTAAGGGTTACTACTCTCAGGCGGCTGGAACACGCTACCCGTTTGTGCTCTGCACCTCGGTGAATGAAGAAGTGGTGCATGGAATGCCTTCGGCCAAGCGCAAGCTGAAGCCGGGCGACATTGTCTCCATCGACACGGGTGTGCAGTTGGACGGCTACTTCGGCGATTCTGCCGTAACGGTGGCCATAGGCGAAGTGAATGATTCGGTAAAACGCCTCTTGAAGGTGACCGAAGCGAGTTTGGAGTTGGCGATTGACCAGGTGAAAGCCGGAAATCGCCTTTTCGATGTCTGCGGAACGGTAGAACGGTACGTGACTTCGAACGGTTTTTCCATCGTGCGTGAGTTTGTGGGGCACGGTATCGGTACGTCGCTGCATGAAGAGCCGCAGGTCCCCAATTATGTGGATCGCCGCGGTGAGAATCCGAGGTTGAAGCCCGGCATGGTGTTGGCGATTGAGCCGATGGTAAATGCCGGTAAGCCCGAAACGAAAGTGTTGTCCGATAAGTGGACAGCGGTAGCGAAAGATGGGTCTTATTCGGCCCACTTTGAACACATGGTGGCCGTTACGGATAACGGTCCCTGGGTTTTATCGCGGCCCTAAAGGTTTTTATGGCGGCAGAGGAGCGGGACGCTGAAGGCGTGATTACCGAACTGCTGCCGAGTGCGTTGTTTCGAGTTCGGCTGGAAGGTGAGCATCAGGTGATCGCTCACTTGCCGAGCACACAGCGCTCCAATTTTGTGCGTTTGCGAGTGGGTGACCGGGTGCGAATAGCGCTCAGTGTTCAGGACCGGACGCGCGGCAGAATTTTAGAGTCTCTTACGAAAGGCAAAGTGATCCCATGAAAGTGCGGGCATCCGTTAAGAAACTGTGCGACAAGTGCAAGGTGATTCATCGCCATGGCGTGGTTCGCATTATTTGTACCAACCCCAAGCACAAGCAACGGCAGGGATAACAAAGGAACGTTATGGCGCGTATTGCAGGCATTGATTTACCAGCAAAGAAGCGGGCAGCTATTGGGCTGACCTATATCTACGGCATTGGGCGCACCCGCGCTCTGTCGCTTCTTCACCGGGCACAGGTGGATCCCGAAAAGAAAGTCGGGGACCTGACCGAAGAGGAAACCAACCATCTTCGCAACCTGATTGAAGGCGAAGGTGCGATTGAAGGCGACCTGCGTAAGGAAACCTCCATGAACATCAAGCGCCTGATGGAAATGGGTTCATACCGCGGTTTGCGGCACCGGCGTGGTTTGCCGGCCCGCGGCCAGCGCACTCACACCAACGCCCGTACGCGCAAAGGTCCGCGCAAGGGTACGGTAGCCGGTAAGAAGAAGGCGACAAAGTAATGGCCAAGGCACCAGCAAAGAACACCAAGAAGAAAAGCTTCAAGAAGAAGGAAAAGAAGAACGTTCCCTATGGGACCGTTCATATCCAGGCCTCCTTCAACAACACGATTGTCACCTTTACGGATCCCATCGGAAACGTGCTGGCATGGTCGAGCTCGGGCTCCCTCGGCTTCCGCGGGTCGCGTAAGGGTACGCCGTTCGCAGCTCAGCAGGCTTCGCTGACTGCGGCCAACAAGGCCAAAGAATCGGGCTTGCGCTCCGTGGAAGTTCGCGTAGCCGGTCCTGGGTCTGGCCGTGAATCTGCTGTTCGCGCCTTGTCCACGGCGGGCATTGAAGTGAAGACCATCAAGGACGTCACGCCGATTCCGCACAATGGTTGCCGCCCGCCTAAAAAGCGCCGCGTCTGATTTTTTGTTAGTAAGCGGGACGAAGGCTTGAGCCGTAAACCGCACCTCAGCTGTATAACTTTGGAGGTTATTCATTGGCACGTTATAGTGGCCCCGTCTGCCGGCTCTGCCGTCGCGAGGGCATGAAGTTGTTTCTAAAGGGCGAGCGCTGCCACACGGAAAAGTGTGCAATCGAAAAGCGCAACTTCGTTCCTGGCCAGCACGGCAAGGATGCGAAGAAGGCCAAGATCGTAGGCTACGGATTGCAGCTTCGCGAAAAGCAGAAGGCCCGCCGTTACTACCGGATTCTCGAAGGCCAGTTCCGCAATCTCTATGAGAAGGCCGTCAAGGCCAAGGGCATCACCGGCGAATACATGCTCGCCATGCTCGAAAAGCGCCTGGACAATGTTGTTTATCGCATGGGGATCGCCACTAGCCGCGCGCAGGGACGCCAGATTGTTCGTCACGGGCATATCGTGGTGAACGGCAAGAAGGTAAACATACCTTCGTTCACGGTTACGCCAGGCGATACGGTTGAAGTCCGTGAAAGCAGTAAGAACAACGTCAGCATCTTGTCCGCTCGGGACGCCACAGCTCACCAGCCGAGCCCCGCGTGGATCGAAGTGGACCGGGACAACTTGAAAGGCCGCATTCTACAGCAGCCTAAGCGTGAAGAGTTAGTGCAGATTCAGTTAAATGAACAGCTCATCGTCGAGCTGTATTCGAAGTAAGCTCGGGTAAATCGACGGAGAGGACAAACGAACATGTTTAAAGGATTCCAGAAGCCCAAGCGTTTAGTCGCCAACACCGAAACACTAACCGAGCGTTTCGGACAGTTTGCGGCACAGCCCTTCGAGCGTGGATTCGGATCCACCATCGGCAGCGGCTTGCGTCGTGTGCTGTTGAGCTCCATTGAAGGCGCCGCCATCACCGGCGTACGCATCGATGGTGTTTCGCATGAATTCAGCCCCATTCCGGGCGTTGTTGAAGACGCCACGGATATCATTCTCAACCTCAAGCAGGTGCCTTTCAAGATGATGGGTGAAGGCCTGCACATCGCCCGCCTGAATGTGGATGCTCCTGGTGAAGTGATGAGCAGCCAGATTGAGACCGACGCCGATGTCGAAGTTCTCGATCGCAACCTGCATATCGCCACCGTTGGCGAAGGCGGTAAGCTGCACCTGGAGATGCGCATCCGCAGCGGCCGTGGCTATGTCTCCGCTGACCGCAATTACGACGAAGATCTGCCCATCGGCTACATTCCGATCGACTCCGTTCACTCGCCGGTTCGCAAGGTCAACTATACGGTTGAAGCCGCCCGTCTCGGCCAGAACACCGACTACGACAAACTCACCATCGAAGTCTGGACCAACGGCGCAATTTCTCCCCAGGATGCTATCGGTCAGGCAGCAAAACTGCTGAAAGACCACATGAGCATCTTCATCAACTTCGAAGAAACTCCCGAAGTGGCCGAGGAACCGGCAGAGCGCGCCATCAACCAGATGAACGAAGTGCTCAACCGCTCAGTGGAAGAGCTGGAGCTCAGCGTCCGTTCCTACAACTGCCTCAAGAATGCCAACATTCAGACCATTGGCGATCTGGTGCAGAAGTCGGAATCGGAAATGTTACGCACCAAGAACTTTGGTCGTAAATCACTCAACGAGATCAAGGAGATCCTCTCGGGTCTGGGCCTCTCCTTTGGTATGAAGTTCGATTCGCAGGGTCGTTTGGTTGGCGGTGCTCCGACACCACCGAGCTCGCTCGGCGACTATGGATCCGACAACGATAATTTCGCGGAAGCAGAGGAATAACGAATGCGGCATCGTAAGGGTGGAGTTAAGTTAAAACGTAACATCAGTGCCCGCCGGGCTCTGCTTCGCGGACTGGTTACGAATGTGATTGAAGAGGAGCGGATTACCACCACTCTGCCCAAGGCGAAAGCCGCCCGGCCGTTGGTGGACCAAATTATCACGCTTGCTAAAGAAGATACGCCGCACACGCGGCAGCAGGCTTCTGAATTTCTGTTGAAGCCTGAGATCGTGGAAAAGCTGTTTTCGAAGATTGGGCCCCGCTTCAATCAACGGAGCGGCGGTTACACCAGGATTGTGAAGCTCGGTACCCGCAAGGGTGACGGCGCAGAGACCGCAAAGCTGGAATTAGTAGGTTCGGAGCTGGTGAAACGCGCTGCTGAACGCGCTGCTCGACGGGAAGAAAAACTGAAGCAGCAGGGCGAACAAGGCGCTGAAGAGTAGGTAGTTAGTAGACTTGAAGAGATAACTTTGCCCGAAGGGTCTGTGCCCTTCGGGCTTTTCTTATTTCTGTTTTGCCGGGCCGATTTTGCTCAGAATGCGGTCGTGAATCCAGTGTTCGTCCCACCATTCCTTGGGATCAATCTGGTAGCCATCCACGAGCATGCTGAAGTGAACGTGATCGCCAAACGCCATACCGGTCGCGCCACTGATGCCGATTGGCTGCTCTTTTCGTACCATGTCGCCGACCTTTACGGTAATCCGGCTCAGGTGGCCGTATAGACTTTGCAGCGAATAGCCGTGATCAAGAATCACGCAGTTCCCGTAAATCCCCAGGCGATCCGCATAGATCACCTTGCCTGAATTTGCGGAACGAACCTCCATATTGGTGGTTTGCGCCAGATCGTAGCCCAGGTGTACTTGTTCGTCGATTTTCTTACCTTGGTAGAAGTAGCTGCGCCGGTCGGCAAAGTAAGATTCACGAGCACCCTTAACCGGAATAAACGGGCCGGACCAAAGAATCTTGTGCTCAGTGTTGGTCCGCAAGTTGTATATGGTTTCTGTGTTGGCCTTACGCAGATCGCGGTTTAGCTTGACGAACCGATCCACTAAGCTGCCGGTACCTTCCGGGTCCAGCTCACCCACGACTTTCTGCAGTTCACGGTCGTTGATTTGGATATTGCTGGACCGGAATTTCTTTGGGAAGATCTTGGTCCAGAAAGTAGTGGTGACTTCCGTTCCCGCGCTGTTTCGGGCAAAGGCAAGCGGAATCGTATCGGGCGAAAGATCCCAGGGATAGGCGAAGAGGGAAAAGCGGTGAGTGCTGGCGTCAGGTTCGCCGGGCATGGGGAAACTCATCGACGTGTATTTCCCGACGTGCACGCCAGCCTCGGTCCAACTGCCACCCACGTCGAGAATGACCAGTTCGGAACCTCCCTGGTTGATGTAATGCTGCCGGCCATCGGCAACAATGGTCGGGGGGCGGAGGATCACTTGAACGTCCTGCTCAATCTGCGCACCGGCTCCGCGAAAATCATCGCTAGCGGCGCTGACCGTCAGGTGAGCGGGACCTTCTTTCAAAAACGAAGCCACCTGCTTGCCGACCGGGAAGTTGAAGGTCTGGCTGGCTTGCCTTGACTTCTTGCCATCCTCAAAGACTGTTTGAGACTGGCCGTTCTGACTAAGAGTTGCCGAAAAATGCTTCAAGCCATTTGGCGCGTCCACTTGCACGCTCACCGGCGTGGCAGTGCCAATCGTGGTCACAGGCTTGACCAAGTGCAGTTCCGGCTTCTTTCCTGAAAGCCAGAACGCGGCGACAATAATAAGGATTAAGGCGAGAACAGCCGCCGAAACGCGTTTCAACATCGAATTTTCTTTTAAGTCCTAATAACGCGTCTTCCGATAATTTGGTAATTGCCATCAGACACCCAGGCAATTGCTTCGGAATAGACACGGTGTTCTTCTTTTAGAATCCGCTCGGATAACGATTCCACTGTATCGTTGTCCATCACCGGCACCGGGGCCTGCAGTAGGATGGGTCCACTATCTAAGCCATCGTCCACAAAGTGAACGGTGCAGCCGGTTGTTTTTACCCCATGGGTCAACGCCTGATATTGAGCGTCCAAGCCAGGGAAGGACGGCAGCAGGGAAGGGTGAATGTTCAGTATGCGATCCGGAAATTTCGAAACGAACTGTCCGCTCAGCAGGCGCATATATCCAGCCAGACAAACTAGCGTAACCCCATGACTTTTAAGGAGTTCTGCTACCTTTGAATCGTAGGCGGCGCGATCCGTGCCCACCATCTCAATCGCTTCCGCCTCAAACCCGAACTGACGGGCCAGCGCGAGCCCCTGAGCGTTTGGTTTATTTGAAAAAACGAAGCCAATTTCGGCATTTAACTTGCCGGTGAGCACATTCCGGGCGATCGCCTCAAAATTCGAACCCCGGCCGGAGAGCAGAATGCCCAGCTTCACAGATATTTCACTCGCGCTTTTTTGCCGGCGTGCTTTACAACTCGCCCGATCTCGAAGAACGGTTCGCGCAGCTTTTTCAATGATTGTGAAACTTGTTTCAGTTTCTTTTCCTGGACGACAAACACCATGCCGACACCGAGATTAAAGGTACGCCTGTGGTCTTCATCGGGCACATTACCGAGCCTCTTCAGCAAATCGAATATGGGCTGGGTGGGCCAGGCGCTCGAATCGATTTCGACTCCGAGTCCGCGCGGAAGAATCCGCGGAACATTATCGGTGAGCCCGCCCCCAGTGATGTGTGCCGCGCCTTTCAGCAGCTTTTCGCCAAGCAGCGTTTGAATGGGCTTTAGATACGAGCGATGCACCTTCAGCAATTCGTCAGCCAGAGTGCCGTTCAGTTCCGGAACCTTAGACTCCGGCCCATAACCGCCGACTTCGAAAAATAGCTTCCGGGCGAGGGAATAGCCGTTGGTGTGAAGGCCGTTGGATGGTAGGCCGATCACAACGTCACCGGCAACAATATCCTGGCCAGTCAGCATTTTGGATTGTTCCACCGCACCCACAATGAATCCCGCGAGATCGTATTCGCCGGCGCTATACATGCCGGGCATTTCCGCCGTCTCGCCTCCGATCAAGGCGCAGCCATTCTTCTTGCACCCCCGCGCGATTCCGGAGACAACCATGCTGCAGACATTCGCGTCCAGCTTGCCGACCGCAAAATAGTCTAGAAAGAAAAGCGGCTTGGCTCCCTGTACCGCGATGTCGTTCACACAATGGTTGACCAGATCCTCGCCGATGGTGTCATGGCGTCCGGTGGCGAAAGCCAGCTTCAATTTCGTGCCTACGCCATCGGCAGAACTTACCAGGACGGGATTGCGAAGGCCTTTGAGCAGGAAGCCGGCACCGAAACTACCGATCGATGTGAGAACCTGCGGGGTCAGAGTCTTGGAAGCGTGAGCTTTGATAAACGAGACCGCTCGGTCTGCTTCATTTATATCGACTCCCGCTTCACGATAAGTTGTTGAAGTACTCACGGCTAAACCAATATGAGTTTAGCGAATGGCGCACTTCCACAGACAGCTACGTATCCGGCGTGAGGATTTTTGCGGCTTAGTTCTTACTGGGTCAGCTCTGAGTTAGAAGATGGCGGTCCAGAATGATGGGTTGGCTCGGCCCGGAAGTCCACCGCTCAATCACTTTCCTCAGTGCCTCCAGGCAAATTGGTTTGCTTAAGAAATCATTCATGCCGACGGTCAGGCACTCATTCCGGTCATCGGCAGTGGCAGAGGCGGTCAGCGCCACAATGGGAACAAGCCCCCTGCCTACCAATGAGTTTCGAATGAAACGCGTCGCCTGGAGGCCGTCAATGCCCGGCATGTTCACATCCATGAGAACCAGATCCCACTGAGCTTCCTGGACACGGCGAATGGCGCTTTCGCCGTCACAAACGACATCGACTTCGTGTCCCAGTTTTTCAAGAAGACGCTTGGTAACCATGCGATTGACGGCATTATCCTCGACCACCAGCACTTTTCGAGGTATCCCATATTCGGGATTTTCGCCCACGAGAGCATCCATTGGCTCTGCTAATTGGATGGGCAATGTGAATCTGAATTTGGTCCCTGCCCCGATTGCGCTTTCGACCGTAAGCTGGCCATCCATCATTTCAATCAGACGCTTACAAATAGCCAAGCCTAGCCCCGTACCTCCAAACCGGCGATTGGTGGAGGCATCAATCTGACTGAAGGATTGAAATAAGCGGTCCATTCGATCGGCTGGAATGCCGATTCCGGTGTCCGATACCGACATCCGAAGCCGGCAACCTTCGCGATCGCCGGCAGGGCTTTCGACGGCGGCATAGACATCGACGGAACCGCGTTCCGTGAATTTCAAACCGTTGCTGATTAGATTCGTAAGCACCTGCCGCAGCCGGGTTGTGTCCCCCATCAGGCAATCGGGAACATCGTCGCCGATGTGCAGGTTCAATTCCAGGTTCTTGTCGAGCGCTGTTTTTCTATAGATTCCGATGCTCCACGCCAAAGCTTCGCGCAGGGAAAAAGGCTCGTGCTCAAGTTCCAGCTTGCCCGAGTCAATCTTGCTGAAGTCGAGTACATCATCCAATACCCGCCGCAGCATTTCACCCGAGGAGCGGATCAACTGACCCAAAGCGCGCACCGATTCCGGCAGTGTCTCTTCATCCAGAAAACTACTCAGCCCCAGCACGCCGTTCAGGGGTGTCCGGATTTCGTGGCTCATGTTGGCGAGAAACTCGCTTTTAGCTTTGGCCGCTGCTTCTGCCGCTATCCTCGCCCGGCGCAGGTCCTGCTCCATCTCGACGCGCTCCGAGATGTCGAGTACAAAGCAGAGCAGGTGCCGCGCTTCCCCGATCTCGACGTGGCGCGCCCAAAGCAGGCCGGTACGAAAACCCAGCGCGGCGTGCTTCAACCGAATTTCGCGTTGATCGATCCCGCCCCCATTACGGGTGTCCGAGACGACATCCTGCAATTCCTGATTGCTGGGAAACCACTCGAGTTCGACCGGGTCCTTATCAATGATGTCGTGGTGATCAAGCCCGTGGAGCCTTTCCAGCGCCAGGTTGCTGCTGACCGCGCGAAGTTCTTCATTCAATAGCGCGATGCCAATGGGGCTGGCCGAAAAGACAACCCGGAAAGCTTCTTCCGCCTTGGCGCGCTCTGCAAATTCCTTCTTCAGTGATTGATTGGTCGCGTCCAACTCGGCGGTGCGCCGCGCCACCATCAAGTCGAGATCTTCCATCCTGGCTCTTGCCTGGTGCGAAGTCAGCCATTTGCGCGTCAGTGTGTAGGCGAGTTGAATGACCTCAATGCTGTCGAATGGCTTCTTCAGGATCAGCAGATTGTCAGACTGTGCGAGACTCGCTTGAATATCTTTCCAGGAGTAATCAGAGAACGCCGTGCAGATCACGACCTGCAGATTTGGATCTGCCTGCCAAAGGTGGCTTATGGTCTCGATTCCGTCCCAGCCCGGCGGCATGCGAACGTCGACAAATGCCATCGCATAGGGCTTGTTCTCAGCTATCGCCGCTTGCACCTGCGTCAATCCGTCCCGGCCCTGGTAAGCGGAATCGATCTCGAACGTGAGCACCGGAACGGCCGACGTAGGCAGATCGAACAGAAGTTTCTCGTCGGAGAGCAAATTGACATCCGGGTTCGCATCTCCGAGGAGAATCTTGCGCAAATCCTGGTGAATAGCATGGTTGTCATCAATGATCAGAATCCGCCGGGTGGTTTCGGTCAAAGATATGTTGCTCATGCTACGTTCAGCTCCCGCGACGCCGTCTTCTCATTTACCGCCGAGTCATGTATTGGCAAGTCATGGTTCATCGGCAACTCCAGAATGAACGTCGCGCCGCAGCCAGTTCCTTCACTTTCAGCCCACAATAAGCCGCCCATTTGGCGCGCAGCCAGGGCGCCGGAGTGGAGGCCGAAACCATGGCCATCGGCTTTTGTGGTGAAGCCGTGAGCAAAAATGCTGGTCAGGCTCTCGCGAGGGATACCAATCCCGGTATCGCGAACCTCAATTCGAATGCGCCCGCCGGCCGGACGCTTCACACAGATCCGTATGCGACGCTCCGGACCAGCTTGCTGGACGACCGCCTGTTTGGCGTTGCGCAGCAAGTTCACCAAAATTTCCAGAAGCTTGTGTCTCACGGTGAATATCTCGGGAATGTCCTCGATCTCGCGGGTAATCTCAACCTGGTGACGCTCCAAGCTCACTTCCACCAACTTCACGGCGTCATCAATGATCTTCGGAATGAACACCTTTTCGGTCATGATCGAGACCTTGGCATAATCCTGCTGGGTGAAGACGATCTGCTTGATATGGTCGATGTGATGCTTCAGGGTGCCGATCTCATCGAGCAGGTACTCGCGTTCGCGATCAATCTGTGCGCAGACGTTGATGAGGTAGGGCAGTATTCGCTGGCCCTTAGGGTCCGTCTCGAGAAAGGCGGCAAGGCGATCAGCATGGCTGTTTAACAGCTCCACTGCGGCACGAAGATTCTGCGTTCGGAAATCACGCACCTTGCCGGCCACCAGGTCGGCGGCTACGTTCACGCTGTTCAGCACGTTCCCGACGTTATGCAGCACGCCGGAAGCCACCTCCGCCATTCCAGAGAGTCGCGAAAGCTCCATTAAATGCTGCTGAGCCGCGGCTAATTCGGTTCGCGCCTGCTCCTTTGCCGCGACTTCCTGCCGCAGCTCGTTTGTGCGCTCACTCACCAGTAGCAAGAGCCGCCGTTCATTAGCCACCAGATGGCTAATACGAAGCCGGAAAGCGCCGAATGAAAGCGCCACCACGGCCGCTACGCAGGCAAACAGAAACAGGCGCGTCTCATAGAAATGCGGCGAGAGCGTTACCGGCAGCGACGCCCCGGTCATGTTCCAGACGCCGTCGTTATTGCAGGCTATGACGCTGAAGCGGTACTTCCCTGGCGGGATATTCGTATAAAAAGCTGTCCTGCGAGTTGCCGCGTCTACCCAGCTTCGATCAAATCCTTCAAGCTTGTACTTGAAGCGGATCTTATCGGGCGAGACAAGGCTCAACGCTGTAAATGCGAACTCCAGTTGGCCTTTGCCCGGCTTCGCCACTATTGAGGCCGACGGATTAAAGCTTTCCCCGTCAATGCTGGTTGTCTCGACCACCACAGAAGGCGGCAGCGTGTTCTTCTGAAGCCGGGCAGGATCCACTATCGCTAGTCCCCGCATGGTGGGAAACAGCAATCGTCCATCCCGGCTTTGCCATCCGGCGGGCTGAAATCCGCCGTTGCACTCCTTATTCTTCAGGCCATCCGACAGGCCAAAAGCCTCGGACTCAATAACGCGCAGGCGTCCTTCGGCATATTCGCTCAATTGCTGCTTAGCCACCCGAAAAACACCCTTGTTCGAACTCATCCATAAAAACCCCTGGCGGTCAGAGAGAATCTGAAACAGGTCGTCATCAAACAGCCCCTCGCCGGTTGTGTACGTAGTGAAAGCGCCGCTCTTCAAGCGATTCAGGCCGCCCCCGGCAGTGCCGACCCACAACGTCCCGTCCGCATCGCCGCTAATGGACCGGATGACATTGCTGGATAATCCGTTCCGGGTCGAATAGGATTTGAAACGTCCGTTCCTGAACTGATTTAACCCGCCGCCGCCCGTGCCGACCCAAAGCGTTTTGCCAGCATCCCGGTAAATCGAAGTCACATAGTTATTCGAGAGACCGTCCGCGGTCGTATAGGTCTGGAACCGAAAGCCGTCGAAACGGCTCAGTCCGCCCCGGCTGCCGGCCCATAGAGTGCCGTCGTGATCGTAGTAAAGAGCGAGAACGATATTGGTGGGTAGTCCCTGTTGCGTGTCAAATTGCGAAAACCTACCGTTCTTAAGCCGGTTCAGTCCTTTGCGCGTCGCAATCCAAAGGCTGCCCTCCTTGTCTTCAGCGAGGGAAAAGATCACGTCATCGAGCAGCCCGTTCCGGGTGTTGAATTTGGTGATGCGCTCATCCTGGATACGGTTTAGGCCTTTGCCGTTCGTCCCCGCCCAGACCGTACCTTGCCGGTCCTGGTAGACAGGCAGCACGACATCGTCGGAGAGCCCTTCGCGGGTGGTGAGTGTCGAAAACGGGCCGTCCTTTAAGCGGGCTAGCCCCGCTCCGCCGGTTCCAATCCAAAGTTCCCCTTCCCGATCCTCGAAGAAGCTCAAAATGCGATTGGAGGGAAGGCCATCCGCGGAACGGTAAGCGCTGACTTGCCCCCGGTGAATCCGGCTTAATCCGCCATCAATGGTTCCGACCCAGATCGTTTCACCGCTGTCCCGGTAAAGCGACCAGACGGAGTTGCTGGGCAGGCCGTCGCGAATCGTATACGTGTCGATGTGACCGTTCACCAGGTGGCTAACGCCTCCGCCATTGGTTCCTGCCCAAACGTCACCGGAGGAGTTCACCTGAACAGCCTTGATATAGTCGTCGCCCAATCCGTCTTTCATCGTGTAGCGGACGAATCGGCCACCGGATAATGCAACGAGTCCCGAATGTGTGCCGAGCCAAAGACTCCCATCGTTTCCGCCGGAAATGGAATACACTGCCGTGTCCTCCAGATCTTTTCCGCTACCCCGTTCACCGGATTGCGGGTACCGATACTTTTGGAATCGCCGGTTCTGAAACCGGTACAAACCGGCGCCATTCGTTCCCACCCAGAGGATTCCTTTGCTGTCCTCGTAAAGGGACAAAATGGCGTCACTCGCCAGTCCCTCGCTGCTTGAATAGGTCCGGAAAGTACCTGCCGACAAACACGTGAGTCCTCCGCCGTCGGTTCCTATCCACAGATTGTTCTTCGAATCCAGAAGCAGGCTCGAAATCTGATTGCTCTTGATGCTCGGAGTGTTCTGGCGGTTAAACAGGGTAAAGCGAATACCGTCGAAGCGCGCTAAGCCTTCTTCCGTCCCGAGCCATAGATAGCCATCGGGCGTCTGCGCGATAGACGTCACCGAGTTGTTATTTAGGCCCGCGTCAGCTCCCCAGACGTCCTGAGCATATTGCGTTATCGGCTTGTCGGGATTTAAACCGGCCGGCGCATTCAAACCGGCTGACTCCATGCAGGGAGCGATTAGCAAAGTGCCGATGAGAACGCTAAGCTTTACTGCTTTAGTCATGGCAATGGGCAACTGACATCAACCGCTCTTGTTACTCATCGGCTCTCCGGGGCAAAACCTCCATAGGGCGCCGGAAATTTTCTGATTCGAGAACGGGAGTGTTCACTTCGCGGAACAACGGTACTCCTTATCCCTCTTCAACGCACTCTATCCCTACTGAATCGCCCAGAGGCTCCGATAAGCCCCTATGTAGGCACAGCGCTCAGCCCGAACCGGTGGCTGTCGCAGCAGGTAATGAGGAGAAATAAATGAACGCCCGATGGCTGACCATCGCATTGATCTTCGGAGGACAACTTTCCTTCGCGCAAGTATCCGCCAACAAGATCGCTTCCGAATTGCAATCAACGACTCAGTCAAACGTTGACGTTATCGTCCAGTTTGACCAGGTCCCAACCGAATCCTACCACCAGAAAGTCATGCAGCGCGGGGGCCGCCTCCGCCACAACCTGGGTGTCGTGAAGGCCGGTGCATATACAATGCCGGCAGCCGAGATTGCTGGTTTGGCCACCGATCCGAATGTCGTCCATATCTCGGTCGACCATGTCGTATCGGCTAAGCTGAACTACACAACGGCGGCAACCAATGCTCCCGCAGCCTGGCAGGCGGGTTGGGCGGGAACGGGCGTAGGCGTTGCGCTGATTGACAGCGGAATCTCGCCGAACAACGACTTCACCCTTGCCAACTCGAATGCTTCACGTATTGTGTATTCGCAGGATTTCACTGGTGGGAACGGCAAAGATCAGTACGGCCACGGGACCCACGTGGCGGGCATCATCGGAGGAAATGGCAGCAACTCGAACTGTGCAAGTTGCACGCTTACCTTTGTAGGTATGGCTCCCAATGCGAGTCTGATCAACCTGCGCGTGCTGGATCAGAACGGCCAAAGCACGGACAGCATGGTTATCTCGGCCATTGACCGGGCGATCGCTCTGCAGACGCAATACAACATCCGGGTCATCAACCTCTCCTTAGGACGGCCTGTCTTTGAGAGCTACAAATTGGACCCGCTTTGCCAAGCGGTAGAGGCAGCCTGGAATGCGGGAATTGTAGTGGTGGTGGCAGCGGGCAATGATGGCCGCGATAATTCGGTGGGCGAAGCGGGGTATGGGACCATCACCGCGCCGGCCAACGATCCTTACGTCATTACCGTGGGCGCGATGAAAACTATGGCGACAATGACCAGGAGTGACGACTTAATCGCCAGTTATAGTTCGAAAGGTCCCACGCTCCTCGATAACGTCGTAAAGCCGGACATCGTGGCGCCTGGCAACGCTGTAGTGTCAGTGCTGGCTTCGCCCTACGCGACATTACTCACGGAATACCCGGCCAGCGCCGTTCCCCAGGGCTACTACAGCACCGGCACTCCCACTGAAATGAGCAGGCCCTCAAGATACTATTTCACGTTAAACGGCACGAGCATGGCGGCTGGGTCGGCCAGCGGTGCAGTGGCCGATCTGCTGCAGGCCGAGCCCTGGCTGACACCCGACCAAGTGAAAGCCTTGCTGATGCAGACCGCTTACAAAATCTTTCCCTCGTCCAGCACGGCGGTCGATCCAACCAGCGGCCAGCAGTTCGTGAGCTACTACGATATCTTCACCGTGGGGGCGGGCTATTTGGACCTCGGCGCTGCTCTGAACGGCCAAGTCTCTTCGTCCGCGAAAGCATTGTCGCCAACCGCCACATTTAGTTCACGCGCCGGTACAATTTTTCTGAACTTTGATCCATCCTCAACTTGGGCTTCGCTTGGTCTTAGCGGAGTTGGAGCTGTATGGGGACCTGCGCTGATTCGCGGAGTCAGCGGCATCAATGGCAGTAGCGCCATTTGGGGTACTAGTGCGATCTGGGGTACGAGCGCCATCTGGGGCACCAGTGCGATTTGGGGGACCAGCGCCATTTGGGGCACCAGCGGCATTTGGGGTACGAGTGCCATCTGGGGCACTAGCGTTGTTTCAGGAACGAGTGCGATCTGGGGTACGGCCAGCAGTCTCAGTGACGTCATCATCAATGGCGACCGCTAAACAACCTTTGAAAATAAACAGGACGGTTTGGGTAATCCAGCCGTCCTTTTCAAAGCGAAGGGGACGCAGTGAACTGCTTTTGTATTTTCCAACTATCGTCCGCCGCAAGCCGTATCCTGTAGACTTTTTGCCATGAGCCAAATCGCCATCATAGGACAACTTGAGATTCATTCCGACGACTCTGCTGCAGCTGCTGAGTTGATGCTTGCCGCTATGAACGAGACCGTCAAGGAGTCAGGCTGTCATCACTACGCCTTTTCTCGTGACTTATCAGCGCCCAATCGTTTTCAACTCAGCGAATTGTGGGAAGACGAAGCTTCGCTGGCGGCCCATCTGAAAAGTAGTCACATTGCTACATACCGGGCAGGCCTGGCTCATTTGCGTCTTCTCAGCCGGACCGTCAAACGGTTCGATATCACCAACACCCAAACTCTTTAGAGGAAAGTTGGCTGGCTAGCGCGCGGTCCAGCCTAAATCGATATCCAAAGCGGCCCCCGTGATGCCGGCAGCTGAATCCGAGCACAGATAAAGCGCCAAGGACGCCACTTCACTTGGCTCCAGCAGCCGTTTAATGGCAGCTGGTTCCGTCATGATCTTACTGATGACCTCGTCCGTGGAAATGCCGTGACGCGCGGCCTGATCCGCTATCTGCTTTTCCACCAAGGGAGTTCTCACGTAGGCAGGGCAAATGGCGTTTGCCGTAATGTTGTGCGCGGCAACCTCAAGCGCGGTGACTTTCGTCAACCCGATGACGCCGTGTTTTGCGGCCACATAAGCCGATTTGAAAGCCGACGCGACCTTTGCGTGGATGGAGCCGATATTAATGATCCGGCCCCAATTGCCGCTGATCATAAGGGGCAGGGCATACTTCGTGCACAGAAAGGGTCCGGTCAGCATGACGGAAAGCAACAGATTCCAGCGCTCTTCAGGAAAATCGATCACCGGCGATATGTGTTGAATGCCGGCGTTGTTCACCAGAATGTCCAGCCGGCCAAACGTACTGGCCGCGGTATCCATTAAGTGGCGAACATCCTCGCTCTTCGTCACGTCGGTTCGCACAAACCTGCAACGGGCCCCGGATTCGCTGATCTTCTGCTGAGCAACCGCGCCGGCTGTTTCATCCATGTCCGCGATGATGACGCTCGCACCCGCACGTGCAAATGTGTCCACGGTGGCGAAACCGATTCCGCTAGCGCCGCCGGTAATAACTGCTACTTTATCTTTCATTGCCAAGTCACCGTATAAATAATAATGCCGGGCGACCGTTTTGTGAACGGCCGCCCGGCGATTGTTTAGCGACTGTTGCCAGGTTAGAAAATAATTTTCGCGGCCAGCTGCACGTTTCGTGGAGCTCCCGGCCCAATTCCGGGCGCGCCGAACGAGACGTCGTAGGTGGAACCAACTTGCCCTAGATTGCTGCCTTGAACGTTTGTTGCCGGTTCAGAGTAATTCACAAAATTGAAGATATTGAAGATTTCAGCTCTCAATTGAGCCGTCACCTTCTCTGTGATGTGAAAATTTTTGAACAGGGAGAAATCCACTTGATGATTAGAAGGTCCGTAAAACTCATTGCGGCCCTGGTTGCTATAGGTACCCTGAGCCGGAGCGGCAAACGCTGCCGGATTGAACCAGTAGTAAGTGCTGGTTGCTCTATCCGAGGCAGGAACGCCGGAGAAAGGATTGCCGACGACTTCCGCCCGGTCGGCGAATTCAGCCGTGCCGCTGGAGTCATTGCCGGAATAAACAGTAAAGGGAGAACCGGTAAAGACTGAAACAAGTGTGTTCAACTGCCAGCCGCCCAGTAATAGCTTGTACTTGTGAGGCTCAGGGACGGCATAACTCAGAAACATAGAGAACGAATGGCGGATATCGAAATCCGAGTTCCCGTAGTCGCACTTCAGGCAGTAGCTGTTCTGCGGAATGATGCCGCGAGCATAGGACAGATCATCTTGGGAGTGCCCCAGCGTGTAACTGAGCTTCGCGCTGAACCCGTGGAGGTTTGTAGTCCGAAGCGATGCCAGTAGCCCGTTGAAGTGTCCATTACCCACTGACTGTACTTCGTTGATGGCCGCGAGATTCGGAAACTGGCTATAGTATGGGCGCGATGTCACCGCCTCAGAGGAACCGATAGGTATCTGGTTGATATCCAGCGTGTCCGGCAAATGCCGGCTCAAGCTGCCCGAATACCCAATTTCAGCAACCGAATCTTTGGCGAGCTGATATTGAATGTTCAGGTTCGTGTTCATGCTGTAGCCGGTGACAAAGTGCTGGCTGACCGAAAAGCCGCCGAAGGGACCGGTGGCCGTGCTCCCTGCAAAGATGGGGACGCCCGATTCCAGCGTAATCGGCGTCTGATTGACAATCGTGAGTACCGGCGCAGGGCCGCCAATATTTTCGTTGATGCCTGTAGCCGCGCCGTTGGCAGACGAGCTGTTGCCGAAATAAGAGACGTTCGGCACTTGATAGAAGATTCCCCATCCGCCGCGCACAACCAGCTTGCCGCCTACCTTCGGTTGGTACGCGAAGCCCAGGCGCGGAGCAAAATCATGCCGGTCACGGGGCCAAAGAGTGTTCAAGCCGTGCGTGCCCACGTAAGTGATGCCGCCATCTGCCGGAATGAACGTCGAAATGAGATTTGCCGGATTGCTGATGGGGCTCTGGTAAGTCCAGTTCAAACCATAATTCAGGGTTAGCTTCTGAGTGATTTTCCAGGTATCTTGACCAAAGAAGGAGAGTCCGTTCAGGTAGTAATTGCGTTGCTGGTTGCCGTAAGCAATGCTGGCGTGTCCAATCCCGATGTTACCGGCAAGGAAGTCAGCCAACGCATCCAGCGAGGCATTCGGAGAGGCCCCACTCGCTGGACAGCCTCCGCCCACTTCCCATGTGTCACCCGGGCATGCTTTTGCGAATGGCCCCTGCGTTCCGTCGAAGGTCAGCGTGCCGGGCGCGTCCGCATCGTAAAACACATCCAGGCGTGAGCGCCGGTAATCGCCCCCGAAACGGAACTGGTGGCTGCCTTCCGTATAAGTGAATGTCTGGTCAATGTGGCCCGTGGTGTCGATACGTCCAAGCTGCGGTGTCAGTCCGGTGGAGTCGAAGCCGGAAATGTTGAGGTTCGGCGAACCGAAGTCCGTCGGATTGGTCACACCCGTGTTCAAGCCAAATGCCGAAGGATCAAAACCGTGATTGGCGTCGCCGAACACCTGCTTGAAGTAATTGACGCCCAGAAGAGTCTGTGCCACGAACCGCGGCGAAATCACTGCGTTGTAGACGAGGGAGAAGTTATGCATACGGCTGGGCGCCGCCTGGAAATAGTAAGGCATGGCGGATCCCACATATTCCGTCTGGTTGCCGGTGCCGCCGAAGTAGCGGATAGCAATGTTGTTTCTCTCGTTGAACTGATGATCCAGCTTGATCACACCGTTGTAGCTGTTGGATAAATTGATGCCCGCGCCGGCGTAGTTGTGCACTATGGCGGCTCCGGTCAGGCTGTTCGCGGGCCATAGATTATTAATGGTGGCGAGGGCAAGCGGATTGACTGCCACGCCATCGCGCGCCATAATTTGACTCGCCTCGGTAACCCATGCGCCAGAAGGCGTGGTGCCGGGCGCGGTCAACGCCTGGCGGTAATTCTGCTGCTCATAGTTCATGAAAAAGAACGTATGATTTCTGACGATAGGGCCACCCAGCGAAAAACCCTCCTGGTTGTTGCGCAGTTTCGAGTTCGGAGAACCGGGGGGCGTGTACCAGTCATTGGCCGCAAAAGCCTCGTTGCGGTTGAAGTAATAAACCGACCCGTGAAAGCTATTGGTGCCCGACTTGATCACTACATTCAGAACACCACCCGAATTCCGGCCCTCTTCCGCATTACTGCTGCTTTGCAGCGAGAATTCGTCAATGGCGTCGATCGGCAGCACCACGCCGGCAATTCCAGAGACGCCGCCCTGGTTCACCGAATTGACGTTATGCCAAAGATCATTGTTGTCGGCGCCGTCGATCTTCCAATCGATACCGTTAAAGCGCGAACCGTTCAGCGAACCGTTCGCATTCGCTCCTGGATTAAACTTCAGTAGTTGCGTAAAATCTCGGCCGTTCAGTGGAATATCCAGAATCTGCTTCGTGCCGATCAGGCTGGTCTCGGCCGCTGAAGCAGTTTCAATGGATACGCTCGAGGCTTCTACTTCCACCGTGGTTGCTTGCTTAGCGACTTCCAACTTGAGTTGCAGACTGGCTATCTTGCCGGCGTCCACCTTTACGCCGGACACGTGAATTGAGTCAAAACCGGATTGAGTCACTGTTACGTCATAGGTTCCCAGCGGCAGATCCTGAAACACAAATTCACCTGCCGATGATGTGACGCCCTCGCGGGTGAGCCCGGTATCCGGACTGACCAGCTTCACCGCTGCTCCGGTCACCATGGCGCCCATAGGGTCCGTCACAGTTCCGGTAACGCCGCCTCTAAACGTCTGCGCAATAAGCGAGAGAGAGGCCAGCAACATAATAAATGAAAGAAAAATACCTTTTCGAAGCATGAAGCAACCCCTCTTGATGTTGTTCTGTCGTTGTGTATCGACAGAAGCGAGCTTTCACCCGCCTGAGATTGCACAAACGGAGTGCAGTAGCCGCTCAACACACAAATCAAGCTATTCCATCTCTGATGCTCTAACGAATTCAGCTTCTAGCGGCTATCAAACCCAGGCTATTGGATACAAGGATACAGCGCGTTTAACCATAGTGCAATAATTCCTTCCCCGTTGAAAACCCTGTTTCTATTCTGGTAGAGCATGAACTCGCCCGATCCCTTCGTCTTCGAAACGCGCATTCGCTTTATCGACACCGATGCCAGCGGCCGCATCCATTACACCGCGATGTTCCGGTATTTTGAATCTGCCGAGATTGAATTCATGCGGTCGCTGGGAATCTTTTACACAGGCAGCGCCCTCGGCTTTCCGCGCGTGCATGTGGAGTGTGATTACCGGCTGGCGATAGTGCACGACGACGTGATCCGAATTGAAGTATGCTTGACGAGGATTGGCAGGTCGTCGGCGCGGCTTGAATTTCGCGCTTTGAAGCAGGGCGAAGTAGCGGCGCACGGCGTCATTGTAATAGCGTGCCTGGATCGCGGAACGCAGCGTGCTATCCCGATTCCCGATGATATCCGAGCCAGGCTCGCGAGAGTTTTGCGAGAGCAGTAAGCGCGGGAGTTAGCCATGGCAACAACGGGAGCAGTAAGTCCGAAACTCAAAGGTGGTGCTTTTCTTGTTGAAGACACCACGCCCGAACACATTTTTACGGTTGAAGATTTAAACGAAGAACACTGGGCCATTGCCCGGACAGCCGCTGAATTCTTTGCCCGGGAAGTGGCGCCCAATATAGCGGCGCTGCAGCATCAGGAGCCTGGACTGGGCGCGCGGTTGCTGCGCCGCTCAGCCGAACTGGGTTTAACGGCGATTACTCTTCCTGAAGCCTATGGCGGCCTGGATCTCGATCTCGCCAGTTCATTGATTGCGGAAGAACAATTGGCGCGGGATGGCTCCTACACAGGCTGGCATGGGGCACACTCCGGAATCGGGACGCTGCCCATTCTCTATTTCGGCACTGAAGCGCAGAAGGCCAAATATCTGCCGAAGGTGGCTAGCGCGGAAATGATTGCCGCCTATGCTTTGACCGAGCCGCATGCGGGCTCTGATGCGTTGGCGGCGCGCACGCGTGCGGATCTTACGCCCGACGGCGCACACTACCTTCTGAATGGCCAGAAGATGTGGATTACCAACGGCGGCGCAGCGGACCTGTTCACAGTCTTCGCCAAAGTAGGCGGCGAAAAATTTAGCGCCTTTCTGGTGGAACGCGCTTTCGGCGGCGTTACATCCGGTGCGGAAGAAAAGAAGATGGGCATTAAAGGCAGTTCCACTACGGCTGTCTACTTTGAAAATGTCCCCGTGCCGGTGGAAAACCTGTTAGGCGAAGTGGGCCGCGGCCACATCATCGCGTTCAACATCCTGAACATGGGCCGTTTGAAGCTGGGCGCCATGGCTGCCTCTACCGCCAAGTATGTGCTTGCTCTCAGCCTGAAATATGCGAAGCAGCGGAAGGCCTTCGGCTCGTCCATCGCGGAATTCGGCGCCATTCAACAAAAGCTCGCTGAAATGGCCATTCGCATTTATGCCGCCGAATCGGCCGCATGGCGGATAGTAGGCCTGGTGCAGGATTGGCCGGACAGCGCGCTCAAAGCACTGGAAGAGTATGCCGTCGAGTGCTCCATGATGAAAGTCTACGGTTCTGAAGTGCTGGCGTATGTGACTGACGAAGCCGTGCAGATTCATGGAGGCTACGGCTACCATCAGGACTACGAAGTTGAGAGAGCCTATCGGGACGCCCGCATTCTGCGCATCTTCGAAGGCACCAACGAAATCAACCGGCTGCTGGTGACCGGCATGCTGGTGAAACGCGCTGCTCGCGGTGAGTTGAATTTGACGCCGGCAGGCGCGGTTGCGGACAACACGGATCAGGAAATGCGCCTGGTTTCCAATGCCAAACGCATTGCGCTCATGTGTATGGGCGTTGCTCTACAGAAGTTTAAGGCTGGCCTGGAAAAGCAGCAGGAAGTGATGATGAGCATCGCCGACATCATCATGGAAGCGTTCGTCATGGAGAGCACGCTGCTAAGGACCCGCAAATTGACTGCTGCGGGCAAAGCCACCATAGCGGGTGAAATGAATTCCATTTTCCTGCGCGATGCGATGGCTCGGATCGAAATCTCGGCCCGCGCCGCGTTGGCGGCTAGTGACGGCGCGGACAGCCTGGCGGCGCTTCGGAAGCTCGCGCTTTACACCCCTATTGATGCTGTTATCGCTCGCCGCACCATTGCCCAGCGCCTGCTGGCGCGCGAAAAGTTTGTCGTATAGCGGTCGTATAGCATGAGTCAGGCGCTCGCATGAACATTCCACTCACTCCGGTTCGCTGCCTTTATCGTGGCCTGGATTTGTATCCTCAGAAGGTAGGCGTAGTGTCGGGGGACTTGCGCTTCACCTATGCACAATTCGGCGAACGTTGCGAGCGGCTTGCTTTTGGTTTGCAGGAAGCTGGTGTGCGGCCGGGTGACCGCGTGGCATTTCTCAGTTTCAACACACATCAGCTTCTGGAGGGCTACTACGGGCCCGTCTTGTTCGGCGCCATCACCATGCCGCTCAATGTTCGGTTGACCCAGCTTGAACTCACGCAGATACTGAACCACGCCGAAGCCAGCGTTCTGATATTCGAACAGGACTTTGCGCCTATGGTGGAATGCTTTCGGAAACTTTGTCCGAGTATTCGCCTCTACGTTTCCACCCATCCCTCAGCAGAACATGCCGATATCACTTATGAAGAACTGATCTCGCAGGGCCGCATGGCGCGTCCCGATATTGGGTCAATCGATGAGAATGCTGTAGCGGAGCTGTTCTACACCAGCGGCAGCACCGGCGACCCCAAAGGCGTCATGCTGACGCACCGCAACATTTATCTGCACACTCTTTGCATCAGCATCATGAGCCGTGACGATGAGAACTCCGTCATCCTGCACACCATCCCGCTGTTTCATGCCAACGGATGGGGCAAGCCTCAAGCGGCCGTCATGCTGGGTGCGAAACACGTGATGGTCAGGCGATTTGATCCGCACACTGTCCTGCAACTGATCCAGAATGAGCGCGCTACCTGTATGTTGCTTGTGCCGGTCATGGCGAATGCCCTGCTCAACTCCCCGGAACTGAGCCACTTTGATACATCAAGCCTGGTCGAGATTCTGATTGGCGGCGCGGCCACGTCGCCGGAGCAATTGAAGCGTCTGGAGGAGGCGTTCCATTGCCGTGCCTACGCTGGTTATGGCCTTACCGAAACCTCTCCCGTGGTCACATCGGGCAAGCTCAAGAACCAGCGCCTCTATGAGACGGACGAAGCTCGCTATGAGGCGAGCGCCATGGCTGGCTTGCCCATAGTCGGAGCTGAAGTGCTGGTGGTGGACCCGCAAGGGAAGTCGGTGCCCCAGGACATGACTACTGTCGGCGAAGTGATCACTCGCGGCGACAATGTCATGGCTGGTTACTATCGTGACCCGGAAGGCACCGCCGCGGTGATCCAGGACGGCTGGTTCCATACCGGCGACATGGCTGTCTGGAATGAGGAAAGCTGCATCCAGATTGTCGATCGTAAGAAAGACATCATTATCAGCGGTGGCGAAAACATTTCATCCATCGAAATCGAGAAAGCAATCTACGCTCACCCGGCGGTGTTCGAGTGTGCGGTGGTCGCGGCGCCCGATGAGAAATGGGGAGAAATTCCCATCGCCATTGTTGTCCTGAAACCCGGCGAAGCATTGAACTCCCTCGAGCTGGGTTCGCATCTGGAAAGTCGTTTGGCTCGCTTCAAGCTGCCGCGCCAGGTAGAGTTCGTTCCTGGTCCGCTGCCGAAAACCGGTACGGGGAAAATCTTGAAGCGCGAACTGCGCGAAGCCTATTGGGTGGGGTTGGACAAGCGCGTTCAGGGAGCCTGAGGCAAAAGATGCTGCGAATTCTGGAAATATGTGCGTTTGCGCTTTTCAATCTCCTGCTCCGCGAGCAAGAGTTCTGACTCGGGCGTATTCGTACCATCGTTCTTAACGTAGTAATCCCCCACGAAACGCCCGATCAACGCAAAGCTGGATGGGTACTTCGCGCAAATCCTGAGCAGGAAATCATAGTCTTCACCGCGGCTCATTGTCTCGTCGAACCAGAGATCTTCCACCGCCACGCGCATGCGGTCAAGAACAAAGCTATGGATAGGACAGAAGTTCCGCCTTACCAGATCCACCAGGTTTTTGCCCTGAAATACTTCGCGCCGGTGTTCCACAAGCAGCGCATCGGCGAAGACATCCACATCCTTCATGGCGACGCTGCCAAAAGCAATCGCGCAGCCGGAAGATTCAAGCTCGCCGATCAAATCACGATATCCATCGGGAAGGATTGTGTCGTCATGATCCAGAAATGCCAGGTATCGGCCGTTCAACGCTTTCATCCCCATATTCAGCAGGGCAGAGCGTGCGTCTGCAGGTGACGGCGCGCTGTAGTTTTCAACCCTGAATCCGATTCTCGTATCGATCGCAAGCGTAGGAGCCAGCGCGCTCGTCACTTCCGCAATTTGCGCAGGCGAGAAACGCTGAGTCGCGAGCGTAATCGAAGTGGGCGAAAAGTTCTGGCAGACGAGCGAAAATACAGCGCGCCGCAGTTCAAACAACCTTTCGGGATTATGAAACCTGACGATGACATCTAACGGGTCCACTACTTTCCCGGCTCCCTTACTTTTCAATGTTAGACTGTCCATCGAGTCCGTTCGTTGGTTGAGATCGGATCCTTGCGCGGGTAAGTGAGTAGGGTTTGATTTCTACGCCGTTGAAAACTCGGCGGTGACATTATGGGACTAACGGGAAGTTGTCGTCGTGGCCGGTCGAGATAGTGTCACTTTTGTTTTGGATACACCGGAAGCTGTTCCCAGGGGCTACGGCGAGTGGCTGCTAAAAGGCTGGTGCTTCCCCGTCAACCCGGCTGACAAGATTGCAATTAAAGTTTTGTCAGGAAACCTGACCGCGGAAGCGCATCTTGGCCTGGCCCGGCCCGACGTTGCTCAGCACTTCAACAATCCGGATGTCTCGCACTGCGGCTTTGTTGCGCGATTTCGAGTTTCTCCGCCTGTGCAGTTCGTATCAGTGGTTGCCGAGGTAAACGGCGAAACAGTCCCACTGAATGATTCGATATCGGTCGCCTCATACTCGAATTCACCTTCTCGATCTCAGGTCCGCAGTTACCTGGAGTGGATCAGGCTGAAAGAGCCCGAGCTGGTTTGGCCTCCAGACGAAATAAGTCGCCGCCTGAGCAGGCTAACTGATCAACCGCTGATCTCCATCGTTTTATCGGTTAGTAATCCGGATCTCTATCTGCTCTCTCGAAGTATTGAGTCTGTGTGCGCGCAAAATTACGGCAGCTGGGAGCTGATTATAAAGGCGGAAGAACCTTTGTCCCAGGCGACCGGAGACCTGCTGTCTTTGGTTGCCCGAAGGGATTCTCGCGTGAAGCTCCAGCCGCCTGGGGCGGGGAAGTTCATCATCTTCTTAGGCGAGGGCGACGAACTTAGCCCATACGCCCTGCTCGAACTTGTTCGCGCCATGAACGAGAATCCGGAAGGTGAGATCTTCTATTCTGATTCCGATGAAGTCAACGAGTGGGGACTGCGCAGTCGTCCATTATTCAAGCCGGATTTAGACCTTGATCTTGTGCTCTCTTCTAGTTATTTCGGAAACATGACAGCGATCAAGCGGTCACGCATGGCTGAACCTGATTCGTCGCTTGAAACTGCTCAGCCGTGGGCTCAGATCATCCGCGCTGCCGAACTCTTACCATCATCCGCCATTCGGCACATTGGTAAGGTGCTCTATCACCGGCGCGCGAGTTCCGAACCCTATTCCTTAGAGGGTGCAAGAAAAGTCCTGGAAGACTATGCGAAACGTACCGAAAAGAAATTGAAGGTGAGCGAAGGCTTATTTCCAGGATCCATGCGTATCAGGTACGAAGCGCCACGGGAGATCGAGCTTGGGGTGTTCCTTCGCCCTGAGGATGGCTCATGGCAATCCTCCGTGGTCCAACTAAATGCGCGCGGCCGCAAGTTGCACTTGAACCCTACGGCCCTGCCTTCGGGCGCTGTCATGGTCTTCTTCAACGGCCCGCTGGAATGCCTCAACCACCTTTTCTTTGAGGAGCTAATTGCGCAGGCCCGTCGCGCGGAGTGCGGCTTGGTAACTGGCATCTCCATTAATACCGGTAACCAGATCATCTCCTCCGGGCTGGTTCTTACTCCAGACGACCAGCTCATCGACCCCTATGTAGACGTCAAATTTCGCAGCGGCGGCTATCTGAACCAGCTCAACCTCGTGAGGGGCCTGGATAGCTGCACCGAAACATTCTTTGCTGCAAGGGTCGAAATGATTCAACGGGTGGGGGGCTTCGCCGCCATTACTTCGAATTCGCCGCAGATGCTTGCGCGAAAGCTGAGTATTCATGCGATCGAGAATGACCTACGTATCCTGTTCACACCTTACGCTATTGCGACCTTCTCGAAGAACTGCCCGAGGCCCGCGCCTCAGCAACCGTTTAAGACCCAAAAGCCCCGCACAAACAGAATCAATCCGCAGCTCTTTTCTTTTGAGCAGGTGGATCACATTCTGAAGGGAAACAGGGAGGGCTTAGATGGTTGAGATGGAGAACGCCGAGGTTCTAGCGGACCCCTTCGCGCTCCCGATTCCCACCTATGTCCCCAGGCGCTATCAAACGGGTTCGCGATGTAACTGGTGCGGCCACATTGCGTTTGAAAATGATCTGATTGCTCAGTCTCGACCCGGGCTGCTAGTTCAGGTAGGCTTCAACGAAAGCGATTCCTACTTCGGTCTCTGTCAGTCTATTCTGAACAACTCGGTAGATTGCGTCTGCTATGCAGTCGGTCAGGATTCTTCCCCGGAAGATTCGTCCTACAATCACCGTTATTACAACGGGTTCTCGTACTTACTCAACGCATCACTCGATGAAGCGCAGCGCCAGTTCAGCGACAACTCGATAGACGTTCTGCGGATAGAGGACTCTCGCACGTATGCAGCCGCGCGGCGCAACTTTGAGTCCTGGCTGCCGAAGGTAAAACCCGGCGGCATCATCATTCTGCCGGACATCGTCGTGCGCCGCGCGGATTTCGGTGTTTGGAAGTTCTGGGAGGAACTGCAGGAGTCATGTCCCCAGACGTTCAGCTTTCACCACAGCGGCGGACTAGGTCTCCTTCGCAAGCCGGGCGGCCACTCCAGGAATTCACGGCTTGTCGATCTCCTGTTCAATTCTCCTGAGACCGTCACAGACCAGATTCGTTGCCACTATGCGCTTTACGCGGCTTATCTCGAAACGCTATTGGAGGATGAATCTCCGCGCCGCGCCCAGACTGCTCCCCCGGAATCTCGGAGTTCGAGTGATGACATCTTGTTTCGTGTCTCTTCTGTTTCTGAAGCCGGTGAAACTGCATCGGCCAAAGTGGAAGTGGGAACTTGGAATGAAGTCTCCATTGACTTAGGCCCGCGTCCGCTTGATGCCTCCCTTGGCTTCAGTCCAGCTAACACAATCTGCCTTGTAGAAATCAAGACGGTCGAATTCTTTGACCTGGAGACTGGCCGTGTCGTGGGCCGCCTGGAGACACCGGACGACTTTGAGCAACTGATCCCGCAGGGAGACGTGTTGGTTCTGCCCCCTGCGGAGGGCTTCCAGCTCTTCTGTTTCGGCTCAAATCCCACTCTGCAGTTTGACCCTGGCCTGCGCTTTCCAGGCGCATTGCGTATTCAAGTCTGTCTTCGAGTGGATCGCGAATTGACCCGTGTGGCCGAGCTATTGCAACGCGCCGCTCAACCTCCCATAACCGGCGTGATCAAGGAATGTGAATTAGATCTCCTCCAAAGTCAACTCGCAGCTGCGGAACAAAGAGATCGGCAACTGGAGTCCCAATGCAACCAGCTAACAGTGGAAAACGCTGCCGCTCAAGTACTCATCAAGCAACTGGAACATCTTCTCAAAGAGGCGAGCCAGCAAATCGAAAAATACAAAGAAACCGCCTCGCAGTCGGAATGGGCCGTAAACCGGGAGAAGGAAAGAGCGAACGCCGCGCTCCGAGGCTTGGAAAGATGCATGACAACCATCCAGGCTATTGAGGACTCAATCTCCTGGCGTCTTACCGCGCCGTTGCGCTTCCTTCTGAAGGTTTGCCGGATAGGCGGCGCAAAGTGACGCCGACTGTTCGTTCCGTAGATCAAGTGACCATTCTCATACCGGCCCATGGCGCCGCCGGAAAGCTTCGCGTCTGCCTTCAGAGCCTCGCGCAACATGTTTCATCAGGTTGCCCGGTTTTAGTGCTCGATGATGCCACGCCTGACTCCTCCATAGCGGATTGCTGCCGCCAGCTAGCTCTACCGAATGTCTCCTATCTGCGGAGTGAAACAAACCGGGGTTTCGTGGCCACCTGCAACTGGGGCATAACTCAAGCCCAGCCCGGGTCCGATATTCTCCTGCTCAACTCCGATACGGAGGTCACCGCCGGATTCCTGGATGAGATGCTGCGAGTTCTTTACCTCCATGAGAGACACGCCGCGGTCTGCCCGCGTAGTAACAGCGCCACCATCTTCTCCATTCCTGTTGGAACTCACACTTGCAGCCCGCGGGAATCCTTCGCAATCTGGCAAGACCTCAAATCTGACTTGCCGGAATATACCATCATGCCCACCGCCGTTGGCTTCTGCATGCTCATCAAAGCCGAAGTTCTGCAGCGCTTCGGCTTGTTCGATGAGATTTACAGCCCCGGCTACAACGAAGAAAATGACTTCGTTTGCAGAATCAATCGCTATGGGTATTCGGCCCTGGCGGCAAACCATGCTTTCGTCTACCACTACGAAAGCTCCACCTTTGGCGTCAGACGCAAAACCCTGGAAGCTGAACACGCCCTGGTTCTGAACGGACGCTATCCCGAATATCAGCCCAAGGTCTCGAATTACCTCAATTTCGAGCTTGATCCGCTGGAGACGTTCGCCATTCTGCGCCGTGCTCACCGGCCTTCCTTGTTTTACGATTTGTTCCACCTGCCGGCTAAATACACCGGCTCCTCTGAATTCGCCCTAAGCCTTCTGCGCGAACTCCACACGCAAACCGAAGGCGAGTGGGATCTTTATGTCGGCGTTAGTGAAGAAGCGCGGTTTTTCGCCAGCGAGCTGCACGGCTACGAGTTATTCGCGGACCTTCCAGGCGCCAACAAGGTCTTCGATGTCGCTTTCAAACCAGCGCAGATCTTTACCTGGGACGAGTTCAAGCGCATGAACAGGCTCGCGCCGAGGCTCAGTTTTGTGCTCCAGGACATCATTGCCGTTCGCTCCGATATTCTCGCTTATCCGGACCGCCGCACAATCTTTCTCCAAACGGTGCAACTGGCTGACCAAATCATCACCATCAGTGATTTCACACGTACAGATTTTGAAGCCTTCTTTCAGCTCCCATTGGCCTCGCAAACCATCTACCACGGAACCAACGTAGGCCTCACGCCGGGGGAAGCCATGCCCGGAGAGTTCGTACTGGTCATCGGCAACAAATTCGTGCACAAAGGGGTTCGGGAGGCCGTTCCTCACCTGACGCAAGCCGGACCGGTCAAAATTCTGGGAGGTGACCCGCCCTCCGGCATCCTACCCCGCAACATACATTGGCTCGAGAGCGGCCAGCTTACTCGAAGCCACATCCGCGAACTTTACGCGAAGGCGAGCGTGCTGGTTTATCCCAGCTTCTATGAAGGCTTCGGGTTGCCGATTATTGAAGGTTTGGCGTTAGGAAAGCCTGTTGTTGCCCTGGATAACCAGCTGAATCGCGAACTCGCCGCGACCTTAAACAGCGATCGCCTTACTCTGATTCAAACCTTCACTCAGTTGCAAAGCGCAATAGAGACGGTTCAGAAAACCTCCGCCATAGCATTGCTCCCACTGAATATGCGCCGCTGGAGTGGCGTTGCCACTGATTACGCGGCTAGCCTACGGGCACTCATGAACCAGCCACAAAATCCAGCAAAGCTGCGTGCTAGGGGCCTATTTCTAAGGACTCTTCAGGCCGCCAGCCACTTGTAACCGTATTTCAATTGGCTTGAAACAACCCCTCTCTCGTCGAGTCTCACTTAGCGCAACTTGTGCCGTTAGCAGATCCCAAGCGAGTCATAGGTTTAGAGGGGAAATTGAGTCATGCCCACTAAGAACATCTCAGTCTTCGGCATCTACGCAAACCGCGAAAACGCTGAAAATGCAGTGGATCGTCTGGTCGCCGAAGACTTCCGCCAGGAAGATATTTCGGTGCTGCTTCAGGACAATGTGGGGACGAAAGATTTCGCTCACGAAAAACACACGAAAGCGCCGGAAGGCGCAACCACCGGCGCAGTAGCCGGTGGCGTTATCGGGGGCGCATTAGGGCTGCTCGCCCATGTCGGCGTGTTAGCCATTCCGGGCCTTGGTCCGCTTATCGCGGCAGGGCCAATTATTGCCGCTTTGGCCGGTATCGGGTCCGGCGGTGTGCTCGGCGGCATTGTCGGTGCTATGGTAGGCATCGGCATACCGGAGTACGAGGCCAAACGCTATGAAGGCAGAATCAAGGCGGGCGGCATTTTGCTCTCCGTCCACTGCGACAATGCTGATTGGATCACGAAAGCTAAAGATGTTCTGAAACAGACCGGCGCGGATGATATTGCTTCTGCAGGCGAGGAGCGCGGCGATTTCGCTAGTGCCAACAAGCCCCTCGCTCGCGGCGCAACCACCACTCGCCCATAAGGAGAAAAGTGTTAGAGTTCCCGAAGGGTAAGCAAGATCTTCTCATTGCCCTTGTATCGCAATTAAATGATTATTTGCTCTTGCTCTCCGACCACTCCGGCAAAATAATCGGCTGGCACAAGCCCACTGAAGATTCACTCGGTTTCGACGCTGCGGAAGTCGTTGGCAGGCCCATCGAGGAGATTCTGGCCGGTGACGGAGCTTCCGAGTCTAACCATACGCCCGAGGTCACTTGGGTACACTCCAAACACAGACATAGAATTCCGATGAGCGGCATTACCCTGGAAATTACCGATTCTCGGGACCAACTTTTCGGCTCGGCGCATATCCTCCGCAATGTCTCTTCCCACCAGAGCGCCGAAATCAACTCGCGCGCGCTGGTGGCCGCGCTTCAACATTCAAGCGTCCTGGTGCGGCGCTGGGACGGCGTCATCGAGCATTGGACCGAAGGTTGCGAGCGGCTTTATGGCTTTACTGCCGCTGAAGCGGTGGGCCAGACCGTTCAGCAGCTTCTGTACACCGAGTACCCGAGGCCCATCGACGAAATTCAGCAGGAACTGTTGGGTAACGGCGTTTGGCGCGGCGAACTGAAGCAGCGTCATAAGAGCGGCTCCTTCATGTTCGTGTCCGTTCAACTGGTAAAGCTGGAGCCGCACCGCGGCGAACAGCCGCTTATTGTTGCTACCCACTCCGACATCACTTCGCGCCTGGAAATGCAGCACGAACTGGAATCGGCTAATTCCCGCCTCAAAATGATGACGGATGAGCTGGCGCGCTCGAATGAGGAGCTGGAGGAATTCGCCAGAATCGCGTCTCATGACCTGAGCGCGCCCATCACCAGCACCCGCTGGCTGGTCGAACTCCTCACCAACCGCCACGGCAGCCAGCTCGACTCCGACGGCCAGAAAGCACTGGCGCAGGTTGCTATTAGCCTGGAACGCATGTCGGATCTGGTGGAAGCCGTTCTCACGCACGCCAAAGTGGGCAAAAATCCGATTGCCACTTTTGAGGAATCAGACACCGCTTTGGCCATTGAAGTGGCCTTGGAGAACCTCCGCCGAGACGTGGCTACTTCCGGCGCTCAAGTGATTTATGGCGCCCTCCCACCGCTACTCATCGGCCAGCAGGCCCTTACTCAGCTCTTCCAGAATCTGCTCTCCAACGCCATAAAATATCGCCGTCACGAGGCGGCGCCGAAAATTGAAATCGGCGCTGAGCACAGCGGCGCCCTCTGGCGTGTTTATGTCCGCGATAACGGCATGGGCATTGAACCGGAATGGTTCGAACGAATTTTCCTGCCTCTGCAGCGCCGGCACAGCTCTAAGATCGCCGGCAGCGGCATTGGGTTGGCCACCTGCCGCAAAATTGTAAACCGGGCCGGCGGCCGTATTTGGGTAGAATCTGAGATTGGCTCGGGATCCACTTTCTACTTCACCCTCCCCGGAAGCGCCGCCACCCGGGATCTTGACTGAGCTATGTAACCTTCTTCGGCATTCTTTACATCAAACAATGGAATATACGTAGCATTTTGTTCTAGTTCGCATCAAAGGGGATGAGGATATGGCGCAAATGTCTGAGGGATTGATGGAAGAATCAAAATCGGAAACAAACGGCCACGCAGTACGCCGCAAGCTGCTTTTTGTCGATGATCATCAACTGGTGCTGGATGCGGTTACTTTTGTGGCCGGCCCGCACTTCGATGTGAAGACAACGGACACACTGAAGTCCTTCGAAGAGAATATCGAGACTTACTCTCCCGACCTTGCCATTTTGGACATTCGCATGCCCGATGGCGACGGCTTCGAAGCGGCCAAGCGTGTTCTGGAACGCAAGCCCGACCAAAAAATCATTTTCCTTTCCATGCACACGGAACCTCGTGTCGTAAAGAAAGCCATGGAACTCGGCGCCAAGGGCTACCTGTCGAAGCGCGCTCCGCTCGATGAGCTCCTTACCGCCATCCAATCGGTTTTAGGCGGCGGTACTTACATCGGCTCCAGCCTTCAGGCCGATGGCGTCGATGAACTGGCGCCGGAGGGCATGTTGACGGAACGTCAGATTGAGGTGCTCCGGCTGATTGCTCAGGGTTGTTCGGCAAAAGAAATTGCCGCCAAATTAAATATCTCAGTCAGGACAGCTGAATTCCATCGCGCCGCTATCATGGACCGGTTGAAGCTTCATTCCACCGCTATGATGACCCGCTACGCCGTGGAACGCGGCTTGGCGTAAACCGAAGTGTCCTGGGCGGTTTGGGCGCTGCTGTCCGCCGTCTTTGCGGCCGCGACGGCCATACTGGCGAAACTCGGCGTGGCCGGAGTGGACTCGAACTTCGCAACCGCGGTCCGCACTACAGTGGTGGTGGTCTTCGCTTGGCTGATAGCTCTTTCCCTGCGCCGCCCGGATTCTTTTCATGTGCCCAGTTCGCGGACCTGGTTGTTCCTGGCCCTTTCCGGCCTGGCAACGGGGCTTTCCTGGATCTGCTACTTTCGCGCCTTGCAATTGGGGCCCGCCTCACGCGTGGCGCCGATAGACAAACTAAGCGTAGCTCTCGTCATCCTGGCAGGCACATTCTTTCTGGGAGAAAAGATGACCTGGGGCAAGGGTGTCGGCGGTTTGCTGATTGTGGCCGGAGCCATCTTCGTAGCGCTGGATTAGACTCCGCGCAATCTCACAAGACATGCCTGTCGAGCCCGAGAGAATCCGGAAGCTGAACGAAGCTCCGGAAAAGCCAGAAAACGCCCGCTACGTTCTTTATTGGGCCCAGATGAACCGCCGGGTCGATTCGAACCATGCTCTTCTTTTTGCCTCGGAACTGGCCGATAAACATAAACTGCCGGTTTTGTTTTATGAAGGCCTCACCTGCACTTATCAATACGCCAATGATCGCCTGCACACGTTTGTTCTGCAGGCCGTTCCTGAAACAGCCAAACGGCTGAAGAGGGCCGGAATCGGCTACGTCTTCTACCTTCGCAAGACCAGCCGCTCGCCGAATGATGTCTTCTACCAACTGGCCAGTCGCGCTGCGGCGGTGGTGACGGATGATTATCCCACCTTTATCGCGCGCCAGCATAACCAGCGCGTTCCGGCCAAACTAGATGTCGCCTATTACGTTGTGGACGCCAGTTGTATCGTTCCGATGAGCGTCATTCCCTCCCGTCAATACGGCGCCTATACCATCCGTCCCAAGATCAACAAGGTTCTCGCCAAGTACCTGAAGCCGGCTGATCCGCTTCACGTCAAAAAGCATTTCCCCGAACCCATCCCTGAGTTCCACACCGAGGTCACAACGCATAATATCCCTCAACTCGTGTCCGAGTGCGAGATTGATCACTCGGTGCCGCCGTCGCTCGAACATATAGGCGGCCGCTTGGCCCTCGAATCGCGCCTTCAGGACTTCCTTGCTCACAAACTTCGCAATTATCCAAACGGCCGCAATGAGCCCGCTGCCCGCTGTACCTCCGGTATGAGCACCTATCTCCACTTCGGTCAGGTCTCAGCACTCGAACTGGCTCTAGCTGTAAAGGACTACGCCGAAACCCACAAGTTGATGTCTGCCGAGTATCTGGAGGAACTCATTGTTCGCCGCGAACTCGCATTCAACTACACGCGCTTTGTCGAAGATCCCGGCGACCTCCGGAATCTGCCGGACTGGTGCCAGAAGAACATGCATGATCACGCGCACGACAAGCATGAGACCATGTACACAGCCGAACAGCTCGAGAAAGCCGAAACCCACGACGAGTTGTGGAACGCCACTCAAAATGAGATGCGCAAAGCCGGAACCATCCACGGCTATTACCGGATGTATTGGGGCAAGAAAATCATTGAGTGGTCTCCCACTTACCAGGAAGCCGCGCGTTTTATGATAGACACCCACGGCAAATATGCCATTGATGGCCGCGACCCCAACACCTTCACCAACATCCTCTGGTGCTTCGGCCTGCATGACCGCCCCTGGCCCGTGCGGCCTGTCTTCGGCTCCATGCGCTACATGTCTCTCGAAGGCATGAAGCGAAAGAGCAACACGCGAGCATATATCGAGCAAATTAATAGGATGCCGGCTCTGAAATGACCTACCTAATTACCGGAGCAACCGGCTTTATCGGAAGCAAGCTTGTCAGGCGTCTTGTCTCTCAAGGCCATTCTGTTCACTACCTGGGCCGCAAGCGCAGCAGCCACATGGATTCGCAAGTCTCTTTCCATTGCTGGGAACCCCAGGACGAAGCGCCACTCAACAGCGTTCCTCGCCTGGATGCCATCATCCATCTGACCGGCGAACCCGTCGCCCAGCGCTGGACTCCGGAAGTCAAAAAGCGCATCCATGACAGCCGCGTCATCGGCACGCGTAATCTGGTTTCAGCGCTCGCCAAGCTGCGCCACCGGCCGGAAGTTCTGGTTTCAGCTTCGGCCGTCGGCTACTACGGCGATCGCGCCGCTGAGATCCTCACCGAGCAAAGCGCTCCTGGCTCAGACTTCCTGGCCAAAGTGTGCGTGGAGTGGGAGGCTGAAGCCGTGAAGGCGCGCGAGTTTGGCATGCGCGTGGTGCCCGTTCGTTTCGGCACGGTTCTCGGCCCCGACGGCGGAGCTTTCCCGCTCATGGCGAAACCCGCTAAATGGGGCCTGAGCGCCACTTTTGGCAGCGGTAAGCAATGGATGTCCTGGATTCACGTCGAAGACCTGCTCCACATGCTCCTTTTCGCCGCGACTAGGCCGTCGGTCACCGCGGTGCTCAATGGCGTAGCTCCGGAGCCGGTGACGAATGCCGCATTTACCAAAGCGCTTGCCCACGCCCTCCACCGCCCGGCGTTCCTGGCCGCTCCCAAGTTTGCATTGGAAGCCGTCATGGGCGAAATGAGTGAGTTCCTGTTCGATAGTTTGCGAGTGATGCCCGAAGCGGCGATCCAAGCCGGATTCTCTTTCGCCTATCCGTCGCTCGCCGGAGCTTTGGCCGACCTCGTAAAAAAAGGCTAAGGCTGAGCGTAATAGCCGGTGCGGGTGTGAACCTTGACATCTGATTTGCCCACTTTCACCTGCAGGGCATGATAATCGTTCGGCCCGTCGCCCGGCTGCGCCTCGAATGTGAGCTGATAAGAAACGCGTGCCTGCTTCACGCACCGCTCAATCTCACCCGCCACGTCATTGCTGGAATTCAGCACTAAACCACCGCTTTGTTCCGAGAGCACCTGCAATGCCTCATCTCCAATCTGAGCATCGCTGGGTCTCTTCACACCTTTCAAAAACTGCCTGTAGTAAACCGTCCTGAGGCCGCCCGTATCGCCCGTGCCCAGCGGATCCACGCTGCACAGCATGATCTGCGCATGCTGCAAGACATCGGAGAGCCCTACAATATTCTGAAAAATTTGTTGCTGCTCTTTGTTCGTCAGGTCGATGGAAGGTCCTGAAAGAAACGGCCAACCCGGACTAATCCAAACCACGATCTTCCGGCCTGGCTTGCTCGCTTCGTAATCTGCCAGCTGGTTTAGAGTTCGCAAGGACAAGCCCACGCGGTCGTTGGCGCCATAAATTCCCTGCGACCGGCGAATGGTGCGAAGCCGCGATTTGTCGCTGGCCAACTCCGCCGAAAGCGCATGGCCATCCATGGTCGCGGACGTAGGAGTGGTTGCGCCCGAATCCGTAAAGAAGACCAAAGAAACCGGAACACTGAGCCTTCCCTCATGCGCACTGAAAAATTTCTGCACTTGGATCTTGGCCTGTGCCACAGCCTGGAAGGAAGAGTTCACTTCATCCAGAACCAAAATCACTTGCACTGGCGGATTCGAAGCGCCGTTCGCATTCTCCACTTCCCTAAACGAAGTGATTTTCTGTGGCTGTTGATTATCCAGAACCGTGAAATCTTGCTGCTGCAAGCCCTGCACGGGCACGCCGGATTTATCATCCACCACCACGTTCAGGGTCATCGGTCGGCTCTTTTGCGCATACCCGGAAGCTACTACGCAAAGTAAGATCGGCAGGCAAAATCCAGCGCGCAAAACACGAATCATCTCCGTCTAAGACGAAAGCCAGGAGGCGATAGTAACAAGTTACTGTTGCTCAAGCTCTCTCAGCAACTTCCGCCCACGAGCCCGCATGGCTGCAGTGCCCGTTCGCGTATGCACTCGAATTAATTCCAAGACCATGGGTTCTAACCTTTCGTCCTGCTTTATCAGATCCGAAAGTCCTTGCATGGCGCAAGTCTTCACAATGGAACTCCGGTCTTCCAGATAACTGTGCATAACCTCCGCGGCCTGCCCGCATTCGTCATGCGTAAGCTTCAACCGGGGAACCATTAAAGCCAGATGCCATCGTAACTCTTGCTGTGTTGCCTCACCCATCAGCGACAGAAATCGACTCTTATAAACCTGCAACAAACGCGCGTTCTCCCGGGATAGCTTCTCCAAAGCGTCCGCCGCTCGCATCCGAACGCACGCATCCGTATCGCAAAGGCAATCCACGAGTTCATTCACTTGCTTCGGATTTAATCGAACCAGCTCAGCCACTTCATCCGCTCTTCCCGGGGAGCGCCGATCACCGCCTGTCAGCATCTGTCGCATATTCTGTTCGCTGGCCATAACCACGGCTACCCCCTTATCTCCCAATGCTTGCTTTATGCGCCGAACTGTTTTATGGTAGGCCGTGAAAGGCTAGAGTTACCGTTGAATGGAAAGTCGATTTCATGACCGTGACGCTAAACCTTCCGCCCAATATCGAGCAGGCCTTCATCGGCGAGGCGGCATCCAGGGGACTGACACCCGACCAATTCTTAAGCGAAGTCCTCCTGACACGCGCGGCCTGGCAGCATGGCTGTATGTCAACCGACACCGAGTCATCATCTGCGCTCCTGCAAATAGGGGACGGCGTGCCGGTGCTGCGGACCGGTCAGCCGATGGCTTTACAGGTCATCAACGACACGCTGGAGCGGGTTCGCTTAGAGCGCGACCTCAGCAGTTTCGGAACTCTCTAGTTGGCGCGTTTTCTCGATTCCGCCGTTCTCGTCCCCGTGTTTGTCGCCGACCATCCGCATCATCAGGCCAGTGTCCGGCTCTACAAAGACTGCTCCAGGGAAACCGACTGGTGCGCCGCGCACAGCCTCGCCGAGGTCTATTCGACACTCACACGACTCCCCCAGCCCCACAAAGCCACACCCGCCCAGGCGATGGCCTGCGTCGAAAATATTGTCACCCGGTTCCAATCCATCAGCCTTGAAGGTGCGGAGTATGTCTCCGTCCTTCAGGACGCTGCCGGGTGGCACATCGCTGGCGGGACCATCGTACGATGCGCTGATCGCACGCTGCGCGCTGAAAGCCGGAGCCGATGAGATTTTTACCTGGAGTATCCGCCATTACCAGCTGTTCGGACCGGAGGTCGCAAAACGGTTGAAAACGCCGGTGCTGTGAATCCCGGTTACGACACCATAAAACGTTATGTTGGATCAGCTCGTTTTTCCCGATCACCGCCGGGGTGATTCTCTGGAGGTGTCGGCATTTCAGAAATAGGCACAGCACCTCCAACGTTGTGCTGTATGACCTGCGACTACCCCCTTGCGCTGCGCGAATTCCATTGATATATTGCCTGACACCATGTCAGCTCCTGAGCCAGCCCGTCTATCGGAGACCTCAATCCCGCCCGACACCACCAAGCCGCTAAGCGAAATCAGCCGGCTTATTGGCGTCTTCACCAACCCGAAACAGGCCTTTGCGGACATCGTTCAGCGGCCTCAATGGTACGTTCCCGTCATTCTCTCCGTCCTCGTGGGACTCTGTTTAATTATCTTGTTTGCTCAACATGTAGGCTTCGACCATTTGATCCAGCAGTCGTTGGATCAGAACCCGCGCACGCAAAGCATGAGTGCTGAGCAGCGAAACCAGGCCTTTCAGATGGGCATGTCCATTGGAAGAACCATGGCTTACGTTTCTGCCATCGCCGCCCCGCCAATCGCGGTGCTTGTCATCGCGGGCGTGATCCTGCTCATAACCAACACCATGTTCGGAGCGCAAATTCGTTATGGCCAGATGACGGCCATCACAGCCTACGCAATGCTCCCGAACTTGATCGCCGCCCTACTGGCAATCGTTGTCATGTTTCTTCGAAGCCCGGAAGACTTCGACCTTCGCAATCCGCTCGCCTTCAACCTCGGTGCCGCCCTGAACCCCGACTCCACTCCGAAATGGCTGCTCGCCCTCGGTACCTCGCTCGACGTGTTTTCCTTCTGGATCATGGCGCTGCTCGCCACCGGCATCATCGTCGCCGCGCGCAAATTCTCCTGGGGCAAAGCCTTCACGGCGGTGCTGATACCCTGGGTGGTCTTTCTCCTGATCAAAGTGGGTTGGGCGGCTATTTTCGATTAGAGTTCAGCCCAGATCCACTTCCCAGATTCCCTCAAAATCGACGAAATACCCGCGTAACTCCACGCCCGGAATCTCCGTCCGCAAAAACTCCGCAGCCCTCAGTAATTCCTTCTCATGGTGCAAAGCCTCCTCGAGCGCATCCCCGCCAAACCGTCCGGCCAATCCCCCGTACGCCCCGCAATCCGAATGCACCATCATCATCACCAGCTTCGTGCCATGCAACTTGATCGACTTCTTAATCTGATCCAGCACAAACTCGCGATCGCCTACATGCTCCGGCGAGGCCAGTGACTTGGCGCCTCCCGCGATCTTAATCGGGTCCGAATTCACCACTCCTAGCCGCTTGAGATATTTCGAAAATCCCAACTGGAACCGGTTATCAAAACACCAGACGATGGCTGCATCGCAGTGATACTTCGCCCTCGGCGCATCAAAGTGGAAAACCTTGTTCATCAAGCCCTCAAATCTGCTGCGAAGACATCCGGTACAGCCCTTCAAACTCCCGCCAGGTTTCTTCCCAGAAACACCGGAAAGTGCGTCCTGCGGATTCAAACACAGCCTTATGTTCCACCCACACTAACATTGCAGTAAAGGCCAAAAAAGCGATATGCGAGCCTTTGATCATAGCGGACATAAACCTTCGGTGTTTATTCTCAAAACGGCTCAGAGTGAAAGCCTGGAAGCGCAAATGTGCTCCTTCTTCATCAAAGATGCGCTGGCAAATGCTGCGCAGCAGGGGCGAGCCCGTCGCATCACGCAGCGCCGCGTAATAAGGCCGGGCCAGCACCTCAGCGGTCACTAAAACTTTCAGACACAGTTCCAAACCAGCCAGCCCGCGAATGAATCGAAATGCGCTATGCACCCAATGTCTCCGCAGGCAAGGCGCGCTCTCCGTCTTTAAAAATCGCCCCAGCATTGAGCTATGCCGCTGTTCCTCCCGCAGGAAAAGCTTCAACGCGGCGATGAGTCCCAAATCGCCCGTCTCGCGCGAGAACCGCTGGGCTCGCTCCAGCATGCGTGCGCCGCTCGCGCCTTCTCCCAGTTGAAACTGTTGAATGGACGTAATCACGGCGCGCCGTTCCGCGCCCGATAAGCGAACCGCATCCTGCCAGGGAAGCGCCGGTTCTGGCGCATTTTGATAAAAGTACTCGATCCAGTCGTAAGACGTAGCGCCGGCGCTCTTCTGAGTGAGTTTTCCCATGCAGCGATTGTGCGCTGAATACTTTGCGTTGTAAAGTACTTTCTTTTGAGTTTCATTGCAACTCCAGGCCGCGAGTTTCCGGAACCCACAAAGCTGTCACGCCGGCTAGCAAAAACGCTACTCCACAAACTCCAAACCCAACCGGTAATCCGAACCGTTCGCCCAGCGCCCCAATCACAAACGGCGCAAACGCGCTCAACCCCCGGGCCGCGTTATAAGACACTCCCAGCGCCGTTGCTCGAATCGGCGTCGGAAATACCTCGCTACCAATCACTCCTGACCCAGTGAAGAATCCCGTCCCAAAAAAGGCTGTGACGCAGGCCGTCACCAGAATCCAACCCGGCTCCCGAGCCGCCGCAAAGAAGGGTACCGATACCGCTGCCAGCATCAAGTAAATCACCATGCTCCGCTTCCGTCCAAACCGGTCTGCCACATAACCGAACAAAATGTATCCCGGCCACATGCCCACCAGGTTCAACACCGTCAAAAAGCTGGTAAAGTCCAACAGGCTGAAATTCCGCCCGCCCTTGGCCAGCGGCAACGCCAGATACGCCGGTATCCACGTAAACAAACCCCACCACGCAAACATCCCGAACGCATTCATCACCAGCAGCACTAAAAGCCGTGGCGTAGCCGCCTTCCATAGCCCGCTAGGGATCTTTAGCCCGCGGCTTTTCTGCCAGATCTCCGGCTCCGGCACATCATGCTGAATCCACAACGTCACCACCGCCGGCAGCACGCCCACAAAGAACACCCATCGCCAGCTCGCTCGCGCCAGAACCACCCGCGCCACCACTGCCGCCAGCGCATAGCCAATCGCCCAGCTGCTCTGCACAATCCCCATCGCCCGCCCGCGCCACTCGCTCGGCCAGGTCTCCGCCACCAGCGTCGCGCCGGAATTCCACTCGCCGCCCATGCCCAGTCCAAGGAAGAACCGCAATACCGCCAGCATCGTGACGGACGTGGAAAATCCGCAGGCAAACGTGAACAGCGAATAAGTGAGGATGCTTAAACTCAACATCCGCTTGCGTCCCAGCCGGTCCGCCAGAATGCCGAACCCCAGGCTCCCAATCGCTGACGCAATCAAGGTCAACGTGTTCAGGAAACCCGCCGTGCCCTTGCTCATGCCGAACTCCCGCATCAGCGTGGCCAGCACAATCGAGTACAGCATCACATCGAACGCATCCAGCATCCATCCCAAACCGGCCGCCACCACGGTGCGCCGCTGCGCCGTGGTCGTATTCGCCCATCGAAAGGTGGTTGCTTCCAACCCATTAGCATAGGCTTAATGCTCATTAGCGTCGATACCGGCGGCACTTTCACCGATTGCGTCTATCTCACCCCGGAAGGCCTGCGCGTTTTCAAACTGCCATCGACGCCCGCTGATCCGGGCGCAGCCATTCTCAACGCCTGTCGTGAAATTGCTGGTGATGAGCCAGTACAAGTCCGCCACGGAACCACGGTGGGCACCAACGCCCTGCTCGAACGCAAAGGCGCGCGTGTCGCCTTCATCACAACCGCCGGCTTTGAAGACACTCTCGCCATAGGCCGCCAGGCTCGATCAAAACTCTACGACCTCTTCTTTCAGCAGCCCGAACCGCTCGCGCCCCAACATCTCCGCTTCGGCGTGGACGAACGTACCGCACCTGACGGCGTCATCCTGAAATCGCCTGCAAATCTGGAAGCGCTGGTGGAAGCGGTCGCCTCCGCTCAACCCGAATCCATCGCCGTCTCACTGCTATTCGCCTTCGCCAACCCTGAAAATGAGCAAGCCGTCTGCCGGGCCCTCGCCGTTCTCGGACTGCCCATTTCCGCTTCTCACCAAATCCTGCCCGAATTCCGCGAATACGAACGCGCCTCCACCATCGTCATCAACGCCTATCTTGCGCCTAAAATGCAAACGTATCTAGGCGCGCTCGACCGGCAAATTCCTCTCTCCGTCATGCAATCCTCAGGCGGAATCATCCACGCCAAGCTTGCGGCCGAGGAACCCGTCCGCACCATCCTTTCCGGACCCGCCGGCGGAGTTGTCGGAGCCATGCATGTGGCCGCGCAAGCCGGCTTCTCCAAAGCGCTCGCGTTCGATATGGGCGGCACGTCCACCGACGTCGCGCTCATCGATTCCGAACGCGGCCTCGAAACCACGACCGAATCCCAAATCGAAGGCATGCCCGTCGCGGTGCCCGTTTTGCGTATACACACGGTTGGTGCCGGCGGCGGCTCACTCGCTGGCTTCGATGGCGGCGGAGCCTTGAAAGTGGGTCCCGAAAGCGCCGGAGCCATTCCCGGCCCCGCCTGCTACGGCCGAGGCGATCAACCCACCGTAACTGACGCCAACCTAATCCTCGGTCGCCTCGACCCCGCCGCTCTCCTCGCAGGCAAGCTGAAACTCGATATCGCCCGCGCTCACTCCGTCCTCGAAAAACACAAGGGCACACTCGCCACCGTTGAACAATTTGCAGAAGGCATCATCGCCCTGGCTAACTCCCACATGATCCAGGCCCTCCGCAGAATCTCCGTCGAGCAAGGTCATGACCCGCGCGATTTCACCCTAGTCAGCTTCGGTGGCGCGGGTCCACTCCACGCCTGCGAACTCGCGCAAGCCCTCCAAATTCCGCGCGTCCTGGTGCCCAACTTCCCGGGTGCGCTTTCGGCTTACGGAATCCTGCTCTCCGACATCACACGCGATTACTCTCGCACCGTCATGCTCAAGCCCGAAGACCCAGCGATTCTCGAACACGCACCACACTGGCTCGACATGCGCTACAAAGGTCAGGGTTATGAACTGCGCGTGCCCTTCACATCCGGCTACGTAGCCGCGTTCCACAATCTCCACAAGCAACGCTACGGCTACTCCGACCCCACTCGCGAAATCGAAATCGTCAACGTCCGCTGGCGAGATACCGAAGTCACAGAGAAGCCAGCCTTGCCGAGGTTCCCGCTGCGCACCGGCACGCCATCTGGCAAAGCAGCCCGCATCTATGCTAACGGTGCATGGCACAGCGGCTACATCTACGCGCGCGAAACTCTGCAAGCGGGACAAACCTTGAACGGCCCCGCCGTCATTACCGAATACAGCGCGACTACCTACCTGCCGCCCGAAACCGACCGCGCGTGTAGACGAATACCTCAACCTCGTCCTGGACTGGACCACGCATGACCGACCCCATCGAACTCGCCATCTTCAAAAGCACCTTCCACTCCATTGCCGAAGAGATGGGCGCCGCTCTCCGCCGCACGGCATTTTCTCCCAACATCAAAGAACGCCGCGATTACTCCAGCGCCCTCTTCGACTCCGCCGGCAACGTTATCGCCATGGGTGACGACATGCCCGTGCACCTCGGCTCCATGCCCATGTCGGTCCGCGCCGTGCTCAATAAGCTCACGCTCAACGAAAGCGACATCGCCATTCTGAATGACCCCTTTGACGGCGGCACACACTTGCCTGACATCACCCTCGTCATTCGTTGCGGCGAATTCTATGCCGCCAATCGCGCCCATCACGCCGACGTAGGAGGAATGTATCCCGGTTCCATGGGCCTCTGCCGCGAGATCTGGCAGGAAGGCGTCCGCATCCCTCCCATGCTTCTCACAGACTCGCTCCTCCAACTCTTCCTGAATAACGTCCGCACACCCAATGAACGCGAAGGCGATCTCACCGCACAAATCGGAGCTTGCCGCATCGGCGTGCAACGGCTAACGGAGATGACCGCCAAATATGGCTTGCCACGAATGCAAACTAACGTCGAAGCCTTGCTCAATCACTCGGAGGAACTCATGCGCCAGGAACTCGCTGGGTGGCCCACCGGCGAGTACACCGCCGAAGACTTCCTCGATAACGACGGCTTCACCGACACTCCCGTTCGCATCCGAGTGACCCTCCGGCCCAATCCGGCCAACCGCCAACTTGAAGTCGATTTCACCGGTTCCGCCCCCCAAGTGGCGACCAGTCTGAATGCTGTAGCCGCCATCACTTACTCCGCAACCTTCTACGTTCTCCGCTGTTTGTTGCCGCCCGAAGCCGCACCCACTGCCGGACTCATGCGGCCTGTCAAACTCATCCTGCCCGAAGCCTCCGTCGTCAATGCAAAACCTCCCGCCGCAGTCGCCGGAGGCAACGTCGAGACCTCGCAACGAATCACAGACGTTCTTCTCAAAGCCCTCGCCCTAATGCTGCCCGCTCGCATCCCCGCCGCCAGTGCAGGCACCATGAACAACCTGACCATCGGCGGCATCGACCCGCGCACCGGCCAAACCTACGCCTACTACGAAACCATCGCCGGAGGCAGCGGAGCCCGTCCCAGCGGCAACGGAGTTTCCGGAGTCCACACGCACATGACTAACTCGTTGAACACGCCCATCGAAGCCCTCGAATACGCCTATCCCTTCCGAGTCCGCCAATACAGCTACCGAAAAAACTCTGGAGGCCAAGGCCAATATGTTGGAGGCGATGGACTCATCCGAGAAATCGAACTTCTAGGCGATGCCCAAGTCACCATGCTCTCCGACCGCCGCATCTTCGCACCCTATGGGCTGAATGGCGGAGCCGAAGGCGCAAAAGGCCGAACACTCGATCGACGGAAAAGAGATGCCAGGCAAATTCAATCAAGAAGTGAAAGCCGGAACCATCCTGCGCATCGAGACGCCCGGCGGAGGCGGTTGGGGACCTCAGCCTTGACAATTCCAATGCCGCTGTTTGCCATGCGAAATCCACTCAAGGGCGGTAGCAATCCTCTTCTCTCGCGTCTCCGCCCGCTTCGCCTCCGAGATCCACTCAACATACTCACGCCGGCAACTCCCACTCAACCCCGCAAACGCCTCCGCCGCCACCCGATTCTTCTTAAGCGAATCTTCAAATTCAGCCGGAACAGGCATCTCACCCTTCGCCACCTTGGGCCGAGCCGCCATAGGACTCGTATGCTTACCGCTATCCACAAGAGCGGCAGCCTACGGCGGATTAGCGGTTTTGACCACTCGTTCAGAAGCAATTGGATAATGAGGCACAGCTTCAGCTGAGCGGTTGGAGAAGCAAATCAGCAGCCGATAACACTCATCTTATGAGACGATCCAGAACTCGCTACAAGGCTCTGAAGGAGGTTTTCAATGGAGCAACCGAACTTCTAATTCAGATCGCGCGCCTCGCCGTCCTTTTCGAGGATCTTCAAATTGACGTAGCAGGGTTCTTGGCCAAGGAAGATGCACTGGGAGACATGGATCTTCTTCCGCACAATTTCAGAAGACTATACTTCGTCCGGCGAAGCCTAGTGACACTTCAATCATTCCGCCAATGTGTTGGCGATATATGCGCGAACGACCAGTTTCGTGCGAGTTCACAATTCATGGAGCTTGCTCTTCGAAGCCATGTCGTTGATGCCGACAGCTACTTCAATAAGAAAAGAGCAACGATCGACAAGTACCGGAACCGTTCCGGCGGTCACTTGGACGCAGACAGCATTCGCGCCGGCATCCCACTGCTTGATAATGTTGCTATAGGCAGGCTCGCCCTTGAGGAACCCCGAGTGGGTAATTTCGTCCTCAAAAATTACTTTGCAGTCGGCATACTCGAAGCTTCAATAATCAGCCACCTTGATCCCGGCACAGACTTAGCTGCAGAGTATCGGGCGATCTTGGAGACAATAGCCAACTCCATAAATCACGCTCAGAGGGCAACTCAGGCGCTCGTCTACTGGTATCTATGGCCTAAGTTTGGTTGATGTCGAGTCAAGAAATCGAAACGGCTGATAGCTGGTGATACCGAAAAGCCAGAGCCAGAATCTTCAATGCAGTCACCATATAGACCAATCGATACTCCTGATCGATCCGCCGAGACCAGCAGCCCGCCAACTCATGCTTCAGGGCCTCCGGTTTGCCGATGCCAGAAAACGGGTCGCGCTGTGTGTCTCGCACGAGCCGAATGATCCGAAGCGCTTGAGCCCGATCCTGTTCAGCCCACCACGCCAAATCCTCGAGCGCAGCAGGGTCGAATTCCACGCCCCTCACAAGCGCAGTTTCGAGACGGCGTCTTCGAGCATCACTCCGCCGCGCCGTTCTAATGCGGCCTGCAAGCGTAGCCGCATGGTCTCGGATTTCAACAAATAAGCGGTTTCGCGCTCTGAAGCGATCTCGTTCCAAAGAGCAATTGGAACAATCACCGCCGTCGGCTCCCCATCTCCATTCGACACGATCTGGATCAGCCCCTGGCACAACTACATTTTCCTCCCGCAAACTCAATTTGCGCCGGGCGGGCTACCCCGGGCGAACCTGACCATCCATCCTGATGAAGGTCCCGCTGCAAACCCGGATGATACGGCCATTAAGATATGCGTTTTATCCGATCCTAGCTATGACATGGCGAGAGCATTGAGGACATCCACGAGGATAGGACTTCGCTTTCCATCTTCCAGCAGTCAGTCCTGCCAATCAGCTCGAGGGATCCCGCCTCCATCGATGATCGACCTCATCGTTCCAAGTGGCAACGCTCGCCCACTATGGTAAGCAACAATAACCTGCTTGCCAGTAGAATCGTTACGCCACTTCTGATGACTACCGGACTGGCCAACCTACGCAAACCATGCTGCCGCAATATTCTGATAACTCGATCGGCAGTCAGTCGTGGCGTGCCTCGCTCACCCAATCGTAACCTCGGCCAGCTTCGCTGACTCGGGCAACAAAATCTCCGTGGGGGCAAGATACAGCCGAATCGCTTCTTCAATATTGGTCCGCGCCTCTTCCTCGGTATCCCCCGCCGAAGCGCATCCGGGCAGTTCCGGGCAGACCGCTGAGTAGCTGTTGGTTTCAGGGTCAAACTCCAGCACAATGCGAAACTTCATACCCCGAGTTTACCGTCTCTTTGCTCAAAGCCCAGTGACCGCCAAACGCAAAAAACTCACAACTATATTTGGCCTGCCTTCAACCACTTACATCCCACCCCGCCAAAACCACCACCAATCCCGTCCAACCCGCTGCCATCCTCAACACGGAAAGCCACAACCATCCATGAGGTCAAGAACCCTCCGCCGCGCCGCCGAGCGCCAAGCCAAAAAACAAGAGCAAAATGACATCAAACACATGCTGACCGACAACATCCTCCAGACCCCCAACAAAAGCACCGGTCCGCTCACGCCCGAAGGCAAAGCCATCGCCGCCCAGAACTCCACCAAGCACGGCTGCAGCGCACGCACCATCCACCTCACCACCGAAGAATCCATCGCCGACTACAACGCGCTCAAAACCCTCTGGTTCAAAGGCTACAACGTCAACCCAAACAACCCCGAAAACCCCTTCGAAGCCGACCTCCTCAACGCCTGCGTCGAAGCCGACTGGCTCGCCCGCCGCGCCGAACGCAAATACGCCGAACACGAAGCCGACCTCTACAATCAAACCCCAGGAGGACTCGCCAGCTGGACCCAACTCGACTGGGACAAACTACGCCTGGCCAACCGCTACAAAGTAGCCAATCAAAACGCGTTAGTGAAAGCAAGAAAAGCTCTTGAGGACTACCGAAAAGCCCGCCTCGCCGAAAAACTGCAGCAGCAAAAGCTGAAACACAACGAAGAAAAACTAGCCCTCCGCCAAGCCACAGTCAAAGCCAAACTCGACCGCGAAGAACTAAGCGACCACGACCTCATCGAAGAAGCCCGGCAAATGAGCATCCGCCTCGGCTACCTCAACCCCGACGGAACACCCACCGGCAAAAAGTAACCAACTCAAAATCAAACAACCAACCCGCCAGGCCCAACCACGCCCCAAAATCCCCAAAACCACTCCACGCATCACGAGTTCGTTCGGAAAATCACTCATCCGTGTTCATCCTGTTAATCCCTGCGCCACTCTAATCCTCGTTTTCGCCCCAGCAATCGCGTTCGTTTCGAAATTCAGCCCTCGTCGAAGCCTCTTCCGTACCCTTCGTTTCGAAATCTTACGCCAGCAACCCCCCACCCACGAGTTCGTTCGGAAAAGCACCCAATTCGATACCTCGCTCGCAACCAAGCGGCGATTAGTCAACAGAGGCCAGAAGTCGCCGAGCCACCGCGCAGTGCTTTGCCCGCGATGACTGAAGATCGCCGCAGCCAAGCGGTGCCAGGCTCGTCCATGGCAGCAAGCGCCGAGCCTCTGCGCCAGGCGCTGTGCGCGTTCACTGAACAGCATCCGGCGATCCTGCGGACAGTCGCTTGGCAGCCCAAGCTAAACTTTGCTCCATGAGGTTTGAGTGGGATGCGAAGAAAGCTGCCTTCAATTTCAAGAAGCACAAGGTTGCATTCAACGATGCCGCGACCGTTTTCCTCGATCCTCTTGCAATCACCTTCGAAGACCCCGACCATTCGCTTGATGAGCGCAGGGAAATCACCATCGGCTGTACACTAAAAGGGCAAGTCGTGTTCGTCTCGCACCGTGAAGTAGCGGGATGTTTTCGAATCATCAGCGTTATGAAGAAAACACCGAAGACTAAGCGAGTCGACGACCTGCGGCACGAATACAACCTAGAGAACTTGAGAAGTGGCGTTCGAGGAAAATATCATCCCCAAGCAACGGCGGGAACGAATCTGATCCTGATTGATCCTGACCTCGCCAAGTTATTTCCTGACAGCGACTCTGTCAATCGGGCCCTCCGCCTCTTGGCTGAGGCCGCTCGGCTAGCTACCAACTCAAAGTCCGAGCGAAGCCCCAACTAGCGGCCGCCTACCCCCGTCCCAAAACCACCGGCCTAACCACCTTCACCGCCGGATTCTCAAACAACTGCCGGATCACTTCCTCATTCACCGGCTCATCCGTCTCCACAATCGAAAGCGCCATCACCGGCGTACCCGCCTTGCGCTCTGATTCTTCCTGCCGCCCTAAAGCAAAGCTCGCGATATTAATCCCGTTCTTGCCCAAGACAGTACCCAGGAAACCAATCACGCCCGGCACATCCAAATTCCGCGAATACATTAAAGTGCCATCCAGCGTAGCCTCGCAAGCAATCCCTTCCACCTGCAGCAGCCTCGGCTTGTCCAGCACCATCGCGCCGACCGCCGAAAAATTCCCCTGGTCCGTCATCAATTCCATGTGGATGGAACTCATGCTCTTATCGCCCGGTTCGCGCTGCTCCACCACCCGAAAACCGCGCTCGGTAGCAATCTGCATCGCATTCACCACGTTGGCTCGGTGCTCCATCGAACGGCTGATCACACCCGCCAACCCCGCATTCCGCAGCAGTTGCGTATTGTTCTCGGCGATCCGCCCTTCATACACAAAGCGGATAGTATGAATGTTGCCGGTCGCAATGTGGCTCAAGAACAATCCGAGCCGTTCCGCCAAATGCGCATAAGGACCCAGCGCCCGGTACTGCTCAGCCGACATCGCCGGCATATTCACCGCCGCCAACGCCACGCCGTTCTTGAGGTAATCAATCATCTGCTCCACAATGCGGATGCCGACAATCTCCTGCGCCTCTTCGGTCGATCCCGCAATGTGCGGAGTTGCCAGCAAGTTCTCCTGCGCGAATAAAGTAAGTTCGCCGGGAGGCTCTTTCTCGAACACGTCCAGCGCCGCACCCGCAATCTGCCCCGACGCGAGTGCCGTCTCCAGATCCTTCTCGTTCACCAGTTCGCCCCGCGCGCAATTCACAATGCGCACGCCCGGCTTCATCTGCGCAAACGCCTTCGCGTTCATCATGCGCTCCGTCTCCGGGGTAAACGCGACATGGAGCGTAATGTAATCGCTGACCTTGTACAACTCCTCCAGCGGAAGCAACTCGATGCCGAGCGCCCCCGCCGTCTGCGGGCTGACATAAGGGTCATGCCCGACCACCGTCATCTCGAAAGCCTTCGCCCGCTTCACCACTTCGCGGCCAATACTACCCATCCCGATGATGCCCAGCGTCTTGCCGCGAAGTTCATTGCCCAGGAACTTCTTCTTTTCCCACTTGCCGGCCTTTGTGGAGGCAGTCGCCTGGGGAACCGACCGCGCCATCGACAGCATCAACGCCAGCGTATGTTCCGCGACTGAAACCGCATTTCCGCCTGGCGTATTCATCACCAGCACTCCGGCTTCAGTTGCCGCCGGAAGATCCACATTGTCCACGCCGACGCCCGCGCGGCCAATCACGCGCAGCTTCGGAGCCTTCGCCAGAACCTCTTTGGTCACCTTCACCGCGCTACGAACCACCAGCGCATCGCAATCGGCCAGGTGCTCGGAATAACTCTTCGGATCGGAAACAACCAGATCCCAACCGCTTTGAGCGCGCAAAAGATCCAGCGCCGCCGGAGCTAGCGGCTCAGCTACCAAGATTTTCATGTTTGTTCCGCCTTATTTCGTGACCAGCTCTGCCTTGGGCATCGCCGCTTGCGCGTACACTTCCTGAACAGCCGAAACACCGGTGCCGAATCGCACCGGGTATCCATTGGCTGCCAGTATCAACTCAAGCTCAGCAACAATCGCGAACAAATCATGAAAATCGAAGTAGCCCAAATGCGCCAGCCTGAAGATCTGGCCCTGCATGGATCCTTGCCCGTTCGTGATAATCGCGTTGAAGCGCTTCCGGTATTCCTTGATGATGACGCCGGAATCCATCCCCGCCGGCGGCCGAACCGCCGTCACGGACGAACCCGGGTTCGAAGAGAACAATTCCAGCCCCAGCGCCTTCATCGCCTCGCGCGTAGCATGCGCCAGCATCTGTGCATTCTCCACCAGCTTGTCCATGCCCAAAGCCTTGATATATTTCAAAGCTTCCGCCAGCGCCAGCAGCAGCGACGTATTCGGCGTCCAAGCCGATTCGCCGTTCACTGCATTCTTCTTTTCCTTCTTCAGATCGAAGTAGAAGCGCGGCGCCGTGGCCAATTCCGACATCGCCCAGGCCTTCTGGCTGATGGCGACAAACGCCAGGCCCGGCGGGATCATGAACGCCTTTTGCGAACCGCCCACCACGATATCCAAACCCCAGCCGTCAATGTCCAGCGGCATGGTGCCGATGCCGGTGATCGCGTCCACCACAAAAATAGCGTTCGTCTTTTGGACGGCCAGACCCATCGCCTTCACGTCATGGATGGTGCCCGTTGAGGTCTCCGACGCCTGCACAAAAACACCCTTGATATTCGGGTTCTTCGCCAGTGCTTCCTCAACCACGGAAGCCGGAACCGCGTCGCCGTAAGGCGCAGTCAAAACCGTGGCCTTCAGGCTCCAGGCCTTCATGATTTCCACCCAGCGCTCGCCAAACTTGCCGGCTGAGCACACCAGCGTCTCATCACCAGGGGAAAAGAAATTCTGCGTCGCTGCTTCTAATCCACCCGAACCCGACGCCACCAGAACCAGAACATCATTCTTCGTGCCCAGCACCAGGGCCAAATCCGCAAGAACCTGTTTATAAAGATTCCGAAAATCTTCCGTACGGTGATGGATATCCGAACCCATCATGGCGTGCAGAGCTGCCGGCAGAAGTGGCGTAGGACCAGGAGTAAGGAGGCGTTGTTTTCTTATATGCATTTGAGGCGGGAAACCCCAAGTTTATCAAGCGGGCCCACTCCGGATTAACAAACCGCCTCGCCCGGTTCGCGCGGAAAAGCATCCGGATCGCGCTCTTCCACCGGACCATCTATACAAACCAGATCCTTCTCAATCGAGATCTTCAGCGCTTCGCCGCCCGTCGGCAGATTGAAATACAGGCCAATCTCTTCGCCCTTCGCCCATTCCGAAACCAGCTCGGCGGGAGCCATGACCTGAATGGTGCCGTTTTCAAAACTGGCCTGCGCTTCTGAAATTCCAACCGCTCTCAAACGATACGCCAGCGCGGCACCACCGGGAAATACCACTTCGTCCCGCAAAACCTCGCCCCTGCTCAGCGCGTCCACTTCTCTTTGGTTCACGCGGAAGCGCACGCTGTTACCTCGAAACCGCAACTTCATCCTATTTCCAATCTACGCGCCAATCGCCGGAATAAACGTTAAACCGTTCGTCCCGCACAAACCCGATCAAAGTCATTCCAAACCGGCGAGCCGTCTCAATAGCCAAGCTCGAAGGGCCGCCCACTGACGCCAGCATCTGCGCCCCTGCCATCGCCGCCTTCTGAATCAACTCGAAGCTGCTGCGGCTGCTCATCATCACTACATGCCGTTGCAACGGCAAGCGGTCACCGAGCGTGGCATGGCCAATCACTTTGTCCAGCGCGTTATGCCGGCCGACATCTTCATAAACCGATTCCACGCGGCCGTCCAGCGACACCAAAGCCGCCGCATGGACTCCACCAGTCTGTTTGAATGTCACCTGTCTGGAGTGCACTAATTTTGGCAGGCTCTGAATAAATTCGGGCGAAACTCGCCAACCCTCTGCCGGAACCTCTGGCACAATCTGCTCTATTTGTTCTACGCTGGCCTTACCGCAAACGCCGCAGCTTGACGATACAAATCCACTCCGCCGCTGCCGCCACTCATCAAAGTCGACATGCTGCGCCAGCCCGATCAGAATTTCATTGCTCGGTGTGACACCCAGGCTCCGCCGCTCCACGACATCAGTAGCACTGCGGATGACGCCTTCCGTCAACAGCAGCCCGACCGCCAACTCCTCATCCGCTCCCGGCGTCCGCATCGTCACCGCCAGATTTTCAGTGAACACTGCCTCTTTTCGCCAGTGCTGAATCCGGATGGACAACGGCTCTTCCACCGCAACCGTGTCGATAATCCGGTCTTGCGTCCCCGACCGCCAGCGCTTGACATCAAAGCTTCGAATCAATTCAAGCGACAGCTTTCACGGGCTCCAGCGCTTCGCTCTCCACATGCACTTCCTGTATCCGCTGTGTCAGCACGGCCGCCACAATGAAACAGACGCCGCCCACAATCAAAGCTTTCATCCGGTCATTTCCCAGAAGATTGCTCATAATCCAGCCGAACGTCAACGACGCAAGAATCTCGGGCAGCACAATAAAGAAGTTGAAAATCCCCATGTAAACGCCCATCTTGTTCTGCGGAATGGAAGCCGACAAGATGGAATAGGGCATGGACAAAATGCTCGCCCAGGCCACGCCCACGCCGAACATCGGTGCAAACAGAAGCCACTTGTTGTGGATGAAAGCAATAGAAATCAATCCCAGCGCACCCAGCAGCAAGCACGCCGAGTGCGTCGCTTTCTTGCCCAATCGCCGGACAACCGATGGCAAAACCGGAGAGACCAGCGAGCAAACCAGATTGTAAAACCCCGAACAATAGCCCGCCCATTTCACGCCATCCGAGTAGAGCGCTTCCGACGGCGAATGCGCTCCAAATACATTCCGCGCCACCGCCACGCCGAAATAAAGGAACAGGCAGAACAGTCCCACCCAGGTGACAAATTGCACCAGCGCCAGTTGCCGCATCGGTCTCGGCATTTCCGCCAGCGCTTTGCCAATGGCCGGCAGGTCAAAAGCCTTCGCTGTCTTTAGTCGTTCGCGCTCCTTCGCGCTGGGCGGATACTCTTTGGTCGTGAAAACCGTCCACAACACTGCGCCCAAAAACGCGGCTGCTCCCAGCCAGAACGAATACCGAACCCAGGAAGGAATGGTGTTGGCGGCAGTGGTCGCAGAAGACAAGAAGAGCAACGGCACAAAGGACGCCCCCACGCTGCCTATGCCAATAAAGAAGCTCTGCATGGTGAACCCGCGTGCGCGCTGCTCGTCCGTGAGCATGTCAGCCACGAACGCGCGAAACGGCTCCATGCTGATATTGATCGAAGCGTCCAGAATCCACAGCGTCCCCGCGGCCATCCACAGTGCGCTGCTCATCGGCATCAACACCAGCGCCAGCGAACTGAGAATAGCGCCCACCAAAAAGAAGGGCCGCCGTCGTCCCAGAAAGCCCCAGGTGTTGTCGCTCCAATGCCCGATAATCGGCTGAACCAGCAAACCCGTGATCGGCGCCGCCAAAAACAGAATCGGCAACTGATCGGCCCGAGCTCCCAGATATTCATAGATCGGACTGATGTTATTCATCTGCAGAGTCCAGCCAAACTGGATGCCCAGAAAGCCAAAACTCATATTCCAGATCTGCCAAAAGCTCAACCGAGGCTTGTCCATACCCGCTCCCACGCGCGTCACAAAGTTATCAAACTTATGAGCACAAATCGGAAACGCGCACACGGCAACCACTTCGCTCCAGAAACGGCGGTCGCGAACCTAACCAATCAGAACCGGTAATGCGGTGGAGTGATACCCTTCGCACGCAAATACATTTCTGCCGACGCCCGGTGGTTAGTCGTATGGTCCAGCGCTCCAATAAGCAGATCCGTCCCGGTAAGCGTACCCTCGTCCGTCTTGTAGGTCTTGCTCAACTGCTCCGGACTTAACTTCGAAACCCGGCTAATCGCCTTATCGAATGAGGCCTTCACGAAAGCAATCACATCGTCCTTGCTCATTGATTTCGGTTTACCCGGATTCTCCTTCTCCCCGACGATCGGAGAAATCAAATAATCCAGCGTCTCCGACAAGTGCGCCATCTGCTCCCCAAAACTCATCTGCGCAGGCGTCAATTTGAAACCGTAGTCGGCAGCCGGCATCGCCTCCGCCACTTCCAAGGTAAAGGCGCGAGAGGTCGTCAGATGCTTGACGAAAGTCGCCTTCATGTCTGAATCCGGTCCCGCAGCCATTGCCGCCACCGTAGTCGCCACTAAAAGAAAAATCACACGCCGTCGGATCATTTCAAATGCACCCCGCCAAAGTGTACCCTAAGGCGGGAATGCGCTCGCAGTGGCGCCGCCTACAAATGCTGTCGAGGCTGCACGCAATTAACTGATCAGAACTGATATTCAGGCGGAGTGATACCTTTGGCTCGCAAATACATCTCAGCCGACGCCCTGTGATTGGTCGTATGGTCCAGCGCACCAATTAGCAAATCAAGCCCGCTCAGTGTGCCCTCTTCACTCTTATACGTCTTGGCTATCTGCTCCGGCGTAAGCTTCGAGACTTCGTCAATCGCCTTATTGAAAGAGACCTTCATAAACGCGATCACATCATCTTTGCTCTTTGATTTCGGCTCGCCCGGATTCGGCTTCTCGCCGGCGAAAGCAGACAGGAAGTAGCTCAGCCCTTGCGAGAGGTGCACCATTTGCCCGCCAAAGCTCATCTGCGCGGGTGTCAGCTTGAAATCGTAATCGGCAGCCGGCATCGCCTCTGCTACCTTCAATGTGAAATCCCGCGAAGTTGTCAAATGTTTGACAAAAGTCGCCTTTGTATCCGCATCCGGTCCCGCAGCCAGCGCCACCAAAGCACTCGCCACCAAAAGAAAAATCGCGCGCCGCTTAATCATTCGCACCACCCCCGCCAAAGTGTACCCCAAACCAGGAGCTTTCCCAATCAAACCATGCGGCTATTCTGACTGGGGCACTCTCACCCGCGGCGCGCCCAATTGCCCTCATTTGGGATTGCAGTCATTTCCGGACGCCTTCGCCGCAGTCCGCCAACGGCAATTGCTGCCAAACCGGACAACAAAATTGTTGCTGGCGCCGGGGTAGTAGCCGGACTTGCCATCGAAGTCGAAGTCGGTCCTGGTGAATCAATATTGTCTAAGATCCGCCTACCGGAATCTGAATCAGCACTGCTCAGGGAAACACTGGTGTCATCGCCCGAAAAGTACCTATCAACGCCAGTTGCCGCGACTGAGTCGGAAGCCGAGGGAACGCCTGGGGCTTTCGAGTCACTGGCGGACGTCACACGGCCGGCCGGAATAAACGTCGTGTCGAAAATTGTGGCCGCGTGCACGGCGGCGCCCATCATGACAAGCATCGAAACTGATAAAACCCGAACGGTTCTAACCATGCCAGAATGACGCTTTTCCACTAGCTCTGTTGCATAGGTATTTACACGGCGAATTTTCCGTAAAATGACGTATGGCTGATTTCGACTTACTAACTTCGTAGCGCCGGAGTTACTAAGCACCTGAAGCTTGCCTTATCGAGCCCGCAGACAGTTCTGTTGATCGCCGATGGCTGCTAACTGCGCTCATCAACTTTCGAACTGCAAACTCGCCAAGTCTCCCCAAAGCAAAACGCGCGTCCAAGCCGAAGCCCAAACGCGCGTTTTTTCAAAGCTCTAAATCGTGCGGACTAACGTCCTGCGGCATGAGCCGACGGCCGGGACTTCCCACGGAACGGACCCTTGCCACCGGACTTCCAAGACGGCTTGCCAGCTCCGCCCTTACTCCGATTATCCCGGCTATTGTGGTGCGCCGCTGGCGCCGAAGCCGCATTTGCCGCTGCCACATGCCGTTCATCCATCGGCGCCTGTGACAACTCGTGAAGCGTATCGGGATTCACATCGCGCCGAAGCAGCGCAACCTTGCATTCCCGTTCGATCCGCTTTATTTCGCCGCGTTCAGACCGCACATAGAACGTTGATGCCGAACCGCGTTGGCCGGCCCGTCCCGTACGACCCACGCGATGAATGAAATCCTGCGGTGCCTGCGGCAAATCGAAATTGACCACATGCGCCACAGAATCGACGTGAATACCGCGAGCCGCGACATCGGTCGCGACTAGAACCCGATACCGGCCTTCACGAAATCCGGCTAACGCCTGGTTCCGCTGATTCTGTGTCCGGTCCCCGTGCATCGCGACAGCCTTCACGCCATACATCGCCAGCCGCTTGGTAAGTCTGTCGGTACCATGCTTTGTGCGAGCAAAAACCAGGAACGAACCTTCTTCCTGGCCCAGCAAGTGGCGCAGCAGATGGACCTTCATGTCGTTGTCGGTCTCATAAACATGCAGATCAACCAGGTCAGGCGTCTTCGCCGAAAGGTTCTTGATCTCGATGCGCACCGGGTTCTTCGAATTCCGCTTGATCAGGCGCTCAACGCTCTGCTCCATCGTTGCGGAGAAGAACAGGCTCTGGCGATCCTGCGGCAACAAGCCCAGAATCTTTTCAATTGCTGGTAGAAAGCCCATGTCGAGCATGCGGTCTGCTTCATCCAGCACCAGGGTGGAAACCTTCGACAAGTCAATCAGCCGGCGGTCCAAAAAGTCTTCCAGGCGTCCGGGCGTCGCAATAACCATCTGCACACCACGGCGCAGCGCGCTTAATTGAGTCTGTTCGCTCAAGCCGCCGACAACTACCGCACAGCGCAAACCAGTGTCATTAGACAATTTGCCGAAGCTTTCGGCAATCTGCAGTGCGAGTTCACGAGTGGGCGCCAGGATTAGCGAACGAATCGCCACCGAGCTTTTCTTGTGATGTTTGGCATGTCCGTATGCCGGAGCGGTTGTTTCAGCCGGCGCCGCAGCACCCTTATCAGCGGCGTTTTCTGTAATCAGACGCTGCATGATCGGCAGTAAAAATGCCAGGGTCTTGCCGGTTCCCGTCTGCGCTGTTGCGACGACGTCAAGGCCGTTCATCGACGGCGGGATAGCCTGTGCCTGCACAGGGGTGGGCTTTGTGAAACTATTGCGTGTCAGGTTCTGATGAAGACACGAATCGAGCGGGAGTTCTGAGAATAAATTCATAATTAGGATCAGTTAGTGCCGAATACCGACAGGCCGTCCTTTATGAACTAAAACGGGAGGTTCTAAGAACCAATCCGAGCGCATCTGCGGGGAGTGCAGATGTTACTAGCACTCAGGAATTAAAGGACGAATGCGGGCAGGAGACAACCTCAGAATAACAGATTTTTGCCCTTTGTGCGTCTTTTTTAGTTCTCAGTTTCCGCCCCCGAAAGTTGGATGGTAATTCGGGTACGCTGGACGTTGATAAGTCGCCGGAGGATTCCTCTGCAGCTCCTCCATCGCCACACTCACGGCTTTCTCCAACTGTGGGTCATGACCTTCCCGAACCAGCTTGGGATCCTGGTCCACTTCCACATCCGGCGCGATGCCATGGTTCTCCACTTCCCATTCGCCATCCAAACCATAGAACGCCCAGCGGGGCGCCGTCACTGAGCCGCCATCCATCAATGGCGGGTATCCGCCGATGCCTACTAAACCGCCCCAAGTCTTCATCCCAACCAGCTTCCCCACGCCGGCCTTTCGGAAATACCAGGGCATAGCGTCGCCGCCCGAACCGGCGAACTGATTGATGATCATCACCTTCGGGCCAAAAATCGCCTCTGTCGGGTCTGTCATGTCCTCTCCTTCGCGCGTGGTAATCCGAGCCATGGGACGACGGTTCAAATACTCGATGATGTAGTCGGCAATATCGCCGCCATGGTTATAGCGCTCGTCAATCACAGCGCCTTGCTTGTTCAGTTGTGCGAAGAAATAGCGGTTGAAGCTCGTGAACCCGCCCTCCGCTGTGTCCGGGAGGTGCACGTACGCCAGATGCCCGCCGCTAAGTTGATCCACCTTGCGCCGGTTACCTTCTATCCAGGCCAGATGCCGAAGGTTGCCCTCGTTATCGACCGGGACCACAGTTACTTCTCTCGATCCCGAGCCATCCGCATTCGGCCCCACCCGCAAGCTGATCTGTTTGCCGGCCGTCTCCTCAAAGAAGCTGTAGAGGTTCTCGGTCGAGTGCAGCTCGCGGCCGCGAACGCTGAGTAAATATTCGCCCGCCACCACATTCACGCCGGGCTGAGTCAACGGTGCCTGCAATTCGGGATTCCAATTCTCACCGTTGTAGACCTTAGTGAACCGATACCGCCCATTCTCGCTTGCGTAATCCGCTCCCAGCAGTCCCACTTTTACTTTGGGTAGGTCCGGCTCGGTTCCGCCGCGAATGAACATGTGCCCAACGTTGATATTGCCGAGCATCTCTTCAAAAAGATAGTTCAACTCATTCCGGCTTCCCACGTTGGCCAGCCACTTCTGATAGAAGCCTTGAGCATCGGCCAGGTTCAAGCCATGGAAATGCGGGTCATAAAAGAAGTCCCGCTCAATCCTCCAAACTTCGTGGTACATCTGATTCCACTCAGCTTTGGGATCGGCATAGACTTCCATGTCCGCCATTTTCAGTTGTCCATCGCCGGCTTTAACCGGCGCTTCGGCGCCCGTGATGAACCAGTTATCGCCCTGCTGATACAACGCCTTCTCGCCATTTGCGCTCAGCATGAACGCCGACACGCCCCCCGCAATCGTATCCGTTTTGCGAGTCTTGAAGTCGAATTTGGTGACTATTAACTGCGGAGGTCCGGAATGCAGCTCGACAATCGGCCGCTCCACCACATAGATCAAATTTTCTTTGCCGGCCATGACCGCAAAGTAATTCTTGTCCGGAATGGGAACCGCCAGGATGCGCTGCCCTATGTTCTCGAAATCAATTCGGACATCGGGAACCTTCTCCTTCTCGTCCTTCTTGTCTTTTCCATCCTTGTCCTTTACATCTTTGGCATCCTTGTTGTCCTTGGCCTTTTCGTCACCGGACTTCGCGCTATCGTCCTTCTTATCCGCATTCTCATCGTCACTCAACGGAGCCAGTGGTGAAGCCGAATCCTTTTGCAGCACCATCACATAGACTGCGCTCGTCGTCGGACGCGCCATGCTGGTCATATCGATCCAGCCATTTCCCAACCCAACATTTGTGCTCGCCAGAAAGTAAAGATACTTGCCTGTCCTGTCGAACTCCGGAGCGGTCGTGTCGCTCAGCCCATCGGTAACTTGCGTCTTCTTGCCATTCGCAATCGAGTAAACGAATATCCCGTGTAAGTGATTGGGAAGCTGCCGGGCATACGCCAGCCATTTGCTGTCGGGCGACCATTTCACCCGGTAATCAAACCCGGGACTGTCGTAAAGATCCGTCTCCACCTTCACCGGTTGTTTCGTCGCTAAGTCCACGTACCACAGGTTCAGCCGCTTATCCCAGTACGCAATCTTCTTGCTGTCGGGGGACCAAGTTGGACTATAGAAGAAGGAAGGCTGCGCTCCTAAGCCGATCTTCGTGACCGTGCCCAGCCCATTCTGCTCCCGGATGTGCAGCGCATACTCGCCTGTTTCATCTGAGAAGTAAGCGATCGACTTCCCATCCGGCGACCACGACGGGTCTCGTTCCGCAATGCCTGTTGTGCTGGTCAGGTTGCGGATATCTCCCTTGTCCGCAGGGACAGTCAGGATGTCCCCGTGGGCCTCGAACACGGCACGCTGACCGGTAGGAGAGATCGCGGCGTTATCAATCATCTTGCTCGTGATCTTTACGAAACGCGGCCGCACTTCGGCCAGATCTGCCGCCACTTTGATCTTTACCGGGTGCTCTTGGCCCGATTTCAAATCCAATAGGTGAATCGTCCCGAACTGTTCATAGGCGATGGCGTCTTTTGTAGCTGAAGCCGATTTGAAATCGAGTCCCTTGTTGGCGATAACCTCCGTTACTTTCTTGCCCGCAATGTCATAACTCCACAAACCGATATGCCCGCTGCGATCCGAGAGAAAGTAAACTCTTTCGCCAATCCACATGGGATTAAAATCATTCGAGTTCTCTCGCGGCACCGGCACAACATTGGAATCCTTCAAATCCGCCAGCCAGATCTTGAGCGTCTGCCCCCCGTTGTAGCGTTTCCAGGCATCCTGCCAGTGAAAGACCGGCTCATACGCAATGTGCGTGCCGTCTGGCGAATACGCCCCGTCCTCCGCCATGGGCAACGGCAACACTTCCGGCAACTTGCCATCCAGGGCAATCGTATAGAGCTGGCCACTGTCGGCAAAGCTGTCGCGCCGCGAATTGAATAGAATCCGCTTGCCGTCCGGAGTCCAACCCACCGCAATGTCCTGGGTCGGGTGATAGGTCAACCGCCGCGGCACTCCACCGCTCGCCGGCACGACATAAACATCTACGTTTCCGTCATACTCGCCGCTGAAAGCAACCATCGAGCCATCCGGGGAAAAATGAGGGCTAAATTCGCGGCCCACGCCATTCGTCAGTTGCCGCGCTTCTCCGCCATCCCGCGCCACGATCCAAAGGTCATTCGCATACTCGAACACAATTTGCGTTTGGCTAATCGAAGGCGAACGGAAAAGATAAGAATCTTCGGCCCACGCCAATCCAGGAATGAGAAGTAGAACAGCAAATAGTGTCTTCAGCATGTGTGTGCGAATTATAAATCAACAGATTGAGGCAGAACGAGGTCCGTCTGCGCACCCGCTATCCTGGCCGTATGGCCAGCTACCAGGCAACAGTACAGTGGTCCCGCGACGGCGCCGACTTCCTGTCCAACAAATATAGCCGCGAACATCAGTGGATCTTCGACGGCGGAGTCACAATAAAGGGCTCGAGCTCGCCCCATGTCGTTCCCGAACCCTATTCAAATCCGGCCGCGGTTGATCCCGAAGAAGCTCTTATCATTGCGCTGGCAAGCTGCCACATGCTCTCCTTTCTTCATATTGCTCAAAAGCGCGGTTTCGTCGTGGACGAATATCGCGACGAAGCCATCGGCAAAATGACCAAAAACGAGCACGGGAATTACTGGATTTCCGAAGTGACGCTCAACCCCAAAATCCTCTTCTACGGACAGAAGACTCCGGATCAGCCCGAAATCACCGCGATGCACCATGAAGCGCACGAAGTCTGTTTCATCGCCAACTCCGTCAAAACCGATGTCCGCATCGCCAGCTAACTCCGAAACCCCAGCTTCTCCGCCTCAAATCGATCGTCGTTCCCGTTCTCGCGAACAAAAGCCACAAACGCGATCGCGACCTGCACGGCAAACAGAATCATCCAGAAGTTGCTCATGCCATCTGGAAAGCACGCCTGCACCCAACCCTAAGTTACTGATTCTTCCTGAATCTCACACGTCTTATTCCATTTTGGAACGGCCATGTAAAGCAATTCGACCACAAAGGGTCATTCCGGCACGCTGTAATGAAAATGGCTTCAACTTTTCAACTTCGTACGCACAATCGACACAAGCAGCTCCCTAAACACACCCATGCCCTGGACCCATCGCAGTTTCTGGCTCGCGCCGCTCATCATTGCCGCGATCCTCTCGCTCCTCGTAACTCTCTTCTCCCATGGACGACTGCACTCCATCTACAAGGAGCGCTTCAAGGAATCCCGCCGCGAACGCCTGTTCCTGGGCGCCGTAGGCTTCTTCGTCACCGTTTTGGTTGTCCGTGGAATCACGCTAGCCATCCATTACGGTATCGGCCCGTTCCACGACGTCTCTATGCACGGCCGTCACATCCATCACATGGTTTGGGGCATCTTGCTGCTGCTGATCGTTGGCTACTGCTGGCTGATTGAGGTAGGCAACGGCTCATTGGATTCATGGCCGCTGGCCGGTCGCATCACCGCCTTACTCTATGGCGTAGCCGCAGCCTTGATCCTGGACGAATTCGCCCTGTGGTTGAACCTGCAAGATGTCTACTGGCAACGCCAGGGAAGGGAAAGCTATGAAGCCATGGCACTCTTCGGCAGCTTCCTCGCTGTCGGCCTCTTCGGCGGCCCGCTCTTCCGCGGGTTGTTCCGCGAAGCCGCCGCTCCGTTTCGAAAAACCTGACTCGAATCGACTCAGTTCGGAAGGTAGCCGTTCGCGCCCGTGTACTTTATAGACTGATGGCCACCCTGGTCGAGTTTCGCAACCTTTCCTATAATGTCGGCGGCCGAACCATTCTCCGCGACATTAATCTCTGCGTGGAAGAAGGCGAAACCGTAGTCCTGCTCGGCCGGAGCGGCTCCGGCAAGACCACCCTGCTGAAAACCGTCAACCGCATTGTGCAACCCACCGGCGGAACCGTTCTGTTCCAGCAGCGTCCCGTCAACGAATGGGACGCCATTCAATTACGCCGCAAGATCGGCTACGTAATCCAAGACAGTGGACTTTTTCCTCATGTCACCATCGAACAGAATGTCGGCCTTGTCCCCAAGCTGGAAAAGTGGCCCGAAGACAAAATCCGCGCTCGTACTGTTGAACTGCTCGACAAAATGGGTTTGCCCGGCGACAAATACGGCGGCCGCTACCCGCGTCAGCTCTCGGGTGGCGAGAAGCAGCGTGTCGGCATTGCGCGAGCCCTGGCCGCGAACCCCCCCTTGCTCCTGTGCGATGAACCCTTTGCCGCTCTGGATCCGGTGACCCGTTTCGAAATGCAGCAGCAGTTTCTTGAGCTCCGCAATTCGCTCGGCATTACAGCGCTCTTCGTCACTCACGACATCCGTGAAGCCTTGATGCTCGCTACCCGGATCGCGCTGCTCAAGGACGGCGAACTGGAAGTCGTCGCGAACGCCGCGGATTTCACGGGCGTGTCCACTCCTGAAGCCAAAGCATTCCTCGCTACTTTGAACACGCACCAAGGCTTGAATACCCGCGAAGGATCTCATGCTTGCCCATGAAATCCTGAACCAAACCTTGCAACACCTCTGGCTCGTCGGCGTTTCGGTCTTCGTCGCCATCGCCATCGCCGCGCCCCTGGCAGTCTTTCTTACCACCCGTCCCAAAATCCGGCGCTGGACCATCGGCGTCGTCAATGTTGTCCAAACCATTCCCAGCCTCGCGCTCTTCGGCTTCCTGCTCCCCATCCCGTTCATCGGCGGCGTCGGTAAACAGACTGCCATCCTCGCCCTGATCTTGTACGCCCTTCTGCCCATCTTGCGGAACTCGGTGGTCGGCTTGCTCGGAGTCGATGCCGGGGTGCGCGAATCCGCGCTCGCCATGGGCATGACGCGCTGGCAAATCCTGTTTCGTGTCGAACTGCCGCTCGCCCTTCCCACCATCCTGGCGGGAGTTCGAATCGCAACTGTCGCCACCATCGGCACCGCCACCATCGCGGCGGCTATCGGGGGCGGCGGTCTGGGCACATTTGTCTTCCGCGGCATTGCCCTCGCGGATTCCCAATTGATCTTAGCCGGCGCCATCCCGGCCGCTCTGATGGCGATCGCTGCGGACGAGGTGCTCGGATGGTTCGAACGTCGAATCTCTTTCTGGTCTTAGTCTTACTCCTGGTCTTATTCCTGGTGACCTGCAGTTGCTCATCCGGTCCCCACATCGCTGTCGGCTGCAAGAACTTCACTGAACAGGAGGTGCTCGGCGAGATTGTGGCTCAGCAGATTGAGCGCCGCATGGGCATAGAAGTCGAGCGCACCTTCGGACTAGGCGGAACCCTGCTCACGCAGGAAGCCATCAAGACCGGCTCGATTGACATTTACCCCGAGTACACCGGAACCGCGCTTACTGCCATCCTGAAACAGCCGATCGCGCGAGATCCCGATAAAGTCCTGGCCACAGTGCGCCAGGGTTACGCAAAATGGCATCTTACCTGGCTTTCACCGCTTGGGTTCAATAACACCTTCGCCATGGTGGTCTTAACGGAGGCCGCCCGCCAGCAGCACCTCACAAGCCTTTCAGATGCTGCACACCGCGGCGCTCCCTGGAAGCTGGGCGTCGGCTACGAATTCGCTGACCGTCCGGACGGTCTGGCCGGTTTGCAGAAAACCTATGGCCTGCGGCTCGATGGCGATCCCGTGACCATGGACCTGGGACTTCTATATCCAGCTTTGCTGAAGAAGAATATTCAAATGGGCGGAGGCAGCGGCGAGACCGACGGTTTCCTGGCCGAACCCGAGTTCACCGTCCTGGCTGATGACCGCCACTACTTCCCGCCATATCAATGCGCCCTCGTCGTCCGCGACCAAACCATGGCCCAATTCCCAAAATTAAGGCCCATACTGGAAGAACTAACAGATCAAATTTCCGACAAGACCATGCGTCAACTCAATGCTGCCGTCGATCTGAAACACCGGCCCGTCGCAGATGTGGCCAAAGAGTTCCTGGCTCAATTAAAAAACAAATAACCAGATGCCCCAAACTTTCGACGCCATAGTAATCGGCACCGGCCAATCCGGGCCCAGTCTTGCCTCTCGACTCGCCCAAGCCGGACAAAGAGTAGCCGTCATTGAGCGCGGCCGTGTCGGCGGCACGTGCGTCAACACCGGTTGCATCCCCACCAAAACATGGGTCGCCAGCGCCCGGGCCGCTTACCTGGCGCGCCGTGGTGCGGATTTTGGTGTCATGATTCAAGGCGGCATAACCGTTGACATGAAACGCGTGAAGGCCCGCAAAGAGAAGACTTCCGGGGACTCAAGATCCGGCTTGGAGAAGATGTTGACCACCACCCCCAACATCACCTTCTACAGAAAGCACGCCCGTTTTGTGTCAGATCATGAGGTTCGCGCTGGCGATGATCTGCTCACTGCCAACCAGATATTCATCAATGTGGGCGCCAGAGCGTCTATCCCACCCCTTGACGGCTTGAGTAACATTCCTTACTTAACTAACTCCTCAATTCTGGAGCTTGACTACGTGCCGGACCGTCTAACGGTGATCGGCGGCAGCTACATCGGCTTGGAATTCGCACAAATGTTCCGGCGCTTCGGCAGTGAAGTCACCGTCGTGCAGAGGGGTCCACGCTTGATGACCCGTGAGGATGAAGACATTTCCGCCGGAATTTATGACATCTTAGTGAACGAAGGCATCAACGTTCATTTGAACGCTGAAGCCATTGACGTGCAGGAGTTTGCAGGTCACAAGGTGCTGGTGGCTACCGGACGAAAGCCCAACACGGATGACTTGGGTCTGGAGAATACGGACGTCAAAGTCGGCCCATCCGGCTACATCCAAGTCGATGACAAGCTTCACACGACTGTCGATGGAATCTGGGCCATCGGGGACTGTAACGGGAAGGGCGGCTTTACTCACACCTCTTACAACGACTTTGAAATCGTCGCCGCAAACCTGCTGGATCATGCGGACCGAAAAGTAAGCGATCGTTTAACCGCTTACAACGTCTACATTGATCCGCCGTTGGGCCGCGCCGGCATGACGGAAGCGGAAGTCCGCAAGACTGGCCGCAAGGCTCTCATTGGCAAACGAGAAATGACCAAAGTGGGACGCGCTGTGGAGAAAGACGAAACTCAGGGCTTCATGAAGGTCCTTGTGGACGCTGATTCAAAGCAGATCCTGGGAGCAGCCATTCTTGGCACCGACGGCGATGAAGCCATTCATTGCATCCTCGACACCATGTATGCGAAGGCGCCCTACACCGTGTTGCAAAGAGCCGTTCACATTCACCCGACGGTATCCGAACTTATACCCACTATGCTCGGGAATTTGAAGCCTCTAGAAGATGGTGGGCATCACTAGACCCATGGCGACGCTATTAGAATTTGCTGTTCAACAATCACTTTCTGCGCGCTTCGGCCAGGCTCGTCGGGAAACAGACAGCCTCTTCCAGATTCTCCACCCGTCAATTTTCTATGCTCGGCCCATTCCGGAACGGCACCGCATTGTGTTTTACATCGGGCACCTGGAAGCTTTCGATTGGAACCTGCTGCGTGATCATCTTGGCCTGCCAACTTTCAATCCCACTTACGATCACTTATTCGCCTTCGGCATTGACCCCGTTGACGGAGGATTGCCCACTGATACACCGACCGACTGGCCCACCATTGCGCAAGTGGATGAATACCGGCAAACTGCCCGTCAGCAGTTAGACGCAGCCTTGGCCGCTGCCCCTGAAACTTCAGAACTGACCACCCTGTTGAACATCGCCATCGAGCACCGCTACATGCACGCGGAAACGTTGGAGTATATGTTTCATCAGCTGCCGCTCAATGTAAAAAACCTTCTGTCCCCTGAGCCGGTTTTTTCAGCGTCGCCGGCCACTCCCGAGATGATCTGGATTCCCGACGGCGAAGCTACTCTTGGCTTAAAGCGCGAGTCCGGCCAATTCGGCTGGGATAACGAATTCGAAGAGCAAGTCATCTCCGTTCCTTCATTCGAAATCGACAAATACAAAGTGACCAACGGCGAGTTCCTTCACTTTGTGAACGCCGGAGGTTATCAGGATCCCCATCTCTGGTCCCAATCAGACTGGGAATGGAGAGCGAAGCATGAGGTTTCACACCCCGTATTCTGGGTTCCTACAAATGACGGCTGGAATCTTCGCACCATGTTTGATGAAGTCCCGCTGCCGCTGAACCGCCCTGTATACGTTAGCCATGCGGAAGCCAGCGCCTACGCGCGATGGGTGGGGAAAGCTCTTCCCACTGAAGCGCAATGGCATCGTGCGGCGTATGGAACATCACAAGGCAAGGAACGTCAGTATCCATGGGGCAATGAACCGCCCACCGAATCGCGCATTCATTGGACTCCCCCTCCGGTGGGCGTCTCGCCGGAGACGCAAAGTGCTTTCGGCCTCAATGACCTTCTGGCGACTGGCTGGGAGTGGACGGCGACGGAATTCGGTCCGCTGCCCGGCTTCCAGATCATGCCTTCTTATCCTGGCTATTCCGCCAATTTCTTTGACGGCAAACACTACGTAATCAAGGGCGGCAGCACTCGCACTGACGTCTCCATGCTGCGCCGCAGTTTCCGTAACTGGTTTCAACCTCATTATCAGTACGTGTACGCAGGCTTCCGCTGCGTGAAGGATTCCCAAGAATGACCACTACACAAGGCCTGATCAGCGAGACCACCGCCCGCTTCGCCACCGACGTCAAAGCCGGCCTAGATCGGTCCGGTCAGAAAGAATTGCCCTCGAAGTACCTGTATGATCCTGTGGGCTTCACACTCTTTGAGGCCATATGCCAGCTTCCTGAATATGGCCTGACTCGAGCGGATGAACGCCTGCTGCGCCTCCACGCGCCAGAAATTGCCCAACGCTTGCCCGCCCAGGTGGTTGTCTCGGAACTAGGCAGCGGCAGCGGCAAAAAGACCCGAGCCATTCTGGAAGCCGTTTGCGCCAGGGCGCCCGTTTCGTACTACCCCATCGAGATCTCCGCCACCGCCTTGGCGCTTTGCGAGCGCGAACTCTCAGACATCAGTTGCGTCAGCGTGGTAGGCATCGAGCGCGAATACCTGGATGGCCTTTTGGAAGTCTCAGCCCGCCGACCCTCCGGATGCGGCATGCTGGTGCTTTTCCTGGGCAGCACCATCGGCAATTTCGATTCGGGTGCGGAAGTGCGCTTCCTTCAAAGCGTCCGCCGCACGCTGACTCCCGGTGACGCGCTGCTCCTCGGCGCTGATCTGTTAAAGCCCCTGAAGCAACTGCTCGCCGCGTATGATGATCCTCTGGGTGTCACAGCTTCCTTTAACCTAAACCTGCTGGCGCGGATTAACCGCGAACTGGAAGCCGACTTCAAACTCGACCAGTTCAAACACGTGGCCAAGTTCAATCAGCAAACCAGGAGCGTAGAAATGCACTTACGCTCCAGAAAGGCGCAAACCGTCACCATTCCCGGAGCTGAATTGACCGTCCGCCTTGCGGAAGGCGAAACCATCTGGACCGAGAGCAGCCACAAGTTCACCATCGAGGAACTCAATAAGCTAGCCGATAACTCAGGCTTCCGCTGCGAAGCGCAGTGGATTGATCAGCAGTGGCCATTCGCTGAGAACCTCTACGTGGCCATCTAGCCAAGGCGATTCCCGGGACTTCTTTAGTCTATTTAGTGCTGGCGCAGCAGCGTGACAATATCGTCGACCTTGATCACGCCAATCAATTCCTGCTGCTCATCCACCACCGGCAGCGCTAAGAGGTTGTACTTATCGAACAGCTCGGTGACACGGTCCTGCTTCTCGCTCGTTTCCACGAACAGCAGCGGATCAACCACCAGATCCACCAGTTCGGTATCGCCGGCAGCAAAGACCAACTTGGTCAGCGGCACTGTTCCTGCCAAGTGATTATCGTCGTCAACCAGGAAGATGTTATACACGTCCTCCGGGCAATCCTCTGATTCCTTCAGCGCCTGCATCGCATCGGCAACCGTTGACTTCGCCGGGAGTGAAAAATAGCCGGTGTCCATCATTCCACCGGCGGTGTTGTCGCGGAACTCCAGCATCTCCTCCACTTCCTCCTTGTCCTCAGGCTCCATCTCATGGAGAATCTGTTCGGATTGCTCTTCTTCCAACTCACTGAGAACATCTGCCGCTTCAGAGGGATCCATCTCCTCCAGAATGTCCGCCGCCTTGTCGGCATGCAGTGATTCAATGATGCCGGCCTGCATATCCGGATCTACCTCGCTCAGCAGCTCGGCCGCGGTCTCCGCATCCACTGATTCAAAGATGGCGGCGCGATCCTCGTGTCCCAGGTTCTCCACAATGTCGGCCAGATCCGCCGGGTGCATATCCACCAGCAGCTTGTTCGTTATGTTCAGCCTTACCCGACGCTGCGGGTCCGCCTCCAGCATGTTGCAAAATTCCCACCGGATCGAATGCGGCGGGATTCGTACCTGGACGCTGCGAATAAACGAAGAAGGCACAATCCCGGATAGTACACGCCGAAACATCGACCGTATGCCGATGTCAATCTCCAATATGTCCAGAATGTCGCCGCCATGTTCACGCGACTTCACGAACGTGACATCGTTGACGCGGACCACTTTGCGGCCCTGGGCATCAATGATTTGCTGGTCCAGCAAATCGCGCGCAATCCGCAGCATGTACTCGTCGGAGTGATACGGCGTCAGGCGCTCATCCTTCAAATGGATGCCGTTGCGGGAGATGCTTTGGATCTGGTCGTGGCGGATCGAAAGCCAGCCAGGACCCGCGCCGACCAAGAATCGGTCCACCCGAATGGGATCTACCAGCGGGACGAGTGCCGCATCGCGCAAAGTGCCAAGCGGCCGTCCCTTAAGGTCATAAACCTTAAGGCCCAGCAACTCTGTGAGATAAACGATCTCATCATCCGGTATTTTGGCCGACGGAATTGGTAGCGCCATGCTGACAAACCTGAGATGCGAAGCCCCCGCACTGATGCTTCATCTTAACTTGCCCGGCACTGATCGCATACTACACTGGGGTTTTCGTTCCGGCGCGTTCGGTGAGTACTCCCATCCCTATTGATCCAGCGGCAAAAAAGCCGGTTCGCTTGACCGCTAAAGCGTTTTTTTCGCGCCGCGGCTTGCTTTCTACCGCGCACCCGCAGTACGAATTTCGACCCGGTCAAGTAGAGATGGCGGAGGCGGTGGCTTCGGCGCTCGCTGACCGCCGCCATCTCATCGTCGAAGCCGGCACGGGTACCGGAAAGACCCTCGCTTACCTGGTTCCTTCCATCCTGTCCGGCAAGCGAGTAGTCATCTCAACCGGAACCAAAAACCTTCAGGAGCAACTCTTCTTCAAAGACATTCCTTTTCTGGAAAATGTGTTCGGACACAAGATTTCCGCCTGCTACATGAAGGGAAGGTCCAACTATCTTTGCCGCCAGAAGCTCTACGACGCGCAACGCGAGCCGATGCTGACGGGCATTGAAGAAGTGCGTGAGTTCAAGGTGATTCGCGACTGGGAGCCTGCCACGCAAACTGGCGACCGCGCCGAGCTGCGCGATGTTCCCGATAACAGCAGTTTGTGGTGGAAGCTGGACGCGCGTAGCGAATACTGCACCGGCCAGAAGTGTAAGCAATTTGACCGCTGTTTCATCACTGAGATGCAGCGCCGCGCGCGCGAAAGCGACATCATCGTCGTCAATCATCACCTGTTCTTTGCTGATCTGGCTATGCGCGACCAGGCATTCGGCGCCATCATTCCCGACTATAATGCAGTGATTTTCGATGAAGCCCATGAGATTGAGGACGTCGCCGGGCAATATTTCGGCATGAGCGTCAGCAGTCTCCAAGTGCAGGAACTTGTCAAAGACATCTCAGGCATTTCGCACAAGAAATTGTTCTCCAATCCTGAAATTGATCGCGCCCTGGTGCTCCTGGGTGAGCGCAGCGCAGAGTTCTTCAGCCTTTTCCCGCAAGATGGCCGGCAAGGCTTCCCGAACCGCGGCGGTTTTCTGGAAGCTAATGAGCTTGCTTACAACGAACTGATTCTGGCCTTGGAGACCATCAGCCTGCGTCTCGAAATGGTGCCTGATGCCATTGATGACACGCTTCCGCTAGTCAGGCGCGGTCGCTTGATCCAGCAAGGCTTGCGCTTCTGGATGGAGTCAAGCGACTCGACAAACGTTTATTGGGTGGAAAAGCGCGGGCGCGGCCTCTATTTGCAGGCTACTCCCATCGATGTTTCAGCCGCGCTTTCCGCTCGCCTGTTTGATGCCCTGGACACCGTGATCTTAACCTCAGCCACTCTCGCTGTGGCTGGCGGATTTGATTACGTGCAGAAGCGGCTAGGCCTGCAAAACGCCCGCACTCTAAGGGTAGAGAGCCAGTACGATTACGGCAAGCAAGCACTGCTCTATGTGCCCCCGCATTTGCCGGATCCCCGCAGCGCTGATTTCACTCGCAGAGCGGCAAACGAAATCGAATCCGTCATTGAAGCCTCGCGCGGCCGCGCCTTTGTGCTGTTCACCAGTTACCAGCAGATGCGGCAAGTTTACGAACTGCTGCGCCGGCGGCTGGAATACCCGATCCTCATCCAGGGTGATGGCCCGCGAACCGTCCTGATTGAAGCTTTCCGCGAAACGCCGGGCGCTGTTCTATTCGGAACTTCCAGCTTCTGGCAAGGCGTCGACGTGCAGGGCGAACAGTTGAGCTGCGTCATCATCGACCGGCTGCCTTTCGCTGTTCCGTCCGACCCCGTCATTGCCGCGCGCACAGAGGCAATCAAGCAGGAAGGCGGTAATCCCTTCTATGATTACCAGGTTCCCCAGGCCGCACTGACATTAAAACAAGGCTTTGGACGCCTGATTCGCGGCACAACCGACCGCGGCGTGCTTGTCTTGCTGGATAATAGGATTGTCAAGCTGAAATATGGCCAGGTTTTCTTCGACAGCCTGCCTCCCTACGGTTTCACTGAACAACTAGAGGACGTTCGTAACTTTTTTAATGTTTGAGATCTTTGTAGAGCATACCTTCGCCGCCGCACATTTCCTGAGGAATTACCACGGTAAGTGTGAGAACCTCCACGGGCACAATTACAAGGTGCAAGTGGGCGTGGAAGGGGCGCAGGTAGATGAGAACGGTCTGCTGTTTGACTTCGCAGAACTGAAAAAGCGCCTGCGTTCCACCAGCGAATACTTGGATCATCAATGCCTTAACGAGTTGAAGCCGTTCGACGAAATCAATCCTTCAGCGGAGAACATAGCGAAATTCATCTGTGATGAAATCCAGCGGGACTTGTCGAGCGGCAAAATCGCGTACGTGCGAGTGTGGGAGACGGACACGTCGTGCGCGGTGTACCGGCCTTAGTTGCGTCTCTGATTCTGAGCCTTACTCATCCGTCTGGCATTCAGTTCCGGCAGGAATCATCCCCCACCTCGTTTAAATATCTGATCGAGACCATGGGCGGCGGGGTAGCCATTTTGGACTACAACAATGACGGACTGCCAGACCTTTTCTTCGTCAACGGCGGCCATATCGGCGGCGCGGATTTCGACCGCGACAACCCTAAGTATTGGAATCGGCTCTATCGCCAGAATCGCGACGGAAGCTTTACCGATGTCACTGTCGAGGCCGGATTGAGCCACGCCGGGGCAGGGAATTACGGAATGGGTGTTGCTGTTGCCGATTACGATAACGATGGCTATCCCGACATTTACGTCACCAGTTTCGGCCACAATGTGCTGTATCACAACAATCGCAACGGAACCTTCACTGATATCACGGCAAAAGCCGGTGTAGGCGCGGGCGGATGGTCCGCGTCGGCAGGTTTTTTCGACTACAACAACGATGGCAAGCTGGATCTGTTCGTCACTCGCTACATGGATTGGAGTCTTGCCACCAGTAAGTCGTGCACCAAACAGACTTATTGCCCGCCCGGCGAATTTCCACCCATCACTAACATGTTGTTTCGCAACCGCGGCGATGGCACTTTTGAAGACGTCAGCAAAAGCTCGGGAATCGCAAGTAAAAAAGGCCGTTCTCTTGGAGTGGCCTTCAACGATTACGATGGCGACGGATACGCCGATATCTTTGTCGCCAATGACGGGATGGAAGAGTTCCTTTGGCACAACAATGGCAATGGAACTTTCACCGAGAAAGCTCTGGAAGCAGGTGTCGCGCTCTCCGACGACGGCAAACCTTATGCGGGCATGGGCGTCGATTTCCGTGATTACGATAATGATGGCAAGCCCGATATCGTTGTAACGAACCTCGCCAAGCAGACTTTTGCGCTCTATCACAACGATGGCAATGGCGCATTCAGCTATCGAAGCTTGGAAAGCGGCCTGGGCACTCTAACTTCGGCTAGCTCCGGCTGGGGAGCCGGATTGGTGGATTTCAATAACGACGGCTGGAAAGATCTGTTTGTCGCCCGCGGACATGTAATGGATAACGTGGAACAAATTGATGCGTCTATGCATTATTTGGAGCCTCCCTTGCTTGCTTTGAATCGCGCTGGACGTTTTGAGAAATGTGACCCTGGAACCAATGAAGCGGTCGCCGGACGCGGTGCAGCTTTCGGAGATTTGAATAACGATGGGCGCGTGGACGTTGTCGTGGGAGTTCTGAATGGAAAGCCGCTGGTTCTTATGAATCAGGCCGCAACTGAGAATCACTGGCTCGGTTTGAGGCTTATCGGCACACGCAGTAATCGCGATGGTCTGGGCGCAATCGTGCAGGCGAATGGCCTGACCCAATACGCGCAAACCGCCGGCAGCTATCAATCTGCCAGCGACAAGCGGGTGCACTTCGGTTTGAGGGAACGCAAGACCGCTGATATCGAAATACTCTGGCCCTCTGGAATACGTCAGAAGCTGAACAATGTCGCAGCGGATCAATATCTGGATGTGAGGGAGCCGGCACAGTGACGGCTGCCTTCATCACCCTTGGTTTGTTGTTCCAGACCGTTTCGCCCGAGGCTGTGCAACACGCCAGGGCCGGACTTGCCGCGAAACAGCAGGGCAACTTGCCCACAGCCATTATCGAGTTTCGGAAGGTAACGGAGTTGGCTCCGGACCTTCCGGCCGCTTATGTGAACCTGGGCGCAGCATTGCTTGAAAATCATCAATACGCCGACGCGATTCCGCCACTGAAGAGAGCTCTCGGCGTGGATGCGAATCTTGCGGGCGCTGACCAGATGCTCGGGTACGCTCTGCTCGGCGCCGGGTACACGCAGGAAGCTCTGCCGCATCTGGAAAAAGCCGGAGATCCGGGCACGCTCGGCATTGCTCAACTAAAACTCGGAAAGCTGGTGGAGGCAATTCAAAATTTGAACCTCGCATTAGAGAAGCATCCGAATGATCCAAACTTGCTGTTCTACCTGGGACGGGCAAGCGGTCTTCTTTCCAAGCGCGCTTATGATGTCCTGGAGTCGGCTTACCCGAATTCCGAGCAGGCACACCAGTCTTTAGCTGAAAACTATGTGGCGCTTCGCGAACTTCCCGAAGCAGAGCGCGAATATCAAGCTGCTGTAAAGGCTCGGTCCGACGTTCCGGGTCTACATCTCGCATTCGGCGAAATGTATCTGGTGATTCCAAGTCTTGAAAAAGCTGAATCCGAGTTTCGCGAGGAAGTCAGGCTTCAGCCCGGAGATGCCGAAGCGGCCTATCATCTCGGAGATGTTTTGCTCAAGGAGGGAAAGGCAAAAGAGGCTAGAGAAGAACTGCTCAGGGCTGATGGCTTGCGCCCCGACATGCCGGAAACGCTTTATTCTCTTGGGAAAGCACAGTCATTGACGGGAGATTCTTCCGCTGCGGAAAAGAACTGGAAACGGGTTGTGGAACTGGAGCAGCATTCTGACCTCGCCGCCGAAGCTCATTTCGGCTTGGCTACTCTCTATCGAAAGCAAGGCAAACAAACAGAAGCGGCCCGGGAGATGAGCGATTATGAATCGCTCAAACATCCCGGGCCGCAACCAGCTAAGTAGTTAGGTTAAGCGAGTTAGAACGCCAGCTTCAACGCAAACTGAATCAATCTCGGGCTGTTCGCCTGTGAAGTGATAACACCGAAAGACGATGATCCCAATGACTGACCCGGGTATCCGAATTGAACGCGGTTGAAAACGTTAAAGAATTCAGCGCGGAATTGCAGGTGAGCCTTGGCTTCCGGCGACAACGCGAAGTTCTTGAAGAGTGAGAAGTCCCAGTTTGCCATTCCTGGAGAACGCAAAGTAGGATCGTTTCTTGCCTCGTCACCGAATGTAAACGGCGCAGGCTGAACAAAGCAGCTCGTGTTGAAGTACATGTTCAAGGTCTGCGTGGCAGAGCCGTTTTCGTTCACGTTGCAGCCCGACAAAACATTGGGCCGCTGGCTACCGGCGCCTGCAGCATTTAAGTTGCTGGAGTTGACGGTTAAGTGCAGCGGGAAGCCTTCTTGAATGGTCGTGACGCCTTCAACGCCCCAACCGCCGATGGCCGCATCTTCAAACCAGTTTGCATTGGTCATGAATTTACGTCCCTTGCCGACTGGAACGTCCAGCACATAACTGACAACAAGGCGATCGGGTACATCGAATGAGGCCAATGATTTCTCGCTTCGCAGATTGTTCCAATTCTGAATACCACCCGTGCCACCTGCTTCAAGCCAGCTGGTGACGGTGTCGGTGTCGCTGATCAGCTTCGCGTGAGTGTAAGCTACCAGAATTGAATTGCCGCCTGAGAAGCGCTTTTCTGCTTTCACCTGGAGCGATTCATAAGTAGAGTCGCCCACGCCCTCACCTGCGTACGACATACCCGTGTACTCGGGATAGGGAAGCAGGAGTTGTTGCTTTTGCACCGTAGGTTGAGCCAGCGGCGAACCGGGGGTGGTGATGATGCCGTAGTAGGGATTGGGAACATTCTGCAGAAGTGCATTGCCCATGGACAGGTACTGACTAGGCAGTTGATTCAGATTGGGCGAGTCTATGGGCAAGTGTGTTCCCTTTGCGCCGCCGTAAGCGACGTCAAGCAGGAAACCATTACCAAACTGCCGCTGAATGTCGGCATTCCACTGCTGAGCATAGCCGTAGGGATTGCCTAGGAGGTTCTCCGTTGGGCCGGTTCCAATCAGCTCAGAAGCATAGGCGGACGAACGCTGTGGAGGCGCCACGATTCCGCCTGGAAATGGATTGGAGAGCGTATAGTTGTAGCCCGAACCGGTTGCCGAACAGTTGGCAGGATAACAAGCCGGTACGCCTGTATACACAGACTCCAGAATGTTTGTTGTGTAGGAGTTGATCGGGTCGTTATTGGGGCTTGTTGACCAGGCGACGTCGTTCGGCAGCCAAAACATGCCATAACCCGCGTGGAACACAGTGTTGTGGGTAATTTGGTAGGCCGCGCCAATACGCGGAGCGAATTGTGTCCAGTCAGGCGCGATGCCGCTGCGGTATGAGTCCGAAGCCGAATTCACCAGGTCGATGTTGCCAGGGACGTTCAGTCCGGCCGCTGCCAGAACTGAGTTTGGCTGCGTCGGATCGAAGATCGAAATGCGGTTGTACCGCTCGGTCCATGGCCCGGCGTGTTCCCAGCGGACGCCCAGGTTGAGAGTCAGTTTGGGCGTTACGTGCCAATCATCACTGGCGAAGATGGCGGGGTAGAGCTGCTGTGCGGCAATCAGGGCCGGACTGCTGGCGCTTCCACCCGATGGGTAACCCAGAAGATAAGTTGCCAGACCTAAGCCGCTGCCGGCCGTGTTGAGCGCGTTCAACGCCGTTAAGTCGGGGTTGAAGTTGATGACTCCGGTAGGAATGTTCGTTTGGGCATAGTTGTGTGTCAGGCGCAAAAACTCGGTGCCGAATTTAAGGGTGTGATTTCCGATGATTTTGGTAAGTGTGCCCGCCGCACGGTCATTATCGTTATGGTCAACGATGACGCTGCCCGTACCCTGGCTGCCGAAAGTGCCGGCCGTATCGAAACCGTTGATGACAGGAACCGGCAGGTCATCGAACACTGCCTGCGTGTTGAGAGCTGCGGGCCAGCCCAGCTTAGTGAGATCGTAGCCCAAGGTCACTGGGGTCCGGTCATAGACAAAGCGCTGATAGCTCAGCCGGACTTCCAGGATGGTGGTGGGGGAAAACGAATACGTGTCGCCCAACACAAAGTTATTCGTGTTGAACGTTTCTGTACAGCGGTCCTGGCAAACTCCGTTGCCGAATGGTTCCTCGGGAAGGTTTAGATTTCCCCAATACGTGTAACGTGCCGTGATGTGCTGTTTGTCGGACACGTTCTGATCAATATGCACAACCGTCTCGTTGTTGCTACCGCCCTGGCTATCGTTTCCAATCCAGTTACCAACGCCCTGCGCATTGCCGGCTGCATTGGGCAGAGGATACAGATTCAACAGCTGAAGCGATGCCGGGTTCAGCCGGCTGGCAGGAATGATGTTGCCGGCGAACTGACTGCGCGTGCCCGTGGCGGCGCCTGGGGCACAAACCGGTGTTCCAGGAGCGCCGGTGCCGCAAGTTGTCAGCGGGTCGTAGATGTTCGTGCCTTGCGATGCGGCCAACGCGCTTAAATCGCCGGTTCGTTCCGCAGCCGTCGGGACTGTTTCGGTGTAAGACACTCCCTGACGTAGGCGGAACCCTTCGTAATCCACGAAGAAGAAGGTCTTGTTACGGCCGTCGTAAACTTTGGGGATCAACACGGGGCCGCCTAAATTGAAGCCGAACTGATTTTGTGTAAAGGCACCGCGCGGAGTGCCGTTCAAGTTATCAAAAAAGCCGTTGGCGTCCAGGTCGCGGTTCCGGAGGAATTCCCAAGCTTCGCCATGAAGGTTATTCGAGCCGGACTTGGTAGTGAAGTTCACCACGCCGCCGGCAAACCGGCCATACTCGGGTGACAGATTGTTAGTGGCTACCTTGAATTCCTGCAATGAATCCTGAGTAGGAATTAAGGCGGTGATGTTGATATAGCTGCCATTCACCGGCGAACCGTCAAGCCACACCATGCTTTGGTTAGCCATGCCGCCGCCAATCTGATAGTTGCCCCAGGCGAATGGATTCTGCCCGTTTGGATTCGCCATTGCTCCGCCCTGCGGAACCACTGACGGAACCAATGCTGTCAGGTTCAAGGGGTTACGGCCATTCAGCGGCAGTTCATCGGTCTTGCGAGTATCTACGACCTGGCCGAGGGATGACTGTTCAGTCTGAAGAAGCGGTGTCTGAGCCGTCACTTCAACGGTTTGAGTGACGTCTCCAAGCTGGAGGGTCAGATCAATCTTGACCGTGCTTTGTGTTTCCACGGTAACTCCTGATCTAACTACCCGCTTGAAACCAGACTTCGACGTTTCAACGCTGTATTGCCCGGGATTAACGTTAACGAACTGGTAGAAACCATCAGCGTTGGTGGATTCTGTTCGTTTCTCGTTCGTCCCGAGGTTCGTCAGTACGACTTGCGTTCCCGATAGTGCTGCGCCCGTGGGATCAGTAACATTGCCGACAACGCTTCCGAAAGTTGATTGTGCATTGGATGGGCTCCCTATTATTGCCAGTAAGATACACAGCACTGGAGCCGTCCACAAATGAAATTTTAGTAAGCGAGACATTCTACGAAGAACCTCTTTCTAACCTCTATGAAGTATTTAGTTTGACTTTTATTTGTTACTCGAATAATTATCAGTAACTCACCTAGCAACAAAGCAATTAAATCAATGATTTACTTACTTGATTAAACGATTCATAACACACTTTTTTCGAACCTAACGAAAACGTAAAGCCACAGCAATAAAATATTGCTATGTTGCCTAGAACCCGCCGGGTATTTCTCCTAGCTGTTTCGAGCGGAGGGACCGTCTGTTGGGCGCTCATTCTATTTGCGCTGCACGCGAGCGAATCAGTAGCCGCGCTGCTACTAATGCTGTGGGCCTTATGGGTAGGCACATCCGGGCTTCGCACCGCGGCAGTGCTGGGGTCTTTTACCGCTGCCGTTTGCCTGGATTATCTGTTTATTCCGCCGATTTACAAAATCACCGTTGACGCTCCCAGTGGCTGGATTAGCCTTTTTGTTTTTCTTGCTGCCTCGCTTTTTGCATCGAATCTGTCATCGCTCTTGCGGCGGCAGCGAGACGAATTGGGTGGGCGTCAGGCGGAGAGCGAGAGACTGCACGCCCTCAGCAGAGCCCTGTTGCTCAGTGATCGCGGTGAAGATATGCGCCGGCTGCTGGTCAATAAGTGCATGGAGATTTTCGGTTTGGAGGAAGCGGTGCTATTTGAGTGCATCAATGGCGAGTTCTGGCGCTCTTCGGCGGGGGGAGCTATCAGCCTGGATGATTTGAGGCGAGTAGCTACTTATGGATCGAAGTATTCGGAGAAGGATGGGGTCGAGATCATTCCGGTTTCGCTGGGCAACAAGACTTTCGGTAGCTTGGGGTATCGGGGCGCCAAGCTCAGTTCCTCCACTGAGAATGCCTTGTCCAATACCTTGGCAACGGGATTGGCGCAAGCGCAGGCCTTTGAAGCCGGGAGCCAGGCGGAGGCGGTTCGCCGCAGCGAAGAACTGAAATCCATGATGATCGACGCGTTGGCGCACGACCTGAAAACGCCGCTCACCGCGATAGAAATAGCCGCGGACACGCTGATGTATACACCTCCTATCAAAACGGAGCAGAGAGAGGCGTTGCTTCAGGAGATCAGACAAGCGGCGCAAGGTTTAAGACAGTTGATTCACGGCGCTATTCATCTGGCCCGAATTGATGCCAAACGTCTTCGCCTGGAAGTCCGAGCCATTTCTGTATCGGGAGTAATTGAGACGGCAGTCCAGTCGGTGGCGGACCGGGGCTCGCATACCACTAACATCGAAATCCAGCCTGGCATGCCGCTGGTTTGGGCGGATGATGAATTGCTGGTGCAAGCGCTTAAGCAGTTGTTGGACAACGCGGTGAAATACAGCCCCGCCAAGTCCGCGATCAATATTTGTGCGAGTTATGCGGATGGCTTGATCTCGATATCGGTGCGGGATGCGGGTCCGGGACTGACGGAATTAGAGCAGGGACGGGTATTTGAGAAGTTCTATCGCGGACGGCATGAAGGGTCCGCCATTCAAGGCACCGGAATGGGCTTGGCAATTGCTAAAGAGATTGCGGAGGCGCACGATGGTTCATTGAGCGTAGAAAGCCAAGTGGGTCAAGGCACTCGATTTACTATCACGTTGAAGGCTGCCATTATGGAGCAGACGGCATGAGTGTTCAAGCGCGGATTTTGATTGTTGATGATGAGCCGCAAATCCGACGCGTGATGAAAACATCGCTGGCGGCGCACAGCTATGAAGTGTTTGAATCTAAATCCGGCGAAGAAGCGCTGGAGGCATTGCGCGATTCCAGTCCGGATTTAATTTTACTGGATTTGAACATGCCGGGAATGGGCGGCATGGCGGCATGCCGGGAGCTGCGAGCCGTTTCCGACGTGGCGATCATCGTTTTATCTGTTCGAGATGGCGAGCGCGACAAGATTGCTGCCCTGGATGCGGGCGCGGATGATTACATCACCAAGCCGTTTAGCGTGAATGAACTGCTAGCCCGAATCCGCGCTAACCTGCGGCGCTTGCCGAACCAGGCGGAACAGAGTCAGCCGCCGTTTGAATCGGCGGATTTGACCGTTGATTTCGCCACCCGGCAGGTTGTTTCCCGCGGGCATCCGGTTCGCCTGACGCCGAAAGAGTTTGAGCTGCTGCAGCACCTGATTGCCAATGCGAATAAACCGGTGACGCACAGGAAATTGCTCCAGACGTTGTGGGGCCCGGATTATGGGGAAGAAGTGGAATACCTGCGTGTCTTTGTGAGTCAGCTCCGCAAGAAAATAGAAGTGGACCCGGCGCACCCGCGCTACATTGTTACTGAGCCGTGGGTAGGTTACCGGTTCACTACACCTTCTAAATGATCGCTCCCATATGAGCAGCGGCAAGCTTAAAATTTATCTCGGATATGCCGCCGGGGTTGGAAAAACATATCAGATGCTGGATGAAGCCCAAGCGTTGAAGGGGCGAGGCATTGACGTGGCTATCGGCTATTTCGAGCCGCATGGGCGCAAGGACACCATTGCGAGAACTGAGGGTCTCGAGGTGATTCCGCGCAAAAAAGTTACCTATCGAGGATCTGTGTTCGAAGAGATGGACACGGAAGCAATCATTGCCCGTCATCCGAAAGTGGCGGTGGTGGATGAGTTCCCTCACACAAATGTACCGGGTTCCCCGCGCAACAAGCGGTGGGAAGACGTGTTGTTGATTCTGGAAAATGGCATTGATGTGCTGACAACCATGAACGTTCAGCACCTTGAAAGTCTGAACGATCATATTTCCCAGATCACCGGCATCAAGGTTCGCGAAACAATTCCGGACTGGGTGGTCAAGCAGGCCGTGGAAGTGGTGATGGTGGACGTGACGCCGCGCGCGCTTCTGAACCGGTTGGAGCGCGGCGTGGTGTATCCGGCGGACAAAGCAAAGCGGGCGCTGGAAAACTTCTTTAAAGAATCCACGTTAGTGGCATTGAGAGAAATGGCTCTTCGCCAGACAGCGCATGAAGTTGAAGAGCGCATGGATTCGCGGCCGGGTAATACGGGCAGCGGTTTTGGCACTGACGCCATCAGCCCGGCAAGCGTCCACAAACAGGCGGTGGACGATGCCGTGATTATCTACATCACCGATGATCCGTCCACTGCTATGCTGATTCGCCGAGGGAAGCGAGTGGCCGACATCACGCACGCGGATTGTTTTGCGGTGTTTGTGGCCGAGCACAGCGATTTGCAGACTTTGCCGGCGGTGAAGCGCGACGCGGTGGAAAGGCATTTAAATTTCGCGCGCAACCTGCATATTGAGACACGCGTGCTGGTGGGAACCGACCACGCTCAGAAGCTGGTGGAGTTTGCCCGCTTGCATAATGCCAGGCAAATCTTCCTGCCGCGATTGGTGGGCAAAGGTTTGGACCGGCTCACTGGCAAGAACCTGGTGAACCAGGTGGTGAGCCTGGCGCAGGATATCGAAGTGACGATTGTTGCCGACCGGCGGCAGGATAGCACACCCGTTAAGTAGTTCAGAACACTTTCGAGACTGCGTTAGAATAAGGTGTTTCGGGCTGTGGCGCAGCCTGGCTAGCGCGCTTGCTTGGGGTGCAAGAGGTCCCGGGTTCAAATCCCGGCAGCCCGACCAGTCAACCCCAAAGTTTTAGCCAAACGTAAAAAGGCGTCGAGGTTTCCTCGACGCCTTTTTACGTTTCTGATTTACACTTGGCTGTTGGTTACTAACGCCCAAAGAATTCGGCGTTCTTCTTGGTAAAGTCGGTCCATTTTTCCGGCAGGTCGTCAAGCGCGAAGATAGCTGACACGGGGCAGACCGGGACGCAAGCGCCACAATCAATGCACTCTACCGGATCGATGTACAGCATCTCGACTTCGCCGAATTTGGCCTCATCTTTTTTCGGGTGGATGCAGTCAACGGGGCAAGCGTCCACACACGCGGCGTCTTTTGTTCCAATACAAGGTTCAGCTATTACGTAGGCCATGATTTCCGGTTCTAAGTTCCTGTCTATTAACTTTTAGGAGTAGCATATCGGGGTTTCGACTCCAATTAGACTCCAGCGAGTGGGTTATTTTGAGCGTTCTATGGGGTTTGCGATGTTTTGGCGGACCCGTACAATGGAGAGCGATGAATCAAAAAGTACGTAAAGCAGTATTTCCAGCCGCGGGCTTGGGCACGCGTTTCCTGCCAGCGACGAAAGCTTCACCGAAAGAAATGTTGCCGCTGGTGGACAAGCCGCTGATTCAATATGGCGTTGAAGAGGTGGTGGACTCGGGTATTCAGCATGTGATCATCGTGACCGGCCGCGGCAAAGCGGCGATTGAAGATCACTTCGATCTCAGCTACGAACTGGAGCAATTGCTCGAATCGAAGAATAAGACCGAGTTGTTGAAGGTTGCGCGGAGCGTTTCCGACCTGGCTGATATTGCGTACGTACGGCAGAAGCAGGCGCTTGGTTTAGGACATGCGGTTCTGCGGGCGAAAGATCTGGTGGGCAACGAGCCGTTCGCAGTGGTCCTTTCAGATGACGTGATCGCCTCCAAAACTCCTTGCATCAAGCAATTGGCGGATGTTTACGGAGAATATGGCGCCTCGGTGCTGGCGTTGATGGAAGTTCCGAACGATCAGATCTCGGCTTACGGCTGCGTGGATGCAACGCCGGTGGCGGGTTCAGACAGTTTGTTCACCATTAATAATATGGTGGAGAAGCCCAAGCCTTCGGAAGCGCCTTCGAACCTGGCGATCATCGGCCGTTACGTTCTTGCGCCTGAGATTTTCGAATGCATCGAATCGATAGAACCCGGCAGCGGCGGCGAGATTCAGCTGACGGATGCCATGAAGTACATGCTGCGGAAGCGGCCGATTTACGGATTGAAATTCGAAGGCAAGCGCTACGATGCGGGCGACAAGTTGGGCTTCCTGAAAGCGACCGTCGAGTTTGCGCTTGACCGACAGGATCTGGGGCTGCCATTCCGCGAATTCCTGAAGACCTTGAGCTTGTAGTGGCAGCGCGATTTTTTTGCCTGTTGTTATTCGCTATTGGCTGTTCCGCGCAGGTCGTTCCCTATACGCAGGCGCTGGTAGAGAAAGGCGATTTGGCGGATGCACGGATTCTTGCGTCAAGGTATCGCCGGCAATTCGGCAATACTTCTGAAGCCCTGGCTGCGATGTCCTGGGTAGCGCGAGGTGAACTGGCCGCCGGGCAAGAAGATCAGGCCGATAAAGACGCCCAAGAGGTGGAGCACGAGGTGCGGGCGTCTTTAGCGACCAGGAAACTGGATTCCGATCCCTATCTGCCGATCGCGCTGGGAGCCAGTTTTGAAGTGGAAGCCCAGGTCATGGTGGCAAAGCATCAGAGGAGCGAAGCACTTCAGTTACTTGAGACTGAGGAGCGGGAGTTTCGTGGAACCTCGGTTGAGACGCGGCTGCAAAAGAACATTCTGCTGATGACCCTGGTGGGCCATCCGCTGCCTGATGTGCGCGGTATTGCTAATACCTGGAAGGGTAAACCGGTTTTGTTTTTCTTCTGGGCTCACTGGTGTCCGGACTGCAAGGTGGATGGTCCGGTGATTGCGAAGCTGGCCAGTGAATTTGAACCGAAGGGCCTGATTGTGGTCGCCCCGACTAGACTGTACGGCTATACGGCGCAGGAAGAGACGGCGTCGCCCGCGTCGGAGAAGCAGTTTATCGACCAGGTTTTCCAGCATTACTACGCTGCGATTCCCAAGGTGGTGGTACCGCTGGACACTTCCAACTTTGAGCGTTTCGGCGTGAGCACCACTCCGACGATTGTCGCCGCGGACCGGCGCGGCATTGTCCGACTTTATCATCCGGGCGTCATGGACGAAGCGTCATTGCGCGCTGCTTTGACCGTTGTTACGAGTGAGAGATAATTCGTGCTATGAAGCTTCACCCCTTCCTGCTCGCTTTGGCGCTGATGATTTGCACGTGCCTCCTGCCGGCTGCGAATCCCGAGACCGAAATCAAAGTGGTTGTGAAGAATGAGCTGGACAAGCCGGTTTCGAACGCCGCCATCATTCTGGACTTTCTGGGAGGCCGCTCTGTGTCGAAGCTTGGCATGAAGAAAAAGATCCACTGGGAAATTCACACAAACCAAGAGGGCATTGGCCACTTCCCGCCCATTCCGGAGGGCACGGTTCAACTGCAGGTGATCACAAAGCGGTATCAGACTTTCGGGAAGAAGATGGATGTGGAAGGCGCTGAAAAACTGGTGGAAGTGACATTGCACCCGCCGCAGGATCAATACAGCGCCCATGCGCCTTTAAAGCCGGCCGATCCACCCAAGCAATAGTATTGAATGATGTTCGCTTTCCTCTTGTTCTTCGTCAGCAACCCGACGCAGTCGGTGTTGCCGCCGGCGATCGACCGGGCCTGGACGATGCTGAAGCAGAATGTTGCGGCATCGAGTGGGACTGACCGGGCGAATGCAGTACATGCCCTGGGGATTGCCGGCCTGCCAACGGAATCCATGGCGGAAAAGGCACTCTCGGATCAGGATAAGCATGTTCGCATAGAAGCAGCGGCGGCCTTGCTGCAGATGCATGCCATTAGCGCTAAACCCAAACTTCGGGCGTGCCTTAAGGACACAGAGGTACAGGTGGTGCTGGCTTGCGCCAATACGCTCTATGAGTTCAAAGATCCGGCTGCTTATGATGTTTACTATGCGCTGCTAACGGGCACCCGGCGCAGTCATGAGAGCTTGCTGCAATCTCAGATGGATACGTTGAAGGATCGCAAGCAGGTGGAAAAAATGGCCCTCGAAGCCGGTATCGGCTTTGTTCCTTACGGCGGCATGGCGTGGCAGGCAATTGAGACCATTACGCACAATGACGGGTCCTCCGTTCTGGCGTTGTCGGCGCTGCGCCTGGCGAATGATCCACAGAGTTCCACAACCCAGGCGCTGGAGAAGTATGCGCTGGATAAGCACGTGGCCGTGCGAGAGGCGGCGGTGCAGGCGATTGCCAAGCGGGGCGATGCTTCGATGATTAACACCGTGGAGGTTCTGTTGGCGGATGACAACGCGAGTGTCCGGGATGATGCCGCCGCGGCAATCATTGCGTTATCAAATGCGCGGCGGCCGAAACGTCATTAGTTCAGGGCATTCCTTTGGGTGTGCCGAGTAGCGGCTCATGAACACCCGTCCCTGCGCTAGAGGGGGAGTATTTCTTCTCTGGTGGTGTCGAAGTCGATGCGGCGCTTTTGGACGTAGGAGATATTGCCCAGGTGTGAGGCCTGGGCAGACCGGTGACCGATGAGGACGTCGCCGTTGGGCCGCTGGCGGGACTTCAGGCATTGCAGGAAGTTGTTGACGTGGCTTTGGGTGAGTGGATCATGCGTTCCTTCGATTTGCTCGCACTTCACCACTTCGGCTGGCTCCTTGGCGTTCACCGGGTAGAATTCGTAGCGCGAACGATCAATCCATAGACGACCTTCGGTTCCGCACATTTCCAGCGCTTCGCCTGTGATGCCGGGGGCGAGAGTGGCTTCGAATGTGGCGGTGAAGGGCTTTGGATCGGCATATTCCAACAGAACGTTGATGGTGTCCGGGGCGGTGCGGCCGTCGCGGTAATGATAGACGCCGCCGAGCGCAGTGGCGGCAACGGGCAAATCGCGGCCGGTGAACATGTGCACTACGTCGATCCAGTGAGTGAAGAGGTCGGTGACCTGGCCGCCGCCGAAATCGAGGTAGGCGCGCCAGTTGTAGAACTGCTGCGGATCATAGTCGCGCCATTTGACCGGGCCGACGAAGGCGGTCCAATCGAGATCGGCCGGTTTCGTTTGCAGTTCGGCGGGGGCTTTGCGGAGATGCCAGCTGTTACCGTACCACCAGGTTCGGGCCAGGGTGACGTCCCCGAGTTTATTGGTGTCGAAGTACTTTTCTTTGGCTTCCAGGTAGTGGCGGCCGGAGCGCTGTTGCATGCCGACCTGGCAGATCCGGTTGTTCTCCCGTGCCGCCTTGATGATCAGCGGACCTTCTTCGGGCTTCAGCGTCAGGGGTTTTTCCACATAGACGTCTTTGCCCGCATTCAAGGCTTCAACGGCGATTCGGGTGTGCCAGTGATCGGGCGTGGCGATGTAGACGGCATCGAGCGGTGTGGTCTCGAGAAGCTTGCGATAGTCGGCAAAGCCGGTGGCGCCCTGGAATTTCTGTTTAGCGGAATCAACGCGCTGGCCGTAGGCGTCGCAAACGGCCACGACATGCACTTCGGAGTTATGAGCGAACTCGCCCATGACGTGCTGGCCGCGATCGCCGGCTCCGATGAGGCCTATGTTGATGCGGTCATTTGCGCCAAGGACGCGCGAATAGGATGCCGCCGTCAGGGCGATGGCCCCGACTGAGGTTTTGCGGAGGAAGTCCCGTCGACTGCCTGCCAAGCCAAGTTCGTTAGAAATCATGTGCGAATTATATGCCCGCGCGCCCACTAAGGAGTTGACTATTTTGACAAGGAGTCAGAGATGCGCAGCATATTGAAATTGATACTTCTTCCTGTTCTTGCTATCGGACTGCAGATTTCAATGCAGGGGGCCGGCAATCCAAACAAGACAGCACAAACGACTGTGACGCCCGTCAACGATGTGCAGTTGGAGTCGACGATCCGGGCCAAGCTGGCGAAATCGAAGATTGGCAAAGACGGGTTCCGCTTCAAGGTGGCGAAGGGGGTAGTGACCTGGGAAGGGTCAACGGGCATTCCGCAGCATAAAGGGGCAGCCACCCGGATGGCGCGGACGTCGGGAGCGGTTCAGGTGGTTAATCACATTCAAGTGGCCGGCGGGAATAAACCCGGAACTCCGGTGAAGAAGGCCTACGTCCAGTGAGGCCGGAATTGGCCCTCACATGTTAGAGTGAGGGTATCCGTAGGCCTTTTTTAATGAGAAATTGCTCGATATTGCTATTTATAGCCACGTGTTCCAGTTTTGCCTGGTCACAGACGACTTCGACGCCCGCAGCGCCTACCGCTCAGAGCGCACCAGCCCAATCTCCTGCAGCCAATCAGCCGCGAGGGCCAGAGGCTGTTGCCAGTTCGGATCCGAATCGGGTTGTGGCGACTGTGGATGGCAAGCAAATCACTGCTAAACAGGCGCTGGAAATGCTGAAGCCCTTTCCGCCGGAACAGCGTAAGCAATACGAATCAAACCTGTCGAACCTGATCCAGCAGATTTATATGCGGGTTCAACTGGCGGATATGGCCACGAAGCTTAATCTTGATCAGCAGAGCCCCTGGAAGGACCAAATTGCTCTGTCCCGTGAGAATGTTCTCGCGCAGGCTTATCTGGCCCATTTAAGCGATGACGCCACCAAGGGCACGGCTGAAGATCCGAAAAAGTATTACGACGCGCACCCCGATGAATTTAACAAGGTAAAGCTGAGCGGTATCTTTTTCAACTTCAATCCTCCTGGAACACCCGCCTCGGCTTCGGGAGATACGGCGAAGACTGAGCAGTCGGCTACCGATAAGGCCAACGAAGTGGAAAAGAAGCTGAAGGCCGGTGGGGACTTCGCGGCTCTGGCGCGAACCGAAAGCGAGAATGCCAGTTCGGCAGCCAAGGGAGGCGAACTGGGCACGTTCAACATGGGCGAACAACAGCTTCCTCCGGTGATTCGGACGGCGATCTCCAAGCTGCAGCCGGGCCAGTATACGGAGCCGCTGAAGGTGAATAGCTCACTGCTGATTATCAAATTGGACAGCCATGAGCAGCAGAGCTTCCCTGAAGTACAGAGCCAGATTGTTCAGAAGTTGAAGGACGAGAAGAGCAAGGGCATTGTCAAGCAGGAAATTGATAAGTACAAGATTAAGGTGGAAGATCCCAATTTCTTTGAAAGCGCCGGAGCCAGACCAATGCCGACCTTACAGCGCCCAGGAACGCCTAGCGCCGCTGCGCCTTCGTCTCAAAGGTAAGTTCAACCCGCAAGCCGGGGACATTATTCACGACGTAGTTATGGGGCTGCCGAAGCTATTCGGTAGCCCCATTTGCGTTTTGGCGCAGCCGCATCTGAAGGCGCACCGGGGGAAGCTGGTTTCGGGAGTGGATCAACCGGGAATGCCGGTGCATGCGGCGAGTTTTATCCGGCGGCGGGAGATTTATCTGGAGACGCAGTTGCTGGCGCGGCGGCGGAAGCTGCGGATGATTGTGGCGCATGAGGTTTTCCATTTTGTTTGGGTTCGGCTGGGGAACCGGTTGCGGGCGGAGTATATGGGGATTGTGCGGGCAGAATTGGCCGCCGGGGCAAAAGGGGAAGTGGGGGAGTCGGCGGAGGGGTGGAAGGCGGATGTTGTTGAGCAGGGGGATGGATGTAAGGATGGGGCTTTGCGGAATTATGTCTGTGAGAGTTTTTGCGATACCGCAGCGTGGTTGTATTCCGGCGTGAGGAGGAATGGGGAGGTGCGGTTGGGGGTTGGATGGCGGAAGGTTCGCGGGATTTGGTTTGGCGGAGTATTTGGTGATGGGAATTTCGGAAGGAAGTGTTGAGGGTCAATGGATTTCGGAACGGAGTGGGTAAATAGGGCGTGTTCGGTGGGCTGTTTGATGAGTTAGAAGTGGATTTCGGAACGGAGTCTGGATTTGGCTGTTGCGGCGGTGGTGCGCAGGTTTGGATTTCGGAATGAACAGCGGAGGATGGCGAGTTTCCGCCGAGGGTTTGATTTGTTTTTAGGGGGTGGGCGGCTAGCGGGAGTTCTGATGATGGGCCGCGGATTAACGCCGATTAACGCGGATGATGGGTTAGTCTTTTTTGCCGGTGGGGGTTCCGTCGGGGTTTGCGTAGCCTAGGCGGATGGCTTCTTTGCGCATCCATTCGAGTTCCTTGGCTATGTCGTCGTCGCCTTCGAAGTCCAGGTCTGGTTCGGGTTTTGACTTGGGCGTGATGGCTTTGGGCGCTTCGGCTCGTCGGTTCTTTCGGTAGTCTTCGATGGCTTTGCGGGCTTTGGTTAGGGCGTTTGCATTCGCGGTTCGGTAGCGATTGGCGAGGGCCAGGAGTCTGTGTTGTTCCGGGGTCCAGTCGATCAGGTTTGGGTTGGCCGTGAAGAGGTCGACTTCGAGATCGGCGTAGTGGCGATCGGCGCGGCGGGCTAGCCAATCGGCTTGGATTGCCTTTTGGACGAGGTCGGTTTTGAAGGCGTTCTGCGGATTGTAGCCTTCGAACCAGAGGGCTTCCAGAGCTTTGAAGTCGAGCACGGATTCGCTTTCGAGCAGGCGGAATTTGGTGGAGCAGGTCCCGTGCTTAGTGGCGTTCTGGGAGGCGAAGGCTTTGCCTTCGGGCGTGATGGGACCTGTGGAATGGGACATAGCATTTAGTTTTTTCAGCTCCTGTTTTTTGGCTTTTCGCTCGGCGGCGCGGCAGATGGATCTGGGCGTCATTGAGTGCTCCTGGACGTTGTTGCGGACTGGGAGAGGCCGCTCCCTCACGGGTCGCGGTTCTGCTAGC
>CAWJUX010000013.1:0-16433 GCA_963846175.1 Bryobacterales bacterium | reverse complement strand
GTTATGGTTACTGGTTCGGTTTGCGTATTGCTCGAGCCATAAGGCCGCCACGGAAGATGGCCGACGTTACGACCTGATTTGTGGCCAGGGCCGGATCGAGGCGTTTCAGGTACTCGGAGAAACGGCAATCCCGGCGATCGTTAGGGAATTGACACAAGAGGAGTGTCTTCTTAGAAGTCTGGTGGAAAACATCGCCCGCCGTCGAGCATCATCTCACGCGTTGTATAAGGAGGTCCGTCAGCTCATGGTTCGCGGATATGAGCCAGCGGAAGTCGCGCGAAAGCTCGGGATGCATATCACGTATATCCACCAGTTGGTGAACCTGCTCGACCACGGCGAAACTCAACTGCTCAGGGACGTCGAAATGCACCGTGTTCCGTTGACGGTCGCGATCACGATCGCCACCGGAGCTGACGCCGAAATCCAGCGCGCACTCTCAGAGGCCTATCAAAAGGGAGAGCTGCGGGGTGAAAAGCTTGAAACCGTCAAACGAATCATCGCGCGCCGGTCACCGGGCAGTGAGAATACTTCTCAGCCGACAGCGGAATCGAAGAAAGTGACCACGGCGACACTGATCAAGGAGTACCGACGCCACACCGAGCGCCACCGGGCGTTGGTTCAGCGTGCTGTGGTGGCGCGGCGCCGTATTCTGATGGCAACGTCCGCCATGAAGCGGCTGCTGGCCGATGAGAATTTCACGACATTGCTCCGAGCCGAATCTTTGCTTTCCATGCCAGGGCACCTGGCCGCCCGAGTAAACCGCTCGCTGAGTTGATCATGCCCGAACAAACCAAATTCGCTTTCCGGTCCGAACTGCTGAAGGTGAACATAGCTGACATCTGCGCGCTCAAGGACGAAATAACACCTGCCCAGAGAGCGATGACAAAGTACCAGCAAATTGCCGCGTCCATTACTCATATTGGAATCGTGGAGCCACCGGTTGTTTTCCCGCATGGCAAGGATCGATACCTCCTCGTCGACGGCCATACCCGGCTGGACGTATTGAAGCAAAACGGGGCGACCGAAGTCGAATGCCTTGTCGCCACTGATGATGAATCTTACACGTACAACAAGCGCGTCAATCATCTGCCGCCCATTGGCGAACACTACATGATCCTGAAGGCACTGAAAAACGGTGTCACCGAGCAGCGGATTGCCCAGGCGCTGAGTGTGGATGTCGCGGAGATACGCAGAAAGCGTGATCTGCTAAACGGGATCTGCCCCGAAGCGATTGAACTGCTGAAGACGCGCCGCGTGTCGGCAACCGGCTTTTCGACGCTGCGTAAGATGAAGCCGGTCCGACAAATAAAATGCGCTGAGCTGATGATTTCGGCGAACAGCTACACCTTCGCATTCGCGAAGGCATTCCTGAGCGTGACCCCGGACGACCTTCTCACAAAAGCCCCTGCCACGAAACGCCTGGCGGTGGTACCAAACCCGACGAAGACCCTCATGGAGCAGGAGGCCAATGCTCTGGTTGAAGACCTGAAAAATGCGGAAGATTCATATGCTGCGGACATGCTGGACCTTGCCACCGGTTGCCGTTATTTCTCTCGCTTGGTCGGTAACCCGCGAATTCGACGCTTTCTGTCTAAAAACCACGCTGAAATTCTGGCGGAACTCGATCAATTGTTGACCGATGTGGAGCAGGAGACGAGCAAACGAGCCGCCCCAGAACGGGCTCGAAAACGTCAAGCTGCCGGTTGAAGGCGTCACAAACCCCCTTCTGCGACGGCGCGAAACCAAAGAAATGTGATGCAGGTTGGCGCCGTGGCCTCACTTCATTCCTACCACTGTGTCGTAGAGTCCGTAATGTACCAGCCCCTCGTGCTCTCAATGCCTGTGTATCGCAGCGACGCATCCTCGTAGCGCCGGAACACGAACACCGCCTGGTTCATCTGCTCGGTATTGAACACCTTCGGGCGAACGAGCAGATGGAAGTCCGTGACCGTTGAGCCGGTGACGGTCAGGAATAAGTCCGGCTCCAGCTTTGTGATCACGTCCTGCAGCGTGTTCTCGCGAAAATCGGTCAGGTACATGAACGCAGGGATGCGCGTCGCGAACTTGATCAGCTTTTCCTGGACGAGCTCGCGCTTGCCGAATTTACGAAGCCGACGATCCACTCCCACGGGCGTCGCCGTTTGGATCGGCGGACGGACCACTCCGAGGCGCAATTCGGGCAGGATTTCCATTGCGGCAGGAGAGTCGGCGTAAGACCGGAATACTCACAGCGCCATAAGCAAAACGCTATTTATTCGGCGTTCTAATCGGCCGCGTCGCGAAGTTCGGAATCGCCACTAATCGCAGGATCATCGACTTCGACCTGTAGTGGGGCGCGCCCGTCTTTGCTCCAGAATCCGACGATCCACTTTCCGTTTTCGAGGTACGGCGGGCGACCGCAAGGCTTAACCCCGGCATAGCCAAGTGCGGCGGCGGAAACTGTGGCCATTTGATCAATGGTCAAGACAACCTTCCACCGAGAGTTGCATTCGTTTCTTCGACAAGAACCGTGGCCTTGGCTATTCGTTCCTCAGCGGTGAGGTCGCCTTTCAAAAAATACGAAACCGCATGCCGAACTTCGTTCTGGCGACTGCCTGCCGTGGAATGGGGCAGTATCCTGTTGACCTCAGTCCAGATCCTCTCGACGGTTCGTGTTCGTTGCGCCATGAACTGATCGTACCTCAAAAAATGGAAAGCGGCCCCTCAATGGAGCGCTGAGCCGGGAGAGATCCCCCGGAGACGTAAGGAGAGGTGTAACGCCTGCTTTTCGGTCATACTTGCGATATAGTCTGCCACGACCCGAGAGGGATCATCGAGTTCCGCTCCGGCGGTCGGTTCTAGCCGTTCTCGATACGGTGACGGAAACAGACCGTATTCTTTCTTTTTTGCCGCGCGTCTGTGCACCTCGAAAAGTTCCCTGATAAGCTTCCGTTGACCGTGTTGCTGGGTCTTCAGTCGCTCGTTGACGATCACATAGTGCCAAGTCAATTGCTTCAGCATAGCGACCTGTTTGCGCGAATCAGCTGTGATCGAGATTAACCGCTGATCGCCAGTGGGTCCAGGCCTGCGAATCGTAAGGGCGCCGATGTAGCGACCGATCAAACCGGAACATGCAGCGCGGAGAGCGGCACGTTGTGGCGTAGTTCCCTGGTATCTCCCAAAACCCCACAACGGGATCAGTTTTTCAAATTCAGTCTCGAGCTCGGCCCGTGGAAAGCCGTCTATTTGCGGGCCTTCCCGGTTGAAAACCTCGTCAAAAAAATGTTTGCGCTCGACATTGTCGTGCGCCGAGCCTAAACGGTCTAACGGAATCCGCCCGGCCGCGTAAAAATCAGCGGCATCGTGAATGGCATATGTAATGTCATCTGCCCAGTCCATAATCTCGGCTTCAATGGACTTCGTCTTGTCTTTCGGCGGGTGTATCTCTCGAACCCACTCGAACTCCGTTTTTTCTGTGTAGTAGGCGCCCCACTTTTTACTTTCCTTCCCACCTGTCGACCGTTGCCATGGGTACTTCAGAATTGCGTCCAGGGTGGCTCGGGTGAGATTTAGGCCCCTGTATTCGCCACCCTTTAGGGCAAGCTTGGTAACGATCCTGAAAGACTGAGCGTTGCCCTCGTATCCGTCGGCAAGCCCGGCTCGGCGGACGGCCATGTCCAGTTCCTCCTCGGCCAGGTGCCCGAACGGAGGATGGCCCAAGTCATGCGCGAGTGCCGCTGCTGTGGCTACATCCGCGTCCAAACCACCAATAGCGGCGACGTCCTCTGGTTGCTCTTGAAGGAGCTTTTCAGCCAAACGCCGCGCCACTTGCGCAACTTTGAGGGAGTGGGTTAGCCGATTGTGAAAAACATGCCCTTCATCGGGACTGACAACCTGGGTAACCTCAGCCAAACGCTGGAAGGCGGACGTGTAGATGATTCGGTCACAGTCGCGCTGGTATGGCAAGCGTACATCGAACTTGCCGGAATCGCCGTGCAGGCGGTCCGTTCGGAGGGCCACCTCCTTCTAGGCTCGTACAGCCATCAAGCCAAGGCTTTCAGTAAGTGTTATTTGATCCCGCGCTATTAGCGGCCACAGCGCCATTCGGATGAGGGCATCATCCGAGACGCCAGACCTTGCGTGTAGGAGGTCCGCCAGTTCAGTGAATGTCAACTCGCCCGCCTGGGCGGACAGGGTCGCGAGAATCTGCGTCTCCATTAGTTTCACTTCAGGCATGGTCTACTCCTGCTCTCTTTTTTTCCGAGCTTCGCTCGCCCGATGAGATCATCTCTGCAAAAAACATAAAAATGCAAAAATGTTTTAAAATGTAAAATAACTACTTAGCCACGTTACACCAGCAGATCGATAGAGTCAATGCCAGTAATCCATTACTGCTCAATGCTTTACATGTTAGTCTAACAAAACTAAGCCTTTAACCACGAACAATCTCCCTGTCGCGCCTTCAAAGCGTTTCGACGCGAGACGCCATGACACGGTTGCCTTTGAGTGCAGCGGCGAAGGAAATCCCCTCAATTCATCCGCGCCCGCGTCGCGCGCATCGTCGCCCAAGTGCCAGGTGCGCCTGCCACCGAGCCGCACACAACGCACAATACGATGGCCAGGCAGATGCCGGTGCGGATCGCGCGCGCAGACACCTAAAGAACGGTGGCCTCTCTGGGGATTTCGGCCCGGAGTTGGAAGACGCCATTAATTGCGAGGTTATGCGGAGGATGGCTGAAATTCTATCCGAACCCGCCCAAGCCGTGGCTGACTAATTGTGGTAACCTGGGCCTCATGAGATCGGCGAAGGTATTGCAGTTCCCGAAGGCCTCCCGTGAGGCCCCCGGAAACTTGCATGAAGGATCATGCGGCGACGATTTGCTTGAACTCCTCAAATGCCATAATTTTAGAGGAGGCCCACCCGGTAATTCGGGTAACAAGAATCCGGTCGTTCGAGTCCATATAGGCCTTCAGGTCGTCACGAAGGTCGGCACACGTACAGTCTTGCTCAACGACCCACTGGGACATGAGGACTCTCACGGCTCCGATCTCTTTTAATCGCGCGATCAACCCGGTATAATTCTGGCCCGGTTTATCCAAGTCATAGCTAATCAAAAACGGCTTCATATAACGGGTATCCAGTTATCCCGCTCCCTGTTGCGGGCCTTGTTGAGGCTGGAATTTTGGACACGTATTTCCAGCCGAATAACGCAACCGGGGATTGACGGACCGCTTCGAATGAAGCTAAGATAGCAGTGTCTATTGCCTATCTGGTCCCTCTAAGCCACGGAACCAAACAGCAAACGAGCCGTCGCCCTCGCGAAAAGGGTTTGACGGTTTTTTGCTTTATGGGGCCAGTATAGCGCGTTTCCACCGCCACGCCAAATATGAGGTGGCAACATTCAACTACCACAAAATCCAGGGGTTATGTTATCGGACGGCCCAAGTTCTTGTGGTTTGCTTTCGCTCTTTGTTCGCCACCAATATTCAGGGCGCCTGGTTCCTTCACGTTCCTTGGTCCCAGTAGAAAGTCTGACGAAGCGCGGTTACGGCCCGGAGCGCCCACGGTTCGATCTCAGCTTGAAGTGTTTCGGGATGCTCCATATGGGCGAGAAGTGATTCGTCCCAAGGGTCCGACACATGAACCCATTTGTTCCTGAACCTCCGCAACTCATGGATCTCTCGCTTTAGGTCCGGCGTGAGTTCTGATTTATCTATCAACTGCGAAAGTCCCAAGCCATCACGGGGTTCGGAGTCAAACCGAAGCTGGGCTTCGATACCGGCCATTGCGGTCAAAATTGCCGCCAGATGTGCGCCCTTGATGAATGCCGTATCCGATTCAAGAATCAGAAAATGCGCCCAGGCGGAAAAAAGCACAGATCCCTTTAGGAGGTCTTCATCAAGATCGAATAGATACTTTTCCCGCTCCAGTTCTGTCAACTGCTTACCTCAGGCCATAGGCTAGATTGGGCTTCGTTACGAGGATACGGAGGATAGAACAGGCCGATAATGATCCAGACGTGCGGGTGTCCGTGAATCGTGCCGACGTAGAAATACGTCTCATTCTTTTCGATCATTTCGGTTTCAAACCGCTGGCGAAATTTCTCCTCCCAGCCATCCTCTCCGTACGCAACCCGCCATTTTCGGTAAGCCTCTCCCATTTCCCAATCCGTGCAAATTATGGTGTGTCCCTTGCATGAATCATCATCACAGCGGAACTCATATTGGAAAGAGAACGGCACCTTCTCCAGTTCTTGTTCCGGGGCCTCAAGGAAGAGATGGCCTTGGCGAAGGGCGTTTTGCTGGTTCGGCGTCCAATTGGGGTCTTGGCCTTTGATTATCAACCGGGTGATTGATTTTGGCCTGAATATCCCCAATGTCGGGTGACCATTAGCATTGCGCTGTTTAACCAAGCAGCACAGGCAGTGAGCGCGCAAAGGAAGGACCGCGTCCTTTCTCGCCCTCCACTGATATGCCGTGGTAAGCGGCTCGGTGATCACCTTTATTCCGTCCGGGCTGAGTTTGAAACTCTCCGGTCTGGTGTCGCTGGCTTTGGTGACCGTGACATCAATCCATTGGTACTTGCGGAACTGCTTGTCTGAATCGAGAAGTCGCCAAGGAACGGGAAAGAGCCTGAGCCATTCCCCTTTGTCTGTGATGGCAGCGGTACAGGAAACCTCAACACCGCTCCGCGAAGGAACCGGATACGTCCGCACTACGATAAGCGCACGCTTTATTTCTTCCTGCGGAGCCACGGTGTCAGAGGTCGAAACTAGTCAACCCGATCCTTTCAAGGAAGAGTGACAACCTGTGCCGGTGGCATTCGTGAGGGTCTATCTCGGTACACATGAGCGCTACCGGATGCTCGAATCCATTCATAAAATAGTGAAGGCTGAACGCTGAACCAACTACGTTTTCGTCGTACCACGTCCAGATCACTTCTCTGCTTCCGGTTTCAATCGCCTTTGCCCGTATGTCACGCGGCACGCCCAGTTCCGGCATGTGCGCGTATGACATTCCATTCGCCTCCAGCAGCCGCGAGAGATTCCCTTTGCTCAACTCCGGACGATACATGCTCACAGGGTTTTGGCGGATGTCCACCAAAGTCCTTACGCCGTGAGTCATCAGAGCTTCCATGATTTCGTCCGTCTTCCTGCCGCTGTAACCGATAGTGAAGAAATCAGCCCCTGTCGCTGAGCGGCACTCGTTCCAGGTGGATTTGTTTGCGAGCTGCTTCTTCACTGGCGCGCTGGGGAGCGTGAGCCGGTTTGCTTGTGGCATGCCACAAGTCTATCGACGTTTCATCCGAGTTGCCACTTAATAATTCCGTGACTATCCTTGCCCCGTTTGAGTGAGATATCCTGCTCCAGTTTCCGAACCCACTTGTTGTTCGGGAATTTTTCCGGCAGCTTCGCAATAGTGCGGATCTCTGTCCAAGTGAGTGGGCCAGTCTTTTTCAGGGCATCCTTGATACGACCCCGAAACTCTTCATAAGTCAGCATCGCCGCTGGTTTCTTGCGCGGTCGATTCCAGTACGGACTCTTGCATTTTGGACAGACGGCTGGTTCCTGCTCCACGTCCCGTGGAATCCACTCATGAACACAGCGCTCGCATCGAAACCCCATGACCGTGATTGGTATTCGTGGCAACGTATCACCTCTCTATTTCTATACTATAAAATAACACCACATAATCATTTAGTCTAGTAGTATCTTACTCTACAGTATACACCTACGTAGGTACATACTGGAGAGGTAACGAGCTAGGCAAAAAGCCCCAATCACCGCGCTAACGGTAACCGGGGCTGTAATCCGCACAGCCGAAGCCGCACGAACCGTCAATTCGATTGACGGGCTTCTGGCTGCGGAACTCAAGGAGACCGATAGCCATGGAAAGGCGTATTTGAGCAACATGAATCTCGGAGTTGTGGAAAACATTCACGCCACGCCGCACATTCCGTTCAAATCGAACACCACTGGAAAGGGATCGGAACAGTGGACCAAGATGTGGGCCTTCTACCAGTTCAAGCGGGAAGAATTCATGAGCCACTATCACAAGCGCAGCAATGTGGAATCTACGTTCTCGATGATCAAGCGAAAGTTCGGCGCATCTGTGCGGTCAAAGAAGCCCGTCCGCCCAGACCAACGAAATCCTCTGCAAAGTTCTATGCCACAACCTGAGCGTGTTGGTTCACTCGATCTATGAACTGGGCGTCGAACCTATATTTTGGGCAGAAAAGGCGGTTGCACAAAAAGGCCACTCGATTTGGTGATTATTAGGCAAAGCCGACGCGAGACTGAAACCCTGGGCTGTCGACCCGGGCGCGGATAAGAAGAGCTAAATCGGCTTAGGCCCAGTCGGTGCAGAGGAGTTCGGCCTGCGCCAGAACGGTTTTCGTGGCTTCTTCAGCCAGGTCTGGCGGATAGCCGTGCTTGCGGAGGATGCGCTTTACTACTACCTTGATGGCTGCGCGGGCGCTTTCGCGGACCGTCCAGTCGATGGTGACGCTTTTTCGGACTTGAGTGACAAGTTCTGCGGCGATCACCTTCAGTTCGTCGTTGCCCAGGGCTTTGACGGCGCTTTCATTGGCGGCGAGGGCCTCATAGAAGGCGACTTCGTCGCTGTTGAGGCCGAGATCCTCGCCGCGCTTCGTCGCAGCGTCCATTTCCTTTGCCAGTTTGATGAGTTCCTCGATCACTTCCATGGTCGAGATGGCCCGGTTGTGATAGGCGTTTAGCGTGGCCTTCAGCATGTCGCTGAATTGGCGGCCCTGGACGAGGTTCCGGGTGGCGCGGGTTCTGATTTCGTCCTTTAGAAGTTTCGCCAGCAGTTCGGCGGCTACGTTCTTGTACTTCAGGCCACGCACTTCGGTGAGGAACTGGTCGGAAAGGATGCCGAGATCGGGTTTCTTCAGTCCTGCGGCGGTGAAGACGTCGATAATGCCTTCGTCGGCCATGATGGCGCCGGATACGAGTTGACGAACGGCAGCATCCAGTTGCTCGGGTGAGCGCTGCGTTCCCGACGTCTTGTTGAGCTGAGAGCGTATCGCCTGGAAGAAGGCGATGTCATCGCGCAACAGGACGGCTTCGTCGGTTGCGGCGCATAGCGCGAAAACGCGTGACAGATCGGTCACGACCTGCACGAAGCGCTGTTTGCCGTTTTCCTGCTGGAGGACGTGTTCTTGCCCTGCTGGTATCAGGCCGAGGCGTTCGGCAGCGGTTCCCGTGGTCCACGCACCCCAGGTGAAGCCGTGCATGATGGCGCAGGCGACTTCGTGTTTTTCCTGCATTAGCGCGATGGCAGCCGCTGTGTCGATGCTGGGGCTGCCCAAGCCACCGCTCTCCGTGTAATTCGCCAGCGCCGACTTCAGTTGATCGGCCAATCCCAGGTAATCCACCACAAGCCCGCCGGGCTTATCGCGGAACACACGATTGACGCGGGCGATGGCCTGCATCAGTCCGTGGCCGTGCATTGGCTTATCGGCGTACATGGTGTGGAGGCAAGGGGCGTCAAAGCCGGTCAGCCACATATCACGCACAATGACGATTCGGAACGGGTCTTTGCTGCTCTTGAAGCGGGTCGCCAACTGGCGGCGACGTGTCTTGTTGCGGATGTGCTGCTGCCACTCCGGGCCGTCTTCGGCGCTTCCGGTCATCACGACTTTGATTTCGCAGGCTTTTCCGGCTTCCGGTCTGTCTTCGTCGCCCCTACTGACCCAGGCGGGACGGAGCTTGACTATTGCCTCGTACAGGTCCACGCAGATTCGGCGGCTCATACAAACGACCATGGCTTTGCCGTCCATCGCTTCTAGGCGGCGTTCGTAGTGTTGGACGAGATCAGCCGCGATATTGGCAATCCGCTTGGGATCGCCGACGAGAGCTTCGAGCGCGGCCCATTTGCTCTTTAGTTTCTGCTTTCTGGTCTCTTCCTCGCCTTCGGTGATTTCTTCGAACTCGGAGTCAATTTTTGGTAGCGCCGCTTGATTGAGCGCGAGTTTGGAGATGCGGCTCTCGTAATAGATTGGGACGGTCGCGTTATCGTTGACCGCCCGCTGGATGTCGTAAATCGAAATGTAGTCGCCAAAGATGGCACGGGTATTAGCGTCGGTCTTTTCGATTGGCGTGCCCGTGAAGCCAATGAAAGACGCATTGGGCAACGCGTCACGGAGATTGCGTGCCAAGCCGTCAATGAGATCGTACTGGCTACGGTGGGCTTCGTCGGCGATCACGACTATGTTCTGCCGAGGCGAAAGTTCCGGCACTTTTTCGCCCTTCGCAGGCAAAAACTTCTGGATTGTTGTGAAGATTACTCCGCCGCTGGAAACGTGAAGCAAGGTGCGGAGATGCTCTCGGTCAACGGCCTGAACGGGCATCTGACGCAACAGTTCGTGGCAGCGCTGGAACTGGCCGAATAGCTGGTCGTCAAGATCGTTTCGATCCGTGATGACGACGAGCGTCGGGTTTTGCATGGCGGGGTGCCGGACAATACGCGCGGCGTAAAAGAGCATGGAGAAGCTCTTGCCTGAGCCCTGAGTGTGCCAGACTACCCCAACGCGGCGGTCACCAGTCTTGCCGCCGTGGGTCCGGGCTTCCAGCGGGGCACTTACAAGCGGGGCGGGGTTTAATGGTTGCATTCCGCTGGCGCGGACGGTTTCGGCGACAGCCGCGTTTACGGCGTGGAACTGGTGGTAGCCCGCGACGATTTTATTCAGGGCGTCGCTATCGGTGTCTTCTTCGAAGACGATGAAGTGTTGCAGCAATGCGAGAAAGCGGGTTGGTTCGAAGACTCCCTTGATCAGAACGTCGAGTTCGAGTGCGGTTTTCGGTGCTTCCGTTTCGCCATCAATGCTGCGCCAAACCTTGAACCATTCCTGGTTGGCGGTTAGCGATCCGATGCGTGCATTCCCACCATCCGACACGACGAGGATCTCGTTGTAATGGAACAGGCTCCCGATCTGTTGTTTGTAGGTTTGGAGTTGCTGGAAGGCGGTCCAGATGGTGGCGTCTTCATCCGCGAGATTCTTGAGTTCTATCACTGCCAGGGGGAGGCCATTCACGAAGACCACTATGTCCGGCCTGCGGTTATTCTGGCCTTCCACCACTGTGAACTGGTTGACGGCGAGCCAGTCGTTGGCTGTGACGTCCTCGAAGTCGATGAGCTGGACAAAGTCGCCCGCGATGCTGGCGTCTTCCCGCTTGTATTCGACGGGCATGCCGTCGCGCAGCATGGCGTGGAAGGTGCGGTTCGTTTGGGTCAGAGAGGGTGTGCCGATTCGAAGAGCTTTGCGAACCGCTTCCTCGCGAGCTTCTTCGGGGACATCCGGATTCAGCCTCCAGATGGCCTGGCGTAAACGGGCAACGAGCACGACATCGCTGAAGGAGTTCCGTTCCGAGGCTGGCTCGCCAGGAGCCATGTGGGGCCCGTGGCCGATAGCGTAGCCCAGTTCTTCAAACCACGTGAGAGCAGCGTCTTCGACAACCGACTCATTGAAGCGGGACTCGTTGAGGGAATTCACGGGTTCTTCCTATTAGAACGCGTTCTTTTCCCTAAAGTGAAAGAGTTTCGGCGATTTTAGCAACTCGCCGGTAACTCTGGCGCTGACGTGAGAACCTATAGCAGACGTTGCGAACTATTCGCCACGCGGTAACGAACCGGTTTCTTAAGCGTTTCCAGGACGCCCTCTTCTACTAATCGGGATAGCCACGCCTTCGCCTGGGGCTTCGTCACGGCAAGGAGTTGTACGATTTCTGCCTCGCTGCGCGGACTAGCGAGTTTCGGCTCCAGTATTGCCTGAACTGCTTTCAATAGCGCGTCCGCAGGGGAACGGTCGGCAAACGCGTGAGAGATAAACAAGGTCTGACGGAGTTCTTTTTGGTCTTCGCCTTCTGCCTTCATTTTCGTGAACGCATTTTCGGGCGATGCCTTTTCGGGCCGGTCGCTCTCAGGCGGCCCAAACGGAATCGCATCCTGCTTTGGCTCCGGGATTGCAGCGGGAAAGGGCTTTGAAAAGACTTTCGCCAGTTCCTCGCTATCGCGTGGATTGGGCCACGGCTTGCCACCACGGTAGAGAAGCGCGGTATTGCCCTTTCCAGCACTGGCTCCATTCCGAACGAAAAGGGGAACGAAGTGCAGCCGTTCGAGTTGCTCGATGGCTCCGGCCCACGTTCCGCCCTTCTCAAAGTCTGAATTAACCACAAAAGCCGCATCGGCCAGCGCATATACGAGCTTGTTTCTTTGCATGGCATGGCCGACATTGAAGCCGGCAGCCGGATCGTAGGGAGAGACCAGAGCCAGACGTCCATCCATCAGCGGTTCGCGATTGTCGCGAGCCAGAGCCGCACGTTCCAGACTATCGGCCATGACGCCAACCACCCGTCCGCCAGCTTCCAACGCGCCGGACATCGCGGCGCGATCAATTCCTTTCGCGCCGCCGGAGACTATTGTGCGGTTTGCGTCCGCAGACAACCTCCCGACGTTTTCGGTGTAATGGATGATTTCTTCATCCACATGGCGTGATCCGACCACCGCCAGTCCACCCGTTTCCAGTAGCGCGGGATCGCCACAGCCATAAAGGATAGGGGGCGCATCCTCGCGGACACGCGATCTCATCCGGCGGGGATAGGCTGTGTCCGCACGGCTCATGACCCAGATGGCGCGGGCGCTCCAGCGATCCGCCGCCTGACTCAACTGGAAACCCCGTGCGAGCAATGCCTCGAGCCGGGAATGGTCGAATGGAGGCGAGCAGAGATCGAGTGCCGACCCTGCATCCGGCCCAATCAGGTCCTCTGGTTGTCTTTGACCATCGCGCAAGAGACGTGCGAGCCGGTTATACTCGCCCTGGCTCAGTAGGTTGTGCGAATTCTCAGAGCGCCCTGCAATCAGCGGGGCAGTCAGCAAGAGAATCGCCTGCGTGTTGGCCGTCGGTGAAAAGTTCATTCCTCTGTCTGTGCGGTCGATGCCAATGCCAGCGGATATACCGGACCGCTGCCGCCGGTCAACAGCAGCCAAGCGGCGACCGTCAGTGTCCACCTTGAATCCACCATATCATCTACCAGGAGCACCGGACCAGCGGGTATTGGCGTTCCGTTCAAGGCCAGCGATCCATCGATGTTCCGGGCCTGTTGAGTACTGTTGGCCATTGTTTTCTGGGCAGGGCGATCATCGGTCTTTTGGAGGGCCGCATGAAACAGCAGACCAAGGGACGCCGCGAGACGCCGCGCGAAATCCGGAACAAGATTCGGATGACGGCGTGAGGGAATACAAGTCACCCAGGCGGGAGGAGGCTGCGGAGCCCAACCGCGCACGAGTGCGGTGCAGGCAGCCACGAGATCGTCTGCGAATGTTCCGTCCCGGTATTTTCCAAAGCGAACCAGTGCGCCCCATCCCGCATCGCCCCACACGCACAACACTTTGCCCGGCTGCGCCTGATGGGCGGCGGGAATCCGACCGGTAGCGCCTATCTGCGGAAGCCCTCCCGGCGGCCACTGTTTTCGTAATTCCAGCGGCAGACTGGTGCGGCGCAAGAATGCTACCGCCTCACGTATGACTACCTCGTTCGCCGTCTCCGGCAGACGTGCCAGCGCCGGAGGCTGAAATACCTGGGGATCGCCATCCAGAGCGGCGATCAGAAACTCCATGTGGCCCTCGCCCAATGCGACGTATTCCTGCATTTGCCGAGCTTCGGCGCGACGCAAGTCAGTCAGCCGGTCCGCCCGCTGCCAAAAGGACTCATTCAAAGCTGCCGCCGTCAGAGTCCACTTCGGCCCTTGCTTTGCGATGGGTGACGGCGATTCCAGCGATAGCAAGAGCGCTGTCTTTTCTATTCTTCCTTTCGTCGCATTCACTCGTTCCATCAGCTGATTGATCGAGAGGCCGGCAGGTGTGTCGTAGAGCGCGGCCAGCACCTGCGCCACTTCGTCACGTGTCGGGAACGCGCTTTCGATGAAGTATTCGTTTATGTCCGCTTCCTCGCGCCCGCTCAGCAGCACCCCGTAGGCTGCCGGCACTGCACGGCCAGCTCGTCCGACCTGCTGGTAGTACGCCACCACCGAACCCGGCGATTGATAGTGAATGACAAATGCGAGATCAGGCTTATCGAAGCCCATGCCCAATGCGGTTGTCGCGACGAGCGCTTTCAATCGATTCGCGAGGAGCGCATTCTCCAACTCCACGCGCCTTTCTCCTGTGTCGGACGTGTAAGCTTCGACGTTGAGGCCACGAGAGCGTAGCCACGTCGCCACCTCTTCGGCATCACGCTTGGTGAGCGTGTATATAATGCCGCTTCCCGGCAGGTTTTCCAGCTGGTCAGCAAGCCAGGCCAGCCGCTCCGCCTGATTTGGCATCCGAATCGTTTGTAGGTAAAGAGACGGACGACTCAGGTCACCCCTCAGGATAGTTAAGTCCGGACCCAATACGGTTCTCAGATCATCCATGACCCGGTTATTGGCAGTCGCAGTGGTGGCGAGGAGGCGGAGATTGCGCGGGAGGGTGCGGACAATCCGCTCCAGCAACCTATACTGCGGGCGAAAATCATGGCCCCAGTCTGAGATACAGTGAGCTTCGTCCACGACCAGCAGCCCAATTCTGCCGGCGACAGGAGCGAGAACCTCGATGCGGAAGTGTTCGTTGGCCAGGCGCTCGGGCGAGATGAGCAGGATGTCGACTTGGTTCGCCCTGAAGGCGGCTTCGATGGCTGGCCACTCAGGCTCGTTTTCCGAATGAATGGTGGACGCGTGGACGCCCATCCTTTCGGCTGCGGCAATTTGATTGCGCATCAGCGATAACAGGGGAGAAACTAACAGGGCCGGTCCTGCGCCTTGTTCGCGGAGGAGTTTGGCTGCGATGAAATAAACGGCGCTTTTGCCCCACCCTGTTTTCTGTACTACAAGCAGACGTCCGCGCCCATCGACGATGTGTTGGATCGCTTCTTCCTGGCCTTCGCGGAACGTCGCAGTTGGGTTCTGCGTACCGAGGCGGAGGAGTTCGAGGGCGCGGACTGGATAGTAGGGCATGGTTCGTTGACGCGGCAGAGCGAGATCGCACTCTGTTCCCCGCTTGCCTAAGAGTACCTTCGCGTGATCGCGCGCGTTACGGAAACCGCTCGCCTGCTTGTCTCACAGGTTAAGTTCCGTTTTCTGCATTTGAAGCCAGTACCGAACAAGTCGGATGTAATGGGGCCACTGGTCAGACAGGGAGGCCAACTCGACGATGTGCCCAAGCGCGAGTTCCCGTGGCTCCCCGGTTTGATCAATGATCTGGTTGACCAGAGCGTGGGGATCCGGGGCGTTCACGACTCCCAGTGCGATCCCGTGAATCTCTAGTAGATGGTGAGGAACCACTTGCGGATTGAGCTGACAGACCAAACGATGAAGCATTTGTTCCGGTGACAGGGGCTGACCTTGCGCGTTTTTCGCCGGGACTAACTTGCTCACCAAGCGCATCAACTCTCTGCGTTGCGCGACGTGCATCGCTTGATCGCCGGTTATGGCTGACTTAACGCGTTCCCTCCTCTCTCTCGGAGAGCCGTATACGTCCCCGTCCAGGACAGCCAGAACGTGCTCGGTACCGTGGTTCGACAAGTAGAGTCCGGCGCACAGACTGAAAGCGTTTGCCGCAGGCCCAAACTTCCCAATTTCAACAAATCGGCGAATCCGGAGTTCGGTGGCGACCCGGGCCACGATCTGTTCGGCGACGTCGTCCTCTACGTAACACAAGATTGGCCGCTCCTGCTCGCCGGTAATGTGACGCATCGCCTCGTAGGAATATCCGCGCCAAACTACCGTTTTCGCGGGAACGCGATTTAGGCTGTAGATACACATCTCGTCGTACATCTCGGCCACTGGCGGAAAATGGGTCGTAAATATCAGCTGGATGTGTTTTTCTGCACAATGCGTCTGCAGCTTCTTGAGCAGTCGCTTGAGTGCGTCCTGATGTAAGAACAGGTCGATCTCGTCGACCAGAATCAAGGCGTATCTTGGTGCGCTCAATAGGGCATGTGCAATGCGAAAGACCCTCTGCTCTCCTGAGCTCATCGACAGGCCCGAGTAGATAGCTGTCGGTGTCCTTACACCGATTGAGAGCATCCCCCGGTAGTCGTACGTAACGTTGTACAGAGTTTCATAGTCCCTGTTCAGGACCTGCCCTGCCATGTTGCGAACCGCGATGCTAACTGCGTCGATGGCTTCGGTCTTTTGGTAGTGAACCATCGAATTGAGATTCATGGCATCAATATCCGGAACTGACTCCCCGATGCTAATGAATCTCGTAGATCGAGCCGGCCGCTTTTCATATCGGGGTGACCATCGGTCTGTTGCCTTGGTGTACCTTTGGCTCAAGTCCGCGTATTGCACGTTGCCAATGCGATGCGAATATCGGATGGAAAAATCGCTTTCTTTCCAAAGTGCATCCGTATTGGGCCGGAAAAATCTCGAAAACCGGTGGTCCAGATCATTCGC
>CAWJUX010000012.1:0-46420 GCA_963846175.1 Bryobacterales bacterium | reverse complement strand
TGTACTGTTCACACTTTAACAGTCGTCTTGCTGCCTTCGGCTGCAGGCTAATTGTGAATTCAGGCACATTACCGGGCGGCCAGAGCTGTCAATATTCCACCGCTGGTGTAGGCGGTCACGTGCAGGCGGTAGAACACATAGCGCTGACTGTCCGTAATTGAGCCCGCCGCCCCAGCGCCAGCGAAAGCGGCCGATGCCACGATCACGTAATCCGCGTCGACATCCACATTCGAGCCTTCGAGCGCCACGGTCGCTGTCGCATTCGCGGCAAACAGTATTTGCACTGTTACGCCGTTATCCGTTTCGGCCGGGGAGGGCCCGCGCACAAAGGCCATCGACTTATACCCCGCTGCGACCGTCTCCGCGTTGACGAGCGTCAGCGGCAAGTCGCCGGGATACAATGCCGGAGCTGTACCGGCCAGGTAAGTTGGCATCTTAGCGCGCAGTCCTTTCGATCAGCGTGTGCCAGGCGCTCAAGTGATGATGATGGATCACAATTGAAAGCCAATAAAGCCAGAACATTTCAGTCAGTCTCCCTTTGTCGCTTCAGTCCCAATCCGCTCCACTACGAATCGAATGGGCCCGCCGCCTTCGCCCGAATGTTGCAAGTCCCCACTATGCTCGACCGCTTTACGCTGCGGGTATACGTACTTGGCCAGTTCCGCGTGCATCTTGCCGCGCAACTCCGGGCTGTGCTTGGGATTCAGGGCAATCTTTGCCATGCCAGCGATTGGGTCGCATTTTAACTTGGCCAGGATATCTTGGACTTCCCTGGTTTTACGGTTTGGGGTACCCTTTGGCCGACCTTTCGGGTTTGGCACCGGGTGAGGGTTGGCCATTCGTTTTCTTTCGTTATTTAGATGAACAGTCGTTCCGCTTCAACAAGCGCCGTCTTAAGCGTATCCATGGTGAGCTACAGAAGCTCGCGACTTCATCCGAGGTAGCAAACCAGGAACAAAAAGAAGCTAATAGAAATACAAAGGTTGCTAACGATACAACAAGCCACGCCGTAATATCCGCCCTTGCCGAGTTGCAAGCGAACCGCAAAATAGAAAAAACAGATAACCCAGGCAGCAAGAGAAGTGAGCCACATCCATGGCTTAGTTTTCTCGTGCAGATTTTCCTGTGTATATTCACCGGCTTGGCTTTCGGAGCTGCTGCCTATTACGCGCATGTTGCTAGACTCCAGCTTGAGCAGTCTAGTCGTCCCTGGGTCACTATTGACACGAGCGAACGAAATTCCGCTATTCGAAGTGGGTACGCCAACAGGATCTACGACGGGATCATGCCCATAAAACCTGCCACTGGCTCGCAAAATGAGCTTGGATTCAACTTGAGATTTCGTATCATCAACGTCGGCCATGAACCAGCCCTGTTCTTTATTTACGGGCAGATCACCCCAGACTCCACGGAAGAGAACGTTTATTCGGAGGTACATGCCAGAAACGCTTGCCTGGAGGCCCGGACGCATTTGCAGACATTCAAGTGGGTTGTGATACCGGGATCTCCGGTCATCAACGATATACCGGGGCTCATGAACAACAGTGACCTCCGAGACCCCCGAATTGGGACCGCCGTCTACGGATGTATTCTCTACAAGTCCACGGGCGACGACAATAAAGTCCGCGAAACTCCATTCGTGGGACGAATCTCGATGCTCAACACAGATGGCAAGCCGCCCAACGATGAAAAGCCTATCATCGTAGACTTCAGCCATGGCCCTGTCGCCCCTGACAAGTTGTGCATCATAAACGTCTTGGAGATCGGCTCCGCCAACTAACTCACACGTTGCCGACAATAAACCACACAACAATAGCCGCGCCAGTCTGTCACGCCAAGTCAATAGTACTTTCGTTCGGCGCTCCCCCAACGCTCTGCCATGCGGATAATCCGGATCCAACGTGTCCCCGCTGCAAAAAACGACTGGCGCAGCAAAGATGGCGTAGTAAACAAAGCTAGCGCCACTGGCGCACGGATTCGAGCGTGCTGGGTGCCATCAATCCGAGCAATGGGCCGGCGATCTGCCGTGGACCCGGCCAACCTTCGCACACTTTCCCGTTCTGACCGCGATATTGGAACAGATATTCGGGCATGAACTCAGCGCCGGGTTCCTGCGTAACTGCCGCCATTTCTTCCTCAATCTCTTCGGGGGTGAATTTTCGCATCCACATTACCCGGCCGCCGGAACGTAGCTTGAATTCATACACGCCCTCTGATGCGAGCTTCCTTGCGCCAATTGCAAAGATGATGCGCGTTCCGCCTTCTTCGAATAGCTGGATTTTCCAATAATCCTGGGCTGACGCCAAAGCGGAGCGAAGCACGCGCTGTTCTGCAATCATGTTTGTGTTTGGGGAAAAGGAGAGCGTTGCGCCTGGGACTTCTTGCGCGAAACCCTGTCATACCTTTGCAGGATGAACGTCTCAGATTACCCGCGAGAACCGGGATTCAGATGGCGGAAACGGGACTGGAACAAGTGTGAATGGAAATGTTTTAGGTCGCAACCAAATATTTGTTGACTCAGAAGGTTTCCGAAGTCAGTAGGTGCTGAATCAACTCGGCCCGCCTGCCCAACTCGAAATCGCTCGTGATGCCCAATTTTCGATACGCCGTCCACTTGTAATAGGCGACTGTGCCGCGGTCAATGCCAAGCCTGTGCGCGGTCTCTTTCGTGGAGCACCCGGCCAGTAGCGCGCCGAGAACTTGTCGCTCGCGCGGGGAAAGAGTCAACCCGCCCCCTCTCTCGCGATCTTTCCAATTCCTTCTACGATGTTCCTCGCCCACTGACCGTGCATAGCTGACATGCTGATTCCGTGCTGCTTTAGGATCTGGTCCGCTTTCTTTAGGTCCTGTTCGGGGAACTGTTCGAGCGGATAGGCGTCGGCCCAGTCCGCTATGCGCTGAAGGGCTTCGCGCATTTGGTCAGGACGCGGCACTTTCACGCTCCTCCTTTTGGGGATGGTAAACACGCGCAATGTATGAGCTCAGCGCGAAGGGAATTTTGGCTATTTGGGCTGATGCGGCCTTACGTTTTGCGCTTTTTGAAGTCCCGTCCGCCATGATCGTTTTGTGCCAACCAAACTCCCCGCTTCGCAGTTGCCGATCACGGCGCGGTCCATTGATTTTTTGCCCACGCTCTCTTGAGTTGGCAATCTTAAACCACGAGCCGGGTCCGTGCGCCGTTCCATCCGGGTTGAACTTTTGGCCGTTTTTTGCCGGTGCGCAGAGTTCGCCGAACTTCAGCCCTGGTCCGGTTACGTTGCGTCCCACCATACCGACATCGGCCCATAGATAAAAGCTTCCGTAATTAGCCTTGGCTCGGCCAACCCACGGCTGGGCCCCCTTGACGTTCTCGACGATCAGCGGAATGTAGCGCTGGACATACCCCTTTCCATAGCAGCGCTCACAATCATGCGTTTCGTTGACGTACCAGATCATGAAGCCCTTCCCGCCGCAGGATGGGCAGTTCCTAGTGGTCGCATCTATTGCTTCCCGCTGGATGCGAAAGCACGCATTGAACAGCGCGTTCAACTGCTCAATGGTCCGTGAGCCGGTATAGCCTTCCGGGAACTCGCCTTGGCCGCGCAATGCACGCGCAATCTGCTTTCCTCTTGACCACGGCATTGCCATGTACGAGTACTCGGTACAGGGCGGCGAAGCTACGATGCAATCCGCATTCTTGAACTGCGAGCCGTGCAACGTCAGGGCGTCCTGAAGCACGAGTTGGCCGGGATACTCTTGCCATTGGTCGAGTACTTCGCAGTCATCAATTGAATCCTTCAGCCGTTGAATGGCGCGCTCTGACCAAACCTTGGCCCCTTTTCCGCCGTTGTTTCCGGCGAGTTTTGTGGCGCTTGGGATGTGGCGTATTCGCGGGTACCTGTGCCGCTCGACATCAAAGCCCACACATTCCCAGCCTTCCGCGAGGAAGCCTTCAGCCCAGCCCCCGAGACCACAATAGAGGTCGATTAGCAGCGGCTTCACTTCGTACATCCTCTTGCTTCAGAATTGGCACACAATCCACCATCTGTTCGCCATACTTTAGTCATGCGGCGATTCCTGCCGTAACAACATTCACGCGAGATACAAAATCGGCTATTTCGGGAACCAGATGGAACCACTCCCGTCGTAGGTGATGCTTTTGGAAGTGTTTGTGCAGAGAGCGCTCAGTAATAGCGTCCCCCGCAAACCAACATGCGATCTGAAGACGAAACGGGCACCCAGCTTCGAGCGCCAACAGTCGAGCCATCACGTCCCCCCGCGTGTAGCCGATCTTTACAAAATTAAAGCCTTCCGGCTGAAGGATATAGACCGTACCACGCTTGGGTTGATTTTTTGGCTGGGGAATCGCCCCAATAATGTCGTCGAGGCTGTCTTGATGGGTTTCGCGCCAACATTTTGGGCATTGACGCGGATCTTTTACCTTGGTAGAGGCTCCCTTCTTGAAGCAACCTCGGCAGTTGAAGCTAACTCTATATTTGCCGCCCTCCGTCGGATCGGGATGTGACACTAACGTGTCTCCAGCAGCATCGTTTGGCAACAGCCGCGAGCTTTACAGATTACTTGGGCGCGTAGGGCTGGAACGGACATGCCTAGATAAGCGGCCGCCTGTTGTAGCGTCATCAGTCGAGGCAGAAACACCGCTTTGTCAGTGAGGCGCTTAACGACAGCCTCCGCGATTTCATCAATGCTGATTATTCCCGCCAATCGGTTCTCCTTTCCGTTCCCATGCGCTACCGGCTACCGCCTTCTGATTGCTTCTGGATGGCTTTGTACTTGCAGCCTTGCGCGTGATCGTATTCACCAGGCTGTTTTTCCATGCCTTTCGGCAGCATTGGCTGGCCACATTCGGGGCAAAGTTTGTATCTTTGGTGATACTCGACCAACTGATCTATTCGCATTCTGGGGCGTGGTTGCTCCTTCACTTTCTTTGGCGGTGCGATCTTCCCTTCTGCTTGAAGATTGCTCCGCAGAAAATCAGAAGGTTTTTCGCGATACCTACCGCTCACTTCGCACCGCCTTGCTCGTGATGGAGTTGGAGCGCATCAAGCGCTATTCGCACACGCCAGGAGACGCCGTTCACGCCGATGTCATACCGCGACGGGTCCGCTATCTTTTCCAGCGCCTCCCGTAGTACCTTCGTCCGCTCCGCAAGGCTCGAAACCGCTTCTACACATTCATGGCCAACGTCGCAAAGATTCGACCACTCGCACGTGACACCCAATGCCGCCGCAATAGCATTGATGCTCGCTTCGTGGTGATCACGCTCGTCTATGGTCTGGACGTGCATGTTTTCCTCGACAGCGAGCGTGTGGACTGCTTCATCCCGCTCTTTCGTGATGGTTGCCGTCCGCTCCGCAACGTAAACGTCGAGCAGAGTTGCAAACCGCCCATGCCAATCACCAAGCAGTTCCCTTGCTTGGGCTTGTGCAAGTGGATATTCGTCCGAAGAGGTTAGGAACTGTTCAATGCCGATTTGAATGTCAATCCATCGTCGCTGGGCCGCCAGTAACTTGTCCGCTATTTCGTCCGGCCAGTCGCAAGAATGCAGCATGCCAAATCGCTCCGCTGCTTTCTTCTCCCGTTCGTCTTGTGCGGCATTGGCGCCTTTTTGCAGAGCTAGTTCGGAGCGCAGTTGGTCGATGAGTGCGTCTCTCAGTGAGACTTGTTGGCGAAGCCCTAGAATCTGATCTCCCTGCGCCTTACACAAATGCAGCATTTTGTCTTCGCGTTCTTCCGCTGGGGTGAGTGGTTGCGAGCTCATGGCTTCCCTCCGCACTTATGCGCTCCACGCGCCTTGATAACCTGTTCGCACTTCGGACAGAATCGGACCTTGCTGCGCACGGCACGCTTTCTGCGCTCTCTGTTGCCGCGCATCGTCTCGTACATCACCCCGAGCATGTTGGGCTTTTCTGGGCGTTCGGTGTTCATTTAAACGTCCTCAATTGTATTAATCTCCGGTCGATGTACCAACGGGCCTTTGTTAGATCGTCCAACTCAACCTCGCCTTCTTTTTTTCCGGCCCGTAGAATATATTTGATTGCATTGCCTAGACAGAAGGAAAGCTCGAATTTCTCAATCACGTCAATTACCTCAAGCCCTGAAGTTGTCTTGTAGTGATCGGGATTGATTTTGTCGCTCATCTACAGCCTTCCTAGCGCAGACGGCCAATGCAGCGGTCGATGCGTGTCGTAGTAGTGCGGATTCATTCCCATTCCTTCCGGCGGCGTCTTATTTCTGTTATTGCGATCCACGAAGCAGAGAATGAACTGATGACGCATCCCAGATCCACCAGTGGCCACCATTTTGCTAACGGTTGCGGCTGATCGGGATGGCTCAATGCGAGCCAAATCGCCACAGTGAGGCCTTCAAGAACGACGAACAGGGTGCACACACAAAACAAAACAGTTGCCGCTTGGTCAATTTTCTTCAGCACCGTCATGCCGCCTTGCTCCATTCCCTGCTTCCATTCGCCGGTCGCACGCCCAGCCAGACATCTACACATTGCTGGTAGGCACCCCAGGTGTACGTACCCTCAAAAAGCAACTGATGCCGGGGCGTGTAAACCGAGAAAATGTACGCTCCCTGCCAAGGTGCGCCCGTGCAGTAGTTTCCGCTTCGTTGCAGTTCGGTCAACCTTCGCAGTGGGGGTTTTGTTTGTAGGCTCATCTGTTCACTCCGCATACGTGCTTTCCGTTCGATGCCCAGCGGTAGGCTTTCCCGCAGACTTGGCAGAATTTCATTTTTGATTTTTGGGCTCGCTTCGCCCGGTCCGTGCTGCCATGTGGAATCTCTGGGCTCACTGTTCGCTGGTAGGGGTGGAAGGTGTCTACCGGTCGATAGGTGCTCATTTGCTGACCCCGACTCTGTGTGTGTTGTCCCAAGCAGCAACAAGTTGGCGCGCCGTCTCCCGCTGGATGTGAAATTTTCCGTCAGTGATTTGCCGTCTTAGTCGCTCGATGATTTCTTCGTCCAGAAATTCCGATAAGTGTCCGCTGAAAGGTGTATCGCCGATTTGGGGGCCGTGATCGTCTTCCGTCTGGTTTGCCGTCGGCAATTCGTTACGTTCGTTGAGCGCCTGATGCGCCTCGTACACATTCGCCGGCACAGGCGCGAAGTAAAGTTTTTGAATCATCTCCGTGCCGACTTTCTGCGCGATTTCGGGCTTAGGACAGACATCGCGAAAAGCTTTCTCTAATTCCGTTGTGTCAACCGGGAAGTTCGGATGTGATTTGAAACGGAGAACTTGTCGAAGAATCTCGGCATCAAGTTCAGGATTGTTTTCGGGCACTGGCTTCTCTCTCCAACTGAGCTTGTCTTGCTTCCAAACTGGCTATATGCGCTGCTTTTTGGTCGGGTGGTTTTTGGGGCGATGCGCGAATAGGCCGGCCCCAGAGTTGTTTGCGGAAGTAATTTTCCAGAGTTGGCGCGTAGCTGGGGTATTCGCCTGCGTCTATTCGTTCTTGGATTCCATGAAACGCAGCGCGTTTTTGATCCAGATCCAGCGGCCTCCAGTAGCGGGCCTTCAAGTCTGGCAACTCGCCGTCAGAAAACGCCAAGCCGCCTTTGAGTGCTGCCGTCGTGAGTTTGTCAAAACCGAGTTCGTTGAACGGGACAAGGTTTTTTGGTTTCTCCTCGCGCTCCTCTTCCGTTTCAGAATTGCCACTGCCATTGCCACTGCCACTGCCTCTTTGAGGTGTATCAGTCACGGTCCGGTCAAAGTCTGGTCCATGACCGGACACTGACCGGTCATTGACTGTATTTTTGGGTTTGCGCGTACAGGGAATTGTGCCGTCAGCAAAGAGGAGTTTTTTTCTATAGAGGAACTTGTGAACGGAATCTTCGCAGTGCTCCGGCCAGTCGTGAACAAGCAGCCTAAAACACTCACTCCTATCCAGCCAGCGGGATTCGACGAGCGCTTGAACTAATAAATCAGGCTTCTTGCTCCAGCCGACCTGCTCTGCAATCCACTCGTCGGAGCACTTACCGATATCGCCTCGCGGAGCGTAGTTAGATGCCGCCTCCCACAAATCCACAATGATGCCTACGGCAAACTGCCGAGCCACCTTGAGCCGCGTGGCCAGTTCGAACATCTTCGGGTGTTTAGAGGTTCCGCGTTTCATTTAGGCGTCCACCAGCGGAACGGCCTTTCCAAAAATGTTGCCCAACATCCGATTAAAGTTACTCGGCACTCGGCTATCAAACCTGCCCTCCCTAGCCACCGAATCACATTCATTGTCCGCGCAATAGATATCGAATGTGCCGCAGTGGATACACCACGTTGGCGAATCGGTGTGCTGTAGTTCGTGCTTCACTTCGCCCGCTTCCTTCTCTTGTCGCGCCGTTCGAGATAAGTGCGCAGGAGATTCTCGGTATCCAGTGTCCCCAATAGTTCAAAAGGGTTGCCGAGGTCCCATGTGCGTGCGGCAATATCTAGAATTGAATCGCCCCGCATGAAGAGCTTAAAAACCTGTGGGCCGGTGAGCTTCTTCACCATCTTCATGCGGCCCGCTCCTGTCTCGTATCGTGCGCGTAGATGGCTAGCGCCAGGGCGGCCCATAGATGTGTTTTGATCCCGTAGGTCGGCCCCGGCGCCCTCTTCATACCTTGCGGTCCTATCCGATCCATCAACGCTTCGCGGACGTTTGAATCATTTGCTTTTGCGTTCCCGCAGATGTGAGCTTTGATCGTCGGTCGCGTAATAAGCGCTGGCTCTTTTGTCGTTAACTGATGCCAAGCCTCAACGAAACGCCCCACCCAAATGAGCGTGTCAATCGTGCTCTTGCCTATGATTGAGCCGTAGGATTGCATCCCCTCGATAACCAATACGGGATCGCTGCACACTTCGGCATATCCTTCGATATGCGTCAAAAGTTCGCTATTGGAGACAATGCCGCTTTCACGGATTTGATTGTTTTCCCATTCGACATACGCGCTTTGCTGTGGTCCCGGATCAATCGCTAAGATGCTCACGCGAGTAACCTCTGTTGCTGATTGAGCGCCGGTTCAGGCTCTTCGTCATCCCAAACACTTTCTGTTCCTCCAAAACAAGCGCAGGCCGTCTTAGCCCCAAAGTCCAGCAACCCCTGGCGGTCCCGCTCAGCCACCAAAACCTTGAGCGCGATAGGCATAAACGAATGGCCCTTACGTTCTTCCGTCTCCATCCATTCGTTTGCCAGTTGCGGGTAATGCTCTACAACTTTAAGGGCTTGCTTGGGGCTCTGATTACCGCAGAAAAAACAATCGAAACGTCCCATTTTTTCGTACATCGAGACGAGAATCGTGAAGCCAGCTTCGCGGCAAATCCCCCACGTCTGACTACGCAAAACGCGGGCTTCAATGAGCGGATAACGCCAATGGCACCAGGGTCTTTCATTGCGGTCGCTAAACGCTTCGGATCGTTCTATTTCCTCGGCATTGAAACCGAGATTAATTTCCCACGATTTCGTGAACCGTTTCGCATGGTGCGCTAGGTTGGCTCGCTTCATTCGGCGTGAACAGTCATTCGTACCCTTACGGACCATCCCGCCCCGGTTGAATAGGAAGTCATCAAATCCGATGCGCGGAGGTATTCGCGCAATCTCTATTTGCAAAAGCGACTCGATTTGGGAGATGGAGGAGGCCATCTCCGGGAACTGTTTGCCCGTATCCGCCCATCGCACGATGGCGCTAGTCTCTCGAATGCGTTCGCGGTCCACGACAAGCATGGCTGCGCTCTCCATACCACCCGAGAAGTCGTAGAAAGTAGTCACACCTTCTCCTCCCACGGCTCGCCGGAACGTCTAGGTGAGGTCATCAAACAAACCCCCTGGATCGTCTGGCCCTGGCGGCCTGTAGGGTTTTTTGCGCGGCCGGTATTCGCCGAAGCAATTCAAGCAGAAAATTTCTTTGGGTGGAAGTCTCCGATGGCAACGACAGCAGAACACATTGCCGGGGTCTACACGAACACCTACCCCCCCCCAGGTAGGTATCTTTGATAATTGCGCCTGGCTCGAAATCTTTTGGGTCCATTTAACTCCGCCACCACCAGCCCACCGCACCACCCACAAAGAACAGCAGGAATCCAGACACTAGCGCAATTACAGCGAGTGTCCTATTCCGCGCCTCGAGCTTCTGGAGTCTGCCGCGCGCGTGAGCCAAGCAGTGATGCTGCCAATCGACCGTGTTCTGAAGTTGGTGGATGGTCCTTATTTCGCACGTCATCACGTCGGGTATCTGCTGACTGTCACGGCTGTAGCGCAGATGGTAGGTAATCATATTCCCTTTGTGTCGAGCGCCGGAACGTTCGCGTGCATCCATTTACCAAGCGCCTTTATCGTGCAAGCCTCTCCGCAAAGATCGTATTCGTATACCCCGCCCGGTCGCCAGCGCTCCGCAATAAAGCAGCTACTGCCATGACCGCCACGACCGGCGAGAATCCCGAACCAGTGATTACTTACGTTCTTCACCACGCCACATTCATCGCATCGCACTATCTTTGTTTGCGCCATTTACTTAACCTCGGCTATAATTTCCCGCTTCAGTGCGCCAACCTTATCTGCGTTACATTGAATTGGCCCGTGCATAGCCACAATCCATAAACGTTCGCCGCGCCATTTATCCGGCGCAAGAGTTCCATGTAATGCCTTGGCTGTGCAGATCGCAAGCGGACCCTTAATTTCCTCGACTAACCCCGGATGAACCGCTTGTGCGCTGACACCCCCGTTTGTCGCCTTACCCTCTGCATCCGACCTCCAGAACGCGAGAAAGGCATCCGTGCCAGCAGCCCATGACGGTAGATATTTAGCTGCGAGGGTCAGCCAATAGCCATAGCCAGAGCCATCGCCATCGCCAGAGCCATAGCCATCGCCATCGCCAGAGCCATAGCCATAGCCATAGCCAGAGCCAGAGCCAGAGCCATAGCCAGAGCCATAGCCAGAGCCATCGCCAGAGCCATAGCCATAGCCATAGCCAGAGCCAGAGCCATAGCCATAGCCATAGCCAGAGCCATCGCCAGAGCCATAGCCATAGCCATCGCCATAGCCAGAGCCATCGCCAGAGCCAGAGCCATAGCCATAGCCATAGCCATAGCCATAGCCAGAGCCATCGCCAGAGCCATAGCCATAGCCAGAGCCATCGCCACTAAAGGACTCAGTCCAGGCGGGCAGTGCGCCGCAAATCACCAGGGAGCTTTTTCCCATTTCGCCACAGCCTGCTCGGTCACTTCTGTTACGGATGTAATGTCACGCAATTCAATGTCTGCCGCTGGCCCAATTTTGCAATTAGCGCTAGGTCCAGCAGACGCGAGGCCCATAAATCCGCGTAGGTCGGATGACCACGAGACGCATAACCGTCCATTGCGGAGCTTTATGGTTGGGCCGTCTGTTTTGGTTGCATACCCAAAGAAAACTCCTCTGTGTTGCGTAGTGACCAGCACGGCACGTTCTTTCATTTTGTTAGTCGGCATCAATCCCTTCCATTCTTTGAATAAGTTGCCTTTAGCAAGCCCCAGCAATACTGGGGCTTGCTAAAAACTACTTAGTTGTCAGACTTCGGGTAGTCTCTTTGCTCTCTTCCGCTCGACTCCTTTCTGCCCCGAAGGGCGCTGTTTAGTAAAACTTTGCACGCTTTCCGGCCATCGTCTTTGCACGCGCTGGCGATGTGGAAAACTGGTCAAGACCGCGAGGTGCGCGAGGTGTGCGCGAGGAAGTCTAGACCTGCCGCCGGATTCCCCGAAGGGAAACGTTAAGAAGTTTGGGTTGGTGCCCCTGGCGCCGTCCCTGTGCCAGTCGGAGCCGGAGTTGGGGGAGTTGCCGCCGGCGGATTCAGGTAATTGTTGGCGCTCGTTACCATTGCGTTCACACTCTGGTCGCCGGCTTGAATCTCCGTCAAAAGCGCTTGAGCGTCGGACGGCGACAGTTGATCGGCTGCCGCCTGTGTGAGTACCTGCGTTAGTAGCCCCGCCAACTTTTGAATGTCTGATTCTTGCTGCTGTTCGGCGGTTAAAATTTGTGAAGTTGTTGCCATAATCTCCCTTTGGTTTGAAATGATTTGCTTCAAGTGCGCAGTGGTCTCGTGCATCCACCGCGAGAGGTCAGAGTCATGCATGCTTGGCCTCGTGTTCTGGTTCTACGGTTGGCTCGTAGCCGGAACGCTCAGCCCGGTAGGTGTAGAGCTTTCCTGCGACGTAGCACTTTCCCCCGTCAGCTATAGTTCCCGCATCGGGGAAATCGTCATAGACCGGAATTATTTCGGGTTTGGGTGATGCTGTTTCTTGCTTGGGTACACCGTTTGCTTTTCTCTCTTTTTTGCCCTTCTCGGCGCTCACCACTTCTTGAATGCGCTCTTCGCTTGCGCCTTGCTCGCGTAGGCGTCGCTCTAAAACATCCTCACGGCTAGGCGGTTGGATGTCCTGCGCTTCCTCTTGCAGCATCGCCCCGCGCAGAATATTGGTGACGTGAAAGCGACGCAGCCGAGTAAGCGCACGCCAAAAATACATATCCCGCGCCCATGATTGGTAATTCCACTTCATGGAGAGTGGGACCTGTTTACCCTTTTCCCAGATCAGGGCGGTATCGGCGTCCTGCTTGGTGAAGGACTCGGAAACCTGCTTACCGTCCCGCGTGAGAACCGGCTGATAGTCTCTCACCTCAGAACTCCACTTCTTCAACCAAAGACGGCAGCCGGTCGGCTTGTCGCTATCGTCACCGAGCCATTCCACGTCCCAGTCGTACCCGGCGTCTCGGATCTTCGCGGCGTACAACTCGTTCATGATGCCTGGGCGACCGTTGTTGAAGAAGATGAACTGCATGGCATCCGCTTCGTTGATGTCCCAGGAGCGTCCTAAGCGAATCTTCGTCATCGCCGTAGCGATGGCTTGCTGCTCGGTCATCCCGGTGAGATCGGAAAACACCCCAGATTGAGCGAATACCTTTGCCAGTCGCGCATCCTGGTCGAATAAGTCCCGCGCTATTTCGGCAGCGATCATCTGCCGCGCATAGGTTTGATCGCTGCTGTTCTCGATTACTTTTTCAAGAAGAGTCGCCAACTCACGGCGCTTCACCAGTGGCTCCGCTGTCACTGGTTGCGTGTTTCCGTTAGGCGCTGTTTCGGTGTGCTGTTCGCTCATAATTTACTTTCTAGGCCGCCGCTGTCGGAACACGCCGGATTGCCTTCATTACCTCGACGGTTGTGCGAACATCGCACAGCGAATCATGTGCGCCGTCTGTTGTGACGCCGAGCGCTTTGGCTACATTCGTGAGTTGAAAAGATACCGGCTTAAAAGAAGGATCTTCCTGTGCCAGCCAAAGGACTCGCTGCATAACACAGAGCACGCGCGGATGCGCCGGGAGAAAGGCGCCAGCGAAGAATCGCTGAAGTCGTGGCCCATCGAACGTCGCTGCGTTGTAGCCAGCCAGCAAGGCGACAGAATATGGAGATCCGGTGCGTTTACTGACCATTTCGATGCACTTGTGGCGAAGGAGAAACGCAGAGAACTCGGAAACTACACTCCCACGCGATTTGCCCTGTGATGCCCATACGTCCCGGTCGTAATGGTTGATTTTTAGCGCCTCAGTATCAGCGTCTTCTTCGTTGAAGTTAATTTTCGCTTCGTAAGATTCCAGTTCGCTCCATTCGCTATTAACCGCAATGGCCGCTAATTGAATGACTGGGTCATTCTCTAAAAGTCCACCTGTCTCAAGATCGAAAACAACAATGCGCTGCGCACTCATAAATCCTCTTCCTGATGCACTGGACAGCCGGCCTTTGGGAACCGTCTTCCTTGTGTTCCGTCGTCTCCATACCCGCCATCCCACTCGCAGGTGCATGCACGTATTAGCGCCTCCTGCCTAGCTACGAAGCGGTCGAAATCGTTGTTGTGCTCTATCTGGATACGCCGTTCCATCTCTTCGACCCAGGGGAACAGTTCGGGGTGCGCCATATAGTTGCGGCTCATCAGAGGCTCCCGAGGTTCTGCATCATTTGGCTGGCGTGGACGATCTGCACATCCGCCATCTTCAGCGCCGTCTTAGCGCGTTGCCGCCGATCCTTCGCAACTGATTTATTAAAGGAACCCGGCAGTTCCATTAACCGCTGCAATTCAGCGTGCAGGAGCGAGAGGCGTAGTATCCACTCTTCCGGCGATGAAATACTGACGGCTTGGCACTGTTCTTCCGAGATCACGCGCACTGGGGCTAAATCGGTCGGCATTAGCGCTACAGAACCTCTTCCGCGTGGGGTTGTTTGGTCTGGTACTCAGGGTTGAACTTAGCGGCGACCCTCAGCGCTTTAGCCTTCTTGGCCGCCAACTCAGCGCTCAACTTCGCATGGCACAAAAGGCAAACGGTGTCTATGTTCGACAGGTCGCTAGATCCGCCCTCAATGACGGGAACCCGATGATGGCCGTCATACCATTCCCCGCTTGCCCTGTGTCGCGGGATGCCATACTTGCGCAGAATGTCCTCACGCTCCAAGTGGTCGAGGGCATCCTTGAACTCTTGCCGCTGTGCAACAGTGTCGGCCCCGCAAATACACCTTCCCCGGTCGCGGTCAAATAAAGCGTTCCGGTCGAATGCTTCCCTAACTCGCGTTGGTTCAAATTCCGGTTGCGGCCCGGCTTTTCGCAGAGCCATGCGACGCTTTAGAAGAGAGGCTTTCATACTGACTGCCCCTCAATCTCAGCCAGTGGCTCCTGTTTGAACCCCGCCTTCGTCGCCGCTTCCTGAAAGTCAGATACGAACTGGGCTCGCTCGCCTTCCGGGATTAGCTCCAGCAGTATTCGCCCGAAGCAGTTCGCTGCCTCCTGGTCTGTCGGGTCGAACTCCAGTTTGAGGGTCGCACTACAACGCGCTTCTTTCCCCGGCACACGTGTGATTCTGATATCGTTCTTACGGGTATTCGCCATCTCACGCCACCTTTGCCACTTCAGCCTGTTTCGAATGACATGTCTCGCATTCATACCGGGCAAAGCCTCGACTGTCTGGGATCTCAACGATGTGCCGCCGGCAGAAATCGTCCTCGCACACGCCGCACTGATAGATACAGCCGATGCACAATACATCGTTTTTGCAGCCTTCCGTTGCGCACTGGAACCACTCGCCGCCTCTCGGTGCAATCTCCGTGCAGCGGTTGCACGTGAGATAGTTCCGCTCGTTTGGGTTGCGCTCTTCGGTGTTGGGTTGGAAACTCATTGCTATTCCCCTGTCTGAAGAAAGTGCCGGAAGCGATCAGCCGCGATCTTCGCGTATTCAGGAGAGCCGACTTGGTAGCGACGCGCTGTCGTCCCGTACGGCGCAGGCAAAAATGAAAAAATCCCGCCACTGATGTCCTCGGGGTATATACCCATTAGTTGAACTGCAGTGCTGGCGTAACGGCTGCCGAAAGGCTTAACTCCAGCCATCGCACAGATCCAGCCCGCGTAGCACATTACTGAGCCGCATTCCGGGGTTTCACGGTCGAACCACCCAAGGTCAAATGATCTCGGATGCCGCTCAATGGCGTCGGCGACAGCAAGACCCAATTCAAGGTTTATTCCCTCTCGAAATGGGGTGATTGTCTGTTTACTCATTTCTGATCCTTTCTCGTTCCCAGCGCAATCGCCAGAAACACGATGCCGATAACGAGTGCTCCAGTGAGCGGCAAGTAGATCGTGGCTATCTGGATGAGATCGTGCTTAGTCATAACTGACCTTGATGACTGGTGTAGCGCCGAACTCGGCCATCGTCTCGGTTGCAACGCCAGAACGAATGATTGCCTCGAACCAGAACGCCGGATAGTGGCCGTTATATGCTGCCTTTACCACGGCACAGTTGGCGCTCCATTCCTTCTCGGAACGTGAAGACTTCATCAAGTCAATAACTTCCTGTTTGTTCACAGCTTCCCCTCTTTCCGCTCCGCATCTACTTCCCGCATAAACCGCTTGGCCTTGTAGCGCTCTTAGTACTGAGAACACGTGGGCCTTGCGAGGCATGCGAAATAGCGATTACGTTGGTGTTGCTCACCCCTCGCAGATTGCGGTGCTCGGAGACTGCGGCTGCGGGGGGATCGGGCGGGAAGGGGTTAGGATGCACGGCGCTTCGTCTCCTGCGATGGCGTCTTTACCAGCGACTGTTCCAGTGCCGCAGTGACAAACTCACGCAATGTTTGGCCGCGAGAAGCCGCTTCGCTCTTGACCCGCTTGTGTAGGTCCGGGGAGAAGTTCTCAACGTGCAGGGTCTTCGATTCCTCTGGCTGAACTGGTGATATGCTTTCCATCAGATTTATAAGGTCCAGAATGTTCCTTGGACGCTTTCTAGTAAAGACGAAAACTAGTTTTCTGTCAAGGCAGAAAACGCGCTTTCGTGAAACATTGGCGCTTTGTGGTTGAAAACAAAAAGAAAAAAGAACCCCAAATTTCCTTCAAGCTCACCGCCGAAGAGGATGAGTTGAAGCGAATCTTCGTCTCCCGCATTTCGCGAGAAGGGCTAAAGATTAAAGGAGTGGTTCTTGGGTTTATACGCGATTACATCGAAGGGGCGTCAACTGGTAAACATACTCCTGTACGGTATAGTACGGAAAACCACCAGGAATATCCCTCATCTGACTTTCAAAAAGAGCATCTACAGTTCGAAAGGTTCTTAAGGTTTGGGAAGCAAATAGATATCGAAAGGGTTCTGGGGCTGATCCAAAATGTCGGTTCATCAGATACCGAGCAGACCCGCTCAACAGGTACTGCAGGAAAGATTACACCGGCTCGTGGGCCTACGAAACGACCGGTTAAAGGCGGATGAGGAGATCGCGGAGATGGAACGCCAACTATTCAAGGATCTGGAATCCGGCTGGTATGTGGAGCCCGGCGTCCATTTTGCTCGGATTAAGGAAAAACTCAAAGGCGGGAAGCGCGTTCAAAAATTGAAGGTGAGGTAAATGAGATTAGCGGCTGTTCTTTTATTTGCAACTACATGCTGCGCGGCCACCGCGCACCTTTACAACCTGACCAGTGGCAACGTTCTAAGCCTGCATTACAGCCGCTGGGGAAGCCGTACCCTTTGGCTCATTCTTCCTTCAGGTGAAAAACTGACGGGCGAATTCTCTGCGGTGGTGGATGGCTCGGTGGCGTGGGGTTCGATCTACGGTTCCGTGTACGGTACGCGCGGATCTGCGAGTTACAACAGCAACGGAACAGTGGTCGGAAGAAGAGGCAAGAGTGAGGGCGCTGCGATATTGGTCGGCCCGAGCGAAATGATCGAGTGCGAGTTCGTTGCGGGTCTTGGCGGTCACGGCGTAGGGGCATGCCAGGATCGAGCGGGCAACAAATATAAACTGATGTTCTGAAATAGAAAACGCCCAGTCAGCGAACCAACCGGGCGCGAGTTTCAATTTCCCCAGATGGAATTGAAGCAGTGGATTAGATAGTCAAGCATGTGCGCAGCCCTCCTGTCTCAGCGGGTCAGTGCGTGGCTCAGCCACACAACAAGTAAGCCGCAAACAATAGAGACAACCGCTGAGATCAATACGGCGAGCACTGTATCGCGGCCCTTGTTTGTGGCCTGGGCGTTTAAGATCGGCTGAAGATCCTCTGTTTTTACGTACAATCCTTGATGAGCAACATACTGATTAAGGATTTCTTGCTGTTGGGCAATCAACCCTGTATGTAGTGCATGATTCGTGATCCAGAGTTCTTTCAAGGCTTCAATACGCAATTCCGTCACTTCTTTTAGATGTGCAATCTCGGCCTTGATCTGCTCTGTGGTTAGGAGGGTCGGATCAGGAACCGGACGCCAGTCTGGAGGCGTGCCCCCGCCCGGTTGCTGTTCCATCAGCGACGCTTCATCAGCTCTAAAATCTCGCCGCGCTGTTCTGAAAACTGGCTATCATGCTGGTCCAGCCGGTCATTGATTTTCTGAATGTCTTTCGCGTTCTGAATAGCGGCCGCCGAAACGTCAATGCCCAACTTCTCGACGTGGCCATCCAGTTTAGACAGCCGGTCTGACATATTGTCGATCGATTGGCTGCTGGTGCCGCGAAATGCGCCGGCCGCAAATACGACCATCAGCAGTGTAGACACAATAGCCCAAATCAACATCCAGTTCGTCTGCTGAAAGGATTGGGTCTGTGGCTGCGATTCAGGCACACTTCCCTCGTCTATTGAGTCGCATGGTGGGTAAGGCGTAAGTGGTTCAACAATCTTTAGCGCGTGTTCCAAGCAGACACGTCAACGGCTCCGTCTAGGGCCATTTGTCCTCCAATCTGTTTAGATGCAAGCGGGTCCCGCTTTACATCACCCGGCTGCGGGAGTAGCTGCTGGGGCTGGGGTTGCCGGGACCGGAAGCATCGGCACCTGCGTGGAACCGGGCTTCAATTGCTCAATCGCCACAAGCACCTGTTTGACGTTGGCGACTGTCTGCGAATCCAGGGCTACGTTAATGCCATTCGCCTGCGCAGCGGCATCGGCGGATTGAATTGCCGCTACTGTCTTGCCCCATAACGCCTCGAATCCAGCTTCGAGATACGCGATGACGGATGCGGCTTGTGGCGCTCCAGCGGCAACCGCAGCCCCTTCCGCAACCCCGGCAAGTCCTTCGGAGACGGCCTTCACCTCCGGGGTGAGCGTCACCGCCCTTGATTCGATACTCCCAAATTCAACCTTAAATTCGTGCGCTACTCTGGCCGCCCAGTGTTCAGCGTTTTGAATAAATCCCATTTACTTTCCTCTTTCTTTCTGTGTTTGGTTTGGTACTACTTCGAAACTTGTTGCGTAAATCTCGCACAATCGGCGATGGAGTTCTCGCCCTTCCTCTTCTTTGACAAGCTCCAGCAGGCCTATGGAGCCGTCGACGTCGACGCGCTCGATCTTAACGAATTCAACGGAGCCAGCGCTTGGAGGCGGAGGCCAACATTCCACCGACACGTACAGGCCTCCGGCTCTCTTGTCTGCTGGCATGGAATCTCTGTCAGTGGGAAGATGGGATCAACGCAGACGCGTCAGTCTTCGGAATGACGGCCTCAGACGGCTAAGTGGCTCCGGGGCCGACTGCGTAACCGGAGCTAAATCACATCACCTGCAAAACCCTGTCGGTCGAGTCGCAAATCAACTGCCGGTATTCGTGCGCCAGAATGATGCACCCATCCGAGGCGCTGTGATTTCCGAGCGGATTATCGCCGTGGATGCAGAATCCGCTACGTCCAAATGTCTCGGTGCCATCTTGCGGCAGAACGTGAAAGACTAGCGCCCCTAGATGGCCGTCGACTCCAACGTAGTCGAGCCGCCACATGCCAGCAGGGATCGGCCCTACGTTATGCACTTGCTCCATGTCTGGATTATTCAGGCCCGCTCCGTGGCCGCTATAGGCATCCCAGACGGGAGCCATGGGCAAATCAGAGAAAAACATTCCGCGCTTGCGGTCAAAGATCCACATAAAAGAGGGGGCTGGACTATTTGCGGGGATTCCCGACGCTTACCAGATGAAGGTGTTAGAGCCGCTAATGTATAGGCTGGTACAGGCGTTGAAGGTGCCTGGCTGCGAAGCGCTCTGGGCGCAAACCGTAGTAGGCTGATTCGCCGGTGGAGCGCTTGATGGAGCTGTAAATAACCCGGTCGATGAATTGACTGATCCGGTGCCGCTGGTTACACTCCAAACCGGATCGTTTACCGTGGTGTACCAAGGAACCACAAAAAGTTGCAATGTCCCGGAGGGCGCAATAGTTCCGGTACTAGAGAGTGTGTTGTCGATTGTCCAGTAAGCAGGCGTCGTGTCGGGGATCAGTTCGATTGCCGAGAATTGTGCGGCGAAAAATTGTCCGGTTCCCCATAACGGCTGATCTATTGCTTGATAGGAGACGCCCAGAATGTCCAGTTCGCATAAATTGTTAGTGACTTGACAAGGCAGGTAAGCATCCCCCGGAACGCCCGGATAGTATTTGTAATTCCCGCTGCCCCAGATCGTATCCTGCATATTCCAAGCGTGGTAGCCGATTACTCCATTACCTGCAAGTAATTGCCTTCCCCCGGAGTTAGGCGGAAGCGCAAAGGTTCGGGTTAAAGGCAGACTGTTGAAGGGCGCTCCTCCGGCGACATGAGCGATGTAGTTACCATTGGGTAAGTAGAAGTGCCAATGCACATCTCCATAGCTCCAGGCGCCCGTAGACCGAACGCACATATCGGGTGGGGTTCCGCCGCTAAACCATGTCGGCTCGCCGCTGCCATTGTCGTAGATATTGGCCTGTAGGCTGATGTCGCGGCCATACCCTCCCGCGCTCCAGGTGTGGCCGTTGGTGTCCGTACAAGGGCTTATCGTGCCATAGGAAATTCTAAGATGTCCGTCTGCTGGGTCAGGGGCAAACAGGTAGATGTAGGCGTAATTAGAAACATTTGTGTCAGCCTGCGAGGTTAGCTTAACGACAGCGGTTGAGCCGCCGCCTAGCGAAGATGGAGCCGTATAAGTACAGCCGGAAAGGGTCCCTACACCGCTTTGCAGAGAGCAGGTAACAGCAGTGTTCGATGTGCCATTCACCCAGTACGGAAGCGGCAGGACGGTACTTGTCTGAGTATAGAATGTGCCTTGATAAGGCAGACCGATAGTCACGCCCTGTAAAGCAATTGCATAATCTTGGGGGGTTCCGCTCGGGTAAGGAATAATGTCCATCCATACCTGACCGCTTACCGGGATGGTATTCGTTTGATTCTGTGCCGGTCCGCATGTGGTGCGCCCTTGGGGACAGACCCAATATCCGCCCGGGTTGTACTCCAATGAGGACTCATCTACAACGTCAAAGTCCGCTAGAGTCAGCCCTGCGAACGCTTGCGTCACGGCCTGCCCGACCGTGTAATCAGCGAACATATCCGCGCTGGTCGATACGCTAACCCCTCCTGGTACGTTGCCGTCCGCTAGGAAGATTCCGCCGTAATACATTTCGTTGAGGATATTCTGCGCCCAAGCCGAGTAGCCTCCACCAGCTATGTCCTTGCAGGGGGAGCTAGTAACCGCGCAATTCCTCAGACGCCATCTGACTCCGTAAGGCACGCCGCTGCCATTCCCCGCATTTTGCGATGGCCAAAAGTTCCCGTTGAATTGAATCTGATTCCCATTCACGCTTGCCCGTAGCGCATGGGTGGACCCGTTTCTAACATCGTCGCTTCGAAGAGTTAATGCTGCTACAGGGTATCCGGCTTGATCGGTTCCGCCGTTCGGAATCGTCACATAAGTACCCGGCCCGTAAGTGGTGAATGAAGACGCATTGCATCCGGGAGAGGAATCCCTGCAAGTTTGGGTAGGAGAAGTGTTGTTGATTAGATAGTCGTAGACCTCATAGACCGTGCAGGGCGCTTGACTACCGCCAACAGGAACGCCAACGATCTCCATGTTGTGATGATCCGCTGTTCCGCCATCCTCGTCAACGGAATGTAGCCAGCCTCCCTCTCGTTCAGGGAATTGCGGAGTAGGGATATTGCCGGAGCCGCCGTAATAAGCTTTGATCGCTATAGTTGGCGTGTTGGCGTTGATGCCGTCGATACCCCAGTTTTGATCCGGTACAACCGAGATCCCTGTGCCTAGTATTGCGTTCCATGTTGCACTACTTGCGTGGACCGGCAGGCCGGAAATGTCCTGGTTAAAGATGTTGTTGTTCGGAAGTATCTGGCAGCCCTGCGCTTGATTCGTCGCTACTACGGAGGCTGGCGCGGTATAGGTCCAAGTTGTTGTGTTGGTAAGTGTCCCGCCTAGCGTGCCGACCGAATGTGCTTCTAATGTCACAGTGACGGGTGCAGAAGAAGTAAAGGTGATTGTCTGCCCCACTTGTGCTGTTGTCGGCCCGGTGATCGTCACCTGTCCAATCAACAAGGCCGGAAGGAAGAGAAGCAAAAACGACTTCATGTGGCTAATTGCAGTTCGCCGGTTGGCTGGAGGTCCAGGTCACTATTCCGGCGCTCGTTACTGTCTCGTACATCAGCGTCGCGTTATTGTCGGTCGCATACATCGCAACGCAGCCCGCTTTCGTTCCAGAAATGCCCGTAAGCACCGTTCTGTTGTATAGGTTGTCAGGGAAGTAATAGAGAAGATACCCAGATGCCCCATCCGATTTGAAAAGCATGCTCGTATTGGCCGGAATGGTCAAGGCAGTGTAGGTCGAGCCGGATAAGTAGAAGCTGCCGCCTGAGATGCTGACACTAACCGAGTTGGTGCTTTCTGCTGTAAGCCAGATATTGCAGTTGTTGGCGTAGTACGGCATGTTGGTGGTGTTCGGAACAGGGAGCGTCCAAGTGGCTGTTCCGGTGCCAGAGAACACCTGCTGCGTACCGCATACGTTGGTCCCGAATACTTGGCTGGAGGTTGAGTTATAAGTGAGAGAATATCCGGCCGACAGGACGGTGGCATTAATCGTCGTGCCGGGTCCAGCAGTTAGAGTCGTGCCGCCTCCTGACCCATTCGACGCGGCAGTGACGAGTCCTTTGGCGTTAACCGTGATATTGGCGCTGGTGTAGCTGCCGGGAGATGAATTGACGGTAGCTAAGCTGGTTGAAGTAGTTCCCGCTGATGTTGTTACGTCTCCTGCGAAGGCAGGCATAACGGCCCCAGACAGAAACCCAGACAACAGCGACGAAGGAATGCTCGACACGCTACAGGTCATTGTTGGCGTGGTACTCGGGTTGGCGACAGAGCAAGAGAGCCAAGATGGAAAGGAGCCTAGCGAGAAATTGGTAACTGTCCCACTCCCGCCGCCTCCCGATCCGCAAGCCGCTCCCGCGTCCACGGTATTTCCGTACACATCAAATTTGACGCAATCGTTGGCGGTGATTGAGCCGGTCGATAACTGGACTTTCGCACCATTGCCCTGTGATCCCACTTGGGCAAACGCATAGGCCGTGGGGCTGGCGCCGACGTTCAGACCCCAGACCCCCGCTCCGTTTGAAGCCAAGGCTGGCAAACCCCCGCTGATTCCGAGTGCTATATCCGTGCCGTTCGACCACAGCAAATTGTTTGAGATGGCGAAATACCCAAGCGCTGTCTGCGAAGGCAGACTAAAGCCCGTCGTGTTGCCTTCGACGACATTGCCGGCCATCGTCAACCCCCAGATCGGATTGAGGCCAGTAGCTCCGTTCATATACACACCGACCGTGCTGCCTTTGATCTGATTGCCGGTCAGCGTCAAGTCGGCAATGCTGTGAGCGAAATTCAATACCGAGTAAAGCCCATAAGGCGACGTTCCTTTGCCGTCCACGACAACGCCATCAATCGTTAGCCCGTCCAAGCCATCTTGCAGGTAAATCCCGGCGGTTCCCGCGCCGGTGCAATTCCCGCCGCGGATCGTGGTTCCGGTGCTGGTGGCTGTGACCGCTGAGCCGTTATTGGCTCCCGCAAGTAGGTAGCAGATGCCGGGGTTAATCGAGACATTATCCGTAAAGGACGTATTTACGGCTGCAATCGGCGTGGCGTCGGCGGCAACTGCGAAACAAGCGGGTGCGCCTCCATTCCCGATGCAGGTGTTGTGCTCAAACCGCGCGTGGTATCCAGAGTCATTGACAAACTGCTGCCCGAAAGCGCTCATCGTAGTTGTGCCGATGTTGTACGTGTCGTTGGCAAAGACGGTATCGACCGAGTTTGTGCCGGCCACGTACATCGACTGGCAACCAGCTTCTGCGTAAGAGTTGATCACGCTGTTGCCGTAGCCGGCGTCTACATAGAAACCCCCAGCTCCCGAGTTTGTGCAACTGGTGAGGGGATCGTTCACGGCCTGGCTGCTGTCAATTGTGTTGTTATAGCTCGCGCCCAAAATCGCGAAGGGTCCAAACGTCACACTATTTGGCGAATGAACCACTTTGACGCGCTTGACAAGCGCACTGTTCGCGTTTCCGAGCAGGACGCCGTAAGAGGGGCTGGGTGCGCTCGTCTGTGTGGACCCCTGCATATTCAGCGTAAAGCCGGAGATTGTAATTCCGTTTGAGAAAGCGCGGATGACGGGATAGGAGGAGCCGTCATACCAAGCCGGAGACGCAACAAAGTAGCCACTCGGAACCGTCAGTGTGATCGCATTCATGTCCGGCCCGGCAAGCGAGCAGTTGCCTAGATTCATCAGGCCATAGACAGTAATCAGCCCGGCTGGCAACTGAACCAGCCCGCCGCCTGCTGTGTTGCAAGCCTGCAACGCTTCACTAATTCCGCCGTTCGCTGGGCCGAGCGTCCAGCCGGAAGCATGGCTATTGGCGGGCGTAAACTGAAGCGTGCAATTCACCGCTCCTGGCGTGCAAGTCCCGCCGTTGATTTGCACAGTCTCAGCCGTGCCAGTCCCCGAGATATAGAGCGGATGCAAATTATCCGTTCCGTTAATGCCCGGGGGGCCAACGGGCAACGTGATTGTCGCCGGGGTACTGGCTGTCAAGGCGGTCGACATCGTTAGTGGCGGGAAAGCATAAGACCCAACCGAAAACGTCAAGGTGCTGGGGGGGACGGTGAAATAGTAAGGGCCGATGAGGGTTCCGGCGCCGGTGACTCCCTCCCAAGCAAACGGACCACCGCCCGACTTCACCCAAAACGCCAGATTCCCCAGATTGTCTGTGCTGGCCGTACAGGTGTTGGTGCCGTCGAGAACAACTGGCGCATTCGCTGGGCAAGCCGTCGCCGCGGTCGAGTCCGTATAAGTCGGGGCATAGTTGGTGCAAGGTGAGCCGACCACGGGGTACCGGCAGACACGGACGCTGGCTGTGGCCGGAGTCAGCACATAGCCGAAGCTGGACGCCACGGGTTGTGAAACCGGGGCTGGCGTCACACGCACCGCTTGCCCGAAGAGCGGGCACACGGAGAGCGCGAGGAGAAACCACTTGTTCATGGGGTGCTTTATTTGTTGATGGCGCGCCAGATCGGCGTAGCTGGGGCGGTGGTGAAGCGAAGCTCAATCGGGGTATTCGCCGCAAGACTATAAGTGCTGGCCGAGGTTCCATCCACCCAGATGTTGTAGGTCCCGCCGCCGTTGATGGTGCAGGTGTTGGAGCCGATATTCACGATTGTTTTGTGTACTCCGTTGAGCGGAGCCGGTTCCAATGTGATCGAGAAGCCGCCAGAAGTGGTATCGCAGTCAATGTAATCGTCATTGACCGTGCTGGTGTAAGTCGTCGTCTTATAAGCTGTGCTCGTTTGGAGCGCGGCAAAGGTAGCAGTACCGGAGGAATTTAGGAAATTCCAGGTCTGGAACTGCATTGAGTTGTTCGTCGAGTTGGTGCCAGTGCCGATCTGAACCGCCCCGGATGCCGTTGCTGAAGTTTCCGCGTTGTAGCCGAGACAGGTATCGGTGCCGCCCGTCGTCACCAGATTGCAAGCCGCATAGCCGACGCCGGTGTTGTTTGATCCGGTGGTATTTGCATTTACTGCAAAGTCGCCCACCGCCGTATTGTTGACGCCGGTCGTATCCGCAAAAAGCCCCTGATTGCCTACAGTCGTATTCCCACCACCTGTGGCAAAGCGAAGCGTATTTGCCCCAACCGCTGTTTGTTGGGTGCCGGTAGCATTGGAAGTCAGCGAAAGGTATCCGATCCCAACGTTTGCGCTTGCCGAGGTGTTGTGCTCAAGGGCGCCATACCCTAAGGCGGTGTTGTCAGCGCCGGTCGTATTCAGCAATAACGCAAGTGAACCTACGCCAGCGTTGAAACTTCCCAGGTTGTTCTCTAGCACCTCGAAACCGATGGCGACGTTGTCCGTGCCCGCTAGGTTGCTCAGTAGCGTGTGATCGCCGATTGCTGTGTTATTGTTGCCGTTCTGGTTATTGAGCAGCGACCAACTGCCGACCGCCGTATTGCTGATCCCGGTCACGTTGCCCAGGAGCGCACGGGCTCCGATGCCGGTATTGAGTGTTCCGAGGTTATAGAGTCCGCTAACGCGGGTTCCCCCGCTAATAAAGAGATCATAATTGGACCCCAGTTGCGCAGAAATCGAAGCTGACAATGCACCCGTGGAGTCGGTTGCCTGTAGCGCATAAGCGGACGTGGGGGTGATGATCTTGAGCGAAATGGCTACCGTCCCCAGAAATGAAGATGTTGGCGTGACCGTATAGGACGCTGAGGAACTGGTCGTTACCCAGGACGTATTAGCCCCGTTCGCTGTGTAAGTTCCAGCGGTCGCTCCACCGATTGTGACGGTGATGCTGCCAGCCGTGACGCTCGATAGCGTGGTGGTCACTTGATAAAGAGTTCCAGGAATGATCGTGAGCGAATTAGTCAACGGGCTCGTGTTTGAGGTTCCGTTCGAGAACGCGTTGTAAGAACCGGTCCAGCCGGTCGATGTCCAGCCGGAAGACGAAGTTAATTCACTGCCAAGTACTGCTACATCGCCAGCCGTGGTGGGCTGACTAATCGTAAGTTGCCCACCAAAGGCCGCACTGGAAGGATTGATGACTGTGCTGGTTCCCGATCCATTCGAGACTGTCACGCTCGTAAATTCCGGGTCTTGTGTGATCTGCGCTAACTGCTCTTGCGGAGCGACAAAATTGTTCATCTTGTCGAGCGTGGCGTTCGCAATGATCAGATGACCCGCGTTATTCGGGTGGACGGTATCGATGCTGAGCGCGGGATTAACCGCGAAATCCAGATAGGCCGCTGCATCGGCCAGAGTAACGCCCAGGTTATCCGCCGCAAGCTCGTAGGCCACTTTGCGAATGGCCGCATTCTGCGCCTTTGTCCATTGGTAGGGCTGGCCTTGGCCGGTCTGATATTGAGTCAACAGATAGAGCCATGGGCAGGCAGATGTGAAGTTCCCGCCACTACCGGCAAGATAGAGTATTTCGCAGCCCGCCGTCCCGGGCGTGACGTCCGTGACGACGACGGTATGTTGCAGTGCGCCCGCGAATCCGTTCAGCCGAATGGCTTCAGCGATATAGGCATAGTTGGCGTTCCCATCCGTGAATGTCTTCGTTAATGAGTAGTTGCCAGCGCTCACGCCGTCAACGGAAACGCTAATCGTGCAATTCGTGGTATTGCGCACCATCTGCCCGATGTAGAGCGAATTTCCCGGCAGGCTGACCGTCAAGGTGTCGCCGATGGTTGTACTCTTTAAACCAAGCGCACCGCCGTATTCAGATACATTCGTCCATGTGCCGCCTTGCGTGACAGCCGCATTTTGAGCAGCTACTTTCTGGTTATTTCCCCCCGCTGTCGTAGCGGGAATCGCAAGCCACGCCGAAGACGCGAGAACCGAACGATAGAACTGATTCCAGGCCGCTCCGCCAATCGTAGACGTGTACGGCTGATCGTGTACGCCGATCAGCATGCTCGAGACGGAGGCGGTTGCAATGCTTGTGGCCAGAATCGGTACCATCTGATCCGACATGCTGGCTCCGCCGACCGCTTGATTGTTTACCGACCAGTTTTTCGCGTAGGCGGTGAGTGCCACATAGTTACAGGCAGTCGCCCCACTATTGCAAGTGCCCGTTGCTCCGGTCCCGGCAGTGATCGAGTCGCCGAATGCGTTGAGCGTCGTACCGCTTGGAGTCAGGAAATTGATAACCGGCAACTGCGGAAACGTGACCGCGCTTTGCGTGGCTAAAGAACCCAGGCCCAACAAGGTACTGAGCGCAGCAGGCGACAAAGCGCCGGGAGCGGAGGTCGAGCCCGAATTGTTGCCAAGCACCGTGTTGTTGGCAATCGGCGAACTGCTGCCGCAAGTGCCTGAGACAAGTTGGCTGCTGCCATTCGAACCTAAGCACGTTTGGTTCATGGGAACGCCAGCCCCGTTGATAGTCGTGGCATTGCCGATAGCCCCATTGCTCGCACAGCCAGCCGGATTGGTGCAGACGATAGGCTCCTGCCCCGTCGATACTTGGGCTAACGCGGCGACAGTCAACAGCAACAACAGAAGAATCGGGCGTAAGGTTTTCATGGTAGTGGTGTGTTGCTAAGGAAGATTTAAGTGGTTCACGCGCTGGGTGCGCAGCGGGGGCGTTGTGCTACTGGGTCGATTTCGTTATCGTTCTGGCCTTATAGGGCTTCGGCGGCGGTGAAATAATGCGCGTCGGTACCGGCTCTGCTTCGGATTGGTTGTGCCAGATGACCGGCGGTATCGTCCGCGTCTGCTGCGGAATGACGCGTCCGGGAGCTTGACCGCCCGGCCGGTTCTGCGCCTTCATGTACGGGTTGTATTTCACGGGGGGAATGACCGGCGCCGGTCCTGCTTCTTCCGGTTCGTGCCAACTAATCGGCGGAACGGGTGCGGCAGGCTTTGTGTCCGGGTTGAAACGATCCGTGCTGCTGCCTTTGACCCGAATCGGCGCGGGCTTCCAGCCTTCCAGTTGGCGCGGCTGCGCGAAACGCGCCGTGGAGCTTCCCTGCACATCGGGCGGGGCGATAATCGGCTGGGTTGGGTTGAAGCGCTGCGTCATGCTGCCGGATACGGGCGGTGGAGCAACGATTGAAGGCGATTGCGGGTTGGTGGACTTGGCGAATGCGTCGTAAGCGTCAGTCAGGACACCCCCACCAGGGATGCGGCGAATCAGGAACTTCGCTGCTGGATGGATGTTCGGTAGCCCCCCTGATGGAGCTGGTGAGCCCGTGCGCGGTACTGCTTCGCCACCGCCAAAGAGCGCCCGTGCTCCGCCGAGCGCGGCTGGTATCGCTATTAGGGGTGCGGCAGTACCGGCAACCGTCCCGAGCGCACCGCGGACATTGCCAGAGGATGCCTGATCCGTGACACGCTGTACCGTTTGCGCGGGAATGTCTTTCATCGCATCCGCGCCAAAGGTGGGCGCGGTGTCTTCCCAGGTCGGAATATGTGTCAGTCCGCGCAGTGTTCCAGTAAGCGCATCCTTCGCCGAAGAGACAAAGCCACCACCGCCCGATTTATCCGTGAAGTTGTAGGGGTTATCGAGCTGCATACGCTCGACCGCTTGCGATTGAACGTTGTTCCGCATTTGCGCGCCGGGGTCAGGCACGGTGGGCGTTGTGGCGTACTTGTCCCACTTGTCCGGCTGAACAGCGTACTGATCCCAGTTGTCGGGCATTTACCGCTTCTTCGCTTTCGGATGGTCAGCCAAGAAATCCTTCTCTTGATCCGCCGGGATCTGGTACGTCTTTCCGCCGTCGGTATAGCCTATGGTCTGGCCCTGATTCCCGCCACCCTTCGGTTGTTGCGATGTCACCCTCGGAACGCCGCCTTCCAGCCGCGAGACAACGGCTTCAAACTTATCGAGCTGTTTCAATGCGTAATCTTTAGAAGCGCTCTTGCCGCTGGGGATGGTCGCCAGGATCGCGCTCCGCAGTTCGTCTGAGCCTTGGCCCATACCGGCTACACTGCGCAAACTCATTGCGTTCTCTTGCAGTAGGGCGATGGATTGAACCGCTTCCTGCTGTTCGGGGCTTAGGTGCTGACCGACAGTGCCCGTTAAGAAGGTACTGATGGCGCTACGCGGGTCTGTCGAACGCAGCGCATAGGAGAGCGCCGCCCTGGTGCCGGTATCGAGTGTTGGCAACGCCTGAAGCGCTTTCCGTGCCGTGTCGATGTTGTAGTGAAGGTCCTGAAAGACCGCTTCCTTGCCCATCGACTTTGAACCTTCGGCGGCGGGCGCGTAAAGTCCGCGATTTCCATTGATGTCCTGTGCGTTTCGATACTCCAATTCGCCGGTCTTCTTGTTGATGACTGGATACTCGCGGGCTTGACTCAGCACCTCCATGCGTGAGACGCCGGGCTGAACTTTCGTCATGTTGGTGTACTGCTGATAACCGCGAAGGTAGGAGTTTTCTTCCGGCGTCCGCTGCTCTGGAGCTTTTGAGAGAATCTCGATGGCGCGATCATCTCGATTCGCTTCTTTCGGCGTGGTGGGTTTTTCAAGTGCCGTGATGGAGTCGCGAAGCTGCTTCACTTTGGGATCGGCGGCCGGGTCTACACCGCGCTGTAGAGCATCCGCTACCGCGCCAGCATACATCGCGTGAACGTCGTCTTTGGCTTCAGGCTTGGACCCCTGTTCCGTTTTCAGCCAGTCCCCAACTTTGCCGTTGGGGTTCTGCGCCAGCCACAACCCAAAGGCCGATTTCGGCTGCTGTGGGCTAGTCCGCTCCTGCGCCTGGGCGTTCACATCCGCCGTCTGCGCTTCGGTCAACTTGTTCTTTTCTTCGTCGCCAACATCCGTTTGGGTGTTCTTGAGCCGCGCCTGATCCTGGTTCAGTTGGACGTTGTGATTGATGGTCGTTCCCGGAATACGCGCCATGGCACCCGGAGCAAGAATGCTGCCGGTTACATCTAGTCCGCGAACCAATCCGCCCCAGAACGGATGCTTCTGCTGAAGACGCTGAATGGAGCTGCCGTTCTGCTGATCGGTATCCAGTTTGGTGCGCGCGCTGGTCGCGTCCTGTTGCGCGGGAGAAAGGATCGAGGGCGCTACCATCGCGGGTCGCTGATTCCCCGAGGACGGAGTCGCCATGACCGCTCCATTCGCCGGAGGCGTCGCAGCAGCCGAGTCGGGTTGCGCCGGAACAATCGGCGCACCGGGAAAGCGCAGCATGGCCGAACGCCGCAACAAATCGGCTATCTGGTCGGGCTGCTGTTGTAGATCGTCTAGCATTTAGCCGCCGCCGGTTAGTCCAAAACCATGGACCGTGGGGGTCTTCAGATTGCCGAGGAAGTCCTGTGCAAACGGCATCCACATGTTTTGCTCCGAAGTGGCGGCTTGCGTTCCCGCATTCACGGCACCATTCGAAGAATTGAGCGCATTGATGCCGCCCGCCAGATTGGTATCGTAAACACCGAGCATGCCGTTCAGGCCTTCTTGCCGCTGCTGCTGCTTCAGTTGTGCGTTGGCCTTGTCAACGCCGAGCGTGTCCTGCGAGAGTGTTTCGTCGGCTTTCTGCGCAGAGGCATCGAGTGCTGGTGCAAACGCTCCCTGATTCCGAGTCCGTGCGGCCATCAACCCGCCTTGTCCCACTACCGAAGACATGGCACCGCCTGCGGTCTGCTCGGCTCCCGTCTTCATCTTGGCTAGATCGGCGGGACCGTAGCCGGAGGGTGCGGTTGCTTCGTTCGCAAACTGAGGCAAAAACGAATTCAGTTCGCTACCGGCGCTCCCTTCCAGGTTGCCTTCGAGCGACGAGCCGGTCTTCGCGTTCGCTAAGGCTGCATTCTCTTCGTTACGAGCCACGGGCTACCTTTCTTTCGGTCGTTCTGGACAAACACAGCCAGCCATTTCGCATCCAGCCAAATCCGTTTCTCAGTCTGCGGGCAAAGCTCTTTTCGAGTTGCGGCGGTATCCAGCAATGCGCATCTTTCAACCCGAGAGCGAGCAAACTCAGCCGGATCTGTTCATGCAACTGGCGAAACGCTTCAAAGCGCCAACGCGGGGTCTTCCATCGGGGGTCGGCAAAAAGGTAGAGTTCCACCGTGTATCTCGCCGCTACCGCTTCCATGACGCAATCCGCTTCGTCCACAATCGCCCAGCAGGCAGCCCAAGGCTGGCTAGCGAATTCGGGAAACGGATATGCGAAGCCCTGCAGTTCATAAAGTTCACGCAAGCGCGGAATATCGCTTTCGCGCAATGGCCGCAACGTCATTTCCGCTTCGGCGGAAGCCCATCGAGTGAACGGAACGGAATGGGCCCGTGGCCGCTGATCTGGCCGGCCCGCCGGTCCCCGACCCTTGCGCCGGCGGAATAGCCGGTCCCGCCCACGTGCCGCCGCCCTGCACGGCCACCGGCTGCGCGCCGCCGTGATACACCGCATCGCTTGGCCCGGAGGTTGGGTAGTCGGTGTAGGCCCGAAAGAACAGAGGCTGATTTCCAAGCGCCACGCGAAAATCGCGCGATGGTCCCTGATGCACCTTGAAGGGATTGGAGAACCCGGCATCCGCCGCCGCGTCAACGTGATACGTGATGCCGCGATAAAACGGGCCGTTGTGCACAATGCTCCCGTGAAACACCCCGCCCTGTGCGGTAACGGTAAGGCTGTTCGGCTTGGTGGGCGCGGCTACCGGACCCTCGGAATCGGCGTTCAATTGACTCGCAATCGAGTTATGGCCGTCGATGATGTCCTGAAGCGCCTGCGCGAGCATTTCCGGGGTAGCGGAGCCGGCCCTGATCGCGTTTAGATTTCGCACTTTGAGCGCCACTATGCAACCGCCGTTCGGCTTGGGGAAACTGGGTGCTTCTTCATCTTGACGATGAGCTTTTGCAAATTGAAGTCGGCGTCGGTTGTGTTGGGCAGTGGCGTGACCGCAATCTTAAAAAAGCAGCGTTCTCCCGCCACATTCAAACCCCACGCCAGATCGCGCGTCGGGCTCGTACTGAGTGCCTGAACCGGACGCGATGGCCTGGCGTTGACCAGGCTATCCACTAACGGCGTGACTGTCACATTGCCGATCCCCGAAACGTAAGCGTTGACGCCGGTATAGAGCTTTCGCTGGGAGCCAAGTTGCAGGACTTGTTCCTGATCGTGATTGACGAAGCCGTAAGTAATGTAATACGAGGCCTTCACGCCGAAATCGTCATCTGTTTTTTTGGTCGAATCGAGGAAGTAGACGTTTCCGGTGGTGGTCGAGCCGAAACAGAGCGTATCCTGGCCGCTCTGCCAGAGGGTTGCGCAACACGCCATCGGCAGGTTCCAGACCGACCATTTTCTTCCCAGGTCGGATGAGATCATGCGCCCCGTGTAACTGATTCGCACGGGAGCCGCTGCAATAATTTGGCTCATTAGATCGTTTTCGCGGTAGTCCATCACATACAGGACCGTGGGCAGAACGTCCGTCGCTACGGGCGCTCCAATGTATACCCGTCGATTGATAGCGTCATTCTTTACCCAGAGGCTCACCGGCGCAAGAGTGATCTGTGACCACAGGGTCTGCACTTCCTGCGAGATTTTAACCGGCGTTCCCCCGGCGAAGCCAAGCAGTCCGGTTGGCGAACCCCACACGGCCCAGCCCTGCCCCATGTCGGTTGCAAACGCGGAAATAACGCCGCACTCGGAAACGTCCGACTCCACTCGGCGGATCAGCCAATTCGAAGGTTCAGCCTCGGGGGAATCGGAGGTTTCGTACAAACCTACTTGCGTTTGCAGATACAGCGAGTCGCGGATGGTGAACTCATTGAGTATCGGGGTTGCATCGTCGCTTGGGTCCATCACGCCGGTTTCGCCGTCAAAGCCTTCCGGGTTATTCACGTAAGAGACAAGCGCTCCCAGCCGGTACGGGTTCTGGGTGTAAATCAGGCTCATGTCGTCCACCAGTAAGTCGAGACCAGGACCCGCCGAAAAGACCCCAATAATCGTGAGCGTCATGTCGGGCTGAATGACGGCGGGAGTCGGAGTAGGCAGTGCGCCCTGCACAAAGCCGCCGCCCGCGGGGGCAGTCAGCGTCACGCTGCTGGAAAACCCACCCGCCGTGGAGGAAATCGTTACCACGAGCTGAACGGTTCCGGCTCCGGTTTGTGAGAGATAGGCGCGAAACGTATAGTAGGTGTTCGGCTGTGCGATGGGTATTCCCAGGTAGTCTTGATAGAACGACTGGCTGAGAGCCGGACCAGCCCCTGCACCGCTTAGTGTATGAGACTGCCACGCCCAGCCATTTGTACGGCTAGTGACGAGATTGCTGTTTCCGCCCGTGAAGGAACCCTGCCAGCCGCAAATGGTGCCGTGTCCACTGACGTTTACGCTGCCGCCATCGAAACCCATGTTGAGCAGATTCGTCACTGCATTTCGCTGGCCCCATGTCCGTAAGCGGCTGGCATAGGAGGTAAACCCGAGCGCTCCATCCAGGGTCACTTGCGCGAGCAGGTTATTGCCGGGTATGGTGATGCCAATTCCCGCAAACAGCGAGTCGTCGGAGAAGTCCAGGTAAGTTCCCAGCGTGTTGCCGGTATTGCCGCTGATGACCGTGGACGTTCCGACGATTTGCCCGTTGGCCATCGGGGGCAGAAGCAAATAGAAGAAATCAGCGCCGTCCGCTCCCGTGAACGCCAGAATGCGATTCACGATATTGACCGGGCCGGTCGGGATGCCCGTGATTTGCAGGTATTGTCCGCCCGGCGCCTCAAACTGAATCGGCGGGCTGCCCTTTGTGATGTAGCCCTGCCGTGTTTCAAAGAGCAACTGCACCTGATGCGTCCCCGGCGCGATTTGGCCGTAGGGGGTGACCGTTCCGGCGCCGCTTCCTGTAATGTTGGGCCCAGCCTGTAAAAACTGGAACGAAGTGGAAGACGTAACTGCGCTGACAAAGAACGTTCCATCCCATTGCATCGCCACGATTCCGCTAGTCCATGTGCCATCGGAATAATTCAGTTGCACCTGGAATGTCGTGGCCGTCGGGCTGCTTTGCACTTCGAAGTAAACGCCTACGCCGTTCGCTTCAAGTGGCCAGTTGAGAGACAGGGTCCCGCCAGTGGCGGAAGTGTCCGTCGTATCGTTCTGGTAACAGATGATGGAGTTGGAGGTTGGTACCTGTGCGACCTGGAAGCTGATATTGAAGCTGCCAACCGAGGAGCCGGAGACAGTGACGGACGCGCCCGGACTCAGTCCATGCGCGGACGTGGTCAATATGCTGACAATTCCGCCCTGCCGCGAGATACTGACAATTCCCCCACCGACAGCAACCGAACCCACCAAAAGTAAACTGACAAAGTTGCCTGGTACGAGGCCGTGCGCGGAGCTGGTTGTTACCGTCGCAATGCCCGGCAGGTTTTCGTTGTTGATGACAATCGAGGAAATCGCACCGCCGATCTGTGAGTAAGGGATTCCGGCGAGTTGCACCTGATACCCCACCTGCAGGTAATGCGCTGCGCTTGTGGTGACGTTGACATTGCCGTTGGTGTCGCGCGCAATGCCAGTGATTGATACCGATGGAATGGTTACGCTTGTGACGGTCGGGCAAACTCCGGGGCCATCGCAGGTGACGCGGTCTAAGTATGTCCCATCGAATTGCAGTGGCTCTTCGGTGCCGTGCAGGCCGTCTGAAATGGCGATGTATTCCCGCCCAAAGGCGGTTACAGAGCGGCACAGCGAATTCGGAGTTGTCGCCAGCAAGAGAGCGAATGTTCCGGGGCTATTGACCGGATCTTCTTTGTAGAGATTCCCTGGCGACGTGAACAACAGATTGAGCGGAGCGCCATTCGGCTGAACGTACTTTTTCACGTAGACAACAGCCTCCGCGCCGAAAGAGCTATAAATCTTATGCGTCCCGGGCCGAGTGAAGACGCTGCCGGGCAAGTAGGCCACATCACCATTGCCGGGCGAGACGCCTTCCGGTACATCTGGAGGCGCGAGTTCGCTGTCATAGCCACCGAACAGCGAGAGCGGGATTTCGACGGGAGGAGGCAAGGGAAATGCGAAGGTAGGAGTGGCGGGTAATTACGCGCCCGGAAACAACGCGAACCCTTCAATCACATCTCCGGTCACGCCCGCCGGGTACGCGCCCGCCGCCAATTCGCTTTGGGGTGAACCGGAAGCGCCAGACGTAAACACCTGCAAGGCACAGTTGGCCGCCGTTGTCCCCAGGAGCGCCCGATACTCGTAGCGGGTAGCGGTGCCAGAGGCGGCGGGTTGCTGCGACTGCGGGAAAATCTCTACCGGCGCACCGGTAGAGGGCACCGGGGAGTACCCAAGCGGATACGTCGCCGTAAGAAAGTTGAGCGTATCGCCTCCGGCCGTGTAGCTGCCGGATGCAGCAACCGTGATGCGCACGCGGAAATGTCGCTGCAGTTTTTCAACCGACTTGACCGTAATCTGTAATGCCATAAAATCTCCTTGTTTTACCAGCCCAATATTCCGTACTGACTGCCCCACGAGTAGGGCCGTTTGCGGTGATTGCCGCGTTGTTTCTTGCGTGCCGTGCGCACCAGTAGTTTCTGGATTGCCTCCTTGCCTTTGCCGATGAGCGTGCCGTAGTAATCGCTCCCGCGGCCACCGGCGAAGGTCGCCACAATGTAATAAGCCAGCGCTTGCGCACAGCGCATGATGGGTACTTGCGCGGATGCGGGAAATTCGCCGCTAATCAGGACAAAATCCTGAATGTAACGCAGGTAGCGGATACGCATGTCGATAGCGACGGTCGAGCCGTTCGTATATAGTCCGTCTGTGCGCCATTCCCACTCGCCCAAGCACTGCTGGGCCGAGACGGACGGCAAGCCATCGTTAGAAGGCTGAATTTCGACGTACTGCTCGTTCTGTCCCGATTGCCGGTACCACACGCGCACCGGAATAATCAGATCGGGCGGCAATACGGGGACCGGCCACGTAGTTGTGTTGCCATCGAAAAAACCGACCCAGTTCAAGCAGGTTTCAGATGCCGGGTCCTGGCTTCCATTGGGCGGCAGCGATAAGCAATCGACCTGGTCGTATACATCCTCTACCCCGTTGGCCGCGCATTCGTCCAAGAATTCCCGGAAGGCCAGATTGAGCCGCGGCAGCGCGTCCGGGGTGGTGTCTGCCAGCAGATCGCCCGCGGTGGAGAGTTCCATGTCGTTGGCAATCACACGGGCGAAGTTCATCACCGTCTCGACAGTGTCGAAGGGTGCGAGCGTGAGTGGAGGAATGACGGGCAAGGAAGGCTATTTCGTTGCGAGTTGGGGCACTCTGCCGTAAAAGGCGTCGAGTCCCGTTTTGTCGATGCGCTGGCGGCAGTGCGGGCACATGGCAGTGCCTTTCTTGATCCCCTCTGCGCAGAGCGGACACTGATCCAGTTCGGCTGTCTCCTGATCCAGCCAATTCTTTTTCCACCCCAAGAAGATACACATCCTGCGGTGCAAGTCGTGAATCTGCACTTTGCCGCGATCGCCTTCGAGCGCCAGCGCGTCGGCATTCTTCACGTACATCTTGGCCGTTTCGATCTTTTCTTTTTTGGCCGCTTCCAGTTCCTGTTTGGTCGGAACCTTGCCCGCTGCCGCGAACACCCCCCATTGCAGGAGGTTGCCGGAGTACATGCCGCGCGGTGAGCTGGTCTGCAGGATGTCTTCGATCACTCCGGGAGTTTTTCGCCCGGTCAGGCGCGAAGTCTGTGGCCGCGCTGGAGCGCTACGCGTCATTTTCTTGCCATCGCCGATATCGAAGTGCTCCCAAACCGTTCCCGCAACGATGTAAGGCTTCGAGTAGGGCTGTCCCGGCTCGCAAGCCGGAATGAGCACTCGCCCCAGGCCGGGAACGTAGTCTATCGCGTGCTCCACGTCGTCAATACTGTAGAGGTAAACGCTTTTCTCGTGCGCCTCATCGAGCATGTAGTCGGGTATCTCTTCGATACCCATGGGCACGTTCAACTGGTGCTGTGTCGCCTCGGCTTTTTCTCTGCCATCCGTCATTTAAGAATTCCCTTTCAAAACTGTCCAAACCCTCTGCGCGTAGCGAGTTTGGGGTCAATATCGTCGGTTGATAGGTTGACCGGAATATCCGCCTGCCCGCGCGTGCGATGCCCATCCGGCCCCGAGAAAGCCGCTAACCCAAACGCCGGTTTGGCGTCTTCCCAGACAGCGTCGAATTTCGAATCCCAATCGCGCTCCTTCTTCGCTTGCACTTCCCGCAAAGCATTCAGCCTTTGCGAAAAGGTGTATTTCTCCAAGCCGGCGCGAATCAGTTGCGGAACAAGTTCGACGATGCTCGAACCGAGTTCCACATCTTGCGGGAAAGCGTAGGAAAATTCATAGGAGCCGGGAGTGTAATCACCCCATTTGTACTCGCCGCTCTCCCAGTCGCGCGTCGAATCCCAGTCATCGCGCGGTACTGGATTACGGCACCACTTTTCGAGTATCCAGCGGTCGGGAAGTTCGGGATATTCGGGTTGCAGCTTCCCGAGCATCACGGAAGTCTTGTCATTGCTCCAGATCAGCCGCCACAGAGGAAAGTCTTCCCCAGGGGCATTGCCGAACTGCTTCAATGCGGACACCGCGAACTCGGGAGGCTGCTTCATTTTTGGTCTTAGTAGCCGCTGGGCGAAGCGATGTTCGAATAGAACAGCGCAGCGCGCGGATTATCGGTGAAGGTCTGAAAGCCGGTCCACAGATAGAAGATGGTCGCCGCCGAGTAACCGCCCGATTGGCCGGTCACCGGAAGCATCGTCTGGCCACCCCAGTCCATGAAGTCAACGGGTTGCGATTCCGCGCGTCCTAAGCATTCGAACGGAAGACCGTCGATACGCTGAGGCTTGGCATGAATCGAAACGAGCATCGGACGCCCGCAGAATGTCTTAGGCGCGTCTTTCTGCAGCATGTCCTGCGACGTATCGCCCTTGAGTTGGTTCTGGATGATCGAAGTGACCACCAAACCGGTGTTTTCCCAGGCGGCTTCCATGTCGAGGCCCATGTGAAACTTCAACTTATTGAGCGAGGGCGCATCCGCACCCATAGCCCTACGCATCAACTGGAAGCCGAGGCGTGCGGCTTGCGGCGTCAAAGGCGCTCCGTTGAAATTCACGTTGGGAGTCGTGATTTTCCCCGGATAGGCGGTACGCGCGATCTGAAAGAAGGTGCCAGTAGTGGCGGACGTATTCAGGTAAGCGGTGCCAAACAGCGAAGAACTGGCAACGCCGGGCGCGCCATTCACCAGCAGTAACGTCCCGTTAGTGATGCCTCCCGGAAGGGCGGTCTTAAAGGTGAGTTGCTTGTTGATCGAGTCGGAAGAAAGGATCTGGTACGCCTGGCCACCGAGCGCAGCCGTTCCGAGGCCGTTCTGGAAGAGCACGTACTGGTCGTCCTGAAACTGGTTGGCGTTGGTGACTGGTACGACAGTACCGGTATTCGCGGCGGTTGCGGTGTCGAGCGTTCCGGAGCCGTCCGTATTCAGCAGCGCCTCAATATTGGTGCGGATCTGCTTCAACGCGAACTGTAGTTCCGTTTTGCCGACATCTTCAATCGCCTTTTGCTTGGAATTGGTTGCGGCTTCCGCGTCTTTGTTGATTTCGACCGCATGGACGAAATAAACAGGGGTGAGCTGGAACACGTCCGTGGTAGTTCCCGAGCCGCGGCCCATGTCGGTACCGGCCGGTGAGAATTGAGAGAAGAGACCGCCAGCGAGAGGCCGGATCGGTATGCGCATATTGCGGGAAGAGACCACTTCCACATCCGTGCGCTTTTTGAATTCCGAGTAGAGCGTTTCGTCCTGCTGCAGCAGCAGCGTGATCTTATTCCGCACTTTCTCGAATTGATAGCCCAGCGTTTGGGCATTAGTGACTGGATCAGGCATAGAAAGTCCTTTGAATTGTTTGAAATGGAAAGGACCGTCAAGCGCCCGTTTCGCGCGAGGATGCGCCAGCTTCGGGTTGTGCTGTTTGCGGGCTTGTCAGTGTTCCGGTACATCTTGCCTCCGGCGTAGGCTTACCTGTTTTGCGTCAGGAGATCCGCTCGTGTTCCTCTCGCCTCCGGTTTTGGGTCACGGTGTCCGATCCGTGCAGGTCGAGGAGAAAACGAAAAACTTCAGAAATCGTTTAGGCTGCGCTCCAGTCGTGCAGTTCCTTCTTGCCGCGAAGGTAACCTTGGCCTTTCCAGAGCATGTCGAATGTCTTTTTCTCGCCAAACTCGCGCTGCATGCGCGTGCGGTCAACCGAATCTTCGGAGGGTACCTTGCGTAGAGAAATCAGTCCCGGCTGGCCTGGCGTAGCATGCACGGCGGTTCCGTTTACCGGCTGCGCAGTGGGCGCTGATGGCGTTTTCACGCCCGCCACTTTGTAGAACGAGCGGATGGTCTTCGTAATCGGGTTGCTGGCTTCTTTGAGGATCTGGTCTACCCGTGCATGCGCCAAGCGCACCGCATCGTCTCGTTTGTTCGCTCCAAGCGCCTTCTGAAACAAGCCGAACGCCTGTGCGTCCTTCGTCATCTCGCCGTTCAGCGCGTCGTAGCAGTTGCGCATCAGCACATTGTAGGAGTCCGGGTCTTCTTTCTTCAGCGCGCCCGTGTCAATGCCGCGCGATTTCAATTCCTGGCCCAGGATCGTCTCAATCTTGCCAACGGCGTAATTCTTGGTGTCGTTCAGAACTCCGGTTCGAAATTCGGTGCCTTTTTGCGCTTCCCAATCGGCCTTTTCCTTCAGGAATTTTGCCTTTTCCGGGTCGGGCTGCGCCTTTTCCGGGACTTTCATCGCAAGTCCTTGAATTTGCTCTAGAAACTTGCCGACCTTGGCTAATTCCGCATTGGCGCCGTCGAAATCTTTCCGCGTCAGTGCCGCTTCGAGGCCGGATAGGCTGTTGACTGCGCCCGATTGCACGAGCGTGTTGTAGAAGATTTTCCCGAGCGTGTGCTGGTAGGCTGGGCCGTCAACCTCTGCGAGCTTATCGAGCGCGGCGGGCACCAGTTTGACAAACCCATCCGGGGACTGTCCGATGATGTCTCCGAGAACGGCGGGATTGCCTTCCGCAAAGTCTTTGTCGATCTGGGTCCAGCCGTTGCGCAGTTCCTCGAACTCGGCAAACGCTTCCGCGCCGCCGAATTTCTCTACCGCCTGCTTGAGCTGAATCGCTTCGTTGACACCGCCGGGGAAATTCTTGCGCAGTTCCTGGTTAGCGAAGAAGAGTCCCTTTACGAACTTGTCTTGGGCGTATTGCTGGGGGAGCTTGTCGGTGCCGACTTCAGGTTGCTGAACATTTCCGGGTATTTCGTTGGGATCGCCTGGACCGCCAGCATCTGGTTGATGTTCGCTTGCATGGCCCGGATCATCTCCCGTTGTAGGTTCTGATCCCGCGCCCGTAGGCGCTCCCAGAAAAGAAGACTCGCTTCCTGTTCCGACATCTGTTCCCGATTCTACGCCCGTACTGACGGGTTCGGCAATTACTGTATCTGGCATATTCCTAATTCGCCTTTGCGGTTGACGCCTTCAGCGCCGCGTCCAAAATCGCCTTGGCTGCATTCACCTGATCGGTAGCCTTCCCGTTTGTATAGGCAATGGGGATATGGGCGTCCACATCCAACTGCTTAATAGCATCGGAGGCGTCCTTCAGTAGTTCCGCCTTTGCCGCCTGCGCTTGCGGATCGGGTTGCGATGGGGCGCCGTGTTTCAACGCCATCTGCTGCTGCATCTGCTGGGCTTGTTGCTGGTCCACTACTTGCTTGTGCTGCAAAAGATGGAGACGCACGTTCAGGAATCCGCCCGGATTCTCCTTCTTCGCCTTTTGACCCGCTTCATCGTTCACCCAGCGTAGACCCGCTTGCCACTCTGCCTGGCTGTCATCGAAGATCGGATCAATCGGGATCGTCGGCTGCGGCTGGGCCGGTTGTGCCAAGTCGTTCGGCATGGTCGCAGTCTGGGGCATATCCGGTCCTGTCAGTAGTAGCTGTTCAATTTCGGCGAGCTGTTTGTCGTTCGAGGCTTGCCCCGGAATCTCCAACTCATCCAGGCCCGTCGCATTCTTGAAGAGTTGCTGATTAGCCGGCAACAGTGCAACCGGCGCGAAGGAGGGGTTCTTTTCGGCTGATTCGAATAACTGGATGATCTTGTTGCTTTTTTGCGTCCAGGTCTCGGGAAAGTTCTCGTCGGTCTCTGGGTAGGCCAGGATATTGCCCTGTAAATCCTGTGCGTCTACGTCTACTTTTTCCGTCTTACCGCGCTCTCCGGGGATCGGCACGAACGTAGAGATTACCCCAGTGCGATTCTTGGCTGCCGCTTTCACTGCCTGCTTGACCACATTGGCCCAACCGATCGTGAAGGGCATCCAGACCAGCCCCACCAGTCCTAACGCCTGATCCCTCAATAATTCGATACCCTTGGCGGTTTCGTTGTGCTGATCGGATTTGCCGAAGATCGCCGCTTGCTGGCTGGACACAAACTGCGCAAACGCTACCTGCAGATACTCCATAAAGGGAATCAGAAACTCTGGCGGATTAGCTGTGGGCCACTCGTAGAAGAGATCCTCGGCAGCCATATTGGTGGGCCGCTTAAACGCCTGGGCATCTCCCGGCGCGCTTCTGCGATCCTGCCGCGCATCGGTATCAATAATTTCTTCGTCGTGCCAGACCTCGGGAATGCCGTACTCGGCGTACTCCTGGGTCATGTTCATGAGGTTATTGAAAACCTCCTGCACCGCTATCAGCCAATCGCCGAGGCCGTCCCGGTTTTGCCCATCGCCCTCGGTCGCATGGAAGATCGTCAACTCGTCGTCCATCGAGGTAGCGACGGCTTCCGCGTAAACGTCCCCGACGAAACACAGGCGCACGCCGCGCGGGAACATCCTGCGCGCTTTGTCCGACAGGGAGCCTTCCATCATTGTGTAAGCGGCTGGCCGGAACCACAGGTAATCGCATTCCGCCAAGTGAGCTAAGGCATCCCCACCTTCGGATAACGCCGTATTACCTTCGGCTGTCGCAATGCGGGCATTACGGGCGAAGGCATCGTCCATCGTGCCTTGCTGCCCCTCATTCACCTTGTCGGCGATATGCGGAAAGCGCTCTTTGAGGATCGAGACATCCAGATCAAGCGAGAGTTTCTGATAGGGAAACTCGGAATGAGACTGTGGCGTGATGGGGCATTTGTGCTCCAGTATCCCGTGGATGGTCGCTACTTCGCGGCCTGCGCGGCTGGTTCTGGTCGTCATAGCCAAAGCGTTCGCCATCCTGTTCGTAGCGGGTCCACACGACTACCCGGTCGTCGGTCCAGAGCAAGCGGGCAATTTGCGCCTGTAGCATCTTAGGCGGGTTCCACTTCTCGAAGACACGGCGGAAATTATTCGAAGCTTCGGCGGTGCGGATGTCAACCGATTGCGTTGGGTCTTCCGGCTCGAAGCGTGTCGCCGGCTGATTCCCGCAGAAGGTCGCCATGAAGCTCTTGCCATACGGGGTGTAGATGTTAAAGTCCCGCATGAAGGTTGGTTGCTGCGCGCTGGCGTTGCTATTGACGAGCGAGGCGGCTCCGTACTGCCCGACTACCATGGATTGCGCGTCATCGTTCCACAACAGATGCTGCACGCCGCGCCAAAAGAAACGTGCCTTGCGAACGCGCCGTAATTCAAAGCGCCGATCCTTGATCTCGCGACCGGAGAACTTCTTGGCGAGCGCGCGGAAACCAGCTTGCAAATCCTCGGGTAGATCGTGGTTCTTGGGGTCGTTCGCGTTCTCTTCAGGAACCGTAGCTGTGTCCTGGGGCGGATTCATGCGAGCATCCGATCCGCCTTGGCGTCGATCTGGGTCTTCTGCGCGCCGCTGAGCCGTCCGCGCTTGTATTGCTGCGTGGCCCGGGCTTTGGCATTGGCGGCATGGCTCGCGTCCGGCATCGGGTATTTGCGCTCACTCGGTAAGCCAAACTGCGAGGAACCCAGATTACGCCGGGCGGCTGCTTTCAAAACACTCATATCAGTTTAGGCTGAGCAGTAAAGACCGGCACCAGATGCACTGTCCGCACGGATAAACCCGTAGGACAAGCGGATGGCAAAAATACACTTAGTACCAGCTCACCGCAGTGGCTGCGTAGTTAGCACCGTTCGACGCCACTTTGTAGCTGAATGCCGACCCGGACACGGTGCCTCTTCCGTCAACGATGGCCACGTTCGTCCAACCCTTGTTGGCGGTCATCGTAGCGTTGACCCCGCCCAGATTGACCCAGGTAGCGTCAATGATGACCACGCCGCCGCCCGCCGCATGCGCGTCATTGACTGCTTCTTCCAGCCCGAATGTGCCGCTCTGTACGATTTCCCCGTTGCCATGAACGTAAGTGAACGAGGCGGTAATCGAACAGGCCGTGTAGCCGAGGCCGGTTACCGTGCAGTTGGATACGGCGGTCGGGGTCACTGTTTCCTGTGTCCCGCCAGCCCCGATTAAGAGCGGCGCCGTGGTGGCAAAGGGAAACACTTGGCGGCCGTCCGGCAGCGTGACATTGGCCGTGGCTACTGTGATCGTGGCCGCTCCAGTTGCGCTGTTGCCGGTGGTGATGCGGTCCACCCACATACCGTAGTTGGCAGCGGCGAACAGGCCGACACCGCGAGAGAGTGCGCCCATTGGCGCGACCTGTTGGGCGGTTGCCGCGAACGCGAAGACCGCTAAAACGAGAGTGAGCTTACTGATGGTTTTCATGTGAGGTTTTCCTTTTCTTCCAAGTTTTCGGGAATCGTTTGGAGTGCGGCCTGTAGCGCCTCTTGCCGTTTTGCGTAAGCGCTGGCAAAAGCGATCCGCTGCTTGGCTTCGTAGTGCTGGACAATTGCCTCGGCCAGGGGGCGCTTGATGCCCCACTGCACGCCAATCTGTTCAGACAGCGCATCGAGCAGGTTGTCATGCTCCTGGTTGAGTATCACCGGCGGTGGCACGCGCGGGTCTTTATTCTCCATGTGAATCGGTCGTACTTTTGGTGTTTCCATTACTGTGCTCCTTCCATCATTCCGCCCATTGCTGGGGCTTCTTCGCCTTCGCCCATCGCTCCTTTAGCGTGTGTGGCGGCTTCGTCAAAACTTGCGTGATCAGCCGAATGCACGCCCTGTTCGTGATGCGCGAAGGTATGAAAACCGCCGGTATGCTTGATGATCTCGACTTTATGCGCTGGCGGATGGCCATGCGGCGGCGAACCAGTTCCCTTCGCTATCGGCATGCCGGACTTGGCGTTATCTATTTCGGCGCTCTTCTGTATGCCCCGCCCGTAGGCGGGATTGTCGAAGTGTTTACTTGCCTTGATGGGGTTCATTGGCTTGGATCTCCTGTGCGCGCTTGAGCGCCTTTGCTCCGGCTTGTAATACCGGATTGGGGGTTTTGTGGGGACCATGTTCGCGCTCCCAGTCGGAGGCGTAAGAATCCCAGTCGGAACGACGCGGGCGGCGGTGCTTATTCGAGTGCTGCTGAGCGTCCTGCGCGAGTTTCGCTTCCGCTTTCAATTGCCGCGCTATCAATATCTTGATGGGGATGTTTTCGGGAGCAAATGCGTTTGCTTTCGCTTTCGCTTTCACGTCGCAGTACTGCGCACATTCCAAGCAAAGCCCACCCAGTTTGCGCGAGAACCGCTCCAGTTTGCGCCAAATACGCTCGCTCAGTGATAGCGTTTCGTTCGGCTGATGCCCTTGTGTGTTTCTTTCCATTGCTTGTCGAAAGTCAGAATCGTCTTCAACCGAGCCATGCCGGTCTGCTGGCTCAATGTCTCGTTCAGTACTTGAAGCTTTGGCTTGACACCCGGCGAAAGCTCAGACTTCAAACCGTAGCGCGCGCTTTCGGATACGTCCTGCGTGATATCGGCACGCCCCAAATCCGTCTTCAGCACTACATCCAAGTTCTTCGGATCGCGTAGCAGCGCAGGTAGCGCGTTCTGCAGCTCCGGGCATTGGCCTGAAATCAGCCAGCATTCGCCGTCCGTCTCGCCTCTGCGCTTGGTCGCTTGCATCAAGTTGTACATCAGGCCCCAGCCACCGGCCCGGTCAGTATCGGCTGGCTCGGCTTGCGGTAATCCGCCGAGGCGCATTTGTTTGCTGATCAGATACGCAATCGTTTCCGATGAGTCCCGCTCCCCAAAGGCGTCGGGACTGAGCACATAACGCCGAATCTGCTTGTGATACTGCGAAGGAATAAAGCGATTGGTTTCCGCTACCAACAACCGCCCCACGTCGCTCGATGACATCTCGTTCACCACTTTCTCGTGGAATGTGAGGGTGAGGCGTACTGGCTTGCTGATGGTCCAACCGAGTATCTCTGCCGCATCCGCCGGCGAAACGGTGGTGCGTCCGTGCCACAGGTGAGCGCAATAGTGAGCCTTGCCCCAATCTCCGGAGATCCAGAGCTTGTCCCACGGCTTCAGCAGCCTCCAGACTTGCTCCTGATCGACAAACAGGGCATCAGCATCAAACACGCGTGCGAAGTAGGCCCCTTCTAGGCAATCCCAGGAGGCAAACCAGTCCCGATTGCGCAGCGCGTCATCTTGCGAATTGAGCTCTCGTCCATAAGCAGATCGAGTCGCGCAATAGTCACGGCGTTGCTCGTCTGTCCAGGAATAGTAATCTTTCTCTGTGAGTCCGTCTTGGGCCAGGGCGTGCTGACACCAAAACGCGTTATCCCAGGTGAAGAAGTGGACGAAGGCGTAATTGTCGGGGTTCTGGCGCTCATTGAATTCCCTGGTGTGAAACCACTTGCGCAGTTCCTGAATGCCGATACCGCCCATATTGAACGAGAGCAGCATCTTGGCCATGCCATCCCCGGAGCGGCAGCCTTTTTTCATCTCGATCAACTCGTCTCCGCGAAACTGTTCGGCTTGATCCAGGGCAATGATGTAGTAGTTGGCCGACCGAAAGCGCCGCTCCACATCGTTCAGGTTCTCGGCATAGCTGAAGTCGATTTGGCTCAGTCTGCCGTCGCGTGTCGGGATGCGTAGATTGCCTTCCGATTTGTTCAGGTAGTTCTCGAGCACCGGAAAGCGGCGCAGTAACGGCTCGATGTGGTATTTGCGCACCTGGTCGTAGTTGCGCATCACAATACACGAGACGGTACCCGGCTTGTCTATGCATGTCGTAAGCACCACATCGTCGAGCATTTGGCTCTTGCCGCATCCGCGCGAGCCGCCAGCCGCAATCCATTCCGACGCGGAACAGCGGACAAGTGATTCGATTCGCTGCGCCTTCGGCTGCAGGCTAATTGTGAATTCAG
>CAWJUX010000011.1:0-150027 GCA_963846175.1 Bryobacterales bacterium | reverse complement strand
AAACGGTGCCAGCACACTCAAACACGATTTTCAAGAACTAGCTGCTCTCCCCTATCTTGAGGCACTTTCCTCGGGCGACCGACCGGCAAAGGGCGCAACTTTCTTCCGCACCGCTGCTCTAGGTCATCCATAAACGACTGCTGGCCGAGCGGTCGTCCGCGCCGGCTCGCTTCCTGCAAGCGCTGGCCAAACGCTTCTTCGGCGACACTGGTTTCGAGTGCCGTTTTCCAACGTGGCCAACTGTACTCGCGCTCCCACGCGGCGGTGTCTAGGATACCTGCGCCAGCCATGCTGATTTGCCGCAGTCGCGCACTCGACCAGGGATAGTCTTCGGCTCGGGCCACCAGCCGTGCACGCACCGGATTTCGCTCGACATAAGCCATGGCCTGCCAGAGATGAGCCTCATCCAACGGGGTGGAGAAATATCGCGCCTGCCAGACATGGCCGCATGCACTTTTTCTTAGGTTGAAATAGCGGGCGAAATCGGCGTTTGTGCGACACATCGCTTGCGACATGGCGGTGTTGCGGTTGGGCACCACGATGAGATGAACGTGATTCGGCATCAAGCAGTAGGCCCAGAGGCGGAGGCCAGCGGCCGTGCTGGAGTGGCTGAGCAGGTCGAGATATACGTGATAGTCTTGCTCCTCGAAGAAAACCTGCTGCCTCCCATTACCTCGCTGCGTTACGTGATAAGGGACATCAGCCACTCGAATTCGATGGATTCTGGACATCACCAGTTCAGTCTTTGTTCGGGGAGGATTCTCTCAGGAAATTGTGTTTGAGTGTGTTGGCACCGTTTTGCCTCGTGCCCGTTTTGCCGCTCAGGAAATCGTGTTTGAGTGGCTGAGCACCGTTTTGCCTGACATAAGCCGCTTCCGTTTTGGCAGAATTGCACCTGCGTCCGTACGGAAAGTAACCTGCCTGCCGTCACATACTCGGTAGCGGTGCTCCTGCTCAGATGAAGGTTCATCTGCTCTCGAGACTTAGAATAGGTGCCTGTGCTGACTGACTTATCAGCGCAGATTCTATACCGCCCTGATACGGCCACCGATGTCTACTGAGGGCGTTTAAATTGTGTTCGAATTCCAACATTGGCGGCCCGATTGTGTCAGAGAGTAACTGGGCATGCTCCTTGAGCCGCGCAGCAGATTTCGACTCTAAATGCGCCATCACCACCAGAGCGTCTTCCATTTCCCTCCGCGCGGCTTCCAGCTTGCCCAAGCGCTCTTCGTGGTCGTCAATTCGTCCGCTACCGTTTGTCTCGGCCATAATTATGTCTTTCAGTTTATGTCGTCAGTGCGGGCGTGTTTCAGTGGCCTAAGCTTCCGTATACTTGCAGATCTGAGGGAACAGTTGAAATATCCATTGCTCTTCGCCTTCTTATGCCTGATCGTTCCAGCCCTTGAAGCCCGGCAATCCCCGGAACCCAGCCATTTCTCCGAAATGCATTGGCGCATGATCGGGCCGTTTCGCGCCGGCCGCACTGTGGCCATCAGCGGCGTCCGACAGCAGCCGAATGTCTTCTATATGGCCGCGAACAATGGCGGCGTCTGGAAAACCAATGACTACGGCCGTATCTGGAAACCCATATTTGAGGGCCAATCCAGCCAGTCCATCGGCAGCCTGGCGGTCGCTCCCTCTGATCCCAACATTCTCTATGCCGGCAGCGGCGAAGGGCTCCAGCGCCCTGATCTGTCGGTCGGCAACGGTATGTACAAGTCCACCGATGCGGGCAAAACTTGGACTCATCTTGGATTGCGCGATGGTCAGCAAATCGCTTCCATAGCGGTGGACCCGCAAGATCCCAACCGCCTCTTCGTCGCGGTGCTCGGCCATCCCTATGGGCCGAACCAGGAGCGCGGCGTTTTCCGGTCGCTCGATGGCGGCAACAGCTTTCAAAGAGTTTTATATAAGGACGAAAACACCGGAGCCATCGAAGTCCTGTTAGATCCCAACAACCCCAAGACCATCTGGGCCGACTTATGGAGCGCGCGCCAGGCGCCCTGGGAAATCGGCTCCTCCTTCAACGGGGCAGGCAGCGGCTTGTTCCGTTCCGCCGACGGCGGCGAAACCTGGCGGCAAATAGAAGGCGGCCTGCCTACCGTTGCGCAAGGCCTGGGACGAATCGGCTTCGCGATAGCTCCGGGCGATTCTCAGCGGATGTATGCCATGGTGGATGCCAAGCCGGAATTTGGCGGCGTTTACCGATCGGAGGATGCGGGCACCACCTGGAAACGGGTGAACCACGAGGAGCGCGTCTGGGGCCGCGGCGGCGACTTCGCCTGGGTGCAGGTGGATCCCAAAAATCCCGACAAAATCTATGTCGCCAATACCTCCACCTATCGTTCACTCGATGGCGGCAGCACCTTCACAGCCATCAAAGGCGCACCGGGCGGCGACGACTATCATTCCATCTGGATCAATCCCGACAATCCCGATGTCATTCTGCTCGGCGTGGACCAGGGCGCGACTATCACGGTGAACGGCGGCGAGACCTGGAGTTCCTGGTACAACCAGCCGACCGCGCAGTTTTATCACGTCATTACCGACAACCAGTTCCCTTACCGCGTCTATGGCGGCCAGCAGGAAAGCGGTTCCGCCTCGGTCGCCAGCCGCAGTGACGATGGCTCCATCACGTTCGCTCAGTTCCATACCGTCGGCGTCGAAGAATACGGCTACGTCGCGCCGGATCCGCTCAATCCCGACCTTATCTACGGCGGTAAAGCCACCCGTTTCAACTGGAAAACACATGATGTGCAGGACGTTGGCCCGCAAGTTCTGCGCGGGAAATTCCGCTTCGTTCGCACCATGCCGCTCGTCTTCTCGCCGGCTGATCCGCATGCGCTCTATCTGGGCTCGAACGTATTATTCAAGACTCGCGATGGCGGAGATCATTGGAGCATTATTAGCCCGGACCTGACTCGGCCGGAGTGGCAAATGCCTGAAGTCATCACCGCTTTTGAATCCGCCGATCCGGAGAAAGGCGCGCACCGGGGCGTGATCTACACGGTTGCTCCCTCTCCGAAGGATGCGAACCTCATCTGGGCGGGCACGGATGACGGGCTCATCCACGTCACTCACAATGGCGGGACGAACTGGAAGAACGTAACTCCGGAAGCTCTCACCGCCTGGAGCAAGGTTTCGCTGATTGAAGCCTCTCATTTCGACGCGAAAACCGCTTACGCCGCTGTGAATCGCTTTCGCCTGGATGATCTGAAACCACACATTTATCGAACCCGCACAGCCGGCGCAAGCTGGGAAGAAATCGTTAACGGTCTGCCTGAGAATGCGGTGGTGAACGCCATCAGGGAAGATCCGCAGAAACCGAACCTGTTGTTCGCGGGTACAGAGATTGGCGTCTTTGTGTCCTACGACTCCGGTGACCACTGGAACAACCTCCAAATGAACCTGCCCCCTACGTCCGTTCGCGATCTAGTCATTCATGGCGATGATCTGGTGGTAGGCACGCACGGCCGCTCTTTCTGGATTTTGGATGACATCACAGCCTTGCGTCAGCAGGCGCAGATGCACGGGGCTCAGGCTTTCTTATATGCCCCTCAGCGAGCCATCCGCTGGCGCTGGAATCGCGGGACCGACACGCCCCTCCCGCCCGAGGAGCCAGCCGGCGAGAATCCTCCAGACGGCGCCATCCTTAATTACGAACTGCCCGAGGGCGTGAGTGAGGTCGCTCTGGAAATGTTTGACGCCGCCGGCCATTCCATCCGCAAATACAGCAGCCAGGATAAGCCTCCTTTCACTGAGGCCGAGCTGCAGCAGCAGCTGGAAGTGCCCACTTACTGGGTGCGGCCCTTCGCGGCACTCTCCGCCGCACCGGGATTCCACCGCTTCGTCTGGGATTTGCACACCGCGCCGCCGCAAGTGAGTGAGCATGAATATCCTATCTCGGCCATTTACGCAAACACACCTCGCGAGCCTCGCGGCGTGTATGTCATGCCGGGCAGTTATCGAGTCGAGCTAACGGTCGATGGCAAGAAGTTCTCTCAACACCTGGAGGTCAAAATGGACCCCCGGATCATGACCTCTCACGAAGGCCTCCAGAGACAGTTTGTGCTTTCCTCGGAACTCTACAAAGTGATTGAGGAAAGCGCGAAGGCTGAAAGTAAAGAGGCCAAAGCGCTCAGCGCTCAAGCGCTCCGTGTATACGGCATTCTGCAAAGCACGGACGCCGCTCCCACCTCGCAGGCTCAGGCTGCGGCACAAGAACTCGTGACAAAGTGGAAAGCTCTCCCGAACAAGCAGGCGAAGGTCGCCGCCACGGCACCAGACAAGCTGAAAACAGGCGATAAGGACGCAGGTGCGGAGGGCGATGAGCCCTGATCAAGGTCCGTTTAATCGAAATACTTATGGCTCATGGTGCGGAGGAACGCTAACGATTCGGCCATCTCCTCCATACCGTTCATGCCATCTTCAATGCTGACCCAGCCCCGAAAATCATGCTCGGCCAGAATCTTGAAGATGGTGTCGTAGTCATTCAATCCCTTGCCGGTCACTCCATGACGCAGGTTGGGCGAATAACCGAGGGTGCCGTCCGATTGAAGTAAAGACTCAATGGTGGTGCCCTCGGCCAGATACCGGTCGCTGGCGTGCATACTCACGACTCGATCGGCAACCTGCCGCAAGAGCGCAATTGGATCGTCGCCGGCGACGATTGCATTCGATGGGTCGTACTGAACTCCGAAGTTCGTGCGATCAACCACGGCATTCACGATATCGACAAAGCGATCCATCTTCTGAGCAAACTCCGGATAAGCCCAAAACCCGTCTTTATAATGATTCTCCATGCCGAGAACCACTTCGCATTCGCGAGCAACCGGGAGGACCTGGTCAATGGCTTCCAGCACCCATTCGCGGCCCTGCTCCCACGAAATGCCGGGATAACGCTGGCCGCTGAGAACGCGGCAAACTGATCGCGGGCCGCCGAGCCGTCGGGTCACTCGGATCATATGCTGTTGGCGCTCAATCTCGCGCTTGCGGCGATTGGGGTCCGGCGCCGTAAAGTCCGGCGAACAACAGAACATGGGCATGGCGAAACCGCCGCCGTGCAGCGCATCGCCCACCAGGTCCAGGTAACTGTCTTCGAAGCTGGTAAAGAAGCCTTCGTACATCTCAAGCCCGTCGGCATCTAACTGCTTGGCTTGTTCAATCCATTGAAAAACCGACATCTTGCCGCCGGCGATGTCTTCCAGGTAGCACTTCGGAAAAGCTGAAATGTTCAGAGGCATCTAGGGAACCAGGACCGCCTTCACATATTCGCCGTGTTCCATCTTTTCGAAGCATTCGTGCCATTCAGCCAGCTTGGCAACGCGGCTGATGACGTGGTCCAGGTTGATTTGGCCGGAGCCTATCATGGAGATCACGCGCTCCCAGATGGGCCAGTTGTGTGAGAAGCTTCCGGAAAGTGTAATATTCTTCTGCACGAGCGGGTCCAGGCTGAATTGTATAGGTTGCGGACCCCAGCCGACTTTGATGATCTGGCCATTGGGGCGGACGCACTTGAGTGCGAGTTGCAGGGCTGCTGAAGCCCCGGAGGCGTCGATTGCCACGTCAACACCGAGACCGTCTCCTTGACTCATGACCGAGTCCACCACGTTTTCGGACAGCGTGAGCCCGGCGCCTAACTCACGGGCCACTGAGAAGCGATATTGATCGGCAGGCAATCCGGCGACAATCAATGTGCCCGCGCCGCTGAGTTTCGCCATTAGCGCGCAAAGCAGGCCGATGGGCCCGGGCCCAACCACCAGCACGGAGTCGCCTGGCCGGATGCGGCCGTTTACACAGACGGCGTTATAAGCCACACAGCACGGCTCCGTGAGCGCCGCCTTCTCAAAGGGCACGTGCTTCGGAATGGCGTGCAGGCAGCGCTGCGGAACGCGGACGTATTCGGTCATGGCGCCGTTCACGCCGTAGCCGAAGCCGCGGCGGGAGGGGTCCAGATTGTACAGTCCGGTCCGCGTCAAAGGAGAGAAATCATCAATGACGGCGGCGGTTTCACTCACTACGCGGTCGCCTTCTTTGAATTGAGTAACGCCCGAGCCGGCGGCGGCAATTGTGCCTCCGAACTCGTGGCCCAGGATGCAGGGATAGTTGACGGGCCAGCTATGCGAGCCGCGCCACTGATGCAGGTCGCTGCCGCAGACGCTGACCGCGCCCACTTTCAGCAGTACGTCCGTGGGGCCGATTTCAGGAATGGTTGTTTCTCTAATTTCTACAGAAAGGGGCGCGCTGGCGTAGTTCACCAGCGCAGGCATGTGAGTGCTCATTGTTTGTTTCCTTCGTAAGCGTGAACCTTTTGGCAGATCAGCCGGAGCGTGCCCTCCAGGTCGCCTTCCGCCGATCGAAAAGCATGCGCGTCAATGGCTAGTGGTGCGCCAATGACCACCAGCGGCGCGCCGTACGCGGGCGTCTCAATCGCCTGTTCAATGGTAAGACCGCCGACGGCCTGCACTGGAACAGAGACAGCCTCGCACCACATCGCGGAGCCGGTCGAGCGGCGTGGGGGCGGGCAAGCCGCGTTTGCGCCGCAGCGTCCGCATGTCATAACCGATGTGGTGAATGACGTAGTCGCAGCCCAGCGATTCCAGAAGCTGAGCGCCGGTCACCGGATCCGGCATGTTCATGTTGTCGCCCATGGTCTTGGCGCCAAGGTCGCGGCCGGCTTGGGCGACCAGTTCGATTGTCTCTTGATGCGATTGACCCATCACAACAATCATATTGGCTCCCGCTTTAATAGCCAGTTCGGCCTCAAGCCAGCCGCCGTCGGTGATCTTCAGATCGGCCACAATCGGCGTCTCCGGGAAACGGGCGCGCAGTTCGCGCACGCCGCGCATTCCCTCGGCAATGATCAGGGGCGTTCCGACCTCCAGCCAGTCGACACCGGCGCGGAGGGCCAGTTCGGCCGTTTGGATCGCTTCGTTGAGATCTATCAGATCGAGTGAGATTTGTACGATTGGTCGATGCAGCATATGCTGAATAAACCAAGTGTATGTTGCGTCCCTTTCTGAGTTTAGTGTTGCTGGCCGCAAGCGCCGAAAGCGCCGCGATTGCGCCGATTCGAAAGCCGGAGCCAGCGCCGAACCAGCTCCAGATTATTGCGCCGTGTCAGCCCACGCATCCCTTTACTGTCGCTGGAGAACATGGGGCCATTCTGGGACGGCAAAGCGGCAGGTTCGAAGCATGGATCTGGCCTGTAAAGATCCTGAGCGACTTTCGTATTCGAGCGGAACTGGCCGATTACGCGGTGCCCATCGACGTGAATGCGCTGGCAGCCGAGATTACGGTGACCCCCGCTGAAACCATCATCACGTATTCGCACGCCGCCTTTACCATTCGGCAGCACATGTTCGCTGCGCGCGGCGCCGCTACGCCGGAAGTGGCCGTTGCGGCTTACTTCGAGATAGCGGCGATAAGGCCCATGGATATTACGTTCTCCTTTACTCCGGAAATGTTGAAGATGTGGCCTGCGCCGAACTTCGGGCGACCCAACAGCGAGTGGGTACAGAAGGGAGAGTATGGCGCTTATATTTTGCATACCGACAATCCGGATTTTTCAGCGGTTCTCGCCATGCCACGTACCAAACCTGGAATCATGGTGCCTTATCAGGAGCATCCGCAGACCTATCCCACGGAGTTCAAGCTCTCCTATGATCCGAAGCGTGACGCCGGCCTGGTCTTCCCGCTGGTGATGGCCATGGCGAACAAGACCAATGCGCTTGATCAGGCGTCCAGCTTGCTGGCTGACGTGCCGCAGGCTTATGGCGCCACCCAGAATTACTATCAGCACTTCTTTGATAAACGATTGACGATTGAAACGCCGGACAAACGAGTAAACGATGCCCTGAAGTGGGCCGAAGTATCCATTGATCAGGCTCAGGTGGTGCGCGGCGATGAGACTGGCCTGATTGCCGGCTATTACGAATCGGCTGATTCGGCGCGGCCCGGATACGCCTGGTTTTTCGGCCGGGACACGCTATTTACGACCTACGCGATCAACTCATACGGCGACTTCGCGTTAACGCGTAAGGCGCTGAACTTCCTGCTCGAACGCCAGCGCGCGGACGGCAAGATCATGCACGAGTTCTCGCAGGCCGCGGAGAGCATTGATTGGAAGAACACGCCGTATTTCTATGCTTCGGCTGATTCCACTCCATTGCTGATTATGGCGGTGTGGGATTACGTGCGAAGCAGCGGCGATCTTGATTATTTGAAAGCGAAGTGGCCGGGTGTGAGCAAAGCCTGGGCGTTTATGGGCAAACACGAAGACTCCGAAGGCGTTTATGCGAACAGCGAGGGAACAGGCTGGGTGGAAAGCTGGCCGCCCGGAATGCCGAAGCGAGAGATCTACCTGGCGTCCCTTGACCAGCAGGCCGCGGAAGCCATGTCACGCCTGGCAAAGCTGATGAATGATACGGAAATGTCCACTACCGCGCATGAGAAATCAGCCAAGGTTGCGAATCTGATTGAAGCCGATTACTACGATCCCCAAACCGATTTTTACGCCTTCAGTATGGATAACGGGAAGCTGGACACAACCGCCAGCATCTATCCCGCCGTTGCTTGGTGGGATGGGACGTTTGGGTTGAAGAAGCCTGGAGCTATGCTGTCGCGCTGGGCGTCCGACGAGTTCTCTACCGATTGGGGCACCCGTGATATCAGCCCCAAGACCTCTTTTTTCGACCCAATTAGTTATCACCAGGGCTCTATCTGGCCGTTGTTTACCGGCTGGGTTTCACTGGCGGAATATCGTGCGGGGCGGCCGCTCTCGGCGTATGCGCATTTGATGGAAAACCTGAATCTCACCTGGGATCAGGATCTGGGTTCCGTAACGGAATTGCTGTCGGGCGAGTTTTATCAGCCGCTGGGAAGAAGCAGTTCACACCAATTGTGGTCATCGGCCATGGTGCTGACGCCGCTTATACGCGGGCTGTTTGGCATTGAGTCCAACGCCGGGACGAAAACGCTGCAGGTGACACCTAATCTGCCTGCTGAATGGGACCATGCCCGTCTCTCTCACGTATCCGTTGGCGATGAACTGGTGGACGTTGAGCTTGAAAAATCGGGAGGTCAGTTGCTGGTACGGGTGCGAGGAGAGAAGCCTTCAGTCCTGTGCGTAACCGCCGGTGAGTCAAATGGAGTCAACTGCAAGGACAAGCCGGCAAGCCTTCACAATATGACCCGGGAGCTGCCAACCGTGGAATTAGGCATCCCGGCAGATGCGCCGCAGCAGGGAGCAGTTACCACGCAGTTAAAGGTGGTGAACGAAAGCATGACCAGCCATTCGGCAACTTACACGCTTTCTTCGCCTGCCGGAACAGCAGTTACGCTGCCCGTGCGTTTGCACAGGCCACAGGTCAAAGTGGAAGGCGCCGTTCTGAATGGCAATACATTGAAGGTTGAGTTCCCCGAAGGCAATGGGTATCAGGAAAGAATGGTTCGGTTTACATGGTGAATTTAAGAGTAGTTGCGCTCCTTATGCTGGTTGCGTCTGCAGCTAGGCGCCCAGACGCAGACAGACATACTGACCTACATCAAACAAACCTGGAGCGTCTTAACCAGGTCCAATGCGAATCTGGCCAAAGCCGTTCCTGACCCGAAGTTTAAGCCTGAGCCCGATGGACGCTGGCCCGTTTACGTTCCAAGAACCGCGAAGACACAGGAAATTGAGGATTCCCTTAAGCGTGAGATGCCGGCAAGCGGGTTCAAGACCATTGACATACTGCCTTTGCCGGCGGATTTGAGCAACCTGAAAGCGCAGGGACTTCTCTACCTGCCCAAGCCCTACGTGGTGCCGGGGGGCCGCTTTAACGAGATGTATGGCTGGGATAGCTTCTTCATTCAGGTGGGCTTGCTGCGGGATGGCGAAGTTGATCTCGCCAAGGATATGGCGGATGATTTCATCTACCAGGTGAAGAACTACGGCAAGATCCTGAACGCCAACCGCACATACTATCTGACGCGATCGCAGCCGCCCTTTCTGACTCAAATGATCTTAGGCGTCTATGCGAAGACTCATGATAAGAAATGGCTGTCCGATGCGTTGCCCGCTGTGGTTGCCTCTCACGAGTTGTGGACTGTTGGCCCGCATGAGATCAAAGAGACTGATCTCTCTCGTTTCTGGGATTTCGGCGAGGGGCCTGCGCCAGAAGTTCTCTCGGCCGAGAAGGATGAACTAGGGCGTACGCATTACGACCTTGTTAAGCAGTACTTCAAGACGCATAAGATCGACGCCTACGACGTCAGTCAATACTTTGATCAGAAGACCGATCAGTTAACGCCGCTCTTCTATAAGGGCGACCGCTCCATGCGCGAATCGGGTTTCGATCCCTCAAACCGGTTCGGTCCTTTTAACATCGACATCATTCACTACAATCCAGTTGGGTTGAATTGCCTGCTCTACATCATGGAGCAACAGACCGGTCAGATTCTGGACGAGTTGGGCAGGAAGGCCGAAGGCGACAAATGGCGACAACTGGCAGCCGCACGCGGCGAACAAATCAACAAGCTGCTTTGGGACGAGAAGGACGGCCTTTACTATGATTACGATTTCGCCGAGAAGCGAGTCCGTCACTATCCGTTCCTGACAACGTTCTATCCGCTTTGGGCCGGTTTCGCGACCAAAGAACAGGCTGCGCGCATCGTGAAGAATCTTCCCTTGTTCGAACGCCGCGGCGGTTTGCGGACCAGCACCTTCAATAGCGGAAACCAATGGGATTCTCCCTTCGGCTGGGCGCCGCTACAGTTCATTGCCGTCGATGGGTTGCGCCGCTATGGCTACAACAAAGAGGCCGAACGGATTTCGATGGAGTTCCTGGGGACCGTGCGGCGCTCCTACCAGCGTGACGGAATCATCGTGGAGAAATACGACGTGGTGATGGGCGATTCAAACGTCGCTAAAAATATCCATTTCGGGTACAGCGCCAACCAGGCTGGCTTCGGTTGGACGAACGCCACTTTCACGCATCTCTATGACGAACTGACAGAAGCTGACAAAAAAGCCGTCATGCGGCAGGTTCCGTAAGCGAGAATATAGCGATGCCTCACGATAAAGAAAGCGGCGCAAAGCCGGCCGGTCCTTGCTGTCTTGTGATTTTCGGCGCTGCTGGCGATCTGACCAAAAGACTGGTAGTTCCCTCACTTTATAACCTCTCGCGCGGCAATCTACTGCCGAAGGAATTCGCTTTGGTTGGTGTGGATTTGACAGCACAGGACGTCGGTACGTGGCGTGACAAGCTGAGCGAATCTTTAAATCAATTCGTTGAGCAGCAGGGGGGCAGCGAACCGAACACGATTGACGGCAATGCATGGAAGGCCATTACGGACAGGCTTTTTTATGTTCAGGGTGATTTGACAAATCAGGATTCCTATCAGGCTTTGAAAGCAAAGCTGACGGAAATTGATCAAAACCAGAACTGCGGCGGCAATTATCTCTTTTACCTGGCAGTTGCCGACAGATTCTTCGGAACCACGATTGAGCATCTGGCGCAAGCCGGATTGATGACCGAGGAAAACGGCCACTGGCGGCGCGTTGTTGTGGAGAAGCCGTTCGGGCATGATCTCGCTTCAGCGAGATCTTTGAACCACCAGATTTTGAAGGTGATTGACGAGACGCAGATCTATCGGATCGACCATTTTCTCGGCAAGGAAACTGTCCAGAACATCATGATGTTCCGCTTCGGCAACGGGATGTTTGAGCCGATCTGGAATCGCGACCGGATTGACCACGTTCAAATCACGGTTGCGGAAACCGTCGGCGTGGAGAAGCGCGGCAAGTTTTATGAAAAGACCGGGGCGCTCCGCGACATGGTTCCGAACCATGTGTTCCAACTGGTGGCTATGACCGCTATGGAAGCGCCGAATTCATTCAACGCGGATGCCGTAAGAACCGAGAAAGCGAAAGCGATTGAGGCGATCAGAGTAGCGCGCGTGGACCAGGTTCCGATGATCGCGGTTCGCGGCCAGTACGGGCAGGGTTGGATAAAGGACAAACATGTTCCCGAATACCGTGAAGAGCAGGACGTGGCTAGCGAATCGGAGGTAGAGACCTACGCGGCGGTGAAACTCAGCATCGATAATTGGCGCTGGGCTGGCGTACCGTTTTATATCCGAACCGGCAAGCGGATGCGAGTTAGGAAGACATCCATCTCTATTCGTTTCAAAGAGCCGCCATCCATGCTGTTACGCGACGCGAACGTTCGCCGGCCGACACCGAACTGGCTTTTACTGCGTATCCAGCCGGATGAAGGAATGGCGCTCGAGTTTGGCGCGAAGGTTCCCGGGCCCACGATGCAAATCGGCGACGTGCGTATGGACTTCAAATATGAAGATTACTTTGGCACGGCTCCGGCCACCGGCTACGAGACTTTGATCTACGACGTCATGATTGGCGACGCCACGCTCTTTCAGCGAGCAGACAACATCGAATCCGGCTGGGCGGCGGTTCAGCCGATACTGGATTATTGGTCTGACAATACGGCGAGCGACTTTCCGAATTATCGCGCCGGTAGTGAAGGGCCTGTTACGGCAGATGAGTTACTGGAGCGCGATGGCCGTCAGTGGCGTCATATTGTGTAGCTACACGTGCAAGGCACGGTACTTGCGCAGCAGTTCGTACATGACAATGGCGCCGGCGCAGGATACATTCAGCGAGTGTTTCAATCCGAGCATCGGCAAGCGAACGTGAGTATCGCAGGCATTCAGTAGCGCAGCGGATAAGCCGTCTACCTCGTGGCCGAATAGTACGCAGACGGGGAAGCGCGGCTGCCAATCAAAAATATCGACGGCGCGATCGCTGGTCTCAATGGCGGCGATTTCATAGCCTTGACTTCGAAGATTTGTGACGGTAGCAATGACGTCGTCTACGGATTGCCAGGCCACCCGTTCATCCGCTCCCAACGCTGTCTTGGAAATGGCGCTTTTCGGCGGCCTTGCGGTGATGCCGCTCAAAAGAAGCCGTTCGATGCCCGCGCCGTCAGCCGTTCTAAAGAACGAGCCGACGTTATACATACTGCGGACGTTGTCCAGCAGGATGCTCACCGGCAGGCGCAGGTCCGAGTAGGTTGCTGCGCCCGCAGTAGCTTTGAATGGCAGCCGGTCCATGCTTTCCTGAAGCCGGGCCTTACTTGAAGCCGGCTTGCTTCCAGAGCGAGTCCACTTTCGAGACTACTTCCGGAGACATCTTGATGGCGTTGGGCCAGCGACGCGTAAAGCCTTCCGAGGGGAGCTTGGTGGTGGCGTCTACGCCCATCTTGGAACCATAGTTGGGAAGCCTGCTGGCGTGGTCGAGTGAGTCAACCGGGCCCAGGCAGAATTCGATGTCGCGCTGCGGATCGATGTTATTCAAAGCCTTCCAGGCGACTTCCGCTACATTCTGCACGTCCACATCTTCATCCACCACCACAATGCATTTGCTGAACATCGCTTGACCCAACCCCCAGATGGCATGCATCACTTTGCGTGCGTGGCCCGGATAGGTTTTGCGGATGGAAACCAGAATCAGATTATGAAAAACGCCTTCGGCAGGCATGCAAATATCGCGCACTTCGGGCAGTTGCATTTTCATGAGGGGAAGGAAAATGCGTTCAATAGCTTTGCCCATGTAGAAGTCTTCCATCGGCGGGGGGCCGACAATGGTGGCCGAATAGATGGGTTTTTTTCGATGAGTGATGCACTCGATGTGGAACACCGGGTAGTCATCATCAAGCGAATAGAAGCCGGTGTGATCTCCGAACGGTCCTTCACGGCGAAGTTCGCCGAGATTGAGATAACCTTCCAGAACGATTTCGGCATTGGCAGGAACGTCGATATCGGAGGTTTCGCACTTCACCATCTCCACCGGCTTACCGCGCAGAAAACCCGCAAACAACATTTCGTCTATGCTCGGCGGCAGCGGCAAAATGGCGCCAAAGATTGCCGCTGGATCCGCCCCAATGGCGACGGCGATCGGCATGCGCGTTTGCTTACCTTCTGCAGCAAGACGCCGGTAATGATCAGCGCCTTGTTTATGTTTCTGCCAGTGCATGCCGGTGGTTTGGCCGTCGTAGACCTGCATGCGATACATGCCGCAGTTGCGTTTTCCTGTTTTGGGATCTTTCGAAAAGACCATGGGCAAGGTAATGAAGCGGCCTCCGTCACCAGGCCAGCAATGCAGGATCGGGAACTCATCCAGCGTGAAATCTTTTCGCCGAATCACCTCCTTGCAAGGACCCGATGAGACGGTTTTGGGAAACGCCGCACTGATCTCGCCCAGCTTAGGAATCATTTTGAGCTTGTCGAGCAGACCCTCGGGCTTTTGCATTTCCAGAAAGCCCGCAATGCGCAAGGCGATGTCGTCTATGTTGCCGACGCCCAGCGCCATCTCCATGCGTTTCATACTGGCAAACGCATTGATGAGCAGCGGCACTCGCGACCCCTTAGGGTTCTCAAACAGCAGAGCGGGGCCGCCTTGCTTTACGGCGCGGTCGGCGAAGTCGGTGATTTCCAGGTAGGGATCAACCTCGAAAGGAATACGCGTGAGTTCACCATTTTTTTCCAGGGCGCGGATGAAGTCGCGCAGATCAGCGAATGGCATTAGTTAATACACCCATTATCATGAGAGGGAATTATGAGCGGCAGAACAGCATTGGTGACAGGGGCAAGCCGGGGCATTGGAAGGGCATGCGCGATGGCTCTGGCGGGGGCAGGGAACAGGCTTGTACTAGCTGCCCGAACCGCTGAAAAGCTGGAGGAAGTGGCAAGCGAGATTCGCGCCAATGGCGGCGAGGCTTTTGTGGTGGAGATGGATCTCATGCAGCGCGAATCCATCAAGACGGCTATCGGCAAAGCGGCGAAGGAGTTCGGCAGGATTGACATTCTGGTGAACAATGGCGGCATCACGAAGGATCAACTGGCAGTGAGAATGAAGCAGCAAGACTGGGAAGCGGTCATCCAAACGAACTTGAGCGGATCATTCTATGCGGTCCAAGAAGTTCTACAGAGCATGATGCGTGAGCGCTGGGGACGGATTGTGAATATTTCCTCCGTGGTGGGCGAGAAAGGGAATCCAGGCCAGGCAAACTACGTGGCATCAAAGGCGGGTCTGATCGGGTTGACAAAATCGCTGGCGCAGGAAGTGGGCAGCCGCGGCATCACCGTGAATGCGGTGGCGCCGGGATTCATTGAAACCGATATGACGCACGCTTTGAGCGAAGAACTGAAGCAGAAGATGATTGAGGCCACTCCGCTAAGGCGTATGGGCAAATCAGAAGAGATTGCGGCAGCGGTGAAATTTCTGGTCAGCGACGATGCCGCGTTTATTACAGGCCATGTGCTGGATGTCAACGGCGGCATTTACATGTAGCTCAAGAGCGTGCAGAATCATCGAATCAGTTTGGACTGGAAGAAGGGACTAATTGATGAGCAGTTTTTCACCATCGGCTAAGCGCGACAGCAAGTTCAATCTGGGCCTCGTGCAAATGAGTTGCAGCTTGAATTCAGACGAAAACCTAAACAAAGCTATTCAGGGCATTCGGAATGCGGCAGCAAAAGGCGCGGAGATTGTCTGCTTGCCGGAGCTATTTCGCAATCAGTATTTTTGCCGCGAAGAGAAAGCTGAACTGTTCGATCTGGCGGAGTGTATCCCTGGCCCTTCTACAGAAGCAATCGGCGCGGTTGCGAAGGAATTGCAGGTTTCCGTGGTGGCGTCTCTCTTCGAAAAGCGTGCGCAAGGTTTGTATCACAACACCGCGGCCATCATAGACGCAGACGGATCTTTGCTTGGGACGTACCGGAAGATGCACATTCCGGATGATCCGCTTTATTACGAAAAGTTTTACTTCACACCGGGCGACCTCGGGTTTAAGAACTTCGAGACTCGCTTCTCCCGTATCGGCGTATTGGTCTGCTGGGATCAGTGGTATCCGGAAGGCGCCCGAATCACCAGTTTGCAAGGCGCGAACGTACTCTTTTACCCAACGGCGATTGGCTGGCACCCAAGTGAGAAAGCAGAGTTCGGCGAAGCGCAACTCGACGCCTGGCGCACTATGCAACGCGCCCACGCGATTGCGAACGGAGTGTTCGTAGCCGCCGTGAATCGTACCGGTTTCGAAGGTCCTGCGGAAGCTGGTTTGGAGTTCTGGGGGAACTCGTTTGTGTCTGACCCATTTGGCCGGGTCATTCAACAGGCTTCCGCCACCGAAGAGACTGTTCTGATTGCCGAGTGCGATCCAAAGAACATGGATGAAGTCAGGCGCAACTGGCCATTCTTCCGTGATCGGCGCATTGATGCCTATGGTCCGATCACGCAGCGCTGGCTGGCGTAAACGCACATGTCGGAATTGGAAATAAGTCCCGCCGACGCAGGTTTTCGGATGCCGGCGGAGTGGGAAACGCATGAGGCGACGTGGCTTGCGTGGCCCCATGAAACATCTGATTGGCCTGGAAAGTTCGCGCCTATACAGTGGGTCTACGCAGAAATTGTTCGGCATCTTTCCAGGCTGGAGAAGGTCCGCATTCTGGTGCAGAACGAGGATCTGGAACTGAAGGCAAAGCGCGCTTTGAAGAAAGCCGGAGCGCAGATGTCTGCTGTGGAGTTCTTCGGGCATGCCACAGACCGAAGCTGGACGCGCGATTTCTGCCCGATCTTTGTGCGCAATCAGGCAGGCCTGCGAGGTGTTCTCAACTGGCGATTTAACGGCTGGGCGAAGTATCCGAACTCCGAAAAAGACGATGCCATTACGGAGAAGTTGGCTCGCGATTTGAGCCTGCCTATGTGGACTCCGATGTGCAGAGGCGAACGAGTGGTGATGGAAGGCGGCAGCATTGATGTGAATGGCGCGGGCTCCATTCTTACCACCGAGGAATGCCTGTTGAGCGAGATTCAGGCACGGAATCCCAAGTTGCTCAGGGAAGATATTGAGCAGATTTTCGCCCGCTACCTGGGCGCGCGAAACACGCTGTGGCTACGAAACGGAATTGCGGGCGATGACACGCACGGACATGTGGACGATCTGGCGCGATTCACAGACGCCTGGACCATTGTCATTGCTTCCACCGAGGACAAGTCCGACAGTAATTATGCTCCGCTAGCCGAGAATCTGGCGCTGTTGAAGGAGATGCGTGACCAGGATGGGCAACCGTTTCGCGTGGAAACCTTGCCGATGCCGGAGCCGGTCTATTTCGATGGGCAGCGGCTTCCGGCCAGCTACGCCAACTTCTATGTGGCCAACCACCTGGTGCTGGCGCCCACGTTCAATGATGCTAATGACCGGGTAGCCTTGACTAAGCTGGCTGAGCTTTTCCCGGCGCGTAAGGTGGTAGGGATTGCGGCCACGGATTTGGTGTTGGGTCTGGGTACGCTCCACTGCATGACGCAGCAACAACCGGCTTAGCCTTGTTCACAACCATCCTGGCGTCTCTTTCGCTTCTGATCTGGTTGGTCTTGTTGTTGGGCCGCGGCGGGTTCTGGCGGGTTTCCAGAATGCTGGCTAGCGCCGGAATGAGACCGCTTCGGCACTGCCAGGTAGTCGCGATAGTTCCGGCCCGGGATGAAGCGGGCGTCATCGGCGTGGCTCTTGACTCGTTGTTGAATCAGCACTTCGACGGCGATTTACAGATTATTGTCGTGGATGACGACAGTGCGGACGGCACGGGGGACGTTGCGCGCTCAAAGGGCGTCCGCGTCATTCAGGGAGCGCCGCTTGAGGCGGGCTGGACGGGAAAGCTATGGGCCATGCAACAAGGCTTGTCTGAAGCTGCAAAGCTGAAACCCGACTTTCTGCTGTTCACCGATGCTGACATTCAGCATGATCTGGACAACGTCGCCTCGCTGGTAGGCATCGCGCAATCACAGAATTTGGACCTGGCTTCGCACATGGTTAAGCTGCACTGCCAATCCCTGGCGGAGAAGTTCACCATACCGGCTTTTGTGTTTTTCTTCTTTAAGCTTTATCCACCGAAATGGATTGCGTCGGCGCGCTCCAAAGTGGCCGGAGCGGCTGGGGGATGCGTGCTGGTTCGTCCTGAAGCGCTAGCCGGCATTGGCGGATTGGCTGCAATTCGAAGCGAAGTCATTGACGACTGTTCGTTAGCCAAAGCAGTGAAGGGCAACGGCGGCCGGCTCTGGCTTGGCTTGACAGCGGGCACCCGAAGTATTCGGCCTTACCTCGGATGGCGGGATATCGGCAGCATGATTTCGCGGAGCGCTTTTCGCCAGTTAGAACATTCGATCCTGCTGCTGGCAGGCGCTGTTATCGGATTGATTTTGACTTACCTGGTTCCCGCCGCGTTGGGCATCAGCGGGCATTATGTGGCAATGGGCGCGTGGCTGATCATGATGATTTGTTACCTGCCCATGGTGCGCTTCTACAAACTGAATCCTTTGTGGAGTCTGGCTCTCCCGCTGACTGCGTGTTTCTATCTCGGCGCCACGGTCCATTCGGCTATTCGTTATTGGAGTGGGCGGGGCGGGGAATGGAAGGGCCGCACGCAGGACGTGCGGCTGCCCTAATCGCCTAGAATTCGGCCCACGCGTTGCAGCGATTCCACGTTATCGAAAACTGCCTTCATAGCAGCCACCAGCGGGACAGCCAGTAGCAGGCCCACGCTCCCCCACAACATTCCCCAGAACATCAGCGCCACGGTCACAGCCAGGGGATTCAGCCGCACACGCTTGCCGATGACCTTCGCGTAGAGGAAATTCATGGTAATTACGTGCAGGCCCGCTGTGAAGATCAGTACCGCGACCACAATCTTGAACTTGTTGGGGATGGCCAGGGCCGCCATCACGGGCGGAAGCACCGACAACGGCAGACCTATATAGGGAACCAGGCTGAGAAATCCGCTGAGTGGTCCAATGAGGGGCCAATAGGGCACTTCCAGGAAGAAGAATGCGATTGCGCTGACGCTGCCCACGAATATCCAGAGAAAGAAATTCCCCAGCACGTAGGCGCGAGTAGCCTCTCCAATGGCATGCCAGCTTTGGCCGACAACATAACGATCCTCGCCCTTGAACAAGCCAAGGAAGGTCTCCCCCATGTGATCACGCCAGCTCAGCATGAAGTAGACCAGGAAGGGCACGAATGAGGCCATGACCGCAAGATGAAAGTATTGCGACGCATACAGAAAGATAGCGCTCAGCGGCGGCTTAGGATCGTTGTGGATCCGGACTTCCTGAATGGCCGGAGGCACGGGCGGTGTGGTTTCTTTCTCTAACGCTGCCCGGCGGCGGCGCGCCTTCATCGCTTCCACCGGCCTTTGTTGAATCTGTTCTTCCTGCTGGCGGAAGTTCTTCGGCACAACCACGGCTATGGCTTTGGTCTCCATGTCAGTCAGCCGGTCATTCGCTTTGGTGACAATCTCGCTAACCCGCGAACTGTATGTGGGCAGGTCAGCGCGGATGGACTGCAGTTGCGACCAAGCCACCAGCCCGAGCAGGTAGACCAGAGTGAGGGTAATGGCAATGACAATGAAACTGGAAAACGCGCGGGGGAGACGCAGCTTCATGACTACCTGAACCACGGGGTCCAAAATAAATGCGAAGACGGCGGAAATAATGAGCGTGATAAAAAAGTCACGTCCATAGTAAAGGAGTGCGATCAGCGACGCCAGCGCAATGACGGCTATGCCTAACTGAGCGGACTTTTGGGTGGGAATCGCAGGACTTAAAATCGCCAAATGAAGCCGTCCCGGTCACTTGAATTTAGCACGTACAAGGCTCCTGGCCCTTCACCCTATAATTCAATTTGGACAACGCTGCCTCGTCTGTTTCCAACGAATCTGTTGCAAAACCGCGAATACTGGCGCTGGACGTGGGCAAGAAACGCATCGGGTTGGCCGTGAGTGATTCATTGGGGTTGACGCCGATTGGGCTCCCCACGTTGCATAGGACGCGAATCCGTGCAGACTTAGCTCACCTGAAGGCTTTGGCTGACGAGCGAGGCGTAACAACGCTCTTGATTGGCCGTCCTTTGCACATGAGCGGCGATGAGAGCCGGCAAAGCGAATACACGCGCGAATTTGCGGAACGACTTGGCGAATATCTGCACTTGCCGGTGGTTTATTGGGACGAACGGCTGACGACAGCCGAAGCTCAGCGCCTGATGCGCGATAGCGGCGCGACGCTGGAACAGCGCAAGCAGGCTGTCGACCAGATGTCGGCGATTCTGCTGCTGGAAAGTTACCTTAGTTTTCAAGCTCTTCAGGCTTAGCATGCGCAAATTCATCGTTTCCGTTTTGAGCATCGCCTTAATCACAATCGCAGCAGGTGGCGCTGCCTTGTACTGGCTGCTGAGGCCAGTAACGATTCCACAGAGCCGCTTTGTTGAAATTAACCGCGGTACCGGCACGCGCGAGATTGCCGAACAACTGGCGCGTGCCGGTGTGGTGCGTTCGCCGTGGTCCATCTTCGCCATGCGGGCCTTGAATCCCCGCGCGCGGCTCGAAGCGGGCGAATATGAATTTTCCGGAACGCTTAGTGCCTGGGATGTCTTCAATAAGATTCGATTGGGGCAGATCTACTACCAGGAAGTGACGGTGCCTGAGGGCAGTAACATTTTCGACATCGCTGCCTTGCTGGAGAAGAGCGGCATGATGGATTCGGCCGCGTTTCTGGCGGCCGCCAGAAATCCATCCCTAGTGCATGATCTGGATGCGCTGGCGCCCTCTCTCGAAGGGTATCTGTTTCCGTCCACCTATCGAGTGACGCACTCAACAACCGCGAAGGGCCTCTGCCGCATGATGATCCAGGAGTTTCGACGCCAGTGGAGCTCACTCGCCGGGACAGATGGCAACGTACACCGGACTGTGGTCCTGGCATCGCTGGTGGAGAAGGAAACGGCCGTTCCGCAGGAGCGTCCGCTGGTGGCGGGCGTCTTTACGAATCGCTTGAACTTGAGAATGCCCCTGCAATGTGATCCGACTACGGTGTATGCCGCGCTTCTAGAGAACCGCTACCGGGGAGCAATTCACAGATCAGACCTGGCCAGTTCGAACGCCTACAACACTTACGCGCACGCCGGCTTGCCACCCGGGCCTATCGCCAATCCGGGAGCGCAGTCCTTGAAGGCGGCGATGGAGCCAGCTAACACTGACGCGCTGTACTTTGTTGCGAAGGGCGACGGCTCAGGCTCACATCATTTCTCGAGCACGCTGGCCGAGCATGACCTGGCCGTCGATCGCTATCGTAAGTCACAGCACTGAATGTGGCGTCATCAGGGAGCGAAATAGCCGTTCAGGTCCAGTATCAGTTGTGATGGGTCCGTCAAGAAGGCATCGATATTGCCGTTTGTGGAGCCCACAATCGCCATGTTTGACGTGATGACGCCATCGTCGGAGTTCAGGATGGAAAACCTGGGCAATGAAAATCCGTTCGGCCACAACGTCAGGTAACTCAACGCAGGCGAGGGTACAACTGTGGCATTCAAGACGTAAGCTTGCGCACTCGCTGGAGGTGCGCAGGCTGATCCAGCTATGGGAATGGCCAGGATGCCCGATTGTGGAGCGCCAGCTCCATCGATGCGAGTGTCCTGCGCACGGCATGGATTCACCGTGTAGAGGGATAACCCGCCAGACGAGACTGGTGCGAAGTACCCGTTCACATCTATCACTAAGTCTGTGTCGTTCGTCGCAAAAACGGAAATATTTCCATTTTGGCCGGCCTGGATAATGGCGGCGTTCGCAACCACTTCGCCTTTGGGTGAATTTAAGATAGAGGTGTTTGGCTGGTTTTCCCCCGTAGGCCAGACAGTTAGATATCCCAGCGGCGCCTGTTGAGGAACAGCGGTAAAGTTCAAAGAGAAAGCCTGAGCGTTGCCCGGAAGACCGCATGTGCTGCCGACCGCAAAGTTCCCGGCCTGGCCAGCCATCAGAGATGGGCCTTGACCATTGATCCGGGTATCGAGCGCTCTGCATGGACTGATTGGGTAAAAAGCCAGGGCGGAGGTATTCGAGTTCGGCACAAAATAACCATTTACATCAATGACCACCTGCGTGTCGTTTGTGGCGAACAGGTCCACACCTCCGTTTGTGCCGGCGGCAATGATTACCGCATTTGACTTGACGCGGCCATCGCTTGAGTTGAGCAGGGACGTGCTTGGCTGCGACTGTCCGTCGGGCCAGATTTGAAGGTAGCCGAGTTGAGTGGATGGGACCACCGTGACATTCAGCGAAAAAGCACGCGCCGAAGACGGGATTCCGCAGTTGCTATTCGGAATCAGGAAAGTACGTACAGTGCCAGCTGCCAGGAGAGGGCCTCCGAAGTCACCGTCGCTATTCCGAGTGTCGGCCACGCGGCAGGGAGTTGCCGGCATGTACAGCAGACCGGAGCTTGATTGATTCGCCGGGTAGAGGCCGTAGACGTTAAGTTGGTTATAGCCGGCAAGGAATACTTTGCCATCCGCAATGGTGGGCACTGCCCACTTCTGCGCGTACCCCGCTGAGTCACGAGCGGCGTTTTGCTGACTGCTCCAAAGCGTTTTTGCTACATCGTTGGCATCATGGGCATACAATACCTGGGTTTGTGAACTGGTCTGATCCGCATCGACCCAATCATCTGTCCATACGATTCCGTTCAAATTGCCATTCGCAGAAACCGAGGATGTGCTACCCAGAAAGTATCTTGTATTTCCCGGACTGTACTCATTATCGACGGACGTTGCCGTCAGCCTGACCTGCGGTTTTCCATTATTGAAAGTCAAATGGTACTGGCGAAGCGCGTCGTCATAGCCCCAAAAGTAAATATTGTTATTCCAGTACGTCGGAGTACCCCAGAGACCCGGAAGAGATCCTACTTGAGCCAGCACATTGTTTCCAATGGAGCTATGCCCGCCGAGGTTGTCCCGGTCGAGGATATACATGGTTGCAATTGGGTCGGAGAAGATGGGCGGCTTTCCCAGTTGCAGGGCCAGATGAGGATAGAGAGACCCTGGCAAGTTGTCGGGTAAGATGAGCACACCACCGGCGCCCAGATCCGCGTCCAGATTGTTCATCGATTCCTGGTTGAAGGGCGTGAACGAATCCGCCACTTGAATACCATTCAGAAGATTTAGGCGTAGGATGCTCTGGCCGTAATCTCCGTTAGAGTCGAACGTTCCGTTACCCGTAGGTACAAACATCCTGGGGGCAGAGTCGCCCACGTTGTCTGCTGACAAGCCGGCTCCAGACATCCAGAGACCTCCCGCCATGCCGTTCGGAGTGGTGGAGAATGCAGTGGTTTGAGCCAGCGTGGCGGCGTCGTAGCCCATGATCCAGCCATGCCAGGGACTGTCGTCACAGTGCGCCGCCCAGGAAATGTAAACGACGCCGTTCAACAGTAACAAGCCGGGACGCTGGTTGCTCCACTTTGGATCAAACGAGATGTAGCCATTGGAGCTACCTGCGCCTGTACCCCGAACAGTCGCTTGTATCGTGATTGGCCCGCCGAACTTTTCAGCGCCGCTGGCCGCGTCGAGGGCGTGTAATCGTTGCACCGGGTAATTGTTTTCGTAGGTGAGCGAGACAACATAGAGGGTTTGCGTCTTCGCATCCATGACGGGAGTACTCATGATGCCGTACTCGGGGCCGCCCACATCGTCGCAGCCTGTGTCAGTTTCAGGGTCGGTGGTTGCAGCCGCTGCCGCACCGTGGGCGGAATCTAACAAGCTGGCATGCCATAAGACCGCACCCGAAGTGTTGGCGTCGAACGCATAGACGCTGTCATGCTCAGTGGCGACAAAGACAACGCTGTGGTTCGTGGACCCAATCTTCACCTTAGAGAGGTAAAGAGGCTGCGCATATGCCTGGCCGTCCAAAGGAATCGAGTACAGCTTTCCGAATCCGCCTGAGCTTACATTGGCCGGAGTGAGGATAGTCTCTGTTAGGTTCTGGCCTGTACGACCTATGTCATTGTGCTGGGTTAAGACATTAGTCTGCGCTGCTAGACCATAGCTGAAAGCGGATGCCAGGATCGCGAGCCGCCATAAGCAGGATTTGGGTACGTTCATTAATGGGTAATATTGGGGAAAACCAAAGGCCGGCTTTGGCGCAAGTGTAACCTTTATTTTCACAGATTAATACGGAAGATTAGGCTGAACGGATGCTGTATTTACAGATGTAGAGTAATGACACTATTTCAATTACATTATCCGAGTTATTGCATTTGATCAAATAAACTCAATATCGACTCCAAAAGCCTGGCTAATTGTTCAGGATTCTGACGATAATCGGCGTCCGGTTCATCTATGACGTGAAGTTTCGATGCAACAGAGCGACCCTTCACTTCATTCATCTTTGTTTGTAGCTCGGTCATCTGCTCTCGACGGATAACCGGGTTGTCACGGCTCGTTGCTACCAGGAGTTCGCCCGTTATCCGGCGCGCGCTTTCCAGTGGTGAGGAATCGTCGTACTCCACTCGCTTCCCGTTCGGCAGACCTAAATAACGTTCTGTGAAGTAAGCGTCATATTGCTTCCAATCAGTGATGGGAGAATCTGCGTATCCTGCCTTCAGGCCATGCGGAAACTCGAGCATGGCATGGACAACGGTATGTCCTCCGTAATCGCAGCCCCAGATGCCCAGACGGTTCGAATCCACATAACTCTGACGGCCCAGAAAGCTGACCACTTCGCGCAAGTCAACGGTCTCCTGTGCTCCAAACCGGTAGTGAATGTACTCCTCATATAAGTGCCCGTAACCTGCGGATCCCCGAAGATCCACCGCAAGAACCAGATATCCTTTGGCAACCAGATACCGATTCCATGCCATTTGCCAGCCATCCCAGCTATTCCTGACCACTCTGTCGCGAGGTCCTGAGAAGGTGTAAATGATCAGCGGATACTTTTTACCGCTATCAAAATCTCGCGGTCGAAACAAACGCGCAGGCAGCAGAACATTGTCATGAGTTTTGATGGGAATGAAATTGTTTGGTGCCGGTTCCAGCGCTTTGTCGGGAGGTGACAGCTCAGTTACAGAACCAGTTTCGCTATGCCACCAGATTGAAGGAGGCTCAACTGCGCTGGAAAATGTATCCACATAATAATTGCCTCTTGAGCCGACATTGACCTGATGCCAACCTGGCTTGATCGTCAGTTGTTTAGAAGACTCGCCATCGAAGCTTAAGCGGAACAGATGCAGATCCTGCTTGTCTCCCGTAACCCCTTCGACATAGACTCCGTGCCGGCTATCCTCCGCGCGAAATAGCTTGTAGACATCCAGACCGGCAGGACTAAATTGCGTTACGCTCTGGTCCTCGATGTTACACAGGTAAGCCCGACGCTCCCCCGACCGTTCACTCGTCGCCACAAGGCTCGTTCCATCGCCGACAAATAGCGGAGCGTCAGTGATATTCACCCAGTAAGCGTCATGATCAGTGAGAACTTTCCGCTGGCCCTCTTCGCCCCAAAAGGTGAGCTCCGCCTCATTCTGGAGACGATTCATGCGGTAATAGGCCAAATGCCTGCTGTCAGGATGCCAAGCGACACGAAGCAGGTAGGGATATTCTTCACTCGACCCATAGACGTTAATCAGCGCACCCGAATTGACATTTATTGTGTTTAGCCGAAGAGCAGGAAGCTGATGTCCGGGGAGCGGGTAATGATCTGCATTTTGGAATTCTGTTTCGATGAATGCGATTGCGGAGGAATCCGGCGCCCACCAGTAGTGTTCTTCCACGCCGAATTCGTACGCATACAAAGGATCAGGTTCACCGATCAGCAGATTCGCGTTGCCATTGCTGGACAGCGCTCTGAGCCTCCCGCCGACCGTGGGAATGAGCCACAAGTTGTGATCGCGGACAAAGGACAAATATTTTCCGTCGGGAGACAGTTGCGCGAATGATAACGGCTCTGCTCCAGCCGGGGAGCTCTGTTCTTTGCCGCCCGGCGCGGAGTACATGGAGAGCAAACCGTGGCGTGTCACAAGCAGGACGTGGTCGTTCAGAGCCCAGCGCAGCACCAATTCACTGGAGCTGAGAAAGTGTGTCGAGCGGCTCAAGCGCTTCTTTGAGCGCTTGGCTGGTTCCAAGAGCCACAGAGATCCCCGGCTGTCCTGGATGGCGACGAATTTGCCGGAAGGACTCAACGAAACGGTGGGAGTTTGGCTCAGGGCTTGCGCATTAAGGTGAACCAGCAAGTCGTCAGCCCTGGCAAACCGGGCAGACAGTAAGCACCAAAACGCCAAAGCCATCAAAACGGACTTCAGTGACCGCCCTCGTCCAGAAGCTGGCGCTTAAGGTAGACAAGCTGCCCCAAGTGGTAGGAGTTGTGATTGCCTAAGACAATGGCCTCTCGCAAGAGTGTTTGTCCTGACCCGCCGTCAATCGCTTTGAAAAGGTCATTCCGTGGGTCCATGATGAGCTCCGCCATCTGGCGCAAATCTTCTTCAAAGTGGGCGACACTTTGCTCCCATTCCTGCGTCGAGCCAGGAGCTTCACTTTTAGGCCAATAACCCTCGGGCCAGGATGGAGATTTATGGTTCGGATTGCGGGAGAATTCCAGGATGTCGTTCTGTGCTATCCGCAAGTGTTCGATTAATTGCCACGCGGTGTGCGGCGCGTCCTTTGGTTTGGTCCCAGCCAGTTCCTTAGGGAAATCGCTGACAGCAGAAGTGAAATCAATGTGTGAGCGGTTCCCGCGCAGGGCGAGTGACAGTTCCTCACGCAGCAGTTTGTCCTGATCGGTACTCATTTCCGCAGTCTAGCGCGCCCCTGCTCTAGCGCGCCAACCTAGAAGCCACTGAACGCCACGGAAAAGCTTTCCTGCCAAAACGCTCCCGGCGCCAGCATTTGCAGGTCACTGTATTTCCCGGCATGCGCCAGATTAATAGCATTTGTGATGGCTACCATCGGTTCAAAACAAATGAAGTCCTTCTCCGGCGGGGCGTAAATGATCGCTGCTTTATATTTGGGCCCGAATGCAACCTCAATTTTCTGCTGGTTGTGTTCATAGGAAAACACCGCACGCCCCGCGGCGTCTCGTACCAGGTCCGTAAACCCGTCATCCAGGGTGTGCTCCTTCAAAGACACTTGTTCCGGCAGCCGGCTATCCGTGAATTCGCCGGTAGCGACAAGGTCGGGACTGGTCTCGACATGCTTCCGGGCGGGAATATGGGTGCTGCACTCGGAGCGGGGCACGTCCGGAATTTGAAAGTAGGGATGGAAGCCGATGGCTACGGGCATGGCTTCGGCACTCAAGTTGTGAATGGAAACCTCCACTTCGAGACCTTGCCGTGTCAACGTATAGGTCATCAGATACTCTTCAGCGAAGGGCCAATTCGCCATCAGCTCGGGATGTTTCCAAAACTCTAACCGGCTGGTCACGTGCGCGGAGGACCGGTTGGATCCGATGCTGACAACTTCCCACAGGGAAGAAGAGGCCAACATGCCATGGATTGCTATTCCGGCGGCATTCATACTTAGGTTGCCGAGGCTGGGGTTAAAGCGATAGAATCGCTCGCTTGCCCAAAAGCCACCCCCGTCAAGCCGATTGCCCCACGGAGCAAGAAACGGAATGCCATTCAATCCCTTGCCGCCATTTTTCTTGAACTCGGCTAGGGTCGTTGGAAAATAAAGAAGGTTCTTGCCCTTTACCTTCAACTCGCAGGCTCGATTGCCTAGGGAGGGCACTATCGTAACCACCACATTACGATCAGAATCCGAGAGATGAACAACCTCCACGCCCTGATCCGTTGCCTTCCCGGCGGTGAAAGCCGGAGCAGCAGGTAACGTTGAGGACAGCATGAGAAGGGCGAAAATCAGCCGCATAAATTCAGATCACTAATCGTCGAACGTCAAAGCTTTCCACAGGTTACTGTAATCGTCTGTCCAACTCCTGGCGTCCCTGGGCAGAGGAATGGGCGCAGCTTGTTTTTCAATGAGCGGGTTGCCGAAGAAGCCCGGTTTACTGGTGACCAAAACGTAGCTGGATTGATAAACGCCGGCTAAGTCATCGTCGTCATTATCTACCAGCCGAACTTGTTTGCCGGAGCCATCCGCCACTGCGGCGACAACGGGCGCCAGATCCAGGAACCGGTTCGATACGTGGAACGCCAGTACACCGTCCGCTTTCAAATGCTTCCAGTAAACACCGAACGCTTCCTTTGTCATTAAATGAACGGGAATGGCATCGCCCGAGAATGCATCCACCACCAGAATGTCGAATCTCTCGGATTGCTGCTCCAGAGTGAGCCGTGCATCGCCAAGCGAGATCTCAATGTGAGCTGGTGAATCGGAGATATAGGTAAACCGTTTTCTGGCTATGTCGACTACAAGCGGGTTGATGTCATAGAAGCGCAGCCGGTCGCCCGCTCTTCCATAGCAGGCAAGCGTACCGGCGCCCAGGCCGATTACGCCCATGTTGATGGGTCCGGTTTGCGACAAAATTCGCCAGGTCAGGCCAATGCCGGAGTTCCAGCCATAGTAAGTAGTAGGACTCCGTCGAAATGCCTCGTTCAGGATTTGTGTTCCGTGGGTGATGGTGCCGTGATTCAACTGTCTTAGCGAGCGATGTTGAGCGTCCTGCAACTCATCAATGCGAAGCGGCCCGTAGAAGTTTCTCACCAGTAGCTTGGCAGCTCTTCGATCGGCATCCAATTGGTTGAACGAGTAGATGCCGAGGACGACACAGGAGGCGGCCGCGGCTAACCAAAGTGACATGCCCAGACGCTGATTCGACCAGTCCCGCCGCTCCCTCCAGAAGGTTAAGAGGACAACGAGGGCGGAAGACGTAAGTACAATTGGGTACTCGTAATTGGCATTGAAAAAGTGGGGCGCCAGGATGGCGATGGCCAAGCCGCCTAAGGCCCCACCAAACGACATAGAGATGTAGAACGATGTTAGTTGAGAGGCCTTCGGCTTTAAACGAGCCAGCTCTCCATGACAGGTCATGCAAGTGACGAATAGGGAGCAAATCAGCAGCGGGACAATCCTGAAGAGCTGGCCGTCCTCCACTGACCGGGTGGTTTTCGCTATGTAGCCGAGTGCTAAGAGAAATAACGGGACAAACAGCCAACGCCGATACCAGAAGGTACCGTCGAAACAAAGAACAAAAGTGAATAAATAGACGCCTAGCGGCAAGACCCAAAGCAAAGGCATGGGCGCAATGTTCTGGGTCAGTAGATTCGTGACTGCCAGCAACAGGGCTGAGGCAAAAGCCGCAAGCCCGATCCATAGACTCGTAACTCCGAAAGTTGAGCGCCCTTTATCGTCTTCAACGACTTTGGCGGCCACACCGTCTTTTAGCTGGAACAATCCGCTGACGCCACATAAGACAGCGAAAAGAAGAAAACCCGCCGACCAGAGATAGCTTTGCTGATGCCCGGTAAGCCTGGGTTCGACAAGCAAGGGAAACGCAAAGAGAGCCAGTAAGGAGCCGGCATTAGAGAGGGCAAAGTACCGGTAGGGCAGTGATGCTTCGCTCCTCAAGGAAAACCACTTCTGTATTAAAGGGCTGGTAGCTGACAGCAGCAGGTAAGGTAATCCAACGCAGGAGCCCAACACGGCAAAGACCGCGAGAGTTGGATCCTCACCGGGTTTGGTCATCCATCGAGCAGAAGGCGCCAGGGGCAGCACAAACAACGCCAGGATCAGCAAGGTCCCGTGTATCGCCACCTGCGCTTTGGGCGGCGTGTGGCGCGTCAGCAGATGAGCGTAGAGATACCCCAGCAGAAGGCATGTCTGGAAGAACAGCATGGCCGTCACCCAAACGGCCGCGGAGCCTCCAAACCAGGGAAGAATCATTTTGGAGATCAGGGGCTGGACCAGGAATAACAAACAAGCACTGGTGAAAATCGTGCATCCGAAGAGCATAGGCAATAGCCGTGCGGGTGTCCTGGAGGAGCCAGCAAGGGGGCGAGGAGTGATTATAGTCTGAGACACAATGATTTGGGCCGATGGGAGATATCTTACAAGCTCTTGCTCGGAAGTGGCTTAACGTCATGCCGGGTAGTCACGAATCCGGTATTAGTGATCGTCATTGATTGCGACGAGATAGTCAAGCTTGAGGCTAATCGGGGCTATGAGTAAGCCATCGTACTGAGTGGAGGTCTATGATAGGAAGCGAGAGCTAACGTATATGTCCCAATTATCTAAATCTCTGGAAAAGCGAATCCAGGAACTTACAGACTCTATCGAAGCACAGAAGACAGAGCTGGCTGCTTACCATCACGTGCTTCACCTGGAGCTATCCAAGGGTGGAACACCCGTAGAGATCGAGTCAGCCGAAAGCGAGGCTGCACCGGCGACCGTTGCTAATCATCACGCTTCCGCTCACAATGAGCAGGAGGCAGGCACTTCTGCATTGCCCAGCCTGGCGGAGATCGACTACAAGGGAAATAAGACCAGCCTTGTGGCCGATATCGTTAAGACCCATGGCGGTACAGGAGCCACCCCGAAAGATGTTGACGCATTTTTCACCGCGAAGAACATCAAGCGCAGCAAGAACCTGATCTATAACACCTTGAGCTACCTGGTAGCTCAGAAGAAGCTCGTCCGCCGGGAAGGCAAATATTACCCGGTCGGAGGTAGCTCGGCTTCCCCTAAGAAGACAGCCAGCGCCCCCACCGCGACTCCTTCCAAGCGCCGCCTGAGTCCCGAAGGACTTAAAAGAATTAAAGAAGCGTTGAAGAAGCGCTGGGCTGATAAGCGCGCAGCCGAGGGTGTTGCCGCCAGACCCTCTAAAAAGAAGGCCGCTAAAAAGAAATAAGTCTTAACATTCAACCGGCCCATACCGGGGAAGTGATCCCGGGATGGGCTGTTTGTTTTTTGAGTTGGAGATGCAGTTAGAAGAAGCGATTCGCCAGCAGCCAGCCTTGCTGATCTACGACGGTCTGTGTGGTTTTTGCAATGGATCGGTTCAGTGGTTGCTGAAGCATGATAAGGCCGACCGCTTCCGATTTACTCCTCAGCAGTCGGAGTTCGCCCAGGCGATTCTGCTCCGCCACGGTTTGTTCGCGCAAAAACTTCTTGAGGAAAATAGCGTCTATCTGGTGATTGGGCTGAATTCATCTGGGGAGAAGCTCTTGCGCCGTTCGGACGTCACTGTAGCCTCGCTGGTAATCCTGGGCGGCCGTTGGAAGTGGCCAGGCCGGGCGCTTGCCGCTGTCCCCAGGTCAATCAGAGATGCCGGTTATAGTTTCATTGCCAGGAACCGGTTTCGCATTGCGGGGCGATTTGCCGCATGCCCCGTACCGTCAACCGAACAACGGCAAAAGTTTCTCGGAATGTGATTTGCCTGCCGCCGTGCTTTTAGAGGTCATCAAAGAGACAAATTGAAGTGTTAAGGTATCTTCGGCGTGGGCAACTATCTTATCCCACGAAAAGAGGACTTAACGTGAACTTCGTTATTCATTCTGTTAAGCGCTGCCGGAGACTCATCTGCATCTCCGCGGCAACACTTTCACTCTGCGCCCACAGTCAAGCGACTGTTGCTCAGGGAACCATTATCGGCGTCTTCAGCAATCCAATATTTTCCGGTCAAGTGGTCAATGATCCCTTACTAGGCACGTCAACAATCGCTAACAACACAAGCACTGCCGTGTATTCCATCAACAACAGCACCAATCCGGCTCCCGGACATTTAACCGGAAGCTCTCTCATCTGGGGAAACGACCCTGGAACGTCCGGCTTCACCACCTTCAGTGAACTTCAGTTTTTTGGTAATCGGATACCAAGCGATCCGCATTCACTATTCTCAGTCGGGACTATCACCTTTGAGAATGGAACCAGCGCACTGAACTCTATTATTTTTGGGGCTACGCTGAGCTTCTACGACAACAGCGTGAGTTCTGCAAACTATCTTGGCAGCGACTCGGTCATCATCACCACCACGAGTAACATAACGGGAAGTCTGGGAGGTGATGCCGACTACATCAATATCTGCGGCCATAACAGCAACATCTGCAACACGTCAATTGAAGCTTATGAATCCGGCGAGGGGGGCACCGGACTCAGCGTGGACTTTACTGGAACAATTGTTGGTGATCCTACGCTGCTATTGACCTCCGTAGCACTTACGCCGGGGCAGCCTGATACCGGTGGGACGCTGGGCACCGAGCCTGGGGTTGGCGCGACAGTACCGGAGCCCGCCGCCGGTTCTCTATTGATAGTCGGATTAGCGTTCGCGGCGCTCGGCCGATTACGCTTCATCTCAAGACGTAAGCAGGCCTAAGCTGCTCCGAGGGCGCTCACAACAAAAGGGATCCCGCGTTCGCCGTTGAATTCGTGTTCGCCAGAGAATATTTGTTGCTGAGCGCGTTCGGGGAAGCCGAACACTTCGTAGGTATGCTTGACCTTCGCGAAGGAGGCGCGCGTGGCATGCACCGGGAAAATCGGGTCGCGGTCGCCACCTTCGGAAAAGAAAGGCCGGGGGGCCACCAGACTCGCGACATCGTAATTTTCGGCCCAGTTCAGAATTCCCGGCACATAGTTGTCGATACAGTGCGAAAGACTCATGATGCTATCGCGGAATGTATTGAGGTAGCCGCTCACGAAAGCGACCTTGATGCGAGTATCCAGCGCGGCGGCGAACTGTGTGCACGTACCTCCGCCGGATATGCCCATGCATCCCACGCGAGTAGAGTCCAGATCCGGGCGGTCGCCAATCCAGTCGATGGCCCGCATCACATCCCAGACGCGCCAGCCGAGCATGGTTTGGCCCATCAACAGAGCAGAGCCCGCGGCAGGCTCACACGCGGTGATATCTCTACCTCGTGCGACCGTGCGCGCATCCCGGCGATAACCGAAAGCTAATGGCTCAATGGCCAGCGCAGCTACTCCGTGTTCCACCATTTGAATGGCGAAATCGTGCTGGTAGCCCGGTTTGCCGCTCCGCTCGCGGCCTTGTTCGTCCAGGCCCACAATGTCGTCCACACCGCGCCCGTGGCCGGGAATGCAGACCATGGTCGGATACGGTTTGCCTTTGTCCGCTGGCGTTAATAGATAGGCAACAACGGCCACTCCAGGCCGGCTTTCAAACAAGAACTTCTCGCGTTGGTAACCGGGAAGGGACTTTGTCTCCAGGCTCTGTGTTTTGAATGCCGACCGGGTAGACGGAAAGCCGCCTAAGAGACTGGTTAGCTTCGCTCTTAACTGTTGCTGCCACACCTCCGCTTCGGCCTTGCTGTTTGATCTAAAGGTCAGTTGAAGCGGAGCCTCTTGATAATTGGCTAGCGTCCAAGCCACCGGGTCCAGCCGTGCATCCTGCAAAGTAACTCCCGTAGTGACCTGGGCGTTGGCCAAAGTGGCGGCTGCCGCGGCGGATAACCCCAGTTCCCGTCGTGTCATGCTGAGCGGTTTCGAATCCATAAAACCGGCTAGGCTTTGACCGCTGTTTTGAGCGGGGCAATGGAACCGGAGTCTGACACGAGCCGGGATTGCAAACCCGCCTTGGCGAGGATGAAATAAACCACAAATCCCGCCACGAAGCTGTAGACGGCGGCGGGTTGCAGGTATGGCTTCAACTCGTCTCCGATTGGCAGAAACGGCAGAATCCCGATGACGAAACCGACGGCCCAGGCACCGTATCCTGCAATATTGACGCCCTCTCTGGGACCCGACCACTTCTTTCCGCTCAAGAGGTAATCGGCCACGATAGCGCCGCAAATGGGACCGAAGGACGCGCCAATAATGGTGAAAAGATTCACTAGATTCGCCGCCAGTCCGGTGATGGCCAATATTGCGGCGATAACGGATCCCACCATGGTGGAAGTCAATCTCGGCACTCCGGGAATCATGGTGGCCAGGCTATTGCCAGCTATGAACGAGGAAAAACACATGGGCGCAACGGAGGCGACTGCGAAGAAGAAAAATGCGATCGCCGCAAAGCCGCCCGTTTGCGCAATAGCCGAATCAAAGTGAAAGTCCTTCACTCCGAAGAGGCCGTGCGCACCGGCCACGGACAAAAGCGGCAAGCCTCCTGCAACCAAAACCGCCAGCAGGATGCCGATCAGGCCGCCCCACCGAACGTCGCTTTCATTACGGCTGTTGGTTCCGAAATCCACACCCGCCGCACCGGCCGTTGCGAAGAAGCCCACCACAATCTGAATCAGCATCACGAAACCAAGGTAAGGATTCGGATTTGGAGGAACATATTGGCCAATGCCGCCTGCGTTTTTGAAGAACACTATCAGAATCATCAGCAGCGGTATCGCGTTCAAATAGAGGGAAAATCGGCCGACATATTGAATACCCTTTGCGCCCACATAGCCCAACGCCAGCGACCAGATGGCCGCGATGATTCCGAAGAGAATGCTCCCCGGTCCAGCTTTAGAACCGAAGGCAGTCAGGATAAAGGTGGTTGCCACGAAGGCATTCACCGACATCCATCCCACTTGTAATACGCCCATCAGAATTCCCGGCATCAGGTAGCCGCCCTTAGCGCCAAAGGTGGAACTGCCAATCACATAGAGCGGAAACCCGGTTTGCATGCCGATCAGCGCTGGAATGTAGTAGAACAGTCCATAACTGATCAGGCCGGCCAGGAGAAGCGCCAGGATGCAAAGCGCCGGACCGGTTTTATCAAGTGTTCCGGCCGCAATTTCACGGTAGAACACTACCCATAAAAAAACGCCCGCATAAGTAGGCGCGGTGTTCTTGTACCAGGGCGCTCGATTGGCAATGGGATTTGGGGAAGCTTTGGAAATGTACTCAGGCAGCATGGCCGCTCCTTTTAATTTTGGCTAAAAACATTATGCTCGGAATTCGAAAGAGTGATTATATACATTCGCTGCTCATCCGTTGCACGCTAAGTAGCCTTATTGCCTGGATTTGGTGAGTGCCGCAAGCGTACTACCCAGGAATGGGTGGGTGGCTGATTGTCAGAAAGTTGTAATGCGCAGCATGGCGCGGCGACGATCTGCCAGCGGGCGAAGACATCTCTCGCCTTTACTAGGACTTACTGAAATGGTCCGCCCACTTACTAAGTGCAATACTCGTCGTTTTACTTGAGTACCAGGGGTACTTGATTCATAGAGTTGTCACTAAGCGAATGGTGTGGTAGTGGGATTCTAATGAGAGTCCTGCTTCGTAGAGCGGGGTCTAAGGAGAATTTGTTGTGAGCAAACTAGCAACAGACTTGCTGCGAAAGGCTACGGCGATTTCACTTTCGCTATGCTTGACGGCACCGGCGTGGTCGCGAACTGGCCTTCCAGCCGACAACCAGCAATTAATTAAGCAGTATTACATTGCGCCAAGCAAAGAGCCGGCGCTTTCCCCTGAAACGCTACTGTCCCTGTTACGCCAGAACATCAAGTACGTTTTTGTTTTTTACCAGGAAAATAGATCCTTCGACCATTATTTCGGCACTTACCCCGGGGCCGAGGGGATCTACACTCACCCTGCAGCGGAGACCCCAGGCTTTTACCAGACAATCCAGAATGTAGGAGGAATGGGTACTTCCGAGATCCAGCCATTCCGCCTGGATCCGACTGTGAAGAATATGTATCCGGCTGACACGGACGACGTGAACCATTCCCACGCTCCGCTGACCGCCAAGATGGACATCGTGAATAGCGTGCCGAAGATGGACCAGTTCGCGAACATTGAGGAACTGCAGCACTTAACCAACGGCGAAATCACCCAGAAGTCAAAGGGCTACGGTGAACTCACCATGGCGCACGTGGATTGCAACACCATACCGTTTATGTGGCAATATGCGAGCCGTTTCACCATGTTCGACCACATCTTCCAGTACTTCACCGGACCATCCACCCCCGGTAACATCGCCATTATTGCCGGCCAAACCGGCGAGACACAGTGGGCGCTTCATCCCAACGACGCCTACACCAACCTGACCAAGGGTCAGGGCGTGCCTGTGTTCGGCGATGACGACCCGCTCTGGGGTTCGAAGTCGGATCCAAACTACCCCAACACTCTGACTCCTTCGGGCTCCCCCAGTTCAACGCCCCAAATCAATCTGACGTTTGCTTCTCTGCCTCTAACACTGCAGGGCGGTGATCTTTCCAATGTCACCAACGAAGATACTGATCCCGCAAATGACTTGGCGGATGTCAAAGCCGATGTCAAGTACGTGACCAGCCTGAACGGTCCTAAAGTTCCGTTCGGATGGTTTGAGGAAGGCTACGATGCGGAAGATACCGACATGCCGGGGATGGACAGCCACAGCTCCTACATCGCGCACCATAATGGCCCGCAGTACTTCGGTTACGTCGCAAACAACCCTGCTCTCCGTCAGGACCTGCACGGCCTGGGTGATTTCTTTTCGGCGGTAAATAACAAGACCCTGCCTGCGCAAGGTGGTGTGTATTGGGTGAAGGGCGGTTATACGAATACTCTGAACCTGGCGCCGGCCGATCCCGACGCGGCCGTGCAGACTCACTTCCTGGGCGATGACGACCATCCTGGTTATTCCGACGCACAGATCAGTGAAGCCATGGTTGCCTCCGGCATCAATGCTATTGCGAATAGCCCCTACTGGCAGAATTCCGCCATCATCATCACTTGGGACGACTCAGAAGGCGATTACGACCATCTGCCTCCGCCAGTCGCCACCAAAGGGCCGGATGGCTCCGTCATCACCAATGGTCCCCGTGTTCCATTCCTGCTGATCTCGCCGTATGCGAAGACCAACTACATTTCAAAGCTTCAGGGTACTCAGGTTTCGGCTATTCGATTCATTGACGAAGTCTTCAATTTACCTCCGCTCTCCACTCTGCCGGATGAACAACTCGGCACACTCTTAGGCAAAATTCGCCTTGGTCAATCCAATCTGGGACCAACCGATGGACCGAATGCCGGCATCACGGATCTGACAGATGCTTTCAGTCCTTCGCGCCTGATGGGCCTAGCGAAACCCCTGCCTGCCAGCTATGTGGAGATACCGAGTAACATCATCACCACACTCCCGCAGGTTAGCGGATATGGCTGCACCAATTTAGGAATTACGCCAACCGACACGGGCAAGCCGAATCCTATCCCGAGCGATTTCAATCCGAGACCAGGGACCGATCCGGGCCCAGGGATTGTCGCTCCCGTTCCAGCAGTCAAGATGTCTTCAGTCAAACCGGAGGTAACAATTAATGAGAATGAATAGCTTGCGCGGCCTAACCGCCGCTATATTCTTGCTGGCCGCTTCATCCACGATGAAGGCAGTGGTCATCGATTACAATTTCACCGCTCAGTTGACAAACAACTCGGGCGCTCTTTTCCTGGTGGATGGATCTTTCAACGCTGATCCTACGTTGGCCAACACCTCACATGGCGCCGACGGAATTGGTGAAACCTATTCGGTTGCGCCCGTGAGCATTGCCGCATCACTTACTGATGTAAACGGCACCTTCCTTTCGCCCGCTCCGGCGACCATCGTCTACACCGGCACGGACCTTCAGAACGCAGGGTTGGTCTACTTCAGCAGCTATAACCCTGCCAGCGCTACCGGCGATCCTATCTGGACGCTCAGCCAGTCCATCGGAATGGGTGAGTATTTGACACTCGTGTTGGATGGCTCGTCCTCTAATGTCTACGAGTCCACAACGCTCGGCGGCACGACAAACCTGCTCGCCTCCGACGGAGCCGTTGTTGCTTCAGCCGCTAACCTGCCCACTCCGGAACCGGCCACCTTCGGGATGCTGGCGATTGCCGGATTCGGTTTGCTGGGTGTTCGCAAGTTCGCTTCCAAGCGTTAACCCTTAACAATCCGACTGAAAGGGGCGGCTCGGCTTCGGCTGGTGCTGCCCTTTTTATTGGCTGCTAATCCACTAAACCATTCTTCATCGCAAACCGGACCAACTCGCCGGCACTGTGGAGATTGAGTTTCTCCATAATCTTGCCCCGATGCGAATCCACCGTGTAGACGCTTAAGTTCAACTTGGTGGCCACTTCCTTGTTGGTCTTGCCTTCGGCAATAAGTTGCAACACCTCGCGTTCGCGCGTTGAAAGCGTATCCAGGGGATTTGAGCTCTGCTCGCGATAATCAGTGAGTAATGCCCCTGACACCGCGGGACTGATGTAGCCATCACCTTTCGCAACGGAGCGCATGGCGCTCAGCAGTTCCGTATCAATGGCGTCCTTCAGGATATAGCCGCGCGCCCCTGCCTTTAGAACCTCGCGCACGTACAGTGCTTCTTTGTGCATACTCAGCACCAGAACCTTTACTCGAGAATTCGCCGCCACCATTCGCCGCGTAGCCTCAATGCCATTTAAATCGGGCATTTGGACATCCATCAACACGATGTCAGGACGTAGTTTCTCCGCCAGGTCGGCAGCATCCCGACCGTTTGCCGCTTCGCCCACCACCTCGAAATCAGGCTGTGAAGCCAGAATTAATTTCAATCCCTGCCGGACGATGGTATGGTCGTCGGCCAGCAACACCTTTATCGCGCGATCGGACACGTCACCTCAACTCTCAAACCTTTACCCGGCGAACTCTCAAACTTCATGCTGCCGCCGCAGCCTCGGACTCGGGTCTGCATGCCCTCCAGCCCTAATCCACGGTTATTATGCTGCGCGTTCAAGTCAATCCCTCTCCCATTGTCTCGAATCTCCAGCACTAAGTGCTTTTCCTGTTTGGTAAGAAGAATTTCCACGGCGGTGGCCTGCGCGTGACGCGCAATGTTTGTCAACGCTTCCTGCGCAATGCGGTACAGGCTGGTTTCAGTCTGATCAGCCAGCCGCTCGCTTCCCAGATCACTCTGGTAGTTCAGAGCCAGTCTGGTTCGTTTCGCAAAGTTATCAGTGAGCACGCGCAAGGCGGCATCCAGCCCAAAGTCATCCAGAATAGTGGGCCGCAGCAACTGCGACATCTCGCGAACGTCCTGGATTGCCCGGTCCACCAGACCCATACAGTCGTTGATGCGCGTCTCATCACCCTGCATGGAGGATAAGTTAGCCTTTACGGCAGCCAGAGCCTGACCCAGTTCATCATGCAATTCATGCGAAAATCGCCGCGCGGTGTTCTCTTGCGTCTCTAGAAATTGAAATTGCAGGGTCTCCAGTCGCTTGAAAAGCTGCGTGGAGGCGCGCACCGCCCAGAGTGCGCAGAGGATGGATAGCAGCACGCACCCTCCGAATAGCCAGACTGTCCAGCGCAGCAAGCCGTGGCTTTCCTGATAAATAGACTCACGCAGGTGTTCCGCTTGCTGGTAGGCAGCGTCCACGGCTGTTCCCATATCGTGCCGGTTTTGCTCGGTTTGCTCCAGAATCTCGGCGCGCGAAAACGAATCCCGCTTGCGCGCCAGCGTCAACCACCGGTTGTTCAGCTCAGCCTGCTGCCGCTCAATTTTGACGATCGCTTCTTTCGCCAAAGCCTGTTGTGCGGCGAACTCCTCTGTATGGCTGTAGATATGGTGAACCGTGCGCCAGCCTACGACCAGGGCGCTCAACAGCAGAAGCGAGAACATGCACAATCCCGCTATCAGTGCGCGTTGCACTTGTTCCCGGGAAACGATGGTTGTATTCAACATTAAGACTTGCTAGTGCTTATCCCCAATCTACGGGATCAAAGTCTACCAATGAGAGTGATGGCGTCGCCTTCGGATAACAGGCAAAGTAGAGATGTGAGCGGGAGACAAAATAACCGCCACCACTTAAGAGGAGAAAATAAAATGAACAAGCTGATTAGCTCTACCCTGTTGACGATTGTTGCGGTACCTTTCCTGATGGCTGCTCCGGCGGCGAAGAAAGCTCAGAACGGAACCACGCCGGCTCCTGCCACTGCAACAACCAAGAAGACCACCAAGAAGCATGTCAAGAAAGCCAAATCGACGACTGCTCCCGCCATGGCCCCTTCCAATTCCCCAAAACAGTAACTCAATCGAGCCGGGCTCGCAAGAGTCCGGCTCTTTCCATTGCATCGCCAAACCTCCCTGCCCAAAGTTTCTGCCCGTCCTCCGATTCAATCTCATCCTGCCTGAATTCCACCTGCAAGTGCCGCAATCCCCTCCGAATCGCATGGTATGGAGTTGTATAGTCAACCGTAGGATCAAGGCTGTACGGCTCGTTATCTCCGACTGAATACTCTCTCCGGTCTCGCAAAGCTGCTAAAAGCGGATCCACCAAAGATCTGTCTTCAAAGCTGGATAACGCAATCGGCCATGGTCTCGCAATGCCCTTCATCCGATCCGTCATGGAGTGAACCGAGAGAAAAATTGACGGTTGACGCCTGCCAATCATGGCTTCAATGGCATCGTGATAGGGCTGAAAAAATCGATCGATCCTCGACTGACGCTCCTGCAATGAAATGTCCTGATTGCCTGGAATAACGGTGGCGTCGCTTATGGGCGGAATCAAATCGAAGCAATTCAACTGGCGGTTACAGTCAATCACCAGCCTAGACGTTCCGCATAGCAGGGCCGGTGAATCAAACCGTTCCGATAGCAACTCCGCAATGGCAGCCGCGCCAATGTCCCATCCGATATGCCGCGCTAACTCACTGTCCGTCAGTCCGAGTTTTTTGTATTCGGCGGGAACAAAATTACTTGCATGATCACAGACGATCAAGAGGGCGCCACGAGCGTCGGCCCTCCGAACTATGTAGGTGGTGTCGGCCGGTGTCATAAGGGAATTTGAAGACCTTCAAACTCATCTTCCGTGACTCGTACCGTTACATCCATGGCGACGAAAGCTTCGGCCGGCCCGTAATATGTTCCCCATAGTGGGAGCACTTGCCTGTGATCCCACGCAAAGGCCACACGGATCAGATTTCGATTTCCCACAATGTCATTCGTCGGGTCAAAATCCACCCAACCCGCGCCCGGCAGGTAAATCTGAACCCAGGCGTGAGTCGCGCCGCCACCCAGCACGGTATCTTCCTGCGACCTTGGAACGAAGATATAGCCGCTGACAAAACGCGCCGCCAGGCCCAGAGCGCGCGCCGCTTCCATCATCAACACGGCATAATCACGGCAGCTGCCGGAACGAGTGGCAATGGTTTCGGCCGGGTTCTGCACGCCTTTTTTGCTGCGGCGGATGTATTGGAAATCCTTGCGGATGCTCCGGGTGACAGCCCGCAGCAGCGCTACGGTCTCCACCCGCTCAAACTGCTTGACGAAGCTTTCGGCCCACTCCCGAACCAGTTCCGTCGGGTAATGGTGCGCCAGCGCATGATCTAATTGCGCGCGGTCGTCGCTCGAGTATTCAAAAGGGTACCCGGTGGCATAATCTTCCAGCGGAAATTCCGGCAGCTTTGTCTCAAAATGCTCAAGCGTCACGGTGGTTTCGAAGCTCAAAATCTTTGCAGGCTGATCGAAATTGACCACCGTGATGGAGTTATCGAACACATCATGCACCCAGCGCACATTCTTAGGTTTCGGCAGTATCTCCAGAGTGGCTGAGCGCAAACGCAAATCATGGCTCTCGCGCGGTCGGAACATCATGCGGTGCTCACCTAAGCCCACCGCTTCCGAATACCGGTAGACCGTTAAGTGATTTACGGTCAGGTAAGAAGGTGTTCTATGACTAATCACTCACTCGCTACCGCCGGCTCGCTCCGCGGCATCTCGTCGCAGAGTACGAAAAACTTCTCAAGCACGGATGGCCCAAAGGTGGTTGATATAGCAACATCAGCTGCGTCCCGTCCCCGCGCCATCAGAATGCGCCCAATCCGCGGGACGTTATTCCTCGGGTCGAACATGTGCCACTCGCCGCCTATATAAGCTTCAAACCAGGCCGCAAAATCCATGGGTAAAAACAGCGGCACGCCAATGTCGGGCAAATAGCCGGTGCAGTACCGGGCTGGAATATTCATGCAGCGGCAAAATGTAATGGCAAGATGTGCGAAATCCCGGCAGACGCCCACTCCGTCCACGTACCCTTGCGCAGCGGTGCGCGTGGAGCGTGCATCGTTATAACCAAAGGTAAGGTGATTATTTACGTAATCGCATATAGCCTGGACGCGGGTCCATCCGGGCTTCACGCTACCAAAGAGCTTCCAGGCTATGTTGGTCATAGCGTCTACTTCGCAATACCGGCTGCCCAGAAGAAACATCAGCGCCTCCTCCGGCAGTTCGTTCACCGAATGCTGCTCAGCATTTTTATTCGGCGTCTCGGGCAAGTCGCTGCTGCGAACCACGCCATTGGCTGAGAGGGTGATCCGTCCCGCGGGTGCGAGAATCCGGTTGCACCAATTGCCAAACGAATCGCGATACGGACGGATCTGAACCTCAGGATCCGTTTTCAAGATGTCAGGCGTCACCATATCGGCTGCCCGCGAAAAGTGTGTATTCAACATCAGGATCATTGCCGTGTCCTGAGGAAAACGATAAGCCAGGTCATACCCGATCCGAATCAACATAAGGAGTTGACCTATTTTGACAGCAATTGTTTCGCGGGCGCTACGAAAAGCGCAATCAAAGAGGGTTAGCGAGCCAGCGGAAGGGTGAAAAAGAATGTGCTGCCCACATTCTCTTCGGAACGAACCCAAATTCGTCCGCCCTGTCTCTCAATGATTCGCCGGCACAACGCGAGTCCGATTCCCGTACCCGGAATGTTACGCCCGTGCAAGCGTTGAAAAAGCAGGAAAATGCGGTCTGAATATTCTTGCTTAAATCCCATTCCGTTATCCGCTATCTGAAAGGTGGCGTGGTCGCCTTCCACGTCGGCTGAAATTTTGATCACGGGCGGGTGGCCCGGTTTTCGATATTTAATAGCGTTCGAGATCAGGTTCTGAAACACCTGGCTCAATTGCGCCGGTTCCGAGAGCACCATGGGCAATTGCTGATGAGAGATAGTCGCCCTTGTTTCCTCAATCGCGCCATTTAAATGGGCCAGCGTGTCGCGCAGAATCTCCGCCGGATCTACCAGCACGTTCGCGGTGGAAGTATCGCTGCTTCCTGCTCGCGTAAATGCCAATAGATCATTAATCAAGGAGCTCATCCTGTGTCCGGCATCTTCCACCGTTTTCAAGAGATGCTGCCCCCGCTCATCCAGGCTGCCTTTATAGGTTCTGCTTAACAACTGGCTGAAGACCACAATTGTGCGCAACGGCTCCTGCAGATCATGCGTTGCCGCGTAAGAGAATTGACGCAACTCCTCATTCGCTTTCAGCAGTTCGGCATGCGAACGCTCAAGTTCTGCTTCCGCCCGGCGTCTCTCCTCCACGCCCCGGAATACCAGAACCACGCCGCCTAGACTCCCCTGAACGTTTCGAATCGGCGCGCCACTATCGTCAATCGGAATCTCTGATCCGTCCTTTCGACGCAGGATGGTGTGATTGGCTAGACCGACGACGTGGCCCGTTTGCAGCACTTTGTCGAACGGACTCTCCGCCTTGGCACGCGTGCTTTCATTGAAGATCTGGAAGACTTCGTCCAGCTTCTTGCCCATCACTTCTGTTCGTGACCAGCCCGTGAGTGAGGCGGCCTCCGGGTTCATGAACGTGATTCTTCCGGAAGTATCCGTGGCCAGCACACCGTCGCCTATACTCGTCAGCGTAGTTTCAAAAAGCTCCTTTGAATTGGCAAGGCTCTCGGCAAGTTGAGCCTGTTGTGCCGCGCCCGAATTGAGCGTCGCCACGCCTGCGACCATGATGAAAAGCAGCAGGAGACTACCACCTAATGCCAACTCAATGGCCGTATTCTGGCTAGCTTGAGCTTCCGCCGCCCGCTCAAGCGTGGCCGAATTCTCCTGATCGATAGCACGCTTGCATTCCACCCGGATCTGCGTCATGGCGATTCTGCCCCGATCGGTCAGAACCGCCGCGAGCGCTTGTTTGAACCCGTTTGCTTGCCGGCGTATCTTAACGGTTATTTCCAACTCCGTCATCTTGAGCCTTGTCAGGCTCTGAATCCGATCGATGGTGGGCTTCTGATCTGGCCTTTGCCGGGCGACGATGGCAAGTTCAGCCAAATCTTGTTGTATGGGATCGAGCGCATCCAAATAAGGTTTTAAATAAATGTCCTCGCCGGTCAGAACATAGCCGCGCTGGCCCGTCTCGGCATCCTTCAAATCGCTCAGAAGATTTTCCAGATCTCGCAAATAAGTTCGGTTAGATCTAGCCCTTTGCGCATCCTGCCCCGATTGTCGCCAGTTCGAAAAAACTGTCCAGCTGGTGGCTCCAAGGACGAACACCGCCAGAACCAATGAAGCCAAACCCAACCGCCAAAGGAGCCGAGCGCGACGCTTCTTGTCTGCTGTACTTAGGACATCTGAAACTTCCATGCCTAGAGAGTCAAAAGGGAGGCGTCCTACCTAAAGAACGCCTCCCGTAAACCTCATTTTATCGTTGGATGCGGGCTGAACCGCCCTTTGCCAGCGCCCGGACCTGCTCAACCGTCGCCATGGTCGTGTCGCCGGGAAAGGTGGTGATCAAAGCACCGTGCGCCCAGCCCAGTTTTACAGCTTCCTCGTTTGATTCGCCGTTCAGCAATCCGTAAAAAAAGCCTGCCGCGTAGCCGTCGCCGCCGCCTACCCGGTCGATCACATCCAGTTCAGCGGTCGGCGCAGTGTAGGTTTGCCCATTGATATAGGCCACCGCGCTCCAACTGTGACGGTTTGTGGAGTGGACTTCGCGCAAAGTTGTCGCCACTATCTTCACTTGCGGATGCTTAGCGCGAACGGCGTCCATCATGCCGAAGAAGGCGGATGGATCCAGCTTTGATTTCGAATGAACGTCCTGGCCTTCAATGCCCAGACCCTTTTGCAGGTCTTCTTCATTGCCCACCAGCACGTCCACGTGCTTCACAATCTGATCGATCACTTCAACAGCTTTGGCGTGGCCGCCGCTGACGTTCCAAAGCTTTTCGCGATAGTTCAGATCGAATGAAGTCACGGCACCGGCTTCTTTAGCCGCCTGCATGGCCTCAATGGCAACTTGCGCGGTAGTGGGCGACAAAGCCGCGAAAATACCCCCGCTATGAAACCAGCGAACGCCTCCGGCAAAGATCTTCTTCCAGTCGAAATCGCCTGGTTTCAAAAGTCCCGCCGCCTCATTCGCGCGGTTATAGAACACAACCGGTGGCCGAACGCCATGGCCCTGGTCGCTGTAAACCGTAGCGATGTTCGGTCCCGCTACGCCGTCGTGCTTGAACATCTTGTAAAACGGTTTCACGCCCATGGCGCGCACCCGTTCATTCACCAGGTCGCCGATCGGGTAGTCCACCATTGCGGTGGCGACGCCGGTTTTCAGGCGAAAGCAATCCGACAGGTTTGCTGCCACATTGAACTCACCGCCGCTCACATGAATATGGCAGGAAGAGGCCTTCCGAAAAGGGATGATCCCGGGGTCCAAGCGCGTGACCATAGCGCCGATCGACAAAAAATCTAGTTCTCCATCCGGCCGGATGGTTAGTCCATTAGTCATAAGCTGTTGTTCTCTCTTTCGCTACCGCTATGCATTATATGAGCCGGAACTGACGCGGCCGCCATGGCCTGTCCAATTCGTGTGGAAGTATTCTCCGCGCGGTTTGTCCACTCGCTCATAAGTATGCGCGCCAAAAAAGTCGCGTTGCGCCTGTAACAAATTGGCGGGAAGCCGTTCGGTGCGATAACCGTCGAAAAATGCCAGCGCCGTTGAGAATGCGGGAGTGGGTACGCCGAGTTGAATGGCGTGAACCAGCGCCTTACGCCAGGCGGCTTGATACTTATTGAGCACGCCGGAGAAAAAGTCATCCATCAAGAGATTCGTCAATTCAGGATTCTTATCGTAGGCATCTTTGATCTTGCTCAGGAAGCGGCTTCGAATGATGCATCCGCCACGCCACATCAGCGCAATGCCGCCCATATTCAGGTGCCAATTCATTTCTTTGCCCGCTTCCCGCAATAGCATGTAGCCTTGCGCGTAGGAAATCATTTTTGAGCAGTACAAGGCACAGCGCACATCTTCGATGAAGGCCTGCTTGTCTTCTATCTTCGCGACAGCCGCAGGTTCACTCAGGAGCTTCGAAGCCGCCACGCGCTCACTCTTTAGAGCCGAAAGGCAGCGCGCAAAAACCGCCTCGCCAATCAAAGTTACCGGCATGCCCAAATCAAGCGCACTGATACCGGTCCACTTGCCTGTGCCTTTTTGGCCGGCGGTGTCCAGAATCTTGTCCACCATCGGCTTCCCATCGTCGTCTTTTTTGGCGAAGATCTTGGCTGTGATTTCAATCAAGAAGCTGTCCAGTTCGCCTTTATTCCACTCGGCGAAAATCCCGGCCAGTTCATCGGCGCTCAAGCCCAGGCCCTTTTCCAGCAATTGATAGGCTTCGCAGATGAGCTGCATATCGCCGTACTCAATGCCGTTATGCACCATCTTGACGTAGTGTCCTGCTCCGTTTTCGCCTACCCAGTCGCAACAGGGCGTCCCGTCATCCACCTTCGCCGCAATCGCCTGGAAAATCTCCTTGACATGCGGCCAGGCCTCCGGATTTCCGCCCGGCATGATGGAAGGACCGAATCGTGCTCCTTCTTCGCCGCCGGAAACGCCGGTGCCGATAAACAGAATGCCCTTCTCAGCCAAATCCTTCGTGCGACGGTTTGAATCGGGAAAGTGGCTGTTGCCCCCATCGATAATGATGTCGCCTTTTTCCAGGTGAGGCAGCAGCTGACCGATCATCTGGTCCACGGTATCGCCGGCTTTCACCATCAGCATCACGCGCCGCGGCCGCTTCAGCAGAGAGGTCAGCTCTTCCACCGAATGTGCACCCGCAACTTGAGTGCCCTTGGCTTCGTCTGCCAGAAAATCGTCAACTTTTGAGACAGTGCGATTGAAGACGGCCACCTTATAGCCGTGATCGTTCATATTCAGCACCAGGTTTTGGCCCATTACAGCCAGGCCAATCAGGCCGATATCACAACTTGCATTCTGCATAGATCTACTTGTATTCCCTCGTTAAGAGTCGTGCTTCACTATTAGATCTAATTCGAAATGCAATAGCGAGAAGGACGACGTTCTTCGTCGCGAAAAACCGCGTGTTAAGCGTTAACGGAGGCCGCTTCTAATCTTTCCGACGGGGCTATTTCTTTCAGGCGATCGCGGCGTCTCATCTCTGCCCGCAGCAGTGCGGAAAACCGCCGCCGGCGCAGTTGGTCGTCGCCAAAACAGTGGTTATAATTCGGCGAAAAGCCGAGGAAGTTGTAAGCTTTTTCGGCTTTGCCGATTCGTGAAAATGGAAAAAATGAAGCGAATCTCCGGGTTTGGGCCAAATCCTGACGGCGTGCAATCCAGTAGTGTTCGCGATTGCACCCATGACCCACATGGAGCTGGCTGCTATAGGTTACTCCCATCAGGCAGCCACAGGGATTCCGGAAGCTCATCTTGCCGTCCTCGTTGAATGCCGCTACGCTTGCCAGTTTTTCATCGGAAAAGTTCGCGCGTACCCACTCACGAACCATCTGTTTCGAATGGTTCAGTTCACTTCTAAAACTCATTCGGACCCTCCGATTTAGATGCTATCGTTTATCGGGGCACATTGGGCCTAGCAGAAAACCCAATGACCTGTTTCCTTACTTCAGCGCCGCCTGAATCGCTTTTTCCATCTCGGGCGACTCGGGTGTCACGTCTGGTTCAAAGCGCGCTGCAATCTTGCCACTCTTATCGACCAGGAACTTCGTGAAATTCCACTTGATGTCCCCATGCGTGCTGCTATTCGAACTCTGTTCCGTCAAATATTGGTAGAGTGGCGCCTTATCTTCTCCTTTGACTGAGATTTTGGAGAACATAGGAAAACTAACGTTGTAGGTTCGGGTGCAGAACGTCTTGATTTCAGCGTTGGTGCCGGGCTCCTGAGACATGAAGTTATTCGCCGGGAAGCCAAGAATGACGAAGCCACGATCTTTGTACTGGCTGTACAGCTTCTGCAAGCCGGCATATTGCGGCGTGTAACCACATCTACTGGCCACATTAACGATGAGAACCGTCTTGCCCTTGTAAGCACTCAGCGATTCGGGTGTGCCATCTATGGTTTTAACCGTGTAATCGTAGATGCCTGCGGCAAAACTGGTGGCCGCAGCAAGAAAAAATACTATAGTCAGGCTAGCCAAAGGTGATTTCATTTCTTCAGATCCTATCAATCCTCAAAGAGTGTTCGCCCGCTTCGGGCTCAATGAACCGATGCTATGATCGGGTCAGGAAATCGATAATCTTCATGCGGACGGGCATTTTGTCTCGCATTACCATTCCAATAAATCCGTCTCTCATTCTCGCCGCCGGCTGTTTCCTCGCGTTCTATGGTTTTGCAACTGCCCAGCAGTCCCCCGTTACGGTCGCCCCGGCCGATTCTGTGGCGAAGCCGGAACGTAGCGGCGCCGGGTCTGTTCCCGACCGCGAGCGGCGGCCGGTCGATATACGGGTTGATAAAACCCTGGTGCTCATCAACGTCACGGTGACTGATCCGCTCAACCGGTTCGTGACAGGTCTCGAAAAGGAGCATTTCCGGCTTTTCGAAGACAAGATTGAGCAGCAGATCCTCCAGTTTTCCAGCGAAGATGCTCCCATTTCAATTGGCCTGGTGTTTGATACCAGCGGTAGCATGGGACCAAAACTTCAGAAATCCAGACAAGCCGCCGCGGAATTCTTCAAAACCGCCAATCCATCCGATGAATTCTTCCTGATTCAGTTCAATGACCGCCCGGAGCTGGTAGTGCCCTTCACCACTGATACCGACCGCATTCAAAGTGCTCTTACATTCACCCAGTCCAGAGGCCGAACTGCTCTGCTGGACAGCGTCTATTTGGCCATGCACGAGATGAAAAAGGCAAAGAATCCGCGTAAAGCGATTTTGATTATCTCGGATGGCGGCGATAACAGCAGCCGCTACACCGAAACGGAGATTAAAAGCGCCGTTCGCGAAGCGGATGTTCAGATCTTTGCGGTCGGCATTTTCGAGTCTGCTGGGAATCGCGGTCGCACACCGGAAGAAGCCTCCGGGCCTGGTTTACTGAACGAACTGTCAGAACAGACCGGGGGCCGGGAATACGCGGTTGAGAATGTGGCGGAGCTGCCGGACATTGCCGCCAAAATCGGGATTGAGCTGCGAAACGAATACATCCTCGGCTACACGCCAAAGAACGGGGAGCGGGATGGAAAATACCGCCGCGTTCAAGTTAAGCTAAATCAACCGCGTGGTTTGCCTCCATTAAAGGCTTACTTCCGGCTTGGATACTATGCGCCAACCCAGTAGTTTTAAGAAATATTTCATCAGTGTGGCGCTGCCGTTGCTGGCAGTCAGCTCGGCCGTTGTCGCGTACGCGCAGTTCCGTTCAGATACACGCCTGGTGGTGTTGCACGCCAGCGTCACGGACAAAAAAGGGAAGCTGCTCACTAATCTTCCGGAAACGTCCTTTAAAGTCTTCGAAAACGGCCAGCCTCAGCAGGTCAAGATCTTTCGCCGTGAAGACGTTCCCGTGTCTCTCGGCATCATTATTGACGACAGCGGCAGCATGATGACCAAGCGTGCGCGTGTGGAAGCCGCTGCACTTGATCTGGTCCGCGAATCAAATCCGCAGGACGAAGTTTTCATCGTCAATTTCAATGACGAGGCGTTCCTGGATGTGCCCTTCACCAGCGACATGAAGAAGATGGAGCAGGGGCTTGCCCGGATTGATTCGCGCGGTGGAACCGCTATGCGCGACGCTGTGAGCATGTCATTGGATTACATCCGCGACAAAGCCAAGAAAGATAAGAAAGTTCTGCTCGTAATCACCGACGGCAACGATAATGCCAGCAACGTAACGCTCGAAAAAGTGGTGGCGAAGTCAAACCAGAGCGAAACCCTGATTTATTCCATCGGCCTGTTCACCGACGAAGAACGCCATGAGGCGGTGAAAGCCAAGCGCGCGTTGAACGAACTGACGGCGGCTACGGGCGGACTCTCCTTCTATCCGAAAGATGTGAGTGAAGTGCAGGAGCTGGCCGGAGAAATCGCCAAAGATATCCGAAATCAGTACACCATTGCGTACAGTCCCGCCATTCAGGCCTTGGACGGCAGTTATCGCCAGATTAAGGTGACCTGTGACGCTCCCGGCAAGCCCACGGTTCGCACGCGCTCCGGCTACTACGCCACCGAAGCCGAGGGTAAGTCAACGGCCAATATCGGCACTAAGGCAGACGTCGCCACAGCTCAATTGCAGTAACTATGCTTCGCTTCCTGGAACTCGCCACGCGCGGTTACCGCTTGCGTCCCTGGGCCTCCCCTTATATGCGCTGGCGAGTGGAGACCTACGCGGGCATTCCAGCCGAATCCATCACCGCTTCCATTTTCTTCCGCTTTGTCTGGGCGGAACGAAAGTCCCTCTGGAGCTACCTGCTTTGGGTGAGCCGGACCCGGTGCTAACGTTTTCGAGCCTGAACGCGCGATCATTAGTACAGTAGTGCCGAAACGAATTAAGCCCGAAATCATGAGCCCGGCCGGGTACTGGCCGCAGTTGCGCGCAGCTATTGAAGCGGGCGCAGACTCCGTCTACTTCGGACTGAAGCACTTCTCCGCTCGCGCCAAAGTCGGGTTCGCGCTGGAAGAACTACCGGAAGCGATGGCAACACTGCACCGGCGTGGTGTCAAAGGCTTTATCACTTTCAACACTTTGATCTTCGAGCACGAGCTCGAAGAAGCTGCACAAGCCATAGCCGCCATTGCCAGGGCCGGCGCCGACGCTCTCATCGTCCAGGACCTGGGCATCGTCAAACTCGCACGCCAGATCGCGCCTGATCTGGAGCTGCATGGTAGTACGCAGATGAGTATCACCAGCGCCGAAGGCGTCGAGATGGCTCGTCATCTGGGCATTGACCGCGTGACGCTGGCGCGCGAACTTTCTCTGGCCGAAATCCGAAAGATCAAAGAGGGCACCGGCTGTGAACTGGAGATGTTTGTTCACGGCGCGCTTTGCGTCGCCTACTCCGGCCAGTGCTTTTCTTCCGAAGCCTGGGGAGGTCGAAGCGCTAACCGGGGCCAATGCGCCCAGGCTTGCCGGTTGCCCTATGACCTGATGGTGGACGGCGATCCGCGGGACCTCGGCGATTCGCGCTATCTGCTTTCACCCGGTGATTTGTACACTATCGAGCAAATTCCCGAAATCGTGGAAATCGGTGTTTCCTCACTAAAAATCGAAGGTCGCTATAAAGACGCTGACTACGTGGCGCTGACGACACGCGCTTACCGCAGAGCCGTCGATGAAGCCTGGGATCATCTGCAGTCCTCCATAACGGCCGCCGAGAAGCTGCAGCTCGAGCAGGTCTACTCGCGGGGCCTCGGTCCCTATTTCGTAACCGGCACCAATCATCAAGCCGTGGTCGAAGGCCGTTCGCCGCGTCATCGTGGAGTGAAGTTCGGTCAGGTTGCTCGAGTGCTGTCGAACAGTGTTGAAATTGAGACGTCTGAAGCTCACCGGATCTCGCCATTGAAGCCTGGCGACGGCATCGTTTTCGATGCTGCGGCTTGGCGTAGTCCGCAGGAACCGGAGGAAGGCGGCCGGGTGTTTGAAGTAAATCCCAGGGCCAATGGAAACCTTGAGCTACTGTTCGCCAACGGAGCCCTCAAATTCACACGCATTCGAATAGGAGATCTGGTCTGGCGAACTAGCGATCCCGATATTGACCGAATCGTCCGCCCGTATCTGGATGCGCAAACTGCGGTTCATAAGCAAAACGTCTCCGTTCAAGCTCGTGCACATTCAGGTGAGAAGTTAATCCTTGTTTGGACAATCGACAAGCACCCGGAAATTGCCGTCACCATCGAATCACCGGAGACGCTGTCAACAGCGCAGAACCGCGGCGTAAACGCTGAGTACTTACGTGAACAATTAAACCGCCTGGGAAATACGCCTTACCAGCTATCACACCTGGAAGCCGATATTGAAGGCAATCCATTCGCGCCCGCTTCGCTCCTGAACGTGATGCGCCGCCAAGCCACTGAGCGCCTTCAGGAGATGCAAAGCAGAGCAGGCTCCAGGCGGATTAACAGGGCCACTCTCCCAGCCATCGCTCACCATCGTCAAACAAGTGCCGATCCTCAAATCCACCTGCTCGTGCGAGTGCCCGAGCAGCTTGATGCCGCACTCGACCTGCAACCCGCCAGCATCACACTCGACTATCTGGATCTTTACGGCCTCAAGCCGTCAGTGGAGCGGGTCAACGCCGCAGGTCTTCAAGTTCGTGTAGCGGCGCCGCGCATCTTGAAGCCTGGGGAAGAGCGCATTGTTGACTTCCTCTTGCGGCTCGATTCAGAAATCCTGGTGCGCTCCTCCGGTTTGCTCGAAACGCTGCGCACCCGCGGTCACCGTGATCTCATCGGCGATTTCAGCCTGAATGCAGCTAATTCAATGACGGCTGATCTACTGCTGCAAATGGGTCTGAAAAGAATCACTCCAACCCATGACTTGAATGCCGCTCAAGTCTCGGCACTTGCCGAACAGATCGGCGGCGATTTGCTGGAGGCGATTGTTTACCAGCACCTGCCGGTTTTCCACACGGAACACTGTGTTTTCTGCCGTTTCCTTTCCACCGGAACCAGCTATAAAGACTGCGGCCGCCCGTGTGAGAAGCATATGGTCTCACTGCGCGATGTGAATGGCCGCAGTCACCCGCTGCTAGCCGATATCGGCTGTCGCAACACCATCTTCGGAGCCGAAGCCCAGGAGGCCAGCGGCCATCTGCAGGATTGGCGGGACGCTGGCCTTCGCCACTTCCGGCTGGAGTTTGCCCATGAGTCCGCCACTCAGGTGAGGCGCGTCACGCAATCCCTCCAGAACGCACTGAAGGGCCGGGTCACAATGGCTCAGCTTTCGCAGGAATGGAAGCGGTCGGCGCCTCAAGGGACCACGGAGGGCAGTTTATTTGTGCCCTCCAACCATCTGTCTCTCACCGTCCTGCAGTGACCTGTTTCGACGGTTCAATCCTCCTTAGAGGTCCTCGTTAGAGATGGTTGCCGTTGTTCCGTCCACCCGTTCCAGTGTCACTGTGAACTTCTCGTTGTAAGTAAGCGCGCGATCTCGCAGAAAGCTGAGCGCCACGTGCTCACCCAGCTTGATGGATTCGTCGGTGTCGCTCCGCCAGTGAATGCCCGCGTGAATGCCATGCGCAAAGCTGATGTTGTGCGCTAACTTGTTTAATTCGCCATTCACCGTCAAAGCTGCCGCGTCGGGACCTGTATAGTCGCTGAGTGTCGTTCCGTCGCTGGAGGGAACTTTCGGCTGCGGGATGACGAAGCTCCCATCGAAGAAGAACTTTAAAACTGTAATGCAGGCGCCGGCCACTGTGCCATGTCCGGTCGGATACGCGGGATGGGTCGGCGAACCTTCCGGAAACGCTTGCGACAGAAAATAGCTGTCATTAGCCGCGAAACTGGCCGCCACCGCCTGCGAGTTCAAGACCGTCGGACTTAACTGGCCTTCCACTTGGCCCGCTCCCGGCGTCTTGCTCAAGTACACAATGGCGCCGCCCGATTCGGGACGATGCCGCAAGTGAACAAACCACTTCTCATACCAGACCGCTTTCAGCGCTTCCACTGCCACGGCCGCAAGCGCGGATGCAATGTCCGGCTGTCCGAACGTTGTGAATCCATTCTGCGTCTTATTCCCGTTGTAAGGGTTGGCCGGATTCAACGGTGAGTTGATGCTGTTCAGCACCAGATAAGCAAGGAAATAAGCCTCATAAAGCACGTCAACATGCGTATAAGCCGCCAAGCCTCGCCCATCGTGCAGGTAAAGAGGAGTGGCCAGCGGCTCGAGTGACAAGCCGGTTGGAACGCCGTTCTGCACCTGCTGGAACGTTACCGGATCCAACATGAAATCGACGCCCGCTTTGTTTGTGACATATTTTTGCACAATCGGCAAAGCCCCCAGGGCGGTGTCCAATAGCAAAAATTGGGAGAGATACGGCCCCGCCGTTTCGCCCTTGAATCCGCCGCGAAACAGCAGGGCGGTCGTCACCTGGCTGGCGCTGTTGCGAGGACCCTTATACGCGGGCAGGGAAGACATCTCCGCCGCCGCATTTTGTGCAATCGCGTTGGTTGGATAGTCAGTAAAGGCGACGTCGCGCAAGAGTGATGCCCAATAGAGTTCCACCAGCTCGGTCGCATATTGCTCGCTCGCCAGCGCGGGCGCAGGCGCCACGTGAAATTGAGTTGCATCCAGGCAGTCCAAACTGAACGCAAGACCGCCTTGCGGGCCATTTTGCGTGCGCGGGCCGCCCAGAATGATTTTGTCGAAATCCGCCGGATCACCCGTCGTCAGCGCGAGCCTGAAGCTCTCCCACGCCTCAAGATTCACCAGGCCAATGGCCGCCTGCTGAATGCCTTTTGTATAGGTGCCACACTTGTCGGCGTAGCGTTCTTCGTCACGGTTTGTAATTTGCGGCTTCGCCGAAACGGCCGCATCAGCGGCGGCGGCTTCCATGCGGAGGGCGAAACATCTTTGAACCCGGCTCTCGTCGGGAGCGGCTTGTGCACTACTCATTGGCTTCTCCTTCTTCAAAGTGACTTCTATCGCGCTGCCGTTACAGCTTAGCGTGTTTTCTCCTGCAAATCGGTCCTGCTAGCATCACAACATGCGTGTAAAAGTTCTCTTCTTTGGCATCTTAAAGGAGCTAACCGGGCACGCCGAACAAACGTTGGAAGTGCCTTCAGGCACCACGTTAGGCTCGCTTTTTGATCACTGCTTTCACACTGTCGAAACCCTGCGCGATAAACAATCGTCAATTCTGTTTGCACGCAACCGGGAATTTGTTTCAGCTGACGCCGTGCTGACCGACAACGATGAGGTTGCCTTTCTGCCACCGGTAAGTGGTGGTTCTACACCTGCTCCCATGCAGCCGGATTCGGACGGCCACTTATTCGCACTGACGCGCGAGCCTATCGATTCCCGCGCGCTGGCAGCCCTTTTGCAAAGACCCGAGGATGGAGCCGTAATCGTTTTTGAAGGTGTGGTCCGCAACAACACCAAAGGCCGCACCACTTTGTATCTGGAATATGAGTGTTATGAGCAGATGGCGCTGCCGCTCATCGCTCGCATCGGAAGGGAGATAGCGGGTCAGTTTGCTATCGGTAATCTCGGAATTATCCACCGGCTCGGGCGTCTGGAGATCGGTGTCCCCAGTATCGCCATAGTGGCGTGCGCACCGCACCGGAAACCGGCGTTCGATGCGGCATTTGAGGCGATTAATCGAATTAAGAAGGAAGTGCCGATCTGGAAGAAGGAGTTTTTCGCGGATGGTGCGTTGTGGGTGGATGGTGAGTGGGACGAAAAGTTACTGGCAACCAGGTCGGCAGGCGATTAGCATCGCCGCTCTCGCTCTGCTCTTCGCCGCATCCAGCTTGTTCGGGCAACTCAAGCCGGCGGAGGCCAAAGCCGGGGACGCGCAATCGGAGACTCCCAGCTACTCTATTAAGGTCAATCTCGTTCGTCTCCTGGTTTCGGTGCGTGATGCGTCGGGAAATCTGCTTGCCAACCTCAACAAAAGCGATTTCAGGGTTATCGACTCCGGCCAGCCGCAATCCATCTCATTGTTCGAACGAAATACCTCGTTGCCTTTGTCAGTCGCTGTCCTCATTGACACCAGCGGCAGCACGGGTCAAGACCTTCACTACGAAGTCAACAGCATCCAGCGCTTCATCAATACACTTCTGGGGGCTGGCAATCCGCAAGACGCGTTCGAGCTTTTCAGTTTCAACTGGCGAACTAATTTAGAGCTGGATTTCAGCCGCAATGAACATCGCGCCGACCGTGCCCTTCACGCACTGCATGGGGAAGGGGGCACTTCGCTATACGATGCCATCTATCTCGCCAGCGACACGCTTGCAAATCGCGAGGGTCGTCGCGTCATGATTGTGGTGACCGACGGCGGCGATACCACCAGCTATAAGCAATATAAGGATGCCTTAAGCGAAGCCCAGCGATCAGACATCGTCCTTTATCCAATAATTGTAGTTCCCATTCCGAGCGACGCCGGCCGCAACACAGGCGGCGAACACGCCCTAACTACCCTCGCCCAATCTACCGGTGGCCGGACCTTCTATCCGGAGAGTTCAGATCAACTAAATGTGGCGTTTGCCGATATTCTGCACGAGTTGCGGACTCAATACTTAATCGGTTTCTATCCTCAGGATGTGCCCCAGGCCGCGCATTCCTTTCACCCGGTGAACGTTCAAATACCCCTTCCCGCTCTTCATATCTCGGCCCGCTCAGGCTACTACGAACCTTGATCTCGCGCGCCTCGCGTTACCCTGGGAAACGAACCCTTCATGACTGTTTACCAGGAACGGAAAGACGAACTAGAACGCTACGAGTTTATGCTCGGCCTGGAGAGAGGCCGCTTGGCAGTGACCCTGGATTGCATCACCGACGCCCTGGTTTTAGTGGGACAGCATGGTGTTTATTGCCAGAGTGCCCGCCAGATGGGCAAGCCCGCTATGGATATTCAGCTGATTACCAAGAGCCTGACAGACGCCAAGGAACTGATTACCAGCGTGATTGAGCACAAGAAGGCGAACTCCAAAGATTAATATTGTGAAAGAATCCCCGCATAGGAGGGGGTTCAGTAATTTTGCTGGTTTTCAGGAACTTGTCCCATGCCGGAACATATCACTGTAAGCATCGGTCAAGGCTTGAGGATAACGCGCAGACACTAACCTGTTCAAGCGCGTGAATCTGACTGTGTGAGCCTGCCTTATCAGGGTTGGGCGGAGAAAGGAATAGTAATTGGCCGCTGACAGTTCTGCGCCAATTTTGCCCAACGACTTAGAGCAGGCGCAATCTAGAATTCTCCAGTTGGAGTCGGAACTTCGAGCCGCCACGACGCACCCCGCGCCTCGTCTTCTTCCGGAACCGAGTTCGATCCTGGAGAGTATTACCGACGCTTTTGTAGCGGTTGATGCGCAGTTCCGTTACGTTTGGGTGAATGCCGAGGCTGAACGCCTTCACGGAACATCCCGATACCAGATGCTCGGGCAGTGCATGTGGGATGTCTTTCCCGAGCTTAAAGAGAACGACCTTTACGCGGTTTTGCACAAAGCCCTCGCGGAACAGTCACCGGTGGAATTTGAAAATCACTTTCCTCCCACCAACCGCTGGTTCTTGAATAAGGTTTATCCGACCAGCGAAGGTGGTCTGGCCATCTACTCGAGGGAGATTTCCGCACAAAAAAGAGCGCAGGCGGATTTGTCTCGCCAGACGGCCGTTCTGGAGCAGGTCTACGATGCCATCGTCCACACCGATCTGGACGGAATCATCACCGAATGGAACCAGGGTGCCGTCCAGGTGTTTGGCTACCAGCCTGGGGACGCTATTGGAAAGTCGCTGACGCTGCTCCATTTTGATGAAGACCGACCGCAAGTTAGGGCGCGCATCTTAGACCCCTTGTTGCAGAACGGCCAACTGGAGTTGGAACTCCGCAACCGATGCAGCTCCGGCGACGAATGTTTCATTCGTCTCTGTGCCACCCTGCTGCGTGACGAGGCTGAACATCCCTACGGTATTCTGTGCGTCGCCATCAACATAACCGCTCAGAAGAAAGCGGAAGCAGCACTGAGGGCTAGCGAGGAACGCTACCGGAGCCTGATCAGCGCTTTACCCCAGGTAGCATTTCTGACCGATTCCCATGGTCACACCCTGATGGTCAATCGAAAATGGGAGGAGTATTCGGGAGTACTCGCGTCCGAATCCATGGGTCTAGATTGGCTGGAGTGGATTCACCCTGAGGAAGTCACGGCGCACCACGCTCAATGGTTCGAAGGCATCAAGACCGGCCAGGTCTTTGAACGCGAAAGCCGTTTTCGAAACAAACTGGGCGAGTACCGGTGGCATCTGGTACGCGCCGTTCCGGTACGCGACTCGGATGGAAGCGTTACGCAGTGGGTGGGTACCGCCATCGACATCCATGACCGCAAGCAGGCTGAACAGGCATTGCAGGATAGTGAGGAACGCTTTCGCCTGGCGTTTCAGGCGGTACAAGGAGCCCTATACGACTGGTATCCGCAAAGTAACAGCGTTAAACGTAGTTCCGGCCTCAAGAGCATCCTCGGGATAGATGCCAGTGAAGCCATAGCCACCGAAGATTGGTGGCAGAGTCGGGTTCATCCCGATGATCAGTCTCTTTCGGGCGCCAGCGTCATAAGGCATTTACCCAAAGACCAGAATCAATTCGAAACCGAGTTTCGCATTCGTCACGCCGACGGCCACTGGGTCCATGTCGCCGATAGAGGCTTCATTATTCGCGATGAAAAGGGCGAGCCCGTTCGCGTCGTCGGAAGCAGCCAGGACGTCACCGACACCCGGCGGCTCGAACGGGAGCTTAGACAAACGAATCTTCAGCTCAAGTTTCAGGCTGAAATACTCGCCACCACGGACGATGCTGTTATCGCGCTCGACTCCAACAACCTGATTCGCTACTGCAACGCCGGCGCCGAGCGGATGTACGGCATCGATGGCAAGGAAATAGTGGGTAAGCCGCTTTCCGCTATTCACGGCAATTCGCTGGTACGGCCTGAAAACGAGCAGCAGGCGATGGCCGAGCTCGCCGCGCATGGCAGTTGGACCGGCGAAAACAGACACATCGGCCGGAATGGTGCTGAAATCATTGTGAGCTCCACCGTTAATACGCTCTCGCCGGAGTCCGGCGGGGGACTGGTAGCCATCGTTCGCGACATATCGAGTCAGAAACGCGTCGATCTGGAAATTCAGAATGAGTTCAAGAAGCACGCGTTACAGCTAACTCGGGCCAACGAGGATCTGCTCCACTTTGCCTATGCCGTCAGCCATGATCTGCAATCCCCGTTGCGGTCGGTGAAAAGCTTCGCTCAGCTGCTTGCTCTCAAATACAAATCCAAGTTGGATGATCAGGCCGCTGAATTCATACGTTGGATTGTGGATGGGGCATCGCGCATGGACACCATGCTGCATGATCTGCTCCAGTTCGCGATGGTGGCGGGGGGCGAGGCAGAGTTCGACAATGAAGTCTCGCTAGAAGAGGCTGTTTCTACGGCCCTGCAGAGCCTGAGGAGCGGCATTCAGGAAACACAAGCCGTCATCACGCATGATGCGGTGCCAACCATTGCTGGGGATGCCGGCCAGTTCGCTCAATTATTCCAGAATCTCATCGGCAATTCTCTCAAGTACCGCCGGCCTGAAGTTGTTCCGCGCATCCATATTTCGGCTGAACAAAATAACGGCGAGTGGGTCATTGCCGTCGCCGACAATGGCATAGGTTTTGAGCCTCAGCATGCTGAAAAGATCTTCGGTGTCTTCCAGCGGCTGCACAGCAGCGAATTCGCTGGAACCGGTATCGGTCTCAGCATCTGTAAGCGGATTGTGGAGCGTCGTGGAGGCCGCATTTGGGCGACTGCCGCGCCAGGGCAGGGAGCAACTTTCTCATTCTCCATCCCTCTGAACGGGTTTGGGTCCCGAATCGTTTCTGAGCCATCGGACCTGTTGCTGACGTCGCCGACCGCTACCTCGAGCAGGCTTCCGCCGCTGGCCGAGGTTCCTCTCCAGCGGAGTCACTTCGATGAACTATTCCACACGCTTGACCTGGCCCAAGCCGTGGTTCGCAACATAGAAGGCGAGATTCTGGTCTGGACAAAGGGTTCGGAGCGCCTCTTCGGCTGGTCGCAGGCAGACGCCCTAGGTAAGAAGCTTCACTCTTTAATTCAGACTGAATCAGCCGCGCAGCTCAAGGAGATTGAGGCCTTGCTGCTAAGGGACGGCGAGTGGACTGGAGAACTGAAAGCTCGCAAACGCGATGGCAGTGTCATATGGCTGGCTACCCACAAGGCCCTCTATCGCGATGGCAGCGGCCGTCCTCAATCGGTCATTGAGGTCCACAACGACATCACGGCGCTCAAAGACATCGAAGCCGAGTTGTGGCGCAGCAGCCAACAGCGTGACCTTGCTCTCGATGCCGCCAAAATGGGTGTATGGCAGTGGGACACTCGCACGAATCAAGTGGAATGGTCTCAAACACTTGAGGGCTTGCTGGGATTGCCTGCCGGATCGTTCGATGGTACCTTCGAGTCTTTCCAGGAGCGTCTCCACCCTGATGACCGGCGTCCACTTGAGCAGCAGGTAAGCCGCGCCTTCAGTCACGGCCCTGAGTACAACATTGAGAACCGGCTGCGCCATAACAACGGCCAGTACATCTGGGTTCGCGGCCAAGGCCGTGTGTTTACCGACGATCATAATCAGCCGGTTGGCCTGATCGGCGTAGTCTGGAGCATTCATGAACAGAAGCAGCAGGAGGCGGACCGCCAGTTCCTGCTGGATCTAGGCGCCAAAATCTCCAATTCCTCGGCTCAGGACCAGCTAGCGGAGTTCGCCACCGCTGAGTTAGGTAAGTATCTGGACGCCGCCTTCTGCCGGTATGTCGAGATCGATCCTTCCGGTCAACACGCTCAAACTGTAGCCGAATACAGCGCCGCCGCTCCGTCTACGCTAGGCGCATATCGGGTTGAACAATACGGCGAGTTATATCGGGATCTGATCGCTAATCGGCTTCTTCGCGTGACTGATACTCAAACGGATCCGCGCACAGCGAACGACTACCCTGTCGCTTATCAACCACTTCGACTACGCGCGCTTCTTAGCGCGCCCCTGTTCCGGCAGAATGTTTTCCGCGCCGGGTTGAGCGTCGTCGATGATAAACCTCGCGAGTGGCAGGATCGGGAAGTAGCGCTGCTGCATGCGGTCGCGGAGCGATTGTGGCCGGCTCTGGAGAATGCTCGCCTCCTTCAGCAAACCCGGGAACGCCAGGAACAGTTCGAAAGCACCTTTGAACAAGCCGCGGTAGGTATGGCCCATGTCAGCCCGGATGGCCGCTGGCTGCGCGTGAACCGGCGCATTTGTGAAATTACCGGCTATTCCAGGGAAGAGTTGTTGGGCAGCCGTTTTCAGGAGATTACCCATCCGGACGATCTCGCATCCGATCTGCGCGAGTTCGAACGGTTGAACCGCGGAGAAATCCAGTCCTACGCCATGGAGAAACGCTACTTCCATAAGCTGGGACATTTGGTTTGGATCAACCTGACCGTCTCAATACTGAGGGATGGCGTAGGGAATCCGAGATATTCCATCTCAGTCATTGAAGATATTTCGTCCCGCAAGAAAACCTCAGAGCAGCTGGCCGCTACTAACGCTCTTGCCGCCCTCCGGCTGCGTGAGATCGAAGGCATTTACTCCCAGGCTCCCGTTGGCCTCTTATTCCTGGACACCAGCCTGCGTTTTGTAAGAGTGAACGATTGCTTGTCCAAGATGATCGGGCTTCCGGTTGCCGAACACATCGGCCGCACGGTGACTGAGGTGATGCCGGAACCGGCCGTGTGGCTTGAGCCCGCCTTGCGCCAGGTCATTGAGACCCGGAAGCCAATCATCGAACAGGAAATGCGATTGGTCGTTCCCTGTAAGCCCGGCCGCCAGTTGACCTGGCTTGTGAACTTCTTCCCGCTGGAGGCTCCGGATGGCGCGGTTCTCGGCTTGAATGGTGTCATTCAGGACATCACTGAACGCAAGCAGAGCGAAACTGCTTGGCTCGAAACAGCGGAAAGGCTTCGTATTGCCACATGTGCGGCAAATCTCGGCGTCTTTGTCTGGGATGTGTCATCTAACGATTCGCGCTTCGAGAATGACCAGATCTATGAGATCCTGGGTCGCAACCGGGATCTTGGTCCCATCAGCAATCAGGAATTTCTTGAGAAGATCCTTCACCCCGACGACATAGGAGCCCACGTTCAAGCCGTTGAACAATCCATGAAGTCTGGTGACGCCCTCCGCAGTACGGTTCGGTTCCGGCGCGGCGACGGCGAGATTCGTTGGTGCGAATGCCAGGGCCAATTCGAATTCGATGCGGAGAGAAATCCCTTGCGCCTGACTGGCGTCATTGCCGATGTCACTGAGCGCACTGAAGCGCAGGAACTTCTGCGCAATCAGAAATTGCATCTCAGCCGGGTTCTTGATTCCCTCTTTATCTTTGTCGGCGTCATGAGCCTTGACGGTGTCCTGCTGGAGGTGAACCGCGCTCCGCTGGAGGCCGCAGGAATAGAGGCCTCGGATGTAATCGGCAAACTATTTGCCGGCTCCCACTGGTGGTCTTATTCGTCAAAAGCCCAACAACGCATTGCGGAAGCGATTGAGAAAGCGCGGCACGGCGAAATGTCTCGCTTTGACATCGAAACGCAATTAAAAGCTGGCGAGCTGATTACGGTGGATTTTATGATTTCGCCATTGCATGACGAAGCCGGCGAAATTCGATTCCTGGTCCCTTCCGCGGTGCCCATTCAAGAACGAAAGAGCGCCGAAGAAGCTTTACGCAGAAGCGAGGAACGCTATCTCCTCGCCGAATGGGCCACCAATGACGGCCTGTGGGATTGGAACCCCATCACGGATTACTGCTACTTCTCCCCCCGTTTCAAGGCTTTGCTCGGCTTTGCCGATCATGAAATGGAAAACACAGGCTCCGCCGTGTTCGCTAAACTGCATCCCGAAAGCGACCCGGTCCTGGCGGAAGCCATTCGTTTGCACTTTGAAGAACGTCACCCCTACGACGTGGAAGCTCGCTTGCGGCTGAAGGATGGTTCCTACCGTTGGTTCCGCACCCGCGGCAAAGCTGTCCGGGACTCCGAGGGAAACGTAGTCCGGATGGTGGGCGCTATGAGCGACATTCAGCACCGCAAAGAGGCTGAGGCTCGCGCCAGCGACCAGGAAGAGCAATGGCGCCGGATGGTCGACTCCATAGAACAGCTTGCCTGGATAGCTGAAGCCAATGGCTTCATCACCTGGTATAACCAGCGCTGGTATGAGTACACCGGTAAAACATTGGAAGAAATGCAGGGCTGGGGATGGCAGTCCGTACACGATCCAAAGTATCTGCCCTCCGTCATGGAACGCTGGGCGGCGTCCATTCAAACAGGCCAAGTGCTGGACATGGAGTTCCCCATACGCGGCAAAGACGGTGTGTATCGCCCGTTTCTCACCCGCGTCATGCCAGTCCGAAACTCTAGCGGTGAGGTCGTCCGCTGGTTCGGCACCAACACCAATGTGGAAGGGCTGCGCCGGGAACAAGACCTGTTGAAACAGAGTGAGGTTAAGTTCCGTGAGCTTGCCGAAACTCTTCCGGAACAGGTTTGGGCCGCTGACGCTCAAGGCAAAATGACCTATTGGAATCCACAACTCTACGCCTATACCGGATACTCTCCAGGACAAGGTTTGGATGACAAATGGATCTCCATCATGCATCCCGACGATGCCGAGCATCTGTTTGAAGATTGGCGGACGTCCATCTCCACTGCTCGCCATCACGAATACGAAGCCCGCGTTCGCCGCTATGACGGCGTTTACCGCTGGTTTTTACATCGCGCCGAGCCTGTTCGTGACGAAAACGGCAACATACTCCGGTGGCTTGGTACTTCCACGGACATTCATGAGCGGAAGCTCATGGAACAGGCCCTCCGCCGTTCCAATGAAGATCTGGAACAGTTCGCTTACGCCGCCAGTCACGACCTGCAGGAACCCCTGCGCACGGTGGCAATCTTTTCGCAGTTGCTGGCCCGCAAATACGGCGGCCAAACCGAAGAAGCGGCCCGGTTCGCCGGCAACATTGTCAACGGCACCAGCCGCATGGACAGCCTGCTGCGCGGCATCCTGGAATATTCCCGGGTTGGGGATTCGATTGAAGGCGCGGCCTCTTGCAACACTGAGGTCGTGCTCGGCGCGGCCCTGCATAACTTACAGGAGGCAATCATCGAAAGCGAAGCCGTCATCACCTACGATTCGCTTCCCATTGTTTCCTGTCCTGAGACACATGTGCTTCAGCTGTTTCAGAATCTGGTCGGCAATTCCATAAAGTACCGGTCCACCCGTCCTTTAAAAGTCCAGATTTACGCCGCCAAACAAGGTCACTTCTACCAGTTCTCCGTCACCGACAACGGCATCGGCATGAAGCGGGAGTACACCAAGCAGATTTTTGGCATGTTCAAACGTCTGCATCGCGAAGAATATCCGGGCATCGGCGTTGGTCTGGCCATTTGCAAGCGCATTGTGGAGCGATCCGGCGGTCGTATCTGGGCGGAGTCCCAATTGGATGTCGGCACAACCTTTTTGTTTACACTACCCGCGTCAGATGACTCTAACGTGGGGAGTAGTAAATGAGGATTTTGATCGCAGAAGACTGCGAAGCCGACCTTTACCTTATCCGGGAAGCCCTGAAGTCGGCCGGCTTGCAATTCGAGGCTGAAGTTGCCTCCAGCGGCGAAAAAGCGCTGGCAGTCATTGATCGTGCCGCCACGGAGCCGCACGACCGCCCCGACGCCATGATTCTCGATCTGAACCTGACCACCCACGGGGGCATCGAAATCCTGCGGCGCGTCCGCGCCGTACCGGAATTAGCCCAAATGCCGATAGCCATACTGACCTCCTCCGAGTCGCCGGTAGACCGCGAACGGGCCCGCAAACTCGGAGCGAACGCCTATCTGCACAAATCCATGGATCTGGAAGTCTTCATGCAAACCGGCCGCGAAATCGCCCGCCTCTTCACGACCCGCGAAGCAGTCTAGTCAGTCTCCTCTGACGCGTCCGACTCCTCCGATACGTCCGACTCCTCCGTATACGTCAGTCTCCTATGAATGCTCTGACGTATCAGACTCCTCTGACTAGACAATCTGGTCAGACCTGAGTGACCGCTTTTGAGTAATGCTAGTTAGAATACTTGTTCTGCAATCCATAACCCGTGTTCTCCAGCAGGAACCGCATCACAAAGACGTTAGCCAGTCCCGAATCGCCGTCTTCGTCGCCTCGTCCAACTCTCCGTCCTGCAAGTGAATGCTCTCCGGTTCTAGGTGCATCAATCTCTCAGGAGCACCGATCGCCTCATCATCCCGAAAGGCCTCCAGTACGATCTTCTCGTCCTCTTCCCGCTCCACCGCGCGAACAATCCAATCCTTAAACAGCCCATCCTCATGTCCCAGAAACTTCTGTATCACGTCCCGCTTACTCGCTTCTTTCATAGACCTCCCAGAAGCAAGACCAGCCAAACCACTTTTAGTTTCTACAACAATCTCGTCTGTTCTTTTTCCAGATCCGCAACGCGCATCCAAATCCGTCGATCTCATGAAATGAACGACGACATCAAAATCCCTTCTGACCAGGTCCTTCCCATGGACGCGATCGCCACCGGACTGCGGGGCCTCCGCATCGCCTTTGTCAACGTCTTCGGAGTCAGCAACGCAAACGGTTCCTGGACCCTGATCGACGCCGGCATTCCCTTCAGCCAAAGCATCATAAAGAGCTGGGCCGAAAGTCACTTCGGCGCCCCGCCGCTCGCGATCATCCTCACCCATGGCCATTTCGACCACGTGAGCGCCGCCCGGGGCCTGGCGGACGACTGGAACATTCCCATCTATGCTCATCCGCTCGAGTTTCCCTATCTCACGGGCAAACTCGCCTATCCGGCTCCCAATGCCGGTGCCGGCGGAGGCATGATGACCCTGCTATCTCCCCTATATCCGAAAGGCCCCGTCGATCTCGGAAGTCGCCTGCGCTCCCTGCCTCTCCGCGAAGGAGAATCGCTCGCCGAGCTGCCCGGCTGGCAAATTCTCCATACGCCCGGCCACACCCCCGGCCACGTTTCCTTTTTTCGGCCGCAAGACAAAACCCTCCTCGCCGGCGACGCCTTCTGTACCACTAAGCCGGAATCATTTTTCGAAGCCGCTCTCGCCCAACCTTCTGAAATGCACGGTCCGCCCTCCTATTTCACTTCAGACTGGAGCGCCGCCCGGCAATCGGTGGAACGGCTGGCGCAACTGAACCCTGTCACCGTTGCGCCAGGTCACGGTAAACCAATCGCTGGTCCGGATGTCGCCGGCTCCCTTGCCAAGTTAGCCGGCGCATTTGACCAAGTTGCCATTCCAGAGAACAAAAGGACCTAGTTAAACGGTTTCAGCACCACCTTGATACAGCCGTCCTGCTTATCGCGGAACGTCTTGTACATTTGTGGCGCGGCATCCAGGCCAACCGTGTGAGTAATGATGAACGACGGGTCAATCTCCTTCGCCTCAATCTTGGCCAACAGCGGCTTCAGATAGCGATGAACATGAGTTTGACCCGTCTTCACAGTTAGGCCTTTGTTCATCAATGCTCCAAATGGCACCTTATCCAGAAAGCCGATATAAACTCCCGGCACCGACAAAGTCCCGCCCTTGCGGCAAGCCAAAATCGCTTCACGCAGAACGTGCGGCCGGTCGGTGCCCAGTTTCACAGCCTGTTTGGCAGCGTCCAGCGCGGCATCAAAAGTCCCCGTGCTGTGCGCTTCCGTGCCTACGGCGTCAATGCACCGGTCGGGACCCTGCCCCGCCGTCATCTCATTCAGCCGCTCCAAGACATGTTCCTGCGTGTTGTCGATCGTCTCGGCTTTGCCCCAGCTCCTCGCCATCGCCAGACGTTCAGGAACGCCGTCGATCGCAATTACGCGCCCTGCGCCGAACATCCAGGCACTCTTGATCGCGAATAGACCAACCGGACCGCAGCCCCAAACCGCTACCGTATCGCCCTTCTCAATTTGCGCGTTCTCCGCGCCCATGTATCCGGTCGGAAAGATGTCCGAAAGAAACAGGACTTGTTCATCCGGCAAACCATCCGGAATCTGAATCGGCCCCACGTCCCCATAAGGCACTCTTAAATACTGCGCCTGCCCTCCGGGAACCCCGCCGAGCATATGCGAATATCCAAACAGAGCGGAGGGCGAATGGCCCATCGCTTTCTTCGCCATCTCGGCATTCGGGTTTGACTTGTCACAAAGCGAAGTCAATCCCATCTTGCAGAACCGGCAGGCACCGCAAGCGATGGTAAATGGAACCACCACGCGGTCGCCCTTCTTCAATTTCTTGATGTTCTTCCCCACTTCAACCACTTCACCCATGGGTTCATGACCAAGAATGTCGCCCTTCTCCATGGTCGGCATCATGCCGTCGTACAAATGAAGATCTGAACCGCAAATCGCTGTTGAGGTGACGCGAACAATAATGTCGTCCGGATCCAAAATCTGCGGCTCCGGAACCGTATCCACGCGAACATCGTGCGTGCCATGCCAGACAAGTGCTTTCATCATGAATAAACCAACCTCGTCGGGGAGACAAAGGATTAATGAAGCGCGTTTCTGTGCGGTTTTACCAGCTACTTCTTTGACTGATCAGTCCAGAACATTTCCGCATCGGAACGTCGTACATAGTTCGCGTCCAAGGTGGCTGGGTTCTGCCATCGCGAAGGTCCATCCAACTCTGCACAATACGCAATTGCGCCCGCTAAGAAATGTGTCAACTGCACCACTTCCGCCTCCGGTGGCGCTTGCCACTCGGCCATCGTCGTCAACGTTTCGGCGCCCACTAACTCCGCCCGCGAGTTATACACCGCCGTGTAAATCTGCCCGCGCCTCGCATCCAGAATCGGATTCCGCAATTCCGCCGCTCCAAACGTGGAGAGCGCCCGCAGATTCGAAATCCCCACTACCGGTTTGCCCATCGCATCCGCCAAACCCTTTGCGGCTGTTATGCATATGCGAACTCCCGTGAAAGATCCTGGGCCGCTCGCCGTGGCAAAACAATCTACATCTTCGAGCTTTACACCGGCTATCTCTAATGCCGACTCAATCATCTGAAAGAGCAACTGCGAATGTCCGTCGCTGGTGCGAACCGCTTCCTCAGCGACTGTCTTGCCATCTTTCCGGATCGCCACATTCGCTTGGTCTGAGGTTGTATCCAGCGCGAGAATCGTCAACGCTTCAACTCGTAGACTTTGTCGATCTCGTAAGCCTTGCCGTTAGCATTAATGGCTTCCACTCGAACATTCAGGTTGGTGGCATCTGCATCAATCAAGGCCAACCCGTCTGACTTGCCGGTAGCTCCTAATCCCAGTAATCGAGGTCCACCGCCGCCCGCGGTCGTTTCACCCCACCACACATACTGCATCGTTCGGCTCGCGCGGTTCGCGCGCGTGATCTTCACCGAGTAAGGCATAACGTCGGACAGCGAAACCGCGTCGCCGCCCGGCTGCGCAATCTCGAACGGAGCTTTGGCCGGATCGGTTTCCACCTCCTGCACCGGAGGGTCTTGCGATTCGAAGTAGTAGTACTTGGCCAGATTCTCTTTCATTCCATCCCGGGGCACCGTTAACACCCAGTCGTGAGAGTTATCCGGCGTCTGCTGCGAAAACACTTCGCCACGATAGTTCTTCAGCGGAATCTCTTCACCGGTCGCCGGGTTCACCCAGACCGGATTGTACTTGTGTTTCGGCAAAGTAATTTCGATGATTCCAGGGTTCTGCGCGTAAGCCAGATACTCCACTTCATCCAACCCCACCGCCCGTGCGCCATTAACATCGAAGTAAGGCTCCAGTTCCCAATGTCTCGTCTGTGACACCACTTGAAACCATGTCTGCGCTGCTTTTACATTCTCCGGATTCTGCAGTGCGGCATAACTTACTGAGGGATATTCACCATTCGTGGTCGCGTTCCACAACTCATGCCGGAAGCCATTCGGATCAGTTGCCTGAACTACATGAATCTCCGGCAGCGTTGTAAACTGATGCTCCACCGCGCCTAGTTGGGGGTCGCCCGATTCCTCAATCAGATAATTCATCCAGCCATCTGCCATCAGCGGAGAAGAAGAATCATGTGCATCGGTCGAGCGCGGATGCTGAAATCCGTCGTATTTCTTCAGCAGCATTGCCAGATCCTGCAACAACGAACGTGTATCCGCTAATCGGTCAAACTGCTGTACACCCTGCCACGTGACGTTCAAACCGGCATATCGCGCCGAAATATACCTCACTAGCGGATCAAACTCACCTCTTTGCTTCAGCAAGACTGATTTAGTAATCGCACTATCGGCCACGATTAAATCAAGCGTAAATCCTCGGCTCGCCGCCGCCACCAGCCTTTCGTCCAGCGCCTGAAAGTAAGCGGGATTCGGCTCATTCGCTGGCGTCAAAGGACCCGGCTTAGCCGAGCTATCCAAAACAATTCCGCGAACATGTGTAAAACCGTTTTTCTTGCGCTCGTCCAGCCAATTTTCAAACGCTGTCTGGTCCAGCTTCACAAAGGGAGCCTCAGCCGAAAACCATAGATGCGGCTTCTTACCAGTGGTGGAGAAGTGCCGCAGGTTCGCTACCGCGATGACTCCGGTTCCGTTGGAATCCGCTACGGAAAATGTGCCCTCCTGATTGTCCAGCTTGGCAATCGAACTGGAGACCTTGTAAGTCCAGTGGCCCGGTTCTGTTGGCGTGAATCGCACATGCAAACTTTGGCGGTCATCGGCAAACGAATGCATCAAGTACGTAATGGCACGGGGTGAACGAAACTCTACGCTCAAAATTTCGTCTCTATAAATAGAAGAATTGGGAGTTAAATCACCGGATTGAAGAGCGAACGATAACTCGCAGGGCGCAAAGTTGCGAGCATCTTGTGAACACAAAGGCGCCATGGCACAATATCCGGCAACTGTGAATAAGGTGAGGTAAAGGGCGCAAACGGACGGGCCCGCTGAGGACATAAATCTCAGCATACGGTATGTGGTTAGCTTTTCGAATTCGTTGGCAGACCAGGCTGATTGCTGCCAATCAAAATTTGAATGAGTGAAACGCTTGCCTCTTCGCTTTCAGGTACTTACAATGAACTAAACCTGCTGACCAAGCTGTCGATGGTTCGGACAAGGGGTGGGTATGGAGATTATTGGCGATCGGAAATTTGTAGAGGTTCCCGGCGGGAAGACACATGAACTGCCGCCGCTGCTGGTAAGAACTGTGCCCGATGTGAAGCGCATGGACAAAATGATGGCTCTGGCTGCGCAGATCATCGAGCAGGAAGAAATGATTCCCCAGAGCTCGGTTCCGTTCATGAATGAAGAGCTTCTGGAAGCTCGCCGCATGGACCTGGCTCTCAATCTGGTGGACCAATATCTTGGTCTGCTCAGTCATTGGCACTGGGGCGACGCGGTGGTGGAGTGGATCCGCCAGTGCGAAATTACCTTCGGCGCCCGCCTGGAATTACGCAATCTTCTGCGAAGTGATCTGTGGCCCCATGCCGGGCGCAGCAGTTTCGTCAAACTGCTGGAAGACAAATCTGTGGAGACCGGTCCTGTGCACCTCGATAAGGCGGTAGGACTGCGCCTGGCTTACCGCCGCATGCCGCCCCTCGGCTGCTATACCGACCAGTTCCTTTTCTACTTGAGCGAATCCGCGTTCTCGAACGTGTACCGCTCCTGGATGGGCATTACGCCCAGTGGAGACGCCTCGCTTCCGCCGGAGCGCTTCCATTTCGACGTAGTCAGCACCTCAGTGGAAATCGTCCACTAGGCCGAAATCGCTGGCCAACGCTTCGCAGCGTTATGTTTGAAGCATGTTCCGCATCGTGGAGCGTCCCCGCGTCTGTTCCTATCTCCCTGGCGAGCGTGCGTCACTCGAAATTACCTTCGATCCCACCATTACCCCGGATCGTTATGGAGAGCTTCTCAGGCGCGGCTACCGCCGTTTTGGCTGGCAGGTGTTTCGCCCGGTCTGCCGCAACTGCTGCGCCTGCATTAGCATGCGTGTTGACGTAGGCGCATTTACACCCGGCGCCAGTGACCGGCGGGTGTTGCGCCAAAACCAAAACATACGCGCCGAATTTGCTCCTACCCTGGTCTCGCAGGAACACGTCGATCTCTATAACCGATATCAAACCTTTATGCACGTAGAAAAAGGCTGGCCTCTGCAAGCCCACTCGCTCGATTCCTACCTCGAAGCTTTTGTTGCCGGTCCTAGCGGTATAGGCTACGAGTGGCGGTACTTCAGCGGCCGTCAGCTTGTCGGCGTGTCACTCATGGACAAAGCGCCGGGAGCCATTTCACTCGTCTACTTCTATTACCACCCCGATTGGCGGAGACACTCGCCTGGTCGTTTTTCGATCCTCAACCAGTTGCAGTACGCCAAGCAGCAAGGCATCGCTTACGCCTATCTCGGCTATTGGGTGGAAGCATGTCCCTCGCTTAATTACAAGAGCCGCTATGGCCCCCATGAAGTCTTAGAAAGCTATGTGCCGCTCAACGAAGAACCTGTCTGGAAACGCCCGCACTTTCCGGAACACGCCTGAATCTGCTGCCAGCGCTTCGCAAGACCCACTCCATCGTTCGAAATGTCAGCGCCACCTGCCCTCCTAACAGTAATTCGTTGCCTGCCACAGTAAGATACTGTCTTGAGCTTTACATCCTTAAGAGTGTTTTCCGCATGCAGCGCCTGATCACTGGAATCGGGCTCGTTCTCATTGCTGCGTACCTGATCTGGTTCTCTCCCCAGCAGGTTTTCATTGCAGCCGCTCTCCTGATGAGCCTGCTTGGCTATTGGGAGTTTGCCCGCCTCGTCGAAGGCCACGCCATTCCTCGGCCCGGGATCTTTGGCTTCCTGGCGGGCCTGGTGATCCTGTTTTGGCCGGCGGTTCCCGTTCATGGCATCACGCTGCTGACCGCCATTAGCATTCTCACCGTAGCCGCCTTCACAACCTCGCTCCGCTACCTGAACCTGCGCGATGTCTTGCCTCAGGTCTCGTCCGCCTTCCTCGGCGGCTTCTATACCTTTGCTCCCTGGCGCTTCTCCATTGATTTGCGACGCCAGAGTATCCACCTCCTCTTCTTCGCTCTCGCCCTCAACTGGGCTGGTGATTCGGCGGCCTATTACGTGGGAAGACGCTTCGGTAAGCACAAGCTGGCGCCCATCGTGAGTCCCAAAAAAAGCTGGGAGGGCGCCATTGCATCCGTTATAGGCTCCGTGGCCTTCGGCCTGCTCTATCTTGGTCACTTTCTGCCTCAGATTGCCTGGTGGAATGTCGTGCTGATGGCCGTCGCCGGTAATGTTGCCGGCCAGTTCGGGGATTTAGCCGAATCCGCCATGAAGCGCGGCGCCGGTGTCAAAGATAGCGGCAACCTGCTCCCGGGCCACGGCGGTATTCTGGACCGGGTCGATAGCAGCCTTTTCGCCCTTCCTGTGATCTATTTGATTTACGCAGCAATTTACGATTTAAACCTGCTGTAAATCCTCCGTAGCGATTTAGAGAAACGCCATTAGCCTGGAGCCCATCTAGTCAATTAGCGCTGTGTATTCATGAACTTACAATCCTGAATCACATAGAAAGCGCATTCTAAAAACAATAGAAATTAATGGTGGGAGAGAAATTAATTATGCGAACTAAATACACTATATTAGGGATGGTTTTTCTGAGCGCGACCTGTCTTATGGCTCAGGAAGCCAAGAGCTATGTCCCCACGCTAGGCGTCAAGATTGGGGTTCCGGTCACTGACATGTTCAGCGCCGCCAACACAACAGAGTTCAACGACAACCAGGCTGTCCCTGGATCTCTGTATAACGCCAGCGTTCCCCGTTACGAATTGGGCGTCAGCGCGGAATTCCATCTGCCATATCACTTGCGCTTCGAAGTGGATGGGCTTTTTAAACGGGCCGCATTCGCTACACAAAATAGCATCGTCTCACTCGGTGGGGGGGACGCTACTCATTTCTACAGCACGAAAATGAATGTCTTTGAAGTGCCGGCACTGTTCAAATACAACCTTGCCATGGGCCACTTCCGTCCGTTCATCGACTTCGGCGCCTCGCTCCGTCACATAGCCGGTATCGACAATGTTTCGAGCTATTCGGATCTGCCGTTGTACTACTATGACAACAACACGCCGGAATTGAAGAACCGCAACAGCTTCGGCGGCGTCGCTGGTATCGGCATGACCTTCAAGAAAGGGATGTTTGAATTTTCGCCCGAAGTGCGTTACACGCGCTGGGCCAATGAGTCGTTCACCGCGGCCGGCCTTCGCACGAACCTCGATCAAGGAGATGTCCTGCTGGGCATCAGCTTCTAACTCACAACAACATGAGGGGCGTGGCCGAAAACCGCGCCCTCTCAGCCTACCGCTGCGTAGCAATCCATTCATCGACCCGGTCCGTCAACAAATCGAGCGGGAGCGCCCCGGCAGCCAGAACCTCATCATGAAATAACCGAATATCAAACTTGGAACCCAAACTCGCCTTAGCCTTCTCCCGCAACTTTAAAATCGTCAACTGTCCCACCTTGTAGCTCAGCGCCTGACCCGGCCACGAAATGTAACGGTCCGTCTCGCTCTGTACCAATGACTCCGGCTGATTGGAATGCTGATGGAAATAATCCACTACTTGCTCTCGACTCCAATGCTTGTCATGCAGCCCCGTATCAACCACCAGCCGGATAGCCCGCAGCATCTCATCCTCTAACCGGCCATAGTCGCTATAAGGATCTTGGTAAAAGCCGACCTCCTTGCCCAGGCGCTCCGAATAAAGGGCCCAACCCTCGGCAAACGCGCTATAGTTTCCTTGCCGCCGGAACTGCGGAAGCTCAGCCTGTTCCTGCGCAATCGCAATCTGCAAATGGTGTCCTGGAACCCCCTCGTGATAAGCCGTCGATTCCGTGCCGGGCGTAATCTGCTTCTCCCACGCATAAGTATTCACCTCGATGCGCCCAGGTCGCGACCCGTCGGCGGCCCCAGGCACGTAGCCGGTCGAAGATTCTTTGGCACGATAAGCCTCAATCGCCACGACAGTCACCTTGGCTTTCGGCAGATGCGTGAACAAGCTCGGCAGCTTCGTATACATCTGGTCGATGTAGCCGCGATACATGTCCAGCATCTCCTCGGCCGAGCGGAAGTGAAGCTTGGGATTTTCGTTCACGGACGCGCGCAATGCCTTGACATTGTCAAAGCCCAGCTTGGTTGCAATCGCACCCTCAGCCGCCTCAATCTCCGACACTTGCGCCAGCCCCAATTGATGAATTTCCGCCGGAGACATATTTGAAGTGGTTGAAAGCTTCACGTCATACGCGTACCGGTCAGCTCCTTCCGGCAATGACCAGACGCCCACCTCCGTTCTGCCTTTGGGCACATACTCGTCGCGAACAAAGGCTTGAAATCGGCGATAAGCCGGAACCACTTCCTTTTCGATTGCGGTCTCAATCTGCTTTTTAAGGGTCGCCTGGTCCAATGCCGGAATAGACCCCGGGAAATGCTGGACCGGCAAGGCAAAGGGACTGTCCTTTAGCGGACTATCTGCCACCCGGCCGGCCTGATCGGCCACCCTTTCCAGTAAAAATTTCGGCGGCATTAAGTTGTCAGCCATGCCAGCGCGCATGGTGGCAATCGTTTGGTCAAATGCCACAGGCCATTTATGCAAACGGCTGAGATAGTCGCGATAATCCTTCTCGCTTTCAAACTGAAGGAGCCCCGCCAAACGAGGAGCATCAATATGTAAGCCGCTCATTTGATTCACCGGCATTTCCCATTCCTTGAACCGCTCACCGGCCAGCGTCTCTTGCAGATTCCGAACCATCAGTCGCTTATTTAGCTGCTCTTGCTCGGGAAATCCGGTTGTGTCAATGGCTTGAAATTGGGCTAAAAACCGTCGTGCATGATCCAGGTCGCGCTTCACTCCGGCAAGCGATGCGTCGCTCACCTGGTCGTTGTAACGTTTATCGCCCAAAACCGAGGCAAACTCGGGACTGGTGCGCAGCGTGTATTCCCATTGTTGATTGATGGCATCATTCAAGGCCTTGCGCCGTGCATCCAGGTCAGCCGTTGAAGTGTTTTGGGCTTGATTAAAGAGAGCCATCACGAGTAGAAGCAGAACAGTCCTGATAGATGACATAAGGTTCGTGCCATTTTAACGAAAAGGGAGGGCAATCTGTTAGAAATCCAGACGACAAACGACTACCTTGAATGTGAGCGGGACCAAACCCATCCCAGTCAAAGACTTGGACACAACCATCGATAAATCCGCCAGCCGGGATGCCCTGTACGAACAGGCCGCCCCGATGTTCGGTGCCTCTCTTCAACGCCTTGTCCAAGCCTATGAGCTTGACCCAGACGCCCGCCGCGACCTGTTACAGGAGATTCATCTCCAGCTCTGGCTAAGCCTCGCGAACTTTGATCATCGCTGTTCGCTTCGAACCTGGGTCTACCGCGTCGCACACAACGTGGCCACTGCTCACGTCATCCGGCAGCGCCGCAATCGAGACAAGCTCGTGAGCATCGAATCCTTAGAAAGCACACCCGGCAATGAGCACACCGAATTAGCCTTGACTCAAGCCGAGGCGCTCCATCGCCTCTCTACTCTGATTCAGCGTCTGAAGCCACTCGACCGCCAAATCATTGTTTCTTATCTCGAATGCATGGATGCGAACGAAATAGCCGAAATCACCGGGCTTTCCCCGCCCAACATTTCCATGAAAATTCATCGGATCAAAAATATTCTGCGCAAGTGGTTCGACGTAGGAGGGCCGCATGCCAACTGACCCACGCCACATCTGGCAAAACCAAACAACGGAGCCACTCAAAATGTCTGCAATTCAACTCGAACAGAAACTAAGACGCGGCCAAAACCAAGCTCGCCTAAAAGCAGTTTTTTCGATATGCCTCGGTCCAGTACTTTGCGTTGCCTTTGTATTTTTTTTCTTCAGCGCGCATGACCTGATTCCTCGTATAGGTTTCGGAGTGATCAGCCTCTGGTGCCTCTACTTCGCTTACCAGGCTTATAAATGGGTCTGGCCAAGCCCAATCGCTCCGGACGTAGCTTTCACCACAACTCTCCACGCCTACCGCAGAGAACTGGAAAAGCGCCGCGACTACGCCCAACATATTTGGCAGAGGGCCGGCCTGACATTCTGTTTCCTAGGCCTGGCCATGGTCATCCTGCCGGGAATCATCAAGTCTCTGGAAACTCCTCGGTTGTTGCTGAATTTCGCCCCGATTCTTATCCTCTGCGCCCTCTGGTTCGTCATGTTCTTCGGTTTGCGAAGACGGGATCAGCGCCTGCTCAAAGAGGAGATCGAGGAGCTGACCTCGTTCGAAGCCGCGAACCAAATGTAGTGTACCGTCCGGCAAATGACCGTGCAATCGGTCCATCTGCCTGGTTCGACGTTCATCCGCCTGGATCGCGCGTGTGCCATAACGAAATGTGATTCTCCAAACCGATCGCTTAATTCTCGATGCCTGGCAACCCGCCGATTGGACATCTCTCCGTCCCATCGCAACCGACCCCGATGTCATGCGCTACATCCGGTCCGGGCTGCCCTGGGCCGACGAGCAGATTCAAGCCTTTGTAAGCCAGCAAATCGAAACCCACTCAGCTCGCGGCTTCTGCCGCTGGAAACTCCTTTCCAAAGCGGAGGGAGCCATGATCGGCTTCTGTGGCCTTGGCTTTGTGCACCATGTCTCCGATGCCCAGGCCAACACTCCTGAAATCGGTTGGTGGCTTGCCCGAACCTATTGGGGTCAAGGCCTGGCTACCGAAGCCGCCGGAGCCGTGCTCAGAGATGGTTTTGAACGAGTCAAGCTAGACCGCATTGTTTCCATCGCGCGTCCAGCCAACACTGCTTCCATTCGAATCATGCAGAAACTCGGCCTCACCTTTGACTCCGAATTCAACCTTGACGGCATAGGCGTTCAGCGCTACGCAATGGATCGCTGCCAATACCTGGCATCGCGGTCCAAGGAGCCAATCGGAACCGCCGCAGGCTTAGACTAATCCACGAAGAAACGGGTTGCGCTCTTTCTCGCGCCCAATGGTCGTACTCGCCCCATGCCCAGGAATCACAACTGCGTCCTCCGGCAGTTCCAGCAGCTGATTCTTGATCGATATCAAAATCAGCCTGCCGTCGCCGCCCGGTAGATCTGTCCGGCCAATCGAATCCCGAAAAAGCGTATCGCCCGCAATGAGCTTATTTTCTTGCGGAATCCAGACGCAGACGCTTCCCTCCGTATGCCCCGGCGTCTCGCGAACCTGGAACTCCGCTGCGCCGAGTTTCAGCACTATTCCGTTTTTCGCAGCCGAATCAATTTCTGTCCGCTCCGGCGTGTCCATCCCAAGCCAAGCCGCTTGCACGTCCAACATACTCAGCAGCTTCTCGTCCCGCTCATTCATATACACCGGAGCGCCGGTCTCAGCTCTCAGTTTTGCTGCTCCCGCCACATGGTCAATGTGCGCATGGGTAATCACAATGGCCTTCACCGTCAGCCCATGCTTATCCAGCAAAGCCCGGATGTCTGCTAAGTCATCGCCGGGATCAATCACAATAGCCTCATGCGTTTGCTCGTCGCCGAAAATTGAGCAATTGCATTGCAGCATCCCCACGGGCAGAATCTCATGAATCATGTCTTTACGATAAGCGCTTCAGCATTTGCAGGTATCGCTCCGGCAGTTTCGTTGGCCTGAACTCGCGGTTCAACCACATATGCTTCGTCATCCCGTTTGCTAGAGGCTGATTCGTCGCCGCGTCCCGGATGCTGTACCGAAACTCAATCAGCCGGGCGTTGGCCTCAGCAATCTCAGTGCCCACTAAAATTTCCTGATCGTAACGCGCCGGAGCAAGGTACCGGCATTGTGATTCCACCACGGAAAGCAACAGCCCATCCACCCTTTCCATCTCGCGGTAGTCCATTCCCATCGCGCGAACCAGCTCCACCCGGCCAATTTCCATCCAGACGTAGTAATTGGCGTAGTAAACCACACCCATCTGGTCCGTCTCCGCGTAACGAACCCGAAGTGTCACTTCATGCACCAGTCAGCATCACCTTCCAGCTCTCTTCGTCGTGGCCGATGCTCACCCGCTTCGATTCACGCACCAGCGGCAGCCGCAATAGCTTCGGATCCTTCTCTATCTTGCCCAGCAGTTCGCTCTCTGAAACTTTCAAATATTTCAGACCTGCATCCACATAGCTCTTGCTTTCTATATCTAGTAGGCCGTTCACGCCAAACTTCTGCACAAAATGCCGTATTTCGCCGGGAGCCATGGCCTTTTGCTTTAGGTCTATCGATTGAAATTTTACGCCGCGCTCTTTGAAGAATCGTTCGGCAGCACGAGTCGCCGCGGAACCCTTGATTCCGAAGACCTGAATCATCTCTGAATTATCGCGAAGCTTGCGCTATCAAGCTATGAAATTTCGCCGCTCGTGCCGTGTCCTGCATTGATTTCTCCAACGAATCGTGTGAGATGCGCCGCACAATGGGATCTGCAAACCAGTGCAACGCCATTGGAATATCGCGGCTGAGCGCGATCGCTTCCATCTCCAGATACACGCCGTCTTTGTCTTCTTCAAGCCGAGCAGTGCTGAAAAGGCGCCAGATATACCCGGTCCCTTTGCCCGGAGGAAGGTGTGTTTCCTCAGGCCGCCCAAAATCCCGGATCTCTTCCATTTGCTTCGTCTGCGACACAACATACAGCCGCTTCTCATCTAGCCTGATGAAATTGCTGATGTACTCACCCTTCAGCACATTGCGCGAAAGAACAGACATGTTCTGCAAATAAAGAACAAATTCATCTCTGCTCACGCCGGAAGTGATTGTCTTTGCATCGGCAACACCCGGCTTGTACATATCGGAATAGCGCTCGTAGTTTCGAGTCACCGTCAGGACATCGTCCAGGGTCACGCCGGGAATGAAGGCATCGCCCATCCAATGGTGAACCAGACCACCCGTCACTCTTTGGGGAGAATTCTCGCCTACCGTGCCCACCAGAATAGCTCCGTCACGAACCGCCTGCATTCGCCGAGGATCGCGCTCTACTTGCAGGAAACAGTGTCCCGGCGCGGCATGGTCACCAATCCTTGCATTTTCCTGCACGAGGTACTGGTTCCAGGCATCCAACGTTTGCTTCTTCAGCTCTGCCGGATGTGCGCAGAACGCGGCGAGAATACCTAAAACGGCAACCCTTACCCCGTTTCGGCTCCCGCTCAAGCGAGGCATCTACTACTCGGGCCTTCCCGTCTGGACTTGAAAGAGCAAAGGGCGCATTCCCTAGTAATGATGCGTGAATCAGCCTGAAGTTTCCCGGAATCTTTTGCCTCCGGTGACTGTCATCAACTATGGCGCCAGTCTCCGTTCCGTTCTCGATACCATCATGCACATGCCGCCTGCCCTTCTTTCATCGAAAGAAATCGAAACGTTTTTATTTGATTTTCCGGGCTGGGAAGTAGTCCAGCGAACGCCATTCGGCTCAGACCACCTCCACTCCGAACTTCATCGGCTCTTCCAATTTCAATCGTTCGAAGACGCCATGCACTTCATGCTCACCGCGTCACGCTTCATCCACCTCACCGACCATCATCCAAGCTGGCAGAATACTTATTCCAAGGTGGAAGTATGGATCACCACAGGTGAAATCAAACATAACCTGTCCGGAAGGGATATCAAGCTCGCCAAATATCTTCAAAACCTCTTTGACACCTATTCGTTTCCGAATTCCTGAATCAATCCCTGGAAGGTCTCAAACGCTGGTTTTGGCGTATAGTCGTCGCGCATAATGCCGAATTGTCTGCAAACCTGTGGGTCGCCTGTGTCCGCGTCCCGGAGTGAAAACAACCCGAACTGTGTGATGTTGAGCGCCTGTCGAATTTCATATATCTTGCCCACCGCGCGCCGTAGTAGCTCCGCTTGCCTCGTATAAAAGCGCTGCGGGCCCGTGGGCCAGCCGCTTTCCGAAATGTGCAGCGGAATTGACTGCGGTATGCCTGCCCCGGCCATCGTGTCATCGCGAAACCGGGTCAGGCTCTCTTCAACCGCTGTCTCTATTTCCCCGGTGAGGGGTTCCGCTGTATCCAGATAGAGATTAAGCGCCACGTAGTCCAAAGCATTCAGAAACTCTTGGTTCATGTGCCGCCGTAGCCCGCTCCAGAAACAGTCGCAAACCATGGTGGAGGGGACTGCATTGAAACCGGCCGCAATCCTCAACCCGCCATTCCGAATCGCTTCACTGGCCGTGTAAATTCCCGCTACAACCGCCTCCACAGAGTGCCCGAATCTCCCGTCGCCCGGGTACTCCAGGTTGTTCGGTTCTTCGCAGATCTGCAGATTCTCCAGGTACGCGCCATAGCGCTCAATGCAGTAGCGGATGAACGAGCTCCAGCGCGGCATGTTTCCCGTCGCGTCCCAATTGGAAAGAACCAGATCCAGCTTCCGTCCGTTCGCTGTGTACCGCGCCAGGTCAGCCACGCTGGGCATTTCTTTTTGCCAGGTATCAGCGTCTGTCCCCGAGAAACGCAAAAACGTTCTCACCAATAAATGTTTCCCGCCCTGCAGTCGATCCAGCGACCGGTTCACCTCGTCCTCCAGATCCGGTTTCCCCGTTGCCAGTCCGTGATGAGCTTCAAAAACCCCGCCATGATAAATGCCGAATGTAAGCCCCTCGCGCGGAACAAACGGCAGAGCCCGATTCGCTTTCATAAGGCCCGTCACAAGCTATAGAGCTCCAGAAATGTCGATACGCCCGTTTCGTCCCGGAACAGTGCATGGCCGCGCACCGCCGGACATGCCAGGCTCATCACCAGCTCGGCAAGCTGTTCTTCAGAACGGTAGTGTGGCTGCCAACTCCAGCAAGCCTCAATCCAGCCCTGATCTCGCGAACCAGGCGCAAAATTCGCCGCCAGCAAACGGCCTCCCGCTCGCAATCGGTCCGCCGCTCTTTCCAGCCACATGGCCGCCGGCGAATCCTCCATAGAATCCAGCAAGAACGGCGCGTAAATCAGATCATATGATGTTGAATCCCAGTCATCAGCCACCACCAATTGCTCCCGCTGGCAACACGCAGCATACCGCTTGCGGACGTACGCGCATTCCTCCGGCTCCTGACCCAACGCAACAAATTGAGCATGATGCAAATGCCCACTCTGCAAAGCATCCTCCGCCTCCAGCATCCGTCCGGCGCTCAGCGCGAGAATGCGTGGCCTCGGCGAAATCCGAATCACTTCAGCTATCTCGCGCGCCAGATGCAGCTTGCGAGCCCGCAAACTGCGGCTCATCGGCAGGCTGTACTCCCAGGCATTCATCGCGTGAGACGGCGAGGGCGTCATCGTTTCCCGAGCGTGAAACGAGTCGGCCATCACCTCATCAAGCCGCAGCGTCTCTTCGAATATAGGCCTGTATCGAAACTCAGAGCAGAATCGTTTCCATTCCTCTTGGTTCATCTGCGAGCGCAGCCGCAGCAGCTCCCGCTCGACTTGCGTCAGCAAGCTGAGCGAGACACCTACCGCCAATTTTTGTTCTAAAGCTTCAAGAAGCGAAAAGTCGCTAGCCATCAAGGCACTCAAGCAATTACCTGCTGACCTATCGGTTTAGCGACTCTGAACCTTTATGCTTTCGCTATTCCGGCCATCGGGGAATTAGTGCCTAAACAACGATCTCCCCTGGCGCTAGCCTCATCAGGCGCGAACCTTCCCGGCTTGCGGCGTTAACTCAGGCTTACTAACTTCGGTCGCCGCGCCCAAGCCGGGCGTCTTGCCCGCCTCCAGGCCCACCGGCAAAGTGAAGAAAAACGTCGTCCCGCGTCCTTCCTCCGACTGCGCCCAAATTCTCCCGCCATGCCTTTCCACAATCCGCCGCGCAATCGAAAGCCCCATGCCGGTACCTTCCACGTCCCGTCCGTGCAGCCGCTGAAATAACCCGAAAATCCTTTCAGAGAACTCTTGACTAAATCCGCAGCCGTTGTCTTGCACCTCGAACTTCCATTCATTCCCGCTTCTGGTTGAGTTCACACGAATGAAGGGCGGCTCGTCCCGCCTATACTTGATCGCGTTGGAGATCAGATTTTGAAGCACCTGCAGCATCTGCACCCGGTCCACCATCAACTCAGGCAACGGTCCGCGCTCAATCGTGACATGATTCTGCCGGATGGAAGCCTGCAACCCCACTTCTGCGTCATCCAGCAGCCTGTCGAAACTCACCCGGCTTATTGCCTTCTCTTGCTTCCGCAAACCAGCGATACGCAGCAGCCCATCAATCAGATCGGTCATGCGCTTGGATGCCGTCACAATGAACCCGATGAACTCATCGCCATCGTCATCCAGCCTGCCCTTATAACGTGTCGCCAGCAGTTGAGAAAAACTCGTAATCGTTCTCAATGGCTCCTGCAAATCGTGGCTCGCCACATAGGCGAATTGTTGAAGCTCGCGGTTCGCCTCCACCAGTTCCCGCGTCCGTTCGTCCACCATGCTCTGAAGGTCTTCGTTGAATCTCTCCAGTTGCTGTTGCGCCAGATCCCGGGCATACAAATAACTCAGCACCTCGTTGTACAGCCAGTACATCACGCCGATCATGGCAATGGTTCCAATGCCGAAGCTGAGCATGGCCATGAGATTCAACGTATGCTGATGGGAAAGAATCTCCGTCTCCAGAGCATCTAGCTGGGCGCGCAACCCCCCGGCCTTCAACTGCACCTCATTCATTTGCGCAGCCGAGCGCGCATTTTTGGTAGTCGCCAGCGCCGCCTCAAAGCCGTGGTCGCTTTGCGCTTTCAGCACTTCGTCGGTTTGTTTCAGCCGCCCCTTCACCAAACCAATGAGTTCGTCCATCTTGGGACGCAGCCCGCCGACATCTTTCTTTTCTCCGCCAATCGTGGTTAGCTCCAGCTTTGCCGCTTCGAACGGGGCAAGCAGAGAAATGTCGCCCGTCAGCAGAAAGCCCCGCTCGCAGGATTCGGCCTCTTTAGCCAGCGCCTGCAGCCGGTTCACATCTGACTGGAAATTCTGAATCTGCAGCAGGTGAATGTCGGTCTTTTCACTCTCCACCTGAAGGAAGAAAAAGATCAGGCAAAACACAAAAGGCAGCGAGAATAGGACTCCCAGGCGTTGGCGTGTCTGCTTGGGACTGAAAGCGGGCATAGTTAGCTTTGTTTATTGACTCTGACCTTCACGTGAGCGGGTCATTGAGAATAGCCTACCGAAATCACCAATGGACAATCAGAACCCGAACGGCGATCCCTTCAGCCAGCTCTCTCTTGTTGACTGAATGTTGGCGCAATGGTTTCGAAAGCTTTCAGCCTGGCTTAAGCTGACATGGCCAGTGTTTTCAGTCCCTCGGTAACTTGTGGGGAGCCTACGACTTTCATATGCAGCTGATCCAGCATCCGGCGTTCCACCGAATAGGCTGCTACACCCGGCGGTAAGGTATATTGCGCCAGCAGAATCTCCCGCGGCGTCATCTGAATCTGCCCGGCGGCGAAATGCCGGCATGCCCGCGCCAGATGTTCGAAACAAACGGGAAAGAGGGCGTCTAAATTTGCCTCCGAAAATTTCGTGCGAGCTGAACCAAAATCATTCCGGAACAGAACATCAAAACATGCCGAGGAGGCAATCGCTTTGTTTCGAATCCGCTCGTTGCACATTCCCGATAAGCCGAGCGCATGCGCATCCCAAGCATCGGCAACTTCTAAGTCGTTGGAATCCAGCGCCCAGCGGCTGATCGTCTGTGCAAACAGAAACTCCATATCCGGCCGTCCCCGCCAATCTAGCAGTTCGGCCAGCAAATCCACCGAATAATCTTGCGGTCTCACTCCCGCCATCAGGTTCTGGCTCAGCCTGGCATAAAGCTCCATCTCTTTCGCGCTCATCCTGCTAAACGCCAGCTCCAGAAACAGCTGCGCATCATTGCGCGTCCGCGCCTTGCGTCCATTCGGTATCAGCCCCAACGTAAACAGCAGCAGGCTCAACTGCACAAATGCAATCGCAAAAACCGGAGGGCAACGCCCAGCCCCAAACAGCATAGTAGTGGCTAAGCCGCTTGCCAGCGTTGCCGCGGGTCCAGCCGCAATCACCACCAGCATGCCCGCCCGCCAGTAACGCAGGCTGCCGGGAACAGCGGAAACTGATGCCGTCAGCCACCGGCTGCCCCGCAGCGAAACCTTCCACGTTCCATGCATCGTTTCTATTCGTAGCGGTCCCAGTGTCGCGCCTGTGAAATGAGAGCCGACCGCCAAGGCCGCCACCAAGTGTCCGCACTCATGCACCACAGCGTGCTGATCGCGGCGGCCAGCAACAGCCCGAAATCCAACGGCGTCGCCAGCGGTATGGCCGCCAGCCAGCTTCGCATGAACGTTGGTCCGCACGTCCGTCCAATCCACAGCGCGAACAATGCCAGCGCCAGCAGTATCACCGGCCCGGTGCGGTGGTTGCTCTTCGCCTCCGCCGGCTTGAAATCCGTCGTCGGTGGCAATAACTTAGACGGCGAAAAACCGGCTTTCATTGCCTTCATCTTCACTCGTTTACCGGCGGCTGGGTAGTGTCATCGGTTTCCCGTTACTCCGTACTGGTATACCCCTTGGTAAACTGAAGCCAAAATCCCTCACTGATGGCCATCCAAACTTTATTCGGTTCGGTTCCGCAGGAACCCAACCTGCTCGACAAGTTGAAGGCCGGTATTCAGAAAACGCGCTCGGGCCTGGTTGACCGGCTTGAAGATGTTCTCTCCGGCTCCAAACAGATCGATGCCGATCTCCTCGAAGAACTCGAGTACACCCTCATCACTGCTGACCTCGGTGTCCGCACCGTACAGGAAATTCTCGAAACCATTCGCCAGCGCGTCGATCGCAAGCTCACCAGCAACGCCGGCGAAATCCGCGGCCTCATTCGCGAGCAACTGCTTGAAATTCTCCGCGCCTCCGAAGCTCCGCTCCACGTCGTCTCCTCGCCGCCTGCCGTGGTGATGGTCGTGGGCGTAAATGGGGCGGGGAAGACCACCACCATCGGCAAGCTCGCCAACCGCTTCCTGGGTGAAGGCCGGAAAGTCCTTCTCTGCGCCGCCGACACTTTCCGCGCCGCCGCCATCGAACAACTCGAAGTCTGGGCTCAGCGCGCCAATGTCGACCTCATCCGTCAGAAGACCGGCGCCGACCCCAGCGCCGTCGTCTTCGACTCCCTCCAAGCCGCCAAAGCCCGTGGAGTGGATTACGTCATCGTCGACACCGCCGGCCGTCTCCACACCAAAGACAATTTGATGGCCGAACTCGATAAAATGCGCCGCACCTGCCAGCGCGTCATCCCCGGCTCACCGCATGAAGTCTGGCTCGTTCTCGACGCCACCACCGGCCAGAATGGTCTGGAACAAGCCCGCAAATTCACCGAAACCTCCGGCGTCACCGGCATCATCCTCACTAAACTGGATGGAACCGCGAAAGGCGGCGTAGTGGTCGCCATCGCACGCGAACTCAATCTCCCCATACGCTTCATCGGCGTTGGCGAAAAGATCGACGACCTGCTCCCATTCGAACCCGACAAATTCGTGGAGTCTCTCTTTGACTGACGCCATGCAATCCGCGCTCGATCTGGCGCGCCAGGGCCAAGGTCTGACGAGCCCCAACCCCACCGTCGGCTGCGTCATCCAGAAAGATGGTCAAACCATCGGAGCCGGTTTTCACACCTGGGCTGGAATCGATCATGCCGAGATTGTCGCCCTTAAACAGGCAGGCCCGGCCGCTCGCGGGGCCACCCTTTATTGCACTCTCGAACCCTGCGCCCATCAGGGCCGAACTGGACCCTGCGCCCAGGCCATCGTCGAAGCCGGCGTCATCAAGGTCGTTGCTGCCATGCAGGACCCGAATCCGAAAGTCAGCGGCCATGGCTTCGAAATTCTAAAATCCGCTGGCATTGAGGTCTCGCTTGACGAATCCGCCGCCGCGGCCGCCGAAAAGCTGAACGAGCCCTTCATCCACTTCATGAAAACCGGGCGTCCTCTTGTCACCATCAAAGCCGCCTTAACTCTCGACGGAAAAATCGCCGCTCCGCAAGATAACTTCGGCTGGATCACCAGCGAAATCGCCCGCGCCGACGTCCAACTCGTCCGCCACTACTCCGACGCGATTCTCACCGGTCTCGGCACCGTTCTTGAAGACGATTGCCTTCTCACAGACCGCAGCGGCCTGGAACGCAGCCGCCCGCTTCTTCGCATCATTCTCGATTCTCAGTTCCGCATACCCCGTACCGCGAAAATCATCACTAGTGCCCAGAACGACGTGCTGGTGGTCGGCACCTCCGCCGGACCAGCCGAACGCCGCAAAGCTCTCGAAGCCGCCGGCATTCAAACCCTGATCGCCGATGGCCCAGCCGGCCGCACCGACCCCCGCAAGGTAGTCGACTATCTTGCCACACATCAATATCTCTCCCTCATGGTCGAAGCCGGAAGCCACGTCAACTGGAGCATGCTCGACACTCAAATCGCCGACAAAGTCCTGTTCTACTACGCCCCCAAAATCCTGGGCGGCCTCAAAAGCATGCCCGTCGCCGGAGGCCAGGGCCGCCAGCGCCGCATTGATGCCATCCAACTCGAACACCTCACGGTCCACCCCATCTCCACCGACGAATTCGCCGTAGAAGCCCGCGTAGTCAAGACTGCGCAAATCGGGGCCTGACGCGACTCAAATGTTTACCGGAATCATAGAAGAACTGGGCCAAGTCCAAAGGCTCCAAACCCATTCAACCGGAGCCCGCCTGACTATTCGCTGCCAGACCATCCTCCAGGACGCTACCATCGGAGCAAGCATCGCCGTCAACGGAGTCTGCCTGACCGCCATCGACCTCTCCGAAACCCACTTCTCCGCCGACCTGGCCCCCGAGACCCTGAACCGCTCCAACCTTGGCGTCCTTCAATCTGGCTCCCTGGTCAACCTGGAGCGGCCCCTACGAGCCAACGCCCGCCTGGACGGCCACTTCGTTCTGGGACACGTAGACGCCACCGCCAAAATCACAACTCTCGAACTGCTGGGTGAAGACAACTGGTGGCTGACCGTCCAGGTCCCCCATCCGCTCAGCCGTTACATAGTAGAGAAAGGCTCGCTGGCCATCGACGGCATGAGCCTCACCGTAGCCGCGATTGAAGGCGATTCTGTCAGCTTCACAATCATTCCCCACACCTACTCACACACCACCCTCCAGAGCTATCAACCGGGCTCCAGGGTCAACATTGAAGTAGACATCCTCGCCAAGCATTTGGAAAAGCTAACAGTAAATAAGAATTAATCAACTGTCACGAACTTTCGCGACGCTTCACTAAACAACCGGCAAGACCTTTCCTGAGTCAAACAATCGGGAAGACAGTGGAGCTTCATCATGCAAAGACTATTAACCGAGCCTGAAAAATACCTCGAGGCTCTCCTCCAAAATGACCGCCGCTTGAGACACCAGGAAGAAATCCGCCGCTTTATAACCGAACGCGACTCTCGTCAAAGCGCCAAAGCACAACCGGCACGCACGGCCCGCCAACTCCGCTGATCTCGCGTTGACTCCGGCGGCTTCGCTCCCTATAATCGGTTATCCCGAGCCGGAGAAACATGCGCCATCTACCACTCCTTGCACTCTTGGCCTGTGCCATTCACCTCCCAGCCCATCAAGAACCGAAGCCCAAAAGCAACTACCAGGTGCAAGAGTTCATGGTGCCCATGCGCGACGGAGTGCACCTTGAAACCGTCGTCGTCCGTTCTGTCAAGCAAATGGGCCCGCTGCCCATCCTCATCACCCGTACGCCCTACGGCGTTCCTACCCAGGAAACCTTCGACAAGGAAGTAGAGAAAAACGGCCCCGATTGGGTTCCAAGCTCCTTGAAGGAAATGGCCGCCGATGGTTACATCTTCGTCTTTCAAAACCTAAGGGGCCGGTTCAAATCGGAAGGCGTCTTTGATCTCACCTCGCGGTACGATGCCAGTGACCCTAAACAAACTAACGAAACCAATGATGCTTACGACACCGTCGATTGGTTGATCAAGAACATCCCAAGCAACAACGGCAAAGCGGGAATTTACGGCGTCTCCTACGCCGGCCTGACAACCGCTCTTGCCCTCTTGCATCCTCATCCCGCGTTAAAGGCAATGAGCGAGCAAGCCGCGCCTGTCGATCAATGGATGAATGACGACATGCATCGCTACGGCGCTCTCCGCGAAAGCTACGCGCTCGAATATTCCGTAATGGAGCAAGCCGACAAGAATAGCAACACCCATTTCGATTTCGACCTCTACGACACCTACTCTTGGTACCTCCGCCTGGGCCCACTTAAGAACGTCAACGCCAATTACATTCACGGAACCATTCCCTTTTGGAATGACGTGATGAACCACCCGGACTATGACTCATTCTGGAAGAAAGAAGCATGGGTCAGCCAGCTCCACAGTTCCACCGTGCCCAACCTGAATGTAGCCGGTTTCTGGGACCAGGAGGACCCTTGGGGACCCTGGCAGATCTTCCATCACGCCGGGGACAATGATCCTGACAACACGAACTTGATGGTCGCCGGTCCCTGGTATCACGGAGAATGGTCCTCGGGTGAGGCCGAGAAAATCGGCATGCTCCCATTCGGAGGCCACAAGACCGGTATCGAGTTCCGCGAAAATATCGAAGCGCCGTTCTTCAAGCACTACCTTCATGGAGAAGGAAACAAGCCCGCCTGGAAAGTATCCACATTTCAGACCGGCTCAAACACCTGGCGCACCTATTCAGCCTGGCCGCCGGAAGCCGCCAGGCCTTTGAATATTTACCTGCACACGGATGGAACGCTTTCCATAGATCCGCCAGCAGAAAACAGCGGCCCGGAGTTTCGGCAGTACGTATCAGATCCCACAAATCCCGTACCTTACCGGCCGAGGCCCATCTCACCCACTTATCCTGAACCGGATTGGCGAACCTGGGAAGTAGCTGATCAACGCTTCGTCGATCACCGCCCCGATGTGCTCACATTTGTGAGCGACCCGCTGCCGCATGATCTGACAGTAACCGGCGAACTGGCCGCCGATCTCTACGCCTCCACCTCCGGCACAGATTCCGACTTCATCGTGAAGCTGATCGATGTCTTTCCCGAAAAAGAGCAGCAACCAAAAGAACTGAACGGCTACGAACTCCCCATCGCCATGGAAGTGCATCGAGGCCGCTACCTGAAAAGTTACGAACATCCCAGCCCGCTAAAACCTAATGTCCCTGAGCTATGGGAAATCCCCCTCCGTGCCCATGATCACGTATTCCTGAAAGGCCACCGGCTCATGGTGCAAATCCAATCCACCTGGTTCCCGGTTATTGACCGCAACCCTCAAAAATTCCTCCCGAGCATCTACCAAGCCGACCCATCCGACTTCATCACCGCGACCCAGCGAGTCTATTGCTCCCCGAAGCAACCCTCCCACTTAATACTGCCCGTGAACAAGCTGGAATAAACTTCTCAATGCCGCATTCACCGTCAGGTTGAGGCGGATAGAAACGACCTCGATGCATAGAAGCTCAAGGGCAGCTATACCGCGGCTTGGGCGGCAAAGTCAAATCGAGTACAGCAGCGATCTTGGGCCGTCATCGCCGCTCCAGGCTTTACTGCGATTCAGCGACCAACAGAGAAAAATCTCGAAGCAGTCGCCGTTCCGGGAAATCATACACTCCAGGCACATAAGCTGGCCAGTCGCCTCGGCCAGCATCATACCCGCCCCGTCTCCTGGCGGCTCTCTGGAAAAGAGATCACCCTCGGGAGAGAAACCTGGGCCGTCACCTCGCACCTGACAAACATCGCCTGGAACCAACTAACCGGCTTCACTCTACCCGTCCGAAACGACCCAAGCAGCCAGCGCTACGACTGCACCTGGACCCGCCAACCTAGAAACACGCGAACCGCCCCTACTTATGCAACCCCTTTGACCGCAAGTAACTCACCACCTCAGCCGGATGGTCCGTTTGAATACCCGCCGCGCCGCGTTCTACCGCATCTTCCCAGTTCGCCAAATGATCCTGGCCCCACAAGCGATCCACAAAGATATCCTCATGCGCCTGCTTCGCAATGGCAATCACGTCGTCCTTAAAATCGCTCTGATCAAAAGCAACGACATGAGGGTGCAACTCAGTGGTCAAGGACTGTAAAGTTGCCGCATTGTCCGCCTCTGGCATCACCTTCAACGCCGGACGCAATTGCTGCACCTGACTCAGAAGAGCGCGCCCGCCATAGATAACAACCTTGTCTGACATATCCGCCTTCTCCAGAGCACTTACCAGATCCGCCGCCGCGATATCCTTGGAGTCCACATAAACGCCAATCTTTCCATGCGCCAAAGCCAGCGCTTCCTCGAACGTAGGCACCTTCGTTCCTGCGAACTTTGGATCAAACTTAGCGCCCGCATCGAGCTTGCGAATCTCTTCGAAAGTCATATCCCGAACCCGCCCCGTCCCATTCGTCGTCCGGTCCACCGTGCCATCATGCATGAGCACCAGGTGGCCATCGGAAGTGGTCCGTACATCGAGTTCAAAATAATCAGCCCCGGCGTCAATCGCCGCCTGAAACGCCGGCAGTGTGTTCTCGGGGTGAGCTAGATGTTCACCCCGATGCGAAATAACAGCAACCTGGCTGCTAAGCCAAAAAAATAGAATCCATGCGAAATTCATAAATGATCCAGCCAATCGCTTAAAAGAAGAACCGCAGAACCAGTTCCGTCACTCGGCCGGCCTGTGCGCTGTTGATCGCCCCAAAACTCGCACTCGTCACGCTGCCATTCGGATTATTGAAATTGGCGTGATTGAATGCGTTGAAGAACTCGCCTCGAAACTGCAGCTTGGCGCGTTCTGTCAGCATGAAATTACGTTGCAGCGCCAAGTCCCAGTTTTCCACTCCAGGCCCTTGCAGCGGGAACCTTGAAGCATCACCTAGTGTGAAATCAGGCGCCTCTGCAAACGCCGCGGTATTAAACCAGCGGGAGAGCGTCTGCGGACCGGAGTGTACTGGCAAACCCGTAGCATTCGGCCGTTGCGCTTCGGTAAATCCGAACGTGTTGTTCGGCTGCGTAATAGCCAGCGGCTGACCCGCTTGGAACTCCGTAATTCCCGAAAATTCCCAACCTGCCACGAGGTTTTTCACAATCGGTGTCTCGGCGGCGAACTTCTTGCCGGGCCCGAATGGCAGGGTCCAAACATAATTTGCAACAAATCGCTGCGGTATGTTGTAACCGCCGATGCCCCATTCCGCTCGCAGATTGTAAACATTCTGCACACCCTGCCTGTGCGCGCGGCTGCTGGAGTCGGCCACTTCGTCCACATCGTCCAGCAGCTTGCTGAACGTATAGGCCGCTGAAATCACAAAGTCGCTCTTCCACCGGTGCTCCAGCTTTAACTGCAGTGATTGATAGTTCGAGTTGCCATCCAGCGTCAAATAGGAGATACCTTGATACTGCGGATAGGGTCGCAAGGCCTGGCTCGCCGTATAAAACTGATCTGGTTGCAATTGATCCGTCTGCAATACGATCGGCAGTTTCACGCCCTTGCTCGCTTCATATTCAGCTTCTGCGAACCATCCGCCAAACTGGTGCTCGAGTCCAAACTGCCAGCTGATGTTATAAGGAGTCCGCGCGCGCGTATCAATCTCGGAAACGCTGGAAGTGGGATTTGTCAGACTTGCCGGCACTTCGGGCTGTCCATTGGCGTTGACATAGTACGGAACAGGCGGCACCCCCTGGTCAAGCTGATACGCCGGAGTCACACCGTCGGCGCTCTGAAATGTGGCCTGCTGCACGTATTTCGATAGCGGTCCAAACTGATAAAAGCCAACATTCGGAAGCCGGAAGAAACCAATCCCGCCGCGAAACACCGTGTCCTTTGCCAGGTTCCAGGCAAAACCCGCACGCGGTAGAAAATCGTGATAAACGTTCGGCATGAAGTGCGTAGGTGTTCCATTCTGGCCCGCGAACTGCACGTCGCCCAAGTTGCCGGTCTGCTGGTTCACGATGTTCGGATTGAAACTTGCAAACTGGTTATTACCTTCCGAATAAGGACCATCCCATTCCCAGCGCAATCCAAGATTCACCGTCAGCTTCGTATTTACCTTGAAGTCATCCTGAATGAACCAGGACGCGCTGTTGATGTTTTCACGATACGTATAGTCTTCGTCGTAAACCTGCGTCTGCGTCGGCAAGCCGAGCAACAGGTCCGCTAGATCAAATCCGCTGTTTGGATTCGCCGTAATCGATGTGAAAGTCTGATCGAACGAGTAAGCGCCTGAGGTGGCCGCCCCATTGTTGCCGCCCGGGTTGTAATAGTTGTACATCTGACGCCGGTAGTCGCCGCCAATCTTTAGAGTGTGGCGTCCCTGCTGCTTCTGAACCACATCGTTGAAGACCCAGCTACGGTCGCGATCGTGAAAAATCGAGCCCGCTCCCAACTGGATAAAGTTGCTCGTGGCAATGTCAGGGAATTCGTTCAACGGCACGCCCTTTAGCCCCAACTGAGGCACTGGCCCACTCGCCGCATCCTGATAGTTGATCTCCTGCACAAAACCAAACCGTAAATCATTCACTACGGTTGGGCTGAAGATATGCGTGTAGCCCAGTCCGGCCTGGTTGTCGTACCATCCGCTGGCGTTGTTATTATTCGCGGCATTCGCAATGTAGTCAACGGAATCGCTGGCCGGATTGTAACGGCCGTAGCGGACAAAAAACTTGTCGTTATCGCCAAAGTTCTGGTCGATCCGCACCAGCCCCTGCTGCGTCTGCTGATAGTTACTTGCCGTCACTTGATAGTTATAGGCCCCGCCCACGAATGAACCATTCGGGCTCGGATAATACTTCGCAATTTGCGCCGCCACCGGATCAATCCGGCTGCTGGGAATCACATTACCTGCAAATTGCTGGCGCGTGATGTTCCCGCTGGCGTCCACGCTGGTTGTCTGCGGATCGTAAATAGTCACGCCGCCGGTGCCGGAAAAATCTCCGCCCAACTGCGCTGGCGTGGGTGTCAGGTAAAGTCCGGATACTGGCTGAGCCGTCTCGGTAACGTTGTAATCGGCAAAGAAGAACGTCTTGTTCCGGCCGTTGTAACCAGGCAGCAGCACCGGTCCGCTTAGCGTGAAGCCCGGCTCATTCTCCACATATCGCGCTTTATTGTTGGCCTGAAAGAAGCTCCGCGCATTAAATATGCGATTGCGGAAATACTCGTAAAGGCTGCCGTGAAACTCATTGGCGCCATGCTTCGAAGTGGCTAACAGCACGCCCCCACCGGTGTGGCCGAACTCCGCCGAGAAGGGGAACGTCACCACCTTGAACTCATCCACCGAGTCCGGTGACGGCGTAAAAGTGTAGGTATTGTCTGAAGGATTCGTGGTCGGCAACCCGTCAATCAGAATCTCGTTTGTATCGGGGCGTCCTCCGCCAAAACTGAAGTTATTGATGTTGCTATTGTTTGAGCTTGTAGAGGTCACGCCGGGCAGGAGTTTTGCCAGCAGAAACGGCGAGCGCCCGCGACCCGGATTAACCACTTCGGGAATGTTTTCCAACTGCTTCGAACCCACATCATACGCGCCTTCGGGTGAATCGTAATCCACCTCCGAAGCACTTGCCGTCACTTCAACTTTCTCAGTGACCGCTCCCACTTCAAGCTTCTGATCCAGCCTGAATTCCTGCCCCACATGCAGTTCAAGACTGTCTTGAACAATGGTCTTGAAACCCTTAGCAGCGAATGACACGGTGTAGTTGCCAGGCTTCAAGAACGCAACCGAGTAATCGCCTCCGCGTCCCGTCACCGTCCCGTAAGTTTCAGCGGTCTTGGTCTCCGTAACGGCCACTCGGACGCCGGGTACCCCAAGGTTCGCTCCATCAGTCACCCGGCCACTAATAGTGCTGGTAAAGGTTTGCGCATTCGCAAGAAATACAAAGAACAATAGGATGAAAGTGTTACGAATAGAAACTAGCATTGCTCCTAGACCATAGCTATTTATGTTGACAAGGACGTTAAAATCCGGCTAATTTCCTGTTGCCCTGCTACCGTGGCTCCTCTTCGCTTGCGATGAAAAAGTATACGGGCTATAGGCACTTTTCCGTGTTAGACTTATGCCCTATGAAACGGTCCGTTCCACCAGTCTGGCTACTCCTGGCCTTGTTCATTCGCACTCAATCAATTCAGGCCCAAAACCTCACTGTCGACATCCCTTATCAGAAATTCACACTGCCAAACGGTCTCACTGTGCTGGTGCACGAAGACCACAAAGCCCCGGTCGTAGCGGTCAATGTCTGGTATCACGTCGGATCCAAAAACGAAAAACCAGGCAAGACCGGTTTCGCCCACCTCTTTGAACACCTCATGTTCGGGGGCAGCGAAAACGTGAAAGACCGCATCATCAACGTGTACGAACGGGTAGGCGCCACTAACCTCAACGGCACCACCAACGAAGACCGCACGAATTACTTCGAAACGGTGCCGGTCTCCGCGCTTGACTACACCCTCTTCGTTGAGTCGGACCGCATGGGCCATCTGCTGAAGTCGTTCGATAAGTCCACTCTCGATATCCAGCGAGGCGTCGTGCAGAATGAGAAGCGCCAAGGCGAAAACCAGCCTTACGCGGTCGCTGAGCAGCTGGTTACAGACGCCACCTGGCCGGCCAAACACCCTTACTCATGGACCGTCATCGGCTCCATGGATGATCTGAGCGCGGCCTCCCTGGACGATGTCAAGGAGTGGTTCCGCACCTATTACGGCCCCTCCAACGCGACTATAGGCATTGCTGGCGATATCACTCTCGCCGCCGCGCGCGCCAAAGTCGAAAAGTATTTCGGTGATCTTCCGCCCGGTCCTCCCGTAGCGCACTTCGAATCGTGGGTTCCCAAAATGACCGGCTCTCATCGCCAGCGCGTTGAGGATCACGTACCGCTTGCCCGCGTGTACAAGGTCTGGAATGTGCCCGCCTGGGGAAGCCGGGATGAGATTCTGCTGGGCTTGGCTGCGCGCATTCTTTCTGAGGGACGAGATTCCCGCCTTTCTAAGCGCTTGGTCTACGACGACCAGATTGCCTCCGGTGTCGAAGCGGAGCTGGACACTCGCGAGATCGCCAGTCAGTTCATCATTCAAGCCACGGCAAGGCCGGGCATAGAGCTATCTCGCGTCGACCGCGCTGCCGGCGAAGAACTGGCCCGCTTGATCAGCAACGGCCCGACCCCCGAAGAAATGCAGCGGGTCTCCACGTCCTGGGTGGCGCAAACTATTCGTGGCCTGGACCGTGTCGGTGGCTTCGGCGGCAAGTCCGATGTACTGCTGCAAGGGCAGGTCTACCAGGGCGATCCGGAAGCCTACCGTAAGCGCCTGGCGCTGATCCAATCCGCCACCCCTGCTGATGTGCAGGACGCCGCACGCCGCTGGCTCAGCGACGGTGATTTTACGCTCGAAGTGCTGCCGTTCACGCCAAAGCCCGGCGAGTCAATCGCCGGACTGGACCGGTCGAAACTTCCCGACGTGGGTCCCGTCAGCGAAGCCAGGCTGCCCGCCCTCCAACGCGCCACCCTCTCTAACGGGTTGAAGATTGTGCTGGCGGAACGTCATGAGATTCCAGTGGTGAACTTCTCACTCGCGGTGGATGCCGGATTTGCCTCTGAACAGTTCTCTACGCCAGGCGTCTCCACCCTTGCCATGGACCTGCTCACCAGCGGCACCAAAACCCGCAATGCGCTGCAGGTGGCCGACGAAGTCCAGATGTTAGGCGCGCAGCTTCGCGCGAATTCCGGCCTGGATGTTTCTAGCGTCTCGCTGACAGCCATTAAACCCAAACTCGACGGCTCGCTCTCCCTTTTCGCCGATGTAATTCTAAACCCCACGTTTCCCGATTCAGATTTTCAGCGCGAAAAGAAGCTGCTGCTCGACCGTATTGAGCAGGAAAAAGCAGAACCCATGAGCATCGCCCTTCGCGTTCTGCCCCCGCTCATGTACGGCAAGGGCCATGCGTATGCCAATCCTCTGACCGGCAGCGGAACCACGCAGAGTGTGTCGAGTATTAGCCGCGATGATCTTGTAAAATTCCACCACGTCTGGTTCCATCCCAATGGAGCGACGCTGATCATTACCGGCGATACAACACTAGCCGAAATCCAGCCCAAGCTCGACGCGCTTTTTGCGAACTGGAAAGCCGCGCCGCTTCCGAAAAAGAATCTCGCCACAGTCCAATTGCCCGCCAAGCCGGTTGTGTACCTCATTGATCGGCCCGGCGCGCTCCAATCCTACATCCTCACCGGTCAAGCCGCCATGCCCCGGAATTCCGCGGGCGAAATTGCAGCCGATGTCATGAATGATGAACTAGGCGGCACCTTCAACTCTCGCCTCAATATGAACCTTAGGGAAGAGAAGCACTGGTCCTACGGCGCGTTCAGCCTGTTCTTTGCCGCCAAGGGACAGCAGCCATTCATAACCCTGGCCCCGGTGCAAACCGACAAAACAAAGGAATCCTTAGCGGAAGTCAATCGCGAACTACACGAAGTGGTTTCCACCAGGCCCATCCTTGACACCGAACTGCGCGACGCCGCAGCCAATCGCACCCGGAGCCTCGCTGGCTCGGTCGAGTCTCTGCAAGCGCTTTCCAGAAAGGTCCAGGACATCGCCGTTTACGGATATCCGGATGACTATTACAACTCGTACGTCAGCAAAGTTGAAGCTCTGCGAACCGCCGACGTAAACGACGCTGCCAAATCCATCATCCACCCCGACAACCAGGTCTGGGTCGTAGTCGGCGATCGGGCCAAAATCGAAACCGGCCTACGCGACCTAAAAATCGGCGAACTCCGCATCATCGATGCCGACGGAGCCCCCGCCAACTAAAGGCAGGGCAATCAAGCCCCCAACTAACAGACAGCCACTAACAGAGCCGCGACCCGTGAGGGAGCGGCCTCTCCAAGCCCGCAGCACGCCCAATCCTGCAAAAACTCGCCGGTCAGTTTAAGTTGCTAAAAGATCTAAAATTCCAGGGCGCGTCTCTCTATTCCTTGCTGCCGCCGCCAACCCCTCAATTCAACTTCTCGGTAATCGTCGTCGGTGCAGCCAGCTGAAACGTCAACCGAGTCTCATTCGCAATAACCGCTGGTTTCCCTTTCCCCAGCAAAACCGCGCCCGTACCAGCCGCGCCACCCGCTCCCGCGCCAAGGGCGGCGCCCTTGCCGCCGCCCGCAATTGCCCCGATGATCGCGCCCAAAGCCGCGCCGCCGGCCATCTTGATCACCTCTTCATTCGTGTTCGATGGTCCTTTGCGCAACGACTGATTCGTCTCAACCGCCATCCGCTGCCCGTCTGTCGTCGAAATCTCGGTCAGCACCAGGCTGAGTTCCGCCATGCCATCGAACTTGCCCGCCTTCTGCGCCTTCACAATGCGTCCCAGCACCCTTGCCCCCCGGTCGGCAATGATAAAGCCGTTCGTGATGATCGGCGTATCCAAAGTTGCTCTAAACGTATCGCCAGTAAAATTATGCTCCGTGGAAAGCTTCTCGCCCAACCGAATCGCCAGGTCCGTCCCCGCCGGAATCGTGACCGTATGCGGCTGTGGTGGCAGCGGAGGAGCGGGAACAGCAGCCGCCATCGCTGCGGCTGGCCCATCCTGGCCCGTAGCCGCAGTATTCACCACGGCATCATGAGCTACCTGCTGCTGCTCCGCCGGCAAACTCTGCTGCTCCTGTGGATGCGGCATAACCGGAACCGCCAGTGAAACCGGCCTGCTGGTGACACGCGGCCGCACCGCCGCCACAACTCTCGGCTTCGCCCGGGGCTTGCTCACAGCCACATCCGGCTTGCTAGCCGGCGCGTCCGCCTTCTCCACCGGAGCCGCCTCGGCCGCCTTCTGCTCCGCCATGCTCGAATCCGGTGTTTGCGCGGGAAACTGTTCCACAGTAACGGCCGTTGCTGGCTGCTGCTTCACATGCGAATCAGCCGTTCGAAGATAAACAACCGCGCCTCCCAGCGCCAGCATCACGCCGGTCAGAAACGCTATACCCACCTTCAACGTACCCGTGGTCTGCATTCGCCCTCCCCGTACTTAATTGAACGCAATGTGTCACCGGCGAGTTTCACCACCCACTAGTTAAAATAAGATCATCACTGTAATGCCAGACCGTCCTCCATTCGACTTTCCCTCCGCCTACAATATAGGGCCGCTGGAAATTCGCCCCGCTACCGTGCTGGCACCCATGGCTGGCGTTACCGATACGGTATTCCGGAGTTTGATTCGTAATCAGGGCGGCTGCGGCCTGCTCATGACCGAATTCACCAGTTCCCATGGCGTCCTCAGTACCAAAACTGCCAAGCCCGGCAAGCGCAATCGCAACTTTCGTTACCTCTACTTCACGCCCGACGAACACCCCATCACCTGTCAGCTCTTCGGATCCGATCCCGACGTGATCGCCGAAGCCGCCAGAGTCTGTCAGGATCGCGGTTTCGACGCCGTAGACATCAACTTCGGCTGCCCCGTTAACAAAGTCGTCAAGTGTAACGGAGGCTCCGGGCTGCTGCGTGATCTGCCCCTGGTCGAAAGCATCCTGACCCGCGTCAAATCCGCCATTACCATCCCGCTTACCTGCAAGTTCCGCGCCGGCTGGAATGATCATGAACTGGTCTTCGTACAGATGGCCCAGCTCGCCGAACGCTGCGGCCTCTCGGCCGTCGCCCTTCATCCGCGCACCCGCGAACAAGGCTACAGCGGCAAGGCGGATTGGACCCGCATCGCCGAAGCCAAAGCCTCCGTCCGCATTCCCGTCATCGGCAACGGCGACATCTCCACCCCCGAAGACGCCGTCCGTATGTACCGCGAAACCCGCTGCGATGCCGTCATGATTGGCCGCACCGCCTCCTACAATCCCTGGATCTTCCGTCAGATCGACGAATATCTTCGGACCGGCGCCTATCACGTTCCAACCGATTTAGAGCGCTACCAGATGATGAAGACCTACTACCAGATGCTCGACAGTCACGGTGAATCCGACGCGCTCGGTAAGATGAAGCAGTTCGCCACGTACTTCACCCACGGAGTGCGCAACGGCGCCAAGCTCCGCACCGAGATCTACCGCACTCACGATGTCCAGCAAGTTCTGTCCGCAGTCGACGCCTTCTTTGACGTGCAACTCTGCGCCGAGGTGGCGTGAAGCACGTTCAGCTTATTACCGACGGTGCCTGCAAAGGTAATCCGGGTCGAGGTGGTTGGGCCTGCATCCTGCGCTTCGGTGAGGTCAAGCGTGAGATCTATGGCTGTAGCCCCTTCACCACCAACAACCGCATGGAACTCGCCGCCGCCATCGAAGGCCTCAAGCGCTTGAAGGAAACCTGCACCGTCGACCTCATTACTGACTCCGAGTATGTCCTCAAAGGCATCACACAGTGGATAGCCGGCTGGAAAAAGAAAGGCTGGATGACTGCCGCCAAGAAGCCGGTCAACAATAAGGACCTTTGGATCATGCTCGATCAGCTTGTGAGCGCGCATGAAGTCAAATGGAATTGGACGAAAGGCCACGCGTCCCATGAAGACAACAACCGCTGCGACGAATTGGCCAGCCTCGCCGCCTCAGATCAAGTGACTAACGAAGCTAAACCCGCCCAGGACATCTACCGTAAACATGCCGACTAACCACAAAGGCCGGCGCATCTGCATCTTCGGTGGAACGTTCGATCCCATCCACATCGCCCACATCAGGATTGCCGAGGAAGCTCTGCGCAAGTTTAATCTTGATCGTGTTCTGTTGGTGCCCGCCGGCAATCCCCCGCACAAAGACGCCTTCACGCCTTATAAAGATCGTTTGGAAATGGTGAGGCTGGCCTGCGAAGGTCATCCCGGCCTTGAAGCCTCCGCACTTGAATCGGGCAATGCCCAAAGCTACACCATCGACACGATTGAAAGAGTCAGCCGGACTCTGGATCTTGGCGACAAGATCTTCTTCCTCATCGGCGCCGATGCATTCGACGATCTGGAAACCTGGAAAGGTTGGCAGCGCCTGGTCGAACTCATTGAGTTCATCGTGGTCGCGCGGCCGGAAAGCGAGTATCGCGTCCCGGCAGGCGCGCATGTTCACCGGCTTGAGGGCCTGGCCCTGCAAGTCTCCAGTTCCGGCATCCGCGCCAACATGTCCTCGGGCGCGGTAATACCTGAACTGGACGAAAAAGTCCGCGCCTTCATTGAAGATCGCGGACTCTACGGTTCTAAAAGCGAAGGCTCTACTGTTTCGCCGTAACGCAGTATTGGTCGAAAGCCTGCGTCAACAGCTGCGAAATCTGGGGCGCATCGCTTCTTTCAATCTGAAAGCGGTGCAGCACAAACACCGGCTTGCCGTCCTGGAACAGCGCTACCGAAGGCGATGACGGTGGCACTACGCCGTTCAGCAGTTCACGCACCCGGTTTACCGCTTCTTCGTCGGCTCCCGCGAACACCGTGGCCACATGGTCAGGCTTGTTCGCGTGTTGCAGCGCCATACCAATGGCCGGACGCGCTTTGCCAGCCGCGCAGCCGCAGACTGAGTTGGTAATCATCAGCACCGTGCCTGAGCCGGGCTTCAATAATTTGTCTACTTCTTCAGCGGTTCGCGTTTCCTGCACCCCGTACTGCGTCAGATCCTGGCGCATCGGCTTGATAAGTTGTTCTGGATAAGGCATAAGCTGCTACTAGTTTACGCTCCGCCCCGGCTGTTCGTCACTTTAGGCGTCGCCAGGTAGCCCACAATCTTGTCCTTTTCAACCGTGTTCACCACAATCTCGTACGGCTGCCGCGCCTTCTTCGTGTAGAACTGAATCGGCTCATTGATGTTTTTGTCCTTCTTGTCCACCGTCTGGTCGTCCGCCGTAATGGCGATGGTGAACTTGTGATGCTTGGCGTCAGCCCTTTTCAATTCGACCGAAATATCGGCAACGCGAGTAAACTGTTTGCCCTTCGTAATCGTGAACTCGGCATAGTTCCTCTCGCCCAATTCCCTCAGCGCATTCAGCTCTTTCGAGTTGGTGGCAATTAAGCTGGAGTGGCTGTCCAGGTCGCCCTGCGCGTGCTTCAGGTTCGCGATGGTGTTCTCAAGCTGGCTCTTGGTGTTGCCCAGGTCTGTTTTCACCGCGCCCACGTCGCTGCTTACGCTCGCCACTTGCGTATTGGCGGTGTCAGCACTTTGCTTGACATCGGCAATCGCCTTCTGCTGCTGCGCTTCCTCTTCCGTCACCTTCTGTTGCAAGCTTTCCACCCGGCGCTGGGCGTCAATCTTGGCTTGGCCCACCGCCTGCTCAGCCGCGCGGCGCTGTTCCGCCAGCCGTGCTTGCAGGTTCTCGATGTTGCGCTTGGATTGCTGTACCTGTTCGTCAGAGCTGACACGGAGCTGCTCTATGGCCGCGTTCACCGTGTCATTCATCTTCTTAAGGTCCGCCGTGCTCTCGGTCCGTACATGATCCAGCTGCACGTATTGGTAAATGTTGGACGCACCTAATAAGACCAGTGCCCCTACTAGCACCGGAGTCTTCCAGTTTGGACCGGTCGGCTGGGGGATGATATAGGTCGGCTGCTGCGGGCTGCTCATTACGTTAAACTCCGTAGAAATAGTTTAAATACAGGGCTTTGAGGCCCATTATACGTCTGCATTATCCATATAGGACGACGTGGGCTTACGATAGCATGTTTCACGCATCTGTAGCTTTTACAGAGGGGCGTGCAAATGCCAGCAATTCCTGCCTCGGTATCCCCGCCTCGAAGCATCGCCGGCACCGTGCCTCGTAAGCGCCGGCGGCGCCTACCAGAATGAGCTCGTTTGATTCCACTAGGCGCTGTGTATGTTTTGCCGGAGCGCCGCACCGCATGCAAATAGCCAGCGTCTTGGTAATTGATTCCGCCACGGCCAGCAACTCGGGCATCGGCGTGAAGGGCCGGCCCATGTAGTCGGTGTCCAGCCCTGCCACAATCACTTGCTTGCCCGCGTCCGCCATTTGATTGACAACGTCCACCAGCGTCGGGCCGAAGAAGTTCGATTCGTCAATCCCCACTACCTGCGTCCGCCAGTCCAACTTCGTCAGAATTTCCGCTGCCGAGGCCACCGGCTCTGATCGCATCCGGATATCGGCATGCGTCACAATCTCGTTATCCGAGTAACGGTCGTCCATGTCGGGCTTGAATACCTGCACGCGCTTTCGCGCAATCATCGCCCGTCTCAACCTTCGAATCAGCTCTTCGCTCTTACCGGAAAACATGGGGCCGCAAATAGCTTCAATCCAACCCATGTTGGGTATCACAAATTCCAACGCTAAACGTTCTCTCGCTTTCTGTTGATCCGAATGGCTCGCATGTCCTGAGCCGGTTCGCTGTCACACTCTACCGCGATGGTGGTGGCGATCGGATCGGGAGCATGCGCCGGTAAACCTTCAAAGCGCACGCGCCACTCTTCCTGCTTAAAGTTTACGGCCTCGCCGCTCGGATATCGTTTAGCCGAGAGAACCTTGCACTTCAATCCCCCGACTGACACCGTTTGTCCCGGCCAAAAATACGTATGCACGTAGAGCGTATTTCCTTTCCGGGTGAAAGTGGCCATCTCCGAACTATGGACCTGGCAGCGGTCTGCATTGTGTACCAGGTCCCCATGCGTGTCCATCCACTTGCCCACACCGTTCAAAGCGGCCACCGAAGGTTCCGGAATACTTCCATCGCCCCTCGGACCGATATTCAATAGATAGTTGCCGGAGTCTCGGGTACACTGCAGCAGATTGCGGACAATCGTCTTCGAAGATTTCCAGTTGTCGTCTCCGGCGTTATAGCCCCAGCTGTCGTTCAGCGTCATGCAAGCCTCCCACGGGCTTTCATAAGCCTGAATATGCTGCTCCGGTGTCGTGAAATCTTCGGGAATGCCGGCCCGGTTGTTGATCAGGATATCGGGCTGCAACTGCCTCACCATCTTGTTGAGCTTGACCGATTCCCAACCCTCCGGCGTGAGCGGCCAGTCCACGTCATACCAGAGCACATCCACTTTGCCGTAATTCGTGCACAACTCGCGAACTTGACCATGGATGTAATCCACAAACCGCCGCCGCGCCGCCTCATCCGTGGCGCACCGGGCCCCGTCCGGATGATGCCAGTCCATCAGCGAGTAATAAAACCCGACGTGCATTCCCTCGGCTTTGGCCGCTTCAATGTATTCGGCCACCAGATCGCGCCCGGCCGCTTTTTTGGGCGCGCAGTAATCCGTCAGCGCCGTGTTGAAAAGGCAGAAGCCTTCGTGATGCTTTGTGGTCATCACCATGTACTTCATGCCCGCGTTCTTGGCCAACTTGGCCCAGGCGCGTGCCGCGTGAGGTTTCGGATTGAAGCGCTCAGCCAGCAACTGGTATTCCGCAACCGGAATGCCTTCTTCCTCCATCGCCCACTCGTGCTGACCCAATTCGCTATACAAACCGAAGTGGATGAACATCCCGAACCGTGCCTCATGCCACCACTGCATGCGCCGGTCTCGATCTTGAACGGTGGACGTAGTTGGGCCCGAGTCAGATTTCTTTTCGGCCGCGCTCTGTGCGCTGGCAATAAGCGGAGTCGCAGCCGCAGCCTTCAACAGATTGCGACGTGAGAAATTAGCATTCCACATAGCCCTACGTTTTATCACCATTCCGCGCCGAATCCGCTACTTAAGCCTGGGCGCTTCTATGCCGGTCCGCCAACCTTGCGTTTCTTTGCTTCTCGCGCCATCGCGCGAAGGATGGGTAGGACGGCGACATCCTTTTCACTTCCGAGTCTTTCCTTGATCGCGATAATCTTATCGAGGTTCAGCACCATAATTCGGACCGCGTCCGTGATTAACATCTCTTGCGAGTGCGGCAGGAGATCGTCGTACGTCAGGCCCTCGCCAACGCTCGCCAGTAGATCAAGTCGACCGAATTGAGTGATCAGGTTAAGATGACCGCTGCCTTGCAAGTGACTTGCATGGGGCCGTCTTCGGCGATCCGCATCCAGCAGCTGCAGAACACTCAACAATCGTTGAATATTTTCGGCAGTGCGGGAATAGACAATATCAACATCGTACGTTTGGACCGGCGGACCCTGCACCACCGCGGCCAAACCGCCCACCAGAATAAACTCAGCTCCGCTCTGCTGCAAAACCGTCAAACAAGCAGCAAACCCACCTTCCGGCATTGAGGGCACGAATTCTCAAAACATCCGCGATTCGGTCCTCAAGGAATGCCGGGCGCTCCGCTGGAACCATTGAGAGTGACCAGCGAATAAGACTGAGATCCACGCCCTCCGCACTATAATCCGGTAAAGTCGCATGCTCTTCCTCCTCCCGCTGTTTTTGGTCCATAAGAAGAGGATATCGGATGTGGAGTCCTTTCAACCGGTCTTTAATATCCTGGAATAAGGAATCCTCATTCTCAACCTTGCCACTCTTTCAGGACCCCACATCAAACACCGCATCATCGAACCAGAACTCCTAGATCACGCCGATCCCGAAGAAGCAAAGCAAAATCTAGCCGACCTGGTTCGCATCAATACTCACTTCGGCGGTTATTCCACCGCAATCAAGCTCATCTCAAGTGTCGCGTCACCCAATGATTCCTTCACCCTACTCGATATAGGAGCAGCCTCAGGCGACACGGGCTGTGCCATCAAACGAGCTTTCCCGAACGTCAAAATCACCAGCCTGGATTACAACTTGGTCAACGCGCATGCCGCGCCCCAACCCAAAGTGATTGCCGACGCCTTCGCGCTTCCCCTGCCGCCCGAAAGCTTTGATTATGTCTTTTCTTCCCTGTTCCTGCATCACTTCACGAACGATCAGGTTGTCCAACTCCTACGCAGCTTCTACGCAGTCGCCCGCAAAGCGGTGCTGATGGTAGACCTGGAGCGCCACTTGATCCCGCGATACTTTCTCCCCGCCACGCAACCAATATTTAAGTGGAACTGGATCAGCGTGCACGACGGCATCATCTCGGTTCGGGCTGCCTTCACTGCTTCGGAATTGTTACGCGTGGCGAATGAAGCCGGGATGAAGCAGGTCACTGTCAATGTATATCGGCCCGCATTCCGGCTTACTCTAGCTGCTCTTAAGTAGCTAAGCAGCCTCACACAGCATTGATATAAGTCGAGTACTTCTCCTCTTCAATTGCAAAGAAGGGCCGCAGCTTGAAATCCTTGATACTCCACGTTAGTGGCTCGGCTTCCAAAGCCAGATTCTGTGACTGCGTAACAGTAGCGCTGTGTTGTTTCTCGCCAATAGGGAACAACACAAGCGGACCGCGCATGACGGCGACAACAGACGGGTGCGTCTTGTCTATCGCTTCCAACCTGACTGGCAGAGCAAGCTCAATATCGATCCGGTCCCCATCCTTCCATCGCCTGTTGATAGCAGCGAATCCCTTAGTGACGGAGGCATTGACCAATTGGCCATTGACCCGAATCTGCGCCTTGCTCCAAGCGGGCACTCTCAGGTTAACGGTAAACGATGACGGTCTCGAACTCCTCAACTGCATGCCTACTTTGCCGCCAATCGGATAATCACCCGATTGCGTAATAGTGAGTTGAGCGCCATCTGCATTCGTCCATCGCAGGGCAGAAGGCAGATAAAGGTTCACATACAAGTCGTTGGAATCGTGAAAGTAAGGCAGTACCCGATAATCAGCGGCAACCTGCGGCAAAGTACCAGAACAGCAAGGCCACGCATCCGGAAAATAAACTTTCTGCGCCGAATTGTTGTAATCCGAATAGTAAAACGCATGGCCATCGGGCTCCAGCCTTTTTGCTCCCAGCACCGTGTTGTAGAACACGCGCTCCATGCTGTCTCCATACCGGCCGTCCCGCGTCACTCTCAGCAGATAACGAGTCAGCTTGAAATGCGCATAGCTGCCGCACGGAGTTTCAAAGCCACTATGCGTATCGCTGAGGCGCTTATACAACGCACTGGTATTCGGCTCCACAAAGCTCTCATTGGGTCCCCAGCCGCCTGTGGCAAAGCTCTGCGTCTCCGTGATCATGTCGAACGCATTGCTCGCCGCGCGCAAATGCTTCTGGCTATCTTCCACCAGGTACGCCTGCATGGCCGAACTCAGCGCATTGCAGAAGCTATACGCATGGTGATTCGGCAGCACATTGCGGCCCTCGGAAAGCGGATCAAAATATGTCTGATCCAGCAGAAACCGTGGAGCCATCTTCAAATACCGGTCGCCTGCGCCCTGCTTATATGCAATGAAGAGATTCTCGGCCAGCGTGTACGATTCGTCCCACGTGTAATCGTTCGTTGTGTTTTCGCCGATCGATTGCCGCCACCGCCGCTGCGGCTCATCCCGATCCAGCGCATGCGGCGGCAGGTGAGGTTCAGCCACATCGGTCGTGCGCTCCAGCAGCGGATAAGCTTGCGACAAACCAGCATAGCGATGCGCATCCACAAGCCCAATCACCAGCTTGTCGTAGTTGTAGGCCGGATACCTGAAATTCGTGTAGAACTTTCCCGAAATCGCAGGCTCATACAAAGCCAGAATCTTCTCCAGCTTGGCTTTCGTCGCCGGATCATGATTCACCGCATACCCGCGCGCTAAAGCAGAGATCCACTGTCCGAAAGAGTGTGCCGGCGCAAAACCATGTCCGCCGCTCGGGGTTTTATCTAGCGGAACCTCGTCGTACCAACCGCCCAGATCAGGACCAGGCGCGGGAAGCCCGGCCCGCAAACGCCACGGCTTTAAAAGACTGTCTTCGTTCAGTCCAAGCAGCACGGCCTGGGTTTGCTCGAATTGGTATTGCGCCAGCCCTGGCATCAGGGTCACATCGCCATAACCAAACTCCTGCAGCGGAGCACGTTGCGGAACTTCGGCAGCGCGGGCATATAGAGCCGCTGCTGCCAGACTGGAGGTTTTAAGAAACGATCTTCTGGATGTCATATTTGCTCACCGGGCAAAACGAACGAACCTTGCAGGAGGCGTCGAACCAGGGCAAGGCAACGGATAGTTGCTTCTTCCCTGGTTATTGAAAGTCTGTCACAAACGGCTTCTGCCACTTCCTTGAGGCTTCTCTCTCCATCGAACAGCAACAAAGCGTGAGCCACTGCTTCGTCTACTTTGAGCCGGTCAACCAGCGTCTCGGTCTTAATCAGTTCGACGGAAAGCGCCTTCCAGTTGGACGCGGTGGGTGCCGAAGTGGTCTCTAAGATAACGTCTGGTGCGAAGCGAAACTGCATGGCGAGAAGGTCAATGTCTTTGCAGGTTGCCAGAACGGTCAGAGTCTGGAAGCGATCTCGAATGCCGGGGCCAACGTTGGAGCCGGCCGGATCTACTCTTAAGATGCTGAACCAGTTCGGGCCTGAACGCCGGCGCATGGTGATGACGCCGGAGAGGATTAAGCGGACCTTCCGGGCGCGCAGATAATCGACTCGCGAACGGAAGTCTTCCCGATCGCCGTGCGTTTGACGAGCTTCCCTGACTCGATACTCCGCATAGGAAATCGGCTTCGAAGTAGGCGCCAAAATAACGAGAACGTCACAGCCAGAGTTGGCAGTCCAGTCACGCAGGCGCTGCTCCCAAGGCTCTTCTTCCAGGTCCACCCACTGGCAGATCATTTGAAAATATCCGCCGTCTTCCAGGTAGGCTGCGCACTCTTGAGCCAGGCGTTGCGCAAAGCCATCCAGTTCAAGCGGGCTGTCAGAGAAGGTAAACCGCTTTCCCGGAGTGAGGAAGAACGGAGGATTTGAGATGATACGGGTAAATCGCTGACCTTTCACTGGCGTAAATGTGTCGCCGCAGAGAAACTCCGCGTTGGTAACGCCATTGACCGCAGCCGTAAATTTCGCAAACTGAAGAGTGCGCGCGTTAATGTCGGTGCCTGTTACTTGGCGGCTATAGGCGGCGGCTTCCACCGCCAGAACTCCAGGCCCTGAACCGACGTCAAGAGTTGTTTCATCTTGGCCTCCAGCCGCCAGTCTTGCCATGAAGTGCGTCGCACTGCCAGGCCCCAGAACCATTTCGGGATTCTTGCCGCGCAAACGGCTGCAATCGCAGGCAATCAGATGATCACGAAACGGAAGGAGCGCCGCCAATGGTTCCAGTTGGCCGTTTGATTTGCCGAGCAAGCCACACTTGAACGCCACGTTGAGAATGCTCTCAGGAATCACACGCGCGCAGCGTTCTTCATCCACCGGCCAGCCGACAAAGAACAACCGCGCCAGCACAGACAGCAGAGCATCGCCCTCGGTTTTGAGCAACAGCGGCTCCAGGTTCTCGCCCGTCGCATAGAGTCCTTCCAGCAAATCCAACTCAGATGCCAATTTCTCCGTCGTGTAGCCTGAATTGTCGAGGAACGCACCGATGGACCGTACATCGAGGTCTGGCGAGGTTAAGAGCATACCCAATCCGTCGATACTGTTGTATCAGCGCGTCACCCCAAGGACTGCGGGGGCCGCGATCTGGCAAGCTTGAGGCGCAGCAGCCTCCCATTTATTCTCTACCTCTGAGACTGGCTGCCATCACACGCGGGCTACGCCGTCCGTGCATTACGGCAATAACCCACAAAGGCTTTTCCTCCGGCGCTTAGGCAATTAGATAATCGCGTACCCGAATGAAGCGAAGAGGCCACGCCGTCAGGTCCGGGCGTCTGTGCCCTTGGCCGGGATCAGGTCATCATAGCGGCTGTCGAGCACGTCGCGCATCTGTGCAAGCTCATCGAAGTATCCCTCTACAACCGTCTGCACAAGCTCGTCAGCGTCCGCTCGCCCATTCTGGGCAGCGAGGTCATTAAGCTTCTTTTCAACGTCAGGCGCGAAATGTACTTCCATGGCTTTCAAGATATGAGAAAAGTCCGCCTTCCGGCAAGTACTGTCAGAGACAAAGTTCGATCGGTTTTTGTCGAGCGAGCAATCGTCGATTCGGAAAACAGCTGTCAAATTGTGAGATACGGTTAACGGTCTAGATGAAGAGCAGGAGCCCGAGTAATGGCCAACTTTGTCACCTTTGATGACGGAATGAATTATGTGTCGATTTTAGAAATTGAATCCTTCGGTTTAGACTCAGACGAGAACAACAAGGGCGGGACTTTGATCAAGCCGCGGAACGGCAAAACGATACAAACAGGCTGGCGCATCTCTGAAGTCGCCGAAAAGCTCGGGCTGTGCGCGAATCTTCATCGTTAAATTGCGTAAACAGTTCGTCGCCGCGCATTTGCAAAGCCCACCCTTTTTGCAACAGCATTAGAGCTTTGCTCATTTGACGGCAACCTGATGCAACGCCGATAAGCTCAGCCCCATTCCGAAAACAGCACAAGTTCAGGACCCAAGGCTAGGTCTTGCCTGGCGCAGCGCGGGCAGGGCATTGATGTAGACGCAATGGCTGGGGCGGTGGAAGGCAAATTTCTAAGCGCTTTCGTTCGCGCGACGAAGCCCGCTCCAACGGAAGTTCACGCCCCAGATGAATTGAGGCACGGTAGGTCGGTGGCGCGTCGTTAAAAAAATGACCTACACAAGTAACTCGAAGATCTGGCTGAGAAGGTACACGAGTTCTTTGGTCGCGACTGGGCAGTGAAAACGTCGTGTTTCTCCGAGGTTCGTGCACAGCCGGTGGTCCAGGTTTTCGTCGAGCCAAAACCTTCACGATTGATGCTGGCGTCGGGTGTGGGCGAACTCGATCAGGCGTTCAATCTGGGCAATCGAAAGCGTAGGAAAGCCCTCGCGTATTTCCTCGATGGTGTCGCCAAGGTGGAAGCTGTTGACAATGGGGTCGGGCATAATGCGCGTACCCCGCACGATGCGCTGTCCCGATACCTTGCCGGGGACCTTCTCGATTAGCTCGCATTGCATCCAGTCGATGTCTGAATCCGTGTCGAGGTTTGCCATGTGACTACCCTCCTCTTATCGTAGCTTCTTACCACGTCTCCGCGTTGGCGTCTCGCAGCGAGAAAACCCCGCCAAATATCGCTGAAAGCCACATCTGCAGCCAAGCGAATCGGCCAACCAGGCATGGTCCCGCGACTTTCACAACTCATCGGAAGTTATTCACCTTCAACCAATCCAGCAGATGATCCGTCCAAGTGTGCAAAATGGGATCTTTCGAAGCCAGTCCCACTCCATGATGCCCCTTGAGATAGATGTGCATCTCAGCCGGTACGCCCGCCTTGCGCAACGCTAAATAAAAACTGATGCTATTCTCCACCGGCACAACCGGATCTTCCGTCGTGTGAAACAGAAAAGTCGGAGGAGTCTTAGCGGTCACCTGTAACTCGTTGGACAGCAGGGTAACAAGAGCCGGATCGGGATGATCTCCCAACAAATTCTTTAATGACCCTTGATGTGTCGTCTGGCTTTTTAGGGTAATCACCGGATAGGCCAGAATCAGAAAATCCGGACGGGAACTCTCCTTGTCGATATCGTCGTGCGGCTCCTTCATTCCGTAATCGAAGTGAGTCCCGGCAGTGGCCGCCAGATGCCCCCCGGCTGAGAATCCCCAGATGCCAATCTGATCTTCCTTGTATCCGTAGTCTTTGCTGTGATAACGCACCCATCGGATGGCGCGCTGCGCATCCAGCAACTCATTGGGGTGGTGGTATTTCGGACCTAGCCGGTACTTCAGGACAAAAGCGCTGATGCCATGCTTGTTCAGCCAGTCGGCAACATCGTAGCCTTCGTAGGTCATCGCTAAGCGGAAATAGCCGCCCCCGGGACAGACGATGACGGCAGTAGGCGCGACGTCCTTACCGGACACAGTATAAGGCGTGATCGTCGGTATATCTTCCGGGGCGGTTCCCTGGGCGTTGGGCGCGCCGTCTGGCCAGAGCGGTATAGCTTGACGACCGGTTTGTGCACCTGCGATCGCCGGCAGCGATGCCAGAAAGAAGAGCCTATAGGCCCAGTTCTTTGCGACACGCAACAAATTGATCTGCGGCAAACTTCAATTCCTCTAGCGTATGCGCGGCGGAAACCTGCACTCGGATGCGCGCCTTCCCTTGCGGCACCACCGGGTACGAGAAGCCTATCACGTAAACTCCTTTTGCCAGGAGCGCGTCGGCCATTTTCGTAGCCAGCGCGGCGTCGCCCAGCATCACGGGGACAATAGGATGTTCGCCGGGGAGGATGTTGAATGCCGCCTCCGACATTAAGCTGCGGAAGAAGCTGGTATTGGATTCCAGCCGGTCTCGCAACTCCGAGCTTTCCCCGAGTAAATCAAGCACCTTCAACGACGCGCCCACAATCGGCGGAGCAATCGAGTTTGAGAACAAGTAGGGCCGCGATCTCTGCCGTAACAGCGCAATGATTTCCTTGCGGCCGCTGGTGTAACCGCCGCTCGCACCTCCCAAAGCCTTACCCAGAGTGCCCGTAATAATATCGATCCTTCCCATGACGTGGTGATGTTCGTGTGTGCCGCGCCCGGTCTTTCCCAAAAAGCCAACGGCGTGGCAATCATCCATCATTACCATCGCGTTGTACTTGTCCGCCAGATCGCAAATCTGCGGCAGCTTGGCGATGTAGCCATCCATCGAAAACACGCCGTCGGTGGCAATCAACCGGTGCCGCGCGCCCGAAGCTTGCTTCAGTTGCGCCTCCAGATCTTCCATGTCGCCATTCTTGTAGCGATAGCGAGCCGCCTTCGACAGCCGGATGCCGTCGATAATGCTGGCGTGGTTCAACTCATCGGAGATAATCGCGTCCTGCGCCTCCAGCAAGGTTTCAAAGAGGCCGCCATTCGCATCGAAGCAGGAACTGTAGAGAATGGTGTCTTCCGTTCCCAGAAACTGGCTCAGCCTTTCTTCCAGCTCTTTATGAATGGATTGGGTACCGCAGATGAATCGCACGCTAGCCAGGCCGAAACCCCACCGGTCCAGTGCCTCATGGGCGGCCTTCAGAATATCCGGATGATTTGCCAGACCCAGGTAATTGTTCGCGCAAAAATTCAGAACTGTACTGCCGGTGGACACGCTAATTTCAGCCTGCTGCGCGCTGGTGATCAGACGTTCGCGCTTGAACGTGCCGGCCGCTTCAATACCGGACAGCTTTTCCGACAGAAACTCACTGACCTCTTGATACATACATTCTCATTATCAGCAGTCCTTGATATTGACGGTCTCTTTCACATTTACAGCCAAGCCCGCAAGCGAAGTTTCTTTGTAGCGCGATTGCATATCCAGGCCGGTCTGATACATGGTTCGAATCACCTGGTCCAGGGAGACTTTGTGTCCGCCACCTTCCTGTGTTGCCATACGAAAGGCATTGATGGCCTTCACTGCGCCAATGGCATTCCGCTCGATGCAGGGGATCTGGACAAGGCCGCCAATGGGATCGCAAGTCATTCCCAGGTGGTGCTCCATGCCGATTTCCGCGGCATGTTCTACCGCTTCGTTGGTCGCCTCTAAGGCCCCGGCCAGTCCCGCCGCAGCCATGGAACACGCCACGCCCACCTCGCCCTGGCATCCTACTTCCGCGCCTGAGATAGACGCGTTCTCTTTGTACAAGATCCCGATAGCGGCCGCCGTCAGCAGGTAGCGAACAATGCCTTCGTCGCTCGCACCCTGCACGAATTGTAAGTAGTAGCGGCCCACCGCCGGAATCAATCCGGCCGCACCATTTGTTGGCGCCGTCACGACGCGTCCGCCCGCGGCATTTTCCTCATTTACCGCCATGGCGAAAGCATTCACCCAATCCATGGCGTCCAGCGGATCAGGCCGCAGCCTCGCCTGAATACGCGCCACCACTCGTCCCGCCCTGCGTCTGACATTCAACCCACCCGGAAGGATACCTTCGGTGGAAAGGCCGCGATCCACAGATTCGCTCATCACAGACCAAAGCTTGTGAAGCCCCGAGATCACATCCTCACGAGACCGCAAGGCCGACTCGTTCTCGAGCATCACTTCCCAGATGGCAAGCCCGCAGCGGTTGGCTTCATCCAGCAATTCCGCGCCGCTAGTGAAGGGATGGGGCACCGGCAGCGGCGGCCGCATCGTGTCCACCGGCTCACCTTCTTTGACAATAAAGCCGCCGCCAATGGAGTAGAACACCTGCTCACTCAACACTCGGCCGCCTTTATCGAATGCCGTGAACCGCATGCCGTTCGGGTGACCGGGCAGGACCTGATCGCCATGAAAGATCAGGTCAGTGGCTTCATCAAACCGAATTTCATTGGCTGCGGCCAGGGGCAGGGAATGCCGCTCGCGAATCCTGCGGAGCGTCGCTTCAATTTGAGCTGTATCCACCTTGTCTGGCTGTTCACCCGATAAGCCCAGCAACACTGCTCGATCCGTACAATGGCCGAGTCCGGTCAACGCCAGTGATCCATACAACTCAGCGGCGACTCGATCCACCGGCAACTGCTTTAGTTCGGCTGCGAACCGATAAGCTGCCCGCATAGGGCCAACCGTGTGCGAACTGGATGGCCCTATGCCGATTTTGAATAGGTCAAAAACGCTGGTGCGCATGAATCAGTCCTGGCCGTTCAAGCGGTCGTCCAATCCAGAATCACCTTGCCCGAATTCCCTGACCGCATCACTTCGAACCCCTGTTCAAAATCGCGGAAGTCAAACCGGTGAGTAATGACCGGCGTGATATCGAGTCCGGATTCCAGCATCACGGTCATCTTGTACCACGTTTCATACATCTCGCGGCCATAGATGCCCTTGATGGTGAGCATGTTGAAAATTACGTGGCGCCAGTTGATGGCCATCTCTTGCGCCGGAATTCCGAGCATTGCAATCTTTGCTCCGTGGCTCATGTTGCCAATCATGTCTCGAAACGCCGACGGATTGCCCGACATTTCCAGACCAACATCGAAACCTTCCTGCATACCCAATTGCTTTTGAGCATCAGCAAGAGTCGTGGCGCGCGGATCGATTGCTAGGGTCGCGCCCAGTTTGCGAGCCAGATCAAGCCGGAACGGATTCAGGTCCGTCACTACGATATGCCGGGCTGCGGCATGCCGCGCGACCGCCACCGACATCAATCCGATGGGGCCTGCGCCGGTAATGAGAACATCTTCGCCGAGGACAGGAAATGAAAGCGCGGTATGCACGGCGTTGCCAAACGGATCGAAGATAGACGCCACTTCGCGATTCATCGCTGGATCATGCCGCCAGATATTCGTCATGGGCAAAGCAATGAACTGGGCGAAGGCGCCGGGGCGGTTCACTCCAACGCCCATTGTGTGAGCGCACAGATGCCGCCGGCCCGCCAGGCAATTACGGCATCGCCCGCAGACTACGTGACCTTCGCCACTGACAATTTCGCCCGCATGAAAATCATTGACGTTGCTGCCCACTGCGACAATCTCGCCCACGAATTCATGTCCGATAGCCATGGGAACCGGAATCGTGGCTTGTGCCCATTCGTCCCATTCGTAGATATGCAGATCGGTACCGCAAATCCCCGTCTTTATGACACGAATCAGGACATCGTTGATGCCGATTTCGGGTTCGGGAACATCCTCCAGCCAGAGGCCGCGAGCCCTTTGAGATTTGACCAGCGCTTTCATTCGCCGGCCTTCAAGATGAATAGAAGCATTCTCTCTTGATGTTAAACGGCGAGCGGCCTTCAAAAAAAGGGCCTGCCAAAAACCACCGGCAGGCCCGGAGAAGCAAACCGCACACAGGAGAAACTCTCAGAAGACAACCTCAGTATTGGGCAACTCTCGCAAAAGATAAATACCCCTGAGTTGGTCTATAGAGTTTTAGAACTGGTACGGATTAGTGTCGCTCCGTGCTCTGGGTGGGAACAGCATCTTCCACATGCAGCCGGAAACTGATGACTGAAACCGGGCCTCTTGCCTGGTTGTATCCGGGGTCGGTCACGTGCTGGTAATCAATTGCCGCATAAAAACCGCGCCAGATATGGCCCGTATAATAGGTCTCAAAGATCTTCTCCAGGCCGTACTGCAGCGCGCCGTCACCCAGAATGAATCCGAGTCCTCCCAGCGCCAGATACTCGCGGTGGTCGCCGGATAAGCCGTTTGCCACGAAGGCCGCCCCTATTTTGTCTCCTGAACGATGCCACGGCGTGCCGCGGAAGTCAGTTCCAATCTGCACGGTCCGGTCGATTTCGGTGTACGCGAATGACTCGTTGCTGCCTTCGTTCCAGCCCAGCCTTCCATAAGCTCGCCAAAGCGATGTCAGTTCCTGTTCCGCATTCAAGCCGAATCCATACTTAATCCGGCCCTGCTTGCGGTACGCGGTGATGTCCGGCGTGGCCGTTGCGCCGGAAAGATAACCGTCAATCGCCTGGCGGTAGCTGCCCATGTTCGCATGGTTGATATACGTCAACGCTCTCACTACGCTGGCTCGTTTGGGCAATAAACTGGGATGATATTCGAACTCAATGTTTTGAGCGCCGGCACGCGCCACGTTCCAATCGAGCGTAAGTCCGTTGGCCACCGTCGGCATCAGCATCTCACCAAAGCGGGCTGCAAATGCGCCGGCGTAGTACTCGGCTACGAACCCATACGTGTAGCCCCGGGTATCGGCAGCGTAGTCAAACGCGCCATTATTAACAATGGCCCAGTTCATAAACTGCAAATGGCTGTCGCTGCCCACCGAATTCAGATCGAAAAAATCGGCAGCGCTCATTTTGCCGAGCCGCAATTCCAAGCGCCGCGCCGGCACAACAGAGGCCAGCGAAAGCGGGTTGCGGGTGGCCTCCGTTGTTTCTTTACTGAGCGGAATCGTGTAGTGAAGCATGATCCGCGCTACATACGGGGCCTCTCCCAGTGTTGGATTCCGCACCACATCCACGTTAGTGAATCCGGCTATGCCAAGCGCACTGCTAAGCCCTGCGCCGCCGGCGCTTTCCAGGTCAAAGAGGAACTCCAACTGGCGGGTAATCTCAAAGCCCGTGTAAAATGTTTCGATTCTCGATGTGGCATGCTCAGCGGGCGCGGCGAAGCTGTTTGGGCCTGAGTACTTCGCATAAAACGTTGAATGCGCCTGGCGGATAAAATTTGCTTGGGCGGAGATCCAGAAGCGGTTGAGGAATGACTGCGATTGATCTGCAGAATACTGCGTCGACGGATCGGACGTCTGCGTCCACGCCAAATAGGGCGCGCAAAGCAGGACAGCAAGGAATAATCGCAAATCTCTACCATCGTTCGATATGTTTCCCGGCCCTGTCAACCAAACAGCCTTATAAGCCACATTATTCATAGGGTTGTCATAATTTGCACAGGCCGCGCGGTGCAAGAATAAAAGGGCCATCACATGATGATTGCCCCTCGCTTTGCCGTTCTTTGCGCGTTAACTCTTTCCTCGTTTGCTCTCCGGACCGGCAGCGCGGAACCAGTCAAAACGCTGTTCATTAGGCCCTTCACCACCCCTTCGAACGCTGAGGGTTTGCGCCGCGAACTAATCTCCGAACTTAAGAAATTCAGCTCCGTGGCGGTGGTTTCTGATGAAGCGAAAGCGGATGCCACTCTCAACGGAGGCGGCGAAATCTGGGTGCGCGGGTATTTGAGTCTGAATCCGCGTTCAGGCAGAATGCCGCAGGATGGCAGGCCCATTTACGATGGCTATCTTTCAGTGGAACTGACAGACTCCAAGGGGCAGACGTTTTGGTCCTATCTGGCCACGCCTTTACCGGGTACGGAAGACGCGACTCGCGGCCTGACAAAGACCATTGCGAAACATCTGGCTGAAGTTTTGCAGAAAGGCGATTCGACAGTGGAGGCGATGCCGCTTCCTCAGCCCAAGATCGTCTTGGCAGGCGCCGGCGCAACCTTTCCCGCACCCCTTTACCAAAAGTGGTTCAGCAGTTACCGGCGCGAGAATCCGATGGTGGAGTTCAGTTATGCCGCGGTGGGTTCCGAAGCGGGTGTGCGTCAGTTGCTTTCAGGTGAGGTGGACTTTGGTGCTTCAGACAGCCCTGAAGCCATCCGCGATCTGGCTCCCGGCCGGCAAGATCAATTCCTGCTGTTTCCGTCCGTGGTGGGCGCAGTGGTTCCTGTAGTCAATCTACCTGGGCTTTCGGGTGAGATCTCGCTCTCGGCAGAGGCGCTCGCCGGTATCTACCTGGGCAAAATTACCAAATGGAACGATCCGATTTTGGTTCGGGATAACAAACGTCTACACCTGCCCGATCTTGAGATCAAAGTGATTCATCGCGCCGATGGCAGCGGCACCAGTTACGCATGGACGGATTACTTATCCAGAGCCGACGCGGATTGGAAACAAAAGGTAGGCGCCAGACTGATGCCGCAATGGCCGGTGGGCAAAGGCGTCAATGGAAATGATGGTGTGGCGAGCCAGGTGAAGGAGTTCGGCGGCGCCATTGGTTATGTCGAGTTCATCTACGCGCTGCAGAACCATATGGAGTACGCGAAAGTAAAAAACCATGATGGTCAGTTTGTCCGCGCCAGTTTGGAAGGCATGGAAGTGGCTGCCGCACAGGCCCCCAGGATTAGTGATGACTTCAAGGTCTCCATTGTGGATGCGCCAGGTTTGAACGCATATCCCATTTCAACGTTTACTTGGCTCATCGTTCCGGTTCACATGGCAAGCGCCGGTAAGCAGGAGGCAATCACTCAGTTCCTGACCTGGATGTTAGGGCCGGGACAAACCCAGTCGGCAGCTCTCGGCTACCTGGCATTGCCTCGGGACTTAGTGCAGAGAGAGAAGACTGCCATCGGCCGCATCCAAGCGCCTGCTAGTTCTTCTTCACCGTCAACCCAGTAACCGTCACGTCCGTATTGTGGGCGAAACGAAGGCCATAGGAGCCGTCAGTGGATTTCAGCTTGCCCGCCGTAACCAAAGCTGCTTTGTCGTAACTGGCGACCACAGTGCCATTGATAGAGCAACTTACTTTGTCGCCCTTGACCGACATGGCTATGTCTTGGGTAACCGGTTGCCCAACTCCTGCCGCCTTGTGAACCGCGTCATTGGCTTCACCCCGGCGGCCGTTCATTTGAAAGGGTTCCGGCCCGAAGCCGCGCACAATAAAGTTGCCGTTGCCATACGCCGCGCAATACAGATAGCTTTGCTGCGCTGTTCCTAAATCGTTGCCGCCGATCACTAAGCCATAAGGATGCGGATGCGTATTCAACGACATATACTTTGGCTCATTGAAAGTTGCCTCCACCGTGTAGTCTCCGGTGGCCTTGTCTGAAGGTTTCCAGTACGTGGCGGCCGGACCGGTGGTCACATGCAGTCCATCTCCTTCCTTCGCGAATTTCGCATCGTTGATGCTTAATCCGGCTTGAGCCTCACTAGGATCCACTTCTCCACTCCAACCGGGCGCCGAGATGCCGCCGCCGGTGATAGCGCGGGATGCGCCTTCATTCGGGGCCTGAGCATGCACCAGAAGCGGCGTCAAAATAACGAAAACAGCCAAGGGTAAACAACGCATGTTTAGAGTTCCTTTCGATGAAGCAGCGAACCAGAACGATTATATGTGCTGTGCGGGGAGCCTACCCGTAAGCATGGTGTGCCGATCCCCCTTCCGCGGACAAAATGAATCCATGAGCAGCTTAAGTCAATTCTCCAATGACCTGGTAGGCCTTGTCGAAAAGGTCTCGCCCTCAGTAGTGGCAGTGAAAGCGGGCGCATACCGCACCGTGAGCGGTGTCGTGATTGACGAGTCGCATATCGCGGTGCCGGAGCACGCGCTAAAACGCCGCGACAGCATTCCGGTAATCACCAGCGCGGGCCATGAGGCCGTGGCGAAGGTGCTGGGTCGCGATCCCAGTGTAGATCTCGCGATTCTGGAAATTGAGGGATTAAATGCACCGGGCCTGACCACCGCCGAGACCTTTAAAGCGGGCATGCTGGCCGCGGTTGTCGGCATGACGAGTGATGTAGGACCGTCCGTGAGCTTGGGCATCATTGGCGCAGTAGGACCGCAGCGCAGAACATGGAAAGTGGGGCTGTTGGATCAGTTCATCCGCCTTGATGTCGATTTGTATCCCTCGCAAAGCGGCGCGGCGGTGGTGGATACCGAGGGGCATTTGATCGGCATGGCCACTCCTGCCTTGTCGCGCCACTCGGTGGTGACGCTGCCGGTTGCCACCATCCATAGAGTCATGGCCGAGCTGAAAAGAGATGGCCATATTCGAACCGGTTACCTGGGTGTGGGCGTCCAGCCGGTGGCTATCCCTGAGCATCTCCAAAACAAGATCCCGGGTTCACCGAAAGTCGGCTTGATTCTGTTGAATGTGGTCCCGGGCGGAGCGGCCGATCAAGCTGGATTGCTGGTAGGCGATATTCTACTCAGCATCAACGGACAGAGCCTGGAGGATGTGGAGCAATTGCAGGCACAATTGAGAGGTGAACACATTGGGACGTCCAGTGAACTGGTCATCCTGCGTGGCGGCGAACCACGCACGCTCTCCATCATTGTTCAGGAATCACAGCGCAAGTCTGTTTAACAGCGCAAGCCTGGCTAACAGCGCAAGCGTGACTAAGAGAACCCGGCGTTGATTCACGTCTTCATTGTTGCCGATTCTACGGATCGCGCCGATACGATGGCTCTGCTGCTGGAGGAAGATCATCGTTTCGAGATTTCTGAGATCCACCTAGCAGATGTCATCTTGAGTCTGGGAGTCTCCCCGGGGAGACTCCCGCGGCGTGGCAAACCCGTGGTGGCGGTGAGCGCATCAGCCGATGGCGACGCCCCGTTCGATGAAACCTTGAAAGCCTGGTTGCCGGTGAGTGCGAGCTTGGATGAGATTGCAGCTGCACTGGTAGCAACTGCCGCGGGAATGACTGTCCTGACCGCGGGTCAGGCAAAACGGCTGTTCCGGCGCGCGCCAAAAATTGATGAACAGGAAGCAGAAGCGCTGACCACTCGTGAACAGGAGGTGCTGCAGATGATGGGCGCGGGCTTTGCCAACAAAGAAATTGCCGCGCGCTTGGGAATCAGCCTGAACACGGCCAAATTTCACGTCACCCAAATTCTGGCCAAGCTGAATGCCGGCTCGCGGACTGAGGCGGTTTCCCTGGCTATCCGGCGCGGACTGCTGCCTATCTAAATCAATCCGGGCGAGGGTATCTTCAAATGAATGATCATTCCTACCCTGGAAACGCAGCGATTGCGGTTGCGCGCGCACGTACCGGAGGATTTAGAGGGTTCAGTCGCCATGTGGGGCCATCCGGAGGTCACCAAATACATTGGCGGCAGGCCATTTACGCGCGAAGAAGTATGGGCGCGGCTGCTGCGATATGCCGGGCACTGGGTGTGGATGGGTTTCGGATTCTGGGCCATCGAGATAGCCGGTACAGGCCAATTTATCGGGGAAATCGGACTGGCGGAATATAAACGCGACATGCTTCCGCCCCTGGAGGAAACATCTGAGGCCGGTTGGGCGTTAATCCCCGAAGCACACGGCTTGGGTTATGCCACGGAGGCTCTGCGCGCCGTTGTCGAGTGGAATGACTCGCAACTCAAACACCCGAAGATTGGCTGCGTCATTCACCCCGATAACGCAGCCTCCATCAAAGTGGCGCAGAAGTGCGGCTTTGCAGAAGTCCGCAGAGCTATCTACAGAGGGCAGATCAAAGCAGTCTACGTCCGCTGAAATACTCAGGCGTCTACCGTGGCAAGTTCCGGCTGGCCATAACGGTTGGCAACGTAGTTGTCGAGCAGATCACGAAACTCGGCCACAATGTGGTCGCCGCGCAACGTGGTAGCCAGTTTTCCATCCACATAAACTGGTGCGACCGGGCTTTCAAACGTCCCTGGGAGTGAGATCCCGATGTCGGCGTGCTTTGATTCGCCGGGCCCGTTGACGATGCAACCCATCACCGCCACTTTCAGGTCTTCCACGCCGGAGTATTTGTCCCGCCAGATAACCATCTGCTCGCGCAGATAGGTTTGAATCTGGTCCGCCATGTCCTGGAAGAACGTGCTGGTGGTGCGTCCACAACCGGGGCAGGCGGCTACTTGTGGCGTGAAACTGCGCAGGTTCAACGCCTGCAAAATCTGCTGGGAGACTATCACTTCATCCGTGCGGTCGCCATTGGGCAGAGGAGTCAGCGAGGCGCGGATGGTATCGCCGATACCTTGCTGCAAAAGGACTGATAAGGCGGCAGTGGTGGCCACAATTCCCTTCGAACCGAGACCCGCTTCAGTCAAGCCCAGGTGCAAGGCGTAGTCGCAGCGCGCCGCGAGTTTTTCGTAAACATCAATCAGGTCCTGAACATTGCTGACCTTCGCGCTGAGGATGATCTTGTCCCGCGAGAGACCATACCGTTCCGCGGCTTCCGCACTGCGCAGGGCGCTTTCCACAATGGCGCGGCGAGTCACTTCCATCGCGTCCAGCGGCTCCGCCAGCAGATTGTTCTCGTCCATCATCTGAGTGAGGAGCACGGAATCGAGCGAGCCCCAATTGACGCCGATACGCACCGGCTTGTCGTACTCAACCGCCGCTTCAATCATGATGCGGAAATTGTCATCCTGCTTGCGGCCGATATTCACGTTACCGGGATTGATGCGATATTTCGAAAGCGCACGCGAACAAGCCGGATACTTCTTCAGCAGCAAGTGGCCGTTGTAGTGGAAATCTCCGATGATGGGAACGTTAACGCCGAAGGATCGCACGGTGTCAACGATCACCGGCACAGCCTTGGCCGCTTCGTCTGTATTGACGGTCACTCGAACCAGCTCAGAACCGGCGCGCGCCAGCGCCAGAATCTGATTGACTGTGGAGGCGGAATCAGCCGTATCCGTGTTCGTCATGGACTGCACAACGATGGGATGACTGCCGCCTACATGGATTCCGCCAACGTTGACAGCAACCGACTTACGACGCGCGATTTTGGGCATAAACCCCTATTTTAGCTTGTGGGTCAGTTGCTTACGGGAGGCGGCAGAAACTTCTTATTGATTTTCGCGACCACTACGTAATTCGGATCAACCATCTCATCAAGATGGATCTCGGCCACTTTCGAGAGAAGTTCATAGGCGTCCATTTCCGAAAGCCCGTAGCTTGCATGAATCCACTGAATAAGCTGGGTGAACGCAATACGCAGGGCATCATCAAGCGGGCGATAGATACCGGCGGCCATGATGTAGTCGCTATTTTCGAAGCGCGGCCAATCAATTTTCTTGTGCTTGATCAGGTTCACCTGAAGCTGAACTTTCATCGAGATTTCGATCGCGGTCCCGTCTACTTCTCCGTCGCCCATGGCCGCGTGTCCATCCCCGAATGAAAGAAGCGCCCCCGCCACATTCACCGGCAGATACAGAGTGTTGCCCACGCTGGCTTCAGGAGCGTCCATGTTCCCGCCGAACTCGGCCGGGACGATGGAACTGCGAGCCTCGCCATTGGCCGGCGCCACGCCCACGCAACCCAGAAAGGGATGCAGCGGAATCTTGACGCTGAAATTGGAATCTTTAGCCTTGAAGGTCGCCATGTTCGCGGCTTTGTCGATGACATACGGCCACTCGAGCTTTGGAATCGGGCCGCCCAGCACAGGCGTGTAGCTGCTGCTGTTGAGGGCTCCAAAGCCAGGGCCGGCGCTGCCCATCCCTTCTTTGGCGTTCGTTTCAATCTGAATGAATTTCACCGCTAACGTGTCGCCCGGTTCCGCACCATCGATGTAGAAGGGACCGGTAAGCGGATTGGGCCCATTCACCTTGTAACCGGCGGCTTCGGCATCTTTGCCATCGGCATCAATCGTAGTGGTGTCGATGACCTGACCCGGTTTGACATGCATCACAGGCGGAAGATTGCCGTAAACTGTCTTGAGTTCTGGAAGTTTCAGTTCGTAATGCACAACGTCTTGAGCGCCCAGTTGGAAAGCCAGAGCTGCGAGTAGGAAACGAATCATTAGTGTCCTGTCGTTAGTGTCCAATGGTCGGGAGCGGTTGGCTCATGTAAGTAGTGATGTCTTTTGCCGCTTTGGTTTCAATACCGGGCTTCTGAAGGAACCCAAGATCGCGAAACCAGTCAATGAATCGGAACTGCCATGTGCCAAACGGAATGCCGCCGCGGTCGGTGAGTCCGCCGGTCATATGACTTCCGTCCGGTAAAGGATCTCCCGGATGCCGGCCGTTTCCATAGATGTGCAACTCAACATTGGGAACTCCCAGCGCCAGCATCGCGCTCACATACTCCATGGCCCAGATCGCATGCACGCGGTCCCCGGAACCGCCACAGATCACAAAAGCCGGAGGAACATTCTTCGGAACAGCCGGCGGCGTCCGGCCCTTGGCAAAGGGTGAGGGCCCCGGATAAATGATCCCTGCGAAATCCGGCCGAGCACTAAACTCACTCGGGTTCTTCTTGTCGAACTCATCAAATTCCACAGCCGCTGCTGCTGCCAGTTCCGCCCCGGCGGAAAAGCCCATCATGCCAATTTTGTTGGGGTCCAGGTTCCACTCTTTGGAATGTGCGCGAACCACATGGATGGCTTGCAGCGCATCGTTCACGGCATCTGTTTGCACGTTGTAGCCATCTTTGCGAAGCCGGTTGCGGAGAATGACAGTATTCACGCCGAAGTTATAAAAGAACGGCACAAAGTCAGCCGCTTCACTTCCCACATTCAACGTGTTATGCCCGCCGCCGGCCACAAGTATCACCGTGCTTCCCGTGTTCAAACTAGCGTCCACCGGATGAAACTCAATGCTGGGATTATGAATGTTGACGATGCTGTTTACCCGGCCCGGCACTGCCTTGCTCATGTTCCACTGTTCCTGTTCATGAACGCGGTCGGCCTTGAGCAAAGGCGAATCAGGCGGATAAAGCGGTATGACCAATCCACCTTGCACAATCGGCTGTGGATTATTCTGAGCACCGGCAACAACGGCCAGTGCGAGTAATAGGATTGCAGTTTTCATTTACTTGTTGGAATGGGCTAATTCGACTTCGGAGCCAATAAATCCCCAGCTATTCCATGCTGCGCCGGTCACAACTTTTTTGAATAAAGGTTGCGCTGCCTTGGCATCGCCATTGTAGAGATGCCAGTTCCCTACGCCATAAGTGACGGTGTTGAAAGATAACTCGGCTTCCGTATCATCAGGCCTTGCAGGCTTCGGAGGCAGCACCTGGGCCTCCGAAATCTTCCCCTGATAAAAGTGCAAAAGCTGCAGATAGAAGTAAAGATGCGGCTCAGTGTTCTTCACATCCGGCGTAATGCGAGTCAACACTTGAGCAGCCGCGCCAGTCTGTCCAGCCCGCCTGCGCGACACATAAAGCCAGTTCGAACAATCAATCACGCTATCTGAACTCTTGGCGAGGTCTAGCGCGCTCTGGAACGCTTTAGCGGCCTTATCGAATTCGCCTTGAAAGTAGTACGACAAGCCAAGGTGATAAAAGGCATCCAACTGCGTGGGGTCCACCTTCGCCGCCATGGACAAATCCTCCATCGCCGCCTTGAACTGCCGTAATCCCAATTGGCGATGGCCGCGCTCAATCAAAAGTTCGGCATTCTTCGGCGCTGAGATCAAACCTGCGCTGTCGGTGGCGATGGCCTCGCGATACTGGCGTTTACCCGCTTGCGCCTTTGAAAGCGCAATCACCAGCGCCACATTCCTAGGATCAGACGCCAGCGCCCTCTTTGCCTTTGCGATAGCTCCGTCCTGATCGGGAAGAGCGTAAAGCTTCTGACCCAGTAAAGAGGTCGTCTCGAATAACTCTTGTGCCTGCGACAAGCCACACAAAGCCAAAACCGGCAAAAGCAGAAAACCAGACAGGCGCAAGTTCATGTTTTATGGAGTATGCCACAGTACCTAGTTTCCAGTCCCGTTTAGTGGAATCAGGATTGTCCCGCTGTTCAAACTCAACGTCGCCTGACGCGGGCCTTTGGCGCCGGGCGTAAACTCGATCTGCACCGTGCAGACTTCTGGCCCGAATGGATAACAGGAGAGGAAGGACTTCAGCGCAAAGTCTCCGGCGTTCGGCCCGGTGAACGCCGGTGTATCGAACGTCAGTGCCTGAAACGCTGTACCTACCTGATAAATCGGTTCATCAACTTCCACACTGCTGCCTAGAGGAGCGTACACCTTGACCGGCGTGAGAGAGCGGTATGAGCTGGCTTCGGCCCATGCCGGGTAACTCCCAAGCAGCGGCGCCGTGATTGTCCCGGAGGTTGTTGCAATCACCAGCGTCCCGTTCCGGCCAAAATGGTGCCGGCCGAAATGGCGCCAGCACAAACTCAAACACCATTTCTGGCAAAACTGTGCCACAAACACGGGGCCGGCACCAGCGCGATATTTCTCCACCCGGTTACATCAGGCTCATCCCTGGCAGGCAACGGCCTACGTCGAGTGAGATCCGGTGCGTGCGCGGCTAATGCTCTATCCTGCCCGAAGTGTCTGGCCAACCGCTACAAAGTCGTTATCAAAACGCCCTGGCAAGGCCCGCAAACCCCTCGAAGACTACCGCAAAGGCCGCCTAGCCGAAAAGCTCCAGCAGCAAAAACTCAAGCACAACGAAGAAAAACTAGCCCTCCGCCAAGCCACCATCCAAGCCAAACTCGGACCGCTAAGAGCCGAGCGACCACGACCTCATCGAAGAAGCCCGCCAAATGAGCATCCGCCTCGGCTACCTCAACCCCGACGGAACGCCCACGGGCAAAAAGTAACGAACTCAAAACCAAACAATCAACCGGCCAAGCACAAACACGCCCAAACCCCCAAAAACCACTCCGCAAAATCACCCATCCGTGTCCATCTGCGCTAATCCCTGCCACACTTCAGTCCTCGCTGCCGCCCCAGTACCCGCGTCCGTTTCGAAATCTCCAGCCGGCAACCTCGCTCTCCAGCAGTTCGTTCGGAAATAAACGCGGCCCTCCACCACAGACACGAACACCTACCAGATCTCGCCCACCAGACCAAACAAATCAAACCGGCCCCGCTTCAAATCATGCCCCGCGCCTGCCAACAAATGGAGTTGCGTCTGTGTCGGAATCAGCTTCAAAGCCGCTTCCATCTCCTCCGGCGTGCCAAACGGATCTTCCGTACCGTGAATGAAAGTACTGCTTACTTTGAGCTTCGGGAAGTGAGCCGTGCGCAGTTGTTCCTGCTTCGCGGGCGGGTGCAGCGGGTAGGAGAAAAGCAGCAAATGATCGGCAATCGACTTGTTCTCCGAAGCAAGGATAGTCGCCTGCCGTCCCCCATAGGAGTGTCCGGCGAGAATCAAGCGGTCCGGCGTGTACGTCCGCAGAAAGGCGAGCGCGACCACTAAGCTGTAGCGGTCCTGCTCTGACTTGCCGGGATGTGGCGGCCCGGTGCGGCGGCGTTGACGGAAATCCATATTGCACCGGAGAACGTAAAACCCGCGCTCCACCAGTTGGTCGGCAATCGCGATCAACAAGGCAGCGTCGAAATTCGAGCCCGCACTGTGTGTCAGCACAATGCCGGTTCCGTTTGGTTTGCCCGTGTCCTCAGGAATGTGCAAAGCGCCTTGAACGCCATCCTGATCAATTTGCTTTAGCTTCGGCATGGATTAGGCAAAAGCATTCTGGTTCGTGCAAAGCGATATACTCGGCTCGAACTGAAATATTCTATAAGCGGGTGTTGGCATGAATCGTAGAACCTTTCTGTATGCAGTGGGTGGAAGCGCCCCCCTAATTCTAGGCGCGACTAATAAATCGGGATCGGCGAAGCCCGTAATGGGTGAGGGCGACCATCAGTTTGAGGTCACTCACGACTGGGGTGAACTGCCCGCCAACATCAAATACGGCAACACCCACGGCGTTTGTGAAGACTCGCAGGGCCACATCTACGTTCATCACACGGTAAACGCCGCCAGCGAGAGCAGCGACTCCATGGTGGTCTTTGACGCGGACGGCAAATTCGTCACCAGTTGGGGCAAGCAGTTCAAAGGCGGCGCTCACGGGCTCACCATCCGAAAAGAAGGCAGCACCGAATTCCTATATCTTTGCGATACCCAGCGCGGCGTCGTCGTGAAAGCAACGTTGAAAGGGGAAGAAGTCTTCAGCCTCGGTTATCCCGACCAGTCCGAAGCCTACAAACCTAACCCCGACGGCACAAAGAAGAAGTACAGCCCCACAAACCTTGCCATAGCTCCCAATGGCGACATCTATGTCGGCGACGGCTACGGCTCCAGCTACGTCAACGTTTATGACAAAGACGGAAAGTACCTGAAAACCTTCGGCGGCAAGGGATCGAACCCCGGTCAGCTTGATTGCCCCCACGGCATCGTGCTCGATTCCCGCGGAGATCAACCCATCCTGATGGTGGCCGACCGCGCCAACCATCGAATTCAAACCTTCAATCTGGCCGGTGAACACATCGGCTTCTGGCCGGGCACCAACCTCCCCTGCAACTTCGACTTCAACTCCAAAGGCGAGGTCGTCGTCCCCGATCTGGGGGCCCGTGTTACCCTGCTCGACAAACAGAACAAAGTCATCACCCAACTCGGCGATGACTCCGCTGCCAACACCTGGGAAAAAGTACGCAAGCTCGACCGAACAGCCTTCACACCCGGCAAATTCGTCTGCCCCCACGGCTCCTGCTACGACCACAACGGCAACATCTTCGTAGTCGAATGGGTCGAAGTAGGCCGAGTCACCAAACTAAAACGCCTGGCATAACTCAAACCTGGTTAACGATCCGCCGCCACTCAACCTTGGGCTTCTGAAAGTTAACCAACAGGCAAACCAAAAGCCCCGAAGCCCGCAAATAATTAATACACTGAGCCACGTGTTCGCCAGCCAGACGTTCAACGCACTTCAACTCAACAACCAATACATCCTCTACAAGAATGTCCGCAAAGTACTCCCCCACGATCCTTTCTTTGTAACTAACCGAAAGACTTACCTCCGCCTCCGCCCGAAGCCTCCGAAAACTAAGCTCATGCATTAAAGCCCGCCGGTAAATCTTCTCAAGGAACCCCGCCCCCAAACCATTCGACACCTCAAATACGGCCCCAATCACCCGCTCCATCAACTCAACTAAATCCGTGTTCATCACGTTCATCCCTGCTACCCATTCTTCTAAGTGCGGCTCACCACCACGGCCTCTCAAAATCAAATAGCGACCATTAAAATAATAAAAGTACCTTGTTAAGAATCGACAAATGGCTCTGGGCCGCCCGTTTCTTCAAAACCCGCGCCCTCTCCGCCAAGGCCTGTGAGCTAGGCAGAATCGAATCCAACGGCCAACCCGCCAAACCCTCGCGCGAAGTAAAAGCGGGCGATCTTCTCCACATCCGAAGCGAGGCCGGCGAGTTCCAGGTAGAAGTCCTCGCCCTTAGTGAAATGCGTGGTCCCGCATCTGCGGCTCAAACGCTTTACCACGAAACGGATGCCAGCCGGGAGGCCCGTCTCAAGCTCATCGACGAGCGCAAAACCATGCCCCATTTCGAAGCCCTGCGCGATGGCAAGCCTTCCAAGCGGGACCGGCGCGTCATTGATCGGCTCCGGGGCAGGCCGTGACGGACAATAGTAGTGGATGCTGCAATTAAGTGGCGCTGGGAAGCGCTTTGGACACAAGCTGCTGTTTGAAGACCTCGACTGGCTGATCACGCCAAAAGAGCGAACGGGGCTTGTGGGTGGAAACGGAACTGGCAAATCAACCCTGCTGAAAACGATTGCCGGCATGGAGTCGTTGGATTACGGCTCCATGCAGCTCATGCGCGGCATAAAGCTGGGCTATCTGCCCCAGGACGGATTACGCGTGGTCGGCCGGACCGTGTTTGCCGAGTGTATGAGCGTGTTCGAAAGCTTGAAAGACCTGGAAATCGAACTCGAAGCCTTGACGGTTCAGATGAGCGAACTGGATCCGGAATCGATGGAGTACGCGGCCGTGGCTGAGCGTTTTGAGCGCGCCGACAGCGAGTTCCGCTCCCGCGACGGCTACACCATCGAGTCCCAGGTAGGCAGTGTTCTCGCCGGCCTCGGCTTTCGCAAAGAAGACTGGACGCGCCAGACGGAAGAATTTTCAGGTGGTTGGCAGATGCGCTTAGCCCTTGCCAAGCTCTTGCTGGAAAAGCCCAACCTCCTGCTGCTCGACGAGCCGACCAATCACCTAGACCTTGAAGCTCGCAACTGGCTTGAATACTACCTGACTAATTACGAATTTGGCTTCATCCTCATATCGCATGACCGCTACTTCCTCGATGTCACAGTCAAGAAGATAGCCGAAATCTGGAACAAGCACGTTACGTTCTATACGGGCGGCTACGAAAAGTACCGGACCCAAAAAGCCGAGCGGCTGGCGCAATTAGAGGCCGCTTACAAGAACCAGCGCGACAAAATCGAGCAGCTGGAATCCTTCATCAATCGCTTCCGCGCCCAGGCCACCAAAGCCAAACAGGTGCAAAGCCGCATCAAGGAACTCGAGAAGATCGAGCGGATCGAACTCCCGCCCGAAGAAAAAACCATCCACTTCTCGTTCCCTCAGCCGAAGCCGAGCGGCCGCGTGGTAGCCACCTTCAAGAACGTCTCCAAAAACTATGGCGACAAGGCGATCCTCAAGGACGTCGACTTCTCCATCGAACGCGGCGAGCGCGTTGTCCTCATCGGCGTCAACGGGGCCGGTAAGTCAACTCTGATCAAACTGCTGGCCGGCACTGAGTCCTTAACCTCTGGGGAATACACGCTCGGCCACAACGTCGATGTCGATTACTTCGCTCAAGATCAATACAAAGAACTCGACGTCGAAGCCCGAATCCTGGATGACCTCGGACAAGCCGCCCCGCGCATGGGAGAAACGGAGCTCCGAAACCTGCTGGGTTGCTTCCTGTTCAGCGAGGACGATGTGTTCAAGCGCATTGGCGTGCTGTCCGGCGGCGAGCGCAACCGTTATGCGCTGGCTCGCATGCTGCTGAAGCCATCGAATTTCTTGCTGCTCGACGAACCCACGAACCACCTCGATATCCGCGCCAAGGACGTCCTGCTGGAATCGCTGGAGAAGTTTACCGGGACGGTCGTCTTCGTCTCCCACGACCGCTATTTCATTGAACATCTGGCGACGCGAGTATTTGAAATCGCCGACGGCGAAGTTCATGTTTACCCCGGCAACTTTGCCGATTACCTGTGGCGCAAAGAAGGTGGTCCCGAGAAGACCCCTACCATCAAGGATGTGCTGATTGGAGTGCCTCCAGCCGAACCGATTCCCATTTCCACGCCGGATTCAAAAGCGGCAGGGAAGCGGGTGAATCCAATCCGCATGAAACAGATGCAGGCCCAAGCCAAGGATCTGGAAGGCCAAATTGCCGCTCTGGAGAGCGAGATTCAACAAGCCGAACTCCGGCTCTCCGATTTCACCACTCCCCAGGAAGCAATGCGTCTGGCGACCATGCTGGAAGATCGCCGGACGCAGTTGGATAGAGCCATGACTGAGTGGGAAAGCGTCACTCAGGAAATTGAGGCGACAGCTTAGCGATTCAACTTCAGAACCCATGCCGGCTGCTCAATTAGCTCTTCGGGCAGGTCAGGCATGCTCACCAAAACACCATTGCCCGCAGGCTTGAACTTCAAGGGAGCTGTGGAACCCAGCAAGGTGACTGACTTCACGCCGGTCACGTCCTTGACTTCAAACGTGTGGTTCGGCCAACGCGGCAGGATGGCGAAGAGATCGTTTCCCTTCGACGTGAAGAATGCCTCGATGCTGGCCTTTCCCGCGGCTGGCTTTGCGGCCAGCTTCGTCACGTCGTAGGTGGACGAGTACTCTTTGTTGTAGTCCATAGACGGCTGTTCGCCGGCGCTCCACTGGCGCGTGGTCTTCCAGGGACGAGTGCCATAAATGGCGTCGCCGTTGACGTCCAGCCACTTGCCGATTTGCAGCAGCCGTTCTTCCATCACCACCGGAATGGTGCCGTCGGCTTTCGGACCGATGTCGAGCAGCAAGTTGCCGCCGCGGCTCACCAGATCGCTCAGCATGATCACAAGTTCACGCCCGGTGTGATAATCCTCCAGACGTTCCGCGCGATTGTATCCGTAACTAAAGCCGATGCCGCGGCTCTCTTCCCACGGATGGTCCATGCCGCTCATGCCTGCGGTGTATTCGGTGGTCCAGTAGCCACCATGTTTGTGACGCGTTTCGCTGCCCCATCGGTCGTCAATCACAACTTCATCCTTCACTGGAGAATCGTTGAACAGCCACGCCAGCAGCTCCGGGCTGCGCCACTGCTCGGATGTCTGTTCCCATTCGCCGTCGCTGAAGATAATAGACGGCTTGTACTTAGTCACCATGTCCTTGAACTCGGGAAACATCACTTCGGAGACGTATTTCGGCTTGTCGTTCAACCAGAGCGGGTTGTACCACTCATATAGCGAATAATAAGCGCCCATGCGCATTCCCTTCGCGCGAACCGCCACACTCAGGTCGCCCAACAGGTCGCGCTTCGGCCCGGTCTCGACTGAGTTCCAGGGCCGTCCCCAGCTTGCGGAAGCTTCCTTGCTCGGCCACAGAGCGAAACCCTCATGGTGTTTTGAGGTCAGCACAATGTACTTTGCGCCTGACTTAGCGAAGACATCCGCCCAATGGTTTGGGTCGAATAGCTGCGCATGAAATTGTCGGGCGAAATCCTGATACGGATAGTCCGCGCCGTAGAGGTTCTTGTGGTAGTCCCACGTTCCGGTCTCGGTGCCATTCGCTTTCGGGTCGTCTCGACCATTCACCATCGCGTGCCAGTACCACTCGGAGTAAGCGAGCTTGCCTGGAATCACGGGAGCGTATGCGGGTACTGAGTAAGTGCCCCAATGAATAAAGATTCCGAACTTGGCGTCGGTAAACCACGCGGGCGTGGTGCGTTTGTCGAGGGAGTCCCAAGTGGGCTGATAGGTTTGTGCGTTCAAGGCGCCCAGGAGTAGGAAAGAAAGCAGGAGCTGTTTCATGGCTGGACTTGATCATATTACTTCAGCGCTAAATGCGGACCGGAAAGGCGGCAAATGGTTCGCCGTTCGCTAAACTGAAGCGAATAAATGGGGTCTCGTGAGGGTGGTTTTGACGCGCGCTTTGTCTTGCTCATTTGCGCGACTTTTCTAGGGTTTCTGGGCATGGGCACGGTGTTACCCGCGCTTGCCCCACATATCCGGCATGATTTGAACGGATCGGACCAGGTGGTGGGCTGGGTAATCGGCACGTTTTCTTTCGTGGCTTTAGCCAGCCGGTTTATTTCCGGCCCGCTGGCGGATACGCGCGGGCGCAAGATCACATTCTTGACGGGGCTTTCCAGTTGCGCTCTGGCCGGCGCCGTTTACGTGCTGCCGATTGGGTTGGCCGGGGCTTATGGCGGCCGCGTGCTGCAAGGTTTCGGCGAAGCCTGTCTTTACACGGGCGCTGCGGCATGGGCCGTGGAAGTAGCCGGCGTTAAGCGGAGTGGGCAGGCTTTAGGCTACGTCAGCAGCGGCATCTGGGGCGGTGTGGCGGCCGGGCCCGTGATTGGACATTGGCTTGGGTCATTTACGCATGCAGCCATCTTTCAGTTCATAGCCGCATCAACCGCCTTGGGCCTCGCTTTGCTGGTGCGGGAAGATTTCAAGCCGCATGGACACGGCGAGCGGCAGAAGCTTTCCTTCATTTCACTGCTGGTCCCGGGCCTGGCCATTGGGTTTGTGAACGTGCATTACCCGGTGATTGCCGGGTTTCTGATTCTGCATTTGGCGCAACATGGCGGATCGGGTCCGGCAGCATTCTCAGCCTATGCCGTGTTGATTCTGTTTTCCCGCTTCTTCCTGGGTGGTTTGCCCGATCGTATTCATCCGGCGATTACGTTTTATGTGGGCTTGGCTGCCATGGCGGCAGGACTGCTGCTGATTGCCGGCGGACCCGCTCCAGCAGTCGCCATAGCGGCGGCTGCTTTGTTGGGGTTTGGCTTCTCATTTCCCTGGTCGGCAGTCGCTTCCACCTTGCTAAGGAGAACGCCGGCGGCTAATCATGGCTCCGTTGTCAGCTTCCTCAGTGCGTTCTACGACTTGTTTGTGGGTACCAGTTCGGTTCTTGCGGGCCGCGTGGCGCAACAGAACGGCTACCCCGCGGCGTTTGTCATGGCTGCGGTCGCCTTGTTGGGTGCGGCCATCGCCGGTTGGTTTGTCTTGATGAATCAGCAGCGTATTTCGGATGTAACCGAAGATGAGTATGCTCTGGCGGCTCCGGAAGTGGGTTAGCCGAGGAACGGTCCACGACTGTCAGCGGGCCGGTTAAAAAGCAACATCTCATGAAGAGATACAGTTCTATGTGAATCAATCGGTGGACCACGCCGTATCCCTTACCAAGCCGTTACCGGCGGCGAATCAGCACGAACCCCGCGCCAAACAAAAGGACGAGCGGCCAGGAGGCGGGCTCAGGCGTCGCCGCCTTCACATTGACCTGCATCTGGTAAGGCGTAAACGCGTTATTGGCGCTGACGCTGCCATCATAGAAGTTGTATTCATTGGCTACGCCGATGCCACCGTTCGTCATGTCGTATGACCATTGAGCGCTGCTGTTAGTGGCGCTTACGCCAATCCAATAGCGTGTATTCGCGGCCAAAGCCTGCAGGAACGGAAAATCGATAACCGCCAGATTCGCTTGCAAAACCGAGTCGGGCGTCAAGGCAGAAGTCGCCAGCGCTGATCCAGGACTTGTTGAGTTATCCGCATAAAGCCCGACCAGGAACGAACCGCCATCACCCGGCGTTGAGGCCTGAAGCAATAACTTTACGTCCGTAAGGTTCACCGCCTGGGCGCCAGTGCTGAAAGAGTCATACAAAGGCCCGTGATCCTGGCTTGAAACTTCCGCACTTCCGCCTGATGTCTGCGACAAATTATCGTAAATGGTCACCGCCGAAGCTTGCGCCACGGAAAATGCTAAGAACGCGAGCGCAATACTCGCGCCTGCCGAACGAATTGAGAGCTTCATTAGATTACCTCAGGTTGAGAGCATAACTCGCCCGAATAACATTCGTGTGAACTCACGCACCACCGGAAAATGTCGGTTAAGAACCCCAGCAAAGCAGATTAATCCGCTTTCCACCGTTCACTCCGTGAACACCTGCGAAATCCAATTCTTCCGGGCAGTAAAGGGCCTCGCCCGGGTCCAAAAAAATGGCTCCCGATGTACGCTATGTTGAACTGGGATCATAAAACGGTGCGTCCGCTGATCCGACTTTCACCCTGGCTGTGTATGTTGAGCCTTGTCGCTTACCTGCTCGCAATGGCCAGCGCGCGCACCGCCAGCCTTGCAATCGACTTCCGCGACATTGCTCAGCAAGCCGGCCTCACGGTCAAAAACACCTTCGGCGGTGTCGATCACAAGAAATACATTCTCGAGACCACCGGCAACGGAGTCGCCATCTTCGACTACGATGGCGATGGCCTCGATGACATATTCATCACCAACGGCTCGCGGCTCGACACTGCCCCAGGTTCCGCTCCGGGTCCGCAGCTTTATCACAACCTGGGAAAGGGAAAATTCGTTGAAGTAGCCGCGAAAGCAGGCCTCAAAGCAAGTGGCTGGGGGCAAGGCGTGTGCGCCGGAGACTTCGACAACGACGGTCACATAGATTTGTTTCTAACGTTCTACGGCCACAATGTTCTTTACCGGAATCGTGGCGACGGCACCTTCGAAGACATAACCGAAAAAGCGCACTTGCCCGTAACCGGAACACGCTACGGGGCCGGTTGCGCCTTCACTGATTACGATCGCGACGGCAAGCTCGATCTCTTCGTTTCCAATTACGTGGATCTCGACCTGGCCCACACACCCGCACCCGGCGACGGCGAATTCTGCCAGTGGAAAGGTATCCCCGTGATGTGCGGTCCACGAGGACTGCCGAAAGCGAAGAACATTCTCTATCACAACAATGGCGACGGCACATTTACTGACGTCTCCGAATCCGCCGGCATCCTGAAGCCCGGTGGCCGCTACGGTCTGGGCGTCACAGCAGCCGATTTCGACGGCGATGGCTGGCCCGATATCTACGTTGCCTGCGATCAAACGCCCAGCCTGCTCTATCACAACCTGCACAACGGAACCTTCGAAGAACGCGGAGCGGAAGCGGGCGTCGCTTTCAACTTCGACGGCGCTCTGCAATCCGGCATGGGCATCGCAGTTGGTGACTATGACGGCGACGGTCTTCTGGATATTGCAAAAACCAACTTTTCCGGAGACCTCTCCTCGCTGTATCACAATGACGACGGTAAATTCTTCACTGATCTCTCGCGCGAAGCCGGCCTGCGAGCCAACTTATCTGTAGGTTGGGGAGTCAGCTTCGTCGACGTAGATGACGATGGCTGGCCTGATCTCGTCATAGCCAACGGCCACGTCTATCCAGAGCTGATGGGCAAACAGGTTGCCGACAAGTATCTTGAGCCCGCCATTCTCTACCACAATCGGGGCAACGGAAAATTCGAAGATCTTTCTGCGCAAGCCGGCCCCGCCTTTCAAGCGGCCCGATCGGCGCGTGGCCTGGCTGTTGGCGATCTTGATGGCGACGGCCGACCCGAAGTCGTCCTCGTCAACATGAACGCCGCGCCTAGCCTCTTCAAGAACTATGGGCCTCACGGTCACTACCTCAACGTCGCGCTCACCGGCACCGTCTCCAACCGCAGCGCCATAGGCGCCCGCGTCACCATCAGCGCGGGCGGCCGCAAAATGGTCAATGAAGTCATGAGTGGCGGCAGTTACTACTCACAAAATTCCCTGACTCTGCATTTCGGGTTAGGATCCGTCACCACCGTTGATTCCGTCGATATCCGCTGGCCCAATGGGGGAACGCAAACCGTCGCCAAAGTTCACGCCGACCAAACGCTACACATCGTGGAGCAAGCCAAGTGAAGCGGCGAGACTTTCTGCTGACTGCCGCTGCCATAGCTGCCGTTCCGAAACTTAGATCCTCCCCTGCTGAAACCACTTCCGCATCGCGCATCGCGCCCTATCTGGAACTCGAGAGATTTATCGAACCGGGCACCGATGAGTTTGCCGCCGAAAAGCAAGCCGGGCAGCTAAGAGACACTCTTCAAACCGCTCTATCGACCGGCCGCCTGCCGGTACCTGTCTCCATCTGTCCCGCAAGTCAAAAAGCAATCGCAGCCGACCTCAACGAAGCCGCGTTTGATCACGCCCCAACAATCGATGGCTGGCAACAATGGATCAAATCCCTTGGAACTGTTCGCCGAGCCGACTTCCAACTTCTTCCTCATAACATCGTGCGTTTTGAAATCGCATCCAGCAGGCAAGGGAAGTTGCAACACGTCACCGGCCACTGGAACGTCAAATTCGAAAACGAAAAGATCACATCTCTAACGCCCATTGACCAGCAGACCGCTACTTCCCCCGAACCCTTCTTCCGCGATGTCACCGAAGCCGCCTTTCGCGGCAATAACGTGTTCACCGAACAGTTATCCAAAGGCATCCCCTATTGGCGTTCACGCCTCGATCCGGCTACCGGCATTGATGTCTACGGAAGCAACGGCATCGCGGTTGGCGACATAGATAACGATGGCGCCGACGAAATCTACGTTTGCCAACCCGGAGGCATTCCCAATCGCCTCCTCAAATTCCAGGGCGGCACTCTAGTCGATATCACCAGTCAATGGAACGCGAACCTGCTTGACGATACCTCCGCCGCGCTATTCGTCGATCTCCGCAACACCGGCCGCCAGGATCTGGTCATCCTCCGCAGCGGCGGTCCGGTTCTGCTCCTCAACGAAGGCAATCAATTCCGCATTCGCACTGATGCCTTCGACTTCAAAACGCCGCCGCAGGGCAGCTTCACCGGTCTCGCCGCAGCCGATTACAACCGTGACGGCAAGCTCGATCTCTACCTCTGCTGCTACGTCTACTTCCAAAGTGAAGCCCAATACACCTACGCCATGCCTTATCAGGACGCGCGCAACGGTCCTCCCAATTTCCTGTTCCGTAACAACCTGAACGCCGACGGTTCCGGCTCATTCGAAGACGTCACCGCCGAAACCGGTATGAACCACAACAATGACCGGTTCAGTTTCGCTCCCGCCTGGTGCGACTTCAATGACGATGGCTGGCCGGATCTCTTTGTGGCAAACGATTTCGGTCGCAAAAATCTCTATGTGAACCACGACGGCCATTTCCGCGACGAGGCCGCCGAGCGCGCCGCGGAAGATGTCGGCCCCGGCATGAGCGCCGCCTGGTTCGACGCCAACGGCGACCAGCGCGCCGACATCTATGTCGCCAACATGTGGACCGCCGCCGGCCAGCGCATCACTCAGGATCCGCACTTCGTTCCAACCAAAACTGAGTCCGCTAGAAAAGCCTATCTGGGCCATACCATGGGCAACTCTCTACTGGAACAGAACAGCAAAGCGGATTTCACTGACGTCACTGAATCCAGGCACGTAGCCTTCGGCCGCTGGGCCTGGGCCGCGGGCGGTCACGATTTCGATAACGACGGCACACCTGAAATCTTCGTCACTTGTGGCATGCTGACAAATCAGAAGACCAAACCTGATCTAAGCAGCTTCTTCTGGCGGCAGGTAGTCAACAAATCGCCGGTCACTGCCCAGCCCTCCATCGCTTATCAAAACGGTTGGAATGCACTCAACCAGTTCGTTCGCGAAGACTACTCATGGAACGGCAACGAGCCGAACGTGCTGCACGTCAAGCGCGGAGATCGCTACTACGACTTTTCAGGCGTCAGCGGACTCGACTTCGCAGATGACTCACGCGCCTTCGCCGTCCTCGATTTCGACAACGACGGCCGTCCGGATCTGCTGTTGAAAAGCCGCCTCGGCCCGCAACTTCGCGTATTGCAGAACAATTGCGCCGGTGAAAATCATGCCATCGCCTTCTCCTTGCAAGGCACCGAATCGAATCGCGATGCCATCGGTACCCGCATCACCGTCGACGGGCAGACTAAATGGCTCGCCGCCGGATCGGAATTTCTCTCGCAGCACAGTAAAAAGATGCTCTTCGGCTTAGGGCCCGCTAAAACGGCCACCAGCGTCGTGATTAAATGGCCCTCCGGCCACGAGCAAAAGCTTTCCAACCTCGCCGCCGGGCAGACCTATCAAGTCACCGAGGGCTCCGGCGAACTCTCATCTAAGCCCTTCAATCAGCGGCAACCAATGCCGCATTCGGAACCTCAATGCGACAACTCGCTCGCGCTCGTGGACACATGGTTCTTGGAACCGGTCCCTCTTCCAGATCCCCAAAAGGGTCCAGGTCTCCTCGCGCTCAGTTTTGATGGGGCGACTGCTGACAAGCGCGCACAATACGAAATCTTCCGCCGCTATCTATTCGACTGGCGCGCACCCCTTGAGTCAAACCTCTTCCTCCTGCTGAACGAAGACGGCCACGCGGTGAAAATTTACGGCGCAAATCCGTCGGAAACGCAAGTCGAAACCGACCTGGACGCGCTCAAAACGCCACCCCTCGACCGCGCCATTCCATTTCCCGGCTACTATGTGGCAGAGCGCTATCGCGACTTCTTCAAGTTCGGCGCAGCCTATCTATGGGCCGGCTACTATGCTCAAGCGCTGCCCTATTTGGAGCAAGTACTCCAGCGCACGCCAAAGAATGGTCGAACACTCCTTTTAGCGGCCCAGGTCTCCGAAGAACTCAACCTGCCCGCTAAGACCGAAGAATATTACCGTCGCGCTGTCGAAGCCGAGCCTGATTCCGCCGAAGCGAACAACGGCCTGGGCTTGGCCTTAGGCAAACGCGGCCAAGTTGCCGATGCCCGCAAATATCTGGAACGCGCCATCGAACTGCGCCGCGACTACTCCGACGCCATCAATAACCTGGGCGTCCTTTATGTGCAGCAAGGCCAGTTGAACGACGCCATTGCTGCCTTCCAATACGGCATTCGGGTAGCGCCGAACGAAGATATACTTTACTTGAACCTGGGCCGAGCCTACATCCAAACAGGAAAATTGGATCAAGCTCGCGCCTTAATGCAACAATTGCTCGATAGAAAGCCCGAAAGCCAGATTGCGAAGCGGGCTTTGAGCGAATTGGCTGGAAGGAACTGATGTTAGCGCTAGCGGTATTGCATCTGGTCTGCCTGAAGCAGGAGACAGATCTTATTCAAAAAGCAGCGGACTCTGGCCGGTGCGTCACACTCGCCGAAACGCCCGATTCACGCGTGCACTCAAGGCCGCAAATCGCACCGGGCCAGCCGCCCATTTTGACCTTCCGTTACTATGAAGGCCAGTTGCACCACCGGTTCGGCAATGCTGATCTTATGTTGGACGATGCAGGCCATTAGGCTGATCCTGGTCGCCTCCGTCGCGAGTCAGTTGATCTGGGCAACAACGGAGCAGGGCATTGCTGCTTTCAATGCTGGCCGCTATAGCGAAGCCCTTAAGCTGCTGTCAGCCGAAAAGGATGACGGTACCGCGCAACTCTTTCTCGCACTCACTCAGGCCGCAACGAACAACTGCCCCGAGGCCCTGCCTGTACTGGCGCGCGAGCCCATCAACAAGCTGGGTGGCATCGCCGCCGTGAAATGTTACACGAGCTTGGGCGACTCCGCCCATGAGTTCGCGCTGCTCCAGCAACTCGAAACCAAGTTTCCTAATGATGCGGACGTGCTCTATGTCAGCGCGAAGCAGCACATGAAAGCCTTCAATGATGCCACCTTCGCCATGTTCCAACGCACGCCCTCGTCCTATCGGGTTCATGAGCTTTCGGCCGACATTTTCGAAGTCCAGAACCGCTTCGACGAAGCCATTGCCGAATATCGAAAAGCCATCGAACTGAACCCGACCGCGCCTGATCTCCACTTTCGCCTCGGCCGTGCGCTGCTGCTTCAAAGCCACAGTCCCGAAGCTCTGGAACAAGCCGCCGAGCAGTTCCGCTCTGAATTGAAACTAAGTCCCGAAGATGCCGGTTGCGAATTCCAGCTTGGCCAAATCGCTCAAGTGGAAACGAAGACCTCTGATGCCAAAGCCCATTTTGAGCGCGCCCTTGAACTCTCGCCCAACTTCGTACAGGCCTTGCTGGCACTTGGCAAACTCGAAAAGAACTCGCCTCGCGCAGTCGAATTGCTCAGCAAGGCAGTTACGCTCGAACCGAATAACGAAGCTGCTCACTACGCGCTTCTGACGGCCTATCGCGATTCCGGTCAAATGGACAAGGCGAAAGCGGAGAAGGCGACTCTCGACAAACTGCAAAAACCAGCCGACGGCGAATTCAACGACTTCCTGAAGAAGCTGGGAGAGAAGCCCGCTCAACCGTGAACTCACCCTTGCTCTTTGTCTGCATTTTGGCGGCCGTCTTTGCCAACATCTCGCATGACGCCGGCCTGACGCAAAGCTTTCCCAACGGAGGCTCCGTCAGCAAGCAGTTCATCATTGAGACCACGGGCAGCGGCATCGCCATGGTGGATTACGACAACGACGGCCTGCTCGACATCTTCGTCCTGTCTGGCGAAGGCGGCTCCAACCGCATGTACCACAACGAAGGGCATGACCGCTTTCGCGACGTTACCGATGCGCTTGGCCTGAAATCGGGCGGTTGGGCGCAAGGTGTCTGCGCCGGCGATTACGATAACGACGGCTTCACTGACTTATTCGTCACTTATTGGGGTCAGAACCACTTATACCGGAACATAGCGGGCAAGCGCTTTGAAGATGTCACCATCCCGGCTCATTTGACCCAGGACCGCACCCGCTACAACACGGGCTGCGCATTCATAGATATCGACAACGATGGACATCTGGATCTGTTCGTCTCGAACTACTTGAAGTTCGATCCGGCGACAACACCCAAGCCTGGCGCCAATCCTTATTGCTACTACCGCGGCATCATCGTGAACTGCGGACCACGAGGCCTGCCTTTCGATCGCAACATTCTCTACCGCAATAACGGCGATGGCACCTTCACCGATATCTCTGAAAGCTCGGCCATCGCCGCTCCAGAGGGCCACTACTCGCTCAGTGTCCTCACAGGAGATTTCAATAATGACGGCCTGCCCGATATCTACGTCGCTTGCGACCAGACGCCCTCGCTGCTCTACATCAATCAAGGTCACGGGAAGTTCGAAGAAGAAGGAGTGCTGCGCGGCGTAGCGTTCGATCAAAACGGTAAGGCCATGTCGGGCATGGGACTGGATGCAGCCAACTACGATGGCCGTCCCACCCTGAGCATTTTCCGAACAAACTTCTCGGACGAATTTGAGACCTTGTACCGCAATCGGGGCGACGCCAACTTCGATGAGGTCACGCTCGATGCGGGACTCGGCCGAAACACGCGCTACGTAGGCTGGGGCACCGGCTTCTTCGACTTTGATAACGACGGCTGGCAAGACCTCCTGCTCGTTAACGGCCATGTCTTTCCTGAAGTGGAAAAGCTCCACATCGACATTCATTACAAAGACCGCGCCATTCTCTACCACAACTTAGGCAATGGCAAGTTCGCCGACGTCTCCCGGCAATCAGGACCAGCCTTCGAAGAACTGCACTCCTCCCGCGGAGCGGCCTTCGGTGACATTGATAATGACGGCAACGTTGAAGTCGCCGTCAACAACCAGAACGAAGCACCATCGCTCCTCAAGCAAAAAGGTCCCGTAGAAGGCCACTGGACATCCTTGCACCTCGTCGGCACGCGTTCAAACCGCAGCGCCATCGGCGCGCGAGTTACCGTCACCGTTGGCAGCCATGTTCAATACAACGAGGTGCGCAGCGGCGGCAGTTATCTTTCGCAGAGCGACTTGCGCCTGCACTTCGGTCTCGGCGTCGCAAAGACCATCGACTCCGTTCAAATACTGTGGCCCAGCGGAATAAAGCAAGTGCTGCGAGGCCAGGGAGTTGATCGCGTCTTGCGGATCGTCGAGCCGGAAAAGTAGATTTACCGGGCGGGCAATAGCTTCAACTACCTAAGAATCAGGAGTTTAGCTTTTATGATTTTTCGCCGTTCGCCAACCACTCTGGTAGTTCACCATAATCGTTTGTGACAGAATGAAAGGCGAAACTTTATGCATGTCTACCTGCTTAGGCATGGAATCGCCGAAGAAGAGCACTCAGGCGTTAGCGATGCGGACCGTGCGCTGACGGCTGATGGCAGGCGGAAACTGCGGCAGATTTTGAAGACTGTCGCCGAGTCGGGCGTCAAGCCGTCCCTGATGCTCAGCAGTCCTTATAAGCGAGCCCTCCAGACGGCGGAGATTGCCAAAGCCGCGCTGGGGTATGAGGGCGAGATTCTGAGAACGAAGGTGCTGCTGCCGGGTTCGAGTCCGGAACAGGTTTGGGAGGAGATCCGCGTGCATCGCGATGAGGGCGGGATTATGCTGGTGGGGCATAATCCGCTGTTCGATGCGCTCGGTCCTTTTCTGCTGGGGACGCCCGCTTTGCAGATGGACTTTAAAAAGGGTGCCATTCTGCGCGTTGACGTGGAGTCTTTTGGCGGGCACCCACGCGGTATTTTGCGATGGTATCTGATCTCGAAATTGTCGGGCGGACGTGATTAGGGACGAGGTCACCTTCTATCATTAGGTTGGTGCTTCCGATATTTCTTCCTTGGCTGTTAGCCGCCGCCGCATTGCAAATCAGCCCGACGCAGCCGAAGCCCGCCGCTCCCGCCCAAACACGGCCGGGCCAGGTGGCCAGCGGTGAGGCGGAACAACGGCAATCCGCTGTGCAGGAAAGCCCGGAGCCGATTGATACAGCAGAAATCAATCGTATGCCGGTTCCTACGCCGCTCGACTTCCAATCCCGCGGGTTGGATTATGAGGCGCTGACCAAGGAAGGCATCACGGTCATGTTCGCGGCTTTACCACCGCACGTCAAAGACTTCAACATTATTCAAATGACAGTGACGAACGGGTCGCCGGTTTCGTGGACGGTGCGGCCGGAGGACTTTGTCTTCATACGGCAGGATGGAACGGTGCTGCCGCCCGTGTCGGCGGATACGGTGGTGGAATCTCTGCTGGAAAAGGCCAGCCGCAATGACGTGATTAAGCTGCAGTTGCTGTATGAGAACACCATCTACGCGCTCTCGAACTTCCGCTCCACCAGCGGCTATGAGCAGCGCAAGGAAGCGGCGCAGGCGCAGTTTGTGAACAAAGGTTTCAAGGCGGCCGCAGCCGCTTCGGCCATTACGTTTGTAACCACGAAACTAAGATCCGGAGACAGTACCGACGGGGCAGTGTTTTTCACCAACCGTACCAAGGAAAAGGGTTTAGGAGCGGGCCGGCTGGTGGTGCGGACCTGCGGACAGATCTTTCTGTTTCAGCTATATGGGGAGTTAAAGACGCATCCGTGATTGACCTGCATTCGCATACCGACGAGTCCGACGGCAGCCTGAAGCCGAAACAACTGATTGACCTGGCTGTCAGCATCGGGCTGGAAGCGCTGGCCATCAGCGATCACGATACGTTCACCGGTTATGCGGCGGCGCTACCGTGGGCGCAAGCGGCGGGTCTGGACCTGGTGCGGGCGATTGAGCTGAATTCGCGAGTGGAGATGGAGGGCGCATCCACCACCCATTCGGCGCACATTCTGGCCTACTTTCCCATGCAGCCGCCGTCGCAGGAGTTCATTGCCTGGTTGGGTGAAACGCGCCGCGAACGCAATGAACGGAATGAGAAGCTGATTGCTTCATTGCAGGCAATTGGTATCGACATCACCCTGGCCGAAGTGGAGGCGAAGGGACGGAGTTTGACCAGCCGGCCCCATTTTGCGCGCGTGCTGATGGACAAAGGCTACGCAGTCTCCATGGAAGATGCCTTCCACAAATATCTGGGGGAAGATGCAGCCAGCTATGTGCAGCGTGAGAGTTTAACCACCCCTGAAACAGTGGCCCTTGTGCGTAGAAGTGGCGGCATCCCGGTGGTGGCTCATCCCATCCGGCTGGGCCTTCGAAGAGAAGCGGAACGCAGATTTCTCGAGGACGCAAAGGAAGAAGGTTTGATGGGCCTGGAGGTTTATCACTCCGAGCATTCGCCGGAACTGCAGAGCTACTATCTGCAGTTGGCCGCCGAGTTGGATTTACTGCCGACAGGCGGGTCTGATTTCCATGGGCCGGGCGTGAAGCCGGATATCAATCTGGGAACGGGACGAAGTGGGAACGTGCGCGTCCCCATTACGTTTCTGGATAGCTTGCGTTCGGCTGCGGAGAAGATGTAAGCCGGCTGCTTATTGTGTGCTACTCTCGCGGCATGCCGCGATGGTTTCTCGCTCTCGTTCCCGCCGTTTTCTGCATGAGTTTCATCGTCACAGCCCAGGATGTTTCTAGAAGTCAGGCGCGTTCCATGGTCATTAGCCGCTTTGGGATTGTCGCCACCAGCCAGACGCCTGCCTCGCAAGCCGGGGCGGCAATTCTGGACCGCGGCGGCAGCGCAGTCGATGCGGCGATTGCGGCCAACTCCGTTCTGGGTGTGATTGAGCCCATGATGAACGGCATTGGCGGCGATCTCTTTGCCATTGTCTATGAAGCCAAAACCGGCAAACTATACGGCCTGAACTCGAGTGGCTGGAGTCCAGCGGCCGCCACCATTGAACGCTACACGGCGCAGGCGGTGGACGGCAAGATCTCCAGCAAGACCTCACTGGCCGTGACTGTTCCCGGTGCTGTTGCCGGTTGGGAAGCCCTGAGTAAACGCTTTGGAAAGCTTCCACTGAAGGAAGTGCTCACCCCTGCCATTTACTATGCGCGGAATGGCGTCCCGGTCACCGAATTCGATTCGGTGGTCTGGAAGGGCAGTGCGGAACTGCTCAAGGATCAGCCTGGCTTTCTGGAAACGTATGCTCCGGGCGGCCACGCTCCCGCTACCGGCGAACTGTTTCGGGATGAAGCGCTGGCCAAGTCGTTGGAAGCGATCGCTTCCCAGGGCCGGAACGGTTTTTACAGCGGCGTCACCGCGGAGCGCATGCTCAAGTTTCTGAACGGCCTGGGCAATCCGATGTCGGCTCAGGATCTGACTGAGTTCCAGCCGGAATGGGTTGAGCCGATATCGACCACCTACCATGACTGGCGAATTTGGGAACTGCCGCCGAACGGTCAGGGACTGGCGGCGCTTTCGATGTTGAACATCATGGAGCAGTTTCCGCTGGCGAAGTATGGACACAACAGCGAGCAGGCGCTGCACACCATGATTGAAGCCAAGAAGTTGGCGTATGCCGACCTGGCCAAGTATGTGGGTGATCCGCGCTTCAGCAAGATTCCAACGGAAGAATTGATTTCGAAGAAACTGGGACGCCAGCGCGCCGATCTGATCCGCGCGGATAAGGCGCAATGCAGCGTCCTCCCGTCGGAGTTGAGCGCACGGTTGAATGCGATGGGCCATGACACCACTTATTTGAGCGTGGTGGATAAAGACGGCAACATGGTTTCGCTGATCCAAAGCAATTACAGTGCGTTCGGAACCGGCCTGGTGGCGCCGGGCACCGGCTTCGCTCTGCAGAACCGGGGCGCGTTGTTCAGCCTAAAGGCCGGTGAGCCGAATAGTCTTGAGCCGCGCAAACGTCCGTTGCACACCATCATTCCGGCCTTCATGGAGAAAGGCGAAACCAGGATCGCGTTCGGCATTATGGGCGGTTTCAACCAGGCGCAGGCGCACGCGCAGTTTGTCTCGAACGTAGTGGATTTCGGCATGAATATTCAGGCTGCGCTGGAAGCGGCCCGGTTTACCAAGGCCACCTTTGAGGGTTGTGATGTGGCCATGGAGTCGGGCATTCCCGAAACTGTGCGCAATGAATTAACAGCCAAGGGTCACCAGATCAACGTGAACGGCCGGTTCTCACAAAGCATGGGCCGGGGCAATGCCGTCCTGCGAGATGAGCATGGCGTGTTTTACGGGGCGTCTGATCCCCGGGGCGATGGCGCAGCGGTTCCGCAATCAGCCCCTTTCTTCGCGAACAAATAGCACGCGAAAACGTATTAGCAGGTGTATACTTCGGTCTGAAATAGGGAGCGCATCATGGGTTTTTTCTCCAAGCAATTCATTGACGTCATTCACTGGACGGAAACAGGTGAAGGCGTACTGGCCTACCGCTTTCCCATGGAAGACGCGGAAATTCAAAACGGCGGCAGGCTAACCGTTCGCGATTCCCAACTCGCTGTCTTCGTCAACGAGGGTCGAATTGCGGACGTCTTTCAGCCCGGTCTCTACACGCTGAGCACCCAGACTTTACCGCTGTTGACCAATCTGATGAATTGGGACAAGATGTTCCAATCGCCCTTTAAGTCGGATGTGTACTTCTTTTCGAGCCGCCTGCAGACCGATCAGAAGTGGGGCACGGCCACACCCATCACCATCCGCGACAAGGAATTTGGAGCCGTTCGAGCGCGCGCCTATGGCATCTACTCCTACCGCATCGGCGACGCCCGCGTCTTCTATCAAAAGGTAAGCGGCACCACGCCCATGTATCGTGTGGCCGATCTTGAAGGTCAACTGCGAAACACCATCGTGGGCCGCATGACCAGCACCCTCGGCGGCAGCAGCATCGATTTTCTGGACATGGCCGGCAACCAAGCAAAACTGGCCGGCACAATGATCGACGTCCTCCAACCCGTCTTCGCGGAAATGGGTCTCTATCTCGACAGCTTCACCGTCGAAAGCATCTCGCTTCCAGAAGAGCTCCAAAAGATGCTCGACCAGCGCATCAGCATGAACATGCTGGGCGACATGGGCCGCTACACCCAATTCCAGATGGCCCAATCCATGCCGATAGCAGCAGCCAATGAAGGCATGGGAGGCATGGGAATGAGCCTGGGCGCCGGCCTGGCCATGGGACAGCAAATGGTAAACGCCATGCACCCGCCCGCCGCACCAGCACCCATCGCTCCCCCTCCGAGCGCCCCCGTCAGCGCACCAGCCAGCGAAGCATCACCCGCAACCGGCCAAACCGCCTCCGGTTCAAAATTCTGCATCAACTGCGGAAAGTCCATGCCACGAGTCGCAAAGTTCTGCTCCGAATGCGGCAGCAGCCAGCAGTAAAAATCCTCATTCTTGTTAGCGTGACCGAGGGTTCGGGAGCGAATGAGTCGCACACACCTGTTCGGGAACCAATGGGCTGAGTAGCGGCATTGGGCCGAGAGGCGACGGTCGAGACGCATATCAACATCACAAGCGCCGGTAGCGCGTTTTCCGTCAAATTGGCGGTTGCGACGACACTGGCGGCTCGTCATCCTGATTATTTAGCTCTCATCTTCCTGAGCATCCGCTCCGCATCTCGTGAATCACTTTCCCCAGGAGACTTCGTTAGAAGGAGGCTCTCCAGAGCGGTGATGTACTCTGCGATCCGCTCGTCTTTCATGTCGCGAAGCTTGCGCCCTTCTGCGGCTTCTATTTCCCTGATTGCGATATCGGCCAAGCGACGAGCCTCAGGAGATGGCTCTGTCGATACGGTCGCTTTCCGGTAACCTCGGCGAGAGTTCCGCAAGACCCGCACTGCATAGTACACAGCATCAACGAGTAGTTGACCATCGTTGGTGCCGGATAGCGACTTTGGCGCGCGCACTTTCATAATCGCCCTCCGAATTCGATGACGTCAAAACGGCTTCTGGGTAGACGATCAATTACGTATTCCGCTGAAAGAGGGTGGGCCTTGTCTTCCGGTGGCGGTTCCCGAAGGCGGCGTGCGACAGGCGCGAAGGGAATGACATATAGCAGCGGCCTGAAGTCACCGACTTGAGCCGCTCTCACGATTGCTCCGATCCTTTTCTCTTCACCTACGGTAATGATTCGAGCGCGACGCTTTGCACTCGCTCCCCGCAGGATTCCCACCCTGTTCTCCGCGATCTTGCTGCTGTGCTGTTCCCCTCGTGTCACTTCTTCAAACAACGCCCGATACATCTCGAACGGGCTGGATGTCGGTGGAACAGCGTTATCGCGGCCATTCTGACGAGGATCGAAGTATGGCGTGCACCAGACGTAATGATCGCCTCGATAGAAATTCCCCGCAATCATGTACGCGAGCCAAGTGTTCGTAGAGTAGAGAATCAAAGGCTCGCTGAGCGAGCTGTTAGCAGCCTTTTTCGGCATACCCCCCCTCAAAGTTCACAGGGTCGCATTTTGCACCAACGCTTCTAATATGATCATGCCTGGCGGATTTGGCTAATATAAGGTTGAGTGCCGGTCCAACGTGACTTCAGAGTGCCTAAGTCGCAAGATTACCACGGAATCGATCCAATTGTCCGCGTAGTCGGCGAACCGCCGACTGAGAGTTCAGCCGAGTGCTAATCAAAGCTAATCCACAACGAGCGCGTTTTGCGGCAAAGTGTGGGAGGTGTTTTGCCGAATTGATCCAGACTTAGTCTCAGACACCGGGTTTGATGACATCTCCTTGCACATTACGGTGTGGGAGCTGGCCTTACAGTCTGCTCAAATCCAAGGGGAGCTGCCGAGGTCTTCTCCTGTGAGCGCGATCACTTGAATATCCGTGCCTTTGAACGTGCCCTCTGCCGATTCCACCGTTGTAGATGACCAGGAGACCGAAGTCGCTAAGACAAACTTACGGGCTCCGACAGAAAGTCCAAGGCTCTTGTATTTCGCAAGAACAGCTTTTTCCTTTCTGCCGCCGCCCTCCAGTCGCTTCGAAGCCTTCGCTTCGCCGATCACTAGTAGCCCGTCGACAATGCAGCAGATATCGATCTCAATAAGCGCCTCGTTGTTACTACTATTCCGGATCTCTTGTTCGTCCGCGTACATGAAAGAGTTGCTTGATTTCTTGAGATAGTCGAGTGCTAGCAGCGGCACCTGCATGCAATTTCTCAAACCTAAATAAACGATTTCGTCCAGCTGGTAATGCCACATCGGTTCGGGTCGACCAAAACTGTTAAAACTCAACATAGATTGCGAAGTCCTGCAACGTTTGCAGCGGAAATCATTGCCGACATCTGCAACCGAGAACCAATCGGCAGTCCTGCAGTACCGACATTTAAGGATCAGGCCTCTGTGAAGAATGCCCCTTTCTACGAGATCGTCAAGGAGAATTGTAGTCATCAATGGCCTTCCCAGATCGCTGATATCTTCCAACGTCAGATACCAGCGTCGATCCGACGTCAGAAAACATCCTTGCCTAACTGCGTCGCTCTCCTCCGATTGCCCGTTCGTCATCGAGACGGGACCCGGCCTAAGATAGGACCTCAGAATTGCTGTTTTGCCTGGATCTTTTAGGAAAGTCGCTGCTTCTTGAAGGCCATGAAGTTTCCGAACAAATTCTTGGGCGAAAAATCCTTTATCCGAAAGCTTTGAGCTGAGACCGACCAATCCTACCAAGCGCCGAAATACAGCGTCGGCTTCAGGGACGAGCAGAGTAGGGCGTCGGAGAATCGTGTCGACATCTCCGCCAGAAAGAAATATCTTGGTGGGGCAGAGGTAACAGATGCCTTCGGCTCCGGCCCGGACCTCCTGTGTAGATAGCAATGGGTCTTTGACAAGGAACTCTCCAAGAGCGGGGTGGCGCGGATACATCGCCCCAACAACAAGCAACTCAGTAATCCAGCGATGATGGAAGGCAATAATGGCTCTAAACCCTTTTGGCTTCGGCGTTGGAAAAGACCCTACAATTTGAGACCCCTGCACATGGACGGTGATGTTGGCCGAGCTGTCAGTGTTTAGGACGCGGAGGGGGTGAGTAAGCAGTTCCTTCAAAGCTTTGTCACAATGAATCAATGTTCTGATACGTTCCCCGAACGAGAACGCACAATCTGCGAGCTTAAGCATTAGGCTCGATACAATGTCCTTGTCCAGCGACATACTCAAACAAGCTATTCCGTTCGGTCGTCGGCCCATCACTTCGTTTACGAGCCTCTGTGCGAAATCCCTGGCGATGCCCTCGGTGAATCTCACGGGGTCGCCACCCGCAGCGGCCCTCTGCTCCCCTTGATCCAAACGTTCCAGCCATTCCGGCATGAACCAGTAAACCCGCGGCAAGACGGCCTTCAGCGAAAAATACATGGCAAAATCTAAGAGCGTTGAGCCAAGGACGACGGTAAGCCAGTCATCGGTGAGGGCGGCCGTACTCCTGTATGCTGACAACCCCAACATTGACAAGCGAAACGGAGTGTTGGCGACTACATTGGAAGGGTCCCCTCCGTTTTCCAATAACTGCCACGGATGTACGCCAACGTGGTCTATGGCGCGCGGCTCGACGGCAATGCCGAGGCCTTGGAGTTCGCTGGCCAGGGGTTGCGGGTAGGAGCCCGTGATAGATTCGGCCCACAATGGAGAAAGGCCTTCAGCGGTAGTGTCGAAGAGAAGGACCTCTTTAGGGTGGTCGCAGTTAGGAAGGATGGTTTGGATGCTCGTAAATGGATAAGAGTCGTCAGCGCGCGAGGTCCCGAGGCCTTGTACAACACTTTCGCCGAAGAAGAACGGGGCGAGCCTACATCTTAACTGCTCCTCAAGCGCTGGCGGAACTTCAACCGTGTAGCAGTACATTGACTTCGAGGCCCGCTCGAAGATCTCTTCCTGGTCGAACGGTGGTGGTGCGTCGCCCTCCGCGCTTGTCTGAGCCTTCAACCACCACAGAAAGTATTTCCGAAAGCGATCCGGCAAGCGTGCCTTCCAATCCCAGACTGTCCACTCTAGGCGGCAGATGAAGTCGGGGTCAAAAGCGTCCAGCAGGTCCCAGAATTCTTTTCGAATCGTAGCCCCTTCCACTGGAACGATTAGACTGTGCTTGCCTCCCCAGAACCCGGGGAGCGTCGCCATGATTTGGCGACACGTCTCCTGCCAATCTGGGTCCCTCTCATCTACAAGAACGGCAATTCTCTGCGGACGGACGGTGGTTCGGACATCTCTGAAGCTTAATTCTGCCATCGTGTTACCCGCCACGCCTTAGCTTATATGTTCTTGGTTGACTTAACGTTCTCTTAACCCAGTGTCTGCTGAGATGCTTGCCGTGCCTCGGGCGAGGCGGATGTGCTTATGCAGCAGGGTGGGGCGAGATCCACATGGCTGGTTAGTCGGCAAACCACCAATGTGATTGA
>CAWJUX010000010.1:0-19877 GCA_963846175.1 Bryobacterales bacterium | reverse complement strand
AGTTGATCACGGTAACGTCGTGCTCCTGGCCATACCGGTGGCACCGGCCAATCCGCTGCTCAATGCGCTGCGGATTCCAGGGCAAGTCGTAATTGATGATGGTGTCGCAAAATTGCAGATTCAGCCCTTTTGCGCCCGCCTCCGTCGATATAAAGATTCGCGAACGGGTCTTGAATTCATGCACCAGCGCCAGCCGCATGGCGACTGACCGGCTGGGCCGCTGATGCGCCGGCAGCGAGTCCCCAATTTCCTCCTGCCATCTTTTCAGCGCTTGCGCCGCCCGCGCGGAATCATTTGTTCCTCTGAACAAAGTGATATCTTCCGGCAGGAAGCCGCCCCGGTCCAGTAACAGGTCTTGCAGATAGGACTGCGTAACCAGCGATTCGGTAAAAATGACGGCGCGCTGCCTGTCAGCCGGCCGCTCCTGCGATGACGCGCATCACATCCAGCAGTTTGTCCGCCTTGCTGTCGCGGCGCAGAGTCTCAGCCAGCGATATGAACGATTGAACGCGCTCCAGTTCTTTTTCAACAAGCTTCAGATCGATAGCGGACGTTTGCCTCCACCTCCGGCTCAATCCGCATCTCGTCGTCTTCAAGATCTTCCAGCAGCGTGTCTGCCTGTGCTGTCGGATTTCCCGCCAGTATCCGTTCAAGCCGCGCGGCGACCTTTCGCAAACTCGCCGTCAAGGCCGCTATCGATGAACCCATCAGACGGTGGAAGCCGATTAAAAGAAGCCGCCGCTGGTTGCCACGGAAAGCAAACAGTTGCGGTTCCAGCAGGTAAGCCGTCACCTGGTCGTAAAGCAGCTTCTCTCGGGCTGTCATCGAATATTCGAAGATCTGCGCATGGCGCGCAACAAAAGGGCGCTCCAGAAAATCCTGCGCCTGCCGCCGCAATGTCCGCTGCACGACGGTTTCAATCCGCCTGCGCAGTTCGTCGTCCTGCCCCCGCACCAGTGTCCGGTCGTCGCCGTCACAGAAAACATCGCGAAAAGTGCGCAGGTTCCCAAGCAAAGTTCCGGTGGGCTCCACATATTGGACCAACCCCCATAGCTCTGTCAGATTGTTCTGAATCGGCGTGGCTGTCAATAGCAACACCGGAGTGTGGCGGAGAAAGCTTCGCACCCGATCAGCGATTCGTGCTTCCGGCGAGTCGCTGCGGTACTCGCCTTCTTTGTCAAAACGCCGATAAATGTTGGCGAAGACTTCGTGGGCTTCGTCAATGATGCACAGGTCGAACGGCTCCGCTTCCCGCAGGAACTCCGAACCTCGCTCACTGCCTGCCACTTCTCTGCCCACAAGAAACACTTCCGGACCCGAGAACCCTCCCGGCTCAAAACTTCCTTCAACAGCCTGGATGCCGAAGAGCCGGTACAGTTCATCCTGCCACTGGCCCAGCAGTGGTTTCGGCACCACCAGAAGCACGCGCGAAGCCGCACCTTCGGACCGTAGTTGCGCCACCACCAGTCCAGCCTCTATGGTCTTTCCCAGCCCGACTTCATCCGCCAGGATGCAGCCGCCCTCCGGGAACCTCTTTAGCGCGAAGATTACCGCATCTATCTGATGGGGGTTCGGATCGATGCGGCCCTGCCTTTGAGCCGCAGCATAACGCTGTTGTTCATCAGCTCGCCGCAAACGAACCAGTTGCTCGGCAAGGTAAAGGCGCTGGATTGGATGAGGAACCGTGGCACCAAACATCTAAGTTACTTTAACATCAAGGAAGTGCGCGATTACCATTCGGGTCAGCGGGCTGTTCCAGTCCCTGGCATACCATAATGCTTGTGCGAATGGAGATCAAGACCACCACATCGGGGAGTCGAATCTTGTCGAGGGCTGAAATCAAAGCGTTTTTCGGCTTAGGCTGCGCTTCATATTCCGAGCTTTAAATATAGATACACTATTTTCAGTTCCTCGGAGTGTCGTGTTCATATTACGCGTTACCGTTTCCAATTATCGCTGCCTTAAATCTGCCGATGTGCTCCTAAACGAGGGTACAAATGTGATAGTCGGCAATAACGAATGTGGGAAATCAACTCTGCTTGAGGCTGTGCATCTCGCGTTGAGTGGGCAACTAAATGGGCGTCCCGTCCAGTCCGAAATGTCATTTCCACACCTGTTTAAAACTCCTGAGGTGGTGTCGGAGTACATCACCGCACTGACAAATCGACAGCCTGCGCTTCCGCCTAAAATCTTGATTGAGCTGTATTTCCGCGATCATCCGTCACTGACTAAGCTCAAAGGCATCAATAACAGTCGGAAGGATGACTTGCCCGGAGTGTCTCTCTCCATTGCTTTAAGCAACGAGTTCGATGAAGAGTATGCCTCTTATATCGCAACTCCATCGGCAATACGGACGCTTCCCGTCGAGTACTACATCGCTAGATGGCGAAGTTTTGCTGACAACGATATCACTACCGCCCGCTCCATACCGATCAAGCCGAGCTTTATCGATGCAAGCACGATCCGAAACAATACAGCAGCCTCCCGTTACGTCGTGGACATTATGAAAGAGGGACTTAGCAGAAGCCAAAAGGTGGATCTGGCGCTTTCTTACCGGTTGATGAGGGACGCATTTCTCGAAAAGGACAAAGTTAAGGCCATCAACGACTCACTCGCCGAAAAGAAAGGGAACATCTCCCGAAAGACGCTATCGGTGTCTTTGGATACTTCATCGCGCAATGGCTGGGAAGCCGCAGTGATTCCCCATCTTGACGATATCCCGATTAGTTTGGTCGGGAAAGGGGAGCAGAATTCGGTCAAGATTAAGCTGGCCTTGGAATCTTCGGCTGAATCGCATTTAGTGCTAATAGAAGAAGCCGAGAACCATCTGTCCTTTTCAAATCTAAATGCCCTAATTAGCGATCTGGCTCTGCGGCGCGGGACGCGGCAACTTCTGATTACCACCCACAGCAGCTTCGTCTTGAATAAACTGGGCGCATAATCAGTAATCTTATTTCAACGCGGCCATAACTTGACTCTCAAAGATCTAACGCCGGACACACAACAGTATTTTATGCGCCTTCCGGGGCATGACACCCTGAGACTGATTCTCGCTGATCGGTCAATTTTGGTTGAAGGGCCGTCGGACGAATTGATTGTACAAGCCGCTTTTAGGAAACTTCACGGAAAGATGCCACTGGAAGCCGGGGTTGACGTCATCTCAGTTCGCTCGCTTGCTTTTAAACGATTTTCTCAAGATTGCGGTTCTCCTCAACAAGAAGGTTAGCGTCGTAACTGATAACGACGGAGATGTCAACGCTGTGCGGCAAAAGTACAAGGAGTACGCTGACCTTCCGAACATCGATATCCATTTTGGGGCTGCAGAATCTGGGCGGAGCACTGGAACGACGAAATGCTTTCAACCAACGAGAGAGAACGGATTCAGGCAATACTTGGCAGAGTGTTCTCAGACGATGCTGAGCTACTCGACTACATGCTGAAGAACAAGACAGATGCGGCCCTAAAATTTCTTACGACTTCTGAAAGCTGGTCGGTACCCTCAGTACATCCTCGATGCCGTCAGCTAACCGTATCATCATGTGTGCAGCGGGTGGCGGGAAGACGACAACTCTCGCCAAGGAGGCGCGCGGGTCAGTTGGGACCAGGTGCGCCCTTGTGACATACACAACCAACAATCAAGAAGAGATACATCGTAAACTCTACGAACTTGGGCCCGCGCTTCCTTTACACGTTGAAGTGATGGGCTGGTTCGCGTTCTTACTACGCGAGTTGGCACGTCCTTACCGTGCTTTCCTGCATGGCCCGAGGATTGAATCTATCAGTTGGCAGGACGGCCAGTCTGCATTGTATGCAAAACAATCTGACATTGCCAGACACTATTTCCATGAGGGCGTGCACATTTACTCAGACAAAATTGCAAAGTTTGTGTGCGAGTGTGATCGGAAATCTTCAGGCATGGTCATGCGTCGCCTGAGACAGCGGTTCGATCACATCTTCATCGACTGAGGTTCAGTATTCGGCGGAGATATGCCCTCAGGTGGTCAAATTAATGCTGAAGTCGGGTATCAGACTTACTATGGTCGGGGACCACCGTCAGGCAACAATCCGGACTAACAACGCGAGAAAGAATGCTGAGTTCAAAGGGCCTGGTATCGTCGGAAAATTTCGCGAATGGGATACGCGAGGATTGGCACGTTTGTCATACCAACAACACGCCCACCGTTGTCACCAGCACATAGCCAACTTGGGAGACAGCATGTTTCCACAAGAGCCTGGCACGAAGTCGCTGTGCTTGAAAAAATCACCGGCCATGATGGTGTCTTCGTTGTACCCACAAGGTTGATTTCCTCGTACGTGGAGAGGTTCGCTCCGCAAGTCCTGCGATTGGATAAAAGGACCTCGTGTTCGAATTTTCCGGCCATGAATTTTGGCGAATCTAAGGGGCTCACCTTTGACAGAGTATTGATCTTTCCTCACGGTGGCGCAAAGGATTGGTTGAGCACCGGAAAACTTGTGCACATCGAAAAATCGGCGCCGAAAATGTACGTTGGGGTCACTCGTGCCCGATATAGCGTTACCTTTGTCTTCGACGGTCCGGCAACAATTCCTCACGTGCAGGACTACTCTTGAACTCAGCCGAGATCGCCGTCTGCTCCAGCAGCGCCGCTAGCGATGAAGACCGGGAGACCTCCGCGTTGGCAAGCAATAAAACATACTGGCGGAAGCTTTCAAAAGCTCACAGTTTAGGCCGAATGGACCGACTCAGTTCACAACCCAGGAAAGATTCGTCGCAAGTAACATTCGTGGGTGGTGATTAAAGAATATAGGTTTTCTTGCGGAGTAGCGCGACTATGCGATCCTTGTTGGGCAGCAAAGCTTCGGATTGGGTTTCACTAAGCGCCGTGTCCTTTGAGTTTCGCGCGAAAGCGAACGTCCCAGCTGTTCGGCGCTGTCCGTGAACACCTGCGCGTCATAACGGGCGCGGGAAGTTGCCACGTAAGACAGAGTCGTATCAACCAGCCCCCGGACCCGCGAATCGGTCGTATCCACTTGAATCAAAACCCGGTCAACGGTCATTCCCTGGGAGGAGTGGCTGGTCATGGCATAGGCATAGTCAACGTGGTTGAAGTCTTTTAGATTCCACGAAATGCGGCGATTATCATTCAGCCGGGCAGAAAGTTGGCCGCCAGCGTTTATCTGGTCAATGACCGCCGTTTCGCGCGAAGCGATGCCTTTCTCTTTCCATGGCGTTGTGAATTGAATAGTGTCGCCAACGCCCAGAGTGCGATTCTGTGACTCAAAGATGCTGACGTTCGAACGGCGCTTCGGATCGTAATTGATGAAGCGCGGCGACACTCCGTCGTCAACTTTGATGGAAAGTTGACCGCTATCGGGTTGGGCGTCGATAACGTTGGCCAATTGTCCGGCTTTGATCTTCAAGCTAGGCAGGCTGGTGTGGAATCGCAGCGAGTCGCCTGGCCGGTAGGAATGAACATAACGCCGATCTTCTGCATGGACATCTTTTCTGACCAGCACTTGAAACTCATGCTCTTCAGACAGTTTGCCCTGGCGTTTCAGCTCATCGCGAATGGCGGAATTAATTTCTTGCCGACTCTTGTTGTCCGGCGAAACAACCAGGGTATTCTCCGGGCTGGCGGCGTAAGCTCGCGCAATTGCGGCAAACCGCTCCTGGCGGTGGGCTACTTCATGAACCCGCCCCTGTTTCTGCAGGGCGGCGACGCCATCGGCAATTTGACCGTTAGCCATCAGAATGACGGCATGCTTCAGGGCCTCATCCTTCTGGCGGACAACTTTGTTCAACTGTGCCGTCTTCATGCCGGCAGTCTGAAGCTCCGCGAAAATGCGGCCGGCTTCCACGGATTGGTGCTGGCGAATGTCACCGACTAGAATGGCGCGGTCAGTCTTGCGCAGCCCAGACAAGAACTTGTACATCTGCGCTGTGGAGGACAAGCTGGACTCATCAACGAAATAAAGCCGCGGCCTGTCGGCTTCGGCGGCTTTGCCCCGCAGCAGATGCTTTTGCAGAGTTTCAGATTCAACGCCTGACTCCTGCAAAGCATTCCTGGCGCGGGAAGTCGGCGCCAGCCCGCGAACCTCGAAGCCATTTTCCTCAGCAAGCTGCCGGACAATTCCAAGGGTCGTCGTCTTTCCAGTTCCGGCACCGCCCTGGACGCCCACAATCTGGTCTTTTGTGCCGAGCAGCCCGCGAACAACAGCCTGCCGCTTCTCATTGCCGCTCAGGATTTCAAATTTACTCAGGTCAGCATTTTCAAGAATTGGAGCCGACGTGCCTTGCCCTTCCAAAACCCGGCGAAGCACGTCGCGCTCCATGTGAATCATGGCTGGCGTCGTGTAGCGATAACCCGGAGCATGCGGGCGGACATGCTGAACTGCAATCAACTTTCCGGCTTCGCGCTGCTGGGCAATCTCGCGCTCGACATCACCGACCAGAATTCGACCATGGCCATATTTGAGTGCCTGCTCGATCACGCGATGTTCTTCTATGACCGCAGCCCGCTCGGTCAGTTTGCGCGTCGCCGACAAGACCGCCGCGCCCGCCATTGCCGCTCGTTCCTCTGCGGTGACGGACTGGCCGGTCTTATTGGTCGCCGCCGCTACTACTGTCTGCGGTTGATTTCCGAATGCTTCAGCGTGCGACTGATGTAGCTTCCGCAGTTCGTCGGGAGTGATCTTCAGTTTGTCTTCACGGTTCTGGTGGCTGATGATGTCCTCGGCCCTGCGGCCGGAGAGTCCCAGTTCTTCGAGCCGCTTCTTAATCTGGGCGTTTCGGAGACTTTCGGACGCGAGGTATTCAGAACTGTAACCGGCAATATCCGGTGCGTCGTTGGTGCCGCGCACCACTTCATAGCCCAGCTTGCGCAGGTTATTCCCAAGCTCCGACTGATAGATAGCGGTGGCCATGGCCTGCGCCCTGAAGAATTCGTATGGCTGTAAGGATCGAAGCTGCCCCTCAGAGTCCCGGGTCATATTAAATACGATGGCGTGCGTATGCAGATGCGGAGCAGGATAACCCTCGACCGGCCTGGCGGTGTCGTGCTCAAAGGTCGCGGCCACCCAGTTCTTCGTTGTCTCCGGGGGATTGTTCCCTCCGATCCTGGCCTGTGTGTACCGTTCCAAATAGTCGAGCGTTCTTACAACTGCTTCGCGATGAGCATCGCGCACTCGCTCATCGTTGCCAACCAGCGCCGTCAACGATACCGTCTTCGGCGCGTGGAATGTTAAGTCCCACGCCGCCCGGTGCGGAACTTCCTTTCCCTCCCGAGTCAAATGGGTTTCCCGGTGGGCAATCATCTGCGCGCCCGAATTCGGATCTTGGCCCTCGGCCAAGCGATCAAATGCCTCACCGCCGACCGCGCCCACCAGGCCGAACTCCCCGGCGAGCTCGCCGTGCCATTGACCCTGAAGAGTATCGCCCTGAGAAAAGTAGGAATTCGACGCAGCCGAATATTCGGACCTGTAATACTCTTTGACCTTGGAAGGCACCAGCGGCTTCGACGGATCAACCATGGTTTACCTCTTAGTCGAAGGCCGTCGCCGTTGCCATCGCCGCATCGGAATCTTCGGTCTCCAAGTCCAGCTTCTTCTGCTCTGGCGCGGCGGAATGCTGCGCCGTCTGTTCCGGTTCCAGCGGGCGGGTTTGAACATTTGGAATGACGCGCTCGATCAAGCCAGGCGCGAGAACCCGCTTGGGCCTGACGTCGAATGCAATCTTAACGACTTTGCCGGCGGCGACAAAGTAGCCGGTGAGGTCTTCCAATTCCTGAATCTCAGATGGCATCACCAATGGTTCAATCACGCGCTCGGTAGTGTACGACCGGTGCCGATGCTGACCCAGTGACAAGCCGGGCTTGGTCTCTTTGACCCTTTCCAGTTGAACGCTTCCAATCCGTTCACTCAGATGTTTGGATGCCCGAGATTCCTGCGTTCGGAGCATGAAGTTGTAGAACGGCTGGCTCAGCATGGTCTCCGCCTGCTTGCCGTAGTTGGCATCAATTTGCGCCATGCCCTGGAAGCCGACGACAATTGGATTGTCGGATTTCCGCTGGCGCGTTAGCGCCTTTGGCAGTTGGGGAAGCCGCTGCAATTCCTGCACTTCATCCAAAACCAGCCAGCAACGCTTTGCATCCTCAGCCACGTTCTCGCCCTGAAGCTTTAAGATCAGCATGTCCAGCCACAAACCTTGCAGTGGCCGGAGAGCGTCAATCGTGTCGGGCGTCGAGGTGACAAAGATCCATCCCTGCCGCTTCTTAGACCAGTCCCGAATTGTGAATTTCTTCCGGCCTTCATGGCTGGTAGGCATCATGCGCAACGGCTTGCCCGCCTCGTTCAAAGTGCCGAGTATGCCGGCGCGCTGAGGCGCGGCGTTCTCGGTCATCGTGTGGGCATGTTCGGTCCCCTTGACGCGTTTGTCTATTTCTTCGGGATGCGCCATCCAATGGCCCAGCTCATTGACGGTCGGCTTGTAATACGCCAGCAGGTAGGCAAAGATCGCGCGGGTGTGATTCAGAAAGAACTTCAGTTGCGTTGGCTCGTCCGGGAAGAGCCCGTTGGCAATCGGCGTTGCCTGTGGTTCGTCGTCGGCTTCGTCACCGATTGACCAGTAAGGACAGCGGTCGTCCTTGGGATTCAGGATGATGTCGCCGCGCTCTTCCTGATAGAACTCCTTCAGATATTCGCGCTCGGGATCGAAGACGATGGCGGTCTCACCACGTTCCTCCACCTGATACAGAATCGTGCGAATGATTGTCGATTTGCCGGCGCCGGTGTCGCCGGAGACTTGTATGTGGTGCGCTTCTTTGGAACGTTTGATAACTAAATCGACGCCCTTGGTGCCACGCAACCGTTCCCAGAGATTTGGTGCTTGCAACAGGGGGAATCGCAAACCGTCGCCTCTCGTTTCCAGGTTAAAACGCCACCGGCTAACCATCCGAGGACCGCGAAGCCGACGCCCGTTGCGCGCTTCCACCTCGTGGGTCCGATCCAGAATCGCTCCGGCGGTGACCAGTATTGCGAACGTGACACCACACCAAAGGAATGCTCCGACGAATAGTTCTGGAAGTGATCGGCCACCATAGATGACCGTTCGAAGATTCCAATACATTGCCTTTGGCGGCAAGCTCAGGGCAGAGCCGTCCGGCATGGAAAAGCGGCGCGTCTGAACTTTTTGATGCTTCCGAAAGGAAGGGATCTCAGGCAGTGACGACCAGGCCGCGCTCTTGGCGTAAACACCTATCAGTTGACCCTGGTTGGCCGGCATGGTGACTGCTTCGGTCCAACAGTAGAGACCGCCCAGACCAATTGAAATAAACAGTGCCAGTGTGGACCAGATTGGTGGACGCCTGGGCCACGGCGGCGTCGGGTTCATAAGATTCATGATTACTTCTCCTTGTTGTCCTTTTGGTTTGTCCATCAGGGGGTCGGTTTCTTGCGGGATGTTTAACGTCTCACGAATTCGGCGGTCGGCCATCGCATATTTCCGGTAATCGCTGTCAGCCACCAGGTTGTCGATGGCAGCTTGAGACAGATCTTTCCCGCCGCGCCGAGCTTCCGTGTAGAGAGCGAGCACGACCCGGCGCATGGCAAGGAACTCAGCCATCATCGTGCGGACAACCGGGTCCACATTCAGCGCCGATAGCAATTTGAGCCGCCCCCACTCGCTTACCGTCAGGCCCTCGGCCGCGGCGCGAGTGCGGATACTGGTCAGCTCTTCAGCAGTGACTTTGACGTTCGCGCAAGCGACCAGTGAGCGCGGATTTCGCTGCTTTCCCATCGCGAAACCTCAAAAAATGGCCATTTGGGTCCGGGTCACGGATGTGACCCTGCCGGAGCCAAATGCAAGAAACGAAACACTCGCGCTCGAAGCCCACCCTGCAAGGGGTGGGCTGTCAAGAAAAACAATGTCGGCGGAGCCGACAGACCCACCCGGAACCACAGTGCCACTTGCGAAAACACCGCGAACTCTCAAATGACCGACAACTTTTGCTGTGTTGAAACTGCTGCTAATTTGCATTGCTTGCTGCTCTATTTCGAATTACACGCACTTCACAAATGAATTGAATTACTGAAGCGGAAGCGAAACAGAACCGGCCGCGTTCTGTTTCACTGCGCTTTCCACTTACCAAATACTCATGCCAATTCCGACGCTTTGCTGCTTCTGCAATTGCTGATCCTGTCGATCTTGCTGAAGATTTACCGCCGGTTCTGGAGCTGCAACGCGCTGAGCGGCTTGCGCCTGCTCTTGCACTGCATTCGTGCTCTGTTCTGCCGCTGACACTCGCGCCGCTTGGTCATTTGCATTTCCATCGGGCTGAGTGGCATTGTCATATTGATTTACTGGCAAATTCATCACCTCCTTTCACGGCCAGATGCCTTACGAGAATTCGATTTGCTACGCGGCGCGCGGCTGCGCTTTGGGTTTCCGACCGCGCCGCGCTGGTGCCGCATCCGCCGCTACACTTTGAAACCGGGGAGCGTTTTTGTCCCAGAATGCTTTCCATTCCAGATCGCCTTTTACAGCCGCACTAAACGCCTCGGTAACCACGTGACCAACAGTGGATGGGTTCTGGTCGTTCAGATAAGAACCGTACCCGACAATTTGGGCATAAATGTCCGTTCGCAACCGAATGGAATAAGTTCCAATTGGTGTTTTATCCTCTGCCGCTAGCTTGGGCATAGCAGTCTCCTTTCATCGAAAACGAATCAAGTTCTGTCGAGCCGAAACGATATAAATGCTCGACTTCAAACACATGCTCGGCTGGGTTGTAGCGCCGCACCTTGACCAGTTCCGTCACGCGCCGCATACCATCCGGCCTGACGATTCACCTGAAGCACATAATGCAACGCTTCTGCCGTTTGTGATCGGACGAATTGGTGGTCAAGGTTCGAGTGAGCGGACAACGCCAAATCAGCAATCCTGCTCAAAGCCGACTGCGCCGAATCGGCGTGAGTGGTTGTCATTGACCCGCCATGTCCCGTATTCATGGCTTGCAGCATGTCGTACGCGGAGTGGTCGCGAACCTCGCCAATGATGATTCGGTCGGGCCGATGCCGCAACGCCGCTGTCACCAGGTGTGCGACTGTAACAGCGGGGCGTCCTGGCAATTCATCAACGGCTTCCCACCGCACTGAGTTGGAATGCTGGATGCTCAATTCGATGGGCTTTTCGATGACGATCAGCCGATCTGTCGCCGGAATTTCCGCAATGAAGGCGTTCAGTGTCGTGCTCTTACCGGAGCCGGTCCCGCCGCTCACCAGGACGTTGCGGCGCTCACGAATCGCGCCGGTGACAATATCCCGAACAAGCGGCGGAACGCTTCCGCGTTCTACCAATTCTTGGACCGAGAACCAACGATTGAACTTGCGAATAGTGACGGTTGCGCCGTGAGGACTGCACGGTTGATAGACTGCTCCAACTCGCGAACCATTGGGCAGACGCAGGTCTTGGAGCGGATCTTGTTCCGTAATGTCGCGTCCCAGAACACGCGCTATTTGTTCGATGGCGGCGTTCAGATTTTCGCGCGCCATAGTCACGCCGTCCACCGGGCGCATGGTGCCGTTCCTCTCGACGAACACACCCCGGTCGCCATTAATGCAGAGATCAGAAACGCCGTCGTCCATCAACAATTGCTGGATGGCCTCGGGGAAAAAAGGAAGAATTAGTTCAAAGCTCATGCGCTGTTGGTCCCTATTGCTCAGCTCTCGCTTCATGCAAATCCGTGATGATCAGACCGAGCGGGTTGAAGGTCGCGAACTGCGGGAAAGTGACTGAATGCTTCGCAACTTCATCCGGGTTCAGGTAAAACGTCACGGTAATCTGCCAGTGTTCTTTTCGGGGCGTGCCGTTAGTGAATACCTTGAAGCAATCAACAATAGCCGTCCCCGAATAGACTGGTGATTTCCCAATTCGCTCTTTGCCAAGCGAAGTAAAGACAACGTTATTGACAGAGAGGTCGTTCTCCTCGATCTGGCCAGCTATGACCTTGGCGATGGTCCGATTCTTCACGTCGTCATTCATCAGACGACTCGCCAGCTCCGCACTCAGGAAGTAGAAATTACGCGGATAAGTTTTGGCAACTGTGTCCCGCAATCTCGAATACCGATCCGTGGCCCACTCGGTGAGAAACGTCCTGATTTCGCCTTCGCGTGGCGAATAGTCGAGGTCGTTATATGAAATTGGAGCCGCTGCCCCCATTTCATTAATGCGGATGTACCGATAAACGATGTGCTTGTCAGCCAGGTGCAGAAGCCCGAAGGCTTGCACCAGCACAACGGCCGCCAGCGCGTAAATCGTAGCCCGCATGATGCGGCGTTCGGTGTAATGGGAAGTGTAGACTTCCGTGGCTGCAATGTCAGCATTTGCAAGGTCTTTAATCATTTGTTAAATCTCCTAAGCTTTAAGCGCCATCTCGGCGGCTGTCGTCACCAGTCCCGTTACAGTTGAGGTGAATCCCTGTGCAGCGGCACCCACCCCGCCGAACAACATGCTGGTAATCATCGGAATTTTGAACATCCCCCAGATGAATGCGCCGGTGAGCATAATGAGCGTTCCAAGAATTGCCAGCCAATGACCAAGGCTGTAATCTCCGGCTACAGTGTTGTCGAAAAACCCGACCAGGACATTCAGCCAGATGAATGAAAAGCCAGCCGAAACCGCCCGGTAGAAGGAAAAAACGATCAGCCCATCCAGCCATCCCCAGAATTTTCCAGAGAAATTCTTTGTCATATATAGTGGAATCGCCAACGGGCCGAATAGCGAAAAGATCGCGTAAGCAATCCAGCCGAAGGCGTCAACGGCGAACATCGCCAGGTCAATAATCGCCATGTTCACCATGACGGCGAAATACACAATTACTCCGACCACATCCATGCCAGTGGGCCGCTGACTGCTATCGCCGACCTTACGAATTCGGGTAAGAAAATCGTTCATCACGTTCTGGTCGAGCGTTGACGCGATGGCTTGGGCGATATTTGCAAATAGGTTGTGCACGCTGATCGACGTTCCCGGAAATGGATTGAAATAGTAATGGAGCATCAAGCAGCAGGCGAATAGCTTGAATAGGAAGACAAAAAGGTCGCCTATGGTGAAATTGACCGGGCGTTGGCCAATCACCATGTGAGCCAGGTTCCAGCGAACCACCATCGTGATCATGGCCATCAGCGCAATGAAGTTCAACTCGGTGACGCCCATATCAACAAGGGCATCACCATGCGTCGTGGTCAAAGTGTCCACCTGGATGGTCACCTGTTGAAGCCAATCTGTGCCAGTGGCAGGCGGTGCAGCCGCAAAAGTCACCGTAGGCGTGGCGGCGAGAAGCAATATGAATAACAGCAGTTTTCTCAGCATTATCAATCCGTTCTCTTTACTGGGGCACGTAGCCGTAATACGTGTTCTGAATGTTTCCGTATTCGGTTGCATTTGTCTGCCGGGAGACCGCCGCCGTTCCGTAGGAATTCATGGTTTCAGTGGCCGCATTTCGCTGCCATGTATTGGATAAGATTTGTTGCTCCACCAAGCAGGCGTGAAGCGCACCTTGGCTCTGTTGCTCATGCAGGGCCGCGGCTTGGGCCGCATTCACCAGGTTCAATTGCTCAATTTCGGAATTGGTGCCGTCTCCGTCGTCATCATCAGCAGACTGCAATTGGCCGATGGCCAGCGTATTGCTTTGCGCCGCCGTCCGGTATTCCGCAATCTCCGAAAGGCATTTGGTTGATGAACCGTCCGTGGCTTCGACGCTGGCCAAATTGGACAAATTGGCGCTGCTTCCCAGCGTCTCTTGTGCCAGAAATGAGCGGCTGTCGTTGCTCATTGGCAAGGTTGCCTTGCCCCAGGCTGATGCCGCCAGTGCCGGATTGCCATTCATAAGCGCGGCCCAATTCTGCGTCTCACCGAATTGGTTGGCGGTAGCGTCATGGACGGCAGTGATCCCGATTGTCAGCCATGTCAGCCGGTTGGCGTGGCTGAGGCGTTGCGCCATCGCCATTGCCTGGTTGTACGTCTGAACGGCATTCCCGTAAATCTTCCCGAGCTGGGTCACTTCCTCAATCACCTTTGTCAGCGTGGTGGCGTCGGAAGACCAAATCTTGGCAAGCGTCGCGTATGATGTCGGATCAAAAACAACGTCGCCAATTCCAAATAGAGCCGCTGCCGGGGTTGGCAGCAGAAGAAGAAATGTTGTTCCCGCCGTCAGAAAGAGGAGCAGTCGTTTCGACCAATTCAACCGCCCGAATTTGTTCAATATCTCCCGCATGAGTCGTCTCCTTTCGAAAATCACTAATCATCAAAATTGCTTGAAAATAAGAGCCAGCACGGCCGCAGCGGCCACAAAAAGCAGCAGGGTCACTGGACAGCCCAGAAGCAGCCAAGGCGTCTTTCCGCCCGCCACTCGACGGCCACAGGTCTGGCAAAACGTTGAAGTGTCATCGCACTGCGTACTGCAGCTTGGGCAAATCATTTGTAAGCACCTCCTACAGAGTTGGGTCTACTTGATGAGCGTCGTAGGCCGGCAACTCAATGTCGCCGGACAGGTAAATTCGAACCCGTGAGCGTTCTCTCACAATGAACGTCGGAAGCTGATTCAGGAATCGGTCGAGTATCTGCATGGATTCCTGGCCCATTTCCTGCGAAATACCGTTGCGAATGGCCACTGACGGGTCGTACCCAATCGTTGAATAGCTGTTCCCAATTTGGGCAAGCCCGCCGATGGCACCAATTGCAAGCGAAGCGCCGAAAATCTGAAAGTAATGATGATTCACCAGGTCGCGCAATCCGGTTTCACCAATCTGATTTAGACCGGGAAATTTGTCCAGGTCCAACGAGTAGCCATCCGGCATGATGCATCGGTGGAAGGCGACAAAAAGCCGCTGCTGCCCAGTTCCATTCACGGCGCTGACGGTGCCCAGACATCGGGTTCCCTGCGGAATTAGCAATCGCTGGTGATCGTGCGACCAAACATCAGTGGTCAGCATGGTGTCAATTGGTCCAGCAAAAGAACCGTTAATTCGATTGGTCAGAACCGTTTCCAGCACGGTACCTTCAAAAATCCGATACAGCTTGCCGCTATAGCGGTCCCATTCGTATCGAACCTTTTTGGCGTCCGCCTGGCTGGCGTGCGTTCCGTACTCAATCGGCTGACTTCTCCTGCGCCGGAACAGGCTGACGGACGGCGGACGCGGTGCCTGGTTCGTTGGAAATCATCGCCGCCTGGCTGACTGGTGGCGGTTCCGCTGATTTTGCAGCCGCGAAATCGATGGCGACGCTGCTGGAATTGAGGGCGTCCAATCTGCGCTGCTTGGCGGTTTCAGCGGCTTCATCCCGCTTGTTACCGCCGCCTTGCCGACCATAGAGCGCCTGCCGCTGTGCTGCCGTCATTGCCGGAACTCCGTTCGCCTCGGGTGTCGGATGCCACTGTCCATCAACTCCGCATGTGATGGGGCTTCCCAGCGTACTGGTTCCCTGCGCGCCCGCCAGCGCCGGAGTGCATGGCATCATCGTGGGCGCACCAACATTTCCCATTGCTTCCGCCGCTTCGGTAGCCTTCTGAACTGCCCTTTGCGCCTCCGCGTTCTCCTGCTCCAGCCTTTTAACCTGGTCTTGCTCCTGCTGCTGAAAAGTCGTAAGAGCTTCAGGAGGCAGTGTCGAAGGCTTCGTGGACTGAGCACTTTTGGGCAGCGCAACTTCATAACGCGTGTGCAAGCGGGCGATATTCGATATCAGGCCAAGCGCCGCCAATCCGATCAACCCGTACGTCGCCACCCAAATCGACTTGATTGGTTTCTTCTGCGTCGGCTGTTCAGGAATGGTCGGCTGGTCCGGCTGATTCACTTTTTCTTCTGGCATTGAATTCACTCCCTTTGCGTTACTGGCCGCGTTCCGCTGACTCCCAGAAATCCATCTTTTGCTTGCCGATCGCCAGATAGCCGCGCTCAATTCGCTTCGGCACTGTGTAGAGGCCGTTGGCAAAATCGAAGTTGACCAAACTGGGCTTCCCGTCCTTCAACTCATAGAGCGTGGGCGTCTCCTGCGGCTGGGCGGCGATATAGGTGAACTTCTCGTCGCGGAAGATCTGAATCACACCAAGCTTGTCTCCCACCTTCTGGTCCCACCGGTAATCAAACTTGAGGCTGGCGGGATATTTCGCCCGAAAGGACTCTGCGTCTGCTTCGGCTTTAGCCTGCTCACGTTGCGCGGCCTGGGCGGAGGCAGCTTTCGCATCCGCCGCCTCCTTCTTGACGCGCTCCAGTTCGGCCGCAGCCACAAACACCGGCGGCTTGGCCAACTCTTGCGACAACTGCGAGTCTGGATCAATGAAAATCTTCGAATCGCAATGGTCCGCCGATAAAATCAGCCTGAAGGTGTACGACTTGTCATGATCGGACAGCACGTTCACCGTCGTCTGTTTCACAATCGGGTCCTTCACCTTCACCGAGATGTAGCGGGTGGGCTCATCGGACTTGCCGGTGGTCAAAACCCAGTTCGCCGAATCGCCAACAAAAGTCTGGCGCACCTTTTCCGCAGCCGGGAGCACGATTAAGGTGTCCTGAAACTGAGACAGGTAGATATCGACGACGGATTTCTCCCCAACCACCACCGTCCGAGGATTGTCCACCTTGGCCGGCCCTGGGTCCGCATGCACCCCAACAGGGGCCGAGTCCGATTGTCGCGGCAAAAATCAAACTACGAATTCGCATGTATTCCTTTCAACTGGTTATTAACGTTCAATGATTCAAAGGCTTGCTCGAAGCCCAATTCCTCGATCAGGCGCTCACGCGCCACCCGGTCCTTCGGGCGCGTCGTGAAAAGCCAATAACTCTTCGGGTCCAGATTGAGTTTCAGGATCTTGGAATGGTGCGGACGCTTCAATAGCAGTTCGCGCGGTTGCAGCGAGGCCAGGTTCGCCAAATCCTGATCGTTCAGGTTAAACAGCCTGCGGTAAAGATCGCGATTGAATGTCGAGTCCGGCAGAAAAAGCAGGGTCTTGCAGGCATTGATGATGATGTCCGCGTTGTCGCCAAGGTCCTGCGATGTATGAGTCACCAGCGTGACGCCGGCCAGGTGTTTCCCGCCAGTCTTCAAAGATGAGATGGCGGCTTCCAGCAAGCGCCGCGTCTTCAGGTGCTTCCAAAGCTCATCAAACAGGATGTGTTTCGGCACCCCCAGGTTCTTCGGATCGTAGATCACTTCATTTATCTGGCGAAGAATCCAGAAGAGAATCGGCTCAATCAAATCCTGCTGATCTTCCGTTACTCCCTCAAAATCGAATGATTGAATCCGCGCCAGGCGAAGCGAGTCTTCCACGTTGTCGAAAACCCTGCCATATGCGCCGCCATCCACCCACTTGATGAGGTATCGCTGCAGGTGCGGCGGCAGAACAAGGTATTTCAGCGTCGGACGTTCGGAGCCAGCAAGTAAATCCGGCGAACGCTCTTTTCGATGGCGTCTTCATCTTCCGGCGACAGTGCGGCCCCGCCCTTCCGCAATAACAACCGCACGAATTCAAAAAGGAAGCTTAAATTGCTGTCGGTTGGGTCCAGCGAAAACGGATTGATCCGCGGACCGTGCGCGCTGATACGCTCCACCGCTCCGCCAAACAGCCGCACCGTTGACTCATACGATCCGCCCACATCAATAACGAACGTGTAGCCGCCATACTTCTGTTCATTCAAAATGATGTGGTTGCCGTTAACCGACTTTCCCGCCCTGGGCGCACCCAGAATCAGCGTCGTTCGCAAACCGTCCACATAGGGATCAAGAAAGTACGGCGTTTGAGTCCGCGTCTCGTAGCTGGCGAGATATTCGCCGCCCAGATCGTCAGAATGCAGCTTGCCGATATCGGGTGAAAATACAAGCGCCAGTCGGGCGCTGTGGTCGGCGCGAAGCCAGAATTGGCGGACATTGAAATTGCAGGCCGCATCGCCGGTGGAATTGCCGGGGAGCATCGCATAATAGGCCGACAGAATCCCCTGAGTCTCCTCCGTGGCCGGTGCTTGCATATCGACAAGCGCTTTGCTGACCACTGGCATGGCTTCCGCCACTTCCCGGCTGTCGTCGGAGTGAATCAGCCCAATCAGAGAATAGAGCCCGAAGTCGTGGCCGTCGTTGTCGATGGAACTCAGCACATCGGCCAGCTTGTCCATCCCCTTTTCAGCGGCTTTCGCGCCGACAGATCGTTCCAGGTTTTCCGGGTTCCTCAAGTTGGCGGCCAGCGCCAAGACCCGATGACGGAAAATACCGCTAAACCCTTCAATTTGGGAAATCCTGTTTTGAACCTCATCCCGCGAACGCGGCGACCACATCGAGCAATAAATCGCGTTGGCGTTGATGGACTGTAAAGCGCCAAACAAATTCGGCCGTGAGCCCGCTGGCGCGTCCAAAAGGCTGAACATCTGGACGTGCTGTTTTCCCACCCGAAGATGCTCATGGTGCCATTCAAGCGACGACCGCACAATCTGCTGGTCCACCCGCTCCGGCGAGCTGAGCGTAATGCCAAGCGCCCAGGGTTCAAGGTTTAGCAGGTAGGCAAAGAAGGATGCAACCTCATTCTGCCCAAGCAGCCGGACGCCTAAAGGCTCCGACAATTGCGCCAACAGCGTTTCGGCAGTTCGCTCCGTTTGGGCAATGAGCTTCACCGTCTGACGGGCATACTGCTCCGGTGAAAGGGTCTTCGACGCGAATGAGTTTTTATTGTCGGGCTCAACCGTCACGACCCAGAAGAGTTCTATCCGCCGAAAATCCGCGGTACGTTCTAGAAACCTGTTGCGCTCGGAAATGGCTTCCGATACGCGCGCATTGCGATAGGCAGCCTGGCGGGGAAGCTCGAACCCCTTGCGCACACGAACATACTGGTAAATCCTTCCATGTTCGGGCAAATTCTTAAACGCACCCTCCACCGTCTTGATGTTCTCGGCCACCATGTCATCCGTCAGGCCCTCTTCGTCAATGCCGTCCAGACCGAACATGCAACCGTAACCGCCATTCTTCAGGCCGAAGACGTGTTCGTTCACAAAGCGGCGTATGGGAACGATGCTGGAAGTTGGCTTTGCGCGTTGATGCCAGTGGGTGGTTTTCATAGGATTCATCGTTTCCCCGGATCGTAAAAAGACGACTGCCGAAAACTCAGCAGCCAAAGGCGGAACATTTTCGCTTCTTTCCGTGTCAGCAGATTCCCGCCAAGAATCAGCACCGGAAGCAAGAGCAGGCCAAGAACTTTTGAAGCGAGGAGGAACACTGTGACGGATACAAACATGCATATTCCGAGAAGCCGGTAGTCAATACCGAACTTGGTAGTGGGCTTATTCAAAGCCGTGTTGATCTCAAGCAGTGTTCCTCTTCGCTTTGTCATGGTGTGCGCCCTTCGTCTAATTGACTGCCTGGCCGGTCAGCGATGAGATCCACGTGGGACCCAACCCGATGACCAGGCCGCCGAACAAAACGCCGGCCACACCGGTGACCCCGCGCATGATGTTTCCGCCTGCAAACGAGAAGACGGAAAACACCAAAGAAATGAGCACGATGATTGCCCCAATCAGCAGACAAGCCGTCTCAACCGTCTGCATGACCGAAGTGACACCGCTCATGTCGATACTGGGTGCCGCGTGGGCGATACTCGCCATGGCGACGAATGCAGCCAGTGGAGCAAATGCCCTGACGGTGCTGATGAGCTGCCTCTTAATCCAACCTCCTTTCTCGGCGCGAATAGCGCCGCTGTTGTCGTTAATGGTTTCGGCCGCGTTGTTTGCGTCCGTGAGTGAAGAGCCGGATGCGAACTTCAAATGCAAGTCCTCCTTCGGAATTTCAAACAATCAAAACGCTGTTTGAAATTCGACGATAAGGCGTCAAGTGGCCTGTTGACAAGGGTCTGATGCAAAGCTGTTGCAGA
>CAWJUX010000009.1:0-187344 GCA_963846175.1 Bryobacterales bacterium | reverse complement strand
CCACTGCCGACGTCCCTTTCGCAGCAGAATCGCGGTCCAAGCGGCTGTCCGGCGCCCGTCCTAACCGGTATAAGGCCGAAGTCGTTGGTTGGGCAAGCAGGTGGTATTGAGATCGGCAAGGGTCCTGTCGTTGGTACATCAGCGCAGCGGGAAACATGGCGGCGCGCAGAAGAATGCAAACTTCTTCAAATGACTTCATTTGGGCACGAAAAGCACGCAGCCGCTCTGGGGTCCGTCACGGCGGCGTACGAGACAACGTTGCAGCTGCTAAAGTCGGCACAGGCAAAGACCGAATCGACGGAGCAGAATACGATCCTGGCCCTCGGCTTGGCGTGCCTGAAGGAGTTCGAGGAGATTGTGTTGCTCTGCAGAAACGGTTACGGCTCCGGTGCGACGAAGCTGCTCCGAACGTTCTTCGAGCGAGTGACCACCGTTGGCTATCTGGGCAAGCACCCCGACAGGTGCAGCAGTTTATCGAATACACGGCGGTGCACTGGCACAAGCTACTGACGGAGGCTGACAAGAAGCACGATTCGGTTGGGCTGAATAATGTCTGCCGAAAGTGCGGGGCACCACATGTGCAGAACTCGTGGACGAAAAAGCCGGTGCCAGACATCGCAGAGGATGTCGATGAGCATCTGCGGCTGCTCTACTTCAATGCGTGTCTTAGTCCGACGTTTAAGATCCACGCGACGTACCTCGGCGTTATGACGGTTGCCGGCATCTCCGGCGGCACGGTGCAGTTCTTCAAGCCGGAAAATGAGCGCGAGATTGCAGCCGACACGTTGGCGAAGGCGCATCTGCTGCTAATCGTCATGGGCATCGCCGTCAACAACTACTTTGCACTCGGGTCGGGAGACCTGATGGAAGGACTTGGCAAATCCTATAGCGATGCTTGGCCGGTCGAGCCGAAAAGAGCACTTACATATTGAGACGCCGGACGGGATCCGTTACTCATTGATCAGAAGCGGGGCAGCCAGGCGGTGCTCGGCTGGTCAAAAGCAGCGGAACGCTATCGGACCATTTTTGATCGCTTCGCACCTCTGGCGCTCGAGAGAGCCCCGCACTGTTGCTTAGTCTGACTTTCTAGGCAATCTATGACAATAACGCAGTGAATGGATCGAGAGTGCCAATGTCTGGAAACGGCAAAATGCGTTCTACCCTATTGGATAGGCTATCTCGTAACGGCCACGGATTTCGCCCGGCTGAGCTGTTGCCCCCGCGCAGTGGCCTTCTCGAACCTGCCTGACGACCAGTAAAGCAGCACGATCCCTTCGCCCGCTTCTAGCAAATCGGATTGACTCTCGCCAGGCTTCATCAGACGGTCCATCCCCTGATACTTCTCCAGCAGCAAGGGCTCAGCTTGGGAATATCTTTTCTGTCCGGCCAGGCTGGCGTCCAGCTCACTCTCGGCAGAGAATAGCAACGATTCACCTGGCCGTTTGTTATGTTCGGCCTCAACCATCTCTTGCGCAAGGGACTCGGCCCGCACGAACTTCCCTTGCTCATCATCCACCAGCGCCAACTCGTTCATCACAAGTAGTGTGCTGGGGTGCCCCGACCCCAAGGCGAGACGCTCGGTCTCCAACGCGTCGCTTAAAACGCCTTTTGCTTTTCCCAGCTCTTCGGACTGGTCGTATTTGCCATCCGAGCTATAAGCCGACGCCAGGTTGGTCATGGTGATTAGGGCGCTAGGATGCTCGGGCCCCAACACGCGGCGCTGGATCGCCAGGGTCTGTTCCAGCAATGGTTCGGCCTGACCATACTTCACTTCCCCGATGTAAACATTCGCCGGATCTAATGGGGACTAGGCGCTGTCGATTTGCGTTGCGCACTTTAGCCCACAAGCGGTTCCACGGAAGTTTCTTCGCGAGCACATCCATGCGCGGAACATGGCCAATTCAATTATTGAGAGTAGCCATGAAGTCACCTTTGTCAAGTAGGTCTGCTGGTCCGCCGCCTCCAATGTATTCCGGACTGAACTCATCTTTCCGGCATAAATCGGCGGTTTGCCGAGTCATTTGCCGTTTAGTGCCAACCTTGTTAGGAACGCGGTGGGCCAGAGACCACCGCCACTTCCTGCGATTCCGATATTTCGCGGCGGGTCGGAACGCGGAGGTCGAGGAAGTGCACCAGGTCTTTGCTAAAGAACAGATCGAGAGTCCAGTCGAAGGCAACCCGCAGTTTCTTTTCGAAGCGCGGGAGCTTGCTCAGGTAGATGGTCCGCCACAAGAACCAAGCGACGAAGCCTGAGAACTTCACGCCAAGAATATTGGCAACGCCGGTCCGTTTACCAATGGAGGCGAGCAAGCCCAAAGTTGAAAAAGCAAACGCCTTTTTCTTGCCGCCGCGCAAAGCCGCAACGATGTTGGCCGCAACCGTCTTGCCCTGGCGCAAAGCGTGCTGCGCGGTTGGCGGATAGGGATGGCCAGATTTAGGATCTGCAACCGAGGCGCAATCGCCCAAAACCCAAATATTGGGAACGCCTTCCACTTCCAGGAACTCGTTCGCAATCAGGCGGCCTTTGTCCATTTTGCAGGGGAGTGAAGCGATGAGCGGATTGGGCGCTGTACCGGCCGCCCAGATGAGCGCGTGTGCAGATATCTGCATACCGTTGTTGAGAAGCACGCTTTGTGCGGTCGCACTCTCAACTCTCGTCTTGACATGAATTTCTACCTTGCGCTCTGCGAGTTTCTTCTGAGCGTAAGCGCCCAGTTCGGGACCGAGTTCGGGCAAGATGACGTCGCCTGGGTGGACAAGGACAACGCGAATCATATCTCCGGTCAAATGCTTATAGAAGCAGACTGAATCTCGAAGAAAGTCGTTTATGCCAGCAATGGTTTCAGTGCCGGCAAAGCCTCCTCCGGCAACTACGACCGTCAGCAGATCCGAGCGGATGCCAAGCGCACAATCTGCGTCTGCTTCTTCCAGTAGATCGATCAATCGGTTGCGAAGATGGATGGCGTCACTCAGCGATTTAATGGTCATGCAATGCTCCATTACACTGGCGTTGCCAAAGAAATTTGTTACTGCGCCCAAAGCGATTACAAGATAATCGAACGGCATATCGTGCATGTGATTGTCGGGACCATGCACAACGGAAACGCGGCGGCCCTCCAGATCGATACTTTCGATGTTTCCGTGAAAGAATTGCACACGCTTGAGCATCTTGCGCAGTGGATTGACGATGTGAGTGAAGTCCAGATCGCTGGCGGCGACCTCGTGCAGCATCGGCGTGAAGAGAGTACAATTTTCGCGATTGATCAGAGTGACGTCCACATCACCGGCGGCGAGTGAGTCCTCCAGATGAAGCGCAGTGTAAAGGCCGCCGAAGCCGCCACCCAGAATCAGAACCTGCTTACGTGTAGTTTTGGTCATGGTGTGAATTAACCGCCGTTGCAAAACCGGGGTAAAGTGTCATGCCGCCATCCACGTGGATACTCGCGCCGGTGATGTAATCGGCTTGATCGGAGGCAAGAAAGGCGGTAACCCGGCCAATGTCTTCCGGCTCGCCGATGCGCTGATAAGGAATCAGCGTCAGAAGCGAAGCATACGCTTCGGGCGTTTCCCAGGCCCGTGCGATTGATGGGGGTTCGGATGGCTCCCGGACTGACGCTGTTGACACGAATGCGCTGCGGGGCAAGTTCTTGCGCCATGCTCTTCATCAGCAACATGACGCCGCCCTTGGAAGCCGCATAGTTCACGTGCCCGCCCCAGGGAATCACTTCGTGCACGGAACTCATCCAGATGATTTTCCCCGCCGAGATGGACACTTCTTTCACCACGCCTCGGCGCTTAAATTCGCGAACCGCTTCGCGCGCACAGAGGAATTGCCCGGTTAAGTTGACTCCGATGACGGTATTCTACTGCTGCAGCGTCATCTGATCGAAGGCAGCCTCCATTTGGAGGCCGGCGTTGTTCACCAGAATGTCGATCGCTCCAAACTCCTCGAACATGGCTTGGAACATCTGCCGCACCTGCGTTTCCTGCGACACGTCGGCCTGCAGCGCTACCGCCTTGCCGCCGTCTTCCCGAATCGTATTAACCACTTCGGCAGCGGCCTTTTCGCCGCGGACGTAATTCACAACTACCTCGGCACCCGTTTCTGCCAGGCAGAGAGCCACCGCCTTACCAATGCCCGAATTCGCTCCAGTCACCAAGGCCTTTTGGCCGACCAATAATTTCGGTATTGCCAACGTTGGCATGCTGTTCGGGTCAATCGTTGTTGTCTTGTTCATCTGAGCTCTCCGGCAAGTTCGATTGTGTGGGCGGTTGCTTCGTCAAGCGAAGCGCGTGGTTGAATCAGCTTGGCTATTAAGCCAGTCCAGCCGGTTTGGTGCGATGCGCCTACGCCGCGGCCCGTGTCGCCGTGAAAGTATTCGTAAAAGTGCAGGTAGTCGCGAAAATGAGGATCGGATTGAAAATTGCCTACATGCCCGAACACCGGACGAACACCGGACTCGTTTTTGGCAAAGATCTTGGTGAGACGGCGTGTCAGCTCGGCTGCCACCTCGTTAATTGTCATGAATTGTCCCGATCCCGTGGGACACTCGACTTTGAATTCGTCTCCGTAATAATGATGGAACTTCTGCAAAGACTCGACGAGCAGGAAGTTGAGCGGGAACCAAATCGGTCCGCGCCAATTCGAGTTACCTCCGAACAGTCCCGAGTTCGATTCTCCCGGCTGATACTCAACCGACATACTGTTATTGCTCCAATGGAAGATATAGGGACTTTCATCGTGGCACCGGGAGATACCCCGCACCCCGTAGTCTGAAAGAAACTCAGACTCATCCAGCATGCGACGAAGCAACTGCTTCATCCGATGGCCGCGGAGTAGAGAAAGCAGTCTCCGTTCGCCCTTACCCTTCTCGCCCCAGCGGGAAACAAGCGCCGCCAAATCGGGCCGATACTCGAGAAACCATTCAAGCCGCCCACGGAACTCGGGAACTCGCGCCAGCAATTCGGGTTCGAGAGTCTCCACAGTAAACAGCGGGATCAGCCCAACCATCGACCGCACCTTTAAGGGAATAGTCTGCCCGTTGGGCAGATTCAGCGCATCGTAAAAGAAACCATCTTCCTCATCCCATAATCCGACGCCCGCACGGCCCATGTTTGTCATGGCCTGAGCGATATGCAGGAAGTGCTCGAAGAATTTTGTCGCGATGTCTTCGTAAACATGGTTGTGTTGCGCCAGTTCCAAAGCAATGCGCATCAGATTGAGGCTGTACATCGCCATCCAACTGGTCCCGTCAGCCTGGTTTATGTAGCCGCCCGTAGGCAGCGGTGCGCTGCGGTCAAAAACGCCAATATTGTCCAGTCCAAGAAATCCGCCCTGGAAGATGTTGCGGCCTGCCGCATCCTTGCGGTTCACCCACCAGGTGAAGTTCAGCATTAACTTATGGAAAACGCGTTCGAGAAACGCGAGGTCGCCAGGATCGTCGGGCCTATTCAAGCGCCGCTGTTTGCGATCCAACTGGAACACCCGCCAGGCGGCCCAGCCATGTACCGGAGGATTTACGTCGCCGAACGCCCATTCGTATGCAGGAAGCTGGCCGTTCGGATGCATATACCATTCGCGAGTAATAAGCACTAACTGCTGCTTCGCAAAATCCGGATCAATCAACGCCAGGGAAATGGTGTGAAAAGCTAAGTCCCAGGCCGCGTACCATGGGTATTCCCACTTGTCAGGCATGGAGATGATGTCTGCGTTATTAAGGTGCGTCCAATCAGCATTGCGTCCATTCAGGCGTGTCTTGGGAGGGGGAGGTTGACCTGGGTCGCCATTCAGCCACTGCGGAACGTCATAATAAAAAAATTGTTTGCTCCAGATCATCCCGGCAAATGCCTGGCGTTGGATGCTGCGAATATCGGGATCTTCCAGGCCTTCTTGAAGGTCGGCGTAAAACTCGTCGGCTTCCATGCGCCGGCGCTCCATAACCACCGAAAAATGAGCGAACGGCGCGGGCTGCGCTTGACGGCTTAAACGGATCCGCACCGTGCTCTCGGCTCCGGCGGGTACCCGCAGGCGGTAATGCGCCGCTGCTTTCGTGCCCTCCTTGGCTGGATTTACGGCGTGCGGATTCTGGTTCAGCACCGCCTCGTGGAAGGCGTCTTTAAAGTATTTTCGATCGTCGCCGTAACCGTATAAACTCCGCGTGTTGGTTTCGTTTTCGGCAAACAGGAGTTCTGGACGTCCATCAACAAACAGATGATAGTTATCTAAGTCATCGTGATGAATAAGAATGCTGTTGCCAGCTTGTTCGGTCATGAAGGGCTTAGTGCCCGGCAGCCCCCAGGCCCACGTATTTCTGAACCAGAGCTGCGGAAGAACGTGAATGTCGGCATCCTCGGCCCCTCGGTTACAAACCGTGGTCTGCATCAAAATGTCATCAGCGTCGGCTTTGGCGTATTCGACGAAGACATCGAAGTAACGATCCTCGGCAAAAGCATCGGTGTCTAACAGTTCGAATTCCAGTTGGTTCTTGTCCCGGCGCCGGTTTTCCTCCACCAGCCGTGCATACGGAAACGCACGCTGCGGATACTTATACAGCATCTTCAGATAGGAGTGAGTGGGCGTCGCATCAAGGTAATAGTAGACCTCTTTAACGTCTTCGCCGTGGTTGCCCTGGCTATTCGTGAGTCCGAAGAGTCGCTCTTTCAGAATTGGATCGCGGCCATTCCAGAGCGCCAGCGAAATACACAGCCGCTGCTGGCTGTCACTGAAGCCCGCTAAACCGTCTTCACCCCAGCGATAAGCCCGGCTGCGTGCGTGGTCGTGACTCAGGTAATCCCATGCCGTGCCACCTTCGCTGTAGTCTTCGCGTACCGTGCCCCATTGCCGCTCACTAAGATACGGCCCCCAAAGCCTCCAATCGGCAACACCGCCCGTCATTTCTCTGATTCGTAATTTTTCGCCCATACTTGATGTCCTTAAGCCGTTTGCATCTCATTTGCGATGAATCACCACCAGAGCGCCCGCGGGTTCCTTCTCGCCAGAAGGGCGTCCACGCCCAATGTGCGGCCGGCCCCTCCAATAACGAGTCCAAGGGCGGCGAGTGTGGGGGCCAGCAATTCCCAGGTCCAAGCCGTTCCCCATTCCGACATCCACAAGCTGCCCAGCAGCAGAAAGGCCACGGTGGCCGCCGGGCGCGTAAAAAGACCGAGCATAAGCAGCACACCAAGCGATATCTCGGTGATGCCCTGCATGGGAGCGGCAATGGAAGCATGACTGGCCGTGAGCGTCATGATCGCCTTCCATGCCGCCGGCGCGTGGCCCTGTTTGATGTAGTAGTTAATCAGCCCGGCATAACCGCCAGGCTTGTACAGGCCCTTTCCCAAGTTTTCAAAAAACACCCATACAAACTCCGCGCCAATTGTCAGGCGCACTACCGCAAGTCCCAGTCCCGCCTGGTTCAAAGAGTACGAATCGGTCTGTGGCACATCGATATTGATTCCTGGATCAACAGGAACTGCAGTAGGTGGGGTCGAACTTGACAAGGAACCAGGGTCTGTAAAAGATGTGACAGCGGAGTTGTTTTGAGCTTGCATCTGGGAGTGAATTCGTGGCTTGCGCAATAAAGTTACGAAACCCGAACAACGAACGAAAAACGGCCCAGCACACAATCAAATACGATTCCCAAGAACGAAATGCTCTTCCATCCTGAAACCGCTGCGGTGTGAGTCAGTCGCCGTTGAACAGCGATCCTAATTGACCGAATGATCAAAGCTTCAAGTGTGAATAGGGCGCGGCAGGGGCACCGCAACTCCGGCCGGTGTAAAACGACTCAGGGAAACGTGGATTCACGGAGGCTACGCGGTCAAACTTCCGAAGGGTCAGGTCATGCGGGCATCGACAAGCCGACTGCTGGTGGGTTAATACAATCCCCTAGACGACGTGGCCGATTCCAGGTAAACAGGAAAGGATTTCACTCCATGGAAGAACGTGCTAAAGTCCCGGTACCAGCTCATGTTGCACCGATTGCAGGGTTCGGTGGCAAAGTCGTCTTTTGTCATGGTGAGGATGTTGCCCAGCACCTGCGGAAGCTGCATGCACGGCCTTACATCTAAGAACCAGTCCACAAACATCACTCGATTTCCACCGAGACACTCATAGCGCACCGTTGCCGGATCCGTGAGGTATTGGATGATGTTCTCCATCGAGGCGATGGAATTGACGATTGGATATTTCTTCAGCTTCTTGATTTCAATGATGCTTTTGAGCGACTGGATGACCGCGCTCCTTGACAGGCTGATACCTTCTCCGCCGAGCGGATACAGGACTGATTTCGAGAAAGTCGGGTAATTGACAGAAATGTGGTCAAATCCCATATCCACTGCTTTCATGAAGACCTGTTCCATGCGATCGTGGTTATCGTTCCAGATCAGGATGGAAGCCATGGACTTGATCTTTGTCCTCTTTATCCTGTGCACCGCGTCTTCGATGTCGGGTAAGATGTTGGCAATCCGTCTGGATGCTTCGCAGACTTTCGGATCATCCGAATCAAACGAAATGGAGATCATGTCAGTGCGCGCTTCCTCCAGGCCGTCGAGTATGGGCTCCGTGATGAGCGACGGAGCTGCGTCGAGAACCGCGTTATGGATGTTGCGGGAAGTGCATTTCTTCGCAAAATCGATGATATTGGGGTGAAGGAGCGGTTCGCCGCCTGTGAGAGTGATGTGGGCAACGCCGAAGTCGGCGAGCTTATCGATAGCCAGGAGCCCTTTCTCCTTGTCGACGTATTGCCTGGGTCGCTGCTTCCAGATATCGCAGAAGGTGCATTTCGCAATGCATTCATTGGTAATGGCAAATTCTGCAAGGCGCATGGAACCGTTAACAAATGTCTTGAGAATGTTTATGTGTTTCGCGGTCATCCTGATCTGCATCGAGTTGTCCTTAGTTAACGTACCGGAATATGGACACCAGTCGCGGGAGGGGAGCATCTGGGAACCCCTTGGCCATTGGTTTGCATAGATTGTACATTCAAACCGCGGGTTTCGAGGCCTTTTTCTCGTATTTATTTATCCTCTGTGTTGAAGGTGCGGGTTCCAGCGCCCGTGCCGCTGCTTTCCTCCTCCTCAATCGGTTCGCTTCGGCGCGATAGTGTCGTCGTCGTCGCCGCCCGAAACCGGGCCGGCTAGTTGCAAAGCAAGGCAAAGCGAAGTCATGGTCGCGAACGAAGAAGTGGCATAATATGGCGTTACGATTTACTGAACGTCACGTTGGACATCAAGGCCCGATTGTGGCTACCGGAAGGAGGCATTAATGCGAGGATGCGCCACCTGCGCTGAGTTAGAGCAATTGCTGGAGAAGACTGCCGATGAGCACTGGGGCCTGGTCCTTCGCAGGTCGAGCGGGGCGGAACCAGAGCAGGGGGTAACGGTAAACCAACAGATACGTGACGCTAAGGCGGCCATGGACGCGGCGTTGGAACGGTACAAGCTCCACCTGGAGACAGAGCATTCACGAGCCACTTCGGCGACGCAATAGTTAGCCGGCGCCGGGACTGCGTGAAGTGACGTTGATCATATGCAGGGGCGGATTATCCGGGCATTTTCTATTCCGTAGGTGACAAACTGACCAGTCATGCCATCGAATCTGCTTTTGTCGTAGTAGCCAAAACAGAAGTATTTGACTGTTCTTCTCCTCTTCCTTCCGGATGGGAGCCAGCGGCGTAGCTTCGCGCTGGCTAGTTCATCCCATGGTCAAGACGGTGCATTTCCGGAAGTTGCGGCGACCAGACTATTCCGTTGCTCGCTTCGGGTCCGGCATGAAAAAGATCGGTCGCACCTCGCCCGACGCCCGGCAGGCGACAGCACCCCTGCGCGCCCACTCGAGTGCCGCGTCTAGATCAGCAGCTTCAATCACCGAAAAACCGCCCATGTGCTCCTTGGTCTCTGTGTACGGCCCGTCAGTGATGAGCACCGTACCATCGGGCTGCCTCCGCAACGACCTGGCGTCGCTGGCCGGGGAAAGACCGCAGGCGAACTTCTTGGCGCCGGCGGCGATCATCTCGCGGTCAAGCGCGTAAATCTCCTCGGCAGTGGCTTCGGTTTCGACGGACGGGTCGTAGTCGTCGGGAAAATAGATAGCAACTAGATACTGTGGCATGACTTCTCCTTCTTTTCTGTGGCTTGTTTTCTATGGTTTGCTTCTTGTGGCTTGTTTGCGATGACCCAATTCCTGATCACTCAGGAACGGTAGCTCATCGTTCTTCTGTCCTATAGTCGTGGGGGAGACGGAAAATCGACAGCAATGCCAAACTTTATTTCAGCTGCCGAATCAGCCACTGCGGGAATTGCCGCTCCGGTTCCTGTTGGGTCAGCGCGAGAGCTTTCCCATAAAAGGGTCGGGGCTCAGCGGTCCTGCTCAGCCTGCGGTACCTACGCCGCTTTAGATTTCGCCAGGATCAGCGTAATATCGTCCTGCTGTTCGAGAGGCGAAAAGGCACGCACTTCCCCCACCAGGGCATCGATTAAGTCTTTCGAGTTCAGATGCTGATGGCGGCGCAAACCTTCGATAAGACGCTCCTCTCCAAACTCTTCGCCGGATTCGCTGGCTGCTTCTGACACACCATCGGTGAAAAGAACCAGCGTGTCGCCCGGCTGGAAAAGAGTTTCTTCGATGACGCAGCTCCAGTTTTGGAAGAGGCCCAAGACGGTGCAAGTCGAAGGAAGCCGTTCCAGAGAGCGGTTGCTGCGTAGCAGAAGACCCGGAAGGTGTCCGCAGTTTGTGTAGCGCAAGCATTGGGATGGGGCGTGATACTCGCCGAAGAAGAGTGTGGCGTAGGAGTGGTCATCGGTGTTGTCGTAGAAAAGCCGATTTACGAAACCCATTTGAGCCAGAGGGTCTCGAGGCGTATTGGCGCACTGGCTCCTCAGGTTCGCTTGAAGATTCGCCATGAGCAGCGCACCCGCGATTCCTTTCCCGGCGATGTCTCCCATCACAAGGCCGAGCCGGTCGGGGCCGAGGGCTAAGAAGTCAAAATAGTCGCCGCCGACCTGACGCGCCTGGAGGCAGACTCCGGCGTAATCGAGACCGGGGACTATGGGTTTGGATTGAGGAAACAGCCGCGCCTGTACTTCGCGCGCAATTTCCAACTCGCGGGCCGCGCGCAGCTCAGCTTCGCGTTTTTCCGCGGCTGCCCGGCGTTCGGCTTCTATCCTTCTGGTAGCGGAATCAAAGCCGACCAGTGCGAAGGAGTTTCCGTCCGGGTCTTCGAACCTGAAGTACTTTCCGTTCCAACCTGGTTCGAGAGGAGACTCTTGGATGATCATGCCGTGCTTCCGCCACGCGGTGACTTCGGCGTCAGTGTCTTCGGCTAAGAAGACGACCTGTGTATCGCGGCCGATTAAGTTGTGTTGCTCGGAACCGGGCGCCGGTGAGATCAAGGCGAGATTGGTGGGGCCTTCGGAGGGGGCGACGGCTACCCAGCGAGTTCCGTCCGGCAGGAGCGCGTCTGAGATGAGTTCGAAGCCGAGCTGATCGACGTAGAAGTGCAGGCTGCGGTCTTGGTCTTTTACGTAGATGGTGACGGTTTGCAGTCGGAGGAAGCGGCTGGACACTGGAGCGATTATATGGGGAGCGTGGGTGGTGTTGGGGTTTGGACCATATGGTCAGGGGCTAAGCTCGCTCATCCCAGGCGCTAGCGGGTTTAGCGAGGCGAAGATTGCAAGTGCCCAGGCTTCACGATTCCTTATTTGGTATGAGGCTCAATTTAGTATCAGTCTCAACGAGCTTCCGCTGCTTCATTCATTGCGCTTGGGGTCACAGCGGTGCTGAATGCGATGTCTCTCAGCCTTTTAGCTTCAATTGCATAGCTCGTTCCGAGTTCGTGGGCTACCTGGGCGTGGTTGCACCAGAAGCCTTGATGGCCGAACTCCCATCCGGCACTCGTCGATAGACAAAGCCCGGCAAGGGTAGGATGATGGTTGGTCCCGCACCATGCTGGGGCTTGTTTTAGAGTGCGAAGAAGCTTTTGAAGGAGATCCACATGGAACGGCGCAACTTTCTGAAGAAGGCCGCGACTGCGGCGGCACTCGCCGGATGGAAGGGAGCTGCAGCAGATGCGCAGACAGCAGCGCTCACGCTACAGGGTGCGGCGGCAAACACTCCGCTGCCGGTTGTCAAAACGGTGAATGGCATTGGGCGTCGGAAGCTCGGGCGAACCGGAACGGAAGTCTCCATCATCGGCATCGGCGGTTACCACCTGGGTCTTAAACAAGTCACCGAAAAGGACGCCATCCAGATCATACGGACTGCGCTCGACGAAGGGATCAACTTCCTCGACAACTGCTGGGACTACAACGACGGCGCCAGCGAAATACGGATGGGCAATGCACTCCAGGACGGCTACCGCCAAAAAGCTTTTCTGATGACAAAGCTGGATGGCCGCACCGGCGCCGCTGCGCGCCAGCAATTGGAAACATCACTGCAGCGGCTAAAAACCGACCATATTGACCTGGTGCAGATCCACGAGGTCATTCGCATGACAGACCCGGAGCAGGCCTTTCGGCCGGGCAATGTCATCGATGTGCTGCAGCAGGCGCGCAAGGACGGCAAAATCCGGTTCATTGGTTTTACGGGACACAAGAGTCCGGAAATGCATTTGCACATGATTGAGACTGCGGCAAAGCATGGCTTCCATTTCGACACTGTGCAGATGCCTGTCAATGCGCTCGACTATCACTTCGACAGCTTTGGCCAGAAGGTGATTCCGGTAGCGCAGAAGTCTGGCATTGCCGTGATAGGGATGAAGCCGCTGAGCAATGCCGCCATCCTCAAGACCAAAACGATTACGGCCCCGGAAGCGTTGCATTACGCCATGAGCGTTCCCGTTACGGTTACGATTACCGGGTGCGAATCCATTGCCAACCTGGAACAGGCCTTGGACGTGGCACGGACTTTCAAGCCATTGAACGTTGAGCAGAAGGTCGCGATTTTGAGCAAAACTGCGCCCTTTGCGCAAGAGGCGAAGTTCGAAGATTACAAGTCGTCTCACATCTACGATGGGACGTTTAACAATCCTCAATGGTTGGGTTAACTGAACCCGTCTGCGCGCATCCTCCTATGCATGCTCCGAACATGAAAGAATGAGGGCAGCAAGCGTATGCAACAGCTGTTTGTGCGCGCTCCAGGAGAACATTCGCTGGCAATCGACAATCCAGAGATAATCCAGGCTGACGCGCCGCCGGTAACGCTCCGATTGGAGCGTAAGCACCCTCTTGCCATCCGCTGGATGCACTGGGTCAATTTTCCGGTGTTGTTCATCATGATCCTGAGCGGCATTCGCATTTACTGGAATGATTCCGACAACGCGCATCTTCATCCGCACGCGGTTTACCGCATCGGCTTGGGTTCCTTTACTCTATTGCGGATATTTCCTGACTCGGTGTGGAATGCACTCAATATTCCATGGCATGTCACGCAGGGCATGGGCGATCACTTCTTCTTCATGTGGATCTTCGCAGTCAATGGCATCGCCTATTCGGCATACCTTTTGATATCCGGCGAATGGCGATTCCTGGTTCCGCAGCGGCAAAGCTTGAGTGAAAGTCTGCAAATCTTACTGGGCTCTCTGCGCCTGCGAAAAGGGGCGCTCAATCAGGAAAAATATAACGGCGCGCAGAGGATCGCGTACACCACGGTGATTCTGATGGGGCTCGGCAGCCTTCTGACCGGCCTGGCGATCTACAAGCCCACGCAAGCGCATTACCTGACAGCGATGCTGGGCGGTTACGAATGGGCGCGATGGGAACATTTCTGGCTGACAATAGGATTCTGCCTGTTCTTCGTAGTGCATGTTGTGCAGGTCGCTTTTGCCGGATGGAATAGTTTTCGCAGCATGGTAAGCGGCCTGGAAGTCAGGCCCGTGACGGAGCCATCGCTCGAAGCAGAAAGAAAGAGATGGCGATAAGGAAAGACCAGGCAGAGCCGCCAATTTCTGCGGGCGAAGTAACGACCCGCTTCAGCAGCGACGCAGAGGTGCTCGCGGCAGCGAGCAGGTCGACTCGCCGCAGTTTCGCTATAGCAGCGTTGGGCGCAGCGGCAGGATTTGGTTTCTATCGCTGGGTCGTCGACAGTCCTTCCGATGGTATGCAGCCTTGGCCGGAGCGACGTCTGTACCAGGCGAACGCAACAATCTCGCAGGCCGTATCTAAGGAACGGGCGCTTGCTCCCACCTACCCTCGGAGCCGTGTCGAGCAGTTACGCATTAATGGCCAGATTGGGCTGAAACATGCCATTGCACCAGAGAGTTGGCGTCTTCAGGTAGTGGGTGTTGCTGAGGCGACGAAGTTTCCTCAATATGTGTCTGACGTGACAGCGTGGGAGTACGCCTACGGGAGCGACAAGGTTCACGAGGGCGACCACTTTGCGTCCATACCCGCCGATCCGATCCTTCGAGCAAGCAGTATCTTCCGGGAGCGCGCTGGCAAGCGGGAACGCGGGTTAGAGGAGGCAGGTCCGAGCCGATCGACTTTACCTGAGGGGACGCCGGGCCTACTGCTGACCGTCACAGACCTGCTCAAACTACCGAAGGAAGAACTCGTGACGGAATTCAAATGCGTCGAGGGTTGGAGTCAGATTGCCCAATGGGGTGGCGTGCGCATGGCCGACTTTCTCAAAGCCTATCCACCCGCGAGAAAAACCGACGGTAGTCTTCCACGCTACGTCTATATGGAGACACCGAACGGCGACTACTATGTTGGATACGACATGGCCGTGTGCCGCCACCCTCAAACCCTGCTAGTTACGGAGATAGCAGGCAAACCGCTCACCCAACTCCACGGCGCGCCTCTGCGGTTACACGCGCCGACCAAATATGGCTACAAGCAGATCAAGCGGATCGGACTGATTGCCTATACCGACACCAAGCCGGATGATTACTGGACGAAGCTTGGTTATGACTGGTATGCCGGGCTTTAGTCTCAGAGCGAGCTCTCCTAACGACAAGGTTTTCAACGCGAAGGCATGCCTACAGGAGAATGCTTCTACAAAAGGAAGCCAATCCAAAACCAGCCTCAACACCAGGAATCCAAAGCACTGTTAGCAAATTCCGCGAACATCAGGCTTCTCCCGCCGCCGCCGCCAAACTGAAAACATCCAGCTTGGCGGACCGCCTGTCAAGCTCACCGAACCTTCAACTCCAGCGATTCCGACTTCGTATGGCCCTTGCCATCGTCCGCCGTAATCGTATAGGTCGTTGTGCGCTTCGGAGTCACATCAAAGCAATGCAGATAAGTCGGCTTCAACGGCTCCACCGGGGGGTCAATCTTTACGGTCGCCGCATTTACCACGCCATAGCAAAGCTTCGCCGATTCGCCGGGCTTCACCGAACTCGCGTCGAGTGACATGGAAGTGAACTTAATCTCGCCATTGCCAAATACCGCGTTCACCGTACGTTTTCGAGCCTCTTCCTTTTTGGCTTCCATTTCGGCTTGTGCCTGGACGTCGGCCTGGTGGCGTGCGTAGAAGGTGTATGCCACATAAATGATCGCCGCGAATAGCAGAATAGTCGTATAAGGCAGGATTTTCTTTAAGGGCATAACATCAAGTAGACATTCGAGGGAGCAGGATTCGTTACTTACTCTTCAATAAACCTTTTCAGGTCCTGTGCCAGTTCAGTCGGGATGGCGATAAGCGCACACTCGCCGACTACATTCAGGTTCCCGGCGTCTATCCGGCGGGGCGGCTGGATTTCGATAGCGAAGGGCTCTTGCTGCTGACGGATGACGGCGAATGGCAGCATCGTGTGACGGATCCGCGGTTTGGACATCCGCGCACCTATTGGGTCCAGGTGGAAGGCGAACTGGATTCGGTCGCGCTGGAAAAATTGACGGGCGGCGTTGTGATCAAAGGCGAAAAGACCTTGCCCTGTGCTGCGGAAGCAATGCCGGAGCCGGTTCTTCCCGCGCGGAATCCGCCGGTGCGGGAACGTAAAAACATCCCAACCTCCTGGCTAAAGCTGACGCTTTACGAAGGCCGGAACCGGCAGGTGCGGCACATGACGGCCGCGGTCGGCTTCCCTACCCTGCGCCTGGTGCGCGCGGCCATCGGCGAGCTGAGCCTGGCAGGACTAGAACCCGGCACGTGGCGTGATTTGACTCGCGCGGAGATGATGGCTCTACGGGCTAGTAGTAGCCGATCCGGTAAGTCGCGCGCAGGCGCCGCAGTTCGTTGACATCGTTGTTCAGAATATCTCGCGCTCGGCCGTCCATCGGATTCTTGTTTAAGATGCTTTCGATGTCTTTGATGCTGTGATCGAGACGGCCTCGATCAAAACGGCCCTGGTGCAGTCTTTCGGCGAACTGAGAGAGATGGGTCATGGCGTTGTCGTACCGCTCCATCTCGCGCGGGTTGTACGTGTTGTGAGCGGAAATCGCTTTCAAGTCCGCAATGGTTTGGTCCGCCGGCCATCGCTGCTGCGATTCATAGGGATAAGCACGCTGCGCATGCAGAAGAATGGAGCCCAGCAGGGCGGCGAAAGCAGTGATAACGAGCGAACGTCGATTCGGCATGCCGATTCAGACGAACCAGGGAGACGCTCGTGTACCGGATGAGAAGAATTTAAGATATCGAGTTCTTAATGCGCAGCCCGGTGGACTATGTTCAATTCCACATAGGACGCCGCCGTCCGCGAGCGGAAGATGCGCTCCGTGGCGGTAATGAATTGCTCGCTCGTCGCATGGGGAATATCGGTAAAAGTCTGCGGGTTCCTGTCCACCAGCGGGAACCATGAGCTTTGAATCTGGATAACAATCCGGTGGCCTTTCAGGAAGCAATGATAGGCATCGGGCATCGCAAATTGGATCTTTTGCGTGACGCCCGGTTTGAAGGGAACGGGCTTCTCGAAGCTGTTGCGAAACTTTCCCCGGAAGGGCTCGCCGCGAATGAGTTCCTGATATCCGGCCAGCGCCCCATCGGCATCCTCCGGGTATTGATCGATGAGTTTCACATCAAAGTCGGAGTCTGTTCCCGTTGTGGAAACAAATAGGGTGGGAGAGATCGGGCCGGCGATGGTCACGTCCTCCTGTAAAGGTTCGGACGCGTAGGTCAGCAAATCTTTACGGCTGGAAACGAAGCGCTGATCGGCAATCATATAGTCGCGCTCCATTTCAAGCGTGGGCGTGGCGTAGAACGGTATCGGGTTTTGAGAATCGCTCTCGTACACGTCGGCCGCAACCGCCTCGGCAGGAGGCTGGAAACTGACACTGCCTTGTCCGTGCAGATAGAGCCGGGTGGGTATCGCTTCTTTGGGAGGCCAGGAGGATAACGTTTGCCAGATATTTTTTCCTGTCTCGAACATGACGGCTTTCGCCGCTGATTCTGTGGGCACGCCCTTCAGGTAATGGCGAAAAAATGGAAGCTCAATCTCATCGCGGAAGTACTCAGCAGTGGGTGCGCCGAATGAGACATTTCCCAGCTTGTCTCCCTGGCTCTGCTGCCAGCCGCCGTGATACCAGGGGCCCATCACCAAGTGGAGGTCTGTGGCGGGCGAATTCTGTTGAATGGCGCGGAAGGTCTTAAGGGTGCCTGATAGATCCTCGGCATCCAGCCAGCCGCCGACCACTAGCACCGCGGGCTTGATAGAAGTGAGATGGGAAAGAATATTGCGCGGCCGCCAGAAGGCGTCGTAGGTGGTATGGGTGTAGCTGTCGGTCCAATAAGGATTCTTGAAGTGAAAATACCGCTCTTCTGAGTTGGCCAGCGCGCCTAATTGCAGGTAAAACGGATAGCCGTCCTTCGTTCCGTAATCGAAGTGCGGCAGTTCCACCGGAAGCATCGGGTTCTTTTGTTTTGGGAAATCAGTGTAGAAACTGAAATTGGCAATCAGGAAGAATGCTCCGTTGTGAAAGGCATCGTCGCCCTTATAAAGATCAGCCATCGGCGCTTGCGGGGAAGCGGCTAACAGCGCCGGGTGAGCGCGAATCAGGGCACAAGAAGTAAAGAAGCCGTCGTATGAGATTCCATACACGCCGGCCTTGCCGTTGTTGTTCGGCACATTTTTGAGAAGCCAGTCTATGGTGTCGTAAGTATCGGTGGTTTCGTCGGTATCCTTGGGGCCGTCCAGCTTGTCCTTGATGATGGGCATGTCGACAAAATCGCCCTCGGATTCATAGCGGCCGCGGACGTCTTGCATGACGAAGATAAACTTCTCCTCGGCAAATTTCGGTGACGGTCCCAGGCGCTCCGGCATGTTGTCCACGCCGTAAGGCGCAACGCTATACGGAGTGCGCTGGATCAGGAACGGATACGTCTCGCTTTTGTCTTTAGGCGTATAGACAGCTGTAAAAAGAGTGAAGCCGTCTCGCATGGGGATACGGATTTCGAACTTGTCGTAAGTGGACTGGATTGGGCTTGCCTGCCCTGCAGGCAAAGCCGCCGCGACGGCGAGTGAGACGGAGAGCAGACGGAGGAGCGGCACAGCCAAGCTTTGCTCGGCTTTCACAATGCCGAAAACCCCGAGCCTCCGCGCCGGGCGTTGTGCGCGTTTACAAACGAAGAGCATGCAAATGTACATGGTACGAGTTGGCGATTCAAAGCGCCTGTATACTGGCAAATAAAAGGCGAATTAGTGGGAAGTCTAGACGAGCAACTGGCACAGCTTCGAAAACGGATTGCTTTGATTGACGAGAAGTACGCGAATGCAACCGTGGAAGCAGCACCCGTCACTCGACGAGTCTTCATCGAGGAATGGGCGGACGGCCAGGTGGTTGAAAACGAATTCGGCACCCACTACCAGGTGGACAGGCTTTTCGAGGGTCACAGGCCGCACGGTTCGGCCGATGTCGGGGCGCTGATTGAGATGCCGGATACTCTGCTGGACGCATTGAGTGAGAACGAGATTACCGGAGTCCATCCGGAAAAGTGGGCCTTTTTGGATACCGAAACAACCGGACTGGCGGGTGGTAGCGGAACCTACGCCTTTCTGATTGGAGTGGGCCGCATCACCCGGAAAGGCTTTGAAGTGAGGCAGTTCTTCATGCGGGAGTATGCCGAAGAACGGAGTCAGCTGTCCGCCCTGGAAGCGCATTTGAAGCAGTTTGATGTTCTGATCACGTACAACGGCAAAAGTTATGATCAGCCGCTGCTCGAAACGCGTTATCGCATGACGCGCCGCCAGCCGCCATTTGCCCGCCTGCGGCACCTGGACCTGCTGCATGGCGCGCGCCGCTTGTGGAAGCTGCGCATGGAGAGCTGCAAGCTGACTCACCTGGAGCAGCAGATTCTGGGTGTCTGCCGCGAAGGCGACTTGCCCGGCCACATGATTCCCTATGTGTACTTTGAATATCTGCGCCAAAAGGAAGCGAGCCAACTGGTCCCGGTCTTTCATCACAATGCCATCGACATTCTGACCCTAGCCTGCCTGACGGCGATTGTACCCGCCGCGTTTCGAAGTACGGATTGCGAGTCGCTGGAGCGAGTGGGCGTTCGGCGGGGCGAAGAACTAGCGGGCATTGGCCGCTGGCTGCTGAACTCCGGCGAGTTTCAGCAAGCACTGGACATGCTGAAGCGGGCCGTGGAGAGGGGTTTGCCGGACCACTTGCTGTTTCGAACGCTATGGGACATTGCCGGTCTGGAAAAGAAGCTCCATCACCCGGCGCAGGCCGTGGCGGCGCTGACGGAACTGGCGAGCTGCCGTAATGAATTCCGTGTACCTGCGCTGGAGGAACTCGCCAAGCACTACGAACGCCGGGACCCAAACTTCCCGCTGGCTTTGGACTTCACGCTCCAGGCCCTCAGCTACGGTTCCAGCGAAGCGTTGATGAGAAGGCGCGATCGCTTGCACGGCAAGCTCAAAAAGCCGAGAGTTCAGCATGCCAGTGTCTTTGAAACAATCGACCCGGAAAAGTGTCAGAACTCCGAATGAAGCTGTTGTTCTTGCTGTTGTTGTTAATGATGTGCAGGTCTGCATGTGCGGCCAACCCGGAAACCATGACTAAGATGGACGTTCGGGTTACAGGGCCGGGAATTACGGCCGGCTCGTATGCGGCTTTGCCCAAGTTGATCTACCGCGCCGGCCCCAAGTACGCCCGGATGGAAGACGCCCCGCACGCCAAAGCGGGCTTTCAGAAACTGACCATTATCGCCGAGCCGGACGCCTACAGCGTTGACCTGATAAGCAGAACCGGCTCACATGCCATTGACCAGGGAGGTCCGAACGATTTGCATCTGCCGATGGTGATGCCCTTTGACCCCAGGCATCACCTGGGCGTCATCGACGGTCTTGAGTTTGGAGCTGAGCTTCAGTTCTTTAAAGACGCCGGAGCAGCTAAGCTGCCGGGACCCATCGTGAACTCGCAGCCGACTGATTTATACCGGCTCAACGTGGCGGGCGCGCGCGCCGATCTGATCACCCGTCAGGGAGTCAATCGCCCCATCTTCGTGAGCTGGCGCTCTAAAGACGGCGCCTACAAGTACGAGTACAGCGTGTACGAAGATGTTCCCTTTGACGAGAAGTTGTTCACTCGCCCCTCCGGTATCAAGTTCCGGGAGATTCTGCCGCCCGGTCCTGACGAGCATAACTGAAAAAACTCTGCTTTCATTCTGCAAGCTAAAAACTCTATAGCTTTAGTTATGGACAAAAGCAGAAACTTTGAGACTTCCGAAGAAAAGAACGGAATACCCTATCGGGTCCTGGGACATACCGGAGAGAAGCTCTCCTGCATTGGCATGGGCGGCTTTCACCTGGGCAAGAAGGATCTGGATGAGAGCGCCGCCATCAAGCTGATTCATTCGGGGCTTGATGAGGGAATCAATTTCCTGGATAACAGCTGGGACTATAACAACGGCGAGAGCGAACTCCGCATGGGCAAAGCCTTGAAGCAAGGCGGGTATCGTGAGCGTGCGTTCCTGATGACTAAGATTGATGGGCGAACCAGCGAAGAAGCGGCTAAGCAGATAGACGAGTCGCTTAAACGTTTGCAAACCGACCGCGTGGACTTGTTGCAGTTCCATGAAATTATCCGCTTCGAAGATGCAGATCGCATATTCGCGAAAGGCGGCGCCATAGAGGCGTTCCTGGATGCGAAGAAAGCCGGGAAAACACGTTACATTGGCTTCACGGGCCATAAGGATCCGCATATTCACCTCTACATGCTTGAGGTGGCTGATAAGCACGGCTTCACATTTGACGCTGTTCAAATGCCCATTAACGTCATGGACGCTCACTTCAGGAGCTTCAACACGCTTGTGACTCCAGAGTTAGTGAAACGAAATATTGGTGTTTTGGGCATGAAGTGTTTTGGCGATTCCGTGATTCTGAAAAGCAAGGTGGTGAATGCGATGGAGTGCCTTTACTTCTCGCTAAACCAGCCGATTTCAGTATTGATAACCGGGATCGATAAGACTGAAATCCTGGAGCAAGCTCTGCAAGCTGCGCGTATATTCCGCCAAGTGCCGCAGGAGGAAATCGCCGCGATTCTTGAAAAGACCAAGCAGGCAGCAAGTTCCGGTGAGTGGGAGTTATTCAAGACGAGCGCGCACTTCGATAGCACAGCCACCAATCCGCAGTGGCTAGGTGCGGAAAGTCCTCATGTCCAAGCCGTTGCGCCGCCGGCAGGTTAGAAATCGGGAATTTACCTCGAAATAGTAACTGACCGTGACACTTCTATTTAGCATGGTGTCGGAATCCGAGCTAGTGAGTGGGCTAGTTGATCGCCGGCCGGAGGCGCTCGCCGAAGTATACGACCGCTATTCGTCGCTCGTGTACTCGATTCTGATTCGAATCACCCACAATCCGTCAGTATCTGAGGATCTAACTCAAGAGCTGTTCCTGCGCGTGTGGACTCGGAGCCGTCACTTTGATCAGTCGCGAGGGACTCTCGGTGTATGGATCGTGTCCATTACCCGTAATCTGGCGCTTGACTTCCTTCGCTCTCCGCATCAGCGGGCAAACGTTAATATTCATCCAGACTTACTAATTCACAGGCGTGCTGAACTCTCTTTTCAAGACCTGCATATATCGCGAAAGATGTTGGCCATGGTAACGAGTGACCAACGTGAACTGTTGGAACTGGCCTACTTCGAAGGATGTTCACAAACAGAAATTGCCGAACGTCTGAATACTCCGGTGGGCACCATCAAGAGCAGAATTCGCGCAACGCTTCAGCAATTGAGGAGCGCATTCAAAGAAGTGGATCTGAATGCAAAGCCGGTCACGGTGGCCAACCGTCCTACATCAAGCCCGGCAGTCGCCTAGTAAAGCGGATAGGGCAATGTTACCCTGATGCCGCATGTCCTTTTCGAAAATTTTTCTATTTGTAACTCTCTCGACTAGGTTTTGTCTAGCGGCCCAGACACTTCCAGCGGAGTCGCCAAAACCGAAGCTGGTCGTCGCTATAGTCGTTGATCAATTCCGCCACGATTACTTGATGCGGTTTCGGGGTGATTACCATGGCGGCCTGGATTACTTATTGAGAAACGGCGCCAATTTCGCTAGCGCCTATTATAAGCAGGTTCCGACTGTTACCGCAGTTGGGCACAGCATCTTCATGTCCGGCGCGATGCCGTCCGTTAGCGGCATGGTTGGCAATAGCTGGTACGACCGTGATGAAAACAAAGTGGTCACCAGCGTTTGCGATTGGCGTTTCAACACTGTTGGCGGGAAGCAGCAGACAGAGGGGGCGCGTTGCACAGATGCGGACCCGGCCTCCCCTAACCGTTTGCTGGTCACCACAGTGGGGGACGAACTCCGCAATGTACATGAGGACTCGAAGGTAATTGGCATCTCCATTAAGGCGCGCGGCGCTATTCTTCCATCCGGCCACAGGGCGCAAGGCGCGTTCTGGTTTGACGACCAAACAGGCAATTTTGTCACCAGTTCGTTCTACATGGATGCATTGCCGGCATGGGCCGCCAGCTTCAACGGTGAGAAGCGCGCCGAAAAGTATGTGGATCAGCCCTGGCCAGGTTTTCCTTCCTATCACTTCCGTACCGCCGCCGGCCGCGACGCCTACTCACTTCTTCCCGCCAGTCCCTGGGGCAACGAACTGATTGAGCAGTTCGCAGAGCAGGCAATAAAAGGGGAGAAACTCGGACAGCGAGGCGTAACAGACTTGTTGACCGTCTCGTTTTCATCGAACGATTATGTGGGCCATGCAGTGGGACCTGATGCGCCGGAGGTGAAAGATATGGCCATCCGAGTTGATGAACAAATAGGCAAGCTATTTCGCTTGCTGGATGAGACAGTTGGAATGCAAAACGTTCTGGTGGTCTTGACCGCAGACCACGGAGTGGCCTCAACACCTGCTATGGATGAGAAGCGCAAGCTTCCGGGTGGATATTTACTCGCTGATGCGGAAGACGGTGTGCAATCGGCTCTTAGCCGCAAGTTTGGCAAAGGCTCCTGGCTGATCTCAGGAGGAGGGGAGGCAACCCTGTACTTAAACAAGGAAACGGTGGCTAAGTCGAAAGTATCTCTGCAGGATGTGAATGATACGGTCGTCGACACTTTGCTCTCAGTGCCGCAATACCACGTCGCACGCGTCTACTCACGCAAGCAACTGATGGATGGCGTAGCCGGCGACTTTGTTGCCGAGGCGGCGATGGACGGCTTTAACGAACGGCGAAGCGGCGACTTCTCCATCATCTTTGAGCCCGGCTATATGTCGGGAACCGGCGGCACCACACATTTTTCGGCGTATGATTACGACCGCCATGTACCGCTGTTGATTGCAGGCCCGGGTATCAAGGCTGGTCAGTTCAACCGGACGGTGGCCGTGAATGATGTCGCGCCAACGCTTGCAAACATCCTGGAAGTAGGAACGCCGAGTGGATCTTCAGGGCGAGTATTGGATGAAATCCTTAAGTAACGGGACGCCTTGATACAGGAGGGACCTCTGGCTTATTGGGAAGAAGCCTGAGGTCCCTTAACGGTTTTCGTTTACTTGGTAATGACGCCGCAGGCAATCCGGGCGCCAGCGTTCCCAGCCGGATCAGATTTAAGATCGTCCGCCTTCTCATGGATGATCAGCGCCGTGCCGCCGTTAGCAAAGACCGAATTCGGACCATCGCCAAGGCTCGCGTTCGGATCCATCAGCGTGGTCTTTGCAGTCCCATTCGCCGCTACCGTGACGTTTTGCATATCGCCCGCGTGAGGCCCCTCAGGATTATCAAGCCCGTGATGCTTGTTGGTGGGATTGAAATGTCCACCTGCCGACTTGAAGTCGGGAGCTTCGCAGCTGGCGGTCTGGTGAATGTGAAATCCATGCTGTCCAGGAGGCAGGTCCTTGAGGTTCAGCTTGATCTTGATCCCCGTGCCGGCGGCGGAAATGGTAGCAGTTCCCACGCTTTCCCCTTTAGCGTTCTTTAGTTCCACTTTCTTGGCAGCAGCAAAAACAGTAAGGACACTGACGCTGGCCACGATCATCCATTTTTTGAGGTTTTTCATATCTAACTAAGCATAGCGAGGTGAGGAACTTTACGGATGCCCCTACTGCATGTTGCAGTGACGGCTACGTTCAATACTACTTGGGTAGCCAGAATGGCTGCTTCGCAGGTACGAAGGACACCGGCACATCTGTAACAAACGTCTTCAGCCAGGTGGCGCATTCGTCCATGCCAGCCTGCTCGGAGGGAATGTGTGTCATCAGGACCAAGGCTTTGTGTTTACCCTCCGCGACCGCGTCGTCCGTGTACTCGACAGTCTCCCACTCAGGGACTTCGCCAATGAACAAAACTTCGACTCTGTCGCTCTCAAACGCCTGAATCTGTCTAGCGGAACCGGCGGCCCCTGGTATGAGCGCGATCTTGGTCACTTGCAGTTGTGGATCGCCGACTACCCGCATCGCCACGATATTTAGCTTTGTCTTCACGTCGCGGGCAAGCTGGGCCAGCGATTGGCTAGGCAGTACGAAGAGCATCGGTTCAGTTTTGTCCTGATAAGCATTCCAACCGAGCGCATCCACCATGCCCTGCAGAATGCCATCGGGGCTGTGCTTGTGCCAGTGGTCATGGAAGCGCCAGACCACCATGTGATGCTCACGAATAAACGCTTCTTTATCTGCCCAAACAGAATCGTGTTGAGCTTCCAATTTGCCGGTTTCATCCTGATGGCTGTAAAAGGTGGGTTCGTGCGTGATCACCAGATTGTCACCCTGCGCAGCCGCTCGCTTAAGTACGTCGAAAGTGGCCATCATGGTGACGGCAACCCCAGTGACCTTCTCATTTGGATCTCCCGCTTTGAAGGTGTCAACCGTGGGAGTGGTCCAGGGAACTCCAACGTGTTGCTGAATCCGATCAATAATCTGCTGAGCGGTGGGTTGCTGCTGTGCGAGGCAAGAGTATGCGACGGCCAGTACTATAAGACACTTCACTTGATAACGCCCTTGGTTTCATCGATAGTCACGATTTGATTGAGGGCCAGCTTATCAAAGCGCTGTTTGATTCCGCTGGGCCACTCGACGAGCACATTCTGAACCGCTTTGTCATGCGCCAGGCCAAAGGTAAGATTCAGATCACTTTGCGAGCAATAACTGGAGCCGCTGTGAACCGTTTGCCACTGGTTGCCGAGTCCGCTTTGCACACGCACAGTCGCTCCCAACGCGCTGCGATTGCTCTTTTCACCGACGAGATGAAAAGCAATCCAGTTATTCCTGTTCCCGCCATCATTGCGGTAAAGCACCGACGGGCCCTCATTGTTGTTGATGAGGATGTCCAGGTCTCCATCATGATCGAAGTCGGCGTAAGCCGCGCCTCGCGCCACAATGGGTTTCCGGAAATCAGGTCCCAGGTTGTTGCTCACATCTTCAAATCTGCCGTGACCCTGGTTGTGAAACATCAACGGCGGCTCTTTGTATTGAACCTTGGGCTGGACCCGGCTAATGTCCGGTTCAATGTGGCCGTTTGCGGCTAAGATGTCATCCCAGCCATCCAGATCGTAATCAAAAAAGAATGCTCCAAAGGTCAGGCTGAGCAGAGTAGATCTTCCCACCGTAGAGGAAGGCGCCTCATCTACAAAAAAGCCTTTGCCTTCGTTGTGATAGAGCCCCATCATCTGATTTGCGAAATTCCCAATCAGAAGATGGGGGCGACCCGAGTGATCATAGTCGGATGAATCCACTCCCATAGCGCCCCGAGCGACGCCGTCTTCGCCATAAGCCACACCGGCTTGCATACCTTCTTCAGTGAACGTCCCATTGCCGTTGTTTTTGTAAAGCTTATTGGGCTGAGTGTCATTCGATAGGAAGATATCCGGCCAGCCATCACCGTTATAGTCGAAGATCAACACGCCCAGGCTTTTGCTGGTGTCGTCTCCCAGTCCGGCCTTCTTTGTCACATCTTCAAATTTGCCATTGCCGAGATTGTGGAAAAGATGCGAGGCCGAGCCTTTGTACGACTCGGGCGTGCAGTACGACTTTGAGGTTCCGTCGAGCGAACACCACAAATCGCTTTTGGCACTCCAGGTGGCGTAGTCGGCAACAACCAAGTCTGGTTTTCCATCCTTGTCGTAGTCGAACCAGGCTGCGCTGGTGCCGAAATTAGAGTTGTGAACTCCACTTTCAGCGGTTACGTCCCGGAAATGGCCGTGACCTTCATTGTGAAATAAGTGATCGCCTTCCAGCGCCGTAATATAAACATCCGGCAAGCCGTCATTATCGTAGTCGGCGACAGCAACACCCATTCCATACATCTCGATATCGAGGCCGCTGCCTTTGGTGATGTCGGTGAAAGTGCCGTCGCGATTATTTCGGTAAAGCGCCGGCAGAGACTTGCGTCCGCGGGGCGTGAAATCCTTGCCGTTGATTAGGATGATGTCGGCCCATCCATCGCCGTCAACGTCTACAAAAGCACAGCCGGCGCCAAGCGTTTCAGGCAGGTATCGTTTGCCGGTCGCTCCAGAATTATGGCTGAAGTGAATGCCGGCCTTGGTTGTGACGTCGACAAATTGAACACCAGACTGGGGCGCGTCAGCCGCTCGGCCAAACCAGCAAAACGAAGCCGCTAGCAATCCGGCCGCACAATAAACAAAACGGTAAGTCTTCATGTCTTACGGCAGCGGCACTGACTCATGACTATGAATCAATTGCCGTTCATTATTATCTTCCGCACTCACCATGCGGCGTTGGGCTGTGATGGATTGAGACGATTCGTCCGCTTTGAAGCGTTGGAATAACGCCATCTCATGGTTTGCCTTCTCCGGTTCCCCCTGGCCCCGGTAACAAAGCATTGCGGTGTAGTGCATTTGCACATCTTCAGTGTCAATCAGGCAAACACGCTGGCAATAATCAAGCGCTTTAGAGTAATCGCGTTTTAGGAAATAAAGACGGGCGATCTGGTTCAAGACCACCCGATCGCGCGGGTATTGCGTCTCTACACTCTTAAGCGACGTCAGCGCTTCATCATACCGGCCTTCGGTCTTCTCAATCAGCGCGCGGAAGTAGTAGATGCGGCCCAATGACGGATTGCATTCCAGGGCCTTCTCAATGAAGGGCTTCGCGGCGTCTGTTTCGCCTTCCTGAATTAACGCGCGAGCGACATTCAAGTAGGCGTCGGCGTAAGTCGGCTCGGCCTCAGCCGCCTTTCGGAATGCGAACTCAGCGCCTTTGAGGTCCCCTTGCAGGAGCAAGCCGATGCCCCAATCATTCCAACGTTCGCGAGTGCCTGGTTTCGCTAGGGCCTGCCATGCGCTCGGCCGATCAGACACTGGAACACTGATCTCCGCCTTACTGAGGCAGACAATTGGCAGGTCCGGAATGGAATTCTTGATCGCTCCAGACACATTTTTCGGAATGTTGTTCGGATCAAAGCTGTACTCCATACTGTCGAAATTCTTGGTGCGCAGCAGCTGAGGCTGGCCAGGCTTTGGTTCACCAGCGTATGAAAAATGCGAGTAATACCAGGAGAACTTTCGATAATTCAGCTTGGCCGTAAAGTGGATCTTTCCCTTGGCATCCGCCGGAACGTGGACCAAGTAATGGCCGACGTCCGCTGCACCGGGTGGAATCAGGCGAGCGTACAACAGACTGCGGGCCTGCCAAGCATTTCGCTTATTGATGGGATTACCCACTGCATCGAGCTGATACGAACGGTAGAAGTGAGCACCCGGTTCCACAGGGCCCTTGCCGTTATCTTCGACCTTTCCACTCCAAAAAATCAGCTTGCCGGAATCATCACTGGCTTGCAGTTCCAGCCAGACGTCAAAAGCATCAACCGTGCCACCAGGGAAGAAGTGGCCGATTTTGCGCGTGCGGACAACCACGTCGACTTGCGCGTCATGACCCGCCTGCAGGGTTAGATTCGAAAGGTCGAGCGGAGCGGCCACCTGACCAACGTCGCGAATGATTCCAGCAGTAGCTGAATCCGATTCTTCGCCCACTGCAAACCCGGTGTTTGCCTGCTGCGACTCAAGGGTTCGACGCACCATTTTCGCCGCAGCTTTCTGCTTAGCAGCGGCTGGTGAAACAGCAAAAATATCAACCGTGATAAAACCCGATTGCAGAAATTTCTCTTCGGCCGAGAGTTGCTTGCTGTCCTTATTCGCAACGGCTACCGCGGTGTTCGCGCCGGGGAACATGTGGGAGTGAATCTTTCCATCCACGTTGCCTGGATCATGAGACGAGACAAGTGGCATGTGGCAGCCGGCGCAAGTCAGGGATTTGGCCGGATAATAAAACGAACGAGCGCCCTGGCCGGAAACGCCGCTGGCCTGCCAGTTGTCATAGTCATTGAAGCCGCGGAACCACCGATAGTTGTTGACGGGAACATCCAAGTGAACTTTGTGGCACGTAGCGCAAAACTCAGCACTGTTTCGCATGAAAGGCTTCATAAACGTTTTGCGATGGGCTTCGGGCGCGGCGTAGGTGACGAAGTGTTCTAGATTCCGAATTATGGGATTGGAACTGCTGGCCACTTCGTGTAACGGCGGGTAAAGCATCGTCATACCGGCGTTGCCTACCGTGCCATTTACGTGGACAATCGAGTGGCAGGACATGCAGCTCAAGCCGGCCTGAGCTTCCGGCGTATCGATTTGTTCCTTCATAGGCCTGTCGAAGCGTCCATTGAAAAATACCGCATGATCATGACATCCGGCGCACCACTTACTCGGTTTGGTGCCGACAACGTCCTGCATGTACTCGATAGACTTTCGATAGTACTGGTTGTTGAACGACGAGAAGTGGTGCATGGAGCTTTTCCACTGGTTGTAAATGTCCTTGTGACATTCGCCGCACTTCTTCGACTCCATGAAAAACTCAGACGGGACGGTTTTGCCGCTGGCGGTATTCGCGCCAGAAGGGAAGAACGGACTGTTTGGACCTCCCCCTTCACCATTCATGGAAGTGGGCACGAACACGGTGTTGGCGATGTGATCTTCAGGATGCGGATACCAATATCGATAGCCCACGCCTGCCAACAGCAGGATTCCGGCAACAACAGCAGAGGCCCAAGCGATGCGGAAGTTCTGGCGGCGCGCAAAGAGGACAGCGATACCGGCCAAACCAAGCACAATATGGACGATCCAAACAACTTTGTGATCTCGAGTGTTGCCGATGACTGCCAGTACAACGCCTGAGACGGCAGCCAGAATAGTCCAGCCCATACGAGCGTCAGTTTTGGCGCAGATCACCGCCAGAATGCCAACCAGCGCCCCTAGCCCCACGTGCAGCAGCAGGTTCGCGACGTTGAACGCGGTGGCTGTTGGGAATGCCCACAGCAGAATGCTATTCAGCAAAAGAATGCCTAGTGAAAGCGCAACTAGACTACGGATACGGGTCAACATAAAAGAGCCTCAATCACCATTACTTTGCTCGGCTAAGGAACGGATGAGTCGTAACGCGGGTCGCGTTAAATAGTCTTTGACGTAGGATGCATGTTCCGGGTCCGAAGGGAAGTGTTCGGACGCCTTATAGGGATAAGCGCTCATGGCGTGAAACGGCAGTGGAAGCACGCTCTCGCTATAAGCGGTGTTCGCGTCCGCATCTTTCGCCCAACCATCTACAAGCAGCAGGAAATCGCGCTTCCAGCCGGGCTTAGGCGGCGCAAGATTCGCAGGAAACTCAAGTGTAAGTTCGTCGCCCGAGCCCATAATGACCATTTTGTCGTCAGCCGCTTGAACCAACTCGCTTACGCTTCCATAGCGCGTGTAGTTGCCACGCGTGGGGTTCCAGTTTGAAACCGAATGAACTTTGCTGTAAACGAATTGCTCCGGTTGCTGCCGTTGAGGATCGATCACAGCTTGCGAGAAGCCACGGAAATGGACATCAGCAGAAGTGGCATTCAGATGGCTCAACCGCAATTCCGGCGTTCGCGAGTCCTTAATAAGGAAGATCTCGTCCCAATACACACAGAGATTAGTGACAATGCGAACTTCGCGTGAGTCTGACAGGAACTTGCCGGCGAGGTCAACCACCATGGTCTTGGGCTTACCGGACGGGATGCCCATGTCCTCGACAACGGTCTTCCACCGGCCGCTCCGGTCTTTGACCTGCAGGTAAGGGAAAATCAGCCCCTGACCGTTTTGAGAAGCGCCTAAAAAAGTGCTGCCATCCGCCCAATCCACCCAGCCGTTCAAAACCAGAGCAGCCTTATTGTCTAAGGCAACCTTCCCGAAGTCGAGATCCAGCGTGTGCAGTTCGGCGACGCCCGATGAATTGTGGCTGAAGGCGTCGGGATAACTGTGGTCGATCTCCAGAAGGCGTTGGGTCGCGTCTACCTTGTGTGCGTCGATGGCGCGAATTGGATGGAGCTTTTCCGCCGCACCAAAGAGCCTGAATTCAGGGTATGGCGGCGATTTGAATTTGTCGTTGGTGTAAACGGACTGACCTTCCGGATGGTCGACGGCAATGAGTTGCACCTGGTCGAGGTAGGAAACTTCGTGCAGTTCTTCCGTGATATGAACGCTGTATTTCCCGTTGCGCGCTTTCAGCGCTTCGCCGGGAATCTGAATATACTCATCATGGTCCACCGGGAAATAATTGCCATCGCCCGAACTTGCGCCCAACGGGGCAACACCCAGCACGTCGGTGATGAAGCGGTATTGATTGCCATCCCAGGTAAAGATCATCGGGCAGGAACCGGATAACCGCTGGGCTTCAGGGATGTTTAGCGCTTCAATCTTTTGCCGTGCCTCATTCTGAATGAGCCCGTTCGGCCAGGTAATGCGCAGGTCATCGACGTTGGCTCGTGAATCCGCGGCGAAGGAGAGCGGCGTGCCCGTGTAAATTCGCTTGCTATAGTAAGCGCCAGACTTCATCTCAACTGTGGCGTTCCCACCGGTCTTGATGTTCTTGACTCCGGTGATGCGCACCGTGAGCCAGCGCTGCCCAGGCGAGGCGTTGAAGAACACATGAAGGCTGCCGTCAGCACTTAATTGGGCGTGGTCTTCACGCTTGTCCCCGTTAAAATCGGCGCGAGTGAGCGCTGGTTCGTCGGGCGTTTTCGGGGCAGCTTCGAATGTGCCATTCGTGTTGTGGAGCGCAAGCTCTTTCGGAGCGAAGCTGATGAGATCAATTAGCCCGTCGTGGTCGAAATCGACCGCCGCGAGAGCTTTTGATCCCGCAGGCAAGGCTGGAAAGTCATTGGCGGTGAATTGACCGTTCAGTTTATCCAGATACATTGTGGCCGGCCGATCAGCATAGGTGACCAGCAAATCACGGGCGGCAGTGTCGATTCGGATAGCCGTCGTGACGGCGTCGATTGCAGCGCCTTTGACGAAGGGGAAGGCTGAGGTCTTATCTTCGAACTTGCCGTTACCGTCATTCCGCATCAGGGCGGGCGACGGGCCGAACAGGAGCACGTCGAGGTCGTAATCGTGATCGTAATCAAGCCATAAGGCTCGGGTGGCTCCGGCAGTATTCGGCAGGTCTATTGTCTTTTCGAAGGCACCTTTGTTGTTGCGGTAGAGCGATGCGCCTGTCTTTGTGAGTACGCAGAGGTCCGCAAGACCATCGTTGTCGTAATCACCCACGGCAATGCTCACAACATCTTTCAACCCTTCCAGGCCGGACGTTTTCGCCAGAGTGTCGCCATGCTCCAGCAGCTCTACCTTGTCTTTGGACCAGACCAAGAGGTCCGATGCACCGATACCTTTGGAATCGATGAGAGCCATGCCAGTGGTAGCGGGATCCCATCCGGTGCTGACGACCTTGTCGTCATACTTCGTGGGAACGGCGGCAGCGGAGAACCGAGGATCAGGCGGATCATAGAGCTCCGAGTAGAAGGAAGACTCCATGTCCTCCGCGATGGCTGCGCCTTCCTGACGCTTCTTGACCTCTTCAAACGCCTGGCGCTCACGAACGGCATCTTCCTTCTTGCCAAGGCGCTGGTAGGTGCTGAACAGTTGAAAGTGAGGACCAGCGAGATCCGGATTCAGCTTCTCGGCTTCCAAGAACTCGGGCAGGGCGGCTTCCAGGTTGTTTTGCGCGCGCAGAACCGAAGCCAGATTGTAATGCGCCACGGCATCATCAGGGCGAAGCTTGATCATGCCCTTCAGTTGTTCAATCGCTTTGTCATAATCGCCGGCATGCTTGTACGTGATGGCGAGGTTGAACCACGAATAGGGCAGGCTGGGATCTTCTTTCTGAACCTGGATCAGCTGTTCAACACCCGCGTCGGTTTGGCCGGCACGCAACAACCCAAGGCCGTAATTAACACGGTCACGAACCTTGCCCGAAAGGTCGAGAGCGGCCTTCAGCTCACCCACGGCTTGAACGTGCGTATCCGGATTCTCATAGAATGCCTTACCTAAATTTCGGTGTTCCCAAAGAGAATCTTCGTTCTTCGTCGGGGCGACTGAGTCGGCGACAAAGGCACTTAGCGGCAATAAAAGCCATACAGCTACCGCAAAACTGTAGGCAGAGACACTCCTCATCATGACCGCTTAATTGTTACATCTTAGGTCGAAGCCGTAATGGACGGATCAACCTTTGGGTTGAATTTGCCCGCCATCAGCCCGAGTGACCACATCCTTGAAGCTGATGCTGGCGGCAACATCTTTGAACTGCTTGCCATCCACTTCGACGTATGGGTAGATGAAGTAGTTCAAAGGATCGCCATGCTGCCGTGGGACGAGAACGACGTCGCGGTTCTTTGAGAACTCGATCCGATTTTCGTCATGCGCTCCAAAGAAGTAGTCTCGTTTGGCTGGGTTCTTGGCAGCTTCGGAAGCATCAATGGGCACCCAACCGATGTGCTTGATATAAACCTCGGCCCAGCAATGATAACCGGCGATCTTCCCTTCCCGGTGCTGCGGCGGCAGCGGCAGACCAATAGCGAAGCGCGCCGGGATTCCCAGGGCGCGGGCGTATCCGATGACAATGGCGTGAAAGTCGGTACAGTTCCCGCGGCGTTCTTCGCAGGCGTAGTAGATATCGCCGCGACCCCATCCCTGTCCGGACTTGTCGTACTTCACGGTAGCGACGACATGGTTATAGATGGCCCGCGCTTCTTCCAAGTCGGTGTGTGCGCCGGCCTGATCTACTACCTCGCGGGCCCACTTGCGGATTTGGTCATCAATCGGAACGAGGCGGTCAGGCTTCAGGTATTGAGCGAGCGTGGCCGGATCTTCGTCGTGAGCCAGGGCGGGTGCGCCCATGAGCCGGGTTTGGATGTGCTCCGTACGCATAGCGTCGAGACTTAGCTCCACGGAGAGGGTCGAGATTTCGGGCTTATCGAGCTGGAGATGCAGTATCTGGTCACCGTCCGGAGCAGTGGCGATTGTGTAGGCGTACGGCGGTTCAATCTTGAGATTTTGGATCTCCTGGTAGCCGTCACTATGCGGGACGGGCAACCAAAGCTCCACTTTCGTGACACCCGATGGTATGTCCTTAACGGTGGCGGCGTATTCCAGGTGGAACGATCTGGTTTTCGGCTGCGGGGCTAAGACACCTAGGCTCACGAGCAGAAAAGGAAGAACAGCGGTAACTATGTTCATAACGTTTTCTAACAGCAACTCGCCCTAGTCTGTCAGGAAAGCAGTGGTCTTGATACCGGAAACATCAAAGGAGCGGCGACAGCGCTTGCATGCGACTTTGTCATCCAACAGCACCATATAGCTGCTGGATTTGGCAAACTTGGCGCGGTCACGCTCATCCGCATTTCGCGGCAACTGCTTCAGCTTTCTCCGGACCAGCCACTTCAAGTCATACTCCTCAACGCTACGGCACCAGGAGCAATTCAGATTGGCCTTCCTGGTTTCCTGCGTTTCCTTATAGAACGCTCGCTCGTCCACAATTTCTCCTTAGCGGTTAGTAAAGCGAAGGTTCGCTACCGCCACTTCTTCATTCGCAGGGACATAAAGGCCTACGCTATCTTTTGTAAAGTCATGATCGGCGGAAGTGACCGGGCTCAGGTCTATCCAGTCCCCTTCCCCAGCCTTGGCGCGCGCACGCAAGGTGTCGGCTTTGACGGAAAGCTCCACTTGGACCCATTCACCCGATTCCGCCGGGAAGGAGATCCGGCCGATATCCACCGACCTACCGTCTCGCACCTCTTTCACTTCGGCATGCTTGCCATCAATTGAAAACAAGACGTAGTTAGACGGGTTCTGGTATCCCCCATACCACTGCAACTTACCTTTTCGCAAAACACCGCCCAGTTTCGCATGAGCCTGGAAGTAGAACTTGCCAGGCACCTTGGGAGCGTGATAGGGCAGAAACCCACCACCCTTATGAACCTGTTCCACTCCGCCGGAAGGAAGCGGCGCGGTCTCTAAGTCGGGCACGACGGGGGGAGGAATGACGGGGGGTCCAGGATTGGCCGGGATGACGCTCCTGTTATCGGGCGCAATCCGGTCCAATGCGACATCCACACCTCCCAGGTTGACCGTTTTACCTACTTCGAAGGTTCGGGTGAACTGCTTGGTAACCGCCTGGTCATGCTGCAATTCAATGAAATGATCGCCGGGTTGAATGTTGATAACCTTGGCGGTCCCGTCGAGGCCGACAGTAGCAGCCGTCTGGTGATCGACCAATATCACGGTTGCGGGCTGAGCGCCATTGACCATCAGGGTGGCGAATTGCGGCGGCACCGGTTGGAGGTGGAAGGCAACAGAAGCTTCCGCCGACTTCTTCACTTCGACGGACGCCACGGCCGGGTCCACAAAGCCTTCCTTATGGACGCGAATTCGGTAGCTACCCACCTTTAGTGGAATTCTGACCGCGCCGTGCTCGGTGGCTCGCTTGTAGGGAATGTCATTGACGAAGACGGAGACGCCATCCTGGCCGGTGGACACAGTGAGGACACCGATGCTGGGATCGGACTTGACGAAGACCGTCAGGGTTGGCGTGGGAGTATATGTCAGTACGAACCTCTGCTGGTCTCTGCCTTGACTTACTTCCAGATCGTGATCCCGAGTGCCTAAGTCGCGTAGTACTATGCCACCGTCAGTGACCGTGCCCACAGGCTTCTCGTCGAGGGAGACGTCTGCGCCGGCTGCGTCGGTATAGAGGTGTGCCGTCTGATCCTTCACCGCGACGAGCACGACCATTGCGTTCACTGACTTCGGCGTGCCGGTAACTTGGGGGACATCCGTTTGACTGGCGAGCTTAAAGCTAAATGCCGCACTGCCTCCGTGGCTGTCCACCCGGACGCTGTGCACGCCGGGGGTCAGGGCGTCGAGGTCCAACTCGCCATCGGTCAGATCTTTGGATGGCTGATCGTCAATGGTAGCGGTACCGCTGGCAAGGTCAGTGTAAAGACGCAACGTGGGCGTCATTGAAATTGACGGCGGGGTCACTTTTGAGACCGACGCAGCCTTCGTCTTTGGCGGTGTGGGCTTGGCTGCGATAGCTGCAGCTGGCTGATCGTTAGAGAAATTGAGCCGCCTGGCGGTCTGGATCAGATAAAAGAAGGTTGCCAACGCGCCGACCGTCAGCAAGACGGCGAGGCCGACGGCAACATGCCAGCTGCGGCGATCGAGCTTTGGCACATCCAACGGAATTTCGGCTTCTTCGGGATTTACGGCGGCCGACGGCTTTGCGTTACCTGCCCGAATGGCCCGAGCGCGTTCGATAATCTCGTCATGAAGCTCCGCAGCGACAATCTGGAGATCAAAATCGCTCTGGTATTTACGCCGGATTTCCTGGAGGCGCTCAAAGCTGCGCCGCACCGCGTCCAACGAACTGGTGAGCCGGACATCGCTTCGGATTTGTCGCAACTCATCCATCGCGGAACCAATGTGCCGGGATCGATCCAAAGTTGAAGCCCCTGTCGATTATAGCCGCGTGGTTTAGGCGCGACCGGAGTAGTTCAGTTCGTAAAACTTACGATATTCTCCGCTCTTCACCCGCTGCATCCAGCCGGAGTGAGTGCGGTACCAGTCAACGGTGCTGGCCAGGCCTTGATCAAAGTTCATTTCCGGCTCCCAACCGGTGGCCTTGGTTAACTTTTCGTTCGTGAGCGCATACCGGCGGTCATGACCGGGCCGGTCGGTTACGCGTGTAATGAGGCTTTCTGGCTTGCCGGTGGCCATGAGAATACGGTGGATGACTTCCAGATTCGGCAGAGAACAGTTGCCGCCGATGTTGTAGACCTCACCAGCATCGCCCTTTTCGAGAACCGATTTGATTGCGCGGCAATGGTCTTCCACGTAGAGCCAGTCGCGAATCTGTTGGCCATCGCCATAAACCGGAAGCGGTTTATCTTCCAGCGCATTTGAAATCATCAGCGGAATCAGTTTTTCCGGAAACTGATAAGGCCCGTAGTTATTAGACGCACGAGTAACTGAGATGTTCAGCTTGTAAGTGGTGAAGTAAGAGAGGGCTAGTAAGTCAGACCCTGCTTTTGAAGCCGAATAAGGGCTGCTGGCGCGCAGTGGATAATTCTCATCCGCATCAAAGGGTTCGTCGATGCTTCCATACACTTCGTCAGTGGAAACGTGAACGAAGCGGGCAATTTTATTCCGGCGTGCGGCTTCAAGAAGGGTGAAAGTGCCGTTGAAATTCGTTTGAATCACTGGGGCAGGAGAGTGAATGCTTCGGTCCACGTGTGATTCGGCAGCGAAATGGACTACGGCGTCGGGCTTTTCGGACTCGAAAATATGTTCGATTTTTTCGCCGTCACAGATATCTGCCTGAATGAACTGATAACCAGGCAAATCATCGACCGGCTCAAGATTTTCAAGATTGCCGGCATAGGTGAGTTTGTCGAGATTGATGACGTGCCCGGCCCAATTGCCCAGCAGCGCCATGCGGACAAAGCTTGACCCGATGAAGCCTGCGCCTCCGGTTACTATGAGCTTCATTTGTGCTGTAACTCCCAGTCATAAGCGATGGACGTGTCGTCATGTGGGATGCGGCCTTCATCTTTGGGGTCGTAAGTCCGGTTAGTGAGATAGACCAACGTGGAGGGCTGTTCTCCAATGACCTTGTAACCGTGGGCCACGCCCGGCGGAATGAGCAATTGCCAAGGACGCAAGGCACCCACATACAGGGTGTTTTTTACGCCGAATGAGGACGACCCAAGACGCAAATCCACCAGAACCACCTGTAACAAACCGGCGACCGGCACCCAGTAATCCGTCTGGAACTTATGATAGTGGAACGCCTTGATGATGCCAGGATAATTGAAAGCAGCAGAAACCTGCGAACCGGTTGCCGGAAAGTCCTCGACCAGGCCTTGACCAAGCCGTGCAACTTCGAGGAAATAGCCCCTGTCATCCGGCCACAGAGGAAACGGCTTCAGCACCACGTCGGCGACAAGGTCCGGGCTCTCGGGCGAGAGAATCATCTTGCCGATGCCGGGGTTACAGGTAGGCACTTCCAGTTGGATGCCGGTGGCCAAAGCTCCTAATGCAGTAGTTGTGCTCATCAATCTTCCATCATGCGGACGGTTTCCGCAAAGTTAGGATCCGTTTTTTGCCGTGTTTCATGCACCAGTTTGGCGGCGCGCAACAGGCTTTCGAAGGTGCCGGCGTCTGTCCACCAGCCGTCGAGATAGTTGAAGGTCATGGTGCCTTCCCGAATGTAGGCGTTGTTTACGTCGGTAATTTCTAGTTCGTTGCGGCGCGAAGGAACAAGCTGCCGCGTTTTGTCAAAGACAGTGCCGTCATAGAGATAGATACCGGTGACGGCGTAGTTGCTTTTCGGCTGCTGGGGTTTCTCTTCGATGCCGATGATTTTTTCACCATCAATTTCAGCGACACCGAAGCGCTCTGCGTCATGTACCTGCTTCAGCAGTATTTTCGCGCCACTGGCCTGCTGCTCAAAATCGCTGACCGCTTGGCGGATTGAACCTTCTATTATGTTGTCACCCAGGATCACGCAGATTTTATCGCCGTCGGCAAAATGCTCGGCCAGGCCAAGCGCGTCGGCGATGCCGCCTTCCCCCTCCTGGTAGGTGTAATTAATGTGTTTGAGACCAAACTCTTTGCCGTTAGCAAGCAAGCGCAAGAAATCGCCCGAATTGCGGCCTCCGGTGACGATCAGGAGATCCTTGATTCCGGCGTCGACCAAAGTCTGGATCGGGTAATAAATCATCGGCTTGTCGTAGATCGGCAGTAGATGCTTATTGGTGATTTTTGTGAGAGGGAAAAGACGGCTGCCGGTTCCTCCGGCTAGTACGATGCCTTTCATATCATTTGAATAGTACCAAGAGGTAACAGGACCCCGCACTATTTCTAGGAAAGCTTTAGTTTTGATTTGGGGTCAGGGCGAGCAGCGCGGGGCACTTTGGATTTTAGCCGGCGAGAGACTTGACGCAAGAGCAACAGTACAACGGCGACGGCGAGAGCACCTTTGTAGAAGTAGTCGGGTGGAGCGGAACCTCGGAGGCCGAGTATGACCAGGGCGACGACGATGAGCGAGATGCCCGCCGTCCAGACCGACATGCTGGATCGCAGAGCCGCTTTTCGTTGTTGGCTGGCCTGCTCTTCGTATTTGTTCATGAACTTAAATCCTTATTAAATCAGTTTTTATAGTGGGGTGCGGGTGGGATTTGCGCGGCGTTTCAACATGATGCAGCGCTGACGGTAGAATAGGCGAGGCCTTTCGGGTAATGGCTGTCGATGCCCTAGGGTCTGAAGGCCGTTTTCTGGAAGTATTCGTCTCCAGGAACTACCGGATCGATTCCACCACCCAATCGCCAATCTCGTGAGAGGGGCAAATGATCAAACGTCGAGAGTTTCTTATCGGTTCGGCAGTCGCCGCCGGAGCGGCCAGAGCTTGGGGTTCGACTGCGGACCGATCCAAAATGGACCGGGTCGCGGTCATGAGTTATAGTTTCGATCTGATTATGAAGAGCGCTGCGGGTCCGGACGATCCACAGAGAACCCTCGATCTCCTTGATTTTCCCGACGAGATGGCGCAACGCTACGGAATCCATAATTTGGAGATCCAGCAAGAGCACTTCCGCTCCACCGAGCCCGGCTACCTGGGAGAGTTTAAGAAGCGGCTGACGAAAGCTCAATCGCGGGTGACTCAGCTGGTCCTGGAACTCGGAGCGCACAACATTTCGACCACGGATCCGGCGGTTCGGTCGGAGACGATCGAGCTGACGAACCAATGGATCGACCGTGCGGTGTTCCTTTCCGCTCCGCGGGTGATGATCAATCAAGGCACGCTCGCACCGGATGTGCGTACCACCGCAGCCGAGGCCTTGAAGAAGATTAAGGCGCACGCGGATGCGAAGAAGGTGATGGTGAGCGTGGAGAATCGCGACGACCCGCCAGGATACGTGTCTTCGACCGTGCAAAAGCGGGGCAGCGCAGCCTCGCCACCTGAGCCTCCGCCTGAACATACTTGGGAGGATGAGGTCCATTTGATCAAGGCCGCCGGGGTTTGGGCCAATCCCGACATGGCCTCATTCCCTGACAACGCGGCGCGGGAGGCAGGTTTGCGCGTCATGTATGCAATGGCCACAAGCAGCCACTTTAAGTACATGCCGAATCTCTTCGACACGGCCAGGGCGATGCAGATTTCGAAGGAAGTTGGATACAAAGGGCTCTACTCAATCGAAGCCGAACCCCTTACCCCGCAGCCGTACCCGTTTGTGCAAACCATCCTGGACGTGCTGCTCCGGAATCTTTAGCCGGCTGCTCCGCCTTCGGCGCGTGGAAACCGTGGGGAGAGAAAGCAACATGGGGGAGTTAAAGACAGCGTTCCGGATTCCCCCCGCATTTCGCGTGCTGGAACCGCTAGCCCGAACAGCTCAGTTGTAAATCGAAACTTCCTTTGCTCCACCCTTCAAGATCTTCTCCACCTCCTCCTCATCGTCCATTTGAATCGACCGCCGCATGCTGGCTCGGCCATAATCCGGATCTTTGGGATCCTTCGCTTTCTCGGCATCGAAGATGCGAGCATCTACCGGAACCACCGTGTATGGCCGAAAGTCCGGCTTCGTGGTGAAGCTGTCTGAGAAGTCGTTGGCCAGCGCATCGAACATGTTCAGTGGCCCGAGGCCGAAAATCTCGTAGAGGGTTCGATGCATGCTCAGGATGGTTGTGTGCCGGTGCGATACATAACCGCGCTTCGCCCAGGGACTGATCAGCAGCAGCACGCTCCTCTGGGCGTCCACATGGTCCGGTTCACCGCCCGAGTCGTCCTGCGTCACGAAGATCGCCATGTTCTTCCAATAAGGTGTATGCGAGAGGAACTCGACGATGCGTCCCAGCGCGAGATCGTTGTCTGCCATCCATGAGGCCACGTACGGATAGCCCTTCTCCGGTTTAGGCGACGTACCGTGATCATTGCAGATGGCAATGTTCACGAAGGAAGGAAACTTCTTCCCTCCTTTGAGAAATTCCTTTTCGACGTCCTGCATGAACCAATGTGCCCGGTACTGATCCGGAATATTCATGTTGAAGATGGGAAAGCCAAAGTCGGTGTTGTCAAACAGAACCTTCGGCATGGGAATGTTGACCACTTCGCGCGCTCCGGTTGGATGTTCGTCCTCATCCTCCTGCACACCGGAAAACTCGAAGCCCTCACCGTAGTTACGAAACCGGATCCCATGGCGGCCCAGATGCTCCCACATGGATCCCGCTTCCGGGTAGTCCTCGGGGATCAGAGAACCGTTTGAGCCCATGGAGTAGCGGCGTCCGGGGGCGCTGCTGTCCTTTTTGAAATCCCAACCTACTGAATAGGTCATCTGCATGAGGTTGTTCGGCTGCACGCCCACCAGCCAGCGATGCCCCACACCGGAAGCCTCCGGCTCCATATAGAAGTTGTCGCTCACCGTGAACGCTCGGGCCAGGGCATTATGATTGACCATCACACCCACATTCTCCAAAGTGGGCTGACCGTCCTCTTTGATGGTTTGATGCAAGCCCCAGCGCAGCAGTGAAGGGTCGTGGCGGGCACCCGGAACCCGATCAAAGATCGTGTCGAAGGTGTGATTCTCCTTCGTGATGAAGACGACGTATTTGATTTCCGGGGATGCGCGGCCGGGAATGGCCGGGATGATTGGGGAAGACATAGCGGCGCGATCGGCCCGGTGGTCGACCATTCCATTGTTTTCAAGAACTCGTTTCGTCATCTTCTGCAGTTCGCCGGCCGAGGGACTATCCAGAACTGTGATCACGCCCCGCATCCCTAGAAATTCGCTCTTCGGAATCTCGTCGCCCGCGTTCGGTCCATTCCCAAAACCTTTGAAGCTGATGCAGGCAAGGTGTTTGCCATCGGGTGAGATCTCCAGGCGGTAGGGGTACCAGGCTGTGGGAATGTGCCCGAGTACCTGAAGCGTGCGGGCGTCTAACACGCCGATCGCATTGATGCCACTCTCGGCGACATAAAGTCTGACGCCATCCGGCGATAGCACCATGCCGGACGGTCCCACACCTCGCAGGCCCGAAACCAACGGCGAGGGAACAATCCGCTGTTTCGCCAGCAGCTTTCCATTCGATAGGTCGAACCGCTCTATCATGTCGTTATTCCCGTTGGAGACGAACAAACTGCCGCCGCTGACAGCCAGGTAATTCGGAGCGCTGCCGCCGACAGTGACGCCGTTGTCTGAAGCCGCATGGATGAGCAGGCCCGTCTTCCAATGACTCAGCACTTTCGGCGCGTCAGGTTTAGAAACGTCTACGCCCGTTACGGAAAAGGATTGCGGTCCGTTGTCGTCGCCCAGTCCGGCGATCTTCCGGCCCTCGAACGTCACACCGTCACGCGCGGCCTTGCTTGGGTAACCGAAAGCGGGTCGCGTAGTCCCGCGCGGATCGGACTTCCCGTCGTTTGGCGCGGGCACCGCACTATATTCGAACAGACCGATATTGGCCACAAAAACGCGACTTCCGGAAACGGCCAGTGTGTAGGGGTATCGCCCAACCCGCGCTGAACCTATCACGCGCCGCTGCCCGCTGTCGATAATCGCAAGGCGGAAGTTGGCGACGTCGGCACAGTAGACGTAGCGGCCGTCTTCGGAGACCTGGATGCCGGCAGCGTAACTGTCCTCAAACTTCTTTCCTGCAATTTCGACGTTGAGTGGAATTTCCGTCAGCAATTGCGCCGAGCGCGTATCGAAGACAAAGATAGCTCCTGTTTCGCCACTGCTCCAATAGAGCAGGCGGCCATCCGGAGAGAAGTCCGCTCCACCGGCATTCAGATGAAAGTCCCTCTTCGCGGGGGCGGGTGGGGGCTTCAATTCGACAACGATGGGCGAGCCCGATTGCCATTGGGTCAGAATCTGCCCGACGCCATCACTGGCCACGAAGAGCCGGCTTCCATCGCGGCTCATCGCGAGCCCGTAAGGGAACCGAGCAAGCGGAACGTTTGTGCCTTCCGGCCGCAAGTAACGGCCGTTGGGGAGGACAGTCACCCCGGCTGGATCGTGTTTCGCGTAGGTCTCCACGGCCGGCGGATGAAGGTACGTTTGGGCCCACAAACCGGTTGCCAGAAGAAGACCGGCCAATGCCATTGTTGGTGCTACGCGTATCCTTCGACTGTCTGGTGAAGATCGATACTTCATGTGCTCGTTTGCCGCCTCCTGAGGCCGACAGTAACAAGCCTAGCGTCCCGTGCAAAATTCGAAGGCGGAAATTCACAAGGGCTGACGAATCACAACCCTAATCGTCTGAAGCCATCCGTTTGATCATTTCAATCTTTTCAACATCAAGACCGCGCAAATCCTCTTCGCTGACTCGACCCTGCCGCTTAAGCTTGGCGAACACCAACGGCAGAACCGAGTAGCGATAGTCTTACTTGCGGTCGATCTCCTGCCTGCGGTCAGTCAACCAACTTTCTAATTCCCACAGCGCCGGCGCTTCTTCTATAGCTGCTGCCATTCGTTTTGCCGCAAGAATCACTTCTCGCAATTCCTCGTTCAGCGCTCGCTCGAACACCCTGCGGGCTATGATTTCCTCGACGGGCGACCACTTCAGGTCTCGCATAGTTTCAGCGCGCCTGCCTCACCTCTTCTCGCCATCGTTCGCGACTGCGCCCACGGTTTTCGTTTTCCGCCAGGACTGCGGCGAAAGCAGGTTTTGGCTTGCCTTCACGGTCGAACAGCAACGGATAGTTCGTCCGTCCTCGCGTAGGAAAGTTATTGAGCCACGAATCCGCATCCGTCACTCCCCAAAATGTCACGCGACCCAGCACGCTTCGATGCTGAATGAAGACCCCGAACAACTCCGCATAACGCTTGGCAAGCTTTTGCTGCATCTCCTCCGGCAAACCGTTCACATAAGGATTCGACTGAGGTCCGCCCGCCGCCGTGGCGGCTATATCGGCAGAGTCCGTGCGGCTGGTCCGAGGCAGAACATCAACGTCGAGTTCGCTGATATTGACCCGAATACCCAGCGCGGCGAACGCCTCAATCGTCTCGGACTCCGTGTGAGCATCGGGGCTGTCAATCCTCACATGACCCTGTAGCCCGATCCCGCTGATGGGCGCGCCGGCGGCCTGCAGCTTGCGAATCAACTCCACCGCGCCTTTCCGCTTCGCTGCGTTTTCAAGCGAGTAGTCGTTGTAGTAAAGTTCGGCGTCCGGGTCGGCCTCATGCGCGAACTGGAATGCCTTCAAAATATAGTCTTCGCCGATGATCTTGTACCAGCGCGTGGGCCGCAGCGTTCCATCGTCACTCAGCGCTTCGTTCACTACATCCCAGCCTCCAATCCGCCCTTTATAGCGGCCGACGACTGTCCGAATGTGGTCATGCATGCGATCAAGCAGGGCCTCACGCGTGAGCGGCTTACCTTGAGCATCTTCGAACACCCACCGGGGAACCTGGTTGTGCCAAACCAGGCAATGGCCCACGATGAACATTTTGTACTTCTCGCCGAAGGCAACGTAATGGTCAGAAGGCGCGAAATTGTAAGCGCCAGGGCTCGGATGGACCGATTGCCACTTCAGGGCATTCTCCGGGCTGATGCTGTTGAACTGCGTTTCGACAATAGGGTCGCCGCGGAGGTCGCGTTCCTCGAACTGCTCCGCGTTCAGCGCAACGCCTATTCGGAACCACCCTCGATATGCGTCCTTTAGCGTGAGCCTGGTCTGGCCGGGTGCGAGGGCGACAGCCAAGAGTGCTAGTGCGATGGGTTTCATTAGTTGCCCGGAATTCAGTATCTCCCGATAGCGCACCCGCACGAATGGCCATTTGTAGTAGCGCAGGACCGCGTCAAGCGACTTCATTTGTGTCGAGTGATCCTGTGGTCTGTTCCCTGAACTGCGAGAAAGAGCGGCCTTGTTCTCTCAGATTGCGTTTGACGGGTTCTGGCGACGTTTTCAACGGATTTATGCGGTCAGTGCTGCCCGGCAATATGCGAGGCAATTGTTTACTTCCTGTACCGGGTTCGCTTTGCCGGCGTACTCGTATTCGATCAGCGCAGGAATCGGATAGCCTGTGCGCTGCAAGAGTTGCAGCACTTCCTTGATGGGTGTATCGCCTTGACCGAAGGGTTGGTTTTGTCCGTTGTTCTTCTTGCGATCTTTCAGATGCAGATGAGTAATCTCTGCATGATGACTTTGAATGTACGCCACCGGATCAAAACCGCCTGCCGAAAAGTGTCCAATGTCTAAATTGACCTTGAACCACGACGACATGTCCAGCGCCTTCTGAAATGTCGCCGGAGACGAAAATTCATCAGGGTTAGTGGTTTCGCTATGGCCGTGCAAGGAGAGGTTGATTTTGTGCTTTTCGACCAGCGGCTTCAGCCGAGGCAGCATGCTGATCTCAGTGGAGCAGGCGATAGTCTTTGCGCGAAGAGCCTTCGCCTGCTGGAAGCACTTGTCTAACTCAGGGTCGGTGAAGTCGCTCGAGAAATTTAACGTATAGGCAAAGATCTCGACGTCCGCACTTGTAAACTGCCGACGAACCGAATCGAAATGCGACATCGGAGTGTCCAGCCGCCATTGGCGCAGCTTCTCCCGATACTGCTTTGCCTCGGAGCTATTCATGGCAGCCTCGTACTTTGCGCGGATCACTTCCATTGACGGTGTTTTACCATCGGGTTCGGGGGTAGTTATCTCATGCAGCAAGTTCGTCAGCATCACGTTCTCAGGCTCCAGTTGGGGTGAGAACAGTTCGCAGATGTGCGCTTGCGTCTGCTTCAACGCCTGGATGACGGGTCCTACTGCGTCGCCATTCACCCGTGGCATATCGCGAAAGCTGTACGTGCATACGCCGAGGCGAACGGGGTGGCTGCCGCCGGTTTGGGCGAATGCCGTGCTAGAAACCAAACCGGCAGCCAGCTGGCCGAAATCGCGTCGTGAAAGCCTCATAGTAGTTCCCTTTCTATCGCCCGGCTGCAGCGCCTGCGCTCGCGGCTTCTGCGTTCCGGTGATTACTCATCGGAACCGAGAAGGCATAGAGCATGTCGCCGGCCCCGACCACCAGATACTGCCTGCCATCCAGCTCATAAGTCATGGGGCCGTTGCTCACCGAAGAAGTAAGTCCTACATGCCAAAGGGGTTTGCCCGTCTCCGGATCGAAGGCGATAAAGTTGGCGGAAGGGTCGCCAGTGAACAACAGCTTGCCGGCGGTGGTTAGAATGCCAGAAAGCGAGCCGCCATCACCCGGGTACACGTGACTCCAGCGAATCTTACCGGTTTTGTAGTCAAGTGCAACCAACGCCGACTCGCCCCAGACACCGCTGTCCCGGCCGCCGTACCCTTGTGGGTGTTCGCTGGTGTCGGTCAGGTAATAGACGCTGTAGGAAGGAGTGCTGCTGACGTAGAACAAGCCGCTTTGCGGATCGAAGCTGGGGGGCGGCCAATTGGTGGCTCCCCCTGACGCGGGATTAACCAAGGCTCCGTCGGTCTTTGGCTCTTTGGCCGGATTTGGAATCGGCTGCCCTTTTTCGTTGACGCCTTTTGACCAATTCAAGCTTGGGTCGAAGGGTGTGGAGACCAGGTTCTTGCCGTTGGTCCGGTCCAAAACAAAAAAGTACCCGTTGCGCGCCGCTTGCGCCATCAGCTTCCTGGGCTGCCCATTCACTTCGGCATCGAAGAGCACCGGCTCTTCCACGTCGTCCCAGTCGTGGGTGTCATGCGGCGAGGCTTGGAACGCCCATGCGAGCTTGCCGTTATCCGGGTTGACGGCCACGATGGAGCACGTATATAAGTTGTCGCCCTTGCGGCTCTGTGGCGCATGCACCGGGTTCGGATTGCCCGTACCCCAGAACAGCAGGTTCAGCTCCGGATCATAGGTTCCGGTCAGCCACGTCATGCCGCCGCCATGCTCCATAGCTTGCGCATTCGGCCACGTCTCACTACCCGGCTCACCCGGACGAGGCTCCGTATTGAAGTGCCACTGGACCGCCCCTGTCTCGGGATCGCGCGCTTCCAAATATCCTGGAACATCGAGCGAATCGCCGCCAACGCCAACAATGATGTGGTTGTTGATGACGAGTGGAGCAGGGGTGGAGAAATACTCGAGCGCGAGATCGGCTATTTCGATCGCCCAACGGAACTTGCCTGTGTTTTTATCGAGAGAAATCAAATGGTCATCCGGCGTCTCGAAAAAGAGCCAGTCGTGATAGATGCCGACTCCGCGATTGCCGGTGTGAATGCCACCCTTGCTCTCCCACTTGTAGTGCCAGATCTCGCGTCCGGTTCGCGCGTCCACCGCCCATGCATGATCCGGAACGGTGAAGTATAAGACACCGGCGACCTCCAGCGGAGTGGACTTGATCTCCGGACCGAAGGGCCCGCCAGATGGACCCGTGCTGGCATGGTAGAGCCACGCAAGTTGCAGGTCATTCACGTTGCTCTGGTTGATCTGCTTCAGTGCGCTGAACCGCTTTCCCGAGTAGTCGCCGTTGTAGGTCGGCCAGCTGCCGGGAGCAGGGTGCACGATGGCGGAAGGCTCAAGCCCTTGGGCTGCCAGGAATGCGGGCAGCAGAACCGTTATCAGACTTGCGGCTTTGAACATCATTTCAGAGTCTCCAGATAAGCAAGAATGTTATGCATGTCGGAATCTGTGTACTGGCGCAGCAGCTTTAAATGTTGCGCCAGCGGATCATGCACTTCAACCTTTATGCCCTTCACATCTTCGTACACCCAAGACCGGTACACGCCGGAATCTTCTCTCAGCCCGACACTGAAATCGTCTATACGCACCAGCACGCCAGAGTAACTCTCGCCTGAAGGCAGCGTCACGGTAACATGCTTCTGCGCTTTCGGATCAGGGGGCGGCCCCATGCCGAATGGATTGGACGTTTGCGGATACAGAAAGCGGCCTTGCAACGCAACCGGCTCATACTTCGTAGCGATATGCGCCAGATCCTGCGTCGGGGAATGGCAGTCGGCACAGTGCGCCTGGAAATAGGCTTCCCCTGTTTTCGCATCGCCCGTTACGATGTTCTGAATCGTGTACTCCATCCTGTTGGCTGCCGCCTGCGTCCGGCCCAGCAGAAATTGGCCGATGTCATGAATCTGGTCATCGGTGAAGTTCGCAAATGCGGGCATTCCTTTGCCAGGCCGTCCGTTGTGGATGACCGGCCCGATTTCTTTACCTGTACCTTGATCATGCAGAACGACGGTGGAGCGCACCAGGCTGGGTCCGCCCGCGCCTCCGGTGGCATTGGTGCCGTGGCAAAATCCGCAGGTCGGAACAAAGATGGCTTGGCCGCGCTTCGCCGCCTCGGCATTCGGAGGCGCTCCTATCGCCAGGAAGTTACGAACCGCTTCCTGCATCGCGGCTGCATTCGGGGCATTGGCTCGCGCCGGCGTTTGTTCAGCGGCGGGAGGGTTTTGCTGCGGTTGTGCCTGCTGTGCGTGACCGCCGGCTAGCCCGGCAACAAGGACTAAGGGAACTAGCAAGTGACCACTTCTCATTCAAGTTTTTCCATCCATAGATCAGTCAGATTGCGCTGGATCAAGATTACACGAACTCGATTAACAAAGAGTCCGATGGATCAACGCTTTGAGGACCTCGGGCAGCGAGTCATTGAATGGGTGGATCTCCATGCCTCGCGCCAGTAAGTCACTCTTCGATTCGAAATAACGGAAGAAGACTGAATTTGCTTTCACTGAGAAGCTAATGAAAAGCCCGCCGATGATAAGTCAGCGGCGGGTTGGGCAGAGCTAGGAGTAGATCTTACAGCGATCTTTGTCGAGCAGCGAGCCGACGCCAGATCAGCAGCCCGAGCAGGCCGCTTCCGATGAGGCCGAAGGCTCCAGGCTCGGGAGTGATCGACACGCCACCGCCCACATAATCCAAAGCCATTTCCGAGGTAGCGACCGCAACGCCGTAATCGATGGGACCCTTGCCGGTCATGGTGAAGTCCCCGTTGCTCCAGAGGTCAACCACTTCGCCGTTGCCTATATTAAACATCAGTCCATAGATATCGAGGAAGCCGCCATGCACCTGATAATCCGTGGCGGTGGGCGGTGAGCCGCCCGGATAGTAAAGATTGTCATAGGTAAGGAAGCCATGCGCCACCGGGGACAGGCCGGTAGCGACCGCGAACCTACTGAAATCGTTTGGGGCTAGCAGGTTGGTCTTCTCCGGCGTGGCGTAATTAATGGGCACCAGCGAACCGATTGAAGCGTTGACGAGGTTCAGACCATTATTCGAGTCGGAAAAGGTACCACTGACCCCGGTGACTTCAAGGCCGTGGGATTTCGAATCCATGGCTGTGCCGTAGGTGAGCTGGATCGAGCCGCTTACCCCAGGCCCAGCGAAGGTAAAGTCGAAGGTGCTGGCATTTGTCAGCTGAGGAAACGACGCAGCTAAGAGCAGCGCCGCCGAAACTAGGAGGTTGTTTCCCATGTATTTAAAGCTCCACTAAGATCCGAACTTACCCGCGGGCGCTCTACCCATCACGGCCGCACTCCACAGTGAGCAGAGCAACTGCCTTCGACGCAGAGGTCGCGAGTTCTAGAGGATTATATACACCTTTGTGGAGAAGCGCAAAAGGGAGGGTTAATCCCTTCTACTCGAGAGTTTGGAACGAGCGTTTGTGCGGGATTAGCGAGGAAGCCGCGCCGGCGCTACAGCTGGTTCAGCAGCTGGGCCAGGCGCAAGCCAGCGCGCTCCAATTGAAGGCGGACGGCCGGTGCTACCGAAGCCACATAGGCCGGTGGGAGCGAGATTTTGTCGTTGACGATTTCTGCAGGCGCCACTTTGCAACTGGCGGGGAACACGACTGGGGCGGTCGGGATATTTAACCTCTTATAAATGACCTTCAGCGCAAGAATGTGTGATTCCCAGGCCCAATCGTCGGGCTTCCCTGCCCGTATCCGGCGTCGCTGGCGTTTGCTGAACCCGTCTAATTCCCTTTTCAAATCGGCGGCCAGGACGCGGGCGTCGGTATTAATATCGTTCACAACAGGACCGTCCCAAAGAGCGTGAAGATTGTGCGCCTTTTCGTAGGGGTCGGCAAGCGGTTCACAATTTCCGCCCAGGTCCGCGTCGGAAGAGGCGTGCAACGGCTGGTGGATATCGCCGACAAAATGCACCAAGAACTTGAGAGCCTCGGCATCAGCAGTGGCATCGGGTACGGACCTGTCGCGGATCAACTGTCCGGAAAACATCGCAATCCGCTCTGTCGCGCAGTTTGTCTGAAGACACCGCTCGGGAATTTGCGTTTTTTTATCTTGAAGCGCAATATCCACGTAATGCCAAGGCGCAGTTTCCGGCCGCTCTTTCCTCACTTCGTCGGCCCAAGTGGAAACAGAGGCCAGCGCGTTAGCTATGCTTTCGGGATTGTCCGGCACGTTTAAAATAGCGGCAACACGGGCGGCGGCAGATGTAGTCAGATAGTAGGCAGCCAATCGGGCCGTGGTGCGGTGCCCGGTTTCCCACCAGCATTGCGCGGGGAGCGCGAAAAGAAGGAGGCAGGCGAAGGAGGAGGCGAGGAATGGAGACATTCTTTCGCATTGTAGCCCAGGGATCCTTTCTTGAATATTAGTGCGCCGGACTAAGATTTATGGACAACCCGCGACTCAGCATGCTAACTTAGGAATCGAGGGTTAACAGAAATTTATGGATTTCAATCGGCTGACTGAAAAGTCGCAGGAGGCAATCCGCCAAGCCCAGACCATCGCGCTCAATTACGGCAATCAACAAGTAGATATTCCACACCTGGTTTTAGCGATGCTAGAGCAGGAGGGCGGACTAGCCCCATCCATTCTGCTGCGCGCCGACGTGCCGCTGGACAAGCTGCACCGCCGGATCCTGCAGGAAGTGGAGAAGATGCCGAAGGTGACGGGCTCGGCGACTCGTGCGGACCAAGTTTATATCACGAATGAGCTTTCCCGGCTCATGAACGATGCCGAAGAGCAGGCCAAGCGTTTAAAGGACGAGTACGTTTCCATAGAGCATCTGCTGCTGGCGGCAGCCGAGAGCCAGAGTCCTTCCAGCAAGATTCTGGGCGAGTTCGGGCTGACGCGCGACCGCCTGATGAAGGCACTGCAGGAAGTGCGCGGACATCAGCGAGTGACCACGCAGAATCCGGAAACCACTTACGAGGCGCTGCAAAAGTACGGGCGTGATTTGAACGACCTTGCGGCGAAGGGCAAAGTAGACCCGGTCATCGGCCGTGACGAAGAGATCCGGCGCGTCATACAGGTTTTGTCCCGGCGCACTAAAAACAATCCGGTGCTGATTGGCGAGCCCGGCGTCGGCAAGACCGCGATCGTGGAAGGCTTGGCCCAGCGCATCGTGCGCGGCGACGTGCCTGAAGGGCTGAAGGACAAGAAGGTGGTGTCGCTCGACATGGGCGCGTTGATTGCCGGCGCGAAATTTCGAGGCGAGTTCGAAGAGCGCCTGAAGGCGGTTCTGAAGGAAGTTCAGTCTTCCGAAGGACGCATAATCCTCTTTATCGACGAATTGCACACGGTGGTGGGCGCGGGCAAGGCCGAAGGCTCGATGGATGCGGGCAATCTCCTGAAGCCGATGCTGGCGCGAGGCGAACTGCACTGCATTGGCGCTACCACGCTTGACGAATACCGCAAATACATCGAAAAAGACGCGGCGTTGGAGCGGCGCTTCCAGACCGTGATGGTGGACCAGCCATCGGTGGAGGACACCATTTCGATCCTGCGTGGGTTGCGTGAGCGCTATGAATTGCACCATGGCGTCCGCATCCGCGATACAGCTTTAGTAGCTGCTGCCGTGCTGTCAAACCGCTACATCACCGATCGTTTTCTGCCGGACAAGGCGATTGATCTGGTGGACGAAGCAGCCGCTAAGCTGCGCACCGAGATTGATTCCATGCCGAGCGAACTGGATGAGATTTTGCGGCGCACGATGCAATTGGAAATTGAACGCGAGGCGCTGAAGAAGGAGTCGGATTCTGTTTCGAAAGAGCGGTTAACCCGCATTGAGCGGGAGCTGGCGGAGTTAAAAACGCAATCGGCCGCTTTGCAGGCGCAATGGACCACGGAAAAAGAAGGCGTGCAGAGAGTTCGCGCTCTGCGTGAGCAACTGGAGCAGGTCAAGATCGACATCGGCCAGGCCGAGCGGGCTTATGACTTGAATAAAGCCGCTGAGCTGAAATATGGCAAGCAGGCTGACCTGGAGCGGCGTTTGGCCGCAGAACAGGAGCGTGTTTCGGGACAAAAAGGAAGCATGCGGCTGATGAAGGAAGAAGTGGATGAGGAAGACATCGCCGATGTGGTGAGCCGCTGGACAGGCGTGCCCGTTTCGAAGCTGCTGGAAGGCGAGATGAAGAAGCTTCTGGCTCTGGAAGGCGAGTTGCACCGGCGTGTGATTGGCCAAGATGAGGCGGTGCTGGCAGTAGCGGAAGCGGTGATGCGAGCGCGATCGGGTTTGAAGGATCCGAATCGGCCCGTCGGCAGCTTCATTTTCCTGGGCCCCACAGGTGTGGGCAAAACGGAACTGGCGCGCGCACTCGCCGAATTTTTGTTCGATGATGAGCGCGCCATGATCCGCATTGATATGTCCGAGTATCAGGAAAAGCACTCGGTTTCTCGGCTGATCGGCGCCCCTCCCGGCTATGTCGGCTATGACGAGGGCGGGCAGTTAACGGAGGCGGTGCGGCGTCGTCCTTATTCAGTGGTGCTGTTCGACGAAATCGAAAAAGCTCACCACGATGTTTTCAACACACTGTTGCAGCTTCTGGACGATGGCCGGCTGACAGATGGCCAGGGGCGAACGGTCGATTTCAAGAACGTCATTGTCATCATGACATCCAACATCGGCAGTCACCGGATACTCGAATATCGGGGCGCATTCGAAGGCGAGGCATACCGCCGGATGAAAGAAGCCGTGCTGGAAGAACTACGGCAGGCATTCCGGCCCGAGTTTCTGAATCGCCTGGATGAGATTATTGTGTTCCACTCGCTAACTGAGCCGCAGTTGAAGCAGATTGTAGACATCCAGCTGGCTGGGTTGAGAGCACGTTTACAAGAACGGCATATTACCGTCGAGCTTACGGATGAAGCTCGTACGCAACTTGTTCGCAGCGGTTATGATCCAACATATGGAGCGCGCCCTCTCAAGCGGGCGATCCAGCGTGAGATTGAGACGCCGCTGGCCAAGTTGATTTTGGCCGGCGAAGTCAGCGACGGGCAGACGGTAAAGATTGATGTTGAACCGGGCGGGCAGAAGCTGGTTTTCGCAACCAGCCGAACCTCGCAAGCGGCGGAAGCGGCCGCGGGACAGAGTCGAAGTTGATTCGGTAAATCGAAAATCGATTTGCCACGTCATAAGAAGGGACAGCGGCAGTCAAAATTGGCCGCAGAAAAGAAAGGATTTTTGGAGAACATGTCAAATGTGGTCCAATTTCGCCGCACTACCGCAGTCTTAACACTGGTAGCGGCATCGGTTGGAGGCGGATTGATTGCCGCCTTTGCAGTAGCTTCACGGACGAACTCGCCGGTTGCAATGGTGGCGGCGCATGCCGATACCAGCAACAGCACAGCGCGGGTAAACCAGCTTTCGAATTCGTTTGCGGACATTATCGAGAAGGCCTCGCCAGCGGTTGTAAAGATCAGCATGACGCGCATTATCAAGGCGTCGGATCAGCAACAGGGCGGCGGCAGCCCTTTCGCCAACGATCCATTTTTCCAGCAGTTCTTTGGCGGACACGGCGCGCAGAAACCGCATGACCAGCGCGAAGAAGGACTGGGCTCAGGTGTTTTAGTAACTGCCTCGGGTTATATCCTGACCAACAACCACGTGGTGGACAAAGCCAACAAACTGAAGGTGACTTTGTCGGACGGCCGCGATTTCACTGCCAAATTGGTGGGCGCTGATCCGCAAACTGACGTCGCGGTCGTAAAAATCGAAGCGAACGATTTGCCGGTTCTGCCCTTTGCTAATTCGGACGCTGCCCGGGTTGGTGACCTTTGTTTCGCCATTGGCAACCCCTTTGGGCAGGATCACACGGTGACTATGGGCATTGTCAGCGCTAAGGGCCGTTCCCTGGAGCGTGGCACCTATATTCAGAACTTTATTCAGACTGACGCTTCCATCAACCCCGGGAACTCGGGTGGCGCGCTGATCAACGCGCGTGGCGAGCTGATTGGTATGAACACCATGATTTTGACCGGCGGTAACAGCATGGGTGGTGAGGGCGGCAACGTGGGAATTGGATTTGCGGTTCCTTCAAACATGGCGAAGTCAGTAATGGATCAGATCATGAAGAATGGTAAAGTTTCGCGCGGCTATATGGGCGTGACGCTGGAAACACTGACTCCGGACCTGGCTCAGCAGTTCGGCGTTAAGGGCGACAAAGGCGCTGTGGTTGGCGACGTAACTCCGGGTGCACCGGGCGGCAAGGCCGGCTTGAAATCTGGTGACGTCATCACGGCGATCGATGGCAAGAAGGTGGACGGGTCTGACGACCTGACCATGAACGTGATCTCACACCAACCCGGCCAGACGGTGAACTTAGATGTCGTCCGCGACGGTAAGCAGATTACCGTTCAAGTGACCTTAGGCCAGCGTCCCGGTGGCGTGGACTGGGACAAGAATGGACCCAAAGGCGGCGATAACGATGGGGCGAACGGCGGCGACAACGGCGCGGATGATAACAGCGCGTCGATGCGCGGTATCACCGTCGGCGCTCTGACACCGGATGTAGCGCAGCAAATTGGCGTTCCGGCGGCAACCAAGGGTGTCGTGGTAACCGGTGTGGACGCTGACAGCCCTGCAGCAGACGCAGTGGGTCGCGGTTCGGTCATTGTAGCGGTAGATCGGCGCCCGGTGGCAACGATCGCGGACTTCAAACGCGAGATGAATGCCGCTAAAGACAAGCCGGTACTGCTGACAGTCAACAATGGCGGTTCAACGGGCTTCGTTGTTGTGCAGCCTAAGTAAGTAGTAATTCTAAGACTGAACAAACCGGGGCGCGTCACTGCAGCCCCGGTTTTTTTTATTTAATAAAAGTTGAGCATACAGTACGCAGGGAATCGCAGCTTAGCAATGAACGCGTGCATCAAAGTAATACAGTCGCAAGATTGGTTTGGTTTGGGTTGGAGAGATAGGAAAGAAGACAGATCAAATGTCCAAAAATGAATTTCCAGTTTTACCTGCGCTGCCGTTGAAAAATACGATCCTGTTTCCAGGATTGTTGCTGCCTCTTTCCGTAGGCAGAGACAACTCTCTGAAGGCAGTTCAGGCGGCGCTGAATACAGAGTCGAAAGAGATCATCCTTATCGCGCAGAGGGATCCACAAGTGGAAACCCCATCGCCGGATGATCTGTACACCATCGGCACCAAGGCAGTCATTCGCAAGTCGTCGCGGGTGGCGGAGGGGGTTCTAGAGATCCTGGTCCTGGGTGTTGAGCGCGTGGTAGTGATGAAGGTGGAGGCAGAAGAGCCTCACCTCAGCGTAAAATACCGATTGTTACCGCTTCCGCAGGATGGTGGTTCGGAACTGGAAGCTTTGAATGGCTCTTTACTGGAACTTGCGCAGAAAGCCATCTCACTGGCTCAGCCGCAGACCTCCGGCGAAATTACGCGGATGCTGGCGGCGAGCGATGATCCGCTCAAGACAGCTTATTTACTGGCCAGCATCTTCAGCCTGGATGTGGACCGCGAACAGAAGTTACTGGAAGCGGAGACTCGCGTCGATGCACTGCGCCTGATCCACGCGTTCCTGGCGCATGAACTCCAGGTTTTGGAACTGCGGCAGAAGATTTCATCCACGGCTCGCGATGAGATGTCGAAGGAACAGCGCGAATACCTGCTGCGGCAGCAGTTGCGCGCGATTCAGTCAGAACTCGGCGAGAAGGATGCGGATAAGGCGGAAGTGGAAATGCTCCGCGAACGCTTCGAGAAGGCTAATTTGCCGGAAGAGGCAAAGAAGGAATTCTCTCGCGAGTTGGCGCGTTTAGAACGATTGCCTGCAGGCGCTCCCGATTACCACGTCACGCGCACCTATCTTGAATTCGTGCTGGATTTGCCGTGGAACACACAAACAGAAGACAAGCTTGAAATCTCAAACGCTCGCCAGGTTCTGGATGAGGATCACTTTGGCTTAAAAGAAATCAAAGAGCGCATTCTGGAACACTTGAGTGTTTTGAAGCGAAATCCTGACGCGAAGGCGCCGATACTCTGCCTGGTTGGCGCACCTGGCGTGGGTAAAACGTCGTTGGGTCAATCCGTTGCCCGTGCCTTAGGACGAAAGTTCGAACGCTTCAGCCTGGGCGGCATGCATGATGAAGCCGAGTTACGTGGACATCGCCGCACGTATATTGGCGCAATGGCCGGCCGCTTACTGCAGGCCATGCGGCGTGCGGGTTCTGCCAACCCGGTGATCCTGCTGGATGAAATTGATAAGTTAGGCCGCGACTTCCGTGGCGACCCAGCGGCAGCGTTGCTCGAGGTTCTTGATCCTGAACAAAACAAGACCTTCCGCGACAACTACCTTGATATGGCTTTCGACTTGTCTCGCGTGCTGTTTATAACAACCGCGAACTCGTTGGATACCATTCCGCAACCGCTGCTGGACCGTATGGAAATCCTGCGGCTTTCCGGTTATAGCGAAGAAGAGAAGCAGCAGATTGCCCGGCGTTACCTGATACCGAAACAGTTGAAGGCTACTGCTTTGACGGAAGATCTGATTGAGTTCACGGATGAAGGCTTGCAAGCCATCATTCGCGGTTATACTCGCGAGGCTGGGTTGCGGCGGCTGGAACGCGCAATTGCACGCGTCACTCGCAAGGTGACGTTGCTTTTTGCCGAGAGCCAGACGGAGAAGGCTGTGATTACGCCGGCTTCATTAGGAGATCTGCTTGGGCCTGAGATGTTCCTGCCTGAGCAGATGCGCAAGACGGTGCCTGCGGGAGTCGTCACCGGGCTTGCCTGGACCGAAACTGGCGGCGATGTGCTCTACATCGAGAGCACTTTACTCCCCAACGGCAAAGGTTTGACCCTTACAGGGCAACTGGGCGAAGTAATGCAGGAATCGGCGAAAATTGCTCAAAGCTACATCTGGTCGCACGCGGCTGATCTTGGCGTGAATCCGGAAGCGATTAAAGACAACGGAGTGCACGTGCACGTTCCGGCGGGAGCGATCCCGAAGGATGGGCCATCCGCCGGTGTCACGATGACGAGTGCTATGGCTTCGCTTTATACGGGACTGCCGGCGCGCAGTGATGTGGCAATGACCGGTGAAGTTACGCTGGCGGGGCTCGTCCTGCCGATTGGTGGGGTGAAAGAGAAGGTGCTGGCCGCGCGGCGGGCTGGTATTCATCGGGTGGTTCTACCGATGGGCAACAAGAAGGATTTGCGCGACTTGCCGGATCATGTTCGGCAGGAGATGCAGTTCCACTTTGTCGAGCGTGTGGAAGATGTGCTGACTCTGGTCATACCCGGCTTACAGGTGAAGCCGTTGGCAATGGCCAGCTAATTCTCGAACCCTAATTCGATTGTTGATTTGCCGGACAGCGTAAAGCTGTCCGGCTTTTTTTGGCGGGTCACCCCTGTGGGTGTCGGAGGAGTGGTGTAGGAGTGGAGTGGTGTAGGAGTGGAGTGGTGTAGGAGTCGGACTGGCCCGAGGAGTCGGAGAAGTCAGACTGGTCGGACAGATCAGAGGAGTCTGACATATCAGACGGGTCAGATATGAGTGACCGCTTTTGATTCTAGAGCTAGGTTTCTGATAGCTACGAAAGCCATTCGAGGTGTTATTCAATCCGATAATTCGGTGCTTCTTTGGTGATGATGACGTCGTGAACATGGCTTTCACGAAGGCCGGCTACTGAAACCCTCAAAAATCTGGCATGTTCCTGCAATTCACGAATTGTGCGACATCCGCAGTACCCCATGCCCGCTCGCAGACCCCCAATCAGCTGGTAGGCCATTTCGGCCAGCGGCCCCTTATAGGGCACTCGCCCTTCGATTCCTTCCGGAACAAGCTTTCCATTGGAAGCCTGGGAGTATCGCTCGGAGCTGCCCTGAGACATAGCGCCCATAGAGCCCATGCCGCGATAGCTCTTGAAGGTGCGGCCCTGGTAGAGAATCGTCTCCCCCGGGCTTTCGTCCGTGCCAGCCAGCAGGCTGCCGATCATTACTGAATCGGCACCAGAGGCGATCGCTTTGGTGATATCGCCCGAGTACTTAACGCCGCCATCTGAGATGAGGGGAATGCCAGCTTCACGAGTTGCTTTGGCGCACTGTGAGATGGCCGTGATTTGGGGAACCCCAGCGCCGCTGACCACGCGAGTTGTACAGATGGAACCTGGACCGATGCCTACTTTGATCCCGTCAGCTCCCAGGCGGATCAGATCGCGGGCGCCTTCATAAGAAGCAACGTTGCCGGCGAGAAGATCCACTTCGGGGAACTTGCATTTCAAGTTCCTGATGGCGTCCATCACGCGCTGGCTGTGACCGTGAGCCGAATCAATGGCGATGACATCCACCTTCATGCGAATCAGTTCCTGCGCACGCTCCATGAAATCGTCACCCGATCCGATGGCGGCAGCTACGCGGAGGCGACCTTGCGAGTCTTTGGCGGCATTCGGATATTTGAGCTTCTTCTGTATATCTTTGACCGTGATCAATCCCTTAAGAGCAAAATTCTCGTCCACCACCAGCAGCTTTTCTACGCGGTGTTTGTGAAGTATTTTGCCGGCTTCTTCGAGGGTTGTGCCAACCGGAACGGTGATGAGGTTTTCCTTCGTCATCACGTCGGAAATCGGCAAATCGTAGCGGGTCTCAAATCGCAAGTCGCGATTGGTGAGAATGCCGACCAGCTTGCCATCCTTCGTAACGGGTACGCCGGAGATCCGGTAATGGCTCATCAAATCTAAAGCATCGGAGATCTTGCGTTCGGGCGAGATGGTAACCGGGTCAACGATCATCCCGCTTTCACTGCGCTTCACGCGATCCACTTCCTCGGCCTGGCGATCAATCGGCATGTTGCGATGGATCACACCAATGCCGCCTTGTTGTGCCAGGGCGATGGCCATGTGGGACTCGGTGACTGTATCCATGGCCGAACTCAGCAGCGGCACTTTCAACTCGATCTTCGACGTAAGCCGTGTGCAGGTATCGACTTCAGACGGAGCTAGCGAGCTATACGCAGGTTGGAGCAGGACATCATCAAAGGTGAGTCCCTCGGGTATTACCTCAGGGATCATAGCGGTTAACCCATCGTACCAAGCGGACCGGCATTTCTCTGAACGAGAAACAAGCGCCAATGCTGGCTATACTGAAATTGCTTGAACCAGGTTGGGCGCTATCAGATCATTGAGGAACTGGGGCGCGGCTCTCAGGGCGTTGTTTACAAGGCCATGGACCCGGCAATTGGCCGCACAGTAGCCATCAAGTCGATTGCGTTGAACCAAGCTATTCCCGAAGAGCGCGAGCGGGTTCGTGAAGATATTCTGCGCGAGGCACGCCTGGCGGGAACGCTCTCAAACCCCAATATCATCACGCTTTACGACGTCCAGGATGACGGCGGAAGTGTGCATATTTTCATGGAGTATGTGGATGGGAAATCGCTGGAATGGGCCATTTCCTCCACCCGCGCTAAGCGGCCCGACGCTCTGAGCCGCGACGAATTCCTGGTGCTCTTCCGACAAGTGGCGGGAGCGCTGGATTACGCACATCGCAAAGGCGTTATCCACCGGGATGTAAAACCGGCCAACATTGTCCTGACCGGGCGGCATGACGGTGAGTTAACAGCTAAGATCGCAGATTTCGGGGTGGCAAGGTTTGTTTCACCCAACGCCACGCAAAGCTTAACCGGTACGCCGAACTACATGTCACCGGAACAGATACAAGGCGGACCTTCGACCGGAGCGTCTGATCAGTTCTCGCTCGCCTGTATCGCGTATGAGGTGTTCACCGGCCGCAGAGCGTTTGCTGCGGAAACGATTGAAGCGCTGCTTTACAAGATTAGGAATGAGATGGAGGAGCCGGTAGACAAGGTGAATCCGACTCTGTCGCCGGCGGTGGGCAAAGTGATGCAGCGCGCCATGGCCAAAGATCCAGCTCAGCGTTTTGGGTCCTGCAGCGAATTTGCCGGAGCGCTCGAATTTGCGCTTGGCGACTCGCGGGGCTGGCTTCCGGGCGAAACGGTAAAACCGGCGGATCAGATTCAAACACTTCCCTTCGAAATGGCTGTCGCAGCAGACACACCCTTATCAACCAGGAAGAAAGCCGCTCTGATCATGGGCTTGGGTTTGGCCGTAGCTTTGGCCATTCTGCTAATTGTTCGTATGAATTCCGGCCCTCCCGTACCGACTCAAGTCCTGGACACCAGTAGCGGTTCTGTCGCGCCCCCCCCTACAGTTGATGAACTCAAAGCTGATAAGCATCCCGTGAATCCCCCGCCTGACCTGAGTGCCTCGACGAGCAAGCCAGTTCAGCAGCCATTGAAGGCCGCAGAAGGCCCACCCACAGTAGTTAACGTACCGGTTCCTTCGGCCGCAATGAAGAAGTTGCCTCAAAAAGCTACGACAGCCTTACGACCCGTCCGGCAGTTCACTCACTCCGAATCGCCAGCTATGGGAGATGTTCAGATCAACTCAGATCCGCCCGGGGCAACCATCATGCTGGACGGCATCAGTTCCTGTGTCACGCCCTGCTCGGTACCACTGCCCGGCGGTCGTCATACTTTGACGGCAACCATGGATGGGTTCGGCATTGCGCGCAGAATCTTTAATGTTCCTGCAGATAACAGCGTGTTTATTCCAATGGTGAAGAGTGAAGGCGTTCTTGTGCTGTCCAGTAATCCGCCTGGCGCAGAGGTGAACGTAGATGGTAGAGATGCCGGCAGGACGCCGCTAACTTTGCATTTGTCGGCGGGAACACACAACGTTAATGTTTGGGACGGATCGAAGTGGAGAAACCAAACGGTTGAAGTTTCGAGCGATACGGTATCCACTCGCACGGTTGTATTCTGAGGAATCGTCAAGTTTCTTGTCTGACGTATCAGACTCCTCTGATATGTCTGGCTGGTCAGAGGGATCAGACTCCTCTGAGGTATCAGTCTGGTCAGACGTGAGTGACCGCTTTTGCGGGGACCCTATTTGTTGTTCTGCGCCCAGGGCAGATCACGATGCGCAGGCAATCCCGGTAAAATTCCAGTAGCCTTCCTAACTGCTTGAATGACGGCTAGCGCCATAGCTTCTGCGGCAACGGCCCCTATTGTCGAGACATCTGCCCTCGTGGTCGCTGTGCCGGTCGAAGCGGCAAAAATGGTGTCGCCGTCCATACCGGTGTGAACCGGGTAGATCGTCCGCGCCAAACCATCGTGCGCCATTTGTGCCACCTTGGTCGCCTCTGCCTTCGACAGGCGCGCGTTTGTTGCAACAACACCGATGGTTGTGTTTCCGCCAGGACGTGGGCTTGGCCTCCGGCTGCCAAGCGTCACGCCGGAGAGAATCTGCTGCATGCTGTCGAGAAACGCATTACCATCCGCGGTGCGCGCGCCCGCAATGATATGTCCCGACTGATCCACGACGTCGCCCACTGCATTCACAGCGACAATGGCACCCACGGTAATGCCGGTGTCGCCGAGTGTAAGGCTCGCATTGCCGATCCCCGACTTCATCGCAGTGTTCATCCCGAAAAGCTTGCCTACAGTGGCGCCCGCGCCCGCGCCAACACAACCTTCCTCCGGAAACCCACTGGATGCGGATAAGCAGGCCTGATAACCCGCTTGCGCATCAGGACGAATTTTCGAATCGCCTACTCCGAGATCAAAGAGAATCGCCGCAGGAACAATTGGAACCACGATGGTCCCCACATTCACGCCGCGCTTGTTCTCTTCCAGGTAGCGCATGACACCGCTGGCCGCGTCCAGGCCGTAAGCGCTGCCGCCAGAAAGCAGAATGGCATTGACAATCTGAACCGTGTTGATGGGGTTCAGCAAATCTGTTTCGCGCGTTCCGGGAGCTGAGCCGCGCACGTCCACGCCGCAGACAGTCGTGTGATCGAAAATGACCACGGTGCATCCGGTTGGACGTCGCGAATCCGTAAAGTGGCCGACGCGGATGTTGCCGACGTCCACAATACTGGCACGCGACGACTCCGCCTGGCTGCGGGCTGCAGCCGCCAGAGCAGCGGAAGCGGCGATTATTTCCCGGCGATTAAGCAACAATCCCTCCAATGTGGTCCATCATAATCAGTGTCAACATGAAAAGTTTCCCCTGGCGCTGGCTGGCAGTCGCAATCTTTATTCTGTCGTCCGCGCTCAACTATCTGGACCGCAGTTTGCTGAATATGCTCGCTCCGTCCATCATGACGGAGTTTCATCTGAATCAGCTCTCTTTCGGATACATTCTCTCGGCTTTCTCCCTGGTATATGCCTTCAGCAGCCTGGGCGCGGGGTTCGTTCTAGATCGCATAGGTTTAAACAAAAGCATCATAGCGGCCATCGCCTGGTGGTCCAGCGCGGGAATTCTAACTGCATTTACCCGGGGATTTAATGGGCTGCTCTTTGTACGAGCTGGTCTGGCGGTAGGCGAAAGCGCTGGAGTGCCAGCCTTCGGAAAACTGAACGGAGTCTATTTGAAACGTTCAGAAAGAGCTCTGGGCACTGCGGCCAACCAGATTGGACTCAGCTTGGGAGGCATTCTGGCAGCGGCGGCGGTACCGTTTGCGGTGACTATGGGCTGGCGGATGCCTTTCGCCGTCTGCGGCGCCCTAGGTTTGCTTTGGATTCCTATCTGGTGGCTGACTAGCCGCAAGATTCCTCCGGAAAATGGCGCGCGTGAAGTCGTCGCTAAAGGCCGCTCCAGCGAGATTCTGGGTCAGCGTGACTTATGGGTCCTGGTTGCTGCCAACGTGCTCTGGATGGGCGCCTACTCCTTATGGTCTAACTGGACAACTATTTATTTGACGCACGTTCAGCACATTACCCTAAAGCAAACCGCCCGCTATGTCTGGATTCCGCCACTCGTTTCAACCTTCGGCGGGTTCTTCGGCGGTTGGCTTTCTATGCACTGGATCAATCAGCGAATGGATTCGGTCGCTGCCCGCAGGCGGGCTATCTGGGTGAGCGCGTTTGGAGCACTGGCCACTCTGGTTCTGCCATTTGCGACCAGCCCCGGCGTCGCTACGACCATCATTTCCCTCAGTTTCTTCTTTTGCCTGGCGGGCAGTGTCAACATTTACGCACTGCCACTGGACATCTTCGGCGCTGAGCATGCGGGAGTGGCTATCGCCGCCTTGACCTTCGCATTCGGGCTTATGCAAACCGTGATCTCGCCTGTTATCGGTTGGTTAGGCGATAAAGGCTGGTATGTCCAGGTGGTTTGGCTGATCACGGTCCCCTTGTTTTTGAGCGCGTTTGTACTTCTGGGATGCAGTAGCCGCCGCGAGAGCAGCTTGGCCTACTCATCGTTTGCGGATTCGCCGGTAGAGACCCAAACCAACTAAAGCGAAAACCCCAAAGAACCAGACATCGAGTACGCCCCGGCCGGCATTAGCGAGCAATTGATCTGGTGAAATGCGTGTGGCCAAAGCAAAAATGCAGCCGGTACACGCGCTGAGGCAGGACCACATCATCAGAACTAGAAGTAGCGGAGCATGCTCCCACATTTGTTCGAACGCGTCTCTGCCAATCTTCTGGAAGACGCGCAGATTCTCCGCCAGCTCCCGTGCCGGCGGCCCCAAAGTCGCTAGAGAGGTTTTGGAGTAGCCCCGTCCGGCAGTGCTGGCTTCAGGTATTGCGGAAGCTAGAAGATTGCTAGACTTCCCCGCCGGCGCTCCGTAACCGGCGGATGCTGACGCTGCCATGACCTGCGTGGCCCGAGCCGTTTCGGGAACATCAGCCATCGCCGTACGGGCTAATTCAATGGCTCGTGAATAGTTAGCGTATCCACCGGCTTCAAAGACCCGTTGAGCGACTTTGAGGATCACAACCGGATTCGTATTCCAGTTGGAAAGCGGCTTAGGATTCTGAGTTACCCACCATTCGGCGCGCGATAATTGCTCCTCCGCTGTCATCTTGGCCACCACCGTCATGCGGCTAACCATTGAATCAATCTGGTTCCGGATAGGCGCAAGTTCCGGGCGTGAGGACAGGGTCTGCGCCCCGTCCGGATTCCGAGTGGCATAGTCAGCCAAATACCCGACAGCGCGTTCCGGATTTCCGCTTAGCACAGCCTCTATGGCACGCTTGAACAAGACATCCAGAAGCTCCCTGCCGGACGGGTCAAGAATCGGGTTGAGGAGCTTGGTCAATTCAATGACGTCAGACGGAGCCACCTCAGAGAGCATTAGGGAAGTAATATCCGCAACACTGGACACCGCACTTGATTTTTCGGGATGCGACGCAAAGGGCGTTGATTGAGTTCCCGAACTACTTTCAATTGAAAGGCCCGCCATCTGATCTATCAATCGGCGACAACATCCTTAATCTCGAGGTTGAGTGTCCGATTCGACATTTGCAACTCCATAATCTGGCAGACGATGGCCACAAAAAGCAGCGCTATTCCAAGCGCGAACAGCGGTAGGGTTATTGACTCGAGCATTTTTCGCCACGCGGTGCCGCTGATCAACAATGCCACCAGAATGAAGGAGGCAACGGCAGCGTACAGTACTCGTTCAGCCCACGCTACTAATTGAATTCGACTTCGGAATGTCGTCATTTGTGACACTATGACTGCCCGGCGCGAAGGATTAGTACCGGTGGACCGAAATTCCTGTGCAAGCGCACGCATCTTGTCGGCGATAGCGATATAGCGGGCGTTGACTCCGCCGATCAGAATCGCCGTAGCTGAAACCAGCACAACCGGCGTCACGGCGGCGGCTAGAACTTGCATCGGATCATTAGCGGGCATAACGCCATCGTAGCGACAGGCCGAATCGTGCGCCATTTCTCTTGTAAGTGAGTCGAACGTCACCGATTTCCCTCTCGAACATCTAAGAAAAGGCGTGAAAAATATCATGAATTCACCAGCGGTTTTCACCGTTGCCAGGATCTCGACCGGCATTGCCGGTCTCGACGACATTCTGCTCGGCGGGTGGCCTTCTAACCATCTGTATCTTGTGGAGGGCTCTCCCGGGTCCGGAAAGACCACTCTGGCGCTTCAATTCCTGCTGGAGGGCGCGCGATTAGGCGAGCGAGTTCTGTATGTAACGCTTGCGGAATCCGAGGCGGAACTCCAAGCAGTGGCCGCCTCTCATGGCATGCAGCTCGACGGCATACAGATACATCAATACGCGCCAACCGAAGAAAGCCTTAGGAAAGAGAACGAATATTCTGCTCTGTATCCGGCAGAAGTCGAGTTCCAAGACACTGTCCAGACCATTCTCGACAAGGTTGAAGAAATTCGACCCACGCGTCTGGTGTTCGACTCGCTTTCCGAGATCCGCATTCTTGCCCGCGACACTTTGCGGTACCGCCGGCAGGTACTGGCGTTGAAGCACTTTTTTCTGAATAGAAGCACGACGGTGCTGATGCTGGATGAACCGCAGCGAGACCAGGAAGATTCCCAGCTGCAAAGCATTGCCCACGGAGTGCTTTCCCTGGAGCGGCTGGAACGCGATTATGGTGTGGAACGCCGCCGTTTAAGAATCGCCAAACTGCGCGGGTCCAGCTTTCGCGAGGGATTTCACGACTACACCATCGAGTGCGGAGGATTGGAAGTTTACCCGAGGTTGGTTGCAAGCGAACATCGCCGTGGAGCAGCCGAGGGACTGGCGCTTAGCGGTATGGTTGAGCTCGACAATCTATCTGGCGGCGGCCTACATATGGGCACGGCCACAGTGATCAAGGGTCCAGCCGGCTGTGGTAAGTCGACCATCGTCACCAAGTACGCTTACCAGGCGGCCATGGCCGGGCATCGGGCGGCTCTCTATCAATTCGATGAAGCAATCGTGACTACAATGGTGCGCTCTAAGGCGCTAGGCATGGACTTGGAGCCCCTAATAGAGTCGGGGATGCTGGAAGTTAAACAGTTTGACCCAGCCGAAGTATCGCCTGGACAGTTTGTTGCTCATGTGCGAGATGCGGTCGAAAAGGACGGTACCAAGATAGTAGCGATCGACACCGTAAACGGGTTCCTGAACGCAATGACAGGCGAAGAACGCTTGCTATTGCAGATGCACGAACTCTGCATGTACCTTAACCAGCGCGGCGTTTTAACATTCCTGGTGCTTTCGCAATCGGGCGTGGTGGCGCCGCATAGCCCGGAGGGTGTGGACCTGAGTTACCTGGCGGACAACGTGATGATCCTCAATTATTTTGAGGCCTACGGAGAAGTCAGAAAAGCAATCTCGATTCTCAAAATGCGCATGGGACACCATGAATCCAGCATTCGCGAGTTACGTTTCGTAGATGGTACTTTCAACGTTGGAGAACCACTTCGGGAGTTTCGCGGCATTCTTACTGGCATTCCTACTTACACAGGTTCTTCAGCAGTTTTGGACGGAGCCATGAGTGAGCATACAAAGTTCTGACGATACGTCCCATAGGGTGCTGATAGTGGCGCCCTTTGGCCGTGATGCGGCACTCCTGACGCGGGTTTTGACTCAGGCTCAAATTCAAGCCGAAGCTTGTCCGGACATCGCTACACTATGCGTCGGAGTCCATGCAGGCGTCGGCGCTATATTGGTGGCCGACGAAGCCCTGGAGCCCGAAGCCATGCGCCTGCTGACCGAATGCGTCCATGGTCAAGAGCCATGGTCTGACCTTCCGGTTTTTGTGCTGACCCATGAAAACGAGTTTGAGCACAGGCTGCGTCTGAAGCAACTGGAGCCTCTGGGCAACGTAACACTTCTGGAACGCCCGCTGCGAGGCGAGACGCTAGTGAGCGCCTTTCGTATGGGCCTTCGCGCCAGGGAGCATCAATATCAACTCCGTGTGCGCCTGGAAGCCGAGCTCGAAGCAGTGCGAGCCTTGCGCGAAAGTGAGCAGCGATACCGAAAGCTTGCAGAGTCTTTGCCACAACTGGTCTGGACCTGCACGCCGGACGGGAATTGCGATTACTTAAGTCGCCAGTGGTTGGAGTACACCGGGGTACCCGAGCAGCAGCAACTCGGGCTTGCATGGGTGAGTCTGGTCCACCCCGATGATCGCAACCGGACCAGCGCCGCCTGGCAGGCTGCCTATCAAAGTGGCAGTCAGTACGATTTGGAGTACAGACTTCGCCGTCACGATGGCCAATACCGGTGGTTTAAGACTCGGGGATTGCCTGTCGAGGATGAGCAGGGACGCGTGCAGAAGTGGTTTGGATCCTGTACGGACATTGAAGATCAAAAACGAATTTCAGAAGAGCGCCGCGAGTTATTATCGCGGGAACAGCGCGCCCGCCGGTTAGCAGAACTCTTGAATCGCGTTGGCCCCATGCTCCTGGCGGAAATGGATTCGGCCCTGTTGGCGCAAAAAATTATTGACCTTGCCACTCAGTTAACGGGGGCGCAGTTCGGGGCATTTCAACAGGTTGCGGCGGCCCAAAAGACCGGAGATTGGGCGCTCTCGGGAATTTCCAGGGCAGAGCTTGATCAATTAGGTTTGCCACCAAGTCAGGATCTTGGCCAGTTCACGGTTTTGGAAAACTTGGCAATTGCGCGCCCGGTTGATTCACAGCTTGAAGGCGGTTCCATAGTCCTGAGTTACCTTGCCGTACCGGTAATCTCGCGCGCCGGCATATCGCTGGGCGCACTGATTTTTGGCAGCAGGGAAGCCGGCGCCTTCGAAGAACTGCACGTGAAACTGGCGGAGGGCATTGCTGCACAGGCCGCCATCGCGCTGGATAATGCGCGTCTGTTTGCTGAGGCCCAACGGACGCAGGAAACGCTTCGCAGATCGAACCTCGAACTGCGCCGGGCCAATGAAGATCTGAATCAATTTGCCTACTCGGCCTCGCACGACTTGCAGGAGCCGCTTCGCATGGTAGCTCTTTACAGCCAGATGATGCAGCGAAAGTATCAGACGCTGTTGGACGGAACAGGAGCCGAATATCTCGGCTATATGGTCCAAGGAGCACGCCGGATGGAACTACTACTGAAAGATTTACTAGATTACACGCAGGTGGTTTCAGGAGAACATGAAGAGGTTAATGGCGCGGATGTCAATCTGGTCTTACAAGATGCAGTAAACAATCTTCGCCAGTCTATAAACGAAAGCGGCGCTAAAGTTGAAAGTTCTGGCACGCTCCCGGTTCTGGCAATAAAAGAAGTTCACCTGCTTCAATTGCTGCAGAATCTTATAGGTAACGCGCTGAAGTACCGGAGCGCACTCAAACCGCATGTTTACATTTCTGCGGTGCGCGATCAGAAGCTCTGGCAATTGAGTGTGCGGGATAACGGAATTGGAATCGCCCCGCAGTATACGAAGCAAGTGTTTGGCTTGTTCAAGAGACTGCATGGCAACAGTCAGTATGAGGGTACGGGTATTGGCCTCGCAATCTGTCAGAAGATTGTGGAGCGCTATGGCGGACACATCTGGGTTGACTCAGAGGGCGAAGGGAAAGGATGTACCTTTAGTTTCACGCTCCCAGGCGTGACCTAGTGGAAACCAAACAAATGGTTAATGTTCTGCTCGCGGAAGACAATCCCGGCGATGTGCTGTTAATCCGGGAAGCGCTCAAGGGCGGCGGCTTCGAGTTCGAGCTGACAGTGCAGCAAGATGGCGAGCGCATGCTTCTCCACATTGAGTCCATTGACAAAGGAGAGCGCGCATGCCCTGACATTGTGCTTTTGGACTTGAATCTGCCAAAAGCCAGCGGCCATGCCCTGCTTGAACGGATGAGAGCCTCAGGCAGCTGTCAGAGTGTTCCCATCATTGTTGTTACCTCATCCGACTCAGCCAAAGACCGGGAACTGGCAGAACGCCTCGGCGCCAGCGGATACTTCCGAAAGGCGAATGATTTCGACGAATTCATGCTGCTGGGCGCCGTGGTCAAGCAGTACACACTTCATTAGGGCGATATCAGTTCGCGCGAGTCTAAGGCTCTTCGGTGACAGCCATAATCGTTCCAGGGGCAAAGCCTTCTAAGCGATTATTGACGAAGATATAGGTAGGCTCGGACCGCATTTTTGCACGCACCAATATTTGTCTGAGTGCGTCCCTAACTTCTTTGTTTGGTTCTTTAATCGAGTTATAAGGTGAAAAGCTCTGCACGGCTTCTTCATAGGTGCGACCGGGTGTTAATAGTGCGCGCGTCACAGTGAAATTCGAGGTATAGCTCCCGCTATCTTGGACCTGATCTTTCAGAGACATCTGGGTCCAGGCATTGAATACGTGGGCTACACAGTGCTCGCGCAGAATGCTGAAGTAACTCTCGTCCAGGAACTCAGGATTACGGACCTCAACCGCGTAGCGAAAGGTCTTTGGCAGAGCTCCGAGGAACGGATTCAACGCGGCCGCGAACTCTGACGCGTTCGCAAATATGTTGCGGGGAATGGCGCCGAACTCAAAAATGATCACCGGAATGAACGCGGCGTAGGGTGCCAACAGATCCAGGAATAAAGCTTTGAACTGTTCGCCATCTAAAAAGCTAAGGTTTGCCAGACCGGCTTTCGGTCCATACCTCGGATGAGATGGGAACCTGGGCCGGGTGATCTCTTCCGGCGCCTTCAACGCGAATAGAAAGCCTTTCGGCACTTGCGCGAATAGCTTTTGCCAGAATTCCGGACTGGGAAATTGATAGAACGCAAAATCGCCGCAAACCACCGGAAAGGTCTCGGCATATTCTTTCAGGCATTCCGCCTCAAAGCGCTTCTGGTTGGGATAGCGCGAAGGCGAGTATATTTCACCCAGCCACCCTGCATACTTCCAGGAGCTGGTCCCGATAAAGATGTTCTGTTGTGCGAGCATCCGAAGGCGAGGCGCCAGGACCAGTTTGGTTTCCGGCTCCGGCTCGGGGAAAAGAGGCAGAGTTTCCTGAAAGGGCGTAACGTTATTTCACCTTAACGGGAACAGACGCGATGTGGTCATCCCACTCCATCTGAATTTTGCCCGACTTGGCGCCATCGCTCGAGATCAAGTACTTGAGTTGTTCAACAGGGGAAGATGGCTTACTCATGTGCATGGGGACGCGCCCCAGATCCTGCGACTGGTTATACTCTAAACCCCACTGCCCGGTTTGCTTGTTGATAATCAACTGCCAGGCGTCTGGATTGCCGACCAGGACGTACAGAGTGTAGTCGCCTTTGGGCACGGACACGTCGCCAATCGTGAGATCGGCGTCAGTGTGAAAGGCGGTGGCGGAGTCAGCGCCGGCGCGCCACACGGGATAGTTCGGGTCCTGCGAGATGCGGCCTCCATCGCCGAACATCTTCCGTGCTCGGATAGACGGCGCTCCATACTTGATGGTCAGCGTTTTGCCACCAATCGTACCGGTCGCAGTCATAGCGGGACTGCGCTGTGCGCTGGCAATGGATGTCAGAAAGAGGAGAGAACAGGCGGTTATAAAAAGGACTTTCATGTTTAATGCCTTGAATGGATTTGCAAGGTAAGTCTACCGCGAAGTTTTCGAAACGTTCTAAACTAGCCACGTGTGCTTATTGTGCTTACTCTCCATATTGTCTGCTTCACTCGCCTGGCCGGCTGAGCAAACCTCTCCGCTCGCTGTCGCTCAAAAGCTGTTCGACGCGATGGAATCGCACGATGGCGGGTTGGCAAGCTCCCTTTTCATACCGGGCGCCACTCTTTCGTCAATGAATGCGGAGGGCAAAGCATCAGTTACTCCATTTGAAAAATTCGCAGAGCACATCGGCGTAAGCAAGGATCACTGGCTGGAGCGAATCTGGAATCCTCAAGTCCTGGAACACGGTGGCCTAGCCATCGTTTGGGCGAGTTACGACTTTCATCTAAATGGGAAGTTTAGCCACTGTGGAATAGACGCATTTCAGATGTTGAAAACGGCTGGGGGTTGGAAGATAGCGGCGATCAGCGATACTCGTGAAACGTCATCCTGTGCTCCGAGTCCGCTGGGCCCGGTCAAAGCGCCATAGAGCCAAAGACCGGTGCGAGTTCAGGTTGAAACGGACGCCGGTTCCTCCTAAGACCGGAACGCAAACCTGGCCCCCGTGAATATCACTCGTATCGCAACGCCAACATAGGATCGACGCGTGTGGCCCGCTGCGCCGGTAAGTAACCCGAAAGTAGCGCCACGATCGCAATTGCCGCAACGGCTATTGCTATAGACGTAGGATCGTTCGGGGTGACGCCATAAAGTTCGGACTGAACATATTTGCTTAGAATCCAGGCCGAGGGAAGAGCGAAGGCGACGCCGATGACCAGAAACAGCAGGACTTCGCGCATCACCAACCACAGAACATCTGTCCGGGCCGCTCCGATTGCCATGCGAATGCCGATCTCTCGTGTTCGCCGCGCCACCGTATAGGCGAGCATTCCATAGAGACCAATTGCTGCCAGTCCGGTGGAGAGAAACCCGAATCCGCTGGACAAGGTAGCAACTAGGCGCTCCGTCACTAGTGAATTCTCGGTTTGATGCTCCAGGGTCACCATCTCATAGACCGGCAGGTTAGGGTCCAGATCGCGCATGCGCTTTTGTATGCTGGAGAACATTTCCTCCGGTTTTCGGGTGGTGCGCACATAGGCCGTCATTTCGGTTGCGAAATCCAGTTGCTGATAGGGCGCAATCATCTCAAGCGGCACTTCATCACGCAGGCTTTCATATTTGGTGTCGCGCGACACTCCCACGATTGTGATGTCGGTCTTAGTGCCCGGATCATTACCCATTCCAACCTTGTGGCCGATTGCATTCACAGTCCCGAAATACTTTTTGGCAAAAGATGCATTGACGATACAGACCTTATCGGTCCCCAAGATGTCGCTCGCCCGAAAGTCGCGCCCGGCGAGCAAAGGAATCTGCATCGTTTTGAAGTAGCCCGGCGAAACATAGTTCATATGCGGGTCCGGCAATTCGCCTGTTTTAGGTGAATACGAGTCGATGGTCACCCAGGAATCCCATTCATCTTGCTCCAGAACCGGCACCACCGCTACTCCGGCGCTATCGACGCCCGGCATATTATTTAAGCTGTCGCTCAGCGTTCGATAGAACGTCTTTGCCCGATCGACTTTGTAACCGTTCTGGGGCGCATCGACCTTAAAAGAGAGCAGGTTGTCTGTGTGGAAACCTGGATCAACGTTCTTCAAATTCTGAAGGCTGCGAATAAATAGGCTGGCCGCAATCAGGAGCAACAGGGATAAGGCAATCTGCCCCGTCACCAGAACCTTTCTCACTGCGGCAGAAGCACCGCCCACAACCGCGCCCGCGTTCTCTTTCAATGTTCCTGCCACGTCTGAGCGTGTGGATTGAAGGGCGGGCACGAGGCCGAACAGGATGCCCGTCAGCAAAGATACGGCCATCGTGAAGGCCAGAATCCGCCAATCGGGGGTTGCCGAGATAGCCAGCGGCGCAGCCGTTGGCGGGAGAAACTGAAGCAAGACTCTGTCGGCCCCAAGTGCTAGTCCTAAACCTAAGGCTCCGCCCGCAAGCGAAAGCAGGATGCTCTCAACCAACAGTTGGCGAATAATGCGCAAACGGCTGGACCCGAGCGCCAGCCGAACAGCAATCTCCTTCTGCCTGAATGTGGCTCGCGCAATCAGCAGATTTGCCACATTCGCGCAAGCGATCAGTAGCACGAGCATGACAGTTGCCATCAGCACCAGCAGTGGATTAGAAAATTCGCGCCGCAGTTGCGAGCGTCCATTCGCCGCCGGCACCACATCCATAGACATCTGAAGGAACGCATGCTTCATGTAAGGTGAGGCCTTCGCAAACTCCTTCTGTTGCACTTCCATGCGAAGAATCTGGTGAAAAAACGGTTGAATTGCTGCCTTGGCGCCATCGACGGAAACACCCGGCTTGAGTCTTCCAAATGCCGTCGCCCAGCGCGATCTTCGGTCGCCCAGGTTGTAGCCTATGATCGGCGCCATCATCATGGGAATACGCACTTGAGGCGCAAAGCCAGGGTCAGTACCAGCGAAGCGTTGCGGAGCAACTCCGATGATGGTAAACGGATATCCGTTCAGGTTGATCTTGCGCCCGATAACGGCCGGGCTCCCTCCGAAGCGGCTTTGCCAGTAGCCGTAACTCAGAACGGCAACTGGATGAGTCTTAGGGTGAAGATCGTCACTGGCCGTGAATAGACGGCCCAGGGCCGCGGTCACGCCAAGTACCGGGAAGTAGTTGCCCGACACCAACTCTCCCGAAACTCGTTCAGTCCGCCCGCTGTAAGCCAGGCTAAGATCCACTTCACGAAGGCAGAACATACCGTCAAAGACCGTGTTATGGTCGCGGAAGTCCTGATACATCGGATAGGAAATCCGGCTCCAGCCTTGATTGTTGCCATAATGCTGCCCCTTTGCGCTGAAGTAGACCAACTGCTCGGGATGCAGAACCGGCAGCGATCGGAGCAAGATCTGATCAGTCAGGGAGAATATGGCCGTATTCGCGCCGATGCCGAAGGCCAGCGATAGCACCGCGACAAAGACAAACAGGGGAGCCTTGCGGAACGTACGCAGCGCAAATTGAATATCCTGCAGCAGAAACATTCGTGTCTATTTCCTTTTGTGAATCATGATCTGACCATTGAATGAGCGGAACGAATATTCAGGGCCGCCGCCGTTGATGGAGCCATGCAGCGTTTTATCTAATCGCACATGAAACGAACCATCCGGCTCGCGGGATTTTTCCACCGCAGGCGCCTTTGATTCAAGCTTCACATCGAAATCGCTCAAAATCTCGCCGTTGTCAGTCTTCAGAGAAACACTCGCTTTGATCGCGGCGGGCAGCGTCACGTCGATATTGCCGTTCAATGTACTGAATGACATCGGCTTGGCAGGATCAACGCTCGATAAGTCCACACTCACCGCTCCATTCAGCGAATGAGCCACCACTGCGCCCGATACATTCTTCAACTCAATGGCGCCGTTCAAATTATCTGCTTCAATCTCGCCGTCTACATCTTCCACACGAATGTCGCCGCCGTTCATGCATTTCAGTTGCAGCGAAGACCGGCGGGGGACGAGAATCACCAGATCGCCGCCCTTATTAAAAACGTCGGTTTTGATGGTGATGACGTTGTTTTCTTCTCGAATATCCAGGCCATTCGAGCCGTAGAGATCCAGACGCTTCATGCCATCCGCCCGCGGCTCTTCCCTTTCGTGGCCGTCTTCCCGAAAGCGCGTGTGACTCTCAACGGCAACATCTTTCCGATCCTCGCCGCGAATCATGATGCCGCCCATCATCAGATGTGCGTGGATCGTCGGCGCCTTCGATGGATCGTGGAGTGGAACCACTATCGATCCGGCATCGGCTTCGAACGCGTAGACGATGCTCCCAGAGCTGACAACGAGCAGAGCTATTAAAACCTTATACATGTTCTTTGTCCTTTACCGAGCGCGGTGCAGTCGAATAGATCCATTCAAAGTGTCGAAGCTCAGTTCAGGACCGCCATTGCCGACGCGAGCTCCGCTGAGCCGGTTGCTGTGGTAGACGAATTTGCCGTCCTTATTCTCTGTGGTGCCGGATACCGGCACCGCGCGAGCCGACACATCGAAATCGGAGTAAACCTGACCATTGAAGGTCTTGAAAAGAAAATCCGCTGAGAGTGGTTCCTGAAGCCAGACATCCAGCCCGCCGTTAATGCTCTTGAAGGAGCAAGGCGCTGCCGGATTTTTCGCAAAGTGAACCTGTACCGGGCCATTGATGGTGTGTACGGACCCGGAACCCGCCACACCATTCATATGAATTCCCCCATTGATATCGTTCACATCGAAGTCTCCATTCGTCCCATCGACTTGAATATCGCCGCCATTGACGGCTGAGAGAACAAGCCGCGCACCCGCGGGCGTCTCAACGTCAATGTCGTAGCTTACGTTATAGAAGCGGCGCTGGTTATCGTGGCAGCCGGAGTGATCCCCATTGCAACGCCAGGGTGCATCGTAATAAGCAGACACGGTTCCCGGCTTTTCTGTGATATCGAGTTTGACTTCAGAGCGAGCTTGCTGAAGGTCCGCATCCGTTTCCGCACGAATGGTCTTATGTGCAGTAATGCGAACCTCCGAGCCACTCACGCCCCGAACATGAACATAACCATCAACGTTGTCGATCACCAGTCGCATGGGAGCCTGTGTGAGCGACAGCGTCTTTTGAATGGTTTCCTGGTCTCGAACCGGCCAATCGCCATGATGATCTTTGGCCATGCATACCAGGTCGAGACACACCAGGGCCAGGCACGCCAAAAGCGCGCGTTTCATTTGTTTTCTCCTCTAATCTTTTATTCGGAACTTAGCTTGTCAATAGCCCACTGCGCGCGTTGGCGAACAACCGCATTCACGGCGTGGTTGCCGGAAAGCTGTTTAAATTCAGGAGTCGCCCCGCTATCGCGGATGTGTACCAATGCGTCAATCAGCGCAATCTGAACCAGCGGCGATTGCTGCGTGGTAATGGATTGCTCCAGTCCCTTGCGTACCCCCGCATCGGAAGTAAATTTCTCCAAAGCATCCAGCGCCGCCAGCCGGACATTGGTGTTTTGATCCTGATTAAGCGTTGTCAAAAGAGCGGTCAGCAAATCCTGGTCCGGCCGATCAACCTGCCCGCTCCACTCTACGCCCTGCAAGCGAGAACTGGCCGACGGCTTCTCCATCAATGAGATTGCGACAGTTTGGCGCAGCCCTTCCATTTGATTCTGTAACTGAGCAATCTCCGGCCGTTCTGTCTTTTGAGCGTTGAAACGGCCAACACTCAGGCCCAGCGCGAAAAGCGCAATCCCGGCTGCCACTTGATACATCATTCGCCATGCGGGTTGAGGTTTGCCGGCCCGCTTACTTAATGCGTTTAGCCTTTGGTAAAACTGGGCTCGCAAAGCGGCACTGGGCTCAGGCACGGGGAGATCACCGAGATCCTGCCAGATTTCACGCAGACTCCGGGCCTCGGCCTCATCGCCGGCCAAACTCGCCAAATCGCGTTCGAACAGGTTGTTATCGCTCATGCCACTTGCCTCGCGCGTAGTTCTAAAAATTTCTCACGCAGCTCTTTCAATGCCCGAAACACACGTACTTTCACAGTGCCGACTTCACATTTCATCACCGCTGCTATCTCTTCGTAGCGCATCTCCTGAAAACGGCTGAGTTCCAATACCTCTCGCTTTTCCCGCGGCAGCGCCTGCAAAGCCTGGTGAAGCAGGCGCGCGTGCTGCCGCCGGGCAACCTGCTCTTCAGGCATCGGCTCTGAACTCCGAAATTCTTTCATATCCACTTCAGCCACTTCACCCCTCACCTTATGCCGCGCGTCATAGCAGGCGTTCCTGCCCATTCCAAATAGCCAGCTTCGAAATCCAAACGCCGCGTTATACGTTGCGGCGTATTTCAAGGCGCGTAAGAATACCTCCTGCGTCAGGTCCTCGCTCAGCGTCCGGTCTCGCGTGAGTTGATACAGATACCGAAAGAGCGCCAGATGGTGACGTTCGAACAAATGCGCGAGCTGGCTCGTGTCGCCCGCTTGAATCAGTAGCATCAGCTCGCTGTCAGTTTGTGTTTCCAAGCGGCTCCAATCAGAAATACCCGCGTTCTCAAAGAAGGTTACAGCAGGCATCCGGATTTTAAATGCCAAGAAGAAAGCGTTTGCGCTAATTGCCGAAATCGAGGAGAATAGTATTCGGAATCGAGACTCAAGCTTGTCTACAATGCTCAGCCCACCGGTAGTGGCCGGCTATTCCTTCGATGAAGCACCAAACCTGGCAAATGCTGCGGTCCGCGAGCGACTGAGCACCAGCGCCATCAAGGCCTTTGTCAACATTGCAGACCGATGGAAATTGACCGAATCTCAGGCACGCGGACTCCTGGGCGGTATTGCCTCCTCCACCTATCACGCCTGGAAGACCGAGCCGAGCGGCAAGAAACTGGACCAGGATTCACTGATGCGTATCTCGCTGGTGATCGGAATTTTCAAAGCTCTCCAGATCTATTTCGGTAAGCCGTGGGCGGATCGATGGGTCACGCTGGCAAACCGCGGCTCGCTGTTTAGCGGACAGGCGCCAATCGAGTATATGGTGCGAAACGGCCAGCCAGGAATGCTGCAGATTCGGCGGATGTTGGATAGTTGGCGCGGTGGACGTTGACCCCGCCCGTCTCCAGACTTGATTTCCAAGGCTTCCACCGGCTCATCCCTTCCCGCTTCAGCAGAAGCGGAACTGTGCTCGAAGAAGTCTCGGACAGCGAGCAGATGGTAGCTGACCTCGTCCTGCTGGACGGAGCCACCAATGACCGCATTCAGGGCGAACAGCAGGGTCTTCCGGGGATCAGCACTTTCGAGCTGGTGTATGGTATCCCGAATGCCCATATCGTCAATGCAGCTTTTACTCACACCAACGAAGCAGGCTCTCGCTTTAACGACAGTACCCGGGGAGCCTGGTATGCCGCCGATGAACTCGAAACCTCCTTGGCAGAGGTGAGTTACCACAAGGCGCGGCGGCTGGCGGAAATAGTCGTACCCGAGCTCCGCTATGGGCGTCCCGATGAAGATTCGACCAGTTACGACGACTGGTTAGCCGATTTCCGCTCCGCCTACCATTCCTTGCGACCGCCGGAGAAATTCGCGGATTACCTGAAGCCTGATCCGGTTCCTGAGTGCTATCAAAAATCGCAACACCTAGCCAGAACCCTTTTAGAGGGAAAGTCCAATGGCATTTGTTATCCGAGCGTACGGCGCCAAGGCAATTTCTGCCTGGTCTGCTTTCGGCCTGCTCTGGTTTACAATCCCAGGCAGGGGCAACGACTGCAATTAAAGATCCGTGCTACGGCGGCAGGTTATGAGGCTCAGGTCAAGATCAAGAGCAGTCTTGGAGATTCAATAGGGTCTGTGGATCCAAAAACCGCCAAAATACAAAATCCGCGCAATAAAGACTCACTGCGCCTCTAAATTATTGAATCTAATGTTTGGCTCCCCGACATGGATTCGAACCACGATTCACGGCTCCAAAGGCCGCTGTCCTACCATTAGACGATCGGGGATCTGCCTGATTTGACGCGCAGATTCTATGTTACCAATCTGAATATTGGGTGCCGTCCAGGCTCTTCTTATCGGAGCTGCTGCGTACATCGAAAACACCCGGCGAACTGTTGCTTCCCCCCACCGGCGTGTCTTCCATGATGATTTTCCAGCCGTCGGAATTGCCGGTCATCGGATCCTGCGGGATCTGCCGCAAATAACCCTCCGTCACCAGATCCTGCAAACTCTCGGGCGCCTTCTGCTTGTCCACCGTATATTCGTCAATCATGTTGCGAATTGTGAAAAGATTGCTCCGCAGCACGCTTTCTTTGGCGCGAATGATGGACTTCTGATAGATGGGAACGGCGATGGCGATCATGACCGAAATGATGGCCATCACCACCATCAACTCAATCAGGGTGAAGCCTCTTTGCAATAAGCGGCGGCGGGTATGTAACTGACTATTCCATGTCATCGCGGTCTACCATTCCGAATACGGTTTGCCATCGCTGGCCTTATCATTGGTCTTCGAAAACACGTCGAAAACATTCTGTCCGCCCCAGGAGTTCGATGTGGGGTCGTCCTGCATGCTGCGCATGCCCCATTCCGTGTCGCCCGTAAACGGGTCGATTGGAATGCGCCGCAGGAATTTCATTTTTCCGGATTGTCCATTGCCGCTGATAGTGTTTTGCATGGGCACTCCCTCCACCATCACCTTCAGGCTCTTGGGATAGCAATACGTGTCGTTATCGCCCGCCTGGATCTTCCCGCCGTCGCACATGTCTTTGTACCGGTTGATCGCGTCGCGCATGTCTCGCAAGTCGTAAAGCAGCTCCCTCTCACGCTGACGCCGCACCTGATAGCGAGCTAGCGGAACCGCCATCGTGCTCAGAATCAGCAAAATACTGAAAGCAACAATCAGTTCCACCAAGGTCAAGCCGGCCTGGCTGCGGCGTCGCTTTTCCGAAATGGGTAAGGGTATCAACGGCTCTACCACTCCTTTCATTTTATTGGTGATTTTGAGGTTGAGCCGCCTGCGGGCTTTCGGTAACAACTTCGGTGGTCAGCACCGGCGCGTCAGACTCGTCCGGCAGTGGCCCAGCGCTCTTCTTATCCACATGCTTGTTTGCAAACGCCTGGTTATTGGTAGGCGGTGTTGGGGCATCACCAGGCGGTGTCGTAGTGTTCTCCGTGTCTGGCTTCGGAGTCACATAAAGCTGAATCGGATTTTCGTTTCTCCTGGGTGATCGGTTGCGCGGGTCGACAACCGGGGTCGTGGGTACCGGTGCAGGTGAATTGGTGGAAGCGGACACTTGCCCAGGAGCAGTACCCGGGGGCAGATCCAGCGTCCGGCCCAAAGGCGGCAGCGCCACTGGCGGAACCGGCGGCTGACCGGGGGCGCCTTGATCCGCTGGGGGTTGTGAGCCCGGGGGCTGCGACCCGGGTAAGCGCAGACCCTGCGGCCCCACCGGCGTTTGCGGGCTGACCCGCGCGGGGGGCTGGGCGGCAGGCGTTTGCTGCTGCTGATCAACCGGGCGTTGCCTGTCCACCTTCACCACTCGTTCCGTACCCGCAAGTACGCCTTGGTCATCCACATTGAGAACCGGGGCGCGAATAATATGCGGAATCATCGCGATGATAATGTCAGACTTTTCCACGTCTTTCGACTTGGTGCCAAAAAGATAACCCAACAACGGCACATTTGCAATGCCCGGTATTCCGGCCACCGAAAGGCTGTTCGAATCCTGAGTCAAGCCGCCTAAAAGGCTGGCTTCCCCATCGGTCATGCGCAGATCCGCCTCATTCACGCGCTGTCCTATGATTGGCTGCTGAATCCCGCCGATGGTCTCCGTCGAAGTGACGCTCGAAACCTCCACCTTGATGTGCATACTTACATCGTTGGGGCCGTTAACATGCGGCTGCAGATCAATATTCACACCCACGTCAATCTGTTGGAACTGCGTGGTGGCGTAAGGGATAGAACCGGGCGTGGCTACGGCGGAGTTCAATGAACCCGAAACATAAGGGATCTTGCTGCCGATTTTCAATGTTGCTTTGCCGCCATCTGTAACCCGGACCTCCGGCCTGTTCAACAGGCGTGAATGAGAATCACTCAGGTACGCCTCGACCAATGCACTGGGCAAAGCCACAGAAAACTGATTTGTAGACAGATGGCCAACGCGAGACAACAGTATGCTGCCTCCGGTTGTAGTGGCTGCGGTACCGGTCCCTGTACCGGTCCCGGTTGTCGTCGTCGTAGAAGATGTGGCCGGACTAATGGGAAATGCCAAGCCCGTCACCGCTCCCGACGCTGCCTGCCCCGATATCGCCGCTCCGATATTTGTGATGTGGGACTTGGAAACCTCCATAATCATCACGTCCACCAGGACTTCGGCTTTGGGACGATCCAGATCATGCACCAGCTTTTCAACAATCGCCATCGTGTCCGGGCTTCCGCGCGCAATGATCGCGTTCTGGCTGGCTACCTGAAAGACGCCGGTTGTTAGTTTCGCGCCCGTGCGCACACCGTTGAATATTTCGGTGAATTCGTTGGCGGTGCTGGCGTTTTGCACATAGAACACGCGCACCACCTCATCCTGGTATTCCTGCCTCTTTTGCTCGCTCTCGCTGGTTACAAAGATCGCGTTGTGGCTGACCGCTTTCCAAAAGGTATGCGTCACCAGTCCCACGTAGTTCAGCGCTTCTTCCAGCGTGACGTTGGTCAGATCCAGATTAAAGTTGCGTGACGAACCGCCGCCCAAACCACCGCCGCCACTGCCTTCCAATCCGGCGGGATCAAAAAGAACGTTGATGCCAGCCAGCTTGCCCACGCTCTCATACAGCACGCGCGCGCTCTGGTTGTTCATCTTCAAACTGCTGATTTGATTGTTGATCGGCTTGAGAACTGGCGGCCCTTGCAATTCGTTAATGCGTTTTTCGAGGTCCGCTCTGGACTGCTCGGCAGGAGTCAGAATCACCGTGCCTTCCGGCGCTTTATTCCGCTCCTTGATCATCTGATTTGTCTGCTGAATCATTTGCAGGGCAATCATGGATGAGGGATCGGTCACTAACGCCTTGTTGAACTGAACCAGCGCCTCATTTAACTTCTGCTGTTGCAGAAGCTTCTTGCCGTTTTCCACGTGAGCGTTGCTGGCGACGGACCGAACCCGCTGTTCCGCCAGCATGTACCCCTGATCATAGGAATCCGTTGCCAGCGCTTCCTCATAGAAAGTCAAGGCCGCGTCATAATCATGCTGCGCTTCCGCCTTTTGGCCTTTTTTGAATAGCTTGTCGCCCGCCCGGGTATTTGCACTCAAGGGCGCAACCAGCAGCGAAAAAACGCAAAAAAGAGCGGCGTAGGGTTGTAATGTTTTTGAAAGCTTCACGTAATCCGATATTCCAGACAAAGCTAGCCGGCGTCCTCTTAGCTCTATCGGCGGATCACCGCCCGAGCCTTTAGCACTGCGCGCACGCCTGGCCTATCTCCACCAGGCGCACCAGTGATGAGTACGCCGCCCAACCTTATTTAATTGAGTGGTAATTTTCTGAGTATTTTATCTATGATCGCAAACTATCTGACGTTTCCAGCACTTTCAGCGTGTACTCCAAACCCGCTTTCGCGCCGCACCCTGCCAGCATTTCGCAGCTCGTCCCCGCGTTAAGCGAAACTAGGAGAGAAGACGTGGCGGAAAAAACCGACATTAAAATTTTGAGTGACAACCGGTCCGCCGGTCACAATTACCACCTTGACGACCGGTACGAGGCTGGCCTGGTACTGACTGGAACCGAGGTCAAGGCCGCGAAATCCGGGAAAGTCCAGTTGAAGGAAAGCTACGCAGAGGTTTCCGGCAATGAGGCCTGGCTGCTGAATGCGCACATTAGCGAATACTCGCACGGCAACCAGATGAACCATCCTCCGGTCAGGAAGCGCAAGCTCCTGCTCCATCGCGCCGAAATTGAAAAGCTGCAGGTGGAAACGCGAGAGAAGGGCTTAACCATTGTCCCGACCAAGCTTTATTTGAAGGCCGGCAAAATCAAGATCGAAATCGCCGTCGGAAAAGGCAAAAAGTTTCACGACAAGCGCGAATCCGCCCGCGCCAAAGAAATGCAGGACGAGGCGAAAGCCGCCATGGCCCGGCGCGCCCGTCAGTAGTCAACCCCCAAGTTCATGCAATTAAACATAGAAACTGGTTCATACGAACAGGTAAATGCGGACGCGCTCGCTTTCGTCTGCTTTGAGAATGAGACTGCGGAAGGAGGCAAAGCGCCACTCGCCGCCAGGCAAGACGGCTGGCTGGATGAGGTCCGCCAGAACGGCGAGTTCTCCGGAAAGCTGTATGAGTTCGCCGTCCTTCACCGGCCGCAGGGTCTTGCGGCGAAGCGTCTGGTGGTAGTGGGAGGCGGCAAGCGGGAGAATTTTACGTCCGTCGAAGCGCGTCGCATGGCCGGCGCACTGGTGCGGTCGCTGGGGCCAAAAGGCATTCACTCCATCGCTTTGGCAGGTGAGGAGCTGACGGCGGATCTGGCCACGGCCGTCGCCGAAGGCGCAGTGCTGGGCAACTGGGAAGCCGACAAATATAAGACCGATCCCAAGAAGAACGAGAAGAAGATTGAGCTCTTTACGCTGATTACCCCCGACGCGGACACCCTCCGCGCCGCGTTTCAAAAGGGCGTCATCATCGCCGAGGCGCAAAACCTCACCCGGGAGCTGGTCAACGAACCCGCCAACCAGCTGAACCCCGAAAAACTCGCTGAGGCTGCCCGCGAAACCGCCGCCACTCATGGGCTCGCGTTCGAAGTCCTGGACCGGGACGCCATGGCGCATCTCGGTATGGGCGCACTGCTGGGTGTAGCCCAGGGCAGCGACAATCCGCCGTTCCTGATTGTGATGAAGTATCAGCCGGCTTCTGAGGCAACCGGCGCGCACCTGGCGCTCGTCGGCAAAGGCGTCACGTTCGATACCGGCGGCAATTCCATGAAAACATCCGAAGGCATGGAGCGCATGAAATATGATATGGCCGGCGCCGCCGCGGTCATCGCCGCCATGTCCGCCATCGCTCAGTTGAAACCCAGCCTGCGGGTCACCGGCTACATACCGACCGTTGAGAATATGGTCAGCGGCCGCGCCATGCGCCCCGGCGACATCGTCACGACCATGGCCGGTAAGACTGTTGAAGTCCTGAATACCGATGCGGAAGGTCGCCTCATCCTGGCTGACGCCATTACCTATGCCAACCGCAATGGCGCCACTCACATTGTGGATGCCGCCACACTGACCGGCGCTATCGGCGTCGCGCTCGGCCACCACAATATCGGCGCGTTCACAAATAACGAAGAGTTTCTCAACCGTTTCCTGGCGGCGTGCCGAACCGCGGGCGAGAAGGCCTGGCAGATGCCGATGGATGAGGAATACAAAGACTACCTGAAATCGGCATTCGCTGACTTGCCCAACATTGGCGGCCGTTATGGGGGGTCCATCACCGCGGCCTGGTTCCTGCGTGAATTCGCGGACCCCACTCCCTGGGTTCACCTCGATATCGCCGCCACTTCCTGGCTGGATGATTCTAAGCCATGGCTCGCAAAGGGACCCTCCGGAGTAGCCGTCCGCAGCTTCGTTGAACTCGCTCTAGCATGGAATGCAAGCTGACCGGCATCGTGGCATGATTGTTCCTTCGAGTCTCTAACAGCACAGAATATACTTCAAAGTTGTAAGGCTCAGATTCATCTAAGTCATATAAGTCAGATCCATCTAAGGCGGAGGCGCTCGACATGCAACTACGTGTACTCGCATTTGTATTGGCAGGAGGGAAAGGTACCAGGCTTCACCCGCTCACCAAAGAGCGCGCCAAACCCGCTGTGCCCTTTGGCGGACGTTATCGGATTGTCGATTTCGTCCTCAGCAATCTGATCAATTCGGGAATCTATTCCATCTACGTACTGACTCAATTCAAGAGCCAGTCATTGCTCCAGCATCTGCGGGAAGGCTGGGAGGTGAGCGGCCTTCTCCGCAACAACTTCATCATCCCGGTCCCCGCACAGATGCGCTCCGCCAATGAAGATTGGTATCGCGGCACAGCGGACGCTATTTACCAGAACATCAACCTCATTCAGCAAGCCGATCCGCACGTGGTCGCCATCTTCGGCGCCGACCATATTTACCGCATGAACATCCGCCAGATGATTGAGTACCACGTAGAAAAGCAAGCCGGCGTCACCGTCGCCGCCATTCCCGTGGAAAAACAATACGCCTCGGAGTTCGGCGTTATAGAAATTAATTCCGATGCCCGCATCCGCGGCTTCCACGAGAAAAAGGTGGACGCCCCTACGATGCCGGACGATCCCACTCGCGTATTCGCGTCGATGGGCAATTACGTCTTCTCCACAGACCTGCTTCTCCGTGAACTGCTGGCAGATGGCCGCAACAACAACAGCTCACACGATTTCGGCAAAGACATTCTGCCCTCCCTCATCGGCCGCGCCGACATGTACGCTTACGACTTCCAAACCAACGTCATCCCCGGGGACCCGATCGGCTCGCCGCAGTATTGGCGGGACGTGGGTACCATCGATGCCTACTACGAAGCCAGCATGGATCTGCGCGCGGTATCGCCCGAATTGAACCTTTATAACCGTCAATGGCCTCTGCGCACTGCCGGTTACTTTGACGCACCAGCCAAGTTCGTCTTCGACGAAGACGGCCGCCGCGGCGTGGCGGTCGACTCCATCATCGCCGGCAGCTCCATCGTGTCAGGCGGCAGCGTTAAGGGCTCCGTACTCGGACGCGGCGTACGCGTCCACACAGGAGCAGTAGTAGAAGATTCCATCATCTTCGACAACTGCGACATCGGCCGTCACGCCAAAGTAAAGCGAGCCATTCTCGACAAGAACGTGAAGGTGCCGGAACACGCCACCATCGGCTACGATCTGGAAGCCGACAGTAAGAAATATCACGTAACCGAAAGCGGCATCGTCATCGTCGAAGGCTACCAGTCCAAAGTTGACATCGCCTCGCTGCAGGTTTAAGTCGCTGGCGGTTGTGGCTAACCAACCCTCTCAAACCGAACCCGGTACTCGGGAAGCAACGCAAAAATAAACGCAGCGGCAGCAACCATAACCAAGCAGACGATCAGCAGCGACTGGTAGGACCCGGTACGGTCATAAACCAACCCCATTGCCGCCGGACCGGTGGCGCCAGCCACAGCATAGACACACCACGTGTAGCCATACAATTCGCTAAAATGCGACAGTCCAAAGTAGCGTGTGAGCAGGTAAGGTACGGCGTCCGACTCCGCCCCCAATCCCACACCGATCAAGACAGCACTCAACACAAGAATCCACCACGGATGCCCAACCAGCACACACAAAAACCCGAGAGTGCTTAGCCCAAGCACCACACCTGTCGCTCGTCCAGCTCGAAAGCGATCCAGCACATATCCGGTCGCCAACTTCCCGGTGAGAGCGGAAAATCCGGCAACAGACAGTACGGAAGCGGCCCGTTCCGCAGTGACACCGGAATCTGTCAGCATCGCCATCCAATGCGCATTCAGGCCATTAGTGGCAAATGAAAACAGCAGCAGGGCAAAAGAAATTCCCACAAAGGGAATAGACCATACGCTCTTACCCGCTCCCTCGCTTTTAGGCGCCGCCGCTGCCCTCGCTTCACCATTCACCGGTTCATAAAGGAAAAGCGTCGCCATTGGTACAGCAACGGCGAGAATCACCGCACCCAGAAACGCATAAGCCGTGCGCCAGCCGTAAGTCGAAATGAGCGCTTGCGCCACCGGGGGGAAAACGACGGAACCCAAACCGGAACCCGCCATCACGGCCGCGAGCGCGCGGCCGCGCTGTTGATCAAACCACGCGCTGACCACGCGTGCATAACCAAGTTGGGCCGTGCCATTTCCAACAATTCCCACAATCACGAACACTAAATACAAATGCCATAAATGCGGAGTAAGCAGACCCAGTGACCCAAATGCAATGCCATAAATGATGGTGCAGGGCAACACAACCTGACGAGCGGGGAAGCGATCCAGCAATCGCCCGATAAAGGGAGAACAGGCAGCAACAGTTAGTGCAGCCGCCGTAAAGGCCAGCGATACTTCTGTTCTGGACCAATGAAAGCTTTCAGCCAGAGGCTTGAGAAACACCCCGAAGGTATAGACAACAATGGAGGCAAAGCTGACAAAGACGCCGCAGCAAGCTGTCGCCAGGACGGCCGCGCGACTACTTCTGTGGAGGCGCCGGGGCGGGTTGTGAACTGCGTGAGTAGCCATGAATTGCCGATCGTTTCGCACCCGCCGCATGAGCCTCATCGCTCATTGCATGCACTCCGCTTGCGTCGATCCACCGGTTGTAGAAGTTGAACAAGGCGCAAACCGTGATGGCGTAGTAAATTGCTTCATCCGTGAACCCGGCATTGTGAAGAACCCGAATATCCGCAGGCTGGATATTGTAAGAGTCATGGTTCACCTTCTTCACGAACCGCATCAGAACCTTTTCTGCGTCGGATAGCATGGACGTCTCCAGATCATGAAGAACGCTATCGACAAGTTCCTTGCTGCCTAACAATTCCGCCGCGACCGCGGCGTGAGACTTCGTTCAAAATGGGCACTGATTCAGCTTTGACGTGTAAGCCGCAATCAATTCCCGGAATCCCGGAGTCAAGGGCGCTGCCTCACGCAGCATTTCCTGGGTGAAGCGCTCCAGATGGACAGTCGCATTCATCTTGTAAGAGAACATGTGCAGAATCTGGGGATACTCAGATCCCGCACGCCGCATCATCTCGATAGCGCGGGTATAGTTGTCCTCGCCCTTGTGTGCTTCTACGTCCTTTAAGAACATCGGATCCATGCTTGTTGTTCTCCCTGAAACTTTGGCTTACCGCGAAAGTATAGCGGGAAAGGCAGCGAATAGAACTCCAACCTTCGATTGAATTACGCATTATGATCTAGGGCGCCTACTCACTTCCTACATCCAAAGGTGGTCTAAAAGTTCTACCTATAGGTCCAAGACGAACCCCGCTTTTGTCCTATAAGCTTCTGACAAGCTTCATGTCTAAAACTTCAAGAAAGACCTTTGCCGGTCTGCCAGCACTGCTCCTCTGTGCCTCGCTAGCTCTTTGCCAGGACCCTACCGGTACCTTCGAAGGCCAGATCGCCGATCCCTCCGGCGCGATGGTTCCAAACGCGGCAGTAACCGTCACGAACTCGCTAACCGGGTTCGCCGCCACACAAAAGTCGTCGACTAATGGCACGTTCCACTTTTCCTTCTTACCAGTCGGCAGCTATAGCCTGCACATTGCCATGAAGGGCTTCTCAAATTTCGACCTCACCGGCATTCGGATTGATATCAACCGGGTTCTGAACCAGCCCGTAACTCTCACGCTCGCGGGGACCAAAGAAGCTGCCGAGGTGACCGCCATAGCTGCAAGCATTGACGTAAGCTCAACTCTGGGCAACGTTATTTCAGCACATGACGCGGTTGATCTACCACTAAACGGGCGGAATCTGACTCAACTCGGTTTGCTTCAGCCCGGTGTTGCTCCCTTGACCTTTGGTTTGCTGCAGGCCGGTGGAATTGCGCGAGCCAATCAGGCCTATGCGGTAAACGGCGAACCGCCCGAGTCGAATAACTATCTCCTTGATGGCGTCACCAACGTGGATAGCGTGAATGGCGGATTTGCGATTCGGACTCCTCCAGACGCTGTCACAGAGTTCCGCATTCTAACCTCCAACGCGCCTCCAGAGTATGGTGAAACCAGCGGCGCCACCACAAGCGTGGTCACAAAGTCCGGCACCAACCAGTTTCACGGCGATGTTTACGACTACCTTCGTAATAATGCATTGGACGCCCGCAACTTCTTCGCCGCTTCTACTGAACCGCTCCACCAGAACCAGTTCGGAGTGACACTCGGCGGACCTATCCGCCACAACAGAGATTTCTTCTTTGCTTATTACGAGGGCCAGCGCATTCGCGAAGGTGAAACCCGCACGGCCATTGTCCCCACGGCCGCAGAACGCTCGGGCAACTTCTCGGGTTTAACGGACAGCAATGGCAATCCGGAACCGCTCATCAATGAATTCACGGGCCAGCCGTTCAGCTACAACGGTGTCTCGGGTCAGATTGCGCCGTTTATATTGAGCCCGATTGCTCTCAAGGCGGAGTCCTTGATCCCACTCCCCAACATTGGACCGTCCTTGTATTCATCTACGCAATTACTGACCAACAACTATGATCAGGGCGGTTTTCGTCTGGATCATTACTTCGGCAATGGCGATCAGCTATTTGCGCGTTACTCGGTCTCCTCTCAGCACGAACTCGATCCCCTGCCAATTAACGGCTCTGGTGTTCCCGGGTTCCCTGTCGCGAATGACATCACCACAAATTCGTTCACCGTCTCCGACGTTCATCTGTTTTCGCCTTCGCTTGTGCAGACAGCTCGCCTGGCCTTCTTCCGCAATGTTTTTCTGGAAGGCGCGGCTACGAACCATAGCCCGGCCAGCAATCTCGGATTTACCTATAACCCGACCCTCGCCTCCGAAGTGGGAGATCCGTATCTGATCATCAGCGGCTACACCGACGTTGGCAACCCTATCACCGGTCCCCAGAATACATATCAGAACGATTATCAAGGTTATTACTCACTTGCCTGGTCGCACGGCACTCATAACTTCAAATTTGGCGCGGACATTGATCGCCAGCAGATAAACGTTTTGCTTGGTATCGCGACAAATGGTTTCTTTGTATTCGCACCCTTTCCAGTAAATGACTCATTCGCGAGCTTTCTGCTGGGTCAACCGGTACAGTTCTTTCAGGGAGGCGGAGATTTCAATCGCGGACTCCGCAAATGGATTGTAGGTGGCTACGCCCAGGATGAATGGCGCATAACTCCCAAGCTAACTCTCAGTTATGGGCTGCGTTATGAAGTAAATACTCCCTATACAGACATTCGCAACCGCCTGAATGCCTGGGCTCCCGGCCAGCAGTCCACTGTGAACCCGGCCGCGCCAGAAGGTCTTTTATTTCCAGGCGACAAGGGTGTTCCAGCGGGAATTGCAGCGGTTGATTATCACGAATTTATGCCGCGTGTTGGGCTGGCCTGGGATCCCTTTGGTAACGCCAAGACCACTATCCGCGCCGGCTATGGAATCTTCTACGATGGGTACACGAACGGCACCGGCGGCCCTCTGCAAGCTGGCGTGAGTGCCCTTCCCTGGACGGAAGCCTACCAGCTTCCCGGACCGGGAATGAACTTCGCCAATCCTTACAATGGCGCGACACCTCCTTTTGTCTCCCAGCAGTTTGTCCGTCCCGCCACCGTGCTGACGGTTCAATCAGGCATGCTTCCGCCCTATTCGCAGAACTGGAATTTCTCAGTTGAACACGTGTTCGCGGGCTCCTACCTCCTGGACGTTCGCTACGTTGGCAACAAGGGTACTCACTTACCGCGCTTTATTGAAGCAAATCCCGCCATCTTCGGCCCCGGCGCGACCACCGGCAACGCCGACGCACGCCGCGAATACGCGAATTGTGATCCTTCCGGTTCTTGCGCCTTTGCGTCGGCCGGTCTGATTGCCGATAACAACAGCTCCACTTACCATGCTCTCCAAATTTCGCTATCGCGCCAATTTGCCAGAGGGCTATCCTTCCAGGCATCTTATTGGTGGTCCAAAAGCCTAGACTATGTCTCGTCGCTAAATATCGCCGGCTCCGCCCCCACTTTAGTTGCCGGTGAAAATGATCTCGCACAAGATCCCTTTAATCTCCGTGCCGAACATGGACCGTCCCTGTTTGATGCCACTAACCGGTTCGTGTTGAGCGGCACCTACGCCCTTCCCAAGTGGCAATCGGCTCCATCAGCCCTCAAGCCGATCATCAACGGCTGGCAGTTGAACTCCATCGTTAGCCTCTCTTCAGGGACTCCGTTTACCGTCTACGATAGCGACAACGCGTCCGAGCAAGGAAGCGCGCCGGAGATCACTGGGTTTTACTCCAGCCGTCCCAATCTGCTGTCTAATCCGAACAACGGCCCGCATACGCCGAACCAGTGGGTGAACCGTGATGCGTTTCAGCAACTCACACCGCAAGCCAACCCCGGACAATTCGGAAATGAAGGGCGCAATGCCATTCGCGGTCCAGGCTTGGCCATGGTGGATCTGTCGCTATTCAAGAACTTCGCGATAACAGAAACAGCCCACCTGCAATTACGGGCCGAGGGCTTCAATATCATGAACCATCCGAACTTCCTTCTGCCCGAAAACGATCTAGCCTCGCCGGAATTCGGACAGATCCTCCAGGCCGCGCCACCGCGGTTACTGCAGTTGGCGCTGAAATTCATATTCTAGGGAAGCGTCACAGGCGGTCGCTTCGCAGCACCGCACTCAGATGCCGCGCATGGCAGTAATCCAAATTCGCCGTCCCGCCGTCCCGTTCCTGGCCGGTGAACATTTGCGCCACATTCCCATTGCTGCCGAATTTGTTGCCACTGACGCGGCCAGCCTGCCCTAGAAGCAATTCCTCGCCATTCGGCATCTGCCCCGTTCTGGTCCGTGATCATCCGCACGCTACCAATACCGTCGTAGCTCAGATAGCACGTCGTACAAGCGAGCGTCAGCACTACCGTCGAATACTCAGCCGCCAACTGCCAGAACACATCATGCACATCCACCGTCGTGGCTCCGCCCGCAACCACTCTTTGCACTCGCTGGCTCGCCGCATCGTAAGTGAAGCTGATCGTTTGGTTCGTCCCGCTGTCCGTCGTCCCAATCTGCTTCCGGATCATAACCGTAGTTCGTCCCCGCTAACTGGTTGCTGGCCGTGCTGATTTGCGTCTGCGCCGTCGGCGTCAATCCGCTCAACGGCGTGGCGGATCCGTTGGAAGCCACCCACATATTCCCATATTCGTCATAACTGAACGTGCGGCTATACCCCGACCCCGAACTCGGATTCTGATAGAAACCCTCGCCGCCGGAAGTCAACCGGCTCAACGTGTCATAGCCATAGCTCCTGTTCAGGCAGCTCATGCTGCTGCTGGTCACCGCCGGGCCATAACACTCCACATCCCCGCTCACCGTACCGTTCGGGTTCCAGTTGTTCTGCAAATACAGCATGTACTGGTTCGAATTGTTGTTCAACGTCGTGTAGTTAATAGACGGCTGCAGGTTTTTCGTGTAGTTCTCCACCGGCCACACGTTGTTCGCATACTGCCAGTAGTAAATGTCGCCCTGCTCTCCGGCCGCTGGGCTTGGTCCACGGAGTTGCGCTTGAGAATGCGATCAGAGGCTCATCAACGATGATATTAAGCGCTGCAACCTGCACAAGGAATTCTTTGCCGCGATCGGCCGTAATGCGCTTCCACTTGATTACCACCGCGACTCCGTTCAGGATTTCCCACGTCCACAAAGAAGGAACATGCAAGGCGCTTCCATCCATGGCCCATTCAAGCATCTGTTCTGATGCTTGCGTTGTCTCATCCCCACAGCACCAAGGAATGCAGGCCGACACGTCGAGGACAAAGGCATCCATCAATACTTATGCCCGGCATGGGCCAACTCGCGGATTGACTCGCCTCTTAAATCGAGCCGCACACCTTTGCGGAGTTCGCGCATACGCTGACCCGCAAGCCGAGCTTTCGCCTTGTCAAATCCGCCGTTGCGGTGCGCCAATGCGCCCATCGCGAAATCAATGAATTCATCGACCGACCGGACAAAGCGCGATTGAATGGCTTACTCAATAACGTTCTGTTGCTCTGCTGTCAAATTGACGGTCACGAAACGCCCCAGCGCGTATTATTATCGCGCGGCTCTCAGGCTCGGGCCGCCATCTTGATAGTCGAGCCGGTGAAGTGATTACGGACATTGTTGTGAATTTCACTTTGAGCGAATAGCTATTCTCCAAAGGCCTGATGGGTTTTGAGCTGGGAGTCATTTGGGTTGCCGACGCTGAAAAGCGGGCTGGTTTCGGTGGTTGAAAATTCGAACCCATTTGGATTCGCGGCGGCGTGAGCGGCTGGCTTGGCGGAGGTGACAGAAACTGCTTCGGCGGCGAGGCGCTCCTCCCGTTTGCGGGCGGTTTGAAGGCGGGTGAGTTCGGCTTGGTCCTTTTCCATGCGGCGGTGGAGGCGGGCTTCCTGAATGTTCAGGTTGCGGATGGATCTTTCGTACTTCAAATAAGTTTCGACCTGGATGAGTTGGGCGCGGGTGTCGGCGGGTTGATCTTCGTAGCGATTGGCGAATTCGATTTGGCCTTTGATGAAGATGCCGGCTTCGAGAGTTTTCAAGCGGGTGAGACGCCAGGTGGAATCGAGCAGGGATTGGACGAGGGAGCTTTCTTCGTCAGTGGCGGGGGCGAGGCGCTGGGTGTAAACGGCTAAGAGGCGGTTGTATTCGGCGGGGTCGTCTGTGGGCAGCAGGACGGTTTTGCCGGTGAGGCCGTGTTTCAGGGCGTTTTTGCTGGAGATGGCTTTGCCGGCTTCGGTGAGAGGGCCGGTGGAGAGTTGGGCGTTGGCCTGGTTGGCGGTGAGTTGGGCGGCGGAGAGGGCGGCGTTGCGTCCAGCCACGTAGGCGTGGGCGATGGCTTTGTTGAGTGTGATCTGGGCGGGGGAGGTGGGATTGGCTGCGTCGAAGAAGGGGTCATCGGAGAGGCCGGTTTGGTTGGCGGCGGTTTGGAGGCTTGATTGGGGCTCGGTGTTGGCCTGCTCCGCGGCGGGATTGGTGGAGGACTCGGACGAGGGGTTGAGAGTTTGCTGGTAGGCGTTTCTGCGGGCCAGGCGCTCAGCTTCGCGGCGTTCGGTGCGTTTGGACATGGGTTTGGCTCCTGTTTTATTTGCTTGGGTGAAATGAAAAAAGCTCGCCTGAGGTGGGTGCCTCAGCGCGAGCCTGATTTACGGTAGCAGGGGCGGGGTCGATTCCGAACCATGAAGAAAGGGCGAAGAGTGTAAGTGGTTTTCGGTGTGCGAGTTACGGGGGGAAATTTATTTTTTGGGTTTGTCACTGGGGTTCGGCGGTTAGATACAACAGGGTGAAAGCGGCTGCCTGCTTTGCGTTCACTCGGTGGCGCGCGGGATGGATCTGGGGTCGTTTGTGATGCTCCTGGACGTTGTTGTGGGCTGGGACAGGCCGCTCCTTGACAGTCGCGGTTCTGTTAGCGGCTGGTGTTTGGTTCAGGTATGGTCTGACTGCAGAGTGCAGCCGGTGGTTTGCGCGGTCGCGGATTGCCAGAACATATCCCGAACATATTCAGAGCGCGATCGTGCAGGAGATCGGGTCGAGTGTTGCGGGGCTGACGAAGGTGGCACTGGAAGAGCTTGGCCTTGGGGCGTGCCAAGGTTTGAGTGGTTGTTGTGCTCCTGGACGCTGTTGTGGGCCGGGACAGGCCGCTCCTTGACAGTCGCGGCTCTGTTAGCGGCTGGTGTTTGGTTCAGGTAGGTCTGGCTGCAGAGTGGGAGCCCGGTTTTTGCGCGGTCGCAAATTGCCAGAGCATATCCAGCGCGCGATCACTGAGTCCACGGAGCGTGCAAAGGTTTGAGGCCGGTTGCGGTGATCTCGATTTCAGCTCCCTCTTTTAGTTCGAGCGCTTCGACAACGGCATTTGGAAACCTGCCTAGCCATACGTTACCCGAAAATGTTTATCCGCGACCCGGCGGACGGCGCGGGTTTGCGTTGCGGTCTGTAATCCACGCGCAGTGATTATTTGGGCGTGACGTGGATGAGGGCGCCTGGGTTGTCGTCTTCGAGCATCCAGAGGGAGCCGTCCGGGGCTTCTTCAACATCGCGGATGCGGTGGCCGACGTCCCAGCGTTCGGCTGCTTTGGCTCCGCCGTGACCATCGAAGATGATTCTGTTGATGGATTTGGTTCCGAGGCCGCTGATGAAGCCGTTGCCGTTCCATTGCGGGAAGGTCTGGGCGCCGTGGTAGAACATCAGATTGCCGGGGGCGACGACGGGGACCCAGTAGATGACGGGCTTGGCGAAATCGGGGCGGGTTTCGGGGCTGGGGATGGGTACGCCGTTATAGTTCTTGCCGTAGGAGACGAGCGGCCAGCCGTAGTTTTTGCCGGGCTGAATGAGGTTGAGTTCGTCGCCACCGCGGGGACCGTGTTCGACTTCCCAGAGTTCACCGTTGGGTGCGAAAGCCAGGCCGTACGGGGTGCGGACGCCGGTGGCCCAGGTTTCAGCCGGGGTCAGGTTGGGGCCGGGGAAGGTGTAGGTGCTGACGACGGGGGCGGTTTTGGCCGCTTCGGTGTCACTGGCGGGATCGATCAGGGGGATGGTGGACGCGCCGGTTTTGCCTTCGTTGGGGTTGCCGGGGGCTGGTTTGCCGTCGAGGGTGAGGCGCAGGATTTTGCCGACGGGCTGATTCGGATCCTGGGCGGGGGTGAAGCGCTGGCGGTCGCCTACGGTGAGGAAGAGATACTGGCCGTCGGGCGAGAAGGCAACTTGCGCGCCGTCCTGGCCACCTTGGCCGCGGGGCATTTGACGCCAGATGACCTTGAGGTCTCCCAGGCGGGCGGAGTGTTCCGAGGTGTGCAGTTTGGCGCGGGCGAGGGCAAGACCGCCGCCGTAGTCACCGGGTTCGGTGTAGGTGAGATAAACATTCTGGTCGGTAGCGAAGTGGGGGGAGAGGAAGACGCCGAGCATGCCGTTCTGGTCCTCCCAATAGACTGGGGGCGTTCCGACGACGGGGACCTTTTCTCCCTGTTGGGACACAAGCCAGATGGGTCCGACTTTTTCGGTGACCAGCATGCGGCCGTCGGGCAGGAAGGCGATGCGCCAGGGCAATTCAAAGGTGGCGACGGTGGTCATGTTGAAGGGCAGGCTGGGTTCGGGTTTCACATCGCCTGCGTTGACCTGGGCCCAGGCCGCCACCGACGCGAGCGTCAGAGTGATCCCTGCTATAACCAGTTTCATTTATTATTTTCCTTGTTTCTCATGAGCTCGGCATTAGCGAGTTGAGGGGTTGGTTTCGAACCGATATTAGCATTGGGATGGTGGCGGATCAGGACACCGGGGAAAGCGGCATCTCCATGGTTCTTCGGCAGATGTGGCTTATCGTCCTCGCCTCCCGGTAGCGAGGCGCGGCTCTCGGCTTCTGCCGGGCAGTCGTCTGCACTTTTTAAAGCTCAAATGAATGAGACGTGCCGGTATAATTTTTCAGCAACTGGTTCTGTATGCCAGAAAGGCATCGAGCGGCTACAGCTTGAGTTCTTTGTCTAAGACGAGCATTTTCACAGTTTCGCGCTTGACCCCATCTAATTCCATAGCTTCTACTGTTGCCGGCGAATCCATGGATCGCCTAAAGGCTTCGAGGTCCCCGGGCTCCATGCATAAGGTGACTTCATTCGCTGAGATAGCGAAGTGCATCGGCGCCTGGAGAGTATAGGTCCGAAAGAGATCCGTGTGCGTTCGGAAGTTTATCTCCCATTTTTCGCCGTCTTGAACTTCGCAGGTGACGATTACTTTTGGCATTACTGGCCTCCAGTCAGGTAAGTGATAGCCCGGCAACGCCAGCGCGGAGGCTTGGCGATTGCCTGTCAGTGTTGACCAAGCACCGCTTGGCAACCAAGCTGGCTTGGGTTGAACAACTGGGAGACAACAATATCAGCTCTGCGGCCGCGTTGCAAACAGAAGTCAGGTCTTGCAGTACGTGGTACTCAATCGCGGACTGGCCGCTGGCTTCAGACACAGGACAGTGCATAGAATTGCGCTATGCCGATTTGTTGGAGATGCCGCGAGGTATATCTGGCGCGGTTGCCGCATGCAATAAACTAGCACCGGGTTTGGGGTTACTCTCTCTTTGAAACAACTTATGTGTATTGGGAAACGTGTGTCGATGCTCACGATTGCGTGGGCTCTGTTCGCTGCGGTCGGGTTCTGTCAGAACTTTACGCGAAGTGGTCCCGTTGGGGGCAGTATGAACGCGCTGGCGGTTGATCCAACGAATTCGGCCGTCGTATACGCCGGAACACCTGGGGCCGGTGTTTTCAAGAGTGTGAATTCGGGCGCCTCCTGGACAGAGGCGAACGCAGGCTTAAGCGTCCTCAGTATCAACGCGCTAGCGATTGATCCGAGTGCGCCTTTGACGGTGTATGCAGCCACCCCGGGCGGCGTGTATAAGAGCATGGATGGCGGTAACAACTGGACGTCCGCGAACGCCGGTTTTGCGTCTCCAAACTGCATTGTGAATGTGCTGGCTATCGATCCTTTGACACCGGCGCATATTTATGCCGGCTTATCCACTTCGGGGCCGCCATGCGGCGGTCTATACAAGAGTGAGAACCGGGCAGGAAGCTGGAGCCTTCTAAGCGGGGGGCTTCCGGCAGACGCACTGCCAGCGCTGGGCATCACGGCTATCGCGATCAGTGGCGTCGCTCCTACGACCATCTATGTGGCATCCGGCTTTCCAGACTCTAATTTGGTTAATACAAGCGACGTGTACAAGAGCAGTGACGGCGGGAATACCTGGTCATCGGCGAGCGTGGGGCGGCCCGGAACACAGATCACGAGCCTAGTCATAAGCCCAACGGCGGCAACAACGGTTTACGCAACGGGGGGCGTGTTGAGCGGCAACTCTTTCGGCGTACTGAAGAGCGTGGATGGAGGGGCTACCTGGGCAGCCATCAATAACGGGCTGGATTCGGATGTGTGGTCAGTGGCGGTGGACCCGGCAGCGCCGGGGACATTGTATGCGGGCGAGCCTCAAGCGGGGCATTTGTTCAAGAGCACAAACGGAGGACAGAGCTGGGCCGCGGCGACCAGTTCCAACGGTCAATTCCTGGATGTTTTTGCCTTTGGCGCGAACTCCGGCGGGCCGAGCACGATTTATGCAAGCGGGAACCGAAGCCAAGGGGGCGGGGTGTTCCGAAGCACGGATGGGGCGGCGAGTTGGAGCGCGGTGAATACAGGCTTATACGCGGTTTCGATTTCCAGCGTGGCAATTGATCCCAGCAACTCTTCCACCATTTATTTGGGGACAGCGGACCGGAGCGGCGGCGTGTTCAAGAGTACGGACGGCGGAAAGAGTTGGAGCGCGGCCAACAACGGCCTTCCTAATACAAGTCCGAACTTTATGGTGGTCAGTTCCCTATTAGTGGATCCGTTTTCGCCAAGCACTTTATATGTGGCCGGAAACTGTGGCGTGTACAAGAGCACCGACGGGGCGAGCAGTTGGACAGGCACCAATCTTTCATCGGGACTCACACACTGTTCATCTCCGGGGAATGTCGGGATTAATACGTTGGTGATAGATCCGCAAAGTGAAGCAACGCTCTATCTTGGAGATGCCAACGGCGTGCTGGTCACCACCGATGGAGGTGCAAACTGGCATTCCACGACAGCACCGTGGCCGCAAGAAATTATAAGTTTGGCGATTGATTCTTCGGGCACGCTCTACGCGGGCACCTATAACGCGCTGTCGAAGAGTACCAATGGCGGGCAGAGCTGGACAACCCTATCCAACGGTGTATCACCCAATTATGAACAGGCGATCGCGACCGATCCCACAAACGTGGCCACTGTTTATGCGGGTTCCGGTGAAGGCGGCTTGTTCAAAAGTCCGGATGGGGGCGCCACCTGGAGGAATATAGGGCCGGAATACAGTTTCACCCAGGCGATTGCCATTGATGCGGCGAATTCCAACATTCTGTATACCGGCGACCTCAGCGGCTTGTTTCAAAGCAACGATGGCGGCATGACGTGGACGGGTCTCTCGCAAACCAATGGCCTGCTGGCTACGAATCAGGTTCAGGCACTGGCCATCGACCCGGCGGGTTCAAAGCTTTACGTGGGAACGGCCGGCGGGCTGTTCACCATCCCGATTTCCGCGCCGGCATTGAGTTTCAGCGGCAGCGCGGCCGCTTCGGCGGGTACATCCAGAACGATTACGATCGACAACTCCACGGTCTGCAATGTTCCAGCAGCGCTGAGCGGCCTTTGCACAATGACGACCGCTCCGGGTGGTCTACAGGTGACGTCGGCGAGTATTTCCGGGGCAAACGCGGCGGATTTTACGCTGGTCAACCATTGCCAAGGCTCAGTTGCGGCGGGTTCGGGCTGTACCTTGTCGGTGACCTTTAAGGCATCGAAGATCGGCAGTGAGACGGCGACGCTGACGGTTACTTATGCAGGCGAGACGGAATCGAGTGTCACGGTCAATTTGAGTGGAACGGGCACGGCCCATTCGGGACTTTTGTTTGTTCCAGTAACACCATGCCGGGTGGCGGATACGCGCAATCCGGACGGGCCGTTTGGTGGACCGGAGATTGCCGCGTCGGCCAGCCGAAGCTTTGTGATTCCGCAGAGCAGTTGTGGAATACCGGCGACAGCAGCGGCTTATTCGCTGAATGTCACGGTGGTTCCCCCTGGCCCACTTGGCTATCTGTCGATCTGGCCAACCGGGGAATTGCAGCCATATGTTTCGACTTTGAATTCATCGGACGGCCGAGTTAAAGCAAACGCCGCGATCGTGGACGCCGGTGAGGGCGGGGCGGTCAGCGTTTACATGTCGAATGCAAGTCACGTGGTTTTGGACATCGATGGCTACTTCACACCGGTTGAGGCGAATCCGGCGGGGCTGGTGTTTTATTCGGTGACTCCGTGCCGTATTGTGGACACACGCAAACCGAATGGTCCGCTGGGAGGCCCGTTCATGACTGCCGGCTCGACACGTTCGTTTGGGGTTGCCGCGAACACGTGCGGTGTCCCAGCGGATGCGGGCGCGTATTCGTTGAACTTTACGGTGGCGCCGCACGGGACCTTCAGTTACCTGAGCACGTGGCCGACAGGACAGGCGCAGCCCTACGTCTCGACGCTGAATGCCAAGACCGGCGGGGTTACGGCGAACGCGGCGATTGTGCCAGCGGGCACGGGCGGGGCGATTTCGGTGTATGTGACAGATGATGCCGACGTCGTCGTCGATGTCAATGGTTATTTCGGGGCACAGACGGGCAGCGGGTTATCGCTTTATAGTCTCCCGCCCTGCCGCGTGGTGGATACGCGAGCGGCGGGGAACAAGCAGCCATTTCTGCATACCCTGGTAATCGATGTGGCGGACAGTGGTTGCGGTGTGGCGCCAACGGCACGCGCCATTGTCACCAACGCTACCGTAGTGCCCACGAACGAACTCGGGTTCCTGACGCTCTGGCCGGATGGCGAGACGCAACCTTACGTGTCAACGCTCAATGCTTCTGACGGCGCGACAACTTCGAATATGGCGATTGTTCCCATGATTAACGGGTCAGTGGATGCGTATGCCACGAATTCGACGCATCTGGTGTTCGATGCCTCGGGTTATTTCGCGCCGTAGATAAAACCGGCGGAAACTGCCCTGAGCTTGACGGCAAGCGGCGGCTTGATTTACGAGGCCATTTGGAAGACCGGGTTGTCTCCGGATGGCGTCCCTGAGTGCGGGGAGGAAGTTGGGTCATCGGAATTAGCCTCGGCATCAAAACCGCCTTCAGTTGCCGCGGTTGACGGTCGGTCAGCGGCATCAGTTCAAGAGATCGCGTTGTGTTGCCTTGATCGCGTTCACCGTTCCTGCCGGCGTGTCGGAGTGGCGATGGTTCTGTCCGTTGGATTCAAGGCCGGTTTGAGCCTTGGACCATTGTTATGGGAAGGACGGCCGCTCTGGAGATTGAGGATTGGCGAATAGAGCGGGGTTGAAAGCCTGTTTTTTGTATTTGCCAGGAGGATGCGAGGCGGGGTTCGCGGGCCTTTGCGGACGGGGTAAATTTGGGACAGCCAACGAGATTCCGCGTGGACCCAGGCTCTTAGAAAAGATAATTTACGGGCGCGGAAACTCGAAGGCAGTCCCCAACTTGCGCTTCCCGCTCTAATGCACGATGTTTCTGCCGAAGTGAAAGGCGGGACCGATGGACAGCCTTACTGTGTTACGCGGGTCCTTGAGGATGTTTGTGAACAGATCGTTATGCACGTAGTCGGCTTGGAGGCGGAGGCTGGCGTAACGGGATAGATTCAATTCGAAGCCTCCGCCCAGGCCATAGAACGGTTCCAAATCCTTGATTTTTCCGTTTGGGGCCAGTTGTTGCACGATGCCGGTCGTGATTGCGTCCGTCGGATGTGGCGTGGCGGTTTCATGAATAGCTCCGATGGAGGGATGTGCGAAGAAGGTGACCCGGCGGAAGTGACGGTATTCCCATTGCGGACCTCCTGCAAAGGTTTGGGTGGTGGAGGCGGTGCCGACGGCGACCTGATAGCCGGGCGGTATGAGTCCGACGCCTTCGAGCGCCGCCAACTGTCCGCCGATTTGTGCCTGCAGAGATGGTTTCAGGAGACTGGGCACCAAGGTGACATTTCCCTGAACAGTGGAGAAGTCGAAGCCCAGTGATAGCCAGGTTCTGACGTTGACACCGGCTTGGAGATGATAGCCGCGTTCGGTCAGGTTGGCGCTCGGGCTGTCGAACCAGGCAAAACCGTTGTAAACATCGAAGAGGCCGACGTACGGTTGCTGGGCGACCATGCGGATGGGAGTGACCCATAAGACGGAACAGGCGAGAAGCTTAACGAACTTGGTCGTAGGTATGCTCAACTTTCTTGAATTCGGCTAACGGAGTTTCCATTTGCCAAAGTCGAATACGATTCTACTTGGTATGCGCGGGCTTCGGTCACGAGGAAGGCCTTGCGTTACAATTCCGGTTCACCTCGACTTGGGACACGCTTATGGATCGACGCTTCGTCCACCGAACCCTTTTTGTGTCCGGCATGCTCGTCATCACGTTGTGCATTGGCACAATCGGGTTCTCCATCATCGAACACTGGAGTACGTTCGATGCGTTCTACATGACCCTCACGACGATCACCACGGTGGGATACGAGGAGCTTCGACCACTGAGCCGAGCCGGCCGAATTTTCAATTCGTTTCTGATCTTCTTCGGCGTCAGTGCGATGTTCTTTGCTGTCGGCGCCATGACCCAAACCATCATCGAACTGGAGTTTGCGGACCGCTATGGCAGAAGGAGAAGGGAGCGTATGATCTCGAAATTAAATGATCACTTTATCGTCTGCGGCTTCGGAAGGGTCGGGCGCAACGCCGCGTATGAATTGCAACGCGCCAACGCCCCCTTTCTTGTGGTCGACAGAAGCGACGAAAGGGTTGCGCGCGCTTCCGAGGCCGGAATGCTGGCCATTGCCGCGGACGCGACCAATGACGACGATCTACGGAAGGCGGGCGTGCTGCGGGCTCGCGGGCTGATCGCCGCCCTTCCATCGGATGCGGAAAATCTTTTCATCATTCTTTCGGCCAAAACGCTTAATAACAGGCTGATTGTGGTTACGCGCGCGTCAGAAGAGCAAAACGAAGAGAAGCTCCGTCGAGCGGGCGCCGACACTGTTTTCGCGCCGTACACAATGGCTGGACGCCGCCTGGCGGACTCTTTGTTGAGACCGCATGTCGTTGAGTTCCTCGACTTCACTATGAGTCTCGGTGGGCCCAAGATGATGATGGAGCAAGTGCGTGTAGGCTTGGGAGAGCAGGCTGGTTCAAGGACGATCGGCACCCTGCTCTCCTCCAGCAACGCCAACGTGATCGTGCTTGCGGTTCGCGGCTCCGATGGGCGGATGATTTTCAATCCTTCCCCCGATACACGGATTGCAGCAGGTGATTTCCTTATCGTGTTGGGTGACAAGCCAAATCTCAATGAGCTGGAAAACGCGTTATCAGACCGCTAACAGCGAAACAACTAGCCCGAGCCGATTTTCGGGTGGTTTTGAATTAACCAAAAATAATAGGCCGGCGGAGATAGTAACGAGCGCAGGGCGTAAACGGAAAGGCTACCGGGGACGTTGTTATAGGTGTGTGGCCTCTTTTTACCTTACTCATCTTGCCGGCGCTGATGGCAGCGGGTGCGGAAAAGGGACAGTATGTCGCGTTTATGAAGCCGCTCTCGAAAGAAGCTTGCGAGCGGCATGCGCTGGACCGGTTGAGTTTTGGTGGCCGGCCGGGTGATTTGGGTGAGCTTCGGAAGGTTGGGCTGAAGAAGTGGTTGAATCTTGAGCTGCATCCGGAGCGGGTGGTTGAAAACCCGGAGCTGGCCACGCGGCTTGAGCCACTGGAATCGCTGCGGCTTAGCATTCACGATACTTACACGCATTACCCTCCGCCTCAGATGATCCGGGCGATTGCGCGGGGCAACGCTTCTTTGCCCGGGGATGCCGAGTTGCGCGCGGTTGTGCAGCGGCTGGCAGAGCGGTATGAGGTAAAAAAACAAGCCGTCAGCAATTCGGAAGACCCGGAGCCCGAGCCGAAGATAAAGCTCACTCAGATTCTGAGTGCGCAACAAATAGAAATTCTGAAAACAGGTAAGCCTGAAGAGAAGCGGCAGGTTCTGGAAAGTATTCCGGCAGCGAAGCGACTCGATTTTGCTTACGCCCTGCGGCAGCCACAGCGGCAAGCGCTTCTGGCAGTGGCTCCGGTAGAGTTGCGGCGCGAGTTGATGCTGGCACAGAATCCGCAGAGTGTAGTGACCAATGATCTGTCGGAGGGTAAGATACTGCGCGCGGTCTATAGCAACCATCAGCTGGAAGAACTGCTGGTTGATTTCTGGTTTAACCACTTCAATGTCTTTATTAATAAGGGTTCAGACCGGTTCCTGGTTCCCACTTACGAACGCGAGTCTATTCGACCGTTTGTGTTTGGGAAGTTCTATGATCTGCTGCTGGCGACCGCGAAGAGTCCAGCGATGCTCTTCTATTTAGACAATGCCGAGTCAATGGGCGCCAACTCACAAGCGGGCCTGAATCCCGGTAAGAAGAGCCGCGGGTTGAACGAGAACTACGGACGCGAGTTGCTGGAACTGCATACTTTGGGAGTGGATGGCGGTTACACGCAGCAGGATGTGATCAATGTGGCGCGCTGTTTCACAGGCTGGACGATTGCTCCCCCCAGGAATGGCAGCGGCTTTGAGTACAACGACAAAATGCATGACAAGGGCGAGAAGGTTGTCCTGGGGCACAAGATCGCCGCGGGCGGCGGAATGAATGACGGCCTGGAAGTTCTTCAACTTCTGGCGCGTCATCCTGCTACGGCGCATTTCGTTTCGCTGAAGCTCGCCAAACGGTTCGTGGCGGATGAACCGCCCCCGGCGCTGGTGAATCGGATGGCGAAAACATTTCTGCAGACTGATGGCGACCTTCGGAAAGTGATGCAGACGATGATTCAATCTCGCGAATTCTGGTCGCAGGGCGCGTATGAGGCCAAGGTGAAGATGCCGTTTGAAATGGTTGTCAGCGCACTGCGGGCTACGGGGGCCGACGTCACTTCCGCGTTCGTGTTATCGAATACGATTCAGCAACTCGGCGAGCCGCTGTACCGGAAAGTGGAGCCCACCGGGTACTCCAGCGCGAACGCCGAATGGGTGAATTCGGCAGCCTTGCTGGCGCGGATGAACTTTGCGCTTTCACTGGCGGGCAACCATATAGCGGGCGTGCAGGTGGATGAGAATGCGTGGCAGCAGATGGTGCAGCAAGATCCTATGGCTCTGGCGCGCTTGTTGTTGGAGAAAGAGCCGTCGGCCGGGACTCACGATGCCATTGAGAAAGCGATTTCCGACAGTGATCTGCAAAAGCAGATTATGCAAAATGCCAAGGCCGGACCGCTTCGCCTGCCGGGCCTGGTGGCGGGACTGACACTTGGCTCACCGGAATTTCAGAAGCGATAGCGCAGAAGCGATAGAGGTAGATAGATTCCATGCCTTCCCGAAGAATATTCTTGAAAAATTCAGCCTTGGCGATGATGGGCGCCGGTTCGGTACCGACGTGGCTCGGGCGCGCGCTCTATGCGCAGAATGCTCCCGGGGAGCGGAAGAAGATTCTCATTGCTATTTTTCAGCGAGGCGCGGTAGATGGTCTGAATGTTGTGATCCCACATGGCGATCCGGCTTATTATGCGCTGCGTCCCAGCATCGGCATTCCGCGACCCAACGGGTCTGAGACAAGCGCGATCGATCTGGACGGGCACTTCGGACTACATCCGGCGCTGCGATCTTTGAAGCCGTTGTGGGCGGGGAAGCAACTGGCAATTGTTGAGGCCGTTGGTTCACCTGATCCGACACGTTCACACTTCGACGCGCAGGATTACATGGAGTCAGGGGCGCCGGGTTTAAAGGTGAACACGGCAGGCTGGCTAAACCGGGCTTTGGTGGAGGAGAGTGCGCCGCCGCCGATGCGCGCCGTGAGTGTTACGCCGGATTTGCCCTTGACATTGCGCGGCAGGCATCCGGCGGTGGCGATTGGGAATTTGAATGATTTTCAAGTAAAAGACGCGCAGGCGTCGGCCACCTTCGAGGGTATGTACGGGAGCGCCGCCGATACGCTTCTGAATGGCACGGGGAAAGAGACATTTGAGGCGATCCGGATTGTGCGCGGCATTCAGAAGCAGCCGTATGCGCCGATGAACGGGGCACAGTATCCGAATGGCCGGCTGGGACAGAGCCTGCAGCAGATTGCACGCATGATTCGGGCAAACGTTGGCTTAGAGGTGGCATTTACCGACGTGGGTGGCTGGGATACGCACGTGAACGAAACCGGTGTGCAGCCGCATACCGGACAACTCGCGAATCTTTTGAAAGACTTTGGGGACGCGTTAGGCGCATTTGCCCTGGATATGGGCGACCGAATGGCGGACATTACCGTGGTTACAATGTCGGAGTTCGGGCGGACGGCGCGGGAGAACGGCGACCGGGGTACGGATCATGGCCACGCGAATGTCATGTTTGTGCTGGGAGGCCGGGTGCGCGGCGGCAAGGTTTACGGGGATTGGCCGGGGTTGCAGCCGGAACAACTGTATGAGGGCCGCGACTTGAAAGTTACGACTGATTTCCGCACGGTGCTGGGTGAGTTGGTCCGGACTCAAATGGGGAATCGGGACTTGAGCCGGGTCTTTCCCGGATTTCGAGGGCCTGAGACCAGCGGTTTGCTGGGGCCAGTTAACACTATTAGGGCGGACAGCGTTGCGAGCCCAAAAGCGGCCAGACGAGGCTGAGTCCGCAGCCCCCCATGCCTATTTCCCTGAGCAAGGCGACAACAAAGCCTGGCCGCTTTTGGGCCGCAACCCTTCGGGCCGTGACTCATTGGGCCGGTTTCGTTGTCGCTCGTCGCTCACAGATGCCGCATATATCTCGCTCGCTCGCTTCTAGAACCCGGCCCAAGCAGTTCCCGGCGCTGCCGTCCTAATATAGTGTTAACAGGCCCTAGTCGCCTAAATGACTAGCGAGCGTTTTTGTCCACTCGAGCAGGAAGGTTTTTTGACCGGTACGGGTTTTGAACCAGATTTCCGGTGAGAAATAGGGATCCGGGGCGGGAACCACATTTATCCGCAACCAGGGATTTACTTTTCGCCAGAGCCAGGCTGCCCGGCGGGTGTGATATTCGCTGGTGACCAGATCAATGGATTTTACGTCCTGGGCGTGGAGTTGTTTTCCGACGAAGGCGGCCTCGGTACGCGTGGAATCGATTTCGGCGGGAAGTGGAAACGCTTCAAACATGGAGGCAGGATAGCCTTTCCTGGCGGCGTAAGTGATGGTCACATCGCTATCGTGGCCCAGTAAGTTGGCTGGTCCGCAAACCAGGACGCGCGGTGCATAGCCAGCCTTGTAGAGTTCGGCAGCGCGCAGAATTCTGGTTCCATAGAAGTCGCCGCCGAGAACGACGATGGCATCGGCTTTTGCTGCGCCGTCATCCTCTTCGAGGGCATTCCCCGCCAGAATAAACAGGGGTTCGTGCAAGACGAAGAGCACCATGACGATTGCCAGCGGAACCACGAGCACCGAGAGGCAGCCGCGGCTTCGGCGGGGCTTGGGAGTGTTACGAGCCAGCCTTTAATCCTCGTCAGAATTGGAAGGATCGATGCGGGAATCGAGGCTGCCTACGGTCTTCAGCTTCTGATACATGCGCTCAATTTCGTCTTCTTCTTCGCGAGTCAGCATCCGGACCGGCTGCTCCAGGAGGGGCGTGGACTTGTGACCGGACGGAACCTGAGCGGCTGATTTCTGTCCATGCATGCCGGCCATGCTGGACCAGGTCCAGTAATCCCGATACGCAACACCGTCGAAGGTGGCCAAGTGGGAGTTCTTACGCAGCAGATGAACCAGTTGCTCGACACGGCTCAATTCGCCGGCGTAGATGAGAGTTTTTCGTCTGGAGTTGGTAAGACGGATACGCAAGATGAGGGGCGAGATTATCCTGACGCGATTCATCTCTTTGACTTCGCGCCAAGCGATGGCGCGTTCACCGATATTAAATTGCGTTTCGCCGACGCGAATGAGAGGCCGCGAGGACAACCAAAGCAGCACACACGCAGCCATCCCGGTGGAAATGCCTAACGCGATGAAGACGGGGGAGCGGAGACTTAGCGACCCGAAAGCAGCGGAAACGGCCAGGACGGACCAGCCGGTGCGCGCATACCAACGCGAGGGTAAAAAGGTTTCGACGCACGGCTCCATGATTACAGCCTACTCCCAGGCTCCAGACCCGTCAACGGACGGAGCGACATCTATAAGCTTACTCCTGAAATTCCATTGAGTCTTGAAAAATCTCGGGAGGAACGTGAGGTCTATGACTCTCAAGGACTTGAGTGCCGCGTGGAGGTGACGTACTCCTCATCCGAGACGGGCGGCTGACGAGTCATGATGATTCCCCTGCGGACATAGTCTAGACCGCTCGCGGTGGTGAAGACGGCTGTCAGGAGCAGAGCCGCGTCATCCAGCCAGGTGAGCCAGGCAGGAAAAGGAACGGCAGCGCGGATGAGGACAAGCAGAACGAAGACGATTTGGAAGAAGGTACTGATTTTGCCCAAGATGGTGGGGATGAATTTACGGCGATTGCGGAAGATTCGGAGGAGCAGTGCGCCGATGACGATGACCAAGTCACGGCCGATGGCGAGGGCGAGCATCCATAAGGGAACCAGCAAAGAAGCGCCGAGGGCGAGGAAGAGCGTGACCAGGAGCGTTTTGTCGGCGAGGGGGTCGAGGAGGACGCCTATTTTGCCGGTGACGCCGAGTTTACGGGCCGTGTAACCGTCCAGCCAGTCGGTCACGCCGGCGGCTGCGACGAGCAAGAGGCCGAGCCGGTATTCGTGCCTCAGCAGCAGCCACGCGAGAAGCGGGGAGGCGAGCAAACGCGAGAGGGTAAGTGCATTGGGAAACCAGCGCAGTGACACAGATGAAGCCGAAATCGCCTCCTTAGGACGCCATGGCGCGACGAACTCTTGGAAACGTCACCACTTCGTAGAGAGATGAATCCGACATGATCTGGTTTACCAGAGCCACGTGCATGGCATGGCCGGCTTTTTCGGCCACGACGCAGCCGAGGATAGGCGAGCCGATGAGGGCAAGATCGCCAATGAGGTCGAGCGCTTTATGGCGGCAACATTCGTCTGCGAAGCGCAGCCCTTCCGGATTCACCACACCATTCCTGCCGAAGCAAATGGCATTTTCGAGGCTGGCTCCGCGGATGAGACCCATGTCGCGCATCTGATCCAACTCAGATTCGAAGCCGAAGGTGCGGGCGGGGGCGATTTCATTTGCATAGTTGGCGGGGGTCACGTCGAGTTCAAGCTGCTGTTCACCCACGAGCGGAAAAATGGTGTGACAGCGGAGTTGGAATCGATCAGAAGGCAGAATGGCGACAGACTTTCCGTTGGACTCGACTTTTACTTCCTTGACGATACGCAGGTAGCGACGCAGACGGCGGGATTCTTTGCGACCGGCTTTTTCAAGGAGCTGGACGAAAGGCAACCCGCTGCCGTCCAGGATGGGGAGTTCCAAATTGTCGAGTTCGACGAAGGCGTTGTCGATCTGCATGCTGTACAGAACGCTCATCAGGTGCTCGGTTGTGGAGATGAAGATGCCTTTGGGATGCATGAGGCTGGTGGCGTAGCTGACGCGCTCCACGTACTCCCAACTGGCGGGGATATGGGTATTATCCAGATCGGTTCGGATGAAGACGACGCCAGTTCCAGGGGGTGCGGGAAGGATGCGGAGGTTGACGGGTGCGCCGTGATGGAGACCAATACCCTGAACTTCAACTGGCTTCTGAATTGTCGATTCAAAATGCATGCGGAAACGATTACAGCATATCAATCCTGAAGACCTAAGATGTGTAATTAGTTGATTTGACTACAGTTACAGCCAACAGCTGTGTCACTTTTGCCACCCTGGAACTTCTTACAGTCCGTGGTGTGTCAATTTCGCCTCACTTATTTATTTCCGGCGTGGTAACTTTGCCCCTCGGAGTAGCGTTTATTTTTCTTCCCATGTCATTTACAAGATTTCAATTAGTGGTCGGGCTTCTGGGTGCGGCGGCGGTTTGCGTGGCCGGGTCCGAGAACGTGGATCTGAGTGTCGTGAACCGGATCAAGACGGAGGCGCTTTCGGATTCCAAGGTGATGGACACGATGTTCTATCTGACCGATGTCTATGGGCCGAGGTTGACCAACTCGCCCAATTACAAGAATGCCGGGGACTGGGCGGTGAGGCGGCTGCAGGAGTATGGGCTGGCTAACGTTCGCGAAGAGAAGTGGGGACCGTTCGGGAAGGGCTGGGTAAACCGGTTTTACGAGGGACATATTGTGGAGCCTCAGTATTCACCCCTGGTGGGTGTGCCGCTAGCGTGGACCAGCGGTACGCAGGGCGATCTGGCAGGCGAGCCAGTTCTGGCTGTGATCCGGACGGAAGCCGAGATGGAGAAGTTTAAAGGAAAGCTGAAGGGCAAGATTGTGATGATCAGCCAGCCGCGCGACCTTCCCTTCCCCAGCGTGGCGGAAGGACGCCGGTTTGCCGATGCGGATTTAGAGAGCGAAGCGCAGGCGCCGGAACCAGGCGCTCCTACCCGCTACGGTGCGGCGCCCGCCGCTGCCGGTGCTCCTCCGGCTATGACCCGGGAGGAGCGTCTGAAACTGCAGGAGAAGATTGCCACATATTTGCGAGACGAAGGCGTACTGATGGTTTTGTCGGCCAGTCAGTTGGGAGACGGGGGAACCATTTTTGCGGCATCGGGTGGATTTTATCAGCCGGACAAGCCGGTGGCGCTGCCGACGGTTGGCTTGATGCCGGAGCAGTACAACCGGATTGCCCGTCTGGTTCAGCACGACATTCATGTGAAGCTTTCATTCAATATCAAGAACGAATTCGTCGAGAATACGGACTGCTTCAACATTGTGGGGGAGATTCCCGGCACGGGTCCGCACAAGGATCAAATTGTGATGGTGGGGGCGCATTTCGATTCGTGGCAGGGCGGCACAGGCGCGACCGATAACGGCGCGGGCAGCGCAGTGATGATGGAGGCGGTTCGCATTTTGAAGACGACGCATCTGCCTTTGGACAGGACGGTTCGCATTGCTTTGTGGGGCGGCGAAGAAGAGGGGTTGCTGGGCTCTCGAGCGTACGTCAAGGAGCATTTTGCGGACCGGGCGACGATGAAGACCACGGACGAATTCGGTAAGGTGTCAGGGTATTTCAACCTGGACAATGGAACGGGCAAAATCCGGGGTGTCTATTTGCAGGGCAATGACATGATGCGGCCGGTGTTCGATGCGTGGCTGGAGCCGTTCAAGGACATGGGGGCCCACACGATTTCGATTAGAAACACGGGGGGCACCGATCATCTTTCCTTCGATGGAATTGGTTTGCCCGGCTTCCAGTTTATTCAAGATCCGATGGACTATGACACGCGGACGCACCACTCGAATATGGATGTCTATGACCGGATTCAGCCGGGAGACTTGATGGAATCGAGCGCGATTATCGCCTCGTTTGTGTACAACGCATCGAACCGGCCGGAGATGCTGCCCCGAAAGCCGCTGCCAAAGCCGAGTTCGGGTCCCGGATATTGAGGGCTGCGCTCTATTGCAAGGCTTTGAGCAGAGCTGGATTGATGGGCCAGCGGCCGAGCGTGTCAGTACCGATGACCTGAAACGACCCTGCGGTCAGCAGACCGGCCAGCGTGGCGGGATCGATGGCTTCGTGGTTGCGCGTGACCGCTTTGGTCAAAGTTCGAGTTTGGATGTCCAACTGGCTACGAGCGGTGTCGGCGGCAGCGGCGTTGGCAAAGTGCGCCTTCAGGTGAACGCTGTGGGGTTCGGCAGTCACAAAAACGGATTCGGCGGATTGCAAGCTAATGAGGAAGAGCTGAACGGGAAGCGGCAGAAACGCGGGGTTGGCCAGCAGTCCGTGCGAGGGACTGACCCAGACCGGGGCGTTGGGGATCTCCTGTTGCTGACGGCGACCGGGCGGACGCAGTTCGTCACCTTCGTCGGGAAGAGACGAGACGGCGACAGCGAGGACGTCCGGTTGGATGAGGACGAAGTTGACCCAGCGGCCCGGTTGCGTGGCAGGAACGCGACAGGCATCCGACTCACAGACGCCCTGATGCGAGAGGGCGAAGGACTTGAGCTTTTCCCAGTGGAAGCGGCCGCGGCCGATCATGAATGTCTTCAAAGGGTCGATGCCGATGGCGACGGCTTCCAGGTCGCGGGTGTAATCGAAGCCGGTTTCATGGATGAAGTCGGCGTATTGCTGGCCGGGGGCGACTTGGACGTTCGCCAGGATTCCGAGTAACTGAGCTTTACGGAGGAGTTCCAGGTCGACATAGAGGAGGCTCCGGTCGCCGGGCGGGATCAAGCGGACGAGTTCGCTATTGTGGCGGACGAAACGATGGCGATAGATGTCGACGCCGTAGAAAATGGCGGCAGCGGCAATGGCGGCGGCTGCGAGTAGTAACCAGAATTTTAGACGCACGCTTGATTTGGCTCTTCTTAAGTTAACTTTCGCCGAGAGCCACTCCAGTGAGGCCTGGCGACTTCGCCATTTGCGTGACCAGATCACGAAATCCGGAGACCAACAGCGAGTTGTTGTTTTTCATGGTTATCAGGGATAGGGCGGTTTGCGGACCGGCAGGACGCAGGGGCCGGTAAACGACGCCAGAGCGATTAAGCTTTTGCACCGCAGCGGGAACGATTGCGATTCCCAGTCCTGAAGCAATGAAGCTTAGGACGAGTTGCATCTCGGCGGGCTGGTGGGTGATTTTGGGCGCGAAGCCAGCACGATGACACATGGCGAGCAACTGGTCATACATGGCCGGATTGTGATGGCGAGGGCACATCAGAATTTGTTCATTTGCCAAGTCTTTCAGACGCACCAGCTTCTGGCTGGATAAGGGATGATATGCCGGAAGGGCGAGCACGACGGATTCACTTAAGAGGACAGCACAGGCGAGTTTCCGATCGCTGGTCGTGCCGGAGACAAAGCCGACCGAGATTCGATGGGCGTGAAGAGCAAGCGACTGTTCGGCGCTGGTCATGTCGTGCAGGGTGAGAGTCACGGCGGGAAACCGATTCTGAAAAGCCTTTACTGAGCGGGGAATCAGATCATAGACGGCCACGCCTTCGAAGCCGACGCTCAAGTGCCCCCCTTCCCCGCGGCCTGCAATCTGCGCGCTGGCAATAGCGGCTTCGAGCTGCTGAATGAGGGCACGCACGTCGCGGAGAAATACGGTACCGGCGTCAGTCAGTTCGACCAAACGCTGCGTTCGCTTGAGGAGAACAACGCCCAACTCGGATTCAAGCAATTGAATCTGGCGTGTGAGTGGAGGTTGAGTCATGTTCAAACGACGGGCGGCGCGGCTAAAATTCAATTCTTCGGCCACTGCGAGGAAGCTTTCGAGCTGCCGCAAAGCCACATTCATACCCTGACGGTATCACTGCTTACGCAGTAATAGCATTGGACACAAGTCAAAACTGCCTTTACACTGGCAACATGTCCCACAAGGAATGCACTCACCTGTCAGAAGAGCGCGATGTGAAACCGAAGACCCATGGTTGCGAAGAATGCTTAAAAATGGGTGATTCCTGGGTCCATTTGCGAATGTGCAAGATCTGCGGCCACGTTGGCTGCTGTGATTCGTCGAAGAATACGCATGCGACCAAGCATTTTGGAGCGACGCATCATCCGATTATGCAATCGATTGAACCGGGAGAGTCGTGGCGATGGTGCTATGTGGATCAGATGTTGTTTGAGTAGAGCATTGCCGGATGAGAGCGCCGGCGAATACAGTCGCTAATTGCGAAAGGTCGAGTGCGGGGGGATCACATGCAGGTGGATCATGACGAATGGCCTGAATTGAAGTGGTCTGAATGGCAGCAGACGGCGGACACGCTGCATATGTGGACCCAGATCGCGGGGAAAACGCGGCTGGCGCTCTGTCCCTTGCAACGGCATTGGTGGAATGTTCCGCTCTATGTGAGCGCGCGGGGATTGACGACATCAGCGATGCCGTACGGGCAAGAGTTGCTGGAGATTGAATTTGATTTCGTCAGTCACGATTTGCGATTTCGAATCAGCTCCGGCGCCACTTTGTCGACGCCGTTGCGAGCGCAATCAGTCGCTGAGTTTTACGCGGAATATCAGCGGAGCTTGGCGGCGCTCGGGATAGCGGTACACATCAACGCCACGCCGGTAGAAGTGAAGGAGCCCATACCTTTTGCGCAGGACCGCTCGCATGTTTCGTATGATGCCGCGTATGCACACCGTTTCTGGCGAGTTCTGGTGCGCGTTCACCAAATCTTCCAGCAGTTTTCCTCCAGGTTTGTCGGCAAAATCAGCCCGGTACACTTTTTCTGGGGAAGTTTTGATTTGGCGGTGACGCGCTTTTCAGGACGCCCGGCACCAGCGCGCGAGGACGTTGATCCTATTACTCGTGAAGCTTATTCACACGAGGTGATCAGCGCGGGGTTCTGGCCCGGCAATGGAGGGTATGGAGAGGCCGCGTTCTATTGCTACACGGCCCCAGCGCCCGCGGGGCTCGGAAAAGAAATCATTCAACCGTCAGCAGCGAAGTATGACCCCACGCTGGGCGAATTTATTTATGAATATGAAGAACTACGCAAAGAAACGTCTAAGGAGGAAGCGCTTCTGACGTTCCTGCAGAGTTCTTACGAGGCTGGTGCACGCCTGGCCGGGTGGGACCGCCGGGCTCTTGAACGTTAGTGAAAGGGCTTATAGACTGGCTTTTACGTAGAGCTTATCCGGCGCTGCTATGCTGATACCTTTTCGGGTTGAAGAGATTTTCAAGGGTTGAAGTTCACTCTTCTTTTCAGCGCCAGCTTCGAAGGTGACTATATATTGATCGTTCTGACGCTTCAGGATGTCATCGAAATAGGGCCCGAATGAGACGGCGGATCCAAAGCCAACCATGTAGAGTTCGCCGCCCGTTTCATCTGCCATCTGGGATAAGAAGTTCTGCCCCCAAGTAGTGCGCCAAAGGCTGTGCCCCTCATGACCCCACGATGGGTTATAGATGGCATAGACGACAACTCCCGCTTTCTGCGCGGAGGCGATTCCTGCATTGACATAAGGGTTGTCCGGCGGAAGACCGCCACCTAGTCCTTCTATTCCGCTGCTGATCATAACCACCTCACGCCGGTCAAAGCCCGCTTTCTGAGGCCATTTTTTGATGGCGTCGGTAAGCGAATCATAAGGACTGACATCGGCTCCGCCTATGCCTTCCGGAAGGCGAACCGTCCTAGCGGCTTGCGCGTGGTCAGCAGTAAAATCGCCGGTAAGCTGAGCAAGCCCATTATGCATGTAGCCGATGGCGACCTCATCGCCAGCGGGTAAGGCAGTGATGAACTTCTTGACGGCGGGGATCTCCGTGCCGAAGGTACTCCCTGCCGAATCGTCGATGAGCAAAAGGATTTGTGACCTGCCGGAGCTGAGATGCCGGAGATCCGACACGGCGCGTTCACTTCTCGCCTCCTTAACCACCAGGTCATCCCTGGACAAATCTACGTTATGACCAGCCTTACTCTCCGCTGTGATTAATATTGAAACCGGCACTCCCGGGGCGTTGTCAGCCGCTCTCAAACCAAGGGCTAGGACAAACAACCCGACTGTTGTCCAGCTTGCATTTCTTCTCATACGTGTTCGACGTTTAGCGAAGAATTCCCGCACCAAAGTTCCAATCTTTTCGAAATAGTAAATCTCTCAGAGCAAAAGTTCCGGTGTTTGCCACATTCATAAAGCAGAGTAGTGGGAACCAGAGATTTGAGACCGCGCTATAGGCGGTTTTAATAGCTGTATGGTCTTCCGTATTTGGAATGTGCTATCGTAAACCTTCCATAAAGTGTATTTTCTTGAAACTAATATCCAGGAATGATTTCTCTTAAGATGCGTAAGCTAGTAATAATACTTTTGATCGCTCTGTTAAGAGCGCAAGCCCAGAATGCAGCTGGTAATTCTGTCATCTTCAATATCAGCTCCACGGCGACTGCGGGCGATGTTCTTTACATTCAAGGGAGCGGCTTTGGCAGTTCGCCTCAAGTTGAATATTCATACAACGATTCAAACTGGGTGAGCCTTTCAGTGATCACCTCAGGCAGCAATACCGCTATGGTGCGAATGCCCTCGACGCAAACGCGTCTGCCAGACCTGCTCACCATTCGGGTTTCGTCGAATGGCAACAATTGGAGTAAGCCTATTTTTGTGAATCAAGCGAAAGCGCTTTCGTTAGATTCACCGCAAGTGGGAGCGGGCCACCAGTTTCGTATTTTCGGGAGGAACCTTTTGTTTGGTCGAACTCCGAGCGTGCGACTGGTGGATACGGCCGATGGCAGCTCTCATGCGGCGACGGTGAACACAGGAATCAGCAAATCATACATGCTGGCGGCAACTGCGCCCAACGACATTGTGGCGAACCACACCTACTCGGTTTATGTTAGCAATGGCTATAACGGCAACGCGAGCAGCGGCGGCGAGACGATTCTGCCAGTAACTTTGCAGGGGCGACCTTCCGGCGTGGACTACTGGCAGCTTGGAGTGCCCTGGGCGGGCGACTTGAATTTCAGTACGAACGTCTATAACGTTCAAACGGATAAGCGGCTGAGCCAACATGCCACTGGAAACGGCTCCGCACAAGACCTTTCGGTTATCGCCCAAGCCATGTGGGCGGCTCACAACGATGGAGGCGGAGTGGTGTATCTGCCGGGTGGAACTTACAATCTTTACTACTCCGGCGGCTGCGGACTGAACGTGCCTTCGCGGGTGGTCCTAATGGGCGCAGGGGCATCCAATACTTTGGTGAACTACGGTTTCGGCGCAGCACCATCTGCGGGTCAGGGCGGCTGGGCTATTTGCTTTGTGAACACGACAGAAGCAGGCATCTCCGACATCAGTTTCACCAATGTGAATCAGAGCGGACATTGGCCGCAATCGGCGGTGGGCCTTAACAGCACGGATGTTTTTCTGCAGCGCACGAACTGGTACATCGGCAGCGCGCAATGGCTTACATTCCAAAACAACTCGAATATCGCGTTTGAGAATTCGGGTATTTACCAGGGTTTGGATCCGAGCTATAACGGCCCATTCAGCGTGCTGGGCTCAAGCAATGTAGAAATCAAAGGCAACACGATCCGCTACGTTGCGGGCACGATCGACATGGACCGCACCAACGGCGTAACGGTGGAAAACAACAACATCATCCGCGATGCCAGCAAGTCGGCTCCGGCAGGCGTAGTAACCCATGTGATTGTCGGGAACTTTGCCAACAACACCATGTTTCTGAACAACACCTTCAGTGTGACAGGAGGCACTCTGCCCACCACGAACGACGGCGAAACGATCGGTGAGGAATCAGGCGGGCCGGTGAGACAGGACGAGTTTCGAGGAACGGTTGGTTCGGCGGGTAGCAACTATATATACGACGGCTCTCAGAATTTCAATACGTCGACCAACAACGCTATTCCCAACCTTCACGTGGGAGCTATTTTGGCGATCGTCAGCGGGCCGGGCGCCGGACAATGGGCCACGATCAGCAATGTATCGGCGGATGGCCACACGTTAACGGTGAACCAGAATTGGACAGTGGTTCCAACGGCAGGATCCTATTACGCAACCTTCGACTGGGGCGCGGCGAACTGGATCATTGCGGGGAATAACATGTCAAACAACGAGAAAGGCATTGAGTTCTGGAGTTCCAGCACCCGCGACATCCTCATTACGAATAACACCTTAACGAACAACGGTGAGATTCTCGTTAGCCCGACAGAAGGACCCTATGGCGCTGGACTCTTCAACTTTGTATTGAACACACAGGTGCTGAATAACACGATTACCGATACGAATCAGCTTCGCCCGGCGGCGATTTCCGCCGTTTCGCGCGAGGATAACCAGAACACGAATCTGGGAATCGCCATTCTCGGGTTCGAAGCTAAGAACAACACGATCACCGGCTACACTCCCAATGCGGTAATCACCGACATATCGCTGGATGACTCCAAAGCGCTTTCGGAAGGCATTAACCTTTACTGGCAGTGGCAAACGAACTGGAGCGACTACCAAGACAATGGCATTCCTTCGATTTTGGGTACGGTTCTGGAGGGCAACACGTTCAATAGCAGCTCAGTTGCCTTTGAACTCAATACCGGCGTCTCACAAACTGTCCTGAGCGGAAACGTGCTCAACGGCGTGGGCACGGCCACAGTGGATGCCGCGGTACCCGGAGCAACCCATGCCTCTGTGGATACGATGACGGTTACGGGTTCCAGTTCGGGACCGAGCCTCAACCCGCATCAAACGGGAGGAAACAACGTCTGGAACCAGGTGACAGCCGGCTCGCTTCCCGCCAGTTCTCTAGCAGGCCACCCGGCCACGGCCACGTCTTTCTCACTGCCGCCGAGTGAGTACCAGTTGGGAGGCGTTTCGGATTCACTCAGCATGTTAGCCGAGCCCATTTCTACGGACGGCACCTTGACGGGCAGAATCACAATGCCAGCCGGAGCAAATCCGGCGGCGGAAGGCGCGTTGACCTTAAGAAGCAGCGGACGACAGGACGCGGCTTTTGTGAGCTTGGGAGAGCTGCAAAACGGTTCCCTGACGTTCGAATATCGACCCTACGACGGGGGCGGCGCGACGGGTTATTCATGGCCTGTGGGTGGCGGTCCAGTGTGGGTGAAACTGATTAAAAGCGGGACGCTGATTCAGGGCTACTATTCGATGGATGGCTCGTCCTGGAATTTCGGCGGTCAAGTAGGCGTGGCGTTCTACGATGGAACCACCTATTTGGCGGGGCTGGAAAGCCTTTCCAACTCCACATCCGGCCCGGCGGTTACCTTTGACAACGTGAAGGTACCCTAGACCTTCCGGACGCATAACGGCGGGTGACCAGGGTCGCCGCCAGACGGCAAAAGGCCCCAACCTTCCGAGAGGCAGGGGCCTTAACCTTTCCAACCCAAACTATTTCGTGCCTTCGCCAGCGCAGATTGCTTAAGCAGCTAGTTCTACACCTTCGCCATCTTCATCAACCGGCTCACCGGCAGCGCGCTGGCGGTCAATGGTTTCCTGGCATGCTACACAGTATGCCGCCCAAGGCAGGGCTTTCAACCGCTTTTCCGGAATCTCTTCTTCGCAGCGAAGGCACACACCAAAAGACTCATCTTCCGTCCGATTGATGGCGGCCTGTACATCCTTTAAAAGCCTGGACTCGCGGTCCAAGTTCCGGATGGCTACTTCGCGGTTAAGCTGCTGCTGTAAACGGTCAAAGTCTTCAGCGGCATTTTCAATTAAGATTTCGTCCCGGTCGGAGGAGCCCGCAAGTAATTCTGCTCGCTTCGTCTCTAAAACCCGCCGGACTTCGTTTATTTTTGTTGCTGTCATTTCTTTCTTCTCCTCCCAGATGCCACCTGCAAAGACTGCTTCCCGGTCCTGTTTTATTCCCAAGAACTAATTGAAAATACAGGATCTTATGTAGTTTGGAACCAGCTCTACAGCGCTCATTCAGTGTGTTGAGATGCTTACGCTCTCATCAAAGTTTCACAGTCTACCAAATTCATTCATTGCTGTACATCTACTGTGCACAGTCCGGCGAAAATTCTCACCGGTGACCCACAATTGTACGATTTTGCACGGCTAGTTCACCACAATAAAGTAGTAACGTTTACAGGATTTTTTTGGATCAAGCCCAAAGCCTTTTCGGTGAGACGAGTGAAACAGCATTAGGCTTTAAGTTTTCGATTGCAAAAGCCCGAGTACTGGGCTGTCGCGCGGGATCACCACTCCATGTGGTGATTCTCCACAGAATATCCACAAGATGTAGGATAGCTGTGGCAAAATCCGTATTGACGCATCGAATATTTAGGTGTTGAATAGGGAAGTCGGTTCCACCCTCAATTTCAGAAAGGCCCATAGAATTCACCCGATGGGACAACTCAGCGTTAACCTAGCCCTTAAAGTTAAAGAATTGCACCGCTCGTTGAAGCGCGAAGAGCGCACCGGCGTGTCATTCCCCCGCCATTTCACTGCAAAGCTTGAAAACGGTGTCACCCCGTATGACCTGATCCAGTGGGAAGCACGATCTGCCACCATTGGCGACAGCAAAGGCGCTGTCATATTCGAACAGCGCGATATCCAAGTCCCCGCCGACTGGTCTCAAACCGCCACTAATATAGTTGCATCAAAATATTTCCACGGCCGCATGGGTTCGCCGGAGCGCGAGTCGAGCGTCGGCCAGCTGGTTCACCGCGTGGTGGACACCATCGCCGACTGGGGATTCGCCGGCAATTATTTTAAAACCAAGCAGGACGCTGAGAACTTTCGCACTGAACTCGCCCATTTGATGCTGCACCAGAAGGCGGCATTTAATTCGCCGGTCTGGTTCAACGTAGGCGTGCGCGAGGCCCGCGGCTATGGCTTCTATTTTGACGAGGCTACACAATCGACCAAGAAGCTGATGCCCGGGGAGAATCACCCGCAGTGCTCCGCGTGCTTCATCAATTCTGTGGGCGACTCGCTTGAATCGATTCTGGATCTGGCCAAGACGGAAGGCATGTTGTTCAAGTGGGGCTCCGGCACAGGCACGAACCTCTCCGCCATTCGCGAAGAGAATGCGCATCTCTGGGGCGGCGGCAGAGCGTCCGGCCCGCTCAGCTTCATGAAGGGCTTTGACGCCTTCGCAGGCGTGATTAAATCGGGCGGAAAAACGCGCCGCGCAGCCAAGATGGTGATTCTGAATTCGGACCACCCCGACATTGAGAAGTTCATCTGGTGCAAGGCGAAGGAAGAGAAGAAGGCCCATACGTTGATTGAAGCCGGGTACGATTCTTCACTCGACGGCGAAGCTTATGGCAGCGTATTCTTCCAGAACGCGAACAATTCGGTGCGCGCGACGGATGAGTTTATGCAAGCGGTGGTGAACGACGCGGACTGGTGGACGAAGAGCGTTTCGACCGGGCAGCCGATGAACCGGGTGAAGGCTCGCGAACTGATGCGGGAGATTGCGGACGCTACGCACCAGTGCGGCGACCCCGGCATGCAGTTCGATACGGTGATCAATCGCTGGCACACGTCCAAGAAGACCGGGCGCATCAATGCGTCGAATCCATGCTCGGAATACATGTTCCTGGATGATTCGGCCTGCAACCTGGCTTCGCTGAACCTGATGAAGTTTGTGGGCGCTGATGGCGTATTTAATGTGGAAGATTTCCGCCACGCTGTAGACACGGTCACGATCGCGCAGGAAATTATTGTCGATAACGCAAGCTATCCGACCGAGAAGATTGCAAAGAACTCGCATGACTTCCGCCCGCTTGGGCTGGGCTACGCGAATTTGGGCGCGATGCTGATGTCGCTGGGCATGCCTTACGACAGCGATCAAGGCCGCGACTTCGCTGCCGCTATCACCGCTATTATGTGCGGGCAGTCTTATCTCACCAGCGCTCGTATTGCAGAAGCGGTTGGGCCGTGCCCTGGATATCCGGAGAATGAAGACTCGTTCCTGGAGGTAATCCGGATGCACTGGAACGCGGTCAGCAAGATCGATAACCACCGCGTGCCTCAGGCTATGTTGGATGCGGCAGAAGCATGCTGGCGCGAAGCTTACGAGGCCGGCTCCATCACTGGATACCGCAACGCGCAAACCACGGTGCTGGCGCCTACCGGCACCATCGGCTTCATGATGGATTGCGACACTACCGGCATTGAACCGGATCTGGCGCTAGTGAAGTATAAGAAGCTGGTTGGCGGCGGGGTGATCAAGATTGTCAACAACACCGTGCCGCAAGCTTTGATCAAGCTGGGCTACACGCCTGAGCAGACAGAGATGATTGTTGCCCACATCGACTCCACCGGCACCATTGAAGGCGCGCCGAGTCTGAAGCCTGAGCACCTGGCGGTGTTCGATTGCAGCTTCCGTCCGCAGAACGGCAGCCGATTCATTCATCACATGGGCCATATCAAGATGATGGGCGCCGTGCAGCCGTTTATCTCGGGCGCTATTTCGAAGACGATTAATATGCCAGAGGAGTCCAGTGTTGAAGACATTATGGACGCCTACATCGAGAGTTGGAAGATTGGACTGAAAGCAGTCGCCATTTACCGGGACGGTTCGAAGAAGGTGCAGCCTTTGAGTTCCGGCAGCGGCAGCAAAAGCGAGAAAAAAGCTCTTGCCAGCGCTACGGCGGCGGTGGCGGCGCCTCAGGTTGTAGAGAAGGTGGTTTACCGGCCCATCCGGCGCAAACTACCGGATGAACGCGCCTCGGTGACCCACAAGTTCTCAATTGGCGGACATGAGGGCTACATCACGGTAGGTCTGTATGAGGACGGAACGCCCGGCGAAGTGTTCATCTCGATGGCGAAGGAAGGTTCGACCATTTCGGGCTTAATGGATACGCTGGCCACTTCCATCAGCTATGGCCTGCAGTATGGAGTTCCGCTGAAGTTCCTGGTTGAGAAGTTCAGCCATGTGCGCTTTGAGCCAAGCGGGTGGACAGGGAATCCGCAGGTTCCGTATGCCAAGTCGATTATCGATTATATTTTCAGATGGCTTGGAGCGCGGTTCCTTGGAATTACGGAGGCTTCGGAGGCGGTTGTGACTCCAAAACTGCGGCCGACCGAGGTGCAGCCGCAGCAGGCTCTTCCTTTTGAGGCAAATATTGTGAGCGATGCGCCGATGTGTTCTGAGTGCGGAAGCATGATGACTCGGAACGGGTCTTGCTATAAATGCGAGAACTGTGGGGGGACTAGCGGCTGTTCGTAGGTGGATAGAGAGAGCTAGTTGAACGCAGGCGGCCCCGGAAATTCTCACGACTTCCGGGGCCTTTTGTTTTGGCAAATACCAGTATCCTTCCAGTAAGGGACACGGTAAAGATGCTGCCATCGAGCACAATCGGCAGCAAGGGAGAGATCACGGTCCCTCTCGAGGTACGCCATCGCCTAGGTTTGAAGGAAGGCGACCGGGTCGAATTTGCTGCAGAGAACGGCCAAACAATCATCCGTCCAGCGCGAGGCGCGGAAAACCCTTTCAAGCAATATCTTGGCGTACTTCTGGCGTTCAAGAACAAGCATGAAGTTAACGAGTGGGTCGCCAGTCTACGTGACGACAGGGGCTGATGCGAACGGCTCTAGACAGGAACGTCATTTCGGCTATCTGGTCCAACGCGCCTGGCGGGTGCGCTTCTGATCTCAGGCATTTTCTATGCCGAGCTACTTGCCTATCCAAAGGTTACTGAATCATTCTTGAGGGATTTCTGTACCTGACCGCCGCCGGAGATCGAAAACGGAACAGCCCAAACTGCTCATGGCCGACTTCATTGTGGGCGCGCACGCACTCATCCATGCCGACCGGCTTCTGACGTTAGACCCAGGCCAGATACAGGCAAGATTTTCCGGAGTTGACCTTGTAAACGCCTGCGGCAGATTGCAGCAAAGGCTTAATCACGATCTAGTGGCTGAAGTTCTGGAAGTAAGCGTCGCGCGGGAGACCCAACTGGCGGGCCTGGCGTTGCAATTCCCTGGCTTGATCGCGTGTCATTTGGCCGCCGATGACTACCAGGTGCATTTTACTGCCAGTATCTGGCGTGAAGGCTTCAGGGTGCAGGTCCGGATGTTGTTCCGCTACGCTCGCCGCCTTTTTTTGCGCCATTGCAAGATCGCCGTAGGTCCACAGGACGACCCGCCAGACCTGGCCGTGGCCGGTCGCCGGGGCTGGCGTGTTAACGGCTGGGGTTGACGGCGGCGGCGGCATGGTTGCAGCGGCTTGCTGCGCAGGAACCACCGGGCTGGGAACGGGTTGCGGTGGAGTGACGACCTTGGCGTCCGGGACTTTGGGGCCGTCGTCTTGGGTTGGAGCCGTTCTGTTCTTTGCCCACCAGAGGGAAGCCACAATCAGCAAGAGCACAATGGCTGCCGCGGCGAGGGCCAGGGGTGTGCGACTGCCGGGCTTCGGTGTCTCCGCTGCACTGAAGATGAAGGGCGAGCCGATTCGTTCGGGCCGGGCTTCGGGCTGGCCCGAGAAAGACGGTGTTGCGGAGACCGGAGCGGCCAGAAGCTTTTGCGGGGCCTCTTTTGGGATCTGGGGTGAAAGAAGATCGGTTATGGCTGGTCTAGCGGACGGGTCGGGAGCGACGCAGCGCTCGATGAGCCGGTTGAAGGGCGCAGGGAGATTCAGCACTTCGGCGCGTCGTTCAATGACGAAGGGGCTTCGCGTCAGCACCTCAAATAAACTTGCACCCAGGCACCAAACATCGGCAGCTGGAGTGGCGTTCTGATCCTGCTGCTCAGGCGCGAGATAGGCGGGGAAGCTGCGATACGCCGCCGGCTTCTCACCGGCTAATCTGGCGCAATCGCTGGAAAGTTTAATGGTGTCTCCGGTGGCGAAGACTTCGGCCGGGCAAATACGCCCGTGGACAAAGCCCCGAGCGTGTAAATGACTCAGGGCGGGCACAAGGCTCCGTAACAGACCATCCGCTTCGTCGCCTGTGAGGCTTCGCTCCTGGAGCACTGATCCCAAGCCCTCCTCCGCGCTTTCGCTGATCACGTACGCAGCGGGTTGAGCATCATCAACCGCGGTCTGGCCGGAGCCGATGATGCTGAGCAAATTCGGATGAGGCGACCGGCCCAGCGACTGCCACAATTCAACCTGGCGAGTGGCATCGGCAGCGTTCAGATGGAAGAATCTGACGAGTTCTTTAGAGGCCGTCCGGAACGTTGCGGAATCAGAATCCGCACTGACCAGATCGCGCAATTCGTATTTACCATCGAGCCGAGACTTGAACGCGTCAATCCAATAGGAAGTGTTTGTTTCAAAAGCCATACTGCAAAGCGCCTAATGGCGTTACTCCCGCACTGTAACATCTTTGTTGCTTTGGCCGCTCGCTAAACTCAAAGGTTCAGAAGGAGCAGTTGCCAATTTTGCAGAACTTACTAGTCATGAAGTTCGGCGGCACCAGCATGGGGAGCGCGGACCGTATGCGCGTGGCTGCCGACATCATAGCTAAAGCGCAATCGAAGCGGCCGGTGGTGGCCGTGGTATCAGCCATGTCCAAGGTGACCGATCTGCTGCTGGAGACGCTGCGCCATGCCGAGGTGGGAGATCGGGCTTCGGTTGATGCTGCTATTGAAACATTGCTGAAGCGCCATGTGGACACGGCCCGGGAACTCATGCCCGGCGAGGACGCCGCGGCGGATGTGGAGCAACTGGTGGGCGAGTTCCGGCGGATTGCCAATGGAGTTTTGATGCTGGGAGAAAGACCTCCGCGCTCGGTGGATGAGGCGATTGCAATCGGCGAACGGCTCTCGTCAGCGTTACTGGCTCGATTTATGGAATCGAAAGGCAGACCGGCACGATCCGTCAACGGAGCGGATGTCATTGTGACGGATGCGGTGTTTGGGAATGCATCGCCACAGATGAACCTTACGCGCGAGAAGTGTTTGCTGCATTTAATGCCGGACCTGGAGAGAGGAATTACTCCGGTGGTCACAGGGTTCAATGGGGCGACGGTAGATGGACGGCCGACGACGTTGGGTCGCGGCGGGTCTGATTTTTCAGCTTCCATTCTGGCGTCCGCTTTGGATGCTAATGAACTGTGGATCTGGACTGACGTGGACGGCATTATGACGGCTGATCCGCGCCTGGTGAAAGATGTGGCGGTGCTGGACGAAGTGACCTACGCAGAAGCTGCGGAGCTTGCCTACAACGGCGCAAAGGTGCTGCACCCGCGTACGCTGGCGCCGCTGGTGGAAAAGCAGATTCCGGTCTGGAGTAAGAACAGCTTCGCGCCAGAGAAGCCGGGCACGAAGATTGTGGCGAGTTTTGATGAGCCGAAAGGCGCGCGGGCGGTGACGTCCATGTCAAATGTGGCCTTGATCTCCATGGAACCGGCCAATAGCCTGTTGACCGGCACGCGCTTGATGGCGCGCGCGCTGGATGCCCTGGCGCTGGCCAACGTGGAGATTCTGGTGTTCACCAGCTCCAGCTACCGGCAGAGTTTTTGTTTCTTGATTCGCAAGCAGGATGTCACGGCTGCCTTGGAGGCTTTGGAAGCAAATCTTTCGATTGAACTGGCGCACGGATATCTGAAGCCGATTGAGGTGGATGAGAATGTAGGGCTGCTTGCCGTTGTGGGCGAAGGCATGCGCGGCACTCCGGGGTTGGCCGGGCGAGTCTTCACGGCTATATCGCGCGAGGAAGTAAATATCATCGCGATCGCGCAGGGGTCTAGCGAGTTGACGATTGGCATTATCGTTCGCGTGGACAAACTAGACCGGGCGGTTCGGGCGGTGCACGAAGAGTGTCAGTTGGGCAAGGCGAAAGCCACAATGGCTCCGCCGGACTGATCTTTCGATTTCCCGCCGCCCGCGGCGATGACAACGTATTGGCGACCGTTTAATTGATAGGTGGCAGGGGTGGCGTTGCCGGCAAACGGGAGCGTGGTTTCCCACAGAAGCTTTCCGGTCTTCTTGTCGAAGGCGTGGAACTTCTTGTCGTAGCTGGTAGCGCCAATGAAGATCAATCCTCCGGCGGTGACGACGGGGCCCCCATAATTCTCGCTGCCCGTATTGGTGATGCCTTGAGCCACAAGTTGCGGGAACTCGCCGAATGGTATTTTCCAGGCGAGCTGCCCCGTGTTTAAGTTGATGGCATTCAAGGTGCCCCACGGCGGCTTCACGGCTGGGTAACCGTCGGGATCGAGGAAGCGGTTGTAGCCATCGTTCAGATAGCGCATGAAGAGCTGAGTGTTCTCGGTGGCCTGGACGGAAGTGTCCTCGCCGGTGAGCACATAGTCGGCGATGGCTTTGATGGCAGGGACGCCGAGCTGGGCGAAGGAGGGCATACGACCGCTTCCCTGCCCCAGTAAGCTCATCACTTCGTCTTCTGTGTGGCGATCTTTCAAGCCAGTAAGCGCGGGAAATTCCGGTGGCCCGCCGGCAAAGTCTGCACGGTGGCAGGCTGCGCAGTTAGTGAGGTAGAGGCCCTTGCCCGTAGCGGTTCCGGTGGTGTTCTCGTGTTGCTCTACCATGCGCAAAATCCAGGGCATTTCATTGGCGTTGACGTAGAGCATTCCCGTGTCGGGGTCAAAGGCGCTGCCTCCCCATTCGGCTCCCCCATCGAAGCCAGGGAAGACGACTGTGCCTTGCGTGCTGGCTGGAACGAATTGTCCAGCGCTCTGCACCTGTTTGAAGCGGGCAAGCACAGCGGCGTGGGCTTCGGGTGTTCTATCGGTCAGCATGTCTTCGGTCAGTATCTGGCGTGCGAATGGCGCCGGCAGAATAGGGAATGGCTGAGTCTTGGCAGCGACTTCTCCGGGGAGTTCGCTGGCCGGGACCGGCCGCTCCTCAATGGGGAAGACAGGCTTACCGCTGTCACGTTCAAAGACGTAAATGAAGCCGGATTTAGTGGTTTGGGCAACGGCATCAATCGTTCGCCCGTCGTGCTTGATGGTGACAAGGGCGGGGGGAGAATCCAGGTCGCGATCCCAGATATCGTGATGGACTTCCTGGAAATGCCATACGCGTTCACCGGTATCGGCCTTCAGCGCGATCAGGCAGTCGGCGAAAAGGTCGTCGCCGGTGCGATTGGCGCCGTAGAAATCGAACGAGGCAGAGCCCGTGGGGATGAACACCAGGCCGCGTTTTTCATCCAGGGCCAGGCCGGTCCAGTCGTTCGCTGCACCTGAATACTTCCAAGCATCTTTGGGCCATGTTTCGTAGCCGAATTCGCCCGGGTGCGGAATGGTGTGAAAGCTCCAGCGGAGTTTGCCTGAGCGAACATCATAGGCGCGGATATCGCCTGGGGAGGCGGGCAGGGTTTCGCTCATCATGCTGCCAACAATCAACAGGTCGTGATAGACAAGACCGGGCGTGGTCATGGAGACCATGTTGCGCGGCTCACGGCCCAGCTTGTCGCGCAGATCGACCTTGCCCTGATCACCGAAGGAAGGGTCGATCTTGCCCGTCTTAGCGTCCAGCGACATGAGGTATTGGCGGTAGGTGAAATAGATGCGGGATTGCGCGCCATCTGACCAATAGGAGAGTCCGCGGTTGCGCATTTTGCTGAGTGCCTTGGCTTCCGGGTTTGGGTTGAAGCGCCACAGCAGCCTGCCTGAGGCGGCGTCTAAAGCCACCACGTTGACCTTAGGCGTTGTGGAATACAGGATGCCGTCGATCACGAGCGGATTGCACTGGAATTCGGAGCCCTGGAAGGCATCGCCGGTGTCGAAGGTCCACGCGACTTTGAGCCGGCTGACGTTGGTGGTGTTTATTTGATCGAGGCGGGAATAGCGAATCTCATCAGGGCCGCCTCCGTAGGTAGGCCAGTCTTTCTTTTGGCCATAAGCGCTGACGCAAAAAACGGACACGGAAAACACGGCAAGAACGAGGCCGCTCCTCAATTTGGCTGGCATGTGATGAGGCGAGATAAGCATTCGGATCATGAGCTAAGAAAGCGAATTGTGCTTTGGAGTGGTTCGATTCTATCGCAGGGCGCGAACGGAGGCGCCGCTATTTTCACCGGGATGCGGTGTACGCGCAGATGTCGACCAAGTCCTCATTCGAGAGCTTGCTGACAACAGGCTTCATCAACTCTGCCCACTCGCCTTTGCGCGTGCCCTGTTGAATGTCATAAAGCTGGCGGGCGGTGTAGCTAGGTGAGCGACCGGCGATTCCAGGTACCGGGCCCATGCCACGCAAGTCGGCTCCGTGGCAGATGGCGCAGGGTGTGGTTTTGCCTCCTCCGGTTCGGACGAGTTCCTCGCCCTTCTTCACGCTGCCAACCGGCACATAGGCGGTGAAGCCGGAATGTGGATCTCGCAGACGTTCAGTTTCTTCGGGATGGATGGGCATTTCGATGATCCGCTCTCCCAGCGGCTCGGTTTCGTTTCCTTCAACCGGCAAATACATGCCCACGGAAGTCTTCACCTTGTGTATGGTCTCGGTTTCGACCACCTTGATCCAGGGGTTCTGTTCCGTTGGCCAAGTCATTTTGGCGAAGTATTCGGCAGCATCGCGAATCTGAGCGTCGGTCATATTCTGGGCGAAGCGAATCATATTCGCGGTGTTCTTTTTGCGCGGATCGGCGCTGTGCCGGAGGCCGTTCTTGAAGTCATTCATCTGATGGATGAAGTAATCGACAGGTAAGCCTGACACAGGAGCGTTTTCAGGACGTCCTTTGCCGTTCGGATAGTGGCAGAAACCGCAGGCCATAACGTTTGGCTTCTCGCCATTTGACACTACGGGCGGCATAGCTGGATGGTCTTCCGGGAACCAGTCGGCCGGGCCGAATGGACTTTGGATTTGAGCAATAGTAAACGCCAGCGGGCTGCCGGGAAGGTGATGAACGGTGTCATCGGGCGGCCTTGGCGCGGAGGGCGGCGGGGGAGGTTCCGTTCCGTAGGCCCAGGCTGGAGGCTTATCAGTTGCTTGTGAAAAGGCGGCGAACGCCAGCAGCGCTGTCAGGCAGATTTGCTTCATGTGCCATTCAGCTTATCGAATGAGCATTTTACCTCGGGTAAGGGTGGCCGCGCAGGGTGGTAAAAGCGCGATAAATCTGCTCCGCCAGCATAGCCCGCGCGAGTTCATGTGGGAAGGTCATGGGTGAAAGCGAGAGAAGCAGGTCGGCTTTAGGTTTCCAAAGGGGCGGCAGTCCATCATGCCCACCTAGGAGGAAAACCACATCTTGCGCGTCGTGCTCGGCACGCTCGACCAATTGGATGAAGGCGGCGGAATCCAGCGAGCGGCCGTCGGGATCAAGAAAGATCTTGCGTGCGCTGGAGTGGCGATCGAAGAGATCGAAGCGGGCGGGCGTGATTTCGCGCATTTCGCAGGCGGCGTAACGGGTGGTTCTTTTCACGAATTCGGCCGCAATGGCATTGGCGTGCTCGTCCCGCGGTTTGCCTATGAAATAGATGAAGAGCTTTATCAGTCCAGTTTAGTGGCCAGCCTTACAGCTTGCGCTGAACATTCAATCGAGATATTGTTTCTAGACGGACTTTCTTTATGGCTTCAACGGTTTGGAAGGGTTACATCAGCTTCGGCCTTATTACGATTCCCATCAAGTTGTTTGCGGCCGCGCGCACGGAGCGAGTCAGCTTCAACCAGATTCACCAGGTTTGCGGGACGCGCATTAAGCAACAGACGTTTTGCCCGCACTGCAATCGACTGGTAGAGCGAAACGAGCTGGTGAAGGGCTTTGAAGTGGAGAAAGACCGGTACGTCATCGTCAATGACGAGGAAGTGAAGGCGCTGGCACCCGCGTCCAGCGACACCATGGAGATTCTGGAATTTGTGAAGGCTGAGGGGATTGACCCGATTTATTTCGATTCCTCATACTTCATGGTGCCGGAAGACGCGGGCAAGAAGGCTTATCACCTATTGCTGGAAACCATGAAGAAATCCGGCTACTCGGCGATTGCAAAGATCACCATGCACCAGCGCGAGTACACGACGGTTGTGCGTCCGAACGGGCATGGGTTGCTGCTGCACACGATGTTTTATCCCGAGGAAGTGAGGGAAGTGCCGGAGTTCGGGCACGACGAAAACGTGAGTGTAAAGCCGCAGGAGGTCGCCTTGGCCGAAAAACTGGTGGAGGGTTTGGCTTCGGATTTCGATCCCTCGAAATATCACGATGAGTACCAGACCAAGCTTAAGGAGATGATTGAAGCCAAGCGCGAAGGTCTGGCGGCAGTGGCCTCAGAAGCGCCACGAAAGCGGGCACCGGTGATTGACCTTATGGCAGCGCTGCAGAAGAGCTTAGGCGAATTGCCGCAGAGAAAGCCAGCGACAAGCGCGAGCGAGACGGAATCGAAAATCTCTGCCGTGCCCAGTACAAAAAAGACTGCTTCGAAACGGGCGCAGCGCGTGGCGAATGGCTGATTGAGCTTTCGTCACCCGCAAAGACTTTGGAACCATTAGCCCGTAAGCTCGGAGTGTTTGACGCCACCATGCTGGTGATGGGCGGCATTATTGGTTCCGGCATTTTTGTTAACCCTTATGTCGTGGCGCGCCAGGTGCATACACCGCTGCTGATCCTTGGCGCCTGGGTGATGGGCGGATTGACTGCCATGGCCGGAGCGTTTGTCTATGCGGAACTGGCGGTTTTGCGGCCAGGCCCCGGCGGCCAATACAAATACTTGCAGGAGGGCTTTCATCCGGCAGTGGCGTTTCTCTATGGATGGGCGCTGCTGCTGGTGATGCAAACCGGCGGCATGGCGGCAGTAGCGGTGACGTTTGCGCGCTACGCAAACGAGATTTTGCATTACGGCATTTCTGAAGGCTTGATGGCGGTGATTACGCTTCTGGTTCTAAGCGCCATCAATTGCCTGGGCGTCCGATTCGGAAGCACGGTGCAGAACATTCTGATGATTTTGAAGATCGGCGCCATTGCCGGTCTCCTTGTGGCGGGTTTCCGCGCGCCCGCAGCAATAGAGAGCCATCCGGCAACCGCACCGGCCCTGTCTTTCGGTTTGCTGGTTACTTTCGGGGCGGCGGTGGTTCCGGTGTTGTTTGCTTACGGCGGCTGGCAAACGGCGAGTTTCATGACGGGCGAGATGACGAATCCCGAGCGGGACTTGGCGCGTGCCGTCCTGTGGGGCGTGATTGGCGTGACGGTCATTTACCTGAGTGTGAATTACGTTTGCCTGCGCGCTCTGGGTCCGCAAGGCTTAGCCGCAACGACTACTCCTGCGTTCACGGTGATGCAGTCAGCAATTGGAGCACGAGGGGCAACGTTTATGGCCACGGCGATTGCCATTTCAACGCTGGGATTTCTGAGCCAGGGCATGCTGACCGCACCCCGCGTTTTCTTTGCCATGGCGAATGATGGCCTGTTCTTCCCCCAGATTGCCTGGGTGCCCAAATCAACAAGGGTGCCCGTGGCAGCAATTGCGTTGCAGGGTGTGATGGCCAGCGTCGTGGCGCTATCCGGCAAATACGAACAGATTCTGAACTATGTGGTCTCCATCGATTTCATCTTTTTTGGATTGACCGGGGCGACCTTATTTGTTTTCCGGAAACGCCTGCCCGCCGCGCGCGCTCATAGGACACCTGGGCATCCCTATACGACAATCTTTTTCGTGGCCGCCTGCTGGCTAGTGGTGCTGGCGACGTTCTATCATTTTCCGGGGAATAGCTTCGCCGGATTCGGGATTTTGGTGCTGGGATTGCCTGCTTATTCGCTGTTCCGGCGACGCCAACGAGCAATGCAGATTGGTGTAATCGGATAATAAGAAGGTCCGATGGCCACTTCACCAGAGCAGCTACACATTTACACTGGCGGCATTCCACTGAGCGTTGAGGAGATTTCCACCCATATCCTCTAACCAAGAAGTAGACCGTTGTTTCTGGGCTGGGAGTGATCCGCTCTACTTGGCTTATCACGATAACGAATGGGGCGTGCCGCTGCATGATGACAGAGCCTTGTTCGAATTGCTGATTTTAGAGGGGGCGCAGGCAGGCCTAAGCTGGCTCACCATTTTGAGAAAGCGCGCCGCCTATCGCGAGGCGTTTGATGGATTCGATCCGGAGCGGGTGGCGCAATTCGACGATACCCGGATTGCCGCTCTGCTGAACAATTCAGGCATTGTGCGGAACCGTCTGAAAGTCACTTCGGCAGTGAAGAACGCGCAGGCGTTTCTCAGGGTGCAAGAAGAGCTTGGATCATTCGATGGGTATTTGTGGCGGTGGGTGGATGATGAGCCGCTGCAGAACCATCTGCGGGAGAAAAGTGACCTTCCGGCGCGTACAGCTTTGTCAGATGCATTGAGCAAAGACTTGTTGAAGCGAGGGTTCAAATTCGTCGGCTCAACCATTTGCTACTCATTCATGCAGGCCAGCGGGCTAGTGAATGACCATCTAGTCAGTTGCTTTCGCCACCAGCAACTGCTGGCGCAACCCAAGTCTGGGTTGGTACGTTCAACTGAGTAGTTCGGCGTTATGGTCCCGGAACATATGAGAGAACCCTCAGCATCTTCACAAAACTTCACCAAATCTTTCTTGTTTAGCGCCTGTTTGTTCGCCTCTATCATTGTTGCCCCGGCAGCAGAGCCAAGAACGCGGATACGGGGCAGCCTCGGGGACGCTGAGCGCTTCGAACTGACCGGTAATTTGCGCCCAGCCATCGCTCGAGCGCAGGATTTGGGAGCGGTCAGCGGGTCCACTGCAATGCCGCGCATGAGCATTCACTTCGCGCTGACGCCCACGCAGAATGCCGACCTTCTTCAATTGCTAGAGCTGCAACAGAACCGCCACAGCGCACAGTTTCACAAGTGGCTCACTCCCGAGCAATTTGCCGATCGTTTCGGAATGAACTCCAAGGACATAGAAAAGGTAACGATATGGCTGGAATCACAAGGATTCACCGATGTGGAGGCAGCGCGCAGCCGCAACGTCATTTCGTTTAGCGGGACGGCTGCCCAAGTGGAGGCGGCTTTTCAGACGCCTATACATAGCTATGCACTCCATGGAACTGCACATATTGCAAACGCCACTGCGCCCCAATTGCCCAAAGCCTTAAGAGGCATGGTGGCAGGCATTCGCGGATTGCATGATTTCCATCCCAAGCCGCACGGACTGCACCCGCACTTCACTTCCGCGGTCAGCGGAAATGTCTTCCTTACGCCGGATGATTTTGCAACCATCTACGGCCTGCAAAGCCTTTATGGAAGCGGCATCACCGGCGCAGGCCGCTCCATCGTTATTCCGGGACAGAGTGACATCAATGTCAGCGATATCGAGGCCTTCCAAACCGCGGCGGGCCGACCGGTGAAAGATCCGCAGGTGATTTTGACCGGTACTGATCCGGGAACAAACACAGGCGACATGCAGGAATCGGATCTGGACCTGGAGTGGGCCGGGGGGATTGCGTATGGCGCTTCCGTCATCTTCGTGAACTCTACCGATGTCTTCACATCCATCACGTACGCTGTGACCAACAACGTCGCCGATGTCATGCCGATCACTTACGGCAATTGCGAAGTAGAGACAGGGCAATCAGAGATATCGACGATGAATCTCGTGTTCCAGCAGGCCAATGCTGAAGGCATGACGGTGATCGCAGCGGCAGGAGACAATGGCGCGGCGGACTGCGACTCGGGGACTGCCACGACGACGGTAAAGATTGCTGCGAAAGGCCTAGCGGTGGATTACCCTGCATCATCGCCGAACGTCACCGGTGTAGGGGGCACTTCGTTTAATGAAGACCCTTCCCTGGCGGCAAATGCCCCCTGTGTTGTGACATCGGCCGGCGTTGTTGACTCCCTGTGTCTTACCTACTGGAACACCACGACCAACAATTACGGCGGTTCGGCTAAAGCGTATATTCCCGAACAAGCATGGAACGAGACATCTGCCGCAGGTTCGCTGGAGGCAACCGGCGGCGGAGCGAGCAGTTATGATTCAAAACCGAGCTGGCAGATAGGACCGGGTGTGCCGATCGACGGACATCGGGACGTCCCTGACGTCGCACTAGATGCTTCACCCGATCACGACAGCATCGTTTATTGCTCCGGCGGCAGTTGTCAGGTTGGGTTCCGAGCATCTTCAGGGGGAGATTTAGATCTAACCGGCGGAACTTCGGCAGGGTCACCCAGTTTTGGGGCAATTGTGGCACTGCTTTGCCAAAAATACAATTCTCGGCAGGGCAATATAAATCCGAACCTCTATTTGCTGGCTTCCATCACCGGAAACTCGGTGAGTTCTGCCCAAGGTTCGGCTACGACGAACGCATTCAACGACATCGTGACCGGGAGCAATATCGTTCCCTGCACCACAGGTACGCCCAACTGCACGACCGGCTCTTTGGGATTTTCAGCCGGGTCGGGCTATGACGAGGTAACCGGCCTTGGTTCCGTCAACGCGAACAACTTGTTCGAGGAATGGGCAGAGGATTTCGCGCTGACTGTCAGTCCGAGCAGTCTCACGCTTATGCCCGGCACAAGCGGCACCGCCAGCATCACAGTGACTCCGGTGAACAATTTCACCGGTACGGTGACGTTCACCTGCAGTGTGGCAAGCGCTCTGACCGATACAACGTGCTCCATTCCGGGCACGGTGACAAAGTCGGGCGCAGTGACGCTCACGGTATCGGCTGGGGCGAGCGCCGTTGCTGCGCAGCGGCGGATGCCCAGCTATCCGATCAGCAATGGTGGAGTGATGGTGATGCTTGGCGGTTTGTTGTTGGCCATCGGCGTCACCATGGCAAGCAAACGGCGGCACTTGCAAGTCTGTTCAGCCACGTGCGCTATCTTGCTGGTGGCGGGCCTTTCCAGTTGTGGTGGAGGAAACAGCAGCGCTACCACATCGCCGGCGACGACCACGACTATAACCACATCTCCGATCACAGCATTGGTGACGGTAAACGCCACCAGCGGCGCGCTGGCAGACAGCACCACGATTTCAGTCACTTTGCAATAACGCATCTATTGGCGACACCTTCTGTTGCTCCCAGGGCCTCTGATATGAGACCGTGTTGAGGCTGGGGGTTGTTTGTCAATCATCGATTTTCTTCTCGGGAAGCCGCTTGCGACCTCCGAGGAACGTGCTGAACAAATCGGCGTAGCAGCGGGTATTCCGATCTTCGGCTTGGATGCGCTGAGCTCCGCGGCTTACGGACCGGAAGCGGCGATGACGCTGCTGATCCCGCTAGGCATGGCGGGCGTGCATTATGTGGCGCCGATTACCACATGCATTATCACGCTGCTGCTAATAGTCTTCTTTTCGTATCGCCAGACGATTGCCGCGTATCCGCAAGGCGGCGGCAGCTACACGGTGGCCCGCGAAAACCTGGGCACCTTTCCTGGCTTGCTGGCAGCCACAGCGTTAATGATTGACTACGTTCTAACCGCCGCGGTCGGCGTCTCAGCGGGCATTGGCGCGCTTGTGTCGGCTGATCCCAGCCTGATTAAGCACAGGCTTGCGCTCTGTTTGGGAGCCTTATTGCTTTTGACGATAGTGAACCTGCGCGGCCTGCGGGAAGCGGGGGGCATCTTCATGTTCCCCACTTATTTGTTCCTGCTTTGCATGTTCATAGCAATTGGGATTGCCGTGTTCAAGGGGATTGCATCGAGCGGCCATCCGCAACCGGTGATTGCTCCGCCCATGTTGACGGCCGCCACCGAAACGGTGAGCTTGTGGATGTTGCTGAAGGCTTTCTCCAGCGGATGTACCGCGCTCACGGGTGTTGAGGCAGTGAGCAATGGTGTACGCGCTTTTCGGGAGCCGACGGCTCCTACGGCCCAGAGAACGCTGGGAGTCATTATCCTGGCGTTGCTTGTGATGCTGGGCGGAATCGCCTATAGCGCCCACATTTACAACATTGCGGCAACAGATCCGAATAGCAGCAACTATCAGAGCGTACTTTCCATAATGCTGCTGGCGGTCTCAGGGCGAGGATGGTTTTATTTTGTCTCCATCGGCTCGATTTTGCTGGTGCTTATTTTTTCCGCCAACACTGCATTTGCCGACTTTCCCCGCGTCTGCCATGTGCTTTCAGAGGACAACTTTGTGCCCTTGTCTTTTGCAAACCGGGGTCGCCGGCTGGTCTATTCGGAAGGCATCCTGGTGCTAGCTTTCCTCACTGCAGGGTTACTGATTTTATTTGATGGTGTCACGGACCGACTGATTCCGTTATACGCGGTAGGCGCGTTTCTGGCGTTCACCCTTTCGCAGGCCGGCATGGTGAGGCACTGGCTGAAGCAGCAAGGCAAGCGGCAATACGGAAACATTTTTATTAATGCCTTGGGCGCGCTCTGCACCGGCGTTACTGTGCTGGTGGTAGCCGTCACGAAATTTGCGGACGGCGCCTGGGTCACGGTCCTGTTGATCCCCGCGCTGCTGATTTTGATGTATCGCGTGCGCGCCCACTACCGGAGAGTTAGAACAGAGGTCAGCACCGAGGAGCCCGTTAACCTGGAGAATTTGCGCCCGCCGATGGTGGTGATACCGATGCCCTATTGGAGCGTGATTTCGCAAGTGGCTCTCAGACATGCGCTGGAGATCTCACGGGAAATAAAAGTGCTGCATGTAGCGGAGGAAGATAAGCCCGATAAATTCTGCAACAATTGGACAAAGTACGTGGAGGAACCAGCGGAGAAAGCGGGGCTTCCCAAGCCGGAGTTGATCCTATTACATTCACCGTACCGGTTTGTGATTACTCCCATTGTTGATTTCGTCGGCAAGCTTGCCGATGATAATCCCGGACGGCGAGTGGTGACCATCGTTCCTGAGCTGGTGGAACGCAAGTGGTACGCTTACTTCCTCCACACCCAGCGGGCCACACTTCTGAAGGCTGCCTTGCTGATGAAAGGGTCAGACCGGATTTCGGTCTTAAACATTCCCTGGTATCTGAAGTAGAGGGCTCATAACATTCAAATGTCCAAAGTTGGTTCGGCTGGAAAGATCGGTACAGCGACGATGCTGGCGGTGGATTCTATCCGCGCCCATAAGCTCCGCAGCTTTTTGACGCTTTTGGGCATGATCATTGGGGTAGCCAGCGTGATTCTGGTAGGCGCGTCCATTGACGGGTTGGGTTCTTACACTGAGAGCGTCACATCGCGAGCATTTGGCAGTGATTCGTTTCTGGTTGCGCAGATTGCCAGCGTGGGGCGATTGAGCGCTCGCGAACTTGCCGACAAACAGCGCAAGAACAAGCGGATTCGACCCGAAGACGTGACTTACCTGCGTCAGCAAACAGGCGGTGATTTGATCTACAGCCCGTATCAAAACCGGACCGACGACGTTAAGGGCGACAACCAGGTCTATGAAGGGGCCAGCATTCTGGGCGTCTCCGCAACACTGCCGGTGATTCGCGATGTCCCGGTAAGCGATGGACGCTTTTTCAACGAATCTGAAGAGGCGCATCATATGCATGTGGCGGTGATTGGCGACGATATCCGGATCGCTCTGTTTCCCGATCAGTCAGTGATTGGCAAAATCATTCGCGTCGGCGGACAGGAATTTACCGTGATTGGGTTACTGGAGCGCCAGGGCTCGTCTTTTGGCCAAAATCTGGACAATCCGATTTACATTCCAACTACGACCTACTCGGAGATTTATGGTTCGCAGAAGGGCATGGCGGTGTTCGGGAAGGCGATTGCGGGGTCAAATCTAACTATGGACGAGGCCATGGACATTACGCGGACCGCTTTGCGCAGCCGTTTTCACGCTCGTCCTGGACAGCCGGATAACTTCGATACGCTTACGCCGGATTCGGTCCGGTCATTTGTGGGAAATATTCTTGGAGTGATTGCAGCGGTGGTGGTGCCCATTACGGGCATTTCGCTGGTGGTAGGCGGCATCGTGGTGATGAATATCATGCTGGTGAGCGTGACAGAGCGGACGCGCGAAATTGGCGTGCGCAAGAGTCTAGGCGCCCGGCGTAGCGACATTATGCTTCAGTTCCTGACGGAATCTGTGATCCTTTCGCTCTTCGGCGGGTGCTTTGGGGTAGCGCTTGGCGCCATTGTCGCCTTTACTATTTCGAAGATTGCCGGGCTGACGCTGACAGTAACGATTCCCTACGTATTGGTTTCCGTTCTTGTTTCGAGCGGAGTGGGGATTGTGTCCGGCTGGTATCCGGCGAGACGCGCAGCCTTCATGGACCCCGTGGTTGCCTTGCGGGCAGAGTAACGAATGCAAATCAACACCCGCGAAACACTCGCCATGTCGATGGACGCAGTCTGGTCGCACAAGATGCGGTCCGGACTGACGGTGCTCGGCATCGTCGTCGGGATCACGACGGTGATTACGGTTGCATCACTGCTGACCGGGCTCAATAACAACATCGTCGAATTCTTTAAGGAGTTCGGACCGATGAGCATTTTCGTCTCGCGCGTGAGCGGAGATCCCAGCGGGCAAGGGGCGCGGCCCAAGGAACTGAAGCGGAATCCGATTCGACCCGAGTACGCGGATTATTTGCGCAATACGGTGCACTCCATTGACGAGGTGGCCATCAGCCTTTATCCACGCGCGCCTAGCGGACAGGTGATAACGGCAAAGGTGCCGGGGTTCGAGTCCGACAATTTATTTTTGACGGGCGTGACCCCTAACCTTTACGACATCTCGCCGCGGGAGTTTCGGGAAGGGCGATTATTCAATGCCGCGGAAGCGCGCTCCGGCATGCGCGTGGCGGTGATTGGCGCCAGTTTGGCAGACGCTTTGTTTCCCAACGGCAATGTGGCTGGCAGGACCATGCTTTTAGATGGCGCCGAGTTTCAGATTCTGGGCGTTTTTGCACCCGCGAAGGGCGGCTTTTTCGGAGAGAACGGGCTTGACCGCCAAGTGGTGATTCCGCTGCAAACAGCCAGGCTGCGCTACCCGGCGTCAGATAACTTTTTCATTACTGCGCGAGCCATGAAAGGCGAGCGCGACGATGCTTTTGAAGAGATGCGCGCCAGCCTGCGCAAGCTGCGCCATGATGCGGCGAACGCCGACGACGACTTCTCCATCACAACACCGGATTCCATCATCCAGAACTTTCAAAAGGTCACCGGGATGATTCTATTGGTTTCGATTGCCATCTCCGCGGTGGGCCTGCTGGTGGGCGGAATAGGCGTGATGAACATCATGTTGGTTTCAGTAACGGAACGGACTCGCGAAATTGGCGTTCGAAAGGCGATCGGCGCGCGTCGAGCCGATATTGTTGCTCAGTTCTTAACGGAAGCAGTGGTACTTACCGGTATTGGCGGACTCATTGGCATTACGTTTTCCGTGCTGGTGACTTTGCTGATGAGCGCCATATTTCCGAGTCTTCATGCCCAGGTTCCCACCTGGGCGGTGATTGCCGGCCTTTCAACATCGGTGGGAGTTGGAGTGTTTTTTGGCGTTTGGCCGGCCGTGATGGCGTCGCGCCTAGATCCGGTCGAAGCCTTACGTTACGAATGAGAATCTAGTTTTCGATATGGCAATCGAAAAAGACACTGAGATTTCGCTTTCCGATGGCATTTGCGACACGGTCATCATTCAGCCCGAAGGCGCCGGCAAATGGCCCGGCATACTTTATTTGACTGATATTGGTGGAATTCGGGCGGCTCAACGCCAGGCGGCCGGGCGTCTGGCGAATGAAGGTTATGTGGTGATGTTGCCCAATGTGTTTTACCGCAACGCAAAACCGCCGGTGATGGACATGGCGGCACTGAGGCCGAATCCAGAATTATTTATGAAGCGAGTGCGCGAACTGGCAGAGCCACTGACCGCTGAGGCGATGGAGAGTGATTCCAAAGCGTACGTTGATTTCCTGGCAAACCAATCAGCTATGGCAGATAAAAACAAGCTGGGCGTTGTTGGATTCTGTTTCTGCGGCGGATTTGCCGTTCGCGTAGCCGCGACGTGTCCCGATCAGATTCTCGCTTGCGCTTCGTTTCACGGTGGAAATCTCTTTGAGGAGAAGCCATCGAGTCCACACCTGCTGCTGCCTAAAATTAAAGCCCGGCTGCTGTTTGGGCATGCGGTAGAAGACCGATCCATGCCTGCGGACGCAATCCGCGGATTAGAAGAAGCACTGAAGCAGTGGGGCGGCCAATATGAAAGCGAGACGTACGAGGGCGCAAAGCATGGCTGGACTACCTTGGACAATCCGGCTTACAATGCGCCGCAAGCGGCAAAAGCATTCGAAAGGATGACCCGCTTGTTTGCCGAGACTTTAAAGTAGCGCTCCTACAATGACTGGCTCTGACGCTGCAGCAGCAGAGCCCAATCGTACCGGTCAGGGGTTTCCGGCGAAGTCCATAATGGTCCTTCTGCCGGCGGAAGGATGATTTTCTCTCCAGTTAGCGCGGAAAACCACATGGCGCTGTAAACCCCTGGCTCCAGTTTTACGGTCACCTTGCCGCCCTGCGACAAATAAACAACGTAGGTTACTTTCGGCTTGGCAAGGCAGTAAGCGCCGCCGTTCACGAGTTCATCGTGAGGTTCGGTTTTCCACCATTCGAAGCTGGTGAAGAAGTCGACCAAGTGGCCATAGCCTAAGAACATGGTCATGGTGTCGTCACCTCGGCCGTTCATCCAGCCGCCACCGGTATCAGGGGCTATGTTGGTACCGCGCCTGCACGTCTCTCCGGCTGTCTGATAGCCGCCAGCCATCACGATATCCCAGGCAGTGCGGCGCAAGACGTCAGCGGAGTCGGAGCCAGGCGTGGCCCAGACGGGGTAGTGATCTTCATATCCATACTCTTCGTTGGTCTGCGGAATGATACGGCCGGACTTTTTTTGCAAGTCTCGCGACTCAAGCATGAGAACGTGCTGCTGGCGTGACCAATCCTGATAAGAAGTAAAACCGAACCAGGGTGAGGAGCGGTCCTGGTGAACAGTTTTCATGGGATGGCTTGTCGCTAAGTGATGGTAGGGATCCAACTGCTCAATCAGGGTTCCGGTATCGTGGGTCCACTCGTCAGTCCGGTACCCATCCAGATCATCACCAAGGTCCCAAGTAACGTTTGAGAATGCGCTCAAGCGTGACACGGCGTACTGAATAAAGCGGCGCTCATCATCACTGCCGGCTGCAGGGTGGACTTTGTTGTCATTCATGTCAAGAACAACCGAGATGATTACGTTTTTATCTCTTGCATAGTGGAGCATGCGTTCAAACTTTTGCCAAAAGGGTATGGAGAAACGCGTGTAGTCAAAATCAGGATGAGTAAAATCGTCAGGTCTTTTGGCGGGCCAGACGCTAGGCAGGTTTGAGTAATTGCCGCCGGTCATAACGGGCTCGCCGAAATAGAGATTGCTTCTGCCCGCGACTGTCACACGAATGCGATTCACTTTGAGCCGCTCGAAACGGTCGATGCTGGTTCGAATGATTCGTTCTTCTTTCCAGCCAGTTAGCCAATAGGCCGTTGTGCCGTTGAAAAAATAGTGTTCGCCCGTGCCCTCCCAGATGAAATGCCACGGGTATTGCGGATCTACACGAATGGGCCCTTTGCGGTGACCGTCATTCGCGTGGAAAGTGCCTTCGTGTTTGCTTTGATAGTCGTCTTGATGATAGGTGACTGTGTACTTGTAATCACCGGCGATGGGCGGGACAAAGCGGATTCGATAGGTGCCGCCGTCTATTGAATCACAGAAGCCCGTGACATTCCATTGACGGCCTCCATCCGCCAGTTGGAATGAGCCGGTGACCGTTGCTCCGGTGAATGCATTCAGGGCGTCCGGCGCCTGTACGTTGATGGCTACTTCAATGAAGTCATAGGCGTCGGTGGACAACGCGGACTGAACGAAGGAAACCTGGGCAGGCGCGCAAAAAGCGTCAGTACAAAGGGCCGCGATCCCGAGAGCCAGGAGGACGCTTCTTTTTACTGTAGGGAAGAAGAATGCATTCATCGGAAAGAGTCTATCTCTCCTTGCGGCGACTGATTGCTATTCTGAAAAATCTTATGCCTGAAGCTCTAAAAGTGGCGGTCGCCGGTCTGGGCCGCATGGGCGCTATTCACGCTCTTCATGTTCACGAACTGGCTCGCGACACGCAGACTTGTCAATTGACGGCAGTTGCCGAACCGGACTCCGAGCGCGCCCAGCGCTTTCTCTCCGAGATTGGGCAGGACCTTCCCATTTTTAGTTCTGTCGATGAACTAGCTCAGGCCAAGGTCTGTGAGGCTGCAGTCGTGGTTACGCCGACCGGAGACCACCAGCAACACTCGGCAACGCTGATTTCTGCCGGTTATCGAGTGATGCTGGAAAAGCCGCTGACGGGAACGCTGGAAGGCGACCGGGCCTTTACAGCAGAATTAGATCGCGATCACCCCCATGCGTTGATGCTGGCTTTTCAGCGGCGGTTTGATGCGCCGCTGCAGTACGCCAAAGACTTGATGGAGAGCGGTATTATCGGCCGCGTGTTCAAGGTCTATTCCGCTCTGGAAGACTCCAACCCTGCGCCAAACGGATACAACAGCGGAGGCATCCTGCCCGACATGTCGGTCCACAACGTGGATGAAATACTCTGGCTGACTGGGCGAATGCCGACCAAAGCTCTGGCGCTGGGATCTCGAGTGTATAGCCACAAACTCACCACTTCGGAAGAGGATTTCGATGACGCGCTCCTCTATATGTGGTTTGCCGATGATCTGCTAGCGCAAGTGCAGGTCAGCCGGAATCATGTCTCCGGCTATCGGGTAGAGACGATTATCTTTGGTGAAGAAGGGCAAATTCACGTCGGCCATTTTGATCAGCAACTGACCAAAATCACGGTGGAAGCTTATGGACGGCGCGGCCGCTCAGAACCGCTGGCACACAAAACCTTTCCTATGCGGGAATACAATCGGCCGCTGCCGGAATTTATCGACCGGTTCGGCGCTGCCTACAAAGCCGAACTGGCCACGTTTGTGGAATGCTGCCGAAACGGTATACCCTTTCCCACTTCCCATCGCGATGGTCTTCGGGCGCAAGAAGTGATTTCAGCCGGTATGCAGCGCATGCTTGGCGCTGAGGACGCAGCGGCAGTTAAGTGAATTTAGTAACACGCCAAAGCACCCAGCCGCCAACGCCCAAGACTCCGATCAGCAGGATGGCAAAGAGGCCCAGCCAGAGAGTTTGAATTTCCATCTGGGGAACGTGCGCGAGTGAACCCAATCCCACAAAGATTATGGTGGCAGCGGCAATCAGCAGCCAGTCCGTCAGGGTTCGGCGGGCGCCGCTTGCGTCTATGTCCCGCCCTTCCATGCGCGCTTTGACATACTCCGGATCAATTCCGTAAAGGGCAATCTCCCTATCAGCCGCGCGTTTGCAGCTAGCGTACTCGCCTTCCGTCGCGGAGGAAGAAGAAATGGCAAGCGCGCCCAGAGCCATCAAAACCGATCCGCCGATGACTTCAGCGTAGATATTGGCGGACAATCCGCGCAGTTCTTTAAAGACCAGAATTCCCAACAGCAAACCCCACAGTTGATTCGTATTCGATAGCGGAATGCCACGGCTGATTCCCACATATTTGGCCGCATAGTTCTGGAAAAGATCTCCCACCACCCACATGAATCCGCCGAGCATGGGCCAGAGCAGAATTGCACGGTTAGTAACGAGATCATGCCAAAAGGGCGTGACGCCGCCTGAGAATAAGACGGCCACGATTGTCATCATGGTCATCTCTCCGAACGTAAAGAAGGTGAGAAACGTGAGCGGGTTCATGCCCGTGATGTATGCCTTGCGATAGGGAATATACATAGAGCCAAACATCAGCCCGGCGCCGACAGCAGCGGCAATACCATGAACTGCGCTGCCATGCGCCGCTTCCGCGGTTGAGGCTGCCGAGATGAAGATAGCTCCGATAAAGATCACGATGGCTCCGCCAACCACGCCCGCTTTGCGAAGCCAGCCGGAGCCATGCAGTTCCTTAAACAGCAGCGTGCCCCAAAGAATGCCAATCAGGCTATTCGAATTCCATAATGGAAACGCAAGACTCAGGCCAATGTCCCTGACTGCAAAAATGGTGAGGGTGTTGCCCACAGCCCACAGGCAACCAGCCATAACGCCCCACAGCACCAGATGAGGGACCTGGCGCGCATCCCGAAAAGTTTCGCCAGTCCCACGCACCAGGGCCGGCAGGCTCCAGCGTGAGACAAACGCACCAAAGACCATCATGAAAGAGATGACCATGGGTGAAACCGCTACGGTCACCAGCTTCGTCGGCGCTTCCGCTCCCGCCAGCCAGATTGCGGCGGCAAGTCCGCAAAATATCCCGAGCCGGTGAAGTGTGCGCTGCCGGGAAACATTTGGCGCGTGGTTGTCAACGACGCTAGTGAAAACGGTCTCTTCGGCACTCATCGCGCAATCCGAAGCACCAGCAGCCCGACGATCAAAACAGTAAAGGGTACCCAGAATTGGACATCGCGCAACACGACAATCCACCAGAGTCGTTTGCGATTTACGGATAGTTCTCCCGGCGACGGCTGCATGGAGGGAATTATATGTCCTGGGCTGCGCCTGTTGGCGCGGGTTTGTTTCGAAATAGTGATTTAAGTGCAGGCTGCCGCTACATGCCGGAGGCGTCAACGCTGTTTCACATCTCCCGCTCGTTCGCCCATTCGCAGTTCTGGACGACACTGCGCATGCATTGGAGAATTGGGCCGGGAATGCGGAGTGGTGGCTTCACACCATGGAATAGCTGATAATAGGGGAGGTCTATGTCCCAATACTGGCTGCTAGTTATTTTGGCTGCTTATGTGGTTCTGATCCGCTGGGTGCTGCCGCGGTTCGGCGTTCAGACTTGAAGGACCAGCAAGTGCGTCGAGTCTCGACGTGACGACAAGCCACTCAAATCTGAAAAAACCGAACGCGGGGCGTGAATAACTAACGTTTTTCGGACGAAGTGGGTTGACCGACAAGGTCTTCCGCCACAAGTGGCATCCCGGGCTCCATCCGAGCTTTCGAACTGACGTTGTAGCGGGTTCTAGCGTCAAATAATTTAATCACTTCCTCCCTTGGCAAAGGCTTGGCGCCGCCCATCATTTCGGCTACGAATGTGATGCGTGCGAAGTGTTCCACCATCTCCATGCGGAAGAAGGCCTGCCAAACGTCGCTGCCCCAAGTAGTACAACCGTGATTTTCCAATAAGATGGCATCGTAATTTGGAATAAAGGGCAACATGCCGTCGCTTAAGGCGGGTGTGCCGGGCAACCCATAGGCGGCCAGTGGCACTGCCCCAAGTTGTATGACAACTTCGGGGAGTAACGCTTTATCGAGCGCTCGCCCCGCGGTGGCAAAACCGGTAGCCACCGGGGGGTGGGCGTGAACCACGCTTCTGATATCCGGCCGCATGTTGTAGACCGTGATGTGCATCGCGATTTCGCTTGTACTTTCGCGCTCGCCCAGCACCTTTTTCCCGCTCAAATCGCAAACTATCAAGTCGTTGTGTGTGACCGTTCCCTTGCTCAGGGCCGTGGGCGTACACAGCAACCGGTTGTCATCCAGCCGGATGCTCACGTTGCCGTCGTTCATCGCTACCCATCCTTTTTCGTAGATGCGGTGGCAAACGCGAACGAGGTCCTCGCGATGGTCCTGCTCAGTCTTGCTCATGCGCTCACGATTTTATCAAGAGCGTAGTTTGTGCGGCTATCGCTACAATTAAGCCGTGGAAAAAAGGCGAATGTGCCCGAATTGCCGGGCGTTCATCACGATGGATGATCGGGTGTGTCCTTACTGCCAGGTGCAACTGGGACCAAGAGCGGTCGATATGCGTCCCAGCCAGTTTGCAGCTGCGTTTATTCCGCGCGCCAACACGTCGAGCGTGGTTGTTCTGGTCGTTAACGCAATCTTTTTCCTGGGACAGTATTTATCGCATCAGTTGTTAACACAAGCCGGTATTGAATACGCACCCCTGGTATTTGCCGGTCAATGGTGGCGCCTGATTACGGGTGGGTTCCTGCATGGCGGGATTTTGCACATTGCCATGAACTCGTATTCCCTCTGGATTCTAGTAACCGAGACTGAATACTTTTACGGAACGAACCGGCTAGCGGTTTCCTATGTCGTTTCAACCATTACGGGGTTTGCACTGGCAGCAGTGATGACACCCCGGTCACCCGTGCTGGGGGCGTCGTGTGCAGCATTTGGGTTAATTGGCACGATGTTGGCGATGGGTTTTCGCAACCGGACAGAGCCGTTATCGCAAGCGGTTCGCAGCCAGTATGGCACCTGGCTTGTGTATGGCATTGTGATGAGCCTGTGGGGCAGCGTTAGCTTAGCCGGCCATGTGGGCGGGTTTCTGGGAGGCTTGGCGGTGGGATTTATTGCAGGACTGCCGGGATTGCCGGGCAGCCCGCGTGAAGTTTTCTGGAAATTCGCGGCGATTGGTTGCGTGTTGCTCGTCGTTTACGCCTGGTTTCAAGCGCTGACCCATATGGTTGCGTGACAAATCAGGGTCCCTGACGCAGTGAACCAGCGCCTCGCTCAGCGCGAACGAATTGCGATATACCTTGATTCACTATCCATGCAGTGCATTTTGCTTCGTGGCGCCAAGCAATTGTTGACGCTCCGTGGCACTCCTGCCGCCCGGCGTGGCGCGGATTTCGGAAAGCTGGAAATCATTGAAGACGGCGCCGTGTTAATCGAAAACGGCAGGATTTCTTCAGTTGGTCCCACACGAAGACTTGACAATCTTGCGCAAGCCCGGAGGGCGCTGCAAGTTCCGGCTCATGAAGCCATTGTGATGCCCGGCTTTGTCGATCCTTCCATGGCGGTCAGCCTTAGGAGGCGTGACGGCCCGGGAAGACGCAAATTGGCCGATCTCTATAGCGAGACTCTCACGCTGATAAGGTTGTGTCTGCAGCATGGAACCTTAAATGTGGGCGTCAGGACTTCCCTAGGAAGTCATTCCGTGAGCAGCGAACTCAGCGTGCTGAGGCAGTTGGCTCGGATTGGCAACAACCCGGTTGGGGTGACGCGGATATGGCGGCCCGAGGCCGAAGCGGATTATAAAGCGCTGATGGCGACGATCCTCAGCATTCGTAAACAGCGCTTGGCTTCTCACGTGGAACTGAAAACCACTGTCAACGGGTACGCATCGCTATCAGCAGCGGCGAACTTGGCCGGCATGCCCGTGAGCCTGGTGTGGCCCGACGGCCAATCCGGCAATTTGAGGCAGGTGTTAGAACAATCTGGCGCCTCCACCCTTTTCTGTCGCGGTAAGCTCAGCAGTGAGGAATGTGAACTAGTGGCCGATACCGGCACTGTAGCTGTATTCAACACTAGTGATTCGCTGGATCAGCAACCTGACCGTTCACTCCAGGAACTTGTGGCGGCGGGCGGCGCGGTGGCCTTAGGAACCGGGTATGATGCACCTACCGAATCAAATTTCAATATGCAGCTGGTGTTGGCGTTAGCTGTCCGAAGCTTGCATTTGACAATTGAACAAGCTATCGTCGCAGCGACTATTAATGCCGCCTATGCCCTGAATTGCGGTGATCAAGTGGGGAGTCTGGAACCAGGAAAACGCGCAGACCTCCTGGTGCTAAAAGTTGGCGATTATCGAGAGCTTTCCAGCCGTCCAGGCGTCAACCATGTTGCCCTGGTCATTCGCGAGGGGAATCTTGTGCTGAACCGCACTGCTTGGAAAATTGGTGCGGTGTGATTCCCCTTTTTGAGTGCGTCCCTAACTTTTCGGAAGGGCGAAACCAGCGAGTTATCTCCGCGATTGAAAACTCCATCGCGAGTGTGGAGGGAGTAGCGGTGCTGCACCGGACCAGGGACGCCGACCACAACCGAAGTGTCATCACCTTCGCAGGTAGCGCCAACGCAGTTGTGGAGGCGGCAGTAGCTGCAGCTCAAGCCGCTCGCGACCTGATCGATCTGACACAGCAACTGGGGGTTCATCCGCGCCTGGGCGCGCTAGACGTTCTGCCCTTTGTACCGCTGGAAGGCGCCACGATGGGCGATTGCGTGGCGCTTGCGCATGAGGCGGGCGAACGCATTTGGCAGGAGCTGGGGATTCCCGTCTATTACTACCAAGAAGCTGCCCTCCGGCCTGACCGGATGGAATTGGAAAACGTGCGGCGCGGCCAATTTGAAGGCTTGCGGGACCAAGTGCTGATTGACGAGACGAAGGCTCCCGACGTTGGAGGCCCGGGTCTGCATCCCACGGCAGGAGCAGTAATTGCCGGTGCGAGAAAAATCCTGATCGCCTACAACATCAATCTCCGAACGAATGAATTGGCAATTGCCAGGCAAATCGCGCGTTCCATACGCACCAGCAGCGGCGGATTCCCGGCCGTCAAAGCTCTAGGCTTGCCGTTGCTATCCCGCGGCCTGGTGCAGGTATCGATGAACCTGACCGACTTTGAACAAACCCCCATGCATGTTGTTTTTGAGGAAGTGAAGCGCCTGGCGGCACTTCATGGAGTTGAAATAGAAGAAAGCGAACTCATTGGCCTTTTGCCCAGAAACGCGATGGAAATGGCGTTCAAGCACTGGCTAAAGCTGCGCGATTTTTCCTCTGAGCGAGTGATTGAAACGGCTCTCTCGCAACAGCTACGCTTATCATAATTGGTATGGCCTCCACTCCCACACCCACTGCCGAAATGACATCGGCCACCGAAGAAATCATGGGTTTGGAGCGAAGTTATCTACTTCAAAACTACGCCCGCTATCCGCTGGTTTTGCACAGAGGTAAAGGCTGTTACCTCTATGATTTGGATGGCAAACGCTATTTGGATCTGATCAGCGGAATCGGGGTAAACTCGCTGGGTTACGCCCACCCCCGCATCACCAAAGTGATACGCCAACAGGCCGGATTGCTGCTGCATACGTCCAATCTCTACTATCACGAATATCAGGGCAAGCTAGCTGAGCGTTTAGCGAAAATCAGCGGGCTGCAGCGATCCTTCTTCTGCAACTCCGGAGCCGAGGCAATGGAGGGCGCTTTGAAAATGGTTCGCGCCCACGGCACATCTATTTCGCCGGACAAAATTGAGATCATCGCGCTCGAAAATTCCTTTCATGGACGTACGCTGGGCGCTCTCTCGATTACCGGGCAACCAAAATACCGGAAGGATTTTGAGCCGCTTATGCCGGGAGCGCGCTTCGTGCCGCGCAATCGCGTTCACTTGCTGGAAGAAGCCTTTAGTGAGAAGACGGCCGGCATCGTTATTGAATTCATCCAGGGCGAGGGTGGAATTTACCCGGTGTGTGAAACCTTCGCGCGCAAGGCGCGAGAGCTGGCAGACCGGTACAACGCGCTACTTGTCTTCGATGAGATTCAGTGCGGCGTAGGAAGGCCCGGGGCTTATTTTGCCTACCAGTTATTAGACCCCGTATTGCTTCCCGACGTTGTCATCGCGGCCAAGCCCATGGCCTGCGGCATACCCATGGGCGTAGTAATCGCGAATGAGAAGGCAGCGCAGGCGATCAAGCCCGGCATGCACGGTTCCACTTACGGGGGCGGCCCTCTGGCGTGCAGAGTGGCGCTGGAATTCTTCGACATTCTGGAAGGCCTGCTGCCGTCCATCAACGCCGTTGGCGGCTATTTCCGTATGCGCCTTACCGAAATGATGCGTGACTTCCCATTTATTAAAGAAGTTCGCGGTCACGGGTTAATGATTGGCGCGGAGTTGGAGTTTTCCTGCAAACATCTGGTCATTGAAGGCATGAAGGAAGGTCTGCTGTTTAACTGCACTCACGATACAGTTCTCAGATTTCTTCCGCCCTATATCTTGACCGAACAGGACGTGGACCGCGCGATGGTCGCTTTGGCTCGCGTGTTTCGGAATGCAAGACCGCCGGCCTAAAGCTAAAGCAAATCTTCCTTGCCGCCCGCTTCGATTGCCTTGACCAGTTTGCTGACGTCTTGGGCACGGCTGCGCTGGCCCACCAGGAGAGCGTCCGGAGTATCGACAATAATCAGGTTCTCCACGCCCACCAGGGCGACAGCTTTCCCGGCGTCGACGTAATTTCCGTGGCTGTCTTCGGCGAATAGCTCTCCGTTTGCAGCGTTGCCGTTCGCATCTTTTTTGGCCAGGTTATAGACAGCTTCCCAGCTTCCGACATCGTTCCAGCCGATGTCATCTAACGCGAGGCCAGTCACTTTTTCAGCCTTCTCAATGACCGCGTAGTCAATCGAAATGTTCTCGCACTCAGGGTAGATCTCAGCCAGTTTGGCGGCAAAACTCCTGCTGCCAAACTTGGGCAGTTCTTCCAGGAGCGCAGCCGTCTTCGGCAGGTATTGACGCATCATTTCCAGAACGACAGATGCGCGCCAAAAGAACATACCCGCGTTCCAGAAGAAGTTGCCGCGTTCCACAAATTTCTTGGCAGTCTTGGCATCGGGCTTTTCGCGAAAGCTGGCGACATTCAGAACGGAAGTATCGCCGGGTGTCAGATTCTTCGGGAATTCAATATAGCCATAGCCCGTTTCGGCCCAGCGGGGCTGGATGCCCAGAACCACTGCATTGCTTGCATCCGCCGCCCGGAAGGCTGCTTTTACGAAATTTCGGAACCGCGCCTCCTTAAGAATCAAGTGATCCGCCGGGAAGACGCCCAGAACCGCGTCAGGGTCCTGCTGGCTGATAATTCGTGCCGCCAGAGCGATGCACGGCGCCGTGTTCCGCTGCGCCGGTTCGGCTACAATCTGATTCTTCGGCACCTCAGGCAGCTGTTTTCGGATCTCAGCTTGCAAATAATCATTGGTCACAACCCAGATGTTCTCTGGAGGGATGACCGCCTTCAGCCTGTCCACTGTTTGCTGGATGAGGCTGCGCTCCCCAAAAAATTTGAGGACTTGCTTCGCGTTACGCTTTCGACTCCGCGGCCAAAAGCGTGTGCCTCGCCCGCCCGCCATGATAAGGCCGTACCGGTGGTTGCTCATAATTGAAAATGTGTTTGCAGGCGCGGAAAAATGCGCTTATGGATTGGGATTCCCCGGATTTAACGGAATGTCGTGATTAGGCAACTCGGCGTCCGGGTATCCCCGAATAACCTTCAGCGTACGATTCCAGCGGGTGCGCGTAAAGAAGTGCTCACCCAGATCGACCATGTGGCTGATCATTGAGCCGACGGTGCTGCCGGCTAGATCCTCAGTTGAAGCTCTGTAAGACCAGTAAATCAGCAGCGGCTTGCCGATAATGTTGTCGCGGGGCACAAATCCCCAGTAGCGGCTGTCGAGCGAATTATCGCGATTGTCCCCCATGGCGAAGTAGCTGTTCGGCGGCACGACAATCTCACTGCCCACCACATTGCGCTGATACATATCCCGCTGCAGCTCGCCGGGTAGACCATCCACAAAGGGCGGCGACTGCGAGGGGAAGTTGTCGCGCGCTTCATCATAGGGAAGCTTATGGTAGACGTACGGTTCGTTGAGTTTAACGCCATTTCGGTAAATCAACCGCTGCGCCATTCTCAGATGGTCGCCAGGAACTCCGATGACACGCTTCACAAAGGTCTGGGTGATGTCGCCCGGGTAACGGAACACAATAATGTCCCCGTGTTTCGGTGTCTCATAGGGAAGGATGTACTTACTGACTGCCCCGGCGGGGGCATAAGCCAGCTTATCCACCAGCAGATGATCGCCCACCAGCAACGTATCTTCCATGGAACCAGTGGGGATGACGAACGCCTGTACCAGCGTGGTGGTACCGAAAAGCAGCAGCAGAATGGTCACGGCCCACTCGGCGATCGTGTTACGCGCGGGTTCAGTTTTCTTGGCCGCTTTGCTCTTCTTCACTGGCGCCGGTTCTGAACGCTTCGGTTCTACTGTAGCTATCTTTTCTTCCATTAAAATGTCCTTTTCATCCGGCGTACGGCCTGATCAAGCGCATGGTCCTATTCCAGCGCGTGCGAGAAAAAAAATGGGTTCCGACGTTTAGAATGTGGCGAAGGAAATCGCCACCGCTGTTGGGCATTAACTCCTGAGTGGTCGCATCATAAGACCAGAAAATCAGAAGGGGTTTCCCAACAATATTGTCACGTGGAACGAGACCCCAATAACGGCTGTCCAAAGAGTTGTCCCGATTGTCGCCCATCGCAAAATAGCAGTTTGACGGCACAACCAACTCTCCATCTTTGACGTTGTGGTTCAGCATGTCGGCCAGCCGTGCAGTACGTCGTGGATCGGGCGTTACGTCCAACCACACCGTGTCCATGGGAAAGTTGTCACGATACGCACTGAAGAACGAGGAGTGGTGATACACATACGGCTCATTCACGGCGACTCCGTTTCGAAAAAGCTGCTGATTGACGATCCGGATATGGTCCCCCGGCTGCCCAATCACCCGCTTCACAAACATTTGCGCCGGATCAACCGGATAATGAAAGGCGATGATGTCGCCGTCTTTCGGCGTTTCATAAGGCAGAAATAATCGGGCAAACGAAGTCGCGGGCGAATAGGCCAGCTTGTCTACAAATATGTGATCGCCCACCATAAGGGTATCTTCCATTGAACCCGTGGGAATTACATACGACCACCCAAGATTGGTGGAGACAAAAAGCATCAGCAGGATGGTGAACGTCCACTCGGCCACGAAATGGCGGCCCCTGTGGCGCCTCACCCGAATTGTGACCGCACCCACCTTGAAGACAGGAGTGCGATTCGCAGGCGCCGTGTTTGTGGGCACCCCAGCCTGAACCGGCTCTGTTTCGAGCAGACCGGGCCGAGGCTCGGACTCGTGCGTACTCTCCATTCGCTTAAAAACCATTGTATCTTTTGGAAAACACGCGAAGGACAAGCGGATCTCGAGCCTATGCATCGACTACCAGTTTGAGACTCACAACTTGATCGGTCATGAGCGACATGAAATGATCTAGTGAGTTGAAACGATTCAACAGCAAGGGACATTCAATGAAGCCAATAATAATTTGCGTGAGCATGGCAATACTTTTCGGGTTAATGGGTTGCGGACCTCAAGGCGTCAGCGATCAACAGTTGGCCACTGATATTCAGGCGAAAATTTATGCCGATCCCACCGCCCGGACCGCCAACGTTAAGGTTGCCGTTTCAAATGGTGTGGTGACTTTGACGGGTGATGCGCCCAGCTCTGATATCGCCCTGGATGTGGCTAATATTGCGAGCGGAACGGCCGGCACCAGGAGTGTTACGAATCAGTTGCAGATCGCCCCTACCGCCGCGACGGGATCAACGCTTCCGCCATCATCGAACCTGGCTCAGAACGCGCCTCCGCCGGTTGAGCGAACTGAAAGAAAAGACCGGCGACCCGATGATGACCGCGATCACCCCAGGCGTGACGAGACGCCGGCAGCGCCACTCTCGGTAACCGTTCCGGCCGGCACGGATATCGGCGTGCAAATGATTGATGGCATCAATTCCAAGACGAACACCGCCGGGCAAACGTTTCGCGCATCTCTTTCCAGCCCGGTTGTGGTGAATGGAGAGACCGTACTGCCGGCTGGGTCCGACGCAACCATTTTGCTGGCGTCGGCGAAAGAAGCCGCTCGCATCAGGGGAAGCGCTGCACTGGAAGTCCGGTTAATCAAAATCATGCATGCCGGTCAGACCTACGACGTGGATACAAACGTTCACGAAGATGTTGGCAAGGGTCGCGGGAAACAGACAATTGTTCGCAGCGGAATCGGCGCAGCGGCGGGAGCAGTCATTGGCGCTATCGCCGGGGGCGGCAAAGGCGCGGCCATTGGATCGCTGGCGGGCGGCGGCGCTGGCGCAGGCTTCCAGTTGGCGACGCATGGACAACAGGTTTCAATTCCCTCCGAGACCCGTTTAACTTTCCGTTTGCAATCTCCCGTCGTCGTAAACGTGCGCTAAGTTCTTTTTCTGGATAACGACGGAACAGCCCCGATCCTTCCGCCGTGTGTTACTTTCGGAAGATTATGGCCTCCCGCAGCGTGAACAAAGTGCTTCTGATAGGAAATTTGGGGCGCGATGCTGAAACAAAATTTACTCCGTCCGGCGCCTCGGTGACGCGGTTCTCCGTGGCGACCCAACGTCGCTGGAAAGATCAGGCTTCCGGCGATTGGAAGGAAGAAACCAACTGGACGAATGTCACTCTTTGGCGAGGGGAGAACGTCGCCAACTATCTGACCAAAGGCAAGCAGGTCTATGTGGAAGGCCGCCTGCAAACCCGTAGCTATGACGACAAGGACGGAAAGAAGGTGTACGCAACTGATGTCGTGGCGGACGAAGTCATACTGCTCGGCGGTCGTGGGGAGGGTGACGGCGGCGGAGAAGGTTCAGGTGGATTCCAGCAGACTCCACGAAGCAGTACTGCCGGAAACCGTCCACGAAGCGCAGCTCCGGCAGCCAGTGCTCCCGACGACGATTTCAATGGCATGAATCTTTCTGACGACGACATCCCGTTCTGACGACATCCCGTTCTAAGGATGTCGCCGGTAAACGCGCACAACGGCTGGCGAGGCGGTTGCTGCATTTGAGTCGAGGACCGTCCGGGCTGTGCCGCTGTTCAATTATTGGGGGATGCGCGCCTGGACGAAGACCCGAACAGGGTCGCTTGAACCTAAGGGAGTTGTCAGAACCAATCCGGCTCTGAGATAGGGCGCGATCACCGAGGCTGTTTTGTAGGCCAGATCGTGACCATCGTCAATTGCAACAAGGGTGTACCGGCCAGGGGCAACGTTTGGCAGACTGAACGATCCATCCGCGTCGGATTGATCGCGCCGGATCAGTCTCGATTTCGTCAAATCCTGGGGAATTAGCAGAACCATGGCGCCCGCCATGCCGTGGCCTTCGCGCACGGCGAAACCCTCGACCGTGGAAAGGCTAGTGCTTCCCATAACCCTCAAGATCAATTCGACCGTCGCACCTGGCGGCACCTCCAACCGGTCATGCACAACATTAGCGCCTTTCGCGGAAATTGAAGAGATCACCATCCCGGGATCGGTCAGATTCAGATCGTAGCTGCCCGGCGACACTTTCTCAAAATGGAAAGCTCCATCGACGCCGACTTCAGTATTCATCCCGCCCGGGCCATGAGAGCCCAAGAACAGCTCCAAGCGCCCGCGCGGCTCAATGCCGTTAAAGAGAATTTTGCCTCCGATGGAACTGCTCCTGAGTTGAGCGAGATCAAGCGTACTTCCATCTGTTAAATCGACCGCCTCGGAAGTCTGGGAAAACCCTCCATATTCGCTCACCATGGCGGCTTTGTAACGCCCGGCGGGCAGGTTGACAAGTTCCATGGTTTGCTCCTCCGGTTCGTCAGGCGGCTGCTCAATCTGGCCGTTCGCATTGGGGGGCTTCAAAGCTCTAGGCCGGACGGCCCCTCCTGACACTTGTTGCCCATACTGGACAGGAATTGGAATCTGCGAATCGCCCGGTCCAGGAACAAACAACTGCACGCCACGCGTTGCCTCGGGGATTCTTACGTGAATACCGGGGACGGGGCGTATGTCGATCTGAATGCTGGCCGAGCCTCCTTCGGTCAGCAAGATGGCCCGCGCACCCTTTGCATCTGTTACATCGCCGTAGAAGGTAATGGGATAGACGAGCTCATGATTCTGATTCAACCCAAATTGCGGAAACCAAGGCATCACAGAGACGCATACGTAGTACTTGCCCGGCTCAAGATGACCGAAATGGAAATGGCCGGATGAATTGGTGTTCGTACCAGCCATTTGAACGGTTTGAGCTTCTCCTTCAGTCACGGTCTCACGAAACAGCAGCAATTGCGCATTTCGAAGCGGTTCAGCACCCTCGCTGATCACCGTTCCATCAATATGCGCATCGCTGCGCAAAGCAAAGACGATGTTGTCAGTCTTCATCGTGCCGTCGACAACAATAGCCGAGGCATAACCGCCATCGGACTGCCCGAATTGCACCGGCATTTGCCCGCGCTTTTCCGCCTGCAACTGATATTTGCCCTTGGGAACATGCAAGAAGTTGAAGCGGCCGTCTTCGGCAGTTATAACCGAAACATCGCCGCCGCCTTTGCTGATCCTTGCGAGTTGAACCAGAACGTGATTCAGCGGTCGATTTGTTACGTGATCCACCACCACTCCGCTGACACTGTAGTCTTCAGCCGGACTCTGGCCTCCGAATGCGGAAGCAAGTGCCAGCAGGAAGAGAAGAGCCTTCATCTAGCCCGCCGCTCATTTATATCCAATTGAACGGATGTCCCCTGGCCAGCCTCCAGTTGAACCATCTGACTTTTGAAGCTCCGCATTACATCCGGGTTGGCGTATTCCAAATCGGTGATCTCGTCGAAAGCATAGACGATATACTCACCTGGCGTTAAGTTTGACAAAGTCACACTCTGGCCGGAGACCCCGACAGCTGACGGATCGTAACCCGGCTGGAAATTGGTAACAATCACAAAGGCCGGTGATTTCGAGTTGACTTTTACCATGAGCGATGGGCAATTCTCACTCAGCACAACCTGAATGGGTGGCGTATTCGCGCCCGACGCCACAACCAGTTCGTCACGAAAAAGATTCTGCGATCCGGCCGTCAGGGAAGTGATGCAGCCTTGGCCTGCCGGATGTGCGATCACCCGATATTTTCCGGGCTGAACATTTAAGATTCGCGACTCGCCATTCTGCGCTACCGTGCCGAATCCGATCGGACCGTTGTCGGACAGCAGCTGAATGTTGGCCGTGCCGCCCGACTCTAATACAGGTATGTCCTGAAGCTTGTAGAGCGGCACCTTTAAATTTTCGAGATCCGTCGCGCCTACCTCAATGGGCAACTCACCGTGCATGGTTTGCTGACCATCTCCTCCCCCACCGAAAGGTCCGTTGACTAACAGCTTCCAACTGCCAGGAGGTACTGCGGCGATGGTGAGAATGCCAGTCGCCCTATTCATCTGGGCAAACGCTTGCTCGCCTTGATCATCGCCATTGCTGATGCTCGCCATCACGAAGGGAGATGGCGGCACTGTAGTCAAACTCACGTGCGCCGCACGGATGGCGCGCGCGGACATGTCAATCTTGAGCTGCTGCCCTGGTCCGATTTCAAGTCTCTGTGCCAGATCCCGGCTGTTGGCGTCCGGGTAGTAAGTTGCCGGATAGACATACCGCGACGCTTCCGATTTATGGGGAACCGCCATGTAGAGCGGCTTCTGTTGAGTGCGGAGGATGTAAGTTCCCGCCGGAACATCTTCAATCAGGAACTGGCCGGTTTCGTCGGTGGTGGCTCCATTCGCCGCTTGCCACTGCTTTCGGCCATTGACGATGAACTCGCGCAGGCACTGAATTGCGATCCCATCGACAGGCTCACCGTCGGTATCCATGATGTGCCCGGAGATGCTGGATAGGGGATCAAGCTTGACCACAAACGATTCGAGACTCGCGCCGACCGTAACGAATTGCTGAGTCTGCTGTGACATAAACCCTGGGCGTTGCGCATTGATAAAAGCCTGGCCGCCAAGCACATCATCCATTTCAAAGCGTCCGTCAATGCCAGACATCCCGCTGCGGTGGTCTGGACCATTAAGTTCCACGAGCGCGCCACGCACAGGCTCTCCGGTGGCGGAGTTGACTACGCTTCCTATTACTCTAAATTTCTGTTGATCCTGCGTTTGGGCCAACCCGAGAGACGCAAGCAGCAGGAAGCCGAGAAGACGTGGGAAGAGAGGGCGCATACGAACGGGTTGTCTATTTGACTATGAAAACTTCTTAGCGGTTCCCAAAATGGTCGAAGTCCCATTTCATGATTGAGCCTTTTGGCCCCACTGCCCAAACGGAATCCCCATGAGCCGCAAGGGAGTTGAGATTGTCGTTTGAAATAGCGCTCCAGCTTTTGCCGCCATCGAGCGAGTAATCGCTCCCATTCGTCCCTGCAGCGATTAAGATGTGGCGTCGTTTCAAATACGTAACAGCCGAGCGGTAGCCGCCCGGATTGTTCGCTCCTAGCCTCCAGTTTTCGCCGGCGTCCCCTGTGAAAGCGAGAGTATGGGAAGTTTGGGCCGGCTTCTGGTAATCGCCTCCAACCGTGACGCCATGCTTTCCGTCTATGAAGACCAAAGAGAAAATTCCCGTTGCAGCGGTGGACCCGTACATGGGTGTGGCCGCTACGGTCCAGGTCTTAGCGCCATCGGCGGTATGAAACACGCGCGCCACTCCCGGGCCACCCGTTCCGAACCAAGCCTCCCGTGTACCGCGCACCGTGAGGCAAGTTCCGCTGGCCGCAAAGGCACCCTCGCCTGCGAGCGCAGCGGGCTGAATGGCTCTTCTCCAGGTCAGGCCGCCATCTTGCGTGGTGTAGATGGTGAATCGGCCGTCTACTGGATCACCCAGCAGTATGCCGTCCTTGCGATTCCAGAACTTAACGGCGTCGAAGAACCCGGACTTATCTGGATTTCTGAGAACTACTGTCCAGGAATTGCCACCATCGTTGGTGGAATAGACGCGGGATGACTCCCCCGGCCCGCTCGACATGGCAAGCGCCGTATTGCTATCGAAAGCTTCTACATCGCGAAAATCCAGCAATTCGGCGCCAGGAACCGTACGGAGTTCCCAGTGCAGGCCACTATCGATAGTCCGCAAGACTGTGCCATTCGTTCCGCTGGCCCACGCGACTTTGGAAGAAACCACGCATAGCCCCCGCAGACCGGCGGCCGTTTGGCTCACCTGAGGAGTCCAGTGGAAGGCTGAGGCTAACAGGACCAGATGTAGAAGCACGGCGCTGCTGCCAAACTACCATCTCTGATACTTCAGAGGAGTCTGAGGAGTCAGATACCCCTGAGGAGTCAGATACCTCAGACGAGAGTGACCGCTTTTGCTGAACTAGGGAATTTCCTAAAGGCTAAAGAACACTCATTCCGGTCACTTTAATGTAATTTCCTTGGACATCTCCCGTAACAATCACAAACAACCGGTCCCGAGTCGAGGCCTTCGGCAGCAGCTGCCGAGCCTGCTTGTTTCCGGCCGGATCCAGTCGATAGAACTTCTTGTCGTCGGTGATTAATCCATAGGCCAGGCGGTTATAGTTGTCATGCAACGAGCAAGTCTTATCATTCTTAAAGGTCTGCTCGGCGCCATCTTTCACAATCTTCTGAACGCAATTCCAATCCGCCAAGTAGCCCTGAATCTGCGCCGCACCAAGCGGCATTGCTGCAGCCATCAACAAAAGGCCTGCTAATTTTCGCACCGTTTTGGATCCTCCACGTTCTTTAGACGCTCAATGAAGGGCCGCAAATTCCGAAAATAATTAGGAACTTTACTAATTTAACCTGAATCGAACGGTTGTGCCGACGGACCGCCGTGAGGACTATTATCCTGAGCGAATTCGCCAATATGGCCCGCTTTACCCAGGTTTTGATCTGGCAACTGTCGAGTCAGTGTTGAGTATCGCTTTTACGTACGACGTTCTGCATCAATCTGTGTCGAGGTACATGGCTGAGTACGGGTTGTCGAAGTCAACCTTAAATGTACTCATGCTACTTCGACATGGGCCGCCCGAAGGCATGCAATTGCATGATCTGGGCGAGATGTTGCTGGTCAGCCGAGCAAATGTGACAGGGCTCATCGGTCATCTGGAAGAGAAGGGCTTTGTTACACGCGTGGTCGACGAAAATGACCGGCGCGCCCGCTATGCCAAAGTGACGCCTAAAGCGGAAGTATTGCTGGACCGGTTCATGCCGGTTCATTACAGCAACATCAAAGGCTTGATGAATGATCTCTCGGCGGCGGAGAAGACGCAGTTAATAAATTTGCTGACAAAAGTCAGAAAAAGCATCCAGGAAAGTACGGCATTCAACGAGCAAACGGAAGTGAATTGTAAGGGATAACGAAGATGGCAACAAACGTAGAAGAGAGTCAGGAAACAGAACCGAGGATCGCAGAGACGAAACCGGATTCCAATCAGGGACAAGACAAGCAGCAAAAGCCTGCTGATCCCCAGCGCAAAAAGAAAGTTCGCTTCGTGTTGCTGGCGATCCTCGTTGTAGCGGCGATTGTTGCAATTCCGATCTACGCCTATTACTCAGTGCGAGAGAGTACGGATGACGCCCAAGTGGACGGCCACGTTGTGCCCATTAGCCCGCGCATCAACGGCACCATCACAGAAGTTTTGGTTCTGGACAATCAATATGTGAGAGCCGGCGACCCGCTTGTCCGGCTTGACCAATCCGATTATCAGGTAGCCGAGGCTCAGGCCGAGGCGCAATTGGCGAACGCCCAGGCAAGCACGACTGAATCTGGCGTGAACGTCCCCATCACCAACATAACGACGACCTCACAGGTCAACTCGAGTTCGACCCAGTACGATGAAGCCCAGGCCTCGGTCGCTTCCGCCCAGCAGGCGGTCAACACAGCCCGCGCTAAAATCACTGCTGCGAATGCGGACTTAGCCGGCCGGCAGGCCAACCTTGTCAAAGCGCAGAAGGACTTGAACCGTTTTGAAACGTTGGTTTCCAAGGATGAGATTTCCCGGCAGGATTTTGATGCCGCAACCGCTGCCGAACAGGCCGCCTCCGCCGAAGTGGATTCCGCAAAGGCGAACGTGACCCAAAGCCAGCATGCGCTGGAGGAGGCCATTGCACAGCTCAATGTAGCCAAGGCGCGTCAAGCCACGGCTGCCGTGCAACGCCATCAAAGTCAAGAAATTCTGCCGCGCCAGCAGGAATTGACTGAAGCCCGGCTAAAGGCCGCTCAGGCGATGGTCAAGCAAGCCGAAGCAAACCTCCACCAAGCGAAGTTAAACGTCGGTTACACTGTGATCTCGGCACCGGTCAGTGGTGTGGTAAGCCGCAAGACCGCCGAGCCTGGCATGCAGGTTTCTCCGGGTCAGCAAATCATGGCGATCGTTCCTCTGGATGACGTATGGGTCGTTGCCAACTTTAAAGAAACGCAGTTGAGAAAAATGAAAGTGGGCCAAAAGGTGGAATTCGACGCGGACACCTTCGGCAGCAGCCAGAAGTATCACGGCCACATCGAAAGCATCGCCGCCGCTTCCGGCGCAAAGTTCAGTTTATTGCCGCCTGAAAACGCCACCGGCAACTACGTGAAAGTGGTCCAGCGGGTACCCGTAAAAATATTGCTCGATCCCGGTGAAAACCAGTACCACCGGTTGTTGCCCGGAATGTCGGTTACACCCACTGTGCTGCTCGACAGCCAGTGGAACCATTAATCAAGCAGGAGTCCCATGGCTGCCGGCGCAATAGAAACTCCAACCACGTCTGCTCCCGCGCGAAAAGTTGACCATTCGAATGAGGCCATTTGGAAGCCGAAATTCAATCCCTGGTTGATTGCGTTGACGGTGACACTGGCCAGTTTTATGGAAGTGCTGGACACCAGCATTGCCAATGTGGCGCTCCCCCATATCGCCGGCGGCCTGTCGGCGAGCGAGGATGAAGCTACCTGGGTCTTGACATCGTATTTGGTTTCTAACGCCATCATCCTGCCTTTGAGTGGCTGGTTCTCGCTGATGTTAGGCCGCAAACGCTTTTACATGGCGTGCGTGGCGCTGTTTACCATCAGTTCCTTCATGTGCGGAATTGCCCCCACGCTTGGCCTACTCGTGCTGTTTCGCATCATTCAGGGAGTGGGTGGCGGCGGACTCCAGCCCAGTGAACAAGCCATCCTGGCTGATACGTTCCCACCACGCCAGCGCGGTATGGCCTTCGCTATCTACGGTATTGCGGTGGTCACTGCACCGGCCATCGGCCCCACCCTCGGCGGCTGGATTACTGACAATTTCACCTGGCGCTGGATCTTCTTCATCAACATTCCGGTGGGTTTCATTTCGCTTTTCCTCACGAGTTTCATGCTGGAAGATCCGCCTTATCTAATCAAGGAGACGACTGCAGAAGCTGAAAACGAAGATGCGCGTCGACTATTGGGGCATTATATTCATCGCCCTTGGACTGGGATTCCTGCAGATTGTTTTGGATAAGGGTCAACGCGACGATTGGTGGGCGTCGGACTTTATTCGCGTCTGCACAGTTATCTCCATTGTGGGGCTGATCAGCGCAGTAGTGTGGGAGTTCCGCGTCAAAGATCCCGTTGTCGACCTGAGCCTGCTCAAAGACCGGAATTTTGCCATCTCAGCGTTTCTCATGTTTAACGTGGGCGTGGTGCTGCTGGGCAGCACAGTGCTTATTCCGCAGTTCCTTCAACTAGTTATGGGATATTCCGCCACGGACGCGGGACTCGCCATATCCCCTGGAGGGTTGTTGATTATGCTGATGCTTCCCTTCGTCGGCATCATGCTCGGCAAGATAGAGGCGCGCTGGATGATCGGGGTCGGCCTTGCGATTACCTCGCTTGCCTTACTCCACATGACCACCTTCAGCACCAACGTCGACTACCGGTATGTGGCCATAGCGCGCTGTTATCAGGCTGCCGGCCTAGCGTTCCTCTTCGTGCCTATCAATACCGCCGCCTATGCCTTTGTTCCGCGCAACAAAAACAACGCTGCCTCAGGCTTAGTCAACCTGGCGCGCAATGTTGGGGGAAGTGTGGGCATATCGCTGGTCACCACCATCCTGACGTACCGCCAGCAATTTCATCAATCGCGACTAACAGAGAATCTAGATCGCCTGAACCCCTACTTCAACAATGCCTTGCGAGGAGCGGCCGGAGCACTGGGCCCGGGAAATGCCAATTTGCCGTCAGCCCCCAATCTGAAAGCTTACGGCATCCTGATGGGCAATGTGACGCGTCAAGCTGCCATGCTTTCCTATATAGATTGTTTCTGGCTGTTGGGCGTCGTTTTCGGACTCATGGTTCCGCTCGTCTTTTTCATGAAGAAAGTGAAACCGGGCCGAGCGGCGGCGGCGCACTAGAATCACCGTACAGTGAACACTTCTCCAGATTGATCACGCGTCCATATAGAATGAGTGCTCAAGGTGGAATCAGACAATAGGAGACAGCTTCCCTTCTATGCTGGCCGTTACCGGTGTGAAGAGTATCTCGGCGGAGGCATGGCCGACGTGTATCGCGCTCGCGATACTGAACTTCCTCGCGACGTCGCCATCAAAATCCTAAAGCCCGGCAATCTGCAGGACCCCGACATTCGATCCTGGTTTCTGGACGAAGTGCAGTTAGCCAGCCAGTGTTCCCACGAGAACATTGTGGCGACCTACGACAAGGGCGAGTTTGAAGGTTCGCCCTACATCGTCATGGAGTTTCTGCGCGGCCAGAACCTCGATAAGGCCATCAGCAACCAAGAACTGGGCGGCCTGAAGCGGATCTTACGTATTGCTCTGCAGATTGCGCATGCTCTGGAATATGTCCATTCCCACAATATTGTGCATCGCGACTTGAAGCCGCAAAATCTTCATATCGACCCAAATGGCCGCGTAAAGCTAGTCGACTTTGGAATTGCCAAAGCGATTGATTGGAACAAAACGCAGGTAGGAATGGTCAAGGGCACCGCGCACTATATGGCCCCAGAACAGATCATGGGGCAGCAAGTCACTTTCCAGACTGATATCTGGTCATTTGGAGTTGTTCTCTACGAACTGCTGACTGACGGACAGCGCCCCTTTCAAAGCGCAACTCTGGACGGGCTATGGGCCGCGATCTTCCATGGCACTCCAGACTTGCAACTGCTAGCGAACAACGGCGTTCCAGCTACAGTTCAACAATTAGTAAAACGATGCCTGGAGAAGAGACCGGAAGACCGATTTGCCGACTTCGGCGAGGTCGGGCGCAAGATCGAGTCAATTCTGGATGACCTCTCAGCGACTGGCCAGACGACCACCATCCAGCCGACCGCAACGCCACGCCCCACGGTGAAAGGTAAGAGGACCACCTGGATAGCGGCCGGCGCCAGCGGGCTGGCGTTACTCGCGTTGATCCTGTTTATCTTTCAAACGTCGAGAAACAAAGCCCATCCACCGCCATCTTCAACCCTGGCGAGGTCCTTAGCGGCTTTTAGCGGGGAAATGGTGCTGGTGGATGCCGGACCGGCACTGCTGGGCGTTGACAAACACCAGGTGAAGCTTCGCGCCTTCTATATCGACAAGACTGAAGTATCGAATGCCGCCTATGCGCGATTCATTAAAGAGAAAGGCTGGCGCAAACCGCGGGAGTTCGCCGCAAACAAACCAGACTATCCAGTCGTGAACGTGTCTTATTACGATGCGCTGGAATTCGCCAAGTGGGCCGGAAAGCGCCTTCCCACGGATACCGAGTGGGAAAAGGCGGCTCGCGGCTCACAGGGTCAGCTTTACCCCTGGGGAAATGACAGCAAGCCTGACTTGGCTAACGTCGGCACGAATCCCAATCTCAAAAGACACACCTTGATGCCGGTAAATGCGTTCCCCGCCGGAGCTAGCCCGTATGGAGCCCTGAACATGTGCGGCAATGTGTGGGAATGGGTAGACGCAGATCAAAAGCCAACGCCTGAATATCTGAAGCGCATGCAACACGATCTAGATCCGAAGCTGACCATGGAAGATGCCTTCTATATGATCCGTGGAGGTTATTTCAGCTTGCCCCTGTCGGCGGCGCTGATCAGTGAGGGTGCTTCCGTACCGGCCCGTTTGACGACAGGTAATATAGGGTTCCGTTGCGCGCGAAGCCCCGACGGCGGCAACTAATCGGGTGGGACGACCCGGCGCATCCGTTGCAGACTAACACATTTAGAGTTACACTCGATAACACACTCGGAGTACCACTTGTCAAACTCAGTTACCTTCCTTCGCCAAGCAGTTGTCCTGCTGCTGGCATCGATGGCCCCCAGCACCGCGGCTATCCTCGTAACGCAAACCGATAAGGGATTCCAGTTCACCGAAGTTAATTCCATAAGCGTAAACGGCAAGGAGAAGGTCCTCAGTGTAGGCGGAGACCCGAAAGCGATAACCGCCGGCAAGTTTCCCTCCGTAAAGCTGGACGGTTCCTTGTTCAGAGACCGGGCCACCTCCTGCTTTGTCTTGAGTTCAGAAGGTTCGCTGACGTATGTCATTCCAGAGGGTCTGCCGAAGGGAACGCAGCCCGACCTGAAGCAATCCTGGTCCGGCGCTCGTCTGCTGGCAAAAGGACCCGATAAAATCCAGGCGGACATACCCGCCAACACATTCGTCGCCTTCCTTCCTGGGGATTTGCCGGCGTTGGTCAGTGTTGCCAAAAGCGATAGGGAACTCCACCTGATTGACAGTTCGGACAAGGTCTTTGAAACGCAACTTGGTCTGATCTCCGCGATCGCCAAAGCCTATCCCAAACAGCCCGAGTCAGCGGAGCTGCGGAAATACGTTGGGGAAGCTATGCGTACGCGTTACGAGATGTTTCAAAATGGCGGCGCCAACATGGACACTCTGAATCAGGCGCTGAAGTTTTCCGAATTGTCGGAAGCGGCCTATAAAGATGTGCCCGAACAAGCCAAGCTGCGCGATCAGATTGCGCAGCTGAAACTCTGGCTGGACCGAAAAGTCGCCGTCCTGCGGGCGCTTGCGGCGGGAAGTTCCTGGGACCAGTTCATCATCAGCGATAGTGATTTCGATCGCTATGAAAGGTCATTCCCCGATCTTGCCCAACTGCGGCCGAAGGCGCTTCAAACCAGCCTTGATCTACATAAGAAAGAGGGCGAGGAGTTGTTTACGGAAGGCGAATATGGAGCGGCTTTCCGTCAGTTCCGCCTGGCCAGTATGCGCCAGCCTTCCGATAAATTGCTTCAACAGCGGGTGGTTGCATCCTGGGCCAGCTACTCGCGAGAGGTGGCGCTCGATCATCAGCGCGACCGCAAGCAACTTGGTGTAGGCGAGCGCGAAATCTTAAATCAAGCGATCCAATTCGCCACTAATTACAAGAACGAGAACAAGCTCGAACTTGCGTTAAAGAGCATCATGGATGCCGAAGCGCAAGACCCCAACTCTCTTCCCATGCTGCTGAAGAAGGCCGAGATACTGGGAGCGCAGAGTGAGTTTACAAGTGCGTTTCAAACGCTGGACCGGTATGATTTGCTGGCCGTGGACGAGGAGCGTCAGAAGGCCAGCGATCTGCGGAACGAGCTTTTGTTCAAGCAGAAAAGCACGGTTGAAGACGTGGAAGAGCAGATCCAGAAGGCGCTGGCCGAAGGCCGCTTCGTCAAGGTTCACGAATTGGCCATGAAGGGCTTGCGGGCCAGCGACACTGATCCCAACGTGCTTTTCGAAGCCGCCACCGCCTCACTCATCAGTCGTGACACGCAGCAGAGTCGAACGTTCTTTCAACGCTATCTAACGATTACAAACACGCTCGACTCCAACACTGAGCAACGGACCAAAGTTCGCACTCTGCTAGCCAGTTCTACCGCTGCAACGGCGGCCCAGGAGAACGGCCAACCAAACTGGATGTCCGGCAAAAAACTTCCAGCCGACGTGTTCTATTGCCCCATCAGTGTGGCCTTCCAGCCCAAAGTGGATCACATTGAAGCTTCGGGGAAAATGAGAGTCGCATACGAATGGAGCGGCGACAGGCTGATCTCCATCACGCCGTCGTTCGAAAAAGCCGAGAAAGATACCGGCGAAAAGAAGATCAACTTCGCCTATAACGACAAGTTCCCTCAGATAATCTCGGCAAGTGTGGGGGCTGCAGCCGCAACTGTTCCCACCTCGCCGATGGACCCGGATGAAGTCTTGAAGCATTCGGCTTTGGTGGTATTGAATAATCCGTACTTGAATCCCGACAGCGTGGAGAAGCTAACCGGAAAGAACGTAAGCCAGGGAATCTCAGGTAACAAGTTCTTCGAACCGTTCGTTTGGGATCGAATTCATTATTTCCGGTTCACCTATGATTCAAGCGGTCGAGTGGCCCATGCACTCGAGTTGACCGATCTGAACGGCGGACCCACTGGCTTCACACTTGACTTCGAATGGGAAGGCCAGCATCTCACGGCCATCCACGGCTACCAGGGCATCGACGCAAATCATCGAGCGAAGGCCTATGACCGGACCATGGAGTACAGCGATGGCGTGCTGGTAGGGGAAGAGATCAGCGGTACCGGCAAAGCATCGCACATTAAATACAACTACAATGGCGGACACTTGCAATCCGCACAGTGTACGAATGACCCCACGTTAGATGACCGCTCCAGGCAAGTGACGTTTCGCTAAGGAAGTGCAGCATGTTCCGTTTTCCGTTCTATAAATTCGCATGGTACGCGACACTCTGCCTTTTATTTGGCGCGATGCACGCGCATGGCCAGGAGGAAGGCAAGCGCATCGCGCTGGTCATCGGCAACAACAATTACTCCGTTAGTCCCCTGCGAAATGCGATTAACGACGCCCGCCTGATGGAGAAGTCGTTGACAGCGGCCGGCTTTAAGGTCGCCCTCAAAGAAAACGCCAGCTATACACAAATGGAAGAAGAGGTAGCGAAACTGGCAGAGCAAGTGGGACCGGACGATACAGCTCTCTTTTTCTATGCGGGACATGGCGTGCAGATTGAGGCTGAGAACTTCCTCGTTCCCGTTGATTTTGAGCCCACCAGCACCATTGTTCAGGCCAAGTTCAAGTGCTTCCGGTTGAATTCATTGTTTGAGGAATTGAAGAGGCGGGCCAAACGCAGTATCATCATTCTCGACGCCTGCCGAAGCAATCCGGTGGCTTCGGCGCATGCTTTGCAGGCCGGTCTCGCTCAGCCGCAAGTGGCCGGTGCGCAGATGTTCGTGGCATTTTCAACCAGTCCCGGTCAAGTGGCCGCCGACAACCCCGAGGGTCGGGATAGCTGGTTTACTGAGGCGCTAGCCGACATGATCGAGCAACCCGACCTGACGATTGACGACGTATTTACCCGTGTCAAATCGCGCGTCTCCACGGAAACGGAGACCAGGCAATCGCCCTGGACCTTGTCCAACCTGACAAGCAATTTTTATTTCCACGCTCCCTCTCGCCTGGAAGCTGCGAACGATCCAACAGTCGCCGAAAAGTGGATGCTGGAGGCAGAGCGCCGTGAGCAGCGAGAAGAGTGGGATGAAGCCATTACTCTTGTAAACCAGGTGGTCAAACGCAAGCCGGGCGGCACGCTGGAAAGAACCGCCACTGCCAAACTTCCTTACCTGACCTTGCAAAAGGACGCGCAAGCCAGGTACGACGCGGGCGATTACAAAGCCTCAGCCGCGCTCTATGAGAAGACTTTGGAACTTGATCCCTTCGCTATTGAGTCAGCGTTCCAGGCTGTAAACACATATTTATTGAGCGATCAACTGCCTGAAGCCGTGCGTCTGCTCAGCGTCATCAGAGAGCGGGGCGCTACAGCGTCCATTGAACGGGCCGATGCAATGTTGAAAGAACTAGCGCCGGTTTACCCTGAAGCCGCCTCTGTGCTCAAAGCGGAAGTGCCAAGGCCTCCGGATTTGCAGCAACTCTTCAAAGACGTCCAATTCGGCGTCCCTGACTGGAGCGCGGGCGTTCGCGTCGCCCAATCCTCGCCTATTGCCCTAGCTCGTTGGGTAAAGGCTTTAGCGACAGCCTACCCGCCGCCACCTGATCCCGCCGTGCAAACCGCAGACGCCAAACACCTGGAAAATGAACTGCTGCATGTCGAAGTCAATGCTTCGGGAGAAAGCAGAGATCTCTCCATTCGCAAACTCTCAGATGAAGCGGAGGCAACCGGATCACTGCTCATTATGGGCGCGCTAGGTCCCACCGCTAAGGTATTGGCTGGCGGGCAAACGATGGCTGAGCAATTGCCCGCCACGATACGCCTGCCACCTGGCAAGTATAAAGTAAACGTCGTCGAAAAGGGCGCTGTGACGGACAGCCAGGACGTTGAGGTAGTTGCGTTTCAAACCAAGACCATCACGCTCTCGAGGAAGTAAATGAAAGCTCTGGTACTTTGTTTCTGGGTTACTCAGTTCTTTAGTGGTCTTACGGCTGCGCCCGGCGCCGGCGTCGATTGGACAGACCGTAAGGAATACGATCTGGTTCTCACCATTCGATCCCAAGCTTCGCCTCAAAAACGCCTCACATTACTCGATAGCTGGTCGCAAGCTTACCCGAAAACCGGGCTTTCCCGGGCGCGCCTGGAGTTGTATCTGAACACGTATCAGGCCCTGGGCGACCAGCCGCACATGTTCGACACTGCGAAGCAGATTCTCGTCTCGCAGTCTGACGACCCAATCGGCCTTTATTGGGTCACCGTGCTTACACCTCAACAGAACAACCCCACTCAGGACACATTGGCGGCTGGCGAAAGTGCTGCCCGTAAACTGCTTGCCGAGAACGACACGAACTTCGCCACGAGCAAAAAGCCCGCGTCAATCAACGATGCCGATTGGCAGAAGCAGAAGTTAGCTGTTGAAGTCCTGGCGCACCGCACCATCGGCTGGATCAGCTGGCAGCGAGCAAACCTTGGCCCTGCGGAGGAAGAACTCACCCTTTGCCTTCAGAAGGCCCCCGGCTACGCGGAGATCTCCTCTTGGCTCGGCATCATTTTCGCCAGTGATGGACACAAGGAGCCCGTAGCCTTATGGCATCTGGCGCGCGCCACTAACAAAGAACTGCCGTCGCCCCTTCCCGAAGAACAGCGCAGACAGGTGAATACCATGCTCGAGAACATGTACGCCTCCTATCACGGCTCAGCGGACGATCTCGATCAACTGCGGAAAGTCTCGCTGTCCAGCGCAATTCCGCCTGCCCAATTCAATATCGATTCGGCAACCATAGTGAACGCACGAAAAGCCGAAATGGTCCTGAGCCAGACAAACCCCGAATTAGCGGCTTGGCTTTCCATACGGCGTCAGTTGGAAGCGCCGGAAGGCGACAAGTATTTCGCCAGTGATGTTCAAGGAAAAGTGCTACCGAAGCTTCATGGCACGGTGATCCATGCGACTCCACTCCGGACCCCTCGTGAACTTATTCTTTCCATGACCGAGCCGTCTTCTAACGAGCCGTCCTCGCCCGATGTAACGCTAAAGCTATCGGCGCCACTGGCCCGCCCTGCACCGCCCGGCTCGACCATTTCTTTCCAAGGAACCGGCGAATCCTATACAAAAGCGCCATTCGCCCTGGTGGTCACCGCAGACACGGCCGAACTGGGAAGCGCGAAGCCCAAAACGCCCTAGCCTGAGTTTGCTTTAGTCATGCCGGACCTGAATCTTCGTCACCAGGCTGGTTGCGGGCTTCTTTGAGGTATTGACCACATAGACTGCGCCGGCGGGCTCGTCATCTCGCTCAGGTTCTTCCACCTTGGCAATGCTGATGTCGCGTGAGCCGCCAAACTTCTCATCCAGGTGCTTCATCGCGTCCTCAACTTTTCCGGTTCCAGCTACCTGAGCCGTTTTAGAAGCATTGGTGGATTGCGGTAAAGAATGGCTCTCCGATGACTTGACGCTCTCATAGAGTTCATAGAAGTCTCTGGGATCTCGCGAGAGCACCACAAAAAGAGTCTCGGTACCGGGTGGGTTTTCCACCGTAAAGCAAGCCCCGCTCGGAATACGTACTCTCTTGCCCTGCGGTATTGCATCCCGCTGTCCAGGCATGTCCGTCAATGGCGTCCAGGAACCGCTCGATTGCCGTGCCAGGACATACAAATACCCGGACCTGTTCGTTTCCAAGTCTACGGCGAAACAATCGCCCACCCTGAAAACATGGTCTGCCGAGACTTGCGCGGCATGCTTATCGCGGCCAATCAATACAACGTTGTATCGAAGCCCTAAGTTCAGCGTGCCTAAATCAGCATTGGAAGCTCCAGGTTTGCCTGCGGGCAAGGCGCCTTTATCGGGCGTCGCCAGATAATATAGTTGGCGGGTGTTGTCGGGCTGTGGCGCTTGGGAGTAAGCCGCTCCGGGCAGCGCCATTAGCACCCCAACTTCAATCAAAACACGGAAGCGCATTCAAACTCCTCTAGTGCTTCCGAGTATCTACTCAACCTGACAGGAAATCAAGATCCGGGCTCGGATCACGACGACGGCGTTGGCTTTGTGATTGGCGGTGGATTGTACGCCGGCGACGCGGTCAAGGGAGTTTTGCTGTCCGACGATGGCTGGCCACCGGGAGTATTAATATGTCTCACTTGCTGCAGATTTGGCAGCTGTGAGGTATCCCATCCGCCTCCTAATGCAAGAATCAATTGAACGCTGGCTGTCATCTGCCGGAGTTCCACCTGGACCTCAGTTTCACGATTGGTCAGCAGCGTATTCTGCGCGGTAATGACATTCAAAAAACTGTCGACTCCCGTTCTATAACGAATATTCGCCAGATTCAGATACTGCGCGGCGGTTTCCACAGTCGTATGTTGCTGTTCAGCTTCATGAGAAAGAATTCGTTCGGCTGCCAGTTCGTCCTCGACCGCTTGAAACGTAGTGAGGACGGTTTCCCTGTAATTCGCCACGGCAGCGTCATAGTTTGCTTTCGCCTGTTGAACGGCGGCGTTGCGTGCGCCACCATCGAAGATCGTCTCGGCTGCCGACGGACCCAGCGACCAGAACCTGCTAGGCCATGTAAACCATTTTGTAAACGCCGTCGTCTGGAGACCGGCCTGCGCACTTAGCGTCAGGTTTGGATAGTAAGCCGCGCGCGCCACGCCGATCAGCGCGTTATCGGAAGCAACTGTGCGCTCCAAAGCCGCAATGTCGGGACGGCGTTCCAGCAATTGGGAAGGGACCGCGACCGGAACCTGGGGCGGATTCGGAACGAACTCCGCATACGGAATGGAAAACGTGGATGCCGGCTGCCCAGTCAGTGACGCAATTGCGTGCTCATACTGTGCTCTGGCAACACCCAAGTCTGTGAGCTGAGCGGCGGCCGTGTCAAACTGCACTTGCGCCTGCGTCAGATCCTGCAAGGAATCAATACCCGTCCTATAAAGCGTAGAGGTTAAATCCAGGGCATTCTGATAGTTCTTCAGCGTGTCTTCCAGAATCACGCGCAATGCGTCTTGGGCACGCAATTCAAAGTAATCTTCGGCCAGAGTAGTCTGCACACTTAGCAGAGAGGTCTGTACATCCGCAGCGCTCGCCTGCGCCGAATAGGAATCCGCAGCAATCGTGTTCCGGATGCGGTGCCAGAAATCCACCGTATACGAAATGCTCAGCGGCAGCGAATATTGATTTATCGGGCTGGTGCTGAATGATCCGGTGCTGCTCCCTCCCGTGCTGCTGGTCGTTGTTCCCCCAGTTGTCGTCGTTGTTCCGGTCCCGGTTGAAGTGGTGCCCGTACCCGAAGTGCCCGTGCCCGAGACCGTAGTAGGACTGCTGCCGCCAACAACAGCGCCGCGTGAAGTCGACGAGGACTTCGCGTTCGTATAAGACATGCTGCCGCCGAAAGTTGGATATAACTGTGCTCGCGCCGACAGCACGACTGACTGTGCCGCCCGGTAATTCGCCTCCGCCACAACCACCGATTGATTCGACGCCTTCGCTTCCTCCTCCAGCTGGTTCAATACCGGGTCGTTGTACATCTCCCACCACTTCGCGCGAATCTTATCGTCTCCAGGCGTAGCTAGTTTCCAACCAGCACCTTCCTTGAACTCAGCCGGCGCCTCTTTATAACCCTGCGGCATGGGCGCCGTTGGAACGACATATTTGGGAGCTGGGTTGCAGCCATTCAGAAGCAATAAAGCGACCGGAGTCGCAAACAGACCAACTTTGATCACAGAGACCCTAACCTTCATCGCTCACCTGTACCGTCCCCATTAGGCAGCCACTTCTTTATATAAATCGGGCAGTTCACAATCCTCACGTTGTGCGACGTTTGCTCCCGCAAATACTCCAGCGCTTTGCGGTCCACCAGCGTCACTTCGCTTAAATCCATCACAATCTCGCAGTTCACAATTCGTGCGGCGGAGATGGATTCATCCAACGCCGCCAGTGAATCCTCGCTAAACTTGCCGTTCAGCAAAATAGTGACCGCATGCGCGGAGGGCTCGGTGGTAATTGTGTAAGCGGCATTCATACAGTTCCTAATGCGCCGGCCCAACCGCTTCTACCGGCGCTTCCGGAACGGTTCGTCCGCTGCGCAACCGGTTCAGCCAGCTCGCGAACCGGTCCATGTAGATGTAAATCACCGGCGTTGTGTAAAGCGTCAAGGCCTGGCTCACCAGCAAGCCGCCGACAATCGTAATTCCCAACGGACGCCTCAATTCAGAACCGGTGCCTGTGCCGAGCGCCAGCGGCAGGCCGCCCAGCATAGCCGCCAGGGTGGTCATCATAATGGGCCGGAACCGCAGAATACAAGCTTGAAAAGCGGCCTCTGTCGGTGTTTTGTGCTGATTCCGCTCGGCGTCCAAAGCGAAATCGATCATCATGATCGCGTTTTTCTTCACAATGCCTATCAGAAGAATGATCCCGATGATCGCTATGACGCTCAGGTCCGTTTTAGTGATCAACAAAGCCAGCAATGCGCCCACACCGGCAGACGGCAGCGAGGACAGAATCGTGATGGGGTGAATGAAACTCTCATAGAGAATTCCCAACACAATGTAGACCGCACCCAAGGCCGAAGCAATCAGAATTGGTTCGCTGGAAAGTGACGATTGAAACACCTGTGCCGTGCCGGAGAAGTTGGTATTGATGCTTGTAGGAACACCCGCCTTCTCACTGGTTTGCTGAATGGCCGCAACGGCTTCGCCCAACGAAACGCCGGGACCCAGATTAAATGAGATGGTGACAGACGGAAAGACTCCTGAATGGTTCACCGTCAGCGCGGCGTTCGCGGGTGCGTACTTGGAAAAGGCCGCTAGCGGGATGGGCCGCCCGGACGTGGATTCGGCATAGATCTCTTTCAGACCCTGCGGCGTCTGCCAGAATTTGGGGTCCACTTCCATTACGATGAAATATTGGTTCATCGGAAGAAATGTGCGCGCAATTTCGCGTTCGCCGAACGAATCGTAAAGGATATTGTCGACCGTACTAGGCGTGACACCCAGCCTCGCCGCCGTTGGACGATCAATCGTCAGATTCGCTTCCAATCCTTTGTCCTGCTGGTCACTGTTGACGTCGGTCAATTGCGGCATCTTCTCCATCGCATGCAACAGCACCGGAGACCAATGCACCAGATCCGCCAGCGAATCGCTTTGCAACGTGTATTGATACTGCGCCGCAGCTTGCCGGCCGCCCACACGGATATCCTGTGATGCCTGCAGCAGCAAGGTCACGCCAGGAGTAGCGCTCAGCTTAGGCCGGAGCCGGGCTATGATCTGGCCCGCGCTTACCTTGCGCTCACCCAATGGCTTCAGCGAAATAAAGCAGCGTCCCGTGTTGGTTGTAGTTCCACCCCCGCCGCCGGTGAAAGCAACGACAGTCTCGACAGCCGGATCCGCCTTCACAATCGAGATAAGCTTCAACAGTTTGTCTGACATCGCCTGAAACGAGATACTCTGATCTCCCACAAAGTTCCCGTTCATGCGCCCGGTATCCTGTTGCGGAAAGAACCCTTTCGGCACAATCGTGAACAAGTAAACGTTGAAACACAGCGTAACGATGGCAATCATCAGCACAATGAACTGGTGTCGCAAAACCCATCGCAAGCTTCTCTCGTAGGTGCTGATCAGGAACTCGAAAAAGCCCTCGGTCATCTGGTACAGACGTCCATGGCCGTGATCGTCCCGCAGTAGATGCGCGCACATGGTGGGCGTTGTGGTCAGCGAAATCGCCAGCGAAACGGCAATAGTCAGCGACAGCGTTACCGCGAACTCCCGGAACAGCCGCCCCACCAATCCGCCCATCAGCAAGATCGGGATGAACACAGCCACCAGTGAGATGCTGATGGAGAGCACAGTGGGGCCAATCTCGGCCGCCCCGCGGAATGATGCCTGCATCGAACTCATGCCTTGCTCGCGATAACGGGTGATGTTCTCCAGCACCACAATCGCGTCATCCACCACGAAACCGGTCGAGATGGTAAGCGCCATCAGCGATAAATTATCGATGCTGAAGCCCAGCAAATACATAATTCCGCATGTCCCGATAATGGACACCGGTACCGCCACGCTCGGGATCAAGGTGGCGCGGGCGTCGCGCAGAAACACAAAGACGACGCCAATAACCAAGCCCATCGAGATCAGCAGTGTGATCTCCACGTCATGTACAGACGCTCGAATGGTCACCGTCTGGTCCAGCATGATCGTGAGATCGATGTTAGGATTGACCGCGGCGTGAAGCTGCGGCAGCGCAGCCTTAATTCCATCCACCGTGGTGATGATGTTGGCGCCCGGCTGGCGGAATATGATCAATAGCGCCGATCTCTTTCCGTTGGCCACACCTAATGACCGCAGGGTCTGCACAGAGTCGGTCACGGTGGCAATGTCAGAGAGCTTGACGGCGGCGCTGTTGCCGTATTTCACCAGCAGCGGCTTGTAATCCACTGCGTGCAGCAATTGATCATTGGCGCTGATGTGATAGGTGTGCGTAGCGTCTGAAAACGACCCCTTGGCGCTGTTCGCGGTTTGGGCCGCAACGGCCGTCCGTACACCCTCCAGGCTCAAGCCGAAATGGTTGATCTGAGTAGGATTGACATCGATCCTGACCGCGGGCGCCGAGCTTCCGCCAACCGTCACCTGCCCCACACCCTTAATCTGCGAAATGCGCTGCAACAGGATTGTGGACGCTGCGTCATAGAGCGCCGGCGGAGGCAATTTATCTGAACTCAGCGCAATGATCATAATCGGCGAATCTGCCGGATTGACCTTGCGGTAGGTGGGATTGCCGGGGAGATTTGCCGGCAGGTATCCGCGCGCCGCATTGATGGCCGCTTCTACGTCTCGCGCGGCTGCATCAATATTGCGGCTGAGATCGAATTGCAAGGTCACACCGGTCTGCCCCAGCGAACTGGAGGACGTCATCTCAGTGACTGAGGCGATTCGTCCGAACTGCCGCTCGAGCGGAGTGGCTACGGACGAAGCCATAATCTCCGGACTCGCGCCCGGGAGGCTGGCGTTGACTGAAATCGTGGGGAAGTCCACCTGCGGAAGCGGCGAAACGGGCAGCAAAGTAAACGCGACCGCTCCGGCGAGCGCGACAGCCACTGTCAGCAGCGTCGTCGCCACCGGCCGGGTAATAAAGGGCGAGGAAAGGCTCATGCCTCTTCTCCCACCGCTGGCTGCTCATCCAGCGGTAAACTCATTTGTTCCTCGTGCCTGTCTTTGCGGCTGAAGCGCCGGGCAATGCTATCGAACAGCAAGTAGATAACCGGAGTCGTATAAAGCGTTATCAACTGGCTTAGCAGCAGGCCGCCGATAATGGTGATGCCCAGCGGCCTCCTCAGTTCCGAACCCGTTCCATGTCCGAATGCCAGCGGCACCGCCCCCAGCAGCGCCGCCATGGTGGTCATCATGATCGGCCGGAAGCGCAAGAGGCAAGCCTGGAAAATCGCTTCGTACGGTTCCTTCCCGCCCTTGCGCTCCGCTTCCAACGCGAAGTCGATCATCATAATCGCGTTCTTTTTCACAATGCCAATCAACAAGACCACGCCGATGATGGCCACTACCGTGAGTTCCGATCTGCAGATCATCAAAGCCAAAATTGCGCCGACGCCTGCCGACGGGAGAGTGGAAAGAATGGTCAGAGGGTGAATGTAGCTCTCGTACAAGACACCCAGGACAATGTACACCGTAACCAGCGCGGCTAGAATCAGCAGGGGCTCATTCGTCAAAGACGAAACGAAAGCTTGCGCCGTGCCCTGGAATGAGGTCTGCATGGCCGGGGGCGGAGGCAACTCTTTCTCCACTTTCTGAATGGCCGACACCGCTTCGCCGAGTGCGGCATTCGGGCTTAGATTGAAAGACACGGTCGTGGCTGGGAACTGGCCCACATGGCTGATTAGTATCGGCATGGACTGCGTGTGGAATTTAGTAAACGTATCCAGCGGCACCGCCTTGCCGCCGGATTGAATGTATACATCGTGCAGGTTGGCCGGCGTGACGGCAAATTTCGGCAGCACTTCCAGAATCACGTGGTACTGATTCAGCTGCGTGAACAGCGTGGAGACCTGCCGCTGTCCCCATGCGTCGTATAGAGTCGAATCCAGGCTCGCCGCCGTCACGCCCACGCGCGAAGCGGTGGTTCGATCAAACGTCAGCGCCGTCTCAAGCCCATGCGTCTGCAGATCGCTCGCCACATCCGCCAGTTCCGGCAACTGCTTGAGCTTGTCAACAAACTCACCCGCATACTTGGCGAGTTCGTTCGGGTCCGGGTCTTCCAGGCTGTACTGATATTCGGTTCGGCTGACGATGTCCTCTACAGAAAGGTCCTGAACCGGTTGCATATAGAGCGTGATCCCGGAGACCGCGTCAAGTTTGCTTTGCAATCGCCGGATCACTTGACTGGCGTTTACATCCCGATCCGCAATCGGCTTCAGGTTGATCTGTATTCGTCCGGAGTTCGGCGTTGTATTTGTGCCATCAACCCCAATGAATGACGAAAGGCTCTCCACGGCGGGGTCTTCCAGAATTACTTTTGAAAGCTCTTGCTGGGATCCGGCCATGTTGTCGAACGAGACAGTTTGGTCCGCCTCCGAGACGCCCTGAATCAAGCCCGTATCCTGCACCGGGAAAAAGCCTTTGGGAATGACCACATACAACACCACAGTCAGAACCAGGGTCGCTGTAAAAATCAGCATCATGATCACCCGGTGGCGTAGGACCACTTCCAGCGTTCTTCCATAGAAAGCGATGGTCTTCTCAAAAACAGCTTCCGAATATTTGTAGAAGCGCCCTTCCTGCGCATCCACTTTATGCCGCAGCAGCTTCGCGCATAGCATGGGTGTTAGCGTCAGTGAGACGAAAGCCGAAATGATGATGGTCACCGCCAGCGTCACGGCGAACTCACGGAACAATCGCCCAGTGATATCGCCCATGAACAGCAACGGAATCAATACCGCAATCAGCGATACAGTCAGCGAAATAATCGTGAACCCGATCTGCTCAGCGCCTTTAAGCGCAGCAGTCAAAGGCTTCTCGCCCTCCTCCACATAGCGCATGATGTTCTCGATCATGACAATGGCATCGTCCACGACGAAGCCCGTAGAAATGGTTAACGCCATCAGTGTCAGATTGTTAAGGCTATAGCCAAGCAGGTACATGACCCCGAACGTACCCACCAATGAAAGCGGCACGGCCACGCTCGGAATGAAAGTAGCCGCCACGTTCCTGAGGAAAATAAAGATGACGGCCACCACCAGCGCGATGCAAAGCAGCAGTTCAACTTCAACGTCTTCCACCGACGCCCTGACGGTGGTGGTCCGGTCTGTCAGCGTTGAGATCTGAATGGAAGTGGGAATCGTGTTCCGGAGCTTCGGCAACAGTTCTTTGACCCGGTCTACGACTTGAATGATGTTTGCGCCCGGCTGCCGCTGAATGTTTACAATCACCGCGGGCGTGTTATTCATCCAGGCCGCCAGATTCTTGTTCTCGACGCCGTCGTAAACGCGCGCAATGTCCTTCAGCACGATGGGCGCATTGTTTTTGTAAGCGATGACCACGTCTTTGTAATCAGCCGCCGACAGCAGCTGGTCATTGGCATTGATCTGGTAGCCCTGGCGCGGACCGTCGAAACTCCCCTTCGCCGCATCCAGACTCGTGCTGGTCAGCGCTGTGTGAACATCCTCCAAGTTGAGTCCGTAGGAGGCCAGGCTCGTCGGGTTCACCTGTATGCGAACAGCCGGCTTCTGTCCGCCGCTGATTGTCACCGCACCCACTCCCGAAAGTTGCGAAATCTTCTGCGCCAGCCGCGTATCGGCGTAATCCTCAACCTGCTGTAGTGGCATCGTGTTTGAAGTCAACGCGAGCGTCAAAATGGGCGCGTCCGCCGGATTCGTCTTGCTGTAAATCGGCGGCAACGGCAAATCGGTGGGGAGGTAGGTCTGCGCGGCATTGATGGCTGCTTGCACTTCCTGCTCCGCCACATCAATGTTCAACGTCAGCGCGAATTGCAGTGTAATTACCGAAGCGCCCGATGAACTCGTCGATAACATCTGGTTCAATCCGGGCACTTCGCCCAGCTGCCGTTCCAGTGGAGCTGTGATCGCGGACGCCGTCACATCCGGACTTGCGCCCGGATAAAACGTGACCACCTGCATGGTCGGATAATCCACTTCCGGCAGCGCCGAAACCGGCAATTGCTTGTAGGCCACAATGCCCACCAGCAGAATCGCCGCCATCAACAGCGACGTGGCGATGGGACGCAGGATGAACGGACGCGACGGGTTCATTGCTGGCTGTCCCTCTGGCGCTTCTTATGAGCGCCCTTCGCTTGTGTTCCTGGCGTTTCAGGCCCTGTGCTTGTTGGCGCGCTCTGATTGGGCATGGAACCTGAAGGCGCTTCGCTTTGACCAGGCCCTGGCGGTTGCTGCCCCGCGGCTTCTCCTGAACTCGAAGCCTGTTTGCCCGCAGTTCCTGAAGCGGGCCGTATGCGAACCGGCGTGTTGTCCTGCAGCTTGTCAAAGCCGTCGATGACTACCCGTTCACCGGGCGATACGCCGGTGACAGCCGAATTCAGCCCGTTTGTGGTGGCCACGTCCACATTGCGTGAATGGGCCTTGTTCTGGTCATCCACCACGTACACAAAAGAGACATCGTTGTTCCGCTGGATGGCCGCGCTCGGAACGATATTGACGCCCATCAGCGTCTTCACCAGCAGCTTTGCGTTCACAAACTCATTCGGGAATAGCTTGGCATTTGCGTTGTTGAAAATCGCCCGAACCTTGACCGTTCCAGTAGTGGTGTCAATCTGGTTGTCCACAGTCAGCACCTTACCTGTATCCAACAGCGAGCTATCGGATGCATCCATCGCATCCACCTTCAAAGTGTGCCCCGCGCGCATTTGCTTGGCGACATCGGCGATGTAGCCCTCCGCCATCGTGAAGATCACCGTAATCGGCTCCAGTTGAGTAATCAGTACAATTCCTGACGTACCGTTGGCCTGCACAATATTGCCTGGATCCAAAAGACGCAAACCCACGCGTCCATCGATTGGCGACCGGATTTGCGTGTAGTCCACGTTGACCTTCGCCGCATCCAGGTTGCCTTGATCTACCATCACCGTGCCTTCATCCTGCTTGACTGCGGCCTGCTGCGTTGCCATCTGCTGTTCGGGAATCGCATGTGCCGCCAGAGCATCCTGGTAGCGCTTCAAATCGATACGGGCTTCGTTCAACGCCGCGTTATCGCGGTCCAGTTGTCCTTGCGCCTGAGTCTCAGCCGCTGCGTAAGGCCGCGGGTCCACCACCGCCAGCAGGTCGCCCTTCTTCACCATCTGGCCTTCTTTGAACTTCACATCCATTAATTGGCCGGCGACACGGCTGACCACAGTGATTGTGTTGACGGGCGTCACCGTGCCCAGCGCCTCAACGTACTCGCCCATGTTGCCTTTACTCACCGTCTGCACGGACACGGGAACAGCGCCCCCTCCCCCTCGACCGCCCTTCTTCGCTCCAGGAGCGCTGGTGCTGGGTGCTCCGCTCCCCGAGCTCGCCGGCCTTTGGGAAAGCAGATATCCCCCGCCCGCCAGGAGAATCAAAAGCGCGCCAAGCCAAATCGGCCAGCGTGTCGGTTTCTTTGCCACCGGTGTCGAATGGTTGTTGGGCTTGGTGGTACTTCTGCTGGTGGGCGCAATGGTCTCAGGTGTCATTTTGATCCGGTCAATGCAGGCTTCAATATCCCCCGTTCGCCGTTGGGTCTGCGACTGCCGAAATGACTACTTGCCCCTATGCCATTCGGCATAGACAACGTTCAGCAGCGCGTGAATGCTACAATTTGAGGAGTTGTTCCGCCGCATATGCGCCCCCAAGGCGCCTATTATTTTGAGCGGCCTCACTGCAATCCACATCAGGACACAATCATGCCCAAAATGAAGACCCATAAAGGTGCGTCCAAGCGGTTCAAAAAGACCGGCACAGGCAAAATCGCGCGTCAGCATGCGTTTGCCCGCCACATTTTGACCTCGAAGCCGCGCTCCCGCAAGCGTAAGCTAGGCAAGGGTGTCGTTGCTGACGAAACCAACCAGCGGATGCTTCACATCATGCTGCCTTATTAAGGCAAACTTAGAATTTTGTTGAGTAGGACCGGAGCGCCGCACGTGCCCGCATCCTCTCAAATTGATATTAAAAAGGAGAAAACGTGCCGAGAGTTAAACGTGGTACCAACAGGCGGGATTACCGCCACAAAACCCTTCGCCGAGCCAAGGGATTCTTTCTAACCAAGTCAAAGCTCAACCGTTCTGCCCAGGAAGCTGTTGAGAAGGCCCTTAAATACGGCTATGTCGGACGGCGTCTCAAGAAGCGCAACTTCCGTTCGCTCTGGATTGTCCGCATAAATGCCGCTTGCCGGGCCGCTGACATTTCCTACAGCAAGTTCATCAGCGGATTGAAGCGCGCCGGCGTGGAATTGAACCGCAAAGTTCTTGCTGACATCGCTGTGAATGATGCCAATGGCTTCCTAGCGCTGGTCGCCACCGCCAAGGTAAACCAGGCCAACGTACACTAATCCAATGGACACAGCATTGTCAGATGCCGCCGTGGATTCGCTTGCCAGTCTTGAAGAGCGAATTACTCGCGCCGTTCATTTGATTACGGAATTGCGTTCTCAGAACGCGGCGCTCAGCAGACGCGTGGCTGTTTTAGAAGACGAAGTAAACGCCGGCAACGCCACGCAGCAGGAGTTGGAATCAAACAACGCCGACCTCCTGCGCGAACGCGACGATCTTGCGGACAAGAACAGATTGCAGGCGCAGGAACTCGACCAGATGCACGGCGAACGCAAAGAGGTTCGCTCACGAATCGAGAAGCTGTTGAGCCAATTGGATCTGCTGAGCGCCAGCTAGGCAAGGACCACCCACAATGGACTCAAACGATTCTCGAAAGGTCGTCCGAGTCACCATTTTCAATCAAAATTACACGGTCGCGACCTCCGGTGAGCCGAGGGACACAGAAGCCTTGGCTGAGCAAATCGACGATCTGATGTCGAATATTGCCCGCCGTGCTGGCAACCTCGATTCAACGCGCACCGCTGTCCTAGCCTGTCTTCACCTGGCCGATAGATTGCGAACGGCGGAAACCGAATTGCAGTCGCTAAAACGTTCCATTAACCACAAGTCCCGCGATTTCGCACTCCTGCTGGACCAAGCTTTCGCCTCAAGCGACACCGAATGACAGCCCACTAATCCAAAGCCCTGGCTAAGCCATCTCCAAAAGCGGTCAGTCATGTCTGACCAGATTGTCTAGTCTGACTCGTCCGATAAGCCAGACCAGACTGACCTCTCTGGCTCATCTGGCTTATCAGGCTCCTCTGACGGGACCGACCCGAATTCAAATGCTTAATCGAAGCACCCAGTTCGCCATCTTGAACAGCGAGGTCATCGCCTGCCGAAAATGCCCTCGCCTGGTCCGCCACCGCGAAGAAATCGGGCAAACCAAACGCCGCGCCTACCGCGATCAAACCTACTGGAGTCGACCCATTACCGGATTCGGCGATCCCAACGCCCGACTCCTGATCATTGGCCTGGCCCCAGGCGCTCATGGAGCCAATCGCACCGGACGCGTTTTCACCGGCGATCGTTCCGGCGACTACCTCTACCGCGCGCTCCACGAGGCTGGTTTCGCCAACCAACCCAGCAGTATCAGCGTAGGCGATGGCCTGTCGCTCACCGATGCTTACATCGCGTGCCCGGTACGTTGCGTTCCCCCGGATAACAAGCCCTTACCCGAGGAGATCACTACCTGCCGGCCGTATCTCCTTCGCGAATTAGATCTCTTGCCGAACCTCCAGGTCATCGTTGCCCTGGGAGCTATCGCCCTCAATGCCTATTTGTCCCTGCTAGCAGAACGCGCCACTATCCAGACGAAATCATCGTTCCGCTTTGGCCATGCCGAGTGTTTCACCACTCATGCCGACGGCCCCACCGTGCTCTGCTGTTACCACCCAAGCCAGCAAAATACATCCACGAAACGCCTCACCAGGGCCATGCTCCGTGACATCTTCCTGCAGGCCCGTAATCTACTTAGTCCTGTGAAAGTATAGAAAACCAGTTAAAATGAGTCTCATACGCTAGCAGAGCATGGCCGAACCGATTATCCTGATCCTCCTCTTTCTATCGCAGCCCGGTCTGGGGTCCCGCCTATTCACGGGCCTGTTTGACGACACCTTCTCCGGAATCTACCAGCTATCTCCCTTCGATTGGTGCCTGCTCGTCCCTTATTTCGGCATTTTAATCATCCTTTCCATTTACGGCATTCACCGCTACGACACCATCCTGCGCTATCGCAAATACCGCAAAAACCTTCCCACCAAGCCGCCCACCCGATACGCGCAGCTACCGCGTGTGACCATTCAGCTGCCGCTCTATAACGAACGCTTCGTTGTTGAACGCCTTCTTGAAGAAGTCTGCAAAATGGAATACCCACGCGAACTCCTGCAAATCCAGGTGCTCGACGATTCCACCGACGAAACGCATCCCTTTACCGAACGCCTCTGCAATCAGTACCTCGCCGCGGGACACCCTATCGAATACCGCCACCGGACCAATCGCCACGGCTACAAGGCCGGCGCCTTGCAGGAAGGTCTTGAAACGGCTACCGGCGAGTTCATCGCCATCTTTGACGCCGATTTCATTCCACCCGCGGACTTCCTCGAGCGAACCATCCACTACTTTTCTGATCCCGAAGTCGGCGTAGTGCAAACCCGCTGGAGCTATCTAAACCGCGAGTTCAACATTCTGACCCAAGTGGAATCCATGCTGCTCGACGCCCACTTCGTCCTCGAACATGGCTCGCGCTGCGGTTCCGGCCTTTTCTTTAACTTCAACGGCACTGCTGGCGTTCTTCGACGCACCATGATTGATAGCTCCGGGGGATGGCAGCACGAAACCCTCACTGAAGATTCGGATCTCAGTTATCGCGCTCAACTCGTAGGCTGGCGATTCGTCTACGTCCCGGATATCGAATGTCCCTCGGAACTGCCTGTTGAGACCTACGGCTTCCAGGTTCAACAGGCTCGCTGGGCAAAGGGCCTCACGCAAGTCAGCAAAAAGCTCCTGCCGCGCATCCTCAAAGCGAAGCTTCCCCTGCGCACGAAAGTGGAAGCCTTCATGCACCTGACGCCGAACATCTCGTATCCGCTGATGATCATCGTCTCCATGCTGATGCTGCCCGTCATGATCGTCCGTTTCTATATGGGCGTGTTCCAGATGGTACTGATTGACTTCCCGCTCATTATTGCCTCGTTCTGGTCCATCTCTGCGTTCTATCTCTACGCCCAGCGTGTCTTGTTTCCTAAATCCTGGTGGAAGTCCATCGCTTTCCTGCCCATGCTGATGGCGGCCGGCGTGGCGCTCACCGTCAGCAATAGCAAAGGCGTTATCGAAGCCCTATTCAACGTTCAAACCAGCTTCGCCCGGACCGCCAAATACGGAACTCAGGGACAAAAGAGAAAGACGCAGCAGACTGCTTATCGTCGCCGCAGCGGCTGGCTGCCCTACGCCGAGCTCGCCATCGGCAGCTACTTCGTCTATATGGTCTACTTCGCCATTGAGACCATGAACTACCTCGCAATTCCTTTTCTGCTCCTGTTCGTTGGCGGTTATCTCTGGGCCGGACTCACCACCCTCTATCAGGAATACCGCGATAAGCTCCAATGGCAGCGCGCTCAGAAGGCTGTCGAAGCTTAAGGCCGCGGCGTAGCCGTTACTTCGAGTTCTAAAACCCGCTTTGTTGTATTGTCATCCGACGCGAACACCACCGTTGGCTTCTTCAACGGCACAACCACTCTCGAGACCCACTTGTTCTGCCGGATCACCGGGTGGGTATCCCCATCCTGCAGGATGCTGCTAACCTCAGCAAGCAAGTCGAAAGACAACTCATCGTGTGACTCAGTCACCGCATTGCAATCAATGTTGGTACCTATGTCAATCGTCTGGTAAGTCGTAGGTCCGCCTACCGGAACCTTGCTGCCCGCTCGAATCTGGCTCGCGCCTCTGTGTCCGTCCGCCACAATCAGAGTGTAATTGTGAGCGACTACTGTCTTGCCGCCCTCCACATCCTTCACTACAAAATCAAGCTTGTAAAACTTGGGCGCCTGATCCTTTGTCGCCTCGGGTTCTTGGGCCAAACACATACCTGCCCCTACCATCAATAAACAAACCATTCTCATCTTTCCGCCTCCTCCAAACTCTTGATCTTGATCGGTTCCACAACCAGCGGAGCCACCGCTAAATCCCGGTCCGTAAACTCACGCAGACTGGCAAACTCTTTCGCCGCACCCGCCGGATCAGCCGCCACAAACCGAGCCAGCAAAACCTCTTCCGAACTCAATCGGGGCCTTGACGGTACGACGGCTCGTCTCCCCCTTCGCACTCGCCGGGCTTGAACTCCGTCAACCATCCGATCGGTGGGCAAGCGAGGCGAAGCCACCCCCGTAAGCTCACCCGCCTTCTCCCCGCGACCTGCAACCGCTTTCGGCGTCTCTATCCTTGTTCCAAACCAGCCCCGCGCTCCAAACCAGACCGAAATCACCATCGCCAACCCGAGCCCAACCAGGGTCAGACGCCAAGTCAATGAAAGTGGCCTCAGGCTTCTCCCCTCCGTACGAACCCGAGCCAAAATCCGTTCGTCCAGGCCATGCAGCGGCTCCGCCTTGGAATAACTCGCCAGCGCCTGGTTCAGCCCATCCTCGAGTCCGTTATTCACGCCGGGTCCGTTATCCACGTCGCACCTCCAAATCCTGCAATTTCCGCTTCAAAATCTCGCGCGCTCGCTTCAGCCGCGTTCTAACGGTCCCTTCAGGAATGCCCGTCACCTTGGCAATCTGAGGCGACGTCATCTCGTCCACCGTCCATAACGCCAGAGGCAATCGCAGATCTACCGGCAAAGCATCCATCAACCGATGGATCGTCGCCTCCAGACTGGCCCTAATTAAACCCGCCTCCGCATTCGGAGTCGAATCCACCGCCTCGGCATCCGTTCGCTCACCGCCTCGGCGCCGGATCCGGCTCACCGCCAGTCGCCACGCCACGCGCGCCAGAAACGCGCGCTCATCCGCCAGGTCTTTCCAGCCGCCCAGTCGAAACAGCTTCAGGAAAGTCTCCTGCGCCACATCCTCGGCATCTTGCACGTCGCGCAACACCGAGAAAGCCACCCGAAAGACGAATTGTGACCGCCGCCTCACCAGCAGGGCAAACGCGTCGTCGCAAGCCGCATCATCCTCCCGCGAACCTACATTCAAAGCTCCACCGGACTTCAGCGTGTCCTCTCCGGAATCGGTCATTTCGCTTGGCTTCACACCTAAGACCTGAACAAACAATGCGCCGTTCACAAAAATCGCCCTGCCGGTGGACACACGCATTTTGCCTCACTATTCATCACCCCGGTATCTTGCTATACTCCGGTTGTTGTCGATACTTGATGCTATGGGTGAAAAGCGTTTAGGCGACGTCATAGACGATCACTGCATAAAATGCCGCCGGGTCACCAACCATTCCATTGTGTCTCTGGTTGATGGTGAAGCGGCCAAAGTAAGATGCCGGACTTGTTACCACGATCATGATTACCGGCATGAGCAGGCGCCTCCCACAAAGAAAGAGCTGAAGAAGATGGAGGCTGACGCGCTTGCCGCCGCTGAAGCCGCTGCTGCTGAGAAAGCTGCTCTTGATGGTTCGGGAGTGTCACTGGATGGTAATCTCTTGCCTGGCGAAAGTGCGAACGGTTTTGAAATTGATTCGCTCGAATCGAAAACTTCCGTCGAGCCCACCGCCGGCTCATCGGCTCTTTAATCGGCTCGCTTAATTCAGCTGTTTTAGCCTAATCTGTTGTCGTCCCACACTGGGTCTCCTAAACTCGCGCTCGCTATTCGAACCATCACTGCCCTTAGAGAGCGGGGGTATACAGCTCTGCTCGTTGGCGGCTGCGTTCGCGACCGCCTGCTCGGTCTTGAACCAAAAGACTACGACATCGCCACCTCAGCCCTTCCTTCCGAGATCTCCGCCTTGTTTCCTAACGCTCAACTGGTGGGTGCCCATTTCGGCGTCTCGCTCATCGTGGATGGCCCCGGAGTTCAAGTCGAATTAGCTACCTTCCGCAGCGAAGGCGATTACTCGGATGGCCGCCGTCCGGACGAGGTAGTATTTGTCACCGACCTGGAACTCGACGCCCAACGCCGTGACTTCACTATCAATGGCTTGTTTGAAGACCCCCTCTTGGGACAAGTGCTGGATTTCGTGGACGGCCGCGCAGATCTTGCACGTCATTGGATTCGTGCCATTGGCGATCCCGTTCGCCGCTTCCGGGAAGATCATTTGCGCATGCTGCGAGCTGTGCGTTTTGCCGCCCGCCTGAACTTTCACATCGAAGCCGAAACCTTGGCCGCCATTCGCCAGGAAGCACCGAAGATCGTCCGGATTTCAGCCGAACGAATTCGCGACGAACTCGTCCGCATTCTCACGGAGGGTAACGCGCGTTACGGCTTGGAACTTCTGGATTCCTGTGGCTTGCTGGCAGAAATATTGCCTGAGGTGAAGGCATTCCAGGGGGTGCAGCAGCCGCCCCAATTCCACCCCGAGGGAGACGTCTGGACCCACGTTCTCATGATGCTCGAAGAGTTGCATCACCCCGTCCCCACGTTGGCATTAGGTGTATTACTCCATGACGTAGGCAAGCCGCCGACCTTTCGCGTGGCCGACCGCATTCGCTTCGACGGGCACGCAGAGGTGGGCGCCATCATGACCGAGAACATCCTCACGCGATTGAAGTTCTCTAACGACGAAATTCAACAGGTTAAGGCGCTGGTTGAGAATCACATGAAGTTTAAGGACGTGACTAGAATGCGGCTTAGTACTCTCAAGCGCTTTTTGCGTCTGCCCTGTTTTGAAGAACACCTTGAATTACATCGCCTGGATTGCCTTGCCAGTAACGGTTACAGCGACGCCTTCAACTACGTCGCCGGCAAATTGAAAGAGTTCGGCAATCAACTCAGTCCTGTCAAAATAATCAATGGCGCGGATCTGATTGCACTGGGATACCAACCCGGACCCATCTTCAAGGACGCTCTGAGAGCGGTGGAGACTGCTCAGCTAGAAGGCGAAATTCAGACCCGGGAGCAAGCGTTAGCAGTAGCCCAAAAAGTCCTGGATCAGATCTAACCGTTGACATTGCCTCATGCGTCCCTAGGGAATCATAGGCGTTAGTACCATAACGCCGCAAGCTCCCATTCGGCCGCGAGTGCGTTGCATCCCACTGTTAGATGTGACAGCCTGAATCGGGTAGCCCAGGGGTTCTAAGTGGCTTCCATTCCTAACAACCGATGTCTGCTTTCGCCCTTTCCCCGCTTTCTTCGTTTGCGCTCGCGGTCGCCCGGGGATTGGCCATCCCGGATAAGAGTATCGCGCCCCGCTTTTTGTATGATGCTGTGGGTGAACAGCTCTTTTCGGCGCTCACGATGCTTCCGGAATATGGCATCACTGGGACAGAATCCCGCCTGCTGACGCGCCATGCCTTCAGCCTGCTCGAATTGACCGGACAAGATTCGCTTGAAGCAGATATCGGGTGTAGCCGCTCTCGCGTTGATCACACGCCGTCCCACCCCAGTCCCAAGCTGTTGCCGGCTCTTGTGGATGCCTCTGAGGAATGGCTAGCCGAGGTCGCCCGCCTGGTGAGCGAACGGACCAATAGCTCTCCCATGGTCTTCAAATTGTCGGGCGGTGTAATCGGCAACCTTGATTGTAGCCGCCGCCTGACGTTCTTGCGCCGTTTGCGAAGGTCGATCAAGCCACACGATTTCCTGCTGCTGTCCTTAGACCTTGTAAAAACAATCGATCAGATGGTGGGTGCCTATGCTGATGGCGCAGGTATCGCAGCAGCATTCAACAAGAACCTGCTAGCCCGCGTCAATCGTGACTTGGGTGGCCATTTCGACGTTCGGCAGTTTCGGCATGACGTGCGCTGGAACGCGTTCCTGCGCCGTGTAGAGCTTTGCCTTGTCGCCGAGCAAGACCAGGAGGTCTACGTTTCCTCGTTGCTCCATCGCTTTCAATTTGTCAGGGGTGAAACCATTCAAACCGCAATCGCCTACAAATTTTCTGAACTGGAACTGGAAGAACTGGCCCACCGCGCGGGGTTTAAAGCCATGAAAACATGGACTGACCTCGAGTGGCCTCTCGCTCTCACGCTCTGGTCCACCGGGCACTGAAACAGCCAATGATATTCTTGTCTGTGGGGTCCCATTCGCCCACGGGCCGGTAGCTCAGTTGGTAGAGCATCGCA
>CAWJUX010000008.1:0-1468715 GCA_963846175.1 Bryobacterales bacterium | reverse complement strand
AACCGGTTGACAGGTGTGTCGGACACGGGATATAACCGCAGTTACTCTTATGATGAGTTTGGGAACTTGTCGCTAACGGCGAACTCGGGTGTGCCGCGCAGCGGTTTGACGCCGTTCAATCCGAATGGCACGGGAGCGAACCCCTATAATCCGGCGAACAACCGGCTTGTGTCGGTGTCTGCGGCCGGCGGCTATGATGGACGCGGGAATATCACAAAATTGGGCGCGGTCAGCTTGGGTTACGACGCCGAAAGCAATGTTACGAGCACGGTGGACAGCGGGACAGGTCAAAGCATCAGTTGGGTGTTCGATGCGGAAGGGCAGCGGGCGCAACAGTTAGTGCAGGGCGGAGCCTGGACTTTGTACATTCATGATGCATTTGGACAATTGGCTGCTACTTATAACAACAACGGAGTTACGCCGGCTTGCACGACATGTTACTTGACTTATGACATGCTGGGCAGTCCGCGGATGATTACCGATCAGACTCAGAATCTGGTGGTTCGGCATGATTACATTCCGTTTGGGGAAGAGATCCTGAATGGAAATGCGGGACGGAATGGGAATTTTGGGTATACGTCGAATGTGACGCAGGGCTTTACCGGGCAGGAGAGCGATGGCGGGACGGCGAGTCTGGATTTCTTCAACGCTCGGCATTTGAGTGCGGTGTTGGGTGGGTTTGTGCAGCCGGATCCGGGGAATGCGGGGGCGGATATTACGAGGCCGCAGTCTTGGAATGGCTATGGGTATGTGTTGGGGAACCCGTTAGGGTTAGTGGATTTGAGTGGGATGAGTGCTTATGGCGATTCCACGTGTTTCTCAGTCTGGAGCAAACCGGCGTGCGCTTCGGGAAGTTTTATTTGCTGGTTCCTTGGAAACGGGACTTCGCCTACGGCGCCGTCTGAATATTTGCCTTCTAATCCCGGTGTCGATCCTAACGAGGGCGGCAACCCTGGTGGACCGAGCACCGAAAATCCGAGCGGCGGTTCTGGCCCTGGTGGTGGTCAACCGGCAAAGAACGGGCAGACGGCTAGCAAGATCGGATGGTGCTTAGTTAAGGGTGCGGCAGTTGGGGCGGTTGGTGCGCTCGCGGTCGGCGGCTTAGCAGTAGGTGCAGTCACGCTCGGTACGCCCGTTGCAATAGTGACAGGTGTACTGGGGGTCGCTGCTGCGGCCGGAGGTGGTTACACTCTTTACGACACCGCCAAGCAAGCGGCGAACGGCAACTGGGCGGGCGTCGCCTACAACGTAGGGACAGTCGGCGGTAGTGCGGCTGCCGGTGCCGCGACGGGAGCATGGGTCAGAACAGGGATCACAGGTGAAACGTCCGGCTGGAGTATCGGCAAGGATTGGCAGCAGGGTTATCGCTCCAATTACCCAGGCGGCTCACCTGGTAAATGGATTAGGACTGGGCCGAACATAGGCAGCGCTGCAGGTTCTACAGCAGCGATCGGTGCCGGAATCAGCAAAGTCGTTCACTTCTTCACTTCAGGGTGCTAACGCTATGACGCTTTGGCAACTGCTAATGGCGATCTGTTTTGCAACGCCGATTATGGGTATGATTGCTTCCGCACAGAAAGCGAACTTGCAACCCTTGGCTTGGGTAATTGCCATCGCTTCGGCGGTGGTGGTTGGCTTAGCCTCCGCACTCGTAATGTGGGCTTCCGGGCGAATGCTCGCCCGGCGGGTTCACGTCTATTCTTCGAGGCAGGAAGTCTGGATGTCGCGTGGTCTCTATCTAGGTGGTGTTCTTTGGATGCTGAGTGTTGCTGGCGTTTCGGTTTGGCTATCTTCAACGATGGTCAACGTGGTGCGCTAGTTCCCCCAAAGTCCGGGACGCCCATCCCGCCGCAGGTTCAGACTTGCGAATCCTCGATCTTGAACGCGGTAAACGACAGATTCAAAACTCGGTTCACGACAGCCAATGTTGCCTTGATGTTTAGGTATTCGCAGGGTGCTCCGGCCGGACAAGGCACGCTGAACTTAAACTTTGCCGTTCCGGCCTCAATGCAACCGACGAAGGTTGCTGTCGGTCGCTACCCAGTCAATCCCGCCACTTATGTTCTCGGTGCCGGAGCAACCCTGCATGTTCCTCCAGGCCCTAGCGGAGCGGACAGTCCTCTCACTTTGCCGTTTAGCCCTAGCCAGTTTACGGCGCACCTCGATTCGGCATTACCCTACAATCCGATTGGGTTGTTGACTCATCTGCTGACCGACATGACGAGTCTTGGAGGGTACAAACCGTGCCCTTAATAATGGGTAAGCATCCTCTATGGACATCATTGCTTCTGACGCTCATCTTGAGCGCGGTCGGCACACGCTTAGCCGCACAGACGATTGACTTCAAGCTGATTGATGGACGGAACGGGCGTCCCATCGCAAACACGTGTGTGAACGTGTGGGTGGGAGACGAACGAAAATACCCGCTAGCAATTCCGACCGATAGAGACGGCGTCGCTCATCTACGGCTGACCAACAATGATGCCGAAGTGAACACCCAAGACCACTGGAAGGATTGCGGAGACTTCGGTGTGATCAATCCTGTTGTGAGGTACAAGGACTTCGTCAAAGTCAATGTGGGTTATGTTATATGCGAGTCGCACGGAACGGACTTCTCTTGGCTTGCGGTGAACAATATCCCAACGAAGGCATTACTCCAAGACGGTATTGTCACTGCCAATACTTGCGGTAAGGCCAGCGCCTCGCCGAGGCCTGGAGAGTTGATCCTCTTTGTCAGGCCGCTGAACTTCTGGGAGAAACTGAAGCAGTAGGTGTTTACATCAGCGGAACGAACCAGCAGTTCCCCCAAAGTCAGTGATCAAGATCGGGAACTATCGGACGCTGGATTGTGACGGGTACCGCGCGGCGAGAAGCGTTCTTCCGCAAACGACAAAAATAGGGCATGAGTTCGGCGGGTTCCTCTACAAAAACAGCAATGGTCGTTACTCTTATTCGTACCCTCCTGTGGAAGGTAATCCAACGAGTATACCGACCCTTTTTAGTAGTCCGCAGGCACTGGTTTCTGGGATTGTGGGCTGGTTTCACGACCACCCTCTAGTGCCCGGCTACAACAACGATATGTTTTCTCCCAATGACCTTCTGGATACACGCAAGACAGGGCCAGGTTACCTGGGGACTGCTACTGGCCGCGTACTGAAGCTCTCAATCGATTCCCAAGGCTATCCGCACGTCACGGACGTTGGCAGCGGAGCCTGTCAAGTTCCTTAACCCACTGCACGGAGGATTAGTGATGACATCACTCAGGGCTTTCGTCTTAGCCAGTCTGGTGGCACTTGCGGCTGCCTTTTTATTCGCGCAGGATCCGGCCCTCGGAGTCCCGAAATCGGTTGTCCCCAAGGACGGCTTTGTGCCAACAGCGACTGTGGCCGTCAGCGTAGCAGAAGCGGTGCTTATTCCTGTTTATGGTAAGCAACAGATCACGTCCGAACGGCCATTCGAAGCTAAGCTTTCTGGCGGCGTGTGGGATGTAACTGGGTCTCTGCATTGCATCCCACCAGATTCTCCGTGTCCAGGGGGGACCGCTCAAGTGAAGATTTCGAAACGAACCGGAGAAATCCTGTTTATGACTCACTACCAGTGAGATGCAGTCCGTACTCCCCCCAAAGAATGAGGTGCCGGATAACGTTTGCGAGTTCGCCGGAAATGCTCCGGATCCAAGCTTTTGGGCATCCGCGGGGAAGGCTTCAAAATGGGACCCAATCTCCGCGGTGTTGGATCTTTCGAAAGGCTTTAAGATCGGTGGCTATCTGGACGCTCAGCCGATGGCGACTGGCGATCCCTATCAACGCGCAGCATACGGAAATTACGTGTTCGGGGTATGGATGCGTGCCTCAGGGACCCCGCTTCCAATAGCATTGACGTGTTAATAAAACGGTGCCAACCCACTCAAACACAATTCCTGAGAGAATCCTCCCCCAGCAAAGACTGAACGAATCCGGGAAGATCCGGGATCCGGGGACGCTCAACATAACCACGAAATTGCTAAAAGCCGCCCAAGACCCCCCCTTCATCCCTGCCACTGCGCGCCCCCGGCCGGAGCGAATCTCCGACTGCGGCGCGTCTCCCTGTCACAACTCTAAAAAATAAATTTCCAACCTCATAACTCCCATCCCTTCTTCACCCTACAAACCTCTTCGCCAAACCATCGCCCCCTCAAAATTTCCAACCCGCTGCTACTCTAAATCAGGCTCGCGTGAGGCTCCCACCTCCACGCGGGCCTTTTTCATTTCACCCAGCCGGAGAAACACCATGTCCAAACGCACTGAACGCCGCGCCGCCGAGCGCGAAGCCCGCAAAGCCGCCTATCAGGAACTCCGCCAAAAGCGCACCCAGCAAGCCGAACTAGACCCCATCCAAACGTCCCTCCCTGTCCTGCCGCTCGACATCGAGAGCGTTGATCCTGAGCCCATCGAAGCCGCGCAAGACCAGCCCGAAAGAAGCAGCCAAACCCAAACAGCCTACGCCGAATTCTTCTCGCTCTTCAAATCCGAAGCAACCGGCGTCAAGCCCGCCACCTCCGCGCCCCTCTCCGAAGCCCAACTCACCGCCAACCGCGCCAACGCCCAACTGTCCTCCGGTCCGGTCACCCCGGAAGGCAAAGCCCGATCCTCGCAAAACGCCCTCAAACACGGACTCACCGGAGCCACCGTCCTGCTGGCTTCCGACGATGCCGCCGAATACCAGCGTCGCCTCGCAGCCTGCCAAGACGCCTTCCATCCTGTCGGCGAGGAAGAACAGCGCCTCGTCCAATCGATGGTCGACAGCCTCTGGCGCATCGACCGCGCGCAAAATCTTCAAATCGGCATCATGTATAAAGGCAGCCTCGAATTCGCCAGCCAGTTCGCAGACCAGGAGCCGGCCAAGCGCCGCGCACTCATCGAAGTCGAAACCTACCTGAAGTACGAAAAATCCCTTCGCAATCTCCAGGTGCAGGAAGCCCGTCTCCACCGTCGTTATGAGAAAGATTTTGCCGAACTAAAGCGCATCCAGCAAACCCGCAAATCGCAGGAACGTCAAGCCGCCAAAGCCTCTCAACCCGTCCCCGGTTATAAGAATGGGTTCGAATTTTCAACTCCGAAATCACCGCTCACGAACGCACTCCAATCCGGGCCGCGATCCGTCTCAAATAAGGCATCGATGGCTGCTAACCCGCTCTCATAACCTAAATAGGCCCAATCCGGGGACGCTCCACACATGCCGTGCAGTTTTATCCCCGCAATCATCCTCAAAATTTGAGGATCAAGTTTGCCAGCGATTTTGGTCTACGTAGCAAGAATTACTATAGTCCGCATGGATTATTTAATTCTTATCAAGGAGACCCATGCGTCCAAGATCCGCAATGCGATTGTTACTTTTTTTATGCGCTGTTCTGGGATTATCAAACGGCGCGTCCGCTCAAATCAGTCTGGGGATTTCAGTAAGTTTTGGGCCGCCAGCGCTGCCCATCTATGAGCAGCCAATATGCCCGGCTGAGGATTACCTCTGGGTGCCAGGCTACTGGGCCTATGACAATGACTATGGCTACTTTTGGGTGCCGGGCACCTGGGTCCAAGTCCCCCAAGTGGGTTACTTGTGGACTCCGGGATATTGGGGTTGGGGCGGTAGCGGCTTCATTTTTCACGAAGGATATTGGGGCCCGCGTGTGGGTTTCTATGGCGGCATCAACTATGGATTCGGCTATGTCGGAAACGGTTATCAAGGCGGCCGTTGGCAGGGGAACCACTTCGCTTACAACACGTATGTGAATCACGTCAACACGACTATCATTCACAACACTTACAACACGACTATAGTGAACGTGAACGAAACCCACATCAGCTACAACGGAGGTGAGGGCGGGGTGCAAGCACGTCCATCCTCCGAGGAAGCCGCCTACGCCAGCCAACGCCATGTCGGCCCGGTCTCCGCCCAGGCCCAGCATATTGAAGCAGCCCGCGGTAATCCTCAGCTACGAGCATCGACAAACCAAGGCCGACCGCCGATAGCGGCCACCGCCAGGCCGGGCGAGTTCACTACCGGCGCTGTTCCCGCAAAACAAGCAGGCGGCGAATACAAGCCTCCGCCGAATAGCAACGCACACGCCGAGAGGAAACAAGCTCCCCAAAGCCATGCCAGCGAATTGCGGGCGCATGCTGTCCAGGCTCCGAGCACAGGGAATCCGGCACTTGATAAGCAATATCAGCAGCGGCAGACCCAGCTTGCGGCCAAGCAGAACCAGGATCATCAGCGGCTCCAACAACAGCAAGAAAGAGAACATCAGCAAGCCGCCGCGAAGAACTACAGCCAAGTGCAGAAACAACAGATGGAACAACACCACGCGCAGCAAACTCAGCAACTTGAGCAGAAGCACGCCGCGCAACAGCAACACGTCCAGCCGCAACACGCGCAACCGCGTGAAGCGTCTCCGAAAGAGGAGAGACGCCCGCCCGCCTAATCGTGGATTTCCAGCACACAAGGCCAGTCTCCTGTTCCAGTGTATGGACGGATACGTTCAATCTCTTTTTAGTCACGGCAGGCTTGAGTGCCCCGTTGCCCGTGTTAGACGGAGGTTTACTTTTTTCACTGATTACTGATAGCATCAAGACCGGGAATGATTAGGCCAAGGCAGTTATGCTGAGTCAGACTCAAATTCTTGAACCAGCCGTTGCCAGCGGTTCAGTCGAGTCTCGCGGTTTTCGGCGAAGGCTCAAGAACCTTGGCAAGGATTTATTGCGCCATCTGTTTGAGTTCGGCCAAAGCTGCGGTTTCGACTTTCTCCCCCGTCACTTCTATTCGGAAATCCCGGATATCAGGCAGTTGAAGCACGAAACCAACTGGCGCGCTCCTTTCAGCATGCTGGGGATCAACGGCAGTATTGACCATCAGTTGGAGTTCCTGCGTCAATGCACTACGCCCTTCAGCAGTGACTGGACGAAACGGAATATTCATCAGACAGCTTTGAAATTGAATGGCAGCAACGAAGGTTATGGCGAAATCGAGGCCGAGTTCCTTTATTGCTTTATACGTCATCATCGACCTCCAAAGATTGTTCAGATCGGTTGCGGTGTCTCAACAGCCGTTTGCCTGCTGGCAGCCAGGGAGGCAAGATACACACCAAAAATCGTTTGCATTGAGCCCTATCCTACTCAGTTCCTGTTAGACAGCAAGCGAAATGGAAGTATCGAGCTGATGATCAGCAAGGCACAGGATGTGAGCATCAGCTTCTTTGAACAACTTTCTGCAGGTGACTTTTTGTTCATCGACTCCAGCCACACTTTGGGCCCTGGAGGTGAAGTGAGCCGGCTCATCCTGAGCATTCTTCCGAAACTTACGCCGGGTGTCTACGTTCATTTCCATGACATCTGGTTTCCCTACGATTACTCTCCTCACGTGCTCTCATCAGACCTATTCTTTGCGAACGAGACAGCGCTGTTGTACGCCTTCCTATGCATGAACAAGCAATACAGGATTGAGACTTGTTTGAATCAGCTCTTCCATGAGCGCATGTCCGAGTTACAGATGTGCTTTCCAGGAATGAAACCGGCGGAGTTCGTGGACGGTCTGATGACTAAGCCCGGCCATCATCCGAGTTCGATTTTTCTGAGATCTTAGGCCCATCAGGCGTCGGACGCTGACACATTGAACGGGACCTGCTTCGGTGTAAATACGCTGGAAAGAGGCCGGCTCAGAAGGTAAGTTCCGAGCCGGTTAGCTGCCCGGCTAAAATTCGTAGCGGCCGCCGAATTGGAAGACACGGGCGTTGCCGAGAGTGCTCGTGTACTTGCCAAAGTTCGCCAGGTTCGTGATATCGAGGTTGATGGTGCCGACGTCAAATTGGGTTGAGTTGGTCACGTTGAAAGCTTCGGCGCGGAGTTCGAAGCTGTGATGTTCGTTATACGGCATGACGAAGCGTTTCTGCAGCGCTGTGTCGATATTGAAGTAGCCGTAGCCGCGCAGAATGTTGCGTCCGCCGGTCGTTCCCGGATAGTTGGGGATGAACGCGTTGGCCGCTGTGGCCGGATCGGCGAAGAGGTTAGGTCCGCCGGTATTCGAATTTTTCGTATTGCTGCCGGAGATGGCCGTGATTGGCGTAGCGAAGCCGCTGAGGTTCCAGTTCGTGGACCACTGGCCGCCGTCGCTAACGCTGGTGGGTAAACCGGAGGACTGGCGCCAAATGCCGCTCAGACCCCATCCGCCGACGATCGCGTTGAGGAAGCCGTTGATGTTCGCTCCGTACTTGCGGCCGTGACCAAACGGAAGATCCGCGACGAAGAAGGCGCTGAGGAGGTGAGTGGCATCGTAATCGGAAACGGCCCGCATCTGACGCGTATTCCAAGGATTGATGATCTGACCGTTAGTGACGGTGTCGCTTTCGCGATACGAGCCAAGGTCGATTGATTTCGAGAATGTATAGTTCACGTCGAACTGAAGGCCGTTGCTGAACTGCTTTCGGAGCGTCCATTGCATGGCGTGATAATCACCACTGCCTCTGGTGCGGAACACGGCCAGCGACGAATACTGCGCGTTGAACATGGCATTCGGACCCAAGGTGCTGCACGGGCTGCAGCCATTAGAAGGAGCATCGTCGATGAGGGCAAGGGCCGAGGTGTCGTTGTTCATGCCGATGGGCTGCCAGTAGTTCTGATAAAGGGCTTGCGAAGCGGTGAGTCCGCCGCCTGCATAACCTGCGTAGAGATCTTCAAAAAATGGAATGGAGGGAACGCCGGCAACATCCGACGCGCTGCCACTCGGATGCGCGCGCAGGTAGGACTGCATGGCTGTGGCCGCCTGGAAGTAGCTCTGGCCGGATTTAGGATCAACCAGATTCGTGGGCGCGGCGACGTCGTCGGCCTGGAGTGACCGGCGCGAGAGACGACCGACGTAACTGCCTTGAATCAGAAGCCCATGGCCCAGATCGCGGCTGTAACTGAAATCGATGTTCATCGAGTACGGAGCTTTCAGGCCGCTGTCGAGTCCTTGGGCGATGGCGAAAGCATTAGGAGCGACCTGCGGGAAGCCACCGGCGGGGGCGGCAGGCAGCAAGCCGTCTGGAATAACGGTCGGTCCGGTGTAACGAGGGGTGCCCGTATAGGTGGCGTTCGCCGGGTTCGAGAGCTGGGTGGAAAAACCCAGGGAAGTGGCGTCCGCGAGACGGATGAGGCTCTGACCGAACAGGTCGTAGTACATGCCGAATCCGGCGCGGATCGAAGTTTTGCCGGGATCGCCGAACAGCTTCCTGGCGAAGCCATTAGTCCCCTCAGGCGAGTAAGCGAACGCGAAACGAGGCGAGAAGTGACTCTGGAAGGGATAGAGGCCGCGTCCGCCTTTGGCATTCGCAAGATTGAAAGTCAGTTCCGGTGCGAGTGCCTGCGATTGGCCGTTCTCGGCGAGACCGCCGCGGTCATTAAACCATTGCGACAAGGGAATGTTGCTGCTGGTTTGATAACCGTTGGCTTCGAACAGCGGCGGGAAGAAGGAGCCGCGGATGCCGGCAGTGATTGTGAGATTATGCTTCACCTTCCAAGAGTCCTGAATGAACAGTTCGTACTCGCGATTGACGAAATCGCGCTTGATGCCCTGACCCTGGGGCAAGATGTTGCCCGTCTTGTCGTAGTTGTACTGAGCATTGCCTTCCGTCACGTAGCCGAGAATGTCGGTCATCTGGCGGTAGTAAACGGTTGAGTTTTGCTGACTCAGGTCGGCAGGAGCGAGTGACTGACCCTGGTCGTAAAACCAGGATGAGTTTGCGGTCGCACTGCTGAAGGAGTTGCCGTAATTCAGCCGGTTTGTGCTAATGAAGCGCATGGAGCCGCCGAAGCTGAGCGTGTGAGCGCCGAGCGAATCAGTGACTGTTTCTTCAATGTCATGCACCGGAATAATTGCGCTGAGACCCTTGCTGTTGGCGATTGGATTATCGATGTCGCGCAACGTCACGATGGGTGTGTTCTCAAGACCTGTTGTGTCGTAGCCCTGGCGTGTAAAGCCGTACCGCAGGTTGCTGACTAAGGTGGGCGAAGCCAGCCAGGTGTAGCCTACGCCGAAACCTTTCGAATTCTCGAGGTGGCGGCTGGCTGCTGCCTGACCGGGAAATTGTGGCACAGAACTGGCGTCGGCCGGAATGAAATCGTCGTTCTGGAGGTTGCCGCGCCAGAAGATGACGTGCTTGCCGGCGGAATCAATCTGATAATCGAAGCGGCCAATGTAGGTGTTATAAGAGAGCGGCACCGAACTCTTGAATCGATAGCCCGCCGTGTTCAGGCCATCGCCGACGGTATTGTCGTTTGGCTGAGGATAAGCCTGAAGCAACTTCAGAACCGCGGGGTCTTCGCCCTGGCCTGTGGGATCGAGCTGCTGAACCTGGGAGGGGGTCAGCTGAACGTTCTGTCCGGCGCTATTTTGATACGTCACAATGCCTTGGCGAAAAAGGGAGTTGGGCACAGTGCGAACGACGCTGAACTGGCTGGCATCGCGGCGTCCTTCGTAGTTCAGGAAGAAGAACAAACGATTCTTCTTGATGGGGCCGCCGACAGAGCCGCCGAAAACGTTCCGAATCAGCTGTTGGCGCGGGATGCCATCAGCATTGTTGAAGAACGTATTGGCTGACGTGTCCGTGTTGCGGTTGTATTCGTATAACGAGCCATGAAACTCATTGGTTCCGCTCTTAGTGACAAGAGCCACCTGCGCACCGGACGTGCGTCCGACATCCGCGCCGCCGTTCGTGGTGGTGGTTCGAAACTCCTGCACCGAATCGAGGGTGACGCGCAAGACGGCGGTGAAGGCCGTTCGATATTGCTGGTCGTTCACATCCACGCCGTCCAAAGTGACGTTCCCCTGGTCGCTCTTGCCGCCGTTGACAGCGCCGCTGCGGTAGTCGGAAGGATCGCCAAAGAAGGTAACGCCCGGCTGAATGGAGAGCAGGCCCACGACGTTTCTGGCTTCAAACGGCAACTCCATGATGGGTTTCGTACCGATGGCATTGCCCAGGGTGGCGTCAGTGGTGTTGATTTGCGCCGCATCGGCGTTGACCGAGACTGTTTCCGTGGTTTTGCCGACGCTGGCGATGTGGATGTCGATGGTCAGAGGGGTGTTGACCAAGGCTCTGATCCTATCGACTGCTTCATCGGAAAAGCCCTTTGATTTCGCTATGAGCGTGTAGTTGCCGGGCTGGATCTGCTGGAACGAGTAGCGGCCTGATTTGTCGGATGTCGTAGTACGCGTTGCACCGTTATCGGCATTGGTTAGGGTGATAACGGAGTTGGGGAGAACAGCGCCCGAGGGGTCTGTCACCGTTCCGCTAAGAGAGGTGTCGGATTGAGCCCACGCGATAAGAGAAACCAGCGCGAGCACAAGGGTATAGCGAAGTAGTCGTTTCATTTTCCTCTTTTGGAGCTGATGACAAACTTCGTGGTTTGTGTGGTGGAGCGATGAGTTGCTCTACATTGCTACGCGGCGATTATCTTGGATACCATCTTTCAATTATGTTGTCAACGCGCCGGGTACTGGCGGTATGGCGAGGTTTTTGGGGAGATTGGCGAAGTTTGAATGACAGTAAAAATGGACCGGGTCAAGACCTGCAGGCTTGAGTTCTTATCCGGCAGAAGCAGCTTTGTTATCGAGAGAGCCTCGGCTCTGCCAGCGGGGTAGTTTGTCTTTGGCGTCCGGTGTGGATGGGGGAGGGCTGGGCAGAGGGTGAGAAAATGCTTTTGTTGCTTAATGATGCGCCTTTCCCTGTTCTTGGTTCTCTCCGCCGCGATCCCGCTTTCGGTTTATGGTCAGAGTACGGTTCCTTTGACTCCAGCGCATCAGGACACGGTGGTAGTGACTGGCACCTGGCAGCCGATTGTTCTCGACGATGTGGACCGTAGCGTCAACACGTTTTCGGTCCAGTACCGGGCGTTATTATTGAGCAGCCTTGCCGATGCCATCGGCGACGACTCTTCGGTCTTCGTTAGCGCTCGCGGCGCAGACGGCATACAAGTGGATTATTCGATTCGGGGTGCTTCGTTCGAGCAAACGCTGATGCTGCTGAACGGCATACGCATCAATGACGAGCAGTCCGCGCATTACAACTCGGATTTTGCGATTCCATTGGATGCAGTGGATCACATGGAAATTCTGCGCGGCTCGGGCTCCACGCTTTACGGTTCCGATGCGTCCGGGGGCGTCATCAACTTCGTGACCAGGCCTGTCACAGACCAGCAGCGGTTAGAGCTGGTGGTTCGCGCTGGTGACGGCAGCTTCGGCACTAATGCCGAGAGTGGCTTTCTCGGGTTCCTGCGCGGGGGAGTTTCGGAACGAATTGCTGTCGAGCGCGAATTGTCCGGCGGGTTTACGGACGATCGCGAATACCGGAATCTGGCGCTGTCTTCCGAAACCTGGCTTCGCTCGCCGCTTGGGTTGACGCGCGTGTTTCTGGGGCTGGATGACCGGCCGTTTGGCGCAAATCAGTTCTACGGCAACTTCAACTCCTGGGAGCGTACAAAGACATGGCTGGGCACTCTAGAGCAGGACCTGGGCGAACGCACGCTTTTTACCCTTGGCTACCGGCGCCACACCGATTTGTTTGAACTCTTTCGAGATAATCCCGGCTTTTACACGAACCGGCATATTGACGACGGTTGGGACGTTGCTCTCCGACGCCACGATCCCGTTGCCCATTGGGCCACTGTTTCGTATGGCGGCGAACTGACGACGGATCACGTCAAGAGCAATAATCTGGGAATTCATGGGCGCAAGCAAGGCGCTGTGTATGGCGCTTTTGATGCTCGTTCGCTGCGGCGCGCCTCGCTCACCTTTGGCGCACGTGAAGAGTTCTACGGAGGGCACGACACCATTTTTGTTCCCAACGTGAGCGGCGGCTACTGGCTGGCGTCCAGCTTGAAAGCGCGAGGCTCGGTGTCGCGCGCCTTTCGCCTTCCGAATTACACCGATCTTTATTACAGCGACCCTGCGAACGTGGGCAATCCAAATCTGAAACCCGAAAGGGCAAGCGAGTTTGAGGCCGGCTTGGACTGGCATCCGCGGAACAACGTGAAACTGTCGGTTACGGCATTTGATCGCAAGGAGCGCGACGACATCGATTATGTCCGGACGAACTCCTCCGCCATATGGCAGGCGGTGAATTTTGACCGGCTGAACTTTACGGGCGCAGAGGCATCGGCATCACTTGCTATGCGAAAACATCAGACGCTTACGTTTGGCTTCACCTCCTTGCATGGGGCCGCTTCTGCGTTGGAGGGCTACCAATCCAAGTACGTGTTCAACTACCCTACTCAGCAGGCGGTCGTTGCCTGGGAGGCCGTCTCGACCCGCGGCTGGGTTGCGCGAGTGCGCGGCGGAGTCACAAATCAGTATCAGCGCGATGCCTACTTTCTATTGGACGCCTCTGCCGGTTGGACTGGGTCGCGGTTTCATCCATACGTACGGGCAGCCAATCTTACTGACACGGCGTACCAGCCTGTCTACGGAGTACCGATGCCTGGGCGTTCGTTGAGCGGCGGCCTGGAAATAGTGGTCTTCGGCCATAAAGATTGAAGTTCGCAAAGTGCGATTAGTGGTTCACAAGTCTCAGTAGACGGAATTGTTTTTAGAGGGTCAGGAAATTGACCCGCTTTGGATAGAGGTGGTTACCTGTTCAGGCCAGGGCTTTGCTAAGGAGCACAAGCATTCAGCCCCCGGCCTTCTCAGCTTGTGGCTCGTTATAAACGTGCGTACACTTCGATCTCGGCGGGGAGGCCTGCCTTCGCAAAGGCGGCCTTCATGACGTCCTTATCGTTCGGCGAGCGCGCGGCGTCATTTGCCGCAATTGCGATCAGGAACCGCGCCTTGCTGGAGGCTGCCTGCAGATGAGGACTGTTGGGTTGGTCGGTCACCAGACCGCCTCCGTGGAAAGTTGCGACGACGCCGATGCGTTTTGAACCATTACGAAACGAAGTTGGCATCAGTGGGGTGATTTGCGGAACGAACTTGAAGATGTCGTAGACAGGGTTGGATGGCGGGTTTTGGATGGGGGAAATTGCGAAGAGAGAGCGCGTTTGGGTGGTGCAGGTGTGGTGGCTAGCGGGAGTTAAGATGATGGGCCGCGGGTAAATGGGGATAAACGCAGATGTGTTGAGGTGAGGTCGATTTTGGGTTAGTCTTTTTTGCCGGTGGGGTTCCGTCGGGGTTGGCGTAGCCCAGGCGGGTGGGTTCTTTGCGCATCAAAATTGTGAGTAGCCAGGGGTTTGCGCTGGTGTGATGGCTAGCGTTGAGGTGATGGGCCGCGGACAAATGGGGATAAACGCAGATGCGTTGAGGTGAGGTCGATTTTGGGTTAGTCTTTTTTGCCGGTGGGGGTTCCGTCGGGGTTGGCGTAGCCTAGGCGGATGGCTTCTTTGCGCATCCATTCGAGTTCTTTGGCTATGTCGTCTTCGCCTTCGAAGTCCAGGTCTGGTTTGGGTTCGGGTTTGGTTTTTGGCGTGGCGGCTTTCAGTTCGGCGCGGCGGTTTTTGCGATAGTCTTCGATGGCTTTGCGGGCTTTGACTAGGGCGTTGTTGTTGGCGGTCCGGTAGCGATTGGCCAAGGCCAGGAGTTTGTGTTGGTCGGGAACCCAGTCAAGTAGGCTCGGGGCGGCGGTGAAGAGGGTGACTTCCAGATCGGCGTAGTGACGGTCGGCGCGGCGGGCGAGCCAGTCGGCTTCGACGGCCTTGCGGACGAGGTCGGTTTCAAAGGCGTTTTGGGGGTTGTAGCCTTCGAACCAGAGGTTTTCCAGGGCTTGGTAGTCGGCTTTGGATTCGTTTTCGAGCAGGCGGAATTTGGTGGAGCAGGTTCCGTGTTTGGTGCTGTTTTGCGAGGCGATGGCTTTGCCTTGGGGCGTGATGGGGCCGGTGGATTGAGACATGGCTTTGAGTTTTTTCAGCTCCTGCTTTTTGGCTTTTCGCTCGGCGGCGCGGCGGATGGATCTGGGCGTCATTTGGGTTGCTCCCGGGTGTGGCTTGAGTAGCTCCTCCGGTTGATTGCAGAGTGACAGGCCGTTGGTCGGGGTTGGCATCGCATTTTAGGCTGATATCTGTAAGCGAATGAAAATAAATCACATTGAATTGTGGAAAAGTTTGGGTTGCCTGTGAACGCATTCCGGCGGGTTCGATGCAACAGGAGATGAAAACGGGTTAGAGGGGGAGACTCTAAAAAGCGGGAGAATCCGGTGGGGAATGGAAGCGCTCACCGTGAGGAAGGTCACGAGCGTAATGCAAGTTGCCAGTACTTTCCGGTCTCAATCGGAGCAATAGCCGACCCATCAAAGTGGATTTGTAAACGCTGCGCCGTTAGAACGAAGCCGCTTGCGCTGGCGGACGCTACGCGTGTGGCGCGGAGCAGTAGTTAAAAAAAGCGATAGAGTGTGGGGTCACAAGGAGGTCCTTGTGACCCATTTACGCCAATTGATGCTGGAGGAACTCCAGCGTCGAAATTATTCCCAGACTACCGTAACGGCTTACCTCAAAACAGTGGAGGATTTCGCCAAACATTACAACAAAGCGCCGGATCAACTGGGTGCCGATGAGATTCGTTCTTATCAGGTCTATTTACTGAAGGAGAAGAAACTCGGGGTGCGCACAGTTGGTCATCGTACGGCGGCTCTGCGCTTCTTTTTCTGCAAGACGCTGAAGCGAAACTATCCGGTCGAGGAGGTACCGTATCCGAAAGCGCCCCGGCGCTTACCCAACATTCTCACCCAAGAGGAGGCGGTGCGACTCATCGATTCCGCCAGTAACCTGTTTCATCGAGCGATGTTGATGACGCTCTACTCCACCGGCATTCGTCGCGCTGAGTTATGCCGTCTCAAGGTGGAAGACATCGACAGCAAGCGTATGATCCTGCACATTCGTCAGGGCAAAAGAGGCCGTGATCGTGATGTGCCGCTCAGCCCAAAGCTGCTGGAGACCTTCCGCGAATACTGGCGCTGGATGCGGCCCAAGAGGTACTTGTTTCCGGGAACTAAAGACGGCTGGCGCGCTGATAAGCCGATTACCGCCAAGGTGCTGTGGGAAGCGTGTCGCGAAGCGGCGGAGCGTGCGGGCATCAACAAGCCCGTGCGCCCGCATCTAATTCGGCATAGCTTTGCGACTCATCTGGTCGAGGGAGGGGCGGACCTGCCAACCGTGCAATTGCTGCTCGGTCACTCCGACCTGAAAGCCACTTCGATTTATCTGCACTTGTCCGAACGTCATCTCAAGGCAGCCGGTACGCCGCTCGACAAACTGGAGTTGTCCAGCCCGGAACAAGTGAAGCGCTCGCGCAAACGGCACAAGAGATGAACAAGCCACCTTTCGAGGTGGCCGACATCATTCGCGCAGCCGGCGACGGCTTCGTCGAGAAGAATCGATCCCGATTGAGTTGGCAGCATCTGCGGGTGCTGCACGCCATCGAGCGCTGCCGGACTGCGGCGCTCGGTGGACATCGGGACCGCTGTGCTCGCTGCGGCCATCAAGCCATCTCTTATTGCTCGTGTCGAAATCGCCATTGCGGCAAGTGTCAGACAAGCGCCCGGGATCGCTGGCTGGCGGCTCGCGAAAAAGAGCTACTCGCTGTACCTTACGTTCACGTCGTCTTTACGCTGCCACACCAGCTTTCCTCGCTGGCGTTGGCGAACAAGCGAATACTGTACGATCTGCTGTTGCGTGCCAGCGCGGAAACACTACTGGAGATCGCAGCCGATCCGAAACATCTGGGCGCCGACATTGGCTTCATGAGCGTGCTGCATACCTGGGGACAAAACGTTCTGCACCATCCACATGCCCATTGTGTAGTTCCCGCCGGCGGACTCTCTGCCGACCACCAATCTTGGGTTCGGCCGCGCTATGCTTTCTTTCTCCCCGTGAAAGTCCTCAGCCGCGTCTTCCGCGGAAAGTTCGTCGACGGGCTGAAGAAGGCTTTTCGAAAAAGAAAACTATGCTTCGCTGGCGCTCTTCGACCGCTGGCGCAAGATGTGGCCTTTCGCTCGTTCCTGCGTTCGCTCTTCCGCGAGAACTGGGTTGTCTATGCGAAACCGCCCTTTGGGGGTCCCTCGCATGTGCTGCATTACCTCGCCCGCTATACCCATCGTGTTGCTATTTCCAACCACCGGCTCGTTGCTGTCGCCGATGGAAAGGTGACCTTCCGTTGGAAGGACTATGCGCATGGCAGCAAGCAAAAGTTGATGACAGTAACCGCTAACGAGTTTTTGCGGCGCTTTCTCCTCCACGTCCTGCCGCCAGGCTTCGTCCGCATTCGGTTCTTTGGCTTTCTCGCCAATCGCCGGCGCAAAGCTCTTCTGCCGCTATGCCGGGCGCTTTTACGGATGACGCAACAACCCCAATCACTTGACCCAACCCCGCCGACTTCTTCTCCCTCAATGTGGCGTTGTCCACAATGTCAAGGACCTATGCTTTTGATCGAGAGATTCACCGCTCAACAGGTCCGAACACTTCCCACCATGAGGAGCAAGCTCATTGACACATCTTGATCGATACCAGATCCGTCGATACTCTCATCTGCTTTGGAGTACTCGCTTGACGTGTGCCTCGACGCTGAGATGTGCGGCGAACCGGCCACGTCCGCTGCCTCCAAACTTTCCCGCTATGGCGGGTCTACTCACCTCGGCCCAGCATCCATGCATCGGCTCGCCCCTCCCCAGCCGCAAGTCAGCGCCGTGAGAAGTGGAAAAGGTATTCAAATCCCATAGATCTCTTCTGCCAAACCCGCCGCGTCCGCCGCAAACGCAAGCGCCTTCCTTCAAACGCCTCTATCCGAAGTGATCCGGCATCAAGACTCTCCGCTCTAGACCTTTATTCTCCGGATCACTCCAGATAGAGTCCTAACGTGACACGCGGCTGATGTTCGTAGAGCCCAACTTCAGGCCCTCTGCAGTTTTTGTTCGACCGTTGTCCGGGTGGCGCGTGATTCGACTGAAGCAGATCGAAACTCTCGCTGCGGGCGCATGTGAAGTACCCGCTCTTGAACACCCGAAGATGTCTCGCACCTGGGCGGTTGTAAACTTGGACTCTGTTTGGAGTTGAAATGATCAGATTTTGTGTTGCGGCGTTTTGCGTAGCGAGCCTAGCTTTGCTAGCTCATGCTGACTCCATCGCAACGCTTGTAAACTGCGGGTCTACCTCCGGTGCTTCGACCTGCAGCACAATGGATTCGTTTGGCAACATTGAGTCGGCTGCGGCTTCGGGCGCATATCTCGTTTCCGGGAATACCCTAAGCTTTGAATTAGCGGATTCAGCTTCGAGTGTGGGTTACGGGAGCAGCTTTGGTGTTTCAGCAGGCTTACTCTACCTGTCCACAAAAGGGCCACTGCGCCCCGGCTTCGTGCTGGTTTCCGGTACTGTCGAGGCGACACAAACGACTAGCGATGCAAGCAACGTTGTGGATTCATTTGCCGGTTACGAACTCGGCGACAACAGCGGAACGCTAGTTCAGGCGGGTTGCTTTTCTAGTACAGGTTGCGTGAATTCTGAAGGACTTCAACCTGTCGTTCTTGGGGAGACTCTCGGATTCATCGAGAGCGGCGATGCAGGAGCTGAGACCTTCCAAGGTTCGGGGGAAGCAAATGCTTCACTTGACTTTACATTGCAATTCCTCGAAGCCGACGGCGTGACGCCTGTCAACGTTATGCAGACACCTGAACCAAGTGGGTTGAAACTGGTGGCCGCTGCTTTGATCTGCTGGTTCCTGCTAAGACGCACTAGGTTCTGTTTCGCCATCACGGATGCAATCAACGTTTGAACCCTCAGCATCACGGTCGCCGCCTTGGGCTGACATTTAGCTTAGTGGCTTTTTCATGAGCAGGGTTTTTCGCCTCTTCGCCGTCATCGTATTCGCCGCGGTCAGCGCCTTCTCTCCTACTCAAGGACACGGGGTCAACCTTAAGCAGCACGGCAAATTGCGCGTGCTAATTGTGGACGGATTCAGCAATCACGAGTGGCTGCAAAACACTTTGCTGCTGCGTGGCATTCTTGCGTCCGCGGGGGAGTTCATTGTCGATGTAACAACGATGCCGCCCATGGGTTCTGGGGCTTGGAAAGCGTGGCGGCCGCATTTCGACGAGTACGCTGCCGTTATTCAAACGTGCAACGATATCAATGCCCCGCAGAGGGCGAAGCCCTTCTGGCCCGAAGCAGTGAAAGCGGATTTTGTGAGGTACATTCGCAATGGCGGTGGCGTGTACATCTACCACTCCGCTGAGAACGCATTTGTGGGCTGGAAGGAATATGAAGAGATGGTGGGACTGTGCTGGCGTAATGCCGGCTACGGCACCGCACTCCGGCTCACCGGTTCGGGCAAGATCGTACGTATTCCGCCGGGAACTGGGCGCGACACTGGACACGGACCGCGAGGCGACGTGCTCGTGACGCGGCTTGGCGAGGACCCGATTCATGCGGGAATGCCGCGGGCGTGGCTGTCGCCGGGTCTAGAGGTCTACTACTACGCACGCGGCCCTGCCGAACACGTCAAGGTACTGGCGTATGCGCGGGATTCCGAGCCGGGCCTGGGCTTACTCTGGCCTGTAGAATGGACGACCACGTTTGGCAAGGGGCGCATCTACATCTCCACCTACGGCCACGTGTGGAAGGGGGACACGCAGCCCGCGAGCATGCGCGACGTGGCCGTCCAGACCATAATTCCACGCGCATTGGAGTGGTTAGCGCGGCGGCCTGTGAGCTACCCGGTGCCAAAGGATTTCCCGAACGCAACAGCCGTCTCGCTGCGTGGGGAGATCACGCTGCCGAATTAGCGCGACCAACGTCCGAAAACGATTCCCAATACGTCTTGAAATCGTTGCCCTCAAATCCGGCACCGCGAATCTGTTCCGCGAACAGGCCGTCCACGACGGAATGATTGATGTGCTCCAGAAACTGGCCGTAGATCCGCTCGTCGATCGGAGTCGTAACTCGGTCCGTATCGATGGCCAGGATAGCGAGGATTCCTCGGGTGTTGCAACGTTGTCCATGACCCGAGCAGCACTCAAAAGCGGCGGGCTCGACACAACGGACAGAGCCCCCACGGCACTCCCGCCCATCGAACCAATGAGGAAACTACGTCTGTTCATCCGCGAGGAGAGTCGGGTTCGCATCAGCCTACATAGGTATCACCGAGCCAAGGTGTTTTATGACGAGAAGGCCGCGATGAGGCGTTCACAACGGTATATTTAGTCTCCCCCCGCACCGCACACGAACGGCTGACGTGTGTCAACGTTCGTTTTTACGCCAACAACTCCGTCGCCTGAAATCAGAGCCGGTGAACTTGGCACAGTTCTCGATAGACGGACCCGTGCCCGGAGCGTGCCCAATTTTCCAGGTCAAAGCGAGGTTTTCTCTCTGGTTCAAATGCTCTTCATGCTAGCGCCGGATCACTTCCGTCCTGCTCGACAAGCCGTACCTTGGACCGGATAGGTACCGAGAGGTCGGCAAGGGTAGAACTATACTTCGCCGTTTTGCGTGATCTATGCGTGCAAATATACACTCAGCCTTCGCCACCGCGTGATGTTACTCTGCCTTTGGCGGGACGTCGCGCTCTGGTAAAGCTGGTCGCATCCGCTCCAGCCTGATCGACTCCCATTCATATAACAGCTCCCGTCCCTTCCGCTCCTGATCGGGTGAGAGTGGCAAGGTGGCAATTGTTTTCCATCCTCGCTCGACCTCACGAAGCATAGACTCCTGCGTGAATTCCGAGGTGTATCCATGTTGCAGAATGAACTCTGCCAAATTCCTACACATGCCCTGGACGGAGTCGGGATTCTCAGCAAATCTTTTCGTGACCCACAATGCCACGTCCAAGACTTGCAGGCCGAACGAATCCTTCGACCTGACACTTCGAAATTCGCAATCGAAGGTAGTCATTTCCTTGATATTGATGAACAATGCCAGCGGGCTCGTTGGATCGGCATGCCCGAACCGTTTGCTGACATCAAAGGCCAGCCTGAGATGTTTTCCGAATTGCTGCTGCTCATCATGACGAATGTCTTGACCAATACTGCTCCGTGTTCGTTCGCGCGATGAAGCTCGTGAATCAATAATTTCAACGCGCAGTCATTGGAGAGTCTAGCGCCGATCGGGTTCCTTCTAGCAACAACTCGGGATGCAGCAGATCCCACGCAATTGCATCCAGCAACAGTTGCCGCGTACGCCTATCAGCGATGTTGCTGTGGATACGTCCCTCGAGTCTGCGCAGAATTCGACAAAAACCACCGACATCGCCGCTCGGATAAACATGGTTCCAGAACTCCTCGCGATCATCAGAATCGAGCAGAGCACCGATAATGTGGGCTAAGTAAAGGCGATTGAATCTAAGTCCGTAATGGAAGTTGGACACGGCCTTATTCAGGCCACTTTCAAGGACCACATCGGCGAACTTCATGCTTACGAAGTGCTGCTTTTCGATCAGGGTAAACAAAAAATGTGCTTTGTACCGCTGAAGAAGCGTAATCAGTCGCCCCGCAATCCGCTCGACACCAGCAAGACCAAGGTGATTTCCATGTAGTTCCTCACAACCGGCCCGGTTCAGACACGCTTCGTGAATAGCCGGAGGGAGAGAATCCCAGTCGATCGGACTGAGGAGGGTTCCAGTCCAGAAGAACGGCTGATTATGATCGAACAAATTCAACCCACTATTGCCAGTCTCATCGGTAAACGCCATCAGGTGAGCTGGTGCGATTTCCACCGAAGGCGTTCTCTCTCTCTTTTTTGCTTTGGCCACTTGGAACTCGGGGCTATGAAATCAAGCAGAGCCCAGTATCCGAGCTATTCTCAAACAGGCTGCAAGGAGAGGCGCGCAGGCACCTGATCAAAGACTGCTTTGTTGGGAACCTGGACACAATGGCCGCCTCCGGTGGGAGTAGGTGGTTACACTTCATGCACTCAACAGCCGGAAACTTGAGTGGAGACTTCATTTAGCCTGCGGGGCACGGGATTTCTTCGCACGTAGCTGCGCAGTCTTTCGCTCCACCGTCCAACCGGAGATCTCTTGGTGCCTCGCTTCCATCTCCGCCAGGTGCTTCCAATAGTCCCTGCGATGAGTCCTATTCGGAGATTCGATCAGGTCTTCAAGCACTGCCGCCAGATGCTCCAAGGAATATAGTCTGTGGTACAAATCTACTGCTGTACAGCCAGAGATCTCGGTGGTAAGGTCTTTGTTAACGGCGGTGTTGTCGCTATTCAGGGCGACATGCCACTGCCCGTGAGCAAGCTTATTCCTGATCAAACTCGGATCGTATATGAACTCTTCGACGAGCTGTTTCAGCTTCTGAAGGACATTCGGCTGATGGTTGTGCTTAGTGCCATCAACCCGCCTAACGGCGAGTTCAGCACACTTCGTCCAGCCGAATTTGACTCCCTGCGACTTACTGGAATTCTTGATTTGCTGAATTTCGTCGAGCGACAATCCGTGCGGAGTGTGTACCAGCTTCGAGAAGGTCGCTTCAGCAAGAGCGCAATAGATCAAAGTGAGTAATCTGGTGTTTATCTCAACGGCTGTGTCGCTACCGTGAAGAAGGGCGGCGTTGATTTGACGATTGACGTGCTTCCATGCCTGGTGTAGCCCGCGAACGTTCTTCGTCTGCGCTTGAAATACGGAAAGACGTTGTTGTTCGTCCATGGAAGGAGTTTTACAAGAGGGGAGCAAAGAGCACTCACCTGGATGCCCTTTGCTCCCCCGGAATCGAACCGGGATCTCCCCTTGTGGAGCGTCTTGCCAAATTAGACTACGAGCTCGAATCCATTGAACCACACCGTCATTCATTCGCCTCACTCGACCAGCGGTGATCCAGCGCTCCTAAGTCGTCTCCGGCCTGGGCGCCTGGGCCGTCAACGCGAGGCATCCAGATATACCGGTTACCGATTTCCAGAAGCGATTGGCGGTCGCTCGCACCCTCCCGAACCGTCTGCGATCTGGAAGCTGACAGCAATTAGAAACGAGTAGTCGGCAAGGGTTTACGAACTAAGCTGTGGATCGGTCATCTTAACGTAATTCGTGCAAACCGCGCTCGACTGATGACTTAGCGGGGTCACGGGCCATGTTCTGAATTGTTAAGGACCGATGTTTAAGCCAGAGCTTTGCCATAGAGGACAAGCAGGCGACTCCAGGCCTTTTCCGCTTGCGGCTCGTTATAGACGTGTGAGTCCGGCGGACACCAGCCATGGGCTGCGCCGGCGTACACTTCGATCTCGGCGGGCAGGCCTGCCTTCGCAAAGGTGGCTTTCATGACGTCCTTATCGTTCGGCGAGCGCGCGTCGTCATTCGCCGCAATTGCGATCAGGAACTGCGCCTTGCTGGTGGCTGCTTGCAGATGAGGACTGTTGGGTTGATCGGTCACCAGACCACCGCCGTGGAAAGTTGCGACGGCGCCGATTCGTTCGGGAACGGCTGCCGACGTCCGAAAGGCCATCGGGCCGCCCATGCAGTAACCCTGGGTGCCCATCTTGCGATCCTTTGCAACGGAGGACTGTCCGTCCAGCCAGGCGACGAACGCTTTTGCATCAGTCATCTGAGTTCGCTCGTTCAGGGTCTGCGCGAGCGGTATTACCTGGGCTATTGGCGTGGCCGCGCCCGCGTCGGCGGTGGGCGCCTTCTTCGTCCGGTAAAACGGGTTCACGACCAGCACCGAGTAACCCGATTCGGCCAGGCGCTTGCCCATTTGACGAAATGCCGGACGCAAGCCAAAGATGTCCGGCCAGATGAGAACGCCCGGGGCAGTCCCGGTTGCAGGATGTACGAAGTAGCAGTCGGCCGAGCCGTCGGGCGTGGTGACATTCACCTCGGATTCGGTGACTGCCACTGCCTGGGCAACACTCGGCAACATCATGGCGATCCCTGCTCCCAGCATCACGCCGAACTGCTTTCGCGTCACTCTGCCGAACTTCTCGTACTCCAGGCGGTCGTCTTCGAAATGGTCCTGATCACACATGCTTGAGCGCTCCTTGGGTGCGCCGATTCGCGGCGCAGGCACTCGCTTATCTTATACCGGGAATTTTGAGAAAGCCGCCAGTCAAAGTGAGCTCGATAGTATGCACAAGTTAGGCGTATAATGCAGGCAACATCACCCAAGGGGGTGCCCTATGGAAGCATTTGACCCGGTGTCCGCGGTGCTTAGCAGCAAGGGAGGACAGGTGTGGTCAGTGTCGCCCGACGCTACTGTCTTCGACGCGCTTCGCTTAATGGCGGACAAGGACGTTGGATCGCTTCTGGTGCTGGACGGTCAGAAGCTGGCCGGCTTGTTTGCCGAGCGGGATTACGCCCGGAAGGTGATCCTGATGGGGCGTTCGTCCAAAGACACAGAGGTGCGGGAGATTATGGTGGCTTCTCCGATCACGATTCCTCCCGGCTGTGCTGTCAACCAGGCGATGCGGTTGATGACGGAGCAGCGCGTTCGGCATTTGCCGGTGGTGAACGCCAACGGCGATGTATTGGGTGTGTTGTCGATTGGCGATCTTGTGAAGTGGATTATTACTTCCCAGGAAGCGGTGATTGAACAATTGCACAGCTATATTGCCGGACATGGTTGACGCTCGACTTTAACGCTCAGCGGCCGCCTCGACTATTTTGCGCTGGAGCCGTAAGTGTGGGCTAGATAGTCGACGATGGTCTTTACTTCCGTGTCGGAGGCTTGTGCTCCGCGCGCGACCATGGCTTGCACGGTGGCGTTCCAATCTTTGGCGTTCATGCGTTGGGCGGTGACGGCTTCTATGGAATGACAGGTGGTTCCGCAGGTGCGAGTTACCAGCGTCCTGGGGTCCAGGGTGGACGGAGCCGCGGTGTTTACGCCTGGTGATGGGCTGGTTGGCAGTGCGGCAGGCGCGATGGTTTTCACGTATGGTTTGCGGGGCGCGTCCGGCAGGGCGAAAGCGACGAGGGTGTTGCTGATTCCGCCGCCGAGGAAGGCTCCTCCGCCGGTGCCCATGACAGCTACATATTGTCTTCCGTCGCGGCCGAGGTATGTCATGGGGCTGGTGTGGGCGCTGGCTTCGAGTTTGGTTTCCCAGCGCAGTTTGCCGGTGGTGGAATCAAAGGCCCGGAAGCGGGAATCGTTGGTGGCGCCTATGAACACCAGATTGCCAGCGGTGGCGACGCTGCCGCCGATGTTTAGTGTTCCGGCGTTATGCACGCCGATGGCTTCGAGGGAATCGATTGTGCCCAATACAGAGCGCCAAGCGATGTCGCCGGAAGCTAAGTCGACGGCGACCAGTTCTCCGAAGGGTGGATTTTGGCAGGGGATGCGCGTTTCGCGATCCCAGAAGCGCGCATAGGGACCGTAGGCGGAGGTCCGCACGTAGTCGTCGCCGCGCTTTTCCATGTGGCCCCATTGGCCGATGTTCATAACGTTCACGAAGAGCAGGCCGCGGGCAGGATCGATAGAAACTCCGCCCCAGTTGCCGCCGCCGAGTGTGCTGGGAAACAGCAGGGCATTCCCGGCCAGCGGCAGAGGTGTATAGGGGCCTCCAATTTGCATGTTATTGGCGGCGAATAGGTCTTTGCAAAAACGTTCATGATCCGGCGAAAGGTTGTACATTTCGTCCGGGCGGAATGTGTTTCTTGCCAACGGCGGCGGCTTTAGCGGGAACGGCTGGGTCTTTGCAGTGACTTCGCCGGGAACAACGGATGGCGGGACGGGGCGCTCTTCGATTCCATAGACGGGTTCGCCGGTTACTCGATTGAAGACGAATAACAATCCCATTTTGGTGATTTGCGCCACTGCCGGAATGGTCTGGCCCGAGCGGTGAATATTAAACAAGGCGGGCGGAGCCGCTGGATCATAGTCCCAAAGATCGTGATGGACAAGCTGTTGATGCCACTTTAGTTTGCCTGTGAGTGCATCAAGCGCGACCAGCGAATTACCGTAGAGCCCGTCACCTACGCGATCTGCGCCGTAGAAATCAGAAGTCGGGGCGCCTAGCGGAGCGTAGACGATTCCGCGGTTCGTATCGACTGTGAGGAAGCCCCACGTATTGGTTCCTGACCGGTTCTTCCAAGCGTCGGGCGGCCAGGTTTCATAGCCTGGTTCGCCGGGCCGGGGCACCGTGTGAAAGGTCCAGAGCAGCTTGCCGGTTTTTGCGTCCCAGCCGCGAATGTCTCCGTAGGCTCCTTTTGTGGGTGAGCCCTCGCCGTTGCTGCAGCCCGTGATGATGACATCGCGAAAGACGGCGGGCGGCGATTCCAGGGCGTAGCGGCCATCCGGCAAATCTCCGAGAACTCCTTGCTTCAAATCCAGGCGGCCTTCGTTGCCGAATGCGGGGGAAGGCTGGCCGGTGATGGCATCAAGGGCCAGGAGGAATTTGCCGTTGCCGACGAACAAGCGTGAATGCTGATTGGCTGGGGCTTTCCAATAGGCGAGACCTCTGAGGGCTGTTGGTGAGCTTTCGTATTTCCAGAGCAGTTCGCCGGTTTCAGGTTCTAGTGCGTAGACCCCGTCTGGTGCGGTTACATACATGACGCCGTCGATGACGATGGGCACTGCTTCGGAGCCGGGCTTACCCGTGTGGAATGTCCAGGCGAGCGATAGATGCGGCACGTTGCTGGTGTTGATCTGGTGGAGGGGTGAGTAGCGTGAAGAGCCAGGATCATTTCCGTAGGAAGGCCAATTGGTTTGGGCGACAGCTATTGCCGAGAACAGGACGAGGGGAATGGCGAAACGGGTCAAGCAAATACTTTAACTGAGTTGTTGGAGAAAGGTGTGGGCCGCAGATGAACGCGAATGAACGGAGATGGTGAGGTGAACCCCTGTGTCTCACCTCAGGGGTTCATCCCAATGATCCGCGTTCATCTGTGTTGATCTGCGGCTATTTACTTTTGAGAGATTTATGATGATGAGCCGAGCGGGTTAGTGGGCGGCGACCATGGCTTCTACGTCCTTAAGGAATGCGGACTGGCTGGCTGAGCGCGTGTAAAACATGTGGCCGCCTGGGTACTCGTGGACGGAGACGCGCTTGGCGTCGCCCATGAGGGGCATCTCATCGACCGTCAAGACGGAGCCCATGAAGGGACAGCTCAGGTCGTCCCAACCGTGAGCGATGAGAACGCGGAGTTTGGGGTCGGCGGCGACGGATTCGCGGAGGTCGGCGGTTGAGCCTCTTTCGAGAACGCGGTCTCGATCCCATTGCTCATTGACTTCGTAAGAGAGTGCGTTATAGCGGGCAGTGGTTTTCCAACCTACGACCCGAGTCACCCAGTCGACCATGGCGGTGGTGGTGGGGGCGATGATGGCCTCCAGAATGGGATCGCTGGTTCTGGGGTAAGGCGAGAAGGGAAAGGGATCAGGGGCGGTGACGTTGGAGTCGTAGACAGAGCCGATTTCATCGCGCTCGCGGTGGGCTTCCCTCAGATAGGCGCCGATCTCGATACGGCCTCCGGAGTGCTTGACAAAGAGGGGATCCAGTCCGGTGAGCTCAGTGACTTTCTTCACGATGCGAGGCGTGGCTTCAGGGTCAGAGCGGCCGGCGAGAAGGTCGGTTACATATTGACCGCGCGTGTAGGCAATCACCTCCGCCATGTGCTCCGGAGTGAGCTGGTGTTCGCGCTCCAAATGGGCAGCCGCGATGGACGGGAGCGACATCATCCAGGGCAAGGGTGAGATTTCGCCGTTGCTCTCAATCCAGGGATTCAAGTAGGGCGAGACGAGCACTACACCGTTCATAGCGACGCCGAGTTGAGATTGCAGGAAGTGGGTGACGCGCGGGCCGCGATAACCGCCGTAGCTTTCACCAATGAGGTATTTGCGCGATTGGAGACGGCTGTTTTTTACCAGCCAGTCATAGATAACGCGGGATAGATATTCGATATCGGGCGTGGTGGAGTAAAAGAACTTCTTTGTCTCGGCCGTGGAAACGAGCGAGCGTGAAAAGCCGGTGCCGATGGGATCAATGAAGACCAGATCAGAGAAGGGAAGCCAAGTGCCGGAGTTGTCGGTAAGGCGGGCGGGATCGGAAGGGCTGTTGCCTTGTTCGGCGAACTGAATGCGTTTTGGGCCGATGGCTCCGAGGTTCAAGTAGACCGAAGATGCGCCGGGTCCGCCATTCATGGCGAAGGTGACGGGGCGGTCGGCCTTGTCGCCGGCGCCGTCGAGGATGTAAGAAGTGACGACTACTTCGCCGGTTTTTGTTTCGGGCTTGGCGGGGTCCGTGCGGTTGTAGACCGGGATGACTCCGACGGTTGCGGTGTAGTGGAGCGTCTTGCCATCAACGGTGATGGTTTGCGCGACAGACGAATCGGAGGGCAGCGGCGGCAACGGTTCGGGCTTGGCTTCCGGGGTAGAAGAAGATGCTTTAGAGGCTGAGGCCGCGGCGGGCGATGGCTCCGGATGATCTTGCGCGAAAGCACAGGGACCCGATGCGAAGCACATGCATAGCGGCAAGAGCAGAGCGCCGGTCAAGCGGCGGGTAAAAAACAAAAGGCTCATTCGCTGAAGTTAGCAGAGTGGCCGTCAGACTCGTCGAGGCTGGATGTGGAAGGCCGGTGGGTTCTACGGCAGAGACGATAATTGCGAAATGGCCTTGTCCATGTCGCTTAGCAGCGACTTCGCCATGTCAACGGGCCAGGTTTTTTGCCACTTCTCTCGGATGGATTGAAGTCGGGGCACGACCGCTTTCTCTCCGATCAAAACGACAGTTTTGACGCCGAGAGAAATGGCGCGCGGCGATGGATCACCTTCGAGGTAGGTCAACAAATAAGACAGGGCGCTTGCGCCATAACGGCGCAAGCTTTGCGAGGCTGCCTCGCCCGCGAAAGAACCTAAGTCGAGGGCTCGCACCAGGCCAGGGCAGACCACATCGCTTTCCTGCGGAGCGAAGGCTCCCAGGGCGACGGCGGATTCCCGGGTGGTGACCCAGTCGATGTTTTGATCCGCGGCTCGAATCAAGTAGGGGATGGCGACGGGATTCTTGAAACGCCCCAGCGCTTTGGCGCAGGCTTCGGCCACCTGCCAGCGTTCCTGCACGAGCAATTCGCATAGCGGCTTGATGTCCCCTGGCGTGCGAAAGTTCGAGAGTGCTTTGATGGCGGCGATCTTGATCTTTTCGTCGATGTGATTGATGGCTAGATCCATCAGCTTCTGAAATGCTTCCGGTGACTGGTTGACGGCGAGCATCTGCAACGCCTGGTCATTGCCGGCCTCGGCGTAATCGTGGAGTTGATCGAGGGTCCAGTTCTGGGCTCCCGCTGCCGCGGCGGTTGCTGTTTCGGCTGGGCGGAGTGCATTCGCCTCGCTATCAGTTTCAGCAGCCGTGTTCTGTAACGCTGCGGCGGCTTCTGCGAAGGACTTCATGTCGATGTCAGGGTCGTCGCAGGGAATTAGTTTAGCGATCCCGATGTAAAGGCGCTTCAACGCTTCGGGGTCAGAGACCTTGCCGCCTTGTAATGCGGCCAGGGGCATGGGCAGGCTGACTGGTTCCAGGCCCGAGTGGCACAGCGGCACAACGGGAATTCCATGCAGCCAAGCTGCGCCGGCTTCAAAGTTGACCCAAGGACGGCTTACGGAAGCCTTGCTGCACAAAACGATTTGCAGATCGGCGCTTTTCAGTCCCCGCTTCAGCGCGTCGAGCCACGCCTCGCCCGCTTCGATGCTGGTTTGATCTGAGGAGACAAAGACAGTGACCAGCCGCAGGAAATGGCGCTCAATTCTTTCTTTCAAGAACAGAGCCAAGCTTTTCTCTGCGCTGATGTGGCTTATAAAAATTTGCGGCATGGCCAGCAACTTTCGATTCAGGCTTTGCGATTAGTCTACAGGAGTTCGCGGCTTTACTTCGGAGGAAGACCGAACGCATAGATGTTGGAATCATGGTCAACGACATAGACTTGCCCGTTAGCCAGGGCCAGCCCGCTGAAGTGGACCCAGCCGGCGATGGCGTCTTTGCTGTTGAAGAGTTCCTTGCCGGTGGAGGCGTCCAGAGCGCGAAGCACCGCGGGATGAGTGTTGAGCAGGCGTTTCGCTTCGCCGCCCCGTTGCACTGCGTTCTCACCGGTGGACAAGGCGAAGAGGACTCCGTTGGCGATGACCGGCGGGTCAGGGACTGCGAAGTCGCCGGAGATCCAGGCAGGCTCTAGTGTTGGATTTTGAGTCTTAGGGTCCGCCACTACTTTGAAGGCCATGATGCTGCCGTGAGGCGCATCGCCGTTGGATAACGGAAAGGGAGGAGCGCTGGAGGCCGGCGGTCCGCCCATCGGTACGTAGAGCCAGGTTTGCCCATCCAGATCACGGGCAGTGGAGAGCCCGCCCCAGATGCCAAGGCCTTCGCAACAGATGCCTTTCTCATTCCCAAGGCGCGGGGACGTGAACAAGGTTGACTGGTGATCAGCGCCGCCGAGGGCTTCGGCATCGAGCAAGCTGACCACGCTCTCTTTGGTGCCGGTGGCGAGAAGCTTCCGGTTTTTCCAGCCGAAGTAAACGGGACTGGCGGAACCGAGATCGAGATCTTTGCGGCGCAGGAAGTCCCAATTGAGCGGCAAGTAGTAATCCAGCAGATTCAGGTCCGGCAGCGAGGCGGAGATGACCGTGTTGGAATAATCGCCGTCGGCCGGGTTGAAGCGGCCGTCAGCAGTGGATCCATAGACGCGGCCATTGTCGCCGATGATGGGACCTCCCCGGCCCCAGATACCGGCGGTATCGGAGTTGGAGAGCAGCAGTTGATGGACGACGGGATGATGGCGATCCCGCACATCGATGCCATAGAAACCGGAGAGCCCCGCGCCGCAACCTTGTGAAAGCGTTGTGTAGAGGAAGCCATTCACCAGATTGAGACTCCAGGCCTTGGCGTATGAGGCGACAAACTGAACGGGTCCAAAACGGATGACGCCGCTGCCGAGATCCAAACCGTAAAGGGCGCCGTCCGCGGCTATGACGTAAATGATGTTAGTGGATTTATCAATGACGGGCGTGGCGGTGACTCCATTGGGGCACAGGAAGGTTCCCTGGTAGCCGCCTTTGCCGGGCTGGATGCGGTATTTGAAAGCGCGGGTCCAGAGTTGTTCACCCGTTTCGGCGTCGAGCGCAAAGACTGCGCCGCTGATGCCCACGGTGTAGACAACGGCTTTAACGCCGTGAATGGTGGAGATGTTAGAGGCCACGAGGGGGGCGGTCAGCGCGGAGAGGCTGTACGAGTCCGTTGGGAGTTTGGCTTTCCACTTGAGGACCAAGTTTGGCGCATTGTCACGATTGATGGTGGTTTCTTCGGCGGCCCATCCGGTGCGCTGAGGGTCGTGGCCGTAGGTGGTCCAGTCGGCTGAGGGCAGGGAGAGTGAGAAGGCCAGCGCGATAAAGATGAGGAGGGTGATTCGCATGGATGAAGCAAACAGTATATTGACTGGCGGGTTTGAGATCAGCGGGTAAGTGCTCGAGTAAGGTGTGCCGGTGACGAGTTATTGCTCCGGTTTGTCATCCGCTTTATTACTGTGTCTGACCACAATGTAAGTGACGGTATCCCAGGAGTTGTGAATCCCGATTAGCAGGAAGAGAAGGCTGTCGGCGGCTATGCCGCAAAGTCCGTATTGGGGAAACCCCGTCAACAAGGCCAGGCCGGAAGCCAGCAAGCCCAGGTGAGCGAGGAACGGGAGTCCGGAGTACCAGATCCAGTCTTCCAGATCGGGTTTGTAGGCGGCTTTGCGGGCGTGCCATACGATGCTGATGGAATAGATTACTCCAAGCACTCCGGCGCCGGCGAGAACGATAGCAAGGCTTGAGTTTGACTGCCAGGGAGCGGCCATGAGAGCCGAGATGAGCAGGGCAGTGCAGAAGTGTACGACCGTTGGCGTGCCGAAGGCGTGGATTTCACGCATGCTGGCGGCGGCTCGAGCTTGCGCGATGAGTGTCAGAACCACGAATTGAAGGCCGGTTAGAGCTCCCGCGGCAGAACCTACGATGACGTAGAAGTTTTGCCAACTCGCGAGCGGGAGGGCAGCGGTTTGATCCATCAGATTAGTGGGTTGATGATTGAGTCGCGAGGTACGATGCAGGATCTTGATTCCAAGGATTCCTGGTGAGGTTTAAAGCTACTTCTTGCGAGGCATCGCGACTACTTTCCGTTTGTTAGTCGCGTTGGAAGAAGGACTGAGAGCGAATTCGATTGAACTGAGATTGAAATGAGAGGAAAGGAAGGATGCTACCTGGGTCAGGGTTGCCGGGTTGACTGCATAGTGCAGGGAGGTCCCATTTCGCTGGACGGTAATTAGTTCGTTGCGTCTCAGGCGATCGAGATGATGAGAGAGCGTGGAACCCGGAATTTTCAGCTTTGCCTTGATGGCCCCGACGGTGAGGCCCAGAGGGTTCGCGGACCGCAGAACGAGCATGATGTGAAGGCGGACCGGAGTTCCTAATGCGGAGAACTTGCGGGCGAAAACTTCTGCTGATGTCTTATTGCGACCCAAATCGCAGTGTACGATGCGAAAGGAAGAAGGGCCTAGTAGAATGACATTCCTGTCATGTGAGGGAATTGACTCGCAAGACTGCGATGGTGAGATCGTCCTGCGCGCGTCCCGATTGGAGGAAGTGCCGCACCTGGTTCAAGATGAGGTCGCGCGTGGCGGCCGCTGGCAGGCCGTCGGCGAGCTCCAAGGCTGCGATTAGGCGATTTTCACCGAATTGCTCCAACTCGGAGTTCATGGCTTCTGTCAATCCATCCGAATAGAAAACTAAAGCGTCACCGGGAGAGAGTTCGAAAGATTCCACGGAGAGGGTTTTCTTGAACAGGGCGGGAGGGGCAATGCCCAGCCCGATGCCGCCGCCACCGAGCAGGCGCGTTTCACGAAGGGCGGCACGACGCCAAACTGCGGGATTGTGGCCGGCGCGCACGTACTCTACGCTTCGCGTTTGGGGATTGAGGACGCCCAGGGCCATGGTTACGAACATCTTCTTTTTGGCAGCTACGCGGAGGTGTTTGTTGACTGAGCACAGGATTTCGCGGGGATCTCCGGAGTCCTCGGTGGCGGCGCTAAGCAGCCCTTTGGTCAGCGTCATATAGAGGGCGGCCGGAACCCCTTTGCCGGAAACATCCGCGACTCCGATTGCCAAGCGCCCATCCTTCAAGTGTGGGAAGTCATAGAGGTCGCCGCCGACCTCAAGGGCGGCCTCGCAGAAGGCGGCAATCGAGTAGCCGGCGAGTTCCGGCACGCTGGACGGTAGCATCTTCTGCTGCACCAGGCGCGCGACGTTGAACTCTTCCAGCAGCTTTTCGCGGCGAGATTGTTCATCAGCCGCATCAAGTCCGCTTTCCAGACCCTGGGATACCTCAGGTCCTTTGACACAAGCCACCAGTGCAAGAATGCCGAGACCGGCGAAAAGGGCGAGAATCCACCAGCCGGAGGTCTCTAATGACTTGGAGGGCTGAACCAGCAAATCAGCCGCGGACCTGAGAATGCGCTGAAACGATGCCCCGGCCAGCATTCCCAGTATTCCGAACTGCCAATAGAGAGCTAACCAGACCAAGCCGGTGAGCGCTGCGAAGGCCATGTTTGGAACTTGTTCGCTCACGAAGGGGAGCGCACTTTTGAGACTGTTCAACATTGCCAAAAGAAGGAGCAGCGGCAAGATTGCCGAGCGAAACTTGAGGCGGCTCAGACGCAAAACCTGTGGAATCAAAACACCCGCGAGCGCGAGTAAATACAGGTCATCCAGCATTAGCGAGTTCATGACGGAGTTAATCACCGGCCATTGACTGAGAAGGGCGAAGTTTTGGAGGCCGCCATAAAGAGGCACGTGAAAAGCGGCGGCGGCCGCAAGCCTGACGGCAAGGAAGACCGGGGCAAAAAGCCAGCCGCCCAGAATCTCACTTCCCGTTACGCGGCTGAAAAAGGCTTTGGTGCCCATCAACCAGAAGCCGCGCACACGCGCCGGGTGCCAGTTCGCGTTCAGCAGGGTGGCCGCACCTATCAAATAGAGTAGGAGTCCGGCCTGGAGCGATGCCAATATCAGCAACGTGACTTTGGCAGCGACACTATTCTCGTAACTAAAGAAGATGCCGGCGCCGACAAGACCGGTGAGCACTTCGTCGTCAAAACCCACCATTACCGCTAGCGCAGCGGCGGCTGCAAAGACAGTGGTTAAGCGAAGAATCGATTTCTCTTTCAACGCTCTACCCAAGCGAGCTCTGCCCGCGATTCGGAGAGAGAGAACCAATGCGAGGAGGATGACTATCCAATACAAGACGGACGCGCCTGCCAATAGCGGTCTGATGCTCAGAAGCTCGCGTTGCACTGCCGAAGGCAGGTTGAAATTAGTCTTCACCTGCCACGCCAGCTTGTTTCTGATTACGGCTTCTATGCCGATGGAGCTTGCATCCTGCCCCGATCCGATCCACTGCCAGAGGTAGCGCAAGCCCTCACGCGCCTGCACCCCTTGGGCCACTTTGGCGTAATTGAGGGAGGTGCGACCTGTAACGAGCGCAAGGGCGCGGTTGGCGACCTGGCTGTCATCGGCCGAACCCGTCGTGTTGGATGGCCGCGGTAGTTTCCAATCGAGCGGGCTACCATCGGGGCGCAACGTGACAGTTACGGCTGGGCCATGCTGGGGTGGGACGAACTCAGTCAATATTTCCGCATCAGGAAAGGCCTGGGCTACGGGATCCTGCGGCATGCGGTGATGCAGAACTTGATTGTCAGTCTTGATATCGGCATTGGCGTACCCACGCCAACTTTCCACATTGGCGCCTTGAGCGGCGGCAAGGCGGCGTGCCGCGTCCAAATATTCCTGTCGTCCGTAGACAAGATGCAGCCGGGCCGGCGGAGTGAGATACGGATAGGTTGAAATGAGGAAAATGGCGGCTGCCGCGCTCAGCACGGCAAGCAGCAGCCATCGCCTCATGCGGTGACCCGCAGTGACGCAGAGGTAGGGACGGCGGTATCGATGTGCGCCACGACCAAGGTCAGATCATCAGGATGATTTGATTTGGTTGCAGGTCCAAGAAGAAGGTCGAGCACCGAGTCGATGGGTTCGCCGGATTTTTGATTGGAGCGTGTGACCAAGCTGGCGGCCCGCTCGTCGGGTTGCCCCTGTTTCGCCAAGCGCCGCCCGAGACCGTCCGTGAAGAACAGGACATAATCTCCTTCAGCAAGCGACGACCAGCCCTCGAAGATGAGTGCACTTTTTCCGGGAGTGCTGTTCAGTGGTTGCGGCGGCCCGGTCTTAGAAGCCACAACAATTTTGGGATACAGAGCCGTTTTGGCGTAGCGAAGCTCACTGGTGTTCAGATCGATAATGGCGAATGCAAACTCTGCTTTTGCTTCATCCGCCGAGAAAATCGGGGCTAATGCCGCTTGCAGATAGGCGACCACTTCGACCGGTTCGCAGAAGCGCTCGACACAATGCATCAAATAGCCTTTGGCGAAGGCAATGGTGAGCGCGGCGGCAATGCCGCCATTGTTACCTTCGGCCATGAACACGCCTAATTGCCCGGCGCGCAGAGGAAAGAAATCGTAGAAGTCGCCGCCCACGGTCTCAGCGGGCAGGCAGGCGGCTGCCAGTTGCAGGCCGGGGAACTCGGGCACGCAGTCAGGCAGGAGGCGCAGTTGCGCTTCCCGGGCGGCCAGCACCTCCGATTCGAGCGCCTTCCGCTGGACTACGTAACGCGCGTAAACCGGGCGAACTTCCTCTTCGGTGTAGAAGCGTCCGCGCCTGATGGAGAGCAGGGAGAGAAGCACTACGGCCAGAGCTACCGGAATGGCCACGAACAATTGCGGCCACGTGTACCCGGGCATGATGGTTAAGGCAGCAGCAAAGCCGTAGGTCATAAGCGTGGCGGTGAGGCAAACCAGTGTGGCGAGCAGGTCCATCAGGAAGAAAGGGAGCAGCAAGGCCGTCACGTAACTGACTGATTGCAACAAGAAGTCTTGGGGCGAATTCCCGCTAATCCAAGCAGTTGAGATGAGCGCGCTACACAACACCAGAACAGGCAAATGCCACCTGCGTGCACCGGGCAGAAACTGATTGAGAAATGCGAGAGGCTGTAAGAGACCGGACGCCGCGTATATCAGCGCCATCAAGGGAGAAAACACTGCGACCTGAAGTTCGCTATAACGCATCAGCGGCGTTATCAATGCGACCGAGCCTTGTGGAGTGCTGGTGTCCAAGAGCTGTGCCAGAGCGCCCCAAGCCAGTATTAAGAATCCGGCGCAGGCCATGCCGACTAAGACCGAAACGCCAGAGTTGAGAGATAGAAGATGGCCGCTTAGAACAGCATCGAGCGAGGTCAACTTGCCGGGCTGGGCTTCCCGGACATCTCCTTCTCCGCTGGCGTAAGCAGCGGCCATCACTGCGCCGCCGATGATTCCGAGGGCCAGATATACCAGCCAGTAGAGAGCGACCGTCCCCTCGGGCGCAGATCCAATGACGTTCAGAGCAATGAGAATGCACATGCCGCTGAAGAAAGCCGCGACAATCACGCTGCGCCGGAACGAAATCTCTTCCTGAAGCGCGCGGACGATGTACCGGTAAACGCTAAAGATGACTACGAGACAGACTAAGAGGGCTCCAGGAACGATCAACGCCGCCTGAATCTTCTTTCCGGCGCTTTGGGGTTCGGGTTCGTCCGGCACAGCCTGAACGGACAGTTGCCGGGGCTGGCCTCCCTGCAATGTGACTATTGCGATGATTTCTGCGCCCGGAACACTGGAGGAGCGAAACGTATACGTCGCGCGGCCACTCATTGGGTTGTTTTCGACCACGGGGTTCGCGAAGGTCACGCCGGCAGGCAACTGCGCAGAGGCCAATGCGAGAGCTTCGGCGCTGTTGAGAATAACTTTTGGGGCTGTGAGGTCCGGCGACTTGAATCCGAGGACTCGCCCATCCACCCCAACATCTACTTGGGCAGCGTGATCCTGATTTTCGCGAAAGTGAACCGTTGCAGATAACGGTGGCGCTACCTTCCAGAGGTCTTTGCGCTCGCGTTTCGCATTTGCAAAGTCGAGAAGTTTATAGTCGATGTTGCCGCTCACCGAGACATCCCAGTTGTCCACCCTTACGCCTTTATGCGCGAGGAAGTCGCGCGCCAAGGCGATGGCCTTTTTGTAATTGATGGTTAGCGGAACCGGCGATGGCGGGGTGGCTCTGGCGAGAAGCAAGAAGCCAGCTACGAGCGCCAAGGGAGACAATAATAACGCCACGGCCCAGACGCGCCGAACCCGTGCAGGCGGGAATCCGTGCGGGTAGACCGCGACCAGAATCTGTTCCAGCATTTGTGGTCTACGAATTATTGCATGGGGAAGGCAGGGCGTAAATTGCGGGTTCAGCCCTTTTAAGGAAGCGCCAGGCAACGCCTGGGTGAAGGCTTGGCGATTTCCGATCTGTGTTGACCAAGCACCGCCTGGCTACCGGGCTATCTGTCGAGCAAACTCTGCAGATAAGTTAAGTTGTCCTGGACACTGGTTCTTTGCTCGATAACGATTGAGCGCAGATCCGCGGGGAGTTCCTGAGCAAGCGCGTGATCGTAGTGGGCCAGCGTTCCGGAATCGCCCCCGATGCATTCGCGGATAATTTCGGCGTTGTCCTTCGAGTGCAGATGAGGCGCGGTGGAACGCAGGCGCTGTTCTAAATCCACCCAACCTTTGTGCAGGATTCCGCCTTCGTGTAGATCGAGGCCCGATGGCTCGCCCATGTGCCTGATGGCATGGTCCAGTTCCTCGGCAAAGCGATCGCGGTCGGCCGAGGCCTGCGCGAGCCAGTCGCTGAGCTCAGAACTGTGGACGCCTTTGGCTGCTTTCGCAAAACCTTCGGCGGCGTCGTTACAGGTGGCCACCAGATCATGGAGGGCTTTCAGAGTTTTGTGTTGGTTGGGCATGTGAGGCCTATAAAAGCTAGTATCGCGGACGACACGTCTATCAAGAAGCGATGTGGATTGCGCAATTATTTGGCAGATTGGCGTAACGCCAACCGGAATGCTTTCAGTATCCATGCGGAACGGTTTGTAAACGGCCTTTCCAAGGAGTGGATAAATGCCCGACCACAACGACGTTACTGATTTTTCGGCCAATCCTGATTTTCGAGTTGCTCTTGATTCATTGTTAGCCGCTTATGAACCGATTCTTGCGGAAGATCTGGCATTGGCCAAGGAACCGGCCTCGATAAAAGATCCCGGGGACGAGGGCTACTGCGAGGCTGAACTGGCGCTTGCGAAGCAGATCTTCGGGCGCTTCTGGAATGAAAAGGTGGCTGTGGCGCTGTTGCCTGCGGAGGCGCGCGAACGCTTCGGAGCCATCGACAGGTGGAGCTGGTGCTTCCGGCATATCGAGTGCTGCATGATTTACGGCTGGCTTGTCTGCCATGGACCACGCGGTATTCGCGGCTATAGCTACTACTTGAATACTTATTGGCGATGCGTCCGCGAGGCAGTGGGCAAACCGGTTTCGAATCCGCTAACAGCCGCGGAGACTAAGGATTATGAGACTCTGGTGGCCGCGCTGGCCAACGCCTATCATCCTTATCTGCAGGAACAGACGGCGGCGGCCAACCAGCCGGCGGAACTCTCACGTGAAGTGATTGCGGGCAAGATTGATTGCACGGCAGACACGGATGAAGCCGTTGCTGTCTTTGCGCGCATGCTTACTCCGGAAGCTCTTGCGGCGCTGCTGGGCGAGGAGACTTATGCCACCGAGCGTCAGGATCCGTTCTTCTGGTATTGCCGCTGCTGGTGCTTGTGCGCGATACGGTTCGGCTGCTGCGTGGCGCGTACCAGTCGAGTGACAGAGCTTTATCCTTGCCTCCGGTTCTACTTCACCTGCCTGCGTGAATGCTTCACTCCGCTGACTTGCGAACTCACGGGACCGATGGGCTGTACCGCTGAGATCACCAGTACTGTTTTAGCGGGCTTTCTGGTTCCGGTGACAGGCACGGCGGGCGGCGCAGGTTTTTCGCATTACATTCTGGAGTGGTCGCTCGACAATGTCACTTACAACACATCGAGCTTTTACTATCCGCCGATTCCTCCAGGAAATCCCATACAAGGCAACATCCCTGTCTTTGGCGGCCTGCTGGGTTACCTGGATACGACGTTCCTGAATCCGGGCTTGATTTACATCAGGTTGATCGCTTTCTCCGTGACGGGCGCCCAGTGCGTGAAGACGATTTCGTGCTCACTCTTAAAAGAGGATGTGCGGATTCTAGGCGTCGGCGGCTACTTCAACCTGGACACGGGCTGGAGCGATCCGAATGCGCGCTTTGTTGAGACGGTTCCGGCTCTGTGCGCACGGCCGGTTTCGGTGAGTGAAGTGTCATTCGGCGGCTGTCTTTCAGTCAGCGGCGGCGCGTTTGTGGGCGGCTGCGTGGATAAGAGCGTGGCGAGCTACGAATTGGACTACAAGCCTGGTTTCGAAACGAACTGCATGAGTTCGGGATGGACCAAGTTCTGGGAAGTGGACTACACGACGCCGGGACAGAATCGATTTGTGAACTGGCGGACGGACTCTTCCGTGCTTACCAGCGTCTGGGTAGACGACTGTTTTATTCCCACGCCGATCGGGCCCTTCTGCGCTCCGTTCCAAAAGGTGTCGCCGCTGTCTTTGTTGTCGCCTTCCTGCTGGAACACGCTGATTGCGGCCTGCCAAATGAGCGGACTGTATACGCTGCGCGTGCTGGTGCGGGCGACAGATGGCACGACGTATTGCGACACCCAACGCATCTGGCTTGATAACAAAGACATCTGTGTCCGGATCAAGATTGATGCCGTACCTAAGTGCGCCGACCTGTTTGTTAGCGCCTTTGCAAAACCGCCGGATTGCTCCGTTTCCTGGAATTTGCCGGTGTCCGGTATCGTGTGGGATCCATATATCGACCCGACCATGCCACTCTCACGACCAAACGATAACCTCGATTACTACATTGTTACCGTGACGAAGCAGGGCGGACCTTCACTGCAGATTCCAGTGCCCGGTCCAGGCGGGACGTGCTTCTACGGAATATCGCGCGTGGGTTCGTGCACGCAATGCCCCGGAGATCCCGCGGGCGGGGAAGTGTATGGAACGCTGGCCACATTCGATCTGCGGGCGGTGGACGCTATTTGCAGTGCTTCGCTACCTTATGCTGTGCCGGCAGGATTTGCGCTGGACCGCGGCGATTGCTGCGTTTACACTTTTGAGGTGTACGCACAGGACCGCACGATTACGCCAGGCGGTCCGCATCACGATACGCAAATCTGGCCGGTGAAGATCTGTAACGATCTGAAAGGCTAGTTCGCAATGTGGTTACAAATGGGCGGCGGCGAGTTCTGGGCCCGGTTCGTCATGGCCGCCCTTGCCACGTGGCGGATCACTCATCTGCTGGCGTCAGAAGATGGGCCGGCCGATGTCTTCTTCAAGATGCGGGCAGGGTTGGGGCACGGGTTTTGGGGCAAGCTGATGGATTGTTTCTACTGCTTGTCCCTGTGGATTGCCGCGCCGTTTGCCTTTTTAGTGAGCGGCGACTTGACGACAGCGGCGGTCGTGTGGTTTGCGGTGTCGGGCCTGGCTTGCCTGCTGGAGAGAGCCACGGCGCCTGCCATCCAAATTGAACAAACACATTTGAAGTGAGGATTGAAAAAGGAGACGAAGGTGGCTTGTTGCGGACAGAAGCGTGAAGGAATGGCGGCCGAGGTTCGATCGGCTCGATTTAATAGGCCGACGGGTGGCCTTCAAGGTCAAGCGATGAATGCTCAGGCGTCCAATGGGCAAAGCGGTGAGAGAACGGTGACGTTGATGTATAAGCCCCGGTCTGCAGTCGCTGTTGTGGGGCCTACGACGAAGACGCGGTATCAATTTTCGGGTGGCGGCTCTCTGCAGGCGGTTGATCGACGAGATGCTGAGGCAATGGTTGCCAGTGGGATGTTCGAGCGAGTTTGGGGGTGAACTCTATGAGCGTTGACTTGGGAGCGAAAGGTTTTCTGAGTAGCTCGGGATTCAGAGGCTTAGCGGAGGTTTCCGGAACGGGAGTTCTTGGGAGCGTTTTGCGTTTGAATCTCCGACAAGCGGGTTGCGACAAGGCATTACTAATCTCTGCTGGTCTTTCCAGGACCACCTCCCGACGTTCGGATTGGCGGACTTTTGAACTTTGGGGAATCATCGGCGCCAGTCCGTTGCATTCAAATGCAGAAGTAGATATGATACCTACCTTTGAAGCTTTGAGCCTGCGATGCCTTTCACAGAATCGGTTCGTAACGAAACTCTCGGGTTTCAGCAGGAAATCGCCCGTCTACAGGCGCTCCTAGAAGCCTCGCGCATGGTGCATGGCGCGCTCAATCTGGATGATGTTCTTCATTGCACGCTGGAGATTACAGTTAAAGAACTCGAGGCGGATGGAGCTTTCTTCACTGACAACGAAGCGATCGCAGCCGCGCCTTGTACGAGCTACGGAAGCGTACCGGAATGGGCGCACGGTGAACATCCGGAGAAATGGGCGGCGTGCCCAAACGTCCGTCTTCTCGATAAGCGCGGGAAGTTGTTGACGCGGTTGGTGGTCCTGCGGCCCTGCAATCCTTTAAATTTGGAAGAACAGGACTTCCTTGAGGGACTCGGTCTGCAAGCGGCTGTGGCCGTCGAGAATGCCCGACAGCACAAACTGCTGCTTGCCTGGGAGCGAGTACAGCAGGATCTCTCCGCAGCGCGCGCCATTCAGAGCAGCTTGCTCCCACAAACTCTCCCAAGAATCGCCGGCTATGGGGTCGACTATCGCTCGAAGACTTGCTTTGAAGTTGGCGGTGACTACCTAGACCTTCTCGCGCTACCTGACGACCAGTACATGATGATTGTCGCCGACGTGGCTGGCAAGGGACTCGCCTCTGCCCTGGTAAGCGCCTCGTTTCGCGCCGCTTTTCGAGCCATGGCGATTGCCGGTCTGCCGATTGATGAATTGGCCGGACGCATCAACGATCTGCACTACAGCGAAGGCCCGGAAGCGCGACGGCGTTATGTGACCGCGATCATCATGCTACTGGATACGCGTCTAGACGAAGCGCAGGTGGTAAACGCCGGTCATAACCCGGGATTTCTCGTGCAAGACGATGGTTGTCATTCTTTGATCGAGGCAAGCCGACCACCGCTTGGCATGTTCCCGAATATGAGTTACTCTGTCGAACGCTATTCGTTCACACCAAATGCGAAGCTGCTTCTTCTACACCGACGGGCTGACAGAGGTGTTCCAAGGCGAGGAGGAATTCGGCATGGAGCGCCTGTTGAGCGGGTTCAAGCAGAGCACGGAGCGAGGCTGCGGGGCGCTGCTCGACTGCCTTTGGCGGCAGTTGAGCGAGTTTGCCCGCGGCACGAAGCAAAGTGACGACATGACTGCCCTGGTTGTGCTTCGCCATACACCGGAAGATGCCCGATGAGTGGAACTCTTCCTGGCACTGAGCAGGCAGTTACAACGGAGTTGAGGGTCCCTTCTCGCCTCGGCTTCGAGAAGGTTGCCATGAGTACCGCCGCCAGCGTGGCCGAAATGATGGGCTTTGCGGCCGACCGCATCGAAGATCTGAGGACCGCCGTAGCGGAGGCTTGCATCAACGCCATCGAGCACGGAAATCGTCTGGATGCCTCGCAGACCGTCCTTGTGATTCTCTCCATCGCGGAGAATACTCTTGAAGTCAAGATAGTCGACCGCGGGTTCGGCGCCGGGAAGAAGCCAATTCAGACGCCAAACATCGACCGCAAGATGCACGGCGAAGAGGACCTGCGGGGCATGGGCATGTTTCTGATCCAATCGCTGGTGGATGAAGCCGAGTGGGTCAGCGATAAGCGCGGCGGCAGCTATGCGCGTCTGGCCATTCATCTGGATAGAGAGAAGGGAACAAGCGATGACGCCTCAGTCTCAGACTAAAGGCGAAGGTGGAACGCAGCGGGTCTCTCGCTATTCTGCGTTTCGAAGGAGACATCACTAGCGCGAGTAAAGACGCCGTGCTTGGCACTTACGAGAAGGTGGAGCCTGAAACCAAAGAGATCCTGCTGGACTTCAGCAAAGTGCAGTACCTGAACAGCAGCGGGATCGCTCTCGTCATTCAGCTCCTTATGGAGGCAAACAAGTCCGAACAGAAGGTTCAGACATTCGGGCTCACGCCGCATTTTCAAAAAGTCTTTACCATGTTGGGGCTGACCAAGTACACTACCCTGCATCCAAACGAAGCCGCGGCAAAAGCGGCGTTCGGCGGTTAGAGAAGATCGCGCGTGATGTGCCGCAGCATTGCACTATTTTGTTTTACTGTGCTCGCAGTAGGTGCGCAGACGATCGACGCGACATCGGGTCCCTGGTCGGCTACGCTCGACGGAACCTGGCGCTGGCATGTCGGCGACGACATGAGATGGGCGTCGCCGTCATTCGACGATTCCGATTGGCCTGCGCTGCGCGTGCCGGGCCCGCTCCCCGAAGTTGAACCCGAGCGTAAGCCATACTGGATTCGACTACATCTCGAAACGGGCGCAATTTCTGATCCAGGACTGTTGCTGGGCGACATCGGGTACGCGTACGAAGTTTACTGGGACGGCCGGCGGATCGGTCAGTTCGGCGACCTCTCGCACGGTACATGGTTCGTGCCGGGAGCGCAGATATTTCCAATACCGGCTCACCTGGCGACCTCGGGTGCTCATGCGGTAGCTGTTCGCATCGGCCAAATCGGCGGCGCAGGTGGGCGTACGCACGCCTGGCGCGGAGATAGCCGAGTGGGAGACTTGGCAGCTCTACGCGACGCACATTCCACCCAGATGCATGCCCGCTTACAGCCTTGGTTATTGGATTTGCTCATCAATTTCGGATTTCTTCTCGCAGGGCTGTATTTTTTTTGGCTTCCACCGTCAATTTCGCAGGCCGCCGCGTTTCGTTGGTTGGGAGTCATTCTTTTGAGCCACGGGCTGTACGTGATGTGCCTGTTTTACTCGATTTGGGGCCCTGTCCCTATCCCGGGCGGTGTACTCGTTGCATTCGTCTACCCCTTCGGCTGGGCTGCCTTTATCGGGGTGATCGAATTTTCGTACGCACTCTTTCGGCGTCGAGTTCCGATGCCCATTCGCTGTTTGGAGTGCTTAATCGCAACTTTGGCTGCGCCTTGGCCAATCCCTTACTCAGCGTGGTTCGCCAGGGACGTATTAATCTTGATTCCTCCCGCTGTCGCTGTCGCGCTCGCGAGCTCGGAGTTCCGGAGACGCACTGCGGATGCGGGATTCACTCTGGTCCTTATTGCTATTTTCGGCGCCACGACTCTATACAACTCACTTGCTGACCTTTCCGCCTTCTACCACGTTTGGTTACTGAAAACACAGATCAACATTGCCGGATCCTGGCTGTTGTCCTGGGATCTGATTTTCCTGCTATGGGTGCCAGGAATCACGATTCAGATTCACAGGAGTAACCTGCGCTTCCGCGATGAGCGCGAACGTTTACACGGCGAGATGGAGGCAGCGCGGCATGTGCAGGAGTTTCTGCTTCCATCCCGGCTCGTCCAGGCCCCAGGGTTCGAAATCGACGTAAGCTATCAGCCAGCGAACGAGGTCGGCGGCGACTTCTTTGAACTCTTTCCAGCTTCCAGCGATTCGCTGCTCGTCGTTGTAGGTGATGTCAGCGGCAAAGGAATGAAAGCTGCCCTGCTCGTTTCGCTAATTGTCGGCGCGCTGCAGAATCGCAAATCGGCTCGGCCTGCAACCGTACTCGCCGAACTAAATGCCGCGCTTCTGGGCCGCAGCGAAGGCGGATTTACAACTTGCTCTTGCGCTCTGTTCACACCGGAGGGCTCCCTGACCATCGCCAATGCCGGGCATCTCGCTCCCTACCGCAACGGAGAAGAAGTTGCGGTTCCGCCGGGCCTTCCCCTCGGAATCAACGCCGATGCGAACTGGACAGAACATCGTATTGAGCTAGAGCCCGGAGATCGTGTGCTCTGGATGTCAGATGGCGTGATCGAGGCACGGAACGGCAAGGGCGATCTGTTGGGGTTTCAGCGTGCACAGGAACTGGCGACGCGGTCTGCTTCTGAGATCGCCCGGGCTGCGCGCCAATTCGGACAGGAAGATGACATTACGGTGGTCTCGGTTACCCATCAGCCGGTGCCGGTGTATGCGGCGTAAACTCGCGATTCTCGCCTGCCTCGCGCTGGATATCTTGGCACAATCCAAGATCTCCGATGCTACATCGGGGCCGTGGACGGCTGAGTTGAACGGTGTTTGGCGTTGGCACGGGGGAGATGATGTGCGGTGGGCTGCGCCGTCGTTCGACGATTCGAAGTGGCTGGACCTTAAGACACCAGGTCCGCCGCCGCAAACTGCTGGAATTTATTGGTTGCGACTTCAGGTCCGCATCGGCGGACTTTCTAGCCCCGCTCTTCTGCTTGGTCCGATCGCCTCTGCATACGAGCTTTACTGGGACGGAAAACGGCTCGGCAATTTCGGCCTGCCGTGTACTCGGTTGTTCGTGCCACGTTGGCAGATATTCCCATTGGCAAATTCTGAGGCGGGCGACGGGCAACATAGTCTCGCTCTGCGGGGATGCAACGTCGCGTACCCGGGCGCCAGGTTAGGTCGCGTCCTGCCGGTCGACAACAGATTTGGAGAGCGTATATCCCTCGAGGAGGTTCAAACCGCCCTTTTTAGTCGGGACTTCCGATCTCTCCTTTTGCAGTTATTAGTTGCGTTCACTATCTTGTTGGCTGGTTTCTATTTTTTGCTGTTGCCGCCGTCGGTTGCGCAAGGCGGAGTTTTTCGATGGCTAGGAGCGTTTCTGATTGCTCGGGCCTTGGTTGACCTCGACGAGTTTTATGTGAATTTCGGGCCGTTGGTTTTATCCGCCGAAGTGGTGGGCAGGTTCACCTGGATGTTCGTTTGCCTCGGGCCAGTCTTCTGGATTGAGTTCGCGTACTCTCTTTTTCTATGTCGCGTGCCCTGGGCAGTCCGTGGCCTTGAGATCTTACTCCTGATGTGGGCGGCAAATGCGATTCTTCAGATGCTGCCGATGGTCGGATCTGTCGCTGCTTGGACCTTTGTTCTTGGCCTTGTTCCTCCGCTGGCTGTGGCGGCGGAGGAGGCGCGAAAACGTACGTCGGGGGCGCGGGTCGTTTTGGCGATCTTTTTCGGATACGCAATCGCTTGTCTGATTGCGATAGCGGATATCTTTTACGGAGCTGGGATCCCCAGCGCATTCGACTTAGCTGGCTTTTCTTTGTGGTATCTTGACGCGGCACTTCTGATCCTGGTACCCGCCATGGCTATGCAGATCCATAAGATAAATCAACGCTTTCGCGATGAGCAGGAGCGGTTGCGAGGTGAAATGGACGCGGCGCGGCACGTGCAAGAGCTTTTGGTTCCGTCTCAATCCATCAACGTCCCAGGGTTCGAAATCGATGCGAGCTATCAGCCAGCGAACGAGGTCGGCGGCGATTTCTTCCAGCTCTTTTCTGCCTCGAACAATTCGCTTCTCCTCATCGTTGGTGACGTCAGCGGCAAAGGCATGAAGGCGGCCTTAGTAGTTTCGGTGATTGTCGGCGCACTTCAGAATCGCAGCTCAGACGCACCCGTCGAGCTTTTGAGCGAACTCAATTCGGTTTTGGCGAGCCGCAGCCAAGGCGGATTTACAACTTGTTCCTGCGCTCTATTTACAGCCGACGGCTCTTTGATAATCGCCAATGCGGGGCATCTCGCTCCCTACCGCAACGGAGAAGAAGTTGCGGTTCCACCTGGTCTTCCCCTCGGAATCGATTCCGATGCGCACTGGACAGATCTGCGTATTAAGCTAGAGCCCGGAGATCGTGTGCTCTGGGTGTCCGATGGTGTGATCGAGGCACGGAACGGCAAGGCCGATCTGCTGGGGTTCCAGCGTGCACAGGAACTCTCGACGCGGTCTGCTTCTGAGATCGCCCGAGTGGCTCAGCAATTCGGACAGGAAGACGACATTACGGTGGTCTCGGACACCCGTCAGCCGGTGCCGGTGTATGCGGCGTAAACTCGCGATTCTCTCATTGCTCGCGCTTGGCGCGTTCGCAGCAGACGCAATCAGCAACGCGACATCCGGTCCCTGGATCGCCGAACTGAACGGCGTCTGGCGCTGGCAGGAGGGAGATGATCCGCATTGGGCCGCCCCCGGGTTTGACGATTCGAAATGGCCGGTCCTGCCGCCGACTGGCCGGCCACCGCAAACCTCCAGTATTTACTGGATTCGTTTTCACCTCCGAACAGGGTCAGTCGACGATCCCGCGTTACTCCTCGGTCCCATTTCTGATTCGTACGAACTGTACTGGGACGGCGAACGAATCGGGAATTTCGGCCGACCCGCTCCCGACGGACAGCCAAGCGGCACATGGTTTGTGCCGCGTTGGCAGATATTTCGTCTACCCGGCGGTCTAGGGGTTTCAGGCGATCACACTGTCGCGCTGCGCGCTTCGGACCTTCTTTATCTCCGTCGTTTTCTTCGAAGGTTACGGCCTCATGATAATCGGTTCGGAAATGCAGCCCTCCTCAACGAGACTGCAAAGGCGCTGATAGGCGATCAGGTTTACCCGGCTGCTCCGCAGATGTTCATCCACTGCGCCATCCTGCTCGCCGGCCTCTACTTCCTCCTGCTGCCTCCTTCGATTTCGCAAGGAGCGGCCTTCCGCTGGCTGGGCGCGCTCCTCGTTGCCGATGCGCTTAGCAGTCTGATTCTCCAGTTTCTCAGCTTGGGGCCGATCCCGCTATCGCTCGGAACGGTTTACCCGCTCACCGGTGTATCCGTTGCGTTCGGCCCTATCGCCTGGATGGAATTCGCTTACTCACTTTTCCGTCGTCCCATACCGCGCGCCCTCCGCGTCATTGAGGCAATATTCGGCTTGCTTGCGGTTTACTGTATCGTCATTAGTGTCTTTTTGGCGTCCGGTCTGATGCCGTACCTCACAACCGGTCCTTCGATCTCCGTCTATTGGGTGGCCTCAAGCTTCGCCCTCATTACACCAGTAGCCCTTGCGTGGATGGAAATGCGCAAAGGTACAGAAGGTGCAGGAATGGTTTTAGTCGCCAGCATATTGTATGGCTGTGCGCTGGTTGCCGCTACGGTGACCGCTTTGAGCATCCTCTGGTTACATCATCCTTTGATGGACTTCACCTTCCATCCCGCTGGGTTTTCCGTCACATACCGCAGCCTAGCTCTTCTGCTGACGATCCCGGCCATGGCGATGCAGATTCACAAGACCAACCAGCGGGTTCGCGATGAACGGGTGCGGCTGCAGGGTGAAATGGAGGCGGCCCGGCATGTCCAGGAAATGCTGCTGCCGTCCCGACTGGTTCAAGTGCCAGGTTTTCAGGTGGACGCGGCGTATCATCCCGCAACCGAGGTCGGGGGTGATTTTTTCCAGTTCTTTTCGGCGGTGAACGATTCGCTTCTCGTCGTAGTTGGCGATGTCAGCGGTAAAGGGATGAAGGCTGCGCTCCTCGTCTCGGTAATCGTCGGTGCATTACGGAATAGAAACTCAGATGAGCCAGCGGAAGTTCTGCGGGAGATTAACTCTGTTTTGGCCGACGAGAGCGAAGGCGGCTTCACCACGTGCTGCTGTGCTCTCTTTGCGCCAGACGGCGCACTGACCATTGCGAATGCCGGGCATCTTGCCCCGTATCGGAATGGAGTGGAAATGGAGCCGCTGCCAGGTCTGCCGCTCGGTGTTGTCCGCGACACGGCGTGGGAGGAAACGGGCATCACTTTACAACCGGGCGACCGCATCGTGTGGATGTCGGATGGAGTTCTAGAAGCACGCGACAACAAACGCAATCTGCTCGGGTTCGAGCGCGCACAGAAGATGGCAACGCGGTCCGTTTCAGAGATAGCCCGAGCGGCGGAGCAGATCGGACAGGAAGATGACATTACCGTGGTCTCGGTCACGCGCCAGTCGGTGTCGGCTTTACGCACGTAATCTCTCGGTGACCGATTGGCTCTCGTTGGTAGCGCCCCTGATGTGGATACATCGCGAAAAACGTCTTAGCGTTTACTGCATCCACTTTGACTTTCTGTCGGCGTTCCGCTAATTGACATCACCGGCCTGAAATGTCGGCGGATTCAGAGGCAACACCGGCCCGTTCTACGGACATATGGTGGCAAGCTTCATCTAACGTCTTTCCAGCCAGCACTCTACGAGCGCCCGACGACTGGTCCGGAACAAAAATGGGCCGGCCATCGAAACCGCCGTCGCGCTTCCTTGAAGCGCGCTGGAGACCTCGCTTGTCGTACTAGCAGGGCTACTGCGTTTTCGTGGCCACCATCGCTAAGGTCGCCTTCGCCAAATGCTCGGTGCCGTATGTCGACTCGGGATCGAGGGCCAACTCCCCTAGCAACTTGATGGCGCCGCTATGGTCTCCCTCGCTGTTCAGTACCAAGGCCTTGTTGATCAGGAGCATTCCTTTCGTTTCAGGATCGGGATTCGCCGCCAGACCTCTTTCGATCGCCGCGAGCTGCTCTGCGTCAGTGTCCAACGTTTTTGCGAAATCCTTCCATGCGGGCGCGAAGCGAGGAAACCGCGTTACCATCTTGCGCACTAGCTTTGCCTTTTCCCCGGGCTCGTCCATCCACTCTAAGGATAGGTACGCGAGGTACGTGCCTATTGGAAGATCCCCCTTCTGCTCCCGCTCAAGCGTGTCGAGGGCAGTAATCGCGGTGAAGAACCCGCGCGGCGCCAAGTCTACCGTCTTCCGATAATACTTCCTTGCGTTATCGGTTTCCTCCATCAATAAAAAAGTATAGGCCGTGTCATAAGCCGGATACGGCCACAGGGGCGCGAGATTTGAGGCCCGCTGGAAGAGGGTGAGAGCCTTGCGGTAATCGCCCGCCCCGCCAGCCTGCCGCCCCTGTTCGTGCAACAATTCAGCCTCCGCGGGCACGTCTGTTTTACCGACTAATTCCCAGCGAAACACCCCGGTTGCTCCGCGTAGATCGTCCATCGTAAGAATCCGGTCGTCCGCGCCGCGAAAGATGACCACGCTAGCCTCCCTCTGCCTTGCATCTTGTTTATGATTGCATCCGCCGAGCCATGCCAGACACACGAATAGGAACGGGAAAGTGAGACGTAATGGCATCCGTAATTCCGCTCACGCCATACGGTCAATATGGCTTCGGTGTCGCACAGCGTCCTGAAATAGTGCCAGCAGACAGGGTATATGAGCCTTAATCAAGTGTAGTTGGTAAGGGATTGCTTCTCGATCAGGTGCTACTCGGAGGATCGGAAGATTCTCATCCTGGTTGAACCCTTACCCTGCCTACGGGAATGCGAGATGTCGTTGATTTTGATTCACCGCTTGGCCTTCTTTATCTCAAGAAGTGCATGACAGCCCTGCTGCAGCGTCGCGACAAGCTGATCAAGGAAGTTGCAGATCGAGAAAGCATCGACGCATAGACTGAACGCCTCGGGGCGGCAATGTACGGCTTGCCGACCCCCCGTCCACTAACCGGCAACGCGCCGTCAGTATCCCCCAGCGCAGTGCGAACCCTCGCTACATACTCTCGGAGGAACTGACGACACGTTTTTCCGTTTGGGGATTGTCGAGGATGTCTCGCACTTTTTGGGTAGGTTGTGTGAGCTCTAGCTCGATCTCATCGATCATCCGCCGGGTCTCTTCGGGTTGGTTTGGTGGCTGCTGAGCAGCTTCCAGCAGGGAACGGGCACGTTCCTTGAGCTTGCCATCGAAGAGTATCCCGTAAAGTACCAGCGAGATCGGGTGCAACCATCTAAAAGTCATTGACTTACCTGGTTTTCGCGCGTAGCGCCTCTGACAAGCAGGACAATCAAAGAATTCGATCTTGGATACGGAGGGTCCAGAAGCAACGAGTTCGACTGAAGTGCAACGCAGGCAGAAGGGGCGCCGTTCCGTCATCGGTTTATAGTAGCGCCCAGAGTTTTAGCCGCGGGCGCTTTCCGGGAACACTCCTTCCCTGGGGACCTGGCATCGCCAGTCCAGCGACTATGCCCTGCTAGGAGAACGTTGGCGGCCATTCGGAAACAAGGGTCTTAAGTTAACGATGGTGAGTGCGACCCTTGATTCAGCTACGCACCGGAGCTTTATTGTCTGGTATTCGACTGATCTCTTCTTTCGTCAGATGAAGATGCTCTTGCGTCATTTGCACCGGGAGGCGGCGCAGCCATTGGTTCAGAGACACGTCAGCGTAAGCCGGACTTTTGAACATTTCCAAGAAGACCATGTCTTCCGTGCCGGTGTTTTCGATGTAGTGGCCGGAGACGGGTGGCACGAAGCCGACGTCGTTGGCGTGGAAGTTCATGGTGCGCGCTTTGCCGCTAGAGGCGAAGACGGTCATGCGTCCGGAGCCTTGAATCCAGTATTGCCACTCGGATGCGTTCGGGTGCCAGTGGAGTTCTCGCAGGCCTCCAGGCTTCACGATGACCAGTGCGGACGCGATTGATTTAGACGCAGGAAAGATGGACGAATCCACGATGCGAACCGATCCGCTGGCGTCTTCAAAGGAAGGCTTCATCGCTCGCATTCGAAACTTGTACGAGACCTTGGACGCCACCGCTTCGCCGCCGACCGCTTGCTTATCGTCCTCCAGCGGCCCCGGAACGGTTCCGGGGAAGATGTACTCTTCGTGCTCGGGCAGCTTCCGGATGGCTTCGGCGGGCAGGTTCATGTTTCGCTGCAGTATTTCCTGGGGCGTGAGCGCCAGCCAGTCCGAGAGAAGGAAGGTTTGATATTCGGAGAATGTGCCCTGGTCGAAGACCAAAAGGAACTCACAGCCGTCCGGCCCCAGGCCTTGGATCGAATGCGGATAGCCGGCTGGAAAATACCATAAATCGCCGGACTCCACGTCGTCTATGAAGATGGTGCCGTCCGGGTTCAAGACGGTGATGCGGGCTGAGCCATAAAGCATGTAGGCCCATTCGTTGGCGACGTGCCAATGCAGTTCGCGGTAGCTGCCGGCGGTTAAGCGCATGTTGACGCCCGCGAGATCCTGCGAATCCGGCAAGTCTTTCTGGGTCACCTGGCGGGTCCAGCCGCCATCCTCGACCCGCCGATGCGCCAGTTCGAACGAGAACCAGAAGGGTGGAACATCTCCGTGGTCGGTTTCGGGCGGAAGATTACTGCTGCTGTTTTCGCCTTGCAGCGCTTTGTTTACCGGACCGGGGTTACTGGCGGAATGGTTTGCTTCGCCCTTGCGGACTTCTGCTTTGGTCTGCGCGGATGCGTGAGGCGCCAGAGCGACTGTAGTGCTCAGTGCTGCCGCGGCTGCGCCTAGAAATGAGCGGCGTGGCAGGGCCGGTTCAGCTTTGTCACCAGAGGTTTTCGAAATCATGTTATCCCGCCTTTGCTTTTATCAAACCTTCAATATTAATGATGAGGAAACTGATGTAATCAGTCCCGGCGTAAGTTCGGAATATTGTGATCGGCTTGACGAATGAGTCATTTGCACGCGGGTCCGAGCTTTTTTGCGATAGCGATCAGGTTGGCTGCGAGCGGATTGATGTCGTCTCGTGTCACGGCTAAGTCAATTTGCGAGCGGATCTTTTCATCCGACAGGCTGGTGACCTTGAGCGCTGCCGGGACGGTTGGCGACACCCTGCGGCAAGATAGCCACGCCCATTCCAGCAGCGACCAGGGCGAGTGCGGTGTCCATCTCGGCCTTTTCCTGAACATGACGGGGGTGAAACCAGCTTTGCGGCATAGGGCGGCCCAGGTTTGATCGAACTCCGGGGTCCACCTTTTCCAGTAAGCGACGAAGGGCTCGCGGGCCAGATGGGCCACCGTGAGGGTCTTTTCGCGCGCCAGCCTGTGTGACTCTTTGAAATGACAATGGCGAATGGTTCCTCATGAACCGGCGTGATGGAGAGACCCGTGGCTGACAAGGGCAGGCGTACGAAGCCCAAATCAATGGAGTGGGAATGGAGAGCGTCCACTTGCAGGACGGTTGGCAGGTTCTTCAGTTCAGGAGTGACGCCAGTATATTTTTCGCGAACCGCCAAAACTATTGCGAGAACCAGTTGGGGTGCGGCGGAGGCGACAAAAGCGATCTTCCAGTGTCCGGCATGACCGGAGGCGATGTTTTGAACACGCGCCTTGGCGGCGGCCCGGCTGAAGTTGAGATAGTGCGCGACTGCTATGAAGGAACGAAGTTGTTTGATTTCCAATACTACGAGGCCATTTTAGTTAAGCCTGGCCAGTCGCCAACGGTGTGGGCGAACAAGCTACCATCGCTTCATGTCTGACGTTTCACTTGCTGCTCTCCCCTCGCCGGATGTTTTGGCGCGCGCTCGAAAAATCAAGCTTTTCCTAATGGATGTCGATGGCACTCTCACGGACGGCGGAGTCTGCCTGATTTCCAGCACGTCGGACGATGGCGGTGGGACCGCCGCGGTTTCTGAGATGAAAGTGTTCAATGCGCAGGACGGACAGGGGCTTTCGCTGGCGCACACAATGGGTATTCAGACCGGTTTCATCACGGGGCGCCGTTCGCCGGCCGTCGCAAAGCGCGCTGCTGAACTCAAAGTTACGTTTGTTTATCTTGGACAGGCCAGTAAGACGCAGGCATTTGAAGAGTGTTTGGAGAAGGCGGGTGTTTCAGAGGAAGAAGCGGCATATCTGGGAGATGATTTGCCAGATATGCCGCTAGCGCAACGCGCCGGCCTGGCGGTTTGCGTGGCTGATGGCGCGCCTGAGTTGAAAGCTGTTTGTCACTACACCACACAACGGTTAGGTGGCCGCGGGGCTGCTCGCGAAGTAGTTGAACTTATTTTAAAGGCGCAAGGGCGATGGGAAGGGGCTGTGCCTAAGGCGCTGGCATAGACCCTCCCAACGGGCTGTGCGTTTGACTATTGCTTGTCCGCGGTCTTGTAGACGAAAACTTCGTTCGCGCCCTCTTTGACGGTGTAATCGGCGGGGATTTGGAAGAGCGCCGGGTCGGGCTCGGCACGAGAGATATTGGTCAGTTTATAGGTGGTTTCACCCATTCGCGGATCACTGCTCTTACTCATGATGAGTAACTTGAGGTCCGGCGAGTACCAGGTCTCGGTGGTAATCACAAGAGGCAGATCATTTCCCATTTCTCCGGACGGGATGGTGCGGGTGATCCGTGTGCCTTTGGCGACAACGCCCTCAATCGTCTGAGTGCCTAAGTCTGTTCGCGCCGCCTTAGTCTCGTCAGTCAATTTGGTGGCGTTGCCCGTCACAATCTTGATATCCGGCCCGGGGCCCGAAAAATTGAACAGCATTTTGTCTCCGGTTATTTGTGGACCGGAGAGAGCCGCTGCTTCGGCAGCTTTTTTCGTCTGGGTAGACGGCATTTTCATGGCTGTCTTGGAGTTGGAGTCGAGAGTGAAGTGCACGCCAGCCACAGGATCATCAATCAGGATCAGATGCGGTGGTTCAGCGCCGGTGTTGCCGAAATTCGGAAGAGACTCCTCATGATAAACACGGCCTTTGCTATCCCGAGCCACGCTGTTCGTGGTTGTCTGTGTGATGCGGTTACCATCGGCCAGATTCTGAACACGCTGGGTCACTGCCTGCGCCCAGTAAGGCGCGCCGGGAACGTTCGATAGTGAACCCGCCATGGCCGCGGTGATGCCGATTGGGCCAATTGGGTTTTCGCCGGCAATGGTAATGATCTGCTTCTGAAAGAAGAGATCTTTGGGTGCTGTGGTTGTTTGGGTGAATGCGGCGGAGGCGCATAGACCCGTGATCAGAGTGAGTTTTAGCATGGTTTCTCCTTGTGAAATTCATCGGACTAGCCGGACGGCGCGGGGAACGCCGTCCTGCCCGACCAAAAGATCGGCTTTAAACTTGTCGCCCGGTGGGACTGCGGGCATAGGGACGCCGAGGGAAGTGAGCTCGGAAGAGCGCATTTGCACGCGGATGACAACGGCGGACTCCATGGGTACGCCACTTTCTGAATAGGGCAGCGCGACAAAGCCCGGGGCGTTATAAATACGGCCGGCCACAGCGGCTGGCTTATGGAACATCAGGCCGGCCAGAGCGGCAATACAAACCAGCGCAGCGGCAGCGATGTAGAGCAGTGGAGTGCGTCTCGGGTGACGCGCGCGAAAAGCGGTGAGCAGATTCTGTTCTACGCTTCCGCGTGCTTCGCTGGGAAGCGTGGAGGCTAGCCGGCGCAGGTGGTTTGTCAGGTCAAGGTCGTTATTCATACTACGCATTTCATGTGCTTTTGTAATTTTGCGCTCAAAATGGAGCGAGCGCGATGGAGGCGCGACCGCACGGTCCCAACGGGACACCCGAGACGTTCCGCCACTGTTGCATAGTCAAGCCCTTCCAGGTCACACAACACCACCACTTCGCGATAGTTGGCGGGCAAGCTCAAGATTGCTGTTCGAAGATCCCGTAAGTGCTCCTGTTTGGTCAGCTCATCGGTTAGCTCGATGCTGCTGGCAGGATCCCCGTCGGCTTCCTGGAAGCGCCGGTTCGAGTTCAGGCGGTTACGGATCAGATTTCGGGCTGCCCCGATCAGATAACCCTGCAAGCTGCCGTTCGATTCTACAAATCCTTTCGGTGAGGACAGAATGGAAAGAAATACCTCCTGCACGATCTCCTCGGCAGTCTCAATCGCGCCAGACATATGAAGTGCGAAACGGAAGATGGAACCCTGGTGGCGCTGGTAAAGCGAAAGGAAGGCGGCTTCGTCGCCTTTGGCCGTTAGTCTTAATAACTCGCTATCGCTAATCAAAAGCCGTTCTCGATATGTATTACGGCGCGGCATAGAAAAGTTCCAGAATTTCAGTTCAAGAGAATCGTGAAATCTTTATTTGACCTTTGCCCCACACTGTTTGGCGGCCGATGCCGGTCCATTGGGCGGCGTTGAGGTACGGCATGAACTCGGTCAGATCCCCTTCGTAGTCAGCCTCTCCGGTAAAGCCTCCCAGGGAATGGGTTTGGCCGGTCCTGGTGCTGCGGCGTTGAATCTCCACTGATTTGAGATCGTAGCGAGTCATTTTGATGAGGGCGGCGCGTTCTCCGAATTGGCGGAAATCGATGGAGAGCGGCCCGGGGCCATAGAGTTCCCGAAGCGTGCTGATGCGGTCGCGGGCACGGGCGACGACGATGGCGAAATCGGGGCGCGACGCCAGTTGCTGGCCGCTTTTTAGCTCGGTGGGTGTGACAAAGCCAAGGCTCAGGCTGGAGACTCTGTCGAGGGGGGGCGTAAGGTCTAGCGTCAGCGGTGTTTGGGCGGGCTGAGTTTTGATTGAGCCATTTTCGTAAAGGGGCGCAGCCGGTTCGCCCAGTTGATTGAGGCGGTTGACCGAGGCGAGCTCGACTTTGCGACGGCCCGTGCCGAGACCGTCGGAAGCGAGTTGAGCGAACGTCAAGATGAAGTAGGCGAGGGTGGTTGAGGTGATGTCAAACAGGTTCAGATCGAAGTAAAACTGCTGACCGGCGGCGAAGGTTTGATCATCTAGATGCGTGGCGCGGAAGACGAAGGGTCGAGGCCAGTCGGCGAGTCCGCTGGGACCTGGCATGATGGCGGCCGGCTCGAAGATGCGGGCGTAAGGACAGGTGGCTCGTTGTTCACAGCTATAGACAGAAAGGCATTGAGGGCGGCACGCGATCCGGCGAAAGATAGTTCCGAATGCGCCGCGAAGGATGTTGGCGGATTTGCCCTCGGTGAAATGGATGGATTCGACGGCCAGGAAGGTCAACCGGAGAGCTTCTAGTTGGAAGAGCAAGGTCTATTTGACGTTAACAGGGTCCGCCGGGTGAGCATTCGCTTTTAGTGGAATGCTCACCTGCGGAACCAATGATGCTTTACCAGAAGAAGTAAACGGCTAAAGCGGCTGCGGCCCGATCGCGAGAATACTGACAGTGTTCACGTCGATTTCAACCCTCCGATTGATGGTGGACTATCAGCTATCCGTTACCATTCACTGTTAATGAAGTTTTTCTGCTCGTTGTTTTACGTTGCGTTCATTACTTGCCGTCTATTGCGGGCCCAGGACGATGCCACCTTGACGTTGGCGCGCATACTTTCCGGGAAGGGAACGATCTCGCAGGCTGAGTTTAGTTCCGTGCAAGCGGCCGATCAGAGCGCGCGTCTGGCTATGTTGGCCGGAATTCTGAAAAGTAAGGGCGTACTGGACGCCGGCGATCTGGCGAAGCTTTCGATCGCGCCGGTTTCCGCTGGGATGCCTGAACTTGCAAAAGCAGAAGCTGCAAAGGCCGAGAGTGCCGGCGGGCCAACACTTCAAATACCGCTGACCACGAAGAAGGGCGTTCCGGTTTCGCTTTACGGCGAGCTTCTTATGACGGCGGGCTACAACACTGCGGACTTCAATATTGAAGACCTGCCGATGATTGCCAGCAAGCAGGGCAGCGATCCTGCGGGCGGCGATAAAAATTTCTATGCTACGGCGCGACAGACCCGGCTTGGGCTCACTCTTGATCCTGTTGAAGCGCTGGGCGGCAGGTTATCCGGTGATTTCGAATTTGATTTGATGGGCGGCGAAGCGCCGTATTCTAATGGGGCGCATTTCGATCTGTTCCGCTTGCGATTGGCATACGGCCGAGTGGATTGGAAGCATTTCGCCATTGAGGGCGGCCAGGATTGGTCAGTATTTGCGCCGCTGAACCCGACGAGTCTAAACGAATTTGGAATTCCTGAATTCACGGCCACCGGCAACGCCTGGATTCGCGCTCCTCAGGTGCGTCTGGAAGCAAAGACAACGAATGCAAGTGGCAATAATCTGCTTTGGCAACTGGCGGCTTTGGATCCGAATATGGGCGATAACTCAACCACTGCCGTGGTGGTGGCTCGACAGCCGGGCCTGGGAGAGCGCGGGCGTATGCCGTCGATGGAAAGCCGGCTCGCGTTTGTCAAGAACCATAACGATCGCAATTACGCGCTCGGCTTCAGCGGTCATTATGATCGTGGCAAGAACGCCGGCGTTATCGGCACGAAGCCCGTTGAAGTACCTCTCAATTCGTGGGGCGTGGCGCTGGATTATTCGCTGCCGCTCACCAAGTTGCTGGCCATCACAGGAGAAGCGTACGAAGGTAACGCGCTCGGCATCTATAGTGTTGCTTCGGGAGAAGCGATCGGAGCGGTCGGTACAGCGGGAGCCAGAGGTGTGGTCAGCCGCGGCGGCTGGGCACAGGTGCAGATGAACTGGACGAAGAAGTGGCAGACGAACCTGGCCTATGGGATTGATCAGCCTGACGATTCCAAGATTTTGCCCGGCAGCCGGTCACGGAACCAGCAGTATATGGCAAACGTGATTGACCGGATGACTCGGAACATCAGCCTCTCCTTAGAATATAGGCGCATTCTGACTGATTACCGGAATCAGCTCGCCGCGAACGAACGCGGGGATCATGTCGATCTGGGGTTGGCGTACATCTTCTAAGTCGTGGCCAGCAAATTGTCGTAAGTTCATTTCATGAACACCACAGAGATGCTTCGGCAAATCGCCGAGTCTTTAGGCTCGGCAGCGACGGTTCGTTCGGTATTCGGTGAACCGATACATGGCGAAGGCAAGACAGTAGTTCCAATCGCCAAGATTGCATTCGGCTTCGGGGGCGGCGGCGGCGAGAAACCGCGCGAGCGCGGCGGCGTGTCGGTTGAAGAGCCGAGCGCCGGCGGAGGAGGCGGCGGGGGAGTGCGTGCTTTCCCCGCCGGGGTGTTGGAAATCACCCATGGTGGTACGCGATTCATCCCCTATCCCGATCATCGTTGGGCGATAGGCGCCTTACTTCTTAGCACTTGTTTAGCCGGGTTTTTGTTCGCGCGGCGACGATAAAGACTTACCCAACACCACTCGCAGGTGCTCATTGAGAATACCTACGTGCGGATCTATTCGCCGTAAAGCGTAAGAAAGGCGAATACAACAACTTACAGGAAATTCCTTACAGAAAAGTATTGATTTCCTGTCGCCTCCATGCAAACATCAAACCAGTGGTCCACAGTGGACCAAAATGGACTAAATTGGAAGAGAATGGTCAGCCCGGAGCATCAAATGCTACCCCGGACGCCCCACGCGGGGTGTTCAAGGTGTCCATTGATGATAAGGGAAGACTTAAGCTTCCAGCGGCTATCACGGAGTATTTGCAAGGTTTAGGCGAAAACAAGGTCTTCATAACCACTTTAGATGTAAAAGAAGTCAGAATCTACCCCCTTTCTGTGTGGAGAAGAACAGAAAAGCTCTTGGAGGAGCCGGGGGAGGATTTTGCGCTCAGGCAGGACTTGGCAATGATTGCGTCCAATTACGGCAAAGATGACGAGTTGGATCAGCAGGGCCGGTTGACGCTGCCGGGTGATTTGAGGAAAGAGCTTGGGTTGGAGAAAGATGAAGCTCGGCTGCGCTGGTATCAGGGACATCTGAAGCTGGTTAGCGGTCAGGAGCATGAACGAAGGTTGGAAGCGGCCAAGGCGAACCTGGATTTCAAACTGAAGGCGCTGCAAGTCAAGGGCTTGTAAAAGTTCAATGCAGACGGCCGGGGACGCTTCCGATCCAAGGCATTATTCGGTTTTAATGGCCGAATCGTTGGAATATCTGGCGATTCGGCCCGGTGGGATTTATGTGGATGTGACGGCAGGTTTGGGTGGACACACCCGGGCCATTGCCGAGCGGCTTGGGGGCGGGCGAGTCATCGCCTGCGACCGGGACGCCGAATCGCTGGAAATGGCGCGCCGGAATACGGCGGAGTTTTCCGAGCGGATTCAATACTTCCACGGGCGGTTTTCGCAGTTGCCTGAGGCGTTAGCGGAAGGCGAAGCGAGGGTAGACGGCGTGCTGGCTGATTTGGGTGTGAGCCGGTATCAACTGGCAAGCGCTGAGCGTGGCTTTTCGCTGATGGAGGATGGACCTCTTGACATGCGGATGAACCGCCACGACGAGATCACAGCCGCTAACTACGTGAACGAATTGTCCGAAAAGGATCTCGCTGATCTGATTTACCAGTACGGCGAAGAAAGGAGGTCGCGAAGAATCTCCAGAGCAATCGTTCGCGCGCGGCCTATTCTGACTACCGGCCGTTTGGCTCAAGTGGTGGAAGCAGCCGTGCCGCGAACGGGGAGAATCCACCCGGCGACGCAGACGTTTATGGCGCTGCGGCTAAAGGTGAATGGTGAGTTTGAGGAATTGGACAGGCTGCTTGAGATTGTGCCGGAAGTTTTGAAGCCGGGCGGCAGGTTTGTGGTGTTGACCTTTATGTCCACTGAAGACCGCAAGGTGAAGCAAGCTTTTCAGGCGGAGGCGAAGCGGGGGCGGGTAAGAATTCTGACCAAGCATGTGGTGAAGCCTTCAGAGCAGGAAGTTTTTGAGAATGCGGCGTCCCGGAGCGCAAAGCTGAGGGCGCTGGAGCGGATTTAAGCATTGGTGAGTGGTTGAGCGGGAAAAGAGAAGTTTAAAAACATGGCGTCACTAGGTACATTTGTAAATCGTTTTGTCGGCGTGAGGGATCTGGCGGATGCTCCGCCCGCCGTGTGGACCCGGACCGAGTCGCCGCGATTGCGGCCGCTGGCGAATGAAGACGTTTATCTGTTTGTGAAGCGCATCGACAACGGTTCGGTGGTGCGTTTGGCGGACCCGGCTGCCCTGCGCGCGCGAAGCAATACCATGGCGACAGGATTCATTGCAGCCATGCTGGTGATTGCCGGACTTGTTCCTACCGCTTACAACATCATGTCGGGCTTTACGCTGCAGCAGTTGCGTGCTGACCAGTCCCGATTGCAGGAAGAACGCGCGCGCCTGGACATGGCGGAAGCCAAGCTTTTGACTCCGGAGCACTTGCGCTCGCTGGCTAAATCATTAAAGATGGCTGAGCCTTTGCCGCAGCAGATTCAGACCTTGGAAGGGCCGGCGCATAGCGGCGAGAAAACCGCCCTGGCCAGCAACTCAGTACCGGGTTCACAAAGCGAAAACTAGACCGAATGCAACCTGGGTCCACAGTGTGGGCAGAAAAGGCCGCTCTTTGACGGTCAAGGTTCAAATAGAAGTAACCGCTTCTACGCGAGCACTGACTTTGAGAAAGCGGCCGATCGAATTTGCAATACTGATGCGGTCCTGAGTCGTCCCACGGCTTGTCATAGAAATGGAACCCCTTCCCACTCTCACCAAATCGCAGGAACGGGCCCTTGTTGTTGGCCTGGTGTTGCTGGCATGGGCATTCATTCTCGGCTTCCGTCTGTTTACCCTGCAGGTGATGGCGCATGATCAATATGTGAAGTTAGCGCGCGGTGAGCATGAAAAGCTGGAACCCGTGATTGCTCAGCGCGGCTCCATCTATGACCGCAACGGCAACCTTCTTGCCATCAGTTCCACTTCCAATATTCTGGTGGTGAATCCCAGGCGCATCCCGAACAAAGAGATGGCTGCGGCGCTGATCGCACGCATTCTGAACATGGATACCCACCGGCTCCAGGCTTCCATCGAAGCTGCCGCCGACACGCACAATCACAGTGGATTTTTTGTCGTGGACAACCATGTCTCGGATGAGGAAGCCGCCACCTTTCGCGGCATGAATCTGGACTGGATGGAAGTCAGGCCAGGCAGCGTTCGTGAGTATCCCGGCGGGGCAGTGGCCGCGCACGTGATTGGGAATGTAAACAGTGTGGGCATGGGCGTAGCGGGCGTAGAACGCAAGCTGAACCTGGTCTTGGCAGGAACGCCCGGCGAGATGCGGGTGGAACGTGACGCGAAATCGAAGACGTATCAGACGGAGATTGTCACGCCGCCGGTAAAGGGCCAGAGTATCGGACTGACGATTGACCGCGAGCTGCAATATGTGGCTCAACAGGCTCTGCGCGAGGCGGTGGTGAAGAATCATGCCGAACACGGAAGCCTGGTTGCTGTGAATCCGAAGACCGGCGAGATACTGGCGCTCGAGAACTATCCTACCTACGATCTGAATGAGCATCTGCTGCCGGGTGAAAAGCCCAAGGGCAGGGAAGACCTGGCTGCGGTAGCGCCGTTTGAACCCGGATCGGTCTTCAAGGTAGTGACGGTTTCAGCGGCGATGGAGACAACCAGCCTGACGCCGGAATCGCCTATCAACTGCAGCAATGGCGCATTCAAACTCTTCAGCCGCGTGATTCATGATTCGCATCCGCACGGTGTTCTCTCAGTCAGTGATGTGCTGGCGATGTCCAGCAACATCGGCGCGATCAAGATCGGCATGCAGGTGGGCAACCAAAACCTGTATCAGTACATCCGGCGCTTCGGTTTCGGCCAGCGTACTGGGGTGGAATTGCCGGCGGAGGCTCCGGGTCTGGTGCGGCCGCTGAAGCGCTGGCAGCCAACCACCATTGGTTCGGTACCCATGGGCCATGAAATCAGCGTCACTTCTTTGCAACTGGCGCAGATGGGCAGTGTGATTGCGAACGGCGGCTACCTGGTTCACCCGCATGTACTCGCGTGGCGTCAGACGCCTGATGGAGCGCGCGAATATGTGCAAAGGCCTGCTCCAGTCCAGATACTTCGGCCAAAGACGGTTGAGATTATGCGCGCCATGATGCACAAGGTGGTGATGCCGCATGGGACGGCGGCGCAATTGCATGTTGTTGGTTACGCACTGGCGGGCAAAACGGGAACAGCTCAGATTTACGATTTTGCTCATCGCATTTACACGCATAAATACAACGCTTCGTTCATGGGCTTCGCGCCACTGAACAATCCCAGCGTCCTGGTTGTGGTGACCGTCAATGGCACCACGGGCGAAGCTGGTTTCGGCGGCGCGGCGGCGGGACCGGTGTTTGAGAAAGTAATGCAGACAGCTCTTCAGCGGCTGGGCGTGGCTCCCGATGTTCCGGAGCAGATTGAAGATCTGATTGCCAAGGAACGCGAGCAGGAATTAAAAGACAAAGCCAATCAGCCGTCCGACCAGGACGATGTGGTGATGGCGGAGGCGGACGGGCCCTTGACGGAAGACGAGATGAAGCAGGCGCAAGGCGGCGACGCGCCAGCGCAGGCTGAAACCGGTCCCGACGCGCCGAAGGTTCCGAACTTCGTGGGTAAGACGCTGAGGGACGTGATGACGGAGGCGGCTGCCGATGGCCTTGACGTGGATATGCTGGGCAGCGGTCTGGCGCGTGCGCAGACGCCGGAAGCGGGCAGCGCCCTGACGCCGGGTGAGCGCATTAGTGTGAGGTTCACTCGCTGATGCGTCTCTCCCATGTGTTGGATGGCGTGCCGATACTGCGGGGCGCCAATTCCGGATTGCTGGGCGGCGATGTAGCGGGCATTGCCTATGACAGCCGCAAAGTGGAGCCCGGTTATTTGTTCTTTGCGTTCTCCGGAGCTAAAACGGACGGCGCTCAGTTCGCTAATTCGGCCATACAAAAGGGAGCGCTCGCGATTGTCAGCGACCGGCCCATTCCCGGCGGTTTCCATGGTCCCTGGCTGCAAGTGGAGCAGGGGCGGGAGGCGCTTGCCTTCGCCGCTAAGAACTTCTATAACCGTCCCGACGAACGTGTGGTGCTGACCGGGGTTACGGGCACGAACGGTAAGACGACCAGCACTTCCTTGATCAACGCGATGCTGCAAGCAGCAGGCAAGATCACTGCTCTGATCGGCACCATTGAATATCAACTCGGCGGACGCATACTTCCCGCCGTGAACACCACGCCCGAATCGCTCGACCTGTTCCGCATGTTTGCCGAACTCGAGCAGATGGGCGGGACGCATGCCACGCTGGAAGCTTCCTCGCACGCCCTGGATCTGGGCCGCATTTTTGCGATGAATTTTCATACGGCGGCGTACACGAACTTCACTCGCGACCATCTGGATTATCACCAGACCATGGAAGCGTATTTTGATGCAAAGCAACTGCTGTTCAAACCGCGAAGCGCTCCTCCCCCGCGCTTCGCGGTTGTGAATGCGGACGATGAACAGGTGCGCACGCTGCAGTTCGCCCCGGAAACCGAGGTTTTGTGGTACGGCGTCAAGCGCGAGCCTCCGAATGGCGGCGCCTGGGTCAGGGCGGAAGATGTTCAGTCTTCTTTCGACGGGCTGCGGTTCGCCGTTGTTAACGGCTCCGGTCGCTTCACGGTGGAATCACCGCTGGTTGGGCACATCAATGTGTACAACATTCTGCTAGCTGCCGCCGCCGCCATGACGCTGGGCGTGAGTGAAGCGCACATTCAGAAAGGGTTACAAAAGTTGGAAAGAGTACCGGGGAGATTTGAACGGGTGGAAGAAGGCCAGCCGTTTATGGTGGTGGTGGATTACGCACACACAGATGACGCGCTTCGAAACGTGATTTCTGTCGCGCGCAACATGAATGCAAAGCGCATTATTACGTTGTTCGGATGCGGCGGAGACCGCGACCGCTCCAAGCGCCCCTTGATGGGTATGGCGGCGGCTGAGCTGAGCGATTTTGTCGTGCTGACGTCAGATAACCCGCGGAGCGAGGATCCACTCGCTATCATGAACGATGCCATGGTGGGAGTGCGACGCTTTGACACACCGCACGTTGCCGAACCGGACCGCGAGCGGGCTATTCGCAAGGCCATTGAGGATGCGGCGCCGGGCGATGTCGTGATCTTGGCCGGCAAGGGACACGAGACCTATCAGATTCTGCGTGACGGTCCGGTTCCTTTCGATGACCGTGAAGTGGCGCGCCGGGTTTTGCGGGGCTTCGGCTACTCGCGGAGCGTAGCCAAGGGAAGCAAGTTCCGACAAGCCTAGGCGGTTGCCGCTGAAATGGAACTTTCTCTAGGCCAAATCTGCGAGGCTACCAGAGCTAAATTCGATCATGCGGACGCCCTTGCCACGCGTGCCGCCAATTGGAGCATTGATTCGCGAAGTACGGGAGCGGGTGATATTTTCTTTGCCCTCCCCGGCGAGAACTTCGACGGCCATGATTTTGTGGACGCGGTGCTTGCCAAGGGCGCCGCAGCCGTTGTGGTGAGCCGGCCCGTGTCTGCGAAGGGTAATGTTTTGCTGGTGGCTGATACCTTGCTCGCATTGCAACAATTGGCTTCTTTTGCTCGCCGGCAATGGGCTAAACCAGTTGTTGCCGTCACCGGCAGCGCCGGCAAAACCAGCACCAAAGACATTATTGCCGCGCTGCTTTCTGTTCGTTTTCGAACCGGCAAAACTGTGGGAAACTTCAACAACCATATAGGGTTGCCGTTGAGCATCTTGCGCCTACCCGAGAATTCGGAGCTCGCGGTCCTCGAAATGGGGATGAACCACGCGGGCGAAATTCGTGACCTTTGTGAGATCGCGCGACCGAATGTAGGCGTAGTGACGAACGTTGGGTACGCGCATGTGGAGAATTTCAAATCGATTGACGATGTGGCGGCGGCCAAACGGGAGTTGATAGAAGCGCTGCCGCCTGACGGCACCGCGATTCTGAATGCCGATGATGAACGGGTAGCGAAGTTTGTGAGCGTCCATTCCGGCCGTTCCCTCACATATGGAATGGCGGAAAATGCCGAGATCCGAGCTGAGGATGTGAAGCTGACGTCTTCCGGCTCCGAGTTTACGGTGGAGGGAACGCGTTTTTCCACGCGCCTGACCGGCCGGCACAGTGTTTCGAATATCCTGGCCGGAATTGCCGCGGCGAAGGTCTTTGGTATTGGCGCGGCCCAACTGACGGAGGCTGTGGCCGGCTTAGCTCCCGGCAAGATGCGCGGCGAGCGTCACCTCTGGAATGGCACGACTATCCTGAACGATTCCTATAACGCCAATCCGGAGGCGGTTCGCCATATGCTGGACGTGTTGCGTAATGAGGATTGTGCCCGGCGCATTGCAGTTTTGGGCGAAATGCTTGAACTTGGCGTCGAGTCGGAACGTCTTCATCGGGAGGTGGGCGAATACGTTGCCGCTAGCGGCATCGACATCCTTATCGGAATTAGCGGAGCCGCAAGCGCCATGGTGGAACAAGCAGCGGCCGCCAATACCTGCGCTGTGTTCTTCGAAACACCGGACCTGGCAGGCGAATACTTACGAACATTTGTGAAGGCGGGCGACTCCATACTGTTTAAAGGCTCCCGCGGCACACATGTGGAACACGCACTGGCCGCGATGGAAGCACAATCCTAATGCTTTACTGGCTGTTATTTCAAGTTCTTCACAAATACATTCCGGCATTCCGCGTTTTCGGATACATCACCACTCGCGTGGGGCTTGCCAATCTCACCGCGCTCGCCATGGGCCTGGCTGCTGGTCCGTGGCTTATTCGCAAGCTTCGCGAGTGGAGTTTTGGTCAACACATTCGCGAAGACGGTCCCCAGTCTCATCGCAAGAAGGCGGGAACGCCGACTATGGGAGGCTTGCTGATTGTCGCTTCCATTGTCGTTCCTACGTTATTGTGGGCGGATCTGCATAACCAGTACATCTGGCTTGCGCTGCTCGGCCTGGTTGGCTTCGGCGCAATCGGCTTTTTTGACGATCTGGCGAAAGTGACTAAGAAGCGCAATCTTGGTTTGACCAGCAAACAGAAGTTCTGGGCTCAGGTGCTGGTGGCCATGATTATCGGTTTTTGTTTGCTACTGCTGCACGCAAACCAGGCCTACTCCACAGCCATCAACGTGCCTTTCTTCAAACAGTTCCATCCGGATTTACTGCTTGATGGCCTTACTCGGAACTTCTGGACCTACCCGCTTGCCTTCGCTATTTTCTATTTCTTCATTGTTTTTGTCATGGTGGGTTCTTCGAACGCCGTCAACCTCACAGATGGCTTGGATGGTCTGGCCATCGGGCTCATGATTATTGCCTCAGGCGCGATGACGGTGCTGACTTATTTCACCAGCAACGTTTACTTCGCGCAATATCTGGATTTAGCGCGTTTGCCGAATTCACAGGAACTCACCATCTTTTGCGCCTCCATGGTGGGAGCAAGCCTTGCGTTCCTCTACTATAACTGCCATCCCGCGCAAGTTTTCATGGGAGACGTCGGCTCGCTGGCGCTGGGCGGTGGATTAGGGATTGTCGCGGTGCTGATCAAACAGGAGATTCTGCTGATCTTTATCGGCGGTATTTACGTTATAGAAGCACTTTCGGTGATTCTGCAGGTGGGCAGTTACAAACTCCGCAATGGCAAGCGGATTTTCAAGATGGCGCCGATTCATCACCATTTCGAAGCTCTCGGATGGTCTGAATCGAAGGTGATTGTGCGCTTCTGGATTGCCGGACTGGTCATGGCGCTGTTCGCTCTGACAACATTGAAACTAAGATAATGCTCGACTTTACTGATAGCTACGTGGTTGTTATTGGCGGTAAGCGTTCCGGGCAGGCCGCGGCCGAACTGCTGCAGAACCAGGGCGCGTTTGTGCGAGCCATGGATTTGGAGGCGCTGGCTGAGGAAGATCAAGCGGCCTTTGACGAACTGGATGTGGAAGTGGTCGCCCAGGATGAAGCGAATCTTTCGCATGACGGCCAGGAGCCTGACTTCATTGTGCTTTCGCCGGGAGTTCCCTTTGATCTGCCCATGCTGGTAGCGGCTCGCGAACGCGGTGTACCCACCATTGGCGAAGTGGAACTGGCCTCCTATTTCTTGCTGGGACCCATCATCGGCATTACCGGGTCGAACGGCAAAACCACCACAACGGCGCTGACGGGCCACTTGCTGGAAAGCTGTGGCGTGCCCAGCCAGGTGGGCGGCAACATTGGCACACCCGTGACATCGCTGGTGGAGACTTCGAAGGAGGACCAGTGGAATGTGTTGGAACTCTCCAGTTTTCAACTTGAATCGATTGACCATTTCCGTGTCACCATTGGCGCCTGCCTGAATGTCACCCCGGATCACCTGGACCGGCATCATACTTTTGAGGCATACGCCGCAGCCAAGGGGCGGCTTTTTGAGATGCAGGACACGCGTGATTTCGCGGTTCTCAATTATGACGATCCGACTTGCCGAGCCTATGCGGAAAATGTAAAGGGTCAAGTCTTCTGGTTCAGCGTCAAGGAAAAGGTGCCGCAAGGTGTTTGGCTAAATGGCGAGCAAATCTGCTTTAACGCTAAACCTTTCATGACGCTCACGCAGATTAAATTGCGGGGTATGCACAATGTCGAAAATGTGATGGCGGCGGCGCTGCTGGCGCATCTGGCGGGAGCGAAGCTGAAAGAGATTGGCCCAGCCGTTGAATCTTTTGGCGGCGTGGAACACCGGCTTGAGTTTGTCCGGGAACTGGATGGCGTTCTGTATTTCAATGACTCGAAAGCCACGAATGTAGACGCGACCCTGAAGGCCGTACACGCATTTCCAGGGAATCTGTGGATTATTCTCGGCGGCAAAGACAAGGGCAGCAACTATGCCCCGCTGCGTGAGCCTTTGCACGAACGCGCGAAGGCTGCGCTTTTAATTGGAGCCGCCACGCCGCTCATTCAGGCAGCGCTGGAAGGTGCGACGGAACTGGTGGATTGCGGCACTCTGGAAGCGGCAGTTCAGCATGCCCGAACGCATGCCTCCGCCGGCGATATCGTCCTGCTGGCGCCTGCCTGCGCCAGTTTTGATCAATTTCTGAATTTCGAAGAGCGGGGCGAGATCTTTAAACATTTAGTGACAGAATTGATTTAAACAATCTTAAATGGCACAACGTCTTCAAACCGACTGGATTCTGTTCCTCACCGTTACCGTACTGGTTTGCTTCGGCCTGGTGATGGTGTACAGCGCGTCGTCCATTGTGGCGGAACTGAAGTATGGCGTAGATACGACGCATTTTTTCGTCCGGCAGTTAGGCTGGGCCATTGCGTCATTCGTGCTTCTGCTCTATGCGATGAAGCGCGACTACCGCCAATGGAATGATCCGAAAGTGGCCTTTGCCTGCCTTGGTGTGGTGATGTTGCTGCTGGTTGTGGTTTATGTCACCGATTCGAGCAGCCACCGGTGGCTGAAAGCCGGGCCTCTTTCGCTGCAGCCCTCCGAACTGGCGAAACCCGCGCTGGCTTTGTTTCTGGCCTTTTTTCTGTCACGACGCCTGGGCGCGATGAACGGGCTGCATACGCTGGGCCCTATCGCGGTTGTGATCTCTGTCATGGCCGTGGCCGTGGCGATTGCTGATTTGGGTACCGCCGTGGTGCTGGTGGTCACTACTCTGGCGGTCATTTTTATTGCCGGGGTCGATATTCGTTATCTTGCGGTCTGTCTTGCCATCTGCGGAGTGTTCGGCCTGGGCGCCATTGCGGTGAAGCCCTATCGCCTGGCTCGCGTGATTGACTTCGCAGATAAAGATCACAAGCTGCTGAACAGGCTTGACCCGAAGGGCCGCATTCTGGCTTATTCGCATAAGACTGCTTCCACCAGTGATCCGGGCTATCAGCAACGGCAATCCAAGATTGCGGTCGGCTCCGGCGGCGTGTTGGGTGTTGGACTGATGGACAGCCGCCAGAAAATGCTATTTCTGCCGGACGCCCACACTGACTTCATCTATGCGATCGTCGGCGAGGAAACGGGCATGGTTGGAGCGTTGCTTGTGCTGGCAGGTTTTGTTGTGATTCTGTGGCGTGGGATTCGAACGTACATCCGTGCCGAGGACAATTTCGGCAAATATCTGGCACTGGCGGCTTGTACATGCGTCGTTGTGCAGGCGCTTGTCAATGTGAGTGTGGTGCTGGATGTTTTGCCCAACAAAGGTCTGCCGCTGCCGTTCATCAGTTCGGGCGGCACATCGCTCCTGAGCAGTCTTTTGCTGATGGGCATGCTGCTGAGTGTGAGCGAAAGCGCCGCCTAGCATGCCGTTTTCGTTCGTGCTCACGGGGGGCGGGACCGGTGGCCATGTTTTTCCGGCTCTGGCCGTGGCTCGAGTACTGCGCGACCGAGGGCACCGGCTACTTTTTGTCGGCACTCGCGAGGGCATGGAGGCGAAGCTGGTCCCCGACGCCGGATTTGATATTGAGTTCGTACGCAGCAGCGGCCTGAATCGCGTGGGGATCCGGCAACAAACGAAGAGCCTCTTCTCATTGCCATTCGGAGTAGCTGCAGCGGGAAGGCTGCTTCAGAAGTTCAAACCCCAGGCCATATTCAGTATGGGCGGATACGTGGCGGGGCCGGTGATTCTGGCGGCCATGGCGGCCCGGTATCCGCTGGTGGTCATGGAGCCAAATGCTACTCCCGGTTTCGCGAATCGCAAAGTGGCCCCTTACGTTTACCGCGCTCTGCTGGGCTTTGAGGCGTCCAAGTGCTGGTTCCCGGAATCGAAATGCGAGGTGACGGGCCTTCCGGTGCGCCCGGAATTCTTTTCTCTGCGGCCCAAGTCCCAAGGGCCGTTTACGCTGTTGATCACCGGCGGCAGCCGCGGCGCACGGAAGCTGAATCAGGCGATGAGGGCGGCGTGGCCGTTCTTTCGCTCCTCGCCCATACACGTCGTTCATCAGACCGGCGGCAATGAATACGAAGCCATCGCGCGCGACTTCCCCGCCACAGGAGTAAAGGGCGAAGTAATGCCCTTCCTCAGCGATATGGCCTCTGCGTTTGCACGGGCTGATTTGGTGCTGGGCCGCGCCGGCGCAGGCGGCGTGAATGAAATTGCGGCCGCGGGGATGGCTTCTATACTTGTGCCTTTGCCGTTTGCCGCTGATGACCATCAGCGAAAGAATGCTGAGGCTCTGGTCCAGGCAAATGCGGCAAGGATGATTGCGGACGCGGATCTCACAGGGGAGCGTTTGTTTCAGGAGGTCCAGGCTTTGTCAGAAGACCCCGCGGCTCTGTCAGAGATGCGCCACAACGTTCGCAGATTCGCGCATCCTGGAGCGGCTGAGCGAGCGGCCGATGTGTTGGAGCAAGCTGCACTGGCAGGCCGGTGACGGCGTCGATTACGTCAGTCGTGCGTCGCTCCGCTGCTGCCAATAGAATCCAGTTCGGCAACAATTTCGAGAGGTAGCCCCAACGTAGCGGCCCTAAGGTTCTCACGAAGATGTGCTCGAGACGAAGTTCCGGGAATCAGCAGGATGTTGGGTGAGCGTTGAAGAAGCCAGGCGAGCGCAACCTGCATCGGAGTCGCCTGCAGTGCCGCCGCCGCGGCATCCAGTTTTGATGATTGCAGCAGCGTGAAGCCGCCAAGCGGAAAAAATGGCACGTAAGGAATTCCTTGTGCAGCCAGTTCAACAATGAACGAATCATCGGCGCGATGGGCCACGTTGTACATGTTCTGTATGCAGACGATGTCGCTGATCTTCTGCGCCTCAGTCAGTTGTTTGGAGCTGACGTTGCTCAAGCCGAGATGGCGAATAAGACCTTGGTTCTTCAGCTCTGCCAGTACGGTAAGCGGTTCTTCAATCGATTGGCCGGACGGGGCCGCCATGCCGCCCACTCGAAGATTCACAACATCCAGCGCGTCTAAACCGAGATTACGAAGATTGTCATGGACTCCCTGAGTCAGATCCTCACGCGAAAGCGCAGGGTTCCAGGATGCGTCCTCGCCACGCCGAGCACCCAACTTGGTGACAATCACCAGCTCATCCGGATAAGGATGGAGAGCCCGCTTTATGATTTGATTGGTGACGTGAGGACCATAGAAATCGCTCGTGTCTATGTGGTCAACGCCCGAGTCAATAGCCTCCCGCAGAACTGCGAGCGCCTCGTCCATATCGCGCGGTGGTCCGAAAACATGCGGACCCGCCAATTGCATGGCTCCATAGCCCATACGATGCAAGCTCATGGTTGTGTTGGGAAGCGTGAATTTGCCACCCAGTTGAGTCTCTACTGTCATTTCCGTTCTCCTCTGAATTGAGTTTATGGTCGTTACCTTTGGTTAGATGAAGAGAGCCTCAGATTTGGAGTTCGCATTTGCCTAAGAGTCCGCCAGTAGTCCTGGAGCCCCGTAAATCACCTGTTCAGGCACGCTCATCTGCAAGCGTGGACGCCATTCTGGAAGCCACTATTCAGGTTTTGCTCAGGGAAAGAAAGGAGCAACTCACTACCACCAAGGTGGCCGCACGCGCGGGCGTGTCCGTTGGAACTTTGTACCAATACTATCCGAACAAGAGATCTCTGCTGCAAGCTGCGCTCAAGCGGCATCTTGAGGATGTTATCGAGGCTGTTGAGCAAGTCTGCGTCGAACAAAGGGGCAAGACCTTTTCCCAGATGGGAGCTGCGCTGGTCAATGCATTTCTGACGGCCAAGATGCGCGATGCAAAAACAAGCGTTGCTCTCTACTCTGTGAGTTCTGATGTAGATGGCGCCAGGATCGCGAAAGAAATGGGCGAAAGGTCAAACCGAGCCATTGAGCAGATGTTAGCTACCTCTTGTGAGCCGCTTACCAGGGAGCCGCAACTTGTGGCCAATATGTTGCAAGGCGCGATGGCCGGCATCAGCAGAAGACTCCTGGAATGCAGTGCTCCTGAGGAAAGGTTGCCCGAGTATCGCGAGGAACTCGCTTTCTTCGTCTGCACTTATCTGGCGGCGTGTTCTTCAATTTCTAACAAACTGTAAGTTTTTCATTGCTGGTTGCAAGGCTGGCGTCACAATTCGCGCCTATACTTGCGTTATATATGCAGCGCGCGATTGAAGCTGATCAGAAGTTGGCGGAACGGGAAATTGCTGTCACTTTAAATGTGAACGGCATAGAACGTGGCCTTCGCCTTGACCCTCGAACTACTCTCTTAGACGCTCTTCGTGAGCATCTTGGTTTAACCGGCAGCAAAAAGGGATGTGACCACGGCCAGTGCGGAGCATGCACTGTGCTGGTGGATGGACGCCGCAGCCTCTCCTGCCTGTCGCTTGCCGTCTCAACGCAGAACACAGCGGTGACAACGATTGAAGGAATTGCCGAGGGTGAAGCGCTTCATCTCGTACAGTCCGCCTTCTTGGAGTGCGACGCGTTTCAATGCGGTTACTGCACCCCTGGACAGATACTCTCAGCTATCGGCATGTTGCATGAGGCTGAGGGGAATGTGCCTAGCCATGTGACTCCGGACGTGATGAACCCGCCAAGCCGTGCGGATCTCTCGTTGGAAGAAATTCGCGAACGCATGAGCGGCAATATCTGCCGCTGCGGAGCTTATCCGAATATTGTGGATGCTGTGCGAATGGTTCAGGGGCGGAGCTTCTAAAGCATGCATCCATTCACTTACCTCGAAGCGCCAACCACGGGTTCTGCCGTCAGGGCAGTCTCCGGCAACGTGCAGGCTATGTTCTTCGCAGGCGGCACGACGCTACTTGATCTGATGAAGCTGGAAGTGATGACGCCGGCTGAGCTGGTATCGATCAATCGCCTCCCGCTATCCGACTTGACGATTGGAAAGGACGGCGTCACCATCGGCGCGACCGTCCGAAACAGCGATCTGGCTCACCACCCTTACATTCGCAAGCATTTTCCTGTTCTCACGGAAGCCTTGCTGGCAGGCGCTTCCGCGCAGCTGCGAAACATGGCGACTACCGCGGGAAACATTATGCAGCGCACCCGCTGCGGCTATTATCGCGACGTCAATTCAAATTGCAACAAGCGCGAACCCGGTTCCGGATGCGATGCGCTGACCGGTGTCAATCGTGAGCACGCCATCCTCGGCGTGAGTGAATCCTGTATTGCAACGCATCATTCAGATATGTGCGTGGCCTTGGCCATACTGGATGCAACGGTTGAGACTCTGCGTCCGGATGGGACGACCCGCGCCCTTCCTTTCGGCGATCTGCACTTGCTGCCCGGCGATTCTCCTCAACGTGAAACGATTCTTGAGCCCGGCGAGTTGATCACCCAGATTCGATTGGCTGCGTTACCGGTCGCGCGCAGATCACATTACTTGAAGGTGCGTGACCGAAGCAGTTACGAGTTCGCGCTTGCATCGGCGGCCGTTGCCCTAGAAACCGAGGGAGGCAAAGTCGTCAACGCTCGAATCGGATTGGGCGGCATCGCTACCAAGCCATGGCGGTCTTTGGAGGCTGAACGCGCCCTTGTGGGAAAGCCTGCAACAGCGGCCACGTTTCAAGAGGCAGCGGAAGCGGCGCTGGCCAGCGCGGTGACACATGAACACAATGCTTTCAAGGTGGAGCTAGCTAAGCGGACTTTGACAGCGGCGTTGGAAAATCTGGGGGATAGACAGTAACTATGGTCACAACACGTTTCACCGGTACTCCCGTAAACCGGGTGGACGGCCGCCAGAAAATCACTGGCGCCGCTCAATACGCGGCCGAGATTGTACTCGGAGACATGACCTACGGCTATCTCATGAGCAGTCCTGTTGCTGGTGGTCGTATCCGGCGTATCGACGCCGCCCAAGCAGAACACGCTCCGGGCGTCCTTCTTGTGCTGACGCATCAGAACCGCGGGCATTTGGGTAAGCTCCCGAATTCTATTTTTGCGGGCGGGGTTGTTGGCGAGGAGCGTGCTCCGCTGGCAGACGACAAGATCCTTCACAACGGCCAGTACGTTGCCATGATTGTTGCCGAACGATTGGAACAGGCGCGTTACGCGGCCAGCCTGCTTGCGATCGAGTATGAAGAATCGTCCTTCGCGGTATCACTTGAAGACGGCGCCGCCACGAGCTATAAGCCAAAAGAGATGAACGGTGAGCCTCTTACCATGGAGAGAGGCAACGTTGAGGCCACAATGGCTGAGGCCGAAGTAAGGCTGGAGGCGACTTATTCCACGCCTAACGAACATCCCTGTGCTCTGGAACCACATGCCACAGTCGCTTCCTGGTCAGACGGAGGTTTAACGGTTTACAACTCCACCCAGTGGGTTACCGGAGATCAGACTGTACTGGCCAGCGCCTTCGACTTGTCGGCTGAGGACGTCCGCGTGCTCTGCCCTTTCACGGGCGGCATGTTCGGATCAAAGGCAGCCACCGGGGCGCATGTGATTCTGACGGCGCTAGCGGCCAAAAAGCTTGGGCGTCCGGTGAAAACCGTGCTTAGCAGGGAACAAGTGTTGACAGACGTAGGGCACCGTTCCGAGACCATTCAGAAGATGGAATTAGCGGCGCGGCTGGACGGCACAATTACTGCGCTGAGGCATGAGGTCACTACCCATACTTCGCTCAATGACGAGTTCGCTGAGCCAGCCAGCGTCAGCACGCGCATGCTCTACGCCATTCCAAACTACGCCACCACTCACAATCTGATCCGGCTCAATGTGATGAAGCCGGCCTGGATGCGCGCCCCGGGTGAAGCTCCAGGCCAGTTTGCCATGGAAAGCGCCCTGGATGAACTCGCCTACGAACTGGATCTGGATCCGGTGGAACTGAGGATCAGGAACGATGCCAAAATCAGCCCGGACCGGAACAAGCCGTTTTCCAGCAAGCATCTGGTTGAGTGTTATCGCCAGGGAGCGGAGCGCTTTGGCTGGAACAAGCGATCCATGAAACCGCGCCAGATGCGCCAGGGGAGAAACTTGCTCGGCTGGGGCATGGGAACAGCCACTTACCCGGGCTATCTGATGGGCGCGGAAGTGAAAGTGCGCCTGGAACGCGGTGCCTCAGATGTCACCGCGGTTGTCTCGACAGCCGGCAGCGATACAGGCACCGGTATGTACACCATGTTGGCTATCACTGCGGCTGATGCTCTTGGCATTCCGCTGGAACGTGTTCGCGTGGAACTCGGCGATTCTCAACTTGTCAGATGCGCTCTCGCCGGCGGATCAAACCTGACTGCCAGCACGGCACCGGCCACTAACGATGCCTGCATCGACATTCGCCATCAACTCTTGATGCTCGCTGCAGAAACCGCGGACGGATTCACTGGCGCGGAAGGCCGCGAATCCGAGTTCGTCTTCAACAACGGACGAATTGCGCACAAGTCGACCCCAAGCCAAAGCATCGGCTATCGGGACCTACTCACTATTCGCGGACTTGACGCGATCGAAGCGCAGGCTGGTACGCAACCTATCTTCGGCCAAAATGATAAGTTTGCGTTTCAATCATTCGGCGCGCATTTCGTGGAAGTGAGTGTAGATGAGCGCATCGGCAAGGTGCGCGTGCAAAGGATAGTCAGCGTGTTTGATTGCGGGCGAATCATGAGTGCGAAGACAGCTCGCAGTCAGTTCATCGGCGGCATCGTTTTCGGCATTGGCCACGCGCTGCTAGAGGATCTGGCTTATGACCGGGCGCATGGCCAGCCAATCAATGCTGATCTGGCCGGATACCTGGTCCCAGTGCATGCTGACGTACCTGAGATGGATATCAGTTGGATTGACGAGCCAGATTACAACTTCAACTCGATGGGTTGCCGCGGCGTTGGGGAAATTGGTATCACCGGCGTCGCCGCCGCTATTGCCAACGCTGTTTATCACGCAACTGGCGTTCGCGTCAGAAATCTTCCCATCACGCCCGATAAGATTTTCCCCTTCGTGTAATTCGCTAGGCAGCATCGGTTCACGCCGGGACTTACTTAGACTCGCTTGTATATAGTAGCCTCAACGGACTTCGCCAAATGTTGGCCATGAGTTGGTTGCTGACTGTGCAGGACGACCGAGGCTCCTGGTTGGGCCGACTGCTTCTCGAGCGAGGCATCGCCTTCATCTGCTTCATCGCGTTTCTCAACGCATGGAATGAATTTATTCCCCTGTTAGGCCAGCATGGCCTGCTGCCGGTTCGCAACTTCATTCAACAAGTTCCATTTCGCAGTGCGCCGAGTTTCTTCTATTGGTTTCCGCAGGACCGGGCGTTTGCGGTGGGCGCCGCGCTTGGCATGCTGTTGTCGCTTCTGGTCGTCACCGGCATCGCATCCAGGTCCACATGGAGCGCCATGCTGACCTGGTTTGCCATTTATGTGATTTATCTCTCGTTCGTCAATGTCGGCCAAACCTTTTACGCATTTGGCTGGGAATCCATTCTGCTGGAAGCGTGCTTTTTTGCCATGTTTCTGGGTAGTTCGAGAGTGCTGCCTCAGGGTATTTCGCTATGGATGTTTCGGTGGCTAGTCTTCCGCATCATGTTCGGCGCCGGTCTCATCAAGCTGCGCGGTGATTCCTGCTGGAGGGATTTAACTTGCCTGGATTATCACTACGAAACGCAACCCATGCCCAATCCGCTGAGTTGGTACTTTTATTGGTCTCCGCAGTGGATGAAGGCGGGTGGAGTCATCTTCAATCACGTTGCCGAGTTGATTGTGCCGTTTGGCCTCTTGGTGCCGCAGCCTATCGCCAGCATCGCGGGCCTGATCACGATTGCCTTCCAGTTCAGCATCATCCTGACAGGCAACCTCGCGTGGCTGAACTGGCTCACCCTCCTTCTGGCCTTTTCTACTCTGGACACAAAGTTCCTGGGAGGCTTGCTTGAGCACTTCAGGCCAGCGATGCAAGCGCCTGCCCTCCCGGCGGTGCTGGTTTACTGGAGCGCCGGCGCTTTCGTAGCTTTGATGAGTGTCCCGGTGGTGGTGAATATGCTGTCGCCGAATCAGATGATGAACGCCGATTTCAACAACTTTCATCTCGTCGGCACGTATGGGGCGTTCGGCAGCATCTCACGCATCCGCTATGAAGTGGTGCTTGAGGGCACGAATGACAAAGTTCTCACTCCGGCTACTATTTGGCGTGAGTACGAGTTCAAAGGGAAGCCGGGAAATTTGGATTATCGGCCGCCGCAGATTGCGCCTTATCATCTGAGACTGGACTGGCTTATGTGGTTCGCGGCCATGTCGAGCTATCAGGACTACCCGTGGTTCGTCAACTTAGTGGCGAAACTGCTGCAGAATGATGGCACGGTTCTTAGTTTGCTGCGACACGATCCGTTCGAATCAAGCGCACCGCATTTTGTGCGCGCCAGGCTTTATGAGTATCACTTCACCACGCCCGATGAACATCGTACGACTCATGCTTGGTGGACACGCAAACTGGTGGGGCCTTATTTTCCTCCCGTTTCGCTGGAGGACACATCGTTCAGGAAGATATTGCAGGAGGAGGGCTGGCTATGAAATCAGTTCCCGGAATGCACAGACCCAACCTCCGAACGATTGCTGGGTCGGGCACTCCGGGTGCTTGCTGGAATCTCTCTCGGTTTACCGCTGAGGCGGGGGAGTCGGAGTCATTCCTGGGGGAATGTTTGCGGGAGGCTGATTAGTCGAGGGCGGAGTACCGATCTTCACTCCGATTACTTCGCCGGAGACGACGAGTTCTACGCGCCGATTTAGCTTTCGTCCGGCCGCCGTTTCGTTAGGGGCAACTGGAAATTGCTCGCCGTAACCCACTGCCGTCATGGATTGGCCTGGTACGCCGTTTTGAGCCAGGAAGTCACGCACGGTGTTGGCGCGTTGTTCCGAAAGCTTCTGGTTAAACTCCACTGTGCCGGTGCTATCGGTATAGCCTTCCACCTGCAGATTCAGGCCGGGATGCGAAATAACGATGCCCGAGATTTTCGCCAAGGCCTCACGAGCGGGTTCCTTCAGGGTGTACTTGGCGGTATCGAACAACACGTCCTGCATGTTCACGACTAAGCCACGCGGGGTTTCTGTCGTGGGCAGAACGCTATTGAACTGTTGCAAGAGGGCTTCGCGCAGTTTCTGTTGTTCAGCAACGGCCTGGGCGCGCAACCGATCTGCTTCTGCGGCAGCTTCCTGAGCTTTTTGCGCCTGGGCCGCAGCCTCAGCACGAGCGGCGTCCGCATCCTGTCTTGCCCGCTCAGCCGCAGCGCGCTGCTCGGCCTCTCGCTGGGCCTGATCCTGAGATATCTTCGCTTGTTCCTGAGACGCCCGCGCTTGAGCCTCAGCGTCCGCTTGCTGCTTGGCGGCTAATTCAGCTTTCTCCTTTTCGGAGGCGATGCGAGCGGCCGCTGCGGCGCGTTCGTCTGCCAGGGCCTTATCCTGCTGCCGTCTTAAAGAGATGGTTCGTGCGTCTTCCGCCTTTTGAGTTGCTTCTTTGGCGGTCATGATGGTGGGGTTCCATTGCTTGCGGTCGCGATAATCCTGTGCCTGCTGCAGCATCTTCTCCGCATCGTTGTAAATGTCGGTGGCGAATTCGCCAGATTTTGCATATTGCGCAATCTGCACGGCGTTAATCGCCTCATAGAGTTCCAGCGGGCTCTTCTTGTCAGAGTTGAGATCCACCGGCTTCAGTTGGGATTCAGGTACGTGATATGCGTATGTGCCGCGGGGCAGAAGTTCGTACTTCGCATCGACGGTTTCGTACTTGCCAACTGTGTCCTGCCGGATGATGTTCTCCATCACCACAACGTCGCTGGGCGTTCTCACAGCGAAATAGGGTTCGGCGGTCACAATCAAACCGAATGCCTGGAGATCGGTGGTGACTTGGCCCTTAAAGTTGCCGTTTGGATCGACCACTACCTCGCCCAGATTTGACGGATGACCGTCTGGCGTAATCGCCCACAGAACGTAAGTCAGGAAAAGTGGGCCGAAATTCTTAGCGGCCGGGAGCCCTTTAATATCCACCTTGACGTCCATGTGGCCGAGGCGGCTCTCAACTTCGGCGTCGCCTTTCGACTGCGGGGCAAGGCTGGTCCCCTGGAAATCAACCTTCGTCCAACCGGAGTGATTTCGATAGCTGACGGCCTGGATACTGCGGGACACCACTTCTACCTTGAAAATTGGTTCGGACGGCTGGGATTGGCCGCTCGTCGGCTGAGGCGTGTTTTGAGTCGGATTAGGCTCTTGTGCAACAGCCGTTAGAGGGAGAATCAATAATAGTGCTGCGGTGATCAATCTCATCGTTATTTAACCAGCATGTCAGGTTCCAATCAAAAATGTTGTTGGTTTTCTGTTGTTTGCGCGTGTGGTGACCTGTCGAGCTCGTGGTAGTTTTTACAGCAAGCGGGGAATCCGCAAGGCCAAAACTACGCAACGTTAAACTCAAGTGAGTGACTGCCGCAACCTCAGGCGTGATGGATAAGCCTCCTACGCGGAAGCCAACTTCACCGTTACTGCCGATTTTCTTGATTGTCGCGGTGGACATATTGGGCTTCACAATCATTCTGCCGCTGCTTCCGTTTTATTCGGAACGGCTTGGCGCTTCGCCGACTATGGTGGGAGCGGTTGTATCCATATATGCAGCCTTTCAGCTGATTTCCGGACCGATTCTTGGACAACTGTCAGATCGTTTCGGCCGCCGGCCCGTGCTCCTGGTCAGTCAACTGGGAACGCTTGCGGGATTCTTTGTTCTGGCATTTTCTACCCAGCTTTGGATGGTTTTTTTTGCGCGCGCTCTGGACGGAGCTACGGCCGGGAATCTGACGACGGCGCAAGCGTATATCAGCGATGTGACGAAGCCGGAGGAACGAGCTAAATCATTCGCGATCATTGGCGTGGCATTCGGATTTGGGTTTTTAGTTGGTCCCGCGATCTCGGGCTTTCTGGCCCAATACGGATACCAGGCTCCGATCTTCGCCGCCTGTGCGCTCTCATTCACCAGCATTGTTTGCACTTTTTTCCTGTTACCCCGGCGCGAGGTGATTCACCAGCAGAACGAAGAAGCCGGGGCGCCTTTGCCTGGCGGGAAGCGCCTTTCCCTCCTCTCGTGGGGTGAGTATACACGGTACTTCAAAGATCCGGTTTTAGCCCGATTGCTGATGAGGTGGATGCTATTCGCCCTGTCATTTGCCACCTTTACTTCCGGCTTTGCTCTTTTTGCCGAACGCAGGTACGAATGGGCCGGCCATAAACTGGGTTTGCGCGAAATTGGCTACGTCTTCGCGTTCTTCGGATTCATCGGTATCTTCATGCAAGGCGGAGTTGTGGGCCGCATGGTAAAGCGATTTGGAGAAGAACGAGTGGTGATGCTCGGGTTCCTGGGGGGTCTGTTAGGCTACGGCGCGCTGGCGCTTACCCACACTGTCTCAGGGATGCTTTGGGTGCTAGGCGCCTCTTCCGTGATAGGCGCGGGTTTACGACCGGCGCTGACCAGCCAGATTACTCAGAAAGCCGGCCGGCGCGAACAGGGCGTGATTATCGGGCTCACACAATCGCTGACCTCGATCGCCCAAATCGTAGCCCCGATTATTGGCGGCGTGCTGATTCAGCAACAACTGCTGTCCACCTGGACCGTCTGGATTGCGATATTGTCCGGTCTTGCGCTTTTCATTCGCCTGCCAAGCAAATGAAACTCCGCGTTCACGAGTGGATATTCATTGCGTTTTTCGCCTATATTGCTGCCATTTCTCCGTTGTTTACAACACGGCCCATGCTGCACGGCCAGCCCTGGGTATTGCTGTTAACCACCTGTTTTATTTTTTACGTGCTGTCCCGGCTGCAGGAGACAAAGCTCCGGGTTGCTGTCGAAATATCGCGGGACTGGTTGCCGATTTTCTTCGTTCTCATGGCGTTTCGCGAGATGAATTATTTCGCGCCTCGCGAATATGATCTGCTGACGGAAATGTCCTGGATCCGGTGGGACGCGATTCTGCTGGACGGTTTAAAGTGGCGTCAGCGGATTGAGGCGTTCGGTGCACTAATTCCGGGCTTCCTGGAGCTTTGCTACTTTCTGGTTTACGGTATTAGCTTCTATTGCGTTGGAAGGCTTTCAGCGCTAGCGGGTCGCAAAGCCATCAACCGGTTCTGGAACATTTTTCTGCTGGGAACGCTGGGGTGTTATGCCTTTTTCCCTTACTTCCCGACCGAGCCTCCGCGCTTTGCTTTTGCCGATATTTCAGCCCCAACTGTTATCACGCCAATGCGCGAATTCAATCTGTTTCTACTGAGCCGGTCGACAATTCATTCATCGGTCTTCCCCAGTGCACACGTCTCGGCGGCCTTTTCAGCTGCCTTTGCGATGGTGCTGTTAATGCCAAGGCGATTGGACGGCTGGCTATTATTTCTTTACGCAATCTGCGTTGCGGTGTCTACCATCTATGGCCGTTATCACTATGCGGTGGACGCGCTCGCGGGTTTTGGCATCAGTCTCTTAGCCGGCGCACTTTGTCTCCTTTATGTCGCTTACGATGTGAAGCAGAGCGAGGCGCGTAAGCCCGCGGAAGTGTAAATGGAAAATCGGGAAATCGCTCAGATGCTGCAGGAGACGGCTGACCTGATGGAGGTTGCCGCCATGGATGGCTTCCGTATCCGCAGTTATCGGAATGCGGCTTCGGTGATCATCAGCCACCCGGAGAGAATTCAGGATATTGTTCTGGATCCGGGGCGCAGTGTGACGGATATTCCGGGCATCGGCAAGGGGCTGGCAGCGGTTTTGGCGGAAATCGCGCAGCGTGGTTCGTTTGAGCGCCGCGATGAAATGCTCGCCAAATACCCGGCGTCGGCGCTGGAACTACTGAAGATTCAGGGGCTGGGTCCGAAGAGCATCGCATTGCTTTATGAGCATCACGGCGTAAAAACGGTGGACGATTTAGAGCGCATTTGCCGTGAGCAGAAGCTGCGTGAGCTGCCGCGCATGGGGGCCAAGCTCGAAGAAAAAGTGCTTCGCTCCATTGAGTCTTACCGGAAGAGCGCGGGGCGTTTCCTAATGAGTTTCGGGACTCGCGTGGCAGAGGAGTTGATCTCCGAATTCCAATCACTTGACGGAATTGATCGGGTGGAGGCGGCCGGCAGTTTGCGGCGCGGTCGCGAAACGATTGGAGATCTGGACATTCTGGTGACCGGACCGAATGCAACGGCAGCCCTTTCGCACATAGTCGGCCACCCTAAAACGCAAGAAGTTCTGGGTCAGGGTTCGAACAAGGCGAGTGTGCTTTATGGCCTGGAACGGTTGCAGGTGGATGTCCGCGCGCTGCCCCACGAAAGCTTTGGCGCCGCACTGCAGTATTTCACCGGCAGCAAAGATCACAATGTGGTCATTCGCACGAATGCTTTGAAACTTGGTTTGACGCTGAATGAGTATGGCTTGTTCACGGTTGCTACGAACGAGCGCGTTGCGGGTGAAGACGAAGAAGAGATTTATAAGCGGTTGGGTTATGCCTGGATTCCGCCTGAGCTGCGAGAGAACTCGGGCGAGCTAGAAGCGGCTGCCGCCGGTACGTTGCCGAAATTGGTGACCTTGGCGGATATGCGCGGCGATATCCACATGCACACCACCGAGACCGATGGGAAAGCGACGCTGCGCGAAATGGCCCAAGCGGCTGCGGCACTTGGCTATGAATACATTGCGATTACGGACCACTCTAAAGCCCTCGCCATGGCTAACGGGCTCGATGAGCAGCGTGTGGTGGCGTTCGCACAACAGGTGCGCGAACTGAATCAGGAAGGTCTGCCGCTGCGCGTGTTTTCAGGGATCGAGTGCGACATTCTGCGCGATGGATCTATGGACCTCGCAGAAGACGCCTTGGCTGAGCTCGATTTGGTGATCGGCAGCGTGCATAGCTTCTTTGGTCTTGAAGCGGCGGAGATGACGGATCGCTTCCTGCGGGCAGTTGAATCCCCGTCGTTGAGAGTTCTGGGACATGTGACCGGGCGCTTACTGCTTTCACGCGAGTCCTATCCTTTCGACTTCGAAAAGCTTTCGAGCGCTGCCGCGGTGAAGAATGTCTGGTTTGAGGTCAATGCCAGCCCGGAACGGCTGGATCTACCAAGTCACCTGATTCGAGCAGCAAGGCGCAAAGGGTGCAAGTTTACGATTTCGACGGATGCTCACCGGCAATCTCATTTTGCCAATATGCGTTATGGCGTGATCACTGCGCGCAGGGGATGGCTGGAGAAGGGCGATGTGATGAATACCCGGCCGTTGAAGGAGTTCGAACAATTACTACGAAAACAATAACTCGAGTCTCAGCCTGCTTGCTGATGGGCGCGTGGCTGGCCTGCGCTCAAGGAAATAAAGCCATTGTTGATTCCTACGAGATGGTCTGGAGTACCTTGCGGGACCACTATTGGGATCGGACAATGGCCGGTCTTGACTGGCAGAAGTTGCATGATCAATACCTGCCGAAAGTAAAGTCGGCCGCCACAGCGGCGGATGCTCGACGGCCGATAGATGAGTTGATTCACAAGCTGCCGTCCTCCCATTTGGCTGTGATCCCAGGTGATGTTTATGGTGACTTACCCGCTCAAAGCGCCGGGCCGAATCATCATGCGCATGGAGGAGCGGGGTCGACCGGGATCACGGTGACTCCGATAGGCCGCAAGATTGTTGTCGAGTTCTCCGAGACGCCGGAGGTTCACCCCGGTTGGATTATCGAATCGATTGACGGCGACCGTACAGAGAACCTGCTGCGGCTTGCTGGAGACGATGATGACGAGTTGATTCCGTCGATTATCGGCAACTGGCTGGCGGGCCCGGTTGGTTCCAACGCCCATGTGGTGTTCATTAAGGGTGATGGGACACGTTCAACGCTCGATGTTCCCCGTCGGACGCCTCCCGGAAAGCTGGTGGAATTCACGAATCTGCCGCCGGAGCATGTCGTCGCCGAACACCGCAAACTTTCAAACGGGGTTGGCTATATACGCTTGAACATCTTCTTAGATCCGGTTTCTGTGATGCCGGAGATGGAGCAAGCCATTACGGATCTGCGCTCCTGCCCGGGGATTGTTCTGGACTTGCGCGGCAATCCGGGCGGGCTGGGGATTATGGCGATGGGTCTGGCAGGATGGTTTGTCCCGGAAGAAGGACAGAAACTCGGAACCATGATCGGTCGCAACTCCACAACCGAGTTCGAAATCAATCCTCGCATTGAGCCGTACACAGGAAAACTCGCGATCCTGGTGGATGGAGCCTCCGCATCCACTACAGAGATACTCGCTCAAGGTCTGAAGGATTTGGGCCGCGCACGGATCTTCGGCACTCGAACAGCGGGCGCGGCACTCCCCTCCGAGATTATCGAGCTGCCCGATGGCGACCGTTTTCAGTACCCGGAAGCGAATTACAAATCCGAAAAAGGGCGTGTTCTGGAAGGCAACGGCGTAGAGCCGGACGTGGTGGTGACACCCACTATTGAGGCTTTGCTGGCGGGTCATGATCTGGCGCTAGAATCGGCAATGACGTGGAGTGCCGGCAAATGAAAGTTGTAGCTGCTCTTTTTCTGTTCGCTGCCCTGCATGCATCGGCTCAGGATGCCGCTTCGGTCTTAAATCGCTATGTGCAGGTGACTGGCGGAAGCGATCTATACAGGAAATTTAACTCGCAGCATCTTTTCTACACCGTGACGCATGCCGATAAGAGCAGTGAAAACGTGGATTACTTCCACGCTCGGGATGGCAAGACTCTCACCGAAACAGATACAGGCACAGTAACGCATGATGCCGGTGTAACGGAGGGCATTGCGTGGAAGTTCACTGAAGGCAAGGGTGCGCAGATATTAAGCGGCCGGCAGTCCGCCAGAGCCATAGCTGAAACCAAAGGTTTCGACGCTGATGATTGGCACGTGCAATTTCCTTCCGTAAACCTGCTCGCGAATCAAACGATCAATGGTGTGCCCTGCCGGCATTTGAAGTTAACGAGAACAGATGGCAGCTCGGTCGAGCGTTTCTACGATGTGAAGTCAGGACTTCTGGTTCGCGAGGTATCCAGCGAGTTTGACGATGCGGGTACCGAGCAGGCAGTAACTACTGATTTCATCCGCTACGACACCTTCTTCGGTATTCGGCGCCCGATTGAGATGCAAGTAAAATCAGGCGGCGAGACGGCCCATGTTCAGATAAATAACGTCACTTACTCGCCAACTGCCGACGCGGCCAATTTCGAACTGCCGCATGATGTCGTTCGAGCGATTCTTGCTTCTAGAAGTAAAGGCAGCACGCTGCCGAATCCTGCGGACCTCATTGACAAGTTTGTCGTTGCAACCGGAGGCAAGAACGTCTATGAAGGAATCAAAACGGAGATGGTGAAGGCCGAAGTTAGTTTCCCTGACCAGAAGCTACAGTTCCCGATTATTACTTACTCGGCCGGCGACAAAGCGTACTCTTCGGCGGATATTCCTTCTATGGGAAAGTTTGAAACTGGCGATGACGGCCGCACGGCTTGGGAGAAGTCGGTAGTGATGGGTCCCAAGTTACGCGGGCACTCGATCGTTTCGGAGTTTGGCGGCCCGCAGCCGAATGAGGTGATGAGGTGGTCGGACGCTGCGCTGGAGATGGAGACAATGGCGCAGGACCAGGCGAATGGGACACCATGTTACCTGGTTCGTCTGGGACCGAAATCAGATCACGAGTCTACGGCCTGCTTCGATGTGAAGACCGGGTTGCTGCTAAAGACGACAACTCCGGATGAGGATGGCCTGGCGGAACAGGTTTATAGTGATTACCGGCCCGTGAATGGGTTGCTGGTTTGCCACCGGGTAGAGACGAAAGTGGCCGGGCATCCGGCGGTAGTCCAGATTAGCGAGATTACTGTGAACCAGCCGCTTCCTGCTGGGGTCTTTGATCTGCCGCCAGATGTGAAGGCGCTGAAGGCAAAGCGCGATGCGGCGGCGCAAGTGGTTCCGGTGGCTCCTGGAGCACCCACTTTAAAGCGTCCGGTTGGACCGAATTGAGTTAGCGCGCCCATTCTCATTGATTCGATACAGTAAAAATGAGGTAATTGAGAGTGGCCGGTCTTATCTCAAGAATCACCGTTGAACCAGGAGAGATGGGCGGCAAGCTTTGCATTCGCGGATTACGCTTTACCGTAAACGATGTGGTCTCGTATCTTGCGTCCGGGATGACGGAGGAGGAGATCCTGCGGGAGTTTCCTTATCTGGAAAAAGAGGATTTCAGGGCTGTCTACGAATTCAATTCGCTTCGCCGAGTTTGAGCGCAACGCCGATCGCGCACTACCAATTCTTCGCGAAGGGTTTCGCTAACTACTTCTCATCCCCCAAACTCAGCCGGGGAGCCAGATAGTTCTTCACATAATCCGTGACTGCATCGGCCAGCGGAGTCATGGGCCGCTTGAAACCAGCAGCACGCAGCTTATTGATGTTTGCCGTTGTCAGGTATTGATATTTGGCGCGCAGTGTTTCTGGCATTTCGACGAATTCAATTTTCGTCTCCTTACCAAGTGCGGTGAAGATGGGCGTCACCAGTGAAATCCAGGTATTTGATTCGCCTGAACCTAAGTTGTAAAGGCCGCCGCCGTCTACATTCTCCGCCAGGAAAATCGTTGCGTCCACCGCGTCTTTGACATAGAAGAAGTCACGCTTTTGTCCTCCGTCGGCGTATTCAGGCCGGTAGCTCTTGAAAAGCGAAACAACTCCCCGACTGCAAATCTGCTCGTATGCCTTATGAACCACGCTACGCATGTCGGCTTTGTGGCTTTCATTGGGTCCGAATACGTTGAAGTATTTAACCCCCGTGATTCTGGGCAGAATGCCCGCGTTCTGGGCGTAAAGATCAAACAGATGCTTCGAGTAACCGTACATGTTCAGCGGACGTAAGGTCTCCAGCGGAACATCCTCTGACACACCGGCCGCGTCTTCGCCATAGGTCGCCGCCGATGAAGCGTAAACAAAGCGCGCGCCTTGTGAAAGAGCGAAATTCGCGAGTGTCTTCGTCCATTCGAAATTGTTACGGATCAGATAAGACGCATCGCGTTCTGTTGTAGCGGAACAGGCGCCCAAATGAAAGATTGTCTTGATGTCGTAGAACGGCTGAGGATTCTCTGCCAGGCGTCTTTCCAGATCATCGGCTTCAATGTAATCTGCAAATTGCAGCGCCACCAGATTCTTCCATTTTTCGTCCTTATGCAGCAGGTCCGCCACCAGAATGTTTCTGTGGCCCCTCCGGTTCAACTCCCAAATCAAGGCGCTCCCAATGAATCCAGCGCCGCCTGTCACCAGGATGCGGCCTTTGTTTAAATCAATCATTCTTAGCTTCGGCTCACTATCATTATCGGTATCTTCACTTTGTGGCGCACGGAATTGATGGTGGTTCCGAAGATCAAATCCTTAATGCCTGAGTGGCCGTGAGAGGCCATGACAATAAGATCCGGCTGCAAGTCTTTGACGGCTGCTGAAATTTCACGAGCGGGCGACTTGCCGTGCCGGACGGCGATAGAAACATCCGCGCCTTGCGCTTGCAGGCTTAACACCAGTTGATCGAGATAATCCTGGCCTTCCGTAATCTCAGCCGTTGAGGATTGACTTCCAAACATCTGGCTGGTGACGCCTTCCTCCACATGGAGCAGAACGATGGATGCGCCATACATGCGGGCCATAGCTAATGCGTTGCTTACGGCTTCCTTATCGCTTTCGCTATGGTCTACCGGCACCAGGACTCGCGAGTAGCGGGTTGTGCGCAACTCCACCCTTGTTCCCACTTCGTGTTCCACGCCCACACGGCTGCTTTTGCGATAAGTGCCGCCAATCCACGGCCAGAAGGACACGGTGACAAGCAGCGCCGCAAAACCTATGCCGGCGAGCATGGCAGCTATGAAGATCAGGGGCCGGTATTCAGCCGGGGCCGCATTCAGCCATTCACTGATCTGGTCTTTGAGCATCCAGACATTCAATACAAGAATGAAGACCGCGCAAATCCAGCCGCCCGTGCGTAGCCAAATGCCATTCGCAAACTCGCCCATGCTCTTGCGGTCGCTGGTTAGAAGAACCAGCGGTATAACGGCAAACGGCAGTTGCAGGTTTAGAACCACCTGGCTGAAGATGATGAGCTTGTATGTGCTCGCATCGCCTGCCAGATAGATCGTAAGCACCGCCGGGATGATGGCGAGTGTACGCGTAATGGCGCGCCTGAGCCACGGCTGCATGCGAAAACGCAAGAAGCCTTCCATGACGATTTGTCCTGCCATGGTTCCGGTCAGAGTAGACGATTGCCCTGAGCACAACAAAGCACCCGCGAAAAGGATACTGGCCATGGTGGTGCCAAGCAACGGCGCGAGCAGTTGGTGGGCCTGCTGAATTTCCGTGACGATAATGTGCCGCGAGTAAAAAATAGCCGCCGACATGATCAGGATGGCGGCGTTCACCAGAAGAGCCCCATTGAGAGCAAAAGCCGAGTCCAGCAGATTGAACTTGCAGGCGCGCCGCTTTTCAGCCGGTGAACTCCCGATGCGGCGCGTCTGAACCAGAGCCGAGTGCAGGTAGAGGTTGTGCGGCATCACGGTTGCGCCGAAGATGGCCACGGCGATATAGATGCTTTCGGCGTTCAATTTCGGAATTAGACCAGCCAGAACGGAACCGAATTCCGGCTTCGCGAGGAAAATCTCAACAGCAAAACAACCGCCAATGGTAGCAATCAGCACCAGGACGAAAGCCTCCACCATGCGGATACCCAGATGAGTAAACCAGAGCACCAGCAGCGTGTCGGCGGCGGTAATCAGCACGCCAATCAACATGGGAATGTGGAAAAGCAGGTTTAAGCCGATGGCCGCGCCTAGGACTTCCGCCAGATCGCAAGCTACAATGGCGATCTCACACAAGAGCCACAGCGTCGTGGCGACGCTTTTAGGATATTCATCGCGACAAGCTTGCGCCAGGTCACGGCGTGTGACAATCCCGAGGCGCGCGCTAAGGGTTTGCAGCAGTAGAGCCATGACATTCGAAAGGACCAGAACCCAGAGCAGCCGGTAACCGAACCGGGCGCCGCCTTCAAGATCTGTGGCCCAGTTGCCTGGATCCATGTAGCCCACGCTGACAAGGTAGGCTGGGCCGCCAAACGCCAGCAGTTGTCTCCAAAAACGCGGATGCGAAGTTGAGACGCTTTCGTTGACTTCGGGAAGCGATAGACCTTTAGCTTCAGCTGTATTCTTTGTTCCCACGCCTGCCCCCTAGTATCTCAGTCACGCAACGGTTTGAAAGCGCTCAGCGTGGAACGTACCTCACTGCTGTCAGCAAAAATCGGGCGTTGGAGGGCTGATGCAGACCAACTGTGCGGCTTGTTCTTCCGTAATGGAATAATGGACTTCGGGTGTTACAGCTTAGTTAGCTATGGCGAGACGCGACCCGGCTCTGCATTAGATCTATGTTGAAACGCGGCCGATTATTCGCATGATCTTGAACGAAACCGTTGAGACGAAACCTGAATGGATCACACTGCAGGGAAAGATCCTGGACGGTGGCTATGAACTGGGCGCGGCTCTTGAGACCAATGAAAATGCCGCACATTTCAAAGTCCGGATTCTGGGCGATTCTTCGGCGCCGGCCTACGCGAGTTTTTTTCTCGCGGAGGGGCCTGTCGCTACCGAGCAATTGCAGGTGTGGCAGGATCTGCGCCGTCTCCAGCACCCAAACCTAAAGACCCCGCTTGCTTCGGGACGGATGCGCGTGGATGGCTTTTCGGCGATTTACGTTGTCTGCTCCATGCCCGACGAAACGTTGTCGGAAATTCTTGCCGATAGAGGACTCTCCGCCGAAGAGTGCCAGGAGCTTTTGAAAGGTTTGGGGCAAGGTTTGCTCTACCTTCATTCGCACGGAATTGCGCATGGAGCCGTTTCACCGGAGATGGCGGTGGCTGTGGGAGACTCCATTCAACTCTCCACAGAATGCACCCGGCGGATTAATGCCTATCCCCGGTTAACGATTGCTGTTCCGCGTTACCTGGCACCGGAGGCCAGGAGCGCTAATGTCTCCATGGCCGCTGATGTCTGGTGCTTGGGGGCCACGATCTTTGAAGCGCTGGTCCAAAAGAAATATGAGGCTGCCTCGTTCAACGACCTGGCGGCCTTGTCGCTCGGACCCATCTTGCAACGTTGCCTGGATCAGGATCCGCAAACCAGGGCTCACCTTCTAGAACTGATTGATCCGCCGGCAAACTTGCGGGACGCAGTAACGCCCATCCCGCCCAGCGCACGGGTCAAACCGTTGCAGGTGTTGCGAAAGCCGGTGGGAACAACCCGCATTCGCCCATTGGACCCAGCCGCGGTGCAACTGGTCAAGTTCGATCCCGCGTCCGGAATCGCACCGCTCAAAGCGCGGGTGAAATCGAGCGGCAATGGCGGATTCTCGCGCCCGATCACAGCAGGCGTAGCCGCTATTGTGGTGGTCATTCTTGTTGTCTGGCTGGTAATTCTGCCGAAAATTCATAGCATGGCAGAACCTCCAGTCAAGGTGTCTCAGCAGGCGAAGACGGCCTGGCCGACACAGACGATTGAAGGTCAGGATACGACTGCGGGTTCCGATGCGCGCGGCTCGCTACCACCGGCGCAAAGTGCTAAGCCGTCCCGTCCGGCCGCGGACTCGAATACGCGTACATGGCGGGTCGTGCTAGGTTCCTACGCTTATGAGAAGGACGCGGACCGCCGCCTTCAACTCCTGGGCAAAACCCATCCGAGCCTGAATGTGAACAAGTTGGCAGTATCGCCAAAGGGACCTTACTTCGTAGTAGTGGGCGGACCCATGACTCAGGCGGAAGCAACTGATCTACGGAAAAGAGCGCTTAGCGTGGGGATTTCACGCGCATCGTACGTCGCAAGCTTAACTTTTTAGGCCCGCGCGAGAGAAAAAAGACCAGAGGAGAAACACGGTTCTCCTCCGGTTGGCCACGCAAAGTGTGAGGGTCTTAACGTATGAAAGCCTGCTCTGGCTTCACAATTGGACCTACGGCTTTTCGAGGCAAAACGGATCACTCCAGGATGGATTTCGCGGAATCATTCGTGAGCCGGGCTGATTTCTTTCATGCCTGTATCCTTGTTGGAAGCAATGTACGTTGAGGACAAGGGCGCTGACGCTGTGATCGTGGAAAAGCTCAAGCAGCGGGATCCCTCGGGTCTGGCCGACGCTTACGATCGGTATGGAACCCTTGCTTACTCTGTGATGCTGCGCGTGACCAGAAATTCAGGTGCGGCTGAGGATCTGGTACAGGAACTCTTCCTGCGCGTGTGGAATCGGAGTGAGGACTTTGATGCCTCGCGCGGATCGCTGTGCGTCTGGATTATGGCGATTGCACGGAACATGGCAATCGATCATATACGCTCGGCTCACAGTCGATTCTCAACCCGCACTCGATCGCTGGATCAAACCGATCACTCGGCGATTTCGTACAAGACTAGTGAAGTTGACAGCATTCTTGATAACTCAAAAGCCGTGAAAGAAGCGTTCTCCACCTTGAACCTAAATCAGCGTAAGGTGCTGGAGATGGCGTATTTTGACGGATTCTCGCAATCCGAGATTGCTTTGCGCCTTGAGCAACCACTCGGAACGGTAAAGAGCTGGATGCGGTCAGCGTTGGCGCGGCTCAGGGTAGCGATCCAAAAAGGGAGGGCCAAGTGACACATTCCGAAATGGATGAATCCTATGAGCTCTACCTGATGGGCGTCCTAGACCCGGTGGAAGCGTCTGAAATTGCGGAGCACATCCACAACAATTGTGAATACTGTTCTGAGCGAATCCAGGATGCGTCCACTTTGCTCGCATCGCTTTCAGCCTTGGCTGAACCGGTCTCGCCTCCTGTCAGCTTGCGGAAGCGTATCCTGTCTCTCGCCGCGCCGGCCGAACAACCTAAGGCTCGCCGCGGCTGGCCGCTGGCGTTTGCCTTAGCAGCGGCGGCATCCATCGCTCTGCTGGTGTGGGGCATTCGCGAACATGACGCCATTGCCGAGACCGTTTCGCAGTTGCGCGAGGTAAGCCGACAACGGAATGAACTTAGATCTGCAATGGAGATCCTAACGGAAACGGATACTCGAACCGTAAATTTCGGCCAGAGTCAGTCTGTGCCGCATGGACGGGTATTCCTGAGCCGTAATGGAGGTGTGGTGTTCCTGGGGAGCCGGCTCCCCGAGCTCACCTCGGGCAAAACGTTTGAGCTCTGGCTGGTGCCTGCCAAGGGCAACCCTCAGCCTGCTGGCCTGTTCAAGACAAATCCGGAAGGCGTATCGGTGAACGTTCTGGAGCGATCCATCAATCCCTCTGAATACGCAGCGATTGCCGTGAGTGTAGAGCCGGATGGCGGCTCACCACAACCGAGCGCAAAGCCGATTCTGATTGTTCCTTTGGGCTAACGGCGTAAATACTACGGCTGGGTAGACTAGAACGGTGGAGCCTGCGAAACAAGAGACTGGCATCACGGCGGTAATTGCAGAGAAACCGTCTGTTGCGCGCGACATAGCACGCGTGTTAGGGGCAAGTAAGGCAGGCGATGGCTTTCTGCAGGGTCCAGGCTATGTGGTCACATGGGCCATTGGCCACCTGGTGGCTTTGGCGCAACCGCATGAGATTCAGCCCGCATGGAAAGCCTGGCGGCGGGATTTGCTGCCCATGCTGCCGGAGCGCTGGCCGCTGGTCGTCAACGAAAAAACAAAAGATCAGTTCGATGTCGTCCGGAAGATACTGAAATCGCCGAAGGTGAGCAGGCTGGTTTGCGCCACGGACGCCGGGCGCGAAGGCGAATTGATCTTCCGCTACATCTATGAAGCCGCGGATTGCGAGAAGCCGTTTGACCGGCTCTGGATTTCGTCGCTTACGCCCGATGCCATTCGCAGACGGTTTTGCGAATTTGAAGCCGGGCACAGAATACAATTCCTCTGCCGACGCCGCAACCGGGCGAAGCCGCGCCGACTGGCTAGTGGGCATGAACCTTTCGCGCGCTTACTCGCTCGCGCTGAATGAAGAAATTTCGGTTGGACGTGTGCAAACTCCGACGCTGGCCATGGTTGTAGAGCGCGAACTGGCGATTCAGAGTTTTGTCCCCGAAGAATACATGGAGGTGCTGGTCACGTTTCACCCGGTTGGACTTCCAGCAGACGAAAAATATGTGGGTGTCTGGTTTCGTCCAGGTCGCAACAAGGCCGCCGCTGAACTAGAATCGTCGATTGCCGGCCGATGGCGTAGAAGCGAAAGCCATCATCGAACGGGCCAAGAGCGGGAAGGCCCGGATTGAATCCATTGAGCCGGAGACGCAGCGCACTCTGCCGCCGCTCTTGTATGACCTGACTGAACTGCAGCGGCATGCCAACCGCCTATTCGGCTTCAGCGCGCAGAAGACTCTGGACTTGGCGCAGGCACTTTATGAACGTCACAAGCTGATCAGTTATCCGCGCACCGATAGCCGGCACTCTATCAAAGGATGTGGCGGCTACGTTGGCGCCGTATTGTCAAGGCGGTTCAAGCTCCCTATGCGAAACAGCTAGCCCCCGGCACCGGCGAGCGCCCGCTGGGCCGCCGCTTTGTGGATGACACGAAGGTGAGTGATCACCACGCCATCATTCCCACCGCGCAAGATGCTTCGAAGGCGTCGCTGTCCGCTGAGGAAAGCAAGATCTATGACCTGATTTGCCGGCGGCTGCTGAGTGCCTGGCATGACGATTATGTGGTTGCGGTAACGCGTATCAGTCACGCTGATTGAAACCGCTGAATTCAGGACCGTTACGAAACCACCGGCACCGCGGTGATGCAACTGGGCTGGAAAATTCTCGATCTCGCGCCTGAAAGAAAGAAGGGCGCAAAGACGGAAGAAGAGGGCGAGCAATCGCTTCCAGCTGAACTCGCCGTCGATCAGGCGCAGCAGGTTCTGGAAGCCAAAGCGGCCAAGAAGAAGACGCGGCCGCCCAAGCGATTTACCGAAGCCACGTCTGCTGACGGCCATGGAGACGGCCGGAAAGACGTTGGACGAGAAAGAACTTTCGGACGCCATGAAGGAATCCGGCCTGGGAACGCCGGCAACGCGCGCAGCCATCATCGAAGTTCTGCTGACGCGCGATTACATCAAGCGCGACGGCAAGATGCTGGAGGCTACGCCCAAGGGCATTCATCTGATCGAGGTGGTTCATCCGGAAGTGAAGAGCCCTGCGATGACCGGGCAATGGGAACGCTATCTGCGTCAGATTCAGGATGGCCGGGCCGCGCTGCCGCCCTTCATGGAGGGCATTGAGAATTACGTTCGGGAGGTCGTGGGGAAAGTGAATCCATCGGCTGCGGCTCGCAAACCGGTGGTGGCCGATAGCGTCGCAGAGAGCGTTGCCCTCAAGGCTCTGGCTGCGCCTGCACCGGATGCATCCCTGGACGAGATTCTGCATAGCCATTTCGGGTTTAGCGATTTTCGACCGTATCAGGAAGACGTCTGCAAAGCAGTGATGGACGGTCACGACGTGTTGCTGGTGATGGCGACAGGAGCAGGCAAATCACTTTGCTATCAGTTGCCTGGAGTGGCTCGTGGCGGCACCACGCTTGTCATTAGTCCCCTGATTGCACTCATGGAAGACCAGGTGGCGAAGCTCAAGCAGCGCGGGTTTCAGGTGGAGCGCATTCATTCCGGCCGCGACCGGCAGCAATCGCGGCAGGTCTGTCAGGATTACCTGGCCGGCAATCTCCAGTTCCTTTTCATTGCGCCGGAACGTTTGCGCGTGAGCGGTTTCCCGGAGATGCTGGCGAAACGAAAGCCGAATCTGATCGCCATCGATGAGGCGCATTGCATTTCACAATGGGGTCATGATTTTCGGCCTGACTATCGCATGCTGGGCCAATACCTGCCGACGTTGCGCCCTGCGCCGGTGATCGCTTTGACCGCCACTGCGACGGTGCAGGTTCAGCGGGATATCGGCGAACAACTGAACCTGGCCAATCCTGCGCGCTTTATTCATGGCTTCCGGCGCGACAACATCGCCATTGAAGTCGTGGAAGTAAATCCTTCAGAACGCACCGCGCTGGTGCTTCGCATCCTGGCTGAACAAGATCGGCGGCCGGCGATCATCTACGTTCCGACTAGAAAGCAGTGTGAAGCCCTGGCTGCTGAAGCTTCTTACTCTTACAAAGCAGGCGCTTACCACGCCGGCTTGGATGCCAAGCGGCGAGCGCGCGTTCAGGAAGATTTTCTTGCAGGCAACGCGGATGTTCTGGTGGCCACCACAGCGTTTGGCATGGGTATCGATAAACCTGATGTCCGGACCGTGATCCATACGGCCCTGCCGGGCAGCCTGGAAGGTTATTACCAGGAGATTGGACGTGCAGGACGTGATGGTGAACCCAGCCGGGCCATTCTGATGCAGAGTTATGCGGACCGGTATACGCATGATTTTTTCTTTGAACGCGATTATCCGGACGTTAAGACTCTGGACGAAATCTATAAGCGGCTGACCGGCAAGCCGGTTGAAAAGGAAGCCTTGCGCGAGAGACTGCGCATGAGCCAGGAGCCCTTCGAAAAGGCGCTTGAAAAGCTGTGGGTCCATGGCGGGGCCATGATGGATTACGCCGAGAACGTCTGGCTGGGGAACCCGAAGTGGCGAGCCTTATATGTGGCGCAAGGCGAAGCGAAGCTGGCCCAGATTGACCAGATGATCCGTTATGCGCAGAGCCCGCAATGCCGCATGCGGGCCGTGGTGCATCACTTTGGCGATTTTGAAGGCTGCCGGGAAGATTGCGGGATCTGTGATGCCTGTTCGCCCGATAACTGCATCGCGCAGGAATTCCGTGAGCCGACTGCCCTCGAACAAAGCGCGGCGGAGAGAACATTGATTGCCTTAGCGGATGGCTCGAACCGGTCAACCGGAAAATTGTTCGCGGAGCTTTTCCCGCACGAAGAAGTTCCGCGGCGTCACTTTGAAGAGATTCTGGGCGCGCTGGCTCGCGCCGGATTGATGGAATTCGAAGACAAGGTCTTCGACAAAGATGGAAAGCAAATTCCTTATCGGTTGGCATCTCTGACGAACGCCGGGCTCGCTGCGGCTTTGGCGCAAGACGCTGAGTTTCTGATGAAGGAAGAGCATGGCGCTTCGGGTAAGAAAGGCCGAGCCAAACGTGAGCGCAAGACGAAATCGATTCAAAAGAGCGCGCGTAAAACTCATTCGGCAGCCGAAGCTGGGATTGAGAAGGCTCTTCGGGCCTGGAGGCTGGCTGAAGCTAAGAAGCGTGGCATTCCCGCGTTTCGCATTCTTACGGATCAGGTGCTTCACGCCATGGCGGAAGACCGGCCTGCGTCGGATGAGGACCTGCTCTCCATCACGGGAGTGGGGCTGGCGACCGTCAAAAAATATGGCACTGATATTTTGCGCATCGTTAGTGCGGCTCCCTGACGCGCCATTCCGAGATCAAGTTCTTGAAGCGTGAGTATAAGAACGACGTTGAGAGCAGCAATATGCCGAGGATCACAAACGCAATGATCTGATAGACGCGTCCTAACTGCCAGACATCCAGCACGTAGAGCTTCACAATGACCACCGCTGTTAGTGCCAGACCGGCGAGCCGGGATAAGTAGGAACGTGTGGCAACCCCAATGCTGACCAGGACGACGGCGTAGACCGCAAAGAGGATGGTGATGCCGATGGTTTCTACGCTTACCAGGTTTTCAGGTGTCGCATAAGTCTTGGCCCAATCGAGTACTTCAAGCGATAGGCCGGACAACATCGCAATGTGTCCGGCGATGAACTCGATCCGAGCGTATGCGCGATCAATCCTTTCTGACCAGTGAGCAGAAAGCTGAAGGGCAAGCGCCAGAGCAGCGAAGCTGAAGAATCGGCCATTCAGAAGCAGTGAGTACTTCTCTACATCGGGGTGAGCGGTTACGAAGAGGGCACTCAACGCGGCCAGGCCAAAGACAATCAGGCTGGCAACCAGGGCTGGTGCCCGATTCAGTCGCCAGCCAATCCAGGTGAGCGCCGCCGCCATTATGGACCATGCGATAGCGATGCTGAATCCGGAGAGCTGGATGGGAATGGCCAGGGCAAGAAAGGCCGCAGCCATGCCGAGCGACAGCAGAATCAGCGTATCTTCTTCGCCACGGGTCTTGCGATAAAGGAGCAGGCCGAAGGCGAGGTAGACACTTCCTGTTGCCACGGCCAGCAAGCCCATCCATTCCTGATAAGCGAAATGGAGTGAGTTATATGCGACCGCATAGAACGCAATTCCATTCAGCGCAAACAGGGGAAGGTTGAGAGCGGCGGGGCGTTCTTCGAGAATGGCTGACCGCCACCATAACCACCCATCAAAGAGAAGGAAGCCTATGGCTCCCAAGACGGCGGAAGAGTGCCCTTGGGCCGCCCAAACGGTAAACCAGAAGGCGGCAAACGCGGTGGGCACAAGCGGGAGGTATCGCCGCAAGTGAGAGAAAGCCAACCCCGTGGCGGCGAGGAGTGGCGAGAACAAGAGGAAATCGCCGCGATTGTTTGAGACCGTCGCCAACCCGAGTGCGGTCAGAATCTGCGTCCAAGGAAATAAGGCCTGCCACGTGGTTTGGAAGCGCTGGGCATAAAACGCCAGCAGGCCGGCCACGGCTGGCCAGTGGTCCTGAGATCTGAAACCAAATTCGAGTACCCAGCCACCGAAGATAAGAACGGTACCAATCAGGCTGAGCAGATCGAGCAGACGCCAATGTACGCCTTACTGCTAAGAGGCTGGCGGCAAAGTTCAGCGTTAGTAAATACGCCACCAGAAACCAGGGATGGTCCTCGCCGTTTGAGAGCAGCAACGGGATTAGATAGGCGCCAAAAAGTCCCAGCGCCGCGATCGCAATGCTCGCGTAGCGGAGCGCTAATGCCACGGCCAAAACAGTTGTCGCCAGGAGCAGTAGGAAGGCAACTACTTGCGGCGTCAGGTGGTAGAAATCAAAGGCGGCATAGAAGGCGACGTAAACAATCGCTATGCCGGTGCCTGTGATGCCTTGTGCGAACACCTGCTGGGCTTTACGCCACAGGAAGTCGGCCATGGCTAGCGCTCCAAAGCCCGCAAATAACCCCAACGCAACACGCCCCAGCGGCCCAACCCAGTTGTTATCGACTGCCCATTTGAAGAAAAACGCGACGCCCAGGACCAGCGTAACGGCGCCGATCCGGTTAATGATTGTGAGCCCCACTTTGGTCTCGAGGGCAGGAGAGGGTGGAAACTCCTCCGCAGCAACGGCCACAGGCGCAGGAGGAGGCTCCGGCAATGGCTCACGAGCGGCTGGAGCCGGAGTTACGGCAAGCGACCCGAACATCGGTCCAGAAGCGGGCGGAGGCGCTTTGAGAGAGCGCTCCACGTTTTCGAGCCGCTCTTCCAGCCGCTTCTGACGCAAGAGAATTTCATTAACCGCCGCGCTCAGATTCGCGAGTTGGTCTTGATCAGAGTCTGACACTCTGGTCTAGTAGATCAGATTCTGCTACTCGGTGAGGCTTCGGCTGTTCACCAGATCGGTCAACCGGCCTTGGAATTCCTCCACGCTTACGGCTCCTTGGTCGCCATGTTTGCGATTGCGAACCGCAACCTGGCCAGACTCCGCTTCGCGATCGCCAATGACCAGCATGTAGGGAACTTTCTGGAGCTGCGCCTCACGAATCTTGAGATTGACCTTTTCGTTGCGGTCATCCAGAGTAATTCGGAATCCAGCGTCGGTTAACTTGTCAGCAACTATGCGCGCGAACTTCGCATGGCGGTCGGTAATAGGAAGAACGGCGGCTTGCACCGGTGCAAGCCAAACCGGGAACGCGCCAGCGTAATGCTCAATCAATATGCCGAAGAAGCGCTCGATGGAGCCGTAGAGCGCGCGATGCACCATAAGCGGCTGATGTGACTTCCCGTCTTCGGCGATGTATTCAAGGCCGAAACGGCGTGGAAGTGTGAAATCGAACTGAACCGTGGACAACTGCCAAAGACGGCCGATGGCGTCTACCAGCTTTACGTCAATTTTGGGACCGTAGAAGGCCGCTTCGTCGGGCGAAACCTTCACCTTCATGCCCAGCCGGTCAGTGGCCCGTTGCAGAGCTTTTTCCGCCAGCTCCCACTGGTCGGGAGTGCCGTCATACTTGCCGCTCACGCCGTTGTCCCAAGTGGACAGCTCGGCTTCATACTCCGTAAAGCCGAACGTATTTAGGGTGTCTATAGCGAACTGCAGGCAGTTTACGACTTCATTTTCGATCTGTTCCGGAGTACAGAAAATATGGGCATCGTCCTGCGTAAAGCCGCGAACACGAAGCAAGCCGTGCATGACGCCGGACCGCTCATAGCGGTACACGGTTCCGAGTTCGCCCAAGCGCACCGGCAAGTCGCGATAGCTGCGCATGCGGTCCCGGTAAATAAGGATATGGAACGGGCAGTTCATGGGCTTGAGCTGATATTCAGCGTCGTCCAGTTCCATCCGCGCGAACATGTTTTCCGAATAGAAGTTATAGTGGCCGGACGTCTTCCACAGGTCGCTGCGGGCGATGTGCGGAGTGTAAACCAGCGAATAGCCGCGCTTGATGTACTGCTCGCGCATCCAGTCTTCGATGACTTTCCGTATGGCGCCACCCTTCGGATGGAAGAAGATCAGTCCAGGGCCAGCGAGGTCCTGGATGCTAAAGAGGTCAAGCTCCTGACCGAGCTTCCGGTGGTCACGGCGCTTGGCTTCTTCCAAACGGTTCAGGTATTCGTCGAGTTCCTTCTTGGTGAAGAAGGCAGTTCCGTAGATACGCTGCAGTTGCGGGTTCTTTTCGTTACCCTTCCAGTAGGCTCCGGCGATCGAAAGCAATTTGAAGGCTTTCAGTTTTTCGGTAGAGGGGACGTGCGGGCCGCGGCAGAAGTCAATGAAGTTCGGGCCGAGGGTGTATTCGGAGAAAATATCTCCGGCGCGCTCTTCAATCAGTTCGCGCTTCATCCAGTCCTCTTTGTACTTTTCCAGCCCCTCCGCCTTAGGCGTCATCTTCCGCTCGAAAGGCAGCTGGCGGTCCGCGATCTCCTGCATCCGCGCTTCGATCTTTTCCAGATCTTCCGGAGTGAACTTGGTCGCGCGCTGGAAGTCGTAATAGAAACCCGTGTCGGTGGGCGGCCCAATGCCCAATTGGGTTTCCGGGTAAAGCTCGAGCACGGCCGCGGCCAGCAGGTGAGCTGTCGAGTGCCGGTAAACCTGTAGGGCTTCCGGGTTCTTGGCGGTCAGGAGTTCCAGCTTGGCATCAGCGTCAAAGGGCCGGGTCAGATCCTGCATCTCGCCGTTTACGCGAGCCACCAGCGCTGCGTCCGCAAGGCGCGGGCTAATCGACTTGGCTACGTCAAGCGGAGTGCTGCCCGCAGGCACGGCTTGTATGCTGCCGTCCGGCAGCGTTATATTCAAACTGCTCATTGGAAAAGGGGTAATTTCGAGCGTATCAGACCCTTGTAAAGAGCTCATTCGTCAGCCAAGGCCTTTGGCGGCGTTGCTAAACTGAAATCACTTCTTCGCGTGAGCACTTCTCCAGCATCTACCGCCTTTGACGAAGGCTCTTTGGTTGCAGCAGCCAAGGCCGGGGATTCCGCCGCCTTCTCGGAGCTTGTCAATCACTATGACCGGCGGGTTTTCCGCATGGCGAAGCAGATCACGCAGAACGATGACGACGCTGAAGACGTTCTGCAAGAGACGTTTCTAAAGGCCTATACCCACCTAGATGATTTCCAGGGTAATTCGAAGTTCTATACCTGGGTAGTCCGCATCGCCGTCAACGAGGCGCTGATGAAGCTGCGGAAGCGCCGATCCGATCGGACGGTCCCGCTTGATGATCCGATCGACACCGGTGAAGACGAAGTGGTTCGGGAGATCGCGGTCTGGGATCAAAATCCGGAGGACACTTACTCGCGAGAAGAGCTAGCCACCATTCTGGATGATGCCGTCCAAAGTTTGAAGCCAGCTTATCGAACCGTTTTTATTCTTCGTGACATCGAAGAAATGTCAATAGAGGAGACAGCTGAAGCCTTGAACCTTTCGATTTCAGCGGTTAAGAGCCGGCTACTCAGGGCCCGTTTACAGCTTCGGGAGAAGCTGACTCGGTTATTTAAGAACAAGGGAGACGACGCGTTTGCTTACCTGTAAGCAGTTTCTGCAGGAGTTGGATGAGTATCTGGAGAAGACTCTGGATCCGGTCCAATATGCCGAATTACAAAAGCACGTGAACGAGTGCCCCAATTGCTTCGTCGTCTGCGATACCACTGAAAAAACAATCAGGGTATTCAAGGGGATGGATTGCAAGCCCGTGCCGGACGAGATCCGTTCCCGCCTGATGGCTGCGGTGGAAGAGAAGATGCAGGAAAAGCGCCGGCAGGCAGAAGCCCAGTCTCAAAATCCTACCGTTTAACTCCAAATTTCCGCGCGAAGATCTTGCGCTGATCTTCGTTTAGACAAGCCATTATGGCCTGGATGCCATGCCGGGCCACATCGGCGCGCTCTTCCTCGATGTTCTGATAGTACTTACCGTATTCATCGAGTTGGACCATCACTGATTTCTGCTGCTCAGGCGATAGGTTTAATTCTTTTGCCAGATTGGTAATCGGCACCGCACGGGCAGCCTCTATCGTGCGCTGGTCCGAAAGGGGCATCCTCGAGTGAAGGAAGGCCTGCATTCCAACAGCCCCGGCCATAGCGCCGCAGAGAAAAATGAGCGCGAAGATGGTGAGGACCTTGGGATTTGACCAGCCTGCGTCTTCCTCACGGTCAATGGTATTTCGAAATGTGGCCGAGGTTGCGATGGCCGGCCTCTATTCAGAAACGGAAGAATGCGTGACGAAATTGGCAAGAACCGCCGCGCGCTGCTGATCAGTGTCTCCGATAACGGGAGGGTCATAATGCTGCGCCTGTTGCGCCACAATTCCTGAGACGGCAGCCAGATGTCCATCACTGCTTTCGGCCGCTACTACGTATGAACCTAAAACTACTGCCAGCGCTAGCGAGGCAAACGCAACTCTTTTCCCGACAGGCGAGTATACAAACACCCACCAGATAGAACGCCTGGCATGCTCTTCGATCCGCTGCATAACGCGCGCATAGAAGCCGCCAGTTGGCTCCAGCAAGCCCGGAGCTTTTAAAGTTTCCAATAGCTGTGACTGAGCGCGCATGGTGTCAACTTCAGATGCGCACTGTGAACAAGCGGAGACATGCTCAGCAGCCTTTGTCGCCCCGGCAAGAGGCTTGGCCGCGAGTAAGTTCTCTAACTCTTCGCGTACGGACCAGTGCATATTTCCCTCAAGTAAAGCCCCGACCACTTTTTCGCAGATCTAAACGTCTGCTTTTAACTAAACTTTACAACAAAATGGCGCCAGCCAATTAAACGCTTGGAGCCGTTAGCGGCCCTTTTTCAAGCCGCTGTGCTGCCTTCACCAGTTTCTGCCGGGCGCGAAACAGCTTCACTTTGATAGTGTTTTCATTCATCCCGGTCATTTCGGCAAGTTCTTCTACAGAATGTCCTTCCACCTCCTTGAGCAGGATCAAGGATCGGTCTTCTTCAGAGATCTTCGAGAGCAGTTTGATGATCAGATCATGCTGTGCTAACCGGTGGTCCACGGCAGGGGCCTGATCAGTGGCGGGCTCGGAATTCTCCATTCGCAGCGAGTCTTCTGATGAGAAGTCGCTCTCGTAAACGAGCTTACGAACGCGCTTCTTGCGAAGGTAGTCATAGCATTCGTTGACGGTGATCTTATAAATCCACGTTAAAAGCGAACTGCGGAAGTCGAAGTTCTTGATGGAGAAATAGATCTTGGCAAAAACCTGTTGAGCGATATCTTCCGCGTCGTTCCGGTTGCGCAGAATGCCGTAGATGATCGAGAAGACTTTCGCTTGATAGCGGTCTACAATCTCGCGGAACGCCATTTCGTCATTGGCTTGGACGCGCCGGACGAGCGAAGCCTCTTCGGTAGTTCTATGGTCCAACTTGGTCTTTGTCCGGGTGTTCTCGCCCGCGATCGCCGGAAAGGGAAGAATCGTACTCAAGCCGCTCATACAAGCGCTCCGACGTGGCTCATCTCTTCCCGGTTGCATAAAAGCAAGAACTCTAAGCCATTATCCCAGAAGGTTTTGTAAAGGAATTGTAAGGTGAGGATCAGCGTGCGCGGCAGGAAAGCCAATGCGGCGCTTAGGAACATCCGGCGGCGGACCCTCAATCAGTTGTTCAATGGTCTCAAAGACACGGTGAATCTCCACAGCCTGCTCGTTTTGACGCCATTCCAGATGGTCGAGGCGGCCGGCAACATCCTGATGAGTGCTCAGGAACTGTCTAAGGCGGATGAAGGTTCGGATGATGGCGATGTTAACGGCAATCGCGCGCTCGCTGCTTAAAACCGAGGAAAGCATCGCAACTCCATGTTCTGTAAAGACATAAGGCGAGTACTTTCGAAATTTTCCTCGCCCGTGAGTGCCGTCGGTTTCGTTTAAGGTCACAGATTGTGACCTTAAACAGTGGAGATGGCGGGCCTCGTCAAGCCCGAGGCGAAACATAAAATCTTCTGGAAAGCGATCCAGATTCCTTTTGACTGCCTGATTCAGCGCTTTGGTGGGGACTCCGTAGAGCTCGGCTAAATCCGAGTCAAGCATTACTTTTTGACCTCGAATCAGCAGAATTCGGCTTTCAATAGCAGGAGCGGGAACTGTGGTGGCAAAATCCATGTCTTTTAACACCAGTACCGCCTTGGCGGGAATCCTCTCGCTTATGTAAGACATCAAAGGTCTTAGATTCGTTGTACACTGGGAACTTAGAAGTCCCAAAGTAGGAGATTTTGAATGATTCAGCTTACCGACACTGCCATTACCAAAGTGAGTGAAATCTTGACAATGCAGGAACCGAAGCCGGCCGGGCTGCGCATTTCCGTCGTGGGTGGCGGCTGCTCAGGCTTTAGCTACTCCATGGCTTTTGAGAACGCGCCGAACATGCTGGACAAGACCTATAATTTCGGTCCACTGAAGGTTTTCATCGACCAGGCGAGCATGCTTTATCTGGACGGCGCCGAAGTGGATTATGTTGAGACGCTGGAAGGCTCCGGCTTTAAGTTCAACAACCCACAGGTGAAGTCAACCTGCGGATGCGGCAGCTCCTTTAGCGTTTAACTCTTCTAGTATTCTCGTAAGGGGCTAGACTCACAGGTCCGCCCCTTGCGTGTTGCATGCACGAACTTAAGACTCTGGTCACTGAAGCCAGAAATCCCGCCTCTTCATTCATAGATTCCCTGAGCACTCTGGACATGCTTCACGTCATTAACGCTGCCGACCAGGAGGTCGCAACGTCTGTTGAACGTGAACTTCGTTCAATTTCGAATGCCGTGGATGGGATCGTAGAGCGAATTGAGTGGGGTGGCAACCTCTTTTATCTCGGCGCTGGGACCTCCGGGCGGCTGGGTGTACTGGATGCTTCCGAATGTGCTCCCACTTTCAATACTCCGCCAGAGCTTGTTCAGGGAATTATTGCGGGCGGCGACCGGGCGCTGCGCCACGCCACTGAACGAGCGGAAGATGACGAAGAGCAAGGTGTACGCGATTTAACTCAACTTGCATTCTCTTCACGAGACGCAGTAGTGGGTATCGCGGCAAGCGGACGTACTCCTTATGTTCTGGGTGGTGTCGCCTATGCACGCAGGATTGGTGCATTGACCATTGGTTTGAGCTGTACCCCAGGTTCTCAACTGGCTGGGGCTTCGGACATCGCCATCACACCTGTTCCCGGACCTGAGGTGGTGACGGGGTCGACGCGAATGCGCGCCGGGACTGCCACGAAATTAGTTTTGAACATGATCAGTACGGGCGTGATGATCCGGCTAGGCTATGTCTACGAAAACCTGATGGTAAACGTGCAGCCTACCAATGCGAAACTGGCCGATCGCGCGCGGCGAATCATCTCGGCAATCACGGGCGTGTCCTATGATGAAGCTGCATTGCTGCTGGAGGCCGGCGGCTCTGTCAGAATCGCGATCATCATGCACCGGCTGGGCTTGTCACGCGCAGAAGCGGAATCGCGACTAGCTGGGGCCAAAGGGCGTTTGCGTGTAGCCTTGGGCGAAGAACTATAAAGTAGATGGATAAATTCAAAATCGTGGGTGGTACGCCGCTCAGCGGTGAACTCCCTATTAGCGGGTCGAAGAATTCAGCACTTCCGGCCTTGGCGGCGTGTTTGTTGACTGACGAGCCGGTGACCCTTGACCGTATTCCACAGGTGAAAGACATTGCCACGATGGAGAGCCTGCTCGAGTACACAGGAGCAAAGGTAAAGCAGGAGAACGGCAGCACGACGGTGCATGCGAAGCTGCTGGAGCGGCCGGAAGCGCCCTACGAAGTTGTCAAGACCATGCGTGCTTCCAGCCTGGTTTTAGGCCCGCTAGTTGCCCGAACGGGCCGGGCGCGTGTCTCCATGCCGGGTGGGTGCGCTATTGGCGCACGTCCTATCAACATGCACGTATCCGCCCTGGAAAGCCTGGGCGCCCATATTGAGCAGGCCTACGGTTACGTGGAAGCACAGGCCCCCGATGGTTTGCGCGGCGGCACGGTTCACTTCGACCGAATCACCGTAACCGGTACTGAGGATGTGATGATGGCCGCCGTATTAGCCAAGGGCGAGACGGTGATCAACAACGCAGCTCGCGAACCGGAAGTGCTGGACCTGGCCAATCTGCTTATCGCCATGGGCGCCAAGATTGAAGGCGCGGGAACTTCGACCATTAAAATCCAAGGCGTTGAGAAGCTGCATGGAGCGGACCACTCTATTATTCCGGACCGTATCGAGTGCGGCACTTTTATGCTGGCCGGCGCGATTACGCGGGGCGAAGTTGTTGTGACCAGTTGCAATCCTGAGCACGTCGCCGCGCTCACAACAAAGATGCAACAAGCCGGAGCGGAAGTAGATCAACCGCAATCCGATGTTCTGCGCGTCCGTTCGTCGGCACGTCCCAAAGCGCTGGATATGAAGACGGAAGAGTATCCGGGGTTTGCTACAGATTTGCAGGCGCAGTACATGGCCTGGATGGCGACGGCGTTTGGGATCAGCTTCATCACCGAGACGATTTTTGAGAATCGTTATATGCACGTTCAGGAATTGGTCCGGCTGGGCGCCAATATTCGCGTTGAAGGACGCCAGGCGATTGTGGCCGGCGAAGAACAGTTGATGGGAGCCCAGGTGATTGCTTCGGACCTGCGCGCCAGTGCGTCGCTGGTGCTGGCAGCGTTGATTGCGAAAGGTCAGACAGTCATTGACCGCGTCTATCACATTGACCGGGGCTATGAGCGAATTGAAGAAAAGCTCGCCGCCGTTGGGGCGAATATTCAGCGGATTCAGAAGACAATGCGAGCAGGAGCCGATTTGTGAGCACTCCAGTAAAGCATCACAGCCCAGGGTTTCTGGCTATCGTTGAAGATGCGAAGAAGCGCATCCGGGAAATTGATATCGAGCAGTACAAGCGGCTGCGCGAGGCGGGTGAGGCCGGGCAACTGGTGGATGTTCGCGAAGAGAGCGAGTTTGCGGCTCTGCATGCCGATGGTGCGGTTCACCTGAGCAAAGGCGTGGTCGAGCGCGATATCGAAACCAGGTTTCCGGATAAAGATACGAAGTTGGTTCTTTATTGCGGCGGTGGGTATCGATCAGCGCTAGCAACCGACAATCTTCAGAAGATGGGCTACCGGAACGTGATCTCGCTGGATGGCGGATGGCGGGCGATTGAAGCGTCTGGATTACCGTTAAGTAAGGATTGAGAATATGAGACCGGCTTGGCGAGTCGCATTGGTTTTGGCGGTTGGCTCGCTCGGTCTGGTGTGGGGACAGGGTACGAAAGCCCGGGATGAGGAGGGTAAATACACTGCTCATGCGCAGCTTAGCCCGACTATCAAGCTGGGAGCCGACTTCTGGGGCCGGGTCATTCCGCTTGAGGGCGCCAATCTTCGAACGGAGAGCTATCTGGTGGTTGAGGTTGCCTTGTTTGCTCCGCCCGGCGTAAAGGTCAGTATTGATCCGGGGCAGTTTGTGCTTAAGGCTAATGGCCAGCAACTGACGCCGCAATCTCCAGGCGTCGTCACCATTGGCATGGTCAATCCGGAGATGCGTGAGAATCGAGGACCGCGTCTGGAGACGGACGCGGGTGTGGGTCCGGTGATTGTGTCCACGGGTCGCGATCCGGTTCAATCCAGGTTTCCCGGTGATATGCCTCCCAATGGTGTTCCCGTGCCGAGACGGGGTGAACCCACATCCGGCATGCCACAAGAGCCGTTCGATGCGGCTAAAGCTGTGGCTGATGCCGCACTCCCGCAGGGCGCTCATTCGACGCCTATCAGCGGGTATTTGTTCTTTCCGTGGTCCGGCAAACTCAAGAAGTTGAAGCAGGTTGAACTGGATTACAGCAGCCCGTTGGGAACCGCGACGCTCGCATTGCGTTAATCAGGATTCAAAGGACTTCGCTATCTGTAGCAGTCGTGCGTCTCTGTAGGGTGCGGCTATCAGTTGCATGCCGATCGGCAAGCCGATAGAGTCTTTGCCGCAGGGGAGCGACAGGGCCGGTTCACCCAGGTAGTTCCAACCCCGGACCAAGCGGGTGGACGCCAGCCGAATGTTTTCTATCTGGCCATTAATCTCCACGATTGTTATGTCGCGAAATGGCGCGGTGATGGGAGTGGTGGGCGTCACGATCAGGTCTACATTACGCCAAGTTTCGTCCATCTGATGCCGGAAGATCTTGCGCAAGCGCTGGGCATTCACATATTCGTGACCCAGAATCTGGCGGCCGTCTTCAAGATTGGCCCATACATCCTTCCCGAAAAGATTTGGGTCGTTGTAATTCACATACAGAGCGGCAGCTTCCGCCATCTGCACGATGCGTGATGCGGCGTTGATTTCGTTGAAGTCGGGCAGGTCTATGTCAAACACCGAGGCGCCGAGTTTTCGAATGTCGTCCAGGCGTCGGCGGATGGCTTTCTCGACTTCGGGATTCAGGTTGTCGAAGAAGAAGGTCCTGGGGACGCCCACCCGAACGCTGCGCAAATCCGTTAAAGGGTCGAGGTTGAACTGGGCGGAGCCGCCCGACATGGCGTTCATGGCGAGCGCGCAATCTTCGACGCAGGAGGCTAGTGGCCCGGCGTGATCGAGACCGTAGTTCAAGGGCAGAATGCCACGGCGGCTCAAGAGGTCATAGGTCGGCTTAAGGCCGACAATGCCGCAATAAGAAGCAGGCATGCGAATGGAGCCACCGCTGTCCGATCCCGTAGCCATCGGTAGTAAGCCCGCAGCGACCAGGGCGGCAGAACCGCCACTTGAGCCGCCGGGAATGCGCGCCGTATCGAGCGGATTCAGAACCGGACCGAAGTGAGGGTTGTTTGAAGTGACTCCATAGGCGAGCTCATGAAGATTAGTCTTCCCCATGGAAACAGCACCGGCCGCTTGCAGGTTGGCCACCACATCGCCATCAAAGCCGGGAACAAAGTCTTTGAACAGGAGCGAGCCACCGGTGGTCTTAATGCCACGCGTATAGAAGAGATCTTTGTGGGCAATGGGTATACCGTGAAACGGACCGCGGTCGACGCCGTGCATCAGATCGGTGTCTAAGGCCATTGCCTGATTCACCGCCTCCTCCGGCGTGTAGGTGATGAAGGAATTGTAGCGGTCCGGCAGGGAGCGGTTCATTTCCTGAACCAGCTCCAAGCAGGAGAGTTCGCGGCTTCGAAGACGAGCGCCTAGTTCGCGAACCGTCATTTCTTATCCGCCATTTTCGAAACGGCTTCCGGCGCGTAGGTAATGGCCGGTTCATCTTCAGGTTTCAGCTTGGCGGCTAAGGGAGCGAAGGCGCTTCGCAGACGCTCGACAGTCTCCGACGGGGCTTTCTTTTCTTCGGGCATGCGTCCGTCATTCTACTCTGGAGCTGCTACTGAGGAGCGGGTCCGCGAACGACCTGGACGAAGTTGGCCGGGTCGACGAATTTGGAAAAGGCGGAGCGAACGTCGTCGGCGGTCATGTCGAAGTACCGCTTGGCGGCTGTGTTGGGTTCATCGAGTGGGAGACCGATGCGGGCTCGCGCCACGTACGCTCCGGCTACTGCATCTTCGCTGGCTTCACGCAGCGGGATCTGGCGGAGCAGCAAAGCTTTCGCCTGCTGTAGCTCGGCAGGGGTGACGTTGTTCTTTTGCATGTCGCGCAGTTCGTCCACCACCATGTTGCGGGCCTTTGAGACATTCTTCGGATCGCAGCCGTAATCAATGCTATAGGTGGCCCTGGTTTCACCGGCCTCCAGACTGTCATTGATGGTGTAAACGTAGCCGGCTTTCTGGCGCAGATCGCGAACTAGGCGGGTGGCATAGAAGCCGCCGCCCAAGACGTGATTGCCGACCTGCAGAGCGTAGTAATCATGGGAGAAGCGATTCATCTCCAATTCCTGCGCGAGTTCGACTTCGTCTTGAACGCTGCTCGGGTCTGGCACATTGACGACGCCAGGCTTATTCGCGGGCACAGGCGGCAAGGTGACTTCCGGTTTCTGGCCAGCGGATTTCCAAGCGCCAAAATTCTTTTCAATGACGCTGCGCGCTTCATCGGGCGTGATGTCACCGATGACAACGATGGTGGTCAGATCCGGGCGGAACACCTTGGAGTAAAAGGCGGCCAACTCATCGTATTTAACGTCGCCCACGGTGGCTGGAGTGGTTTGACGGAGCAGCGGGTCATTGGCAGGTAGCAGACCCGACAATAGGGCATGCTCCGTCTTGTAGCTAGGAGTTTCCAGTTGACCGCCGGCGAGTTGTGCAGTCTGTTCCTGAACGATCTTAAAGGCATCCTGGGGCAGTGCGGGGTGCAGTTCGTTGTCGGCGAGGAGTTCCACTCCCCGCGGGAAATCCTGTTTCAAGACCTTGAGGCTGAAGTTCGCACCGGCTGATTCGGATGCGGCGATGTCATCCAAAGCTTTCTGAAAGGCAAGCCGGTCGAGTGTCTTGGTGCCGTAGCTGAACAGTCCGCCCAAGATGTCGGAAAGGCCATCTTTACCGGCCGGCGTTTCCAGCTCGTCCTGAGTCTTGATGGACCCGATCAGGGTCACGGTGGGGCTGGTTTTCTCCGTCTGAACGATGAGGCGGATGCCATTGGCGAGCGTCACGTCAGATGGGTGGAGGCGCTGATCTGGAATGCGGAGACTCTTCACCGCTGCCTCGGCCCACTCGGGGAGCGCGACAGGCTTGGTCGGGGTGGACGTGGTGGTTTCGGTGCCGCCAAAGCCCTTTGAGGAAACAGGCTTGCCAGAGGGCGCCGGCTTCAGAGTCGAAGTGATAGATGCCTCCGTCAGATACTTCTTGGCCACGCGGTTCACGTCGTCAATGGTCACCTTTTTGATGGCTTCGACGTCCTGCTCCGGCGACTCGCGTCCTTCGGCAGCAAGGGATTGGGACCACAGCGAAGCGAGCTCTGAAATGGAGTTGTTCTGGAATTCCGCGCCAGCGATTTCGCCCTTTTTCGAGGCTTCCACTAAATCGGCAGGCACGCCGTTTTTGGCATAACCGTCCATAATCTTGCGAATTTCGGCGGTTATGGGGGCGGGATTGGCATTAGGCGGAATGGCGGCCAAGGCGAACGCGGCGCTGGCCATGGGATAGCTTTCGGCCATCCCGAACTCGGTGCCGAGAGCCTTGCCTTGGGGGACCAGGTCATAGAGAGCAGCTCGCTGGCTGGCGATCACGTCCGCGAGGATGCGGGAGGCGGCGTAATCGGGACTGGAGGTGCCGGGAAAACGATAGGAAATGAACTGCAGGGTGTAGGGCAGATTGCTTTCCATGGTGAAGGATTCGGCGGTCACCGGCTTGAGGTGTATCGCCGCGCGGGCCGGGACGTCGCGGCGAGGCACGGAGCCGAACAGGTTCTTGATTTCGGGGAGGGCGGTGGCGGGATCGACATCACCAGTCACGACCAGGATGGCGTTGTTGGGGGCGTACCAGGTTTTGTAGAAGTTTTTGAGGGTCTCGCCGGTGGTCTTGTTAAAGGCTTCGTCGGTGCCCAGGGCGTCGGTTTCATAGGGGGTTCCGGCGAACAGGTCGTGGTTCAGGCGGGTGATGAATTTGTAGGTGGGATTGGAAAGGTCGCGCGAAACCTCCTGCTCTATGGCGCCGCGCTCCTCTTGCCACTGGGCTTGGGAGTCTTCGACGTCGGCGAGGCAAGAGGAATAGATGCGCAGGGCAACATTCATGTCGGCAGCCGGGACGGTGACGAAGTACTGGGTGATGTTCTGCTGGGTATCGGCGTTCATGTCGCCGCCGAGCTGGGCGTAGATGGCGGAGATCTGGTCAGCTGTGAGGCCTTGGCATCCGCGGAAAGCCATGTGTTCCTGGGCGTGGGCCAGGCCGGTGTAGCCGGCGGGAACTTCATTCGCTCCGACCAGGAAGTTTTCTTCTATGGTGACGACTGGGGCGAGGGGGTCACGAACGATGACGACGCGGAGACCGTTGTCGAGGGTAGCGCGGGTGACCTGCGCTTGGAGGGCGGTGGAGATCAGAAATATTCCGGATAGAACGGCAGTGATAAGTGGCTTCATCGACATTTTCAGCTTACGGTAGTGGACATCCATTTAGACGACGTTGGTGAGCGAATGGGGCTAGTAGATGAAGGTTTTGCGAAACGAAGGCTTTTACGAAACGCAGACTTCTACGAAACGAAGTTCTGGCATTAGGCTTAATTACGAAACGAACTAGGGAGAGGTGGGTTGGTCAGGTGGATTTCGGAATCGAGGGCGTGAGGAGCTGATGAGGCTGGCGCTTAGGAGGGGTTTTGGGGGCTCGTCGGGTCGCTTACGCTCGCCGTTCTGTTAGTGGGTGGGCGGTTGTCTAGCGCATTTTGGGTGGATTGCGGAGCTCGGGGTGTTTTTAGGGCGAGATTCCGCCTGGCTGACGCCGCTTATGATGAGGGGCCGCGGATAGACGACTAAACGCGGATGATTTTGGGTTAGTCTTTTTTTCCGGTGGGGGTTCCGTCGGGGTTGGCGTAGCCTAGGCGGATGGCTTCTTTGCGCATCCATTCTAGTTCTTTGTCTATGTCGTCTTCGCCTCCGAAATCCAGGTCGCGTTTAGGTTGGGGTCTTGACTTAGGCGTCGCGGCTTTGAGTTCGGCTCGGCGGTTCTTTCGGTAGTCTTCGAGGGCTTTACGCGCCCGGGTTAGAGCGTTGGCATTGGCGGTTCGGTAGCGCTGGGCGAGGGCCAAAGCTTTGTACTGGTTTTCGGTAAAGTCCCAGAGGTTGGGGATCTGGTTGAAAAGGTCGGCTTCGAGATCGGTGTAGTGGCGATCGGCGCGTTGCGAGAGCCAATCCGCGCGGACCGCCGTGCGGATGAGTTCGGCTTCGTGGCCGGTGGATGGATCTTTCGGGTTGACGTTGTAGGCTTTGAACCAACGGGCCTCGAGAGCTTTGTAGTCATCCAGGGACTCGGTTTCCAGGATGAGTTTGGACCGGGAGCAGACTCCATGCTTGGTGGCGTTTTGAGATGAGATCGATTTTCCTTCGGGCGTGGTGGGACCTGTGGAGCGATTTACGGGGACTTCGGGGCTCACTGGTCCGTTCGGATTGTTATCGAAGGTTTGGCCTTGGGCTATGGCTTTGAGTTTCTGTTGTTGGAGCTTGCGCGCCTTGCGCTCAGCAGCACGGCGGATGGTGCGTTGGTTCATAAGGGTTGCCTACGCCCGCAGAATGGCATGGGTCCTGGTGCGGTTTGGATTGGCTTTTTGGGTGGGCTTTGTAAGTAGCTGAAAAGACGGGCGATTTAGTTTGGAGAAAGTTGCCTTGGATTGTGACTGATGCTTTTCGCTCGGGCTGCGGGGTGGGAGATCCGTATTTATGTCCAATCGGACATGGAAACGGACATTTGTCCGTACATCTTGAGGATCTGTCTATCCCGTATCTCTTTGATAAATAATGGTATAGAGAGTTATCTTTGGGTGGTCATGGAAGCGGACATTCCGGTGGACGGTAGAGGTGAGTTGCCTTCTCTCATAGAGCCGATGGTCGTAGGTTCTCGCCATCGTGAGGCGCTCAACGACCTGGCACTCGATCTGACGCACAAATCCGCTTCCTTCCGAGCGAGCCTGCCTACCAGTATTGTGACCTCGTTAGCTGACCTCGTGCGGGTGATGAATTGTTATTACTCAACTCTTATCGAAGGCCGCCACACGTATCCGGTGGACATTGAGCGAGCGCTGAAAAATGAATACAGCGCTGACCCGTACAAACGCGATCTGCAGCTTGAGGCCGAAGCGCACATCAAAGTCCAGCAATGGATCGATGCTGGCGGACTAAAAGGCCGTCTTGCTGTCTCTTCTGGCGGCTTTCAAGAAATCCACCGCCGCTTTTGCCAGTTATTGCCAGAGGATCTGCTCTGGGTAGAAGATCCCAAACCAAGGAGCGGGTCCGCGTCATACCGGGTGAATGGCGGGAAGGCCATGTGAAAGTCGGACGCCATCTTGCGATCAGTCCAGGCGCGCTACAACCGTTTTCTGGACCGCTTCGAGGCGGTTTACGGCAATGTAGGCAGGACCGAGTCGATTGTTTCGACGGCGGCGGCTCATCATCGGCTGCTCGGGATGCACCCGTTTCTGGATGGCAACGGCCGCGTGTCCAGGCTGATGTCGCATGCGGTTCTGTTGGATACTCTGGGCCCCGGAGCGGTGTGGCCGGTCGCACGCGGGCTTGCGACGAATGTCCAGGAGTATAAGAGACACCTCGCCGAATGCGATCTTCCGCTCCGTAACGATCTTGAGGGACGGGGAACACTCAGTGAAGAGGCCCTTGCCGCTTTCACCCGGTTCTTTCTCACAGTGTGCATCGATCAGGTCACATTTATGGAGGGGCTTGTCCAACCGTATCGCTTGCGTCTTCGCGTCCTCGCATGGGCTGAGGAGGAGATTGGATTAGGCCTATTGCCTCCCAAAGCCGGGAAGATTCTCGAAGGCATTCTCTATCGAGGCGAATTGCCGCGCGGCGAGGTTGACGCGGTTGTGGGTACGGGGGAACGCCAGGGCCGTCGAATTGTATCGGCGCTGGTAGAGAAAGGGGTACTGGCTTCGAGCAATTCTCGAGCACCCTTGCACCTCGTCTTTCCGGCTGCCTTGGCGGGCCGCTGGATGCCGGGTTTGTTTCCGGATCAGCCTGTTCATTGATTAGGTTACCTGGGCGTCGCCGGGTGACTCCGTATTCAGCGGCATGGTGGCTGTCACGGAATGAGACGTTTGTATTCCGAGGGGGAGACTCCAATTTGCGATCGGAACGCGGTGGCGAAATGACTTTGACTCAGAAAGCCACATGCCTTTGATACCTCCCGCATCCTTGTGTGTTTCTTCGCCAGTAAACTTTTGGCTTTTTCCAGGCGACGCTCGAGTATGTAGTGCGCCGGGCTTTGACCAACGCTGTTGCGGAATAGCCGGGCGAAATAGAAGCGGCTGATTTTAGAGCATTCGGCGAGTTCCTGGACGGAGATAGGGCCTGCGAGGCGCTCATCAATATAGCTGAGAACCTTTTGCAGAGTCAGTCCGGGCAGGCGGCTCACCGTTGGCGACTTGGGATTAGAGGCAGAGTAACGCGAGTACAAGTAACTAGCCAGGGCAAGGCCTAACTGTTCGCCGAAGACCGATCCGCAAAGGTTTCCGCCGGCCACATCGGCGCGCAGCATCAGCAGGATTGTTTCGATGTAAGGGTCACGCAGACTATGTTGCTTCACGAGTTCCACGGTTCTTCCTCGCCCGAGATCCTCACACAGATCTGCCATGATCTTCGGCGAAATAGAGTAAAGCAGAATCTCGAATGGAGAGGTCCAGGAGAGGGAGCGGAATTCGCCGTGAGTAGCAGTCCCGATGTGCCGGGGTGAGATGGTCTCGCAGAGCTCCCGTCCGGCAACCTTCCATCTTGCCGTCGTCGAACCTCGAACAACCATGCACACCTGATATCCCTCAACGGTTCCTGTCAGTTCGCCGCCTGGGACCATGCGGTGATGTTCGAGCAGAAGATTTCGCCAGCCTGAGCCAGCACTCGTGAGTAAAGGGGTAGTTGGCAAGGTGGGCGCCGCACTCCGTTCCGCTAACCTGTTGACGCGCGCCCGATTATCGAGTTTGGATCTGAGTTGTGTTTGCATATCGAATTCGCCGTACAGCTTTAAACCAACGTTTCGGCAGGGATACTCAGCCGGTTACGCACTTTTCAAACGGTGGCCGAACTTTTCAAAATACTGCCCTGAAATGGCGCGGATAGCCGCTGCGGAGGTGCGTTAGCACGGGAAATGACCCTAAGATCCCAAGTGCGGACGGTAGTTAGTCCGTTTGTCTCAAGACAAGAAAAAAATCAAAGGAAGCAGAGCAAATGGAAAGAAGTACGAGCGCGAAGGCCAGACACGCAAGATTGATCTTGGCCGGAGCGACATTGGTAATCCTGTATGGTGCGGTCGCAGATGCGCAGAGTGTGCGAGTACCGAAAAGCAAGGCAACCGCCGAGATGCTGAAGTTTAACTCGTCATCGGCGGCGCAGGGGGCCGCGGCGCAGGCAATTTCTCCTGCACCGGCCGTCTCAGGTGTGAAGAATGGGCCGTCGCCGGGGCCTTTTGGGCCTGGACCGGGCTGCAATCTTTTCCCGGCTCCGGCATCAGTCGGGGCGAGCGTCGGGCTGTCTTACTTCGGGCCGCCTCCGTCGACCACAAATCCCAGCTTTGTGGGTCCCGTGCAGTTGTTGAAATCCGGCGTGGTGGACGACACGAAGGGCACTATCACGTTGCCGCTTTATAAGGGCTACATGAAGAAGGGCCACGTCCCGGTCTGGTACATCCTAACCGACGTGGATGATGCGGACGTTGCTTCGCTGCTGGGACTGAACTTTTCCGCGAAGCTGACTAATGCGGGTCCTGGCGCGCGAACGGCGAATTTTGACGCGAATGGCGATTTGATTTTCGATGCCGGCACAGTGAATTTTTCCCCCGACCGTGTGTTGAAGGCGGGTTCTCCGAACGCTTTTCCGCCAGCAGTCTCTAAGCCAGGGGCCATTGGCGATGCGAATTACAGCCCGCTGGTCCGTGTTTTGAACGCAGGTGGAATCATCTACAACGCTTCGATGATTGCTTACAACGCTACGGAGGCGGAGATCAACTTCCCCAACGGGGGAGTGAACTATGAAAAAATTCACGATCAAGTGCTTGCAATCGACCCGACAAATGAAACTGTTACTTTGCAGTTGATCAACGGATTCAGCTTCGGGCGGCCGGTCTGGTACATTTCGCTGGATGCCAGCACCATGCTGGTGGCCGGAATCGAGGGTAACACGTATGCTCCCTTGATGCAGAAGATAGCGACAGGCAAAGATGATTCCTTCTCAAGCGCGGTGGAACGGATCTTCATTGCTGTCAACGGCGCAATGGATTGCTCTAATCCGCAACGGCAGGGATTAGACGCCACGATCAGCGACGGTTTCCGCCCCAACAACACGTTCGGCGGCATTCCGACGATCGCTCCCGACTACAGTCCGATGTGGAACGGGCAGCTCTATCAATGGACCGCCGATTCGATTGAGAAAGGCTATCGGAGCCAGCTTCGCGAAGAGTTCCAGATTCTGACGTACGTGCAGGATGGACTCATTACGGGTCCCGGCGGCGCGGCTTTCGGGGATAGCAAGTTTGTTATTAACTGCCCACCGGTGCAGCGGTTGAATTAACAGAGCGACTTAAGTTGCCCCGATTTCAGCGATGGAATCGGGGCGATGCCGATTGCGGTGAGTTTTGGGTTCGTGTTTAGGTAGTTGGTTTCTGGGTGCCGGGACGCGGAGTTGAGGAATACTGCGCTGAACCCCGGGTCGATATACTCGGATACTGCCTGATGACTAACTGTGTTCCCAAGGTTCGGAGGGTAACCGGTTGAGGCTTGAGGGGTGACTTCAGAACTGGACACCCGAGTGATGGAGAGTTGCGCTATGTAATGGCCTTGAAAAGGGGGAAATCGTAGGAACGACTCGCGGAGGCGACCCACGCAGGACGACCTATGGGTAGCGATGCTTTATCGACACCTGCGAAGCTCAGGCTGATCGAAGGCGACGGAAGCAAAAGCCTGGACCGAAATCCAGGAGTGAGAACACCAATCCGGAATCATTGCGACTGTCACCGATCTTGTTGGAAATGTGATTTGATAGTTGAATCGGGGCAGACAGTGCGTAACTTTGCACACCCTTTGAGTCGTCTTCCCTCACAAGGTTCAATTTGCCCTTACGCCCAATCCCTGTCGCTGGTATCTTTGCCATTACTTTAGCGCTTTCGCCTGCTTTCGGGCAGTCGGCGTTTGACCAGAAAGTGGGCGTGTTTGTGAAGACGAACTGCGCCATGTGCCATAACGAGCAGCTAAAGACTGCCGGCCTGGCGCTGACTAAGTACCACGACACGGCGGCAATGATTCACGACCGTGAAATCTGGGAGAAGGTGGTGGCTCGGGTGCGGGCTGGTGAGATGCCTCCCAAGGGTCTGCCCCGGCCTAAGCCGGAGGATGTTGACAGCTTTACGAACTGGATTGAAGGGCAATTTGACCAGTTTGACGCCACCGCCGCTCCGGACCCGGGACATTTGACAGCTCACCGGCTGAACCGGACCGAGTACAACAACACGATTAGGGATCTGGTGGGCGTGCATTTTGAGCCGGCGGCAGACTTTCCGGCGGACGATTCCGGTTTCGGCTTCGACAACATCGGCGACGCGTTATCGGTATCGCCCATTCTGATGGAGAAGTACCTGGCGGCGGCAAAGAAGATTGCGGCCGAAGCCATTCCCGCAGCGCTGGTTCCCCCTAAGCCGACCCGGTTCCGCTACTCACCCGAGATTGGCCCGATGGAGGAACGCCCGGCGTTGGAGCACACGTTCCTGCTTCCTGCGGAGGGCGATTACGACATCAGAGCCGGCGCCAGTGGACGCCGCCAACCGTTGACACTGACGGTTGAATTGGATGGGAAGGAAATCAAGACTGAAACTCTGACGGTGGAAAACGACAAACCGCGAGCGGGCGAATTGCGTTTGCATTTGCCCTATGGCGAACACGTAGTGCGCGCTTTTTTAACGCCTCGCGACGCAACGCCGGAGGAAGTGACTATCATGGCGAGCAATGAGGCGAAGGAAGAAGCCAGCCTTGCCAAGCAGATTGCTCACAATCCGGGGGATGAAGTTCAAATCCGTCTGCAGCATAAGCTGGGCAACCCGCCCACCCATATCGACGCGCTGGAGCTGCGAGGCCCGTTCGAAGCCTTGGCTCCGCCGCTGCCCGCTTCGTATGCTCGTATCTTTATCTGCGGCCATCCGATGGGCCAGCACAATGCACAATGCATGCGGACTGACCTGGCGCATTTTGCCCGGTTGGCCTATCGCCGTCCGGTGACGAAAGCCGAATTGGAGAAGGTGGACAAGTTGATGGCGGCGGTTCAGAAGTCGGGCCTAACCCAGGAGCAGGCGATGCGGGTGGGGGTGGAAGCGATCCTGGTGTCGCCCAACTTTATTTATAGGATCGAACGCGATCCGAAAGACCCGACCGCGGTTCATAAAGTGAACGACTTTGAACTGGCTTCCCGGCTTTCCTACTTCTTATGGAGCAGCATGCCGGATGAGACATTGCTGACGCTGGCTGGCGAGCATGAACTCTCAAAGCCCGAGGTTCTGAATGCACAAGTGAAGCGTATGCTTCAGGATAAGAAGTCGGTGGCGCTGGTGGATAATTTCGCCGGCCAGTGGCTGGAGTTGCGCAATCTGGATAGCGTTCGGCCCGACCCGGATCAGTTCCCCGAATTTGATACCCAACTGCGTAAGGCGATGTACACCGAGACGCATATGTTTGTTGAGGCGCTGATCCAGGAAGACCACAGCATTCTGGATTTGATTGACGGCAATTATACCTACTTGAACGAGAAGCTAGCCAAGTTTTACGGCATACCTGGCATTAAAGGCGATCACTTCCAGAAAGTTGAATTGGACGGTACGGAGCGCAGCGGCGTGTTGACGCAAGCCAGTGTTTTGACCGTGACTTCGTATCCGACCCGAACGTCTCCGGTGTTGCGCGGAAAGTGGATCTTGGAAAATGTTCTGAATACGCCGCCGCCTCCGCCACCCCCGGGCGTAGGTTCTATTGATGCGAAAGGCGGCGCATCGAGCGGCACGATGCGGCAGCAGATGGAGAAGCATCGGGCGAACCCGATCTGCGCGGGTTGCCATACTCGCATGGACCCGCTTGGTTTTGCGCTTGAAAACTACAACGCGATTGGCCAGTGGCGCACGGAAGATGCCAACCAGCCGATTGATTCGAGCGGTGTACTGCCGAACGGGAAGAAGTTTGCCGGGTCAGCAGAACTCAAGAAGATCCTGGCGAACAACAAAGATGCCTTCGCGCAGTGCCTGACGGAGAAGTTAATGATATACGCTTTGGGTCGGGGACTGGAAGGATTTGACCGCACCGCGACGAAGAAGATTGAAGTAGATTTGGCCAAGAACGATTACCGTTTTTCGGCTTTGATTTCGGGCATTGTAAATAGCGTTCCCTTCCAAATGGGGCGTGGCGATACAACAGAGTATTTAGCGCAAACGGCGGACGCGCGCACCGCCAAGAGATGAGACAGCCGACTCAATGATCATTACTCGCAAACACGTTTCACGGCGCAGCCTGCTGCGCGGAATGGGCGCCGCGCTGGCGCTGCCCATGCTTGACGCCATGGTTCCTGCATTAGGCGCCGCGGCCAAAGTGACCCAGAAGGCCACGCCGAACCGCATGGTGTTTTGTTATGTGCCGAACGGCATCGACATGCGCAACTGGCGGCCGGATGCGGTGGGGCGGGATTATATTTTCCCGAAGATTCTGCAGCCGCTGGCTCCGGTGCAGGATGACATTCTGCTTTTCACGGGCTTGAAGGATCATAATGCCGAAGCGTTGGGCGATGGACCCGGCGACCATGCCCGTGCCGCGGCAAGCTTCCTGACCGGTGTGCATCCGCGCAAGACGTCAGGTTCAGACATTTCGGTTGGCGTGTCTGTCGACCAGGTAGCTGCCCAGAAGATGGCCTCGCAGACGCGGCTTGCGTCTTTGGAACTCGGTATCGAAGACGGGCATCTGGCAGGCAACTGCGACTCGGGCTACGCTTGCGCTTATGTGAACAGCATTTCGTGGCGCTCGGCGACGGTGCCCAATCCGCCGGAAGTGAATCCGCGGCAGGTGTTCGAACGGCTATTTGGCAGTGACGAGGATGCGGGCAACCCGGCGGCGCGGGCGCGCAACGCTCGGATTGATGAGAGCATTCTGGATCTGGTCTCCGATGATACGCGCAAGCTTTCGAGCGATTTGGGCGCGACGGACAAGCGCAAGCTGGATGAGTATTTGACGGCGGTTCGCGAAGTGGAGCGTCAGGTGAAAATGGCGGAAAAGCAGGCCGCCGAGCACACCATGGCTGTGCCGACGATTGCCCGTCCAGACGGCGTGCCGCTGGATTATGGCGAGCATGCGCAGTTGATGTTTAACCTGATGACGCTGGCTCTGCAAACGGATATTACCCGCGTCTCCACCTTCATGCTGGCGCGCGAGGGCAGTATGCGCGGGTACCGCGAGATCGGCGTTCCCGAAGGACACCATGGTCTTTCCCATCATCGTAACGATCCCGTGCTGATGGACAAAGTGGCCGCCATCAATCGCTATCACATGGAGCAGTTTGCCTACTTCGTGAAGAAGCTGAAGAACACTCCCGATGGCGATGGATCATTGCTGGACCACACGATGATTGTCTACGGCAGCGGCATTAGCGACGGCAACAAGCATAATCACGACGACCTTCCGGTGCTGCTGGCGGGCGGAAACCGTAATTTCAAGAGCGGACGTCACGTGAAGCTGACTGATAGCACTCCGGTTGCGAACCTGTACCTGAGCATGCTGGACGCGATGAACGTGCCTACGGAAAGCCTGGGCGACAGCCAGGGCCGCCTTCGCTATTTGACCGAGATCAGCTAGACCTTTGCCGAAAATGAAAATTCTGGCGTGCTTTTTGTTCGGAGCGCTTGCCTTTGCGCAAGTGTCTCCGCTTCAGCAGTTGATTGAGGGGGCACGCAGCGGCGATAGAGGCCTTGCAGATCTGGCCACCAAAACGCTTGGACCGCACGGCGGTGTAGCGGTTTGGGGCGCGGATTATCTGTTTGTTTCGGATCTCAAGAATCCATCCTTATCTATTGACCAACAGCCGCCTCAGCCTATGGTGGCGATCAACGGCTCAGCGCTCTTCATGCGGTTAGTGAAGATGCGGGTGGGCGTGACGCATTCGTATCAATACTACGTGGACGGCAAAGCGAGTGGCAACCGGGGCGATGTGTCCGGTTACAATCCTGATTCTTATCCGAAGCCCGGTGTGCCAAAGGGCACGCTAAGCGAGAAACACACGATTACCAGCAAGATTTACGATGGCATGAAGGCCGACTACTGGTTCTATGCCTCGCCCGGCGTGGATCCGAATGTTCCATCGCCTCTGATGATTTGGCAGGACGGGCAGGGGCTGATTACCGGCGATCTTTCACGCTTGCGGCTGTTTACGGTGACGGAGAATCTGGTGGCGCAAAAGCTGATTCCGCCGATGGTGCATGTGATGATTGCGCCGGGGATGTCGCCGGACAACAAGCCGATGCGTTCGATTGAGTACGACACGGTGAGTGATCGTTACAACCGGTTCCTGATGGAAGAAGTTTTACCCGAAGTGGAGAAGAGCTACAAGCTTCGGCAAGACGGTTATAGCCGCGGGATTGCGGGTGAATCGTCGGGTGGAATTTGTTCGTTCAATTCGGCTTGGTTTGCTCCGGATAAGTTCAGCCGGGTGCATTCAACCATTGGCAGCTTCACCTCCATTCAATGGCATCCCGATGATAAAGATGGCAGGCAGGACGGCGGCAATTTGTATCCGTTTATGGTGCGCAAGCTGCCGAAGCGCAATATTCGAGTTTGGATGAGCGACGGGGCGGATGACCTGGAGAATAATCATGGGTCCTGGCCTTTGCAGAATATTGAACTGGCGAATTCGTTGAAGATGCGCGAGTATGATTTTCATTTCCGGTTTGGGCAGGCGACGCATGATTCGGCGCAGGCGGCAATTGATCTACCCGAGAGTCTGACTTGGTTGTGGCGCGGGTACGATCCGGCGAAGACTAGTGATGAGTTTGTGATGGACGCGGGTGAGAAGGATAAGCCGTATTATCGGGTGACCATAAGCAATCGCGATGCCTGGTGAGACTCATGCGCTTATTTCGCCCACGGCATGCGGGAGTTCGCGCAATTGCCGTAGCGGGGAGAACACCAGCCACAACGTCGAAAGTAAAACTCCGATTGCGCCGATCAGCAGTGCTCGCCGCATTTCCACGGCCTGTGCGATAGCGCCGCCCGCGATCGCGCCCAAGGGCAGAAGGGCGTGGAAGAGCAGGTGCATAGAGGAATTGACACGTCCCAGAAGATGATTCGGTGTGATCGCCTGCCGTAAGCTTCGTTCGCTGATGGTATAGACTGGCCACGCCATGTCACCCAATTGAGCAGCAATCAGAAAAGCGGAGCAGGCTACCACCGATCCGCGCGCTAGCGGTATTAATAACATCGCCAGCCCAACCACTGCCGCGGAGCCAATGAAAGTATGGCCGAAACCAAAGCGGCGCACCAGCCACTCTGTCAGGAATGCGCCAAATAAGCCGGAGGTCCCGCCGATGGCGATGATGATGCCTAAAAGGGCAGCGGTCAATCCCAGCTCATGGATGGCAAATAGAAAGTACAGACTGTTCCCGAAGCCTAAAAAGAACGCACTGGTGGCCGTGCGACCGGCCAATGCGCGAAGCAATGGATTACGCCACGACGCGCGCAGACCTTCCGAAATCTCCCGACCGATATGAGGTTCCAGGGTGCGCGTGGGCGCCGGTTCCGGTGTGTGGATCAGCCACACTGAGATGGCGGAACAAAGGAACGACGCAGCGTCGAACAGCATGGCCATGGGCGCTGTCAGCAGCTGCACCAGGATGCCGGCGATGCCGGGACCAGCGATCTGCGCAATTGACTCGGTCAGAGCCAGGCGGCTGTTCCCGGTGAGGATGTTCTCGCGCTCGATCAGCGAGGGCAGATAGGCCTGGTAGGCTACGTCGAACAGGATGGTCAGGATGCTGCTGGCCACCGCGACCAGGTAGAGATCTCCGATGGTCAACCGGTGCAGTATCGCAGCCAGCGGGATGCTGCCGAGCACCAAGGCACGCCCCAGATCGGCGGCAATCAGAATCGGCCGGCGACGCAGGCGGTCCACCCAGGCTCCGGCGAAGAGGCCAAATATGAGTACCGCGGCTGCGCCTGCTCCGGAAATGAATCCCATCTGAAGGGGCGACGCTTTGAGGACGAGGACGGCAGTGAGGGGCAGGCCGACGGCAGTGATGTTGGATCCGATTTGCGAGATCGCCTGGCCGATCCAGAGCTTGCGGAAATCAGGCTCGAGCCTAAACCCGTTCCCCGGCATTTCTCGAGTGTCACACAAGAGGATGGGCTAAATCGTCCCGCAGTACCAAATCGTTCCGCCGTACAGGGACGATGACGAGCTGGGAAACGCGAGAGAAGCGGGTCACTTCCCTCGCGATCAGTGTATTGCGGCTAAGTGGTGACAGCCGCGCGGCGTTTGCGGAGGATGGCGGGGACTTCGACGTCGTTTTCCTCTTCCACGGAGGCGGCAGCGGGCTCCGCTTCGGGCGCAGGTTCCGGGATGCCGATTTCGATATGCTGGCCGTTTCTTAAATCATGCGCAGCGCCACCTTCCGGCGTGCTGATGGCATTGAAGGGAAAGTGTGGCGAGCGCCGCTCGAATTCCGGGAGTGAATCCCGCTGAAAGCCGGTGGCGATAACCGTAATCTTGACGCTGTCGCCCATTTTTTCGTCCATGACCACGCCGAAGTTGATTTGCACGTCGTCATTTTGAGTGGCGGCGCGGATGAGGTTGCAGGCTTCGGTGACTTCGTGAATGCCGATCTGGCTGGAAGCGGTGATGTTGATGAGAACGCCGCGCGCGCCCAGCACGCCGCCTTCTTCCATTAGCGGGCTGTTGATAGCTTTCTGTGCAGCCTCCATCGGCGCGTTGGGGCCATTGGCCGTGGCGGTGCCCATCATCGCGTAGCCCATGCCGAGCATGATGGTGCGGATGTCGGAGAAGTCGCGATTGATGAGGCCGGGGGTGGTGATGATGTCGGCGATGCCTTGCACGGCTTGACGAAGCACGTCGTCCGCGAGTTTGAAGGCGTCAATGAAGCTGGTGCCTTTGGGAACCAGGCCGAGCAGTTTCTCATTCGGGATGCTGATGACGGTGTCGCAACTGCCGGCCAGCTCGGCCAGGCCGCGTTCGGCTTGACGCATGCGGCGCGGACCTTCGAAGAGGAATGGCTTGGTGACCACGGCGACGGTCAGTGCACCGAGCTCTTTGGCGAGCGAGGCCACAACGGGCGCGGCACCTGTCCCTGTGCCGCCTCCGAGCCCCGCTGTGACAAAGACCATATCGGCGCCTTCAAGGATTTCGATAACCTGCTCGGTATCTTCCAGAGCAGACTGGCGGCCGACCGCAGGGTCCGCTCCTGCGCCGAGACCGGCTGTGAGCTTCTTTGCCCAACGCCACCTTATTCGCGACAAGCGAGGCGTTCAGAGCTTGCTTGTCGGTGTTCAGGACGTAGAAGTCTATGCCGTGCAGACCCTCCTGTAACATGCGGCCTACGGCGTTCGAGCCACCACCACCAACGCCCACCACTTTGATGCGCGTGCTATTTTCGGGTTCATCCTCCATGAGGAATTTCAAATCATCTGCTGCCATTTACGGCTCCTTCCTAACTGCTGACGGAATCTAAAAAACATTACTGGACGGTTGAACCGGCCACCGCGGCGGAGGCGCGCTTCCAGTCGCGCTTCAATTTCAGGCGGCCGGAGTACATAGCAAGGCCGGCCACTGTGGTCCACTGCGGGTTGTCCAGTTCCCTGGGCCAATCTTCGATGCCGGTTGGGAGACCGTTGCGCGCCTGGCAATTCAGAATGCGTTCCGCGACGTCGCACATGCCCGGCAGCAGAGCGCCGCCGCCCGTGAGGACAGCGCCCTCCAATAAGGAGCGCTCCATACCGACGCGCAGAATTTCGTCGTAGATTTTCTCGAAGAGTTCTTCAGCTCGCGCTTCCAAAACCTCATTCACCTGCTGACGCGGGAGCTTCGCGCATGCCGCGGCCTTCGGGCGTAGGCAACTCCACCAGACTGGTGCCCGAGGAGTCACCGGAATTTGCGGAACCGAATTCGCGCTTCAGTCCTTCGGCGTAGTCGTAACTAATCTTGAAGAGCCAGGACAGATCGCGAGTGAAATGATCTCCGCCGAGCGGCACCGACATGGCCAGCAACAACGCGTCGCCATCATAGAGCGCCACATCAGTGGATTGCGCCCCGATATCGATGACTGCGACGCCGCGGGCGCGATCTTCGGGCAGCACCGCCGCATAGGCGGCAGCAATGCCTTCGAACACGGATTCTTCCACGGCAAGATGCGACTGATGAACGGCGGAAACAAGCGCCTGATGCTCGGCCGAAGAGAAGGTGACGATATGGACGTTGGCTTCCAGGCGGGAACCGAGAATGCCTTTCGGGTTGCGGTAACCGGCGCGTCCATCCAGCGTGAAATCCTGCGGACAAATTTGCAGAACCTGACGGCCGTCCTCAATGCGAAGCCGGGCCGCGAGTTCAATGGCATAGCGGAGATCTCCCGCATCAATCTCACGGCGGCGGCCGAACTCATAGAGCCCGCGACTGTTCACGCCCGAAACGGTTCCGCCTACGCCCAACAAGATGGATTCGAGCGAAACACCGGCGCGCTCTTCCGCCTGATGCAACGCAAAACGAATGGAACTGACTAGCGCGTCGGGATCGTTAATGCGACCTTTACTCCAGGCTTGGACCGGCGATTCCCCGTGGCCGATGAAACGAACCGATTGCTCCTCAAGGCTGCAAATGACAATGCGGGTGGCGCTAGTGCCCAGGTCCAGCCCAGCGGCCAGCTTCTTTTTACTGCTCAAAGTGTTTGTCTCCCACGGCGGTGATCGCGCCATCCACACGCAGGTCGAGCACCGAGGCATCCGGACGCTTCTCTCTTATCTCGTTATAGTTGGCGAGGAAGTTCACCAGGCGATCTTGGAAATTCTCACTGCCCATCATGAGATTGACGACATTGTTCCCCACATGTTCGGCAACGATGATGTTGTTGACATCAGTCACGTCGACTTCTGAAATCTGATTGGAAAGCGAGCCTACGTCGCGCAGCATAGCTAAGGCGCGGCGCACTCGCGCTTTGCGGTTCTCCACATCTTCGGTTTCCTGTATGCCGGAAATCAGCGGCAACGTGAACTGTGCAGCGACGCGAGGCCGAAGAATGATGCCGTCCCGATCAATGACGGCGAGCCGCGAAGGTGTATCACGATGCAAACGGGGCAAGCGGACGAAGGCTACCGGCTGGCGCTCCTTAATCAACACTCTTAACGTGTCCGGCCAGACCTTCGAAACCGTCGCATTCTCCACCCAGTCGATTTCCATGAGTTGAAGGCGCCGCTTTTGAAGCGGTACCAGGTAGAGGCTGCGGCCGAAGTCTTCGGCAAATACATGACGGATCTGGGAAGCCGACGCATAATGAATGCCCTCCAATTTCAAGTCCGGACTCTTGCCGGCGATATCCTCCGGTTCAGCGAGGCGAAACCGGTCGTCACTAATCAGAAATTCTTCAGTGCGGTGCCAGGCAAAGAGAGTGCCCACCATCAAGAAGACTCCGGCCCCCAGCCAGAAGGCAAAGCGCCCCCAGCGTATTTCGCCGAATAAGGAGCGCGGTTCGGGCTGGGTTTGGCGGCTTGGCATCAGGCGGCAGTCTCCCGTAACTGGTCGAGGATTTTGTCCGCTGCTTGCGAAACACTGCCGGCGCCAAGGGTAACGATGAGGTCTCCGGGTTGTGCGGCGTTGACCAGGGCTGCCACTCCTTCATCAATGGTTCCCACATAGCTGGCCGAGCGATGGCCGAAGGAACGAATTTTGTCCAGCAGCGCGTTGGAGCTAACGCCTTCGAGCGCCGGCTCAGAAGCGGAATAGATGTCGAGCAGATAAACGTTGTCGGCCTGATGGAAAGCGGTACCGAATTCGTCCAGCAGGAACTTGGTTCGGGAGAAGCGATGCGGCTGGAATAAGACGTGAATGCGGTGGTATGGCGAAAGCCTGGCAGCGGCCAGGGTTGCTTTGATTTCAGTTGGATGGTGGCCATAATCATCCACGACAGTGATGCCCCGCTCAACGCCTCGCAGCGTGAAGCGCCGGTCCACACCGCTAAAGGCGGCTAAGCCTTCCCGAATTTGCTCAACCGGAACTTCCATTTCAAGAGCGACTCCTATGGCAGCAGTCGCGTTTAGGACGTTGTGGACTCCCGGAACGTTCAGATGAAAAACGCCTAAGTCCTGGTTTCGGGCGCGGATGGAGAAATTGCTGCTGGCTGCTTGGAGCTCGATGGAATGGATTTCCAGGTCTACTTGTGCGTTGCGGCCATAGGTAATGGTGCGGCGGCGAACGTTCGGGAAGATGTGTTGGATGTTTTCATCTTCCATGCAGAGAACCACAGCGCCATAAAACGGCACCTTATTCACGAATTCGGTGAAGGCGTCGCGAATGGCTTCGAGGGAAGGGTAGTGATCGAGATGCTCGCGATCAATATTGGTGACAACGGCGACGATGGGCGCGAGCTTCAAGAATGAACCGTCACTTTCGTCCGATTCCACCACCAGCAGCGGACTCTTGCCGACGCGGGCGTTGGAGCCCTGCATGGCTGCAACTTTTCCACCGACAACTACGGTGGGGTCCATGTTGGCTGTATTCAGGATAGCGGCCACCATGGATGTGGTCGTGGTCTTGCCATGGCTCCCGGCGATGGCGATGCCGAACTTCAGGCGCATCAACTCGGCGAGCAATTCTCCGCGCGGGATGACAGGAATCTGGAGGCGCCGGGCTTCGAGTACTTCAGGATTATTCGGATCGAGCGCGGAGGTGACCACAACGGCTTTAGACCCCGCAACGTTCTCGGCTTGGTGACCCAAGTGAATCGTTGCGCCGAGTTTTGCCAAGCGATCGGTAATTGCGCTCAATTTGGCGTCGGAACCAGAGACCTGATAGCCGAGAGTGAGGAGAACTTCCGCGATTCCGCTCATCCCGATGCCCCCAATTCCAACGAAATGGACGTGCTGGGGCTTGAAAAACATTATCTTTAAGTATTGTTTCGGCTTTCGGGAGATGTGTCAATGCTGCTGACAGGTTTTATGGGAAAAAATTCTGGAGTTGGCATGCGGTGCAGTTGACGGTACGGCGGAGATGGCCAAGCCCTATTCGCCAATCGAAGTGATTTCATGGCGATGATGGGGAAGAAATCGCTGTTATGGCCGGTGCTGAGGAACGCTCCGTCGCCGAGATTGGCCGACGGCTGACATCAAGGAAATCCTCGCCCAAGCCGTGCGAATTTCTGTCGAGATCCAGCCGATACAGCTCGAAGGAATGCAACTGCAGGCGAGCTGAGCCTAAGGCTCGGTGCTTAGGGAGCTTCCGAGCCCTAACGCGCTGTGAAGAGTAGGCGGTCATTGGCTAATCATTACGAATTAGTTACGGGCCTATTTATATCGCAATATGATGTGGATATCGTTGATCAAACTTTTGTTTGGCCTTGATCCCCGTAAAGTTCCGTAGTATTCTCAGGCGAAGCCCTATAAAAGTTTTATAGGTACTAGATCTTTAGACATATTACGGAGTTGTTGAGTTGTATCGGTTACAGAGTTGTTTGTCGAGTTGGGCATGTATTCTTTTGTCAGTTGGAACGGGATTTAGCGCGGATCTGACAAAAAACATTGATCCGCGAGTTTCCTTCGAAAGCAGTCCTCTTACTTTCGAGGCAAACGCCGGGCAGAATAAATCCGACGCACAATTTATTGGTCAGGGGCGCGGGTACACTGCTCAGATTTCGCCTGCGAAAATTACGCTGGATTTCGGCGTCAACGAACGGGCCGTCACAGTGGACTTCCTGGGCGCGAATCGGGCGTCTAAAATAGAGGGCCATTCTCTCTTGCCCGGTAAGCTGAACTACTTTCCGGACCCAGACCAGAGGAATTGGCGCACCGATGTTGCGACGTACTCCGAAGTTCAGGCGAAGGCAGTTTACTCCGGTGTAGATCTTTCTTTTTATGGAAATCAGAAGCGGCTGGAGTTCGACTTCATTGTGCAGCCGCACGTTGACCCGAGCGTGATTCGATTCAGGCTCTCGGGTTCTGACAGGGTGAAGGTGAGCCCGGAAGGGGATTTGGCCCTTTCGGTTGGAGATGAACAGTTTCGCTTTCTCAAGCCCGTGGTTTATCAGATTGCGAATGATGGTAAGCGAAGGCTGATTGAGGCTGGTTACCGGCTCACGGAGACTGCTGCCGCCAACTCCCCGCTGATCTCTTTTTCGATTGGAAAGTACGACCCGAACCGCGATTTGATCATTGACCCGGTTGCGTCCGGTGAGGCGCTCAGTTTTTCGGAATACACGCTTGGGTATGCCCAGAGCGTGGCTGTGGATTCGTCTGGAAACAGCTATGTGGCCGGGTTAGGAAACGACAATAACGGCCTCTACGTTACAAAATACAATTCGGCCGGCGTGCAGCAGTTCACCACGCGAATCGGAAGTCAGAATAAGATCTCGGCGTATGGCCTAGCGGTTGACAACAAGGGAAATATCGATTTAGCGGGAGGGATTGCCGGCGGAAGTTCAACCATACCGGTGACTTCGGGAGCTTTCCAGAACACTACGACGGCAACAGCCAGCGCCTTCTTTGTGCAGGTCTCCGCCAGCGGAAGTTCAATCAACTATGCCACCTATCTTGACGGTGGATCTGACACAACCGCTTACTCCATCGCTGTCGATTCGTCCAACATGGCCTATCTGACCGGAGTTACCTCTTCCACCGCGTTCCCCACAACAACTGGCGCCTACCAAACGAATTTTGCGGGCAACACAGCGGGTTTTGTGGCGAAGATCGATCCGACCAAAACGGGTAGCGCGTCGCTTGTTTATTCGACTTTGCTGGGAAACAGTCAAACCACGCTATACGGCATTGCGGTGGATAGTTCAGGAAACGCCTATGTAACCGGTAATGCGCCATCGGGTTTTCCCGTTACTACTGCGGCGTTTCAGTACAAGGGTTACGACTCCTCCAGTGGTGGTGTCTACGTCACGAAACTGAATCCGACTGGAACTGGCCTTGTGTATTCAGCCTATCTTGGCTATGGTACGGGCTATGGGATAGCCGTTGAAGGGCAATCCAGTCCCAGCGTTTACGTGACGGGCCAAGTGTCTTACGGCGACTTTCCCACCACGCCGGGTGCGTATCAAACGGCTTATCCGGGAGGGTTTGTTGCCAAACTAAGCGCGGACGGTTCAACTGAACTCTACTCAACGCTCCTGGGCGGTCCGAGCAGCTATGCCGAGGGCACGAACAACTTTGTTCCCGTGAGCCTTGCGCTTCCGGCAGGGTGCTCATCGTCCTGCAATGCTTACGTCAGCGGATATACCTCAACGGCTGACATGCCGCTGCAAAATGCAATGCAGTCGCAAGCGAATCAGGGTGCGGGATATTCGGCCTTCGTTACAGAACTGAACTCTGCGGGGACTGCCGCGATCATGTCTTCCTATTTGAGCGGATTCATGAACGGCGTCAATGAACCGGCAAACTTGGTTGGCTCTACCCCAGCGTTAGCTGTCTATCCAAGTGGCAATTTTATCCTTGTTGGCAACGCTGAAGCTACGCTGGATTTCCCGGCTACAATCCCGACTCCAAATAGGTCTTATGGCTTCCTGGCGAAGATCTCATCCTCCAGTTCGGGTTTGCTCGAGGCGTCCCAAGCGAGTGTAAATTTTGGCAGCGAGCCGGCGAATGTCAGCACGAGTAGCTACGGCGGCACGGCTACATTCAGAATCGCAAACTACAGCAGCACGGCTGCTACTTTGGCCCAGCCGATTCAAGTTTCACCGGGCAGTATCTTCTCAGAGAGTGATAACTGCGGGACGAGCATTCCCGCCGGGGGATTCTGTTCGGTGAATGTCGATTTCACGCCAACAGCATCAGGAGTTCGCAGTGGCGCCATCACGGTGACTTCAAATGCCACTAATAGTCCCTTGACGGTTGCTCTTACCGGCACTGGCGTGGACGAAGGCCTGCTCCAGGTTTCGCAGAGCAGCCTAACGTTCAGCGCGCAGAACATTGAGACCTCATCCAACTCGCAAACATTTACGCTTACCAACACAAGTGATGAGACGGTGATGCCCACTTTTGCATTCTCGTCGGGAGTCAACTTCAGTCAATTGAATAATTGCCCCTCACCTATCGCCCCTGGCGTTAGCTGCACGATTAACGTCACTTTCAAACCTAATTCAGCGGGCCTTTTGACCGATTCCCTGACGATCGGGGGGGGATATCAGAGTGAGGTGGTCTCGATCTCCGGGACGGGTACGGTCGCTGGCGCGATCGTAAACCTTACGTTCAACGTGTCGGTTTTAAACTTTAATCCGCAAATAGTAGGGACGACAAGCAGCGAATCTGATATTTACGTCACCAACAACAGCTCGGAGCCAGTGACCATCCAAGGAGTTACTGCGAGCCCCAGCGATTTTGCCGTTGATTATTCTAATTGCGGTGCGCCGCCTTATCAGTTAAATCCGCAGGCGTCGTGCTATATCGGCGTTGAGTTTTCACCTACTCTCTCCGGAACTCGCAGCGGCAACCTTACGCTAGCCGATGCCACTACCGGCAGCTCGCAGAACATTCCTCTTAACGGCACGGGTTTGGCCTCGGCGACGGGACTGGAAATTTATCCATCGGCCTCGGTGAGCTTCCCGGATCAGCCTATGAGCGTGCAATCCGGCAGCCAGGCCATATATCTGGAAAACACCGGCAGCGCCCCGATCAGCGTTTATCGAGTGGTGGTTTCCGGCGATTTTTCCGTGCTCTCCGAGAATTGTTCGGCTAATGCGGTTCCCGGCACGGCTTCAGACGGGAGCGGCGCATATAGCTATTGCGATGTGAACGTCGTCTTCACTCCCGCAGCGGTGGGCGCCCGCAGCGGTACTTTGACGATTTACGACAGCGCTCCCGGCAGTCCGCACACCGTCAGTCTGATGGGGAATGGGCTCCCCGTGACGGGTGCAGGCGTGGCCAGTCCCAGCGCAACAAATTTTCCTGCGACTGCGATCCAGAGTGTAAGCGCCGGCCAAACTATCTATATAAACAATCCCGGTGATATGCCCATTACCGTGACCGGCATCACGTTCCCTGCAGATTTCAGCAACGCCGGGGGAGGATATACAACGCCGTTTGTTGTGCCTGCGGGCAGTGTGAACGAATACTACGTCCAAGTGCAGTTTTCGCCTCTGACGGCAGGCTCTAAGTCTGAGACGCTGACATTCGTCACATCGGCCGGGAACGCCAATGCTGCGCTGGCGGGCACCGGCGTAGCTTCGACGTCGATCGAGGTCCTGCCCCCCTCGTTGTCGTTTGGCTCACTGGTCACCGGCAGCAAAGGCGCGACCAATTATATTTATGTTCGCAACCAGTCAACCGCCTCAGTAACCTTTACCTCGATGGTTTTGGGTGGTACGAACCCCGGCGATTTCAACTTCAATGCCTATACCTGCCCCAGCAGCGGAGGCCAGCTTGCGGCCAATACATCTTGCGAGCTCTCTGTTTCTTTCCAGCCAACCGGGGCGGGCAGCCGATCGGCGACCATCACTTTAACGGACAACGCCAGCGGCGGTCCGCAGATTATTAAGCTGACCGGTACTGGTGTGTCTGTTTTGCCCAGCTACACGACCAATCTTTATGGCGCTGGGTTTGACGCGCAAGTGATCGGCACGGTGGGAACGATACAGCAGTACATTATTTTCTCGAATAACACCGGCTCGCCGGTAGTGATGGGCACCACCGCTGCAAGCGGCGCCTTTCTGGTTCCACCTGCACAGGATGGATGCAGCGGTACTTCTGTTGCAGCGGGCTCGTCGTGTGGCGTTTTTGTCCAATTCGCACCGACTAGCGCCGCTTTCCTGGCCGGAACGCTCACGTTCAAAAACAGCGCGAATACATCTCTCGCGGTGGTCGCGCTGGCTGGTCTGGGGCTGACGCCCAGCTACGGAGCTTCGGTTAATCCCACCGGCCTTAATTTTCCGGCGCAGCAGGTGGTGAAAACGATATCTGTCGCTCAATCCGTGACCTTCACCAATACGGGGAATACGTCCCTGACGCTAGGCAACCTGACGGGAACCGACTCCGGCGCCGGCGCCACGGCGGAATTTTCAACCGGTTCGGTAAATGGCGGGGCGGATTCCTGCAGCGGCCAAATTATCGCGGCTTCGGCTACTTGCAACGTGACGCTGGCATTTGTTCCCCTCTACGCGGGCGCCAGGACAGGCACTCTGGCGTTCCCGATCACCTATGCGAATGCAACCACAACAAGCGTGACAGTGAATCTCTCAGGCACGGGTGTGAATGAGAAGAACACAGCGGTTCTCAATCCAGTGACTTCGGCCTACTTGGATCAGGCAGTTGGCGTTTCCACCTCGTACAGCACTGCGGTCACCTTGACCAACACCGGCAATCAGCCACTCTACGTCGGAATGCTAACGGGGACCAATGCGGTTGTAGGCGCTAGTGCAACGGGTGAGTTCTCCACCGCATTCAGCGCCGGGGGTGGAGATCAATGCTCAGGTGCTGCAGTCGCGGTTGGCTCGGGATGCTCTATCTATGTTGTGTTTACCCCATCGGCCGCCGGTACGCGCGCGGGTACTATTTGGTTTCCAGTCACCTATGCGGATCAAACCGCGGCCACGTTCAAGCTGAGCTTGTCGGGCAACGGCGTAGCCTCCGTCAAAAAGATTACGATCAATCCGCCGAGCATACAATTCGCCGGCCAAATTCAGGGCACTACCAGTTTGCCGCAATTGATTACGGTTACGAACAACGGAAACGTTCCCGTTAACATTGGTGTGGATTCAATTACTTCGAATCCGGCTGAATTCCAGATCTTGTACGACTTCTGTCCGGGCACCTTAAATCCGAACCAGAGTTGCGCGGCGTCGATCATGTTTACTCCTTCGGCGACTTCCTCGGGCACGCGGACAGGGACCCTTCAGCTGGGGGATGATGCGACCGGCGGACCCCATTCGATATCACTCAGTGGTGTTGCTGTTGCGGCCGGCGCTCAGGTTGTGCTCTCACAGACAGCGCTTTCGTTTGGAAATGAGCCATTAGGGTCCGCTAGCACTACTCAATCCGTGTATCTCACCAATCGGGGGGATGTGAGCGTAGCCCTGAATTCGCTCACTTTGGGAGGAACGAATGCAGGAGATTTTGCAATAAGCGCGGCCTCCTGTCCGGTGGGTTCCTCCCTTGGCGCTCGAACGAACTGTACATTTTCTGTTACATTTATCCCAACTGCCACCGGCTTGCGAACCGCGACTATCACAGAGGCAGACGGCAATCCTGGCAGTCCGCGGACCATTACCCTAAATGGGTTTGGGGTTATAGCAGTCCCGGCGGTTAGTCTGACACCCAGCGCGATTACTTTCGCTACGCAGAATGTAGGCGTTTCGAGTTCAGGTCAGACTTTTAGTGTTACCAATACGGGCAGCGCAAACTTAGTTATCAGTCTGATCAGCAGCACCAACTCCGCCGAGTTCCCGCTGCTGGCTGATGGATGCTCTGGCTCAGCTTTAACTCCGAGCCAGCACTGTACAGTGTCTGTGAAGTTTTCACCGGCTTTGGGCGGTACTCGCAGTACAACCATAAAGATAGCCGACAACGTGAGCGGGTCACCGCAGGCTTTGGCCGCCACGGGAATGGGGATTGGTATTCCGCAAGCCACTCCAAACCTTCCCTCGCTGAGTTACACAAACCAGAATATCGGAGCCACTAGCGCCGCTCAGAGCGTCACGTTAAGGAATGGTGGAACAGACAAGCTGAATATTGCGAGCGTGAGTGTCACGGGAGTTCATGCCGGCGACTATGCTATTTCCGCAAATAGCTGCGGCACGTCCTTAGCTGCTTCCTCGCAATGCTCGGTGTCGGTGACGTTTACTCCCACCGCAGCCGGGACTCGCGGAGCCTATCTGATGTTTACCGATAATGCCAATAACGTTTCGGGCGAGACGCAGCAGGTGGTGTTAACGGGGACGGGTGTGGCAACGCCCTCCGTTGCTGTGACGCCGACGGCTCTCACGTTTCCGGCCACCAATACAGGCACAGCGGCGCCGGGGCAGACGGTAACAGTCACCAACTCGGGCTCGGGACCACTCACCATTGCTAGTATCACTATCGGCGGCAGCGTCAGTTCGGGTGACTTCTCACAAGTGAATGGGTGCGGTGCAACGTTGGTGGCTGGATCGATGTGCACGATTTCGGTCGGATTTACGCCGACCGCACTGGGAATTCGCAGCGGAACGCTGACGATTACGGACAACGCGGGAAATATCGCGGGTGCGACCCAAACGGTGGCTCTGACGGGGACCGGGAAGGGGTTAGCCTTAGCCGCCCTCACCCCGGCGTCGCTGACGTTTACCGATCAAAACGTTGGGACGACCAGCGGAGCGCAAACGTTCACTCTAACGAATCCAGGCAGCGGAGCGCTGACGATCGCGGGTGTGGCTATCGCTGGGGCCAATGGAGGGGATTTCGCGACGACAAACAACTGCCTCGGTTCTGTAGGGGTAGGCGGGAGTTGCCTGATTTCGGTTACGTTTAAACCGGCTGCGAGTGGAAGCCGGACGGCATCGCTGGTGGTGACGGACAACGCAGGCAATGTGGCCGGCTCAGTGCAATCCGGCGCGTTGAGCGGCAGTGGCACGGGCGTTCCGGCGGCGACACCTTCGCCTGCCAGTTTGACGTTCAGCGGTCAAAACGTTGGCAGCACCAGTGCCGCACAGAACATCACGTTAACCAATGGAGGGACCGGTGTACTGACGGTTTCCAGCATCGCTATTACCGGGCCTAACGCGGTCGATTTTACTGCGACGAACACTTGTGCGGGAAGTATTGCTATCGGGGGGAATTGCAGCATTGCAGTGACTTTCTCTCCCACTGCCGCCGGCTCGCGAACTGCGGCAATTGTTATTAGCGACAACGCGGGGAATACGGCTTCTAATCAGACCGTGGCTCTCACTGGCGCGGCGACAGGCATTCCCCGTGCGGCTCTATCGTCGGCGACGGCTGCATTCGGCAACCAAAATGTGAGCAGCACCAGCAGCTCTCAGACAATTACGCTTAGCAACTCAGGAAGCGCAGCGCTGTCGATAACTAGCATCGGTATCACCGGCACAAATGCCACCGACTTCCAGACAACAAATAATTGCGGCACGAGTCTGGGTGCGGGTGCTAGCTGCAGCATGGCGATCACCTTCGATCCGGCAGCAGTGGGGACCCGGACCGCTACGCTGACGCTGACCGACAATGCCAGCGGGACGGCGGGCGCAACGCAGACGGTAGTTTTGACGGGAACGGGCGTGGGCGTTGCGGCGGCATCGGCTTCGCCTACGACTGTCGTCTTCGGCGATCAGAATGTGAATACGAGGAGCGCCCCAGCGACAGTGACGCTGAGTAACACAGGGACTGCAGCACTCATGGTTACCGGTATTGCGGTGGGCGGTGCCAACGCCGCGGACTTTGGCCAGACAAATACATGTTCGTCAGTGGCGCCAGGATCGAGCTGCGCCATTTCGGTGACATTTGATCCGGCAGGAACAAGCGCTCGTCTTGGCTCTCTCACGATCACTGACAATGCCAATAACGTTGCAGGCTCTACACAAGTGGTGGTGCTGACGGGCACGGGTATGGGAGTGCCTTTGGCTGGCTTAAGTCCGAGTAGCTTGACGTTTAGTTCCACGATTGTGGGATCACCTGCGACAGTGCAGAACGTCACACTCAGTAACACGGGGACGGGATCGCTCAGTATTTCGCAGATTGTTACCGGTGGCGCCAACCCCGGTGATTTCTCAGAAACAACATCGTGCGGATCAATCCTTGCCGCGGGGGCGTCTTGCAATATTTCAGTCACTTTCATACCAACCACCACGGGCGCGCGGACGGCTAATCTCCACGTGGTGGATAACTCCGGTAACACAGGATCTACGCAAACCGCGACCTTAGCCGGGACCGGCGTCACCACAATGGCCGGAACGCCTAAAGCCGCGCTGTCGCACACGGCATTGACGTTTCAAACGCAAACAGATGGGGTGGTGAGTCTGGCACAAACATTGACGCTCAGCAATGTCGGCACCGTGGCTTTGTCGGTTTCGGGAATTTCGATTGGCGGGGCAGACCGCGCTGATTTTACGGAGACAAATAATTGCGGCGCCAGCGTTTTGGCGGGAGCAAGCTGCACGATTTCCGCAACGTTCCATCCAACGGCAGCCGGAACGCGGACGGCATTCATCACCGTGACGGATAATACGGCGGGTGTGAGTGGATCAACTCAGAGTGCGACGCTAACCGGCACAGGTTCCACGTCTAAGATGCCCACTGTGGTGTCGCTTTCGCCCAATTCCGGCACGGGGCCGTCCAAGATTTTCACGATGTCGTTCTCAGATCCCTTGGGAACAGCAGATTTGACTTCGCTGGATTTCGTCTTCAACACGTCGGCGAGTTCGTCAAGCGCTTGCTCCGTGATTTACACGGCCTCCTCCAATCATTTGTTCCTGTACAACGACGCCGGATCGGCGCTTCTTTCGACTGCCATTACACCCGGCGTGTCCGGTTCTGTGTCAAACAGCCGATGCACGATCAATGGAGCGGGATCGACTCTGAGCAAGTCCGGAAACAGTTTTGCGCTCAGCCCATCGATTACTTTTTCTGCTCAGTTTACGGGCCAGCAGAATGTGTACTTGTCCGCTGCCGGGAGCGCTGGGAACACAGGGTTTGTCAAAGAAGGTACCTGGACGCCTTAGCTTGCTACCAGGCCTGGGCGGCTTGGTTATAGTCTGGTAGTTCAAATGAAACTTTACAGGACTACGAAGGGTTTCGCCATTGAGCACGATGGCGGCTTGTACCGGGGTGCGGGGATTGAATGGGATCGCCTGCTGCTGCAGGAAGATCCACACGATTTTCTGCTGGGAGTACTGAGCCGGCTAGAGACGTTGGGCTCCGAGGAGATTGCGAGCAACCTGCGCGCGCCTATTGGAGGCCAGGAAGTATGGGCGGCCGGTGTGACTTACTATCGCAGCCGTGACGCGCGCATGGAGGAATCGAAGGCGGCTGGAGGCGGTGATTTTTATGATCGGGTTTATGATGCGGAACGGCCCGAGCTCTTCTTCAAGGCAACGGCGAACCGCGTAGTGGGCCCGAATGGGCGAGTGGCCATACGCAACGATTCCAAGTGGTCCGTTCCGGAGCCTGAGTTAACACTCTTGGTCTCGCCGGGCGGGTGCATTACGGGGTACACCATTGGAAATGATATGAGCGCCCGTGACATTGAGGGAGAAAATCCGCTTTATCTCCCGCAGGCCAAGGTCTACCAGCGGAGCTGCGCCTTAGGACCGTGCATTCTCCTGGCGAAGGGGGGCTTTGACTTTAGCTCCCAGATCAGCCTGGTGATTCAGCGGGGCGGCAAGATCGAGTTTTCAGATTCGACGCCGCTTACCTCATTGAAGCGAGACCCGAACACCCTGGTGAAATACCTTTACAGCAACAATGTCTTTACACAAGGTTGCTTTCTCCTGACCGGTACGGGGATTGTCCCGCCTGATTCCTTCACTTTGCAAAATGGCGACCGCATCGAGATTACGATTCCGGCGATTGGAACGCTTGTTAATACCGTGGGTTAATTAGACTAGCTAGTGGATAATATGCCGATTGAGCCTGAAGTTCTCAAGCGCGTTCCACTGTTTGCTCTCCTGGACAACGAAGAGGCCGCGGTTTTAGCCAGCCAGGTGGAGTTGAAGCATTTTGCGGCGCGCCAGCGAATTTATCGAATGGGCGACCCCGGCGGCCAAGCCTACATCCTTGTGGCGGGGTCCGTGCGCGTCACGATCGTGGACGAGGACCAGCAGGAGGTCCTGATCGATCAGCCTGCGGAAGGCGACTTTTTCGGCTTTGCGTCGATGCTGGATCAGACGCCACATCAGACGGACGCGACTACTGAGGAGCCGTCGGATTGCATTGAAGTCGACCGTAATGACATTGCGGTGCTATTGCAGCGCAAGCCGCACGCGGGCATGGATATGCTTGCGGTGCTTGGCAAGCAGTACCATGCATCGCAGCAGCTCATCAAGATTCGATCAACCAGGAATCCGAACGAAATAATTGAGGATGAAACGACGTTCGGGGAGCGGGTGGCCGATTCGGTGGCGAAGTTTGGCGGTTCCTGGTACTTCATCATCAGTTTTGGGTTTGTACTCGTTATTTATTCCGGCGTCAACATAGTTCTCGGCCAGAAAGCTTGGGACCCTTATCCGTTCATCCTCTTGAACCTTTTTCTATCGATGCTGGCTTCCATTCAGGCGCCGGTCATCATGATGAGCCAAAACCGCCAGGATGCAAAGGACCGGCTACGGAGCGAACTGGACTTTGATGTCAACCGGCGGGCCGAGTCCGAGATTCAGGGTTTAGCCAGGAAGATGAATGCATTGGATAGAAAGATAGACGATCTGGAGGAACTAGTGCGCGATCGCGTAGAGAACCGTTCGGGTGCTCTTTTGCCTGCGTCCCCCGATCCGATTTAGAAAACCAGTCTCGTGTCAGAGCATCTGGTCTATCAATCCGCCACATTGGAAGAAGCTTAAGCTGCTTTTAATGAGCGCTTTCATTCACCCGACCGCCGTTGTCGAGAAAAACGTTCGCATCGGTGACGATACGTCCATTTGGGACAACGTGCATATCCGCCGGGATACGGTGATAGGCCAGAAGTGCATTATCGGCGAAAAGAGCCACATCAGCTATGACGTCAAGATTGGCAATTTAGTCAAGATCGATGCGTTTGTTTACATCTCTACTGGCGTAACGATTGAGGATGGGGTAATGATCGGCCCAGGGTGTATTTTTGCCAACGATCGTTACTCCCGAGCGACCAACCCAGACTTGAAGAGCTTGCGCGGTTCGCGGCCTGATCAGCATACATTCCTGACTTTGGTGCGCTCTGGAGCCACCATTGGAGCGGGCGCGGTGATCGGAAGCAGCTTAACGATTGGCCGTTTTGCCATGGTGGGCATTGGGAGTGTCGTGACGAGTTCAATAGCGAATTTTCACCTGGTTGTGGGCAATCCGGCGCGCATCGTTGGGTTTGTCTGCCGCTGCGGGGAGCCAATAGGGAAACCGGACGAACAATCAGTGGCGGCAATCCTGTCGGCCTGCCTCATCTGCGGGCGCGAATATGCGGTAGATGGAGGTCAAGTAACTGAGGTTGAGGCCACGTAAGCCGGGACGAGGCGCTGATTGGGGCTTGATGCGACAGGACTTGGGCTGTCGCCGTTCGCAACGCCTGGAAAATGCAAAACGGCGCCTAACACATCTTTGGTTGGGCCTTTTGGCGGCTCCTGCGGCACTATCCTCTTCGAAGGTTTGCTGATTTTTGTCACTTGGCTCACGGTTAATTCCAGACATTAAATAAATTTTTTCAATTTAAACTCCCAAAAATTGTTTTACGACCGGCATTTAATTTCGGCGCCAATGTTTGAGCGCGTGGCCAAGCAGTGTTGTGCTCTCGGCGTGGGAGCAGGAAGGCTAGTTGCACCGAAAAGCGCAAAATCTGGAGATTTTTTGGTGCAATTACCCTTTTTTGATGAGCTAGTAATAATACTTGACTCGGCTGATTCATGGATATGTCATATGACGATTACGTTGATGCAGGAAGCACTTTGTGCGCTGATCTCAGTTCCGGGAGCGGTTTTTCGGGTAATTCCTGCTGTTTCAAAAGAGTGTACGTATGACTGTAAGACGTTGAATTTACTTTGTCGCGGTACTTCTAGGCCTATTGCAAATGTTCAATTTCTTGGTATTATCAAATTCACTCGACAGCCCACAGAGGTTAGCTAAATGAATCCATTCTCCTCAAGTCTCTTCCGCGTTGCCAGCTTGGCAATCGCTCTCCCACTTCTCGGGGTGTGTTCAAACTACACACTCAATGTCACTGGTTCAACAATTCCCTACGGTTCGAGCACGTCAGGCGATCCCGCGACCACCGTCACGCTGGCAGACGGCGACATGTACTCCTTGTCTCCTCTTTACAGCACGACGACGAGCGGCGGTACTCACGTAGACTTCAAGCCGACAGCCACGTATGAAAGTTCAACGCCCCTGACGGCGGGCTTCGATGCGATCACGATGACGTACACGCAGACGATCACCGCAGCCAGCAATCTAAGCTTCGACGGCACCTATACGGAAACTGTGCCGCTGTTTGCCGGCGACCATGAAACAGCCTCAGGTCACTTGACGGTCGGTACGACCGACTTTCCCACGATTGCTCTGAGTGGCCCCGGTTCTTTTACTGGCACTGCAAGTGAAGATATTGAAAATCTGCCAAGTGGTTCGGTTACAGAAACCTGGACGTTCCTGTTTCAGTTTTTCAACGGCGCTGTCAAAGGTGAGTCTGCCTCCAGTCCCACGAGCACTGTTCCTGAGCCCGCACAAATTATACCTGCCGGTTTGAGCTTGGTCGGTTTTGCCCTCGTTGCTTTACGCCGCCGCAAGCAGTAAGTTGTTAAAATAGAAAGGTGAAAGAAATGAATAGCGAAAACAACCAGAACTTAACTGTCAACTCCGAGGCGACCGAACAGAATGATCGCCGCGAAGCACTCAAGAAGCTTGGTAAGTATGCAGCCTATGTTGCCCCCTTTACCGTGCTAGCTCTCTCGTCAAAAGTTCAGGCTGCCTCAGCAACCGGCCCCGCGCCGCACGGTGCAGCTTCTCGCGGTAGATAGTCTCTCTCTGCCGCACTCCTAGCAATTTGTTCGGTTTCGAAAACTACTGGACCTTCCCCGTCCCTCGAGGCAACGAACTCGTCGTTGCCTCCGCCGACCGGGAAGGTCTTATCCTTTTAAACTCAACCGCTGCGTGGATTTGGGAACATTCCTGCTTCGGCGACCTTCCTGGTCTTTACGCGGATCACTTTGGCATACCGCTAGAACAAGCGGAAAGCGATATTCGGGTTACCAAGGATTCCTGGGAGCTGTTGCATGCCCCCCCGGCGACGCCGTTACCGGTTGTTTCCGAACCCAGCACCTTCTACTCCGCTGGTGTGTTCAAGGTGGGCGAAGCTCTTTTTCAGATCAATTTTGGTGTCGAATCGATTGCCCGCGAGATGATCCCCCGTCTTGCTCCGATTAAGCTGGAATCGACGAGAGTTCGTGAATTCACTCCGGCTCACACTTTCGATTTAACCGAATTTGGAGAAAATCAGACAGCTATATTTCTGGACGGGAGTCTCTTAGCCACCGCGCCGACTGTCACCGCCTGCCGCGCTATTGTTCTTCAGGAACTAACGCGGCTTGCAATTCCGAACCGTGATTTCAAGCTCATACTACATGCCGGCGCCGTTGGGGATAGTGAAGCCTGTGTCATATTAGCCGGAGCTTCTTTTTCTGGCAAGTCAACCCTTTGCGCGGCGCTGATGCAATCCGGGTTGGTTTGCTACTCAGATGATTCGGCTTGTCTCACGAGCGGTTTGAAGATAGCCGGCATGCCGTTTGCGATTTCATTGCGGGAAGGGAGCTGGCCATTGTTTCCCGAACTGGATCGGCCCCGGTTCGTGCCCTCTAATTTAAAAGGGAGTTCACCAGAGGCAAAAGCGGTGGGTTTGATTTTTGTCAACTATGATTCAAGAGCCGGGATGACAACGATGGATGCCGTGTCGACCTTTGATGCCCTTGCCATGCTGAATGCCTCCGGGTTTTGGGTTGAGCATAGCGAGCCGGCGATCGGCAGCTTTCTCGGCTGGCTGGGCGATCTGCCAGTCCGGCAACTTAGGTATTCAGATTTGCAAGATGCGGTATTTCAGGTGCGCGAGTATTTGAAGATTTATAGCGGCACCTGATTTGAGCTGAACCGAGCGCCGGGCACTTTGTTTGGCTGGCGGCAACTAATGTATGCTAAATTCTCGACCTTTCAGGAGATGAGATTAGAATCATTATGAGAATAAGCCCTTTAAAGGCATTGCTCGGGATCGGATTATTGGGAGTCAGCACGTTAGTTGCTGCTTCCAGCGAAGGCACAATCACAATCGCTAACAATACTCCTAAGTTCGCGGCGTCGGCCACTAATTTAGGCGCAGTCGAGCCTGCGACGGAAATAGAAGTTAGCGTCTGGCTACACGCGCATAACAAAGCAGAATTGGATAATTTATCCAAGGAGCTTTACAACCCATCCTCACCCAACTACCGCCACTGGCTCAGCAAGTCTGACATTGAGGCCCGGTTCGCCCCGACGGCGTCAGAAGCCAAGCTGGTTGAAGAATTTTTCACTTCACACAATCTCAAAGTGACGTCGGTGGGCCCGAACAACTTTTACGTTCGCGCTCGTGGCACGGTGGGAGCGGTGCAAAACGCCTTTCATGTGAAGCTGAACCAGTTCAGAGTAAACGGCAAAACGGTGCGCGTCAATATGAGTGACCCGAAGGTGGAAGGCCCTGCTGCAGCGTTTATTAAATCGATTTACGGGCTGGATGACATGTCTTATAAGCACCCGATTGTCACTCCAACCATTGCCGGAATCAAGACCACCCCAGGGGCATTTAGAAATGGCTTTGCCAGCGATGGTAAAGGTAAAGGCCCGTCACCCGTTCCTGGTCTTGACTTTGCCTCTACATGCTTTACTGGAACCAGGACTGAGACTTTTTCCGCCGACGGGATTACGGCGACCTACAAAGGCAATGGTTATACAGGAAGTGTGGCGGGTTGTGGCTACACGCCGGCCGAGATTCAGAAGGCTTATAATCTGACGGGCCTTTACAAAGAGGGTTTCGACGGAAGTGGGCAAACAGTAGTCATCGTTGACTGGTGTGGATCTCCCACCATTACCCACGACGCTAACGCATTCTCCGCAGAGTTCGGGCTGCCCAAACTGACATCGGCTAATTTCAGCATCATCGAGACGCCGACACCATCGAAGTGCGCAGCTCCAAATCCTGAGATTAACCTGGATGTTGAGTGGGTTCACGCCATTGCGCCAGGGGCAGCCATTTCGCTCGTCGTGCCCCCTAGCAGCAGCTTTCAAGATGTCGATCAGGCATTGTTTTATGCCATTAACTATCAGTTGGGGAGCGTGATCTCCGGCAGCTTTGGGAGCGAAGAGTTCTTTACTCCGCCGAGCGTTCTCGAGACAGAAGACCTAATCAACCAGATCGCTGCCGTCTCAGGCATTTCTGCCAACTTCGCTACGGGCGACCAGGGCGATTTCGTTCTGGGAGATCCGCAGAACAATCCTCAATCGGTGAGTGCGCCGGCGGCCTCTCCTTTCGCCACTGCGGTTGGAGGAGTTACGCTGGCATTAACCTCGAACAATACTATTGCCTGGCAAACCGGGTGGGGTAACAATCAGACCCTGCTGGACAACGCCGGTCAGCTTTCCGATTATGATCCACCGGTGAATGCAGGATTTGTATTCGGTTCCGGCGGCGGCCCGAGCGGCTTCTTTTACAAGCCCGAATACCAAAAGAAGTTAAAAGGGAGTGCTCGCCTGCTGCCGGACATTTCATGGCTGGCGGACCCGTACACGGGTGTTGTCATTGCGATTTCGGAGCCGTATGTTGTTCCTGAACTTCAGTACCAAGCGATAGGCGGAACAAGCTTGGCCTGTCCCATGTTCTCAGCTCTTTGGGCCATCGCAAACCAAGAGGCAGGGAACTGGTTAGGGCAGGCGGCGCCTTACCTGTACTCGATGCCGGCCGACACCATCACGGACATTCTTCCCTACACTTCGAACACAAACGTTACCGGCAAGATCAAAGACGGCATGGGAACTACCGTCTACTCAGCAGCCTCATTGGCCGCTCCGCTGGAAGGGAACACCAAGTTCTACAGCGCTCTGTGGGACGTGCCGCTGCTACAAGACACGACGGTGGTTCTTACATTTGGCACCGACAGCAGCTTAACGGTCAAAGCCGGTTGGGACGACGTAACGGGCTTGGGGGTTCCCAACGCTAAGGCATTTGCCGATTACTTCTTCACCCCTGCGATGCCCTAAGCACTTGCAATAAGATCATTAAAAGACTGCCTGATGTAAGTTCATCGGGCAGTCTTTTTTTGTAGGCGCTTTCGCTCTCTTCAGAAAAAGCGCACAACGCACGGCTCGGCTTTTGTTGCATTTAACGAGCCGGGCACCGCTTGGCTGTGCCGCTCTTCACTCATCCTGATTGCGCTTTCGTAGAATTTAGGAACGCCTTATGAAACTCCTTGCCCGCTTCAATCTGATCTTTATCGCCATTTTTGGTATCGGAACCGTTGTTGCTGTGTGGTTCGCTTATAGCTTTCTCCGAGTGAATGCCAAAGAGGAGGTGATGGAGCAGGCGCGGCTGATGATGGAAACCACGCTCGCCACTCGCTCTTACACGGCCACGCAGATTCAGCCGTTGCTCAATAAGGTACAGGCGCATGATAAGGAGTTTCTGCCCCAGACGGTTCCGGCGTACTCAGCCACACAGGTCTTTGACTATCTGCACAAGCGCAATCCGGATTATTCATACAAGGAAGCGACGCTCAACCCGACCAATCTGGTGGATCGCGCCAACGATTGGGAATCCGATGTGGTGAACCTCTTTCGGAGCGACCCTTCGAAGAAAGAGATCATTGGTGAGCGTGTAACTCCCACTGGCCTTTCTCTTTACTACGCTCGACCACTCAGCATAGAGAACCCCGCGTGCCTTGAGTGTCATAGCATTCCCGCGAATGCGCCGGTGTCCATGATCAGGCAATACGGACCGAACAATGGCTTCGGCTGGAAACTGCATGAAACTATCGGCGCACAGATTGTCTCTGTGCCGATGTCGCTGCCCATCAAGATTGCCGATAATGCGCTGAGAACGTTGATTGTTTATTTCGTGCTGGTGGCGCTGGTGGTTCTCGTCGTACTGGACACGGTTCTGATCGCGACCGTCATTCGGCCCGTGGCTCGCCTCTCGCGCGCCGCAGACGAAATCAGCCAGGGCAAGCTGGATGTGGAGGATCTGCCCGCCAAAGGCAAGGATGAGATTTCCACTTTAGCGGCTGCTTTCAACCGGATGCAGCGCAGCCTGGTGCGCGCGATGAAGATGCTTGAAAGCGACGACGAAGAGAACGCCTGAAATGGGCTAGGAGATAGCCGCCTTCAGCTTAGGGCTTAGCTGGCGCTTTGAGCCGAGCAGAGCTTGCACCTTCGCCATGTAAATATAAACCACTGGCGTTGTGTAGAGGGTTAATAACTGACTTACGGCCAGACCTCCGACGATAGCGATTCCCAAGGGACGGCGTAGTTCGGAGCCGGTTCCGGTCCCGAGTGCAAGCGGTAGGCCTCCGAAGAGAGCCGCCATAGTGGTCATCATGATGGGCCGAAAGCGCATGAGACAGGCCTGATAAATCGCGTTCTTCGGGGAGATATTCTGTTTGCGCTCAACATCCAATGCGAAGTCGATCATCAGAATAGCGTTCTTCTTCACAATGCCTATCAGGAGGATGATTCCGATGAGTGCAATGACCGTGAGATCGACATTGCAGATGAGCAGCGCCAACAATGCGCCTACACCGGCTGAAGGCAGTGTAGAAAGGATCGTAATGGGATGAGCGTAACTCTCATATAAGATGCCAAGCACAATGTAAACGGCTACTAGAGCGGCGAGAATCAGCAGCGGCTCGGATTTCAGAGAAGCTTGAAAAACCTGAGCGGTGCCGGCGAATGCGCCTCGAACACTCGCGGGTAAGCCCACTTCGCGCTCGGCTTGCTCGATAGCTGCGGTTGCATCGCTCAGCGCAGCACCAGGCGCCAGGGCAAATGACAGCGTGATGGAAGGGAATTGTCCCTGGTGGTTGACGGTGAGCGAGTTTAGCTCTGTTTTGACTTGCGTAAAGGTCGAAAGCGGGACGGCGGGACCATTGGTTGAAGGCACGTAGATGCTATTCAGCGAAAGGGGGTTCTGCTGAAACTCCGGCAGCACTTCCATAATCACGTGGTACTGATTGATGCCCGTGTACATGGTGGACACCTGGCGTTGACCGAAGGCGCTATACAAAGCCGTGTCCAGGGCCTGCGGGTTTACTCCCATGCGAGCCGCCGTAGCACGGTCAATGGTCAGTTCAGTCGTCAGTCCGTGGACCTGCTGATCACTGTTGGCATCCAGCACCGAAGGCAGTGTTTTCAACTTAGCCAGAAGCTTTGGCGCCCATTCGTCTAGATCTCGCAGGTTGTCCGATTGCAGTGTGAACTGATATTGCGAATTGCCGCCGCGTCCTCCCACCCGAATGTCTTGAGCCGCTTGCATGTATAGAGTTGCGCCAGGTATCTTAGCGAGTTTGCCGCGAAGCCGGTTAATGACCTGATCGGCGGAGGCGTGGCGCTCGTTAAGGGGTTTCAATTGCGCCCACATGGAAGCCACGTTCAGCGTGCCGCCGCCGGTGAAGCCGTTCAGGTCGTGAATGGCCGGGTCAGCCTGCACAATCTTCGTCATCTGGTAGAGCTTTTGACGCATGGCCTGGAACGAAATGTCCTGGTCGGCTACCAGGGCTCCGCCGATCCGTCCGTTGTCCTGCTGCGGGAAGAATCCTTTAGGAACTATGACGTATAGATAGACGGTGATCGCGATGGTGAAGAGCGTGATGACAAGCGTCAACGGCGGGTGGCGCAGCACCACGCGCAAACTCCCCGCATACGCCTTGTGCAAGGCTTCGAAGCTGCGTTCGCTGATTCGATATAGGAGATTGTGCTTCGTCCGGTGATCCGCCTTCAGCATCATGGCGCACATCATGGGAGTGGTGGTTAGCGACACCACCATGGAAATAGCGATGGCGATGGTTAACGTAACGGCGAATTCGCGGAACAGACGGCCGACAATGCCACCCATCAACAAAATAGGAATGAACACCGCCACGAGCGACGTGCTCATCGAAATCACGGTAAAGCCGATTTCGCGGGCGCCTTGGAGTGCCGCTTTCATAGGTGTCCAGCCGGCTTCGAGATAGCGGGAGACGTTCTCAATAACCACGATTGCGTCGTCCACCACGAAACCAGTAGAAATAGTCAGCGCCATCAAAGACAGGTTGTCGAGCGTGTAGCCCAGCAGGTACATGACGCCGAAAGTGCCCAGCAAAGAAAGCGGCACCGCAATGCCAGGGATGATGGTGGCGTACACATTACGCAAGAAGACAAAGACCACCAGGACGACAAGAACGAGGGAGATGAGAAGCGTCAACTCAACATCATGGACGGAGGCGCGAATGGTGGTGGTCCGGTCCTGTGAGACCTCCAAATGGACAGAGGGCGGCAGGGAAGCCTGTAGCTGCGGAAGAACTTCCTTGATGTGGTCTACAGCCTGAATGATGTTTGCACCCGGCTGCCGAGTGATAGCCAGAATGACGGAAGGCCGTCCATTGTCCAGGCCATCGGTACGCGTGTCCTCTACGGAATCGATGACATTGCCGATGTCCCGTAGGCGAACGGGCGCGCCGTTTCGATACGCGACAATCAGCGGCGCGTACTGCGGGGCATGGAAGAGCTGGTCTGTGGCATTCACCTGCCAGCGGAAATCGGCATTGCTGAGCGACCCCTTCGCTTGATGAGCGTTCGCCTGAGCCAGCGTCGTGGCTACGTCACCAAGGCTGATGTTCATGTTGTTGATCAACGTGGGATTTACCTGGACGCGAACAGCGGGCCTGGAACTACCCCAAACTTCCACCTGGCCCACTCCTTCGATCTGCGCAATTTTCTGAGCCAGAACCGAGTCGGCTAAATCGTACATGTGCGGCCGGTCGTAAACATCGGAGTTCATGGACAGCATCATCACCGGAGCATCTGCGGGATTTGCTTTCCAATAGCCTGGATTGCCGGGGAGATCGGCGGGTAGCTGTCCCCGCGCCGCGTTGATGGCGGCTTGCACGTCGCGGGCAGCCGCGTCGATGTTGCGGTCCAGGTCGAACTGCAGCGTAATGCCGGTGCTGCTGAGCTGGCTGGAGGAGGTCATCTCCGTGATGCCGGCGATGCGGCCGAACTGTCTTTCGAGAGGTGTGGCAACGGCCGAAGCCATAGTCTCGGGACTAGCGCCTGGGAGATTTGCATGCACCTGAATGGTGGGAAAATCCACCTCGGGAAGCGGCGCAACGCCCAGGAATTGAAACGCCAGAATTCCGCTCAGGCCCAAAGCGGCGGTGAGGAGCGAGGTGGCTACCGGTCTTTTGATAAAAGGAGCTGAGAGGTTCATGCTTCGATCATTTGCCTTTGTTCCACAGGAACCTGCTTATGCGTGACTCGCTTGGCCAGCCGATCAAAGAAGAGGTAAACGACAGGGGTGGTGTACAACGTCAGGATCTGGCTGACAATGAGTCCGCCCACGATAGTAATACCCAAAGGACGCCGGAGTTCGGAGCCCACACCGGTTCCCAACGCCAGCGGGAGACCGCCGAATAGTGCCGCCAAGGTGGTCATCATAATGGGCCTGAAGCGCAAGAGACAGGCCTGATAGATGGCTTCCAGCGGCGTTTTGCCATTCTCTCGCTCTGCTTCCAGGGCGAAGTCGATCATCATGATGGCGTTTTTCTTCACGATGCCGATGAGCAGGATAATGCCGATCAGAGAGACGATATTAAAATCTGTGCGGCAGATGTAAAGCGCGAGAATCGCGCCGATCCCTGCCGACGGCAGCGTCGAAAGAATCGTAAGTGGGTGGATATAGCTTTCGTAGAGAACGCCCAGAACAATGTAGACCACCAGGAGGGCGGCCAGAACCAGGTAAAGCTCGTTGGCGAGGGAGTTCTGAAAAGCGGCGGCCGTGCCCTGAAACGCAGATTGAACGCTAAGCGGCATACCGATATCACTCTGAGCCCGCTTGATGTCTTCGACAGCGTTACCCAGGGATTCGTTGGCTGGCAGGTTGAAGGAGATGGTGACGACCGGAAACTGCCCCTGGTGATTTACCGTCAGCGGAACGGTGGATTGCTCGAAGTGAGCTATGGAGGCCAAAGGCACTTCGGCCCCGGCGGCGGAACGCACATGGATGTCGCCCAGGTCACTTGGATCGTTGCGATAATGAGAGCCCACTTCCATGACCACGTGGTATTGATTTAGCTGCGTGTACATGGTTGAGACCAGCCGCTGACCGAAAGCGTCGTAGAGTGTGTCGTCGATTTGCTGCATGCCGATGCCGAGCCGGGAAGCGGTGTCACGGTCAATCACCAGCGTTGTCTGCAGACCGCCGTTCTGCTCGTCAGTGGCCACATCGCGCAGGGAAGGCAGGGTTCTCAGCTTATCCACCAATCGTGTGGTCCAAACATTTAGTTCCCGCGCATCCACGTCCTCCAAGGTGTACTGATATTGCGTTCGGCTGACGCGGTCTTCCACCGTCAGATCCTGCACCGGCTGCATGTAGAGCGTGATTCCGTCCACCTGCGAAAGCTTGTTCTGCAGCCTTCGAATAATTTCACCGCTGTCAGGCCGCTGCTCCAGGGGCTTCAAGTTGATTTGGATGCGGCCGCTGTTCATGGTGGTGTTGACCCCATCAATGCCAATGAACGACGACAGGCTTTCCACGGCGGGGTCCTGAAGAATAACGCGCGCCAGGGCCTCCTGGCGGTCGCGCATGTCGGTGAAAGAAACCGTCTGCGGAGCTTGCGAAACGCCTAAAATAACCCCGGTATCCTGAACCGGGAAGAAGCCCTTGGGAACAACGAAGAACAATAGAGCGGTTCCGGCGATGGTGGCCGTCATCACGGCTAACGTCAATTTCTGATGGCGTAAAACCCATTGCAGAGTAGTTGCGTAACGGGCAATCACCCAGTTGAAGGCGTCTTCAGACTTGTTGTAAAACCATGTTTGTTGCGATTTTTCGTGGTGCTTCAGAAGCTTGGCGCACATCATCGGAGTCAGTGTTAAGGACACCACCGCCGAAACCAGAATAGTAACGGCAAGGGTAATCGCAAATTCGCGGAATAAGCGGCCAACAATGTCGCCCATGAACAGGAGCGGGATCAGTACGGCGATCAGCGAAACCGTTAGCGAAACGATGGTAAAGCCAATTTGCGCTGAACCTTTCAAAGCCGCCTCGAGTGGGGACTCGCCTTCCTCCAAGTAGCGCGAAATATTCTCGATCATGACGATGGCGTCATCCACCACAAAGCCGGTTGAAATGGTAAGCGCCATCAATGTCAGGTTGTTGAGGCTGTAGCCCAGCAGATACATCACGCCAAAGGAGCCGACGATCGAGAGGGGAACGGCGATGCTGGGAATAACAGTGGCGGCCAGGTTGCGCAGGAATAAAAAGATGACCATCACGACGAGCGCCACCGTTAATACCAGTTCGAACTGCACGTCGGCGACGGATGCACGGATGGTTGTGGTGCGGTCTGTCAGTATGGCGACGTTGATGGCGGCGGGAATGGAGACCCGCAGCTTAGGCAGCAACTCACGGATGCGATCCACTACGGCAATGATGTTGGCTCCGGGCTGCCGCTGAATATTCACAATGACGGCCGGCGTGCTGTTCATCCAGGCGGCTTGATGCGTATCTTCCGGACCGTCCACCACGCTAGCTACGTCCTGAAGGCGGACCGGCGCGCCATTCTTGTAGGCCACAATGATGGGCTTATAGCCTTGCGTCGTCAGAATCTGGTCATTGGCTCCAATGGTGTATGCCTGACGAAGCCCATCAAAATTGCCCTTTGCCTGATTCAGATTGGTTTGATTAAGCGCGGTGCGAAGATCTTCCATCCCTAATCCATAAGCCGCCAGGGCATTCGGATTCACGCGGATTCGAACCGCCGGCTTCTGACCGCCGCTGATGCTGACCAGACCCACGCCTGGCAATTGGGAAATCTTTTGGGAAATCGTCGTGTCCGCCAGGTCTTCCACTCTGGTGAGCGGAATGGTCTTTGACGTGAGCGCCAGCGTCAGAATAGGAGCGTCCGCGGGATTGACTTTGCTGTAGATAGGCGGGTTCGGCAGGTCCGTTGGAAGATAAGTTCCCGCGGCGTTGATGGAGGCTTGCACCTGTTGCTCCGCGATGTCGATATTCAGATTCAAGTCGAATTGCAGCGTGATGATAGAACTTCCAAACGAACTGGTGGAAGTCATCTGCTTCAATCCGGGGACTTGTCCGAACGTGCGTTCGAGTGGCGCCGTGACGGAGGAGGCCATCACCTCAGGACTGGCGCCTGGATAGAACGTAGTGCATTGAATGGTGGGGTAATCCACCTCAGGGAGCGCCGAAACCGGCAACTGTCGATAAGCAATGGCGCCTGCGATCAAGATGCCAGCCATCAGGAGCGACGTGGCAACCGGCCGCAGAATGAACGGCCGAGAGGGGCTCATTCTGACGTGCTCCGTGTACCCGTGTGCTTGCCGGGCTTTGCGGCGGCCGGTACTGGCGTCTTCTCTGATTCCTCCCGCACTGCCACCTTCATGCCTTCCGTCAGTTTCTCCGCGCCGTCCACCACAACCCGCTCACCTGCTTTGAGGCCGTCATCAATGGCCACATTGTTCTCCACGCTAAGCCCCAGCTTGACTGCCCGCATGGAAACGGTCCCATCATCTTGAACCACATAGACAAAGGTTCCGTTGGGACCGCGCTGAATGGCGACAGACGGCACAATGATGGCGTTCTTCCTTGTGTCCAGAGCCAGCCGAATGTTCACAAATTGATTCGGGAAAAGCCCGTAATCGTCATTAGGGAAGACGGCCTTCAACTTTGAAGTGCCGGTTGTCTGGTCAATCTGGTTGTCGACCGTCAACAGCGTGCCCTTGGCCAGCAGAACTCTCTGATCGCGGTCGTAAGCGTCGGCCTTCAGTGTCATGCCGCTCCGTAGTTTCTTCAAGACCGATGGCAGCTGATCCTCAGGAATACTGAACAGAACGGAAATCGGCTGCATCTGCGTGATCACTGCCAAGCCATTTACGTCGGCTGCGTGGATCATGTTTCCGGCGTCCAACTGGCGTAAGCCGATTCGCCCGCTAATGGGCGCCGTGATCCGCGTGTAGACCAGGTTCAGGTCGGCAGCGTCAATGGCGGCCTGCGCAGCCTCCATGGTGGCTTGGTCAGACTGAATGGAGCCTTTGATTTCGTCCGCAGTCGCCAGTTGGGTGTCCAGTTGCTGCTTGGCAATGATCTTGTCCTGAAACAGTTCCTGGTCACGCACATAATTGACCTGAGCATCGCGGAGGGAGGCCTCATCTTTCGCCAGCGTGCCCTTGGCCTGGGCCAAAGTGCCCTTTGCCTGGTCCAAGGCCACTTGATAAGGACGCGGGTCAACCACGCCCAGCAGTTGGCCCTTTTCCACAAATTGGCCTTCCTTGAAGTTCACCTGAGTCAATTGGCCATCCACACGTGACTTTACGGTTACTGTGTTGAAAGCTGTCACCGTGCCCAGACCCTCCAGGTAGACCGGCAGATCGCCTTCCCGCGCAGCGACTGCCACAACGGGAATGTTGCTCTGCTGGAACAAGCCCCTCTTGGCCACGGGAGTGCCCTGCTTGTTGCTTTCAAAGTTGTATAGGCGATAGCACCCGTATCCGATGGCGGCGAAAATAAGAATCCAGATCCACCAGTGATTCTTCGAGTGTTCCGGATTATCGAGGTCTACTTGCTGGAACGACTCGGGCGGCAAACCCGGTTCGGGAGGATGCGGCTCAAGCGCGGCAGGCTGCTTCATGTAAATGATTATTCCCTAATTTGATGTGGTAAGACGCAAGCGGCGCCGGTGCGTGCCCGCCAGCGAGCAGCGCTTCATCTGAACACCTTCACCTCAGATGCCAGCTTTGCGTAGAGGTCTTTAACGTTTTGACGATACGTATCTTCGCGATGTTACGGAGGCCGGCGCCAACTTTCTCGAATTTCTAAGTTGCATGTGCGGCTTGCGTTGGTAAGTAAGAGGCCGCGGTGTACCAGGCGAGCGTGCGGCGCATGCCTTGTTCAAACGAAAATTTAGGTTGATGCCCCAGATCTTGCCGGGCCCGCGTCGCGTCGGCTTGGGAATCGCGCACATCTCCGGCTCGGGGCGGCCCGTAATGAGCAGGCAGTTTAAGGCCTTCAATTTGCTGCAGCAGATCCCACGCCTGGTTCAGAGTGATGCGACCGCCATTTCCGCCGTTATAAACGTTGCCTGACAGGCTCGAAGGCGCGTTGGCTGCTTTGATGTTCAGATCGACAACGTCTTCCACAAATGTAAAATCGCGGCTGGTTTCGCCATCCCCGAAGATGGTCGGCCGTTCGTGGGAAAGAATCGATTTGCAAAATACCGACAGCACGCCGGAGTAGGCGCTCGTCGGGTCCTGTCTTGGTCCGTACACATTGAAATAGCGCAGGGCGATGGTCTCCAGCCCGAAGCAGCTTGCAAAAACAGAGCAGTAGTGTTCACCGGCTAGCTTCTGCATGGCATACGGGGATCTTGGGCGCGGCGTCATCGTTTCAACCTTGGGCAGGACCTCCGTGTCTCCATAGGCGGATGAGGAAGCTGCATAAATGACGCGCCGGACTCCGTTTTCGGCTGAGGCGCGTAGAACGTTGAAGGTTCCGTTGATGTTTACATCGTGCGAAGGCACCGGATCTTTGATGGAGCGCGGCACGGACGGAATGGCGGCTTCATGAAAGACGGTATCAGCATCCCGAACGGCTTCGGCAACCGATTCAAAATCGCGAACATCGGCATGGTAGAAAGCAATGTCTTTCCTTACTTCTTCCAGATTGTGCGCGAATCCGGTCGAGAGGTTATCAATTACCACTACGCGGCCATCGCCGCGGCTGAGAAGTCCGCGAACCAGAGCGGAACCGATGAAGCCGGCGCCCCCGGTCACCACATATTTTTTCATTGAGTCAATTCAAGGATATCGTTCAAACTTAGTTTTGTTGCTGATTCGTGAATAGATATTTGTCGCCGCTGCGCATCAACAGCAGCAACTTGAGGGAGCCCAGGATGTCCCGCACATGCTGAAGATTGGGGGCCTTCGTCACCAGATAGGCCCGATTATGACCGGACCAGAGACACTTCATCTCGTCATCAGTGACGCTGATTCGTGGCGCGTTGGGCGCCAAGGAACCATATTCAAGAATGTCAAGGCTGGCATGGTTTTGGAGAGCATGATCCTGCGAATAAAAGAACAAAGAGGAGAGCTGATTGTAGCGGGCGCAGATGATCAGCCGGCCCTTCGGGAGCTGGTTCAGGCGCTCCGCCACGGCATGCGAGGAAAGATAAGGATCAAAGACCACTAATGCCAGCCGTGCGGCCTGAAAAAACAGGACGAGACTAAGAGCTATCGCCAAGTAAGTTCGCCAGCCCGAGGTCACGATAATGGCGAGCCCTCCGGCCAATAACGCCACGCCGGCCACTTCCAAGGGCAGCTTCAAATAGGCAAGGGCGGGAAGCGTCAGGTCAGCAGCGTGGCCCAACGCCAGTGTGTAGAGATCGGGATGTTGACTCAGGGCGGAGTAAATGTCTCCCGGCGCCGGCAGTGCCCACACCCTTGCGAGCAAAATGGTAATGAGCGCCGCTGCGGCCAGCCAGATTGCTCCCGCAGCTTTCGATGCTCGCTTGATCCATTCGCTGGAAGAAGCCAGGGCCGAACCGAGCAGCAAAGCAAGCGCGGGGTAAATCGGCATCGAATAGTATTCCTGGGTAGTCGAAAAGCTGAAAAAAAGCATCACAACGCCGGTCCAGCAAAGTGCGAGGAGCCGAAGCCGGCTGGCCTTGTCAGTCGCCTTGAAATTCAACTTCGCTGCCGCAGGCAGAAATAGGCTCCAGGGTAGAAACCAGAGAATTTGATAAAGCCAGAACCAGACCCTGGGAACGGTATTGTAGTCACGCGGCCAGCGCTGGTTCAGAAAACGCAATAGCTGCTCGTTTATGAAGTAAAACCAGAAGAAACCGCGAAATTTACCTCCGAAGTGGGCTCCCGGATTTAGAGTGAAATCAAAGAGCGGAGGGTTGTGAATAGCCGCCAGAACGTGCCACGGAGCGGCTATCGCTACAAACAGAAGCACGCCCGGCCCAACAGACAACCTTCGCCAGTCGGAGAATCTAATCAGGACGAGGTAAACCGCCGCAGTGCCAACTGGAAAGAGCAAGCCGATGAGCCCTTTCGTCAGCACTGCAAGAGCCATGAATGCGTACATGCCGAGCGCCCGGATGATGGATGGCCTGGAACTCTCGACCAGGCTGAAGAAACACCAAAGAGCCAGCGTGATGAAGAGCGTAAGAAGCACGTCCGGAATGATGGTTCTGGTGAAGAGGAATAGGCCGATGGACGTTGAGAGTACAAGCCCGGAGTAAACGCCCACCAGCGGTGACTCAGCCGTTGAGCCCAGCCGCATAACCAGCAAGCATAGAAGGATGGCCGCAATGGCGGTGGGTAAGCGCGCCACCCAATCGTGAATGCCGAATACCTCGTAAAGCGCCGCCGTTATCCAATATTTGAGCGGAGCTTTGTCGAAATAGGCGGTCCCATTCAAATGCTGGGTAACCCAGTCTCCGGAAAGCAGAATGTTTCGGGCTTGTGAAGCTTCGGCCGCGTCTACATCATCCATAAGCGCAGGCGGACTAAACACGGCGGGAAGGTAGATAATTGCCGAAATTAAGAGGACCGAAAAGGTCTGAAGAGCGCTGACGGAGCGCCGCGGTTGGTCGCAAGTCTCTGGTATTATTAAGGTTTAGCATGAAATGTAGCGTGGTTGTTCCCTTTCATAACGAAGAAGGGAACGTGACGGACCTGTATGTAAGGACTCGCACGGTCATGGAGGCACAGGACAAAGACTTCGAATTTGTCTTTGTCGATGACGGCAGCACTGACCGCACATTCGCCATTTTGAGCGAGATAGCCGATCTCGACGAACGGGTCACTCTTGTGCAATTGGCGCGCAATTACGGCCAGACTGAGGCTCTCGTTGCCGGTTTTGACCACGTCACCGGTGAGTACATCATCTCCATGGATGGCGACCTGCAGCATAATCCGGAAGATATTCCGCGCATCATCGAAAAGCTGGATGACGGTTTCGACGTTGTTTGCGGGAGGCGCATGGAGCGTCCCGGCGACAGTGTCATCAAGAAGCAGATCCCGTCGCGAGTGGCGAACTGGGCGCTAAGGAAAGCAAGCGGCGTTGAAGTTCACGATTTCGGCGGGGGCTTTAAAGGCTTTCGCACAGCGCTTATCCGCGAGATGCCGCTCTACGGCGACATGCACCGATTCATTCCTGCCATGGCCACGGCCTATGGTGCTCGCATTTGTGAAGTGCCGATTGAGCTCTCACAGCGGAAACACGGCTCGTCGCATTACGGTCTTGGGCGTCTGATCCCTGTCTTTTTCGACCTGCTCACGATCCCCTTTCTGCTCCGGTATGCGTCTCGTCCCATGCACTTTTTCGGGAAGCTGGGTTTTATCGGCTTGGTGGGTTCGTTTTTGATCGCCTTCTATCTGTTGGTTGCCTGGCTTGGATTCGGCGCCAATCTGATGACTGATCACGGCCCATTGATGATCTTTGCTGTTGCCTTGATGATCGCCGGCCTGCAGTTGATTTGCCTCGGCTTTGTAGGTGAAATGATGACTCGCCATCAGCATCGCAACAAATCTGTGGTTCGCGAATCGCAAGTCTTGCGCGTCACGCGCCGCACCTGACATGTGCGGGATAGCCGGCTTTACTCAGAGCAGGGGTCCTAATCCAAGCCGGCGAATTAGAGACGCAGTTTCTACCATCATTCACCGGGGACCTGACCAGCAAGGTTGCTACGAGTCAACGTACGCTTGCCTGGGCGCTGCTCGCCTCAAGATCATTGATCTGGGCGGCGGCGATCAACCCATCATTTCGCGGGATCAAAATGTGGTTATCGCCTTCAATGGCGAGATCTATAACCACCATGAACTGCGAGAAGAGCTGGAGCAGCTTGGGCATAGCTTCCGGTCGCGGACGGATACAGAAGTAGTCCTGGAAGCGTTCCTTGAATGGGACACCGAATGCTTCTCGCGACTGCGAGGCATGTTCGCCATTGCGCTATGGACAGATTCAGACAGGCGGCTTGTGCTGGCGCGCGACCGGGCGGGCATCAAGCCTCTTTACATCACGCGTCTGGGGGACGACATTCTCTTCGGATCTGAACTGAAGACGCTGTTTGTGTTTCCCGAGGTGGAAAGGCGTCTTGATCTGAAAGGTCTGGATTGCTATCTCGCGCTGAACTACGTTCCGGCTCCTTTAACGCTAATTGAAGGAATTGAAAAGCTAATGCCGGGCCATCTTTTGGAATGGAAAGGTGGCCGGTCGCGAACCGAGTGTTTCTGGAAGTTGCCGTTTGACAAGCCGGGGGTCGAAAGCCTCGATTCCGTGACGGAAAAACTGGATGACTTACTGCGCAAGTCAGTCAGCGAGCACATGGTCTCAGACGTTCCACTGGGTCTCTGGCTTAGCGGCGGTGTAGATTCCTCTACTATTCTTCATTACGCGGCGAACGCTTCGTCCACGCCCATCAGAACGTTTTCTATCAGCTTTGACGGGCGCACGTTCAACGATGGTGACTACAGCCGGCAGGTAGCCGCGCACTACGGTACCCGGCATGAGCAGATGAACTTCACGGAAGACGTCGGGTTGCAGGACGCCATCCAAGAATTTGCGCATTACGCCGACGATCCGAACGCAGATGCGGGAGCGCTGCCGGTCTGGTTTCTTTCGAAGATGACGCGCCAGCACGTAACGGTGGCGCTTAGCGGTGAGGGCGCGGACGAACTTTTCGGAGGATATCTGACTTACCGCGCCGATGAACTCTCCAAACCGGTCCGCAAGATACCGCGGCCGCTGTTGGGTATGGCGGCTGGTCTATCGCGAAGAGTACTGCCGCCGTCCGATGACAAGATAAGCTTCGAATACAAGGTAAAGCGGTTCCTGGAAGGCTGCCAGATGCCTTTTGAGCGGGCACATGTTTTCTGGAACGGCACCTTCACAGATGCGGGCAAGCAGGAACTCATAAACCAGCCTCTTTCGCCGGGATTGAAGCCGATGCTGGAGGAACTGCGAAGGGCCGGAAACCGGTTAAAAGGGTATCTGTGGTTCGATCAAAAATATTTCCTTCCGGACGATATTCTGGCGAAAGTTGACCGAATGAGTATGGCGCATTCTCTGGAAGTGCGTCCGCCCTTTCTGGATCACCGAATTATCGAGTTTGCCGCCGCTCTGCCCACGAGCCTCCAGATGCGGGGTGCAAAACAGAAAGTCATTCTGAAGCACTTGATGCGAAATAAGCTGCCTGACTCGGTGCTGACGCGCAAGAAGGTTGGGTTCGATATTCCCGCGCATGAATGGCTACGAGGTCCGTTGCGGAAGTTTATGGTGGATGTTCTGGAAGCGGGTCTTTCCAGTTACCCCGAGCTGTTCAATAGAACTGCCATCCAGCGCTGCATGACCGATCATTTGGAGCGCGTTCAGAACCTCGGCTATAACCTTTGGGGGTTGATGATTCTTTTTCTGTGGATGCAGAAGTGGCAAGTTCAGACAGCTCAGTCAGAGGTGCTGGCTGAGAGTTGCCGATAATTCACGAGCCTGATTTCGTGAGTTCGAATTGCCTGCTTTATGGCGTCGCTGGTCAGGGTTGCCAGTTCGAGTTTCCGGCGTCCTCCCCATTTTTCGTAAGGACCTGAGAGATCGGCATAGCCTGGATGACAGACCAATTCAGTGGTCCCGGGCTTCAAATTCTCAAGAATGCGAAGCAGATGCTCCTCGGTCAAATTACCCGTTTCAAACAGTCCCGCAAAGTGGTCCGCAACAATGCACTCACCGCGCGGAAACAGAATAGCGTCGCCATGGGCCAGGACTGAGAGCACGCATTTAGGCAGGAAGCGGTCTGCCGAAAGGTCGCGGCGGGTTGGCCAGCCTCGCGGGATGCGGATGCCGGGGATAGCATAGTCTTTCGCCAGGCGGAGAACCAGCGGGAAGATCAAGGGCAGCGCGTGTGTGTGCTGGTGGCTATCCAGATGGGTTGGATTCAAACCTGCGCTGAGACAGCGTTCAATCTGGGCACGGAATTCAATCTCAATTTCAGAGAGCCGGATAGCGCCGGTAGCTACCTTCTTCATCAACTCCCCATATTTGCCGGGAAGTATGCCGTAGGGGGCCAGACGGGGAAGCTTGGATGCGACGGCGTTCTCTTCGACGAGTGTCAGATGAACGCCCATGGCGAGCGCCGGATTCTCTTTTGATAGTTGAACTGCTTCTTTGAAGGCAACCCCGGACGCGACCATGGACGTGCTGGTCACGATGCCATTGAGATGGGCCCGAACGATTCCTGCGTTGATGGCCGGGCTGAGGCCAAAATCATCGGCATTGACCAACAGATTCTTAGAAGCCGGAGGATGCGAACCCATTCAATGAATACCGTATTCTTGCACGTCGACCGGCCTTCGTTTCGACCAGAAAGAGATAAACTAGAAGAACCACGGTGATTCGCTTAGGGGATGGTCAAAAGGTCCGATCTGTAAGGATCAGTCTGTACGTTGCGGCGTTTTTTGTAATAGCGCTAACCCTATGCGCCCAAACTGACTATAGCGCTACTATCCCCTTCGATTACAGCGCCCCCTTTGGTCCAGACCTGCTGTCGGCGCCTGGAAACGCAAAGCTTGAAGGTGGCGGATTTGTCAAGCCCGGCGCATTCCCTTCCGCAGCCTATTGCGCGCATTGCCATGAGCAGGCTTATAACGAGTGGCGGCAGGCTTTGCATTCCAATTCGTTTCGTACGCCTTTCTATCGCACCAGCGTGAACATTCTTGCGCGTACGAAAGGCATTGAGTTCACCCGCCATTGCGACAGTTGCCATAATCCTGTCGGCGTTCTGACTGGCGCCCTTACGCCGAATTCGCATGTCGACCGTGCGTTTGATCAGGACGGCCTCACCTGCATGACGTGTCACTCGGTTCAATCTTTGCAGCCGACCTTAGGCAACGGCGCTTTTGTGATGGGCATTCCCGCGGTGACGGTGGACGAACACGGCAACCGCATTCCCGGGGAAGTGCCATATGAGCAAATCATGCAGCATCCGGAGCGACACTCGCAAGCCGTGATGAAGGACATCTATCGCGGTCCTGAATTCTGTTCGGCGTGCCACAAGGCGAACCTTCCCGATAGTCTGAACGGATACAAGTGGATTCGGGCTTTCACCAGTTACGACGAGTGGGTGAATTCGAAGTTTTCAAAACGAAACCCGCTGGTGTTTTACCAAACAGACCGGCTCACCTGCCAGGGCTGCCACATGGTACGGGAGACCTCGAAGCCTAATGAGTATGGTGCGAAGAAAGGCACTTTTGCCTCCCATCGCTGGCTGGCTGGCAATACGGCTGTTCCGTTCTACTATGGCTTCGACGAGCAACTGAGCAAGACCATCGAGTTTCTGAAATCCGGCATGTATCTAAACGTCGATTTATTTGGCATCAGGAATGTCGCTGAGAATAAGACGATTGCCCCGCTCGGTTCCCAGGGCTTTAAGCTGATGCCCAATGAACTCGTGCAAGCCATGGTGGTTGTACAGAACAAAAACATTGGCCACTCCCTGGTGCCCGAAGTGCGGGACCTTTATGAAGCCTGGGTTGAGTTTGTTGTCAAGGACGGCGGCGGCAAAGAAATTTATCATAGCGGCTTTCTAAAGCAAGACGGCAAGCTTGATCAAACGGCCCACTCGTTCACCAATCGGCCTGTAAATGTAGTGGGAGACTTCGTGGATAACCACCAGGTGTGGACCATCCATTCCATGGCTTACGACAATTCGATTCAATCTGGACGCTCAGCCTTAATTCGTTATCAATTTCGCATTCCGGCAAATGCTAAGGGCGAGTTGACACTAATCGCGCGAGTCAATTACCGCCACTTGCGTCAGAGTTATTTGAATAACGTCTTGGGTACAGACCATCCGGCTTATCCATTGGTTGAGATCGCAGCAAAGACCCGTTTTTTAAATGTTGGTAAGAATCAGCCGTCCGCCCCTGATCCGAAAGACAATCCCGATTGGATGCGGTGGAACAACCTCGGAATTGCTTACCTGGATCAATTGCAATACCAGGAAGCGATGAACGCTTTCAAGCACGTAGTGGAACTCAGGCCCGATTATGCGGACGGACTCATCAACCTTGGTCTGACCGACATCGAGTGGGAAAAGTATTCGGAGGCTCGTCAGCCCTTGGAAGCCGCTTTAAAGTTAAGCCCTGCAAACGGACGTGCGCTCTACTATTTAGGTCTGGTGGAACGCCGGTCCGGTAACGCCGACTTGGAGGTTGCCGATCTGGAGCAGGTAGTGGCACAGTATCCCGACGCTCGGGACCCGCGGCGCGAGTTAGGAATTTCTTATTACCAGCAGCATCGTTATGACGATGCAAAGCAGCAGTTTGAAGCTTTGCAGAGAATTGATCCGGACGACGTTGCCGCCCACTATAACCTGGCCGTGATTTACCGGCGCCTGGGTATGAAAGATAAGGCTGCGCAGCAAGCAGCTTTGTTCGCGACCAAACAAGTTGACCCGGGCGCTCCGACATACTCGTTGGATTACTTGCGGAAGCATCCCGAGACGTCAACTGAAAGTGTTCCGTGGCACATCCATTCGGACCAGTCCCAACCTTGATTTGGAGTTGTTTCTTTGATTAAAAACCGGCGGCATTTTCTCCGCTCTCTCAGCCGTACAGCGCTGGTGCTGCCCATGACTGACCTGCTGGCATTAGCCCAGCCGCAACAGGTTCAATTGCCCAGACCCATTGAGCGCACTTACGACGCAAAAGCCAAGCCAGCGCCCAAAGGACCGAGATCGCCTATCGAAGGAACTCCGCTGGGCGTCAGCTTTGTGGATGTTGTGAAGCAATCCGGCTTGGCCGCCAAAACCATCTATGGCGGGGTGGGAAAGAACAAATACCTGTTGGAGACAACCGGTTGTGGCTTGGCCTTCTACGATTACGATGCAGATGGATGGCTGGATGTCTTCCTGGTGAATGGCTGGCGTTTGGAGGGCTTTGCAGCCGGCCAGGAGCCGCATTGCCATCTGTTCAAGAACAACCGGGATGGCACCTTTACGGACGTGACAAAAGGTTCTGGTCTGGAGCATCGCACCGGCTGGGGACAGGCTTGCTGCGTTGGCGATTTCAACAACGATGGCCACGACGACCTGTTCGTCACTTACTACGGGCAAAACGCCTTGTACCAGAACAATGGCGACGGCACCTTCACGGATGTCACTGAGAAGGCCGGACTCACTCAGCCTGGTCCCAAAACTCGCTGGAACACCGGTTGTACTTTCGTTGACTACGACAAAGATGGCCACCTGGATTTATTTGTCGCAAACTATGTCGATTTCGATCTGAAGACTGCGCCGCCACCCGAAGCGGGCCCCTGTACTTACAAAGGATTGCTGGTTGCCTGCGGGCCTCCCGGGCTGCCCGGCGGGAAGAATATTCTCTATCACAACAACGGGGATGGCACCTTTACTGACGTTAGCCAGAAAGCAGGCATTTGGAACACCGCCGGCACTTACGGTTTGAGCGTGGCGGCTTCGGACCTGGATAACGATGGCTGGCCGGATATCTATGTTGCCAACGACTCCAGCACGGCGACTCTTTACCAGAATCAGAAGGATGGCACGTTTAAAGACATCGCCATCGAATCCGGCGCTGCTCTCTCACCCGAAGGAAAACCACAGGCTGGCATGGGCGTCTCGATTGGCGATTACAATCGCGACGGGACATTCGATGTCGTCAAGACGAACTTCGCTGGCGATACGGACTCGCTCTACACCAATTTGGGAGACGCCACTTTTGAGGACCGTACTTATCCAAGCGGCCTTGGCGTTAACACGCGGTTGCTGGGATGGGGTGTCGGCTTCTTCGATATGGATAACGATGGCTGGCTCGACATCCTGATGTCGAATGGTCATGTTTATCCCGAAGTGGATAAGTCGAACGCAGACCTGAAGTATGCCGAACACAAGTACCTATATCGGAACCTTCAGAACGGGCGCTTCGAGGAAGTAACGGAGAAGGGTGGTCCGGGAATTATGGAGAACGCTCCAGCGCGAGGGTGTGCGTTCGGGGACTACAACAACGACGGGAATATGGATATTGCGGTGAACTGTGTGAATGCCATTCCTCAGTTATTGCGATGTGACTCCACCCTGAATCGAAATTGGATCAAGATCAAGCTGGTGGGCGTGAAATCAAATCGGACCGGGATTGGGACTCGGGTGGTTGTGACCGCGAAGACGAAGCCGGATGCGCCGAAGGCACTTGTGCAGATGGATGAATTACGTAGCGGCGGCAGCTATTTTTCGCAGAATGACTTGCGGATGCACTTCGGGCTGGACAATGCCACGAGAGTGGATCTGGTTGAGATTCGCTGGCTCAGCGGTCAAGTGGACCGGATCCAGGATCTGGAGGTGAACCGCCTCTATGTCATTCAAGAAGGCGGTAAGGTTCTGGACAAAGTGGAACTGAAGCCGGCGGCCAAGGTGGCCACCTAGCTTGCGCTTGTTACTTGGGATTTTGTTAGTTAGTGCTCTCCGGCTGCCAGCCGAAGATGCTTGTCCTTACATGAATGCTGCCACTGCCGGTGGGCTTCTCGGTGGTGAAGTGAAGGGTCGTTTCGTTTCCGCCGGCAAGGACAGCGATGACGGCGCCTGTGAGTTCATCCGGGCGCAGCAGTCGGTTCAGGCTGAACTGCAAATCAATGTGACCACCATGACTGACCGCGCTAGCCAGTTCCCTCAATATTTGGCGGAATGTAAGGGGCAGAAGACCCCCCTGAGCGCAATTGGCAACGAAGCAGTTATTTGCACGGCGAGAGACAAGCAATCAAATCGAGTCGAGCTGATTGTTGGCAGGGTTCGTGACCGGGCATTCATTATTACTCTGAAAACGAGTGATCAAGCGTTGACGGACGCGGGGCTACGGGCGAAATCTGTAAGCGCGGCGGAACAGGTCAGTGGATTTCTATTTTAATCACTGGCTCGCTCGCGCAGCGCCTTGCGCCAGTTTTCTCTGCTTGTCTTCGGATTCTGTTTTTCTCAACTCGGCGGCTTTAGCGAAAGCCTGCTGAGCCTCAGCCGCCTGCCCGTTTCGCTTTAAAAGCAACGCCAGAGTATTGAAAGCTCCGGCATCTGTTGGATCTAACTCCACGGACCGTTGAAGTGCCTGAATCGCACCCTTTGTGTCGTCCTGATCCTTCAAAACGGTTCCCAACTCAAACCATGCGTCTGAGTAATTCGGGCGCTGCTGGACGGCAACTCGCAGATGCTGAATGGCTTTGTCGGGTTGTCTCAGGTCCACATATGTTGCTCCCAGAACATAATGCGCTTCCGCGATAGAAGGGTCGAGTTTGACGGCCTCTTCCAACTCTTTGGCCGCTTGCGGGAGATTGTCGGTCTGCTTGTAAGCAACTCCCAGATCATAGTGAGCGTCTGAGGCTTCCGGGTGAGTTCGAACGACTTGGGAGAGCTGCTGGATTGCCATTTTGTAGTTCCCGGCTCCGATGTATGCATAACCCACGTTCACCTGGACATGCACGTTGCCGGGTTCACGTTCCAGCACTTTCTTGTACTCGGCTAAGCCTGCCATGGGATCGCCGGAATTGACCAGAACATAGCCGTACCCGTTACGCACGGCTGTATTATTCGGGTCGAGCAGGAGCGCCTGTTTATAAGGCTCGCGAGCTTCCTTGAAGCGATGCTGCCGGTTCAAGGCAAGCGCCAGTTCAGCCCAAACGGTTGCATTCTTCGGCAGTTGTTTGGCGGCGATACGCAATTGTTCGGAGGCTTGCGAATAGCGCTGCGCTTCGTTGTAAGCCGCGCCTAAGCGAAACCGATATTCCGCGTTTTCGGGGGCCAGCTTAACGGCGCGTTCTAAATCCGTTACGCCGGACGCCTTCTGATCAAGCATGAGCAAAACGCCCAAGTGATACCAGGCCTCACCCAGGTTCGGATTCAGTTGTGTCGCGCGCTCGAAGTGCGGAATCGCCTCGGACCGGCGATTTGTCGCTGCCAGCAGGAAGCCTATCTGGTCTTGATAAACCGCCGATGTTGGCGAAAGTTGCGCCAGTTGCTGATAAATGGCTAGCGCACCGTTTACATCTCGCTGCGCTAATCTTTGCTTTGCAGAGGCCTCCAACAGAGCCAGGTTGGCGGGCGGCTGCGCCAGTGTTGACCAGGAAAAACAGAGAAAGAGGATACAGCTGAGCGGTCGCATTTGCCGCCCTCTATTTTATAGGCGAGCCTATTGATTGATCACTGAGCCGTCTGCTCTGCGAACCACGCCCCATCCGCCGTTGAGCGGTTTGCGCGCACCGGTTTCGCTGCCAAAGGGATACCTGGCAGCGGCTTTCTCATTAATCTCAATGCCCCATCCGGGTTTTTCGTTGACGAAGGCGTAGCCATCTTTCACGATTGGATAGCCGTCAAAAACTTCCTGCAGATGGTCATTCGGGAATGTCCATTCCTGGATGCCGAAGTTAGTGCTCACCACGTCGAGTGTGACGTTGGCGGCGTGTCCAATGGGGGAAACGTCGCCCGGACCGTGCCAAGCGGTTCGCACCTGGAACTGTTCGGCCTGAATGGCTATCTTCCGGGCAGGAGTCAACCCGCCTGCCTGAGTGACATGCACTCGAATGAAATCGATGACGCTATCGCGAATCAGGCTTTGCCACTCATGCGGATTGTTGAACAGTTCGCCCATTGCCAACGGGGTTGTGCAGTTGGCGCGAATCTGCTTGAAGTAGCCGATATTCTCCGGCGACAGCGCATCTTCCAGAAAGAACAGCCGGAACTGCTCCATGTCTTTGGCGAACTGGACCGCGAGGCGCGGCGGCAACCGTTCATGCACATCATGCAGTAACTCGATCTCCGGACCCAAGCTCTTACGTCCCGCTTCGAAGAGTTCCAAGGTGCGGCGTGCGTAAGGCTCCGGCTCAAAGACTTCGTCGTGAATTTCGGTTGGCGAAGCTGCTTGACTGCCCGACTGTCCTGCGCCATAGGCGGCCATGCCGGGAATCCCCACTTGCAGGCGAACGGCTTTGATGCCCTGGGACATCAGCTTGCGAGCTTGATCAATGGTTTCCGAAATCTCCCGCCCGGACGCATGCGAGTAAATCATTGCGCCCCGGCGGCACTTTCCGCCGAGTAACTCGTAAACAGGCATACCGGCCTGGCGGCCCTTTATGTCCCATAAAGCCTGATCCACCCCGCTAATGGCGTTGTTCAAGACCGGACCATTGCGCCAGTACGAAGAGTTAGACATGGCTTGCCACAGGTCTTCAATCGCATCGGTAGGACGGCCAAGCAAAAGAGGTTTCAAATATCGATTTACGGCTTCGACAACCAGGTCCGCGCGTTGCGTGAACGTCGCACAACCGTATCCATAGAGGCCGTCCTGGTCGGTTAAGATTTTCACAACCACCAACCGCACGCCTGCCGGTTGAGTGGCGATCACCGAAACGTCCTTGATTATCGGAATGGACATGCCCCGCAGTTTCGATGCCAGGAGGGGAGATGCCAAAGCCGCCAGGCAGCAGAAGCGCCGACGGCTAATAGGGTCTGTCATTTGTTCTCATCTCTTGCTTCGCTTTATCCGCTGATTCTATCTCGCAAGGTGGAATGGTTCTAGCGGGGATTTGCGTCGCGCTTGCTCCAGCGGCTCAACCGCCTGCAAGACTTCGGTCGCGTCTTGAACGTTTTTTGTAAAACTAATGCAGACGGCGAAGTAAGATAAGGCGCTGGCATCAGATGCTGCCTGTCGCAAAAATAGAAAGCAATGAACCGTAGACGATTTTTACAATCAACAGGCGCAGGCCTTCTGGGCTTGGCTGGCGGAAGTGTGCTAAGCGCCGCTCTGCCAAAGATGAAGATCACAAGGGTGCGTGTTTATGAGCCCCCGAATCCGAACCCCCTTTTTAATCAAAGCGATCTGGTGGTGACGATAGAAACCGATGCCGGCATAACCGGCATCGGGGAAGGCGGATCACCGGACACTCTTCACCAATGCGCCGGCAGGCTGATTGGGCGCGATCCACAACACATTGAACGGCTCTGGCAGGATATGAGCCGGGCATACTTCTATCCGCCAGGCCGTGAGAAGCAGGATGCACTCGGGGCGCTCGATCTTGCGTTGTGGGATATCAAAGGCAAAGTGCAAAATATGCCTGTGCACCAGGTGCTCGGCGGTATGGTGCGCGATCACTGCGAATGCTACAACACGGCCGGCATTATTCCCGGTGTCAAGCCTGGCATGAGTTTGAAAGAGCGTGCTCAATTGACTATAGAAGCGGGATATCGCGCCTTTCGGATGGGCGCCGCGGACGAACCGGCGAACACAACCTATAACACTCGGGAGCGGTTGAATCAGCTCTTTGACGATTGCAGCCAGGTCAGAGAAGGCGTTGGTAAAAACGGCGACTGGGCGGTTGACTTTCACCAGCGATTTGATTTGTCGGAAGCCGTTCGAGGTTGCGACCTGATTCAACAACTGGCTCCGTTCTTTGTGGAGGACCCGGTGCGCGCCGAGGCTTTCAACGAAGATTTGCCCATCTTGCGAAGCAAGGTGAGCGTTCCGCTCGCCGCCGGTGAAGAATGGGGCAACCGTTGGGATTTCAATAAGCTGGTGGAGAACCACAGCATAGACTTCGTCAGGGCGACGCTGCCCAACGTGGGCGGTATAACCGAGATGATGAAGATTGCGGCCATTTGTGAAACGCATTTCGTCGGAATAGTGCCTCATTTCACAGGCCCGATTGCTACCGCGGCGCTGGTGAACAGCTTGGGCACGTTCTCCGGGCCGCTTTTGATGGAATATAACTTTCAAGGAAAAACACTGCCCCATTTACCCGTCTGCCTGGATTTCAAGAACGGCAAGCTGTTTCCGAATGACCGGCCTGGATTGGGCGTTGAACTGGATATGAAAGCTCTTAAACAGATCGCGGAGTATACTGAGCCACTGACGGCAAGGGCGCAGACTTACTTCCGCCCTGACGGTTCCATTACAAACTGGTAGTCGATTGAATAACCCAACCCTAAGTCAAGCCAATGCCGGCGACCGCGCCCAACCGGCCTCCATTAAACGTCTCCGATGGGTATTGATTTTCTGGATCTTTTTGATGAGTTCCGTGGCTTACCTGGATCGCGTGAACATATCGATTGCGGGCAAGTCTATCGCGAAGGAGTTTGGGTTCAGCAACGTCCAACTCGGGTATGTTTTTAGCGCATTTTTGCTGGGTTATGCATTTTTTCAAGCGCCGGCTGGACGTCTGGCCGACAAACTTGGTCCGCGCCTGGTTTTGATGTTGAGTGTTATCTGGTGGGCCGTTTTCACCGTAGCCATCACAGTTCTGCCCGCCGGAGCGGGCGGCATGCTTTTTGCCTTAATCGCGATTCGATTCTGTTTGGGAGCGGGCGAAGCGGTCATGTACCCCGCATCCAATTGCATTGTTTCGGCCTGGATCCCTGAGACGGAAAGAGGCATCGCGAATGGCTTGATCTTTGCCGGTGTAGGGTTTGGTGCGGGTGTTACCTCGCCGTTGATCACGTACATCATGATTCATTACGGCTGGCGTTCTGCTTTCTACGTCAGCGCCGCTATCGGTATTGTCGCCGGATCCATCTGGTTCTTTCTGGCCCGCAACCGCCCTCGCCAACACCCTTGGATTTCGGAGGAGGAAGCAGCTTTTATCGAAGCCGGTTTGCCGACAGCCAATAAAGCTGGGAAACCGCTGGCTTGGAAGGTAATACTGGCGAACCCAGACGTATTGGCTATCACCTTCAGCTATTTTTCGTTCGGTTATGTGGCGCAGATATTCTTCAGTTGGTTCTTCATTTACCTCAATGAGGTACGCGGCCTTGATTTGCGCCAAAGCTCGCTTTATACCATGTTGCCGTTTCTAGCCATGTCCGTGGGTTCGGTGGTGGGCGGCATCATTAGCGATTCCGTCACCAAACGATGGGGCAAGCGTATGGGCCGAAGCGGCATTGCCGTAGTAGGTATCGGATTGTGCGCTATCTTTATTTCTCTGGGGACGGGCGTAGCCAGTGCCCAACTGGCGAGTCTGGTGCTGGCTGGCGGCGCAGGGTCGCTCTATCTGGCGCAGAGTTCGTTCTGGTCTGTGAGTGCCGACATCGGCGGGAAATCAGCGGGTTCCGTGTCAGGCTTCATGAACATGGGCGCGCAAATCGGCGGCGCACTCACTGCCTCGCTGACGCCGGCGATCGCTGCGAAGTATGGCTGGAATATTTCTTTCCTGGTCGCTGCAGGCTTGGCGGTGTCGGGCGCCGTTGCCTGGCTGATTGTTGACCGACACACTGAAGTGGCGAAAGTCACGTCTTAGCTCTTTTGGCTGCCCTGGACGAGCCGAGCACCGCTGGGCTGCGCTGCTCTTAAGATGCTGCACAGAATTGCGAAGTGCTCTGGCTTACTGCGAGTTGTATGCGCTCGCTGCGAACAATGGTCCGGCCGTTCTCCACATCCAGCCAGATGGAGCGCATTTGCTGTCCGCCAAGATCGCTTGCGCACAGGGTGAGCTCATGGTTCCAAAGCGTGCGCCGAACCATAGTTTTGATGGCAGCGCTTTCGCCATCCCGCGAGGAACCGCCAACGGCATACGTGATCAAGTCTTGCTTTCGAACGCCGAGAGCTTGGAATTCCCGCAAAATCATAGCCATGGCGGAGTGAGCAAAAACCTGATCGTCGCTGTCAAGCACTGGCGACTCGCTGCCAAGCGGCAGATGGAATAACACACCAAGCTGGAACTCACGCGAGTAGAGAAGAAGTGCAATGCCGGTGGTTAAGTTTCTCGCGCTCAAGAAGCCTTTTTTGGCGAGAATTTTACAACGGCCCGCATGGTCAGGTTCTGTTTGATTCGTTTGGTTCGGACGCTCGCATCCTTGCATATCAGCCTCAATGGTGATATCGCAAAACGGCCACAATTATCTAGCGTTAAAAGAGCTAATGGCGTGTTTTTTCCAGCCCGGCCGCCATCTTCGCAGCACCCGGAATCCCAGCTCGCGTTTCCGGCTTTGCGGCTCCATTGGGGACGCCGTCCCAATAGCGCACGATAATGGAAATGCGCCGGTTAGATGGATCTTCAGGCTTATCGGGCAGTCGCAGCTGCTGATCCGCATACCCGCGGATCTCAACCACCTGATTCGGCTTCAGGCCGCCCTGTTCCATGATCTTGCGGGCTGCATTAGCGCGGTCGGCCGAGAGCTCCCAATTACCGTACTTCCCGCCGCTATCACCAAACGGCTTGGCGTCGGTATGGCCCTCAATCAAAACTGTATTCGGCATCTGACCCAGTTGTTGAGAAATATCCTTGAGAAGAGCCTCTCCTCCCTCCGTGGGCTTGGCCTGACCATTTTCAAAGAAAATTCCGCTTTCATTTTCCAGCAACTCTATCCGTAGTCCTTCGCCAGTCACAGTCATCTGTACGTTTTGCTTCATCTTGGTGAACTTAGGCGTTTCCTTCATTGCCTGCTCAAGCTTTTCCTTCAAGTTGTCAAGACTCTTGCGATCCAGCGTGACGCTCTCTCCGTTGCCGCCGAAAGCGCTGCCCATGCGTTTCCCCGATCCGCGCGGATCTCGAAAATAGCCGGCCACCGCTTTTTGTACTTCCTGACTGGAGTTCAATAGCCAAAGCACTATGAACAGCGACATCATGGCCGTCACAAAGTCTGCGTATGCCACTTTCCAGGCGCCCCCATGATGGCCTGCGTGGGCAGCTCTCTTCTTGATGATGATTATGGGAGGAACGACAGGTGCTGACATATCGAATCAGGCAGCCTTCGCGGCCTCTTTCATGGCCGTTTCCATCTCTTTGAATGATGGCCGGACAGAGGCGGGAATGGAGCGCCTGGAAAATTCAATAGCGAGAATGGGCGCTGCCCCGCGTATGAAGGCAATCAGACCGGTGCGCAGGGAATTGAAATATTGAGCTTCAGCTTCGTTAATCCGAGTCATGTTAGCCGCCATGGGCGAGAGGAATCCGTAACAAGCCAGGATGCCCAGGAATGTTCCCACCAAGGCGGCCGCAACTTTGCGGCCGATCTCCTCAGGTGGTCCCCCGAGCGACCCCATGGTGATGACCACACCCAGTACCGCAGCCACAATTCCAAGGCCCGGAAGAGCATCAGCCACTGTTGCCAGAGCGGCCACCGGAGCATTCACTTCCTTATGATGGGTGTCCATGTCCAGTTCAATCATCTGGTCCAGGTCAAAATGCGAAACCGTTCCGGTCATCGCCATTCTGAGGGTGTCGCAAATGAAAGCGACGACATGGTGATCATTTGCGATGGTCGGGTATTTCTTGAATAGCTCGCTCTTGTCCGGTTCTTCCACGTCCGGTTCAAGGCTGCTGAGTCCGGACTTGCGCCCTCTCGAAAACAACTCATTCATCATCTTCAGAGCCTCCAGATAACGGCCCTTACCGTATTTGTCGCCGCCAAAGATGCCCAGCACCATTTTGATCAGCTGCATGATCACCGGAAGTGGATTCGCAATCAGAAGTGTTCCAATCGCTGCGCCGCCAATGATGATCAATTCCGCCGGCTGGACTAAGACGGCAATTGGGCCATGTTCGAAAAGGTAACCTCCCAGAATGGCGCCGATCACAAGTACGATTCCAATGATTGCGAACATCTACTCGGTTCTAGCTGCCTCTTCTCTTCTATCGGCTAATGCAGCGCCGAACACTAGCCCGACGGATACAGACTTCTGCTGTAATCTCCTTCTAATTCACCATGCGCCTTTCCTGCTTTTTAGCTCAACTTTCGTCTTCCTGGTGCGATATGGCCTAGCGGATACAAATAAATGGTTCACATGACACAACCGGATCCTTACGCCTCGTATAACCAGGACACTCTTCTTAACAGCAACCCGGTGGGACTAGTCGTCGCCCTTTACCAAGGCGCCATCGACTCCATTTCGATCGCCAAGGAATGTCTCTTAGCCCGGGATATAGCAGGGCGTACTAAGACGATCAACAAAGCGTACAACATTTTGGCCGAATTGCTCTCATCGCTGGATCACGAAAAGGGACAAGAGATCAGCAAAAACCTGGCGGCTTTGTACACCTATATGCAGCGTCGACTTCTCGATGCGCAGCTCCAGCAGACGATGGGCCCCTTAGAGGAGGTGGAGAAACTGCTCGCTGGCCTGCTCGATGCTTGGAAGCTGGCAAGTTCGAAGTACGACCCGTTCACCATAAATTCGGCTGTTACCGCCTTAGCCGCTCTTCAGCCGAAGGCGTTCGATGACGAAGGTGGCTCAATGTCTACATCGTCAGCTTACGGAAATTACATGTTTAACGAGGGCGACCCCGGAGGTCGGTTGGCCTATTCTTTTTAGTACCTGCCGAGTTAGTCACCTACCGCGCCGCCAGCGGAGCCTCAAGAAGTTCAGTTGTGCGTTCGCCAATTTGCTGCCGCCACAGCGCATAGTAAAGCCCTTTTTCCGCCACTAGTTCCGAGTGGGTGCCTTGTTCGGCGAAACGTCCGCGCTCCAGCACATAAATCCTCTCGGCGTGCATGATGGTAGAAAGCCGGTGAGCAATCAGGATGGTCATCATGTCTGCCTGCTGGCCCACCTGACGAATCGTGCGCGTGATCTCTTCCTCGGTGATCGAATCGAGAGAAGACGTGGCTTCATCGAAAACGAGCAGTCTGGGTTTCCGTAGCAGTGCCCGGGCAATGGATAAGCGCTGCTTTTCACCACCCGAAACCTTAACTCCACCTTCTCCAATCAACGTGTCCAAGCCTTTATTGGCTCGCGCCAGCAGGGAGTCTGCCGCTGCACGGTGCAGCACATCCATACACTCAGCGTCAGTCGCATCCGGCCGGACGAACAAAAGATTCTCGCGGATAGTTCCGGAAAACAGTTGTGTGTCCTGTGTAACGAAGCCGATCTGAGACCGCAACTCGTCCGGATCGATTTCGTCCGAATCGATTCCGTTATAGAGCACCGAACCCGATTCCGGCTTGTAAAGACCAACCAGCAACTTGACCAGCGTTGTCTTCCCCGCGCCGGACGGCCCGACAAAAGCAACGGTCTCGCCGCCTTTCAACTTGAAGCTCACTTCCTGCAGTGCGGGACGTGTCGCAGACCGGTGCTGAAACGCGACGTCACGAAACTCCAGCGATGATAGGCCACCCAGCGGTGTGGGAAACGCTGGCTTTGATTCCGGTTCAATCGCGAAAATTTCCTCGTAGCTGTTAAGCGAAGCCTCGGTCTCGCGAAAAATGTTGATGATATTCCCCAATTCCTGCAGTGGGCCAAAGATAAAGAACGAATAAATGAATAGTGAAAAGAACTGCCCCACCGTGATTCGCTGGGTGAAGATAAGGTAGAGCATCAGGAACAGAATGCTGGTGCGCAGGAGATTAACGGCGGTTCCCTGCAGAAAGCTAAGGCTGCGGAGATAGCGCACCTTCTTAAGTTCCAGCTTGAGAATCTTGCCGGTGGTGTTGTTCAGGCGTCCAATTTCCTGCCGCGCCAATCCCAGCGTTTTGACCAGTTCAATATTGCGGAGAGATTCGGTTGTTGAGCCGGCCAGCGACGCGGTTTCCGCTACGATCACCTTCTGGATGGTCTTAATCTTCTTACTGAGGACTGAACTCATAACGCCCAGGACCGGAACAGTCAGGAGAAACGCAGGCGCCATGATCCAATCCACTTTAATGGCATAAACGGTCACGAAAACCACTCCTACCGACGCGGTAAACAGAATGTTCACGAAGGCCGTAATGAACCGTTCCACATCATTGCGGACTTTTTGGAGCTTGCCGAGGGTCTCGCCGCTGCGCTGGTCCTCGAAAACAGCGTACGGCAAGGAGAGGGAACGCTCTATGCCGTCTGCATAGAGCGTGGCGCCCGTCTGCTGAACAATGACATTAACGTAATAGTCCTGGAAATTTTTGGCTACTCGCGAGATGAAGGCAACCAGCACTGCCAGGCCAAGCAGTCCAATGACGCCGTGGATGAACTGACCTATGGAGTATTGATGGAACTTGGTGGCGTAATTGTCGATGATGAGCCGGAAGATGTACGGATCAAGCAGCGAGAATACCTGATTAATCGTGGCGAGAACAAGCGCGAGGACTGCGAGCCGCCAAAGTGGTTTGAGATAGCGAAGTAGTAATTCCATAGGTCAGAGCAAGTGAGCGGGCGTGGAGCGTAAGCGCCGATTCTTAAGTTCGCGCAAGTAATGGTTAACAGTCTCGAGTGAGCCGAAGAATCCGGCGAAAAATGGCTGAAGTTCAGCGGGCCGCTGGAGCGACTGGCGGAAATCCCTTGGGCGGAATTGGTCCAGGATAGCCACGGCGGCGGTCCCCATCGGGCGATATTCATGCGTCCCTTGGGCCCACGCCACCCTTTCCCGTTCGTCAATCCAGACCGCGAATCCCAAAGAATCCCTCTCCTGAAGTATCATTGGTCGGTTTACGTCCATTCAAACCTATGTCCATCCAAACGCGTGAGAATCATGTCCGATTCGATCCGTGGTTCCATTTCTTGCTGACGCCATTGTCTTTGGTTCTCTTGATCTGGTCAGGCGTCGTTCACTTTCAGCAGAAAACAGTTGAGAGCTTTTTCGTCTCGGCCGGGTTTTTGATCCTGTTTCTCACGATTTTTAGAATGCGAATTTATTCGATGAAAGTGCAAGACCGGGTGATTCGCCTCGAAGAACGATTGCGGCTTGAGCGGCTGGGCGATGAGGTCTTGCGCGCTCGAATTCCTGAATTGACGGTCGGCCAGTTTGTGGCGCTCCGCTTCGCTTCCGATGCCGAAGTGGCGGCGCTGGCGATCCAGGCACTGAATGAAAAGCTGAAAGGCAAGCAGATCAAGGCCTTGATTCAAAATTGGAGACCGGATTACTTTCGAATCTGAAACGTCTTGGTTTTGCGGCGTAGGCAGCCCTAAGCATCCGGCTTGTCGCGAGGCGGCAGCACCGCACCGAAATCCCGATTGATTCTTTCTGTATAACCAGCCAGCAATTCGGAGATGCGATCAAAGCTGGGCGATCTGACAATTAAGCCGGCATGATGCGGGCGGTTCATGCGCCATACAACCTCTTCATCGTTGTAACCTGATGTGTCAGGCTTATCCTGGCGCGCGAGAGAAACCAGCAAGGCCGAATATTCATTCCGGTCTGCGGGCGGCTGATAAGGACGCTCCGGAGATGAGGTCTCAATCTTCGCCCACTCGGCCCATAGATTCAATCCCGTAGCCGCTTCAACCAGATCCGCGATATGCGCTCCGCCCACTCGGGCGGAAGTCTCCAGGAAATAAATGCGTCCATCATGGTGCGCGCGAATGAATTCGGTATGCGAGGCGCTATTCTCCAGACCGAAGCTGGTGAGGAGTTGGGCATTCATCGAAAGTAAGCTTTTCGCAAGCTCACTGCCGCGTTCCAGGATGCGTGTCGTGAAAACGCCGCCCTGATGCGAAACCTCCATCGGAGGTCGGCCGTAGGCGCTCACGATGGCGAACATGATCTTACCTTGATACATCAGCGTATCCACGTGAAACACATCGCCCGGGACGAATTGCTCCAACAGATAATGCGACTGCATGTCGCCGAGGGCTTCGATTTGCTGCCAGAGTTCTTCGGAGGTATAAATTTTCTTGATGCCGATTGCGCCAGCCAGCGAGCGAGGCTTCAGCACCCAAGGCGCGGGCACTCGATCCATAAATGTCCGCAGTCGCTCATAGTTGAAAGCCGCGGTGAACTCAGGAACTAAAATGCCGGCCGACCTCGCGCCCATCCGCATCGCTAACTTATCGCGAAAATAGCGGACTTGCGTTTCCCCCATGCCGGGCATTCGAAGATGCTCGCGAATGGCCGCTGCCAGTTCAACATCGAAGTCGTCCAGCGCAACCACCCGGTCGAAATCTCGTGTGCGAGCCAGAAAGCTCACCGAGTTCATCGTATCGGTTCGATTCCACTCATGATCGCGGTCGGGCATGTAAAAAATTTCGTCAACGCTGTCCATCGGCCAGGAGGCCGTATCTTTTAATTTGAGTGACGTCAAAAGCACTACGCGGCAGCCCTGCTGACGGGCTTCGCGCAAAAACTCATGCCCCTTCTCATAGCTGGCGACACACAAAATCGTCAAGGTTGTTCTCCTGGAGTAATAAAGGCCGCTGATGCTCCCACCCACCCTAAACCTTTGTTGTGATCCACACCCATCTGGCTGCCGCGGCCCATGCGAATGATCAAATTTACCGGCTGAAGGCGAGTAAGCCAAATGTACATCACTCGGACCTCAATCTTTGTCGGACCCTCCGGAGTATCGATGCAGGGGGTGAAGTCAACGCGTTCCTGAAGCAGATAGTTCGCGCGCTCAGCCGCCGGAATCTTATCCAGATCGCTTTGACTTGGACCAACCAATACTCCGCTTCCGGCAAATGAATACAGCGGCTTTAAAACCCACCTTGACAGATCCTCTATGTGGGGAGCCTGGTCAAGAAAGAACGCGGGAGGCGCGGTTGGGTGATTAAAGAAGGGAAGAGAAAACTTACTCAGTTGAAAAAACCAATTTGGATGGCCAGCCCACTCCACGTTCAGGTCATCCCGAAAGCTGAAGGGAAGCTCTATCTGTCTCTTATCCAGTTCGTCCGCGATAACCCGGTTATAGATCCGTTCAATCGGCACCCGTTTGCCGGAACGTTCATAGAACAGCCGGTTGTCTTGCTTAATAACGGAGCGAGCATCCACCACTGCAATGCCAAGCATGTCTTGCGTAGCGGCAAAATCATGCCGGGTTTTCTGCTGCGCAGGATCAACTTCCAGTAGCGCCACATTCTCAGGCTCGTGCTTGCCCACAATGCTTTCCATCAGCAGGAACTTATATTCGTCCTCTGGCAGTCCGCCCGGAAAAGTTTCGAGCGAATCATTAATCAAATAAGCTTCCTTGTAAGCCCGCGCCAGTGCTGGTTGATAACCGTAAAGCGAAGGGAACCCTTGAATCTCCACCAGTTTGAGGTTTTGCTCCGCATCAAGTCCGAAATCTGCTTGGACAAAAAGCGGGTAGGGCGCATCGCCTGGAGCGCGATACGCCTCGGGAATCGCCCTTCTTGAAACTTCAAGATAAGCCGGATTGTCCAATAACTGATAAACAAGTTCACTGCCGGCCCGCGTAGCGTTTTCCACTAACTCGTGCGATAGAAAGCAGGGTGTTTCCGAGTGACGAAACTGGACGGGTTCGTTAAACCGCTCCTCAAGCAACGCCAAGAAATGAGAATACTTGGCCGGCGACCAAGCCGCGTTAAATTTCGACCGCAGGGAGGGAATCAAGAAGGAACGCTCCGTTATGCATAATCTGCCGGTCGTCAATCCAGATATCGAACTGACGGCCAACAACATCAATGTGAGTGGCCGAATACCAGTCCGCCCCGGTATGCGCGGCGTATGGATTACCGAATGCAATATGGATGCCGGGAATCTTCTCATCCTGGAGTATGTTTCCGATCACATCCCGAACCGCGATATTGGTGCCGATGGCAAACTCGCCCACCCGGTCGCTATTCTCGTCCGTATGGCAGTAACTCCAGAACTCCTGCTCTAGTTCTTTATTCTCGGAGTGAGCGCTCACCAGCCGGTTCTCTTTAATCTCGATGGTCAACGGCTGGTCTCGGAGATCTCCATACTTCTCGCACAGGTAATCACCCACCACTCCGTCGACGACAAAAGTCCCATCCACTCGCTCAGGCGCAGTGAATGTCTCCCCTCCAGGTAAATTACCCCATTTATGAGGGCTGATGATGCCGCTGGTTTTAAGCCACTTGAGGCGGGGCGAAAATTGACCCGTGATATCCGTGCCGGCAGGCGTAGTGGCTCGAATGGTCGATGCGCCGCTTGCCATCTGCCAAACCTGCGTACTGATGCGATCCACTTTCTCAAAGTCGGCGCGCATTCCTTCAAGCATAATCTGACGATTAATGTTCACCATGTGGCCATGCCGCATCTTGCGCCGGTTCACCACGTCCGTCATCTGCATGCGGGTTCGCAGCTCATTCTGCTGAGCTTTCACGGCGAAAATGCTGACCGCGCTAGATTCCATGTCCTCCAAGACCGCGGCGGGCATGTCTTTCAAGGGCCGCGGCGCGAGTTCTTCTAAAACCCATGCGTGAAACGGCACGCCAAGCTGCTTCAGTTCTTGAACCAGGCTTGCGCCGATCTCGAGACACGCCCGGTCAGTGATCAAAGTCACCTTTTCATCGGGCTGTATCCGCAGGCAGGAACGTACAGCATTCTGCGCTCCCGGTGAGAGTTCGCTGTCAAACGGTATCGATTCCAGCAATTTTCTTGCGTCAGTCATCCCAGGCCCGCAACTGCCTTGTCTGCTGTTTCACGCACTCCCTCTTCCGTCTGTTTCACAATGTAATCGACCACAGACTTTAGATCACCGGTTTCCGCAAACACTTTCAGTTGACGGTCCGCGCCGGTGCCTTCTTCTAACATTCGATGGATGTAAGAGAGCTCTACCGCGCTTCCTAGCTCGGGAACAACATCGCTCACGAAATCCAGCATCTCATTCATAAGGCTCCGAATGGGAACCTCGGTTTGCTTGCCGAAGTCGATCATCTTGCCATCCAGCCCGTAACGCGCGGCGCGCCACTTGTTTTCCATAATCAGCGCGCGGCTGTAATGGCGAAAGCTCTGATTTTGTTCATGCAGCCGGTATAACTTAGCGATCACAGCCTGACACAGGGCTGCAATAGCCAGCGTTTCCTCAACCCGCATGGGAACATCGCAGATCCGGAACTCGAGCGTGGGGAAATGCGGATGCGGTCGTATGTCCCACCAGATCTTCTTCGCATTATCAATGCACTTTGTGTGAATCAGTAAGTTGACGTAGTTTTCAAACTCTGACCAACTGGTATATAAGTCCGGAATATTGGTTCTAGGAAAACGTTCGAACACCTTGCAGCGGTAGGATTTGAAGCCGCTGTCAATACCCTCCCAGAACGGAGAATTCGTGGAAAGAGCCAGAATGTGCGGCAGAAAGTAACGTGCTCCATTCATAATCTGAATGGCTGTTTCACGATCTTCCACGCCGATATGCACATGCAACCCGAAGATCAAGTTCGCGCGCGCCACCATCTTCATGTCTTCCACAATGGTCCGGTAGCGGTCATCAGGATAAATCTCCTGCTTTTGCCATTGCGCGAACGGATGGCAGCCGGCGGCAGCGATATTCAATCCGGCCTGGCGTGCCAGGTCAATGATAGTGCGGCGTAGCTGCCGGAGTTCGGCGCCCGCTTCCTTTATGGTCGGGCAAACGCCGGTGCCAATCTCTATGACCGATTGATGCATCTCCGGCTTGACGCGCTCAGCCAGCAGAATCTTACCCTTCTCCAGAATCTCGGCCTGGATATGCGAGCGCAGGTCACGGGATTCGGGATCAATGCTCTGGTATTCCTCTTCGATACCGATATTCAGGCTGGGGCGCCTTGAGCTCATAATTTCCTCCCGGGGCCCGCTGTTGCCTGGCTGGCTGACTTATTGCTGTTGCCTAGAAATGCCGACCACTGATAAAGCGGAACACTGGCTGGAGAAAGTGCACGCTGAATGGCCATGTTAGCCACTGCATCTACAATCCACCCAAAATTCTCGGCGCCTACTGATTCCAAACCTGCATCGGGAGCCGGATTCATGAAGTCAATAGCGTAGGGAATTCCGTCTTCCACTGCGAACTCTACGGTGTTGAGATCATAGCCCAGCGCGCGGCAAAGCGTGAGGGCATCGCGAGTCATGCGCGCGTTCAGCAATTCCCCTGGAGGCGGATTCCCTGCAACATAGCGCAAGTGGTGCGGCTGCCGCGGATCATAGCGCATGATATGCACCCGTGTCTGGTCGACTACATAGCAGCGGAAGTACTCCTGAAAATGAACGGCTGCCTGCAACGTCATGCACAAATCGCGGCTCTGCTGATAAGCAGCGAAAAACTCTGAAGGATTATCAACCTTATAGACATCTTTCCAGCCGCCTCCGTCGTGCGGCTTCAGGAATGCCGGAAATCCCACATAACTGAAGATGCCGTCCCAATCCAAGGGATACTGCAGGTTGCGCATCGACTTGTCGGTCGTAGAAGGGGGATGGTCTTTGTGGGGCAGCAGCACAGTCCGGGGAATGGCAACGCCCAGCTCATGGCCTAGTGCGTAATTAAAAAATTTGTCGTCCGCACTCCACCAAAAGGGATTGTTAATAACCCGCGTGCCCTTCAAGGCGGCGTTCTTGAGAAACGCTCGATAGAACGGGATGTCATGTGAAATACGATCCACAATGACGTCGTAGCGAGGTGTCTCAGCCATAACCACGCCGCCCACCTTGACGTGTTCGGCTCGTACATCTTTCACTCCCATTTCATTGATGCGATTCACCAACGCCGGTGGAAATGACTCTTCCATGCCATAAAGAACGCCTATGATAGCCATCGGTGCAGCCTCCGTTACATGTTATGCGAAGAACTTCTGCGCCATTCTCTGCCACCATGGCCAGTCATGACCGAAGCCTTCCCAGATATCCAGATAGTTCGGAATCCGTTTCGCCCCTAGTTCCTGAGCCAATCTCACGCTCTGATCCAGCAATGGATCTCCTTGGCCGGTGGTCAGGACATAATAATTGCTGCGGCAGCGATCCAGAAACCAGCCGTCGCTCAATTGGGGGAGGTAATCCAGCGGGGAGTTGAAATAGGCATTCTGGTCATAGTAGCCATTCAGAAAGCGCTTGGGAATATCAAAAGCGCCGGACATGCTCACCACATAAGTGACCAGATCCGGATGCCGGAGCGCAAAATTGACGGCGTGATATCCGCCAAAACTGCAGCCGGTTGAAGCCATCTGCGGCCAGCTCGTGCGATTGCGAACAAACGGGGCGAACTCCAGAACCAGATACGCGTCAAAAGCATTTTGCCTGTGAAGCTTGTCTGCCGGATGAGCCCACCGGTTATACCAGGAGCTTTGATCCACCGAATCGACACAAAATACCTGAATCTCGCCGCGCTCAATCTTGGGCGCCAGCGAATGGATCATGCCGTGGTCTTCGTACTCGTGAAATCGGCCTCCTGAAGTAGGAAAAACAACCAGCGGAAATCCACGTTCTCCATACGCGAGAAGTTCCATGTCGCGGTGGAGAGACGGGCTATACCATTTGACGTAATCGCGTCGCATATCCAGTAGATACGTATGGTAGCGCGAGCCGTGAAAGCTAAAATGAGGGTTGGCAGAGTTGAGAAGAGCCCGGGACGAAGGCCGGCTGCAGATTCATCCCAGGTTTCCTTCAAAATTCCTTTCCACAAGACGCGATCTGATTGTCTATCTGCCCCCCGGATACCGAACGTCAAATGAACGTTATTCCGTGCTTTACATGCAGGATGGACAAAACCTGTTCGACCCCGCAACGGCTTTCTTCGGTCAGGAATGGAGGGCCGACATCACTGCCGACGAATTGACTGAGCGTGGTGAAATTGAGCCCGTCATTATTGTGGGCGTCTACAATGCGGGCGTTCGGCGCATGTCGGAATACACGCCCACCCGCGACAAGCGCCTCCGTAAAGGGGGAAAGGCCGACCGATATGCGGAAATGCTGGCCAGGGAGCTGAAGCCTTTCATCGACCACGAATATCGAACGCGAAAGGCCGCCCGGTATGCCGCGGTGGGAGGCAGTTCGTTAGGGGGACTGGTTTCGCTGGTGGCGGGCTTGCAGTATCCGCGTGTATTCGGGGCGCTGGCCGTGATCTCGCCCTCTGTCTGGTGGGATCAACGCGCCATTCTGAGTCTTGTGCGCGAATACAGAGAGCTGGTTCGGCCGCGCATCTGGTTGGATATCGGCACAAACGAAGGCAGCATGCCCCAGGCAATTGTGGAAGATGCCCGCCTGCTGCGTGATGCGCTGATCGAGAACGGATGGCAGCCCGGTGAAGGCCTGAGTTACCGCGAATATCACGGCGCCGATCATTCTGAGCGTGCCTGGGGCAGCCGGTTTGGCGAACTACTGGCGTTCCTGTTTCCAAAACTCTAGTTGCCGGCGCTCATCCGATCCATCGGCGGCCAGCAAATCTCAAACTGCGTTTTGCTGTAGTCGTATCGTTGACTGGGAGGTCGATAACGGGTAGGCTGGCCCACTAAAAATCACAGGGCAAGGCATTCACCATGACGATTTGAACTCACGCCAGCACGTGATCCATAGCAGCGCGTACCGCGATGCCACGGATGTTATCAGCGCCGCGCTGGAAGCACGCGGCGAAGAGTGAACTCCGCGCTGCGATTGAGCCCCTGAAGACCTTCGCCAAAACGCATGGTCTGTCTCTCGGCGACATGACCCTGCAACAGTTGCGCCGTGAGGCGCGTCATCAACAGGCAGCATCCTCGATGCTTCCGTTACCTGTCATGGTGCTTTCCCGATGAACAAACGCCTGCGGCGCTGAGTGTGCTTGACCGGTTGAAGGCGGGCGAGCAGGCCCGCGTGCCCTCCTTCTGGGCGGTCGAGGTATTGAATGTCCTGCTGGTCGGCGAACGCCAAGGACGCATCACGCCGCAGCAAACGCAGACGTTTTTGGATGCCCTGCTTGCCCTTAATCCGGCTATCAGCTCGCAGGCAGGCTGCAAGTCATCTGCCGTAACCATCGGCTCACGCCCTTTGACGCGCTTTACGTCGAGCTTGTCTCGTGCAATGGCGTTCCTCTGGCGACGCTCGATGAACCGCAACGCGAGGCCGCGCAAGCGCTCGGCATCCCTTGCTTATGAAGACCGAAATCATTCCCCTGCTCTCCCCGCCCGCGGCCTATGGGCAGGCGGCGGGTACAGTTCTGCGCTGGCGCCGGGACGAAGGCATCACTCGCATTGCCGATGTGCAGCCGGTGCATGTGGCGGGGCCTATGCGATGCGCGTCGCGTCACTCCGTCATCAAGGGCGCAACTACTCACTTTAAGAGACAACCGCCTTCCCGCAACGCGTCGACGTGTCGCATCTGTTATGGCTTGCGTGACCGCGCCATTATCCCCGCGATGGTCTATGTCTTCGCGCGGGCAAGCGCCGTGGTGCGGCTGAAAGTCGAGGACTACTTCCCGTAAAAAAAGCGCTACTGGCTGCGCCTGTTTGAAAAAGCGCGGCCACGCCCGCTATGACCACGATGACGCAGGCAATTGCGACGATCGGGGGGTAGGTCAGGCCAGTTGCGAGCGTTCCTGCCAGCTAAGCTGATGTGACGGACTCCATCCTGGATCTCCCGCGCTCGGGCATTGACTCCGCATAGAACGCTTCGGTTTTGTCCAGCATGGATCGCCATCGGAAGTGTTCAGTAAATCGAACTCGCGAGTAGGAACCCATTCTGTGCCGCAATTCAGATGAGGAAATAAGAAGCGCTAGTTTGTTCGCCAGCTCGAATGGGCTGGAGCGGGGAACCAGAAAACCGCTCAATCCATCCTGTACCGCCTCACTCACGCCTCCGATATCCGTAGCCACCACGGGTAGTCCTGATCGCATCGCTTCAAGGATACTGATGGGAAAGGCTTCTGAATTGGTGATCAGAGTGAAGATGTCAGTTTCGCCAAGCAATGCCGGTATATTCGAGCATTGATGGAGGAAATGAACTCTGGAAGAAAGGCCAGATCGTTCCACAAATAATTTGGATTCCTCAAGTAGTGAGCCTGTGCCGGCTAACCGGAGCTCCCAATCCAGATGGGTTAACGAAGCCAGCGCCAGGAACAGGGTGGCGTGGTCTTTCGGGCGATCAAATCTCGCGGTCATTGTAATGCAAACGCGCGAATGAGAATGCTTGCGCTCCTGCTGGAGGTCTGGCAGGCCGTGGTGGATCATGGCGATCTTGCTTGCCTTGACGTTGAGATGCTTTATGGCAAGCCTCCGCTCCATCTCACACACGGCGATCATTCTGTCGCCGAATTGCGAAGCTATTTGTTCAATAAGGAGCAATGGTTTGACAAAGCTGCCTGTCTTGCGGCTTACAAATGACAGTCCGTGCGGTGTGAAGACGCTGGGTATGCCGGTCAATCGAGCTGCTAGCCGGCCGACGAAACCGGCTTTCGCCGTATGGACTGCCACGATGTCCGGCTTTATCTTGCGAAGTGCAGAAACAATTTGGATTAAACTTGCTAGATCGCTTATAGGGCGAATGGGCTTTTTTAGTGACGGTATGAAGACTACGGGTACGCCGGACTCCTGCAACTGCTCGGAAAAAAGGCCTTCTGGAGGGCCGAGCATCACGATGCAATCGTGGCCTCTATCTCTGAGTCCCATTGCAAGATCACGAACGTGAGCCTCAGCTCCTCCAAATGCGACACTTCCGGTTATAAGCTGGACGATTCTCATAGTGGCGGTTTTTTGGGGTCAGAGGGACGTGGAAAGCAAGCCTCGGCTACTGGTGGCTAATAGCGTTTGGCGGCGGCGGTTGGATTGTTGGATGTGAAGTCCAGAACATGCGCCTTTGTGTTTGGCGGAATTTTTCCGGACTGATCAAATACGACTAAGGGAGGAAGTCCGGCCATGGTTTGATAGGGCTGCACCCGGTAAGTGATATGGAGGGTGGCATTCCAGTTGTTTGCCTCGGCTGGAATCGTGCCGTGAGACAACGCGTTCAGCGCTTTCAGCCAGCTTTCGTCGAGCTTCCGGTATGGGTTCGCAGCCCATGATCCGTATGGATGATCCGGGATAAAAGTGGAATAAGCCTGCCCCCAGTATCCATCCGGGAATCGCTTAACGTAGTAGTCTATGGGAGCAGTACGCCAGTTGCCATGTTCGTGCGTCGTGCGCCAGTGCTGAAACTCAAGGACCTTCTGGCCATATTCACTGAGAGCGTAGGTCTCGGTCATCAACGCTTTGTACTGCTCGATATAGACGTAGTCGAATCCAGCAGAGTAAGCGTATTGCAGAGTTTCCAGCAACTGAGCGGGCGTATGGTAGCCGGGTCCCGATTTGCCTCCCCACGGAAACTTATCCAAGAACCATAGGTCGACACAGGCCCAAAGCTCCGGAAGGTTGTATTCCAAAGCGGCGCCCCTGTAGACCGCATACATCAGATCGTTATAATTTTCCTTCAGCAGTTTCGGCGCCGGCAATGCGCCGCCACGCGCATAGGCGAATGGATAATCCGGAAACGTCATTTCAAGGATTAGTCGCTTACCGTATCTGTGATATCGCTGCTGTAGTTCCGCCACCTTCGCTGAAACGGCGAAGAACGCGTCAGCGGCGGACATGTTCTTGGTGTCCGCGAAATAGGGCGGAATGGGTTTGCCCTTTTCGTCGATCACTCCGCACAGAGCCTGCATTAGATCCGCTTCGTCGTAAACTACGCCCAGGAATAAAGGATCGTCCTTCAACTCAGTCAGGGTTCGTTCCGCAAGGTCCCAGCGGTATGTTCCGTCCTCGTGTTTGAAGTTGGCCGGCTCGTCACGCCGATAATTGACAGTCTCGGTATTGAACAGGTAGGACCAGTGATTCTTCCTGCAGAAGTCGATGATGACCTGCAACTGCGCCGGGTTGTGCTCCTGTTCCGGCGAGATGTGCCAGGAAATAAATTCAAACTTCATCAGCCGCAGGCTTTCCTCAAACTGATGATTCGCCGTTTGCCCGCTGAAGTTGTCGGCATCGACACCAAGACGCATTGGCAACGCTGCTGAATTTGTTTGTCCTAGCGCCTGAATTGCCAGCGCCGCTATCAGGATCAATGTGCGCACGTCGGCTCCTGCGCTGGGACTCCGGTCAGTATCGAAGCATAGCGAGGCCACATGCCATGCATGGAATAAGAGCGGCCTATGAGTTCGCGACCATTTTTGCCCATCCTCTGCCGAAGGTGTGGGTCGTCAATCAGTGTTCTTAGCACCTTCCGCCATTCATCGGCAGACTCGGCCAAAAAGCCGTTGGTACCGTAGATAACCACGTCACGATTGGCGCCCACAGGCGAAGCGACCACCGGCAGACCCGCCGCCATGTATTGGATAAGCTTGAATGCGCACTTTCCCCGGGCAAAGGGTGAATCGCGGAGCGGCATGATGCCGATATCAAAGCCGGAAAAATAGGACAACTCGTCTTGCAAGGTCCATTTCACATAACGGATGCATTCCAACGGCCAGCCCAGCGGTTGATTTAGGCCGACGATCACCAGTTCAAACTCTCTCTCTTTGGCAAGCTCTAAAAACGCATCACGCAAGGTGTTCAGGTTATGCCAGTGCAGAGGGGTGCCGATCCAGCCGATACGAACAATCTTTGAGGTGGATGGCTCGATACGCGAATACCGGCTGCTGTCTACGACTGTTGGAATGACGTAAACGTCGGATGCGTATTGGCTGTAAAATTCCGCCAGATACGTGCTTCCACAAACCACCGCACTGTAGGAACCTGCTACCCGGCCGAATTTACCGCGATCGCGCAGCAATCTTGGCAGCAGGCGTGAAGTCTCTTTATCTGAGACGTGGAGGGCATCGTCTACATCCAGAACGGTACGCTTGCAAAGCCGAATCAAAAGGCGCTCCAGCAGGGGTGGGCCAAACGGCGCCATCTCGCGTGAGATCCAAATGGCATCGTAGGTTGGCGCTAAGAACAAGACCTGCCAGAGACGAATCGCGAGCAGGAACGGGTAAAGCAGAACACGCAGCAGTAACTGCTCGTTTCTGATTTGCCACCAGTAGTATTTAGATCCCATAAGGCTGCGATAGTCAATGACTATGTCCTGGTCTTTGGCAAGACTCCGGTACTGCAAAATGCGATAACGCGAGTCGGGGGACTCGCACGGCTTAACAGTAAAGGCAAGGACGCGGAACATAAGGAAGCCTTCAGGTCCGGGGGGCGATCCCCATGGCCACCGACCAGAAACCGTGCGCCTTTTCACGATCGCTGAGTCTTCTGCGAATAATCCAAAGCGTGCCTAGCGCGATTGATTTTTGGAGCCCTTCCAGCCGATTGATAAGACTGAGAAGGGCCGAACTGCCCGCGCCGAAGTGTTTGTCGAAATATTTCTTCCGGCTTTCTCGAAGAATAAAAATCATGCGCGCGCGAACCGGGTTTGATTCGCATGAACGCCCGGCAAGGTGCTGCACAATCGCATCCGGCCAAAACCAGATCTCGCCGCCCGCTTCCCGTAAACGCTTACAAAGGTCCACTTCCTCGAAATAGATAAAGAAGCGCTCATCCATCCCACCGACCCTTGCGTAATCATGCCGGCGAATCAAAATGGCTGCGCCAATAATCTGCTCAACCTGGCGCGGCAGGTCATGGCCAAAACGAGTTAATTTGTAATCACCAAACCATCTATCAAGGCTGGTAGCATCCAGCAGCACCCGGCGAAGATTCGGAAGATTTCTGCACGAACGCGCGACCTGTCCATCGGCATCGCGGATTCCTGGTCCAACGGTTATCGTCCGGGGGTGAGCCGCGAAACAAGCCAATAGCCGGTTTGCCGCGTCATTCATCAACTGTGTATCCGGGTTCAGGAAAAACAGAAATTCTCCTGACGCGAGTTTCGCGCCCGCATTACAGGCACGGCTGAAGCCCAGATTTTCACCGGGTTCGAGCAGCTGAATTCGAACGTCTGGCCGGGCAGTGCTGAAGCCGCGGATGGAGGAGACGGTCCGTTTGTCCGGCGAGTTATCCACCACAATGATTTCGTGTTCGGCTTGCGTGTATTCGGCAATGGAGCGTAAGCAAGGCTCTATCGTGTCCGCATTGTTATACGTGACTATGACGAACGAGAATTTGAGGTCGCTCATTGAATTGCCAAAGTGCGTTTTTCTGCAACGTCGCGTTTGAACAGCAGGAAGCCCCGGCAAAAAGCTTCGCGATGCCGGAGCCGCATACTGAGGGAGTAGCCTAAGATCTTCTTTGTGATGTCAGCGCTGTTGATCAGCTGCAACAATGCGACCTGGGATTGAACCAGAAAATCCTTGCGGTCCAGGCCCAATGACCTTGCAATGGCAGGGTACTTTTGCCGGAGCAGGCCGATGGCATAGCCCACTTTGTACTCTCGATGGAAGCAACCTTCTTCGGTCATATCGTGAAGGTGATCCGCCACAGCCTCGCGGTTGAGCGCCAGCGTTGCTCCGTGTTCGAGCAGCTTAAATCCGAGAATCGTATCCTCGAAGGCGCTGAAGCCCAGTGCCTTGTTGAAGAAAGTTTCATCAAACCCGCCTGTTTTCAAGACAGCGCTCCTGAGAACGGCAAAGTTGCCTGTATAGACGTGAGCGCCTGTAAGGTGATCTGGATCTTCGACCTGATCGAAGGCGAACTGTGCGCCGCGCGAATCAAGGTAGCGGATCAAAGGTGTGATTGTGATATCTGAGTGCCAGACCAGTATGCCTTGGGATCCGGTATATCCGGCATCCAGGCGGCGGCGGTGACATTCCAGCATCCCGGGCCTTGGGAAAACATCATCGTCGATGAACAGAATGCGATCATTCGACGCAGCTTCCACCCCATAGTTGCGCGCGCGTCCCGGACCGCCGTTGGTAGTTTCAATCACGCGCAGAAGGTGTGGATGCAACTGCCGGAAGTGTTTCAATACTTCGCTTGTCTGATCGGTGGAGCCGTCATCGATCACAATCACTTCGCAGCCCGAAATACCCTGCAACGCGAATAGATGAGTCAAGGTCCGCTGCAGGATAGGAGCACGATTGTGCGTAGGAATCACAAGGGTGAACATGGTGCTTTTAGGCAGTGATCGCCCAGCGGAAATATTCAAGATGAAGCGAGTCGCGGCTCAGTAAATAGCGGAGCAAATAGAGTGTGGCAATCATGTACCGCCAGACAAACGCCTTCAGCGCTCCATGATGCTTTTGAAAATAGTAATGCTGGCTTCGCATATTCTGGAGGACAATTCGACCCACTGATCCGAAAAGCTGAATTGTGCTCTGACGTTCCTTGTGCAGAAGGCGAGCCGTATGCACGTACCAAACCTGGAAGCCGGCCTTCCTGAACCGGCAGCAGAGATCCAGTTCCTCGCTGTACAGGAAGAACTTCTCGTCGAATCCTTCCACTAAAGCGAAGAGTTCTGAACGAACCAGCATACACGCGCCAACAATCGTCCCCACTTCACGAGTGGATCGATGGTCCCAGCAAGAAAGATATGGTTGTGAAGTCCAAGACCAATTAGGGAATCGAAATGCCAGCGTGCTGTGCTGGAGGAACTCGTTGAACAGCGTTGGCAGAGACCGGCCCGCTCCAAAAAAGATGGTGTCGCGTTCGTCCACAACCAACGGCCCGGCTGTTGCAGCGGAAGCATGCCCGTCCAAAAAGCTTGAGAGTTCGGTAAGGACGTCGTTCAACAAACGCGTATCCGGATTCAGGAAGAGAAGATAGCGGCCTTTTGCATGCCGTGCGCCCAGGTTGCATCCGGCGCCGAACCCGCCATTTCTACCGCTGTGTATGAGCTTGATTTCAGAATCGCGGGCCAGGCCCGCGGTTCCTTGGGCTGATGCGTTGTCAACGACAATTACTTCGTACGGGAGCCTTGTGCCAGACTCCCGTACGGAAGCGACGGAAGCCAGAATTTCTTCTTCGCAGTTCCAGTTGACGTAGATGATGGAAATGTCCATTGTGAATATGCGCACAGCTGTGGCGTAAGCCATGCCGGTAAACAGCGGTTCAGCGACTATTCGGATTTGGCCTTGATGATCTCAACCAGATCTCTCACGGTCTTAATTTTCTCGATCAACGCATCTTCAATGCTGATTCCGAATTCGTCTTCCAGCTCGAGCACCAGGTCCACCACTCGCACCGAATCCATTTGCAAATCCTCCTGGATGCGTGTTTCCGGACTGAGATCTTCTAGAGAAGCGGTCTTGAAGACCACCTTTTTCAGTACTTCTTTGACGCGTGAATAGAGGTCAGCGTCAGTTGCGTTTTCTACCATTTGTTCGTTTACCTTTCGTTTCAGAATGTCCATTTGCGAAACAGCACGCAGGCATTCACATCGCCAAAGCCAAAAGAGGTTTTCGCGATGATGTTGATCTCACGCTCGACAGTCTGATGAGGAATGCTGCCGGCGATTTCTTCCAGTTCCGGATGTAGGTCTTCGCAGTTCAACGATCCGTGCAAGAAGCCCCTGGCAACCTGAAGGATGGCAGCGATAGAGGATAAAGTGCCTGCAGCTCCCAGTGCATGTCCCGTGAGAGAGAGCGTGGAATTGATGAAGGGAAATTCCTTTGCTGGCGTGCCGAAAGCAGCCATCAGGTTTTTCACTTCCAAAACGTCGCCAGCGGTTCCTGTCAGGTGGCCATTCGTCGCGTCTATCTCACTCCCGCTGACCGCCGAAACAGACAGGCTCTTTTTGATACAAAGCTGGGCCATTGTCGCGTTGGCGAGAGTCATGCTTCCACCCTGACGTTGTGCACCACAGTTCTGAAACCCGCCTAGCACTTCGGCGTAGATCTTTGCGTTCCGGCGTCGCGCACTCTCCAGGGACTCTAGCAAAATCATCCCCGCTCCCGAGGCGGGCACAAACCCGTTGGCCGATGCGCTCATCGGCCGGGAGGCTGTTTCCGGAGCGTCATTGAAGCCGCGAGCCAGAACGCGAATGGCGTCAAACGGCGCCCAGTTGTAGCACGATGCGCCCTCGGCCGCTCCCACCAGGACCCTCGGCGTCCGGCCTGATTTTACCCGGTGCCAGCCTTCGATAATCGATTGCGTTCCAGTGGCGCAAGCGTTGCTGTTCATGCTCACTTCGCCACCCAAGGCTAACAAGCCCGAGACGCAGGCAGCCGCGCTGCTGCACATGGTTCGCTCAGCCATGCTGCTACCCAGGCGGCGAACATTTCCCGCATTCACCAGAGGAATATATGTATCGGCTAACTCCATCGATCCCATGCCGGTCCCGAGCATCAAGCCAGTATCCTGATCAATCTCACCCGCTTTGAATTCAGGAACATCAAAGCCCGCATCACGCCAGCAGTCCACCGCGGCAATTGCAGCTAATATCGTGTGCTCGTTCATGGTGCTGAGCTGGGAAGAAGGAAAATACCGCGCCGCTATTTCAGGTACATTCTCCGGAATGCCGGCAACGTGGCACCCAAAATTCAGTTCCTTCATCTTGGAAACGTGGCGCACGCCCGAGATTCCCTGTCGCAAGGCTCTCTCAAAAGCGTCAATGCCATGACCATTCGGCGCCAAAACGCCGAGGCCGGTGACCACTACCCTAGACATCTAGACCTCGGCTGACAAAATCAACCCGCAAGCTACCCCAGGTCAAACCCGAACCCACCATAGCCATCAATATTGAATTGCCAGATACGAAACGCTCCCAATTCTGCGACAACACCGATGGCGCGCCAGCCGCTCCACAGTTGCCGAAACAATCGACGTTGAAAAGATGATTAGGTCCGGGCACATCCAGGCGCTTCCTCACACTCTCCAGCGCAAGCTTGTTGGCCTGATGCCCTATGAAGTAGACGTCCTCCGGCGAGTCCGACGGATTTCGCAGTGCTTCCAGAAGAGACGACATCTTTCGAATCGCAAACGCTTGCACCGTTTGCCCCTCCTGCGTGAAATGGCCGCCATTAGGGGTTCTAATGGTTTGCCACTTGGCCGGGTCCGAGCCCGGCTTTGCGCAGCTGATCGACACTGGCGACGGCACGCGCAGGGAGACCACTGCCGCCGTAGATGCATCTCCCCACAAAACAGCCGTGCTCCGGTCGTTATAGTCGATTACTCGAGTATTATTCTCCGGGTTCACGATCAAGATGAAATCCGGACTCGTTTCCAAAGCTAAATTGAGAACAAACCACATCTGCACAGCGAAACTCGAACAAGCAGAGTTGATATCAAAGCTGAGCGCATTTTCTATTCCCAATTCCGCGGCAACAGCGCAGGCATCTGCTGGTATTTGGTATTGCGGAGAGCAGCCGCCGGCTATGATCATTCCTATATCGGCCGGTTTCAATTTCGCTCGCGAAAGGGCCATCCGTGCTGCGCGAGCGCCGGTCTGCGCGTTCGAATAAACCGAGGCCTCGGCCGCCGCGCGCGCATCCGCATTGCGTGTCGTGCGGATGTACTCAAGGTCCAAAACGGTGCGGCGCTCACGGATGCCAACGCGCTGAAGTATCCATTCCTCATCCGTGCCAATATCCAGATCAACCAGAAAGCGATTGTCTATCACAGCTTCCGGGTGGAAATGGCCGATTCCGTGAAGATATAGCATGGCAGCTGTGTTTTACGCTTCCAAAAGCTTCTGGCCGGAGTAGGTGTCCGATTCCAGCAGTTTCGGCTTGTTGGCGGAAACAGGATCACACCGAGTACCCGCCGCGATTCCCAATCCAATGATGATGAACATCAATCTCGTGGCTTTGGTGAACATATGCACGTCAGCAAAGAGGCCGGTAAAGATGTAAATGATGAGCGCCAATTCGCAACATTCCACAAATGCGGCGCGTGACGGCTGTTGTGCCCGGTAGAGCTTCTCTTTGGATCTTCGTAGCAGCAAGAACGCATACGTCAGCATTCCGGTTAATGAGATCACTCCGAAGATGCCGTGTTCCGCGAGAGTCGTAAAGAATATGTTGTCCGCGACCAGTACCCGTCCAATGTCAAAATGGCCCAAATTGCTTTGGGTTTGGAGGTAGTCGGAGACGACATTGGTGAATTCCGAGTGTCCGACCCCAACAAAAGGGTGAGCCTGAAACATTCGGATGGCCACCTTCCAAATCTCAAGACGGCTATAGAGGTCATTAGGATCAGCCAGCCGCTTCATGAATGGCGTTGTCCGAAGGACCATATAAGTCAGCCAGCCGCCAACGCCGGCAACCGGAATCAGTGCCATGATCACGGCAAGGGCATTCCGCAACGTGAAGAACGCGGCTACGGCAACACCCACCCACACGCCCCTGGTCGCATTCACGATCAGGCCGCCGGCAATGATGCCAAGGGTGAGGAGTGAGAACCACGACTTACTTCGACGCCAGGAGCGAACTGCAAAGGGAACGCCAACCGCCATGAACGTGCCGGCTTCAGATGGATTGAAAAAGCTGACAAACGGCCGGTAAACCCCTTCCGTCAGCCGCACCAGCGTCGCATTTGCATAGCCGCTGTTTGAGTTCTCCATAATCGGATTGCTCTGAACAATCCGCTCGAAGATGCTAAGGGCGGCGATAATCACCGTGATCCCTACAATGTAATCGCCAACCTCTGTAGCGTCGCTGTTAGCTCCTTCTTGCAGAAATAAAATCAATAAAAGCGCGCCGATACCCACCGATTCAACAAAGTTGCGAATCGGATTGATTTCAGTTACTTCGATTAGCGAGAGAGCCTGCAGGAATAAGAACAGAGCGAGAACAAAGTACAGGCCGCCAAACCCTCGCTGCCAAGTTCTGGATGTGAACAAATAAAGTAACGGAAATGCCGCCAAATAAAACAGCAGTGGTATTCCTTCGTAGTACAGTTTTGGCGCGCCACCGGCTTGCAAGCCCCATTGAAACGGGATCAGACCTAGAATCCAAATGCTGACTCCCATAACCGGCACAGGAAATTTGGCGGCGACTGCGGTGAACACAATCAGCAAACTCAAGGCTAGGACAGCGAAGATGCCGGTCAAGCCGGTCAAAGCAAAAGCACAGCCGGTTAACAGCGCTACGCTGCCCCACAGCGCAAGCACAAGTGCCGAATTGGGCCATTTCCGTTGGCTAGTTTCCAGATTCATGGCTATTCGGCAGTTCTCAGATCTGCGCGGCCCGGAAGGGCTCTGAAAATGAACGGCCCGAGTATAGCCGCGCTCAAAAGCTCACAAGCAAATGTGGAGAAAGCCGCTCCGTTAATGGACCACTTCGGGATCAAAATAATGTTCAGTCCGACGTTCGTGATAATCAGCAGAAACGCTATTGCGATTAAGATCCTGACCTGTCCAGCGGCGATAGCTGCATTTGCCAAAGTGGAAGTGACGTACACCAGCGGCACGGTCAGCATTAACCAGACGAGTGATGTGGATCCATTTACATACTCAGGCCCAAGGGCGGCAAGGATAAGATGCCGGCTGAGAACGATGGTGGCGACCGGAATGCTCAGCAGAGCCGCTCCTCCTGCCAGCATGGCTTTCAAAGATTTGCGGCTCTTTTCGCGAACAAGACGTGGAAAGGCCGCCTGCAAAAAGCCAGTAAACAGAGACAGGCAGAAATCGAAAATCTTGTAGGCAATTTGATAAACAGCGGTCTCACGTAAACCGCCCATTTTTGCGACAAAAAACACATCCGACCGGAAATAAACCAATGCCAGAATTTCAACCGAGAACAACTCAAGTCCGTGTTTGATCAAGCGTTTCATGTGTGGGCGTTGGACTTGCATCTTCCCACCCCAGATCCGCCGCGTGGCCAAGCTTGTCACCAGCAGGCGAATAAACGTCGCCAGCGGCGTGAAAAAAAGTAAGACATCGAAGCTGAAAACGCCCGTCACTAGCAATACGACGGCCGCAGAGATCACTGCTTTTTCGCTCAATTGCGCCACAGCTACCGGCAAAAGAGTTTCCTTCGCAGTCAGGAAAGCTTCACAGTTCCTAGTTGCGACAAGCGGAAAAATGGCGGAAAGAAATACGGCGACACTAAATGGAGTTGACAGCAGCAATCCTCGGAACGACACAGTCAGCAGAACCCAAACAGCGATGGCGGCTATAGTCGCTACGCTGAGCCGGATCGGTAGGGCAGCTTGAAAATATCCTCTGCCGATGCTCGCCGGCGCGCTTGCAACTTCGCGAATCACTACCTTGTCCAAGCCAAAGTTTGAAACTAGATCCACCAGCATGCTGGTGGTGGTGAGAATGGCGTAGGCGCCCAGGTATTTCGCATCCAGCCGTCGGGCCATCAGAATAATGTAGCCGTATCCAAGTCCCCGCCCAAACAGATTCGCAGCGCCCATGAAGACGCTGTTGGAAAGCAGGCTGCTTCTCAAATGGGGCTCGACACCATCGGCCGGCGAGCTCTCCATAAGAATCTCTGATTCAGCCACGAGTTACTCCTGGCGAATCAGCGCTAGCGGAGGCATTCGCCTCTGGATTATGAAAACGTACGGTTCGCGCCGGATTGCCCACCGCGAGCGCGTAAGATGGCACGTCGTTAACCACTACAGAGTTAGCGGCCACCACCGCATGTTCACCAATAGTGACGCCCGGACCGATCATGCAGTGAACACCAAGAAATGAATCTCTCCCGATTCGAACCGGCAATGGTTTTGAGAGCGGCGCGTTGAAGACCGATAAGCCTAGATGCCGGTAGTCGTGAATGTGATCGACAATGACCACACCGGCGCTGATGGCCACATCGTCTTCTATGACGATCGAGTCAGCCGCGGATATCTGAACTCCATAGCTGATCATCACGCGCTTTCCCAGTTGTATCTCACCGTTGTATGTTGTTCCAGCCCACTGCGCGACGGAGTTAATCCAGCTTCGCGGGTAAATGATTGTGCCCTCGCCTATACTGACGCCTTCCGGCCGCACCAGCCGAACCGGGAAATGAAGCCTTACGTCTGGTCCGCAGTTCTTCAAACTGCTACGCAACAGCCAAGTGTATAGTCTGCACAGTCGCACATCGACCTTCCCGCATAGCCGCAGGAATCTCTTCCTCAAACGAACCTCATCAACCAGTTCGGAATATAGAAAATGCGCTTGTTCAGGATGAGCCTGATGCCCTGGAAGCCATAGCGTTGCAACAGATCTAAACTGTAGCGGGCCGATTCCCGGCGAGTCTTCCCAGACTCCACAATGAAAAAAGTAGCGGAAACGATACCACTGATGGTGAGCAGATCTGTGGCCTCCTTTACCGCTCCGGCGGCGATCACTATAAACGCGAATTCATTCCGCATCTGAGACAGTGCGGAGACGGTGTTGTCCGTTCCGTTGTTGGATATATCTTGTCCGCCTGGCCACTTTAATATTGCCGGATTCCCAGCTGCTTCATTTGAAGAGGCCGACGGCGAAACCATGGCGTGCGTAGTTAGATCGATAAATCCAGTCTTCTCGCGAGCATTTTGGCCAATGAATTTGGCGAGACTGTAACCCACCAGGCTGGAACCTTCTTTCGGCCCGGACTCGGCAAGCAAGATAATCTTCCCTCCGGTACCGGTCTGGCGGACCGTCTGGTAGATCTTAGCGAACTCGCGATGATTGTCATTGGCCAGCAGGTCGGGATATCCAGAGAGCCCTTCCTCCCGAACCACCGGCAAGGTGCCGATCACGGGCACGCCAAGCCGGATTTCCGCAGAGCCTGGGTCTGCCACGGTTGTATCCCAATTTGCGCAGGCCAGCAACACCGTGAATCCGCCCATTAGCAGAAGTAAGATCGTGGCGGCGGCGATTATCTGCGGCTTGGGGCTGACCGAATGCGGCTGATAAGTAGGTGTGTCAATGATGGAAACGTCTGTAATTGCGCTCTTCGACGTCAGGTTTTTCAAACGGCTATCCGCGTAGACCTGGGCCATTTGCTCTGATTCCTGCTTGGCGAATGTCAATTCCAGCTTGAGCGAATTGAACGCCTTCAGGTTCTGCGCATAGGAATCGATTTCGGAATCGATATTCCTTAAGTCGCCCCGCAACCGCGTGATCTTGGCCTGATCGCCACGCTGGATCTCAGTGACGCTGATGACCTCCGACTCTACAAACTCAGCAGCTTTGCTCTTCCGCTGCTCTGTTTCCTGAATCACCTGCGCAGGCTCTTGATCCAAGAGATGGCGGAGTTCGTCCATCTTCGCCTGCTGCTCTTGGTAAGCTCGGCTGCCCTTCGGGTGGCGGCTCAGAAGAGTCTGTTCTTCAACCGACGCTTCGTCCAGCTTCGTCAGTAGCGCATCGCGTTCTTTGTTGCGGATTTCTAGTGTGCTGTAGTGTTCAAACTCTTGCAGCGACTTTTTTATGGATCGGAGTGACGCTTCGCGAGCTTCGGCGGCGTCACTGTCGGCAAGCGCCTCGTTCAACTGCTCCTTCAGCTTTTCACGCTGTTCTACAAGCACGTTCGCCTGAGAATCGTCGTTATAAACGCGGTGGGAGGTCATGAATGTGGAGAATTGGCCGAGCCGGCTGTGGTACTGATCCACCGAATGATCCAGCTGCGTCTTTAACAGGTCGGCTTCAGCGGAGTTCTGGAAAACGGAGATGTGATGTTCCAGATAAGCCGCCAGTAGAAGGTTTAGAACTGTCTGAGCCACTTGCGGTTGGCGATAAGTAAAACTCACATCGAGCGCGTCTGAATCGAAGATAGCCTTTACGGTCAAATCATCCGCCAACTCCTGTGCGATGTTTTCCACTTGCTCTGAATGTGTTTCCGCATGCCGCGAGGAAAAACTTCCCAGCGCCTGCCCGATACCTTTAGTCATTCGAAGCAGGAGTGTTGGAGGCGGGACGTCGCCGGTGAAGTAACGCTTCGCCTCAGCTACCCCGTCATCCGCGAGCAAGGGTTGCGGAGCGCCCGGTGTCGAGTCGCCCAGAATCCATTTGGCAGTCGTCAGCCGGACTTCATGGCTCTCTAATATCTGTTGCTCGTTATGGATCTGTTCTTCCCGCTGCAATAACTGCAGATTTTTTCCGCTGATGTATTCTGCCTTGCCCAGCGATTCTGATCCAAGAGAGATCAGGATTTTAGATCTGGATTCATACGATTTCTTAGTTTGGGAATAGAACACCAATGCGGCGACGACAATCACTGCCCAGAAAGTGATCAGAACGCGCGAATACCGGAATACGGTATTCAATAGATCTCTAAGTGTTAATTTCATGCTCTGTTCTGTAAATATGTGACCGCTCCACACTGGTTGCCGGTCGGGTGGTTTACCTGTAAGCCTAATGGATTCGAACCTAAAGTGAAAACATGTACGGTAATGCGCTTGCGGAATTAATCTTGATGTCCGCTTCGCGGCCTCTCATAAAGAGAGAATTTCCAGCGCGGAAATCCGGGCTAAGTCCCGGAGCAAGGTGTGACCTGGGAAATGATATTCCCGGCTGCATCCACACATACAAACCGAGTACCCGTCTTAGCTTTGATAGCTGGAATAACGATGGTTCCCGCAGCCACAACAACACTGCCGGAGCCAGTGACCCTCGGGGAGAGATTCAGGTTACTGCCGTCGTAGAAAATCGCAGCGTTCTGCTCCGATCCCAGATACAAGCCGGCGGAACTCCAGAGGTAACCCGCCAGCAGTGCATTCCCGGTCGCGTCCACGCGGAACTTGGGTAAATTATTCACGTTGAAATTCACAAAATTGCCGCTCAACGCTCCCGACGTATTCCCAAAAATGAAGTCTCCTGTCATCGCCGGACCAAGTTGATAAAGTTTCAGCATGCTACCGGCGGTGAAGTGATTCAGCTGTACTCCCACCGTGGGTAACGAGGTGTGGGTGGCATCGCCCTCAGTGGTCAAAATGCTGGCGACCCCTGAGCAAAGCGATTCAATCCCGATCCCCGCCGTGGGCGCACCGTTCGCCCCCGCCGTCGCGACTACCAAACCTGTCGTGGTAGGTCCATGATTGCCAATTTCAATTCCGTTTAATGAGCCCGTTGCGGTATTTGTCGGGTCTAAGTGGACGCGAATGCCGGATCGGCTTCCGCCGTCCCGAAGCTCGGTGATGTTGTACAGCTCGATGTTCAACACATGGTTCAGCGTTGAACTATCACCCGGGTTATTGTCCATCGCAAAGATGCCATGGTAGCCAGCACCTTTTTTGACGTAAATCGTGGGTTCAGTGGGAGTCTGTACGTTTTCAAAGTCGAAGATTGCATTCGGGCTGCCGAATAGAAAATTGTCAGTTGTTGCTACGGCGGAACCCAATGACGATGTTCCGGTCGCGTAGATGAAGGGTTTCGGTACAGCCACTTGCGCCTTAGCAATGGAAGAAATAGAGGGTGCGGCGATAAGGGCTGCTGCCAGTGCCCATCGAAAGCCGCGGAGAGGGTGAGGTTGGTTAGCTTCAGTTTTCATTGGTTAAGCCGTGCGCATCAAAGCGGTAGGTCGTTCATACTTCTTTAATGCGAGGTCGTGCTGTTTAGATAACCGGTGCCGGGCGTGTAGATCACGCCAACGCTGCCGTTCGATTGCAACGGTAAAAGCTGCCGGATATATTGCTCCACAAAATCGTCAGCCTTGACAATAGCCTTCCGGGGTACGAACAGCACATCCCCCGGCGCGAGCTCGATATCGCGATCCGTTCCCGCAGGAAGGGATGCATCCAGCTTGTACGCGTGAAACTTGCCATCCGGGGCGCTACGCACAAGGAATACTGATTTGGAGCCCGCGGTTTTCTGGCTGACTTGGCTCAAGGCAAGGACCATAGCCACTGTCATCTTTCCATGCAGTTCTTTCGCGCCGGGTTGCAGAACTTCGCCGGTTACGAAAACCGAGCTATTTGCTTGTGACACCAGGTCTACTGTGATCTCCGGGTGAGTGAACTCTTGTGAATAGAGATCCACCAGCCTCTTCTGTATTTGCTCCGGCGTTTGCCCGGTCACGGCAATGCCCTGAAAAAGGTCAAGTGATATCTTGCCGTCGGGCTGTACCTTAACTGTCTTATTTAACTCAGGATTGTAGTAGAACCGCACGTTTAAAACGTCGCCAGGCGCTATGGCGAGTGCTCTAGTTTCCAAGTTCGACTGATAAAACTCCGGCGGCGGCGCCGTATACTTCTCGTCTGCCCGCACGCAAAATTGGGCTAAGAAAAGAACAACCACAAGCAAACGCAAAATCATCCCCTTATACTGCTCCAAATTTTTCCTAAGTCCTGTCTCAAATCCTGCACATCCTTCTTGAGGTGCGCAATTTGCAATTCGTAATCCTTGCTTTGAGCTGGCAGCTTCGTCGAACGAAACAGCGCATTGCGCGTATATTCGGAAACGCTCATGCAGCCCTCCGCTTGCGCTCGCTCCGCAAGCCACGTTAACTCATCCTGCGTAATCCGAATACTCAGGGTGCATGTCTTCCGTCTAGATCTATCCGACTTTCGTTCGTCATGGTAAGCCACTTCCAGCTGCCCCATGTAATTCACCTCGCCAATCCAAATAAATTTACATCGGGTCTTAAGCGTAAAGCTATAAAGGTCCCAGCCAGGACCGCTCAATGTGGACCGCCACTGACCGTTGAAGCATCTCAATAGAGACCACAAGAAGCGTGTTGTCTCTTTCCTGGATCACCGTCCCCTGAATGCCTGTGAGCGCTCCCCGGGCGATCCTTACCTGCGAACCGGCCCGAATGTATGACCAAGGTTCTGCCCTTAATGAGGAATTAACGACGGTCCTCACGCGCTCTATTTCGAACTCTTCGATCGGTGTCACAACGCCGCCGAATCCAAGCATTCGCACGACTCCCGGCGTTGAAACGACCTTCGCGTGAACTTCGTCAGATACGCTTCGAAGAAACACATACCCTGAAATCAGCGGCAGTTCGCAGGTCTTTATCCGGTCGCTCCATTGCCGCGTGCTGATGTGCGATGGAACGAAAGTTTCATAACCCTTCTCGCGCAATGCGGCAGATACGGAAAACTCCCGCTTGGGCTTTACCTGTGCTGCTACCCAAAAGCTGGATTTCGTCAATGGCATTTGAGTCAAAGCTGCCGCCATTCAAGTCACATGGGGCAACTTGAATCTGTAGGCTCTAAGTTCTTAGCCCTAATACCGGCGGGTGCAATACAAGCGTCTCGCATTTGGCTTACAGCAATATGAATTACGCGTAGAAATTCTTAGCTTGCTTGTCTGTTTCAGGACCAACCGTTTCGCCAACCACTCAGTCGATGATGACAACTGAAGAAAAGGTTTTGACCCGCTTCGGCGCTGCAAACGGCTATTGCAAATGTGTTGAGTTAAACAACACACTTCCTCTTAAGATCGGGAAGTTTGAACCTCCACAGGATTAATCTTTTGAAGGTCTTTTGATCGTCTGCTGAACAGCGTTGCCAGGCCGGCGCCTGCTCCTACGCTCACCAGCGCATCTACAGGCATTCGATACCTTGGTAACGCCGCCGGACCTGCCGACAACATAAATAGAACGATGGAAAGTAGTATGAGCCATGCTGCTGGATCCCAGTCCAGCCCGCGAGTCTTTACCTTCCATAGACCCCATCCCAGGCAACTGAAGTATTGAATGACCAGGACAATCAATTCTGGAATGATCAGAAGCGCGGCCAACCAATTCGAGCTGAAGTAATATTTTGCGGCTGCCAGAACTCCCTTGGTTTGGAGCAGATCAAGCGTGCCCTTCCCCCCGTTGGTGATGCCTAACATCTGGAGCAGCTCAAAGCTGTCGGGAAGAATCGTCGCCGCTGAGTCCAGCACGTGGAGAGAAATGGCGGTTAGCGGGTGCGCCCAGATTATCCTATGAGCTATTTCCCCCTGCAGCTGAATAGCCTTAGCTGAGAGCGCATCGATATTGCGCGCGGCCAATTCCCTCCGGTACTCGCCGGCAAGCTCTCTCCGGGATTCATCAAGCGAGATGTGGTCAATTCTCGACCGCACTCCCGCCGCCTCCAGGTAAAGCATGTTGAAGTCGTTCATACTGGTGAAGCCCGGGTAGCCTGCTACAACATAGTTGCGAACGCACCAAGGTGCAATCAGAGCTACAAATAACGCCGCGAAGCTGACGGCATTCATGACCCGGCGTGGCCTGAAGACCAGCACCAGCAGAACAACCGGAACGAAAAGCAAGCCGACCGGCCTAATATATGTCCCAACAGCGATGACGCCAGCGGCCAATAGCAGCGGCCAGCGGCTGCCCTCCCTGAGATGCTTCACCACCAGCAGAATCGCCACCATGAACAAAAAAGAGAAAACGCTGTCAGTCAAAATGCGTACGCTGCCGACCATCGCCAACACGCTCACCGCATGCAACGCAGCAGCCCACAGGCCTGCCGCCGGGCCGGCCAGGCGAGTACCGAGAACATACGTCAGATAGACCAACATCACATCCAGCAGCAATTGCACCACTTGCACCAGCCCGTAACCGAATGGTCCCGTGATGCCGCAAATGACCAGGAATAAGGGATATCCCGGAGTGCGCAACAGTTCCGGCAGCCCTCCGTTGCTGAAAGTCCCGTCTTTCGCCAAGTTTTGCGCGTTAATCATGTACACCGCGCTATCGTTGCTAAGCGCCGCCCTGTCATTGCGCCAAGCCGCCATCAGCAAGGCCGCGCGAAGAACGATGGCAAGCACCAGGACAATAAGGAGCCCACGGCTTACCGGCTGTAAAAGTTTAAACATCGTTTTAAATTTCTGCGTGGCTTTGGCTGGTTGTGGCAGGCGCTTAGGTCTTCTTCCAACCCCAGCCAGGCCGCCATCTATCCAACTCTGTTACTTCGTTTGGCTGACCTTGCTACTCTTCGCCTCGGTACCGCCTGCTGCCGGCGAGCTTGGCATTTCTCTCAGTTCTTTGTTAATCCAGTCGAAATTTGCCTGTACCGGAGTGTGGACTGACTGTGGCGGCAGAGCTGCCTCCATGCGCTTTCGCACCTCAGGTGGGACAGGAGAAGTCGCCATCGAATACTGGCTTCGCAACGGTATCTTCAGTTTTGAAAGATAGTCCACAGGGTCTAGTCCTGAGACATTCTTTAAGAAGCCGGGCTTTAGGTAGCTAGGCCGTTCGGATTCAGGAATGATGCTTGATTTAGCCAGCCAAACCGGCCAGTCTCCCCACGCGTCTTCCAGATCCAGAACCTTGATGCGAGGGTCCGTGTAAGCGGCCAGAATAGCCACAGCGGCGCCTGAGCCTTGGCCATAGATGCCAATCCTGCTGGTGTCCAAATCATTCCGGGTTTCCAGATAATTAATCATCAGCTCCACATCGTGTGTCGAGGTGGCTAACGCCTCCTGCAAATCGCTCACGAACCATTCAGTCAAACCGCGATCGTGAAAACGCTGCCCGCTCAACGCGGTTGAGAATCCCACAGCCGCCGCTCCCCCCTTGGTCAGAGACTGGCAGACATTGTTATGCATGAACCGGTCGGTATTCGTCGTGTAGTTGTAGAGATAGATAATTACGGGCGGCTTAGGTGCGGACTTCGGCAGCACCATAAACGTATCGATGGGGTCTTTGATCCGCCATTGAAGCCGATCAAATTCGCGCCTAAACGCTGGTTGTGTGTCTACCTGACCCAGCAGCGGCGGGATAGGCTTTAATTCAGATCCTTCAAGCGAAAGATTCGTCCAGCTTTCTACGTCCTTGACCACTGGCGCTGTGACGCACAGCAGGCTGGCTGGAATTAAGGTGGCGCAAAGAACTACAAGTGTTGGTATTGATTTCATAAAGACGTGCACATAAAGAGAAGGCAGACCCGCCCTAAGGGCGGGTCTGCCTCATGGCCTTAGTTGATTAAATTGAAAACTAGAGACGCGGTGGCGTTACTAGTAGCGGCAATTAATGACGTTCGGATCGGTCTTGTAGTCCAAGCAACCACCCACGTCACCGCCCGCTTCGAGAGCAGGATTGGTGATGCCGTTGTTCGGCGTGTTGGTAGCGTTGAAGTTCACGCCGGGAGGAGCGAAGTGAATGCGATAGCCGAGAAGGCCGGGATCGCCGTCAGTGGTCGCGTTGAAGGGCACGAAGTCAGGCACGGTTGCGTTCACTTCGTTCTGAATCGTGGTGGCCAAGGTCTGGAGGTTGGTCAGGTTGGTCGTGCCGCTGTCGGCAACCGAGCGGAGCAGCGACCAAACGCGATATGCGCCGTTGCGCACGTTCGGGAAGCTGGAGCCAGGAGTGATGAAGCAGGGAGCAGTACAGGTCGGCAGCTGGCCGTAGCCAGGCCACTTGAGCCCACCGGAGATCAGCGGAGTGTTGTAGTGGCCGCTTGGGTTAATCGGATCGACGTTTTCAAACTGCAGGTAGCCGTATTTGAGTGAGCCGGCCAAAGGAGCAACGTTGCCGTAGCTGAAGAAGGTGTAACCGATCGAATCGGTAGTCGCATAGACACCGGCATTGTTGCTGGACGAGCCAACTTCTTCGCCGGTACCGATTGCGCGCTTACGCGCACCCTGGGTGCCGCTTGCATAAGGTGTGCCGGGGCAGGCGCCATTCAACGGGTTGTTGGTTGCGGGCGGGAAAGCGGTAAAGTCAGCAGCAAGGTTGGTGTAGGGAGCAGTCAGGATACCTTCTTGCGAGAAGTAGAGGTTCACCGGGTCGTTTGCAGCGAAAACGTTGAACTCGGTGGTGTTCATGGTACCGGAGATCGGTTCGCGGAGAATCGGGTTGATCGGGAAGATCGGGGCGCCGGAGATGCCGAATGAGCTGGAGTCGCAGGCGGTACCGGTGAACAGAAGCTGGGCAGTGGTCGGGAAGGCAATGTTGGTGAAGGTGCCGCCGCTGGTGGCGCTCACGCCGGTGCCAAGACCGGCTGCATTGCTACGGTTCACGACGAACACGATGGGAGACACACCGATGTCAACAACGGTGTGAGCGGGTATCGCGGTGTTGGTGATGGGATCGTTGCCGTAGATATTGAAAGCTACGGGTTGAGCATTAGCAGTGGTGAACTCGCTCTGGATGGCGGTGCCAACACTAGGATTGCTGGTACCGTAGCCCAGGCACTTCAGAGTGGGTGTACCGCTGTTGCAGTTGACGCGCTGTTCGGCGAATTCGGCGTCCGCAGGCAGGATATCGGTGAAGGCGGCCGTGAACGCGGCGGTATTGATAACGCTAAGAACGGCCGAGGGAATCGCGGCAGCATCCGCCCCCCAGAGGGTGCTTGAAATTTTATTGCCCGCGACTGTGGAATTTGTTACCAACAGGGTTGCACGCGGCTGAGAGAAGTAAGCGCGATTTCCAACCACTGAGTCTACCGAAAGATAGAACCAAACTTTAGTTGGCGCTGTTGCGTTATCCCAAACGACTGCCAGGTTACCGGTCTGGTTCACGATAGCCGCGTCGCGACCATCAACGATTTGACCAGCATTCGAGGCAGTAAAGTGACCAGCTGAGCTTCCGCTGCCGCCGGCGAGTTGGTAAGCAGCTAACGACGCGGTGTTGTACATCGCAGACGAACCAACACCACCGACCTGGAGGGTCTGAGCGCCGGCTGTCATTGCCAAGGCTCCCGCCATTGCGATTAAGAGAATCTTATTAACGTTCTTCATTGTTCCTTTTATTTGTTCTTTAAGGCTCTGCTAATTACGCTGAGCTGTTTTGCCATCTTGCTGCTACGCCGAGCGGGTTGGCTCGGCACAAAAACGGTCAAGAGCTGTCGACATCAAAGAAGCGACCTGAGCCTTCTCCGTAGCTTAGTTTCTACTCGAACTAAAACGGGCATGTGACCTTCCTGTGACGATTTGATGAGTAGTTCTTACTAGTCGTTTTTACGGTACTGAAAGAGCAGTACCCAGCGAACGCGGTCGTTTTAGGACTATCGATGTTTGCTTTTGTCGCGAGATCGTGTCGTCATCCCAATTCAACGGCTTTCGAGTGAAATGATCGCTTCTCAGCTCTGTCGGTTCCCGTACGCTGGACAAACCCTCTGTCATTAAGACTTAACAACCACTCGCTACAACTAACTAGGTACAAGCACCAGTCAAGTGGCGCGCCCTGGTGTGGCGCTCCGATTTCTGGGTAAACCGTCTCGAGACAGGCTCAGCCGCGATCTGTGTGCCTGTTTCATTTTGCTTTGGACAATTTATTTTTGGTGTTTAGAGGGAGTAGTAGGTATTTTGCGCTTTTTTTCTTCAATATTCGCTGCATTGTTGCTCTTATTGGGTTTAGGGTCAACAGGCTGGACTCAAGCCACCGTCTCACTTTCCACGGGGGTGCGTGGTGTGGTCAAGGATTCCTCGGGCGGGGTGGTGCCGGGCGCCAAAGTCACTTTGGTCAGCAATGTGGCTCCCACTCAAGAGCAGACGACGGATGCTGAAGGGAATTACTCGTTTACAGGTCTCCGCGCGGGCAGCTATCACATCTCCGTCAGTGTCCCCGGCTTTCAGGATTTCGCTGGCAGTGATGTCACGCTGTTGGCGGGACAAGTGGCTACTCAAGATGTCGCCCTGGTTACCGCGGGCGCGACAAAGCAGACGGTTGAAGTGTCCGGCAGCGCTCCCACGGTAGAAACCGTAGACCCAGCCGTTTACAACACGCTTTCAACGAAGGAACTAACCGGTCTCCAACTCAACGGGCGCAATTTTATTCAATTGATTGCTTTGACCCCAGGTGTCAGTAATCAGACAGGCCAGGATGAGGCGAAAGTGGGCGCACAAGGCAGCGCGGCCTACAGCGTAAATGGCGGACGCGTTGAATACAACAGCTTCAACCTCGATGGTACTGATCTGTTGAACGTGGGATTCAACGGATCCATTAATACGCTGATCGTATATCCTAGTCTCGACGCGATCGGCGAGCTCCGAATTCTTACCTCGAACTACGGCGCTCAATACGGACGCACGGCCTCTGGCACGGTCATCGTCAGCACAAAATCAGGTACATCCGAGTTTCATGGCGATGCGTATTACTTCCTCCGCAACGAAAAGTTCAATGCAAGAAACTTTTTTGATGAGACTAACGGCGCACCGCTTTATCGCCGCAATGATTTCGGCCTGACCCTGGGCGGCCCTTTATTCATTCCGCACGTTTACAACACCAAAAAAGAGAAGACCTTCTTCTTCATTTCGGACGAGTACCGGACCGAAAAGACGCCTTACGAGTTCAATCAGGGCGTACCTTCAGTTGCTGAACGGAGCGGCAATTTCAGCGACGTATGCCCCGCGGCCGGCAGCTATTTCTACCAACAAGCTCCCGTCGGCTACAAGCATATTTCGAATACCTATCCGGACTGCCCGGGAACTTCAACCGCCGGCACTCCCGGTGCGCCTGCCGGTTCGCTGATTACTCTGCCGAACAACAGTGCTCTTCCCGGAACTCTTAGCCGAAATGCCCAGGCCATCCTCAGCACGGGCATCATCCCGCTACCCAACTCAACTTCGGGCTGTAACTCGAGCATCAACTCTTGTTACGTCGGAACCATCTCTGAGCCAACGCACTGGCGTGAGGAGCTGGGCCGTATCGATCACTACTTCAACGAGAAGAATCGCGCCAGCTTTCGATATATTCACGACGCCTGGGGCACAGTTACTGCAACCCCCCCATACGGTGTAGTAACCAATAGCTTTCCCACTATCCAGAATAACTTCTCCGGTCCCGGTACCAGCTACGTGGCCCGCTTCAGCCAGACGCTTTCCCCTACGTTATTAAATGAAGCGTTCCTGAGCTACGCTAATTCCACAATCTGGCTGACCGACCGCAACGGATTAAACTCTACCTATTTAAGCCCATCGACGCTGAGCCAGCCCTGTGATCTGACGGTTGCCAATCCCCACGGGGATTGCCCGCTCGGCTCCATTTTCAATAACGGGTCAAGCGGCAAACTTCCGGGACTCAATTTCGTCACGGGCCCCGCTTACGGAGGTGGATTCGGAGTAGACCCGAGCTACGAACCGTGGTATCACAAGAATCCGGTCGTCACCTTTGGCGATACCATGACCAAGCAGTGGCGCAATCATTTCTTTCAGTTCGGCGCTGAGTTCCTGCTGAATTACCGGACCCAGACCAACTCAGTGAACGGCGCCGCCACCGGCGATACACAGGGCCTTTTCAAGATTTCGAACGCCTCTCAGTCCACCGGACCAACTGGTCCCATCACGGGCAATGCGTTCTATGAATTCCTAGTGCAAAATACCGCGACGGTCCTGACCAACGGAACAACGTCTCAGATCATCGATCAAAGCGGCGGCATTCAGAGCTACCAGCAAGACAGTGGACAGGCCATTTATAAGCAGCGCTATCAAATAGGCGAGCCCTTCTTCCAGGACGACTGGAAAGTGACTCCGCGTCTTACCGTTAATCTTGGCGTGCGCATCAGCCTGTTCGGACGCTTCCATGAAGCCAATGACAACGTTTACAACTGGGTGCCTTCCGCCTTCAATTCGCTGCTGGCATCGCAAGTCTATGTTGCCGGCAGCAACCTTTATTACAACAATGACATAAACGTCAGCAGCGGCACCCGCGTGCCGGTAACTTACAATCCTGCCAATCCCGATCCTCACCTCACTAATGGTCTTGTTCGCTGCGGTTATAACGGTGTTCCGTCGAGTTGTATGGATGGTCATTTGATCAATCCTGCTCCCCGGGTCGGTTTCGCATGGGATCCATTCGGCGACGGCAAGACCTCGGTAAGAAGCGGCTACGGCATCTTTTTCGAACACGGCACGGGTAGTGAAGCGAATACCGGCTCCCTGGAAGGAAGCGCTCCGCTGGTCCTCAGTGCGACCGTCAACACCCCGCGCGCTCTGCCGTGCCTGGGCGGAACCAGCCCGCCACCCTGTCAGGGCGGCTTTGTTCCCGCAGGGCAGATCACTGCGGTTCCTCTTGATGTAACCGGCATCCAGACTAAAGCGGCATGGCCTTATGTGCAGCAATGGAGTTTCAGCATCCAGCGCGAACTGCCTAGGCACGCCATCGCGACCATAGCCTACGTCGGTTCCAAAGGGACCCACTTAACCGCCGAGACACAAATTAACTCTCTGCAGCCCGTCTCGCCCGCCGACAATCCCTTCCTGCCTGGCGAACCGTTGCTGGATCAGTCTCCCGTGAAGGTGGCCGGTTACCCCACGATCGCCGGTGATTGCCCGGCTGGCGGCGTCATTACTGGTGGCGCGCAGCAGACGTTCCTGTTGAGCAATGGCAAAAGCGTAGCTCCCGGATCTCCTGCCTACAACAATCTCAGCTTGGCCTGCAGTGAGATTAACGGTCAAACATCGAACATTGATGCGTTCCGGCCCTACAGCGGCATTGGTCGTATCTTCTCGATCAATAACATTGCCAATTCTTCGTATAATGCGCTCCAATTCACAGTGAAGCGCACCAGCGGACCGCTCACCCTGGGGATCTCTTACACCTACAGTCACTCCATCGATGACTCTTCCGATCGTAATGATCCGATTCCCAATGCCTTCGATCTTCACAGCAACCGAGCCAGTTCTAATTTCGACCAGCGCCAGTTGTTGAACGCCAGCTACATAGTGGACGTTCCGTTGCCCAAGGCTTTTTCAGGCTCCAGACTGGCTCGTTTGACGCTCGGCGGCTGGCAGTGGTCCGGCATCTCGGTATTCCAGTCAGGCATCCCCTTCAGTGTCATCAATAACCCGACGTCCGGCCCGTTCATCGCCGACAATGCCGGCGTCGGAAATGACCTGATCACCAATGCTATTCAGTCTTACCCCGACGCAGTCTTGAATCGTAATAGCAAGGCGCCTGCGTCCGACAACAACGGTCAGAGTTTTGGTCCTCTGCTGTACAACCCCAGCATCTTCGCGCCGCCGCAAGGTCTCACCTACGGCAATACAGGACGCAACTTCATCAACAATCCCGCGCGCTATAACTTCGACACCTCGTTGTTTAAGAACTTTAAAGTTAGTGAAAATCAAACGTTGGAATTACGCGGCGAAGCATTCAATGTTCTCAACAATACTCAGTTCGAGATCTACAATCCCGGCAAAGGCAACCAGCCGAACAATACCTTAACTTGTTATGGCCAGACCAGTTCAGGCCAGTATTCAGCAGGTTCGCCCAGTTGCCTGGTAGGGAGCTCGTTCTTGCGGCCAATTGATGCGCATCGTCCGCGCACTCTTCAAATAGCTCTGAAATGGGTGTTTTAAAGCCGATAGAACGGTTTCCTTTCGACATCAATCCGGGCACTTTAAAGAAAGAAATTATGGTTCATTTTCAGTTCTGTACACGCGCCACCGTGAGCTGCTTCCTGATCGGAGCGCTTAGCGGGGTACTTCCTCTAAACGGCGCATCCGCTCTGCCCCTGCCGGTTCACGGTGTCGTGCCATTCGCGTTGGAGCGTCGTCAGGAGCCTCAGGCTCCGCCCCAACCCGGTACTCCCGCGCCAGCGGCAACGCCGCAGGAGCAGCCCCCGGCGTCTCAGGATGCTACGCCGAGAACGGCGGACCAACAACCTGCGGCTCCCGCTACCACCAGTCCCGACGCGACAGCTCCCAAGCATCACATTTCACCGTGGGTCTGGGTAGCGATCGTCGCCGGTGTCGGCGTGGGTGTCGGCGCAGGAATCATCTCCGGTAACAGCCAGGCTGGCAGGACGGCTACCACCGGCACTAGCATCACCATAAACGTCGGCCCAGGCGTCTCCGCCGGCTCCCCGCACTAGAGCTAAATTTTTTGGATTTTCTTAGATGAAAAAAATCATATTGACCGCCGTAGCAATTGTGGCCGCAGCCTCTTCTCAGACAGTAACCGGCATTCGGTCGCTGGCAGCCCAGCCGCAAGCAAACACTGGGCAGAGTAACGTCGAAGCGGGCCGCCCGCTGTTGGGCTATTTAGCTGACAGTTCCAACGTACTTTACAGCGTCGTCGGGTCGCCGGGAAGTCCCATGTGGGGCGAACCGCTCGCCCTTCCTGATTCCACCGCGGTAACGTTTCTTCCGCCGCGTCAGGAGTACGCTCTGCTTGCCTCCGATGGGGGTTTGTCCTTCGCGCGCCTAAGCCGTAGCACGGTGTATGCCGGGCCGCTCATTCCAAATACGATGCGACGTCCCGATCAGGTTTCTTTCAGCCCCTCCGGGGAAACAATCGCTTTGTTCTCAGCGTCCGAGAGTCGCATTGAGGTTGTCAGTCGTACCACCCCGGGCCAAGCCGAAGTGAAATGGAGCGTTCCTGTATCCGCTCCCGGCGAACTGTTGAAGTTCGCCATTTCAGACGATGCCCACGTATTAGTAGCCGCATTCGCGAATCAGCCCGTGGTTTGCTCCCTAAATGGCGCTCGCTGGCAACAATTAGCCACTGCGTTCTGGCCCGATGCCTGGACCTTCCTGCCCAACTCTCACAGCCTTGTACTCAGCGACCGCCGCGAAAAAGCAATTGTCCTCCTGTCTGTAGCCGAGCATGCTCCCCTTGCCACACACGTGCTCGCGAGTGGCGCAATCAGCGCAAATCTGCTGGCCTCCAACAAGCAGGGAACCGAACTGCTGGCCGCGGCTGAAGGATCTTCCGCTTCCTGGTCCATTGATCTCGTGCACGGAACCGTGGCGGTGCTTCCGGACAAGGGAAAGGTCGACTCCCTCACTCTGCTGCGTGACGGGCAGACATTCTTAGTTTCGAGAAAACAATCGCCTGTGCTCATAAAGCTCAGCGGCGAGCCCGTCCAGTCAGCGGCAACAAACACATCCCGATAGGTAAAAAGCTTGAATTCCTTTATACGATCTACAAAAACGATCTTCCATTGCTGTTTGGTTTTAGGTCTTTTTTCAGCCGCCGCTTTTGGGCAAGGTACGCCGCTTGCCCTCGGCCCTAACATCGAGTTTTGCCGGGCGAACAACTGCTCGAGCGGCTTCGTGCCGCCCGCCAGTCCACCGGCGGCGTATGCGCTTGTTGTCGGTACTCAAGCTACTCTCTTCTTCGACATTACCGGCGGTTCCTCTACTTATAACGTGGCTGTTACTTCGGGCGCCGCCCCCGCCGGATTGGTTCCCGTGGACAGCGAACCACAGTTGAAAGGAGTCTTAACCACTCCGGGAACATACTCGTTTACGCTAACGGTTACCGATACCTCCAACCCCGCACAGACAGCGACTCAGCAGTTCAGCAACGTTGTGGTTGCCCTGCAGCCGCTAGTATTGTCCACTACCTCCCTGAACGGAGGAATTGTCAATACCGCCTACTCCACTTCTTTGTATGCGCAGGGCGGAATTCCTCCCTATACATGGAAGGTAACTCAAGGAAGCCTGCCTCCGGGCCTGACCAATACCGTCAGCACTCCGGCTATCGGCGCCGGTACGCCGCCTTCTGAGATTACCGGCACGCCAACCGCGTCCGGTACCTTCTCATTTACCTTGCAGGTTCAAGATAGTAGCGCCACGCCGTTGACCGCGACCCAAACGTTCGCGCTAAGCGTGATCAACCCGACACCCTTCACTGATCCAAGTCCCACCGGCCAGCCGTTCGGTATCACCAATGGCCCCGGCGGTAGCCTCGTGATTACCCAACAAGGGCAAGTTGCCACCGGCTCCCTGGGCGCTCCCGTTTATGGCGTAGAGAGCTTGGCCACAAGCGGAGCGTTTAGTGGGGAGACTCAGTTGACCAACCAGGTCATCAGCGCCGGTGGAACGCTCGTTTATCCAGGCCCGCAAGACATCACCCTGGGCCCGGACAACAATCTCTGGGCAACCGACAATGCGGACGGATACCTTCTGCAAGTCAAGAACGGCGCCCCCGGAGCCGTTGTGCGCCTCCAGAACTCGGGTGCCTTCGTTGCGCCAACCGGTATTGTCTCCGGCGGCTCCGTCGGAGGAGTGTGGTTTACCGGAATCCAGGGAAGTACCCCTGGCACCGGCCTCATAGGCGAAATCGATCCGGCGAACCCGAGCGCCGCGCCTGTATACCTGACAGTCCCCCAGCCCACGTCTTACCCCACCAGCATCATTCAGAATCCAAAGGACGGAAATGCCCTCTGGTTCCTCGATCAAGGTGGAAGCACCACCGACCTAACCCAGGCTCTCATTCTGATCGGCCGCGTTGCCGTCTCAGGCGGAACGCCCGCCTTCCAGGCCCCGGCTGGCTGCCAGGCGACGAATCAAACTTTCGGCTACCCGACTCTCCAGGAATGTATTCTCGCCGGAACTCAAGGCCACGTGGGCGGCCCGTATTACGGCAACGCGCCCATCGGGCCCCTGATGCAAGTGGATTCAACCGGTACCGTGTGGTTCGCCACCAAAGATCAAATCGGATCTATTTCCATGGACGGCAGCACTGTTGCGCTGTATCCCCTGCCGGTTACTGATGCCACCTTTGTTGTCACCTCTATTGCGCTGGGTTCCGATAGCGCTATTTGGTACGTCGCCCATTCCCCGGCAAATAACTTGAGCCTTCTTGGCCGAGTATCCACGTCCGGCGTCGTGACGCAATTCCCCTACTCAAATTCAGCTTCGGATGATCTGCAAGCCATCATCACCGGTGCCGACGGCGCGCTCTGGGTAACCGATCCTGCCGCTAATAAAGTTTTGCAAATCTTCCCAAGTCTGGCTCTGAGCTGTAACGTGCCGCAAACTTTGGAAGTGGGTACAGCCATTTCAGGCGCCTCCTGCTCGGCATTTGGCGGCAAACCGCCGTATAGTTACAGCTTCAACACCTCCAACCTGCCCCCCGGTGTATCCGTCAGCTCCGCCGGCGTGTTGTCCGGTACGCCCACTGCTCCCGGAACCTTTACTATCACTGCCAGCGACAGCAGTTCCCCCGCGCAGCAGGCCACACAGGTCATATCCATCCAGGCTGTTTCCTCAATTCAGCTCCAATGCGCATTTCCGACAACTGCCTCGGCCGGCCAGTCCTACTCCGGTTCGTGTACCACCGCTGGTGGAAACCCTCCTTATACTTACAAGCTCTCTCAGCCGTTGCCTGGCGGCTTAACCGGTACAGCTACTGCTCCAGCTTCGGGCAGCACCTTGTACACCTACAACGTAACCGGAACGCTCAGTTTCAGTGATTACGGCACGCAGACCTTCACCATTACCGCTGTCGATTCAAGCATGAACATGTCGCCGCCCCAAACGGTGACCGTCACCATCACACCGGTTCCACTCGGATTATCCTGCAATGCGAACGTGGAAGCTATCGCCGGGCAGCCCTTTCTGCAGACCTGCTTCGGTACGGGCGGCGCTCCCCCTTATAGCTTTGCCGCCACTGGTCTGCCTTCGGGCCTCACCATCAACACGGCCACTGGCATAATCAGCGGCACGCCTGCTACGGCGGCTCAGTCTACAGTGAGCCTCACGCTGAATGATTCCAGCGGCCAGAATGCGTCCGAAACCCTGAACTTCTCTGTGATCAATTCGAAGCTCGCGCTGGTTTGCGACTTCTCAGCGAGCCTGGTGACCGGTGCACCTTTCTCTACCGCTTGCAAAACTTACGGCGGAACCGGTCCATTCGCCTACTCGGTCTTAGCGGGGACTTTGCCGGCCGGCCTCACCCTTAGTGCCAGCACGGGTGCTGTAACCGGAAGCCCCACCACGGCTGGCCCGGTCACATTTACCTTGCAGGTGACCGACTCCGAAGCACCCGCCGCCAGCGCCCGCCAGACTGTCAGCGTGCTGGTGAATCCGACGGCACTGACAATCCTCACTGCATCTCTCCCGACTCCGAACTCCGCACTGCCATACGCCGCGTTGCCCATCGCCGCAGGAGGAACGCCGCCCTATTCGTATAGCATCAGCGCCGGAGCCTTGCCCAGCGGTCTCCAGCAGGATACATCAACGGGCGCCATCACCTCGGTTTCAGGTGGTACATTAGCCACCGGAGCCTACAGCTTCACCGTCCAGGTGACAGACGCTGCCAGCGCCACCGCAACCCAGACCTACTCAGGAACTATCTCCGCCGCGCTGGTGCAGAACTTCACTTCGTACGCCCTGCCGAATGCGAGCGGGGCCAATGGAATCACCGCCGGCCCTGATGGAGCCATGTGGTTTACCACACTGGATCAGACCGGCGGAAACCTCATCGGGCGCATCACAACGGGCGGCGTCATCACCACCACCGCCGCCGCCAATGCGCTGACCACGACGAATTTAAGCAGCTTTGAGCTCGCAACCGGCGGCGACATCACCACCGGCCCCGACGGCGAACTCTGGGTTGCGCAACGAGACGGCAACGCGGTTGGTGAAGTGGCGGCGGATCTCTCCTCGCAGTTGAGCTTCATCCCGGCGACTGCAAGCTCCGGTCCAGCGCAACTGACGGCCGCACCAGACGGCGCCGTTTGGTTCACGGAGGGCGCCGCCAGCCAGATCGCCCATGTGGACGCTCACGGCAACCTCATCGAAATCCCAACGCCGACACCCTCCAGTGCTCCCGCCGGTATTACTGTGGGTTCGACCAACCTGATTGTCTTCACGGAGCCCGCCGCCAACAAGATCGGCATCCTCTCCGAGGATGGAACCGTAAAAGCGGATTTCTCGATACCCACTTCCAACAGCTTGCCCACCGGCATTGTGGAAGGTCCGGACAATGCATTCTGGTTCACGGAATACGGCGCTCAAAAAATCGGCCGCATCGACCTGAAGGGCAACATCTCAGAAGTCCCTGTCTCGTCTGCCCCTCAATCCATTACGGTCGGACCCGACGGCGCGCTCTACTTTACCGAGCCCACCGCCAATAAAATCGGCCGCCTGACCATCTTCGGTGTCCTGACCGAAATTCCAATCTCGGACGCCAACAGCGGCGCCACCGGTATCGCGACCGGTCCGGATGGTTCCATCTGGTTCACCGAAAGCAACCTTTCAAAGATCGGACGTCTGAGTTTCATCCTCGGGCCCACCGTGACTTGCACCCTGCCGGCCAGCCCCTTGCAGAACGGCTCTGCGTTCTCTGGTAGCTGCACGGCCACGCAGGGAACCCCGCCCTACACATTCAGCGCCACCGGCAATCCTCCGCCCGGCGTCAGCTTAGAGGCCAGCACAGGCGCACTTTCCGGCACCCTCACCACTGCCGGCACATTCACCTTCGCCATTGTGGTGACAGACAGCTCGTCACCTCAGGAAACCGGCCAGACTACCTACACCTTTGCGGTCAGTCCGACGCCGCTGGCCATCACCTGCAGCAATCCAACCGCTTACTTGTACACCACTTATTCCGGCTCTTGCAGCGCCTCCGGAACCGGCACGCCGCCGTATACCTTCTCCATCACGTCCGGTTCGTTGCCAGCCGGCTTGAGCCTGGACCCAACATCCGGCGGCATTACTGGTACTCCCACAGCTCTGGGCTCGTCGACAATAACCGTTCAGGCCACCGACTCCAGCGTGCCAGTTATGACGGCCACCCAGACCAGCACACTCACCGTTCAGTACGGGTCCGTGACCAGCGGCGGAGGCTCACTATTCACGTTGAGTAATCCGCCCAATTCGGTAGATCCAGGCGCCGCCGCTTCCGGTTTAACGCTCACCGCGAATCAAACCCTTACCGAGGCTGTTTCCGCCACCGCAACGCTGACCTTTAAGCAAAGCGATCTGCTAATGAACACGCCTGCATCCTATGTGGATCCCGCCATGCAGTTCGTGGATAGTTCCGGAAACGGAACCGGCCTCACTTACAACTTCACCATCCCGGCCGGAACCACAACCGTGAACATTCCGGCGTTCAACGTCGGGACCGTGGCCGGCACTATCGACCTGACTATAACTGCCAATGGGGTGACGGAAGCCACTACATCCTTGGTGGTTCCCCCCGCTACTCCGGTTATCGAAGCCGGGAGTGTTCAGTTCACCAACGTCACCTCCACGGGTTTTGACCTGGAGCTAGTGGCAACGAGCGCCACGCGTTCCGCTTCAACGGTAGCCATAACCATTAATCCCGCGTCCGGCGACACAATCGTCGGTCAGTCGACATTCGTTATAGACGTCTCCAAGATCTCTGCCGACTGGTTCTCAAGCTCTGCAGGCCAGCAGTATGGCGGTAGATTCTCGCTGACCATCCCGTTTGTCTTCAGCGGCCCGATCAACGCGATATCTTCGGCGACTGTAACCTTCAGTGCCACTGCCGGAAACCCCTCGGCGCCCGTGACGGGAAACCGCTAATATCCTATTCGCACTTGGGTCTTTCGCCTTCTGAAGGACCCAAGTTTTTCAACCTAGTTCTCACACGAAGTGAAGTGAGCAGTGCTCGGAACACTACCGTAATCAATCTTGGGCCGATGGACGCGGCTCCTGGTACGGCTATTATTTAAGCAGGACTATTTTGTTGCAGTCGCTTGATCGCGTTCGTCAAAATGCTAACGGCCTTTTTCTCGCGAAATCCAGACCACGTGTCCAAACAACTCGACAGCCAAGATGCGGATTGGTTTGAGTTGGTGGAGGAAGGCGCTCGTGAACTAGTTCTGCCGGCGCTGTCCGAGCAGGCACGGAGACTTCAAATTGCCAGCCGGATTCCCCTTGAGATCCTCGACGTATTCAACGTGACAGAGGCGCTGAATGGCGAGCGCAATAAAGAGATCTTAAGTGAAGCATTTCATTTGACGCGTCTGTTGAATAGGATAGGCATTCAGCCTGTAGCGCTGAAAGGTCTGGCTTATCTCCTTACCGATGTTTATCCAAACCCCGCCTCGCGCTACCTGCTCGACATTGATCTTCTGGTGCCTGCGCCGCTGCTCCCTCGCGCTGTGGCGCACCTTTTGGATAACGGCTACGCGGAAACTAGCGGCTGCCGGTCCGATTACGTGCGCCATCACCACCCTCCCATCAACCGCGCGGGACATCCCACCATTGAACTCCACGAACGCGTCGGACTCGGCGTATGCGAGCGTCTCCTGCCGGCAACCGATATCTTCCATCGTGCGCAGCCGTTAACTGCCCAAGGCGCCACGCTGTTGATTCCTGATCCGTCGCATCTGGTCACCCACCTCATCCTCCATTCCCAGTTGCTTCATCCTTATCCGCAGCGTATTTTCCCGCCTGTTCGCGCCATCCATGATCTGCGCTTGCTGCAAACTCGATTTGGCGTCTCAATAGATTGGAACGCCATTGCCGATGCGTATTCCCAGGCCGGCGAATTAGGCACGTTGGCCCTTCATCTGAAGCACGCGAGGCATTTTTACGACATCGAAGTTCCCGAGTTCGCGCTCACTCCACTTCGGGAGATACGGTGGCAACGCCGTTTGTTGTTGAACCAGCATCGATGGTTGCGCTTTGCAGATCCTTCTTACTTTCTACTGGCCCTATTCAGCCGGCGCGTGCTCTTCTTGCCCCAACTTCTCAGAAATCGAAAATCCTGGCCCCAAGTGCTACGCCTTTTGATTAGCCCAGATTTTTACCAAAGACTCTTCGCTGTTTAGGGCAGCAACGGCATTACGGAGGGCTTTCGGCTTTGCAACCTCAGCAACTACCGCTTGCAAGTTGGGATATTGTGCTGGTAATCAGCTTGGGATCCGGCGAGCCCCCATCTTTGGCGTAGACCCGGAGGCTCCAACATACCGACGACGGGTATAAGTGGCCAAGGAGGAACTCCAATGACCCCAATTGTCGAAAAGAATTTGGTGCTGGAGGTGGGGGTCGAACCCACATGACCAGTGAAGGTCGCGGGATTTTGAGTCCCGTGCGTCTGCCAGTTCCGCCACTCCAGCCGGTGCAGACTCAACAAAAGTATATCAGTCGGGTGTCTGAGCTTCGGACGCCAAGATTCAAACGTATGACAGCGCCCTAGTAAACACCGACAGGTCCCGTGGCGCCTAGTGGCCCAATTTTTCGCTATGATGGTATCAGCTTCGGATGGTCGAGGATGTTCTTACGACTACCTTGTTCATACACCTCCGCGTTTTTGCAACACTTAATTCCTAATCGCTCGTTCGCATGAGTGCACGCCCTTTTAAATCCGTATTACACATTCTTGGTTAATATTAAAACCCTTTCTTTTGCAACAATTTCGCTATCATGAGGTCAAGAAGAAAAGATCATTTTTCCGGTCCGGATGCGTCATATCTCGGAAGCTTGCCCCTGCTTGAGGCACCTAAATGAGTAAAGTCGTCGCAAGAAGTCTTTTTAACACTGCTGTAGTTGAACGAAGCTGGCGGAATCATATTACCAGCGGCGCTGTGCATGTTGTTATCATTGCCGCTGCCTTTCTGATTACGTTCCCGGCGGCGGAGGTGCTGCGCAAGCCAGTGTCTGACCATGTCACACTGATTGCCCCTGTCATTCCGGTCTACCATCCGAAAATTGAGGCTCCGCGACTGCCGCATGTCGCGAAGCTGGTGATTCCTCCCGCTCCTCAACCGGTAAAGATTGCTCCCCCGGTGATTCCGCCTCCCATTCCACAACCCAAGCCGGTAGCCAAGGTCGAGCCGCCGCCGGTAGTTCACCCAACAACGCCTGAGCCCAAAATTATGGCTGACGTAAAACCCGATTTGCCTCCACCACCGAAACCTGTGGTGAAGACGGGTGTGTTTCAGGCGACTGAGCTGGCTAAGGCCGCACCCGTTCAAAAGCAGGTAGTTGTCGGGGGATTTGGCGATCCGCGCGGTTTGCATCCGAACGACAATTCGAAAGCTCCGGTGCTGATGGCCAAAGTGGGTTCGTTCGAGAGTCCGCTGGGCAACGGGCAAACCGGAGGCGGCGGCCGATCAGACGCCGGCAGCGTGAAGCAGTCCGGGTTCGGCGCCGTTTCCGATGCGTCTAGCGGCCTCAGTGGTCGAAGCGCCGGGGTTGTTCACACAGCCGGCTTCGGGGACGGCGTAGCGGGCGGTGCGGCCGGTGGAAATGGTCATGGCGCCGGCGCGGTTCGCTCTTCGGGCTTCGGGGATACCGTGTCTGCAGCGGCCGGTCCGCGCAGGGATGTGGCGGCTGCTCCGGCAGCTTTTACGCCAGTGGAAATTTTATTTAAGCCCAAACCGTCTTACTCGTCAGAAGCCCGCACAATGGGACTTGAAGGACAGGTTCAATTGGAAGTTGTGTTTCAGGCGAGCGGGGCGGTTAGAGTTGTCCGAGTGATCAAAGGGCTAGGGCATGGCTTGGATGAAGCTGCCCAACAGGCAGCCACTCAGGTTCGATTCAAGCCGGCCACGAAAAGCGGTGCGCCCGTTGATATGAACGCGACCATTAGCATCACGTTTGAGCTGACTTAGCGGTGTCCGGCGGTTCTTTCGCAAAGAGTTTATAAATGCCTTCAAAATCAGAACAAATATCGGGATTCCTTCAGTCATTTACTCTGCCATTGTTGTTGTGCGCCGGTCTATTGGTCGTAGGCCCAGTGCTACCGGCACAACAGGCTCCGGCTGCAACGCCTTCGGCTGCCGCGGTTGAGGATCAGGCGTCTCCGGCGCGAAATTTTGACGAAGCCATTGATCGGGCGATCAATAACGAGCACATCCTGGAGAAGCGCCTGGCCGACAAAGAGCCGGTGATTGAAACCTATGTCCAGGAGCTGAAGGTGGATGGCGATCTTGGCTTTGTTCCGAAGAACGACTTCTATTTCCTGGGCCAATTGGATATGAAGAAGGGCATTGTGGACAAGTCTTTTCTTCCGCAGCCCAAGCTGGGGAGCTTTGCCCAGTTCATTAAGGGAGTTTTTACCACCGAATACAACGCCGGCGGGTTTGCTGATGAAATGTTCCTGGATGTGGCGAATCTGGACCGGACCCACTATGACTTTGAGTATGTTCGCCGTGAGTTTCTTGGCGACGTTCGATGTCTGGTGGTGGACATTAAGGCGGGCAAGGGCGCGGGCAAGCGCCGCTTTGAGGGTCGCTTGTGGATTGAGGACCACGATTACAACATTGTTCGCTTTAACGGCCGGTATCAGCCGAATCAATCGCACCAGTTCTCGCATTTTGACTCCTGGCGTGTAAATACGGGCGCATTGTGGCTGCCTTCCTTTATTTTTGCCCAGGATGAGGGGTATAGATTCGGCCCCGTGAAAACATCGCCGATGCGGGCTCAAACGCGGCTCTGGGATTACGAGCGCGCCCGCGAGCGTGCCGACCAGGCGTTCGCAAACCTGACGGTTGATATCCCGCAAGGAGTGAAAGACGAGACGGCTTCGGCCACGGAAAATTCTCCCTTACAAGAAAACCGCTTGTTTAACGAGCAGGCATCGGCCAACATTATCGACCGGCTACAGCGAGCCGGGCTTGTCTCGCCAGAGGGTCAGGTGGACCAGGTACTTGACACCGTGTTGAACAATTTGATGGTCACCAATAACATCAATCTGGATCCACAGGTTCATGCACGCGTTCTGCTGACCACGCCGCTGGAATCCGTAGCGGTTAATCACACGATACTTATCAGCCGAGGCCTGATTGATGTAACGCCGGATGAGTCGTCATTGGCGGCGGTTCTGGCGCATGAATTAGCTCACGTTGTGCTCGGTCACTCGGTTGACACCAAGTACGCTTTCGCCGACCGTTTGCTATTTGATGATCCGTCGGTTTTGAAGAAGATTAAGATTGCCCGCACGGAAGAAGAAGAAAAGGCGGCTGACGCCAAAGCAATGGAATTGCTGAAGAACTCGCCGTACGCTCCCAATTTGCCAAAGGTGGGCTTGTTCCTACGAATGCTGTCGGCCCGCAGCGACGATGTTCCGCATCTTATTCGGCCTTTACTCGGCAACAAAATGAGCGACAAGAAGAAGGATCTGCGAATGGCCGGATTGATGGACGCTGCTCCGGAACTGAAGATTCGGGATAAGAGCCAGATCTCCGCGCTTCCCCTGGGTTCGCGCATCAAGATGGACCCGTGGTCCGATCAACTCCGCCTGATTCCGCCGCAGAGCATCGTGCTGGCAACGGCAAAAGAAAAGCTGCCCTTCGAAGTCACGCCATTCATGCTTCACCTGACGCGGGAAGACTGGAGTCCGAATGCCCCCGCTCAACAGCCTGTGGCGAATGTGACCGCGGCGCCAACGGCCAGCAGCGAACCTGCCCCTGCCCATCCGCAGCAGTAAGACTTCGATTTACTTCGAGAGGTGAAACTCACCGCCAATAGCCTGGAGAGCAACTCGATCCCGGCTATTGCCGGCGGCGTTTAGAATGCGCTCAATCGGCTCCAGGTAGGGTTCGCGGCTCAATTGAAATGTCTGATGATGCACCGGCAGCACAAACTCTGCCCCCGCATGGTTAGCCATGGCCCAAGCTTCCTCGGGATTGCAATGCACGCGAATCCAGGGATCGTAGGCGCCTACCGGCATGATCGCTAAATCCACCGGTTGACGGGTTTTTAAAGCTTTGAAGGCGTCGGTATAGGCGGTGTCGCCGCCAAATAGAATCCGGTGGCGGCCTAACTCGATGAGATAACCGTTGAAGCCGCGGTACCGGTCGCTCCGCATGCGCGCGCCCCAATGCTCCACCCGAAAGCCAAGAACACTGGCGGGGCCCATCTGCACTCGATGATCCCAGGCGAGTTCCGAGACCTTCTCATACCGCCTGACCCGCAGCAGATCAGAAGTCTGGCAGGCGGTGACTACTTTTGTCCTTTGGTGTTCCAAACCGCGTAAGGTGGGAAGGTCAAAGTGGTCCATGTGCGCATGAGAAAGCACAATCAAATCAATGTGAGGGAGTTCGGTGAGAGTGAGGGCCGGTTCCACCAGGCGCTTGATTCCGAGGGTCATGGGGCCCAGATTGATGCCAACACGCGGACTGAAAACCGGGTCAGTCAGGATAGTAAATCCGTCAACCTTAACAAGGACCGTAGTGTGGCCCAGCCACGCGGCATGGATGCCGGTATCAGGCCAATCCTGGAGCTGCGGGCGGAGCGGTGCGGGTTCCGACTGGCGAGAGTACTCTTTGGATATTTCGCGGAAGAAAGCAGGGGCTGCGCGGCGCAAAAATCGGGCAGTCTCGGGAGCTTCCTCCAGCCGGTGGGACCAACTCTTGCCGCTATGGGGCCGACGATGGCTAGCGTTGAACTGGTTTGGTTGACTCACCTGCCTTGATTCTCGCAAATGCCAGGCGGCAAACCAACCTATTGAACGCGAATCACGACGAGGGTCATGTCGTCGTGCTGCTTGGCGCCCGCCGTGAACTGGTCCACCTGCACGAGAATTCGGGTGATGGCTTCAGCTGCGGTTCGCGCCCGCAAGGTCGGCACCACAGCCATCAGCTCTTCTTCACTATATTCCTCATCCAAGTGGTTCATTGCCTCGCTGATACCGTCGGTGAACGCGACGACTACGTCACCGTTCATCATCTGAATTCGGCCCTCGCGGTAAGGAAAATCGGGGAACAGACCAACCACGGTCCCGCCCTCTTCCAGGCGGATAAACTCATTTGTCTCGCCCGATCGACGCCACAGAATCGGAGGATTGTGACCGGCATTCACATAACGCATCATCATCGTCAGCGGGTTGTATTGAGCGTAAAAAAATGTGGCGTAGCGGTTGTTGGCCGACGCTTCGTAGACCAGCCGATTGATGTGCTGGATCATTTCCGACAAGGTCTCGCACGGTTTAATGGTCTGTCCGCGAAGCGACGCCTGCAGGCTGGCCATCATCAGCGCGGCCGCAATGCCTTTGCCGGATACGTCCCCTACGGCAATTCCCAAACAGCCATCGGGCAGATGAATAAAGTCGTAATAATCGCCGCCGACGCCTTCCGCAGGGCGGCAGTATCCGGCGAAATCAAGACCTTTCACCTTTGGCAGTTGCTGCGGGAACAGCCGCTGTTGCACTTCGCGCGCAATCTCCAATTCGCGATCGAGCCGCTCGCGCTGGGCGATCTCGCGCCGAATACTTTCGGTCAGTTCGGCGTTCTCCAGCGCCAGACCGGCTTGCGATGCCACGGCCGCGAGTAATTGCAAATCCCCTCGCGAATAAGGCTCTTCCGATCGCTTGCCGCCCAAGCTGATGATGCCCAAAAGCCTACTTTTCAGCGCCAGAGGCAGTAGCACTTGTGTGTCCAATTCCTGTAAAGTTTGCTGTTCGAAAGGAGGCGCGCCATGCACCCAGTTTTGGGGGTCTCCGAAGAAGACCTTAGACGGCGCCTGCTGCCGCTTCAGGAAGCTAACCACACCTCTTTCGGGCTTGAACTCGGTCCTTTCTAAAGACGGAATGGGACCTAGCGCATAGGCTGGGCGATAGGCGCCGTTGCTTTCCAGGAACACCGCGATTCTGGAAACGTGGAGCGACTCGGAAATGCGTTTCGTCACCGTTTCCAAGAGCAATTTTACGTCGCGAATGCCAGCGACGGAGCTGCTCAAATCCGTCAAAATCTTCTCTGAGTTGTAAGCTTCCCGGAAGAACAACCGGTCCATCCATTCGCGCCCGCGTCGGGCCAGGTGTCCGACTAAGAGAAACAGGCCAATCCCAGCGGCAACAATCAGGATCTCGGCGATTGTGTGATTTGCCTTTTGCGCGTAGGTTGCGGTTGCGGTGAGGACACCGACCACGATCCCAATCTGCAGAATGCGAATTCCCGCGGTGGCGAACGCATATTGAACGCCACTACGAATCACCATGCGTACGTCCATAGCGCGCTGTACGACGATCACATACGCCATGGTGATGGGGAACAGGATCAACGAGGAAAGGCACAATGCCTCTAACCACGCCGGCGGCTTTGGCGTCCAGCCCAGCTCGGCGAAGACTACAGCTAAGGTGGGTCCGAGAGCCACTGAGCATCCGGTGATCATCAAGCGCAACCGGCGCTTGGCATCCGGGTGAGTCAGCAGTCTGCGCTTTGTCACCAGCAACTGGAAGAAGGCGAAAACGTAGACGGTAAAAAGCACAGTGACGTAGGGTTGCCCTCGCATCTGTAGCCTGCCCAGCCAGGCAATGGCTTGCAGGTTATTCACGCGTTCAAAGTTTCCGTAGATACCCAGAGCCGCAAGGGAGAAGGCGGGTATTGCGAGCAGCCATCCTATCCACGGTTTGCGGACGATAGAGGGAAGGGGCGTTGGAAAATAGAACGCAAACAGCACCATCCATAAGGGCCATGACTGACTGAGGCACGAATGATAGACAAAGAACAGCGATCGCCACGGATCTCCCAGCAACACCGATGTGCTGCAAAGGGACTGGCTGAACGATGAGAGCATGGCCATGGTGATCCAAGCCAGCGGATCAGCGGGTCTGGCAAACGCCACGTAGAAGCCCACCAGAAGACAGATGATGGGCAGAATCACCAAGCTGACCACTGTTAGTAGCCAGTCACTTGCTTGTGATGTGATCGGCTGCAGCCGCAAGACGATGACGCGCGGTTCGACTTGGCCGTTGACGGTTCGAAGAATGTTAAGAGTGACTGTCTGATTTGGCTTTCCGTCCGTCAGTATGTGTGCAAATTGGAGGTCTCCCGCCAGGGCTACACCGTTGATACGTTGAATGACGTCTCCCGGCTTCAGGCCACTTCCCGCGTAGGCAGGCGAGACCGTGTCAACGACGTTAGTGTAGAACCCCTTTGTGAACGGCTCTTGAGTGACCCCGGTTGTGTCCAAGTGCCATATGAAGGCTGAATAGGGGACCTGGGAGGCGAGAGAAAGAGTCAGCAACAAACCCAAGAGGGTCAGTAGAAAGATCGGCTTTTTCATTGCCGTAAGGCAGGTTGCGGAACAGGCTCATGCATCGGGCTTCTCTTCCGGCTGTACCCGACGTAAATCAACAAGCCAATCGCCAGCCAAACGAAAAAGCGAATCCAGGTTTCGAGCGGCAGGCTCAGCATGAGCCCTAAGCAACAGATTACGGAGAGAGCAGGTGTCCACGGTGAAAAAGGTACTCGGAAGGACCGGATGCGTTCTGGTTGCTTGCGCCGCAAAATGACCACACCTACGGATACGATGATGAACGCGAATAAGGTCCCGATGTTCGAAAGATCGGCCAGCGTTCCGATATCCCAAATGCCAGCCGGAATGCCGACGGCCAGCCCTGCGATCCAGGTGCTGATATGCGGGGTGCTGTAACGCTTGTGAACGCGCGAGAAGAGATCCGGCAACAGGCGGTCGCGCGACATGGCAAACCAGATGCGCGCCTGCCCATATTGATAAACCAGAAGCGAAGAAAGCATGCCCAATAGCGCACCCACCGTTACGGTAAAGCGTAGTTTATTCATGCCAATGGCGGCCAAGGCATTGGCGACCGGCGCCGCATTGTCGAGGGTTTTCCAATTCACAATCCCGGTGAGCACCAGCGCAACGGAAGTGTACAGCAGGCCGCAAACCACCAGCGTTCCGACAATGCCGATGGGCATGTTGCGTTGTGGGCGCTCACATTCCTCAGCGGCGGTGGAGACGGAATCGAACCCGATGAAAGTGAAGAACACGATGGCCGCGCCACTGAGCACGCCGGGAAAGCCATTCGGCAGGAAGGGATGCAGATTCTTTGCCGTTACCGCATGAGCGGCCCCGAAAATGAACAGCAGGACCGCTGCCAGTTTTATGGTCACCATTACGTTGTTGGCGCCGGCGCTTTCCTTGACCCCGCGGACCAGAATCCAACTGAGCGCCATAACGATCAGGAAAGCTGGTAAGTTGAAGATACTGTGAGTGAATTTGCCCTCGACAATGGCCGGTTCAGAGAGATAAGTGGGCAGGTGCATCCCGAATATGTAGTCGCACATGACGTTGAAATAGGCGGAAAAGCCTACCGCCACCGACATATTGGAGACCGCATACTCCAGAATCAGATCCCAGCCGATAATCCAGGCGAAGATTTCGCCAAGCGCTGTATACGCATACGTGTAAGCACTACCGGCGATGGGAATCATGGAGGCCAGTTCGGCGTAGCAAAGCGCGGCAAAACCACAGGTGATTGCCACCAAAATGAACGAAAGGGTGAGCCCCGGGCCGGCTCCGGGACGTCCAATGATAGAGGTGGTGTGGCTGCCGTGCAAAATCAGATCCAGCAGCGGAGCATGCACAATGGAAGGGACCGCCATATGTTGCCCTGCGGCCGCGGTTCCTGTTACCGTGAAGATTCCCCCGCCGATTACTGCGCCGATGCCAAATGCTATTAGACTCCAAGGCCCCAAGGTTCTTTTGAGGCGCTTACCGGTCCTTTCGGCATCCTCCAGCATCTCGTCAATGTTCTTGGTACGCCACAGTTGGTTCATCTGTTAATGCGACAGTATAGCGGGAAGACAGCTAGAATTAACAACCTTGTCACCAGGCGTCAAATTCTGATGGGCGCGCTTGGCACATTCGCGGCAGGAAGCGCCTTGCCAGCATCCTCGGTTTTTACTCCTAAGCCTACGGTTCTAAAGCCGGAAGACAAGAAGTTCCTGGAAGATCTGGCGCACCGGTCTTTTCAGTACTTTATCGATCACTGGAATCCGCGCACTGGCTTAGTGCTCGACCGCGCCCGCATGGACGGCTCAGCGAATACCAATGTGGCCAGCACCGCAGCCACCGGTTTCGGGTTGACGGCGTTCTGCATTGGCGCGGAGCACGGCTGGTTGACGAAGGAACAAGCCCGGTTGCGGGTTCTGAGTACGCTTCGTTTCCTTTGGGCTCACGCGTTTCACGATCATGGCTTTTTCTACCATTTCATGGATGCTTCCAATGGGCAGCGCAGGCTGAATTCCGAGATCTCCAGCATTGATACTGCTTTGCTGCTGGCCGGAGTTCTTACCGCGCAAGGCTATTTCGAGAAGGACCGCGAGATTCACACCCTGGCGAAGGATATTTTCGAACGGGTGGACTTCACGTGGATGCTGAATGGGAGTCCGCTGATTCTGAGCCATGGCGTGTTTCCGGGCTCCGGGTTTATCAACTCGCGATGGTCTGAATACAGCGAGGCCACAATTCTGTATCTGATGGCGATAGGATCGCCCCGGCATTCGATCCCGGTGGACAGCTGGTATGCATGGATTCGTCCGGAAGTCAGCTACGGGAGCTGGAAGTTCATCAGCGGCGGCCCGTTGTTTACTCATCAGTTTTCACACGCGTGGGTCGATTTTCGGCACCAGAAGGATGGCGACCCCAGTTATATCGACTACTTTGAGAATTCGCAGATTGCGACTTACGCGCATAGAGATTTCTGCATAAGCCTACAGAACCGGTACTCCGATTACGGTCCCGATATGTGGGGAATCACGGTTTCAGACAGTCCTACAGGGTATGTGAACTGGGGTGGTCCGCCCTATGCCGGACCTATTAACGGAACGCTGGTACCTTGCGCTGCTGCGGGATCGCTAATGTTTTCGGCAGAGATTTGCCTGCCGGTTTTGCGCCAGATGCAAAGCCTCTATGGCGAGAAGATTTACCAGAAATATGGCTTTACCGATGCGTTCAATCCTGATTGGCCAAAGCCGAAGCTCTGGGTCAATCAGGATGTGATCGGCATCGATGTCGGTATCAGTTTATTGAGTACCGAAAACCTGATGACGGGCAACGTCTGGCGCTGGTTTATGCGGAACGCTTATGTGCCATCTGCTATGGAGCGGATTGGGTTTACCATTTCGACGCCGGGCAGGTCTATAAGAAGCATCAAGACCGGGGCTACTAAGGCTTAAGGGCGGATTGGTTCCACTACCTGATCCAAGCGGAGTTCAATCTGTAGCGGGCGAGCCTGAAGGATTACAACCCGGCCGCTCATGGACGCGTCAGGCTTGCTTGATTCTCTTCGACCTTTCTCACCCTCATTGTCTGACCGAGCGAAAACGCTTCAAAGCCACGAAGCAGTCGCTTCTCGACCTCTTGGATTTTTTGGTCAAGCTGGACTAAAAGCCGCTGCTCCGAATCCTGGACGCTTTGGTTGAGCCGCTCGATCAGGTGCTGCTCTGTTTGGTCGAGTAGCCCAACAATGCGGTGCTCTGATTCCTGAATCTTTCAATCAACCTGCCCGACCAGCTGTTGCGCAGATTCATGCAGTCCCTGTCCGGGTCGTTGCTCCATGTTCTGGAGATAACTCTTCAGACCTTCATCCATGACCCATCCTCAGCTGATTTGGGAGGACCCGCAATACCCCTTACCGTTTGCGAGTCTGACCCTTGGAAATCTTCTTGACTTTACGCTTTTCAGATCCGCGCGCTACTGTTGCGTCCCGCTTTGCCTTGGGAGCGGCCTTTTTCCGGGCTTCGCGCTTCAGCTTTTTACGTTCGTCTCTATCTTCTACGTGCTTCGTATTCATTCGTCTACTCTAATTCCTGCAAATCTTTCCACAATTTTCTTCAGCCCGTGACCAGGGAAGCTAATAGTTAGTTTCGCATCTTCGCCATCGCCTTCGCGCCGCAAAACGGTTCCGCGGCCATATTTCGGGTGCTGAATCACTGCTCCGGACACAAATCCTGCGGGTTTTTTCGCGCTGCTTCTGGCAGCGAAGGCTGGCGGACGCTTAGCCAATCCAGTGCTCCCAGCGACGGGAGTGGAAACGGGCGCGGCCGGCGGTTTTGCCGGTTGCGCTGGCGGGCGTGGCGCTTGCCCCTGCCAAGGCGTGGCCGGCTGTTCTTTCGAAGGCGCGGCCGGCGGAGTGGCCAAAGGAGCCGCAGCCTTGGGCGCTTCCGGCCGTTTCACTAAGCCCGACGGCGGGGGCATACCGCGCTCCGCGAAGAACTGGGCGATGTTGTCCACCGAATTGTACGTGCGGCCGTTATACATGTTTTTCTTGGCCGCATCGCGCACCTCGTACTGTTCAGAAAACAGATCAACTTCGTCAACCTTGGGCTGGCTATGCGGTGACAATCGCTCGCGCAGTCCTGCCGGTACTTCGTTCAGAAATCTGGAGGGCAAACAGACTTCCGGCTGTCCGCCACCGAATCTGCGGCGATAGCGTGCCCAAGTGAGATACAGCCGCTTCTCGGCTCGGGTCATACCCACGTAGCACAGACGACGCTCTTCCTCCATAGCGGCTTCGGAGAGCAAAGACCGGCTATGCGGGAACAATCCCTCTTCCATCCCGGCCAGGAAGACATTCGGGAATTCCAGTCCCTTCGCATTGTGGATGGTAAGCAAAGAAACCGCGGCCTGCTCATCCACGCTGTCGGCGTCTGCCACCAAAGCAGCATGATCCAGAAAGTCTGCCACCGTCTCGCCGCGTTCGGTGGCTTCCACCGCCGCGTTTACCAGTTCCTCCAGGTTGGCCAACCGTGATTCCGCTTCCGGAGTGGTGTCGGCCTTCAGCATCGCTTCGTAACCGGTTTTGGCGAGGATGTCGCGCAGCAGTTCGTGGATGGGCCGCGTTTGCGCGCTTTCCATAAGATCTTCGATCAGTTTGAGAAAGGACTTGATGGCCGATTCAGCCCGCGCCGGAAACACCTTTTCTTCCAGCATTTTGGGCAGCGCGCTCCACAGGCTGGTTCCTTGTTGCAACGCATACTGCTCAACCTGCTCAATCGTGTTCTTGCCGATGCCGCGCGCGGGAGTGTTGATGATTCGCAGCAGGTTAATGGAATCCTGCGGACTCACCGAGACCTTCAGATAACTCAGCACATCCTTGACTTCCGCGCGCTGATAGAAGCTGAATCCGCCGACCACCAGATATTTGCGGCCATAGCGCCGCAGCGCTTCTTCAATCTGGCGGGATTGGAAGTTGGTCCGGTAAAGAACGGCCACCCGTTCGCGCGGACTCCGCGAAATGATTTTTTCGATGGTGTCGGCAATAAACAGCGCTTCATTTTCGCCGTCGGGCGCTTCGTAGTAGCCGACCTTCGACCCATCGGACGAATCAGTCCAAAGATGCTTGCCTTTGCGCTCTTTGTTATTGGCAACCACCGCGCCGGCCGCCTCCAGAATATTCTTCGTGGAGCGGTAATTCTGCTCCAAGCGGATTACGACGGTGTTCGGGTAATCCTTTTCGAAGTCCAGAATGTTGCGGATATCGGCGCCGCGCCAGCCATAAATCGACTGATCCTCATCACCTACCACGCAAATGTTGTTGCGCACCTCAGTCAGCAACTTCATCAGTTCATACTGGCTGCGGTTGGTGTCCTGATACTCGTCAATCATGACGAACTCAAAGCGACGGTTTAGAAGAGTCCGTAACGCCGCGTCATGCTTCAGCAGCCGGACTGACTCCAGCAGCAGATCGTCAAAGTCCAAAGCGTTGGCCTGCACCAGACGCTCTTCGTACGATTCGTAGATTTTCGCCAGTCTGGTCAGCTTGGGGTCAGTCGCCGCTTTGTACCAATCCTGCGGGGTTTCGTTCTGGCTTTTGGCTCCGCTAATCTTGGAAAGCACTGCCCGGTACGGCATAAACTTTTCATCCAGCCCAAGTTGTTTGAAAATCGATTTCACCAGCGCTACCTGATCGTCAGCATCGTAGATAGTGAACTGTTTTGTGAACCCGGGCCGCACATCCGCCAGCGAAGCGCCATCACGCCGCAGCATTCGCACACAGAAGGAGTGGAATGTGGCCACAAAGGGAGTCTTGGAAGTGGCGGCGTCGGTGAGCAGGCTATTAACCCGCTGTTTCATCTCATCAGCGGCTTTATTGGTAAAAGTTACGGCCAGCACTGCCGGACCTGGAGTGTGATGCGCCTCTATCAGATGAGCGATACGATGCGTAATCACCCGAGTCTTGCCGCTACCAGCCCCCGCTAACAGCAATAAAGGACCTTCTACGTGTGCAACGGCTTCGCGCTGTTGCGGATTGAGACCTGCGAGGAAATCCATGAAGTTACTTAAGGCGGGGGAGCGACTTCAGAATACCATCGGGCGAGACCCTGTAGTCTAGTATTAGTTTCCGCGCCACTTCTTCATGTTCCCAAAGGTTGTCGTCCCCGTCGTTGCTCTGGCCTTATTTATAAATTGCCTCTTCGCGGGAGCACGCAAACAGAAGGAAGACGACACGGCTTTCGGCCAGATTGACTCGATTATTAAAACGCTTTCAGAAATCACTGGACTCAGCGAGAAGCATGCGGTTCCTTATGGACGCATGTCTAAGAACGAACTGCGAAAGTTCCTGGGTAAGCGGATCAAAAAGACACTCAAGCCGACCGAGATCTACGCCGACGAAATCTCGTTAAAGATGTTTGGACTTGTCCCCCAGGATTTCGATCTCAAACGATCAACAATCGATCTGCTGACCGAACAAGCCGCCGCTTTCTATGATTATGACGAGAAGAAGCTGTTCATGCTGGAGGATACGTCTTTTTCCTCCGAAACCGATACTCTGGCGCACGAATTGAGCCATGCCCTGGCAGATCAGTACTTCAACTTGAACAAATTTATGGAAGACTCTCCCGCCAACGATGACGAGAATCTGGCCCATACGGCGGTTGTTGAAGGCGAAGCGAGCTGGCTGATGATTGCCTATGAACTCAAGGAGTCAGGTAAGCCGCCTGTGCCGACTCCCGACATGGTGAAGTCTGTCGCCGATACCAGCGAGGCATCCATGGCGGATTATCCGGTACTCAAAAACTCTCCACTCTATATTCAGGAGTCGCTGCTTTTCCCTTATTCCGAAGGCACCGCGTTCTTCGATGCCGCCTATAAGAAGTTTGGCAAAGCGGCTTTTTCGAAAGTTTTCACTGACCCTCCGGTTGATTCGGCGCAGATTTTTCATCCGGAAAAGTATTTCGCTCATGAGTTGCCCACTACGCCGGAACTTCCGAAAGTGGATAGCGGGGAGAAGCAGCGGGAGATTACGGAGGGTTCCATGGGCGAATTTGACCACAGAATTCTGCTGCGTCAATACCTAGGTGAGGCAAAAGCTCCGCCTATCTCCGGCCACCTGCGGGGCGGCCAATTCAGAATTATCGCGCTGGGCAAGAGCAAACGTCCCATTCTTTTATATGCGTCGCAATGGGATTCAATGAACACCGCCGCTCAGTTTTTCGCTGCTTACAAGAAGGTGCTTCATTCCAAGTGGAAACACATGGACGAAACCATGAACAACAAGGAAGCGATTAAGGGCTCCGGCGATAACGGATACTTTGAGGCTAGATTGGTTGGCGATCGAGTGATGAGCGTCGAAGGTATGCCGAAGCTGATGGACGTTAAGTATTACTGAGCTAAACTCAGCTTTTGGATAATGGCATGAGCATCAACAAAATCGCGGCTTTATTCGCCGCCCTCACATTGCTATCCGGAAGCCTTCCCGCCGCGGACGTCGAAGTCCCGCGGCCTGCGCCGAAACTGGTCTACAACATGCCCGGTAAGCCGCCGCAGGATTTGAGCCAGTATCTGGGCAAAGTGGTTGCGCTGGAGTTCATTTTCACCACCTGCCCGCATTGCAAAGCGGCTTCCCATGTCATGAGCAAGTTCCAGGATGAGTATGGCCCGAAAGGGCTTCAGGTTCTGGACGTGGCGGTTAATGACAATGCCGACTTGCTGGTGGAGATTTTCGCCCGTGAGCAGCAGACGACGTTTCCGGTGGGATGGGTTTCTCAGGCGGACATGGTTTCGTTCATGGGGTTCAGCAATGCACGGTTTGTGGTTCCGCAACTGGTGCTGATTGATCGCAAAGGCGTCATCCACTATCAGACACCGGCACTCGAGGACAGTAATTGGGACAAGCTGATGAATGAAGAGGCTCTGCGGAAAAATATTGAGGGGCTGCTCGGTTCTGAAGGCGGCGGTGCTCAGGCGGCACACCGCAAGGTAGCTTCGGCGAAATAGTTGTCGGGTTTGATTCGAACGGTTAGTCTCTCGGAGTCTGCGCCCTGGGCCTAGCTTGCGCTAGACTGATGAATGTTGCGCCCGTAGCTCAGTCTGGATAGAGCGCTTGCCTCCGGAGCAAGAGGTCATAAGTTCGAATCTTATCGGGCGCACCAAAGAGATTAATCATTTAGGGCTACGCGAATCAGCTTTGCATCCGCCCAATCACTTCAAGGTCTCGCTCAGCGTGGCACTGCCGGATGTACAGTTCCAACTCGTGATAGCGCTTCAAGACCACCTCGTCATAAGCAAGAGGCCGAGGGCCATAGGCTCTGGCCAATCTCTGAAGAATGTCCAGACACGCCTGCTCAATCAAATGCCGCATCATCAACGCACGCTCCTGGGCCGCATTTCGATCGTCTGCATGGGCGTCAATCTCCCGGCCCGCGCTCTCCAGGTAAGACTGCAAGGCCCAGACGTCGGCTTTCATTGCACCTAAGTGCGCCAGGGCATGTGGATCCTTGCGCGGATGCTGCAAGGCATAATCCACTAACCCCATGGCTCCGCCAGCCCAGCAGGCTGCCGGACCGCAGGCTCCGTGCCAAAACCCGGGCCGATCCAGGTACCAGTGAGGCTCTCCGATGAGATCGTGGACTGAAACCGGCGTCTCCAAAAAGTGGGCCGTGGCGGTTTGTGTATCCGCAAATGCCGGGGTCTTCCAGTCGCCAAAATCAAAGCAAATCGTGGCCGGGAACTCGCGGAGACTGACATCCACCAGCCGGTGTGCCGGCTCGCAAATGGTTACCAGCGCCCGATCCAGCAATCCTCCTCCGGTGCAAAACATCTTCTTTCCGGTAAGCGTTATGCCTGTAACGGACTTGTTCAGACGAAGGTTCATGCCAGCCGTCTCGGCTGCCCAAACACCATAGAGGCCGGAATGTGGCTTTGCGCCTGCCTCTGCCAGAATGGCGATCGCATCCACGTGGGCTTCTACCAATCGAGCCAGCCCTAAATCCGCACGTCCGAACGAAGCCAACTTTCGATGGCGCAAGGCGGTTTCGCCCCGGCCAGGGAAGGGAAGCTCTAAATTTCCTTCTGCCAGCAGACGCCGTAACTCGGTCTCCAGGCTCACGTTAGTTGTGCGCCGCCAGAGCATCGGCAAAGCCGCTCGGCGCCCGTCCCATTCGGCGGCCGCTGGTCTGCACCTCCACTCGTGAAGTGGAGAATTTACGAGCGCCCGCAATCGATAAACGCTTCCAGAGATCGTGATCTTCGGCCGTGGTCAAATCTGCCCACCCGCCCGCCTTCAGGTAAGCGTCCGCTCGAATTCCAATATTCGCGCCGTGAACATGGTTGTGCCCGCCGTCCGGTTGAACCAGATAGGTCGCTTTAAAGCGAAGCTCAACCCAGGGTTTATGGTCTTGGAAGTTGTCCACAGAAACCGTGCCTGCCACTGCTTCCACTCCGGTTTCCGCCAGCCTGAGTTGTTCTCTCAACCAGTGTTTGGGCACAACGCAATCCGCGTCCGTATTGGCCAGCCAGCAACGGTTCAACGGCACTCTACAACGTTCCAAGGCCAGCAGCGCCGCTGTTCGGCGCGCCACACCCACTGCGCCCGCCTGGGTTCGCACCACCTTGCCGTGCTTACCCAACAGTCGCGACGCAATCTCTGCTGTCTTGTCCGTCGAGCTATCGGAGACCAGCACCACATCTGCAGTTACTGATTTCTTCAATGCTCTGACTGCGATGAGGACGCTTTTCAGACAGCGGGGCAGCAGATCTTCCTCATTCCGAGCGGGAATGACCACCGCAATGTGCCAGGGAATCATCGTCGTGTCCATTTATCAAGCCGGAACCGGGAAAACCGCTGCGCCTTTGCCAGCTTCAACTCCCAGGCTTCACTCAGCACCTGGTGCACGTCATCACCCGAAAGCAGGTGATCGTCCGAACTGCCTAGCCAGTGGACAGCGAGAAAAACTCCCCCAGAAGTCAGCCGCGCAACCAAGGTGGCCACCAGTTGACGCAAATCATCGATTTCGAAGTAGTAGCCAATCTCGCTGAAGACGATCAGGTCCAAAGTCGCATCCGGTATGTCGTCCGGCAGTGAGCCGTGGCGGATGTTGACATTCGTTAAATCCCGGCATCGCTCCTGTGCCTGCCGGACTGCTGTCATCGAAATCTCGATGGCGTCCACGCGCCCGCAAATCCCTGCCAGTTGCCGAGTCAAAATCCCGATGGAGCAACCGGGCTCAAAAGCGCACTCGAAATGCTGCCCCTCAAGAGCGGCCATAGTCGCTGCATAGCGAGATAGCTCATATTCGCTGTCGGTGAAATTCCACGGATCGGCGTCGCGCCGATACTTCGCTTCGAAAAACTCCTCCGAAGTAGTGGGTGAGCTATTCGCCACAGATATACACTTCATAGGAGCGTCTGGCGGGCGCCAGCAGCCGTAATGGCAGTATGGGGTCGCCGCCCTCGCGTTCCAGCTGTGACCGGTGCTCTTTTAGTGCCTCTTGCTTCAGATGCTGCAAAGCGGGGTCCACTTCGAAGCGCCTCACACCAAGGGAGGGCAGGGCACCGGGGGTCTTCGCATGCCACGTCCAGAACAGGAACGACACCAGTTCGGCTCGTTTAGCAGCGCAGGCGATTTCCGCCGCACGTCCGCATGCCTCATGGTCAGGATGCCAATCCAGGGACCAGGGCGCGACTACAAGACTGTCGGCCGGTATCATCGCGGCTAAGCTCTCTGCTAACTGCTCCTCCTGTTGCGAAACCTTTGAATCGGGAAGGCCGAGACGGGTTATGGATGAAGCGTCCACGCCCAAAATCTGCAAGGCTTGCTCCTGTTCAGCACGCCTTCTCACTGCCAGGTCTTGGTCGGGATAGGCAGCGTCTCCATCTGTCACCGCAACCACCTCGACCGGCACGGCACGCCTCCGTTGCCGTGCAATAAGACCTCCGGTGGCTAGCGTTTCATCGTCCGGATGGGGAGAGATAATGATGGTCGGCTTATCGGGAGGCGACCACAGGGAGGCTCCCTGGAGTGTTTGCAGCCACTCTTCTTCACTCGTTATAGGAGTAATCAATTAACCCTCGCTCTGTAGAGGCTGCGAAATGGATTCCAGTGACTTACCGGCTGCTTCTACACCGACGCGCCATTCGGTAAATGCCCCGGCAATCATCAGCGCGGCACCCAGTAAATAACCGTAACTGACGTTCCATTTGCTGCCGGTGGCTATCAGTTTGCCAAACAGGTAAGGCGCACCGACCCCGCCTATCAACGTGCCAATTGCATAAAAGACCGCAATGGCAAGCGCGCGAATCTCGAGCGGGAAGATCTCACTGACAGTCAGATAGGCCGCGCTGGCGGCGGAAGAGGCGACAAAGAAGATCACAGTGAAGCAGATGTCCAGTAACCTGGCATCCAGCACGCCGGTGGCGAAGGGAATCACGGTGGCAACTAACAGGACGCCGGCTAAGCCGTAAGTAGCGGTGATCATCGGCTTTCGCCCAATGGAGTCGAACAGTCTTCCAAGCACCAGGGGGCCGAAGAAGCTGCCCAAGGCAAACGGCAGCAGGTGTAGCGGCAGTTTGTTGGCCGCAACATGGAAGAATTTTGCCACCACCAAACCATAAGTGAAGAAAACGGCATTGAAGAAGAATGACTGCCCAATCATCAAGATCAGCGCCAATATAGAGCGCTGCCGGTTATCCTTCCACATTGACTTGAAAATTTCACCCAGCGGAGTATGATCCCGGACTCTGAGCTTGAGCTTTTTATCTTCCGGCTTCGGCAGTTCCTTGCCGCCCTTGGCCACGTCCTGTTCAATGGAAGTGACAATTTTGCCGGCTTCGTCCTCTCTACCTCGCAGCATCAGCCAGCGCGGACTTTCCGGCACTCGCAGCCGTAGGAAAAGTACCCCAAGCCCGAGTACGGCGGCGATGCCAAACGCAAATCTCCAGCCCAGGTTGACCGGTACGGCGCCCACGTTCATTAGTGCCAGCGAGGCTAAGCTACCAACGGCCGCGCCCACCCAGAAAGTAGCGTTCACAATCAGGTCAACCGTGCCGCGGACCTTGCCCGGAATCAGTTCGTCCACTGCGGAATTGATAGCGGCATACTCGCCACCAATGCCCAAACCGGTAATGAAGCGGAAGATCATGAAGCTCCAGAAGTTCCACGACACCGCTGAGGCGGCAGTTGCCAGCGAGTAAACTGCCAGCGTAACCAGGAAGAGCTTCCTGCGCCCGAGCCTGTCCGTCAGGTAGCCAAACAGCAACGCGCCCACCACTGCGCCCCCGAGATAAGCGGTAGCGCCCGCAGCGACTTGCGGATCACTGAACCCCAGCGTTTTCTTGTTCTCCAGGATGCCGGCCAGCGAGCCCGCCAGCGTGACTTGCAATCCATCCAGCAGCCAGGAAGTACCCAGAGCAATGATGATTTTGCGATGCCAGGCGCTGAAGGGCAAGCGATCCAGACGCGCGGGGAGGTCTACCTCCACCGTGCGGTCCTTGTTATTTGCCGGTTTTGAGGCCCGTGGAGTGGCGGCTTGAGACATAGGGTTACTTTTCCGCCTTGATGATGCTGATGGCGCCGTTGCGCTCGAGAATGGCGTATTTGATCTGGTCCAGATCTTTGAGGCCCTTCAACCGGGCGCCGGCCATCACGTCCGTATCTTGCATCCGCATACGCTTCATAATTTCGCTTTGCCACTCTCCGTCTTTCATCAGGACCAGCGGTGTCCCGTCAATCCACGCGCCCATGGCGGGAAATTTTTGCTTGAACCATGAAACGCTGCGATGCAGCAGCCCTACGCACAGCACGGCACAAACGGTATTGGTTATTGAGTGGTCGTGTCCAGCGGTCGTGAGTATGATGATGCCGCCAATCAGAAACACAATCACGAACTCGAAAGGAGTTAATTGCGCGCCCGGCCGGCGGCTTAACACTCTGACGGTGAGCAGCAGAAAGAAATAACCGAAGACGGCGTGGGCAATCGTGTACATGGCTATGGCATTACGTAGATTTTCAAAGTGATGGGCTTCGCGTCCGCCACTTGAAAACGGACCGGGTAAATGCCCGGAGAGGCTGGCTCAAGCGCAAACTCCACTGAACTCGGAACGGCAGAGGCGGGAAAAGTGTAAAGGATCCCTGCATGGGACAGCGCTGATTTAGAGGGGGCGGGAATCACGCGCTGGTTTCCAAGCGGCTTTACAACCTCTTCACTAGCCCATAGTTTGATTTCTCCATCCTTCACCGCCTTTGGACTGAAGTTGATGGTGAGAATAGACGGCGTGCTGAAACGCTCCACACGTTCGTAATGGATGTCAGTTAGGCCATCCGGAGATTTGTACTCAGCGTTTGCCAGCCAGCCACGACCAAAGCAGCCGAGCAAATCCGCAATGACGATCAGTACGAAAACAATCCAGACCGCGTGCTCAAATTTCCACCAGCGATACTGAAATTCCAGATCATCTCCGACCGCGATCTCATTATTCACCTTTGGAACTGAATCTGTGATGGGCGTAGTTTTCGGCATGAAGGAGTCCCTAAGCTTCGTGCGCAGGCACGATGCTGATCTCACCATTACGCTCAAGGACGGCGTAGTCAATTTGGCTCAAGTCACGGAGACCCTGATCGCGAGCCGCCGCCATGACGTCGTCGTCCGCGATTCTCATGCCCAGCATTGACTTGGTTCGCCACTCTCCCTTTGCAAGAAGAACAATTGGCGTTCCATCTACCAGTAGCCCGAACTTGGGGGAATAGCTTTTCCCTAGCGCAATCAGGTAGTGCAGCGCTGCAACGGTAATGATTTGAATAACGGCGTTAGTGAATGAGGCGTCATTTCCCACCATGGATGTGAGAGTTAAGCCACCCATAAAGAAAATCAAAACCACTTCAAACGGGGTCATTTGCTTCCCGGGTCTTCTGCCCACAATGCGGACGATGAAGACCAGAAAGCAATATCCGAATGCCGCTCTGAGAACTGAGGCCATAGCTGCACTCTGTGGACTTCAGTTCGTTGGAGCGGTTACGTGCGTAAAATGCTGCTGGAACTCTTTCGGGTAATTAGCTTTTCAGCGAGGAAGGCCACTTCCAATCGCGAATCTCCAGCTTGTCATTGCCTTCGGTATCGGCGTAACGCAGACTCTCTATGATTTGGCCGCGGAGCCATTCTTTGACGTGCGCCGCGGTCCGCTGTAACTGTGGCACCCGATCAATCACGTCAATGGCGAGATTGAAGCGGTCTACCTGGTTCAGAATCGCCAGTTGCAATGGAGTGTTGATGTTGCCCTTCTCTTTGTAACCACGCACGTGAAGATTGGAGTGGTTCGTGCGGCGGTAGGTGAATTTATGAATCAGCCAGGGATAGCCGTGGAAGTTGAAGATTACCGGTTTGTCATTCGTAAAAAGCGAATCGAAGTCGCGCGAGGATAAGCCATGCGGGTGCTCGGTGTTGGGTTGCAGCCGGTAAAGATCCACCACGTTCACGTATCGGATCTTCAGATCCGGAAACTGCTCGCGCAAGATGGCAACCGCGGCCAGAGCCTCTGCGGTGACAATATCGCCCGCGCTCGCGACCACTACATCCGGTTCACAGCCTTGATCGTTACTGGCCCACTCCCAGATGCCAATTCCTTTCGTGCAGTGAATGATGGCGGCATCCATATCCAGATAAGCGAGGTGTGGCTGTTTGTCGGAAACAATGACATTTACGTAGTTCTCACTACGCAGGCAATGGTCGGCGACGCTCAGCATGCAATTGGCGTCGGGCGGCAAATAAATCCGAGTCACTTCGGCGCTTTTATTACTGACCAAATCCAGGAAACCGGGATCCTGGTGAGTAAAGCCATTATGGTCCTGCCTCCACACCAGCGATGAAATGACGATATTCAAGGACGATATGGACGCGCGCCAGTCTAGCTCCTCCTTTGACTTCTCCAACCACTTGGCGTGCTGGTTGTACATGGAGTCAATAATGTGGACGAACGCTTCATAAGTGTTGAACAGCCCATGGCGGCCCGTGAGCAGATAGCCTTCCAGCCAACCCTCGAGCGTGTGTTCGCTCAACATCTCCATTACCCGGCCGTCCACCGCTATCTCGGTGCCGTCTGCATCCTCGGGCTTATAACTCGCCAACCAGGTCTTGAGGCTCGCCGCATAGACATCCTGGAAACGGTTAGAGGCATTCTCATCGGGACTAAACAGTCGAAAGTTTGTCATGTTGTTACGCATGACATCCCGCAAGAACTTGCCCAAAGTTTCAGTAGGCGAAAATTCCTTACTGCCGGGAGGCGTACTCTCCACGGCATAGTCACGGAAATCCGGGAGCCGCAAGGCCTTTCGGAGTTTGCCGCCATTGGCATGCAGATTTGCGCTCATCCGGCGATTACCTACCGGCGGCAGGCTTCTTAGCTCCTTGACCAGGGCCCCTTTTTCATCGAATAACTCTTCGGGATGATAGCCGCGCATCCACTCTTCGACAATATGCAAGTGTTCAGGCTTGGTTTGCACATCCAAGACGGGCACTTGGTGAGCTCTCCAGAAGTCCTCCACTTTGTGCCCGTCTACTTCCTTGGGACCAGTCCAGCCTTTGGGACTCCGCAGAATGATCATCGGCCATCTGGGCCTTTCGGCCTTACCGCTTTGCCGCGCGTCCTGTTGGATTTTGCGAATGGTGACGACGCATTCCTCTACCGTGGCGGCCATCTGCTGGTGCATCAGTTCAGGATCATTGCCTGCGACCACATGAGGCGTCCAACCATAGCCTTTGAATAAGTCTTCTAACTCTTCGGAAGTAATGCGAGATAACAGCGTTGGATTCGCGATCTTATAGCCGTTCAAGTGCAGAATCGGCAATACCGCGCCATCGCGAATGGGATTCAGAAACTTATTGGAGTGCCATGAGGTAGCCAGCGGTCCCGTCTCTGCTTCGCCATCGCCCACCACTACACTGACAATCAAGTCCGGATTATCAAATGCCGCACCGAACGCATGGGAAACGCTATAACCCAACTCGCCGCCTTCGTGAATGGAGCCCGGCACTTCAGGCGTGCAGTGGCTGCCTAGCTGGCCTGGGAACGAAAACGCGCGGAACAGGTTCAGCATGCCGGCTTCGTCCTGGCTCTTCTCCGGATAAACCTCAGAGTAAGTGCCTTCCAGATAGCAGTTAGCCAGAACCGCGGGTGCGCCATGTCCTGGACCGGAAAGATAAATCATGTCCAGGTCATACTTGCGAATTACCCGATTCAAGTGAACCCAGGTGAACGTTTGGCCGGGATCAGAACCCCAATGGCCGAGCAATCTATTTTTGAAGTGTTCGGGCCGCAGCGGTTCCTTCAAAAGAGGATTCGCTCGCAAATAGATCATGCCGGCGCACAAGTAATTGCAAGCATGCCAGTAGGCATTCGTTCTTCGCAATTCATCGGCACTTAGCGCTTGTGGAACGCGCTCAAGCTCCTCGTTATCGGTGTGAGTAGTTGCCATTGTTACAAATCGCTTTCCGGCTCATCTATGCCATACCCCTCGCTGTCTCTTGTTAAGGATGGCACGTTGTATCGCTACAAAATAGACCGTGACTGATCGCCGCTATCGCGACCGAACCGATGGCGGGACTTGTGAAAGCGGTAAGCGCACAAACCGAATCTTCACCCGGTTCCACGTGTAGGTCATCAGCAAGTCTCCATTCCGCGCCTGAATCAACGCCGGATAGGAGTACTCGCCCGGAGCGGTTTCAAGCTTTAAGAAGTCATGCCAGCGTTCGCCGCTAGCGCTGACCGCCAGATTCAGAGGCGTTCGGCCGGAAGTGGTGTTGTTATAGATCATCACTAGCCGTCCATCTCCCAGTCTGACGGCATCAATACCGGAATTCGGGTTGGGGAGATCCGTCGCCTGAACCGCGCTCCAGGTGAGGCCGTTGTCGAATGAATCCGATGTGCAAATTCGCCCGATATTTTCGGTGGAACGAGCGTACAAGCGGATGTGCCCCTTTTCGAAATTCACAAGGGAAGGTTGAATGATTCCCTGAGGCTGCCCGCGTTCCGGCTCACGGTGAGCCAGTGAAGGGGATGCGGCAATGGGCCCAATACGGTTCCAAGTGCGCCCGTTGTCCATGCTACGTTCAATCCAACAAGCCCACGAGCCATAGCTCTCTACCGAAGTACCGCTCAGAATCGTCCCATCTTCCAGTACCAGCGGCTTTGCTCGAATGGGTCCATACAAACCGGCGGGCAGATGCTCCACTTTGCTCCAGGTAAGCCCCTCGTCGTGGCTGTATTTGCGGGCCGCCGACCATGTATCCGGCGATTTGCCAAATTTGTAATAAAGCCAAAGAAGGCCGTCGGCCGAATGGAAAAGGACCGGGTTATAGGTGGCGACCTCGGGCTCACGCGCCGCCTCCCAAGGTTCAGACCAGCCCTGCATCGTCCGCCTGGCCATCCAGATTGCCACGTCGGCCGCACCTTCCCTGGCTCCGCCAAACCAAGCGGCCAGCAAATCACCGCCTTTAAGTTCGACAATCGTGGACGCGTGACAAGAGGGCGACGGCATTTTTGCGGCAACAAATTCGCTCACCTGGGCCGATAGGATGCCGGCAAGACCACAGAGCAACACGGCGCTTCTCATTCTTGCCATAGTAGACTCTCGTGTTCAGCCACGTTTAAATTGAGAAACGTTTCCCGATATTTCTCAGTCTGCAAACGCAAACGTTTCGGGTAATCGATCGTTTATCCAAATGAAGCTTGCCAGAAATATTTCTTGACCACCTCAGCCGGGTTGCGGTAAGCTCCTCACAAGGTTATTCGCGCAACTGCACTTGCGCCAAAAAAGGGGTGTCTCATCCTCTACTGTCGTCGCGACCAAGGAAGTCGAATCCCGCTCTGCAAGTCCTGCACCTCGCCTGTGCCCGCAAGTTTGTAAATCCGCCATTGGAAACAGTCTATGAGGCCAAATATGAATAGTTCGAAGTCGTCCCGCACTCTTGCATCTCTCTTATGGCTTGTCCTTTTGATCTGTGGAATCTCTGGGACAATCACCGCGCAATTCACCACCGCCAGCTTAAGCGGAACCGTTGTAGACCAATCGGGCGCTGCTGTCCCTGAGGCCAATGTGATGGCTCAAAACGTTGACACCGGATTTACCGTCAAGGTCATCACAACGCCCGCCGGCTCTTACCTGTTCGCCCGGTTGCCCATCGGCAATTACAAGCTGACGGTGGAAAAGTCCGGCTTCACTACTTATGTCCAGACCGGCATCCACCTGGAAGTCAGTGAGGCGGCGACTCAAGCCGTGTCCCTGATGGTCGGAGCTGTATCACAGCAGGTCTCCGTCACGGCCGACACGCCGGTGGTTACCTCTGACTCGGCCACCGTGAGCCAGGTGGTGGACCAGCGCCAGGTTGTGGACCTTCCTCTCGACGGCCGCCAAGTTCAGAGCCTGGTGTTTCTCTCCGCGGGCTCTACTGATGCCACGGCTCACTATTGCGGATCAAACTGCGAAGGCGGCACTTATCCGGGCGAGCAATATGCAAAGGTCAATGGCACATTTTCTGAGAGTGTCAACTACCAGATGGACGGTGTGGCTTACAACGACACCTATATCAACGCCAACCTTCCCTTCCCGAATCCGGACGCGATTCAGGAGTTCAGTTTGCAGGGCGACAACATGAGTGCAGAATACGGCAATGCGGTTGGCGGAGTGGTCAATGTGGTCAGTAAATCCGGCACGAATGTAATTCACGGCGACGTATTCGAATTCCTGCGAAATGGCGATTTGAACGCCCGCAACTTCTTCGCTCCCGCACAGGATCAGATCAAGCGCAATCAATTCGGCGGTAGTGTGGGCGGTCCTATCCAGAAAGATCATCTGTTTTTCTTTGGCACCTACCAGGGCACACGCTACGCAAATTCGCCTCAGGGAAACATAGCCTTTGTGCCCACGGCACAGGAACGCATGGGCAATTTCTCTGACCTCCCCGGAGTGCAACTGATCAATCCATTAACCGGCACTCCATTTGCCAATAATCAAATTCCGGCCAGCCAACTGAATCCGTCGTCCCAGTTCCTTCTGAAAACCATTCCGCTTCCCAACGGTTCAGGCCAGGAGGTCACGTATCTCGGACCGAGCCAGCATCAGAGCGATAACCAGTTCATGATCAAAGGGGACTATATTCGAGGCAAACATCAGCTTTCGGGCCGGTACTTCAATACAAAATTCTCTCAGCTGCCATTTATTGCGAACGCGAACCTGCTGCAGGTTGATAGCAGCGGCAACCAGGTGCGGGTGCAAAACGTCGCCGTCACCGACACCTATAGCGCAAGCCCCAACCTGCTCTTCAATACATGGTTTGGCTGGGATTCACAAGTGGGAGGCTCCCTATCCGGCGCTCCGTTCTGTGCACCGGCCGCCGGCATTCTGATTGCGGCCACGACACCTTGTGAACTCTCCATCGGCATCGGGGGAGGCTTCAACATTCAGACCAACCACTACGGCGCCTTCAATCGAGGCGATCAGACATATCGCGAAGACGTTACTTTCATCCATGGCGGCCATGAACTTCATTTCGGCGGCGAAGCCCTGCGCATTCGCGCTCCTATGGCCAATAACTATGAGCAGAACGGCGTCTTTTCATTCACGAACAACCTCTCCGGCAACAACATAGCCGACTTCATGCTTGGGCAAGCATCGCAGTTCGTGCAAGCGGGCGGTCTTTATCTTAATTTCACCGGCGTCAAATGGAGTTCGTTCGTCCAGGACAACTGGCATGTGAATAAGCGTCTGGTCATCAACGCCGGGTTGCGCTGGGATCCGTGGTTCCCCTACACGGATAGTCAGGGACGTGTCGGCTGCTTTGCACCCGGTCAGCAATCGAAGCGTTTCCCGAATGCTCCGGCCGGTCTGTTATTCGGCGGCAGCAATCACGACGCCGGCTGTCCTGATGCTTCCATCCAAAGTCAAGCGGCCAATTTCGCACCCCGGCTCGGTTTTGCTTATCAGCTTACAGCCGACGGCAAGACCAGCGTTCGGGGAGGAGCGGGTGTTTATTACGCCATACCCAACACCGTCGCCTTCCAGGATGTTGTCGGCATTCCGCCGTTCGCACCCATCATCAGCCTGACGGATGTCAATTTCAGCAATCCCTATGGAAGCGCCGGTGTCGCCAATCCTTTCCCGGCTGATTTCGGCGGTATCAACAAATCCACTCCCTCCAGCTCCAGCTTCCCGCAGGGGCCGCTGGCTTTCACGCAGATCTTTGCTAAGAACTTCCGGCTTCCCGAGATTTACTCCTGGAATCTTACTCTGGAGCGGCAGCTTGCGAAGAGCTGGCTGGTGCGCGCCGCCTATGTCGGCAACAAAGGAACGCACCTTTACGGCACGGCCGACCAGGAATCGGGCCTTTACGAAGCCAATCCGGCAATTTACATTCCCGGCAACAATGTCAATGGCACTCCCAACTCCACGGTGGCGAACGAACAATCGCGGCGGCTTTATCCGAGCTTCGGTTTTGTCAACGTGATCGATTCTTCCATCAACTCCAACTACAACGGTTTGCAACTGACGGTGGAAAAGCGGTTTTCTTCCGGCTTTCAACTGCTTACCAGCTACACGCGCTCCAAGGAGCTGGATGACTTCGCCCCTATAGGAAGCTATAACTCCAGCACCAATCCGTTCAACCGGCACTTCGATTACGGTCTTTCCGACGAAGATGTGCCGAATGTGTTTAAATTCACCGGCACCTATCAGGTGCCCCGTTTCAAGGTAAATGCGCTTACCGGCACCTTGATCAACGGCTGGCGCTTAAGCAGCATTGTCAGCTGGCAAAGCGGCTTTCCCTTCACCGTTTACAGCGGCGTCGATAACTCGCTCAGCGGCATCTATGAGGACCGCGCCGACTTCACCGGCAGCAAAATCAGCCAGGCGCAGCTCAGCTCCAGCCGTTCACATGGCGCCCAGGTCCAGCAATGGTTCAATACCTCGCTGTTCCAACCCAACGCCATCGGAACGTTCGGCAACATTGGCAAGAATCTTCTGCGCGGCCCTGGCATGTTCAACACCAACCTGTCTCTGGCGAAAGACTTCACCATCGCCGAAAGGGCCAGCGCGCAATTCCGCCTGGAAGCATTCAACGCCTTCAACAACGTGAATTTCCAGCTCTACACTTCAAACGGAAGTACAGGTCTTGACCGCACGCAGGCGGACCCAACGTTTGGCCAGATTTTTAACGCCGCACCACCGCGCATTCTTCAACTCGCGTTGAAATTACTATTCTGAAAAAGGCCGTTAGATCTTTTTCAAAATGCTGAGGAGGCCATTCATCGATTCGATACTCGATTCGAAGTGGCCTTCGCGTTCGCCCTGGTAGCGTGTTTCCAATGAAAACGTGCCGCTGTAGTTCATAGCCTTGAGTGCCTGAAACTGGCCGGTAAGGTCCACTTTTCCCGCCCCAATCGGCTTCCAGTCTTTACCTGAAGCGTCCTTCAAGTGGATGTGGCTGATGCGGCTATGGTCCAGCTTTTTCCAAGCCCCAGGGAATGGCTGATCTCCCATGATGTATGCATTGCAGGGGTCCCAGTTGTGCATCAGGCGGCGGTCTGGAATCGCTTTAAACAGGGCTGCAATCTCATCGCCTGATCCTACATTGCAGTCGTACTCGTTCTCTATCAGCAGAGTGATGTCGTGCTGGCTGGCCGTTTTGAGGGCTTTGTGCAACTCATCCACAACCCGGTTGAATACCTTCGCCGGGTCCGCAACTCTGCGGAACGTAAACATGCGGATTCTATTCGTGCCCAGTATGTGCGCCGCATCCGCTGCACGCTTTAGCTCGTCCAATTGGCGGCCGAAATCATTCTGTATCGAGTCCACGTAGGCAGGCACATCATCAACCGGCGTGGTTCCGGGCAAGGTGATCTTATAAATCGCTGTGTCCAGTACAGACAGCTTCACGCCCGCGTCATCAAACTGCTTTCTGATCTGCTTTAGCTGGTCAGGAGTGGCGCCCGAATAAACGTAAGTCTTCTTGCCGCCGAGCGTGACATACCGAATCTCCGCCCAGTGCAAGCCGTACCTGGGCAGAAAATTGTTCAGAGCCGTACTCAGGTTCAAGTCAATTTGATCCGTGGTCACGCCAAGCTTCGATTGATAAGCAAACGCACTTGGCAGCAGCATCGCCCCGATGCTGAACAGGTTGAATTCTCTTCTGTTTAACATGAGCAGTTTGGATTAGCGATTGGCAAAGTTGACCAAGGCTGTGGCTCTCCACTCGCCCTTTGGCTGTATGACTATATTCCCTGCGCTCTGCGCGGCAGAGTACATCTCAGTGAGCTTGCCTTCGGCAACCGCGAATCCTTCTCCGTCGACTGCACCCGCAATCACTACCTTCCGCGGAGCAAGACCCGCAATCAGATTCGGCAAATCTGTGTGGTTCAGCAGTTGCGGAACGAAATTCGCGAAGGGATGGCTGTATGTCTCGCTTTGCACAACGCTCTCAAACGAGACGAGACCGCTGTGCAGGTAAAGCCCTTTGATGGACGATTCCAGCGATGCCGCAAAAATTGCTGGCACCGTCAGCTTGCCCGAGGCCGCCAGAAATACCGGCCGTCCGGCTGTGCCAGGATGCCTCGCCAGTGAGTGAATAGCGGCGAGAACGTCCGTCACTCTTTGTCCCACCAATGGCTTGCCCAGCATTAGCGAAGACCAGGCATAGTTCTCTTCCTGCTCATGCCATAGCTCGTACTCGGCCGCTCCACCCACGAATCCGGGCCGTAGGGACCCTACACCGCGCACGTCTACGGAGCAAATTACGCAGCTATCGCCGGGCAGGATCTGATCCACTTCGGGGCTGAACCAGAGCTTGTCATTCCCTTGCTCGTCTAAAACAACCAACAAGGGCTTGTCGCTTGATACGCCATCGGGAGTCATCACGAATGCGGGCAGCCAAACAGCGGGATCGGATTGAATCTCTAGATTCTGCACCGCCACGTTCCGGCTCTGCACATGCCCGACCACCTTCGCAGTCGCGACGGGTTTTTTGAGATCGACGTTGAGCAACGATTCCAGATTGGCCGGCGTCCTCTCCACAGTTCTGGCCCGATTTATGCTGAACGCGGTGGCGCTCTTCAAGGAGCGAACCACGCTGCCGGAATCTGTCGCCCAAAGCGTGGAAACCTCTTCAGGTTTTACTTCCGGCTCAGCAGCCAAAGGCTTCTTATCATCTTTCAACCAGCGTCTGAACCAGTTATAAGCGAGCATCCTGCTGTCGTATGCCAGCGCATGGGGCAACGGAGTGTCGGCCCACGCCAAGTGTTCGCTCTGGCCCATTACCGCGTAGACACGCTTTAGCTTTTGATATTCCTGCCAGCCATTACTGACGTAATCGGGCGAATACGTCGCATAGAAATCACGATCGCTCGGCCAAACCAGCAATGGCTTGGGGGCGATTGGATAAAGCAGATCCCAGCGGTCAAACGTGGCAGGCCCGCCGTTCACAAAATCCTGTTCAGCATCGTCGGTCGCGCCAGGCGAACGAAAGGGCGACCCCAAAATATTCTCAATGTTGCCCATGCAAACCGCAGCGGCGGTCAATCTCGGGTCAGCAGCCGCCAGCAACATAGTTAAAGTGCCGCCGCCGGAATGTCCGACCGAAGCGACATTCTTTGAGTCCACCATGGGCAGCGACAATAAATGATCCAGGCTGCGGATGGCATCCCATAACTGAAAACGGGTGGTCGAATCGCCAAAAAGCAAGAGCTGCTTCCCGGGAGTAGTATGTTCAGAATCGCAATCGGGCAGCCGGCTGGCGGTTCCGGCAGCATTCAAATAGTTGATGCGTTCGCCCTGGCCCATGGGATCAAAGGCCAGCACAACAAACCCCAAACGCGCCAAACCCTGACAGCAGCGCTGGTAGCTCGGATACGCCTTGCCCTCCCAGTAATGTCCGCTCTGAAATAGAACTGCGGGAAAGGGCCCGGATCCTTCGGCCGGTGTATAAAGATTGGCAGAGACGAAAAGACTCGGCTGACTCTCGTAGATGAGCTTATCGACCTTATAACCGTCACGTTCAAATGAGCCCGTTGTTCGCGCATTCAGGGGGGTGCGTTCCGGCTGGCCGCCGATCAGTTTCCAGAGCGTGTCGCGAACTTGTTCCTGCCGCGCCTTAATGGCTGCCGGTGAGGTCAACTTTGCCAGCGCCGCATTCCGCTTCTGAGTGGCTGCGTTTGCCAACTGCGACAAGTACGAGGGCAGGCATTTCGAATAATCTCGAAAAGATGAACCCGGAAACCCTGTCGCCGCCTTGTCCATTTGCGGCGCGCTGTATAACCTCGGCGCCGCGCACAGTAACATACTGCCCAGAAGCCCGCGTCTTGTCATTTGATTATTGTAGTTAAGAAGTGCCGGGTTGGATAGAGAGGCAGAAATATTTCTTTGCATAAAAGCGCTGAGGATCTTGCCTTATGGCAAAGTTTCCGCTTTCTGTTCGGGAAACACTTCTTGACATCCCGGAAACGTGTATGATGCACTATTCAGACATGGAAAGCGGTTGCAGTTTCTTCATTCGGCCCGGACGGCGGAATTTTTTAAAATCCTTATTGGCTGCCAGCTCAGTCGCGCTGATCAAGCAACCCGCCGCAGCGGCTCAGCAGCCGTCCTGCAATTTCCCGGCAGACTCTCGAGACCGGTTGGCGGTGACTTCCTATCCTTTCCGCGCCTATATCGATTACCCGAACAATCACGAGCGAAACCCCAAACTCCCGGGAATGGATTTAGCGCAGTTTCCCGCCTTCGTCGCGGAGAATTTCAAGATTTTCAATGTCAATCCGTTGGTGAACCATATGAGTTCCACCAGCCCGAAATACCTGGATTCCTTTCGGCTCGCGGTTGAAAAAGCCCATTCGCGCTTAGTGGACCTGGGCCTTCCCGGCGGTCGTTTTTATGCGGCTGACGCTAGCGTCCGTCAATCGGCCATCGACGCCGGTTGCAAGTTCGTGGATATCGCGGCGCATGTCGGCTCTCCGAGCGTACGGCAACATGTGGAAGGCAGCAAGGGCGACAAGCGCGACGTGGCTCTGGCCGCAGCTAGCTTGTCCAAATTGGCCGATTACGGCGCTAAGCGGAATGTAGTGATTAATCTGGAAAATGATGATCCCATTGCGGAGGATCCGTTCTTTCTGGTCGCGGTGATGGAAAAGGCGGGACATCCTTATCTGCGCGGACTGCCCGATTTCGGCAACTCGCTCATCAATCACACAGCCGAATACAATCACAAAGCCGTGGGCGCGATGCTCCAGCACGTATTCAATATGTGCCACGTCAAAGATGTGGTGCAGAATGATTTCGGGAAGTCTGCTCAGGTAGATCTTGCTTCCCTTTTTCAGCTAGCCCACCAAGCCGGATATCGCGGCTTCTTCTCTATGGAATTCGAGAGCGCTAATATCGATCCCGTAACCGGAACCAAACGTCTCGTCGCCGAGACACTTCAGCATTTGAGTTAAGCCAAGGAAACTTATGTCCACGAACCTCAACCGTCGCGATTTCTTAACCGCCACTACCGCAACCATAGGGGCAGTGAGCTTGCTCACCCAACCGGAACGGGTCCTCGGCGCAAACAGCCGGGTACGCGTCGCCATCTGTGGTGTGCATGGCCGCGGGAACGACCATCTTGAAAACTACGCCAAAGCGAAGAACGTTGAAATAGCCGCTTTGTGCGATATCGATGAAAATGTCCTGAGCCAGCGTGTCGCTCAAATGGACAAGATGGGTCTTTCGAAACCCACCACCTACACCGATATTCGAAAGCTGCTGGAAGACAAGAACATTGACGCCATCTCCATTGCCACGCCTAACCACTGGCATACGCTGATGGCGATCTGGGCCTGCCAAGCGGGCAAAGATGTCTATGTGGAGAAGCCTTGCTCACACAATCTGTGGGAAGGCAAGCAGTTGGTGAAGGCTGCTGAACGCTACAACCGTATCGTGCAGCACGGCACGCAGATTCGTTCAGCCTCCGCTGCGCGCGAGATGGTACGCAAGCTCCAGGATGGCTTGATCGGCGAGACCTATATGGCTCGCGGACTGTGCTTCAAGTGGCGCGACACCATCGGCAAGGCGCCCGTTGAGGCGGTTCCCGCCGGAGTGAATTACGATCTGTGGACCGGCCCTGCACCCGTGCACGCCTTCACCAAGAATCGCTTCCACTACAACTGGCACTGGAACTGGACTTACGGCAACGGTGACCTGGGCAATCAAGGCGTTCACCAGGTGGACGTGGCCCGCTGGGGCTTGGGTTTGGGCTTCCCGAACAAAGTCAGCGCCATGGGCGGCCACTTTGTCTTCGATGACGATCAGCAAACACCCAATGACCTGAACTGCGCTTTTGAATTTGATCAGCCGGGCGGCAAAAAGCGGATGATCACGTTTGAAGTTCGCCACTGGATTACGAATCATGAAGCGGGGATCGGAACGCCCGCACTCGGTTCTCCGGAGGAGAAAAAGTCCGCCGGTCCGAAACTAGGACCTACTGCTGGCGGACACAATACGGTCGGCAATATTTTCTACGGGACGAAGGGTTATCTCTCAACCGGGGATGAGGATGCCGTCACTTACGTTTCGTGGATGGGGCCCGATCAGGAACAGCAGCCGGCCGTCAAGGGCGGCACGGAGCTTGCCCATTTCCAGAACTTCATCGATTGCGTCATCAGCCGCAACAAGGCCGACCTCAACGCGCCCATCGAGGAAGGCGCCATCTCCTGCGCGCTGGTCCATTTGGCCAATGCGTCATACCGCCTGGGACGAACTATCAATTTCAACCCTGACACGCAAGAGGTGATCGGAGACGAAGAAGCCGCCCGTCTGCTCCGCGACGACGACCGCGGCTATCGTCAGCCGTTCGCCGTCCCCCAGGACGTCTAAGCTTGTATTTCATGCTCAGCCGATCGGTCATGCACCGGCAAGCCGATCCGGAACTGTAAGCGGGGGCTTGGAGTTAGCGCCCTGGGATTCCTGATGAAATCGCATCATTGAGTACTTGGAGAATTAGCTTGATGAATCGACCCGTTACTCCGGATGTAAGCCGGCGAGCCTTCGTGGGCGCGTTGATAGCTGCGCCCGCCCTGGCTGCCGGTGCCTCCGGCGAGTGGTTAGAGTTATTCGATGGCCACACGATGAACGGCTGGCGGCCAAGCGAGCACAAAAATTCGTGGCGGGTGGTGGACGGTTTGCTTGCCGCTAACGGGCCCCGGTCTCATTTGTTTTACGAAGGCCCGGTACGAGCGGCAGACTTCCGTAATTTCGAGCTGGAAGTCGAGTTAACCACAAAACCGGAGTGCAACTCGGGGATATATTTTCATACCAGGTATCAGGAAACCGGCTTCCCGGAGAAGGGCTTTGAGGTCCAGATCAACAACACGGCTCTGGGCGACGGCGGATACCTGGAGCGCAAGAAAACCTGCTCGCTTTATGGCTTGCGCAACATGTACAAGCAGTTGGTACCGGATGAGAAGCCGTTTCGTGTTTTAGTTTCTGTTCGGGGTAAGAACGTTCAGATTCGCTTAAATGGCCAGTTGTTGGTAGATTACGTGGAGCCGACGCCGCCGGTGATTCCTACGGGTGGTGAAAAGGAGCGCTTCCTGGATCACGGCACGTTTGCGCTGCAATGCCATAACGATGGTTCGAAAGCCTTCTTTCGCAGCGTTCGGGTTCGCCCGCTGCCTGACGATCTGCCCGCCTATACCAGCGCGCATCCCGCACCGCAAGTGGATGATGTCTTTCGGGAGATTATCAATATCGGCCGGCACAATCTCCCGATGGTGGATTACCACGTTTCCCTTCGCAATGGGATGACCCTCGAGGACGCCTTACGCAAATCGAGGAAAGACGGGATTCAATATGGGATCACAGCCGAGGCTGCATCTCTAAAGAGTGACGCAGAGGCCGAACGTTGGCTGCAGCCGCTTGCCGGCCGGCCAGTTTTCTTCGCGCTCTCTGCCTCTAATGGTGACTGGGCTCGCACGCTTTCACAGAAGACTGCACAGAAGTTTGACTATCTTCTGGGGGACGGCCGCCCGCCGGCTAGCGGCGAAGCTGCATCCGCTTCAGACCCGCAAGCGTACATGGAGAAGCTGGTTCAGCAGGCCGTTAAGCGGCTGGATAGTGAACCCATGGATATTTACTCCTATCCGACCGCTTTGCCAGGCGCATTGAAAGCCAAGGCAGCCGAACTTTGGACACAACCCAGAAGGGCTGCTTTGATAGAGGCATTACTCCGAAACAAGGTGGCCATCGAACTCAACACCACGGCATTGCTGCCGAGCCAACACTTCATTCAGGAGGCCAAGGATGCAGGGTGTAAGTTCGCGTTTGGCACCGGAAACAGCACCGCATCTCAGTTGAAGCGCTGCGAATATGGATTGGAGATGGTGGAGAGCTGCAAGCTGGACTGGCATAACTTCTTCGTGCCGGGGTCATGGTGGCCCAAAGCGGCGGAACGACGTCGCGCGTCGGCATAACACCTGCCTTTTGCTTACGCGGTTCAACGACCCGGGTGGACGCGCGTCGCTAGAAAAATAAAGCGCCTAGCCATTCGCTTGGCAGCAGTCCTGAGGCGTCAGGCTGGACCAAAGGCATCTGAGGGCTCCGACTGGTCCGAGGGCTCCGACTGGTCTGAGGGCTCCGACTGGTCAGATAAATCAGGCTCATCAGACTGGTCAGACATGACTGACCGCTTTTGATGGCCTATGGAAATCCCGATCTTTGGGTGGTTATCCCTACGCCTTTAGCAGTTGTTCGGTCGCTGCTTCGTACTTTGTCTTGCCCGTGAAGGCTTTCGTGGACTGGCGCACAATAATCCGAGTGGGAATCGTAATCGTCTGCGGCTCCATATCGGGCACTTGCGTCCGGCGCTGCACAAATTCGGCCAGATGCCGTCCCAGCTCTTCAGGAAACTCCTGCACGCTCGTCAACGGCGGATCCATCAACGCGCCTTCGCTATCGTTGAATCCAGCCACGCTGATGTCGTCAGGAATGCTCATACCCAATTGCTTGGCGGCGTCGTAAACCCCGCTGGCAATCTGGTCCGATCCGGCAAACACCGCGCTCACCGGCTCGCCCCGCGAAACAATCGACCGCATTGCCAAGTATCCTAACTGCCTATCTTCCGAATGAATCTCGCTCAACCGCGGCTTCAGCTCGGCCTTGATCATTGCCTGCCGGTATCCTTCCGCGCATCGCGCATACCAAGGCAACTCGACGTCCCCGATAAACCAGATATCACGATGTCCATCGGCGATGAATCTCATCGTCAGGTCAAACGCTCCTTGAATGTCGTCCGAGTAAACCGAATCGAACTTCGTGGAATCCCAATCACCAATCACGTTGTTCCCCAGCACCGCGAAAGGAATATCCCGCTCGCGCAACGCGGCCAGCATATTGGGCGAGTTTGTTCCTCCCAGAATCATGGCGCGCACAATGCTGCGTTCGGAAAGGATCTTAGGCAGGTGCAATTCTTTTGGCGGCGTCGAGGCGGAATAGCGAAATGACATGAAAAGCACCTCCCGGTCCTGCGATGCGCAATAACTCTGAGACCCAAAAAGGATCCTGGCCTGGAAGTAATGCAGCAGGTCGCGATTTGAAAGCATGAACGCAATGATGTTTGCCTTCCCATTGCGTTTCTGCTCCAGGTCGATGCCCAGCGAGTCCGCTGCCTTGCGCACCCTCGCCCGAATCCCCGGATCTACATTAACCTGGCCTTTAGCAACGCGGGAAACCGTTGCCGGACTTACATTTGCCACTTTTGCCAGGTTCTTGAATGACGTCTTCTTCACAAAGTTATTTCCATCATTACTGTGAAGCGAGGGCTGAGGCAAGCCTCAAACCGTCTAATTAGAAGTAATTGCAGCGCCCCGAACAGTTTCGTGGCCTTGTTTTTCACTTTTCAGCCGAATACTTGCTGTACGCGGCGCTTAATTCGCCGGGGCCGAAGGCGCCCTCGTGAATCAGAACCCGATAGCGAAACTTCACAGACTGCCCCTCGGGAACCGCCCAACTGCCATCCCGTTCCGGCTTCCCTGTGAACTCACGCAGGCCGAATGGATTGGCGGCAAACAGGCCGTAGGCGCGCGCATGCCAGGTCGTCGGATGGCGGAAGCTCGCGGGCGAATCGAAGATGGCTACGTCGACTCGCTTGCCAGAAATCGTGCCGGTGTAATCAACCCAGTCGGCAGGTTTTCCCCAGATTGCCTTTTCGCCGTGTGCGCCCGCCGAGTTCATCATCTGGCCGAGGGGCGCACTCAACTCCGGCGCTAACCTGAGTCCAAACGTCCCTTCCTTCGTGTCGCCGATATCCAGCGGTCCATTGGTCGCATAAAGCACAAATTCGCAGTCAATGGTACGCATTGCGCCTTCCCCGCGGAAGATGTAAGTCTGCGTCTCTTCAGCAATAGTCCGATTGCTCGGGTCGTTCAAGCTGAATCGTGCGCGTATTGTTGCAGCGTTCCCATCGCTTGTCGCTTGATCAATGCTCTTCAGAACCATGTGGCCATAGGCCTGGTGCCCATGGTCCGAATAATATTTGTCGAAAACCGGTTCCTGCCAGAAATCCAGTCCATCCATATCACCGTGGCCAAAAAATAGTGGCCGCTGATGCGGTTCGAATGAGGATGCCTTCGGGTCGCCTGCCGAGACGTCATTCAAGACGGGAAACTGACGCGTCACCACCAGTCCCGAAGCTGTTGTTAAAGGCATCAGGTAAGGCTTCGCTACGTCGGCGTTGAAGTAGTAAACCGTGAACGGCTTACCGTCCACGCTGATGTCAATCTGCTGATCCTTACGTTCCAAAGACACGCTGGCGCCTGCCAGGATGGTCGCGCATAGCGCTGTTACAGCCGTCGCCCTGAGTATCTTCATCATGTTCGCTCGCGTTACCGCTGACTGCTCATGGGAATTTGCACCAGCGACAGACGGGAGGCCGACTCCACATCCAGGTAAATATAAGCTTCCGGATGGCGGCGCACCAGTGAAGCCGGGCAAGCCTCCGAAACGGGACCTTCCAGCGCGTTGTGAACCGCTTCTGCTTTACGGACCTCCGGTACACAGCAGATCCACGTATTCGCCCGGAACAAACCAGTGCAGGTGATGGTCACTGCCTCCTGCGGTACCGCCGCTACGCTATCGAAGTGGCCCTCGCCGGCCTGTTGTCTGCGGCACGCCTCGTCCAGCGTGATGACTTTGACCATTGCCGGATCGTTAAAGTCGGCTACCGGCGGATCGTTAAACGCAATGTGGCCGTTCTCTCCAAACCCGACAAACGCGACATCAATCGGCGCTTCGCTCAGCAAATCCGTATAGCGCTTGATCTCCGCGTCCAGGTCGGCGGCATCCCCATTAAGGTAATGCGTCGCCCCCGGGTGTACCTTATTTTCCAGGCGAGTTTTAATCCAATGGCGGAAGCTGGCAGGATGATCTGCGCTCATGCCGGCATACTCGTCCATATGGAAAAGTTCAACTGCCTTCCAATCGATGTTTTGTTCTACCAGCGCTTCCACCAGCGGTATCTGCGAATTCCCGGTCGCTCCAATTACGCGGGCATGTCCTTGCTTCTCAATCGCTCTCTGTATAACCTCAGCCGCCTTCGCAGCGGCGGCTCGCCCGGCGCTTGAGGCCGAGCTGAAGACCGCGACCCGCGCGTTCTTCGCATGGAAGTCCTGAGTTTGGAACTCTTGGATTAATTGACTCGAATCCGGCATTTTGCGATTATACACAGCAATAAGGCTTTAGTCAGGAAATATTTCCCAAATTCGTCACAAAAATTTCTGGGGGCGTGACATCTAACGCGCAAAAGCTTTACCTTGGTATTTCCGCTGTAACGTGAAAGGAACCTCTTCCTTATGAACCAAGATCAACCTGAAGACCCCGGCAGACGAAAGTTTCTCGGAACGACGGGCACTCTGCTAGGCGGCTCCGCCTTGGCCATGGCCGCCAAGTCTTATGCACGAATCATAGGGGCGAACGATCGTATTCGTCTGGCGCAGCTTGGTTGCGGCGGCCGCAGCGGCGGACACATCACCATGGTTCACCGGGCAGCCAAGCGGACGCCGGTCGAAGTGGTGGCGGTTTGCGACATCTGGTCGGTCGCTCGCGAGAAGCGGGCTTCCCAGGTTTCCATGCTCTTTGATAACTCGCCGCGGACTTACCAATATTCGGAGAAGATGCTGGCCAGTTCCGATATCGACGGCGTCATGATCGCCACCGGCGATTTTCAGCATGCCAAGCTCTGCATTGAGGTGGTTCAGGCGGGAAAAGATTGCTACGTCGAAAAGCCGTTTGCAAACGTTCTGGAAGAAGCTAAGGCAGCGCGCGACACGGTCAAGGGTTCCAAGCAAGTTGTTCAGGTGGGCACTCAGCATCGCAGCCAGCCTTATCCGCTAGCCGTTCGCGACATCATCCGCTCTGGCCGCATCGGAAAGATCGCGCGCATCTCACAGGAGTGGAATGTCAACCAGCCGCGCTGGCGTCACATTCCGAAATTCGACGACGGAAAGACCCCGACGCTCCTGAAGGAATCAGACACTGATTGGAAGCGTTGGCTGCTGGGCAAGCCGGACAGGCCGTTTGATCCCCACGTCTATCTTGAGTTCCGCCTATACAAAGATTTTTCCTCGGGCATTTTTGACCAGTGGCTGAGCCACGGCGCCGACATGGTCCATCTTTGGACCGATGAGACCCACCCTCTCAGCGCAACCGCAACCGGCGGAATTTTCACTTGGGACGATGGCCGCGAAAACCCGGATAACGCCACCGTCGCTTTCACCTACCCGCAAGGTTTTCTTTACACCTACACAACCAGCTTCTCCAACAGTTACCGCAGCTTCAGCCGCATTTGCGGCTCGCTGGGAACCATCGAAAACTATGGCGGCGAAGGAGCGTCGCTGTTCCTGGTAACGCGCGAAGGCGGCCGTCATGAATATGATCCGGAAAGCAATCACAAGCCGCGCTATACAGACGCTCCGGGCATGGGGCCGGCCGAAGATGCCGCCGAGATCGTTCGCGTCCCCAATGCTCCGGTTGCTGATTCCGTTGGTCCCGACGACGATGATGTGGACCATCTCATGAACTGGCTGAACGCTATGCGTACACGCACCCAGCCGAATGCCAACGTGGATCATGGCTTCTCGCACGCGATTGCCTGCATCATGGCCGCGCAATCCTATTGGTCGGGCAAGCGGCTTTATTGGGACCCAAAAACCGAACAGATCATGGATCAGCCAGCTTGAGATTGGCACTGCTGAGTGTCTAGATCGCGAACTTTCAACAATCTCCGCTGGTGGATGTGCGCCCTGCTGTTCGCCTCCACGGTCATCAACTATATTGACCGGCAAACGCTGTCGCTCCTAGCGCCGGATCTAAAGCATGTTTACCATTGGACCAACTCAGATTACGCGGCGCTAGTCATCGCTTTTCGAATCGCTTACGCCATTGGTCAGACCTACTTTGGCCGCCTTCTCGACAAAGTGGGAACGAAGCGTGGATTGATAGGGACAGTGGCCTGTTACTCAGTGATCTCAATGCTGACTTCGCTGGCCAATGGCTTCCGGAGCTTCATCTCTTTCCGCTTCCTGCTTGGCTTAGCCGAATCGGGCAATTGGCCGGGAGCTACTAAAACCGTCGCCGAGTGGTTTCCCAAACGCGAACGCGGCTTGGCCACCGCATTCTTCGATAGCGGCTCATCCATTGGCGGAGCGGTCGCGCCGTTCATCGTTCTCTACGTGTATAGTCACCTGGGTCTGCACCTGACGTTCGTTATTCCCGGCCTTCTGGGCCTGGTGTGGCTTGCAGTCTGGAGCCGTTTTTATCACCCGCCGCAGGAACACCCCGCCATCAGCGTTGCAGAAAAACAGATGCTGCTCGCGGATCGCGAAACCGACCTGGAAGATACTGGAAATCCCAAATGGTCCCAACTGCTGAGACTCCCGCGAACATGGGGCACGATAATTGCGCGCAGCTTCACTGATCCGGTATGGTTTTTCATCGCCGACTGGTTTCCGATTTACCTTGTCTCCAAAGGCATTCCGTTGGCCGGCAGTCTCATCTCCGTTTGGATTCCGTTTCTGGCAGCCGACCTGGGCAACTTTGCGGGCGGGGCTGCTTCCGGCTACCTCATTTCTCGAGGCTGGCCACTGCTCCGGGCGCGAAAAGCCATCATCATCTTCGGGGGCGTCGGCGTTCTGATGCTGATCCCAACCGTCTTCACCACCAGCGTTGTGGCCATTACCTGCCTTTTCGCAACGGCGACATTTTGCTATGGCTGCTTCACCACCATTGCCAACGTACTGCCGGCCGACCTGTTTCCACGAGAGTCCGTCGCCTCCGTCAGCGGCTTAGGCGGAACGGGGGCATCGCTGGGCACAATTCTTGCCTTTCTGCTCATCGGACACCTTACCGACTCCCGCACCGCCACGGGCACACACGTATTCGACCCGATCCTCATTATTGCCGGACTCATACCGTTCACCGGAATGTTACTGGTCCTGCTGCTGATCAGGCCCGCTGCAAAGGAGGCGACCCATTAAATCCAAAACAAAAAACAAAGAAACAAACTGCAAGAAGAAAACTGGTGAAATAATATTGCTAATGCAGCTACGGCAAGTTTCCGCTCTGCTCTTTATCCTGACTATTCCGATGGCCGCCGCGCCAACGGTAACGCCGCATAAAGTACCAGTTTCCCAGTCTACGCCAGCTCTCCAGCTGCAATTCGACCAAACCGTCCGGCCCTTCGTCACCAAATACTGCATCGGCTGCCATAGCGGCTCTATGCCTGCCGCGCAGTTCAACCTGAAGTCCTACACGACACTTGACCAGGTCACGGCTGACTTCGGGCGCTGGGCTCTTCTCAAGGACCGGCTTACGGCAAAGGAAATGCCGCCCAAGCCGATGCCCGCGCCGCCAGCGGATCAGGCGCAACAAGTCATTTCTTTTGTTCAGTCTCTGCGAACAGATCTCATCAAGAAATCCGCCGGCGACCCCGGTATGGTTCTGGCGCGCCGCCTGAGCAACGCCGAGTACGACTACACGATTCGCGATCTCACCGGCCAGGATATGCGGGTCGCCCGCCAGTTTCCTGTGGATCCGGCCAATCAGGCTGGCTTTGACAACTCCGGTGAATCGCTCACCATGTCGCCCGCACTATTGAATAAGTATCTGCAGGCCGCGCGCGAAGTGGCCAACCACGTGGTTCTACAACCCGCCTCATTGGAATTTGCTCCTTATCCCACGCTGGCTGAGTCCGATCGAGAAAAGTACGCCATCCAGCGGATTATCAGCTTTTATAAGCAACAGCCTACCGACTACGCAGACTACTTCGCAGCGGCCTGGCGCTACCGCTACCGGGCTGCTCTTGGCAAACCAAACGCCACGCTTTACTCGACAGCAATGGAATGTAAAGTCAGCCCCAAATACCTTCCCCTCATCTGGGGCATTCTGAACGAAAAGGATGCGATTGGTCCGATCCTTAAGCTCCAGACCATCTGGCAGGAACTTCCCCCACCGGCCGGCGATCATCACGACGCGCTCCGTTCACGCTGCATTCAAATGCGTGACTTCGTCGTTAAAATCCGGGAGCACACCGCCTTGCAGTTCGCTGCGCCCATTGTAAAGGGCTTGCCGCCTGCTTCGCAGCCGCTGCTCAACTGGAAGCTTAAGCAATACGCCTCGCACCGCCGCGACTTCGACCCAGGCACTCTCCGCAACGACACTGATCCGCCGCCCATTGTCCCGCCCATTCCGAAATATGCGGATTTGCATCAGGAGGCTGCTCCCCGCTGGGCCGCTCTATCCGCTAAGGCCCGCGCGGATGATGAAGACCTCATTGTGCCGCTGGCACAACGCCCCCGCTACGAAGCGGCCTTCGCTCAATTCGCGTCCGTTTTTCCCGACAAATTCTTTATTACGGAACGCGGGCGCTATTTCCCCGACGATTCCGAAGACAAAGGCCGCCTGCTCAGCGCGGGCTATCACAGCGTGGTCGGCTACTTCCGCGATGACACGCCGCTGATGGAACTCATCCTTGACGAAAAGAGCCAGGCTGAGCTGAACCACCTATGGAACGAATTCGATTTCACCACCGATTTCACCGCCCGCACCTGGGTTCAATACTTCTTCAACCAAAGCGGAGAAGTAGCTGGTAAAGGCGATGAATCCGGAACCCCGCGTCCGGCCAATCACCAGGTGACCGACGAAGCCGTCATATTCCAACTGCGTGACGCCTACCTCGCCAAGGCGCAAGCCGATCCGCGCAACGATCCCACTGCCGTAATCGCCATTCGCGATCATTTTGGCCGCATGAACGCCACCCTCCGCAGCCTCGAAAAGGAGCACGCCGACGCCGAAGCCAAACACTTGGATTCGCTCCTGCGCTTCACCGCTCGAGCCTACCGCCGTCCGCTTACCAAAGCCGAGCGCGATGATCTGATGGCCTACTACCACACGTTGCGCACGAAGAACGAACTCTCCCACGAAGATGCCATCCGCGATTCCATCGCCAGCGTGCTGATGTCCCCCGACTTCCTCTATCGCCTGGATCTTTCCGACCCGGCGGCCCCCTCCAAGTCCAATCTTCAGCGTGTCTCGTTGAAGAACTCGGCCATTGCTTCGGAGCGCCTGTCCGCATACGCGCTGGCCAACAGGCTGAGTTATTTCCTGTGGTCGAGCATGCCTGACGAAGAACTTATGCGTCACGCCGCCGCGGGAGATCTCGAAAGGCCCAGTGTGCTGCTGGCGCAAACCAAGCGCATGCTGAAGGACCCGCGCGTGCTCGGTTTCGCAACCGAATTCACCGGCAACTGGCTGAGCTTCCGGCAGTTTGAAACCAACAATTCAGTGGACCGCCAGCGCTTCCCCACCTTCAACAACGACTTGCGCGAAGCCATGTTTCAGGAACCCATCCGGCTCGTCGAAGACGCTATCGAAAATAATCGCTCCGCCCTCGACCTCGTTTACGGCGACTATACTTTCGTAAACCCAGTGCTGGCCAGACATTACGGCATCCCCCTTGAAACAGCGGATCCCAACGCGTGGCTACGCGTGGATAATGCCAATCAATATGGCCGCGGCGGCCTTTTGCCCATGGCTGTCTTTCTCACGCAAAACTCACCTGGACTCAGAACAAGCCCCGTCAAGAGGGGTAACTGGGTGGTGCAAAGAGTTTTGGGGATCAGGGTTCCTCCGCCTCCGCCGGTTGTGCCCGAATTACCTGGAGACGAGGCAAAATCTGATTTGCCTATTCGCGAAATGCTCGCTAAACATCGTCAAAATCCGGTCTGCGCCGCCTGCCATTCCAAGTTTGATTCCTTTGGTCTGGCATTCGAAGGCTACGGACCGGTTGGCGATGCCCGAACCAAAGACTTGGCCGGTCGTCCAGTAGACACCGAAGTCACTTACCCGGGAGGCTTCCCCGGTACAGGTCTCGACGGGCTGAAAAATTTCATTCGAGATCACCGGCAAAATGAATTCGTCGGTAATCTTTGCCGCAAATTACTCGCCTACTCTCTCAACCGGACGCTCCAGCTCTCCGACGAATCCCTTGTCGATCAAATGGAAAAGCAACTCACCGCGAATGATTATCGTTTCGACACGCTGGTGGAAACTATCGTTTTGAGTCCGCAATTTCTGAACCGGCGCTTGCCGGAATCCACCGAACCTCAACTCCAAGCCAGAAGGTAATAGAATTGTCAAACGAAAAAACGACGCCCTCCATCTCACGCCGCACCGTCCTTCGCGGGGTCGGCTGCACCATGGCCTTGCCCTGGCTTGAATCACTGAACGCCCTGGCCGATACGCCCACGCCGGCCGCAGCTTTGCCGAAACGCTTCGGCGTGGTGTTTCTGGGGAACGGGATCAATGAGGATCATTGGAGCGCCGAAGGCCAGGGTGCTGCCATGAAGCTCAGCAAGACTCTAGAGCCCTTGGAGCCACTGAAGCAAAAGATCAATGTGATTGACGGCTTGTACGTTAAATCTCTGACAGGGCAGGGCATTCACCCCGGCCAGACAGGTAGCCTGCTATCCGGCGCGCACATCTCCAAAGGCGCCATCATCCACTCCGGCATCAGCATCGACCAGATGATTGCCAATCACGTGGGCGAGGACACGCCCCAATCAAGCATCGTTCTGGCGTGCGAACAACCCATGACCGGCTACCACGAGACCAACTTTTCCATGGCGTACAGTTCCCATATCTCGTGGCAAACCCCAGATTCGCCTGTGCCAGTGGAGGTCTATCCGTCGCTCGCCTGGGACAACCTGTTCGACAATCGCGGGAGCCTGCTCAATCTCAGCATTCTGGACCGCGTGAAGGAACGCGCCCAGGACCTGACCAAGAAGATCAGCTCCACCGATAAAGGCAAGCTCGACGAATACCTGACCAGCGTTCGCGAGGTAGAAAAACGGGTGGAAGGCATGCGCAAGGGCAAAGCCGACGCCGAAGACGCCGCCAAAGCCAAAAACACAGTGGCCGCAACCATGGACCGGCCCGCCAATGGACTCCCCGAAGATCTGCGCGACCACGCCCGCCTGATGTGCGACATTATCGCCATCGCTTTCCAAACCAACAAAACTCGAGTCGCTTCGTTGATCATTTCCCGCGATCTTTCGGCCATGTACTACCCGTTCCTGGACGTTAAGGAAGGCCATCACGCTGCCTCCCACAACAACAATTCGGACGGCTACGAGCGCATAGCCCGGTTCCACGTGAGCCAGTACGCGTATCTTGCTTCAAAACTGGACAGTATGAAGGAAGGCGAAGGCACTGTGCTGGACAACACCTGCCTGATGTTCCTTTCGAATCTCTGGATCGGCCGTAAGCACGACAACTTCCGCTTGCCGCTGGTGCTCGCGGGCGGCCTGGGCGGGACACTCGAAACCGGCCGCAGTTTAAACTATCTGAACGATGGCGAAGATAACCGCAAGATGTGTAGCCTGTATCTCTCGCTGATGGATCGGTTTGGAGTCAAACTGGAGCAGTTCGGAGACGCTCAGAACCGTTTGGAACGCTTGTAGCGCCGGCTGAGATGTACCGGCGCTGTTCGATACCGGACACTCGATTTCCAAATCAGCCAAATTGCGAACGCTCTAGTCTTCAAAACCGCTGCTCCTCGGCCGTTTTAGAACGGCATTCCACTTGCCGACACAAAGCGACAAGGAGAAAACGTTGAAGACCTTCGCCACTCTGCTTTGTCTCGCCCTAACTGCCGGTAGCACGCTCCCGCTGCATGCCGCGTCCATGACAGAACTTGACCGGGGCCGCCTTATTTCTCACCTGCAGATGACCGGCTCCTGGCTGCAGGAGGAAGTTGCGCATCTGTCGCAGGCGCAACTCGATTACCGTTCGGCGCCCGATAAATGGACCATCGGGGAAGTCGTTCAGCATCTGGTCATCGCCGAGCCCAATTATTGGAAGCTGCTGCAAACCGGAGTACATCGACCGCTGGCGCATGGCTTTAAATCGAAAGCGACAGACGCAGATGTGCTTTGGTATGGCATAGATCGCAGTCACCGGCAGAAAACATCCACTGACCAGGATCCGCACGGCCAGCCAATACAAATCGCAGAAGCGCTCGCGCACTTCAATGAGCTCCGCGACAAAATGCTGCAATACGCCAAAATGACCAACGATGACTTACGCGGCCACGACGTTCGTGAGTGGGCCGTCGACGCTTATCAGTGGTTCCTTGAGATCTCGACGCACTCTCAACGCCACATCCAGCAGATTCGCGAGATCAAAGCCGATCCGGGATTTCCGAAATGACCTTTCTGACAAGATGAAAGAGTGGCAAAGCCGTCTTTTCGGACCGAAGTCGTTCGAAATAAGCTCAAGGCCCTGGTACCGTCCACTTCTGCCTTCGAAGCTATCCCTGGCGGCGAAGAGTCGCAAGTGTTCCGGTTTGACAGCGACGGACAACGGTTCATTCTACGCATCAATTCCAGCATCCGAGGCTTTGAAAAAGACGCCTTCGCCCACACTCGGTTTGCAAGCCCGGAGCTGACCATCCCCAAGGTCACCCAGATGGGGGATTTTGAAGATCACTTCTACTGCGTTTCGGAGCGCTTGCCGGGAAGAACGCTGCAAGACCTTCATCTGGATGAACTCCCACCGCTATTGCTTCCCACCGCCCACGTTTGGCAAGCAATTGCGGAGTCAGATCTGAACGGCATGAGCGGGTTCGGTCCATTCGATGGCAGGGGAGCCGCAACATGTCGGACGTGGCGTGATTTTCTTTTCGAAATTCTAGATACGGCGACGTACGACTGGACGGGCGTTCGTATGCACACGAAGGTAGGTCAGCTTGAAGGATGGTTAGAGAGGTTCGAAATGCTGGCTGCAGCTTGCCCCGAACAGCGCGCTCTTGTGCACGGCGATTTCGGTTCCAATAATGTACTGACAGACGGCCGGCAAATTACGGGCGTAGTGGATTGGTCCGAAGCAATGATGGGAGATCCTCTCTACGACGTTGCGAACCTGTTCTTCTGGCGTACTTGGCTCACCTGCATGGAGCAACAGGCGAGGTATTTTGAAGCGCACCCGCTGAAGACGCCTGGTTGGGACAAACGACTTCTTTGCTATCAGCTCCGGATCGGTCTCGCCGAGCTGTATGGGAACACCGTTGAGCGGCGCACCGAAGCCCTTAGCTGGACGGTGCACCGGTGCGAAGATATCGCCCGGCAGATCGATCCGGTGATCAACGCTTAGTCCACAAAAGCCAAGCCAGATAGTCAGAACTGACTAACCTAGGGCCGCTGGATTTCCGCAATGATCTGCTGCTTCGAACTCTCCGATGGTTCTCCTTGCGTGTGATAAACGATGTTTCCGGCAGCGTCCAGGACAACCACGTAACAGTCGTCCCCTGAAGAAAAATCCACCGCTTTCTTCAACTGTTGTTCGCCCTGGACGACAGTCAAAAAACGATCGTGGCCGGCCGCAGGGACCAGGGCCTTGATGCTGTGGGTGATCACGCCACGGATAAACTTCGGCGCATCTTGGAGAACCGCCATATTGTAGAGCGGTACGCCCGGCTTCGCGGTTACTTGCGCACCAATTTCCTTGTCCCAGCGCTGCATCATTCGAGACGAGCCATTGGAGAAACCAATCACAATCACGGCCGGATGACCCGCTGTCGCCAGCGGCAGCACTACCTCATGGCCCGAAAGGCTTTCGGCCTGTGTCGTTGGCATGGGCCGAGGTTCCGCACTGACCGGTTTCACGACCGCCAGAAGGGAAACCGCCGCCGTCAGAGCCACCATAACTTTAAACTTCATCAGAATCATTTTGACGCAACCGTCCCAATTGCTGTGATTTCCAGGTCCACCGACTTGCCTACCTTGAACAGGAAATTGCTTGGATCTTTCATGCCCCAATCCACGTAGGGGATGGCGAATCTGCCGATTCCCGCAACGGACTGCCCGGTCATGGTCACAGTCATGGGAACCGTGACCTCGTGTTCAGCCCCGTGAATGGAGATCGTGCCCACCACCTGGATGACCGACTTTCCTTCGGCCTTCACGGAACCGGCCACCTTGTGCGGTGTCAGGCGGATGTCCGGAAAACGCTGGCTTTCCAGAACGTCTTTCTGCATCCGCTTGTCCCGGATGCCGTTCCCGCTCTCCCCGCTGGCCGCATCGGACTCCAACGCGCCGCTAGCCGCCCCACTTACCGTGTCCACCGTCACGTGACCTTGTTTCAATCGAAATGTTCCATGGACTGTATGGACGTTCCCCACCAGCGTCCATTCAATCTTCGTTTTCGCCGGGTCGAAGTCCACGCTCAACTCGGCTCCCGCTGCGGCCGACACGGCGAGCAACGCCGCCAGAATTCCCGTTTTAGGCACGAAGCACCCCGAATCCAAACGCGAGTAACTGCCAGGAAAGTAAATCTGCAAAAGGTTTCGCCCCGACGTGAGCCGCCAGCAGCGATCGAAAGATGTGCGGATAGGCCGCCAGGCCGAGCAAGGCCTTTTTTTGAAGAGTGCGGTTCTGATCCAGCAGAAGCAGCAATTCGGCCACTTGCCTTGGCTTGGCACAGATTTTTGGATGCTCGCGTTGGTATAAGCCCATATCACCCGCTTCAACGGCCCGCGCCAGCGCGGCCGCCTGCTTAAATCCCATACACATGCCCTCTCCGGTAATGGCGTCCACTGATCCGCTCGCATCTCCTACCAACGCATAGCCCTCTGAGTAAACCCGTCGCAACTTTCGAGAGATGGTCAAAGCCCCTCGTTCCGGACTCGCCCACGCCGCTCCCGCCAAGCGCTTCGAAAGCGCCGGGATCATGCTTATCGCGGCTTCCAGTCGCAGATGCGGACCGTTGGAAATGAGCGCGACACAAACCTGGTTCGCTGCCACGGCTGTTACGTAAAGCTGAAAGTGGTCTCCCCAATAGACCTCGACGTACTCCGACCATTGCTTGACCCAAAAATGCTGGCGAAAGGCGAAGCGCCGTTTTTCGCTTACGAACGCCTCCAGCCCCGCATCCCGGCGAACTGAGGATCGCTGCCCGTCCGCGCCGACAATAAGAGGCGTCGCCACCTGGCCGCCGTGGAAGCTCACTACGCCTTGCCGCGTATGCACGTTTTTCGTGCCCCAGAGCATTCGAATACCGGCCCGATTGGCGGCATCCATCAGTTCCTGATGCAAAACCACGCGCCTGACCGACTGGCCGGGTCCGTTTGGAAATTCGGCAGCCACGGAAGCGTTTCCACTTAGAAAACGAATACCTCGCATCGGCATCCCGACACCTCGGACATCCACGCCAAGGTTTGCTAGCGCCGTTAGGCTATCGGGCATTAATCCTTCACCGCAAGCTTTATCAATCGGCGGAATCGCGCAGTCCAAAACGGTGACGTTGCGGCCGGTATTTGCCAAGGCTAGCGCTGTTGCTAATCCCACCGGACCGCCTCCCACTACGCAAACGTCGCTTCTCAAGCTACAGCTTCTCCCTCACAGTGCCCCAATAAACCCCCGTTATTCCAAATCCAGCCACAGTTTCGCCCCGTCTGCTTCCCATTTGATAGGCAGCGTAGGGGCTTGTGATTAAATAAAAATGTTCCCGTCCATGACCGAATCCGGCCAGAATCAACAAGTTCAAGCGAATCACGCACGTGCAGTCAGGGGGCGGCGCACCCTGAGCCGACGCCTGCGCGAGGCCAAACTTGTGGCCAAAGGGGCCGTTAACACGGACCACCCCATCATGGCCCATATCATTCCGATCCGGCGCTGCAATCTTTCCTGCACGTACTGTAATGAATACGATGATTTCTCAAAGCCAGTTACGCTCGAAACCATGGTGCGGCGCGTCGAACTGCTCGGGAAGTTAAAGACCGGCGTAATCACGTTGAGCGGCGGCGAGCCGCTACTCCATCCGGAACTCGACGAAATTATCCGCGCCATTCGCAAGAACGCGACACTTTCCGGCCTAATCACTAACGGTTACCTGCTGACAGCCGACCGTATCCGCAAGCTCAACGATGCCGGCCTCGACTATCTCCAAATCAGCATCGACAATGTTATGCCGGATAATGTGTCGAAAAAGAGCCTCAAGGTTCTCGACAAGAAGCTGCAACTCCTATCCGAGCACGCCGATTTTCACGTCAACATCAACTCGGTCCTAGGTGGCGGAATTAGTACTCCCGAAGACGCGCTCGTCGTGGGCAAGCGCGCCATGGAACTCGGTTTCACATCTACCGTGGGTATCATTCACGACGGCGATGGCCAATTGCGTCCCCTTGCTGAACGTGAACGTGCCGTCTTCCTCGAGATGAAGAAGCTTGAAAAGTCTCATTTCTCGCGCCTGAACTATTTTCAGGACAACATCGCGAATGGTCAGCCGAGCGACTGGCGTTGTCGCGCCGGCGCGCGCTATTTATACATTTGCGAAGACGGCCTGGTCCATTACTGTTCTCAGCAGCGCGGCTTCCCCGCCAAGCCGCTCGAAGACTACACGGTGGAAGACATCCGCCGCGAGTACATCACGCAGAAATCCTGTGCTCCCTTGTGTACCGTGTCGTGCGTACATCAGATTTCCTATTTCGACTTTTTCCGCGCTAAACAAACGCGTATTGTTGAACCCATACCCGCCGAACAATTAATCTCGATTAAGGCCGCTCGCTAAGCCACAGTGTTCCAAACCGGCCTGATAACAGATTCTCGCCTTCAGCAGCATGTCGCCGGACCTAGTCACCCGGACCAGCCCGACCGCCTAAACGCCATCCTCAATCGATTGGATACTGGAGGGGTCATACGGGACCTTGTCTCTATTGACCCACGTCCGGCCACTGACGAGGAACTGGAGCGCGTTCACACTCCCGCCTACATTCAATTGGTCTCAAACGAAGCTGCCCAAGGCTTTGATCAGCTCAGCACCGGCGACACCGGCATAAACAGCCGCACGCCTGAGGTGGCCCGCCTGGCCGCCGGTTGCGTCATTGCCGCCGTCGATGCCGTTTTCGGACGTGAAGTCCATAACGCTTTCTGCGCGGTTCGGCCGCCCGGACATCACGCTAGCCAAAGCCGCGGGATGGGCTTCTGCGTTTTCAACAATGTGGCTATTGCCGCACGTCATGCGCAGCGCGTCTATGGCGCTCAACATGTGGCCATTGTGGATTGGGACGTGCATCATGGCAACGGGACCCAGGACATTTTCTATGAGGACGGTTCCGTACTCTTCTTCAGCACGCATCAGTCGCCCTGGTACCCAGGCACCGGAGCGGCCAATGAAACCGGGCTCGGAGCCGGGGAAGGGAAGACCATCAATTGCCCGCTGCCAGCGGGGTCCGGCCGCGAAGCTATTTTTCCGGCCTTTAAGGATCGGCTGATTCCTGCCCTTGACGCCTTCGGCCCCGATCTCATCCTCATTTCAGCCGGTTTCGATTCGCGCATCGGGGATCCGCTGGGTCATTTCACCTTGAGGGACGCAGACTTTCGCGAACTCACTCTGCTGATGACCGACGTTGCTGAACGGTACTGCGATGGCCGCATTGTTTCCGTGCTCGAGGGCGGCTACAATCTGCAAGGTTTGGGCCTGGCTACTGAAGCTCACGTCCTGGCCCTTGCTGGCGAAGCTTAACGGCAAGTGTTAACGGCAACTTGACACAAGATATCCCAACGCCTATCGTGTACCATGCACCGAAGAAGCTTTCTGGGTCAGACCGCCGCTGTGGCCACAGCCGCGTTTCAGTCTAATGCCCTGCTACAGGCGAAATCCGCTGTCGCAAAAGTCTCTGACCGTCCCGCCGACTCCGTAGCTCGGGACGAAGACTTCTGGTTTAACGTCCGGCACGCCTTTACCGTTGATCGCAACATGATCAACCTCAATAATGGCGGTGTCTCTCCTGCTCCCAAGGTCGTCATGGACACCGAGATTCGCTACCTGGAGATGGAGAATCTCAGCCCTTCCTATTACATGTGGAATGTTCTCGATCCCGGTATCGAGACCGTGCGCCGCCGCCTGGCCGAAACGTTTGGCTGCGATACAGAAGAAGTGGCCATTACCCGCAACGCCAGCGAAGCTCTGGAGAACGTGCAGATGGGCATGCGGCTGAAGCCGGGCGACGAAGTGGTCACGACCAATCAGGACTATCCGCGTATGATCACATGCTGGCAGCAGCGCGAACGCCGCGACGGGATTGTGCTCAAGCAGGTCACTTTTCAAGTGCCTCCGCCGAGCATGGAATATCTCAAGGAGCGCATTGAATCCGCCATTACGCCGCGAACGAAGGTGATCCATATCTGCCACATCACCAACCGCACCGGCCAGATCTTTCCTGTGAAATCCATCTGCCAGATGGCGCGGGAACGCGGCATCGAAACTATCGTTGATGGCGCACACGCCTTCGCCCAGTTCCCGTTTAAGCATGAGGATCTGGATTGCGATTATTACGGCACATCGCTGCACAAATGGGTGCTCGCGCCTATCGGCACCGGTATGCTGTATGTCCGCAAATCGAAGATCGAAAAGATCTGGCCGTTGATGGCCGCGCCCGATAGCATGAACGCCAACATAAGGAAGTTCGAAGAGATCGGCACCCATCCCGCGTCCCAGCGCAACGCCGTCACCGAAGCTCTCGCTTTTCACGACAGCATCGGACCCGAGCGCAAAGCCGAACGCTTCCGCTACCTGCGCCGTCGCTGGTCAAATCCGCTCCGCGAACTCCCGGGCGTCAAAATTCTGAACAGCGAAGACCCGGAGCAGTCCTGCGCCATTGGCTTCATCAGCGTCGCTAACATTAACCCGCAAAGGCTTGCCGAATATCTCTGGACCAAGTACCGTATCTGGACCGTCGCCATCACTACGCCAGGCGAATACGAAGGCCTCCGCATTACGCCCAACGTTTACACGACTCTTGAAGAAGTGGACACATTCACTGACGTGATGACCAAGATCATCAAAAACGGGTCGATCCCGGCGTAGTGCCGGTTATTCGTACCTCTGCTGCGTGCCAACTTGCTAATCCTACAATAAGTTTGTAGGATTGTGTCGTGGGCCAATCTCACCTCGCAGCCGCGCGACGACTGTTTGAAGTTGCGGAACAGCAACAGGGCTTCTTCACAGCCAAGCAAGCTAAATCGGCGGGCTTTGCCGAAAACACCCATCCGTATCACGTGCAAGTTGGTAACTGGACTCGTGAACATCGGGGCATTTACCGGATGACGCAATTTCCGGCGGCTGACCGGCCCGACCTCGTGCTTTGGTTGCTGTGGTCTCGGAATCGCAAAGAAGAAACCGAAGGAGTTTTTAGCCACCAAACCGCCCTGAGCCTTGATGACCTTTCAGATGTTAACCCGGCAAAGCTGCACATGACCGTGCCAACCCATTTCCGTCGGAACAGCGAAATACCAGGGATACTCGTTCTGCATTATGCTGACCTTCCTGCCGCCGATGTGGAAGAGCGCCAGGGCTTTCAACTCACTAGACCCCTGAGAACGATCATCGACTTGATTGAAGCCGGGAGTGTCGACCGATCTTTCATTCGTCAGTCGATCAAACAGGCGTTTGCACGAGGTTTGATTACACGCCAGCAGGTTCGCCAGCGCGATATGAGCGACGCCGCTTGCAAGTTCTTTGAGGATGGCAGACGGCGAGTGGCGTAGGGATGAAGTCTAACGCCTATGTCACGGCAGGCGCCTTTCGGACTGCCCTCGAAGAGCGTCTAAAGTCGGCTTCGTCCGAAGAGCGAGTGGACATCAATCGTCTTCGGCGGCAAGTTTCCTTTGACCGCTTACTGGCCAGATTGTTTTTGGATGCTACGCCACGGTGGGTGCTCAAGGGCGGCTACGCGCTGGAACTTCGCTTCAAGTCCGCTCGCTCCACCGTTGATATAGACCTCACGCTGGAACGCATTCCGCGAGCACCAGTCGGAGCCGAGCAAAACAATCAGATCTTTCGGGATATGCTCCAAGCTTCGGCTGAAGTCGATCTGAAAGACTGGTTTGAATTCAGCGTGGACTCGCCAATCATGGATCTGACGGCCGCGCCGTATGGCGGCGCCCGCTACCCCACTGAAGCAAGAATGGCTGGACGAACGTTTTCACGCTTTCACGTTGGTGTCGGTCTAGGCGACTTAATCATTCACCCTGCGGAAACAATCGAGTGCCGGGATTGGCTGGGATTTGCCGGTATCGAAAGACCCAGCGTCCGCGCCTTAACTCGCGAACATCAGTTTGCCGAGAAGCTTCACGCCTACACGCTTCCGCGTAGTACTACGAACACCAGAGTGAAAGACTTGGTGGACATGGTGCTGCTTCTCGAATCTGACAAACTGAACACACTCGCAACGGCTGAAGCTTTGCAGTTGACTTTTGACCGCAGGCGTACTCATGAAATACCACGGAGTCTGCCGATACCACCAGCCGATTGGCAAAAGCCATTCGACTCCAGGGCCAGAGAGTGTGAGATTACGAAGAGCATGGCAGAAGCGCTCTTGTTGGTTCGTCAGTTCGTTGATGAGATGCAAGCGCGGCCAAGTTAGGTAGGCTGGCCGGGAATATCACTCAAGCGGAGCCGGTCGAGCGTGGCCTGAAGCAAAGCTGTTCAATTAGCTTTCCGAATTGGGCGGAGAAGTCCGGCTTTTTTTCAGCTTCACTCATGGCGTAAAGCTTCTATTGGATCAATCCGCGCCGCCCGCATGGCCGGAATAACTGCCGCCATCAACGCCGTCGACATCAGCACCGTCACGGCTAAACCATACATCCCGAAATCCGTAGGCTCCACGCCAAACAAGAAGCTTCGCAGGAATTGGCTCGTCCAAACCGAACCGGCCACTCCCATCGCCACGCCAACTGACGCCATCACCAGCGATGATTGGACCGCCATCCAGCCAATATCCCGCGGCTCCGCACCCAGCGCCAGCCGGACTCCATAATCCTGCCGCCGTCGCGCTACCTCCTGAGACAACGCACCGAACAATCCTATGGCGGCCAACGCTAGGGCTGCACCCGCAAAGGCGCCAATCAGAATCGTCCGCACCCGCTCATCTGAACTGGTCTCGCCGGTTAGCGACTCCAGCGTGCCAATCTTTTCGATCATTGCCACATTAGTCAAAGGCTGCACATGGTTGCGCACCAGCCGCGTAAACTCCTCCAAATTCCGGTTGCTCTTCACTACAAAATTCATCTCTGGCCAATAAGTGGCGCCCCACGGCACATAGACGGAAGACTCGGTCGCAAAGTCTGTCGGGTTCAAACGCACGCCGCCCACCACACCCACAATTCGAAACCACTGTGGCGCTCGTGTCGACGCTTCCGCAATCGAATGTCCCACGGCGCCGCCATGCGGAAACAAGAGCTCCGCCATCTGCTCGGTAATCACCGCATCCCGGGAGCCTTTGCCTCCGAGCCAATCCCGGTAAAGCGAGCCCTTCTTCAAAGCCACACTCGCCGCTGGAAAATAACCGGCACTGGCTGTTCGCCACGAAAATTTCTTGAGCGCCAGTCCAGGTTCCAATTCCAAGCCTTGCACCAACACCGCGCCCGATTGGCTTCCGCCATGCAGAGGCACCTGATCCACCACGCCCGCCGCCACCACACCTGGCGAAGTCGTCAGGCGGCTCAACGCCCCAGCCGCGAACGAGTTCAACAGAGCCGGATCACTATCCCACCCGAACGGCACACGAAAACTGTAAACGTTCGTCGCGTTAAATCCATTCGGCTGAGCTCGCATGCGAAAGAAGCTGTTGGCCAGCAGTGCCGCCGCTACCAGCAGCACTAAAGACCCTGCTACTTCTAAGGCCACCAGCGAAGCCCGCAGTCGTTTGCCTTTGGCGCTCGTGGTTCCCCAGCCGCCCGCCTTTAAAGCCCCGGCCTGCCCATCTGCTGCGAACTGCAACGCCGGCACACCTCCAAACAAAATGGCGGCAATGGCGGCGATAACTAGCGAACAAATTAGAACTCTCCAATCCAGGCTGACTGCCGCCAGGTTTGGAATTTCCGGCGGGAGGGCTGACCGCAATACTTCAATTCCCAAATCAGCCACACCAATGCCCAACACACAGCCGGCGCCGGCCAACAGCAGACTTTCGGCAAAACACAACCGGGCAAGCGGCCAGAATCCTGCACCCACTGCAATGCGGATGGCGGCCTCCCTCTGCCGCGCCAAGCCTCGAGCGATCAGAAGTCCGGCGATGTTCACACAGGCAATCAACAAGAGCGCGCCTGCCGCCGCGAAGAGAGTTAATAGAGGTCGCCGCGCCGTCTTCGTCACGTATTCCTGCAAAGGGACCAGAGCGGCCGCTCTGTCTTTGTCTGTGGCGGGATAGGCTTTCGCTAATTGTCCGGACATCAAATTCAATTCGGCTTGCGCCTGCACTAGCGAAACCCCCGGTCCAAGCCTCGCTACTTCCTCCAGAAATCCGGACTGGCGCGATATATGAGCCATCTCCGGCGATAGGGGAGCCCACAGATCCACATTTTCCGGGAACTGAACTCCGCGCGAACTTTCGGAAGCCAGCACTCCCACCACCTGGTATTCGGTTGAGCCTAACCGCAGAACGCGGTTTAAGACGGCGGAGTTCGTTCCGAAATACCTCCGCCAAGCTTGCGCAGACAAGAGCGCCACCGGCGGTCCCTCGCCCCTGTCCTCGGCTGCTGTGAACCCACGCCCCAGCTTTAACGAAATGCCCAGAGTTTTATTGGGATCGCCAAGCGTGTGTAGAATACGCAGTCTAACCGGGCCATGGTCCGTTTCGAAAATGGCGCGGTCCGAATACATCCCGCACATGGCGCTGAACGATTGGGCGCGCTGCCAGTCTGCAAATCGTAGCGGTGTTCCGCCCGACTCCTCATGCGCGCTGTACTCCTGTAGCCAGACAAGGCGCTCCGGTTCTGCTCCTGGCAACGGACGCAAGAGCGCTGAATCAACCACCGCGAACAGCGCAGCAGTCACGCCAATCCCCAAGGCCAGCATTGCCACCACCAGCACCGCGAATGATGGATTTCGCCGCAGTCCCCGATACGCATTCCATAAATCAGCAATCATTCTTCTGCCTCACCGTTAGCCCTTTTGCCTCACCGTTAGCCATCGTCCACGCCCGAACAATCGACAAACCGGCGATGGCCGCCGTCTCTGCGCGCAAAACAGTGGACGCGAGCGAGCATCCTGCCCAACCCTCTCGGGCTGCCTGCGCTCGCTCCTCCTCTGTCCAACCGCCCTCCGGTCCCACCATCAGAGCCACTTGAGCGTCCACTGAGCTATCACCCAATACGTTCAAAATCGGAGGCGCGGATGCATCCTCATCCAGGAATAATCTGGTGGTCGTTTGAACTTTCAAAGCTACCGGAAACCGAACCGCTTCCGTCACCATGGGCAGCCGCACCCGGCGAGCCTGCTGACTCGACTCCAGTGCGATTCGTTCCCAGCGGATCCGGCGTTTGGCCGCCGCCTGAAGCAAACCCCGTTCCGTCCGTACCGCTTCAAACGGAGCGATTTCATCCACGCCTAGTTCAGTCGCCTTCTCCACCATCCACTCGAACCGGTCAAACTTGAACAGTGCGGGAACCAGAATCAATTTCCCGCTCGGCAAAGGTGTAGCGAGTTCCTCCACCACCTCAAAAGAAACGACTGACTTGCGCGCCACAGTGATACGAGCCAGATAAAGCCGCTCGTTATCTGAAATCTCGTAGACCTGGTCCACTTCGGCGCGCAGAACACGCACCAGATGCTCCGCGTCATCGCCGGTTAGCTCCGCCACGCCCCGCCGCACTTGCGGCACAAAAAACCTTCGCCTCGCCATATGCCTGAACTCTTATCATCGTCGAGGCTGTTTTGCGGTTATAGGCGGATGAAAATCCGTCTTTGGTAGAGGAAACGGCAGATCGCCAAAGTGATGCCTAAGCTGACCAGGGCCACGGCTAAATCGGCAAACTGTCCCAAGTAGAGCTTGCCCAAATCCCCACCTGCAAACCGGCGAGCAATGCCCTCGATATCCACCAGGTTGTGGATCATGTAAATGGTGATCGGGTTCATGCCGATCCAAAGAAATGGCAGCGTCCACTTCCGGTATTTCCAGACATCGACGACAAGGTAGAACAACCCCAACAATACCGAACTATAGCCAGCCGCCACCAGCACAAACGAAGATGTCCAGATCTTCTTGATGACCGGGAATTGAAGGTTCCATGCCCAGCCCAGGCAGACACTCGCAATTCCGGCTACCACCAGGTAGAGCACCTTGCGGCGGTCCTCCACACTTTGGCGTTTCAGGAGAGCCCCGGCTAGAACACCCAGCAAGCAGCTTGCGATGGCGGGAAGAGTGCTCAGTATTCCTTCCGGATCGTACGTGCCATTGCCATCCAGCTTCCGAAGCGGAAGATAATGGGCATCCACCCAGTTCGTCAGGTTTAGCCCGGGCTCAAAATGGCCGGGTCCGATGCCCGGCACAGGAACGAAGGTCAACAGAGCCCAATAACCAACCAGGAGCATGACGCAGGCGATCACACAGCCGCGCAGGCTGGTAAAGCAGTAGATCAGACCAGCAAACAGGTAGGCAAGTGCGATGCGTTGCAGCACGCCCATCAACCGGATTTCGTGGAACGGCGTGCTGAACCCGCCGTAATAGAAGATGCCCAGCGCGTACAGCAGCAAGGCGCGCCGGGCAATCCGCGCAGCCGCTCCTGCTTTCCCAGTCTCCGCAATGGTCCGGCCCAGCGAGAAAACCAAGGACACTCCGACGATGAACACGAACATAGGGAAGATCAGGTCTTCGAAGTGAAAACCGGCCCACTGAACATGTTCCAGTTGCGTTGCAACCACCTGAATTGGCGCGTTGTCGCCCAGCCTGCGCAAACCCTGCACCAGTTCTTCAGCCCCGACAATCCAGAACATATCGAAGCCGCGCAGAACATCAAGCGACATTAACCGGCCCGGTTTTTCAAGCGAGCGTTCGGGTACGGCTGAGGGCGCGGCAAGCGTTGCGGAGAGATGTTCCATTGGAGTGTGGTTCGAACAGCATATCGCAAAACACAAGCCCGGCTTACTACCCGCCCGCGATCGCTCCCACAATCAGGAACGGTTCTAAACCGCGAGCTACGGATTCGGGCAACAACTCATCTGGTGAATCGTGCGAGAGATCCTGCTGGCAGGCGAAGAATCGAATATAGGGCCGCCGCAATTTGGTTGTGTGATCGCGCAAAGTGCCCACCAGTGTTGGATAACGCACTTCAAGCTCATCAAGAATGGCTCGCTGGGTGACTGGGCCATCGATTGTAAGATCCACTTCCCGCTCAATAGCCGCCAGAAGACACAAGCTGGCCGGAAGCTCTATCCGTACAGTTCGCTCATGCAATGGTCTGAACCTCGACCGAGAGCACGGCCGGAAGATCGTGCACGATGGCTTCCCAGGTGTCGCCGGAGTCGCGTGAAACATAAACTTGGCCCCCAGTCGTTCCGAAATAGACCCCGCACGAGTCCAGCGAATCCACCGCCATAGCATCGCGCAAGACGTTTACATAACAGTCGCTCTGCGGCAAGCCGTTCGTCAATGGCTCCCACTGTTCACCGCCGGAACGGCTGCGAAACACCTGGAGTTTTCCATCAATCGGGTAATGTTCGGAATCGCTCTTGATTGGGACTACGTAAAGTGTTTCAGGCTCGTGTGCATGAACGTCGATGGCGAAACCGAAATCTGTCGGCAGATTCCCGCTGATCTCGCGCCAGGAGTCGCCGGCATTATCGGAACGCATGACGTCCCAATGCTTCTGCATGAAAAGAGTATCCGGGCGGGAAGGATGCATGGCGATGTGATGGACGCAATGACCGACTTCTGCGTTCGGATCGGGGATGTATTTCGAATACAAGCCGCGATTGATCGGCGTCCACGATGCGCCTCCATCCTCGGTCCGAAAAGCTCCAGCCGCGGAGATAGCGATATAGATTCGGTTGGAGTTGGCTGGGTCCAGCAGGATGGTATGCAAGCACAAGCCTCCCGCGCCAGGCTGCCAGGAAGGCCCCGTGCCATGACCGCGCAGACCGGAAAGCTCCTGCCACGATTCGCCTCCGTCGCTCGAATGAAACAGCGCCGCGTCCTCCACACCGGCATAAAGCGCATCGGGCGAAGTGAGCGACGGCTCAATGTGCCAGACGCGCTTGAACTCCCACGGATGCGGTGTGCCGTCATACCATTGGTGCGTCCCGGCTACGCCGTCGTAGGCGAACTTGTTGCCGACTGCGCGCCAGGTCAGGCCGCCATCATCAGACCGTTGAACCACCTGGCCGAACCAGCCGGAAGTCTGCGAAGCGTAGATACGGTTAGGATCAACGGGTGAACCCTTCACATGGTAGATCTCCCACCCGGCGAAGTGTGGTCCGGCGACGGACCAGTTCTGACGCTTGCCATCGGAGGTCAGAATAAAAGCGCCTTTGTGAGTGCCGACCAATACCCGGACTTGGCTCATTGCTTAATTCCTTTTGCGGAGTTCCGATCCCAATCCATAGGGCAGATGTTATGCCAATTGAGATCCGTTTTGCAAGCGGGTGGAACCCTAACGCTACGAAGCTGACCGGGTCATCCAATCGACCTTTTCATCTGAGGCCATTGCATCTGTGGGCAGAACGATTTCGACTCGCAGCCCAGGTTTTGCGTTTGTGGCTCGTATATGGCCGTTGTGAAGCGTTACCGCCCGCTCGGCGATGGACAGGCCTAATCCCACGCCCCCGCCGCTTTTTCTGCCGCGGTCGGCTTCGGCCCGGAAAAAGGGTTTGAATAGGTGAGGCAGGCTTTCCTGTGGGACGCCGGGGCCAAAATCACGGATGGCGATCGTAGCTTGCCGCCCTTCCTGCTTCAGTGTGATTTCGACGGTGCTACCTTCTGGCGCATAGCGGATGGCATTGCGGATCACATTTTCTACGGCGCGCCGCAGCAACTCGCGATCGCCCATCAAGTTCAGACTGCCGGACACACTGGCGATTTGCAGCTTCACCGAGCCCGCATCGGCCTCCACTTCGCTGTCGCTGATTACGTCTTCTATGATGCCTCGCAAGTCCAGCGCATCCAGGTTGCGGCTTTCCGGGTCGCTCTCGGCACGGGTAACCTGCAGGAGTTCGGACACCAGCGTGCTCAGGCGATCAATTTCCTTCTTGATTCTGTCCAGGGAGCGTCCCTGGTCAGGACTTGTGCGGGCCAGTTCTACAGCGAATTCGAGCCGGGCGAGTGGAGAACGCAGTTCATGCGAAACATCCTGCAGCAAGCGCCGTTCGGCTTTCAGGAGTGTTTCAATACGTTCGGCCATCAGATTAAAGGCTCTGGCCAGGTTGCCGAACTCGTCTTTGCGCCTGATCTGAGCGCGAATGGCCAAGTCTCCGGTTCCAAACCTTTCCACTGTCTGCCCGAGGATTCGGAGCGGTCTGGCAAACTGAATGGCCAGAATGTAACAGAAGAAGAGGGCAGCCAACCCGATCCAGATGTAGGCGGGCAACGAACTCCACGGACCCACCGGCAATGGTGCGTTGACCACCATCCGGTATTTACCATCGGGTGACGGCCAGGCCACGCGCATGCGGCTGTGGTTGTCGTACGGGCTCCAGTGTGGACCAATAGTCTTCAACTCGGCGCTCCGGTCGCGCCCGGTCATTAGGTCGATACCGTGTCCGTCCACTAGCGAATGCTGGCCTGGGAAGAAGCTATGCAGCCGCGCGAGATAAGCACCGAGGGCAGCCTTTCCGCCGGATTCATAGGCTGTCCGGGCATCGCTCACTTCCAGCGAGAGGGAACGTGAGAAAAAATCGCGCCGGCCTGGTTCAAAACGGTTACGCCACTGATTAGTCAAGCCCAGCCCGGCTACGCACACCGCCAAGGTGAGGGAGAACCAGGCCAGGATCTTGACGAAAATGGACCGCATATCAGTTGATCGACGAGTCTGATTCGCCGTTCGTTGCGAAAAGGTAGCCAACTCCGCGCACCGTTCGAATCAGAGTGCGCCCCCGTTCCAGCTTCTTGCGCAAGTGGCTCATGTGGACGTCCAGGGCGCGCTCCAAAGGGTTCGACTGACGATTATAAAGGAAGCGCGTTAGGTCATCGCGCGAAACCACCCGCCCGGCGGATCGCACCAGCACTTCAAGTATGTCGAACTCAATGGAAGTCACTTCCACCGGTTCGCCCTCTCGGGTGACTTGTCGTGTGCTGGCGTGGAGGCGTACTCCGCTCGCTTCCAGAACTGCGGCCTTGAGTGCGGGACCGCGACCGGCCCTGCGCAAAACGGCTTGAATCCGGGCGCGCAATTCATCCGGGCTGAAGGGTTTTGGCAGGTAATCGTCAGCGCCGGCGTTCAGACCTTCAATCCGGTCGCCATGCTCAGTGCGAGCCGTCAGCATGATCACGGGAACGGAACTCCGGCGGCGCAGCTGGCGAAGAACTTCAAAGCCCTCCATGCCCGACAGCATCACGTCAAGCAGGATCATATCGAAGCTGCCTTCCAGCGCCCGGTTCAAACCTTCCAGACCGTCGTTGGCAATGGCAAGATCAATCTCCTGATTACCAAAATATTCCGCCATAAGCGCGGTTAATTCCGTGTCGTCGTCCACTAAAAGAATGGATAAATTTTTCACTCTGGTAGAAAAGCGGAATCAAACACCGGTTGAAGAGCGCCCCCGGAAGAAATGAAGCACCAGCGCGATAACTGCAATGATCAGAAGCAGATGAAGCATTCCGTTAGCCACATGAAAGGCGATACGGAACACCACCCAAGTCAGGAAAAAGACGAAAGCGAGGATAAGAAAAAGGAAGCCGCGCACGGTGCAAGCATATCAAGCCAAGCGGTCGAACTTGGAATTACACAACTCTTACAAAACGGGTGACCGTTCCCTGTTAGGGTCGAATTAGACGAATGAAAACCGAGACAATTTCGCAGTTTGGCTCTGCCGCAAAGCAAGAGGGGCTGAATTGGACGACCACCATCGTAATGATTATTCTCCACATAGGGGCGGTTGCGGCGCTCTTTATGTTCAGCTGGAAAGCACTTGCCGTGACCGTTTTTCTGTATTGGATGACAGTCGGCCTAGGCATCAGCTTGGGCTATCACCGGCTGCATACTCACCGGTCCTATAAGATCCCGAAAGCGCTCGAATACTTCTTTGCTATTTGCGGAGCTTCCACCCTCGAAGGCGGACCAATTTTCTGGGTTGCGACCCATCGCATTCATCATCAAAAGTCAGATCAGGAAGGCGACCCGCATTCACCGCATGATGGAGCATGGTGGGCACATGTCGGCTGGATTCTTGTAGGCGAAGCCAAGCACAACAACACCAGGATGATGTCGAAGTACGCGCCAGACCTTGCCAAAGACCGGTTCTATTTGTGGCTGAATAATTATCATTGGGTTCCAGTGGTGGTGCTGGCTGCGATTCTTTATGCAATAGGCGGCGCGCCATTCGTCATGTGGGGCATCTGCCTGCGCATCATTGTCGGCCTGCATGCCACTTGGCTTGTCAATTCGGCCACGCATATGTGGGGTTCCAGGCGCTTCAACACGCGTGATGATTCCAAGAATAACTGGTGGGTCGCTCTTTTGACCTTCGGCGAAGGCTGGCACAACAATCACCATGCCCATCCGACTTCAGCCCGTCACGGTCTGGCGTGGTACGAATTTGATATCTCCTGGATTTCCCTGAAGATTATGAAGACGCTGGGGATCGCAAAGGCAATTCACGTTGCGAACACCCAAGGCGAGATCGAAATTCGCAAAGCCGCATAATCTAGTTGAATGGTAGTCCCCGGCCGGCACAGGTCCATCGCATTTTTCATTGCGCTGGGTGTCGGCCTTATTTCGGTCATCTTACTCCTGTACATCGGCTGGGTTTTATTCAGCTGGCGTACAGGAATTTTGTTTTTCTTCGGCTTTTTGCTGATGGCCGTTGTTATCGGCGGGGTGGTCTTGAATACTACCTTTCTGGTGCGCGAGATCCGGCGTAATGAGCAACACGATGCCTTTATTAACGCTGTAACCCACGAACTGAAGACACCTGTAGCCTCCATCCGCTTGTATCTGGAGACTCTGCAAACCCGGAATGTAGATGAGGCGAAGCGGAAAGAGTTCTACAAGATTATGCTGGAAGACAGCGACCGGCTATTCGCCAGCATTGAACAGATCTTGCGAACCGGCCGGGTGGGCGCTTCGAGCCGGCTCATCACCTTCTCCACCGTCGACTTGGACCGGCTGATTGAAACCTGCATTGGGCGCGTGCGGGCCTTGCATAAGCTGGAGGCCGGCGCATTAATTTACGCTCAAGATTCCTCGCTGCAAATCGTCGGCGATGAGGATGAACTACGAGCCGCGGTAACAAACTTGATCGACAATGCTGTTAAGTACTCCGGGTCCGGCGCCCGAGTAATGGTCGACACTAAGCGCGAAGGCAAGTTCGTTTCTGTGCTGGTGCAGGACAACGGGGTCGGAATCCCGAAGTCCGAGTTGAAGCGGATTTTCAAAAGGTTTTACCGGTTCGGCCCCATCACGGCACGCGTAAAGGGAACAGGGTTGGGTTTATATATCGTCAGGTCGGTAGCGAAGCGTCATGGCGGGCGGGCTTGGGCGGAGAGTGAAGGTGTAGGGCGGGGCAGTACGTTTATTCTGCAATTGCCTGTTTCAAAATGAGCCGGATTTTGATTGTGGAAGATGAGTCGCACATCGCTGAGGGCTTGCGCTTCAACCTGGAGGCCGAAGGCTATGAAACCCATTTGGTTCAAACGGGCGAAGAGGCTTTGGATCTGTTGCAGGGGCGCCCCTCCGACTTTGACGTAATGGTGCTGGACGTCATGCTGCCCGGCAAAGACGGCTTCAGCGTGATGTCGGAGGCTCGCCAGGCCGGCCAGTTGATTCCCACTTTGATGCTGACCGCCCGCGGGCATTCAGGCGATGTGCTGAAAGGTTTTGCGGCAGGCGCGGACGATTACCTGACGAAGCCTTTCGAGTTGGCCATCCTGCTGGCGCGTGTGCGCGGTTTGCTGCGGCGCCGGGACTGGCTGAACATGCCAACAACCGTGCCGGGCAATGGTGGAATTCATGAGGGAGGCCGCGAAAATAACTTCACTTTCGGAGCCGACCGCAATAAGACCGTCAACTTTGACTTACTCGACCTGACGGTCGGGAATCAGACTTTCCGCCTCACGTTGATGGAAGCGAATGTCTTACGTTTTCTGATTCAACACGAGGGTAAACCGGTGTCGCGCAAGCAGATGATTGAACAAATCTGGGGTCTGCGAGAAGACACCGATACGCGGCCCATTGATAATTTCATCGTTCGGCTACGTCGCTATATCGAGGACGATCCGACTTCGCCCCGCCATTTGTTAACGGTTCGTGGAGTGGGCTACAAGTTTGTGGCGATTCCAAAACGTGCATGAAAATACAAGTGCATCGGGCGGAGTTTGCAGAGTTGCAAAGCCTCCAGCAGCTTTATAGGCAGGAGATGAGCTGCCAGCTTATTTACGATTCGCATCTGGCGCGCGGCTTGACCGATGGCTACCTGGCTACCCTGGACGGGCATGTGGCTGCGTATGGGGCAGTAACGAACCGCTATGACAAGGGGAGACTAGTGGAGTTCTATACCTTGCCGCAAGTCCGAGCCTTGGCGCTTGATTTCTATCGGGAAATCCTGGCAGCGAGCGCCGCCACTCATATTGCCGCTCAGACGAATTGCCCTTTGCCTCTTTTGATGTTGTATGACTTTGCCATGAGTATCCGCCCTGAGAACGTTTTGTTTCAGGACGCTTTCACCAGCTCCCTCACTTGTCCTGCGGGGAATTTTCAGAAGGTAGCCTCAGCGCAGGATGAATGGGGAATTGCCGTGAACGATGAAGTGGTGGCCTCCGGTGGATTCCTATGTCACTACAATCCGCCCTACGGTGACATATTCATGAATGTCGTCGAACCGAAGCGGCGGAAGGGCTTTGGCAGCTTCCTGGTTCAGGAATTGAAGCGAGTCTGTTATGAGGCTGGAAAGAAGCCGGCGGCCAGATGCAATGCTGATAATCTAGCTTCCCGCAAGACTTTGGAAAAGGCAGGGCTGCTGCCTTGCGGGCGGTTGCTGGTCGGTGCCGTCAATCAAAAAAGCTGAGGGGATCTGCCTTGAAAGACCGCTTTATTTGGTGAGCAGAGATTACTGCATCACATAACGAATAAAGGGGATCGACACATGTTTAAAAGGCAGGTTTCAGCAGCCGTGGTCTTCGGCGTTGCTTGTTTCGCGTCAGCCAAAGCTCAGGCCGGAACTATACAAAACTACTCGTTTACGCAAGGTGGCTGGACCGGGCCCACGGGAGAGGAATTACTGCTGCAGGGAACGTTCGCAGGGAATATCGAAGCAAACGGCTCGATTCAAAACCAGGATCTCGCCAGCTTTCAAGCCGACTTCAAAATTACCCAGGCAACCGGAGCACAAACGAATTTTCTGTTCAACCTGGGCACTTCAACGGGGTTCTATTACAACCCTTCTACCGGCCAGCTGAGCTTCTCCAACGGTAGCGGATCTGCCGGAATTGAACTTTGCTCGGGTGCGGCCACCGGACCTGCTTGCTTAGGACTGCCGACAAGAGTCCCGTCAGTCAGCACTTCAGCACAAGGATTCTTTGAGGATCTTCCAATTTACGGACCATTCACCACCATGCAGGGCGCCACGGTTGTGAATCCCGCCTCGACAACTGCTACTCCTGAGCCGAAGAGTATGGGTCTAATCGCGACTGCAGGTCTACTGCTGCTGGCGATTGGCGGGTTTCGACGACAGCGGTTTGCCGACGCGAACTGAACTTGCAGAACCCCCGTGCCTCTCCAGACTCATTTTTTCCTTTTATATGAATGTTAGAATGGATCTATGATTTTTGGTTATGCAGCTCGAAGTGGTCTGCTCCGAAAACGAAGCCTGATGATGGCTCTGGGCGTGGTAGCAATACCGCTTACGCTGCAGTTTGAAGGCCATCTACCCACAGCGAAGCTGGAGAAGACAACGCAAGCTCCGAACGACCCCAGAGTTGTGCGGCTGTACCGGTTCCTGAGTGGATTGAATTGCCCGGTAGCTGCGCTCTCGGAGGATTTTGTCCGAGCCGCAGACGCGAACAATCTGGATTGGCGGTTGCTGCCCAGTATCGCTGTGATTGAATCGAGTGGCGGCAAAGCTTACAAGAACAATAATATTTTCGGTTGGGACGGTGGTGAGAAGGTCTTTGCCACCGTCAAGTCAGGTTTGGAACTCGTGGCATTTAAGCTGGGCCGCAGTCCGCTTTACCGCCGTCACGATTCTCTAGGCAAGCTTCGGATCTACAACGAGCGTGAGGATTATGCCCCGGCGGTTTTGGCTGTCATGAACCGGATCAGTCCCCATGAAGGCTTACGTCCAGTCAACAATCGGGAGTCCAGATTTCGCAACACTGCTGAAACGGCGATGCTGATTCGGTACTAGGGTCTGGTTCACACCATTAGCCGCAGGCACCGCCAGGAGTGGCCCTGTTTTGGCTCTCACCGCTATCCTCCCAATAATTCGCTAATGAACGGGCTGAGGAACGCTTAGTTCCTGCAACACGGTTACGCCCATGCGATGGCAGAAGTCTCCGAACCGCTCCATCTGGTTGCGGTTCGCCTGATAGTACTCAAAAACCGGGCGGAGCCTAGGAGCCACTTCGTGCCGCTTGACGTTAGTAGCAAAAACTTGCCCCAACCGAGTGCCGTGCGGTGCCGCTCCCAGGTAAATGGTGTACATGTCGATACTGGCCCCGACAATTCCAATTTCAGCCGTATAGGGTCGTGAGCAGCCGTTGGGGCAGCCACTGGTTCTGAGCGTCACGTCCTGGCCGGCCAAGCCGGATTCGTTTAGGTGTTGCTGAATCTCGCTCACAACCGCAGGCATAATCCGCTCTGATTCCGTGATGGCCAGCGCGCAAGTGGGCAATGCTGGACAAGCCAAGGCCTGGCGCAGCACCGGCGGGAGCGGTTCCGCAGACGCGACACCGTAATTCAAGAGCAGTTTGCTGACTTCCGCGCGGTCTTCCTCTTTAATTCCAACGAGATACAGATTTTGTTGGGGTGTAAGGTGCACCGTGCACTGAAAGCGCTCGACAACTTCTCGCAAACCGGTGCGGATGCGACGGTTCGTTTCGAAATCGCCTATCCTGCCGGAGATAATTTGCGCCCCAAAGAACCAGCAGCCCGGACTTTGCCGGTGCCAACCCAGGTAGTCGGAGGAACGATCCCAGTTGAGCTTTGAAGGCGGCGCAAGGATTCTCCCCACCCGGTTATTTAGTTCGTTCTGAAATTTGGCTACTCCCCAGGCGTCCATCACATACTTCAGGCGGGCCAACTTGCGGTTGGTGCGGTTGCCAAAATCCCTGTGGATGCCTACGATTGCGGAGACAACCTCAAGTAATTCATCTTTATCGGCCGGAATGTCACAGATGGGGTCTGCCAGCCGAGGATGAGATGCTTTTACCCCTGCGCTTTGGCCCATGCCGCCACCCGCGAGAATGGTAAAGCCGCCGAGAACGCCCTTGGAATACCGGGCCACAATGCCGACATCATTGGAGTAAACATCGGTCGTATTATCACCGGGAAAGCTGAAGGCAACTTTGAACTTTCGGGGCAAATACGTAGCGCCGTAGAGAGGTTCCACGGCGTAGGGATCTTCGGGCGATTCGACGGACATGACTTGCTCGCCCGCCAGCCAAACATCGTAATAAGCGGTTGTCTTTGGTTTGAGATTCCTCGAAAGGTGGAGTACAAAAGGCAGAATCTCAGTTCGTTCCGTATTCTGGAAGGGTGCCGGGCAAGACACAACATTACGAACCACATCGCCGCACGCTGCTAGAGAAGTCAGATACTTCTCGTTCAACCCCTGCATCAGTTCGCGGATGCGGTTCTTCGGAACGTAGTGATATTGAATAGCTTGGCGGGTTGTAATGCGGAGGGTGTGGCCGCCCAAGTCAGCCAGTTTGTCCAGGGTAAGGTATTGTTCGGCGGTAAGTACGCCCCCAGGGATACCCACCCGGACCATCGCGGTGATTTGTTTGGTACCGGCCTTGCGCAGGTCACGGTCATCCTGCTGGTAGATACCGTGGAATTTCAGTACAGCCGTCGAAGGCTTTGAAAATGCTGGGAGTTCGTTTTGAAGCTCTTCGCTCAGAGTGCCGTGGAGAAAATTGGCGTCGATCTTCGCTTTCTCGGCGGCCGGTATCGCATTGTCCATCTACTTACTAGAGTAACCGACAAACGCTCAGCGTGCGAAGCTTGCTGAACGCCTGCCAATGGTTGGTGGAGGAGGCGGCGGGGGTTCTTCGACCACCACCTTTTTGGGGCGTGCGTCCAGTCTGGAATTGATTAGCTGTTGGTAAAGCTTCTGGAACTTCGGTGTGCCGGGTTCGGCGCCAACTACATCTTTGGGCGTGACTTCCATGGCCATGGGTAAATACTTTTGCAGGTAATTCTTCACCCGATCCAGAACTAACCGGTGGTTTGATCGCATAAGAATGAACAAAAGAACTTCACCCGGCACCTTATTAAGAAGTGCGTAAAGAACTGAAGGCCGTGTAATCTTGGCGGCGGCCAATTCCTTGTCCAGCTTGTTGGCTCGCAATTCCAGTTTGTGGGCCGCGTCCAATTCTTCTTTGGTGAGTTCGACTGTCCTCACCAACTGGGTACGCTCCCGGGCAGAAAGCTTTTCGAGCAGTAAAAACAGAAAGAGCGCGGTGCTGTCGGTGGGAATGCTCATTCCAAACGGGAGCGACTGGCGAGCCTTCTGCAACTTCTGGAAGCCAGCCAGGTTCAGCTTCGCGCCTCCCAGCGTCGGCGAAATCACGCCAATCAGCTTCTCTTCCTCAAGTCCCTTCAATATGTCGCCCGCCAGCGGATCGGCTGCAATTTGCAACAACTCGTGGCGAATGGAAGCTGGCGAAATCTTGCTCTCCAGATTCGCCTCACGGACATTCCGGTACTGGTTCATCGTACGTTCGTCGATCGCGAATCCGAAACGCGTCTTGAACCGGATCATCCGCAGGATGCGGGATGGATCGTCGTAAAGGGTGTAGTTGGTAACGGTGCGGAGTTCTTTGCGCGCAAGATCGCCGAGGCCGTTAGTCGGATCGAGCAGGAGACCGCGTGAGGCTTTACCAAGCGATAGCGCAATAGCGTTTATCGTGAAATCACGTCCACGCAAATCCTCATGAATGGTGGCAGGCGAAATTTGCGGTTTACTGGCCGGCTTGCTGTATTTTTCCTGCCGCGCCATGGAGATGCTGGCCAACACGTGACCGGGAAAGCGAAGCTCGACAGCCTTTTTAGAGTCGTCCACAGAGAGCACTTCTGCGCCTGCGTGCTCGCCCAAAGCTTTTGCGAATTTAACCGAAGCACCCTCTACTGTGAAGTCGAGGTCCCGAATCGGAAAGCCGCCCATCATGTCTCGCATCGCGCCGCCGGTCAGGAACAGATTCAGATTCGCATGCTCGGCGGCATCTCGTACTTCGGCAAGCGCTTTGCTCTGTTCGCTATTCAAGTGGCTATCCAGCATGAACATGTAATCGCTCATTGCAACTCTCCTATCTCGTTAACCGGTCGCTTTGACATTTCTGGAGCACAACACCACGCCTACTTCAGGGCTTGGCTCACTCGTTTCCTGCTGGCGCGCGGATGATGGTCATCAACCGTCTGCCGTAACCGGGATTGCATGACATGGGTATAAATTTGCGTCGTCCCGATATCTGAATGACCGAGCATACTTTGAACGCTACGTAAATCTGCGCCGCCATCCAGAAGGTGGGTGGCGAAAGTATGGCGCAGGACGTGCGGACTGAGTGCGCCCTTGCGTCCGAATTCGGAAATGAGCCCTGCGGCCTTGCCATGGCCACGCAAGAGCTTCCAAAATCCCTGTCGCGTCATGGCGGCGCCGCGTGCCGTGACGAACAAATAAGGGCTCACCCGCCCCTTTAATAATGACGAACGCTGTTCTGTCCGGTAACGTTCGACAGCCGCCAGTGCTTCCCGTCCCACGGGAATGAGTCGCTGCTTGTTGCCTTTACCTGTCACGCGTAGCACTCCGGCCAGATCGTCCAAGTCCGCAACACGCAAGTTTATCAGTTCACTGACCCTCATGCCCGTAGCGTAAAGAAGGTGAAGCATGGCCGTGTCTCGCAGCCCCGCGGGCTGGGCGGGGTCGGGGGTTGTGAGCAGTTGATCGACGCTCCGCAGATCCAAGTATTTCGGCAGCGATGCGCCAATTTTGGGCGCCACCAAAAGCTCGGTGGGATTTTCGGTGACCAGTCCTTCATCCGTCAGGAACGAGAAGAAAGAGCGCAATGTGGTTATTTGCCTGGCTATAGACCGATTGGCCAGCCCGTCTGTGCGTAAGCTGTCCAGATAGAGCCGCAAGGCTTCGAGCGAGACTTGGCTTAGCTCGCCTGAACCAAAAAAACGGCCAAACCGGCACAAGTCACGGCGATAGGCGTCGAGGGTGTTTTTCGCGAGGCCTTTCTCACTGCGGCAAAAATGCAAAAAGGACCTCATTCTCACCTGGAATGTAGTCAGACTTGCCATTTCTGACCAATGATACAATATGGGCGGAATTGTTTGAAACAAAATTGAATTCTGGTTTGTGCTTTGGCCGCCAGCACCTCTAAGCGAATCTTCATCTATCGCTTTGACCGGCAACCCTCCGAGGGCATTGTCAATCCTGCCAACTGTTTCCTGGACGCGCAAATTGAAATCATCACTCCTAACGGCAATCTGATTGGTGTTAGCTATAGCGACTTAAAAGCGTTCTGCTTTGTTTCAGAGAACGCCGCACCTGATCTGTTTGAGGTCCACCCATTTTTTGATCGGCGTCCAAAAACGCCGGGACTTTGGACAAGATTTACATTTCGCGACGGCTCTAGGCTCGATGGTGTGCTTTCGCACAACCTTTTGGAATGGCCGGAACACGGCTATTACGTGACGCCGCCGCACGCCGGTGCGCAAAGACAGCGGGTCTTCATCCCGCGATTGGCGCTGACGCATACAGAGTTACGGGGGGTGGTCGGCACGTCGGCTACCAGCTTAGAGGGCCGCAGAAAGACCTCCCCTGGCGTTGAGCAACGGCAATTGCCCATGTTTGAGTAGACTGAGGCCGAGGCATCGCCGGACCAGCTTGTTAGTGCTGGCCCGCTCGCGAGTGTTTCTTCAAAACTTAATGGGCGTTTCCCGACTTGGTGTGAGGGGCAGCAACTGTTTGGGCGAATCAAAGTGAAGCCGCAATCGACGAACGCTGTCGCTTGCACACAGATTGCAAGGGTAATTCACCGGCAACTCTGAAAATGGGGAGGCTCTGCCCCTGCGCACTTGAGTGGCTGCGGCTTTCCCGGACGGGCCTATCGCGCGAGAGACCTCACAATGGGCTGATGGGGGGTCGAACGGAGCGTTAGCCGTTGTTCAATGGGAAATTCTGGAAGCGGTTCCAGTGGGGGTGCGAGTCAATGCCGGGCTGCCAAAGCAGGACGAGCTCCTGAACCATGAACTGGCGGCAAAGTCCCGAATTACTCCAAAGCGCTTCCACCTTGTCGAACGCAGTACGTCTTGATGGCCGAACCAGCGGACCGCCCAGCGTCAGGTGAGGGATAAAGTCGAAACGCTCTTCCGCGAACAGCCCTTCACTGTTCAATTGGCGGTGCAAACGTTTTAGGGTTTCGCTTCCAGTTCCGATGCTGAGATAGAGCATGTTGGTCTCGGGAAAGATCTGCACCGCGCCTAGCTCGCAGGCAAAAGGCTCGACACCGGAGAGCTTTTGACGGATCTCCAAGGCCGCGTCGCCCACCGGCAAGCCAAGCGGCCGTGGAGGCAGGAAGGTGATGTGGGCCTCAGGGTTATGGTCGTCCAAACCCAAATCACCCGCCAGTTCGATGCGTAGCGTTGTAAGAAACGAACCAAGAGGTTCCGGCAAGTAGGTAACCAATGCCAAAGAGCCCCATTGAGACGCGACAAGTGGGCTTGCCGCCGCTTGTGTCCTCATCCAGTGTTTATCGTCAGCCTTGCAGGATTCCGTCGTGTCGTTCCAGCTTTAGATGGTCTGAGGGATGGCTCACTAGGTCCGTGTTCTTTGCTTCGGGAACAACCCATTGCGCGGGCTCGAAACCGATGTATTTAGTGATGAGAAGAGCGCCAGGGCCTTCCTCCCCAATAACTTCCAACAGATCTCCAGGATTGAGGGGACGTTCATGGCTTGAGGACCCGGGAGCCGTTGTCTGCAGTTCCTTCCAGAGTGAATAAGGCGACGAACTTTCCACCTCTCGGCCAGGTTCATAGTCCCTCGGCTTTACAATCGCTAGTCCTCCCATATGAGCGGACCAGCGAAAGGCTTCCCTTTGCGATTCCTTGATTCGGTAAACCCTGTAACGCGGCACTTTGGTCAGTTTAACCTGTCTTGCGCTTCCCGTCAGCTTTCCAGCTAAAACGATTTTGCAGATGTAAAACTCACAGTTTGACAGAATTAAGGGAAGAGCAATCATCTGCTCCCATAATGAAAAGAACCTGGCTGCTACTGCTCCTACCCGCCGCCCTTTTGCTCTGGTGGGGATTGTCCCGCCGCGACATCGCGCCGGAAATCCATTTTTCGACGGCGGTGAAGTCTACTATTGAATCCACGATATCAACCAACGGAAAGGTAGAGCCGGCGGAATGGGCCGCCGCGCGAACGGCGACTGCGGGAATTGTCAGCCGGATTAGTGTTCAGAAGGGTCAGAAAGTCACTCAGGGCCAGCCGCTTATCAGTTTGGACATGCGCCTGGCGCAGACCGACTTAGAAGGCGCTCTGGCTAGAAAAGAAGAAGCCCAGGCTGCGGCCAGCGCTATCAACCAGGGAGGTAAAGCTGCCACGGTTGCTAGCTTGAATGATTCCCTGCAGACCGCCAAAGCCGCAGTGACGGTGGCGCAGAGGAATTATGACTCTTTGCAACGGCTATTGCCGCAGCAAGCCGCCACGAAACTTCAGGTGGATGAGGCGAAAGATGCGCTGGATCGGGCCAAGTTGCAGGCAGAATCCATCGAAAATCAGCGCAGGACTCTTGTGACGCCCGCTGATAAAAGTGAAGCGCTCGCGCGAGTAAATGATGCGCAAGCGGCGGTGGATCTGGCGGAGGCGCGACTACAGTATGGAGTGGTGCGCGCGCCGCTGAGCGGAACCCTGTATCAATTCGACATCAAGGAGGGCGCGTACCTGCCTCCGGGCGAGTTGGTGGGCCTGGTGGGCCGGTTGGACCGCGTCAAGGTCATTGTCTACGTTGATGAACCAGACCTGGGCCGCGTATCGCTAGGCATGCCGGTTTCGATTACCTGGGATGCATTGCCCGGCAAGAAATGGACAGGGCGGGTGGACCACTTGCCTTCGGAAGTCATTGCGCTGGGAACGCGCACGGTCGGAGAGGTGACTACTATTGTGGACAATCCGGACCATGATCTGCTCCCAGGAGTGACGGTCAACGTCATTATTATTTCCAGCGTTGTCAAGGACGCGACGAGCGTGCCGAAGGCTGCGCTGCGCAGTATGCATGGAGAGAACGGCGTGTACAAGCTGAGCGGGGATCACATCGAGTGGGCGCCGGTCAAAGTGGGCGCCAGCGACATCAACAACGTGGAGGTACTGTCCGGCGTGGGCGCAGGCGACAAGGTAGCGGACCGCGTGGTAGATCCCTCCGATGCGGAACTAAAGGCCGGTATGCGGGTTAAGCCACAGTTCAATTGATCTGCCGTGCGGGTCTGTATACACTCAAACTATTGCAGTTTCCATCGCTAGATAAGCTCCTTGACACCATAAAAACTGAACTGGACGGGGCTTGCTCCCAAGCCGCCGAGCGCAGTCAAACCGAACTCCTGGAAAAGTTGAACCAGTTCGTCCGAAGATTGCGAAATTATCAGACCGAAGGTGATTGGGTGCAAACCACACTCGATGCCGTCTCCCCCTTCTGCCTGAAAGCGGCCCTGTTCGCAGTGGAAGGCGAAACTCTCCGCCTGCTTGGCCAAACCGCGTCAGGCGATTGGTCCCCTGAGTTGACTCTTCCACTCGCATCGGCAAGGGCCTTTTCAACTGCTATCGATCTGAAAGACCCCGTCACGGCTCTCCGAACCGAGAGCGAGGTCTCGCCAGTTTTAAGCGAGGGCCATGCCAGCGAACGCGCGTGCGTTTTTCCGATTGTGAACGGCGCACGTGTCAGCGCTGCGCTATTCGCGACGGGCGAGTCTTTTGATATGAATGCGCTGGAACTGGTTACCGGCATCGCGTCCAGCGTTCTGGAGCGCAAAGCGAATAGCGGGTTACACTCGCAGATCGCCGCCGCGCCTTCGCCGCTCCAATCGGCCACTCCGACTAAGTCAAACAACGCAGCCACGCAGTCCCACGCCGGCAAGCTGCCCGCCTGGGGTGAACTGCCGGTAGACCAGCGTCAGTTACACATCCGGGCGCAACGTTTTGCCAGGGTTACACTTGCGGAAATCCAACTGGCTCGACCAGAGGCCTGCCGCGCTGGCCGGGAACAGGGCGATCTTTACTTGTTTTTAAAACGCGAAATCGATAAAGCCCGTGAGAGTTATCGGAAGCAATTCATGACTGTTCCTTCAATGGTGGATTATCTTCACTTGGAACTGATTCAAAACGCCGCTGAAGGCGATGAAGAGAAATTAGGAGTCGATTATCCGGGACGCCTTCAGTAAGCTTGCGGCTGGTCTCACCATTTGTCTTGCACTGACGAATGCCATGGGGCAAACTTCGCAGTCGTCGCAGACGAAGACCGGTAAGCGCAGCAAAAGCAGGAAGAAACAGGCAGCGGCTAAGCCTAAGCCGCCGCCTCCCAAAGCAGTCGGAGCCGCCGGGCTGATTGCGGTGGCGCAACATCAGCTGGATTTGGGGAACTTCCCGGCCGCCGCCGAATATGCCGCCGCCGCTGGATCAAAAGCGCCGATTTTGAACGATTATGCCCAATACATCAGAGCTCAGGCCGAGTACAAGCTCAGGAACTACAAAGATATTGATAAGTCCGCTGCGCAAATCTTCAATTTCGAGCCGCTTTCACCGCTGATCGGAGCGGCCGCTGTGCTCGCGGTAAACGCGGATCTGGATGGCGACCAGCCGAAAGAAGCGCTTGAACTAATCCGCAAGCATTTTGACCGCATACCGGAGCCGCAAGCCGACCTGTTGTATGCCCGGTGTTTTCAGGCCAACGGAGATTTGGGGCAGGCGGCTGAATACTATCAGCGGGTTTACTACAACTATCCGGTTTCAGGCGAAGCTGCCGAAGCGGCGACCACGCTGGCGCAGATCAAACCAAGGCTGGGCGACGCTTACCCGACCATCACGCCGCTCCAAATGTTGGGACGCGCCGAAAAGTTGATTCATTACCATCGCCCGTCGGAAGCCCGAACTGAGCTAACGGCAGCCATCCCGCAAATTGCCGGTGTTCAGCGTGATTTGGCAGCCGTCCGCCTAGGCGAAGTTGACTATCTTTCCGGCAATGCCAAAGTAGCATTCGACTATCTCAGCAACCTTAAAGTGGAGGATCCGGAAGCGGAAGCCGAGCGACTCTACTATCTGATCAAATGCGCCCGCCGCGAGGATAAGACCGCCGATGTGAAGCCATTCCTGCAGCAACTGGAACAGGGCCACGCCAATTCCACCTGGCGCATGCAGGCGTTGACAGACGTGGCGGATCAGGCGCGCACGCAGAACGACGCGCAAACTTATCTGGGCCTTTACGATACGTGCGCCACAGTTTTTGGCCGCAATCCGGGTGCAGCCACCTGCAATTGGCGGAGAGCCTATTACTCTTATCACTCCAACGCGCCCGATAGTATCGAGCTCCTGCGCAACTACATTCAACAATTCGCGGATTCTGAAGACACCAGCGACGCGCTTTACTTTCTGGGAAGGGCTTACGAAAAGAAAAACGATCCATCGTCCGCCCGCGCCTGTTATGAAGCGCTGGTGGCGCATCTGCCCAATACTTATTTCGGCATTCTGGGTTCGGATCGCCTGAAACTAGACTCGTTGAAGCCGGCTTCGCAGACCGTGGAAGTACAAACGTTTCTCCGTGACGTTCCATGGACAAAGCGCGAGCAATTCCCTAGTTTCAAGCCCGCTCCTGTGGCGGTGAAGCGCCTGAATAGGGCTGAACTGTTGAACCTTACCGGACTGGATAACTTCGCTGAAGGAGAGTTAAAGTTCGGCGCGCGCAACGACGAAGGCGAGAACAATCTCTACGCCGTGCAACTTGCTAAATATGCAATGCAAAGGAACGCTCCCGACGACGCATTGCACTTCATCAAGATGTATGCGCCGGGATACCTTTACATGCCGCTGGACCAAGCTCCGTTGGAGTTCTGGCAGCTTGCCTTTCCCTTGCCATTTCGCCCGGCGATTGAATATTTCAGCAAGAGCCAAAATCTGGATCCGTTCCTGGTGGCCGCGCTGATCCGCCAGGAATCCGACTTCAACATCAAGGAAGTTTCAGACGCGCACGCCTACGGGTTGATGCAATTGATACCAGCAACGGGCCGCCAGATGGCTCGCCACTTTTCTATCCGGCGGATCAGTACGGCTGATCTGGAAACTGCGGATTTGAATATCCGGCTCGGCACCTTCTACCTTCGAACTCTTTTGGATCGCTTCAATAATCAGATGGAATGGGTGCTGGCTGCATATAACGCCGGGCCAAGCCGCTCGGACACGTGGCGTAACTGGGGACCGTTTGAAGAAACCGCGGATTTGGTGGAAGCCATTCCGTTTCACGAGACCCGCTTATACGTGCAAATAGTTGAACGCAACGCCGAGATTTACCGCCGTCTCTACGCTGGAACGCATCCTGATTTGCCGCCTTACAAGCCCAAATCACTGCCGCCTAGAACCCCTCCCAAGCGCAAGAAAAAGAACAGTTAGAATTGCAGCATGGCGACAACGGTCTACACCGCGGTGCAACGGGCGCGCTTCCAAAGCGCTCGCATTGGGCAGTTCAAAGAGTCGGTGATTCGCGAGATGACGCGGCTCGCTTTGCAGCATAACGCCGTTAATCTGGCGCAAGGGTTCCCTGACTTTCCGGCCCCGCAGGAAGTCAAAGCTGCCGCTCAGCAGGCAATTGCCGACGACATGAACCAGTACACCGTCACGTGGGGAGCAAAGCCGTTCCGGAACGCCATCTGTGAGTCTTATCGCCGATTCTACGATCTTGAAATTGATCCAGAACGTGAGGTGACCGTTTGCTGCGGCGCGACCGAGGGCATGATTGCGACTTTGCTGGCTCTGCTGAACCCCGGCGACGAAGTTGTGGTCTTCGAGCCCTTCTATGAAAATTATTGGCCGGATTCTCAGCTGAGCGGCGCCGTGATCCGCTATGTAAGTCTTCGACCTCCGGATTGGAGTTTCGATATAGACGCACTGCGCGCCGCCTTCAACAGCAAAACCCGAGCCATTATCTTGAATTCGCCGAACAATCCAACCGGCAAGGTTTTCACGCGCGCCGAGCTGGAAGAAATCGGGAAGCTGGCCGAAGAATTCGACTGCCTGTTGATTACAGACGAGATTTACGAACACATCGTGTTCGAAGGGCACAAGCATGTCCCTCCCATTACCTTGCCGGGCTTGCGCCAGCGCTGCGTCTCCATCAATAGTCTGAGCAAGACATTTTCAGTCACAGGTTGGCGTGTGGGCTGGGTCATAGCCCCGCCGGAATTGACGAGTTCGATCCGTAAGGTGCATGATTTTCTAACCGTCGGCGCAGCAGCGCCGTTGCAGCAGGCGGGCATTACGGCGCTTCACCTGCCGGATGAATACTTCAGCAAGCTGGCGCTTAATTATGAAGCGAAGCGCGATCAACTGACCACCATTCTGGAGAGCGCCGGCTTTGCTTGCTTCAAACCGTTTGGCGCGTATTACATCATGTGTGACATTAGCGGCTTCGATTTTGCCGATGATACAGCCATGACAAAGCATCTGGTGGAAGAAATTGGCGTGAGTGCAGTGCCGGGCTCCAGCTTTTTCAGTCAGGCAGGAGAAGGGACTAATATGATCCGTTTTTGTTTTGCAAAGAAGCCGGCCACGTTAATGGCCGCTGGGGAAAAGCTCGAACGTCTCCGTAAGGGTTAGTGGCCGCCGGCACTGGCAGCGGTGGACGACGCGGTGAAGGTTAAGACCGTTCCGGGTGATAAGGTTCTGATCACTTGGCCATCACCACTGACAACCTGGAGAGTGCCGGCGACAGCGGCGACCTCTAGATTCCGACCCAATAAGGTGGCCGTGCCGTCCGAGCCAGATGATCCGGTCACGAAGACCCCACCTTGCGTCACGCGGCAGCCGCCGAAGCGCCGTGCGCGAACAGATCCCGCTTCTAGTGTCACGAGCTTTGGGTTGACGGTGACTGTGGAGTACGGGGAAAGTAAATACTCGCAGGATTCATGCAGGTAAAGGATGACCGGTTCGCCAAGAGCTTCAATGCGAGTGTCTTTTAAAATATTGGCGTTGCTGGGAGTAAACGCGCCATTTACCGCAAACTGATCTCCCAGCGCGATCCCAACTACGTTGTTTGGAAGCGCGACATTGGACAGCGCCTCCGCACTTCCTTTGCTTATGGAACGCTGCTGAAAACGTCCGGCTGTGGCGCCGGCTGAGATGTTGGTTTGGCGGATCTGCACTTCGCCAATGCCTTGGCCCCGGAAAGAAACATGAACCTGAATCAGGTAAACCCCAGATATGCCGTTGTTCTTGATTCCAGATCCCACGGCCAAACCTTCACTGTTCGTTGTTGTCGCGAAGTGAGTACTCTCGTTCAGGAAATTGGCGCCGGCGCCACTGCCCGGTGTGTCGAACTCCACGTACGCCCCAGCAACGGGACGGCGATAAGAATCGGCGACCTGAATTACCGGTTCGCGCGCCGTCGTCGAGTCAAGATTGTTGATAACGCCGTCACCATCTAAGACCGAAATGCGATAAGTGTCAGCTAAGGCTTGCGAATGACTCGCTTGAACGAGAATAAAACTTGCAGTGAGCGCTGCAACTCTGGGGAAGCGTGTGACGCGCATTTGGTTTGAGAATGTCGAACCGCAAACGCAGAATATCATGTGATTTTCCGTTGCGCTATGCTGCCAGCTAATGGCTGAGTACCGTTGCGTGGCAGGCCGGAAAAGCTACTGCTTCACTGACTTAAAGAGTCTTCTGGCCAAGGCGACTCCGCGCAGATCGGGCGATGAACTGGCCGGCTTGGCGGCGGCGTGCGCAGAAGAGCGGGTGGCGGCGCAGATGGCCCTGGCGGATGTCCCACTCAAGCAATTCCTGGCCGAGCCTTTGATTCCTTATGAAAGCGACGAAGTGACTCGTCTCCTCTTTGATGGCCGTGATGACGAAGCCTTCCAGCCGGTATCCCATTTGACCGTCGGCGAGTTTCGAGACTGGCTGTTGAGCCATCAGGTCACGGGTGAAATCTTAAGCCAGATCGCTCCAGGACTGATACCGGAACAAGTGGCGGCGGTATCCAAACTGATGCGCGCGCAGGATCTGATTCAGGTAGCGCGTAAGATTCGTGTGGTTACCCGGTTTCGGACAACCGTTGGCTTACCGGGGACATTGGCTACCAGGCTTCAACCGAATCACCCGTCGGACGACTTCGGAGCGATTACGGCAAGCATAATAGACGGGCTGATGCTGGAAAGCGGCGATGCCGTCATTGGCATCAATCCCGCATCGGACAACCCAGAGCGCGTGATCGCATTGCTGCACTTGATCGATAAAATCCGGCTGCGCTATGACATACCGGTGCAAAGCTGCGTGCTGACGCACGTCACCACACAAATGGAAGCGATGCGCGCGGGCGCTCCGGTCGATCTGGTCTTCCAAAGTATCGGGGGGACGGAGGCCACCAACCGTTCCTTTGGAATCAATCTCGCCCTTTTGCGCGAAGCTAACGCAATGGCTCAGGACCTTGCCCGCGGCAACATCGGGCAAAATGTGATGTATTTTGAGACAGGGCAGGGAAGTGCGCTCTCAGCCAACGCGCATCATGGCGTGGACCAGCAGACGTGTGAAGCGCGAGCATACGGCTTGGCGCGAGCGTTTTCGCCCATGCTGGTGAATACGGTGGTCGGGTTTATTGGGCCTGAGTATCTTTACGACGGCAAGCAGATCTGCCGGGCTGCGCTCGAAGATCATTTCTGCGGGAAACTGTTGGGCTTGCCCATGGGGTGTGACATCTGCTACACGAACCACGCAGAAGCCGACGATGATGACATGGACGCCGTACTGACGATGCTGGGAGCCGCAGGTGTGAACTACATCATGGGGGTTCCGGGCGCCGATGACATCATGCTGAATTATCAGAGCACTTCTTTTCACGATGCGCTTTTTCTGCGTAGCGCGTTCAATCTTCGTCCCGCTCCTGAGTTTGCTGCCTGGTACGAAACGCGCCGGCCCGAACTGCCGGAAGCCATGAAGCTGCTGGAGGCTTAAAACGAGTGCGATCGCTTCGCGAATTTACGAATGCCCGCGTGGACCTGGGGCGTGCGGGCGATAGCGTCCCCACTCATGCTCTGTTGGAGTTTCGGCTGGCGCATGCTCGGGCGAGAGATGCGGTGCATGCGCCCCTAGATAGCCGGTCCTTGGTGCAGGAGTTCAGCTGCGAGGGTTGGAGCACGCAGATTCTGAGGAGTATGGCAAGAAACCGCCCAGAGTATCTGCTGCGCCCGGATTTAGGTCGTTTACTCTCGGACGAGTCGCAAAGCCAGTTGGCTTACTCTGGCGTGACGATTCCAACTGTTTACTGCGTTGTGGATGGCCTTTCGGCGGCGGCGGTCCATCATCACGCCTGCGGCTTGCTTAAAGAATTAAGGCCGGAAGGCTCCATCATGCTGGTGGAGCAAGGCCGGGTCGCGGTAGGAGACCGGATTGGCGAGCTGGTTCAAGCGGAACTTTGTGTTCTGCTGATTGGTGAGCGGCCGGGATTGAGTTCGCCCGATAGTCTGGGCGTCTACATCACCTATTGCCCGAAAGCGGGGCGCACCGACGCTGAGCGGAACTGCGTTTCGAATATTCACGAGCAAGGCTTGAGTTATTCTGCAGCTGCACAAAAAATCTCCTATTTGATGGGCGAGGCACTACGCAGGAAATTGAGCGGAGTGGATTTAAAAGAGAGATCTCTGAGCGCAGGATGGCTATCGCAGAGTCCTGACACCGGGCTCATTGCGGAGTAAGCGTAATTTGCTCGATGGCCACGTCAATCTGTGCGCCACGTTCTCGCGGGGCGGCGGGACTCAGGGAGAATGTCAAATCCTGTGAGGCTGGCAAATCCACAACGCCCACACCGGCAGGCGGCTTTTCGTCTCCGTAAAGACTGGCCTTCAACAACTGGCGGTTGATTTCCAAATCGAGCAAGCGTGAGAAATGTCCGGGCTTGTAGCTGACAGCAACCTTGTACTTGCCTGCGCGGTTCACTGCGAAATGCCACTGCTCGCGGCGTAAAGTGGCCGTGTCATAGTAACCCTCGCCGTTGTCGTTATAGAACTTGTCCGCTGTCTCGGGCTTTAGCTGGATCACGCCATCGGTACCGGGGTGCACAGCCGGTTGAAGAACGCGCAGGGCTCCCTCAAATTTGATTGCAACCACCGGCAAAAACTGCGTTGCCGGCAGAGAAGTGATCCTCAGCGCGTGGCCATCGATGGAAATTGGCTGGCTCGAACCTAGCAGGCGCGCTTCGAGAATCTCATTCTGCAGTCCTGGCAGAACCAATTTCCCGTCTTGCGTCGCCTTTTCCACAAACAGGTAAAGCTGATCACCTTTAACTGTCGCGTACCCAAAATCAAGTTTGCGAAACGGCTGGGGAGTTGTGTCATAAATTGCATCTCCGTATTGCTTCAGCCAGTCTCCAACGCCCCTTAGAACCTGCGCTTCGTAGTCAACGATTGACCCGTCGCCCTTGGGTCCAATGTTCAAAATGTAATTACCGCCGCGGCTTGCCACCTTTACCAGCCGCAATATATGTTCATGAATCTTGTCGTCAACGGGCACCCGCTTCTGCCAGGACCGGTATCCCCAGGTATCGGCGAAGATGGAAGCCGGAGATTCCCACGGCTGGTCATTCACATATTCTGGAATCGCATCGTCGCCGGTCTCGCTGAAGTCGCCTTCGTTGTTCCACACACGTCCGCTGATCATGCATTGCGGCTGAGACTTGTGAACGGTTTCAGCAAAATGCTTGCTTTGCAAAGGCAGCGAGTGGCCCATATCGAACCACACTTCGGAAAGCGGCCCATATCCGGTGGATAGCTCCCGCAACTGCGCCACGTTAAATGCTTCGTGTTCGGGTGAGATAGGGTTATCGTTTCTGTGTGTAGGCACATCGCCGAAATGCCAGTCGATGGTGGAGTAATAAACGCCAAACGGCATGTTACGCTTGCGGCACGCTTCCGCCAGGCTCTTTACAATGTCCTGCTTGTAAGGAGTACTTTCAACAATGTTGTAAGACGATTGGCGTGTCGCGAACATGCTGAAACCATCGTGATGTTTGGCGGTGATGACAATGAACTTCATGCCCGCATCAATGGCGAGTTGGACCACCGCATCCGGGTCCCACTGGGCCGGATTGAAGGATCCGGCAAGAGCTTCATACTCGGCCTTAGGAATATGAGCATCCGATTGAATCTGCTCGCTGTAGTTGCCTGAGTACTGCTTGCCCTGCCATACGCCACCGAGTTCAGAAAAGAGTCCGAAGTGGATGAACATGCCGTATTTGCGGCTTTGCCATTGATGTATGGTGGCTTCGTCCGGGCGGTCCGCCATTATCAAAGGGCCGAGCAAACTTAGAACCAGGAACATTTTTTTCATAGACGGTTGATCAGGCTGGCTACGTAACCCGCGCCAAAGCCGTTATCGATATTAACCACCGTCACATTACTGGCGCAGCTGTTCAACATCCCCAGCAAAGCGGCCAGGCCATTGAAACTAGCTCCATAACCGACGCTGGTCGGCACCGCAATCACCGGGCAGCCTACCAACCCTCCGACCACGCTGGGCAGCGCGCCCTCCATGCCTGCTGCCACAATCGCTACCCGCGCTTGTATCAGGCGGTCGCGTTGGTTCAAGAGGCGATGAATGCCCGCCACTCCCACATCGGCAATCAAATCTACTTCGTTGCCCATTACCTCGGCAGTCAACTGGGCTTCCTCAATGACAAAAAGATCGCTGGTGCCGGCGCAAATGGCTGCGATTTTGCCTTTCCCGCGCAGCGTTCGGTCACGCCACACTCGAACCACGCCTGACGCCGGGAAGTATTCGGTTTCAGCGCTCAAGCGCCGGACACACTCAGCCATTTCCGGTGTGGCACGGGTGAGCAGCAGGTTGTCCGATTTGGCCAAAAGTGCCCTGGCTATGCCGGAAACCTGTTCCGGACTCTTTCCCTTGCCGAAAATCACTTCCGGCATTCCGTGGCGAACCGCGCGATGGTGGTCCACCTTGGCAAATCCCAAATCCTCAAACGGAAAGTGGCGCAACTCATCCACAGCCTGTTGCACGGGAGTTTCACCGTCACGCACTTGTTCCAGCAGGTGTTGCAATTGTTCAATATTCATCCGGCAATACGCATAGAGACGCTTTTATTGAGACGCCATGCCAAGGCTTAGCATCCCTTAAAATAGTAGCGGTAAGCCCATTTTCAATGACCTCCTTCTGGAAACGTCTGCGCCTGACGCTTGAAATGATCAAGTTTGAACACTCCGTGTTCGCGCTGCCGTTTGCCTTGACGGGGGCTTTGCTGGCATGGCGGGACGCGGATTTCCATATCCAGCGCCTGATCTGGCGCTTCTTGTGGATTGTAGTGGCGATGGTCTCAGCGCGTTCTGCCGCCATGGCGTTCAACCGGCTTCTGGACGCCGATATTGATGCGCGGAACCGGCGTACGGCGATGCGCCATCTGCCGGCCGGACTTTTATCCCCGCGCTTCGCCTCAGGATTTACATTCTGCTGCTCTGTTGTGTTTGTGTTTGCGGCGAGTCAACTGGGCTGGTTGTGCCTTTTGCTCTCACCCTTGGCGTTGGCCATCTTGTTTTTCTATTCCTACGCCAAGCGCTTCACGATGTTCTCGCACCTGATTCTCGGCTTTTGTCTGGGGATTGCGCCGGCTGCGGCTTGGATCGGCATGCGGGGGACCTTGGATCCGCGAATTCTGTGGTTGACTGCGGCCGTCATGTTCTGGACAGCTGGATTTGACGTAATCTACGCTTGCCAGGACTATGAGTTCGACAAGCAGGAAGCGCTGTTTAGTATTCCCAAGCATCTGGGTATTGGTGGCGCACTGTTGTTTTCGCGCGCGCTTCACCTCTGCATGATCTGCTGCCTTTCGGCGCTTGTCTATGCTTTTCAGCTCGGACCTCTAAGCTGGACCGGTGTCGCCGCAGTTGTCATTTTGCTGATTTACGAACATGGCCTGGTAAAGCCGCATGATCTCTCGCGCGTGAATGCAGCCTTTTTCACGGTGAACGGCTACGTAAGCCTGCTCTTCTTCGCCTTTTGGACTGCTGACATTCTGATCAATCGAAAGTTCTTCTAAACATGCCTATAGCTCCTGTTATTGACGACGCCCGCCTGCGGCCCATTCTCGAAAAAGTAGAGAGCGGCGCGCGTCTTTCGTTTGACGATGCCGTTACTATGTACCGCAGTTCCGATATTCTGTCGCTGGGCTACATGGCAAACCTGGTGCGGGAGCGGATGCATGGGGACACCACTTACTTCAATGTCAACCGGCACATCAATCCGACGGATGTCTGTGTGGCCAGTTGCCGCTTATGCGCTTTTGGCAAGCGCGCCAAGGATCCAACTGCTTACACAATGTCCATGGAGCAGGTTTGGGAGGTCGCTGGCCATGGCTACGCTGAAGCTGTGACCGAGTTCCACATTGTGGGCGGTTTGCATCCGGAGTTGTCGCTCGATTGGTTTTGCGAGATGATCGCAGGCCTTAAGGTGCGCTATCCAGCCGTACATCTGAAGGCATTCACCATGGTCGAAGTAGCCTATCTGGCTAAGCGTGCAAAAATCTCTTTACGCGAGACACTGGAAAAGCTAAAGTCGGCCGGCGTTGACTCACTGCCCGGCGGGGGCGCCGAAATCTTTTCCGAACGCATACGCCGGATCATTTGCGACCACAAGATCGACGGCAACGAATGGTTGGAAACCGCCAGGATCGCCCACCAGATTGGCCTGAAGAGCAATTGCACAATGCTCTACGGTCACCTGGAAACGGAAGACGATCGTGCCGATCATCTGGTGAGGTTGCGTGAGGTACAGGATGAGACAAACGGCTTTGTCACATTCATCCCGCTTGCGTTTCATCCGGATAACACCGCGCTCGCACACCTTTCAAAGACAACCGGCTTTGACGATCTAAAACAGATTGCCATCTCACGGCTGATGCTGGATAACATCCCGCACATCAAGGCTTACTGGATCATGATGACTCCCAGCGTGGCTCAGATTGCACAGCGTTTTGGAGCAAACGACATTGATGGAACAGTTGTCGAAGAGAAGATCTACCACGACGCGGGAGCCACTACGAGCCAGCATCTCCGCCGCCAGGATCTACTCCGCTTGATCAGGGAATCGGGACGTGAGCCAGTGGAACGGGATACGGCTTACCGGCCGGTTACACGAACGGAATCAGCCTTCACTGTGCTTGTCTAGCGCAGGCCAGCGCATTTGATAACCAGCCGAAAAAGCCACGCTTCACTCGCGTGGCTTTATGACTCATTTGGCGGCTTGGCATGCCCGCAACAGCGTCTCTAAGGAATGATTCAGGAATGTATTCGGCTCCTTCCTGTCTCATCGAGGCAAGCCATTGCTTGGCAACCTCATCCACCGAATCAACTTCGCGCAGATCGAGAGTCACCTTGCGATTTTTTAATGTAGGCTTAGCGGTTTGCCAGCAGCATGACAGCTCAAGAACAGCCGATTCGGTAACAGGGCCTTTGAGTTCAAGCACGTAGCCTTCAGCGGTATCGTGAATATAATAGCGGAAGGCCGTCGGCCGGTGAGACCTACTCTCCAATCCTTTTTGAACCCTTTGCGCACCGATGCCCGTCATAAAGCTTTGATTCGCCTTGGATAAGGCGAGTTACAGAATTCGATAGCAACTTCGGATCCAACTTCAAAGCCTGAACTGGAAATCCGTGAGTCTGCTTTGTTCTATTGGACGGGAACCTCTGAAATCGATTTACATGACTTTACTAAAGGGCACTGCTCTCGTCTTTTTGCTCCTAGCTGTGTCCTCGTTGTACGGCCAGGAAAAAGCCAAGCTCGATGAAAATGATCCAGCGGCCATTCATGAAGATAAGCGGGTTATGGGTGTCCTGCCAAACTATCGAACGGCCGAGCTGACGAACGATTATCACCCAATATCTTCAAAGTACAAGTTGAAAATTGCCTTCAAGGATTCGTTTGACTACCCGCTTTTCGGTATCGGCTCGATCTACGCAGGTCTATACCAGTTGGAAGACAGTCATCCCCAGTTTGGTCAGGGCGTAGCCGGATACCTTCGCCGCTTCGGAACATCATCGGCTGATCAGGTGATAGGGAACATGTTTACCGAGGGCTTTATGCCGATCCTGTTCAAAGAAGATCCGCGCTATTTTCGAAAAGCTGAAGGCACCGCTAAGTCGAGAACCTTTTATGCTTTGAGCAGGATATTCGTTACCAAAACGGATACTGGCGCTAGGAGCTTTAATTTTGCTGAGATCGTGGGAAACGGTATGGGAAGCGCTATCGGTCTATCCTATTACTCAGACAGTCGTGACGTTGAGGACTATCTGCAGAACTGGGGCACTCAGTTAGCCACCGATGCAGCTTCACAAGTGCTCAAAGAGTTTTGGCCAGATATCAAGCGCCACTATCTTAGAAGACGGCTTCGTAGGGAAAATGCCACAGCTTCCGACGTTCAGCCGGTGTCAAAGTAATCTTAGAGACAGCTAAGCTGCTGCTACGCCTTTGCGCTCCGCTTTGTTTGCCAGGAAGCCGGTGTTGAAATTGCCCGCAATGAAGTCCTTGTCTCTGAGGATTTCTTCATGCAGCGGAATCGTTGTTGAAATGCCCTCCACCACGAACATGCTTAATGCCCGCTTCATGCGGGCAATAGCCTCTGGACGGTCTTTGCCGTAGGCGATTAACTTGGCCACCAGCGAGTCGTAATAGGGGGGCACAACACCGTCCGTATACGCCACGGTGTCCACCCGAATACCAATGCCGCCGGGCAGGTTGAGCCCTGTTATCCGTCCCGGGCACGGTGCGAAAGTCTCCGGATGCTCGGCATTGATGCGGCACTCAATCGCGTGGCCGGTTAATGTCACCGGCTTTTCGATGATCGAACTAAGCGGCTCACCTTGAGCAATACGAATCTGCGACTTCACCAGATCGAGTCCCGTCACGAATTCTGTGACCGGATGTTCCACCTGTATACGGGCATTTACCTCAATGAAATACAGATTCTGTTTCGAGTCCATCAAGAATTCAACCGTTCCAGCGTTCTGATATCCGATGGCTTTCATGGCCACGCGAACACTGTCTGAAATCCGCTTCCTCAGCTCTGGTTTCACGCAAGGTGAGGGGGATTCCTCCAGCAGTTTCTGGTGACGCCTTTGGATCGAGCATTCCCGCTCGCCCAAAACCTCTACATTTCCATGCTCGTCGGCTAATATCTGAAATTCGATATGGCGCGGCGCTTCAACCAGCTTCTCCATGTAAATGTCGCCGCAGGAAAATGCCGCCGCTGCTTCGCCTTGAGCCTGAGTCAGCAGGCTTGGCAAGTCGGCTGCGCTCTGCACCATACGCATGCCTCGACCGCCGCCGCCCGCTGCCGCTTTCAACATCACCGGATATCCGACTTCTTCCGCCAGCGCGAGCGCCTCTTCCGCACTCCCGAGCACGCCGATAGAACCGGGCAGAACCGGCACACCCGCCTCTTTCATGATGGCGCGCGCACGCTGCTTCAGACCCATTTCACGAATGACGTGCGGAGTAGGACCAATAAACTTCAGGCCCGATAGCTCACAAACCTCGGCAAATTCAGCATTCTCACTCAGGAAGCCATATCCCGGGTGAACAGCATCCGCATTTGTGATTTCTGCCGCGCTGATGATTTTGGTGATATCCAGATAACTGAGAGAACTTTTCGCCGGACCAATGCAAACGGCTTCATCCGCAAAACGAACATGCAGGCTGTGCCGGTCGGCTTCGGAATAGACGGCCACAGTCTTGATACCCAGATCACGGCAGGCGCTGATAACACGCAAAGCTATTTCCCCGCGATTGGCTATGAGAATTTTTCTAAACATTGTCTGCTTTCCGCTTACAGTGGCCTAATGGTGAACAGCGATTCGCCATATTCCACCGGCCGCCCATTCTCAACGTGTTTGGCGACGATAGTTCCGGCGATTTCCGCTTCTATCTCGTTCATCAACTTCATCGACTCGATGATGCACAGCACTTGTTTCGGTTCAACTCGCTCGCCGACGCGAACAAACGGGTCCGAGCCGGGGGAGGGCGAGTCATAGTAAGTTCCCACAATTGGAGATTTTACAATCTCGTTACGCTCATCGTCGGCCGGGACCGTCAGTTGGTGAACTTTCGATTCACCCGGCAGAGGAGAAGGTGAGGGTGACGGCGCGATCAGCGAGGTCGGCGCGACATATTCCTGGGCAGAGGGGGAGGCGCTACGGATGCGTACCCGGTCATCGCCACGCTGTACTTCGAGTTCCGCTACGCCTGTTTCGTGCACCACCCGAATCAGTTCTTTAATCTCGTCAATAGTCATTATGATCCTGGCAAAGTTTTTGGCGCTAAAGGACTACCAGTTCTTTCCCGCTAGGCGTAAGCACCTCACAGCCATTTGTGGTCACGACGACGGTATCTTCAATGCGAACACCGCCAAAGCCTTCCTCGTAAACGCCTGGCTCTATTGTGATGGTCATACCGGGTTCCAATCTGGTCATATCCTTGCGCCCAATACGGGGGCGTTCATGTATTTCAAGACCCAAACCATGACCGGTCGAGTGTACAAATAGCTTTTCCAAACCATATCCGGTCAAAACCTTACGGGCTGCGCGATCCACAGAAGCGCACGTCACCCCGGGTTTGACGGCATCAATGGCAGCGAGCTGACTTTCCAACACGGCCCGGTACATTCTCCGGCTCTTGTTATCTAATTTGCCCACCGCGAAGGTGCGGGTCATGTCGCTGGCATAGCCGGACACGCTTGCACCCATATCTATTAATAGTAATTCATTCGTGCTAATTGGATGGTCAGTCGGATGAGCGTGGGGCAGGGACGTCCGCGACCCGGACGCCACAATGGTGTCAAAAGAGGTCCCATCCGCGCCCAGCAGCCGCATCCGGTAATTAATTTCGGCGGCCAAATCCACTTCGGTCATGTCAGCTCTGAAGTTTTCGAGTGCAAGTTCAAGAGCAGCGGAGTTTAACTGAACCGAGGCGCGAATAGTGGCCAGTTCTGTATCCGACTTCACCACCCGAAGGCCCTCCACAATGCCGTCGATCGGCCGCAAGATAATCCCTTTGGCCAATTGCTTGAGCTGATCGTACTCCTGAAAGCTAATGCGGTTCCGTTCAAAGCCGAGAGATTTCACCCCTAATCGCTTGAGCCAGGTTGCTACTCCCTCCATCAGCGGACCTTTTACCGTTTTGACATCGCAATCAGTTTCCAAAGGCGCCTGCGCCTGATAACGCGGATCTGTAAATAGAATGGCCCGTTCCGGAGTCATCAGGAGTGCGCCGTTGCTGCCGGTGAAACCCGCCAGATAGCGAATATTCGGGGGTGCAGTTGTCAGGAAGGCGGATGCTCTGGCGGTTCGCAGATGCGGCAGAACGCCGGCGCGCCGCCCCTCAGTTTCGGCTATCTCTTGCAAAGAATTCTCATGGCTTCAGCAGAAGCTTTCCAATCGTCTTTCTGGCCTCCAGATCCCGGTGCGCCTGGGCGGCAAGTTCCAGCTTATATGTTTCAAAGATCTGCAGCTTCAATTGACCTGTGGCGAGCCATCGGAACAGGTCTTTTGCGCGCCAACGTAACTCTTCAGCATTACTGGTGTAATGAGCCAACGTGGGGCGGGTCAGGAATAGTGAACCCTTCTGGCTTAACACGAGCGGATCAATCTCGCCCACCGGTCCGCTCGATTGCCCGAAGCTGACCATCATGCCGCGCGGCGCCAGGCAGTCCAGACTCTTGTGAAAAGTAGTCTTGCCCACTGAGTCGTACACCACCGCCACGCCCTTGCCGCCGGTGATGCGTTTAGTCTCGCTCACAAAATCCAGCTTGGTGTAATTGATGACATGGTCCGCTCCGTGTGCGCTGACCAACTTGGCCTTTTCCTCCGTGGAGACTGTGCCTATGACAGTCGCGCCAATGATTTTGGCGAGCTGCACGGTAAGCAGTCCCGCCCCGCCGGCAGCGGCATGAACCAGGCATGTCTGGCCGGGCTGAAGGGGAAACGTGGAGTGTGTCAGGTAATGGGCGGTCATGCCCTGCAACATAACCGCTGCGCCCTGCTCAAAGCTTACTTCGTCAGGCAGGGGAACAAGCAACTGCGCCGGTACCGCAGCATACTCTGCATAGGCGCCTCGTGACATCGCGTAGGCGACTCGCTGACCTGGTTTCACGAGAGAAACGCCATCGACCGACTCTACAACGCCAGCCGCTTCATTTCCCAGTCTGACCGGAGTCTCGGGCGCTTTGTATAAGCCTGTTCGAAAGTAAACATCGATATAGTTGACGCCGATGGCCTCAATCTTGACCAGTGCTTCCCCGGGACCAGGCTGCGGCACGGGCAAATCCATGTAGCAAAGGTTTTCGGGGCCGCCGGTTGGGTCGGCAACAACAGCTTTCATGTAGCCGATTCTACATGTGTCTTGTAATGCTGTATCAATTCCGCATGTAACTGGCAGAGGTGTGATTAGTCACACCTGAACACAGCAACATGGCGTCCATCCCGCAACGTCCTTTCGGTAAAACTGGTGTGACTATTTCCGCTCTCGGCCTTGGCGGCCATCATCTCGGTGATGCCCAGGACGTCAAGACGGCCCATCAGATTGTCCATCAAGCAATTGATGGAGGAGTCACTTTCTTCGACAACTGCTGGGAATACCATCGAGGCAAATCAGAGGTTTGGCTGGGCTCTGCGCTCAAGGGCTATCGGGACAAGGTTTTTCTAATGACCAAGGTCTGTACGCATGGCCGCGACGCTTCGCTGGCCATGCGCATGCTCGAAGAGTCACTCAACCGGCTGCAGACTGACCACCTGGACCTGTGGCAGATTCACGGTGTTGCTTTCGACAATGACGCTGAACTTTTCATTCGACCGAACGGCGCCGCTGAGGCTCTTGTCAAAGCGAAACAGCAGGGCAAAGTCCGGTTCGTGGGTTTCACCGGACATAAAGATCCCAACATTCACCTGTCGTTCCTCAAAACTAGCTTTCCGTTTGACGCGGCACAGATGCCCCTGAGCCCTTTCGACGCGACCTTCCGTAGCTTTGAACAGCGGGTTATTCCCGAACTCCAGAAACGGAACATGGCCATTCTGGGCATGAAACCATTTCAAGGCGCCGGCGAAGCCATTCAAAAAGGCGTGTTTACGGCCGAGGAGCTTCTGCGCTACGCCATGAGCCTGCCCGTCACGACCACTATTTCCGGTGCAGAGAAGCCGGATGTGATCCAGCAGAACCTGCGCATCGCGCAAAATTTCGAGCGGCTAAGCGGAGAAGAAATGGCGGCGCTTCGGATCCGCGCCCAGCAGTTCGCAGACGGGCGCTATGAACCTTACAAAGTTTCTCTTAAGTACGACAATCCCGAAGCTCGTTTGGCTCACGGGTTCCCGATCGACATGAATCAAAAGGAAGTCAAGGAAATGGTGAGGATGACCGGCAACTCGGGCAAACCTTTTCCGTCTGATCAGTAACCATGCCAACCCGTCGCGACTTCCTGCAAACGGCCGCGCTGGCCGCCGCTTCAAGCAAACTTATGGCACAATCCTCCCCTTCGACAATCCCCAAGAGACCGCTGGGACGCAGTGGCCTGAACGTTTCAATCCTGGGAGTGGGCGGCTTTCATCTGGGCTCCGCTGACACCTTGGACGAGGCCACCAGTATTGTCCAAACGGCGCTGGATGCCGGCCTCAATTTCTTCGACAATGCCTGGGAATATCACGACGGCAAGAGTGAAGAGTGGCTGGGCCAAGCGTTGGGATCGCGGCGGAACGAGGCCGTTTTGATGACAAAGGTCTGCACTCACGGCCGCGACAGGAAAGTTGCCATGCAGATGTTGGAGCAGTCGCTGCGGCGGCTCCGGACCGACCACATCGACGTCTGGCAAATTCATGAAGTCATCTATGACAACGACCCGGATCTGATATTCCGTCCAGGCGGCGTTATGGAAGCGCTTCAAGAGGCAAAACAGCAAGGGAAGGTCCGGCTGGTCGGCTTCACCGGCCATAAAGATCCATCCATTCATCTTCGAATGCTCTCGCACGGCTTTCCGTTTGACACAGTGCAGATGCCGCTGAATGCCTTTGATGCAAACTTTCGTAGTTTCCAACACTCGGTACTGCCCGAAGCGCAGAAGCAGGGCATTGCGGTACTGGGGATGAAAAGCTTGGGCGGCAGCGGCGAAATGGTTACGCAGGGCGGCATCACCGTGAAAGACGCGCTGAGCTACGCTATGAGCCTGCCGGTGGCTACGACCATAAGCGGCATGGATTCCCTGGACGTCCTGAAGCAGAATCTGGAGATCCTGGCAAGCTTTGAAAAGCTGTCGCCTTCTCAGATGGCGGACATAGAAAAGCGTGCACGTCCAGATGCGGGCGACGGGCATCTGGAGTTGTTCAAGACTTCGGTTAAATACGACGGCAAAGTAGGGCGTGAACAGCACGGTTACCCGGATGTCGAGAAGCTCCCGGCGTAGCGTATGGACGTTGCTTCAAGCGTTCTTGCGCTATGCTGTAACGATCCGGTGGTTGTATCCGGAGCTTTGCATCCGGTGAATTGGGTCGCCCTTGTTAGTGTGCCTTTTGAGTAACTCCCCCGCATGTGGATTGTTCACCTCGCGCTACGCCGCCCGTATACATTCGTAGTCTTTTCTGTCCTGGTCCTTATTCTGGGGGCGATTGCTTCCGTTGTCACTCCAAAAGACATTTTCCCGTATATCAATATCCCGGTCATAACCGTCGTCTGGACTTACACCGGACTAACTCCAGACGAGATGGAAAAGCGCATCGTTACTATCTCGGAGCGGTCGCTGACCACCACTGTCAATGACATCGAACACATCGAGTCGGAATCTTATTCCGGCGTAGCGGTCATTCATGTTTACTTTCAGCCGAACGCTTCGGTAGATCTTGCTCTTGCGCAGGTGACGGCCATTTGCCAGACCATTCTGCGCGTGCTCCCTCCCGGGGCATTTCCGCCCAACATTCTGAAATACGACGCGTCTAGCGTTCCCATTCTTGAGCTCGGACTCTCTGGCCAGGGGCTCACAGAACAGGATCTTTTCGATCTTGGATTGAACTTCATTCGAACTCGTCTGGCCACCGTCCAAGGTGCGTCCATTCCGCTTCCGTGGGGCGGAAAGTCACGCCAGATCATGGTGGATATTGATCCGGACCTGATGTATGCCAAACATCTTTCGGCACAGGACGTCACTACTGCATTAGGTAACCAGAATATTATTCTCCCGGCGGGAACCGCCCGCATGGGAAACACGGAATACCTGGTCCGCACCAACAGCAGCCCAACCACGGTTGAAGAGCTGAATGAGTTGCCCGTACACGCCGGAAACGGCGCCATCGTGTACATGAAGGACATCTCTCAGGTGCACAGCGGCTACGCCATTCAAACCAACGTCGTCCGCCAGAACGGCACGCGCGGCGCATTTCTAAGCGTCTTGAAGAACGGTAAAGCTTCAACCATCGATATTGTTAACGCCATCAAACGCGCCATCCCTCGCGTCAAGGCGGACCTGCCTCCAGCGCTTCGCATCGTTCCGCTGTTTGATCAATCCATTTTCGTGCGGGCGTCCATTAATGAGGTCTTGCGCGAAGCCGGCATCGCCGCATTCCTGACCGCATTGATGATCCTGCTGTTTCTGGGAAGCTGGCGCAGCACCATCATTGTCTGCATCTCCATACCGCTCTCCATCCTTACGTCCATCTGCATCCTCGCCGCGCTGGGCGAAACCATCAATGTAATGACTCTTGGAGGGTTGGCTCTAGCGGTCGGCATTCTGGTGGATGACGCCACCGTCGAGATAGAGAATACTCATCGAAATCTCGGCCATATGGGCCTGTCTCTGGTGCATGCCATTCTCGATAGCGCCAGTCAAGTGGCTGCGCCGGCGCTCGTCTCCACTCTGTCCATCTGCATTGTCTTTCTTCCTGTGCTGTTGCTGACCGGGGCAGCGAAGTTTCTGTTCACACCTTTAGCCATGGCCGTAGTATTCGCCATGCTGGCGTCCTATTTCCTCTCCCGGACTTTAGTGCCCACTATGATGCATTACCTTCTGCCTGCGGAAATACCGCTCTATCAGCACAAGGAAGGCGATCCCGAACCCGATGCGGCTAAGAACTGGATCTGGCACACCCATGAGGCATTCAATCGCCGGTTTGAACGCCTGCGCACCGCCTACAAGGACTGGCTTGGCTGGAGTCTGCATCACCGCGGCCTTGTACTGCTTCTGTTTGCCTTCTTCGTAGCTGGTTCGTCGTTATTAACCTTCACCATTGGTCGTGACTTCTTCCCCTACGTGGATTCAGGCCAGATGCGTCTCCACCTCTTGCCGCCGGTGGGAACGCGTATTGAACAGGCCGAGGTCATCTTTGCCGAAGTCGAGCGGCAGATCCGCGAGATCATTCCAGCTGACCGGATCGACATGATTCTGGACAACATTGGCCTGCCCAATGGCGGCTTTAACCTTGCCTTCTCTAGTAACGCCTCCATCAGCAACTCAGATGGCGACATTCAGATTTCTCTCAAGCCCGGTGAGCGCGACACCTTGGAGTACTCGCGCAAACTCCGGATCGAGCTGGCGAAGCGATTCCCGCAAGAGACCTTCTTCTTCACTCCCGCCAACATCACAAACCAGATACTCGATTTCGGTCTGCCGGCACCCATTGACCTTCAGGTAGTGGGTCGCAATCCGCGCCAGAATTTTGAAATCGCAAAAACTCTGCTTCGAAAGGTGCAAGCCATCCCAGGCATTGTGGATGCACACATTCATCAGGAGGTGGATTACCCGACCATCGAAGTCAATGCCGACCGCAGCCGCGCGCAGCAACTCGGCCTGACACAGAGTGATGTGGCTCGCAACATGTTGATCTCGCTGTCCGGCACAAGCCAAACCAACCCCAATCAATGGTTGAATCCACAGAATGGCGTCAACTACTCGGTGGTCGTCCAGAGCCCGCTCTATCGTTTTAACTCGCTGCCCGCTCTTCAGCGCATACCGGTAACAAACACTAGCGGTACCAACACCCAACTGCTTTCAAATCTATCAACGCTGAAGCGGGATGTTTCTCCCATCGATGTCTCGCACTACAACATTCAACCCACCTTCGACATCTTTGCCGACGTGGATGAAAGAGACCTGGGTAGCGTGGCCGACGAAATTCACAAGATTATTTCCCAAACGAAGAATCTGCCGGGCGGCACAGTCCTTGATTTGCGTGGTGAAGTCACCACCATGGAGCAGTCTTTCACCCGTCTGCTGATTGGAATCGGGTTCGCCATCATCATCGTTTATCTCCTGATGGCGGTCAATTTTCAGAGCTGGGTTGATCCGCTGATCATCCTGACAGCCTTGCCAGCCGCCTTCTCGGGAATTCTTTGGATGCTTTATCTCACCCGAACCACATTCAGCGTTCCCTCCCTGATGGGTTCCATCATGACTATAGGCGTTGCTACCGCCAATGCGATTTTGCTAGTGGTGTTCGCCAATGATGAGCGCGATGCCGGCAAAGATGTTCTGGAGGCGGCGCTTTCCGCCGGGTACATTCGCTTGCGACCCGTTTGTATGACCGCCCTTGCCATGATCATCGGCATGTTACCCATGGCGCTTGCCTTCGGGGAAGGCGGTGAACAGAACGCGCCTCTCGGGCGCGCGGTCATCGGCGGCCTGTTATTGGCTACTATCGGAACTCTTTTTATTGTTCCCATCATGTACACCTTTTTGCGTAAGAAAGCGCCCATTAATTACGACAAGCGAATCGACGAAGAGTACAACGAGTCGACCAATAAATGAGCACTGGTAACCCGAAGCAGGACCATCCACATTCACCGCGGCACTGGGTTGTGTTCATCATCCTAGTGCTTGTCGCCGCTGCGCTGATTTTCTTTTTCGGTGTTTTACCGCGCGAAAAGGTTCGTGCCGGCATCGACCAACAGGCGAAAAATCGTGAAGATGAACATCCCAAGGTCGACGTCGTCAAGATTGAACCCGCGCCTGGGGTCAGCGAATTAGTCATTCCAGGCACCACGCTTGCCTATACTCAAGCCGCGATCTACGCTCGTTCTTCCGGTTATCTGACGCGTCGCCTGGTCGACATAGGAGATCACGTGAAGAAGGGCCAATTACTCGCCGTGATCGACGCTCCCGACCTGGATCAACAGGTGGCCCAGGCGCGGTCCGCGGTTCTGACAAGCGAGTCTAATCTGGATCAACTCCAGGCTCAGTTAGTGCTGAACAAAGCCAATTGGGAGCGGTATAAGGTGCTGGTGGCAAAAGGTGTGTTTTCGCGCCAGGATGGGGACGCACAGGAGGCTGGTTACCGCTCCGCTGAAGCCAACGTAAAGGCGGCGCAGGCCACCATCCAGGCGAATAAAGACAACTTGAGACGGCTCACAGTGCTGCAGCAGTACGAGCAGGTAACAGCCCCCTTCACAGGCGTGATAACCGCTCGCAATGTGGATACGGGTGCTCTGATCTCGGCGGCCGGCAGCGGCTATGGGGTCAGCACGGATTCAATAGGAGGCGCAACACCGAACTCGGGCGCTTCCGGCGCCGCCACCTCGTCCGTGGCGCCTTCGACAGGAGGGGCGCAAGGCGGCCAAATCTTCGCGATGGCTACTCTTGACCCGCTGCGGATTGTGGCCTCGGTGCCGGAGGGTTACGCCGGTGCGATCCATGTCGGCCAGCAGGCCTCTGTCTCTTTTTCCGCGATGCGCGACGAAATCGTGAAAGGAAGAGTTTCGCGGACGTCCTCTTCCATCGACGCCAGCAGCCGTACTTTACTGGTAGAGGTTCACATCAGCAACCGAAAGTACAAATATCTGCCTGGCATGTTCGCTGTGGTGAACTTTTTTGAAGCCAAATCCGTTCCGCCGCTGCTGGTTCCCGGCGAATCTATTGTGATCCGCAATGGCAAGAGCATGGTCGCGAAAGTCATCAACAACCACGTTCATTTCGAAAACATCGAGATCGGCCGAGATTTCGGCGCCGAGACCGAGGTGACGAATGGAGTGAATGCCAACGATGTTGTGGTGAAGAACGTGAGCGACGAAATACAGGAAAACGCAATCGTTGAACCTGTATTTCCCAAACAAGCTGCTCCTCCCGTAACGAGTCGCAACGGCTCGCAGAACCACCAGGAAGGTTCATACGGCAACCAGAAGAAGACCAACATTCCATCCCAAAAAAGCAAATGAGACGTCTATTAATTCTCATTCTTTTAGGTCGATTTCTTCTCGCGCAGAAGCCGGGTTCCGACGACCGTGCGCGCGCCTTAGTACATGATGGCGCGATTCATCTCTCATTGAATGACGCAATCGCTCTGGCCATTGAGAATAATCTCGATGTGCAAGTGAGCCGCTTCCAATTGTCCATTGCGGCGGCAGATGCGCGACGTGCCAAGGGAGGGGGCACCGTTCGTGGACTCGAATACACCGTGGCCGAGAGCCCCACCGGCGTAGGCGGCCCCGGTTCGCCTCTTCTCAACAATGCGGCTTCCTCTGTAACGCCAACCGCCCCAACGGTGAATGACCTGACATCTCTCAATATTTTGACTGAAACGCCCGCTAACCTTAATGAGCAAAACACAACCGGCTACGGCGTCGGTCCCAGTGTGCCTCTCTACGACACTACTCTGTTCGGTCAGGACACTTACTTTGAACGCTCCAATGGCACTGTGCTCACCAGTGGCTTAGGCGTGCCAAACCAGTCGCAGCAGCTTAATTTCATTACCGCCAACTACTCGCTGATTCAGGGGTTTTCTTCCGGCGCACAACTGGAAGTCGCCCTGAACAATGCATCTGCTTCCCTATACGGCTCGAAGAGTCAGCTGGATCCGTTCTCTTCGCCCAATACGTCGGTTACGCTCATCCAGCCCCTGCTGCGCGGCCGCGGCCATGAAGTGAACCTTCGCTACTTACGAATTGCCGGTATCAATCGCCAGATCTCACGATTGCTCTTCTACCAGCAACTCATTGCGACGGTGTACGGAGTTTCTCGCCTCTACTACGACTTAGTCAGCTTGAATGAAAATGCCGCAGTCCAACGGCAAGCATTGGTGGCGGCGCAGAAGCTTTTGGACGACGACAAAAACCAAGTGGAGCAGGGAACACTGGCCCCAATTGGATTGACTCAGGTACAGTCTTTAGTCACCACCACGCAGCTCGCTCTGATTCAGGCAGAGGGTTTGGTACGTCAGCAGGAAGTGATTCTAAAGACCCAACTGTCCAAGCTTGGTTCCGGCGATCCCGTACTCGCTCATCTGCCAATCGTACCTACTGACACCATCAATGTTCCTGATGTGGACGATTCCGGTAATGTGGATGAGCTGGTCAACTCGGCGCTCAAACAACGCCCGGACTTGGCCCAAGCCAACTTGCAAGTGCAATCCAACGAAATTTACGTCAAGGCTGATAAGAACGCCCAACGTCCACAAGTGGATTTAATCGGAAATTTTCAAACGCGAGGGTCCAGTGAATCACCCTTCACGATCATTGGATCGCAAGGAACAGGCGCTCCCCTCGGACCGCCTTCCGATCTCGATATGGCGGGCTTGAGAACTTCTCGCATCTATCAGGCGGGCCTTCAGTTCAGCCTCCCCATCCCCAACCGTGTCGCTGAGGCGGATGCAGCCCGAGACGCGATTGCGCTAAAACAGACCGAAGCGAGAACTCAACGCCTCAGAAATGAGGTTCGCGAAAGTGTGGAGGATGCGTATATAGCCCTCCGCACCGCTCGGACAGCACTTGGCGCAGCGACCGAAGCCAGGAAATACCAGGAACAGCTGGTGGATGCTGAACGGGACAAGCTCTCGGTGGGCGCGTCCACAAACTTCCTTGTTATCCAACAGGAAAGTTACCTCGCGCAGGCCCGCTCAACCGAGGTGGCGGCCCGCAGCGTTTGGATCAAGGCGCGTGTGGCTCTTGACCGTTCTGTCGGCGATCTTCTAGAGAAGTCCAACATCAGTCTGGATCGGGCCATCATCGAACCCCGCTAAGCAAAGAATCGCCGCCGGAAGCAGTTGAAGTTCCCGGCGGCGATCAAAACGTCGAACTCTGAGATTTATTTCGCCTCAACAAGAGGCAGTGCTACCAGATGTTCCGCAATGAACCAAACCTGTAGTTCATTCGTTCGGATGACATTACTCACCAGCAGGTCATTCGTGCCGTCATCCCCGGCGTCATCCGCTTTGTCGGCATACTCATGCGACTCTTTCAAAATGGCTTCATGACATTCGAGCAGCCGCGACAGCTGAACGGGAACTTCTTCGCGGTCGATGGGCGGTCTCTCCAAGCTGGTCTTCTCCGCGACGTCGTGCGCAACGCTAATCGCTACGCCGCCCAGCAGCTGGATGCGCTCCGCGAGCAGATCTACCAGTTCGGCTTGTTCTTCGAAGTGCTTGTCAAAAAGCAGATGCAGCTGATAAAACGTGTGGCCGGATACCTGCCAGTGACACTTTTTGTAGAGGTCACGGAGCATGATGGTATCAGCTAACACCTGATTAAGAGCTTCTGTGCTGTCGAGTCTGACTTTCTCTTCAAGACCCAACGGTAAATTGACAACAGTGCCATACTTCTGCACCGGCTTGGCGCGCTGTCCCAGGTACGGGGCAGCCGATAGCCCGCCATTTGAATCGGTCTTTGTCTTTGTAGGCATAATCGTATAGACGCCGGCCTATAGCCAATCGAGACGGTCTTTTTTGACTTCAGAAAGCATCCGGCAACCAGCTAGCCCCATCGTCATCTCCAATTCGGTTCGGAGAATCTCAACTACCCTGCTGACCCCGCTCGCGCCCGCCACCGCTAAACCATAAAGATAAGGACGCCCGATCATAACGGCTGCGGCCCCCAAAGCCAAAGCTTTGAAAACATCCACTCCGCGCCGAATGCCTCCATCCAGAATGACTGGAATCTGGCCCTGGAGTCTTTCCAGCATACGTGGAAGTGCTTCGACAGTGGAGATCATGGTATCAAGGCTCCGGCCCCCATGGTTCGATAGCATGATGCCGTCACATCCCGCTTTGCAGGCAATGGCAGCGTCTTCCGGATGCATGATTCCCTTTAGTAGGAGCGGCTTTGAGATCAAGCTCCGCAGCCACTCTATGTCGTCCCAGGTGACATCCGCCGCATGTGTGGCCGAATAGATATCGCGTCCCGCGGGGCGATGGGAACCTCCGGCTATTTGAGAACCCAATCCGGCGAGATTCGCCCGTTCAACCCCCGGCGGCAGAGCAAAGCCCGCCCTGAATTCACGATCGCGCGGGCCATTCACCGGGAAATCTACCGTCACGCAAAACGCCTCGCACCCCGCGTCAGCGGCGCGCTGCACCATCTCTCTGGTGAACCCGCGATCATTCTGCACGTAAAGCTGAAACCAAAGGCTCTGGCAGGAACGGGCCATCATTTCTTCGAATGTCACGGTGGAGAACGCGGCTGCTACCAGGGTCGCGCCAGCCTCGTTAGCTCCCGCTACAGTCGCTATTTCTCCCTGCGGGTGTACCAGTTTGTGGTAACCCGTCGGGGCAAGCAGTATGGGGAATTCGTGACGCCTGCCAAATAGCGTCACCGAGGTATCGATCTGGCTGACGTCAATCAAAACCCGGGGCAAGATCGAAACATTATTGAAGGCAGTGCGGTTACGAACCAGTGTCTGGTCAGATCCCGCGCCGCCCGCAACATACTCGTAAGCCGAGTGACGCATGTATTGCATAGCTAGGACCTCGAACTCATCGAGGGTTCGAATGCCCGCCACGTCCGGCTTAGTTAGTTCTTGCAATCTCTACTTAAACTCCAGGATTTCCTTTTCCTTCAACTTTGCCGCCTGATCCAACTTCGCGATCTGGGAATCTGTCAGCTTTTGAACAACGTCGAGCGCTTGCCGCTCTTCATCCTCACTGATCAGCTTTTCCTTGGATATCTTCTTGAGTTGTTCGTTGGCGTCGCGGCGGATATTTCTCAAATTAACGCGCCGTTCTTCCGCCACATGGTTCAATTTCTTAGCCATGTCCCGGCGTCGTTCTTCCGTGAGGGGCGGAATGGGTAGACGGATCAGCTTGCCGTCGTTTGAAGGGTTCAAGCCTAAATCGGCGTTGCGAATGGCCTTTTCGATAGCCCCGATGAGCGAGCCATCCCAAGGTTGCACGGTGATCATCGCGGGCTCGGGAACGTGCAGTTGTGCTACCTGGTTTAGCGGAGTCGGCGTTCCAAAGTAATCCACACGCACGCTATCCAGAAGCGTGATTGACGCTCTGCCTGTCCGGAAGTGCGATAACTCCTGCAATAGGTCTGAATGCACCTTATCCATGCGCGTCCGGGCATTCGTCTCAACTTCCTTTACGTTTTTGAAGGGGCTGCTACTCGCAACCGGCGCTTCCTTTTCTTGTTTCATAGGTTTTTAATTCAATGGGACGAAGCATCAGCAGATTACGGTTCCAATGCCTTCGCCCATTGCCATTCGCATTATATTGCCGTGCTTCTTCAAATCGAACACCATAATGGGCATTTTGTTATCGCGGCACATGGCTACGGCCGAGGCATCCATTACACCCAGTGCTTTTGAAAGCACTTCGGTATAGCCGACTTCCGCATACCGCACCGCGTCTTTGTGCTTCTTCGGATCTTTGTCGTAAACGCCATCCACGCTGGTCGCCTTCGCAATAATTTGCGCTTTAATTTCCAGCCCGCGTAGCGTTGCCGCCGTATCGGTGGAAAAGTAAGGGTTCGAAGTGCCGGCGGCGAAAATTACGGCGCGTCCCTTCTCCAGGTGGCGAATCGCGCGCCGTCGGATATAAGGCTCTGCCACTTGATGCATCTCAATGGCAGTCATTACCCGTGTGGGAATGCCTAGCTGTTCCAGCGCATCCTGGAAAGCAAGAGCATTGATGACCGTAGCCAGCATTCCCATATGGTCGCCCGTGACTCGGTCCATATTGCTCGCTGCCGCCTTCACCCCACGGAAAATATTTCCCCCGCCCAGCACCAGGCCCACTTGTACGCCAAGGCGCGCAACCTCCGCCACTTCCAGCGCCAGCGCTTTCACCCGCTCCGGGTCAAGGCCGAATGAAAGATCACCCGCCAGCGCTTCGCCACTGATCTTCAGCAAGATACGTTCGAATTTAGCCATGGATTATAAATGCGCGCCCTTAAAGAGATGAGCCTCGGTGTTACCTCGAGATCTTGTGTTTCTAAGCAGTTACCGGTATCGGACTCTCTTGCACGCCGGGAGCATCGCCTGCGTCGCCCACTTTATAGCGTGTAAAGCCCGCAATCTGAATACTGCCGCCCAACTTTGATGCTGCCGTCTTGATCAGTTCGCTGACGGAAACTGTGTTTTCTTTGATAAAAGGCTGTTCCAGGAGGCAAACTTCCTCATAGAATTTGCTCATACGCCCTTCAGCAATCTTGTCCGCCATCTTTTCCGGTTTGCCTTCGTTCAAAGCCCGGTCTCGCTGAATCTCGCGTTCTTTGGTTAAAACATCGGCGGGGACGTCTTGTTTGCCGACGAATTGCGGGTGGGCAGCGGCAACCTGCATAGCAATATCGCGCACTAAGGTCTTAAATTCCGCCTTCGACGCTAATTCTGAATTGCCTATATTGACTTCCATCAGAACGCCAATCTGGCCGCCTGTATGAATGTACTGGCCAATCGCGCCGTTATCGCTGACTTCAACAATCACAAAGCGCGAGATATTAATGTTCTCGCCCAATTTCGCGATTTTCGTTTTGACGAGTTCGCCCACTGTGGTCGAGGCGTCCTTGGAGTACTTCTGCGTATATAGCGCTTCGTGCTCCTTGAAATTGGAGCGCTCGGCTTCCGTCACTTCTTCCAGCTTGACAACCTTTGGCTTTGTTTCGGCAATGTGAGCCGCTACGTCGGCAGCCAGCATCTGGAAGTCTTCGGTGCGCGCCACAAAATCGGATTCGCAATTTACTTCCACCAGCACGCCGGTCTTGCCATCGCCGCTGATGTGAACGCTCACCAAACCCTGCTTGGTCGACCGCGACTCTTTTTTGCTTGCACCGGAAATTCCGCGCTTCCGCAAAACCACCTCGGCGGCTTCCAGATCCCCATTTGCCTCAACCAATGCTTTTTTGCATTCCATCATGCCCGCGCCGGTTCGTTCACGAAGCAGCTTGACCAATTGTGCGCTTATTTCAGCCATGAAAACCTCTTCTCTAAAAACCCTTTTTACGTAAAGAGAGCGACCAAGCCTTTGAAGCCGGTCGCCCCGAAAATTCACATTTCCGTTATCAAACAGAAACTAATGTTCAATCAGAGTCGTGCTTTGCGCTTCCTCTGCGATCTCACTACCGGGACCCTTCTTGGGAGGAACGTCGGCTTCGGTGCTGGTCGCGAGGCTTTCTGATTGCAGCTGCTCAAGGTACTTCGGATCAAGGTACTGCGTGTACTCTTCCGGAGTATGCTCGCCCGTGGGATCTTCGTCGGTCACAATGCGTTCAGGGGCGAAATCAGTCTCAGTCGCCAGTGAGCGGGCTTCGACAACTGCGTCGGCAATTTTGGTGGTGAAAAGACGAATGGCGCGCAGCGCGTCATCATTGCCGGGAATCACGTAATCCACTTCGTCGGGATCGCAATTAGTATCCACCACCGCGACCACCGGAATTCCCAGTTTGCGGGCTTCCTTGACGGCAATGGCTTCCTTGTTGGAGTCAATCACGAACAGCAGGTCCGGTAGACCAACCATGTCCTTAATGCCCGCAAGGTTCTGTTGCAGATGCTTGCGTTCGCGCTCGAGCCGGCCCACTTCTTTTTTCTGCCGGCCTTCGTAGGCATTTTCCTGCGCCATGGCATCCAGTTCCTTCAATCGCTTGATGGAACGCTGCACGGTGGCGATGTTGGTCAGCAAACCGCCCAGCCAGCGTTGGTTGACGTAGTACATGCCTGCCCGGCCTGCTTCTTCGGCAATCGCTTCCTGCGCCTGGCGCTTGGTTCCAACAAAGAGTACCGTTTTGCCTGCCGCAGCCTGTTCGCCCACATACCTCATCGCATCTTTAAAGAGCTTAAGCGTCTTTTGAAGATCGATGATGTAAATACCGTTACGTTCGCCAAAGATGTATTCTTTCATCTTTGGATTCCAGCGCTTGGTCTGGTGCCCGAAGTGAACGCCTGCTTCGAGCAATTCTTTCATCGAAATCGATGGCAAATTGCCTCCTGGTTATATCTGCAACGTGCCAGCCGGAAACCATGTTGCGCGGCCCAAAGCGGAATTTGCGCAGGTTGACGGTTGGCACGGGTAGGCCGTGAACAGACTCAGTCGGAAAGACGAGCATCTCACGGATGTAAATGGGGAAAAACGAAAAGAATATAAAGGTTTTGAAGAACTAGCGTTTGGAGAACTGGAATCTCTTGCGCGCGCCCTTTTGTCCGTACTTCTTTCGCTCATGTTCACGCGCATCGCGCGTCAAAAACCCGAGTTGCTTCAGTTTCCCGCGCAGCTCGGAATTAAATTCGATCAAGGCGCGGGCAATCCCGAGGCGCGCCGCCCCAGCCTGTCCGGTCACCCCGCCGCCATCGGCAAGTATCAGAACGTCGAAACGCTCGGCCGTCTCCGTGGCAAGCAACGGTTGCTTGACATAGGCGCGGGCCGATTCATTCGCAAAATAATTTTCAAATGTTCGGTGATTCACCGTAATGGTGCCCTTACCGGGCCTCAAAAACACTCGCGCAGTCGCGGTTTTACGACGGCCGGTTCCTAACTGCTGCACTAACTTCGCTGGCACTATTCTTTTGGATCCTTCCTGTTTCACCACGGCCTACTATGCCGGAACCGATAAAGCAGACGGCTTTTGCGCTTGGTGCGGATGCTGATCACCGGCGTAAACCTTCAGCTTCCGATACATTTGCTTGCCCATCTTGGTCTTCGGCAGCATGCCGGAGATTGCCAGTTCAATCATTCTTTGCGGCCTGGTCTGGCGCATTTTATGCGCTCCCGTTTCAATCAAGCCGCCCGGGTAGCCCGTGTGACGGCGATAAAGCTTTTGATCTTCTTTGTTGCCGGTCAGCTTGACCTTGGCAGCATTAACTATGATAACGTGATCGCCCGTGTCGATAGATGGGGCATAGGTGGGTTTGTGCTTGCCCATCAAGAGCATAGCGGCATGGCTCGCTACTCGGCCCAAAACGGCATCATTCGCGTCAATCACGTGCCAGGCACGAACGATTTCGTACTTGGACGGAACTTCGGTACGCATGGACAGACTTCTTCTCTCCGCTCGAAAAGTCGAACACTTCAGTCTATCTAATATGTGTTTTCGGTGTCAAACACCCTTTTTCGAGGAACACAGTTGCGATTTAACCTGCCGGAACCCCACTATGACTCCGATTAGTAATCGTAATGTCACCCTCCAACCGTCTCATCCACGACGCAAAACACCGTACTTTGCTCAAGCAATTAGCTACCACGGTTTTTATCGGCATCCCCGCGACAGTAGGTCTCATCACGGCTATGGCCGGCTATTGCGCTTTTCATGTCCTAGCCTTTCACGTGTTCCGGCGCAAGCGTTTACGCTTTGCCCGACACAAATCGGAGCCCGTCATGGGCCAAAGTGGCACAGGCGCAGACAGTTTGCGTCAGAATCCTCGCCGTCGAAGTTAGTCAATTAAAAGTCAGTTTCAAAAAAGTAAAGAATTCCTTGAGAGAAAGATCTCGCGCCCACACGTACTAGTCAAATGACCACATTTCCTGTTATCCTGTCTCCAGACATGAAACTCCCAATCAACGTAACCGATTTCAAGGCCAAGTGTCTGGCGCTTCTGGACGAAATGGAACAGCAAGGCGAACCTATCACCATAACCAGGAGGGGGCATCCCATCGCCGTTCTCAGCCCTGCTCCCAAGGATGCCTGGCAGTCACCCGCGAACAGCTGGCACGGCAAGGCAGAGATTGTTGGTGACATGGTCAATACCGAAACAGCGCATCTCTGGGAAGTAGCGAGCGCGAAGTAAGCTCTTGTTACCCCGTCTTTTGCTCGACACCCATATTCTCGTTCGCTGGTTAGTCGACGCGAAAAAGCTCTCGCGGGAGCAATCCCGGCTACTGGAAACCGCCATCAAGCGAAACGAACCGGTAGCCGTTAGCGCTATCACCCTCCTTGAGGTAGCAATACTGGCCAGCGCTGGGGTCATCAGAATCTCGCTCCCTGATTTCCTGGCCAGTATTGCAGGCAACCCGGTCTTCCGTGTTCTGCCGCTTTCTTTTGAAATAGCGGCCGAAGTTGCCTTCCTGGGCACCCTGCGAGATCCGGCAGACCGGGCTATCGCCGCCACCGCGCGAGTACATCGCCTGACCCTTCTGACCTCCGACGAGCGCATCATTGATTCCACACTCGTAAAAACCGTGGCTTAGAAGCGTAAATCCCGCCATCCAGGTGACATACTGGTGTTTCAGTCCCTTGGAAAAGGATGCCAGAGTTTGAGCTTAATCGCAGAAGCAAGGCCAGACGCGTTTTTCTGGGCCAGTGCTGCAAGACCGCTGCGGCCTTACTGATCCCCAACGGACCGGTCCGCTCCAGCCCTGATCCTGATTTCCACCTTCATCCTCGTTACCGCGAGCAAACCCCGCTAGATGCTTCGCTCGTTCATCTAAGACCAGGTCTCGATGGATTTCGGAACGAACCATTCCACGACACGGTTGCGGCCATTCTCGACACTTGGTCCGCAGGCCTCCTCGAGTCTCCGATCGACACTCAGCCTATTCAAAAAGCTTTCAGTTCCAAATTCAAAGGTGCCTCGTGGCGGCCTTCCAAATCCGATTCCCTTCGCGCCGCCCTTGTCCCTTTTCAATCAAGAAGCCTCATTTTCCCCACTGTCCCGTCACTGGATCCCCAGGCATTCATCGGCGAACTCGAAGCCTCCCTCAGCGTTTTTTCAAAACTCCTGGCGGCCGAGTTCCAGATCACCAACATCACTCATGAAACCACTCGCGTGCACTATGAACTGGTAGGAACAGGTCCCGGTTTCTACCGCGAGCAGCGAACCGGCTATTGGTCCATCGAATGGTCGCTGGATCAGGTCGCCCAATGGCAGCACGAAGAAGAGACTCGCGTACGTTCGGCTCAACCGTACTTCCGTGACATCAGCGCAAACGCATTCGGCAGCACCAAGTCCTACTCAGCTCAAATGCTTCATGGCGCGGATCACTGGCGCAGCATTTTAGATGGAGCCTGCGGGATCGACATCTACGGGCACAATGGCGTCTCGATCGGAGACATCGATGGAAACGGTCTCGACGATATCTACATCTGCCAGCCCGCCGGGCTTCCAAATCGGCTCTACAGAAATCGCGGCGACGGAACCTTTGAAGACATGACCGAGGCCGCAGGCGTTGGGCTTCTAGACAACACCGCCTGCGCCCTCTTCGCGGACTTCCACAATCGTGGCCATCAGGATCTGGTGGTGGTCCGAAGCACGGGCCCGCTTCTGTTTGAGAATGATGGAACTGGAAGATTTCAGCTAAAGCCCGACGCGTTCCGGTTCGCAACTCCGCCCCAGGGTACTTTCACCGGAGCCGCTGCGGCCGACTACGACCGTGACGGCTTTTTGGACATTTACTTCTGCCTTTACACCTACTATCAAGGCGCCGATCAATATAAGTACCCCAGCCCCTACTTCGCCGCCGAGAATGGGCCGTCCAACTTCCTCATGCGAAATCAGGGCGGTGGCACTTTCTCTGACGTCACATCGCAAACCGGACTCGACGAGAACAACACGCGCTTCAGCTTTTGCTGCGGCTGGAGCGATTACAACAACGACGGCTGGCCTGATCTTTATGTCGTAAACGATTTCGGACGCAAAAACCTCTACCGCAATAACGGAGATGGCACGTTTACTGATGTTGCTGCCGAAGCCGGCGTGGAGGACGTGGGAGCGGGCATGAGTGTTTCCTGGGTGGAAGACCAAAAGCTATACGTCGGCAATATGTGGACGGCCGCCGGCGAGCGTCTCTCCGCGGACGCACACTTCCAGCAGAATGCGCCAAAGGACGTGCAGGCTTTTTATCGAAAACACGCGATGGGCAACTCGCTTTTTCAAAAGGAAGCCAATGCGTTCCGGAACGTTACCAGCAAAAGCCAGACCGCTATCGGACGTTGGTCCTGGTCCAGCGATTCCTGGGATTTCGATCACAACGGCTCCCCCGACATCTACGTCACCAATGGGATGATTTCAGGGTTTAGAAAGCCTGATCTCAACAGCTTCTTCTGGCGTCAGGTGGTTGCTAAATCTCCCAACACCGCAAAATCCTCGCCCGATTATGAGCAGGGCTGGAACGCCGTGAATGAACTGATCCGTTCCGGGTTTAGCTGGAGCGGTTACGAACGCAATGTTCTATTCGTAAACAATGGCGACGGCACTTTCACCGAGGCGTCCGCAGCGCTCGGCCTGGATTTCCCTGAAGACAGTCGCGCATTCGCCTTAGCCGACTTTGATCGCGACGGGCGTTATGAAGTTCTGCTCAAAAACCGGAACGCACCGCAAATCAGGCTCCTCAAGAATACGGCTCAAAGCCTGCCGCCCTCTATCTCCTTCCGTCTACAAGGAACTAAAAGCAACAGGGACGCTATCGGAGCGCGCCTCACGGTTGGTTCGCAAACTAAATTCCTTCAGGCTGGCTCGGGTTTTCTCTCACAGCACAGCAAGGAAATCCACTTTGGACTTGGCAACTCCCAAGGTCCCCTCACGGCCACCATTAAATGGCCCAGCGGTCTTGAACAAAGACTGGAGGGCCTTCCCGTCAATCACTGCATTACGGTCATCGAAGGAAGCCATCCAACATTCAAGCCATTCGATAAGTCTATCGCTCCAGCGGCCAAAGCCTCTCCCGAATATAAGTCCGAGTTAACCCCTATCGCCACCTGGCTCCTAGCTCCCATTGAGGCGCCCACAACCGCGAAGCAGCACCTGATCACCATCGATTCCAATCAGGATTCCGATCTCGCCGCCATCTACAACCTTCTATTCAGCCACGTCTACGACAACCACCAGGATCTCTCCCTCCCCACTTCTTTCCTGCTGGACGACCAGGGCCGAATCGTAAGAATCTATCAGGGCCGCGTACATCCAAAAGTGGTGGAAGAAGATGTGAAGCAGATCCCTGTTACGGATCAACAGCGCTTGGCAAAAGCCTTGCCGTTTCCCGGTGTCTCCACCACTTACACCTATGGGCGAAACTATCTCTCGCTGGGGTCCATCTTTTTCCAACGCGGTTACCTGGGACCCTCTGCCATCTACTTTCAAGCAGCTCTAAAAGACAATCCAGTCAGCGCCGAAGCCTACTACGGACTCGGAAGCATCTATCTCAAGCAGCAACACGATGAGGTTGCTCAGTCTGCCTTCGAACGCGTCACGCAACTCCAGCCGGCCTATCCCGAAACCATGCCTAACGCCTGGAACAATCTCGGTCTGCTGGCCACCCGCAAAGGCGACACAGTCAAAGCCATCGAGTACTTTGAAAAAGCCTTGCAAGTCAGCCCGGACCACTTCGTCGCGCTGGAAAACCTCGGCAGTGCCTACCGTCAACAAAAGCGCTGGCCCGAAGCTCGGGAAACTTTGGAGCACGCGCTCACGTTGAAGCCCGATGATCCCGAGGCCAATTACAGTCTCGCCATGGTTTTCGCTCAGACAAACGATTCTGTGCAGGCCTATGATCATTTAGAGAAAGCTTTAAGGGTACGGCCCAGCTATCCCGAGGCCCTCAATAATCTAGGAGTGCTTTATTTGAGGACGCACCGCCCAGAAGAGGCGGTCAGCACCTTCGAAAAATGCATCGAGCTCTCTCCCTCGTTTGATCAGTCTTACATGAATCTGGCCCGGGTTTATGTTCTGGAAGGGAATACCGCCAAGGCCCGAACGGTCCTGCTGGCGCTGCTCAGCCAGCATCCGGATCACCCTCAAGCCAAACAGGCTCTCGCCCAGTTGGACCAAAAGTAACCGCCTATGCCAAGATCGATCATCATCGACTGCGATCCTTCGCCAGACGACGCCGTAGCCTTCCTGGTCGCCCTCGCCTCGCCCGACGAACTGAACGTACTCGCCATCACCACGGTCGCCGGAAATGTCCCAGTGCCGCTGACCTCCACCAACGCGCGAAAAGCTCTCGAACTGGCTCACCGTACTGACGTTCCCGTATATGCCGGAGCTTCTGCTCCGCTCGCACGAAAACTCGTCACCGCCGAGCACGTGCACGGCAGAACCGGCTTTGATGGCTATGATCTGCCCGATCCTCGCATGCCGCTAGTCGCAGGCTTCGCGCCCGACGCAATCGTTGACCTCGTCATGCAGAGGGAACTGGGAGATGTAACGCTTTGCTGCCTTGCTCCTCTAACGAACGTCGCTTTGGCGATGGCCAGAGAGCCACGCATTATTCCCCGTATTAAAGAAATAGTTCTGATGGGTGGGGCATTCTCTGAGGGAGGCAACATCACTCCCGCAGCGGAATTCAACATCTTTGTTGATCCTGAGGCGGCGGCGAGAGTCTTGGAAAGTGGCGTGCCCATCGCCATGATTCCACTCGACTGTACCCATCAGGCGTTAACTACCAACGCCCGTCTTGAGAAATTGCGGTCTCTCGGCACTCCCGTTTCCGAAGCCTTCTATCACTTGCTCAAGTTCAATAAGATCTTCGATCAATCGAAATACGGCTGGGAAGGCGGTCCGCTGCACGATGCCACCGTCATCGCTTACCTCTTAGCTCCCGAACTATTCTTAGGCCGTACCGTGAACGTTTCGGTTGAGTGCTCAAGCGCCCTCACGCTCGGCATGACGGTAGTGGACTGGTGGTCCGTCACCGGCAAACCAAAAAACGTCCACTTTCTTCGCCAAGTCGACTCAGACTCTTACTTCAACCTCGTGATTGAACGGCTGGGCCGCTTATGATGCCGTTGTTTGCATTCTTGCTGGTGACAGGAACCATCTTCGATGCCCAGCACAAAGCCATTCCGCAGGCGAAGATCACATTGCAAGCCATCGGTCAACCCACAGCTCTAACGACAGCAAGCGACGCGCAAGGCCATTATCAAATCGATATCCCCGCCGGCGCCTATACCATTCATGCAGAGAACCAGGAGGATGGTGAAGCAACTCTCGGTCCCATCAAAGTTGACAAGCCGGCGACTTACAATCTGGTGCTTGCAACTAAGTTTTTCGACGAACCTCAATTCACCGTGGCGGGTGTGACGGACAACACATACCGAGGCGGCCACGGTGCCGACACGGTCCTTCGATCCTCCGAACAATTGACCAAAGACACGGCTTCCCTTGCAGAACCGCACCATACTCAAGGCGAGCTTGATGAAAGTGCCGGCCATTACATAGAAGCCGCGCGCGAATTCCAGCGCGCCGCTGAGTTAAGTCCGAGCGAGACCAACCTCTTCGACTGGGGATCAGAGTTGCTGACCCATCGTGCCCCGCAATCCGCCGCCGAGGTATTCACCAGGGGAGTCCATCTATTTCCGAACTCGGTTCGAATGCTTCTCGCGCTGGCGAGCTCCTATTACTCCGCCGGTTTGTACGAGAAGGCCGCGAACGCTTTCTACCAGGCCACGGACCTTGCGCCCACTGACCCCACGCCCTATCTTTTTCTGGCCAAAGTGCAAGCGCATGAGATCACAGAATCGGCTGGATATCAGGAACGCATGCAGCGCTTTGCGAAACTCCAGCCGAATAACGCTCTCGCTAACTACTACTACGCGGTTTCCTTGTGGAACCAACATGATCTTCAGGCGCGTGCTTTGCTCGAAAAAGCCATAACCCTGGATCCGCATCTCGCCATCGCCTATTTTCAACTCGGCGTCATCTGCGCTGCAAATCAGAACTATAAACAGGCAATTTCCGACTACAGAAAGGCGGCCACGGAAGACCCAGATCTGCCAGAAGCCCACTTCCGCCTCGCCGAAGCTTACCGTCTAAGTGGCGACAAAGTCAGTGCCCGACAGGAGTTGTCCACCTACAACCAGCTTTCGAAACAAGCCAACGAAAAACTGGAACGGGAGCGCCGTGAAATTCAACAATTCGTCATCGCGCTCAAAGCTCAATGAGTGGTTGCCGGTCGCGTCACTAAACTGGAAAACAAGTCGAAAAACTTGCCCTGATTCAGGTCCTGGTTAATCTGCACAGGCTGCACCTGCACTTCAGGCCGATCTGTCTTATCCCAAATCAAGGTATTGCCATAACCGGCGCCGTGATCGATATCCACGCTCATGAACCGGGTCTCAGACTTGGTAATGATCGAGGGATCCAGCCATGCAGCCGCGGCCAGCTCATCCCACATGATGTCGTTGCCGCCCTCGGATGAGTAATACTTCGCAACATACTTGGCCAGCGGCGTTCCCGTGTCGCCAATCCGCTTTGCCTGTTCAGCAGTGAAATGCACCTTTATGGAAATATCGGTCGGCGTACATGTAATCTTTTTCCAAGGCGCGTGCAACACGATATACGCTGCCTCCGGATCAAACCAGAAGTTGAATTCATGTCTCGGATTGTTGACAAACTCCGGGTAATCCGTCTCAGGGTTCACGCTACCGCCCATGAACACCAGTTCCTGAGCAAGTTCCGCAAAATGAGGATCAAGCGTCACCGCAACTGCCGTATTTGTCATCGGGCCGCCCTCATAGATAGTTACCTGGTTCGGATACTGATGCACCATCCGAACCAGAAAGTTTGCGGCATCTTCGTCTGTTGCCTTCATTGACGCCTGCCCCTCGGGCAGTGGCGGAATCACATGGGCTTCATGAAACCACCGGTCATCCCAGGCGCCTCCATACGCTACTTTGCCGTAGCGCTGCTCCCAGAGTTTGCTTTCCTCGCGCGTGCGAACTAGCGGTGTTCCCGCCCCGCGCATCACTGGAATATCGGTGCGGCCCATGATCTCCAGCAACCGGAGCGTATGAGCTACCTCCTCATCCAGCCATTGGTCCCCGCTGACAACTGTCACGCCGAGGACCTCCGTATTCGGCGACTGGATCAACATCATCAGCGTCTGAACGTTACTGCCGCCCGGACCGGAAACATCTTCATTAATAATCACTTTCCGGCGATCAGTAGCTGCGGCCAATAAGCTTGTCAGCAGCAGAAAAGAAAAAACAAATCTCAAAACGCCGCTTTCACCGCAAACTGAATCACACGCGGATTATTGACAGTGGTGTTGATAACGCCGAACGTGGCGGGCGAGTTGATATCTGCGCCCGGCTGGCCGAATTGGGCATGGTTCCAAAGATTAAAGAACTCGGCTCGCAAATCGATTCGAATGGTCTCACCGATCGGAAAATGCTTAATAGCCGAAAAGTCGGTGTTGATGAAGTTCGGACCGGAAGCCGGAGTTCTGGAAGCGTTCCCAAGCTCGCCGGCCAAGGGTATGGAGAAGCACGATGTGTTAAAGAATGCCGACAAGCTCTGGCTGCCGGAATTCGGAGAGCAAGTCTGGTTCGGGCGGTTCAAGCTGTTCCCGTTATTTTGGAAATTTACCCCAGAGCTGTTGTTGCTATCCACAACGAAGATCGGAAAGCCGGACGTTGCCTTCTCAATCACGTCAACCTCCCAATTGCCCAGGACGGTGCGCACGGGTCCGTTCCAGGAGTTTCCAAACTTCTTGCCTTTGCCGAAGGGCAATTCGTAAATTACGCTCGCCGTAAAGTTGTGATTATTGTTGATCTGTGAGAGGCCCCAATCCAGCTTTTCCCAATTTGGCAGCGGATAGTAAGTGGCGCCGAGTAAGCTTCCAAGCCCGTCTGTAAACCCGTTATCGTAAGCCTTGGAGTACGTGTAACCGAGCAACGCATACAATCCGTGAGAACTCTTCGTTTCCGCCTTTATTTGCAGTGAATTGTAATGGGCTCGACCCTGGTCCGTAATATTCTGAATGGTTGAATATGGGAATTGGGTGTACGGCACTCCGAATGCCCCTCCGTTGGGTCCGCACCCTAGCGTGTAACCGGAGACCGTTCCGCACGCCGAAGGCGAGCCTACATTCAAGTTGTTGCCGTCGATCAGAACATGCGAACTACGTGAGCCCGCATAACCGGCGGTCAGCACAACCGATCCCGGCAGTTGCCTCTCCAAGTTGATGTTGAACTGTTGCACTTGTCCCAGCTTGAAATTTGTGTTCTGAGACAAAATCGTGCCTGTAAAGCTTGCCGGGGTAGGAGGCGCCGTAAAAATCGGGAATCCGCTCGATGCGCTAATTGCGCTTGGCGTTCCTCCATAAAGCGTGGCGCAGGCTGCAGTTCCAAACGTACATCCGCCGCCGAAAGCAAATTGATCAGATTCTGCATAGTAGGGCGGGTTCTGCCACAATCCTTGTGCCCCTTGATTCCAGGAAGAATCGTGGAAAATCGCATAGCCTCCACGTACTGCGGTCTTCGTGCTGCCAAACGGCTTCCAAGCCACGCCGATTCGTGGCTCAAGCGCCGTCTTGTCGAACTGAATGCCAGCATCCGCGCCGGCGTTCTGGCCGGAGATCAGGAATTGACCGTTCGCCGGATTGAAGTCTGCCTGCCGGTTGTGTGCCTCACTAATCGGCGTAACCAGCGCCCATGCCAAACCAAGGTTCAGCGTCAAATTCTTTGTCACGCGCCAATCGTCCTGTACATAGGGCCGGAAGATCTTCCATCGTCGCCCGGTCACATCACCGTTAAAAGCCTGGTCGTGAATGGCCAGGCTGGGGAGCCCCGCCAATAGATCGGCGCTCGCATCTCCCACCCACTGACCTGTGTAGATCCAGTAGCCGTCTTGGAAGCCCTGTGTCTTAATGTTCATCTGGTTGGCACGGACCTCCATGCCAACCTTCACGTCATGGTTTCCGCGAACCATGTCCAGCGAATCAGAAACGGAGAAAACATTGGTTCCACCTTGAAAGGGCGAGAAACCTCGATCGCCCAGTGACCAGTAGCCGCCATCAAGCTGCGTGCTCGTAAGTCCGCAGCTTGTCCCGCCCAGATTGGCCCCGGGAATGCCGAACTTAGCCGACAAGCAGCTCCCCGTCCCCTGCGACGAAATGTAGTCGAAAATCCGGTTGTATCCGGCGCTCAACTGGTTCACCGTATTCGGCGAAAACACATGGGTTTCTGAAAGCGCTACATTGCGGCCATGGTTCAAAATCCCCTGATTGCTGGCGAACGGACTTGCTTCCGCGAATCCAGGTGAACCGCCCGGCACGTAGGATGTGGCTTGATCGTAGCTGAAGCGCGCAAACGCGTAATCGTTATTGGTAAAGTTATGATCCAGCCGCGTATCGAACTCGCCCTCATTCAGTTTTCGAACCGGCTCGCTCACGTAGTTGTATCCCAATGCCGAGTTGTTCGCGTTAGGCAGCGGATAGAGGTTCATGAACTTCTGGCCAATGGGGTTGATCAGGCCTGAGGGAATCTTATTGCAGCTCACGCCTTGTGCCTGGCTGCCATCCGGAGCCGCCGGCAGTGGATTGCCACTCGAATCGCATTGAAAAGTTGTATTTCCGGATCCGGTCACGTTCGGATTGGTGAGCAAACCCGAGCGCGGGTTGCCAAACGCATCATTACTGAAATCTCCATTGCGCATGGCCACACTCGGAACCAGTCCTGTAAAGGGAATGCCATGACGCTGAAACTTGTTTTGAATGTCCGCAAAAAAGAAGGTCTTGTCCTTCTTGATCGGGCCGCCGACCGAACCTCCGAATTGATTCAAATTGAATTGCTCAGTATAAGAAGCGAAGAAGCTCCGCGAGTCTAAATCGGTATTACGGAAGAATTCAAAGAGTGATCCATGCAATGAATTGGTTCCAGATTTGGTATTCACCAGAACCGTTGGGCCTGCTCGCGTCCCGTACTCGGCAGAGTAGTTATACGTCAGCACCTTGAATTCCTGAATGTCGTCAATCGAAGAAAGAATCCCTATTCCGCCGCCCGTTAACTCGTTGTTATCGTTTCCATCCAGCAGCCAGTCAGTCGAGTTGGCGCGAGATCCGCCCACCGAAAGCGAGAAGGATCCGCGGGCCGAAACCTCACTGCTGGGGCCGCCGTTAAAGAAGCTCTGTGGATTCGTTTCCGTGGACGTTCCCGGAGTCAGCGTGGCCAACTGCACAAAGTCGCGTCCGTTTAGCGGTAATTCAGCCACTTGCTGCGAATTGATCACCTGGCCGAGCGTCGGGTTATTGGTCTGAACTTCAACCGCTGTCCCGGTGACTTCCACATTGGTTTGAACGTTTGCCGGCGCAAGCGAAAAATCGATTTCGCGCTGCTCGTCCACCTGTAGCTTTATGTCGCGGGTCTCCGACGCTTGAAAGCCCGTAAAGTCGGCGCGAATGGTGTAGGTAGTGATGCCCAGAAGCGGCACAACATAATGCCCCGCTGTGTCCGTGATGGCTTGACGTACTGCGCCGGTCATCTGTCCAGTGACAGTTACTTTGGCTCCCGAAAGAGACGCTCCAGTAGCGTCTGTGACGTTTCCGGAAATGGTGCCGGTAGCCTGCGCTTGCAAGAACGCCGGGCACATTGAGAATGTAAAAGCCGTGAGCAGAATAGCGCGTAAGCTTTTGAATTTAAGCAAGAATGCTCCTTTTACTGGCCACGCACAGAGTGACGCCTTGGGAATGGGTGCTGAACGAAAACGCAATTGTAAGAATTGCCTAGTATCTCCCGCAAATCACTCACCTGTCAACGCCATAGCTTCCATGTAAGTCTCGGCGAAGCACTGGCGAATTACCGCTTAAAAAAACGCGCGATGATAATAGGGAGTTTGCCATGAAGCGTTTCTCTAGTGCAGTGGTAGGTTTGTTGGCAGTCTTTGCCTCCGTCGGCACTGCCGCTGCCCAATTTCCATTGACTCCAAACGCCGAAAAATTAGCCGATCAACTATTCAAGGGTCAAGCTGGCAATGGCAGCCTGTCTTGTGACGCTTCACCCGGTAAACCCTTCTTCGATTTTTCTTTCCGCTTCGAAGCCGGCTTCCTGGTTCATTGTCCTTATAAGCAATTCAGCGGCAATGCAAACCGTTTAATTGCTGTCCTGCGAATCCGCTCCGGTGATCAAACACCGTTGATGTTCGGTGATATGTTTGCTATTCCTGCCCTGCCTGAGAGCCAGCGCCCCAAATTCAAGTTTGAGAAATTTAAAGGCGAGTTGGAGTTTAGCGGAGCCGTTGCTGTTGGCGAAGGCGACTATGTGGTGGAGTTGCTGGTCGCCGACGACCAGTTCCGCATTTACCGGAAGCAATGGAAGGCCCACGCCGAACGTCGTGGCGCTGAAAAGAATGTTAGCGTTTCCTTGCAGCCTGGACATGTTGCGCCGCTGCTGCTGGCTACCTTCAATCACCAATCCGCCGCCCCCAACCCCCTAAACATTACCGTCCTTTTAAATGCCGCGCCCATCAATCCTTACTCCAGCAAGCTTCGGATTTGGGACCGGGCCTTCCTGTTGGGTTCTGTGGCGTCTCTCATTCGACAGGTGCCGGCCGCCAAAGTGCGTCTAGTGGCCTTCAACACGCAGCAGCAGGTGGAGCTATTTCATGCGGAGTCTCTTGACAAAAGCGAGTTTTTGAAGCTGGGCGACGCCTTGCGGACTCTAGAACTGGGCATCGTCTCGTACAAGACACTGGAGAGACCAGGGGGCGGAGATGAGCTTCTTGATCAGATCATTCGCGATGCCTCTCCCGGTTCCGACGCCGTCGTTATCTTGGGTCCGCAGATGCGCCAGTACGCGAATAGCTGGCATCACGGCTTCAGTTGCGACTCTGCCGAGCCGCCCGTTTTCTATCTCAAGTACTTCGCCTCAATCGGCGCTCAATTCCCCGATTCAATCGATAGCCTTACCAAGACCTGCAAAGGCCGCGTGCTAGCCTTCCACACCCCCGGTGAACTGGGAACGGCTATCGAACGGATGCGCGAATCGCTTGTTAAAAACTGAGTCGTTTAGTCATTCCCCTTCGTAATTCTTAGTATGTTTGTACGCTTGCTCGCAGCTTACGCCTGCCTTGCATGGATCTCTAACGCCGCGGATCTAACGCCGAGCGAAATAATGGCCCGGGTTGCCGTCAACCAGGACAAAACAATGGCCGCGCGGAGCAATTTTGTCTATCAGCAGCACGTGGTGATTGCCACGCGCCGCGTCAACGGGAAACTTGCTCGCGAAGAGAAAGCCGATTACGAAATTGTTCCCGCTGCAGCCAGTAGTGAAAAAAAGCTGATTTCTATCACCGGCCGCTGCGACGAAAAAGGGCGTATTGTCGTCTTCACCGGCGAGCCCGTGAAAAGCTGTGGCGACCTCGATACGTCGTTGGTCCAGAGTTTCCGCGACGACCTGCTGAATGAAAAAAGCAAAGACGGCATCGGCAAAGATCTCTTCCCACTGACAACGGCAGAACAAAAGCAATATAGATTTCGCTTGTTGGGCCACAAGCAGGTGGAAGGAAGAGACACCTATGAGATAGGCTTTGCACCCGCCGACCAAAAAGAAATAGACTGGTCGGGCGAAGCCCTGATCGACGTGGAGGAACTGCAGCCCGTGCGGGTTTTCACGCAGCTTTCCCGGCGCATCCCATTCTTTGTTAGAACCGTCTTGGGAACAGACCTGCCTGGTTTAGGCTTCAACGTTCAATACCGGCGCGTGGAGAAGGATGTCTGGTTCCCGGTAAGTTTTGGCAGTGAATTTCGCTTGCGAGCCGTGTTCTTCATCAAGCGGGACATCACAATGTCCATGGAGGCCTCCGGATTTCGCCGCACAAACGTAGACTCCAAAATCGACTACGATGTCAAGGCAGCGAACGAAACACAAAATGTCCAGAGTCCACCTGAAAAGTAACTGAATCCTTAGTTGCTGATTTCTGTGCTGCGCCCTCATCCCGGTCCACGCTAGCCTTCCCGCCCGGAAAGATCACCATCGCTCTCAAATTAGGGGGTACATCCACCGTCAGGGTGGTCGCTCCGTTTGATCTGGTCACCGTGCTCGAGATCCTGCCCAGAACCGAATCATAGGAAGCCTGAGCCGAGGTTAAACTCCCCACCAGAGCAGGGCGAATAATCAACTTCCGCCCATCCTCTCGCGATAAGTCGAAGTCGATCCCGGCTAAACCCGCATAAAACCACTCCTCCGCGTCGCCCAGCATAAAATGATTTTGCGAATCCAAAGGGTTGGCATCCCATGCCTCTGTCAGCGTCGTGGCTCCTCGCCTCAGTTGGTCGCCATAACTCGGAGTGTCGGACCGGGAAAGCATGTCGTACAGAACGTCAGAACGCCCGTTGTCCATCAGTGCTTTCACCACGTAATGAAAGCCGATATCCCCCGCTGTTACGTGATTATGGTGCGCCCGGATATCCGCCACCAGTTTCGCAAGAATGGCTGGCCGATCTTGATCTGGAGCAAGTCCAGTCACCAGTGCCATCGCGTAATCGGTTTGGCTGCCTTTGTCGTAAACGTGCGTCTCCGCTGTGTAGTACTTCGTATTGAAAGATTGCCGGACCGTGGCCGCTTTTGAAAAGAAACGCGCTTCGTCTTCTGGCTTCTGCAGCACTTTTGCGCAGGCGGCCAGCGTCATCAAATCTTCGTAATACGTGGCCGTTGCTGTAACGCCCAAACTGGTAAGTTTCGATACACCTGGTTCGCCAGGCCCAATGTCATACCAGTCGCCCAGTCCATAGCTAATGATGTTGCCCGCAGCCTTCGTCGCCAGATATTCGGCATAGTGCTTCATGCCGTCATAATGAGACGCCAGAATTCCGCTGTCGCCATACTTCTGATAAGCCAGCCAGGGGGCAAGAATAAAAGCGCTTCCCCACTCAGGCGAATCCCGGAAACCATTCTCAAAAACTACATACTCCGGCGCAATGTCGGGAACCAATCCATCACTCGTCTGTTCGTCGGCCATGTCGTCTGTGATCTTTTCGAACAGAGTCGCCAAGTCGAAGTTGTAGATCAGCGCAGAACCCATCAGATGAGTCTGCTCCAGCCAGCCGAGTTTCTCCCGATGAGGACAATCCGTCACAATGCTTTGTAAATTACTCTCGATCGCACCATCAATGAGCGTGTGGGTGCGGTTTAGAAGCTCGCTTGAACTATCGAAGTTCCCGCTAACCGCGGCTGCCGAATGCACTACTTGGCCTTGGACAGAAATCACCTCCGGAAACACACCGGCATCGGGCTGCAATGCTACCTGAACATAGCGGAAGCCCCAATAACTGAACCTCGGATGCCAGGTCTGGGCGCCTTGGCCGTTTAGCGTAAAGTTGAACCACTGCGGTCCGCCGCTGCTGCGCTGGCTGGCCAAACCGTCCCGGTCCAGTATCTCGCCGGCAATCATCTTCACTGATGATCCTCTCGGTCCTTTCACTGTAATCTCCGGCCATCCCGCGAAGTTCTGGCCCAGATCATAAACCGAAATACCCGACTTGGGACTGCTTACTTTGACCGTCCGCAAAGTCTTCGTCACCGCGATTGGCGGCGTCTGTTGCGCAACCAGCTTGCCACCCGGCCCCTCGGTTTCCTGCGCTTCCAGCCATTCCTTTTCCCTGAATCCCTTGTTGTCCCAACCAGCCTGTTCCAGACGCGAATCAAAGTCTTCGCCTCCGTATGTGTTTGAAAATGTAATCGGGCCCTGGATTGTCCGCCACGTATGGTCGCTTATGACTGAGCTGCTGGTACCATCCGCAAACGTGAATCTGCGCCTGAAGCAGCAGCTTGGGCGGGCCAAACGTTCCTGTGAACTTCTCATAGCGGTCCTGCGTCGTTGGAACGTTATACATGCCGTTTCCCAGCATCACTCCAAAGACGTTATCGCCTTTACGCAGATCCGCTGTGATGTCAAACGCGTTGTAGAAAACCGTCTTCCGATAATCCGACCAGGCTGGGGCCAGCACCGCATTGCCCACTTGCTTGCCGTTCAAATGCAATTCATACTGACCCAGGCCCGACACATAAACCACCGCACGCGCCACGGGCTTGGTGATCTTGAACTCGCGCCGCAGCAAAGGCAATGCAGGCTCTCGCTCCGGGGACTGGGCGGCCATGATCCAAACCGCGTTCCAGTCCTTCTGCTTCAACAGCGCCGTGCGGAAACTCGCTGTCGGACTCCAGTGCTCATGTCCCCCTTCATCCCAGCTCTCCGCCGTCCAATAGTAAGTGGTCGCTGAGCGAAGCTCTTTGCCGGTGTAAGTGATTTGATAAGTAGCCGCGGAATCAGCCTTACCCGAATCCCACACATTCCCGACATGTCGCGCGAGCGACCTTTTATCCGCAGAAACAAGAACCCGGTAAGCACTCTGCCTAATCCCGCGCCGGCCCTCCGAATCGGCTTTGATAATCCAGCTGAAGCGCGGCGAAGTGGTCTGAATGCCGATAGGCTCCGTCTGCCATTCGCAGCGGAGCCTATCGGGAGTTTGCCCCGTCAACAGACCGGCACCGAAAGCCAACCATCCCAGCCAGGGGGACAGCCGCATTAATCGCGTCCGGACAGCCACCGAAGCAACTTCACAGCCGACGCGATATCGTGATTCCGCCGCTCGTCATTCGGTTCCTCGCGCTCGATCGCCAATACACCGCGGTATCCGATCTCCTTCAGTCGGTGAATAAACCGGTCAATCCCAACAGAACCTTCGCCCAAGGGCATTTCCTGCCCCAGAGACTCCGGCTTATCGCGATCCGGCCATTCGCCATCCTTGCAATGAACCGAGATCACATGCGGCGCCAAAACACCCAGCGCTTCGATCGGATCGCCGGTGCCATAAAGAATCATGTTGGCCGGATCAAAGTTGATCTTCAAGTTGTCGCGTTTCACGTCCCCAATAAACCGGAGCAAAACCTGTGCCGGTTCCTGTCCGGTTTCGAGCGTAAATTGCTGACCATTCTTTGCGCAGTGGTCGCAAATATCACGCGTCAGCTCAATCACCTCGGCATAAAGCGGATTGTCCGGATCTTCCGGTACGAATCCAATGTGGCAAGCCACCGACTCAATGCCTAACTGCCTGGCGACATCAGAGACCGCCTTGGTGCGCGCAATGCGCTCCTCTCGCGTCGGCTGGGCAATCAGCCCTACTGTCTTTTCCACAGTGGGAATGTCCTTGTAATCCTCGCCGGCGTAGCTGCAAACGGCGGTGACAACCGTAAACTTCTCTTCGGTGAGTGCACGGTCCCACTTCTCAGCCGCGCCCTCTAAGTTCAGATCGCCATGAAACACCAGTTGACCGGCGCGGATTCCAAACTTCTTCACTTCCTGAAGGGTCGCTCTTGCGTCCTCCTTCGCCTGGAACACCAATCCAATTTCCAGATCTTCTAAACCAAGCATTTAATCTGCTCCCCATCCTTTGCTCTAGATTCTTTCAACGCCAGTGCCACCTTTACCGCATTCGCCGAATCCGCTGGCATGCAGCGCAGCGGTTCTTTCCCTTCCCGGCAACATTCCAGGAAATAATCCACTTCCGCGGCGTAAGCGTTCTTCTTCTCAACATCCACTCTTTGCCGGGTTCCGTCACTGCCACTCAGCATCAGGCCATCCGGCGTCAGCGCCATTTCGCCCCGCTCGCCGCGTACTTGAAAAGACATCGAAAACGGCGTATCGGGAGCGAACCAGCCGCCCTGCAATCTCACTTCCGGGCCGCCCGGATAAAGGAAGCTTGCCATCAGCGCGTCGCCCGTTCCCAATTGCTTGGCCGTTACTCGGTCGGGCATGCCAAACAACAACAGGATCTGATCAATGTCGTGAACTAGCAAATCCAGCACCGCGCCCCCGCTGCGCGATTGATCGGGCAGCCATTTGCTCCAGGTTGGTTCCCCACACATTCTGACGAAAGTGGCCTGCTGCACGCGGGAATCCTTTACAAACTTCCCCAATTCCATGTACTCAGGCCAGAAGCGCAAGACCTGCGCGATCATTAAAGTTCGATTAGCCCTCCCGGCTGCCGCTGTCATCCGGTCGCACTCCTCCGCGCTCAAGCCCATCGGCTTTTCGCACAGGACATGCTTGCCTTCTGCCAGCGCCGCGCAGGTCACTTCCGCATGCATATCCGTAGGCAGGCAGATAGTCACTGCCTCCACGCTCGAATCGGCCACTAGTTCCCGCCAGGTATCGTATTTTTTGACCTTTGAAAAGTCGAACTTCCTGCTTCCAAGATCCAGGTTGCCGCCCGTCTCGCTCAAATCCCCTTCGCGAGCCTTGGGATTTGTCGTCACAACCGCAGCCAGTTCAGCCGCACTGTTCGCTGTTATGGCCGAGACGTGCGCCGCGCCCATAAAGCCTAATCCGATTACGCCAGTTTTCACCAGACAATTGTACGCGTTAAGGCTTCGCCGGCTGGAAATCAAAGAACGTGACTTCGTCTTGCCCGTCATGGCGGAAAACACCGAGTATCCGGGCATGCGCAACGGATCGGAAATGCGTGATCTGCCAGATCCCCGGCGTCACCGGGCTTTTCTCAATTTCAAAAAGCGTTCCCGGTTCCACCTGTGCCAGAAATCCCTCAATCGACACCGGATGTATCACACGTGCCGTGACCTTCACCCACTGATAAGTCTTTTGATCAATGGAAAGCTCGCCCGCCATACCCGGAAGCACCTGCGAATCCATATTCGGAGGTTTATAGCCGGGGCGGGGAACTGCCTTCAATGCCCAAACGTGAAATCCCCTGATCCTTTGCTGTCCGATGAGAGTGAAATTGAACGCCTGCGAAAGCTGCGACATCATCACGTAGTCGCGCTTGCGATCCCTCTCATACTTCGCGATGCGCGCCTTCCGCTGTTCGGGAGTCTCTCTCGCCCGTTGCTCCATGACGGCCTTTTGTTTTTGCTCCTCTTGGGTCGCTTTTTCGGCGCTGAGCGGCCTGCCGTTGATCGCCAGCAGTCGCTCATACGGAGACCCATCGATCATCGTGACTTGCGAAGTCTTCGTCACTCCACCCGTCGTCTCCCGCTGCTTGTAGTTGAATTCCGGTGCCTTCTCAAAATCCAGGTTGCTCGCCTGTACTGAGCGTTGGATGATAGTGGCTACATCAGGCCCGGTCGCGGCCGCTAACGGCAAGGCAAGGGCGATAGCTGCGAATGCAAAAAGCTGAACACGCACGACTGTGTAGATGCCGTCTTACCCAAATTGCTAGCGCAGGGTTTCTACTTACCCTTGTGCGCCAGCAGGAAATGGGCCGCCGGAGTAACGATGAGTGACAGGACCATAGACGCCAGGATACCCCCGATAACGGCAATTGCCAGCGGTTGTAACATCTGAGACCCCGCGCCAAACGCTAGTGCCAGCGGAACCATGCCCGCTATCGCCGCCAAGGCTGTCATCATAATAGGCCGCAGCCTACGCACGCCGGCCTCAATTACCGCCTCGTGTGGGCTCATACCCTCGCGCCTGAATTTCTGGTCCGCGTCCAGCAGCAAAATGCCGTTCTTCGCCACAATTCCCACCACCATAATCAGACCCATGAAGGACGAAATGTTGAAGGTGGTTCCTGTGACAAACAGCGCCAGAAACACGCCGGATGTGGACAGCAAAGCCGAAGCCAGAATGGCGACGGGCGCGGCAAAGTCTCCGAACTCTACCAGCAGGACTATGAAAACCAGTACAATAGCGCTCGCCAGAACAAACAACAAATCGCGGAACGATCGTTGCTGCTCTTCGTAAAGTCCGCCGTAAACAACTCGAACCGCCGAAGGTACATGCAGCGAAGCCACCTTGGCTTCCACGAGTTTCATGCCGCTGCCCAGGCTCAGGCCCTCGAACCGGCCGGTTACCACCACATCGCGCTGCAGGTTTTCGCGCCTGGTTTCTATTTGGCCGGATTCGTTCACCAGGTTAGCCATGGTCCCGAGGGTGGCCACGTGGCCGCTTCCGCTCACCAGCAGCGTGTTTCGAATAGAATCCAGCGACATCCTCGAGCTATCCGGAAAACGCACGCGTAACGTGTAAGCCCGGCCGTTGTTGATAACCGGAACGGTGGCCGGTTCGCCTCCGATAAGGGCGCTCGCGTCCAACTCTGCCTCCTGCGGCGTAAATCCCGCGCGCGCGGCGACCCCCTCATTGATGGCAAACGTAATGGCTGGTCCGCTCACGGTGTTCTCTATCCCGTTTTTAACGTCCTTCACTGCGGAGATGGTTTTTATCGCATCAGCCACTTTCGGCGCCCACTGTTGCAGCAGTTGCGTATTCTCTGAGAACAACTTGATCTGAATAGGATCGGGCGCGCCGGTCAAATCGCCGATTTGATCCTGCAGAATCTGCGTAAAATCGGTATCCAGTTGCGGGAAGCGGGTGTTGATCTTGTCCCGAACCTCGGCGATCACCTGCTCTACGCTCCGGCTGCGCTTTCGTTTCAATTTCACTGAGAAGTCGCCCGTGTTCGCTTCCGTCACTGGCGAAAAGCCAAGCTGCAAACCGGTCCGCCGCGACGTGCTCTCCACTTCCGGCACTTCGTGCAGCATCGTTTCCACCTGCACCAGAATGTCGTTCGTGTCTTTTAACGACGAACCTGCCGGCGTAAAGTAATCCAGCACGAATCCGCCTTCATCCATCGACGGCAGCAAATCGCTCCCCAACTGGGTGTAACAGAGCGCTGACAGTCCTACCACCACCAGGCAGCAGACACCAAGTATGACGGGATGATCCAGCGCCCACATAATGCTCCTGTGATAAACGCGGGTCACCCGTGACATGAACGCGCCCTGCTTTTCTCCGTGCTTTCCAGCTTTGCCCACTAGCAGATAACTCAATGCCGGCGTCCACGTCAGGGCCAGCGCCAGGGAGGTCAGCAGCGCCACGCCGACCGTAATGGCCAGCGCACGAAAGAACGTTCCCGTCACACCAGTAATCGCCATCAGCGGAATGAAAACCACAATCGGCGTAATCGTCGAGCCCACCAGCGGCACGCGAATCTCTTTCAATGCTTTTGAAATGGCGTCGCTCCGGCTTTCCCCATGGTCGCGGTGCAACACAATGTTTTCGACAACCACAATGGCGTCGTCAATCACTAGTCCGACGGCGGCTGCCAAGCCTCCCAGTGTCATCAGGTTGAAGCTCTCGCCCAGCGCCCGCAACGCAATGAAAGTCACGGCAATTGTGGCTGGAATCACCAGGCCGGCAATCAAAGATGTACCCCAATCCCGGAGAAACAGCACCAGAATAGCCGCCGCCAGAACCAGTCCAATCAGAATTGCGTCCCGTACACTCGCAATGGAGTCGTTTACCAGTTCAGATTGATCGTAGAAAGCCTCAATCTGCGTCCCCGGCGGCAAGCCCTTCTTCAGTTCTTCAATCGTCGTATGTACCGAATTCGCCACGGACACGGTGTTACTCTCCGGTTGGCGGAAGATATTCAGCAGTACCGCCTGTTTCCCGTTGGCCGTGCAGATGGTGTAAACCGGCTTCACCGAACTGCTCACCGTCGCTACATCGCGAATTCGAATCGGCGATCCTGAGGCCGTGGTCTTCGCCACCATATCGCCAATCTCCTCGGGCGTTTTCGCTTGACCGCTCACCAGCGCGAGAACCAGTTGATGATTCTGCTGTATCAGGCCCGGTGAATCCACCAGATTGCTGCGCGAAACTGCATCCAGGATCGTGGGAACCGACACTTGCGACTGAATGAGTTTTGCCGGGTCAGGCTGAATCGCGAACTCCGGTTCTTCGCCGCCCTGCACCACCACGGTCGAAACCCCGTTTAACCGGTTCAGCCGCGGTTTCAAAGTATAGGTCGCCAGTTCCCAGAGTCTTGTTTGGGGCACTGTATTGGATGTCAGACTGTACCCAATGATCGGGAACGCCGCAAAGGTGATCCGGTTCGCCGTCACAACCGCGGTGGGTGGCAGCGTACTCTGAATACGGGCAACTGCCGAATTCACTAATTGCAACGCCTGGAATGTATCGACATTCCAGTCGAAAAATAGATCTATCGAAGCCGAACCGCGGCTCGTGACGGACGTCACATGATTCAGTCCGGGAACCGTGTTGACCGCTTCCTCAATGGGCCTCGTAATCGTCACCTGCATCTGGTCAATCGGCATAACGCCGTTGTCCACACCAACAATGATTCGCGGAAAATTCGTCGCCGGGAAAACGGAAATCGGAATCGAAAAAGCTAAATAAACGCCAAAAGCCACCAGCGCCGTAATAACGAAGATGATCGCTTTCAGATAGCGGCCGGTCCAGTGTTCCGGCATTACTTCTCATCCTCCGATTTACCGGAGCCTGGCTTGCTGACCTCTATCTTGGCCTTATCATCCAGCCCCAGGCCGCCGTTTGTGATAACTTTTTCACCCGGCTTCACTCCGCTGACAATCTGAACATCGTCGCCATTCCGAACGCCCGGTTCCACCTTTCGTTCCTGCGCCGTGTTGTTGTCCAGCGCCACCATGACCTTCTCCCCGCCCTCATCGGAAGCAAGCAACGCGCTATTCGGCACAATCACGGAATTGTTTACATTGCCCGCATCAATGGTGACGGTCACCGTTGAGCCGAGCTTTAGAACCTCCTTCGTATTGTTCGCCTGCACCCAGACCTGCAGAGTGGTGGTATTCGCGTCTACCGTTGGACTAACCACAATTACCTTGCCCGGAATGTCTCCATCCGCTGTCTTGATGGTCGCTGTCTGACCGCGCTTGATGGCGCCCGCTTCGTTCACGGCGATGTTCGCCCGCGCCACAATGCGCGAAATATCCACAATGCTGAACAGCGCGGAACCGCTGCTTGCCATATCGCCCACATTCACGCCTCTGTCCGCTATTACGCCGGAAATCGGGCTCCGCACTTCTCCGTAAGCGCTCTGCGCCTGGCTGCTCTCGTAATGCGCCTTCGCGGCGTTTACTTGTGCCTCGGAGCTTTTCAGCGTGGCCGCTTCTCCTGCGGTCTCCAAAGAATTAAGCTGCTGTTTGGCGGTGTCAAACTGACTCTGCGCCTGAACCAGCGCTACCTTCGCGTCGTCCACCAGTTTCTGGGCCAGCGCCCCTTCCTTGAGTAGCGTTACGCGGTTGTCGTATAACTTTTGCGCCGCCTCCAGGTTGCCCTGCGCCGCTGCAACATCGCTTCTAGACTTCGTCAAATCATTCGGAATGGTCGCCGCTCGCGTGTTCTGATCGTTCGCCTGCGCTTGCTGATAAAGCTCCCGGCTCTCCAGTGTGGCCGCTTGCAAATCGCCATTCTCCAGTTGCGCCAGCAACTGCCCTTGCCTGACGTGATCACCCCGCTGGACAAAAAATTTCTTCACCGGCGCGCTGATCTTCGGAACAATCGTCGCTTGGTTTATCGGAAAGACCAGCGCCTCCGCCGAGATCAGTCGGTGCATGACGCCGGTATGCGCAACCGCCACTTCAACCGGAGTGGCGGGCGCTTCCTCCTCCGCCGCCTTAGGTTTGCTCCCGCAGCCCTCGAAACAGAGCAGGCTGGCCAACATCAAAAGAACCATTTTCATTGTTTTAAAAATTTCCTGTCAGCTGTTGCAGGGCGGCATACGCCACCCGGTATCTCAGCAGGCCGTCCGAGTAAGCGTTGCGCGCCTGAATCAAAGTTGTCTGTGCGTCCACCACCTCAAGCGTGGTCGCCTCCCCGGCCTTGTATCGCAGCAGCGTGAGCCGCAGGCTCTCGGCTGATAGATCGGAAGATTCACGCAGCGACGCAATCTGGTCCAGCGCCGTTTTTGCTTCTGCGTAGAAGTTAATCGTGTCCGCGCTCAGTTGCTTTTCCGTCGCGCTCAGATCCAGTTCTGATTGCTTCTCCCGCAATACTGCCTGCTTGACCTTGCTGTGGGTCGCGCCCCAATTCCAGACGGGTATGTTGAGCGTAGCTTGCGCTGAGTAACCCAGGTTCTGCCTGCCATTGACCAGGTAGTTCGGCAAAGTGCTGCGCCCGCTTTCTGGAGTGGGGTAGTCCGTATGCGCCAAAAACTGATTCGCATTGATGCCGTAAAAGAAGTCGAGTCCGAAGGATGGAAGGTAAGCATAACGAGCCACATTCACCGTCTGCTTCGCTTGGGCCTCGGCAGCTTTCGCCACTGCGACATCCGCGTTCTTCGCCTTCGTCTGCGCGCTGATTTGGTCTAGCTTGTCCAGGGGCATAAGCGCTTCCAGGTCGTCCACAATCTTGAAGTTCTGTTCCAGGGTTGGAAAAATCAAAACCGCCAAGGCTGTCTTGGCTTTATCGAGCATAAGTTGCGCATCTGCAAACTCGCGTTCACGCTGTTTAGTTTGAATTGTCGCTTTGATCACATCCGCGTGCGCGGCTTCGCCGCCTTTTTCCTGCTTCTGCGTCACATCCAGGAAGTCGTGGGCCTCCTTTACTGCCGTTTCGGCTGATCCCAGCTTCCGTCCGGCCGCGGCAATCGCGTAGTAATCCTGAACCACGGTTACATTCAAGCCACGCGCCGCAACGTCGGCTTTCGCTCGCGCTACGGCCTCCGCGGCCCGCGCCACCCGGATCTCGCCGCGTCGAACGAATGCGAACAACTCCTCATGCACCTGCGCTTGCTCGTTGTAAACATGCACTCCGTCGTTGGCCACAAAGACGCCCGATGGCGTCCCATTGCCTTCCGTGTAGATGAATTGATTGAATGCATTTAGAGTGGGCAGGCTGGCTGCCATCGCCTGCTTCCGGTCTTCCTGTGCCAGCCGTGCCGCAATCCCGGCCGACTGCACTTGAACGGCGTATTTCTGCGCTCGCTCCTGCGCGTCCTTTAAAGTGATGCTGATTTCTTGTGCCGCAACCCCCAGGTTGCTCATCAGCACCACGAGTACAATAGCAAGCACCCTCATCAATATGAAATTCCTAGCTGGATTCGTCTTTGCATTGGTCATTATCCCCGCAATCATCTATTGTTACTTCCGTCTTGGTTACGCACCGGTAGCGACCGCGTCGTCGCCATGGCCTTTCGAAAAGCAATTAGCCCACATGGCGCTCAATGCCAGAGTCGACAAAGAGTCGCCCAAAACGGCTCCGTTTCAACCCAATGAAGCCGACTTCATGAACGGCGCGAAAGTCTACCGTGCGGATTGCGCCGTCTGCCATGGCTTGCCTGGGCAATCCAAAACCCACATCGCTGCCGGTATGTATCCTGTTCCTCCGCAATTGTTTGAAGGTCATGGAGTCACTGATGATCCAGCTGGTGAAACTTATTGGAAGGTAGCAAATGGCATCCGGCTTACGGGCATGCCGGCCTACTCTAAATCGCTTTCGGATAAAGAGATGTGGCAGGTAAGTTTGTTGCTGGCCGGCGCCGATAAGTTACCCGGTTCGGTAGCAGAAGTTTTGCGGAAATCCCCCGTCGAAAATTAACGATAGAGTGGGTGTGATGTCTGAAAACGGTTCTTTCTCACCCGCTAAGTGGCCAGTTTGGAAGCAGTTGAGCAGTGGCGATATTTTAGGGCTTGACCGTAACGCCGCCAGCGAGCGCACTCATTCGCTGATGGCTCGAACCACCTCCGCGGACAAGGTAGTCCCCTCCGTCTGTCCTTACTGCGCGGTGGGTTGCGGACAGTTGATTTACCTGAAAGACGAAAGAATCATCGACATCGAAGGCGATCCGGCTTCGCCCGTTTCAAGTGGTTGCCTCTGCCCGAAAGGCGCAGCGACTTTTCAACTGGTAACCGGTTCTCATCGCGTAACCGACGTTCTTTATCGAAAAGCGCACGGCACGGAGTGGGAGAAGATTCCGCTGGCGCAGGCCATGGAGATGGTCGCGCAGCGAGTGAAGGCCTCTCGCGATGACAACTGGGAAGACAAGAATGAAGAAGGCAAGCCGCTTCGCCGCACCATGAAGATTGCCCACCTGGGTGGCGCAACGCTCGACAATGAGGAAAATTACCTCATCAAAAAGCTTTTCACTGGACTCGGCATAGTCCAGGTTGAGAATCAGGCCAGGATTTGACACAGCGCCACGGTGCCCAGTTTGGGCACCACGTATGGACGCGGTGGCGCCACCAGCTATCCGGGAGACCTGGTTAACTCTGACGTCATCATCATTGAAGGCTCAAACATGGCCGAGTGTCACCCGGTGGCGTTCCGGTTTGTCATGCAGGCCAAGGAGCGTGGGGCGACGGTCATACATGTTGACCCGCGCTTCACCAGAACCAGCGCGGTCGCAGACATTCATGTGCCTATTCGCGCCGGGTCTGATATTGCGTTTCTGGGCGCCATCATTCACCGCATCCTGGAAAAAGAACTTTACTTCAAGGAGTACGTCCACAGCTACACAAACGCTTCCACCATCATTCACGAAGATTTTCAGGACACTGAGGATCTGGATGGCCTCTTCAGCGGGTGGGACCTCGATAGAAAGAAGTATGAGCCCGAAACCTGGAGCTACTCCAAAGGGCATGAGCGAGATGAAACGCTGCAACATCCCCGCTGCGTCTTCCAGCTTCTGAAGCGTCATTTTTCCCGCTACACGCCGCAAATGGTGGAAGAGACGTGCGGCATTTCCCCGGCTCTGTTTGAACGCGTAGCGGACATCATCTGCAAGAACTCAGGCCGCGATAGGACCGGCGCCTTCTGTTACGCGGTGGGTTGGACCCAGCATTCCGTGGGTGTGCAGTATATCCGCAGCGCTGCCATCATCCAATTGCTGTTGGGAAATATGGGCCGGCCCGGCGGCGGTATCCTGGCGCTGCGCGGCCATGCCTCTATTCAAGGTTCCACTGACATTCCCACGCTCTACAATCTGCTTCCCGGATATCTCCCCCAACCGAAGTTCGACTTGGACCCGGATCTGCATAGCTACCTGAAGAAAAACACCGCGACTGCTGGCTGGTGGGGCGAATTTCCGAAGTACTTCATCTCTCTTCTAAAAGCCTGGTTCGGTGACGCTGCTACCAAAGACAATGACTATTGCTACGACTATCTGCCCATGCTCACCGGCGACCATTCGCACATGAACACGGTGGCCGATCAGGCGGAAGGCAAGCTGGACGGCTATTTTGTCATGGGCGAAAACCCGGTTGTCGGTTCCATGAACGGCCCACTGCAGCGGAAGGGCCTGCGCGGATTAAAGTGGCTGGTAGTCCGCGATTTTCAAGTGACCGAAACGGCGGATTTCTGGCGCGATGCCCCCGAAATTGCCCGCGGCGAAATTAAGCCCGAAGACATTCAGACCGAGGTCTTCTTCTTCCCGGCTTGCGCCCATACCGAGAAGGACGGAACCTTTACCAACACGCAGCGCTTGCTGCAATGGCATCACAAAGCGATTGAGGCTAAGGGCGACACCCGCAGTGAACTGGAGTTTGTCTTCAAACTGGGCAGGCGTTTGAAAGAACTGTACGCCGGCGAGATGGATCAAGTCCGCAACTGGCCCATTCGTGATCTCACCTGGGATTACCCAACTGTCAATGAGCATGGCGAGCCTGATGCGGAAGCCGTGCTGAAGGAAATCAACGGTTATACCTGGGCTGACAAGAAGCCCGTAGACGGCTTCTCAGATCTAAAGGACGACGGCACTACGGCCAGCGGATGCTGGATTTATTCAGGCTCCTTCAAAGACGGCGTCAACCAGACCATGCGCCGCAAACCTGAGTGGGAGCAAAATCACCTGGCGCTGGAATGGGGCTGGGCTTGGCCTAAGAATCGCCGCGTGCTTTACAACCGCGCCTCCGCTGATCCGGAAGGTAGACCCTGGTCGGACCGCAAGAAGCTGATCTGGTGGGACGACGGAAAGCAAGAGTGGGTCGGCGATGATGAGCCTGATTTTATTAACAACCGTCCGCCCTCCTATCGTCCCGTGCCCGGCGCCAAGGGCAAAGATTCCATCCCTGGTGACAAGCCCTTCATCATGCAGACCGACAGTTTGGGCTGGTTGTTTGTACCATCGGGTCTGAAAGACGGACCCATGCCCACTCACTATGAGCCCATGGAATCCGTGATGCATAACCCCATCTATTTGCAGCAGTGCAATCCGGATCGAATGGAGTGGCGGCTCAAAGGTAACGGCTATCATCAGCCGTATCAGGATCCCCGCTTCCCATACCTGATCACAACCTATCGGTTGACCGAACATCACACCGCCGGCGGAATGAGCCGCTGGTTATCCTGGCTCAGCGAGTTGCAACCGGAGATGTTCTGTGAGGTTTCGCCCGAGCTCGCCGCGGAGCGCAATCTGAGAAACGGCGGTTGGGCCACCATCACAACCTTGCGGGGAGAGATTGAGGCACGCGTCCTGGTGACGCGTCGTCTGCGGCCGGTCAAGACAAAGGTCGGCATCGTTCACCAGATCGGCCTGCCTTATCACTGGTCGAGCAAGGGCCTTGTGCGCGGCGACGCGGCCAATGACCTCATCCCCTTCGTCGCAGATCCCAACGTGTCCATCCAGGAATCGAAGGCCTTCACGGCGAACATCGAAGCGGGCCGCAGCAGCGCAGGACGCCGTTACATCACCACCGGGCAGTTCGTTCCTCCTGCTCCCACCAAGAAGAAGCGCGATATCTACGGACCACCTAAGGATGCCCGTGACCACGAAGTGAAACACTCTGAAGCACAGGAAGGAAACTCGTAGCAGTGGCAGCCACGAAGGGCTTTTTTACGGATACGACGCTTTGCATCGGTTGCAAGGCATGCGAAGTTGCCTGCAAACAGTGGAACCAGTTGCCTGATGACGGTTTTCTGTTTACCGGCATGTCCTATGACAACACCTCACATCTGGGTGCTTCCACTTGGCGTCACGTCGCGTTCGTCGAACGTCCCGTTGCTCTTCATGAACAGGATGTGGAGGACGGCGCCTTCTCCTGGCTATTCTCGTCGGATGTCTGCAAGCACTGTGCACGCTCCGGCTGCCTCGAGAGCTGTCCCACCGGCGCCATCATTCGCACCGAGTTCGGTTCCGTGTACGTGCAGCCGGATATCTGTAACGGCTGCGGCTACTGCATTGTGAGCTGCCCGTTCGGCGTCATTGACCGCAATCAGCAGGACGGCCGCGCCTGGAAGTGCACTTTGTGTTACGACCGCTTGCGCGCTGACCTTGAACCCGCCTGCGCCAAATCCTGCCCCACTGACTCCATCAAATTCGGCGACCTGGAGGATTTAAAGGTGATTGCGCAGGAGCGTGTCGAAAAGCTGCATGAGCAGGGGCTAACGGACGCTTACCTGTACGGTGCCAGCAAGGAAGACCAGCCCGGCACGGAAGGGCTGAACGCATTCTTTTTGCTAGTAGACAAGCCCGAGGCTTATAACCTCCCGCCTGACCCAGTTGTTCCAACCAAGAAAGCGCCGGATGCCTGGCGCGCTATGGGCTTTGCCGCAGCAGGTATGGTTCTGACCGCGCTGGCCGCCGCATTCTTCAACGGGAAGCGTCAATGAGGCCGGTTCTAGTTACTGACAAAACGCTCTACAAAGATTCCATTGATCCGGTAACCACCGACGGGCGCGACATCGATAGCGACCTTGGCAGCCTCGTCGGTGAAGGCTCTCACCAGCGCACCGGCGGCCATACCGACGAGCACATGAGGAATGAGTCCGGCGTCTGGCGTGAGATTCCCAGCGAGCAGAGCACTACGGATGTCACTTACTATGACCGCCCAATGTTACAGGAACCCGTCTGGGAGTGGCCGATCTCGGCTTACTACTACATCGGCGGAGTCACCGGAGCCTCCCTTGTTCTAGCCGCTGCCGCGCAACTGAAGGATGGTGAAGCTCACCACAAACTCATTAAGAGCTGCCACTCCATCGCGTTTGTCGGCTCCGGCCTCAGCGCCTTCTGCCTGGTTTATGATTTAGGCCGTCCTGAGCGTTTCCTGAACATGCTGCGCGTCTTCCGCCCCACCTCACCCATGAATATGGGCGCGTGGATACTTTCAGGCGTCGGCAGCACAGCTCCCGTGGCTCTTGTGCTCCGCAATCGGCCCGGCCTCTTGGGCTTCATCGGCAAGACCTGCACTATCCTGGCCGGCATCTTCGGGGCAGGTCTGGCGACCTATACAGGCGTGCTGGTCAGCAGTAGTGCAGTGCCTATCTGGCAGCAGTCTAGAAAGACGATGCCCATTCTTTTCGGAGCCTCCGCCATGGCCAGCGTAGGCGAGCTCTTCAATATCATCTCGGGTAACGAGCAAGAACGGGCTTTAACCACAACATTCGGAACCGTAGGCCAGCTTGTCGAGTTGAGTGCCGGCTTCGTCATGGAGAAACAGGCCTCCGAAGTAAAACAAGTCGGCTTACCTTTCCGCGAAGGAGTGAGCGGAGTCATGTGGCGCACGGCCGCCGCACTAACCGCCGGCAGTATCTTCCTGAAAGTCCTGCCCGGCAAGTCCTCCACGAAACGAATCGCCATGGGCGTGATGGGAACGCTAGGCAGTGTCCTGATGCGCTTTTCCATTGAGCAGTTAGGCAAAGTTTCGGCATTGGATGCGCGCGCATCCTTCCACCAGCAGAGAGCCGGCAAAGGCGCGGCTGAAGTCGTCAAGCGACGGTAGCCATTAGGTCGATGAAAATCTCCAGTTCCATCGCTCTTTATTGTCACCTCGTTTAAAGCGCGCCTCCCCAGCGAGTGCTCGTTGCCTCCTAAGCCGTAGTCTCCATCTCCTCCCCACCCCCCTGCTCCAAACCCATCTGCGACAACCGGTACCGCAACGCATTCCGGGTCAGCCCCAACATCCGCGCCGCCTGGCTCTTATTGTTATTCGCCCGCCGCAGAGCCTCCTTGATAATCATTTGTTCCCAATGATCCAGCGTCTCCCCCTCCGGCAGAACCGGTGCCTGCTGGTTCGAAGCGGCGAAAGTCGAATGCCGCGGAGCCTCAATCCGAATATCCGCCGGCTGCAGAACCTCGGCGTTCGTCAAAACCATACTCCGCTCCACCGTGTTCTCCAACTCCCGAACATTCCCCGGCCACGAGTGCGACACCAGCCGGTCCATCGCTGCCGGGCTCAACGCACGCGGACCAGTCCCCAAATCCGCCGAAATCTTCTTCACGAAGTGCATGGCCAGAAATGGAATGTCTTCTTTCCGCTCCCGCAGCGGCGGTACATTGATCGGCACAACATTCAGCCGGTAGTACAGGTCCTCGCGAAACCGGCCCTCTTCCAGCGCCGCCCGCAAATCCACATTCGTCGCCGCAATCACCCGCACATCCACATTCCTGGTCAGATTCGACCCCAACCGCTCAAACTGCCGTTCCTGCAAAATGCGCAGCAGCTTCACCTGGATATTCCCCGGCACATCGCCAATCTCATCCAGGAACGCCGTCCCTTTATCCGCCTGTTCAAACTTGCCCGGCTTGCTCACCGTTGCGCCCGTGAAAGCGCCCTTTTCATACCCGAAAAGTTCGCTTTCCATCAAGTTCTCGGGCAGCGCCGTGCAATTAATCTTGACGAAAGCCTGAGACCGCCGGGGCGAATGCTGGTGAATCGCGCGCGCAATCATGTCCTTGCCCACGCCGCTTTCGCCTGCAATCAGAACCGTCGTTCGCGTTGGCCCCACCCGTTCAACCGTCTGAAAAATATCCCGCATCGCGGCGCTGCGGCCAATAATGTTGTCGAACTGATAGCGATGGTCCAGTTGATCCCGTAGCCGCTGATTCTCAGACTTAAGTGTCTGAACATCCATCACTTTCTGCACCAGTGTGGCTAGATGCTCCAGCGAAAACGGCTTTTGCAGAAAGTCAGCCGCGCCCAGTTTCATCGCTTCAATCGCGCTGTCCACCGACCCATGGGCGGTCATCACGATGACGCCCGCCTGTGTACCCTGCTGATGCAGTTGCTCTATCAGCCGAATCCCGTCCATTCCAGGCAGACGCAGATCGGTCAGCACCACTTGAGCACCGGCGGCCAGCGGCAGCGCCTGTTCAGCCGAAGCCACTCCATCTACTTCAAAACCCGCCGACTCCAGCTTTAGCTGAATCACTCGGCGCAGCTTATCTTCGTCTTCAACCACCAGCACTCTTCCGGCCGACATGTGTTTATTTTAGGTTGCCAACCGCTTCAGCGGTCTGATTTGACCAGCCCGGCAAGTGGATGCGAAACACCGTGCCCTGCCCCAGCGTGCTGGTTGTGGTGATCTTCCCCTGGTGTTCGTCCACAATCTTCGAAACAATTGCCAGCCCCAGCCCAACACCCTCCGCCTTGGTAGTAAAGAATGGATTAAAAATGTTTTCCAGGTTCTGCGGACTAATGCCTTCCCCCTGGTCCTCAACCAAAATCTCAATCGAATCCCCCGCTCGTTCAGCCGATACTCTGACCGTCGTATTTTCGGGACTCGCCTGAATTGCATTCTGCACCAGGTTTGAAAGCGCAATCGAAAGCAGCGACGCATCAAACGTAAAGCGGGCAGCCTCCGGAGCAATCTCGGCCTTCAGTTCCACCTTCCGAGAAGCCGCCAACTGCGCATGTTTCCGCAAAACCTCCGAGACCATGACCTCCAGGTCATCATCTGTCACCGGATGTATCTCCAGGGGCCGTGCAAAATTCAAAAAGCTCGTGATCAGGCCGTTAATCCTGTCCACTTCGCTCTCTATATAGGAAGCCATCTCCGTCATCACCTCGGGCTGCTGCAAAATGCCCTTCTGATTCAGCATTTCGGCTGAAGCCTTAATGGTGCCGAGAGGATTGCGAAGCTCATGTGCGAGCCCCGCGGTCAGCTGTCCCAGCGCCGCCAACCTTTCCGACCGGCGCAAAGAAGCCTGCGTCTGCTGCAGATTCCGGTTCGATTCCGCCAGTCGGTCGGCGGCCTCCTTCGTTCGCTCCATTTCCTGCCGTTTTGCCCGAGCTTGTTCATAAACCACGAAAGCAATTATGGCGAAGAACGAAACGCGCAAAGCCATAATGCTGTACAGTTCCTCACTCGGCACATACACAAACACCGGGAGCAGAAACGAGAGATACGCCAGGGCGGCAATCAGCGTCACCACCACCACCGTTGCAAATCCGTAAGCCGTCGCCGCCGAGACCAGCGGTAGCAGAAAAATCGAGTAATACGGACTGTCAATCGTGTGGGTGTATCCCACCAGCAGATAGCAAAACAGCAATTTCAGGACCAGCGACGAAATCTGCCCACGTTTGGAGGCAAAGATCCGCAGGTGCGGCTCCAGGATTTGAAACAAACCGATCAGGACAAGTAAGATGATGGCGTCATAGTTCGTTTCGAAATTTGCGCCCAGCAGCGCGCCCACGAACAGCAGCCATGCGAAATCCTGTGCGCGAAAGAAACTGCTTACCCGCCGAAGGGGTTTTGCGCTGGCATTCATAAAGCACACGCTATGACAGAATAAGATGAAATTCCCGCAGTCATGAGCAACGAGAAAGCCCTCCATTTTGAGCCCGTTGAAAACGCCGGTTCACCCGAAGACACGAGTTTTGCAGACATACTCTCCAGTTTCGAACAGCAGCACCACGAAGAGGCGGGGCAACCCGTTGCCGGCAAAGTTGTTTCGGTAGGACCCGACTCCCTTCTGGTCGATATCGGCCGCAAAATCGAAGGTTCGTTGCAGCTTTCCCGGTGGCGTGAAAGCCAGACAGCGGATCCCAAACCGGGCGACAGCGTCCTGGTTTCCATCGGACCGCGCAATGATGAAGGTTATTACGAACTCTCCACCATCCGCGTCGAGCGCCCCAAAGATTGGACCTCGCTCCAGGCTGCTTTCGATCAGAAGAGAGTCATTGCTGGTGTAGTCACTGAACAGGTCAAAGGCGGCTTCCGCGTCGATATCGGCATGCGCGCCTTTATGCCCGCCTCGCGCAGCGGCGTTCGTGAAGCCGACGATATGGCGAAGCTGGTCGGCCAGGAAATTGAGTGCCGCATCACCAAGCTCGACACCGAAAAGGAAGACATCGTCGTCGACCGCCGTCAGGTCATGGAGGAGTTGCAGAACAAAAAGCGCGAGGAAACCTTCTCCACATTGAAGGAAGGCTCCGTCGTTAGCGGCCGGGTGCGCAGCCTCCTTGATTTCGGCGCCTTCGTGGAATTATCCCCCGGTGTAGATGGCTTGCTGCACGTTGTGGATATGTCCTACTCCCGCATCGGCAAAGCTTCTGACGTGGTGAAAATCGGCGACGAGCTCGAACTCAAAATCCTGAAGCTCGATCCGGCTACCAGAAAAATCTCGCTTGGCCTCAAGCAACTCCAGGACGATCCCTGGACCATCGCCTCCCGCACCCTGAAGGTCGGAGACCGCGTTTCCGGTACCGTTTCCCGCCTTGCCGATTTCGGCGCTTTCGTAGAACTGTTTCCTGGCGTGGATGGCCTTATCCATCTTTCTGAACTCTCTTGGGACAAGAAAGTCCGCAAGCCAGCCGATCTGCTAAAGGTCGGCGATCGCGTGGAGGCCGTGGTTCTCCAGGTAAATCCCACGGATAAGCGTATCGGCCTTGGTTACAAGCAGGTTCTGGGCGACCCCTGGCAGGCCATCACTGAAAAATATCCTGTCGGTTCTACCGTAGAAGGCTCCATCAGCAACCTCACCCCGTTTGGCGCATTTGTGGATTTGGGTAACGGTATTGAAGGCATGATCCACATCTCCGATATCACCCACGAAAAGCGTCTGGATCATCCTAAGGATAAGATTCAAAAGGGCCAAACTGTAAAGGCCGTCGTCATTGAAGTCGATCGTGAACGGCGTCGTTTGAAGCTCAGCATGAAACAGCTGGAGCCCACCACCATCGACCACTACATTTCCGAGCACCAGGCCGGTGAAACCGTGAGCGGCCGGCTGGTCGAAGTCAGCGGCGACCGGGCGCGTGTGGAATTGGGAGAGGGTGTTATCGCCACCTGCAAGCTTCAACGAACTGGTTCCGCAAAAAAATCGGCGAGCTCCGCGAAGGCGTCCGATGTCTCCTCTCTCGGCGCAATGCTCGCCGCCCGTTGGAAAACCGGCCCGGATGAAAGTTCAGAGAAGGAACTGGCGCGGGCTGGCGAAGTCAGAAGCTTCAAAATCGCGGCTTTGGACGCCGCCAGAAAGCTCATCGAGTTGGAGTTGGCGTCGTAACTTCTGAGACCCTGCGACCGCCTTGCCGGACAACCCGTGACCCAATCAGATTTGGTACGTCCAAAGGTTGGTGGACAGCGGATCTCAAGTTATTGACAATATAGCGGTGCGTGCAGTCCCGGAACGTTCGAGCGAGGTGGCCCTGATCCAAGCGGCTCAGCGTGGCGATTCTGGCGCTTTTGAACAACTGGTTCGCGCCTATGACCAGAGTGTCTTGCGAATGGCGCTGAATCTGCTCCATTCCGAAGAAGACGCTCGCGACGTTTATCAGGAAGTCTTTCTGCGGGTTTTCCGAAACTTGCCCAGGTTCCGCTTCGAGTGCGCCTTCAGCACCTGGCTTTACCGCATTGTTTCCAACTTGTGTCTCGATCAGCTCCGCAAGCGCAAGGTGCGCCGCGAAGAACCATCAGCCGTCGCCGCCGGTGGCGATGAAGTAGACCGCCTCCAGTTCGTTCCGGAAAAACGCGCCGACGGTGACCCCCAGCGTAGGCTCATCTCCGCGGAAGTGAATGCGCGCGTGCAGGACAACCTGGAAAAGCTGACACCGCGCGAGCGTCTGGTTTTCGAAATGCGGCATTTCCAGGGAATGCGCCTGAAATCCATCGGCGACTCTTTGGGAGTGACCGAAGAGGCTGCCAAAAACTGCTTATTCCGCGCTACCCAAAAGATGCGCGCCGCCCTGGGAGACCTGGTATGAAGTGTTCTGAAGTGCAAGCGAGCCTGTCGCTCTACCTCTACGGTGAACTCGACTTCGCCGCCGAAGAGGCCTTGGAAGTTCACGTCGCCGGCTGCAGTCTTTGTCAACTCGCTCTAAACCGCGAGAAAGAATGGCATGCTGCCGTCAATCTCCAGCAGCGCGACGTCAGGCCGGAATGGCTAACCGCCTGCCGCGCGGATTTAAACCGGCAGCTCGCCGGCGAGCCTACCACCGCCGCCCATCTCTTCCATCGGGTAAGTGAAAAGCTGCGCGAGATCTTCGACCTTCGTTTTACGGACCGCTCTTACCGCTTGGCCGGCATCTCCTTCCTGCTGATCCTCGGCTTTGGAGCCGGACGCATGTTCAACTCCGTGCCGTTTCCCTGGATACAAAACTCCGCCACCAGTGCGGCCGGTTTCCTGAACCCGCCCATCACCCGGGTCCAGGAGATCCGTCCCGTAGCCGGTAATCGCGTCCACATCGTGGTGCAGCGCGTCCAGGTGCGCGAAATAACCGGCAGCCGCGATGATAACGGTGTCCGTGAACTCCTGCTGGGAGCGGCACGCGAAAGTGTAGACCCCGGCGTTCGCATGGATTCAGTCGAGATGTTGGCCGGACAAACCGGTCAGGAGATCCGCAATGCGATCGTCAACACCATCAAGAACGATCCCAACGCCGCCGTCAGAATTAAAGCCATTGAAACCTTACGCCAGTTTCCCAGCGATGCTGTGACGCGCGGTGCGCTTGAGTTCGCTTTGGCGCATGATCTCGATGCCGGCGTTCGTACCGAAGCCATGGACGTACTCGTGCCAGCCAACGGAACCGTGCAAGTGACGCCTCAATTGATGCAGACCATCTCCGACATAATGCAGTCGTCGCCCGATGATGATTATGTTCGTCTCCGGTGCGCTCAAATCCTGAACGCGCAAACTTCCCCCTCCCATGACACGTACTAGCCTGGCAGCCAAGCGGTGCTTGGTCCACACAGATCACAGATCGCCAAGCCTCCGCGCAGTGTGTTCTGCGCTTTTTCTGAGGCGGTTGGCGGTTCCGCCCTTTGCGCTCCTGGCGATGCTCCTCATCTGTGCCGTTGGCGTTGCTGCCCAGTGGCCCGGTCTCCTGCCGCTGCAGGCCAAAGCCGCTGCCGGGTATTTGGGCGTCAAACTCATGGACATCGATCCGGAGCACGCGGCCAACCTGAAGCTCAGCGAAACCACCGGCGTCGAGATTACGAATGTCATGGCGAGTTCCCCAGCGGATCAGGCAGGTATTCGTCCCGGCGATGTCATTCTCTCCTACAACGGGGAAAAAGTCCTCGGAGCGCAGCAGTTCACCCGCCTGGTTTCAGAAACGCCACCGGGTAGGCGCGTTCGCCTGGTCGGTTGGCGCAGCGGGACCGAAAAAGCCTTCACCATTACCACCGGCGTAAGGCCCACTGGTTACACCACGAGCGATGATGTCGAACTAACCCGCATGCGCATCATTGATGTGCCGCTTCCCATGATGCTTTGGCGCAATCTGGTCTTGGGTATCGAATCCGGACAACTGAATGACCAGCTTGCCCAGGCCCTGGGCGTCAAGCAGGGTATTCTCGTCTGGACGGTGATGCCCGCTTACCCGGCTCAGCATGCCGGTCTTCGCGCCGGGGACGTGCTCACCCAGTTCTGTGGCCACGCCATCAATTCGCCTCGAGACCTGGGAATCATCCTGCAGCAACTCCCGAACGAGCAGAAGCCCATTTCAGTCGACCTCATGCGTGATCACAAACCCATCTCCCTAAGAATCTCGCTGGAAGCCGAACAGTAGGCTCCGTCCTAACCTCGCTGTTGCGGCCACCGTTTCTGCATATAGGTTCTAAGCCGCAAAATCGCCTGTGACTTCAACTGCGAGATGCGCGATTCATGCAGATCCACAATCCGGGCAATTTCGCGCAGAGTCATTTCCTCGTAGTAATAAAGGCTCAATACCGTTTTTTCCAGTGAGGGCATCTTCTCAATGGCCCCGGCTAATAGCCGTTCCAACTCGGCCCGCTCGACAATCTGCGAGGGCCACTGCGCGTCAGTGTCCGCCAGATAGCGTAACAAGTCACAGCCTTCCTCTTCCGTTCCCGAATTCTCCAGGCTGCCTAAAGTCAGGCCGCGAATCTCGCTCAACCACTCCTGGTACTCGGCAATGCTCACGTGAAGAAATCGGGCAATTTCTTCCTCGGTGGGAGTGCGCTGATGCTCCTGTTCCAGCGCGGCAATCGCCGCTTCAATCTGCTTGGCGCGCCGGCGTTGTTGTCTCGGAGCCCAATCCAAGCCACGCAAACTGTCCAGAATCGCTCCGCGAATCTTATATTCCGCGTAGGTCTTCAGCTTCACTTCGTGGCTCGCGTCATAGCGGTCAATCGCTGCTATCAAGCCCACCACGCCCGTGGAAATCAAATCATCCAAGCTGACCGACACCGGCAAGCGCTCGTGTATCCGGCGCGCAATCAGTTTCACCTGGGGCAAATGCTCCAATATCAACTGCTCCCTGCTGAGAGGCTCCCTGCTTAGAGATAGGTCGGGCGCTTGAATTTGAGCATCTTGTACCGGCACTACTTTACTCGGCCTCCGCTGTGCGCTTTCTCTGATTGTCTTCGATCACCGTTCCCATCCCACCACCGCTAAGACTCCTTTCGTCCATTTCCCCAAAAAACTTAACCCTTCCTTCCGAAATTAGTTAAGTAAAAACGGATATATGCTATCGAGCAAAGGAATAGAATGAAGGCCAAGGGACTAAATGCAGACAGACCCACAACGGGACAGTTCCGAAGATCCACGCCGAACGGCCAAGGTGAACGAACTCCGGGCAAAATATCAGGCGGGCGAACTGTCAGTTGACGCCCCGAGTCTCGCTGCGAAATTGGTGGACACTCACCTATCCGCCGCCAGCGGCATCCAAGCGGCCACTGCTGATTCGAAGAAACCCTGATTTAAGCGCTGGCTTTCCTGAAATAGCGCACCCCGTCGCGCTCCTCCACAAAAACCACATCATCGCCAATTTTCACTCTGTCGGAAGCGTCGCTCCCTAAGATACGGACCGTCAGCCTCGAGCCCTCCAGCTCTAAAATGGCCAGCTGATAGGGCGCATCGGCCGCAAACTTCTCAGGCGGCGAAAACACCACCGTTTCGGTATAGACCACCCCGCGCTGCATCTATGCCGCCTCCAGAATCGTAATCACGCACGTGGCGCCGGATCCGCCCAGGTTTTGTGCCAAGCCCAGTCGGTGCTTCGCCACCTGCCGCTCGCCCGCCTCGCCGCGCAGTTGCTGTATCAAGTCGCAAATCTGTCCGACGCCGGTCGCTCCCACCGGATGCCCCTTCGATTTCAAACCGCCGCTTGTATTCACCGGGAGCCGCCCTGTCAACGACGTCCCGCCCGAAGCCGCCAGTGGTCCGCCACAACCCTTCGGTGTAAAACCTAAGTCTTCGGTAGCAATGATCTCGGCAATTGTAAAGCAATCATGCACTTCAGCCAGGTTCACATCCTCCGGCCCCACGCCCGCCGCCGCATAGGCTTTAGCAGCGCCTTCCTTTACCGCCTCCAGCGTCGTGATACTCGGCTTGCTGTCCAAAGGCACAAAATCAGACGTCTGCACGACCGTTCGAACTTTCGCGTACCGGCTGGTATAGCGTGCCGCCTGCTCCAAGGGAACCAAAACCACCGCCGCTGCTCCGTCACTAATCAGCGAGCAATCATAAACCGTTAGCGGCTCGGAAATCGGCTTGCCGTTTAAGGCCTGCTCCAGCGTAATCACCTTTCGCATGTGCGCCAGCGGGTTCAATGCCCCATTCGCATGGTTCTTCACCGAAACTGCCGCCAATTGCTCGCGCGTCGTTCCAAACTCATGCATGTGCCGACGCGCAATCATGGCGAACAAAGAGGGAAACGTGGCTCCTGCCCGGCCTTCGCCCGACATATCCCCGGCCCCCGCCAGAATTTCAGCCACTCGGGGCGTCGGCTGCGAGGTCATCTTTTCCACCCCGGCCGCCACCACCAGGTCATAACATCCCGAAGCCACACTCTGCCAGGCGTGAAAAAATGCCGATCCACCCGATGCGCACGCATCTTCTATACGTGTGCACGGAATCCGGTCAAACCCGGCAGCCAGCCCCACGTACGGCGCAAGATGATTCTGGCCTACAAACGACGGACCCGCAAAATTTCCAAGATAGAAGGCCTCCACTCGCCTCGTCTCAACAGTAGAATCCGCCAGGGCTCCGGCTATGGCTTCGAGTGCCAGAGATTTCAAATGGCGATCCACCAGGGCGCCAAATGCCGTTTTCCCAATGCCGATGACCGCTACCGATCTCATATACTCTAAGATACTGTCGATGAATGCTGCGGCTTGCACGTTTCGCACTTCGCTTCGTCTTCTCTTGTTAGGGAATGAAGCCGGAAAGAAGCGTCGGAAGCGCGGTTCTCTTGGGATCGCCGGATCGGGAAATCAGCATGGGTGATGCGCATCGGCCTGTCTCGCAGACTCCTGTCAGTGCTGATGCGGATGCGCAAACTCAATTCATCCAGCTGAACCTGCGCCGTGTCTTTCTGCTGATCTACCGCATTGTTGGCAACCCCGACGACGCGCAGGATTTGACCCAGGAAACTTTCATCAAAGCCCTTCAGCGCCAGGGCCAGCTCAAAGATCTCGAAAAATCGGCTCACTGGCTCTCCCGCATCGCCGCCAACACTGCCATCGACTTTCTGCGCCGCAATAAGAAATACTCCTTCAGTGACATCTCGCGCGTCACAGACTCTCTTTCCTCCAGCTACGAAAATGCCGAACAGTCGCTGCTGCGCGGCGAACGCTGGTTGCATCTCGACGGCGGATTAGCGACGCTCACTGAGCGCGAAAGGACAGCCCTGATCCTGCGCGATCTCGAAGACATTCCGGCCGACGAAGTGGCCTCCCAAATGAACTGTTCCATGGCCACAGTCCGCTCACACATCGCCAACGCCCGCGCCAAATTTAAGCGCTACCTGGAAGCGAGAAAATCATTTTGAGCCTGCACCCTTCATCCGAACTTCTGGCTTTGTACTGCGGAGGCGATATCCCTTGGACCGAACGCCTAAAGGTCCGCCGCCACCTTTCAGGCTGCGAATATTGCGAACGCCAGTTATCCCTCTACAACGCCTCCGCTGCCGAATTCAAGCGTCAAGCCCGCACCGAAACCTTGACCGGCTTCGAAGCCATCGCCGACTGGTCGCGTCTCGAACGCGAGATGCAAGGCAACATCGTTGTCGGTCTCGCCGCCGCCCGTTGCATTGACCCCAAACGCAAGCCTCGCGGTCTGGTCCTCAAGCTGTCTCTCGCTTCCGGACTCGCCGCGCTTTTTGTGCTCGGCTGGAGCACTCACGTTCCTGCGGATCAAACCGGGCGTCTTTATCGCGCGGTAGGGCTCGCCTTCTCCGGCAATCACGCCTATGAACGGCAAGGCTCAATTTTGAGATCTCAGCCCGGCGGCATCGTGGTGGGTTCGCCCGAAGGTTCGCTTACGCTCTTGCACCCGCAAAGCGCTGTTGTTTCTTTGTCCGGGACCTCCGGAGTCGAAGCCCGCTACATCGATGACGATACCGGCCAAGTGACCATCACTGATGTTTATGGCCAATAAGCTAGTCGCGGCCGGTCTGCTGGCGCTCGCAATGGCCTGTGGGACCGCCTTCGCGGCAGATCCCGATCCCGGCAATGGCAGCCGCTGGATCACCGTCGAATTCCCCCGCGATTCGCCCGTACTTCCCTTGTCCTTCGCTACCGGATCTTCCACCGCCAGGGTGCGCGGAACTTCGCTACTGATGGACATCCACGCTTCGCTGGTCTTGCGCAACGTCGGAAATAAGCAGATCTCCGGACTTACCATGCGCGTGGATGCGCAAGACCTGCAGTCCGGCAAAGCCAGCGTTACCGTTCCCAGCCTCACTGCATTACCCGGCGAGACTTTCCCCGTGCGTATCGACATGCAGGTTCAGCGCCCGGTCGCAGCCGGACGCGCCGCCGTCGTCTCGCTCGTCCAGGTCTCCCTCGATTGCGCTCTCTTTTCGGACCTCACTGCCTACGGCCCCGATCTGCTCCATTCCCGCCATGCGCTCATGGTCTATGAACTGCAAGCACGCCGCGAACGCGAATACCTCAGCGGTCTTGTCCGCACCCAGCAATGGGCCAAACTGCGTGATGAACTCAACTTCGGCCTGCCCGAATCCGGCTTGCCCCGTCTCGGCTTGGAATTTGTTCACAGCCCTCTGAACTCCGTCGCCCGGGAACAGGATCTGGCTGTCAGTCCCGTCTCCTTCAATGACGCGCCCGTCCAGCCCATCGGCGGCGGCGCGCAGGTCATCGGCAATGAAGTTCGCTCGCCCCACGTGGAGGTGCGCCGCATCTCCACCCGCGCCGTCCGCAGCGTTGAACTCGGCTGGATCGTGCGCGACGACCGCGGCCGCGATTTCGTCGCCGGCTCCGTTCCCGTCATCCTCTCCGCCGAACCCGTCCAGACAGTGCGGATCACCGAATCCGGCGCCCTCCGCTTCTCCAATGGAGTCGGCGAACCTATGGTCATCGGTGCCCTCCGCGCCTTCGTCAGTGACGTCGAATTTAGCGACGGCAAACTCTGGATTCCCAGCCGCACCGACATCGACGGCGCCACCTCCGATCCCATCCTCCGCCACGAACTCGCCAACTCACCGGAACAGCAGCGCTTGGCCAAAATCTACCGCCTCCGCGGCACCACCGGACTCACCGAAGAACTCAAACGCACCAACTGATTTCACCTTTCGATCAGCAGACGTTATAGACTAGAAGTGTTCGGGGCGTGGCTCAGCCTGGTAGAGTGCCTGGTTCGGGACCAGGAGGCCGGAGGTTCGAATCCTCTCGCCCCGACCAATATAACCTTTCTAGCTCAAATGGCTCTAAACAGCCGACGACAGTGCAGTCAAATGTTCCGCCACCGCCGCACGAGTTGAACACCGACTCTATCGACAAAGCCACGCTTGAACTTCTTGCCGCTTGGAAAGCCGAGGATGCCACGGGGGACGCCGAAAAGCTGCGGGAAGCTGACGAGGAGATAGCCGAGTTCAAGAAGGCGATGAACGAGAATCGCGCCGCTACCGGCGCAAGAATGCTCTTCCCGTGAGTCGGTTTGTCGTTTAGATTCAGCGCCGCTCGGTCTGTTAACCCAAGCTCAGCGAAATTCTGAAGTCGTTGCGATCACCGAATGGTTGGCTCAGTGCCCCAGCGCTTTCGTTTGGGCCAGCTTCGTCCGATGTCACCGTTGTAACAACTAACCCCAGGCACCTTTCGCAATTCATCATCGCAAAAAATTGGAATGAGATCGTTCCGTAGTTTGGAATGAGATCGTTCCGTAGTTCGGTCATTATCCCCGGCACTTAGGGTCGATTCATGACTCGAGGGATGGGAAGCTCGTTTTGTCGTTCAGGGTCCGATGATTGGACACTGCAAGAACACCGCTCCCATCCGAACGAGTCCCGCATCATCCCGACCCAAACTCCCTCGCCTCCAACAATCACTATTTACACCAGATCCCAATCTGCGCTCTACTCAGCTGTATGCGCCTTATCCTGACGCTCCTCCCCATTAGCTGCCTGCTTGTTGGCCCGGCCTTCGCGGACACGTTAAACTTTTTTCAAAACGATCAATTTACCTCTACAAGCCATTCACGGATCACGGACACGGAGCGCATCATCAGCCCGGGACCAGGGCAAGTCTTCGCCACCGTCATGGAAACCAGCACTCCTTGCGCCACCCTCATATCCAGCGGCTGTCTCATCGCCAACGCCTTGGCGTCCCTGCCCAAAGTCGCTATTCCTACCGGCCAGTACGTGACCAGTGCAATATTGGCCCTGAGTCTCACGACCAGCGAAAGCCCCACCCAGGGTCCGATTTACGTCACTCCCATCAATCCCGGCCAACCCTTCCGTGCAAGCACCAGAGGCACGATCATCGCAAGCCAGTCGTTGCTGTTTAATACCGCGATCGGCTCTTACCCGGTCTTCGTCCCCGGCTTGCCGTCATCATTCCCTTCACAAATATTCCTGGACTACACAGGGCCGGTTCAGAATGCGCTCCTGCAAGCAAACGGAAATCTCGCTTCGGTCACTGTGCGGGACAGTATTTCTTACTTTGATGAGGGGGGCGAGTCTATCTTTGATCCCGGCCAAAACGCCGACACGGTCTACCTCACCTATTTTGACCAGTATCCCAGCGTGGATGTAGCGGCATTCCTGACCGTCAACACCGCCGAAATTCCCGAATCGGGACTCTGGCCCTTTTGCCTGCTGTGTCTGCTCTTCGTCTTATACGGTTCCAAAGTGAAGCGAGCGTTCATCCGACCAATGCCTGAGGACTGAACTCGTTCGCTCTGCGACCGTTAAGGTCCAGCGCTAACCGAATGCGGGCGGCGTGTCTGTAGAACCGGTTATCCACGCAACAGGGGCTAAGTGAGCATAGGTTCCTAGACCCGAACATCGGCCTTGGTCCTTCCTGATCAATCCAGGCTCGCCGCGTTCCATTCCAGCAAGTGCCCGTCCGGATCAAAGAAATAAACTTGCGGATAGCCGGTGGGCGGATGCGGCTTGATCACCATCTTCAGCGGATGATCCTCCGGCAGATCTTCATGAAACCCCGCTGCATGCAGCCTTTCGAGCGCACCTCGGAAGCTCTCCACGCGCAGCGCGATGTGGGTTTCAAAGATCTCCATCGAGGAAGGCCTGCGCCAAAGCGGATGGGGAACACAGACAATGTGCAGTTCTTGACCTTGCGTTAATTGAAACCAGGCGCCGGGAAAAGCAAATTCCGGCCGCTGCAACTCAGGCAATGCCAGGAACTCCCCATAGAAGGCGCGCGACTTCTCAAGGTCGGTCACTGTCACCTGAAAGTGGTGAAAAGCGCTGGAGAACATTTGGGCCGCGTTTAAGCCGCGAAACCCTTCGCCAGCCATTTCGACCAGTAGAAGGTCATGGACGCTTCACCGGTGTTCGTAATGCCATGCAGCGTGTTCCCCGCGCAGTACATCATGGCTCCCGGACCAACTTTCGTCACCTTGCCATCGCATTCAATCTCGCCCGTGCCCTCGCCCACTATCAGGAATTCCTCCTCTGCATGCTGATGCGGCGGGTGAGGACTCATCCCCGGATCCAGAACGCAAGCGCCTGCGGAAACTCCGTCAAGCTGGTCGGTGGGCCCGTTGAAATAGACGAAGACCTTTTGCCCTTCGAGTGCAAGCGGCGCAGTCGTCAACATGTCGAAAACGCCCTCCGGAATCTTCTGCGCGGATAGTTCGGTTGCAACCGCGCCGTCTTTTATGGCCATATTCTCAATATAGCCGGAGAGCCCCGTCCAGGCAGTCTCTTAGTCCCCGGCGGTATCGACGGAGCTGTGGCCGGCGCTGCGGCCGGTTTGCGCCCATCGCAGGGCGAAGCTTGTCCGCCGCCCGAGTAGTACCAATGAACCCCGTTTAAATTCATAGGACATCCGCTTCGGTCGATGTGCTTCTTGAGAGCCGAAAGTTCATCCCGAACCAGACGGCCATTCAAGGAGAACATCTTGGTTTTTAAGCGAGCATTGAAAAGTTTTGCCTTACTTCTCACGGGCTGCGGCATCTTCTGGGGAGCGAACCCGAAACTGTCCCCAGATCTGCAATCCGTGGATCCAAACGCCAAGGTGAGAGTCATCGTTCAATACGTCCCCGGAGGTACCAATTCCACGCTTCTGGGCGGCCTGGTCAACTCAACGCTGTCGTTGACCAATATTCTGAATCTCGGTGGAGTCGTAAATCTGGTGTCGGACGTCCTGAACACCGTCATCTGCACAGTTTCCGGCTCGTCTCTCGATTCATTAGCGAATGACGCAACCGTGAGCTACATCTCACCAGACCGGACACTGGCCGCCCGGCTCGACTACACTTCGGCCGCCATCAACGCCTCTACCGTCTGGAAAGCTAATCTCACCGGCCGTGGCATCGGCGTCGCCATCATCGACAGCGGCATCGCTCCTTCACCCGATCTCGCCGTCCTGGGTCTCATGCATCGAGTGGTTTTTACTGAAGATTTCACTGGCGGCAACGGCACTGATCAGTACGGCCACGGCACACACGTGGCTGGAATCGTGGGAGCCAGCGGCGTCAGTTCACAGTGCCCTACCTGCACACGCTCGCTCGTCGGCATGGCACCGAACGCGTCGCTCATCAGTCTTCGCGTGCTCGACGCCAACGGCCAAGGCTCCGACAGCTCAGTCATCGCGGCCATCGACAGAGCAATCAAATTAAAGAGCACCTATAACATCCGCGTCATCAATCTCTCCCTCGGCCGGCCCATTTACGAGAGCTATATCCACGATCCGTTATGCCAGGCTGTCGAAGCCGCCTGGAAAGCCGGGATCGTCGTCGTGGCCGCGGCCGGCAACGACGGCCGCGACAACTCCGTGGGTAACAACGGCTATGGCACCATAGAGTCGCCCGGTAACGATCCATACGTCATCACGGTGGGCGCCATGAAGGCGATGGGCACCTACACTCGCACTGACGATCTCATCGCCAGCTACAGTTCGAAGGGGCCGACGGCCATCGACCACATCGTAAAGCCCGATATCGTGGCCCCTGGCAACCACGTCGTGTCACTCCTCTCGCCATCCTCCACCCTGGCCGGTGAGTCCGCCAATTCTGTTCCGCTCTCCTATTACGAATCCACCGCCAGCAGCACCCCGTCGCCTGCCTATCTGATGCTCAACGGCACTAGCATGGCAACGCCCGTCGTGAGCGGCATCGTGGCCGATCTGCTGCAAGCTCATCCGTCGCTAAAACCTGATCAGGTGAAAGCACGCCTCATGAAGACTGCCTATAAGACGTTTCCGGTGAGCAGCACGGCAGTTGATCCCGTCACCGGCCAGAACTTCGTCGGCCAGTACGACATCTTCACTATTGGCGCGGGATACCTGGACGGGGCAGCGGCCCTGGCTAACAGCGAAATCGCGACCGGCACGGCGCTCTCTCCAAAAGCAGTTTATGACCCCGCCTCGGGCTTCGCCACTTTAAGCTTCAATCCATCAGCCGCCTGGAATGACACCGCCGTCTGGGGAGAAACCGTCGTCTGGGGGCAGACCACCATTACCTCGACCGGCGCCTTATGGGGCGCTCAAGCCGCCTGGGGAACGGGCTCCCCGTCCGGATCCAGAGCCGTCTGGGGAACCTCCGGCGTCTGGGGGGCCGAGTCCCTCTCAGGCACTCGAGCTGCCTGGGGTACCGACAGCAGTTCCTCAGACTCGGACCTGGACTTCACCGTCAATCAGTAAGCTGCCTCGCCGTCGTCCCACGTCTTCGCCGTGACTCATCTGAAATGTGGTCACGGCGAAGCACATTTTTTTAGCAACTAAATCTCCCGCCGTTCCAGTCACTTACAAGCACAATCCTCAAAACCCACGCCAATCCCTCCCGCCACCCTGTCTAAACTAAAGCCGCTAGCAGAACCGCGACCCGTGAGGGAGCGGCCTCTCCCAGCCCGCAATACCGTCCGGGAGCACTACATGACGCCAAGATCCATCCGCCGCGCTGCCGAGCGAAAAGCCAAAAAACAGGAACTCAAAAAACTAAAAGCCATGTCGCAATCAACCGGGCCTATTACGCCCGAAGGCAAAGCCATCGCCTCCCAGAACTCAACCAAACACGGAACCTGCTCCAGCAAATTCCGCCTGCTCGAAAACGAATCCATGCATGAATTCAAATCCCTGGAAGCCCTCTGGTTCGAAGGCTACAAACCTCAAAACGCCTTCGAGACCGATCTCGTCCACAAGGCCATTCAAGCCGACTGGCTCGCCCGCAGGGCCGACCGCCATTACGCCGATCTCGAAGTCGACCTATTCACCGCCAGCCCAAACCTCATCGACTGGACCCCGGAACAACACAAACTCCTCGCGTTGGCTAATCGCTACCGGACCGCCAACAACAACGCCCTGACTAAAGCTCGCAAAGCCATCGAAGACTACCGCAAAAACCGCCGAGCCGAAGCTCCCAAAGTCATCACGCCCAAACCTGAACCCGACTTGGACTTCGAAGGCGAAGACGACATAGCCAAAGAACTCGAATGGATGCGCAAAGAAGCCATCCGCCTAGGCTACGCCAACCCCGACGGAACCCCCACCGGCAAAAAAGACTAACCCCCAAATCGGCGCCAATTCGCTTACTCCAGCCATCTGCGTCCATCAGCGGCCCATCATCTTAAGTCCTGCTCGCCTTAAGTCCTGCTCGCCACCACCCCTACACCACCAAACCGCTCGGAAAAGCTGCCCCAATCAAACTCTCGGCGTAAACTCGCGCTCCTGCTCCCGATCTGCCCCGTCCGAACCCTGGAATTCACCCGATCCAGCGAGTTCGTTTCGAAATCGCCCTTGCGCCCAGCGCGGGAAGCATAAGCGAGCCGCCAAACTGCCCGGCACTAAGACAAAACCAGTCCCGAAAAGACACGATCCGCACTTCGTTCCGTAATGCAACCCCGCTACCGGTCCGACCGCTTTCCCTTATCCTTCTCTGCCGCTTCCTTCCACCCCGCATGCGCCTCATGCGCGGCCTTCGACAACTCCCGGCCGGCCGCCTTCGCAGCCTTTCCCGTAGCCTGCGCCGCATGGTAAGCCACTTGTCCCACCTTGCCCGCCGCCGTATCCGCCGCCTTCTTGTCCCGGTTGTTGCACGCGCAAAAACACCCGCACGTCATTGCTAAAACCACAACTCTGGTCCGAAAAATCCTTACCACACCTCGATCATAACGGAACTCTTCACGTATAATCTGGCCTGTTATGCGAACTTTTTTCGTAGCAGCCGTCGCCACCGTCCTGGTCTGTTCTGCCCAGCAGGATTCCGAAGACCGCCTCTCCAAAGAGATGCCGGCGCGAACCAAAGCCTTTGTGGACAATCACACCGTAGCCGGAGTGGTCACCATGGTCCTCCACAACGGCAAGGTCATCGAACACGACGCCGAGGGCATGGCCGACGTCGAGGCGAACCGGCCCATGCGCAAAGACAGCATCTTCCAGATCATGTCCATGACCAAGCCCTTCACCGGTGTCGGAATCATGATGCTGGCCGAGGAAGGGAAGCTCGCACTGCGCGAGCCCTTGGAACACTATTTGCCCGAGTTCCATGGCCTCCACGTAGCCACCACCACCGGACCCGATGCCGGCCGTTTGGGTGAACCGCTCAGACCCGTCACCATCCGGGATCTGATGACGCACACCGCCGGCATCTTTGACGCACCGCCCAATGAAATCAAAGACTATAACCAGCAAATGAACATCCCGCTGGCCGATATCATGAAGATCTTCGCCCGCCAGCCGCTACTCTTTCAGCCGGGCACGCACTGGAGTTACAGCAGCCCCGGCATTGACATATTAGGCCGTGTCATCGAAGTCTGCTCCGGTCAGAAGTACGAAGACTTTATCGCCGAACGCTTATTGCGGCCGCTGGAAATGAAAGACAGCTTCTACTTCCCCGATGAGCAGCACATCTCCCGCATTGCCATGGTCTACGAAAGTCACAACGGAACACTGAGCCCCGCGCCGGGTAGCATTCTGGGCGGTGATCCTGCACGTCACCGGCAAGGCGCCAGGAATCCTGAACCCGCTTGGGGCCTATACTCCACCGCCGAAGACCTTTCGCACTTCTATCAAATGCTGCTGAACGGCGGAACCTACAAAGGCCGTCGCTACCTCTCCAAATTTTCGGTGGATCTGATGACGCAAGTCCACACCGGCGACTTGAATCCATCCGGTTGGATGGGTGGCTCAGGCTACGGACTAACCTTGGAAGTGGTCAAAGATCCTTACGGCGAACTGCACGGTCACTCGATCGGAACCTTCGGACACGGCGGAGCTTTCGGAACGCAGGGATGGATGGACCCCAAAACCAACCTGATCACCATCATGCTGATTCAAAGCGCAAGCGGCGGAACCGACGAACTCAGCGATGCCGTCATGACCATGGCAGAAGCCGCCGCTACGGACTAGTACAGGCCAAGCTGCATCTCAATCTGGCTGACTTCGTCCTCTGTCAACAGAGTCACTACCAGCTCTTTCCGTTCGCCTTCAGCTAAATCGATGGGCGTGCCGCCGCTTCGCACCTGGTGAACGAAAGCTGCGTTCTCCCAAAATTGCGGATCAACCGTAGTGTCCGCAATCGCCGTGTAGTGACCGGGCGCCAGGTCGCTGGCCAAATACTTCCCGTTTTGAGCCGCCACATGAATCACGGGAACCAGTCCATTGGGTGTCCAAGAATCGGGAATCAAAACCACGTCATAAGCCTGGTTGGTTGCCTTCGTGCCTGATTCAAGCGTTGCGTCTTGAACCGTCAGAGAAACCGATCCGCCGCCGGGCCGCAGCGTGATGCTCAGGTTGCCTCCTCCATATTTCGAAAGATCGATGGGCTGGGAAAGCGCGTCCCGGTCATTGAAGCGCATGGACTTGATATAAGTGCCGGCCGGCGGTATGAATTTGACCGCGTAGTCCGCAGCATCGCATTGACTGATCTTGAAAGTACCGTCCGGCTCGATTGGACTTGCCGGACAGGCGCTCGCTGTTGCCAGGTCTACCGGTCGAAGACTGATGTTTCCGGTTATGGCTTGAGCGTCTTCGGTCCTCTCCATCCGCACGCTGCCGTTGATTGTAGACGGCGGCGGAATGAACAGCAGAATGCCATATACGCCGCGCCCGCTAATTTCTACGTCCTGTTTCGCCAGCAGATGAACCATCATGGCGGGCGGTTTCTTCGATGCGGGCGCTTGCGTCACTGCTTGAGCTAAAGAGGTTGTGCCCATCAGTCGAAGCGTGTAAAGACCGGGCAACACATTCGCCTCGAAGGAGCCATCGGGGGCCAGTGTCAGCTCTCGATCGGGCGTCACGACGCCCGAGGAATCACGCGCAGACAGATGAAGTTCCAGATCGCCGGAAATCACCTGATCCGGAGTTTCCATTTGCGCTCTTCCTTGAATGCGATACGTGACGAGGGGCCGCATACGAATATCGTTGTTGGCATAGCTCTGGCCCCTGTCCACGTGAATGGCGACCGCGTCTTCCAGGCTAAAAGCCGAAGGGGCGTAAAGAAGGAATTTGTCGGGTGGCTGCTTGTCGGTTGGCAGAGTATTGCTCTGCGGCGTCAGGTTGTTAGGCTGCGTGATCAGCCTGGCGACATAGTAATTGCCGGGTGCAATCTTGTGGAGAGTATAGCCGCCTTTCTGGTCGCTCACTGTCACAGCAACCGGCTTCAACTGAATGGTGTTGCCCGCGGGAACTTGCTTCAGCGCCATCACTTGAACCTGAGGCGATGGCTGTCCTTCAACATTCAAGGTGCGCCCGCTGATCTCCGATTCGGGTTCTAATTTCAGAATTACCTCGGATTGTATATAGGTCTGTTCCAAACCAACCTGAACCTGGGACTTTCTCGTTGCTACCAGGCCGGCCGCGCCCGTGGCCATCACCGAATACGTAACCGGAAACAGACGATTGAAAGAGAATGTTCCGTCGGAGGCCGTCTTCCCGGTGACATCCCGGCAGAATCGGCTAGAGCGCGAGAGCTTGACGCACGTAAGCTTAACCTCGGCGTTGGGAACAGGTTCATTGGTGACCAAGTTCAAAACGCGGCCCTCAATGGAAGGACCCAGCGCCGCGGAAGCTAGCATGGCAAAGCCACACAGGAGAACAATCAACGCCATTGCCGCGCGACACATAGGCAATCTCCGAGAACAAGCTAAACCGGGCTGGCGAAGATAACTTTGGTCGGCTTCACCGGCGTCGAGTTATTCGGCTCCAGACTTACTGCCATCGCAGCCCACTGTGAAACATCCACCGGCCCCTTAACCACGGTAACCGCAACGCCGTCCTTGTTGTTTCCAAACGATTCCACAGGCCTCGGAGCGCCGGACTTAGGCACAATCCAGCTTTCATAAGTCCACCCCGCCGGCGCCGCTGGCAAGTGCGCAATGACCATCGCCACACCCAGTTCCTTGTGGATAAAAACATTGCCCGTCGGTTCATCCGGTTTGGTGACCTTAAGTTCTACTTCCTTAGTCCCTGGAGCCTGCAGAATGTTCAGCATCTCCACCGTTCGTAGCGTCTCAGCCCGGGATGTATTTAGCGCCGCCGTCAGTTCGGCGCGTTCCGTTCGCCGCGAGTTCTCTTCATAAGCCACGCCCGTCACCAGCGCCACAACCGCAGCCGCCGCTATCAACCAGGCCGCCATCGGTGTCCGCGGCTTCTTCACCGTGATTGGAACTCCATTCGCCGTCGCACGGACGCTCGCGGCAATCCGGTCCCGCAAGCCCGCTGGTGGCTCCACCAGGGGAATGGCCGCCGAGATAAGCGCCGCTTCATTCAGCGCCTCATCCATTAGAGAAGCGCAATTCTCGCATCCCTCGTCAAGATGGCTCCGCAACGCCTGCGAAGACGACCTCTCGAGTGAACCAATGGCATAGAGTTCAATCAGCTCTGTGAATTGATCGCAGCTCATTAAACTGTAGCCTCCGTCATCGAATTTCTTAGCTTCTTCAGCGCGCCCCGGACCAATCCCTTTACTGTGCCGAGCGGCTTGCCGAGCTTTTCGGCAATCTCGGTCTGCGTCATTCCCTCGTAGTGGGTCAGTTCAATGACTTCCCGCTGCTCCTCCGGCAAACCGTTCAGCGCGGTGGCTACGGCGTTTTGTTTCGCAATGCGGTCTGATTGATCCAACTCCGTATAAAAATGCCCGCGTCGTTCCAGATCATCCAGGTTGGAACTTGCCATGGCAATGGAAGACTGTTGCGTCCGGAGATAGTCAAACGCTCTATTCCGCGCCACCGTTACCATCCAGCCCTGTAAGTTGCCCCGCTCCGGACTGAAAGTGTGTATTCGATTCCAGACCCGCAAAAAGGTCTCTTGCGTGAGATCCTCCGCGGTAGGTCCACTACGCACCGCACGCAGAATAATCGAGTAAATCAGCTTCCCATACCGGTCGTAAAGATCCACCATAGCTTGGGAATCCCGCCTCTGCAGGCGTTCAATCAGTATTCGATCGTCCGGTGCGCTCAATGGTCTAGCTCAGACTCATAATTACATACAAAGACAGCGGGCGGTCTCATCGGGCCGCCCGCTGACTGACGCTCGGGCTGGTCGCTTAGTTGGGCAGAAGAACGGTATCAATCACGTGGATGATGCCATTTGACTGCATCACATTCGCGGTCGTAACCTGAGCCGTGTCGCCCTTTTCATCTTTCACAACCAGGTCGCCATTATCCATCGTGAAGGTGAGTGCGTCGCCCTGCACCGTCTTGATGCTGGCCGTGCCGCCGCCCTTTTCCACTTCCTTCTTCAGCTTGGCTGCGGTGTACTTGCCGGGCAGCACATGGTAAGTCAGAACCTTCACCAGCATGTCCTTGTTTTCAGGCTTTAAAAGCGTATCCACGGTACCCGCGGGCAGCTTGTCAAACGCGGCGTTGGTGGGTGCAAAAACGGTGAACGGACCGGTGCCTTCGAGTGTGTCAACCAGGCCAGCGGCCTTTACGGCGGCGACCAGCGTGGTGTGATCCTTCGAATTAAGCGCGTTCTCAACAATGTTCTTGTTGGCGTACATAGGTGCGCCCCCAACCATCGGGTTCTGAGCCGCGAAAGATGTTATTGTGCAACCCATAACCAGCACAAGCAGCGACGATAATTTTTTCATTCTCTTAGTTCTCCTCTTTTGAGTCTGTTTTAACCAGCTCGCCTACTGATACGCGCCGGTCCGGCTGTTCGGATCAACGCCGCTTGATTAAATGGGAAGGTCTCTTATGAACCTCAACAGTTACACCATCACGCAGGGCAGGGACCGCGCCCCCGCCCGCTCATTCCTGAAGGGCATCGGTTTTACGGATGAGGATTTGAAGAAGCCGATTATCGGCATCGCCAATACCTGGATTGGCACCATGCCCTGCAACTTCAATTTGCGCGAGCTTGCCAAGGATGTAGCGCAGGGAATCCGCGAAGCAGGTGGCACCCCGATGGAATTCAACACCATTGCCATCAGTGACGGCATCACCATGGGAACCGAGGGCATGAAAACTTCGCTCATCAGCCGCGAAGTCATTGCCGATTCCATCGAACTCGTCGCCCGTGGACATATGTTTGACGGCATTGTGGCCCTTGTCGCCTGCGACAAAACCACTCCGGGCGCTGCCATGGCGCTGCTGCGGCTGAACATTCCGGCTGTTGTCCTCTATGGCGGAACAATCTTGCCGGGTAAGTACAAAGGCAAAGACATCACCATTCAAAACGTCTTTGAGGCGGTGGGCGCAAATGCCGCCGGTAAAATCAGCGATGCTGAACTACTCGAAATTGAGAACGCCGCGTGCCCGGGCGCGGGAGCCTGCGGTGGCCAGTACACCGCAAACACCATGGCCACCGTCATGGAAATCATCGGTCTTTCCCCGAGCGGCCTGAATTCGATTCCTCAAGTGGACCAGCGCAAGCATGAAGCGGCGCGTCAGTGCGGCGAAATCATTCTCAACGCAGTCCGCAACAACATCCGGCCGCGCGATATCGTGACGCGTAAATCGATTGAGAATGCCATCGCCAGCGTCGCCGCCTCCGGCGGATCTACCAACGCGGTGCTCCACTTGCTGGCCTATGCGCGCGAAGCGGAAATCCCGCTGACAATTGACGATTTCCAGGATCTGAGCAGCCGCACTCCGCTGCTTTCTGACCTCATGCCCGCTGGCAAATACACCGCGGCGGATGTGGACAAGGCCGGCGGCATTCAGGTCCTGGCAAAACGTCTCTATGATGGCGGCTTCGTCGATTCGCAATCCCTCATGGTGACCGGCAAGACCTACGCCGAAACTGTTGCCGGTGTGGAAGAAACGCCCGGCCAGGATGTAATTCGCCCGTTAAATAACCCGATCAAGAAATCGGGTGGCTTGGTTATTCTGAAGGGGTCTTTAGCCCCGGAAGGTGCCGTTATTAAGGTAACCGGGCTGAACCGTACCTCGCAGACGGGCCCGGCGCGCGTCTACGACAGTGAAGAAGCCGCCATGCAGGCGGTACTCCAGGGCGCGATTAGCGACGGGGACATTGTTGTTATTCGCTATGAAGGGCCAAAAGGCGGTCCCGGCATGCGCGAAATGTTGGGCGTAACCAGCGCCATCGTTGGTAAAGGTTTGTCGGAAAGCGTGGCCCTGATTACCGATGGTCGCTTCAGCGGTGCAACACGAGGTTTCATGGTAGGACACGTTGCGCCCGAGGCAGCGGTCGGTGGCCCCATCGCAGCCATTCACGAAGGTGACTCCATCACCATCGACATCGTTTCGCGGCAGCTGTCGCTGAATATATCGGCCGAGGAGTTACAGAGCCGCTTAGCCAGCTATAAGAAGCCCGCGCCTAAGTACACCAGCGGAGTCATGGCCAAGTACGTAGCGCTGGTGGGTTCTGCGGCGGACGGCGCCGTTACGTCTCGCCCACCGCTCTAACTTCTGTGCGGTTGCTCATTCAAAGAGTACAAAGAGCCCAGGTTACGGTAGACAATGCTGTTGTTGGTTCCATCGGGCCTGGGTTAGTTGTGTTTGTCGGCATTCGTGAGGGTGATGGGGAGCCGGACGCCGGGAAACTCGCGAAAAAACTCGTCCTCATGCGGCTGTTCTCTGACCACGCGGGCAAGATGAACATGAGTCTGCTCGATATCGGCGGCGAACTGCTGATCGTTTCGCAGTTTACTTTGTATGCCGATACGCGGAAGGGCAATCGACCGTCCTATTCGGAAGCCGCGCGGCCGGAAATGGCTCGGCACTTATACGAGTTATTTGTGGATGAATGCCGCTTGCTGGGTGTCAAGGTAGAAACAGGAGTATTCCAAGCTCACATGGTTGTGGAGCTTGTGAATGATGGTCCTGTAACTATTAGTTGTCAGTCTGAAGGGTAACTTAGCCGGAAACTTTGATAGTATCGGCTTTCTGTGTTACTAAGAAGGTAGTATGCCTAAAAACTTAGCAGGCGCCGCCAGTCCCGAGATTTTGCAAGCCGCCTTACAGGGGTTGGAATCACAGCGAGATAAACTCGACGAACAGATTGCCCAAGTCCGTGCCCTGCTGGGCAAGCCTCGTAAGTCGGTTAAAGCGGCCCATGCCTCCAAAGATGTTTCTTCTGCTACAGCGGAAGCGGGCGGTAGCAAGCGCAATTTAAGCCCGGATGCTCGCAAACGGATTGCTGCGGCGCAGAAGAAGCGCTGGGCCGCTTTCCGCAAGACTCAGAAGTAAAAACGTGATCGTTGGCTTGGGCACCGACTTGGTCGACGTGCCGCGCATTGCCCGCAGCATTGAGCAATTCGGGGATAAGTTTACTCATCGGATCTTCACCCTTGGCGAGCGAGCTTATTCGGAAAGCAAGGCCAACGCCAGCGAGCGCTTTGCCGCCCGTTTTGCGGCCAAAGAAGCAGCCATGAAGGCTCTGGGAACCGGGTTAAGCGCGGGAATTAGTTGGACCGAGATCGAAGTCACCAACGACCCTTCCGGCAAGCCCGCCCTGCATCTTTCTGGCGTCGCCGGCGAATTCGCCGCAGCCATGGGAGTGAAAAAGATCTCCATTTCCCTCACGCACACCAGCCAGCAGGCCTGCGCTACGGTGATTTTCGAGGATTAACGCGTTTGCGTAGCCGTGGCGGAACGGGTCCGAAGTTGGGCATCCTCCAGGCGCTTAGCTTCCTGGTATGTGAAGATCATGCGGTGAATCACCGTAAGATTGCCTAATATCGCTATCACCCAAAGCACCGGCGCCATCCGGTCAAACAGGGCGCCGATAATCAATAGAACCACGCGCTCCGGTCGTTCCAGAAATCCCACCTTGCAGGTAGGAATGATGTTTTCGGCTCGTGACCGCGAGTAGCTGATCATGACGGACGCCGTCATCACAATGGCCGTCAAAACTACATAGGCTGGCCGCGAGATGGTTCCGTAATAGACCAGCAGGCCGATCAACAGCGCCAGATCGGAGTAGCGGTCCAGAACAGAATCGAAAAATGCCCCGAAACGCGTCACTTGATTCGTGGCTCTCGCAACCCGGCCGTCCACCATGTCGAAAAGTCCGGCGAAGATGATAATCAGTCCGGCCTTTCGAAACTGCCCCATTGCCAGGTAGGTGGCGGCTACGCCATTAATCACCAGGCCCAGGAACGTCAGGACGTTTGGATTGATCTTTGAAAGCGCTAGACCCCGCACGATCAGCCGTATGATCTTATTGGCTCCCAGGCCAATCGCGCGTGTGTAGGTCATGAATCCAGAGTGTTCCTTGCGTTTGAGTTAAGAAGCCGCTACGTCGTGTATGGTAGAAAGACTGAGAATTTCCATTTCTCTCACTCCGTCGGGGATCTGAATTTTAACGGTATCACCGACGCGCTTTCCTAGTAAACCCTTGCCGATAGGCGAACTGGTGGAAATCTTGCCGTGAACGGCGTCCGCCTCCTCGCTGGTGACCAAATTGTATGTCAGTTCTTCGTCCTTGGACAGGTCCAGAACCACCACGTGCGAGCCCAGACCCACACGGTCATGCGGAATTTTGCTCATGTCGATCATGGAAAATTCACGCAAACGGCTCTGTAACTGGCCGAGTCGGGCGTTTACGTATGCCTGGCGTTCCTTAGCTGCATGGTATTCGGCGTTTTCGCTGAGGTCGCCGTGAGCTCGTGCTTTCAATATTTCTTTGGGCAGTTCGTTGCGGAGTTCATACTCCAGAGAGTTGATCTCATCCTGCAACTTCTTCTTCAGAGCTTCCATGCTGTAGTTACCTTATTATATGGAATCACTTGCACGGGGTAGCCCGCGCACGCGTCGACAACAGTTAAGTCGAACTGTTACAATGACGTAAGAGGATCTTCCCGACTTATGGCCCAAAAACCGCCATTTGCACAGGGAGCGCAAGTCGAGCATGGAAAATTCGGACTTGGCTCAGTGCTTTCATGCAACGACGATTACATTGTAATCAAATTCGACGATCATGGTGAGAAGAAGTTTGTCACACCGATTGTCTTACCGGCTTTAAGAAAGAGCGATCGTCAGCCGCCGGTGGAGAAACGCCGTGCGACACGCAAGAAAGCCGTCGCTCCCACCGCCACTGGAGCTTAGTTTACTCTTCCGGAAAATGAAAATTGGCGTTGTCGTATTCCCTGGTAGCAATTGCGATCACGACGCCTGGTACGCAGCGTCTGTCAATCTGCACCAGCAGGCCGAATTTATCTGGCACGATTCCACTTCCCTAAGCAACGTTGACGCCGTTATTCTGCCAGGCGGCTTCTCTTACGGTGACTATCTTCGCTGTGGTGCAATCGCGAAGTTTTCGCCTGTCATGAAGGCTGTCAGAGCCTTCGCAGACGGCGGGGGCCTGGTAATGGGCTTCTGCAACGGGTTCCAGGTGCTCACCGAAGCGGGCATATTGCCCGGAGCGCTGGTCAGGAACGCCGGCCTGAAGTTCGTTTGCAGAACTGTTGAACTGGAAGTTGCCACTTCCGACTCTCCATTTACCAATCAGGCAGAACAAGGCCAAACGTTACGCCTGCCCGTGGCGCACGGCGAAGGCTGTTACGTCGCTGACGAGCGCACGCTCGATCAACTGGCGCACGAAGACCGGATTGCGTTTCGCTATCGCGAGAACTGCAACGGATCGTTGCGCGACATTGCGGGGATTTTAAATGAAGGACGCAACGTGCTCGGAATGATGCCCCATCCCGAAAGGGCGGCGGATCCGCTTATGAACAATACGGACGGATTGTTGATTCTTCGTTCGGTTGCCCGGGCGTTTGCGACACGCGCATGAGCTTGATTACGCCTGAAGTCATTGCCGCGCACCAACTCACTCCTTCCGAATACGACAAAATCCTGAGCCTGCTGGGGCGTGAACCTAGCTTGACGGAATTGGGTATTTTCAGCGTGATGTGGAGCGAGCACTGCTCCTACAAGAGTTCGCGGGTTCACCTTAAGAAGCTGCCCACCGAAAGCAAGCGCGTGCTGCAGGGACCCGGCGAGAACGCGGGCATTGTAGACATTGGTGACGGCATGGCCATTGCCTTCAAAATAGAATCCCACAACCACCCCAGTTTTATTGAGCCCTTTCAGGGCGCAGCCACGGGCGTCGGCGGAATTCTCCGCGACATTTTCACCATGGGTGCGCGGCCCATTGCGGTCATGGATTCCATCCGCTTCGGAAAGCTGGACGATGCGGAAACCGGCGCGCGCAACCGCCGGATTCTGGAAGGCGTTGTTTCGGGAATCGCACACTACGGCAATTGTTTCGGCGTCCCCACAGTTGGGGGCGAGTGTGTCTTCGAAGCCAGTTACGACGGTAATCCGCTGGTGAATGTCTTTGCCCTGGGTATCTTCCGGCACGACGAAGTGTTCTACGGCCGCGCCAGTGGCGTAGGCAATCCGGTGATTTATGTCGGGGCAAAAACCGGCCGCGACGGTATTCACGGTGCTTCCATGGCTTCGGCCGAGTTTACGGAAGAATCCAAACAGAAGCGGCCCAACGTCCAAGTGGGCGATCCGTTCATGGAAAAGCTGTTACTCGAGGCGTGTCTGGAGGCCATGAAGACCGGCGCCATCGTCGGCATTCAGGATATGGGCGCAGCCGGCTTAACGTCTTCCAGTTGCGAAATGGGAAGCCGCGCGGGTACCGGCATCGACATGAACCTGGATTTGGTGCCCCAACGCGAACGCGGCATGACGGCCTACGAAATGATGTTGTCTGAAAGCCAGGAGCGAATGCTCCTGGTGGCCGAAAAGGGCAGAGAAGCCGAAATCTACTCCGTTTTCAAGAAGTGGGGCTTGGACGCCGTTCAGATTGGTGTGGTAACGCCCGATGGAATGCTGCGGGTGCAGCATTTAGGTCAGGTAGTTGCTGAAATTCCAAACCCGGCGCTGGCCGACGAAGCACCGAAATACAACCGTCCTTACACTAAGCCTTTGCGCGTTGCTCCGCTAGAAGGAACCATTCCCGCAAGCAAGAGCTTGCCCGATGATCTTACAAAACTTCTGGGCTCGGCTGATCTCTGTTCGAAGCGCTGGATTTACGAACAATACGATTACCAGGTGCGCACCAACACCCTTGCCGGACCAGGCGCCGACGCTGCGGTGGTGCGCATTAAGGGCACCAACACTTCGGTAGCCATGTCGCTGGATGGCAATGGGCGTTACTGCGCTCTTGATCCTCGTGAAGGCACGAAGTTGATTGTGGCGGAATGCTGTCGTAATCTGTCGACGGTCGGCGCTTTGCCCATAGCCACCACTAATAACTTGAACTTCGGCAATCCGGAGAAACCGGAAATCATGGCGCAGCTGGTGGAATCCATAGAAGGACTGGCTGAGGCTTGCCGTTTCTTCGAAGCGCCGGTAACCGGCGGCAATGTCAGCCTCTACAACGAGACGCTGGGCACGCCTATTTTCCCGACGCCTGTCGTGGGCATTGTGGGCATACTCGAAACAGCTTTGCCGGTTGGGCTGGAGTTCAAAAATGCGGAGCGAACGGTGCTGCTGATCGGCGGCCTGGGCTCGGCAACTTCGCAGGAGTTTGGCGGAACCCAATACGCCAAAGTGGTCCTGGATCAGCTGTGGGGCGTGCCTCCAAAATTGGACATGCCCACGGAGAAGCGTGTTCAGGAAACCATTCGCGAAATTGTGCAGAGGCGGCTCGTGGAGTCGGCGCATGATGTGGGTGAGGGCGGTTTGGCTGTGGCCATCGCCGAGAGTTCTTTCGGACCGGCGGGCGTCGGCGCAGAAATCACTCTTGACAGCGACCTTCCTCCGGAGTTGCTGTTATTCCACGAAGGTCCATCGCGCATCCTGGTATCAACTGACCGGCCTGAGGAGATTCTTTCAATCTGTGCAAAGAACAATGTGCAGGTGATGACAATCGGCGTTACACTCAAATCAAGAGTGATCATCCGCAATCGGAAAACCATTCTGATCGACAGCTACCTTCGCGAACTGCGCGACCCGTGGAGCGGTGGATTAGAAAGTTTACTTCACAACCAACTCCCCCACAATTCACTTCTGGTTTGAGCGCTGATTTAAAAATGGGTGTCAACATGCTTGATTGGGAAGAGGACGAAACTCCCTTCGACAAACTGCACGAGGAGTGTGGGGTTTTTGCCATCTATGGGCATCCCGAAGCCAGCAATCTGGTTTACCTGGGCTTGTACGCTTTGCAGCATCGGGGACAGGAGAGCGCTGGTATTGCTGCGGCCAGCGCAGGCCGCATCCACGCCACTCGCAAAATGGGTCACGTTGCTGACATCTTTACGCCGGATGTGTTGAATCAGTTGCCGGGTTCGCTGGCCATCGGTCACACGCGCTACTCCACCGCCGGCGATACTTCGCTGAAAAATGCCCAGCCGCTATCGGTTGCTTGCAATAAGGGGCAGGTAGCCGTGGCGCACAACGGCAATTTGACGAACGCTATCGAATTGCGCCGCGAGTTGGAGCAGGATGGGTCTATTTTCCAGTCCACCAGCGACACCGAAGTGGTTCTGCATCTAGTGGCGCGGTCGCGCGAAAGAACCCTTGCTGGTGCGTTACGCGATGCGCTTCTTGAACTCGAAGGCGCCTTTTCGCTGGTATTTCTAGCTGAAGACCGCATCATTGTGGCGCGTGATCCGCACGGTTTCCGTCCGCTCGCCATGGGACAGTTGGAATTGCCCGACGGCAAGATTGCAACGGTTTTCGCTTCCGAGACTTGCGCGTTCGATTTAATCAACGCCACATATATTGGCGATGTTCAGCCGGGCGAGATGGTGATCATCGGACCGGAGGGCATGACTCGCGAGCTTTACACCACTCCCAGGAAAACCGCGCATTGCGTTTTTGAGCATGTCTATTTTTCCCGTCCTGACTCGATTGTCTTCGGAAAGCCCGTGGCGGAATCGCGCGAGCGTATGGGACGTTTGCTGGCCCGTGAGCATCATGTGGATGCCGACGTCGTCGTGCCCGTACCCGATTCCGGAGTGGCGGCCGCTCTAGGTTATGCCACGGAGTCAGGCATTCCTTATCGTCAGGCTTTAATTCGCAATCATTACGTGGGGCGCACGTTTATTGAGCCATCCCAGGCCATTCGCGATTTTGGCGTCAAGCTGAAGCTGAATCCCGTGCGGCACTTGCTTGAGGGCAAGCGCGTGATTCTTGTGGATGACTCCATTGTGCGTGGAACAACCAGCAAGAAAATTGTGCGCATGGTCCGTAACGCGGGCGCTCGCGAGGTGCACATGCGAATTTCCTGCCCGCCTACGGTTTCGCCTTGTTACTACGGCGTCGATACGCCATCGCAAAATGAGCTGATCGCAGCGAATAACACCATCGAGCAAATCCGCGAATTCGTCGAAGCCGATTCGCTGGCTTACTTGTCACTAAACGGTCTGAGTAAATCGGTAAGCGATAGCGATTCTCGCTTCTGCTACGCCTGTTACACGGGCAAGTATCCAACTCTGATCTCGATTGACGAGATTGTCCTGGCGAAAACGGGCTGCTGCTAAGTAGCCGGTCGAAGAGGGATAGTTAACGTATGGACGAGGCAGAGATGATCCGTCGATGGGTCCAGACCTGGAAAGAGGTAGGGCCGTAGTTGGAGCAGATTCGCTTGAACGAAATTTGTGAGCAGGATACTGCACGTTCCTTGGAACTGCTCGCGCGAGCCTTCAACCACGCAACACGCTCTTATCCTCCGAGGGAATCCTCCCGGCCTCGTGGAGATGCAGCGACACCTGGCCATGCTTCGTAATCCGAAGTGATTGACCTTCTAGACGCCGCGCTGGAGTTGCAGAACTCTTGCGACGCACACAGGTGGGACTCATGTTTCATAGCCGGAGTCGCCGGCAACGAAGCCCCATACGTAAATGCCTTGCTCAAACACTAGGCTTCCCGTACCTCAGACCCCGAGCAGTTTGCGCTTCGAGAGATAGTTTTGCTCCTCCGATCGGCAGGCGGAATCGGCATCGATATTTCGCTGGCCGGGTTGCCTTTTGAGAATTTAGTAGTTCAACGTGCAACAACTCACCGCTTTGCCGAAGGTGTAGAACTCCGCACTTGCTCGGCTGAAGATTTGTTGGTGATGAAACTATTCGCGTCGCGCACCATTGATATTCGCGACGCCGAAAGCGTTGCTGTCCGGGATGGCAGAAGCGTCGGCTGGCGTTACGTCGAAGAGCAATTGGCTCCGCTTGCTGAAGCCAAGGAAGATCGCGAAATCCTCAGACAACTCACTCGAATCCGCCGCCTAAGCATAACGTCCTAGCACTCAACTCTAGCCACTTTGAAATAATGGCGTTGACCTCTTCCGGCGCCTCCTGTTGAACCCAGTGGGAAACTCCAGGCAAAACACGAAACGTCAAATCTGAAACAAACTCCTCCGTGCCCACCGTTGTTCTGATCGACAAAGCTGTATCCGCATCGCCCCAGATAAACAGAGTCGGCGCTTCAATCTTCGGATACACTCCGCCAAACTGACGCCAACCCCCAAGCTGTACCAGCGCCCGATACCAATTGACCATCGCCGTCAAGCGGCCAGGTCTACGTGCATTTTCGCGATACACATCCAAGACCTCATCGGGAAATCGAGACGGGTTCCGCGAAGTCCGAAGAAACAGATCCCCTATACGATCCGCCAGCAGCGCTTCCGGCAACCATGGAAGCTGAAAGAACAGAATGTACCAGGAACGTAGAGACTGTCCGGGCCGCTTCAACTCGCGCAGGAAACAAGCCGGATGCGGCACGTTGCAAATGATCAGCCGCTGAATCAATTCCGGCCGCTGCATGGCCAGTGTCCACGCCAGCGCTGCGCCCCAATCATGGCCCATCAGAAGTACTTCTTTCGCGCCTGCCGCTTGAATCAGCCCGGCAACATCATGGACCAGAGTGGGAAGCGCATAGTCGCTCACTTTAGGAGGGCGATCGCTATTGCCATAGCCGCGGAGATTTGGAGCCCACACCCGATACCCAAGTCTCGTGAGTAACGGAAACTGATAGCGCCAGGAAAACGCGCATTCGGGAAAGCCATGCAGGCACAGCGCAAGCCGCTCGCCTGAGCCCGCAGTCACTACTTCAAACGAAATTCCATTAGCCGCAACCCGGATAACCTGACTATCAGGTATGTGGCCGGGCATAATCGTCTTCCACGGCCTCCACCGGAAACCCCTCGGCTTGCAGTTCATGGGCAATCAGTTCGCGCACTCGTTGCGTGAGCATGCCGCGGTCTTTTAAAGCCATGGTTGCCGTGGAAATCGGCTTCAGAATTCGCAATTTGACGGTTCCGGATTCAACCACGCCTCCCCCGTATGGCAGAACAATTTGTGTCCCAAGCAGCACCATAGGCACCACCGGAACACCGGCTTTTATGGCGATGTAGGCGCCGCCTTCCTTGAATGCCTTTAGAACACCATCGTGGGAGCGCCCGCCCTCCGGAAAAATCAGCAGCGAAATCTTCTTCTTCTGGATCACCTCTGCCGCTGTCTGCATGGTTTTGACGGACCCGCGCGGATCTGACCGAGGCACCGGAATATGTCCGCCGCGCTTCAAGTGGCCGCCCAGCAAAGGAATCTGAAACAGCCCCAGCTTGGCTAGAAATCGAAATTGAACCGAAATATTGGCCAGAATAGCCGGCGTATCGATGTAACTCAGGTGATTCGAAATGAAAATGTAGCTGCCCGCGGGATCAATATGCTCCAGGCCTTCCACAATGACCTTAATACCGCTGGCCGCGAGCAGCGTCTTCGCCCAGACGTGCGCCAGCCATGCCTGCTTGCGTTCATGCGGATCAAAGAACGAGGCAGCAAAGCTGATGATTCCAAAAAATATGGTGGCCAGAATAATCGCCGGGTCAGCGATGAGGAGACCACGCAGACGTCGCATGTGACCCTATTTTAAAGCAGTGCTTTCATTTCACCGACGACGAACAGTGATCCAGTGAAGAAAACCGATGCATTTGAAGGCGCAGTTTCCGCCATTTGCAGCGCATCGCGCAGCGTCTCCGCAATCGCGGCGTTGGGATGCGGGTACATTTCCAGAATCGCCTGAGGCCGCAAAGCTCTCGGGAAATTCGGTGCAGTGACAATCAGTTGGTCAGCCAGCGGAAACAGTTGGCTCGTCACTTCATCGATCGCTTTATCGCGCATCGCTCCGTAGACGATCCACACAGGATTCTCCCTGTAAAACTCGCGAATGTGCGCAGCCAATGCAGCGGCCCCCGAAGGATTGTGCGCTCCATCCAGCAAAAACGTGGGAGAGCGGCGCACAATTTCCAGACGGCCCGGCCATGAAGTCTTAGCAAGGCCGGCGGCAATCACGGAGTCGGAAATACCTAATGTTCTGCAGGCGACCACGGCAGTCCTGGCATTTTCTATCTGGTGGCGTCCGGCCAGCGGGCACACGAATCGTGTTCCGCTGCTCCGGAAAGAGGACGATTCTGCGCCTACTCGGATGCCCTCCATCACGACTGAGTCGCTCTGAATAATCCTGTCCCCGGCCTTGCGGATCACATCCATCGCGGCGGGCAATTGCGGCGCAATCACGGCAGGAACATCCGGTTTTAAAATGCCGGCTTTCTCGAAGGCAATCGATTCGATTGTGTTCCCCAGGTAAGCCTCATGATCGAATGACACCGGCGTAATGACCGCAAGCTCAGGCGAAATAACATTCGTCGCATCCAGACGGCCGCCCAATCCCACTTCCACTACGCTGACCTCGCAACCGCGCCCGAAAATCAGAAACGCCATCGCCGTGACAGTTTCGAAGTAGGAAGGATGCGCATCGATCGCATCGCGCGCCAACAGCCGCTCGGCTGCCCGGTGCACTTCCTCAAACGCCTCAGCAAAGGTCTCTTCAGAAGCGGCTTTCCCGTTCACCTGAATCCGCTCAACCGGCGAAACCAGATGCGGCGAGGTATAAAGCCCGGTGATGAAGCCAGCCTCTTGTAAGACCGACGCAATCATGGCGCTCGTAGACCCTTTCCCGTTCGTCCCGGCAATATGGATAAAGCGTTGGCCGCGCTCTGGATTGCCGAGTTCTGCCAGCAGGGTCTGCATGCGCTCCAGGCCGAACTTCGCGCCCGCTTTCAGCTCATTGCCTAGCGCGTACAGATAGCGAACTGATTCCGGGTAACTCAAGCTACTGCTTCTTCAGCGCTGGTTTGATCAGGTTAAAAACATCCTGCGCCACAATCACGTTGCCGGCTTCGTTCGGGTGGATGCCGTCGGGCTGCATGAGCCCATGGTTCTGATAAACATGCAGCAGCAGAAACGGCATCAGCTTGATTTTGTAACGCGCAGCAAGGTCAGGAAAAATGGCAGTGAAGGGCTTGACATAATCTGGCCCATAGTTGGGTGGAAGCGTGATGCCTAACAGCATAAGCGGAATTTTCGCCGCCTGAATATGTTCAATCATCTGCGAGAGGTTATCTCGCGTTGCGTCCACCGGAACACCGCGCAACCCATCGTTCCCGCCGAATTCCAGTAGCACAAGCGCTGGATGCGCGGCGATGACGTTCTCGATGCGGGCCAGCCCGTCGGTCGTGGTGTCGCCGCTGACACCCTGGTTCTCAACCCTGTATTTGTAACCGTTGTCGTCTAATAACTTTTGTAAAGCTTCGGGGTAGCTTCGGCCGGAAACTCCCGCCGTCAGACTATCCCCAAAGGCCACAATTACCGGTCGTCCATCGGTCTCGGCAATGGGAGCCGGCAGGGCGGCGGGTGCGGAACTTTGCTCGGGTTCAGGACGTCGTTCTTTGTGTTGCGAGCATCCAATCGTCAGCAGGGCGATTGGAAAAAGTACTGCAACAATGAAGAAGGGCCGCACTAGTCTCACCCTTCTAAATTGACATGACGAGGTTTGAACGCTGAAGAACGTAATAGAAGTGTGTGATCTGACCAAAACCATCGAAAGTTCCGTCAGTCGCGTGGAAATTCTGAAAGGCCTGAGCTTCAGTGTGCCGCAAACCCAGTTCGTCGCCATTATGGGCGCATCCGGTAGCGGCAAGAGTACCCTGCTCGGTTTGCTGGCGGGCTTGGATACGGTGACTTCCGGCAGCATCAAGCTGGACGGCGTGGAAATCAGCAACCTCAAAGAAGACGCGCTCGCGCGGTTGCGCGGTCAGAAGATCGGCTTCGTGTTCCAGTCTTATCAGCTAGTGCCTACACTCACGGCCGAAGAGAACGTCCTTCTTCCCGCCGAGTTGAGCGGTGTGAACGCGGAACGAAAACGCGCGTTGGACCTATTGGACCGTGTAGGTCTCCGCAACCGCAGTCATCACTATCCTGTGCAGTTATCCGGCGGCGAACAGCAGCGCGTCGCGCTGGCCCGTGCATTCATTACCCGGCCGCCGCTGCTGATGGCGGATGAACCAACCGGCAATCTGGACAGCGAGAATGGCAAACACATCCTGGATTTGTTGATTCAATTAAATCGTCAGGACAAGACCACGCTCGTGCTGGTCACCCATGACCGGCAACTGGCCAGCCACGCGGACCGGATCATCACGCTGACCGACGGTCGAATTGTGAGTGATGAGGCAGTAGCGGCATAAGTGTTCTACAGAACCGCAACCAAAATGGCAGTGCGCGAACTGCGCGCCACACCCGGCAAATTCGCCTTCGTTGTGATGGCCGTAGCCGTGGGCGTAGCTGCGCTCAGCGGAGTAAAAGGGTTCGGTTATGGTTTCCGCGGGATGCTGTTGCATAACGCGAAGCAATTGATTGCGGCGGACGTGCAGGCACAAATATGGGATGATCCCACTGCGCAGCAGGAACGGCAGATGGCTGCTCTCGGCAGCTTGCACGGCGCTTTGACGCGAGTCACCGAAACCGTCTCCATGGCCGGAGCCGCCACCCAGCGCTTCCCGCAGATGGTCTCCGTGAAAGCCGTGGATCCGCACGCCTACCCGTATTATGGGAAGCTCGGCCTGAAGCCGGATAAGCCGCTGGCTGAATTGCTCGCCACCGACGATGATGCCGTCGTCTCAGATGAACTGCTGATCCGCTTTAAAGTCCATGTGGGAGATGTGATCCGGGTCGGCGGTAAGGACTTCCACATCACCGGCCAGGTTACCGCGGAGCCGGATCGTTTGGCCTCCGGCTTTGGACCTGGCATGCGGGTCATCATGACGCGCCAGGGTTTAGACCGTACGGGCCTGATTCAATTTGGTAGCCGTGCCGCGCAGCGTTTTCTGTTTCGTCTGAAGCCGGGGACAGATCTCGATTCTTTCAAGAGCGCGATCCAGCAGGACTTCCGCCGCGTGTTCATCAGCGACTACCGCGACGGCAGCGAAAACGTCGGCAAGGCCATCGACAACACTACGACATTCTTGAGCCTCATTAGTCTGATTGCGCTGATTCTCGGCTCCCTGGGTGTGGCCATGGCCATGTACTCGCATCTGCAACAACGCTTGGACACCATCGCGGTCATGAAGGCAATGGGCGCGAGTGCTTCGCAGATCATTCAGATCTATCTCATTCAGACGCTCATGCTCGGCTTGTTGGGTGGGTTTATCGGTGTAGCAGTGGGCGCCCTGGTCCAGAAAGCCTTCCCCATCCTGATGCAGAAGATCTTTACCATGCTCCCGGAAGTGGGCTGGGACTGGTCATTCAGCTTGCAAGGGATTGCCGTCGGAGTTTTGGCCACCTTGCTGTTCACGCTGCCGCCGCTCTTGAGCATTCGGAACGTCAGGCCGAGCCTGGTCTTCCGCCGCAATATGGGGGACGAAAACGGAAGCAAGCTGAAGCAGTGGAGAGATTCGCTGCCGGTTTGGCTGGGCGTCGCAGCCATCGGCGCCGGGTTCTGGGGAATCGCCTTTTGGCTCAGCGGATCTATAAAAATGGCCGCCTACTTTGTCGCCGGACTCACCGTCAGTATTCTGCTCCTCTTAGGTGTGGCGGCTCTTCTATTGTGGTTGCTTCGTTTGGTCGTACGCGCCAGTGGCCGGTCGCTGCCGTCAACTTTCCGGCATGGCTTTGCCAACCTGTATCGTCCAGGCAATCAGGCCAAAGCTGTGTTGGTGGCCCTCGGCGTGGGCGTCATGTTCACTGCCATGACTTACCTTGTTCAAAAGACAGTGCTGCGTCAGGTGAACAGCGAGGGGCCCGGCCGCGAAGGGAATCTGTTCCTGCTGGATATCCGCAATTCATCGGCCGTCACATCCGCCATTGAAGCCTTGCCGGGCGTGACCGGCAAAGTGGAGCTGGTCGGCTATCTCGTCTCGCGCATGACCGCCAAGAATGGCATTCCGACCAATGACTTGCACCTGACAAAGCAACGCAAAGATCAGCTTCAGACGGTTCGCATCACCACTGCCAAGGCCGTTCCAAACGGAATCGTGATTGAAAGTGGCGTCTGGTGGAATCCGTCCGCTGTCGCGCCCGAGCTCGCGGTTTCCGAACAGGCGCAACGCGATTTTCATCTTAACGTCGGCGACCGGCTTCGCTTCATGATGGCCGGCAAAGTGGTGGAAGCGCCGCTGGTGGCGGTTTTCCGGCGTGAACGAAGCGCGCCGGTTCGTTATGACCTGGTGTTTCCGCAAGGTGCGTTGAACGGCATGCCGGTGGTCTACTACGGCGCCGCGCATGTGAATCCGGCGTACATACCGCAAGTGGAAGAAACCATCTTCGAGAAGTTCCCTACGGTGACAGTCATGAATCTGGCGGAAATCCTGGCCCGCATCCAGGAAGCCGTTGATCAGGTGGCGGTCGTGATTCGCTTTTTGGCCCTGTTTGCGATCATCGCCGGCGTCATCATTCTCTCGTCAAGCATCGCCGGCACGCGTTATCGTCGCGTGCGGGAAGTGGCCATCTTAAAAGCCTTGGGCGGCACCCAGCGCCGGATTGCGGGTATCTTCTCCGTGGAGTTTTCGCTCTTAGGCGCCGTCAGCGGACTCATGGGCGGCATTCTGGCGAACGCCTTTACCCGTGTGGTGGCCGACAAGTTCATTGAGACAAGTTTCGATTTCGATTGGCAATCTCTGCTTTACTGCGTCATCGGCACAATTGTAATCGCCAACATTGCTGGCTGGTTGGCAAGTGCTAGAATCCTGGGCCAAAGACCGCTGGAAGTGTTGCGCGGCGAATAACGGCGCTGGCAAAGCTTACCAGGCTCCCGCTCTGCGGCTACTCCTTCGTCTGTCACTACGCCTTAAGGAGCAAAGTACCCGGTTACGTCCAAAATCAAATGCGTCAAATTTGATGCAAATGCTTGAATCGTGCCGTTACCCATCGGAACGATAGCCATGTTTGATGTGACCGCTCCATCGCTCGCATTGAGTGTCGATACAAGTGGCTGTGCTGCACCCAAGGGCCATAACGTGAGATATCCCAACTCAGAATTTGGTACCACCGTCGCATTCACAACAACCACTGAGGCGTTAGACGGAACGCCACAGAAGCCCTGGATGGGAATGGAGGGCACACCACTGAACGGCTCACCGGCGCCAGGCGTAAAGGGCTGTCCTGGTACGGTGACCCGAGAGTCAAGTACGCGGCATGGGCGAACTGTATAAAAATGGAAACCTCCGGAAGCGGGATCAGCAAAATACCCGTTGACATCGACTATCACGTCAGTGTTGTTGCTTGGGTAGACTGCAATATCGCCACTTGAACCGGCTGGAACGATGGCCCCGTTTGCCGTCACAGCTCTGGTTGGTGCGTTTAACGTTGAGACATAAGGTTGGTCCAGGCCGGTCGGCCAAACGGTTAAGTACCCAAGCTCCTGCTGGGGAACCGCTGTAATGTTCAGCGAATATGCCTGTGCCGAAGAGGGCACGCCGCAACTCGACGCAAGCACGGGAAGATCTCGCTCCCGGCTTGCGGCAAGACTTGGCCCTCCAAGCGGACCATTCACGTATCGGGTATCCGAAATGCGACAAGGCACTAATGGATAGAAGAAGAGTCCTGTTCCGGTTGAAGAAGGAACAAAGTATCCGTTCGTGTCGATAACAACATCAGTGTCATTCGTGGCGTACAGGCTGATGGCCGCATTTACTCCCGCACTGACAATCGCGCCATCTGCCTTCACGCGCCCATCAGAATTCAGTATCGACACGAGTGGCTGTGTTTCATCACTCGGCCATACTGTCAAATAGCCAAGCGGAACATGAGGTACGACAGTTATATTCAACGAGTAAGCTGAAGCGGTGTCTGGAATTGCGCAACCGGAATAGGGAAGCGCAAAGGTTCGCGAAGTATTCCCCGCAATATAGGGGCCGCCAAAAACATAGTCCGGCGTTCTCGTATCTACCGCGCGACACGGTGGCGCGGGAACAAAATTTAACGGAACGCTCGCCTGAGCAAGTGGCCCCACCAGGAAAGCAAAGAAGGATCCCAGCCGACTTGCGGGGACTATATTATTCGGAAAAGGAAGATTTGTGGTTGGATCAATAAGCTGTAGCGGAAGAATATCGCTGAAATTACCGCTTAGTTCTGCAGGTGAAAGAAGATAAACATTTGAAAAGTATTGACCAGGCGCGAGCTGAACTAGGTTGTTTGAGAACTGCTGATTAGTAGTTGACGTAGGCAAATAGCTAAGCGCCTCAAATAGGGACAGATCCTGGGCGCCTACCACCAAGTACCTCTCGCTCGAATCAGGGCTCGAAACATAATATAGCGAGGAAAACGGTATAAAGCGCGATGGGAATGATACTGTGCCTCGGCGGCCTCACGTAACGTCAACAAACAAGCAAGAAAGAGTATTATTCGGTTCAAGATAATCGGCCTGGGACAATCCTGGATCTAATCTGCTCGATACCACAAGTACCAGCAGTAGGGCGCTGGCTACAGCGCGCCGTCAGCGTGATAGGTATCGCTTGCCGCTGCCGTCGCCGCGCTACCGGTCCCCCCAGACCAACGCTTCGCCCGCCATATCGCGCACAACTCCCACTCGCTCGATAGCTTGTTTTCCGCAAAATCCGCGCCGACCATCTTCTGCGAGGCGTTCACAAAACTCCCCAAAAATCTTGCGCTTCTAATCGACTGTCAGTCTTGAACTTACCCGCAGCGCGCAACTTTGCTAATCCAACCGCCTACCAAACCCTGTCTAACCTGAAGTCGCATGGATAAGCAAGAATTGGCGGAACGCCTCGCTCGGCGATCACGCGAATCCCGCAGAGCTGCCGCGGACAAACTCGACGACCTGATCTATAAGCTTTGGAAAGAATCCCGCCAACCCAAGGTCAAAACTAAGGATGGAGACCTGCCGTCAATCCAGGCAAAGGGGAGAAAGTGAAGGACGAGGCGCTCATCGGGTCCGTCCGTGAACTGATTGAGGATTGCCTGCGGGAAGGCGTCGCCGTTGACATAGATGGCATTGGTACTCTCGAACTCGACGCCAACGGAGAGCTGATTTTCAAACGCAATGGCAGAACCCGTGTGTTTCTAGCCTATGCGCAGGAAGACAGGCAATCCGTCAAGCGCCTTTACCAGGCCTTGCAAAATGCCGGATTCGAACCCTGGATGGATGCGGAGAACCTTTTGCCAGGGCAGAATTGGCCGCGCGCTATCGAGCGTGCCATTGAATTGTCCGACTACTTTGTCGGCTGTTTCTCCTCGCGCTCAGCCCTGAAGCGCGGACATTTCCAATCAGAGTTGGCCTACGCCCTGCACGTCGCCACCCGCATTCCACCTGGGCAGGTGTTCTTCGTCCCCTTGCGCCTGGACCACTGCGAAGTGCCCGACCAGATCGCCAGCCAGGTTCACTATGTTGATTTATGGCCGGAGTGGGAGCAGGGAATTGCTTCGCTCACTCGATCGTTGCGAGCACACGAAAAACGGAGCAAGAAATAACCCCTCCACCTATCTATATGTTGGTTAGACGCGCATCAGTGGAGGGAACCCAATGCGGCGCTTCTCCGGTTCCTTAGAAGGCGCTTCAATCAATTGCTGGATAGTCGCAAAGACCGACTCGATCTTTTGCTCCTGCTCACTTTGCCGCCAATCAAGCTGGTCCAGACGATGAGCCAACTCCTCATGAGTGGCCAAAATGTGGCGAAGGCGGACGAAAGTTCGCATAATGGCAATGTTCACCTGGACGGCGCGGAGACTGGTCAAAACTCCCGAGAGCATGGCAACACCCTGCTCCGTAAACGCATACGGCCGGTAACGTCTACCGCCGCGGGCTTCGTTTGAGATGCCAGTTTGGCATCTCAATAGCTCTTTCGTTTCCTCTGCGGAAAGCTGAAACATGAAGTCTTCAGGAAAGCGGGCTAAGTTCCGCTTGACCGCACGATTGAGCGCACCCGTTTCCACCTCGTACAAATTGGCCAAATCCGAATCGAGCAGGACTTTTTGGCCGCGGATCAGAAAGATTCGGCTTTCGATAAGAGGCACAACAGCGCCGTCAGAGTTGGCCATGATCTATAGGAGTGAATTAAAAAACGGGCAAGATTGAACAGCCAATGTCGCTAACAACTAGCTCTTCTTCCCCATCTTCTTCTCGGCTTCCTGCGCAAGCTTCGTATTTGGCGCCAGCTTAATAACCTTCGCAAACGCCAGCTTCGCCGCATCCGTATTCTTCAGCTTCTCCTCCGCCTCACCGATTTTGAAGAAAGCATCAGCCGATCCAGGATTGTATTTGCTCGCCAGTTCAAACCGCTCCAGCGCCGCGCGGAACTTGCCCTTGTGCATATAAAAAGTCCCGACCTTGATACTTCGCTCCGCTTCCATGGGATTCAGCGGCACCTTCTCCGGAATCAGGGCCTCGTCTTCTTCAGGCGGATTCGCTTCGTCCGGAGCCGGCGTCGGAGACTGTTGTTGCTTCGGAGGCGTAGTCTGTTGTTGCCCTTGTGCTCTTAGCTGTTGAGTCTGAATGCCAGCCATGAGAGACAAGATTAGGAGCAGCACAGCCACGCGGTGCTCGGCTCGTCCACCAGAGAAAATGCCATGGCCCAAAACGCCGAGCCTCCGCGCCAGGCGTTGTGCGCGTTCACTAAAGAGTGAGGCTCCAAATGCTCGTGCCACAATAAAAGTATAGCTGCCGATAATGGACCTTCGTGAGAAAGTAGCGCAGCTTCCCACCCAGCCCGGGGTCTATCTCTATAAAGACGGTAGCGGCAAGGTTATCTACGTCGGTAAGGCGAAAAACCTCCGCAGCCGGGTCCGAAGTTATTTCAATGAAGATCGCTTAGCCGAGGCTAAGACCGGCGGACTGATTGCGGAAGCCCGCGACATCGATTTTATTGAGGTTGATAACAACAAAGAGGCCCTCGCTCTTGAGAACAATCTCATCAAGCAATACAAGCCGCGCTTCAACGTACTGCTGCGCGATGACAAGACGTACCCGTACGTCAAGCTGACGAACGAAAAATACCCTCGCGTCTACGTCACGCGGCGAATTCTGAAAGACGGCGCCGCGTATTACGGCCCGTTTTTTCCCGGCAACCTGGCCCACCGTCTGGTGCATTTCATCCACCGGCACTTCAAAGTGCCGTCCTGCAAAATCGATTTTCAGCGGCGTCACACGCATCCCTGCCTGCAATATCACATTCACCGCTGTTTAGGGCCGTGCGTGCCGGGCTTAACTACCGACGAGCAATACGCGGCAGCCGTTCACGACGTGAAGTTGTTTCTGGAAGGACGTCACAAAGATCTGGCGGACGATTTGGACGAGCGCATGAATGCCGCCGCTGAAGACATGCGCTTTGAAGAGGCCGCGGGCCTTCGCAACCTGGTCACCACCGTCCGGGAGATGGAGCAGAAGCAGAAGATGGCTGCCGCCGAGGGCGACAACACCGATATCCTGGCCTATCATGCCGAGCCGCCCATGGTGGCCGTCAATTTGTTCCACCTGCGCAACGGCAAGATTGTGGACCGGCGCGAATTCTTCTGGGAAGACCAGGATGAATTCCAGCCCGGTGAGTTCTTCGATGCTTTGCTGAAGCAGATCTATCTGGACAACGCCTACATACCGGGATTTATTCACGTTCCTGTAGAGATCGAAGAGCGCGATGAAATTGAAGACTACTTGTCTGAGAAGCGAGGCAGGCGAGTGGAAATTTCCACACCGCATCGCGGCTCTAAGAAGGCGCTCCTATCGCTGGTTGAGACCAATGCGAAGCATAGCTTTGATCAGCGCTTCCGCGTGATGAAGCCGTCCTCCAAGGCGGTCCAGGAAGCATTCCAGGATGCACTGAATCTGCCGGAGCCTCCCAACCGTATTGAATGTTTCGACATTTCACACATTCAGGGCACAGACAAAGTGGCCAGTATGGTGGTTTGGGAAGACGGCAAAATGAAGAAGTCGGATTACCGCAAGTTCATTATTCGAACCGTGGTGGGCAATGACGACTTTGCATCCATGCGGGAAGTTATCACGCGCCGTTATTCAAGACTGCTGGAAGAGAAGCAGAAGTTTCCCAGCCTGGTCTTAGTGGACGGCGGATTAGGGCAATTGCATGCCGCCGCAGATGCGCTGGAAGCTATCGGGGTTACAGATCAGCCGCTGGCCTCTCTTGCCAAACGCGATGAGTGGATCTATGTTCTGGGCCAGGAGGACGAACCCATCATTCTGGATAAGTTCTCTCCCATGCTGCACATGGTTCAAACCATCCGCGATGAGGCTCACCGCTTCGCCGTTACGTTTCACAGAACGCGGCGTAATGCGCAGCGCATGGTTTCTGAACTCCACGATGTGCCCGGAGTGGGTCAGAAAACTGTCGAAAAACTCTTACGGACCCTGGGGAGTCTTGAGCGCGTCAAGCAGGCGAGCAAAGAAGACCTCGCGAAAGTAGTGGGAATGGCGGCGGCAAACCGGCTGCAGGCTTTCTTTGCGGCCGATGCCACTCGCAATCCGTTGATACAGATTGAACCCCTAGAGCCCGTGCAGAAGCCGCATGCCCAGGACATCCGGTAACCCGGCCTCGCGAATGTCGGCTATTGTCTTCGCGATCGGATAAGTCACTCGACGCAGCGCCACAACCCTGTCTTCCGTCTCATAAATCGCATAGGCGGCTCGCGGGTCTCCGTCCCGAGGCTGGCCCACGGAGCCCGGATTCACCATGTACTGCGTGTCTGCCTGGAGCTGAAACTCCAGTTCGCAATCCTTCTTCTTCACGGCGGGAATGATCAGCGTTTTGTTGCGCGTATTCGCAAAGCCGCCTTGCAGATGTGTGTGGCCGAAGAAGAGAAGACTGCCGTCAAATTCACTGAAACACGGTGCGGCTTCTGTTGCGTTCGTGACGTATTCATCCTCATCGGAGGGCGAACCGTGGCACATCTTAAAATTCGCGGTGTCGGCCGGACCCTGCGGCAAATCTGCCAGATAGGCGATGTTCGCGGGCTGCATGTTGTCCATGGTCCAGCACGCTGCCGTGCGCGCCACTTCGTTAAACCACTCCAGACTTTCAAAACCAGCCACAACCTTGTCATGGTTGCCCCGAATCACTGTTCGGCAATGTTCGCGGACCCAATCAGTCACCTGGTCCGGATGCGGATTGTAACCCACCAGATCGCCGCAGCACACAACCTGATCGTATTGCCCCTCAGCGCTTGCGAGTACAGATTCCAGAGCGTAGTAATTAGCGTGTATATCGGACAGAATCAGGATGCGCACAGGCGTATTAGTGTGATTTCGGGCGGCGAACCTAAACGAACCGGCACGCCTATGGTGCCCAATCCTGAGGTGACGTACAGTGACGAACCAGGTTTTTCATAGAGGCCCTTGGTATACGGCGTCACCAGATCCACAATATTCAAATTCGTATGCGCCACTTCAATGTTGATCTGGCCGCCGTGAGTATGTCCGGAAAGGGTCAACTGAAAGCCTTGCTTCGCGGCCACCGGAAAGACGTCGGGGTTATGCGAGAGCAGCAGGTTGAATTCGTCAGGTTTAACCAGCTTATCCACGCCCTTCAGATAAACCTCATCTTTGTACTGATGATCCACCCCGACAAGATTGATGCGGCTGTCTCCGAATTTAAGCGTCTGTGCCTGGTGGCGAAGGAAGAACAAATTTTGTTTTCGAGCCTGAACGGTGGCGTAATTAGAGACTTTCGCGAACTTCTCATGATTTCCCAGACAGCCCCAAAGCCCCGATGCTACTTTTAGCCGTTTCAACTCCAGCAGGCAGTCGTCCAGGGGATCTTGCTTGTCCGTAATCAGGTCGCCGGTAATAAATCCCAAATCAGCACGCAAACCGTTACTGGCGTCTACCACCCGTCGCAAATCGTTTGCTGAGAAATATGTCCCCATGTGAATGTCGCTGAGCTGCAAAAGGCGCAGACCCTGAAGATCTTTCGGCAGCCCCGCAATCTTCACGTCAAACTCTTTTACATGGAAATCCTTGCGGATGATAATGCCGGTTGTTAGCGCTATCGCAGGCGCGGCGCACAGGGCGGCCGCGCCGGCATTAAGAAATTGCCGTCTTTGCTGCGAAAAGGGTTCTGGAACGCGAGCACGCAGGTAGACGACAGCGGCCGCAAAGGTGGTGAGCCAACCAAAAAACGTCAGACCGCTTCCAACTATCGCCTGGTAGAAATTGTAGGGCGGCGCTGGATCCTTAATCAGCTCGAAACTCAAAGTGAGGCAGGCAATCAGGTAGCTGTAAGTGATTAGCCGGGAAATAACTGGAGCGATTTTGAAGCGTTTGGCCAGATACACCTGCGAAAGCACACCAAGGCCTATAAAAAAGAGATCAAAGCTCTTTTGAAGAAATATGTTATGGATGCCCAACACCTCATTCTAACGGGCGCCTGCGGTTACAATGCTAAGCGATGTCATTAGTTGTGATTGGATCTGTGGCGTACGACGCGATCGAGACGCCGCACGGTAAACGCGAGCGCATTTTAGGAGGGTCTTGCACATACATTGCGCTCTGTGCCAGTTACTTTACTGATACCTCCATTGTTGCCGTGGTCGGCGAAGACTTTGCGGATGCAGATAAAGTTTTTCTTTCCAGCAAAAAGGTCGATCTCGAGGGCTTAGAACAGGTTCCCGGAAAAACGTTTTTCTGGTCGGGTGTGTATTCGGAGGACATGAACCACCGGACCACGCTGCAAACTGACCTGAATGTGTTCGCGGAGTTCAATCCCAAGGTACCGGCGAAGTATTTGGATTTGCCGTATCTGTTCCTCGGGAACATTCAGCCCGCACTACAGCTTGGCGTTCAAAAGGATTTGCGGAACCTGCGGTTTGTGGGCGGCGACACCATGAACTACTGGATGAATAACAACTTGGATGAATTGCTGGAAACCATAAAAGGCTGGGATTTCCTGCTAATCAACGATTCTGAAGCCCGCCAGCTTTCAGGCGAGAACAACTTAAAAAAAGCCGCGCAAAAGATTCTAAGCATGGGCCCGAAGGCGTTGATTATTAAGCGCGGCGAATACGGCGCCATGCTGTTTCATGGAGATTCCATGTTCATGGTTCCCGGCTATCTGTTGGAAGACGTCTTTGATCCCACCGGAGCGGGTGACTGTTTCGCGGGTGGATTTGTCGGATACCTCGCCGGTCGCGGGTTCGATTTGCACAATGGCAACGCCGATAAGACGGAGTTGCATCGCGCAGTCATTTACGGATCTGTGATGGGCAGTTTCTGTTGTGAGGATTTTGGCGTGGAGCGATTCCGGTCCCTGACGCGCGAAGAAATCGACGAGCGATTTGACGAATTCAAGAAGTTCACCGCGTTTTAGCTTCCTTGAGGTCTCAGCGGTAACAGTTTTTCTGGCCCTGCTTTCAGCGGCCGCGGGATGGTACTTCTTTACCCGCGGCTATTTGCTTTACTACGGTGATGCGCAGGCCCATCTGAATATCAGCCGCAGTCTTTTTGATTCGCGGACACCCGGCTATGACCAGTTGGGAACCGTCTGGCTCCCTGTTCTTCATATCATCTGTCTGCCCTTTGTCCAAAGTGATTCTCTTTGGTCCAGCGGTTTAGCCGGAACCATTCCGGTAGGCATCTGCTTCGTGCTCGGTGGCCTTTGCCTCTATTCTGCCGCTAAACTGGCTTACAACAGCGCCTTCTCGGCAGGGGTTGTCCTGCTCGCGTTCGTGCTCAATCCAAACGTCTTGTATCTCTCGGCCATTACGATGACCGAAATTGTTTTCGTGTTGGGTCTGACTGCCTGCCTGCTTGCCATCCTCCAATTTCGCCGGACTCAGAACGCCGCATACATATTCCTGGCCGTTTTCGCCAGTTGGTGGATGAGCCTGACCCGTTATGACGGTTGGTTCTTAATTCCCTTCATTGCCGTATTCCTGGCTGCTGTCGCGCGCGAACACAAATTCCTAGTGCTGATCGCAACGGGCGCCTTGGCGTCGCTCGCACCTGTTTATTGGGTGGCGCATAACTGGTACGAAACAGGTAATGCCCTCGATTTCTACAACGGCCCCTATTCGGCGGCGGCCATCCAGGCGCACAAGCCTTATCCAGGCTTTCATGATTGGCCCGCGGCTATTCATTACTATTTCGAAGCCGGCCGCGCGTGTTGCGGCAATGGCTTGCTGGTGCTGGGAATTATCGGTCTGATTGTGGCCGTCTTCAACCGGCAGTGGCTTGGCGTGCTTTTCCTCTCCCTCACGCCCATCTTTTATGTGTGGAGTGTGCATAGTTCCTCAACGCCCATCTACTTGCCGTGGCTTTGGCCGTTTGGTTACTACAACAGCCGCTATGGATTGGCTGTGGTCGTTTTGATGTCCTTTGCGAGCGGCGCTTTCGTGGACAAGATCCCGGCCAGGCTAAATCGCTGGGCCGTCATGATTCCCTTGCTGGCCATGTTGCCCTGGATTCTAAAGCCGAATCCGGATGGCTGGATTTGCTGGAAAGAATCGGAAAGGAACTCGGTATCGAGGCGAGGCTGGACCACCCAGGCCGCGTCTTACTTTGGCAAGCGATACCACACCGGCGAGGGAGTGCTGACAGAGTTTGGCGACATGACCGGCGTGTTCGGCAAAGCGGCGATACCGCTGAAAGAAACGCTGCATGAGGGCAATGGTCCCACCTGGTTCGCCAACACCATGCCGAGCGGCCTGGTCAGACAAGCAAAATGGGCCATGACGCAGGAAGGAGACAAGCTCTCAAAGCGCGTCGCTGCGGCCGGTTCCTATGATGTCGTCGAAAAAATTCAAGTAGAGGGCGCGCCGGCGCTGTTGATTTACCGTCGCCGCGAGTTGGAGGTTGCCAAATGATACAGATTCCGTTCACAAAACTGCATGGAGACGAAAATGATTTTCTGATTACCTGGGGCGATACGCTTCCCTCTTTGGATCTTCCGGCAATAACCAGACGCATTTGTGCCAGAACAACCGGGGTGGGCGCCGATGGATGGATGTTGGCGTGGCGCACGCCCGATGGACTGCGAACCCGATTGTTCAATGCGGATGGCAGCGAACCCGAATTATCCGGCAACGGCACGCGTTGCGCCGCAGCCTTCGCCTACCTGGAAGGGCACACCACAGCGCAACATCTGGTCATCACTACTATTGCTGGTCCAAAACGCCTGGAACTGAAGCATCGCGACGGCGGCCGCTTCCTGTTTGAAATGGACATGGGCCTTCCCCGCGTAGAGGATCTTCGGACAACGCTCACGCTCGGCGGCCGAACCTGGGATGCAGCGCTGTTGAATGTGGGCAACCCGCAGTGCGTCATCTTCGTGGACGAGTTTCCGGGAGACTGGCGGAAAATCGCGGCTGAGGCCGAGGGTTTGGAGCGCTTTCCAAATCGCAGCAACGTGTCACTCGTAAAGACGATTCATCCGAACGCAATCGAGGCCGTATTTTACGAGCGCGGAGCCGGGGAGACCAGAAGTTCAGGAACCGGCTCAACAGGGGCTGCGACCGCGTCGATCCTGCGAGGCCATGTGACAAGCCCGGTCGAAGTTCGGACACCTGCCGGAAGTCTAAATCTTCGTTGGGACGAAACCGTTCTCCTGACAGGGCCGGCCGAATTGATCTGCCGGGGAACTTATTTCTTAATGAGCTAAGTCCCGTTTTCGGATGTACACTGCGGACTTGAGATTCCTCGCCTTATTTCTTTGCGCTGCGGCCGGTTGTGGCGCTTCGCCCACTTTCTATCGCGACGTACTGCCGGTGTTACAGGCGCACTGCCAGTCCTGCCATCGCCAGGGTGAACCGGGCCCCATGCCTTTGATGGACTATGAAGTTACGAAGCAATGGGCGCAGGCCATTCGGCAGGCGGTGACCACTAGGCAGATGCCCCCCTGGTTTGCCGATCCGGCGGTGGGGCACTTTGCAAACGATCGGAGTTTGCCCGCTACAGATATTCAAACGATTGCCGATTGGGTGACGGCCGGCGCTCCGGCAGGCAACCCGCAAGATGCGCCGCAGCCCGTGAAGTGGGTGGAGGGTTGGAATATTGGCCAGCCGGACCTGGTTTTCGAAATGGCGAATGGGTTCAATGTGCCGGCCAGCGGCGTTATCCCTTATCAATATGTCGTCGCACCGACCCATTTCGCTCAGGACACATGGGTGAGGCTGGCGGAGGTGCGGGCAGGGGACAGAAGTCATACTCATCACATTGTGGTGAGCGTGCGTGAACCTGGGTCCAGGTGGCTGGAGGGCGAACCCGCGGGCATTCCGTTCACGCTGGATCCACATGCCCCTATGGGTGGCGTGCCGGGTGAGTTCCTGGCCGGCTATGGCCCAGGCGCTATGCCTGAGACGCTTGCGCCGGGCCAAGCCAAACTCATCAAAGCAGGCAGCGACCTGGTTTTTCAGCTTCACTATACGACCAACGGGCAGGCGGGCTGCGACAAGAGCCGCATCGGGTTGATTCTGTCCAAAGAACCGCCGCGCCAGCGGGTGCTGATGCTGGCGGCTGCCAATATTCGCTTTGCCATCCCGCCTGGTGATCCGGATTACGCGGTGGACGCGCGCATCACGCTGCATGCGGACGCAACGCTGGTTTCGCTCCTGCCGCACATGCACCTTCGCGGAAAATCTTTTGAATTTCGAGTAGTTTACCCGGACGGGCGATCCGCCACTTTGCTGAATGTTCCGCATTACAGCTACAGCTGGCAGCTTTCTTACTATCTGGCAGAGCCGCTAAAACTGCCCGCGGGAACCACCATCGAATGCACCGCCCACTTTGACAACTCGGCCGGCAATCCACTGAATCCCGACCCGTCCAAACTCGTCCGCTTCGGGCCGCAGAGCTGGGATGAAATGATGATTGGTTATTTCGAGGTGGCCACGGATCTAAGGAATGGAATGCGTGAACTCTTGCTGCCCGGGCAGGGGAATCCCGCCGCTCACGTCATGTAACGCTGAGCAGTTTTAGGCTGGGCTGAGAGACCCATCTGGCTTCGCGTTTTCAAAATGTCTTGATATTCTTGACGTCTTCAGGATTTAGCAAATGTTGGCAAATGCTCCGATTTCGCACTTCGTAAAGCTGCCGAGCGGCGCAGTGGTAAATGTCGTGCTCATTCGCAGAATCGTTCAACGGAAGACGGAGGCGTTTGCGTGTTTTTCAGTCCGACGATAAGTTAATGCTTGATGCTCAGGATGCCGAATTTGTATCCAAGAGACTCGTACATAATGCCCCATTATCGGCTCTCAAAATTACAGTTTTCTGGATCGTGATCGTGATCGTGATCGCCGCACTCTTGATCTACCTCTCAACTCCTACCACCCACGGCTAACCACGGCTTTTGTCGTATTGCAAAGTAGACGCGGACTAGCCGCGAACGCTGCTTGACACTAAGTTAGAGGTGATCAAGAAGACAGCCGCGAAAGAAGCCTTCGAACGCGTTCGTAGTTTAAATGACCGTGCGGTGAACGAAGCCACAATTCCCGGCGTTCATTAAGTCGGCTTTGTAAGACCACCCGCAAGCGGTGCTCAGTTGGTGATAGAGTTCACCCGTGCCACCGAACGTGTTGCTGTTGGTCTTGATTGTTTTGCCTATTTTTGTTGTCGGGAGTTGGCTATCGGCGATGGGGGCCACCGTGGCGGCATAGGACTTGGCGGCGTCTTGGTAATTATTTTTCTGCTTTGGTTCTTTTTCGGCGGCGGAGTGGCGCACTTCCGCTAAACGGGGCGGCCACGTCCAAAAAGCACTGAGCAATTCCGGAGCTGCGCCTGTGCGCGGTCATTGTATGCGGGCAGTTGCGTCCACCAAAGTTTCCAGCCAGTCTCATCAACCAAGTAGTTCAACTCGACAAGGCATACAGACGGCACGTGGATTACCTGGACCCTCAGCTGTTGCTAGGTCCAGTGCCTCACAAGCTGAAGGCGATAAGCTTGGATCGTTAGTCAAATACCACACGAATCGTATGCGTATCTACGGCAACCGCTCGCACTTAGAGGGCGACCCGCGGGAAGTTGTCCCACATCTCTAGTTGGTTTTCTTCTCTTTCCTCGGCGGACAGCGAGATCGCGAGATCCGACCAAAGCCCACGAACACTTTTAAAGGGCCTTTTGGGGGGAGTCTCCTGTCGCAGACGATTGGCGTGATCCAAAAGCTCCTGCTGCTTGTCCACAGGCAATGCGCGAACTGCTTCGAGAATCGCTTTTTCAACAGACATACGCGCCTCTTTCTCTTTATTGCTTGACGACCCCAGTCGGTTCTGGATGCAGCCGGGCGCGCCTCAGCCACTCGCCAGCGTTTCGTTTCAAGACGTCACGAGATGATACGTTAATTCATGTCATTCTGTTAAGCTGTATTCCCAATGGCTAAGTGGTTCTTCTTCAGTTACGCTCGCGCTGACTGGGACGAGCACCTCGAAAAGTTCTTTGAGGATCTCGCCAAAGAAGTGCGAAAGAAGAAGCCAATTGAGGAAGCGGGCTTCCTCGACCAAAGCAACATAGAACTAGGCGAAAAGTGGAACGAAAGCCTTAAGGAGGCGCTACGCTCCACCCGCGTATTTGTGAGCATGTGCTCACCGACGTACATTACGAGAGAATACTGCGGAAAAGAGGTACAGGTATGCCTTAGTCGAATACCGGCAGCAGGTTCGGCAACCGCTTTCTTTCCGCTGCTCTGGGAGTCGCCCTCTCGCTCAGCCCATGCCGTGCTGAGTCCCTATCAAAACAACCACATTGACCTTCCCGCGGACTATCACCAGCACGGTTTGCGTTACTTGATGCGTCTGAGCATTCATAAAGACGACTATCAGAAATGCCTCGATTTGCTAGCCAACAAGATTGTCGAAGCAGGTGAACGAAGTCCACTCGTCGAGTTTCCGCATCTTCCGGCCTTCGAGAACGTTCCCAACGCCTTCGCTGCCACCCCTCCAGCCGCGAACCAAACTCAGAGTAAGGGCGGAACTCCGAGTGGGAAGGACGCCGCTTTTGTGTTCGTAACACCCGATGGCAGGTACTGGAAACCATTCCATCCGGAATGCGACGATCCGATCGCCCTTTCGGCGATGCAGGCTGCCAGTAAGTATAAGTTGATCTACAACGATCTGCCAGTGGACGACCAGATTGTCAAACGAGTGAAGGAGGCGGAGGAGCGGAAGCAGATCGTCATTCTAGTGGTCGACCCGGTTTCAGTTCAGGTCAGCAGTTACGAGCAATACCTGCGTGCTTATGACGACCACAATTACCTGAACAGCGCGGTCCTGGTGGTATGGAACCCCCGAGCCGGCGCCGCGGGCGAGACTCTTCGCAAGCGGATGGCGCAGACGTTCCGCTACCGCGCGGGGATTCGCAAGTCGGTTTACTATGTGGACACCATCACGTCGCAGCCTACGCTGCAAAGCGCCCTGGCTAAAACGATTGCTAAACTGCGGGCCAGCCTTATCGAACACTCGGATCTGCCTCCAGGTCAAGGGATAGATGCTCCCGAGTTGCTTCTCAGCGCACGGGCGCAAGGGATCGACCCAAGCAGGCAGCCCACAGTGGGAAGCCCATCAGGGGGGTCACCCCGATGAACACGCCTGAAATTGTCACGTTCTATTCCTATAAAGGAGGAACCGGCCGGTCCATGGCGTTGGCGAACGTCGCCTGGATTCTTGCGGCCAACGGCAAACGGGTTTTGGTGATTGACTGGGACCTGGAAGCGCCAGGCCTTCATCGTTACTTTCACCCATTCCTGTCGGACCAGGAGATGGTGCGAACAGACGGGCTGATCGATTTCATTTTGGAGTACGCCGAACAGGCGGTGTTACCAGGAGACAAGGAGAAGGACTGGTACAAGCCTTTTGCAAATCTGCTTTATTACGCGGCTTCGCTCAAATATGAATTTCCAGATAAGGGAACTCTGGACTTTGTCCCGGCCGGCCGCCAAGGGGTGGATTACGCCACCCGAGTTAACGCATTTAACTGGCAGCACTTCTATGAGCGGCTCGATGGCGGTCTCTTGCTCGAGGCCGCAAAACTCAGCATGGCTGGGTATGACTACGTCCTGATTGATAGCCGCACTGGAGTGAGCGATACCAGCGGCATCTGTACGGTCCAGATGCCAAACACGCTGGTTATTTGCTTCACCCTGAATAAACAGAGCATTGAAGGCGCTGCGGCCGTTGCTGAATCGGCAGATGCTCAGCGCCTGAATGATAACGGCCAGCACACGCTTCGAATCCTTCCCGTCCCCACGCGAGTGGAAGCGAAAGAAGAAAGGATGCGCTTGGATTCGGCCATGGCGGCTGCCCGTGAAAAATTCGACAGGTTTCTTTGGCACCTTCCGGGCTCTATCGATGATTACTGGTCCCGCGTTTCCGTTCAGTATCAGCCGTTCTATGCGTTTGAGGAGATTTTGGCTGTATTTGGCGATACGCCGGGGCGCCCGCAATCAATGCTAGCGAGCATGGAGGCCCTGGCGGGCTGGATTGCCACTCCAGGGAACTTGTTGCCGCTTCCAGAGATTCCGACGATTCAGCGGCAGGCCACCATCGCGCGGTTTCTCAGGCAGCGGACCATTCAGTCACCATATGTGACGAGCAGGTTGACCGATCATGGCGTGGCTGTGAAGGCTTTGTACCTCCTTGCACAGGAGAACCTTCTCTTTAGCGGCGACAGCAGCGGCAGGCTATTTCAGTGGGATTTGAGCTCGTTTGGCTTGCAAACAAGATTTCAGGCTCCGGCGAGTGGAATTCGCGCCATCTCAACACTGCGAGACGAGATTCTCATCGCAAGCACCAATGAAATGTTTAAACTGGCCTCCGGTCCGCGTATCTGGTCCGGGCCAATCGCCTCACCGGCCGTTCGTAGCATCGCCGGAACTGCGATTGGAATCGTTGTGTACGGAACAGACACCGGACACGTAAACGTCATCGAGTTTGATAGTTCGCGGATACTGGGTCAGCACAGCGGGCCGGTGACGGCGTTGACCATCACGCGGGAGGGACGATATGCGATTAGCGGTTCGTATGATCGCATAGCCATCCAATGGGACATTCTGGCTAATTCGGCGCGAATGACCTACAGCGGTCATACGGACGAGATCAGCGCCGTTGTACTCGACTCTACAGAGAAGTGGTTGCTGACGGGGTCGGCCGACAAAACCTTGCGGCTTTGGGAGGTCGACACTGGACGTCACTTAAGTACATTCGAAGGACACACAGACAAAATCCAATCCGTCGCGTTCAGTCCCGACGGGCGGCTGGCGGCAAGCGCTTCGGCGGATCGGTCAGTCCGGGTCTGGGAAGTTGCTACCGGCAACTGCTTGATTCATCTTACAGGTCATACGGATGTAGTAAACGTCGCGGTGTTCACTCCGGACGGTCTGCGCGTTGTAAGCGCGTCTGATGATGGGTCGCTGATTGTGTGGGATATCCAGGAGGCGTCTCAAGCAGTAGCCTTGGTTCAGGTTCCTGTGACGCCGGAGGAAAGGACATTACCGGCCGCAGTTCCGCAGGAAACGTCGGAGCGGCCGATCCCCTATCTTGCTTATTTGAGCTATAGTCGTGAGGATCGTGACAGCTACTTTGGAAAGTTTGCGCTTGATTTGGATAAAGAGGTCTCGCGTCTAAGCAACTCGCAGGGAAGATCAGTCTGGTACGCCGTTGACGATTCAAGAGGTTTGAGTGACGTGTGGTCGGATAGTCCGCTGAGATCGGCGAAGGTCGCCATTTGCCTGCTGTCGCCTGGCTATTTAGAAAGCGAGCACTGCGGCAGGGAAGTGAGCCTCTTTTTGCAGCGCTCATCGGGAGGGCGGGGCATCCTGCCCATCATTTGGAAACCCCTTGAAGAATTGCCCGGCCCATTCGCGAGCCTCAATGCTCGACTCGGTATTCCGGCTTATGACGAGCAGGGTTTGGCTTACATTATGCGTCTGCACCGCTACCGCGACGAGTACAGTCAGGTCATACAGCGATTTGCAACGGCGCTGCTTCGAATAGCCAGCGAGAGCCCGCTGGAGCAGAAACCGAATCTTCCCTCACCTGAGGCATTTCCGAATGCGTTCAAGGGCGTATCTCCCGGAGTGGCCGAAGTGAGCTGTGTGATTCGCTCTTTGTTATTCTTCGGCCGATCGTTGGAATCAATCGTGCTGGACGCGGCTAAGGACGCGGGTGCCCAAGGCGTTGACTTTACTTCGATTACGCCTGACCTGCTTGGACGTACAGCTCAGACGAAAACGACTCTCATCGTTGTCATGGATGGGGACAACCCTGATTTGGCGGAATTTGCAAAAACCCTCGAGTTGCAGTCGCATTGCGCGTTATTAGTGCTCAATCGAGGTACAACCAGGAGACCTCCCTCCGGAATCGGCTACTACGAGCAGAATATAACCACCGCCGCCAGGCTTCGCGACGCGGTCATCAACGCCATTGTTAAGATCCGCAGTGAGAACATTCGTCAGACTGTAGTCGAAGATCTTGGGCCTGATGCGACCGCGTCCGGCGATGAGTTCGCTCCTGGACCGGACGAAGGTCCTGGTAACCCGCACGGGAGTCTACCCAGCCCCGCATGAATGGTCAAATTATCACTTTTTACTCGTACAAGGGCGGCTTGGGACGAACCATGGCGCTGGCGAATGTCGCTTGGATTCTGGCCAGTTCCGGCCGTCGAGTCCTGGTCATTGACTGGCACCTGGACGCACCCGGCCTGCACCGTTACTTCGCTCCCTTTTTGTTGGATCCGTTGATGTCGCAGACGGCCGGGGTAATCGACTTCTTCGCCGAGTACGCTAACATTCTCGCGCGTGAACCAAAAGCGCCGATGGAGAAGTATTCCAATATTCTTCGCAATTGCAATCCAATTGACTGGGAGTTTCCGGGAAGCGGCGGGATCGATATTGTCGGGGCCGGACGGATCGGCCCTTCTTATTCGCCCACGGTCAACGCATTTAGCTGGTTCCAATTCTATGACCGCATGCAGGGAGCGAAGTTCCTGAAGTTAATGCGCGAGCAGATCAAGAGAGAGTACGATTATGTTCTCATCGACGCGCAACCCGGCAGCAGTGAAGTTTCCAGCCTATGCGTGATGACAATGCCGGACGTCCTCGTCGTTTGCTGCGGCTTGAACTACCAGAATATCGATGGTGCAGCGACGATAGCGAAAGCGGCTTATTACGGGAGAACCAATGAACCGTGCGTCATCTACCCCGCCTTGATGCGAGCGGATTGGAACGAGAAGAAAATGCTGGACGATGCCCGCCAAGCCGCCGCCCGTGAGTTCGACCCGCTAATGAGTCATGTCTCCAATCGCACGCAGTATTGGGGAGAGACTGAGTTTCCCTACATACCTTTTTATTCATACGTGGAAGCTTTAGCACCGTTTGTCGAAGCTACCCGCACGCCTCAGTCCGTGCTCTCTGCCGCCGAACGTTTAACGTTTTATCTCACGGGCGGGCAGAACATGGAGATGCCGCCCATCCCTGAACACATGCGCCAGAGAGTTTTAGATGCCTTTCTGCGAAGGGAACGGCTGATGGACGACCGAAGCTCTAAACTGAAACCGGAATGAAACCTATCTACATGAATGGGCGGTCATCCCTGCATCGACGCCACAGATACACAATTTCCCCTCCAGCATCGAACCGCCGCTGGAAAATTGGTCCCTTGGGGGCTGGTTGCTCAGCCCGAACGCCTAAGCAAAACAGAACGCGTACGCTGTTACGCGGATCGATAGGGCCGTAACTCTGGTAGACTGGAATTGTTACAAGCCCACATCCGAGTAGCGTCCGGGTGCCGCCTGGCCGCAGCTTAATGTCTTAGAAGTGGTTGAAAAAAAGGCGTTTACGCGGCGGGTCCAGATTTCTTCCAAAGGAGTAAACGATATGCCTGGTCGTGGTTCACAGACCTTTCAAAAGCGTCAAAAAGAACAGCAGCGCAAAGAGAAGCAGCAGGAGAAAATGGCAAAGCGTTTGGCCGCAAAGAACGCTCCGCCCGCCTCTGAATCCACCGATGAAGAGCCTGTTGTTGCAAATAATGAAGAGACCACTGACGGACCGGTGAAGGACGATAGTTTTGGAGCTCGATCATGACAGATGAAATCACCCCTAACAAACCCTTTCATTTATTGACCCCGAAGGAAAAGACGACGCTGCGCATTGCTCAGAACCGCGCAATTAATGAGCGAGTAGCACTGAGCGGCGCCGGGACGAGCGCGGCTCGTACCAGGGCCCAGAAGCCTCCCGCTAAATCGACGTCGGATTTCATCCGGGCCACTCCGGAAGAGCGCGCCGCCTCCAAGGTCGGTGGCGTGATCCGCAAAGTTCAGTCTTAACAACAATGCGCCCGGGATATAGCGCTGTTAGTAAAAGTGCTATACTCTCGGAAGCGAACAAGACTCCGTCCGGCTTTTGAATTTCCACGGTACGCAACACCTTTCCGAGGTAAGCTTCTTTCAGAATTCTCAAATGATTTGAATGGGTAGTGGTCGCAGTAGAAAAGAAGAGAGAATTATGAAAGAAACTGGAACAGTTAAGTGGTTCAACGCCTCGAAGGGCTTTGGTTTTATTGCGCGTGAGAATGGCGAAGACGTATTTGTACACTTCTCAGCCATTGAATCGTCCGGCTACAGAAGCCTGGATGAAGGTGCCCGGGTGTCTTTTGTCGTAAAGAAGGGCCCCAAGGGTCTGCAGGCTGAGGAAGTAGCATTAGCCTAGGTTTGGAAAGATTTTGAGGAAGAGTGGGTCTCGCTTCGGCGGGGCCCTTTTTTGTTTAGAACCCCGCTTTGTTTACTGCGTCATATAATTAAAGCGGTTCCTATACATTATGAATACGTACGTGAAGTTCGGGTTGCTCATGACCTTGATTGTCGGCAGCTTGGTCTGGCTGGCGGTGGGTGGAATTAGCGACACCAAGACCTACTACAAGACGATTCCGGAACTGGCGAAGATGGGCGACGCGGCGCAGAGTCAGCGCTTGCGTGTTGGTGGCGATGTAAAACCCGGTTCCATTGTCAAATCGGGCACGCAGGTCAACTTTGTCCTCCACCAGGGCGCCCAGAGCTTGAATGTGGTCTACCGCGGCATGGACCCGCTGCCGGATACCTTCCGCGATAACGCGCAGGCGCTGGCCGACGGGCGGATGGGTACCGACGGTACTTTTGTGGCCAATAAGATCCAAGCCAAGTGCGCTTCGAAATACGAACCGAAAACGCCTCAGCGTAATATGACGCATGAATCGGCGGGACAAAAGATCAGCAGCCTGCGGTTGCCATCCAATCAGTAGTTCACAAACCACATGGAAAACCTAGGCGCGCTTTCAATTCTGGTTGCCTTCTGCCTGGCCGTATTTGCTGTCGCGGCTTCGCTCGCGGGAAAGTATGGCAAACGCCCGTTTCTGGCGGTTAGCGCCGAACGTGCCGTTTACTCCATCTGGATACTCCTGACTTTGGCTTCAGGGCTGCTTGTTTATGCGCTAATCACCGGGGATTACCGCATGGCTTATGTCGTGGGACATAGCAACAAGGCCATGCCTGCGGTTTATAAGTTCACGGCGTGGTGGGGTGGCCAGGAAGGTTCGCTGCTGCTGTGGTCGTGGCTGCTTTCCACTTATTCGGCGATTGCTACTTACACGAACCGTCGTAAGTTCCGTGAGATGATGCCGCTGGTCATCGCCATCATGAATACGGTGCTGGCATTCTTTGTCGGCATGGTCACCTTTGTCGCGAGTCCGTTCCAGGTGGAGAAGTTGGGAAGCGGCATTATCAACGTGGGCGATGGCAATGGATTGAGTCCGCTGTTGCAGTGGTGGACCATGGCGATTCACCCTCCGTTTCTATACCTCGGCTACGTCGGTTTCACCGTACCGTTTGCTTTCGCCATGGCATCCTTATTGACCAAGCAGCCGGGCGAAGCATGGATTCATACCACGCGTCGCTGGGCCATTCTGACGTGGCTGTTCCAAAGCACCGGCGTTTTGCTGGGCATGGGATGGGCTTATACGGTTCTGGGATGGGGCGGTTACTGGGGCTGGGATCCGGTGGAGAACGCCTCGTTGATGCCTTGGATTACCGCGACTGCCTTTCTGCATTCAGTGATGATGCAGGAGAAGAAAGGCATGATGAAGGTCTGGAATATGGTGCTGGTTTCCGCCACGTTCCTGCTGAGCATTTTAGGCACTACACTGACGCGAACCGGCCTGGTGTCGAGCGTTCATGCGTTTGCGCAGAGTCCGGTAAAGCCTTACTTCACCACGTTCCTGGTGACTGCGACTTTGCTAGTGACCTATGCCATTATTTCGAACCTTAAATATTTGAAGAGCGAAGTGAAGCTGGAGAGCGTGGTTTCCCGCGAATCCAGCTTTCTGTTCAATAACCTGATTCTGCTGGCGAGTTGTTTCGCCGTTCTCTGGGGTACGTTGTTCCCGGTGATCATGGAAGCTCTAACGGGTGAGAAAGAGACGATTGACGCGCCCTACTACAACAAAGTAAACGTGCCGATCGCGTTATTTCTAATCTTGCTGACTGGTGTCGGTCCGCTGATTGCCTGGCGCAAGAGTTCGTTGAGCAGCTTGAAGAAAGCCTTCTTAGCTCCCGGAGTTTTCGGCTTAGTCGTAATGGCGGCCTTGCTGGCAGCGGGCATTACCCAAGTGGCGCCGCTTATCTCGTTTGGCCTCTGCGCGTTCGTGGCGGGCACCATTGTCATCGAGTTCTGGAAGGGTTCACGCGCAATCCAGGCGAAAGAGCAGTTGGGTCTGGCGCGCTCCGCGGTGGAGTTGACTTGGCGTAACACGCGCCGGTACGGCGGCTACATCGTTCACATGGGCATTGTCTTCATGTTCATCGGCTTTACCGGCAGCGCGTTCAACCAACATGAGACCCGGCAGATGGGATTGAACCAGACACTGCGCTTTGCCGGCTACGATCTGAAGCTGCTGAACGTGAATGACGGCGATACGGACAACTATCAATTCAGCCATGCTTCTATAGCCGTTGGTGCAAACGGTCGCTTGCTCGGTAATTTGGAACCGGAGATCCGGCTGTATAAATCAAGCCAGGAACAGGCGTCCATGATTGGCATCCGGCGTCGCCTGAACGAAGACTTGTATGTGAATTTTTCCGGAATCTCACCGGATAACACCAAGGCGATTTTCCAGATTTATCTGTTTCCGCTGGTTTCCTGGATTTGGATCGGATACTGGGTATTGTTGGCCGGCAGCTTGATTTGTTTGATTCCATCGAAGATTCGGCTGCAATACGCCCGTACGGAGGTTGTAGGAATTGCGAGGGCTGTTGAGACGGTCAAGTCTTAAACTAGTCGCCATTTTCCTGGTGACTATCGCCGGGCTTATTGCGCAGGATTCAGTTTCTTATTTGACTCCTGGAGTTTCGCGCGTGGGCGGACGGCTGGCTTGCCGCTGTGGGGGTTGCCGCAATACAGTAGGCAATTGCCCGATGCTGAAATGCGAGTCGGCCGACCCGATGCGCCACCGCATCTACGACATGCAGAAGGCCGGTATGCCGGACGACGCGATTGTGAGCCAGATTGTGCAGCAAGAAGGGATTGTTGCTTTAGCGCAGCCACCGGGCGAAGGCGTTTGGCCGATTGTAACCTGGGTGATGCCCGGCATCGCGCTTCTAATCGGCTTCTTTATCTACTCAGCATGGGTGAAGCGGAACAAGCAGGAACCCGTACCACTAAGTGATGTGGATAAGGCTACGTTGGAGCGGTTCAAAAGTCAGATTGACAGGGAACTGGAAGACGAACATCCGGTGAAATGATTATTGCGTTTAGTTGCCTGGTAGCCATTGCGGCGCTGCTTTATACGCTCGCAATAAGACCGCAAGATGTTCCCGACCCTATACCGGCTTCTCCGATTCAGCACTTGGAAGACCGTAAGTACGCGATATACGACAACCTTCGCGACTTGCAGTTCGAGTACCGCCTGGGCAAGTTGTCGGATGAAGATTATCAATCCACGAAGCAAGCCCTGCAGCGCGAGCTGGCGGTGGTCCTGGCCGAAACGGAAGCAACCGTGAAACGCTTAGGCTTATCCACAGCGCGGACCGAAGCGAAAAAAGTGAAGCAGCCAACCAAGGGCGCAAAGGTTTGTCCGCATTGCGGCGCTAAGTTCCCAACGGAGCTGAAATTTTGCGGCGAATGCGGGAAGGCGATTGCATGAAGCGCGCACTTGTTATTTCCACTGTGTTTTTAGTTCGCGTGGCGTTTGGCGCGATTGACGGCACTGTTGTCAACAAGACCACGGGGCAGCCTGCCGCCAACATTCCGATTACGCTGGTGAAGCCGGGACAAGGCGGGATGCGTACGCTGGGCACGACAACCAGCGACGCAAGCGGACATTTTGCCTTCGCAAAAGATGAACCGGGCGGTGGTCCGCAGTTGCTGCAGGCCGCATTCGACGGTGTCAACTACAACAAGCTGTTGACGCCGGTTTCGCCAACCTCTGGCGTTGAGTTGGATATCTACGCAGCCAGCAAGTCACCGGCCGTGGTGCAGGCGGCCCAACAGTTCATGGTGATTGAACCGGATGCGAGCAAGATTGCGGTGGATGAGACCGTTATCTTCCAGAACCAGTCGACCTCGACTTTCAGCAACGAGCAGACCGGCGCATTCCGCTTCTATTTGCCACGAGCGGCGAATGGACAGGTGAAGGTGACGGTGCAGGGCCCCCAGGGCATGCCGCTGCCCCGAGCGGCCGAGAAGACCGACCAGCCGGACGTGTTCAAGATCAACTATCCGGTAAAGCCGGGTGAGACGCAGTTTGAGATTGGCTATGTCATTCCCGCGGGTTCTCCCTTTACGCTCCGCGGACGCATGGAGAACATCAAGGGGCTGAACTTGAGTCCGCTGCGGCTGATTGCTCCCAGCGGCGTGACGCTGAGCGGCAACGATGTCCAGAGCGTGGGCGTGGAGCCTAAGACACAGGCCACCATCTACAACGTAAAGAACGCCTCGTACACAGTGGATATCGCGGGCGTTGGAACGTTGCATCCACCGGAGGCGACAACGCCGGATGCGGGCAGCCCGGACAGCGACTCACCCGCGATTGTGCAAGGCCTTCCTCAGATCTACGCGCACTTGCCGTGGCTGGCCGGGATCGCACTGGGAATTCTGGCGCTGGGACTGGTGGTGTTGTACCGCTCGTCACCGGTTCGCTCGCCGTATGGGAACTGACGCCATCGCGGTTCGCAAATTGTGGAAGTACTACGGCGACTATCCGGCGCTCCGCGAAATCACGCTGGACATCCGGCACGGCTCATGCTGTGCGCTGCTGGGACGGAACGGGGCAGGGAAGACCACTCTTCTTCGCATTCTGGCCGGGCTCTCACCCTTCCAGCAAGGTGAGGTGAACCTGTTTGGGCAATCCCCACGAGGGCGCGGTGCGCGCCGTGCCGCTGGATTTCTGGGCCATGGCATTGGCGTTTATGAAGACCTGAGTGCCGCCGAGAACTTGACGTTTTTCGCTCGTGTTCATGGGCTCGAAGACGCATCGGATTGCGTGTCCCGCTGGCTACAGCGAGTAGGACTGGAGCGCGTGGCAAAGATGCCGGTGCGCCAGTTTTCGCGCGGTATGCGGCAGCGGCTGGCGCTGGCAAGAACCTTCCAGCATGAGCCTTCGGTGCTGCTGTTGGATGAGCCGTTCACCTCGCTGGATGATAAAGCGATAGCGATGTTGAGCGAGTTGTTGACCGAGGCGCGCGGGCGCGGCGCGACCATTGTTCTGTCTACGCACCAGCTTCGGGAAGCGCTGGCTATTGCGTCGGATGTGGCGCTGATTGAAAACGGCAAGTTGCGGTTTGCGGGCGAGCGGACGGCCGAGATGCTGGTTGATCCGAGTTTGTTGTACCGGATGCATACCGAACTGGGCGTGGATTGAACGCTCTCCGGCAGATTTGGGTGGTGGCGGGCAAAGACCTGGCGGTTGAAGTTCGCACCAAGGAGTCCATCAACGCAGCGGGCGCGTTCTCCATCGCGATTCTGCTGATTTTCAGCTTTGCGTTTGACCCTTCCGCCGACACCACGCGCGAGTTTGCCGGCGGCTTGTTGTGGATTGTTTTCGCTTTCGCCGGTGCGCTGGTTTTTAATCGCGGGTTCGCGCGCGAGCTGCCGAATGAATGCCTGGACGCGCTGCTGTCATCGCCGTTGAGTGCGGCCAGCCTGGTGATGGGCAAGGCGCTGGCCAACTTCGTCATGTTGGTGGTGGTGGAGATGGTGTCGCTGTTCGTGTTCGGTGTTTTTTATAACATGAACTGGTTGAGGCACCCGCTGAACTTGTTAGGTGTGCTGGCGCTGGGCACCTGGGGCATTTCGGTGCTCGGTTCGGTGTTCGGAGCGCTGACGGTAAACTTGCGGCTGCGGGAATTGATGCTGCCCGTCATTATTTACCCACTGCTCATTCCGTTGTTAATTGGCGCCATTGAGTTTACGAATGTGCTGCTGGGAGGTCAGGCGATTGCGGCGGATGACTGGCTCTGGATGAAGTTGTTGATTGGGTACGATGCGGCGTTTACAGCTCTTTCAATACTATTGGCCGATACGATTCTGGTGAACTGATGGGAAACTGTTGATATGCGGGAAAAGGTTGTCTACGGATTGTCGATCAGCGCGGCGGCGCTGTTCTGCTACACGCTCTATCGCATGTTTTTTCTGATTCCGGATGAAGTGATGCAAGGGGCCATCTACCGCATCATGTTCTTCCACATTCCGGCCGCCTTTATTGGCATGATTGGCTTCTTCGTGGCCATGACCATGTCGGTCTGGTACCTGTCGAGCAAAGACCTGAAGTTTGATTCGCTTGCTGCCTCGGTGGTGGAAGTGTCGGTCATTTTTGCCAGCATCAATCTGGTCACGGGCAGTGTTTGGGCGCGCATCATTTGGGGCATCTGGTGGACATGGGATTACCGGCTGACGTCCCAACTGGTTTGCATCCTGATCTTCGCCGCTTATATCATGATGCGTCGCGCCATAGATGAACCAACGCAGCGGGCACGCTTGTCGGCGGCGCTTTGCATCTTCGGTTGTGTGGATGTGGTGATTGTTTATAAGTCGATTGAGTGGTTCCGCAACAATCATCCTGGCCCGGTATTGAGCTTCCGGACGGGCGGTGGCCGCATGGACCCGGCCATGGAACACACGATTTATTGGAACCTGCTGCCGATGCTGCTGACCGCCATAGCGCTGGTGCTGGTTCGCACGCGGCAGGAAGCAACAGCCCGCGAGATTGATTCCTTGCGGCGTCTGGCGCATGCGGCATAGAAAGAGAACTGGAGTTTTAAATGGATCCGACACGAAACATAACGTTCATGTTTTACGGCTTTCTAGCCGCATGGTTGATCGTGCTGCTTTACGTCATCAGCCTGGCGCGTCGCGGCGCCCGCTTGAAAAAAGAGCTGGAAGACGTGAAGCAGTTGGTGGCGACGCCTACGCCGCAGCAGACTGAATCACGCGTTCGCTAAATCCTCATGCCGATCGCCATTGACCGGAGAGGATTTTTAAAAGCGTCTCTAGCTGTGATGGCGGCGTCTGCGTTACAAGCGGCGGATACAACTGCCCATGTGGCGTTGTTATCGGACACACATATTGCGGCTGATCCGAACGACACATTTCGCGGATTCTCACCCCATGCCAATTTACGCAAGGTATCCGACATGGTGGCGAAGGCGCATCCGGACCTACTGGTGATTAACGGCGACCTGGCCCGCCAAAAAGGCGAGGAGCAGGATTATGCCGCGCTCCATTCCTACATTGACCCGCTCTCGGAAGCCATGCCGATGGTGGTGACTTTGGGGAATCATGATGATCGTGAGAAGGCGCGCAAGTCTTTCGTGAAACTCGCTGGCGAAACGGAGCCGGTGATCCAGAAGTTAGTTACCGTCGTGGGTGCGGGACCTTGTCAATTTGTCATGCTCGATTCATTGATGATCACTGGCATTAGTCCGGGGTTGGTAGGTAAGGCGCAGCGCGAGTGGCTCTCAAATTACTTAGGCGGCCCTTTGGGCAAACCCGTTGTGGTGTTCGTCCACCACAATCCGGATGGCGATTCGGACGGCGCGTTGCTCGATGCGGACCGTTTGCTTGAGATCTTGCGACCTGTGAAAACAGTGAAAGCTTTGTTGTTCGGTCATACGCATGTCTACTCGATCACCAAAACGGATGGTCTGCACCTGATCAATCTACCTGCGGTGGGCTACAACTTCGCGGACGGCAATCCGGTGGGCTGGGTTGACGCGGTGTTCACTAAAAATGGCGTCACCTTAACCTTACACGCGATTGCCGGTGAGGTGAAGAATGACGGCCAGATAACCCGTTTGGACTGGCGCGCTTGATCGTGTCTCGATGAAAACTGAGTGCGTGCGTCAGCCGCCCCGGTGAGCGCATCCAAGAGGGGTGAATCACTTCCCACATTTGTTGTCGCCCCTTCGAGTTGGCGATTTAGAGCTTTCTCATCGTGTTGTACTGGCTCCGCTCACGCGCATGCGTTCCACCCAGCCGGGTGACGTTCCGAATCAACTGAACGCTACTTACTACGCGCAGCGAGCCTCGGAGGGCGGGTTGCTGATCAGTGAGGCCACTCAGATTTCGCTGCTGGGAAAAGGTTATCCGGCCGCACCTGGCATTCATTCGCAAGAGCAGGTAGAAGGATGGAAGCTAACCACCCAGGCGGTGCATGAAAAGGGTGCCTACATGTTCCTGCAGCTTTGGCATGTGGGCCGTATTTCGCACAGTTCGCTGCATCCGGAAGCTGGGCTGCCGGTTGCGCCGTCGGCCATTGCTCCCAACGATGGCGGTATGGCGTTCACAGCGAATTTCCAGGCAGTGCCGTTCGAAACTCCCCGTGCGCTGCGTCTGGACGAAATTCCGGGCCTGATTGAGGAATACCGCCAAGGCGCGAAGAACGCTAAAGCGGCCGGTTTTGATGGAGTAGAGGTCCACGGCGCCAACGGCTACCTGCTGGACCAATTCCTGGAAGACAAGACAAACCATCGAACCGATGAGTACGGTGGGTCCATTGAGAACCGGGCCCGGCTCATGCTGGAAGTGGTTGATGCGGTAGTAGAAGTTTGGGGTCGCGGCCGCGTCGGCATAAGGCTTTCACCGTTCGGTACTTTCTCCGACATGGCAGATTCGAACCCGTTGGCTTTGTTTACCTACGTGCTGGAGCAGTTATCGAATCGCGGCATTGCTTATGTTCACATCATTGAGCCGCGCGCGGGCAATGCGGGCGCTGATGTGCCGATTAATTATGACGCACCCAGCACAGCCAAAACTTTCCGTAAGGCCTTTTCAGGTGTTCTGATATCGGCTGGCGGATACACGGCAGAAACGGCCGAAAACGTCATCGCGAGCCATCTGGCGGACGCTGTGGCATTCGGACGGTTGTTTATCGCCAACCCGGACCTGCCGAAGCGTTTTAAGATCCAGGCCGAACTAAATCGTTATGACCGGTCCACGTTCTACGGCGGCACGGAAAAAGGCTACATCGACTACCCTAGTTTGCCGGCCTAACGCTGTTCGACAACTCAGATACTCCTGGTGAATGCCTTTGCGTATCGATTGTGTTACTCTTTAGAGGTATATAAATCGAGATTAAGGTAAAGACGAGGAGTATCGTTTTCTAGCATGTCCCTGGCTGTTGAACAAAAGTCGGAAGTTATCGGTAAATACCGGATTCACAAATCGGATTCCGGGTCGCCAGAGGTACAGGTTGCCCTCCTGAGTCAGCGTATCCTTCAGCTTACAGAGCATTTCAAGTCGCATCAGAAAGACCATCATTCACGTCGGGGATTGCTGACCATGGTGGCCCGGCGACGTAAATTGCTCAAATATTTGAAAGATCGCAGCCCTGAGCGTTATAAGACGTTGATTCAGAGCCTGGGCATCCGCCGTTAGATTCGGTCTCAAGCAGGCGCGGGCCAGATGTGCCGAAATTCGGCTGACATCATGGCAGACCTTCCGCGTATCACCACTTTGGTAAGTGGCTCCGCTACATCACTCTAAGTCCTCCTCTTAATCCCGAACTGGTCTTGTGCGCTGCAACCTAGTGTTGCAGCGCTTACCTTAATGAATTGGTTGATGTGGATCACGCATCGGGAAAGTAAAAATGCCGCACACAGTTGAAATAGACTTGCATGGGTCTAAGGTCTCGCTGGAGACCGGGAAAATCGCGAAACAGGCGCATGGTTCTGTTGTCGTTCGATCGGGAGAGTCGGTGGTTCTGGTAACCGCCTGCGCAAACGAGAATCCGAAGCCGGGGGTGAGTTTTTTCCCGCTCACAGTGGATTACCGGGAGTATACGTACGCCGCCGGCAAATACCCAGGCGGATTCATCAAGCGTGAAGGTCGTCCCTCAGAAAAGGAGGTGTTGACCAGCCGCTTGATTGACAGGCCCGTTAGACCGCTGTTCCCTGAGGGCTTCAGCTGCGAAACGCAGATTATCGCCATGGTCCTGTCGGCTGATCCGACGCATGATCCGGCTCCGCTGGCCATCGTGGGCGCAGGCGCCGCACTGGCCATCTCCGATATCCCGTTCCACCACATTCTGGCCGGCGTTCGCGTAGGCTTGATCAAAGGCGAGCTGCAGGTCAACCCCAGCTACAACGAAACGAAGGAAGCCAAGCTCAGCATTATTGTTGCCGGCACTGAACAGGGCATCGTCATGGTGGAAGCGGGCGCGAATGAAGCCAGCGAAGCCGACGTTCTGCGCGCTATTGAATTTGGACACGAAGCCTGCAAGACCGTTGCAGCCGGCATCCAAGAGTTAGTGAAACTGGCGGGCAAGACCAAGCGGGTTTATGCTCCTCCAGTGCAGAACGCCGAGATGCTCGAAAAGATTTCGGTTGGAGTGCGAGCCGATCTTACCGATGCACTGAATACCCAGAAGTACGGCAAGATTGAAAGCTACAGCCTGGTTGCGAAAGCCAAGGAGAAAGCTTTAGCCCTTTTCACGGAAGATGCCGAGAAGCCGGAAGCCGGCAAGCTGTTTGACAGCCTGAAAGAGCGCATCTTCCGCGACGAGATGTTGAAGGAACGACGTCGTCCTGATGGCCGGAACTTCGACGAGATTCGCCAGATTACGAGTGAAGTCGGTGTACTGCCGCGAACACACGGATCGGCGATTTTCACCCGGGGGGAAACGCAAGCGCTCGTCACAACCACTCTGGGAACCAAAGACGACGAACAGCGGATTGAGATGTTCGATCTCGCCGAAACGTCAAAGCGGTTTATGCTGCATTACAACTTCCCTCCATTTAGTGTCGGCGAAGTTGGATTCATGCGCGGACCAGGCCGGCGCGAAATCGGACACGGCGCACTCGCTGAGCGTGCGTTATCTCCCATGATCCCGGATGAAAAGGCGTTTCCCTACACCCTGCGTGTGGTGAGCGACATTCTGGAATCAAACGGCTCCAGTTCGATGGCTTCGGTTTGTGGCGGCACGCTTTCGCTCATGGATGCGGGTGTGCCACTCATACAACCGGTTGCTGGCATCGCGATGGGTCTGGTGCTGGAAGGCTCAGATTACGCGGTTTTGACCGACATCGCCGGCGCAGAAGATCATTACGGCGACATGGACTTCAAGGTAGCCGGCACGAAGAACGGAATCACCGCCCTGCAGATGGATATCAAGGTCCCAAACGTGACCACCAAAATCATGCAGGAGGCTTTGGAGCAGGCGCGTCATGGCCGTTTGTTCATTCTGGACAAGATGCTGACCACCATCGATAAGCCGCGCACCCAACTCTCGCAATATGCTCCTCGAATTTACACCACCAAAATCCCAACGGACAAGATTCGCGAGTTGATCGGTCCCGGCGGTAAGGTAATCAAGGGCATTATTGATGCGACCGGCGTCAAAATCGATGTGTCCGACGATGGCACCGTGAACATATTTGCTTCTGACGGCACCTCAGCCAGCAAGGCTCTGCAAATGGTGAGTGACATTGCCGCGGTAGCCGAAGTAGGCAAGACCTACCTGGGCAAAGTGGTGCGGATTGCCGATTTCGGAGCGTTTGTAGAGATTTTCCCTGGCACCGACGGCCTGCTGCACATCAGCGAGATTTCCGAGAGCCGGATCAAAAATGTGCGGGACGAACTGAACGAGGGCGATCAGATATTGGTCAAGGTGCTTGCTTTGGAAGGCAACAAGATCAAGCTGAGCCGTAAAGCAATCCTAAAGGAACAGCGCGATAAGTTAAAAGCCGGAGAAAAAACCGACTAATCTCAACTTTTTAGTTGATCTTACAGAAGTAAAAGCAGGTCGGGCTGTCTAGTTGAAGCCCGGCCTGTTGCCTTTTCGGGAGGTGTGTAATGCGAGCAGTTTTGCCACCAGACGAGTCGGAACGTTTAGCTGCCGTCAGGGGTTATGCGTTTTTCGATTCAGATCTTGATAGCAAGATTAACCGCTTAACCCGCGTGGCCAGTGTTGTGTTCAGCGTCCCCATGTGTACTGTCACACTGTTGGACCTCGAGTTTGCGGTACTCAGAAGTTGTCGAGGACTGGACTTCACTCAAGCCCACCGCGATGTGACAATAAGTTCACACGCCATTCTTCAAGACGAAACTCTAGTGGTCTGTGACGCTGCGGTGGACCCACGATTTGCTGACAATCCATTCGTGATCGGGAGTCCTTTTGTGCGTTTCTATGTTGGAGCGCCGCTTAGGAGCCCGGGAGGTCTGAAACTGGGAACTCTTTGCGTTATGGATAGTTCTCCGCGCCCTCATCCTAGAGCAGAGCAACTGGAAGTGCTTGAAGACCTGGCAGCACAAGTAGTGGAACTCTTAGAGGCGGAGAAAGCCGCGCGCCAGATGCTGGGTTTGCGTTCCGATCTGGAAGGAATGCGAAAGGAAGTCTTCGCCAGCCAACAGGGGTGGCGTAGGACTGAGCAGGCGGCCGCAGTGGCTCTGGATGCAGGCAGGATGGGCTTTTGGGAGTTCGACGCCCGCGCCCAAAGAATTCGCTGGTCTGAGCGAATGTTCAGTGTCATGGGGTACGCCACCACGGAAGATGCGCCACGTTTCGAGCAGTGGCTACCGCGCGTTCATCCCGATGATCAGGAAATGTTGCTCCAGAATCGAGAGAAATTTAACCGCTCCCGAGATTCGGTAACAATCAGGCTAAGGCTGGTGGATCCAGACGGGAAAGTACGTCACGTGACCATGGTTGGCAATTCCTATTTCGACGACGATGGAGAACGCCTCGGATCATTGGGAGTGTGCTGGGATTCTACGGTCGAATACCAAAAGGAACAGGCGCTTGCGGAAAGCGAGGAACTTTTCCGGGGCTTAAGTTCATCCTGCCCTATCGGGATTTTCAGAACGGACTCCTCCGGGCTACTGGTTTTCGCCAATCGGCGTTTGCAGGAAATCTTCGAGCGTAGTGAGCAGGAGTTGTTAGGCTCGAATTGGGCCCGGTTCATTCATTCTGACGATGCGCCGCGTGTGCAGGAGTTATGGGAACAGTCAGTCATTGCGGGCGAGGATTATGACCACGAATGTCGCTTTGTTTTACCGGGAGGGGGGCTTCGCTGGCTGAGCTTTCGATCTGCCATGCTCTACAACAAGCACGGGCAATGCACCGGACACGTGGGCTCGATAGATGACATCACCGACCGGAAGCGGACCTTAGAGGAACTGCTGGCTGCTAAGGAATCCGCCGAAGCGGCCAACCGCAGCAAGAGCCTGTTCCTTTCCAACGTGAGCCACGAGATTCGGACGCCTTTAAACGGCGTCATGGGCATGGCCGAACTGCTGCTAATGACGGAGCTTTCGGAAGAGCAGCAGGAAATGGCGAAACTGATAAGCGACTCCGGCTACGCGCTGCTTAAGGTAGTGGATGACATCCTGGACATCAGGAGAATTGAAGCAGGCCATCTATTGATTACGGAAGCGGCGTTCAACCTGAAGGCGATGCTTGGGCAAGCATTAAGACTGATGCAGCCCGTCGCCAGCCAGAAGGGTTTGGCGCTTGAGAGTAGATGTTCGATTGCAATGCCGGAAACGTTTGTGGGCGATGCAGACAGAATCAGGCAGATTCTAGTCATCTTCATTGACAACGCTCTGAAATTTACCCTCTCGGGCGCGGTGGAAGTCGAGGTGGAGGGTGAACCGATTTCACCGAACATCTGCCAGCTCCTGTTCTTAGTTCATGACACGGGCCCGGGAATAGCGGAGGAGGATCAGCCAAAGCTGTTTGTACCGTTCTCGCAATTGGATGCTTCGATCACTCGGAAGCACGGTGGCGTCGGCTTGGGACTGGCGATTGCCCGCCGTCTTGCGGAGCTTATGGGGGGTAGCGTCGGAGTCACCAGCACCGCGGGGAATGGCTCAACTTTTTGGTTCAGAGTGACACTGACTTCGGAAGGCGACGCAGAACAGGCATCGCAACTGGAAGCATCTTCGGTTGAGGCTCGCCAGTGAGAGCCACGCCCAGAAAAGCAATCCAACCAACCAATCCTACCTAGGTCATTCTCTAGGTACTAGCGGTTCTTCGGGTATAGGGTTTTCACTTACAATAAACTTAGTTAGTCTGTTTAATCGCAGACCGACCTATACTGTTCCCTAGGGAGTAAGAACATGCGAGCAGCGATGCCGTCTAACGAGTCGGAGCGTTTGGCGGTTGTACGAAGCTATGGCATCCTGGATACCGGTGCGGATGCCAAAATTGATCGTTTAACCCGCGCAGCTAGTCAGGTGTTTGGCGTGCCTATCTGCCTGCTGACCATAGTAGATGCGGAGCGGCAGTTTTTTAAAAGCAGCGTCGGGCTTCCGATTACTGAAACCCATCGCGACCTGGCGTTCTGTGCTCATGCCATTCTTCAAGAGCAAGTTTTTGTGGTTTGTGATGCCACATCGGATCCGCGATTTGCGGACAATCTGCTTGTAACGGGTAGCCCGTTTATCCGCTTTTACGCCGGAGCGCCACTGAAGAGTCCGGAAGGGCTGAACCTGGGAACACTTTGCGTCATCGATACCGTCGTCCGGCCTTATCCCGTTGAAGAGCAATTAGAGGTTCTCGAGGCTCTTGCAGCCCAGGTGGTTGAGCTATTTGAAGCTGATAAGAACAGCCGGCGAATGCTGGGCCTGCGCTCTGACCTGGACGGCATGAGCAAGCAACTGTTTACGACCCGGGAGCGTTGGCGCAGGACGGAGCAAGCGGCGGCCTTGGCACTCGATGCCGGGAGCATGGGCTTTTGGGAGTGGGATGTGCGCACAGACCGGGTTTGCTGGTCCGAACGCATGTTCAGCATCATCGGCTACCCCGTGATGAAAGATCCACCTCCTATGGAAGAGTGGTTTTTGCGTGTGCACCCCGACGACCGTGAACTGCTGCGCCAGAACCGCCAAAATGCGAGTAGCATCAGGGAGACTCTGACCACCAAATTCAGGTTGACGGATCCGAACGGCAAAGAACGCCACGTTACGCTGGTGGGCAATACTCATTTCGACGATCAGGGCGTTCTGCTTGGAGCCCTGGGAGTGAGTTGGGATTCTACCGAACAATACGAAAAGGACCGGGCGCTCGCCGAAAGCGAGCATCTTTTCCGGGGGTTAAGCTCGACGTGTCCGGTCGGGATTTTTAGAACGGATGCGAATGGGAGTTTAGCCTATGCCAATCATCGGGCGACTGAGATTTTTGGCCGAAGCGAAGACGAGTTGCTGGGCCTTGATTGGAGCTGTTTCGCACATCCCGAAGATGCGCCACGAGTTTTCAAAACTTGGCAGAAAGCACTGGACGCCCGAGAGCCTTATAAGCATGAGTATAGGATCTGGTCGCCAGACGGGCAGCTTCGCTGGGTTGCCTGCCGTGCTGACATGATCTACGACGGCGAGGGGCGATGCACTGGCAGCGTAGGAACGGTAGATGACATCACCGACCGAAAGCGAACCATGGCGGAACTGGTTGCAGCAAAGGAAGCCGCCGAGGTCGCCAACCGGAGCAAAAGCCTTTTTCTCTCCAATGTGAGCCACGAAATTCGGACGCCTCTGAACGGCGTGATGGGAATGGCCGAGCTGTTGCTGATGACAGACCTTTCCGAACAGCAGCGCGAAATGGCCCAGCTTGTCAGCGACTCCGGTCAGGCGCTGCTTAAGGTAGTGGACGATATCCTTGATATCAGCAGAATTGAAGCCGGCAATTTATTGATTAAGAAGGAGCCGTTCAATCTGCGAGAAACAATTCGGCTCACCCTCCGCTTGATGCAACTGGAGGCCGACCGAAAGGGCTTGGCGCTTGAATGTGAACAGTGGAGTGGAATTCCTGACGCGTTGGAAGGAGATGCAAACAGGATCAGGCAGATTCTGCTGATTTTCGTTACCAATGCATTGAAGTTTGCGGTTTCGGGCAGAGTCCGGCTGGAAGTGATGGGTGAACCTCTTTCGGCTAACGAATTCGACCTGCTGTTTACGGTTCATGACACCGGGCCGGGCATTACGTTAGAGGACCAGGCAAGGCTGTTTCTGCCGTTCTCCCAATTGGACGATTCGAACACTCGGAGGTATGGCGGCGTAGGCTTAGGTTTGGCTATTGCCCGACGGTTGGCGGAGCTTATGGGTGGTAGCGTCGGTGTGATGAGCGCCCCCGGTAAAGGCTCAACCTTTTGGTTGCGCGTTAAGCTGACATCCCAGGTGGCGGCTGAAGCATTCGAAGAGTCATCGAGGGATCTTCGCCTGGATGCAGCTCAAGGTCACGTATTGGTGGTGGAAGATAACCGGGTAAACCAACTGGCTCTGGAGGGAGCGCTAAAAAGGCTGGGATGGTCCTGGGATTTGGCGTCAAGCGGCGTGGTGGCGGTTGAGCTGATGCAAAGCCGCGACTATGCATTGGTATTGATGGATTTCCAACTGCCGGAACTGGATGGCTGCGACGCAACTCGTCACATTCGCAGTTGGGAGAGCGATGCCCGAAGACGGGCTATTCCGATAGTCGCGTTGACGCCGCAAGCCAAGACCGCGGACCGGGCGCAGTGCATTGAATCGGGTGTGAACGATTATCTACCTAAGCCCTTCGGTTTGGACGAATTGAGGGTTGTGTTGGATCGATGGGGTGGCGCCGCTTCCCGTAAGTGTTCTCAATCTGAGGGTTTTGCCGGTGAGATGCTAGCCTGATCAGTGTGCGTCGAATTCTAGCTTCACTATTTTTATTGGGTACCGCAGCCGTTTCTGCCCTCATGGCTCAGAGTCCCCAAGCGTCGAGCCAGCCCAAGGCGGCGGCAGCACCGAAAGCGGCGAAGCCCGCCACTACCGCGGTTAAGACAGCCCCCGCGGCGGCGAAAAAACCAGCCGCCGCTGCTACCACCATGACTGAACAACAGAAAACTATTTACGCCCTTGGGCTATCCATTTATCAATCGCTTGGACGATTTGATCTTTCGCCGGCAGAACTGGATTTGGTGAAAAAAGGCATCACGGATGCTGCTGCGCACAAGCCAGCGGTTCAGTTGGAAACCTACGGGCCGAAGATCGGCTCCTTGCAGCAGGAACGTAGCGCCCACGCGGCGGAGAAAGAGAAAGCCGTTTCCGCTGCCTTCTTAGCCAAAGCAGCGGCCGCGCCCGGAGCCATGAAGAGCGACTCCGGTTTGATTTACAAGGAACTCACGCCGGGTACGGGACAGTCCCCCAAGGCCACCGATAACGTGACGGTGAACTACAAAGGCACACTGACGAATGGAACGGTATTTGACAGTTCTTACGCGCGTAACGAACCGGCTAAATTCCCGCTGGACCGCGTCATCAAGTGCTGGACGGAAGGCGTTCAGAAGATGAAGGTGGGAGGCAAAGCGGAATTGGTTTGTCCTTCCGCCATTGCCTATGGCGATGAGGGGCGTCCCCCGACCATCCCCGGTGGCGCGACACTGGTATTTGAGGTCGAGCTGCTGTCAATCGACGGGGCAAAATAGCGCCGGTTTGTGGTATTCTCAGAAGCGTCGGGGCTGCGCTGGTTCTGCAGCCCCGCTTCTGCGTTCGAGAGCCTCTCCGAAGCAGTCGGTTTAGTTCGGACAGGTGGGTGAGTGGTTAAAGCCAACAGACTGTAAATCTGTCCCTCCTTGCGAGGTACGAAGGTTCGAATCCTTCCCTGTCCACCATTCAGCGCAAAGCTGGATAACGTCAGGCCGTTGTAGCTCAGATGGTAGAGCGCGTCCTTGGTAAGGACGAGGTCACCGGTTCAATCCCGGTCAACGGCTCCATTACTCTCAATAACTTACACAATACTTGAGATTGACCAAGGGTCCGCAAGGGTCCAATCGAGACCTATCCGGCCAGTTTTTTCGGCAGAATCATTTCCACCAGGTTATTGTTTGCGGTTCCGTCAGCGGAGAGGGCGCCATGATCCGCCGCTACCTACCATGGCTATTCCTCATCGCCGCCGTGTGCGGCCTGATCGGCTGCTGGACAACCAAACATATTAGCTGGTGGTACGCGGCATCGCGCTTTGCCCACGTCATCATCGCGCTTGCGTACCTACCGCTGCATCACGGACATTGGCGCTAAACCTAAGACATTCGCTTCAATTCCAAGGAATTGGCGTACACTTGTAGCCGGTTTTGTGCCAAGTGATATCCATCTCGAAAGTAGAGCCAAGGTTTTGGAACCACCCATGGCATACCGCGAGGGTGCCGTTCGGATGATCACCTGTGGGACTGATGATTTCAGCGTAAGAAGTTGCGGAGCTCTTTCGGCATGCCACGGCGTCGATAATTCCATTTTTCCGTTTGGCAGTTCACCAATATCCTGCCTGAAGTCAACAAACTTGTGACTGTGTCCGTCGTCGTTAATAAAAGTTAGACGCTCAGCAAGATTGCTTAATGTCGCTTCGTATTTCTGACCGAACTTATCTTGTGTTTCCGAGGTTGGCTGACAGCTTTGCACAGTACGGCTTCACCGACGAATCGCGCGGGCTCCAGACTTTCCTTTTCGACAGAATTGTGACGATGGGCGAGGAATACATCACAGGCGAGCCGCTGTGACGCCAGACGAACTCCGCGCCATCGGAGAGATGAAGTACGGTAGGTTTTGGCAATCCAAGATGGCCAAGGACCTGCCGCGCGACACCCGCACGATACGCCGCTGGTTATCCGGCAAGCGTCCGATCAGGCCGTTGTTGCGGCGAGGATACGCGGGCTTGTTAATCATTACGATGCGCCGACTTATTGACGCCGCTGGCGCTCGCCTAAGCATTGACGCAAAACAGGCTTACTCATGCAATTGCGAGCCGCCCTTTCGGAGCGAACCTCGCTTGAAGTGCTTCTTTGCGCTTTTGCGTATCTGAGTTCTCCGGCTGATACAGGGTCAACGTGAAGGACCTCTCTTCCTCTTCAATCGCCACTGCCCCTCTAAGTTCCACGCCGACTTTATCCACATTCAGGTCGGCGCTTGTCCTTGCCGCAAACTTCAAAGGTAAATCCAGTCTGATCTCTCCCCCGTACATAGGCGCGAGATGGATAACCGCAACGGCTCGCAAGCGACCAAGAGAGTCGCTGACCTTCAGCTGAATCGACGGAGACACCAGATCGGGACGACTAACCTCGCATTCAAGTTTTGACTCCGGGGATATCCAGAATCCCTCAAGACGGCCTGCTTTCTGGATGGCGTGCTGTCTAAGCCGCTCTTCTATAGCCTGCTTTTCAGCCTCTTTTTCGGCTTTCTTGCGGTCTTTATAGATTTGATGGGCGGTCACAGCGCCTTGCGCAAATCCTTCAATAAGAAATGCTCGCCAGTCCTGTCCCTTTTCTTGTGGCACTATCCACCCCCATGCAGACGTACTCAGAGAGCAATTCTACCGGAAGTGTCATCCACTTTCCATTTCTGACCTGTTGCTCGGCGAAAGTCTCACGCCGCCGGATTCGGCCCTTCTGAATCGTTCTGCCGCGCACCAGCCGCCTGCTTCAGATCGATCGGCCCACGGCCCGGAATTATATGCAGTTCATCTGTGGTGTGGGTAACGCCGTTCTTGTCCTCGTATGGCCTTCCATAGCGAAGCTCTGCATCCTCGATAGTCAGGCGGCTGCCCTTGTGAACGTGTTCCTGCACAAACCGTGCAGCCGGTCCGAATGCCACGGCCTGAAACCAGCGTGTCTCTTCTTCGGTAGCGCCATTGTCCGTGGTGCGTTCGTTGTGCACGACACTGAACCGCGCGACCTTGCTGTCCTTGGCGCCGTCGAAGATTTTCGGATCATTGCCGGCGCGGCAGTCAGTGACCGTAAACCTTAATTGTCATTGGTGGAACTCTCCCCTTGGGTTTGCGATCACCCCCGTCAGCGGTATTTCTGGCGTTCGTTGCAATGTGGAATCTATAACTTACACATTTCACTTGCCGCTCCCTTAGAAGGAATCTCACCCTCACCGCCAGAATTAAACGCCGCCTACATCCTGGAGAAAAATCATTCCTTCGAGGCTGGAGCAATGAGGCGGATACCCAAGTCCCGCAGGATTCTATCCGGAACGGTCGACGGCGCTTCGCACATGAGATCGGTTCCTCGGGCGGTCTTCGGGAAAGCGATCACCTCCCGAATGGATTGTTCGCCCGCCAGCAGCATCACCAATCGATCAAGGCCCAGCGCGATGCCGCCATGCGGCGGCGCTCCATATTCCAGCGCTTCCAGCAAGAATCCGAATCTGCGTTTAGCCTCATCCTCGCTGAAACCGAGCGCGGAGAAGACACGCGACTGAACGTCCCGGCGGTGAATTCTGATGGAACCCGACCCCAATTCAACGCCGTTCAGCACCAGGTCATAGGATTTAGCGCGGCAATGTCCCGGATCGGTGGAAAGCTTGTCCATGTCACTGTCAAGGACGGAGGTGAAGGGATGGTGAGCCGCTACCCAGCGCTGGTCTTCTTCATCCCACTCGAACATGGGGAACTCCATGACCCACAGAAACCTGAGATCATCCGGATCGAAGAGCTTGTGCCGGTCCCCGAACTTCTGCGCAACTTGCAGACGGAAAGCGCCGCAGGCCAGCAGGGCTGTGCGCTCGGGCAGCGGACCTTTCTTCTCGCCTGCCCATGTAGCGAATATGAGCAGGTCGTCACTGGCGGGTTTCACACGCTCACGTACCTGCGCCACAACCCCGGGATGATCTCGTTCCAGGCGCTTAATATCGTCAAAAACGCGCAACCCGCGTTCCTGGCCCAGCGCCTTCATGTCATCGCGCTCTTTGCGGCTCAGAGCGCCAACTTGAGGAATGTGAATGGCGACGAAGGGCATTCCTTCCGCCGCCAGGCCGGTTGTAGCGAACAAATCTTCAACGCAGTAAAAAGGAGGAATGCGCAAATCTGGCTTATCGCTGCCATAACTGCGCATGGCCTCAGCAAACGTCATGCGGGGAATGGTCTTCTCCACGTGCTTGCCGGCCGCTTCACATACGCCCCACACCAGTGGCTCAATGACCTGATAGATCTGTTCTTCCTGCGGAAAGGACATCTCCAGGTCAATCTGTGTGAATTCCGGCTGCCTATCAGCGCGCAGGTCTTCATCTCTGAAGCAACGGACAATCTGGAAATAGCGTTCATAGCCGCCAACCATCAGTAACTGCTTGAAGATCTGCGGAGACTGCGGCAGTGCATAAAAGCTGCCGGGTTGTACGCGGCTTGGAATGAGGTAATCGCGAGCCCCTTCCGGAGTGGAGCGCGTCATGAAAGGCGTCTCAATCTCTAGAAAGCCTTGCGCATACAAGGCCTGCCGGATCGCCAGCGAAATCTTCGAGCGCATGATGATGTTGCGTTGTATGCGCGGGCGGCGCAGGTCGACGTAGCGATACTTCAAGCGCACATCTTCTTTGACATCGACGTCATCATCAAGGGGGAACGGAGGCGTGCGCGATTCGTTTAGAATCCAAAGCTTTGACACCGCTAGTTCCACTTCGCCTGTGCCGATGTTCGGGTTAACTGTGTCGATAACCCGGTCCATCACCACGCCTTCGGCGGCAATCACGTATTCGGAGCTAAGTTCCTGCGCGCGTGCGTGCGCCTCTGGGTTCTTGCTGAGATCAAATACCAGCTGTGTAATACCGTCGCGGTCGCGCAGGTGGATGAAGATCAGCGCGCCTAAGTCTCTACGTCGATGGACCCACCCCATCAACAGAGCTGTTTTGCCGGCATCGCTGCGCCGCAATTCTCCGCACGAGTGCGTGCGCTTCAGATCACCCAAGAAATCCAGTTTCACTTCTGACATGTTGATGAATGTATTCGCTTAGTCAAGGTTGCGCAGAAAATCCAATAAGCCCTGGCGCGTATAAGTCTGCTGGTCGCCCGTCGTCATCTGTTTCAGGCTGTAGGATTGCGTCAGTATTTCGTTATCGCCGACTATCAATGTGAAACGCGCCTGCTGTTTATTTGCTAATTCCAGCATGCGCTTCAGCTTGCGATCCGTTCCCACTTCTACCGAAAGATTCAGCTTGCGAATTTCGCCGGCCAATATGGCGCAATGCCGGAGCGCGTTATCCCCCATAGGAGCCATATAAATTGAAAGCAGTTCTGGTTGAAATGCCTGGCCTTCTTCTACGGCCATCACCAGGCGGTCTTCGCCGATGGAAAAGCCGATGCCGGGAGCAGGTACCTTCGAGCCCAGATTCTCCGCCAGCCCATCGTAGCGGCCTCCGCCCAAAATCGCGTTCTGCGCACCCAGCGCTCCGTGGGTAATCTCAAATGTGGTGCGGGCGTAGTAATCAAGACCACGCACCAGCCTTGGCCGGACCGTGTAGTTGATGTGCCGGTCATCCAGGAACTCGCGCACGCAGCGGAAGTGTTCCCGGTCTGCGCTGTCCAGAAATTCAAGAATGGAAGGAAGCTTCTCGATAATCGGCTGGTCTTCGGGGACTTTGCAATCCAATACGCGCAGCGGATTTGTAACGGCGCGGCGCTGGCAGTCCGGGCACATGCCGGGCGCCACTTCCTTTAGTTGCTCACGCAGAGCCTCGTTGTAGCGCGCACGCGATTCCTTTGAGCCCACCGAGTTGATGAGCAGGTCGAAGCCGGTGATCCCAACCTCATGCAACAGCGCCACAACCAGTTCAATGACCTCTGCGTCAATAGCCGGAGAGTCAGATCCGATGGCCTCTGCGCCGATTTGAAAGAATTGCCGGTAACGGCCTTTCTGTGGTCGCTCACGGCGGAACATGGGGCCCATATAGTACAGCTTCTGAACGCCGGGCTGCTGGTCCAGCCGGTGCTCAATATAAGCCCGCAGAACCGAAGCCGTGTTTTCGGGCCGCAGTGTCAGTGAGCTTCCATCGCGGTCTTCAAACGTGTACATCTCCTTGCTGACGATGTCGGTCTCTTCGCCTACCCCACGCGCAAACAGTGCGGTCTCTTCCAAAATGGGCGTCCGAATTTCACGATAATTAAAGCGCGAAAAAATCTTGCGAGTGCGGGCTTCAACCTGATTCCACACGGCGCTCGCCGGCGGCAGGATATCGCGCATCCCTTTAACACTGTTGATCAAGCTTGCTCTTCCTTGTAAATCGCCGTCAGGCTCACATAGCTGTCGCAATTTTCTTCAAACCGCTTTTGCTCTTCCGGTGTCACTTGGCGCTTCACTCGAGCGGGAGTCCCCATCACTAATGTTTGTGGCGGAACCTCCATGCCTTCTGGCACTAAAGCGCCCGCTGCCACAATGGCGCCCGGGCCAATTCTAGCCCCATTCAGCACAATGGCTCCGATTCCAATTAGCGCCCCGTCACTCACCACACAGCCATGCAGGACCGCTGAATGGCCCACTGTGACGCGGCTTCCAATCAAGCAGGGATGTTCACGATGGTCCACATGAACCACGGTGTTGTCCTGGATGCTGGTCTCCTCGCCAATTCGGATATGGTTTACGTCTCCGCGGATAGCCACATGCGGCCAAACGCTGCTCCGTTCGCCAATAACCACATCGCCAATGATTTCAGCGCTGGAATCAATATAAGCGGAAGCGGCGATGCGTGGCATTACCCCGCGAAAACTTCGAATCATGGGAAGAAAGGCGGCAGGCTCGAAGAATGGACTTCGCGCTGCAACGGCAATACTCGCTATGTTACCAAGGCGGAAAGACTCAACAGCTAACAACCCTTACAATGAACAACATGCGAAGTGCTGCATTAGGAGCCCTGGTCCTAGCTTGTCTTTCTATTCCTTCTTGGTGCCAAAAGGCTCCATTCACGTTTGACGCCATGATGCGTCTGGCTCGGGTGGACGATCCTCAACTTTCGCCCAATGGGAAATTGGTCGCCTTCACGGTGCAAACCGTGGATATGGCCAACAACACCAAGCCGGCGCAGATTTACGTTGTACCCGCCGCGGGTGGAACTCCAGTAAAAATCACCACTGACGGCTCTCTGAATACAAGACCTCGCTGGTCGCCGGATTCCGGGCGGCTCTATTTTGTGTCTAACCGGGTCAGCCCGGGCACACCTTCCGGTTTGTCACAGATCTGGTCCGCTAACGTCGATGGAACCGAGCCACGCATAGTCACAACCCTGCCGACTGGCGCAGATGGCGAAACCATTTCTCCAGATGGCCAACTCATCATCTTTACGAGCGACGTCTATCCGGTTTGCGAAGCGCCCAACGCTAAAGCCGGAGCCGACTATGACGCGGCGTGTAATCAGTCCAATCGCGAAAAAGACGACGCCGCCAAAATGCATGCCCGCACCTATGACTCTTTGCTCTATCGACATTGGACGCAGTACCAGGGCCGGACGCGCCGCCACATTTTGATCGAAACTATGAACAATTCGCTCAACATCGGCAGTTCTTCTCATATTTATGACCTGACGCCCGGTAATCGCGACACCCCGCCTTTTTCATTGGGCGGTCCAGACGGATACGCGTTCTCGCCTGATAGCGTACAAGTGGCCTACGTCGCCAACACGGACGCCGACCCCTCCACCAGCACCAACTCCGACATTTACCTGGTGGATGCTGCCGGTGGCAACGCCAGAAAGCTGACCATTAATCCAGGAGCAGACGAGGGGCCGGTATTCTCGCCCGATGGTCACAGCATCGCTTATCGGACACAGTTGCGCGCCGGTTTTGAAAGTGACCGCTGGCGTCTCTCGGTGATGGATATAGCAACGGGCGTCTCCCACCCGGTAGCAGATCAACTGGACGAGCCGGTGCAAGAGTACACCTGGTCTGCCAACTCCAAACGCATCTTCTTCACTGTGGAAGATCACGGAACGGTCCCCTTGCTGATGACGAACGTAGCGGGCGGCGAAATTCGAACAATAGCGCAAGGTCCTACTTCCGTCAGTTCTATGCATTTCTCGCGGGATGACAGGATTATGGTTTACGTCGAGCAAAGCGGATCAGCGCCGCCTGAAATCAAAATGGCTACATCTAAGGGTGGCTCCGGTGTTCCGCTCACTCACCTCAATGACGATATTCTGGCTGCCTACGCGTTGACCCCGCTGGAAAAGATGGAGGCTGACAGCTCAGATTCGTCAAAGATCCAGAGCTTTATCGTGAAACCTCAAGGCTTTGATCCCGCGAAACATTACCCGGTACTGTTTTTGATTCACGGCGGTCCGCAGGGTGCCTGGGGAGAGAACTGGAGTTACCGTTGGAATCCGCAGGTTTTTGCGTCTGCCGGCTATGTAGTCGTGATGCCGAACCCGCACGGCTCAACCGGCTATGGGCAAGCTTTTACTGACGCGGTGAGCGGCGATTGGGGCGGTCTTGCCTACAACGACATTATGGCGGCGGCCGACAAAGTGGCCACACTTCCCTATGTCGATCCAGAACGGATGGTGGCGGCCGGCGCCTCTTACGGCGGCTACATGATCGATTGGATTCAGGGCCACACAACGCGCTTCAAGGCGCTGGTCTCACATGCGGGTGTATATGATTTGCTAAGCGAAGCCGGCACCACAGACGAACTTTGGTTCGTCAAATGGGAATTCAAAGGTTTCCCCTGGGAAAGCGCCGCAAACTATGACAAGTGGTCGCCCAGTGCGTTTGCCGCGAAATTCAAGACTCCAATGCTAGTCACACAGGGCGAAATTGATTATCGCGTTCCCGTCGGGCAGAGCCAGGAACTATTTTCTGCACTGCAGGAAAAGGGTGTTCCGTCGAAGCTTGTCCTGTTTCCCGATGAAGGCCACTGGATTTTGAAGCCGCAAAATAGCCAGTATTGGTACTCAACTGTAATCGACTGGCTCGATAAATACGCCAAGCCGGCGGTGGCAATTCAGACGAATTAGCGCCTTTGTAATCAGTGTGATTGACAATGGTTGATTCGGCTGTCGCCACATGAGCCAGACTGTTGTCAGAAGACGATCACCTTTTGCCCTTATCACCGCGCGTCTCATCGCGTTCCTTGCGGTATTGGGCCCCGGCTTTATTACCGCAAATGTCGATAACGATCCTGGCGGTATCCTCACCTACTCGCAGGCAGGCGCAAAGTACGGGTACCAGCTTCTATGGACGCTGATTCCAACAACCATCGCGCTGATTGTTGTGCAGGAAATGGCGGCGCGCATGGGCGCGGTAACCGGCAAGGGTCTCTCTGATCTCATCCGCGAAGAGTTCGGTTTGCGCGCCACCTTCTTCACCATGTTGGTGCTGGGGCTGGCGGATTTCGGCAATATCATTTCCGAATTCGCCGGGCTCGCTTCCGGCATGGGTATATTCGGCGTGAGCAAATACATAGTGGTGCCCCTCGGCGCGCTGCTGGTATGGACACTCATCGTCCGCGGCAAATATAAGCCGGTGGAACGTATTCTGATCATCGCGTCGCTCATCTATTTCACCTACCCGATTTCCGCCTTCCTCGCAAAGCCGGATTGGGATCTTGCTCTCAAACAGACGTTTCTCCCGACCCTTAGCAGCGACCCAAATTACCTGATTCTGATTGTCGGGTTGATCGGCACAACTATCACGCCCTGGATGCAGTTCTATCTGCAGGCAGCGGTAGTAGAGAAGGGCGTTGATACCCGGCATTACGGCCTGTGCCGGCTCGACGTCATCGTGGGCTGCATTGTCACGGATGTCATTGCATTTTTCATCGTGGTTGCCTGCGGCGCAACGATCTATCACTCCAACAATCATTCAATCGATGATGTGGGCCAGGCGGCGCTAGCCCTGAAACCATTCGCCGGCAAATTTGCGGCGATATTGTTCGCGGTCGGCCTTGTAAATGCATCGCTGCTTTCAGCCGCTATCCTGCCCTTAGCCACTTCCTACAACATCTGTGAAGGCCTTGGCTTTGAATCCGGGGTCGACAAGCGCTTTTCCGAAGCGCCAATATTTTACTGGCTCTACACGTTGCTTATTGGCGGCGGCGCAGCATTCGTCCTCATCCCCAATTTGCCGCTTCTCAAGTTCATCCTGTTCTCCCAGGTAGCCAACGGCATCTTACTTCCGTTCGTGCTGGTTTACATGCTGCTGCTGGTAAACCGTCCCCGCCTGATGGGAACCTTCAAGAACAAGCCTTGGCAGAACCTTGTAGCTTGGGCCACCGCTATCATCATGATTGTTCTTACCGGCGCGCTCGTCTACAACACCGTCACGACATAATCCAAAACGGTACGGAATCTTGAGGCTTTCCTGACCCAGAGAAGCGCCTCTAAGTTCGCACCAATTGCAAGGAGAGACTATCATGTGTCCTGCTTGCAACTCGAAAGATTTACGTATCTCGCAAAGACGCTGGACTGACTTCTTTGCCCTTTTACTAAAGGCAAGGCCGGTTCGTTGCCGGCATTGCGATTGCCGGTCTTATGAGTGGCCCTGGATGCGTGACCTATTCGGAGGCAGGCTTCAGAGGAGATAGCCTGCCTCTCTTTTTCGCTGCCTCAGCGCTAAGATTGACTCAGAATAAAGTTCTTAGAAACTGAATGACCCCTGCTTTCCGAGATTTGCTGAATAGCGCGGCCGTGAATGTATTTCTCGGCACGCTGCCGCTTCTTGGCGCGATTGTTTGGGGGCTTCTACAGAATGAGAGAAGCCTAAAAGCGATCGATAAGCGCATAGAGTGGCCTCGACAAGCGGATGGACGCCATCGATGGGCGTTTGGGTCGGATCGAGATTCGGCTTGATGCTATAGATGCGAAACTCGCAGATGTTAGCGAGCGCCTGGTTAAAGTTGTAACCAGGCTCGAAGGCGGCCGAGTGGTTCTTTCGAGCTAAGCTTCTAACGCCCGAACAAGCTGCGCGTCGGAGCAGGCGGGTCGGTGTGCTTGATAGCGCGCCACAAAACCGACGTCAGCTCATCATCATCCACTCGGTCTGCCTCGCGGAAATCCATGCGCGATGACTCCGCCGCTCCCGGCGTCTGTCCAGAATTCTTTTCAGTCAACGAAACCTTTGGATTGATGACTGCATAAGGTGTCATATCCGGTGATTTGCTGAACGCTTCGAACATCGGCCGCGCTGCCGCGTCGAACTGCGTCATCGGGCGAAGTCCCACAATCAACTCCATGGTTCGTAGAACGCTGGTCTGGTTATACATGCCGGAATCTACTATCCCTCGCCGCGTGTAAGGTGAGATCACCCAAACCGGCGCGCGGTGCGAATCTACGTGGTCCGGCCCGTTTTGCGCATCATCCTCAATGATAAAGATCGCGGTCGATTTCCATAGTTTGCTGTGCGAAACCGCCTCAACCAGCAGACCAACCGCATAATCATTGTCGGCGTTATAGGCGAATGGAGTGAGGGCTCCGGGGCTTGCCCCCTTTGTGTGATCGTTCCCCATGCGCAGAATGGATATTTGAGGAGCGTTTCCGTTCAAGTCAAACTGCTTCCATTCGCCGATAAATTCCTTGGCGCGGTCCACATCTGGATAGTCCAAGTCGAAGCCTCGGTACTTCTTGTCCACATAGGGTTGCAACGCCGGGTCCTTAATCAGCTTGATTTGGACGCCATCGGCGACTTCCTTTAGCGGAACATTGGTTGTCCACTGGCCGTAATCGCGAATGGTCACTCCTGCCTGAAGCGCGTTGTCCCAGAGATATCCGGCTGGTGGCGTGTTGGCCGGTTCGCCACCTTCGAAATCGTAGAGTTTGCTGCGATGACCGTACTCGCTCGGCCACAGTTTCACCGTGTAATCCGGCGCAATGGCGGCCGATGCCCAGTTGTGGCCGTCGGCGCTGACATCAGCATTTTCATAAAAGTTGTCATAAAGGATGTAATCCTTGGCCAGTTGGTGAAGGTTCGGCGTGTATTTTTCGCCAAAAAGGGTCAGCGATGGATCACCATTTCCTTTCGGCATGTCGCCGAGCACCTGATCGTACGTGCGGTTTTCCTTTATGATGTAAACCACGTGCTGAATTGGGGACGCATGTGCTTCAGACTTCTGAAAGAAAGCAGTCTGCTCGCTATTGGGTGCTCCATCCAAGCTGTCCTCTTTGTAAGGAGAATTCTGACGAACGGTGCTCGTGTACGCGGCCAGTTGCGCATCATCGGGCGGCGGCACAAAGCTGACGGAACCGGTTTGAATATGACCGACATACTCTACTTGCGCCGGAGCGGGAGTACCCTCGTGGTACGGTGCCGAGCGAATCGAAGGATTTGGTCCTTTGGGATTCGGCTTGCTGCCCAAACCCTTTCCGTTAATAATTATCAATTCGCCATTCTCGGAAACGCGCGCGGCCGTGGGATACCAGCCTGTGGGTATGAAGCCTAGAACGCGGCTATGGGCGGCTGAAATGTCCACAGCCGCCACCGCATTACCGTCCGAACACACAACATAGAGCTTGGTGTTTTTGGGATCGAGCGCCAACGCGCTCGGTGTCATTCCCAGAGGCTGCACAGGGGTCAACGAAAGATTGATCGTCTCAAGCATGGTGAGACTGCCATCTGCTGTAGCGCCGAAAGAGTAAGCATTGTTTGTGTTCCCCGCGGTGACGAATAACCGGGCAACGTAGCTGCCCGCTTCGCCATTTTCGGTGGCAACCGCCCGGTTCAGCCACACCATGTCAGTGGGATGCGGAGCCACTCGAATCTTGTTGAGCAATTTGCCGGTACTGACGTCGTGCTGGTAGATGAGCCCTTCGCCCCAGGCAGTGACCAAAAGGTGTAACCCGCCTGGTGGAAGCAGTAAGCGGTAGGGGCGCTTGCCTGTTTTAAAGGTGGCAATCAGCTTTCCGGTCTCTAGATTGATGACGGCTATCTGGTCGTCGTAGAGGTCAGCCGCATAGAGAATATGCGCATCAGCGGTGACGGCCACATCACCGATCAAGGCGTTCCCTTTGGAAGCAATATCCGTCACAGCCTGGAACTCGCGCGACATGCTGAGCGAGCCCGAGGAAGGATCAACGTTGAATTCGAAAACCTTCCCTGTGGTTCCACCGCCCACGTAAACCTTGTCGGCAGCAGGCGACATGGTGAGGCCAAGAAAACCGTCTGCCAGCTTAGTCCGACCCACCTCCTTCTTTTGGTCAATGTCAATAACGCTAATGCTGGGCGGATTGTAACCGGCGTTCAAAACCAGTAAGAATTTGCCATTGCGAGTAACTGCCGTGCTCATGGGCAAAGTATCCACAGGAACTTGCGTGCCTGCTGGTCTGATGGTCCAGCCGTTGTTGAGCAGAAAACCGCCGTCCGGAAGCGGTCCCACCCGCTGCTGAGGCGGCGCAGTCTGCGAAATCAAGCGGCGCATGTTGAAGCCGCCTATTACCAACATGGCGGCAACCGCCCAAGCTACGCGTTTGTTCATTCTTTAAACCTGTTTGCGATCGGAAAGCGACGGCCTACCCCAAATGCTTTTGCCGTGATTCTCAGACCTGGCGCGGCCTGCTGGCGCTTGTACTCGTTGATGTCTACTTTTCGAACAATGTCTTGCACTAACTCTTCCGGCAGATCCAATTTGTGCGCAATGGCCGGAATCGTTTCAAAATGTTCGATATAAGCCTCAAGAATCGCGTCCAGAACAGGATACTCGGGCAGACTGTCGGTATCTTTCTGGTCTGGCCGTAACTCCGCCGAGGGCGGCTTAGTGAACGTATTCTCCGGTATCGGAGCAATCCGCCCTGCGGCTTCGGCATTCTTGTTCGCAATGCGCGCCAGCCGGTAGACCATGGTCTTCGGCACATCGCTGATAACCGCAAGGCCGCCGCACATATCGCCGTAGAGAGTGCAATACCCAACGGCGATTTCGCTTTTGTTACCGGTCGTTAAAACCAGTGCACCGAACTTGTTCGACAGCGCCATCAACGTCACGCCACGCAATCGCGATTGCAGATTTTCTTCGGTGGTGTCTGGCTTGAGGCCGGCGAACAGGGGGCCGAGTGTCGAATTTAGCGCCTGATAGCCCGCGTTGATAGAGACCACCTCAAAGCGAATGCCTAAATGCTCGGCAAGCGATCGCGCATCCGTCAGGCTGTGCTCAGAAGAATGCGGACCGGGCATCCCCACACCGATCACATTCTCGCGGCCCACTGCATCAACCGCGATCGCGGCCACCAGCGCTGAATCAATGCCGCCGCTCAGGCCGATCAGCACCTTGCGGAAACCACACTTGCGAATGTAATCGCGAGTTCCAAGAACCAATGCGGCGTAAGCCGCGTCATCACCAATCAGATGATTCGCGTGGTCCTCGCCTTCCCCGAGTGCAGAATCGAAGAGGACTAGGTCCTCGTCAAATGACTTGGCCAGAGCCACCAGATTGCCCTTGGCAGTCATAGCGAAACTGGAACCATCGAAAATCAACTGATCGTTCCCGCCCACCATGTGAACGTACAGAATCGGTAATTGAAAACGGTGAGCAGTCGCGCGAAAAATGGTCTCACGCTGACGCCGCTTTCCAATATTCCAGGGCGACGCGTTGATCGTGATAATGACATCAGCACCTTTCGCCACCAATTCTTCAATCGGGTCTCGAGAATACCGTCGACGTTCCCAGAACTGCTTGTCATTCCAGGCATCTTCGCAAATGGCCAAGGCCACACGTTGACCGGCGATGGTGACGATATCCTGCTGCGATCCCGGCTGGAAATAGCGCGCCTCATCGAAGACATCATAGTTGGGCAGCAGCATCTTCGTCTGCTTGAAAATGACCCGTCCGCAGGCAATCACTGCCGCCGAGTTCTGCGCTTTGATCGCCGAATATTCCGGAGAGCGGGAGACATATCCAACAATTAAGTTGACCTTTAAACCCGCTGCACTCGTTGCAAGATCGTTCAAGGCAGCTTCGGTCCGGTCCAAGAACGCATCCTTCTCAACCAGGTCTCGAGGCGGGTAACCAGTCAGGGCGAGCTCAGGAAATACCACAACATCTGAGCCAGACTCGTCAGCACGCCGCGCGAAGGCAAGAATCTTTGCCGCATTCGCCTCCAAATCGCCAACCGTATTGTTGATTTGGGCCAAAGCAATGCGCATGGAAATCCCATTGTAACGGCGCTGGCCTCGGCGAAAGGCGCTAACCTAAGAGTGGAGGCGATATGCAGCCTAAGTCGATCGTCATCAGCTTTGCCCTCCTCTTTGCGGGCAGCGTGAATCTCGTGCTCGCCCAACATTCCGGCGGACATGCTTCGGGTCATGTCTCCAGTGGACATAGCGGATTTTCATCAGGTTTCCACGCTCGCTCCGTAGCGCCTGCCACTACCCCGTCCGTTCTTTCTCAGCACAATCCTCGCCCCGGCCAGCTGACTTATCCCACCCCGTTCGAATTGCAACCGCAACACTCAGGAATGATCGGCATCAATCCTGGAGTTTTGAACAACGGCTCTATCTACGGCACTTACCCTTATGGAACTTACGGGCGCGGCTACAACCGCGGGTATCGGGGCGGAGTGGGCTTCCTCTATCCTCCGTACTACATTTCCACCATCGACGAGGGTGACAACTTCGCATCATACCCCTACGCTTACAATCAGCCGCAGGATCAATCTGCACAAAATGAGGCGGTAACTGCAAACCTGCTCGGTCAACAGATTAATCAGCTCTCTGCGGAAGTAGATGCTTTGCGCAGCGAACGTGAAAACGAGTCCTACCCCGCGGGACCCGTTCGCCCGCCGTATAACGCACCCCCGGCACTTCAACAAGACCAAACGCCTGCTTCACCCCCGCTGACACTGGTGTTGAGTGATGGTAAGCAAATCGAGCTCAGAAGCTATGCCGTCATGGGCCAGAACTTTTGGGATTTCAGCGAACAGCCCGCCAAGCGGATTCCGCTCTCCGCCATCGACTTAAATGCCTCCAAAACAGCAACAGAGGCCAAGGGCGGAGAGTTTCCGGCGCTGTAATAATTCGGCTCTAGCTTTGCACGAGTGTCTTACGTAGCAAATCCAGGGCCGCCTGCGTACTCAACATGCGGGTTCGGTAGCGGTCGCCGCCATATCTGACGCGAACGACCCTGGTTTCTTTTGGACCGGTAACGCCCAGGTACACCGTGCCCGCCGGGTCCGCATCGGTGCCTCCTGCTGGCCCCGCATAACCGGTAGTAGAAAGTGCATAGGTTGAGCCGCTGCGCTTTCGCGCGCCTTCAGCCATCGCGCCGGCCACCTTTTCACTAACTGCCGTGTATTCTCGGATCATCGATTGCGGGACGCCAAGAATTTCCTGCTTCTGCTGTTCCGTATAAGTCACATAGCCGGCCAGAAAGAAGTCTGATGCGCCTGGGGCATCCGTCAGCCTGGCGGAAAGCATACCGCCTGTACAGCTTTCCGCAACGGCTAAAGTGGCGCCGCGCTGCCGCAACAGGCGGCCAACTACCAGGTCCAGCGTGTCTTCGCTCCGATCGCTGTAAACCCGGTCACCCAGCACTTCGGCGATCGGTCCACCCACTTCGTGTAGCAAGGCCTCCGCTTCTTCCACGGTGTTGCAACGCGCACGCAAATGCACGAACAAATCGCCCGGAGACGATAGAACGGTCGTCACAGGATTCGAGTATTTACTGTAAATGGGAGCAATCAACGTATCCAGGTCCGATTCGCCAATACCGGTGATCTTGAAGCTTCGAACACGAATGACTTGCGGCGGCAGAACCGGTTTTAGGCGGGGGACCAACTGCTGTTCCACCATCGGCTTGAGCTCGCGGGGAGGACCGGGTAGCAAGGCCAGCGCCCCTCGGTCCGTGTGTATAAACTGCCCAGGCGCAGTACCGTGAGCATTCGGCATCGCCTCGGCGCCTTCAATCAGATAGGCCTGCCGCAGATTGTTCTTCGCCATCGGCCGGTTAATCTGGCGGAAACGATTGATCAACACGGCTTCCTGATCTGTCGAAAGATAAAGCTTTCGGCCTAGGGCTGCTGCCGCGGCGTCACGCGTTACATCGTCTTCCGTCGGACCCAGGCCGCCGATGAGAATCACAATGTGCGCTCTTTCCAGAGCGCTGCGAATCGCATCCGTCAATCTTTGCCGCTCATCGCCAATAACCAGCTTTGCCAGCACCTCCACACCCAGTGCGTTGAGATGTTCAGTGACAATCAGCGAATTGGTATCCACGCGCTGAGGCGTGAGAAGCTCACTGCCGACGGCAATAATCTCGGCGTTCTTTATATTTGGCGGTGGTGATTTTATAACGGCAGACACTATCTGGCAGTTTATGCCAGCAGCCTGCCGGCAACCCCGATTTCTGCGCGGAACAGGGCGTTTTGTGTTGCTAGTATCATGGCCCCGCCAGGCGCAAACGCCAGGCCGACAATGCCTTGTCCGGACAGAAAATACTCAGCATTCCGCTTTTCATCTATACGAATGACTCCACGATGACCCTTGTAAGACGCTGCCACGTAGAGCCGTCCATCCGAATCGAAGGCCAAACCCTGCGGACGGCCCAATCCCCGGTAGAACGTGTCCACTTCGCCGGCGCGGGAAATTCGATGCACGCAATCGAAGCTGGATGTCGTCGGTCCAGTGATGTAAAGATAACCCTCGGGCCCAAACGCCAGATGATAGGCGGCGATCGACGGCTCAAGCGTCGCAAAAACGTAGATCTGGCGTGAACGGCTGATCTTGAACACTGTGCCGCTCCGGTCGCCCACGTAGAGATTTTCTTCATCGTCGAAGGCAATTCCGGTGGCAACGCCCATACCCTCCACATACACCGACATGTTGCCTGTGGGTGTGACCTGGTAAACGATCCCGTCATGGCGGCTGGAGACGTACAGCAGTCCTTCACGGTCAAACGCAAGGCCTGTCGGATTCATCAGATCTGTCAGAAAGGGTTTGCACGTCAGGCCGCTATCGATCTTGTAGAGCGACACCGGTGATTTCTGGCCGCGCGATCCGCTGAACGTCGTGAACACGTTCCCTTCCGAATCCACTGCGGGATTGGCCACGGGGTGCAAGCTGTCGGCAATCTGCGTTCCCACGTGCGTTTTAAAAATCTCGCTCTTTACACCGTCGCGCTCAACTTGAATCTCGCCTATTACGGTGGCGTCAGGTATGCGAGCCACAATCAGTTGGCTGCCGGCCACCACCAGATGTGCAGTCTGGTTGCCCATGTACACTGTCGGCCGCCCTTCTGTGGCGAAATGACTCCCTCTGATCTGAAGTTCCCCACCCGCAATCCCGGCTAAGGGTTCAATCTGCGAAATCAAGGGACGTGGTGCTTTCTCAGCTTGTTGTGATTTGCTCGGCATGACTTAGTAGAGTTTCAAAAACCCACTCATATACAACATAATGGCAGCGTATACCCCAGCCGCAAGATCGTCCACGATAATACCCGTTCCTTCGGGCAGCGCTTCCAGCCGGCGCACCGGCCAAGGCTTCCAGATGTCGAAGATCCGGAACAGCACGAAGGCCGCAAAAAAGGATTTCCAGTTGAGGCGCGCGGCTCCTAGCAGTGTGACCCAAAGGCCTAACACTTCGTCCACCACGACTAAGCCGGGATCCTCACGCTGGGCAAGGCGTGCGGTCTGCGTTGCGGCCCAGATTGCGAATGGCAGAAGCAGCAGGGTTGCCGCCAGGAACGTGAGACGCCCCGCTCCCAGGTAGTAATTCGCTGCCGCCGCCATCAGTACGGCTGCGAGAGTGCCGGCAGTGCCTGGTCCCCAGGGAAAGTATCCGCAGCCAAACCATGTGGCAATGAGTGTGGCCGGGGTAACCGGGATAGCTTGTTTCAGAGCGTCATGCGTGGCATGGCGCTGGGTCACTGTAGCCGGCCTGAACCTGGCGAAAAGCCCGATGACGAGTCCAACGACTCCAACTCATCGTCGAACTCATTCCTATGAGCGGGCGTCGAAATGACGTGCTTTTCGGATGCCCAATCGGCCAGATCCAGAATCCGGCAGCGCTCGCTGCAGAACGGCATTTCAGGCGATTTAAAGGCTACTTTCTTCTTGCAAACAGGGCACTGCATATTAACGGGCCTCGGCGGGTCGGGGAGAACTATGGCCAATATTCAAAATCGGAAACGGGTTGGCTGCCTGCGCCGCCCGGATATAAGCGGATTCCGGCTCGTCCATCAGTTCGCCAACCAGATCGTAATCATGGGCTTCGGTCACCCGGAGCTTTCTCATTTCTCCGGGCCGCGGTTCGCCGCTCCCAAAGTCGTTGATATAGCAAACGCCATCGATTTCGGGCGCCTGTGTGGAAAGCCTGGCTTCCCACAGCAGTTCCGTCTCACGCGAAGGGCCTTCGACCAAAACCGGGAATTCGCGGCCAATCAACTGTTTATTGCGCTTCAATGAAATCCGGCGCTGAATCGACATCAGCTTGCGCTTGCGATGGTAAATGGTCCGCTTGTCCACTTTATCCGCCAGATGGAAGCTCCCGCTGGTTTCTTCGTCGCTATAGGAGAAGACACCCAGACGGTCAAACTGGGCAGCCTCAACAAACCGGCAAAGCTCTTCGAATTCGGCATCCGTTTCGCCCGGAAATCCAACAATCATGCTGGTACGAACGGCAATGCCTGGAATGGTGGTCCTAATCCGTTCCAGCAGCTTCAGGAAAATGTCGCCATTAGCGCCGCGCTTCATTCGCTTCAGCGTGGCCGCGCTTGCATGCTGCAGCGGCATGTCGATGTACTTCACCAGCGCGTCATGCCGGGCGATTGTGTCCAGCAGTTTCTGGGTCACCTTGTTTGGATAGGCGTAGAGGTTCCGAATCCACTTCGGAAGATCGGTCGGGATCTCAGCCAGCCGCCCCATCAGTTGCGCCAGACCGTCTTTCAGCCCTAAATCCTCGCCATAGCAAGTGGTGTCTTGTCCAATCAGGTTGATCTCGCGGACGCCCATAGCGAACATGCGAGTGGCCTCATTGATCACGCTCTCAAAACGGCGGCTGCGGAACGCTCCGCGAAACTGCGGAATGATGCAGAAAGAGCAGGGATGATCGCAGCCTTCGGCGATCTTGATGTACGCCGAATGGCGCGGCGTGGTGAAAACGCGCTGGGTCAAATCGTGATAGAGATACGGCTCAGCCGCCATCACCTTCGGTTCCAGACCCTCGCAAAGAGCGGTAATCTTCTCAAGCTCATTCGTACCCAGCACCGCGTCCACTTCGGGCATATTGCGCTGGATATCGCCGCGAAAGCGTTCCACCAGGCAGCCAGCGACGATCAGGCGTTGCGCTTTGCCCGTCTTCTTGTACTCGGCCATCTCCAGGATCGTATCCACGGATTCCTGTTTGGCCGGATCAATAAAGCTGCAGGTGTTGACCACGATGACGTCCGCATCCGCCGGTTGAGGCGTCAACTCATGCCCGGATGCGACAAGCTGGCCCATCATCACCTCTGTGTCGACGAGGTTCTTCGGACAGCCAAGACTTACAAAACCGATTTTCAAAGTGTAGTGAGTTCCTGCGACAAGAGGTAGGAGGCAAAGTGCCAGCGGAACTACTATCTTACCAGTTTTTTAATACTTCAGCAGCCGGTCGCCTTCCGCCACGAGGGTGGAAACCTGAGGCAGGATTTCATCTTCGAGCTTCGGGTTATAGGCCACCCAGGTATCCAGCGCGGCGACGCGTCCAACGGGCGCATCCAGATGGCTAAATAACTCACCAGCAATCCGGGCCGCAATCTCGGCTCCGTAACCCCAGGAGAGTGTGTCCTCATGCGCGATCATGACTCGGCTGGTCTTCTCAACCGAAGCGACTATGGCCGGCCAATCATAAGGCGACAGGCTGCGAAGATCAATAACTTCCACGGATATATCGCGGTGCCGTTGTTCCAACTGCAAGGCCGCCTGCAAAGACTTCTGCACCAAGGCGCCATAAGCAATGATGGTCAGATTCTGGCCCATCTTCACGACCTTCGCCTTGCCGAAGGGGATGGTGAAGTCCTCACCCGGGTGAGGAGCGCGGTTATAGGGCTCGCGGTAGAGTTTCTTGTGCTCCAGAAACAGGACCGGATCGTCACTGCGGATCGCGGTCCGCAATAAGCCGCAAGCGTCCAGCGCATTGGAGGGGAAGATCACCCGAAGCCCAGGAATATGGGTGAACGTCACCTCACCGCACTGGCTGTGGTAAATCGCCCCACCCGTGAGATAGCCCCCGATGGGAACTCGTATCACCATGGGGCAGGAGAACGCATTGTTGGAGCGCCAACGGAAATTGGCCAGTTCGCCGCGAATCTGCATCATGGCGGGCCAGATGTAATCGAAGAACTGAATCTCAGGGACCGGCTTGAGTCCGCGAGTGGCCATGCCGATGGCGCGTCCGATGATGCCCGCTTCCGCCAGCGGCGTATTGAAACAGCGCTCACTTCCAAACTCCCGCTGCAGACCAGCGGTGGCCTTGAACACTCCGCCCTTGCCCTTCAACTCGTCCAGATATTGCTCGCGGCTGCAATCGGCGACATCCTCACCGAATACCAGAACTCGCTGGTTGTGACGCATTTCCTCGGCGAGCGTCTGATTGATGGCGTCGATCATCGTCCGCGGCTCTCCCCGGAAGTGCGCCTCCGACTGAAATGCGGGGGAACAGGGATCCACCTTTTCCGAATACAGAAAACGTAACGCCGAACCGGCCTCAGGCGCCGCTTCTTTCAGCACTTTGAGCGACAGTTCGTCGATTTCCATATCGACCGATCGCATGATGCGGTCCAGTTCGCTACGATCCGCAAACCCCTCTCGCAGCAGAAACTCCGGGAACACCTTCAGGGGATCGCGCAGAGCTTCGGCGTCACGCTCCACCTTCGGCTTATAAGTTCGTTCGTCTTCCGAGTAAGAATGCGAATAAGGCCTAGTGACCGAAGCGTGGACCAGGGCCGGCCCATGTCCTGCGCGGCAGTAATCGACCGCGTGGCGCATGGCTTGGTAAGACTCCAGAAAGTCCGTGCCGTCCACTTCGAGACGCAGCAGACCGGGAAACCCTTCCAGCAGCCGGGAGATATTGCCGCCGGCGGTCTGCTTTTCGATCGGCACGGAAATCGCATAGCCGTTGTCCTGAATCAGCGCCACCAAGGGCAGCTTTTCCAGACAGGCAATATTCATGAACTCCCAAAATTCGCCTTCACTGGTGGCGCCGTCGCCGGAACAAACCAGCGTGATCTCATCACTGCCTGGATTCAAATATCTTGCTGCTTGAGCAATGCCGGCCGCATGCAGGAATTGCGTTCCGGTTGAAGAGGAAGGAGTCAGAATATTGAGCTCGGCCGAAGTCCAGTGGGAGGGCATCTGACGCCCGCCTGAATTCGGATCCCGTCCCGCACCCACCGCTTGCAATAGCATGTCTTCGGCGGTCTCCCCAAGAGTCAGCGCCAGCGCGCGATCACGGTAGTAAGGAACCAGCCAATCCACACCCTGCCGAAGCGACAGTCCCGCAGCCACTTGAACCGCTTCATGCCCCGCGCCGCTCACCTGAAAGAAGATCTTGTTCTGCCGCTTCAGCAGAACCTCCCGGTCATCCAGGCTCCGGGAGAGATACATCAGGCGAAAAGCCCGGATCAGCGTTTCGCGATCAACCCCTTCCGGCAGCGGGTAGGGGAGGGTTCCAGAGACCGTAAATGGTTGTGTGGAGGTGGTCACCAATTTGCAATTATCTCTCAAACACAGAGTAATCCAGAATGGCGGAATACAGATGCCGTGCTGTTATCAATACTCAAGTTTCATTATGGCCAGCACGCTAAAGCGCTTTATATAGAATCAAAGCGGGAGACATAAATAAGTTTCATGGCGACTACTGGAGCCGGCCTCGAAGGCGTTGTCGCAACAACGTCGAAGATCTGCTACATCGATGGCGACAAAGGCGTTCTCAGCTATGCCGGGTATAACATTCACACCCTGGCGGACAATGCGACCTTCGAGGAAGTCATTTATCTGCTTTGGAATGGCAAACTTCCGGCGAAAGCAGAGTTAGAAACACTGAAATCAGAACTCGTCGCAGAGCGCGATTTGCCAGCCGAGGTCACCGCATTCCTGAAATCAGTACCCAAGGGCGCCTCGCCGATGGACGTGCTGCGAACAGCCGTCTCATTGCTGAGCTTGTATGATCCGCTGGCCGCCGACAACTCGATTGAAGCCAGCGTCAAAAAGGCGCAGAAACTGATGGCTCGCATTGCGACGCTGGTTACTTCTTTCGACCGCCTGCGCAACGGCAAGGACGTGATTCCCGGCGATCCGGCGCTGGGATACGCCGCGAACTTCCTGTATACCTTGACAGGTAAAAAGCCCGACAGCGTGATGGAGAAGGTGTTCGACCTCGCTTTGATTCTTCATGCCGATCATGAACTGAACGCCTCTACGTTTGCGGCGCGCGTCACGGCGGCCACGCTCTCCGATATCTATTCGTCAGTCACCTCCGCCATCGGCGCGCTGAAGGGTCCGCTTCACGGCGGCGCCAACGAAGCCGTGATTCAGTTCCTGCTGACGACCACATCGGCTGACGACGCCGCGGCTAAGGTCCAAGACAATCTCAGCAAGAAAATCAAGATTTCCGGCTTTGGCCACCGCGTTTACCACGTGCTGGACCCGCGAGCCATTCACCTGAAAAAGATGAGTGAAGAACTAGGCAAAAGCACCGGGCATTCGGATCTATACGAGAAGTCCGCGCGCGTCGAGGCCACCGTGCATGAGCTAAAAGGTCTCAACGCCAACGTCGACTTTTACTCGGCATCCACTTATTACTCGCTCGGTATCCCGATTGATCTGTTTACCCCTATCTTTGCCGTCAGCCGCATGTCCGGCTGGCTCGCGCACATTCTGGAACAATACCGGAACAACCGCCTCATCCGTCCCCGCGCGGATTATCTGGGGCCCGCGGACGGGCTGACGTGGGTGTCGATCGAGGAACGAAGTTAGTCCGACAACAGGGCTTCACAAGCGGCGCGCAGCCAGATCGCGACCGCTTTTGCTCCCGGATCCGGGTGTCCGAGTACCCGGTCGCCCAAGTAGCTCGAACGGCCGTGACGCGGCTTCATTTGAGCGGTAGCATCTACTCCTTTCTCAGCCTCTTTCACTGCGGCCGCGATGCCGCTGAGCGAGGTTTTGCTATTCAATCCGTCAGTAAACGGGATCAGCGCGTCCAGCATGGTCCGGTCGCCTGCGTGCGCGCCACCCAGATCGCTAATGGCTTGACAGCCCTGGCGCAACGCCTCAGTCCAGGCGGTCAGCGAAAGCGATCCGGACTCCTCCAGCACCGTCCCGCAGCGCAGGAAGAGGATGCCATATAAAGGCCCGGATGATCCACCCAACTCGCGCCGAAGGGTGTGGCCCAAGGCTTTCAATGTGGCAGCGGCATTGTCGAGCGGGTAAGTATCCATTGAATTCCCGACCGCGACGGCAGCGCGCTGAATGCTGGTCCCCAGGTCGCCATCGCCCGTTATGCGGTCCAACTCGGTCAGTTCACGCTCCGCTTTGATCAGCGCCTCGCAGGCGGCGAGAATGACTCGCGACAGTAATGGATTCCCACCGGACCGCCAGTCGGGCGTGGGAAGTTCCACCTCAACCGGACGCGCTTCCCGTGATTTGCCGGGCCGGGTTTTGGCTGCGTTCGGCCACGCGGGCGCTCCGGTTTCGGCGTCGAGCCAGCGCAGCCATTCATCATTCACGCCCAGCAACGAGAGGGAAATGCCGGCCATGTCGAGCGAGGACAGAAACGTGCCCGCGTACAAGCGTTCCACCTGAAATTGCTTACCTTCAAGAAAGGAAAGCGCTTGCTTCGCCACAATCGCCAGTTCCATGTGGGTTGTGGCGCCCAGATTGTTCACCAGGACGGCGACCCGGCGTGATTCGCCGAAATTTCCATGCTTCAAGATTTGGCTGAGCAGCGTTTCGACCAGGCGATCCGCGGCCTGCAAGGTTGTCCGCTCAACGCCCGGTTCGCCATGAATTCCCAAACCGAGTTCCATCTCGTTTTCCGCCAGCTCAAAGCCGGGCTTCCCGACGGCAGGCGCCGTCCCGGCCGAAAGAGAGACTCCCATGGTGGCCAGCGACTGGGCAGCGGCCCGGCCCAGATTCGCCACTTCGGAGAGGCTCTGGCCCTCCTGCGCTGCCGCGCCCAGAATTTTATGAATAAGAACTGTGCCCGCCAGGCCACGGGAACTGGCGGCCGGCGAGTTAGCGACCGGCGTGGTGTCGCGCAGCGCGACATCATCAGCCACAATCACAACTTCGACCGGGATGCCTTCCGCGCGCGCCATTTCAGCAGCCAAGCCAAAATTCAAGCGGTCGCCCGTGTAGTTCTTCACCACCAGGACCGCGCCCGGTTTGCCGGTGACGGCCTTGATGGCGGCGAAAACCGAGTCGCTGCTGGGGGATGTAAAGACTTCTCCTAACACTGCGGCGCTCAACATGCCAGCCCCAACGTAGCCTGCGTGGGCGGGTTCATGGCCGCTGCCGCCGCCGGAAATGACGGCGACTTGGCGGTCCCGGACGGCTTCGGCATCCGAACGGAACAAAACGGAATGTCCGTCCAGCCGGGAGACGCCCGGCTGCAGGGCGACAAGTCCCCGAAGCATTTCCTCGACGACCTGGCCGGGATGATTAATGAACTTTTTCATGACGTGGCGATAGTTCGGGCGAGAGAGCGGCGTTAAGCTCTCACAATAGCGCTATTTCTGCCGCTAACAGAACCGCGACTGTCAAGGAGCGGCCTGTCCCAGCCCACAACAACGTCCAGGAGCACCACCGACGACCCCAGATCCATCCGCCGCGCCACCGAGTGAACGCAAAGCAGGCAGCCGCTTTCACCCTGTTGTATCTAACCGCCGAACCCCAGTCCCAAGCCCAAAAAATAAATTTTCCCCCGTAACTCACACACCCCAAAACCACTTACACTCTTCGCCCTTTCTTCATGGTTCGGAATCGACCCCGCTCCTGCTACCGTAAATCAGGCTCGCGCTGAGGCACCCACCTCAGGCGAGCTTTTTTCATTTCACCCAAGCAAATAAAACAGGAGCCAAACCCATGTCCAAACGCACCGAACGCCGCGAAGCCGAGCGCCTGGCCCGCAGAAACGCCTACCAGCAAACTCTCAACCCCTCGTCCGAGTCCTCCACCAATCCCGCCGCCGAGCAGGCCACCGAATCCGAACTCGGCCACCAAACCGCTGCCAACCAAGCCAGCATCTCCGATGACCCCTTCTTCGACGAAGCCAATCCCACCTCCCCCGCCCAAATCACCCTCAACAAAGCCATCGCCCACGCCTACGTAGCTGGACGCAACGCCGCTGGACGCAATGCCGCGCTCTCCACCGCCCAACTCACCGCCAACCAGGCCAACGCCCAACTCTCCACCGGCCCTCTCACCGAAGCCGGCAAAGCCATCTCCAGCAAAAACGCCCTGAAACACGGCCTCACCGGCAAAACCGTCCTGCTGCCCACGGACGACCCCGCCGAATACAACCGCCTCTTAGCCGTTTACACCCAGCGCCTCGCCCCCGCCACCGACGAAGAGCGCTCCCTCGTCCAAGCCCTGCTCGATTCCACCTGGCGTCTGACCCGCCTGAAAACTCTCGAAGCCGGCATCTTCATCAAAGGCCAAATCGAATTCGCCAATCGCTACGAAGATCAACCCGCCGACACCCGCGCCCAACTCATCCAGGTCGAAACTTATTTGAAGTACGAAAGATCCATCCGCAACCTGAACATTCAAGAAGCCCGCCTCCACCGCCGCATGGAAAAGGACCAAGCCGAACTCACCCGCCTCCAAACCGCCCGCAAACGGGAAGAGCGCCTCGCCGCCGAAGCAACTCCTGTCACCGCCGCCAAGCCAGCCGCTCACGCCGCCCCGAATCCAAATGGGTTTGAATTTTCAACCACAGAAACCAACCCGCTTTTCAGCGTCGGCAACCCAAATGACTCCCAGCTCAAAACCCATCAGGCCTTTGGAGAATAGCTATTCGCTCAAAGTGAAATTCACAACAATGTCCGTAATCACTTCCACCGGCTGGCCATTGAGCAGCGTCGGGCGATACCGCCATTGCAGAACCGCCTCCCGCGCCGCATTCACCAGAAGCGGATGCCCGCGCACTAGCTGCAGATGCTCAATCGCGCCCTCCTTGCTAATGGTGGCCGTAAACTCCACCACCCTCTGCACTCGGACGCTCCGAGCCATCGGAGGATAAACCGGTTGCACCTGATGTATCAGATTCGCCGCCGCCACCACGCCGCCCAACCGGACAGCCGGCCCGGCATGCGCACTCGGTTTCAAAATCGCCGACCGCGCCGGAGGAGCCTGCGGCAACGGTCCCTCCGCATCGCCAAAGACGCCGAACGGAACGGCATTGGGATCGCCGCCCACGTCGCCCACATCAGGAGGAGTCGCCGCTCTCCCCGCCTCAGTCAGCGGCTGTTTCGCTCGTGCCTGAAAATCAACGAAGCGAAACGTGCGCGGAGCATTCACCACCAATGCGGCACTCGTCTGCTTCATCTTCACAGCCTCCCGCGCCTGATGCGGAGCCGCCAGAACACTCTTCACCTGCAGGCTCGGCAAAGCCTGCGTGAACACAAACGGCAACAGGCAGATCCCCGCGATAACACTCATCTGCAACACCATCGAAAGCCCCATCAAATAAGGCTTCCGCGCACTCTCCGCCCCTCTGACAAACGTCTGTTCGAACATTCCAACTCCGTTCGTTGGCTCAGACTCCGCCGCTCCGGAAGATGTTCCCGCATAAACTGTCCTTTGTGACCACACTTACTTCACGTCGCATGTTCCTGGGAGTGTCCGCCGCGCTCATGGGTGCCCTCAAGCTGCCCGCGCAATCATCCTCCAGGCCCGCCTTCCCGTTCCCAACCGATCCGAGGCACCGCCTCTCCGTCTCCACTTACCCATTCCGCAGCGTCATAGCGCCTGGCGTCAAACAGAACGACGGCGGGACTCCTATGTCGCTGCCCGAATTCGCTGCCACTGTCGTTGAGAAGTTTGGCGTCTACGGAATTGAACCTTGGAGCCGGCATATCCAAACGCCGGACCCCGATCACATCCATGAACTCCGCGCCGCCTTCGACAAGGCGCAGCTCCAGGTGGTCAACATCCCATGCGACGTACGTGTGCGCCCTTGCGGCACGCCCGAGGAGCGCACCGCCGCTCAAGACACTTGGCGCAAATGGGTGGACGCGGCCGCCATCCTGAACTCGCCCAGTATCCGCATCCATGTGCAGCCGCCCGAAACCGGCGAATACATCCCCGCCGCCGTCGAAGCTCTGAAGCGCCTTTCGGATTACAGCTCTTCCAAAGGCATCGCCATCAATCTCGAAAACGATAGTCCGCGCACGGAAGACCCTGCTCAGATCCTCCAGGTCGTCGAAGCTGCCAACAGCCCGTGGGTTCACTCCCTGCCTGATTTCTGCAACTCAATGCAGATCCATGATGATCAGAACTACAACGCTGAGATGCTCGGCAAGCTCTTCCCGCACGCCTACAACATCAGTCATGTTAAAGACGTTGAGATCGTCGGAGGTAAGTCCCTGACGGTGGATGTGAACCGCATCTTCGGTATAGCCAAATCAGCCGGTTATAAGGGCTTCTTTTCCATGGAGACGGAAGGCTCGCTCGATCCTTACGAAGGTTCGAAGAAGCTCATCGCCCTGTCACTCAAGAACCTGGAATAGCTGAGCCGGTTTATCAATCATCGCGTCGGGGTTTTCGCTCGCGCACGCCTCAGGCTGGAAACCCCACCTCACACCACAACTGCGCACCCCTGCGTTGCGGGCGGTCTGAATGTCCACTCCGCTATCGCCCACCATCCAGGCTCCGGTAGTCGGCGCATTCATCGCTTCTACTATCGTCAGCAAACCCTCAGGGTCAGGCTTCTTGGTCGCAAAGCTGTCGCCGCCGTACACATGGTGAAAGTGCTTTTCCAAGCCCAGCGCCATCAAAATATCGCGGCTGATCTTCACGGGCTTGTTCGTTAGCACAGCCATGTCGTGGCCCTTCGCCAGCATCTCGTCCAGTACCTCGCGCATGCCTTCGTACAGCCGCGTATGCTCCAGCGCATGCGCCCTGTAGTACTTCAGAAAATAGTCAAGCGCCCGCTTGTTCAAGTCTTCGCCGGCATCCGGCCCGAGTGCCCGCCGCACCAGCGTGGGCGCCCCGTTGCCGACGAACGAATAGATCAACTGTGGGTCCAGCGGCGTAAGCTCCAGGTGCTCCCGAGTCGCATTCATGGAGATTGCCAGATCTTGTGCCGAATCGATCAGCGTTCCATCCAGGTCAAAAACAACCAACATTAAACCGTGCTCTTCATCCGGCTGGCCCGGTATTGCTTTAAGTTCTGCATTTGTTGTTGGAAGGAATCTTTCAAAGACTGCGGCGCAAAATAGGAAAGCACGTTAGCCACCTGGTCCGCATACGGCAGTACCGCGCTCTGCTGCAGAAAAACCGGTGTCGGAGAGGGCGAAAACGCCACGAGAACATTGGCCAGCACCGCCACGATCAACGCCCCGCGCACCACCCCGGCCGCGCCGCCCAGCAAATAGTTAAACCACGAAAGCCCAACCCATTTGAAGATGCTGGACAACAGCGCCGCAATCAGCGCCCCCACGATCGCCACCGCTATAAAGATGATCAGAAATCCCAGAATGTTCGCCACGCCAGCATTGTTCACCACCGGCATCAACTTCACCGCCACCAGTCCATAACACCAGAACCCCAGCATGAACCCGACCACCGTGGCTGCCAGGCCAATCACCACCCGTGCAAATCCCGTGCGCAGCCCTGACACCGCCGACGCAAAAATCACCAGCCCCAGCACAATGTCAAACCAATTGAACGTCCGCAAAACATCCATCGAAGCCAGCCTCCATTTGGTTTTAGCTTAACTGAACAATCGGTTCCTCTGCGCTTATCCGTCCTGATCCGCGGCCCATTCACACATTTCTCACTCGTCTTGCGCGCTCCTCGCTGAATGCACCGTCCGGAAAATAACTAAGCAACCGTCTCATCGGCGTTTATCCGCGTTCATCCGCGGCCCATTCATCCGACATCAGTTCCCGGCCGGTTGGGCGACGATATGCCCCCCTGTATTTCTCGCTCGTCTTGTGCACCACTTCGTCCGGAAGAGCGGGAGCCGGCGGCTTCTTGGCCAGTTCAGCAACCGGCACCTCTGCGTCGATCCGCGCTCATCCGCGGCCCATTCACCCGCCCAGCAGTTCCCGGCCGGTCAATCGACGATACGCTTCCCTGTATTTCTCGCTCGTCTTGCGCACCACTTCGTCCGGAAGAGCGGGAGCCGGCGGCTTCTTGTCCCAGCTCAGCGTCTCCAAAAAGTCCCGCACATACTGCTTATCAAAGGAAGGCTGCGCGCCGCCCGGCTTGTAAAGGTCAGCCGGCCAGAACCGCGATGAATCCGGCGTCAATGCTTCATCCGCCAGCGTCAACTGCCCCTGAATAAACCCAAACTCAAACTTTGTATCGGCCAGTATGATGCCGCGCTCCAGCGTGTAAGCCGCTGCCCGCTTATAGATCTCCAGCGTTAAGTCGCGCAACTGTCCGGCCACTTCCACACCCAGTTGGCCCGCAACGTACTTGAACGAAACGTTCACGTCATGCCCGGTCACCGCTTTCGTGGCGGGTGTGAACAAAGGCTCCGGCAGCCTATCGCCGTTCTTCAAACCAGGCGGCAGCGGAATGCCGCATACCTTCCCTGAAGCCTGATAATCTTTCCAGCCCGATCCCGCCAGATACCCGCGCGCCACACATTCCACGGGCGCCATCTGCGCTTTCTTGACAATCATGGACCGTCCGGCCAGCATCTTTCGGAACTCGAAAAGCCGCGGCGGGTATTTATCCACATCCGCCGTCAGTAAATGGTTCGGCGTCACATCCGCCAGGTAGTCAAACCAAAATAGCGACATCTGCGTCAGCACGCGTCCCTTGCAAGGAATGCCGCTGCCCAGAATGCAATCGAAGGCGGAAATCCGGTCCGTCGCCACAAACAGAAGCGAGTCGCCGAGGTCGAAAACGTCGCGCACCTTCCCGCGTGTCACCAGAGGAAGCGGAAGCTTCGCCTCCAGGAGAACCTCATCCTCACACATATAGTTCCGAGTATCCCAAAGCAACGCGCCCACGTAGTTTTTTCCTGGGAACTTCAGGGATATTTTGCTGGCTTGTCACGAAAAACCAATAACTTACAACATGGCGATTCAACTGCACTAAATGCTGGCAGAAAGGAGTTTTCCAAAATGAATTCTGATCAGTTTGAAGGCAAATGGAAACAACTCAAAGGAACAGTGAAGCAGAAGTGGGGCAAGTTGACGGATGACGACATCACCCAGCTCAGCGGCAAGAAAGATGAGTTTGTAGGTAAGTTGCAGGAACGCTATGGCTACACTCGTGAGCAAGCCGAGCGCGAAGCCAACGAATGGGCAGCTTACGACGATACCGCCGCCCTCGGTACCCGCCCCACCCGCTTGTAGTCTCATCGGCGGCGATCGAAGGCGGTCGCCGCTGCTTACTTCTCTTACACTAAGTGCATGCGCTTTCGCTTTGCCGCGTGCAATGAGGTCTTTGGCAATCAGCCAATGGTTGATGTCCTGACCCAGTTGCGCGAAGCCGGCTACCAGGGTATTGAAATTGCCCCCTTTACCTTAGCTTCTGATCCCACCTGTGTTTCGGCTGAAGATCGTCTTTACCTCCGCCGCCAAATTTCCGATTCGGGCTTGTCGTTTGTTGGGTTGCACTGGCTCCTGATGGCGCCTGAAGGCTTGCACGCCACCTCCAAAGACAAAGAACTCCGCACCCGCACCTGGACATACGTTAATCATTTCATCGACCTTTGTGCCGATCTGGGCGACAATGGCGTGGTTGTTTTCGGTTCGCCAAAGCAGCGCACCTCCCGTGATGGCATGAGTTCCCGCGAAGCCACGGACATCTTCATCGAGGGCTTCGCCGCCGCCGCCCCGCACGCCGAAGAACGCGGCGTCACCTTCCTCATCGAGCCGCTCTCCCCGGATCAGACGGACGTCGTGACCTCCCTCGCCGAGGCCGTCGACATCGTTCGTCAAATTGACAGCCCCGCCATTCAAACCATGTTCGATGTACACAACGCCATCAAAGAAACCTCTCCGCCTCCTGATCTCATCCGTCAATACTTTCCCTACATTAAACACGTCCACGTGAACGAACTCGACGGCCGCGAACCCGGCATGGGCGACTACGATTTCGCCTCCCTGCTCAAATGCCTCTCTGATCTCGACTACCAGGGCTGGGTTTCGCTCGAGGCCTTCGATTTCACTCGCGATCCCAAAGAGATCGTCACGCGCTCCATCAATCATCTGAAAGCTTCCCAATCATGAATCAATATGTCGTCACCGGAGGCGCCGGCTTCATCGGTTCCTCTCTTGTCCGAGCCTTGCTCGCCCAGGGCCATCGCGTTCACGTCATCGACAACCTGTCTAGCGGCAAGCTCGACAACCTGGAGGAAGTGGCTGACCAGATCAACGTCTATGAATATGATGTGGCTGATTACGAGCGTATCGCCCCTGTCATCGCCGGCGCTCACCGCGTTTTCCATCTGGCTGCCGTTGCTTCGGTTCCGAAATCCATAAACGAGCCGGTCGCCAGTCACAACGCCAACGTCAACGGCACATTCAACGTTTTACTCGCCGCTGCCGCCGGTAAAGCAGGCAGGGTCATCTTCGCGGCTTCCTCTGCCGCCTACGGCGATTCACCGGAAATGCCGAAGCTTGAAACACAACTGCCCCGGCCCAAGTCTCCCTATGCGTCGCAAAAGGTTTTGGGCGAGTATTACATGAGCAATTTCGCAGAATGTTTTGGCCTTGAAACCGTCTCGCTGCGTTTCTTCAACGTCTTCGGTCCGCGTCAGGATCCCACCAGCCCTTATTCCGGTGTGCTATCCATTTTTATGTCCTGCATTCTTGGCCAACGTAGCCCCACCATCTTTGGTGACGGCGAACAATCGCGCGATTTCATCTACGTCCAGGACATAGTTAACCTTTTGATCAGCGCGTCCGAAGCGCCGGCCAGCCTGGTTTCAGGCCGCGTCTTCAACGCGGGTAACGGCGGCCGTTACACGCTGAATCAGGTCTGGCAAATGCTCCAGCAAATTGGCGGCGTGACACTGCCGGCCAACTACGGTCCTGAACGCCCGGGCGACATTCGCGATTCGCAAGCCGACCACAGCGCTGCTGTCCGCGATCTGAACTACCACCAGCAATTCTCAATCGAAGAGGGCTTGCGCCGGACGCTCGATTGGTACCGCCAACAATGATCGATTCCTCTTTCCATCTCAATGAACAGGGCATCTACCGCTGCCAGGCCCTTCAGCAATTCATCTGGCAGTCGCATGGCTTCGGAACTCGTCTTGGCAATCCACCAGCTCACGTCACCCTCCGCCAGATCCATTCAGACATCGTGCGCAACGCTCATGGCCTGGCCGACCGCGAACACGAAGGCGACGCGCTCGTCACTGACGAGGCCGGCCTGAGCGTCGGTGTCCGTACTGCTGATTGTGTGCCCATTCTCCTGCTCGATTCCGAAAAACGCGCCGTGGCTGCCGTCCATGCGGGATGGCGTGGTAGCGCGAGTGAAATCGTGCGTTGCGCTCTCCACAAGATGGCTTCTGATTTCGGCTCGGACCCCACCCACATCTGGGCGGCCATAGGACCCTGCATCCGCGCCTGCTGCTATGAAGTCGGTTCTGAGGTCGCGCAGAATTTCGAATATATCTTCCCGGAATGGGCTGCCGATGCACCAAAGCCGGACGGCAAGCGCAATCTCGATTTGGCCCAGGCCAACATTCGCCAGATGAAAGCCGCGGGTGTCCCGGCTAACCAGATCTTCGATTCCTGCCTCTGCACCGCCTGTCAGATCGAGACCTTTTATTCATATAGGCGCGAACCGCAAAATCCAGGGCGGGAGACATCCGCGATTATGCGGATTTCCTGAAGACTTTGGTCTGTGGGTATCGTCATACCTCAAGGAGATTTTTTACATGGATAGAAAAGCAAAAGCACAGTGGAAAGGCGACCTGATGTCGGGCGTCGGCACTATCTCAACCGCCAGTGGTGTCCTCTCGGACACGCAATATTCCTTCAAGACCCGCTTCGAGCAGGGCGCCGGCACCAACCCTGAGGAACTGCTCGCCGCCGCACACGCCGGATGCTTCTCAATGGCCTTATCGCTGATGTTGCAGAACGAGGGCCTGAAGGCGGACAGCATTGACACATCCTGCACCGTGTCCTTGGAAAAAGATGGCGAAGGTTTCTCCATCACCAAGAGCCATCTTGTTCTGGAAGCCAGAATTCCGGGCGCGACCGAAGAAGCTTTTACGCGCGCCACAAATGCCGCCAAAGAAGGTTGCCCGGTGTCGAAACTTTTCGATACTGAAATTATTCTTGATGCCAAATTAGTGAATTAATCGATTTACTAAAAGCCGGTTCGTGGCCTTCGCGAACCGGCATTATCCTGATTTCCCTGCCATTAACCGAAAGTGAGATGCCGCACAGTGTCTATGCCCGGCATCCCCTTGATTTCCCCTTTGAATTCAGCTTTGTTGGCCTTGTTAGGTTTGGCCCTTGCTTTGCTTCTTAGCAATGCAGAACTCCGATCTCCGTGCCTGACAAGACTCTGATAAGATCTGTTGACGGATCGAGAGGCGCAGATCAGCATAGGCTGGTTTTGAGCTTAGATAGGTAAATCAAGGACTAAGTTATGGCTCGAGAAAGCATCCAGAAAAAACTAACCCGTGTGCGGCCGCCGCGCGTCCAGATCTCTTACGACGTTCAGGTGGGCGACGCGATCGAACTCAAAGAGCTGCCGTTTGTCATGGGCGTCATCGGCGATTTCACCGGCCAGCCTACCGAACCTCTGGCTCGTTTGAAGGACCGCCGGTTCGTCGATGTGACGCCGGACAATTTTGACAGCGTGCTTGAAAGTATGAAGCCGCACCTCGCCTTCACGGTCGAGAACAAGTTGGCTGAGGACGCAAACGCGGGAGATTTGAAGGTTGATTTGAACTTCCGCAGCCTGGAAGATTTCGAACCGGAGCAGGTGGCCCGTCAGGTGCGCCCGCTTCGCGAATTGCTGGAACTGAGAACCAAGCTGAATGATCTGCGCGGAACTCTGCAAACCAACGAAAAGCTGGATCAGGTTCTGATGGACGCTGTCTCCAACACTGAAAAGCTGGGCAAGCTGCGCAGTGAGATGGAAGCGGAGGGAGAAAAGAAGTGAGCGACGCACAAAAGGTAATGCCCTCGGCATCCGCTGCCACCACCACGGCCGAACCCAGCCTGCTGGATCAGATTGTCGAAGAAGGACGCTTCGGCGTCGAGCCCGCCTCGCAGCAGCGCGGCAAGGATCTGGTCAAAGAATTCCTGGCTCAGGTATTGAGCGGCGAAGTCACCGTTTCGCGCGACACCGACACCATGATCAACCAGCGCATCGCGCAGATTGATCATCTGGTTTCGCTGCAGCTCAACGAAGTGATGCACCATCCGGCTTTCCAGAAGCTGGAGTCCTCCTGGCGTGGTTTGCGGTATCTGCTGGACAGCAGTGAAACCTCCACCATGCTGAAGATCCGGGTCCTCAACGCCTCGAAGAAAGAGGTCCTCAAAGACCTGCAGCGCGCTTCCGAATTTGACCAGAGCGCGCTCTTTAAGAAGGTCTATGAAGATGAATACGGAATCTTCGGCGGCGAACCCTTTGGCGCGCTGATTGGCGATTTCGAATTCACCAAGCATCCCGAAGACATCGAACTCCTGGATAAGATTTCGCACGTAGCCGCCGCGGCGCATGCTCCCTTCCTGACCTCCGCCGGACCGGAACTGCTCAGCATGGACAACTATGCAAACCTGGGCAACGTCCGTGATATCGGCCATATCTTCGACAACACCGAGTACGCCAAGTGGAAGGGTTTCCGGGAGAGTGAAGATTCACGCTACGTTGGCCTCTGTCTGCCGCACGTGCTGATGCGCCTGCCCTATGGCGCCGACACTAAACCGGTGGAAGGCTTCAACTACGAAGAGGGCGTGGACGGAACCGAGCACAATAAATATCTTTGGGGTAACGCGGCCTATGCTCTCGGCGCGCGCCTGACGAATTCCTTCTCGCTATCAGGCTGGTGCGCTGCCATCCGTGGTGTGGAAGGCGGCGGTTTGGTAGAAGGCTTGCCTTCACATACGTTCCGCACAGATGAAGGCGACGTGGCCCTGAAATGCCCCACTGAAATCGCCATCACGGACCGGCGCGAAAAAGAACTCGCCGATGCCGGCTTCATCCCGCTGGTGCATTGCAAAGGCCATGATTACGCCGCGTTCTTTAGCGTTCAGTCGGCGCAAAAGGCAAAGCTCTACAACAAGGAGGACGCCAACGCCAATGCCCGGCTGTCCACCCAGCTTCCGTACATCCTGGCTGTTTCGCGTTTTGCTCATTATCTGAAAGCGATGATGCGCGACAAAATCGGCAGCTTCATGTCGCGCTCTCAATGCGAGCGCTTCCTGAATGACTGGATCAACACTTACGTAGTGGGTGACGATGATGCTTCGGCATCCGTCAAAGCGAAAAACCCGCTACGCGAAGCGCGGATTGAAGTGGTTGACGTACCGGGTAAGCCCGGCGCTTATCGCGCTGTCGCCTTCCTGCGGCCGCACTATCAGTTAGACGAACTCTCTGTGTCCTTGCGTCTGGTTGCAGACCTTCCGCCGTCAACGCGTTAGGCCCTCAAAACCGGCAAAAAACCATAAACCAGCGGGTTGAAAAACCCGATTACCCGAAGTGTATTCAAAACCAAAGGAGCATTAAAATGTCAGTTGAAATTTTCTTGAAGCTTGATGGAATCGACGGTGAGTCGGAAAAGAAAACCGCGGAAGGCTGGATCGAAATCTTCAGTTTCAGCAACGGCGCTTCAAACCCCTCAAGCGTAGCGTTCGGCACCGGTAGCGGCGCCGGCAAAGTGGACCTCAGCAGCCTCAGCCTGCAGAAGCAGTTGGACAAATCATCGCCCAAACTCTTCCTGAGCTGCTGCAACGGTACTCACATTGCCAAGGGCAGCATGATTGTGCGTGAAGCCACCGGCGGCGACACAACGCAGATCTACTATCAGTACGACATGACTGAAGTGTTTGTGGACAGCATCAGCTGGGGCGGCGCAGCCAACGGCGGCAAACCTTCCGAATCGCTGGCTTTGTCTGCAAAGTCGCTGCAGATCACTTACTGGCCGCAGGATTCAACGGGCAAAGTCGGAAACAAGATTGTTGCCGGCTGGGACGTTTCAAAGAACACAAAGCTGTAAGCTTTGCGCCCCTAAGTTGTATGGTCATGTAGATGGACGCGCAAACTTTATTCAAGGCCGGGAAGCTGACAGAAGCTGTCTCGGCCTTGTCAGCCTATTTGAGAGACAACCCTACAGATCTGAAAAACCGGACATTCCTGTTCGAGTTGTTATGCTTCACGGGCGATTTCGACCGCGCGGAAAAGCAGCTCAACATTGTTCAGGAAGAAGGCAGCAAAGAGTCTATGCTCGGCACGCTGCTCTACACCGCTGCACTTCGAGCGGAAAAAATCCGCCAGGAGATGTTTGAAACCAAAACATTTCCGCAACCCACCGGTAAGCCCGCCGGGCCCGTGCGCGGCAGGCTCAACGGCAAAGAGTTCTCTTCATTGCAGGACGCCGACCCGCGGATCGGCGAAAAGCTGGAGGTGTTTGCCGCCGGCGATTATCTTTGGATCTCATTTCACGATATCGCGTCCATCAAGCTGGACGAGCCAAAGAAACTGCGTGATCTTTTCTGGGCGCCCGCACGCCTCAGCACCGGCCCTACGTTCCGCTCCCGTGAACTGGGTGAGATTTTGCTGCCCGCCATCGCACCACTTTCCTGGCAGCACGAAAGCGATGAAGTTCGCTTGGGCCGAACCACTGAATTCTGTGAGGATGAGGCTGGAGATACCGCTCCCTATGGGTCGAAAACGCTCTTAGTGGATGGAGAAGAGTTCGCCCTGCTCGATATACGCGAGCTGGAAATTTACCCGGCCGTAACTGCTGCCAATGCCTGAGATCGAACCACTGCTGGCGCCGATTTCGGAAGCCAAACCATCCGGTGACGATCTCAAGTACACGCCGCTCTTCGACAAGGTTCGCGGACTTCGCAAACTTGCTGACATCGGCCCCATGGGTGTATGGGAAACCGAATCCGGATCTTCCGATTTCGGGCTGGTGGTCAAGCTTACGTCAGAGGCTTTGGCCAAAAAGACCAAGGATTTGCAACTGGCAGCCTGGCTGACGGAAGCCTGGATCTATGAGGAAGGCGTTCCAGGACTGATTGCGGGCCTGGACCTTTCCCGCGAGCTCTTGACTCGCTTCTGGGACACGGTTCATCCCGAACTGGACGAGGGTGATCCTGAACCGCGCGCCACTCATCTGGAGTGGATTGGTTCCTATTTTGACCCGGCGAAGGGTTCATCACCCATCTTTGCGCTTCGCAGCGTGGGGCTCACCAACGAAGGTTATAGCTGGTTCGTCTATCAGGAATCGCGCCGAATCGGTTACGAGTCCGATGTAAGCGGCAATCCGGCACGTAAGTCAGCGCGCGATGCCGCCATGGCGGAGCATAAGGTTCCGCCTGAGGAGTTCGATAAAGACTTCGAATCCACCAAGAAGACCTTTTACAAAGATCTGGAAGCCCAACTCAAGACCGCGCTCCAATCACTGACGGACTTGGATGCTGTATGCCACGAGAAGTTCGACGATCTCGCGCCGTCGTTCACACCGCTGCGCAAGGCCATAGAAGAAGTGGCTAATGTGGTTCACATTCTGCTTTTGAAGAAATTGCAGAAAGAGCCGGACATTGTCGCCCCGGAGCCTGGAAAAGCAGCTCAAAAGCCGGCCGAAGCCACAACTGCTGCTCCTCCGCTATCGGCGGTCGTTTCCGAACTGAATCTGAGCGAACTCGAATCCGGCGCCATTGGCAGCGAAATGCAAGCGATTCTTCATGCAGTCGCCGCTGCCCAGTACATTCGCCGGACGAACCCGGCGAGCCCTGTTTCCTACCTGTTACTGCGTGCTCTGCGCTGGGGCGAATTGCGTGGTTACTCAAACCTGACTGACGCCGATTTGCCGGCGCCCCCCGCCGAGGTTCGCAAGACGCTGCGGACTGCCGCTGCCGCCAGTAACTGGCAAGTGGTTTTGGAATCAGCGGAAGCGGCCATGGGCAATACCTGCGGCCGCGGCTGGCTGGACTTGCAGCGCTACGCCATCCGCGCTTGTACTGAGCTTGGTTATATGGCCGCCGCCCAGGCGATTCGCGCAGATCTGAAAAGTCTTCTGACCGACTTCCCGGACCTGACCAGGGCCACGCTGAACGACGACACGGGAGCTGCGAATCCTGAGACCTTGGATTGGTTGCGTCAGGAAGGCCTGCTTGGGTAGCGCGCATGGCTAGACCAAAGGGCGACGGACCTTTAACTCTTTCGGTTTTAGACCGCTTGATTGATGTCGATCCTAAGCGCTCTGAAGAACTGCCCTTGAGCCGGTCACAGTCTCTTCGCGAGTTCAAAGCGAATGTTTGCCGCGATTTGGAGTGGCTCTTCAATAGCCGCCAGCCGCTGGAGACGCCAGAATTGGGCAAGCTCGTGCGGAATTCAGTCTACGCTTACGGATTGCCGGATATCAGTTCCATGAGTGCATCCAATATGCGCGACCGCAAGAAATTGACCGCGGCCATGGAAGAGGCCGTCAAAGTCTTTGAACCGAGAATATTGAATCCTCGCATCACCATGGCCGTGACTGAGGAGGGCAAAGTTCAGCGGCTGCGTTTCATCATCGAGGGCTTGTTACGGGTTGACCCAAGTCCGGAACCGGTCAGTTTCGATGCCGTGCTGGATGTTTCCAGCGGTGAGTACAAAGTGCCGGGAGACTCCGGTGCGCGATGAACTGCTGGAGTATTACGAGAGTGAACTCTCCTGGCTGCGCCAGATGGGCGCGGAGTTCGCGGAAAAATACCCGAAAGTAGCGTCGCGCCTGGTTCTCGGCGCCAACACGTGTGATGATCCGCACGTAGAACGGCTGTTGGAAGGCTTCGCGTTTCTCGCCGCACGCGTTCATCTCAAGCTGGATGATGATTTTCCGGAAATTACAGAATCTCTGCTCAACGTTCTGTATCCGCACTATCTTCGCCCTGTTCCCTCCATGACAGTGGTGGAATTCGCAGTTGATCCCGCGCAAGGGAAACTCACTGACAGCCTGACCATACCCCGCAACTCATTGCTTTTATCAAGGCCGGTAGACGGCGTGCCTTGCAAGTTTCGCACTTGCTATGAAACGAAGGTCTCACCCGTTCGAGTAACGCAGGCAAAATGGCGCGCTCCGGAATTGCTGAAGCCGGCGCTAAAAGCCCCAGACGCCGCAGCGGCTTGCAGCCTGGAGCTTAGTTGCTTTCCCGATGTCACCTTCAAGGCGCTAAAGCTGAAATCGTTGCGCTTGTATTTGAATGGCGAAGGCGCTCTCATCCATACGCTCTACGAACTGCTTCTGAACAATACCCTGCGTATTGTGGTTCGCAATCCCGATGACGTAAAGGGCCGTCTCATCGAACTGCCTGCAAATTCCCTGCGGGCTGTTGGTTTCGAAAAAGACGAGGCCATCCTGCCTTTTCCGCGGCGGTCATTCACCGGCTATCGCCTATTGCAGGAATACTTCGCATTCCCGGAAAAGTTCTTCTTCCTTGACCTCAGCGGTTTGGAAGTGTTGACCAGCGATATTTTCACCACCAAGGCGGAAATCGTCTTCCTGATTGCGCCCTTCGAACGTTCAGACCGGCAGCAATCGCTTGAAATCAATGTTTCCGACAAAACATTCAAACTTGCCTGTTCGCCCGTCATCAATTTGTTCGAACAAGGCGCGGAGCCGGTGCTGCTTCAACAAACGCGTTTCGAATACCCGGTAGTTCCGGACACACGCCGCCGCAACGCGCTGGAAATCTTTTCCATTGACGATGTCTTGACCACCAGTCCGGATCGCCGCGAAGTGACGCGTTACGAACCCTTCTACGGCAGCCATCATGGCCGGCGCGCCAAGGTGCAAACCTTCTGGCACGCTTCGCGGCGTCAATCCACACGAGCCAATGATGAAGGCACAGAGATGTTCCTTTCGCTGGTGGACAGCAGCGGCCGGTCCGCCCGCGTGGCATCGGATACCCTGACGGTCCGCTGCACCTGTACCAACAGGGACTTGCCCTCGCGCTTGCCGTTGGGCAATGAAAGTGGCGATTTCGAATTGGAAAGCGGCTCCGCGGTGAAGCGCATTATTTCATTGCGAAAGCCTACCAGCTCGCTGCGTCCGCCGCTGCGGCGCGGCTTGCAATGGCGCTTGATATCGCATCTGTCGCTGAACTATTTGTCGCTGGTGGAAGAAGGGCGCGGAGCATTACAAGACATTCTTCGCCTTTATAACTTCAATGATGAGACCTCGCTGGAACGTCAGATTTCCGGCATTGCTGCTGTTAAGAGCCAGCGGCATTTCGCACGAGTTGTGTCAGAGCATGGCATCAGCTTCGCCCGCGGCATCCGTGTGGAGATGGAGTTTGATGAAGAACTCTTCGTCGGCAGCGGCATCTATCTGTTCGCTTCTATCCTGGAGCAGTTCCTGGGTCTCTATGCATCGTTAAACAGCTTCAGCCAGCTTGTTTTGCGTACGCGGCAAAGGAAGGAGGTGGTGCGCGAATGGCGTCCCCGAGCGGGTCAAAAAATCTTGCTTTAGCCCGGCGCAGCGTGGAAGAGCTCCTGTTTGCCGAGCCGTACAACTTCGAATTCTTTCAAGCGGTCCGCCTGCTGCAGCTTCTCTATCCGAACCGCGCCAAAATCGGATTGTTTCAATCGCCATCATCCGAATCCGTGCGTATTGGAGCCGTTCCGACGCTCTCTTTCCCGGCTAGCCAGATTCAATCGCTTGAGGCGAACGAAAGCGGAGCGCCTCCCGCCATGCGCGTCAATTTCATGGGCCTGGTTGGTCCTGTGGGCCAGCTGCCGCTTTACTACACGGAACTGGTAGCCGATCGGGTTCAGGCGCGCGACCGCACGCTGCGTGACTTTCTCGATATCTTCCAGCATCGCGCTATTTCGTTCTTCTACCGGGCTTGGGAGAAATATCGCTTTCTAGTTCCGTATGAGCGCGGTGAGGAGAAAGATCGCTTTACCAGCTATTTGCTCAGCACCATCGGTCTGGGCATCCCTTCTCTTCAGCAACGGCAACTGTTGAGCGATGACGATTTTCTCTATTACGGAGGGCTGCTGGCGCAGCAGCCGCGGAGCGCGGAAGGGCTGCAGTTGATGTTGCAGGATTACTTTGGCGTGCCCGTAAAGGTGGAGCAGTTCCTGGGCGCCTGGTACCGGCTGGATCGCGAAGCCCAGTGCAATCTGGATGATAACTGGACGGATTCGCAGCAGCTCGGCTTCGGCACCGTGGTAGGCGATGAGATCTGGGATCCGCAATCGCATGTCCGTGTCTCCGTCGGGCCTTTAACGCGCGCGCAGTATCAGGACTTTTTGCCCACCGGTACGGCGTTCCTGCCACTGAAAACTATGGTCCGCTTCTACGCGGGCGACGAACTCGATTTTGAGGCACAATTGATTCTTCGAAAGGAAGAAACGCCGGGTTGCGAACTCGGCGGCAGCGAATCTCCAGGTCCACAATTGGGCTGGGTGAGTTGGCTCAAAACCAAAGCTTTGAAGGCCGACCCTTCACAAACCGTTCTACAGCTTTAACTGCATTCTGATATCGTCCGAAAGGCTATATGTCCGTAAACCTGAAATCCCTCATAGGCAAGATGAATGACATCACTCGCAAAGCCATGGAATCCGCGGCTGGGTTGTGTCTTTCGCGCACAAATTACGACATTGAAATTGAACATTTTCTGGTGAAGCTGCTGGATGAACAGGATTCTGACCTGGCTCACATCCTGAAGCATTTCGGCGTGAATAACTCGCGCTTTACGGCGGAATTAAACCGCTCGCTGGACAAGCTGAAAACGGGCAATGCACGCCGGCCCGTCTTCAGCCCATCGCTGGTGGATCTCTGTCTGGCCGCCTGGAATGTGGGTTCGCTGGACTTCGATGCCACAGAGATTCGTTCCGGCTTCGCCATCATTGCGTTACTCACGGACGACAAGCTCAAGCGGCTGGCCGCAGATTTCAGCAATGAACTGCAGATGATCCAGGCGGAGGTGCTGAAGCGGGATTTCGAAGACATTGTGGCCGGCTCGCCGGAAGATGCCGAGCCGGCCGGCGCAGCGGCTCCGTCGGGAACAGCCGCCGCACCCGCACCCGGCGGAGGCAAAACGCCGAATCTCGATCAGTTCACTGTCAACCTGACTGAGAATGCGCGCAACGGCAAGATTGATACGGTTCTGGGCCGCGATGCCGAGATCCGGCAGATTGTGGATATCCTGATGCGACGCCGCCAGAACAATCCCATTCTCACCGGTGAGGCCGGCGTCGGCAAGACGGCTGTCGTGGAAGGCTTCGCGCTACGCGTAGCGCATGGCGACGTACCGCCGCCATTGCAGAACGTGGTGGTGCGAACTCTGGATCTCGCGCTCTTACAGGCCGGCGCAGGCATCAAGGGTGAATTTGAGAATCGGCTGAAGGGCTTGATTGAAGAAGTAAAGAAGTCTCCTGTCCCCATCATTCTCTTCATTGACGAAGCGCACACCATGATTGGCGCAGGCGGACAGGCGGGGCAGAACGATGCGGCGAACCTGCTGAAGCCGGCGCTGGCGCGCGGCGAACTGCGCACCATTGCCGCCACAACATGGTCTGAATATAAGAAGTACTTTGAGAAAGATCCGGCTTTGGCCCGACGCTTCCAGGTGGTCAAAGTAGAAGAGCCTACGGAAAGCCAGTGCATGGTGATGATGCGCGGCATTGTGGGCGCGCTCGAAAAGCATCACAAGGTACGGATTCTAGATGAAGGCGTTGGCGCGGCTGTGAAGCTTTCGCACCGTTACCTGGTGGGCCGCCAGCTTCCGGATAAAGCTGTCAGTGTGCTGGACACTGCTTGTGCGCGACTGGCGCTCGGGCAGAACGCCATGCCGGCGGCGATCGAAGATTTGAAGCGGCAGTTGGATGACCTGGAAGTGCAGGAGCGAGTGCTGCGACGGGAATCCGCGACGGGCGCCGACCATGCTGAGCGGCTGGAACAATTAGTGGCGCGCAAAGCCACTGCCACGGCAGAGTTGGAAGTCCTGAATGCCAAGTGGGAAACAACCAAAGGTCTTGTGGAGAAGATTCGCGACCTGCGCGTGAAGCTGGAACAGCAGGCCGATGCAGATCCGGCAACGCTCCAGGCCGAACGCAAGGAACTGGCGCAACTGAATGCCGAGCTGGACAAAACGCAAGGCGAGAGCGCACTCATGCAGGTGTGTGTGGACGCGCAGATTGTTGGTCAGGTGATTTCGGGTTGGACCGGCATTCCGCTGGGGAAGATGATCAAAGACGAAGTGTCCACGGTCCTCTCGCTGGAATCGCATCTGGGCAGGCGCGTGATTGGCCAGGACCACTCACTCGCCTTGATCAGCCAGCGCATCCAAACCGGGCGTGCGAATCTGGACGATCCGGGCAAGCCGCTGGGAGTCTTCATGCTGGTGGGGCCGAGCGGCGTAGGGAAAACCGAGACGGCACTCGCGCTTTCCGACCTGCTTTATGGCGGCGAAGACAACCTGATCAGCATCAACATGTCGGAGTTCCAGGAAGCGCATACCGTCTCGACGCTGAAGGGTTCGCCTCCGGGATATGTGGGCTACGGCGAAGGTGGCGTTCTGACCGAGGCGGTTCGCCGCAGGCCTTATTCAGTGGTGCTGCTGGACGAAGTAGAGAAGGCTCATCCGGATGTTCTGGAGTTGTTCTATCAGGTCTTCGACAAAGGCCGCATGGAGGATGGCGAAGGGCGCGAAATCGACTTTAAGAATACGATCATCATTCTGACCTCAAATGCCTGCACCGACATGCTGGCAAAGCTGACGTCCGACCCCGAAACCATGCCCAGCGTCACCGGCATCTTGAAAGCGATTAAGCCTGAAATGGACAAGATCTTCAAGCCGGCATTTCTGGGCCGCATGGTCATCATCCCTTACTATCCGGTGCGTGATGAAAACCTGCGCAAGATAGTGGATCTGAAGCTGGGCAAAATCAAGAAGCGCATTTTCGAGAATCACCGTATTCAACTGCACTACGACGCCAGCGTGATTCAGGAAGTGGCGAACCGCTGTACCGAAGTGGAAAGCGGCGCGCGCAACGTGGACAACATTTTGACTAACACGCTCATGCCGGATATTTCGCGGCATCTGCTGACCAGCATGGCCGAAGGCCGCCGGCTGAATTCGGTCACCGTCAGCATCGGCGACGATGGTAACTTTGCCTACACGTTCGGCGAAGTGCAGGCTCCGGCCGCGGTTGCGAGCGCAGTTTAGAAGCAACCGATGCCCTATCAAATTGGTCAGGATCAGCTGAAACAGCTGGGCGATGCGCTCGCCGAATACTTCCAAGAGGCTTGGCAGGACGGCGTTAAAGGCCTCTTCGACAACATGGCTCGCGGCAATATGGGCGTGGTGACGGCCTATCTGGATCAGGCAAAAGACACGGTTGCCAACATCCGGAAGAAATCCAACGATAAGTTTGGAATTGCGTTTAAGCCAGTGCTCAAACAGCAGATCAGCTTGTATTTCGCCAATAAGAACGATATAGCGGGATCGCTGGTGGTGGTTGCGGAGACGGCCTTGAAGGCGCTTGCCTCCCACATTCCAGTGCCGATGTTGGGCACCCTTGTTTCGCAGGGTCTGGCGATCGCGTCCACTAAGGCCCAAGCTGAGTTGCATACGCGTAGCGTGGCTGAAGCAGACAAGCAGTTGGCGGCTAAGACCGGTTCAGCTGCGCAGGGCTTCTTCACATCGGACGCGCAGGCAGGGGCTGCGGTGACGAAGTCGATTGATCAATACAAAGAGATCTGCAAATTCATTCAGACTTTGCCGAGCACCATTACTACCTTTGACGACGCCGTGACGTTTCCGGCGGCGACGTTTCGCGTCCAGGCGGCGGCGTCGGCGGTGAACGTCGCGCTGCAAGACATCCTGCAATATTTAGCCGCTATGCAGGAGCGTTTGGGGCAAATTCAAACCGTGGTGGACGGCTATAAGACAACTGTACGCCGCGACATGCCCAGTGGCGTGAATGCTGTCCTGCAGAAAGGCTATACCGATGCTTATCAAAGCGGTGTAGCCGACGTGGGACGAAACAAATACGCCGCGCCTGCGCTTCCCAACTTCACGAAACCCCCGCAAACAGGAGGCGCCACGCAATTGGCCGCTTACTTGGCGCATGCGGTGGCGTTGGGCTACTACGATGCCGGTAATCGCGGACCGGTTGTAACTCGTCCTCGAGCCGGTGCGATCAGCGTTCCACCGCCTCCGGCATTCAAGCGCTAGCTTATTCGACCGTGACGCTCTTGGCCAGGTTACGCGGCTGGTCCACGTCACAGCCGCGGCGAACAGCTATGTGATAGGCGAGCAACTGCAGCGGAATCATTTCCAGCAGCGGCAGCAGTAACTCGCGCGAGTGCGGAATGGTGATGAGGTGGTCAGCCATCTTGGCTACCTCTTCATCGCCTTCGCATGCAACGGCTACTACAATTCCGCTGCGGGCTTTCACTTCCTGGATATTGGAGAGGGTCTTTTCGTAGTGAATCTGGCTTTCTTCGGATTCAGGGTCGCGCGTGGCCAGAACCACAACCGGCAGATTCTCATCAATCAGCGCATTAGGGCCATGTTTCATTTCACCGGCCGGGTAGCCTTCGGCGTGAATGTAAGAGATTTCCTTTAGCTTCAATGCCCCTTCGAGCGCAATGGGGAAGTGAATGCCGCGGCCGAGGTATAGAAAATCCTGCGCGCGTGAGAGATGTTTGGACAGTTCTTCGTATTGAGCCGTAGCTTGCAGCACGTGTTCGAGCTTGCCAGGAATCTGGACCATTTCCTGCGTCAAACGGATAGCAGCTTCCGGTGTAAGCGTGCCGCGCACCTGGCCCAAATACATACCCAACAGCAATAAGGCGGTTAGTTGCGAAGTGAAAGCCTTGGTGGAGGCGACGCCGATCTCCGGACCAGCATGCGTGATCAGCGTCCCGTTGGCTTCCCGCGTAATCATAGAGCCGACCACGTTGCAGATGGCGAGAGTTTTCGAACCCTTGTTGCGGGCCTCGCGCAAAGCTGCGAGCGTATCGGCCGTTTCCCCCGATTGCGAGATCACAATGGTCAGAGTATTGGGCTGGATGATGGGATCGCGGTAGCGGAACTCACTGCCGTAATCCACTTCCACGGGAATACGGGCCAAGCGTTCGATCATGATCTTGCCGGCCAAACCGGCATGCCAACTGGTGCCGCAAGCAACAATCTTCACCTGTTGGAAAGCTTTGAAATTGGCTGGCGCAATATCCACTTCATCCAGAAAAATGCGTCCACTCTCCTGACCCACCCGGCCCAACATGGTGTCTTTGATGGCGCGCGGCTGCTCAAAGATTTCTTTGAGCATGAAGTGCTTATAGCCGCCCTTTTCCGCCATGATGGGGTCCCAAAGGATGTGGGAGACGGCGCGGCGAACAGTCTTGCCCTCCAGATCCATCAGGCGCACGCCGCTTTCGGTCAGCACGGCAATGTCGCCGTCGTTCAGAAAGATCATGTCGCGCGTGTGGTTCAGAATGGCGGGCACGTCTGACGCAACAAAGAATTCATTCTTGCCCAGGCCAATGACAACGGGAGGTCCTGAGCGGGCAGCCACAATCTTGCCGGGTTCGGAGTAAGAGATGACGCCCAACGCATAGACGCCGGTAATCTCCTTGAGCGAAGCGCGAACCGCTTCTTCGAGTGAAGTAGTTCCCTGCAGGTGCTTCTCCACAAGGTGCGCAATCACTTCGGTATCTGTTTCTGTAATGAAGGTATGGCCTTCCGCGGCCAACTGCTTCTTCAAATGCAGATAGTTTTCGACAATGCCGTTATGCACCACCACAATCTGCCCTTTGCAATCGCGGTGGGGATGAGCGTTTTCTTCAGTAGGCCGGCCATGCGTGGCCCAGCGCGTGTGCCCGATGCCGAAAGAACCGGACATGGGGCGGAGCCTGATGGCTTCTTCCAGGTTTCGGAGTTTGCCGGAAGCGCGCCGCACTTCCAACTTGGCGTCGCCGTTATTGCAAAATACAGCTACACCGGCTGAATCGTAGCCGCGGTATTCCAGCTTCCGCAGACCTTCGACGATGACAGGAACAGCGTCCTGTGCGCCGATGTACCCAACTATTCCACACATAAATCAATCAAGTATTTCGACCTTGTACTCTTCGATCACGGGGTTTGACAAAACGTCCCGCGCCACTTCGTCGAGCATTTTGCGCGCCTCGTCGGTTGCCGAGCCGGCCGATACCTCAATGTCAAAATATTTCCCCTGCCGCACGGCAGTGATCTCTTTGTGGCCCATTCCATTCAAAGCGGAGCAGATGGTTTGCCCCTGCGGGTCTAACACGGAGGGCTTCATGGAAACGTGGACACGAGCTTTCATACGAATCTCTATTGTAGGAGTTGCCTCCCATTTTTCTTACTGGATGTGCGTTTTAGCCTAAGCCAGGGCGAACTCGGTTTCTTCCGCAGCGCTAAAGTAGGCGCAATCCGGGTGATGAAACACCATAGCCGATACGCTGGCCTCCGGCTCCATCATGAAGCCTTCGGTGAGATGAACGCCGATTTCTTCAGGCCGCAACAGCTTCCACAATTTGGCCTGGTCCTCCAGATTCGGGCAAGCCGGATATCCGAAGCTGTAGCGCTTGCCGCGATAGCGTGAGGTAAATCGCTCCTGCATGGTGGTTGTGGGCGAATCCGGAAAACCCCAATCTTCGCGAATACGCCGGTGAAGCCATTCTGCGGCCGCCTCGGCAGTTTCGATGCCCAGGGCTTGCAGCGCGTGCGCTTTGAAGAACTGCGCTTGGGCCTTAGCCTCCTCCGAATGTTGAACAACGCCCTCGCCCGCGGTGACCACGAAAAGTACAATGTGGTCGCGAACCCCATCCTTCGGGTCGAGCGCGTAGTCGCTGAGAGATAAGCCATCGCTCTTGGCCTGGCGTCCGAAATGGAAAGTTTCAATCGGGCTCGCGCCGTCTTTGTTAAACAGATGCAGACTGTTGCCGTCGCGCTCCACTTGGAAGAACTGCCACACCGCGCGCACCTTCATGAACTTCGCGGCGTCCTGTTTCACTTCCTCCATCTGGTGGAAGAGTTCAAGCGCCTTCGGGTCGCGTTGCAGCAACAACTTTTCAAAATTGCCCTTAAAGCCAAGGTGCCGGCCGTACAACATGTACGGGTTGATATAGCTCCAGACTTCCGAAAGGTTCGGAATGATTCTGACGCGGCGGTCTTCGTAAGGCGCGTGCGGAATCGGAATCTCTGTTCGAACTTTGGGACTGCGTGATTCACCGCTTGGAACGGGCACTGCCTCCAGCGCCTCAACGGGCGCAGCCATCTCCGTGAAGATATGTTCGCGGAGGACCTGTTCGCGAGTAGCGGGGTCGATGATTTCGTTCATCAGGCGCAGCCCGGTCATTGCGTCCTTTGAGTAGAACGTCGGGCTGCCATAGGCCGGGCCGATTTTCGACTTGGTGAATTTTTCAGAAAGCGCCGCGCCGCCCACCAGCAAAGGAACAGAGATGCCGGCATCTTTGAAATCACTCGCGGTGACAATCATCTGTTGCGCGCTTTTCACCAGCAGTCCGGAAAGGCCGATGGCGTCGGGCTTGTGCTTATGGTAAGCGCGAATCAGTTCTTCCGGAGGCACCTTGATGCCGAGATTGATGACCTGGTAGCCATTGTTGCCGAGGATGATCTCCACCAGGTTCTTACCGATGTCATGCACGTCGCCCTTCACGGTAGCGAGCAAGAGCTTGCCGCGCGAGGCAGAGTCGGCCTTCTCCATGAATTGTTCCAGGTAATTCACGGCTGCTTTCATGGCTTCGGCCGATTGCAGCACTTCGGCTACAATCAGCTCGTTCTTATTAAACAGGCGGCCCACTTCGGCCATGCCGGTCATCAGCGGGCCGTTGATAATATCCAGCGGAGATGTGCCTTCTTTGAGCTTCAGCTCCAGGTCGAGAATCAGCCCGTCTTTTGTGCCCTCAATGATGTAGTTGGCAAGGCGGCCATCCAGCGGAAGGTCTGACGTTTTCTTCTTCTGGCGGCTGGACGCCCCACGAAAATGATCGGAGATGGCGGCAATATGGAACTGATTGACTGCCATCTTCTGCTCACGCGACTGCTCTCGCCAATCGTCTGGAACGGCTTCCAAGATAGCGGCATTCGAGTGATCCGCCGGCACTCCGGTGGGCGGAGTGTTGAAGAGCAGGGATTCAGCCAGCCTGCGCTCGTGTTCCGGGATGGAAGCAAAACGCTCCAGCTTTTCAGCATTGACAATAGCCAGGTCAAGCCCGGCCTGGGTGCAGTAATAAAGGAATACCGAATTGACTACTTCGCGCGCCGAGGCAGGCAGCCCAAACGAGATATTCGAAATGCCGAGCACGGTTTTGACATAGGGGATCTGCTGCTTGATGAGCCGGATGGATTCAATCGTCTCCACCGCGCCGCCAATGTAGTTTTCGTCGCCTGTGGCACAGGGAAACACCAGTGGATCAATGATGATGTCTTCCGGCTGAATGCCGTATTTCGTCGTCAGGATTTCGGTGGAACGCTGCGCGACGGCCAGTTTACGGTCGCGCGTAAAGGCCTGGGCCTGAAGCGGATCTTCATCGATGCAGCCCACAACCAGAGCCGCGCCATAGCGCCGGGCCAACGGACAGATCAGTTCGAACTTTTCTTCGCCATCTTCCAGATTCACCGAGTTGATGATGCTTTTGCCCTGGCAGTAAGTAAGCGACAACTCGACAGACTTAGGGTCCGTTGTGTCGATCATGATCGGCGCCTTGATCTTGCGGATCAGCTTGTCGTAGAAAAGCGGGATGTCGTTGATCTCATCGCGATCGCTGGACTGCAGGCAGACGTCGATGATGTGCGCCCCATTACGCACCTGCCAGCGGGCGATCTCAGTGGCTTCTTCCCATTTTTCATCGGCAATCATTTGCTTGAAGAGGCGTGAACCGATGACGTTGGTGCGCTCGCCGACTATCAGCGGACGGTTGGAATCGTCCGATTCGACCACGTCGATCCCGGTGAAAAACGTGCGATGGCTGGGGCTTTTGGGCTGGCGCGGCTTTTTATTCAGGACCATCTGGGCGATGGCGCGAATATGGTCGGGCCGCGTGCCGCAACAGCCGCCAACGATGTTCAGCCAGCCGTGGTCTGCAAAACGCTCCAGTTGAGCCGCTAGGCTTTGCGGCGTCTCCAGATACTTGCCTTCCTCGTTGGGCAAACCGGCGTTGGGGTAGCAGGAAATGCGCGTGGTGGCGAGCTCGTGAAGAGTGCGAATATGGTCCGTCATGTATTCCGGACCGGTGGCGCAATTCAGGCCGATGGACAGCAGTTGCGCATGGGTGATGGATTCATAGAGAGCGTCCGCCGTCTGGCCGGCGAGCATAGTGCCGGTAGGCTCGATGGTCCCCGAGACCATGGTAGGGATAACGAAGTCCAGATCTTGGCCCAGGCGGTTAATGGCCAAAAGGCCGGCCTTCACGTTGCGAGTATCCTGGCACGTTTCCAGCAGCAGGATGTCTGCTCCGCCGTCTATCAGACCGCGTGCCTGCTCGTAATAGTTGTCGATGAGGTCAGGAAACGTCACGCCGCCCGTTACGGTGATCGCTTTCGTGGTGGGACCCATGGAACCCGCTACGAACAAGGGCTTGCCGGGTTGGGCAAGACTATCGGCAATCGACCTGGCCAGTTGGGCAGAGACCGCGTTCAGCTCATACGCTTTGGCCTGCAGGCCATACTCCGCTAGTACCAGAGCGGTGCTGCCAAAGCTGTTGGTTTCCACAATGTCGGACCCGGCTTCGTAATAGGCGCGATGCACATCGCGAATCACGTCGGGGCGGGTCAGATTGAGATTTTCGTTGCAGCCTTCCAGGTCCGGGCCGCCGAAATCAGCCGCAGTCAGATTGCGGTCCTGCAGCATTGTTCCCATGGCGCCGTCGAGCACCAGGACACGCGTATTCAGGGCGTCTTCGAGGGCTTGGCGACGGATTCGCCGCACCTCTATTGAGGAAGATGACATGGGCAGGGTTGGCTTCGACTTAATTGTAACGTTGCAAGCAATTTGCCACCTTACCCAAACCGAACTACCTAACCTCCCTTGATCCCTCGGCCTTCAGAATGTGTAAGTCACAGTAGGTGCAACAAAGTTGACGCTGTGATTCGGCGGAACTTGCTTCAGAAACGCACCCGGAAAGAAATGCTCATATGTAAGCGAAGCCTGAACATGTCGGCTGAACGAGTAATTCAACCCCGCCTGAACTTGCCACCCGATAAATCGGCGATTACTCGAAAGCCCCGGATGCGTCAAAATGCCTGCAATGTTGTAAATGCCATCAACCGTGCTCTGCCGCCACAGAAACTCCAGATTCGGAGAAAACGTCAGCTTACGCGTCAAATTCCATTGCAACTTGGGCCGCGCAATGATTGTGTTGTAAGGGCCAATCAGCAGGCTCTCACTCAGATAAGATCCATTGGGAAACAGCGGATTAAAAGTGCCCAGGGTCAAGTTTTGAAGGTTATTGTCACCGCTGGTCACGCCTCCATCAATCTCGCCCACAGGGTTCCCGAACGCATGGCGAAACCGGCGCGCCAGATGATAGCCAAACGCCCACGCGCGTATATCGCCCGAGGCAAACCGTCCCACTTGCGGCGTAATCTCAAGGTCCCAGGACCAAGCCGGGGCCTCGCTCCACAGCCGTGCGCCAAACGTTTCACGCTGTTCACGGCCGACCCCGGCCGCATAGCGCCACGCCTTCCGGTCAAAGCCTATGTAATAAATATCCAAGTTGATCGTCCTCGCGGGAGCGACCGCATGGGTGGCATAAATCCCCCAGGCCGAGGTTTGTGAAGCGGGCTCATTCTGAAAAAAGCCGTTCAGTATCTGAGTGGGATGTACCGCCAGCAAATCCAGCTTCCACCCGGCCGGGTGCAGCACGATGCGTGCGCCATCGAATGGCTGCTCCGCATTCAACCCATACCCAATCGCAAACAGACGCGTGGAACCCAGCGAAATCAACTGCCGCCCAAACCGGAAATCCACTCCATCCACCGGCAGGTAGTCGAAGAAGATTTGATTAAGGCCGAGCGTATCCTGGTCTATACCGGGCCGCGGGCCGCCATTCCTGCCGTTTTCCAGACTGCTGCCGAACTGCACGAAGACGCGCAAACGTTCACCCAGGCGCCAGTCCGTATCCAGCAGATAACGCTGAAGAAAATAGCCATCATGTGCCGGATGAGAGGCAAAATTCGGATAGTCGATGTACTCGCCGCGTTGCCGTATCTGGCCGCCGATCGATAAGTAGCTCTGCCCTCCCAGTGAAAGGTGCTGCAATCGGTCGGACCAATCCAGCGCTCGCGAAGGATCTGACAAGTAGGACCAGTCCTCGTCCCAGACAACCGGCGTGTAAGGGGCTGGCTGCGGCGACACCTGCCCTGCGGCGCGAACGCCCAGGACAAGCGCCGCCAATAGCGGATATGAAGCTCGCAGCCGGCGCATAGCTTTCTTGCTTAATGACAAACTTAATCGCGAACCGACTTAACGAACGTTCCCTTGACCCAATAAGTCGAACACTTTCTCCTCATCCATTGCTTGGAACCATGCGCCCGAAGCCGGGTTGTTGTAGTCGCCCAGCAGATGCGTGATCATCGGAATCGTCGTCATGATCGGAATGCCCGCGTCTGCCAGCAACTGCCGCGAGTTGGTCGCCGCGGTCTTCGTGCAGGCGCCCGATTGATCGAAGAGACAGACCACGTTGAAGCCCTCCGCTTTCGCGCTTAACGATGGGGGCACTAAACACACATCGGTGGTGAGACCGGACATGACAAGGTTTTTACGATTGGTGGCTCGCACCGCGTTGGCGAAGTTGGCGTCGTCCCACGCGTTAATCACACCGGTGCGCTTCACGCGCTTTTCATACTCATCGGGGCAAATCTGCTTGAGTTCGGGAAGCAGCATTCCCTGCGCCTGCGTTTCCAGGCTGCTCGTCAAGACGATAGGCATGTCCGCGGCTTTGGCAAAGCGGGCAAACACACGCACAAACATCTTCAGTTGCTCGCGCTCTTCCGGCATAAGTTCGCCTGCCCAGTTAATGGTGCCGACCTGATGATCGACTAAAACAATCGCGGTGTCAGATATGGAAAATTTGAATGACATAGGCTTTAACAACCCGATGATCTGCTATTCTGGCCGCTGGATAAAGCCGTGTTCGTGGGAATCATCCTGCCATGAATGGAAGAATCGACCAGATCCTCGGCGATGTTGCGCTCTTCGTTGAAGTGGCGAAGGAGAAAAGCATCAAGCGTGCGGCAGAGGCGCTCGGCATTCCTAACTCCACGCTGTCCCGCCGCATCACAGAACTTGAGAAGTCGCTAGGTACGCAACTGCTCCACCGCACGACACGCCGCGTGGAACTAACCGAAGCGGGCCTGGTTTATTACGCGAAATGCCGGCAAATTGTGGAAGCCGCGGAAGTGGCCAACGCTGAGTTGCGCGATCTATTGGAAACGCCCCAAGGCGTCTTGCGGCTCTCCCTGCCGGTGGATTTCAGCACATTATTCCTAGCGCCTCTGATCGCGGAGTTCGCGAGCGTATTCCCGCTCGTCACTTTCGACTTGCGGCTCACCGAGCATTGGATCGACTTGGTCGAACAAGGCGTCGACGTATCTATACGGCTTGGCTTGCAATCGGAATCCGCTCTCATGGTGCGCCATCTCAGCGATATCGAATATCGTCTCTACGCCTCGCCTGTTTACCTGCGCCAATCCGGCTCACCCCGCCACCCGCGAGATCTCGCCACTCACTCCTGCATTCGCATGGTATGTCCGCACTGGGGTGACACCTGGACACTTCTCCACGGCAGCTACAACGCCGAACAACTGCGAGTCAAGGAGCGTATCGCCGTGAACAATATTGGGCTCGTGCAGAAATTCATCGCCCTGGGTTTAGGCATCGGTCCTCTCGATGTGTTGCTGGCCCAGGAACATGTCATGGCAGGCCGCATGGTGTGCGTACTCCCCGAGTGGCGATTCAACCCGGTACCGGTTTTCGCCCTAACAACATCCAAAATCATGCCCGCCAAAACGCGTGCTTTTCTCAACTTCCTGACAAATCGCCTGCGCGATGGTTTACTTGCCGGTTCTGTTGAAAAACCGATGCCTTCGGGCAACCAGAACCATGCCCCCAAACCCGCCGCGTGAGCCCTGCCGAAACGGTCATTGTTGGGCAAGCACACGTTCCCGGCGATCTCAAGGCATAGACGGAGCATTCGGGGCGACCGTTTGCGGGATCGGTTACTGTGCTCGCTCTTGGGAATGAACGCTGCGAACCATTCGTCCGACTGGCCGGCATTGCACGGTCCGCTGGCTTACGATGCGGCGCGGTTTAGTTTCCGCCGGCGGGGTTGACCGGGCCGGAAGCTGGAATTGCCGCCGCTGCCGCTACTGTGGGGCCAACTTTTTGATTTCCACCTGTCGGATTGATGGGACCCTGCAGCGCGTCAGTAACCGACCCTACCTGAGTTTCCGGGTTCTGACCCACTTCGTCTGTAGGCTGCTCGTCTGTTGTATCGCTCATTGGCTTGCTCCTCTAAGAAAAATAACGACGTCCCGTTTAACGTCGCAAGACACCCAAGCAAGTTTACTTCCATCGCTGTTCCAATGGAAATCGGTGATGGGGTCGCCCTTCAGTTGGGTAAGCGGTTGAGGCGCTGATCCATTCAGCGGAAATCGCCAGATATTCGCCGGGTCGCGTGCATTTACATAGTCGAGCGCGCTTCCATCGGGACTCCAGCGCACAACCGAATTGGCGTCCGCGGGAAGCGGCAGATTATCTTTTTGGATAACGCCATCGCGCATGGACAGGATAGCCTGACGCCAGGAGCCGTCATAACTCTCGCGAATCTGGCAGGCGACGCGCTTGGAATCGGGCGAAATAGAGCCATTGCGCGCCTGTAGGGAGCTGAATTGCGATTTTGTCTTCATCCGCAAGGAGAGCTTCATCAGATAAGGGAAGTTCATCTCCCACGAGTTGTAAAGCACGGTATCGCCATCTGCGGCGACGGCCGGTTGCTCGTCTGAAGTGGAGTGGGCGGTTAACTGACTTAGATTCCCGGTCGTTCTATCGAGAAGCCATAGATTCGAAGAATTGGCAGCAGCCCCGCAATTCGAGGCAAAAACAATTGCTGCTTTCCCAGGCACCGCAGCCGGTTCGTGGCTGATGCAGTCCTTATTGTTATTGTTTAAAAGTAGTTGACCAGGGTGCGTCGCGGTCACTTCGTAAAGGGTAATGTTTCCGCCACGCGGGGAGGGGTGCACTACCGTGTCATCGGAACTCCAGGTCAGCGAATCAAACGAATCGCCGGCCGACCACTGCTGCGGCCGGTTGAGAGCTTTTGCATCGGCAACCCAAAGCGTGGACCTGCGAGTGGAGGAAATTGAGGCGATCTTCTTGAAGTCGCGCGAGACCGTTACGCTGCTCGAAACCAACGTCGGGGAATCGAAGAAGCGGAATTGTTTCTGATGAACTGACAACTCGATGATGCCGGAACCCCAATCGTCACTTTCGCGGCCGAAGCCTGAAAAAACCATCAGGGAGCGCGGGTCAATCCACGCGGGTCCGCTTAGACGGCGCAAGCGGGGATCGGTAAACTCGCCTAATTGCTTGCCATCCTGGGAGAAGGTAAACACGGCGGGCTGCGCCTCGCTACCCAAGGTCTGCTTGCCCAGGTTCACCGCGATGCGACCGCCGGAAGACCAGGCCACGCGCGTTCCCACCACCGTGTCGAATTTCGTTAACAGCGTCTTTTGATCGCCAGTATCCGCGGTGTTGGCAACAATGATGGACTCGCGGTTTGTCCGCTTATCGTCGGCGCGCCGGTGGAACGCAAAACGCGAGCCGTCGGGTGAAAAAGCAATGGGACCGTCCACGTCGTCCAGCACCGTGACAACTTCAGCGGAACGATCTTTCACGGAATAGAGCCGGCCCCATTCTCGCTGGTCGTGGACAGTGTAGTAAACGATCGCGTTATCGGGCGAGAACGTTACGCCGAGTGTGGTTCCGCTGTAGGGCGGCCACGTCCATTCGGCACGCGTATCCAGGTGCATCAGGTGCAGACGGTTTTCACCAGCCGCTTCGGTGACATAGGCGATTTGGTCGCCGGCGGGCGAAATCGCTACCAGCGCCACGTTGCCGGTATGCGTGACCTGCCGAAAGTGGGAGGGCACAAACCAATCAGGCCCCAGTAGCCACTCGCGGCCCCCCAATAGAATCCAGCAGAGGCTTAGGGCAAGCAATGCTGCTCCCGCTATAAAGGCAGCAAGCATCGATCGCGGCCTGGGTCGCGCAGACATTGCGGAAGTGAACAGCCGCGAGGTCCTGGTAATGCCATCGGCTTCAGCTATAGTCTTCAACGCCAGCAGCATTTCCTGCGCGGTCTGGTAGCGCTTATCAGCCGACTTGGAAAGCGCTTTCTCTACGACGCGCGCCAAGCCTGCCGGCACGCCAGGGACCGGCTTCAGCTCTTGTGGCGTGTGGTCCAGAATGGCGACGATGATGTGGCTTTCGGTGACGCCATCGAATGGTTTGGTGCGCGCCACCATTTCGTACAGCATGACGCCCAGGCTCCACAGGTCAGTCCGGTGATCCACGGCATCGCCGCGCGCCTGTTCGGGCGACATGTATTGCACCGTTCCGGCAATGGAGCCAGGAGCGCTGACGGGTTCATACATCGGGGCAGTGAGTCCCTGGGCGGTAAATTTCGCCAACCCGAAATCAATGACTTTTACCAGCCCATCCGGGCGCAGCATTACATTGCCGGGTTTCAAGTCACGGTGAGTAATGCCCGCTTCATGCGCGGGTTTGAGAGCCGATGCGATTTGGATGGCGATGTCGAGTGCTGCACGCGGGTCGATCGCACCGCGTTCCAGCGCCTGGCGGAGAGTGACCCCATCCACGAACTCGCTCGCAATGAACGGTTCGCCATCCGCCTCGGAGATGTCGTAGATGGTTAAGATATTGGGGTGGTTGAGGCTGGATGCCGTGCGAGCTTCCTGGTGCAGACGCGCCAGCATTTCAGGATTTGACTTCAGCTTGGGCGAAAGAAATTTCAACGCGGCATGGCGCCCCAAGTGAGTGTCGATCGCAAGATAGACGTGCCCCATCCCTCCTACGCCCAAGCGGCGCAGAATACGGTAATTGCCATAGTGGCGGCCCTCGCGCGGATCGGTAGCAAGAACGGTCTCCTCCGCCTGCCGCTTCTTGGCGGCACGGCCACGCAGACGTTCAATTGTGTTGCTGATTTCGTCCCGCAGGCTTGGCATCCGAGGTTTTTATGATTGTCGCTCAGGCGGTGGTTGATGCGCGATCAAATCTGACGCTGGTGCGAGAATCATGCCAGGCCGGGGCTGCCAGAAAAGCAAATGAATGACTAACCGATGACTACTGCTTCAAATGCAGACTGTTATGAATGGCATACAGGGCCAGTTCAAGCCGGTCGGAAACGCCCAGTTTATCGAATACGTTATGGAGATGGTTCTTGACGGTCTGTTCCGTGATGAACATCTTTTCCGCGATTTCTTTATTCTTGTAGCCTTGCGCTATCAAGATGATGATCTCGCGTTCGCGTTGGCTAAGCTGCGCCCGCTCGCGAGAGGTCTTGCCATTGCTCGCTGGGGCGGGGAACTCGGTAGGCGACGCAAACTGCCGTATGACAGCGGCGGTGGTATTCGAGTCGAGCCAAATCTCACCGGCGAATACCTTCGTAATGCTGCGTTCAATCAAACCGATAGCCGATTCTTTGGAGAGAATGCCGGAGCAACCCAACTTCATCGCCTCTACGAACTCGTCCTTGTTGTCGGCGCCAGAAAACAGAATGACCTTTGAACGCGGTGCGCGAGTATGAATGCTCCGCAGCACAGTGAGTCCGTCAACGCGGGGTAAGCGGAGATCCATCAAAACGACGTCCGGGTCGAGACTTACTGTTTTTTCAATGGTTTCCATGCCATCGTTTGCCTCGCCGACTACTTGGATAACTTGGTTCTCCCCCAGCACATGACGCAGGCCTTCCAAAACAATTGGGTGACCATCGGCGATTAAGACCCGAATTGGTGTTGTTGTCATGAAATTTACCCGTAACCTTCCATTTTAGTACTTCAGTACTATATCGTACAGGACCTCGATCCTATTTCTTTAGATCAGCACGCTAAAGTCTTTTTTGACTAGTGCAAGTCAAAGACCGAAAGTCCTCCCGTGTATCCATCTTACGTACTATTCGTCTTACACCCAAAATTACTTCAATGCTAGACCAAAATATTTTATTTAAGTGACGAAAAACCGGTCTAAGTCCCGTTGCCCCTTAAAATGTGTTCATGGCAAACACGTTAGGTACGATACAACCCGCTCCCAAAATGTCGATCAAGGATTTGGATCTAAAAGACAGAACCGTCTTTATCCGGGTCGACTTCAATGTTCCGCTTTCGTCTGACGGCAAAGAAATTACCAGCGACAAGCGGATTCGAGCGTCTTTGCCCACCATTCAGTATGCACTGGAACACTCGGCCGGGGTGATTTTGGCCAGCCACCTGGGCCGGCCGAAAGGCAAACCGCGACCGGACATGAGCCTGAGTCCGGTGGCTGCGCGTCTTTCTGAGTTGCTAGGCCGCCCGGTCGTCATGGCTCCGGATTGCATCGGCACCGACACCGCGAATCTGAAACCTGCGCCGGGAAATGTCCTCCTGTTAGAAAATTTGCGCTTCCATAAAGAAGAAGAAGAGAATGATCCGGAGTTCTCCAAGCAATTAGCATCCCTGGCTGATCTCTATGTGAACGATGCGTTTGGCTCAGCGCATCGGGCGCACGCGTCCACCGTCGGCATGGTCGGCTATTTGCCTGTGGCTGCAGCCGGACTTCTGATGGACCGGGAAATCGAATGGCTCTCCCGGGTGACAAAGAATCCCGATCGACCCTGTGTCGCGCTTCTCGGCGGAGCCAAGGTTTCGGATAAGATCGAAGTCATTCAGAACCTTATTAAGGTAGTGGACAAACTCCTCATCGGCGGAGCAATGGCCTACACCTTCATGCGTGCGAAGGGTGAAAGCACCGGCCGTTCGCTGGTGGAAGAAGACAAGATTGAAGTGGCGCGGGAATTGTTGTCCACCACGGGAGACAAAATCATCCTTCCTGTGGATCACGTCCTGGTCCACCAGATCAAGCCCGGTGCACCCAGCCATGTCTCTGGCAGCATTGCCGGAGACGAAATCGCTGTCGATATCGGTCCCGAAACGGTGGCCGCCTACTCGGCCATTATTAAGAGCGCCAAGACCATCATCTGGAATGGCCCCATGGGTATATTCGAAATGCCGCCGTTTGACAAGGGTACAGTGGCGTTGGCGGAGGCAGTTGCTGATTCGGGCGCTGTGTCCGTTGTAGGGGGCGGCGACTCGGAAAAGGCAATCAAAACGGCTGGCGTTAGCCATAAGATCAGCCACGTCTCCACGGGTGGAGGCGCTTCGCTCGAGTTCTTATCGGGATTGGATCTGCCGGGAGTAGTTGCACTCACCGACAAGCCTGTCAACGAAACCTAGGAATCCAGTTGAAGAGTCTTGGGCCAAACTGGTTTGGCCCAGACTACACCAAGTTCTTTACCAGCGCTCCTAGTTCAAGAAAATGGTTCAGGTCGGCCGCCTTCCGAAAAAACACGGCGCCAAATTTCATCGCGGCTTCGTGCTCCCGTAAGTTTTCTGACGAACTCATCATTACGATTGGAATGTGCCGGCAGTGCTCATGCCGCCGGATGGCCTCCATGACCTTTTCTCCCGTAATCCGCGGTAAATTGTGATCCAATAAGGCGATATCAGGACAGTCCGACTCTGCAAACGATCCCACGCAGCGAAGCGCGTCTTCCCCGTCTAGAGCCGAGGTAAGAGTGAAGCGCAACCCGTGTTCCTGCAGCGCCATCTCCACAAGGTATACATCGGCCTGGTTGTCTTCAGCGAGGAAGACTTTCAGATCACGATCATGGCTTTTCATCCGTTACTTCCTGTTGCTCCTAGTGAAAGTTCTTAGCCTGTAATCACATTATCGTAAATCGACTGTGGAAGAGAGTGGTTTCCCCGACTTTTGAGGGTTATCTTACACATCAATTCTGAAGTGAGAAAGCTAGATACAACATATGGCTCCTTCGATAAGAGCAGGTACCAAATGGAGGGTTGTTGTTTCTTTACACTGCTCCGGTGGAGCGGTAGAATAGAAACACCCCCCGAGAGAGTCTCTAGAAGATAGGAAGAGGAACTCCTGTTGCTGAAGCTGAAGCGAGTAGAGATCCATGGGTTCAAGTCGTTCTACGACCGTACTGAAATGAAATTCAACGGGAGTGGAATTGCAGCCGTGGTAGGGCCGAATGGCTGCGGAAAATCCAACCTGAGCGATGCCATCAGTTGGGTATTGGGTGAACAATCAGCCAAGTCCCTGCGCGGCGCCCGCATGGAAGATGTGATCTTCGCCGGTACGCGGGATAGGAAAGCACTGGGAATGGCATCGGTCACCATGACGCTGGTGCCAGACGAGACGAAATTGGAGGCCGTCATGGTTTCCGCGTCCGCTGGTTTTTCCGATGATTCGGCCGCGAAGAATGACGAGCACCCAACGCCCGCCGGCCATCATGTGCCGGGTCAGCCGAACGAGACCAGTGAAGCTCAGAAAGCTGTCGAGCGCACGGGCGAAGTCACTATCACCCGCCGGCTTTATCGCTCCGGCGAAAGCGAATACCTAATCAATGGCCGCACCGCCCGGTTGCGGGATATTCAGGATCTGTTCCTGGGTACCGGGTTAGGGCCTGAAAGCTACGCCATCATCGAACAGGGACGTATCGGCCAGATCCTCAGCAATAAGCCCCAGGACAGACGCGCGGTGATCGAAGAAGCGGCCGGCATCACTCGCTTCAAGACTCGGAAACGCCTGACCGAAGCCAAGCTGGAGAGCGCGAAACAAAACCTGTCGCGCGTTTTTGACATTCTCGAGGAGGTTACTCGCCAGGTCAATTCGTTGAAGCGCCAGGCGGCCAAAACAAAACGTTATACCGAATTGAAGAGCGAAGGCACCGGCTATCTGCGCCAGTTACTGGCAGCCCGATTTCAGATGCTGGAGCGGGAAGGCGCCCGCTTAGCCATTGACCTGAGTACCGCCTCCGCCGAACTCGAGCAGGCAAGGGCCGAGATTGCCGAACGTGAAAATCAGCAAACGGTGGTGCTTGAGCGTTCATACGCCACTGAGCAGGAACTGACCGCCGCCCGCAAAACGCTGGCTGATCTGAATCTGGAACAGGAACGGACACGCGGCAAGCTGGACTACCAGGTTCGGCAGATCCAGCAAATCGACGGCCGGCTGGCCAACGGCGAGAAGGAATCCGAATCGCTCGAGCGGCAGCAGTTGGAGCGTAGCGCCGAACTGGAACAGCAAAAAACTGCTATGAGTGCGGTGGAAACCGACTTCACAGCCGCTCGCGAATTGCTGAATGCAAAATCCGCCCAACGCCAGGAAGTGCAGAACCGGCTGGCAGAGCAGGAGCGTTCGCTCGACGCAGCTCGTCAAAGAGTCCTCAGGCTGTTGAACGAAGCTTCTGCGTTGAAGAATCGAATTACGCAGGTAGAAGCACAACTGTCAACCGCCGATCGCGACACGGCGCGCGCCCAGACGGAAGAGCAGCAAAGCCAAAGTGATCTGGCACGAATTCAAACGGTCCGGACGCAGTTGAGTGAACGGCTCGCGAGCCGCCAGACAGAACTGATTTCGCTGACCGATCTACGCAAAGAAGTGGAGGCGGAACTCCATCAGAAACGTGGCCGTTTGAATGAAGAGCGCCAACTCGTGGAGAGGCTGCGCGGTGAGTTCTCGCGAGTCAAGGCGCGGCGCGATTCGCTCGAAGAGGTCATTCAGCATCGCAGCTACACCACGGAGACTGTCAAGCGGCTGTTCACCGCTGTCGAGAAGGGCCAGACTCAAGGCTTCAAACCGGTAGGCGTGCTGGCGGATTTCCTGGAAGTGGACCCGCAGTTTGAGAAAGCCACCGAAGAATTCCTGCACGATGAGCTTGAATTCGTGGTGGTCCGCAACTGGGATGATGCCGAACGCGGCGTCGAATTGATGCGCGGCGATTTGAACGGGCGCGGCACGTTTCTTGCCGAGCACGCCGGAGACGACGCCGAGGCTCCCGCTGAATTGGCCATGCCGACAGCGCCCGAAGGAAGCCTGACCCGTCTGACGGAGGCCCTGCGCTTTACCAACGGCTTGACGGAATTGCCCCGGCACTGGCTTCCGCGCATTGCCAATTGCTTCATTGCCGGCGACCGAGGTCTGGCGCGCCAACTCGCCACGCAATTCCCGCATTGCTGGTTCCTGACCAAAGACGGAGTCAACTATCACGGCCGCGCCGTCAGCGGTGGCAAAAAGACCGGTGCCGGTCCGCTGGCCTTAAAGCGCGAACTGCGCGAGATGACGGCGCTTGAAAACGTCAAGCAGGCTGAACTCTCCCTCACTCAGAAAAATCTGGCTGAACTCGAACAAAATATCAGCCACCTGACAGAGCACCTGGAACAACTCAGAGCTCGTCAACAGGCGCAGGAAAAAGACGTTCTGGCGATGGATCATGAGACCCGTAAGCTGGCTGAGGAATTCCAACGGGTGAACAGCCGGTTATCGAACGCCAGGCTGGAACTGGAGCGTATCGGGCGTGAGAGCCAGAAGCTGGAAGAAGCCGCGCAGCGGGACCGAATCACGCTGGAAGAGCGCGAAGCGGCCCGAGGCCAGGAAGAGTCGGGTCTGGAAGCCGCCCGCGAAGAAATGAGTGGTTTGCAGGCGGAGTCGGCCCGTGCCTCGGAAGAACACGCCGGGCTGCGTGCCAATCTGGCGAGTTTGGAAGAGCGCCGGCGATCGCTTGCCAGCGCCTGCGGGCGCCTGGAGAATCAGGTTCGGGATTACTCGAACCGCCGGGCTCATCTGGCGCAGGAGACCAGCCGTTTGAGCGCCGAAAAGGCGAATTTCCTGGAAAGCAATAGCGGTCTGCAATCCAGAACTGAGGAGCTAAACCTCCAGCTTGCCGAGGTGCAGGGCAGTATTGGTCAGCTGGCGGAACGCGAGACCGAGTTAAGATCTCAGCTCAGCGCTTGGGAAGAGGAACTTCGCCGTCTAAGAGCGTCAGCCGAATCCGGGCAAGAAAGGCGTTCAGAGCTGCAGGTCAAAATGGCGCGAGCTGAATCAGACTTGAAGCACCTGGAAGAAACTGCCATAAAAGAGCTGGAGACCGGCCTGGCTGAGCTGATTCAAGGCGCGGAAACTGTGCCGGATGAAGCGGCACTGGCCGATATCGATGCGCGCTACACCGAAATACGGCGCAAGATTGAAGCGCTAGGCCCGGTGAATCCCACCGCGCTCGAAGAATATGAAGAATCTCAGCAGCGGCAGGACTTCTTAACTGCCCAGCGCACAGATCTCCTGGATTCCATCCGCGACACCGAAAAGGCCATTCAGGAAATCGATGGCGAATCCCGCAAGCGGTTCGGCGAGGCCTTCCATGCCATCAATGCCAATTTCAAGACTATGTTTCAGGTCCTGTTCGGCGGCGGAGTCGGTGAAATGCGCCTTACCGACGAGGAAAACCTGGCGGAATCGGGTATCGATATCGTGGCATCGCCTCCAGGCAAGCGTCTGCAATCCATTCTGCTACTCTCGGGCGGCGAGAAGTCGATGACGGCTATGGCTTTGCTGATGTCGATTTTCCAGTACACACCGAGTCCGTTCTGTGTCCTTGACGAGGTCGATGCCCCGCTGGATGAACCGAACATTGAGCGCCTGACCCGGCTGCTGAGAGAAATGTCACAGCAGACGCAGTTCATCGTCATCACCCATGCGAAACGAACTATGGAAGTGGCCCAGTCGCTTTACGGCGTTACTATGCAAGAGCCTGGCGTTTCCAAGCTGGTCTCGGTGAAATTCAAAGCCCCGGTGGATGGTAAGGTTCAGAAAACCCGGTTAGTGACCCAGGCACAAAGCCAAGTCACTGAAGACGCCGATCAAGCTCTTGAAATGGTTACGGCCTGACGTTTCTCTAACAAAATCAGTTGGGCGGGAACGCCGGAGGAAGAGCTACCCGCCCAAACGTCAACTTAACGGCCTTATTGGAAAATACCAAATTCCGAATATGACTTCTAATAATGGGATGACCAATCATTCCCATTAGTTGCGCTACGATCAACAATTCCCCCTCGCGCAACATGACACCCAGAACATCAACCATTCCTATTTTTCTGTTGATTGCACCCTTTTTCGTGATGGCGGCGACGCAGAATCTGGTACACGAGACCCAAACCATAGTCTCCGAAATTTCACCGGACCGGATTGCGAGCACCCAGCGCAAGTTGGAATCGTTCGAAACTCGCAACATCTATTCCGCCACGGACGATCCGAACCACGGCATCGGCGCCGCGCGTGAATGGATTGCGGCTCAGTTCAAAAGTTACAGTCCAAGGCTTCAGGTGTCTTTCGACAAGCACCGCCTGGCCAAGCAGGGCAGAGCTTTTAAGAATGTAGAAATCTGGAACGTTGTGGCCGTGCTTCCGGGGACGTCCGAACCGGAGCGGCAGGTGCTGGTGACCGGTCATTACGACACCATCAACCTGGTTTACAAGACAAACCCGAATGGCCCTCGGGAGCTGGATTCGGAAGCGACAGCCGCTGCGCCCGCGCCCGGCGTGACCGATGACGGCAGCGGGACGGCCGCAGTCATGGAACTGGCGCGCGTGATGAGCCAGCACCAGTTCCGAAAGACCATTGTCTTCATCGCATTTGCCGCGGAGGAATACGGTCTGTTCGGAAGCGGTTTGTATGCCGACGCTGCCGCGGCCCGGCATGATCAGATTGAAGCCGTCTTCAACAACGACATCATCGGCAGCGACGTTACCGGCAATGGCGAAACAAGCAACCGCTACGTGAATGTCTTTTCCGAAGAGCCGAATGATTCAGGTTCCCGTGAAGCCGCCCGATACCTCAAAGAGCTAGCCGAGCGGTATCAGCCAGGATTTCAGGTAAACATGGTCTTTCGGCATGATCGCTTCGGCCGGGGCGGCGACCACAGTCCGTTTAATTTAAACGGGTTTGCGGCGGTCCGCATCACCACGCCGATGGAAAACTTCTCGAATCAACATACCGCCACCGACACATTTGCTAATACATCGCCCGCCTATACCGCGCTGGTGGCGAAAGCCAATGCGGCCGCCGTGGCGACGCTTGCCTTTGCTCCAAAAACTCCGGACATCTCCACGCCGCCTGCCACCGAGGGCCGGGCATTCGCCTCACCTCTGACCCGCGGCAGCGGCTATGACGCCGTCATGAAGTGGAACAATTCACAGCCGGAAACCGATTTAGCCGGTTACGCTGTGGTGATCCGTAAAAGTACGGCACCCGATTGGGAGCGCGAGATCTTCGTTGGGAACGTGAATTCCTACACTTTGCCGAACATAAACATTGATGAGGTGATTCTTGGCGTGAAAGCGATTGATAAGCAGGGGAATGAAAGTCTGGTATCGGCCTTCGTGACACCGCCGTATAAGCAGCGAAAGATTGAGACCTACTAAATGTGGTGAAGCCGCCAGGTAAAGGGGATCACCCGGCGGCTTACCGACGCTATGAGCTATGGAACTCAAGAATGCAAGCGAACCTCCGAAGCCGCCTGAACTCTTAGCTGAGTTGCCATAAGTAATGCACGCAACAGACCAGTCCGCCAGTGTTGCAAACAAACGACTTCCAGAGTCCCAGGAACCAAGCACTGAACAAAAAAGATAATGGCCACGGTTAACAGCGTAGATAATGGCTTTAGGCGTTAGTAGGGCTCTGCAACTGCGCGCTTAGAAGAACTTGATGCCTTTTCATATCACCGCGCGGTCTGAAGAAGATTTTGGAGTGCTTGAGTTATCGGGCCAGTTAACTTTATCCCCCACGTTATCGAGTCTGCGCGAAGAAGCGCGCAAACTTCTGGCGGTGCCTAAGCTTTCCGGTTTGATTCTGCTGGTTGCGGGGGTCACCCTGACCGACAGCGCCGGGCTGGGAGAGTTGACCATTGTGTATTCGTTTGCCAGTAAGCGCGCTTGTCCGCTACGCTTAGTAGGCGCAACTCCCAGCTTCCGCAAGGTGCTGGAAATGACCAGACTTGACGAACTGTTTCAACCCGTGGACACCATGCTCACGGCAAAGCAGCAGATGCGCTCATAAGCGTTGCTCAAAAGAGGTTTCAATGGAAATATTAGGTACCAGCATCATCGGATCGTCACGCTCTTCGCAAGCCGAAAAGACGTTTTCCGGCTTCAATCCCAAGGAATCGAAAAAGCTAGCCCCCGCCTTTTATGAGGCGACCCTGGAGGATCTGGAGCGTGCCGCAAAATTGGCTGCCGAGGCCGCGCCCGTTCTGCGAAATCTGACGCCTTCCAAAATTGCCGAGTTTCTCCTCGCCATACGCGAAGAGATCATCGGGCTGGGCGACGTATTGATTGAGCGCGCATCGCAGGAATCAGGTCTCGACCACGGCCGCTTGAACGGTGAGCGGGACCGGACAACCAATCAGCTGAAACTGTTCGCGGATGTGGTGCGGGAAGGCTCCTGGGTGGATGCCCGCATTGAGACAGCCCTGCCCGACAGAAAGCCTGTGCCGCGCCCTGACTTGCGCAATATGCGGCGAGGCATCGGTCCGGTCGCGGTGTTTGGCGCCAGTAACTTCCCGCTTGCCTTTTCGGTTGCGGGCGGCGACACGGCTGCTGCCTTGGCCGCCGGTAATCCAGTGATTGTGAAAGGTCATCCGGCGCACCCGGGTACATCGGAGCTGACCGCGGCGGCCGTTGGCCGTGCGATCCAAACCTGTGGACTGCCGGAAGGAACATTGTCATTGTTGCAGAGTACCGAGCCTTCATTTTCCATTGCCCTGGTCTCACATCCGGTGGTGGCGGCGGTGGGCTTTACTGGTTCTGAACGCGCCGGTCGCGCCCTGTTCGATGCGGCCGCCAAGCGCGCCGTCCCTATTCCGGTTTACGCCGAAATGGGCAGCGTGAATCCCATTTTCGTGCTTCCGCAAGCCCTGCAGGAGCGCGCGGCAGGCGTGGCTGAAGGCTTGTTCAAATCGGTGGTCGCCGGGTCCGGGCAATTCTGCACTTGCCCCGGTTTGGTTTTTGTGCCGGAAGGCGCTCACGTGGACCGCTTCCTCACCAGACTGCAGGACCACTTTGCGCAGGTCGCGCCCGGAACCATGTTGACTCCCGGCATCGCCAAAGCGTATGAGGATCACTTCCAGAGAGCCGCGTCTGTTGAGGGCGTGCAGACTCACCGCTCCAGCAAGGAATCCGACGCGGCTCGCACCGAGGGGCGTCCCGGCATGATGGTGGTTGATTCAAAGACCTGGTTTGCGAATGATCCGCTGCAACACGAAATCTTCGGCCCGTCGACCATCATCGTGCGTTGCTCATCGATCGGGGATCTGATGGCCGCTGCGCATGCTTTGAGCGGCAATCTGACGGCCACGGTACATTCCACGCCGGTGGAGCTTCCCGACTTTGCGGAACTCGTCGACGTGCTGACCGAAAAGGCCGGCCGCATCGTTTTCAATGGTTTTCCGACCGGAGTGGAAGTGGGTTACGCCATGCACCATGGGGGACCTTATCCGGCCACTACCGATCCCAAATTCACATCCGTGGGCACCGGCTCCATTGGCCGCTTCGCCCGCCCCGTTTGCTTCCAAAATTTCCCGCAGGACTTCCTGCCCGCTCAATTGCGGGACGCGAACCCGCTGAACATTTGGCGGTCGGTAAACGGAGAATTCACAAAAGCCGCCATTACGGCCTGAACCACTACTGCGATAAAAATACTGCCACAAAAAAGAAATGTTATCTGAGAAAGACCGAATCCAAAGCGGTCGAAGTGAAGCCAAGCGCCTGTCGCTCGAAGAACTGGGTCAGTTCGAACCCGCAAAAAAGCGCACGGACCCAATTGAGATTTTAAAGAGAGCTGAGAAGGGAAGGCTGCCAAAACTATTGCCCGTAAAGTACGGGCGAATGCTCCCGAGCGCCTTCGGATTCTTCCGGGGCTCGGTCGGCATCATGGCGCATGATCTAGCGTCGCAGCCTCATACCAAGCTGTTCGCACAGCTCTGCGGCGATGCGCATTTGCAGAACCTGGGCTGCTTTGGATCCCCCGATGGCCGCGTTATCTTCGACATTAACGATTTTGACGAGACGGCCTGGGGACCTTGGGAATGGGACGTCAAGCGCATGGCCACGAGCATTATTCTGGCCGGTTTGGAATGTAAACATACGGAGGCAAGCTGCGAGCAGGCAGTAACTGACTTTACGGAGAGCTACACCGGCTTGATTGCCGAGCTCGCAGATCAGCCCACTCTTTTAGCTGCCCGCCATGTGATCCACCGCTTAAGCAAAGTGGAGTCGCTGAGCGCCGCCTTTGCTCAAGCACAGCGGTCCACGCCCGGAGATCTGCTCAAGAAGTACGCAGAGAAAGGGAAAAAGCATTACAAACTGAAGCGGACGCCTAGTTTTTGGCCCGTGTCGAAAAAGGAGGCGGCAACAGTCCTTACGTCGCTGGACGCATACAAACGCACCCTTCCGCTGGACCGCCTCCACTTCCTCAACTTCTATGAGCCGGTGGATGTCGGTTTCAAGATTGTGGGAACCGGCAGCGTTGCTCTTCGCGATTTCGTAGTGCTGATGGAGGGCCGAATTCCTGAAGATGCGCTCTTTATTCAAATCAAGCAGGAAGTGCTCTCCACATACTCGCCTTATCTGAAACTCAAGAGATTCACCAATCAGGGTGCGCGCGTGGTGGAAGGCCAGCATCGTATTCAGTCACTCTCCGATTTACTGCTGGGCTGGACCACCATGGGAAAGTACGACTTCCTGGTGCGCCAGTTGAACGATCACAAAGGCGGCATCGCCATCGAAAACATGAAGGGCAACGGTCTCAGCAGCCTGGCGCGCGTCGCCGGAGAGTTGCTGGCGCGCGGCCACGCGCGGTCAGGAGATGCTCTGGAGATTCAGGCATACCTGACAGCGGGGAAAGGCATTGAGAAGAGCATCAGAAACTTCGCCCACGACTATGCAAAACAGGTGGGACACGATTACCTGCTCTTCAAAGACGCCGTCGCCTCCGGCCGGCTCAAAGCTATCCATGAGCCAGAAAAATAGAGCCCGCTGAAGAACTAATCAGCGGGCCTCAGAGATTTAAAAAGGTTTGAAGCTGGCTTTCGGCTTACGGTTGGAAAGGTCCGCCTCGCAGATCCACAATTGCATCTTTGATGGTGTAATCGGACGGTACTTGAAACAGCGAAGCCGCAGGTTCGGCATGCTGCAAGTTGCTGAGCGTATAAGTGGACTTGCCTTCGCGAGGATCTGTCCGTACGGCAGAAACAACCACTTTCAGATCGGGCGCAGTCCAAACTTCACTAGTGGACACAATGGGTTGTGCGTTGCCTACCTCACCGGCCGGAATGGTATGGACCCGCCGCCTACCTTCGGCCATCACCCCGGCGATACTCTGCATTCCCAACTCAATCGTGGCGACATTGGGATTCGTCGGCCTGACCTCCGGGACCAGCTTTTCGGATTGTGCGCGAATCGGCCGTCGAAAGGCTGTCTTCGTCTCCGCGTTTAAACTGTAAACATAGCCCGCTCCCGGATCAAAGATAAACGTCATGGTCTTCGGTCCCGATTGTCCCCACAGCCCGGTGCTTGTCTCCTGCGTGTATGTGCGACCTTCGCTGTCGCGCGCCACAAAGCCAGTGGTCGTGCGCTGGATAGTGTTGCCATCTCCCAGCGTTTTCACCGAGGTGGCTGTCATTTGAGCGCTGTAAGGCTCTCCAGTCACCACCTTGCCCGAACGCATTCCGCCGAATCCACGCAGTCCTCCGGGACTCATGCGACCGGGTCCAACCTGACCGAAAGTCAACCCACCAAACAAAACAGCAGTTGTAACTAGCCTTCCCAACTTCATACCTTATCTTCTCTTTCTAAGTGCTCTCCCCTATTCGAATCCAAGAACGTGGACGCCCTGCGGTTGCCCGTCTGCGCCAACCAACACGTCTGCCAGAACTGAGCGTTCGGCGTCGGAATTCACCGCAGTGTTGGAAACCGGCTCCAGCATAATTCCGACCTCGGCGAGCGAAGAAACCGGCACCTGCATTTGCACAATGTGCGGGCTGGCGGTTTGCAGATCCGCATTGGAGTAGGGAAGCGGTAAGAAACTCTCTCCATCCACCTCAATGTTGGCTGCCCGAGTTGCTACCGAGCCCCGCACATCGGCGCCGTGCTGGTTACTATCCACCCAAACTCCGCTTTTAGGAGCGACTAAGACTCCAATTGCCAGACTGGCGGCAATCGCTATGCCCCAGCCGAAGCGTCGCAACACGCGTCCTGGCGTTTGCGCGCCGCGCGCGGTTGAGTGATTCGCCTCTATCTTTTTTTGAATGCTGCCGCGTAGAGTGGTCATGGACGGCACCGGCGCGGCATGAACCACGGTCTCGATGGCCATCGAGAGTTCGTGAACAGCCGCCAGTTGCAGCCGGCAAGCCTCGCAGGTGGCCAAATGCGTTTCGCACTCCAGGCTCTCTGCTTCCAATAGTTCATCATCCAACGTGCGATAAATAAGATCTTCCGAAAGATGGCCGTTCGTCAATATGCTCATCTCATTCGCCTCAACCAATGGTTTTCCTCAAAGCGTTCATGCCGCGCTGGACCGTCTCTGCAACCGTTGAGGTGGAGAGTCCCAGCACCTGAGCAATCTCGCGATACTTAAGCCCTTGTGAACGCAGAACCAGCGCCCTCCGCTGCGTCTCCGGCAGGTGGGTGACAGCTTCGCGCAAACGTCTCATTCTTTCCGTCTCCAGTACGCGATCTTCCGCCGAGAGATCTTTTGCCGCCGGTTCGCGGACCGCCAATGCTTCCGTGAGAGATTCGGTTTTGCGTGAGCGCGCCGAAAGCTGTGAATTACGGCCCAGATTGTGCGCTACACGGTAGAGCCACGCGCGAAGATTGGTGGCGTCGCCGCCTGAATGCAAGTGCTCATGCAGCTTAACAAAACAATCCTGGACAATTTCTTTGGCCGTCTCAGGATTGACGTTCAAGAAACACAGGTAGCGGACCAGCGGAGCGTGCTCGCGGTCATAGAATTCCAAAACCTGGCGAAGCGCTGATGTATCCTCCAAAAAATCGTTCCCGGAGGCAAGACGAGGGAGAGCAAATAAGTTGCCCATAAAGTCTTAAACGGCTTGGTTTAACCGTCCGCCCTCATACATTTGCGAGAGCCACAAAGAAGCCTCCTGGGGAGTTGCACTTGGGGTTGGGGAAACACTTCTTTGTGGCTTGCCGTCTCGCATGCTAGGTACCTATATAACAGCGGCTGGCCGTTCTTTTCCGGATAGGCGAAAAGATTTTGCAGAATACAAAAAGAGCTGTGAATATCGATAACCTCTGCGGATTACTACTAGATTATCGGTCATTCGGCGCGTTGTAATTCAAACCACCCTGTGAAAAGCTCGCTGTCTGGTACCCAGCCGATCTTCCTGTTTTGCTAGGTGTAAGCTACGTAGTGACATGACACTCGCAGACGCACGAAAAGTTATTGCAGCAGCCGAAAAAAAGGCTGCGGAGATCGGCCAGCCGATGAACATCGCGGTTGCAGACGAGGGCGGAAATCTGGTCGCCCACGCCCGTATGGATGGCGCCTGGCTGGGAAGCATTGATATCTCCATCAACAAAGCCTTCACCGCCAGAGCGTTTGATATTGCTACCAAGGATTTGGCCGCGCATTCGCAATCCGGCGGCCAATTTTTCGGAATCCACGCCTCAAACGGCGGGAAGATCATGGTCTTCGCGGGCGGCATTCCGCTGAAACAAGATGGCAAAGTAGTCGGGGCAATCGGCGTCAGCGGCGGCTCGGGTGAGCAGGATCACGCCGTTGCCGAAGCCGGCGCCGCAGCAATCTAATCGAGGTTGTCCGTTTTCTAGATGGATAGACGGGACTTCCTCAACTCAACCCTCCTGGCAAGTGGCGCGGCGCTCCTAGGTGGAATCGCGCCCTTTCAACTTCTAGCCGAACCGGACTGGACTGGCTTCAGTGGTGTGGGCGATTACGCCATCTCAAATGGAAATACCCATGGCGTCATGTCTGCCGGCCATGCCATTCGAGATCATGTTTTTGACGGCAAACACTCTGAAATAGCTGACACTGGTGAGTTGTTCGATTGCGTGGTGGTTGGGGGCGGGATTAGCGGCCTTGCTTCGGCCTTGTTTTTCTCGAGAGCCAGCGCGCAGGCCAAGTGCCTGGTTCTGGACAACCATCCCGTTTTCGGCGGTGAAGCCAAACGCAACGAATTCAATGTTGACGGCCACCGCCTGATGGTTCATCAAGGTTCCGCCGCCTGCTTCCCTCCTTTGCCCACCGACTTCCTGGCTGGTTTCTATAATTCGATTGGTGTCGACTGGAGCCAGTTTCAATATCAGCGGCCAACCGGAGAAGCGAAGGGCCTCGATATTCAAACTGCTCCTTATGGAGTGGGCGGCCCCACTTCGGGTTTTTACTTCGGAGCGAAGTTCGGGCATCCGGAGGGCGTCTGGGTGCGTGACCCAATCGGCTCTCGACTCGCTGGCGCTCCGATCTCCGAGCGAGCGAAAAAGGAACTGCTCGGAATGCGCGAGACAGATCGCAAACCATTCTCCGCGCATGAGCTGCAACCTAAAGTGCATGGTGACGCCGCCTCCAGGCACCTGGATAGCATCACTCTGGAACAGCACCTGATGAGCGCCTACGGCATCAGTCAGGAAACTGTCCGCACTTATTTATCACCCATCTCCGGCGGCGGCTCCGGACTTGGCGCGGATGCTCTTTCTGCTTATTGTGAATATGCGCCCGATGTTATGCTGCCCTGGCAATACGAAAAGGGTGCGCAGATGTTTCCCGGCGGTAACACCGGTGTGGCCCGGCAGATTGTGAAACAACTCAATCCGGACGCCATTAGCGGCGGCAACTCCATGAGTGAGATCTGTCGAGGAAGCATTCAACTCCAGAACCTCGATACACCGCCTAGCCGGACTCGCATCCGCCTGAACGCCACCGTGATCTCCGTGCAGCACGCCGGTGATCCGAGTCATGCGGAAACGGTCGATGTGGTCTATACGCTGGACGGCAAACTGCATCGAGTCCGCGCCAAATCAGTTGTCATGGCGAACGGAAGCTGGACCACAAAGCACATTGTGAGAGATCTTCCCGCCGGTTGCCGCGAAGCCTACGCGCAATTTCACAGAGCGCCTTGTCTCATGGCAAACGTGGCCGTTCGTAACTGGCAATTCCTCCACCGGCTGGGACTTACCGAGTGCCAGTGGTTTGAGGGCATAGGTAACTCCATGACCCTCCGCAAGGTTGCCACTATCGGTACGGACTCTCCCGAGATCAGTCCCGACAAGCCAACCGTTTTGACCTTGAAGATTCTATTCTCGAAGCCCGGCTTACCGCTTCAGGAGCAAACCGTTCGTGGCCGCATGGAGTTACTCTCAACTCCCTACACCAAATATGAACAGATGATCAAAGATCAGTTCAACACGATGTTCGGTGGAACTGGTTTTGACGCCAGCCGCGATATAGCTGGCATCATTCTCAACCGCTGGGGCCACGCCTATCTCAGTCCCCAACCTGGATTCTTCTTCGGTCAAGACGGACAGCCGGGTCCTGGAGATTTTCTGCGGCAAAATCCTTATGGCCGGATAGCCTTCGCCAACTCAGACTTGGCGGGAATCATGGACCACCGTATGTCCATCAAAGAAGCGCAGCGCGCGGTGAATCAGATTTTGCCGACGGCTAATCCACCACACCAGCCAGCGTGAAATGATGCGCCACTTGATTGAATGCGGAGATTTGCCCGGCTTGCCAGTCCTCGCCAAAGCCTAATTCCTGCGCCATCAATTGGGCGACTTTGGGCGCAGCTTGAATGGCTGCTTTAGAATTCAGGAACAACGCTCTTGTTCGGCGCGCCAGAATATCTTCCACATTCCGGGCCATCTCTTCTCGTGTGGCCCAAACGACTTCTGCGCCGGTATAGGGAAGCTGCGGGACAAGCGGCGCAGCAAGCTCGGAAGCGGTCTTTTGAATCTGTTCAATTCTGGAGGCGTCCGAACCGTAGAACGACATATGAGTCTGCGGCTGCGACGGAGCGCGGAAGCCATGAATATTCAGGTTCTTGGTTACGCAAGCACGGTCAGGCAGATCACCCAGCGTAGCGGCGTGGTCCACGCAATCTTCAGCCATATGCCGGTACGTCGTCCATTTCCCGCCAGTAATTGTCAGCAATCCCGACTTATCCACATGGATTGTATGATCTCGGGACAGCGCGGCCGTATTGCCTGAATCCCCCGACTTCACCAGCGGCCGGATACCTGTGTACACACTCAGGACATCATCTCTGGTAGGTGCTTTTTGCAAATACTCTTTTGCCGTGTTAAGAATAAACTCGACCTCCGCGGCTTTCGGAGATGGCTCTACAGGTGAGTCCGCTATCGGCGTATCCGTCGTACCCACGAGCGTATGGTTATGCCAAGGGATAGCAAACAGCACGCGGCCGTCCGAGGTATGCGGAACCATTACTGCGCTATCTCCAGGCAGGAAGGAGCGCTCAAACACAAGATGAATGCCCTGGCTTGGAGAGATCATCTGCTTGGCGTCGGGTTCCGTCATCCGCCGGATGCTGTCTGTCCACGGGCCCGTCGCGTTGACCACTACCTTTGCGGAAATCTCATGCTCATTGCCAGTCTCAGTATCCACTGCAATGACGCCCCGCACAAAGCCTTCGCTGTTCTTCAGTAACTGAGTTACTCTCACATAGTTCAACACGACGGCGCCTTGTTCCGCCGCGGTGGCTACCATATTGATCAGCAACCGGGAGTCGTCAAACTGTCCGTCATAGTAACTGACGCCGCCTCGAAGCCCATCCCGATTTAGAGTAGGTATCCGCTCCAGCGTCTCCTCTCGCGACAGAATTTTGGAAGGACCAAAACCGTATTTTCCCGATAGCAGATTGTATGCTTTCAGCCCGATGCCATAGAACGGCGCTTCCCACCAGTCATAATTCGGCACTACAAAAGCGAGATTACCCACCAGGTGAGGTGCGTTCTGCCGCAGGATACCGCGTTCCTTGAGCGCCTCCATGACCAATGAGACATTTCCTTGCTCCAGGTATCGAACGCCGCCATGCACCAGCTTCGTGCTTCGGCTGGATGTCCCCTTGCCGAAATCGTACGCTTCCAGCAATAAGGTTCGATAACCGCGCGACGCCGAGTCGATAGCAGCGCCGACCCCCGTGGCGCCTCCCCCCACAATAACAACATCCCAGTCGCCTTTGTAGTCATTCAGGCGGCTGATCATTTCATTTCTGTTCATGCGTTCTTACTCGCTGGCTCGGCCCATGCTTTAGATCGGCCCACTGCGTTGTTCCAACGTTCCCGAAGCGAACGCATTTCGTCTACGCTCCGTTTCGGATGAAACTCTTTGTCCACCTTCCAATGATGCTGAATTTCTTCCTGATTCTTCCAAAATCCAACCGCCAGACCAGCCAGATAAGCGGCGCCCAGCGAAGTGGTTTCCGTGATGGCCGGGCGCACAACCGGAATCTGCAAGAGATCTGCCTGGAATTGCAGCATCGTGTCGTTGCGCGAAGCTCCCCCGTCCACGCGTAATTGGCTCAGGTCTAATTGCGAATCCTTTCGCAGCGCATCCAGCAGGTCGGCCGCCTGAAACGCAATGCTCTCCAAAGCGGCACGGGCGATATGGCCCCCGGTGGTGCCCCGCGTCAAGCCTACCAGCGTGCCGCGGGCATGCGGATCCCAGTGCGGCGCGCCCAGTCCCGTAAAGGCCGGAACAAGATAGACATCTCCAGAATCGGGAACGCTCAGCGCCAGCGCCTCCACTTCATCCGAGGAGCGAATAATACGCAACCCATCTCGCAGCCATTGCACCACCGAGCCAGCCACAAAGACGCTTCCCTCCATGGCGTACTGCACACTGTCTCCAATCTGCCACGCCACGGTCGTCAACAGCCGGTGCTTCGATGCCTTAGCCTCCGAGCCAATATTCTGCAACAGAAAAGCGCCTGTTCCATAGGTGCATTTCGCCATGCCGGGCGTATAGCATGCCTGGCCAAAGAGAGCCGCTTGCTGGTCTCCCGCAATTCCCGCCACGGTAACTCCGCCCAAGCCAAGACTGGTAGAAACTTCCCCGTACACTTGGCTCGAAGATTTCACCTCCGGCAACAAGGCGCGTGGAATATTCATAGCCTGAAGCAAGTCGTCATCCCACACGCGCTTACGTATGTCGAACATCAGCGTGCGGGACGCGTTGGTAATTTCGATGGCGTGTTCTTTGCCGCTTGTCAGATTCCATAGCAGCCAGCTATCCACGGTGCCGAATGCCAGCTCACCTGCCTCCGCCTTCTGACGCGCACCTTCCACGTGATCCAGCATCCACATCACCTTTGTGGCGGAAAAATACGGATCAATCAATAAGCCGGTCTTCTCACGGATGCTATCTTCCAAACCTTGTTCGCGCAACCTTGCACAAATGTCCGCCGTCCGCCTGTCTTGCCAGACAATCGCGTTGTAAATCGGATTGCCCGTCGATCGCTCCCAGATGAGCGTGGTCTCGCGCTGATCGGTAATTCCAATCGCTGCCAGATCTCGTGGACGCGCATGCGCCCGGCTCAGCGCCTCCACCGCCACGCCAATCTGCGAGCTCCAAATCTCGCCTGGATCGTGCTCCACCCAACCCGTTTTCGGGTAGATCTGCTCGAATTCGCGCTGCGCCTCGCCGCGAATGTTTCCTTCCTGGTCGTAGAGAATTGCTCGGGAACTGCTGGTCCCCTGATCAAGGGCAAGAATGTATTTCAAGGTGTGACTCTATCATAGGAATCCCGGGCGTATATAATGCTGAAATCGCTTACGCCCAGTGGCAAAGCCGGCCTCACTCATGCACCCAAAACTTGTCGTATCTTCCACCAGGTGGATGTTCATTGGACTAACCCGTTATTGCCGGAATTCGTTGGGCATTACCCCTAATAATTTGATTACTGACGGGCGCCAACATGCTTGATCGGGCGGTCCTCGGCGAGTTCGTAGGCACAGCGGTACTCGTCCTCTTAGGCGATGGAATTGTTGCCGGAGTGTTACTTGCGCGTACAAAGGCCGTTGACGCCGGCTGGTTAGCTGTCACAACAGCTTGGGGCTTGGCAGTCATGGTCGGCATACTGGTAGCGGCGGCGCTTGGAGATACAGACGGCCACCTGAATCCCGCGTTTACTGTCGCCGCTGTTTTAATGACGGGCCATTCGGAACGCCTGCTTACTTACATACCCGCACAACTATTAGGTGGGCTCTTGGGAGCAACGCTCGTCTGGCTTTTCTACCTTCCCCATTTCACCGCGACTGATGATCCAGGCAAGAAACTCGGCGTTTTTTGCACCATTCCAGCTATTCGCAATTTCGCCAGCAATCTTTTTTGCGAGATACTCGGCACCTTCATTCTGGTGATTGTTGCCGTTTCTTTCTCTTCCAAACGAATAGCCCCGGCCGGACTCGCTCCCACGGTCGGCCCTGCGCTGGTCGGCGGCCTGGTTTGGAGCATCGGCCTCTCGTTAGGTGCAACCACCGGATACGCCATTAACCCGGCCCGCGATCTCGCCCCCAGATTTGCTCATTTCATTCTGCCCATAAGCGGCAAAGGTAGCTCGGATTGGAGTTATGCTCCCATACCGGTGCTGGGACCTGTCATTGGTGCGGTGCTCGCGGCCTTGTTTGTAAATTGGACAGGACTTAACGGTTGAACTTATGCAAGATTTGAGATATCCGATTGGCAGATACTCTCCACCTTCTGAGATCGAGGCCGTCCAACGCGCCGCTTGGATAGATGACATTTCGTTGTTACCCTCGCAGCTATCTTCTGGACTGCAAGGCCTGAACGACTACCAACTCGACACTCCGTACCGCGAAGGCGGTTGGACTGTCCGTCAAGTGGTTCACCACCTGGCCGACAGTCACATCAATAGCTACGTACGTTTCCGCTTGGCGCTAACTGAAGATACTCCCGCCATTAAGGCCTATGACGAAACCCTTTGGGCCGAGTTGGCCGACGCAAAGACTCTCGACGTAGAACCCTCCCTGGCTCTATTGGACGGCCTGCATAAACGCTGGACTGTATTGCTGAAGCACATGACCGAAGACGACTACAACCGGGGCCTTCGTCATCCTAAACTGGGCGAGCAATCGCTCGGGTGGATGCTAGGCATTTACTCCTGGCACGGTCGACATCACGTAGCCCACATCACCGGGTTGAAGCAACGCATGGGCTGGTAAATTCAGCAAGCGAAATCAATCACAACCTTGATATCGTTCGGTTGGCGCTCCATTGCCTTGTTCCACTCAGCCAGTGGAACTCGCCGTGAAATCAATTGCGCCAGCCACTTGTGGTCTGCCGTCCCCAGCGACTCACCGGCCAGTTCCCAATGCCGCCGGTTCGCGTTGACCGAACCGAAAATGACGCCGTTCTCCAATACCATATCGCGATTCCATGTTCCCAGATCCAGCGTCGCCATCTGTCCATGAGAAGAAACACCGGCAAAACAGAGAATGCCATCGCCCGCCAGTTGAGACATGCACTGCGCAATCACCGCGGAGACGCCGGTACATTCGATAATCACATCTGCCTTGAAGCCGATATCTTTCACTTCACCGGTGTGATAAGTCCCGCCTAGCTGCTTCACAAGCTCGGGCTTTAACCCATCATGAACGCGATCTAGAACATGCACCTCTAAGCCGCGCTGTTTTCCCATTAAAGCGCCCAGCAAGCCGATGGGGCCCGCCCCTGTGATAAGCACTGTGCGCGGCTGCCAGTAAGAACGCGCTCCAATCTTTTCGATGTGGTCCCAAGCTTTCGCGAGCACGCTGGCCGGCTCCGTCAAAACACCCACTTCACGCAAACCCGAATCAACCTTAATGGCGTATTCCGGTTCAATGCGCCACATTTCAGATCCGAAACCGTTGCTCTCTTTAATGCCTCGCTCCGTATATTGCCCGTTGCGGCACATATCCCATTCACCATGGCCGCAGGCGATGCAGGGAACTGGATCGGGACGCCGCACAATGCCAACCACCAAATCGCCTTTGGCAAATCCGCTGGACGCTGGCGCGTCGATCACTTCACCAAACGACTCATGGCCCAGAACCAGATGATCGCTTCCTGGAGGCGCCCAACCGTAATCCCCCGAAATCAACTCGAAGTCCGTTCCGCAAATCCCCAACTGCAGGGACTTGACTAAGACGTTCCCATAGGAAAGAGCCGGCTCCGGTACATCCCGGAGTACTGCGGAGTTCGGTTTTCCCGGCGTTATTGCTATTGCTTTCATATGTTGTCTGACGCCCGTCGCTCGATTTTACCGCGCATAGCTTTTGCCTTTTTTATGCTGAAGAGCGCACAGCCAAGCGGTGTTCGGCTCGTAAAATGCAGTAAACGCCGAGCCACCGCGCCGTGCGTTGTGCGCGTTTACTGGAGAACCAATCTTGATTCATCGACTCGAAGCCTATTTTGAGTTTTCGCGCCTGGGCACAAACTGGCGCACCGAAGCGCTTGCGGGCTTCACAACCTTCATCACCATGGCTTATATCGTGGTGGTGAATCCTGCCATCCTGCACCAGGCCGGCATACCGCTCGCCGCAGTCACAACTGCCACGTGCCTTGCCGCAGCTTTCGGCAGCATTCTCATGGGAATCTTCGCCAGGTATCCAATCGCCTTGGCGCCCGGCATGGGTTTAAACGCCTATTTCACTTACACGGTGGTCAAAGGAATGGGCGTTCCCTGGCAGGTAGCTCTCGGCGCCGTGTTCATCTCCGGCTGCGTTTTCCTCTTGCTCACTCTTATCGGCGTTCGTCAGATGATATTGGCGGCCATACCCGTAGAACTCTATGCCGCGGTTTCAGGGGGCATCGGTCTCTTCATCGCATTCATCGGCCTCCGCAACGGCGGTCTTGTTGTAGCCAACTCCGCCACACTGGTGAACCTCGGCAATCTCAAGTCACCCGGCGCTCTCATTACTATGGCCGGCCTGGTCATTACTGCTGTTCTTTTATCTCGCGGAGTGAAAGCAGCTATTTTGCTGGGAATCATCGCATCCACACTAGTGGCTGCGGCGCTGGGCGAGGTTCACTGGCAGCCTTCCGCCATAGCCGCTGATGACTGGTCCGCCAGCTTCTTCAAGCTCAACTTGAGTTCCGGACTCAAACTCGGTTTCTTTGAGATCATCTTTGTGTTTCTCTTTGTCGATCTGTTCGACAACCTGGGCACGCTATTGGCCGTGGGCAAAGCTTCCGGCATCATCAACGCAGAGAATGCCGAACGGATTCCGCGCCTCGGCCGCATCCTCACGGTCGATGCCATTTCGTCCATCTTCAGCTCTCTTGTGGGCACCTCCACCGTCGTCAGCTACATAGAAAGCGCTGCCGGTGTGGGTGTGGGCGGTAGATCCGGAGTCACGGCCATCGTCACGGGAATCTTATTCCTGCTCTCACTCGCCTCACTGCCGCTGGTAGCTGCCATTCCCGTCGCCGCCACCGCTCCCGCATTGATCACCGTGGGGAGTCTCATGATGGTCAGCGTCATTGAGATTGATTGGAAATCGCCGGTAGTGTCGATTCCAGCCTTTCTCACCCTCATCATGATTCCATTAACCTTCAGCATCGCGAACGGCTTGGCTATGGGATTCATAGCCTACACCTTCATTCGCTTGTTCCGCGGTGAGTACCGCAGCGTGCATTGGCTGGTCTATGTCATGACGGCCTGCTTCATCGCCCGCTTTCTCTATCTCGCGGGTGGATGATTCAGCGGCCGGTTAACTCACGAAAATCGTCAATCCAAAAATCGGGCGACCATTTCAGCATGTCTTCCCGCTGCCCATACCCATAAGTCACCGCGCAGGATTTAACGCCCGCCCGCTTGGCCGCTTCCATGTCCGCTGGTGAATCCCCCACAAAGAGGCAATCCTCCAGCCGAGCGCCTAGCCCCTGTATAGCCCTGAAAAGCACGTCCGGGCTGGGTTTTGCCGGAAATCCGTCCGTGCCCTGAACGTGGTCAAAATACGGCAGCATCTGGAAACGCTCCAGCACAATTCTCGTCGTCGGCGTTCCTTTGGTGGTGGCCGTCGTCTTTCTACCCGGCAGCACCGCCAGCGTCTCCAGAACGCCGTCATAGGCTTTCGTCGCGGAATGTTCGCGAGCCGCATAGATCGTTCGATAGTCCTGCACCAGTCCATCCATCTGCGCTGCCTCAATGGCCGGAAGTACATCCTGGAAAAGCTCAATCAGATGTCGCCCAATGTAGCCGCGCAAAAACTCATCCGTTACCGGAGCAGCCATCGTTTTACGCAAAACACCCTGGATGGCTCCGCAGATGTCTGCTGCGGAATCAACCAGGGTGCCGTCGACGTCGAAAATGTAAGCTGGAAAGCTCGGAATCAAGATTAAGCGGGTTGTGGGCTTTCGCCGCCAATCATTCCAGGAAGCGGATTGCTGGGATGAGGAGCAATCACCGTGCCGCCATCTTGAGGATTGTTGCTCTGCATCCGAGGCGGCGTCACCATCTTGGGCAACGTCTTGCCATTGATCAGATCCAGAACCTCGGCGCCGTCCAGAACTTCACGTTCCAGCAACGCTTCAGCAATGCGAACCATGGCTTCGGAATGCTCTTGAATGATGGCCTTCGCCACCGCGTAGCCATCTTCTACCAGCTTGCGAACCTGCTGGTCAATTTTGATGGCCGTCTCTTCCGAGTAATCGCGATGCTGGGCAATTTCGCGACCCAGGAAGATTTGCTCGTCTTTCTTGCCGAAGCTCATGGGGCCTAATTCGCTCATGCCCCACTCGCAAACCATGGACCGGGCCATTTCCGTAGCGCGTTCAATATCGTTACCCGCGCCGGTGGTCATCTGATCCAGGAAAATCTCTTCAGCGATGCGGCCGGCCATCAGAATGGCCAGTCTTGCATTCAAATACTTCTTGTCGTGCGAGAGCTTGTCATCCAGCGGAAGCTGCATGGTGAGACCCAGCGCCATTCCGCGCGGAATGATGGTCACCTTGTGCAGCGGGTCAGCGTGTTCAATCAGCGCCGCCACTAAAGCGTGTCCCGCTTCGTGGAAAGCCGTCATGCGCTTTTCCTTGTCGCTGATGATCATGCTCTTGCGTTCCACACCCATCAGCACTTTGTCCTTCGCGAGTTCAAAGTCATACTGGGTGACCACTTTGCGATTCTGGCGAGCAGCCACCAGCGCTGCTTCATTGACCAGATTGGCGAGATCCGCGCCGGCAAAGCCCGGTGTTCCGCGGGCAATTACCGACAGATCCACATCGTCGCCGAGCGGGCTTTTCTTCGTATGTACCTTCAGAATGCTCTCGCGGCCGCGCACATCCGGCCGGTCCACAACCACGCGACGGTCAAAGCGCCCTGGCCGCAGCAAGGCTGGATCCAGCACGTCGGGACGGTTGGTCGCCGCCACCAGGATCACGCCTTCGTTCGATTCGAAGCCGTCCATTTCCACCAGCAACTGGTTCAGCGTCTGTTCGCGCTCATCATGTCCGCCGCCCAGGCCTGCGCCACGGTGACGGCCCACTGCGTCAATTTCATCGATGAAGATGATGCAGGGAGCATTCTTCTTGCCCTGTTCGAACAAATCGCGGACTCGGCTCGCGCCGACGCCCACAAACATTTCCACAAAGTCCGAGCCAGAAATCGAGAAGAACGGCACATTTGCTTCGCCCGCGATGGCGCGCGCCAGCAGGGTTTTACCGGTGCCGGGAGGTCCAATCAGCAGCACGCCCTTGGGTATGCGTCCACCCAGCTTTTGGAACTTCTGCGGTTCGCGCAAAAATTCAATGATCTCCTGTAGTTCTTCCTTCGCCTCATCTACGCCCGCGACATCTTTAAATGTCACCTTCTTCTGCTGTGAAGAATGCAGCCGCGCCCGGCTCTTGCCAAAGCTGAGAGCTTTGTTGCCGCCGCTTTGCATCTGGCGCATCATAAAAATCCAAAGTCCGAGCAAAATCAATACGGGAACCGCATTGAACAGCAGGCCCACCCAACCGCTTCCAGTAGATTCTTTGGAAGTGTAATCTACGTGCTTTTCCTGGAGCGCTTTATAAATGTCCGGATAGTTCGGCGGGATGGAGCTGTGGAAAGCCTTATCCTGGCCGTTCTCGGTCATAATCCCGGTTACATCCGTGCTGCCTGTGATATCGGCCTTCTTCACGTGGCCGTCTTGCACAGCCTGGACGAAAGCATATGCGGACAATTGGGCGGGAGCCGGACCCCTTCCGGTCTTTACGGCCATATACACCAGCACGACTGCGCAGATGATAACTACCCAAAACACTGCGGTCTTGACGTTTGCACTCATGAACTCACCTTCCGCCGCTTAACTGAAGCGGCGGCCTCTACAGTAATTAAGACGTAACTTCTATTGATTTGATTCACACGAGAAAGAGCCGTTCTGAGCGTAAAAGAGTCGGACGATGTCGCGGCTTTCATCGTTCGCCTGAAATTTGGCCGCTGCGCCAAAACGCCGCGACCACACTATCTCGTTGTTTATCTCCAGGACGGGCCATCGGCGTCGTTCCCATAAGAGAACGCGATATTCCTGGAATAATGCCTTTATCTTCTCTGACTTTTCGTGATTTGCCCTGCGAAACTCGTCGCCTGGCTCCCAGTTCCTGACTCGCCAGGAATCAAAGCCACCCGAAAGCTGCAAAACATCCCCATCCAAGTCAACAATTTCTACTTTTTCAGCCCCCTGGACGGCCTGAGCTTCCTTTCCGAACTTAGCACAAAGTTGATCCGTTGATTTCACCCGGTTGACATATAGACGCCCGCCGCCATAGGGAAGTGCCAGTTCCACCCCAAGAATTACACCCACACTGTAGTGACGGGGCTGAACGCCCAAAATTGCAGGCTGAGCCAGCAGTAATGTTCCAAAGGACCGTAGCGAATCGACGCCTGGTATAAGGATGCGGTCGTGTCCCGCTTCGCTCCCTAATAGTTTCCGGATGCCTTCCACGTGGCCGAAGTCAATCGACCGCAGATTGCCCTTAATGGTCCGAATGGCGCGCCGGATCAGCCGCCGCTGTTCGGCCGGATGCCGCCGCCGCAATTCCTTCACCTGGAACTGCACGCCCAGCGCCACACTTTCCACCAGGCTTCGGTACAACTCCTCAGTACGAATCGTCCACCAGTCCTCTTCATCGCGCGCCACCTCCGCACTGGCCGCCAGCACGCGCACCAGTTGGGGATTGATGGCTTCAAAGCGCAGTCGATTGCGAACGAAACTAAGGTCCTGGTTGCTCGAGTCCTCGCGCCAGACAATCCCCTTGGCGGCGAGCCAATCCCTGACCTCCTCCCGCGTGACTTCCAGCATCGGGCGGATAAGGCCTTCGGCGGAAATGGGAGACATGCCGGCTAAACCGGCCAGTCCCGAGCCACGCAAAAACCGGTAGAGCACCGTTTCCGCTTGATCTGTCTGGGTGTGGCCCAGCGCTACATGCCGCAAGTTCAGCTCGCTCTGCATCCGGGCAAAGAATTCGCGCCGGATATCGCGCGCCGCCTGCTCCCTGTTGCCCTCTCCTACTGGTCCTTGGTGCACCTTGATGCCCAAACCCAGTCGCGCAGCCAACTCCCGAACGAATGCTTCATCTCCGTCCGATTCAATTCCACGCAGATGGTGATTTACGTGCAAAACCGTAATGCGGTACTCATCTGTGGCGTGAAGGACATGCAAAAGCGTCACCGAATCCGCCCCGCCGGACACGGCCACGCCTACCCGGTCGCCTCGGGTCAGCATGTTATAACGAGTGAGGCTTGCGGCCACCTTTTGCTCCAAAGTCACGTCTGTTACACCACCTTTAAGAGTCCCTCATCATGCATTTGAATTCGCCCCTTACTGCTGAAAAACTACACCAACACGCCTCCCGCATCAAAATCCTTCTCATGGACGTGGACGGAGTCATGACAGACGGGCGTCTTTACCTGGTCCCCGCGCCAGACGGCTCCATGGTGGAAACCAAAGCTTTCGATTCGCAGGATGGTATCGCGCTCCGCTGGCTCACTTGGTACGGCTTCAAAACCGGCGTCATCAGCGGTCGGGAATCACCCGCCACCGCGGGGCGTGCCAGCCAAGTCGGGATGACCTGGGTTTTTCAAGGCCACATCGAGAAAATTCCGCTCTTCGAACAGGTCGTCAAAGAAGCAGGCGTCAAGCCGGAAGAGATCGCCTACGTCGGAGATGATCTTACGGACATAGTGCTCTTCCGCCGCGCCGGTCTTTCCTTTGCCACGGCCAACGCACGATTAGAAGTGAAGCGCTCCGCCATGGCCATCACAGAAGCTCCCGGCGGTGCGGGCGCCGTTCGCGAGGTCTGCGAGGTTCTTCTGAAAGCCCAAGGCAAGTGGGCGGAGCTTCTGGCGAAATATGAGGTGACGGCCTGAGCGAAATCAATTCAGATAAGTTGGGCTTGGTGCTGCGCACCATCAGCGGGCCGGGTGTTCTCTTCCAACTCACCGGCGCCATCGCCCGCCACGGGGGAGACATCCGTTCCGTCTCCATAATCGAAGACGCCCCCGCCGAAACCCGCTTGTATTTCGAAGTCGATCTTCCCGGTGACGATCATGCTCTTATAGCCGATCTGGAAAATTTGGACGTGGTCCGCTCTGTGACGCAAGTCCAATCTCTACAAAAGATCTACGGCAAGCGCATCATCATTATGGGCGGCGGCGCTCAAGTCGGCCAGGTAGCCCTCGGCGCCATTTCCGAAGCAGACCGCCACAACATTCGAGGCGAGCACATCTCTGTGGACACTATCCCGCTGGTGGGCGAGCAAGCCCTCGCTGCCGCCGTCAGAGCCTGCAACCGGCTAGCCCGTGTGCGCGTGCTGGTTCTGGCAGGAGCGCTCATGGGGGGCGACATCGAAGCCGCCGTGCGCGAAGTTCGCAGCGAAGGACTCCTGGTCATCAGCCTAAACATGGCCGGTAGCGTCCCGGACGCCTGCGATCTGGTTGTCACAGACCCCGTGCAAGCCGGCGTCATGGCCGTCATGGCCATTGCCGACACCGCTAAGTTCACCATCGGTCGTCTCCACCGGCGCTTGTTCTAGAAAACGAACGCAACTTCAGACTACGCGCGAGGCGATGGAAAGGCGCTCGCATAAGCATTTGTCAAGCGCTGCAAATCCGATCTTGCGGGCACCAGACATTCGCTGAAACTGAGACCTGTATAACGCGTATACACAATCAACGACGCCGCAGCCAGAAACAAGTAGGTGAAAGCGGTGATCCATGCGGCGCCGATGCCTCCCTCGTGCGGCACCACGATAAAGATGAGCACGGCCGTTAGCGTAGCGCCGCTGAGTTGAAGAACAGATCGAAGCCACAGTCTTCCGAGCGCCATGAGACCTGCTCCAATGACAGCGGTCACGGCTCGTCCGAGCGTCGCGACAAAGAGGACTTCCGCCATATCGATGGCTGGTGAGAAGTCTCTGCCGAAAAGCATGGGCAGCGCGACAGGCGTCATCAATACGCCGGCAAGGCAGATGAGACCGACGGCGAGAAGAGTCAACCGGCAATAGCGCGCTATTATCTGGTGATCGTCGCGCTCAGCCGCCACGCTGAAGGCGATGTCGCGGCACGCCGATACCACGGCTAATGGCAATTCCGCCAGCGAAACGGCAACAGCGTAGAAAGCAAGTTGGGCGTGTGAAGTCAAAGAGACCATGAGCACCTGGTCAAGACGCATGATCATGAGGCCTCCAAAGTTGCCTAACGCCGTGGCGGCTGCGTAACGCACAATCGATTTTGTGGCCGGTGGACCGGACGATGCGCAGGACGGCATTCTCAAAGCCGGCAGAAGGAAAACGGAAGCCGCGGCTCCGGTTACGATAGAGATCCAAACGGCAGATAGTGGAGTAAGTGCATGCATCGCGACAAATCCAACCAGGACCGCACACCGCAACGCTGCGCCGAAAACTCTCTCGGCGTTAATCGCACTAAAGCTCTGGCGGCCCTGCACAATTCCGCGAATTGCGGAGAAGCAAAGCGTCACGGGCAACGAGAGAAGTAACGCATTGAAGTAACGAATGTATTGGGTCTGGCCACGAAACAGGTATGGCGCAAAAAAGAAGAGTACGGCGATAGCGGCGCCGGCGCAAATGAAACCTCCTATTAATGCCCTGCGAATCGCCTGTTGGCCGGTGAGACGGTCCTTGGCTGCGAAATAGGTAAGCGATTCTGGTACGCCCAGCGTGAAGACGAGGTTCGCAAGCGCCAGAGGCGCAAGCAGCACCGCTGTAATCCCACGGCCATCCGGACCTAGAGAGCGAGCCAGCAACGGACCCGTGATAATCGTCGACAAGGGAGCCGCGAGGTTAGCGGCGCTGCCAAGGACCACATTCCGTAGCCGGGCAGATGCGAAATGCTTGCTCAAGGTCAAGTACTTCGAAGCTAGCAGACGTGATCGGCTTTCATCAGCCTTCCACCAGAGAAAAATTTCTTGCTGGTCGAACCGGAAAAGAGAGGACTGGGGTTGTTCTAGTGACATCTTGCTTTTGCTCACTACAGATCCCTGCAGTGTAAGGTGGCAATGAGCAGAGGCGTCATTGTTCTCGGCATGCATCGAAGCGGAACTTCTCTGGTTGCAGAGATGTTACATAGAGGGGGCGTATTCGGACGAGTTCAAGAGTGTCTGCCTTCCGATCGATGGAACGCCCGTGGCTATTGGGAACTCGTTCCTCTAGTGGAGTTCAATGAAAGTCTGTTGCGTGCGGTGGGAGCGAGTTGGAGTTTCCCTCCGAGTGACAACCAGGATTTATTCCTTTCCGAATTAGCCCAACAATCGAGCTATCGTACGCAAGCTCTTAATCTCCTCGGTTCGATGCAAGTGCCGGCGCACAACGATTGGTTCTGGAAGGATCCGCGCCTATCCCTGCTGCTACCTTTTTGGAGAGAGATTTGGGGCGAGCCCCGTTATGTCATCTGTGTTCGCGACCCCATCGAAATTTGCCGCTCGCTCCTCAGTCGTGACAAGCTCAGCTTTTCGGTTTCACTCACACTGTGGCAGCGTTACATGCTCTCCATTTTGCGGGGGACGCAAAATACATCCGCTCTCTTCGTAAGTTATGACCGAATGTTGCAGCAACCGCGGCAGGAATGCGAGCGTTTGTCCAATTTTCTGCGGAGCTCCGAAGTGGGTAGCGATGTAGCTAGCCTAGCCAACACGAGCGCGATGCGGAGCGCTGTCGACACGCATCTGCGGCACTGTAAAGCAAATTACGAAGATTCTCCAGTGTCGTTGACAGGACGTCAGCTAGCGCTTCAGAAGACCCTCGAGAGCCAAGCCGCCTCAGATGAGAACGCAAACCTGGATTTAAGTCAGCACACCGCACCATCTGCGTGGAGGACACTTCTACGCTTACATCTCCTGCTAATGCGTGTTGAGCGCCGCTGCAAATGCATATTCCCTCACCCGCCGCTAAGTTCAGAGCCGCTCAGCGAGAAAAGGCTGCTTGCATTTCACTACGCGATGGGATTGGAACTTCTGGAGTTGCGATCACAATTCACAAGCCACTCGGGCTTTCTTCAGAATGCTCTGATGAGCTCCAGTCAACGTGATGACACCGAAGGTGGACGCTGCGGAAGCTGAGTCAGCGCGCCCATTGGCAAACTGCTTGCGGCGATCTCAACCACATCTGCTCTATACGCGGATGCGGTCACCTACACCTCTTACGCGGCCGGAACAACCACAATAAGTCCATGTCTCGGTACCTTTTCATTCCTGGGCGGACTCAACGGAGCACTGGCCCGGGTGGCTGCCTCTGATAATTTCATTGTTCCAGGTGTTGCCATAACCGACGGGGTTCATACTTACTACACCTTCGATCTCCTAGACGGTAGTACGCCCTCGTGCTACTGCAACATCGACGGCTGCCGCTTTACAGCCACCGTCCCCTTTGAACTGGGTTGAACTTCCGGGTGAGCACTTCCGCAGACGTCTCAGAGAGCTTGTTCGCCGGTGCGGGCGGCCTCGTCGCTCACGGATCAGATGATTCCATCGTCACCTTCCAGCTGTTCAGTAGCGACAAGGTCACCCCTGTCGCCTTTACCCGGTCCCTGAATCCTCAACCTGGGTCTTGTTCACTCTAATCGCCCTATCCGTGACCCTGCGCAAAGTAGGGCCTGCCTTCAACTTTCCGCGCAGATAGCTTACCAGGTCCCTTTAGTCCGTTCCGCTTCAAACTCTTGCCCCACTTTTCACAACCGGCGGTGTCTTCATAGCAGCGAATTCAAAGCTGTCGCTCGATCTGCAATCCGTTGACCAAACGCGAAGGTAAGAGTCATCGTTCAATCTGCCCCGGGAGTAATAACACCACCCTTCTGGGCGGCCTGGTCAACTCAACCCTCGGTGACTAACATTCTAAATCTCGGCGGAGTCGTCAATCTCGTCTCCGACGTTCTGAACACCGTCGCGTGTGCGGCATCGCTCCTTCACCCGATCTCGCTGTTCTGGGGCTCTTGCATCGAGTCGTATTTACTGAAGATTCCTAAATTCAATTCGGTGACATTCACCACTACTACTACTCCGAAAGACGCTTGCGCTGTGACCCGCTCAGTCCGCCCCACCCAACTCTTGCTCTGATCTGATATGGATAGCCCATGCGTAATCTGTTGATCTCTTTCCTGTTGCTTCGAGCGGCTGCTCTTGCAAACACAACAAATGCGAATTCCGACGATGCCATCCGCCAGGTCATTCAGCAATACATAGAAGCTCGCAACCACGTGGATATTTCCGCCTTGCGGGAACTGTTCACATCCGATGCCGACCAATTAGTATCTAACGGCCAGTGGCGTCGCGGCTTAGACAATCTGCTGCAAGGAGCCGCCGCGAGCTCGAAAAAAGAGAATGGGCGAAGCTCGGTAGCTGTTGAATCGATACGCTTGGTTGGCGGCGATGTCGCTATTGTCGATGGCAGATATGAAACCACCACGACGGGGGCAGCGACCTCCCGGAAGATGTGGTCAACCTTCGTCTTACTGCGCACGGGAAGCAAATGGCGCATCAGCGCAATTCGCAACATGCTCCCCGCACCCCCTTCCCCATAGTTGCTTTCGAAGCGTAGCGAAGGCGTCGCCCTGGAAGCTCGCCGGCTTACTTAGCGACGTACCCCTGCCATACATATTCAAGCGCTTCGGGCAAGGTCTCCGCCCGCGCCGCGTGATCCACGTGCCCTGCGTTCTCAACGAACAAGAACTGATAGTGGTACCCTTTGGCCGCGAGCACCTTCGCCATATCCTCATTAGCGACCACCCAATCGTGCATCCCATCGCGCATGATATTCGGATTGTAGAGGTCGCGGTCGCCGACTTCCATCCAAAGTCGAATCGGCTTTGCTGGACTCTCCGGGATCAGATGCTGATGGAAACCCCAAGCCCCCTGCGGCGTCTCTGGATTCCATGGCCACTGCTGATTGATGAACGTCCCCGAGTAAGTCAGCACGCGATGATATAGCTCCGGGTGATACCACGCCATAATCAACGCGCAGGATCCGCCGGAACTGCCGCCCGTCGTTGCGCGGCCGTCCGGATCCTTCGTCAGTTTGACTTGCGCGTTCTTCTCGACCAGCGGCAATACCTCCTCCTCCACAAATTCGGCGTAGCGGCCCGACATCGTGTCGTATTCAAGCCCGCGCTCGCTCCCTTGTGCATCGCCGCTTCCGTTACCAATCGAAATGGCAATCATCACCGGAACCCGGTGTTCGGCAATAAGACTATTTAAGGCCTTGAACAGCATGGGGTCAGGCCCATCGGCGCCGACGATAAACGGCGCCGCAGTTCCCGCAACATACTGCTTAGGCACGTAGACTGCGACATGCCGGGTATACGGAGCCGGATGGCTGGTTGTCACTATAAGCTTTGCAGGGTTCTCCGGATCCGGAGTGCCAAACGTCCCCTTGTCGCGCGCTATGCCGGGATAGAACTTGCTATCTGCGGAACTCATCTCGAATTCCACGACTCTGCCCTGCGGCACTCCGTCGCTTACCGTCATCTCCGGCGCAGGCGAATGAGTCGGCCCGATGATGAAGTTGCCGTCCGCGTTCGGCTCCGGAACCTTACCGTCTGGCAGTTCCTTTGCCTGTACATAGCCGGCCGTGTGAGGGTCGCGAGTAGGCGCAGGCGGGGCACCGCAAACCAAAGCAGCCATAAATAAAGACCAAAAAATCTTAGGCATTGAAAAGGTTAGTTTATAACCCGGCGATAACGCCTTTATTTCCGGACCGGTTCCACTTCCATACCCTCATGCACAATGTCGGAGGGGCTTGCGATGATAGTGTCCCCGATTTGCACGCCATTCATCACTTCCAGGCGGTCGCCATAGTCGCGTCCGGCGACTATGTTTCGCAGATGCACCTTGTGGTCATCACCCACCAACGCAACCTGTGTTCCGGAAGCAGAGGTGATCAAGGCATCGCTCGGAATCAGCAGAGGTGGATTAACGCGGGAGCTTTCTAATTCCACTTGGGCATACATCCCGGGCATCAGAAGGCCTCCAGGGTTTGGAACCTGCACTTCTGCCAGCAGAGTCCGGCTTGCAGGATCCAGAGCTTTCGCGGTCCGGGCAATAGTGCCGCCGAACCTGCTTCCCGGCATATTGGAGACTGTTATGGTCGCGCCATCACCATCATGTACCGAACCGGCATGCGTCTGAGGAACGTTGAGGAAAATTCTCAGCGTTCCAGTTTGAGCGATGCGGAACAGCAGAGTGCTGCCGTTATTCACCAGGGCGCCGGTATCCACGTTTCGGAGCGTGATCACGCCATCGAAGGGCGCGACGACTGTGCGGTATCCGCCCATCTGTCCCAAACGAGCGAGATTGGCTTCAGCAGCGGCAACTCCGCTTTGCTGAACAGCAAGCGCCTTCTCAAGTGCGTGAATTGCGGCAATCTTTGCTTGATACTGCGCCTGGTACTGATCGTTTTCCTGAGCTGAGACTGAACCGTCACCCACCAGGTTTCCCCACCGCTTTGCCGTAACACGCGCCAGTTCCAGATCGGCCCTGCCTTGTTGAAGATTGGCGTCTGCCTGCTCGTACGCATTGCGGGCTTGCTGCAGACTGGCTTGCGCCTGTTGAACCTGTTGATCTAATTCCGGAGCTTCGATAATCGCCAGCGTCTGGCCGATGCGAACGTGGTCTCCAATGTCCACCAAGCGCTGTTTTAGGTATCCATCCGCTCGCGCGAGTATGGGAGCTTCCGTCACCGCTTGAATGCTGCCCGGCAACTGCAGGCTGCTCTCGTGAGACGAGCGGACGACAGTCACTACCTGGACGCGCGGCAAAGCCTGGGCGCGCTCGTGAGCTTCGTCTGCGATGACGATACTTCGGCGATGCAGCGGAACATAGCCCGACAGAAAGGCAATGATAAAGATCACGACAACGAAGAGGCAGAGGGCCCATATCGTCACGCGCGATGGTCGCCAGAAGCTGGTGGGCAAGCCGCCTGTGGCGTGAGACACACCGCGCAATTCCTGAAGCTGCCGGCGCAGTTCTTCGTTTTCGCGGCGTAGGCTGTCTTCTGTTGAGTCGGAAATACCGGCCGTCGGAGGCAGCTTGGAGTCGTTATAGCGCATCAGGGGACCAGCGCTCCGGTACTAGTTCCATTTCTCGCTCCCGCTCCTCCAGCCGGCGCTCGTGATCGATGGGCGGCGTGGTGCGCAGGTAGCTGTAAATGACCGGAACTACGAAAAGAGTTGTTACTGTTGCGAACAGCAGACCTCCAATAACCGCTCGACCGAGCGGGGCATTCTGCTCGCCGCCCTCGCCGAGGCCCAGCGACATAGGCAGCATACCGAGGATCATGGCCGTCGCCGTCATCAGAACGGGACGCATGCGGGCGTAGCCGGCCGAAAGCATCGCTTCGCGTGCTGAAGCTACCACCGTCCGTTCATCATTAGCAAATGTCACTATTAGAATGCTGTTCGCCGTAGCGACCCCGACGCACATAATGGCTCCCATAAGAGAAGGAACGCTGAGTGTCGTGCCGGTAACAAACAACATCCATAGTATTCCAGCCATGGCGCCCGGCAGCGCGGTCAGGATGATGAAGGGATCCAGCCAGGATTGAAAATTAACTGTCATCAAAAGATAGACCAGCGCCACCGCAAAGACCATTCCGAGGCCGAGGCGTAAGAACGAAGACTGCATAGTCTCCACCTGCCCGCGCAGGTTGAACGTTGTGCCCCGAGGCAGACTGGGCTCTTCGTCTCGCATGATGCGTTCGACCGCTCTTCCCACTCCCCCAAGATCGCGCCGATCTACATTGGCGTAAACATCAAAGACCGGCCAAACGTTGTAATGATTGACGATGACCGGGGTGCTGGCGCGCTCGACGGTAGCCAGATTCGAAAGTAGTTGGACGGAACTGGGCATCGCTCCGGGATTTCCATATGCTTGAGACGCGCTACTGGGTGCGGCGGCCACGGATGCGTTAGTGATCATGCCGCCTCCTGCCTGGGAAGCGGCCGTCGTGCTGCTTTCAACATTGCCGGCTGCCGAAATCGGCGTGCGCAGTAAGGAGTCGATGGAATTCACGCGGTATTGGGGCGTTTGCACGCCGATGTTGTAGTTCACGCCATTTGCCCAGTTCAACCAGAAATTCGGAGCGACGGTGGAACTGCCGGTAAGGGAGATTAAAACGCTGCTGGTCACGTCACGTTGCGTAAAGCCCATTTGCGAAGCTTTCGTGCGATCCACAGCTACCTGCAGTTCGGGTTGCGCCACCACTTGATGAACGTGTACATCCGCAGCCCCTGGAATCATGGATATCTTTTCAGCTAAACGTCGAGCGACCTGGTAGTTCGCCTCCGCATTGCGACCCACTACCTGCAGGTCGATCGGCGCCGGAATCCCGAAATTAATGATCTGGCTGGTAATGTTCGCCGGCTGAAAAAAGAACACCATATCGGGGAATCTCTGACTCAGGTGTCTACGTAAAAGGACTTCATAGTCCCGTGTCGAGCCGTGCTTCTCCTTGTTCAGGGAGATCAGAATCTCACCGTCGGCAGACGAGATCGTAGGAATGTCGCCTTGGGCAATCGCAGGCCAGCTATTGGGGATTCCAATGTCGTCGATGAGCGTATCGATTTCGTCAGCCGGAATGACAGACCGGATCTCACGCTCGAGAGCGGCAAAACGAGCTTCTGTTTCCTCGATACGCGACCCGGCGGGTGCACGCGCGTGAAGCCGCATTTGGCCTGAATCGACATTCGGGAAGAAGTCTTCGCCCACCAGGGCAACCAATCCTAAAGACAGAATGCAGAACGCGGAAGAGATCGCAAGAAACGGGGCGCGATGGCGTAGCGCGGCATCCAGCAAACCGAGGTAGCGATAGCGGAGCTTTTCGAACTGGAGATCAAAACGATGGTGGACTCGCCAAAGCAAGCTGCGGCTGGGCGCTGCAGCGTGGGATGGATTTCGATAAAGACTCAGCTCAGCACCCAGCAGGTGAGCCATCATCGTCGGAACAAGCGTGCGTGACAGCAGATAGGAAGCCAGTAGCGCGAACACCACGGCCAGAGCCAGGGGAGCGAACAGATACTTAGCCGTGCCCGTGAGCAGCAGCACCGGAACGAAGACGATGCAGATAGACAATGTCGCGACGAAGGTCGGCACCGCAATCTGGGAAGCGCCATCGAGTACTGCCCGGATCAAAGGCTTGCGCATTGCGATGTTGCGATGCGTGTTTTCGATCTCAACCGTTGCGTCATCCACCAGAATGCCGACGGCAAGGGCCAGCCCGCCCAGGGTCATCACGTTTATAGTTTGTCCCAGCAGATTCAGAACGGACAGCGAAGCCAGAATCGAAAGCGGAATGGAGATGCAGACGATGAAAGTGCTTCGCAAGCTCCCTAGAAACAGCAGGATCATCAATCCCGTCAGCGCGGCAGCAATCAACGCTTCGCGAACCACCCCTTGGATGGAAGCTCTCACGAATACCGACTGATCGGCTAACGCAACCACTTTAAGTTCAGGCGGCACGTTCGCCAAAATTCTCGGCAACGCTGCTTTTACGGCATTCACGATGGAGAGCGTTGACGCTTTTCCATTGCGGGTGATGGTGATCAGCACCCCGCGCGAACCGTTCGTGCGCACAATGTTGTTCTGGACCGAGAAGCCGTCATGGACCTGCGCCACGTCCTTCATGTACACGGTGGCGCCGTTCACAGTTTTGATAGGCAGGTCGTTCAGCGCGCTGAGCGCCACCGGGCTGCTGTTGACGCGCACCTGATACTCCGTCCCGGCTATTTTTGCTGTGCCCGCCGGGAGAATCAGGTTCTGCAAGTTCAGCGCGTTTGAGACATCGATGGCAGAAACCTGTTTGGCGTACATTTCATCCGGGTTCAAATCCACCATGATCGACCGTTGTTTCCCGCCAAACGGATACGACACGGACGCGCCCTGCACGGTACCGAGCGGCGTTCGAATGAAGTTATTGCCCAGGTCGAAGATCTCCTGCTCACGCAGCGTCTTGCTCGACAGGCCAAGTTGCAGAATGGGCACACTGGCCGCGTCGTATTTCAGAACGTTGGCGGGGAACATGCCGGGCGGCATCTGGCGCAGAGACGTCTGCATGGTGGCCGTCACTTGTGCCACCGCCATGTCGATCTTCACATTGGAGTGGAAGTAGATCTTGACAACGCCGTACCCGCTGTACGATTGGGACTCAATGTGTTCCACGTCGTTGACGTTCGACGTGAGGCTGCGCTCGAAACCCGTGACAACCCGCTTCTCCATCTCTTCCGGAGAAAGTCCGCCATATACCCACAGAACGCTAACTACCGGGATATCAATATAGGGAAAGATATCAACCGGCATCGTGACGGTGGCCGTGCAGCCCAGCATCGCGATAAGAATCGACATGACGACGAAAGTGTAGGGGCGGGCAAGAGCCAGCCGGACGATCCACATGTTGTTTGGTCAGCTTTCAACACTGGTATGGTCGAAAGGTCTATCGCAGTATATCGCCGCATACTCTCCCCGACCTTTCGCTTCGCGTTAGGATTTCCATATGCTTCGGAATCCGCTTGCGCTAACCTGTCTCGCCGGCACACTCGCCCTCACCATCTACTTGGCAATCGGGGCATACGGAGCGGGTCAATCCATGCGGCCCCGCCGCAATCGGGACTTGGTCGCCACCCCAAGCGCCTTCAATGTCCCTTACCGGAACGTGAGCATCCCTTCCCGCGACCCTGGATTGACCATTGCCGGGTGGTGGATTCCAAAGCCCAACAGCACAAAAGCAATCGTGATGGTTCCCGGGAGAGGCGAAAATCGCACCACCGAATTCGATTCGCACTTTCTTGATCTGGCTGCCAAACTAAACAGCTTCGGAGCTTCCGGCTTCAACATACTCATGGTCGATCTGCGGGCGCACGGCTTCAGCGGGGGTGACATTTCCACTTGGGGCCGCCGTGAAAAGTACGATGTTGAAGGAGCTGTGGACTGGATCGAGGCCCAGGGATTTCAACGCGGCCATGTTGGCGCGTTAGGAGCTTCGTTAGGAGCAAGCTCCTGCGTGTACGCGGCTGCTGAAGACCCCGACATAACTGCGCTGGTGACGGACGGCGCAGGGGTCGATGATTATCCGACAATCAAACGAAGCTGGAGCAGAATGACGGGCACGCCCGCGTTCTTTTTTCCGGCCGGCCAACTGATGGAGCGCGTCCTCTACGGCTACGACTTCCACGCGCTTCGCCCCGTCGAGCAAATGAAAAATATTCCGCCTCGCGCCTTTCTGCTGATTTACGGCAGCAAAGAAATGCCGCCGGGCTCGGACAGGATGAGACTTCTCAAAGCGGCCTTGCCGGCCACCGAGATCTGGATTGTCCCCGGCGCGGCGCACACAGGCTCCTACACGGCCGAACCAGACAACTACCTAAACAAAGTTGGCGCCTTTTTTGAACAAGGCTTGAAATGATCACCGCGCTTTCGCTCCAGCCTCAACCGCCGTCACCTTTACGTTCTTGAAATCGCCCGTTTCGTCAAAAGAGCCGATTCCCACTTTGCCGTCGCTCAAACTCAAATCCATTGCGTGCAGCGCCGGCACCGCCGCGCCGTCCACAAAGCCCTGCACCTCTCCTGTTGCCCCGTTCCACTGAAGCTTGATGTGGAACCACCGGTTGCTTCTCGAGAAGGCGGGCGGCCCCGCTGCCGCGCTGATCCTCACTCGCTCGCCGCCATAAACATGAAACACGCCATTATGCACCGGTTGCTGCATGGCCGTATCAATCGAAAAATGCGCATAGTCAAAGTGGGCTGGATCCCGGTAGGCGAACACGACCATCAAACTCCGCTTCGTCGGTCGAACATCCGCCTCCAAAGTCACCTTCGTCGCATTGGGCATCTGCATCAACGCAAACTGTGCCGGCCTTCGCGGTCCCGGCGGCGGTTCACGTCCTACCAATAGCTGCAACATAGGGCGGCCGGCGTCTTCCGCCACCTTCCAGTCTGCTGCCGACGGCACTACCCAAGTCTGTCCAAAGACGCTGATGCTGTCCTGTGCCAAAGCCGATCCAGCCAGCAGTATAAAAATGGCAAAATGCCTCATATCCGTTCCTCGTAAATCATCATCGCAGCGACTCTCCCGCAGCCCATATCTAACGTCGGGGCTTGGTCAGCCACCGGATCCCCGGCAGATCCACTACTCCGCGCCGCTGACCCCTCTGAAGCGATGCACCGGCGCAGGCATTGGCGAATCCGCACCCTTCATCGTCTTCCAAAGAACCTCATTCAACAGCCCCATCGGCGCTTCATCCCACACCGAAAAATCCATCTTGCTGCTTAGCTTTGCCCCATAGGACTTGTCCGTATTCTTCGCATCCAAATCGATTTTCGGCTGAATCATCGTGAACCCATCCAGCTTTGGCTCCGTGCCGAAGGACTCATACATAGGGGTAGCCGCCGCATCATACTGGCTCATCGGCGGCAGCCCCAACAGCAGTTCCATCGACCGCAGCATCGAACTCGTCGAGTACATCGTGCTGTCCACCTTTCCGCGCTTCACATAGGGGCTGATCACAAGCCCTGCCGTGCGCCGCGCGTCCACATGGTCCGGCCCATCCTGCGCATCGTCTTCAATGATGAAGATTGCCGTCGTCGCCCAGTACTTGCTATGCGTCACCCGTTCCACCAGCATGCCCACCGCCAGGTCGTTGCTCGCCACCATCGCCGCTGGCGTGTACGCGCCGGGCGTTGTGCCTCGCGTATGGTTTTCTCCCAGGCTCATGACTATATAGTTCGGCAGCCGTCTATCCGCGTCCGCGCTGTCGTAATTCTTCTCGTAGTCATCGAACTCGCGCAGAAAAACCTTCACGTTCTCGGGATCGCGCGCCTTCGTGCTCGCCTTAAATTCTTTGGCTACATGTCCCCATAAAGCATCCGCACCTTGCGCCGCCTCCATCGTTGTGCCATCGCTGGACCGCGCCGCATACTCGCCATAGCTCCGGTAAGTCAATCCCTTCCGCCGCGCCTGATCCCACAACTGCCCGGCCGCGGGAATATAAGCCCGGGATGCCGAGGCATTGCTAAAGCCCGCATAAGTCGGCGGCCACAGCCGTTCATTGAAATCCGTGGCATACGCGGCGTTCGACCACGAGTGTCCATCCACGCTCACCTCGCCATCGCAGTAAAGGTTATCCAGCAACACAAAATGCTCCGCCAGGGAATGCTGATTCGGAGTAATCTCGCGCCCGAATATCGTCAACCGCTTGTCACCATTCCCTTGCGGCAAATCTCCAAACACCTGGTCATACGTCCGGTTCTCCTTGATTATGTAAATCACATGCTGAATTGGAGATCCCGCGCCCACCAGGTTCGGAATTACCGAAGGCGTTTTCGCGGGCGCCGCTTCCGTCAATTGCGAATCTCGATAGGGTGAGTTCTCCATTACCTGCTTCGTATAGCGCGCCAGTTGCGTCCTCAGATTCGTCACATCGACGATCTCAACTGTCCCCTTCTGCATCGTCTTAATCGATTCATCCCCGCCAGGGTGTTCCGCCAGCGGACTCTCCGGCCCCTTCACGTCCGGATACGCCGCGTCGCCCTTGCTCGTGCCGATGAACAATTTGTGCCCGTCTTTGGATAAAGTGAGCGCCGAGGGATACCAGCCCGTTGGAATGAATCCCAGCACCTCACTGTGCTTCGTGTTCGAAATATCCACAACGCCGACATTGTTGTTATCCGCGTTCGCAACATACAAAAGGTGGCGAACCGGATCAATCGCCAGCGCATCCGGCGTTGAACCCTCCGGAGCCAGCGGTGTCAGTGTGGTCGATATCTTCTCCACCTTCCGCAGCGTCTTCGTATCGATCACATGTATCGTGTTGTCGTTCGAACAGGCTACAAACAACCGCCCATCCGCCGCCAGCTTCATATCGTTTGGATTTGCGCCCACCTCAATCGCCCGCACCACCCGATTCCGCCGCGTATCGATCACGCTAATCGAACTGCTTGCCCAGTTCGAGACGAACAAGGTGTCGCCGTCGCGCGAAAACACCAGCTCATACGGATTTACTTCCACCGGAATGCGCGTTACCAATTTCCGCGTCTTGGTATCGAACACGACTATATTGCTAGGTCCGGCCCCCGTCCCCCGGTTCGCCGCAAACAGCAGATCTTTTCGCGGATGGTACGCCAGCCCCGACCACCATACTTCGCTTTTATCAATGCTTTCATCCAACTGCCCCGTCGGCTGGTCGCTTAATTTCCCATCGCTGTACCCGAATTCATAAACCGGGGCCAGCGTGGCGTCAATCTTCTTCTGCCCATTTGCATTCCCGCCCGACACATAGAGTGTCTTGCCATCCGGCGACCACGCCATCCCCAGCCATGTGGTCTTCACATGAATACGCTGGATGGCCTCTTCAGACCGCTCATCTACCGTCACCAGCCCATGTGGATTGTAGCCCGAGTGCGATCCAATCACGATCCGGTCATCCGGCGCCGGAATTAATTTGAGAACCATGTCCTCGGTCTTTACTGACCGGCCAGCTGGCGTAATGCTCCAGCCGTTGGGCAGAGCAAATCCCGCCTGGGTAGAATGCGGAACCTGTCCTGTTCCTGCCCACGTCATCAGAAGCAAAAATGCGGCGCTCACGATTTTCATATCTTCCTGAGAGTAAGCCACCACCTTGCCGTCCTGATTGCACTTCCATTTCGATTTGGTTGCAGCTGCGTGCAGCGGTGACGTCTAGGTCTAAAGGCCGGACAGATTACGGTCCTTTGTCTCCCGAATCGAAAGCAGCCCCACAAGCGTCAACACCGCCGAAGCCGAAAGATAATAACCTACGTAATTCAGTCCGTGCGTTTTGGCCAGCCACGTCGCCACATACGGCGCCAGCGAAGCCCCCAAAATTCCCGCGAAGTTAAAAGCAAGCGAACTGCCCGTATATCGCACCGAAGTCGGAAAGAGTTCAGAAACCAGCGTGCCAAGCGGCCCATAAGTCAGGCCCATCAACGACAAGCCCAAGACCATCATCACTACCGCGCCGGTGGTACCGGCAGCAAACATTGGCGCCATAACCAGCCCGAACAGGCCTATCGCCACAGTGATCCAAATCATTGCGCCACGCCGTCCCCGCTCCGCCCATACTGCTGATAAAGGAATGGTCAGCGCAAAAAAACAGACAGCAAACAACTGCATCAGCAAAAACGCGCCGCGCTGGTAGCCAAGCGCACTGGTGCCCCAGGACAGCGCGAACACGGTCATCAAATAGAAGAGAACAAAGGTGGCGAGGCATGCGAAAATTCCCGCCAGAAGCGTTCGGGTATGATCGCGAAGAACCACCAGCGCCGGCATCTTCACTTGCTCGCCGCGCTCCAGAGCTTCCCGGAACAGCGGCGTCTCCGAAATTGTGAGCCGCACGTACAGGCCCAGCAACACCAGCGTGGCGCTGGCCAGAAAGGGGAGGCGCCAGCCGAAGCTGAAGAACTGCTTATCTGTCAGCAGGCGGGTGAGCAGCAGGAAGACACCGCCGGAGAGGAAGAACCCGATTGGTGCGCCCAACTGCGGAAACATGCCATACCAGGCGCGTTTGTCGGCGGGCGCATTCTCCACAGCCAGGAGCACGGCGCCTCCCCACTCCCCACCCAGACCCAGCCCTTGGCCGAATCGGCACAGCGCCAGCAGAAGGGGCGCGGCAAATCCAATCGCAGTGTAGGTCGGCAACGCCCCAATCGCCACGGTGGACAATCCCATGGTCAGGAGTGCAAGCACCAGCGTCGCCTTGCGGCCAACACGATCGCCAAAGTGACCGAACAATGCTGAGCCCACCGGCCTGGCCAGAAATGCAATCCCAAAGGTCGCTAACGAGGCGAGCGTGGCTGATGCGGGATCGGACGCAGGAAAAAACAGCTTAGGAAAAACAAGCACCGCTGCGTTGGCGTAGATATAGAAATCGAAGAACTCAATGGTCGTTCCAATCAAGCTTGCAAACAGAACCTGGCGGGGTCGATTGACAGGCCTATGGGTCGTGCGGTGCGTCGTGCTCATGGAGGCGTTGATATCCAGCAAACCACAAATCGCAAAAAATGCCATCCGCAGCTTTCCTCAGGTCCACAAACTGACAAAACAAGTCCTCATCAGGGCGGAGCGCCCCGGTCAGCGCTTACCGTGGGGATCGTACTGAAAGCACTGCTCGAGCGTCACTCCCAGCACCATGGCAACTTTGAACGCCGTCTCGAGCGAAGGTGAATACTTGTCTTGCTCAATCGCGATAACCGTCTGCCGTGTGACGCCCACTTTATCGGCAAGTTCCTGCTGCGTCATATCGCGTCTGCCCCGGAGTTCTCGGATGTGATTGTGGATAGCGGGCATTAGAGTGCTCGCTTGTAGGCCACGATTTGCCAAGCGGTTTTCATAATGTCAGCGATGACCAGCATGCCAAAGAATACACTCAGAAAATGAAGTCCTACCATTCGGCTATCCAATTGAAGATGGCCGAACGTTGCATGAAACCACAACATTCCTAATCCCAAAACCATCAAAGAGGCGAGCGTCAGATAGCCTGCACGATAGCCCCGCAGTTCTATCAAGTGATCGCGCTCGTCTGTTATTCGGTTGCGCGTCAAAGCGGCAATGGCCGACTGGAGGATAATCTGCAGCACAATGATTGCGATGATCATGCCCGCGACTTTGTTAACAGAGTTTTGCTGGTGGAGGAAGAAATAGGGACCGTATACAAACAACTCAGCCGCCAGCGAGGCGTAAAGAGACTTCTCCCGGTAGGAAAGATTGGTCGCCATCGCTTACCACTCCTATGTCAAATATGTTTGACATAGGAGAGCGTAGCATTATCTCGCGCATAGTGTCAAATATGTTTTACATTTGATGGGCGCCGTCATTTTGGCGCCGTAATGTTTGGTTGGATCAATTTTGAAAAGACCGCTCGTACCACTTGATGACGCGCAGTGCCCGCAGCGTATTCCACCGGCTTGGTTCCGCCACGTTCTCATGACATTCGACAGCGATCCCCTCGTCATACCGGGCGTCGAGGAGCCATCGTCCATCGGCCTGCCGCTTGCTCTTAAGGACGCGCACCGCATCCCCGGTGCGCGCGTCGGCGGCAAGCCCGGCAGCCCTGAAGTAATCGAGCGCCCGGAGTATGTCGTAGTGATAGCGAGGCGGAAACGCGAACGCAAGAAACTCCGTATTTGCGAGCTCACCCGTCGAGAGCCGTCGGAACAGAGCGCGCTGTAGCAGGTACTCCTCTCCCCGCCGCCGGGACGAAAGGATCTCGGGGGCGGACCCGGCAGCACGCTCGAATTCAAGAAGCCCCTCCAGAACGCAGATAGTCGTGTGGAACGAGGAGCGAGTGCTCTCCGGCGCTTCGCAGTTCCAGCCGCCATCGTCGAGCTGCTCACCGATAAGGCGGTGCGCCAGGCTCTCGGCCGGGCGTCCGAAATATGCTCCCGACGCGAGCGCCCCTCCATTGATACACGGCTCCACTTCGCCCTGAAAAAACGTGTTACCGCCGGTCTCTGGCGCCCGCAATTCCCAACAGCCTCCCTGGTTGTTCCACCGTAATCCTTCTGCAAGGCGCGCTACTGCTGTTTCCACCGTTGGATGGGCGGGGTCAATGCCGGTCGCACGTAACAGTTGCATCGTAAAGAGGGTGGTCAACCAGACTGGAGCATTGTCCCGCCGCCAGGAGCCATCAGCCTCCTGGCGCGCCAGAATTTCTGCGCCGAGCCCTTCCTGTGAGACGCGGGCGCGTTCGCGGGTTATTGCTTCGGCGGAGGTGTCTGTAAGATCCCGGATTGCCTGCCAGCGTATCGCTGGGTCTGAATCGAGCAACCAGTCTTCCATCACGCGATACTATCTCATGCAAGCGTCAACCTGGAAGGTGGAGACCGCCTTAATGTATCGCCTCTATGTCAAAAACTCCGAACAAGCTAGGCGCCTGCCACGACACCGCTGATATTGAATCGCTGACCCATTCCTACCGGCCAAAGTGGTATGTCGCGGACATACTCGCATAGGAAGGAATATAGACCCCAACAACCCGCTCGAAAGGCTCGCCTTCTCCCGGTAGTGCGAGCACCTCCGTCGTTTGGCCTGTGAATCCTCTCGCAATCTGGAAATGAACGCCCGCCTGAACTTTCCCGTTCGCAAAGCTTCGTACCAGCGCCGCCCGGAACTCCCGCACCGGCACACTGACAAAACCATCCCCCAATGGCTTCCGGCCTACCTCTTCGAATTCTGCTCGCGCCTTCAAATGAAACGGTAGCCTTTCCAGCGTGCCGAGTACATCCACAATAAGCCGTGGCGCTTCGGGAACAGGCAATCCGTTCGACAAATCACGCGCGTCCGCTTTTGAAACTACGGCTTGCAGCAAACCGGCACCGAAGTACCGGCGCGCCGATAGAGTGATATAGCGGTTGACGCTCGGCCCCTCGTTGAACTGGAGGCCGGTATCAGGATCGATCTTGGCAAGCGATGCCTCCTGCGTAATGTGTCCCATCGTCACGCGAAGATCGGTTTTCAGGACAGTTTTACTCGCCACTATTTGATACGCATGGGCCTGACTGACAAGGCTGCCCTGCTGCGTTCCCATGCCTATACGCGGATCGTTGGTAAAGAACGTCTGTCCAAAGCTCAGCGAAACCGAGGGCAGCGGCATCGAATCCGGAGCGATGAGGCTCAGGGTCGCTTTAGGTGAGTTGATCCCCATCCACCGGTTGAACGAATTTGCTGGATTTAGAAGGTCTTCGTTCTGAAAGTTGATCTGGTCCCGGCGCCAGCCGGCGTTATAACGCAGCCAGTGTGTAATTGACCCGTCAATTGCCGCAAATGCCGTCAGAAAGTTCAACGTAATGTTGTTCGCGGTCACCTTCTGGAATGGCCCGTACAGTGCTGGATTGGAAGAAGCGTAGTGGTCAAGGTCATCGCGGCGAGGGGCTTCACGGAAGTAATCCAGCCCCGCCATCAACGAGAAATGCTCATTGAACTTTCGCACCCAAGTGGCATTCCCCCCCGCGACGGTGCGGAATTCGCTCTGCCGGATCAATCCGTCGCCGAAGTCTGAATACAGCGAGAGATTGTATGTTCGAAAGAAGCTGGAAAGCTGCAATTCGCTCTTGGCGCTCCAATGCCAAACATCATTGAGCGCGATTTCTCCTGTGTGCGTCTGATCACGCTGCCGTGAATCGATCGTGTCATGAAGGTTGGGAATTCCCAGCGGAACAAGACCTGGAATGGCCGACCGGCCATAGTAGCCGATGAAAAGCATCGTGAGTTTGTGCGCCCCGATATCCCAGCCCTTCAGTGCGTTCGATTTGTATTGCTGGCGGTGTTCGAGCCGGTCAAGAAACCCGTTGCCGTAAGATGACTGAACGCCGATCCATTTCCAGCCGGCGCTCAAGTCCACATCGCGATAGTCGGCGGTAAGCGTGGCGAACGGCTCCAACTCGGGCCGAATGACATAGGTGGCCGCAAGGTCAACCGAGTGATCGCCTTCCCGCACGTTAAATGCGCCGCCGTCCGTTTGAACGCTTTCGATAATCGCGGGCACCATGATGTTCGGGTCGGAATAGCCATTTCCGTGAGCGTTGGCGCTCAGGTTGTTTGGCACCAGGTAGCTGCCCACCTGAATGAACTGCGCAATCGGCTCGCCATGATCTCCAGCTACACCGGGCGCAAAATATTGTGGCGCTTTGATGCCGCTTGAGGCGGTTTCGATAGGCAAACCCGGTATGGAGACCGGGGCTCCGGGCCGTCCTGGATTGGCGTCAAGGATCTCATCCCGGACCAAAACGCGTTGGGCAGGATCCGGTTGCTGGATATCTGTTCCCTTCACGTCCGCCGTTACGGTGACCACCTCGCTTTGAGAGGCCAGACGCTCAAAACGAAGATCGACGACGAGCGCCTCCTCACCGGATGCGGCGATAGTCTTACTGATATCGCGAAACCCCGGTGCTGCTGCCACGATCTCGTAGGTACCGGCGGGGATTGTGAAGAACGAGAACCGGCCATCGACATCGCTTTTCGCCTGCCAGGCGGGGGCATTTTTCCCGGAGGCAAGTGTAAGTTTCGCGCCGGCAACGGTTTTTCCCTGCGGGTCAGTAATTTGGCCCGCAACGCGGTCAGCCGCTTTTAGAAGAGGGATGAAAATGAGAAAACAGGCAAGAGTGGAGCTGGCGAAAGCGCGCGGGAATGGCTTAGGCATACGATTTTCATAATCGTGCTAATGACGCAGAATATCACGATTTGCAAAAGGGTGATACGGCGCTGCGTACGTTTTGGATCAGCCTTCAGTTATTCGCAGGAATTAAAATTGAGGCGTGAAAGCAGCCAACCATATGCCGGAGCTTTGCCGAATAGGCGTCGCAATTAATGAAGAGCTGCTTGAAAGGTTTGACAAGCTCATCGAGAAACGCGGTTACGCAAACCGGTCTGAAGCGTTTCGAGACATGATCCGCAACGAACTGGTGCAGGAGGCGTGGGCTTCGCCGGACGTTGACGTTTTTGGTACAGTCATGCTGGTCTACGATCATCATGCGCGGCTTGTCACCGAACGCCTGACCGAGCTGCAACACCAGTTTCACTCCTCAATCATCTCTACGCTTCATGTCCATATCGATCACGATAACTGTCTCGAGGTCATTCTGGTGCGGGGCAAAGCGCAGGCCGTGCAAAGCCTTGCAGAGGCATTAATCGCAACGAAAGGCGTCAAGCACGGGCGGTTTACCGGGACCACGTCAGGGGATCTTTTGCCTTGAATAGAGCTGGGTAACTGGCCTCCCCTGTTCGTAATCGACAGTCGCGAACACTGGCTGGTGGCTTTCGGTGAACAAGCGTGCCCAAGTCCCTGCCGGGAAGCGCCTGGGTCGGGAATGCTCAGGTGCGAAACCTTCTCGAGTTTGCAACCGAATACCGGGCGACGTTTCTTTCTGGGCGCCGCGACCGCACTGGCGGGAACGCGCGTTTTTTGGCGATGTCGCTGCCGGATTTCGATGCCTTATCTCAGCTCATACTTTCGCGTCTTGCAAGTAACTGGGCAAGCCGGCTTTGGTCGCCTGCAGAATACTCAAAATCGCTACCCTGTCCGGCTTCGTGAGGCCTTCGAAAGCCTTGTTTGTGTCTTTGCCTGTAAGGACCTCCCAAAGCCGGCGATAAAAGCAGTCCAGCGCCGGTTTCGGTAGCGCATCGAAGGCTTCGGAATAAATCAGGTAACTGCAGGGATACCGGAAGATGCGGTGGGTCAAATCCAGATCTCTTAGTGAGCGGCCGGTCTTATCCCGGGGGCCCAGAGCCGCAAATTCCGCTGCGAAACCGGAAGTGCCTCTCACTGGTCCTTCCAAGCGAGCTTCGTTGGTGAAAAGCATGGCGCGGAGCAGGAGTTCCACCGCGTTGTTGATGCGCTGCTCAGTCACGGCGGCGGATGCCCCCTGGTCATGCAGCGCCAGCCTCGTTTCCCAGTTCACTCGGGCGATCAGGTCGTGCATGTGCGTCTGGTGTCCCAGGATCATCAGAGCTACAAGATCGCTGTAAGGGGCTGCATACGCCGATACATCGAACTTCCCCGCGAGCGACGTCACATTGGCCCCGCTCTCCACATCGGGAGGACCCGCATGGTCCTTGCCGTCCTTGAGCCAAACATTCCCCATATGCCGCTGATTGCCGTGCGTTCCCGTTACGTACCAGCCGCCCCATCGCTCTTTTAGGGGAGTGCTATCGTCAACGTCGAAGCTGCCTAACCGAAACTGCGGGGTTCCATCAGGCGCACAGAATACGGACCGTAGCAGCAACCCCGGTACTCCAATTGTCTTGGGAGAAGCGTGACATTGAAGACACTCGTCCCGCCGGACGAATTTCGGCGCCGCCGTTTGGCGCTGATCCAGAGTGTAGAACATTGTCCCCTGGGACGGATCGGTCGAGGCCACCTCCATATGGTCCCCGCCCTGGACCCATCCAATGTACACATCGTCGTTGAAGTAGAGCGCCCGAGGTGTCGCTGGCCCGATCAGCTTCAACTGGGAACTGGTTTTGGAGAAGACCAGCCCTTGCGACGAGAGCGGAATGTCGAGTTGCTGGAGAACGGACAGCAGATAGCCTTGTGGATTCCGGTAGCTGAGCTTGGCCTCGCCGTCGTCAAGCCGTTGCTGCAATCGCGCAATGGGATCGTTCGGCGGCGTACCCAAATAGCGGATCACATCGGTGTCAATCAGCGGGTAGTATCCAGTGAATGGCGTCTGTCCTTGAGACAATGGCGCCAAAGCAGCCAGTAAAAAGATTAACAGGGCAAATCGGCCAAGGTCTTTGGTCACTTTTTAAGACTATTCTCCAATGAGTTCACCACGCGGAAGACCACCGCGCGCACTGGGTCGCCCGCGGTGGCCTTGCTTTCGCGTTCGCTTAGTTAACCGTCTGCACCAGCACCGGTGAGGTGCTTGTCGTGAATTGGGAACTACCCGCATACACAACGGTAATCTGATGTGTGCCGGTTGAAAGGGTTGAAGTGGTATAGCTCGCCGTGCCATTGCTCAGGGAACCGGTGTGTAGCGTAGTGCTGCCGTCCTTGAACGTAACCGAGCCGCCCGGTACGCCAGTCCCCGGCGCCGCCGCAATTACCCTTGCCGTGAAGGTGACTGCCTGGCCGTGTGTCGACGGGTTCAGTGAGGAAGCCACCGACGAAGTGCTCCCATCTTTATTGATCGTTTGGACCAGAGTTGCCGATGTGCTGGTAGTGAAGTTTGGATCACCGCCGTAGCTGGCCGTGATGTTCCGGTTCCCTACATCCAGGGTTGAAACGATGAGCTTGGCTTGACCGCTTCCATTTAGAGTCGCCGTCCCGAGCACGGTCGAACCACGCTTGAACGTAACCGTGCCTGTCGGCACTCCGCCGCCAGGAGCTTTCGGCGTGACCGTTGCCGTGAACGTGATCGGCTGGCTGTAGACTGCCGGGTTAGCCGAGGAGATCAACGCCGTCGTCGTGCCGGACTGATTGACGACCTGAGCCGGAGCTTTGCCGCTGCTGTTCGCCCAGCCGTTACCCCCGGTGAACGTCGCCGTCAGCGTGTGGCTACCCGCTGTCAGCGCCGTCGTGCTGAACGAAGCCTTGCCCGATCCGTTCACGGGAATGTTCGATGCCCAAATCATGGACCCTTCGGTGAAGGTCACCGTGCCCACCGGCACTCCCGCGCCGGAAGTCGTGGTCGAAGTGAAGGTTACCAACTGGCCGTAGACCGAAGGATTCGGGGAAGAGGTCGCCGTCGTGGTGGTGGCCGTGAGTCCTTGGACTGTCTGCACCACGCTTCCGCTACTGGCCGCAAACAGAAAGTCCGAAGCATAGACGGCGGTGATCGTATCGGTACCCGTTGGCAGGCTGGACGTGCTGAAAGTCGCGACTCCGCTGCCGTTCAGGGGAACCTGCCCGATCACGGTGGTTCCATTCTCGAAGGTCACCTGGCCGGTAGGTGTTCCCGAACCCGGCGGAACACTAGCTACCGTCGCCGTGAATGTGACTTGCTGGCCGGGAGTCGATGGGTTTGGCGAGGATGTCAGCGTTGTCGTTGTCCCATTGGCGTGAACGACTTGGATCAACGATGAACTGCCGGGACTGAAGTTCGCGTCGCCGCTGTAGCTTACCGTGATGAAGTGCTGATCGGCAGTCAGCGCCGAAGTGGTGTAGGAAGCGTTTCCATTCCCATCCAGCGGCAGGTTGGAGACAAGTGTGGTCGTCGTGTGGTCGAGCACGTTGGGGCTGGGAACGTAATAAACCGTATCGGTCAGCGTGACGCTGCCAGTCGGCGTGAAGCCGGAATTCCCGGTGTTCGTTACAGCCACCGAAAAATTGAGCGATTGCCCAACGACCGTATTGCGTACGTCCGGGCTCGAGGAAGTAAGCGCCACGCCTACGCCCGCGAGACCCCCAATAGCGGAGAAGCCGCCCCCATTCAGCGTAAACACCGTGCCATCCGGCCCAATGATTGTCGGGACATAAGGTTCGCCCAGCCCGACGTTGAGCGCCACGAACTGGTCGAGCGAGTTGGTCACTAGATTCCAGCGATAGATGTTACCGTCTTCGCTGGGGAAAAATATGCTCTTCGCTACCGGGTTGACCCCGGGCGAGTTGATGCACCATTCGCGCACCGCATAGGGCAGGCTGCTCGAGCGGTTTTCCTTGTCGGCGGTGGGGCCGATCACAGTAAGCACTTCGCGCATGATTGACATTCCGCTAGAAGACGCGTGAGCATCCACCTCGGTGGAGTTAGGATCGAGCAACGCCACCCGGTTCACCCCATCGGCGCTGTCGCCGCCCGCGTTGGCGTAGTTGTTATATTTCGTCAGCAGCAGATAACTGGATGGGCCGGTATACGAGGGGACCATGCTGGCGGGCACGACGCCTGGCGTATAATCCCAACCGAAACCTCCGGGAGTCTTCTCTACCGTGAGATCGCTGCTGAAATGCAGCAGGAATCCGCGCGAACCGTTAGCGGGATTACCGTAGATGCCAAAGTAAACGTCATTATCGGGTCCGACCATCGGCGACGCCGTGCTGATATCTAGCAGCGTGGCGCCATTTGCGTTGTTGTTCCGCGGATCTTTCAGGAAGACTTTGTATTTAGTCGCGAGTGTTGTCGCATTCAGGCCGAGCAGGTAGCCGTAAGAGGAATCCGCCGTTGCCGATTTCACCACCACATACACTGTCGATTGATCGTTGCTAACTGCCGGCGCGGCGGCGTGGCTATCGAAAGCGATGTTAGAGTCTCCGGCGGCGGTGCTGGCCAATACGTAACTCCCATTACCATTCGGATCGATGCGCGCATACCCGCTCTGCGTGGTGCTCAGCGGGGCAGGCGCTGAGCCCTGCACGCGAAAGCCGAAAAAGATATCGCCGCTGCTGTCGGCCGTAATGGGCGTGTCGATGAAGACCGTGGAATTAAAGCCCGAAGCGTTGGCCTGGTAGTTGGCCAGCCCGTAAAAGGCCTGCTGGACGGGCGTCCCGTGGCCGGCCGAATCGACGTTATTGATGTAGTAGACGGTCCCGCCCGGTCCCGGATAATACAGGCGCGTTTCCACGGAGTTGGTCGCCAGAACAGGCTGATACGGTACGATCCACTGGCTTGACGGCGCGATATAGTCGGTGCTCAACGTATAAAGCGCGGCGCCCGTGGCCCCGTTGTAGGCGTTGATCTCGAAACCGCTGGTTGCGCCGGTTTTCACCGGCACAAAGATGCTGTTGGCCGGGGTGAGGACCGGAGCGCCGTAGTGCGCGAAGCCTCCAGTATTGTTTAGATCGATGGAAGTGGTCCAGTGGACAGCGTTCAGATTCTGCGCCGCTGTGCTGTAGTTAGCTGTGTGCTGAGCGTTGCCGGCAAAGCTGGACTGCGCTCGCGCATGGTCGATAGGCAGAAGTCCGAACGTTACACTGGCGAAAAGTAATCCCATTCTTCGGAAGACGTGCGCTGATTTTCGCTGTCGCGAATTCATCTCGATACTCCTTTGGGCTTTCTCTGAGCCCCAATCATAGGTGCGCTCAATTTGCGAGTCAATAGACATTCGAATAAATTCGTGAGCGAATTTTCCGATCGTAGTGCGCGAGAAAAGCCTTATCCGCCACCACGCTGAAGGGAGTGGCGCGGCATCTATGTGTCGAAGCGGGACAACCCAGCCGGGCTTCACACTTTGATTGATGCGGGTTCCAACTACCTGCTGGAGTGAAACCGGGCGAGTGGTGTTGCGCACTTCCGGGTCTCCAAGCCGGTAAAGTCGACCGGCGAACGCTCCCTCCTGTGGTAGCCTAACTTTCCAATGAGAGCTTCCCTGACACTTTCGCTCCTCCTCCTCGCCGCACCCATCTACCCGCAGGACGCTACGACAAGCCTGCTCGAGCGCCTCTCCAACGCCGCAGGCCCTTCCGGCTTCGAAGAACCAATCCGCAAAATCATGGTCCAGGAGATGAAGCCCTACTCGTCATCGCTGGCCTTCGACGGAATGGGTTCAATCATCGCGACACAGGGAACCACCGGTCCGCGGATCATGATCGACGCCCACATGGACGAGCTAGGCGGCCTGATCCGCCGAATAACTCCAAACGGATTCCTCACCATGCAGATGTTAGGCGGCTGGCTGGATCAAGCCCTTCCTGACCAGCGCTGGATCATCATCGGCTCCCAAGGACCTGTTCACGCCGTCACCGGAATCCGGGACATCCATGTAGTCCCGCCAGACGAGCGCACCCACGTCTACTCACGCGACAGCTTGTTTCTCGACGTAGGAGCAAAGAGTGCAGACGAAGTCAAAGCCATGGGAGTCGAGCCTGGAGACCCTGTCGTTCCCGATTCACCTTTCTTAATCCTCAACGGTTCCGGCAACTATCTTGGGAAGGCCTGGGACGATCGCATCGGCTGCGCCGTCATCGTAGAAGCCATGCGCCGTTTGCAAAACACGCCGCACAAAGCGCAACTCTTCTTCGTCATCACCACTCAGGAAGAAATCGGCTTGCGTGGCGCTCACACTGCGGCCGATTACGTGAAACCGGAAATCGGCATAGCCTTGGAGGCGGGCGTCGCCGGCGATGTCTCTGGTGCGCATCCAGAGGAGTCACAAGCCAGACTAGGGGCCGGCCCTGGCGTCTTCCTCTATGACTCATCCGCCCTGCCGAATCGAAAATTCGTTCAATATACAAAACAAATAGCGCAGGTCGATCAAATTCCGCTGCAACTCGACTTGGTGCAAGGCTACGGTGACGATTCCGCCGAAATCCAAAAGAGCACCGCAGGCGTACCCACCGTAAACCTGGTCGTCCCCACCCGCTACACGCATGCCCACAACGGCATCATCAACCGCAAAGATTTCGATCAGATGGTCGATTTACTGATCGGAATGCTAAACGGCCTTGACGCTGCCAAAGTCCGGGAAATCCGCGACTTCACGCCCTGACCAAAGACACAGCCGCTGCTAAAGCCGGTGGCATGACAACCATGCCCCACTTCAGAAAAGTGAAGAACCCCACTTCCTGACCTTCGCGCCGAATAGCAATCAGCCACAAAATAGTAGCCAGCGACCCGCTAACCGATAAGTTCGGTCCGAGGTCCACGCCCACCAGCACCGAACTTTGCACCAGGTGGCTCGCATGTGCCGCCTTCACCGCTGCCCCTGCAATCAACCCGCTAGGCAGGTTGTTCATCATGTTCGATAACACCGCAACACCGAACGCCGAGCCCAGTGACGCTCTCAACCCTCCCATTCGGCCCACGTCCTGCAGCGCCTGAACTGCCCCGCTCAATGCACCCGCGCCGTTGAGGGCTTCGACAATGATGAACAGCCCCGCCACCAGCGGAATCACGGCCCATGAGACGTTCTTCGCAATGTCCTTCGGCACACCGTGATCCTGCCAGGCGATCACCAGACAAACCAGAACGCCGCAACCAAACGCTGGCGCACCAAGGTCAACCGCAAATGCGGAAGCAATCATCAGAACCACCGCCAGGAAGGCAATGCCGCTCAGCGCCGTCTTGCCGGACGAAGTCAACGGCTTTTCCTCCGCGCTCAACTTCATGGGACCTTCCAAATGTTTTCGGGAAAGCCATCGCAAAAGTATGAACGTAACTACAATCGAGGCTAGGGACGGCAGCGCAAACGCCGCCGCCCACTTTGCCAGAGCTGGTGTCTTGCTGCTGAAAACGACTAAGTTCGCCGGATTGGAAATCGGCAACACAAAACTAGCCGCATTCGCGATAAACGCGCAGATAAATAGATACGGCAAAGCTTCCGCTTCCGCCGCTTGTGTAGCCGCCAGAACCGCCGGCGTCAGAACCACGGCCGTCGCATCGTTCGAGAGGAAGATCGTAACCACAGTGCCCACTACGTAAATGAGCAGGAACAACCGGCTCCTCGAACCCTTCGCCGCTTTCACCGCACGTACGGCGATCCAGTCGAAAACTCCTTGCCGCCTCGCCAGCTCCGACATAATCATCATGCCCGTCAAAAACAGGTAAACGTCAAGGCCCTTGGCAACAGCGCTCCCTGCCGATTGAACGCTGATCAGCCGCGTCATGATCAGCATAACCGCCCCGGCCGCAGCCCACCAGGCCTCAGCGATTCCCCTCGGCCTTATCAAAACGAAAAGGATGGAGAGTCCGGAGATGATCCAGATAGCCAGATTGGGAGCAGACATAGCTAGGACCGGCGCCAGTTGACCACAGCCCGTGCAACGCCGTTCTCATCGGGTCGCTCCTTTCGCTCGAATGGAGCAGAATCGTTCCGCATGATAGGCAGGTCACCCGGGATCCAACTTGGAAACGAATCGCGTTTAGCACTGTCTATGAGTTGCATACACATGGCAAAGACGCGCAAAATATCCGGAACTATTCAGGCTTTCAACGTGAGTCCAAAAGGATTCTATGAAGGCTTTCTGATCGCTGATCAGGAGCGCGTTGTGCAAGTCAATTTCCCGCATCATCTTGCTTCTGCCATATCAGCGGCTGTAAAGGTCGGCCAAAAAGTAGAGGCATCTGTCACCGAAAGACTGGATGATCGGCCAAGAGAGCACCCGGTTTTTGATGTACTGAAACTGGAAGGTAAAACGTTAAGTCAATGGGAAAAGGCGAACCCCGGGAAGGACGAAGACGGATCGTTCACAGGCAAGGTGAAGCAACTGAATTATGCGCTCCATGGTGAAGTAAACGGAGCCATTCTAGTGAGTGGCGATTTCTTACACTTAAAACCAAAGGGCGCCTCGGCAGTGGGTTTACGGCAGGGCCTGAAGGTCACCGGATATGGCAAAAGAAAACCAATGGTGGGCGGCAAGTCTGTCATTGAAGCTTCAGAGGTGAATAGCATCGCGATAGACGCCAAAGCGAAGCCGAAGAAACACTCGCGCTAGGACCCTCGAAAGCGCTCCCTGCAACCCAAACACGATACTCTGGGAGCATGCTCCCTGCAGCCGGGGATCCATGCAAAAGACGCTCTGGCCAGACTCGACGAGATAAGCGAACCAATCAAACGCCGGGCGCGCGGGGCTAAGACACTCTAAATTCACGCGTTCAAATGAGAATCTCGCGAATACTCCTGGCCGCACTCCTCGCATCGCCGCTGTTCGCCCTCGATCCCAACAAAGCCCTCACTCAAGACGTCCACCGCATTTGGGGTCAGGAAGAAGGGCTCTTCCAGCCCACCGTCTACTCCATCCTCCAAACCCGCAGCGGCTTCCTATGGCTCGGTACGCAAGACAGCCTCATCCGCTTCGATGGACTCCATTTCCGCGAATACGATCACGCCGCCCAGGCCGGAATCGAGCGTACCCTCATCCGCGATCTCCTCGAAGACCGCGCAGGCAACCTTTGGGTTGGCTCCCTCGGCAACGGCCTGATTCGCATAGCGCCGGACGGAACCTTTAAACGCTTCTCTCATGCCGATGGCGTTGACAGCAAAAACATCTTCTGTCTCGCCTCCGGTCAAAATGGAGCCATCTTCGCCTGCACGGATCAAGGCTTGTTACTTCTCTCCGGCGATCACGCGCAATCTTTCACCACAAAAAACGGCCTCGCCACCAATAACATCCGCTCCACGTGCCAAAGCACTGACGGGGCCCAATGGGTCTCCGGAATCGACTTTGGTCTGGCTGTCGGCCATGGCGGCAAATTCCAGCCTTACAGGTCCGGAGGTCTCAATCCCCGGGAAAACATTGGTGCACTGGCCTGCTCAGCCGGCAACGTCGTTTGGGTAGCCAAGTCGGACGGTCTCGTCCGCATTCAGGGAGATTCGGTTCGAACATTCACTACTCGCGACGGCCTCCCCGACAATGCCGTCTCCGCCCTGCATGAAGACTCGGACGGCAGCCTTTGGATTGGCACCAACGATGGCGTCACCCGCTATCAGAACGGCCGTTTCAGCGTATACGGACTGCGCGATGGTCTCAGCCACAGCCTTGTCTTATCCCTTTACACCGATCGCGAAGGCACGCTATGGGTCGGTACCAAGAACGGTCTCGATCAATTTACCGACGGCAAGGTCACCCCCTACACCACCAATGAAGGACTGCTCAGCAACAGCGTCGGACCTGTCGCAGAAGACGCCATGGGTCGTCTCTGGATTGGCACGCTGGGGCGGGGACTCAACTCCTTCGACGGCAACAAATTCGAGTCGTTGACAACGCGCAGCAGCGGCCTCCTGAGCGATACAATCCTCAGCCTCTTCGCCGACCCAAACGGAGATGTCTGGGTGGGCACCGCCCGAGGTGTGAACCGCCTGCACAATGGTGTTATAGCTGCTTCTTTCCCTGGCAACCCCGTCTCCGCTATCTATCGCGACCCGGAAGGAACTCTCTGGGCGGGCACCAGCGAAGGCCTGACTTATTTGGATGCCGGCCGATTCAAGCCATCCCATCTCGGATTGCTGGCGGATCATCGTCCCGTCTATGCGCTCAGCGCCGTTCATACCGTGCGCCTCTTCGCCAGCAGTAGCGGCCCGTCGCTTTCATATTTAAAGGATCACGTTGCCCATGAAGAGAAGCTGCAAACCACTCAACCCGTGAGTTGCTTCTATTTCAACCACGACCTCCACATCGGTTGGCTCGGCACCTTTGGCTCGGGCCTCTTGCACTGGAAAAACGGCGTATTCACCCGCATCCGCATCAAAGATGGCCTATACGATAACCGCATCTACGCCATTCTCCGTGACTATCAAGCCAACCTCTGGCTCGCCTCCAGCAAAGGCATTTTCCGTGTAAGTGAGAAAGACCTGCTGGATTTTGTGGCTGGCCGCACGCGCTATGTGACGAGCATTCCCTTTACCACCGGCCAGCTCCGCTTCGAATGCAGTTCAGGCGTGCAACCCGCCGCCGCACGCACCCATGATGGTCGCCTCTGGTTCTCCACCACCAATGGCTTGGTGCTTGTCGATCCCAACAAGCTCAACAACAACACCGCCCCGCCCGCTGTGCAAGTCACTTCTATCTTGATCAACGGCCGCCGCGTGGAACCCACCCAGGACGTTGCCCTCAGCCCGTTTGAGCGCAATCTGGAAATCCGCTACGCTGGCCTCAGTTTCATCGCGCCGGAGAAGATGCGTTTCCGCTACCTGTTGGAAGGCTATGACAAGGATTGGATCGACGCCGGCACTCGCCGTGAAATCTTCTATGCCAACCTCCCTCCCGGCCGCTTCCGCTTCGTCGTCATGGCGCAGAATGCTGATGGCGTCTGGAGCAGGAACAGCGCCGTGCTCCGCTTCAGCGTCACGCCGCGCCTGTATGAACGCCGCTGGTTCTTCCCGGTTCTGGTTTTGCTGCTGACCGCCATTGTCGCAGCCTGGTATCGCCTCCGTATTCGCCGCTTAAACCAGCGTTTTAATCTTGTACTGGCCGAACGCAGCCGCATCGCCCGCGAACTGCACGACACATTGCTTCAAGGCCTCTCGGGTGTCACCATGCAACTCCAGGCGCTCTGGGTCCGCCTGAGCTCCTCCAAAGAAAAACAATCGCTTTACGAAATCATCCAGGACGCCGCCCGCTGCTCAACCGAAGCGCGCCAGTCGCTTTGGGGCCTGCGCTCCACCGGTTCTAGCTCGCTCGACTTCTCGCAAAAGCTCGCCAACATCTGCCGCGAAGCCAACGCCGGAGAGCGTCTGGAACTGGCCTTGCAAATCGATTCCGTCTCGCTCAATTCAATGCCGGATGCGGAATTCCAGCTTCTCAGAATCGCTCGTGAAGCGGTAGCCAATGCCGCTCAGCATTCGCTCGCCACACGCCTCGAAGTGGAACTGCGCTCTAACAAATCCGGCTTGCGTCTGTCCATTTGCGACAACGGGCAGGGTTTCGATCTTAACGCCGTTCATCGTGGCCACTTCGGCCTTGTGGGGATGCGCGAACGCGCCCAGGAAATCGGCGCGACGCTGGAGATCACAACCGAGCCGGGCTGTGGCGTTCGCATCGAAGTAAGGCTGCCGCTGTCTGCTTCCAACGCAAAGAGTAACCGAAGCGGTAACCTGGAACATCAATTACACCAGTGATGATCACCGAGCCCATCAAAGTCTTATCCGTGGACGATCATGACCTGGTTCGCAAAGGCATTTCGGCCATTCTTTCCAATGAGCCGGACATCTGCCTGGTCGCGGAAGCCAACAACGGCCTGGATGCCGTGCGCCTCTTTCGCGAGCACCGTCCTCACGTGACGCTAATGGACCTGCGCCTGCCTGATCAAAGCGGCGAACAGACCACACGAGAAATCCGCGCCGGCTTCCCCGATGCCCGCATCATCGCCCTTACTTCTTATGACGGCGACCAGGACATCTATCGCGCCCTCGAAGCCGGAGTTCGGGGCTACCTTCTAAAAGAGATGGTTCATACCGAAGTCGTGCGAGCCATCCGCATGGTCCACTCGGGCAAACGCTTCATTCCCCACGAAGTCAGCCAGCAGCTAAGCGGCTTCTTCCCTGAGGTCGCCCTCACACCACGCGAAGTGGAGGTGCTCGCCCTGGTAGCGCGCGGACTCGGCAACAAAGAGGTGGGTGACGTTCTCGGCACCGCTCCCGGAACCGTAAAAGCCCACGTGCAAAGCATACTAGGCAAACTCGAAGCCAAAGACCGAACTCACGCCGTCACCATCGCCATCAGCCGCGGCATCATCCATCTGGAGTCTTCCAGGCTTCACGCCCATGGGTAAATATGCTCTGCGAGGTTTATTCGGCCTGCTTCTGCTGGCCAGCTGCGTCTATCTAGCCGACGTCTGCCTACTTGCCATTCGCAAAGATCCCACCAGTACGGTAACAGTTCACCCATACACCGCCGTGCCCCGCAAAGACAAAAAGGAAGACCTAATCTTTGACGATCCCTACGACCAAACCTGCGTCAACTCCTTGCTCCCCCACCGCCAGATGAGCCCCTGCTGGTACCTCCGCAAACACCCCGAAGTCCGCACCGACCTGTAGTAGGTTTGGCTTCAAGTTCCAAGGCATAAGTAAGGATTGCGCGGGTTTGCTGTCCGTCCACGGCCGGGAACATCTCTGTAATCTCCGCCATGCTGAAACCGCTTTCATAATGCTCAACGATGGTTTCCGGCGAGAACCGAATGCTGTCAATGTCCAGCGCGCCGCCCAGTTTTCAATGGATCTCGTTTCACCAGTGAGCACCCGGACCAGTCAAATTTCTGAGTGGCGGTCATCGCTTAGTCTTAAGCACTTACCTTTGCCATGATGCGGTAGGGAAGGCCATCTCCAGCCCACTTTCATGTTGTCGCGGGAAGCGCTCCCTTAATCCGCTGCCGCGGCTCTCCCCGCCCAAGCTAAGCAACGGTAAGCTTCGCCGCCAACTCCTCCCGCACAATACGCCGGAGTGTATCCTCGAACTTTGGAGCCTTGCCTTCCAGGTATTCGCGCAACGCTTGGTTGATCAGCGTCTGGTAACCAACGCCGCCTTCTAAAGCATCCGCCATCGCGCCAAAGCGGTCAATCACATCTTCATCCAGCCGGATTGTGATCTTAACTTTGCCCTTCTCAACCACCGGTTCCGGAACAACGCGGCCCCGCTTCGCTTTACTGAAGTCGTATCGCTCTTTCATAGTTGTGCCTCATAGTCTTCTCGTTCGTGTGGTCCAGCACTTCAGGCCGAAATAACGCGGATATTGTCGCCCCGGTACGTGTACACAAAGACCAGAAGCCATCCATTTGTTCCCATACCGACAGGGATGAAGCGTTGTTCGGCTGGGTCGCTTTCATCGTCCGTAATAGTAAGGGCGAACTCATCTTCAAAAACTCCTAGTGCTTCTGTGGAGAACCGTACCCCATGCTTTCGGTAGTTATCGTCTGCCTTGTTCGCCTCCCACTCAGACGCCACTGCCTCATTGTACATACAAAATGTACTGCCCGTTCGTTTAGAACAGGGGCAGTCTAATGGGTGGCGATAACTGGGTACAGAGCACTCAAGCCTAAAGCCAGTGCATGCAAGCAAGAGCTAGGTTGTCATATTCTCTAGGCCCACCATGTTGACGGGGCCCGACGTGATCGACAGGAAAGGGAAGTGGAAAAACTCGGCCGGCAGATGGCAATATTCGCAGCATCCAGCCGCACCTTCGCGAACCTGTCGGACGAGGCTAACGTTCACGTGAGAAGACGTCAAGTGGGAACTCTTCAAAACAAACTGCATCACGGCAAGCAAATTACTCACATGTAAATGGCAGTCAAGCTCGCCCGCTTCCGCGGCGCTCAACGTTCAGCGAGTTCCCGCAGGCAGTGCTCATCGCGCTCAAGCAGCTCAAGACGAAGCAGATAGCGTGCAGCATCCGGAGTGAAGTCATCCGGCGGTCACTCCATCAGGCGCTCCCAAATTGCCGCCTCACCGGTTGGATAGCTTTGCGAACTCACTTCTATGCCACTCACCTAGAAATTGTGGATAAACTGTACTTCAATCGAAGACGATGGCCGCTTCTACAAAAAACCAGAGCCCAACCATCGTCCCGACCAACTCAAAAAATCCTAAGCCGTAACCGCCGCTTCCTCCGGAATCCCAACTTCCTTCCGCTTCTTCAAAAATGGCATCATCGCCCGCAGCTCCGCCCCAACTTTCTCAATAGGCTGATCCTTCGCCGCTTCCCGCATCGCCAGGAACTTCTTCCGTCCATCGCGATTCTCCTGCAGCCACGTCCTGGCAAACTCGCCCGACTGAATCTCGCTCAGAATCTTCTTCATCTCAGCGCGAGTCTCATCATTCACAATCCGCTTGCCGCGCGTGTAATCGCCATACTCAGCCGTATCCGAAATCGAATACCGCATGTAACCCAAGCCGCCCTCATAGATCAGGTCCACAATCAGCTTCAATTCATGCAGACACTCAAAGTAAGCGATCTCCGGAGCATACCCAGCCGCCGTCAGCGTCTCAAAGCCCGCACAGATCAGCTCGCTAACGCCGCCGCAAAGAACCGCCTGCTCACCGAACAGATCGCTTTCGGTTTCTTCCTTGAAAGTGGTTTCAATCACACCGGCCTTCAAACAACCGAGGCCGAAAGCATAAGCCAGAGCATTCTCTAACGCATGCCCGGATGCATCCTGCGCAATCGCAACCAACGCCGGAACGCCCATGCCTTCCACAAACAACTCGCGCACCCGGTGGCCGGGCGCCTTCGGCGCAATCATCGACACATCCACGTCAGCCGGCGGCTTGATCTCGTTGAAGTGAATGTTGAACCCATGCGCAAACATCAGCGTCTTGCCCTTGGTCATATGCGGCGCAATATCGTTGCGATAGTTGTCGCCCTGCACATGGTCCGGCGTCAGAATCATAATGACGTCGGCCACTTCCGCCGCGTCTGAAACACTCAGCACCTGCAATCCAGCCGCCGTGGCCTTCGCCGCGCTCTTGCTCCCCGCGTGCAAACCAACCACAACCTTCAAACCCGAATCGCGCAGATTCAATGCATGCGCATGGCCCTGGCTTCCGTAGCCGATAATCGCAATCGTTTTTCCCTGAAGCGGCGCGAGGCTTCCGTCTTTTTCGTAATATCTGTTTGGCAATTTCTAGTCCTTAGTTTGCTTCTTGCAAATCACTCTGCTTCTTGCAGTTCCATCATTTCATCGCCCGCCGCGCCGCGTGGCACCGGCGGAGAGAGCCGCGGCTTTTTGTTGTCCAGCGACACGGACAAAATGCCCGAACGCGTAACTTCAATATCGCCATAGCTGCGCATGACGTCGATGAATTCATCCAGCTTTTCCGGATCGCCCGTGACTTCCAGACAAAACCCTTCCACCGTGGAATCCACCACGCGTGCCTGGAAAATCTCCGCTTCCTTCAAGATCGCCGTGCGGCCCTGCTGGCTGGGACGAATCCTTACCAGCACCAGTTCGCGGCTCACCGCCGGCCCGTCCGTTACGTCCGTCGCCTGCAGCACGTTGATCAGCTTGTTCATCTGCTTAATTACCTGCGCCCGGGTGTTCGGTTCCACGTCCACCGTCAAGGTCATGCGCGAAAGCGTCGGGTCCAGTGTCCTGGCAACCGTCAAGCTCTCAATGTTGTAGCCGCGCTGGCCCAGCAACCCCGTCACGCGCATCAGCGCGCCCGGCTTGTTTTCCAATAGCAAAGATATGGTCTGTTGCATGGCGAATCTCCTCTACACGGCCACCGGCTGCGGCGGACGCAGCACCATCTCATTGATAGCCCCGCCGGCCGGCACCATCGGGAACACATTCTCAAACGGCGTAACCATCACATTCAAAAGGAACGGACCCGGTTCATCCACCGCCGCCCGCAAGGCCGCCGGCATATCGGCAACGTTGCTTACCGTCCGGCCCTTGAACCCGTAAGCTCCGGCCAGTTTCTCCACATCCGGGAATGAAGTCAACCGGACTTCGCTCAGGCGGTTGTTATAGAACAACTCCTGCCACTGCCGCACCATCCCCAGATAGCCGTTATTCATAACAATGATTTTGATCGGCAGTGACTGGTTCACAATCGTGGCTAGCTCCGGAATCGACATCTGGAAGCCGCCATCGCCCACAATTGCGAAAACCAGCTTGTCCGGCCGTGCATACTGCGCGCCAATCGCCGCAGGCAGCCCAAAGCCCATCGAGCCCAAGCCGCCCGAGTTGATCCAAAGCCTCGGCTCGTTGAACCGGATCAACTGAGCGCTCCACATCTGGTGCTGCCCCACGTCGGAAGCCACAATCGCCTGTCCGCCCGACAGCCGGTCAATCTCAGCCATCAGGTGCTGCGGCTTGATTTCGGTTTCGGAGACCTCAGCCTTCAGCGGATGTTCGTTCCGCCATTCGTCAATCTGCTTGCGCCACGCCGCGCGCGCATTCGCGTTCTTGCCCTGCATCGTAGGCGCCAGCTCTTTCAACTCCGCCGTGATTTTCGGCAGAACTCGCTTCGCATCCCCCACAATCGGCAGATCTGCATGCCGGTTCTTGCCCACTTCAGCCGGATCAATATCAACGTGAATGATCTTGGCATGCGGAGCAAACGCCGCCAGCCGTCCCGTCACACGGTCATCGAACCGGACACCCAGCGCAATGAGCAAATCCGCGCCCGACATACCCATATTCGCCGCATAGCTGCCATGCATGCCCGGCATGCTGATGAAATTCTTGTGTTCAGAAGCCAGCGCGCCCAAACCCATCAGCGTGCAAACTGTAGGAGCATCCAACGTCTCCACTAGCTCGCGCAATTCGGCGTTCGCATTCGCCGCGATAATCCCACCGCCTGCGTACACAAACGGCCGTTCGGCCTCCCACATCATCTGGGCCGCGCGCCGAATCTGCCCGCTATGGCCTTCGCTGTAGACCTTATAACCAGGCAGGTGAATCTCAGTCACTGGCGTGTATTGCGTCTGTCCCTGGAAAGCATCCTTAGTAATGTCCACCAGAACCGGCCCCGGCCGGCCCGTTGCAGCGATATAAAACGCTTCGTGAACCACCTGCGGCAATTCGGCCGCGGTCTTAACCAGGAAATTATGCTTCGTGGCCGAACGCGTAATGCCGAATGTATCGGCTTCCTGGAACGCATCACTGCCCATTAGCTTGCTGCTCACCTGGCCCGTGATCGCGACAATCGGAATGGAATCCATCATCGCGTCTACTAAGCCGGTCACCAGATTGGTTGCGCCCGGACCCGAAGTTGCACAGCATACGCCCACTTTGCCGGTGGCGCGGGCGTAACCCTGGGCCGCGAACGCCGCATTCTGTTCGTGCCGGACGAGTACGTGCTTAATAGGATGGTCGTACAGAGCGTCATAAAGCGGAAGAGTTACGCCGCCCGGGTATCCGAAAATGCAGTCCACGTTTTCGCGGAGCAGGCAATTCAGCAAAATATTCGCGCCTGATAGAAGATTCGACGACATGGCCTTATTAGAATCCTTTTAGATTTCGAGCAGATAAATAAAAAGGGCCACTTGGCTGATTTGGTAGTCCGCCAGTGGCCCTCGATTTCGAACTCGTGAGGCGCCTCAGGCAGTCCCGTTAAGGATTACCACGTTAAGCGCTACGACGACTGTGTGAAGCCGGTTCATATCACGACAGCTTAAGCCCTAAGTCGCCCGGGTTGAGCTTACGTAGGTTTCGGCCTGAAACCAAATTAGCCTAGAAGCACTTTTTATGCAAGGGAATAAAAATATAAAAAGTGTTTATAGATGCCCCTCTACGCCGCGTATGGTTCAAAGTATTCGTCCGGAGGAGTACTGACCAGCAACAAGCTACCCGATGGGTTCGATTGCACATCGAATTCGTGGTAAATCGTGAGCACCTCCGCCAGTTCCGAATCCATCCCGATCACAACGTTGTGGTTCAATTGCCATGGACAGAGCGCATAAAGCTGCTTCAGCAACTCGCCATACGTGAGCGGCTTACCCAGCGAACGGCAATCCAGAGAAAACAGCAAAGTGCCATCGCCCGCCCAGGTATAGGTGAGCGCGTCAGCGCTCCGAACCTCATTCAAATACAGCGTTTGAACAGGCATTCTCAGCTCTTCCGGAAGGCAGCTGGCGAGAAATGAACGAAGATTGCGGTAAGTGATGAAGCATAGTATAACTACTTGGGCACAAAATTTCCACTCAGACCTGCACTCAGATCTTGCTTTTAGATCTTGTGCTGACCGTCCACCCTGGCACCACGCACGCACTTTAAATTAGGATAATGTGTTTCAGTGCTTCTTACGTGGCTGCCCGACTATGACCGCGATCCAAATGTAATGTACGCAGTAGAGGAAAACTTTTCCATTGTGCGGTGCAACCGCGCTTGGGATGCCTTCGCACTCGATAACAATGGAAGCGCTGCCAGGGCTAGCAATGTTCGTGGCGTCTCCCTCTTTGAAGTGATCCCGCGAGACCTGTTGAAATTCTACGATTCCGGCTTTGCGGCTGCTAGGCAGACAGGCAAATGGAACCACATCTTCGATTGCTCATCCGCTCGGGTCATCCGGCAGTTGCGAATGACGATAACGCTTTCCGGATCTGGATTCCTCATTAGAAATGTATTGATAAAGGATGCCCTCGCGCCACCCTCGGAAGCCAACGGCAGATTTGCCGATTACGGGCCCGCTGTCACCATGTGCTGTCATTGCCGCCGCGTTGAAAACCGGAAGATGAACGCTTGGCACTGGGTTCCCGAATTCATCGAAAGAACACTCCCGGAAATTCGCCACCGCCTCTGCCCAGCTTGCTACTCCTATCACTACAGCAACGCGGATAGAAGCCAAGGCGGAGCCCATTCAGCAGCCTAGCCCTTCGATCACGACGTCAGGTTTGGGCGACTTCCCGCAGGGAACATTTTGCTGGATATAAAAATTCCGGCGCCCAGCAAAATGAGGGTGAGGCATGTCGCGCTTACATTACCGGCGCATATTGGTGACGGCGTCTACTTCCTTCGCCAATCCGGCAGTTACGTTGGCGCGCTCGCTGGCAGATACGTTCGCGGGTATTGCTCCCAGCGACGTACCGGCGTTTATTGTCGCGCAACTATTGGGAGCAGCCGCAGCCACCGTATTGTTTCGTTTCTTGCTGCCCCCCTCCACTACGGCCGCGCAAAATGTTGTTCTTCCTCATCAGCGGACGGCCGATGCAGATGGGGTTGCCTGATGAGATTGGTGATTGCAGGAGACACGGAGACGATGAGTGTCTAAGGAATCAGTTCTGATTTTATCTACCGGAAACTCCGCCCGTAGCCAAATGGTGGAGGGGCTGCTGCGAAGTTTGGCAGGAAACCCGTCCGAGGTGGCGAGCGCGGGAACTAAACCCGGTATTGTGCGGCCTGAAGCCATAAGCGCAATGAACGAGCTTGGAATCGATATTTCCGGGCACAGATCCAAATCCGTGGGTGAGTTTAGTATTCGTCCATTCACTTACGTGATCACCGTTTGTGACAACGCTAAGGAAAGCTGTCCGATCTTTCCGGCAGTGACTCAGCGATTGCACTGGCCGTTTCCAGATCCACCAGGCCCGGACGCTCCGGAGGAGGAACGAATCAGCGCGTTTCGAAAGGTGCGGGATGAGATGAAGGCGCGTTTCGCTAAAGAACTGGAACAGCGTATCTTCTCCACGCCCGGGGCAGGCCGGTGATTAATGGTGCGGCGATGCCCCGGCATTGGTTTGTTTTCGCGAGGTGAATGAATTAGCTCTGCGCCCTTTTTCGGGGGCGGCACAACGTGGCGGCCAGGATGAGTCCCCCTCCGAAGAGCGCGAAGGAACCTGGTTCCGGAGTGGGCGTGAGTTCGCCGAAGAGGCCGTGCGATTCGACGTCGGTTCCGCCGGGGGAGGGGATGCCGGCGTTGAAATACAGGCCGTCGACGCTCGTGCCCGCGGCGCCGTTACCGAAGTCGATGCCCCAGAGTCCTGCGATGGAGATTGGATTGCCATTGGGACCCTCGAGAGCGCCCTCAAATTTTCCGGAGGTTGGATCATAAGCATTGATGCGGCCGTCTCCGAAGTTTCCGACGAGAAGATCGCCTGACAGCGCTCCGAAGCCGGAGGTGGGCGCGAGCGCGAGACCCCACGGCGCATTCAGCGCACCTTGCGAGGCGAGCCGTTTCTGGAAGACTCCATTCGTGTTGTAGACGTCGACGAACCCTAAGCCGGCACCGTCGACTTCGTCATGTCCGCCCGCGGTTGCGGCGTACGTTACATACAGCAGTCCGTTGATGTTCTGGACGTTGAATGGAGCGTAGCCGGAAGGGAGAGTCGGATCTTTGAAGGCGTTCGGTGAAAGGGTCACCGCGTGGAAGTTGGAGTCAAACACGTCGATCCGGCTCTTGCCGAAGTTCGCGGCATAGAGCATGTTCCCGCTGGAGCTGATGCCCAGGCCCTTATACACGGAGCCAGCCACCCCCGTCGCTTCCGTAGTCGCGGTGAGCCCGCCACCCCAGCCCGCGATGGAGCCGCCTTCCGTTGCAAAGATGAAGGCCGATTTCGCGAAGGTGCCTGCACCGATTCCAGTGTTGAAGACTATGCCGGTAGGGTCGGCCGTCGCTCCGCTGCCGGGTCCGGGTGGAATGGTGACTACCAGGCCAGCGGGTTTTCCGCTTCCCGGATAGATGGTGGACAACCCGGTTCCGTTATCTGAAGTCCAGAATGGGCTGGTAGGACTGGAGACGAGTCCCCAGGGGTTTACCAAATTGGGATCCTGATTCGCGGCAACTCCCGGCAAATCTGAGGTCAAGTTGAGTTGAGCGTAGTCGTTCGCCGACGTTCCATACGCGAGGCCGGTTGCGAGGGTCAAACTGGCGATCATCCAAAAGCTTTTAAGCATGTTGTCCTTTCGTTCGTTACTGGCGTTTTAGCGAAGGTCGATTTCGCCCGCCACCTCAGAGTTTGCGGCTGGCCACGGGTGGCATTGGTTGGGAAATTGCGAATTTCTTGTAAATGATTTCCTGCCAGTGGACTGATCGACACAGCGGTGGCGGCCTTGTTGCGGCGATGTAAAAAATCTGTAAAAACTCCAGGCTAAGGGTTAGAGTTTGTGATCAGACCAGTCACAATAGGGCGTAAGTCCGGAGCGGAATTGCAAAAGATCCTAATCGTGGACGACGATGCAGAAGTGCGCGAAACCGTAAGTATCCTGCTGGAACGGGAGAAGTTTATGCCCATTCAGGCGGTGGATGGCGATTCCGGGCTGCAAAAAGCTCTTTCGATCAAGCCCAGTCTGGTTTTGGTCGACTTGCGTTTGCCGGGTATGAGCGGGATTGAGTTATGCAAACAATTGCGCAGTAACCGGATGGGCACGCCCATCATCATCTTGAGCGCCGTGGGCGATGAAGTGGATAAAGTGCTGCTGCTTGAGCTGGGCGCCGATGATTACGTGGTCAAGCCATTTGGAACCAGGGAACTCTTGGCGCGGGTGAGAGCTGTTTTGCGGCGCAGCGGTGAGGAGGGCGCGCGGACTATTCGTTTTGGAGCTATCGAAGTTGATGTCGAGCGGCGATTGACTACCCGTAATGGCAAGGAAATCAAGGTTACGCCGGCTGAGTATAATTTGCTCCTCTTTTTTGTCCAGAACGCCGACCGCGTGCTGAGCCGTGATTTGATTCTGAACTCGGTGTGGGGCTATGAGTACTATCCCAATACTCGAACCGTGGACGCTCACGTTGTCAGACTGCGGCAGAAGTTTGAGGAAGACCCTGGGGCTCCCACGCATTTCGTGACCGTGCACGGGGTGGGTTACCGTTTCGTTCTCTAGTTAGGGGAGCTATGAAACTGGTGGTGATTGTAGACGACAACGAGGGTGTTGCCGCCTCCCTGGCGATCGCATTCGCAGGCATACCCGGCGTTGAAACGGTCATCTCCCATCATCCGGCAGGCGCGCTCCGGCTTTTTGCGAATGGGGCGAAAGAGCGGGCCATTGCTGCGATTGTGACCGACTTCAACCTGCCGCAGGTGGATGGCTTGGAACTCATCAGGCAAGTGCGGGCGATTCAGGGTTATGAGAGCTTACCGGCGGTGATTATCACTGCCGAGGAAAACCTAAGCACTGCAAACGGTTGTATTCTAAACACACCGAACGCGATCTTTCGAAAGCCATTCTCCATGAGGGAGGTGTGTCGTGTGTTGGAAGAGTTACTTGCTTAGAGGCGGCCGGTTATTCGCGCCGACAATTGCATTCATCGTTGCTTTGAGCGGCGTTTTAAACGGGCAGGAACGGCAGCCGGCGCCTGACGCGTTATCCAGGATTTTGGAACGGCTGGATGAGCTGGAGAAACAGAACAAAGCGCTACTCTCCGAAATTCAGACGCTGCGCGAAGAGTTACATCATGGGACCATGACGGCCACGGCCGACTCACAAGCCAGGGAAGAGAAGGCTGAAATCGCCGAGCAGCAAATCACGGAACAGGCTCAAACCAAAGTAGAAGCGTCGCAGCGCTTCCCCATTTCTTTGACCGGAATGCTGCTGTTCGATAGCTTTGTGTCCAAAGGTTCAAATGATGAGCTCTTCCTGAACACATACGGAGATTACACGTTAGCCGGCAGCGGCGGCGGGGCAACCTTGAGTCAATCGATCATCGGGCTGGATTTCCGTGGGCCCAATATCTGGGGCGGCGGCCGCGTGAACGGATTTCTTTCGATGGATTTTTATGGAGGGGAAGGCTCATCCTATGAATTCAGGATCCGGCGAGGCGTGGTTTCGTTCGACTGGAAAAATCGAAGCCTCACGTTCGGTCAGGACAAGAGCATCATTGCCCCGCTGCAGCCTACGTCATTTGCGAGGGTTGGCGTACCGCCCCTCTCCGGAGCCGGTAATTTGTGGTTGTGGAGACCACAAGTCACCTACGAAGAGCGCATCCCCTTGTCCCCATCGACGAAAGCGACCCTGCAGGCCAGCATTTTCGAAACGGACGAGAGCTACACGGCTCCCTTCTTGGCCGGAAGCTGGTACGTGACGCCGGATCGTCCGGCAGTGCAGGCGCGTGTGCAGGTCGAGCATACATGGGGTGAAGGGAAGAAGATCAGTGGCGGCCTAGCTGGGGATGGAAGCACGAGCCATGTACTTGGGGCATCCGTTCCCTCGCGAGTACTCAGTGCTGATCTGGCCGTGAAACCGCTGAGGTGGTTGGAAATCAGCGGGACATTGCTGCGCGGTAAGAACTTTGCCAACCTGGGTGGAGTTCCCGGGGGCGTTACGATTAACAGCGGCCAGACCGTTGTTCCGATACGCGGCAGCGCCGGATGGTTACAGGCTTCCTTTCCCGTGACCAGGCGCCTGACCTTTGACGTTTATAGTGGCAGGCAACTCAACAACGATCGCGATTTGAGCGCATACGGAGTGTCAAAAACGGAAACACTTGCCGGCAATATTCTGTATCGCCTTGCTCCCAACGTGGTGTTAGGTCTTGAAGCGGCACGAAATCGCGTTGAGTATCTCAATGCGCTGGAGTTTTGGGCAAACCGATACGATGCGACTGTTGCCTACCTGTTTTAAAGCTTTCCTCCGAAGCTTATCGATAGCGATGATGCTGTTGGCGCCGGTGGAAGCCGCGTGGGGAGCTTCGGTGAGGGGTGAAATACAAATCGTCTCCGGGAATGGACGCGCGCCTGGTCAGCAGCAGGGAGACCCCTCGGACGTCGTTGTCTGGTTGGAACCCGTGACAGGAGCCAGCGTTCAGCCGGTTCAAAGCTTGCGTGCCCGATTATTGCAGAAGGACAAGATGTTCAGACCACACGTTCTCCCGATACTTGTCGGGACCGTTGTGGATTTTCCCAACGCGGACCCTATCTTTCACAATGCGTTTTCACAGTACAACGGGCAGCTATTCGATTTGAGCCTATACCCACCGGGAACCAGCAAGTCCATCCGGTTTCGGAGGCCTGGGATTGTGCGAGTGTTCTGCAATATTCATCCGACGATGTCGGCGGTGATTGTCGTGCTTGACACTCCGTACTTCACAAAAGCAAAACGGGATGGGAGTTATCAATTGGCCAATGTTTTGCCCGGAACCTATGAGCTGCATGTTTTTGATGAACGGGCCACACTGGAGGCAGCGCAGACGGTTCAAATCTCTTTGCCCAGTGAAGAATCGGAAGTACATGCCGCGACAGCAAAGATCTCCGAGGCCGGCTATGTGACGCCACCGCATAAAAACAAATATGGTTTGGACTACCCGGCCGGCAAGGAAGCGGAGAGCTATGGCGGAGTGCCGAAATGAGGCTCGGTCTTGGAGGAGTTCCGCTTCGCTGGCGCGTGTTCCTGGCAACCTCCACCACCGTGACACTCTTGTTCGCGATGGCCGGATGGGTGCTTCAGCAGTATGTCATCTCCGTTGCCGACGATAACGCCCGCACGGAGATACAAGCCAGCATCAGAGCGTATGAAGCGATTTGGAAGGCGCGCACGCAAGTCCTGCTGGCAACGACTGCCGTGATGGGCGCGATGTCGGATGTAAGGGCGGCGTTTGCAACTCGAGATGACAAGACCATTCGCGATTCGGCCCAGGAGTTGTGGTCCAGAGTGTCCGACCAGTCCGCTGTTTTTCTGGTGCTGGATCCGGAAGGGCGAGTGATTTCGACGCTTGGTGAAGGAGCTTCGGATCTAAGTCCCTCAACAATCGCAGTTAAAGAGGTGATTGAACGGTTTCCGGGCCAACTCTCGGGGTATTTGCGCGATAAATCGAAGTTGTTCTATGTCGTGCTGAACCCGGTGTACGTGCAAGGCAGCCGCGGCCCTCTATTGCTGAATATCCTGTGTGCAGGATTTCGGATTGATGACCGGTTGGGGCGAGAACTGCAGGCGCTGGCCCCGGGAAGTGATTTTGTGTTCTTGGACAACCGGCAGGTCTTCGCCTCCACCCTGAGCCGGCGGGCAGCAGAGGGATTGCCAGCCTTCTTGCGAACTGGCCTCAATTCAAATGGGAAGCGGTTATGGCGGGATGAGTTTATCGTCTCTCACCGGCCATTGAACGGAGTAAAAGGCGGCCAGGTGGCGGAGTTAAGCATTTTGTACTCTTACGTGCATGCGCGTGCTTCGCTCACCAAGTTGCGCCGTGTGGTGGCGCTGGCGTGGCTACTGACAGTTGCTGCCGCGCTATTGATCAGTTCCTACATGACCACCAGATTATTGGGTCCTGTCAAACTGCTGGACAAGGCTGCCAGTGCGGTGGCGGCGGGTAATTACCAATATCGAGTGCCCACCCGCGGAACGGATGAGCTGTCCCGCTTAGCGAGAACTTTCAATCAGATGTGCGAATCCATTGAGCGTTCGCAAGCGGAGCGGATCCGGCAGGAGCAGATGCACACAATTGCCCGGCTAGGCACATCGCTGGTGCATGATTTGCGCAATCCTTTGGCGGCGATCTATGGCGGGGCCGAGATGCTCGTGGATGGGAACCTGCCGGCGGAGCAGACGCGGCGGATTGCGAGCACCATCTATAAAGCATCCCAGCGGGTGCAGGTGCTTTTGAGGGATTTGTTGAATGTCTCCCGCGGAGAACGTAGAGATCCGGAACTGTGTGTTCTGCGTGAGTTGATAGAAGCGGCGGCGGAGCCGTTTACGAGCGCAAACAGCGGGCTGGTGGTGGAGATTGCAGTTGAACCGGAAATAAAGGTAATGGTGCACCCCACGCGCATTGAACGGGTTTTTACAAACCTGCTTTCCAATGCGGGCGACGCCATGCCGGATGGAGGCCGGGTGTCGATTACCCAGAACGGCGACGGAGCCCACATTGATGTGCTGGTGGCGGATACGGGCTCCGGCATTCCCGCCGATATTCGGAAAGATGTGCTGAAACCCTTTGTCACAGGGAAGCGATCCGGTTTGGGGCTGGGGTTGGCTCTATCCAGGCAGACTATGACTGATGCGGGCGGCGATCTCTTTCTGGTGGAGGATGGCAAGCCGGGCGCTTGTTTTTGCGTGCGATTTCCGAAGCTGGTGACGGTGTCTGCTAGACAACCGGAGACGGTGCAGATAGGCTAGTTACGCCACCCAAGCTTGTGAAACTACTGTTGCCCCTGCTCCTCTTATCCACCGTTGCGCCTGCCGCCGACACCGGCTGGCCCATGAACGGCGGCCCCAACAACATCCGCTACTCCCCCCTCACTCAAATCACGCCCGCCAACGTCAAGCAACTCCAAGTAGCCTGGACCTATGACTCCCACGACGCATTTCAAGGGTCCGAAATGCAAAGCAACCCCATCATCGTCGACGGCATTCTCTACGCCACCACGCCCAAGATGCGCGTCATCGCCCTCAACGCCACCACCGGCCGCGAGATCTGGAGCTTCGACCCGGTCGAACCAACTGACCCTCACCGCCGCTACCGCCACCGCGGCGTCACTGTCTACCAGGACCGCGTCTTCTTCACCTACCGCAACTTCCTCTACGCCCTCAACCGCAAAACCGGCACAGCCCCTCCCCACTTTCGGCAAGAACGGCCGCATCGACCTGCGCGAAGGCCTCGGCCGCCCCGCCGAAAAAATGACCGTCAGCGCCAGCAGCCCCGGCGTCATCTATCAGGACGATGATCATCCTCGGCAGCACCGTTCCCGAAACACTGCCCGGCACGCCCGGCCACATTCGCGCCTTCGACGTCAACACGGGCGAAATGCGCTGGATCTTCCACACCATCCCGCAACCGGGCGAGTTTGGCTACGACACCTGGCCCAAAGACGCTTACAAAATCTCCGGCGGCGCCAACGCCTGGGCTGGCCTCAGCATCGATCCGAACCTCGGCATGGTCTTCGCCGCCACCGGCTCCGCCAGCTTCGATTTCTATGGCTCAAACCGCATCGGCGATAACCTCTTCGCCGACTGCGTCCTCGCCCTCGATGCGAAAACCGGCAAGCGCATCTGGCACTTCCAGGGCGTCAAACACGACGTCTGGGATCTCGATTTTCCCGCCGCCCCCAGCCTGGTCACCGTCACTCACAACGGCCGCAAAGTCGAAGCCGTCGCCCAGATCACCAAGACCGGCTACGTCTTCCTCCTCGACCGCAGAACCGGCAAGCCGCTCTTCCCGGTCGAATACCGCAAAGCTCCGCCATCCGCTCTCGATGGCGAAAAGCTTTCCGAAGTCCAGCCCTATCCCGTCAAGCCGCCGCCCTTCACCCGCCAAACCTTCACCGAAGATATGGTGACCGACCGAACGCCCGAAGCCCACGCTGCCGTTCTCGCCAAACTAAAAACCCTCGATTCCAACGGCATCTTCACCCCGCCCGGTCTTCGCGGAACCGTCCTCATGCCCGGCACCGACGGCGGCGCCGAGTGGGGCGGAGCCGCCTTCGATCCACAAAGCGGCCTGCTGTACGTCAACTCCAACGAACAGCCCTGGATTATCCGCATGGTGGCTCACGAAACCAAATCGCTCTACCAAAACAACTGCGCCAGTTGCCACGGCAGCAATCGTGAAGGCGCGCCGCCCTCGTTCCCCTCGCTAGTCGACATCGGCAAGCGCCGCACCCGCGCCGAACTCATCCAGTTCATCCGCGAAGGTTCAGGGCGCATGCCCGCCTTCGACTACCTCGAAAAGAACGTCGACGAAATCGTCGACTTCCTCCTCACCGGCAAAGACACCGGAGTGGTAGATCAAGCCGCCGCCAAAGCCGATCCCAACTGGCAGAAGTATCGCAACGAAGGCTACATCCTCTTCCGCGACCCCGACAATTACCCGCCCATCAAGCCGCCCTGGGGCACCCTGAACGCCATCGACCTGAACAAGGGTGAAATCCGCTGGCGCATTCCCTTTGGCGAATACCCCGAACTAGCCGCCAAAGGAATGACCAACACCGGCAGCGACAACTACGGTGGACCCGTCGTCACCGCCAGCGGCCTTCTGTTCATAGGAGCGACGAGCTTCGACAACAAGTTCCACGCCTACGACAAATCCACCGGCAAACTCCTCTGGCAAGCCACCCTTCCCGCAGCCGGCAACGCCACACCCTCCGTCTACGAAATCGACGGCCGCGAGTACGTCGTCATCGTCTGCGGAGGAGGCAAAAACGAAGCCAAATCCGGAGGCAGCATTGTCGCCTTCGCTCTGCCCGCAAGATAGCCCCAATGGTGAATCAGGCTTGTGGTTAAGGAAGATCGACCGCAGCACGCCTCCCAGGCAGATCTCAAACTCGGCGAAACCCGACCTCACTTCGGCCCAAATGGTTTGTATGCGGTGTTTCCCTTGCAGATTTTGGAATGCCCCAACCATCGATTTGATCAAGAACCAAATCTCCATCAATTTTGATTTCTGCAACTGGGCAAAAATAAGCGGCGAAAAGTCCCTCTAGTTCTGCATCTCCCATGAAATCGTCGAGTTCGTCTATGTCGTCTGTCCGAGTGGCATCGGCAGAGATTTTGTCCAGCCTGTTCGAGACCTTTTCGGGTAATTTTTGTCGAAACTTTCATCATCAGGACGTTGACGTTGAGCCATTCGTTCGACGAATAGCCGTTCACCAGTGATACTTGAGAGGGCTTTCCGGCGACGCTTATTAAGCGCCACACCGTGCAAGCCGGGAATCCATGACCACCATTTACCCATTACCTTTTACTCGTAAGGAATGTCCACCTGGGCAAAGCTGCCGGGGGTGGCCGCGTTCACTGCTTCGATAACTCTATTAATGTAACGGTGTACGGCTGGACGTTGCGGGTTGCTAAGTATAACGATGGCAATGCGGCGGCCTTTGAGGTTTTGCTGGTACTGGATATTTTTGTCTGTAGATAGCAAAAGATCGAAACCGGCTTCTTCTGCCGCCTTCAGCAACGCGCCGTTGCTTAATCTGTGCCAACCTCTCGCAATCGCTTCTATGACAGTGTGCCCTTGAAGCCAGCGGGCAATGCTGCGGGGTGTGCCGTGGTCAAAGAGAATGAGCATCGACGGGCGCTGCGTGCACCGGGGGCGGGATGGGCGTTCCCAAGCTCTGCGCCGCGAAATGCAATACAGCGTTGATTTGTTCGCGTGTGACGGCGAATTCTTCCATGACTTCTTCCACGGTCAAGCCAGCTTCCAAATTCTCAAATACGGTGGCTACTGGCATCCGGGTATCTTTAAACACCCATGCGCCGCTGACTTTGCCGGGGATGCTCTCCACGGCAGGACATTGGGACCAGTCAAGAGTTGAAGTCATGGTGATAACCCTTCTTTCATGGTAGCGTTTTAGCACACTTCAGCATTGGGCGGAAATCAGTGCCGGGAAATCAGTGCCAGCACACTCAAACACAATTTAGGCAATCACGCTCTAGTGCGTCTAATGAGGTGACTTATCGCGTAACGCAGCTAGTTAATGCGAGAGAACGATTTTGTGGTTGTATGGAGCGTCCCCGGATCTCCCCGCACCAACAGAGAACTCTCCCGAGCTTCCTTATTTAGCGCGCGCGATCCTGCTCTTTGTTCTTCTGCCCGTTACCGCCAGCCGTACCTAAACCGTTTGCAATCTCATCCAAAGCGCGCTGTTTATCCGCCTCGCGCACGGCGGTAACATCTGCCAAATCTTGCGGGCGGCCAGATGCAATCTTCGTTGCGATGAAGTCGTCTCTTGAAATGAAATTCGTCTTCAGACCACTAGCAACGTCAATAACGCCCTCAATCCGCTTCTCCCATGCAGCGTCAAAATCCACGCCATCAATTTGGGTGAGGATATCGATGCCAACCGGCGGATGTCCCATGCGAAAAAAAGTCGCCGGCTCTGAAAAGCCAGCAGGCGTTACATCCTCAAGCGGTGCGCCGAATTTCTCCAGCGCTGTAAAAAGGGCCTTTGCGTTTTCAGGATCGGCCTTATACCAAGATGTCGAGGTCTTTGGTTGCTCGCGGCTGTGCGTGAATAGAAAGCGCGTAAGCGCCCACAACCAGATATTTAGCTTGGTGTTCGTTCAAAACGGACAAGAGTTCTTTGAAGTCTGGGTACATCGCGGACCAAACCCTTCATTTCGTATTGTTCCTGCGTCAACTCAGAAACGGCGGCAACCCGCTCATGAATTGGCCGACTTTGCCAGGACCGATACTCTTCAGCTTTCATGTCGGCCAAGCTGGTGAATTTGCGGATCGTCTTGTCCATGCCTTCTTTTAACATCCCACAGCGTTGATTGGAATAGTTGCGTTGACCGAGCGAAGCTCGGACCCGAAGATGGAGCGCATCGAGGCGCGGCAAGATTTCGTCTTGCTCGATTTCGCCACGAATGAACGCCTCAAAAATCGCTTTGCCCTTAGGGCTCGGAAATTTACCTTCGATGCGGTTATATGCATCGGCTTGACGGAAGCTTCGCGTCGGCGTTCCATCTCTTCTTCACCTATTTTTGCGTTGCTAATAACGACGCTGCTGGGACGACATCAAAACTGGAACGTACACCGGCGTTCCCTTCAATTTCGCGTGGCGGCGGTTGCACGTCAATCCGCTTTTGCGCCGATAGTTCACAAGCCTTTCGTCGATGGCTTGGTGGTTCCGCGCGTCAATAGGCTCCAACTCCTTTTGAGCTTCGTCCAGTGGGTGCTATCCAATGAAAAAACCTGCTTCCAATCATCGCTGCGAAGCCCCCGAATTGACCCGGGGAATCTACCATGGCGCGGCCTAAATTAAATTATTTGCCTGCAGGCCTGCGTGTCGTGGTTAACAAGCCGTTTAGCAATTTTCTGCAGACAACGCAGGGCAGGGAAGCGCATTTAGGAAGTAGGCTGATTGGAATTTGTTGGGGAATTTATTGACCCCAAGCGTCTGTTTTTTTTATGCGTTTGGAGGGTGTAAAAAGGATTGTGTAAACGCGGTTCTCAAAGAAGGACGAAGATAGGAGAACCGGATGGCCATTCGAAAAGAACTAATTGATGAGTTGATCGCGACCAGCGGGGGTAGCCTGATCGGGCCGGACGGCTTGGTGAAGGAATTGACCAAGCTGCTGGTGGAGCGCATGCTGGCCGGCGAGATGAATCATCATCTGGGCTATGAGAAACATGACCCGGACGGCTATGGAAGCGGCAACTCGCGCAATGGGAAAAGCCGCAAGACGCTGAAGGGCGAAGCGGGCGAGATGACGATTGAGGTGCCGCGTGATCGCAATGGTACCTTCGAGCCCAAGCTGATCGAGAAGCATCAAACGCGCTTCGAGGGATTCGACGCCAAGATTCTGTCGATGTACGCGCTGGGCATGACGGTGCGCGATATCCAGGGTCACCTGCAAGACATGTACGGAGTGGAGGTAAGTGCCGGGCTGATCTCGGAGGTGACCGACAGTATCCAGGAAGAAGTCAGAGCCTGGCAGGACCGGCCGTTGGAAGCGCTGTACCCGATCGTCTATTTAGACGCTTTGATGGTGAAGATGCGGCAGGATGGCAAGGTGGACAACCGAGCCGTGTACACCGCGATCGGCATCAACGTGGAAGGTCAGAAGTCGGTGCTGGGGCTGTGGGTGAGCGGCAATGAAGGCGCCAAGTACTGGATGTCGGTGTTGCAAAACCTGAAGAATCGCGGGATGAAAGATGCGTTTGTGATTTGCACGGATGGACTGAAGGGCTTTCCGGAAGCCATTGAGGCGGTGTTTCCCAGCACCTTAGTGCAGACCTGCATTGTGCATTTGATCCGCGCCAGTTTGAACTTTGTGAACTGGAAAGAACGTAAGCAAATGGCGGCAGATTTAAAGCCGATCTACCGGGCGGCCACGGCGGAGATGGCGGAACAGGCGCTGGCTGAGTTTCGCGTGAAGTATCCAAAGCACCAGGTAGTGGCCGATGTGTGGGAGCGGAGCTGGCAGCGGGTGATTCCGTTCTTTGAGTTTCCGGAAGAGATACGCAAGATCATCTACACGACGAATGCGGTGGAGTCGCTGCACATGACGCTACGCAAGGTGACGAAGAATCGCGGCTCGTTTCCGACGCAGGAAGCGGCGATCAAGCTGTTGTATCTGGCGCTACAGAAGGTGGCGACCAAGTGGCACACGGTGCAGGGGTGGCGGGAAGCGCTGCGTCAATTTACGATCCGTTGGCCGGAGCGGATGGAGCAGGCCCGCCTGGGCTGAAGGGCGTGACAGTCGGAAGAAATCAGCCTGCGGCAGCACGGTATTGGAGCGCCCCATTCCCGTTTCCCCGGCCCGGGGAAAAGCCGGGGCGGGAGGGTTCCCCCCACGCCGGAGCACGCTGACTGGCCAGCCAAAATCGCTGGCCCGCAGTTTGCGACCGGCTCCCCCCACAAGAGGGCTGCCGCCCCCTTGTGCATCCCCCGCATGGCCAGTTGGAAGACCCAAGCTGCGGGGCTACAAACCGCGTTTACACAAAACTGTTGACACCGCCTGCGTTTGTTTTTTTCATGCCTGCCACTGCAGTAAAAACCAGCCGCTAACAGAACCGCGACCGTGAGGGAGCGGCCTCTCCGAGCCCGCAACATGCCACGACCCCTTCAAAAACAGCCGACGCTATATTGTTGAAAAAGCCAAGCTTTTTTTTCATGCTTGACACTGCCTTTTTCATGCATGCCACTGCAGTAAAAACCAGCCGCTAACAGAACCGCGACCCGTGAGGGAACGGCCTCTCCGAGACCGCAACATGCCACGACCCCTTCAAAAACAGCCGACGCTATATTGTTGAAAAAGCCAAGCTAAGGAATCGAATCCGCCCAATTCCGCAAGCTACCCCGCCCCTTTTCAGCCTCTTGTCACAAACCCGCCGTGATGCGTTCACAGACGCACCCAACTTTTCCACAACCAAATCTCGCGCCGTTTCAGCAACTTACTAGAATCACCCCGAAAACCCGGCTCAATCCGAACCATCCCACCCGCCATCCTGAATCCGTACCCGACCCTTATGAACGCCCGCACCATCCGCCGCGCCGCCGAGCGCCAGGCCCGCAAACTCGAACAGAAAAGGATCAAAGCCATGTCCCAAAGCACCGGCCCCATTACGCCCGAAGGCAAAGCGATTTCCTCCATGAACGCCGTCAAGCACGGAGCTTGCTCCACCACGAAGCTCATCCTGCCCAACGAATCCATCGAAGACTTCAAAGCCCTCGAAGCCCGCTGGTTCCAAGCCTACGCCGTCAACCCCAAAAACCCAGCCACCGCTCACGAAGCCGAACTCATCCGCGCCGCTGTGCGCGCCGACTGGCTCGCCCAACGCGCCGAACGGAATTACATCGACCTCGAAGCCCAGCTCTTCCTGGACAACCCCAACATGGCCAACTGGTCCGACCGTGAATTTCACAAGCTCGCCCTGGCGAATCGCTATCGAACCGCTAACACCAACTACCTCACCCGAGCACGCAAGAACCTCGAAGACTACCGCAAGAATCGCCGCATCGAAGCCAAGCAAGCCATCAAAGAACCCCCGCAAACTTCAAAAAAGCAACGACGAAGACGACTTCGAAATGGAAAAAGAACTCGATTGGATGCGCAAAGAAGCCATCCGCCTAGGCTACGCCAATCCCGACGGAACCCCCACCGGCAAAAAAGACTAACGCTAAAAATCCCTTCCAACCACCCTTAAGGCCCAACCACGCCCAAACCCCCCATCCGTGTTCATCTGCGTTAATCCCTGCCCACCTCAATCATCCCTGCCGCCCCGTTCTGCGATTTCTAGCAGCAGTACCCAAGTCCGTTTCGAAATTCAGCCCTCGTCAACCCGCCTCTCAGCGCCAGCACCACCACTTCGTTCCGCAATCCACCCATCTAACCCAACCACGCCGCCCAAAACCACAAACACCCCCTAACAGAACGGCGAGCGTAAGCGACCGGACCAGCCCCAACCCACTCTCTCAGCGCCAGCCCCACACTTCGTTCCGTAATCCACCCGACGTACATCTCACCGTGCAAATCTCTCCACACCGGTGATCAATCAAACCTTTTCCAAGCTGGCGACCTGGCTGTTACGCTATCGAAAAGGCCCCAGTTGCGAACCGTTCTCCTCCATTTCCTGGCCATCAGCCTCTGTTTTTCCAAGCCTTCCCCGCTGGAACTTCAGCGTCAGCAGATCAGGACTTCCTTGCACATTCCCGGCGCGCTCCCTGACCCGCGTGACAAGCTTTATGGCCAATCCAACATCGCGGCGGATGTAGTTGCCGATCGCATTTCGTTCGCCACCAATTACGGCTTGCGCGTTCCGGCTATCGTTTATCACAAGCCCGGCGCAACCATCGTTCAACATCCGGCCCTGGTTGTTGTCAATCCGCCGGATGGCGACAAATCAGCCAAATACGCCTGGTGGACAGGAATTCTCTATGCGCGGGCAGGCGCTATCGTCGTGACCTATGATTCCATCGGAGAGTTTGAACGCAACAATAACCTGCGCTCGGGATTCGACTTGCCGGACCAGGGCAGCCTTCCCCTGACCGCCATTCAAGTGACCGACGTTCTGCAGGCGGTCCATTATCTGGCGAATCGCAAGGATGTCGATGCCAAGCGAATGGCCGTGCTGGGCTTTGATCGCGGCGGCAGCCGTGTCAGCGAACTCGCTTGTGCCCTGGATGCCAGCCTCTCGGCCTGCGTTCTGCCGGCTCCGGGGGCGACACCGTCCCCTTTAGGCGATTCCGTCGCCGTTCTTTCCGCATTGATCGGAAAGCGCGGCCTTACCGGAACGGCCGAGAAGAACCAGCTCGCATTCGCCCTAACCCGGCCCGTGGCGGTCTGGCTGGAAGAAAAGCTCAAATTTCCCTGATTGGACTAAAAAACAGGTTCTGGCCCTCCCAGAATCCAATGAGAGTGGTCTATTGATTCTGGGAAGCCAAATCGCCCCGGTCGAGCGAAACCAGTTGCGAGCGGTCCCGGATGCTGTCTGGGCAGCCGACAAGGAATCTTATACCTACGAATCCTGGCGTGATCGGGCGAAGTCCGGCGTTCCTCCTTCTCAACCGTAGCTCTTATTTGAGCGTAACCGCATGCTAACCTTCGTCTTGCAGTATGCCGGATAAGAAATTACAAGTAATTCCGATTGGCGGACTAGGCGAGTTCGGCATGAACTCCATGGCCCTGCGCTATGGAGACGACATTATCGTCATTGATGCGGGCATGATGTTCCCGGAGTCTGAACTTCTGGGGGTGGATATTGTTACCCCTGATTTCACCTACCTGGAACAGCACTCCCAGATGGTTCGTGGTCTGGTGCTGACGCACGGCCACGAAGATCATATTGGCGGTATTCCTTTTCTGCTTTCGCAGCTCAACATTCCCGTTTACGGAACCGAGTTCACGCTGGCTCTGGTGGAACGGCGGCTGGATGAGCACGAGATGCTGGACCAGGCAAAGCTCAACATTGTTAAGGCTGGCGACCGCATACGCCTGGGTCCGTTCGATATCGAATTCATACGCGTGACGCACTCCATTGTCAGCTGCGTGGCGCTGGCGATTACCACGCCGCTTGGCGTTGTCATTCACACCGGCGACTTCAAAGTAGATCCGACGCCGACCGACAACCAGCTCTTCGACCTCCATACCTTCGCCGAATATGGCAAGCGCGGTGTGTTGCTGCTGCTCTCGGATTCAACGAATGTCGATCGGCCCGGCTACACCGAAAGCGAGCGCGCAGTTCGCCCGAGGCTGGAAGAGCTGTACTCCCGCAGCGAGCGCCGCCTGATCATCTCCCTCTTCAGCAGCTCGATTCACCGGCTCCAGCAGATTTTAGACCTGGCTGCTGAATACGGGCGCAAAGTGGCTTTTCTGGGCCGCAGCATGCTGAACGTCACCGAGATCGCCCATAATCTGGGCCTGCTGCAGATTCCTGATTCCACCCTGCTGCGCCCGCAGGACATCATGCAGATGGCGCCTGAAAAGGTGGCCGTCGTGGTGTCGGGCACGCAAGGCGAACCCATGTCTGCGCTCTCCCGGGTCGCTGTCGATAACCATAAGCATCTCTACATCCAGAAGGGCGACACCGTCGTTCTCAGTTCGCGCATCATTCCCGGCAATGAGAAGCAGATTTACCGGATGATGAACCATATTGCACGCCGCGGCGCAGACCTGGTTTACGGTTCCATGAAGCCTCCTGTGCACGTGTCCGGCCACGCCAGCGAAGAAGAATTGAAGCTGGTCCTGAACCTTGTGCGGCCGCGCTACTTTGTGCCGATCCACGGCGAATACCGCCAACTGTCCCGTCATGCGCAACTGGCTTCCCATCTGCGTTTTGCGGGCTTGGAAGAAACTTTCATTCTGGAGACCGGCGACACCCTTGAAATTGACCAGATGGGCGCGCGGCGGGGCGAGAAGGTCACCGTCGGACGGGTTTGTATCGACTCCGGTTCCCTCGACGACGTTGTGGAAGACATCATCATTCGCGACCGGCGTCACCTTTCCGAAGATGGCTTTGTCATTCCCATCATCGCCATCAACAAACACACCGGTAAGAGCGAAGGAATGCCGGAAATCATCAGCCGCGGTTTCGTTTCAGGGGACAACGCTGCCGTGCTGCTGGAAGCAAGAAACGTGGTCGCCCGTACCCTGGAGAGTTCCAGTCGCGAGGAGCGCGGCGATTGGGGCGTGATGCAGGAAAAGATCCGTACTGATCTGAAGCGCTATCTAAGTAAGCAAACGCAGCGGCGGCCGCTCATTATGCCGGTAATATTAGAAGTCTGAGTAATTTTACGCCCTGCGTAACAATCTGTTCGTCGTAATGGTCATAGAATAGTTCTGGTATTCCGCTGGAGGAAACTTTTATGAAGAAATTTTTTATCGGTGCAGTGGCTACTGCCTCTTTACTTTCGGTGTCGGCTCTGGCCGACTCCTGGACTGGTTACGTCTCTGACGCGCATTGCGGTGCCAAGCATGACAAAGTCAGCGAAGCCAACAGCAAATGCGTCGCAACCTGCATGAAGGGTGGCGCTGATCCAGTGTTCGTCTATCAGGGAAAGGTGTTGAAGTTTGACGCCGATTCCAACGCGAAAGCGAAAGACTTCGCTGGTCAGGAAGTAAAGATCGACGGAACGCTGGCAGGCGACACCGTCACCATCTCGTCCATTAGCAAAGCTGAGTAATTCACCATTGAAGGCGTGCCGCTGGAGCTTCGGCGGCGCGCCTTCAATCAACAAGTATCCTGCCTGAAATGTTGTTAGTGCTCGAATTCCAAGTCGAGCTTGCCCGCCGGTCCCCGATAAAGCACAGCCAAATTCTTGAGCTTGTGTTTGCCGTCCAAAGAAAAATACAGATAGCCTTCCACCGGCTTGTCCGTTTCCTTCGCTTCCAATTCCTTGGCTTTCAACGCTTCCAGCAGAGTTTTGTTGCCCTTACTCTTGTCATCCATGGTTGAGCCGAGCACCACAGGCTTCGAATTGCCCGGCGATGCTCCGCCGCCGCCATAGATCCCGCCTACGCTGAAACTCGGACTGCTCTTTTTGGTGTTTTGTGTAGCCGTATTCTTAACTACCAGCGCGCCATCAGCCGCAATCTGAGCCGGTTCGTAAGGTTTGGAACGTTCTCCATCGTCATGCGCCAGCAGAATAAAGTCATCGGGGCTGACCTGCACACTCTTGTCGGTTTTCGGAGTGACCCGCACTTGCAGGAGTACGATCCCTTTGCCCGGATCAGCACCGATCTTCTGGGTCACTTCCTCCTCGGACAGAGTGATGGTAGCCACAATATCCACCAATTCATTGCCGGCGCTGGTCTCCGGCGACACAACCTTCTTTTCGGCAAGCAGGCTCATAGCCGTCCCGAAGATCAAAAAAGGCAAGATGACTTTTCGCATGGCGTCTGCTTCGAAAATAACACTCCTTGGTCGATTTCTGCGCCCGTTCCGCGCGTCTTCTGAGAAGATACGTTTTGATAGATGTTCGACAGATCTTTGCAGGCGATCCTCATATTGAGGTGCGATCCGCCGTACCAGGTTGGACCCATTTACACATGATCCCGGCGCTTGGGCTGCTGGAGAGCCTGAGCCGGTACGTTCGCGAGGAACTGGCTGACCTGGCGCCGCCGTTGCGCGAGGAATTGAGCTTGGCCGTCGACGAATTGTTATCCAATTCCATGGAGCATGGCTGCCGTCTGCAGATCAGCTGTCCAGTGGATTTCAAGTGTATCCGAACATCCCGCATGATCATATTCCTGATTCGGGACGGAGGCGCAGGCTTCGCGGTGGATTCTATGTGGCATGCCGCTGTCAACAACCCTCCCGAAGATCCCTTACGCCACGCGGAAATCCGCAGCGCGCAGGGTATGCGTCCCGGCGGGTTCGGCATCATGCTGGTCAAGAAAATTGCTGATGAGCTGGTCTACAACGAACAAGGCAATGAAGTCATGCTGGTGAAATATTTGGACAACCTGCCCGCGGACGCTATTGACCAGCCGGTTGCAAATGGTCGTCCATAAACCGCGTCATCGCTTCGTCCAGCGGCCGGCGCAGCGTCCCGGAAACCCCATGCGTTTTCTGTGGATAAATCTGCATGTAGAACGGCTTGTTTGCCTGTTCCAGTGCGTCGGCCATCTGCATGGTGTTCTGGAATAATACATTGTCGTCTTCAATGTTGTGGACAATGAGCAGCTTGCCTTGCAGTCGTTCAGCATTTTTCACGTTGGACGCAGCGTCATAGTGAGCTGTATTTTGTTCCGGAATGCCCATATAGCGCTCAGTGTAGATGGTGTCGTAGTTGTGCCAGTCTGTGACCGGGGCGCCCGCTACGCCGACTTTGAACACGTCAGAAGCCAGCAGCAGCGAGTGAATGGTCATGTAGCCGCCGTAACTCCAGCCCGTGACCCCTACTCGCGCCGGGTCCACCATACCCTGTTTAATCAGATATTCGACGCCGGTTTTCTGATCAGCCACCTCTTTGGTGCCCAACTCATGGAAAATGGGCGCTTCAAATGCATGACCGCGGCCGGATGATCCGCGATTATCGAGCGAAAAGATCAGGTACCCTTTTTGAGCCATCACTTGATCCCAGGCGACTCCGTACCATTGATTGCGAATCAGTTGAACGCCCGGGCCCCCGTAAACCTCCACAATCAGCGGATATTTATTTCCTGGCTGATAATGGGCCGGCTTGATCAGCCTGCCGTAAAGCATAACGCCGTCATCGCTCTTGATCTGCAAAATCTCGGACGGAAGCAGGGTGTATTCATCTTCCGGGCTTTTGTCAGGTGCGGCAAGCGTCTTCACTCTCTCCCCATTGCTGTTTTTCAGCAGGGCTTGCACCGGTTCCTTCAAGTTGGAAAAGACGTCTACAAAGGCGGTGCCATTGGGATTGGCGTGGATGGTGTGGCTGCCTTCTTCCGTTGTGATGCGTTTGCGGGTCCCGCCATCGAAACTGACGGAATAGAGCTGCGTCTCCAGCGGGCTGACTTCCGATGATACGTAATAAATCAACTGCCTGGCTTCGTCAACGGCCGAAATGCCCCGCACTTCCCATTCACCTTCGGTCAACTGTTTCAAGCGCTCGCCCTTGCTGGAATAGCGATAGATGTGACGGAAGCCGCCCGGCCCGGATTCGCTGGTCCACAGGAATTCGCTGCCATTCTTAATGGGGTAGAAGTTGTCCACAAAGTTGATCCAGGTCTTCGATTCCTCTTTTAGAACGGGATGCACATTCCCTGTCTGCACATCGCAATACAGGAGTTCCAGCTTGTTCTGCACCCTCGACAGCCGCTCGATGGCCAGGGTATTCGAATCGGGCAGCCAGATCACACGCGCTAGCAGGCTATTCTCCGTCTCACCGAGGTTCATCCATTTGATGCTGCCGGATTCTACGTCAACGACGCCGATTCTCACCAACGCGTTGGGCGTGCCGGCTTGTGGGTAGCGCTCGGGTTCAGCAACGGCGCGTTCGCCTAACAAATCGGTTTGCGGGTAAACGAACTCATGGCTCACATTGAACTGCATGAACGCGATCTTCTTAGAGTCGGGCGACCACCAGGTAGCGGTACTGAGGTCAAGTTCTTCCGGGTAGACCCAGTCCAGTTGGCCATTTAGCAGAGTGGTGCTCCCGTCGGTGGTGAGTGGCGTCACTTTCTTTTTCGCCACACTCAGCAAATACAAATTGGCCTGGGAGCGATAAAGCACCTGGGTACCATCCGGCGACAGCTTGGGGTCTTCTTCTTCGGTATCGGTGCGCGTCAGGTGGTCGCTTTTTCCATTCGGCCGGATTAAGAACAGATCGCCATCCACGGAGGCAAGCATGTCTTTGCTGTCCGAGGCCCATTGAAAAGAGTTGCTGCTGACGCGCCGATTCTGCCAGCCGAATGTTTTGGGCTGGCTTGCATGGTGGGCTTCTCGCGCGAGCGTCGACACATCGAACCACGGTCGCTCGCCGTTTACCCCCTGCCCTGTGGCGGCATCGTAGAGCGTAACCTTCTCGTCCTTAATGAGGGCGAACTCCTTCCCATCGGGTGACCAGATAGGGGTCGGCATCATGTTGCGATGCTGGGACAGTAGAGCGTCTATCGTGACGGGCTTCTTATCAACCGCAAAAACAAGGCTGGCGCAGACCGCTGAGAGCGAGGCGACTCCTGCAAAGAGTTTATTCACATTTGCCAGTGTAGACCGGTGCGTCCGACCGCCCCAGCCTTAGTGGGCCGCACGGCGCGTGTGAGCCTGAACAATTCATTACAATTTCTAATCCCAGTTTTCACGAAGCTGTAACTGCCTGGAAATATCGTTAACGATTGGGCGTTTATCTCTAAGTATGGAGAGGCGCTTGATCTGACTCGTTAAGCCATTCAGGAGATCGCAGAAGAGGCATGGCAACTCCAATTGCGTTTAGCTACGAATTCGAGTATTCAGAAGTGGACCCGTCGGAGAACTTAGACTCCCGCGGACCCAAAGTCACCCGGGTGAAGTGTCATGGCAAGCTGGTGGCCGAGACTAGGGATCAACTTGACGATATCTTCAAGCAGACCCCCTTTCAGGGCCGGATCATTATGGATCTGGCCGGTGTGGACTATCTGGATAGCGCAGGACTCGGTGGACTGATGAGGCTCAAGTTGCGGGCCATTAAAGACGGCGGCGTTAGCGTGCATTTTGAACACATGCAGCCGCGTATTACACAACTGCTGAGGTTGGCAAACTTGACGGAGTTTTTCGAGTCATAGACTCAAGGCCGCGGTTCGTCCGTTTAGGACGCTTGTATCATCGTAGCCACTCAGAAGGAGCACGCGAGCAATCAGGCTTTCGTTAGGTTTGGCTCGTCCTGGAGTCCATCCGCGAAGTGCAGTACTTGCTCCTCCGGCTATGGCCGGTGCAACTATCCTTTGAGGCCTTCAAACACTGTCGCCAACTCCGCTTTTCCTTCCGGGGAGGGAACAACAAACGGCAAGCGTGGCGGGCCGCCGTAGTAGCCGTTCAGATCCATGGCGTGCTTCAAGCCTGGGATTCCGTACTTGGAAGCAATTAGTTTTGCTGCAGGAAGAATGCGGGCCTGCCACTCTTTGGCGGCTTCTTCTTCACGTGTGCGGAAGGCTTCCCAGATGGTGACGCAGGCGTAGGGCAGGGCATTCGCGATGGCCAGGATGGCGCCGGATGCGCCGATTTGGAATGCCTCATGGAAGGCTCCGCCCGCTCCGCAGAGGATTTGGAAGCCGGGCTTTACCGCCTTGACGGTCTCGCGCATCTTTTCCATATTGCCCGAACTGTCCTTCATGCCCGCGATATTAGGGTGGTGCGACAGTTCGGCCAGGGTGTCCACCGGTACGTCGTAGCCCGTGACTTGCGGAAAGTTGTAGATCAAGACAGGCAGCTTGGAGCGATCCGCCACAGCCCGGAAATAGAGGGCTTGGGTCTCGGGACGGTGCATCTGATTCTTGTAGTAAAAAGGCGTGAGAGCCAGGGCGAAATCGAATCCGATCTCGGCGGCGCGGTCCGCCATGGCGAGCGTTTCATGCACGCTTTCCGCACCGACTCCGGCGATCAGAATCTTGCCTGGAGCGGCTGCGCTCTTTACCAGTTCCATGGTCTCTACGCGCTCAGCGGTGCTGAGCAGCGGCGTTTCACCGGTGGATCCGCCAACGGTATAGCCGCTGAGCGCGATGCGATTCAGTTTATCGACGTTGTGCGTAATCTTGGTCTTGTAAATGTCGCCGTTGTGGTCGAAGCAAGTGGTGAGTGCGGGTAAGATGCCTTGGAGTTTCATGCCTGGATTCAATGATATGAGACGGAGAAGGCCTGCCCGGCTGTTACCGGACAGGCCCTAATAGTACGACGTTAGCCTACGTTACTTGGCAATGAAGGTGATAACCAGCGTGTAAAGCGCCAGCGATTCAATCAGCACGAGACCAAGAATCAGAGCAACACGGATGGCCGCGATTGCCCCTGGGTTGCGAGCCATTGCTTCCGCAGCCGAAGCTGTGGCGCGGCCCTGACCGAGACCACATAAGCCGGAAGCAATACCCATCGCGATATAAGCAGCAGCGCGGCGATTTGCATCGCCGGCGTCGCCCGTACCGCCCTGAGCAAAAATTGGAGTTGCCAGAGCCAGCAGGCTCAACACGAGCAACATCATTTTATTTTTCATTTTTTCTCTCCTATGAAATTGCAATCAGTAGGTGGTTCGACACCGTGCGTTGGGACGCCGGGCGCTCACGCTGAAAGCAAACGCGTTTAGTGCTCGTGCGAGACGGCTCCGCCTACGTAGACCATCGCGAGCAGCATGAAAATGTAGGCCTGCAGGAATGACACAAAGAAGTGCAGGCCGATAAAGATAACCGGAATGATGACTTTCGTCAGCGCGATGAAGGTCAAATAGACCTGCTCACCGGCGAACATGTTCGCAAAGAGACGAACCGTCAGCGAAAGCGGCCGGGCAAAGTGGCTGATCAATTCAATGGGAAGCATCAGCCACGCCAGCCACCAGAAAGGCCCCAGAAATTGCTTGATGTACCCGAGCTTGTGCTCGCGCAGGCCAGCAAAGTGATAAAACGCGAAAGTCATCACTGCAAAGCCCAGGGGAACCATGGGATACATGGTGGGCGATTCAAAGTAGGGAATCAGGCCAATCAGGTTCAGGAACAGAATGAATAAGAAAATGGTCCCGAAGAACGGCAGGTACTTGGCTCCATCATGACCGACAACCTCCTCGGTGGAGGCGCTGAAGAACTCATAGGCCACTTCGAAGACGTGCTGGGTCTTGCCGGGGGATTCCACGGACAGGCGCGCCCGCAGGTAAGCGAAGAGCACAACCATAAACCCGACAACCAGGAGTTCACACACCATCCAGTCGCTCCAGGGGCGCGCCGGATCGGGAACTTTGAAATTAACCAGATTGAGGATTCCATTGGCTGGCCCGGCCAGGAATTGATTGAATAGGCCAGTGACCCAGAGTTCGTGTTCCATTAAGGCTTGTTTGATTTGCTGAAAAGATTTTCGAAGAGCTCGATAATGATGGACGTCACCACGGCCGCCGTACTGGCCAGCAAGCCCACAATTACCGCTAACGGGTTGACACCCAAAGCTTTGACTATAACATAGCCAAACGCAAACATTAGTAGATATCGGGTAATGAAAGCCCTCGCTTCCCACGGCTTTTTTTCGCCCTCCGAAGGCGAGATAGCGCGTGAAAGATAGCTGAATAAGAACACGTTGCCGGCGGAAACCGCTGCTCCCAAAAGATAAGCGAGCGCCGTCTTAAATCCGTACAGCGGCCAAATGGCTATAAACCCTGACAAGCCAAAAAAGCCCGTCAGCCAGTACACGCGCTTAACTGAGCCTTCGCCTGCCCGCCCGATCACTTCCGCTTCTCGTCTTTGGAAACTTCTTTAAAGACCTGAATCAGTCCTCCCACCATGCCCAGCAGAATGCCCACGGCAGGAAGAATAGGCAGGTGAAAATAGTGAGCGGCCAGCGTGCCCAGAAAGTAACCGGCCACCAACGACGAAGGCAGCACCAGGGCCAGAGACAAATACTTCCCCAGCCAGTGGATGGACCGGTCAGGCTTGACTGGCATTGAAACCGCACCACCGATTCATGTTCGGCATGTCCAAACCAAACTGGTCAAGAAGACGGCCGATAATGTGATCCACCATGTCGTCAATCGACTTGGGATTGCTGTAGAAGGCCGGCATCGGAGGAAGAATGACCGAACCCATGCGCGCCAGCGCCAGCATGTTGTCGAGGTGGATTTCGGAAAGCGGGCTCTCGCGGGCCACCAGCACAAGCTTGCGGCGCTCTTTGAGTGTCACATCCGCCGCTCGCGTCATCAGGCTGTCGCCGAGACCCACACGGATCGCCGCCAGCGTCTTCATGCTGCAGGGAGCAATCAGCATGCCGTCCGTCCGGAATGAGCCGCTGGAAATGGGCGCAGCCTGATTATCCGGGTGATGGACCTGGGTGGCCAACGCCTCAATATCAGACAGGGAGTAACTGGTTTCGTGCGCGATGGTGGTTCGCGCCCACTTACTCATGACAAGGTGAGTTTCAACGTTCAGGAACTGGAGTACCTGCAGGGCGCGGATTCCGAAGATCGCGCCCGAGGCGCCGGTAATACCGACAACGAGCCGCATGCAACTCTATCATCGCGTGTTGCCGCTGTAAAGAACACTAACTGACTCAGGCGGCATCTGAATGGAGTTCTCTCCGAGCTTGCAATCGGGATGCGACGCCAGCAGTTGCTCCGAGTCGCTATCCACGGGCAACTGGCGGCAGACTTTGCTGAAATTGCAAGCCACTTGCACGTCGCCGCGGCTCAGCACAAACCAGCACTCCTGTTCGCTAAAGCAGCTGTCCACCTCGTCCAGATTCCCATCGGTCAGCGTGGAAATGCGCCGCCGCAGGGCAATCAACTGCTTGTACCAGCCCAGCATGCCGGCGTGACCATCCTGGCTGATTTCCTCCCAATTGAGCTTTGACCGTTTGAATGTTTCAGGGTCCTGGGGATCGGGCACGTCGTCATGATTCCAGCCAAAGCAGGAAAACTCGTTCCGGCGCCCTTCGGACACCGCGTGGCCAAGCTTTTGATCCTGGTGGTTCGTGAAATATTGGAAGGGCGTGGAGGCGCTGAATTCCTCGCCCATAAACAACATGGGGACGAATGGAGAAGTAAGAACCAGAGCTGCAGCAATCTTCTGATAACCGGGCGAAATCATCTGCGACAGACGTCTACCGGTAGCACGGTTTCCCACCTGATCATGATTTTGAGAATACGCGAGAAAACGGTGGCCTGAAAGGCCCAGGGCCCTGCGGCCATGACGGCGTTGGCGACTTTCTGAGAAATCGCCGCTGTAAACGTAGGCGTCTTTCATGGCGATGGCCAAGTCTTCAAAGCCATCAAAATCCTTGTAATAGCCGATGTTTTCGCCGGTTAGGACGCTGTGCAGGGCGTGATGAAGATCGTCGCTCCACTGCGCATCGATACCGAACCCATGAGCGTCTCTCGACCGGATGATGCGCGGGTCATTGAGATCGCTTTCGGCAATTATTATGAAGTGTTTGCCGAGATGCGCGGAAAGAGCGCCGACTTCGATTGAGAGCGCCTCCAGAAAGTGGATGGCGGAAAAATCATGCAGGGCATGAATTGCATCCAGGCGCAATCCATCGAAATGGTAATCACGCAGCCACATCAGGGCGTTTTCTATGAAAAAGCGACGTGGCTCATAGCTGCCCTTATCGTCCAGGTTTATCGCCGATCCCCACGGGGTGGCATAAGCGTCTGTGAAGTACGGGCCGAATTGCGGCAGGAAGTTACCGGTCGGGCCCAGATGGTTATAGACAACATCCAGAATCACCGCCAGGCCCTTTTCATGGCAGGCATTCACTAGCTTTTTCAAATCATCCGGCGAGCCATAGGCGTGATGGGGAGCATACAGATCCACGCTGTCATAGCCCCAACCCCAATCTCCAGAGAACTCACACACCGGCATCAATTCGATATGCGTAATGCCTAGCTCTACCAGAAAATCCAGCTTTTCGATTGCCGAAAGGAAGGTTCCTTCCGGCGTAAACACGCCGATATGCAACTCATAGATGACGGCACTCGACAGCGGCTTTGCCTGCCACAACGAATCCGTCCACTGAAAGCTGCTGTGATCTACCAGTCGCGACAAGCCCAGGATTCCATTCGGTTGGTATGGAGAGCGAGGATCTGGAATTACCTCGCCGCCATCCAGCCGGAACCCATAGTCTGTACATGGCTTCGCTTCTTCAACTTGAGCGGTCCACCAGCCGCTCTTGCCGCGTTGCATTTCGTGGCTGACGCCCGCAATTTCTACGGTCACCTCCGCAGGCTTAGGCGCCCAAACTCTAAATGTGTGCATCTTGGTTTTTGATGAGCAAAGCCACGGGAAATGCGCTAAGAACGTCACTCACCTGTAGTTTTCCGCCCTGTAGCTTCTCGCCGGAAAGGACATTCAGCCACGGTCCGCCTGCCACCGTGACCGTCGTATTTCCCCAACCGCCGGCGATCTTTGTCAGCAGACGTGGAGCTATCACGACCACCTTGTCGGCTCGCGAAAAGGCCACCAGGCACTCAGCCAATGCGCCCTCTGCCCAGATCGGCTTGTAAGCGCCTTCTTCTCCGAAGGAATTCGCTAGTTTTCGGCGGACCAGCAGGGTCTTGTGAATGGTCCACAGCTTGGGAAGTCCTTCATCCCTGCGCTGCATGACATCAGATGCGTTGAGGTCCTTCAATTCGGCCAGGAGTTTGCGTCTAATGTCGTAATCCACAGGGCGGCGGTTGTCTGGATCAACCAGGCTCAAATCCCAGAGCTCCGTTCCCTGATATGTATCGGGTATTCCCGGCGATGTGAGTTTGAGCAAAGTGGCCGAGAGGGAGTTGATGCGCCCAGGGTTGATCAGCCGGCCGGCAAAGGCTTCCACGCTTTGCATAAAGCTGGAGTTGGAATACAGCGCCTCCACAAAGGATTTTGTGGCATTCTCAAACGACTCATTCGGGGCTGTCCAACTCGTTTTACGTTTGGCTTCACGCGTGGCCTTTTCGAGATAGCGCAGCAGACGCTCTTTCTCAATGGGCCACGCGCCAATCAAGGTTTGATAGATGAGATATTCGGTATTGCGATCGGGGCAAGTCGCCGTTTTAAACTTTTCATTTGCCTCCGCCCAGGCATTGATCATTTTTTCCCATTCGTCCGGCATTTCCGACAACAAGCTGAGACGTGCGCGAACATCTTCGCTGCGTTTGGTGTCGTGCGTGGAAGACGCCAGCATTGTGTATGGGTGGGTGGCTTGCGCCTCCGCGTTGAACCGATGGAATTCCTCCACGGAGACTCCAAAACGGCCTGGATCGCCGCCCACCTCGTTCAGTGAGGCTAAACGGTTGTAGCAATAGAAGACGGTATCTTCCACGCCCTTGGCCATCGCGGGCCCAGTGAACTGCTGGAATCTCATCACAAATTCCGATTCACGCTCGCCGGTCACCCGCAGCAAGAGCAGATCGCGAACAAAGTCAATGAGGACCGGATCGAGTTCCGGCCGGTTCGTTTTAGCTGCCTCGGCCGCTTCGCTGATGTACTTCTCGTCCTCCGGGGTTATTTCGCCGCGCTCGGGCACAACATAGGTGCGATAGACGGAGAAGCAGGAAATGAACTCGCGGATGACGCGGCCGGCATCCACCCGGGTGTAGTCGCGGTGTGAGCGGTGTAACTGAAAGATATCGGTTAGCAGCGCCGTAAGCCGGTTTACATCGCTCCCCAGCAGCTCGCGCAAGACCAGATGTTTCTTTTCATGACAGACCTCAAAGTAGTCGGTAGTATCGCCCGTAAACTGGTGGTAAATCCGACTGAATTCCCGCTCATTAGAAGGATCGACAAACAGTCCGCCCACTTCGTTCAGAAAATCGTAGCCGGTGGTGCCGTTAATGGGCCAGTCTCCCGGCAAGTGTTCGCCCGGCTCCAGGATCTTCTCGCCGATAATCCAAACGCCCGGGGCCTGCTGCCTCAACCGCTCAAAATACTGTTTGGGATCTCGTAGACCATCCGGATGGTCTACGCGAATGCCGTCCAGCACGCCTTCCCGCAGCCAGTTTAGGATGAGAGCATGCGTCTCGGCAAAAACCTGCGGGCTTTCCATCCGTAGGCCTACCAGAGTGTTCACATCGAAGAAACGCCTGTAAGGAAGTTCCTGTTTCGAAGTCTCCCAGTAAGCCAACCGGAAATTCTGCTCTTCCAGTACGCGATCGAGCATGTCAGGATCTCGATTGATGTCGTTGATGGCCTTATCGACGGCATCGGCGATAAAGGGTGTTTCCTTGAATAGCTTTGTCACCAGGTCATAGATCACGTGCTTATCCCGGTAGCGCTCCGTGCGGCTTTGCTGATCCGTTTGCGACGGGCCCGGAAGCCGCGCCAATGAATCTGCCAAAAAGGCCAGATAATCAGACCCGGCGTCCTTGGCGGCGGCGTTCAGAATGGGTGGAATGGAACGCGGTGAACAGGGGAATTCGTGATCGAAGTATTCGACCACAAACTCGCCGTCGTTGCGCTTCAGCTTGATCTCGCCTCGCTCCAGGCAGCGGCCGTAATGGTCGCCCAGCACTGGCGCCAGCAGCTTGTTCCGCATTCTCTCTTCGGGGCCTTGCCAATCAATGTCGAAAAAGGGAGCATAGCGGCTTGCCGGACCATTTTCCAGAACGTCCCACCAAAGGTGGTTCAGGCGGCCGCTGATGGCCATGTGGTTCGGAACGATATCCAGAACCTGTCCCAGGTGGCACGCGCCGAGTCTCTTTGAGAAGCGTTCATGCGCTTCCGCGCCACCTAGTTCAGCGTTCAGCTTGTGATGATCTACGACGTCATAGCCGTGCTGGCTGCCCGGCGCGGCTTGCAAATAAGGCGAACTGTAGAAGTGGGAAACACCTAGCTTTTCCAGGTAATCGGCGATTTTGGCCCCTTCGTCAAAACCGAATTTTTCATGCAGTTGTACGCGATATGTGGCTACAGGAATCACTCTCATTCCCTACTAAGACTGAGCTTTTGCCGTTTTGTGACTGAGGAAAGTAGTAGAACTGAAGATACGTAACCTGACATGCTGTACGCCATTGATAATCCAGCCACAGCCGCCAATTCGGCTATCCTCCTGCATCCGCGTGATTCCGTTGCTATCGCCAGGGTGCCCTTACATCCCGGACAACGACTCGAGTTGGGTCAAGAAGTGACGGTGGAAGCCGAAATTCCGGCCGGTCACAAAGTCGCCATTCGCGCCATTGAACCCGGCGAGGCCCTTTACCGGTACGGCAATGTGATTGGTTTTGCTAAAGGGCGCATAGAGCCCGGGCAGCATGTCCACACACATAATCTGGTTTACGAAGAACTGGACACCCTGAAGGCTGATGTTCCGGCCCGTCCCGAGCGAGAAGCCAAAACGTCTACCCGAACGTTCCAAGGCTTTGTGCGCCCGGACGGGCGTGTGGGAACCCGCAATTATCTTGCGGTGGTGGCCGCCAGCAATTGCGCCGCGTTTACGGCAAATCTGATTGCGGACAGCTTTAAAGATCAAGAACTGCCGCCGAACGTGGATGGCATTGTGGCGTTTCCTCACGGCGACGGCTGCGGCCAGGCAATGGGTCAGGATACGGAACAGCTTCAGCGTACGCTGGAAGGCGTTTTAGATCATCCGAATATTGCGGCTGCCATCATTCTTGGGCTCGGCTGCGAGGTCAATCAGATTAACCACTACCTGGGGCGCACTGGAGCAACTCCGGAAACGCTGCACGGCCTGACGCTTCAGGAGTCGGGCGGAACGCGGGCTACGCTGGATGCTGCACGAAACCAGTTGAATCGTTTTATTGGATTGGCTCAGGCTAGCAAACGAACCGAAGTTCCGGCAGCCCGTATTCAACTTGGCTTGAACTGCGGCGGCTCAGATTCCTTCTCGGGAATTACCGCAAACCCCGCGCTGGGCTATTGCTGCGATTTGCTGGTGGAGCAGGGCGCAACAATCGTGCTGGCTGAGACGACCGAGATATTCGGAGCCGAACATCTGCTGCTGCAGCGCGCCCGGAATCAGAAAGTGGCGGAGAAACTGATTGCTTGCGTCGAGAAATACAAAGCGTACTTGCGGCAATTCGGCGGCAGCTTCAACGATAATCCTTCCCCCGGCAATAAAGATGGGGGCTTGACGAACATTCTGGAGAAGTCATTGGGAGCGGTTGCGAAGGCCGGCACCAGCATTCTGGAAGATGTTTACGACTATTCCGAACGGGTTCACTCACCCGGATTTGTGTTCATGAATACGCCGGGATACGATCCGGTGTCGCTGGCTGGATTGGCGGCGGGTGGTGCCAATCTGATGGCGTTCACAACGGGGCGGGGAAGCGCGATTGGTTTTCCGAGTATTCCGGTTTTGAAGATTTCGAGTAATTCGAATACGTACCGGCGCATGACCGGGAATATGGATATTAATGCGGGTCGGATTGCCGATGGTGAAGCTACCGTGGAAGACGTCGGGCGGGAGATATTTGAGACGTTGTTGCGGGTAGCTTCAGGTGAGCGGACTCATGCCGAGACGCTGGGGCATCATGAGTTTGTGCCATGGCGGATTGGGCCGTTTTTATAAAGCAATGAATATGACAGTACAAAAAATTGAGCTTGCGATTGATGCGCTCAATCCGCAGCGGAGGAAAGAGATATATCTCTGGCTTTATGGGTAGATCATTGATGTAAAAATGGTCTCCGAGCTAAGCGCGGGCCGCTTTGATGAGCACATCAATGAAGCTGTGGCTGACTACAAAGAAGGTAGAACAACTCCGCTTTAGTGCAAGTTCATCGAGCCGGGACGCCGAGCTGAGTCAGTTTGTAATCGCGATCCCCGGTTGAATCGACAAAGCGGAACGGGATATTGTCGCCCTTGCCGTTGATGTGCGTATAGAGCCAGTCTTCGAAACCATGTTTAGGATGGCTATCAATCTCATCGGGCGGTCCATACAGAATGTAGATGTGACCTCGGTCCGTTTGCCAGCCCGGCTTTCCTGAAGTTGTTTGCCAGTGTTGGTCCGCGTAGGCAATACGTCGATAATGCTCATCTTTGAACTCGTTTGCGGGCGTTCCAGGAGTGGGATCGCGGCGCAGCCAGAATTGTTCTACGAAGTGCTGCCGTTCCGCGTCCGTGCTTAGCCTCAGGAACGCTGCTTTTTCCTGATCATTGATGATGTAAACCACATCTGCGTTTAGCCATTTTGTATAAAATGACTCGTTGTTCGATTGCGGCTGAGTTCCATTGTTGTGCCAGGCTGCGAATACAGTTGTGGCGGCGGCGATCAGTAAAACGGCGGTCGCGATGGGCGTCCAGGCGGTCCGGGCGTACTGAGGGTAAAGTAAGCGGCGGATACGGTTCATTAGGTTTCCTCCTGTAGCAGTTAGGGCGAACTCAAGCTCGCCGTGACGGGTTTGTTCAAGCGAAGCGAGCGCTACGGCATAGCTGTAGGCGTCTCCGCTCAGGCTTACCACTACGTCGTCGCAGCAGTTCTCACGCTCAGTGCGAATGACTCGCGAGATCCACCAGACAGCAGGGTGATAGAAGAATAGGCTTTCTGCTGCGCGTTGCAGGCAATTCACCAGATAGTCATTCCGGCAAATGTGCGCTAACTCGTGCAGAAGGATGGCTTCCAAATGGCTCACCGGAAGACCTGTCAGCAGTCCCACCGGCATCAAGATGACTGGGCGAAGATGCCCCAGAACCATGGGAGTTTCAGCAAGTGAGGACTCCAGGAGCTTGACGGGTTTCCGGAGTTTGAGGATGGTGGAAAGTTCACGAAGCTTCTGCTGCCATTTTTCGGACGTACTGCAAACACCTCTGCGCTGTAGGCGGTTCAGTTCGATCCAGCCTGCTAAATGACACAGGCAAAGAATACAAACGCCGGATAACCAGAGGGGAGTTAACCAGGGAATCACACCAGAGAGGAATGGTTGGTTGGGCGCTTGCATCAATCCGGAGACAACCCGCCATGCTGAGGCACCGGTTGCCTGTTCAAGCCGAAGATGATCTGCAGCCGTTGAGATTAGTCGCAGGATGGTGATCAGGAAAGTGCCGGGAAGCAAGACCAGCGAAGTGCACGCCAAGCAATATCGGAGACGCGAAGATTGAACAAAACCAAGGGCTGCGCCGAGAACAACCGCGATAAGCGCTCCCTGCCATAAGGAATGGATCAAAGCCCAGGCAATTGCTTCTCTCATTTGCCCTCCTTCGGATAGCTATCCAGCAGGTCTCTGAGTTCCGCCAGTTCCTGTTTGCTGGCCTTGCGCGCCGAAAGTGCTCCAATCAACAACGCCTTGGCCGAGCCACTGAAAGCGCGCTCCAGCAGATCGCCGGCCAGTTGGCGCTGAGTCCACTCGCGCGGCCTGGCGGCCTTGTAGATGTGTGCGCGCTGGCTTTCATCGCGCACAACCAGGCCTTTCTCGGCCATGATCTGCATGAACTTCAACACAGTGCTGTATTGCGCCGGACGACGCCTGATGATGACTTCGTGAACGTCCCGAACGGAAGCCGCACCGAGGCTCCAGAGAACGGTCAGAATTTCAAGCTCAGCGTCAGTCGGTCTGGATGGATCGCCTGCCATATACGAAGACTTTACTACTAAGGTCTTCGTACGTCAAGCGTGAAAAGATTAAGCCCTGCGCAGAGCGAGCTGGCATCCGAGGACGATCAAGGTCAACAAGAGCGCAACGCGCAGCGGGCGCTGTGCAATTCGTCCCGCCAATATGGAACCGGTAATTGCCCCGGCGACCCCACCGGTCAGCAACTGAATCAGCAGTGCGCCATCATAATTGCCAGCGCCGAGTTGAATGAAACTACCCACTGCTGAGATTCCTAAACCAAAGCACAGGTCGGTGCCGATTACTTCGGCGGCGGTCAATGGTGTAACGCCCAGCAGCAGCAAGGAGCCAAGCGCGCCCGCTCCGGCTGAGGAGAATCCAACTTCTGCGCCGATCGGAAAAGCAAGCCATGGAAGCCATTTTGAGCGGTCGGCTGCAGCTATGGTGCGTCTGGGTTTAAAGGTTCGGTAGAGGCGCATTGACGCGGTCAGCACGATGATCAGTCCCAGCATTGTGTAGAGCACACCTTGGTAGGGACCATGTTTCATCCGTTCCAAAGCGAACGAACCTAACAGCACGCCCGGTATTCCTCCGGCGAGCAGGTATCCGAGGAACTTCAAATGCACCTGCCTGCGCCAGACATAGGTAGGAATGGAGACCACCTTGACGATGGCCCCGAACATCAGAGCTGTTCCGACCGCAATGGCGGGTGGAACGCGGAGGAAGAGAATCAAGATGGGCGTCGTCATCGAACCAGCGCCGACGCCGGTGAGCGCAATGGCCAAGGCTATGCAGAAACCGATGACGAGTTCCACTTATTTACCTTCAGCGATATGAATGCCGCATTCGAGCTTTTGGCCTGCCCACCGGCCCGACCTGGGATTGGAAGGATCGTCCGGCAAAGCCGTGCATGGCTCGCAGCCGATGCTGGTGTAGCCGCGATCATAAAGCGGCACGAGCGGAATGTGATGCTCCTTGGCGAAAGACCAAACGTCTTTGTCAGACCAGTCGAACAAGGGACTGACCTTGGTTAAATGCTTTCCGGTAGGCAGCGGGAAATTATCAATGGGCTGAAGATTGGCACGTGTGGGCGACTGAACCCGGCGCAAGCCGGTGAACCATACCTGATAATTATCAAGCGCCTTGAACAGCGGCCCGACTTTTCGAAACTTGCAGCATTGATCTGGCGCGCTTCGGTACAGCATAGGAAACTCGGATTCCTGCTCGGCTACCGTCCTCTCCGGCATCACATTGACCAGGTTTAGACCATAGCGCGCGGTCATTTCATCGCGGTAAGAATACATCTCCGCGAAGTGGTAGCCGGTCTCCAGGAACAGCACCGGCACATCAGGAACGCGTTCACGCACCAGGTGCAGAGAAACCATATCCTCGGCCTGGAAACTGCAGGTCAGGCAAATATTGCCACTGGTCTCCAGTGCCTTGGCGACTACTTCGCGAGCTGCTTCCGCTTTGTCGGCGATCACCATTGATTCAGCAAGCATTGCTTCAAATCTCCCAATCCGTACCATCAGCGTTGACCGGTTGGATGCGCAGCCGCTCTATAAAGTGCCGAAGAGCATCCAGCGCTTCCGAATCAGTGACCGTGGAACCTTCCGCGCCTAAGTTCAACTCAAAACCGCGCTCATTCTCAATCACCAGCGCACCATCTCTGACAAAGCATTTGACCTGGGTCAAGCGCTGAGAAAGGTCTGTCTGGGCGGCTTTCCGGATCATGCCGGCCGCGACCGTAGCATTAGTCGCCGGATCAATCAAAATGAAACTGCCGGTGGCGCGGTTTGTGTCGTAGGGATCGAATGCCGTGAAGCGCGCGGTCTCTACAATCGCGCTTCCAATGGCATTCATCTCCAGCGGCACATCGTACTCGCGCTCTAGCGTATTGATATTCAAGCGGTAGTTGAGATGCTTCAGCGTGGCCCAATCCTGGCGGCTGGCCTGCTTGAAGCGGTAACGCTTGCCCACCTGAGCGGGCTTTTCATTCAGCCAGACCACCGTGGTCTCTACTGCATGGGCTTTATCCGCCAAGTATTCTGAGGCCACAATCATGTCGCCACGGCTCAAGTCGATCTCTTCGGCCAAAGTCAGCGTCACTGCCGCGCCGGTTTCGACCGTCTCCTCATCACCATCGAAAGTAACGATGCGGGCCACCGTGGTCTCGCGGCCGGATGGGAGGATTGTGACTCGGTCTCCGACGCTGACACGGCCGGAGACGACTGTGCCGGCATAGCCTCTGAAATCCAGATCGGGCCGTACCACCCGCTGGACGGGAAAGCGGAAGGGCGCATCGTGCGCGCGTGTTCCTACTTCCACAGTTTCCAGATGTTCCAGAAGGCTTTGTCCCCGGAACCAGGGCATTTTGGCACTGCGGCTGACAATGTTGTCGCCCGCCAGCGCGCTCACCGGAACGAAATAGGCTTCGATTCGTGGAAAGCTTTCCAGAACTCTCTTGAAATCAGTCTCAATCTGGTCGAAAACTGATTGTTCGTAGCCAACCAGATCCATCTTGTTAACCGCGACAACCAAACGTTCAATGCCTAACAATCCGGCGATATAGGAATGCCGCCGCGATTGCGTTAGAACGCCCTTGCGCGCATCCACCAGCACAATGGCCAATTCAGCAGTAGAAGCGCCCGTGACCATATTGCGCGTATACTGCTCATGACCAGGCGTATCCGCAATGATGAATTTGCGCTTCGGTGTGGCGAAATAACGGTAGGCCACATCAATAGTGATGCCCTGTTCGCGCTCCGCGCGCAGGCCATCGGTCAGTAGCGAAAAGTCGATGGCGCCGGCGTTGCGGCCGACAGATGCCTTGGTGACTGACTCCAACTGATCGTCATATACGCTGCGCGAGTCATACAGCAAGCGCCCAATAAGGGTAGATTTGCCATCGTCTACGCTGCCGGCGGTGGTAAAGCGCAGCAAGCCTTTGCTGCTTTCTTGAGCCAGAAATTCACTGAACGAAGTTTCGTCGACAGGAACCAACGTGGATGCCACTAGAAATAGCCTTCCTGCTTCTTGATTTCCATGGAGCCGTCCTGGTCATGGTCAATGACGCGATTCTGCCGTTCGGATCGCCGCATGGTGATTAGCTCTTCGATGATTTTGGGCACCGTATCCGCGTCGGAATAAATAGCGCCTGTACAAGGACTGCATCCGAGTGAACGCATCCGGCACATCACCATTTTGGGTTCCTCACCCGGCAAGCGCGGAACAAAAGGCTGCTCTGTGGGCAGCAAAGAGTCGCCGCGCACCAGCATGGGCCGCAGCTTGGCAAAGTAGAGCGGGACGATCGGGATACTCTCCTCGTAGATGTACTGCCAAACGTCGATTTCGGTCCAGTTGGAGAGGGGAAACACACGCAGGCTTTCACCGGAATGGATGCGCGTATTGAAGATGTTCCAAAGCTCCGGCCGCTGGTTACGCGGGTCCCACTGGCCGCGCATGTCGCGAAAGGAGAATACGCGTTCCTTGGCGCGTGACTTTTCCTCGTCGCGCCGTGCTCCACCAATGGCGGCGTCGAATCCTCCCTCGCGAAGGCCATCCAGAAGTCCGGCGGTTTTGAGACCGCCGCAGCACCGCTGGGTACCCCAGGCGAACGGATTTGCACCTTCATTTAAGGCTGCGCGATTCGTGTGAACGATCAGTTTGGCTCCGATCTCGGCTGTATAGCGATCACGGAAGTCAATCATTTCCTTGAACTTATAGGTCGTGTCGATGTGCAGAAGCGGAAATGGAATGGATCCCGGAAAGAACGCTTTCTGCGCAAGCCGGAGGAGAACGGAAGAATCCTTGCCGATGGAGTAAAGCAGGACAGGGCGCTGGCATTCAGCGGCCACCTCCCGCATGATGTGGATGCTTTCGGCTTCTAGCTGTTGAAGATGACTGCGAACCGCCATTTCCTAAATCGTAGCAGAATGCCTACTAAGTAGATAGACAAAGGGATGTCGTCCCTAGAGGGCAGCGTCTAAATCGGCCATAACGTCCTCGACAGCCTCTATGCCGGCTGAGATGCGAACGAGATTATCACGAATGCCTTGACGCTCGCGCAATTTCGGGGAGACATCGCGATGGGAGGCGATGACGGGATAGAGCAACAGTGTATGCACATCTCCCAAAGAAGTGCCGGGGACGACCATTTTCAGCCGGTTCATGAACTGCATGACCGCAGCCCGATCGGCGCCTTTGATTTCGAAACTGAGAATGGCTCCGTAGAGACCCGGCGCGAAGGATTTTTCGATTACAGCGGCGTCAGGGTGATGCGGATCTCCGCAATAATGGACTCGCTCCACCTTGGGGTGTTTACACAGCCATTCGGCTAGCGCCGCCGCGTTCCGGCACTGACGCTCAAAGCGCAACGCCAGCGTCTTAATGCCGCGCATGGTCAAGTAGCTTTCAAACGGGCCGAGACCGCCGCCGACCACGCGAGAAAGCATGCGCACCGTTTCGTGATGTTCCTTGTCACTGATGATCAGGCCGCCCAGCACATCTCCGTGCCCGGCGAAGTACTTGGTCGCGCTATGCACCACCATGTTTGCGCCTTCAGCCAGGGGACGCTGGAGCATCGGCGTGGAGAATGTGCTGTCGACCATTAGCGTTGCGCCGTTTGCTTTGGCTATTTGGGCGACTTCGGAAATATCACCCACGCGGAGCATCGGGTTAGAAATGCTTTCCATGAACACCACACCGGGCTGCACCTTCTCGACGGTCGCCTTGACGGCGGCGAGATCACAGATATCCACATAGGTGGTCTCGATATTGAGGCCGCCCAACACGATGTCCAGCAGCTTCATGGTCGCGCCGTAGATGGCGTTGGCGCTGACGATGCGAGGGGCCTTATCGAGCAGGGCCGCTTGAAAAGCAAGTTGCAGCGCCGTCATGCCGGAACAGGTGGCCAGCGAACCAAAGCCGCCTTCCAGGGTGGTTGTCAGTTCCTCCAGCGCTTCGTTCGTGGGGTTGGTGTAGCGCGAATAACTTTGGCCTTCTTCTTCGTGGGCAAAGATGCGGTCCAGCGTCTCGGCCGTGTCATAGAAGTAAGTGGAGGACAGGTAAATGGGTGTGGTGGAAGGCGTGCCCTTGACCTGGGTGCGTTTGCGATCTCCGGCGTGCACCACTTGTGATTCGAACTTCATTTGCGTTTCCAGCGGACACCGTCTTTGGTGTCCTCTAAGACAATCCCTTTTTCTAACAAGTTGTTGCGGATTTCGTCCGACAATTTGAAATTACGTGCTTTCTTGGCCTGATTTCGCTGTTCAATTAAGGCCTCCACTTCGGCGTCGCTGAGGCCGGCTTCCGTTTTCAGGGCTGACTCGGTGGGTTTCAGGACATCGAAAACGGTATCGAAGACTTCCAACACGCGCGCGGCATCCCACCGGTTTTCTTCGCGCAGTTGATTTTCGTCCAGAGCCGTATTCAACGCACGCACATACTCGAAGATGGCGGCGAGGGCTTCCGCCGTGTTCAGATCCTCATCCATGCCCGCTTCGAACTGCCGTATGGCTTCTGAAGAGCGGGCCGCGATGGTCTCATTTCGGCCGGGCGGCAATGTGGCGGAAGAGATGCGCAACTCAAAGTCGCGAATACGCTCAATGCTTTTCTGCGCGGCTTTCAGTCCTTCAAAAGTGAAGTTCAGTTTTTTGCGATAGGGGACGGACGCCAGCAGGTAGCGAATGGATTCAGGTGCGTATCCGAGTTCCAGCAAATCGCGGAGCGTGTAGAAATTGCCCAGCGACTTCGACATCTTCTGCGATTCAATTTGCAGATGTTCGGAATGGAGCCAGAACTTCGCGAACTGCTTGCCGGTAATGGATTCCGACTGCGCAATTTCGTTTTCGTGATGAGGGAAGACGAGATCGACGCCGCCCGCATGGATATCGAGAGTTTCGCCGAGATAGCTCATGGCCATAGCGGAACACTCGATGTGCCAGCCAGGGCGGCCATCGCCGAAAGGAGTGGGCCAATAAGGTTCATCTCCTTTGCGGCCTTTCCAGAGCACAAAGTCGCGCGCGTCGGCTTTATCGTACTCGTCCACATCCACGCGAGCGCCGGCACGGATGCCGCTGAAGTCGTTGTGCGAAAGCTTGCCGTAGCCGGGGAAGGTTGAGATTCGAAAGTAAGTGGAACCATCGTTGGTGTACGTGGCCCCGCGTTCGGAGAGGCGTTCAATGGCCGCCACCATTTCGGGAATGTGCTTGGTGGCGGGAGCTACATGTTCCGGCTGTTCCAGACGTAGCGCGGCGGCATCTTCGAAAAATGCTTTGGTGTAGACGGCCGTGTAGTCTTCGATGCTCTTGTGCTCTTTGCCCGCGTTGATGATGATTTTGTCGTCTACATCGGTTACGTTCATGACGTGGTTGAGCGCGAAGCCCCGGTATCGCAGCCAGCGGCGCAACAGGTCCTGGAATGTGAAAGTTCTGAAGTTCCCGATATGGACGAAGTTGTAGACGGTAGGTCCGCAGGTGTACATGCGGACGGTATTGTCTTTCTGCGGGTGGAAGGGTTCCAGCTCTTGGGTAAGAGTGTTATAGAAGCGAAGGGCCATCTGTGACGGGTAAGCCTCAAGCTTAACAAGTTGGGGTGTTATGGCTGGGTTTGAGGGCGCTGCTCGTAGGAGTATCGTTATGAAACCGGTCCGAAGGTGGATGGGGAGCACGCGGGTTCATCCCCTCTCGCGGAAAGTGTCGACAGAGCACACATATGGAAACCATCCAGATTGTCCTCGACAGAGAGCTTTTGCATGCGACCGACCGAGCCGCCCGTCGAGCGAAGCAGAGCAGGTCAGCGCTGGTGCGGGATGCGCTTCGACAACATCTTCACCGAATGGACGTTCGCGCCTTACAGGAACAGGATCGGCGTGGGTACTCCAAGAAGCCCAAGACCGGCGAGCTTGTCAGCTGGGAATTAGAAGCGAGTTGGCCCTAAAAGACGGCCAGTTCTAGTCCTAACATGCGACAGTGCCATAGCTTATCTGTGAGCCTGGCACCGATTAGTTTCAGCAGCTTGGGATTCTGTTTTGATTGTGTTCGGTAGCGGCTTGCGCTCGAATGGCGCCGGCGCTAGCTACCATCACTCTAAGTGCCACTTCGCTTTGAAATTCAAGCCACCTGCCCCACTACGGGCGCAAGGGCGGGCTTATTACACACTGCTCACGGAACGATTGAGACCCCGGTATTCATGCCGGTAGGGACCCAGGCTACGGTGAAAGGCCTGGCGCCTCGCGATCTCATTACGGACCTTGACGCCAAAATCATTCTCAGCAACACCTATCACCTGTTCCTGCGGCCAGGACATGAGCGGATTGAACGCATGGGCGGCCTTCACAAATTCATGAGCTGGCCGCGGGCTATTCTCACCGATTCGGGCGGTTTTCAGGTGTTCAGTCTTGACACGTTGCGCAAAGTGACCGAGGAGGGCGTCCTTTTTCGTTCGCATCTGAACGGCGATCCGCACTTCTTCACGCCGGAGAGCACGGTGGATGTGCAACTCGCGTTCGGCAGCGACATCATGATGGTGCTGGACGAATGTTTGGCGCATCCGGCCACGCACGAGGCCGCAACAGAGTCCATGCACCGGACGCTGCGGTGGGCGCGCGCTGGTTACCAACACTACTTGAAGCGGGAAAAAGGTCTGCATTGCGCGCTATTTCCCATTGTTCAGGGCGGCATGTACGCGGACCTGCGGATCGCCTGCGCGCAGGAATTGCTTGAGCTGGATGCGCCGGGCTATGCCATCGGCGGCCTATCGGTTGGCGAGCCCCGCGATTTGAGCCAGGAGATGACGGCGGTCACTGCTCCCCTGTTGCCGCTGGATAAGCCGCGCTACGTCATGGGAGTGGGGATGCCGGAAGAGCTGCCGCGTTACGTGGCTCACGGAATAGACATGATGGATTGCGTTCTGCCCAGCCGGAATGCGCGCAACGGCTACCTGTTCACTTCGGAAGGCAAAATTGTCATCAAACACGCCAAATATCTAGAGGATGAATCGCCGCTGGATCCGGCCTGCCAGTGCTACACGTGCCGGACGTTCAGCCGGGCGTACCTGCGGCACCTTTTTCAGGCTTCGGAAATCCTGTTTTCGACACTGGCGACGCTGCACAATATACGGTACTTTCTTGACATTATGCGGCAGATGCGGGAGGCTATCTTACTTGGTCAGTTTCCGGAATTCCTACGGGCTTCCGAGCTCCGCGCTGGCAGGAAAATAGATGAGGAGCAGGAAATCTAAGCGCTCTTGCGCTACAACTTAAACGTAATGCTGTGTCTTTTTGTTCTTCTACAGGCGGCTCCGTCCGCAAACTCGTTCCTGGCACAAGGCTTGCCGATTGTGCTGATGATTGCCATTTTCTATTTCCTGGTCTTTATGCCGATGCGCAAGCAACAGCAGAAGCAAAAGGAGATGCTGAAGACGCTTGAAAATGGCCAGATGGTGGTCACATCGGGCGGTGTGGTGGGCACCATTGTTGCCGTGAACGATGATACGCTGATACTTCGCATTAAGCCGGACAACTTGAAGTTGCAGTTCGCCCGCAGCTCAGTCACCAGCGTTGTGACGACAGAGGAAGCGGCAAAGAAGTAAATGCCGCGGCACTCTGCAAACGCAGTCTTCACACGAGAGAAGTAATTAGGTAATGAAGCAGAATCTACGTTACAAGTTCATTTTCATTGTTGTAGTCATCCTGGTTTGTATATACGGCATCATCGGTTTGCCGAAAAGCGAAGCAGAATTGATTGCCAACTGGCACAAGAACATTCATTTGGGGCTGGACCTCCGCGGCGGCACCTACCTGGTGGTCCAGGTTCAGCAGCAGGACGCCTTCAACGCTATCGCCGGGCTGGCAGCCGACCGCCTGAAGGAAGTGGCGCGCAAGGCTGGCATTCAGTTTTCGGATGTCGAGGCCGACGATGCCAAAACCCTTCAGGATGCCAGGAATGTGGCAATTCTGGTGAAAGGCGTTGCACCCACGCAAGCAGGAACTTTGCGGTCGATCCTTAGTGAGCAATTTCCGCAATGGCTGGTTGCCACGCAGAACTCCACGGACTATAAACTGACGCTCCGTCCCACGGAAGCGCTCTCCATCTGGCAGCAGACACTGGCGCAATCAAAAAACACCATTGATAAGAAAATCAATGCGCTGGGTTTGAGCGAAGCCACCGTGCAGCAGCGGCGTCAGGACGAGGATTCGGAACTGATGGTTCAGATGCCTGGTGTGGATGACCCGGGCCACGTAAAGCAGATTCTGCAGACTGCGGCGGTTTTGGACCTTTATGATGTCAAGGGCGGTCCTTATGCTTCCCGGGAAGAAGCGCTGGCTGCGAATGGCGGGGTCCTGCCGCTCGGCACAAAGCTGATCGGCAAGCCGGCGGACGCCTCCAGCGCCCGCGCAGGGGGCGGCATCTATCTGGTGGCGCGCAATCCCGAAGTTCGCGGAACGGACATTAAAGATGCGCATCCCACCCAGTCCATGGCAACCAATACTTGGGAAACCAACTTTGTTCTGAGCCAGGACGCGGCCAAGCGCTTTTCCACGTACACCGGTTCCCACATTGGCCAGCGCCTAGCAATCGTGCTGGACGGAATGGTGCTGAGCGCACCCACGATCAACGGCCAGATCAGCGACAACGGCGTCATCGAAAATGTGGGCGACCAGCAGACTGCTACCGATCTGGCTATGAACCTGAAGGCCGGTTCTCTACCTGCCAGCGTTAAATACGAGCAGGAGAGTACGGTAGGCCCATCGTTGGGAGCTGATTCCATCCGGCAGGGCTTCATTGCCGGTATCGCGGGTGTTTTGGCGGTGGTGATTGTGATGCTGACTTACTACAAGCTCAGCGGTATCAATGCCACACTGGCGCTGATTTTGAACGCGATTATTTTGATCGCCTGTCTAGCCTATTTTGACGCCGTGCTCACACTGCCGGGCATTGCCGGCATTATTCTCACCATCGGTATGGCGGTGGATAGCAACGTTCTGATCTTTGAGCGGATCCGGGAAGAGTTGCGCAGCGGCAAGGCGACGATCCCGGCTGTCGATGCGGGCTTCTCGAAGGCGCTGCTCACGATCATTGACACCCACGTAACCACGGTGGTGTCCTGCGCCATTCTGTTTCTGCTGGGTTCCGGGCCGGTAAAGGGTTTTGCCGTGACGCTGGTCATCGGTTTGATGGCCAATGTGTTCACTGCTGTCTTCGTCTCGAAGACCATTTTTGACTGGGAACTGACACGGAAAACACCCGTGGCCGCGCTCAGTATTTAGGTAAAAACGTAACTGATTTTGAGGCGAAAGTCTCAACTGATTTTGGGAACAAATATGAAAAACCGGTGTCTATCTTCTGTGGATGCCGGCTCTGAAGCTAGATGGAAATCTTCAAGCAAACGAATTTCGACTTTCTTGGCAAAAAGTGGCCGTTCATCATCCTCTCTCTCGTGCTTACAGCGGCTGGTTTAGTCAGCCTGGGCTTGAAGGGCGGACCTAAATACGGAATTGATTTTACTGGCGGAGCACTGATGGATGTAAATTTCGTCAAGCGTCCTTCAGCGGACGAGATTCGTTCCGCGCTCCGCAAAAAGATAACAGGCGAGATAGAAGTGCAGGAAGTTAGTACCAACCAGGAAGTGTTTATCTCAACCGGAGCGCGCGACGACGCTGCTCTGCAGATAGCGCGTGGTGATATGATTTCTGCTCTGAACACTGCATTCAATCCCGGCCAGGGAAGTAAGCTCGATATCAACCAGGCTCCGGAGCAGACGCTCGCCGATCGGTTGCGTGGGGCTCTTACCCAAGCTGGAACTGCCTTCTCCGACGATCAGTTGAATGCGCTGACCAAGGGTATCGTTACTTATCGAGATACCCCTCCTCGTTCGGGTCTCATCTCCAATCTGGATGATCTGTCCCAAGTGAATGGAGTAACTCCACAGATACTCAAGGTCATCAAGCAGGAGTGCTATCCGGGAGACTTTGCCATTCGCAGCATTGAGATTGTCGGGCCAAAGATCGGCTCCGATCTTCGCCAGCAGGCGATTAATGTGGTTCTCATCGCGCTGGGCGCCATGCTGGTTTATATTGCCTTCCGGTTTGAGTGGATTTACGGAGTGGCCGCGGTGATCGCCGTTTTTCACGACACCATCATCACTATTGGGCTGTTTTCGCTTTTCAATAAATCGATCGATCTGACAGTGATTGCGGCGCTCTTGACGCTGGTTGGTTACTCGATGAACGATACGATTGTGACGTTTGACCGGATTCGCGAGAACTTGAAGCTGGGCGTGCGCGGCACCTTCACGGACATAGTGAACCTGAGTATCAATCAGACCTTGAGCCGGACCGTCCTGACTTCGGGCCTCACCTTCCTGACGGCGATCTCTCTGTTTCTTTTCGGCGGTCAGGTTCTGAATGGGTTTTCTTTTGCGTTAGTCGTTGGTATCATCGTCGGAACTTACTCTTCAATCTTTGTAGCCAGTCCGATTCTGGTTTACTGGCATGGTTTGGCGCAAGGCCGTCAGCGGAACGGTCGAGTACCGGTGAGTAATCCCCGGACGGCTCCGCTAGGAAAGGCAGTCAAGCGGTAGGGCTGCCGGCAGTAACAAGTTTTTGAATCGGTGTTTAGCGCGGCGCTGTCCAACACACGCCGCAATGAGGGGACTGATATGTTCGATCAAACTTTCGTTGACGGGACTCAGAAGAAAAAGCCGTACACGATCATCGTATCTCTGATACTTCAGATTGCGGCAATCGGCATTTTGATTCTGATTCCTTTGATTTATACACAGACGCTGCCGAGTGCGCAGCTGAAGAGTATGCTCGTGGCGCCTGCGCCGCCCCCGCCGCCTCCTCCTCCTCCCCCACCGGCGCCCAAGGTGGTTCAGGTCAAGCCGGTGGTCCGGCAGTTCATTGCCAACCAGTTGATGGCGCCCAAAGTCATCCCTAAAACCATCAACAAAATTGAAGAAGCGGCTCCGCCGCCGGACGCTGGCATGGGCGTTACCGGTGGAACCGGTGACGCGGGTGGTGCTGCTGGTGGCGTTCTCGGTGGCGTTATGGGTGGTGTTCCCGGTGCCCCGCCGCCGCCTCCTCCTCCTCCCAAGCCAAAAGCTCCCTCGGGTCCCGTACGCGTCGGCGGCCAGGTGGCCGAAGCTAACCTGATTCGCCGTGTACAGCCCGTGTATCCTCCGCTCGCCAAGTCGGCCCGGGTTTCGGGCACAGTGGAGTTCAGCGCTGTGATCAGCAAAGAAGGAAACATTGAGAATCTGCAGTTGGTTCGCGGCCATCCGCTGCTGGTAAACGCAGCCCGCGAGGCGGTTCTCCAGTGGAAGTACAAGCCCACATTGCTGAACGGCCAGCCGGTTGAAGTGGTTACTCAGATCATCGTGAATTTCACGCTGAGCCAGTAACTTGAATCAATGTCTTTCAGTTTTCGCGTCTAGAGTTTAGTTAGTAAATCAGTACAACGTCAGTTAGCTTTCAATTCAACTTTTGATTCAACTTAGGAGATAAGCATGGTTTTACAACTTCAGGTCTGGTGCTTCTGGTTACTTCAGGAAGCCGAAGGAATTAGCTTCGACCCACGCACTGTGTGGGGCAACATGGGTTACTTTGCCAAAGGCATCGTGGCCATCCTCTTTATCATGTCCGCTTGGTCCATTGGCGTCATGATTGATCGCGTGCTCGCTTATAATGCGGCCCGCAAGCAGTCCCGCGCTTTTGCCCCGGCCGTCGCCGGCGCTCTGCGCGAAGGCAAGCTGGACGAAGCCATCAAGATCGCCGATCGCTTCAACAAGAGCCACCTGGCGAAGGTCGTCGTTGCTGGTCTGCAGGAATTCAAAGCTCATCAGGTGAGCGCTGAAATCCCCGGCGAAAGCATTGAAGCTTCACGTCGCGCCCTGGAACGGGCCGAAGCGATTGTTCACGCCGAACTGAAGCGCGGCGTCAGCAGCTTGGCCACCATTGGTTCCACGGCTCCGTTCGTCGGTTTGCTGGGAACTGTGACCGGTATCATGAACGCGTTCAAATCCATCTCGACCTCCAAGTCGACCGGTTTGGGCGCTGTCGCCGGCGGTATTTCGGAAGCTTTGATCACCACCGCGGTCGGCCTCTTTGTGGCTATTCCCGCCGTCTGGATGTTCAACTACTTCACCAACCGGATTGAAGCGTTCGATGTGGAAATGGGCAACTCCAGTTCAGAGCTGATTGACTACTTCCTGAAGCGTTCGCAGTCCAGGGTAGCTGCTAAGTAGGTCTGTCGCGATTGTCCCCTCTCGAGTTGAATTGAGGCGAGGGCGAGGATTGAACTCCTCGCCCTTCAATAAAGGGACGGTTAAAGAAGGAAGAGGATTATGGCTAAACAAAAGGCGCCCCCCGTCGTTTCGGATATCAACGTCACCCCCATGGTGGACGTCATGCTCGTTCTGCTGATCATCTTCATGGTCATCACGCCTATGTTGTCCAAAGGCCAGGCCGTGACCATGGTGAAGACCAAGAACGATATCAAAATGCAGGAAGCGGATAAAGAAGACGCTGTGCTGATTGCCATTACGCGCGACGGCAAGGTGTTTCTGAGCCCCGGCAACAGCCTGGTCCAGCCCAGCGACTTGGGTTCGAAGGTGAAGGATCTTCAGACCAATCGCTCGGACAAGACCGTTTATGTGAAGGCCGACGCGCGGACACGGTTCTCCGCCGTTACTGACGTTATTGACAATTTGCGCACAGCGCAGGTTGATTCCGTGGGCTTGATCACGGAAAATACTGCTACTAAAAAAGCAGGGCTTTAAATCTCATACCAAGGGTAAAAGGGGAAAAACAACTATGGCAATGGCAATGGGCGGCTCCGGCGGAGCCAAAGCGGATATCAACGTTACTCCTTTAATAGACGTACTTCTGGTGTTGCTGATCATCTTCATGGTCATCACACCTTTGACCCCACATGGTCTGGACACCTTGGTTCCCCAACCTCCGCCTCCAAACCAGCCACCGCCGCCTCCCAACCAGGATCCAAACGTCGTGGTCGAAGTCAAGAAGGACGGTTCCTACGAAATCAACGGCCAACCGGTGGCTGAAAAGGACCTGACCGACAAGTTGGAAGATATCTTCAAAACCCGCGCGACCAAGGTTGTCTTTGTCAAGGGAGATCCGGACAACGATTACCAACTGGTGGCGCGCGCCATTGACGATGCCAAGGGCGCCGGTCTTGACAAAGTAGGCCTCATGACGCCGAAGGTGGAAGCTGGACAGTAGTTTTTTCAATTCAAAGGGATTCCTAACCATGAAAATGACCAAGCTGTTGTTGGCTGCCGCCCTGGGCGGCGGATTGTTACTGACCGGCGGTTGCTCCAAATTGCAGTCTCGCGACGAATTGAACAAGGGAGTGATGGCGTACAAGAACAATCACTTCGCACAGGCCGTCACCCATTTCAAAGAAGCAGTTCGGCTCGACCCCGGTAATGAGAACGCACAGCTCTATCTCGCCACCTCTTATATGAGCCAGTGGGTTCCCGGCGCCGATTCTCCGGATAACTCAAAGAATTACGAAGCAGCTAAGCAAGAGTTCGGCAAGGTGCTGGCCAGCAACCCGAAGAACGAAACCGCGCTGGCCTCTATGGCCTCCATGGCTTTCCAGAATGCCGCCACCGGCACTCCGGAGCAAAAGCATGCTGCCTTGGAAGACTCGAAGAAGTGGAACATGCGGCGTATTGAAGTTGATCCTAAAGATGCCGAAGCCTACTACTACCTGGGAGTCATCGATTGGTCTGAGGCGTTCACTCCCATCCAGACCGCCCGCGTAGAACAGCGCATGAAGGCCGACGACACGGGCCCGATCAAGGACGCGAAGATTCGTGAGGACCTGAAAAGCAAGTATGGAGCGGACATTCAGGAAGGTATCGACAACCTGAGGAAGTGTCTGGACATCGATAAGGAAAATGAAGACGCCATGTCTTACATGAACCTGCTGCTTCGCAAAAAGGCCGATCTGGAAGATACTCCCGACGCGGCGAAAGCGGACATTGCCCAAGCCGAAGACTGGTCGAATAAGTCTCTGGATATGAAGAAGATCAAGGCCAGCCGTCCGCAGAAAACGACCGCAGCCAGCTAAGTCTGGCAGCCTTCAGATACAAACGACATTAAAGCCGGGTGCGGGGCGCAAATCCCCGAATCCGGCTTTTCTATTTGTTGCCCCGAAACAGGTGAATCAGTTCAATCACCAGAATCGCCACCACCATCAACTCAAGGATGAAGGCGCGCGCCTGGTGGAACTCGTTCACCATAAACTGATAAAGTTCGCCCGCCGTTCTCAGTTTTTCCTCTACCAGGTTCCGGTAATCTGTCACACCAACACGTTTTGCGGCCATCTTGTACGCCCGCGCATAGAACATGTCGCTCAGAAATTTTATTGAATTGTCGGTTCGCTCAGTAAGCTCAGTGATATCCAACCGAATCGTATTCAGCTCTTCCGCCTGCCGTGCCATCTTCCAGTTGCGCAACAGGCCCCCGCGGCGTTCCAGCAGTTGATAGGCGTTGTCCAGCACTCGCGACAGCACTTCGTCGTAATGCCTGAACTCCAGCAACTGCGTGTTGGCGTATTCAAGCAGTTGTATGGTGGCTGCCGCACCGTCGTAAGCGTCATAAACCAGGGCCGCCACCCAGCCCACCACCAGCAGATCATTCGGATAGTAAGACATCCAGGATTGAATGGCTTCATTGCGCTCGGAAGGAGCCAGCTTCTGGCTCTCGCCGCGCACAATCTGGGCGATGCTGTCGCCGTAATTGGCCAGCAGACTGGCGGCGCTGAGCGGGCTGCCGTCCTGGTCCCTGGCATCGTTCAGCCGCACTATATAGTAGTCTTCACTCAGAAAGTCAGCATAAGGCTGGATAAAAACGCTCCTGAAGCGATCAACCCGCTCCCGGACAAGGTTAGCCGTGCAGGTTTCAATCTCCGTAGCGGATGTCCAGCGGCTGGAGAGAAGGACCATGTCCGTGAAATCGGCGGTGAACGGCAGTTCCAACTCGGCACTGATGACCCCATATTCGAAGTACTTCAGCCGGCAGCGAAAACGCTCGCCGGTTGAGATGGCCACCGGCTCGCATTCCTCCACGACAGGAAACTTCTCAAAACGGACATACCCGGGCGCTGGATGACTGAAGCGAGGCTCGCGGGCTGACGGTTCGGCGCCAAGCCGCAGGCGCAAGGCTTCGAGCGAGATGGTTTCGGCTACATCGTACTGGATCATGACCAGGAATGATCCGCTCACTGTCTGTGGGGCCATCACGCCTAGCGTAGCGCTCGCGGTCATCGAGTGGAGTGAGCGAGTATGAATCGCTCAGTCCCAATAGCGGACACCGGCCCGCACTCATTATTTAAGGAAATTCAACATTTGCGGGGTTTGTTCCATTGGTCTGCAAACTGCATCTCTGACATCGATGGCAATGGATGTTCCGCGCGGAAAAGAAGTAGCGCGCAAACGATTAATCAAACGGGTTGTTCTCATTACACTGGCCGTAGCGGCCATCGGCGGGGTCACCATATTCGGCGCGCGGATGAAGCCTGCGGCTCCCACGGTGAACCTGAGCGAGCAATACCCGGGCATGGTCCGTCGCGGCCCCATGGAACGTAATGTGCGCGGGTTGGGCCGTCTGACTCCTGAAGAAATCCATTGGATTGCCGCGGCGCAGGAAAGCCGGGTTTCGCAGATTGTGCGGCGGGCCGGAATCGATCCGGTGAAGGCCAATGACGTGATCCTTGTTTTAAACGACCCGGACCTTGAACTCGAAGCCGAAAAGGCCGAGTGGCAATGGAAACAGGACGAGGCGAACCTTGCCAATACAAAAGTGAAACTGCAGAGCGACAAGCTTGATCAGCAAGCTACTCTCGCCGCGTTGGAATCTCAGGCAACCCAGGCAAAACTGACGGCTGACCGGGATCTGGAATTGACCCGCTTGAACTTGCAGGCCGATTTGGTGTCGCGTTTAAGCGTGGATTCGGCGAACGAATTGCAAAGCCGGGTGGCTCTCCAAAAGCAGCGGCTGGGCATTCAGGACGATTCCATCAAGGCTCAAATAGAGGCGGCTACCGTGACTGCGGAAAGTTCCCGCGCCGCCTACGAACTCAAACGCAAGCAGGTGGACCAATTAACCATCCGCGCCGGGATTGATGGCGTTTTGCAGGAAGTAGATGTAGAAGTGGGCCAGCGCGTCACGGCCGGCGCGATTCTGGCCAAGGTCGCCGACCCGAAAAAGCTGAAAGCCGTACTCCAGATTTCAGAAACACAGATGAAAGATGTGCGCGTAGGTCTGGATGCGACGGTCGATACTCGCAACGGCATTATCCCCGGGCGCGTCATCCGCATTGATCCGGCGGCGTTGAATGGCACTGTGGGAGTCGATGTAGCGCTGCTGGGCCCTTTACCGCAAGGTGCGCGGCCGGAACTGAGCGTGGACGGAACCGTGGAGGAAGAACATCTCTCCGACGTGGTCTATATGGACCGGCCGGTATCTGGCGAGCCGGGCGCAACCATCGGCATCTTCAAAATCGACCCGGATAAGAAGGGCGCAACGCGAGTGAATGTGAAGCTGGGCCGGGCCTCGGTCAACACCATCGAGGTAGTCAGCGGCCTAAATGTGGGGGATCAGGTAATCCTTTCGGACATGACTCAGTATGACTCTTATCAGCGCATTAGGCTGAACTAAAGCGGCTGTGTGTGCGTAGAAATATTGACTGAAAAAGGGAGATATAGGGCAGCGATGAATACAAACGATTCTTTGATCCACCTGGATGGCGTGACGAAAGTGTTCGTTACCGATGAAGTAGAGACCCATGCGTTATCAGGTATCCATATCGATATCAAGCGTGGCGAATATGTCTCGATTTCAGGCCCATCGGGCTGCGGCAAATCGACGCTGCTGGCGATTCTTGGTTTGCTTGATTCGCCTTCCACCGGAACTTATATCCTGAATGCGAAGCCCGTTCAGAGCCTGAAACTATCGGAGCGGGCGCGCATCCGGAACCGCGAGATCGGGTTCATTTTCCAGGCGTTCAATTTGATTGGCGACCTGAACGTCTACGAAAACGTGGAGCTCCCCCTGACGTATCGCGGCATGCCTTCGTCCGAACGCAAAAAGAAGGTGCATGAGGCGTTGGAGCGCGTGGGGATGTCCCACCGTATCAAGCATTACCCATCGCAACTCTCGGGAGGTCAGCAGCAGCGCGTGGCGGTTGCGCGTGCTTTGGCGGGTGATCCTTCTATCCTGCTGGCGGATGAACCCACCGGCAACCTTGACTCTCAAAATGGCGAACAGGTCATGGATCTGTTGCGCGAACTGCATCGCGGCGGGGCCACTATTTGCATGGTGACGCACGATCCGCGCTATGCCCGGTATGCCGACCGTTCCATTCACTTATTCGACGGTCGCGTCGTGGAGGAAAACATGGAGGTCACTGTTTGATTGGAAAAAATATAGACATCATCGCAGTCGCTTTCCTGCTGGCGGCGCTCGCCGTTTTCAGCAGTGCCAAACACGTTGTCGTTATGACCATGCGCGGACCCGTTCATTACTACCGCTTGGACAACGGCAGGCAAGTTCGTATTCCTCCAATACCTAAAATGCCTGAGATGCCTGACGTGCCGCGCATCCCGAATGTGCCGCTTCAACGCGATTAGGGTTCCACTTTGTCTTCCTTTTCCGATCTTCGATTCGCCAGCCGAACCTTGCGTGCAAAGCCCGTTTTTACGGCGATCGCCGTTGCCTCGCTGGCCTTGGGTATTGGGGCAAATACGGCCATATTCAGTGTCGTGGAGTCGGCGCTGCTCCGTGAATTGCCGTATGATCATGCCGACCGCCTGGTTATCATGCGAGACCACCAGCCCATGTTTCCGGGCGCATCGGTCTCGCCGGGTGAGTTTCTGGATTACCAGCGGCAATCGAAAACTTTATCCGGGTTGGCGGCCTTCACCTGGCAGGAACTGACGCTTACGGGCAGCGGGGAACCAAGGTTGCTGCATGCGGCGTCAGCCACGCCCAACTATTTCGAAGTGCTGGGCGCGCATGCCGAGCGGGGCCGCTTGTTTTCCGCAAAAACTGATAAAACCGGCGATGATCGCTTGGCGGTATTAAGCGATGCCACCTGGCGCGGCGTGTTCGGAGCTGATCCGGGTATTGTGGGCCGCGGGATTCACCTGAACGGGAAGCTCTTTCGCGTAGTTGGTGTGCTGCGCGCCAATGAAGGATATTCAGCCGAAATCCAGGTTTGGGTCACGCCTCGTTTCATGGTGCCGGAGTTCCTGGAGGATCAGCATGCGACGGACAGCGGCATTGCCGGCACCTATGGCAACCACTGGCTTCGAGGAGTGGGCCGGATGCGCCCGAATGTGACCCTGGCCGAAACACGCGCGGAACTGAATATGATTGCCAAGCGCATCGGCGCGGCCCATTCGGATAGCCGTGACCATTATGCGATTATTTCGGCCTTTCACGAAAATCTTGTGGGGAAAATTCAGCCGGCGCTTCTGGTTTTGTTGGGCGCTGTGGTGTTGCTCTTATTGATTGCCTGCGCGAACCTGGCTGGGCTCTTGCTGGCGAGAAGCACGGCTCGAACGCGCGAACTCGCTGTTCGTGCAGCCCTGGGCGCAACGCGCTGGCAAATCGTCCGTTTATTGCTGGCCGAAAGCCTGCTGCTTGCTATTGCCGGGGGCGCGCTTGGCGTTTTTCTGGCGCAAGAGGGACTGCGAATGCTGGCAACCTATTCACCCTATGACTTGCCGTCGTCTTTAGCGCCGCGAATGGATTGGCAGGTGCTCACTTTCTGCGTGGCGGCGACGTTGCTTTCAGCCTTGCTCAGCGGCCTTGTACCAGCGATTCGTTCGGCTCAAGTAGATGTGCAACAGGGGCTTAAAGAGAGTTCGAAGGGCAGCGCTTCCGCCGGCGCAAACAACTTGCGCAGATTGCTGGTCACGACCGAAATTGCTCTGGCCGTGGTGTTGCTCAGTGGCGCATCGCTACTGATTCATAGCTTCACTAAATTGCTGGATGTGAATCCCGGCTTTGACGCCAGGAATGTGATGACGGCGCGCATCTCATTGCCGCTATCGCGTTACAGTCACGACGCCTCTAATATCTTTTGGCCGAATTTACTGCGCAAAATCTCGGCTCTGCCTGATGTTGACTCGGCAGCAATTCAAACCATGCTGCCGATGAGCGGCGCTGAATCCGGAAGCGATATCAAACCCGAAGGCAGCGACAAGGGCTTTTATAGCGATCAGATGGGCGTGAGTCCGGAACTGTTCAAGGCCCTTCGCATCCCGATGGTCGCGGGGAGAACCTTTGACGGCCATGAGGCCGAGAACTCCCCGGCTGTCGCCGTCGTTAGCCGGTCGTTCGCCCAATCGCTATTTCCGGGCCAGAATGCAGTGGGAAGGAAGTTCAAAGGAGGCCCCGCCGACGGTATCTCCACCATAATTGGTGTCGTGGGCGACGTGAAGAGCAATGGCTTGAACGAACCCGCGCCGCTGATGATGTACTACAACCATCCGCAGTATGGAGTGGACAGTGCCAGCGTCGTCATTCGTACCCGCGGCAATTCGGATTCAGTGATCGCTGAGCTTAGAAGGGTTTTGCACTCGCTCGATCCGCTGTTGCCGCTAAGCGAAGTGCAACCACTGAGCGATTATGTGGGAGACTCGCTGGCGTCTCGCCGTTTCCTGCTGGGACTGTTGACGGCATTTTCCCTGTTGGCGATTGTTTTGGCGGGAATTGGTCTGTACGGAGTCCTGGCGTTCTCGGTGGAACAGCGGACGCGCGAAATAGGCATACGCGTCGCATTGGGCGCGGAGCGGCGACAAGTGTTGCGGCTGATTCTGGGCGAGTGCTCGCTCGTGGCTCTAGCGGGACTTGGCACGGGGCTGTTGGCCGCGTTCTTTGCGTCATCGCTGTTGAAGAACCTGCTCTATGGTGTCACTGGAGCGGACTTCTTAAGTTACTTTTCGGCCGTTATCTTGGTCCTGGGTATTGCCGGCTTAGCTTCATTCCTGCCCGCGGTGCGGGCGGCTCGCGTGGATCCCGTCACAGCACTGCGCTATGAGTAGATAAAGTGATTTCACTCCGCAATATTGAAAAGTTCTTTGAGCAGGGCGCGAGCAAGAACTACGTCCTTCGCCGGATCAATATCGACATTAAAGAGGGCGAGTTTGTCTCGATCATGGGCCCGTCGGGGGCAGGGAAGTCCACTCTGCTTCACCTGCTGGGCATGCATGATTCGGCTTGGACAGGCGAATACTTTTTCCTGGACCACGCCATCCATAAGCTGAACAAGAAAGACCGTTCTGAAATCTATAAGCGCTATATCGGCTTTGTCTTTCAGAGCTATCACCTGATTGACTCGCTGACGGTTTACGAGAACCTGGATATCCCGCTCTCCTATCGCAACATCAAGCGCTCCGAACGACAGAGCATTGTGTGCGATACCCTGGACCGCTTTCACATGGTAGGCAAGAAGGATCTGTTCCCGAATCAGCTTTCGGGCGGACAGCAGCAGTTGGTGGGCATTGCACGCGCCATGATTGCCAATCCGAGAATGATACTGGCGGACGAGCCTACCGGAAACCTGCACTCCAGCCAGGGCAAGGAAATCATGGAGCTGTTCAAAAAGCTCAATGAAGAAGGCGTCACGATTGTACAGGTAACGCACAACGAGAAGAACGCGGAATACGGCAATCGCATCATCTACTCTGGAAGATGGCTGGCTCGCGCAGCAGCCCGCGGCATGAAGATTGTTCCCGCTCAGATGCGCATTCTGATCGCTGACGATCAGCCGGATGTGCTGGAAGCGCTCCGCCTGCTGCTGAAGCGCGAAGGCTACAAGACTGAATCGGTGGAGTCGCCCAAGCAGGTTCTGCATGCGATTGAGAATCGCGATTACGACCTGGCGGTCATCGACCTGAATTATTCCCGGGACACCACATCCGGCGAAGAGGGCTTGGAACTGCTGGCCAAGATTCAGTCGCTGGACGCAATGCTTCCTGTGGTGGTGATGACGGCGTGGGGTTCGGTGGAACTGGCGGTCGAAGCCATGCGCCGGGGCGCTCGCGATTTCGTTCAGAAACCCTGGGAGAATGAGCGGCTCGCCAGCATTGTTCGCACGCAGCTTGAATTGAGTGAGGCGCTGCGCCGCGGCCACCGGCTGGAACTTGAAAACCAGTTGCTGCGCGGCGAGAATTTGCCGACGATGATTGCACGGTCGGACGCCATGCAGCCCGTTCTGGAGCTGATCTCGCGGGTGGGTCCTTCTGATGCGAATGTCCTCATCACCGGCGAACCGGGCACGGGCAAGGAAGTGGTGGCGCGCACGCTCTATGCCATATCCAGCCGCTCCACCAAACCCATGGTGACCGTGAATGCCGGCGGACTGGCGGAAGGCGTGTTTGAAAGTGAATTGTTCGGGCATGTGAAAGGCGCATTTACCGACGCGAAGATGGACCGCGTGGGGCGATTCGAATTGGCGGATACCGGAACACTTTTCCTGGATGAAATCGCCAACGTGCCTATGAATCTGCAGGCGAAGCTGCTGAGGGTTCTGGAAATCGGCGAAATGGAGCGGGTGGGTTCGTCGAAGACCAAGCGCGTAGACGTACGGGTGATCTCGGCGACCAACGCGGACCTCGGCGCGGAGGTTCAGAATGGGCGCTTCCGGCAGGATCTGTTATTCCGGCTGAACACGATTGAGATTCATTTGCCGCCGCTGCGCGAACGTAAGGACGACATTGGACCGCTGGCGACGCATTTCCTTGCCGTGCATGCGCGGCGCTACCGCAAGGGCCTGGCCGGATTTGACCCGGGTGCGCTGGAGGCGATGCAAAATCACGCGTGGCAGGGAAACGTGCGCGAATTAAACCACGTGGTGGAGCGCGCGGTCCTCATGGCGCAGGGCAGTTGCGTGAAGGCCGTGGACCTGGCGTTGCGCAGCAGTATGGCAAGCGGAACGCCGCGCATGGAAGACATGAGCCTGGAAGACGTGGAGGCGTTCCTGATCAAAAAGGCGCTGGCGCGGTATGGCGGTAATGTCAGCCAGGCCGCAGGCGCATTGGGTTTGAGCCGGAGCGCTTTGTATCGCCGCTTGCAACGCTTCGGTCTGTAAGTGAAAATCAGTCACGAAAATCGCATCCTTTTCCTGGCGCTGGCCGGAGGATTTCCCGGTGTGGCTGTTTGCGGGCTGCTGCTGTATAACGCCCACTTTGAACCCCGGCTGCAAGTGCTGATTGATGGGACGCTGGGCATTTCCTGGTTGAGCTTTTGCTTTGCGGCGCGCGGACGCGTGGCCGGGCCTTTGCGGACGCTGGCGAATTTGCTGGAGGCGCTGCGCGAGGGTGATTACTCGATCCGCGCGCGCGTCGGCGATCCGCGCGATCCACTAGGCGAAGCCATGCAGCAGGTGAACGCTATGGCTGCCACTTTGCGTGATCAACGGCTCGGCGCACTGGAAGCCACCGCGTTGCTTCGCAAGGTGATGGAGGAAATTGAAGTTGCCATCTTTGCCTTCGATCCTAACCGCATCTTGCGGCTGGTCAACCATGCGGGCGAAGAGTTGCTGGCCCAACCGGCGGAACGCCTGATGGCGCTGGATGCGCAGACGCTTGGTTTGGCTGAATTACTCGAAGGTGAAATGGAACGGACCATTCAGCGAACCTTCGGGGGCGGTACCGGCCGCTGGCGTATTAGCCGTAGCATGTTCCGGCAAGGCGGTGTGCCTCATCAGCTGCTGGTGGTGACAAACTTGACGCGGCCTCTGCGAGAAGAGGAACTGCAGGCCTGGCAGCGTATTGTGCGGGTATTGGGTCATGAGTTGAACAATTCGCTGACGCCCATTCGGTCGATCGCGCAAAGCCTGGAATCGATCCTGAAAACGACGCCGAGACCCGACGACTATGAAGACGACATGGCGCGCGGCCTGAACGTGATTGCTTCCCGGTCCGAGTCGCTCAGCCGCTTCATGAGTTCCTATGCAAGGCTGGCCAAGCTGCCTGCGCCGCGCTTCGGAGCGGTAGAGGTCAACGCGCTGTTGCGCCGAGCCGTACGGATTGAAACGCGCATGCAAGTCTTCTTCGAAGAATGTCCGCCCATCACCATTCCAGGCGATGCCGATCAATTGGAGCAAGTTCTCATTAATCTGATCCGAAACGCCGTGGATGCAGCCCAACAGACCGGCGGCCGGGTATACGTACGGCATGAGCGTAACGGCGCGCTGGTGGAGATTGTGGTGCGCGACGAAGGTCCCGGGCTTTCGAATACCGCGAATCTGTTTGTGCCGTTCTTCACAACGAAGAGGGGCGGATCTGGTATCGGACTGGTATTGAGCCGGCAGATCGCCGAAGCTCACAACGGAACCGTGACGCTACGCAACGCGATCGATGGCCCCGGCTGCGAAGCTGTGATTTCACTGCCCGTTTACTGAATCGTTGCTCTGCCGTCTTCAAGAACAAGCAGAATGATATTCTCGCGTGCGTGACCCATCCGAAACTTTCCGCCGCCCTACTGCTTGTTTCCCTAGCGACTCAGGCATCACCGGCGCAAAACGCCACCTTCGAGGGCTTTCCCGCCGTTACACTCTCCAACGACAAATTGGCGCTCACGCTCATGGTGAAGGGAAGCACGCTCGCCAGCATCGTCCTTCAGGACGACGCGGAAAAACTAAACCCTCTGTGGAATCCCATGCGCATGGAACGGGAGTTAGGCGGCAATCCGCATTTCGACGGAGGCGCAGGGCTGTTTGTCTGCGTCGATGGGTTCGGTCCCGTATCGCCCGAAGAAAAGGCTGCCGGATTGTCAATGCATGGAGAAGCCCACTCACAGACTTTTGAAATCAAAACACACCGTGAAGGGCCCGCCAACTCTGTGAGTCTGCGCGCCACCCTTCCCATCGTTCAGGAAGTATTCACCCGAACCTTCCAGATCAAAGATGGAGAGAACGTTGTCTTAGTGGATAGCGAAGTCGAAAATCTGCTTGGTTTTGATCGCCCCGTCAATTGGGCCGAGCACGCCACTATCGGGGCGCCGTTCCTCGAATCAGGTGTCACGGTGGTGGATTTATCCGGCTCTCGATCGCAAACTCGGACTTATGACCAGCCTAGCGACGCCAATACCCGCAGGCTTGCGCCGGGGAAAGATTTCACCTGGCCGCTAGCTCCCAGCCTGAGCGGCGATGCCATTGATCTCCGCCAAACACCCATAAATCCCCACTATATTGACCACGCAACGACTCTGCTCGACACGGCTCGTGAACTCGAATGGACTACCGCTCTGAACCCTAAGAAACGGCTGCTCATAGGCTACATCTTCAGGCGATCCGAATACCCTTGGCTGCAATACTGGGGGTACTTTCCGGCCACCGGCAAATTCGCCCGCGGCATGGAGTTTGGCACCCAGCCGTTCGATGTGCCGAGGCGCGAGGCAGTCAGCATGGGGAGCATGTTTGGCGCACCCACTTACCGTTGGCTCCCGGCAAAATCCAAAATCACGACCCGCTTTATTGTGTTCTACACAAGGGTTCCGGAAGGTATGAACAGGGTCGACGACGTTCGCATGGAAAATGGCCACATCATCGTGGAAGACCAAGCGGCACACAAACAGATCAGTCTGGCGACCTCAGTGATCCTGTGACCTCAAGTGACGCCGCTCGGCTCACTTTTACTGCTTGCTGACAGAGTTGGCTGCTTCTTCCGAAGCATCCGCATGGTAAGAACTCCGAACCAGCGGCCCGGCTTCCACGTGTGCGAATCCCATGCGCATCCCCGCCTCTTTATATTCCTGAAATTCCGCAATAGGAATGTACCGCATGATGGGCAGGTGCTTGGGCGAAGGTCTCAGGTACTGCCCCAGCGTCAAAATGTCCACATGACTGTCGCGAAGGTCATTCATAACTTGAAGCACTTCCTCTTCGGTCTCGCCCAATCCGAGCATCAGACCGGATTTCGTGGGCACATCAGGCCGCACCTGCTTCGCGTAATTCAGCATGTCCAGCGAGCGCTTATATTGCGCACCCAACCGCACTTGGCGGTACAGGCGAGGAACCGTCTCGGTGTTATGGTTCAGCACATCGGGACTGGCGTTCATGACCGTCTCCATGGCTCGATGCGAACCCTGAAAATCCGGAACCAGCACCTCCACTTTGCAGCCGGGAATTGCCTCGTGAATGGCTTCGATGGTGAGCTGGAACAACTCGGCGCCGCCGTCTTTTCGGTCGTCCCGGTTCACGCTCGTGATCACGGCATAGCGCAGACCGAGCGTAGCGCAAGCTTCAGCCACGCGGCGGGGTTCGTCATAATCGACGGCTAAAGGCGCGCCCTTCTGAACAGCGCAAAAACCGCAGCGACGGGTACAAACATTGCCCAGAATCATGAAGGTGGCCGTCCGGCGATTCCAGCATTCGCCCACGTTCGGGCAGGCGGCGCTTTCACAAACCGTGTGGAGGTTGAGCCGGGTGACTAAAGCTTTGAGTTCGCGATAGTTTTCACCAACGGGAGCCGGCGCCCGCAGCCACTTTGGCCTTTGCGGGGAAGGGGAAGAAATGGTGACTAGCACTTTGTTTCAGTTTAACCGGGCGCTAGAAGTGGAACTTCACCTCGGGCTCAACCGCTACTTGATGATGCCCCTCCTGACGGCGTAGAGAATGACTTCCGGCACGCTGTGCAGCTTCAGCTTCTGCATCAAGTTCGAGCGATGAGTGTCAATTGTATGCGGGCTGACGCCTAATATCTCGGCTATTTTCGCCGTTGACTTCAACTCCGCCACTAACTGAAGGATTTCGCGCTCTCTCGGCGTGAGCAGATGATACGGGTCCTCCGCCGTTTGCTGCCGAATTTTTCGCAGATAATCGTCGGCGAGTATCCGGCTGACTGCAGGGCTGAAGTAAGACTTGCCGGCGATCACGGCCCGAACGGCTTGTACCAGGTCATGGTCGGCGGAATCTTTTAACAGATAGCCGCGCGCGCCGGCTTGTAAGGCCCGCATTACGTAGCCCTCGTCAGAATGCGCGCTCAAAATGATAATGGCGGTTTTAGGATGCTCCTGGCAAATTCGTTGTGCCGCCTCAATGCCGTTCATCACCGGCATGGCGATATCCATGATCACGACGTCCGGCTGCCCGGCTGCAACTCCGCTGATAGCTTCGCGCCCATTGTCGGCTTCGGCGATGATGCTGAAGCCGGGCTCGCGTTCCAGCAGCAGCCGCAGACCCTTCCGCAGTATTGTATGGTCATCAGCCAGCAGAAGCTTGATCAACGTGCCAGTCCTCTCTGCTGAATTCTCGGAAGCCCTTGGGGAGAGACACCTCAATCGCCGTGCCCTGTCCGGGGCTGGACCGCACCTGAAAAACTCCGCCTAAATGCTTAACCCGTTCCTCCATGCCCAGCAAGCCTAGACCTTTTTCTCTGACCGGTGAAAAACCCTGACCATCATCCTGAATTGTTAGATGAACTGTGTCATCCGCCTCGGTCAGTATCACTTGAGCCTGTTTTGCCTTCGCGTGGCGCAAGACGTTGCGAAGCGCTTCCTGAACCACACGGTATACACAGGTTTTTTGCTCATCGGACAGATCTTCCGCCGAAGAGGTAACTCCCTGCACGGTTACGTGAAGCGCGCTGGTTCTCGATATTTCCCGAGCCTGCCACTCCAATGCCGGAATCAATCCCAGATCATCCAGCATAGATGGTCTCAGCGCCAGGCACATGTCTCTGACAGTTGCCACGGTGCGCTCGGCCAGCCGGCGTGTGTCCAGCAATTGCGTACGGATCAACGGATGCTCATTCGGCGGAATCATACTAGCCGCATTCCCAAGAGCCAGCAGCAGAGCGGACAGGGACTGACCCACCTCATCATGCAGTTCACGCGACAAGGCACGCCGCTCACTCTCCTGCACCTCCACCAGGCGGGCGGAAAGGTCGCGGAGAGCTTTCCGCGCCTCCAGCACTTCTGCAAATCTGGTGTTGGATACGCTTTCCAGCCGAAGAATTCGAAAAATGCTCCCGCCTGCCAGCAAAAGACCGCCCATCAGCGTTGCGGTCAGCAACAGCGTCAGATCAGACCTGAATTTAGAAAATAGGGCAATTACTTGCTCGTTGCCGGCATTCATCTGCTGTTGATTCAGCAGGCTGATCTGATCCGCCAGCCGCACAATCGTCATACGCCGGGGCAGCAGCGATTCTTTCATGAACGAGAACCCAAGCTGTTTTCGCTGTTCAGGGCTCCAGTGCAAAGCTGGCAGAAAAGAATCGAAATAGGCTTGAACTTCAGACTTAAAGTGCTCGAATGGGGACCTTTCCTCGCCGCGTAGGACTCCTTGGTAAGCCGCCAGCATCGCCCCTACCCGGGCCTCATCGGAACTGAGCTCAACTCGATCTTGTTCGCTTTGGCCCAGATCAGGCTCCAGGAGGAAGTCTCGAACGTGCGTGCCCGAAAGGTAAATGTCGGAGCGGAGAGCCTCCAGTATCCGGTCGCGGTTTACGTAATCCCGGCGGATGCTTTCGTTTTGAGACTGAATCCTGCTCAGCACAGAAAGCGCGTTTACGCCCAGGAAAGCCAGCAGCAAGAGCAGACCGCCAAAACCGATGAGAAGAAGACGTCTGGTCTGGGCTCCGGTGTTGTTCAAAGCCTCGCTTCCTTCCGGCTGCATGCAGCACCAGCTTACTGCAACTGCTTCTGCTGGGGACCTCACCTCGCAGAGACCACTCACCCCGGCTTTGTTGCCATTCAGCCTCCAGTAATAGCCGAAACTTCGCGGCGCGGTGGATTCATCTAAAGCGCAGAGGGGAAGGTGGCGAGCCGCGAATCAACTCGGACGGTTTGTTAAACTTACCCTTCACCTGTACAGATTTTCAACTACCTTGAGACACAAGCATTCAATTGTCTTTGTTGCTTTAGCACTCCTCTTGGCCATTCCGTCGCAAGCGGTTGATATGGCCGATGCCAGCGACGATCCCAACAGCCAGGGCGGCCAGATTATCACTCGCTACCTTCAGGCGACGAAAGTGGACTCGAAGGCGTCGGAACCGATGGAAGTGGATATTGACGCCTCAGTCCCAAGACTCAATGTGCACGGCCGCCTAAAGGCTCTTCGCAAGATTTCCGAGTTCGGCAAGATCACTTATCATGTGCTCGGGTTTCAGGGCGACAACAGCGTAAAGAGCCAGGTGATTGCGCGCTATCTGGAGGCGGAACAGGAAAGTCAGCAGCAACAGAGCAATCTGGGCATTACTCCCGCCAACTACAAATTTAAATTCAAGGGCGCGAAGCTCGTTGCTAAGGGGCAGGATGTCTACATCTTTCAGCTTTCACCTCGCAAGAAACGCGTAGGCTTATTTAAGGGTGAAATGTGGCTGGATGCCAAAACATCTCTGCCCGTGTACGAGAAAGGCCGTTTCGTTAAAAACCCAAGCGTCTTTTTTCAAAAGGTCGAGTTCGAACGCGCGTTTGCAATCCAGAATGGATCTGCAATTCCAGCACGAATGAACAGTATTATTCAAACCCGGCTCGTGGGCAAGGTAAACTTGAGTGTTGCCTATTCCAGCCCTACAGCTGAGAAGTCTGAGATGGAACAACCTGCCAGCCCGACGCTCGCCCCGGCTTCGTTTTTTCCGTAATTTACAAAATCCAATTCGGGAACTATCGGTAGTCTTTTCTATTTTTCGTGCGTCTTAGCGGTGAGCTCTCGTATCCATTGGATAGCGGGAATAGGCAGTACGCCCCTGTCGAATAGCCGATGGCCTGTAAATGGTTGAGTCTAAGGGGCTAACCAAGTAATCTGTAAAGGAACGCCTAAGGGAGTCCATGAGAACGCTTTTTTTGAACCCGCCTTCTTTCGAAGGCTTTGATGGTGGGGCCGGTTCCCGCTGGCCGGCGTCGCGCGAGATTGAATCTTACTGGTATCCGGTCTGGTTATGTTATCCCGCCGGCATGCTGCCGGACAGCAAAGTAATTGACGCTCCGCCGCACAAAATCTCCATAGACCAGACGGTTCAGATGGCTTCTGACTTCGAACTGCTGGTTCTGTTTACCTCTACCCCGGGTTTCAACGTGGACGTGAAGATCGCTGAAATGATGCGCGATCTGAATCCAAAAATGAAGGTCGCCTTTGTTGGCCCTCCAGGAACTATCGAGCCGGAAAAAACGCTCCGCGCCTCATCAGCCATTGATTTCGTAGTAAAGCGCGAGTTCGATTATCAGATTCGCGACTTTGCACAAGGCAAGCCGCTCGAAGAAATTCCGAGCGTTGTGTTTCGCAAGAATGGCGGATTCCAAAATAATCCCGACGCTCCGGTGATTGAAGATCTGGATGCGCTGCCGTGGGTAACCAAGACCTACAAGCGTGATTTGGACTTCAAGCGCTACAACGTTCCTTTCCTGCTTCATCCGTACCTGTCGTTCTATACGAGCCGCGGCTGCCCTGCGCAGTGTACCTTCTGTCTCTGGCCCCAGACTCATTCCGGCCACCGCTGGCGCTTGCGTTCTTCCGATGACATCGTGAACGAGTGCCGTTATGCACTGGAAAATTTTCCTGGCCTCAAGGAGATCTTCTTTGACGACGACACTTTCAACTACCAGAAGGCCCGCACCATTGAGCTTTGCTCGAAGCTCAAGAAGCTGAACTTTACCTGGAGCTGCACCTCACGCGTCACCACGGATTACGACACGCTGAAGGCAATGAAAGATGCCGGCTGCCGGTTGCTGATTGTAGGTTACGAATCAGGCGATCAGCAGATTCTTAAGAACATCAAAAAGGGCGCCACCATCGATATGGCGCGCCGCTTCACCGCAAATTGCAAAAAGCTGGGCCTGACCATTCACGGCGACTTCATTGTCGGCCTGCCTGGCGAAACTCGCGAGACCATTCGCAAAAGCATTGATTTTGCTAAGGAGCTTGATGTCGAGACCATCCAGGTTTCCATCGGGCATCCCTATCCCGGCACCGAATTCTACGATCACGTCAAGAAGAACGGCTTAATTACGCTGGACGCCATGACAGACGACACCGGCCACCAGTTGCCGAACTACACCTATCCGGGTCTGGATAAAGGCGAGTTGGTGGACTGGGTAGAGCGCTTCTACGGCGAATTCTATTTCCGCCCCAAGGTAGCTTTCCGCCTGGTAAGCAAGGCCATCTTCAACGGTGAAGACCGCCGCCGGCTTTACAAGGAAGCTCGTGAATATCTCGCTCTCCGCTCGAAGCGCCGGAAATACGTAAAAGATCAGCAGAAGGAGCAAAAGGATCGCCCCACTGTCCTCAGCACAGGAGACTGACCTAGCTGTCTCTGGCGCTTCCCGCGACTATAGGACTTTCGCTTTAGCGGGCCTGGTGGTCTGTTTAAACGCGCTCGGAAACCTGAGCTTGACTTGGGGTATGCGCCACATCAACACGGAGGTTGGCTTGAATCCGGTTGATTACATTCGTGCCATGCTGAATCCGTTTGTCGCACTGGGAATTGTGCTTCTTATCGCCTGGCTCCTTACGCGTATGGCGCTGCTGAGCTGGGCGGATCTCAGTTTTGTAGTGCCGATTACTAGCGCCGGATACGTTCTGTCCGCGGTGTTGGGTGTCTGGTTTCTGGCTGAAGTTGTTTCTCCGATTCATTGGATGGGCACATTGCTGATCTTTGCCGGTACTGCTTTGGTAGGAAGCACCAAGCCCGATACGAGGTGCGTAAGATGAAGTGGATTTTACTGGCAGTCATCGTAGTGGCCACGGTACTCGGCGACCTTTTGCAAAGCTACGAAATGAAACGCAGCGGAGAACAATCCGTGGGCGCACGTGGGTTGGGGCACATCACAAAGCTCATTTTCCAGCGGGGTTACCTGTTTTTGGGCATTGTTTGCATGGCCATTTCGTTCTTCGCATTCATGGCTCTGGTACAGGTGGCGCCGCTCAGCTTTGCTGTCCCCGCGTCGGCGGCTACTTTCGTGCTCGAGACTATCCTGGCGAAGCTCGTGCTCAAAGAGGAAGTCGGCGTGCGGCGCGCGGCGGGTGCGTTGCTTGTTCTCAGCGGCGTTGTCCTTTTGGCTCGTTAGGCAATCGTGAATTTGTTATGGCTGCTATTTCTGCCGGCCATCGCCTATCAGTTGCTCGCCATAGCTTCTGAATTCTTCCATATTTCGCGGCGGTTTCGTACCCCCACTGCTACGGAACAATTGCCGGTCTCGATTCTGAAGCCGCTGAAGGGGCTTGATCCGAATACCTACCCGGCCTTTGTTTCTCAAGTTCAGCAAGCCTATCCACAATATGAGGTGATTTTCGGCGCGATTGATCCCGGCGATCCGGCTCTCGCCGAAGTCGAGCGCCTGAAATCCCAATTCCCCGATGCTCCCATACGCGTCATTACCGGAGGACCAAAAACCCGGAACGGCAAGGTTGGTTTACTGCAGGAGTTATCGCTGCATGCCTGTTATCCCCTGCGAGTAGTGAACGACAGCGACATCAAGGTGGGTCCCGATTATCTGGCGCGGGTCACGGCTCCGCTGGCCGATCCGGCGGTTGGAGTGGTCACCTGTCCTTACCGGGTGCAGCCTCATAACCTTCCCGCCACCTGGGAAGCGCTCGGAATTATGACGGACTTCATGCCAAGCGCGCTGGTGGCCCAGACTCTCGGCGTCCGCGAATTCGGTTTCGGTTCAACGCTGGCCTACCGGGCTGCGGACTTCGAAGCGGTCGGCGGCTTTGCCGCTATTGCGGATTTTATCGCCGACGATTATCAACTGGCCGCGCGCATTACCTCTCTCGGCAAGAGATCAGTGCTATCCACGTACACGGTGGAAACTTCACTGGCCGGCGCTTCCTGGCAGGGCATTTGGCTGCATCAACTACGTTGGGCCCGCACCATCAGAATGACCAAGAGCGGCTATCTGGGGCTGCCCATCACGCATGCCGGACTTTGGGCTTTACTGGCGATAGCGCTCGGCGTGTGGCCTATAGCGGTTCTCCTGTTGGCGTTGCGATTGATCTCGGGCCTGCTCTCGTCGGCCCTGGTTTTGGAGAGCCCGTTCATTGCGCTGCTTTCCTGGCTATCGCCGCTCTGGGATCTGTACTCTTTTACCGTTTGGGCAGCGTCTTATGCTGGAAATAAGGTCAAGTGGCGGGACCGCGAACTCAGCATCGATTCGCAGGGCCGAATTCTCTAGCTTTTACGCCCGCATGCTAGCCTGATAATCGCGTATTCCCTTCAATTTATAGGAGTTTTGTTCACTGATGTCTTCGAAAGTTCGGAGTGCTCTGCTTTGTATCACCGCCTTGGCGTTTTCTCTTCCTTCGCTGCACGCACAGGGCGGGCCAGTGAAGATGGCGATTATCAATGCCGCCAAAGCAGTGGCTGATACAGCGGAGATCCAAAAGGCGCAGGCTGCTTTGCAAAGTAAGTATAAGCCCAGGCAGCAAGCCATAGATGACCTCCAAAGGCAACTCGGGACGATTCAGCAGCAGGCCGGTCAGCCCAACCTGCCGCCCGATAAGGAGGCTCAGCTACGGTCCGACTTCACGCAAAAACAGAAGCAACTACAACGCCTGGGAGAGGATCTACAGGCTGACGTCAATGCTGAGCGCCAGGACATTCTGGGCAAGGCCGGACGTCAAATGAGTGACGTGGTGAAGAAACTGGCGGAAGCGAAAGGTCTGGATGTAGTAGTGGATGTAACCAACACCATCTACTTCAAACCTGCATTGGACATTACGGCCGAGGCGACAGCCGCTTACGACAAAGCTTACCCGGTCACTCAGTAGTGAAAGGGCGGGGGACCTATGGGCTCGTATTTGCAGTCTTACGGAGCAGGCGAGGAACAGCGGAATCGCATCATCAAAAGATCGATCATGGCCGCTATCGCGGTTATTCTGCTGGTCTGGGGTTCCTACCTTCTGCTTCATGACTACTTCGAGACCCGGACTGTCAAACACTTTCTGGGCGAGGTGAATTCAGGCCAATACCAGGCTGCCTATCACGACTGGGGCTGTACGGATAAGACCCCTTGCCCCAATTACGACTTCAGGCGGTTTATGCAGGATTGGGGCCCAAACCCCAAAATCACCCCGCCCTGGAAGGTGGCATCCGTGGACGGCTGCCAGACTTTTGTCACCGTCAACGTGACGGCGCCGGGAGCCGAGCTTCAGTCTCTGGGGGTGGAACGCGGCTCAAAGACGTTAATGTTTGCGCCAGGACCTGAGTGTCAGGAGCGCAAATGGCACTGGAAGGCGTTCTTCTCCCGAATTCTCGGTCGTTCGTGAGTGCCGGTCTTCGTCGCTCGGTTTTATCTCGCAATGGTGCTCAAGTCAGTGATACTCTTATGATTACAAGGGTATAAACGGAGAGGCCTGTCTCGTCTCTGCACTTAATGGACCAAATCGCATGTTCTTTCTCCCCCGAAGAATTGCGTTTCTTTTCGCCACAGTCGTGATTGCCATCTCGCCTGACCTACGGGCTGAGAAGACAAACGCAGCCAGTGGCGCACCTCATGTCGAGGGGATCCGTTTTTGGTCTTTCGGAGACGTGACTCGAGTCGCTATTGAAACGTCCGGCGATTATAAGCTCTACTCCGAACAAATCGAAAACCCGAATCGCATTTTCTTCGACCTCACCGGCTTAGACGCGCCCAGCGCCGCACAACGCAAAATGCAGGTGATTCCGGTAGGAGACCATCGCATCCGTCAGATCCGTGTGGCCCGCCTGACAGGAACCAAGACGCGCATTGTTTTCGATCTGGATAGTCCGGCTGAAGTAGTTTCATCGCAACTCGTAAACCCCGACCGTCTGATGATTGAGGTGCGGCCCAAGGGCACAAGTTTACCGGAGCTTTCTGCCTCAAGGTCTTTTACGGGAGCGCACAAGATTGACCTGACCGCGCAAGCACGCCCGGTGGACGCAGACATTATTGAGGCGACGCTACCACCGCCGCGCAGCAAGGCGACCCACCGGGCATCGCAAAACACGAGTTCAAAAGACACAAGCTCTAACGGCGATGATCCGAATGACGCGTATCATCCGCCACACCACGTCAACACCGTAAAGCCTCCTCAATTCGTGGCGGCTTCCGTGACACCGGTTTCTACGCCTCCCGCGCCCGGCGTCATAACGCCGGCCAAAATTGAAATGCCCAGCGCCGCGAGCAAGCCAACCAGTGTGGGGACTGTGGCTGACATTCCCACGGACCGCTCACTGGTTCGTGTCTTTGGTCTGAAGATGGCGCGTGTCGTGATTGATGCCGGGCATGGCGGACATGATTGTGGCACCATCGGACCCAACGGACTGCGGGAGAAGGATCTGGTCCTGGATGTCGCTCTGCGGCTCGGCGCCTTAATCACGAAGCAAATGGGGGCGGAGGTCATCTATACCCGATCGACGGACGTCTTCATTCCGCTGGAAGAGCGCACCAGGATCGCGAATGATCAGAAAGCCGACCTGTTTATCTCTGTCCACGCGAATTCATCACCCGAGCCCACAGCGTCTGGCGTTGAGACGTATTACTTCAACCTGACTTCGGACCGCGGCGGCCTGGACCTGGCAACGCGAGAGAACGCGACAGCCGGCAGTTCTATCTCGGACCTGAGCGATTTGCTCCACCGGGCCGTGCTTCAGACCAAGCGCGAAGAGTCCCGGGAGTTCGCCCTAAAAGTGCAATCGTCTCTGCAGTCAGCCGAGCAGAAGAACAACCGGACTGTGCACGACCGCGGCGTGCGGCAAGCGCCCTTCCTCGTGCTGATTGGCGCAACCATGCCGTCCATCCTGGCGGAAATTGGTTTTGTCTCCAATCCGCGCGATGAAAAGCAACTGCGCCGTCCCGACGAGCGACAGAAAATTGCCGAGGCACTGTATAAGGGTGTCGCGCAGTATGCGAATTCATTAAGTCACGTGCAATTAGCTCGCGCCAGCGAGTAACACGAATCGCGATTCACATCGAAGACCCCAATGATCCCGCCACCCGCGGCTTGCCAAAAGATTGGACCCGAGTAGACGAATGGCATTCCTTCGAAAAGAGTCCGAGAGCCAACGGAGTAACCGTGCTGGCCACTCTCGATGAACGGATCTATCAACCGAAAATCTTCTGGAAAGACATTCGAATGGGCGCAGACCACCCCATCATCTGGAAACACTGCGTCGGAAAAGGCCGAGCCTTTTATTCCGCTCTAGGACACTCCGCCGCCACTTACCAAGAGCCGCTCCATATCGAGGAGATCAGAGGCGGATTCGCCTGGGCCGCAGGCCTGGATGGCGCAGGTTGCGCGCCCAGTCGTCCCAAATAAAAACGCTCAGATTCTCGGCGTTAAAGCCTCACGCAGGAAAACAGCTAAGCCCGATCGATCCATCTCATTGTTCGCCACACAGATCATCGCCTTGTACGTGGCTAGCTCTGGCAACGGGGTCGTGTCGATTCCGTTGATTTCAAGAAAATCAAGGGCAGCCTGTACCCCCGTCCGTTTGTTGCCGTCAAAGTAGACCTGGCTTTCCGCAATATGGAAGGCGTACGCGGCAGCGATTTCATAAAGGTCGCCATGGCCGCAGAAATGCACGTTGAGCGGTTGGGCCATGGCAGATTCCAGTGCATTTTCGTTACGGATCCCGCGTAAACCGCCCCAACCTTCAACCTGGTCCCGGTGAATCATATCGATCTGTTCGCGGGTCAGAAAGAAGGTACGTGTTCCAGGGCAATCGCCGTTGTCAGGTCAACTATTCAGCAAGGCGGCGGAACAAACCGGCATGCAATTTGCTCGTCTTTTGTTGGGCGGCCCTGAACTGCGCATCGGAAGCGTAGCGGATCTCCGAAGATTTCTCGTTCACACTCTCTGCGCTGTCCTTCTGCCTTACCGGCGACTGCGCAGTAGATTCCAGGTAATCGGAAAGCGAGTTGCTGCCCGTTCGCTTAAGCAACGTCTTCAGATGCGCGTCGCCCCGAATGCCGGGCGCGAATTTCTCACCATAGATCTAGATATTTGGCCACGCTTGTACCTTCGGTTGCGATAGAAAGGGCCATGAACCCTCCGCCGGGGTAGATGATTACCGCCGTACCATTTTTCGACGCCGGAGAGGGTTTGAACATCGTGAGGGTGGGCCGGGTGACGTTCGCGACAACGTCTTCATTCCACACCTTGGAGAAGTATTGTTTCTCGGGATAGTTATCCTGGGTCGGGCCGGATAGGGTTCCGGGATAGAGCGGAATGCTATCCTGCGCCGCTGCAAAGGCCACCATCGACAGCACTGCAAATAGAAGTCGAACTGCCAACGTTTTCATGGCATGCGAGTCTACCATAGAATCCAGATGCTCCGGATCTTGGATAATCGATAGGTTCTCTCGGGGCCGGCGTGAGACGATCAACGGTTTTTCACAACGGTTGAAATCAGCCCAAGGCGCCCAGTAAACACCCTCGAAGTCGTCTTCGCGGACACCTTGCATGATTCGCGATCTATTCAAATATCGAGAGCGAATAAAATCTGGTTCGGATTACAGTTGCGATGCCGACTTCAGGGTACGAAATGCCGGAAGACTCCGACGAGTATCGTACTTCTGCATCCAAATTCACCATCTTCTGGGTAAAGTGGAAAGCCGCCAGAGCTCACCGCGCCGCTGACATAATCTGAATGGGAAGAGGCGCGGCAACCACTCCCTTCGGTATAATCGCGGTCCGTGCAACCAGTTTTTCAAACCTCAGTCAACTGGACCGATTCCTTCCTTGAACCAATGCGTCAAATTGGAGATCCACTTGCCGATTGTGTCATCGAGAATCTCTTCGCTAACAATTCGATCGACTCAGTCAACTCGCTCATGCGCAGCTTGGTGCTCAACGAGTATCCTGAACCGTCCACTCTGCCCCCAATCGTCGCCGACTACGTTCAGCAACTGGATCAGTTGCCGGATTGGGCCGATATGGGCAAGATTGAAATCGCTCAGCAGATCTTTTGGAAGTATGGTCCGCGCCTAATCCTGGTACTGCATTGCTATGCCTTGCCATTCTGCTATGCCGGAAGGAAGGGTGTGCAGGTGCTCGCTTTGACTGGGCGGCTTAGCGGAAACTCAACGCGGCGCATTCTCGAAACTGCCCAGTTGCTGGTGGACGTGATGTCGGAGGGCGGACTAACCGCCCCAGAAGGCCGCGCACGCCGGACGCTTCAAAAGGTGCGGTTGATGCACGCCGCCGTTCGCCACTTGATAGAACGTCAACCTACTTGGAAACCGGATTTCGGGAAGCCCGTGAATCAAGAAGATTTGGCCGGCACGTTGATGGCTTTTTCGTGGATTTCGCTCGAGGGTTTACGCCGCCTTGGCATTGTTCTCACCGATGACGAATGGACCGCTTACCTGCATTGCTGGCAAATCGTCGGCCACCAGCTCGGATTGCGCGACGACATGATCCCGGCCGACAACGGATCCGCCGGAGCACTCTGCGCCGCTATTGCACGCCGGCAATTTGCCTCATGCGCGGAAGGCATATCGATGACCAAAGCGCTGGTTGAATCCATTCAGTATCAGTTGCCGGGTAACCTGTTCGACGGAGCGCCGGCCCTGCTGATCCGCTACTTTCTGGGTGATGAACACGCTTCGCTGCTCGGCATCCAAAAAACGATGCTCGAACAGATCGGTCTGAGTAGCGCGCTGACTCTGCCGTTGCAGGCCGGCGGTGAAGCACTGTCCGATTTAACTCACAACGCGCAAGCCATGGCGCTTATCGCTGAGCAGCTTGGAAAGTTGCTGATCAATTCAATCGTATTGGTGGAACGGGGCGGCAACCGACCAACCTTTACCATCCCAAAAGAACTGAAACAGCAGTGGGGTGTTAATTGGACGTCTTGAGGTGATGGCAGCAGCATAGCTTTGCGTTGAGGCCGTTAGGTTCAAGCTTAAAGAAACTTCAGCGAGACCACATTGGGGCACAGGTTTCGGTGCATCGTCTTAAGGCGACACACTTCCCGCGTACGAAACCCGAGCTGCTCGAGCCGTCTGACAAGTAGACAGCTATAATCGCCTCTGGTGGCTGGTTGGCCGCTGAAGGATTCAGGCGGAAGGTTGCTTAAGATTTTCTCGTATCAGTCGACTCTGAAGGCGAGCATCAAGCTCGGATGATTCGCGGATTCGTCAATTACTCGTTAGCGAATAAGCTGCTGGTGCTGGTGGTTGCGGCCATGCTCTTGGCTTGGGGTGCAATCTCGTTCAAGAACCTGCCGGTGGAGGCCTATCCGGACGTGGCGAACAACTACGTTCAGGTGATCACGCAATGGCCCGGGCGTGCCGCGGAAGAGGTGGAACAGCAGGTCACCATTCCCATTGAAGTACAGGTCGCGGGCATTCCGGGTATGACCACCGTTCGCTCCATTTCTGAATTCGGGCTCTCAGTTGTCACAATGAGTTTCAGCGATGAATCCGTGAACGACTGGAACCGGCAGAAGGTTCTGGAGCGGATTTCGCAAGTGACGCTTCCCGCTGGGTTACAGCCTTCCATGGGACCCGACTACAGTCCGGTGGGCCAGTTGTATTGGTACACGCTGAAGAGCACCAATCCGCAGTATGACCTGATGGAATTGAAATCTCTGCAGGATTGGCAGATTACCAAACTGTTGAAATCAGTTCCGGACGTCGTGGATGTATCCACTTTCGGCGGAACTACGCGTGAATACCAGGTAAGGGTTGACCCGAACAAACTGATTTCCTATGGCCTGAGCCTCGGGCAGTTAGACCAGGCACTCACAAACAACAATGTGAATGCGGGCGGCAGTTTCATCCAGGACGGCTCGCAGCAGGTCAATGTCCGCGAGGTAGGACTATTCAAGAATGTCAGCGACATCGAAAAAACAGTTCTCAAGGCGCAGAATGGCACACCAATTTTGGTTCGTGATATCGGGGTGGTCACCCAAGGTCCCAAAATCCGCCTTGGACAAATAGCGAAAGCCATTCATCGCCAGGATGGCGTGGTGCTGGATGATCCGGATGCGATTGAAGCGGTGGTGCTGCTTCGAAAAGGTGCGGACGGCGATGCCATGTTAAACGCGCTGCACACCGAGGTGGATGAACTAAACAACCACGTTCTGCCCCCGGGTGTGAAGATCGTGCCGTTTCTCGATCGCAGCGAGCTCGTGCATTTCACTACCCACACAGTCATGCACAACCTTGCGGAAGGCGTGCTGCTGGTTTCCATCATTCTATTTCTATTTCTGGGAAATTTGCGATCGGCACTGATTGTGGTGCTGACCATCCCGTTTGCGCTGCTGTTTGCTTCTATCTGCTTGGACCTGAATCATGTCCCGGCTAACCTCCTGTCTCTCGGTGCGCTCGATTTTGGAATGGTGGTGGATGGCTCGGTGGTCGTTGTCGAAAACGTTCTCCGGCATATAGGCACTTACCGTCGCGGAGAGCAGACGATCACCGAAATCATTCGCGAAGCGGTTCAGGAAGTGCAGCGCCCGGTCTTTTTCGCGCGAGCCATCATCATTGTGGCTTATCTGCCCATCTTCACACTGCAACACGTGGAAGGGCGCTTGTTCCGCCCCATGGCGCTGACCGTAGCCTTTGCGCTGCTCGGTGCATTGATCTTTTCGCTCTCAATCCTGCCAGTGTTGGCGCTGCTCATGTTCGGACCCAAAACAAAGGAGTGGAACAATCCCGTTCTGAAAGCAATTATCAGCGGCTACCGTGGTTCGCTTGGTTGGGCGATGAGTTCGCTGGTTCGGCGCTTGATTGTGGTGGGAACCGCAACAGTGTTGTTGGGCGCGTCTGTCTACCTGATGGTAGGCGGCTTTATCGGCTCTGAATTTCTGCCTCACCTGGATGAAGGAGCAATCTGGGCCCGTGGCACGTTAGCTCCCAGCATGGGGCCGACCGAAGGTGGACGGATCATGCTCCGGGCAAGACGAATGTTCGCCAGCTTTCCGGAAGTCAAAACAGTAGTCAGCCAGATTGGGCGTCCCGATGATGGAACCGATTCTTCATTGTTTTCAAACACTGAATATTTTGTGGATCTAAAGCCGAAGGCAGAATGGCGCCCGGTTTTCCGTCAGGACAAAGAAGAGCTGATTCGGGCGATGGACCGCGAAGTTTCAAAAATTCCCGGTGCGCTTTGGAACTACTCGCAACCAATTGCAGACAACATGGAAGAAGCGGTCAGTGGTGTGAAGGGGGAACTGGCTATTAAAATCTTCGGCACTGACTTAAAGACCTTGGAAGCCAAAGGCGATGAAATAGTCCGCCTCATGCAGGGAATCAAAGGTGTGCAGGACCTCGGCTTGTTTCGAGTGATCGGTCAGCCAAACCTGAACTTGACTGTTGACCGCTCAAAGGCCGACCGCTACGGGTTGAACGTCGCAGATATACAGGACGCGATTCAGACGGCGGTTGGCGGCAATGCCGTTACCCAGGTGCTGAAAGGTGAAGAACGCTACGACCTGGTTGTTCGTTACTTGGCAGACTACCGGACCACAGAAGAAGCCATTGCCAACATTCGCTTACTGGCGATCTCTGGCGAACGCGTGTCCTTGGCCCAAGTCTGCGACATCGAGTTACGCGATGGAGCTTCCCAGATCTACCGCGAGAAGAACAGCCGCTATGTTGCCTTGAAGTACAGTGTGCGGGGCCGCGACCTGGGTAGCACTGTCGACGAGGCTATCGCAACGGTAGGAAAAAAGGTAAAACTTCCGCCTGGCTATTATCTGGAATGGGCCGGTGAATATGCCAGTGCGAAGCGTGCCAACGCACGGCTCGCACTGATTGTCCCTATCACCGTGGCAGTCATCTTCTTCCTGCTCTATTCCATGTTCAACTCATTCAAATGGGCCTCACTGGCCATGATCAGCCTGGCGCTGTCCCCGGTGGGAGCACTGGCTGCGCTCTATCTTTCACACACTCACTTCAGCGTATCGGCAGGTATCGGCATGCTGGCTCTGTTTGGCGTGGCGGTGGAAACCGGAGTCATCATGATTGAGTACATCAACCAGCTTCGTGCCAGGGGCTACTCAGTACACGACGCGGCCATTGAAGGGGCGGTGCTTCGACTTCGGCCTATTATGATGACGGCCCTGGTCGCTACTCTCGGATTACTGCCGGCGGCGACTTCAAATGGCATTGGATCCGACTCCCAGAAACCATTCGCCATCGTGATCGTGGGCGGCCTGAGCGCTACGCTGCTGCTGAGTATCTATGTGCTGCCAACAGTTTATACGTGGATCGCGCGTGAGGATGACGTGCTGCCGGCCTACCAGGCAAACCTGTCAGAACCTGAACACAACTAGCGGCCGCCGAGGGATTCGCTGGTAACCACGGACAACCGTCAGCATTGATGGAATGCTGCCAATGACGTGCACAATAATGAGAGCTGGCCACGATTCTGAAACGTTGCTAGCTTCGTGGGCAAGGAACGCCTGCTATTGCCTTTGCGTAATGTTCACTCGCAGAAGATGTTTCGGCTCCGTTTATCGAAGCTGGATGGGGCGTAGCGCAAAGGATGGGTACCCGCAAACGCTCATCAGGCCTGGAGTTGATTGTCTCCAGCGTTGAAATTGAAAAAACCCAGGGGCGAGTAGGCGCGCTTGCACATTGCTTTTCTGGCTTGAACGGTAGCACGCTAGCATGGATGCCGTTGATTTCGAAATATCGTGTTACTGAGAAAGGGTGGGCGTTTGGGTCGGTTCTAGCTAGTGGGCGTTGAAAAAATGATAAACCTAGCTGCTAACTTACCGCTAAAGCCGAAAGGTGCTAACGACACTTCGCTTGGCCGCGACTTCCGGCTGACGGAAACAGCTGGCAATGTACACGATGGCATTTTTGCTTAACTGATTACTTTGCTTTCAGATATTTGTCCAGCCAGCCGAGCGCCCGTTCATCGGCGCGCTTCGCATCGGCGCCCTTAAAGCCGTGGCCCGCGCCTGGTATGGTCTCCAGTTCAGCCGGAACGCCTGCCGCAATCAACCGTTCGATCAGCCACAATGAGTGCTCGTAGGCTACATAAGTATCGGCGGTGCCGTGAATGGCCAATATCGGCGCAGCATCCGGCGTTACCCAGTTCAGCGGGCTGGCGCGCATATGCTCCGGCCGGTTGTGAACGAGATCGCCACTCAGAAACAAGGGCAGCACCTCGGCCGCGTCCACCGACTTCGCATAGGACTGCGTAAAATCCGTTGGGCCGTAATAATCCACAACACATTGCACGGCGCTTGATTCAGCACGATTGGGACCGGAGCCTTCAAACTCCGGCACGTTCGCCGTCAGCCCAAGCATCAGCACCAGATGCCCACCCGCACTACCGCCTAGAGCCCCGATTTTGCCGGGATCGATATTGTATTTGGTTGCATTCGCGCGTAGAAACCGGACCGCGGCTTTGACATCCTGCACAGCGGCCGGAAATGGATACGCCGGGGCCAGCCGGTAGTTCACGCTTGCTGCCACATAGCCGTGCTCAGCCAGACTGATAGCCATCGGAATGTAGCTCTGTTTGGAGCCAGCGCGAAAGCCGCCGCCATGAACCAGCAAAACGGCTGGAACAGGCTTGCCAGCGGGCTTTCGCGAGCGGATGATGTCCATGGTCTGGCTGGCGCCAACCGCTGAGTATTCAACGTCGTTTTCGGCGAGGACGGTGTCAGGAACTTGCGCGAGCAGGGAAATGGAGGAAAGAATCAGCAGGGCTGGGAGAACTAAGCGCATCGAGTGAGGATACAACATTCCAGTGATGTCGTCAGTGGCTTTGTTTCGTGTCTGGTTTGGCGGCAGGGTGCGAAGTTCGGGTGGGCAGGGGCGCGATCTGGTGATCACGCGGCAGACCTGGCGGTCCACACCCCACCGAGTGACCTGGCATCTGCTGCGTGGACTGCGGCGCAGATTTCAGTCGCGATGCCGACTTGCGAGAACTAATCAAGATCGATGAGCGTTGGGAGATCGAACTCGTTCGCCCGCATTTCGGTTCAAGCGTCGGCCCGTGTCGGCCAGTCTAACGGGATTAACGCGCGGTGTGACGCGCGAGTCCATCGTTCTCTGGTCGCGGTGACATATCGCGGATCATCGGCAAAATACGCATGCTCAATGAGTAGGACCTGCAAACCCGATCGCCTTGCCGTCTCAGCAAATAAGAAATCAATGTGCTTGCGCATAGCCTGAACATCGTCATCTTCCTCGCGCCCCACGATTTCAGTCTCATCTTGATCTTCTCCGCGAGTGGGAAAGTACGGCCGGCTAACTTGATCAAGAACAAGTAAGCCGGGCACGGGAGCTTCGACGATCTCAAAGTAATGTTGGAGAGCGAATGCAAGCGCTATATGGATGGCAAGGTAGTTCTGATCCGAGCCCACGTCTGGCATTCGCAAAATTGCCCCCGTTCCCGCCTCGACCACCGACACGTCTGGTTTTCGAGACGAAAACTCGAGTTCAGATCCAACACATGGAGCGACAGTCGGCAATTCTGAGAAAGCTTCAGATGCAAACTGGGAGATCTTGCTCTCCGCCCGGCGGAGTTTTATCTCTTTCGCTTCCTTATCAAGGCGTGCTTCCAAGGAAGCGATATCAGCCCTAAGCACGTTTAGGTCACGGCCCGCTTCGACGGATTCTTCGCAATTCGTCTCGAGGAAAAACGATATTCGTCCCAAGAGATGTGCTTGAAGCTGAGCGACGTCCGCAAGTTGACTGGTTTCCTCACTCTGGCGCAGCCAACTCCGGATCTGATCGTCCACTCTGCGCAACTCTGTATTCAGTCCGGTAATCGTCTCGTCAAGATTACGGTCGTACTCGACGAATCTCGGCTTGACTCGTTCAATTGCTGCGCTCTCTGCACGCACTTTCCTCAACGTCGATTGCAACGCTAGAGCTGTTTCCCGACCTAGGTCGGAAGGTGCCTGACAAATCGGACAAACCTCCGCAATATCTTGAACTTGGAGGTGCTCGGCCAACATCAGCTTCGCGCGTTGCTGCGCTACCGCTCCTTCGAAACCGGTTGCTTCCTGAATCGCAATTCGCGTTGCCTGCAATTTGCGCCGCGCTAACCCTATTTGCTCCAAAAGTTCGCGCCTACGTACGTGCAGCGCTCCAAGCTCTTTCTCGTCCGGGTAGGACGCTGACGCGAGTTGGAGCCTGGAAGTCATCTCCAACTGGCGCACAAGGGAAGCTTCGGATGCCTCTTCTGAAATTTCGGCGGCAATCCCTATTCGTTGTGCCTCCAGTAACAAACCCGACGCGCGTCGTTTGAACGTGCTCTCGGAAGCGGCGCGTCCGCGCTCCTTGGCCTCTTCCTTTTCAAGAACCCGTTTCAGCTGCCGGAGACGTTGTTCGTCGATTCCGGTAGATTCCTCAATCGCTCGCAGGAAGTACGGCATTGTTGCGATGATGTCCCAAGCCGTGTCCGACTTTTCCAAACCGTGTAGAAGGACGGATTCGCTATAGATGACCTCCTTAGTGACGAAGAGGTACGGTGTCACGTGACGAACGGTAGCGCGTCCACGTACGTCGCCTGCGACGGTCGACTCCCCAGGAACATCTCCGATTCCGAACGCTCGCTCAATGAATGCCTTTGCTGCCTCGACGTTAGTCGCTCCATCTAAGTCATCCACGCTCCCCGGCAGTGGAAGATTGCGGCCTGCCGTCACAAACATCCGTGTGCTCGATGCCTGGCCTACAGGGGGGATCAACCTGCTAACGATCATTTCGGTATCGCCGGAAATCCACTTCACACCTACCGCGACGCTTCGTCGACGCACATGCGCCGGCAGCTCACACTTGCTCGCGCCAAGACAGTAATCAATAGCTTTGATCAACGTGGATTTCCCGGTACCTGATGCACCGGTGATGATGTTGACCACTCCGGGATCAAAGGTCACGTCTCTGCGCTGCTGCGAGACACCAAGGAAAAAGATGTTCTTAATGTTCCAACGACTCATACTGTAAGCCCCATCATGTCGAACACACTGCGTGTGGATCCTGCCATACCGAACCAGTAACCTAGCCGCTCAGCGCGCTTTATAACCTCGGCTGGTTCTGCGCTCAGCGCGGTGATGGCACTCTTCTTCCACTTCCGATCACCCGGAAGAAGCCGGGCATTTTCGTCGAGCCTAAGGGCTCTCGCGAAACATCCGAAACGGATTGACTCAGTGACTATGTCCAACGATGCGTTCAGACGCGCGGCGAGTCCGATCTGAACCTCCGGGTTTCGTCCTAGCCACTCGAGCAGACCCGTGTTTCTATTTGTTCCGGCAAATGACCCGCCCAAATCTCCTGACAACGCGACAGGTAGTGACAAATAGACAGTTGGAAGCTCGGGACCGCTGACATTAACGGTGATGAACGCTCTCGTAAAAGCAACCAAAGCACACGCACAAAAAGCTGGATTTGTCTCCGAATAAACGTCGTGTGCAATCATCACTCCTCCTCTTTGAGCAATTCGCGGTACTCAGGATGCCATCCAACTTCCCGGTTAATGGCCAGAACTTGATAGCTACCCCGCACATAATAAGCGGCATTCCAACCCTCAGAGATTGGACGCACCACACAAGGTGCCTCTTCATGTGTCCACCGCAGAATTTTCAACCCAAATGTGCATTTTTCCTTGTGTTCAAGTCCAGTACAATTTTCGACCATTTGCTCGTGCCGATCTGACCAGTGCTCTTTTAATACGTCGTCATAGCCTACGATGAGAGATCTCATAGCCGGACTGCTATTCAGCCACTTGGAACGTTGCTCGCGCGCTTTCCACTCCTCCCTAAGCGCCCTTGAATGATCGGACGGCTTGCCCTCAACAAGCTTAATTTGGCGGGCGAGCATTCCGTCTGGCTGGTAATCCTCTGGTGGGCTTAAAGTTTCGAAATCAGCTAGTAACTTACCTTGCTCAATGTCACCTACGATCATGCTGATTTGCAGTTGTAGCTCAACTCGTGAGAGTACCCTTTCCCGCTTGCCGCAAAGCGAGTAGACAACCTGCCGGTCCCACCACTCAATCAAACGCTGCGCAACCGTTTGTCGTTGGTCAGCAGGTAAGATTTTCAGCTGCTCTGCGATGAGACTCTCAATGGCGGTGATGTTTGGGCTACCATGTTGAATTCTCATCCGGCGCACCAAATTCAAACGTTCAATCGAGGCGAGGTGTAGGAACGCCACACATCCCCCGACTCGGTCTGAATACGGCAGCGGAGTATTGTTCTTCTCCGCTGACTCGCGGGCTTTGACAACGCGCTCTGCTTCTTTTACCATTGCCGCAACAAGCTTTCCGCGATCGGCGTCGGGATCGGTCAACGCCGTAAGAGGGCTGCCCTTCGCAACAGTACCAACGGTGATTAGGTGAAGCGTTGTCTCGGAAAGCACCAAAGTAGGCAAAATGTCGACCCAGACCTTGACTGTGCTCCAGAGAGATTTGGATTTTAGGCCAATTGCGGTTGGCTCGGTTTTGATCGAGTGTTTCAGTTGATAAAGCAGTGTGTGGCCATCAGCCGCTATTTCTACATCGTCGAGTTTTTCCAATCCGACTGTCGCATTGTCTGTATCTTGGGTTAATAGCGTGAGCAAAGCGAAGAACGCCTGATAGTAGAAGCCAAGCGCGGCTGCTTCAGCAGAATGAAATCCGTTTTGGTCGCTCGCGCCTACGTCCATGCGCTCCCTGTCTCGCTGAATAGAATCGAAGTCAACTATCTTATCCGTAGTGAATGTTGCGTCTGGCGCTGCTAGGAAGAGCCGACGGCGCGTAGCCCTATCAGCTATCACGCCCACCACAGAGAAACTGCCTTCCCGGTTACATGTTGGTGGCGCCTCGAGAGATGAGAGGCAGTTCAAAGCTGTGTGCTAACGGTCAGTTAACTCCCAGTTGCCGTTTTGAGATTGGACGGAACTGAGGAACTACTATCAAGTACGGGAAAGACCTACTTCGACCAGCTTGCCTCAGTCATCCCCCTGCCGTTGCAAGTTATTGACTCATTGAGCTTTATTGGGCCCCAACCGGATATATACTGAAAAACGCGCATCCCACATGCCATCCACCATTCGCAAGGAGCTTACTTCGATAGCCAACAAACCAAGGCATCAGCAGCATCCATTGATTCACGGCACATTGCCCGCATCTTACTTAAGCCGCGCTTTTTCCCCTCACGCCGCAGCCATCCTGTTGTAAGCTGGTGCGCGAAGCGCCTGCTCAAGGCGCCGGACTACCTGGTAATCCACCCCCTATGCCGAAGAAAGCAGCAAACAAGAAACTAGCAAAACAGATCAAACCTCGCGCACGCCACTCTCCTATGGAGCACCCGCGACACCAATACCCGCAGGAAACCGCGGAGTTGCAAAGCATCGCGCAGAGCTGCGGCCTCCTCGAGAAGATCAAGTGGGGCAAACCCTGCTTTACATTCGAGGGTAAGAACATCGTCCTCATCCAACGCTTCAACAACTACATCGCCCTGCTGTTCTTCAAAGGCGCTCTGCTGAAAGACTCCGGGAAGCTACTCTCTCGCATCGGAGAGCACATGCAGACACCGCGCCAGCTACGCTTCAGCTCCCTTGCCGACATCACACGCCTGAGTTCCACCATTAAGGCTTATATCGAGCAAGCCATTGACTTGGAGAAGTCCGGCGTCAAGGTCGAGCGCAAGAAAGCGACTGAGATGACGTTGCCGGGAGAGCTGCAAACACGGCTTGCTACAGATCCCGCTCTGAACAAAGCCTTTGCCGCTCTTACGCCCGGTCGTCAGAAAGGCTATATCTACCAGATTGCCGCTGCCAAACAATCTGCTACACGCTCATCGCGCGTAGATAAGTACATTCCACAAATCCTGGCTGGCAAGGGGCTTAACGACTGACTGGCGGCGGCCTTAAGCCCCCTCGATGGCTCTTCGCTCCGCAAGACGCTGATCGATGTTCAAGCGCAGCAGTCGTGCTGTCACTCGCCCTTCAGCCGTCAAAGGCTCAATAACAAATCCCCCCATAATGAAATGGTCTTGCCAAAGACCCTTCCGCGGATTGAATAGAGGAACGAAGCGGTTACCATCCAGCGAGCCAATTTCGTTCCCTCCCAGGCATTGCACCTTAAGCAACAGTAGGCCAAATTCTCGAATTCCGATGAGCCACCATGCTTGAGACTGATCACGCGATCGATTTGGTGCGGCCAGGATTTGGTGTGGCCAATAGAAATGCTCCTCTTTGCAGAAGACAGTATTCACAGCGGTGTCTTGCACGAACAGCTACGCGTCCTCCGTCAGGCACTGAGTAAGCTATCACGGGAATGCAGAAACGCTACTTAATCCAAAACCGTTTACACAAATTGCTTGACACTGCCGCCCCACGCTCACCCCCACCCCGTCCCTCCCAAAAAACCCAGTAACACCCCAAAAAAATAAATTTCTCGCCCGCAACTCCAACACTCCAAAACACTTATCCTCTTCGCCCTTTCTTCATGGTTCGGAATCGCACTTTCCTCTGCTACCGTCAATCAGGCTCGCACTGAGGCATCCCCTCAGGCGGGCCTTTTCCATTTCAGAAACCACGGAGCCCAAACCATGTCCAAACGCACCGACCGCCGCGAAGTCGAGCGCCTCGCCCGCCGCAACGCCTACCTCGAATCTCGCCATCCCGAGCCCGCCGCCGAGCAGGCCACCAATTCACCCGACATCCAACCCATCGAAGACATCCTCGCCGCCAAGCCCGAGCCCGAACCCCTCGCCCGCCATCTCCTGGCCCCCGAGCACCGCCACCTCTCCGACGCCACCCTCGCTCAGCACCGCGAGTTACTCGAAGCCTACGGAGCCAAGCGCAACGCCACCATCTCCGAAGCCCAGCTAGCCGCTAATCAAGCCAACGCCCAACTCTCCACTGGTCCCGTCACCGAAGCCGGCAAAGCCATCTCCAGCAAAAACGCCCTCAAACACGGACTCACCGGCAAAACCGTCCTCCTGCCCACAGATGACCCCGCCGAATACCAGCACCTCCTCGATCTCTACAACAAACGTCTCGCTCCCGCCACTGACGAAGAACAAGCCCTCGTCCAATCCCTGCTCGATTCCACCTGGCGCATCGCCCGCATCAAGAACCTCGAGACCGGTATCCTCCTCAAGGGTCAAATCGAACTCGCCAAGCTCTATGAAGATCAACCCGAACCTCGTCGCGCTCAACTCATCCAAGTCGAAACCTATCTCAAGTACGAAAAATCCATCCGCAATCTCAACGTCCAGGAAGCCCGCCTCCACCGCCGCATGGAAAAGGACCAAGCCGAACTCACGCGCCTCCAAACCCTCCGCAAGCGCGAAGAGAGCCAGGCTCTTCGACAATCTCGCTCCGCCGCCACACACACCAGCCGCCCCGCCGCTCCTTCAAATGGGTTCGATTTTTCAACTGACGAAAGCGACTCACTCTTCGCTGCCGAATCACCGCTAACCAGCCATCAAGCGGCCGCCATATAGTGGCTTCAGGATTGATACGATTGTGTCTCATGAATGCCGACTCCTCAAAAATGGCCGAAAACAAAGCTCTCATCAGGCAATGGTTCGAGGAAGTTTGGAACCAGGGTCGTGAGAATCGCATAGACGAATTGCGTGCGCCCGACACGGTCGCTACTGGTTTGGGCGAAAGCCACGAGGCCGCAAAAGGTCCCGACCCTTTCAAAGCCTTTTATTCAAATGTGCGCAGGGCCTTGCCAGACTTGCACGTCACCATTGAAGACATGTTGGCCGAAGGCGACAAAGTGGCTGCTCGCCTATTCGTAAAAGGTACGCATACAGGCGATGGTCTGGGCGCGACGCCTACCGGCCGGCGCGTTTCGTTCACCGCCATGACCATCGCGCGAATTGCAGGCGGCAGAATCGCTGAAGCATGGAACAGCATAGATCAACTCGCCTTGCTGACGCAGATTGGAGCGTTGCCAAAGAATGACGGCCCGGATCGGTTTCTGACCACGCCATAGTGGCGGAACCTGGATCGGCTGCTATTTGCTGTCGCTGCTTCCATTTTCAAGAAGCCAGACGTTGCTATCCGAGGTCCCGGCTTCGAAAGCCAGGTATTTGCCATCGGGAGAGGGTACAAGGTTTGCCAGCCACAGCCGATGGCCGTTGTGGAATACGGGTGTCACGTTGCCCGTCAGGCTCACATGAATCAGGTCAAAGGAATCTGGAGACCAGCAGGTCGCGTAGAGGCTTTTTCCGTCTGCTGCCCAAGCGACGAACTGTAGAATTTTCCACCGGGGCGGCAGCGTAATCTCGTGCAGGCGCCGGCTTCTCACAGAGAGAATCTTGATCGGGCCATTGTCTGTTACCAGCGCCAAATTCGAGCCATCCGGTGAGATGTTCCAACTGTTCAAGCAGTCGTGATCCGCACATTCTATTCTGCCCACTTCCAAACCTTTGCCCCGAAGTGGATCCAACGAGGCGAACACAACCTGCTGACCCTCGCCTTGCGCCAGAATGCAGGAGGCGCCCCGCTCTAACCCACATGCGTAGCTCCACCACGAATCAGGAAATAGCAAGACTGGTTCGGCGGGACCGGGCTCGACGGGACGGCGCATGAGCCGCGACGAAGTGGAAGGTGCATTCGAGGATGCGTGAATTGATGCTCGATAGAGCCGCCATGACCCATCGGGGCTGAGCACGCTGTCGCTGCAGTCGTCTTCCGCTGCCTGAACGACTATGTCGGGAACATTACTATCCAGCGCCTGCTCAAAGATCTGTCCCCTGCCATTTCGATCGGAGCTGAAAAGGATACGTTTGCTATCTGCCGTCCAGCCATTCAGGTGGCTCCCCCGGTTGTCGATGGTAACTCGGTGAGGCGGCTTAGCGCTTGTGCCGTCCGGGCCAATCTCAGCCACATACACGTCGTCCCATGTGTCATATCTCAGGAACGAGACGCGATTGCCGTCGGCTGTGCTCGTTGGGCTTAGGGGCCCCCACTTGGTCCCGCCCGCCAGTCGCTCGGGCTTGCCGGCAGCCTTCAAAGTTTCCCGTTCGATCGGAACCTGCCAGAGGCTGGGTTGCTGCTGCGCCGGCGCTGCCTGCGCGCCGCCAACAACGGTAACGACGAGTGTCCAATTGGGTGACCAACTCAGGCATGATGACCCGCTTCCGGGGCGATAACAAATAAAGCTGGACTTAGGGAAGCTCAGGTCGGAAACAATGGCTCTGGAGGGGCCGCCAGCGGTAGGCTGGACTTCGATGGCCGTGGCGAATGAGTCCGGCCCTACCTTGGAAATCTTCACATAGGCGATTGCGCGACCATCGGGTGAGAATGCGGGGCTAACAACGGATTCGGTTTGACTGGTCGAGATCAATTTTCGCGGGTGCTCACCGCTCATGCCTCCGACCCATATCCCTTGAAATCGGTCCCCCAAACCCGATTCCGCGTGAAGGAAAGCTATTTGCTTCTCATCCGGAGACACCGACGGTTGCCAGACATTGCGGTACAGCAATTTGGGGGCGGCCTCTCCCATGGCGGTAATTTTCCACAGAGCCGTGCCCTCTTGGCTACTCGCGACAGCGAGTAATTCCCCGCCGTTTGGTAACCAGGAAAGGTCCCAAATCCGTTCCCGCAGTCCCGGCGGGAGCGAAATCGCGCGAATCTCTGAGGAGTCGAGCCGCCGCAGATACAGTCCTGTTTGATCGTTATAGACAATGTATCGACCGTCCGGTGAGATGGCGGCCCCCGTCACCCAGTCTTCCGGCGGATTAGCCGTGATCTGGCGCTCGGCAAATCGGGGATGGGCCGGTTGAATTGTCGGACTGCTCCGATTGATGAAGTACCAGCCGAGTGTCGTCGCGCATACAACGCATGCCAAGGAAAAAAGAATGGCCGCAGGAATTCGGCGTCGTGCAGGCCGCCCGGGCCTAGGGTCGGCCACCGAACTTTCAAACACCGCTGGCTGTTGCTGGTCGACTACGTGTCCCAGTGGGGCCTTGAATCGATATCCATGCTTGGGTACAGCCTCAATCCAGGAGGCGGCTTCTTCGCCCAACGCCTTACGGAGAGATGAGATCTGAAACGAGAGGTTAGCTTCCTCCACGAAAGCTCCGCTCCACAACGCTTCCATTAATTCGCGTTTGCTCAGAAGGCGCCCATCGCTGCCAGCCAGCAGGACGAGGAGATCGAAGGTCTTGGGAGGCAGCGTGACCGGCGCTCCGGAACGAGTGAGCGTCCTGGCTGAGACATCGAGCCGCCAGGAGCCAAACGTGTAAACGGCGCCAGATGGGCTCAGCATAAGCTCCTAAGAACTCTCTTCGTGAAAACTCAATGAACGCTTAGCAATCTCAAAGTACTTCTGATTCGGACCAGCTGCACGCTCGTCCCATGGAAGTTTCGTGGCTAGATCTCAACAGTTTAGTACGATCTCGAGCGTCTCGTGCTTTCATTCTTTTCGCCGCATCCGGCATGCTACCGGCTGTTGCGAGCGAGACCTGCTCAATCCCGGATGCTCAGAACGTTCGCTATCTAGATCTGGACGCCTGCCGCCCGGCAGCTATCAGCGGGATAGATAAGGCTAGGATCTTGCGGATGCTGCCGGTGGATGGCGCCGTCTATAGGTTCACTGCCGAACAAAAGAAAAAGCTCCAGGCCATCGACGAGCTTTTGTCGGCGCATGCTCGAAATAGCGTGTACGAAGTAAAAATCATTAAAGTGCCGCAGGCTTATATGGGCTTGCACGAAAGGGCTGTCCTGCTAATCTCGAAACCGGCATTGGATTTACTCACAGCAGAGGAACTGGAAGCCCTTGCGGCGCACGAGGTTGGGCACGAGTATGTGTGGGATCAGTTTGCAAGCGCGAAGATTCATGGAGACCTGACGCGTCGTCGCGAGCTTGAATTGATTTGCGATGCAATTGCCGTAACCACCCTGATTCGCCTGAGAATTCCCCCTGCGCGGCTGGAATCGGCTATCCGGCGGGTCGTGTTGTACAACTATGAACATCTGGGTAACGCTCTGGATGCGGATAGTTACCCATCTATTCCCGAAAGGGCGCGACTGATCAAAACGATGGCCTCAAGTCCGTAGGGCACATTACAACCTTACTTGCCTCATTCGCCACGGCGCCGCTAGTGGTACGGGAGACGCTGTACCGATGGTGCATTCCTTGCGCACCACTGGCCGGGCGCCCGCGGAGCCGATGCTTGTTGGCATGCGGGCGATCGCCAAGCGAAAAAACGCCTCCGGGCATTGGCTCGGGTTTCTAAGTTTGTGGTCCGGCCTCGGGAATGAGTTGCCTGTCCCCTAAATTTGCGCGGTATTGAGCGATTTAGATTGCGATCAGTGGCTGTCCGGCGGTGCGGACGCTTCTCTTAACGAGGGGGCGAGATTGCTGGCCAGGTGTAACTGCCGCGTTCCACTGGTGAGATCGAAATGCACCTTGCCGTCATGATCCACCGCGCCGTCGCCCGTCCAATCTTCCTCATTTTGACGCGCCGCCACACCCGTCAACTTCAGCCAAGGGGAATCATTATCGCCGTTCATCGCAAACTGGCCGGAGAAGTGACTGAAGGTCTCCGCACCAGGGAATGTCGCCTCTTCGCCGGCGAAAGTGCCCGTGCCTCTTAGATTTTGAAGTGCCGTTTGCCCCAGCCCCGACGAATCAAAAGTGCCTTCGGCTGACCAAAGCGCACCTTGCCAACTGTAGTCCTGCAGGGCGGCGGTGAAGTGACAACGCGGCAGTCGGGCGGAGAGATCAACCGCGCCTTCGGCTTGTATCGTGCCGTTATCCAGCTTCACCTGAATGTTCGTGAGTTCTAATTGAGTGCCCTGCCACATCAGATGGGCCGCCAATTGACCCAGAGGTTTGGCGTCTGCGCTGACCTGCTTGACGGAAACCTCCGCTTCCAGGTTTCTATTGGCCAGCCACGCGGGAATAATCCGCTTGGTAAAGGGAAGGTGGGAAAGTAAACTGTTGTCGCTGAGCGTGGGCGACAGAGCCGCTTGCAGTTGATCGAGATCCGCCTGCGGGAAGGCCAGGCGCAAATGCTCTGTGCGCCTGGCAGTGACGCTGTAGCGATAGCTCCCGTTAAACGCTGTCTGCCCCAGTGCGCCTGTGAAGCGCGGGAGATCAAAGGTGTCTTCATCGAAAGCCGCTTTGCCGGCGAGGTGGGTAATGGGACCGTCCACCCCGGGGATGGAAGCGGTTGCGTTCGTGAACTGCATCTGACCGGACCAGATTGCCTTGTGCGCGGAGGAGTCGCTCACCTGGAAAGTCCCGCTCACATTGCCTGCCGTGGCCAGCGCCAGCGCCGGTGGGGAGCCAAACCAGGCATTAATCGTTTGCTTGAAAGCGCTGATGGAGAACTGGTCCGCAGCGATTCGAACAGTCATCGACTGGCTGGCAAGGTCGAAGTCGCCGCCGGCGCGAAAAGTGCCGCCCGGCTCCACTTGCAGGATTGCCGGATCAATGTGAATCAGATTGTTCGAAATGGTCACATTTGCGGAAGCGGAACGGAGCGGCGGTACTTCGGGAATGTCGGCTACTGCGTCGGTGATAACGAGGCCGCCCTCGAAGCCGGAAGAATTCGACAAGCCGACTACGCCATCCAGCGAGCCGTCCATTTTGAGGCCTGCCGGCAGAGCAATGCCCATGCGCCGGGCCAAAGGAAGCAGGCTGGCAAGTGGGGCCTTTTTCAAACTGGCCAGCATGGACCACGAGGGATGCGTCATGAAGTCATTCGCGCGCAATTGCAGAATGACCGGAGACTCCCCTGTTTCAAGCGGGAGGGTTGCCAGATCAAGCTTATGCGTATTCAGATCCACATCGGCGCGAAACTTGACGCGCCAGCTATCGCCCGGAGAAGGGAGCAGGTCCCACCGGTGTACATCCTCAAGCCGCAGGGAGCCGAGTGCCCGTAAATCTGAAAACGGGCCGCTGATCAGAACGTGCGCGCTGAGCGTTCCGTGAACGCCGATGTCCTGACCTTGAAAAAGTGTGGCGAGTTCGCTTAGGTTGCTCGGCTCCAGATTGACGTCGGCTTCCAGTTGGTTGCCAGTAACAGGTGCGGGTTTCAAGTACCAGTTCGCGGTTCCCGTCAGATGCCCGAAGCCATTGCCGGCGCGATCTGTCCGGGCCGGCGAACCGTCGAATTTAAAGTAAATCTTCCCCGACCGCTCCGGGTAGACGGAGAGGTCCGTGTCCGTAATGTAAAGCGTCGTCTTCCGTTGGCCTAACTTGATATCGAGGCGGCTGCTCGCCACTTCCACCGCCGGAAAAAAATCGAGCGGCGCACGCCGGGGAGCCCCCAAGCGTTCAACAAGTGATACGGCATTCCATGTTCCATCGTCGCTTTTCACAAGGTTCAAGGAGGCATCCACCATTCGTAAACCAAGCGGTCGAATTTGACCCAGCAATAATTTGTCGAGCCGGACTCGGACTTCCAACGTCGGGATGAAGGCAAAAGGTTCCAGGCCGTAATGTGGATCTTCGGCGATGGTCACGCGCTCCAGGACGAAACCCGGTCCGGTGAAAAGAGAAAGGTGAACCTTCTCAATCTCAACCTTGCGGCCCAACGACTCCTGCAGCGAATTCTGTATAGCCTGCCGGAAACCTCCAGCGTTCACGAAGGGGGCAAGCAACCCTCCGGCTAGCATGAACCCGATACAAATAAGAATCCAACGGAGTAGCAGCGCCCTACGACCAGCCCGAAATCCGCTCGCCGATGTTTCTTGAATAATCAATCTCTGCAACGTGATTATAGCGTTGCTGAGGGGTCCTGGCCGCGTGCTATCGTCAAGGCGTTATGGTTGGTTTGCTTTTCGATATGGACGGCGTTCTGGTGCATTCCATGCCGCTTCATACCCGCGCCTGGGAGCGTTATTTGGACGGCCTGGGGATCCAAGTGGATGATCTTGAGCGGAGAATGCATGGCAAACGCAACTCCGAGTTGGTGAACGATCTGATAGCCAGCAATCTAACCGAAGAAGTGGTTTTTGCGCATGGCGCCGGGAAGGAGCGCCTCTTCCGGGAGATGATGCTGGCGGACAGCATGGAGCAATACCAGATTCCCGGGTTGCCCGAGTTCCTGGAGCGGCATAAGAACCTGCCCATGGCGGTGGGCTCGAACGCCGAGCCGGCCAATATCGATTTCGTTCTGGATCAGTTCGGCTTGCGCCGGTATTTCAAGGTGACGGTTAACGGACACCAGGTGGACCGTCCCAAGCCGTTTCCCGATATCTACCTGAAGGCTGCGGAGTTGTTGGGCCTTGAACCGCGGCAGTGCGTCGTTTTTGAAGATTCGCCAACAGGCGTGCAGGCGGGGTTGGCTGCGGGAATGCGCGTCATCGGCGTGGAAACCACTCCGACGCAGTTTAGCGGCGTTTCGCTTTGCATCCAGAACTTCCTTGACCCCAGACTGGATAGCTGGCTCGCGCAACAATAGGGGCATGTTCTCCGGTATTGAGCATTTCGCGATTGCGTCGCCCAACCCAAAGCGGCTGGCCGAATGGTACGTGACAAACCTGGAATTCGAGATCGCGTTTGAATACGCAGGCAATTACTTTGTAGAAGCCAGGAACGGCGCACTGATTGAGATTATTCCGGCGGAAGGCGAGCGGCCCGCTAGTGAGATTCGGACCCCCGGTTTGCGGCATGTCGCGATTACGGTTGAGGATTTCGATGACGCCTACCGCCAGTTGCAGAAAAGCGGCGTAACTTTTTTAGGTGAACCCTACGAAAATCAAGGCAACCGGCTGGTTTTCTTCGTCGATGCAGACGAAAACGTGCTGCACCTCATTAAGCGCAGTAAGCCCTTAAAATAGAAACCGCATCGCTACAATAGGCATTGCTCACAAAGACCTTTAAGGCCTTCCAGTATCCCGAATTCCGCCTCATGTGGGGGGGCGCCTGCGTTTCCAGCGTGGGCACGTGGATGCAGATTCTGGCGCAGAGCTGGCTGGTCTATCAGCTTTCCAACTCAGCGGTTTACCTGGGCCTGGATGCGTTTTTCGGGCAGATCCCCATCTTTCTCTTTTCGCTTTTCGGGGGAGCCTGGGCCGATCGCAAAAGCCGGCGCAGCATTTTGCTGGTCTCGCAGTTCATCCAGCTTACCTGCGCGTTCATCCTCGCTTTCCTGGCGGGAGCTCATCTGGTGAAAGTCTGGCATATCTGGTGCTTATCTTTTACTGTTGGCTGCGCTCAGTCATTCGGCGGCCCTGCTTACTCGGCGTTGGTGCCATCTCTGGTTAAGAAAGAAGACCTGCAGAACGCAATCGCCCTGAATTCCATTCAGTTCAACCTGGCTCGCGTGGTGGGTCCGGCATTGGGCGGCGTGGCGCTGGCGAAACTCGGCGCCATGTGGTGTTTTGGATTGAACGGTGTTTCCTATCTGGCGGTCATTGCGTCGCTATTGATGTTGAAGGGCGACTTTACGCCTGCGCCGACCGGGCAATCGGTTGTGAACAGTATTCACGAGGGCATTACATTCGTTCGTAAGAAGGACGGTATGGTGAGCCTGATCGCCTTGGCTTTCCTGGTAACGCTGCTTTCCTATCCGCTCATTACCTTCTTGCCTGTGATGGCCCGCGTGGTCTTCCATGGCGGTCCCGATACATTCACGCTGTTTCTCTGCCTTTCGGGCGCCGGTTCGGTAACTGGGGCGTTGCTGATCGCCGGCTCGGCCAGGAAAGGCGGACAGGCAAAGCTTTCGCTTGTGATTATGCTGCTGCTGGGGATGCTGATTGTCGGCTTCGGCTTATCGAGGAACCTTTTCCTGAGCCTGGTGCTGGTGTTCTTAACGGGCGCATTGCTCATGATTGTTTTCGCCATCAATGCCTCGCTGGTCCAGACTTATGTTGATGATTCCATGCGCGGCCGCGTGATGAGCGTATACAATTCAGCGTTTCGCGGCGGTATGCCGCTCGGCAGCTTATTTTCAGGTTATTTGGCCAAGCAAACATCAGCGCCCGTCATGATGGCATCGAACGGAGTGGTTGTGGTTCTCGTCGCAGCCTACTTTTTGTTTGTGGGGAAGAAAGTGACGAAACTCTGAAAGCCGGCTTTCGTCACTAGGAAAATGGACATAAAGAGGGTTTTAGTGTTTCTGGCCGCTGGCGTCCTGGCGGCCGCTCCTCCCAGTCTGGATCTGAGGGCTGCGCGCGACCGGCAGGACTTACCGGCGCTGGAAAAATACATCGTGCAATACCAGAATGAAGCGAAGGCCAGTCCGCAATCGGCTGAAGCGCAGTACGATTGGGCGCTGGCCGAGTCTTACGCAGCCGAAGTGGCCATGGAGACTCACGATAAGCACAAATCAGAAGCCTATGCGGAAGCCGGTATGGAACCTGTCGTGAAGGCCGTGCAGTTGAATGCGACCAACGCCGAGTACCACCGGCTGCACGGCGCGCTTTGTGGTCAGGTCATCCCGGCCAATCCGTTCCTGGGGGCGATGAAGTATGGAGAGTGCGCCAAGGACGAGATCGACAAAGCCATTTCACTTGATCCGAAACTGGCTTTGGCGTACGTGAGCCGAGGCGTCGGCAACTACTATCTTCCAGCGCAGATGGGCGGAGGATTGGATGTAGCGTTGAAGGACTTCGATACGGCGCTTTCCATCAATCCCAAGCTGAGCGATGCCTACTTATGGAAGGGTGTTACCTTGCGCAAAGCGAACCGGAACGCGGAAGCGACACAGGCTTTTCAACAGGCGCTAACGCTCGATCCTAACCGTTCGTGGGCCAAACAACAATTGGAAAAGACGCCACCAAAGTAGACTGACGGGATGCGGCGTGGCCTGCTCATTACGCTGGCTCTGCTGGCTGTGACCTGGTTCGAATTCCAAGTCTATCCAGGACATAGCTATTTACAGGGCGAGACTCAGCTTCTGGTTCCTATGCTGGAAAGGCTTGACACGCCGGGATTTCTTTCCCGCGATCTGGTGGCTTCCAACCCCACTTTTGCTTACACCATCTACGACGAAATTACGCAGTTGCTGCATGCTGAAGGGCATTTGAGCTTTGAGCAAGCGCTGCTGAAGCAGCAGATTTTCTTTCGATTTGTGGCTTTGCTCGGTTTGTTTCTCTGCGCCCGTGCTTTGAAGGTGCACTGGCAACCCGCGCTGCTGCTGAGCGCGGCTGCCGGTGCGATAACGCTCCTGGCCGGGCCGGCATTCTTTGTCACCAGTCCGGAGGCCACGCCCGCAGCGTTTTCCCTGTCCCTCATTTTTTTAGCGGCAGGGCTCTTGATGAATCGAGACCCTTTGCTGGGCGGAGTTGCCGGAGGCCTAGCCCTGCTTTATGACCCCTTCATCGCCGCACCGTTGTGGCTGCTTCTGGCCACGCTGTCGCTGGCCAACCCACAGGTGCGCCGGTTGCTACGTCCCGCCTGGCCTTCGCTGATTATTTTCACTTTGATTCTGGCGAATCTGGTGCAGTTGCAGGCGGGTCTCAAAGGCGAGCCGGATTTCGCCGCGAAGCTGAGCGATGATCTGGTGCAGTTGACCAGGTCCCGGACTCCCTGGGCCTGGGTTACGGCGTGGATGTGGCCGTCTATTTGGAACTACTTGTTCCTGGTTGTCGCCAGCCTCTGGGCCGCGGCCAGAATCTGGCGGAGGCTGGAGCCGTTGCCACGCTTGCTTACGGTAGGGTTGGGCTTGAGCGGGCTGGTCAGTTTTGTCATTGCAGGGTCTCTTCTCCGCGGCCACTTTCAAATCGCCTTGGAAATGCCACCGGCGCGAAATCTGACATTCACGGTGGCGATGGCTGTCCTGTTGTGTGGAGGGGCGGCTGCAGGCGCAGCTCAGCTTCGAAACTGGCGAGAAACCGGTGCCTGGACTGTGTTGATAATCGCTGCTTTGCTGAATGCGCAGGTTTTGGACTTGCTGCACTTCAGGCTTTCCCCCGCGTTCCAACAAGGACCGAAGCCGGAGGTGCGGGCGCTGGCTGCCTGGGCCGAGCAGAATACCTGGGGCAGTTCCATGTTTCAATTTCCAGACGCCGGCAAGCTGAACACGCCTGGAGAGTTTCGCGCACTCTCAAGGCGTGCGCTTTGGGCCGACTGGCAGAGCGGGGTAATTGCCGACTACTCCGCGGCCGCAGGACAGGAATGGTGGTCGCGCTGGCAGGCGAATATGGCTGAACCGTATTCAGCGCGCGGGCTGCAGCGGATGCTGCCGCTGCCGATTGACTACTACGTGCTTCAGCGCGCCCATGCGCTGGATGGCGTGCGCCCGGTTTATCTCAACTCCGCTTATGTCGTTTACGATGCGCAGGATCTACGAGCGGTACGAGGACTGTTGCGGCGGTAGTCGCTAGTTTAGCGACGACGGCCGGTGAAGAACGTGACGCGGATAAGTGGTAAGTTCCGGCTTGAATTCGCGGAAAAAGCTGCGAACCATATAAAATCTATAGACTGCGGCGGCGTGCTGCAGAGTGTTGGGCAGCGTTTCGCTATGACGATAAAGCACGCTGGCGGTGAAAGCCGAGCTTAAAGCTGCGGCCATAGGCGCATAGGCAGGGCGCAGATTTCCGCCGGCATCCGGCGAAATTAACACATTTCTGCGTGATGAATTAGTCCGCCGCCAGAATCCATGGTCCACGCTCTTGCGGAATCGGGGATCTTCATTGTGCAGATAACCCACCAGGAATTCGGCGCCGGTGCGGGCGGCCCGGTAAGCGTAGTGGATTTCAACGCGGCTTTCGAATTCAGCGAAATCGGTGTGACGATAAACATGCGGGCTATTCACGGCCAACCCATAGGCGGAAGCAACGCCGGCGGCCAGCGCAAACTTCGGCGAAATCAATTGTTTGCCGGCGAAGCAAGCCTGCTGTTTAAGCGTCAAGCTGGGCGCTGTAGGCAGTGAGTAGGCTCCACAAGCCAGGGTAGCGGCCAGGGATGAAGCAGGTGGATTTTGGGCATTCACCAGAACGGGAAAAGGCACAACCAGATTACACAAAATCAGGCTGCACAAAATTCGGCTACAAAAAACGCGCTGAAAAAGCGGAGTGTGTGAGATCAAAAAAGCTCCAGACTCACGAAATCTGGCTCCATTCTAAATAGCTAATTGTGCAAGTTCTATGATTTTTAAGTAAAACTCAAGAAATCTACGGGATTTTTTCTAGCTCGCGGTAAAGGAAGAGCTTGGGGCTGGGCAGCGAGCAGTTCTTTGCTGGAAGAGGCGTTTTGCCTTCTATTGCGCGCAGCCATGCCGGTGCGGGCGCGTTAGACGGGCAGCTCAGCGGCACCTCCAAAAGAAAGCCGTCGGGCACTCCGGACATCATGAGATTGCCTGATTTCAGCGCCAGCATCGGGATGCCGGTGTCGTAAACCCAGGTGTCGAAGAAGCTGGTGAGCTGACGATCCGGTTCGTTTGGGGGGACAAAACGAGCAGCTTCCTGGCGGAGATCATCATTTGAAATCGGGCGGCGCGCAAAATCCTTGAGCAGGCGCAGTTGAAAAGTATGAAACGCCGTATCGCCCATGCGGGTGCGCAGCATGTGGAAAACCCAGGTGCCCTTTTCGTAAAGAACGTCGTGCCAGATGGGCAGACCGTAATTGCTTAACAATCTTTGGCCAAAAGTCAGCGGCCCATTGGCATCTACCAGGTTTCCGTCGGCCCGAGGTCTGGTTAAGTCGGCACGATAGCCGGCTAAGACAGTCTCCAAGGCAGCCCGGCCTTGCGTTTGTTCCAAGTACTGTAGAGCCGCGTAGTTCGCCATCGCCTCCACAATCCACTCGGAGTGGTAGTCCACAGGGGTGACAATGTTCCCCCACCATTGGTGAGCCAGTTCATGGGGCAACAGTAACTGCGAGAAGAAGAAATCAAAACCGGGGCTGCGCAACCCCAGCGGACGATCCCGCTCGCGCAGGTAGGAGATGCTGGACAAGTAGATGAGGCCAGGGAATCCCTGTCCGAAATAACCAGTGATCGGCGTCACCGCGAGATTGCGGCCGGGCAGCGGCGACCAGCGCGACGTAAAGTAGGCTAAAATCCGGGCAGTCTGCTCAGCCAGGTCGGGCGCGGGCACAGTGGCTGGGTTGGAGCAGATCTGAATACGGTACGGAGGGCTTTCTGAGGCGGCTACCGTGTACTCACCGAGGTTAAATCCAGCCAGGGATTGAGGCGCGGCGGTGACGCAGTGTACGGTACGCTGGCCATTCACTACCTCGTCGGACACTGGTTCGCCGGTGCACATCAGGCGAAGGTTCTCCGGGCCGTGGAAGGTGAGATCAAAGCTGGTGAGCACCGGTTCGACAAACGGGTACCAGGAATTTCGGTCGTCCACAAAGTAGGACCCATCCGGCAGACGGTTGATGACGGATCCCTGATACGCCACATGAACCTGGTGGCGAGTGCCCGGGGCGAGTTCGGTCGGGCTCACCAGCAAGAAACTGGATGTGCCGCTGACATCCGCGGTGCGAGGCGAATCGTGAAACAGTACGGCAGCAGGACTGCCATCAATGGTTGCCGTAGTCACGCGCAAGCGGGGCGTGAGCAGAAGCGAGATGACGGCACCGTCGTCAGAATCGGCCTGATAATCGAAATCGGCCGTCAGGGTCATGGAGAGATCCGGTTTTACAACCGTGTCAATCCGGTAGCCGCTGATCTGATAGACGGGAGGAGGTTTAACTCCCGTGTTATTAGCGCTGCCTTTTATGGAATCAAAACTGGCCCAAACCTGGAAAAACAGCCTTTTGTCGGGATTTTCCGCCAGTCGGCCTATGACCAGCGCGTCGGATTGATCCGGCTGAATGATGACATCGAAGGGCCCCAGGGCCGGCGCTGCCATCATGCCGTAAAGAAAACTGTTGGAGGGGCTGTGGCGATCCAGAATTGAGCGCGCAATGCGCACATCGATTTCGCCCGCGCCTTTGCGGAGCGGCTCTCCCATGTAGGTAGCCAGCTTGGCGGCCAAGTCGGGAGCCGGATGAACCGGACGTTGGTGGATCTGTTTCAAGAGATCCTGCCCAATGTCGTCAGCAAAGTACAGCAGGGCTGAGGTGAAGTGTTGATCGAGGTTGGGGCTTTGCGTGAAGTGGGCCAGCGACGCCCGTTCGGCGGCAAGCGGCGGAAACGCAATGACTTCGGCGTCCCCGGCGTCCACCATCGAGGTGGTAAAGACAGCCGCGATCCGATGCCCGTCAACCGGCGTCGCGAAGGAAAGCACTCCCTCGGTGAAGTAGATTTTCGCACCGCTACTGGCAAACTCCAGCTCCCGGACTCGATAAGTCTGGCCGGGATCGAGCGCCAGGTTTTGCAAATCGGAACGAATGGCCGCCAGCCGGTCAGGCGCAGCTTTAAGTGCGGCGGCGAAGAGCAATAACAGCAGGGTGCAAATCGCCCGGCGCACTGGTTCCTTACTTCATTTCAGGGCTGTTTGCCGTGGCCGGATCCTGGCCCCAGTTCTGGTGAACCACGTCTGTCTGGTCAGAAAAGAACGTCCGGCGTCCGGTGCTGTTGAAAGATTTCGGCACCGCCACAATCGCATAACCGCCGGGAGTCTGAGTGAGCGTAAAGTTATAGCCGCCCGACGAACCCTGCGTAAGGTTAGCCGGCAAAAGACCTGCCGAATTCGGCCCTTCCGTGCCGCCCTGGGCCGGTGGGCCAAGTTGCGTCAAAGCGGTGGCATAGTTGCCGAACTGGGAATAGTATTGGATCTCCATTTTGTTGATGTTCTGGATTTCCGCCACGGCAGCCATCTCCTGAGCGTTCATCCGGGCCTTGTTGTATTGCGGAATAGCAATGACAAGGATAATCAGGATAATGGCGATGACGATGAGTAACTCGATGAGGGAGAAGCCCTTTTGCTTGCTGCGGCGCTGACGGAACGGCATACGATTCACATGATACGACGTATGCGGCAGGGAAAACGTGTAGGAGAAAACCTGGCGGCTATGGAGCGGCGGTCAGCTATGCTGCTAGAGAATGCAGCGTAGAGTGATTATCTTCGGCGGCGGCGGACAGTTGGGTATTGAGCTTTGCCGGGAGTTCGAGCGTCGCGCCTGGCAGGTGGGCCGATTCGAGCGTCAAACTCTGGACGTGACGGACGGCCAAGCCGTAGAACAGGCAGTAGGGGGCGCGGAGGCCGAGGTGGTTTTGAACGCGGCTGCCTACAATCAGGTTGACATCGCCGAAAAGGAGCCGCTGGCGGCATTTCAGGCAAACGCGTTGGCCGTCCGGAATATCGCCATGGCCTGCCGCCAAGCCGGCGTTAAGCTGGTGCACTATTCCACCGATTACGTTTTCGATGGTACGAAAGGCACTTCTTATTTGGAGAGCGACCCAACGCATCCGCTGGGGGCATATGCTGTATCGAAGCTGGCGGGCGAACTCTACGCTCAGGCTTACCTGGATGACGCCCTTATTTTGCGGACTTCCGGAGTTTTCGGACCTGGAGGCATGTTTACGCCGCGCGGCAACTTTGTAGAAGTCATGCTGCGCATGGCGAAAAACAATCAGCCTATCCGAGTCGTGATGGATCATGTCGCCTCGCCGACTTATGCGCCGGCTTTGGCGCATCGCACAGCCGACATGGTGGAGAGGAAGTTCAGCGGCCTTTACCACATGGGCGGAGGCGAACCCGTGTCCTGGTATGACTATGCCCGCTTGATCTTCGATTTGGCCGACATGACCCCATCGCTGCAGCCAACCGACGAGCGCGAATATCGGACCGCAGCGCGCCGGCCCAAGTATTCCGCGTTGTCGAACGCTAAGGCCGACGCTGCCGGCATTGAGCCCATGCCGCCATTTCGTGAAGCCGTCCAAGCTTATTTAGCGGCGCGAAAGAGTGCTACTGCCCACCGTTCGGCGTAGCGTAGTAACCGTTGCGCGCTTGTACGCGATCGTCCGGTTTGTCCACTTTGATTTCGATATGGCGGAAGGAGCCATCACGAACCGCATTTGTCGGCGAATACGAAATGGAATATTGATTTCGCAGCTCATCCTGGATGTCTTTGAAGACTTCCGTTAGCGGATGCTTGCCGTTGACCGTGAAAACCTGGCCGCCGGTCTCTTCCGACATCTTCCTGAGTTCGCCCTCGCCCGAGCCGCCAAAGGAATAGCCGCCGCGCGCGTAAAACGCGCGGTCCACATAATAGATGCTGAAAATGATGGCGTCCGCCTTCTGCGCCGCTTGGATAGCCGCACGGCGGTCATACGTGCTGCCCTCGTCGTCGCCATCGGTAATCAGGATCAGCGCCTTGCGACCGACTTCGCCCGTGAGCTTCTCATTGGACGCCAAATAGACGGCGTCGTAAAGCAGCGTTCCCTTCGGGGGACCCTGAGGAACGGGGCCGGTGTTTATTGGAACATTGCGCCCCATCATGGCAGGTTCGGCATCGGGCCGCAGATCATTCATGGAGGCGCTGAGTTGACGCTTTGACCCGGTCATATCCTGCAGTAACTGAATATCTTTTCCGAAGGAGATCACGAAGCCCTCATCTTTGGGGCGGATCACGTTCTCAAAGAATGCCGTGGCGGCTTGCCGCTCAATATCCACCAGGTTTTCCTGGCTCAGGCTCACGTCAATCAACAATCCCAGGGTGATGGGCAAGTCGGTTTCACGCGTGAAGTTTTGAATTTTCTGTTCCTTGCCGTCTTCGAAGACGTTGAAGTCACTCTTCTCCAGATTCGGAATCAAGGCACCGCCCTTCTTGGCTTTCACCGAGAAGAGCACATTCACAAGGTTGACGTCCACCTTAATGGTGGGCATCTGATCCTGATCCTTTTCGACTTCCTGATGGGGAACGGTGCTGTGCGGCGGCTCAAATTGCGCCGGCAGAAGGCCAGAACAAATCGCGGCGGCACAGGCAAGGCGAGCCACGCCACAAAAAAACGGTCGCATCTGGTTATGATTATCGTTCAGGAGCATGAAGAGTGAAGCGGGCAACTGACCACTTGTCGCAAGCCGACCCCATTCTGGCCGCCATCATACAGGAAGTAGGACCGTGCCGGCTGACGCCAAGGGCGCCCACTTTCGAGACGCTGGCGCGTTCCATTACGTTCCAGCAGTTGAGCGGCAAGGCCGCCGGCACCATCTTTGAGCGTCTGCGGAAGGCGGTTGGCAGAAGATTTACCGCCAATGCGTTTCTGCGGCTTTCCGAGGATGAACTGCGCGCCTGTGGCCTCTCACGCCAGAAGATTGCATCCTTGACCGACCTGGCCCAGCACGTGGCCAGCCGCCGCATTAACTTCAAGAAATTGCCGGATTTAAGCGATGAAGAGATTATCGATATGCTCAGCCAGGTTCGCGGAGTCGGCGTCTGGACCGTGCAGATGTTCCTGATGTTCGCGCTGGAGCGTCCGAATGTGCTGCCGACGGGAGATCTTGGGATCAGAAACGCCATTCGCAAGGCGTACGGTTTGGAGGAGGCGCCAAAGCCGGCTGACATTGCCCGCTATGCGGAGAAGTGGGCTCCGCATTGTACTCTGGCTTGCTGGTATCTTTGGCGAAGCCTGGATGGCCCGGCGGGTATTTAGATGGAAGCTCTTGAACTGCTTAAGCACGCACAGCGCCTGCAGGCCCTTGCTCAGGCCGGTCTGGCCTATCCGACGTCGCCCTACGATGTTGAGCGCTATCAGGAAATCCGCACTTTGAGCGCATATCTGTTGCAGGCGCTTACAAATGAGAACTTTGAAAAGATTATTGAGGTGTTCGCCTCTGAGACCGGCTACCAAACGCCAAAGGTGGATATCCGGGCTGTGATCTTCCGTGGTATGGAAGAAGTGCTCATGGTACGGGAAAAAATTGATGGAGGCAGATGGACGCTGCCCGGCGGCTGGGCGGACGTCGGCTACACGCCCAGGGAAATGGCAGTCAAAGAAGCGTTGGAGGAAACCGGTCTGGTTGTGAAAGCCGACCGCCTGCTGGCAGTGCTGGATAAGCGCGAGCATTCTCATCCACCGGAACCTTGGTACGCCTACAAGATATTCATTGAGTGCCAGATAGAGGGCGGCGCGTTTTTACACGATACCAACGAAACCTCTGGCGTGCGCTGGATTCACAAAGACGAGTTGCCCGGCCTTGAACTGTCTACTACTCGCGTGACTCAAGACCAATTAAAGATGCTGTTTCAGTTCGCCGAGCAGCCTTTTCTGCCCGCTATCTGCGACTGAAGACCGAATGGTTACTCCACGCCCTCCACGATGCGGAAGTCGCGCTCCGCGCCATTAGCCAGAACCACTAGAGCGGCCTGATATTCTTCGCTCTGATAGGCCGAGACGGCTTTCTCAAAGCTTTCAAATTCGACTAGCACCGTCCGTTGTTTCAGGCCGGCTTCAAACGCGTGAATGGCATCCGCTGTCCTTACCAGGAACTTGCCTCCGTGCGCTTGAATCACCGGTCCGGCAATCTTGCCGTAATTCTGAAGCGACGTGGCGTCCAATATGGCCCTGTATGCCACCACCCAATAGCCCTTTTTCATTTCTCGTCTATTATCTCCCGCCCCCTGCTAAGATCGACAACGTTAGTGAGACTTTCGGGTGACACGCCGCCAAATGATGATCGCCGTTTCCGCGTCTGCCACGCTCTCTGCTGAAACCGGGACCGGAAATACCCTCGAAGCGATACTGAGCAATCCGGCATTCCGGGGTAGGATCAGAGCGCCGGAAGTGCACACTCTGATGATGCAGCGTAAGATGACTGAGCCGCAGTTTATGGCCAGTCTTCTGCCGACTGCCAAGACCTTTGCGCATCCGCCACTTTCGAATTATTTTGTAGGGGCCGTCGCACTGGGCAAGGCGGGCGATCTGTATTTGGGAGCAAACATCGAGGTTCCCGGAAATATGCTGGGCCTGGCGGTTCATGCCGAGCAGGCGGCCATCGCAAATGCGTACATGTCGGAGGAGAGCGGCATTACCGCCATTGCTGTCACCGCTCCACCGTGCGGCCATTGCCGTCAATTCTTAAGCGAACTTTCGCTTGAGGAGGACCTGCACGTTCTGGTTGCGAACAGGCCTCCTATGAAATTGTCTCAATTGTTGCCTATGGCCTTCGGTCCCAAAGACCTGGGCTTGAAGCGGGGCGCATTGCCGGCTACTCAGTCGCAACTCCACTTAGAGGGAGCGTCAGATCCTCTAGCGGTGGAAGCGTTAAAAGCAGCGCGGATTTCCTACTCGCCTTATACCCAATCGCCTTCCGGCGCGGCCGTTCAAACCTCGAACGGCAGGATGTTTTCGGGTTCTTATATTGAGAACGCAGCGTTCAATCCAAGCTTGCCTCCGCTGGAGGCCGCTTTGGCAGGCTATTTCGCAGCCGGCACAAATGCAGGGGTTATACAACGAGCGGTTCTGGTGGAGAAGAGCGCGAATAGGATCAGTCATCAAGTGACTACCCGCTCCGTTCTTGCCTCGATTGCTCCATCGGCCGTCCTGGATTTCCGGACTGCCTTGTGATCCTCTCGGACGTGGTTGAGGTGATTCTGGAAAAGGCCTCGAGACTGGATCGAGTTATGGTGGCGGTCGCAGGGCCTCCAGGAGCAGGGAAGTCGACGGTCTCCCAGGAGTTAGTTCGGCTTCTTCCGGAAAACCTTGCAAAGCTGGTTCCCATGGACGGCTTCCACTATGACAATGCGGTGCTCGATGAACTTGGTTTACGACACCGCAAGGGCGCGCCGGAAACCTTCGACTTTGCCGGTTTTATGACTACTTTGAAGCGGATTCGCCAATGCGAGCCCGGTGTTGCCGTTCCTGTTTTCGAACGCGAGAAAGATCTTGCACGTGCCGGAGCAAGCCTGATTGGTCCTGCCACAAAGGTGATTTTGGTGGAAGGTAATTACCTGAGGCTCGATGAGCCGCCCTGGACTGATCTAGACCGGCTTTTCGATCTCACCATGTTTCTGGAGGTAGATCGAGACGAGTTAGAACGTCGCCTGCTGCAACGGTGGAGAGATCTGGGCGATTCGGAGGAAAAAGCACGAAGCTGGGTAGCGAGCAACGACATGCCCAATGTGGACCGGGTTCTTAGCCGAAGACGCTGCGCTGACATAATCTACTCAGGCAGATAGAGAGTTAATTTTCATGCGAGCTGCTATCTATAGTCCGGATAGAGCGACACCCGGAGCATTTGTCCATTTGGAGGACCTTCCCCGTCCTCAAGTGCAGCCTGGTTACGTTTTGCTGCGCGTACTAGCCTGCGGCGTTTGCCGCACAGATCTTCACATCGTGGAGGGCGACTTGCCGCCGAAGCGCCCACATCTGATACCCGGTCATCAGATTGTCGGTGAACTTATCGATGGAGCCACGGCTGAACTCCCAGTGGGCTCAAGGGTGGGCGTCTCCTGGATGGGGGGAGTGGATGGCGACTGCTGGTTCTGCCGTCATGACATGGAGAACCTTTGTGATCAGCCTACTTTTACTGGATATTCCGTGAACGGGGGCTATGCCGAGTTTGCTTTGGCGCGCGCTGACTTCGCAGTTCCTCTGCCCGAAGGTCTTGACGACACCCAGGTGGCGCCGCTGCTCTGCGCGGGCATGATTGGATTCCGCAGTCTGCGGGTAGCGGGCGTGCAAGAGGGAGAAAACGTCGGTCTCTTTGGGTTCGGCAGTTCCGCGTCTTTAGCCATAACGGTTCTTCGTGCCTGGAAATGCAAGGTCTATGTGGTCACCAGGGGCGAGTCTCATCGTGCGCTCGCTGAGTCGCTGGGCGCAACTTGGGTGGGCGCTGAAGATGCGGTACCTCCGGTAAAGCTGGATAGAGCCATTACTTTTGCCCCAAGCGGCAGGGTGATTGTCAGCGCGCTCTCTTGCCTGCGCAAAGCTGGTGTAGTTGCGATCAACGCCATTCATCTGGATGAAATGCCGGCCTTCGATTACGACAAGCTACTGTGGGGCGAGCGCCAGATACGCAGCGTGGCAAACATGACCAGGAAGGATGCCCGGGACTTCATTAAAATTGCACACGATTTAGATATCCGGCCGAAGGTAGTTGTGTTCAGCCTGGAAGATGCTAACAAAGCGCTTCTTGCCGTGAAAGAAGAGACAGAAAAAGGCTCGGCCGTAATTGTTCCGTAGTAACTGATCACCCGGCGACGCCAGCGCGGAGGTTTGGCGATTTCTGATCTGTGTTGACCGAGCACCGATTGGCTGCCAGGCTAGTAAGTAGCCCGTCCACCGCTAATGTCAAAGACGCCGCCGGTGGTGAACGAGTTTTCTTCCGAAGACATCCAGGCCACCATGGACGCAATCTCAGCCACTTTCAGAAAACGGCCACGAGGGATTTTTGCGAGCATATATTCAATGTGCTCAGGCTTCATCTGGTCAAAGATGCGAGTCTTGGCCACGGCGGGCGTGATGCAATTTACCGCAATGTTATACGTAGCCAATTCTTTGCCAAGCGACTTAGTCAGCGCGATAACTCCCGCTTTAGCGGCGCTGTAGGCGGAGGCGTTAGGATTACCTTCCTTGCCGGCGATGGACGCGATGTTCACAATGCGCCCATAATTCTGCTGAATCATGAAGGGCACAACCGCACGGCAGCACAGGAAGACCCCGGTTAAGGTGACATCCATCACTTTCTGCCAGGCATCTACCGGATACTCCCAGGTGTTGAAGTTCGGTCCCGTAATACCTGCATTCGCCACCAGGATGTCGATGCCTCCCAACGATTCCGCTGTTGCCGCCGCCGCGTTGTTCACGTCCGCCGCGTTGGAAACGTCGGCCACGCGTGTGCTGACCTTGCCTTGCAAGGCGAGTTCATCAGCCGCGGCCTGCAGAATGTCTTTATCCAAGTCCCATAAGCACACCGATGCGCCAGACTTGAGAAATCGCTCGGCGATAGCCCGGCCGATTCCCTGAGCACCGCCCGTCACAACCGCCCGTTTTCCGGCAAGGTCAATCTGATTCATAGCTTCGGTAAATAAACCGCGTTCCCTGATTTGGTTGGAGTATCTGGATCCATCGCGTAATCAGTTTACACGGAGTCAAGAAACAGGTCCTTACCGGCCGAAACAGAATGCTTGACGCCGGTTGTCGAAAACAGTCAGCCGAACTTAGCCGTATTGGACGCTTGGCTACATAAAATAACCAAAAACGCCAAGCGAAGTAAGGACATCGTAGCTATTGGCAGGACAAGCGAGTTACTGGTTGCGGACCTGTCCCCGTTCTTTTTGATTCCGCATTCAAGTCCTAGTCCTTGAGGACACTGTGCTGAGAAGGTGTGCAAAACTCCAAAAAGACTGATCTCAAGCAGAATCAAATTCGCCGTCGGGCAGCATTCACCGTTTCAGTAGGCAATTGTAGCTTTGCTGACACTCTTTTGGGGTGGCTGGAGGAAATGTGGCTGAAGTTCCGCGATGACCGCCGTCATTGCGTCATCAGATTGCATTCGGAGTCACTGGTGCGTATGATGGCAACCTGAGATACTTTCAAAATGGCCAAGATCGAAACACATGCCTACCGCTGCACTGGCGTGAGTTGGCTAAGTGAATTCAACAGAGCGACCACTAAAAACTTTGCTCCTGGTGAATTCGAGCTCCCTTGATCTCCATCAGCTTTCCGCCTCGAATTCTTTTGATGAGTGTCGTCATGTTTCAGATATGAGAAAAGACGGTGCTCATCAACCTCTCGTATCTGCCAGTTGAGCAAAGAATAGGCGACTCCGATCGGGGTGATCGGAGTCGCCCGTATATCGGCTCACTGCGGCTATCGACCTAAACTTGCGCGGGCTTGCGAAAGCGTGATGCTGCGACCAAGGCAGCGCAACCCAGGAAAAATAATCCGAAGTCGGCAGGTTCAGGGGTCGCGGTGCTCGTTACCGGCGAGACCGTTGCCGTACCGACCAGATATCCGCTGAAGTTCGGTACCCCAAACACAGCGGTCAGGTCCGAGCCTAAAGCGTAGTTGAGGGTGAGGGTGTCGTTGAGCCCAATATTGAATAGTTTTACATCCATTGAAGGTGTGCCGCCATTCGCAATGACTTCGCCGGTCACTAACAGGCTGTTCAGGTCGATCACGAAGTTTTCAATGGTAGCCGACTTGGTGCCGTCTGTAAAAGACAAGCCGCCGGAGTGATCGATCATGCCCGTGGAGGTGTCTCCGCCGGTGATGGAAAACGTAGCGGTGGTTCCGCTGAGAGTGGCCGGCGCGACTGCCGCCGGTGTAATGCCCGCGCCCGTCACTAAGGACAAAAAGCTGCCGTTGAGAGCCACGGTTGTTGTGCCTCCGGTAATCGTTGAGGGGAGCGCCACACCGGCGCAGATCAGGGATGTTGAGATGAGCAATATAAGTCTGGTGTTCATGCGTTGCATGTTCCTTTCCGCAGTTAGATTCAAAATGACGTCGGACTAAGAGATTTTTTTCTTCCGAATGACAAAACCTCTGATCAATACAGATGCTATCGCGGCAATGTGTCACGGCAAAGGCTTGAGTGTTGCAGCTACGTTACAAACGCCGCGAAAAGGACGATCGGGATGAACTCGACAGTGGTTTGACGGTGCTATGGTGGGCGCGCAAGGACTCGAACCTGCGCCAGCGAAAGAGTTGAAGTGCGGAACAGTCTTTGCCCCTGAGGAACTTTCTCAGGGATCTTGCGGCCATGATGACTTACGGGAAGACAGAAACAGCACCCTGAGCGCAAGCTATAGCTTGGACTCGGTTGGTTCCGTTCTGAGAAAGATCAAGCCGGAACTGGTGATCTCGAAGCAGAAGCTTCGCCAGGCCGACGGCAGTTTCCGTGTCCGGCTGAAGCGAGACAAGGGACAGCAGAACGTAGGCTTCAGTTCGCGCCGCTTTGTGCTGTGTGGTCTGCCCGTGCGGAAGCCGCGCCCCGGCGACATGCCTTACGAGCGGCGCAAGGGTTTGCACCTATCTACCCGCCGAAATAGCCTGACTGTTACTGAGATGGCGTGAGAGATCGCGCCATCTCGCAGGCTGCGAACTACCAGCATCCCACTCCCCGGCCCCAGAGTATCTCACCACCTGCTTTGTCGACCACGACGAAAGTTGTCGCCGACGGAGCACCGAAATGTGGGAAAAAGCAGGCAATATGCGCGCATCAAAACAGCCTGCCGGTGCAGCGGTAATTGTCCGTCTGACTCACCTGCACGTGTTGAACGCGATTTTGTATGTGGCTGAGCGAGGGTGCAAATGGCGTGGGCTTCCGGCTCGATCATGGCGGAACGTTTATCGCCTTGCCCCGGATTACGTAGTCCAACACGCCAGCTTTCGCCTACTGATCCGGGTCGGCGCTGCGAGGAGCCGTCACGCCTGAAGACGTTTCCTCCCAATCGAATTGCACCTCGTGAGTCTTAAGTCCATGTGCGGCTGCAAACTTGTTTCTTACTGCAGTCACTTGATTTGCCCATGCTCCAAGCGGATAGCGCAGCTCTCGATATACGAGATAGCTCATATCGACAGTCCGCGCCGGCTGGTGGTCCTTGACGTCATCAACTTTGTCTAGAAACCGGCGACCGTTTGCCTCGGCAACTCGCGGAAACCATGTTTTGTACCAAGTTCCTGTGGCATCTTGAAGAACTTCATTGCGATAGCCGCGAATGTTTTGAGCAATGCTGAGTCCACGGTCAAGCGCTGCCACGGCTGATTTTGCATCAGATGTGGCGGCCGCCATTTCAGCTTCCTTTAGAGCATCCGAGATGCGGCCTAGATCTTGAAGCATAACTAGATTTTGGCGACATAGGTTGGCGATGGAAAGGTAGACCTCCAAGTTATAGCGATTGAATTGAACTCGCGGGATGTTCATGTAGAGCAGGTCCAATGTCTGATCATTTTGAGCCAACATATTCCCGGCGAGTTCAAGTCGCTTCTGGTTTTCAAGGCGCCAGTTGAGTGGCAGGCGAAGCAGTTCCGGGGATGGAACCGGAAGAGGCGGCAGGTGTTGATCGCGGGCAGGTTTTGGGGGATTGAACACACCAAACGAGTTTCCCCAGATTGGTGTTCTATTGCTGGAAGGCCCGGTATCCCAACTGTCCTCCCAAAACTCGGACTGTTCTGACATCAACTGATACAGCCTGCCCATCCCCTCCGTTGTTCCGGGCCCATAAAATAGCTGGTAGAAGCTGCTCTGAAGCTCCTGCGGATTTGGCGTAGCGCGATGCCATGACGCGGCTGGTCCGGTGGCGTACCCAAGCCAGAACGTTTCGGTGTGAAGTCCTGAATCTCCCCAACCCGCCACGAAGACTCCTATCACATCTGCCTGGTTGGCGAGCGCGAAATCGGGCCGTGTCGATGAGAGACTATCCTGCGATGTGAAAGACACATGCTCGAACATTTCCTGTACCCTGCCTATCTCGGCGGGTTTCGGATGGAGTTGCTGTGTCGGAGGCAAAATATAATATCGCGGGAATAATTGTTCTTCGCCTGTCGTCCAGGTGTAAATCATCTGTTTTATGCCGTGGGAGCGGAATACCGGGTCAAACTCTGGTCCATAGAGTTCTCCGTTAACTAGGTATTGAGGGAGCGACGCGATATCTGCTGGTTTCATCGGGTACTCGCCCCAGAAGATTACGGTGCGCCCCTGATTGTGTAAATAATCCGCCGTCTTAGTTGCGAACTCGGCCAGGACTTTGCCGACACTTCCTAATTCCTTTGTCCGAGCTGCCTCGTGGCATTGCGAGTTGTCAGCTAAACCAACATAGTATGGCTCGTCCGTGGACAGCACAAAGTATTTTCCGCCCTTATTAGCTGCTAGAAGATCATCAAACATACCCTTTAACAAGTCGTAAGTCTTAGGGTTTGTGGCGCAGAACTCATAGTTACTTTCGGGATACTCCCGCAACGACTCATATTCGGGATGTTTCAGGATAAATGCATCGTGTGCGGGACCATCAAGATAGGGGATCAGTTGAACGTGATATTGTAAGCCATAATCGGTCAACTCCTGGAGTTCGGCTGGTGTCAGGGCATAAGGCTCGACAATGGGCTTCGCATGGGCATATTGGAAGTGACCTTCAAGCTTGATTGAGAAGCCATTGATTTTATAGAAAGAAGCCTGCCGAAGGGCAGCCTTCAATCCGTCTGGATGATCAAGGTGGTGGGCATCGTCCCAATAAATAATCCGGAGCTCCAGATCCGGCCAATCTGTTATTTCGCCCTCGGGCAACCACAGCTTTCCGCTTCGGGGTTTCAAAAGCTGAATCAGCGTTTGCACTCCATAGAATAGGCCGGTAGCGCTGTTGCCAATTACGCGTATCTTGTTGGCCGATAGCTGCATGCGGTAGGCTTGATCAGCAATTGCGGTCCCGTTGGAGTCGGTCGTGCTTGCGGGAGTAATTTCACCCGACTGCACAGACAGAACAATCACTCCCGGCGCGGTGGATGTGCCTTCAAGCTTCAAACGGAAGCGTTCCTGCAACTGCTGGCTGAGACTCCGAATGGCGATGTCATCGGTTTGGATACCCTGTCCCACTTCCAGCCGCCATGCGCCATTGATGTCGAAATCATTGGCTCCCAGAGTGACCCTCTGCGGTGTTGGGATTACCGTGAATCCGCGGGCGAAGAGGGATGAGGATGTATCTGCTCGGGCGTTCAGAATGACAATGAAAACCAGAAGCAGCCCGCTGAGGCTAAATCTCACGGCTGAACCTCTGCGTCGTCATTCGTCCATTGGAGTGTAAAGGATCGAGCCGGCAACTTATGCGCTCGCGCGTATTCGTTCCGAGCAGCAAGGGTCTGCTTTGCCCACTCGTCAAATGGATATAGAAGCTGCCGGTAGATCAAATAGCTCATGTCGACAGTACGAACCGGCAGATGGTCCTTTGCGTCGTCGACCTGGTCCAGAAACCGTCGGCCGTTAGCCTCTGATACGCGTGGATACCAGCGTTGATACCAGACGTTCGTCGCGTCTCTTAGCGCTTCGTTTCTACGGCTCCGAATTCTGGCAGCAATGTCAAGGGCAGCATCCAAATCTGCCAGTGCCTCTTTCTCCCCGGCGTGTGTCGCGTCCGTCTCCGCTCTTTTCAACTGCATACTGATTTCATGCATGTCGCGCAACATCTCAATATTTTGTCGGAACAGTGTTGCGATTGATAAATAAACTTGAAGATTGTACCTGTGAAAATCGACCAGGAGCGAATTGGTGTGGAGCAGGTCGAGTAGTTCATCATTCTCCGCCAAAAAGTCGCCGGCCGCTTTGAGACGTGACGCGTTCTGAATGTCCCAGTCATAATTCAAGCTCAGCAAGGGAAGTTTGGGCGTCGGCATCAATGGGAGAGTTTGATCCTGCGCGGGTTGGGGTGTTTGATAAATAATGTTCCAATCTCCCCACAAGGGAGTTCGAGCCGACGAGGCTTTCACATTCCAGCTTTCTTTCCAGAATTGGGCCTGCTCGCTCATCAACTGGTACAAGCGTCCAATATTCAATGCATTCGGTCCGTAAAACAATCTGTAGAAAGCGTGCATCGATTCCGCTGGATCAGGAGAGCCCAAGCGCCAGGCAGCAGCAGAGCCTGTGGCATAACCGAGCCACATAGTCTCGGGATTCAATCCAACATCTGCCCAGCCTGCGACAAAGCTTCCCATCAGATCAGCTTGTTTACGCGCCGGATTATGGGAAATAAAGTCAAACATGTCTTCTACTACACCGGGCCCCTGTTTAACTGGTTCGTAAGTACCGCCCGAAGCTCCCGGCAGGTGTTTTGCTTCCGGGAGCAGATAGTAATTTGGGAAAAGGTATTCCTTCCATCCCACAGTAGATGTGAAGAGCAGTTGACGAATTCCATGCGTTTTGAATACAGGGTCGAACTCCGGTCCATAAACCTCTCCATTCACTAGATGGGTAGGAAGAGCCCGAATATCCTCGGGCTTCATAGGATACTCGCCCCAGAAGATGACTGTTCTGCCCTTACTGTGTAGATAATCTGCCGTTTTGGTAATAAATTCGGCTAGCAACTTACCAACGCTGCCCAGTTGCTTTGCCCGCTGTATCTCAGAGCATTGTTTATTGTCAGCGAGCCCTATATAGTAAGGCTCGTCCGTCGACAAGACGAAATAATTTACTCCTTTATTGGCGGCCAGTAGATCATCAAACATCCCCTTAAATAACTCATAGGTTTGCGGATTTGTCACACAGAACTCGTAGTTACTGTCTGGATACTCTCGCAGGCTGTGATATTCAGGATGTTTGAGTATGAAAGCGTCGTGTGCCGGGCCATCAAGATAGGGAATCACCTGTACGTGATACTTCAATCCATAGTCGGTCAGGTCCTGTAGCTCGGCCGGAGTGAGGGCATAGGGTTCCACTACGGGCTGAGCGTGCGCATATTGAAAGTGCCCTTCCAGTTTTATCGAGAACGCATTGATCTTGAAGAAAGCCGCTTCGCGCAACGCTTCCTTCAATGCGTCTGGATGTTCCAGATGGTGGGCATCATCCCAATAAATGACCCGCAGTTCAAGATCCGGCCAGTCTTCGATTTGGCCTTCCGGCAACCATAGCTTTCCGCGTTCGGGCTTCAAGAGCTGAACCAGGGTCTCTACTCCATAGAACAAACCCGTTGCGGTGTTGCCATTGATGCTTATCTCGTTGGGAGACAACTTGATGCGGTAAGCTTGCTGGCCGATGGCTGTCTTATCAGAATCGGTGGCGGTGCCCGGCCTAACCTGATCTGCGCCGATGGACAACCGAATTGTCCCCGCCTTGCTGGGAGACGCTTGCAGCTTAAGATGAAAGCGCGCCGATAGCTGATCATTCAGGCTCTGCACGGCAATTTCATCGGTCTGAACGCCGGGTCCTAGGGCTAGGCCCCAATCAGTCCCGAATTCGAAATCCTGGGTCCCCAAGCTCACTTTTTGCGGCGTTGGAACGACGGTGTATCCTCGGGCAAATAAGGGTGACAACGTCGCTCCCCACCCTTGACAAGCAAGCGCTAACCATAACAGGCCACATAGTGAGATCCTGGCGTTTGTGACTGAAACTCTGATTCTTGAAGCTTCATAAAACTTCATTTGACCGTCCTTAGAATAAGTACAAATTCGTTCTCGTCACGTTCAGCGACACTTTTGGATTCTTTGAACGCAGCCATGAGACGTTCGGCTTCCTGTAACTTGCCTTTTCGGCGGCAAAGCAACGCCAGCTTGTACAGCGCATCCGATTCAGATGGATCCGTGCGCAGAGCGGCGCGCAACTGGTCTTCCGCCGCCGTCAGATCGCCAGCCGTTATGTCGTTTTGGGCCAATAAGACTCGAGATTTCACAAATTGAGGGTTCAGTGCAATAGCATGCCGAAGCTCTTTAACCGCTGCTTCCCTAACCGATGCGTCCTCACCTGATTGCGAGCGACTCAATGCCATCGCATGAAGGTAATAGCAGCGGTAGTCATCGGGTGCAATGCTTTTGGCTTTCCGAAAACACTCCGCTGCTTCCTTGGCATTTCCGGTTTGTAGGTCGGTGACTCCAAGAGCCAAGAGAGGTAGGGACCACGCAGGACTGAAGGTGTTCGAATCGGAGAACGAACGTCTAGCCTGATCGAAGTCTCCCTCAATTGCCCAGGCGAGACCATATTCAAGGAGAAGTTTAGGCTGGTTCGGTGTCTGAGCAAGTCCGCGCGTCAGAGTCTCGCGGGCTACTCCTGGATTGGCATGCTCGATGCAAAAACCAGCCAGGGCCAAATAGTTATCCGGGTTGGTGGGCTCTAACTGTATCGCCTTTGAGTAGGCGGCGAAAGCTTTCTCTGGCTGAATGCCTTTGTTATAAGCATCGCCCAACCAGCGGTAAGTTTGCGGGTCGGATACACCTCTAACAATTCGGCCCTCCAGCAACTGCCTAACCGTCGCGAATCTGCCCGTGGCTAGATATACTTCGACTACAACCGGCAACACTTCCGGATTATCGGAGGCCAACGATCCCGCACGTTGCAAATGTGCAGCTGCCTTTTCCATATCCTTTTGGTCATAAGCGCTCAAACCCAGGTAGAGTTCGGGTACCGGGTCATTCGGGATGCGCGTTTCGAGGGAACGGAAGACTGAGGCGGACTCATCCTTGCGCCCGAGGTACCACAGAACGGTCCCGAGATTCTTCTGTGCGGGAATTCTATCCGGGTTCAGTCGGACAGCCTGCCGAAAGAATTCTGCAGCCTTGCTGAACTCGCCCAGCCGCGTATACGACACGCCGATTTGCTCGCAAAGAAGTGCATTCGCCGGTTCGCTGCCATAGCGATCGAGCAGGGCCTGTAGCCCAGCTTCAGTCGGCAGTGCACAAACTATATAGGTGGCCGTGGATAGTATCACCGCCAGAATCCCCGACGTCACCCGAGCTACCACAGGAGTTTTAGTGCAAACTGAATCTGGCGGCCGGTTCCCGAAACCGTCGACTGAATCTGGCCAAAGGTGCCTCCGTTTGCAAGAGTGCCCGTTGGCGCGATGAGGGCAGAGTTTGCGTAGGAGTTTGGCAGATTGAAATTCACCTGGTTAAAGGCGTTGAACATCTCGGTCCGGAACTGTAAGCTCAGACGTTCGCGAAGCTTGAAATCCCTGAGTATCGAGAAATCAGTATTCGCGAACCCCGGTCCGCTGATCAGTCCCCGGCCAGAATCGCCGTAGGTACCTGGAGGCAGGAGATTGGGATTAACAAACGCCGCAGCATTAAAGAAGTCATTAACGAAAGCGTTTCGGTTTGGATGGCTTACTGTGATCGTGGAATCGGTAGCTCCAGGGGTGAGTTGTGCATGTTGCTGAGAGTTCTGCGTTCCGTCAAGTGCCACATCCTGACCTTCCCAAAAAGTAACGGGCAGACCGCTCTGAACGGTTTGAATAGCAGTGAAAGTCCAACCGCCCAGAATGCCGGTGGCTAAACGGTTAGGTAAATGGACGGATGGAGAATAAAGCCAGGAAACTACGAAGGCGTTCCGCCGGTCCCAGTCTGACCGGCCTTTTTCCTGATGAAGGTTGAACGGATTGGCGACCTGAGCTCCAAGATTATCAGTCGAACTGCTGTCGATGGACTTCGCCAAAGTGTAGGAGCCAACAACAGAGAGGCCTTGACTGAATCGCTTCGTCACCTGAACCTGGAGGCTGTGATACCAGCTACGGAAGTCATTTCCGAGTAGATACTGTTGAGGTCCGAGAATGCCAGGTTCATAGATAGTACGGTCATTCACGTTAGCCTCAGAGGCCGGCGCGCCGGTAATCGGGTCATTCTCGTACCTCGCGGGATTATAAGTACGCAACGCTTCTATTTTTGTGCCGATCTTGCCCGCGTATGCCGCTTCAATCAAAGTGTTGGAAGTGAGCTGGTGTTGGATAGACGCAGTCCACTCCTGGATATAGGGGGAAACCAGTTTCGGTCCAGTGAATAAGCCAGAAACAGGCAGCGGAAACAATGGGCAGCTATAGCCAGGATAGGAGGAGATTTTTGTACACCCGAATTTTCCACTAAGAGTTGGCGGGGGTGCGGTCATGCCAACGGAGCCAAACGGATCGGAAGCGAGACCTCCAGCGGCAGCTAAGAAACCTGCGAATGGTGGATTCTCCTGAGCGATTGAATCGGCATTGATGGACTCGTAAAACCATCCGTAACCTGCCCTGACCGCCGTTTTGCCATCACCAAAAACATCCCAGGCTAAGCCGATTCTAGGCGCAAAGTTATTAAGATCAGGTGAATCCAGTCCGCGCGTTATTCCTGGATCGCCTGGAAATACTATGCCGAGGGGAGCATCGGGAACCTTGGTAGATTGAACCCCGGGCCTGACCGTATCGATCAGGTTATTCTTCTCGACCCAGGGGAGGAATGGATCGTAGCGGAGCCCGAGAGTAAGCGTGAAGTTAGGTCGCACTTTAAATTCGTCCTGTGCGTAAAAGGAATTATAGAAAGTGTATGCGTTGGTATTCCGAATCCCGAAAGCAACGTTAGTAGTATCGAACGTACCAAGCATGAAGTCTGCAAAAGGGTTGCCGCTTCGGATACCATCGAAAGCAATCGACGGTGTTTCAATGAAGATCTGATGGAAGTTAAGAGGAAGCGATTCAAAGCCGAACTTAAACGTGTGCTTCCCCTTGATCCAAGTAAGGTCGTCGCGAATCTGGTAACTTGTTCCGGTGAACGCGGTAGGAGTGTTGCTACTGAGCGCGACGTCGCTGCCGCCACCACCAATGTTTATGACTAGACCACCATTTGGCAGATACTGCGGTAGATTGATTCCCAGTGTTGTGGGATTGATGGTCTGATTGTTAGCCTCGTTGGAATAACTATCCAACACAGAAAAGATCGCTTGGTTTATAAGAGTTGGTGAAAACGAGTACGTATCGTTGATAGTGGCTTGCTTGGTAATAACGGAGAAGCTTGTGCTTATGTAGCCTGAAAGGTTGCCGCCGCCAAAAGGATCTGAATTATTGTTTTGATCTTGGTAATAATGGCCCAAAATATGATGCTTGTCGCTCTGGTTCCAGTCAACCCGAATTTCTCCAAGATTCTCTGTGAGCGGACTAGAGGCCAATGACACCACTTGTCCGGAAGCCGACTGTGGAATGTACTGCAGGACCTTAGTGGCGACGGGACTGATACAGAATGGCGAGATCACGTTATTGACGACACATGGAGCGCCGTTGGTACCCGTGAGAGGCTGCCCTGTCAGTGCATTGGTTGGGTTCATAAGCGTACTTCCTAAAGACGTGAAGTCGCCGTTTCGCTCTGCAGCGGTAGGAACAGTGGCCACCCGGCTCTCAGCCTGTTGATGGTTTGTGAGTCCTTGGTACGAGCCGAAGACAAACAGTTTATTCTTCAAGATCGGTCCGCCCGCGGCTCCCCCAAATTGGTTCTGACGCTCCGTAGGCACGCTGGGAGCAAAAAAGTCCCGCGCGTTCAAATCGTTGTTGCGAAGGAACTCCCACGCCGCTCCGTGAAATGTATTCGTACCCGATTTTGAGAGAACTTCAACTTGCGAGCCGGGACTATGTCCGTATTCGGCATTGAAGTTTTGCGTCAGGATACGCACCTCCTGGATAGCGTCGGGCGGCGGGTAATTGATCCCGGTATTTCGGGAAGGATTATTAAAGTAGCCGCCATCCAGGGTAAACAAGTTCATATTGGGCCGCCCACCATTCACGTCCAATGTCGGGCCGCCTCGGGCGTCACCCATTGACTGAGGGGCGCTCACGTTCGTTACACCGGGCAGGATCGCCGCAAGGCCTATGACATTACGCCCGTTTAGCGGCAGATCGACAACCCGGCGATCGTCGATCAAACCCGAAAGAGTGCTTGATACTGTATCCACGAGGGGTGCCGAAGTTCCGACATTAACTTTCGTCTGAACTGAGCCAACGGTGAGTGCTGCATCGACGCGTAGATCTTGCCCGATAGTAAGCTCCAGGCCCGACCTCACAATCACCTCGAAACCCTTCGCCTGAAAGGTAACTTCGTAGTGTCCGGGAAGCAAGCCGACAAAGCTATAGAATCCCTGCGTGTTAGTTTGTGTGGAACGGCTGGTCTTCTCTTCCGTCAACGATGCTATTACAGAAACGCCCGGTACCGTTGCGCCGGTAGTGTCTTTAACAAATCCGGAGATGTTCCCTACGGCCTGCCCGTAAGCACATCGGGTTGGAGACATTATCATCAACAGCACGACAGCCAGTGATGCCAATACTTGCACGCCTTTCGTGCAAACATCCATGAACCGCATTTGAAATGGCCCCTTTTTGGGTAGAGATTGTTGGAGACAACGTGCGACTCCCTAGACTGCCACGGTGGATATGGCTTATGGTCTAATCCAGGCTTTCTTGCGCACAGCAATTAAGTCGACAAGTTAATATTGCTTATTGTTACACCCGCTCTTTGGCTAATGTCAAGAGGATTCGTGATGAGGTTTATTGATCCGGAAGATTTGTGACCAAAAGGAGTAAGGAAGCGTTGCGAACAAGAGTAAACGCCCTAGTGGCTGGGTTGATTAGCGCCTTCATCGCTACCGCGCCGCTTGTGGCGAGCCAGTTTGATCCCTCGTTGTTGGCCGCTATGAAATGGCGGCAGATTGGACCGTTTCGCGGCGGCCGCGTTTCGGCCGTTGCGGGAGTGATGGAGCGACCGGGAACCTACTACATGGGGTCTCCATCAGGAGGACTTTGGAAGAGCACGGATGCGGGCACGGTTTGGCGTCCTATTTTCGACCAAACCCATTCCGCTTCAATTGGCGCTGTTGCCGTGGCGCCCTCCAACCCGGAAATCGTTTACGTTGGCACGGGCGATTTTGGTGCGGCGGGCACCGCATTCGGAGCGGTGTATCAAGGCGACGGGATCTGGCGATCGGACAACGGGGGGGAAACCTGGCGCCATATGGGCCTTGCCGATACCGCACACATCGGGAAGATACTCGTTGACCCGAACGACCCCGACATTGTGCTTGTTGCGGCTCTCGGGGAGACATACGCACCCGATCCGCATCGTGGCCTCTATTTAAGTGAGGATGGAGGCAAAACCTGGACCAAGACGCTTTACCGAGACGATGTTACGGGCGCGATCGACGTGGTTTTTGATGCCTCCCAGTCTGGCGTGGTTTATGCTTCCCTCTGGCATCATCACGTGCCTCCCCCACCAACCCCGCCCGAGAGTGACGTAGGCGGCGGCGCCATTTACAAATCGACTGATGGAGGACGCACCTGGCGGCCACTGTCCGGCCACGGACTTCCTGCTTGGGCTATGGGGCGGATCGGGTTGGCGGCTGCCGGTGGTCGGGTCTTCGCTGTCATTTCCAATGCCAACTGGCAACAGGCGGGCGGATTATTTCGCTCCGACGACGGAGGAGCAAGTTGGCGGCGCATCAGCGAAGATCCTCGACTCGTTCCTGGCGGGCGCTACGGATATTTCGGCAAGGTTTGGATGGATCCGCAGAATCGCGACCTCGTCTATGTGGCCCGGACTTCCTTCTACCGCTCCACGGATGGCGGCACGACATTCACAGCATACAAGGGCGCGCCGGGTGGGGACGATTATCACGAACTCTGGATCAATCCGAAGAGTCCGTGTTTGCCCATTGAAGGAAACTCAGGGTGCCAAAGCAGCCAGATGATCCTGGGTGCAGATCAGGGCGCAACTGTGAGCCTGAATGCGGGCCGAACCTGGAGCACGTGGTACAACCAACCGACTGCGCAGATCTACTACGTGTCTACAGACGACCGTTTTCCATACAGCGTTTACGGCGCGCAGCAGGATAGTGGTTCTGTCGAAGTGCGCAGCCGAGGGGAATTCGGTGACCTCAAGTTCATGGACTGGCGAACCGCGATGGGCGCTTACGAATACGGCTACGTTGTGCCAGATCCAGTCCACCCACAGTGGATCTTCGCCAGCGGAGATGACGGCCGTATTCACCGTAGAACGCGGGACACATGGCAGATTCTCGATGTCTCCCCTCATATCGGCAGCGGTGGGCCGTATCGGTACACGTTCGGCCCTTACTGGGGCGCGCTCGTCCCGCCGTTCGTATTTTCTCCCGAGAATGGAAACAAACTTTATCTGGGCGCACAGTTTGTGCTTGAGAGCTCGGACGCTGGACTCCATTGGCGGCGCATTAGTCCGGATCTTACGGTGCGGCCCGATGCGCCATTGCGCACGGTCCCGTGGGGCGAACCTACTCACGACTGGGGCGCGATCTCCGCGCTCGCGCCTTCGCCGGTTAGCGCGGGCGTGATCTGGGCCGGCACGGACGATGGAATCGTGCAAGTCACTCGCGATGGCGCAAAAAATTGGCGGAATGCAAGCATTCCAGCGTTGAAACCCCTGGATACGGTCAGCATGATTGAGCCATCGCCATTCACCGTGGCATCGGCTTACGCTGTGATGGACCGGCATGAATGGGGCGATTTCAAACCCTACATTTACCGCACCGATGACTACGGGAGAACCTGGACCGAAATCACCAGAGGGATCCCAGACGGAAGCTTCGTCCGGGTGGTGCGAGCTGATTCCAAACGCGAGGGGTTGCTTTATGCTGGCACCGAGACTGGCGTTTACATTTCCTTCGACAATGGCAACGAGTGGCAACCACTGCAGCTGAATCTCCCGACTGTTTCGGTTCGGGATTTGGCTCTGCGAAACGGCGATTTGGTGGCCGCAACCTTCGGGCGCGCATTCTGGATCTTGGATGACCTGAGTCCGCTGGAGCAACTGGATTTTCGTATTGCCGCAGCGCCACACCACCTGTTCCAGCCGAGGGCGGCATTTCGGTTACCCCGCGCCGTCGTGTACGATACTCCCGTACCGCCGGAAATTCCCGCAGGAACCAATCCGCCTGCTGGCGCCGTTATCGATTACACATTGCAGGGAACGCCGGCTGCCCCCATCAAACTGGCGATCTACGATTCTCAGGGCAAATTGGTGCGGCAATTCAGCAGCGCACCCCTAACCGAAGATGAAAGGAGGCCCGTAAAATGGCCGTCATTCGCAGATTACTGGATGGCGGATCCGCGTCCCCTCCCAACCAACGTCGGGCTCAACCGCTTTACCTGGGATCTGCGCTATTCGCCACCAATATCACTGCATCCGGACTATCCCATGTCTGCGGTGCCGTACGAGACACCTGCCGATCCGCTTGGACCTCTCGTTTTACCCGGCCGGTACACGGTGAATCTTGAAGTAGACGGGCAGATCTACAGTCAGCCCCTCACAGTCCGCCGCGATCCCAGGGAGACTACGACTGGGGCCGCCTTTGCCGCGCAATTGGCCCTTGAGCAGAAGCTCATGGCTGGAATGAAAGCCAGCTATCAAGGCTATGAGGCTGCGAAAAAACGAAATCAAGAATCTGTCGCAGACAAATTCTCGGATTTGAATAACGGGCTGGGTTCATTAGCCGTTCTCATCGATCAAGCCGATGAACCCCCTACTGAAGCCATGAGAGCAGCGGCGGAGCGCAAGTTGGCGCAACTGGCGACGCAGCTACGCACCACTAAGTAGCCCTCAACAAGGTTGTGGCGAACCCACGCGTTCTTTTTGAGGCCCGAGGGCCTCTCATGTAACACGGTGGGGGCATGTGACGGAACACCGGCCGCACGTCAACGCTCTAGGAAGTGCATTGTTGAACGGCGTTCGAAGCGCGATCAAAGGTATTCCAGGTCGCAGCCGCGTCTCTCCGGGCTGAACGCCTCTGGTGCTGACCGGGTCTATGACCACTCGGCGCAACGCCGGGTGGTCTAGAAGTTGTATGTGATTTGCGGGGCTATGAAATTAACTTCTCGGTTGGGTGGGGTTTGTTTCACGAACGCTCCTGGGAAGAAATGTTCGTAATCCACCGACAGAAGTATGTGCCGACCCAGTCGATAATCTAGCTCGGCATCAATCTGCGATCCGACGAAGCGAGCGCCGCTGAACGTTCCGGCGTGGGTGGGGTATCCGACCGAGCCGTAGATTCCGTCGGTGGTGCTTTCTCGCCACAGTGCCTCGAAGTTCGGGCTTAGAGTCAGCTTGTGGGTCAGATGCAGTTCCAGCTTTGGCCTGGCGATTACCAGGTTGTATGGTCCGAGCAGGAGCGCCTGGCTCAAATAGGAGCCGTTCGGAAAGAGCGAGTTGAAGGTGCCCAAGGTCTTGTCCTTCGGATTTCCATCGCCGCTCATGGCGCCGGTATCTATTTCGACTCTGGGTGCGAACTTTGCGTGCCGAAATCGATAGCCGGTGTTTGTTCCGATGGACCAGGCACGGATGTTGTCCGGCCCGACGCCTCCGATTTGCCCGAAGTGTCCGGTTTGATAGATGAATTCCCAATCGTAGTACCAAGTTGGTGTTGGTGCGTACAAACGTATACCGAAGCTTTCGCGCTGTTCGCGCCCGACGCCGGCGGTCCAGATGGCTTTGGCGTGGTCGTACCCGAGGTAATAGAGGTCCAATTTGCTTTTTGGTAGCGGGACCGAATGCGTTGCATAAACGCCCCATAGTTCCTGCGTATGATCCGGGCTGCTCTGGAGTATGCCGGAAGCAACAGCCACTGGGCGTAAGGCCAGGCCCTGGAATTGCCAGTTGCCAGTATCGAGCACCAGGCGCGCACCGTCGAACGGCTGCTGGACATTCAACCCGGCCCCAATGGCCACCAGTCTCGTCGAACCAAGAGATACCAATTGCCGCCCTGCTCGAATGGTGAGTTGTGTCTTTCCCCTGCGCAACACCGGAACATCGGCAAAGCATTGATTGAATGACAGCTCCTGCTTGTCGACTGCTACTCGCGGACCGCCATCGCGGCCATCTATCAAGCTGCTTCCGAGCTGGCAGAAGACACGGAGGGAGTGTGCGAGATGCAGATCTGCGCTGAAGAGATAGCGCTGCAAGAAGTATCCGTTGTCTGGCGGCTGCGCGCCCCAGGCAGGATGATCGAAGTATTCTCCGCGTTCGCGGATTTGCCCGGCAAAGTCGATGTAGTCGGTTTTGTCATCGTTGAGCGGAACGAAATGCAGATGATCTGAAAAGTCTTGAACATTGCGGCGATCGCTGAGATAAGACCAGTCCTGGTCATAAACAAGGGGCGTGTAGGGCGGCGGCTCGTGCGGCACAAATATGACTGAAGTTTGCTGCCCGCCCAGGATGACTGTCGCCGCGAACAGGAGCGATGCCAGCCGCAGCGTTGCTACTGTGGTTTGATCCGGCATCCCTAAGCCTTGGCCCCGGCTTTCGGGTAAAGCCAGAAGCCGAAGACATGCGCGATTTGCGGCATCACTACATAGGTGACTAGCACAATCTCCAGCGCCATCATGATCCCGGTTTGTGCCAGCGGCGCGAAGGCAACACCAAACACGAGGAACAACCATCGAAACAACAGCGTCAGCGGAAAGAGTACGGCCCACATGAGGACTGCGGTTTTGTACCGCGCCGGAGTTGCGTTGGGGCTTACTGGATCTTGAAACCAAGCTTCGAGGCCTGAGCGGACTTCCAGATCCGGGTTGTTTATTGCCAGTGCGTGGGCCGCCTCCACTAACTGGCGGCACACGGCAGATTCGCGCCAGGCTTGAAAGTCGGCGTCAGAACGGAACCGGGCCACCACGCGATAGACTGCCGGCTGACCTTCCGCCGGCTTGACGACATGCACGCCCTGGTGCCCAGGAAAGGTTGCGGCTGCCGTCATCAGGTTGTGCAGCAAGATCTCAAGCTCCTTCGCTTTTCCGTCCTTTACCCGCCAAACCACGACATAGGTGACGGGCGCCGGTGACGCTTCAGCAGGCTGCGAGCCGGGTCTTGATTTCATGGGTTCAGCCATAGTGGGTGGATTTGGCAAGGGCTCTCCGCTTCGGAACCCGCGGGGAGCCCCAGGCCTGGTCTAGCGAACGTTGCCTTTTCCCAAGAGCGGGTAAATGCCTTCTTTGTCAAAGGCATCGAAGAATGCGCGGGAAGCCGGGTTCTTGTAATTGCCCAGCAAGTGGGTGATGAGCGACGGTGTGCCCCAAATTTCGATGCCGGCCTGGTTTAAACGGTAGCGCGAGTTTTCGGCCGCCTGGATGGTGCATGCGCCAGACGAATCAAACATGGCTATCACTTCAAACCCTTCCTGCTTTGCGCTGAGCGCGGGAGGGACCAGGCACACGTCTGTGGTTAAGCCGGACATGATCAGGTTCTTTTTGCCCGTGGCCCTGACCGCGGCGGCAAAGGCCGGGTCTTCCCAGGCATTGATGACGCCGGTTCGCCTGATGCGTTTTTCAAACTCGTCCGGCATGATGTCCTGGAACTCCGCGAGCAGAGGACCTTGCGCCTCGGTTTCCAGACTGCTGGTTAAAACGATTGGGATGCCTGAGCCTTTTGCAAAGCGAGCAATCGCCTTGGCCCAGGTCTTCAACTGCTCGCGGCCGCTGGCATCCAATTCTCCGGCCCAATTGATGGTTCCGACCTGGTGATCGACCAATACAAGTGCGACGTTGTTCGTCTTGAAATTTGCTGAATACGACTGCGTCATGAATAGCACTCCTCTTTCAGAACCGGCGCTTCCTTGCCGCCGCTTCCCAGTTGAAGGTGACGCATGTGTGCAGTTCTTTACAAGTGAGAAAGGGGGTAAGAAGTGGCTGGTTCGGGCACTAAGCATTCGTGTTGAGTGAGCAAGATGCGGCGCTGACAAGGCGTTGCGCGGATTGGAAGAATGGCTTGGAAATCAAAGGTGACGGCACAAAGATGCCGCGGTAAGATTCAGGGAACGGGTGTTTTTTACTCCTATAACTACGTAAGGCAACCGCTCTTGAATGGCCCAATCACCCGATGCTGTGACGCAACCTGCTGCCGGTAACCCGATATCAAATGGAGAATTGGCAGCCGTGAAAGCGGCGGTCGCGCACGTTATTTCGGCTCCCGAGTTTAAACGGTCAGCACGGATGGTGCGATTTCTGACGTATTTGGCGGAGCAGTCGCTGGCGGGCGCGCTGGAACAGCTGGCGGAACGACCGGTGGGCATCGCTGTGTTCGACCGTGAAGCGGGATGGGATCCCAAGATTGATCCCATTGTTCGGATTGAAGCGCGCCGGCTGCGCGAAAAGCTGGCTCAGTATTACAGTTCTCTGACCGCTCAACCGGAGGTGACGCTCAGCATTCCGAAGGGCAGCTACCGGCTGGAGTACACCATCTTGCCGAAGCCGGTTGTGGAGCAGGAGCCGGCGCGCGAGCCTGCGGTTGCGGCGGCTTTACCGGCGGTAGGTGTGGCGGCCGTAGTTCCGGTACCGGCGGCTGGCACAAGATCACGCAAAGCGTTGGCCGGTTTTCTGGTTGCCTGCGCGCTGGCTGAGGCGCTTGTTCTCGCAGGACCTTTCGCTTCCCACGGCGACAAGCCGGTCCGGGAAGACCACTCCCTCCAAATTGCCCGCTTTCGCATTCTGGGGTCCGGCTTGAATCTGGACGGATCCGCGGTTGCGAGCATGCTTGCCGATCAGATTCGCAGCCTGCAGAAAGATACCCGCATTACCTGGCCGGTGGCGAGCGTTGAAGATCCCTGGAGTGCGGAGGCAGGAGCACCCTTGTTTACGCGCATCAAGAACAAACTGGACGCCATTGCCTCTTCGGACGACATGTTTCGCGCGGTGCCTGCGGTTTTATCGGGCTTCATCCAGCGCAAGGAAGCCGATCACATTGAGATTTACTTGCGAGGCGATTGTGCCGCTACGCGCACTTTCTCTGGGAGCAGTGCTCAATTGTCTGGGCTGTTGCGCTCTGCCGCAGATTATGTTTACGCGCAATGCCAGCCCGCCGCCTACTCGGTCTACCTGGTGGAGCATGGCCGCTTTGCCGAGGCTCTCGCCTTTTCGCAACAACATTATGGACGCGCCACCCACGATCCGGACCGCATGCAGCTTCTTTACTCCTGGGCGAGCGCCCTGGACGGGATGGGAGATTCGAGCGGGGCGGCAGATAAATATTGGGCAGCGATTCAGATCACGCCGGATTCCTGGGGCTCCTATACCGCGTTAATCGATTCAGAGATTGAACTGGGCCATTATGAAAGAGCACTGGAAGTGGGGGAACTGCTGGAGCGCCGCTCGCACCGCGGCTCCTGGCTGTACGCTCACCTGCCGCGTTCATGGTTTCGCCCCACTCGCCCAGATACTTTTATGCCGCTGGATCTGCTCCGGCAGGATTGGTATGGCCTTATCCGGTCCATTGAGGCTGAACTCGCCGCCACTGCCGGGGCCGGCGTTCATCTTGGCGAGGTTGATATGGCATACGCGCAAGCGCTGGTTCTTGCGCACGACCGCCGCGCTGCCCAGATTCGATTCCAGATCGCCACAACCATGCCTGGCGTTAGCCGCATTGACGCTCTTCTCATAGAAGGCGATCTGGCAAAGGAGACCGGCGACACGAACCAGCTCAGAAAGCGTTTGGCGGCTTTGGGTGAGACGTGGCAACAGCAGGTTCCCGGCGCGAATGCTCAGAATGGTGATGAAGACTTTTGCACGGCGGCTGAACTGTTCAACGAGAACGGCGACGTGTTGATGGCCGACCAGTTGCTGGGCAGACGTCGAAATTCACCCGGCTGCCTGAACTCCAAAGCGCAGATTGCGGCCTTGCGAAATCGCAAGGGGCAGGCGCGATTGCTGTTTCAATCTGCCATCGATGCGGCTCCGCATTTGCCTGAGCCTCACTACCGGTATGGCTTGTTTCTTGTTGCTAATCAGGAACCGGCTAGCGCACGCCGCGAGTTCGACCTTGCGCACGTTTATGGACCCCACTGGGCCGAACCGTTGAAGAGCCTGGGTGATTTGGATTTGGAGGCGGGCGATGAAGCGGGCGCGATTGCCAATTACAACGAGGCGATTCGAAACGCTCCGAAGTGGTCGGGGCTTCGTCGCCAGCTTGCCGTGACGTTGTTGCGTGCAGGCAGGAGGCGGGAGAGCGAGATGCAAATGCAGCTTGCGAGTGGGTTGTGAGCCGGGCATATTCCTTTAGCAGGATGCGGAAACGACGCCTGAAACATTTACTCCGTAACATGTCTCAGCGCCTTTTTCCGCATCCTGCTAGGTGAGTGATTCGGCGATTTATTCACTCGCCGATAAAAACGGTCGGGACGTCGTGGTTCACAGCTCGCATCAATCTCGGAAGAATAACTTTTGCCATGATTGTGTTTGGCGGAGTTGACTCTGCGTTGTAGCTGCCGCCGGTGAACACTGCAACCAGCTTGTACTGAGGCACGATGTAGATCTTCTGCCCACCGTTTCCCTGGGCTGCAACAAGGTCAACGTGCTGAAAGCCACTGCGACTTGTCACATTTAGCCAAGGGCGCCACCAGAAATAGCCGTAGCTGACATTATCGACATGACTTTGTTCCGCAAGCGAGGCACGCACCCAAGCGGACGAGATCACTTGCTTTCCGTGCCAGCGGCCATCCTGCGCGAAGAGGATTCCCAGCTTCAGCATGTCGCGCGGCCGCAGATGAATCTGCGAATACTCCTTGTCGGCATTGGTTAGATCGTAGTTCCACGTCCAAGATGTGCGCGCAACGCCCAAAGGTCCGAACAGGTACTTCTGCGCGAACTCTGGCAGTCGCATATGGACCGCATTCTCCGTCATTCGACCCACGACCGCAACGCCGCCGGAACAGTAATATCCCTTGGTTCCAGGGTCATTGATCATAGGAAGATCGAGCGTAGCCTTCACCCAATCGGGCGAATCGTCCAGTACAGTCTCTCTGCCTGGCGAAGTTGCGCTGTGGTCGTTGCAGTCCAGCCCTGAACTCATAGAGAGGAAGTCGCCAATCCTGATCGCAGCTTTGCGCGGGTCGGGATTGGCGTAGCTAGAGTAGCCCATCTGCGGCAATACTCTTTCCTTGACTCCGGAGATGGCACCTAGATCCATCGCAATGCCGGTGAGCGCGCTGACAACGGACTTGGTCGCAGAACGAAGTTGATGTGGACGTTCCGCATTGTAGCCATAGAAGTACTCCTCCATGACGAGCTTTCCATTCTGGTAGAGAAGGACGCTATGTACATCCTTGTAAGTGCCATCTAAGATTGCACGCAGAATGGTCTCTGCTGTCGCGACTCCCAGGTCCGAGCGCGCAATGTCTCCAACGGCAAGACCGTCATGCATATCTGCAGGCGAATTGTACTGATAATCCGAGGGGAATGTCTGCCCTTCGCGGCGCGGCCAAGCCAATTCGGCAGATTCTGGTGTGACGGCCCTCGAAATTCGCGGATGGAACTTTCCGTTTTGTTCGTAGCCCGTCACGTTCCCACCGGCTTCACGTTTGAACGTGAGCTTTAGTCCGTACATGGTCGAGAATGCATCCACGCCCTTCGGTATAAGCCGATACTGGGCCTCGTCCTGGACTGCAAAGAGCACGTCTCCATTGAGGATTTCCACTGGGTGGCCCGGTGTATCGGCGTAGGTTCCCACATAATCTGCCAAGTGGGGAGCGGTGCTTTCCTGCGCTCTTATCCCACCTCCTAGCATTATCAGAAGGACAGGAAACGTCACCAGACGCAAAGAACACACAAACCGATAACGTATTGCCAGCATGCGGCCTCGTCTCTCTTGGGGTAAAGGGGCGGGATTACCAAAGCGTAGTCTACCTGACCTGCCTGTCTGGAATCTCATGTCTGCGATCCATAAAGTAGGCGGGTGTGACAACATAGATCCTGTCTAGTCGGCAAGCGTGGACCCATCTCTTCGAATTCAACTTGCTGTAAAACGCGCGACGACCGCTTGTAATGGCGTAGGGTTTACCGAACCTCCGAGCCGACGTGTCGGTTAGAAGACCGGCTCCGAACGCGACCGCTACGCGTCGTGTGATTTAGACTGGTACCCGGAGGCGCCATGGTTCGGGAGTTCGAGCGAACACTTGTTCAAACGCAATCCGTCCAAGTGGGCGCGTTCCGCTGTTATCCCGACCATCCGTGCTTTCACGACACGGGGCCTGCGACCTCGTTCTGCTTCGTGTTTCCGCGCACAGCCGTGGAGATTCAGCATGAGCATGAACGGGCCTTCGTGGCCAACCCGAACGTCGTCACCTTCTACAATCAGGGGCAAGCCTATCGGCGGAATGCGATCGGCAACGAAGGCGACCGCTGCGATTGGTTTGGCGTTAGCGCGGATATCGCCAGAGACGTTATCCGATCGTACGATCCGACCGTAGACAACCGTCCCGAGTGCCCGTTTCGCTTCACCCGAGGGTTCGCCCAAGCGCCGATTTATCTCGCCCAAAGACGATTGTTCAATCGTGTGGCAAGCGGCCTGCCAAAGGAACCACTGGAATTCGAAGAGGCGGTAGTGTTCCTGCTCGATCAGGTGGTCGCCTCTGTTTACGGGAGCAGGCGGATCTCACGCGCGAGCCGCTACGCAAGAGAGATCGTCCATTCCGTCGAAAAGATTCTCAGCGAGCAGTGGCGCGAGGGGCTGACGCTCCATGCCATCGCGAGCGAAGTGGGGTTGTCCGTGTATCATCTCTGCCGCGTCTTTCGGGACATCACTGGTATCAGCCAACATCAATACCGGCTTCGGCTCAGGGCCAGGCGATCGCTCGAGATGATTGAGGAATCCGAAGCGGGGCTGGTCGACATCGGGCTGGAAAATGGATTTTGCTCGCACAGCCACTTCTCGGCTTCGTTTGTCAGCGAGTTCGGCATGACACCCTCGGCCGTACGGGCCGGAACTTCTCGCGCAAGATCTTGATAGCGCGTGTCTCGCAATCCTAAGAAACTGAGGAGATGCGTTTTCTGGTCGGGTTGCTCATGCTCGCAGCCTCCGCTGGGGAGGGGCAGAGCCTGTCCGAGGCGATGGCGAAGATTCAGGCCCAAGACTTCAAAGGCGCCGCGGAGATGCTCGAACGGATCACCACACGTGAGCCCGCTAATGACCGTGCGTGGCGCGCTTTGGGATTGGTCTATCTAAAACTTCACAAACCAGACCAGGCAATTCCCGCCTATCTCCGTGCTCACGACATTGATCCGAAACTGCCCACCCCGCTTTACAACATCGGCCTCGCGTACGCGCTAAAAGGGGATCGGGAGCAGGCCTTCGAGTGGCTTGGCAAGGCCAGAGATACACGCCGGTTCGACATGACCCAGATAGAGGGCGCTCCTGAGTTGTCATCCCTCAAAGGTGACCCCAGATTTGCGGCGCTACTCCCAACGCGCAAGGACTTCGACAACCCGTTCACAGAACCGGTTAAGATTCTGCACGAATGGGACGGCGAAGCGGCTAATGGACAGTTCGGATGGATCGCGCGAAACATCGGCGATGTGGATGGCGACGGGATCCCCGATATCGTGACTACCGCTCCGACGTTGAACAACAACGCGGGTCGCATTTACGTTTACTCGACGAAGACGGGCCGCCTGCTTTGGAAAGCGGATGGCGCGCCCGGCGACCAGCTCGGCTCGGGCTTGGAAGCCGCGGGTGATACCAACGGTGATGGCATACCCGACGTGATCGCCAGTTCACCAATGGCCGGATACGCGAAGGTCTACTCGGGCCGCGATGGGCATGTCGTGTTGACCCTTAAGGCCGGCGGTTCCCCAACAGATCGGTTTGGACAACATGTGGCCGGCGTAGGCGACATCAACCACGACGGATTCGCCGACGTGCTAGTCGGAGCGCCGGGACAAAGCGAGGGCCGGGCCTACGTGTACTCCGGCAGAGATGGCCGACTTCTACTTACACTGACGGGCGAGCGCGCTGGCGATAACTTCGGCAGCGCAGTGGCCAGCTCCGCCAATCCGCAGCGCCCGTTCCTGATAGTCGGCGCGCCAAACGCCGGCCCCAGGAAGACCGGCCGGGTCTATGTATATAACGGCCTGTCCGCTAAGCCGGCATTCATCATTGATTCCGACGAAACTGGTGCGGAGCTTGGGGGAATGTTCCTTTCGAGCCCTGGCGATTTGGACGGCGACGGAGTGCCCGATATCTACGCGTCGGACTGGCAGAATAATGCACTGGGACCCTCCACCGGCCGCGTCTACGTTCACTCCGGAAAAGATGGACGCCGCTTGTTGGTACTAACAGGTGAAACGGCAGGTGAAGGTTTCGGGACCAGTCCCTCACCCGCGGGAGACGTGGATGGAGACGGCCACGCCGACCTGATCGTCGGCGCCTGGCAGTACGCGCGCGACGCCATCAGCGGCGGCCGAGCGTATCTTTACTCGGGCAGAGACGGTGCATTGATCAAGACGTTCACCTGCCGCATTCCAGGCGATACCTTTGGTTTCGACGCCGTAACAATGGGCGACGTCGACGGGGACGGTACTGTCGATTTCCTCATCTCCTCGGCATGGAGTGGAGTCAGCGGTTTCCATTCCGGCCGCGTGTTCCTGATATCGAGTGGGGTGAAGCGTGAAGATCGGAAATAAGCTTCTAAAACTGCGAATTCGAAGGGCGTTGGATTCGTACCTATTTGTGGAGAGACCAATGATTCGTATCAGTTTACTCGTCATCTTCTGTGCGGGAATCAGTGCCCTCGCTGAGACGCCCGCCCCTCCCGGAAAGCTCGTCGACCTGGGTGGTCACAAACTTCACATGTACTGCACCGGTGGCGGCAATCCCACAGTAGTCGTCGAAAACGGGCTCGGCGATTTCTCTTTCGACTGGGCGCTGGTGCAAGCGCGCGTCTCGCATTTCACCCGCATCTGCACCTATGACCGCGGTGGCTATGCCTGGAGCGATTCCGGCCCGAAGCCACGCACGTTTGCGCAATTGAACCTGGAACTGCACGACGCTCTGACGAAACTCGGCGAGCATGGACCTTTCGTCCTCGTTGGCCATTCCTTTGGCGGGCCGTTAGTGAGGAACTTCGCAAGCGTCTACCCGGCCGCCGTCGCCGGCATGGTGCTCGTAGACGCGGCGCATGAAGGGCTTCGTGTCCAAATCGGCAAGGGCAAAACTATGCGCCTTGGCGAGGGTGCGAAAGGCACAGCCATTCCCCCACCTCACGAGGAAGTGAGCGCTTCAGACAAGCCGACCGTGCGAGCGGAAGACTTACCGGAGGAATTCAAGACCCTCGATTCGGCGTATAAGGTTCTCCCTCCGGACGAGCAGAGGATGCATCTCTGGGCGCAGCAATTGCCTGGTGTCTATGACGCCCAGAACAGTGAAACGCAATGGTCAGATGAGTATTTCGCGAAGTGGCTTGCCAGGCCGCAAACGGGAGCACTTCGCGCCATTCCCCTCATCGTCCTGAGCCGGGCCGATGGCGGCTACCAGGATGCCGATTCTGACATCCCCGCCGCACAGCTCGAGAAGGAGCGCAAAGAGGGCCAGCTGAAGCTCGTTCGACTCTCGTCGCATAGCAAACAAGTCATCGTACACAGCGGCCATAACATGAACTTGGAAGCACCCGACGACGTCACCAACGCGATCCGCGAAGTAGTGAACCGGGTACGGCATCCTGCCGGGAAATACTAGACTCCGTTGCACATCTGGTATCCGCGTGGCATGCCGCTGCGATCCAGACTGAGGAGATCTCATGGTCAAATTTATGTCGGGGCTGCTCTTGGGCATCATGCTGTGGCCCGCTGTTCTGCTCCCCGTATTCGCAACCGGTAATTTTCCGGTCGCCGCGACGACCCGCCCTTCGCAGTGGGAGAGCAAACTCGCCCAATTTGTGCTAGCGAACGCCATCGCACGGCAAGCGCCCGTGCGGAAAAATCCTCTTGAGCCCCGAGAGGAAATCTTCTGGCAGGAATGAAAGTGTTCGAGGACGCCTGCGCCGGGTGTCACGGTACAGCGAACCAAAAAAGCACATGGGGAACGACGGACTTTCATCCACGCGTTCCACAATTCGGTTTCGAGTCGCCAACTCTCCCCGATTGGCAAATCTTTTGGGTAGCGAAAAATGGAATCCGTTACACGGGTATGGGCGGCTATTCCCCCGAAATGTCAGACGACAATGCGTGGAAAGTAGCTCTCTTCCTGAGCCGACTGAGATCCTTGCCGCCGAGCGTCACTGTGAAATGGCATCAGAAAAATCCCTAACGTGGCGCTTCGTTCCGTTCGCGGATACTTTTCAGCTCGCAGTGTGTAGGCGTCGGGCCTTTCGATACACTCTGACCGAACCACCCGATTGGGCGTATCGCATGTCCAGAATCAACCAGCGTCTCCAGCCGACCCAAGGGTCGCAACCTGAGCTATGACGAGCATGGACCACTCGACTGTGCGCCAGTTCTTTATTTTCACGGTTCGCCCTCGACTCGGAGAAAGGAGCGAATCTCCACGATATGGATCAAAGTCGATATTCATTCCGTTTACGAGGTTGATTATGAAGGACGTCTCATAAACTAAACTGGCTATCTCCAGACACATTTGAGCCCTCGAGCTATAAGTCGTTTCCCGAAAAGTGCGCGAGCGCTTCGCCTCATGCATGCGGACACCAAGCGCCCATGGACACTCGTTACCCTCGCGCGCGAAATCGGGATGTCGCGATCCGCCCTCGCCTTTCGCTTCACACAGATTGTCGGCATTCCGCCAATCGAATACCTGGCAGACTGGCGGATGAAGCTTGCAAAAAACGCCCTAGCATCGGCAGACGTACCTATGGTTGCGCTCGCCGAGACGTCCGGCTATCAGTCGGTAAGTGCATTCAGCATGGCATTCAAGCGTGAGACTGGTCTCTCGCCGACTCTCTACGTCCGGTCTCTTCAACAGGCTGTTTGAAGGCCGCAGGACATAAGAACTTACTTACTGAAGTCAATCTTGGCGTACCTCGCCATTGAAAAAGCGGACGGACTCCAACGCGTGAGTTGCCGACTACAAACCGCGAAGCCGCAAATATCACCGACTTTGCTGTTGTAGTGGTCGGCAGCCCGCGCTTGCGAAACGAATCTTTCGCGAACGCGGGCCGTATAGTCGTGTTCAGTTTAAGGAAGGGGGGGCAAGATGACGCTGCTCGAAACACTGGGTGCGAGCGTCGCTGTCCCCGAGTAATGTGCCTGGGCTGTGCTGACGGTGGCGGGGACCGTGATGTTCATCGCGCTGGCCGATGCCATCATCGTGGTGGTATTTAGAATCGAAGTTACGTTGTTTCCGCTGTAACTGGCAATGGCGAGATCGAGTCTGCCGTCGCCGTTGAAATCTCCCCCGGCGAGAGATCTGGCAGCGTAGTTCGGACTGCCAAGGGGCGCCGTAGGTCCCGGTGTAAAGGTACCGTTGCCCGTGCCGAAGAGCATCTCGATGGCAGTTGACCCTTCCAGAACCAAATCTTCGATCCCATCGCCATTGAAATCACCACTCTGCATGTCGACGGCAATCGCCAGTCCCGAGGCTGACCTAACCGCCGTTCCGAAGCTGCCGTTGCCGTTTCCGGGCCAGAAATAAAGCATTCCGGCGTTGGGATCCACGGCAACAATATCCTGCTTGCCATCGCGGTTGAAATCTCCTATTGATAGGACCGGTATGCCGCCGGTTGGAAGAACTCCGAAGACAACGAAGTTGCCGTCACCATTACCCAAGAGGATCGATACGTTGCCATTGCCGTTTAGGTCAGCGGCGCATAGGGCGAGATCGACACGTCCGTCACCGTTGAAATCGCCAGAAACAATCTGATACATCAGGGTGTTGGGTACCGTCGTGGAAGGGCCCGGGGTGAATGTCCCGTCGCCTTTGCCGAAGTAAATGCGCACCCCGGTGCTACTCGGGCTGGTAATAGCGAGATCCAGCTTGCCATCTCCATCGACATCAACAGCCGCTACATCAAGCGCCCCCTGCGGATTGGCGATGGCTGGAGCCGCGGTGAATGTGCCTTGACCCGTCCCGAGCAGGACGGTGACGGAGCCGGAGGCAAAGCCGGCGACTGCCAGATCGGGAATGCCGTCGCTGTTGAAGTCGCCGGTTGTGATGCCAGTGGGTTCGCTGGCAACTGGATACGATGCCCCCGTCAAGAAATTGCCGTCACCCTTCCCGAGCAGGATGGTGACGATGCTTGAGCCGATGTTTGTCACTGCAACATCGGTCTTCCCGTCACCGTTGAAGTCCGCCGCTGCGAGCTGCCAGCTCGTGTTCACAGTGCTTGTCACTGAGGAGGGCATCATGCTGAACCTGGTCGTGCCCGAACCAAGTGCCGCGGTTGCAAGGATCGCGTTATTGGAGGGATTCACGAAGGACACGTTGCCCGCTGGAACTGCGAAGCCGTTTGCGGTCACTGAAGCCGCAAAGCTGCGTGTGCTGGTACCGGAAGTTACCGCGAGGTTTGTGGTGGTTGCAATCAGACCAGTTACGCTCAGCGTCTGAGCCGCGGAGGTACTGCCGAGAATCGACTTGGTTGGCTGGAAGACTGCCATGTAGTTATGCTGCCCGATCCCGGGACGTAACAGAAGAACGGCGGCACCTTTTGCGTTGAGAGAAGAGGTTCCGAGCAGAGCGGAATCCTGGCACCGGGCCGCGGCGGCATCGCAGAACTTCACGATGCCGGCTGTCACCCATGTTCCGCCGGCAGTAACGGTAGCCGTGAGTGTAACGCTGGCACCCGCGGCAGCAGTTGCCGAAGACAGTAGCAGCTTTGTCGCACTGGGCATCGCAATGCCGACTGTGCTCAACAGGGAGGAAGCGCTGCTGAAATTAGTGTCGCCGCTATAGGTCGCCTTCAGTGATAAAGAACCGGAAGCCGGCATGGTCACGCTAAATGTTGCCTGGCTGTTCACCAGAGGCACTGTGCCCAACACAGTGGTTCCGTTCGATAACGTCACCGTCCCCGAGGTGGTGTAGCTATTCGCCGAGGCCGGAAAAACCGCGGCAGTGATTTGCAAGCTGGCGCCGGCCGCTGCTTGAGATGGCACGCTGAGCGCGACCATAGCCGGGATGAGTGAGCCAGTTGCGGAGGCGGCGGCCGACGTGCTCCCCGTAACCGGAGGCGCACCTGCGTAGGTAGCAGTAAGCTGGTGCGTTCCGCCGCCAAATACCGCAACATTCGAAATGGATCCCGATAGCGAAGTCGTGCTCAATAACGAAACAACCATGTTTGACGACTTCTGGGTGTAGACGAGATCAAGGCTGCCGTTTCCGTCCAGGTCCACAGCCGCAATCCCGCCGGCATTGCCAAAATTCGGAAACACGCTAGGCGCGGAGAAGAGGCCAGAACCGATGCCGTAGTAAATGGAGGAGGTGGCGCCTTGTCCGTCGGACACGATGAAGTCCGAGATCCCATCATTGTTGAAATCCGCGGCCACGACGGCATAGGGTCCCGTATAGGCAGGAGCGATGGGTTGTGCGGTAAAGTTTCCCTTTCCGTCTCCGAATAGGACTTCCATATTTCCGCCAGCCGAATTTACGATCAGCAGATCTGGAACCGTATCTCCATTGAAGTCTCCCAACTTAATGCTCGTAGGGGCGGTTCCGCCGGATGAAAAGGTCGCTCGACTCGTGAAGTGCCCGTCGCCGGTACCTCCCAGTATGTTCACTTTTCCGGTGTAGTCTATGACCGCGAGGTCTGGATAGCCGTCGCTATTGAAGTCGGCCACAACTATCGGACCCGGATTATTGGCGGTCGGCGTTACGGGGTCGGCCGTAAACGTTCCGTCGCCATTGCCGAGCAAGATGTTGACCGTGTTGTTCGCGACATTCCCAGCCGCAATGTCCTGAATGCCATCCAGGTTGAAGTCGCCAACAACCAGTTCCGAATTCGCACTTCCTGGGATCAGTGATGCTTTCAATGTGAATGTTCCATCTCCATTGCCGAGGAAGATGTCAATCGCCGCCGTATCTCCGTTGACCGCCGCGATGTCGATGTTACCGTCCGCATTGAAGTCACTCAAGCTAAAAGAAAAGTACGAGCCGGCGATCGTGGTAGCGGGCGCGTTCAGTGTGCCATCACCGTTTCCAATAAGTACCTGGAGAACGGAGCCGTTCGCGACAATCGCGTCCGGCCTGCCATCTTTATTTACGTCGGCGGAGCCGATGTTCAGGGGATAGGCACTGACCGCAACATTCCCTGCGACCGTGAATGCGTCATCCCGAATTAGCCCAGTTCCGGCCAGCGTGCCAATGACTAGGTTCTTGTTCGAAGTGTCAGTGACTCTAATGTTCGCGGCAGGCAAAGAAACGTGAGCGGATGCCGTGGCGGACATGAAGTAATTCCCTGGGCTGCCACTTACTGAGAGTGTCGTCGTACTCGGGTAAGAGCCACTCACCACGATCGTCTGCGCGGTTGAGTTACTTGCTGTGTATTGCAGCGACCCTGAAAAGAAGGCCTGCGCCGCGGTAGTGCCGACAGGCAGGAATTTCTTGAGAACCGCGGTTCCACTCGAATTTAACTGAACCTTGCCAAGGAATCTATTCTCAAACGGAACGTTTGAATTGACGAATACCACCCATCCACGGTTGACCGGTTTTCCACCGGCAGTCACACTGGCGGTGAGGGTGATTGGCTTGGCGGAGGAAGTCGAGTTCGAGGAAACCGTCAGTGCCGTGCTGGTGCTCAATTGCGGGGCCACCGCGTTGACGGTAACGGGATGTGACTGGCTCGGCGGAAACAATCGCGAATCGCCCAGAAACGAGGCAGTCAAAACAGGACTACTTCCCGCGGCGAACGTTACGTCGGCTACCGCGATGTTGCCCACAACCACTGCGCTCGCGATCTGCGTGCCCGAGTTATAGAAGTTGACCACGTCTCCATTTGCGTAAAGGCCGCGCAGTGAAGGAGTCAGAACGGCCGTCAGTTGTACGCGCTGGCCTGCATAAACTGTTGTGCCCGGGGTGACCACCAACGCCACCGACAATGTGACCGGCATTCCTGGCACGGCTACCGAAGCTGAGCTGCTGGACGCGTCACGAGCATCGCCAGGGTAGAACGCGCCCGTATTCTGTGACGAAATGCCGTACACGGTGACGTTGGAGAGCGTCGCCGTCGCCGTCGATTGCGGGGTGTTAACTGCCAAGCTCACCCCGGTTGCATTGTAGTTTGCCTCAACGGCATCGGGTCGGCCATCACCGTTGATATCAATGGCGGAGATCTGGCCAAGGCTCCCCGGGGTAGGCAAGGTTGCGATGCCCGGGGCGCTGGAGAACGTCCCGTCTCCCTTTCCTAACAGCAGCAGTGCCCCATTTTGACCCGAGTTGCCGATCGCCAGATCGGGCACGCCATCACCGTTGAAGTCTGCGGAAGCCAACGAATATGGCTGGGCGTTGACGGCAATCGGCGTGTAACCCGATGCACTTGGCGCGGCGAACGCTCCCGATCCGTTGCCTAGAAAGACGTCTACCGTCTTCGAGAATTGGTTGGCGATCGCGATGTCCGCTTTCCCGTCGCCATTGAAATCACCGATTACCACGGCATCCGGGTATACGCCCGTAGGGACGGCGGTACCGGGAGTAAAAGTGCCATCTCCCTTGCCTAGTAGTACGGTGGCGTTATTTGAAAAGTAGTTAGGAATGACCAAATCAGGCAAGCCGTCGGAGTTGAAGTCTGCGGTCGCGATCGCCTGCGGGTAGGTTCCCGTTGGCACCATTTGCCCTGCAGTGAACTGGCCCATTCCGCTCCCAAGCATGATGGTGACCTTACTCTGACTCAAATCGGTAATTGCCAGATCCGCATAGCCGTCCCGGTTGAAATCGCCAACAGCGATAGCGTTCGGATCCGATGACGGGGCAGGCAAGGAGATGGACGCCGCCACAAAGGTGCCATTTCCATTGCCAAAGAGTATGTCTAGCACGCCTCCAACTCCGGTAGCCACCAGGTCGAGCTTGCCGTCATTGTTGAAATCCCCCGTCGCAAGTCCGCCCATGCCCAGCACAATACCCGGCAGCGCAACCGATTGTGGGGCCGCGTAAACGCCGGGAGAGATAGATAGAAGAACCGTCAGCGTGTAAATCCCTCCCGAATCGGGCATGGTATTCGCAGCAACAATGTCGGGAAGGCCATCTCCGTTGAAATCCGCCGTTATTAAAGGCCCGGGTTTACTGCCGGACCCAGGTATGCCAGCCAGGTTTGTTCCAGTAAAGAACCAGTTTGATGACAGCGGGAACAGGGTCGCAGTTCCAAGCGCTTGGTTTAAGCTGCGGTTGGCAAAAGACACCAAACCAGTAGGAGGCGACGTAGAACTTTCCGTGACAACACTCGTGAAGCTGTACGGCTGCGTTCCGTTGGCCGTCAAAGTTGTCGTTGTCGCATATTTTCCCGAGACTGTGACGTTAATCACGGAGGACTGGCTCGGCGCAGCGGTCTGGGTTCCCGCGAAGCGGGCATAGATTAAATGAGAACCGATGCCCAGAACGGTGTTCAAGTTCGCCTGTCCGCTGCTAGTCAGTTGCACGGTTCCCAGAAGAGCAGAGCCCTGGCAGCTCGCGGCGCCTGCCACACAAAAATTGACCGTGCCTGGCGAGATGCTATTCACACCCGCATCTACCCGGGCACTTAGAGTTACTGGTTTGGGCCATTGCACGCTAGCTGGAAGAGCGTTCAATAAGACGCTTGTCGAAACTTGTGCGGCAGGCAGATCAGGCGTGCCAAAACCAAGCATAAAGGGGAAAAGGAGAAGGGCTGCGCGTAGACGTAGAGTTCCAACAGCGGCCCAAACCGGTGACGTGAGTTGCATAAAATTGCCTTTCGTGTGTCGATTTAGAATGCGTTTTTTGAGGACCGGGTGATTAGGCCTCAATGAGGACACTACTGAAGGAGGGCAATAACCGGGGGTGACGAGGCTATGACATTGAATAAGATTCGAAGATTGGGATATAACCTGGCAAGTGACGCGAAATCAATAAGTTGAACGGAGATATAACTAGTTCGGCGCTCCAGTTGCTCCCAAGCGAGCCATTTCTACCGGCCAATTCACAATCACCCGGATTCGTGGTTCGGATTGCGCGCCGCCATCACTGTCGCGAAGGACCAGGAACCGGCCGTTCGGAGCAATGCTGTAAGCGCGCGTCCACCAGTCGTTGGAGCGGGCGAATCCTTCTGGCAGCAGCTTACGCGGCTCCCCCGCGGCGCCATCCTTAGTCCAGGTCAGTTCCATGAGTGCCCTATTCCTATCCAGGAAATAGAGGCGCGAGCCATCGGGTGACCAGGCTGGGTCACTGCCGCCGCGGACGGAAACCTGCCGCGGCGGATTAGATTGGTCGAACTTCTGCACGAACACTTCGCTGTTGGACTCTGAGAAAGTTGCGTAAGCGAACCAGCGACCGTCTCTTGAAAAAGCGGGGGTTTGATCGGCGCCCTTGGTCGCAACCAGAGCACGAACACGAGCGCGAGTATGATCCCCGTTTGACAAGAGGAGGGCAAAGATATCACTTTGGGTTACCGGATGTACGCCTTCCGTAAACAGGATCGCGTTGGCCGCGGCGGACCACGCACCCGGGAACTGCCCATAATCCGTCTCTTCTGTTAATCGCTCAGCGATTGCGGGGGAGGAAAGCCGAATCCGATAAAGGTTAAGGAACTCTTGTTCACCTTCTGCTGTTGATATCACAACCTGTTTTGAATCCGGGCTCCAGATCATCCGTGGAACTGGCACATCGAGATCCAGTATCCGTGTCCAGCCACCGGATAGAAGATCGTAAATCCAGGCTGTCCAAAGGTCGGGCAGGTCGCGCCGGATCAGCGACACTTTGGTTCCGTCGGGCGAGACCTCAGCTTGCTCATAATCTGCCGCCGGAACCGGCAGCGGAGTCTCGTGCCCCTTGCAATCAATCCATAGAAGCTTCCTGATCGGCAGTTTCCGTTCCAGGTAGACCAGGGTACCGGTATTAGATACGCTAGCGGCGGGACCGCGCCAGCCGTTAACAGCTACGTGATTGAGAACCTCGACGGCCGAGCCGGTGAGCTTGTGAGCCCGCATGTCAAACGGCGCTGCGAACAACTTCCCACCCCAGAAATAAAGAAAGCGACCGCTCGGGATGACTTGGCCGCCCATGCCCTGAGCGACCAAGGTGTCAACAGTTCGGTTTCCACTCAATCCGACCGCCAGGATGGAGCGGCTTTTCGGTCCGCTGTTCGTCGACGCGATAAGAACGGAATGCGCATCGTAAAGGACTTGTTGCGGAAAGTAAAATGGCGTCGTACGCTGCCCAGGCACGGGTTTGACGACCGGCTGCGGTTGCCCACCTTTGGCAGGAACCCTCCAGATTCCGTCCGCCGGAGTGGTGTAATACACGAACTGGTCTTCACCCCAGATTGCTTTTCGAAGATCGAATTCCGGTGGTACGCTGACCAGATCACGGTTTCCGTGCGGTCCGGTGACACGAATGGCAGTTGGCGTGTAAAAACCAAGTTCTTGGCCGTCTGGCGAAAAGAAAGGCTGCGTTGCGCCTTCAGAACCCGGAATCAGGTGCGATTCCTCGTCGGCTAGAGATCGCCGGTAGAGTTGGCGGACGCCGCCGCGCATAACTTGATAAACAATCTGGTCCCCCTCTGGCGAAATGACGACCACCTCGGGAACTTGTGGCCGGGGTAACAAAAGATAAGAACTTACAGTGACTCCCGCTTTGGGCGCCCGCGTATCGCGCCAGTGGTTCACGAAAAGTGTAGCGGCGAGCAGCAGGGCAACTCCGGCCAAAATCCACACCATCGCCCCGAGATGGCGCTGACCGCCTGGCGATGCCGGCGCCATGACCTGTACGGCCCCAGCCCTGTCCCGTATACTCGCTTCCTGTACCTCGAAGTTCCTGGGCACTGCTGTCAGTTCAGGTGTGGGCTCGCTAATGGGCAGAATAAGTTCAACTGGCGCAATAAATCGGTAACCCTGTTTCGGCACGGTCTCGATATATGAGGGTTCAGTCGCCGAGTCGCGCAGCGTACGGCGCAGCCGGTTTACAGTTGTATTTAAGCCAAAATCAAATTCGACGTAGGTGCCGTTGGGCCAGATTAGTTCTCGGAGTTCGGCTCGCGTGACTACATTACCAGCGCGGTTTACCAAAAACGCCAACAACATTGCCGGCTGATTCTGCAAGCCGACGTCTCTTCCCTTTCGGAAAAGTTTAAGATTGGTCAGGTCAAATTCGTACGTCCCGAAACGAGCCAAACGCCGTCGTGGCGTGGGCACGTTTACACCGGGGGACACCATAGTACGTGATTATCGCAAGTTGCGAGCGCCGATCCGATGTGGGAGTAACATCGCGGAATAACTCTCGCAAGGTTGCCCGCGAGTGACGGCGAACCGAAATGGTCGCGCGACTTTCACGAACTGGCCGCTCGCGCTTATGAACGTCGCGACATGGTTGCTGCCGACGAAAATGCGAATAGTCCGGATGATATTGTGAGGGCCCTAGAAAACCTGGTCCAGGCGCGGCGCCAGAAAGTTCAGCAGCTTTTAAAAAGCAGGCGCCGTTTTGAATCGTCTGTTGCAAAACCGATTCTTATTGCAGTTGCTGTTGACTTCGGCTGCTGCGGTGTCCCTTACACAGCAATTAGTGTAATTCTCACAACCGATACGGTTCTAAATGCGGAACGCGTGTTTTTAGGACAGGCCAACTTGTGGCTGGGGAGGCCAAGGTCATGGAGAAGAAAACACTTCCAAAGGAAAGAGCACCGATACGACATCGATGCTAAGACCGCCTGAGCTTGAAGTTCCGAAAGACGCCGTTCATAACAGCCTTTCGTGCCCGATGCCCGACGTGGCTAACACCCTGCAATCGAAGTATTCGTTGAATAGTACTGCTCCGAGCCCCTGTTGGGTGACCACGGTGGGCACCAAACCTGTGGATTGACTAGTGGATAGTGCGCCGGCGGTTGTCGTCAACAAAGCATATCCAAGGTTCCAGCATCGCAGGTCGATAATGTCTCGAAAACAAATTGTTTAGTAACCAATTGAGCTCGGAACGGTATTGCAAATGGGCGGAAACATCGCGCGCGACGTTCTCGTATAAAAAAGGGGACCGCGTTTCCCCGAGGAGATAACTCAAGTTGAGACAAGATCTGCGCGATGCGCTTCGCATGATGGGCAAGGCGCCGGGTTTCACGATAACTGCAGTCCTGACTCTCGCGTTAGGAATTGGAGCAACGACAGCGATCTTTACGCTTGTTCACCAGGTTTTACTGAAGTCACTACCGGTAACCAGACCTGAGGAGCTTTGGAAGATTGGAGACCAAAACCGATGTTGTAACTGGGGCGGCTACACACAGGGCGGCGACGGCGATTTTGCCTTATTCTCGGGCGAAGCTTATCTACATTTCCGGGAACACACTCCTGAGTTCACCGACTTGGCGGCGCTACAGGCCGGCAACAGTCCATTAGGTGTGCGCAAAGCAGGATCAGCCGCGCCATCGGATACACGAAACGGGGAATTCGTGTCGGGTAACTTCTTCAGGACTTTCGGGGTTGCTCCGTGGGTGGGGCGTTTGCTGACGGACAGCGATGACCGCGACGGCGCTTTGCCGGTGGCGGTGATGAGCTTTCACGTTTGGCAAGACAAGTATGCGTCCGATCGGTCTGTGGTCGGATCTGTTTATCAGGTCAACGGTCATTCGTTCACGGTTGTTGGAGTTGCGGCGCCGGGATTTTACGGCGCAAGACTGGCCGGCGGCGGACTGCCTGACTTCTGGCTGCCACTGTCCACGGAACTGATGCTTGATGGCGACGTGGCGCGATTGAAACGACCAAATTCCAACTGGCTTGACCTTATCGGCCGAGTACGTCCCGGAGTCGACACCGTCGCACTAGAGTCAAAACTGAAAGTTGAATTTCATAGCTGGCTGGCAAGCCACGTGCCAGACATGGAGCCCGGCGAGAGGCAGCTCTGGCAGCACCAGACCGTGCATCTGGTTTCGGGCGCGGCAGGGGTGGCCGAGATGCGCGATCAATATCAGGACGGATTGCACTTGCTCCTCATTGCCGCCGGTTGTGTGCTGCTTGTGGCCTGTGGCAATCTGGCAAATTTGATGCTGGCGCGTGGATTGAAAGATCGTGCGCAAACCTCGCTACGTGTGGCTTTGGGTGCGTCGCGAGGCGGCCTGATACGCAAGGCACTGGTCCAATCCGCCATGCTTTCCGTTACCGGCGGAGCGCTGGGAATCGGTGTTGCCTATGCGGGAACAGAGCTCATCCTCTACCTTGCGTTTCATCTTGGCGGACCCAACAAATATGTACCCGTGAGCGCCGCACCATCTTGGCCAGTACTCCTCTTTACATTGGGCATCTCGCTTCTGACCGGGCTGCTGTTCGGGATTGCCCCGGCCTGGATGACTTCGCACGTTGATCCAGTTGAGGCGATGCGCGGGTCCAACCGTTCCGTTGGAGGCGGCGGTTCATTCGCGCAAAAATCGCTGGTGGTTGTGCAGGCGGCAATGTCACTGGTGCTGCTATCCGCCGCCGCCCTGTTAGGCAAGAGTTTGCGCAACCTGGAACATCAAAATTTCGGATTCGAAACGCAGGGCAGATATATCGCTTCGATCAATCCCACCTTAGGCAATTACAAACCCGAGCAGATGGCACCCCTCTTCAGACGCATTGATGACCGCCTGCGGGAGATTCCCGGCGTGAGGATGGTGGCGCCGGTGCTATACGCACCCATGACCGGAGACAGTTGGAACGAGGGCATCCGGGTTCAAGGGAGACCGGAGCCCCCGCCACGGGAGGACACTTCAGCCGGCTGGGCGAGAGTGATGCCGGGCTTCTTTGAAACCATCGGGGCGAAAGTTTTGCAAGGTCGCGCATTCGGCGAACAAGACACGGCAACGACCCGAAGTGTGGCCGTGGTGAACGAAGCCTTTGCCAGGCGGTTCTTCAAGAACCAGAGTGCCATTGGCCAGCATTTCGGCATCGACAAAATCAAATATGCCGGCACGTTGGAGATCGTCGGTGTCGTGAAAAACATTCGCTACATGACATGGGGTTACAAGGACCCGGTGGGTCCCATGTTCTGGGTGTCGGAAACTCAAACCACGCCATTCGATGATCCGGATTTCAAGAATGGTGAGCTCTATTCTCACTTCCTCTACAACATCGCCATCTGGGGTCCGGCTAATCCTTCGGGTGTCGAAGAGCAGGTGCATAAGGCCCTGGCAAGCATCGATCCCGCATTAGTACTTTACAGTGTTGATCCGTACAGCAAGATTCTCAGCGCGGACTTCCAGCAGGAGGGCATGATAGCAACGCTCACGACGCTGTTTGGCGCGTTGGGCTTGGTGCTGTCCGCCGTTGGACTGTATGGCGTTATGGCGTACGCCGTGGAACAGCGGACGCCCGAGATCGGGGTCAGGATGACGCTGGGCGCAACGCGCGGAAGTGTGATCCAGATGGTACTGCGCGGCGCGTTTTCCCAGATTGGCATCGGTCTGGCCCTGGGCATTCCCGCGGCCCTGGAAGTCGGGAATTTGATGACGAAACAGTTGTTCGGTGTCGAGCCGTGGGATCCGCTTATGCTGTCTATTGCGGTTGTACTGCTTTGCTTGGCTGCGCTACTGGCGTCGCTGATTCCGGCATCCAGAGCTGCTGGCGTTGAGCCAATGCAGGCGTTGCGGAATGAGTAATCTCCGGGACGAACACACTTAAGCGTCAACTTTTAAGACACAGTGCGTTCTCTGTGGCCGCTGTTCAACGGCCGCTACTACGAGAGAAGACGTTCGCGCGCGATTTCGTCGAGTTTACATCTACGGCTAGCGTGTTCTGCGGACAAGTGGCAGTTGAAGGATAGTTTCTACACTCGCCGGCTGATCGCGGGTAATTGACCCTCCCGGCAACTTCCCGGAAGTTTCTTGAGCGGTCAACGAACAGTCTGGCGCTCTCTATCTCCAAAACGACAAAATGCGTTCGCTTACGGTACGCCCGCCTTGTAAGCGCCCTGCCCTTGCGGCTGGCGCAGAAATTGCCGGGTTCATGACGCCACCAGCGGAGGCGAGCGCCGCAAGGGTATCTTCGTCGGGGTGTATGACCTCTACTTGTGCTCCACCGCTCCGTAGCGCATTTACAGCGGCGTCAAGCTTCACCAAACTCATAGAATGAATGCCCAAAGGCTCCGGTTGGAGAGCGAGGATCATCACTCGATCGGATCCAGCCGCCAGATCCGCGTTGTCAGAGGAATAGAACCCGCCGTCAATATAGTGCTCGCCTTGAAAGAAGGCGGGCGGCCAGCCGAAGGAAGCAGTGCTGGCAATTACCGCATCCACTAGATCCATGCCACTGTTGCGATCAAAGGCGCGTCGCTCTCCAGTGTCCGCGTTGACGCTGACAATCAGCACTTTTTGTTCCGGCCAAGTCTCCATGGGAAGCTGAGCCGCGACGATTTCCCGTCGAGTGGAACCATTCCTTCCCAGAGCTGCGGCCAGCGCCAGCACTCCGTATCTCCGGAGAATCTCAGTTGTACCGCCGTCAGCCTGTTTCGCACGAGCTAGGCCGTCGCGAAGTTCTACCCAGTCAACCGGAGCCGGCCGCTCGGCAGACGGAGGACCTGGAAGAAGGCGTTTCTGAAATACCTCTTCGTGCGCTACTCCACTCGCCAGATGGAGTGCGACCCTGGAGCCCGAGGAGGTTCCCACGAAAAGGTCAGCGTTTCGAACGTCGAGACCGGCGTCAGCCATGCCTGTAATGAGGCCGATTTCCCATGCGCTCGCAGCGTATCCGCCGCCCGCTAGAACCAAGGCACGCCGTGTGTTGCTCAGTTGATCATCTCCATGTAAATAGAGTAGTTGAGTGGAAGGCGTTCGCGAACCGGCTTCGCCGCTAGACGCCGGGGCAGCCAGATTATTAGCCTAATTCCCAAAAAAGAACCTGCAAACGGTGCAGAGTAGATTAATCCACCGGCAGTAAAATCGGCATTCCGCTCAAGGGCGGTCCCCTGCTCTGCGGTTTGGTACCAATGTCGTGGTTCGCGGCTTCGCATAACCGTATGGGCAGCTGATCGTCCTAGCTAACCGTGCCGTGTCTTGCCATAGGCTATAGTCGTGACATATCCCGCGCCTAGTAAGTAACCGAGCGACGGAGCACACCACCGAACGGCCCGCCGCTGGAAACACCCTCACCCGTGTCCGCTACCGGGTCGCGGCCTTCACCATCGCGCTTGCCGGCGTCACTTATCTCGATCGCGTTTGCATCTCGATCCTCGCTCCCAACATCATGCGGGATCTGAACCTGACCGCGATTCAAATGAGTTACGTCTTCAGCGTCTTCACCTTGGCTTACGCGCTGTTCGAAATCCCAACCGCGCGTTGGGCCGATCACGCTGGAAGCCGCCGCGTGCTCACGCGCATCGTGCTTTGGTGGTCGGCTTTCACCATAGCGACCGCAGGAGCGTTCACTTACGGCGCTCTGTTGGTGGTGCGCTTTCTCTTCGGTGTAGGAGAAGCGGGTGCATGGCCCAACGCAGCGCGGGTCTTCGCACGCTGGATTCCCGCCCGGGAGCGAGGACGCGTCCAAGGCTTGTTCTTCGCAGGTGCTCACCTATCTGGCGGACTCACCCCGATGCTCATCGCTTACTTGGCAACAATTCTTCCCTGGCGCCTTATCTTCGTCCTCTTTGGTTGCGTCGGGCTCGTGTGGGCTCTTTCCTGGCGATGGTGGTTCCGCGATGAGCCGCGCGATCACCCCTCCGTCAGCGATGCGGAACGAGACCTCATCGAGAGCACGCGAGAGCTACCGCCTGGCCACGCCGCCGCCCACTGGACGGACCTCGTGCGGATTAAAGGCATACTCCCGCTTTGCATTCAGTACTTCGCGAACACCTACGGTTTCTACTTCTTCATCACCTGGTTGCCAACTTACTTGATAAAGTCTCGCGGCATGAAAGGTTGGGAATTGGCAACCTTCGCAGGCCTGCCGCTTGTCTTCAGCGTCGCCGCCGACATCCTAGGGGGCGTAACCACGGACTCTCTCTCCCGCCGCTTGGGCATCCGAATCGGCCGCTGCGGAGTCGGCGCAGTCGGTTACCTGTGTGCCGCTATCGCAATGTTTGCCGGGACATTGGTGAGCGATGGCCGTGCCGCAGGCTTCCTGATTGCCATCGGAGGCGCAGCGTCCATGTTCACCCTGGCCTCAGCTTGGGCAACCGCAATCGACCTCGGAGGAAGAGACTCCGCCGTACTCAGCGCCATCATGAACACCGCCGGTCAAGTCGGAGGCGTCCTGAGCCCGATTGTCCTGGCCTACATTGTCGACCGCCTCGGTAACTGGAGCATGCCAATCGACATCTTGTCAGGACTCTATCTAGTCGCCGCCGTGTGCTGGCTACGCATACGTCCCGAGCGCCATAACGCCAGCCCGCGCGTGCCCGCGGAAAAGAGCAGTCGTGGGATTTCAGTTTGACGTAGAGTCCGCAATCGCGGAAGTGTCCACAACTTGAAGTAATCAAGGATATCCGTTTTGTTGACTCGCACCAATTCCTTTCAGAGCCGGCGGCGTTATGCGCCATTATCGGTAGCTATTTGTAGGATAGTCGGCCTGCATTCGCGCTCGTGGCGTTCGATCAATTAAGGTCGGCACTTCACTAGATGTAGATCTGCCGGCCAGTGGCTTGGTTGCGACGCGCACACAACAAACCGAGTGCGTCGTCAAAAATCATCAGGCGCGTCCTACGCGGGGTAGCGGCAACTCGATCCAAAGCCTTTTGGGGCCAGCATGGTCCGAGTGCTAGACATCCGCTCCGAGCGCAGATGACACTTCACAGATGGCATTTCGGTGCCCGCATTCCAGTTGGAAGCACTATGCTTTTCGAGGATCATGATCCTGCCGTGGCAGTCGAGAAACAGCCGTACAGCGGGTGTTGGATGTGTCGATGCCTTGGCCAGAGTCGTTATTTGGCTCTTGTGTAGATTGAGCGGCCCGTTCCTAGTAGCGGAACAAAGGAACAATATATTCAAACGGCCGCGCGCTCAATAAGCCGAAGTGCGTAATTCATACATGCGACCTCAAGAAGCCTTCTCATCTTTTGACCGTAATGACGTGAAATAATCCCTCAGAAGGCGGTGAGCGAAGATGTAGGGACCGCCGACTCGCCGTAAGATGAGCAACTCCTGCGCCTCTTTAAGTAGCGCAACATATCGAAGGGGAGCGAGTCGGCTTTGCCGTAGCACAAGACGCAAGATATGTTTCTGCTTTGTCGGTATGGGTTGATCTCTTCCGCCGTTAGCGAGGATTTTGACCATCCGTAGCCTCGCCAACGGCCTTAAAGCGCGGTCATCCGTTCCCATCAACTTTTGCACCTGCCGTTTTGTCCTCCCGGACGCCCCGTGGAGCTGCACCATTGGTTCGAGTCGTGTGGTCGCGAGTGAAGTGCCCTTTTAGCCAGTAATCCGCCTTTGATGCGGTCCTCCTCGGCTGTTGATACACTTGACAGGCGACCCAAGGGAACGTTCCTCTCCAAGAACTGAATCCTTTCTCTCGACGAAAGGCTCCACTCATGAGATTTTCGAGGATGGTTCTCCCCGCGCTAGTAATCTGCGGGGGTGCGTTTGGACAGACAATCAGCACCATCGCCGGAACGGGACAGCCCGGTTTCAGCGGCGACGGTGGTCCAGCAATTAACGCCCAGCTCAGTGAACCGCGGCATCTTGCGGTCGACGCGGCGGGGAACGTCTACGTTTTGGATTCGAACAACATCCGCATCCGGAGGATCACGCCCGCGGGAATCATCACCACCGTAGCCGGCACGGGCGAGCAGCTGGAATCGACGAAGGGTCCGGCAACCCACTCCGGTCTTCTCGGCGTCGGCGGGCTTGCGGTCATGCCGAACGGCACACTCTACATCGCCGATGCGACGGGCCTCCAGAAAGTCGACCCGTCAGGAATGTTGAGTCTCGTTGTGACGGACCACTCGGTGGGAGGCGTGGCGCTAGGAAGATCGGCGGTTTATTACAGCGGCGTCAGCGATGTCTGGCTGCTTGGGCCGAATGGAACAGGCAAGGTGGTTGGAGGCGCGGATCCTGGCGACGCGAGCGATGGCGGTCCTGCCACCAAGGCCGCATTCTTGGTCAGCCATACCGCGGTAGACCCGGAGGGCAGGATTTATGTCGCCGATAAAGAAGCCCACCGGATCCGCAGGTTCGCCCTGCATGGCGTGATTAGCACGCTGGCAGGTGACGGCACTCCGGGATTCTCAGGCGATGGCGGGCCGGCGGCTCACTCGCAGTTAAATCGTCCGGAGAGTATCGCGATTGATGTCGCAGGCAACGTGTATATCGCCGACACCGCGAATTTTCGCATACGGCGCGTGGGTACGGACGGTGTGATCACCACCTTCGCCGGCGGCACCGGTCAGAACAACCGCGAGGGTGATGGCGGTCAGGCGACTGACGCTCACATCGGCGCGCCTTACGATGTAGCGGTGGGATGTGCTGGCGTGTACATCACCGATTCGGAATCGGTGCGCAAGATTGCGTTGCCGGATCCTCTGATTGCTTATAACGGAGTGGTGGATGCTGCAGGTAAAGCTTCGATTGCTGCGGGCCAGCCGTTCTCCATCACTGGTTGCAATCTGGCGGCCACCTCGGCCAATGCGGAGCGCAATCAGCCGTTGCCGCAAACGCTGGGTCAGGCATCGGTCACGGTGAACGGGCTGCCAGCTATGCTTTCAAGCACCGAGCCGACGCATATTGTGGCGGTAGCGCCGGCGGGAATTACGGCAGGTTCAGTGAAGGTGGTGGTTTCGGTTGGCCGTATGCATAGCGCGTCCCTGTCGGTCCCCGCGAGATAGCCAGCGCTCCAAATCGGAGTGCGCGGCGAGGGTGCTGTTGGCGGGTGATCACGGTCGGCATCTTCGGCGAGTCCGGGAAACTCGGCAAGACTCTGCGGATCTCTTTGGCCACCGTGAAAACCTGACTGGGATTTCGCGCGCTGCTGGCCACTGAGGCAGGTGGAGTAAACGCCGACACCTGGTTTCGCGGTTCGAAGCTTCTATGGTTCCCACCATGCCCCTGGCCCATTGTCCTTCTGAACGGTCGCCTGGCCGAAAACATCTTGTCGCGTTTCCTGCCGATACTCCCGAGCTGCTGTGTCGTACTGGCCCTGCTTAACACGGCGATGGACCCCTCCTCGTCGGCAAGCATAGAACTATCCTTCGCCGTTTGAACGAAGCCGCTTGCGCTGGCGGACGCTACGCGTGTGGCGCGGAGCAGTAGTTAAAAAAAGCGATAGAGTGTGGGGTCACAAGGAGGTCCTTGTGACCCATTTACGCCAATTGATGCTGGAGGAACTCCAGCGTCGAAATTATTCCCAGACTACCGTAACGGCTTACCTCAAAACAGTGGAGGATTTCGCCAAACATTACAACAAAGCGCCGGATCAACTGGGTGCCGATGAGATTCGTTCTTATCAGGTCTATTTACTGAAGGAGAAGAAACTCGGGGTGCGCACAGTTGGTCATCGTACGGCGGCTCTGCGCTTCTTTTTCTGCAAGACGCTGAAGCGAAACTATCCGGTCGAGGAGGTACCGTATCCGAAAGCGCCCCGGCGCTTGCCCAACATTCTCACCCAAGAGGAGGCGGTGCGACTCATCGATTCCGCCAGTAACCTGTTCCATCGAGCGATGTTGATGACGCTCTACTCCACCGGCATTCGTCGCGCTGAGTTATGCCGTCTCAAGGTGGAAGACATCGACAGCAAGCGTATGATCCTGCACATTCGTCAGGGCAAAAGAGGCCGTGATCGTGATGTGCCGCTCAGCCCAAAGCTGCTGGAGACCTTCCGCGAATACTGGCGCTGGATGCGGCCCAAGAGGTACTTGTTTCCGGGAACTAAAGACGGCTGGCGCGCTGATAAGCCGATTACCGCCAAGGTGCTGTGGGAAGCGTGTCGCGAAGCGGCGGAGCGTGCGGGCATCAACAAGCCCGTGCGCCCGCATCTAATTCGGCATAGCTTTGCGACTCATCTGGTCGAGGGAGGGGCGGACCTGCCAACCGTGCAATTGCTGCTCGGTCACTCCGACCTGAAAGCCACTTCGATTTATCTGCACTTGTCCGAACGTCATCTCAAGGCAGCCGGTACGCCGCTCGACAAACTGGAGTTGTCCAGCCCGGAACAAGTGAAGCGCTCGCGCAAACTGCACAAGAGATGAACAAGCCACCTTTCGAGGTGGCCGACATCATTCGCGCAGCCGGCGACGGCTTCGTCGAGAAGAATCGATCCCGATTGAGTTGGCAGCATCTGCGGGTGCTGCACGCCATCGAGCGCTGCCGGACTGCGGCGCTCGGTGGACATCGGGACCGCTGTGCTCGCTGCGGCCATCAAGCCATCTCTTATTGCTCGTGTCGAAATCGCCATTGCGGCAAGTGTCAGACAAGCGCCCGGGATCGCTGGCTGGCGGCTCGCGAAAAAGAGCTACTCGCTGTACCTTACGTTCACGTCGTCTTTACGCTGCCACACCAGCTTTCCTCGCTGGCGTTGGCGAACAAGCGAATACTGTACGATCTGCTGTTGCGTGCCAGCGCGGAAACACTACTGGAGATCGCAGCCGATCCGAAACATCTGGGCGCCGACATTGGCTTCATGAGCGTGCTGCATACCTGGGGACAAAACGTTCTGCACCATCCACATGCCCATTGTGTAGTTCCCGCCGGCGGACTCTCTGCCGACCACCAATCTTGGGTTCGGCCGCGCTATGCTTTCTTTCTCCCCGTGAAAGTCCTCAGCCGCGTCTTCCGCGGAAAGTTCGTCGACGGGCTGAAGAAGGCTTTTCGAAAAAGAAAACTATGCTTCGCTGGCGCTCTTCGACCGCTGGCGCAAGATGTGGCCTTTCGCTCGTTCCTGCGTTCGCTCTTCCGCGAGAACTGGGTTGTCTATGCGAAACCGCCCTTTGGGGGTCCCTCGCATGTGCTGCATTACCTCGCCCGCTATACCCATCGTGTTGCTATTTCCAACCACCGGCTCGTTGCTGTCGCCGATGGAAAGGTGACCTTCCGTTGGAAGGACTATGCGCATGGCAGCAAGCAAAAGTTGATGACAGTAACCGCTGACGAGTTTTTGCGGCGCTTTCTCCTCCACGTCCTGCCGCCAGGCTTCGTCCGCATTCGGTTCTTTGGCTTTCTCGCCAATCGCCGGCGCAAAGCTCTTCTGCCGCTATGCCGGGCGCTTTTACGGATGACGCAACAACCCCAATCACTTGACCCAACCCCGCCGACTTCTTCTCCCTCAATGTGGCGTTGTCCACAATGTCAAGGACCTATGCTTTTGATCGAGAGATTCACCGCTCAACAGGTCCGAACACTTCCCACCATGAGGAGCAAGCTCATTGACACATCTTGATCGATACCAGATCCGTCGATACTCTCATCTGCTTTGGAGTACTCGCTTGACGTGTGCCTCGACGCTGAGATGTGCGGCGAACCGGCCACGTCCGCTGCCTCCAAACTTTCCCGCTATGGCGGGTCTACTCACCTCGGCCCAGCATCCATGCATCGGCTCGCCCCTCCCCAGCCGCAAGTCAGCGCCGTGAGAAGTGGAAAAGGTATTCAAATCCCATAGATCTCTTCTGCCAAACCCGCCGCGCCCGCCGCAAACGCAAGCGCCTTCCTTCAAACGCCTCTATCCGAAGTGATCCGGCATCAAGACTCTCCGCTCTAGACCTTTATTCTCCGGATCACTCCAGATAGAGTCCTAACGTCACAAAGGAGTAATCGCGTCCGCGCGACGCGAACACTATGCCTTTCAGCCCCTTGGCCCCGGTTCCCGGCACGAGAATCGGCGTCTACGACATCACCACGCAGATCGGCGCCGGCGGCATGGGTGAGGCCGGTAAATTAACGTCGGGAGGCCTGTGATGTATCTTATAGTCTTGCGGTGAAGGCGAGCTCAGCAAGCACACTCGCGCAGGTCAACAACAGAGGGAGCAACCACCCGCCGGCTCATCGACAACGGCTGCTCAGTCCGATGAACCCCAACCCACAGCGCGCGCGGCGGGGGTTTCGGGAGGCACGGGGTGCGAATCGCGGGTGTCTGTTGTCATCAGGGCGTCCGTGAGATTAGATTGCCCCACTTCGCCCAAGGCAACGGATGAAAAATAATCACCGACCAAACTACGGCCTGGACGCGCCGCGCGCCGTTCGCAATCTGTTCATCGTCGCTGCGCTGGGCATCATCTCACTGATCACGAGGCTGCTGGGTGTGTGGTCAAGGCATGACCTCATCGCGGTGATCGCGCGCCCACTGATCGGCGCCGGCCTGAGCTGCGGAGCGATGGGCTTGTGGATGGTTTACGACAGCAAGATCGGCAAGGTGCGCGAGCGCGAAGGTTATCTCGACAAGATTGTCTGGCGGGGTGATGAGCGCGTGCTGGATGTGGGATGTGGTCTGGGATTGTTTCTCATCGGCGCGGCCAAACGTCTCAAGACCGGCCGCGCGGTCGGGATCGACTTGTGGCAGGCCGAGGATCTCAGCGGGAACACGCCGGCCGGCACGCTCAACAACGCGACGATCGAAGGCGTGGCCGACAAGGTTGAAGTACACACGGGTGATGCGCGCAAGTTGCCGTTCGACGACGCGAGCTTCAACGTCGTCCTCTCGAGCATGGCATTGCACAACATCTATAACGCCGACGAGCGGCAAACCGCCGTGCGCGAGATGGCGCGGGTGCTCAAGTCCGGCGGGCGTGTGCTGATCCTGGACGTGCGCCACACCAACCAATACGCCGCCACCCTGCGCGATGCCGGCCTCGATGCGCGGTGCGTCCAGGCAATCGGCTCACACCTGCTAACCGTGATCAGTCTTGGATCGATTCGCTGGGGATACGTTATCGGCAGCAAGTCGTGAGGAAGCTAGACAGCGCCGAAGAAGCTGTCGATCGCATTCCAGCGGACCTTCGACTTCGCCGATTACCTGCAGCAAGATCGCACCGGGCACCAAGTAACGCGTCGCGTTGCGCCGAATCACTTCTGAGTCGGCAAGTGTTTAGTAGCGCCGACTCCAAACACCGACAGCGAGGCTCAATTTAGGTCAGTCGAGGGATTGCGCCGGGTATGTCCGGCTATCGGAAAGTTACTCTTCCCGGCTAAGATCGCGGGCAGCCGCGCAGTGGCTGGGACCGGCCCCGAGTGAATTGTCGGCCACTCGTACAGAGGCAGCATTGGAGGGGTTCGCGCTTTTGAACAAAGCCGCCCTTAACTTCTCAGCCAACTGGCCCTGATGGCGTGCGCTGTCCCATATCAGCGGTACCAGCTCTTCAGCGCTCTATTCCGAGCCCTCAAATTCCTCCAGGTCGATGCTCCTGCCGCCTCTTCTCTTTACAGCGACCGCCCCAGGTAGTGGATTGAGTTTTGATACCGTGGTGCCAAATTGCTTAGAAAAGCAGGTGGTCCCGTATCAAAACCCGCCATAAGCCGGGGCCAGCAGATTAGCTAAGCCATTGATAATAAATGGTGGGCGCGCAGGGACTCGAACCCCGGACCTCCTGCGTGTGAAGCAGGCGCTCTAACCAGCTGAGCTACGCGCCCGCAAGGGGCCGACTCATTCGATTGTAAAACATTGCCCGTTCACATGTGCGACCCTGTTCTCTGATGAGCGGCGGAAAATATCACATTTTATTCAGCGACATCGGCGGCGTCCTCGGAACGAACGGCTGGGACTCCAATCTCCGCGGCAAAGTCACAGAGGACCTTCACCTGGACGCTCAGGACATTGAAAAGCGTCATCACCTGATGTTCGATAGCTACGAACGAGGCTTTCTCACGCTCGACGAGTATCTGAAACAGGTGTTCTTCCAACAGCCTCGCGATTTCGAGATGGACCACCTGCGCCATTTGATCTTCGAAGGGTCTTTGCCTTGGCACGACAACATCCGGCTCCTTCACCATGTCAAGATCGCCAACTCACTGAAATTTGGGCTGATCAGCAATGAAGGGCAGGGCATTACCGAACATCGCGTGAACAAGTTCGGTTTGCGCAACGTAGCGGACTTCATGGTCATCTCGCATTGCGTTCACATGCGCAAGCCTGACGCGCAAATCTGGCGGCTGGCTCTGGATCTCGCGCAAGCCACACCGGATGAGGCAATCTACGTGGACGACCGGGAGGTCTTTGTGAAAGTGGCGGAAGACCTGGGATTTACGGCTTTCCAGCATGTCTCTCTGGAAGAAACCACCAAACGCTTCGAGGCGCTTGGCCTCCAAACAAAATAGGCCGTCACTTTCGGGGCGACGGCCATTCTTTCAAACTACTTCTCAAACCTACTTCAAGTTCTTATTGACTTCATCCCAGTTGATGACATTCCAGAAAGCGGCAATGTATTCCGGCCGTCGGTTCTGATACTTCAGGTAGTAGGCGTGTTCCCAAACGTCCAGGCCCAAAATCGGCGTTTTGCCTTCCATCAGCGGCGAATCCTGGTTCGCAGTGGAAGTGATTTCGTACTTGCCGGAAGCGTCCTTCAGCAGCCACGCCCAGCCCGAACCAAAGCGCGTAGTGGCGGCCGCGGTGAACTTTTCCTTGAACGAATCGAAACTGCCGAAGCTGGCCGTGATCACGTCCTCAATTTCGCCCTTGGGCGCACCGCCGCCGTGGCCGGATAAGATGGGCCAGAAGAAGGAGTGGTTCGCATGTCCGCCGCCGTTATTTCGAACAGCGGTCTTAATGTTGTCAGGAACACTTGCCAAATTATCGGCCAACAATTCTTCAATGGTTTTGCTCTGCAACTCAGGGTGGCTCTCCAGAGCTTTATTCAGATTCGTGACATAAGCCTGATGGTGCTTATCGTGATGAATCTCCATCGTAGTCTTGTCAATATTCGGCTCCAGCGAATCAGAAGCATACGGAAGAGGCGGTACTGTAAATGGCATATTTTTTGTCCAAAACTCTTTCTATAGTGATGTTACGCCTTGTAGACGGAGATACCCGATACAATCGTTTCCTGCACTGAGAGTTGAAAGCTCTCTGCATCCCAACGAAAGGTCACCAGGTCAGCCTTTTCGCCGGGGACAATTCCGCGCTGCCTTCCCGCTAGTCTGCCTATGCGCGCCGCATTTTGAGTGGCCATCACAATTGCCTGGCGCAAGCTGACGCCCGCGTAACGCACCGTGTTGCCAATCGCATGATCCATCCGTAAAGCTGACCCCGCCAGCCGATTGGTGTTACGCATGCGGACGCTGCCATCCTCGAGCAAATCCACCTCAACTTGGCTGAGCTTGTAATGCCCGGGCTTGCACATAGCCGGCGCAACGGCATCCGTCACGAGAACGCAATTGTCCATCCCTTTGGCGCGCATGGCTGCTTGGATGAAGTGCGGCGGGATGTGGATGCCATCCACTATAAAGCTGGCTGTCAAGCTTTCATTGGCGAGTTGATCCCAAATGTAATTCTGCGTCTTCGGCAGCGTGGGGTGGGCGGCATTGCCTAAGTGAGTGGACATACGCGCTCCCGCGTCCACCACAGCCTGAATTTGTTCCGAAGTGGCTTTCGTATGCCCCACGCTGGCCACCACTCCGTTTCGTACCAGTGCGCTGACGTAAGCCGGCATATCGGGCCATTCGGGCGAGACTGTTACGAGTTTCACCAGACCATCCGCCGCTTCCTGCCATTGGTGGAACTCGCGAATGTCCGGCGGCCGGATATGTTCCAGCGGATGTGCCCCGCGCGGTCCGTCTTCCGGGGAGAGATGTGGACCCTCCACGTGATATCCGGCAATCGCATGGCTTTCCGGCATGTTGTTGCGCTCCAATTCGCGGAGCGCCCGAGTCAGGTTGCTTAAGCAAGCAGTGATTCGCTCTGCCGATCCGGTAATGATGGTTGGCAAGCACCTGGTCACGCCCGTGCTGAACTGCGACCGGATAGAGGCCGCAATCTGCTCCGTGGTGCAGGCCGGATTGTTGTAGTCTACTCCGGCAAAGCCGTTCACCTGCAGGTCAATAAAGCTAGGGGCCACCAACGTGTCAACCGCCGGAGGCTGAAGCAAGTCATCGACAGCGCGAATGGCCGAGCCTTCCGTCTCAATCCGAGTGATTTCGCCGGTAGACACCAGGCGGCCCACTATTTCCAATTCATTTGCGCGCGACATTACCGGTCATCCTTGTTTTTTTCACAGCTTACGCACATGCCGAGCCCTTCAAACACCTGCAAAAACAGGGCCTAAAAACGTGTTGAAAAGGCTCTCTCACGGAGCCTCCAGCACTAGCCAAACATACTTCGAAATGGCAAACTCGAAGAGATCCGGCGCGGGTATTGTGATCGGCAGGTAATCTCGGGGGAGGTGGCTGCATGGTTCTGATATCCGCGCTTGGTTTTTCTGATATCCAAAGGCTTGGGGTGGCTACTTCGGAGCCTATCCCAAAAACGCGGGACGGAAATCAGTTCTCGCCGGTCATCCACTAACTGGCTTGAGACGGTTTCCGTCCCGTTTGTCTCTTATCGAACCCCGGCAACCTCGGGCACGCCGGTCACAGGAGTCAGCCAGCCGAACTCGTCCTTGACTTTGCCGTCCACAATATCGAAGAATCGCTTCTGAATCTTTTCGGTGATGGGCCCGCGATGGCCGTTGCCCACCGGAATACGGTCCACCGAGCGTACCGGGGTGACTTCCACCGCCGTGCCTGTGAAGAACATTTCGTCGGCAATGTAAACCATTTCCCGGGGAATGATGGTCTCCACGACGGGCACGCCCAGTTGGCCCGCAATCTTCACAATGGTGTCGCGGGTAATGCCCGGCAGAACGCTTGCGCCCAGCGGCGGCGTCAGCATCTTTCCGTCCCGGATTATAAAGATGTTCTCACCCGAGCCCTCGCTTATGTAGCCTGCGCTATCCAGCGCAATTCCTTCCGCATAGCCGTTGGTTGACGCCTCCATGCGGATCAGTTGCGAATTCATATAGTTTGCCCCGGCCTTGGAAAGCGCCGGCAAAGTATTTGGTGCTATGCGCGTCCAGGATGAGATGCAAACATCCACGCCGTCGTTTATCGCTTCTTCGCCCAAATAACGGCCCCAGGGGAAGCACGCGATGTAGGTGTCAACCGGATTGTTCTTGGGAAGCACGCCCACATCGCCATAGCCACGAAGCACAATGGGCCGGATGTAACAGGCGCGCATTTTGTTCTCACGCACCACGTCCACCATGGCTTGCGAAAGTTCATCCAGCGAATATGGCAATTCCATGCGGTAAATCTTGGCGGAATCGATCAACCGCCGTGAGTGTTCGTTCACCCGGAATATCGCCGGACCTTGCTCAGTTTCGTAGACGCGAACACCTTCAAAAACGGAGCTTCCGTAGCTGACTACGTGAGAAAGGACATGAATCTTCGCATCGTCCCAGGGGATCAGACGGCCGTTATACCAGATCTTCTCAGTAGCTTGCAGCATGCCGTAATTATAGCCAAGCGAGGCACTGCGGCTGCTGTACAGTGGGGGCCCAGACTTAATTGGAGGTTGAAGCTTCCATGGCGGCAGTCGCGCGTGTGGTGCGCTCTTTCTGCCTCACCTGCTCGCGGCGCAACTTCGCATCTTCAAACTGATTGACATAGAAACGTCGCTGACAATCCCGGCAACGGTAAGGCGAAAGACCAGCCCACTTCATCACGCGATCCTGAAGGTGCTGCGACCTTGAGGGCCTGACGTCAACCGATTGGCAACTGGGGCACATTTGATGTTTTCATGATTATCTCGCGCTCCGCCGCTTTCCACAATGCCTTTTGGTATTTAAGAGTTCTCAATCGTGCAGTACCATCTTAGTTTCAAGACATGCAAAGCACGCACTTACTCGCTGGGCGAAAATTGCTCGCGATTGTGTTTTCCGTTGGTCTCATTATGTTTGGAGTAAAGCTCGCCCATTCGGCCGCCAGCATGCCCTCAGCCGGACAGACGGCGCCGGATTTCACATTGCCTTCGCAGGACGGAAGCAACATCAGCTTGAATCAATTCAAGGGTAGGTGGGTGGTGCTCTATTTTTATCCCAAAGATGGCACTCCGGGTTGCACCATGGAGGCGCATAACTTTCAGCGCGATCTTGCGAAATTCCAGAATGATAACGCTGTGATTATAGGCGTTAGTCTTGATTCACCCGACAGTCACAAAAACTTCTGCACAAGACAAGGCTTGACGTTTAAGTTACTGGCGGACACTCAGCAGAAGGTAACTCAGGAATATGGTTCGCTGTCCAGCTTGTTCGGATTTAAGATGGCCGCCCGCAATACATTCCTGATTGACCCTTCCGGCCGGATTGCCAAAGTTTGGACCGGCGTCAATCCGGGCGGTCATAGTGAGCAGGTACTGGCTACGCTTCAAAAACTCAGCAACAAGTAGCCCATACCGGTGGTCTACTGTTCAATGGAATGGACTCCGGGCGGCATTAGCAAAGACATTGAAGATCGGCGGGATGACGGGGGCGGTGACTCCGGCGGTGGTGGCGGGTTTGGCTTTCCCCACCTGGGCATCGGCGGGCTGATCATCGTCGGAATTCTGAGTCTGATCTTTCATCAAAACTTCTTTTCCTTGTTCTCAGGCGGCGACCGTACCAACTCTTCCCCCCGGCAACCAGCCGAACAGGTAAACCGTCAACGGGACGCGGCAGAAGGCAACGAAATGAAGTTTATCTCTTTTGTCTTGGACGATGTGCAAGACACTTGGGCCAAAATTCTGCCTGCGCAGGCGAATGTGCCCTACCGGCGTGCTCACTTGGTCTTGTATCGCGATTCCACACCCTCCCCTTGCGGTATGGCACAAGACGCTACAGGTCCGTTCTACTGTCCCTCCGATGAGAAAGTCTATCTTGACCTTGGCTTCTTTGACGAACTCAAGACTCGGTTTGGCGGCTCAAACGCTGAATTCGCGCAGGCCTATGTCGTCGCCCATGAACTCGGACATCATGTGCAGAAGATCCTGGGCATCGAGAGCAAGGTGAATCACTTGCGCCAGCAGGAACCTTCAGATGCAAATCATTTATCCGTGGGCCTGGAGCTCCAGGCCGATTGTCTTGCTGGAGTTTGGGGCAACACGGCTGCTCGACGACACATCATAAACACTGACGATGTCTCAGCGGCAATGAGCGCGGCCGCCGCGGTTGGTGATGATCGCCTGCAAAGAATGGCGACCGGGCATGTTAGTCCGGAGAGATTTACTCACGGCTCTGCGCAGCAGAGGACTGACTGGCTTCAGCGCGGCTTAACCTCTGGCAACATACACTCTTGTAATACCTTCCAACGTCAGCCGTGAAGGTTGAAAGAGTACGAATCGACAAAGCCGTCGCAGATGATCAGGTAGGAACCATTTAGCGTCTGGGGCGAAGGTGCTATGTTCAAGCATTTCCATGATGCTTGTCGATAAATCGGTTCGTAACATTCAAGAGGTGGGGCAGGAGATTGGGTTCCCGGTCGAGGACCTTATTCCGTACGGGTTGCATTTCGCGAAAATCCAGCTAAGGCCGTCTTCGCCCGATTCCGCGCTCGGCAAGCTGGTCCTGGTGACAGGAATCACACCCACGGCTCAAGGCGAAGGTAAAACCGTTACCACCATCGGCCTGGCGCAATCCATTCGCAGCCTTGGCTATAAGGCCATCGCCACTGTGCGCCAGCCCTCCATGGGACCGGTCTTTGGGCTCAAGGGCGGGGCAACCGGCGGCGGCAAAGCGAAAGTAGTTCCAAGCGAGCTGATTAACATTCATTTCACAGGCGACTTTCATGCTATTGCTGCTGCGCACAATCTGCTTTCCGCCATGATTGACGCGCATATCTTTCACGGCAACGAACTCGACATCGATACCGAACGCATTGTCTGGCCGCGAACCCTGGATGTGAACGACCGCGCCCTCCGGAATATCACCGTTTGTGAAGGTAAGTCAACTGGCAAGCCGCACCCTGCACAGTTCGTCATAACGGCGGCATCGGAAATCATGGCGATCCTGGCGTTGTCGTCATCCATTGATGATTTGCGCCGCCGGCTCTCGAATATCATCATCGGCTTTAACTATTCGGGGGAGCCCGTGCGCGCTGCGGATCTCCAGGCTGTGGGGGCCATGCTTGTCGTGCTGCACGATGCAGTTCTTCCCAACCTCGCGCAAACGGAAGACGGCACACCGGCTATCATCCACGCTGGACCTTTCGCGAATATCGCGCACGGAACGGCCAGTGTCATCGCTCAACGTCTCGCGCTGGAACATGCGGATTTCGTTGTGAATGAAGCGGGCTTCGGTGCAGATTTGGGCGCCGAAAAGTATTTTGATATCGTCATGCCGTCATCCGGCCTGAAGCCCTCAGTTGCCGTCATTGTGGCAACCGCGCGAGCTATCAAGGCCCAAGGCGAAGGCAATCTAAGTGAGGGCCTTGCCAACTTGGGACGCCATATAAAGATTGTTCGCGGCTTTGGGGTGCCTGCCGTCGTAGCGATCAATCTATTCCCGCGAGATACCCAAGCAGAGCTCGCCCAGCTCAAAGAGTTCTGCCATGCAGGTGGTGTGGAATGCGCCTTTTCTGATGTGTTCGGGCGCGGCGCGGAAGGCGGAGTGGAACTTGCGGAGAAAGTGATGGCCGCCGCCGGGTCGGGAACGGCAAATCCGGTGTCGCTCTACACTGCCGCGATGTCGCTGGAGGCTAAGCTGGAGACCATCGCAACGCGCGTCTACGGCGCTTCCGGGATTCATTTGAGCGATGCTGCTCGCGAGAAGCTCGATTTTTTCGCCCGCTTGGGATACGGGCATTTTGGCCTTTGTGTCGCCAAGACGCCCATGTCATTCACGGAGAATCCAAAGCGGCTGGGGGCGCCCGACGGCTGGATACTTCCCGTCACGGATTTCGTCCTCTCCGCCGGAGCCGGATTCGTGGTGGCCATTGCGGGCACAACAGTTCGCATGCCTGGACTGGGCAAACACCCCCAGGCGGCCGAAATGGATCTGGGACCGGATGGCGAATTACTCGGCATTGTCTAAGCCTGAGTTTCCGATTGTTTTACGCCGCGACACCCGAAACCGGCATCTCCCAAGGGTAAGCAGTTGCTTTGTGGAGTCCTGACCTTTGAGTTTTGAAAACACACGCTTTGTCATCATTGGTGCTGCCGGTGGCATTGGTTCTGCCTTGTCGCGACGACTCAAGAAACAGGGCGCCGAGTTGATTCTCGTAGGCAGGTCCGTCGATCCGTTAGCAGCGCTGGGGCAAGAACTGCAATCCCAGACTTACGTAATGGACGCCTCCAAAGCCGACGAGTTTGAGCAAGCTCTGGTTTCCCTTGGCTCTTTCCAAGGCGTTGTCAATTGTGCGGGAACCATCCTCCTCAAGCCTGCCCATCTGACCTCGGAGGCGGAGTGGCATCAGACCCTCCAAACAAACCTCACAACTGCCTACGCAACTGTAAGAGCCGGGGCCAAAGCGCTGTACGCCACCGGCGGTTCGATTGTGTTGTGTTCCACCGCTGCTTCCCGTATCGGCTTTGCCAACCATGAAGCGATTGCTGCGGCAAAGGGCGGTGTCATCGGCTTGACTCTTTCAGCCGCAGCCACCTATGCTCCGCGGAATATCAGAGTGAATTGCGTTGCTCCAGGGCTGGTGGATACGCCGCTGGCAAGCAGGATCACTTCAAATGCCGCTGCACTGAAGGCCTCGGCTGCTATGCATGCGCTGGGCCGGATCGGTAGGCCGGAAGACGTCGCCTCCGGAATCGCTTGGCTGCTTGATCCGGAAAACGATTGGGTGACAGGTCAGATCTTAGGCATTGACGGCGGTCTGGGAACGCTCCGGGGCCGTTAGCGGGATCACGGCTTGGGATTCAATCCGTCCCACCGCTTATCGCCGACGGCCGTATAGCTCTTCGGCAGGGTCTTCCAGTCCGGGCGGCTCAAGCCGTTCAGATCGTAGACCACCTTGCCGTCCCGCACGGTCAACTCGCAGACAAAGCGCTGTTTCCCGTCCATGCGGGCGCCATACATATCGGTAAATCCGAACTTGCCGTTTTCCACCCGCAAAACCGCCACATCCGCAGGCGAACCAACTGATAGATTCCCAAGTTCCTGATGGTGGATTTCGCGTGCCGGATTCCATGTGGACCAGCGGATCACATTGTCGACGGACATGCCCAGCGCCAGGAACTTACTCATAACATTCAGCATGTCTTTCATTCCGGCATTCATGCTGGTAATGTGCAGGTCTGTGGAAATCGAATCCGGATAGAAACCCTGCTCGATAGCCGGAACCGCAATCCGCCAGGCAAAGCTGCCGCCGCCATGTCCGACATCGAAAATCACTCCCCGTTGGCGGCCGGCAATCATTCCTTGGTTCACTTTCCCGTTTGCATCCAATTCATTCCGCAAGCCTGAATAGCAGTGCGTATAAATGTCTCCGGGCCGCAGCTTCTTTGTCAGCAGAATGTCGATCGGCCGCTCCGGCCGGTTCGTTCCGAAATCGACCATCACCGGAATTCCGGCGGCTTGGGCCGCCTTCACGGCATTCTCAACCGGGGTCCATTCGGGGCCCTTATAGTGCGCCGTCTTCACGCCCACAATCACGTCGGCATGCCTTTTAGCCATATCCGCTGCCGGGCCGGGCTGCATGTCTTCCAGGTTGTTCTCAAAATTTGGTCCGCGCATTCCAGCGCCCACAATGTTTATAAACGCAAGTACGCGGGTCTTCGAGCGGTCAATGATGTGATCCTTGAAATCTTCAAAATTCTTATAACCGGATGAGCCCGCGTCCGCCACCGTGGTCACGCCTGTTCGAAACGTAAAATCATCCGGCCAGACGCTGTTGTCGCCGGCGTAGGATCCTCTTTCGCCCGGGCTTGCATACGCATGAACGTGAATGTCGATCAAGCCCGGTGTGACGTACAAGCCCCTCACCGAAACTATCTTGAGTGCTTTCGACGCATTAATACTCTCGGCGACGGCGGCAATCTTTCCATCTTTGATTGCCACGTCGCGAATAGCGCTCACATTGTTCTGGCTATCGATTACATGGCCCCCTTTCAGTACAAGATCGTACTGAGTCTGGGCAAAAATGGGAACGAAAAGACAACTGCTCAAAACTGCAAAACCGATTGCGATGAAGTAGTGGCGCATGCTCTCTCTCTTTTACATTGCTGGCAGCGGACTCTTACTGGGAGCTAATATGTCGTCTAACCGGTCCGGCGTCCCCGGAACACGCTCGAGTGACGGATAGCGCAGCCCGCCATGATAATCAATCGCAATTGTCTTCACTTCATCGCCTCGCTTAAAAATCAGCTGCAGTGGCTGGGATCCCTTTTCTGCGTCTAAAACGGCTTGCCGCAGAACCGCCGCAGAGTATACGGCTCCATTCACCGAAATCAATTCCATATCCGGCGTCACGCCGGCTTTGAAAGCAGGGCTGTTCCACCAAACATTGCCGATTGCTCCCGCGCTGCCGCTTGCTTCGCTACCTCTTCTTGGCGAGCCAATCGAAAAGCCAAGAGACGTCGAAAAGTCAGCATAGTTCGAACTCGCCTCTGACTTCTCAACCCACTTAGCCGGAGTATCTGTGTAAGCCAGCTTGTAGCCACCCTGCGTGAAGCCATTCTCAGGAACCGAATGCAGATCATCTACGCGCTCCCTTAAGAAGTGGTCCCAATCAAAGGGCGTAACTGCATTCAGCGCTTTGACCAAATCTTCAAAGTGATAGGTGTCCGTAACAAAGCTCCCGTTGTAGACTCCAAAAAATAGCTTGGCGAAATCGTCCAGCGACTTTTCGCCCTTGGTCAGCTCACGGATTTTAGTGTCGGCATCCAGCCAGATCAATTCGCCTTCGGTGTAGTAATCTTCAGGCCGCTGCCAGCTCACCCAACTCACCGCGCTGCGCTGTGACACCGTCGGTTGATTGGTTGTGTCCACCAGCGGACGCCACTTTCGCCCCGGACTAATTTCAAATCCGGCGGCGACTCGCGCAAACACGTCTCGCGTATCTTCGGGTGTTCGAAGGCCGGCTCTTGCCGTCAGCACGTTTCCGAAATACTGCGTCATGCCTTCGTAAACCCATAGCAGATCGTCGCGCATCGGCACATTGAAGTTCGGCGTCCACAGGTCAGCCGGGCGCCGGAATTTTCCATCCCACGAGTGGGTATATTCATGGCCCAGCAAGTCGCGCTCCCGTACGCCGCCGGCCCAGTCTGTGAAGTATTTGCGGCCCAGCCCGTCCTCGCTTGACTGGTGATGCTCAAGTCCAATACCGCCCACTTTATCGCTCAGCAGCAAAAGGAAATCGTAGTGGTTGTAATGGTGAGAGCCGTAAAGCTTATCCGCCTCCAGCGCAAGCTTTTTGTGCATTTCCAGTTCTTCCGGCGTGATGTTCAGGTCCTCCGGTTTATCGGCAAAAACATCCAGATGAACAGTGTCCGTCGCCGTGGGCGAAAGATCAATGCGCTTAAAGTTCAAGCCCGCATAAACCGGCGAATCCACCAGCGTGTTTAGCGTCGTTTGCTTGAAGCTGATTGTCGAACCATTTTCAGATTCAGTCTCAAGCGCCGTAGCGTACTTCCAGCCATCGGGAAGCTTTAGTGTCGCACTAAAAGGAATCTCCCGCGAGAAATAGCCGGCCGGATACATCGCCACCGTGTTCCACGCCAGATCGGCAATCTCATTCGAGATTTCAATTCGCCCTTCGGTCCGTTTCACCGCCGAAAGATATTGGAAGTCCAGGCTCACGGTTGTGGGCCCTGATGCTCCTCCCAGCGGAACATGAAAAGCATAGACGTTTATGCGGTCGCGCACCCACTGTACCCGCTGGCCATTTACCTTGGTGACGATTCCGCCAAGCTTTGAAATGGGCCCGGTGGGCGAGTGATTTCCTGGAATCCATTGCGGATAAAGCAGCACCAGTTCTTTGGCTCCTCTTTCCACCGGCACATCTTCATGCACGCTGGCAACGCGGTGTGCGTTGTCGCTCAGGTCCACCATTAGCTTCACTGCTCCCACGTAGGGCTTGTCTACAGGTGCGGCAATCGGCGGCGGCATCGGCGTTGGCTCAGGCAGCGGTTGGGGCGTGGCCTGCGCCCAGACAAACACCGGAGCAGCAAAGGCAACCACCGTTGCGCGTGACCACCGCCCGAAACGGGAACACTGAATAAACATAAATACAGTGTAGGGGGGAGTGTTACGTTAATTTGATGACGAAGATGAGCTTGACCCTGGCTGTCATGATGCTTTCTATGAACTCCCTGGACGCAGCCGCTATTCCCACCGCAAACATAACTAACGGCCAGATTCAAGCCAGCATCTACCTTCCCGATGGCAAACACGGCTTCTATCAAGGCACGCGCTTCGACTGGTCAGGCGTCATCTACAGCTTCCAGTTCAGCGGCCACAACTATTACGGCCCCTGGTTCACGAAAACCGATCCTACCGTTCACGACTTTATCTACAAGGGTTCCGACATCGTGGCAGGCCCATGCAGCGCCATAGCCGGTCCGGTGAATGAATTCAAACCGCTCGGGTTTGAAGAGGCCAAACCCGGCGGTACATTCGTAAAGATTGGCATTGGAGCGTTGCGCAAAGCCGCCGACGAGCCCTATGACAACTATCACGTTTATGAGATTGCTGATCCGGGCAAATGGGAAATCCACAAGGCTCCGGATTCAATAGAATTTACTCAAACGCTGGATGACCGCTCCTCCGGCTACGGCTATGTCTATCGAAAGGTAGTGCAACTCACCAGCGGAAAGCCCGAAATGTTGTTACGCCACAGCATTCGAAACACGGGCGCCCGCGCCATCAAAACCAGCGTCTATAACCACAACTTCCTGGTTCTGGACCACCAGCCGCCAGGCCCCGGAGTTTCCATCACCGTTCCCTATCAGATCCGGTCATCTGAACCGCCTGATCCAAAGCTCGCCGCCATTCGTGGCACGCAGATTGTTTATCTGAAAACGTTGAAGGATCAGGACAAAGCAGAGACAACCCTCGAAGGCTACGGCAATAGCGCCGCTGACCATCACATCCGAATCGACAACACAACGGTTGGCGCAGGCATGACTATTCAGGCTGACCGTCCGCTGCTAAGCGAATCGCTCTGGTCCATACGCAGTGTCATTGCTATGGAGCCCTTCATTGAAATCACCATCGAACCGGGTCACGAGTTTACCTGGACAAACACCTATAACTACTACACGTTGCCGAAGAAGCCTTAACCGATCAGCCTGATGTTGCCAATGCCTCCCTCAACGTCAATCTTGACGTTGATCTTGGCCTTGTCGTAGAGGTCATTCTGCCAGTGGTCGCCTTCCTTTTCGAGCCCGGTTACCGAGATCTTTCCAAGACCGCCATGCGCGGTGGCTGAAATGCCCACTCCTTGTGGCAAATGCACAACGGCCTGGCCCACACCGCCGTTAATGGTCACTTCATAATCGTGCTGAGGCTTGCCGCTGAGGTCAAGCTCCACATTCCCGGCGCCCATTTGAACATTCAACTGCCGCAGCATCACATCCCCCAGGTTTAGCTTTGCCTGACCAGCGCCGCAGTTCACCGCCAGATCCAGCAATTGCTTATCGGATAGCTGAAGATCCCACACACTGCGTGTTTTCCCGAACGTGCTATTGCCGCCGGGCTGGCGCACCGTTACCGTCGCATGATCACCATTGACGCTGCTGGTTATCTCCGGCTTCATCCGCGCCACGTTATACTCCAGGCTTCCCTGCACAAGCTTCTTAGCGCCGCCAGACACCGTCATCTCACCCACGCCCATGTTGAGTTCCACGTTGGCATGTGTCGCCTCGCCGGCTTCAACGCTCACCGGAACTGTTTCGGTCGGGCCTGTCTCGTCGTGATCTATGTTGATGCCGCATGCCCAGATGAGCACAAAACTCAGACAGGTCAATCCCACGCGCAATGTGTTTGTCATCTTTGAGTCTCCACATTTCCTTACGGAGACGTGACGCAAATTGTTCCTGCGGCCCGTGGTAAGCTCCATTCGGTTCTGGCAATCATAGCAACCCGCATCGGGCGCCGTACACGCGGTTTTAGTTAAGTCTAGTCATCCACCGCGAATTCGGCTAACCTGTCGCGTATGGATTGCGGCGCATCCGCCACTACCTCGCAGTAGGCATCTTCATAATGCTTACTAACAATCGCGGCCCGGTCATGCAAGAGGTGCAGTGCTCGCCCTTCGCCCAGCGGAAACCGGAATTTCTGCCGTGCCACCGGGTCTTGCACTAATCGCTGATCAATCAGCGCGCGCAACTCGTCAATGCCTGTGCTGTGGCGAGCTGAAATGAAAGCCGCACCGGTGTTCCCCTGCCGGGCGGTCTCGCCCAGCAGGCGGTGCGTCACAGTCGATGGATCCTGACTCCGGTACAACTCGCTCAGCTGATCAGCCTTATTCAGCACCAGGATCTGCGGAGTTGTTTCTGCGCCAATCTCAGCCAGCACCTTCATCACGTGCTGCGTCTGCTCACCCGCAATGGGCGATGAGATGTCCACCACATGCAAAAGCAGCGCTGCTGCCGTTACTTCTTCGAGCGTGGCGCGAAATGCATCCACCAGGGTCGTCGGCAGATTTCGAATAAATCCCACCGTATCGCTTAACAGGACCCGGCGTTGTGAGGGAAGCCGGATCTGCCGGACAGTCGGATCAAGCGTGGCAAACATCCGGGCGTCCGCCAAAACGCCAGCTCCCGTCAGAAGGTTGAACAACGTCGATTTTCCGGCGTTCGTGTAACCCACCAGACTAATGGTGGAAAGCGGCACGGCCTGCCGCTGCGAACGTTGCACGCCCCGGGTCGCCCTCACCCGCTCAATCTCAGCTTTCAGCTTCGCGATGCGCTGGCCGATGCGGCGTCGGTCTGTTTCGAGTTGCGTTTCGCCAGGGCCGCGGGTTCCAATGCCGCCGCCCAGCCGCGACATCTGCGTGCCGCGCCCGGAAAGCCGCGGAAGCAAGTAGTTCAGCTGCGCAAGCTCCACTTGCAGTTGTCCTTCACTAGTGCGTGCGCGGCTGGCAAAAATATCCAGGATCAATTGATTGCGATCCAGAATCTTCGCATCCAGCCGCTTTTCCAGGTTTCGCAGTTGAGTCGGAGTCAACTCGTGGTCGAAGATCACCAGGTCGATTTTGTCCGCCGTGACTCGCTGGCTGATCTCGTCTATTTTGCCTGAGCCCAGCAGTGTCGCGGCATCGATCGCCTGTCTGCTCTGGGTAAGCCGGTCCACTACCAGCGCGCCGGCGCCCTCGGCCAGCGTCGCTAGTTCTTCCAATGATTCGTCCGCATCCGCTTCTATCTCGGGTACGGTCGAATTTCTCGAACGTCCGGTCAGGTTCAGACCAACAATAAGCGTTCGTTCAGATGGGTAGGATGGCACGGTGTGTGGGCGCCTGGTTTGGCGCGGCTAAGATTGCTCGTCGTTATCCGGCACAGGCAGCGGTGCACCCGGCGAGTGTGGCCCACTTAACGCATTGCCAGCCGCGCTGGAATGCGCAAACGCCCCCAGCGGCTTTGAGACGACTACCGTAGAGATGGCATGCTTAAAAATCAGCTGTTCCTGGTTGTTCGTTTCAAGGATGACCGAGTATTTATCGAAACTCTTGATCCGGCCGGAAAGCTTCACGCCGCTCATCAGGTAAATAGTTAAAAAGGTTTTGTCTTTGCGAGCGTTATTGAGAAATGCTTCTTGTATGTTTTGCGCTAGCTTTTCCACTATTTATCCCTGGTACTTGGATCTAGTCCAACTCACAGTCGTTTCACTCGACACTTCCGTCGATGTTCTCCGGCGTGATGTCAGTCGTTTGGCCAGCCGCTTTCCGTTCCCAGTACTTACGTACCCAGGCTTCCCAGCTTTTACCGGCTGCCGTATCACGCCCGCTAAAAGCTAGCCCGGCAATATCCGAATAGCGAATGCTCACCCGCGGACTTCCATCCTGCGGCAGAATCCGAACCAGTGACTGCTCTAATGTCGAGCCGGACCTCCGGTCATAAAGATAGCCGTCCACCTTGCTGCCATCCTTGCGCGTCAGGGTAACGTCGCCGCGGTAATCAAAAGCTTTTTCGAGCGCCCCACGCAGTTCTTCATCGCTCGATAGCGAAGGGATCCAGCCCTGCAAATGGTCATGCCCGAATCCAGGCACAACCTCCAGTTCATCCGGATTTTGAAGCGGAGCACTCACGCCCGTGTTGCCTCTTGCGTCTCTTTTATCTGAACCAGCGGGTTATACGAATGGACGGGTTTCACGGGCTCGTTCAAAAGCGCCATGGCGTCCTTGTCCTCGTATTTCGGGAACAGGTATCCTCGCGCCATTGCCAACAGTCCGCCGATTGAACCGAAAGCGTAGTTGATGGAAGAAGCCTCATAACCGCTGTGCACCATGCAATTTGCACACTTCGGATTCCCTGACTCCGTTCCGTAATTAGCCCATGCGGTCTCAGCCAGCAACTCGTCGAAAGTATCGGCGTAGCCATCCTGTAGCAGGTAACACGGCTTCTGCCATCCGAACACGTTGTAGGTCGGCATGCCCCAAGGTGTACAGGTCAGGTGGCGGCGTCCCATCAGGAACTCGCTGAACAGCGGCGAAGCGTTAAACTGCCAGCTTGCTTTACGATTCGATAGAATTGCCCGGAATAATCGCCGGATGCGTGCACGCCCCAAAAAGTGCTGCTGGTCCGGAGCTTTGTCGTAGGAGTATCCAGGAGAAAGCATCATGCTCTCGACGCCCGCGTCCATCATCTCGTCGAAGAACCGCCGCACGCTGTTGGGGTCCGCTCCGTCGAAAAGCGTGGTGTTCGTGGTCACTCGGAAGCCCTTCTCCACCGCTAGCTTTATCGCTTTAAGAGCAATATCGTATCCCCCTTCGCGGCAGACCGAAAAGTCATGATGCTCACGCTCCCCATCCATATGAACGGAGAAGCTGAGATACTTGCTCGGCTTGAACAGGTGTATTTTCTCTTCCAGCAGCAGCGCGTTGGTGCAAAGATATATATATTTCTTGCGCGCCACCAAGCCTTCCACAATCTCACCAATCTGGGGATGCATCAGCGGCTCTCCGCCCGGAATGGAAACCATGGGCGCACCGCATTCCTCTACGGCTGCAAAGCACTCTTCCGGCGTCAGTTGCCGCTTCAGGACGTGGGCGGGATACTGAATCTTTCCGCACCCTGCGCACGCCAGATTGCACCGGAACAGCGGTTCCAGCATCAGCACCAGCGGATATTGCTTGCGGCCGGCTAGCTTTTGCTTCAAAACGTATGAAGCAACGGTCCACATTTGGGAGGCAGGAACACTCATATTAGCTCTATCAAAATCATAACAAGATGAATAACTTAAGCAGGATCATCGTTTTATTGGGACCTCCCGGATCCGGCAAAGGCACCCAAGCCGCTCGCCTGGCCCAAGCGCTCGGCATCGCCCCCATTTCTACCGGCGCGTTGCTCCGTCGGGAGTGCGATTCCGGTACGCCCATCGGCCGCCAGGTCCAGACCCTCCTGGCCGCCGGCTTCCTGGTCGGCAATGACCTGATGAACGAAATTGTCTCCCGCCGGCTGGAGCAGCCCGATTGTGATCCCGGCTGCATCCTGGATGGTTATCCGCGCACCATTGAACAAGCTCATTTTCTAAATTCCACGGTTTCAGCCAGGGGTTTCCAGGAACCCGTTGTTTTCGATTTCATCGTCTCCCCGGAAGCGGTGATAGAGCGCCTCAGTCAGCGCCGCCAGTGTCCGAACTGCGGCAAAATCTATAGCGCTGAATTTGACGTGTACGGTAAGGATCTTCGCTGCGATCACGACGGAACTCCTCTGATACGCCGCGGTGACGATAACCCCCACGCCATCCGCGAGCGCCTGGACATCTACCGCCGCAATTCCCGTGGACTGGTCTCGTTTTACCAGCCTAGGCGTTATCATGCGGTCGACGCCATGCAATCACCGGACATCATTGCTCGACAATTGTTGTCGGTTATGCAGACTGAACACGCACTGGATCCTGTCATGGAATTGGAGTAAGTCTCACATGAAGCGCACGATTGCCGGGTTGTTCGTGGCGGGGGGTGTGGCGGTTAGCGTAGTTGTAGTTCTTAAGGACTTCCTCTCAAGACCAAAGCGCCCCGCCCAATCGGGGGTGCCTAAATCGGCAGCCAAATCGGCGCCCCACTTCACAATTAAACGTACAAAGTCCGAAGTTGGCCACGCTTACTGGGTACTCCAGGGCTTCGGCCCATACAAATGTTATGTCCTTTGCGATACATGGGATGAGGCAATGACCCGGGCGAGACACCTCCAAGAACAAGTTGATGCCCATTTAGCCGTTTCAAATTCCTGACTCCCGTCATCCAACGAGTGATGACCAAACGAAAACTAGGCACTTCTGACCTTGAAGTATCACCGTTGATGCTCGGCGGAAACGTCTTCGGCTGGACTGCGGACGAACCGGCTTCCTTCCGCATCCTTGATGCTTTCGTCGACGGCGGATTCAACTTTGTGGATACTGCTGATATCTATTCAAAATGGGTCCCCGGTCACATCGGCGGCGAATCGGAGTCCATTATCGGTCGCTGGTTGAAGCAAGGGGGCAGCCGACGCGAAAAGGTCGTGATCGCCACTAAACTGGGCATGGAAATGGCCCCGGACAAAAAAGGCCTATCCGCAGCCTACATAGCGCAAGCCGTGGAGGCTTCGCTCCAGCGCCTGCAAACCGACTATATCGACCTTTATCAATCACACAAGGACGATCCCGATACCGATCTCGAAGAAACTCTCGGAGCCTATTCGAAGCTGGTGCAAGCAGGCAAAGTTCGCTTCATTGGCGCTTCCAACTACTCCCGCGAAAGACTTGCTGAAGCCCTGCACGTCGCCAAACGCTGCGGTTATCCCTGCTACCAGAGCCTTCAGCCGGAATATAATCTTTACGATCGCGCCCACTATGAGAATGAGCTGGAAAAACTCTGCGAAGAGAAGAATCTCGGCGTCATTCCCTACTACTCCCTGGCGTCCGGCTTCCTGACCGGGAAATACAAGTCAAAAGAAGACGCAGCCAAGGCGGCCAGAGGCGGCAAGGTCAGCACTTACTTCGATCATCGCGGCCTGAAGATTCTGGAAGCTCTTTCGAATGTTGCGAACGAGCATCATGCAACTTCAGCCCAGGTCGCCCTGGCATGGCTCATGGCTCGTCCCAGCATCACGGCTCCCATCGCCAGCGCCACTAGCGTGGAACAGTTGCAGGACATCATGGGCGCTGCCGAACTGAAGCTGACGCCCGAGGATATTCAAACTCTGAACCACGCCAGCGCCTGAGTCGCCAACAACACGGTGGAGCAGGCTCCATTTAATCGCTTGGGCATATGATGTGGATGCATGTTCACCAGACGAGATTTTTCAAAATTGGCCCTGGGCGCTTTACCTATCGCGCGAGCATTGGCCGGAATCGATTCCAAAATAGACGGCGTTCAACTGGGCGTCCAATCCTACAGTTTTCGTGACCTGAGTTTCAACGATGCCCTGAAAGCCATGGTCACAGACGGCCTCGGCTTATGCGAACTCTTCGGGCCCCATATCGACGAGGGCAAACTCGACACTGCGCCCATCCCCAAGCGTCCCGCCGGTGCACCGCGTCCCGATTTCGCCAAAATGCGCAACGACCCGGCCCGCAAGGCCTCCCGTGAAGAACTGCGGCAATGGCGCATGACCGTGCCCATGAGCTACTTCGAAGGGATTAAGAAGCGCTTCGACGACGCCGGCGTTATCCTCTACGCCTACAACTACAGCTTCGGAGCCGATTTCACCGATGAGGAAATCGACCGCGGCTTCGATTTCGCCAAAGCCCTCGGCGTTCGCTTCATCACCGCCTCCACCACGCTGCCGGTGGCGGAGCGAGTGGCGCCCTTCGCCGCCAAGCACAAAATGACGGTCGCCATGCACGGCCACTCAGACTTGAAAGATCCCAACCAGTTCGCCACTCCGGAAAGCTTCGCCAAAGCGGAGGCCATGTCGCCTTGGTTCAAAATCAACCTCGACATCGGCCACTTCACGGCCGCCAATTTCGATGCCGTCGACTTCATTGAAAAGCACCATGACGAAATCCTGCTACTCCACCTAAAAGACCGTAAGAAGAACGAAGGGCCGAACACGATCTGGGGCCAAGGCGACACACCAATCAAGCAAGTCTTGACGCTTTTGAAAGACAAAAAATATCGGATTCCCGCCTGTATCGAATATGAATACAACGGCGAATCAGACTCCGTAGTCGAAGTAAAAAAATGCTTGGAGTACGCTGAAAAAGCCCTGCAATCCTAGGCTGACCATTCGCTTACCGCGACACCGCACAAAATCCGAGGGGACTGCCACTTGGCTGTCCCCCCATTTGCCTTACCTGCAAAAGCCCGGGCGCGCCGTTTCCTGTTAATTCAATTTGAACGCATACAACTGAGGGCCACCCCCAACAATCACATACTGCTTTCCATCCAGCATGTAAGTTTCTGCGCCGTTGCTAACGTTCCCGCCCAACTTCGTATGCCACAAAATTTTTCCGGTAGCCGGATCCATCGCTACAAAATGAGAAGACCCATCACCGGAAAACAGCAACTTTCCAGCTGTACTCAACAAACCGGAACTGCTGCCGCTTCCCCAGTTATGCTTCCAAACCGTGTTGCCAGTCTTGTAATCAATTGCCCGAAGGAAACTGCCCAGACCGCCTGAATACTTCTCAGTCGCGCCATAGCCTTCCGGATGCGGATTCGTATCCGTCAAATAAAACATACTGTACGAAGCGGAAGTGCTCACATAAAACAAGCCGGTCTCCGGATCAAAAGTAGGAGCCGGCCAGTTCGTGGCGCCACCTGATGGCGGTGAAACCAGCACACCCGCCACTTGTGGGTCCTTCTCTGGATTCGGAATCGGCTGGCCTTCCGCATTCACACCCTTCGACCAATTCAGCGTTTCCAAAAACGGCTTAGTCAGAACGTCTTTGCCGGTAACACGATCCAGCACGAAGAAATAGCCATTGCGGTTTGCTTGCGCCAACAGCTTTCGCGGCTGCCCGTCAATCACGCCGTCAATCAAGATCGGAGTCTGTACAGCATCCCAATCGTGCGTATCATGCGGCGAAGTCTGGAAATACCATTTCAGCTTTCCCGTATCCACATCCAGCGCCACAATCGAGCACGTATAAAGGTCATCGCCTTTCCTGCTCTGACCCGCCATCACCGGATTCGGATTGCCCGTCCCCAGATAATAAAGATGGAGTTCCGGATCATACGTCCCCGGCATCCAGGTCATCCCGCCGCCGTGCCGCATGGCGCCTTCGTCCGGCCAGGTCTCCGAGCCCGGATCACCCTTCTTCTCCGGCTCACTCCACCACTTCCACTGAATCTTCCCCGTCTCCGGATCGTGGGCTTCCAAAAACCCGGGAACATCCAGTGAGTCACCGCCCGTGCCCACAATAATGTGGTTGCCAACCACAATCGGCGCCGGGGTTGAGAAATACTCTTCCTTTACATCCGCAATCTCGGTATGCCAGCGCTCTTTTCCCGTCTTCGCATCCAACGAAACCAGGTAGTTGTCAGGCGTCTCAAAGAACAGCCAATTTCCATACATGCCCACGCCGCGGTTGCCAATATGGATGCCGCCGCGAGTGCGCCAGAAGTAATGCCAAATCTCTTTACCCGTGCGCGCATCCAGCGCCCAGGTATTATCCGGCGTGGTGAAATACAGAATTCCGTCCACCATCAATGGCGTGGCCTTGATGCTGTTGCCGAACACATTATTGGACGGTGCGTCCTTGGTACCCTCACCGCCCACAATGGCGTTCGGTGTCTCGCCCACATTCACCTGGTAAGTCCAGGCCGGCGTCAGCCCCTTGATGTTGGTCTGGTTAATCTGGTCCAGCGTGCTGAAGCGCTTCCCGGAATAGTCGCCGTTATAGGTCGGCCACGCCGTGGTCGCGGGCTTCAACAACAACGCCGGATCCAGCATCTGCGAGCACAACATCGCAGGCAGCAAAAGGCTTGAAGATAATAAAACGTTTGCGATTTTCATTTGATCGTCAACAGGTATGCGGTCAGATTATGGATGTCAGCGTCAGAGTACTGGCTTAAAAGTTGAATATGCGGTTCCAGCGGGTCATGAAGTTCTATCTTTGGTGTCTGGTCATCCTGGCGCGGAATAGTCAGCGTGTTGCCATCCTTACCAATTAAAGTGATCGAGAAGTCATCTAAGTGTCGAAGCTGTCCCTGCACCGTTTCGCCCGATGGCTGAGTCACTGTCGCCACCACGGCCGTCTTCGGGTCTGGGGAGCGCTGGTCCCGCGGCATCACAATCTTCTGCTGCAATGTCACCGGATCGAACTTCGAACCGAAATGCGCCAAATCACCAGTCACCGAGTGGCAAGTGGAGCACTTGCCTGCGCCATTAAAATATTCTTCGCCGGCTTTTGCGTCGCCCACCACAATATTCAAAATCTTGTAGGTCCCCCGTTCCGCAGCGGCTCGCACACTGTCATGCAGGAAGGCCGCTATAGCCTTCACCTGGTCATCCGGCAGGTTAAACTTTGGCATCCCTTTGTCCGGAACCCCCGCCTTGATAAAGGCGCCTATGATCTCGCCGTTCGAATCATGCAAAACAATTTGCGAACGCAATAACGATGGCCCCGTCTCTCCTCCATTCGCATTCCCACCATGGCAAAACGCGCAGTTACCCGTGTAGATCTTATTGCCTAATTCCAACACCTCAGGCGGGTAATGCTTGTAATCGCCGCCGGCCCCCGCGAAGCCTCTCTGTGCCGGCTTCGGTGCGCTCGTTCCTCCAGGTGGCGGCGGAGGAGTTTGAGCATTCAAGCCAGCGCCTAAAAGCAATATCAATAGAGGTTTCGCTAAGCGTGGGATCATCGTTGTTTCTAGTTTATATGGAGCATCTCGAGCCGAATATCCGAGTTCATTACCTGGATAACGTCGGTATTGTCACACGCCCCGAAGGCGAAATCCCGCAGGGCCAAAAAATCGCGCTGCTTCCTATTCCGGCCAATGGGCCCGTCATTCGCTACGGCCAAACCATCGGGCTGGCGACACACAATTTTTTCCCCGGTGAGTGGGTCCGAACTGAATTCATTACGCTGCCGCCCGCCCCGCCGCTTGAAGCGATGGAGATTGCCACGCGAGTTCCGCCTGACCCGGAACCGCTCGCCGGTTACACCTTCGAAGGGTTCCGCAACCCCGATGGCAGCGTCGGCACCCGCAACCTGCTCGGAATCACCACCACTGTCCAATGCGTTGCGCCCACCGTGGAGTACGCCGCGCAGCGTATTCGTGCAGAGTTGCTCCCCAAATATCCCAATGTCGATGGGGTGGTTGCCATCACCCACGGCTACGGGTGCGGAGTCGCTATCGACGCTCCCGGAGCGGCAATTCCCATCGCCACCTTGAAGCACATTAGCCTGCACGCGAACGTCGGCGCACGCCCACTAGTTGTCAGTCTTGGATGCGAAAAGCTTCAACCCGCCAGGCTCTTCTCCAATGACCTGCCCGTCTTCCAGGAACTAAACGTCATCCGGCTGCAGGATCAACTCGGCTTCGGCGCAAGCGTCGCCTCCATCATGCGAGCCGCTGAAAAACGTCTCATCGAACTCGATGGGCGTCAACGCCAAACCTGCCCGGCCTCGGAATTATTTGTGGGTCTGCAATGCGGTGGCAGCGACGCCTTTTCCGGAGTTACCTGCAATCCCGCCGTCGGTTTCGCCACAGACCTGCTCGTCAGGGCCGGAGCCTCCGTCTTCTTCTCCGAAGTAACTGAAGTCCGGGATGCCGTCCACTTACTGACTCCGCGAGCAATCAATTTAGAGGTCGGTCGCGCCTTGCTCCAGGAAATGAACTGGTACGACGACTATCTCGCCAAAGGCGGGGCGGATCGCAGCGCCAATCCCACTCCAGGCAACAAACGAGGCGGTCTATCCAACGTTGTCGAAAAGGCGCTCGGCTCCATCGCCAAAGCGGGTACCACCGCCATCCGAGCCGTAGCCACCCACGGCGAAAAGGTAACATCCAAAGGCCTGGTGTTCGCCGCAACCCCCGCCAGTGACTTCATCTGCGGTACACAGCAACTGGCCTCCATGAACCTGCACGTCTTCACCACCGGAGAAGGCACTCCCTACGGGCTCTCTCTTGTGCCGGTAGTCAAAATTTCTTCACAGACTTCACTCGCCGAAAAATGGCATGATCTGATCGATCTCGACGCCGGATCCATCGCGACAGGCAAAGCCACTATCGAATCCGTCGGCTGGGAAATTTTTCACTTCATTCTGGAAGTAGCCAGCGGCCGCAAGACTTGGGCCGAACGGTGGGGCTTAGGCAACGCCCTCGTGCCCTTCACCCCTGGCCCTGTCACATAGAGGCTAGCCGTACGGAGACCGCGCGTAATGCGGACTCCATTACCGCCATGCATCCCTAACCGCCAGACGCAAACCTTCAGGCCGTCATTTTCGCCCGCGCATGAAACGCACGAAACTCAGCCGCGCCGGCCTTGCCCATGCACCGTTCTAACATCGCCGGCGCAGCCGTACGCAAATCCGCCATCACCAAAGCATCCAGCGCATTCGAGAAATTCGGGTCCACGTTGAATCCGAGCAACTTCCCGCCAAGCTTCAAGTACTGCCGAATTAGCACCGGCAGCCCTTTGCCGTCACGCTCCAGATCCTGCACCGACGCCGACAGTTCCTCCACGTTCATAAGCAACTGAGTCAATTGATGGACATACTTCGGCATAAACTTCTTTGCCCGGAAAACACGCCGGGGTCGCACCGAAGTTGAGATCTCGTTGTCCGAAATGTGGCCATTCAGAAAATTCACAATCAGCGTCCGTGAAAGCGATTGATAATCGCTGCTGATGCTCACCGCGCCAAACAAAACCGGGCACTCGGGATGCAACTGCGCAAACTTCGCGATCCCTTTCCAAAGCAGCAGCAGGGGCGCATAGTGCTTCTGATATTCGCGCCGTATGAAAGATCGGCCCAGTTCGATCGCCGGTCCAATGCGGTTGAAAAACTCCTGGTCGTAGTGAAAGAGTGTGCTGGTATACAGGCCCTTGATGCCTCGCTGCCTGAGCACTTCCGGAGTGGTCACCAACCGGTAAGCCCCGGCCACGCGCTGATCTCGATTACTCCAAAGCACCATGTGCTGATAGTAAGAATCAAACTCATCCAGATCCAGGCTGTTGCCGGTCCCTTCGCCGATCTCGCGGTAGGTCTCCTCGCGGGTCCGCCCGATTTCGTGCAGTAGATTCGGAATCTGCTGAGCCTTGGCGATCACCACTTTATAGTCGTCATTCGCCGTCAGAATCTGTTCACCAGGGAGCGCCGCAATCTCGGCGGCAGTTGCCGGGATCGATGCGGGCTCGGCGACGTTCTTGCCCGTTTTGGCAATCCCCTGTGTGGACTGGGACGAGCGGTCATGCAGCAAATAAACTCGAGCGCGCAGATACTCGGTGGCGGATTCGGCATCGGGATAACTGTTCAGTACGTTCGCGGCAATCGGAGTTCCAACCCGGACGTCAATCACCCGCTTGCGCATCTTCACCAGCTCACGAGCCAGATTCAAAGTGCGCAGCCGGGGGTGAATGGTCCCCAGCATCTGGAACGGTATGCTGTTCGCGCCCTTGAAGAAAAGCGGAAGCGTGGGGCATCCCATCTTGCGCGCCAGCCGTGCCGCCGATGTGTTCCACTTCGGGTCGGCAACCGCCCGTTCGGCCCAGTGGAAGTGGGCTACTTCACCCGCCGGGAACATAACCAACAGGCCGCCGTTACGCAGGCAATCCAGCGTGGCCCGCAGGCTTCTGCCGTTTTCATGCTTGCTCGCCTCTTCAAACGGATTCACGAAGATCACACGTTCGTGCAGCGCGGGAGTGGAAGCCAGCAGTGTATTGGCCACAATCTTGTAATCGGGCCTGACCTTCTCCAGAAGGGTCACCAGGATAAAGCCTTCCAGCAGCCCAAACGGGTGGTTGGCAACAATCACGCATGGACCCGTGGCCGGTATCCGCTCTATGTCACTCGGCTCTACCTTATAGCTGATGTCCAATTGACGCAGCATTTCAGAAGTGAACTGGTAGGCTGTGGCGCCCGTCGGGTTCGATGCCGTATAACCGCGGCACAAAGCATCCGGCAGGAAGTGACGAAGCAACACTGGTTCAATGGGGCGGATCAAAGACTTGAACTGGGAAGGGACTAGCGCGGATGGTTTTACATCGAAGGGCAACAGGCCACTCTGCATATTTACTTGCAGCATGACTGGAAAAGGTTAATAAGTGATTAATAACTCGTGACGAAAGGCTTTTAGCGCCAAACCTGATACAGTGGCCCCATGGCGTCGAGCAGTGTGGCCGCGCCAAACCGGCCAAACTTTCGAATTACGTCGCCGTTGTTGCACGACAAGTTCTACATTAGCCCGGATGCCGTCTGGCCATCCCTTACTTTCCAAACCGATGCAGAGGTAAGTGCCCAGGCCGAAATCACCTGGAACTGGCTTATCGAGTGGGGCTGCTTTTCGAGCCGCGGCCAGGCGCAGACCTCGTCGCCCTGCTGGGAGGCCCACCCCGTCATCACCAATCTCGGCGGACTGCTGACCGTAGAGGCTACGCAATCCGGCGATTCAGGCGGCTCCTGCTCGGTACAGGTGCACATCCTGGGAACTCAACCCCAGCCCCGTGACGTGGAGCGTTATGTTGCAGCCCAGAAAGACTGCACCGGCTTTGAGAAGATCCTGATGCATGAAACTCGCATGAAGCACTTCGATGCTTCCGGATTTCCGGTGAAGTCCTTTGACGGAGGTTACGGCATGGCGCAGTTGACCAATCCTGTGCCCAAATACGACCTCGTCTGGAACTGGAAGCTCAATGTGGACGCAGCCCTCAAGCTTTTCTCACAAAAGCGTGCGGAAGCCATTGCCTACCTGTCCCGCAAAGGCAACCACACGGAACGGCAGCTTCTCTACGAAACGGTGTCGCGCTGGAACGGCGGCAGCTATCACCTCTGGGATGCCCAGCATGGTTGGATACGCAAGCCGGCTATTCTGTGTGACTCCCAAACGGGTAACATCGGCTGGAATATGACGGAACTGCAAAATATCGGAAAAACCGAGGAGGAACTGCATCACCGAGATTCCGGCTGCTATTCACGACCGCCTCGTCCGGGCGACCCTTGGGGGTACTTCGGTGTATGCTACGCGGATTCGGTCCTAGGCGTTTAAGCGTAGGTCTGGCAAAACTATGGGGCTGACAATTGGATTAGGAATGGCCGCTGCTCCCGACAGAGTGGTCCTTAAGAATGGCGGTAGCCTGTCGACAGAACCGGTAAGAGGCGGAGTCCTGCTACGTGTGCATGACCGCCCGGACTTGGCGCCCGAATTGAAGTTGGAACTGGACGAAACTGTCGCGTCCGGCTCCCGGCCCGCTCTCGTTTTGGTTGGCGAAACTGGCGATGGAATTGTGATTGTGGAAGATAGCTACTACTCTCATGCGGGGGGTCTATCCTACTGTCGAGCGGGAAGAGAAGAGTTCCTGCGGGTTCTGAACCTGAACAAGCCAGCCAAAGAAACGTTGCGATTAAAACTCAATAGCTGCCTCCAAAACCTGGAACTGGACGACCCGGGCCTACTCTGGAGCCCGGAAAGCCAGGTGCTTGAAATTCGCTGGCGGCGGGACCACGTCCGCTACCAGCTGACCCCCAACGGACATGTCCGACTCCTCTGACGCGTCAGACTGGTCCGTGCCCTCCGAGATATCAGACCAGTCGGAGACCTCAGAGGAGTCAGGCTTATCAGAGGTATCAGACTGGTCAGACATGACTGACCGCTTTTGAATGCTGGCGGTCGCCCGTTGCTGCTGAGCCAAAGACAAACACATCAAGCCGCTTCAACTGTTCGCCATAGCCGATTCTTCCGCCCAAGCGAAGATACATTCATCGTCTCGCTGGAATAGGCGTAGACTGTAAGCACAGGTTCTTTGGGTAGTTCAATAGTCCTACTGCTCATAACCTTGGCGCGCTACGGCGCAATCGTTTGGATCGTTTGATTAAGGGAGATAACCATGAATAGCGAATGGCTTACGCCGGCAAAAATCCTCACCGGGATGTGCCTGCTGGCTGCTAGTTCGTTCTCGCAGACCTATACCATCTCTGCGAAACCTGGCGCACTGAATTTCATTGAGGGCGACGTAACGGTCAACGGGGACCCGGTATGGAAGTCAAACGTCAAATCGACTTTCCTGGCCCAGAACGATGTGATCGCTGTGAAACAAGGCCGCGCGGAAGTTCTCTTAAACCCGGGTGTGTTTCTGCGCATCTCCGACGGTGCGCAAGTTCGCATGCTGAAGCCCTCCCTGATTGACACTCAGCTCGAAGTGCTCGCCGGCGAAAGCATGCTCGAAGTGGACAACCTGGAACCGGGTAGCAGCATCAATGTCCTCGATCACGGTTCATCGACCACATTACTTAAGCCGGGTCTCTACAAGTTCACCGAAAACTACATCGCCTCGCTCGAAGAAGGTAAAGCCGAGGTCGTTTTTGGCTCCCACAAGGTTGAGCTGAAGAAGAACAAGCAGGTTGAAATCGGCGATGCTCTGGCCGAAACGAAGGTCGACCTGAAGGCCCCGGATGATCTCTATGCCTGGAGCAACAATCGCGCCCAGTACAACGCCGCGGCTACCTACGCCGGTGCTACTAACGTCTACAATGCTGGCGGCTACGGCTACAGTGCAATTAACTCCCCCGGCTGGTATTGGAATTCACCTTTCAACTCATACATGTGGCTGCCGGGCAACGGCGCTTACTATAGCCCGTTCGGCTGGGGCTTCTATGGCCCCGGCGTTGTGGCCTACGCACCGGTCTTCACTTACCCGCTGTACGGGAGCGGTTACTACACTGGCGCGCCAGTATCCGGCGGCGGCGCTAAACCCGTCAAGAGTCCGACCACAACTGCCTTGACCCAACTCGTTGTTCCGGTAAATCCGAAGAATGTCGGTGCTGCAAACGTACAAAGCAATTCCCCAGCGGAATTCGCCCGAGCCCGGAGCCAGGTTCAGCAGGCGGTTTCTTACTATGGCTTGCATACGGCCAATGGCGCCCCTGCCGCTAGTCTGCGAAGCGGCCAAACCTTCTCGTCGATGAATGAGGCCTCCCACGCAGCCTCTGCCAGCGCACGAGCCGTCTCAAGCGGCGGCGGCGGATTTAGCGGGGGCGGCGCTGCACACGGCGGCGGTGCGGGTTACTCGGGTGGCGGGGCCGTAGCCGCCTCGTCGCATTCTTCCGGCGCGGCCAGCACCGGTCACGGCAAGTAATCTCGATCGAATGTCTGCCTATCTGCTGAAGTCCGAGCCGGAAGCGTATTCCATCGACGATCTCCTGCGGGATGGCGAAACAATCTGGGACGGCGTGGCAAATCCAGCCGCCGTCCGCAATCTTTGCGGAATGAAGCACGGTGATCACCTCGTCATTTATCACACTGGCGACGAACGCCGTGCGGTCGGTACCGCCTCTGTAATCTCTGTCGACGCCGGGAACCCCAAAAATCCCGTCGTCAAAATCAAAGCCGGGCACAAGTTAAGCACGCCCCGCTCGCTGGCGGACATCAAGGCCCACAAGCTTTTCGCTGACTCCGCACTCGTCAAACAGGGCCGCTTGTCCGTCGTGCCGCTCAGTGATCCTCAGTTCCAGTGGCTCACAGAAGCTTAACCGCTTCGTGCAGCCTGTTCAGGCCCTCGCCGAAGATTGTCGGGTCCCCTCCCACTCCAATCCGCAAATGATCCGGTGCGCCGAAGAACTGACCTGGCGTAACCACCGTCTCAAATTTTTCCCGCAGCAGCCTACAAAACCGGTCGGCATCAAACTCGATTCGAGGGAACAGGACCGTCCCGACGCTCAGCGGCTCCGATATCAACTCCGGCGTAGCCGCTAAGAACTCATTGGCCAATGCCCCGTTGCGGGCCAGTAACTCCCGTGACCACTTCGCAATCTGCGGCAGTTTGGCAAGAGCCACACAGCTGATCTGATCCGTCACATAAGGATTATTTACACCGAACAAATCATTTAGCCGCAGCATCTTCGTCGTCAGTTCCGCATCCGCCAGCACCCAGCCGCAACGCAGCCCGCTCAACCCATAAACTTTGGTCAAGCTGTTCGTAGTAATAAACGGAGCGCCGAGATGAAACGCACTTTCCGGCTTCCGGTCACCGAGGAGGTCCAAGTAGACCTCATCCACCAGAACGCGCGCGCCGATCCTCTCAGCCAGCCCGCCTATCTCCGCCAGCTCGCTGTCGCTCATCAACGCACACGTCGGGTTATGAAGGTTTGTCAGTACAATCAGCCGTGTCCTGGCGCTTAAGGCTTCCTGCACATCTCCGCCGCGTTGAAAGAATTTGACCTTGGCCCCCAGATATTCCGCCGTCTCCCACAGGAGCGGGTAATTCGGATGCTCCATGGCCACCTCATCGCCCGCTTCCAGGGTTGCCGCCATCGCCAGCCAGTTTGCGCCCGACGTGCCAATCGCGGTGGTGACGCAATCCTCGCTGACACCCTCCTTCGCCGCAATGGCCGCTTTCAAGGGCGGATAGCCGTACGCGCCCGGCCCGGATAGCCCGAATTGCGAAAAATCCACGCCTAAGTCGTTGAGGGCGTAGTTTCGCACCCCGCTATTCGCCAAGTTGAAGCGAACCGCGGTCTGCGTCTTCACCCATTCCATATACGCGGACCGCATGGTCCTCAAACCGTCAGCCAATCTCTTTGCCTCCCCCAACCAAAACTAATGGCACATGGTCTCATAAAAGGTGATGTTGATTCTGGCCTCAGCCTCTCCCCGGCGGCACGAACTTCTGCTGGCTGCGGGACTGCCGCACCTTGTCCGCCCCGCTCACATTCCTGAAATCCGTCGTGAAGCCGAATCTCCGCGCGATTTCGTTGGCCGCCTGGCGGAAGAAAAGGCCCGCGCCATTCCACCTTCACCAGACGACATTGTGCTCGGGGCCGACACCATCGTTGCGATAGATGGTCAGGTATTCGGCAAGCCCGGTAATGATAACGAAACGGTCGGCATGCTGCGCGTTCTCTCGGGTCGTGATCACTACGTTTATACCGGCGTTTGCCTCTGTTCAGCCAAAAAATGCATTACCGACGTCGCCGCTACCCGTGTAACCTTTCTACAATTGAGTGAGCGGGAGATTCAGGAGTACACTCGAAGCGGGGAGCCCCGCGACAAAGCAGGTGCTTACGCTATCCAGGGTCTCGCTTCGAAGTTTATCTCTGGTATTGAAGGATGCTACCAGAACGTGGTCGGATTGCCGGTATCGCTGGTCTACAGGCACTTAAAATCATTTTGAGACATCCACAAGATTTTTGCCTCGGCGTCACCGTTGTCCTGACGCTCTTCGCGCTGCCGGTCTTCGCCGCTCAGACCAATTCCACCGTCGCGCCAGGTACATGGCCCGGTTCTTGGAAAGACCAGGGAGTCATTTATGTCGACCATTCGTTAAACGCCCGCCTCCATCCCGTACCTGTTCAGGCCGTGCATCTGGGCGAAGGCTTCTGGACAGCGCGGCGCAAGGTTACTACTGAACACAGCCTTCCCACGATGCTGGCCCTTCTGGAAGAGCATGGGGTGGTCGATAACTTCCGCCGTCTTGCCGGCCGCCTCGACATCCCCCGCAAAGGGCCGCTCTATACGGATTCCGATCTCTATAAATGGATTGAAGCGGCCGCCTGGGCTCTGGCTTCCAACGAAACCTCTGACGCCGACAAGCAAAAGCTGCGCGGCGATATCGATTCGCTGACCAACAACATCGTCGCCGCCCAGGAGCCATCCGGCTACCTAAACACCTATTTCGTGGGCGATAAAGTCCACCTTCGCTTTACTGATCTTCTTCACTCGCACGAAGACTACTGCCTTGGGCACCTGCTCCAGGCCGGTATTGCCTACTACCGCGCCACCGGCAACCGCCGCCTGCTGGACGCCGGAATTCGATTTGCAGATTACATCGTCGAAAACTTCGGCGCGAACAAAAAGCCGTTTGTCACCGGCCATCCCGAGTTGGAAATGGCGCTTGTCGAGTTGTTCCGCACTACCGGCGACACCAAATACCTGGAGTTCACCCGCTATCTCTTCAGCGGCGTCGAGCGTGACCGCCTGAAGCTAAAGGATTCGGAAACCCGCTATTCATTCAGCGGACGGCCATTCACCTCACGCGCCGAATTCGAAGGTCATGCTGTCCGCGCGTTATACGCTGTCTCCGGCGCTACCGATTTCTTCAGTGAAACCGGCGACCCCGCCTATAAGCACACTTTGGACACTCTTTGGACCGATCTTACACAGCGGAAAATGTATATTACCGGCGGCGTTGGTTCCCGCTCTTCCGGTGAGTCTTTCGGTGACGACTACGAACTGCCGAGCGAGCAGGCTTATGCGGAAACCTGCGCTTCCGTCGCTAATGTGATGTGGAACTTCCGTATGCTGACGCTTTCCGGTGACGCACGCTATGCCGACGTTCTGGAGCGAGCGCTTTACAACGGAGCGAACTCGGGCATGTCGCTCTCCGGAACGCTCTATTGTTACCGCAACCCGCTCGCGTCCAACGGTACCGACAAGCTGCGAAATCCTTGGTACGACACAACCTGCTGCCCCCCGAATCTGGAGCGGCTCTTCGAGGCCTTACCGGGATATCTCTACGCGACGAGCCGCGATGGCATTTTCATCAACCTTTATCACGAGTCCACCCTGGCCTGGCACTTGGAAGATGGAACGGAGTTAAATCTCGCCCAGGCCACGGCTTACCCCTGGAACGGAGACATTAAGGTCACCGTGCGTCCTGCCAAACCTTCCGCCTTTACCCTCTACCTCCGCTGGCCGGCTTGGGCATCCTCGGCCGATTTATCCATCAATGGCCAGCCAACATCCGCGAATGGGAAGCGCGGGTCCTATTTATCAATCAACCGGACCTGGACACCCGGCGATGTGCTCACTCTTTCGCTCGCTATGCAGGCCACGCCCATGGCCGCCAATCCCCGCGTCAGCGATGATTATGGACGAATCGCCCTACAGCGAGGACCGTTGGTCTATGCATTGGAGCAAACGGATCAGGTTAGTGCGGCTATCGGCGACCTGTTCTATAAAGGTGGCAGTCCGGTTGCTGTCGAGGTACACCACGATCTGCTGGGAGGGGTGACGATCCTAAAGGTTCCCGGCTTGGCAGCCGAAAGATCACTTGTGGATGAACCGTTGTACGAGCCAAACGCTGCACTGGCTAACCTCGCCAAAAGAGCAGCCACACTAACGTTCATTCCGTATTACGCAATAGGCAACCGTGACCCCTCCCCGATGGAGGTCTGGGTTCCTCTATCGCGATCCGATTCTGCTAAGCCCGAAGTTACGGCAACCGCTGCCGCGCAGGCCGTACCTGCGTCTGCGCATGCAATACCTGAGCGAAAGCTTGCCAATCCTCCTGCTCAGTGAATCGAATATCCTCGCAAACGTGTAAAATTAAACCAAAGTTCCGGAATCACTCAACTCAAGTTATGGGGAAATACTTGTCTTCTAAATTAGTCCTACTCTGCGCCGGGCTCTCGGTGGTACTGGCGGCCAGCGCTCAGCAGGTGCCGGTCGGTCCCACCATTCCTCCTCCGCCTCAGCAGAGCGCTCCTTCGCCCGATAAGAGTCAGGCGCCGGCAACCGGGCCGAAGACGGAAGGCGGCGCCGCAGTCGCCGCAGATTACAAGATTGGTCCCGCAGACGTTCTCAAAATTGAGGTTTGGGGAGAAGATAAATACTCCGGCCTGTTCACTGTCGATCAAGACGGCAAGTTTGTGTACAAACTCGTCGGGGAATTGGAAGCCGGTGGCCTTACTAGAGAGGAAGTTAAGGACAACGTTGAGAAAGCTCTCAGCAAATACCTGGTGAAACCGCGCGTTGAAGTGACGGTTCAGGAGGTTCAGAGCAAAAAGTACTACTTGAATGGCCTAGTGAATCATCCCGGCGAATATCTATTGATTGTCCCCACTACCATTTTGCAGGCCATTAGTAAGGCGGGCGGATTACAGGATTTCGCCAATGCCAAAAAGATCTACGTGCTGCGAGGCAGCACCAAGATTCCATTCAATTACAAAGAGGTCTCGCAGGGTAAGAAAATGGATCAGAATATCCTTCTGAAGCCGGGCGATCAGGTTTTTATTCCCTGATTGACGTTTAAAAGAATAAGTGATGATTTATGGTTGACAAGCTTGCAGTAGCCCGCCGTCCGCTTGATTTCGAAGACTATACGGATATCCTGAGGCGTAACTTCCTTTGGATTATTGGTCCTACTCTGGCCGGATTGGTTGTGACCACGGTTGTTTCCTTTCTGATCCAGGACACGTTTATCTCGCGTGCGCTGATCCGAATTGTCCCCCAGCAGATTTCTGACACCCTCGTCCAGAACGCCAGTGCGCAGGACATGACCGACCGCATCAACGGCATGGCCCAGACCATTGTCAGCCGCACCACGTTGACCAATCTGATTCAGACTTACGGGCTTTACAAGACTGAATTGAAAAAGGAGCCCATGGAGGACGTTGTGAACCTCATGCACAGCGCCATTGTGATCCGGCCGACGCTGGGTGTGACAAATCTCCAGGGCAAGGGCTTACCCGCCATGGAAGTCGCGTATAAGTATCGCGACCGGGTACTCGCCAATCGTGTTTGTTCTGACCTTGTGTCGCGCTTCATGAACGCCAGTTCCGTGGACACGTTGGATAGCCAGGTTCAGACGAATCTGTTCCTCCGTGACGAAATGGAGAAGGCGAAGAGCGATCTGGATCGCCTGGAGCAGCAACTTTCCGACTATCGAACCAGGCATGCCGGTTCGCTGCCGGAAGAGATGCAAGGCAACTTTCAGCAAATGACCGCCGTTGAGCAGCGGTTGAATCAGCTCTCCGACGCTGCTACTCGAATCAGCGAGCGTAAGATGACTCTCGAATCAAATCTCCGGATCATCAAGGACCGCCTGGCCGCAATTCGCGCGCTCCCAACCATTTCAGTTGCTCACAGCGAGAAATCCAATGAACTCGATAAGCAGGTAGCTGATCTTGAAACCAACATAGCGGCCATGAAAGACCGCTACACGCCTGAAAATCCCGACCTCCAGGCGGCGCAGGAACAACTGGCTGTCTTGAAGCGTCAGCGCGATGAAGCCAACAAGGCGGCCGCCAACCCGAAGGCATCCGACGGTGAAAACGCCACCCAGGCCCGTGAGCGGATCGATGCCCAGACGCAAGAGGAGGGTTTGCTTGCCCAGATCAAAGCCGCCACTGTGGAAGAACAGCGCAACAATGCCGAAATGCAAATGGCAAATAGCCAGTTGCATGGCTTTCAGTCGCGTCTGGAGAGTTCCCCGGCCAATGAACGGGAGTATTCCGACCTGATTCGCGACCGGGACAACGCCAAACAGAAATTTCTCGACCTGGACGCCAGGATGCATAAGTCCACCATATCCATGGACTTGGAGAAGCGGAAAGAGGGCGAGACTTTGGAATTGATCGACGCTCCTTCGCTCCCGACTGACCCTACCGAGCCGAAACGAGAGCTCATTATCCCGCTAGGTGCTGTCGGGGGCCTGCTAATCGGAATCATCCTAGTGGCGATTCGGGAGATTAAAGACACTTCGCTCAAGAACCTTAAAGATGCGCGTGTCTACACTCAACTTTCAATTTTGGGCAGTATTCCACTGCTAGAGAACGATGTCGTTGTTCAGCGGCGCAAGCAGTTGCTGCTGGTAAGCTGGGCTGCCGCCACCGTTGTGGCTATCGCGATAATGGTCGGTTCCGTCGCGCACTACTACTTGAACAGAGCGTAAAAACTATGAGCCGTGTACACGACGCGTTGCGAAAAGCAGCGCAAGAGAATCCGCCGCAGGCAAGCCCTGCCGCCTCGCGGCAACAGCGTGGCGCATCGGTGGCGGCGGCCGTTTCCGGTGCCGGGCTTGATCCGTATGCCGGTCTGCCGGAAGGCAATGGCGACACCCTCATCGCGCCCGATACAGAACGCTTCGCAGACCTGGATGATATAGAATCCTGCATCGCCTCTGCCCGCCGTATGGAGTTCCACCCCATCAGCGATGCACTCCTGGTTAATCCCAATAAGCCCCGCGAAGCTCCCGGCGAAGAGTTCCGTACTTTGCGCACGCGACTGAACCATATGCAAACGCAGCAGCCTCTGCATACGCTTGTGGTCACCAGTCCTTCACCAGCGGAAGGCAAGTCGTTCACGGCTGCTAACCTGGCCATCACTCAGGCTCAACTGGCTGAACGGCGCATTCTGTTGGTTGATTTTGATTTCCGGCGTCCCACCGTCGACAAAACGTTCCAGATACCCATCAGCCCCGGCATGACGAACTACTTGCAGGGCACTGCCAGTCTGGCCGATATCCTGATGCGGATAGGGGAGACAAATCTTTACGTCATTGCTGCCGGCGATCCGGTTCCCAATCCGCTCGAGTTGCTGAACCTGAAAGAATGCTCCGCCTTGATTGCCGGACTTCGGAACCACTTCGATTGGGTGATCCTTGACAGCCCGCCTCTGCTCTTTGCGGCCGATGGTAACCTGCTTGCCACCATGTGCGATGGAACCATACTCGTCGTGCGTATCGGCACCACTACTTACGACTCTGTGGCCCGCGCGGTTCAATCGCTTTGCGAAAATAATGTTCTCGGGATCGTCGTGAATGGCGCTCGCCGCGGCGAACTCTACAGCAAGTACACCTACTATCACGACTATTACTACCAGGGCGCTGAGACCAAGGAATCCCTGCAAGCGCCGGATGCTGAACCCGAACCGGTAGAATAAGGCTCGGAGCCCTTTTGAGTATTGATATCGCGCAACACACCCTTCCCCGCGTTCATGAGTTAATCCAGAACCGCTGGAGTCCCCGGGCATTTTCTGAGCAGTCAGTGTCTCGCGAAGATTTGGCCGCCCTCTTCGATGCTGCTCGTTGGGCGGCGTCTTCTTACAACGAGCAGCCTTGGCGCTTCATCGTGGCCACGAAGCAGGACCCGGACGCTTATCAGAAGCTGCTCTCTCTGCTGGTGCCTTTTAATCAGAACTGGGCGAAGACGGCCCCTGTTTTGATCCTGATGGTCGCGAAAAAGACCTTCACCCAGAACGGCAAACCGAACAGTTATGCTCTGCACGATGCGGGTGCCGCACTCGCCCAACTCGCTCTCCAGGCAACCGCAATGGGTCTGCACGCTCACGGCATGGCCGGGTTTGATCACGACCGCGCACGCACCGAATTGCAGATTCCCGATGATTACGATACCGCTGCCTTCGTCGCTCTTGGCTATGTGGATCCCGGTGCCGAGCCGACGCCGCGGCAGCGCAAGCCTCTGTCGGAGATCGTATTCACGACCACTTGGCAGACGCCTTTTTCACTCTAAGAGCTGGTGTTTGCTCTCCTATTGCGTTGAAGGTCAAGCCCGCCGAAGATCCCGATACGCGGCCAGGCACTTAACCGCCGTCTCAGTCTCGGAAAAGCGACTGCCTTCCTGCTCAATCAAATAGTACTCGACTCCCCCCTTTTTCTCCGCAGCGGCAAAGATCTGTTTCCAAGGAGCAGAGCCCTCCCCAAAAAGAACTTGATAACCCTTTTCCTGCGACCAGTCTTTTAGATGAAGAGAACGAATGCGGCCGGGATTCGCATTGATCCAGGCCACCGGATCGCGGCCTGCTTCCAGGCACGTGCCTACATCCAGTTGCAGCATCACTGACTTGTCAGTGGACTTAGCCAGCAGTTCCATAGGCACTTCGCCCTCAATCGGTTTCCACTCCAGATCGTGGTTGTGATAGCCGGCGTGCATTTTGCTCTTCGCCATCTCCCCGTTGGCGGTGTTCAGGATTGTGGCTACGGTCTTCCAATCGTTCAGCGATTTGATGGCTCCCACGTCCGCACAAACAATGTACTTTGCTCCGAGGATCTGGTTCAACTCAATCGCTTTCGGAAGTCCGTTGGGGTTAAAAGCATGCAAGCTGTTGTGTGTGGAATGGCAGGATATCTTTAGCTGATCCAGCTTCGCTCGAATTTGCTTGGCGTAAGCGGGTGTCCAGTCGTAGTACGGCGAGTAGAACTCCACACATTTGTAACCCATCTTGGCAACGGAATCGAGAGTGCTCATCGGGTCGGCCTTCAGGCCCTCACGAACGGAGTATAGTTCGAGACCAACCGGTACCTTGAACTTCGCCGATAAAGCGAACGGCGCTGCAAGTGTTGCCGCAATGAAACCGCGTCGAGAGAAATGGTTGGAGAATGGCATCGCCCAACGAAAATATCACAATAAATGATTCCATAAGACAAACGCGTTATTGTAAGAGGTAATAAATTACCAGAAACAGACTACCTTCGTCTGCCACGGCAAACCGATTTTTTCAGGGCGACAATATGGCGATTACAAACGTAGGCAAGGCAAGTGTTGCGACGGCGGACGGTTCCACTACTAAGGGCTACGGCAGCGCTTTAGCCATTGTGACCACGCTGTTTTTCATGTGGGGCTTTCTGACAAGTCTCAACGATATTCTGATTCCCCATCTGAAATCGATTTTCGACCTTAATTACACTCAGGCGCTCCTGGTTCAATTCGCGTTCTTTTCCTGCTATTTTATTTTTGCAGTTCCCGCCGGCCGGCTCGTGGAATGGATTGGATATAAGAGGACGATGGTTACCGGCCTCCTGACCATGGCGGCCGGTGCTTTCCTCTTCCTTCCCGCGGCCACCGCACCCTCTTTTCCTTTGTTTCTGGCCGCATTGATCGTCTTGGCAGCAGGGATTACAATCCTGCAGGTTTCAGCGAATCCCTACGTATCGGTGCTGGGAAAGCCGGAAACCGCCTCCAGCCGGCTGAACCTGACACAAGCTTTCAACTCCCTGGGAACTACCTTGGCCCCACTGTTCGGCGGTCTGGTTATTCTGAACGCCGCCCCTATGGCCATTGAGCAGATTCGCAAGCTGCCGCCAGATGCCCTGCAGGCGTTCCGTATTCACGAAGCCGCCACGGTCAAGGTGCCCTATATCGGTATTGCCATTACGCTGGCGATTCTTGCAGTCGCCATCTCGATCTTTAAGTTCCCCAAGATTGCCGGCGATGACCACGTTTCGCCCGAGGAGTTAAAGGCGGCCGGGAGCATCTGGAAGCGGAAGCACCTGCTGCTGGGAGCGGTCGGAATCTTCGTCTACGTGGGCGCAGAGGTCGCCATCGGGAGTTTCCTGGTGAACTATTTCAGCCAGCCCGATATCGGCGGCATGTCGGAGCAGACGGCTGCTAAATACGTGTCCATTTACTGGTTCTGCGCCATGCTGGGCCGCTTCGCCGGTTCTGCGCTGCTGCAGAAAATCAAAGCGGGTTCCATGCTGGGCGTGGCGGCGATTATTGCGGCTTTGCTTGTCATGACCTCGATGCTGAGCTTTGGCTCGCTGGCGGTCTGGAGCATTATCCTGGTGGGCCTGTTCAATTCCGTGATGTTTCCCAGCATCTTCACGCTTGGCATTGCCGAGCTTGGACCGCTCACGGGCGAGGGTTCCGGTTTACTGATTGCTGCCATTGTGGGCGGCGCAATTATTCCCGAGATTCAGGCCTTCATGGCCGACCATTTCATCGGCTTGCACCACGCATTTCTGCTGCCGGTGCTTTGCTACGCGTTCATCTCATATTACGGGTTCAAAGGTTCGAAACCGGAAGCGCAGCCCGCCGTATAGTCGTTCTCATTCTTGCGGCGGCGGCGTAGGTTGCTGTACCGGCGATGTTTGCTGATAAGGAGACTGTACCGGCGCCGGCTGCGGCGAACCCTGAGCCCCGTTGTAGCTGAAGCCGGATTGGGATTGGCTTGCCCCAAAGGAGTTCACGCTCCCGAACGCGCTATTAGCGTTTCCGAAGGTGCTCCCTGCGCCTCCGCCGGAACCTGCTCCAAAGCCTCCGCCCGCGCCATTTTGATTACTTGGGTTGTTATTGGTACCCGGCAACTGTTGTCCGCCGCCCAACACGCCGGCCTGCTGATCTTTCCGCATGTCGTAATAAAATTCCCACAGCGCGTATTTCGTCTGGTCGTTAATGGACTTGATCCCGCTACCCAACGCTTTGCTCGCCACGCCGGCAATTCCGCCTACTCCGTTCAGTTGTCCGTTTCCAATTGCCTGCCGCGGAAGATTGCTTGGGGCGCCGCCAAACGAGGCGGTATTTCCCAACCCGTTCGGCTGCGGTACCGGCTGGCCGTTCTGCTGCTGAGCATTTTGCTGCGGCCCAATTTCCGCCGTCTGCGGATTGGTGTTGTTCAATTGCTGGCCAAAGGAGTTAATACCGTTATCGCCCGATGGGGGCGTCGGGCCATTCAGGCCGCCGGAATTGTTGGCTGAGCCGGCTCCGCCCTGGCCGAAACCGGACGCCTGCGAACCAGGGCTTTGTGTGCCCGGCGGAAGCGCATTGGGCGGCAGGTTCGCCTGGTCCAACTGGGCACTTGGCTGCTGGCCCGTTGTGTCCTCGGTCTGAGGCAGGCCGAGTGTTTCCGCTGATTGAACGCTGGAGGCATTCTTGGTAGCGGCGGCCCGCTGCCGCAACGCCGGGTTAGCGGCATTAGCGGCTGCCGCGTCAGCAGCCGCTGCGGCATCGCCGGTGAATGAATTATTGAATCCGGCGAAAACAGCCGCCTGGCCCAAAGCACCCGCGGGTCCATTCGGTTTATTGGCGACTTTAGAATCGGTGATCACGCCACCGGGTCCCGCATGGATCAATCGCCAGTCATCTTTACCCGTTAGCGGATCGACATAGCGGTGAGGCAAAAAACGCATGCGGTTCGTGTTCTCCAGCTCATCCAGGCTGCTGGGGAAGCGCCCGATCTTTCGGACGAAGAGCTTGACCGCCCGTTTATAGCTGTTGCCGCGCGATACCGTCAGCTCCTCGCGCTGCCGCTGGGCTTCAAACGCCACAACGGGTAGCTCACGATACAACATGATGGCTACAATGGCGGCAAACACCAGCACAATCAACAAAGCTGACCCCTGCTGCGTCGCCCTCCGGCGACCCGCAGTTCGAAGTTCCCTCCGCTGATTATCGACTGGTATTTGCATAAATTTCGATCTATTGACTCGGTGTTGCTTCGGGTGTCACTTGCAAGTCCTGACCCTGCTTCGCCTGCGTATCTTCGAGCCGCGCCGAATTGGGCGTCAGCGCGACAATCAGGAAGCGCTTCTCCAACACATCTCCCTCGCCCCCTACCAGAATATTGTCGCCGTCCATGAAGAACCCCCGGCTTTCATTCACCGCATGTCCTGTCGGCTTTACGAATCCGTAGTACTTGAGCGGGATGCTGAACGGTGGTGGTGGCGGCGGCGTAGATGCTGCGGTCTGGTCGGGCCCGGTAGTTAATGGCCCGGGCGTCATTTTTGGCGGATGAGCGGGTAACGGCGGCAGATTCTGTGCCGCCGCAGCCGTCGTGTCGAAAAGGTTGCGTAACCCGGAAGCCTCAGGAACTGCTCTGACTCGTTCCAGCAAGCCTAAACGAAGAGTGGGGTCTACATCTCCGCGCGATCCGTCCACTGCAACCAGCTTCAAAGTGTCGTTGACATTCTTCGCGGCCCTGGCCGCTGCTCTTCTTGCCGCAGCCGCCCGGCCCACCAGTGAGGGGTTAACGCCTCCTGCCGGTCGTCCAATATTGGGAAGAGTCGACGCCGGCGATGCGCTGCTACTCGAACCTGGCGAATCCGAGCTAGACGTAAAGTAGTAAATCAACGCGGCCAGGATGACCAGCAACAGCACGATCACTTTCGGATCCACGCTCACGTTCATCCCGAATATCTTGGTTTGGCTGGCGCTGCTCATTGCTTCACTCCGCCCGCAGCCATCGGTAAAATTGCCGGACCTGAATCTTGAATGACAACCTGAAACCGAATATCAGCATTGATCTGACCGCTTCTTTGTTCAGGGGCAGCCGTCAACGAATCCAGCATCAGCAACATCGGGGAATGGTCCGTCTCGTAAAGGAATTTAATGAAGTTCGGATAAGGGCCCTCAAAATTAGCCTTGATGTTTAAGAGCGAAAGGTCGTCGCTTCCCTCGATGGGCTCCTCCGAAAAGCCTGCATCGCGTTCCTGCAAGCCGGACGCTTTTGCCATCCGCTGAAGCTCACCAATAACCTCCCCATACGCCAACCTGTTTGGCAGAAAGTAGTGCTTTTCAAAATCGGTGATCTGATTGCTGCCGCTTTCGACGCGAGAAGCCATCATTCGCAACCGGGCATCCTGCGAGTTCACCGCCGCAATTTGGTTCCGGATCTGGCTGTCTTCCTCAGCCAGCTCCTGTTGTGAGCCGCCTGGGGGGTCCAAGTACAGATATATGGCCACCAGATTCAAGACAATCAACACCAGCAGCGTCACCCGGAGTTTGAATTGTCCGGTGCCTACGCCCAACAACGACCCGATGCTAAAGTTTTTGAGCATAGGCCACCGTTAATCGATATTTGTGGTACGGATCATTCTGTGAGGGGGGCGCATGCGTCACCACGGCTGTTGCGCCAAAAGCGCTCGCTTGTTCCAGCCGCTTGAGCAACACCAGGAACGATTCGGGCTCCAATGTCCCCACCACCATGTCGAGCTGCACTCGATTGACTCCCGCCGCATCCTGCTCGGCTACCTGCGGCAAGCGGATGGCCAGCAGTCTGACGTTCGCCGGCATGACGGCGTCGACATCGCGGAAAATACGCGTCCAGCTTAGCCCGCGGCGGGCAATCAGTTCATTTAGAAACACGCTGTTGGAAAACACTTCGGTATTTTCGGGCTTAGAGAGAACCGATCCAAAGCGCCTTTGCTGCTGCGTGAGCGCAGCTAGCTTTTGCGAATCCGAAGCGATGCGGAGGCGCAGGTCCGCCGCCTTTGCGCGCGAGTGCAAGATCATCACGCTGAGCAGTGCTAGCGATGCAATCAGCAACGCGCTGAGAAGCAGCCCGGTGGTGAACTGAGCGCGCTCGCGCCGGAAGGGTTCCGAGGCTAAGTTGAGGTCGAGCGGGTCGAGTTGGTTCATGCGGCGTACTTCTCCAGCATCCCAAGCAAGCCAATGTTCTCTATAGAGGTTGCGCCAAAACGGGAAGTGAGCGGCCGGAACGGAATGCCAAAGTCATCGCTGATTCTGGCTCCGAGTCTCTCGGTTTCGCTTTCGAATCCACTCAGCAGAATCTGTGAAACCGATTCGCCCAATTGGTCTTCCGCGTAAGCCAGCGTCTGCTGCACCAGCGGCGCCATGATCGCGGCGGTTTGTACCGGCCCGGCGCCTTCCGGCATCATTCCGCCTGGCTCCTCGCCGCTGGCCAAATCCACACAACGTACCAGCCGCACCCGCCCTGGTTCCAGCAGGACCACGGTTAACGTAAACCCGGTCGCTTTCGCCAGCAGCGTCAAGCCTTTCCTGCTTGCATCGCACAAGGGCAGCGCGGCCATAATGGAAGGCAAAACCATACCCGGCTTGTAGCCAGCGTCCACAAAGATTCGCTCGTAGTCTTCTAAAATCGGGCGCGCGACAGCGACGGCTATCACTTCCACCAGCTTTTCAGTCGTGAACTGGATGGAATAGGAAAGCCGAGCTTCATCAATGGGGAAGGGAACGCTCTTCCGCAAACGGAAGCGCAGCAAAGCTGTCCTTTGTTCCTCGCCGGCCGGGAACTCTTCAAAATCGAGAACCGCCATCCGCACTGCGTAATCCGGGATAACCAACACCGCTTTGGGGCGCTTGCCCGCGGCGCCTGAAGTCTTTTCCAGAGCCTCGCGATACAACTGCGGCTTCAGGATATTAGGCGCGATAGGGGACGCTGTCAAGCCGCGCTCTACCAGGAACCCTTTCTTCTGCTCTCTCGGCGTTCGCGGACTCACGGCTGTCAGCGCGTACTCCGTCATTTCAAAAACATGTTCGGGCGGAGGATCCGCCAGCCACTTATGAAGCTGATCAATAATTGACATTCCTGCTTCCTGTTACTCGATGAATGTCACTTTATTTGCTTCGCGCAACGTCGTAATACCCGCGCGGACCCGCTCCAATGCAGAGTGCCGGAGAAAGGTCATCCCATCTTCGCGCGCTTTGCGCCGGATCTCCGACGTCGGACGCCTCTCTAAAATCATCTCGCGTATCTGCTCCGTCAAATCCAGCAATTCGTGTATCGCGGTGCGGCCCCGAAAACCAGCCCCCGAGCATTCCATACAACCCTTGCCCTCGTAGAACGGAACGTCCTTCCATTCTTCCCGGTTCAATCCGCTTTCGCGCATAAAGTCGTCGTCGTATTCCACGCGATGCTTGCAGAAGGGGCAAATAATGCGAACCAGCCGCTGCGCCAGAATGCAGTTCAAGGAAGAGACAAAATTGTATGGTTCCACGCCCATGTTTAAGAAGCGGCCGAGCACGTCCAAAACATTATTCGCGTGAACCGTAGTGAAAACCAGGTGGCCGGTGAGCGCCGCGTTGATGGCGATTTGCGCCGTCTCCTGATCACGAATCTCACCCACCAGGATCTTGTCGGGATCATGCCGCAGAATGGAACGGAGACCGCGCGCGAAGGTCAGCCCCTTCTTTTCGTTCACCGGGATCTGTGTGATGCCTTTGATCTGATACTCAACCGGGTCTTCAATGGTGACGATCTTGTCTTCGTCATTCTTGATCTCGCTTAACGCTGCATAGAGCGTGGTGGTCTTGCCCGAACCCGTCGGCCCGGTCACCAGCACCATGCCGTAGGGCTCTTTGATGTAGCGGCGAAACTTAACCACATCATGCTCAGCAAAACCCACCACGTCGAGCGAAAGCTTGGAAAATTTCTCGCTCATCGATTCTTTGTCCAGCACGCGGAGCACAGCGTCCTCGCCGTGAATGGTGGGCATGATGGAGACGCGGAAATCGATCAGGCGGCCCTTGTAACGAACCCGGAAGCGGCCGTCCTGTGGAACCCGGCGCTCCGAGATGTCCAGTTCGCTCATGATCTTAATGCGCGAGATCACGGCCGAATACCATTCCTTGGCAATGGGAGTCATGGCGTACTGCAGCACACCGTCAATGCGGTACTTGATTGCCAGTTCCTGATCGCGGGTTTCGATATGGATATCGCTGGCGCGCCGCTCCAGTGCATTGAAGATGGTGGTGTCCACCAGCTTGATGACCGGAGCGATGTTGCTTTCGTCCGAAGTCAGCCGATCAATGGAGAGATTTTCTTCGCTGTTCTCGTCGTCGCCTATGACATCGAGCGTGAACCCTTCGGTCACTTCCTCCAGCACGCGCTGGGATTGCTCGGTCTTCTTCAGCAGATCCGAAATCTGCGAATGCGTGGCTACCTTGATCCGCAGCTTCTTCGACAGAAGAACCTGCAGCTCGTCGATCATGACGATCTGCCTCGGGTCGGCCAGCGCAATGTCCAGCGTCCCGTTGTTCAACTGCATCGGCACAAAGTGATAGCGGAACATCAGATCCACGGGGATGGTTCTGAACAGCTCGTGGTCGATCTTTGCCGTTTTGAGATCGACATATTCACAGCAGTAACGTTGAGCGATCGAAATCGCCTGTTCCGTGTCGCCGCCCGGGTTTTTAAAGACTAGTGTTTCGGTCGCCATTTACCTGATCGTGTCCGCCAGTGAAAAGATCGGCAAGTAGAGCGATACCAGCACAAACGCCACAAAAATGCCCATGAAAATCATAATTGCCGGTTCAATCAACGAAAGAAGAGCGCCCATGCGGGTAGCCACGTCCTCGTCATAAAACTCCGCCACGCTCGCCAGCATCGCCGGAAGCGCCCCTGTGGATTCGCCCACTTCCATCATGTCCACTGCCAAGTCGGGAAACAGGCCGGTCTTCGCGAGGGATTCTGACAGCGGTCGGCCCTCCTTCACCAGGACAGCGGCCCTGTCCAACGCCTTCCGTAAGACCACCGCACCCACAGATCTTCCCGCAGTTTCCAGTGCCGGCACCAGCGGAATACCGCCAATCAACAGCGTTCCCAGGACGCGTGAGAGCTGCGCCACCTGATATTTGGTCCACACCTCGCCGATCATCGGCAGGTTCATTTGCACGCGATCCAAAATCTCTTTGGACGCTTCCCGCTTAGACCAGAAGTAGAAGGAGACAACCAGCGCCGCCAGGCCGCCCAATCCAACGAACACATAGCTTCTAGCTGTTGTACCCACGGCGATCAGCATTTGCGTGGCAAACGGCAATTTGGCCTGCATGCTGGTATAGAGTTCGGCGAAGTTCGGCACTACGTAGGTCACCAGGAACACAATCAGCGCGATCACCAGGAAGATCAGAATGCAGGGATACAGCAGCGAAACCAGCAGTTTCTTACGCAGTGCGAGCGTCAGTTTCTGATAGGTGACATAGCGGTCCAGAACTTCCACTAAAGAGCCACTCTTTTCGCCCGCCATTACCGACGTCACGTAAACCGGCGGGAAAACACCCTGCTTTTCAAAAGCATCGGAGAGGATGGTGCCGGTACGGACTTCCTTACGAACCGCCTGAATATAGCGGCCCAGTTTTTCGTCCGTCAGCCGGTCCGCCAGTAGATCCAGGCTTTTTAAGATGGGAAGGCCCGCGCGAATTAGCGTGACGAATTGCTGGTTGAAAATCAGGAACTTTTCAAGATCGACATGCTTTTTCGACGCTGTGCCGGTTAAACGCGCACTAAGATCCTTGGGTTTGATCGAGTAAACCAGGTAGCCCTGCTGCGTCAGCCGTTCGCGGGCCTCACGTTCCGATGGAGCATCCGACACTTGTTCATGCATCTGGCCGCGTGGATCGGCGTACCGTAATAAGAATTCAGCCAATGTCTTTACCGCCCCTCGCTTGCGTATTCAACGGCGTCCACTACTTCCGCGCCAGGCGGTATTTTGAATGTGAAAAGAGCATCATTCACCGGTGGATTCACCTGTTCATGGCTCAGTTCGAAATCCAAGCGCGACTCATCGCGCCCCACGACAACCAGGCGGCTGATCTCACCATTCGGACCCACCAGCATGTCAATCTTTCCGTACGGCAATTTGGCATTTTTTGCTGTTGCGTCCAACCATTGCGCGCTCCCGTCAGGCCGAACCGTAAACTCCCGGAACTCTTTCTTTAGTTCAAGATGTCCCAGGAGAAAGGCCAGCGGTGCCCTCATATCCTCAGTGTCTTTGAGTGGTATTTTCTCTACCCGATTGTCATCGGATGTATATAAAAAGATAGTTTTTCCATCCGAAATAAAGAGCTTGCCTGACGGTTTGTTGTAATCCCATCGCATCTTGCCCTGCTTTCGCAAGGTCAGTTTGCCTGCTTCGGTAGGCCGCCGCCGGCCCTCCACGCTATAGTTCTCCACAAAATCAACGGTAAGCGTCCGGGCCTTGTTGTAGTGCTGCTCTACCTTTGTAATTAACGCGTCTGACGGTGTATCGGCGTGCAAAACCAGCGGCACAAGTGTGCAGCCGAGTATTGCCCAAAGCCCCATTTGACGCATACTGATCATGACGTTGCGAAAACCGCTGCCGTTTAGTTAAGGCGAAAGCCTACCGATCAACCAACCCTGTTTTGAGTCCCGGGTATAGAGGATCCGGTCGTGCAACCGGCTGGAACGTCCTTGCCAAAACTCTATTCTCTCAGGTTGGACACAGTATCCGCCCCAATATGTCGGCGGGGGGATATCATGGCTGCCTTCAAAACGGGCTTCGATTTCGGCCAGTCGCCTCTCAAGAACTGCCCTATTCTCTATCAACTCACTCTGGTTTGAAACCCAGGCCCCGATTTTGCTGCCCCTCGGCCTCCCTCGGAAGTAGGCCGCGGATTTTTCCGGGTTAACCCGGGTCACTCTGCCCTCGACCCGAACCTGCCGCTCCAATTCGGCCCATAGGAAGGTGAGCGCCACGTGGGGGTTCGTTTCGCATTCGCGGCCTTTTTGGCTGCCATAGTTCGTATAGAAGTAGAAGCCATCGTCCGAAAACTCTTTGAGCAGCACAATGCGGGCGGATGGCCGCCCATCCAGCGTGGAAGTGGCCAGAGTCATGGCATTCGGTTCTCGGAGGCGTGAGTTTTTCGCCTCCTTGAACCATTTGGCAAACTGTTGAACGGGGTTCGTTTCGCAAAGGGACTCGTCAAGCGTAGCCAGGCGGTAGTCTTCGCGCAGGTCTTCCAGGGACATCCCGGCGGGAGTCTGTTTCGTAATGTCAGTCATGAGGTACACCTCAAGATTGCTATACTCAGTTCTGGCATGTTAGTTGTAGTCACGATTTTGCACGTCCTGATCTGTTTTTTCCTGATCATTGTGGTGCTGTTACAAAGCGGAAAAGCGGCCGACCTGGCCGGCGCTTTCGGCGGTATGGGTTCCCAGACGGTGTTCGGCCCACGCGGCACAGCGACCGTCTTGTCGAAAGCGACCACCATCGCAGCAGGACTTTTCATGGTTACGGCACTCACTCTGGTAATCATGGACAACAATCAATCCGGGCTGTCCCGAAGCGTACTGGAAAACCGCCGGCGAGCCACACCGGTTCAGACGCCCAAAACGACGACCCCTGCTAAACCGATAGCGCCAGCCGGTAAGAAGCAGTAAATTTTTTCAAAGCGGAGATGGCGGAATTGGCAGACGCACTAGCTTGAGGTGCTAGCGGGTAACACCGTGGGGGTTCAAGTCCCCCTCTCCGCACCAAATAAACGGCTTTCGTATCAAAAAGATACGGAAGCCATTTTAGTTTGTACCTAAATTGTATCCAAAAGCGATAAGGCGCCGGCTCTGCGTGCAGGTAAAGCACCTCCTACCTCCGACAGCGCTGTGATGGCGTGATTCCGTATAGACCCACTCGCGTCCAAAACAAGAGAGGGCTACTCAGTGAGCAGAGGCGATACATCGAAGTCAAAAGCGCTGTCAGGACCGGACAAGCCCGCGTTCCACGAAGTCAGGCTCAATCCACCCATCTCTAGGGCACGCGTAAGTCGAGGGCATAGATCTCCTGCGACCCGATGTCCCTGAGGAACATGGGTGAGTCGTCCGGCGTCAAGCCGGTCCAAATCGCGCCGCGAAATCCGGTCTGGCGCAAATCCCTAAGGCTCACGATTTCTTGCGCCTTACGGTCAGCCAGAGCTACGCGTAAGATCGCGGGCCGCGCGCCCCGCCGCACGTAAAAAACAGACCGCCCGTCCGCCGCCCAGTTTACCGGCACAACGTAAACGTCCCTGACCAGTTCGGACCATGTTTGAGTGGCGAAATCGAAAAGCATCAGTGACCGGGAATCCGCGGATCTCGCAACCACATGTGAACCGTCGGAGGACCAGCGAGGCACCCAAAGACCGTCCGAGCCCGGCAGCTTCTTCACGTTTCGAGTCTTCAAGTCGATCATGTAGACTCCCAGTTTTTCCGGTGGGACCCGGTCGAACAGCGGGAAATAACTGAAGATTACAAAATTACCGTCCGGGGACCAGTTGGGATCCATCTGATTTCGCGGTTCGTTCAACAGAGGATCAGGCTTGCCACCTTCGGCGGGAATCAAAGAAATCGCCCAGGGCTTCCCCGGCGCGGCGTCAAAGTACGCTATTCGCTGGCCGTCCGGCGACCAGCGGGGCATTGTTGCCTGCACTGGAGACGCTGTCAATTGCAGCCGCTCGCTCCCGTCGAGCCGGCTCCTCCACAAGACGCGCTCAGGAAAGGTGACGTAGGTTACCCATTTTCCGTCCCTGGAAAAATCGACGAACTCCGCCGACAATCCGGAGAGGTATGGGACGAACTGTCCCGATTCCGAATCGTAGTGCACCAATTCGCCCCGCAATTGCTGTCCTATGACGTATAACTTCTTTCGATCGGAACTCACCATCGGGGCGAGAGAATTCATCTGGCCTGCCGTTAGCCGCACCGGCTGATTCGAAGAAAAAGACAACCCACCCCTCTCACGGATTGCCCAGATTTCGGTCTTACCGTCGCGCGTGGCCTGAAATACGTAGTAGCTGCCATCGGACATCCAGCTGCCACAGCACTCCGAGGGAGTTCGATTCCATCCCGCGAGAAGGGGGTGGGGTTTTCTGCCGTCGGCCGAGACTTCCCACAGAGAAGAAAAGCCGGTGATACTGTTCGTTAGGGTCACGCGGAGAAGGCCTCCATCCGGCGACCAGCGGGGCCACGAAGGAATTCCCGGAAATGTCACCAGTTTTCGGGCTTCAGCGCCGTTGTTCCGGGCCCGATACAAGTCTTCGCCTTTCACATAGGCGATGTCCTTCCCATCCGGAGACCAGTTCGCATCCTCGGCCTGTACATCTCCTATTCGCCGCACTCCATTTGCAGGAAGAGAAAGCGTCCAAAGCGTTGAGTCGGGCGGTTCGCCCAATCCCATCAACAGGTCAGAGAGATTAGGTGAGATATCCATCAGGTGCGGCGTTTCGAAATGCGGCGTTTCCAGTGGATTGATAAGCGCCGTACTCTCCCCGCCTGAAGCAGCAACTTGCATCAGGGCCCGATGGTTCTGCGATCCTGCCGTAAAATACAACCGTAGTCCGTCCGTAACGAGAGGTCCTGTCTTAGTCTGGCCGTCGTTGCTGATCTGTACATAGTTGGACACTTCCGGCCGGGTCGCATCCCTGCGCGTGAATAGGACTCCGGCAGCCAGAAGGCACACGGCGGAAATGGCCGGGAGGACGAACCGGCGAGGCACTCGTAGGTCAGAACGGCTGTTCGAGACTTTTCCTTCCGTTGGGCTCACAGCAGCGGACGGGCGATCTAACGGTGGATCATCTATTCTAGCGATGAAACGGTATCCTTTACCGCTTATAGTCTGAACGAACCGAGGATGCGCCGGGTCATCTCCGAGCGCCAGGCGGATTTTTCGAATCGCCGTATTAATGGCATTCTCGGTATCGAGGTGAACTCCTTTCCCCAGAGCCTTTCGATGATTTGCTCTCGCATAACCACCTCTCCCGCACGGTCGGCTAGCATCAGCAGCAACTCCAGGGGAATCCGTTCCAGCTTTACGTCCTGACCGGAGCGGCGCAATCGATAATTGCGCCCGTCCAGATCGAAGTCCTCGAAGCCGATGGAGTCCATGCGTTTGCAGCCCCCTATTTTATAGTCGAAGCGTGAGCACTTGCGAAACCCATAGTATTCAGCAAGTTACGCAGCATCCACGAGAATACATAACCGGTACACACTTCTACAGATTCTCTCCATTGACCCATCGCAAAGGGACCGCGATACTCATGAAGCAAGAGGAGGTGACCATGCGTATTTTTATGGCTACGGGGCTTTTGAGGCTGGTTCTGGCTCTGCCTGTCTGCGCGCAGATGCGCCCGCCGGCAGTCCATTCTTCGGTGCCGCGGGTTTGGGAAGACCAGGCAATCGGATCGCTGGAAGTGCCGCTCGTCTACCAGAACGGCTCGCCGAAACACGTTCCAGCCGAATATTATTACAAAATTCCTGTTCGGCCAATCTATCGCAGCTATCCAATCTACGCCCCGGGACGCGGGCCGGTTGGCTACCTGGAGCAGCTAAAGCGAAAAGAGCCGGAGATTCTGTGGGACGATGGCTCTCACGCGCTGCCCCTTCGGACCGAATCCGACTGGCGAAAAGCGGGCGAACTCGTCTTCGACTCGCCGCTCTTTTACGATCAGATTGTGAGTCTCCAGGAAGCGCAGGACCCGGAATGGTATCGGCGCGTCAATCCGCCGCTCACGCGCGAGGGAGTCGTCACTCTAGCTTCCTATGTGATCCGTAGGCGCGGCCAGGTTGAGGTCGGAGGCTTCGGCTGCTTCACTTGCCACACGCGCGTGATGCCTGACGGTACGGTTTTAAAAGGAGCGCAGGGCAATTCGCCCGTCGAGGAGGCGGAGGCAAATCGGTTTCGTCAGCGGCTGCCGTCTCCGGCACTGCACGGACTTATGCGAATTTTTGCCGTGCCCTGGGGGGACCCGGATCCGAACGAGAAGCTGCAAACTATGAGCAGCGAGGAGGTCGCTTCCCTTTATGACCGGATCCCCGCGGGCGTGATCGCTCGCGGCGGTACCAGCCCCTTCTTCCCAGTGCAGGTTCCGGACATCATCGGTGTAAAGGAGAGGCATTATCTGGACCACACCGGGCTCGAATTGAACCGGGGAGTGACCGACATCATGCGCTACTCCGCCTTGAACCAGGCGATAGCGGATCTTGCGAGTTACGACGGCTTCATCCCCCGAGCCGATCCGCGGACCGGTGGGCGTGTGGCGCCATCTGCCGTTTCTCGCTATGGCGATGATCAGCTCTACGCCCTTGCGCTCTATTTGTACTCGCTCCAACCACCTCCAAATCCGAACAAATATGACCAGTTGGCGGCGCGCGGTAAGATCGTTTTCGAGCGCAGGGGCTGCGCTGGCTGCCATACCCCGCCGCTCTACACGAACAACAAGCTGACGCTCGCGGAGGGCTTCACGCCGACGTCCGAAGAGAGCAGGCTATACGACATCATGCCGGGCTCGGTCGGAACCGATCCGAAGTTGGCGCTCCTGTCCAGGCGCGGAACGGGATTCTATAAGGTGCCGTCACTCAAGGGCGTTTGGTATCGCGGCATGTTCGGGCACAACGGCTGGTGTGCCACTCTCAAGGACTGGTTCGATCCGAACCGCATACGAGACGACTACGTGCCCACGGGCTTCAGGCCTGATTCAGCCGGGACCTTTGCGGTAAGAGGCCACATTTTTGGGTTGGACCTCTCCGCTGATGACCGCAAGGCACTCGTCGCTTTTCTAAAGACGCTCTGAAACCAGCCGGACCGGCCGTTTCCAGCGAACCAATGACTTACGCCACGTGAGAACGCTCCCGTCCGCTCACAACGCGCTTGAGGTGCTGGCGGGTGATACTGTGGCGGTTCCAGTCCCCGTCGCCGCAACCATGCACAAGACCGCAGGCTTAGCCGCTTTGGTCCTTGCGCACCGGTCTCGCCAACCGCCGCTCCCTGCAGAATCTTTGCGCGCTCAGTCTCTCGGCGTCGTTCAAATTCGATTTAGTTTCCTAGTTTGACTTCGGTCAAGTTGATATCCCGGCCGTTATGGGACAAATGCATTTGATCCAGGAGCAGGTTGGTAAAGGCTTAGCTGAGCGAGGCTCCTCGAGAGGCTTTCTAATCCCGCTACCGAAACTGAGCAATCGTGTGTGAACCGGGAGGACCGAATCTTGTTCAATTCCTTGAGCATTGGCCCGCGGCGTCGCGCCGCTCAGAGCGGGTCGGCATTACTGGTTGTACTGGTGTTTGCAGCGATTGTAGCCATCATGCTCTATCGGGAGTTACCTGTGGCCGCTTTCGAGGCGCAGCGTCAAAGGGAAGAGTTGCTGATTGCGCGCGGCAATGAGTACAAACGTGGCGTCAAGCTATTTGTACGGAAAATCGGCCGGTTTCCTAACTCGATTGATGAGCTGGAAAGTACAAATCGGTTGCGGTTTCTAAGACACCGGTATGTGGACCCACTGACAGGCAAAGAGGACTGGCGGCTGATACATGCCGGCCCGGGCGGCATAATCACCGATTCAAAGACTCAAACCACTTCTCCCGGAGGGGCTAATCCGAGTACATTGGGACAGGGTGCCGTCTTCGCAGGGTTCAATAATTCCTTCTCGGGAGAGGATAAGGATGCCGAAGCACCGGAAGACAAAACAATCAGCGCCGCCTTGAGGCCGCGTCCTCCCGCCATAAGGAACTCCGGTCCATCCGCTGATTCGCCTGCTGTCGTGTCCGAAGCGGGCGCGTCCGCCATCGATGGGACGTCAACAGCTGGAGAGCAGGGTGCGATTGATTTGGGCCAAGTTGTCAAAGAAGGAGCAGTTGCAACAGAAGGGGGCGCCGTCACTGGTCAGCCGGGCGACTTAAGCTCGAAGGGTTCCAATAGCAACACTGGTAAGACATCGCCAGATCCCTCAGCGGGTGCTCCGGCGGCCGGACTGTTAGCAGGCGCCGGCGGAATAGCGGGGGTTGCCAGTATCGCCGGTGGCGCCGGCATCAAGGTGGTGAATGAACAAACGAAGTACAACCGCTGGGAGTTTTATTATGATTTGCGCAAAGATCGAGCGGCTGCTCTGGCTGCTGCAATGGGAGGGTTGCAAACTCCAACTCCTGGAGTTTCAACCAATGGCGCACCGGGATTCGGGCAAACGACGACTCCTGGTCCGTCGCAAACCTCGTTTAGCGGATTTGGTCAACAGCCCTCAGCCTCGCCCACGCCTGCCAGTCAACCCGCTTCGCCTGAATGACTCCCTGGCTGAGGGATACCCAAATGGGACCGGTGTCTCTTTGCATTAAAGCAAAGAGAAAATAGCCAAAACGAGTTCTTCTGTTGTATGCGTTTCCACATCCGTGGGGCCCTGAAGCTAAAGCGGGCGCTCGGAAAGTGATGCTCTTTAGAGCTTATAGCTTGCATTTCTTCTGAGGGGATCAACTGAATGCGATTGACTTTCATCATGGGTGTGCTTCTAGTAACTATCTGGCAAGTGGCCCAATGTCAAACTGTCATGAGGCCCAGACCGGTCCAACACGGCTTCCGGAAGCTAGATGCCTCTAATTCTTCGGAGCGCAAAACTCCTGAAATCCCCCCGGGCGCACCGGTGGTCATCTTAAGAGGCGTTTGCGTGAGTCAGCAAAGCGAGAGTTGCGAATCGTTGATCACCAGGGCAGATCTAGACGAGTATGCGTCTACCATCGCCCGGAAAACGGCATCTCGCGCGCACTCAGCAACGCAATACGCGGCGACCCTTGCCTTATCTACCCTGGCCAAACAGTGCGGCTTGGACAAGGATCTTCACTTGACGCCGAAGACAGGTGACGAGCAACATTTCGGCGACATGCGAGCTCTGGCGCTTGCTTTCTTAGAGAACTTACAAGGACGAACGGCGCCGGTGGAAGAGTCAGAAATCCAGAAATATTATGACGAACATCAGAACGACTATAGAAGGATCCAAGTGCGGCGTATCTGGGTGCCAACGCTGGCGCCGACCGAAGATGGACGACCGTTGAAGAGAGAGGCGATCAGAGCTGAAATGGAGACGGTGCGCGCGAAGGCTATTGCGGGTGCGAATCTGGATGAATTACAAAAGAACGCCTTTATATCTCTAGGTATTCAAGCAACTCCTCCGCCGGTAACGCTAACGTCTCTGCGGGAAGTTGACCTTCAGGGGAGTGAGTCCGAGATTTCCAAATTGAAGTCTGGAGATATTTCGGAAGTACTTGATCTCCCCGCGGCATTCGCTGTCGTCAAACTAGAGTCACACGATACGATGCAAATTGAAAGTGTGCGCGGGGATATTCGGGCAGTGCTCTTTCAGGACCACTTGCAGGAGGAACTGCGCAGCGCTACAAAGAACATCAGTGCAAAATTCAATTTGGCGTATTTGCACTTATCAGCGCCGCCCGATCTATTTGGATGGCAGACTCTCCCCCTGAATACCCGCGATCTCAAGGTGTCTTCGACGAAAACGCCACTTTCTGTCGGCCAGATGTTGATGGCTCGATAACTTCCGCGGTTTAGAGATATTGCTTGCCACCCTTAAGTTCTCTTAGATCTCCGCTGCCGGGGCTGCTGCTGTTAGCGCTTGCCGCCAACTGTACAGCGCTGGACGGCGGACAAAATCCGCGGCACGGTGCGGTCGGCGAAAGCTGTCAGGTTGCAACCCTCCGAAATGAGTTCACCGTGGAATACTCCAGAAGCGAGACTCTTGGCGCGGTGACGAGGTTATGGTTGTGTGCTGAGATCGGAACCGGCTATGTCGAAATTCCGAGTGATCAGATTCAAACGAGAAAGCAGGAACAGGGCGGCGTTGTAAGTACCGGCGAACTGCCCCGGGAGGCAAAACCGGCGAGGTCCCCAGCTTTACATAAGACCCCTGAGCATGACTCAATTCCTGGTCTCATTGCCTCTGTCGCGCTGCAATACAAACTTGACCCGGATTTCATAACCAGTGTGGTTCGTGCGGAAAGCGGCTTCAACCCGGCTGCCGTTTCGCCCAAAGGGGCGCGAGGTTTGATGCAGTTGATGCCCGGAACTGCCGCAATGCTCGGGATTAACAACGTTTTTGATCCCAAGGCGAACCTTCAAGGCGGAACCAGATACCTTCGCCAACTGCTAGACCAATATGATGGAGATTCAGTGAAGGCGCTCGCTGCATACAACGCGGGACCTCAGCGGGTGCAACACTATGGAGGAACACCTCCCTTTCGCGAGACTCAAGCCTATATCGCCAAGATCTTGAACGATTACAAGAGTAAGAAGGACAAGTAGGACGTTCTCACGGCTGTTGCTGGCCTTGCCGATTCAGTTGCACTCGCTGCTGATACATCTGCTGAAGTTGCTGGTTGATATTTGCAGAATTGAGCATCTCGGGGGGCGAAAGGGCTCCGGGCCTTACGGGGTTTGGCTGGGAGTGGGATGACGCAGAGAGTGGGGCAGCCGCTGACTGGTTGTTAGGAGTAGCGCCTGCTACCGCATTCGGTTGATCTTCTTCAGGGCCGCTGGGATTCGCACGAACTTCTTCTTTCTCGGGGATCGCGCCCTCTGTGCGCGGATCGAGGGGGTGTGAAGGAAGGCGGGCTAAATCGACATCCGTAGCGGCATTATTGGCCTTAAGCTTGGGGAGAAGCGTGACGCTCGCTAATTTAGTGGGGTCCTCATCAGAGGCTTGAAGGACGTAATCGACCGGCGCATCCTGCAGCAACCACGCTAGTACCTGGCGGGCCGGCGCGGGGCCGAACTTAACGATAGCCAATCGGTCGCGGGCTAACCCCTCCGGCATGTCGATTGTCACTTTAGTTAGAGCTGCAACTCTAACCATGATGTCGGCTAAGCTGATGTCCCGAGCATCTATTGTCAGTTGACCGTCCACATACGTGATTGAGGGCGGAACAACTTGCGAGTCTGCGACTCGACTAACGCCAGTCAAGCACGTAACCAGAACCAGCAAGCCATTGAATGAATATCTAACAGGCATCATGGGGTCGTTACATCGGACTGAACAAGGATTGAGGGAGCACGAACCGCGCTTGGCGCTTTCTCGTACTCGCGCGACTTCCAGATCTCGTAAATGGCTGGATACACCAGCAACTCGAGAATAAACGAAGTAAAGATACCTCCGATCAGGGGAGCTGCAATTCGTTTCATCACGTCTGAGCCGGTTCCATTGGCCCACATAATCGGCAGCAGACCAAGACAGGTGGTGCAGAAAGTCATGAACTTCGGGCGCAGGCGCTTGGCCGCACCGTAGACGATAGCCTCATGCAAGTCCGCGATGGACCTCAGCCGGCCTTCGCGTTTGGCTGCTTCAAGCGACAGATCAAGATAGAGCAGCATGAAAACGCCGGTTTCAGCATCGACGCCCATAAGAGCAATTAGACCCACCCAGACCGCGACGCTCATGTGATAACCGGACAAATATAAGAACCATATAGCGCCTACTGCGGAGAAAGGTATGGCTAGCATTATGATTGAGGTCTTTGCTAGCGAACGCGTGTTGATGAAAAGAAGGAGGGCGACCAACGCGATCGTCAGGGGAACTATCAGCTGAAGGCGGGTTTTCGCGCGCGCCATAGCTTCGAACTGGCCGCTCCAGGAGGTTGAATAGCCGGGAGGTAACTTCAACTTGTCGTGGAGTACGAGATTGGCGTCAGTGAGATAACTTTCCGGGTCGCGGCCAGACAAGTCAATATAGACATATCCAGAAAGCAAGCCGTTCTCGGAACGAAGCATTGCCGGGCCGTTTGTTAACCGGACCGTGGCCAGGTCGCTCAGCGCGAACTCGTGTTGGCCGGGGCCAGGCACAGAAATGTTGCGAAGTGAGCCCAGATCACTGCGAAAATCGCGCAAATACCGGACGTTGACGCCGTAACGTTCTCTGTTGATCACCACAGTGCTGATGTTGTCTCCGCCAATGGCGTTCTCAATTACTTTTTGCGCTTCCTGAATACTGATTCCATAGCGCGCCAGCTGCTCGCGGTCCCATTGGACATCAACAAAGTAACCATCGGCGGTGTGCTCGGCCAAAACGCTTCGGGCGCCGCTGACCGGTTTCAACAAAGTGGCTATCTCAGTCCCGATCCTCTGGATTATTTCGGGATCAGATCCGGCTACTTTTAGTCCAATCGCAGTTCGTATACCAGTGGTAAGCATGTCGATTCGGCCTCTGATCGGCATGCTCCAGGCGTTTTCGACACCCGGTAGATGTAATTCGGCATTCATCTGGTCAATCAGATTCTCTGTGGAGATGACGTCAGGAGTTACGTGCCGCAAGACCGCCTTGGCCCAATCGGGAGCCCAAGGCGAATACCAGGTCGTAATCTTTGGCCAATTCGTCTGCGGCTTAAGAACGATGACGGTTTCCAGCATGGAAAGAGGAGCCGGATCTGTGGCTGACTCCGCACGACCGGCTTTACCGAGCACATGATCGACTTGGGGAAAGCGCGCAATTACTCTATCGGTGGCTTGCAGCAAGTCTCTTGCCTGCGCAATTGAGATGCCCGGAAGTGTTGTGGGCATATACAAGATGGAGCCTTCATTGAGGGGAGGCATCGATTCCGACCCTAAATGCGAGAAGACGGGGAAGGTGATGGCCATCGTCACCATGGCGCCGGCTACAACTGACCACCTATAGCGAAGAGTCCACCGCACCACCGGCTCATACATCTGCATCAGAAGCCGGCCCAGTGGATGAGTCTCTTCGCGTCGCATCTTGCCCGAAAGGAGTGCATTTGCAACCCGGCATAGCCAGGGCGGCCGGAAAGTGAAGTGCCCGGTACGCGTCAGCAGGACGCGTAAAGCTGGATCAAGCGTAACCGCCAGTAGCGCCGCTACGACCATTGAAAGAGTTTTCGCGTAGGCGAGCGGACGAAACATTCGACCTTCCTCGGCTTGGAGTGTCAGAACCGGCACGAAGGAGACGGCCATTACCAGGAGGGCGAAGAACGTGGGTCCAGCGACTTCTTTCACTGCGGCTGTCACGATCTCGCGCGAGGAGCCGGGGCGACCTGAAGCCTCCCAAATCTCAAGTTTCTTGTGGGTTTGCTCGACGACGATGATGGAAGCGTCGACCAGTTCGCTGAAAGCGATCGCCACTCCAGCCAGTGACATGATGTTGGCGCTCATGCCCAGAAAGTGGAAGGGTATGAAAGAAAGCAACACCGCCACAGGCATCGTGAGGATTGGAATAGCCGCGCTTGGGAAGTGCCACAAAAACAGCATGATGATCAGGGCGACCGTGACCAGGACTTCGATAATGGTTTGCCTGGCGGTAGAAATGACGTTATAAATAAGTTTTGACCGATCGTAGACCGGCACGATCTTGAGACCTTGTGGAAGGCCTGGCTCTATTTCCTTCAGTTTTGCCTTCACCCGGTTGATCACATCGAGAGCGTTCTCACCAGCGCGCATGACAACGATGCCGGAAACTACCTCGCCTTTACCGTCCAGATCCGCCAAGCCCCTACGAACGTCAGGACCCATTGCAACCTGCCCGATGTCCCTGATCCTTACCTGTGCGCCCGTCTCACTTACCGTCAGCGGAATGTTGGCAAAGTCCTCGAGATTCTGCGCGTAGCCGCGTCCTCGAACCATATACTCTGTCCCGCCGAACTCCAGTAAACGTCCGCTGGATTCAATATTGCCGGCACGCACCGCATCTACAACACGACTGATCGGAATGCCGAAAGCGCGGAGGCGGTTCGGATCCACATTCACCTGGAACTGACCTGCAAAACCACCGATGGGCGCCACTTCAGCAACACCCGGAACTGCGCGGAGTTGATACCGCAGATTCCAATCCTGGAAGGAATGCAGGTCCGCCAGGCTGAGATGAGCGGACGTATCCACAAGCGCATATTGGAAAATCCAGCCCAGCGAACTAGCGTCGGGGCCTAGTTCCGTTTTCACGCCTTCCGGAAGGCGGGGCAGCACACTGGAAAGATATTCGAGCGTACGGGAGCGAGCCCAATAGGGGTCGACTCCGTCTTTGAAGATCACATAGACGTACGAGTATCCAAAATCCGAAAAGCCTCTGACCGTTTGAACTTGCGGAGTACCCAACATCGCAGTAGCGATGGGATAAGTGACTTGATCCTCCATTATGTCGGGGCTGCGGTCCCAATGGGAAAAGATAATCACTTGCGTGTCTCCCAGATCAGGAGTGGCATCCAGCGGCAAGCTTCGCATGGCCTGCCAGCCAAAAGCGCATCCGATGGCGAAGATCACGATCACAGAAAGGCGATGCTTTATAGAGAAATCGATCAGCTTATTGATCAATCGACGGCCCTCTGCTTCGCGCGCCCATCAGGATCTTTGCTGTCGACCCGAGCCGCTGCGCGGTCCGTTTCTCTGGATTCGATTTCGGAATCTGCGCGTCGTTTGCATGCATGCGGCTTTCTGAATCGATCAGAAATGTGGCGGACGCCACCACGGTCTCGCCCGGTTCAAGCCCGGTTCGGATCTGAACGCGATCGTCTGCGAACCAGCCGGTCTCTACTTCGCGAGGTGCGAAATGGCCATTGCCGCGCGCCACATAGACACGCGCATGAGCGCCCGATTCAATCACAGCGTCAATCGGGACCGTGACGGCTTCGGGCAGACTCAGCGGTGCTTCTACGTCCACAATCATGTCGGGACGAAGGAAAAAGTTTGGGTTATTGGCTTCAAAGCGAAGTTTTACTGTCCCGCCGCCGGCTTCCGATTGCGGCAGGCTCGCCGACAGGACCGCCGGCAGATGCATGTGCTGGTCTCGCAGCGAGATCCGCGCCGCGGCTCCGTCCTTAAGGCGCGATGCGTCCTCGGAGAAAACATCCGCAACAATCCATACGCGGCTCAGGTCTGAAATCCTGTAGAACTCTGTGTCCCGCATAAAGTGTTGCCCGGGAGAAATATTGCGAGCAGAAATGAAGCCGTCTACTGGGGAGACCATTTGAATGTCGTCCGGCAGTTGACGTGTGTCCGCGATATGCCGAATCTGAAGGTCACTCATGCCGAGATTCCGGAGACGGTTCGTATAGGAATCGATATTTCTGCCGGCCTCCCGTCCCACCGCCCCGGGAATACGTTCGCTCGCCGCCAGGAAACCAGAGGCTGCTGACAGATAATCCGGGGAGTAGTACATAGCCAAGACTTGATCTTTTCTGACGAGCGTACCTACCGAGTCATGCAAGGTTTCCTTAACGAATCCGTCAACCCCAGAGTTGATGGAGTATACATGGGTGTCTTCGGGCATCACGCGTCCTGCCATACGAACCAGGTGAACCAGCCCGGCACGTTTCACTGTCTCCAGCCTGATTCCCAGCAACTGCTGTGTCGGCGTGTCGATCTCAACTGAGCCCGCATCCGCAGCAGGTAGTGAGCTTTCAACCGGCCGTTCTTCGCTTGATTTGGCAAAGACGGGAACAAGTTGCATTCCGCAGTCGGGAGCGATGCCTGGTTTATCCGACTTATAGTCCGGATGCATGGGGTCTGTATAGTACAGAATCTTGCGAGCAGTAGTGTGCTCCGTCTCGGCGCGTGGACTACGTTGCCCCATTCGATAGGCCAGTAGCAGCAATAAGATCACCGCTGAAGCAAGGCTCACCCGGCGCATGGACAGCCTTTTTCCTGTGGAGTGGTCAGGCCGATCGTGACCGGTCGAAAAGGCCGCGTCTTTGCTATTGCGCAATTAGCCCCCGCCGGCGATCGAGGTTCCCATGGTCTTAGTTCTCCATGGCGACGAAAGTTAGATAAGTGCAATGCTGTACCAGCCTCCGATTCCAAGAGCCTCTTTGAGTGTGACTAAGCTCCAATTGGTATAACATCAGATCTGCGCTATTCCAAAAAAGCTAGCCTGCTTCAGAAATGGAACGCAGCAGCGCCATGTTGAGAATTAAGACGGCTTCTCGACGCGGTTTCACGATGCCGAGTGCTTCCCAGGCCGAAAATAGACGACTCACCGTGAATAAAGTGGTTCCGGTCATTTGCGCGAGCTCTTCGCGGGAAAGTGCGATTTCGACGGCGCCCTCGGATGAACGGCCGATTTGCTCCACGAGTCGAACAACTTGATGCGCTACGCGGGAACCCACCCGTTCCGTGGCTACCTCGCGGAAGCGATCCTGCAGATCAAATAGATGTTTACCCAGGATACGAGCCATATTCTGATGCAAAATCGGGTGTGCGCCAACTAGACTCTTGAAAGCCGGTATGTCCCAGGAAAGAACTCGACAGGGGCGGAATGCTTGCGCGCTTGTGCTGTGTGTTCCGAGGAAGAACAAGTCCGCGACGCCCAGAACCTCGCCGGGATCACAGAGCCTTAGAATGACTTCGTTCCCGCTTGTACCTATCTTCGTAAGTTTAACGAGACCCGCGGTGAGAAGAAGCACCTGCTTTCCGGCGTCCCCCTCCATATGCAGCATCTCGCCCTTTTCGAATTGCCGGTTGCGAGCCACGGCCGAGATCTTCAAATAATCCCCCGGCAGCACTCCATTGAATAGCGGTGGCCGGCAATCCAGATTCGTAGGTACGCCGAGTGGTCTTCCCGGCCAACGTACCACGGGTATTGGTTGAGACGAGCCATTCTTCTCCGGAGTGGAGACGAGACTGCGTACGAGGTCTTCAAGCATTGGTTGCCTCGTATCCGGTTTCGCGGCTGTTATTTGGCCTATATTTCGGTTCTAGTTGTACAGCCGGACTCCTTAGTGGGCCGGCAGGCCAACCAGGTAGCGCGGCAGGAACATAAACTACCGGCCGCACAATTGATAACTCGAATGGGGTGACAACAGACTGAAAGTGCACGAACTTCATTCTCCGAGTAACTCCAAAACAGCATTAGTGCTTAGTAGAATACCTGCTTTGCAGATCCTGTCAATAGACAAGGCGCGGAGCGACGAACATGAACTACTTCAGTAGTACTGGAAAGATTCCGGGGTCGTTCCATTACTTGTGGAGTTGGAGAGAACGGTAAGCTCCCAGTTTCCTTCGGCGACCGTATTCTGCTACCTACTTAGTCCCGGGGAGAAATGTTTCACCTGGTTGTCGCCTTATTTGCTCGAACGCAAATAATTCTTTCAGCGAACGCGCAAAGATGGTCCGGACGCAAGAAGAGGGTTTTCATTGATCTGGCTCGAGATCCAATGCTCACACTGAAGACAACGGTAAGCTGTTTCACTCTTCTATGTCTCAGCGTATCGGCCTATGCCGATCGTGGAAGTGCTGCCTTTGCGCAGGGGGCTAGGGCAGAGCGCAATGGCGATTTGGATACTGCTTGCCAGAGCTATGAAGAGGCCTCCCATGCTGTCCCAAAGAATGCGAAGTATCTCGCCGCTTACACGCGCGTAAAGTTCGACGCGGCTGCCAAGCATGTCCACAATGGTGAGGTGTTGCGTGTCGGTGGCCAGTTAGACCAGGCGCTGCGCCAATTCCAGCAGGCGCTCGCAATTGACAGTACAAGCTCAATCGCGCTGCAGGAACTTCAACAGACCGAAGAGATGATGCGCAAGCACCAGCAGCATACGGCGTTGAAGCCCGCGCCCGTTACGTCGTTGTTGGCCGACTACGGCCGGACCGTGGAATTGAAGCCGCTCTCGCAGGCGCCGCTCACGTTGCACCTGACGACGAACGCGGATATGGCCTATCGCACCATCTGCAAACTCGCCGGCATCAATGTGGTGATCGACCCGGATTTTCGGCCCCAGAAGCTGAGTTTGGACCTCAATGACGTCACCTTGGAACAGGCGCTGAATCTGACCGGGCTTGAGTCTAAGAGCTTCTGGCGGCCGGTTCTGGCCAATACCATCGTGGTAGCGGCTGATTCCGCTGCCAAGCACAAGGAGCTTGAACAGAACGTAGTCCGCACGTTTTACCTGAGGAATGTCAGTACGCCGGCTGAGCTGCAGGATGCCGCCAACATGGTGAAGCAGATACTGGACATCAGCCATGTGCAACTGTTGCAGGGTCAGGATGCGATGATCCTGCGGGGCACTCCGGATCAACTGGTTCTCGCGGAAAAACTGCTGGCTGATATTGATAAGCCGAAGTCGGAGGTGATTATCGATATCAGTGTCATGCAGGTCAGCCGCGATAGGCTCCGGCAACTTGGTACCAATGTGCCAACCTCGGCCAGCGTCGGAATCGGGCCCAAACGCCTGATCACAGGAATCTCAAATACCAGCGGCTCCGGCGGTGCGGGTGGTAGTAGCTCGAACGGCGGAAGCTCAAGCGCCAATACCGGTTTCACTTTCGGCAATTTCTCATTCAGCATACCGGGAGCCTCGCTGACAGCCCTCGCCTCTGATAACAACACAAAGATTCTTCAAAGCCCGCAGATCAGGGCGTTGAATGACGGTAAGGCGACGCTGCGTATCGGAGACCGGGTGCCCATCGCGACAGGGTCATTCTCGCCGGGCATCGTCGGCGCCGGAAGTGTAAGCTCGTTAATCAGCACTCAATTTACGTACCTGGACGTGGGCGTCAACATTGATATCACACCGCATGTTCATTCTGACGATGAAGTGACGCTCAAGATGTCGCTCGAGATCTCGTCTGTGACGGGTTCTGCAAATATCGGAGGAATCTCGCAGCCCACAATAGGCCAGCGACGGATTGAACTGGAGTCACGAGTCACGGATGGGGAGGTGAACTTGTTGGGAGGAATCCTTGAGGATTCCGAGACGAAGTCTCTGAGTGGATATCCGTGGCTCAGTAAGCTTCCCCTTCTCAAATACCTGTTCGCGCAGGAAAACAAAGATCGCACTGAGAACGAAATCGTCTTCGCTATCACTCCTCATATCGTGAGGGCGCTGGATGTGAACGAAGCAAACCTCCGTTCCATTCGAATTGGCATGGGTTCGAACGTGGACCTGCAACATAATGAGCCGGCCGTCCGTCCCGGTCCTAATTCAAGCGAGGCGCCTGAGTCAAAGAAGGATGATCCTTCTCCACCCAAGACGACGCCCGCAGGCCCGACGCCACCAACCCAGAAAGGGACCGCGGGAGTGCCTCCACCTCAGTGACCCCTGGATCCCGAAGTGTTCGGGAAACACTTCGTGGCGTTTGCATAGAGCGTCTGTAAGTAGACATCTTGAGGCTGAGCTACTTGCGTCGGCTCGCTGCTGCAGCTAGGTGCTGATCCTCCAGAGAAGCTATCTTGCACCGATGGTGGCAGTGATCATGCCGTGTTTACACAAGCTAAACAGCACAAAAAGGAAAACAGCAATGACTGGGGCTATTTTCGTTAAATGCTTGCTTGCGCGCAAAGAGCATTGTGCGGCAACTTAATAATCTACTCACACACCCTAATAGCTAAGCGGGGCTGATCGGAACCCCGACCATCGCTCGCCCAGGTTAACGTGTACCCGTAAGGAGACTTGTGAAAGAAAGATACCTACGCATCCCTTTTCTAATGACGTTGTTGTATGGGAGCGCCGTCATGCCCGGCTCCGCACAATCGTTCAGAGTTCAATGTCCCGCGAGTACAATCACTCATCCCTCCAGTCTCAATAACAACGACGTTGAGCCGGCCTATACAGGCCCTACGACGCTGGTCCCTGGCGCGGGTTCCTATCTGACGCCCACCGGCAAAGTCAATGGCGCCATTAAGTGCCAGCAGATCTCCGGCGGCGATGGTTACGCCACTATGGCCGACGGTACACAGACCTACATGTTCAGCTTTGGCCCGCTCTCGGGTTTGGCGGATATAGCTAATGGCCAGCCGGGCACGGAAAACCCTTCCACCTTTAACGCGGTTTATCAGACAACGTTTGTACCAGGCGATCCGGCCACGACTGACAACGCTTCGTCAGCGAACACAAATCTGATTCCATCGTTCACTTACAACGGCGCGGTAGGACTGGCATCGGATATGGACGCCATCGGAGACGGCACGTGCACGGCGCCGTGTCTGGATGGCCATGTCGACCCACGCCAGATTATGGATGTCGCTGTCATGAACGGAAACATTCCGGCTCCGCTGATGGCAATTGATGAGGATGACGAGTTCTTCCTCACGTTGAGCAATGTCGGCATGATCATGCGTCCGGATTTGTTTGAGCAGCATACTGTTCACTTCCATGGATATCCGAATGCGGCTTCTATTTATGACGGCGTACCGGATGCGTCAGTCGCCATCAATATCGGCGGCAGTTTCACCTACTACTACCTGGCGCCCGACTCAGGCACCTACTTCTGGCACTGTCACATCACCCCACCCGAGCACCTTCAAATGGGCATGGTGGGTCAACTGTATGTTCGGCCCCGGCAGAATCGAGTGCCCATTGGAACGCCGTTGTACGCCTCTCTGAGTTCGCAGCAGGGCGATCTGCGTACTGCGTGCAATCCGGCTGCAGACATCTTGTGCTCCAATCCGCTGCCAGCAGTAAACACGGGCGCAGTGGCAACCGGCACCAAGTATGCCTATAACGATGGGGATGGCACCACTGCTTACGACGTGGAATATCCGCTGCAGATTCACGGCTTCGACCCCAACTTCCACTTTGTAGGAATGACGTTCAATCCGGAAAACTTTGCAGGAATGAAAGATAAGTACTTCCTGTTGAACGGCCGCAGCTATCCCGACACCGTGACGCCTGGCCCTCTTGCCACTGAGTCATCTGACGGCAACAAGCACTTCTCGCAGCCCCTGCCCGCGATCATCAATATTCCAGCTGGCAAGAAGGCGCTTCTTCGTATCTCGGACCTGGACGTTCAGGAGTACCAGACGCTGGCCTCCATGGGTATTCCCATGAAGGTTATCGCGCTAAATGCCAAGCTTCTACGGGACCAGCGAGGGAACAATCTGTACTACAACACCAACTCGATTACCCTGGGCGGCGGCGAATCGCTGGATGTGATTCTCGATGCCAGCAACACCACGCTGTATCCGCAGGGCAGCGTGTTTTATCTTTACACTCCCAATCTGGATCACCTATCCAACGACGCGGAGAACTTCGGCGGGCTGATGACTGAGGTCCACATCACCAACTAGGAGAGCGGCCATGAGAATCGAAAACCAGAGAAAAACTATGTTTAGCACGCGGATGCTGCTTTTGGCGTTCACCTCCACAGCAATGATACAGGCAGCAGCTCCGGGCATCACGGGGCCAACGTTCAATTTGACTGCTCAGACGGCTTTCCTCAATCAACCGGATGGCACCGCGGTCTACTCGTGGGGCTATGGCTGCAACGGGGCACCCAGCGGTTTTCTGCCAACCGCTATTAGCACCGCTACCTGCGGCGCGATGCAAGTACCAGGGCCGACCCTAATTGTGACTGAGGGGGATCAGGTGGTGGTGAACCTCACCAACGGTTTGCCAGCGGCGGCCGGCAATACTTCTATTCTTTTCCCTGGATTCCAAGTGACATCGACGACCGGAGTTCCGGGACTCTTAACGCAAGAGGCCGCGCCCGCCGGTTCCGTGACATACGCGTTCACCGCTACCTCGCCGGGAACGCGGGCCTACTACAGCGGTACGCAAAGCGATCTGCAGGTGGAGATGGGACTCTATGGCGCGATTATCGTGCTGCCCAAAAGCGTCGCTTCTGCTTGCACTTCAGGCGTATTCGCGAACAATGCGACGGCCAAGGCAACTTGGAGCGAGGCGGATTTCACACTTGCCAAAGCAGCCTACGATAATAACCCGAACACCTGCTATGACCGTGAGTATCTGTTTCAGTTCGCCGAAATGGACCCGAATATTCACAACGCAGCGCTCGCACAGGTGACTGCCTGTACTGCAAACCCGACAGGTTGTAGCCTGCAAGTTCCCACGGAACCGTACCATCCAACCTATTTCCTGATCAACGGCCGATCGATGCCCGACGATATGGACGCCAACTACGGTGCGGAGTATCCGCATCAACCGTATAACGGAAATCCACATCTTCATCCGGGCGAGCAGGTGTTACTGCGCGTTATCGGGCAAGGACGTTGGCAGCACCCTTTTCACGAGCACGCCAATCACGTTCGTATCCTGGCGCGTGATGGGAATCTGATCCTGGCCCCGGATGGAATGTCTCTCGCCGGACCTGCCTTGTTCACAACTACAACAACACCGGGGCTGGCGATGGACGGCATTTTCTACTATACGGGCCGCGGTCTGAACTGGGATATGTATGGCCACACCGCCAAGTCCACCAGTAATGACGCACTTGCCACCCTGCCTTGTACTCCAGATGGTAACGGATATAACACGGGGGCTCCCACGGCGGTCAACTATTTCGAATGGTGCCAGGACCACAACAAACCATTGCAGGCAATGCCATTTGGTGACGTGTCCGGGGGCGGGCCGGCTACTCTTCCCGACCCGAACATTTTCACAAATGGCGCCTGGTATAGCGGCAGTCCCTATTTAGGTCCTGACGCAACACTCCGCGCGACCACAACACTCAGACCGATCAATGACGGCTCGGGTGGCAGTTCGGGTTGCGTCACGGGTGGGAACGCGAATGCTGCCGGATCGGGAGGAACCGCCACTCCCAACTGTTCGGCGTTTCAACCCGCCAACTCGCAGGCCAATCCGGCGAATGAGCGCGGCTTTGCTTTCATGTGGCACTCGCATAATGAGCGCGAGATAACCACTAACAATGTGTTCCCCGGGGGGATGTTCATGATGATGATGGTCGACTCCCGGGAATTCGTGATCAACGAAGCGAACTAAGACAACTCTCCAACCAAAAAAGGGAAAACAATGCGAAATATGACTTTCGCAGCTTCTGCCGGAGCTGCATTACGGGTAGTCTGTCTCTTTTCCTTCGCTGTCGCCGCGACGTTCGGTCAGCAGCAGGTCAATCTGACCGCCGGGCCAACATCCATCACATTGCCGGACGGTACTGCGGTGCCCATGTGGGGTTACACGTGTACGCCGCTGGCGCAAGGTGTCACTTCGACGGCCACGTGTGGCGCGTTGAACAAGACGGCGTCGGGTTGGTCTCCCGTCGTCATCACGGTACCTACCGGTTCCAACCTTCAGATCAATCTGACCAACAACCTGGTCTTTACACCGGCAGGCAGTTCCACTCCGAACCCGGTGCCTACGTCGCTGACCATCGTGGGTCAAGTCGGAGGCGGACTGGGAGCAGGGGGGAAATACGTGCCTGGCCCGGCTCACACCGGGGCCTCACAGACCACATGGCCCATCGTCGCCCCTGCCAACCAGAACTTTACGCCGCCTCCGCAAGGTCGGCGTGTCCAGTCGTTCGCCACCGAAGTGGCGGCGTGCACCGGTACCTCTTGCTCGGCTACTGTTTTGACCTGGACGGCTCCGCGAGAGGGCACCTACCTGCTCGAATCCGGCACGCATCCGTCTATTCAGGGACCCATGGGGCTGTATGGAATCGTGATCGTTACAGCCGCTCCGGCGACGAACGCCGCGGGTGTAGCTTACTCGCAGAGTTTAACCTCTCCGATCAAATATGATGCCGATGTTCCGCTGTTGATGAGCGAAATTGACCCGGTGCAGAATAACGCGGTCAATGCCGCCGTGAATACAGCCGGTTTTACTGAAACGGCAGTCTGGTCCGGACAACCCAATGGATGCGGCAATCCAAGCTCTCCCACCTATCAGACCTGCTATCCGCCCGCGGTGAACTACTCGCCTCTTTATTACCTTTTCAATGGCGTCGCCTTCGATAAGACGAATCCCTCGGCATCTACATTTCCGGCTTCTATTCCTATACCGGCTGCTACCTCCATCCCGACTGGTCAACTGCTGGTTCGCTTTGTCAACGCAGGCTTGCGTATGCACGTTCCGTCCATCGTGGGAGCGCAAACCGCGAGCGGCGCAAATCCAGTGGGTGGCTTCTCCCTGATCGCAGAGGATGGCAATCCGCTTCCCGGTGTCCCGCGTGTGCAAAGCGAAGTCTTCATGGCGGCCGGTAAGACCTACGATGTCATGATCAACGGTCCCGCCGCCGGGGCAACTGCTCTCCCGGTCTACGATCGCGAATTGAGCTTATCCGGCGGCGGCACGCAACGCGACGCCGGCATGTTGGCGTACATCAGTGTAAACGGCAGCGGCGTTCCGGCAGCGGCGGCTCTGGCCGGCGCCACTGCCAACCCGGACACTTATAAGTCCGTGGTCCCCGGCAAGACGCTGACTGTTTCCGATCCATCCAGAGGTGTGATCGCCAATGACGTGAATGTCTATGGAGTAAAAGCGAATCTCAATCCACAGCATGGAACCTTGGTGCTGGCCGCAAACGGCACATTCACCTACGTTCCCAACTCAGATTGGACCGCCACGTCGACTCCCGCAACAACAGATAGCTTCACCTACATCGCAAATGGGAACAGCAACCTTGCGGCGTTGGTGACTCTGAACCTGGCGCCTATTGAAGGTGCTACTGGAATCACGGCAGGTAACGCGACATTCACCTCGCCCATGGCTACGTACATGGCGGTCAGGACACCTGGCGTGCTAGCTTATGCCAGCGATGGAGCGGGCTATCCGCTGACCGCCGCCACAAGCAGTGTCGTGATACCGACCGGGTCGCAACTTTCAGTCACTCTCGACCAGAATGGCGGATTCGTCGCCACGGCGCCCACAAACGGCACCTATACCTTCACCTATCAGGCACAAAACTCACAAGGAACAATGAGCGCCGCCGCCACCATCACCCTGAACTTCCTGACGGGAAGCGGACTCAAGGTGAACGTTGTGGATGGCTACGACAAGTCCACCCTAATTACCGATTACCGCTGGATCATTGAAGAAGACCGTAGTTTTTATGTAGATCCCAACAACACTACGAACACAAGCAGCGGCATCGTACCCACTTTGGGCGTAAACTTCCACGCCAGCACTGCGCCGTTCGTGGCGCAAGGGTGTACAGGGCCACAGTCGTGCGAAGCGGGCCAGACCGTTCAAGGAAATTCGGTTGTCTGCGATGTGGGCAATGGCCTGTGCAGACCCGGGTCCCAACTGACGCAGGTCACCCCGGATCAGGTCAACCTGGACCCGACTAAGCGCTATTACTTTTCCGTGCTGCCCGGCGATGCGGCCATTCCGTTCACAACCGGGAACACAAGCGGCAATTGCCAGTCCGGCTCTTCCGCGCCAGGAGCCGCCAACTGCGGGCATACCATGGGTGGCGCGCCTATCGGCATCAACATCAACGGCGGGAACCCGCTGCTGGTTCTAGCCCAACCGGCGCCCCTTCCGCCGGGACAACTCTCGGTTTTCGTTTTCGAAGACGACTTTCCGCTCAACGGTGAGCAGGATGCCGGCGGCGGCGTTGACGTTCTGGCTCCGAATGAGCCTGGTCTGGGCGGCTTTCAAATCCACCTGTGGGACGCAATGGGTCAGAATGGCGACTTCACGGGCCAGATGACTTATGACATGTTCAATCAGCCTCTGACTAACAGCCTGGCGGGATTCAAGGATCCGGCTACCGGTTTCGATGCCTGCCCGATTACAAAAAGCGGCGGCGGCATCACCGGCATGATCGTCACCTGCCCTAAATATGAATCAGACGGCAAGACTCTTTCGCCCTTGGCCGGCCAGGCTATAGTCGCGAACCTGATGCCCGGCAGATGGGGCGTCGTTGCCACACCGGGAGCCGACCGTATCGCGCGCGGCGAAGAATGGCTCCAAACCAATACGCTAGATGGCCAGAAGGCGCACGATGTGTTCACCCGCATCGGCGAGCCTAGCTACTTCCAGGAATACGGCCCCAGCAGCTATCACGTCACCATCGGATTTGCCAATCCGGCCATCATCAACGGCCGGAAAGCCGGCGTGTGTGCGGGAACAGACATTAATTTGACCCTGACGGGCACGCCTTGCAGCAGTATCGTGACAGGCCGAGTCACCACACAGCGAATGAGCCGTACGCCCGACGAGAGACTGTACAGCAGCGGCTCGCACGACAGCTTTTACTTCAGCCAGTGCTATGTCAGCGTGGGCGACCCGGACGGAGAGGACTTCGCCTTTACAAAATGCAACGCTGACGGCAGTTTCAGCCTTTCCAATCTGCCTGCGGGCCAATGGCGCGTTACGGTTTTCGATCAATGGAATGACGGTCTCGTGGATGGGCTGTCTACGCCTGTAGCCCTCACCGCGGGCAAGACCACCGACTTAAAAGACGTTGCCGTCACGCAATGGCAGGCAAATCTCTACACCAGAACGTTCATCGACGACAACAAAGATGGTGTCTCGCAATCGACTGAAAACGGAATCCCGTTGATTCCGATCAACATACGGCGCCGGGACGGCAGCCTTGAGAACAATCTCATCACCGATTTCACCGGAACGGCCAATTTCAACGAGACATTCCCGCTGTTCAACTGGTATGTCGTGGAGTCGGATACCACAAGGTATAAGACTACCGGCACACACGTTGTGTACGATGCGGGCGGCCCTGCGGACGGCACCGCCTGCGGAAGTCCGTATCCGGCCTGCGGCAGCTCCACTATCGGCAAGTATCTGGCCAATACCATCGAAAGCGTTCCTCTCCCGGCGAATCTCCGAGTGCCGGGTGCGGTCTATTGTGCCGACGCTGATTGCAGCCAGCAAACGCTCCAGACCAATAAAACCGGTGGCGGCCCGGGCGGCTCTACCGGCCGCATTGATCCCCCTTGGGTGGGCGTGGAAGGGTTCCAAGGCTTCTCCGGCCAGAACAACTTCATTGAATTTGGCAAAACTCCATACCAACCCGGCGAAAACGGCGGTATCCGCGGCCATGTGGTGTACGCTTCCACGCGCCCGTTCGATGATCCGGACTTACTAGTCCAGACGCAATGGGAGCCGCTGGTTCCGCACGTTACGATTAACCTCTACCAGGAGGGCACTGCGCCGGACGGCAGCAAGTCGCTGAAGCTGGCAGACACGACGCAAACCAGCAGTTTCGATGATTGGGCACAAGGCTTCCGTTCCGACGGGATGCCGAATATGAATTGCCCGGGCCAAATTACGGGAGACCTCTTCTACTTCTCGCTGTTCAACCAGCCGAATTACCTGAATGTTTACAATCAGGCGCATGGAGGACCGGCCGCTCCAACGCTGCCCAACAACTCTCAGTACAAGTGCTACGACGGGATGCACAACTGGAACCAGATCCAGCCGGCGCCGTACGACGGTATGTACGCGTTTCCCAGCAGCACCGGCGTTAATCCTACGAATGGCCAATCGGTGGGAACGAATTGCAAGATCTGCATCGCCAACCCCGCTGATGGCACGAACATGCTGCCCACCGGCAAATACGTGGTGGAAGTGGTGGTGCCGCCGGGCTACGAACTGGTCAAAGAAGAAGACAAGAACATCTTGATCGGTGATAACTTTATCGCCCCCGCCACACAGCAATTTGCGGGCTTCGGCGACATCTTTATCCTGCCTGACCAAGCCCAGGTGGCCAGCAGCTATAACGCCAATAACGCACAGAATCCCACAGTCAGCCTGGGAACTACGCCGATTAACCAGGGTGTACCCGGTTTCCCGGTCGAGCCCGTTTGGCCCTGCGTCGGCGAAGCTCGCGTAGTGCCGGACTACATCAGCTTGTTCCCGGGCTCCAAAGAAGTGGCTCCGTTCGCGGGAGCTACGCGCAACCTCTGCGATCGCAAAGAAGTCACGCTCGGCGATCAGATGGCGACGACTGCAAAGTTCTATATCTTTACGTCTACGCACATTGCCTCTCATTTCACCGGCGTCATCACCGACGACTTCACGTCCGAGTTCGATCCGTTCTCGCCTCAATTTGGTGAGAAGTTTGCTCCGCCGAATCTGCCGGTTTCCATCAAGGATTGGACGGGTGCGGAAGTTTCGCGCGTCTACGCCGACCATTGGGGCGCCTATAACGGCATGCAGTATTCCACATGGGAAGTGAACCCGCCAAACCCCACTGGTTATTCGCCCACTATGGCGATCATGTGCATGAACGACGCCGGTTCCGGTTCCACTCCGGACCCGCTGTTCAACCCCGGCTATAGCCAGTTCTGCTATGAGCTACCGTTCATGCCGGGCACCACTTCGTATCTGGATACCCCGGTGGTTCCGACCTCCGCATTCTCGGAAGGCTATAACCATCCGGACTGCGCCTACCCGAACGCCACTCCCGCTATTAGCGAGGTGGATGGCGATCGAGGAAAGGGACCGTATGTAAGCGCACCAGGCAAATCAATCACGATTACAGCTTTGGGCGACCAGCTTGTTCAGAACAATGGCTACTCCGGACCGTCGGCGACGACGGCGCCTTTCAACCAGAAAACCGTCACGCGTCATTACGGCTTTGGCAGCGCGCAGGGAACTGTCACCATCGGCGGGAAGACGGCGGTAGTGACCGGTTGGAGCGACATGTCGATTACCGCGACGGTGCCAAACAACGTTCCTGCTTGCCCCGTTCAGCAGCAAGCACAATATGGCGGCCCGGGCCAAAGTGGTTCTCCCGCTTTATGCGGCCAACTCGTGGTGACTGCCGCTGACGGTCAACAGTCCGTCGATGCCGTGACCATCACCATCGGCGGCAAAGCGCCCACGTACGTCGCCGGAACCATCCAAAGCGCTATCGATGCGGCGGCGCCGGGCGACCTGATCATGGTTCCTCCGGGCGTCTATAACGAATTGCTCATTATGTGGAAGCCGGTCCGTCTCCAGGGAGTGGGTGCTGTCTCCAGCGTCATCAACGCCAACACACACCCTGCCGGTAAATTAGATCCTTGGCGTCACCGGGTGAACTGCCTCTTCGGCTTGGCTATTAACGGTCAGCCTTATACGGCGGCCGGCGGCTCTAATCCTTATTCCACGGGCACTGATGCCTGCCCGGCCACGGGCATGAGCTACTTCACCGGCGGCCCGAACAACCCGCAGGTGGACCGGTTACCGTTAGAAGGCATTCTGGGATGGGATACTTCCGTCAACGGCAACCTGGCGCAACTCTTGCAGGAGCCTACACTTCTGGGAGCCTATGAAGGAGCCGGCATTACCGTTCTTTCAAAGGGCGTCAACATTCCTGCCGGCGCTACCAACCCCTTCGGCAGCGGATCTGAATCCGCGTTCCCAACGGGCTCGACCGTTCTGACTTCTGCCAATTGCGGCACAGATGCTGCTCCGGGCTCGCCCGCTCTGGTACCGAATCCGTACTCAAGCAACTTCCAATGCAACCCCTCGGCGATCGATGGTCTTTCCGTCACCAATAGTTCGCAGGGCGGTGGCGGCATCTTTGTACACGCCTGGAGCCACAACCTCCAGATCGCGAATAACAGGGTGTATAACAACATCGGAACACTCTCTGGTGGTATCAACATAGGCCAAGGCGAGTCTCCGGATGCCTACTTGGCCGGAACTCCTGCCGATTCTGATCCCGGCTCCTGCCTGAGCGGCGCCGGCATGAATCCCAACAAGCAGTTACCGTACTGCTTCAACTTGAGAGTGAATGTTCACAACAATGCCGTGACCTTGAACTCTTCCATCGGCGATGAACTATTCTCCGGAACTCCCGCCGGCGCAGGGGGCGTCAGCTTCTGCACCGGCGCTGACTACTACAAGTTCGATTACAACTGGGTCTGCGGAAACATGAGCACGGGTGACGGCGGCGGTTTTGCTCATCTCGGCTTCATCTGGAACGGCGAGATCTCGCACAATTCGATCTTGTTCAACGAGAGCACGAACCCGACGATCTCGACTAACGGTGGCGGACTCATTGTCATGGGCGCTCCGCCGGACGGCACGATCAACGGTGTCGAATGCGGCGGGACCGCGGCCGATGCGGACTGTACTCCGGGCTTGAGTGACGGAACAGGTCCGGGTCTGGTCATTAATGCGAACTTGATCCAAGGCAATGCGGCCGAGAGCGGCAGCGGCGGCGGATTGCGCTTCCAGGATGTTGACGGCACGGAGGTGTCTCTGTTCCCAACCAGTCCGAGTCAGTGGTACAACGTCAAGGTCACCAATAACATCATTGCTAATAATGTGGCCGGATGGGATGGCGGCGGCGTCTCTCTACAGGACGCGCTTGCAGTCGATTTCGTCAACAACACGGTCATTTCCAACGACAGCACCGCTTCGGCGGGCCCGCTGTTCAATACGCTTGGCTCCCCGCTGGCCAGCGCTCCGGGCGCGTCCAATCAAACCAGTGCTGGCGGCACAAGTTCGCTGCCTCAGCCGGCCGGATTGGTGGCTATTCAAAATAGTCCCCAGTTGGTAGCGTCATTCGCAGGAATAACGAAAATCACCTGCCCGGCAAACCATCCGGGCTGCACATCCTTCTCAAATCCGTATCTGGCAAACGACATCTTCTGGCAGAACCGCTCGTTCTTCATCGGTGTAGGGGCCTTGAGCGCGCAGTACCAGCAAAATATAGTGAGCCTGTACAACGCTTCGTTCAACGGCGCAATGGCCGCGCAAGCGCCTAGTCAGCCGGCTACTCCCTCGAGTGCCGCTAACGGTAGCGGCTCCGTCGTCACCGGCGGTACGGGCGCCTGCCCGGCGGCTAGCTATTGGGATATCGGCGTCCGCGGTGATAGCGGCCCGTCCAATCACGCTTTGGGCACGCTTTCTCCGACCTACTCTGTCTTGACAGACGCGGCGGACTATACAGCCGGCAATAACTTCGGTTCGAATCCAACCGTGATCAGCCAGTATTGCAATGGGTCCCGAACGCCTCCGGAGAATTCGGCGAACGGCGGCGGCTGGCAGGTGCCTCCCGGCATCTCGGATGCTACGGTTCCAAACCCCATTTTCAACCTGACGCCCTCGGCGACCGTCGATGAAGGCAATAACTGGGTCAACATCAGTTGGGGTCCGCTAGCTACTACCAACGCGATCACCAAAGTCAACCTCGGGAATTACGCGCCGGCCATCAATTCTCCGGCCATCGACGCGATTCCCGCCACTGCCGGCTCATACGCCACGGCGCCTGCAACTGATTTCTTCGGGAACGCCAGGCCCGATGTGGCGGGCACCTCTATCGATATCGGCGCGGTTGAATACCGCACAGCTCCGCCGACGCTGGTTTCGATCAATCCAACCACTGGCGACCAGGGAACAACCGTTGCCATCACCTTCATCGGCACTGCTCTGGATGGCGCGAACGCCATTAAAGTCACCGCCCAACCGGGCGCGACAAATGGAATCACAGTAACCAACATCACCGCCGTAAACTCAACCACCGTTACCGCGAATTTCGTGATCGCGAAAGGCGCAACTGTGGGAGCCAGAGCGGTGGCCGTGGTTACACCGAGTGGGACCACCAACACCCTGAGCTTTGGTGTCACGGCGCCGCTGCCTCCAACGCTGACCAGCATCACACCGAACTCTGGAGTGATAGGCACTAGCGTCAATGTCAGCATAGTGGGCGCCAATCTGACGGGCGGAGTCGTCACCACATCGGTGAACCCTGCCATCCTGGTGGTTTCGAACATCGTTGTCGTGAGCCCCACAAACATAACGGCTACATTCACGATCAACCCCGGCGCCGGTGCCGGCGCTAAGACTGTGCGAGTCATAACCCCCGTGGGTGCAAGCAACACGCTGGCGTTTACCGTCAGTAACCCGCCGCTTCCGGCATTGACCGCCATTAGCACTCCTAATGGCACACAGCGCGGCGGCACTGTTGCTCTTGTTCTGCAAGGAACTAACCTGTCCAACGCCACGGCGGTCACTGTTTCTGGAACTGGCGTCACCAGTGTCTCTATCACTTCCAATACGGCTACGACGGTAACGGCGAACGTGGTTCTGGCGAATAACGCGACACTCACAGCGCGAAGCGTACGTGTAGTGACTGCGAATGGGACAAGCAACATCGAGACATTCACGGTGACTGCTCCCCCGGCGCCCACAATCACGGGTATCAGTCCAAACTCGGGCACTCGAGGCTCTGCTAACATTCCCATCGTCATCAGCGGAACGAACCTTTTAGGTGCCACGATGGTGACTGCTTCCGGTAATTACGTAAACATAACCGGCTTCACAGTTGTCAACGCGACAACCATCAAAGCCACCATTTCAATCGATCAGCTCGCAAACCCGACCACCAGGACCATCCGGGTAACCACACCGGGAGGCACTTCGGCTGCCTCGGCGCCCGCGACAAACTTTGCGGTGAAGTAGCGAAACAGAAAACTTGAGCCTGGCTTCCCCGGGCTCAAGTTCAACTCAGTAACAGGAACATAGAGACGAAAAGATGTGGAACCCTCGTACAACCTCGCACTTCAAGGCATATCTACTGTCAGGCTTGCTCGCCTTCGGCTTGGTCAGTGCTTTTGCCCGGGCGCAAACATCGGCGGCGGCCCCTGCAAAAGCAAGTGGCGCGCCGTACCGCTATAGGCCCAACCCGGTTCCCAGACGAGAAGGGCTGTATTACGGTCTGGTGTGGGGAATTGACTCCCTCAGCGTGAAACTAGTCGAATCCGGCGAGATTGTTCGATTCAGCTATCGCATTCTGGACCCCGATAGAGCCAAACCGTTAAATGACAAAAAACTTGAACCCTCGCTGCGGGACGCCCAGGCAGGCGTTGCCCTGGTTGTCCCGCAGATGGAACAAGTCGGAATGTTGCGGCAAAGCAGCACTCCGATAGCTGGCAAATCATATTGGATGGCTTTCTCCAACAGCGGCCGGCGTGTTCAACGCGGCGATCGCGTGGATGTGGTTATTGGAAACTTCCGGGCTGTCGGGCTTGTAGTTGAATAAGGCTTTTTTGATGAGCAGCAAACAGTTTAGGCTTGATCCTGTTTTATCGTGGTTCGTGCGCAGCGACTCACACAACGAGGTATTTCTATGATCCGAACACCAGTCTTAGCCGTTCTGTTGTCCATGAGCGGGATTGTATACTCCGCTTCTCCCGACAACGGTCCGGCTGGCCATAGCTTGTCGGCTACTGAAATTATCAACAGGAACGTCGCTGCTCGGGGTGGCCTGGAGGCTTGGCGAGCCGTACAGACTCTCTCGCTGGCGGGAAAGCTGGGCGCGGGCGGCAATCGCCGGGCCACGCTGCCTGTTCCGGCTTCGCAGAAGATGCCGGAGCCGCTATTGGCTCGTCCAGCCGAGGAAGTGTACCTGCCTTTCGTAATGGAGCTGAAGCGGCCTCGCAAAATGCGATTCGAGCTGCAATTCAACGGTCAAACGGCCCTCCAAATCTACGACGGCAGCAATGGATGGAAGCTCCGTCCTTTCTTGAATCGACGTGTGGTCGAGCCTTACACCACCGAGGAAGCAAAAATAGCTTCCCTCCAGGCAGATCTCGACGGTCCGCTGGTGGATTATGCCGCAAAGGGAACGAAGGTGGAGTTAGTGGGAACCGAAAAGGTAGACAATCGGGACACCTACAAATTGAAGCTGACCTTCAAGACGGGAGCTACGGCCGCTGTCTGGATCGATTCGCAAACCTTCCTCGAGACCAAGATTCAGGGGCAGCCCAGAAGATTAGACGGCATCGAACATCCGGTAGAAGTCTATTTTCTGGATTATCGTCCGGCGAACGGCCTCCAGATTCCCTTCACTTTGGAGACGCTGGTGCTCCCTGTAGACAACGCACCGTCCGGCTTGAAGGACGTCGCCATCGCTCCAGAGAAAACCATCATCGAGAAGGTAGTGGTCAACCCCAAGCTCGATGAAACCCTCTTCTCCAAGCCAGACCCGAGCGGAGAGCCGGCCTTCAAACAAAAGTAACCAGTGTCGTTTAGCCGGTAGATCTGCTGCCGGCAACCGTAACATCTCCGCCGACTCGTTCAACCAGCGACAGTATCTTCTCGACAGGCGGCATCCTGCCGGGTCTCAACATCGGCAATTCGCATTCCCTCCACACGCCGGGGCCGATCGTATATGGTGACGACGCCATCTCCAGCGCGACTGTGTTCGCCGCTACCTCGCCTGGGCAGACACTGGGCGGCGACTTCGTAGCGCACGTCTTCACGCACCTCGTCAATGGATCTACGCTATTGGGTTCCGAGACACTTAGCCAGACGCTCGGAGATTTTGGGTGCTTCCGTGTCTTTTCCACCACTTCCATCTCAGATCGCGAGCGTCAATCTTCTCTATACGCCCGATACCTCTAAACAAACAAAGGGCCGGGAGAAAGTCGCTCCCGGCCCTTTCGATTTACAAGCGCATTGATTAATGTCCCAAACCGTTGACCGTGATGGTCATTGTTCCGGAAGTTGTATTCAATGTCAAAGTGGCGGTCTCAGCACCTGTCGTGCTCGAAGTAAAGACGATTGGCAAGCTGCATGTGAAGCTGGTGCTGTCGCAACTCAAAGAGCCCGCAGCGAAGTCGCTCGCGTTCAGACCCGTGAATGCAGGCGTGTTCACCGAGTAAACCAGCGCCTGGGTTCCAATCTGATAAATGATTTCGTCAAACGCTGTCGCGACGCCCTGCGCGGACCATATTGTGACGGGATTCAGGTAGCGGATCGCCGGCGCGGGCGCAGAGGCGTTACCGGTCAAGGGCACCGACACCGTTCCTGCCGAAGTGACAACGGTCAAAGTCGCTGCTTCAGAGCCCGTCGTGCCTGAGAAGAAGTTAAGCGGAATGGTATACATGTTCTCTGTCGGCAGGCAAGCCGCAGCTTGCGCGGCGAAGTCTGTCGCGTCCGGTCCGGTCACCGTCGCGCTCTGCACAGTCAAAGGTACGCCGCCAGGGTTTCCGATCTGGATCGAAGCCGTTGCGGTTTGGTAGCCTCCGGGTACGCCGAAACTAATGGCCTGCGGAGTCACGAAGATTCCGCTGCTCGTGGGGCTATAACCAAAGCCATACAACGCAACCACCACGTTGCCGCAGGCCGAATTGTTTACCAGTGACGGGTAAGCGATTTCAGCGCCTGCCACTGAAGGTGTGTATTGAACGTACACATCGCAATATTGCGTGGGCGCTAATGTTGTGCCGCAGCCGTTCTCGTAAACCGCGAAATCGGAAGCATTCGTTCCGGAAACCTGCAGCTGGCTGACGCTGACCAGTCCCGTTCCGAAGTTCGTAAAGCGAATGTTGCTCGAGTAGGCCGTGGTCCCGAGCGAAATGACGCTGAAGTCAACCGCTGCCGTATTCACTGGCGGGGTTGTGTTGTAAGCGTTCTTCAGATTTGGCGCACCCGCGCGGTCGCAAATAACGTCTGAACGCCATTTTGAGCGTCATCCAGGAGATTCAGCGTTGCCGTGCGATAACCCTGGTAAGGCAACGCTGATGACGCCTGGCGTTCCATTGCTCGCAATGTTCAACGTGGCCGTGCGAACACCAATCCCGCCCGGAGTAAAGGTAACTTGAAACGCACAAGACTGAGTGGACGGTAGCGACACGCAATTTGTCTGAGCCCGAAAATCGGCCGAGTTCGTTCCTGTTATTCCAATTTCGAAACTTCCCATCGGAGTGCTGCCCGCGTTGCTGAGATTCACCGTAAGGGGCAAGCTCGCGGAGCCTGGGCCTGCGGCGCAAAAACTAGTTCAAAATGATCTGCTACGAGTGTGTTCACTGACGCTCTGGCTGCCGGCGTCAGCGTGATAAAGATTACTGCTAAAAAACTGGCTAAAAACCTACCCATATTACCCTCCGCCCCGGCGGGTAACATCGGAGAATTACAATCTCGTGCTGCAAAGCTTTTGAGCGGCGGGGATGCCGTGGATTCTCGTACTAGAACGTTACAGTTCTTCAGAAGGTGCAAGTAATGAATCCATCGTCAAATCCCCCTTTCATCGCAACCCATTCAGCGTTGTTGAACGATTGCACATGTAGCTGTTGCGTAGGCGAGACCCCCCAATCGGAAGTACTCTTTTGTCACTGGGCTGGGAGATGTATCAGTGAGGCGCGAGCAACTGCTTGTCCTCCCTACATCTACTCTCTGCAACGCCCTCCACCGCTTGCATTGGCTGAGCGGTAGGCCGTTAATCAGCCAAAGCGCTCGTCAGCTCCAACGTTTACCTCTAAGCGGAACGGTCGGCGCGTCGGCCGAGGGGAAGCGCTTCATCCAAATCGCTAATCGGTGCGCTTGTGATGGGCCGAGTTCCCTTAATTTTTCCTGTAGATCAGGACCTGGAGCCCTCGAATGTCTCCTCGGCCGCGAACCCGCGTTCAGGATTTGATTTGAGCCGCTGCCATGACCGAACCCCGCAAAATTCCCCTCACAACCACCCCATCGCACATACCTGACACAAATCGCGACCAGCCAACACACCATTGCATAAACTAATCAACTGGACTCGCCCTTGAACAAACTCCTCACCCTAGCCCTAACCATCACGTCATTCTCCTTGCTTGCCAAAGTCGGCCCGGTCGCTTCTCTCTCCGCTCATGGCTGGGAGATCCAAGCCGACGGCGACAAAGGCACCCTCACTATCCGCCGCCGCGATCTCGGAGTCCTTATAGAGAACGCCCGCCTGAGCCTTCAGCAGGACGCCCAGACCACGCCTCTTCCGCACTGGACAGTCACCAAAACCTCCGAAGATCACCTGGCCATCCGGTCTGAAAGTCCGGTAACCGGTTGGGAAATTCAAGCCCTCGACAACCTTCTCAAAATCTCCAGCACCTCCTATAGCGCCGTCCTCACCGGCGACGCCCCCGCGCCCATCACCCGCATTCCCGCCCGCACTCTCGACACTCAGGGCGTTCCGGTCAACTGGCAGGGCACCGAAGAAGTGGAGCACGGCTATGACGGAGCCATGACGCGCAGCCAGTCTTATCTCCCGCGCCAAAATCCCAATGCCATGTACTTCAGCCTGGGCCAAACTTCCGGCAGTCGCTTCCACAGCCTCTTCGATCGCCTCACCGACACCGCCATCGAATTCGAAGACAGCGCTCACTTCGTGCGCGATTCTGCACGCGCCGGCGTCCTTATCGCTACCCTCCCGGTCCCCGGCAACACCACCATTCGAATCGTCCCCGATTACTACACCAAACAACTCGGCGTTCCCTTCTACACACCCTTCGACGATACGTACTTCAAAAGCGCTCCCATAGTCTGGTCCAGTTGGACCAGCTACTACCAGGACGTCACCGAGTCAGACATCATCAAGAATGCGGATTGGCTCGCCGCCAATCTCAAGCCCTACGGCTTCCAATATGTCCAGTTGGACGACGGCTATGATCGGTCAACAAAAGAGCCGCACACCTGGATCGGCCCGTGGGATGCCAGGAAATTCCCGCATGGTCCGCAGTGGCTCACCGCCCACATCAAACAGGACGGCTTACGCGCCGGACTGTGGCTTGTGCCCAATGCCTATGCCGGCGCTGTGAAAACCCATCCCGATTGGTACGTGCGAGACCACAGCGGCAACACCATCAATGACTACCTGACACCCACTCTCGATTCCACCAATCCCGAAGTAATCGCCTTCGTCCAGCGTCTGTTCACAACGCTCGATGACTGGGGCTTTGAATACTACAAGTTCGATGGCGAACATGCCTTCGCCAAATACGTCCCCGGCGTTGACCGCTCCCGCTTGCATGATCCCTCTGCCGATCTGGTAGAAAACTACCGCCAAAGACTCAAAGCCATTCGCGACGTTCTGGGTCCGCAGCGTTTCATTGAAGGCTGTCCCGCCGGAACACCGTTGAATGGCATCGGCTACTTCAATTCCTATTTCAATGGGCAGGATTTATACAACACCTGGCAGGGCATGTATCCGCTTTTCAGCTCCATCACTACCAACGGCTTCCTGAATCACATCGCCATCTACGTTATGCCCGGGGAAGGCCTTGAACTCGGCGAACCCATGACCGTGGAGCAAGCCGAAAAGAGTCGCCGTTCTGTCGTCCTTGACGTCGCTCGAACCCGCGAACGCCCCCTCACCAACTTCGGCACAACTCTGGCGGAAGCCAGAACGCTGGTCAGCTACATCTCGCTCAGCGGCGTCGTTTATCCCCTTGCCAGCGTAATGCCGGAACTGCCCAAAGACCGCGTCGACCTGCTGAAAGCCACCATGCCGACGTTGCCCATCCTGCCCGTTGACCTCTTCAGCCGCGGCAACGATATTGAATGGAATACCTTCCAAAGCACGCAAGCAGACTATTACATCCACAACTACCCCGAAATTCTCGATCTCAAAGTCAACAACACGCTCGGTGCTTATGACGTTGTGGGCATCACCAACTGGCGCAGCGGCACGGCCTCTAAAGAGCTTGCTTTTGCCGGCGATTTAGGCCTACCCTCCGGTGGCTCTTACATCGCCTTCGATTTTTGGAACCACCAGCTCCTGGGCTCTTACCAGGACCATCTTTCGCTCGATGTCGGCACACACGATACGCGAGTTCTCCTGCTTCATCCGGCGCAGGATCACCCGCAGGTGCTCGGAACCTCGCGCCACTTGACCGCGGCCTTCTCCATCAACAACGTCAACTGGGACAGCGCGACATCATCTCTTAGCGGCTCCTCCGAAACCGTCCCTGGAGATGCCTATAGCCTCTGGCTGAACGTTCCCAAAGGCTACAACGTGGTTCAAGTCTCCGCCGCCGGCATCCCCGTCAAACAGGACCGGCAAGGTGATCTCCTGACGCTCACTTTCACGGGAAACACTCAACCAGTCCAATGGACCGTCAAATTCGCCAGGAGGTAAACCACGCAAATCGAAACCCCCAAACTCTTCGCCTCGAAGCGAACCTGGACCACCTGGCTCGAAAAGAACCACGGCACAAGTCCCGGCCTATGGCTCCGCTTCGCCAAGAAAGGCTCGCTATTGAAATCCATCACCTACGCAGAGGCGCTCGAAGTGGCCCTCTGCTACGGCTGGATTGACGCCAAAAAGTGCGCCGAAGGACCCGAAACTTACCTTCAGAAATTCCTGCCTCGCGCGCCGCGAAGTATCTGGTCAAAGGTCAACCGCGCCAAAGCCTCTGAACTCATACAGAACGGACAAATGCAGCCGGCCGGTCTGAAAGCCATCGAGAATGCGAAGGCAAACGGCAGATGGGAAGCCGCCTATGACTCGCCAAGCACTTCCGTCGTGCCCCCGGACCTGCAAGGCGCCTTAGACGCAAACCCAAAGGCCAAAGCCTTCTTCAAAACCTTGGATGGAGCAAATCGGTACGCCATCTTATGGCGCATCCAGACGGTTAAGAAGGCCGAAACCCGCGCTCGCAAAATCGAACTCTTCGTCGCCATGCTGGAGCGCGGCGAAAGGATTCATGAATCCAGGCGCTGACCGTCCTCCCTATCCAGTTTCTCCTTCAACGGCGCCAGCCCGCGCAAAGCAACCATGTTCAGGCCCGTTAAAGACACTGCTAAAGCCCAGTGGTCCAGCGCCACCGCCGTGCCGATAGCGCCCGCGCACCAGACACTCGCCGCGGTGGCCGTTCCGCGTGCGTTCGCGCCTTCCTTCACAATTGCGCCGGCGCCCACAAACCCGATGCCGGTCAGCAGCCCTTGCAAAACTCTTGAAGTCCCCGCCGGGTCAAAATGTGTGGGGTCCAGCGTCACCAGCAGGTACCCGCAACTGGCTAGCCCCACAATCGGAAACGCTCGAATCCCGACGTTGTGACTTTCGCGCTCGCGGTTCCATCCAATAATCGCTGTCAGCAAAAAAGCCACGCTCAGATGCAGCAGTTCCTGCCCAGCGTGCTGCCAGTCGAGGCTGTTCGTTACCATAACCTTGTTACTCCCTTACACTGATGCTGCGCTTTGAAACCGCCGGGGAATCGCACGGTGAGTGCCTGGTTGCCACTCTCACCGGCCTTCCTGCTGGAATACCAATCTCCGTAGAGTATCTTGACCGTCAACTTTGGCGCAGGCAGCAAGGCTTCGGCCGCGGTGGCCGCATGAAGATTGAAACGGATAGAGTCCATATTGTTTCGGGCATCCGTCACTCGCAAACCATCGGCTCCCCCATCGCTATCCTCCTGGAGAACAAGGACTGGAAGAACTGGACCGGCATTCTGCCCGTTGAAGCCAAGGATGCCGATCCCGGCAAAGACAAACCGCTGAGCCGTCCCCGTCCCGGGCACGCCGATCTGGCCGGAGCCATCAAATATAATTTCCCCGAATCCCGCTACATTCTGGAACGGGCCAGCGCTCGCGAAACCACGGCGCGCGTCGCCGTCGGCGCCCTGGCCAAAACCTTTCTATCCAAATTCGGAATTGAAGTTCTAAGCCACGTCGTCGGCGTGGGCCCGGCTAAAATGGAGCGCCTCGCCGAATGGTCTGAAATCGTTGCGCTTTCTGAACGTGACGAAGTCATGCTCGGTTGCGTCGATGAAGCGACGGAAGTCCGCATGAAAGAAGTAGTCGATCACGCCTACCGCACGGGCGATACTGTCGGCGGCATATTCGAAGTGGTGGCGCATGGCGTGCCCACCGGCCTCGGATCGCACATTGCCTGGGATACGCGCCTCGACGGGCGTCTGGCTCAGGCCATTGTTTCCATCCAGGCTGTAAAAGGCGTTGAGATCGGTTTCGCCGAAGAGGGCGCATCCTCATACGGGTCCGCCGTTCAGGACACCATTCATTACCAGCAGGAATCCAAAGAGTTTTATCGCGGCTCAAATCGTGCCGGCGGACTCGAGGGCGGCATCACCAATGGCCAGGATCTGCGTGTTCGCGGATTGCTGAAGCCTATCTCCACTCTTCGCAAGCCTTTGGAGTCGGTAGATCTGACCACGCGCGAACCCGCTCTGGCCGCTTACGAGCGCAGCGATGTCGCCGTCATTCCCGCCGCCGGGGTCATCGGCGAAGCCATGGTAGCCCTGGTTCTGGCAAGCGCCTTCCTGGAAAAGTTCGGAGGCGATTCCCTCGTCGAAACCAAACGGAACTTCCAAGGCTATCTGGAGCAGACAAAGAGTTTTTAGGAAATGGTTCGAAAAATAGTGAAGTACGGCGAGCCCGTACTGGAGAAGCCCGCCAAGCCCGTTACCCAATTTGGCACAAGAGAACTGCAGACGATAGTGGATGACATGTTTGAGACCATGTACGCCGCTAAGGGCGTCGGATTGGCTGCGCCGCAAATCGGCCTCAGCCAGCGCATCTCAGTCATTGACACCAGCGTCGGTGAGGATGAGGCGCAGAAGTTCGTCATCATCAATCCCGAAATCACCTTCCGCGAAGGCACCCAAACCGGTGAGGAAGGCTGTCTCAGTATTCCCGGCTTTCGCGAACAGGTTACCCGCTCACAAAAAGTGGTGGTGAAAGCGATCAATCAAAACGGCGAACCGGTCGAACTCGAAGGCGAGGAACTGCTGGCGCGTGCTCTGGAGCATGAGATCGATCACCTTAATGGCGTCCTTTTCATCACGCATCTGAGCGCCCTGAAGCGGGACATCATCCGCCGCAAAATCAAGAAGCTGCAAAAAGCCGGCGAGTGGGACTAAGGCGCCATGCGCGCCGTTTTCCTTGGTACGCCGGAGTTCGCCGTCCCCTCGCTGCAGGTATTAGCTCAGGCGCATGAAGTCGTTGCGGTTTTTACTCAACCGGATCGGCCCAAAGGGCGTGGCAACCAACTCGCCGAATCGCCCGTAAAGCAGGCCGCCCGCGCCCTCGGCATCCCCATTCATCAGCCCGAGCGTGTTCGCCGCCCCGAAAGCTTTGAGTTGTTGAAGAGCTTCGCCGCCGAAATCATGGTGGTCGTCGGCTATGGCCAAATCATTCCCCAGGCCATCATCGACTTGCCCCGGCATGGCATCCTGAACGTTCACGCCTCGCTGCTGCCGAAATACCGCGGGGCAGCGCCCATTCAGTGGGCCATCGCCAGCGGTGAAACCGAAACCGGCGTGACTATCATGCAGATTGATGCTGGTCTCGACACCGGTGACATGCTCCAAAAAGCCTCGCTCCACATCGCCCCCGACGAAACCGCGCCGCAACTGAGCGCCAGGCTTGCTCCCTTGGGTGCAGAGCTTTTGCTCGAAACCATTAACTCGATCCAAGCCGGTACCGCTGCACCGGAAAAACAGAACAGCGCCGAAGCCACCCTCGCCCCCATCCTCAAAAAAGAAAATGGGCTGGTGGATTGGACCCGCGCAGCCGCTCAAATCTACAATCGTTTCCGCGGCTTCAATCCCTGGCCCGGCGCCTATACGATCTTCCGCGCTCAACAGCTTTCCATCACGGATGCGGCTCTATTCGACCTGGCTAATCTGCCTCCCGGTTCCCTCACCAGACACAATAGGAAGTTGATTGCCGGTTGTGGCGAAAACACTTCGCTCGAACTTAAGGAACTGCAACTCGCCGGTAAGAAGCGAATGACTGCCGAAGCTTTCCTGAACGGTTATAAATTGACGCCTCAAGACAAACTCGGACCACAATGTTGAAAATCCCCCTCGGTTTCCGCTTTGCATCCACCTACGCCGGCATCCGCAAAGTGGAAAAAGATGATGTCGCCTTAATCGTGCCGGACTCGCCCGCAAGTGCCGCGGCAGTATTCACCACCAACGTGGTTCAGGCGGCCCCGGTCCGTTTGGCCCGCAAAAACCTGAAAGCCACGGAAAAAGTCGGCGCTGTCCTCATCAACGCGGGCAATGCCAACTGCGCTACACGCACCGGCGACAAAGTGGCGCAAGCTTCCTGCCGCGCGGTAGCCAAGGCTTTAAACCTGAGCCAACGCGTCGTTTTTCCGGCTTCTACCGGGGTCATTGGCGTCGAACTCGATCCCAAACTGATCATCAACGCCGTCCCAAAGCTCGTGGAGGAACTCTCACCTGATAAATTCGAAGCCGTTGCCGCTGCCATCTTGACCACCGACACCCGCAAGAAAATCGCCTCTGAAGATGTGCAATTCAAAGAGGGCATAGTGCGCGTTGCCGGCATGACCAAGGGCTCAGGCATGATTCATCCGAACATGGCCACCACCCTGGCATTCGTCATGACGGATGCTGTTGCCAATGCCCCGGCACTCGCCAAAATTCTTCAGGCCGGGACAGAGCGGTCCTTCAATTCGCTGACTGTCGATGGAGATATGTCCACCAATGACACTTTGCTTTTGATGGCTAGCGGCGCATCGGGGGTCAAACCACAAGGCAAAGAGAAGCAAGTCCTGGGCGAAGTCATTGCCTGGGTGCTGGAAAGCCTGGCTGAGCAAATTGCGGCCGATGGCGAAGGCGCGCGCAAGCTTATCGTTATTCGCGCCGCCGGCTTCAAAACCACTGAAGATGCCCGTCGCATTGCCCGCGCCATCGCTAATTCGCCGCTGGTAAAAACAGCCATCGCCGGCAACGATCCCAATTGGGGCCGCATCCTCTCTGCCGCTGGCTATGCGGGGGTCACTTTCGATCCCTCCGATATCGATATCGAGTTACAGAAAGTCGTCGTTTGCAAATCAGGGCTGGCTACCCATTACAACGAAGAGGAGTTAAAAAAGAGCCTCGATCAATCGGAAGTTAGGATTCGCATCGTCAACAAAAGGGATGGCAAGGGCGAAGCCCGCTTCTTCACCTGCGATCTGACAGAAGGATACATCCAGATCAATGGCAGCTATCGTACGTAAGCTCTCTCTGCTCCTGCTCATCCTGGCCTCTGCTGCATGGGCTGACAGCTCCGCGGAAATCCGTGGCGTCCTCGGCGATATGGCCAACGCGCTCTCCGACGGCGACCCCGCGCTCGCCGTCACTTCATTGAGCCAATCCTGCGTCGACTACCAAAAGTTGAATGATGACTTCCACGGCCTCGCCGACGCCTACGCCATTCACAACAACATTGCCATCGGTGAAGAGGATATTACCGCCACCTCCGCCTCCCTCAGCGTTCAGTGGAATATGAACCTCACTCCTGTCCAGGGAACCCTCTCCACCAACCGGAGCGCTGAATTGACCATCAAACTGGCGTTGGAGGGCAAACACTGGCGAATCACAGAGATCAGCCCTAACCAGATTTTCGATCCCTAAGCCCGCTTGGCCAGTTCCTCAAAATTGCTCTTGGTCACCAGCTGAAACTCAATCGGCAGTGATGTGAACTGCCGCAACTCATCGATTAGATTCGACGGCGGAACCTGCGCCCCAGCCACCAGTAATCGCCCCTCCTGCACTGCAACAGGCAAAACCCCAAAGCGATTTACCAGATGCCGCGGCAAACTCCGCAAAATTCTCGGTTTCACCGCGCTCGCGTCAACCCGTCCGGAGATCAAGCCGGCATGCAGGCTGCGCGCACGGCACACGTCTTCTTCGCTCACCAGGCCCATGGCCTGCAATCGGTCGCCCACATCTTCACCCTGCTCAACCAGTTCACGTGCCTGCCTTAATTGGTCCGGCGTAACCATTCTCGACTGAAGCAAAACTTCGCCAAGCTCGCCGCGCTGTTGCACCAGCGCATCGCGGTTCGGGTAGGCATGCTCCGTCTTTAACCACATATGCGCCTTCCCGTTCCTTCGTGCCTTCCCGTAACGCCACAGCGCGCGCAGCGAGGCGAAGCAGTTGATCAGGTTGCCGTGAAAAACCCGCAACGGCACACCCATGGCAAATGAGGTGCCGAAGATTCGCCTCACGCAGAGCATGCGCAGCCCCATACGAAAGCACTGCAAAACCATAGTGGCCAGGCTCAGCACAATAATCCCAGGGTTGTTGACGGCAAATCTCCACGGTCGGTGTTGCAGCGCGCTGATTACCCAATCCGCCAGGCCAGCCAGAAACAAAAAGTTCGTCAGCAGGCTCAAGGGACTCGCTACCAGACCCTTTCTGTCCCGCCAAAACCAGTACTTCGTCCACCAGTCGCCCTGCCAGCCCCGCCGTTCCCAGCACTGCAGTGCAATCCCGGTGACCCAGCGCGTGCGCTGCCGGATTGCCGTCCGCATCGTTCGTGGAAAGTACTCCCGCGTAGCCACCAGATCCTTCTCTGATCTGGTCAGCGGGGCAAACTTCTGCTTGTAATGGGAGGCGTGAATGTACACGCCAATTTCATAGTCCTCCGTCAGGCAAGCTGCGTCGAACACCTCGCCGCGCTCGCGCGCAAGCTGTTCCAGAATCGGCCGCGCGAATCCGGTGCCCACGCCGTTCGAAGGCACAAATGATCCCGAATACTGCCGTGCATGCATATCAATCGTCTGGAACTCGGAAAACTCATCGCAATAGACGCCATGCGTAATCTCACTCCACGGCGTGGGCAGTGGCAGAACTGGCACCTGCACCATGTCATTTTCGAAGCGCTCCCGATTGATCAGGGAAAGTGCATCCGGGTGGATAATGTCCTCCGCATCGTGCAGCACAACCGTGTCGAACCAGGCCCCGGTTTCTGTTTCGAACTCTCCCATACGCCGGAAAACCGTGTTCAGGCAGTCGGCCTTCGAGGTCGGACCCGGTTTGCGACAAACCGCTACATGCACATTCGGAAAAAACTCTGCCAGCTTGCGGGCTTCGACAATCGTCGCCTCATCGTTCGGATAAACGCCCAGGAAAAAGTCGTAATGGTTATAGCGGACGGCTGCCAGATTATGGCGCACCATATTCCCAATCACCGCTGATTCCTTCCAGCATGGGACAAATATCGCAATACGGCGAGGTTCGGCAGTTCCCTCAAGTAAAGGTCGTGCTGCGATCTGCTTCCGCACAAATACCCATTGCCGTAAACAGATCAGGACCGGCACAAAGTCGTCCACACCGCTCGCCAGCAACAAAATCGCGAGCACTGCAAAGCACCAGACCCAGGCAGAAGAAATGGCAAGAGACGGGTACGGCAACCCGTCAAACCAGCCGCTTGAGTATAGAAACGCCACGATTCTGCAAACAATGTGGGCTTCTAACCCGTTATTTCGCAGAAAATTCTTAGAGTTTTTTTCCGTTTAGCCACTAAGTCATTTGATCGAAGCCAAAACCGAATTTACCCAATGGAGTTCCTTTCACCGTCTGGTACAGGAACTCATGACCGGCGTCGTTAGGCGTCACACCTTCACTCAGTGGGAGTTGGAATTCCTCCTCGACCTGCAAACATCGCGCATTCGCAAGGCTCAGCGTAATACCGTCTTACGAAAGTACTTGCAGGTCGTCCAACAGTCCCGCACCGACGGCGCGCCGGAGCCGCCGAGGCTCTGCATGTTCATAGCCACCGAGTATCCCGCTCGAACCGCCGCTACCGCCGGCTAGGAGAAACTGCCCTTTCAGCTATCCTCAAAGAGTAATCACACTGAGAATAAGGCCCGAAACAGAGTAAGGCCAAAGGAGAACAGACTATGAGCAGCACCCCTGTGCCCGCTTCCCCACACGAACGAATTGTCCACTGCGTCAAGTTGCACAAAGACCTTCCCGGCCTTGCTGAGGTGCCCTTCGACGGCCACCCGCTCGGCCAGCGAATCTATGACAATGTTTCGAAAGAGGCCTGGGCCATGTGGGTGGAGCAGATGAAGATGATCATGAACGAATACCGCCTGAATCTCGGCACGTCCGAAGCCCAGGAATTCCTGCTGAAGCAAATGGAAGAGTATTTCTTTGGCGAAGGCGCCGCCCATCCCCCAGGGTATGTCGCGCCAGGCCATTAATCAGTCGCCTGATGCCGGCGTCTGAACGATTGTCCCTATCGGCTCGTCATAGTAAATTGAATCCCCGCTATTTTTGGGTGCTGGCGCTTATCTGCGTGAGCCTGCTAAGCGCAGCACCTGTTTCCACGCCGCTTCCCGCGGATATTGCTGCTCGCTTGGCTGTGCGCGCCAACCAGGCCCGCAAATCCAGCCAGCTTGTTCGTGCGTATCTACTCTATTCCGAAGCCGCCCGGTTGAATCCGCTCGATTCCAATTACGCTCAGAATCGCAATGAGTTAGAAACTCTGGCCAAACTGCTGATCGACCAGGGATTAGAAACGGCCGACATCAAATCAGACCTTGCCGCCGCCACTCTGGAGGCGACTCCCGGCAGTAATGAAGCCATCGCCGGGCATCTGGCAGAAAAAGCTGAAAAGGCCTGGAAAGCGGGTGAGTTCGTGCGCGCCCACCTCCTCTACGCCCAAGCCGTTGCCCGCGATCCCAAAAATATCGATTACCTGCAAAACCGCGACGCCTTAGCCCCCGTTGCCTCCAAGCTTCAGGAAACCGAGCTCGAAAAAACTGAGGTCGCGGGCGATCTGAAGGCGGTTGAGTTGGAAGCGCTCAGCAGTGCCCTCCCGCCGCCCCGCTCCATCGATTCAGACATCCAGACCAGCCTCGCCGCCCTGCCGCATGTCCAGGTTGGTCCGGAGCATCACGACTTCGATTTGAAGGGCGATGCCAAAACCCTTATTAACAAGGTGATCTCAACCTTTGGCGTGCGCGCCATCATCGACCCTGACCTGACCAGGCAGACCGACCTTTCGTTGCAGATTACCGACGCCGATTTCCACACCGCCCTCGAATCTCTGGCCGAAGTGACCAACACCTTTGTTTTCCCGGTCTCCACAAAGGTCCTTTTCTTTGCCTCTGACACCGAAGCCAAGCGTAACGAATTTGAGCCGAACATCCTGCTCACCGTCCCGCTGCCCGATGCCGTGGATGACAAGTCTCTGGTCGAAGCCGCTAACGCTGTCAGGGGTGTTCTCGGCCTCAAAAGCTTCGCTTGGGATTCAACCAACAAAATCATTTTGATTCGAGATCGTTTTACGCGCGCCCAGCTGGCCAAATCGCTGCTGCAAACGCTGCTGATACCACACGCTCAGGTGTTGCTGGAACTGCAGTTCCTCACCATCGATTCCAACGTGGCGCATCGGTGGGGCTTGTCTCCCCAAACCAGCTTCAACCTGGTCTCGCCGCTCCAGAAACTGTTCAACTTCAACACCGTCTTACCCACCCTGGTCGCGGGCGCACAGTACATCACTGTGGGGGCAGGCTCGGGCTTGTTCGGCATTGGCGTCACCAGCGCTGAGCTTTTCGCCACCTACTCCAGCTCCATCGCTAAGAATCTCTACGACGCCAAAATCATGGTGGAAGACGGGCAAACAGCGAATCTGCACGTCGGCGAAAAGTACCCTATCCCATCGTCCCTTTACGGCGGAGCGGCGCAGTCCACTCCCTCCATCTACAATCCCATCGGCACGTTCACGCAGGAAGATCTCGGGCTGGTGCTGAAAGTCACCCCACATGTAAAAGGAGATGGGGAAGTGGGCATGGAAATCGAAGCGCAGTACAAAACGCTGGGCGCAGAATCTTTCAACACTGTCCCTTCCGTTGCCGAGCGCGACTTCAAGGGAACAGTGACGCTGCAGCCTGACGAATGGGCCGTGATTGCAGGCCTGGACCAGTCCTCCCTTACACGCAGCCGCACCGGTTTGGCCGGCCTCTCCGAAATCGCCGGACTAAATCAGATCCTAAGTCAGAACAACCGCGGAAAAACCTCCAGCCAAACCTTGGTAGTCCTGAAGCCGGTGATCACCAGGCTCCCTATGTCTGGCACAATCAGCCCCCAATTCCTCCTGGGCCCCATCCGAGGTGTCCGCGTCCTGCTCTAGTTGTCAACTTAAGAAGGCTTGCCCTTTCATCCGGCTCGGTCGCCAAAAGGTGCTAGCATACGAGCGGCCGGAGGTGCAGGATGACACCTGAAATAAGGCAGTCGGGAATCGCCCCAGTTGGACCGCTGCCGTGGGGCTCCCACTTCTGTCATTTCTACGAGACCAGTCAGGATCTACTGGATGTTCTCATCCCATACTTCGGGCAAGGCCTTGAAAATCATGAGTTCTGCATGTGGATCATTTATGATCCGCTTACTGAGGACCAGGCAAGGCGCGCGCTCGTAGAAGGAGTTCCGGACGGCTCGCGCTACCTGGAGGCCGCCAATATAGAAATCATGCGGTACTCGGATTGGTACTTAGTGGACGGTGTTTTCGATCCGACGCGAGTAATTGCCGCTTGGAAAGCAAGGTTGGCGCAAGCTCTGGGCGCTGGGTATGTGGGGATGCGTGTCAACGGCGATGAGGCGTGGCTGACAGACCGAACCTGGCGGGACTTCAAACAGTATGAGGAGCAACTGAACGAAACACTTACCGGTCTCCGAATGATCGTTCTTTGTACTTTTCCGCTTCCTGAAACGAGCGGCTCTCAGGTATTCGATCTTGCCAAAACCCACCAGTTTACCGTCGCCAAACGTTTCGGAGAGTGGGAGGTGCTTGAGAGCCCAGAGCTGAGAAGGGCGAAGAACGAATTGGAAGCTCTGTCCAGAGATCTCGAAACGCGCGTGGCTGAGCGCACTGATGAATTGAATGCGGCCAATGCAAAACTCCGCGAAATTTCAGCCAGCCTAGAGGCGGTAAGGGAGGCGGAGGGGACGCGTATTTCGCGCGAAATTCACGACCAGGTCGGCTCGGCGCTGACTAGCCTTCGCTGGGACCTCGAGGAGCTTGAGAGGGGCATACTACCGGCGAACCAAGACCTCGACGCTCCCAGTCTGAAACGCAAAATTGACGCCATGATTGAGCGAACCAACGACACCATTCAAACCGTGCGAAGAGTCGCGTCCGAGCTGCGGCCGTCGATGCTGGACGATCTTGGTTTGCTGGATGCGGTGGAATGGCAATTGAAGGACTTCGAGAAGCGGACCGGGATTCAGTGCTGGTATCACTGTTCGCTGATTTATGCGGGCACAGGTTCGGACCAGTCGACTGCTCTGTTCCGCATTTTGCAGGAAGCGTTGACTAACGTTCTGCGCCACGCTTCCGCGACGCGCGTAGATGTGACAATAGAGAAGATCGAAGGCAATCTGGTGTTGACGATTCTGGATAACGGCAGAGGCTTGCCTGATGAGCAACCGAGCCGGGCTGAGTCGCTTGGCATTTTAGGCATGCATGAACGTGCGCGGCTGGCGGGGGGTACATTGCGGATCGACAGCGCTGACGGCCACGGCGTCAGCGTGTCGGTGACGGTTCCGCTGGAATCCAAGCAGACCCATGAAACGCCTACTTCTGATTGACGATCACGCGGTCGTGCGCGATGGCATAAAGCGACTGTTCACCAACTACCCGGTTGAACTGCATTTCGGTGAAGCGGACAAAGCCGCTGATGCTCTTCGGCTTACTCAGGAGGAGGCCTGGGACACTGTTGTTCTAGATATTTCCATCGGCGGACGCGGCGGGTTGGACCTGCTTCGCGAGATGAAACATCTTCGGCCTAAACTTCCCGTCCTCATTCTTACAATGCATTCCGAGGAGCAGTATGCCAGACGTGCTTTCCAGGCCGGAGCCTCCGGCTATGTGACCAAAGATGCGTCTCGCGAAGAACTCGTCAGTGCGATAAGCCAGGTTTTGGATGGCGGCAAATACGTCAGCCCAGCCCTGGCGGAGAAGTTGGTTGTCGGTCTGGATCGTTCCAGCGAGCCGGCGCATCAAGCTTTGTCCGGTCGCGAATTCGAAGTCATGCGGCTCATTGCATCAGGACAGACCGTCAGTGAAATTGCAGGTGTTCTTTCACTCAGTGACAAGACGGTGAGCACTTATCGAGCCCGAATCCTCGAAAAGATGGGGCTGAAGTCAAATGCCGAGCTCATGCATTACGCTATGCGCAACAAACTGGTTGATCAGTAGGGTTGATCAGTAATGGTGCGCCTCGTGTAGGGCATTTACCGACAAGAGAAACCGATTCTGTCTGATAGCGTAACGGCAACCTATCCCGCTAACCTCTCGGTGTAGGGCTATCCCAGTCTGAAGTTATGGACCTGGATGGCTGATTTCCTATGAACTTCACTGCAGTAAGCTCAGATTTATCGCGCCGGAATAGCCATCAGAAGGCAGCGGTTTGAGCCAAGCCGAATACCCTTCGTCCTGCAATGAGCCCAGTAGTGAACTCCGGGCCTTATTTATAACGGTTCGCGACTTGGTTCTGTTGATTGGTTCGAACGGCGATACCGTGGACATATCGCCTGCGGACAAGGTCCAACGCTTTACACCGATACCGCTGCTGGGTAAGACCCTGGACGAAGTCCTGAGCCCCTTCGAGGCAATGTTCTTCAGAACCCACGTCCGGCGGGCCATTCAAGAGGGGGAAGAGCACCAGGTCGAGTACCCGTTGCGTGTTGGTGAGGAGCGGCGGTGGTTCGCTGCGCGGGTGGCGCCAGTTACCAACGACACGGTTCTTTGGATAGCGCAGGATATCACGCGCTCCAAACGTGCCGAAGAAGAACTTCGGCATCAACTGAGGCTGACTCAGGCAATAACGAAAAGCCTGGGTGAGGGTGTTTATGCACTGGATGAACATGGCCTTTTGATTTTTATGAATCCAGCGGCCGAGCAGGCGCTCGGCTGGAAGGAAGACGAATTACGGGGACGGGAGATTCACGATCTAATTCACTATTTGAGGCCCGATGGATCGCGTCGGCCGGCTCACGAGTGCCCCCTATTGCAGGTCCTTCAGACTGGTGAAATAACTAAGCTGGACATAGACGTTCTTGTAAGGCGCAACGGGTCCCTCATTCCTGTGTCGTACACTGCATCTCCCCTGATAACTAACGGAACAGTGATGGGCGCGGTGCTTGTCTTTAGAGACATCACCAGACAGAAGGCACTCGAAGAACAACTGTGTCAAGCCCGGAAAATGGAACTAGTGGGCGAATTAGCGGCCGGAATGGCTCACGACTTCAACAATCTACTCACTATTATCGATGGTCTCGCCGCACGCTTGTTGGACCAACCAGCCTTATCGGAGCAATCAGAGAAGGAGTTCCGCGCAATTCTGGGAGCAGGGGAGCGGGCCGCCGCGCTCACCCAACGCCTCTTAGCTTTTAGCTATCCCCAGTCTCTTGAACCGCGCGAGCTTTCGTTGAACAAGGTGGTTGAAGGACTTGATCCGATGTTGCGTCGATTGCTTGCTGAGGACATCCAGCTAACTGTTCGCCTGGCGCGCGAGTCGTGCTATCTGAATGCTGACCAAGCACAACTGGAGCAGGCAATTGTAAACCTGGTCGTGAATGCTCGCGATGCCATGCGGCATGGTGGAGAGCTTGAGATTAGAACGGCATTGGTTAGTCTGGGTCGCTCGAATCCCGATTTGCGGCCCGGCGCTAAGCCAGGAACTTATGTCGTTCTAGCAATCCAAGATTCGGGCTGCGGAATTGAGAGCGCCGATTTGAACCGAATTTTTGAACCCTTCTTCACCACTAAGAAGGCTGGCCGAGGCACCGGTTTAGGTCTGTCAATCGTTTATCGATTCGTTGAACAGAACGGTGGCTACATGCGCGTGGAGAGCACACCCGGCCAAGGCGCGTTGTTTGTCATTTACCTGCCGGCCTGTCTCGAGTCGTCTGCCAAGCCGTCTGCCGGCCACGGCCATGCTGCGAACCTTAACCGCAAAGAAACGATCTTGCTCGTTGACGATGATTCATGCGCTCGCGTTTATGTCGAGATTGTTCTGAAAGATCTTGGATACACGGTCTTATCGGTCAGTGACGGCCGGCAGGCGCTGGAGACTCTCAAGACTCATACCGGCAATATTGATCTGCTCCTGACTGACAAGATGCTACCGGATCAAAGCGGATCCAATCTTGCAGAGAAGCTTAGCTTAGCCCGTCCACAGATGAAAGTGCTTTTCATGTCCGGCTATTTGGACGACGCAAATAAGCTGAATCTTCTACCGGGTGCCGGCGCGGCCGTTTTAGTAAAGCCATTTTCAGCCGAAATCTTGGCTTCAACGCTTCGGGATGTGCTCGACACTAGATCCTCAGCCCAACCAAAGCTCCTGATAGCGGACGACGATCCTTCTATTCGCGCATACTTGGCCCGCGTCCTCGAGCATGCGGGATTCGACACATTAGAGGCACGAGACGGCAGCGAAATCCTAAAGCAGTGCGCGGAGAATGAAATCAGCGTAGTTATTACTGATCTGGCGATGCCCGCGCAAGAGGGACTGGAAACGATTGGCGAGCTTCGGCGCGGCTTTCCTAAAGTGAAAATTATTGCAATTTCCGGTTTTTTCGCGTCCACAAGTTCGTTGGCCGCAGCTAGACATCTTGGTGCATGTGCTGTTTTCCCCAAGCCCGTGGACATAAAGACCTTGATTGACACGGTTCGCCAACTTACCAGTCGGTGACCATCATCTCCATCGCTGCTGGCTAATTAAATTTGAACACCACAAGCTCCGCCTCCACCTTCCCGGTATTCGTGATAACTGTGGCAGGACCAGCCGGAAACCAGTGCGCGTCACCTGCTTGCCATTGAAGTTCCTCGTTCTGGCCCGCGCGAAAATTGCTACCCTTCACAGGAATAATAAGACGGTCAGGCCCGTTCTCTCGCAGCTGAATCCTGCCTCCCGGTCTAACGATCATCGAACTGGCCCGCATGCCCGCAGTTTCAAAAAGACTGGAGTAGAGAGGTCCTGAAAAGATCGGCTTTATGGGAGTGGTAAACGGCATCGGGCTCGGGTTCAGCAGTTCAACTAAAATCAGGTCAGCCGCACCGTTCGAAATGTTCCGTTCTATCAGCTGAAAGCCTCCCCTGGACGTATGAACCTCTCCAGTTTCAAACTGCGTCACTTTGGGCTGATGGGTGGGTACCTCATTACTGAGGATCACGGGCCTCAGCGCAAAAAACGCGTAGTAGTTATCGTGCCTGTGCAAAGCCGTAGCCTCACCAGGTTCAAGCTTCAGGCGCATGACCCGAAGCTTGAGGTTCTGGTACACGATTGCATGATGGGGCTCGTTAGCAATTGATAGCGACAGTAGCCACGGAAGGATCAAGCACATTTAGACGCTTTCCCAAACTCCCGTCGCTCCGGACCGCAACACCGCATCAATCACCCGCATATTGCGAAGCGCATCCTCCAGCGGAACCGGTACCTCTGTTCCGTCCAAAATCGCCTGGGAAAACGCTTCACCCTGCAACGTGTACTGATCCAGCGTCGGAGTCTCCACCACCTCGGCGCTCAAACCAGCCAACTGCGATCCATCGTCCACGAAAATCCGGGTCGGCCGGTCGGGCGGAATATTGTAAGGAATCTCAATGTCGATCCGCGCCTTCGTCCCCAAAATCTGCATCCGCTGGAACGGAACCATTTGCGTGCTCACCGTAAAAATCGCCTGACCCGGCGCAAAATCCAGAATCGCCGACGTCAACCGGTCCGTCTTCATCGCAGGATCCCGATCCACCAAGGCACTCACCCGCACCGGTTCGCGCCCAAACAGGAATCGCGCCATCGTAATCGGATAGCAGCCAATATCCAGCATGCCGCCGCCGCCAATATCCGCCTGGTTGCGAACATTCGCCGGATCATCATTGAAATAGCTGAATATGCTGACGATCGAGCGTAGCTCACCCACCTTGCCATCTCTAACCAGATCGCGAGCTTTCAGCCACTGCGGATGCGTCCTCACCATGAACGCCTCGCCAATCTTCACTCCGGCCTTGTCCCGCGCGGCGATTAGCAACTGCGTCTCAGCCGCATTCAAGGCAATCGGCTTCTCGCACAGGACATGCTTGCCAGCCTCGGCCGCTTTCACTGACCACGGTACATGCAAATGATTCGGCAGCGGATTGTAAATCGCGTCCACATCCGCATCGGCCAGCAGTTCCTCATAGGAGCCATACGCCTTCGCAATACCCAGGCTCTTCGCGGCACTGCGCGCCTTCTCTAAATCGCGCGAGGCAATGGCGGTCACTTCCGCACTCGCGCAATGCTGCATCCCCGGAATCACTTTCTTCACCGCTATGTTGGCAACGCCCAGGACGCCCCAGCGAATCTTTTGGTCTGACATCACACAGATTGTATCGATGGCACCATAGGCAGTAATGGTTCTGCTCTTCGTTCTGCTGATCCTCTGCACCCTGATGCAATGCGTCGCAGTGGTCATCGTCGCGGAGCTCAGCGTCCATCCGCCCGTCGTTCGAAGGCTCTGCGATACCGATGGCATGGCCCTGCAGGTGGCAAAAACCACCCACGCCATGCCGGAGCAAGTCCAAATTCAATCGGTCGACGGCAAGTCGCTTTCAGCCTGGTGGATGCCGCTCCACGACCAGCCCCGCGAGGCCGTTCTACTCTGTCACGGCGTGGCCGATACCGCGTTCGGGGTCATGGGTGCAGCGTTGATGTTCCTCCGCAACGGCTACTCCGTGCTGATTCCCGATAACCGCGGCCATGGCCGGAGCAAAGGTTTCGTCACCTATGGCGTCAGGGAAGCCTCGGACGTAAAATCCTGGCAGCAATGGCTCACCGCCCAAGGTGTGACGCGCTGCTTCGGTTTCGGCGAATCGCTCGGAGCCAGCGCCTTGCTCCAGTCTCTGCAACACGGCGCGAGATTTAGCGCCATCATCGCGGAATGTCCCTTTTCCTCTTTTCAAAAGGTCGCCTGGGACCGTATGGAGAAAGCAGCGGCCTACCTTTTCCCCAAGTTCATCGCTCGTCCACTTGCCTACCTGTGGACAGACGCAATCCTCTTCTACCTCCGGTTGAGATATCGGATTGATCTCTCGCAAGCTCAGCCCGTCGAAGCGGTCCGGCATACCAAAACACCGATCCTGTTAATCCATGGCGGCGGAGATCGTGAAACACCCTCTCGTCATTCCGAAGAGATCTCGGCCGCTAACAAAGCCATCATCCGCACCTGGCTGGTCTCCAACGCCGAACACACCGGAGCATATGCTGCCGAACCATACCTGTTCGAAGCGCGCGTGCTCCAGTTTCTAAAAGATTCACACTAGGCTTAAAAGCCGCACGAACAGGCCCTAATATTTGTTACGTTGGGAGTCGTGAAGCTGTACGATATTGACCCTGGTCCGGATAGCCCGGAATTAGTGCGCGCCATCATCGAAATTCCTAAGAATTCGTCGAATAAATACGAATATGACGGCGATTTAGGTATTTTCAGGCTTGATCGAGCACTATATTCTCCTATGCACTACCCGGGAGATTACGGCTTTGTGCCTGGAACGCTCGCCGACGACGGCGATCCGCTCGACATCCTGGTCCTCGTGGATGAGCCCAGTTTCACCGGCTGCCTGATGGAAACGCGCCCGGTCGGCGTACTTTATATGGTCGATGGTAAAGAAAACGACCAAAAGATTCTAGCCGTTCCGAATCGCAATCCTCGTTACGACAGTATTCACACCATCGACCAGGTTTACCCGCATATCCGGCGTGAACTCGAGTACTTCTTCACCATTTATAAGGAGCTGCAAAGCGCCAAAGCCAAGATGGACGGCTGGGGTGGTCCGCGCGACGCCCGGCGAATTATCAACGAAGCGCGGAACACCTACCTCGATTCCAAACTCAAACAGCCAGGCTCTCGCCCCGTTCACGCCGGCTCCATGCCTCTTCTGGAGGCGGCGCAAACAACGGACAGGTTGGATGAACCAGCCACTGAATCCGACGAATTTAGCGTGCAAAGCAGCCTTTAAGAGAAATTGTCGTCCGTGTTGGTGTCGTCGTAATTCGAGTCATCGCCCAGCGCATTGCTGTCGTCGTAATTCGCATTTTGGAACTGGTCCGAATTATCGTCGTTCGGCATCAGATCGGAATTCGGCATTAAATCAGACTGATTTCCGCCTCCGCCCTGCGGATCACCGTAATAATTGTTCTCGATGATGGTTTCCTCAGGCGCATAACCGCTCACTCCACCGCCGCCGAACAGCCCCTGACCACCGCCGAAGCCGCTGTGATGTGAAAATAGCGATTCTATGCCTTGCACTGCCAGTGTTCCGGCCGCTACTCCCGCCGCGGTCTGGCCCGCATTCCTCAGAAAACTGGACATCCCGCTCGGAGGCGGCGCAACCGGAGAGGGCGCGTACTGCGGCTGCGGCGCTGCATATTGCGGTTGCGCGGAGGAGTACTGCGGGGGCGGGGTGCCGCCACCATACTGCTGCTGCGGAGCTGCACCTTGCCCCAGAAAACTGCCGCTTCCACCTTGCGAACCGGCTGGAACCGGTTGCCCCAGCCGCTGCTGCAATTGCTGAATCTGGTGTTGCGATTGTTGCAGCGCCATGTTCTGAATCAGAACCGTCTGCGTCATCAAATAAAGCGCGTCTGGGCGTGAACCGATATTCTTCCGAATAAATTCTTCAGCGTCCGGATCTTTGGGCGGCGCTGGCGTCTGGGCGATTTTATTGGCCAAATCGGCCAGCATGTTGTGTTCGTCTTGAGTCATTTTTATGCTCGATTCCCTGCTAGGTTAGACGCCTAATCTTACGATAATCCTTCAACTATAGTTCCCTCGTTCACTACACTTGCCACGGACCACTTAGTCATGACAGTGTAGAGAGAAAGGATAGCGGAACGCCCATGTCGGTGGTGGTAGAAGGTGCAGTGGAAGGTGTAGTCGATCAGGAAATAAATCCGTGGGAATCGGCGGCTCACCGCTTTGATGAAGCTGCTGAAAAACTACATCTCGAGGAGGGAATGCGCAAGGTTTTGCGTAAGCCCGCGATGGAACTCACCGTGAATATTCCGGTCGTTCTGGATGACGGCCGCATCGAAGTTTTCACCGGTTACCGCGTCCAACATTCCATCGCCCGTGGCCCTGCCAAAGGCGGAATCCGTTTCGCTCCCGATGTTTCCCTTGACGAAGTCCGCGCCCTCGCTGCCTGGATGACCTGGAAGTGCGCCGTCGTCAACATTCCATTCGGCGGAGGCAAGGGCGGCGTCATTTGCGAGCCCAACCTCATGAGCGAAGGCGAACTTGAGCGCATGACTCGCCGCTACACTGCTGAAATCTGCGAGTTCATCGGACCTGAACGCGACGTGCCGGCGCCCGACGTCAATACCAACGAACAAACCATGGCCTGGATCATGGATACCTATTCCATGCATCAGCGCCACACCGTCACTGCCGTGGTAACGGGAAAACCATTGGAATTGGGCGGCTCGCTCGGCCGGCCGGAAGCCACCGGCCGCGGCTGCATGTTCGTCACCATGCAGGCGCTGAAGCGTTTCGGCCTGGCGCCGGATGCCACCCGCGTCATCATCCAGGGTTTCGGCAACGTGGGCGGCATGGCTGCCCGCCTGATGAGCCAGCAAGGTTTCAAAATTATCGGAATCGTTGAATATGATGGCGCCGTTTTCAACAAGCACGGCTTGAACATCGAAGCCCTGCAGAAACATCGCCGCGAAAGTGGCTCCATTGGCGGCTTTGAGGGCGGGGAAGACGTCGACAAAGACGAAGCCCTGCTTATGGACTGCGATGTCCTGATTCCTGCCGCGCGCGAAAACGTCATCACCTCCGCAAATGCCGGCCGCATCAAAGCCAAAATCCTCTGCGAGGGCGCAAACGGACCCACCACTTTTGTCGCGGATTCCATTCTCGCCGAAAAGAAAGTCTTCGTCATTCCGGACATTCTGGCCAACGCCGGCGGCGTCACCGTCTCTTACTTCGAATGGGTGCAGGACCGGCAAGGATACTTTTGGAACGAGCGCCTGGTCAACGAACGTCTGGAAGAGATTATGGTCAACAGCTTCAATGACGTCATTGGCTACGCCGACCGCCGCAATCTCAACAATCGCACCGCCGCTTATATGCTGGCGCTCGAACGTGTGGCCAGTGCTATCAGGCGTCGTGGGTTGTACGCCTAGGTGGTAGAAGCATCCACGCCGCTCATGCGGCAATACCAGTCAGCAAAGCAACAGGTCCCCAACGCGCTTCTTCTTTTCCGCCTCGGTGACTTTTATGAGCTGTTTTACGAAGACGCTATTACGGCTGCTCGCGAACTGGAAATCACGCTGACCTCGCGCAACAAGGAAAAGGGCGAACCCATCCCCATGTGCGGTGTGCCCTTTCACGCTGCTTCCGGCTATATCGCGCGCCTCATCCAGCGCGGTTACCGCGTGGCGCTCTGCGAACAGATGGAAGAAGCCGGACCCGGCAAGAAGCTGGTACGCCGTGAAGTGACTCGTATCGTCACGCCGGGCACCGCCACGGATTCGTCACTGCTGCAATCGCATGAGAACAACTATGTCGCGGCAGTCGTCAGTAAGGGTGGCAAAAGCGGCTTGTCCTATGCAGATCTTTCCACCGGCGAGTTTCGTTCCACCGAGTTGGGAACCGAAGAACTCATCCCAGCCATCGAAACCCTGAACATTCGGGAGGTGCTGCATCCCGAAGGTCTCTCCTCCGGAGCATCGTGTCTGGAAACGCCGCTCGATAGTTGGGTCTTCGCCCCTGATTACGCCGGCCGCCAGATTCTCGAAAATTTCCGTCTGCTGTCGCTCGATGGCTGTGGTTTAACCGATAAGCCTCTGGCGACCGCCGCAGCCGGCGCCGTGCTCCATTACCTGCGCGATACCCAGAAATCCGCGCTGGAACATTTAAACCGCCCCGCGTTTTACGAGCGAACGGACCACATGGTCCTCGATTCGGCCACCATCCGTAACCTCGAACTAGTGGAACCGCTGTTCGCTGGCGAAAGCCGGGATGCCACGCTGATCTCGGTTCTCGACAAGACCTCCACCGGTATGGGAGGGCGTTTGCTTCGCCGCCGCCTTTTAAATCCGGAGTGTCGCCGCGAGGAAATTGAAGCGCGCCTGGATGCGCTGGGCGAACTGGCCGGCAAAGTGATCCTGCGCGGTGATCTCCGCAAAACGCTCAGCCTGATTCAGGATCTGGAACGTCTGCTAGCGAAAGTCACGCTCTCAACTGCCACCCCCCGCGAGATGTTGGGCTTGGGCCGCTCGCTCGCTCAGTTGCCTCGTATCGTCTCGCTAACTGCCGAGTTGGAAGCAACTGCCTTCCGTCGCGAGCTCGATGTAGTGGCGGATGTCCGTGACCGTATTCTTACTTCCATAGCAGACGAACCGCCATTGAACATTGCCGATGGCGGTACCATCCGCGATGGCTTTAACGCTGAGCTTGACGAACTCCGCGATATCAGCCGCAACAGCCGCCAGTACATCGCCGCAATAGAAACACGCGAGCGTAACCAAACCGGCATCCAAAGCCTGAAAGTTCGCTTCAATAACGTGTTCGGCTATTACATCGAAGTCTCGAAGGCCAACCAGTCGCTGGTTCCTTCCACCTATGAACGCAAACAGACTCTGGCGAATGCCGAACGCTACACCACTCCAGAGCTGAAAGATTTGGAATCGAAGGTCCTCTCGGCTGAGGAAAAAATTCTGACGCTCGAACGCGAGATCTTCTCCGAAGTAAGAAGCTTCGCCGCTGCTCAGGCCACTCGCATCAAACAATCGGCGGCACACATTGCCGAACTGGACGTTACTGCCGCGCTCGCGCATGTCGCAATTGAGAATCGCTATCGCCGGCCCAAATTTTCTGACTCCGGAGAAATGCGCATTGACGCCGGGCGTCATCCGGTAATTGAGAAACTCACCGAACGCGATGCGATTCGATTTATCGCCAACGACCTGTATCTTCACTCGTCCAATGAATACATAGGTGTTATTACCGGACCGAACATGGGCGGAAAAAGTACCTATCTGCGTCAGGCCGCTTTGATCCTGATCATGGCCCAGATCGGTTCTTACGTCCCTGCGGATGCCGCCTTGTTACCTGTCGTTGACCGTGTTTTCACCAGGATTGGCGCAGCCGATAACCTGGCGCGTGGCCGTTCCACCTTCATGGTGGAAATGACGGAAGCCGCCGCTATCCTGAATACCGCTTCTTCTAATAGTTTTATAGTGCTGGATGAAATCGGCCGTGGAACATCCACTTACGATGGCTTGGCCTTGGCCTGGTCCATCGTGGAGTATGTCCATGAACGTATCCGAGCGAAAACCCTATTCGCCACGCATTACCACGAGCTCACCGAACTGGCGGACAAACTTTTCGGAGTAAGAAATTTACACGTGGCTGTAAAAGAGTCCGGCGACCAGATCTTATTCATAAGAAAGGTCGAACCGGGACCCGCCGACCGCAGTTATGGTATTGAGGTCGCCCGATTAGCAGGACTTCCTATGCAAGTAATCGAGCGCGCGAGGGCAGTTTTATTGCATCATGAAGAGAGGGAACACTCGGTAACGGATGAACTGGGACCGAGTAAGGCTACTGTGCCCCTCCAAATACGGCTTTTTGAGCCAATGGATCAAGGGCTCGCCGATCGAATCAGAGCTTTGGATATCAATGAGCTGCGACCGGTAGAAGCTCTGCAGATACTGCAGGTTTTACAGCAAGAGTTACTAAAGACATGAGAATAGCAGGAATCATGAGCGGGACCTCGCTCGACGGGATAGATGTGGCAGTGATCGACATCACCGGATCGGGCTTCAAGTCGAAGATCAATGTTGTGACCAGTCATTCGGTCCCATATCCTCGGAAAGTACGCGAAGCTCTGTTGTCTGTTTCCAACGTCAGTTCGCAAACAGGCGATATCGCACGGCTCAATTTTCTTCTCGGCGAACTTTACGTCGAAGCCTTGGAAGAGACCGTGGAGCGGGCCGATATTCCGTTAACTTCGATCAAGCTGATCGGGTGTCATGGCCAAACCATTTTTCATGAGGGACAGGGTTCGCAATATCTTGGCAAAAAGGTAGCGAGCACGTTTCAGATTGGCGAGTCAAGCGTAATCAGCGAACGTACCGGAATCGATGTTATCTCGAACTTCCGCGAGCGCGATATTTCGGCTGGCGGCAAGGGTGCGCCGCTTGTTCCTTACCTTGACTACCTCTTGCTTCGTCACCGCGGCAGAGGTCGAGTTGCTCTGAACATCGGCGGCATTGCCAACTTGACTGCCATTCCTCCGAACACCAGCACAGATCGAGTGATCGCCTTCGATTCTGGTCCTGGCAACATGGTCATTGACCAGTTGGTGGGCCGCATCACGCAGGGTCGCCAGCTCTTTGACCGCGACGGCGCGATGGCCGCGTCCGGTCAGCCTGATCCCAAACTCCTCGCCAAGCTTCTGCGCGATAAGTATTTCCGCGCCAAGCCTCCGAAAACCGCGGGCCGCGAACAGTACGGCGCAGAGTTTGTCACTAAGCTGCTCGATACCGAACTCAGCAGCGAAGACCTCATCGCCACGGCCACCGCGTTGACCGCTGAAAGTATCGCGCTCGGCATTCGCAACTTCGTCACGCCTGAAATGCGCGTCGATGAAGTGTTCGTCTCCGGCGGCGGTACGCACAATCCAACTCTGATGCGCATGCTCCGCAAAGCGCTCGATCCCATTCCCGTAAGAGAAACAACGGAAATGGGTCTCGACGTGGATGCCAAGGAAGCCATCGCGTTTGCAGTCATGGCTTACGAAACGGCTCACTCCCGTCCCTCCAGTGTGCCCATGGCCACTGGTGCGAAAAAAGCGGTAGTACTCGGCAAAATGACGCCGAATGGCGGAACCCGTACACCTGCCAATGGCCTTGCTCCTCAGCGCAATGGTTCAGGTGCGACGACGCACAAAGCCGTCACTCCCCGCGCCCCTAAAGTAGGCCGTACCCCGGTTGCCTCCAAAGTAAAAGCAGCCGCTACTCGCTAACTTCTTTTCCGGTGGCCCGAACCCAAACCGGGCCACCGGATTTCCAGACTCGTCCTCGATCTAATCCGTGTACACTAGTGCGCTGAAAAGAGGACTCCATGTACCGAGAATTTTCCCGCCGTCAATTTGCCTTTCTTGCGGCCGTCGGCGTCACTTCGCTGAAGGCCGGAAGTATTTATGATTCGCCCGCCCTCGTAAATCTCTTCGGAACCAAAACAGAATCAGTTCAGGCGTCGGTTGACGGAGCTTACAGCTTCCTGAACACGATGATGGACGCTTACGCCGGCGGCAATACCGTCCGTCTCAGCCAAAGCTATTCTGACCAGGGCTTTGTCGGCTTTCCCCAGGTAGCCTTCACCTACGACAACGCGGTGACAATCATGGCGTACCTTACCCGAGGACAAGGCGAAGACATCCAGCGCGCCTCCGTTCTCGGAAACGGTCTGATCGAAGCGCAAAACACCAATTTCCCATTTCAGGACGGCCGTTTCGCGCAGGCCTACTACGTTAACGTGCCGGATTCAAACGGAGCTTACATAACTCCTGCAGCTTTTCCCTTTTACTTCTACACCAGCGCGGTTGGCGACCAGGCTTGGGCCGGCATGGCCTTGGCCCAGTTGTTCAAAGTCACCGCCAACTACTCATACATGAAAGCGGCCCTCAAAGTGGCGAACTGGATCGTGGCCAACACCTACGACACGCAAGGCCCCGGCGGCTATCGTTTCGGTACCAATATCAACCCCAGCAACCAGTCCGTCCCATCCACCAACGGCAAAGCGACGGAGCACAATATCGACACCTACGCCTTCTTCACCATGTTGGAGACGCTCACCCACGGCGGCAAGGCGGCGAATGGCGCGTCCTGGTCGAGTCTCGCGCATCACGCCCTTACTTTCGTCGAAGCAATGTATGAACCGGCCGGCGGCTTCTTCTATACCGGAACCACGGGCGACCAGATAACCATCTCGAAATCTCCTATCCCGGAGGACGTCCAGACTTGGTCCTATCTGGCTTTGAAAGATAGCGTCTACGGAGCCAGCATAGATTGGGTCACCGCCAATCTGCTCACTATCGACACTCCGTCCAGCCCCTTCAGCTCTCTAAAAGGGCAAGGCAACATCTATATTCAGGGAGAAACTTTCGATACCGCGAGCCTGGCCACTTCGGGCAATGATCCGGAGGCCGTCTGGCTGGAAGGAACTTCGCACACTGTCGCAGCCCTCTTCGCTCGCCAGAAAGACAGCGACCTGAAACTGGCGCGGAAATACATCAAGTACCTGATGTTGGCGCAGTCCAAATTGGGAGCAGGACAAAAGGTGAACGGCTCCGTGATCCCCGCCGGCCTCGGCCTCATCGCTTCCACTGGAAATCTGGACACCGGCTTCGGTTTCGATTATTTCCCCAATCTCCACATCGGCGCGACTGGCTGGTACGCGATAGCTGCCCAGGCAGGCAATCCCTTCCGCCTAAAGCTCGCCTAACCGACCGGTCACGAGCGAGGCGAACTTTTCCACAACTAAATCTCAAGCTATTTCAATAACTTGCCGATCCACACCTGAAATGCGACACAATCCGAACCACCGGACTGTCACTCTGCAATCGACCGGAACTACTTAAACCAAACCCGCTAGCTTCACCAAAGCCGCTAGCCTCACCACAGCCGCTAGCTTCACCGCAGCCGCTAGCTTCACCAAAGCCGCTAGCAGAACCGCGACTGTCAAGGAGCGGCCTCTCTCAGCCCGCAATACTGCCCAGGAGCACCAAATGACGCCCAGATCCATCCGCCGCGCCGCCGAGCGAAAAGCCAAGAAACAGGAGCTGAAAAAACTGAAATCCATGCCCCAATCAACCGGCCCCATCACGCCCGAAGGCAAAGCCATCGCCTCGCAGAACTCGACCAAACACGGAACCTGCTCCACCAAATTCCGCCTGCTCGAAAACGAATCCAAATCCGACTACCAAGCCCTGGAAAACCTCTGGTTCGAAGGCTACAATCCCCAAAACGCCTTCGAAACCGACCTCGTCCACAAGGCTATCCAAGCCGACTGGCTCGCCCGCCGGGCCGATCGTCACTACGCCGATCTCGAAGTCGATCTATTCACCGCCAACCCAAACCTCATCGACTGGACCCCGGAACAACACAAACTACTGGCGTTGGCTAATCGCTACCGGACCGCGAATGCAAACGCTCTAACCAAAGCCCGCAAAGCCATCGAAGACTACCGGAAAAACCGCCGCGCCGAACTCAAAGCCGCCACGCCCAAGCCAAAACCCGAACCCGAACCAGACCTGGACTTCGAAGGCTACGACGACATTGGCAAAGAACTAGAATGGATGCGCAAAGAAGCCATCCGCCTGGGCTACGCCAACCCTGACGGAACCCCCACCGGCAAAAAAGACTAATCCAAAATCCACACCATCTCGCTCATTCCACTCGTCAAACCAGAACGGGGAAAGTGTGTTTATTTCCTGTGTCTCACCTCAGGGGTTCACCCCACCATCCGCGTTAATCTGCGTGTATCTGCGGCTAATCATTAGAAGTGCTGCGCGCCCCATCACTCGCCCAGGAAACACGCCGACCCTCACCCTGCTGATTTCGTTCCGTAATCCACCCAAAGTTCCCAAAACAACCGCCGGCCTCCAACAGAACGGCGAGCGCAAGCGACCCGCCAACTTCCAATCTGCGATATTCGCGGCGTGACCCTTCCCCCACCATCGAACTAAACCACCTGTCGAAGAGTTCGATTCGTAATCAGCTAGCAAATCCCAACCACTTGCTCACTGCCGCACACCCCCACCCAACCCATTTCCGTTCGTTCCGAAAAACTAAGCCTTCAACTCCTCCCGAATCTCTGCCGCCGCCTTCCGCGCCTCGGCCACAGCCCCGATCGGAAAACTAATCGCCCCAACCTTCGGATGCCCCCCGCCGCCATATCTCTCGCAAATACTGGCCAAATTATGCCGCAGCGGTTCCTTCACCCAAGGATTCGACCCCACCGAAACCTTTGTCCGGAAAGTCGAGGTAGACACCGAAACCGTATACGCCGAATCCGGGAACAAATAATAAGGAATGAATTTGTTATATCCCTCAATCCCGTCGCTCACCAGATCAAAATAAATTACGCCCCTCTCGCAGGAACCCTCGCGCTGGATGACATCGATATTCCGTAAATGCCTTTCATGCAAGCGTCGATATTCCGTCTGAATTTCCGGCTGAGCCACAATCTCCTCCAGCGTCTGATGCTGCATGAATTGGATCACCTGGCGTACCAGTTTCGGCCCCGAAGACCCCTCAATCACCAAGGTCAGCTTCATCGCCGGAGCCTGCATCTCCACCGCCGACTTCGCGCTCTCATACAAAGCTCCGTCAACGATATCCGCCCACGTCACCAGCTCCTCCAGATCAGGCGCATGAAAACCGAACTTCTCTGCCACCACATGGGAAATGTACTTTGTGCAGGAGCGATAGCTGGGGTCTAGAAACTTCTGGCCTGACTGATCATGCCGAAAATGCTCGGCGTCCTCGGCGCTTAAAAACGCACTCTGGTGATGATCGAACCACCACGTTACGTTGGGATGAGTCGCATATTTGAAGTCCACAATCGCATTCACGTCGCCGTCAAAAAGCGAGTCTTCAAATAGTTGGTCCGCCCGGTGCGCCAGACCGGTATATTGGAATTCGGCCCCTCCTGCCAGACGGCTTTGCAGGAAGCGGCTGATGTAGGCGGCCGAGGCTGCGCCGTCAAAACAGTGATCATGATACAGAACCCGGACCTTCATCTAAAAAGTTCTTCTCCGAAAACCTTTTAGATTGCCTGACGGGGCGACGAAATGCAAGCGATAAGCGATAATTAACGTTGGAATCCCGTTTTTGTACCGGCCGGGCTCAGTTGCGGCCCGCCAATTGTTTAGTGCCCTTGAAGACCCCTCATGGCTTGTCCGCTAAAATGCCATGTCCGGTTCTGCTCACTCGTCACCAAGAATAAATTGCGCCATTAGGAAACCAATCTGGATATGCTCCAAACAAAAGAAGAACGTCAGTCGGACCTCAACCCACAAGAAACCTCGGAATGGCTGGAAGCACTGGATCAGGTGCTCGATGAGGCCGGTCCTGACCGTGCCGCTTACCTGCTGGACACGCTTCTGCAGCGCGCTTCGACCTCGGGCGTAGCTGTCCCGTCGAAGATCAATACTCCTTACATGAACACCATTCCGGTGCATGAGGAGGCGCCCTATCCGGGCGACCGCGCTCTCGAACGCCGTATCAAAAGCCTCATTCGCTGGAATGCCGCGGCTATGGTGGTACGCGCCAATAAATACGATCCGAACATTGGCGGCCACATCTCCACCTTCGCCTCGCTCGCTGCCGTCACGGAAGTGGGCTTCAATCACTTTTTCCGCGGCAGCTATGGAGATCAGCCCGGGGATCTGGTCTATTTCCAGGGCCATGCGTCGCCCGGCGTTTATTCGCGCGCCTTCCTTGAAGGCCGCTTGAATGAAGACCATCTCCTCAACTTCCGTCACGAACTGCGCGACAAACCCGGGCTCTCTTCTTACCCGCATCCTTGGCTGATGCCTGACTTCTGGCAATTTCCCACCGTCTCAATGGGTATCGGTCCCATCAACGCCATCTATCAGGCCCGCTTCCAGCGCTACCTTGAAAATCGCAATCTGCTTGAGCCCACCGGCCGTCGCGTCTATGCCTTCTGCGGCGACGGCGAAATGGATGAGCCCGAATCCACCGGCGCACTCCACATCGCCGCTCGTGAAAAGCTCGATAACCTTTGTTTCGTAATTAACTGCAATCTCCAGCGGCTCGATGGTCCGGTGCGCGGCAATTCCAGCGTCATCCGCGAACTCGAAGGCGTCTTCCGTGGCTCCGGCTGGAATGTGATCAAAGTCATGTGGGGCAGCGATTGGGACGAACTCTTCGCTCGCGACACCAACGGCCTGCTGCTCAAGCGCATGGAAGAATGTGTAGACGGCGAGTATCAGAACTTCAAAGCTCGCGGCGGCGCTTACGTTCGCAAAGAATTCTTTGGAAAGTACCCCGAGCTTCTCAAGCTTGTGGAAGACAAGACTGACGAACAATTAGGCGCGCTCCGTCGCGGCGGCCACGATCCGCTCAAGATCTACAACGCCTTCAAACGCGCCGCGGAAACCAAAGGCCAGCCCACCGTTATCCTCACTCACACGGTCAAGGGTTATGGCTTAGGCGAAGCCGGTGAAGGCAAGAACATCACCCACCAGCAAAAGAAGCTCAACGAAGAGGAACTCTTCTATCTGGCCTCCCGCTTCAACCTGGAACTCACCAAGGAACAGATTCATTCCATCGCCTTCGTCAAGCCGGCTGATGATAGCCCGGAACTCAAGTATCTGCGCGAGCGCCGCGAAGCCTTAGGCGGCTACCTCCCTGTTCGCGCTCCAAAGAAGATCACGCTGAAGGCGCCTCCGCTCGAAATCTTCACTGAATCGCTCAGTGGTTCGCGTGGCCGCGAAGCCTCCACCACCAGCGCTTTCGTTTCGGTGCTGAAGGCGCTCCTGAAACTTCCCGAACTCAGCAAATACGTCGTGCCCATCATTCCCGACGAAGCTCGCACCTTCGGTATGGAATCCATGTTCCGCGAACGCGGCATCTACGCCAGCGGCGGCCAGCTTTACAAGCCTGTCGACAGCGACGTCCTGATGTACTACAAGGAAGCGCAGAACGGGCAGATCCTCGAAGAAGGAATCACCGAAGCCGGTGGCATCGCCTCTTTCACCGCTGCGGGTACCGCCTACGCGAACGTTGGCGTCCCCACTATTCCGTTCTTCATTTACTACTCGATGTTCGGCTTCCAGCGCATCGGTGACCTGGTCTGGGCGTTTGCCGATTCGCGCGGCAAAGGCTTCCTCGTTGGCGGAACCGCCGGTCGCACGACGCTGCTCGGAGAAGGCTTACAGCATGATGACGGGCACAGTCATGTTCTCGCCAGCGTGGTTCCCACATGCAAAAGCTATGATCCCGCCTTCGCTTATGAAATCGCTGTCATCGTGCAGGACGGCATCCGCCGTATGTACGAAAACAATGAAGATCATTTCTACTACCTGACCGTCTGCAACGAAAACTACGCGCACCCAGCCATGCCCGACATTCCGAATGGTCACGAGGGAATCTTGCGTGGCATGTACCGTTATCAAGCCGCCTCGTCTGGCCCTGCTCAAGTGAATCTCTTCGGTTCCGGATCAATTCTGAATGAAGCAATCAAAGCGCAAGCCATCCTTCAGGAAAAGTATGGAGTGGCCGCTGATGTCTGGAGCATAACCAGCTACACCGAACTGCGCCGCGACGCACTCGCCGTCGATCGCTGGAATCGTTTGCACCCGGCCGAAAAGCCACGAACTCCTTATGTGGTGGAAGCGCTGGGCAACCTCGACATGCCCATCATCGCCGCCACCGACTACATGAAGATCGTCGCCGATCAGATCACTCCCTGGCTGCCCGGCCGCCTTACCGCGCTCGGCACTGACGGCTTCGGACGCAGCGAAAATCGCGAACATCTCCGCCGTCACTTCGAAGTGGATGCCGCCAGCATCGCCGCCGCCGCCCTGTCCCGTCTGGCTGCGTGGAAACGCTTCGACGCACAAAAAGCACAGCAGGCCATCCTCGATCTCGGCCTCAACCCCGACAAGATCGACTCGGCAATCGCATAGCTACGAACTCGAAAAGGGGCCGCAAGGCCCCTTAAATATGCTGCTGAACAGCCTGCAAAATCCGGCCTGATCTCTCATCCTGCACAAACGTCACCACCCGCAAATCTTCGCCCCAGCTCTTATCTAGGCGGATGTGCGCCTCGCCCTGTGACACCTTCGTCAAAGACCGGACCACTCCTACGTGCTGTAGCGTGCGCCCGCCATTCTCCCCATGCGAAACGTGCGAAACCACCTGCGCCTCGGTGATAGCCACCCACGTTTTGCCTTTTGGCATCTCACCAAGGTGCACTAGAACTCCATCAGCGTCCTTTGATACTGTGACGTTCAACTCAGCCTTCGCCATCTTGCTTGCCGCAGCGATAGCTTGAAGCACATGGGCGCGATTGCTGCCGACTGCCGAGTATTGACCGTCGATAACGGCTTCGGGCGTATAAACTCCGTCGTCCTTCAACATCCCGGCGTACGACTGCTGGCGTTGGCTGAAAGTCGAAGACGAGTAGGGGTCTCGCCAGCCAAGTTGATTCCAATAATCGACATGTTCACTAAGAACTATTACGTCGGCATTCTCAACTGGCTGCTTCTTTTCCAGTTCCGCCAGTAAGCTGTCAGCGGGAGGACAACTCGAGCAGCCTTCCGATGTGAAAAGTTCGACGACGATAGGTACCCGGTCGGCGGCCTGTAAAGCTGCAGCCGCGAGCAATGCGATTGTGGCAAAACGAAACATGATCTTAACCCTCGCAAGTAACTTCGCCCGAACGCTCGCCAAAGTTATCCATGCCAGCCAATAGTATTGTTAGCCTAGAAACCCGCCGTAGCCGCAAACGTCATCTATTGTGAACAGAATTGTGCGGGCAATTGCGGTTTAATCGCTTCCGCATTGCCTCGCCTTTTACTATTGTCACGAAAACAGATTACATCTCTTGGGAGGAGAATTGTGTTTAAATTCTTGCGTTCAGGTCTACCGTTAGCGCTGGTTTTGTTTGCCGGGTCAATCACCGCAAACGCTCAGAGCTTCGATGCATTTTTTGGAGTCGGTACCGCGACGGACAGCTCCAGCAACAGTCTATTGGATACCTTCGGCACGGGAAATCCTTACACCACGCCCAAATTGGGCGGCACTTTTGGAAAAGCGGGTGTTGATTTCTTCTTTAAGCCGCAATTTGGCGTAAATGCCGAAACGGATTTCCGGTTCTCGCAAGGCTCGTATGCCGGGCTTACCTACCGCCCGACATTCTATGACTTTAACTTTGTCTGGAAGCCGGCCGCCGCTCGTTTCCACCGGATTGCGCCGGTATTCGAGGCCGGTCTTGGGGGCATGAATCTGAAGTTTTATCAAGCTTCTACAACGTGCGATGCCTTAGCCGGCTGCGCCAGCAGCACGCAGTATCTGGAAGGCTCCAATCACTTTCAGGTTCATATGTCTGCTGGAATCAGGATGTACGCCACTCACCACATCTTCTTTCAGCCCCAGGTGGACGCACATTACGTGAACAACCTATTCCAGTTCGGCAGCAATTGGGTGCCTGAATACGGCGCCTCAGTTGGCTATTCTTTCGGCGAGCGCTAAGCCCACTCGCCTTTTCTGCAAGCACTGCAAATGAGCGCCCCGGAACCGGTCCGGGGCTTTTTTAGCTTCCTTTCCGTCCAGCAGTTTGCTGGGACTTTCCATCGCGTTTAACCCGTGAGACAATCCGCTCAGGATATTTTTCATGGTGTCTACGCGCACACTGCGCATTGCAATCCCTGGGGGCACAGGCAGGCTGGGAACATTGCTGGCGCGTCACTTCTGTGAACAGGGCCACTCTGTCTCGTCCATTACCAGGTTTCCTAAGCCCAGCCGCTGGGAAGCCGTCCACTGGGATGCGGCAAACCTGGGACATTGGACATCCACTATCGACGGTTCGGATGTGGTAATCAGTCTGGCCGGGCATTCTCTGAATTGCCGTCAAACGAAAAGCAATCAATTCGCCATTCTCAACTCGCGGCTGCAAACCACCGGTCTTGTCGCCAAAGCGATCCAGGCCTGTTCGCACCCGCCCGAACTCTGGCTGAACGCTAGTACTTCCCTTATTTATCCGCCGTCGCTTGATCAGGAAATCGACGAAGCCTATCCCATTTCCGCAGAGACCAGCTTCATAGCCGGAGCCGCGCGTTCCTGGGAGGCCGCGACCATGGGGTATTCGACACCGGCAACCCGCAAAATTCTCCTGCGCACCGCGCCCGTCATGAGCCCCGTGACCGGCGGATCGTTTGACATGCTCATGCTCTTAGTTCGTTGGGGACTCGCCGGTGAAATCGGCAGCGGAGATCAATACGTCTCCTGGATCCACGACTTTGATTTCATTCGAGCCATCGAATTCCTGATTCAGCACCCGAATCTGCAGGGGCCGGTCAACATCTGCGCACCCTCTCCCATTCCCAACCATCAATTCATGTGCAGCCTCCGCCGGGCCTGGTGTACCAGTTATTTCGGTCTTTCCATACCCGAATGGCTGGTGCAGGCCGCCTCATTTGTATCGCGCACTGAACCAGAGTTGATTCTAAAAAGTCGGCGAGTCATCCCGCGCAAGCTGCTTGAAGCCGGGTTCGTCTTCGACTTCCCTCAGTGGCGAGGCGCCTGCGAAAATCTGGTAAACCGCTGGCGTGCCCTGCACGAAACTGTTTGAACGTCATCCAATCCTGCCGGTTGGCGCAAAATCCGCCACCAGTGCGCAAAATGCTCGACTGACCCGTTCCCGCGCCGCAAAGCCCTACCTGCAACCTCTCCGAAGCACTGGACGATGGCGTCTCTGAGTCGCGCCATGCCGCCAGTCCACGCGGTCATCCGCAGGCAGGTGCCGCGTGCCATGTGGCCGAACGCAGCTAAAAGTACAACCGAGTGACCAGGTAAGCTTGTCGATTGGTCATTGGCAGCAGCCATGCTCCGAACCCCCTCATAACCGCGGACCTAAAGCCTTACGCATGAAAATGGTCGCTTGAGGATTATCGTTATACCGCTCACACGTCTCGTATCCAGCCCGCCGGTAAAACAAAACCGCCGCCTCTAAGTCATCGTTACTATCCAGAGACAGACTCTGAAAGCGTCCCGCAGCATAGCTTTCCAATTCAGCCAAGAGCCGAACCGCAACACCACACCGCCGGAAAGCAGGTCTGACAAACAGGCGTTTGACCTCACCGTCCAAATCGTTCAGAGGCCGCAGCAGAATACATCCGGCCAGTTCCCCATCAACCCGCGCGATCCAAATACCACTCCTCGGATCCTGGAGGTAATCACGGACTGCCCGCGCATCATCTTGAACAACTACCTGCACAGCCGTGAAATACTCCTGTAGAAGCTGCCACACGTCGGCAAAATCAGCCGGCTGGGCAAGCTCTATCTCGATCACGCCACTGCGTTCGCGGCAATGGTTGCCTTGTACCATTCAGCGCTAAGCTTAGGCGTCCGCTTCTGCGTTTTAAAGTCAACGTAATGAATGCCAAAACGCTTACTGTAACCATCTGCCCATTCGTAGTTATCCAACAGACTCCAGAGAAAATATCCTTTCACCGGATATCCTTCTCTCGCCGCGCGCTGCAGATGAGTCATGTGATTGCGCAAATACATGAGACGGTCCGTGTCGAGTATCCGGCCATCGGGCGTAACAGCATCATCGGCCGAGCAGCCATTTTCGGTGATATAAATCTCGCGAGGGCTCCACAACGTGCTTACATTTCGCACGGCCCAATACAGAACTTCGGGACCGACAAACAGCCACGGCGAAGGCATATGTGGGAACGAAGTGGGGCGGGGAAGCACGCTGTATCCCATGGCTGAATCGATCGCCGCTACATACTCGGGGGTATAAACATTCAAGCCGACAAAATCAAGCGGGCTGCCGATGATCTTCATATCGCCGGGTTCTACTTTGGGTGCGCTGGCTCCTTCTCTCGCCAGGTACGAATCGGGGTACTTCCCTTCGAGAACCGCCGTCAGAAACGGCGCATTTCCTTCACGAGTGGCCTTCAGCGCAGCATCAACATGCTCTTTCGTCTCCATTACAGGCACGAACACCGTCGCATTTTCAGCGAGACCTACCTGAGTTCCAGGTTTTGCGTTTGCCCGGATCGCTTGTACACCCAACCCGTGCGCCAGTATCCCGTGATGTCGAACTTGGTTAACCTGAGCGGCGCCCAACTTAAGACCGGGGGCAAACTGCCCAATCTTATAGCTCAGATCCGTGAAGCAGACAAACTCATTGGTCGTAAAGAAGTGATTCACGCGGTCCGAAAGCTCTCGAGAAATAAACGCAGCGTAATCCCCGAAAGCCTTTGCCGTGTCGCGAGATTGCCATCCATTGGGAAAAGAAGCCGGCAAATCCCAATGAAAGAGCGTCACATATGGGTCGATCCCGCTGCTCCGCAATTCATCGATAACGCGCTTATAGTAATCCAGACCTTTGCCGTTCGGCTTCCCCGTGCCATCCGGAAAAACGCGCGACCAGGAAATGGACATCCGGTAAACCGTCACACCCAGGTTTTTCAGCAGCGCCACATCCTCCTTATATAGGTGGTAGGAGTCGTCCGCCACATCGCCCGTCTCGCCATGAAACGTCTTGCCCGGCGTGTGCGAAAACTTATCCCAGATAGAGGGGCCGCGGCCATCCTCGTTAGCGGCACCTTCAATCTGATACGCGGCCGTTGCGCAGCCCCACTTGAAATTAGCCGGAAAGCTGAGTCCATTCGGAGATCCTTGAGCGGAGGCAGCCTTTGGAAATGCGGTCGCCGCAGCAATCAACGGCGTAGCAGCTACCGATTTTCCGAACTTGCGGCGAGTTGGTTTTTGCATATCAGTTCAACCGATCAGCATAGTACAGATTGCTTAAGCGCAGTTTTCACGAGGATAATTCAGGGCTTTCATCTTGGCGAGTAGCGTTGTACGTTTCACACCCAGCAAGTCCGCTGCTCGAGCTTTGTTACCCCCGGACATCTTAAGCGCCTGGTCAAGCAGTGACAATTCGATATTGTTCACCACTGCGTCGAAATTGATACCTTCAGGAGAAAAGTTCACGGCGGCCCGTGGCTGGGGCTCGAAATCAGCGGATCGGAATTCATAACTCTTAAAGTCGCGAGGAGTGAGCAGATATCGATCACCGCTCAGTACAAATGCCCTTTGAACTGCATGCTCCAGCTGTCGGACATTTCCAGGCCAGTCTAGTTGCTGAAGATATTCGATCGCCTCTTCGCTAATCTGCTTCGGTTGCGAACATTCCGCTGCACTTATTTTTTCAATAAAGAACCGAATCAATCGGGGAATGTCTTCGCGACGATTTCTTAAGGGCGGCAGGTGAATTGGGACCACATTCAATCGATAGTAAAGATCCTCCCTGAACCGCTTTTCCTTTATGGCCTGTTCCAAGTCCACATTGGTCGCAGCGATCACTCGAACATCCACTCGGACATTCTCTGAACTTCCGACTCGTTGAAATTCCTGTTCCTGCAGCACACGCAGCAGTTTTGATTGTGCATCGATGGGTAGATCTCCAATCTCGTCCAGAAAAATCGTTCCCCTGTGCGCCTGTTCGAAGCGGCCCAATCGGCTGGCGTGAGCACCCGTGAATGCCCCTTTTGCATGCCCGAACAACTCGCTCTCCACCAGACTCGCCGGTAGTGCAGTACAGTTCACGCACACCAGTTGCTGTGAAGCGCGATTACTCGCCGCATGAATGGCTTTGGCGATTACCTCTTTGCCGGTTCCCGTCTCACCGCTAATCAAAATGGTGCAGCGTTTTGCCGCTGCCAGTTCGATCAGTTCGCAAACTTGCAAAATGGACCGGCTTTGGCCGATCACGAGTTTGCGCCAACCGGCAGCTTGTTCCACTTCGGTTCGGAATTGAGCTGAGATGCGAACTCGCTCGATCTGTTTTAGTAATTTAGCCGCTTCGATGTCACCTATAAAGACATGGAAAGCTCCGCGTTGCATAAGCTCAAGGGCCTCATCGATCGACCCCCTCGAGCAATGTACGATGACTGGGACATCGCAACCCGACAAAAGAGCTTCCACTTCCCGTTTTCCGCCGTGCTCAATACTCCCGATGCTGATCATCGCGAGATCATATTGATCCCCAACGAGCGCAGCGAGCGCCGACTCTAACCTGCTATAGGTATCAATCTCAATCGCCGGCAAATCCGGGACGAAATCGGAACCGATCCAAAGAAGTCTGATAGCCATCTTTCCTCATCTGATTGACTATCGGTTGATCAGTCGAAAACGTTAGGATAATGACGCCAAAATTTTGCCTAGGTGTTCCTTTTTTGCTCCACTTACGAGCGCGCCAAGGACTGCCAGGCTTCTTGTGCCGTGTGCTCCAACTCTTTCTCGAACTCCTTCTGCCATTCCATCTGCTTCCTAGACTTCAAATTCAGCAGCAATCTCCGGTTGCGCTCAGCAATCATAGTGCGGCCCCTTTGGTCGGCGATATCGGCTTCGCAGCCTTCAATCGCCTGGCGCAGCGTCGACTCTCTAGATTTCGATCCAAGCACGAACGCCGAAAGGGCTCTCATGTCGCTGCTGGTGGCCACAGATAAGTTCCCTACCCAAGTCGCCGCCTCGCGCCTCTCTTCCGCAATCGAACTCAGATTTCGCTCCAACTTCGCACATTCTGCAAGAAGTTGCTGTAGCCGGTTTTTCTGAATATTCAACTGAGTTTCTCGCAGCCGCAAAACAGATTCCAGGCGAAAGTTAAACTTCTTCACGCCAACGCCCCTGCAATCTCCTTGAGTCTGCTCAACGTTTGCGGCAACTCGGATTTTTCACTTGCTTCCTGCCTCAGAAACTGCAGCACCCGATCACGCGTCTTAATGCTCGAATCCAATTTGGAATTTGTCCCCGAGACGTAAGCGCCCAGCGAAATCAGGTCCTCCGATTGTTGATAGGTGGATAGAGCTTCGCGCAACTTTCTCGCGTGCTTCAAATGGTCGGGTTCAGCTACCTGGGAAGCCACACGCGAAATCGACGCCAACACATCGATGGCCGGATAGTGGCCGGCGGCTCCCAACTGGCGCGAGAGAACGATGTGGCCGTCCAGAATCCCGCGTGCCGTGTCAGTGATCGGCTCATTCAGATCATCACCTTCCACAAGCACGGTGAAAAATCCGGTAATGCTGCCCTTTTTGAAATTGCCGGCGCGCTCAAACATTTTCGGCAGAATCGAAAACACAGACGGCGTATAGCCCTTTTGGCTGGGCGGTTCACCAGCAGCCAGACCAATCTCCCGCTGTGCCATGGCTAACCGGGTGACTGAGTCCATTACCAGCAGAACGTTTTTCCCCTGATCCCGAAAGTATTCAGCGATAGCAATCGCAACAAAACACGCCCGCACCCGCAAAGGCGCTGGACGGTCGCTGGTAGCGCAAACCACGACGGACCGCTTTCGCCCCTCTGGCCCCAGTTCTTGTTCGAGAAACCCTCGCACCTCACGATTTCGCTCGCCGATCAGCGCAATCACTGTAACGTCGGCAGAGTTTTGTCTCGACATGGCGCCAAGCAGCGTGCTCTTCCCCACACCGCTGCCGCCGAAGAGACCAATCCGCTGGCCCAGTCCGCAAGGGAGCATGCTATCGATGGCTCTTATACCGGTAACGAGTGGAATCCTAATGTGCTCTCGTTCGAGAGGACCGGGCGGTGTTGCAAACAGCTGGTACTTTGCTTCAGCTTCAATCGGTGCGCCTCCATCCATCGGGCGGCCGAAACCATCGAGCACCCTCCCCAACAGATCCGGTCCAACAGAAACCTGGGCGTCATCTGAACGTGCATAGATGGAATCCCCCGGCTCGAGGCCATCGATCTCCTCAAGCGGGATGGAAAGAATCCGCCCATTGCGAAAACCCGCTACTTGAGTCCGAATCACGCGTCCATTCGCCGCGACGATTTCGCAGAATCCTCCAACAGGCGACGATGGTCCTTTCGATTCGATGACGAAGCCGGTGACATCAGTAACAATTCCGCGCCAACGCATCAAATCCATCCCCGCCAAAGCAGTTTGAAACCGGCTCAAGTCAAGCGGTGAATGCAAAGGATCGGCGGTGATCACTTGTCTGTTTGTCTGCTGATACATGGAAATAATCTCCCCCGGCTACCAGTGACCGAGCCGGTCGGCAAATCCGCGCTCGATTTCTTTCAACTGCGTTTCGACGGAGGCATCCAGTTCACCAAGAGACGTTTCGACAATTACGCCGCCGGTCTCCAAAGCTGGGTCTCCCATAATTTCGATATTGGACAAGCCCCCTCTGCGCTCCACTGCAGCCCTAACGGTCGGCACGCCCGCAGGAAACACTCGTATTTTGAGAATTTCTCGATTCTGCAATTTTTGTAGAGCGGCGTGCACAAGTCCATGAAGCGAGTCAGGGTCTGTCATCACCTCTCGATGCAGAATGCGGCGGGCAATTGCCAGGGTCAGCATCACCAGTTCGCCTTCTGCCTCGTTCCGCGCCTTTCTTTTCACCTGTGTGATTTCTTGAATAGAGCAGGCCAGACGATCTAGCGCACCTTCCATCTCCGCCGAAGCTTCCTGGCGCGCTTGTCGAAATCCTTGCTCTACTCCGCTTTGACGTGCTTTCTCCAGTTCGCGATTGTGTTGTGCCTCCAATTCGGCTGACCGCTGTTTTGAGCTTTCCGCGTCAGCTAGGGTGTGGGGGATCGAAATTGAATTTTCCTCAGCGGCGTTTGTCGACCTGCCGGTAACCCGGAGGTCTGCTACGGGTTTACTCGAACTCCTGGAGTCTAGTTGCTGCCAGGCAAGTTCTTCCGCCTCGGTTGCCTCGTCCACCAATCTGCACAACACTCTTGGCCTTGTCATTCCTCTGCCAGCCAGCCTCGGATCACGTTCGCGGCACTATCTGGGTCTTGGTGAACAGTTTTGCGGAGCCTATCTAACAGAGTCTTGCTCTGGCTTGTCATTTCGGGTAGTTGCAAAGTTAGTGCGGCTTCATCAAGCTCCTTCGTATTGCCATGTTTCATCTGGCCCTCGTTCTCGGCCTGCTGCGATCCACTGGCGCTATTTGTGGGCCCAACCAGATCCGGGCGCTGGCTTTGTGCGTTGCCCGGCAAGATCACGGGACGATCCTGATGGTGTATGCTTGCCGACGAAGTCTTGGCCCGGCGAAAAAGGAAAACGCTTAGGGCGACGATCATCACCAGACCACCAGCACCCCCAAAAAGAAACGCCTTATTCCCGAGTAATCGTGTGATCCCGTTCGTATGCTCTGGCAGGCTCTCCACATTGCCTCCGGTGAGTTCTTCCGTATTTCGCGTCTGCTCAAACGGAAGCGTCTCCACCACTAATTGATCCCCGCGGTCTGTTGAGATGCCTAGAACCCCCGCCACCACGTCATGAATGGCCTTGACCCTTTCCGGGGCTGGGGGGATGAGTACTCTTTTGCGTATTTTCCCCGTTCCCTGCCATTCCACGTCCTGGTCAATCAGCAGCGCTGCGGAAAGCTTCTTCACAATCCCGCGAGGCGTCTTAACCTGCCGCACAGTACGAGAAGTCTCAAAAGAAACGTTCTCAGTTCGCCTGGACACGGATGTTCCACTCGGTCCTGCGGCTGCGTTAGCCTGTGCTTTGATTTGTGACCGAGGCAAGTTCGAAGGCGTTCCTGGAACCCCACCGGGTAGCGCACCTTGCGAAAAGTCCTCGGTTTTTTGTGAGCCTGACATGACAGAGCGAGAGGGATCGTATACTTCGTCTGTCTGTTCGCTGGTAGAAAAATCGCAGTCAGCGTTAATTCCAATCCGGAATTTCCCTTCACCGAGCAAGGGAGTAAGGGTGGCCTCCACCTTGGATGTTAAATCCTTTTCTACTTGTTCCTTATATTCAAGGGTATTTTCGGCTGCTTCGGAGGAGTCCAAGGTCTTTTTGCGACTCTTACTAAGCAGGTTTCCCTGCATGTCGACAATCGAAACTGCATCAGGCGAGAGGCTCTCTACCGCTCCCGCGACCAGGTTGGCGATTGCTGTCACATTTTGGGGCAACAGGCGAACGCCCGGTCGGACCCTTACGAGAACGCTTGCTTTTGCAGGCTCGCGCGCGTCCAGGAAGACCGAGTCCTTGGGCAAAACTACATGTACGCGCGCCTGTTCGATTGCGCTTATGGATTTGATGGTCTTTTCCAACTCACCCTCCAGTGCGCGCAAATAGTTCACATGCTCGGTGTAATCGGTCAAGCTGAGGTTCGTTTTATCGAACAGTTCATAGCCGATGCGGCCTGTCCTAGGGAGGCCTGCGGTGGCAAGTTCGAGGCGTACTTCATCTACTTTGTCCGCCGGCACCAAAATGGAAGCCCCGTTGTCCGAAAGCCGGTGTTCGATACCACCTTCCTTTAGCTTCGTGACAATTTCTCCCGCGTCTTCCGGGGCCATTCCGGTGACCAGCGGCTTGAAACTGCTTTCGTGCTGCCATTTCGTAAAAATCGGGATTCCGGCAGCTAAGGCGAGGACGACCGCTGCGAGTCCAATCTTTTGGGCAAGCGAGAGCGTGGCGAAGAGCTTTTTGAATTGATCCATCGGAGCGGGACTTACTCATTAATGAATTAAAATTGAATGCAAAGTTGTTTCTCAGATCTGCATTCGCATAATCTCTTCGTAAGCAGAAACAACTTTGTTGCGAACCTGCATAAACATCTCAAAATTCAAGTCTGCATTTTGCGTAGCGAGAATGGTCGAGTGTAATTCCTGATTGCCGCCGGACAGGTAGCTTGAGACGGCGGCATCGGCCTGTGCTGAAGATGACTCCACGTTTGAGATCGCGTTTTGGAACATTGTCTGGAAACCGACCGACGGCGCCAGACCCGAGATATCGGAAACATCTGGCCTGAACGCAGTCGACAAGGGTTGGATAGGCGGAACAGTGACGGACATGGCAGATTCCTTATTTGAAGAGGTCAATAGATCTTTGGATCATGTCCTTCACGGCGGAGATCGCTGAAACATTAGCCTGATAGGAACGAGACGCGCCGAGGAGGTCGACCATATCTTCCGCCGGGTTTATCTTTGGGAAAGCGACGTAACCGTCTTTGTCTGCATCGGGATGGCCTGGCATGTAGCGACGGTCGGGTTCGGATTGATCTGTAAGGACCTGGGTTATTCCCACCCCTGAGCCCTGCGAAGTCAATTGGGTGTCGAATATGGAAGAGAAGGGAGATGTAACATCCTGCGTCTGGAACACAACGTCCTGCCTTCGATAAGGCCCCCCCGTCGCCGTTCTTGTGGTATCTGCATTGGCGATGTTTTCAACGAGCACTTCCGCGCGTTGACGTTCCGCCGTCATGCCGGAGGCGCTGACGGATAGAGAATTGAAAAGACTCATGACCCGCTGCCCCCGCCGCTGATCGCCAGTCGCAACGTCTTAATTTGTCCTCGAAGCAGGTTAGACGCAACGTTAAACCGGATCGCGTTTTCCGAAAGGAGTCTAGATTCGCGATCCAGGTCCACGTTATTTCCGTCTGCTTTCACCCGGAGCCCAGGCACATTCGCGACGGAAAGGGCTGGTTCTCGCTCCGTCATCGACCGCCGGAACTCTCCCTCAAAGTCGATATCCTGCGTCTTGTAGTCTGGTGTGTCGGCATTTGCAACGTTCGATGCTACAAGTCTTTGCCGTACGCTCAGCAAGGTCATGTAATGGTCTAGTTTGTTTGAAAGCGTATCCAACATAATTACTCAGCCGTTATGTAGCAACTCAAAGGCCAAGCTGGAAAGGGCGCGCAACCTGACGCCAAGCATTGCTCCGTCAAGATCTTGACTGGCTTCTTCACCCCCTCATCTGCCAGTGATGCCGTTCTGAATCGGCATTGGCGTAAACGATGCATGCCGAATTGGCATCCAAATCGGCGGCCATTTGAGCGCGAATCACCTGGGCCAGGAGGAGCTGACTTGCTGCAAATGAGCGAGCGCTATCATAGATTCGTTTTCGTTCCGCGTAATCTGGAGCCTGCCGTATCAACTGCCGGACGCGATCTCCCCAGGCCGCGATTAAATCTTGCGCGCGCGCGAAGTCCCGATTAACGATAGAGACGCTTAGCTCTTCTCCGTTCATCCTCTTCCATTCAGGCTTTGTGATTGCAGCGTCTCAGCCGCAAATAATTCAGTCACCTGGCTCAGTTGATTGTTCAAGGAGGCAATGGCCGCGTCTGCGGCTTCCATTTGAAGGGTCAGCGAGGACTGCAATTGAGTAACTTGGCTCTGTTTAGTCGAGATCTCTTGTGAAAGGTTCGTGATTGAAGAACCGATGCTATTGCCCGCTTGTGTAATTATCCCAGTCGTGCTATCGGTGAGACTGGACAAAGTGTTGTAGGCGCTCAGCAGGAAACCCCCGCCTGTTTCGGAGCCGAGAAAAGTCACGCTGCTATTGAGTGAAGCAGCGTCGAAGGCGCTTTGATCGAATGCGAGTTGGCCGTTTGTATTGAAGCTGACTCCGAGACTCGTAAGTGCGCCTGATCCGGAAGAGGACGATGTGTAGTTCGCAATCGAGTCAAGCGCGGTCTGAAGTTCTGAGATCAAGGGATCGCCGACCAGCGCTCCCTGTCCTTGGCCGCGGTTGTTGCTCAGATGAGCGGTGGCTGCGTTATATGCCGTTACAAGACTTGATAAAGCACTGGAAATCCCGCTGCTGTCTTGCGAGACAGTTATGCTGGTGGTTCCAGTATTGAGTACTTGCGCAGTTAAGCCTGTCGACAGCGAAATACTTCTCGAGCTAGCTGTCTGCGTTGAAGTTTCTCCGTTGATCTCGTATGTAACGGGTGAGCCCGGGCTCAGGGTGTTCAAAAGATTTCCGGTTCCATCACTGAGCGCGATGTCGTCTCGTGTATATTGCGTACTCTGCACTGAGAGTTGATAATTGGGAGTAGCCGATCCGCCCAAATTCACGACAGTCGCCTGTACGGCAGCCCCACTGGTGTTTATGGCTTGGACCAGGGCGTCAAGATTATTCGCCGAAGGCGTTAGCTTGTAATTCGATCCGTTCACCGTCAAAGTGAAATTGTTGGAGGAAGAGATATTAGAGCCGGCAGGATCTGAGACAGCAAGGGCTGTGTTGCTTATCGTAGTCGTTTGAGAACCGAGGCTCGTGACGTTCAGAGTATATGAGCCCGCGAGAGCGCCGGATGAAACGGAGGCAGTTGCAATTGAAGGAGTACTTACCAGCGCCGAGTAGGAATTACTTGCAACCGCCGTGTTTAAGGAATTGATGGCAGTTTGAACGGCTTCAAAATCACTTCCAAGCGTCTGAATTTCAGCCTGCTGGCTTGACAGAGTGCCTTGCTGGTTCTGAAGTATGGTTATCGGAAGCGTAGCAGTAGCCACAGCGTGAGCTATCACGTTATTTAACTGTGCCGAATACGTACTCTGCCCGGCAAAATAATTGCCGGCAAGGGAAGTCGGAGTGGTTGACATGTACAGCCCTCTAGGAAGCCAGACTGCTACGGAACAGCAGTCTGGCGGATGAAATCAATCAACATTATTGAAGTAGCTTCAGGACGGATTGAGGTTCGGAATTAGCCTGCGCGAGCGCTGCGATCGCAGTCTGCGTGAGCACCTGGGACTTGCTTAAGTTTGCCGCTTCGGCTGCCACGTCCGCGTCTTTCAGCTGACTTTGAGCCGCCGAAAAGTTTGTGATTTGGGACTGGGCCAAGCTGATTGCATATTGCAGCTTATTTTCGCCTGCGCCGACTACGCCTTGTACCAGCCCGAGATTGCCGATAGCATTATCGATGGCGGAAATGGCAGCCGTGGCGTTATTAGTCGTGCCCTCTGAGGGTCCGGCAGACACTTGGTAGCTAGAACTGGCGCCGAAGATTCCTCCGGCGCTGCCACTGCTGAGCGTGCTATTGACCGAAAACGTGGAAGAGCTTTGGAACTCGATGCCAAGGTTGCCACTTGAGTTGGACTGAGCAATTGCGTACAGACCATACTTTGAAGTGGCTGCGTTGATTGTTTGAAGCGCTTGAGGAATGCTAGCCGCGTTGGCGGTTGTTAGTGTGACCGTCGCGGTAGCATTCCCAATCTGAAATTGGAGTTCTTCGCTGCCGCCGGTGGCGGGCAGCAGACTGGCGGCTGAAGCGGCCGATAGTCCATCCAGGAGATAATTACTGCTGTTGCTTGCAGTCGCTTGGCCCGAGGCACTAATGAGTGTCTTTGTGGATGCTTCATCTTGGACGTTGAAGGCTGTGGCTCCGCTAAATTGCAGCGTCCCGTTACCGTCGAGGCTGGCCGTAATTCCATAAGAGCTCAATTTGGAGTTGAACTGATTCAAAATGTCACTGGCAGAGATGCCCGCACCATGGCCACCTACAATAGTGGTGGTTAGGGTGGTTGCCTGACCATTCGCATAAATATTAAACGCGAAGGTTTCTTTTGCTGTCGTGGAAGAAGTACCTGTCAGGTAAGCTCCGCCAGGTGCATCCAAGCGGGCTTTATTGCCATTAAAAGTAACGCCGCCGCCGAGTACGTTCGTATTGTTCAATCCGAGACTGGTGGCGTCCACCGCATTGGCCGACCCACTTAAGTCAATCGATATCGAATTTGAAGTTCCAGAGTCCGAGCCGCCTCCGATGAAGACATTGAGGTTGGTGTTAAAGCTTCCGGCGGCATTCAAGTTGATGTTGGTGGCCTGACGGGTGACTTCAGAAAGTAGCCCTGAATACTCATTGTTTAACGTACTGCGGTCGCCCGTGAAAGTAGACGAGGCCGACTCGGTTGCCAGTGTCTTCAGCCGATTCAGAATGGTGGAAATGTTACTTAATCCGCCGTCCACAATCTGCAGCTGACTGACGCCGTTGTTTGCGTTGTTGACGCCTTGCGTCAATTCACCGATCTGGCTTTGGTATGCATTTGCAATGGCGAGTCCGGCTGCGTCATCGCCGCTTTTATTGATGCGGCTACCAGAAGTTAATTGTTGAATGGTATTGCTCTGAAACTGGTTGTCGACGCTCAAGTTGCGTTGCGCAATGAGGGAGTCAACGTTGGTTTGAATTGAAATCATGAGACCTTCCTTGGGTTTGTTCCCGGCCAATAGGGCATGGCTTCCATTTGGCCTTCATAAAGCATGTCGCTCCTTTTAGCGAAGATTAGAGAAATAGAGGAGCGGTATCGTGCGACTGTGCGGCTTGGGCCGGCGGGAAACCTAACCCTGCAGGAGCTTGAGAACCGCTTGCGGCTCTGAATTGGCCTGCGCCAAGGCCGCCACTGCGGTTTGAGAAAGCACCTGGGATTTGCTAAGATTGGCGGCCTCGGCCGCCACGTTGGCATCTTTGATCTGGCTTTCCGCCGCGGAGAAGTTGGTGATTTGAGACTGAGCCAAGCTGATGGCATATTGAAGCTTGTTTTCACCGGCGCCGACAACACCCTGCACCAGTCCCAGATTGCTGATTGCGGCGTCGATTGCGGTAATCGCCGCGGAAGCATTTGTAGCCGTGCCTGTCGCGGCTGTATTGGGAGTGTTGTAGCTGGAAGTAGTGCTAAATATGCCGCTGGTATTGCCGCTGCTAAGCGTACTATTGACTGAAAAGTTAGAAGCACTCTGGAACTCGATGCCAACGTTCCCGGAAGCACCAGTGGATTGTGCAATTGCGAATAGGCCGTATTTCGCTGTGGCGGCATTGATGGTTTGAATGGCGAGCGGAATTGTACTGGCATTAGCCGTGGTTAACGTCACTGCTACCTGGGAATTTCCAACCTGGAACTGTAGCTCTTCACTATTGCCGGCTTGCGGAAGAATACCGCTGGCAGCGGCCGCAGTCTGCCCATCCAAGACATAGTTGCTGGAATTGTTGGCGGTGCTATCCGTCGTAGAGCTGATAAGGCTAGGCGCCGAAGACTTATCTTCGACGTTAAAGGCTGTGGCGCCACTGAATTGAAGAGTTCCCTGGCTGTCGAGGCTAGCGCTCAGTCCATAGGCGCTCAGCTTCGAGTTGAATTGACTCAGGATATCGCTTGAAGAGATGCCTGTCCCATGCCCGCCGACAATCGTGGTCGTAAGCGTTGTTGCCTGGCCGTTCGCATATAAGTTAAAAACGAATGTCTCTTTAGCGGTCGAGGCAGCACCGTTAAGGTATAGGCCCCCTGGCGCATCAAGCCGCTGCGTATTCCCTGCGCCGAAAGTGACGCCACCGCCAAGGACGTTCGTGCTAGCCAGGCCGAGACTGGTGGCATCGACGGCATTGCCTGTGCCACTAAGGTCTATGTTGACGGTATTGGAAGTACCTTGCGAAGCACCACCGCCAATGAATACACTCAAAGCATTGTTGAATGTGCCGCCGGCGTTTAAATTGATGTTCGTTGCCTGGCGCGTGATTTCCGACAGGAGTCCGGTATATTCATTGTTCAGCGTGCTCCGATCTCCCGTAAAGGTGGAAGAAGCGGATTCGGTGGCAAGCGTTTTTAGACGGTCCAGAATAGTAGAGATATTGCTTAGGCCGCCATCAACGATCTGCAATTGGCTCACGCCATTGTTTGCATTGTTGATGCCCTGCGTGAGCTCAGCGATCTGGCTCTGGTAGCCGTTCGCAATCGCGAGACCGGCGGCATCGTCGCCACTCTTATTGATGCGGTAGCCCGACGTTAATTGCTGAATAGTATTACTTTGAAACTGATTGTCAAGGCTGAGATTGCTCTGTGCGATGAGGGAGTCGACGTTTGTTTGAATAGAAATCATAAGAGTCTCCTTAGCAGTTCGCCGGGCTGATCGCCGGCTTGGAACTGGCTCTCAAGAAATACTTAGGCAATCCTCTTGCCAATTAGTCGTGCTCTCGCTCACAACAAGCACAGGCATATGAAACCAGGTAATGGCTGCTTCGGTCTGTCGACCAGCCAGGAGTTCCTCAAGCCGTCGGCGAAATCGATTGCGCAGTCTTCAGTGGAAACGCTAAAGCGGTCTGGAGGTTCAGTTGACTGGCCGTCCGGCAGCGAGCCTAGACGGTGAACGACAACGCTCCCGGCAAGGGCCGCGCTCCCTTCCCAAGTTTCAATCAAGTCTGGAGGCGACTCTGTTGGTCTTGGTTCGTTTCGGCACTCAGATCGATCTGGAGTTCGGAAAAGAACCGAGACCCTCAGCTTAAGCAGTCAAGTAAGCCTTCGGCATCGTTCAAAGAGAGACAAACAGGTCAGCAGCTACGTCACTCTTATCATGTTGGCTGTTCCAATTTGCTACGCCATGTAATCGAAGAGTGACTTCACCGACAGGCTTCCATGCGCTGCCAGGGCGGCTTGCAGAGCGGTCTGCTCAGTTGTGAGTTGTGTTGCGGCCGCAGCAATGTCGGTATCCTTCAGGCTACTCACTTCAGTTTGCAGGTCCGTCAAGGTCGAAGTGGCTTTAGCTGTTGCATTTTGAATCCAGTTTTCTGTGTTGCCATAGAAAGCTGTCGCTTGCTCAAGTTGGACAGAAGCAGCGCCTAAGGAGCTAACCGATGCCTGAATGCCTGGTTGATCGCTATTCAACAGCGCCTGACCAAGCGCGAAAGCGGCCTGGAAAAGATTACCAGTAGCAGGTGTTCCATCCTCATTCCGAAGGTCGAAGATTTTTTGGGCAGTCATTGTTGGGACGATTGTCTGCCCATTGGCATCCTGAATGGTGAGCGTGTTGGACGCGGAACCAGACGGTACGGCGCCGTTCGCATCACTAAACGTGTAAGGCGCTATGGACGGGTTATCTCCGCCGAAAATATAGCGTCCTCCAATAGACGTATTCGCAAGGTTCACGAGTTGCTGTTCGATACCCTTTACCTGTTGACCCAGAATTGCCCGTGTGGTTGCCGTGCTACTGCTGGTGGCGCCTTGCGTTGCAATGGAGGTGAGTTGGTTTAGAAGACTGGCTGCCGACGATAGCGCCTGATCAGCCGCATTCGTGTGAGTGGCGGCCAGCTGCAGATTTGTTTGAACCTGAGTCGTCTGTGCGATTTGATCTTGGTCACTCAGGATGGAGGCAATAGCCGCCGGATCATCGGACGCCTGGTTGACCCGAGTGCCCGAACTGATCTGCTTGTTGATTTGCGTTAGATTATTTTCGGTCGCATTTAGGTCTAGGAGGAAAGTGGAATTGAACGCCGCTAATCCAGATAGCATGTTTGTATCCTTATGTGAGCCTCTCGTGCGGGAGGTTATATCAGTTATTCCTATGTATAAGACGAATAGGTGCTAAGCGAGTACTTGCTGCATGGTGGTTAATAGACTCTGAGTCACTTGATTGATGGTTGAAATGACCTCGGCAGCTGCCTGGTAAGACTGTTGATATTGCAGGAGGAGCGAGGCTTGTTGATTGAGCGACACGCCTGAGATCTGGGCTCGCATATTTTGCGCCTGACTCAATATCTGAGCCTGAGCCTCATTGTTAGCAGATGCCTGGACTTGAGCTTGCCCTATTTCTGACGCAATATCGCTATAAAATCCCGTAAAGGTTGTCCCGTTAATCGCTGTGGCTGTAGACAGTGCGGCCAGCTGAACTGCCGTGCCATTTGCGGAGGCAGTTGGGGTGGTCGATATGGCTGCTAACTGTGATGGCGAGATGCCCGTCACTGAGAGCGTACCCGCGGCCTGAGTTGGGGAGCCGTATGTGAACAGCGGCTGACCGGGAACAGCAGGAGGACCAGCGCTGATCTGTCCGGCGTTCAAAATCTGATTGACGGTGTCCGCCACGCTTTGCGCCAACTGATTCAGACTTCCCTGTTGTGATGGATCGCCGATGACGGATGCTAGTGTCGTGTTCCGAAAAGAAAGCAACCCTCCAAGTTGTCCTTCATTCACCAGGGACGTAACGTCTTGGCCACCGGCGGTCAGGACAGTGGCGTGGGGAGTGGCGCTCGGATTTTGAATGACCGGTTCCGTGTCCTGTCCGATTTGCAGAGGTTTGACTTCGTCACCTTCCACAAGCGGATACTGTCCCTTCAGAAGTACGGTTGCCGAGCCGTCGGGAGCGGTTTGCACTACAATGGGCACAATGCCCGAGAGCTGTTCCAGCGAGTTGTATAGTTGGCTCTCCGCTCCTGCATCACGGTTGCCGCTTTTCTGAATCGCTGCATTGAGGCCAGAGATCTGGGCTGTTAAAGAATTGACTTGATCAAGTGCGCTCGAAATCTGATTGTCTGTTTGAGTTTGCAGTTGTACGACGTTATTAGCAGTCTCGTTGACGGATTGGGCGAAATCACTCGCGGCGGTGATGACTTGCTGGCGACTAACGGTATCCGCCGGATTGGAGCTCCAGCTGGAAAAGGCCGAGTAAAGGCTGCTCAAAGCCGCAGGCAAGCCCGAAGTGCCAGAGACATTAAAGAAGTTTTGCAGCGAACTCAGGCTCGACGCCTCTTGGGCGCTCTGGCCGGCCTGCTCGTTCGCACTCCAAACCGCCTGTTCAGCGGCGACACTCCGGCCGTCGGAGATTCCATTTGCTTGCACACCACCTGCTAGATTGCCCGACGCATTGAATGGACTGGCCGTCATATTCAAGGTTTGAGTGACATATCCAGGCGTTGATGCATTGGAAACGTTGTTCTGTATCACCCCGATAGCCTGGCTCAGGACGTCCAAAGCATTGCTGGCATTTGTTAATGAAGCTGACAACGGGGACAATTGCGTTTCCTCCTTTCGAATGGCTTCCCAAAGGGTGCTTTAACTACCTTCCGAGCACGTCGGAGCCGTACACTTCTGAAAGCGTTCGATCGAGTTCTCCCATTTATTTGGTTCAGTACGCGACGGAAAAGACGCTGTCACAGGACTCGGCGGCCCATTCACCCTGTACGCCATACGCGAGAAAAGGGAGAGGTGAGGAAAATAGGCACGCAGTATAGAACCGGAAAGCGCTCTCTAGGAGCATTTTCAGTCTTCCAGAGCGCTGCCGAACCGTCCAAACGAGCCTGTTTGCTTCGTATAGATCGTTTTGAGTCGTTGGTAAGCTGATTTGGGAACAGCATATGAGCTTCTGACACGCAGATTCAACCCGGGAAAAAGAACAGGCCGTTAACTGCAGTGGATCCGCTATCGCACAGTCGATGACTAAGGCTAATTCCTCAGCCAACGTGGCTAAAAGCGTTGTGAGTAGATCGCTCATTCATTTAGCTCCTCTAGTGAGTTCAGCCCGGGCATCATGTGGTGAGGTGGCCCTCCACGATTGCCCTGCTTATCTGCGCAGGCTCGGAGCGGTATTGCCCCGACCTCACGGTGGCGCTCAGCGCCTGCAGATTCAGCTGGTTCGGACTCGTTGCCGTCTTTGCCAGCCGTATTAATTCGGCTGCATTTGAAAGATTTACGCTGTCGGATTTGGATCCGGTTTGCTCAGAGGATGTGGCTTCGTCGGCAGCGATTCCTCGCAGCTTGCTAACGGAAGTTCGGCTTAGTCCTTCACCGCCATTGTTTCCAATTGTTATCATCTATTCGCCCTGACGTTGATTCATTCAGCGGTACCGGCTTTGAGGCCTTTCGAACCGCAAGCCGATTTAGAGTACAAATCGCTTATCGGTCGAATCATTGGCAAACATGAGAGGTTCATCGATTTACGGCCGGGTCGAAATCCAGCCATTTCAAATCCCGAATCTTCAAGAGTAATTCAACCTCGCTTTGGGGGACGTTAAACTCGGATGCGATTGTTGCCGCTGGCTGACCCTGTTGGAAGCGGCGGAGGATTTGGTTTTGCAAGTCTGGAGTTACGGGCAGATACCCGCCGTAGCAGGAGCGGCCGCCGGTTAGCTCTCGATTCTCTAGTGGGTGTAAGCGCATTTCCTCGATGTCGGCCGCCAACTGTCTGACCAAGAGATGTTGCACTTCAAGCTCCGAGGAAAGCCTCCTGATGGTCTCCGCTTGATGGGCTACCTGGTGTTTACAAGTGTCGATCCTAGACTTGAATACCCAAAACACAAGGGCGAGGGCAACAATAGTGGAACCGGCAGCGGTAAGGAATGCGACAGAATAAGCCGCAGAAAAGTGGAAGACAGTCGCATTCATGAAGCACACCCTTCCGCAAAGAAAGTCGCGTTCGGCTTTGTGGCCGAATATTGTGCCGTGCTCATGAACCTCGTACCTTGCCTCCCGGCCATTTAAGTTCCAGATAAGACCTGAGACGCAGCACTCCTTGTGCTCTCAACTGGGAAATACGTGTAATGTGTAGATCCATGATCGAAGCAATTTCCTTGAGGTTCAGCTCTTCCTTGTAGTAGAGACTAAGCACGAGTCTCTCGTTGTCGGGGACAGTTTTCATCCCTGCCGCAATCACCTTCTCCAGCTCATTCCGTTCCAAAATCCGCGCGGGCGATTCCTCCTCGTCACCGCTAACGAACTTCAGTAGATTGAGTTCTTCGCCGTTTTCGATGATTTCGAGGCTACCCAGCGAAACGCCCTGAAGCTCCACCACCCAACGATGGTAGTCAGCGAGACTTATGCCGAGTTCACTTGCTATCTCTTGCTCGTCAGGACTTCGTTGCAGTTTCCGCTCAGCGGCGGCGATTGCTTGCTGAACCTGCTTAACCCGTTTTCGTTTGTGCGCCGGGATACCGTCCAAACCGCGGATACTATCTAGAATCGCGCCTCGAATCTTGTACTCGGCATAGGTCCTGAGCGAGGCATTGTGGGACGGGTCGAAGTTATCCACAGCCGCTACCAATCCAACAATTCCCGCTGAGATCAGATCATCCAAGTCGACACTTGTTGGCAACTTTTCATGAATCCGAGAAGCAATCCAGTGAACTTGGGGCAAGTGTTCCAAAATGAGCGAGTCGCGCTCTTCGGAAGTGCGGTCTGGCGCAGCGTAGGTGTACATGTCGTCTAGTTAAGGCTCCTCCTGGTTTGTTTGAGTAGCCAAGTTAGGCGACATATCGAGCTGCTTCAGAGGACTGATCCGGATTCAAGTAAGCGAGTAAATCAATCTTGCACGCCTGCTGAATATCCTCAGGAATGTTCTGACCCGTGGATATATACGATAGAAATAGCTTTGATCTAATGGCGATGTCCAACAACTCGCCTAGATTGTTTATCTCGTCAGATCTTGTTAGGATCAGTTTCTTCGGCTGAAGTTCACGAAAGCGATCGAGTACCCGGCTGATGACCGACGTACGCAGGGTTGACGGAAGTACTAAGTGAACGTCCAAGTTGTTTGAGGTGGCTATCCATCGCGAGAGAGATCTGAAGTCGCTCGAAGCCGTTCCAAATCCGGGAGTGTCGATTAAGACCAGCTTTTTATTGAGATGTGGTGCTATCAGTTGGTCTAACGCGTTGACGTTACGGGTGGTATCGAATCCAAGGCCGGAGATCCGGGCGTAAGCCGCAAGCTGTGTCCAGCTTCCTATTCGATGATCCTCCACGGAGATGAGGTGTACGGGAAGACGTTCCTTGAGTGCGACCCGTAAACTAAGCTTTATCAGCGCCGTGGTCTTGCCTGAACCCGGGGGCCCAACGAATAGAATCGTCTTTGTCGAGTCCCCGTTTCGTCCTAACCCCACATCATCTACTAGGAGGCGCCTTTCCAGTTCTGCCGACAAAGCCAACTGGTGCGTTTGGAGAAAGGGTGGTTCAGAATCGCTGGCGCCCGGCCAATTTGAACTCTTCTGTCCGGTTGTCAGCTTCAAGCTGTCGCATATCTCTTGTGCCAGTTCCTCGGATAAGCCGCGCGAAGCTAAGCGAGATTGAATAGTATCAAGCGATATTTCGGGCTTTTGTACTCCGAACGAATCGTTACACTTTGGTTGGTTTACCGAGTGCTTGATTCTTTCGATTTGATGACGTAACTCCGCCAATTCCTTAGCAATATCCAGTGACTTAGCCGGGGTAAGCCCCTCGGCGTGAGTGTTGTGCGTTTGAAGGTTGATCGAAGGGAAATCGGATTCCAGGGTATGACCGTGAGGAGTTGAGCTGGTGAACTCGTCGGGCAAGCCAAAGACCACCTCAACCGTGCCGAGCGCCCGAAGCCCCGCCGCGGTCTCTTTTGACGTCATTAACATAGCATCCGGCCCAATTTCGGTACGTGCTTTATCGATTGCTTCCTGAACAGAATCAGCAAAAAACGATTTGATCCTCATCCAATGGCTCCTAGCGAGACGATCTTGACTCCTGCAGGAATCTCATTGTGGCCGAGCGGGAAAATGTTAGGGCACTGATTCTCTACTATCTGCCGGAGAAAATAGCGGCCACCAGACGATGTCAAAACGACGGTGGGTACCTCCCGGAATTCCATTTTCTTTTCGATACGGTTGACGATCTCGCGCATGGTTTGAGGCGCGAGCACCAGTATGCTATTCAGCTCGCTATGTTGAATTGCCGATTCAATGGTCTGCTCAACGGATGGATCCAGGAAGAAGGCCGGCAACTCACCTTTTGAGTTCAGATAAGGCTTTATGACGGTTCGACGGAGGGACTGGCGCGTATATTCTGTCAGGAGCACTGGATTTTTCGTGGTCACTGCGCCTTCAGCCAGTGCTTCGAGGATCGTGAGTCCGTCCCGAATCGAAACTCCTTCACGCAACAAGTTCTGAAGTACCTTTTGCACTGCACCATAGGTGAGCAGTTTTGGTACCAAATCTTCTACGAGCTTTGCGTTCTCGGAGGCGACGCGATCACAAAACAACTTCGCTTCTTGCCGCGAAAACATCTCCGATGCATGATGTCGCACCAGTTCTGCCAAGTGGGTGCCCATCACGTTTACCGAGTCCACGACGGTGTAGCCAGCACCCCGGGCAGCGTCCGCTTTGTCAGCAGCCACCCACAGGGCCGGCAGTCCGAAGGCCGGTTCGCGGGTTGCCTGGCCCGGAAAAGTCTTATCTGCTTTGTTTGTGGGGATGGCTAATTCGCTGCCGGATAAGAGTTCAAACCTTCCAATCTCACTTCCTTTCAAGAGGACAAGGTACTCCCGGGAACGAAGGGAGAGATTGTCAGTAACTCGAACGGGGGGTAGGAGATAACCTAGACTTGTCACGAACTGCCGCCGGATGCCTGCAATTCGCTTTAGCAAGGGTGAAGCCCTGCCGCCTGCCACCAGACCTGCCAACCCAAGTCCCACTTCCAGAGCCAGCGGTTCCACCCGTAACATGCTTTCTAAGTCTTCCTTAGGTGCTTCTGGTGGGAGTGTTTGCTCCTTTTGCGCGGAGATGTCTGCAGTTTTGAGTTTCAACCATGCAACAGCCCCTAGTCCACCGCCGAAGACAAGGAAAGGCACTGATGGCAATCCTGGAAATGCAGCTAGAACGATCAGCACTCCGGCTGAAAGGAGCAAGGGTTCGCTCTTTCCGAAGAGTTGGTTTTGGAATTGGTGTCCTACACTGTTCTCCGAGTTGGCGCGCGTGACGATTAAGCCCCCGGAGACCGATATCATTAATGCTGGGATCACTGTCACAAGCCCATCGCCGATAGTCAAGACCGTGTAGGTCTGGAGTGCTCGCTTGAGTTCCATGTTGTGTTGAAGCACCCCTATCAAAAAGCCGGCGATGATGTTGATACTGGTTATGAGAATGCTAGCGATCGCATCCCGCTGGGTGAATCTGGAGGCGCCATCCATCGAGCCGTAGAACTCCGCTTCGGCCGCCAATTGTTTGCGCCGCCGGCGTGCTTCTGTTTCGTCGATAAGTCCAGCATTCATCTCAGCGTCTATAGACATTTGCTTGCCAGGGAGTGCATCTAGAGTGAATCGGGCTGAGACCTCGGAGATCCTGACGGCTCCGTGATTGATGACCACATACTGGATGGCAATGAGAATGAGGAATATCACGGCTCCAATGACATAGTTGCCCCCCACCACAAAGTTTCCGAAAGCTTCGATGACGTTGCCTGCCGCCGCTGTGCCGCCGTTCCCGTTCAAGAGGATAAGGCGCGCTGAGCTGACGTTTAGGGCAAGCCGGAACAGAGTTAAGAGCAGCAGTGCGGTAGGGAAAACATTGAACTCCACCGGCTTCAAGATGTACATCGTGACCATGAGAACGATCACCGACATCATGATGTCGAGTACGATCATCAGATCCAGGAGAATAGGCGGCAGCGGCGTGATCAGAGCAACAATAATCGCCAAGACCGCGACTGGCACGGAAAGTTGTGAGATTTTGGGGGTGGCAAACCAACTGGCCGCCTTCGACGAAATCCTTGGCGGGGCTGATGTCATAGCTGGCATGGGAATGAGAGCTTCTATAAGAGAACAGCAATTTCAAGAGGGCAATTTATGACCCATTATTTTGTAGACATAAGCCAGGATTTCGGCTACTGCTTTGTAGAATTGGGGGGATATCGCCCCCCCGACCTCGGCCGCATCATATAGTGCCCGAGCAAGCGGCGGATTCTCAATCACAGGTACCTCATTCCGGACCGCGACTTGCCGGATTCTGAGAGCGAGCCAATTTTTTCCCTTCGCCACGACCACGGGCGACATCATGCTTTCCATGTCGTAGCGGATTGCCACCGCGAAGTGAGTAGGATTTGCGATTACGGCAGTGGCCTTCGGCACCTGCTTCATCATTTGGTGTCGAAGTAAGTCGCGACGCAGTCTCCGAATCCGTATTTTCGTCTGTGGATCGCCCTCGCTGCGCCGATGTTCTTCCCGGATCTCTTGTTTTGACATTTTCAACTGCGACATATAACGGCGATATTGGACGGCAAAGTCAACTGAACCCAAAGAAATGAAAACCGCACAGGCGTGCCAGAGCACTTTGTGAACCGATTGGCCGACTTGTGAAGCGGTTAACCGCAGACTCTGGAAGGGTATCTTCATGTACAGGTCTGTTTCGATTTGGTAGGAAGTGCTGATCGCCAGTGCTAATACTCCAATTATGAAAATCGCCTCGCCCGCAGCCTTAATATTCTGCGGCGGAAGGGCTGACAACTTGGACGTGGGATTCAAATTGCCGAGCTTGGGCGTCAGCCTGCCGAAGCTAAAGCCCAATCTGGTCATCACAAGCTGAAGAGCAAGCATCGATCCGAATAGAACTGCCCCAAGCGAGAGCAAGGGCCAACTGCTATCTAAAAGTGCGACGCGCAATAGAGTCATCCACTTCTGCGATGTAATCTCGGCTCTGGTTTCAAAAGCCGCCTTGAGAAGCCTGCCCATGCCGGCTTGCAGACGAATCGAAAGCTCGGGGGCCACGATGCTGATCACCCAGGCAAAGACGGTAAATTCAATTGCGGTCAACATCCCGCGGGAAGATAGAAACTGGCCGTCCTCGCGAGCTTTCCGGAGTCGTTCAGCGGTGGGCTTCTCGCTCTTATCGCCTGCCATACTGCCTCAGTGCGTGAACGCCAGTGCTTGGGTCCAGAAGTTGCTTCGCAAAAACCCATAAACCTGAGCGGCGTATGCTTCGTACAAAATTGGCACTACTCGGATGGAACTCGCTAAGGCCAGAAGAGTCAACAACATCTTGACGCTTGAAGCATGCGAGCCGAGTTGTAATTGGGCACTCATCCGCCCGGCAATCGCGAGCGCCACCTCCGTTGTCAGGAGCAGCGCAACCGTGGGAAGCGACAACCTCAGGGCAACGGTGAAGATACCGACAGCTATGTTTGTGACTTCCTTCGCAAAGAGGCTCGTCAGTCCAAATTGCCCTGGCGGGAACGTTTTGAGGCTGTAGACGAATGTGCGGACTGCCATATGATCCAGACGGAAGGAAAAAAAAAGCAACCCCCCCATTAGTTGAGCCAACACCTGCATCACGTCAGAGTCGGCCTGAGTCGTTGGATCGATGACTGATGCATAGGCGTAACCGGCTTGGAGCGCCAGCACGTGCGCCCCCACTGTTAGCGCTTCAGCCAAGAAGCCGACAATGAGTCCAAGTGTTAAGCCAAGAGCTAATTCGGAGCAGAGCCAAAAGATCAGCCTTCCCAGAACGGGCTCGGCCATGTTCTTCCACGGCCAAAACTGGAACACTGAGATCGCAGTGGCAAAGCTAAATACGATTCGAGGAGCCGAAGGTCCCGCTTCCTTTCCCGGAAGCGGGAGAAACACAAAGACTCCAACTATACGGGAAAGAACCAGGAGGAAGGCTGTCAATTCCGCGACGGGAAAGGAGAGTTCAGCGTGCATACTTCGCCAGATCGAGGAAGAGGTTCATAGTAAAAGATGTCGCACGCCCTATCATCCAAGGCATCAGAAGTAAGATCGCCGCTAAACAGGCAGTAAGGCGAGGAATGGTGCTAAAAGAAGGATCTTGCAGGGACGTAACAATTTGAATGATGTTGATGAGTAGGGCTAAAATGAAGGAAATCGCCAGCAAGGGGGCACAGATCCAGAAAGCCGTGATCAAGGCTTCCGTGATCAGTTGGGTGATGAGCTGCACATCCATTTTATGAACACTCTTTTCTCAGCGCTCAAGAAAGCTCTTCATCAAAGAACCAACAACGAGATTCCAACCATCAACCAAGACAAAGAGGAGAATCTTAAATGGAGCTGAAATCATCGCTGGCGGCAGTTGCATCATTCCAATTGACAGGGTTACGGAGGCCACCGCGATATCTATTACCAAGAAGGGCAGGAACAGGACGGCGCCAATCTGGAAGCCGGCCTTCAACTCAGAAAGTATGTAGGCGGGGATCAAGACCCTCAGGCTGATTTCAGACGGCGAATGCGGCGCAGGTTCTTTGGACATCTCAACGAATAGCCGAAGATCGCGGTCGCGCGCAAAGCGCAAGAGAAAACTTCTAAGAGGCGCAGACCCTACTTCATACGCTTGCTCAGCTGTCAACTGACCTTTTTCAAGCGGCTGCCAGGCGTGGACGTAAATGTCCGTCATGATCGGCTGAACGACTAAGAGCGAGAGGAATAGAGAGAGACCAACCAGAACTTGATTTGATGGTGCAGTTTGGGTACCGAGCGCCTGTCTTAGAAAATGCAAGACGATCACGATGCGAAGAAACGGGGTTACACACATCACCACCGCTGGCAGCAACGTGAGCAGCGTCATCCCAAGAGCGATCTGCATCGGCAAGCTCAAGGTGAGTCCGGCTTTGCCAGTGCTGGTTGTCACGCCAATCGATTCGAGCGCATTGTTCGCCGAGACCACACTCGCCGCAATGCCCAGCGTGAAATCAAGAAGGGCGCAAATCATAAGCCTGATGTTGCGATTGTTGAAAGTTCGGGCGGCGAAGAACTCGTCACTTCACCGAATGCGCCGATTTCGCAGCATGTTGTCGGAGATGCTGCGATCACTACCAAACGCCGGTCGATGGAAAGCAGGTGAAGGGAATGCTGCGGAGTAAGCGCGATTCGCTCTAGAACCATCATTCGCTTCGCGCCGCGGTTGCTTCCGCCTGGTATAGTTTTGCGTGCGAATAGTAAGGACTGCGCTACTCTTTGCTTTCCAAGAACCCCAAGAAGCAGCAAAAGAAGTCCAAGAACAAACGCGATCGATATTAATTCTCGCGGCATCATATGTCGGAGTCACCGCCGATGCGCAAGGCTCTCACCCCACGGGCTCGGATTTAGCCTAATGGATCAAATTAAAAAGATCTTGATTCATCGTATTGGCGGTGCTGATCACGCGGGAGCAAGCCTGGTAGCCACTCTGGTATTCAATCAACTTAGTGAATTCCGTCGCCATATCTACGTTGGATCCTTCAATTGCACTTCCTTGAATTTGCCCGCGGCCACCACTGTTTGGGACTCCAATAACGGGAGTGGCCGTCTGATTAGACTCCGCTAAATTGTTATTTCCTACGTTGAGCAAGGAGTTAGGGTTATCAATGGAAGCCATGGCAAGTTGCGCCTCGACCTTTGTTTGGCCATTCGAGTACCTAGCCACCAACTGGCCGCCTGACTGTATCGCTACCGAAGTCAGTTCTGAACCTTGCGTTCCGTCCTGCGTTGGAGATGACGCGGTCGAGGCCTCAGCGTATTGGGTAAGATTGCCCACTCCGTTCGATGCAAGGCTCCAATTGATGGTCATGTTGGCGGCTGAATCCGCTAATCCGCTGATCTTTAGTGTCACCGGGTTTGTTATACCGGTCGTCACCATGCTTCCATCAGTGTTGAAGGTAATCGTCCCGGGAGACGACAGCAAGTCTGTGGTGGTGGAAGTGCCACTAGCAATAGCGCTATTGAGATCGGAACTTGGAATCGTCACCTGGTAGGTCCAGGTATTGGCAGCGGAACTGCTTTTGGTAAAGTTGACAGACAAATCGTGTGTGTTGCCGAGTGAATCTACGACCTGCATGGGAACGGAATAGGAACCGCTCGATGCGCCGGCCGTTCCCGAAGCGTTCAGGTTGGCATTAAAACTGAAATTCTGAGTCGCCTGAGGGGAGAGAACGAGACCAGTCGGTACTATGATGTTGCTCGGAGCTCCCGTCGTGTCGATCCCCGTGGTCGAGGCGGTCCAACCTTGAACGGCCTCTCCTGTCTGAGTTCTAAGAACACCGTCAGACCCGATCGTAAAGTTTCCGTCACGAGTATATAGCTGTTGCCCGTTTGATTGCGATACTACGAAAAAGCCGTTTCCTTGGATAGCTGCCGCCAGCGGCGACTGACTGGTGGAAATTGCTCCCTGGGTGAATAGCTGGTTGCCTTCTGGAACGCCCACACCTAGTCCGACCTGGACCGAATTTCCATATGTTTGGCTTACGAGGTTCTTGAAGTCGACCTCGCTTTCCTTGAAGCCATCCGTGTTCATATTGGCCAAATTATTGCCGGTTGTATTTATTGCCTCAGAGTTCGACTGTAGGCCGGAAAGTGCAATAGAGAATGAACTGGACATTTGCGATGGTCCTCCTTGAGGTTCTAGATCAAATAACTTTAGGGCAACGTGTTGGCGCTCGTCGCGTTTGCAGGACCAGCGCCGGGCTGGGAGGGCACGGCTCCCAGATAAGCTTGAGCAATTCCATCCAAATCTTGACGGGTTCCGGCGTTCTGTTGTAAATCGCTAAACTGCGCTAATTGGGTGACAAAGGTTGTGCCGTCCATCGGCTGAGTTGGATCTTGGTGTTGCAGTTGAGCTACCAACAATTGCAGGAAAGTGTTCTGGTTGGCAAGCGAGTTGGAAGAGCCGGCCGCCTGCGCGGTGCCGGGTGAAATAGTCGCTTGAGTAGCTGTGGGGAATAGAGTGCCTAAAGATGCCATGAGTAAAGTGTTCCGTTCTTTATTAAATGTGATCGTTGAGTCAATTCCTCAACCCAGTCAGGAGGCTTGGGAGCCCGATTGTTATCTTGATCTTCGTGCTGGCGATTGTGCTGTCTGGCTCGGGACCCATCCATTTCGAGGTGTTGCTTGCCGCCAGGGTCGGGTTCGCCACTCGCAGCCAACCTTGCATCGTTGCTGAAGGGCATCCAAAAGTCGGATCGAACTTGTTGTTCAGCTAATTTGACGCTCAGTTCGGCTATGTTGGCTTGAAGCTCTCTGGTAAGCAGGCGATCGGGAGTGCGGACGCTGAGGCTCATCGTCGCCAGAGTTGCTCTTAGTTCGATGTCCACTCGTTGGCTGTTATTGCCAGTTATCTGAAGTTGGACGAGCTTGGGTAAATGCGCTTCCGCAGCCTTGTCGGGAACGGCCTCAGCCTGCAGAGCGGCATCGCCAGTCAGGCTTCCGCTCTTAGTTGCGCGGCTTGATAGAGGGTCTGATTGCAGTGTTAAGCGAGGCATGTCGTCAGGCTGCACTGACAAGCCTAGGGACGGCATACTCAAACGTCCGAGGCGAATGTTCCCAACCGGAGCATGTGCTCCGTTGCGGTTTGATGGACTGACGACAATAGCTGAATTACCGCTTGCTTCCAGGATGTCGCTCTTTAATGCTGCGTCATTCGACTGAGGGGTCAAACTCGATGATTCACCGTGGATCTTCACCGCAAAAGCCAGATCAGCAGGAGCGACCTGCGGATTCGAATATCCACTTTGGTTTGCGTTTGTGCAGACGACTGAGGGGTTGCTCCCCTGATCGGCCGCGGGGACGCTTAGCGGCGCGGGATCATTGGAGGCTGGTGCATTCGCGGCGTTCGCCACGGCTTCGGATTGGAGTGACATGCCTGCGATAGCCATGGTGGAGGCAGAGTCATCGTTTTCTGTAGCCTCTATTGAGGTGGTCCTGCTCTGCCGTATCAAATCTGCGGGAAGCGACGCTCGCCTCGTGGGGGTGTAAGGCGCAGTTGCCGGTTGCGGATCAGCGATCAACCTATTTGGAGACCTTAAGCCGAGAGGAGTCTTATGGGAACTAGATGCTTCAGTGTTGGGTCCTGTGTTGCTTGGTTTAGCGTAGCTGTCATGACGCGGCGCCTGAGCGATTGCCTGTTCTTCGGCATGGTGTGTTTCGGCGACAGGTGGTGGGGTAACCAGCCGATTGGTCTGACTTGTTTCAATTCGAGACACGGCGAACAGTGTGTTTTCATCTTGGAAGGCAGAATGTTGTGATTGAGCCTCAGATAGCGTCTCAGCAAACGTCGCGGTATGATTGCGCCCAATTGAAATCGACATTCCTGAATCACTGGATACCGTCCGCGACTCAAGGTTAGAGCCAGGGCCTGGAGTGTAAGGGGTCCAGAGTTGCACGAAATCTGCTGAGCATTCGGATGACCAAGTTAGATTGCTCAAGTTAGACCGCTTCGAAGCGAACACTTGCGATGAGTATTAGCTCACGGTTAGCTCCAGAACGACGAGTTATTGAACAACCATTTGCGAGGAGGACAAAATGTTGACACACTGATGCAGGACAGAATCATATGGGGAGCCGGCGATAATCAGGCCAATAGAAAATGGCACTTGAGATGCTAGCGGATCATCGTATGGATCCGCTAACGTCAGCTGCTGCAAGTGGGATACAAGCAACGATGGATTCGTTTGACATGCTCGCAAACAACATGTCAAACGGCTCTACCAGCGGATTCAAGGTTGATCGGGAGTTTTATAGCTCATTTACAGGGAGCGCAGCTGACTTGGATTCAGCCGCAGGCGATGCACCTGTCGTACAGAAGAGTTGGACGGACTTTTCGCAGGCGCCCCTCGTGACAACAGGTAACGCGACGGATCTCGCCCTTTCAGGTGAGGGATTCTTTGTTGTTGCGGGGCCGAATGGTCCTTTGTACACAAGGAATGGGAGTTTTCGGATCTCTACCGCGGGACTATTAGTCACGGCGGAGGGATTTCCGGTTCGGGAGGCAGGTGGCCAGCCCATTCAAGTGCAAGGCGATATTCCCATTGAGGTGTCGGCTAGCGGTGAATTGACGCAGCAAGCTCAGTCCATCGGACAGCTCGAAATAGCCGCATTTCCCGATTCATCTCAACTAGTTAAGAGCGGGGCTGGATATTTCGCGAATCCCGATGCCAAATTGAACCAGCCTAATTTGGCGACGAATGTGCAGGTATCGCAGGGAAAGCTGGAAAGTGCAAACTCATCGCCTGGGGAATCAGCGGCGCGCATGGTTTCGCTTCTCAGGCACTTCGAAATGTTGCAGCATGCGGTGAAAATTGGCGCAGAAATGAACAAGCAGGCGGTTGAAGAGGTTGCGCGGGTGCCGGTTTAGCGATCGGCGTTATACGTCTACGCACTAACAGCCATGGCACGAAGGAAGAACAAGGGACTAACTAATGATTCGAGCACTTTACAGCGCTGCTAGTGGAATGAGCGCTCAGCAGACAAACGTCGATAACATCGCGAACAACCTGGCGAATGCCAACACCGCAGGGTTCAAAATGAGACGGGCGCAGTTTCAGGATCTGATCTATCAGAGTATGGTGCAACCGGGCACTTCTTCGGGCCAGCAGACCACCGTGCCATCCGGCTTGCAACTAGGATTAGGTACGAGAGCCGCATCGAACGAGATTATCTTTCAGCAGGGTGCGTTTCAACAAACCAATAATCCACTCGACCTGGCTATTCAGGGCAGCGGCTTTTTTCAAATTCGTCAGGCCTCCGGCGTCGTCGCTTATACGAGGGCCGGAACTTTCCAACTAGACAAAACTGGAAGTATCGTAGATTCCAGCGGCAATACGCTGGAACCACAGATAAACGTTCCGGCTACGGCTCAAGCAATCACCATCGCAAGCGACGGAACGGTAAGTTATACGCTTCCCGGTCAAAGTGCGGCCCAGAAGGCGGGCCAAATTCAACTCGCCAATTTCCAGAATCCGGCGGGATTAAATAGCATAGGGAGTAACCTGTACCTGCCCACTGATGCGTCTGGTGATCCTATCGTTGCCGCTCCGGGAGGAGCTGAAGGTGTGGGGACGCTGGCACAAGGCTACACTGAGCAGTCCAACGTCGATGTCGTTTCCCAGTTTGTCGAGTTGATTCAGAGCCAACGCGCTTACGAAGCAAATTCCCGGGTAGTAAAGGCGGCTGACGAGATGTATCAACAGGTTAATCAACTAAGTCAATGATGGCAACGATTTGTTTGGTGCTCATCGCCGTTTCAGTGATGCCTATGAATGCGTGGTCAGGCTCGGCTTGCTACCCGTTGCATGCAGACCAGATTACCGGTCGCGATCTCGCCGCCGCGGCGCCTTCGATGGCGGGTCTTCCTCAAGATGTGAAGCTCGGCTATGCGCCAGCGCCGGGTGGGCAGCGGTCCTTCACCGCTTCGGAATTGCAACAGTTGGCCCGGCGAGCTGGCTTTGTCTCAGAAATTAGAGATTCTATATGCTTCTCCTGGCTAATGGCTCCGCTTTCGAAACACCAGATTGAAGAAGCCATCCGCAAAGCTATTCCGAACAAAGATCTGCATCTGGAGATCACAGATCTGTCTCGCTTTCGCGTTCCCGAGGGTGAACTTACATTTCCTTTGACGGGTTTGACGCGTGGCTTGGACGCGCCGGTGGTTTGGAAAGGTTTTGTCAGTTATGGCGGCGGCCGAAGAGTCGATACTTGGGTGCGTGTCAGGATAGCGGTGCGCGAAACACACATCGTGGTTTCGCGCCCCATCAAAGCGGGAGAAATCATTGACAATTCTTCCCTTGCGACTGTTGATTACGAGGGCCCGCTCGGGAATTCTGACTTTCTGACGAACGAAGCCGACGCCTCGGGACAATGCGCCCGCTGGAATCTGAGCCCCGGAACCGCGATTGTCAAATCGATGTTGGTTCAAGCTCGAGACGTGGATAACAAGCAAATAGTCACGGTGCATGTCATCAACGGTTATGCGCATTTGGAAACTCAAGGGATCGCTGATGAAGGAGGTAACAGGGGCGCAGTTATTCGAGTTCATAATCCTAAGACCGGCCGGATGTTTCGAGCGCGGATCGATGATCGAGGTGTAGTTACGGTGGTGCCGGGCGGCAGCCTAGGACTTGTCGGCGAGGACAGCAAATCATGAGCAGAGGCTACGTTGGACTTTCTCCATCAAAAAGCATCATCGGCACGATCGCTTTCCTTTGTGTGGGTATTTGCCACTCGGCAGAAGTACCCAAGTCACTGCAGAAGCTTCTGAAGAGAGATCAGGAGCCATCCGCTTTAGATACTTACATTCAGGCTGCTCATCGAAGAGCCGCCTCAGCGGCATTTGAAAGTCCTGGCTCACTTTATTCGGCCCCCGCTGTGCTCGCGGATATGGCGATGGACCTGAAAGCGCGGAATATTGATGATGTTGTCACAATTACGGTGAATGAACAGGCCTCTGCAGTCTCCACCGGCCAGACCAAAACGTCACGCGCATCTTCGGCTAACGCCTCCATTAGCAGTCTTGCTGGAACCCTTCCTGCGGGGGGCAAGCTTGCGAACCTGGCCAATACTTCGGCGACTGCAACGTTGAATGGAGCCGGCACAACCTCCCGCGAGACGACTTTGACAACCACCATTACCGCTCGAGTGGCTGATGTTCTCCCCAATGGATATCTGGTAATCGAGGGTCATCGAACCGTTCGGGTGAATTCCGAAAACCAAATTGTTACCATTCGCGGCGTTGTTCGACCTGCCGACCTCTCGACGGCCAACGCGGTCGTTTCCAGCAGCGTTGCTCAGATGGAGCTCAAAATAGATGGTCACGGCGTAGTGAACGACGCGATTCATCGCCCCAATTTTCTATATCGACTTCTGCTTGGTCTACTTCCCTTTTAACCCCAGGAGCATGAGGTGTTTCACAAGAGTTCCATCATTCTTATCGTTTCCTTTGTCAGTAGCGCTGGTGTCCTTTGGAGCGCCAGTGACCGAGGTGTGAGACTCAAAGACCTAGTCACGATCGAGGGCGTTCGAGCGAACCAATTGGTCGGATATGGCCTGGTTGTGGGTTTGAACGGCACCGGCGATCGTCAGCAGACCGTCTTTTCCGCTCAGAGTCTTGCAAATATTCTGCAGCGCATGGGTGTGACAATATCTCCGACAGCGATAACCGTCAAAAATACAGCTTCAGTTTTGGTAACAGCGACGTTGCCGCCCTATGCGCAACCTGGCTCCGCTCTCGATGTTGATGTCGCAGCAATAGGAGACGCCAGTAACCTACAAGGAGGGCTATTGGTATTGACCACCCTCCGCGGAGTCAATGGACAGGTCTACGCGACCGTGCAAGGTCCAGTCATAACAGGAGGTTTTAGCGGTGGCAGAAGTGCGAATTCGCAAACGGTAAACCATCCGACTGTCGGTCGAATCCCCAACGGCGCCTCCGTTGAGAGGATCGCACCATCGGTACAGATTGGTAGCGTCGTCAAGTTGCAGTTGAAGGACGCTGACTTCACCACATCTGCGCGCATTTCAAGCGCAGTAAACAAGCATTTCGGTCCCAGCGACATTGCGCATGCCGAAAATTCGGGACTGGTCAGTGTAACGCTGCCGCAGCAGTTTGCCGGCCGGGCCACGGAATTCATATCAGAACTGGAAGGCCTTTCGGTCGAGCCGGATCGTATCGCAAAAGTGGTTATCAACGAGCGGACGGGGACCGTCGTCTTAGGAAATGGTGTGAAGATCTCCCCGGTTGCCATTATGCATGGCAACCTGACGGTCGCTATCGAGACGACACTAGTGCCTGTGCCAACCGGCTCATTTTCGTCTGCTCCCGGCACTGTTGCGCCTGAAACGACCGTGTCGGCTAAAGACGAGAAGTCCCGTAATCTTGTTCTCAATCAGGGGGCGACGGTTGAGGAACTTGTCAAAGCTCTGGCTTCCATTGGTTCAACGACACGTGATGTCATTGCAATTCTAGAGGGGCTCCGCGCAGCGGGAGCACTCAATGCGGAATTGGAGGTCATATAAGCCATGGCTGTAAATTTAATTCACTTACCCGAGAACCTGTTCTTATCACAAAACGATAAACAACACTCTTCCAGTAAGCTGCACGACGCAGCCACACAGTTTGAAGCCTTGATGATCACAGAAATGATGAAGACAGCAAGAGAATCAAACGATGGCGGGGTGGATAACGGCGATGAGACCGGCGAAGATTCGTCGCTGAGTATGGCGGAGCAGCAGCTTGCTCAATCGATCGCTAGCAACGGAGGTTTGGGTTTGGCGAAAATGGTAGAGCGGACCCTGTCCCGCTCGACGAACACCTCCGCAAATCCGGCTCCACAGGTAAGCTTGGTGCGCTAGAAGCTAACCTGCAGACGCGCATTCACTGAGCGGGAGGTACCGATCGCCGTGCCGGAGAACAGACCTGCGAAGTTAATCACGTTAAGCGAATTCGTTAGATTCAGTCCGTCCACTTGGAAACGCGTCGAGTATCTGTCGCTTTTCCTAAGAATGACTCCGGCAGACGCATCCAACGACCAGAGCGGCCGGGGGCGCTGTTCAGAAAAGTTGACGCGGTTCAATATGTTCTGCGAGTATCCCTGAGCAGCGGCCTGCGCCTCTGTTCCGCCGAACTCGATTGGCAGTCCTGAATCGTACGAGCCTCCGAGGGTGAGCCAAAATCTCCGAGTCGCGTCATAACGGATACGAGATCGCACGGCATTGCGCTGATCCTGCGTGATGGGAAAAACGCCGCTGCTTTGCTCAATCGCCTGCACTGCGCCATCTCCCAAGAAGAGACCGCCAGTTGCGGGAAAGTAGCCGTTGCCTCGCTGATTGGTCCAGCTGATATAACCCGATACTTTGCCCCACTTTGGAATCTCCAACTTGGCTTCTTCGCCATAGATATCAGCCCGCTCAAAGGTGATTGGGAAGCTCACGCCCGTATTCAGAAGAAGATCGTCATCCGAGTAATTGTGGTACCTGCGCCAATAAAAGTTGCCAGTGAGACGGACATGTCCGAACAGCGCATGTCCAAAGCCGGCCTCGTAATAGTTAGCCCGAGCTGGCTGAACGGGCAGCCTTAGAACAAGCGTGTCCAGCGTTGCTACTGCAGGTGAGCTCGATACGAGTATGTTCTCGAACTCAGGTGTCTGGAAAATGCGGTCGTAAGATGCGTGGAAGTTGATTTTGGCTTTGGGCCAGTAGTAAGCAAGACCCAGGCGAGGGCTCCATCCGGTCTGATTCACCAACAGGTCGTAGTGATCGAATCGAATGCCTGCAGACAATGCAAAGTTCTTCCAATGGATCTGGTCTTGAGCAAAGGCTGCCTGTTCACGGTCGGGGGCGTGACCGTAGAAATTAAATTGGAGAGGCGTTCCAGGGTCGAATTGGCTAGCGTCGGTGATCCCGTAGCTAAAGGCCTCCTGGATCTGTGCAAAATCAGATTCAGCTCCAAATTTGAACTCATGGATCCCGGAGTGAACCGATACCGTCGCTTTAGCGTATTGTTCGTGATAGCCACGGTCCTGCTGGGCGATGATCGGGGTTGATAGATCATTGGACCAGAAGCCGGCGGTGATGTCCCGAGTCATGGCACGAAAGTTCGCCAGCACATTTGGGGAAAAGATGTGCTGAAAGGAAAATTGGGCTGACGTTTCGAAATTGTGGCGATCCTGCCGTTGTCCCGCTTGCTCCTGTGGGATCTCATCCGGAACCAGGAACTTAGACTGTTGGCGCGAGAGGATCAGGCCGATGCGGTTGTTATCGTTTATGTCGCGCTCATAATGCGCCATAAGATCTGCGGCCGTTCCGTGGTCCGTAAGATTTTGAGTGGTGGGCGGATCAAGAAATCGGTCGGTTGTTGCGCCGTCCAGACTCACGGTCAAGGTGTTCGTGTCAAAGCCGTACTGACCCTCCAGGAAACCATTTAGAGTGGTGAAACTTCCCCCGCCCAACACGGCCTTGCCGTGAACCCCAGGCCGCTTGTCGCGGGTGGTTTGGACTTCCACGACACCACCGAGCCTTCGCCCATATTCAGCTGGGAACCCGGCCAGCGACTCGCTTATTTCCTGCACATTGTCCGGGTCAAAATCAGCAACGTAGGCGGCCGAACGGTTCTCCGTCAGCGGCATACCATCAATCACGTATTGAACTTGATATTCCTCTCCTCTCGGGTGGAGAATCCCGTTTGCTTCAAATACCCACCCTGGCTCCTGGTTGATCAAATCGGCCAACCCACGGCCTGGCTGAGCTTCAGTGCGCGTCGCAATTGTTTCTGCTCCAATTCGATTTGTACTGCTGGTTGCATATGGATCGATGAGGGTCTGGTCACTCTCAACATCAACGCTAGTTTTTACCGCGTTTAGCGCGAGAGTGACGCTTACTTCCTTTGGCAGAGCAGATCTCACATCAATAAGCTCGTCTACCGATGAAAAGCCGCTACGGCTGACTGAAATTTTGTAGACCCCGAATGGAAGGCGTTTAGCGACAAGATGCCCATCAGTGCCGGTTTCGAAATTTCGGCTGTAGTCATTGGATTCGCACACGAGATGGACCGATGCCGGCACGGGCGAGCCTGTGGGATCAGAAACCGCTACCCTGAGTTCCCCGGTATTCGCTTGAGCCCACAAAACGGGCGCGATAAACAGGCAACAATAGAGCTTCAGCATTCCATTCACTAAGATATGCTGTCGGCTCCGATTGGGGCTGGGATCGAAGTTAATCTTGGGGAATCTTGCAGTTTCGACGCCGTCGCCTCAGCAATCTTGCTTCCGTTCTAAACAGTGTTTGTCGATCTGCAGCCATTTGCCCGTTGGATCTGGGTTGCAATGTAAAGCCCACCGAGTCTGACATTCCCGTAGCGCGGGCCGTAGCCGGTGCGGTGAAGGTATTCAGCTTGCCCTGAACCGGCAGTAAGCAACCGGCCCGATGCAGCCTGGTGGTTCTGCGTGTAGTCCCGGTTCACACACCTATGAGCGAGGGAATGGGACGCATTTAAATGTAAGGAAATTCGAAACCTAGTAGCCGCCGACTCCAGCTTTTTTGAAAACTGAGATAGAGGCCTCGAGCCCCATGCGAGCAGCTTGTTCCGGCGTATAGCTCTTGAGATTTCGGCCGAAGACTTCGACACTAAGAGCATCGGTGTAGCCGATCTGCTTTAGCGCTTGCAAAAAGCCAACGAGGTTAATCACCCCTTCTCCGGGCAGGAGCCGTTCGTTATCGCGAATCTGTTCCGGAGGCAAGTTGGGTGCGTCGTCAAAGTGCACATGAACAATCCGCTGTTTACCTGCGCGCACGATGTCCTTGGTGGTCGCGCCAGAGGTGTGCCAGTGCCAGGCATCCAAAAGGAGGCCTACATTCGGTCCACAGCTTTCAGCGAATTCCAGCATCTCAGTCATTTGCCAGATGAATTCGTGCGGGAACTGTTTGCGAATGTGCATCGGGCCTAAGAACTCCAGACCGAGCCTGACGTTTGAATCGGCCAGAATTCGGGCCGCTTCGCTGAAGCGCTTGTGAAAGGTGGCCCTAAGTTCTTCTTTGGGAGTGTTGCTCGACGACATGATGTAGGTGACCATGCGTGGGCAACCAATGGCGCTGGCGAATGCGGCCGCTTGCTTCAGCTTCGGCAGCCCTGATTCAAAAGTGGCGTCATCTTTGCGAAACTCCACGGGAAAGTCGAAAACAGCCGGCTTCAGATTCAACTGGGCGAGCAGATCCCTAGTGGAGGAGACTCCCGCCTGCATAGCCGCATCGAGCATCACGTCGGTGCCCGGAAATCCGACCTTGGCTGCCAGCTTAGCGAACTCCGGCCAGGGAACACGCCCCTGAATTAACACGCTGTTGAGCGAGAGGAACATCTGCCGGCTAGCCGCGGTGAGGTTCCATACCGCGGAAAGGGAGGCAAGGCCAGAAAGAATTGTGCGGCGCGTCGGATTGCTCATAATTCTCGCTTTCGATGATATATCGAGCCTGCTTTTCCTGACCGCCAGGATTTTCGGATAGACTCTTCCATGAGGAGAACCGCAAGATAATGATGCAAAGTTGGACCCGCCGCCAGATGATTGGCGCTATGGCTGCCACCGGTATTGCTCTCAGGGCTGATGAGCCCGCGACACGAGTCGCCATTGTACGCTGCCGCGAGTACGCTTCCTTTCAACCGCAGCTCTCTTCCGCCTTTGATCAGATCGGGGGGCTGGGCAAACTGGTCCGGGGGAAAACCGTTGCATTGAAGCTGAATCTGACGGGCAATCCGAAGAATTTCCCTTTAACTCCTCAACTTCCCTATCGCACTAATGGTGACTCTGTCGCCAAAGTGGTTTATTTGCTGGCAAAAGCCGGCGCCACCCGGGTGCGCCTTATTGAAAGCTTTTTTCCCGCTTCGCAAGAGCCTGCCCTATGGGCCCGTTACGGCCTTGACGTAAAGCTAATCAACAATCTGGGCACGAAAGTGGAATGGGAAAACGTGCAAAACCTGGGGAACTACAAAAAGTATGTGCGGGTGAAAGTTCCGTGGGGCGGGTACATGTATCCGGCTTATTACATCAACCAGGCATTCACCGAATGCGACGTTTACGCATCGCTTGCCAAGCTGAAGAACCATTGGATTGCGGGTGTAACCATGTCCATGAAGAACAATTTTGGCAACACGCCCTGTTCTCTATATGGCAGCGATTGCGGAGCTAGCGGCAATGAACATCCAACAAAGGAACGCGGGGATGTTTTGCATGCCGGAACCACGAAGGCGCCAGCGGGCGTTGACGCAGAATTGCATCCGGATTCCCCCCGCGATCCAGGCTATCGAGTGCCTCGCATCCTGGTAGACCAGACTGGCGTGCGGCCCATTGATCTCGCTATTATCGACGGGGTTGAAACGGTGCGCGGCGGCGAAGGACCCTGGTTAGACGGTTTGGAACGCATGACACCGGGCGTCGTTATTGTCGGACGCAATCCTGTATCAACCGATGCGGTTGGCATGGCCGTCATGGGCTATGACGTAAATGCCGACCGTGGACAATCCTGTTTTATTCGCGGAGATAACTCGCTGAAGCTTGCTGAATCTGCTGGTTTGGGCACTCGTGATCTAAGCCGGATCGACGTTGCAGGGCTCAGTATCAAAGAGGCGCGAATCGATTTTGGTCCAGGCGCGGTGGGGAAAACCTTAGCTCAACTTCGGGCCTAATCTACAGGCCTCCCGTTTCCAAAATCTGTTGAATATACTCAATGGATGCTTGGTGGCATTGAAGCGGGCGGAACAAAGTTTGTTTGCGGCATTGGGACCAGTCCCGAAGATCTCCGAATAGAACAATTTCCGACTTCCACGCCGGAAGTGACTCTGTCGCAGGTGCTCGCATTCTTTAGAGAGCAGGCCGGCGAGTCACTGGACGCGTTGGGCATTGGATCGTTTGGTCCGGTCGATCTGGATCTGACGAGTCCTACATACGGGCACATTACGACGACCCCGAAAGAGGGGTGGGCCAATTTCGACCTCGCCGGAACGGTGGCTCGCGAATTGAATGTGCCGGTGGGATTTGACACAGACGTGAATGCTGCACTGTTGGGCGAAGCGCGCTGGGGCTCGGCGCAGGGCCTCTCTGACGCCATTTACCTCACCATTGGCACCGGCGTCGGCGGCGGTGTGATGGTCCACGGACAGATGGTCCATGGTCTTGTTCACCCGGAGATTGGGCACCTTCGTCTTCCACATGATCTAGTCGCCGATCCGTTTCCGGGGATCTGCCCTTATCATGGCGATTGCTTTGAAGGGCTGGCCTGTGGCCCGGCCATGCAAAGGCGCTGGAACGCGCCAGCGGCCACGCTGGCCGAAAATCACCCGGCTTGGGCTTTAGAGGCTCGTTACCTGGCCTTAGCTTTGATGAACCTTACTGTCTCACTATCGCCCCAGCGCATTTTGTTGGGTGGGGGAGTCATGCAGCAACCTCATCTTTTCGAGTTGGTTCGCAGCGAACTATCGAGCCTTCTGAATGGCTACGTGCAACACCCGGAGGTTTTGGAGCACATGGATAGATTTGTTCAGCCACCCGGCCTTGGATCGAGAGCTGGAATTTTAGGGTGCCTGGTGCTTGCCGAATTCGAGCAGGCCGCAGCCGCGTTAGATGGCGCACTCGGTCGATAAAAGGCGGACAAACAGATGAGCATCAGCGTAACCCTGGTTAAGAGCACGGTAGTGGCGGCCCTGGGCGGCCTGCTATTTGGATTTGATACGGCGGTTATTGCAGGCACAACGGCAGACCTCACAAAGGCATTTGCTCTTACGCCGTACACTCTTGGAATAACCGTATCGGTCGCGCTGGTGGGAACGGTCATCGGCTCACTCGTCGCGGGTTTCCCGGGCGACAAGTACGGCCGGCGCGACAGCCTACGCTTCATGGCAATCCTGTATTTGATTTCTGCTTTTGGCTGCGCATTTGCATGGGATTGGCCGTCGCTGATTTTCTTCCGCTTTATCGGAGGGTTGGGAATCGGCGGTTCGTCCGTACTGGGGCCTATGTACATTGCCGAGATTGCGCCAGCCAAGCTACGCGGACGGCTGGTTGGCTTCTTTCAGCTCAATATTGTTGGCGGGATTCTGGTGGCGTACCTTTCCAACTATCTCATCGGGCAAGCGGCGCTGGGCTTAGCGGAATGGCGTTGGATGCTGGGAGTCTCTGGTTTGCCGGCGCTTTTCTTCCTGGCAATGTTGTTTACCATCCCGCGCAGTCCTCGCTGGCTTGCGTCAAAATCGCGTGTGGACGAGGCGCGGACAGTTTTACAGGATATCGGCGAACCGGACCCGGAGGGGGAACTGCAGGACATCGTCAGATCCATCGATGTCGAGCATGGACATGGCACAGAGCCTCTTTTTCAGTCGAAATATAGAGTGCCCTTATTCCTGGCTATTTCGATCGCCATGTTCAATCAGCTCTCCGGCATCAATGCCATCCTCTACTATCTGAACGACATCTTTTTGAAGGCCGGGTTCAGCAAAGTCTCGGGAGATCTGCAATCCGTCCTGATCGGCTTTACAAATTTACTCTTCACGATGGCTGCCATGACCATCATCGATAAAGTGGGCCGCCGGACATTACTCCTGATCGGTTCGGTAGGCTGCACCGTCGCGCTAGCCGGGGTTGCCACTGTTTTCCTGTCCGGCTCGCACGAAGGCTTGCTTGTTTGGTGCCTGGTGCTGTTTATCGCGTCGTTCGCCTTCTCACAAGGCGCGGTGATCTGGGTCTATATCAGCGAAGTGTTTCCCAACCGGGTGCGCGGGAAGGGCCAGAGCCTGGGAAGCTTTACCCACTGGATCATGAACGCCGGAATTTCATTCCTGTTCCCGATTCTGGCGGCGAAGTCTCGCGGACTTCCCTTTGTGTTTTTTGCATCCATGATGTTGCTCCAGTTCTTCGTTGTCTTCTTCGGCTATCCAGAAACGAAGGGCGTTACGCTCGAAGAGATGCAGAAAAAGTTGGGGATCGCCTGAGCTATGGGAATGCCAGCAGCCAGACTAACTGATCCAACCGTGCATGGCGGATTGATTGTGGCCCCCGGCGCGCCGACTGTTCTGATTGGCGGGCTGCCGGCGGCGCGCATCACCGATATGCACACCTGCCCCATGGTCACCGGAATAGTGCCGCACGTCGGCGGACCGATAATTCTGGGTTCGTTTACGGTCCTCACAGGCGGCCTTCCGCAGGCACGCCAAACTGACATGCTGGTTTGCGTTGGCCCACCGGACATGATTATGATGGGCGAACCCACTGTTCTGGTGGGTATGGTGGGCGGCGGCGCCGGTTTTGGATCGATGGGCGCAGGTATGAGCGGAGGCTGATGCCGATTCATTTGGCCATCATCGACGGTCCAGCGAAGGGCCGCACCATTCCGCTGGTGATCGGACGGACGGTCAGTGTTGGACGCAGCAACACGAAATCGATGGTCGCCCTGTCGGAAGACGAGCATCTTTCGGGCCAGCACTTTACTGCAGGACTGCGGAACGGCCGAGTCTATCTCTGCAATCTCAGCAAGACAAATCCCACTGAAGTAAACGGAAAGCAGATTCAATCAGCCGTTCTGAAGCAGGGGGAGACATTCAAAGCCGGCATGAACGTATTTTCGGTAAGCGGCAGCGAAAATCCCCATCCGGCGGAGCTGCGTTTGGGTGGTTGGGGGTTTCAGAGTATTCCGGAAGGTTGGGAAGTGAACGAAGGCGTCGGTTTGCGCCATTGCGAAACGGAACCGTTCCGCGCCAACATGATTGTGGCCGAAGAGCCTTTGCCCAAGGATTTCGACTTGCCGAAGTATTTGGACTTACAGGTGAGTCTTGGCAAAAAGCATTTAGCCGGCGCGACCTTCGGCGATCCGAGGCCTGCGAAAGTAGTTGGGGCGGAGGGCGCGCTTGCTCTGACTATTCAAGCTCCCATTGAAAAAGGACCGGCTTTGCAATATCAGATATACGCCGTACATTCTGGCATTGTCGGCATTATGACGACCACCGCACTGGAAAGCCAAGACCATTTGCTGCGCGGTTTTCTAAGGCAGGTGCTGCCCGGTCTAAGCTACTACCAGGTTTGACGCGGTGCGCACGGGCTTAGTGGTCGGAAGTGGCCCAAACGGCTTGGCGGCGGCTATCCGGTTAGCTCAGGCAGGGGTCGATGTCACTGTTCACGAGTCTGCCCCGATCGTTGGAGGCGCCACTCGCTCAGCCGCACTGACCCTACCGGGATTTGTTCACGATCTGGGGTCAGCCATCCATCCCATGGCTGTCACTTCGCCCTTCTTTTCCACTTTGCCGCTGCAGAAACATGGCCTTGAATGGGTTTGGCCTCAAGCGGAACTAGCGCATCCCTTTGATGACGGAACTGCGGTGATTGTTGAACGCGGTGTAAGTCAGACTTCCGCCCAACTGGGTGTGGATTCAAGTGCTTACAGAACTCTCTACGAGCCGCTGGCAGCGAAATGGAAAATGCTCGCGAAGGACGTCCTGGCGCCGCTTGGTGTTCCGCATCACCCTTTCTTGATGGCGCGCTTTGGTCTCCGCGCTGTCCAACCGGCATCTTTGCTAACCAGCAGTCTTTTTCGAAACGAACGGACGAAGGCCTTATTTGCGGGAATGGCTGCACACAGCACTTTGCCGTTGACAAGCTTGATCAGTTCCGCTTTCGGGATAGTTTTGGGGACTGCGGCGCATGCCGTTGGATGGCCTGTTCCGCGTGGCGGTTCTCAATCCATCGCCGACGCTTTGCTATCCGTCTTTAAATCGTACGGCGGGAAGATTGCCCTTAACAGCCGGATAGGGAATCTGGACCAGGCGTGCGACGTGACCCTTTGCGACGTCACCCCCCGCCAGTTTTTGTCGATGAGCGGAAATCGGCTTTCGACTAGCTTTCGACAATCTCTCGAGAAATTCCGCTACGGCCCTGGGGTTTTCAAAGTCGATTGGGCTTTGCGGCAGCCGATTCCATGGAAAGCGAAAGACTGTCTTCGTGCCGCGACGGTCCACTTGGGTTGTACTTATGAGGAAATCAGAGAATCCGAAAGAGCCGTGAACGCGGGGCAGCTTTCCTCGCGACCCTTTGTCCTGTTGGCGCAATCCAGTCTGTGTGATCCCTCTCGTGCTCCGGCGGGAAAGCATACGGCCTGGGCTTACTGCCATGTGCCCAACGCATTTCAAGGTAGTGCCCTGCAGCAAATCGAAGACCAGGTGGAACGTTTCGCTCCCGGGTTTCGCGATTGTGTGCTGGCCCGGGCCCATCACACCACCGCCGAAATGCACGCGTGGAATGAAAATCTTGTGGGTGGAGATATCAACGGCGGCGCGGTAGACTGGCGACAATTTATATTTCGTCCCACAAGTATGAGATACGGAACACCATTGCCCGGCGTCTTCCTTTGCTCATCCTCAACGCCCCCCGGCGGCGGCGTGCACGGGATGTGTGGATACTGGGCGGCGGAGATGGCGCTTCGCTATTTGAAGATCTGAGCCTGAGCTACTTTAACGACTCACGGCTGCAAACGAGCGTCATGTCCACGCCGCCTTTGTCGGTTTCGACATGGCTGGTGGTTGTCAGAGTCTGCTTGTCTTCTGAGAGTGCCCAACGGTCTTCAATAATCTCCGGATCGCCGCTTGACGTTTTCGTGGTTGTGCGAACCACCAAGACCGGACCGTCCCAGTAGGTCTTACTCTCTGCTTCGCGGCCGCTCAACATGTTTTCAGTTGGCAGGCCATCAATGTTGTACGAAACATCTGAGATCGATGTCTTCTGGCCGGAAGTTTGGACGGTATGAACATTCATAATCACTCCGTGTTCGTCTACCGTTCGAGTGATAATGTCAGGCATTTTGAAACCAGAGAACTGGCTTTTGTCCTTTTGCATTCGCCAGCGCCCGGTGAAGTCCGGCTTGGGAGCTTGCGCGAGAACCGTCGATAGAACGCCAAAAATGAGCAGGAGTTTCGACATTTATTTCTTCATCAAAATGAGTGCGCCGACTATCAGCAATACAGCCAAAACCGCTAGAATCGCTAAAAAAATGATTAAGTTCTTGTTCGATTTTGCTGCCACTGGAGCCGGAGACTTGAGGTCCGGAACGGGGACTTTAGGTGCAGCCGGGATTCCTTTTGTTGCCGCCGGGGCAGGAGGTTGAACGGGAGGCTTGGGTATCGAATAGCCGCCTCGCGCAATCTTTGTGAACTCGCTGGGCGCCTCCTCTGGAGCCAGTTTAGGCAATGGGCTAACTGCTTGCATTGGCTGAGTAGTAAGCGGCACGTGCTCCTGAATCAGAGACTTCGGGTTTGGTTGGACCACAACTGCAGGAGACGGACCAGCCGGCGGAGCAGCGCCGGCTCCCGTGCCAAACATCCGAGTGAAATCGCCCTCAGCCGGCTGTGAAGGCGGAAGCGGCTGGGGAATCTCGATTCTGTCGTTCAGCAGATTTTCTGACCGCGGGGGCATGTCCCGGGTCGGGCTAATGGGGGCCGAGAAGAACTTTGTAAACTCACCGCTCCCAGTTGTGGTGGGCTTTGGGGCGGGAGGTGTGGGCGGCGCAACATTCACGCGCGGAGCTGGCCGCTGAACCTGGGGGCTGTTCGGCGGGCGCTGCGGATAACCTGCGGGCTGCGGAGTGGCTGCGGGAGATTTCGTTGCTGGAGGAGGCGATGCCGGACTGAAGAACTGCGTGAACTCACCTGCCGCGGATTGCTCAGGCTGAGTGGAGATGGGCCCGGTGGCCTTCTTCTCCGGCACTGGAGGAGTGGCTGGAACATCCTTTTCCATTTTCGCCTGACTGAAGAAGCTGGTGAACTCGCCCGGTTTGGAGGCCTCGTCGGAGGGCAGGGAAGTGGGGGGAGTGCCGGCAGGCGAGGAAAAAATCCGGGTAAAGTCACCCATTGAGGCCTGATCGCTTGCGGGCGGAAGGGACTCAGCGGGCGGCCTACTCAGGGGCGGCTCGGTTTCGGGTGCAGCCGCCAAGGGTTTGTTGGAAATCGGGGCAGGCGCTACCGGAGCCCGCGCCGGCTTCATCGTCTCTTCGGTTATAGGAATGCTGAGTGGACCGGCTGTAGGTGCGCCTAACGATTGGAAGTTCGCGGCCAGCGAGTCCACTTGCCGTTGCAGCCAGTCGCGAAGAAGGGCACATTGCGGTTCACTCTCGGTAACCACGTACCAATAGCCGCGGTCTTCTCCAAAGTCGAGCACCAAGCGCTTCGCCTCAGCGGATTTCACCAAAGCCGTAGTCAGAAGCTTTAATAAAGAAGCTTGCTCGGCTGGGGCGTCAGCTGTGGAAACGCGATGTATGAAAACAGATCGCCCGGTGGCCGAGTCCTGAGCGCGGAACGCTTGTGTCGGGCCAACTGTGATCTGCTCGGGCCGGTTGTACTTTCCCCCCAAAAATTCGATCGATTCCATCGCCATACCTTCTCATTTGGCGCATCCTTGCTGCGCTGACACTATGATAGAGAATCGGCGCGTCACCACATCTGAATTGTGAAACATCTTTCAAGAATAGTTTGGGAAGAAGGTATGTATCTGGGTCCGCATCATTTCCAGGCCCAGAGCCGCTATTTTGAGGACTCAATCCATTTCGCAGCCGAGTCCATCTGGTTCAGTCCATTCGGTTTTTTGGGCATCGAATTAAATACCGAGGCCCTGCGTAACGGCACCCTGGTGGTTTCGCATGCACGCGGTGTTTTTGAGGATGGTTTGTCGTTCGACATGCCTGCATCGGACCCCTTGCCGCCGGCTCGCCAAATAGAAGCAATATTTCCTCCTACATCCGCCAGCCTTCTCGCTTATCTTGCGATTCCCAAGCGCCAAACGCTCGGCGGCGATTGTAGCTTGGAGGGCGGCATGGAAGCCAAAACGCGTTTTGTAGCCGAAGATCAAGCGGTCTTCGATGAGATCACCGGCGGTGAAGAGAAGGCTGTCAAATTCGGGCGCAAGAATTTGAGAGTGGTCTTCGAAGGCGAGAAGACCGAAGCCTTTCACCTGCTGCCTATGGCGCGCATACTCCGCGATGGAGCAGGCCGCTTCGTCTTCGACGAGAAGTTCATTCCACCGGTGCTTCGCTTTAACGCGAGTACCGCATTGATGAACATGACCCGGCGCCTCATTGAGATTCTCGGTCAGAAAAATGCGAATTTTACCGGCGTGACGCGCGGCTATGACAAGCAGGCAACCGGAATGTCGGCGCAGCAGATATCATCGTTTTGGTTCCTTCACGCGGTAAACAGCGCCTTGGCCAACCTGCGGCATCTTTACCTGGCAAATCAAGGCCATCCGGAGGAGCTGTACACGGAAATGTTGCGGCTGGGCGGCGCGCTCTGCACGTTCGGACTTGAGACCTCGGCGGCCGCGTTGCCCGTCTACGATCATCGCGAATTGCAGTCCTGTTTCGAAGCTCTGGACTCCCACATTCGCCAGCACCTGGAATTGGTAGTTCCCACCAATTGCTTTTCCATAACCCTGGAAAAGGTGGAAGACTACTTCTGGGAAGGCGACATATTGGATACGCGTTTACTTGGCAGTTCACGGTGGTACCTTTCACTGGCCGCCAATATGGGTGAGGCGGAATTGATTTCGGCTGCCCCGGCTTTGGTGAAGGTCTGTTCTGCGCGTTTTGTGGCCGAATTAGTCAAGCGAGCCATTCCGGGCTTGAAGCTCACTCATGTACCTAATCCGCCATCGTCATTGGCCCCCAGCATTACCAATCAGTACTTCACGGTAAACCGCAGTGGGCGTTGCTGGGACCACCTTTTGGAATCAAAACGCATCGGGATTTATATTCCTGGCGATCTTCCCGCCACTGAAATAGAATTGCTTGTTCTGCTTGAATCTTAATTCTTCTAGATGGCTACTCCAAAACAATCTGTTCCAGCCGCCAATTTCGATACTTTAGATCGCGCCGACAACATGGCGCTCGTATTCCAGGAAACATTCACTGTAATTGAGCGTCTCCGGGCAAACCGCCAGAGGGTTACTGATCCGGAAGTGTTTCGCAGCCAGATGCGAAACGCGCTAAAAGCTGCGGAGAGTGAAGGCGCTAGACGCGGCTACAACGTCGAAGACCTGCGGGTGGGAACTTTCGCCGTTGTGGCCTTTTTAGATGAATCGATCCTGAATTCTCAAAATCCGATTTTCTCAAGCTGGCAGGGAAAGCCATTGCAGGAGGAAATGTTTGGAGTCCATGAGGCTGGCGAGATGTTCTTTCGTAATCTGGAACGCCTCATGTGCCGCCCTGATTCAGTGCCCCTTGGGGATGTATTGGAGCTTCATCAGCTCTGCCTTCTGCTAGGCTTTCGCGGCCGCTACAGCGCGTTCGGCAACTCAAGTGAAATTCGGTCTCTTATAGGCCAAATGGAAGAGAAGATCCGCCGCATCCGAGGCCCAGCAGCATCCCTGCCTTGGCAGCCGTCAGCCGAGACCATAGCCGCTTCACCAGACAAATGGACTTCGTTGCTGAAGTGGATAGCCATTGGATGTGTCTGCTTGGCCGTGGTGCTGTTTATCTTATTCAAGATATTGCTTTCTTCTCAGGCCTCCGGAGTGGCAAGTCTTGCGGCGGGAGTGAGTAAATGAAGCTCAACCGATCATTTTGGATAGCTGTCATTCTCCTCGTCATTTGGCTGGTGCTGGGTTGGTTTATTGGAAGTTGGCTCGGCATCAAATCGCCGGCCATCTGGTATTTGCGAATTGGTTTTTGGGTGCTGGGAATCGCCGGTTTCGTTGGCTACCTGTTGCTCCGTCCACACGCGGAGAGCGCTCCCTTGGAGGGCGAAGCCGCCAATACCGCCAGCGAAATCGATTACAACTTCCTGGAAGCTTCCAAGCGAATCAAGCAGGCTACAGGAAACAAGCACCTCAATAGCCTGCCAGCGATCTTCCTTCTAGGAGATCCGGGTTCGGCAAAGACAACTGTGATCGCTCAAAGCGGGGTCGAAGCCGAAATCCTGGCTGGCCAAGCAATGTCGGACGGAGCGTTAGCGCCAACCCGTTCCGTTAATCTTTGGTTCTCCAGAAATACTCTGTTCATTGATCCTGCGGGCGCCGTCGTTGCGGATCCCGGGGCCCGTCGAAAGCTTTTCAAAAAGTTCCTGCCAGTACAATTGAACTCGCTTCTGGCATCAAAGATATCTCCCACTAGATCTGTTTTGCTGACCGTTGATTGTGACATTTTCCTACAATCCGGCGGCGCAACTGCGGTAGCTGGTAAGGCTCGGGAGTATCAAACGCTGCTCTCCGAGTTATCGCGAGAACTGGGATCCAGTTTCCCTGTTTACGTGCTCTTCACGAAAGCGGATAAGATTCCTTACTTCCGCGACTTTGTCGTGAATCTGAATGATCAGGAAGTAGCGGACCTACTGGGTGTCTCATTACCTATTGGTCAACCCGTTCAGGCGGGCGCTTACTCTGAGCAGCAATCACTTAGGCTCAACAACGCCTTTCAGACAATTTACTATTCTCTTGCAGACAGACGCCCGGCCTACCTGGCACGCGAGCACACGGCTGCCAATCTACCCAATATTTATGAATTTCCAAGAGAATTCGCAAAGTTGAAGCCTTTGCTGGTTCAGTTCTTGACTGATCTATGCCGGCCCAGCCAATTAGGAACCAGTCCCTTCTTACGCGGATTTTATTTCACTGGCATACGTCCGGTTGTCATCAGCGATATCGTTTCTGCAGCGCAAGTTCCACAAGTAGCGGAAGAAGCTGGTTTTGATTCGGGAGCAACGCGGATCTTCAACCAGCCGGCCCGGTCCGCGCCCATAGCTGAGGTCAGACAAAGCGGCTCGCGCAGAATCCCCCAGTGGGTGTTTTTGCGTAACCTGTTTCCCGCCGTTCTCTTGTCCGATCGGGTCGGAACCAGTGCCGCCCAAAGCAATGTGAAGGTGAGCTTCGCCCGGCGCGCTCTGATGGCAGGGATCGCGGCCGCCTCTCTCGCCATGGCCGTTTGGTGGATCGTCTCTTACCGAAATAACGCGGACTTGATTCACGGGGCTGCTGAAGCGGCAGGTTCGGTGCCGGCCGTTGCCCTTGCGCCAGGGCAATTGGCGAGCCAAGATTCACTAGAGCGGCTCTCCAAAATCCGTGGAACTCTTGCCGTTCTAAACAACTATGCGCGCAACGGCGCTCCGCTGAGCTATGGCGCGTTTTTGTACAAGGGCAACGACATTCGAGAGCCATTACGAGCCACCTATTATGCGCTATTCCGGCGTCTGCTGTTGCAGCCCACTCAGCAAAACCTAATCGAAATTGCAACTAAACCTGAGAACTCTCAGGCTTTTGGCTATCAATATGTCTATGACGTTCTAAAGGCTTATCTCATCACAACGAAGTTCCCCGACAAGACGTGGGGCGAGTTACCATCAGTCCTCACCCAGCACTGGAAAGGTGATCAACAAATCGTCCCCCTCCGCGAAAAGCTGGCAAACGATAATTTTGAGTTCTACGCGGGCGAGCTGCCGATTTCAAACCCTTATCCGCAATACGCCGCGCCGGACTCACTCGCTGTTCAGAATGCCCGAGTCTACTTGAGACGATTCGCGCAAGAGGATCGCATTTATCGATCAATGCTGGATGCGGCCAGCGACAAGCTCAAGCCGATTGTGTTCAATCGCGACTACCCCGGCACAGAGGACACGGTCCGCAATGTCTTCCGGGTCGAACCGTGGTTTACGAAAACGGCATACACGAATTTCCAGACTCAACTTCAGGATCCCGACAAGTACTTCAATGGTGAAGAATGGGTGCTGGGGAAAGAAACGGCACAGAATTTCGACAAGGCCAAGACTGTTGCCGATCTGCGGAGGCGCTACGACGCGGATTTTGTGAAAACCTGGCGTGCCTTCCTGGCCGCGACCACGGAAGCCGTGCCGTACTCAAATTACGTGAGAGCCGGGACTGTACTGGAGAAGCTAGGCAGTCCACAGTCTCCGCTTATGCGGTTATTTTGCGTGATCTCGGAGAATACAAGCGTTCCGAATAAGGATGTTTCTCAGGCGTTTCAACCGGCACAGTTTGTTGCTCCGCCAGGCTGTAGCCGGCAACTGGTAGGGCCGGCGGCCAATCCGTACGTGGCGGGGCTAGAGAATTTGAGTAATGCGCTCAAGGCAATTGGTCCCGCTGCCAACCCGAACCAGGCCGCGGCAGGTGCTGCGCAGAGCGTCGTACAAAGCTCGCTGAATGCGGAAACGCCGCTCTCTTTGGGATTCCAGGCCGATCCAACTGATCCCCAGGCAACGGTTTCCGTCAAGTCGGCAAGCCTGTTGAAAGATCCGATTGATAAGGTGTATCTGACGTTGGACGGCATCGCCGGCGCCTTGGTCAACGGCCAGGCTGGCGACACGTGTTCAGCCATTGGTCCGCTCTTTCACAAATACCCGTTCAACCCTGCGTCTAAAGAGGATGCTACGGTCCTAGAGCTGAACCAGGCCCTACGCAATCCAGATGGTAAACTCTGGGCGTTTGCCAAAGGGCCACTGGCGCCGTACGTCCAACCGGTTGGTAACGGCTATGCACCGGCAAGTGGACAGCCCTTGAAAATAAGCCCCCAGTTCCTGGCCTTCTTAAACCGTGCTGCGGCTATTTCTCAAGCGCTTTATCATGCCGATCCTACGGGCAACCCCAACCTTAGTTTCACCATCCAGGCGCTGCCCTCCGACTACGTGGACCATGTCACGCTTGCCATCGACGGAGTGACACTAAGCGGCGATCCTAAAACGAAGCCCATCCAAACGTTCCCATGGCCGGGAACGGCGCCCGGCTTTAGTTTGCAGGTCCCCTACGGGGCATCTGCCGCTGAAGCATCCATTGTGAATACCACGGGTCTTTGGGCTGTTTGGCATGCATTGGACAAGGCAGACCGCGGAAGTGCCGGTTTGTTGCAGTGGACGCTGTCGACGGCGTCAGGTCCCGTTAGTGTGAAAGGGCAACCGCTCACTGTAAAGTTCAGCCTTGATCCACAAAGCGCGCAGATCTTTCGGGCGCAGTTTTTCGCTGGTCTCAACTGCCCGGCGAAAGCCGTTCAGTAGTAGCTATCTGGGAAGCATCATATAGACATCAACCACGGGCGCGGAGATCCTCAGCTCACCCGAGCGTCACTAGCTCGGTATCCGGTTCGGCCATTTTTTCCTCTTCAAAGCTGCTTTCCGCGGACGTTTCGTCCAGCTTAAAATGTCCTTGAAACCGGCTCAGGGAATTTATAAGATGAGCAACTTCGGAATGTAGAATCTCGAGCTCAGATTGAAGCATTGCTGGATTGGCCGGGTGCGATTCACCTGATGAGTGAGGTAGGTAAGCGAGGAAGGCGGCCCGGGCGAGCATTGACATGCCACGAAATCCACCGGCCTTGCAGAATTCATAGGCAGTTTTGTATTCGCTGTCCGAGAGCCGGAAACTGACTACCTTACTTCGTAGATCCAAACTCGTGGATGCGTCAGATTTCATCTGTTTACAGATAACAGGCGATGTTTTCACGTGTCAACGACTTTGAGCGCCAGAAACATTCCATCCCGACGATCTTTACACTTATTAAGCCAAGAGAGTAAGAAGCTGGTGCTTTCCGACTAGTAAGTCGGGGAGGAGAGTTACTCCTCGCTTGCAGTCTGGTGAAATACGTACAGGCGTGTCTAAAATCAAACCGAATCATCGTGAATCCGGAAGCGATAAAGGGGAGAGGGCCATCATTGTTGAGCCGGGCTTCGTACCCCGGAATTTGTGGTTGCTGCGTCGAGCTTTTGCCGCTGCTTACGAGGACAATTGTTTCGGAATTGCGAAAGGTGTCGCCTACTCCCTGCTGCTTTCGTTATTTCCCATCCTGACGACGTTGACGGCAATACTGTTTGAGGTGAACGCGCAGTCGGTAGTGCACGTCATTGCCGAATTTGCACGGGAGGTGTTACCGCCAGGAACCGAAGATTTGGTCTTATCACGTTTACGCGAACGTACTGGGCGCTCTGTATCGCTGCCCCTGGCCTCCATCGGGCTGTCCCTCTGGGCGGGTTCGGGCGCGATGGCCAGTTTGCTGGAAGGCTTTCAGGCAGCGTATCGGATTCCTTCCGGACGCCCGGTGTTACAGCAGCGGGGCATGGCTATCTTTCTTGTTGTTACAGCCGCAGTACCAGTACTCGCTGCTTCCACCCTATTGATCTTCGGTAACAGAATAGAGGCCGCTTTGATCCACGAAATCGGCATTGAAGAAATCAGCAGGCCCTTAAGTGCGTTCTGGAAAATGGCCCAATACGCCCTTGCCGTCGGTGCAACGACGCTGGTCACCGGGTTGCTTTACTTTTTTGGCCCGAACAACAGGCCGGAACCGCCGCAAGTCAAGGACAAACTCGGCCCCCGCTTCCTGCGCGTTTGGCCGGGAGCGTTGCTGGCCACGATTCTTTGGCTGCTTGCCACCAGCGCTTTCGCCTTATACGTGGAGCATCTGGCCAATTACAACATCTTCTACGGAAGCATGGGAACCGTTGTGATTCTACTCATCTGGTTGTACTTGTTAGCTTGCATCATTCTCCTGGGCTGCGAATTTAATGCTGAGCGCGAGCGCGTCGCATCCCTCTCGATCCTCTGAAATTTGCCGTTGGCCTACCTGCTTACCTTGGTGGGTCCCTTTATACTGATGGGGTGTCGTTTAAGCTTGGAATCGACTATCAGCCGCGCGGTGACCAAGTTGCTGCTATTGAACAGCTAACGCGGGGCATCTTCGAGGCTGAGAATCATCAGGTCCTGCTAGGTGTGACCGGTTCAGGAAAGACGTTCACCATGGCCAAAGTAATTGAAGCCACGGAACGGCCGGCGCTGGTCCTCGCGCACAACAAAACACTGGCCGCACAGCTATATCACGAATTCAAAACCTTCTTTCCCACCAATGCCGTGGAGTACTTTGTTAGCTACTACGATTACTATCAGCCCGAGGCCTACATTCCCTCCGGCGATATTTACATCGAAAAAGAAGCCACCATCAACGATGAATTAGACAAGCTTAGACTGTCCGCCACCCGTTCCTTGTTCGAGCGCCGCGACTGCATAATAATCGCCAGCGTCAGTTGCATCTATGGCCTGGGATCTCCTGAAGCGTACTACGGAATGTTGTTGATGCTGGAAAAAGGCCAGCAGATTAGCCGCAAAGAATTGACACAGCGTCTAGTGGAAATTCTTTATGAGCGAAATGATCATGATTTCCGCCGCGGTACGTTCCGCGTTAGAGGCGATGTGATCGAGCTATTCCCCACCTATGACGACAACGCCTTCCGAATTGAAATGTGGGGGGATGAAATTGAATCGTTGAGCCAGATTGATCCGGTTCTTGGCCAGGTGAAGCAGACCTATCTGCGCTTGCCGATATATCCCAAGACCCACTACGTCATGGATGCTCCCACCCGGGAACAAGCCATGAAGAGCATCGAAAATGAGCTTCAATGGTGGCACAAGGAATTGGAGACTCAAGGCAAGCTGATTGAGGCGCAAAGGCTATATCAACGAACTATGTTTGACCTCGAAATGATCAAACAAATCGGGTATTGCCATGGAATCGAAAATTATTCACGCCACTTCTCGGGACGCTTGCCAGGAGAGGCCCCACCAACCCTGCTCGATTATCTTCCGAACGACGCATTGATGTTTATTGATGAGAGCCACCAAACCATGCCGCAGTTGCAGGGCATGTATCACGGCGACCGTTCGCGCAAGGACGTGCTTGTTAATTACGGTTTCCGCCTGCCCAGCGCACGCGACAACCGGCCCTTGACTTTCGAAGAATTCGAAAATCGCGTGAATCAGTTGGTGTACGTGTCAGCGACCCCCGGACCGTATGAACTGACCAAAGCCGGGGGAGTCATTGTTGAACAAATTATTCGGCCCACCGGACTGATCGATCCAGAGATTGAGGTGCGTCCGATCAAGGGTCAAGTGGATAATCTTTTGCACGAAATACGCTTGCGTGTCGAGCGAAATGAACGAGTGCTGGTTACTACTCTGACAAAACGAATGTCGGAAGATCTTGCCGAATACTACACAGAGGTGGGTGTCAAGTGCGCGTACCTTCACTCTGAAGTCAGTACTCTTGACCGAATTCGAATCCTACGCGATTTGCGCAAGGGCACTTATGACGCTCTTATCGGGGTGAATCTCCTTCGCGAAGGTTTGGACCTCCCCGAAGTTTCGTTGGTCGCCATACTTGATGCCGATAAGGAGGGTTTTCTCCGTTCAAGCGGCTCCTTAATCCAAACGATTGGGCGCGCAGCGCGTAATGTGAACGGCCGCGCCGTACTTTACGCCGACGTGATTACAGAAAGCATGGATCGCGCCATGAAGGAAACGGGGCGGCGCCGGGCAATGCAAAGAGCTTATAACGAGGCAAACAACATCACTCCTCAAACAATAATAAAACCAATCGACATGAGCCTGGTGGCGGTAGCCGAAGGTGACTATGTAACCGTGCAAATTGAGGATGAAACCCAGAGTGGGCCGGATGCCGATTTAACGCCCGAAGAACGTAAACAACTGATCGCCGAGTTAGAGAAGAAAATGCGCGATGCGGCTAAGGCATTCGAGTTTGAGAAAGCCGCACAGTTCCGCGATCGTATGAAAGCACTCAAGTTGGGCGAGGTTCATGAAGAAGCAACCGGTGGGCTTAGTAATCGAAGGTAACTCAACAGCATCGACATTATTGCGATTACCCGGAGTTATCTCCAACTTGGGACCCATAAAGTCATCCGGACTTCAGGTTGCCAGGAGAGTCTCTAACTTTCTAAAAGCCGGATTTGCGGCGAGGTATTACACGGAATTAGCGGACGCGCGCACGATTCTCATAAAGGTTCCGGACAAATCTACGGAGCGGTTGGTGAAGGAAATCGCTGAAGCTGGATTAAGTTATTCTGAGCATGTTTTCGTTTTGTGCGAGACTTGGGCGCCAACTGAACTCCTCCGGCCTTTGCAGGACTTAGGTGCAAGCATCGCGAGCGTCGTCATGCTTCCTACCGGCGCAGCCAAGACATTTGTGATCGAGGGTGATCTGGCGGCCATCCGGCAGATGCGAAGGCTACTCGAGCACGCCCAAGCGCGCACCATCGAACTGGAGCCTGATACCAAACACCTGCTATTCGCCGCCACGATTCTCTGCTCTATTCTCCCTTTGCCTCTTCTCGTAATGGGCCAGCATGCGCTTCGCGATGCCGGCGTTGCGGGCAATCAGCTCTTTGCGGTGATGGAAGAGATGTCACAGGAAATGCTTACCGGATTCCTAAAAAGTTCCCGTGTGACACGGAGCGGGCCGCTGGCCGAGCCTGTGGCCAATCAGAATACGTATTGGGAACGATTAGGTATCACTCACCCCGACCTTGCCACCAACTTGCGGGACTTGGTTGTACGGAATCAACATTACATAGGCAAGAGACTCAAAGGCGCCCTTGGAAGCTCAGGTGCTCAAGAGTTGACGCGCTAGTACGACTTGCGCAACGCTCCACAATTGAGCCGGACAACCGCCAGGTCTTCGCGGCGGTTCCGCGTCAAACACTTCGGCGATCGAATTCAGACAGCAAACATTCATCAGCCTAAGGGCCGATTCTACTATCTTTCCGCACCTCTGCTTTGCTTCTGCAACTTCGGGGAACGCGTGAAGATAAGCCTGAATGAAAGGACCAATGAGCCAGGGCCAAACGGTTCCCTGATGGTAGGCAGAATCTCGCGACCGCATATCTCCTTCGAAGCGTGCGCAATATTCAGGGTCGTCAGGGTCAAGCGTTCTAAGACCTTCCGTGGTGAGCAGCTTTTCTTCAACCACCCGAATCACCGCCTGCGCCTTAGTGCCGTTAAGCAGGGGAAAGGGCAAAGACAGTGCGAAAAGCTGATTAGGCCGGAGACTGGTATCTGGTCCGGAGGGCATCAGAACATCGTTAAGCCAACCTGCCGATTCATTCCAGAAAAGCTTTTCGAACGAATCTTGCACCAGGAGGGCATCGGCCAAAAGCTGCTGCTTGGTCGAAGCATTCCCCACCAAGTCAGCCCAGTGACTTGTTATCCGTAGCGCATTAAACCAAAGTGCATTGATCTCGACCGGCTTGCCAATACGCGGCGTCACAACGTAATCACCGATCTTTGCGTCCATCCAGGTGAGTTGTACTCCCTGTTGGCCAGCATGCAACAGATGATCTGAAGTGTCTACCCCGATACCGTAAAACGTGCCCCGCTTGTGCCACTGAATGATGTCTAGAGCGGCAGGAAGGAGTATGTCCCGGACGAAATCCACATGACCCGTCGCGGCCACGTAAGCATGGGCGGCAACAAAGAACCACAGCGATGCGTCGACTGTGTTGTATTCCGGTGAGGACCCCTGATCGGAAAACCGGTTCGGCAGGATTCCCTGCTTCCGCTCCGCAACCAGGAATTCTAAGATCTCCCTTGTTTCCTTAGGATCAAAGCCAGCCGCCATCAGGGCCGGTAAACTAATGAGCGTGTCGCGGCTCCAGTCGGTAAACCAGGGGTATCCAGCTATCAGACTAGGCTTTCCATCGGCGCGCGTGATTCGGAACTGATCCAGTGCGTGCTTAAGCAAATCCCCGTCGCGAAGTTTCGGCTCCGTAATAACAAAGTCTTTACTTTCCAGCGTTGCCAGCAAACGCAAATCCTCGTCCGGCCGGCCGCTGAAATGGAGAACACCCGGAGAGTACAGGTCCTCGCGAAAATCCAGGCCTCGCTCCAGTTCGCATAGATACTCATGGTTTTCAAACCAAGCGCCTGCCCGTTGAAATAGGTCGGCATTGTGGTGAATGGTAAGCGGCGGCAGGTCCTCGTACGGATGGAACTTGGCAAAGCCAGGTCCCTCGCTCACTACGGTATGAAGGGATTCGTTCCTATGCGTCACCGAATGATAGTCGCGAAACGAAAGGAACAACCGGACTTGAATCCTGCAAGGCTGATTGACCCGGTAGGTAATCAGTACGCTCTGTTCACCATCCAGCAAGCGAACGGATTTTTCAATGAGCAGATCCGCATGCCGGAATGTCCAAGTGGCATGTGGCCGCGTGGAGAAGGACTCAAGTAGCTGATAGCCGCAAGGCGAAACCGTGCCCGGGTACTGCACGGTGGCCAAATTGAGGCAGACACCGTCAATCTCTACCGTCTCTTCAACTCTCGGGAAAATGGAATAGCGGTTTGCTGGCGGATGCAAGCTCGCTACTAACAGGCCGTGATAGCGCCGGGTGTTCACACCTGCCACGGTGCCCATGGCAAATGCACCTGTGTGATTCGTCTCCAGCCATTCAAGCCGTGACGATTTGGCGAAGTCTCTGCAAATGTCGGATGCTACGTCTGCCAAACTCTAGTGTAGGTAATGGAAAAACGGTTTCGATGGAAATTGAAGGGACGTGAGATCACCCTAGGAGAGCGAACGCAGGTGATGGGTATTTTGAACATCACACCGGATTCGTTTTCTGATGGTGGTGTTTACGATAATCCCGAGAAGGCGCTTGCGCGTGCTCTCGAACTGGAAGAGCAGGGTGCTGACATCCTTGATATCGGCGCCGAATCCACCAAGCCCGGTTCCCAGCGTATCTCCGAAGCCGAAGAACTTCGACGCCTTGTGCCGGTTCTAAAGCGCTTGCGCGACAAGTTGACTATTCCCATCTCTGTAGACACTTACAAGTCGCCGGTAGCCGAGAAGGCCTTGGAGCATGGCGCTGAAATCATCAACGATCCCACCGGATTATTGCTCGATCTGCAATTGTCAAAGGTCGTGAACAAATACAATGCCGGCCTCATCATCAACCATATGCGCGGCATGCCGGACACCTGGGCAAGATTGGGTCCGTTAAAAAACCTCATGCGTTCGCTGGCTATTGACCTGGAGGCTGCCCAGAATCGCGCCCGCCAAGCGGGTATAGAGAAGCATCAAATCGTACTCGATCCAGGCCTGGGCTTTGGAAAACGCCGCGAACAGAACTCTGAAATTATTGCCAAGCTACGAGCTCTCAGCGTTCTGGATTTGCCCCTTATGGTGGGTCCGTCGCGCAAGTCTTTCCTCCGGAAAGAAGATAAAACAGAAACTGAGTTTGCCACTGCTGCTGCGGTAACCGCCAGTATCTTGAACGGCGCGCATATTGTGCGCGTCCACGACGTCAAGGCGATGCGAAGTGTAGTGGATGTCGCCGATGCAATTCGCTTGGCCGCCCAGGAAACTGAGGAAGAAGAGCGCACCGCTTCGGCCCCGCCGCGCCAAAAACCGCAACCAGGGTTAGGACAGGGGGAAGCGCCTCCTATCAGGCGACCTCCTCCCATGCGCCGTCCACCGCTCAAACGCGCTGACAACCCGGGCAGTAGTGCGTTCCGCGCTGGCCGAGAACGACGCGACGAATAAGCTTCCCGCACCGAGGGCATGCCTTACCGGTCCGGCCGTACGCGTTGTGCTGATGCTGATAATTGCCGCATGCGCCATCCGCATCAACATAACTGGAAATAGAAGATCCACCATGTTCCACGGCAAGAGCAAGGATAGCTTGTATACTGCCGTGCAATTGACGCGCTCGAGCTTCCGAAATCCGGTTTGCAAGTGCGCGTGGATGGATGCGCGAAGCAAATAGTGCTTCATCGGCATAGATATTTCCCACGCCGCTAATGAAGGCCTGGTTCAGCAATAACGGCTTAATGAAACTTCCGTGTCGCTGCAACCTCTCAAAGAACTCGTCGAAGCGAACTGCCAAGGCATCCGGCCCAACTTTGCGTAGCGCCTCTGGCACGTCCGAATATAGTTCGAAGCGTCCAAACTGGCGCACATCGTCAAAAATCAGGGTGTCGTTCTCAAAGTAGAGAATCGCCCGCGCATGTTTGCCGGGTTGAGCATTCCAAAGCAACTTCCCGGTCATGCCGAGATGGATGTAAAGGACTCCTCGATCTAATTCGAAAAAGATCTGTTTTCCATGCCGGCGAACAGTGACAATCGTTGCGCCGCAGAGCCCACCGGTGGTCTCCCCGAAATCACCGCGCGTGACCCGCTTTGAGGAAACCGTGGCGCTGACAATCCGCTGACCAACTACACGGTTACGAATCGAAGCAACAACAGTCTCAACTTCAGGTAATTCAGGCAAAAGTTCGGCGGAGGGTAGCTCCTGAATCGATAGTAACTGAACCCGCCTCGTGAGCCTGAATAGATGCGTTACACTGATAGGCGAGTATCCACCAAGCGCCACCCTAGCTCAGTTGGTAGAGCATCTCATTCGTAATGAGAGGGTCGTCAGTTCGATTCTGACGGGTGGCTCCAGCCTTATCCTCGTTCCGAATCGCCGGACCTAAGTTCCGGTCGAAGCCCTCAATCCATCGGTTCACGACAGCTCAAATCGCTATACTCAATCGCCCTCTGACTGGTATGACGAATTCGCGGGGCACCTCAACGCTCATTGACCGTTGAAAGAGCGATATGGAAACGATCACACAGAACACGCTTTTGATCCGAACGAAGATTCCCTCCATTCCACGCAGCGGTCCCTCTTCTACCCGCACCCTGTCTCCTTCGTTGATGTATGCGCAGGATCGAGGTGTTAGGCCACTGTTAACAACCCGTTGAACCGCATCGATCTCCTCGTCTTGAACCGGCACGGGAGCATGCCCATCATTGATAATAGAAACCACGCCGGACGTCGTTAGGATCGGGAGGAACTTAGTGGGATCGAAACGGCAGAAGACATAGCCAGGAAAGTAGGGCAGTTGGGACGGAGTTGCTCCAGAGGACCTTCGCGAACTTGAGTAAAGCGGGAGGAATGGCGAATAACCTCTCACGCTTAGCCCCGTAAAGACAGTTTTTTCATGCCGGGACCGGACGCGAATGGCGTACCAATCGAAATCTACAGGTGTTATCGAGGGAGCGACCTGCGACAAAGCGCTGGTTGCTGGTTTCGCGGTTACTAACACGAGATATGCCTCTCATTCTTAGTTAAGACGTGCAGGTTCACCTAGGGATTTAACACTACTCTAAAGCGAAAGCGTGAAGCTGCTCAAGAGCTTTCTTACTCTTTTGAACTTTGGGGGTCTTTCTTGCTGACTTTCCGCTAGCGGGGTTCTAATTGAGAGAAGGAATCGAGAGCAAATCCTCCTCCTCAGGACGTTTCGCATTCAGCGGAGCGCTCTTGCCAAGGCTTTCTGCAGTGCCTTCTCCTGGCGCGAGAAACAGGTTCTCGTGCAGTTCGCGCTGCCGCTGGTACAACTCGAAATACCGGCCTTGCGCGAGGCATAAGTCCCGATGCGTGCCCTTTTCCACAATCCTGCCATGCTCGATAACCAGGATCTGGTCCGCCCTGCGTATCGTGGAGAGGCGGTGCGCAATTACAAATGTAGTTCTGCCGCGCATCAGGTAGTCTAAGCCCTCCTGAATGTGCGCCTCGGATTCGGAATCAAGATTTGAGGTTGCTTCATCCAGTATGAGGATCGCCGGATCTGCCAGGACAGCGCGCGCAATTGCCACACGCTGCCTTTGGCCACCGGAAAGTTTCACTCCGCGCTCACCCACGAACGTTTCGTATCCCTGCTCGAAAAGCTCCACGAATTGGTTGAGCCGGGCGATCTGGCAGGCATTGTGGAACTCGCTTTCTGATGCAGATGGCTTTCCGAAAAGCACGTTCTCGCGAATGCTTCCATCGAACAGAAATGTATCCTGCAATACCATTCCGAGTTGCCCACGGAAGCTGTCGAGCGTCACCGTCGAAATATCCTTCGAATCGACCAGAATGGTGCCCGACAGCGGCCGGTAAAATCCCGCGGCAAGGGCTGTCAGCGTTGATTTACCAGAACCCGACGGCCCAACGAGGGCAGTCACAGTGCCTGGCTGAGCTTCGAGCCAGATCTCTTTCAGTACCAACGGCGCGTCACCGTAGGCAAAACTAACGTTTCGGAACTCGACGTGCCCCGCGATTCGGCCCAGCGGGATCGTGCGCCGTATGTCCTCGTCTTCCGGTTTCAACGAGAGCAGTTCGCGTGTGCGCTCAAAACCCGCGAGTGCTTCCACAAGCTGAGTCCCGATACTCACAACCTGCACCATCGGCGCGATCAGAAAGATCAGAAACATTGTGAAGGCGCTGAAGCCGCCGACGGTCAGACTCCCCTGTGCAATTTGTCGCGTCCCGACGCACATGATCAGAGCCGTTGACGACCCCACCAGAAACGTCGCCGAGGAAGTCAGCAGCCCGCTTGTCGTTAGTGCTTTTACAGCGTTATCAAGCAGCCTGCGTGATCCGTTCGCGAACACGGCGGATTCTCGGTATTCGGCGCGATAGCTCTTCACAACGCGTATGCCGCCAAGCGATTCGGCAAGTCTACCGGCCACTTGCGCGTTGATTTCACCTCGCTCGCGTGAAATCGGCCGCATTGCTTTAAGTCCGCGGTGCAGGATGGCCCCGAAGAGCACGACCATGCCTGCGGCTATCAACGCCATTTGAGCGCTTATTGTAAAGAGCGCGATGAACGCAATCAAGCCAGTCAGGATGCCGCCAACGAAATCGAGCAACCCCACTCCCACGAGGTTCCGCAGGCTCTCGATGTCCGTCAGGATCCGCGACACCAGGTTGCCGGTCGCATTCGAATCGTGGAATTCGAGCGGAAGACTGCATACATGGCGCTGAACTTTTTCTCGAGTTTCGGCAATAATCGTCTGGGCCGTTCGTCCGAATAGGCGGGCCAGCAGGAAGGACGTAATACCCTGAACCGTCGACGCAGCGAAAACGGCACACGCAAGGGGCACAACTGAGTCGTAGTGGCGGGGGACCAGCACTTGATCCAGGAGGAACTTGGTTGATGCTGGCAGGACGAGGCCGCTAATCCGGTTGACCGGCATCAGCAGAAAGCCGCAGGCAAGCGAGACACGATGGCCGCGGGTTAGTTCCAAAAACGCCAGCTTCAGCGTTCCTCCCCTCACCATCGGTTCCCGATCCTATTCGAATCGCACTCAGATCTATTTGACGGCGTGATTGAAGCCATAGTGAAAATTCAAATCGGTAGTTATAGTACTATTAGCTGTTATACTGGTGTCCTAAATGATCTTTCGTACTTATTACCGGTGGTACCACGTGGTACTGATCTGTCTTTTTCTCTTCGCCGCCACCCAAGCTTTCGCACTAGATGTCTACGTATCGCCCACCGGCCTGCCGTCAAATACCGGCACCCTGAATGCGCCGGTCGATCTGCAGACTGCTTTGGGCGCCAGCTTGCCGCCCGGGACCAACATCTGGTTGCGAGGCGGCGTCTACACCGGTAACTTTTACAGCTACCTGAATGGATCGGCAAGCCAGCCGATTACCGTTCGCAGCTACTCAGGCGAAGTGGCAACGATCTCGGATACAAGAAATTGGGCAAACGGCGCCACACTCGAAGTCTTTGGTTCATACACAACATTCCGGGACCTGATCATTACGAATACCGGTACAGACAGGACTGGCCCTGGTCCCTCATCGGCTCCTTTTCGCCCTATGGGTATCGAGCTCCAAGGGCCGAACATCAAGGTCATTAACGTCATTATTCACGATACTGGACACGGCCTCGGGATGTGGAGCAACGCTCCGAATGCGGAAGTATATGGGAATATCATCTACAACTGCGGCACCCAGAATACGCCTGGCGTTTCGAATGTGAATGGTCATGGCATGTACATTCAGAACGATTCAGGTCAGAAGCTGATCCGGGACAATATCGTATTTGATCAGTTCGGCTGGGGGATTATGATTTACCCAAACCCCGGTGGGATCAAGAATATCACCCTTGATGGGAACGTCGTTTTCGATAACGGCTTGAATACAGAGTCTGGAAATCTTTATAACCAAATTTCCGTGAGCGGGTATGCGCCCTACGTGGCCGATAACATCGTTCTCTCCAATAACCTCACCTGGGATTCACCGTCGCAGATGTACCAGAGCGTGGAGAGCAACGCTAACCTCTGTATGGGCTGTTACGACGTATTACCGAACGGCTCGGTAACACTTACGGGGAATTATGCCGCCGGCGGCATTCCCTCGGGCATCTTCAAAGGCTGGCGCCAAGTCACCGTGACCGGCAACACGTTCGTGAGTTCCATGGGGTTCTTCCTCGTGAGCAAGCCTTCGAACTCTGGAACATACACTTGGAACGGCAATCACTACTACGGATCTAATACGGCAGGTAGTGGAAGTTTCGTTTTCCAAAATAGGCTGACGAACTACAGCGACTGGCGCAAGGCATCCGGGTTCGACTCGTCGAGCACCTGGTCGGCCAGCAACCCGGCGGCGCCCGCGATCTTCGTTCGTCCAAATGCTTATCAGCCCGGGCGCGGACACATTGTCGTGTATAACTGGCCTCTGGAAGCTTCGGTACAGGTTAACCTGGCAAGCATTCTTGCTGTCGGCCAGCAGTACAGGATAGTCAATGCTCAAAACTATTTTGGTGCGCCCGTCGTAAGCGGTACGTACAACGGGGGCGCGGTAACGCTGCCGATGGGGACGGTTTCGGTGACTCCCGCTGTCAACCGGTCTGGTGTGGAGCCGGCCAGCCCTCAGTTCAGCGCTTATGTCGTCATCGGCCAGTAGGTAAGTGAGCCTTCCCCCAACGATGAACATTGAGTTGTTCCGCGATTCGATTGGTGATTTCCGGGAGGAAAGAGTTCAGAAAAAAGTGACCTCCCGGATAGATCCTGACTGTGGTTTTCGCTAATGAGTGCCGCTCCCACTGCTCAACATCGGTGAAGCTGGCGAGCGGGTCGGATTCGCCGGCAAAGGCGCTTATCGGGCACGCGATAGGATCGTCGTACAGGCACTTGTAAGTTTCGGCCAGGGTGAAATCGGCGCGCAATGTGGGCAAGACAAGTTGAATCAATTCTTCACTTTCAAGCACTTCGTCCGGCATCCCCCCCAGCTTCCGGATTTCTTCGAAAAATTCATCATCCCGGAGCCCATGCAACGGATTCGGCTCCGCGATATGGGGAGCGGCCGCTCCAGACACGAAAAGATGCACCGGTTGAATGCCGTAATCCAGCGTTAACTGCCGGGCGGTTTCGTAAGCGATTAACGCGCCCATACTATGGCCGAAGAACGCAAAAGGCTTCGAACACGAGGGCGCAAGGGAACGGGCAAAAGCCCGCGCCAGCGGTACGAGTGACGTAAATGGCGGTTCGATAAGGCGCCGGCCGCGGCCCGGGAGATTTACCGCGACGACTTCGACATCTGGTAGCAGATCCGGCCATTGATTGAACATCTGGGGGCCGCCGCCCGCATAAGGAACACAAAGAAGACGCACCGAAGCACCTGGCTTTGGTCTCATCGTCATCAGCCAGCCATTTCCGTTACTCGCGGTCATGCGTACGCCGCCTGCGCTGTCACGCTCACTGCATCCACCTTGGCTTGGGCGCGCGCCTTCGCAAGCTGAGAGTTTAACTCGGACGCCAATAAGGCAAGATGGGGCGGCTCCACCATGGTGAGATGGTTCCCGGGAATCACATGGACCTCCAGGCCGCCTTCCGCTACCGCGCTCCATGCCAGGCGAAGATCTTCGTAACATCGCGCGGCAGCTTCGCTGCTCCAGAACAGCGTGACTTTGCCGTCGTACGGCTGCGCCCGGTAAGCAAGAAGCGCTCTCAGATTAGCTGCCCGAATTTTCTCGACCGCTCTCGATAATGAATCCTCGGCTGGCGCTCTTGAACTCAGGCGCCGGAAGCCTTTGCCGGCCTTTTCCCGGATGTAGGGCCATCGCTGGGGCGGCTGGAGCCTCATCAATTCCCCCGCGTGCCAGTCTGCGAGGAAGACGCCGTAATCGCGAACGCGCTGGAAAGGCGGATCCCCCGGATATTCGCTGTCTATCAGCAGGAGGAGACCGATCTCCTCACCCGCCGCTCTCACTTGCTGGGCCATTTCATAGGCGACCACGCCCCCCAAACAGACCCCGCCGAGAAAATACGGTCCCGCCGGCTGGATGCGACGAATCTCAGCCAGATACGCCTCCGCCATCTCAGGAATGCTCGAGTGTGGTTCTTCCTCGCCGCTTAATCCACGGGGCTGCAGCCCATAGAACTGCTGCGTGGAGTCGAGCAGCATGGCGAGTTTCTTGTAGCTGACTAGATTCGCGCCAAGCGAATGCACGCAGAAGAACGGCGACGAGGTGCCGCGCTGCAGTTCCACGACGGAGGACCAGTCCGCATTCCATTCACCGCCGCGTATCTTCTGCGCCAGCCGCTCAATGTCCGGCGCGCGGAAGAGTGTTGCCAAGGGAACATGATGACCGGTTGCCTTCTCAATGCCCGCAAACACGCGCGCGGCGAGCAGCGAGTGGCCCCCGAGTTCGAAGAAGTTGTCGCGAACACCTACCGTAGTAATGCCGAGTACGTTTGACCAGATCGCAGCCAACTGGCTCTCCAGCTCATCGCGGGGCGCGATAAACTCCGCACCCGATGGCGGTGTGCCAGCCCGCTCCACTTCCGGAAGCCGCTTCCGATCAATTTTGTTATTTGCTGTCTTCGGGAATTCCTGCACTGGCACAAGAAAAGCCGGCACCATATACTGAGGCAGCTTCGCTTGTAGAAACTTACGCGCCTCAGCGGCAGATGGCGCATCGGTACCGGCGAGCATCTGCAGGTAGGCGACAAGTCTCTTGTCCCCTGCCGGATCCTGACGGGCTACCACTACGGCCTCGGCCACATTGGGCATACTACGGAGGACGCTCTCGATCTCGCCGAGCTCGACGCGGTAGCCGCGTATCTTCACCTGGTTGTCGTTTCGGCCAAGGCACTCGATCGTGCCGTCATAACGCCATCGCGCTAGATCACCCGTGCGGTAAATCCGCTCCCCCAGGCACTCCGGAAGTGGATTCTCAATAAAGCTGGCGGCCGTCAGTTCAGGCTGTCCCAGGTAGCCGCGCGCCAGACCTGCACCCCCGAGGTAAAGCTCGCCCGCCACCCCAGGGAGAGCTGGCTGCATTCGCGAGTCAAAAATGTAGGCGGTGGTGTTCATAATCGGGCGGCCAATAGGGATGAGACTCCCCTCCGTGTGGCGCACGCCGTGCACCAGAGACCAGATCGTAGTTTCAGTGGGTCCGTACATATTCCAGACCGATCCGGTACGTTCGATCAACGCGGCTGCAATCTCGCGCGACATGGCTTCGCCGCCGCACAAGGCTGTCAGGCGTCGGTCGCCCCTCCAACCCGATTCAATTAAAAGCCGCCAGGTTGCTGGCGTGGCCTGCATCACCGTCGCCCCACTTCGGTGTATTTCAGCAGCCAGAACTTTGCCGTCCGAGGTGGTTTCGCGCGTCGCGATAACTACCTGTGCTCCGCTTACCAGCGGCAGATAGATTTCGAGTGCTGCAATATCGAAAGACAGCGTTGTGACGGCAAGAAGGATGTCGCGCGCCATCAGGCCCGGCTCTCTCCGCATCGATTCAAGAAAGTTAGCGAGCGCACCGTGGGTGATCATCACGCCTTTCGGCTTGCCGGTGGACCCGGATGTGAAGATGACATACGCCAGGTCGCCAGGGCCGGCCGTCTCATCTAGCGGAGACGGGTCCTCGCTGAGAATGAACGCTTCTTCAAGATCAATAGACAAAATCGTCCCCGAATAGGCAGGGAACAAGCCTGCTAACGTGGATTGCGTCACCAGCAAGCCTGCGTGCGAATCTTCCAGCATGCCAGCTAAGCGCTCCTGCGGGAAATCAGGGTCGAGAGGCACATACGAGCAGCCGGCCTTGAGAATGCCCAGCGCCGCAATCACGATTTCGACCGACCGCTCGAGCACAAGGCCAATCAGCGATCCCGGCGCAGCGTTCAATGAGCGAATTCTACGGGCCAGTTGGTTCGACACCATGTCGAGCTGCCGGTACGTGACCCGTACTGAGCCGCATGAAACAGCCGTCGCTTCGGGTTGGCGGCGCGCCTGCTCGCTGAAGAGACGTTGCACCGTGGCCCGAGGACTCAGGGGCACCGAGGTGTCGTTCCAGTCGATCAGGACCTTCCTCCGTTCGGCTGCCGGCATAATCTGTAGAGCCGCCACGCTCTCGTGCGGATCCTCAAGGGCCGATGCGATCAGCGTGCAGTAATGCGCCGCCATCGCCCCGATGGTTTCACGCTGGAATAGATCGGCGTTGCACTCTAAATATCCGGTGATGCGCGAACCTTCCTCCTGCAGATGCAACGTGACGTCGTACTTGGCGGATCCATGATCCAGAGTTTCCAGCGCCATTTCCAGCCAGCCGCCCTTCGGGCATTGCGCAATGGGAACTTGCAGCGTGAATAACGCTTGAAAAATGGGCGACCGGCTGAAATCGCGAACTGGCTGGACTTCCTGCACCAGCCGCTCGAATGGAACACCTTGATGATCGTACGCGCTCAGGGCTGTCTCGCGAATACGCGCAAGGAAGGTACGGAAGGAGGGGCCGCCGCGTAGATCGCCCCGAATCACAATCGTATTCAGGAACAGACCAATCAGCGGCTCGGTTTCCGGCAGTGTGCGCCCTGCTACCGGGGTCCCTACCGCGATGTCCTCTTGTTCCGAATAGCGATAGAGCAGCACCTGAAACACCGCTATCAGGAACATGAAGACAGTAACACCCTCACCCTGGGCAAGCGAGCGTATCCGCGCGGTTGTTTGCTCGTCGATGACAATGCTTTCCGAACTGCCGCGCATCGTCTGCTCGGCCGGTCGAATCTTATCGATCGGCAGTTGCAAGCAAGGAGGTAATCCGGCGAGTTGCGCCTTCCAATAGGCGATTCCGGCGGCAATATCGGGGTCCGCTGCATTACGCTGCCAGTAAGCGAAGTCGCCGTACTGCCAGTTTAGGGGCGGCAGTGCATGGTCCGGATCGTGGCCCGACAGAATCGCACCGTAAAGCGCGGCGATCTCGCCTAAGAAGACGCCGATAGACCAGCCATCGCTCACCATGTGATGCATGGCCACGACTAGTCTTTGATCAGCCGGCGCGAGCCGGATAAGTCGCGCGCGCAGCAGCGGCGCAATTTCGAGCGCGAACGGCTTTCTGATCTCTTGCATTCCGATGCGGTCCGCTTCCGCCAATCGGTGATCTGGATTAGTGGATTGCAAATCGTCAACCGGAAGCTCGATGTCCACCGTCGACTCGATCAGCTGAATGGGAAAACCGTCGTGTTCAATGAAGCGGGTTCGGAGTACTTCGTGCCTCGCCGCAAGCGCGTTCAAGGCCATTCGCAGCGCGCCCTCCTTGACGGCGCCGCGCAGGCGCAAAACAATAGGGAGTACGAAAGTGGACGATTGCGGGTCAAGCTGCTCCAGAAACCACAGCCGCTCCTGTTGCCAGGATAGGGGGGCAGACGCCCGCTCCGGCCGCGGCTCAACTCCCACTGGTGTTCCGATATCGTCGTCTTCGAGCAGCGAGAGCAGCAGTTTCCGTCTATCGGCGGTCAGTTCGCGGGCGAAGCTTGTAGGGTGCACAGACATGTATGCGGTCGTTTTAGTAAGCTTCTACACCGAAGCGGCCGATTGGCGGCCAACTGCCGCAGCGGCGCGGCGTGAAATTCTGGGCCGGGAACCTAGACGCGCGCCGTCAGAAGAAGAGGCGAGATGAGCCGAGAGCGACGAGACGGTAGGAAAGCGGAATAGTTCGATAATTCCAATTTCCCGCTCAAGCCGCTCTTCAAGCAGCACGTGGGTTTTGGCCAGCAGCAACGAATGCCCACCGAGGTCAAAGAAGTTGGCATTACGCCCGATCGCCCGCTTCCCAAGGACCTCTGACCATACCTCGGCAATGTGGCGTTCCATATCGGATTGGGGCGGCTCGGCAGTCGGTTTCGTGGTCTCGACGTGCTCTGGTGCCGGCAGCGCCCGACGGTCCACTTTGCCGTTCGGCGTCAAGGGGAGCCGATCGAGGAACACAAAGCACGCAGGGATCATGTACTCGGGTAACGTGCGCTTTAGAGCGCTGCGAAGCTGTCCCTCAGAAGCGCTAATTTGAGAGCCCCCGGCAAGGTAAGCTACGAGCTTGTCTTCACCCAGGCCGTCAGTTCGCGCCACCACTGCCGACTCCCGTACATCTGGCAGAGCTCGCAATGCGACTTCGATCTCGCCGGTCTCGATACGATACCCGCGAATCTTCACCTGCCCGTCGGAGCGCCCCAGGCATTCAAGGCGGCCGTCTGCCCGGAAACGCGCCAGGTCGCCGGTTTTGTACATACGCGAGCCAGGATGCACTGAGAACGGATCGTCCAAAAAGCGATCAGCCGTCAGTTCCAAGCGGTTCAGATACCCGCGAGCGACTCCGGCTCCACCAATCCAGAGTTCGCCAATCGCGCCCACCGGCGCCGGAGCCCCTATCGCGTCGAGAACATAAACTGTGGTGTTATCGATAGGTCGGCCGATCAGGATGGGTCCGCTTTTCTCAACGCGGTCAATCGTAGACCAGACGGTCGTCTCCGTGGGCCCGTACATATTCCAAAGTTCCGCCGAGCGCTCTAAGAGCTGATCGGCCAGATCGCGCGGCAGGGCTTCGCCGCCGCAAAGAATTCTTAGATCGGGCTTGCCGCGCCAGCCGGCTGAGAGGAGAAGTCTCCACGTGGCTGGAGTCGCTTGCATCACGGTCACGCCATCCTCAATCATGTGGGCGAGGCGGAATGCATCGAGCGAAGCCGCGCGGCCGGCTATCTCAACCGATCCGCCCGCGGCCAGTGGCAGCCAGAGCTCGAGCCCGGCAATATCGAACGACAGGGTGGTCACAGCAAGGATTTTGTCCGCGGATGTGAATCCGGGCGCGTGCCGCATTGAGGAGATGAAGTTCACAAGGCTGCGCTGCGTGATCACTACGCCTTTGGGCTTACCGGTTGACCCCGAGGTATAGATGACATAAGCCGCGTTGTCCAATCCGGCTCCGCTTTCCAAGCGCGCGGTACTTTCGGCGGCAATCTCCGGCCAATCTTCATCGATAACGATTACCTGCCGTCCCCCCTGGTCGAAAGAGCTCTGGAGGGCCTTCTCCGTGATGAGTGCTCGCGCTCCCGAGTCGTCAAGCATGTAGTCGATGCGCTCAACGGGATAGGCGGGGTCGAGAGGCAAGTACGCGGCGCCCGCCTTCGCCACCCCAAGCAGAACCGTAAGAATATGGAGCGATCGCTCCATGCAGACTGCAACCAGTGACTCGGGTCCAATGCCGCGCTTGCTCAAATAGTGTGCCAGGCAATTTGAGGCTGCGTCGAGATCCTGGTAAGTCATTGACTGCCCTTCGAAGCAGACCGCAACTTTGTCGGGGGATGTCTGGACCTGGGCCACAAAAAGGCGGTCAAGACGTTCATCCACGGGGATAAGTCTTTCCGTCTGGTTCCATTGGCGAGTGATTCGTTCGCGTTCGAGTTCGCGGATCAGCGGAAGTGCGGAAATACGCTCTTCGACATTTTCGGCGATGCTCTCCAGCAAAGTGACGTAGTGCGCACCCATTCTACGAATCGTTTCCGCTTCGAAGAGGTCCGTGTTGTACTCGATTGAACCTTCGATCCTGTCCTTGTGCTCCCAGAGAAAGAACGTCAGCTCATATTTCGTTTGCTCAAGCGGGACGGTTGCAGGCGCCAGACTCAGCCCGGGAATAGCCAGCGGCTTGCTGGGTACCTGCAGGATGAACATCACCTGAAACAGGGGCGACCGGCTTAGGTCCCGCTGTGTCTGCACCAGTTCAACCAGCCTTTCGAACGGAACATCCTGATGGTCGAATGAGTCCAGGCAAGTCTGCCGCACCCGGCAGAGAAATTCGCGAAAGCTGGGGTTGCCGGTCATGTCTGCGCGGAGTACCAGGTTGTTCAGAAACAACCCGATCAGCGGCTCTGTTTCCGGTCGATTGCGCCCGGCGACCGGTGTACCGACAAGCATGTCCTCCTGGCCCGTATACCGCCACAGCAGAATGTCGAACGCGGCTAACAGAATCATGAATAGCGTTGCGTTTTCTTTGCGAGTCAGCTCGCGCAGCCGCTCCGGCAGACCCTGCCCGATGGCTAACGGCTCGCTGGACCCTCTGAAGGTTTGCAACGGAGGGCGGGGCCGATCGATCGGCAGTTCGATGACCGGAATCGGTCCGGCGAGTTGTTTGCGCCAGTATTCCAACTGCCGGTCAATCGCTGCGCTGGTCAGCGCGTTCCTCTGCCAGATCGCGTAGTCCGCATAGTGAGCTTTAAGCTTCGGTAGTTGCGGCGGCAGATCTTCCGAGAACGCTTCGTAGAATGCGGCGAGTTCACTGGTGAGCACGCCAATCGACCAGCCGTCAGCCACGATGTGATGCATCACCAGCAGCAGGAGATGATCCTGCTCGTCGAGGCGGTAGACGAAGAATCGAAACAGTGGACCGGCTTCTAAATCAAATGGCTCCTGCGACCGGATGCGACACTCTTCCTGAGCCTTCGCAAGACGCCGCTCAGGCGGACAGCCACTCAGATCGACCAGTGGCATCTCGATGGGAGCCGGACTAGCGAATCGCTGAGTCACGTCTCCTGACTTCACAAAAAATCGCGCTCGGAGAACCTGATGCCGGCGAACAATTTCTGCGATCGCGCGCTGTAAAGCCTCTAAATTTAAGCGTCCCTTCAGACGGCACGGCCCGGCGATGTTGAAGGCCGCTGAATCCGGCTCCATCTGGTTCAGAAACCAAAGACGCTGCTGGGCGAACGACAAAGGCGCTTCGTCCAACTCGCCGTGGCTCACAAAGCCGGCCGGCGCCTCCTGGAGTTCTTCCTCGTCGAGCAGGAGGTACATCAATTCCCGTTGCTTGGGTGAGAGATCAGCGAAGTTCATTAATTTGACCTTTGAGCTTTGGCCTTCAGATCGATCAATGGTCAGCACGCCGCCGCGTTCTTCCTCTCCAGGGCCTGGCTGATTTCCTGCGACGACATGCTCTGCACCATGATCAGAGCTCTAGCTACCTTCTCGGCTCGGCCAGGCTTCGGATCCAAGCTCGTGATGCAATCAGATAGGTCACTGACGGTTGGCTCCTCGAAGAGTTTGCGAAGTGGCACGTTCACGCGGAACGTCTCCCTGACGCGGGAGAGCACCTGAGTTACCAGCAGGGAGTGCCCTCCGAGTTCAAAGAAGTTGTCATGGATGCCGATCTTCTCAACACCGAGCAACGTTTCCCAGATGCCGGCCACGACGCGATCCAGATCGTGTCGTGGGCTCGCCCAGGCTGTAGAAACGGCTGGGCGAGGATGCAACTCGAGGTGCGGCTGGGGCTCGGGTACACCGTCGCGCGCAACCCACTGCGCTACCCGCAAGTCCAGATCGCCTGTGGAAACGACAATTTCGCCAACTTCTTCAAGGGCCAGAATTCGCGCCAGAGCCTCTAAGCCTTCCTGCGCGTTCATCATTAGCGGGCCCGGCGGCTGCGGCGAAACGGGTTGAGAATCTTCAGTGCCGGTTGTGCCGGCGAAGTTCCAGGCATCCCAGTTTACCGTGATCCAGCGCGAATCCCCGGCCAGCCGTTTCGCGCGTGCGAAGCCGTCAAGGAAGAGGTTGCCGGCAGCGTACGCCATATAGCCCAGACCGCCAAGCAGGGAAGCGATCGATGAGAGGAGCAGCACAAAATCTAGTGGCTCGTCGCGAAGAATGCGGTCGAGTACCAGGACACCGCGCGCCTTCGGGCCGAAATGAATTTCGCACGTTGCTTCGTTGGTGTTCCTGATTTCGCTAAAGCCGCGGCCAGAAAGAACTCCGGCCGCGTGGAAGACGCCGTGAACAGGACCGAAGACTTCATGAGTCCGGGTAAGGACGTCCTGCATGGCAGTCTCGTCCGCTACATCGGCGGCAAGCGTGAGCAGCTTTCCGCCCAGCGACTCGACAGTGCGAATCCGTTGGATACGTGCGCGAACGGGATCTCCGCCCGGCCCAGATCTACTAATCGCATCCCACTGCTCGAACGGCGGTAGCGGCGTTCGGCTGACGAGCACGATGTTGGCCTGAACCGTCCGGGCCAAGTATTCGGCAATGGCAAGCCCGATGTTGCCTAGCCCGCCGGTGATCAGATAGGTTCCGTTCCGGCGCAGCTGAGAGGGTACTGCTCCGCCTTGGTTGGGAATAGCAGCCGCTTCGAAAGCCCGCGCCCAGCGAACGCCGTGGCGTAGCGCGACAAAGGACGGTCCGTGTGCGATGTCGATTTCAGCCACGCACTCTTTAGCAAGCCGGCTCTGCTCGACTTCCGTGTGCGAGATCTCTATATCAATATGCCGACACGAAAAGTTGGGGTATTCCTGGATGAGGACAACGCATGGGGCAAGGACGGTCGTCTTGGCCGGATGGATCGTCTCGGAACCTGTGACCTCCTGGACGCCATCCGAGATGATCGTGAGACGGACCGGCTCGGAATGCAGACTTTCCAGTGCTTGGGCCAAAAAGGTCAAACTGTAGATGCCAAGGTATTGCGACCGATCAGAGAATCCGGAATCCTGTTCGCCTGTGACGTTCCAGGCGTGAACTATGCGACAGGGAACATCGCCCTGTTCCAGCAGACTCTGCACCAGCCGCGTATAGTCGCCAGCCTGCGCAGGATCGATGAAATACACCGATCCTCCAATTGATGTGAACCGCGTGGAAGGTGCAACCTCGATGACCTTTTCGCCGCGCGTCCGAAGGGCGGCCACGAGTTGCTGCCCGAAGCCTGTATCGTCCCGGAAGAAGAGCCAAGCAGAGTTATCTCTCTCTAGTTTGGGCAAAACTCTGGCGGGTGGTTTGCGGTGCCAGACCGGAAAGTAGAACCAGTCATCCAAGCTAGCTTTCTTCGCGACCGTCTTATTAGAGGGGCGGGCGGCGGCGGTGTGTGGTTCCACCCAGTAGCGGCGATGCTCGAAAGGATAAGTCGGAGCTGGTATGCGCCGCCTGCGCTCTTCGCCATGGAGTTTGCGCCAATCAATGGTGATGCCCCCCGTCCAGAGTACGCCCAGCGCCGCTAGAAGCGACTGCCGGTCTTCTTTCGATTGCTGAGCCGCGCGGAGCGACGAAGCTGCTGTCTGGCCGTCGTCTCTACGGATCCGGGGACGGGCGAGGGAGGCGAGCGTGTGCCCGGGTCCTACTTCGAGCAGCACGCGATCGGGCTGTTTGAGAATCTCGGCAACGCCATCGTCAAAGCGAACAGTCTGTCGAATATGCCTGGCCCAATAAGCGGAATCCGTGGCTTGAGCCGCGGTGATCCATGTTCCGGTAACGTTCGATATAAATGGAATGCGTGGCGCTGAGAGCTGTACCCGCGATATTCGGGCTCGAAATTCGTCGAGCGCCGGCTCCATCATCGCCGAGTGGAATGCATGCGAGGTATGCAGCCGCTGGCACTCTATGCCCTGCATCTTGACGTTTTGTTCGAGCGCGTCAACCGCAGATGATGGCCCGGAGACCACCGTCAGCCCGGCCGCGTTCACTGCCGCAATGGAAAGTTCCGGCGGAAGTAGTTGGCGAACACGCGCTTCGGCCAGGGGCACAGCCAGCATTGAACCTGGCGGGAGAGCCTGAATGGTACGGCCCCGCGCCGCCACCAGCGACAGTGCATCCTCGCGCTTCATGACGCCGGCTAAACATGCCGCGACATATTCGCCGATGCTGTGCCCAATCATCGATAGCGGCCGGATGCCCCATTCCATCCACTGGCGCGCCAGCGCGTATTCGATCACGAACAGAGCCGGTTGGGTGATGCTGGTCTGCCCCAGGCGGTACGCCGCGTCGGAAATCGCTTCTTCGTTTGGAAACAGCACTTCACGGATATCGAACCCAAGTTCGGCCTGCAGCCACTCCGCACACTGATCGACTTCATTCCGGAACACGGATTCTGATTCATACAGCTCGCGCCCCATGTTCGGGTATTGCGTTCCCTGGCCGGGAAACATGAAAACTATCTGTCGCGCAGAGGCCTCGCGACAATAAGTAATGGAACGGTCGGGCTTCTGACTGTCAAGTAATTGGACGGCGTCTTCCAAATCGCGCGCCACAACCGCACGGCGGAAAGCATGCATCCGGCGCCCCGTTTGCAAGGTCCAGGCCAGGTCCGCCAGGTTTACGGAAGCGTTATCTCGAAGAAATTTGCTCAGGTTGACGGTGGCCGCGTCGAGCGCGGTCTCGGTTCTAGCGGAAATGGTGAGTAGTTGCCACGGCTTGGCATCATCGGAGGGGCTTACCGAAGGCGCTTCCTCGAGCACAGCGTGCGCATTGGTTCCCCCAATCCCGAACGAACTCACGGCCGCGCGGCGCAAAGTGCCGTTCACAAGCCACGGCTGAAGTTGGTTATTCACGTAGAAGGGCGTCTTCTCGAAATGAATTTTCGGGTTGGGGCTACAAAAGTGCAAGCTCGGTGGAAGCGCCTTATTTTCTAAACACAGTACGGTCTTGAGAAATCCCGAGACACCGGCAGCGGCGTCCAGATGGCCCATGTTGGTCTTGACCGAACCGATGGCGCAACATCCCGTTCTGTTCGTGCTGGCGCGCCAGGCCTGAGTAAGCGCTGCGATTTCGATTGGATCACCCAGCGGCGTACCCGTGCCGTGCGCTTCCACATAACCGATTGTGTCCGGACTGACGCGCGCTACCGCGAGCGCTTCCGCTATAACTTCCGCCTGACCATCCTGACTTGGCGCTGTGTAGCCGATTTTTAGCGATCCATCGTTGTTAATCGCCGAGCCCTTTACCACTGCGTGAATACTGTCGCCCTCCGCGATAGCGTCCGCCAGACGTTTTAGCACGACTACGCCCACGCCGTTGCCATCAACCGTGCCTCTCGAAGACGCATCGAAAGCTCGGCAATGCCCGTCGGGCGACATGATGCCGCCTTCACGGAAACGATAGCCCGATTTATGTGGCGACTTGATGGAAACGCCGCCCGCAATAGCGATATCGCATTCACCCGTTAGCACGCTCTGGCATGCCATATGAATTGCCACCAGGGAAGTGGAGCATGCCGTTTGGACAGTGATGCCAGGGCCCTTCAGGTTAAGTTTGTAGCAGACCTGGGTGGCCAGGAAATCCTTATCGTTCCCGATCATTACCTGATAGGCGCCCACCGCTTCCACGGCCGCCGGGTTCCGCACCAGATTCGAGAGCAGGTACGTGTTCATGCTTTCTCCGGCATACACTCCGATCCGGCCCTCGTACCGGTCGGGAACATAACCGGCGTTTTCAAGCGCCTCATGCGCGCATTCGAGGAAAAATCGTTGCTGCGGGTCCATCACCTCGGCTTCGCGGGGATTGAAGCCAAAGTAGTCGGCGTCGAAGCCGGCGATGTCCTCCAGAACTGCCGCGGCTTTTATAAACGAGGGATCTGCCAGCAACGCGGCGTCGATGCCCTCGGCCTTTAGTTCTTCGTCGGTGAAGAAAGTAATCAGCTCCCGGCCGTCGCAAAGGTTTTTCCACCATTCGGAGAGATCGCGGCTCTTCGGAAACCTTCCGGCCATGCCGATAACGGCTATATCGGTGTCCTGAACCTTCGTTTCATGCATTATGGTTCCTTTGTACTCATGTTTCTCAACTCTGTTCCCTGGTGTGTATTTGCCGCAGCGATTCCAGGCGCACATCCGCCCTCGATCTTGCCTTTGACAGAGGCAGGTTTGTGCTCGTGTGACCACTCGTCAGCCTTTCAGCAAGCGAGCTGACGGTGGGATAGCGGAACAGATCCGTCATCGTTATGTCTGGATCGATCTCCGAGCGAATCCTCGCACAGACGCGCGCCAGTAAGAGCGAATGGCCGCCGAGCTCGAAGAAATTCTGATTCCGCCCCACCCGCAACAGGCCCAGCAGTTCTTCCCAGATCAGGGCTATCTTCTCCTCGCATGAATTCTGTGGCGCTACGTAGGCTTCCTCCAGATTGGCTTGCGGACTGCTGGGAGTGATCAACCCGCGGCGATCCACTTTCCCGTTCGGTGTGAGCGGAAGCTGATCAACGAAGACGAACGCGGAGGGAATCATGTACTCCGGCAAAGTGCAAGCAATGTGGCTGCGTAAGTCGCTCACTGCCGGCTTTACGCCGGCCACGACAACCCATGCCACTAGAGTCTTTCCTTGCCTGACGTCTTCGCGGGCATCAACGATCGCCGCCGTGATCGAAGGATGTGCCAAAAGCGCTGCCTCCACTTCTCCAGGCTCAATTCGATGACCGCGGACCTTGACTTGGGCATCGGCGCGCCCGAGGAACTCGATCTTCCCGCCCGGACGGCTGCGAGCCAGATCGCCAGTACGGTAGAGGCGCGCTCCAGGTTTCTGATTGAACGGATGGGGCACAAACTTTTCTTGCGTCAGCTCCGGGTTGTTTAAATACCCTCGCGCCAGGCCCGCTCCGCCGATTACGATCTCGCCAATGACCCCCGGAGGTGTCGGGTTCATGTGCGCGTCCAGGATGTGGATGTCGGTGTTCGCCACGGGAGCACCGAGCATGATCGGCTGGCCATCGCGGCGAATCTCGTCGACCATGGACCACACCGTGGTCTCTGTGGGTCCATACATGTTCCACAGACGGGAGCACCTGGCCAGGATCTCGTCTGCGAGATCCCGATGCAGCGCCTCACCGCCGCAGAAGGCGCGGACTTCCGGATTCCACTGAGCTCCCGACTCGATCAGCATCCGCCACGTCGCCGGAGTGGCTTGCATGATCGTTACACCTTGTTCATTGACTTCGCGGGCGAGTAGAAATGGGTCTATGACGACTTCCCGAGAAGCGATCACCACGCGCGCCCCTGTGACCAGCGGCAGGAAGAGCTCCAGCACCGCTATGTCGAACGACAGCGTGGTGGTTGCAAGCAGCACGTCTCCTTGCCTGATACCCGGTTCGCGCGACATCGAGAACAGAAAGTTGGTAATCGCACTATGCGGAATCATCACGCCCTTAGGCCTTCCAGTCGACCCCGAAGTGTAGATCACATAGGCTGGAGCCGAGTCTGAGGACGCGGTGCTCCTGACTGGCTTTGCGCCACGCAACCGGTGCAACCCGTCCAGCAGCAGAATCTTTCCCGCAAACGGTGGGATTTGCGCGATGGTTTCTTTCTCGCTGATGAGGATGGCGATATTCGAATCGGAAATGATGAATTCGAGCCTGGAGAATGGAAAGTCCGGGTCGAGCGGGACGTAGGCGGCGCCGCTTTTCAAAACGCCAAGCAAGGCGACTAACATGCCAACGCAGCGCGGCATCGCAATACCGACCAGCACTCCAGGGCCGGCGCCGGCCGCGCACAACTGTTCCGCGAAGGCAGTCGCGCATTCGTCCAGTTCGCGATACGAAAGCTGGTCCGCTCCGCTCGACGCTGCAATGCGTTCCCCTGTTCGGCTCACCTGGAGCTCGAACAATTCATGGACAGCCAGACCTTGCCATGGATTCCGAAGCGGGTTGCCGGCCAGCCAGATGTACCGCTGTCGCTCTGATTCGGAGACCAGGGGCAGCCGCGAGACCTGCAGTTCGCCCGGCGCGATACCGGCTTCCAGAAGGCGCCGGTAACTCGAGGCGAATCGCTCAATGGTCGCGTGATCGAACAGATCGGCGTTGTATTCGAATCGCAGTTCGAATTGACCGTAGGTCTCCGTTATGTCTACCCCCAGGTCGAAGCGCGCTACGGCGTTGAGCAGCGGCACGGTCGATATTTCAACATCGCTGAATCGAACTGGTTCGAGTGGTGCGTTGTGTAGCGTCAGCAGGGTCTGGAAGACGGGGTGGCGCGACAGATCCCGGGGCATGCGAAGCTCCTCCACAACGCGCTCAAACGGCAGATCCTGATTTTGATGCCATTCGAGTACCGACTCGTGAACCCGGGCGACAGTTTCCCGGAACGACGCGTCCGGTTTGATGGAGGATCGTAACGGTAGGACACTAATGAACAGGCCAATGAGCGGCTCTGTTTCCACTCGCGTTCTTCCCGCGATCGTCGAGCCTACGGCGAAGTCAGTCTGGCCGGAATAGCGGTAGAGTGCCGTTTGAAATGCGGCCATCAACACAACGAAATCGGTGACATTGTGCTCGCGCGCGAATGTGTGGATGGCGCGTGTGAGATCTGGGCCAAGCGGAAACGAGTAGTCTCCGCCTGCTGTAGTCTGTCGTAGCGGCCTGGGCCTGTCGAAAGGCAGTTCTAGCGCTGGCACTCCCTCGAGCGTCCGCTTCCAGTACTCCGCCTGGACGCGCGCTTCGGGTCGATTCAGCCATTCCTGTTGCCAAGCCGCGAAGTCGGCGTACTGGATGCGGAGCGGCTGAAGTTCTGACGGGAAGCCGGAATGCGCAGCCTGGTAGAGTGTGCTCAGTTCCCGCATGAAAATAGCCACCGACCATGCATCCATCACGATGTGGTGAAACGTGAGCGCGAGAATGTGATCTGAAGCCCCGGCCCGGATCAGGAGTGGCCGGAACAGTGGGCCGGTTTCGAGATCAAACGGTAACTGCGAATCGTCATTTACATATTCAATGGCCCGCTTAATCGTCCAATCGCCCGCCGGGTCGTCGACGCGCCGCAGACCCTGCCACTCTGCGGGCAGCAGCCTTTGGGCGACGGCGCCGTCCCGGCAATAGAACGTCGCCCGCAGGGCATCATGCCGCGCCCAGATTCTGCCGACCGCTTCCGAGAGGGCATCCGTATCCAGATCGCCGCGGAAACGGAAAGCAGCGCGCAAATTGTACGCCGAGCTGTGGGGATCCATCTGGTCGAGAAACCACAACCGCCGCTGTGCGAAGGAAACCGGCCAGGAGTTTGGCGCACGTCGCTTTGCAATAGACGAAGGCTCGCTCGCAATCCCGTTCCGCTCCAGCATCATAGCCAGCAGCGCACGCCTCCGATCGTCGAGCAATCGGGCCGGACTGGAGGCGGCTGCGGGAGTCACTGTCTGGATACTTTCAATTTTCATTTCGTTGGGGCCGCACTCGCCTCGAGGCTGCTTTCAACTTCCTCGGCGGACATGTTCTGCACGCTAACGATCATCGAAGCAATGGCCAGTGTTTGCCCGATGACCGCCTCGCGGCTGACTAGAAGCTTGCCGAGCTTATCAATCGTGTTGTGTTCAAGAAATGAGCGCAAGGAGAGATCTATTTGAAGCAGGTCCCGGATGCGCGAGATAGCCTGTGTCGCCATCAGGGAGTGACCGCCAAGTTCGAAGAAATCGTCGTGGACGCCAGGTTCCACGCCCAGCAACTCGAACCAGATCCCCGCAAGCGCGCGATCTAGATCGTGGCGGGGAGCAATGTATTGAGACCTGACTGTTGGCCGGGCATGATTCCCCCTCCTGGCGGATGAGCTTTCCTCTGCTACAGCGTTTGGCACGGCGCGGCGGGATTCCCGTATTCGGCGATTCAGATCGCGGTTCGATATGACCACGTGGCCTGCCGCGGCATTAATAATCTGCTCGAATGCCGCCACACCCTCGGCATTGGATAAGCCCTGGCTCAGCGTTCGCATGCGGCCCGATTCCAGGTCGCCAGGCAGGGCGGAGTGGAGCGCCATTCCGGTTTCACTCCACGTGTCCCACCCAATCGAGATCACCGGCGTGTCCGGCCCAAGCAGTTCAGCTGCGGCGATGGCGTCTTCAAAGGCGTTGGCCGCGCAATAATCTACTTGGCCGTAGCCGCCAAGTATCGATGCGAGAGAAGAGCAGATCACAAAGAAGTCTGGCTGTCGATAGCGGAGAGCTTCCAGAAGGTTCCGCGTGCCCGCCAGCTTGGGTGCGAAAACTCCGGCCGCGAACTTCGGCTGCTTGAGAGCAATCGACCCGCCGCCCGGAACTCCGGCTGCATGAATCACGCCGTCAATGCGGCCAAAGCGCGCTTCGGACTCGCTAAAGGCGCGGCGCACGTCGCTCGCGCTGGCCACATCGGCCTTGAGGCAAAGTATTTCGCAGCCAGCCTGCTCCATTGCACGTATTCGGCGCTCGGCCGCGCTTGCCGGCTCGCAGCCGCGGCGGCCCATGAGCACCAGACGCGCATCCCATGAAGACGCCAAATAGTTTGCGAGTTCGAGACCAATACCGCCAAACCCGCCGGTAATTAGATAACTTCCCCCGCGCCGCAGCCTTGAGTTCGAGATTTGGAGCTGCACCGAAGTAAACCCGCGGATCCATCGCTGACGACCACGTAACGCCACCACGGGCTCCCCAGTCTCCGCTAGTAATTCGGCAATCAACTCTTGGAGCATCCACGCATTCGGATTCAGATCGACCCTGGGGTCGATGTCAATATTCCGGCAGGAGAATCCGGCGAACTCCTGCGGTATCACCGTGCATGGCCCGATTAGCAAGGCCTGTTCGGGGATCAGCGTCTCCTCGCCGGTTGTCGCGAATGCGCCATTCGTGATGGCGGTAATCGCGACTGGCTGCCCTGCGAAAACGTCAGCGATGCTGCGGGCAAGATAAGTCAATCCATAGAAGCCGGCAAGTGGCGCATCTGCCGCGATAAATGCGATGTGCCGAGCCTCTTCCCGTGCAAGGTCCGCCGCCAGCGCCTCGAATGCGGCCGGGTCGCCTGCCTGATCCGGCGCAAACAATGCATGGCGCGCTCTGAGACCACGCTTTTCAAGCGCTTCTGCAATTACCGCTGCGCCTGCCGTTTTCTCTGCAATTTCAACCACGAGCCAGTTGAGATCTGCTTCTGTCCGATGGTTCGCGCGACCAGCGCGCAGCCATGCAGGGCGCCAGAAGGAGTCTACTATGTCGCGGACTTGGGTTGTGGCGTCAGCCGTCGAGCGCTTCGTCTTCTCCACGAAATATCTCTGCCGCTCGAATGGGTATGTCGGGAGTGGGACCCTGGACCGCCGCTCGCCGTTGCGCATTGCTAGCCAATCCACATTGCATCCTTCGACCCACATGCGCGCCAGCGCCCGGGCAATCGATCCCGCCTCGTCACCACCCACGGCGGAGCGGTCCAGCGAGCACACCACCACGGTCTTGTCTCGCACGACCTCATGCTGCCTCGCTATGGCCGAAAGCTGATACCCTGGACCGCATTCCAGAAGGATGCGAGACTTTTCGGCGAGCCTCTCGATACCCGCAGAAAAATGCACTGTACGTCGCAGATGCTCCACCCAGTAATCGGGAGATTGAGCGGAATCAGGGGCTATCCACGTACCTGTGACGTTGGAAATGAACGCCGTCTCAGGCTGGCGTAGAGTGGCTGCCGACACTACTTTTCGGAACGGCTCAAGAATGCCATCTAGCAGCGGACAGTGAAAGGCGTGACTTGTCGCGAGCCGAACAGTCGAAATTCCGCGGTTCTTTAGCGAGCTTTCTAGTTCGTCTATCGCTTTGACCGTTCCCGCCACCGTGCAAAGCGAGGGCGCATTCGCCGCCGCGATCCATGTGCATTCCGGCAGGTGCGGCGTCAGGTCGGCCTCCGGCAGGCGCACCGAAAGCATTGCCCCCGGCGGAGCAGACTGCATCAGGTGACCCCGTGCGGCTACCAGCCGCGCGGCGTCTTCTAATGAAAATACGCCCGCCAGACAAGCTGCCACATACTCACCAATGCTGTGTCCCAGCATCGCCGAAGCCTTGATCCCCCACGATTGCCACAAGCGAGCTAGTGAGTACTCTACCGTGAACAGCGACGGCTGGGCCCACTGAGTTTGCCGGAGAAGTTTTTCCGCGTTTTGCGCTCTATCGAAGCAGACGCTCCGCAGTTCGCCTGACAAATGCGGAGCGAACGCTTCCGCGCACGCGTCGAATTCGCGGCGAAAAACCGGCTCACTCTCATAGAGGTCCTTCCCCATCCCGACGTACTGAGCCCCTTGGCCAGGAAACAGAAATGCGATACCGCTCGACGTGGCTAAATTCTGGCCCGCGATGAAGTTCTCACTTGTACGTAGAGCGTGAACGGCATCGCTTAGACCGCGGACAACGACCGCGCGCCTCCTGGCAAATGTGCGGCGTCCTGTTTGAAGCGTCCACGCAATATCGGAGAGTCCGCCGGTAACTCCGCCTTCGATCGCCGCCGCGAGATCCTCCTGCATACGATCGAGGGCCGCCTCGGATCTCGCCGATAACACCAGTAACTCTTGACCTCGAACTTGCGGAAGCGGCTCGCGCGCCGGAGCTTCCTCCAGAATCACGTGAGCATTCGTCCCGCCAATGCCGAATGAACTCACGCCCGCGCGCAGCGGTTTCCGTCCGTTTTCCCAGGCCCGCAATTCCGTATTAACAACCAGCCTTCCCTGGAAGATAGGCATTTCCGGATTCGCTCTGCGGAAATGCAGGCTGGGTGCGATTTGACGATTCTTAAGTTGCAGGACTACTTTCACAAGGGATGCCACGCCGGCGGCGGCATCCAAGTGCCCGACATTGCTTTTCAGGGAGCCTATAGCACAGGGAGCATCACCTGGCTTGCCCCCCAGGGCCTTGTTTAATGCGCGGATCTCGATCGGGTCACCGAGCGGCGTGCCCGTACCATGCGCTTCGATATAGCTGAGCGTTCCAGGATCAATTCCCGCCGCCGCAATGGCTTGCGAAACAACGCTCGCCTGACCATCCACGCTCGGCGCCGTATAGCCAGCCTTGTTTGCGCCGTCATTATTAATGGCCGAGCCAAGAATCACGGCGTGTATGCTGTCTCCGTCCTCGATAGCCCTTGCCAGCGGCTTCAGCAGAACAACGGCCGCTCCGCTGCCCGCTACCGTCCCGCGAGCCTCAGCATCAAACGTACGGCAGTGGCCGTCCGGCGAGAGAATGCTCTCTTCCTGGTGGACGTACCCGGCACCTTGCGGAAACAGAATTGAGACGCCGCCCGCCAACGCCATCTCGCAGGCTCCTTCACGCAGTGATTGGCATGCCACGTGAACAGCGACAAGCGAGGTCGAGCAAGCTGTCTGCACATTAACGGCAGGCCCACGCAAGTCCAGCTTGTAGGCAACACGTGTGGGCAGAAAGTCCTTGTCGTTGCCGATTGACACCTGCATGCTTGCCAGCCCTCGCAGGGCGCTGGCATCGGTGAGAAGGTGGTTCAACAGGTAAGTGCTCATCGCCGTCCCGGCGAATATCCCGATCCTTCCACCGTAGCGGAGGCTGTCATAACCGCCGCTCTCAAGACACTGCTCCGCGCATTCCAGGAAGACCCGGTGCTGCGGGTCGGTGATCTCAGCTTCCCGTGCATTGAACCCAAAAAAATCCGCATCGAACGTCTCGGCGCCTTCCAAGGGAGCTCCCGCCCGAACGTAACGCGGATTGGACAGAGCTGCGGGCTCTACGCCGGCAGCTAGCAGTTCCTCCTCGCTCAGAACTCGGATGGATTCCACGCCGCCTGCCAGATTGCGCCAGAATTCCGTCACACTAGCCGCGCCGGGAAACCGGCCCGCCAAACTAATAATCGCGATTGGCTCCCCCGCCGCCGGGCTATCGGCCCGGGTCGCCGGCGTAGTGTCTGCCGGCTTCTCCTCGGACGCTAGGTACCTTGCGAGCGATCGGATCGTCGGGTAGTTGAACAAATCCACAATCCCGATCTGCCGGCCTTTCAGTTGTTCAAGACTCTTGAGATGCCCGTACACTCGCATTAGCAGAATGGAGTGTCCGCCCAAATCGAAAAAGTTTTCGTCAACATCGGGATTGGCGACCCCGAGCGCCTCCTTCCAGATTTCGCGGATCGTGTTTTCAAGCCCTGTTAAACGCTCATCAGGGGCGGCGGCTCGTTCTGAAGGCGCCGGCTCGACTTCGGCCGGTGCCGGTAATGCGCGTCGATCAATCTTCCCGTTTTGGTTCACGGGGAAAGCAGCCAACCAGACGAAAGCTGCCGGGATCATGAACTCGGGAAGCCGCTGCCGAAGATGTTTTCTGAGTTCCGCCGCCTCGCCTTTGCCCGTCAGGTAGGCGACCAGTTGCTTCTCGCCGGTCGCGCTTTCATGTGCCAGGACAACTGCTTCAGAAACCCCGGTACACGCGCGAAGCGCTGTTTCAACTTCCCCAAGCTCAATGCGGAAACCACGCAGCTTGATCTGATTGTCCATGCGGCCCACGAACTCTATTGAGCCGTCGGGCCTGCGCCTTCCGAGGTCGCCTGTGCGGTAGATGCGAACCGATCCCATCGCGGGCGCGTTCACGAATCGCTCGCTCGTCAACTCGGGGCGCCTGTGATATTCCAGTGCCAGACCGTCGCCTCCGATGCAAATCTCGCCCGTTATGCCGGTGGGAACTGGCTCCAACGACGGGCCACAGATGTACACGGCCGTGTTCGAGATGGGCTTGCCGATCGGTACTGTCTCTCCGTCGCCGCCCGCTTCGATGACCTCGTGCCACGTCGCAAATGTAGTCGCTTCAGTCGGCCCGTAAACATGCAACAGATGCTCAGGGGCGCCGGTTAAAAGAACCGCCCTGACCGCACGTGCATTCACTGCTTCGCCGCCGAATAATAACCAGCGCAAAGAGCGAAAACTCCACGGCGCCTGTTTAGCGAACTGATTGAACAATGCAGTCGTGACGAACAGCGCCGTGATATCCAACTGCTCCAAGGCGGTAGCAAACGCGCTGACGTCCAGCAGGAGCCGCGGCGGCATCAGCACGAGCGTCGCGCCATTCAGCAGCGCGCCCCAAATTTCAAATGTGGCGGCGTCGAAAGAAATATTCGACGCCTGGGCGATCCGCTCCCTGGGACCCAGCCGGATGTAATTCGTATCGCGAACAAGGCGGACCACGGCCCTATGCGGGATCACAGCGCCCTTCGGCTCTCCGGTCGATCCCGAAGTGTACATCAGGTACGCGGGGTCGGTACTTGTTCCAGGCACAAGCACCGTGCCGTCGATCATGTCCGCCATGAACCGGCGTGCTTCTTCAAGGGAGATCCGCAAGCCGCCGAAGCGGACAGGTACCGTCTCCGGCCCACCGTCGATCAGGATGGACGCACGGCTATCGGCAAGCATCAATTCCACTCGTTCGGCGGGATACCTCGCGTCAATCGGCAGATACGCCGCGCCGCATTTCAGTATGCCCAGAATCAGCACGATCACATCGTGCGATGGTTCCATGCGGAGACCAATGAAGCTGCCTGGACCTGCGCCGTGCGAGGCGAGCCGGTGCGCAATGGTGTTCGCCCGCCTATCGAGTTCGCCGTAGCTGAGGCTTGTCGAGCCGTCGATAATCGCGATCGCTTCGGGATCCTGGCGCACGCACTCCACAAACAATTCGTGGACACGCCGCTCGCAGGGATAGTGAGTGGCCGTCTGGTTCAGGCCGTAAATCTCTGTCCAGACCTCTTCGTCGCTCATCCAGGCGATATCGCCGATCCGGACAGAATCGCTGTTGGCGATCGCAGCGAGAATCGCCGCCAGCCTCTGCAGCAGCAAGCCCGCCAATTCCCTTGAATAGATATCGGCATCGTAAATAATGGCGAAGCGCAGGCGCTCGCCCGGGATGATCACCAGGTTTATAGGATGAGTCGGCGTCTCATCAATCCGCGTATCCGTGAAGCGCAATGAGGTCGGGAATTGAAGCAGCCCATCCACCGGATAGCTCTCGAATATCAGCAAAGTGTCGAAAAGCTGATGTGGCCGTGCTACCTGGCTCCAAGTTTGGATGTCGAACAGACTCGAATACTCGTAGCCTCGTGCTTCGGTTTGTTCAGCCTGCAACTGGCGTAGCCAGCCGATTAAGCGTTGTTCGGGTTCAATTCTGGCCCGCACAGGAATTGAGTTAATGAAGACGCCTGCGATGGTTTCGGCGGTCGCCAGTTCCATCGGACGGCCAGATACAACCGTGCCCCAGACGACGTCATGTTCGCGTGTCAGGCGTGACAGCAGAATCGCCCAGGCGCCCTGCACAAGCGTATTCAAGGTCAATCGGTTTCGGCGCGCAAACTCGTTGAGTGCGGCTGAGGTCTCTGCGCCTTGCTGGACCTCTTCGCGCCCATAACCGCGGCGTTCGGTTGAGGGTGGCGCGTCAGGCTTGATGGCGGTCGGCGATTCGAAACCGGCCAGATACGTACGCCAAAACTGCTCGGCGCGCCAGGCAGGTTGCTCCTTCAGCCAGTCGATATATTCACTGAACCGTGGTGCCGGTTCCATCGATGGCTCCGCCCCTGAGCGGTAACACTCGTAACTCGAGAGTACGTTCTCAAGCACAATTCCGAATGACCAGCCATCGAGGATGATGTGGTGGAAGGTCCAGACGAAGCGGAACTGGTCGCTGCCCGTCCGGATGAGCGTCAGCCGCATTACGGGCGCCGCACCTAGGTCGAATCCCGCCTGTTTGTCTTCGGCCAAAAACCGCGAAAAATCGCTCTCGATCGCCGTGCCGTTCCGTTCACTCCAGTCGAGTTCGCTCCAGGGAAGATACGAGTTCGCATGCACTGCCTGATACGGGCGCTCAAGATCTTCCCAGTGAAATGACGCCCTCAGCGTCGTATGCCTCGCCGCGGCGGATAACCACGCCTTGCGGAAGCACTCCACATCCAATCCGCCTTCGATCATGCAAGAGAACTGAACCACCAGAACGGATGCGCTCCCACCCTGAATCGAGTGAAAAAGCATGCCCTGCTGCAGTGGCGAGAGTTCGTGAATCTCTTCGATGCTTTCCCGTGTCAACTCCCGGCTCACTTTTCCACTCCCTCAGCCGCTATCCGCGCACTCGCGAACAATTTGCTGAAATCCTTACGGCTTATACCGACGGGCTTGGCGTTTGCTGCCAGGGTGTCCGCCGGCCCGCGGTCCAACATCCGGCGGAGCACGGCCATGTAGGCGGCTAGCGCCGCCTCAACAGTTTGCGCCGAATGCAGCGCCTGGCTGTACTCAAACCTGATTTTGAATCTGCCGTCTAGAACCGCCGCCACCACTTCAATGACGTGTGAGCGCTGCGCGCGCGGGTCAATCGACGGTGCGAGTTCTTCGCCTGCGTCACGGAAGAATCTTCCTTGACTCCCGGTTGTGTCGAATTGTCCCAGATAGTTGAAGCTGACCATGGGAACCGGTACCCGGGCCACCCGGCTTCTTACTTCCTTGTCAGGGTGCAGATACTTCAAGAGGCCGAACCCGATGCCATGCCTCGGGATTCGCGCCAACATGCCCGCCGTGCGCCTCACCGCGGCTTCGAGATCGGCGTCAATCGGATCGAGAAAAAGAGCGATGGGAAAAATATTTGTAAACCAGCCGACCGTGCGTGAATTGTCCAGCTGGCTGCCACCTGGGTTGAGGCCCCGGCCGTGTCCTTCCAAGTCGATCAGCAAGTCCCGGCTCTCGGCGAGTGTGCTCAACGACGGGCTCAGCGCGGTCAGCAGAATATCATTGATCCGAACATTCCATTCCGCCGGCAAGCCCCGCAGCAACTTGCTGGTCTCTTCCGAATCGAGCTGAGCGCTCACCTTGCCCGTTGAATGCGCCTTGTTTGATCCCTCTTGGTAATCCATCCGCAGCGCGACCGGTGTTTTCTTCAGCCGCGCCCAGTAGGCGCCCTCGTCAGTAATTTCTTCCGAAGCAGCGAACACGGCAAGTTGCTTCGCCCAGGCAAGGAACGAAACCGGCTCACTGGGAATCCCGGCGTCGCGCCCTTTCAACGCCGCCTCATATGCTGCTTCCAGATCTTCGAGCAAAATCCGCCAGGATACGCCGTCTACGACGAGATGATGGATAGCAATCGCAAGTAGCTGACGCCCGCCGCGCAATGTGTATAGCGCAGTCTCTATCAGATGACCAGAGCCGATGTCGAGTTTTTTTTCGAGCTCTGTAACCGCGCATCGCAGGGCTGCCGTCTGGGCTGCGGCATCGAACGCGGTGAGATCGATCGTGTCGATTCGCAGCCTACGATGCCCGGCCGCGTGCTGTCGCCACTGCGTCCCGCTGCGCTCAAAGCGCAGGCTCAACGCCGGATGGGCGCGCACCACCGTATCGAGCGCCAGTTCTAGAACATCCATATCTATGGAATGCGCGCAATCGAGCACAACTGTCTGCGTGAAGTGTGAGGGGGAAGGTCCGGGATTTTCGAAAAACCACTCTTGAACTGGCGTGAGCGGCGCCTCGAAAACGGGCGTTTCTTCACGGGACGCTGGAATCGCCCGGCTCGCCGCGGCGGCCACTTTGCGGAGTGTCTGCTGCTCGAAAATATCCCTCGGCGTTAATTTTAGACCGGACTTTGCCGCGCTCGAAACGATACGGATGGACTGGATTGAATCTCCTCCGACGTCGAAAAAGTTGCTGTCGAGCGAAATATGCCTGGTCCCTAGCACCCGCTCCCATATTCCCGCCAATATCCGTTCGGTTTCCGTAAGGGGCTCGGTTCTCGCGGGTTGTCCGTTCCTGTCCGCGCCGTCGCTGGGCGCGGGTAGGGCATTGCGGTCCACTTTGCCTGTTGCAGACAGCGGAAGGCCGTCTATTACAACGATGTGCGCGGGGATCAAGTACTCGGGCAGCCGGCGCGCCAGAAAACGTTTGATATCGGCTGCTTGTGGCGTCTCGCCTCGACGTGGTGCGGCATATGCCACCAGATGTTTGTCTCCGTGCGCGTCTTCGCGTACGATGACCACGCTGTCTTCGACCGCTTCATGCTGGTTCAGCGTCTGTTCAATTTCGCTTGGCTCGATTCGGAACCCGCGAATCTTAACCTGCCGGTCCATGCGGCCGATGAATTCTAAGTTGCCGTCTTCCAGCCACCGCGCAAGATCCCCCGTTTTGTACAGGCAACCTTCGCCCGACGGATGTTTCACAAAACTATTTCGCGTGAGTTCCGCGGCCTGCCAGTAGCCTGCCGCCAAACCTTCGCCGCCTATGTACAACTCTCCTGGCGCGCCCCATGGAACCATTTGCATCCGGGCATCCAGCACATAAACATTTGTATTTGCAATCGGCCGCCCAATCGGCGTCGTCTCCCAGCGTGGATTCCACTCCTGAATCGGACAGTAAGTCGTGAAGGTCGTGTTTTCCGTTGGCCCATAAACAGCAATGAGCCGCACATGCGGTAACCGCTTGATCACGCGCTGAATCCGGACCGGCGAAACAACATCGCCGCCGGCAAGCAGAAACCGCAGTCCCGCCAGATCCTCGAGTTGATTTTCAACCATCAGATGGAAGATGCCGGTCGTCAGAAACATCGTGGTCACGCGCTCGTCGCGCAGTCTTGTGCCCAGTTCCGCCAGCGAAGGCGTCCCCGGCGGCAGAATCGCCAAGCGTGCGCCGTTCAATAGAGCGCCCCAAATCTCGAACGTTGAAGCATCGAACGAAACAGGCGCAAACTGAAGATAAACTTCATCGGAGCCAAAGGGCAGGTAATTGGTGTCGCGCACCAGCCGCACGACGGCCCGATGCGAAACGGGTACCCCTTTCGGTCTTCCTGTCGAGCCCGACGTGTACATGAGGTATGCGAGATCATCAGTGACGGCAGCGCTTTGTACTCGAGCGCCGGCGCAATCGGCCTCAATTCGATCCAGCAGTACCAGTCGCACGCCTGGCTGCGCGACCCGCGGCGCGAGATGGGACTGTGTGACCGCGATCGCGCAACGGCTGTCCTGGATGATCCAGGAGATCCGTTCTTCGGGATAATCGGGATCGATCGCAACATATGCTCCACCTGCCTTGAGGATGCCGAGCATGGCCGCTATCGCATCCGTCGAACGTTCGGCGCACAGGCCGACAAGCTCCCCGGGCCTTACGCTACCAATGTTCTGGGCAATTGCGTTCGCGCGACGGTCAAGTTCGGCATAAGAAACCTGAACGGCGCCGCGCGACAGCGCAATGGCGTCCGGAGTAGTATTCGCGTGTTGTTCAAAGAGAGCATGGATGGTAGCGCGCGGGATGTTCGTTTTTGGGCCCGCGCCGAGTCTTAGCAGTTCGGCTTCATCCTCCTCATCAATCAGCGTCAAGTGTTCGAGCAAAGTATCGGGCTGCGCCGTAATCACCGTTAGTACACGGTCCAGCATTCGCACCAGTCTTCGCGCGGAAGCTTCCTCCATGCGTCCCGGGTCATACAGAATGCGGAGCAGCATCCGGTCGCCGGGAACCGCCACAAGATGCAGCGGATAATGACCCTGTTCAAAAATCCGCATGTCGGTCACACGCGTTTGGGCGCCGCAATCAAGCGCCTTCTCATCGATTGGATAGTTCTCAAATACGAGCACGCTGTCGAACAGCGGAGATCCGGCGGCAATCTCGCTCGCCCGTTGAATATCGCTCAGCGGCGCGAACTCAAACTCACGTGCCGCCACTTGCTCTCGTTGCAACGCGCGGAGCCAATCGGCCACAGTTTCGGCTCCCATTGCTCGCGCACGCACCGGAAGTGTGTTGATAAACAGACCGACAGCCGAGGCTACTCCGGGAATTTCCGCCGGCCGGCCGGATACCGTGGCGCCAAACACCACATCGTCGTGTCCCGTACAACGCATTAGCAGGATCGCCCACGCGCCTTGAACGATGGTGTTCAGGGTAAGCCGATTTTCCCTTGCAAACGCGCGCACTTGTGCGGCAGACTCCCGTGAAGTCTCTAACCGGTATTCTCTGTCTTCGCCCGCAAACTCCGGTTGTGGCTTGCGGAACGCGAGCGGAAGTGGAGTCGGTTCGGTAAACCCACGAAGTGCTTCGGACCAAAAAGTTTTTGCGGCGGCGTGATTCTGCCGGCTGAGCCAGTCTATGTACGCGCGGTACGGCGCGACCTTTGACGTCAGGGGCCTCGATTGGTAAATCGCGAACAACTCACTGAGCAGAATTGGCAGGCACCAGCCGTCCATCAGCAAATGACTCCAACTCCACACGAATTGCGTCCGGTCGGAAGTCAGCCGGATCAGCGATGCGCGCATCATAGGAGCACGTTTGAGCGGAATTGCCGTGCGCCGGTGACCCTCAATGAAAGCACGGAGATCTTCAGTCTGCTTCTCCTCAGTTTCCACCGTCCAGTCCTTGAGCTCCAACGGCGCTTGGACCGCGCCCAACACGACCTGCACCGGCTGCTCCAGGCCTTCCCACACAAAAATAGTCCGCAGCGTGGGGTGCCGGTCTATCAGCCCTTGCCAGGCATACTCGAATGCCGATGGATCGAAATTGCCCTGAAACACGCAGGTAAGCTGCTCAATGTAGGTGGCGCCTTCGTTGAAGAGTCCGTGGAACAGCATGCCCTGCTGCATAGGAGAGAGCGGATAGATGTCTTCGATAGCTCCGTATTGCGAGAGCCCGCGGATTTGTTCACGACTTAAGCGAACGAGTCCAAAATCGGACCCTGCGGGCTCTGCAGCCCGGCCTTTGCGGGTTGCCACGGCGATCTGCCGGATATTTTCGGCGAATTGCTCAACAAGACTCCCCGCCGTCGCTTCGTCATGGGCGGCGCGTGAAGATATCCAGTAGAGATTCAGGCGGCCGCGTGCAAGACTGGCATTCACTTCGAACAGGTAAGGTCGTTCGGCTTGGGGGGATCGGGTTGCGCCCGGCGTCATTTCAGAAAGACCAAACAGCGCGTTGTCATCGAAGACGCTATCAAACTGGCCCAAATAATTGAACAGCACTTCAGGCCTGGTATGTCGGACACGCGCGCCGCCCAGGTAGTTCAATAGGCCAAAGGTGAAGCCTTTCGCCGGCACCGAACGCATGTGCTCTTTCGCTTCTTGAAGAGCGGCTCCCGCTTCGGCCGTAGCATTGAGTACCACCGGGTAGACCGAGGTGAACCAGCCCACTGTTCGCGATATGTCGATCGTTTCACCAAATGGTTCGCGGCCATGACCCTCGACATCCATGGCAATCCGGTTCACCCCGGCAAAGTTGCCTAGCGTTCGAGCAAGCGCGGCAAGCAGTAATTCCTGCACATTGGTTCCGGGTAGCAACGCCGTTTCTTCGGTGCTTAGACTCAACTCGGTCACCCGATCTGTTCCCGCGCTTCCAAAGGAATCGGTTGTGTAAGTCCGGGGGAGTGCAGCGGTAGGGATAGCCACGACATCACGCCAGTAATCGATGTCTTTGGCAACCACCTCTGACCTCGCGTAGCGGGCCAAAGCAAGCGCCCACTCCCGCAAAGAGGTGGTCTTGGGCGGAAGCTTCACAGGGGCGTCGTTTTCAATAGCGCGGCATGCGGTCGCTAGATCTTCTAAAAGAATCCGCCAGGAGACGCCGTCTACCGCGGCGTGATGGATGGCAACGAATAGTTTCGTTCCGCAAAGGCCGCAATCGATGTACACAACGCGCAGAATCGGTCCGCTTTCCAGGTCCAGTGTCCGGTTGCCCCGATTTGCAATTTCAGAAATCCTCCGCTCCTGCTCAGCAGGTTCCAGCCCCGAAACATCTTCAATAGAAAAAAAGTTCGCGGCCTCGGATCCGGTAATGACCTGGTTCCATCCTGAGCCCGTAGAGCGAAGCCGCAGGCGCAGGGCGTCGTGATGCTTCACCAGCGCTTGGAAAGCGCTTATCATCACCCCCGGAGCTACCTTGCGCTTCAAGCTAAGCATCACCGCCTGATTAAAGTGGGCCGGTTCCGGGTTGGGCGTCTCGAGCCACCACTGCTCGATCGGCGTCAGCGGTACCTGCCCGGTCACAATGCCCTGCTCGGCTCTGCTCGCTTCCGTTACGACGGCGAGTTCAGCAAGCTGATTAAGCCGCGAGGTTTCGAAAATCTGTTTTGTCGTCAGGCGCAGCCCCGCATTTGCGGCCTGCGAAATCACCTGCATGCTCAGTATCGAATCGCCGCCAAGCTCGAAAAAGTCGTCTTCCGCTCCCACGGTTGCGACCCGCAAAAGCCTTGACCAGATCTCCGCCAGAACCTTCTGCGCCTCTGTGTGGGGAGCCACATACCGTGATTGGACTTCCGGCCTCTCCATGCTGGGTTCCGGCAAGTGCTTGCGATCAAGCTTGCCATTCGCGCTCAGCGGCATCGATTCCAGCCTTATGAACGTTGCTGGGACCATGTATTCGGGGAGTGTCGATTTCAGGAAATCGCGAACTGAGGCTATGTCGAGAGCCGTACCATCGTGCGTGGTCACGTAACCAACCAGTCTTTTTTCACCACCGCCGTCTTCGCGCGCGACGACTGCCGCTTCGCGGATGGCCGGACTCTTTCTGAGCCAAGCTTCGATCTCGCCGAGCTCAATCCGAAAGCCGCGGACTTTCACCTGATTGTCTATGCGGCCCAGGTATTCGATCGCGCCATCCTCGCGATAACGGGCGAGATCTCCGGTCTTGTAGAGCTTTGCGCCGGATTCCTCGCGAAAAGGGTCAGGAATGAATTTAGCCGCCGTCAACTCCGGGCGGTTGAGATATCCCAGGCACACTCCGGCACCCCCGATGTGCAATTCACCCTCTACGCCAATAGGAGCGGGATTCAAATGCCCGTCCAGGATATGAATCTGCGTGTTTGCTATCGGATAGCCGATGGGGACAACCGCTTCATTCCACCCTGGACTGCACGGCCAGTAAGTCACGTCGATGGCTGCCTCGGTAGGTCCGTAGAGGTTGTGAAGCTCCACGCCCGGAAGCCGTTCGAAAAAGCGTTTGGCAAGCGGGGCCGCTAGCGCCTCCCCGCTACAGAAAACACGCCGCAAAGTTGTTCCTGAGTCGCACCGTGTGCTGTCGAGAAAAGCCTCAAGCATGGAGGGCACGAAGTGTAAGTGGGTGATCTTTTCGCGCTCAATGGCGGCGGCTAGCCATGCTGGATCACGGTGTTTGCCACGAGGCGCCACTACCAGTTTGGCCCCGGTCATCAGCGGCCAGAAGAATTCCCACACCGAGACATCAAAGGAGTACGGTGTCTTCTGCAAAACCCGGTCGGATGCCGCCAGGGGGTATTTCTGCTGCATCCAGAGCAGCCGGTTCTTCAATCCACCATGCGTGTTCATCGCGCCTTTAGGCGTGCCCGTGGAGCCCGAGGTGTAGATCACGTACGCCAGATCCCGCGGCCCCACTTTGCACTCGGCGCTGATCAGAGAGCTGTCGGATAGGCTACGCCACTCGGCGTCTAGCGCCACGACCGGGATGGCGCATGCGCCCAGCCCGGATTTCAGATGCTCTTGGGTTAGAATCATCGCCGGCTTTGCGTCATCCAGAATCGTGGCGATGCGCGCGCTCGGATATTCGGGGTCCAGCGGCACGTACGCGGCGCCGGCCTTGAGGCACGCCAGGAGCGCCAACACCATCTCGATGGAACGTTCCATGTACACGCCAATGAGCGAAGCCTTGCCCGCTGAACGCTGCTGCAGGAAATTCGCCAGGCGGTTCGTGCGCTCGTCGAGTTCCGCATAGGTGAGTTCCGCCTCCTCATAGCGGACAGCGGCCGCAGCCGGAGTTTTGGCCGCCTGTGCCGAGATTAGATCGTGAACGAATTCTGTCGTCTCCCATGCATGGGTTGTCGCATTCCACGCGTCCAGCTGCGACCACTCTGTGGTGGGCAAAATCGCGACCTGAATGAGCTTTGTGCCAGGGTTAGCCGTCACACAGCTGAGCACCGTTCGAAGATGTCCGGCAATTCGCTCTACTGCTGTCACTTCCAGCCGCGCTTTCTCGTACGTCAGAAGAATGGACAGCCGCTCGTCCGCCGTGATTGTCAGCGTCAAAGGGAATGTAGTTCGTTCGAACGAATCGGCGGCAATAATACGGAGGCCACCGGGAACGTCTTGATTTCGCAGCGGCGGATAATTTTCGAAAACGAAGAGGGTTTCAAAAACCGGCTGCCGCACAGGGAACCCGATCCACTCCCGAATATCGGTCAGAGCGGTGTTCTCAAATTCGCGGGCTTCGAGCGCCTGCGCCTGCATGCTTTGGGCCAGATCCGCAAACGATAGCTCGGCGCTTGCCACCGCTCGGACGGGGACGGTGTTGATGAACATGCCCACTGTCCGTTCGATCCCGGGTATCTCTGAAGGTCTGCCGGAAACGACGGCGCCGAACACTACATCTTCGTTTCCACTGTAACGGCTGAGGAGCAACGCCCATACTGCTTGGAGGAAAGAGCTTTGCGTCACGCGCATATTGCGTGCTGTCTCGCGGAATGCCCTCGTCAAGTGGGCGTCTACCGTGAGTGCATGCTCGCCGTAGCCCGCATCCTGTTGCGAGGCCGCTCGATTGCGATCAAAGCCAATCTTAGTTGCGGCCTCGAAACCCTCCAGGCGTCGCGTCCAAAAATGACGCATTGCCTCCCGATCCTGGTTCTTTAGCCAAAGGACGAAATCGCGATGTGATGGCGCATCAACCACCGCGGCCGCCGATCCCAAGCCGAGCGCCTCATACGCGTCGAAGGCCTCTCGCATTAGGATAGGCACGCTCCACCCGTCCAACACTGCATGATGGAAGCTCAAAATAAATCGGTGAGATGAGACCGCCGTCCGAATCAAAGCACAGCGAAGTAGCGGCGGCACCCGCAGATCAAATCCACGTGCCCGGTCCTGTGTAAGAAAACCCTCGAGTCTTTCCTGCTGCTGCCCCCCATCCGAGCTCGACCAATCTTCTTCGGCCCACGGCAATTCCACATCCGCAAATACAACCTGCACTGGTTGTTTCACGTTTTCCCAGGCGAGTGCCGCGCGGAGAGCGGCGTGCCGGCGAGTGATTCCGTTCCACGCGGCGCGAAACCGCCGCGCATCCAGAATGCCCTCAACAGTAAGGCTCAATTGCCGGAAGTACTCGTTTCCCTCCGCGGAGTTCAGGCTGTGGAACAAAATGCCCTCCTGCATCGCGGAGAGCGGATAAAGCGTTTCGATGTTTGTCATGGCCCGACGAAATACTTGCGAAACTTGAGGAGAAATCGCGCCTAAAGTCCCGCGCCGCGCGCGACGGCGGCTTTTAACTCATCTACATCCGAGTCATCCCAGCCGAACTCTGCCGCGCCCGTCCTCGACGCTTCCGAACCGGGATCGCTCATCCGGTTGAATACATTCCTGACGCTCTCCTCAAACAACCTCGCCAGCCGCTCGATAGTCGAACGATCGAACGCGCGCGAGTTGTAGACGAAAGACAGTTGGAGTCGCCCGCGCTGAATGCCGGCTTCGATTGAGATCTCGTACCGCATCGGCGTCGAGGGCGCGCAGAGTCGGCCGCACGATTCCGAAGCGGCCTGGAACAGTCTGCCATGCGCTGCCGCATCCCATTCGCCCGAATACAAGAAGCAGACCTGAGATCCCCTGTCAGGTTTCATCAGGCGGCGCCATTGAGGGTCGAGGTATCTCAGGGCGCCGTAGCCGACGCCGCCCCGCGGCATGAGGTCGAAATCTCTCTTCACGCGTTCAATGCGAGACGTCATGGGTGCTGGCCCCAAACCCGCCAGCGCGAAGGGATGAATCGCTGTGAACCAACCGGCAGTCCGCGAAACGTCCGTCTCTGGGAAAAGCGGATCTCTGCCAAAGCTCTCCACATCAACCACTACGTTCTGCGCTCCCGCCCATTCGCCCAGGGCCTTGCCAAGCGTAGCCAGCAGTACATGGTCGGGTTGCACTGCTGTCAAAACCGCCATCGAACGAAGCGCTTGCGGGTCAACGCCTTCCACCTCACGCACAATCCGGTCAGCATCCGCAGCCGTCGCCATTCGCGAATCCCCGCGGTCACGGGGTAGCGCGAACGCTCCGTGGCGAGAAATGGATGTCCAGTAGCTGATCTCGTCGCGAAACTCGCCCGCCTCCGCCCGTCGCTTCAGTTGCTTTGCCCAGTCGCGGTAGGAAGTCGTTTTGCGGCCCAGGCACACCGCTTGACCGTTCACAAGCTGTGAACAGGCGGTTTCCAGATCTTCCAGCAATATCTGCCAAGAGGTCAGATCGACGGCGACGTGGTGGATCGCTATCAGCAGGCGCGTCGGCCTGCTCAGACCGCACCCGAAGAGCACGGCTCGAATAATGGGACCGCACTGAATATTAAGCGATTGCTGTGTCTGGTCGGCCAGCGCTGCCATTCGTGGCTCGAGTTTGTCATCCGGAACATCCGCGAGATCAATGTGCTGAACCACGCCGGCGCCCGGTGTCCTCGCGTATTCAGCCGCTAGGATCCCACCCTCGCCAGGGAATTGCAGCCGCAAAGCGTCATGATGCTCGCACAGATCGCGAATGCCGGCTTCGATTATCCCGGGATCAACGCTCGTCTCAAGCATTACCGCCTGGTTGAAGTGCGCGGCGTCAGCAAACGGCTGTTCGAAGAACCATGCCTGGATCGGCGTGAGCGGCGCAGGCCCAGTGACAAGACCCTGCTCGGCTGTGCTCTCTATCTTCGCTTCTCCTGGAACTGCCAGCTTAGCGATCGTCTGCTGCTCGAAAATCTGCTTTGAACTGAGTCGAATTCCCCGCTGCGCCGCACGGCCAATCATCTGGATGCTGACGACTGAATCGCCGCCGAGATCAAAAAAATTGTCTTCGACGCCCACCCGCTCAATGCCCAGAATGTCTTGCCAGATCTCGCAGAGCGTCACTTCGGCAGAATTGCGCGGAGGCGCGTAGGCCACTCTGGAGTCCACCCGCGCATGCCGCTCTTGTCTTACCTTGCCGAGTTCCTCCGCGATCACCGCGGCACTGATGGAGCGGCTGTCTGAAATGACCTGGTCAAAATCCCGAGTCGAAACGATCACATGGGCAAAGCCGCCGGCTACTGCCCGCTCGAAGCATTCGATTGCCTCCTCACCGCTCATGGCTTCTGCTAATTTGGTCGAGAACGCGCCTGCTGAGGGGTCTCCCATCCCACCCTCACGCCAGCTATCCCAACTGATCGAGAGCACCGGCCGAGTTTCTTGCGTCAGAGCGAACGCATCCAGGTACGCGTTTGCCGCACAGTAATCTATGCGCCCAGGGGCAGGTACGACCGAGCGCTGCGAAGAGTAGATCACGAAGAAATCGAGTGAGTGCCCTTCGAAGATGCCGATGAGGTTTTTAGTCCCGCACACTTTGGGCGTCAACGTTTTAGCAATGCGCTCGCGGGTCTGGTGTTCAATCAAACCGCCGCCTGCTTCCCCGGCGGCGTGAATCACTGCCGTAATGGCCCCGAAATGCAATTCGGCTTCTTCGATTGCAGACCCAAGCTCGTGCAAGTCCGCCACATCCGCCGCTACGCTTAACACTTCGCCGCCGCTAGATCCTATCTGGCGAATGCGCTCGAGCGCATTCGCTGATGGGCCGGAACGGCTCAACAGCACAACGCGAGCTCCGTAAGTTCGTGCCAGGTAGCCGCCAAGATCAAGTCCTGCGTTGCCGTGCCCTCCTGTGATCAGCACCACCGGGTTCGCACGCATGCGCAAAGGCCGGGGATCAAGCGCAACGCGTCGGTACACCGGCCGCCAGAGCTGCGAGCCTCGGATTGCCATCCACTCTTCGTCTGCCGCCAGCGCGGAGAGCAACCGCTCGAGCGCGCGGCGGTTTGCCGCGTTCCAGGCATTCGGTTCTACGTCGATAAACCGGCAGTGAGACGCCGGATACTCCCGAGCGATCACGCCTGCCGCCGCGCGGATCATGGCGCTGCTCGGATTGAGTACGTCGGAATCCACCACGGCGCATGTTCCCGCAGCCAGCACGGTAACTTCGGTGTCTTCCGAAAGTCTTGTTTCGCCCAGCGCCTGCATAAGCGGAACCAGGCTGAAGTAGTTGTCCTCAGCCGATTGAGTTTGCAATCCCCAGGCGTGAATCACACGCTCCGGCCGGATGCCTTCCTGCTGAATCGCCTGGAAAAATCGAATATGATCTGCCGTCGAATCCTTGCGGATCTCGTACCTGCCATCCCTCCGGCGTCGGAACTCATCACCCGGGATGGCCATCGCCGCGGGGTCAAGCAGCTTCGCGAAGCGCGATTCCAGTACGCTCTCATCGGCGATCAAAACGGTCGTTGCGGGATCCTTGCCAGTCGCCCCATCTCGAGGAACCATGCGCTCCCACGTCGGTACATAGAACCAGTCATCAATCGGCTGCCGTCTGTGCGCGCCCCTACTGCGTTGATCGAAGTCCGCTTCCGCCATGAAGCGCTCTCGCTCGAACGGATAAGTGGGCAGCTTTAGACGGCGGCGCCCCCTATCGGCATGAAACGCGTTCCAGTCGGGAAGGAGGCCCGCAATCCAAAGGCGTCCGATGCTGTCATAGAGCGACTTTGCCTCATCCGCCGCCAAGCCCGGCATCGCCGCCAATGAAATAACCCCGCCCGATCTGGACTCCTCGCGTCTCCGCAAAAGACCGGTGAGCGACGACCCGGGACCAATTTCTACGAAGGTGTCAGATCGTTCAGCGAGCAGAGTTGAGAGACCCTTCGCGAAATTTACGGTATGGCGGAGATGCGCTCCCCAATAGGCCGGATCGGTCGCTTCATGCGCTGTAATCCATCTGCCGGTTACGTTCGAAACGTAGCGTATCGATGGTGTCTCGAGATGAACGGCAGCTGCGGCGTTCTTCATCGCTTCCACGGCTCCGTCCATCAGTTCCGAGTGGTAGGCGTGCGAAGTACGCAGGCGTCGTGTTTCAATCCCGGCAGCCGCGGCGCGTGATTCGATTTCCTCGATTGTTGATTCCGCCCCGGAGAGCACGACATCCGACTGGCCGTTGATGGCAGCGAGGCTCGCACGCGATTCCGCGATCTCAAGCGCCTGCTCGGCTGTGCAACGCAGCGCCAGCATCGCGCCGCGCGGCATGCTCTGCATCAGCGCGCCGCGGGACGCAACCACCTTCAACGCGTCCTCAAGGCTCAGCACACCTGCGAGACAAGCCGCGACGTATTCGCCAATGCTGTGGCCAATCATCGCCAACGGCTTGATCCCCCAGTTGATGAGCATCTGCGCCAGCGAATATTCAACAACAAAAATGGCCGACTGCGCGATCGCCGTTTCGTTCAGGGCTTCGGTATTGACCGGATTCGGATTGAAGATAGTCTCACGAATGTCGCTGCCGAGCAGAGGTTTCAACACCTCCGCGCAATGATCGAAGGCTTCGCGGAAAGCACGTTCAGCCCCGTAAAGTCCCTTTCCCATCTGCGCGCGTTGCGATCCCTGCCCCGGGAACATAAAGACGAGGGGGCGGGAGGTTTCGGAAGCGAGTCCGGAGCGCACGGTTTCAGGGTCAAGGGTGCGCAACGCCTGGATTGCCTGAGCTGTGGATTGACAGACCACAGTTCGCCGCCAGGGGTGCTGCGCGCGCCCCACCGCCAGCGTGTACGCCACATCGGCCAGATTCACGGCCGGGTGACGCTCCAGATAGTCCGCCAGGTCCAGCGTCAGGCGGTTCAAGGCCGTTTCGGTCTTGGCCGAGAGCGCCAGCAGTTCGTAATCGCGCGCCGGCCGGTTTTGCTCGTCGTCCCGCACCGGCGCTTCTTCCAGCACCACATGCGCATTGGTGCCGCCAATGCCGAACGAACTCACGCCAATGCGCCGCCGTCCGCCCTTGCGCTCCCAGGCCACCACGCCCGTGGGGAGATAGAAACGGCTTTGTGCCAACCCCAGCGCCGGGTTCGGCTGGCCGGAGTGCGGCATGCCCACCAGTTCGCCATGCTGCAACTGGAGGGTCGCCTTGATCAGTCCGGTGACCCCTGCCGCCGCATCCAGATGTCCCAGATTCCCTTTGGCGCTGGCCAGCGCACAGCGCGGCCCGAACTCGTTGGCTTGCTCGCCGAAGACCGCCTTCAAGGCCGCTACTTCGATGGGGTCGCCCAGCTTCGTACCGGTGCCATGCGCTTCAATGGCGGTGACCGAATCGGGCGCAATGCCGGCGCGCTCCAGCGCGGCGCGGATGACGGCCGCTTGGCCGTCTACTCCGGGGGCGGTGTAGCCTACTTTATTGGAGCCGTCATTGTTGATCGCGCTCCCCAGAATCACGGCTTCGATGCGATCCCCATCCCGCTCGGCATCGGCCAACCGCTTCAGCAGCACAATGCCTGCGCCGTTGCCGGCCACGGTGCCGGCGGCTTGCTCGTCAAACGGCCGGCAGTGCCCGTCGGGCGACATAATGCTTTCGGCTTGATACAAATAACCGGCCGGCTGCGGAAAGCGGATGGAGACGCCGCCGGCCAGCGCCATGTCACAGGTCCCGGCCGCCAGGCTCTCGCAGGCCATATGCACCGCCACCAACGAGGTCGAACACGCGGTTTGCACGTTCACCGCCGGCCCGCGCAGGTTCAGCTTGTAGGCTACGCGCGTGGGCACAAAGTCTTTATCGTTACCAATCAGCGTCTGCAGATAACCCACGTTTTCCAGCGCCTGGCGATTGCGCATCAGCTTCTCGGTCCAGTAGCTGCTCATGGTGGAACCGGCAAACACGCCGATGCGCCCGCGATAGCGAGCCGGATCATAGCCGGCGCGTTCCAGCGCCTCATGCGCGCACTCCAGAAACACCCGGTGCTGCGGATCGGTGATCTCGGCTTCGCGCGGATTGAAGCCGAAATAGCGCGCATCGAACGACTCGCAATTTTCTAATACCGTACCGGCTTTGACGTAATGCGCTGCTGAGTACTCGGCTTCCGGGACGCCGGCCGAGCGCAGCTCTTCCTCACTGAAGGGGCGAATCATCTCTTCCCCGGCCCGCAGCTTCTCCCACAGTTGTTCCACGCTGGGCGCACCCGGGAAGCGCCCGGTCATGGCGATAATCGCCATCGGTTCCCAGCCGGAATGGGCTCGCTGCCCTTCCTCATCGGCCTCGTACGCTGGCTCGGTTTGGGATTCTGCAGAGCCCGCCAGGAAGCCGGCCAGCGCGCGCAGGGTGGGATAGCGGAACAGATCCACAATCTTGACTTCGCGTCCGGCCAGTTCGCCGGCTAATTCGCGTTCCAGCTCGGCATGCACTTTGATCAGCAGCAGCGAATGGCCGCCGATCTCGAAAAAGTTGGCTTGGCGTGGAATCGATTCCACATGCAGCGCGCGCTGCCAGATCGCCGCCAGCTTGCGCTCTATTTCGGCGCGCACGCCGCTGGCTTCCCGGGGTAGTTTCCTGCTCTCCGCCGGGTGTAGGTCGGAGGCCATTTCCGGTTCGGGCAGCGCGGCCCGATCCACTTTTCCATTCGCACTCAGCGGCAGTGCATCCAACACCACGCAGGCAGCGGGCACCAGATACTCGGGTAAGCGGCCTTGCAGGTATTCGCGAAGCTGCGGACCCGAGACTCTGGCTCCGCTGCGGAGCGCCACCCAGGCCAGCAAACGCTTGCCTGTGCCGTGTGGGGTCTCGCGCGCCAGCACCACGGCCTGACTCACCGCCGGATGCTCCTGCAGCGCCGCTTCAATCTCGCCGGGCTCAATGCGAAAGCCGCGAATCTTCACCTGCTCATCGCCGCGGCCCAGAAACTCCAGCGTGCCGTCGGCCAGCCAGCGCGCGCGGTCGCCGGTCGCATACATGGTTCCGCCGGCCCGGAATGGATCGGGCAGAAACCGCTCGGCCGTCAGCTCGGGACGATTCCAGTACCCCAGCGCCACGCCGTCGCCGCCCGTCCACAACGCGCCGGGCATGCCCACCCCCACCGGCTCCAAAGCCTCGTCCAGAATGTAGACAAACGTATTGGCAATCGGCCGCCCAATCGGAATCGAAGGCCGCGCCAGATCTGCACGGCTGACCTGATGACAGCTGCTAAACGTGGTGTTCTCCGTAGGCCCATACGCATTGATGAGCAAGGTATCCGGCAACTCATCGAGCGCGCGTCGCACATGCGCCGGATTCAGCACTTCGCCGCCCGTCAACAGCTGTTTGATGCCTCGCAGATCAGCCGTCTGCTGCTCGATCATCAACTGGAACAGCGCCGTGGTGAGAAAAACAGTAGTAATCCCGTTATCCCGAAAGGCCCGCCCGATCTCGGCTAGCGAGGATGCCCCCGGGCGCGCCAGCACCAGCCGGCCGCCATGCAGCAGCGGCCCCCAGATCTCCAGCGTCGAGGCATCGAACGATACCGGCGCCAGTTGTAGAAATACTTCCTCCGGACCGAAGTGCATGAAGTTGGTACCGCACACCAGTCGCACCACCGCGCGATGCGGAACAACAACCCCTTTCGGCTTCCCCGTCGTGCCTGACGTGTACATGAGGTAGGCCACATCCTCCGCCCTTGCTGGGACGTCGGCTGGATTCTTGTCGCTGAAGTCCACCAGCAGCGCTGGGTTATCCAGCGACATGGTCTCTACCCCGCCGAATTCGAGCACGCGCTCGAAACGTGAGTCAGCCAGCAGGCACTTTGCGCCCACGTCGGCGAGCATGAACCGGAGCCTTTCGACCGGGTACGCAGGATCGAGGGGAACATAGGCGGCCCCGGCCTTAAGGCTTCCTAAAATGCCTGCAATCATCCAGGGTGAGCGTTCCAGGCCGATGGCAACAAAATCACCGCGCGACACGCTGCGCGAAGCAAGAAGTCTTGCGATCTGGTTCGCCCGGCGGTTCAATTCGGCGTATGTTAACCACGTGCGGCCCTGCAAAACGGCCACACGATCGGGCCAGGTCTCGACTGCCGCTTCGAATAACTCCGTCAGAGAGAAATTCCTCGGATAATCGCTCGTGGCGCCCGAAAACTGCGCCGCTGTCGAGAGGTCAATCGCCTCACTCACTCGGACACAGGAAATCCTGCGCCGAGTATCCCGGACAGCCGCCCTCAGCAGTTCCTCATAACTCGCAAGATATCGAGCTGCTGATTGGTAATCGAACAAGTCCGCGTTGTACTCGAGCGAGCAGATCAGTTCGCTGCGGTCCTCGATGATCTCCATCGTGAGATCGAATTTAGCCGTCGCCGTGTCAAGTTGAATCAACGAGGAGCGCGCCTCGCCGAAGCGTGGCGGATCAAGCGGAGCGCTCATATACCCGAAAGCAGCTTGAAACAGCGGCGAATACGCAGGATTGCGCGCTAAGGCCAGATGCTCGATCACTCGATCGATCGGCACATCTGCGTTTGCCACCGCCTCGATTGTCGTCTGACGCACCTGCAGCAGCAGTTCATTGAATGTCATCCCGTCTGCTACGGCGGCTCGCAGTGGCAGCATGTTGACGAAGAATCCCACCAGCTCGTCCGTCTCAGCCTCAGCGCGCCCCGCCGCCGGTGATCCGACAACAAAATCGGTCTGTCCGCTCATCCGGTAAAGCAACGCGTCGAAACCCGCCAGCAGGACCATGAACAGCGTCGCATCGTGCCCGGTAGCCATGGCTTTCAACTCACTGGCTAGCCCGGCAGGCAGATTGCGAAAAGCTTTCCCGCCCCGCGATCCCTGCCGCTCCGGACGTGCGCGATCCGTCAGGAGATGTAACCGCTCGGGCGCGCCTTCAAGTTGCTTTCGCCAATACTCGATCTGCGAGTCCCACGCCTCCGAGGCATTTTGTTCGTGCTGCCAAAAGGCGAAATCCGAAAAACGAATCGGAGCTTCGGGGAGTACTATTGGACGGCGAGCTGCCGCCGCCGCGTAAATCGTTTCCAGTTCTTTGGCCAGGATCGCTACCGACCATCCATCGCACGCGATATGGTGGATCGAGATCGCCAGAATGTGATCGGCAAACGAAAGGCGGATCAATCTTGCACGGAGCAGTTGTCCCTCTTGGATCGCGAACGGCATCTGTACCAGAGCCCTCGCCAGGCGCATGGCTTCAGCTTCCCGTTCAGCTGCCGGTAAATGCTCTACCGACATCGATTCGAAGTGGGTTGGGCCGGCTTCTTCTACGATTTGTACGGGTACGCCGTCCTCCGCGCTGAAGCGGGTCCGCAACGCGCCGTGGCGATGAATGAGTTGACGCAGGCTGGTCGCTAGCGCCGCGGCGTCCAGCCGTCCGGCGATTCTGTAACCGACAGGAATGTTGTACGTCGGCGTCCCCGGATTGGCGTGCTCCAGATACCAAAGCCGCTGCTGTGCGAGCGCAAGCGGCGCCGTCGATTCGGCTCTGCGCGCAATTCGCCGGCCGCTCACAGCAAGCTTGCCCGATCCGATTGCTTCCACTTAAGCGACTCCCACTGTTGCTTGCCGGTTCATTTCGTAATCCGCATGTTGCTGCGGTCCACTCTCTTTCAGGCTCATCCCTGCAAGCTCCGCGACCGCTTGTGCGAGCCCCGCGGGCGTCGGTGCGGCGAATAAGCGCTTTAACGAAACCTTCACACCCGAGGCGGTCTCGAGCTTCGAAAGCATGCGAACACCCAGGAGCGAATGCCCGCCGAGCGCAAAAAAGTTATCATGTACACCCGTGCGCTCGATCCCGAGCAGTTCACTCCAGATGGCCGCGATGCTTCGCTCTGTTTCGTTCCGAGGCTCGCTGTATTGAGTGCCCAGATTCGGGCGTCGATAGGCCGTCGCTTCGCTTTGTGTGGGTATCGGGGCAAGTTGCGGCGGCGTGAACGCCGCGTGATCCGCACGAAGCTTTGTCAAGTCAATCGTTGAAACTGCCACCTGCGGCAACCCGGCCGCGAGCACACGCGCAAAAGCTTGCTGTCCTTCTTCAACACTGATGCCGGTGTCATGCACCAAGGCCTTCCATCCGGCCAGCAGCTCTGGCATTTGAACATTCGCCGCCATTCCGATCCCTTTCCAGGTATTCCAGTTGACCGCGGTGATCAACGGTCCTGCCTGTCCGCGCCGGGACCTTGCAAATGCATCCAGCACCGCATTAGCGGCGCAATAATCAACATGCCCAGCCCCCCCTAGGACGGAGGACAAAGACGAGCAGAGCACTACGAAATCGGGACTTCGCTTCTCAATAAGGCGCTCAAGCGCGAACACGGCGTCAACCTTCGCCCGCAGTACCGGCTCGACCCTTTCGGCGGTCTTGAGCTGAATCAATCCCTCACCAGCCACACCCGCGGCGTGGATGATACCGTCAATGCGCCCAAATTCAAGCTCGATTGCCTCGAAGACTGCCTCCATTTCATCGAAACTCGCTGCATCGGCTCGATACGTCCTCACCGTGCCGCCCGCCATCTCAATGTCAATCAGCTTGCGCACCAGTCTTAGCTCGGCGCTCAGTTCGCCCGAAGCCAAGATCGAATCCCAATGCTCACGGTTTGGCGCACCGGATCGCGAAATAAGCGCAATAGCGGCTCCGGTTTTCCTGGCAAGGTAGTCTGCAATCTCAAGCGCCATCCCGCCGGACCCGCCCGTGATCGCATACACTCCGCTGGCGCGCAAATCGAAATTGGCTGCCGTCTGGGACATTTCGGGCAGTCGTACCGTTTCGAACGCCTCGGTCCACATCTCACCATGACGGATCGCCAGAACGGCCTCGGAAATTTCGCGCTGCAGTTCGTCTGCCATCAGAGCGAGGTCGCGGTCCGTCCAGCGGACCGGCAGATCGAGCCCTTGGCATTTCACCTTCGAGTACTCTTCCGGAATCACACGTACTGGGCCCAGGGCAAGCGCTTTCTCCGGCCATGACTCTTCGTCCGTAGCTAACCTCTGCATGCCCGTCGTGATTACGCGCAGATTAACCGGCTCATCGCCGCCATGCTCACCCATCGCCTGCATGAGGTACACCAGGCTGTAGAACGAATTCGCCTTCGCACTCTCCAGCGGTTGGCGCTCCCGCGAAACGCCGAAGGCATGCAGGATATTCGTTGGTAATACATTCAGGGCGGCGATAAGCCCCACATAGTCGTCCGGTTCCAAAGGCCTGATCGTGAAATGACCGCTTTCTGACGTGTCAAATGTTGCTCCGGCAGAAACGCGGACCACATTTTGACCTGCGTCTTCAAGGCGTCGCGCGACGAATTCCAGCACGCCATGCTCATCCAGGAACATCAGCCAATCGCCTCTGGTCTGCAATGCTGCTTGCAATCTTGGTCTCGGACTTTCCTTCCAGACCGGCGTATAGAAAGAATCAGAGAGCAATCGGCAGTTGGCAGCGTTCCATACCGGCAGGCTGGCCGAATCTAATGCCTTCCCTGTCGTCACCGTGTACCGCTCGCGCTCGAATGGATACGTCGGCAGATCAAAGATCCGGCGTCGGCTTTGACCGCGATAATGTGCCACAGAGTCGTTCCTGCCGCCGGCCACCCACACCTGAGCGAGAGCTGCCGCCAAGCAGGCCGAATCACTCCCGGGATCATGCGGATGGCGCATGCTCGATATGGTCACAGGCAATTCGGCCAGCGCGTGCCCGGGATGCCGGGCCGCAAGACTGGTCAGCGTCCTGCCCGGACCCGCTTCCACGAAAATGTTTCCCGTATCGCGCACCAGTTCGCCCACACCCTTCGAGAACAGCACCGTATTACGCAGGTGCTTCGTCCAGTAATCGGGATCTGCAATCTCTCCGGGCGTTATCCAGGTCCCGGTCAGGTTGGAGATGTAGGGGATGCGGGCAGGCTGCGGCTGAAAGCATCTCGCGATCGCGCCGAATTCACATAAGATGCCCTCGACTAACGGCGAATGGGAAGCCACGTCGATATGCAGCCGCTGCACTTCAACTCCCCCGGCCTCTAGCTTCCGCTCCGCTTCGGTGATGTCAGCCTTTGGGCCGGAAATCACGCACAACTTGGGAGCGTTTATCGCTGCAATCGCGATTGATTCATTCAGCCAGGGCCGGACTTCAGATTCCGATAGATGTGCAATCAGCATCGCGCCTTCCGGCAGTCCGTGCATAAGCCTGCTGCGCGCGGCCACGAGTTTGAGTGTGTCTTCAAGCGCAAGAACTTCGGCGATCGCCGCGCAGACATACTCGCCAAGACTGTGACCGATCAGCGCCGACGGGTGAAGTCCCTCACTCATCAGCAGCTTCGCGTTTGCGTACTCGGTGGCAAAGAGAGCCGGCAGTCCTATGCGCGTCTTGCGCATTTCCTGAACGATCTCGTTCGATGTCTCGGCCGGGTACAACCAGTCGCGGATATCGAGGCCCATCTCGCTGCGAAGGATTTCAGCGCACCTGTCGATCTCGGCGCGGAACACCGGCTGGGTGTCATACAAGTTCCGGCCCATGCCGGGATATTGAGTGCCGCCGCCCGGGAACATAAAGACGAGGGGGCGGGAGGTTTCGGAAGCGAGTCCGGAGCGCACGGTTTCAGGGTCAAGGGTGCGCAACGCCTGGATTGCCTGAGCTGTGGATTGACAGACCACAGTTCGCCGCCAGGGGTGCTGCGCGCGCCCCACCGCCAGCGTGTACGCCACATCGGCCAGATTCACGGCCGGGTGACGCTCCAGATAGTCCGCCAGGTCCAGCGTCAGGCGGTTCAAGGCCGTTTCGGTCTTGGCCGAGAGCGCCAGCAGTTCGTAATCGCGCGCCGGCCGGTTTTGCTCGTCGTCCCGCACCGGCGCTTCTTCCAGCACCACATGCGCATTGGTGCCGCCAATGCCGAACGAACTCACGCCAATGCGCCGCCGTCCGCCCTTGCGCTCCCAGGCCACCACGCCCGTGGGGAGATAGAAACGGCTTTGTGCCAACCCCAGCGCCGGGTTCGGCTGGCCGGAGTGCGGCATGCCCACCAGTTCGCCATGCTGCAACTGGAGGGTCGCCTTGATCAGTCCGGTGACCCCTGCCGCCGCATCCAGATGTCCCAGATTCCCTTTGGCGCTGGCCAGCGCACAGCGCGGCCCGAACTCGTTGGCTTGCTCGCCGAAGACCGCCTTCAAGGCCGCTACTTCGATGGGGTCGCCCAGCTTCGTACCGGTGCCATGCGCTTCAATGGCGGTGACCGAATCGGGCGCAATGCCGGCGCGCTCCAGCGCGGCGCGGATGACGGCCGCTTGGCCGTCTACTCCGGGGGCGGTGTAGCCTACTTTATTGGAGCCGTCATTGTTGATCGCGCTCCCCAGAATCACGGCTTCGATGCGATCCCCATCCCGCTCGGCATCGGCCAACCGCTTCAGCAGCACAATGCCTGCGCCGTTGCCGGCCACGGTGCCGGCGGCTTGCTCGTCAAACGGCCGGCAGTGCCCGTCGGGCGACATAATGCTTTCGGCTTGATACAAATAACCGGCCGGCTGCGGAAAGCGGATGGAGACGCCGCCGGCCAGCGCCATGTCACAGGTCCCGGCCGCCAGGCTCTCGCAGGCCATATGCACCGCCACCAACGAGGTCGAACACGCGGTTTGCACGTTCACCGCCGGCCCGCGCAGGTTCAGCTTGTAGGCTACGCGCGTGGGCACAAAGTCTTTATCGTTACCAATCAGCGTCTGCAGATAGCCCACGTTTTCCAGCGCCTGGCGATTGCGCATCAGCTTCTCGGTCCAGTAGCTGCTCATGGTGGAACCGGCAAACACGCCGATGCGCCCGCGATAGCGAGCCGGATCATAGCCGGCGCGTTCCAGCGCCTCATGCGCGCACTCCAGAAACACCCGGTGCTGCGGATCGGTGATCTCGGCTTCGCGCGGATTGAAGCCGAAATAGCGCGCATCGAACGACTCGCAATTTTCCAATACCGTACCGGCTTTGACGTAATGCGCTGCTGAGTACTCGGCTTCCGGGACGCCGGCCGAGCGCAGCTCTTCCTCGGTAAAGGGGCGAATCATCTCTTCCCCGGCCCGCAGCTTCTCCCACAGTTGTTCCACGCTGGGCGCACCCGGGAAGCGCCCGGTCATGGCGATAATCGCCATCGGTTCCCAGCCGGAATGGGCTCGCTGCCCTTCCTCATCGGCCTCGTACGCTGGCTCGGTTTGGGATTCTGCAGAGCCCGCCAGGAAGCCGGCCAGCGCGCGCAGGGTGGGATAGCGGAACAGATCCACAATCTTGACTTCGCGTCCGGCCAGTTCGCCGGCTAATTCGCGTTCCAGCTCGGCATGCACTTTGATCAGCAGCAGCGAATGGCCGCCGATCTCGAAAAAGTTGGCTTGGCGTGGAATCGATTCCACATGCAGCGCGCGCTGCCAGATCGCCGCCAGCTTGCGCTCTATTTCGGCGCGCACGCCGCTGGCTTCCCGGGGTAGTTTCCTGCTCTCCGCCGGGTGTAGGTCGGAGGCCATTTCCGGTTCGGGCAGCGCGGCCCGATCCACTTTTCCATTCGCACTCAGCGGCAGTGCATCCAACACCACGCAGGCAGCGGGCACCAGATACTCGGGTAAGCGGCCTTGCAGGTATTCGCGAAGCTGCGGACCCGAGACTCTGGCTCCGCTGCGGAGCGCCACCCAGGCCAGCAAACGCTTGCCTGTGCCGTGTGGGGTCTCGCGCGCCAGCACCACGGCCTGACTCACCGCCGGATGCTCCTGCAGCGCCGCTTCAATCTCGCCGGGCTCAATGCGAAAGCCGCGAATCTTCACCTGCTCATCGCCGCGGCCCAGAAACTCCAGCGTGCCGTCGGCCAGCCAGCGCGCACGGTCGCCGGTCGCATACATGGTTCCGCCGGCCCGGAATGGATCGGGCAGAAACCGCTCGGCCGTCAGCTCGGGACGATTCCAGTACCCCAGCGCCACGCCGTCGCCGCCCGTCCACAACGCGCCGGGCATGCCCACCCCCACCGGCTCCAAAGCCTCGTCCAGAATGTAGACAAACGTATTGGCAATCGGCCGCCCAATCGGAATCGAAGGCCGCGCCAGATCGGCACGCGTAATCGTCTGGCAGCAGGTGAATGTCGTGTTCTCGGTCGGCCCGTAGCCATTGATGAGCCGCGTATCCGGCAACTCGTCAAGCGCGCGTCGCACATGCGCCGGACTCAACACGTCGCCGCCCGCCAGCAGCTGTTTGACCCCCCGCAGATCCGCTGCCCGCTGCTCGATCATCAGCTGAAATAGGCCCGACGTAAGCCACAACGCGGTAATCCCGTTATCCCGAATCGTGCGCCCGATCTCGGCCAGCGAAGAGGCCCCCGGACTCGCCAGCACCAGCCGGCCGCCATGCAGCAGCGGCCCCCAGAGCTCCAGCGTCGAGGCATCGAACGATATCGGCGCCAGTTGCAGAAATACTTCATCCGGGCCGAAGTGCATGAAGTTGGTACCGCACACCAGTCGCACCACCGCGCGATGCGGAACAACAACCCCTTTCGGCTTCCCCGTCGTGCCTGACGTGTACATGAGGTAGGCCGCGTCATCCGCTCCGGAACTCGCCGCAACCTCATCTACAAAACCTTGGCTCTCGAAATTCGCCTGGCTGACCCGGACGCGATCCACCCAATCCGGTAATTCATTCTCGAATCGGCCGTCCGTGATGACGATACTCACGTCCGCGTCGCCCAACATGAAGGCCAGACGCTCGGCGGGGTAGGAAACCTCCAGCGGGCAATACGCGCATCCGGCTTTTAGTATTCCGATCAACGCGATAATCTGCTCCACTGACCGTTCCATCATCAGGCCAACGAACTGGCCCGGCTTCGCGCCCCTCCCCCGAATAAGTTGCGCGACAGCGTTTCCAAAGCGGTCAAGCTGCTCGTAGGTCAGTGCCTGCGCGTCCTGCTCGACCGCGATAGATTGTGGGCGTGTGCGCGCAATCATCCTGAACACGGTGTCGATCCGCTGGCGCGGATAGTCAGAGCGCCCGCGGGCCCATTGGCTAAGAATGAGATCGCGCTGATCCTCGCGCATCATTGCTAGGCGATCAATCGGTGTATCGGCGTCTCGCACGGCCGCCTCGAGCAGGCAAATATACTGCGACGCCAGATTTGCGATCGTCTCCGGATCAAACAGATGGCTGTCGTATTGGATCGAAGCCGCCAAGCTTGAGCCTCTCTCGAAAAGGATAAAGATCAGATCGAACGGACCGCCGTGCTGAACAACTGACAATACTTCGAATCCCGCGGCTCTGGCGGCTTCGTTCTCATGGGGCTTGTCCCAACTAAACACCACATCGCACAGCGGTGCGCGATTCGCCTGTCTCTCAATACCAAGCCGATCCACCAGCAGCGGAAAAGGATAATCGGCGTGATCAACGGCATCATGTACAGTTCGGTAAGTGCGTTGAAGAAATTCGCGGAACGAAGGATGGCCGGAACCATCGCTGATCACCGGCACGAGATTAAGGAAGTATCCGACCACGTTTTCGGAACGTGCGGATTTCCGCCCCGCCGAAGGCGTTCCAATGACAACCCTCTCTTGCCGCGACCAACGGTGCATCAGTGTCGCCAATGCAGCGAAACAGACCGAGTAAAGAGTCGTCTTCTCCGCTCTGGCAAGTCCTCGCAGAGTCTCAGGCAGGTTCACAGGCAAGCGGAATTCGTACGTGTCGCCGTCGTACGACTGCTCTGCCGGTCTCGTGCGGTCCAGCGGCAACTTGAGAGCCTCCGCCCTTTCCAGGCGCCCGCGCCAGAAATCAAGACACTGCGCTGCTTCCGCGCTTTCCCCGTATTGGCGTTGACGGCGTGCAAACTCGGCGTACGTGTCCCGGAGACGCGGTAGTTCTGGCTTGCCACCCTCTGTCAGCGCTCCATAGATAAGGGCGAGCTCATTCAGCACAACCTGGAAGGACCAGTAATCGATCGCTATATGGTGGGCTGCAATCAACAGCTGCGGCGAGTCCTCGCGTTCATAGAGCCGCACCCGCAAGACAGGACCGTTTTCCAGGTCGAATCGCCGCGCCGCTTCACGTTCGATGCGACCCGCCAGATCTGTTTCGCTCCACGTCCGCGCATCAATGATCCTGAAATCGCAGCGTCCGTCTTCGACCACGCGCTGCATATCAGCCGATCCCGGATAAACCGTCCGTAACACGGCATGGCGTGCGACGAGCACGTCGAAAGCCCGACCGATCGCGTCCGCTTTTACGTCACTTGGAAGCCCAATCACGAAGCGAGTGTTGTACGCAGAGCTTCCCGGCTGCCGGTGGTGAAAATAAAGCAACGCCTGCTGGCCATAAGACAGCGGCGCAGGACCAGCACTAGGGGCGATGCGCTCCTGCAACAGCCGGGTAAGGGTTTCCCGGCGCTCTCGAGATTTGTTCTCTACGCTCATCTTTCTTGCTGGTTGTTTTTGCTGGTTGTCTTTCAGTCGCCGGCGACCGCGAAGCGCGCCAGCAGGGCTTCCACTTGTGCGTCGTCGAAGGTGTCGAGGTCGGCCAGCAAACGTTCCGGTTCTGCGCCCAGCGCATCATGCTCGCGGGTTGTGGAGGGCTTCACTGCGTCATCCAGCAGCGCAGCAAGGCCCGCTACCGTTGCGTTCTCTGCCATACTCCGAAGTGCGATGCGCACGCCCCAGTGCTCCTCGACTCGATTCAGCAGCCGCATAGCTGCGAGTGAATCTCCACCCAGCACAAAAAAGGAATCGTGTCGGCCTATGCGCTGCACCCGCAGTAGTTCGCCAATCATTGCCGCAATTCCTTCTTCAACTTTGCCCGCCGGAAGTTCTGCCGGCTCTTCTTCGCCCTCGTCTTCCGCGGTTGCCACCCATTCCGCGGAGGTGCCAAAGCGGTCACGCAAAACGTTCGAAGGCATCATTGAACCCTCCCTTGCGTGCAAAACCAATTCTTCCAGCGGCTGAGCATTTCCCCGCACTAGCGGCCGAATCCTCGGATTAGACCCGTCCAGGCCCACGATGACTCGCGTTGCATCCAGACTGAGACAGATTTCAAGAGCTTCGATGGCGTGCTCGGGCGTAAGCGACTGATATCCGATTGCGAGGGACGCTTCGCGCGAGGCGGCGGTTGTCCGCTCGCTCATGCCTGCGCCCTCCCACATGCTCCAGTTGATCGACTGCGCCCTGACGCCCGTCTGTGCCAGATGCTCTGCTACGAGATCCATGGCCGAGTTCGCAGCCGAATAGGCCCATAGTGATCCCGAGCCGAAAACCGCATTCACTGACGAGAACAGAACCAGGCGGGCGTCCGGCCGCTTGCGCACAACTTCCCCAAGGACAGCCGCTCCATGAGCCTTCGTCCGTAGCAAAGGCACGAAATCGTCCATTGCTGTTCCACCATCATCTCCCAGCGCGCCTGCAAGATGAAAGATCCCATCGAGCGAACGCCCCCACTTCGCCTCCGCCTCTGCAATAAGGTGTTCCATCGCCTCGAGGTTCACGGTATCGGCCGTCTCGTAAACGAATTCACCGCCTGATCGTCCGAGTTCGCTAATCTCAGCTCCGCACTGGGACGCATTTCTGCGGCCCGTAACGAGCAGGCGCGCCCCATGCCGCTCCATGAGATACCGGCTGAGATGTAGACCGACGCCGCCAAGGCCGCCCGTGACAAGATAGAACCCACCCTGACGAATGCCTTCCGTCTGGCCCGGTACGATGGGTGAAAGCGCCTGGACGAACCGCTCGTTTTCCCTCCACGACGCATGCGCAGCCACTCCGTCGGACGCCAGCTCCCGGACGATCTGATACGCCGCCTTGCCCGCGTTCACGGCTACGTTCACTTGAGAGCACCGGATGCCGGTGCCGGCGGCGAAAGACCGCAGGAGACCCGCAATGGCCCCACGCTCCGCCACTGGTTCAGCTCCACCGCTATTAGCTATGCAGATTCGAAGATCACACGCCTTGGCTTGGCCTGCAAGGATATTCAACATTGCCAAGATCGATTCGAAGCATCCTAGATGAACAATCGTGTCTGGCCGCTCACGTTCGATTTCGATGGATAGATCGCTACCCGCTGCGGCAATCGCACACCGCGCGTGGACCTGCTCCAAGCGTTGCCGCAGGTCTTCGGTAAGTCCGGGTGCATCACCGCAAATCAGAAAACGGCGACCCCGCAACTCCCCCGGTTCGGCAACCCGGCTGGGAACCCATTTAACCTCATAAATTCCGGTTCGCTGCAGTCCGGATTCGCGAATCGAACGCTCCCGAAAGCGCCCTGCTTCAAAATCAGCTTTGAGCTGCGCGCGCTGGATCTTGCCAATATTGGTCTTCGGTATTTCGTCGCGCTCCACCGGAATTACAAACTGAGGAACGGCCCCGGTTCGCTCGTACACCTTGGCCCGGATGCGCCGCACAACGCCGGTCAGCCTCGCCGAATCGGAATCCACCGGGTGGAAGAAAATGCAGAGCCGGTCCGTCTGGTCGCCGGTCTCGCGCACGCCGCAAGCGGCAGTAAACGATAAATCGACGCCAGGCAATTCATCCACGGCCGCTTCCACCTCATGGCTGTGGACATTCACGCCGTTAATGATGACTACATCCTTCGAACGTCCCGTAATGGTGAGCCGCCCTTCCGCCAAGCTGGCCAAGTCCCCCGTCTCGAACCATCCATCGGCGGTAAAGCTGGCGGTATTGGCTTCGGGATTTTCAAAATATCCGGGCGTGATCGAGCACCCTTGCACCTGCAGGCGGCCCGATTCCCCCTCAAGCGCGACCGACTCGTCCGGCCCGATAATCCGCATCGAAATCCCCGCAACCGGCAACCCCACCTCGACAAATGGCGCGTCATCGCAGTCCGGCCGGATGCCGCGTGAGAAGGCGATACCCGAACAGGTTTCAGACATACCCCACGCCGGGCGCATTGCGTCTGGCCGCAGCCCGAAAGGCCCCAGCAGACGCAAAAAAGTCCGTGCGGTTTTTGCGACCACCGCTTCGCCGCCATTCAGCACGAAGCCCAGTCGCGAGATGTCCCACTTCCGATCAAACACTCCCGCGCGTTGAAGCTCTTGAACACGATCGTTCACCAGCCCGAAGGCGAAATTGGGAGCCCAGGTCCAAGTCGCCCCGAAGCGGTCCGCCAGGTCAATCCATGCCAGCGGATCGCGCAAAATCTGTTCGGATGGCACATGCACCTGGCAATCGCCGAGAAACGCGCCCTGCAGGTGCGCCATCTCAATCCCGCCGATGTGGTCGAGCGGAAACCAGTTCACCTGGACTTCGTTGCTGGTAAAGCCATGAACCTGCGTATTCGCCGCTGCATGGGAAATCAGCGTGCGGGGCGTATGCTGCACGCCCTTTGGCGTCCCCGTACTGCCCGATGTGAACAAGATCAGTGCCACAGCATCGGGATCGCTTTCGTGCCAGCGCGAATCCGGCTCGGCCCGGATCAGATCATCAAGACCCACCACTTCAGTGGCCTTGCTGGAGTCCGAACTACCAATGATCAACGACGGTCGCACCAGGCGGCAGATGCCTTGCAGCTTCGCTGCCCCGCCGCTATCGCCGCTTGATGCCGAAACTGTCGCAACCGGTATGGCGACGAGCCCTCCGATTTGGCAAGCCCAGAATGCCAGCAGCGTTTCATCGAGTTCCCGGCATTCCAACACCACCCTCTCGCCCGGCCGTATGCCTCTGGCTCGAAGGCCGCCGAGTACTCGCTCAGCTTGTTGCGCCAGTTCTAGCCAGCGCATGCGCACTTCGGAGCCATCGCTTCGGAAGCAGACTAGCCAATGATTCGGGTTGCGCTCAATGTTCCTACGCAGCACCTCCGGTAAGTTACGCGGCAAGTCCTCCGTGTCAAGCAAGGGACCATGCGTAACCGCCGGCGCTCCAGATCCTACAGCCCCAATTTCGCTCCTGATGGAAGCCTTGGCTGGCGTGCCGCTTCCCCAATGTTCTTCGCCGATTTGTATCTGACGCAGCCGCACCTTGAGCGATGCCTCACCCATCCCTGGTTGCCGCTCCCACTCACGGAGGCTGTGCTCATCCAGGACAGGAAAGCCCCGCAGCAGCTCGAAATCCGGATCGCCATCCATGGTGAGCGGAATCGCGGAAACCGGCACAAGAGATACTTCTTTGCCCACGCCCGCAACCGCCGCCACCAGTTCCCTCCGCGCCAGCGCACCGGGACCAGCCACATAAGCCACGATCTCGGCTGCTCCAAGTACCGTATTGCGCGCGACGACCGCGCAGTCTTCGATGCCCGCACTGGCAAGCAAGGCAGACCGCACTCTGGCTAGTTGGAGTTGGCTGGATTCCATTGCTGCAGTTGCCTTAACACACCATTCCACTGAATCTTGAATCCAAGCTCGGGCAGGCCGGGATAATAGACCCCCACTCGCGGGACAGCGAGCATAGGGTCGCGATCCACCGTCCGGTGAACACTAAACACCGCTCGGAAGTCGAGTTGCGCCACCATCTCGTGAACTCGACTATCGTGGTCGTCCGAAGGGTAGGCGAACAAATCGCAGCTTCTGCCCGTGACTCGCTCGATTTCCTGCCGTCCCCGCACCATCTGAGTTCGTTGCTCCTCTGCGGAACAGCGCGTCAACATGGGGTGATCGGCTGTGTGCGCCCCAATAGTGAACAGGGGATCGGTAGCCAGCTCTGTCAGTTGCCGTTCCGACATACCGTCGTAGCGGTCGCGGCGCATCGTCTCGGATGTGAAAGTCTCTATCGGCGGTAGCTCGTTCTCAATCGCGCTATACATGGCGGCGGGATGCGGCTGAAGCCCCAGCAGCATGTTTCGCAACCGACGTAGGGCGTTGCCGCGGCCCGCGTGTGACAAATCACGTGATAAATCGAAGGTTTCGCCCCGGAAGCGCAGAGCATCCCCTGGATACTGTTCCTCCAGGGCTCGCAAATACGCGAACCACAGTACACGTCCAGGCGTCAGATGGCGCGTGGTGACAAAAAATACCGCTGGAATGCCCAGCCGCCGCAGAATCGGAGCGGCTACCTCCGCATTATTGAGGAACCCATCGTCAAACGTCAGCAGTACCTGCATACGGCTGAAATTTTGGCCCGGACGCCTTTTCCAGTCTGGCGTTACAAATTCAAAGTGATCCCGTAGAAACAGCATCTGCTCTTCGAATGCCTCGCGCCCCATCCCCAGCGCGTCCGGCTGATCGGGGATGCCGTGATACATAATGGCAACCGGCCCGCTCCGTGCCGCGCCCGGTTGCGCGGGCAGTCGCCGTCCGATTTCAGCCGCGAAGTTCCGGATTTGCGCCTTCAGCTTCATGCCGCACCAACCGCTGCCCGGCGCATCGGTGCAGCGGTCGGTGATCCCTGCTGTGCGAGCGTTGCCTCCGGGATCAGTCGCCCGAGCGCTTCGCGCAGCCCCCGCTCATCGCCCTCTGCCGCCAACCACTTCAATTCGTTCAGAGCGGGGAGAAGCGTTTCGTCGGGGACGCCCTCAATCTCGCCAATAAAAATTTTCTTGTGCTTCGTGCGGCAAAGCCTATCCGCCTCGGTCGCTAGTTGTTCACTGATCTTTTCACCTGGTCGAAGCCCCGTAAACACGATGTCGATGTCCTCATAAGGCCGGAGTCCGCACAGCGAAATCAAGTCGCGCGCCAGCGAAAGAATTTTCACCGGCTCGCCCATGTCCAAAATGAAGATCTCGCTGCCCTTGCCCATTGCCATCGCTTCCAGAACCAGTTGCGCCGCTTCCGGAATGCTCATGAAGTACCGCGTCATTTCCGGATGCGTTACAGTGACCGGGCCGCCGCTGCGGATCTGCTCCCGGAAAACCGGAATCACCGAACCCGCTGATCCAATTACATTGCCGAATCGCACTGTCACATAGCGCGAGTCGGAGTGTTGGTTCAGGTGTTGAACCACCAACTCGGCTACCCGCTTAGTCGCCCCCAGAATCGAAGTTGGCCGGACGGCTTTGTCGGTGGAGATCAGCACCATTGCCTTCGTCTTGTACTGGCCTGCCAGTTCGCCCAGCAGTAGCGTGCCAAAAATGTTATTCACTACCGCGTCGCACACATTCGTCTCTAACACCGGCACATGCTTGTGAGCCGCTGCGTGCAGGACCAACTCGGGGCGGTATTGCTCGAAGACACGCGCCAGCGCCGCGCGATTTGTGATATCCGCCAGCAACGGAACCACGCACAGTTCCGGGTATTGCTTGCTAAGTTCTGCGTGAACTTGGAACAGCGCCGGTTCGCTGCGTTCAACCAGTAAGAGCATACCCGGACTGCGGTAAGCAATCTGCCGCGCCAGTTCTGATCCGATGGAACCGCCGGCTCCGGTCACCATCACGGTTGCGCCGCCAATCGCTTCCGTCACGTTGGTCCCCAGCAGCGACACGGGCTCGCGGCCCAGCAAGTCCGCGATGTCGAATTCTCGTATGCCGGTGATCCCAACACGGTCATGCGCCAGTTCCCACATGCTCGGGACAATCTTGACGCGTACGGGAATGCTCTCGCATATCTCCTTGATTCGGCGTAGATCCTTGCGCGAGGCCCGCATCATCGTAATCACCACGTGATCGATGCCGAGAGTAGGCACCAGCCAAGGCAGATCGTCCGTGCATCCCACTACCTTTACGCCCTGGATGACCATGCCCCGCTTCTCCGGATCGTCATCTACGAATCCGCGGACAATCAGCCGTGAATTGCGGTTCTGCTCCAGCTCGGCCAGCAGACTCCGCCCGACCCGGCCCGCTCCAATCAGCAGCCCCATCTCCTCGCCCGCCTGTCGCGACTCCGAATGCCGCTTGCGATGTGCATGCTCGTATACCAGCCGGCGGGCGACTCGTGCCCCGAGAACCGCCGAGAACCCAAAGACCGCGTCGATAGCAGTTACCGAGAGCGGCACGGCCCAGTCGTGCAACGCAGGCGCGAACAGGCGCAGCGGCAGTTGCACCATTGTGGATATCGCGGCCGCCAGCACGAAGCTTTTAAGCTCCGCCACGCCCACATAGCGCCAGATGTATCGGTAAACCCCGAGTAGAACCATCGCCCCCGTTTGAACCAGAGGCACGAATAACAGCTGCGTCTCAAAGGCGGGCATCTCGGCGCGCGGGATGGCAAACTCGTAGCGGAGCAGATAGGAAATGGCGAATGCGGCCGCGAATAGAAATGCGTCGGCTGCTATCAGGAATCGCTTCTTCCAAAGCAGGCCCGCAATTCGGCGCCAAGGGACGGGTGTGGGATTCAATAGATTCATCGCGGAATCGGTTTTCCTAAAAGGTGGAGGGGCTGTACTGTTTAGTTGAGCCGGGGGCTGGGCACGGATTCCGGAAATACAACGGCACGAAAAGTGTCCTTCAGAACGCCAACATCGGTGTGCCATGAACGCTTGGCCAGATAATCGGTATAGCCTCTCAGCTTGTAGGGCACTAAAACTTTTGTGTAGAACTCTTCCCGGTCGCCCGGGACGGCGGCCAGAATAGCTTGTTCGTTACGTAATCGCACACTAACCGGATCGGTAATCCCCGGCCTTGCCGATAACACGCGCTGCCAACGTGGATCGCCCAAGTCGATATAGCGCGGAACTTCCGGCCGCGGACCGACAATTGACATTTCACCGCGCAGCACGTTCCATAGCGCGGGAATCTCGTCGATCTTGGCGGCGCGCAGAACTCGACCCACCCGGGTGATCCTCGCATCTCCGTCCGCTGTAATCTGAGGGCCGCCTTGCGCTACTCGCATCGTCCGAAACTTCACCATCTGAAACCGCTGGCCACCCCGGCCCATACGCACCTGCCGGAAGAACACGGGTCCCCTGGAATCCACCGCGATAGCGACCGCGCAAAACGCCAGCAGAGGAGACGAAAATACCAGCACCAGTGCCGCGCAAAAAACGTCCACCAGGCGCGGCAGCCCGGGGGGAGCTTTCAAAAAGATATCGGCATATTCTGTCGTTGCCGTCTTCATTTGCTATGCGCCTTGCATACCCTTCGCACGGTTGAGATCACGTGACCGATCTCGTCTGTCCTCATACCCGGAAACAGCGGCAGACTCACTCTCGACAGCCATACGCGCGATGCCACGGGGCAATCCTCGGCCGTCCAGCCGAAATTTGCCTCGTAATAAGGATGAAGATGCAGCGGTCTCCAGTGCACAGAGGTGTTCACGCCGGCCTGCTTCAATTCGTCGATGAACTCCTCGCGGCTGATGGAAATTTGCTCTTGCCGAAGTTGAATCGCGAACAAATGCCACGATTGGATTCGTCAAGGCCCCGGACACCGGTAGCATGATCTCGTCCAGATCGGCCAGTTCTTCCAGGTAGCGCAGCGCAATTTGTTCGCGCTGCTGGCGGAACATTTCGGCTTTCGCCAGCTGATGCACCCCTATCGCGGCCAGCGGATCGGGCATGTTGTATTTAAACCCCGGCGCAATGATCCGGTAATCCCATGAACCACTGCCCGTATACCGCCCCCAGGCGTTGCGCGACAAGCCGTGCAGGCTCATCAACCGCAGCCGGTCGGCAATCTCCTCACTCTCGCAAACCGCCATGCCACCCTCGCCTGTAGTGATGGTCTTGTTGGCGTAAAACGAAAAGCAAGTCACGTCAGCGGTAGCTTCCCCGCAGCGCCGCCAATCATCGGCCGTCTGTTTGCGCCAGGCTGCCGGGAAAGCATGCGCCGCGTCCTCCACAATCCACAACCCGTGCCGGCTGGCGAAATCAGACAACTCGTCCATCTCGCACATCCATCCGCCTACATGCACGGGGATTATGCCCTTCAGCGGGGTAGCTGCCGGAATGCCGGGCAAGGACCCTTTGGTTAACGCGCGTACTTTACGCTCGGCATCAGTAAGGTCGATATTGCAGGTCTCCGGTTCGCAATCCACCAGTACCGGAAATGCGCCTTGATAGCGTACGATCTCCGCCGTCGCTGCAAATGTCATCGTCGGTACAAGGACCGCATCACCGGCCTTGAGCCCAAGTGCTTCCACGGCCAGATGCAGCGCGGCCGTACACGAGTTCATCGCCACCGCATGCCGCGACCCCACGGCCGTCGCGAACTCGCGCTCGAAGCGTTGCGTCATCGGTCCGGAGGTCAGCCATCCCGACGCGAGCACTCGGTCGACTTCGGCCCGCTCCTCGGCGCCGATCTCCGGGCGAAAAAATGGCACGCTGATTGTCGCCGCTTTCTCTTTGGCTATCCCGACTGCTGTTGCCATTGCTATCTCGTCACCGAAACAAAGATCTCGTTCGCCGCCTTGGCGCGCGCCCCACGCCAGCCATACAAGCACCCCACAACAAACCCGATTCCGTAGGCAAAATGGTAAGTAGCAAAAATGGCCGGAAGGATTGGCATCAAGTCCCATCCCCGCTCGCGCGCTGCAAAAAATGCGGCGGCAATACACGCCACGAAATAAAGCACCGCCGAAGTCATCCAGAGTCGAATCGCCGCCATCGCTAGGGGCGACGAAGAGAAAGCTGCCGCAAACACCGGAGCAAGCAGAAGCCAAAAGACAAAAAGACCCGGAATGAGGTGACGCCAACTCGCCGGAATCCTGTGTTTGCGTATCACCCGTACCTTCCAAAATCCGTACTGAAAGTACTGCCTGAACAGACTGCGTACCGACGATCGCGGGTGGTAAGCCATCACAATCCTCGGCGATTGCCAGATCCGGCCGCCTGCCCTAACCAGGCGCAGATTCAGTTCATCGTCCTGGTTCCGAACCAGGTTGGTATCGAACATGCCGAGGCTTAAAAGGGTTTCGCGCCGCCAACATCCATACGTCACCGTATCTACCCAGCCTTCGTAAGTCTCACGGTGGAAGCGGGCGCCGCCACAGGAAAAGGGGGCGTGAAACGCGGCTGCAATACCCCGGCCCATATACGAAGTGCCCGCCTGGCGCATCGGGCCGCCCACGTTCTCCGCGCCCGTCTCTATCAGGGTGCGCACGCAGGACGCTACGTAATCCGGCGCATACTCGCTGTGAACGTCCATCCGCACAATGAACTCGCCGCCTGCCTGGCTAATGGCGTCGTTAAGGCCGCTCGAGACCATTCTGCCGGGATTATCGATCACCCGCAGACCCGGTACTTTGCTCATCTCCCGAAACAAAATCTCGCGCGTCCCGTCATCGCTCATCCCGTCCGCAAGAATGAATTCGCAACGAAGTCCGTCTGTAATCTGGCTCTCCAGACTGCGCAGAAAGCTCGCGATGTGCCGGACTTCATTTCGACACGGCGTAATGACAGATACCGTCAACTCTTCCATTTAAAGACCCGTGCAAAGTGAGGACTGGCCTGAGGCTGCATCCTTTATTACTGCCTTTATAACTGCTTTGCCAGATAAACCTTTGGCAGCGGACCGCGAATCATCGTGATGCCCCTCACCCGGTCGCCTTCCACCCCGAAATCCACATAAAAGCCCGCCGGCAATCCCTCAATGCGGAACCGCGTCCCGTTCTGCTGAGTAATTCTGTATTCCGGCGCATCTTTTTCCGTCAATATTCGAATCGATAATCCGGAGGTATCCGCTGTGATTGCCGCCCGCGCCTTCGCATCTTCACTCGTGTACTCGCCTTCGAACGGCCGCAGTTTGGCCAGTGGGTCGGGCGGCGGATTGCCGGACGCCGACCCCATAAAGCCCGAGTAGGCGGGCGCGCTTTCCGGAGTGCCAGCCAATTCAAGCAGGAAGACCCCGAACTCCGGATCCGTCGACAGATCCATGGGCGAAAGCTTCTTCTCCTCCCCCATCGGAAGCATCACTCGACTGCTTCCAAAGGGCAGGGAAATCGGCCCTTGACTCCACGTGCCCTCTGCTACTGGCCTGCCGCCAAGGTCCTGCACATTGAATATCCGGTAGTGGTTTCCCGCGTGCAGTACGCCCCTGACATCCGCCTGAACAGAAGGCGCATGATCCCAGTTAAAGACAATGATGTGCGCCCGCCCCGGTTCATACTGGTTTGGCCGCACAAATACCGCCGTCCCCGTGGGAGTACCCGTATGAAAAGAGCTATTGGAATCGTGTGTGGCCGCCAGCCACGCTTGCGGGTCGAGTTCCTTGCCGTTCCACGCGAACGGCGCTCCAGCCGCCGAGAAATATGTGTTGTGGTCTATCGTGTAGGACTCCCGCGCCGATCCGTTCAACGAGATCAGCCGCCGGTCTCCTACTACCGTATTGCCGCTGATCGTCAAATGCTGCCAGCCGTTTGCCAGCATTACCGGCGATCCGTTCACGAAATAGTTCCCGGTTACGTCGGCATCGCCATTCGACTCTGCATCCGAACACCCAAGGCAAAGATTCGCGTCGGAGAACTTACCCGCCTCCGTTTGGCCCTGCCGGTAATAAGAATAGTTATTCTGAACGTGGACCCGGTCCGTTTTGAACGGTTGATGGCCCGAAACCATGATGTTCGGGTAGTGCTGGCGGGCGTGGCTCGCTAGTCCGTTATCAAACGAAACGTTGCCCTCAATCCTGAACCCGGTAACGCCGCCCGGCGCAGGATACGCATGAATACCCCACCCGAACTGATCGAACATCACATTGTCGCGAATCACCTTCTCGCCCTCTGTGTTCTGCGTGTAGATCGCGTGCCCATGACGCATATCAGATTCGCTGTTTTCCGTGCCGTTATTGAAGATGATGTTGCCGTATAGTTCCGAATCCACAGCTTCCTTCCAGAAGCCGATACCATGGCCCGCGTCGTGAATCACCAGATTGATGAATCGGGTATGCGGCGCCAGAATGTTGAGCCCCATCAGCCGGAACTTGGTTCCGTAAAGCCGGTCCCGGCTGGCGGCGGTCACTTCGAAATCTCGATAAGTCGCCCACGCGCCAAAAACATTCAGAACGCCGCCGTCGCCCCGCGATTCATAGCTTGTGATCACAGCGTTTTCACCGGGAGCCGATCGCATTGTGATGGGGGATGGTTCTGTTCCCCTCAAGTCGCTGCGAAAAGGCCCGACATAAGTGCCGCCTCGCAGGAGTACTGTACTTCCCGGCGGAATACGTTGCGGTTTCAGAGCACTCGCCAAGTCCAGGGGACTTGCTTCATCGCCGCTGTTGGCAGTCTTTCCATCCGGCGCAACGTAGATGGTCCGGTACAGGGATGAAACTTGCGTACGAACCACTTCCGTCCCGCCGTGCGCCAGAGTAACCAGCGCCACAACCACAAAATTCAGTTGGCTGCGCATGGAACTTCGAAGTTACCGGGCCGGCTCAGCCACCAGAGCTGCAGCCGGGGCTAGGTTTAATGCTCCATCGCTCATCACCGGCCGCATCGTTGCCAGGAACGCTACTGCAGTCGGAATCAATGCCACCTCGAAAAGGATGCCTTTGTAACCTTCTGGACCGGTACGGCAAAGCGACGGCAGTGCTGCCGTGAACAGCCAGGGCACAAAGATGAAAAACACCCGGCCTGCGTGGGAGCGTACGCTGTTTCTGATTTGGAACCCCGAATAAAGCGCCCCCCAGATAAGCCCGATCAGCCCACCGCCCACGATGATTCCCGGCACTCCAAAATTCAGATACCAGCCTGTCGCATGATGCACCGTGAACCCCTGCCCCTCCACTGCTTTCACACGGTCCGCATAGTATTCGTAAATGTCTGGCGGTCGTTTCACCCCGGGAACCAGGGAAGCCGCCAGATACACCAGGCTCGAGCCATACGTGACCGGTACCTTGCGTGCAATGCTTCCGTAGAGCGACAGATGCGCCGCAAACGGCTCATTGCTGACCACGTTCTCCAGCACAGCCGCCGCAATGGTGTTGGCCGTGCCCCGCGTTGAGAGCGGGCCTCCTCTGGTCATCGAAATCAAACCCATTACGATCACCAGCAACGCAGTGCCGCCCGCTATCAGCGCCCAGTTCACTTTTCTCACGTTCACCAGGTACAGAAGCCCTGCCGCAATCAGCGCAGACGCCACCTCGCGCCTCTGCCCAAGGCGGAAATTGATGTACAGTAACCCGGCAAGCAGCACCACATAGCCGAGCAACGCTGTCTTTGAGGGCATGGCGAACACCGCTTTTGGATTGCGTCCGGAAGCGATCACTGCGAGCCCTGTGCAGGCGCAAAACAATGCCACCCGCATCAGAAGTTCGTGGATCTTGTAAGCTCCGGCAGCGGATTCGTCAGCCCGCACAAATGCGTAGCTGCTGATATTCATCTCGGACGCCGCGGAAACCGAGTTACGAATGATCCAGAAGCTGGCAAACCCCGTCACGGCGCCGGTTGCAATCAGTGCCAGGTTGGAAATGCAAGGCGTCCAATCGGAGAATACAGACGGCCCCCGCCGCACTGTTAACAGCAGAGCGCCTTCAACCGACAGCAGAAAGATCCCGTAGTACGCAATCGTCAGAATGTACGAATCGTCCAGAAAGAGCGGGAATAGCTTGGCGAAAAAATACTCATAACGAAGATAGCTGTGCCCGCGCAACTGATCCGCCACAATGAACCAAGCGCCATAGCAGGTCCAGTAATAAAGCAGCCCCAACCCGAGCGGAAATGCAAGATTTTTCGTGCGAGCCCAGATCACCGCCGCGAACGACCCGTAAAGGAGTGTAATAGCTCCCAGCAACAGGTAGAACTTCACGTGCCCGCCCCCGAAGCGGTGAAAGCCCGGGCCCTCGCGGTGTACGCCAGAGTTCGGTAGATCTCGCGAATGCGTTCCGCCTCAGCCAGTTCTGACAGATCCTCCACCGCTTGCCTGCCATTAGAGCGCTCGAGGTCGCCCAGCGTAGCGGCCAGCGCCTCGCCGAGTGCGACTGGATCACGCGGCGCCAACCTGCCTGGGCTGACGCCCTTGAGCCGCTCCACCACATCGCCTACATCCACGCTCACCACCGGCAGGTTGCAGGCCATCGCTTCCTTCAGAACCGTAGGTGACCCTTCGTAATCGCTCGTGATCAGAACACAATCGACGGCGTTGTACCAGAGGGGCATGCTGTCTGGCTCCACATCACCCCTCAATACAATGAATTCAATTTCAGGCATCCGCTTGCGCGCCTCGATCACTGCCGCCTGCGCCAGATCAAGCCGTTTGATCTTCGGATGCCGGCCCGCGTTGAACAGCACGGCCGGGGCGTCGCCATCCCACCCTAGTTTTGCGCGCGCCTCGGCACGGGGCATCGGGGTAAACCGCTCTAGATTCACTCCTCCAACAATCACCATCGCCCTCTCGCGCGTCCACCAAAGCCGGTTCCGGAGTTCTTCGCTTACGCAAATAATTCCCTTGGCGCGCAGCGTGCAGAGCTGCGATAACAGGTGCCCCAGCCCAATCCGCAGGGAGTTGCAGCTGGGAACGGGATTAAGGTCGCTGCCGCGAAACGTCACCACCAGCGGCGCGTTACAGGCCAATACCGCCAGAAACCCGTTCATGCTCCCATACTGCGCGTGCACGACATGCGGCTGGAACGCGCGCATTTCGTTCCTCAATCGGAAAAACTCTTTCAGCAGAACCAGCGGTGACATTCGCGACTGCAAAAAGAACATCCGCACACTAACTCCCGCCACCTTCAGCATTTCCGCTTGACGTCGCGAAAAGATGTAGGAACTCTTGCCGCTGCCCGCCGGTATCAGCAGCAGCGCTCGAACCGCCGGTTCACTCTCGACTGTGCGAGCGTTGCGAACGGGCGTCGGGGCCGGCTTGTCCATGCCGGTTGCGATGCCGATGCTCACGCGCTTCTCCGCGCCGTCAATATCGTGTCTTCGCTGTATTTTCGGCGCACGGGAGATTGTGCGTTGTTCAGGACCACGCCCAGCAGCTTTCCACCCGCTCCTTCAATTTCCCGGCGGGAGCGGCGTACCACATCCCGGCGGCTCTTACCCGCCTGAATCACCATGACGACTCCATCCACCGCCGGCGCCAGCAGAAGCGCATCGACGCGGGATTGAATTGACGGCGCGTCCACAATCACGTATTCGAAACGCCGGCCAAGCTCCGCCAGCAGTTGCCGCATGGCTTGTCCGCCCAGTCGTTCCGCGGCATCGGCAATGGGCACACCGGCGGGCAGAATGTAAATACCTGTCGCCCTGTCCTGGTGCAGCAGCATTTCTGCGTCGTTCATAGCCGTTTCGCCCGTCAAAATCGAACTGAGGCCCACCCCGCCTTCAAACCCGAACAAAACATGCTGACGCGGGCAATGCAGGTCGGCGTCCACCAGCACTACTCTCGCTCCCATGCGAGCGATGCTGATGGCGGCGTTGGCTGCCGTCGTTGTCTTCCCCTCTCCTTCCACACTCGACGACACCAGCAGACTGTGCGGCGTGCGCGGGCTTGCTCTCAACACCGAGGTTCGCAGGCGAAGATAATCCTCCGCCATGTTGAAATTGCGGTCGTTTGTTATCAAAGTGCCGTCATCCGGCGTCCTGAAGGGCAGGAAGGACAAAGGTCTGCGGTTTGCCGGGGAAATTCCGCCAAGCGGCCTGATGCCAAGCGTTTCTCTAATATCTTCATCTGTCCAGATGCGATCGTCCAGATGCGCCAGCAGTAAAGCTGCCGCAATCCCGAATCCCAGCGAAATAAATCCAGCCAGCCCGATGTAGGCAATCCGAAACGGCCCTTGCGGCTTGCCCTTATCGGGCGGAGTGGCAAAATCGATCACCCGGAGGTTGTTGATTGAAACCGCCTTGTTGGCCTCATTCGCTCCCACCGTTTCGAGCAGTCCGTTCAGGATCTTTTTGTTGGTGTCAATCCCTTGCTGCATCAGCTTATAGGTAACGGAGGCGCCGTTCTGAGCCAGTAATGCCGCGCGCTGCTGTTCGAACGCTGTGCGCTGTTCCTGTTCCCGGATGCGCGCCTCCGCCAGTCTCGCTTTGGCCTTCGCCACGGCGTTGGTCTCGCCCTGCTTCTTTACCTCGGCCGCGTGCTGCTCAAGCACGTCGATCTGCCGTTGTACCTCCTTCACCTCCGGCCACTTTTCGGTGGCAGTTACCAGCAACTGCGCCCGTCTGGCCCGCAAATCGGCCAGTTTCTCGTTCGTGCCAGCTAGCGATGCCCGGACGCCATCTTCGGCCAGCGCCGCTGCAGCCGAGGGTTCAGTAGCGCTCGCATAGTCGGCTTCCGCCAGCCGAAGTTGATTTTGTGCTTCCAGCAGTTGCCGGCTCAGGCTGATCAGTCCCTCCACGTCCGTGTTCTGGTCGGGCTGGATGGAGACAATGTCGTGCGCGTTCGCATAAGCCGCCAGCTTTGCCTCGGAACGGCGGATCTCCTGCTGAAGTTCCAGCGCCCGGCGCATCAGGTTGCTGAGCCGCACCCGGTCGCCTTCGGTAGTCTGCTCCTCATTCCCCCGGACCAGCGCATTCACAACTCCGTTGGCAAGCCGCGCCGCCAGCGCCGGGCTCTGATGTCGTAGCGTCACATCCACCAGCCGTGTTTCGCGAAACACGCTTCGGGTTTCCTGGACCGGCAGAATCGTAATCCGGGCCCGCAAATCCTCAACGAATGGCTCCAGCGACCGCGCTTCGGCGGGATTAATGTACGGCGTCGCCTGCCCGGCCATCAGTCGTGTCGTGTCCACATCGGCCAGGTCGGCATCGTATACCCGCGCGAGGAAGTCAAGCAGCATCAGGCGTCGTAGCAGGCGCCCGCCCTTGCTCATGTGATTCACAAACACCGGGTCATGCTCAAGATCCAGGCTGATCACCACACGACGCAGCAGTCCAGGGCTGGTGATCATCTGGATCTGCGTGTTGATGTAGGCCGGATCAACTGCTATCGGGGTGGACGGAGCGGCTGTCGAAAGTTGCGAACTCTCCGGATTAATTTCTATCCGGGCGCTCGCATCGTAGTAATTCGGCATCCGCAGGACCAGGGCCGAAACCCCCGCTAGGCCGGCCAGAGTCACCGCCGCAATCAGCCCGATACGGCGCGCCATCAGGCGTGCGCCGTCTCGAAGCGTCAACAAGCGGATATCCGCCGTGCGCGCGACTTCCACTGCCCGCGATTCGTCCGGATCTCTTGCCGGGGCTGGTGTCATAGCAACTTCATCCCGCTACTTGATGTAAGTGATTGGGAAATAGAGGACGCCCACTGAGGCCACCGTAGTCAACGCTGCTTTGGCCAGCGCCTTGCTTAGCGAAATATCCACGTCCACGATGTCACCCGGCTTGATGAGCGGGTCTTCTTCCCGGTTCGCCAGCACAGCCTTCATGCTGAACTTCAGAACCGTAATCTTCGATTGCGGTCCGCTCTCGTGGCGAATGATGTGGATGTTATCGCGGCTGCTCGGGAGTTGTCCTCCGGCCAGTGCCAGGGCGCGCGTTAGCGTTGTCGGCTGCACCAGGGGAATGGGTGTCGGCTTGTATATGTTGCCCACGACAAAGGCCTGCTCCGCCTCCGCCGCGTGTATGAAGTCACCCGGCAGAACGTACGGGTCGGATGCTTCGTCGCCCGCCAGCATAGACGGGAGATTCACGAACTTGACTCCCTCTGTACCCGGCGTTCCTGCCTCGCATGACGAGCGATGCTCGTCCCGCACAATCGTGATCGTGTCGCCCGCTGCCGGGGTCGCGCCTCCCGCAAGCGAGATGACCTCTCTCAATTTCACGCGGCGCTGAAGCTGAAAACTGCCCGGCCGCTGCACGGCGCCCGTCAAATTCACAACCTGCGAGCTGTATTGCCGGACGGTGACGCTGACTTGTGGATCAACCAGATACTCCCGGTACTCTTTCGCGATCATTAGCGCCAGTTCGTCCTCCGTCCGGCACAGCGCCGCAATCGCGTGATCGATCATCGCCAGATGGATTTGCCCGTCTACGCCGACACGGATCGACTCCGAGGTTAGCTGTGGCCGGCCGAACACTTTCACGTCAATCAGGTCGCCCGGGCCCAGCTGGTAGGCTCCAGTCGCCGTTGTGCCTCCGTCATTTATCTGTGCTAAAACGGGACCCGCCAGCATCAACGAAATGACGAGCCACTTACTAGTGCAAAAGAAACTCATACTTATGAATGACTTACTCGGGAGTCACCCAGCCACTTCCGTCGAGTGTTACTGGTCCCGGTGCCGCCGGCTCCAAGACACACGAGTCCTGTTCCGGCGCTAGCCTGTTGCCCGCTCGAACTGGCAGAAGCTGAAACGCCTCTCAGGGCAGCTCCCGCCCTCTCAGTGTAAAAGCTGACTTTCACATCTGATGTGGTGTTCCGATACGAACGAGATAGGAATATCACAAAAAACAGGCTTGTGGAAGATACATGCAGCCATCTTTGGTACCCGTACTCCTTCCTACATCGTGAAGAGAGGTCAACGTGTAAGTTATGTTACTAACAATTAGTCTCCCTAAAATCCTGATGATGCTGAATGTGTCATTGAGAATTTGCTTGCGTTCGGAATCGCCGGATGATACATACGGAGTGGCTGAAGCGCGAGCCGTCTACGGAGGTCATTCTGAACAATATTGTTAGTCAACTGAGAAGTCGTGTCGCCAACACTTTGCGGCCGCTCGCCGAGAGCGCTACGCGCTCCGCCGCTAACCGGATCATAGATAAAGCGAAGATCGACCCGCGAATCACTTATCCGTCGTATATGTCGTTAGATAGCTATATTGATGTGGAGCGCCTGAAATCGCTGGACGTCTATCTGATGGAGCAGATTCAGCAACACAACCGCAAGCAGCGGGACGAACTTTTCCATACCGGCGTTATGACCATCGAAGCGAATAGTCCCAAACGGCCCGGCAGCAAAATCATCTATCTCTCAAAATCCATCCGTCCATTCAACTACATGGATCTCGACAAACCAGAGTTGTGGACCTCAGTCGAGGCCGCTTCTGAATTTCCTCTTCTGATGGACTTCATAGCCACCCTGCCGTTCAAGCAAACAGCCCGCATGATGATCATGTATGACGATGGCGGGGCGCCGGTGACCGCCCATCGCGATCACGTCTCGGAGAACGTTTGCCATGAATTTATCTGGTTCCGAAGTAATATGGCGAAGCCGTTTTATATGCTCAATCACAAAACCGGCGAGAAACTTTACGTGGATTCGTACAGCGCCTGGTTCGATTCAGTAAATCAGTTTCATGGGGCCGACCCCCATCAGGCCCTTTCGGTCAGTATCCGGGTCGATGGCATATTCAGCGACGAATTCCGCAAACAGATTGCCATTCCTCCCTACAACAAGGCATCCACTCCCTCTTTGTGGGCATGCCTTTCAGGCAATGAAGGCGTAAGCACAAGAACAAAAGCTATCCAGAATTGAAATGAATGGGCCCCGTCCGCGACTCCCGTTAAGAGTCAGCCATGGCTCACCAGCCCCGCGCCCACCGAGAGAGCCTCACGCTCCTCTGCAAACAACCCCGGACCCAGCATCGATCCCAGATAAATAAACCATCCCTGGGCCATTTTCCGCCGGAAACCAACCGGCACACCCTCGCACCGCGCTATAACTTCCGCCGCTGGGCACTCCACCGGAGTGACAAACTCAAATGTCCGCACCAGCTTACGTACTGGCCACTCGTACTCGACGTACCCTCGCGCCGTGATCGGGGGCAGGACCGTCAACCCCAAACCTTCGTTTAGAACCTGCAACTGCTTCCGCACCTGATTCTCGCTGGAAAACCCGAGGCCACTCTCCCACAACAGTCGCCCTCCGGACCGAACGCGGCTTACAAGATCGCGGCACACGTGTGCTTCTATCTCTCGAAGGCCCGGCGCGATCACACAACCAGGGAAGGGAACTGGCTCCTTTGCAGACTCAATTAGCAGTCTGTACCCCTTGGCCGATTCCTGCGCCAAGCCGTGCGCTTCTTCAATGAACGCCACAGATCTTGGCGGCCGAGCCCGATCGAACGGCAAACGATCGCGCATCAAAGGCATCGCCGCGGCTATCGTCGACAGCACTTCGCGCCGTGTCGCCCTCATCCCTAAAACCTTCCCTCAATCAGGCGTGTCATGGCAGCTGACGTGTCATAAACCTGCTGATCCGCGGCATAGGTATACCGGTCCTCAATCTCAGCAATCACCCAACCGTCGTAGCCAATCTTCAGCATTGCCTGCCGGATCGCCGGCCAGTTGTTGTCACCCAAGAATATGTTGGTGTACACACTCTGGTTCCCGCATCGCCCGCGGTGCTTATGAACATCCTTTAAATGAATTCGGGTGATATGCGGCCCGTGTATCTCAATCCACTGTTCCGCAAATCCGGTTTCATGAATATTCCCCACGTCCAGGTGAATGCCCACCCAGTCGCTCCCAACGTCCCGCAGAAACGTCTGGAATTCGCGCGCACTCAGCAGAAACTTCTGTTCGGCGCAGCAATTCTCAACCCCAATCCGCACTCGGGCTTTCTCGGCAGTGGGCGCCAACCGCTGCAAGCCCTCCACCGTTCGTTTGTAGACCTCGTTATAAGGTACTTGCTCGGTCACCAGTCCTGCCACCACAAGAATTGCATCGGTCTTGCATATCTGTGCAGTCTCTAACTGACGTTCAATATGCCGGAACGCGGCCTCACGCTTCGCAGGATCGCGATCAGATATGTTCTCATCCCAGTCGAGCGAATTGGACACATTCGAAATCGCGAGGCCCATATCTTCCACTTGCCTCACCAGCGCGCGAACCTCCGCGTCCGTTGTTTTCACCTGAAACCACGGCCTGTCGCCCAGCCAGAGTTCCACTCCCTGATAGTCCGCCTGCTTAAGCAACTTCAAGCCATCCGTGAAGCTGTATCCTTTCGGGAAGAAGTTGTCACCGGTCGATTTCTTCATAGGGTTCCCTTTCCTTGACAGACTTATTGTGCTTGCACTAAAGTAACGTAAACAACGTAAAGGAAACGAAAGTAAATGCTTCCCAGGGTGTAACTACAACTATGTCAACTCGTTATCTATCACTTACATTTGTTCTAAAGCTACTCGCGCTCACATTGGTTTGTATTTCTTTGGCGTTTGCCCAGGTCGACACTGGCGCCATACTCGGTACCGTGAAAGACACCAGCGGCGGTACTGTGCCCGGCGCAAAAGTCACTCTTACCAACACCGACACTGGACAAGTCCTCACCGCCACTTCGGGCGCCAAAGGCGAGTACAGTTTCTCCCCCCTAAAAATCGGTAAGTACACCGTTATAGCTGAATTCAAAGGTTTTGAACGCGTCGAACACAACCAGGTCACCGTTGACGTTCAGCAGCGCGTAGTCGTCGATTTCTCCCTGCCTCCCGGCCAGGTGAGCGAAACCGTTACTGTCACGGGCGAACCGCCCCAACTGCAATCTGAAGACGCTTCTGTCGGCCAGGTCATCGGTGAGAAGTCCATTAATAGTCTGCCCCTCAACGGCCGCAACTTCATTTTCTTAGCCCAACTCTCAGCCGGCGTCACGCAGGATCAGGCCGATACACGCGGTCTCGGCGCTAGCGGAAGTTTCGCTGCTAATGGTCTGCGTCCTGCTCAGAATAACTATCTGCTCGACGGTATCGACAATAACTCCAACTCTGTCGATTTCCTCAACGGCACAGCATACGTCGTTCGCCCTCCCGTGGATGCCATCGCCGAATTCAAAATCCAAACCGACAATTACAGTGCTGAGCAGGGCCGTTCAGCCGGTGCAGTTCTGAACGCCAGCATCAAATCCGGAACCAATGCGTTCCACGGAGATCTCTGGGAGTTCCTGCGCAACGATAAGCTCGACGCTGCCAACTTCTTCGAAAACTCCGGGGGCATCCAAAAGGGTGAGTACCGCCAGAATCAGTTCGGTTTCTCCGCCGGCGGCCCCATTAAGAAAGATAAGACTTTTTTCTTCGGTGATTACGAAGGCACACGCATCCGTCAGGCCCTTCCGTCCGTAAATACCGTTCCCACGGCGCAGGAACGCAGCAGTGGCTTCACGAACCTTTCTGAACTTCTGGCGCAAGGCGGCTCCCGAACCGACATCCTCGGCCGCACTTTTGCGCTCGGCCAGGTCTTTGATCCTTCCACCACCCGCACCATCAACTGCGGCGTCACAGATTCAGTCAGCGGAATCAATATTCCCTGCTCAGGGCAGGCCGCCGGCTCCCAGGTCGGCTTTGCTCGCGAACCGTTTCCCGGCAACATTCTGCCTGCCAGCCGGCTTGATCCAAATGCCATCAAGCTGCTGAACCTCTATCCCGCCCCGAACGCAGGCACCCTTTTCAATAACTTTGCTGCCAACCCGGTTCTTCAGAACACCGTCAACCAGTTCGATGCGCGAGTCGATCAGGTTTTCAGCGATAAAGACACGGCGTTCGCGCGCGTCAGCTATTCCGATAATCCTGAATTCATCCCCGGTCCGTTCCCTGGCATCGCTGACGGCGGTTCATTCGCAGACGGCAACCAGACTGCCATGGCAATCAACTCCGTCGTCAGCGAAACTCACTTGTTCTCGCCGGATTTCGTCAACGAATTCCGCGCCGGTTTCAACCGCATCCATACGAATCGGCTGCAGCCGAACGCTAGCCAGTTGAATATCCCCGCACAATTCGGCATTCAAGGCATACCGCAAGTCTCTTCCAACGGCGGCCTGGGCTCATTCTTTATCAGCGGTCTCTCGACACTCGGCAGCAATCAATACCTTCCGTCGATCGAATACAGCAACACGCTGCAATTTGCGGATAATTTAACGAAACACCTTGGCAGGCAAACCCTGAAAGGCGGCTTCGAATACCAGGATCTGCGCTTCTCCATCTTCCAGCCACCCTCCTCTCGCGGCGCCTGGAACTTCAGCGGTGTCTACACCGAAGTTCCGGAAACCGGCGGCGGCAACACCGGCCTCGCCCAGATGCTGCTCTCGCCCACACCCGGAAGCGTTGCCGGCGCAGCCGCCTATGTAGGCGGCGCGGATAACATCACTGCCTCGAACATCGCCAATACGGACATGAAACGCCCTTACAATGGCGTTTACTTCCAGGACGATATTCAAGTCACGCCGAACCTCACCGTGAACCTCGGCTTACGTTGGGAATACTTCGGCCAGATCGTCGAACGCTACGGCGCGCAGTCGAACTTCGTACCCGGCGGAAACGGCTCTCCTACCGAATTCCTTCTTACGAAAAAGCGCTGCAACACGCCGCTGTCGCCTGAATTTTCTGCCGCCGCCGCCGCTGACAATATCAATGTTGTCTGCTCCAACCAAACAGGCCTGGGCCAATCGCAGTACACCAACTTCGCCCCCCGGGTCGGCTTCGCTTATAAAATCACCCCCAACCTGGTAATGCGAGGCGGTTACGGCATTTTCTACGGCGGCTTTGAAAACTCCACCGTCGAGACCTACGTGGACTTCCCCTTCCAATTCCAACTGAGTTATCCCAACATCCTGCCTAACGCTCCCATTACATTTCCCAACGGCTCCATTGCCACCCTCGAAACCGGGCTAACCGGCATCCCGCTGACTCCCTCTGCCGTGCAGCCCGGCGGCGTCAGCTTCCTTGGGGAAGATTACAAGGTCAAGACGCCCTATACCCAAGGCTGGAACTTCACGCTGCAGTATCAGCTGACCAAGAACGACAGTCTCCAGGTCGCCTACGTAGGCAACACCGTTCGGCACCTGGGCGTTTACCTCAACCCCAATTCACCGCATGAAATTCTGCCTCCGGGCATGAACTCTTACGCCTATTCCCCGTACCCGGATTTCCCCACCGGTGACACCTACACCAGCTTCTCTGGTGACAGCTACTACAACGGCTTGCAGACCAATTACGAACGCCGGCTTGCCCAGGGCTTGACCGTCCTCGGCAACTTGACTTGGTCTAAGTGCCGCACCGATGCCGTAGACGTACTCAATTCAACCGCGATCAACGGCTATCGCGCCGCTTACCTCCCGGGCTTCGGCGTCCAGGGTGAGTATGGTCTCTGTGACTTCGACATTCCGCTGGTGTTCCACCTCAGCGGCACGTATGACGTCCCCGTGGGACATGGAAGACAATTCCTGGCGAACAGCAACAAGTTTGTCGATGCGCTGCTCGGCGGCTGGGGAACTAACTGGATTCTGACTCTTCAAGGCGGCCAGCCGGGAACCATTCCCTGCGTAATCTCCACCACCTCTGGCTTTGGCTGCGACGCCCTTTACGTCCCGGGCCAAGACATTTACGGCGGCAAACATAATGTCAATCAATGGCTCAATCCTGCCGCCTTCCAGAGTCCGCCGGTTGCCACCGCCATCGGCCAGACAAACTATGCCCCGCTCGGCGGATCGCCGTCCCAATACCTGGGGCCGGGATTCCATCGCCTTGATTTCTCACTCTTTAAGGACTTCCGCACCAGTGAACGCACTCACCTGGAATTCCGCGCCGAAATCTTCAATTTGACCAACCATCCAAACTTCTCGAATCCCGGCCAGGGCGGCAACGGCGTCTCCGCCGCTCCGGGTTCGCTCGATTACACCAGTTCGACCAGTTTCGGCGTAATCAACTCTACTCGCGACGGTCAAAACGATCAACGGGAAATTCAGTTCGCGCTGAAATTCTACTTCTAGATACGACCTCACCTCTGAACCATCAAAATGGCAGGTCCGAAAACTTCGGTTTTCGATCTGCCATTTTCGTTGCTGTCTCCCCGCCCGGCATCCGCCTTGTGTCCCTTTTCTCTGCCTCCCTGCATCAAAAACTCAGGCACTCCATGTACAACTACAACAATCAAGCCCCCGCATGGGACCGGCTGAACGGAACCACGTTCCTTACCGCCCAAGGCGCGGCAGTTATCAAGCAGACTTACCTGCTTTTTGGCCTGGCCGTATTCAGCGCCATCGCAGGCGGCTACATCGGAGCCACATCCGAGACCCTGGCCCGCTTCTTCTCGGGCTGGATCGGTTGGATCGCGGCTCTGCTCCTGCTCAATCTGGTTCCCCGCATCGCGCTATCCGTTCGCAATAACCCGACTCTGGGCATTCCCGCTCTGATCTTCGATGGCTTCATTTCGGGCATTGCACTTTCGCCGCTGCTTTTCTTCGCGCGCCTGGTCGCTCCCGGCCTCATCTTCGACGCGCTCGGCATCACAGCCTTTGTCTTCATCGGAATCACGCTCTACGTGATGAGCGTTCGTCGCGAATTCTCCGCGCCGCGCGGCTTGATGACCGGTATCTTCTTCTCGCTTATCGGAGCGGTCATTCTCAACAGCTTCATACACATCGGCCTTCTCGGCATTCTGATCAGCTTCGGCATCGGAGCGCTTGGCGTATTCACCATCATCTACTCGACGAGCGCGGTCCTGCGCACCCCTGATGCCGATAGCCCCATCCCTGGAGCGCTCATGCTCTTCGCTGGTGTGTTCAACGTCTTTGTCGCGACGCTGAACATTCTGCTCCGCCTCACTAACGGCGGCCGCGACTGACATCCATCGCCGCGAGACGGGGTGGGCCACAGGGTGGGCCCCGTGATTGGCCCTGCTCCCAAACAATCGGGATGGGGGGAAGCCTCACGGCTCCCCTCCTCCCCGCACCACCGGACATGCGGGTCCGCACACTTCCCGAAGTAACCGATCCATCCGCCCAGGTACTGGGTTAATTTCTCGGCCATCCTTTCCGTGCTGACGCCCTTGTTCCGCCGTGTTAATTCCCGAACTCGCTCTTTGAAGCGGATACCGCCGCTTGCGGGCCTATCCACCGCTTCGGTTCTCGATTCGCCGTGAAACTGAAGCCCGGAAGCTTCCGCGCCCATGGCCTCACTCCGGCGCGCCGAAAGGATCGGATGAGCTTCAACAGCCTCTTGTCGCTGACCCGCCCTGCGATTTTCGCCATCAGTTTGTCGTGATTTACCCGGTCAAAGAATTTCTTCAGATCGAGATCCACCACCCAGCGCTAACCGGCGGCACTATGCTGCTGCGCCGCCTGATGCGCCGAGCGTCCGGGACGGAACCCGTAGCTGTGATTGGAAACGTCCGGTCCCACTTGCGTTGCAGTACCTGAATCACCGCCTGCTGGATGAAGCGATCCAGCACCGCCGGGATGTAAGCTTTCGCACCCTACCGTCCGGCTTCGGGATTTCCACCCGTTTCACGGTCGCGGTTTATAGATCCCGCTCCACAACTGCTCCCGGATCGCTGGCCAGGGCTGTTTCAGAAACTCTGGCAACGCGTGAACGGTCATCCCATCCTTGCCAGCGCTTCCTTTATTGGCCTTGACTCGTGCCAATGCCCGCTTGCGGTTATCCCGCTCGCAGACTTCTTCCATTAATTGTTGGCCCAATATATATAGCCAAGCTTTTGGTCCCGTGCTCCACCGCAAGCGAGTCGGTCCCTTCTGCGGATACCCTCAGAGCTTCACTCCTACTCTCGTCTGTGAAGGCCAACTCCAGTTGGTTCTTCTGCCGCTTGTCGCTCATGAGTCGCGCTGCCCACTTGCTGCTATTCCTGCTAACCCCTCAAGGGGACCGTTCGTTCGACCGCCTTCCGCACGCAACCGCCGGATTTACAATCAGTGCCCTTGATGGATATGGACTTTGTTGTCATGCGCCAACTCGTCCGGCCCCGGATGCCTCTTATCCGGTTCTTGTTCATCGGCTCGTACGTTTGCTCCACGCTTCTTTCAGACCCCGCCTCGCGAAGACGCCCTTGCGCTTCGCTATCACTTCACCTGCATCAGGTTTGTGAAAAGGACTTTCACCTTCGCTGTCGAACATGCTCGGCACAATGCAAAAAGCCACCGGCAGATTTCTCTGCCGGTGGCTTGTAACGAGTGGATTACTTACTTTCGGTCTAGAACGTAAAGCGCCCGACCAACTGAATGTTCCGCGGCTGGCTCACGGTTCCATTCCAAGCCCCGAAAGACGAACTGGATGGGTCGTTGTTAAACGGAATGCAATCGCCAAACGCCTGTCCATCGCAGGTGAAATAGTGATTATTGAAGGCGTTGAAGGTCTCTCCCCGCAGTTCGAACCGGAAGCGTTCCCGGATCAAAAATTCCTTTGAAAGCGACAGGTTGACGTCGCGATAGGGCGAACCTCGCACGCCGCTCACTCGCGGGCCGGTGCCCAGGTAATTCCCATTGGCAAACAACGAGGGCGATTCAAAAGCCGAAGCATTGAACGCCGGTTGGTTGACATTAAAACCACTCCACGATTGCGTCAGCACTTTGCCGGTGATGGCGGGAATACACTGAGCTTGGAATTGGCCGGGTACACCGCAGAGCGTTGAATCACGGAAGTACATCGGCAGTCCGGACGTGAGCTTCATGCTGGACGACAGTGTCCAGTTGCCAAGAATGGTGTTCACCAAGCCGCCGGCGCTGCTCAGGAATCGCTTTCCCTTGCCGAACGGCAGGTCATAGACTGCCAGCAGCGAGAAACTGTTCGGTTGGTCATCGGGCGAAAGTGAGTAGTTCCGGTGTCCTTGATAGGGACTGATCACTCCGCCGATGGCGCCGTAACCTGCAGTGGCTTGCGTCGTCGACGAGGCGTCGGTTGTGAGGTGCGAATAGGTGTAGTTGGCGCCCGCATAGAACCCGCCGGCGAACTGCTTCTCAATTTTCGTCTGGAACGAGTTGTACATCGAAGTTCCCTGGTTCTCATTCAGACCGGTCAGCCCGCCGCAGAATTGCGGATATTTGACCAGAGCCTGCGCCACTGTCGGCGCGCATTGGCCGGCGGCATTCAGTTGGCTGACCCATCCCGCATAAGGGGATGTCACGCCGTTGATTGTCTGGTTATCCGATGTGAACACCGTATTCAGTACTGTGGACCCCAGTGTCGTCAGGAGTGAAGGGTTCAGGTAGTTCAACGGCTGCATCTGCGAAGGCAGGTGCGTGCCCTTATTGGCAACGTAGGCCACGCTGGCGACCGCACTGTTTCCGATCTTCCGTTCCAGAGTAAGGTTCCACTGTTGCGTATAGGACAAATGATTCCCGTAAGGCGGACGGTACTGCGGTGACTTGCCGTTGTCGGCAGTTGCACTTACGTCCGTCGCTGAACTATAGGCCGGGAAGCCATTGTCCAGATAAAAGGATGGCTGATAGCCGCTCAATGAACTACCAAAGTTCAAGCTCGGATTAAATCCATCCAGATTCATGCCGCCGCCCCAGCCCGGGTAGAACGCCTGCGTAAAGAACACGCCGTAGCCGGCCCGAAGCACCGTCTGATTATCAATCCGGTAGGCCGCGCCAAGGCGTGGGCCCAACCCACCGTTGAACGGGACTTCCGGATACGGTTTCCCGTAACTCGCCGCTCCCCAGTTCGAGCCCGCATAAGCCAAACTGCCAGGCAAGCCGCCCGCGCCCGGATTCGGTGCGAAGCTAAAGAAGGCCAATTTGTTGCTGGTTTCTGACGTTGGGGTGAATTTGTCCCAGCGCAGCCCGTAGTTTACGGTCAGGCGCGAATTCACTTTCCAGGTATCGCCAATATGCAGGGCGAAAGCCTGTTGCAACGCCCCGTATTTGCTCACGTTGTAGACGTTCAGATTTCCGTTATCTACCGCACCCACAATCAAGCTGGCGAATGGGTCGCCGCTGGGAACTCCTGGTAAGGCGGTGGAAAGCGCGGAAAAATTCACCGTGCCGGACTGATTGCCGTTTGAGCGGAAAACCTGCTGTAAATGACGGTATTCGCCACCCATCTTGATGGTGTGCGCTCCCTTTACCCACGTGACCAGTTCGTTTGTAATGTAAGAGGGACGGGTGGTCTTATTCAGATAACCGGGGCCGGAGGTGTTACCCCAACCGGTGAATGTGGAAACGCCATTGCCGGAGAAGTTAGCCGCTGGTGAGGCCAGGTAAGCGGCGGCGTTGGGAATGTGCGGAAGGTCCGCGGCGTTCTGCCCGGGAACGGATCCATAGCCTTCGTTGCGGTTTACATATCCCACGGCGAAGTGGCTCAACAGGGTCGGCCGGAAAATGTGATCCCAGTTGAAACGGCTCACCCACGCATCTTCCGGGTTCGCCGGGTTAGAGGTGCAGAGTTGCACCGGTAGAGCGCACTGATCGTTGGGATGAGTAATCTGACGCCAGATGGTCAGATAGAAGTGGTCGCTCTCGCCCCAATAATGGTCCACTTTGAAAAGGTAGTGGTCCACGTTCGAAAGGATGCCGTCAGAAACAGGCTGCGCCAGGAAGTTGTTATAGGGTCCCGTGGAGGTGGGTTGCGGCAGGTACTTCATCCATTGCAGAGCTAAGGGGCTTTGCTCGGCGAGCGGAATTTTATTGCCCGGGAAAGCCACTCTCGAAATAACACCATTTACGATCGATTCCGACTTTGGATCGTAAATGGGCTCACCTAAGTCAGAAAAGTCGCCGGTCCGGTTGAGAAGTGACGGTATAGAATCGAGCGGCCGCGTTGCGCCGCCCAGGCTGCGCAGGAACTCTTCGTCGTGGAAGAAGTAGGTCTTGTGTTTCGCCCCCCAGATCGCGGGCAGAAAAGGAACTTTCACAGGTAGCCCGATGAAGCCGCCAAATTCGTTTTCGTTGTCCTTCGGACGCTGATCCCCGGAAGCGCGCTGGTTGGTGAACTGCAGCGCATTCAGATCCTTGTTGCGGAGATATTCAAACACGCCGGCGTGAAGCTGATCCGTGCCGCTGCGTGTCGTCACCATGATGACGCCGCCGGTCGTGACGCCGTACTCCGGCTCATAGCTCGACGTCAGAACACGAACCTCGCTAACCATGTCAGGTGTTGTCGGAAAGTCAAAGAAGGAAACCATCCCACTCTGCGACATCGTGCCTTCCTGCATGCTCACGCCGTCCATAACCGCTTCATCGCCCATCTTCAAACCGCCGTTGATACGCGCATTGAACGCTTGCGGACTCGTGCCGGTATTCACACCCGGCAGGAACGAGATAAACTGCACGGCATTGCGGGGCGTACCGGCAGCAACCAGCAGTGGAAGCTGGTTAATGACCTGCGGTGGAACGCCTTCCTGCTTTGCGCCGTTGTCGTAATTCAACTGCGCGGCATCCGCCTTGACCTCGATGCGGGTCGATGCGTCGCCCACCTCGAGAATGGCATCGATGCGTGCGGCCTGGTTGGCCAGCAGTTGGACATTCGATTGAGCATAGGTGCGGAATCCCGCCGCCGTGATCGTTAAATTATAGGTGCCTGGAGCCAGATTGGGAAATGAGAATCGGCCACCGGAATCGGTTTGTACATTCGAACTCAGATTCCGGTCGGTGTAGGCGACAACCACCTGGGCCGTCGGGATGGAAGCCCCCGATTTGTCGGTAACAACACCTTCCAGACTGGCGTTTTGACTCTGGCCAAAGACGAGGCCGGCAAATAGAACTCCAACGAGCGAACCACAAACCCCCAAACGCAGCATGTAGGGTGTCTCCTTAAAAGTGGGAAAGAGGGCGGATATTTTCCCGCCCCAACTAGTGCGCATTATGTATATAACAATCACTCAGGCGAGTCAAGTGGCCACTGCCGAAAAATCTACTCCATATGCACTTCCGGGGACAGTCCACACAACCACTCATCCCAACCCGCCGCCCACCATTTCACATCGAGGAGTCCGAAGCGATTTCGAGCCCCACCTGTGTGCACTCCGGCGTTTTTGTCAAACGAACAACTCGGCGGCTCCGAAGACAGGGAGTGGGCCAGCCCCGGTTCATTCAACTCCACGCCCTCAGTCGTATACGGGCCCCGCCGCCCAAAACATTCTGGTAAACACTACCCAGTTCCCAGTTCCCAGTTCCGGGGACAGTCCACAACCACTCATCCCAACCTGCCGCCCACCATTCCACGTCGAGGACTCCGAAGCGATTCGAGCCGCACCCGTGTGCACTCCGGCGCTTTACCAGGCGAACAACTCGGCGGCTCCGAAGACAGGGAGTGGGCCAGCCCCGGTTCATTCAACTCCACGCCCTCAGTCGCACACGGCCCCGCCTCCCAAAAACTTCTGGTAAACACTGCCGTCACATACCAGCCCGTGGGCTATCATAGAGGCGAAACAGCGAAACTAAATATATGGAGGCAAAGTAAATGGGACCGATCGGCATGCAAGAGATGATTTTCATCCTCATCCTTGCTCTTCTGCTGTTTGGACCCAAGAAATTGCCTGAACTCGCCCGCTTGCTCGGCAAGGGTATGAGTGAATTTCGCCGCGCTAAGAACGAACTGAAGAGTACCTTCGACACCCACCTTCAGGAACTCGAACGCGAAGCGCGTCTCGAAGAAGCTCGCAAGAATCCTCCGGCGATTCCGTCCTACACTCCCTACTCCTACAACGCAGATGAGTACGGCCAAAACGCCACTGGTTACGGGTACACCAACGGATCAACTTACCCAACTGAACCCGCAGTGGAATCCCACGCGCAGCCCGAAACTCCCGCACTGCCCGCAGCGCCGCCCGTCTCCGGCACCGTTCCCCGATCGCCACTTTCCCATTCCGCCAACGCTCCCGCAGCCGCTGAACCCGAACCGGCAAAAGACGAGCATCCCGCGTAATTCGCCCAAGCCCGATGCCAGAAGATAACCACCAGCCTGAGTCTCCCCAGGAAAGCGAAGTCTACAACAGCACGTCTCAACCGTATGGAGCCGACGCTCCGTCCACTGCTGTCACCGTAACCCCTGCCGTTATTGCGGAGGCTCCGTTACCACCTGCCCCAAAGCCCTCCGCCTTGCCGGCCGTCATTCCGCCGCCGCCTCCGCCGCCTCCCAAATCAAGCGACGGCGATGATGATGACGATCCCGAAGAGAAAGGCATGCTCCGCATGTCTTTCATGGAGCATCTGGAGGAATTGCGCGCCCGTCTGCTGCGCTCCATCATCGGCATTGTTGCGGCATTCCTGGTCAGCATCACCTTCTGTAAGCCGCTGTGGCACGTGGTTTCCGAGCCGGCTGTTTCCGCCCTCACGCATCTGGGCGTGCATCCGCCGAACCTGGTGGCCATCTCGCCGATGGAGCAGTTCAACGTCATCTACCTGAAATTGCCTTTGCTGATGTCCATTTTTGTGGGTTCGCCGTGGGTCCTGTATCAGGTGTGGGCCTTCATCTCTCCCGGCTTATACAAGCGCGAAAAGCGTTGGGCTGTGCCCTTCGTCGTTTCCACCGCCGGATTGTTTATCGCCGGTGGGTGCTTCGCCTATTTCGTGGCTTTCCGCTTCGGCCTCGAATTCCTGCTCGGCATCGGACGCGATATCAACGTCTCGTCCATGGTGTCCATCGACCAGTATTTCGACCTCTTCGTCAACGTCACTCTCGGCGTCGGCTTAGTGTTCGAGATGCCGGTGATCATCTTCTTCCTGACGTTGCTGCGGCTCGCTTCGCCGCGCTTCCTGCTCCGCCATTCGCGCTATGCGATTTTGGGCATCACCATCCTGGCCGCTGTCGTCACTCCGACGCCTGATGTGTTCAACATGATGATCTTCGCCGTCCCCATGGTGTTTTTGTTCTTCATCGGGGTGGCCGCCAGCTATTTGCTGGTGCTGCGCCGCGAAGGCAAAGGCTTCCCCTGGAAGGTGTTTATTCTCAGCGTCTTAGCGCTTCTGCTGATTTCCGGTGGCCTACTCGCCAATTTCATCTACGTCCTGCACTACCACTTTGTGCAGCACTGGCCGTTCCTGATTAAGTAGGTTCGACGACGGGTCGCTCTCGCTCTCCGATCTGCTTGCTGCTGTTTGGCGTTTAAGGGCGGCTTCGTTGGGATCGGATTGATTACGGAACGAACTGCTCAAATTTCGAACATTAGCGCCGCGAAACGGGTGGATTACGGAACGAACTATGCTGTGCTTGCGCTGCGAGGCGGTTTGGGGGACTTGTCGGGTCGCTTACGCTCGCCGGTCTGTTAGCGGCTGTTGGGTTCTCTTAGGGTGGTGGTAGGGCTGATTGCGGAGCGAAGTGCTTATCGGCCTGGCCGATTAAATGTGGGCAAATGCGGTGTTTACCGCGTATCCTTGCTGGGGAGAAAACGAAAGTGTACGAGCAGCTTGCGCCAAGAAGTAGCCGGGGCGGAAACAGTTCGGGCGGCGGTCGTGGAACAGGCCCACGGCGACGCGGGCAAGCGCTAAAGTTTATCTGTAGGAATTTCCACTTCGGCATAGCTCCGGCTCCAACGTCCTTGCCCTAATACGACTATGGCTATTTTTCGGCATGTGAGGTTTTGCTGATACCGAATTCTCTTGTCTGTCGTTAGCAAAAGCTCAAAGCCTGCGGCTTCGGCCTCTGTTAGAAGATCGCCATTTTCCAGTTCTTCCCAACCACGGGCGCGGGCTTCTGTAACGGTGTGATGGACGATCAGATGACGGGCAAGAGTGCGCGGAGTGCCATTGTTAAAAAGAACAAGCATTACAGCCGTGGGGCGGGTGCTTCGGCGCTGTGAGCCGCGAAAGTCAGAACAGCTTGAACCTGCTCTCGTGTCACGCCGAATTCTTCTACCAACTCGTCAACACTCATATCTTGAAGGTTCTCGAATACAGTAGCTACCGGCATCCGGGTTCCTTTAAATACCCATGCGCGCTACGCTTGCCCGGGATGCTCTCCACGGCGGGACATTGGCACCAATCGAGAGTCGTTGTAGTTGCCAAAGTGTCGCCTCCTTCCAGCGTAGTGTTTTATCACGTTCCGGCAGCAACGTCACGCGGGATGCGCAAAGGGGGATTGGGCGAAGCGGTTTCAATCCCTCTTGGCGGGGAGGCGCGTTTTGTGCGTGGTTGGGGAACCCGAGATTTGTACCCGCTGGTGCGTTTGGCCTCGATTCGACGTGCAGTGGCCATTGAGCGATCTCCGATGATGGACTTGTGAATTTTGCATACGATGACGATTTTGGGGCCGGGCAAAGTCGCTCTGAGTTCGATAACAGCTGCTGAACTGCCACACGGGATATATCGAGCAAATACGTCAGAACGCCGGACCCTTCGCCGCGTCTTCCTGCATTGAGTTGAAAGCGGCGTCGCCAGTTTATCCGGTCACGGGCGTGACCGCTGAAGTGGTTGGCCAACTTGGTGGCGAATCGTCGGCTACGGCGGCGACGGCGGTGCATCGGGCTGTGCGGCTCCCGACAAATTCTCTTGCACGTTGCTATACTTTACGGTATAAAGTACTTGTGAAGCCAAAAAACTATACCCTAGCAACCACGGAATTGGTCTTGATTTTTCCAGCGGCCCTATTCATGACTGCTCTTTTTGTGAGGAGCATACAACCACTGCAGTTCGAACCTGCTCATACCGCCCAGAAGATTGTCGACTGGTACGCCGCACGGCCTCAAGTCGGTCTATGGGGACTCCTCATCGCTCTTCCACTCACCGTGCTGGTGACCGGCGGCGTCACACTATTCGCTAGATGGAAAGCCGAGCCTGAACTGCGCAAAACCGCTGAACAAGCTCTTGCCGAGCTTCGGATTCATCTGGCCACCCTGTTACTTGCCGGCGCCACATTGTTAGCCGGGGGAATTCTTACGATTGTTGCTCTCCACGTAATCACGGATTGAAGGCAGAATATCGTTTAAGCAGTTGGTGGCCGCCTCTCCTTCAGTGATTCAGCAAACCAGCTGTTGGTGTTTGACTCACACCTCTTGCCGCACCAGTAGATAGTCCAGACTGCCGACTCGGTACCAGCGGTAGCCATAACCTTCCAGCAAAATACAATGGCGGCTTCCCTCGGTCGTTCGGCTGTGGTCCTCGCTCAGCAGGTTGATTAACGAATCGGCCGGTTCACAAGCCTCGCCCACGTCGAGCCAAACCTCCTGCGGCGCTCCGCTGAAATTGTGCACCACCAGCACGGAATTCCCGCGCCAGTCGTAGCGCAACGCGAGTACCTCGGGCGAGTCAGCTTTCAGAATCGTGAAATCACCCCAGCCGATCTCCGGCGTTTCCTTGCGCATCCGGAGCATGCGCTCGGTCCAGTTCAGCATCGAATTGGGATCACGGCGCTGCTGAGCCACATTGCAATGCTGGTACCCATAGGCACCGCCCGAAATGACGGGAACAGCCGGCCGCTCATGCTTGGTAAAACCGCCATTCGGTTCATCGGACCATTGCATGGGTGTGCGGGCGCAAGTTCGTTCGGGAAGGCTCAGGTCGTCACCCATGCCGATTTCATCACCATAGCGAATTACAGGAGTGCCGGGCAGGGCGAGCATCAGGCTATAACTCAACTCAAGACGGCGGCGGTCACCCTGCAGCATCGGGGCCAGTCTTCTGCGAATGCCGCGGTCGTAGAGTTGCATGTTCTCGTCGGGACCAAAGGCTTTGAATACCGCAGTGCGCTGCTCGTCGGTAAGCCGGCCGAGATCCAGCTCGTCGTGGTTTCGCAGGAACTGTCCCCATTGCGCACTGGCGGGCCGAGGTTTGGTTGCTTTCAACGCTTGCAGCAACGGACCGGTGTCAGCGCTGGCAAGAGCGTAAAAAAGAGCCTGATTGACCTGGAAGTTGAACATCATCTGCAGACGCTCCCCCGCTTTGCCGAAGTACTCCATGTCGGTCTTGGGCAGGATGTTCGCTTCTCCCAGCACGATTGCATCGCCTTTCCGCCAACTGAGGAAGGCGCTGAAGGTTCGCAGCATGTCGTATTGTTCAACCGGCTGGCGAACCTCCGGGCCTTTTTCCGCGATGACGAACGGGACAGCGTCCATCCGGAAGCCATCCACCCCGAGTTGGAGCCAGAAGCCCATCACTTTGAGAATCTCCGCCTGGACCTGAGGATTCGCCGTGTTCAGATCCGGTTGAAATTCGTAGAAGCGATGAAAATACCAGGCCTTGGCCGCCGTGTCCCGGGTCCACGTGGATTTCTGCACGCCTGGGAAGACAACCCCATCATCCGCATGCGCCGGTTTTTTGGAAGCCCAGACATACCAGTCGCGAAATGGCGACTCGGGACTCTTCCGCGCGTCCTGAAACCACGGGTGCTGGTCAGAGGTGTGGTTCACAACCAGGTCGATCAGCACTCGGATGCCGCGCTGCTTGCAGCCGTGAGTAAATTCCACAAAGTCGCCGAGTGAGCCGTACCGTGGGTCGACCGAATAGTAATCGGAGACGTCGTAGCCGTCATCTTTCTGCGGCGACTCCTGAAACGGCATCAGCCAGATAGCGGTCACACCCAGACCCGCCAGATAATCCAGGCGGTTCAGAAGACCCTTGAAGTCGCCCACGCCGTCACCGTTCCCATCCATGTAGGTCTCGACGGAGAGGCAGTAAATGATTGCGTTCTTATACCAGAGGTCTTTGATCATAAGGTATGCACGTTACGTTAACAGCTCAGCGTAACTGGCAAGTGTCGCGCGATGGTTTCGGGTAGGTCCGGTAAAGGCATGACCAGATCGGGTGAGCAGCACAGAGTACGATACCGGCCGTCAGGACCCCGGCCATCACAAACGGCGGTCGAGCGGCACGCTCCAGATCGTTCGCATACCACAGGCTGGCTGCGCCGGCGAGGAAAGCAAGAGGCGCGAAGCACGCAGCCAGCACCGCAACCGCCCGCGGCCACTTGGCGATCCACGCGTTTGAAAGACTTCCCAGCACAGACAGCACGAATGCGGCGATCGTCAGACGAACGAGTATCTCGGACGCTGCCTCCAACGAGTTTCTGACCACGAACGCGCCGGCATCGCTCATGCCGCTCGCCATAAAGGGATCGTGAAGCCGCGATGCTGCGTGCCCGGCAAAGGTCAGATTCAAGCTGAGAGCATAGCCGAGTAAGCTCAGGATTCCTAACGCCCCGCACCATAATCCAGCAGCCCCCGCAAGCCGGATAGATCGCGTACGTTGCCATGCCGCAGAGCCCGCCGCACCGGGCAGGCCCAGCATGAGCAACACCGAGCCAGCGCCGCGGATAAGCTGTGCAGTTCTACTTTCAAACAGCGGGACCCACTCGATGGTATGGCTGGCAATCAGAACCATGCTCAACAGGATCCCCGCTTGCGTTCCCGCGGCGAGCGCGAGCCTTACTTTCGGCCGGCGCTGACGCCACGCCCAAACGGAAAAGGCGGCGTAGCCTGACAACAAGGCTGTGTCGGCGATGAACAGGCCCGGGTCGCTCCCCAGGCTGGCAGGATGCCGGTAGACGCTGGCGATGAGGAGCACAAGCACGAGCAACGATCCAAGCAATGCGGGTCCTCCCAGCGTACGGTCTTTTGCGACGCAAACGACGATTGTCCACAGCACTTGCCGCCAGTACCACGCCGCAGAGCGTCCCTGGCGGTACTGTTCAATGAGATCACCGGCAACCGCATCGGCATGTGGACCCGGAGCCATCCACCCCAATAGCCTACTCGCCAGGATAGGCGGTTGTGGCGTATTCATCGTGTTCCTCCTTGCAGCGCAGGAATGCCTTCCCACATCTTGATCAGCGCGCCCCGGGTGTTGCGAACCTGGTGCAGACCCTTCTCCGTCACGCGGAAGTACCGCTTGGCGCGCCCGCCGCGCTCAGCCGTAGGCTCACCCACTTCTGATGCCACAAAACCCTTTTCCTCCAAACGCTCCAAAGCGGCATAAACGCTGCCCACCAGCACCTCACGGCCCGTGCTCTTCTCAATGGCGTCTGAAATAGGCACTCCATACGCGGTGTCGCCCAAACGGATGACGGCCAGCATAACCATCAATTCAAAGTGTCCAAGCGCCTCGCGTGACATAATAGTCAACTATAAAGAATAAATGAAACCGAGGCAACGGCCAAGTACGGTGTAACACAAAATATTTGAGTTGGGACAACTCCAAACGCTTTCAGAGGCGCCCCAAAAGCGGTTGTATACTAAAGGTCCTTTTAGATTCGGCCGCCGTCCGCAGCTGGAGCAACCATGCGAGTTCTATCGCTGTTCTTACTGATTTTCCTGGTGCGGGTCTCGAGTTTTGGCCACAGCGGCCCCCATGCTTCTCCTGAGAAACTGGGAACTGTAGACTTCGGCACGTCATGCGATAGTCCGGTCCAACCTCAGTTCAATCGCGCCGTGGCGCTGATGCACTCGTTTCAATTCGACTCCGCCATAGATGCATTCCATCAGATTCTTGCAGCCGATCCGTCGTGTTCGATGGCTTATTGGGGCATTGCTCTCAGCGACTGGGGAAACCCCTTCGCTTCTGGCCTTAAATCCGAGATGCAACTCAAAAGAGGCCTGGAGGCGGTCGAGCGGGGACGAGCAATGCATCCTAAGACGGAACGGGAAAGTGCGTACATCAATGCCATCGCACATCTGTTTTCGAACATATCCCGGGACGACCAGCAAACTCGTAAGGCGGCATACGAAAGTGCGATGGCTGCCGTTAGGGCTGCGTACCCTGACGACCATGAAGCCGCGATCTTCTATGCGCTTGCCGTGGCCGCCGCCGCTGATCCGGCTGATAAAACGTATGCCCGTCAACTTAAGGCAGGAGAGATCCTGGAAGGGCTGTATGCACAGTATCCGGATCATCCGGGATTGGCACACTACATCATCCACGCATACGACGTTCCCGCCCTGGCTGCGCGGGCGGCCGGGGCTGCTCAGCACTATGGAGGGATTGCTCCATCAACTCCGCATGCTCTGCATATGCCCTCGCATACCTTTACACGCCTCGGCGAGTGGCAGGCTTCTATTGACAGCAATATTGCATCGGCGTCGGCCGCCCGAAAGGCGGGTCGGGCTGCTGACGAATTGCACGCCAGCGACTACATGGTCTACGCGTACTTACAGACGGCCCAGGACCTCGCTGCTGAGCGTGTCGCAAATTCGGCCAGCGAGGTTTTTTCGCGGTTCGATCCGAAGTTGCAGACGGCGGGAGCGGGCGGACCGGCGGTTGCTTACTTTGCCAGTGCAGCCATTCCTGCCCGATACGAGCTGGAGCGGAAAGACTGGGCCGGCGCTGCCAAGCTGGAGCCTCTTTCCAGCCCGTATCCGTATACCGAGGCACTGACCTACTTTTCGCGAGGCCTTGGAGCAGCGCATCTCAAAGACGGTGTGGCCGCACGCTCGGCGATCGATTCTCTCGCGCTATGCCGGGACAAGCTCAAGGCGATGAAAGAGGCATATTGGGCTGACCAAGTAGATATTCAGCGGCAGGAACTTGAAGCATGGCTCGCGTTTTCCGAAGGACGAGTTGAGCGCGGGCTCTCCGGGATGCGCGTTGCTACCAGTCTGGAAGACGAAACGGAAAAGAGCGTGATCACACCTGGACCGCTGGTGCCTGCTCGTGAACTACTGGGTGACATGCTCTTGGAAAATCATCACTCTGAGGAAGCGCTCGAAGAGTTTGAATCAACCCTCCGGAAGGATCCCAACCGGTTCTGGTCACTTTATGGCGCGGCAGAAGGGGCGAAGCTAAGTGGCCATCGTCCGGAAGCGAAGATGTATTTTCAAAAGCTGCTTAAGGTTGCCGACCGCGGCGATCAGCCCGGGCGGCGGGAGTTGGCGGAGGCGAGAAGCGAGGCCGGCGCATCCCGGATCAAGGCGGGCGACCCGAGCCTGAGGCCAGGCGCCGGGAAATGATAGATCGCGTTGCTTACAGCGCACTTTTAATGGCGTCGATTGATGGAACCATTCGCGTTCCAATTCCGTAGTGTCATAGGCTCCACCGCCGGTGTATCGAATCTGACCGTTACGAAAAGATGTCTCAAGGAGATTGAAGTGAACAAAAGGCTTTGTGTTGCATTAGCCATGACGACAGCTTTTGCCGTCGTCCCCGCATTCTCGCAGGACGGAGCAGCAGTTCCACCTGCAAACCCGATTACCGTCAGCGAAAAGGGCGCGTACAACGTGATTATTGGAAACGTCGTGGCCGCCGCGCAGAAGATGCCTGAGGAAAATTATTCCTTCAAGCCGGCGCCCGATGTCCGCACTTTCGGGCAGCTTGTCGGCCATGTGGCCGACGGTCAATATGAGTTTTGCTCCGCGGTCAGCAGCGATCCGCCTCCCGGTAAGAGCATTGAGAGCACCAAGACCACAAAGTCAGATCTGGTAGCTGCGCTGAACGAAGCGGTAGCTTACTGCAATAAAGCTTTCGCCGGAATGACGGACGCTGAAGGCGCCAAGATGACCAAGCTCATGGGCTTTAAGCTGGCAAAGATGTCGTTACTGTCCCTCAACACGGCACACTCGGATGAGCACTACGGCAATATGGTCACCTACATGCGGATCAAAGGGCTGGTTCCACCTAGCAGCGAGAAACGCTCCGGCAACGGTCAGTAGGTTGCCATTAAACCAACACGCGGTCTAACAACTGCCCAACCGCTCGATTGCTTTCAATGAAAGCGTTTCGATGATCCATGGCGCCCGCGAGGTCGGAGTGGGAGAAGGCGATTCTGCCGAAAGGACCGTTGCGCAGTGCGTCTCGCGCAGCAGGCTTGTTGCCTGACCCGAAGAAGAAACCGGGTTGCGGATTGATGAAGGCGTGCCCGAAGCGGTTCAGGACAATGCCGGCGATGTCGCGCTTTGCATTGAACCCCGAGGCCGCGAACATTTCAGTGAGCTGTTCGCGGATTTGGCGTTCATAGTCGGCGAACGGCGTATTAAGAAGCTCCATGCGGCCGCGGTGTTCCTGGTCGAAGATAGGCAGTCCCGGCTTCGCGAAATCGACGAAGAAGGTGAGGACGGTGGGATGATCCGGCCCGGCTACCGGCGAATCAACACCAAACTTGGCGGACTTGCGGACGTTCACGGAGCGGCCGAAACCGTCGAACCACTGTGCGCTGGAAAGCCCCATGTTGTAAAGGAAGCGCCAGTTGCGAACGGCAACATTGGCGGTCAGGTACGGCGCATAGTGGAACTGGGCGTACGCGGAGCGGCGGTTTTCGTCGAGATCGCGAACCACATGTTTTGTGATCCAGCCTCCGCCAGCCATCACGACGGTTTTAGCTTTCACACGATAGAGGACCCCGCCAGAGGCATAAGTGACGGACACCAGTTCCGACTTGTCCGGTTCGCCGATATGCTCCACGCGCACGACGGTCGAGTTCACCCGTAAGCGCACGCGCTGGCCGGCCGCATCCAGCGCGGAGAAATTAACCGGATTCTTCCAGACGGCTTCCATGGATCTTGGACCGTCGATGGCATTCGGAATCATGGACTTCACCAGCAGGCGAGTCATGCCGGAGTTGCCGCCCGGGAACATCTGAATGCCGGACTTCATGCTGTCGTCAACGGTCGGGATTGTCTTCGACCATTCATAAACCAGAAAGGCCGAGAGCACATCTGGCCCCAGACCGAAGCCTCCGCCGGTTTCTGGAGTCGCGAATAAGCGGGCGCTGTCGCGGCTGACGCCGTAGGTGCGAATCAGGTAGTCCTCATACGTCATGGAATCGAGTTCGCGAGAGGCGGGGTCGCCGGGATAGTCGTAAACGAGAGGCGCTTTGACCGGCTTGTCATGCTGCAGCGCCAGCAGGTCCTTGCGGGTTTGTTCGGAAAAAGCTGTGCCTTCCAGATTCTTGCCCCAAGGATCCTTAACCCAGATGCCAGGCTTCTTTCCATACTTTGCGCCGAAATAGAAACCGAGTGCCGGCTTTCCATCAATGCGGCCTGCACCATAAGGGCTGCGCGGTAGTTCGATTTCCGGCGTCGGGCCATCCCAATCCTGGTACGACTGAAACTGCTTCCAATCCAGGCCCATGCCGTCGTAAACGGTTTCGAGAAAACTGTTCGGATACGGCGGTTGGAAGTGGACAGAAGCTTGCGGCGCGTAGAGGCGCTGGCCGTCGATCAAAAATTCGTTGCGTTTGGCGACTCCGCCGAAGATACGCGCGTTGTCGAGGATCAGGCAGTTGCGGTCCGCGCCGGCCCGCTGCTGGAAAAAGAACGCGGCCGATAAACCCGCGAAACCGCCGCCGACTACCACGCAATCATAGACTTCGTTTGTTTCCGTGACGTTTGAGGGGACGGCGTTATACCGGCCGTCGCGCACCGAATGGGCGTTGCCGATGACCTCTTCCGTGTTGCCGGCGGAACCTTGGTAATCGCCCTCACCGCTGTAACCGGTCCAGCCGGAGACCGGCGTTTGCGACTGCTGTTGTGCCGCGGCGAGCGGCGAAAGGGCGGATGCCGCCAGCACGCTCCCGGAAGCGAGCAATGCGCCGTCAAGAAAATCGCGGCGAGTGATGGGTTCGGCGACGCCGAGGATCTTATCGAGATGTGGACAGTGGCCGGACAAAGCGGTCCTTTCAGTCTTAGAGCTTCGGTTACTTAACGGCTTGGTGAATCTTGCGACGCGAGTATTCTTTGTTGCAGATCTTATCGCATGGGCTCTAGTGTTTACTACGGTGCAAGGGAGCGGGGGCGGTGTTATGTCTTGGTGCGACCCGGACGTAGCATCCCGCAGCGTAGTGAGATCTCCGTAACTTCGAGTACGATAAGTGCGTGTTCGTTCTGCCCTTCTATCGCGGCCATGATTCGGCGGGTGTGCCGATCACGGTTTTCGCACTTATTCTCCTGAATTCGGTGGCCTGGATCGCCACTAGCGTGCTTAGTTCCCCCGCTGTCCTTTTCCGAAAGTATGGATTTGTCCCGGCTGATCCACACTTCTCCACCGCATTCACATCCATGTTTCTGCATGCCGGACTCTGGCACCTCGCGGGCAATATGTGGTTTCTCTGGATGTTTGGGAGGCGAGTGGAAAGGTCATTGGGGCCCTTGATCTTTTTCTCGGTCTATTTTCTCTCGGGCTTCGGCGGCGTTCTATTGCACTACTTATTAAACCGTGGATCGTCACTTCCCCTCGTGGGCGCATCGGGCGCTATTTCGGGTATCGTTGGATGCTTCTTTGTTCTCTTTCCAAACGCTGAGTTCGATCTGGCGATCTACTTGGGTTGGTGGCGCGTCAAGCAGATTTCAGCGAACACCCGAGGTGCAGTAGGAGCTTGGATCGGCGAACAAACAGTTCTGGGTCTTCTCACGCAAGCGGTGCATTTCTCTCCGGTTGCATTTTGGGGGCATGTCGGCGGCTTTCTAGTGGGACTCTTGGGTTCATTGCTCATCCAGGCCCCGATCACAATCAATATGCTTGGGCTATCCGATAGGCGACCGTTGTTCCATGGTCCTCCGGTGATGAGTAAGTCTGACATCAGCCGGCTGGATCGTCAGGATGGCATTTGAACACGATATCTAAGGCTGCTCGCAGCCGCATTGACGCTCTGGACGCACTTCGCGGCATCGTCATGATCCTCATGGCGCTCGACCACGTCCGCGACATATTTCACCGGGGCGCCATGTCCTTCTCGCCCACCGACTTAACGAAGACCACTCCGGTACTCTTCTTCACCCGTTGGGTAACCCACTTCTGCATGCCCACTTTCATGTTCGCCGCGGGAGCCGGCGCATTCCTGTGGTGGTGCCAGCACCAACGAACGCGGAGCGATCTCGCACGATTCCTGATCACTCGAGGCATCTGGTTCATCTTCCTTGAGTTGACCTACATGCAGTTTTGCTATAACTTCAACTTCTCCTCGCAGAACTTGATCCTCTTACTGGTTCTGTGGATCTTCGGAGTTTGCATGATTTTCATGTCAGCCCTGATCTGGCTACCGGTGCGAATTCTCGCCATCGGGTCCGTCGCTGTCATTGTGCTGCACAACCTTCTTGACCGCGTGCCGATCCCGGTTTGGCTCTTCCTTCATCAACCCGGCGTATTCCAGTTTGCGGGCAGAAGCGTGCTGGTCACTTACCCGTTGATTCCCTGGCTGGCTGTGATGGCCGCCGGCTTTTGCTTCGGTCAGGTTCTCCTGTTAGATCAGAAGCGCCAGCAAACTCTCATACTCCGCATCGGCGTCGGATTGACATTGGCGTTCCTCGTCCTGCGGACCCTCAACGTTTACGGAGATCCGTCGCCGCGCGCGGGAGGCGTGCTCTCGTTTCTAAATTGCACTAAGTATCCGGCTTCTCTCGAGTACTTGCTTATGACGCTAGGCCCGGCGCTCATTGTGCTCGCGATTCTCCAACGGATCACCTTTAGTCGGCGCAACCCTGTTCTGGTGTTCGGACGAGTTCCGCTCTTTTACTTTCTCCTTCATTTCCTCCTGATCCACGCCGCTCTCGTTGTGATGTGTTGGGCACAGTACGGCAACGCGGTCTTCGCGTTCATCTTTCATCCGTTGCCTTCTTTTGGTGGGCCTGCGGAATTGTTCCCGCCCGGCTTCGGATACCGCTTGCGCGTGGTTTACGTTGTCTGGATTCTCCTGGTCGCGCTGCTCTATCCTCTTTGTCTCTGGTTCTCGAAGTTCAAATCGGAGCACAAGTATTGGTGGCTCAAATATCTTTAAGCCAACCGTTTTGCCAGCCAAGTCAATTGCATGTGCCCACTGACTCCTTGAACCCTACTGCTCCTTCCAAAGCATCACGCCGCCCAACAAACCATCCTCATTCGGCACCCGCGTGACATGATCCGGCAACGAAAAATCAATCTTCATCGCGTTCCCGCCGCCGATATATAAATGGTCGTAATTGAACAAAGATCCCAACTGATCAATCGCCTTGGCCACCAGCTTGTTCCATCTCTTGCGTCCGTGCTTGGCCAGGCCCTTCTTCCCTAAGTCATCCTCATACGTCTTGTCCTTGCGCCAGGGATGATGCGCCAGCTCCAGCCCAGGCGTTAACCGTCCATTCGTATAAATCGAGCTGCCGAAACCCGTGCCCAAAGTGATCACCAGTTCCACACCACGTCCGTGAATCGCGCCGAACCCCTGCACCGCCGCGTCATTCATGACCCGCGTCGGCTTCCGCCATCTCCGCGAAAGCACCTTCTCCAGTTCGAAACCCACCCAGGCCGGATCCAGATTGTGCGCCGTCAACGTAGCGCCCCGCTTCACCACTCCTGGAAAACCCACCGAAACCCGGTCATACTTCTTCAACTTCAGGGCCATACCATCCATAACGCTGATCAGGGCTTCAGGCGTGGCCGGCTGCGGCGTGTCAATGCGTTCCCGCTCGCTCATGGGTCTGCCCTTATAGTCCAGAAGCATGGACTTCACTCCCGTGCCTCCAATATCAAAAACAAGCGTCACAGGCTTATCGGGCATACTTGGCATGCTCACACTTTATCGAAGGAGCCTTCGCAGCGAGGCGCTCCTCTATTTGCACTACTTCGTATAGTTCCGACAACCCTCCGGCAATTTTTCCTTCGTATCTGAGTACTAGTAGAGTCCCCAACATCGTGGCGAATCAATAACCAGAACGTTTGGCACGCGGCATGCATCACAAGAAGTGTGAGAGGCCTGTAGGAACCATACAGCCCCATAAGTAATAAAAATTTTGGTGTTGGAGAAGACTTTATGAAAAACAAATTCCGTCCCTTCTATATCGGAGCGTTAGCCATTGTCGGCGTCGCTCTGTTAGGAAGTTCGTTAGTGCCTCATGCCCGTGCTGATGCCTGGGACAAAGAAACCATTGTGACCGTTCACGAACCAATCATCGCCGGCAACAAAGTCCTGCAACCTGGCACTTACGTCTGGAAGCTGATGGATTCGAATTCAGACCGTCATGTGGTCCAGATCTTCGACAAAAATCAGGACCATCTCGAACAGACTATCCTGGCGATTCCGGACTATCGTCTGAAGCCGACCGGCAAGTCGCATTTCGCATTCTGGGAAACCCCGGCTGGCGTTCCTAAGGCCGTTCGCGCCTGGTTCTACCCTGGTGACAACTTCGGTCAGGAATTCGCTTATCCGAAACAGTTAGTCGCGCAACTGCAGGCCGCTGTACCTGCTCCTGTTGCTTATCATCCCGAGCCTGCTCCCGCTCCCGAGCCTGCCGCCGCTCCTGAACCTCAGCCCGCACCGGAAGCAGCCGCGCCTGCTCCTCAGCCTGAGTCGGCGCCCGCACCTGCCGCCGAGCCTGCTCCGACCCCCGCTCCTGAGCCTGTTCAAACTCCCGCCGCTCAGCCCCAGACTCTGCCTCACACGGCCAGCAACTCGCCGCTGATCGCTTTGTTGGGTCTCGCGACTTTGAGTTTGTCCGGCGTTTTGACGCTCGCAACCAAAAAGGCCTAAGCTAGTCTCATCAGGTATGGCGGGAGGTGGAGAGATCCGCCGCCCGCCTTTTACATTTTTAGGGGGTACGGCTGTATGTCAGTCGAAGGTCTCACGCGGCGCGCCTTGGGAGTGCTTCTGTTCACTCCTGTCTTCGCTTCAGCCTCGCTTCAGGAACCCTTTAAGATTACCGACAATGTGGACCTTGTCCTCTTGGATGCCAGTGTGAAAAATAGTCACGGCGGCTACGTCACTAACCTGGCAAAAGATGCCTTTCAGGTCTTTGTCGATGGTCATGTACAGCCCATCTCGCAATTTGCCCGCGTCGATGCTCCCGTCACCGTCGGCCTCATTGTGGATAACAGCGGCAGCATGCGCTACAAACGCCGTGAAGTGGTCATGGCCGGACTCGCCTTCGCCAAGGCCAGCAATCCGGAGGACCAGTTCTTCGTTGTGAATTTCAACGACCATGTCATTCCGGGCCTGCCGCACAACCTGCGGTTCACGGATAACATCGCTGATTTGCACAAAGCCATGTTTATGGGTGAGCCCGCCGGGCAGACCGCCCTTTATGATGCCATTGCATACGGCCTCAAGCACCTCGAATTAGGCGACCGCGATCAACGGACACTCATCGTGGTCAGCGACGGAGGCGATAACGTCAGCGAACTGAAGGAGCCCGCTATTTTGAACTTGATCGAGCAAAGCCGGGCAACCATCTACACCATTGGATTGCTCGATCCTGAGGACCGGGATCTCCGTCCAGGCGTCTTGAAAAAATTTGCTTCCATCAGTGGCGGCGAATACTTCCAGCCTGAGAAACTCGACGACGTGCTTCAAGTCATGCGTGAGATCTCTACCGATATCCGCAGCCGCTATAGCATCGGCTTTTCGCCGGCTCCGAGCACCGGCAGCGGCAAGCACACTTTCAACATAAAAGTGACGGCCAGCCAGGACGGCCGAAAGCTGCAGGTTCGTACGCGCACTTCTTACACACTCGACTCGAAACCTGTGATTCAGGAAACCGCCCTTCGTGATTGGCAATAAGGAAAATGGCAGAGAGCAACCCTTACTACCTCAAGCCCGGGATTCACAGCTTCAACATTGCTCGTAGGTCAATCGCTCCTAAACCCACTCCCTTGAGACGGTTTCGAGCTCTGCTTCTTGTCATCGGGCTTGCATGTCTGGGCTACTACGGCTACACACTCGGCAATCAACAGATTTATCAGGTCTACGAAAACTGGGCCTTTGATCAGCAGATCGCCGGCCATGCTGTCACGTTCGCAGACTATGTTCGGGCAAAGACTCCGTTCGGCTTTCTAGCAGGAACGAAACCCGCGGCTGCTGCCCCCGTTTCAGTACCTCCGCCCCACTCCGAAGCCATGCCTACACCGTCGGAAGGCGCTGTCATCGGCAAGGTAGAAATTGGGCGCCTCAATCTCACAGCAGTGGTGCGCCAGGGGGTGACTGCGGAAACCCTGAGCTTGGCGGTCGGGCACGTTCCTTCCACCGCGATGCCGGGCCAGCCTGGTAACTTCGCCATTGCCGCCCATCGCGATACTTTGTTCCGCGCCTTGAAAGATATTCACACGGGCGACATTGTTACATTCCAGTCGGCTAATGGTGTATTCACCTACCAGGTTGTCGCCACAAAAATCGTTAAGCCGACAGATGTCAGCGTTCTCCAGCCGAACGGTGGCGGCTTGATTCAGGACCCGCCGAAGAACCTGCTGACCATGATCACCTGCTATCCCTTTTACTACGTCGGTTCAGCGCCAAAACGCTTCATTGTCGAAGCCAAAATGCTCCAAAACTGAGCAGCGCTCAATGTTATACTTCGATCAGAATTGTTGGGAGATCGTCCAATGGTAGGACTGCAGATTCTGGATCTGCCTATCGGGGTTCGAGTCCCTGTCTCCCAGCCAAACTTTAGTCCCAACTAACCGCCAACTCACTGGAAGTACGACTCGAACGCCAATAAATGCGCACTGCGGTTTCCTTCTGCACGATTCAGCGCTCTGATTGCCACTCGTTTACGCCCTTTAATGTAAACGTCGGTAGGGAGCCAGAACTCCGTAGATTTAGCTGACAACTAGACTGGGCGAGTCGGTCAGGCGCCTCACAAGCGAAGGTTTCCAATATCTGCACGGCCCAACGAAAACGGATCGACCGTTGATTCTCGGAAAGCCAGATCTGGTTCAAATCACCGGGACCCACTCGTCCGAAGGAATCAAGCTGATGGTGCTCGTGGCCCTGAAAGCGGCGCAACGGCAGCTCAAAATCTTGGTTAAAATTCCGACCTCCGAGGCTGCTCCACAGTGGGGTCTCAGATGATGGATTCTGGCGTTCAAAAAAGAGACACTCTGGATAAACGACAATCTCTTGGGATCTGATACGCTTCAGCCAATGCACAGCCTTTATCAATACTTTTAGAGGTAATGGCCGCTCGCTATTATCTAGCCTTCCCTTGTTCTGTTTGCTGGCGTTGGGTTTTTCACTGTGCTCTGATGCCGCGCTCGCCGGAGAAATCGACGCATGCAAGTTTCTGATTGTTCAAAATTTTACCGCTGACCCTTACGGAGTTGCGGCAGAATTTCGACTGCAAGGGAGTGGCCAAGGATTCAAGGTCGTGTCATCGTTTGAAAATGTTGCAATAAACGACCGAATGCGAATTTGTGTAATGACTGGTAGCTGGTCGGCAACGCTCGGGCACGGCTACGTGGCAATGCGGGTGAATGACTGGAACGGCTCGCTGGTAGCCGAGGCCGCCGTCAATGTTCCCGCTCGCGTAAGTGTGAAGCGAACAGTCCAAAACATCGTTTCAAAGGTTTATTCTCAATTGGATTATAGGGGATTTAACGAGATGGCTTTTCGCTATCGAATTGAAAGTAAGTATCCCTCCAGGCCGACGATGGCCATTACTGAAGACGTTATCAAGAATAGCGATCCCATAGGTATCGGGGGAATTTGGACTGACACGGATAACCGTTACCGTTTAGGTATCATCCCGACCTCTGATGGTGACTACGCGGCAGTCGTCCTCGAAAGTAATTCACTTCTCTGGCACCCCGGCGAGATTAAAGCCGAAATTCGAAGCACCGTGTCGGCTAGCGTGTTCACTTGCCACCTACTACATGCAAGATAAGACCGCTATAGGAACGACGCTGAGCCTGGAGCAGAACTCGATGCTACGAGGTTCACCTGTGAACTATGGTAGCCAGCCCTACTCCGTTCTCCTTATCCGTGTATGGCCTAAAACCGTTGAACAAGTTCCGAAGGGCGAGCAATCAAAGCAGGTAAGCGCTGGAACTGGGTTTCCAGTAACTCACACTGGTCTTATCGTCACGAATTGGCATGTGGTGGATGGGGCGCGGAATATTACGGTTGCCTTTCCAAACTGGAGTGATGCGATTACAGCTGATTTGGTTGTCAAAGAGATCTTTGACTTAGCAGTGCTTCGTGAAAAGACGCATCAAAGCTAGAAAACACTTGTCACGACATGCATTTCAATTAACTAATTCGAGCACCGTGAAACTAGGAGAGCGAGTTTCGACGATAGGATATCCGTTAACCGATATGCTTGGTGCTATTCCAAAATTTGCTATGGTGTGATTTCCAGGTAGAGCGGATTCCAAGACGATCCCCGCTGGTTGCACATATCCGCTCAGGTCCAACCCGGTTCAAGCGGAAGCCCATTATTTGACGGTGACGGTAATATCGTCGGTGTTGTTCTCGCTAAACTCGATGATGCCATGGTGTTTCAAGTCCGGTAATACCATTCCACCGAACGGCAATTTCGCATTCAAGTCGCTTACCTGTTAAGCCTTCTGTCGATGGTGAGCGGAGAGCCCGTGGCAAATCGTACAACAGCCTTCTCCCCCGAAAATGCCTCCAGGTGCGTTGCGATTATTCACGCATGGTAGAGCTGGGACAATGAATTGGGATTCTTCGCAACGCATTAGACTGGTTTTGCAAGGATGATGCGTCGATGCCGGGTGGTATCTGTAAGCTCTGCCGGGCCGGGGGAACCGCTGGTTGAGAGCCATCTCACAACGTCCAGCTTCTTCATGGTCTTGGAGCAGGTCTCGACCAAAATGCGATGAGAGTCCTCCCACCCTGGCGTTTTGAGCCTGCTCGCCAGTCAGAGCATGCCGTGGCGGTTGGAACAAAAGTAGAGATCCACTACGACATTGTGTGAGCGTCGGAGTGGTAAGATAAAGGCGAATTGATTGAGAAACAGTGGCTTTCGAGTCCCTGTCTCCAGCAATCCTCCCCTCTTTCATCCCCATGCAATACGTAAATCTCGGCAAAACCGGCCTGAAGGTTTCTCGCCTCTGTCTCGGTTGTATGACCTATGGTTCCAGCCAGTGGCGGGAATGGGTTCTGGACGAAGAAGCCAGCCGCCCGTTCTTTCAGCGCGCCCTTGAAGCCGGAATCAATTTCTTCGACACAGCGAACATGTATTCCGACGGCGCGAGTGAAGAAGTTCTAGGCCGCGCCCTGAAGGAACTGGCCAAACGCGACCAGGTGGTGATCGCCACCAAAGTCTTCAACCCCATGCGCGCTGACCCCAATGGCCGCGGTCTATCGCGCAAAGCGATCCTGACGGAAATCGACCATAGCTTACGGCGGCTCGGCACGGATTACGTTGATTTGTACCAAACCCACCGCTGGGATCACGACACACCCATCGAGGAAACCATGGAAGCGCTGCACGACGTAGTGAAGTCCGGCAAGGCGCGCTATATCGGCGCCTCCTCCATGTACGCTTGGCAATTCGCTAAAGCGCAGTTCGTCGCGGAGAAGAACGGCTGGACCCGCTTTGTGTCCATGCAGAACCACTACAACCTGATCTATCGCGAAGAAGAGCGTGAAATGATCCCGCTGTGCGTGGACCAAGGCGTTGGTTTGATCCCGTGGTCTCCCTTGGCTCGCGGCTTTCTGGCCGGCAACCGGAGTAAGGAGGGCGGGGAAACCCCTCGCGCCAAAAGCGACGAATACGCCAAGCAAATGTATTATCAGGACGACGATTTCGCCGTCGCCGGCAAACTAAGCGAGGTAGCCAAGGCTCGCGAACTATCCAATATGCAAGTCGCTCTTGCCTGGATACTCGCCAATCCTGCCATTACCGCCCCCATTATCGGCGTCAGCAAATTGCCGCATCTTGACGAGGCGCTAAGTGCCCTCAAAGTAAGGCTCTCGGATGCGGAAGTTAAAGCGCTGGATGAACCCTACAAACCGCACAAGATTTTGGGACACAGTTAAGCTTTGCGTTAAGTAGGCTGGGGGCCCGTTCGTGAGCTTACCCGTTCACTCCGGAAGCTAAAAAGCCGCCATCAATCGCGATGCACTGGCCCGTCATAAAGGACGCCGCGTCCGAAGCCAGAAAGATAGCGGCGCCGCATAGCTCCGGGATCTTGCCAAACCGTTTCATAGGCGTGCGCATCAACAACTCGCGGCCGCGATCGGTCCCGTCCAGCAGCGCCGAATTCAACTCCGTTCGAAACACCCCGGGAGCAATCGCGTTCACATTGATGCCCTTCTGTGCCCACTCCACCGCCAGGCTGCGGGTCAACCCCAACACTCCCGATTTTGACGCCGCATAGGCCGTCACCTCAAACAAGCTGACAAACGAATTAAGCGAAGCAATGTTGACAATCCGTCCTCGTCCGCTTTCGCGCAGCGGTTCGTAAAAGCTTTGACAGGCCCGCAGCGTCCCGGTCAGATTCACATCCATCAATCCGTTCCATTCTGCTTCGGTGATATTCACCGTGGGCTTGCGAAAAATCTGCCCGGCCGCGTTCAGCAATATGTCCACCCGGCCGAACTCCTTCACCACCGCATCCCGTAAAGCATCCACTGAGTCGCGGCTCGCCGCGTCCGTCGCCTTCACCAGACTCTTGCGCCCCTGCTTCTCAATTTCTGCCGCAACTTCCTGGACAAGGTTCTCGCGGCGTCCGGTAGCCACCACATCCGCGCCCGCCTCTGCCAGGCTAACCGCGATCGTCCGGCCAATCCCCGAAGTACCGCCCATCACAACCGCCACGCGTCCACTTAAATCAAAAAGATCCATCTGGCGAAGTATAGTCCAATCGTTTGTCGCCTGGCGAGGCGGTGACAAACCTGGCAAATAATTCTGCAATCGTAAGTCAAACAATCCACTGCCACTTACCAGCTGTGCCGCAAAAAGCCAGCACCAATCCAATCCACCGGCCGGTCATTCTTCAATCAACCGGACCAACTGAAACCAAATCCGCCAGCAATCAACCATCGCTTCGTCGCTGCCAACCGATGCAGGCTATGTACTATCAACCGGATCAACTGAAACCAAAGCCGCCAGCAATCAACCGTCGCTTCGTCGCTGCCAACCGATGCAGGCTATGTACTATCAACCGGATCAACTGAAACCAAAGCCGCCAGCAATCAACCGTCGCTTCGTCGCTGCCAACCGATGCAGGCTATGTACTATCAACCGGACCAACTGAAACCAAAGCCGCCAGCAATCATCCGTCGCTTCGTCGCTGCCAACCGATGCAGGCTATGTACTATCAACCGGACCAACTGAAACCAAAGCCGCCAGCAATCATCCGTCGCTTCGTCGCTGCCAACCGATGCAGGCTATGTACTATCAACCGGGTCAACTGAAACCAAAGCCGCCAGCAATCAACCGTCGCTTCGTCGCTGCCAACCGATGCAGGCTATGTACTATCAACCGGGCCAACTGAAACCAAAGCCGCCAGCAATCATCCGTCGCTTCGTCGCTGCCAACCGATGCAGGCTATGTACTATCAACCGGACCTACTTCAACCAAAGCCGCTAGCAGAACCGCGACCGTCAGGGAGCGGCCTCTCCCAGCCCGCAAGACTGTCCAGGAGCACCAAATGACGCCCAGATCCATCCGCCGCGCCGCCGAGCGCAAAGCCAAAAAGCAGGAGCTGAAAAAACTAAAAGCTATGTCCCAATCGACTGGTCCCATCACGCCCGAAGGCAAAGCCATCGCCTCGCAGAACGCGACCAAACACGGAACCTGCTCCAGCAAATTCCGCCTGCTGGAAAACGAATCCATGCAGGAATTCAAAGCCCTGGAAGCCCTTTGGTTCGAAGGCTACCACCCGCAAAACGCCTTCGAAACCGATCTCGTCCACAAAGCTATCCAAGCCGACTGGCTCGCCCGTCGCGCCGACCGCCACCACGCCGATCTCGAAGCCGACCTGTTCACCGCCAACCCGAACCTCATCGACTGGACCCCGGAACAACACAAACTCCTGGCGCTGGCCAATCGCTACCGGACCGCCAACAACAACGCGCTAACCAAAGCCCGCAAAACCATCGAAGACTACCGGAAAAACCGCCGCGCCGAACTCAAAACGGCGACGCCAAAACCCAAGCCCGAACCCGAACCAGACCTGGATTTCGAAGGTTACGACGACATTGGCAAAGAACTAGAATGGATGCGCCAAGAAGCCATCCGCCTCGGCTACGCCAACCCCGACGGAACCCCCACCGGCAAAAAAGACTAACCCCCAAATCGGCGCCAATTCGCTTACTCAAGCCATCAGCGTCTATCAGCGGCCCATCATCTTTACGTCCCAATCCCCTACCGCAAGCCCTGAATCAACAACTCCGAAATCCCCGAAATCATCAACTCCCCAGGATTCTCGGGAGTCCAGTCCGGCACCGGCATCCCGTCCACCGTGATGGCCATAGCGATCGCTCCGCGCGCCGTATAAACAATCCCTACATCACTCCGCAAAGCATCCAGCGCACCGGACTTATTGGCCACCACCACCGCCTCCTTAACATCGCGGGCAATGCCGTTATGGTCCCGCTGCTTCTTCAAAACCTCAATCATCTCCGCGGAAGCTTGCTTATTCACCAGTTCTCCGCGATTAAGCTTTTCGAGCAACAGCACCATCTCCTCCGGACTGCTTCGCCCAATGCCCCACTTCTGGTTCTCCGGTTTGGTTCCTTCATCCGTCACCCCGGAAGGCGCGCTCTTCAGCTTGTTCCCATCGCCCAGAATCTTCCGCATCACCCGCGTATTCTTCAGCCCCAAGCCACCCATCCGGGCGTTCACCGCATTCCCGCCAATCCGGTTTAGTATCAGGTTTGTCGCCGTATTATCGCTGAGCGTGATCATCAGCATCACCAGGTCCCTGAGCGGCAGAACGTCGCCATCGCTCAGATCCTGCAAAATGCCGCTCCCGGAGACCTTTTCTTCCGGCGAGTTCGTGATCGGCTCCGTCAGCTTTAGCTTGCCTTCCGCTGTTTCGGAAAACACTTCAATCATGATGGGCAGCTTGATGGTGCTCGCCGTCCGGACCGGTTCCTCTCCTGCAAGGCTGTAGGTCGCGCCGGTGTCCAGATTCTTGGCGTAGACCGTCACCTTTCCAGCAAATCCCGCTATCTTTGCTTTGACCTGTTGATCCAGGTTAGCCCCCGTTGCCAGCCACGGAATCAGAACCGCCAGTAAAATTCGAACCATCATCAATCGCTAATCTCCCCTTCGTTGGTTATTCCCGCTTTCCTCTGCTGAGGCAGGCGTCTACTCAGGCACGGATGTCCAGCCCAGACAAACCGGAGCGGCCAATCCACGTTGTCTCGAATGCCAATCCGAGGCGTCACACCCACCTCGAATGACGGTGCCTTGTTCCACCGTCTCAATTGCAAAGGCCCCGCGCACAGGTCGGCTCCATAATGTCTCCGGTCAATTCCCATGGCCCGCGTCAACTTGCCCGGTCCATTCGCAATTCCCGCCAACGGACCATTCCATTGACGCCGGGCCGCCATCTCGGCGATGCCTGCCAGCGGTTCCAGACCGCGCACCAGCACGCAATGCGGCACTCCCGTCTGGTCCGCCACCACATTCAGGCACTCGTACATGCCATAGATGAGATAAACATACGCCACGCCGGCCGGTCCGAACATCACCCTGGTTCGTTCCGTAATTCCTCGCGAAGCATGTGCCGCCAGATCCGTCAGCCCCAGGTAAGCTTCTGTCTCCACCAGCATCCCCGCCGTTTCGCCGTGGACTAAGACCGTGCCGAGCAATGCGGGCGCCAGCAAATCTGCTGGCCTCTCGAAGAAGTCTCGCGTGAGCGGTTCCGTTTGCTCCAGCAACTCCGCCATTTCAAGTTCGTTTCGCAAGCAAATGTAAGCTAGAACATTAGCACGCAAATGCGACTTTTCACCGCGCTCGATCTGCCCCCTGACACTCTAGCCGCCCTCGGCAAATTGCTCGCGACCCTCCAGCCCGAAGCGCAGCTCAAGTGGAGCCCCATTGAGAATCTGCACATCACTACCAAGTTCATTGGTGAATGGCCGGAGAGCCGTCTGGAGGAACTCGATGAAGTTCTCCAGACTCTCCGGGTCCGAAACTCCATCTATGTCGAAATTCGGGGTATGGGCTGGTTCCCCAATCCGAACACGCCGCGCGTCTTCTGGGCCGGTATCAACGGCGGTGATGCGCTTCCCACGCTGGCGCATGATACGGACCAAGCCCTGGCTGCTTTAGGAATCTCGCACGAAACCGGGCCCTATTCACCTCATCTAACACTCGCCCGCATCAAGACCCAGGTCCCCTTACAAGGCCTGCGCGCCAGGGTGCAACATCTTATGCTCGACCACATTGCGGACTTCCGCGCCGGCGCATTCTACCTCTACAGCAGTACCCCGGGTTCCCATGCGAGCCACTATCAAAAGCTCTGCGGCTACCACTTCGAACGGCCAGACCAAAGATTGTGACTGCCTCATCTCCCCTAACCATCGGCATCTGCACTCTTCTGGCCTACCTTATCGGCGGTATGCCGTTTGGCTACTGGTTTGTCCGTCTCACCAGCGGGTCGGACATCCGTACCATGGGCAGCGGCAATATCGGCGCAACCAACGTCCAGCGAACCTCCGGCATGAAGGCCGGCCTCATCGTCCTCTCGCTCGATATCCTGAAAGGTTTTCTCGCCGTCTGGATTGCAAACGTACTGACCGGTGGCAACGTCGTCGCCCTTGCCCTGGCTGCCTGCGGCGTAATGGTGGGACACTGCTATCCCGTCTTGCTTCGCTTTAAGGGCGGCAAAGCGGTGGCCTGCTTCATCGGAGCGTTCGCGGCCATCACCCTTCTTCCCATGCTTGCCGTGGTTGTGGTCTTCCTCTTGACGGTAAGCCTTAGCCGGTTCATATCGCTGGGCTCGCTTGCCGGCGCCTTAACTTTTCCATTCCTGGTCTGGTTCATTCAGCATCCGCCCGCGCCTTACCTTTACGCCTCCATCTTCGCCTCTGTCCTGGTCATCTTCCGTCACCGCGCCAATATTCAACGTCTGGCGGCCGGCACGGAAAATGTCTTCTCACTCAAGAGCAAGGCTAAGCAGGCATGAGCCAGTTGGCCATCCTGGGTGCCGGCAGTTGGGGCACTGCGCTGGCCTTGGCGCTGACGCCCAAATTTGAAACCGTCCGCATCTGGAGTCACGATACAGCTCGCGCCCATGAAATGCAATGGCAGCGGGAAAACAAGCGCTACCTTCCCGGCTTTCGCGTGCCTTATCAAGTCACGTTCTCCGGCAGCCTGGCAGCTACCCTCGCTGAATCCGACTTGGTTCTCTGCGTTGTCCCATCCCGCCACTTGCGCAACGTTCTTCAGGAGGCGGCATCGCTCATTCCTCCAGACATCCCTGTCATTAGCGCCACCAAGGGCATCGAATTCGATACCCTCATCCGGATGTCCGAGGTCATCGCATCCGTGCTCGGCAATCCCGAACGCATCGCTGTGCTCTCCGGTCCTACCTTCGCTCGGGAAGTGGCCGCCGGAGAACCCGCCGCAGTCGTCATCGCTTCAGAGCGTCAGGAACTTGCCGTATACATACAGCGCATCTTCGCCACCCGCTCCCTGCGGCTGTACGCCAGCCTGGACATGATAGGCGTCGAAATCGGCGCAGCTCTCAAAAATGTAATTGCGATTGGGGCCGGTATTTGCCGGGGACTCGGCCTCGGTTCCAACAGTGCCGCTGCGCTCATTACCCGCGGCCTCGCCGAAATCACGCGTTTGGCTTTGGTCATGGGCGCAAGTCCGCGCACGCTGAGTGGTCTCGCCGGCCTGGGTGATCTCGTTCTGACAGCGACCGGCGATCTCTCCCGAAACCGCTCTGTCGGCTATAAGCTCGGCCAAGGACTCAGCCTTCCAGAGATCCTGGCGGAATCGCCAATGGTGGCCGAAGGCATTCCTACATGCCGGGCCGCCTACGAGCTAGGCATCCGTCACGGCGTGGACCTGCCCATCATTCAGCGTATGTACCAGGTGCTCTACGAGAACAAAGATCCGAGAGCCGCCATCCGGGAACTGATGGAACGGCCCTTAACCAGCGAATAGCACCGCTTATTTCTTGTGTTTCTTTCCTAACCCCTTCGCGTCTTCTAGGTGCTTTTCTAAGGTAGGCATTGCGGTTTGCGCGTAGCTCTTGATATCGGCATTCTCGCCGCTGCTTTCCTCTTTTTTGTATTGGGCGATGGCGGCTGTATGACCGGAAACCATCATCTGCTCGAACCGGTGATCAAACGCGGCGCCCTTCATCTTTTCGAGCGGTGCAATCATCGCCCAGTGCTTGGCGTCGATCCCTTTCGGAACCGTAAGTCCCGCCTTGGTCGCCACTCCACTGAGCTGTTTGTAGTCGCTCGTATGGTCAGTGGTCAACGTCTGCCCATAGTCTTTTACAGCCTGCGACTGGGCGTTGTCCTGAGCCAACTGACCTAGGTGAGCCTCTGTCATGTCGGTTTGGGCAGCGAAATCGACAAACGCTTGCGGGCCTGTCTGCGCCATAAGCGGTGCAGCTAGAAGGCAGGAACCAAAGAAAATGGAAAACTTAGACACAATTCACTCCTGCAGATATAGACGAGCAAGCAAGCGCGAGTATTTCGTTTCCCGAGTTGCGATGCGCCAACTGAGGCCAATCTCCGGCGCCGTGGTGAGGTTTGTCACTGGAAGTGTGGTCGCGGGCTCTAATACTTCGGAAGGATCATGATGCCTCTGAGAGCCGGCTCACCGTGGCTGCACCGTTTGAAGATTTCTGTGATTGTCTTGGTCATTCTGTTCGGAGTGGATCTACTCCTCGATTCATTGATGTGGCCCTTTACGGAGCAGGCCACCATCGCATCCTTGGAAAAGGTGTCGGGCTGCGACGTCAAAATTGGACAGTTTCACCAGGAATTCGTTCCGCACCCCGGCTACTCGGCTGATAAAGTGGTCTTCACTCGAAACGCGGCAAGCCGCGTCGTGACCTTGGCAAGTGTTGATCGATTGCACTGCCGGGCGTCCTGGAACGCGTTTTTGACCTTCACACACCGGGTTAGCAGGATGGAATTGACCGGTCTACGGGTGATGATTCCGAGCCCGGTTCCGCCGCCGCTGCATACAAAAATGAAAGCCGGTCGCGCGACCACCGTCACAGATCTTTTTGCAACCGGTGCGGTCTTGCAGATCGCGCCCGGCAATGCCCAATCGCAACCCTTACAGTTCGACTTTCCTCAATTACATCTCAGCAATCTGGCGCGAGATAAAGTCATGCATTTCCAAGTCAGGCTGGTGAATGCTCACTTGATCGGAACAGTGGATGCCCATGGCTCATTTGGGCCGCTGAGGTCGGGAGACTTGAAGGGAACGGCTGTAGCTGGCATGTTCCAGGTGAGCAACCTGGACCTTGGCGCCTATAAAGAGATAGCGGGCGTGACATCGGCATCCGGCCGCTTTGAAGGCCAACTGCGAGATGTCAGGGTGCGGGGCAATGTTGCCATTCCCGATTTTGAAATCAGGCACTCACGTCACGCGCAAGGATTGACCGCCGAATACCGTGCGCGGGTGGATGGAACCCGGGGTAACGTTGCCGTCGATTTCGCCGCAATCCATTTCTTAAGTTCCACATTGCTGGCCCACGGCATCATCAGCCGCCAGGGCGAGAAGAGAGTTGATCTGGACGTGGACGGCCAACATGCCTCGGTACAGGACTTGCTGCGGCTGTTCGTGCGTAGTGAACCCGCGCCCATGTATGGGCCGCTGGCTCTGCGCGCGCATGTAATGGTGATGGCGGGAAGCGGCCACTTCTTGAAACGAGTCCGGCTGGATGGTAATTTCAAGATCCTGAACGGCGTCTTCGGGCAAAGCGGGACAAAAGAGAAGGTCACCGCGTTCAGTGCTCGAGCGAGTGGACGGAAGAATCAGGTATATCAGGAGCCGGTTTCTGTGCAACTTGCCAGCCATGTCGAGCTTCGCAATGAGGTGGCGACGCTTTCCGGCGCACTTTTTGCCATTCCCGGCGCCCTGGTTAGGGGCGGCGGGACTTACGACCTGAGCGATGAGGGCATCGATCTTCGCGGTAAACTCGCCATGCAAGCAACGCTGTCCCAAGCCGCAACCGGTCTAAAATCCGTCCTGGCCATTCCGCTCGACCCATTCTTCAAGAAGCCGGGCGCTGGCGCTGTGATCCAGGTACGTATGACAGGAACCTACTCTCACCCCAGCTTCAAAATGACGCTATAAGCTTCCTGGAAACGTAGGTCCCGCTAAACTCCCCGCTTCCGGTCCAACCAGGAATAGTAGCCAATAATGGTCTTCCCATCTACAATCCTGCCCGTCCGGATCCACTCGCCAACCTCGTCGCTCTCGAACCACCGGATCACAATGCGCTCGTCCTCCATCAGGTTCTGATCTCCCGCCGTAAGATTCTCAGCCAGGAAGATGGTCATCCTCTCCGCCACGTATCCAGGACTTGCCCAGAAAGAAATAAGTTCAGTCCATTTTTCGCCGCGATATCCGGTCTCTTCATGCAGTTCCCGTCTGGCAGCCTCGATCGGCGTTTCACCTGGATCTAAACGCCCAGCCGGCAGTTCCCACAACTCTGCTTCCGCCGGCAGGCGAAACTGCTGAACCATCAGAATGCGGTCCTTCTCGTCTACCGCCATCATCACTGCTGAGCCAGGATGCCGCACGATGGAGCGATGAATCTCGAACCCGGAAGGATCATGCGCCACCTCCTCCACAATCGAGAAGAGCTTGTTTTTGAATACTTCCTTGGAGGAGATAATCTGCATAACTCCTCTCAATTTATCCTGCTACCTTGCAAGCGTGCCCCCTGGACGAATCTTCACTCCCTATGCGCCTGTCAAGATTTCCCGTCCCATCATGCGCCAGACCTGGCGGAATCTTACCTTTCTCCACTGGCGCTATGACGCCGAGGCAATTCGCCGCACCATCCCGCCGCAACTTACCCTTGACACGTTCGACGGCAGCGCCTGGGTAGGGTTGGCTCCGTTTGTCTTAGCCGGGGTTCGTCCCTTCGGTCTCCCTTCAACGCCTTGGATTTCGCAATTCCCGGAAACCAATGTGCGCACCTATGTTCTCGGTCCTGATGGCGCGCCTGGTGTCTGGTTTCACACGCTCGAAGCTGACCGCCTCCTCGGAGTTCTTGCCGCCCGCGCCTGGTACAAGCTTCCTTATCGATGGGCCGCTATGAAGGTGGCGGCGAGCGGACAAGTGGTTGAATATCGCAGCCGCCGGAATGCGCTGTTCGGAAAAGGCAGCACGGATGTCGCCATCGAGATCGGCGCAAAACTGCAAGCGCAGGACTTCGATAATTTCCTCACCGCCCGCTACCGGCTCTACACCGTCCACAAAGGCCGAGTCGGCTACGGCGAGATCGACCATGATCCTTGGCCGCTTCAGCAGGGCAGGGCAGTGCGGTTGGACGAAGATCTGATACTGAATTCGGGCGTGCCGGAACCGGTAGGAGAACCCTTCATTCATTTCTCACGCGAGTTGCAGGTGCGCGTTGGCCCTTTGCGCTGGTTTTGATCAGGGCTCGGGCTTTAGTGAGTGAATGCGCCGATCAGTCCGGCCGCAGCCACCAGAAATGCCGCATTTGCTCGAAATCGGGTAAGCAAAACAAAACTGGCTACGGCGATTCCTACGCTCATTGGGTTCGTCAGAGTAGTGCGGCCCAATATTACCAGCACCCACGCAATCAGCGCCAGAGACGCTATCGTGACGCCATCCAGAAAGCTTGCCGCAATGGCTGATCGTCGTATGCGCGACACAATCGGCCCGCTCAGCGCGACCAAGATAAATCCCGGCAAGAATATGCCGATGGTGGCCAGAACCGCACCCGGCAATCCTCCAATCAAGTAGCCAATAAAGGTTGCCGTCGTGAAAACAGGTCCAGGCGTGACTTGGCCCACAGCGACGGCATCCAGCAGTTGCTTGCTGGTCAGCCAGTGCCTATTGTCAACCAGGTCCGATTGTAAGAACGCGAGCAACACATAACCGCTCCCGAATACAATGGCGCCCAACTTGAAAAACACTCCGAACAACCCTGCCAAGGTAACTTGGCCAGCGGCGCCAATGCCGATCCATGGCAAAAAGCTCGCCGCGAGCCGGACGGGGGGCTGTGAGAGGCGGGACACTACGACAACCGCCCCGCACAAAATCAGAATGAGCAGCGGATGCATGCCGACCGCCGACAAAACAAACGCCAGCACAGCTACCATCCCCATGGAAAGAGATCGCAGAGAAGTTTGCGCCAGTCCGCGCAGGGCTTCGAGCACGATGGCGACCACCACCGGCTTTACACCGCGCAGAACGCCAGCCACTCGCGGCAGCATGCCATAACTCTGATAGACCCAGGCCAGCAACAGCACGAGCAAGGCGGCGGGCACGATAAAGCAGAGGCCGGCCAGAAGAAGCCCGCGCCACCCGCGCAACTTAAACCCAATGAACAGCGCCAGCTCAGTTGAACTTGGCCCCGGAATCAGATTTGCGGCGCCCAGCAGGTCTAGAAACTCCGCGTCGCGCAGCCATTTTCTCCGCTCCACCACTTCCTGGCGCATCATGGCAATGTGCGCTGCAGGGCCGCCAAACGCCAATGTGCCAAGTTTCAAAAACAGGAGAGCCAGCGATCCGAACGAAACCACCTAAGCGCTTTCTTGGAACTTCCGTGCCAGACTTGCCGACACCTGCATTGGTACAAAGCGTGTTAGAAACGCCATAGCTGCGTTCTTGCGTCCCGCAATCACCAGCGGCCTGCCCGCTTTCATCCCGGCCCAACCCATCTGGGCAACGGTGCGCGCGTCCATCACGTTCCCTTTCTTAAACAGATTGGAATTCGTCATTTTTGCGCGCTTGTCAAACTCCGTTGCGGTCGGTCCAGGGCAGAGACACGTGACCGTTACGCCAAACTCACGAGCTTCATTGTGCAGCGCTTCTGAAAGCGACACGACGTAAGATTTGGTGGCGAAATAAACCGCCATCAGCGGTCCGGGCTGGAAGGCCGCGGTAGAGGCGACATTCAAAATCATGCCTTTGCGTTTTGCGATCATGTCGGGCAGAAAAAATCGGGAGAGCATGGTCAAGGCATTCATATTAAGCTGCACCATTTCCAGTTGCTCATTCGCGTCGATTTCCCAAAACTTACCCACCATGCCGAAGCCCGCATTGTTGATAATCACTTCGACAGAAATGTTTGTGCACACGATATCGGCAAACAGCTCGGCCGGCGCACTGGGTTTCGACAGATCGCGCACAAAAACATAAGCCTCGCGTCCCGTCTTTTCCCGGATATCTGCCGCCAGCGCTTGAAGTTTGGGTCCTGATCGAGCCACCAGCACCACGTCAAATCCTTGCTCCGCGCAAAGGTACGCATACTCGCGTCCAATGCCCGTGGACGCTCCTGTAATCAAGGCTGCTGCCATATTCCCTCGATTCTTTCATCATCGTAGAAGCTTCAACAACCGCCTCAAAAACCGGACTGCCATGCTATCGTGGAAATTACCCCCACCTCGGGCCCTTAGCTCAGTTGGTTAGAGCGCTACCTTGACACGGTAGAGGTCACAGATTCGAGTTCTGTAGGGCCCACCATTAAAATCGTAGACTTCCGATTCTGCGACTTCGCGTTGCAACCCACCTGCTCCTCTTGGCTCGTCGCTTACAGAGAGAAGTTGTCCACTCGGGCGGGCGCTACGCTCGGGTATTTTTTGTTTGCCGGCACATAGCGCCTCCAGTACCAGTTCTGCGTAAAACAGCCGAGAAACAGAGAGCCAGAAACGGCTTCTAATATTTAGAGGCTAAACACAAAAAATGAGAAGCTTTCAACGATTTGCGACTACAATTTCCTTTCTTGCGGCGCTTGCCGTGCCGACTCTAACAACACTCGCAACGGCCGCCCCTGTACAAGATAGGGACCACGACCGTGATGATCGAGAGCATCATCGCTACTACGATAAGGAACATAACGACTACCACGAATGGAATGACGGGGAACAGCGGTATTGGCGTCAATACTGGGCTAGTGAACGCCGGCCGTACATGGACTGGGACCGCGCCTCGGATGATCAGCGTCGAAGCTATTGGCGCTGGCGCCACGAACACGACGAACACCACGATCACGACCACTAAGACGTGCGGCTTCATTACTAGCTTGATCATCATTGAGTCGATCAGCGCATCCGCTGAGGGAAAAAGCGAGCCCGCACTTTCCTGATATTTTGTAGTGATGTCCACCATCACTGCCACTTCGCGCATCGCACCCCCCAGACGGTTGATTTATGGTCCCGGCCCTTCCATGGTGGAACCGCGTGCCTACGAAGCCATGAGCCAACCGGTCACCGGACTCCGGGATCCCTGGTTCCTTTCCGTCATCAGTGATATTCAATCCGGTCTGCGCCAGGTCTTCGGCACAGACAATCCCAAAACATTCGTGATACCGGGCAGCGGCAGCGCAGCTATGGAAGCTGCCGTTTCCAACTTCGTGAAGCCGGGTTCGAAATTTGCCGTTTTCGCGGCCGGCCATTTCGCTGACCGTCTTTGCCTTATGGGTAAGCGGCATCAGGCCAACGTCGTACGACTTGACAAGCCCTGGGGCGAGGTATTCACTGAGGAGGAAGCCGCGGCCTTCATCGAACGAGAAAGGCCTGAGGTCGTCGCTTTTGTTCAGGCTGAAACGTCAACAGGCGCTTATCAATCCGGTCGTGCCATCGCACCCATTGCCCGGAAAGCCGGCGCCCTGGTTATTGCCGATTGCGTCACCTCACTCGGCGCAATGCCGGTTGAGCTGGATGCGGTTGGCATCGACATCGCGTACAGTTGCGGGCAGAAGGGCCTGAGCTGTCCGGCTGGCCTATCGCCCATATCAGTCTCGCCGAAGGCCTGGAGCGTGCTGGAAGCGCGTGAATCCGACACCGACACCTGGTACCTCGACCTTCGTCTGCTCGCCAAATATTACGAGCCGCCACACGCCTATCACCACACTCCTGCTCCGCCGCTTTTTTATGCACTGCACGCAGGTCTCGCCGCCGTAGAAGAAGAAGGTTTGCGCAACCGCTGGGATCGTCACCAACGAGCCGGCGCACGTCTGATGCAGGGCCTTGTGAAACTCGGGTTCAAGCCGCTTGTTCCCGGCGAAGAAAATCGTATCTGGCACTTGAGCGTCGTCACGCCCCCGGCCGGTGTTGATGAAGCGCAGCTCCGCGATAGGTTAATGGCGAAATACGGAATCGAAATCGCCGGTGGCCTGGGGCAGCTTGCGGGCAAGATCCTGCGCATTGGCACCATGGGGCCGCTTGCCAACGATGCTGCTGTGGATTTCCTGCTCGAAGCGATTGCCGCTTCGCTTTAATGCCCGCTAAACAAATTACGATCGGCACCTGCACTCTTGAAGTGCTGCAAGGCGATATCACACAGATACCTGTAGACGCCATCGTTAATGCGGCCAATTCGCTGCTGGCTGGCGGAGGCGGTGTCGATGGCGCGATTCACTCGGCCGCTGGTCCGACACTCATGCAAGAACTGAAGAAATACGACGGTTGCCCGACAGGAAGCGCTGTCATCACCTCTGCTGGCCGATTGCCCGCCCAGTTTGTGATCCATGCGGTCGGGCCGGTTTACCGCGGGGGCAACCATGGCGAAGCGGAACTGCTGGCGTCCTGTTACAAGACTGCGCTGCGGCTTGCAGCCGAACATGGCTGCCAGAGCGTCAGCTTTCCTTCTATCAGCACCGGCGTCTACGGCTATCCTGTTGCTGAAGCGGCGAAGACGGCGCTAACAGCCATTGCTGAAGCAGTGCGGGAGAACGCTTCCTGGCGGTACACCATAAAACTTGTGCAGTTCAGCAACGCCAACTACAACACTTACTGTGATCTATTGCCGCTTATTGCGGCGCAACACACCGCTGCTCAAACGAGTTAGGATTGTATCTGCAAGATGCAAGTGCTCGAAGCAGGTCCGGATAAATATCTTTTGCTGGAAATCGATCCCGAGTTTGTCGGCAACATCGCAAAACAGGCGGGCTTCGAATACAAGATTGACGATCGCGGCCGCGTGATGTCGATTGAACTGAAGGCGCAGGACCGTCAAGCTCCCCTGCTGCTATTCGACGCCGCCGACCCAGGGAACCTGGGCTGGTTTTCCCGTTGCCAGTTTTACGTCGACGGCAAAAACGGCTCTATTCTTCAGACGCCGCTCTCGTTAGCGAATACCAAGGACCGGCAGGGGCGAGCTCTGCCCCATTCGGTCAAATTGCAAATTACCAAAGAACTGCCCGGCACGTTTCGCATGCCGGGCAGACAGCCTATTTCAGAGCAGGTCGTTTATGCCGTTCTCTTCAATCTCTTGAACGCCCTGCTCAATACCGGCGTAGGCGTTTGCGGTGGGCCGACAGTCAAACCACTGGCGGGCCGCTCGGAAAGCGTCGGCCCGAAAAACTAAAACCGGAAAACGTTAGCCCTCCGCAGCTTGCGCTACCAGTTTCATTTTGCTGCCGCTACCCGGCGGTCTGCCCCGCCGGCGAGGTTCCTGTGGGAACGAAAAACTCTTAGTTGGTCCATCGCTTCCGCCAGTCTCCATATGTTCGACAAGTTCTGCCGACCCTTTCAGCCATGCCGGCGGCCGGCCTCTGCGCCTGCCTCTGCCACGCGCTAAACGTTCCAAAGTCAAAATTGCTTCTTCTATTTGTTCCCGCTCGAGCCGTAACTCAGCGAGCATTTTGTCGACGTCCAAAATACGGACCTCCCCTTGATGCTACTCAACCCAATCGCACGCGGGAATTCTTATATCCCGCTGTCTTATTACGTTCGAAGTTTACGAAGTAAGGTGAGGAATTTCAAGGTAATAGGAGATTATATATTCCTCCAAAAGTCCTGTGAGTACCGCCTTAAGATGTTGAATTTCGCTCTCGGCGACTCCAGTAAAAGTAAAATGGAATACCCATTCCCATCAAAATCAGGCCCATGAAGGACTCTCTGGGCCTGGTTTGCAGAGTACTTATCAGCAAAAGTGCTGCTACAGCCACAAAGAGTACTGGCACAATTGGATAGCCCAATACCCGGTACGGTCTCGCTAATTCAGGTTGCTTCCAACGGAGGACAAATACCGAAACTGCTGTCATCAGGTAAAGAATCCAGCTGCCAAAAATGACGAAATTGTACAAATCGTCGTACCATCCACTCAAAATCACAACAGATGACCATAAACTCAGCCAAATCATGGAATTGCCGGGCGTTCTGAATTTCGGCTGAACGGTGGCGATGGACTTGAAGAAGAGGCCGTCGCGCGCCATGGCGTAGGGTACCCGGCCCCCGGTCAAAATGGACCCATTCAGGGCAGCGAAAATGGAGATAAGCACGGCAATGGAAACAGCTTTCCCGGCGCCCGTGCCGTAAAGGCTCGTCATCATGTCGGCCGCCAGGCGGTGGGTTCCCGCCACCTGTTCGGGAGTCAAAACATAGAAATACGCAACATTGATCAACAGGTAGGTGACGATGACGGCGATTGTTCCGTAAATGAGCGCGCGTGGCAGGTTCTTGCCTGGCGAAATGATCTCCGAGGAAACCATGCTGACGTTATTCCAGCCGTCGTAAGCCCAGAGGGCGCTGACCATGGCGGCAAAAAAGCCCGCAATGCCTGTGACGGCGGGAATATGTTGGCTGAAATGCGCCACATCTCCGCGTCCGCAGAAGAGTCCGACGACGATGATGGCAGCGATGCCCAGCATTTTGACGATAGTGACTAGAATTTGCAGGCCGCCGCCGGAGCGGACACCCATATAATTCACGCCGGCCAAGACAAGAATCACTCCAATGGCAACGAGCTGGCCATAATGAATTTCCAGCAGGCTGCCACCCGGCCCAATATGAAAGGGCAAAATGACAACGGGCTGAGCGAGCGAAGGGACAAACGCAGACAGGTACGTGTAAAAGCCGGCAGCCAGTGTGGCGATGGAGCCGCTCTTGGCAACCCAGAACTGCGTCCATCCATAAAGGAAGCCCCAGAATGGGCCGTACGCAGCTCGCAGGTACACATATTCGCCGCCCGCTTCCGGCATAGCGGCTGCCAGCTCAGCGTAGGTGAGCGCCCCGAAAAGGCTCAGGAGCCCAGCGACCACCCAAACCACAAACAACATCTTTACTGAGCCTAGTTTGGCGATCATGGTGGAGGGCACCAGGAAGACACCGCTTCCGATCACTGTGCCGATCACAATCGATACGGCGCTCCAAAGTCCCAGGGCGCGCTTGAGCGTCGCCTTCGCGGCTGAACCTTCCATTGCAGTCTCCTTTAGACCGATCTCATCAATTCATCCGGCTTTGAGGAACGGGGCAGCGCCAGACCAGAAAGATATCCAACTAAGAGTGTTGCGAGCGAGCCGGTGATGACGTACCACGTGTAAGCCACATACGGCCTGAGCAAAAAAGTAGTCAGCAGTCCGGCGCTCATGCCAATGATGGCCGCCCACTCGCCTGGACGCTTCGTCAATACTCCTAACAGGAACACGCCAAGCAGGGCGCCGTATAGGACGGATGCGATAGACAGCCCCGCTTCCAACACGCTTCCCCAATGCCGCGCCAGCAAACCCACACTGAAGAGAATGGCTCCCCACCCGATGGTGGCCCACTTGGCCAGTTTTAGCAGGTAAGGCTCGCTCAGTCCGGGGAAAAGGGGCTTTACAAAGTCCATGATGGTGGTGGACGCGAGCGCGTTCAGCGCGGCGCTCAGGTTCGACATGGCCGCTGCCAGAATAGCGGCAATCACCAGTCCTGCCAAGCCGGTCGGCAGGTAATGCCAAATGAAATCGGGATAAATCCGCTCCGCTACGGCGGGTTGGGATCGTCCCGAATCTTTGTAAAGGGTAAAGAGCAGGACGCCAATTGTCAGGAAAAGGGTGAATTGGAACATCACCACCACCCAACTCGCAAACAGCGCCAGGCGGCTGTCCTTTTCGTTGCGGGCTGCCAGCAAGCGCTGCACCAGAAGTTGCTCTGTGCCGTGGCTGGCCGTGGTCAGGAAGCAACCGCCGAGCAATCCGCCCCAGAAGCTATATGTCCTTTTGAAAAAAGCGGCGGAGAGCTCAAAGCGGAAATCGAACATTTGGAACTTGTGCGCCGCCTCGCCGAGCGATAACACATGGGGCCAGCCGCCCGGAATCATGTGCAGCATCAGGAAGAAGCTGGCGATCGCGCCCCCCACATAAAGGAACATCTGCACGACGTCCGTCCAGATCACGGCGGTCATGCCGCCCTCAAAGGTATAAAAGAGAGTCAGGCAGACGATCACGAAGATGGAAACCAGCTCACCGGTTCCTAACACGATAGACACAACGATAGAGACAGCAAAGACCCGAACGCCTTCCGCCAGCGCGCGCAAAATTAGAAAAATACCCGCCGTAAACTTGCGGATGCGCTGGCCAAAGCGCCGCTGCATGAGCTCATAGGCAGTGAACATCTCTCCGCGGAAATACAGCGGGAGAAACAGCCACGAGATCAGCATGCGTCCCAGCAGGTAGCCGAGAATGAGCTGGAGAAAAGTGAAGTTGCCGCCAAAGGAGAGGGCCGGTGTCCCGATTACCGTGAGCGTGCTGGTTTCGGCCGAGACAATCGAGAACGCAATGGCCCACCACGGCGCACCTCGTCCACCCAGAAAGTAGTCTTTGAGAGTGCCTTGGCGGCTTTTGAATCGTGCGCCAAACCAGGTGATGAACAGTAAGTAAGCGGCTATGACCGCGAGATCAACTGGGCGCATGAAAGCATGGATGATAGCATGCGGTAAGCGCGAGACGAGCTGCGCCGGTTTGCCCGAAGGTTATGGGAGTTTAACGCTTTATAGCCTTTGTCAGCAGGAACATCTTTATGAACTCGGCATCTACACTAATGAAGAAGGTTGCGGGTATCTGGTGAGTTCGTTATACTCCAGTTTCTGCATTCGGGTTACAAGTAGTGCCGGGTTGCACAGAGTATTGACAAACTTGGTGAATGCACGTTTTTCCGAGAAGTTCGTAAAAATATAAAATTGATGAGACGTAGAATTCCTGTCAGGGAGGTTGTCGTGGATTTTTGCTTTCGAAAAGCAAGCAAGCCGGTTATCGCCACCGGAGTATTGGCGCTACTTACCAGCGTTGTGAACGTGCCGGTTTTGAGTGCGCAGGCGGCTGCGGGGCAGCAGCCCGCTGCTGGACAGCAACCAGCCGCCGGGCAGCAACCGGCGGCCGGAGCCACTACCAAGAATTACAAGGATCATGATGAATATGACCTGTTTCTGAAGATTACCCAGACTACTGATCCAAAGGCGCGGCTGCAGTTGCTGGATACTTGGCAGGACAAGTATCCGACCAGCGATTTCGCGACGGACCGCCTGCAGTACTATGTGGCAACGCTTCAGCAGCTTGCTCCCACCGACCCTTCAGTTCGCCAGAAGCTGATTGATAAGTGCAAAGAGTTACTGAAGGCCGATCCGTCCAACTTCCGTGCAAACTACCTGATTGCGGTTTGGGGGCCCGCGGTTGGCGGAGCTAATCCCACTCCCGACCTGCAGAGCACCGTAGAGACTGCCGCCAAGGCAGCGATTGATGGCGCTGACGCAGCCTTCGCCGACGCTAAGAAGCCCCCAGCCGTGTCTGCCGACGATTGGACGAAGGCAAAGAGCCAGGCTGTGGCAGTTGCTCACAATGCGATGGCGTGGGTGGATACAAGTAAGAAGGATATGGCCGGGGCTGAAACCGAGTACCGCGCGAGTTTGACCGCGAACCCGGAGCAGGGAAACATTTCGGCTGTTCTTGCCAGACTCCTGGTTGACTCCAAGGACGACAAGAAGTATCCGGATGCCTTGTTCGAGTACGCCCGCGCCGGCGAATACTCGGGAGCTTCCGCAGTTCCTGCGGACACGCGGACGAAGCTGCTGGCTTATTTCAACGACGCGTACGCCAAGTACCATGGCAGCGCCGATGGGGCAAGCCAGATATTGGACCAGGCGAAGACCAGTGCTCTTCCGCCGGCAGGTTTTTCAATCGTGAGCGCCCAGGCGACTGCCAACGCTCAAGCGGATGCGATGAATGCACGAATGGGCACAGACCCGGCGTTCAAACTCTGGTACGCTATCCAATCGCAACTCAAGAGCGATCAAGGCGAGGCGTTCTTCAATAGCAATGTGAAGGATGCGGAAATCCCCGGTGGCGCAGAAGGCGTTAAGAATTTCAGCGGTACGGTAATCACTGCCGATCCTTCCAAGGTCACGCTGGGTGTCCAAGATCCCGCCGTTCCGGATGCGACTATTCTCTTCAGTACTCCTTTAAAGGACACCGAAGCGGCGAAAATCAAAGTAGGCGACAAACTGGAATTCGGCGGCGTGGTGGAAAGCTACACCAAAGATCCTTATATGCTCACCTTTAAGGATCCGACCATCCCGGGGGTGGCCACCACCACGGCTGCCAAAACCGGCAAAAAGCGACACTAATTCAGGCTAGATTTCCTGATATCGAACGCCCGCCAGTAATGGCGGGCGTTTTTCTTTCTCGTCAGTATTAGACCGGGTAAACTGGAAGCTTCCATTCGACTGCCAGGAGCTGCCCTTGAAAATTGGATTTGTTCTTTCTGCCCTTCTCTGCCTCTGTCTGTCAGCGCAGACCGTATTGCCTCCCGGCGTCACTAAGGTGGCCTCCGTGGAAGGCATCACGGAATACAAATACCCGAACGGACTTGAACTGCTGGTGTTCCCCGATCCTTCCAAGAACATTATCACCGTCAACATTACTTATCTGGTGGGTTCCCGCATGGAAGGTTCCGGTGAAGGCGGTATGGCTCACTTGCTGGAGCACATGCTATTTAAAGGCAGCCCGAAGCACACCAACATTCCCCAGGAACTTACCGAGCATGGCGCGCGCCCGAATGGAACGACGAGCGAGGATAGAACCAACTACTTCGAAAGCTTCGATGCGTCTGACGTGAACCTGAAATGGGCGCTTGATTTGGAATCCGACCGCATGGTGAACTCCTTCATAAAGCAGGAAGACTTCGACAAGGAGTTCTCGGTTGTTCGCAACGAGTTCGAAAGGGGCGAGAACGACCCGTTTTCGGTTCTATACGAACATACAATGTCCGCCGCTTACACCGCCCATAACTATGGGCGGCCTGTGATTGGAAACAAGTCTGATGTGGAACACGTTCCGATGGAGAACCTGCGTGCGTTTTACCACAAATTTTACGAACCCGATAATGCAGTCCTAACCGTTTCCGGGAAGGTGGATGAAGGCCAGATTGTTTCGCTGGTAAACGACTACTTCGGCAAAATACCGAAGCCTACCCGCGTTCTAATTCCGACTCACACCGTGGAGCCGGCACAAGACGGCGAACGAACCACCACTGTACGCCGCGTTGGGGATATCCAGGGAATCATGGCCGCGTATCACGTTCCCGATGGCGCCAATGCGGATACGCCTGCGCTCGAGGTGTTGTCCAGCATTTTGGGGGAAGAGTCATCCGGACGGCTTTACAAAGCCCTGGTGGATAACAAGAAAGCCTCGCAGGTCTTTGCGGAAGAGATGACATTGAATGAGCCGGGTTTGCTGATAACCGGCGTCATTCTTCGCAAAACCGATTCGATTGACGACGCCCGGAACACAATGCTCGATGTAATTGCAGGAGTCGCTAAGGAACCGCCCAGTAAAGAAGAGGTGGACCGCGCAAAGACCCGGTTGCTGAAGCAAATGGATTTGGCGCTGCAAGACTCCCAACGGGTGGGTTTGTTCCTGAGTGAATCCATCAAACTGGGCGACTGGCGTTTGTTGTTTCTCGATCGAGATCGTATCAAAGCCGTGACGCCCGACGACGTTAAGCGCGTGGCGACCGCATATTTAAAGCCATCGAACCGCACCGTAGGCGAGTTCATTCCGGATGCCAAACCGGATCGCTCGGAGATTCCGGCCAAGACTGACGTAGCTGCCGAACTCAAGGGCTATAAAGGCGAAGCAGCCATTGCGCAGGGAGAGGCGTTTGATCCTTCGCCGAAGAACATTGAATCCCGGACGGAACGGTACGTGCTGCCATCCGGGATGAAAGTCGCGCTTTTGCCAAAGAAAACGCGAGGCGCCAGTGTTCATGCCGTTATTGCTTTGCACTTCGGCACGGTGGAAAACCTCAAGAACAAAGATGCGGTGGGCTCGCTGGTAGCCAGCACACTGATGCGCGGCACGGTGGCCATGAATCGCCAACAGATTCAAGATGAAATCGACAAGCTGAAAGCGCAGATGAACATTAGCGGGGGCGCCACAGGAGTCAACGTCAGCATCGAGACTTCGCACGAAACGCTGCCGGCTGTCCTGCGATTAGCAGGAAGCATTTTGAAAACGGCAACCCTTCCGGACAGCGAGTTCGAACAGGTTCGCAAGTCTGAAATTACGAATCTGGAATATGAGAAGGCCGAACCGCAGGCGCTAGCCTCCATTCGCCTGCAACGCGCTCTTTACCCGTTCCCCAAAGGGGATATCCGCAGCACTCAAAGCATTGAAGAGCAGCTGGATGACACGCAGAACGTCAAGCTGGAGGATGCTCGCGAGTTCTACAAAACTTTCTATGGCGCGAACCATGCTGAAGCCAGCATAGTGGGAGATTTTGATGCGGCCGAGGTAAAGAAGGCCCTGAATGAGGAGTTTGCCAGCTACACCAGCAAAGCAAAATACGAGCGAATCAAAAACGGGTACGAAAAGGTTGCGACCATCAACGAAGCCATCGAAACTCCTGACAAAGCGAATGCCATGTTCGTTGCTGGAATTCGTCTGAAATTGAAGGATAGCGATCCAAATTATCCGGGCGCGGTACTTGGCAATTACATGCTGGGCGGTGGATTTCTGAACTCACGCCTGGCCACGCGCATTCGCGTCAAAGACGGACTGAGCTACGGAGTAGGCTCGGCACTTTCGGCGAAGTCATTCGAAGAAGATGGAATGTTCCAGGCCTATGCGATTGCGGCTCCGCAGAATATCTCAAAAGTGGAAGCAGCATTCAAAGAGGAATTGAGCAAAGCTCTGACAGAGGGATTTACCGGCAAAGAAATCGACGAGGACCGGGTGGGCTGGCTGCAGTCTCAGCAGGTGCAGCGCTCGGACGATCGCTCGCTGGCTCGCATTCTTTCCGCGCGCGATCGCGATGAGAGAACACTTGCCTGGGACGAGTCGCTTGAAAACAAGATCAGAAATCTGAAAGCCGATGACATCAACTCAGCCATGCGGGCGGTGATTGACCCATCGCAAGTGTCGATAGTGAAAGCCGGAGATTTCAAGAAGGCGGCCGCTGCGGCAACCGGTGGAACGAAGTAGAGGGACGGGCCGCTGCTACATCTTGTAGCGGCCCAAGTCCTCATCGTTCAGGTTCTCCAGCCACTTCTTCAGCTCTTCGTTGTTCACCTTATCGGAAACGTTGGCTGAATTCTTGGACGTCTGCAACACGCGGTCATCCACAAATATCGGACAATCGTGCCGTAAGGCGAGCGCCAGTGCGTCACTGGGGCGGGAGTCGACGCTCATCACCTGACCATTGCATTCCAGCCAGATCAAGGCGTAGAAGGTATCGTCTTTCAATTCGCTTACCACCACTTTGCGAATGGTGGCGTCAAGCCCCATCAGTAAGACCTTGATGAGATCATGCGTCATGGGGCGCGGCGTGTTCACTTTTTCTATTTCCAAAGCGATTGCGTTCGCTTCGTAGATTCCCACCCAGATTGGCAATACGGCCTCACCGGACATGTCCTTTAGAACAACAATCGGCATGTTCGTCATCGGGTCCATCATGAGACCGCGGATCTTCATTTCTACTTCCACTTAATGCCTCCTTGCCGTTTCACCAGCCAGACTATTCGGACTAGCGCGCGTTACCAGAACATCCAGATACTTACCGACCAGGGTGTGCCCATTTTGCGGAGCGGAAATCTCAGGATCAACGAAATTCAACGTTTTGTGCTGAGTGGTTTTTCCAATCCATTGCGCGGTGGCCAGGTTGTAGCCCTCCACATGCACCTGTTCCGTCTTACCTACATAGCGGGCGTTGCGTTTGATTTGAACGGCGCGCTGGCGCTCCTGGAGAACATTGAAACGGCGCGTTTTCTCTTCTTCAGGGATGTGATCTTCGTATTGCAACGCGGGTGTGTTCGGACGCTTCGAATACTTGAAGATGAACATCGCGTCGTACTCGACTTCTTCCACCATTTGGACAGTCGCCATGAAGTCCGCTTCGGTTTCGCCCGGAAAGCCGACAATGATGTCTGTGGTGATGGCAATATCCCGCCTGGCGCTCTTCATCCACTCAATACAGCGCATGTAACGGTCGCGAGTATACAGGCGCTGCATGCGGTTCAAGATATTAGTAGAACCAGACTGCACCGGCAAATGCACATGATTGCAAAGGGTTTCGTTGCCGTCAATGGCGTCGATAATCGGCTTGACGAAGTCTCGCGGATGCGAAGTGGTGAAGCGCACCCGCCGCATGCCCCCCAGTTCACCGGTTCTTGCCAGTAATTGGGCAAAATCGAGGCCAGCTTCGGAAGGGTCGCGGTAGCTATTCACGTTCTGACCTAGAAGCTGAACTTCGGTATAACCGGCCTTCATCAGCGATTGCGCTTCCTGCAAAACGGAGTCACTCGTGCGGCTGCGCTCGGGTCCACGGGTGAAGGGAACAACGCAATAGGCGCAGGACTTGTCACAACCTTCAATGATGGTGATGTAAGCGCGATGAGGATTGTCTCGCCGTGTGTAGGGCGTGTCGAAAGTATCGGTCGTATCCAGGCTGAGGCCGGTGACGCGCCTGTTGCCGTTCTCCAGTTGCACCAGCAGTTCCGGCAGCTTTGTGTAACTGGCCGAACCGGCAACCAGGCTCACATGTGGGGCGCGCTCGAAGATCTTTTCGCCTTCCTGCTGCGCCACGCAACCCAGAACCCCAAAAATTTTGCCTTTGCCTGCTTCTTTTTTAAATTGCTGAAGGCGATAAAAGACCTTTTGTTCAGCCTTATCGCGAATGCTGCACGTGTTGTAGAGCACAAGCTCTGCATCCGCGGGTTCGGCCACCTGGCTGTAGCCCTTCGCCACCAGCGTGCCCACAACCTTCTCAGAGTCGTGCGCATTCATCTGGCAGCCGAAAGTTTCGATGTAAAAACTTTTCATCTTATCCGTGGAGGATGCGCATGAACCAGCCGATTCCGAAGAGGGCGGCCATGAAGCAACCGAAGCAGTAGAGCCCGTACTTCCAGCGCTCGCTGTCGGTCTTCTTCGTTACTATGCCCAGCACCACGCTTGACGTTAACGCAAAGAGGAGCGAAACCTCAAAATGATCCAGATTCAAAGTCATTCATTAATCCTTTTGGCGTGTCGTGATTTCGTAAGCGTCAACCATGGCCAGAATGTTCAGCAGGCCCGCCGCCACAATGAGCTTCGAACCATAGTCAGCCACATGCGAAGCGGAATCCGGGGGCGCGTAACCCAGCCATGAAGCGATCAGGTAGGGCAATCCCACGGCCAGATCCCCCAGAAAGCCGCCGTATTGAATCAGCCGTGAAAGAACATCGGCGCCGCCCGATGGCTGGAACAGGGGACCGCGCATCAGAACACCTGCCACAAAAGCGAGAAGTGAAGAGGCTAGCAGCAGCAGGCCTCGCAGGCGGCGACCCAGCAAGTAGTGACCCGCGCCAGGAATCAGCCAGGCGGCTAGCACTACCAGGTAAGGCGATTTCAGCGGAGCGGGCTTTTCAGCAACCACAGCGGTTCCGGAACTAATGGCGGGCATTACTTAGATTTTACCTGTAAGAGGATAAGGGTGTTTAAAACGCCACGCGCCGGGCGGTTCGCACCGCAGGAGTCGGTTGTGGCGGTTCACTGACTAAATCAGCAATCGATGTTTTTATTCGGTCTGTCTGTGTGTCCTTCAGGACAAGATAGCGGCAATTTCCATCCGTCTGTGCTGTAAAAACGGTGACATTCTTCGGTCCCAAGGTAACCGTGCCTGGAGGGGACAACTCGAAGTAGCCGCGATCAGGCCGGATGGCGTAAAGAACTGCTGTGGAATCCCAGTTCGGATGATCTTCCGGTTTGCCGACATAAAGATTATAGGCATCTACCACGGGGTTGTGGGCGGTCCAGGTGAAGTCTTTCGCGATGCTTTCATAGGGAAACGTAATCCGCAAGCCGATTTCAAAGCCGCTGAACACAATAGGAGTCGGCCAGTTCTTAAACAAATGTTTGGCTGAATCAGGGTCGGTGACGACGTTGAATTCCGGCTTAGGCTCTTGAAAGTTGCCTCCCATCACCGACAGTAATTTGACTTTGCGCTTTACCAGGTTTCTGCCTTCTTCCGTGGCAATCAGCCGGTCCAGATTGGTGCTGAAACCGATCTGCGCGATGGTTACCGAGCCGTCAGGTTGACCATTCAAGACCTGCTTCAAGAGTTTCACCGCGTCGACAGCCTGAGAGCCGTCGGTGAGCTTATGCGGATACAAGTAGTGGCCTTGCGCATCCCGTTTTTCCGCCGGCACTTGCAGCATGGGCGCGTTATCCGGCGTTTTGCCGCGATGGACGACGCCAATGGGAATGTCCGGCCTTCCATAGAAAGTGTTGACCAAGTCCACATAGGGAGCGGCGAAGCGGTTGTCTTTTGTGATTGTGACCGCCAGGAGGTGAACTTCGCCGCGATTTTCAAGGCTGTGAATCATGGCTAAGGCGAGCGCGTCGTCTACGTCATTGCCGATGTCGGTATCGAGGATTAATGACACCGGCTGGGGATTGGAATTCCCATAAATTCCGCTGAACAAGCCCGCTAAGAGGAGAGTGCTAACACATCGAAACATAATCTTGCGGCTGATGTTAGCACGTAGATTACAATGGTGTTGTCGAGTTCACATGCGGATGTGGCGGAATTGGCAGACGCGCTAGTTTCAGGTACTAGTTTTCGCAAGGAAGTGGAGGTTCAAGTCCTCTCATCCGCACCAGCAACTTGCAGACAATCAGAAATTTGGAATTTAGGGGAATGCTAGCTTTGGTCTAAAAGCGCCTCCTTTTGGCCGCTTCCAAAATGTCGTCATCGTCCAGGTTCTGACTCCATTTTTACCCGTTTCCATCCCCCATCTTCATGCGAACCGATTGATCAACACCGGCCCGGCGAAGGTTGCGAACGGCGGTTCTCCGCAAGGAATGCCATAGAAAGCCGGGAACACCCGCCGCTCTCCGGCATGGGAGAACACGTAGGGGCAGCCGTAGACGATGTCCTGCGCCAATCTGAGCCATTTGGCCCTATCCCCTTCAAAGATGGGCACAATGCGTCCGTGCTGGTTCTTGGTTTCGCCATGATCCCAGCGGATTTTCAAAAGCTCGCCTTCGCGAACGCCGGTCTCAGAAGCGGTAACGAAGAGCGGCTTGAGGTAATCAGGAAGTGCGTCGACGCTGCGGATTGACCCGTGAATTAGACGCAGAGCCGCCGCAATCCTCATAAGGCGCGATAAAAAGCATAGCTCCACGACTCACGCTAGTTGGGGTATGAGGTATGGCGCGCGATAATCCGGATGGGCTAGGCGATTCGCCGCCTCATCGGCAAATTGCTTGCTTTGTGGATCGAACTTGAGCGTCTGCCCTTTCAGCCGGTAGCTGATATTCGCCAGGTGGCAGAGATCTGCCGATACCTTGCCGATTTCGACTTCAGCATTGAGTTCCTGGTATCGCCGGCTTCGTATCGCGCCCAGGAAGTTCGCTAAGTGAGGACCGAGTGGATCTTCGCCCGCGTTCTCAGACTGAACTAATTTGGCAGGATCGCCCTTAAAAAGCCGATAACCCTGATTATCCAAAGATAGCCAGCCCTCGCTACCATAGAAAAGATCGCCCACCGTGTTGCCGTCGGAGCCCGAAGCCAATTGGCCTTCCGAACCTGTCTGAAGTCCTCGAACTTCGAAGATCAATTCCTTGTCACCGTAATCGAAGCGAGCCAGCAGTGTGTTGGGTGTTTGTTGATCGTCGTCATAGACATACTTGCCACCACTTGCGACGACAGCATTCGGATAATCGACGCCGAGCCCCCATCTGGCAATGTCCATCTCATGAACTCCCTGATTGCCAATATCTCCATTACCGGTATCCCAGAACCAGTGCCAGTTATAAAGAAAGCGGTTCTTGCTAAACGGAATCATCGGCGCAGGTCCAAGAAACTTGTCCCAATCAACGCCCGCGGGAATTGGTTCGTTCGGAGTGTGGCCGATTGACTTTCTTCGCTTGAAGCACAATCCCTTGGCCATGTATATTTGGCCGATGGCCCCATCCTTCAGCATCTGGATGGCGCGGATCTTATGCGCGGCGCTTCTACCTTGCGACCCAACTTGCACCATGCGTCCATACTTTCGGGCCGCTGCCACCATTTGCTTACCTTCGTATGGATCGTGAGAAGCCGGCTTTTCTATATAGACGTCCTTGCCCGCCTGGCAAGCCCAGACCGTCGCCAGTGAATGCCAGTGATTGGGCAAAGGCATAGACACGGCTTGAACGTTTTGATCGGCAAAGACATCGCGCATGTCTTTGAACCCTTTCGGCGTTGTCCCTGTGAGCTGTTGGACGTGAGCCTGGCTTCGCTCGAGATTTGCCTGGTCCACGTCGCATAGCGCGTAGATATTCGCGTCCGGCTGCTTTGCGTATCCCTTTATATGGTCCTGGCCACGGCTTCCTACTCCGACAATGGCAATATTGATGCGGTCGTTGCTGCCCCAAACGCGGCTTGCACTCAAGGCGGTTATCCCGGATGCCTGCACAAATGTGCGGCGAGTTAGTTTCATTGAATTGAGTCCTTTCTCCTGTAGATTGCTATCAAAGGATCAGCTTGCGGCAGCTTCTTTCGATCATTGCTGCGATTGAGCCATCGCAACGGCCGTGGTCGTGAGATAGTATTTGGCCAACAGATTTATATTCTCAAATGCCGGGAACGTCTTGGGATCTCGTACGTATCCGGCAAATTGTTCGAAAATGTTGTAGAGATCGTCGCTGTCACGATCGGACGTTGGAATCAGCACATGAAACGTGTGGCCTGTTTTTTCGACGGAAGGTTCGCCGTACTTATCGTTGAGCCGCACGAGTGCACGCTTAAGGTTCGCTTCGAGTAGCGCGGGGTCAACGCCCTCTCTCGCCGTCACAAATATTTCGGGAACGTAGTTTTCATTTGCGCCCGCCCTCAATTCGATAGACGACTGGGTCCCGAGATAAGAGGTGAAGTAAGAGTCTTGCGCGCCAGGAGGCGCTTCGAATTGCCAGCCAACCTTCAAGTGGACGTAAATGCCTCGAATGGAATAGACGCAGGATCCGTTTGCGAAATACTTGAGCTTGTTATCCACAATCGAGGACTTCAAATAAGCCGGCCACGTCGTTTGACCCGTCAAGCGAGTGAACTGGTCTAACGTCAGAATCAGCGGAGATCGGTCAGCCTTGAGGACATGGAGGTCCCGGCGGTAAGAAATCGCTTGGTTCGGGAACAGGCTCCATTGAACCAGGTCAGCCAAATGAGTTCCCACGTCTGCCAGCCCTTCACCTTGCTGCTGGATATCCAGGAAAGAAGGGGGGCGTTGTTGGGGGACCCCGTTTGCGAACTTCAGCAGAGAGTGCAGATTCTCCAAACGAACTGCCGGGTTTTCCGCGGTCCCCGCCTCGGGTCTTCCAAAAACGGAAGCGTCCATCAAAAGATCCCGCTGAAGCTGGTACACCTTGTTCCCGCGCAATGTCATCCAGTCGTATGTGACAAGATGCTTTGCATTCGCCATTTTCAACGCCGCTTCGAGCCTGGGCAAGTCAGAGGAAGAGATGATCCATGGTTTATCGGCGAACACGTTCTGCCCAGCCATCAGCGCTGCCTCGATATAACCGATCTTCTTTTCGTTCTTGCCGGACAAGGCGACGATATTGCCGCGAACCTCTTCGCTGAAACCTTTCAGATAGTCCGGTCCGGCAAAGAGGCGAACCGCCCAATGAGTAGGTTCGCTTTCGCGAGCATTGAAACGAGCAAGCGCTGCCAGGTGGGAGGCCAATTCCGGGCTTAGGGGAGAGTAAATATGAACTTCATTCGACACTCCCGGCAGAGACCTGCTGTGCAGGCTGCTGAGATGCGAATGTCCTGGATCGACTTCGATCAAGCGAAGTTCATTTCGGAGGGTTTGAGCGCGCGTTAGCGGGAAGGCCAGGGTCAGGAAGACATAGATCAATAGCCGGCTAGTCATCATGAAATGGCCACTGCTGGACGGATTGCTATTACAGCAGCTCATCTTTGTGCTCCTGCTCAAAAAGCATCATCACTGAGATATGGATAGCACTGTAGCACTCGATCAATCCCCTCGACGTGCCGGACGAAAGGAATTATTGTGATGAATGTTACTTAGCTCCGAGCTTCCCGTATAAGGTTGACGCGCGACTTACTGGATAGGCACTCTTATCTGATCGGTGTGACTTGAACATTCAAAAGCTTCAAGATGCTTTTGGGCTAAGCCTCTACTTCAGCAACATTTTTCGGATTGACGCCAATTCGCGCTTGCGTTTAGGGGTCGTGTTCGGATAGTCCTGTTTCAGATCTTCCAGCGCATCCAGGACAATTTGGGACACGATTAAGCGGGCATTCTCCTTGTCATCCGCCGGAACTATGTGCCATGGCGCGTATCGGTTACTCGTGGCCCTTAGGCAATCTTCATACGCTTCCCTATATTGTTTCCAATACTTTCGCTCATGAGTGTCCGAAAGGCTGAACTTCCAGTTCTTTTCGGGTTCTTCGATTCGCTCCAGAAAACGTTTGCGTTGTTCCTCCTTCGATAGATGAAGGAAGAACTTTACAACACGCGTTCCATTGTGGTGGAGATGGCGCTCCAGGTCAACAATGGAGCGATACCTTTCGTCCCAGATCGTTCTCTCATCACACAATTCCGGCGGAAGGCCTTGACTGCGGAGAATGTCGGGATGGACTCGAACAACCAGGACCTCCTCATAATAGGAGCGATTGAAGATGCCGATCCGCCCTCGTTCGGGCAAACAAATATTGGTGCGCCAGAGAAAGTCGTGTTGCAGTTCCGTGGAGCTTGGCTGTTTGAAAGAGAAGACCTGGCAACCCGCCGGATTGACTCCGGACATGACATGGCGGATGGCGCCATCCTTGCCGGCCGCATCCATCCCCTGAAAAATTAGCAGAAGGGCGTAACGGTTGGCTGCGTAATGCATGCGCTGCCTCTCGCTTAATTCCTTTACATGGGACTCCAGCAACTGCTGATACTGTTCCTTGGAGTCACAAAATGGCTTCACCGAAGTAGCCCATTCGCTAAGTCTGATTTTCTTGCCTGTGAATCGGAAATCTTTTGAGTGAATCTTCATCCTTGAAGCAGCGTGAGCGCCTTTCGCTTGTTGGCGAGTACTCTCAGTTTATGCCTCCAGCAGCCAATCCTGATCGGCTTTCGAAGATCCTTGGGGCATCAAGAGTCTGACCCCTCTGTAAGAGAATAACGACGGGCATGCCAACATCCTCCTCGTCCGGAATGAAACGAAAGGGCTCTCATAAACTCCAGGCTGTTTGGAATCGCTTAAAAGAACATCCCTTATCGCGTATTGGTCCCGGCCTCATCACCGGTGTAGCAGACGACGATCCAAGCGGTATTGCCACCTATTCGCAAGCCGGTGCTCAATTTGGTCTCAACATGCTTTGGACCATGCCCCTGGCTCTTCCCCTTATGATTGCCGTTCAAAGCATGTGCGCGCGAATGGGTCGCGTCACAGGCAAAGGTCTGTCAGCCAATATCAAAATCGCTTTTCCGCCCCTTGTTCTGCAGGTTGTTGTGTTCCTGCTTCTGATTGCCAATACTCTAAACATCGCTGCCGACGTAGCCGCCATGGGAGAAGTTGCCCAATTGGTCACTGGCTTCAATCGACATCTGATGACCGCATTCTTCGTCTTCCTAACATTACTGTTGCAGATCTTTGTTCCGTACCATCGCTATGTTTCCTTCTTGAAATGGCTTACGCTCTCGTTGCTCGCTTACGGCGCAGTCTTGTTCACGGTTCACGTGCCTTGGGGCCAGGTGGCGCTCCACACCATTTGGCCGCAATTCACTTGGAATGCGGGAGCTGCGGCCGTCATCGTTGGCGTGTTCGGCACCACCATCAGCCCTTATCTTTTTTTCTGGCAGGCATCCGAAGAGGTTGAAGACATGCTGGCCAAAGGGAGCAAGCCTCTCGTCGAAGGCTCGGCCATCGCGGGCAGGGAACTGCGGCGCATCAAATGGGACACCTGGAGCGGCATGTTTTACTCCGACCTCGCTGCGTACTTCATCATCTTGGCCACTGGAGTCACCCTGCACGTATCCGGAATCACCGATATCAATACGGCCGCGGAGGCTGCCAGCGCGCTTCGTCCCTTGGCAGGGAATTTTGCATTCTTCGTCTTTGCCCTTGGCATTCTCGGAGTTGGACTCATCGGCGTGCCCGTGCTTGCGGGTTCGGGCAGTTATGCACTTTGCGAAGCCATGAACTGGACCTGGGGCTTGGAACGCAAGGCAACCGATGCGCGGGGCTTCTACGGCGTGATTGCTGTCAGCGTACTAGCTGGACTCGGAATCCAATACTCTCCCATCAGTCCGATGAAAGCATTGTTTTGGAGCGCCGTGATCAACGGTATCGTTGCCGTGCCCTTGATGGCTGTCATCATCTTGCTGTCATCAAATAAAGCGGTAATGGGCGCTTTTACGGCTGGCCGTTCGCTAGTCATCTTAGGTTGGGTCGCGACTGCCCTCATGGCGGCCGCTGCCATCCGCATGTTCCTGCCCGGCTGACTTTAGGAGTCTCTCGAGCTCAAGGCAAGTTCGGAGCACAGACCCGGCGAGTAGTGCGGGAGTTTTTACGAACTGCTTTCTTCCTCAGTCTTTGGCGTTCGTGTTCCCGCCATTTCTAATAACTCCCGGGTGTGATCATAGGCCTGGCGTGAATGTTCCAGAGCTTGGCGCGAATGCTCCTTTCCTGTCAGGTGATCCTGCTTTCCGTGCTGTGCCGCCATCTCGTGCATATGAGCAGCCTTTTCGTGCATTTCGGCCGCTCGCTGATGGTTCTCGTAGTGGGATCCGTTGTTGTATCGGTTCGACATACTCTTAAAGACTCACAATCTGATCGGACTTGCTTTCAGCCTCTTTGGCTAATTTGTACGCATGTTGGGAATATTCACCTGCTCGTTCAGCATGCCAGTGAGCTTCGCCTTCGTTTCCCTTTTCATGATGTTCGGCCGCCGTTCTATGCGCCTGCGCTGCAAGCTTGTGTTGTTCGGCCGCTTGTCGATGTGTTTCGTGCATGTTACCTCCCGGTAAGCTTTATTATGCTGCTTATTACCGGCTTACGCGAAGATTGCCCAGCGGGTACCAGCCGTCATTCCCGCGACCTTCGATTGCGAGGCGAATGCCGGGTTGCAACGTAAACGGATCAAGCATAGCGACGCTAAGTTCATAAGTGCCGGGCGCGAGATCCTGAGGCACAAACAGCGGATCTTCAAAGACTGCGTCGCCCGGCAGCCACTTTTGCAAATCCGCAGCCGTCCGCAGAATCACTGAGGATCCGGCTGAGCGAAGCCGAAACGCAAGGACGAACGGTTGATACATCGGGGCGACTCCCTCATTCACCCACCAAGTCGTCAGACCAAGCGCTTGTCCAGGTCGCACATTATCGGTCCACTCGGCTCGCCGGAGGGCAAAGCGGTAACCCATTTTCCGCTCAAAGTCTTCGAATTGACTCTTCCACGCATCCGGAACGGCGCTGGATTTCAGGTTGACTGTACTGACATGCCAGCGCAGCGCTTCGCTGATGATGTAATTCACGTCGTATCCGTCCCTGCGCCACGATTCCGGCACTCCACACGTTTCCATCGACACAGGCGCCCTTCGCCATACATCCTGGATCCCGGTTCGCGCAATCTGCTCCGGATAGGAATCAAGCATTTCAGACCAACCCTTATGCATGTTGCCCCAGCAGTCGAAACGCCAGCCCGCGGCTTTCGAAGTTCCGTATGCCAGAGCCTCCGGTTCATCAAAGTTCATCAACAAGCGTGTGTGCCGGAAGGCTTTGAAATAGACGTCGATGAGCTTTTTCTGCACAGCGAATTCGGGCATGTATTCGCTCCAGCCTTCCCCCCAATAGCCCACCGTTGAAATATCCACGCTATCCAGGTCCGGATTCCCGTCATAGCGCCGTCCAGCTTCCTCCACCAGCGCACTCCAGTCTTTGAAATACAGCGGATCGCTGAAGTCGGGCTGCCAAATGTCGCTGTCCTTGGATGTCGCCGTGTTTGCCCGCCTTGCACCCGAGTTCCGGTACCATTCAGGCAGTTGGTGTTTCGGATCATAGGGCATCAGACGAATCGCGAGGCGCTGTCCATGCCGCTTAGCTTCCGCTAAGGCGAGATCGATAATCTCCCAATGTACTTTCTCTTGTTCGGGCTCAAGGGTCGCCCAGTGCCAGCGGCAGTAGGCGACCGTCGATTGCGGGAAATCGGGCGGTTTGGCGGGCGTGTCAAGCACACGCACTGGCCCCTCTTCGGACCACTCCACCCCCTGGTTCAAGGCATCGCCGTTATACCGCTGGAAGGTCTGAACTCCCATTCCAGGGTTCACGAGAACGTCTTTAATCTCGGTGGGTCTTACAATTACCGTTGCGCACATTGCCAAAGATGGCAGAAACAGGAACGCCGCAAACGCAGCAGAGGCTTTTGAAAATAACATGGGATCGGAAAAGGTTAAGTTAACAGAGTCAATGAGAACATGTCCTTTATCGGGGGCGAAATAGATGCCATCATCCATGGATCGGCGAGATCTACTCAAGCTTTCTGCTTTGCTGGTCGATGTTCTTGCCCCGTGGCCCGGCATTGCCGCTGGCCGCAAGAAGCGAGTGATTATTGCGGGCGCCGGCCTTGCAGGTTTGGCTTGCGCGTGGGAGTTGAACAAGCGGGGACACGAAACAATTGTTCTGGAAGCGTCGGCACGTACCGGCGGACATGTCAGAACGCTTCGTGAAGGCCTAGCGGATGGACTCTATGCTGATGCCGGAGCGGAGCATTTCACTAAGCCCGGCTACGAACTCTTTCACCAATACGTGAAGGAGTTCAATCTGCCGGTATTGCCGTATCCGCATCGGGAGAACATCCTGCAGGTTGTGAACGGGCGCATGCTTCCTCGAGCGGAAGCGCAATCGCCGCGTGTCCTTAGTGCGCAGGGATTCAACAAGCGCGAGATCGCGTTTCTGACTTCTCAGCCCGACGGCGATTTGTCCGACCTTTATTTCGAGCGCTACATGGAGAAGATCACAGACGAGTACCAGCCCTTTGGCGTGGGCTTGGATTCTATGGACGCGCAGACCGTCACCAGCCTCTTGCGGCAGGACGGTGCTTCGTCGGCTGCAATCGAAAGCATTGGATCGGATGATTCAGCCCTGCAAGGCATCTGGCGGCAGGCAATTCTCAGGCTGCGCGGAACGCCTTCAAACCCGCACGAACTCTTTCGACTGAAGGGCGGAAATCAGATGCTTCCGGATGCATTCGCTGCTCGGCTCGGCAATTGCATTCGGAAAAACTGCGCCGTGACACACATCCGGCATGCGGACTCCGGTGTAGTTGTCATGTGTCGCGAAGGTGGTGAAGAGAAGAAGTTCGAAGCAGATTATCTCGTTTGCTGCATGAGCGCTGTGATGTTGCGCGCCATTACGGTTACTCCCGCGTGGCCTGAAAACAAGCAGTACGCCATTGTAAATATGCCTTACACGGTAGAGACCCGGCCGATTTTCCAGTCGCGATCAAAATTCTGGAAGCGCGATGGTTACAGCGGGAACATGGAGTTCGGCAGTTCACTACTAGGGCCGCTTTGGCCCATGGCGCAGGACGTGGCGACCGACCGCGGTCTGCTGATCGGCACCGCGCAGGGAGGCGTCACCGCCACTGCAGCCTACGGCGTCTTCAAACGCTACTATCCAGGCAAATCGGCGGATATCGATAAGGTCATGGCTGTCGATTGGCAGCAGGACAAATGGGCGATGGCCTGCCAGGCTCGCGATTACAGGCCCGGGCAATTGAAGAAATTCTGGCCGGCCAGTATTCAGCCGGTAGGGCGCGTTTACTTCGCCGGTGCTTATTGCGACAACATGAACTGGGGCATGGAGGCGGCGACCCGCTCCGCTCATCGGGTGGCGCGCGCCATTGACCATGCATGACGCCTTAACCACCACGCCTCGTCAGTAGAATGATGCTTGGCTCAGATGACTAATTGCTCTCGCCGCGAATGGCTGTGCGGAATTATTGGCTGCTGCTGCGCAGTGCGGCACCAATTGCGTGCGGCTCAGTTATCCGGATATTATTATCGCGACTATTCCAAGTGCCTGCCTACTTACCTCGCCGGCCTTGCGCAGCAGGCGTATGCCAAACGGAATCGGCAGTTATCGCTCCTGACTGGCGTACCCGCCATTCACAAACGGCAGGCATGGGTCCGCGAGACGTTCTGGAACCTGATTGGCGGTCAGCCGGAGCGGACGCCATTAAACGCGCGAATGACGGGACAAATTGATCGCGAAGGGTACCGCCTGGAGAAAGTTGTTTATGAAAGCCAGCCAGGCGTTTTCATCGCGGCGAACACTTACATTCCCAGCATCAACAAACCGCCCTTTCCGGGTGTTCTCTTTCAAATGGGACACGCGGCAAGCGGCAAAGCATACGCCAATTATCAGAAGTGTTGTCAAGGGCTCGCCCGGCTTGGATACCTTGTTCTCGCCTTCGATCCAATGGGTCAGGGCGAACGGATCAATTATCCCGATGGCTCCGGAACGAGCACCCGGCTGTCATCGGTTGATGAGGAACACAATGTACCTGGCAAACAGTTTCTGTTATTGGGTGTTTCAGCCGCTCGCTATCAGGTCTGGGATGCGATTCGGAGTCTGGACTATCTCGCTGCCCATCCGCTCGTTGACCGGGAGCGGCTTGCCTCCACTGGGCAATCCGGCGGCGCAACGCTGACCATGCTGCTGGCTTGCGCGGATGATCGCCTTTCCGCTGCGGCGGTATCTTCCGGCAACACGGAGAATGTCGCCTGCGCAAAATTTCAAGCACCCGGCTCCACGGATGACGCGGAGCAGGATCTCATTGGTTCTGGTCCGCTCGGTTTCGATCGCTGGGATCTTTTCTATCCATTGGCGCCTAAGCCATTGCTCGTGCAAGTAAGTGCGCACGATTTCTTCGGTACTTATTCCCCGCGCTATCTCGACGATGGACGGGAGCAATTCGAGCATCTGGCGAATATCTACAAGATTCTTGGCCAATCTGATCATCTGGGTTGGAACAGCACACCGATGCCGCATGGCTTGACATACTCGTTGCGGCTGGGGATCTATCAATGGTTCGAACGCTGGCTGATGAAATCTGATCGCATCATCTCCCAGGAACCACCGGTGGCCCCGGAGCGGGAAAATACTCTTTGGGTGGGCCAAAGCGGAAATGTGAATCGCGACTTCGGCAGCCTTCGGCCATTCGACTGGATAAGGCAGCAGGCCACGCAAACCAAACCCAAGAAATCATCGGCAGAGGAACTGATGAAGATTTCGGCCGGAGATTTCAGGCTTAGTACGTTAAGTGCAGTCTCTCTCGGAAAGATAAAACTTGCTGCCGCCGAAGTGAATTCAGCGACCGGAGTTTGGATTCCGGTCTGGTCGTTCCTGCCGGTGCGTGGCGATCTGAATCAGCCGCCCCTGTTGATTCTGGACGATCGGGGACGAAATGCCGAGTCGCATGAAGATGGGCTTTATCATCAACTGGCAAGTGCGGGCCGACGAGTGTATGCGGCTGATGTGCGGGGAATGGGAGACAGCCGCCCCGAGGTTGGCCCCGGCAATCCCGGGTACACCGTGGAACATGAGGCAGAAGAGGAATTCGCTTGGGCTTCGTTGATCCTTGGCGATTCACTGCTGGCCCAGCGGGTGGCAGATATTGTGGCGCTCTTAAGTGCGTTGGCAAATGAAGTACCTGCCGGACAACAGAGCGTGGTGATTGCTGCCCGCGGCCGCTTGACCGTTCCGGCGCTCTTCGCATTTTCCTTAGCCAAGAGTGCAAGCTCCCTTTACTTGGCGGGCGGGCTGGTATCTTTCCAGTCCGTCCTTAAAACGGAGAACTGCGAACAGCCGCTATCGAACTTCACCTGGAATCTATATCACTCCACTGACCTTCCGTTGTTAGCCGAGCAATCAGCGCCTCGACGAATCCATCTTGCAGGAGCGCTGGACGCCTCAAACAACCGGCTGAACGTAGAGGAAGTGCGGCGTGTCTACACGGGACCTAACGTGACCATCTCAGCCGATGCCTCCTGGGATGTATCGGCTCTCGGCTCAGTTTGAGCCAAGAACGAATGGGTTGAGAGGAAGTCCGCGAGCAGTCTTGAACGCGAGTGAACCAGTCGGCCGGCCTTCGATAGATACACTGTCTCTCGTGCGTACGATCTTTGCTTTCATCCTGGCTATCACGTTTCCGATAGCATCGAGCTCCCTTTCGGCGCAGGGGCTAAACGAGGGTGCCGATCTCTTGATTCAGGGTGGCCGGATCGTGGACGGTACCGGAAACCCATCCTTCATCGGAGACATCGCTATCCGCGGCAATCGGATTGTTGCCATGGGCCATCTAGGGTCAGTAAAGGTGAAGCGCGTTATCGATGCATCCGGACTCACCGTTGCACCCGGCTTCATTGACATGCACAATCACTCGGATTACACGCTGATTGCGGACGGAAACGCGCAGAGCATGATCCGCCAAGGAGTAACGTCGATGGTGCTGGGAGAAGGCCTGTCAGCGGGGCCGATTGGCGGGAAGCAGACTCCGGCTTCAAAGCGTGTACTGCCGGGAGGCGGCATTCCCGATTGGACTGATTTTACTGGTTATTTCGCGCGCTTGCTACGCCAGGGAATCTCCACAAACGTGGCAACTTATGTGGGATCCGGTCAAATCTGGACTTACGTGAAAGGCGAACAGGCTGGACCACCGACCGCCGCCGAATTGGACCAGATGCGGGCGCTGGTAAGAGACGCCATGACGCAGGGAGCCTTGGGAGTGAGCAGTTCGCTGAGTGGGCCGCCGGGATCGTGGATTGACACAAATACGCTGATCGAGATGTGCCGCGCGGCGGCGCCCTTTGGGGGAAGCTACTCCACCCACATGCGGACAGAAGGCAAGGGAGTTTTTGAATCCGTCGCGGAAGCAATAGAAATTGGCAAACAGGCGGGGGTCCCGGTAGACATCATCCATCTGAAGATCGCCGAGCATTCCATGTGGGGACAGATGCCGAAGCTGATCGCTGAGATTACGCGGGCGCGCGAGGAGGGCACACAGGTGCAAGCCAACGTCTATCCCTACCGTGCTGGCCAGAACGATTTAGCGACAATCATTCCGCCCTGGGCGCATGAAGGCGGCCCGGAGGCGCTGATCGCCAAGCTGAAGGACCGTTCTTTGAGACCGAGGCTGGAGCGGGAGATCCTGAACGGCATTCCCGGGTCAAACTGGTACGACCATTACACGGCGACCGGCGGTTGGGACGGCATGCTGCTGGTCTCCCTTTCGAATCCGCAATACAAAAAGTTTGAGGGAATGCGCATGAGCCAGGTAATCGAAGCGTTGCAGAAGCCACCCATCGATGCCCTTTTTGACTTGCTTGAGGCCAACGGTGGGACAGTTCCCACGGTGTACTTCCACCACTCGGAGGAAGACATGCGGTACGCGCTTCGCCAGCCTTTCGTATCGATCGGCTCTGACGGTACCGCGGTGGCAACGGAAGGTCCACTCAGCGAGGGGCATCCGCATCCGCGCTATTACGGTACGTTCCCTCGCGTGCTGGGCCGTTATGTGCGGGAAGAACATGTACTCACCATGGATGATGCAATTCGTAAGATGACGTCGGAGAATGCCGCGAAGATCGGAATCCTGGATCGCGGCATTCTGCGGCCCGGAATGATGGCCGACGTCACCATCTTCGACGCGGGACGCATCATCGACAACGCTACTTACGAAAAGCCGCATCAGTACGCGAGCGGCATCGAGGACGTCATCGTAAATGGACAGATTGTGCTCGATCACGGCCGCCATACGGGAGCAAGGCCGGGCGCCATTCTTAAACGTCAGGACCTCGGCAGCAATTAGCCTGGCAAGGTCCTGCGTTGTGTGCGTTTACTGAATAGGGTCTGACGCTCAGAAATGCAGTTTGACAGCGAACTGGATCTCCCTTTGGGGCAGTACAGTCGAGGTAATTACGCCGGTTGCACCCGGGCCATCCGTTACGTAGTTGTCGGGTTGGGCAAACACCGGGTGATTAAAGGCGTTGAACATTTCGAGCCGGAATTCCAGGCTTTGCCGCTCGGTCAGCGCGAAGAGTTTGCGCAAAGCCAAGTCGGTTGAAACTCCCCCGGGTCCAATCAAAACGTTTTTGCCGGAGTTGCCAAAGGCGTAAGTCGTGGGCAACGGGAAGCAGTTTATGTTGAACCAGAGACTTGGGTTGCGCTGGCTGGAGGGCAGGTTTCCGTCACAGGAACGGTCAGTACGTACAAGACCGATTGAGCCGGTGTTCGAAGGGTCGTAGCCCATAAGCGGGGAAAAGTAAAATCCGCTGCGGATAGTAAAGATACCGCCCAGGTGCCAGCCACCCAGGAGCAAGTCTCCGGCGCGGCTGGATCCAACAAAGCGCTGGCCCTTTCCAACCGGCAGTTGATAGTCGAAACTCGAAACCCAGCGAAATTTTTCGTCAAAGTCTGAGGGGCCGCGGTCGGCACTCACGTTGTAAGAGTTTTGCGGCCAGGGCGAAGAACAGCAGATTTCCGGCTGATCGTTCAGAGACTTACTGTAGGTGAACGCGCTCAGGAACATTAGGCCATTGGAGAGCCGCCTCTCCACTTTTACTTCGAGGGCGTTATAGCTCGAGTTGCCGCGATTCACGATGTCCGTAAAGGGACCATATTGCGGGTAGGGACGCCGGGATTGGATATCGCCTGGGCCCGGAATTGCCACCTGGTTCGGATCGAGTAACGTCTGCAGGTGAGTTGATTTAGAACCAACGTACGCCGTCTCAAAGAGTATGTTGCCAGGCAACTGTTGCTGAATATTGAAATTCCATTCGTCGAGCACGGGAGCGTGCAGGTGAGAGCCGACTCCGGAACCGGAAATGGTAACGCCCGCATCCGTCGCCTGGCTTGGGTTTAGCGATGGGAATCCGCCAGACACCGTTAATAAAGGCGTCACACCATCGCTGATGAAAGTGGGCTGATAAAAGAACGGCAGATTATAAGCGAGCTGAAGAGGGTCACCGGTACGGATTTCCTGATAGCTGAAAAAACGCCCGTAGCCTGCCCGGATCACGGTGTTCTTCCTGGGATTCCAGGCCAGACCTATGCGCGGCGCGAAGTCGTCTTTATCGGTAGTCACCAAGCCGGCGGAAGCGCCATTCTGACCGGCCACCACCAATTGGGCAGTGGCAAAATCGAAGTTACTCTGCTGGTTGTGAGCTTCAGCCAGGGGGCTTGTATAGTCATATCGCAGGCCCAGGTTCAGAGTAAGCGTAGGAGAGATTTTGTAGTCGTCTTGAATGAAGGCGCCATAGGTGTGCTGGCGATTTCCGAAATAGGTAAGGGTGGAGATGGTGGAACTGGTTGGAAGACCGAGCAACATATCTGCCAGCGCGTTACCGGTTCCGTCGCCGGAAGACGGAGAATCGGAAGTGTATTCGCCGCTAAAAGAGAATGCGCCTCGGGGTTGGCCAATCTGAAAAAGATTGAACTGGCTGAAGCGGACCTGCGGGCCCATTTTTAGAGAATGTTTCCCGTGAACAACGTTGAGCGTATCGCCATATTGAAATTCCTGGCTCGTGCTGGTGGTTGGCGTATATCCCGGTTCGCCGAGCGTGTGGTAGCCACTGATCTGAAACAGCGTTAGACCGTTTATGGTGGCGTTGTTCGGAACGCCCGGGACGGCAAGGCCACTGGTTGGATATTTCTGCCCGTAAGCCGGCGTATTGTCCACATAATGCTCGCGACTGAATCCTATGCGGACCTCGTTAACCATTGTGGGTGTGATGGTAAAGGTATACCCGATCACCGCGCCGCGGGTATCGTCGATGTAGTTGCCGGTGCTGTAACTACCGCCATCGGCCAGTCCTGGCAAGGGCGGCGTCTGAAAGCGGTCGGTCTGGCTCAGAGAGAAGCGGGAGAAGATCTGTTGCCGCTGTGAGATATTGTGATCCACCCGGACGTCCGCCTCGTCTACCTGTTCGTGACCCGGAGCGTTGACAACGTAGTTGTTGGCGAAAGCTCCCGGAACGTTCGGCGCGGGGTACAGCTGTGCCACGGCCCTGCTGATCGGATCGAGCTGGGTTGTCGGAATGATATTTCCAGCGAATGGCGTACGAACCACTTGCCCATTGACAACCTGCGTGGATTGCGGATTGTAGAGTTGCGAGTTACCCAGAATGTCGCTGAAGTCGCCGCCTAGCTCGGCCGTGGTCGGCACGGTAGAAATGTCGGTCTGCGAAGTCCCGATGCGCGTGCCCTGGTAATCCATGAAGAAGAAAGTCTTGTCGCGGATGATGCGACCGCCCAGTGTGCCGCCGAACTGATTCTGCCGGAAGGGCGCCTTGGGCTGGCCGGACGGCTCGAAATAACCGCGTGCGTCGAGAGCGGAATTCCGAAGGAATTCAAAAGCTGTTCCGTGAAACTCATTTGTACCCGACTTCGTCGTAGCGTTGATCACGGCGCCCCCGCTGCGTCCGAATTCCGCAGAGTAGTTGCTGGTTTGAACCTTGAACTCTTGAATGGCATCCACGTTTGTCTTCAGGACGTTGCCGGCGTTGTCGTTGGAGTTGTTATCAACGCCATCCAGCAGAAAGTTGTTCAAATTGCCGCGGGTGCCGTTCACGGCGAAAGCGCCGCCGGCGTTGCCGTTGGTTGGGGTGGTAGATCCGTTGATGCCACCACCGTTTTCGGTAATCTTTACTACCCCGGTCGTCAGAGTGGCTAATTGGGTGTAATCGCGCCCGTTTAGGGGCAGATCAACCACTTGTTCGCTGGCAACCACATCGCCCAGCGCCGAAGACTCAGTTTCAATCACGGGCGTGGCCGCATGGACGTCCACCCGTTCGTTAACTGAACCAACCTGAAGCCTGAAGTCGACTTTCAGCCGGTCCTGCACTTCGAGCACAATGCCCGTCTGAGTCTCTGTCTTGAACCCGTGCGCTTCTGCGGTAACCAAATAGTTCCCGACGCGAAGCGGCGTGGCGATGTAGGTGCCTTGCGCGTCCGTCTTTACATTGGTTTTCGTATCTGTACCCACCTTGGTCAAGGTGATGTCGCAGTTTGGCACCACCGCGCCGCTGCTATCGACGACTGTTCCGACGATTGTCGCCATGTCCGCCTGCCCTTGGGCCACATGCGGGACCAACATAGCCGCAAGTACGAAATAACTGAGAACCCACAAAATTCGATTCATACCTGCTCCTTTAAACGTTCCTGAAAAATTCAATGGTTTTACCAGCGTTTTGTGAAAGTCTATTTGCAAAAGGCCCGGAATGTCAAGAAAGTTTCTCTTATGAGGTGCATGCTTTCCGGAACACGCACACCCAACGCTGGCGTTGCCATTAGCCCGAAGTCGAACGGACTATAAGAAATCTTTCACGGACTGGCGCTAATTCCTGATTTTGCGATAACCTATGTGGCATGAAGAGCGTCGCTTGCCTCCTGATGCTTGCGTACGGAGCCGTTGGGCAAACGAGCCTTTTCGTAGATCGCCTTTACCCGATTCTCACTAACGCAGGGTGCCCGAATTGCCATAACAGCAACGGAGTTGCCTCCGGGACCCGGCTGCACTTTCCTGAAGCCTCATCCTCGCCCGAGCGGCTTGATGCGTTCGGGCGCTCGCTGGTCAAGCTGGTAGACCGCGAACATCCGGAAGAATCGCTGCTGCTCAAGAAGCCAACCAGAAGGGTGCCGCACGGCGGAGGTGAACGGATCAAGCCGGGCAGCCCGGAAGAGGCCACCCTGATTTCATGGATTCGATTTCTGGCGGCCATGCCGGCCGAGGATGTGGCCAACGCCTTGAAATATGATGAGGCCGGTTCTGCTGCCGATAGGCGACGGGGTGCTGTTTTGCGGCGGCTGACCAATAGCCAGTACAACAACACGGTTCGCGATCTGTTGGGAGATCAGACTGAGCCCGCCAATCAGTTTCCTCCCGAAGACTTTGTCAGTGGTTTCAAGGATCAATACGATTCCCAAAACCTGTCTCCACTGCTGGAAGAGGCTTACGGCTTAGCTGCTGAAAAACTGGCGCAGAACGCATTCCGAACCGGTGACACCCACCACCTGATCCCATGCAGTCCCGGTCCATCCTGCCAGCAGCGATTCGTGAACGAGTTTGGGCGGAAAGCTTTCCGCAGACCGCTGGACGACGGCGAGAGACGAAGATATGCTGCGCTGTTCGGCAAGGAGAAAACTTTCCTGGCCGGAGCGCAACTTGTGGTAGAGGCGATGCTGCAATCGCCTAACTTTATCTTCCGGTTGGATGAGACCGGCACGCCGGCCTGGAAACCATATGCGGCGGCGAGCCGCCTTTCCTACGCTCTCTGGGACAGCATGCCCGACACCAATCTGCTGGACTCCGCCGCGCAAGGAGAATTGTCGTCGACAGCGCAGATTGAGGCAACAGCGCGCCGCATGTTGAAAGATCCTCGCGCTCACCAGGCGGTAGACGAATATATTGCCGAGTGGCTGCGTTTCGATAGGGTCCTGACGAGCAGCCGGGAGAAGCGGCGCTACCCGAAGTTCAGCCGGGAAACGGCCGTTGCCATGACTGAGGAAGCTCGGCTCTTTGTATCGGACCTGATTTGGAATGACCGTGATTTCATGGATGCGTTCAGTGCCAGTTACGGTTACGCCAATGCAGATTTGGCATCGATCTACGGCGTTGCGGCGCCTGAGCAGGACTTTGCCCGCGTGGAATTTCCCGCGCAATCGGAAAGGGCCGGATTATTAGGGCAGGCGCTCTTTCTGGCGCTCTCGGCCAAACCGGATGATACGTCTTTGACCGGCCGCGGTCTTTTTGTCCGTGAGCAGTTCCTTTGCCAGCACGTCCCGCCGCCGCCGGCTGGCGTAAACACCAATCTTGCCCCCTCGACTGAGGCCCATCCCCTAACAAACCGGGAACGGATGGCCGAGCACGCGTCGAACCAGTTTTGTGCCAGTTGCCACAGCCTCATTGATCCGATTGGCGTCGGATTCGAGAAATTCGATGCAGTGGGCGCCAGGCGCGATCAATATCAGTTGATCTTCTACGCTGGGCACGGAGAGCACCAGAAGCCAAAGTCAGTGAATCTGACCATGGACACCAAAGGCTATGTGGCAGGCATTCCCGATTCCAATTTCTCCTCGCCGCGCGAGTTGGGAATGATTCTGGCGAAGACGCCGCTTTGCCAGCAATGCATGGTAAAACAATATTTCCGATACATCACGGGCCGTATGGAAACGCCCGCTGACACGCCACTGATCCGCGCAGTCCTTGAAGACTTCACAAAGTCCAATTTTCATTTTCAGGAACTCATGATCTCGCTCATTCGCAATCGCGAAGGCTTGATGAACGAAAGGAACGAGTATGTCGCAAGTAATCACAAAGCGCCTTAGAGTCTCTCGCCGCAAGATGCTGAAGGGGGTTGGGGCATGCGTCGGCTTGCCGCCTCTGGTGGCGATGTTCAATTCGACTGGCTCAGCTTATGCCGCGGACCTGACTTCGCTGGCGGGACAGAAGGAATCGCCGATTGAGAATCGGTTCGTACTGTGGTTCAACGGCAATGGGATTCCGGAGCGCTACTGGATTCCGGCTGAGACGGGGGCGGACTACCGGTTAACTCCCTGCCTGACGCCGCTCGCGCCGTTTCGCGAGGATATTCACATTATCACAGGCCTGGACAACTTTGCGGCTGGCCTGCCGGGTCCTGGCAACGGGCATCATAACTCGATGAGCGGCTTGATGACCTGTACTCGCTTCAGCGGGCGGGGCGCCAGCGGCCTCTCCATTGATCAGGCGATTGCTAATAAAATTGGCGGCGAATCCAGATTCCGCTCGCTCCAGATTGGGGTTGCCCAGGAGTCATTCGGCGAAAGCATTCAGCGGAATATGAGCTGGGCAGGCTTTGACCGTGCGCTTCCCCCGGAGATGCTGCCTGACCGCCTCTTTGACCGCCTGTTTGGACGCCGCGAGGAAGGTTGGATCAACAGGAAGCGGAGCATTCTGGACACCGTGATGGAAGACGCCGCGGCGCTGAAAAAAGATCTTCCTAAAGACGATCAGTTGCGGGTAGACGAACAGATGGCTTCGGTGCGCGATGTAGAACATGCCATCACAACGCTGCCGCCTGAATATCACCGCGTTGATCCGCCCGAATATGAGGACATGAAGGATTGGCCGCGCATCGCCAAGCTGCAAAGCGACCTTCTGGCGCACGCGCTGATCACCAGGCAGACGCGCGTTGCATCTTACATGCTGACCAAGTGCCAGAGTATCTGCCGATTCCCATGGCTTGGTTTCACGGCCGCGCGCCACCACGACTATACGCACGCCGACGGTCGCGCACCGGGCGCGGACGGAGTGGAAGGGCAGCGCATTATGCGCGACATCTGCAAGTGGCACGTGGAGGAGTTCGCCTATCTGGTTGGGCGCTTAAAAGCAACACCTGAAGGCGATGGCAATTTACTGGATCATTGTTGCCTTGCCTTCGTACACGAACATGCCGAGGCAAATCCTCACAAAAATAGTGGGTTAGCGATGATCGTGGCGGGCCATGCCGGACGCCTCGCCACTGGCATGCACACTCACACGACCGGCACCGTGGCCGATCTTTATGTAACACTCGCCGACGACGTACTAGGAGCAGGGCTGGGAACGTTCCCGACTTTTAACCGCAAGGTGAGCGAAGTACTGACTTAGGTTAGGGCTCTTCCGACTGTGCTTCCTGTTGTGGGCCGGAAGAGGTTAGATGTATCTGGCAGTTCGGCTTCGCGCGATGAAGTTTGGCGAGGCCGGCGGACGTCACTTTAGTGCCGGTCAGGTCAATCGAGCGAAGCGACGGCATACCCGCGAGAATGGCTACGGAATCGTCGCCAATGCGCCGACAATCATGAAGGTCGAGAACATCCAGCCGCGACAGGCCCTTAAGTCGGCTGAGGCCGCTGGCGCTAATTAATGTCCGGCTTAACTTCAACTGATGAAGATCTTTCAGCGTTGCGATGGCTTCCAGGCCAGGTGCGGCAAAGCTGACTGTCCAAATGCCCGAATCCTCACGCTGCGAGCCGCCCAATTCAAGAACCGTCAAGCCTGGAAGCTGGCGTAAGGGCTGCAGCCCGGCGTCTGTCAGTTTGTCGCCTCCAAGACTCAGTTCTTTTAGACTGGTGAGGGATGTCAGCGCCTCCATGCCGGCGTCCGTCACCAGGACATAACCGAGATCGAGCGATTCTAGCGACGTCAGACCCGTAAGATGCTGGAGGGCGCTGTCTGTGACTTTTGTGCCTTGCAGGTCCAGGTGTTTGAGGTGTTTCCAGGTTTTCAGCGCGGAGATACCCTCGTCCGTGATGAGCTCGGCATAGCGGAGATTGAGGTCCGCAATGGCGGGCGCATTTTTCAACTCACGCAGTCCGTGATCAGTGATTCGCGTTTCAGAAAGGTCCAGACGGGTTAGTGTTGGAATTGCGGACAGATTGGCAATATCTGAATCGCTTACCCAACTGGCGCGCAAGTCAATGGCAGTAATGTGGCCGTGCGCGTCACGTGTGACAGAACCTCCGGCATTCGAGATCCAAGAGGCGGAGTCTTCTGCCAAGGCAACCGGAGCGAAGGCCAGGACGGCACAAAGAATTGGATAGCACAGGCGCATAGCTTCTCCTGGTCGCACAGCTAGCCCCGGCCTCGCCGCGCGGGCAGCGTGGAGTCGCGATCGTAGATAATACCGCAAGCTGGTAGGCCTGCTCTTAATCGCGCGAGACCTTTTTCGGTCACAAGAGTGTGATAGAGATTCAAATTCTTCAACGCAGGCATCGAGATCAGATCTTCGATACCGGCGTCGGTTACTTTCGCCATATCCAGATGCAGCTCCCGGAGCTTTGGCAGCTGTTTCAGAACGTCGAGAGCACGATCGTCGACAACTGTGTAGTCGAGATTGAGAGCCGTCAGGCTGCTAAGCTTAGCGAGCGTTGCAGCGCCTGTGTCTCCCGTATCAGTGTGGACTAAACTGAGGCGCTCAAGACCCCGCAGCCCAGCGAGATTTTCAAGGCCTTTGTCGCTAAAGCGGGTACTGTTCAGGCCAAGCTCGCGGAGTTCCGTCAGTTTGCCGATGGACTGCAAAGCTGCATCGCCTACGTCGGTTCCATCCAACTGCAGCACTTGCAGGTGGCTTAAGCTTCCGAGCAAGCGCGCACCGGAATCGGTGATATCGGAATAACTAAGAAAAAGCCGCTCCAATTGTGGCATTCCGGCGATTTCTTTGAGGCCTTCATCATTGATAGGTGCGCTGGTCAAATCCAGTTCCGCCAACAAAGGAAGCGATTTCAAGGCACTCAACCCGGCACCCTGAACGAGAGTACCCGCGGCACGGAACGAGCGCAACTGACGGAGGTTGCCAAGTGCGCCGAGACCTGCGTCCGAAACACCTGTATTATTGACGCTGAGCATCTGCAACGTAACTAATGAACCCACGGAACGAAGACCCAGATCGCCGATCTGCGTGGCGTCAAGATTGAGACGTTCCAAGGCCGCCAGGCCGCTTAGGCTGGCAAGTTGTGCGTCTGTGACATGAGTGGAAGCCAGCGAGACCGTGACTACAGTTGTGCCTCTGAACTCTGTTTTGCCGCCGAGGCGGTGCACCCATTCCGCGATCGCCCGGTCGCTTCTTTCGGGCGGCGCGAGGCTGGGTGTCTTCGCTGAGGATTCGGCGGTACCACCGGCGAACTCAATGCTGCATTTCGGTTCGGCCGTTCTGAATGCGTCGACACCGGCCTGTGTAACGCGGGTATACCGGACGTCGAGCGCAGCCAGATCTTTCAATTCCCCCAGCTTGGCCAGGCCTGCGTTACTGACATGGCTGCGATAGAGGTTCAGCTCCTGGAGGTGGGGCATGTGAGAGAGCGTCTCGGTGCTTTCGTCGGTCAGTTGCGCGCCCAGGAGATTGAGCTTTCGCAGGGCGGCGAGATTTCGCAGTGACTCAGTGCCGCGGTCGGTAATTCCCGTGCCATAAAGGTCTAGTTCCTCAAGTCTAATCAGACCGCCTAGTTGTTTGACTCCTTCGTCGCCGATGGCATCGTTGCGCAGATAAAGGCGTCTTAAGTTCTTCAAGGCCGCCAGGCTCTTCACGCCTTCGTCATTGAACGACGGGCAATCGCTCAGATCCAATGATTCGAGATTCACAAAAGGTGCAAAGTTTGGACTCTTTACGAGCGATTGCGGAAGACGCAGCTCGCGCAGGTGGGTCAGCGTCGCCAAATAACTGATTCCCGCGTCATTGACGTTGTAGGTGGGAAGAAAATGCAAGCTGAAAAAAAGCCGCTGAAGATTAGTCAAACCGGCCAGTTGCTTGAGCGCTGCATTGGCGTCTAGCGGGCTATCCGAAAACGGGGTAAAGATGGGGCCGGGGAGGGACAGTTCGGTTAGGCTACTCAAGCCGGAAAGCTTCGATAGATCCTGAGGATCAATAATCGTACCGATCAGGTCGACTCCGGTGATATGAAATGGCGCGGTTGGAAGCTTGGCCAGGTCCCCAATGGGATCGCGCCGGCCATCCGCCATCACGCGGCCGCCTTGTCGCAGAATCCACTCGGCCGTTTGACGCTCCGGTGCGCTCGAAGCCGCAAGGAGCGTGCCACAAAGCAGCCCGAAGCCGAACAATAATTTTATTTGCCGCATCCTGTCCTGCCCCTCAACACAAAGTCGCCCTTCACATCATAACTTCGAGAATCAATGGCCGGTGGCGTGAGCCATCAGACGCACAGTTGCTCAGTGGAGAACTCGCGGCAACGGCAGGACGGGTTTCGAATGGCAATCGCTCCGATAACGCTCTTCTCGGGTTCGACGTGCCCCAAGGTCCACTGCTCCGGCGTATCGAGCCTCGCGTCAAAGGCTACGACAGCGGGCCGGAAAGCGTCGAAGTTCACTGTGAACTTTTGCAACGGATAGGAGAGCCCCATGCCCATTGCTTTGACTAGCGCTTCCTTTCTTGTCCAGCAGCGAAAAAAAGCGATTGCCTGTTCATCCGGCGGGGCCTGCGTCAGCCATTCATACTCCTGTACCGAGAAAACCTGTCGGGCCAAATTCAACATTTCAGGAATGCATCGAACCACCTCCAGATCTACTCCTACAGGTCCCATACGCGTGAAGGCGAAGAGCGCACAATTTTCTGAATGAGAGACGTTGAAATGAAGATCAAGGTCAGGCAACACCGGCTTGCCGTATTCCCCATAGCTAAACTCTAGATCCTGGCTTCGGGCCGGTGTGTACGCTGACAGCAGCCGCCGCAGAGTGGCGCGCGCAACCATAAACCTGTTTCGGTGAATATCGAAATGAAATCGTGCAGCCCGATCCTTCTCGTCGCTCGATAGCAGAGTTGAGCACTCGCTTAGCTCTAGATCCGAAGCCGACAAACTCCGGAACCAGACATGAACGTCAACTGGTCCTAGCGGAGGAGGAGTCGCTGGCGCTGAGGTGTTCATAGAGAAGGTAGTCAGGCAGTGAGTATTCTACAACTGCGGCGTGGCAAAAATGTGCGGGCCCGGCGTACAAAGCTGCCCCAAATCAATGTACTCGGCCACGGAGCACGGTGTTTATGCGTTTGCCGTCTGGGTCGTAAATGTTAAAGTTTGCCTCATCACCCACACCCAGATCGTTTGATAAACCGAGCATAGCAGCGGGATTACGCGAGGCCAGGCGTACGGCTGTGGCCAAGTCTACTCCCGTAAATTCCTGCATTTTGCTGACCGCTTCGTCCAGTGTGATGACGCTGCCTGCGAGCACGTTTCTTTCCGTAACGCACCGGCCATCGCGCACGTGTACAACGGTTTCCCCAAGCTTGTATGTTCCGTTCGGCATGCCTGTAGCCTCAAGAGAATCGGTAATGAGGATGGCCCGGTCCGGACCCTTTGCCTTAAACCACAGACGAACCATTTCCGGCGCCACATGCACTCCGTCACAGATCAGATCCGCAAAGAGATCTTCACAGTCCAGCACAACCCCCAAAATGCCAGGTTCGCGATGGTCAAGGGGCCGCATTGCATTGTAGGTATGCGTAGCTGATACAGCGCCGGCCTCGATACTCGCCAGTGTCTCAGCTCTTGTTGCATTCGAGTGTCCGATTGATGAGCGAATGCCAAGTTGCACAGCCCGGGCAATTGTTTCGATCGCGCCCGGGATTTCGGGAGCAATCGTCATCAGCTTTATTTGGCCTCTTGACGCCTCCCAGAACCGGTCCAGCAACTCAACGCTAGGAGGCAAGATGAATTCCTCTGGATGCATCCCTTTTTTTGCGTGCGATACGAATGGGCCTTCGATATGGATTCCCATGGGCTGGGCCTCATTCTCGGCCGGCGTCCTTTCGATGTACTGAGCTATGCCGTCTAGCGCGCGAAGGGTGAGATCCATAGAGGCAGTGACGGTCGTTGGAAGGTATTGCGTGATCCCATGGCTCGCCAGGAACTTAGACACGGTGCTAAGAGCTTCGTTGGTCCCCTCCATCACGTCATGGCCGACTGCGCCATGCATGTGAATGTCAAACAGTCCGGCCATGAGGGTGGCATCTCTAAAATCAACGGTCGGACCCGAGCTTTCACTTGCATGACGAGAAGACAACGCGACGATACTTGGCCCGTCGATCTTTATTAAAGGCTGATCAATAATCCTGTTTGCGGTTACGAGCCGCTTTGCCGTCAGAGTAAATGCCATTGTCAAGTTTTACCCTACTCGAAGGGGCTCTCAACATCGCATCTGCGGGGGTTAGAAGGCATTCAGCAGGAAGAGGGTGGCCATTCGAGCCACCCTCGAGTAGTGGAGCCCGCTTTAGTGAGAAGCAACCAGGCGTTCATGCATATGGCTGGATTTAGCTTTGCCGTCTGATGCCTGTTTTGATGACGTACAAAAACTCATCACAGGGCAGGCCACGTCGCGGATAATTTCGGAGGAATGGCTTCGCAGGCCGCCGAAGATGCTGCGAAGTTTGCCGCGGCCCGTCAGGACGAGATCCGCTTGGTGCTCTTCAACGGCGGAGGCGACGGACTCGGCAACCGGCAGTTGAGCAATTTCGGACGGGAATTCTGTGCCGGCTAGCGCCTGAAGCCGGGCCAAGTCCTCTGCGGCCATCTTCATAAGAAGACGATGAAGATCCTGATCGAAGTACCGCGAGGGGAGTGTTGCCTCAAGAGGAACGCAATGAACTAGATGGATCCGGGCGTGCAACGCTTCGGCCGTGTCTTTAGCAAAGCGGAGCAAGTTTTCCGCCTCCTCATCGAATTCAATAGCGCAGACTATGTTCCTGATGCCGTTGAACAGGCTGACTGGACGAGTCGGCGAGTGGGTCCAGACCGGGCAGGCGACATCGTGCAAAACCTTCTGAGTGACTGAGCCTACCAGGAAGCGCCTTAGTGCGCCCTCGCCATGGGTTCCCATCATTACAAGATCCATCTTGCGATCGTCGACAGCCTGTTTGATTTGAAATGCCGGATCGCCTTCGACCACAATGCGGCGAACAGACGTTTCCGGCAGGTCGAGCGAATAGTTACTGAGTTTTTCTCGCGACCGGTTCAAGCCGTCCTGGACGAAGGCTTCGTTAAGGAGCGGCGGCTCGCCCAGAGCGCTACCGTACCAGGTGAGCGGAATTTCGAAGACATGCAGCAGGGTGACTTCTGCATTGAAAGTTTTTGCCAGCAATTCCACTTCTGGATTCATAATCCGGCAGTTCGGTGAGAAGTCAACGGGGAAAAGGATTCGATTGAATTTCATGTTTGCCTCCCGAAGTTTGTTTCGGTTCACCAGAGGTACTGCATGTGTATTGCCATGAAATCAGGCTGGGCGGCGGCGAATAGCCTGTCTAGAGGTAACGTCCCGTTACTCCCGCAACGGTGAGAAAAGCCGTCTCGATGGGCAGTCGAGTCCGCAATGCCGGGCTGATGCCGATCGCTGAAGCAACGTGGATGAAGTGGGTGATTTCACGCTACAATCCGATGGAAGCAACGGTCCTGGAAAGTAAAACCGCAGCGGACATCGTGGGGCGACCATGACCACGCACTGATGAAAGGCTTGTTGCGATCAGATTAAACTAACTGTCAAACAGTGTCCAACAACAAAAGAGAGCCGCCGATCACGATACTGATTATCGACGATCACCTGGGAAGCCTGGAACTCCTGTCTTCTGCTTTACGGCAGGAAGATCTGCAGATACTGACTGCCTCTGATCCGGCTCACGGTATGGAACTGGTCTATAAGCACCGGCCTCAACTGGTCATTACGGATCTGGTAATGCCTCATCAATCAGGGCTGGAAGTCCTCGACCAGATCATGCAATTTGATCCTGGCATCGACGTCCTTCTGATGACGGCGCACTACTCGACGGAATCAGCCGTGGACGCCATCAAACGCGGAGCTTCCGATTACCTGAATAAGCCGGTGAATCTGCAGGTACTTCGCGCGCGAGTCAGTGAGTTGCTTGCCGACGCACGACGTAAACGGCGGGCTTCAATTCTGGAATCGGAGTTGATGGAAGCGGCCCAGCTTGAAGGAATGATTGGTAACAGCCCGGCAATGTGGGATTTGTTTTGCAAGATCCGGAGGATTGCGCCCCACTTCAGGACCGTTCTCATCAGCGGACCCACCGGCACTGGCAAGGATCTGGTAGCTCGGACGCTTGGTAAGCTAAGTCCCGCCTCAAACGGTAACTTTGTGGTTCTCAATTGCTCAGCGGTGGTTGAAACCTTGTTTGAAAGCGAGCTATTCGGCCACGTCAAGGGATCTTTTACGGGAGCAGTAGCAGATAAGATCGGCCTCTTCGAGTATGCTCATCAGGGAGTGCTCTTCCTGGACGAAGTGGGCGACATGCCCATGAGTACCCAAGCCAAATTGCTTCGCGCCTTGCAGAATCAGGAGATTCAACGCGTTGGCTCATTAAGCGCTCGGAAAGTGAACGTTAGAGTGATAGCCGCCACTCATCAGGATCTACGAGCGGCAATTGCGGAAAAGAGATTTCGTGAGGATCTCTATTACCGGCTGACTATGGTGGAGATCAAAGTGCCGCCGCTGATAGAACGGACCGGAGATCTGCCACTCCTGGTTCGCCACTTTGTCAGTCACTTTGCCAAGCTATACGCCAAAACGCTTCGGGGATTAACGCCGCGCGCTGAGATCGCCCTTGGGCGCCATGACTGGCCCGGAAATGTTCGCGAGCTTGAAAATGTAATCGGCCACGCTGGCATGATGGCTACGACTGAATGGATTGATGTTGACGATCTACCGGAGTACTTTCGACACTCGCAGCCGTCGCTGAGCCAGCCGGAACAAGTCGACGCCGCGGAGAATGGGCTATCTTCACTGGATGAGCAGGAGCGCCGGCTGGTGGCCGATGCCCTGGTTCAGTCTTATGGAAATCAGTCGGAAGCCGCGCGTATTCTAAAAATCGGGCGCGATGCCTTGCGATATAAAGTGAAGAAGTTTGGGCTGGAGTCTTCGATTTCCCACCACGGCCGGTAACCGCTATTTCGACTGGAGATACGCAGCCGCTTCGCGTGCTTGTTGCGCATCCAAGTCACGAGTGACCATTGTCATTTCCGGAGCGTGCCGGCGGTCGCCCTTGCGGAATTTTTCAAGTTGACCTTCAATGTATTTCGCATTCTGACCAGCCAATCGCGGAACAGATCCTTGTCCCTCTGCGTTGGGACCATGACAAGTCATGCAGGGAAGTACCTTCTGGGCGGCCACGCCTTTTGTGAAGATCTCCCGGCCCTTTTCCATAAGCGCCTTGTTGCCAGGGTAACCGATCGGGGGCGGCTGCTGCGAATACCATTCCAAAGCCTGACTTAACTCATTTGGTGAGGCAGCATGTGCCACTCCTTCCATATTGATCCGTTCCTCTCGAGTCGCACTGGCCGAGGCATCTTTGGAGAAGGTACTTGCGATCAATCCGTATAACTCGTCAACCTGAGGAGACTTGGGCTCTTTAAACGCAGCCAGTTTTTTTTCGGCATACTTTGTGCTGAGTGCGGATATTTTGGGGAAATAGGGCAGTTGGCTTTCGCCTGCTATTCCATGGCACCCAGAGCAGTACCGGGTCACAACTTTGGGCGCGTCCCAGCGTACCTGGCTGGAAGCCGCGAGCGAAAGACTACACATGCCAAGAATCGTCTTGGCTACACTCACAAGTGCTTTAAATTTCATCCTGATCTCCCGTGTACTCAAAACGCGAAAAAGACATTGAGCCAGACTGTGTTGTTGTCGCTGGGCTTTCGGCCAAGTCCGTCAATGTTGCGGCTGAGGTTGCTGAACTTCGTAAATCCGGTGTATTGTAGCGACGCGATGATATTCTGCGTCAGCGTGCGGTCAATTTCCAGTTGATAACCGGATGTATTGGGTTTAGCCGATAGTTGATTCCCGTTCGGGTCAGTAACCCCATAGAGCGCAGCGTTGTTGCTTCCGTTGCTCAGGAAGTAACCGCCGGTGAATGTCCATTCATCCCGAAGAGCAAACGAGCTGCTCAAATTCAGGGTCTTCAAGTTACCCTTTGGATTGGACACGGCGCCCGTGGGGAAGCTCCCGTTCCAGGACTGTTGCTCGTATATGTAGGATCCTCTAAGCGTAAGTTTGCGCGTCTCTCCCAGATACTGATATTGAGTGTCAAAGCCGTTATCAAGAAATGTGTCCGTTGGCCCGGTTGGAGACGCGCTATCCGGGTAAACTCCGGAATGCATGCCGAATGTGCCGGCCATCCACACGTTAGGTCCTTGATCTTTGGTCCAATACGCACGCCAATAAGGATTGAAGCCTTTTAGGTACTGGGCTCCTGTCTGATACGAAGTGCCCGCGTCCATGAAGCGAAAGAATCCGTTGCCCACCCGGTAATAGGAAAGCTCGGCATAGAAATGGCGGTCGAATAAAGCGTAAGCGCCCACGCTGCCTGTCTCCTGAGCCAAGCTGGCGATCATGGGGCTGCCTGGTGCGCCGGGTGCCTGTGGCGAGCCGTAAAAGGGATAACCCCAACTCGGAACGGTGTTCCAGACGTCCTGCAAAGCCGGGTCGTTGTTGCTGTCGATGCCCACCAGAAGCTCGTGCTGTCCTGGATGAAAAAAGTGAGTTGCCCGAATATCAATCGGCCCGGAAGCGCCTTTCCATCCAGGGAAGCTATTTGATACGCCATACTCCGCGAAGACACCAGCCCAATCCGTCAGTTTGGTGCCGAGTTCGGCGGTGAACCCATAGGCTTCCGGAGATCCATTCTGCGTGACAACAGGTTGACCCTGCGAATCGTTGGGCTGCGCCGCCCAGGTGATCCCGGCCTGTCCAAGCAGACCGATGGGCACAAAGTGCACCCCTTCTTTGTCGATAAGCGGTTTGCCCGAGGAATAGCCAGCAAGTTTGAAGAACCGGCCCCACGGGGTCAGCTGGGGCCAATTGCCGCCTACATGACAAGCAGCGCACCGTTGTCCAGTCTGCCTGGCGAAGGAGGGGAGCGCCCTTGCCTGTGGGACAAAGCAACTCACAACAAAAAGAACGGCAACAGTTCGAAGCAGGAGGGCAGGTGTCAGATCCTTTGAGCGTTCCAGGTGGTGGGCTACCGTGCCGCCTGTGGGCAAGCGCTTTGATTCGGATGGTTCGGCGGTGACTACCGGCGTTGTTTTGCTTTCGCAGCCAGAACACATTCCATTGCAAATTTTCTTGGATACATACACATCGTCGTGTTTTCGATTCATCGTGGCGAAGCTGTCCCTCGCCCCATGAGAAGCAATTCGCGGGCCGTTATCTGGCAGGCGAACTACGACCTTCCATTCACTCACACAAGCAGGAAGCGGCGGAAATAACGTGCGGCCGCTCCTTATTTGTGGTTATTTGCGGGTTGGCAGTTGCCTTTGTCCCGCGAAGCATGAACAAAATTGAAATCCCGGCGCGTTCGCTGCCCGCGATATACCGCTACGTTTGGATAGATGATGCACCCGATTCCCTTCACTTCCGCCCAGACTGAATAGGCGCCAGGTTCAATATCATCCACAAGGTAATAACCGGAGTTGCTAGTGGTAGCTCGAAAATGGCCGCCTTTGGTCATACTGTCAACTCCAATCGAGGCGCCAGTGGCAGCAGCGGTCACGTCCATTGTGACGAAACCATCAATTCCAGACCGGGTGACGGGTTGTGTGTCGCCTGTCGAAATTCCCATAATCATTGCCAGCAGCAATAGTTGTTTCATACCTTCGTTGCACCAAGTGACCAGGCCTCTGCTACTGCAAGCTGATAACCAGATGAGTAAGTGCTATGACTGAATACTCTGCGGCGTACGGTTTGCGCTTTGATCGGTGAGCCAATTCCCTCAAGGATGGGTCAGTTGACCCAACACAAATAATAGGCTGACATCAGCGGCTTACATTGTTCGACGCATTCAAATAAGCCAGCCACCCGCCAAAACCGGTGATTTCGTCAGCATTCTGTAGGGCCAACGGCTCGCATAAGAAAGACTTCACGGTTCGTCCGCTTTGCAGTATGCAGGAGCCTATGCTCAATGGCGGCGGGACCGCGGCGACAAAGGCCCCGAAGTTGGTGGCTGGTACCGCCCACACCTCTACTTCAATTCGGGATCCGTCCACCGATACTTTGACCAAGCCAGGCTTAGCGGGCACTGTCCCGCGTAGCGCGTACAAGCGGTATTCGTCTGAGGTGAAAGTTCGCTCAATCAAGAACGCCCCTGCCAAGGACAATTGACTGTTCAGCGGCTGCCCGGAAAGGTGAGCTCCACAAACAGCCAAGGCGACATAGCCCTCCGGAGAGTAGGGAACGGCAATGGCTGGTGTCTCGTTCAGATCAAAAAGATCGGCTCCCACCTTTACTTCGCTCTCGCAGCGATGTAGTCGATCCGCGAGCTGTAGAAGGGCCTGCTCGGACCATGCCGGCCCAAGTAGTGAGACTCCGAAAGATATTCCATTTGCACGGCGTCCAAACGGCGCCGCAACCGCGGCCATGTCGAGCAAATTGACAAAGTTGGTGTAGTAGCCCAGGTTTGTGTTCAACCGAACGGGTTCCGCTGCCACCTCCTCGTGGGTATAGCAGGCGCCTGCTGTGGGCAGCAGCATGCAATCGATTCGTTCAAATTCCTTTTGTACCCGGCGCGTCAACTCAGCCAGCCGGTACATCGCTTGGAATGTATCAACGCCATTGATTGATTTCGCGCTGCCGATAATTTGTGCGGTGACGGGATGCAACGAATCTGGAGACACGGCGAGGAAATCGCGTATTGCCGCCAAACGCTCGGCAACCCACGGCCCGGAATACAGCAGTTCAGCGGTCTCGCGGAACGGTTCGTAGCTGATCTCTATGGCAACAGCGCCTAGCTTCTCCAACTGTAGAACGGCCCTGTTAAAAATGTCTCTTCCGGAATCGTCACCGAAGAAAACAAGACTGCGGTAGCTCGGCACGCCCACTCGCAGGTCGCTCGTGGGCCACGCTTTTTTCTGATTTGGGCTGCGCGAATAGGGATCGTCTGCATCGAAACCCTGAACTACCTCGTAAACCAGCTCTGCATCGGCACAGGTAAGAGTGAAGATGGAAATACAGTCCAAAGTACGGCAAGCGGGCACTAAACCCCGCGTACTCAGCGCCCCGCGAGTTGGCTTTAAACCGACGATATTGTTGAAAGACGCTGGTATCCGTCCTGAACCAGCGGTATCCGTACCCAAAGCAAATGAAACCAGCCCCGCAGCGACTGCTACCGCCGATCCCGAGCTGGATCCGCCGGAGATGTATTTTCTATCAAAGACACTGGAGCAAGCTCCATAAGGTGAGCGCGTGCCCACTAAGCCGGTGGCAAATTGATCCAGGTTTGTTTTGCCGATCGGTATCGCTCCTGCCTGTATGAGCCTCCGAACAACTTCGGCGCTCTCGCCTGCTATGTGGCTATAGGCCGGGCATCCTGCCGTCGTCGCAACATCTTGAAGATCGATGTTGTCTTTAATCGCAAAAGGTATCCCATACAAAGGCAACCCGGTTCTGTAGGAACCTAGCTCCGACGCTCTTGCCACGGATACTTCTTCGGGTATGAGATGGATCCACACCGCTTTGTCTTCATGCGTCCGAATTTGTGCATACGAACTGCGAATCACCTCGGCGGGAGTGAGGTCGCCTGAGCTGTAGGCTTTCTTCAGTGACGAGATATCCAGAGGAAGCATCAGTTTGGCAGGATCTCCTATGTTGGCACGATCTAATTGCAGCTACCAGTCCCAACCCGGGCGAATACGCTGCAAGAGCATGCCACTTTTCTGACCGCAATCGCTACGCGGTAGCTGCCCGCACCTTCAAGTGTTACTTCCCGGCCAAATGTTACTGCCCGGCGGATTGCGATTTTGCATGAGAGGCGAACTGTAAATTCGGCATAAATCCGCGTGCTTTGGAGTGAATGAGATACACGGAATGACCCGCCGTAATGTATAAATCCCGATAGTCCTTGCCTCCCCAAGCCAGATTTGCGGGCTGCTCCGGAACTACAATGGTGCCCAAGTGATGGCCTTCGGCATCCCACACCCATATGCCTTTGGGCCCAACCACATACAAGTTCCCCTCGGTATCGACGCGCATCCCATCCGGCACGCCGTCTTGTTCATTCTCGCTTCCGAAAATACGCCCGTTGCTAATGTGACCGCCGGCAAAATCAAATACTCGGATGTTCTTCTGTTCGCTGTCGTCTATATACAGCCGCTTACCGTCCGGTGAAAACGCCAATCCGTTCGGTTGAGACATGTCCTTCACAAGCAGCTCCACGTGGCCATTTCGGTCCAAGCGGTAAACGCCCTGAAAAGGGATCTCCTGCTTCTCGCCCTTCACCAGGTCCATATTCGGATCCGTGAAATAGAGAGCGTGGTCTGGTCCAACTACAACATCGTTCGGGCTATTCAGCCGTTTTCCTTCGTAATGATCGGCCAGTACAACATAATGTCCAGATTTGTCCAGCCGGATAATGGCTCGCAATACGCTAGCGCAATCAATGAGCCGTTGCTGTTCGTCGAACGTGCTGCCGTCCGGATCTCCTAACGCGATCAATTCCTCCTTCTTGCCGCCCGGGTAGAGGCGATAAATCTTGTTCTGCTCTTCGTCGCTCACATATAAGAACCCCGAAGGATCCCACACCGGCCCCTCAGTGAAGCCGAAACCGGTCCCAACCTGAGTCAGCTTTGCATTGTGATCGAACAGATCCCAGAATTTCGGAGCCATGCCTACCGGCTCTTGCGCCTGAGACGTAGCTCCGCCGCAAAGCAGCAGCACGCCCGTGATAATTTCAATAAACCGTATGCGCATTTTTTTGTTTTTGCCAGTTTTCCTTGTCTCGACCACTTACCTGTATGGCCAGCAGCCCTGCGTTACTACTCAGCCTACCGCCACCTTCACCATTCATCATGAAAGTGGTCATCCGGATTTGAGCCTCGATCCAGCTAACAAGATATGGAAGAAGGCCGCCGTCCAATCCATGTCAAAGGACTGCAGCCGGCAGATCGATTATCCGAACATCAAAAGTTCAATACACGCCTTCTGGACTGAGAAGGACCTGTATCTTCTCTTTCAGTGCCCTTACACGGAGCTGAATCTATTTCTCCCGCCAGACAACACCAAGAAGCGTGTCGGCCTGTGGGATCGCGACGTAGTGGAAATGTTCCTGGGGGACGATTTTTCCAACATACGGCACTACCGTGAATTTGAGATTGCGCCTACGGGCGATTGGATTGATCTGGCCATCGACCTGGATCATGAAAGCTACAACCATGACTGGAAATCCGGCTGGGAAACCAAAGCGACCATCGACAAGGACAAAAAGATCTGGTACGCGGCCGCCAAAATTCCGCTAACTGCTGTCAGCGTCAACCCGGTCAAAGACGGAACCAAATGGCGGATGAATCTATACCGCATCGATGGACTCGGCGCCGACCCCCAACGCCATTTCCTCTGCTGGCAGCCTACCTGCGTTCAGAACCGCGATCCTAACCACGTGCCGGAACATTTCGGAACGCTCATCTTCGCCAAATAGGACAAATTACTGATCGTCGTCGTCATCTGATCGCGGGCTTCCTTTCACTGAAAGGAAGCTGATCAGATCGGTCATCTGAGAGTCGGATAGCTTCGCGTCATAATCAGTGTGCATAAGCGACTTAGGCTCATGGTTAATCTTCGCCAGTTCAGTTTTTTCGAAAAGGTGAAGCTTACCATCCGCAGTCTGCATTTGTAATGAAAAGTTGTCTTCGTTTCGGAGGATGCCTGTATACGTCTTGGACGATTTCGTCACAACGCTAACGGCCCCCCGAAGCGGACTCACGTTCCCATAAGGAGCGAGGATGGCTTCCTTAATCTTGGCCGCTGGACGACCGCTGCCGTAACTTGTTAGGTCGGCTCCCAGCAGTGAACCTTTCCCGTTTGCCATGTGGCAAGCCCCACATTGAGCCGAGCCAAAGAACAATTCTTGACCCTTGCTTGCGTTTCCAGAGATAGACGCTGGTTGGCCGCTACCTTGCAACGAGCGCAGATACTCCACCACCGCATGGATCTGGCGTGCGTCCCAAAGCTTGCTGAAACTGGGCATTCCGGCCGCCGGAATCCCATTGGTCACAATGGCGATCAGCGCTGAATCCGGCATGCGCTGCACTCTCTGATCCGACGCAATATTGGGGGCATGCTCGCCGCCATTGCCGTCCAGCCCGTGGCAGGCGGCGCAAGTTGAAAACAGCTGCTGGCCCTGATTTGCTTGTCCCGGCGCTTTAGCGCACAGGGAAATCAGTGACAGTGCGAAGATAATACCCTTGAACCTTGAAAGCTTAGTCAGTCGCAATTTGTGCCCAAATGCCTAAGTCTACACTGATGAAAAAACGTCCTATCCATATGCCTAATGTGCGGCTCTTCCCCATCTTTGGTGCCATTCTTGCCTCTTTTCTCGTCGCTTCTCCTGCTCGGAGCGCCGGCCCGAGTTCCTCCGATATAGACGTCGAGATCTCAACCGCCGACCTGCTGGCCAAATCCAGCGGCCGTAACTGGACCTCTTACAACGGTGATTACACCGGGCGGCGATTCAACAGTCTCTCTCAAATCACGCCGGCCAACGTGGGTGGATTACGTGCCCAATGGGTGTTTCACCCGGGCAAGTCGGATGCTCTGGAGGGCACGCCAGTTGTTGTGAACGGCGTAATGTTCATGACCTCCGCCAATGATGCCTATGCCTTGGATGCGCGCACCGGGCGTGTGATTTGGCATTACAGCCGTCCGGTGACTGAAGGGTTAGTCGATGATGCGTCGTCCCATCACAATCGCGGAGTGGCTCTCTGGGGCTCTCGCTTGTATATGGAGACCGACAATGCTCACTTGCTTTGCCTGGAAGCAAAAACGGGTCGCCTGCTGTGGGACGTCGCCTACGCTAAGGGCAACAAGAACTACGGCGCAACCAGCGCCCCGCTGGTGGTGAAAGACAAAGTTCTGGTGGGCACGTCAGGCGGTGATGACGGAGTTCGCGGGTTTGTAGCGGCTTTCGATACCACTAGCGGCGAGGAATGCTGGCGCATCTGGACCATCCCCGGACCTGGCGAATTTGGCTCCGAAAGCTGGCCCGGCGACATGTACCTCCGTGGAGGCGCCACCACTTGGATGCCCGGTACCTTCGATCCTGAATTGAACACAGTCTACTGGGGCACGAGCAACGCCGCACCCGATTTCGATGGTGGCGTTCGTCCAGGCGACGATCTCTACACGGCGTGTGTTCTCGCGCTCGATCCTGATACCGGCAAGATGAAGTGGTATTTCCAGTTCACCCCGCATGACCTGTATGACTATGATGCCGTTGAAACTCCGGTATTGCTCGATGGCATGTACCAGGGCGTCCAACGCAAGCTATTAGTGCAAGCCAACCGCAACGGCTTTCTCTACGTCCTGGACCGGACCAATGGCAAGTTCCTCTCCGCTCAGCCATTCGTGAAAAAGCTGACTTGGGCCAAGGGAATCGACGCGAATGGCAGGCCTATTCGCAGCGGCTTGGAACCAAGTGCCGAGGGTACCCCTGTTTGTCCGGATATGACTGGCGCAACCAATTGGTTCTCGCCGTCTTATAACCCGGGCACCCACTTGTTCTACTTCATGGCTTTGGAAAGCTGCCAGCTCTATTTCCTGAAGCCGCAGGAATTTACCGAAGGGCGCGACTTCTACGCCACCGGTGTCAAGAAAATTTCCGGACAGCACGGGCAGAAGATTCTAATGGCCTATAACCCGGAAACCGGCAAGCTGGCGTGGGAATATCCGCAAGTGGGCATGGCGAATTCCTGGGGTGGAACCATGACAACTGCCGGCGGCTTGGTCTTCTTCGCCAACGACGCGGAAGCGTTCGAAGCCGTGGATGCGCTCACTGGCAGGTCTTTGTGGCATTTCAGTACAGGCCAGTCGATGCATGCCTCGCCCATGAGTTATGCCGTCGAAGGGAAGCAATATGTTGCTATTGCTTCCGGCAGCGACGTGTTTACTTTCGCACTGCAATAAGCGAGATCTGCTCAAGGTCCGGATAAGTATCGTTCGGGTGCTTGCTTCTGTCGCCGGGTGCAATTTGTTCCACTGTAGTTCGAGCCGGGAAAACGCCGTTGAAGTACTTGGCGTAGATCTTGTTCATTGTGGCAAAATCAGTCAGGTTATCCAGGTAAACATTCGTCGACACCACGTCGCTGAAACTCATGCCAGCCTCTTCTAGATTGTCCAGCAGATTTCGCATTGTTTGCCGAACCTGTAGTTCCACATCTGGCGTCAGAACCCCGCCGTTTGGTCCCGGTACGAACCCGCTCTTCGCCGAACAATAAAGCGTATCCCCGGCGAAAACGCATGGGCTCGCCGTTGGACTGGGCGGCATGTTCTTCGGTCTTACGGCTAACCTGCGGTTCAGGTCCCGAACCGCCACGCCGGTGAATTCGATTTGTGAATCGCCAGGCAGGCTGCTGACTTGAATGGTTGCTCTGGCCGGCGTATTGCCGAATTCAAAACGCTTCGCATACTGGTGGTTCATAGCCTCCATGGGAACCTTCGATGTTAAGTAGGGATTGACAAATACGACGTTACTTAACTGAAGGCCAGCCGCCGTCACGATTGACTTCATGCCGTCCAAAGCAGTCTCCACATCACTCGCCGGAGTAGCGGAGATGAACAAACGGTCATTCGTCAAAATGCCAGCCGAAACAGGCTCGTTCAAAGTCCGCCCACTCACCTGAACTGCCTTCTTTTGCGATGCATCTCGAATGGCTACCGCATTGATCTCCACCGGCGTTCCGCCCGGCAATTTCGCGACGCCCAGCGTTGCTCTGGCGGGCGGAGTATTGGGAAAGTATTCCGCGTAAACCTGGTTCATGGCCTGGAAATTGGCCATGTCATCCAGGTAAACCTGTGTGTAGACAACGTTGTTCATGCTAAGCCCTGCCGCTTCCACCACGGTCTTCACGTTCTCCAGGGTCTGCCGTACCTGGTCGGCAAAACTGGTGGGCATTTCGCCATTCGGCTTCTTTGCCCCTTGCCCTGAGACGTAAACATAATCGCCGGCCAGTACTCCCGCCGAGTACGGGCCAATGGGTGGAACGCCATTCTTTGGAACAATCGCCGAATGATCTGCCGCGCTCAGCAGGGAAGACAGAGCTGCCAAAAGAACTACGCTTCGTGTGACCATTACGCCCTTGCCTTTGCGGTGCTCAAAATCTCGCGGAGTCTCTTGCCCACTATCAGGTCTTCGCCATCTTGCAGCGTCATGGAGATAATCTCCATTTGATTCTTTTGCGGTTCGTGCTTGCCGTCCCCATCTTCCGCGCCTTTGACCATACTGGGGTTGCTATTGGTCAGAACCTCAATCCGAGGTGTGCCTGCCCGGAGTTGCTCATCACATTGCTCGACGGTGAGTTTGAACGCCTGCTCGTCCCAGTTCACCTTCAAGGTTGGGTAACTGTTGCCATCCTCGGGCACGTAAACCTTTGTCGATACGCCTGGGACGGTTTCCACCAGCTTGGCAATTCGCTGAACTCTCGAATTCCATTCCCGATTCAGCGCACTTAGATCAATCTTTTCCCACGTTTCAATGGCGGTGAGCATCCCGATGATCTCTTCTTTGCCCACCTTCATTGGCCGGCAGACTGCGCCCTCATTCGGGTTGTAATTTCTGAGAGCGCCGTCAATCAAATGCTTTCGCCCCAGCAGCACGCCGGAGCACTGCGGTCCACGCATTCCTTTACCGCCGCTAAAACAATAGAGATCCACACCCTGGTTGGCATAGCGCTTCAAGTTTTCAAAAGGCGGAATGCCGGCTGCGTCGTCCAGTAAAAGCGGAACGTTCACGGCTTTCGTCATGGCAAGCGCCTTCGCCAGTCTCTCGTCGCGCCACGTTGTGTAGACCATCGCCGTCTGGCTATTGAGCGCCGGCTGCAGCTCTGAAAGGTCTTTGACAACCACCAGCTTTGCGCCGGTAAGCCGGATGGCGCTATCGAACGCGATGCGCCCTCCCAGCATCACTACTTCATTCTTCATGCCCGTGGTATCGGGCAGTTGCCAGATCTTCTTCGGATCTGTCCCTGCCATGCAGGCCGCAGTCGCCGCGGCCATTGCTCCGGCTGACCCGGAAGTGATCATTCCGGATTCTGCTCCGGAAAGAGCCGCTAAGCGCTTGCCAACCGCGGCTTGCAACTCGAACATATCCACGAACTGCCGCGACGCTGACTCCATCGCTTGGCGAACTTCCGGCAGCATCAGTGATCCGCTCAAGTAAGTCCAAGTACCGCGAGCGTTAATCAGTGGGCGAACTCCGATCCGCTCATAAACATTGGTACTGTCCCGTACCGCCGCCGGCATCTTCCGAGTTAGCTCTTGAACCGCTATCGCGCCAAACAACGGCGCAGCCGCCACCCACTTCATAAACATACGCCGCTCTTTTTTTACGCTTTGCATTTCCCGAGTATTTTAACTGACTGGAAAGTTTTCTTGACAATCGGGTGTGTTTCTCGGTAAGTTCGACAAATTACAAATCAGTTGGGGAGTCTTACCAGATGAGCTGTCGTTCTATCTTTGCCGCGGTACTTGCTGTCGGTTTCCTTACGTTAAATCTTATGGCCGATGTCACCGGCGCTATCTCCGGAACCGTTCGAGACAGCTCCGGCGCAATTGTTCCTCGCGCCGATGTCTCGGCGACTGAGAACACCACGAACTTCACCCGCCATGGAGTTTCAGAAGCTAACGGCGAGTTTCGTCTTCTGGCGTTGCCCCCGGGCAAATACACTTTGACCGCGACAGCTCCCGGCTTCGAGAAGTTTGTCACCACTTCCATCGAACTGCAGATTAATGATCAGTTGCGCGTCGACGTAACTTTGAAGGTCGGCACGATAGTCGATACGGTGACAGTCGAGGCTAACGCGGTTCAGGTGGAAACCGATAGCACTCAATTGGGCCAAGTAGTAAGTACCAAAGAGATTCTTTCTCTACCGCTGAATGGCCGCAGCTTTCTAGACCTGCTCGGTCTTCAGGCTGGAGTTGCGCCCGCGACGTCCGGCTCGATTCAGCAGGATCGGCCGGTCTCGGGAATTCTCTCGGCAGGCAACGTTTCAGTAAACGGGCAGCGTGAAACGGCAAACGCCTTTTTGGTGAATGGCGGCGATGTTAGCGAGGGCCGCAATCAGGGTGCTGGATTGATTCCGAATCTCGATTCTATCCAGGAGTTCAGGCTCATCACAAATGGCTTCGACGCGGAGTATGGCAAATATAGCGGCAGCGTGATGAACGCCATCACGAAATCAGGATCCAATGGCTTTCATGGTGATGCGTTTGAGTTTCTCCGCAACGACAAATTCGATGCGCGTAACTTCTTCGACCCAACCAAGGCCGAATTGAGGCGAAACCAATATGGCTACACCGCCGGTGGGCCTTTCATTAAGAATAAGCTTTTCTGGTTTACCGATTATCAAGGTACCGAGCAAGTGCAAGGGGCCAGCACAGGCTTGGTCCCCGTTCCTTCTCTGGCCCAGCGTTCAGGCACATTCAGCCCCGGTTCCTTTGTCGACTCCAATGGGAACCCCACCGCCGTGGTGGGTGATTACTGGGCGCAATTACTGTCCAGCCGGCTTGGGTATCCGGTGCAGAGTGGTGAATCCTATAGCTTTCCTGGCTGCGGCAGCACAGCCCAATGCGTTTTTCCGAACGGAGTGATTCCGCAAAGTGCCTTCTCCGCGCCGGCCGTTCACATCCTGCCCTACATTCCTGCACCAAATCAGGCAAATGGATACTACGCCAATGCCAGCCAGAAGAACACCGTCACAGACAACAAGATAGGCGAACGTGTGGACTTCAATAATCAGATGACGGGCAATTGGTATTTTTATTACCACTTCGATGATTCAACAGTGAGCAGCGCTCTTCCCGCCGCCAGTGTCCCCGGCTTTCCGGCCACCACTCCCACGCGCGCTCAGGAATTTGTGGTCAGCAACACGAGGACCTTCGGCGCCAGCCAGGTCAACGAGTTCCGCTTGAGCTTCTTTCGTACTGCGACGCACACCAGTGAGCCGAAGGGCAGCTTCGCCAATCTGTCCAGTCTAGGGTTTGTCACCGGACTCGGAACTCTCGGCATCATCCCCTCCGGGCCGGCCAACTTTCCTCAAACGGTGCCGCCCATCTACTTCAATAGCTTCTCCATCGGCGTGCCGACTTTGACGACTTTCCAGCCCGACAACACCTATGCCGTCTCCGATGGATTCTCGAAGGTCATCGGCGCACACTCCATGAAGTTCGGCGGCGAGTTCCGGTATTTGCAGGTCAACGAACGCAATACCTGTGCGCCGAACGGGGACTTCACCTTCAACGGCACTGAGACCGGTATCGATTTTGCTGACTTCTTGCTCGGCGCTCCCACAAGCTACAACCAGTGCAGCCAGCAATTCCTTGATTCCCGTTCTCGCTACGGCGCGCTCTACGTGCAGGATTCGTACAAGGCAAAGCCGAATTTGACCTTCAATCTGGGTCTGCGTTGGGAAGTGAGCATGCCCTGGTACGACACCCAGGGCAAAATCGAAACCATTGTGCCGGGTGAACAGTCCACCCAATTCCCAACTGCGCCGCTGGGTTGGGTTGTGCCGGGTGACCCTGGCATTCCCAGCACGCTTGCTCCCACTAGGTACAACAATTTTGGCCCAAGAGCAGGCATGGCTTACTCGCCTGATTTCCATGATGGTTTCCTGGGCAAGGTATTCGGTGGACCCGGAAAAAGCAGCATCCGCGCCGGATATGGAATCTACTACACATCCATTGAGGATCTGAATCTGTTTTATGAGGTCGGTGACGCGCCTTTCGGGCTTTACTACGTCAGCAACACCTCTCAACAGCCTTTATTTGATCAGCCTTTTGTGAATCGCGCCGACGGCTCGTCTGCCGGCCAGAGGTTCCCCTATGTAGCTCCTGTTCCTGGCTCCCCAGCGAACAAGACGCTCGACTATTCTACATTTTTGCCAATCTCCTATTCGCCCGGCTACGCGACTAGCAATCGCCTTCCTTATGCCGAAGACTACAACCTCACGTTCCAGCGCGAGCTTTCCAAGGCCACCGTCCTGACCTTGGCCTACATCGGCACGCAAGGCCATAAGCTGATTTCACAATACGACGCCAACCCTGGGAATGCGGCACTTTGCAATCAATTGAACGCAGAGGGTGCGACGCCTACCTGCGGTCCTTACGGGGAATCCAACATTTACACTCTTCCAAATGGAACTACGGTCAACGGTACTCGCACGGCGCTCGGTCCTAATTTTGGACCCTCCAACACCATCACTGCCAATATTGCCAACTCGAATTACAATTCGTTCCAGGCGTCGGTCGAGCGCAAAGCCTCTGACGTGACCTTCCTCCTGGCTTACACATATTCCAAAGCGATTGATAACGCCTCCGCCTTCAATGACTGGGTGAATTTCAGTAACTATAAGCTCAGTCGCGCGCTTTCTTCCTATGATGTTACGCACAACTTTGTAGCCAGTTACAATTGGGCCTTGCCGCTTGCCAAAGCGTTCCCGAAAGCCCCGGGGCGCCTGACGAAGGGATGGAATTTCGTTGGCATCAGCCGCTTCGCCAGTGGCTTCCCCATCAGCCTCAGCCAAGGTTCCGGTGACCAATCTCTGACCGGGGATAGTTCAAACGACACTCCAAATCTTGTCGGCCCTGTCGTCACGCAAAACGCTCACAATCCTGGACCAAACGGCCCGAATACTTATTTTCTGCCGGACGCGTTTGCCACCGAGACCTACGGTGGCTTCGGGACGGCCAATCGGCGATTCTTCCACGGACCCGGCTTCCTGAACACTGATTTTGCTCTCGAGAAAAACACCAAGGTTACCGAAACGACCAGCGTGCAATTCCGCGCCGAGTTTTTTAACATCTTCAACCACACACAGTTCAACAACCCGAATGGCAATTTCAGCAGCAGCCAGTTTGGCGTGGTGAATTCCGCTCGTGACCCTCGTATCGGTCAGCTCAGCATGAAGTTTCTGTTCTAGAATTCAAGCTGCGTGCTCAAACGAGTTCTCGTCCTTGTTGTTCTGTCAATCGCTCGACTATCCGCGGCCACCGATCCGGCCGCGGATTCCTACGATCGAGGATTAGCGTTCAAGCAAAAGGCGGAATTCATATCGGCCATTCGTGAATTTTCAGCCGCCATCGCGCTAAGACCCAACTGGGCTCTTGCCCACTACGCGCTGGGTGCAACTTATTGTGATGCCGCCGACATCACGCATGGGAAAGTCGAGCTGCATAAGGCTATCGATCTCAATCCGAAGTTACTCCCCGCCCGCCGCTATTTAGCCGGAGTCCTCCTCAAGGAGAACAACACGACCGAGGCGGTTAGTCAGTTAGAGGACGCCATCCGGGTGGCGCCCAACGATCCACTCACGAATGCCCAGCTTGCATTGGCTTACTTAGAAGCAGGCGACCCTGCGAAAGCGAGCGAACATTTTCGTCACTATCTTGTTCTGAAGCCTCGCGACGCCGAAGCTACCTATCACTTGGGCATAGCATTGGCACAGCAAGGGGACTTGATCAGCGCCCAGAACGAATTTCGTCACGCCATATTGCTGGACCCGAAATTCGGACCCGCTCACCAAAGCCTTGGAATTGCTCTTCGGCGTCAGGGCGACAATGCCAATGCCCTTCTCGAATTTCGTCGTGCGGTTGATCTGATGCCGGACAATCCCGTCGCCTTCTGCGATCTGGGCATCGCGCTCAAGCAAAGCGGGGATCTTGCCGGCGCCACCGCGAACCTGCAGCACGCCCTGGCCCTAAAACCCGACTTCGAGCGCGCCAAATACGTGCTGGGCATCACGCTCCAAATAACGGGTAAACGCGCAGAGGCGGCTGCGCAGATGCAGGATATTCGAGAATTGCATCAAGCGCGAACGGATATGGCTGAAAGCAAGAAGCTCATCCTCAATGGTGTCGCTCTGCTGAAAGCGGGCCGCTCTGAAGAGGCCAAGGTCGAGTTCTCGAAGTCCGCTAAACTCACTCCCGATTTGGCAGAGAGTTACTACTATCTGGGGCAAACCGAACAAAGGCTGGGTGATATCGACGCGTCCCTCGCCAATCTGCGAAAGGCCCTGGAACTAAAACCTGACTACGCCGAAGCGCATATGGAACTCGGTTTAATTTACGCTCGCCAGCAACAGCTTGAGCCGGCAAGACAGGAACTCCAGCAAGCCGTCTGGTGCAATCCAGAACTTCCGGACGGCCACTATAACCTGGCGCTCTTGTTATCGTCGTCGGGCGAGCCGGCGAGGGCTTTGAGCGAGATTTCTGAGGCCATTTCTCTGTCGCCCGCCAACGTGGAGTTTCGTATGCTTCTAGGCAATCTGCTGGCTGATCAAAACCAGTTCCAGGCTGCTGCCGCCGCGTATTCTGAAGTCATTCGCCGGTCGCCCGATTTCGCGGAAGCCTACAACAATCTGGGTCTGCTCTACATCAAGCAAGGCGACTATCAGAAAGCTACCCAGCAGTTGCAGCAGGCGATCCGTAAGAAGCCAGGTTATGCCGCGGCTTATTACAACCTTGGAATCGCTCTGACCAGACTCGGTGAAACGGCCAGCGCACAACTTGAGTTTGACAAAGCGCGCAAGCTGGATCCGTCCACCCCGCGTTGACATTGGCAAAATTGGGAATTCATGGCCGCTTCCATCTCAGAGCAGGATCCGCGCTTCGAAACACTGAAAAATAGCCGAAATTTGCGCTGGCCCGCTTCGCCTTCCGACTCGGTGCATTCCATTGAGATTTGCGAAACACCGGACGATGTGGTCGCTGCCCTTCAGCGCACCGTCGATGAAGGTCGGCGGCCCACCGTTCGCAGCGGCGGCCACTGTTATGAAGATTTCGTTGTCAATAACCCCGGTGGCTCAATTCTCGATTTGAGCCTATTGAAGGACTCGAGCCAGCCGCCTGAAGGACGTTACCGGATCAGTGCTGGGAGCCAACTGGGTGAAGCGTATCTGAATCTGTATAAGCGCGACGGAGTGACTATCCCTGGCGGCTCCTGCTACACAGTAGGTTCGGGGGGCCACATTGCCGGCGGCGGTTATGGGCTTTTGTCGAGACTTCACGGATTAACTGTCGATTGGGTCTCCGCCGTCGACATTGCCACGGTTGATCCTTCAGGAAGAGTCCAATTGCGCCATGTCAACGCTCACACAGACCCGCTTCTTTTCCGTGCCTGTCGCGGCGGGGGAGGAGGTAACTTTGGAATCATCACCAGTTATTCCTTTGAAAAACTTCCTATCGCCCCTCAGGAAGTAGTCAGTGGTGGAATTTCCTTTGACTGGGCATCCATGACCGAGTCGCGCTTCGTCGAAATTCTTCTGACCTTCGGCGACTACTGGCAAACTCGAGGCAAGAATGAAGACACCTGGGGATTATTTTCAGTGCTCGATCTGGAGCACTCTTCGGGCGGTGAATTTGGCCTTTCCGTTCAGTTCTGCAATCCGGACGGCACTTGTCGCGATTTGAGCGCCGTCAACGAGTTTTTGGACCGCTTCCAGGACTGCAAGCCATCGCCCCGCCACAGCGCGATTCAGAACGGTCGCTCGCTTCCGCTCAAAACCCCGGCTCAAGCGCCCTGTCCAGGAAAACATGCCCTGACACGTCACCTCTGGCTTGATGCAACGGTGACTGGGGCAGGGGGAGACAGTGGCTCGCGAGCCAAGTATAAATCCACTTACATGAAAGAGAACTTCACGGCCCCAGAAGCCAAGTGCGTTTACAAGCATCTAAGGCGAACGATCGCAGGTGTTAACCTGCGCGGCTCGATGCTGGCAGTCGACTCGTATGGAGGCGCCGTCAATCGAAGCGCACTGGTTGCTGAAACATCATGTTCCCATCGGTCCTCCGTCATGAAGCTGCAATTTCAATCGTATTGGCACAACTCGGCCGACGATAAAGGCCGCCTGCAGTGGATGAGTGACTTCTACACTGATCTCTATTCGGGTGAAAATGTACCGCCGCCATACGCCGGCACGCCATTCCCTGGAAAGCATTACGAAGGATGCTATATCAATTACCCGGACAAAGACATGCTCCGCTACGCGTTTTGGCCGCAGTTATATTATGGCGGTGGCGATCTTTACCCGTTTCTCCAGGATGTGAAGCAACGCTACGATCCGCATAATGTCTTTCACCACGCCATGTCGATCCGTCCGAGGCTAGCCTGATGCCCGCGGCCCATCTGGTTAGTCGCCGCATCTTCCTACAGGGTCTGACAGCAAGCCTCTTGCTCGGTGCTCCAGCCACAAAGACTCCACAGGTCGAGTATGTTTGCACAGACGCGTCCATCAACGTGTTTCGAACTCTGCATCGCCGTAAAACACTAGCACAGACAGTTAAGAGTGAAAACCCATCTTTTCTGGCGCTGGATAAAACCGGGAAATTGCTATTCGCAGTAAACGAGATAAGCGAATACAAGGGGTTGCCCTGCGGTTCGGTGGAATGCTTTGCTGTTGAGCCTGCGAGCGGCCGCCTGACTTTCATTAGTCGCCGAGCCCTCTCACTATCCGCGACGATGCCTCGGAGTCTCGCAATCGCCCCCGATGGAAAATATCTTGTGGTAGCAGCCTATGGTGGTGGTGCTTACAACGTCCTTCGCATTCAGCCCGATGGTCAATTAGGCCCAGTGACTCAGGTCATAAAAGAAATCGGCAGCAGCGTTCGCCCGCAAGAACAGTCATGCGCCCATCCCCATTCCGTGGTGTTCCACCCGTCCGGGAAATTTCTGTTCAGCACGGACAGCGGCTGTGATCGGATCAATGTCTTCAATTTTGAATTTGGCCGCTTGTATCGTCTCCACCGGAGCGACGCTGCCCCTGGCAGTGGTCCGGCACAAATCGATATCAACGCGAACGGCTCATTGCTCCATATCGGGCACCAGTTCAACTCAACCATCGCCCATTACCGTTTCAACGCCTCAACTGCCTCTCTAAGACTTCGTACAATTCAATATTCATGAAAAAAGCCCTGGTTCTCATCGCATCGGCCGTAGTGCTGATGCTAGTGAAAGTAACGCCCCAGCATCTCCGCGCGGCGACCCCGGAAGAAAACCTGTATACGGGCTTCCGTCAAGTAGAAGCCGCCTCAGTAGCGGATGCTATGGAATTGCTTTATGGCAAAAAGATGTACATGTCTCATGACATGCGCCCCCTGTTTACCACCAAGTTCGCAGGACCGGCGGCCACGGTGCTCCTTCAGAAGGAAGAGCACAAAGAAGGCTCAAAAGCTCTGTCCGGCATGATGGACGTGATTGACGAAGCGCCCGAAGGCGCAGTTTACGTGATGGTTCTCGAAGATGGTTTAGATTACGCAGGGTTGGGCGGCCTGATGAGCACAGCCCTGAAATACCGCGGAATCTCGGGAGCAATCGTCGATGGCGGAGTTCGCGACACGCCCCAAATCATGAAACTCCAGTTCCCTGTCTTTAGCCGTGGCGTTGTCCCTTCAACCACCGTCAATCACTATCGAGTTACGGGCGAGAATGTGCCTGTGACTTGCGCAGGCGTTCCTGTTCGTCCCTCAGATATCATCGTTGCTGACATGGACGGCGTGGTGGTCGTGCCCAAAGAGAATGCTGCTGAAGTCTTGAAGAAGGCTCAGCAACTGGACGAGACGGAACACAGCATGTATCCCTTCATTGAGAAATACCGCTCTATTCGTGAGGCCGTCGCAAAATTCGGACGGCTCTAACCGGGTCAAGCCATCTCATTGACAACCGTAACCACCACGTGTTGAAATTCCCTTACACTTATTCAAGGTAAAGAGCGCAAAGGCATATGGCAAAGGCATTCCTAAACAATCTTCTGAATCGCGGACGAGGCGTCAACCGGCGCGACCTCTTTCGGCAAGGTAGTGCTTTGACGCTGGCCGGCATGGTCTCGTCCAGGGAAAGGGCGATCGCTAAACCAGCGGAAACGGACGAGCATTCGGCGCTGTATGAATCCATCGGCGTGCGACCGGTGATTAATGCTCGTGGGACGTTCACCATATTAACGGGCTCGCAGTCGCTGCCGCAGGTAAAGGACGCCATGGTGCAAGCGTCGCGCAGCTACGTTCAAATGGATGAGCTGATGGAAGGTGTCAGTAAGAAGCTGGCGGAGCTCACCGGCGCTCCCTGGGGTATTGTCACGGCCGGTTGCTGTGCCGCATCCACTAACTTCACCGCCGCAGTCATCGCCGGAACCAACCCCGAGCGCATGCAAAGGCTTCCCAACCTGACCGGTCTTAAGAACGAAGTCATTATTCCTGATTATTCAAGGAATGTTTATGACCATGCGGTTCGTATGGTGGGGGTCACCATCATCGATGTCAAGACACCCGCCGAACTGGAGGCCGCCTTCAATGATCGGACAGCCATGATTTACATTCTGGCCGGTCCTGGTGACGAAGGTCCGCTTGGCACCAAGGCAATCTGCGATTTGGCGCGTCCTCATAATGTGCCGGTTCTGGTAGACGCGGCCGCTGAAGGCCTCACCATACCAAACGTCCACCTCCAACGCGGCGCCACCGCTGTCGCTTATAGCGGCGGAAAGTGTATTCGCGGTCCGCAAGCCGCCGGCTTGTTGCTGGGAGACAAAAACCTGCTTCAGGCGGCTTGGGCCAACGCCGCGCCCCATCACGCTTTCGGTAGATCGCTCAAAGTCGGCAAAGAAGAGATCATGGGTATGTTGGCTGCCGTAGAGATGTGGAGCAAACGCGACCACGAAGCGGAATATCAGGATTGGCATAATCAGCTGACTTATATTTCCGGCCAGGTTACCAAAATCAGCGGTGTAACCACTCGCGTCCAAGAGCCGGAAGGGCTATCGAACCGCACCCCGAGCCTCCACATCGAATGGGATGCTGCCCAGTTGGGAATTACCGGCCGCGAAGTAAGTCAATTATTGATGGATACGGAGCCGCGTATCGCCTTAGGGGGCGCGTCCGGAGTACGTCCTGACAGAATGAAAAGCTCCATCACGGTCACGCCGTGGATGATGATGCCTGGTGAACACAAGATCGTCGCCTCACGAATTGTCTCCGCTCTTCGGGATCATCCTCCCTATTCAAATCCGCCGGTTCCGCAGGGTGAATTGGCGTCGGTCGCCGGCCAGTGGCGCGCGACCATTACGTTTGATCGTGGTTCTGCTGAACACATGCTGGTCTTTGAACAACAGGGCGACAGCCTGCTGGGAACGCACTTCGGCGAGTATGGCTCCGGGGACCTCTCTGGCTCCGTCGTGGCGAACCAGGTGCATTTCCGCAGCTCCCAGCAAATTGAAGGTCAGCGCTTGTCTTATGAGTTCACCGGCACGATGGAAGGCGATAAGATCAGCGGCACTTTGAACATGGGTGAATACGGTATTTCTAAATGGTCTGCCGATCGGCACCAATATCAAACGAGGAAAGCTTAGGATATACGCATGACTAAATCAGATAGAAGAAGCTTCATTAGTAAGGGCGCTGTCGTTGTCGCGGCCGGTGCTGCAGGTCAAAGCTTGGCCTCGGGCCAGGAACCCAAGGGCGAGAAGAAGGTTTGGTGGCACGACGGCAGAGCCCCGGAAAAACAGGCCTTGTTCAGCCCGGCCGTCTCCTACGGTAATCTGCTCTTCCTTTCGGGTATCGGCGCCCATTTTGAGGGAGACATCAAGTCCCACACCAAGAAGGTTCTGGACGATATTCAAGCCCAACTCGAAGCCTGCGGTTCATCCATGAATAAGGTTTTGAAGGCGCAGGTGTTCCTGGCTGACCTGAAAGATTATGACGGCATGAACGAAGTGTTCAAGGGCAGGTTTGGCGCTGAGCCGCCCGTGCGCACCACCGTTTCTGTCGCGGGCGTCCCCGGAAAGTCGCTCGTCGAAATTGACGTTATCGCTTACATATAACTAATGACCATGCCCCGAACTTCTGAGACTCGCCGCAAGTTTTTTGGAAAGTCCAGCGCTCTGCTGGCGGCTTCTGCTGCGTCCGCTGTCGCGCCCTTAGACGCCGCCTCTGCCTCCCAGGCGGAAATCGATTACTACGACAAACTCGGAGTGACGAAGATCATCAATGCCGCCGGCACCTATACTTTCCTCACCGCTAGCATCATGCCGCCTCAAGTGCAAGCTGCCGTCGCTCAAGCCGCAAGGCATCCGGTGCGATTAGCCGAATTGCAGAAAGCGGCCGGTGAGTTTCTGGCAAAGAAGTGCAAGTGCGAATCGGCAATGGTTACGGCCGGCGCCGCTTCTGCCCTGACCCTAGGAACAGCTGCCTGCATGACCTTGGCCAATCCCTCGGCCGTCCAGCGGATGCCTGTCGATATGGCTGGCTTGAAGAATGAGGTGATCGTCCAAAAAGCGCACCGCTACGACTATGACCATGCGCTGCTCAACTGCGGCATCCGTTTCGTGGAAGTCGAAACCTTGTCCGACTACGAAAAAGCCTTTACGGACCAGACGGTAATGACGCATTTCTTCAACGCCGCCGAAAAAGGCAACATCACTCGTCAGGATTGGATTCGTGTGGCCCATCGGCACAATGTGCCTTGTTTCAACGATGCCGCCGCCGACGTGCCGCCAATTTCGAATCTGTGGGCCTACACCCAGATGGGATTCGACCTGGTTACCTTTTCGGGGGGTAAGGGGATGCGCGGGCCTCAGAATGCCGGCTTGCTCTTAGGCCGAAAGGACCTGATCGCTGCTGCCGTTGCTAATGATGCTCCTATCTCGGAAACCATTGGGCGCGGTATGAAGGTCGCCAAGGAACAGATCGTTGGCATGGTCGCCGCGGTGGATTGGTTTACCAGTCAATCCGAAGAAAGTATGCAAGCGGAGTTTCAAGCGCGCGCCAAACGGATCGGAGACCATCTCAAAACCGTCCCCACTGTTCAGCCCTCTGTTGTAGTTCCCGAAGTTGCGAATCACGTTGCGCATCTCCTGATTGACTACGATCACTCAGTCGTTAAGATCTCGGCGACTGAAGTGGCGGAACAACTGCGTCAGGGGTCGCCCTCCATCGAGCTGAATCCGTCCACCGGCAAGAGAAATTCTCAAGGTGTCACCGGCGATAAAGACACCATCGTGGTCGGCGTCTGGATGTTACAGCCCGGCGAAGACATGATCGTCGCTCGTCGTCTGCATGAAGTGCTCTCCAAGGCTGCAGTTTAAAGCCCCTAATGCAACAGACCTAACGTGTATTGAAGAGCCGCGTAGGATTCCTGATATTCGTATTTCGCGTCGAAGGTCTCCACCTGCGCCGATGTCTGTCCAAGTTGCGCTTGTGTCAATTCCACAATCGACGCCAAGCCCAGATCGTACCTTCCCTGCGCCAGTTGCATCGCTAAATTCGCTTGCTTCAAAAGCTGCTCTGTAGCGGTAATAGCCTCAAAATCAGTTTTCGCGCGCTCATACGCAGTCCGGACGTCGCGAGCCACTCGATCCTCCAGATCCCGAGTCTTCTGTTGCTCGGCTTGGAGTTGATATTCAGCGGCCTGCCTCCGCGCCGTAAACAGAAAACCGTTGAAAATCGGAACCTGCATATTAATCCCGATTGATTCATAGGTATCGGGTATGTTCGCGTTGGCGTTCCCTGGGTTAATGTACGGCAGCCCGCCGCCCACAGCCGTTAAATTCACAGTGGGTCTTTTCAAATCGCCTTCGGCTTCAGCAAATTTATGCGCCGCCTCCACTTGCAGCCGCATGCTGGCCAACTCCGGCCTGTTCTGAAACGCCTCCACAATCAGCGGAGCTGCATCGTCCGGTGGATTCGGAGGCATGGGTTCCTCACTGAGCTGATAGGGGACATCCTGCTGAGTTCCCAGTGTTTGGGCCAATTGGGCGTATGAGCTGTTCAGCCGGTCCCGCGCACGCAGAAGCATAAGCTTCGCATCGGCCAGATTAACTTGAGCAAAACTAAGGTCAACAGTGGATTTCAGCTTGTTCCTGGTCAACTCAGAAACCTGATCCACAACTGCCTGTCGAGCACTCACGGTTTCTTGTGCAACTTTCACCAACTGTTTTGAAAGCAGCACCTCATAGTAAGCCTGGTCAACGCTTAGGATCACGTCATATCGTGTTGCCTGATAATCCTGCCGGCTCGCTTGTGCTTGCAGCCGGGAATTTGCTATCAGATTGTGTGTTCTGCCCGAGTCTGTGATTAACTGGCTGAGCGTAACTCCCGCTCCGGCGTGATTGAATAGGCGAGAATCATTCAATATTCCCGCGCCAATTCGCGAATTCGTCTCAGCTTGGGCGCCGGTGACTTCGCCGTTCAACGTTGGAAAGTTCGCTGAGCGTGCCTCCCGCGTCATCTGGTCAGCCCGGAGGTAGTTAGCCTGGGAGGCCAGGATTTGCGGATGATTCTTCAACGCAAGAGCCCGTGCCTGCTGCAAGTTGAGCGAAGGTGGGTCCCCGGTTTGTCCCCTCAACAGCAAGCCGGCTGAAAGGAACGCCAGAACAGATAACTTGTTTCTCCAATTCGTCATGTGATTAAACTGCCGGCGCAGGTTCCAGAGCTGTGGGCTGCTCGCGATCCTTGTTGCGGTACACCAGCAGATAGGCCGCTGGAACAATAAATACCGTGAAGATGACTGAAGTGGTCAAGCCACCGATGATGGCGCGCGCCATGGGTGCATATTGTTCAGCTCCCGCGCCCAGCTTCAGCGCCATTGGAATCATTCCGATAATTGTTGCGAGCGACGTCATCAGAATGGGGCGTAAACGGACACGGCATGCCTTGATGACCGCTTCGCCCGGTGGAAGCTTTTCTTCCTCTTCCAGTTTGTGAGCAAAATCAACAATTAAGATGCTGTTGGAATCGGCGATTCCGATAAGCATCAACACGCCCATCAGCGACATGACATTCAGTGTCGTTCCCGTTAAGGGGAGAATCACCAACACTCCGATGAAGCCCATCGGAATAGCAAGCATAATCAGGAACGGATCCACAAAAGATCGGAATTGCGCCGTCAAAATCAAATAGAGAAGAATGAATGAGAGAACAAAGCCTAAACCAAAGCTCTTGAACGATTGGTTCATGCCTTCCACCATCCCGCGCAAAGTAATCCGCATATTCTTGGACATTTTCGTATCCGAGACAATCTTGTTGATCTGGCCCGAAAGCTTCCCCAAGTCCTCGCCTCTTGGGGTAACGTAAACATCGGCCGCTCTTTGAATTTGATAGTGATCGTATTCGGTGGGTGTTTGAATGCGCGTCAGGTTCACCACGCTGTCGAGAGTCGTCGGCTGACTTAGCTTCGGCGCCTTTAGCGGAATATTTCGAAGATCGATGCTGTTGTGGATAGCGCCCAGGCCATGTTCCGCATACTGCACCGTCAGAAAATAATCGTTGCCGGTTTTGTAATCCACCCAGTAGTTGGGCGCAATCATCGTATTGGAGTTCAAAGCGGTGATCACGTTATCGACAATGTCTTTCTGATTCAAGCCCAGTTCACCCGCATGCACTCGATTAACATCCATTCGGACTGCCGGGTAATCCATATCCTGCGGTATGTAAACCTGGCCCACGCCTGACAGCCCTCTAATCTTGGCGGCCAGTTGCTGCGCCATGTCGTAATCAGCCTTATAGTCGCGGCCCGTGACCTGTACGTCGATAGGGGCGGGCATGCCGCTATTGAGAATTGCGTCCTCCATCGAACCGCTTGAAAGAAAGGTGCGTAGCTCCGGATACTTGCTGGCAATGTTCCGGCTTACATCGTCCATATGCTGAAAGCTGCTCAACTGGTGCCCGCTCTTCAGTTCGGTCTGAACTGTGGCGGTGTATTCACCGGAGTTACTTGTGTAGAGCGCCGAAAAGTCAGGCACCACGCCAATATTTGAGACAGTCATGTTGAAGTCCCGCCCCACGGAATGATGGATAAGGTTTTCCACCTTGCCCACGTATTCGTTCGTCACCTCAAGGCGTGACCCGGTGGGTGCTTTCAAGTTGATGGTGAATTGACCAGCATCGGTCCTTGGGAAAAAGGCAATGCCGATGAAGGGGTAAATGGCGAAGCTCAACAGAAACAGCGCCGACAAGAGTCCAACCGTGAATATCGGATACCGTAGGGCCCTTCGGACCCAGCGCTCATAAAGATCTAGCACAACATTGAAGGCGTTATTAAAGTGTTGGTTAAACCTGGCTCCCCACGATTGCTTCTTATTTACTACGATGCGGACATGTTCACGATTCCATTCGCCCTGATCGTGCTCCCCAATCGGAGGCGCGTGGCCGTGCGCGGCCTCTACTGGATGACTGACCTTTAGAAAGCGTGAACAGAACAGAGGAATCACCGTCATGGCTACAACGAACGAGATGAGCAGCGAGATACAAAAAGCCAGCGCCAGAGCGGAGAATAGGAACTTACTCACCCCATAAAGAAACGTGACAGGGAAAAAATCTACCACGTCCACCAGGGTCGCTGCCAACACCGCCAGGGTCACTTCTGAGCCGCCCAGTTGCGCCGCAATTTTCGGTGCCTCGCCCAATTCCATGTGGCGGTAAATGTTTTCGAGCGATATGACCGAGTTGTCAATGACGCGCGAGAAAGCCAGCGCCAATCCCCCCAGAATCATGGTGTTGATTGTGCTGCCCATCAAAGAAAGAATCACAAAGGTGGCCAACGCCGAAAGCGGTATCGATAGCAGCACTGCGCCGGTGGCGCGCATGCTGCCAAGAAACAGCAGGATCATAATGCTGGTCAGCACTAAGCCAATCAATCCCTCGTGGAGTACGGTTTGAATCGCCTCGCGAACAAAAGTGGATTGATCGAACAACAGATCCGTTTTTAGGTTTGCTGGCAGATCAATTAATTTCTTCAGCAGTGACCGCACGCCCTCCACAACCGCTAACGTGTTAGTGTCTCCGCCCTGCTTCATGATCGGTATGTAAGTGGAACGCTGTCCATTCACTCGGACAATGTTGTATTGAAGCTGGCTCGCATCTTCAGCCTTGCCCACATCTCCCACGGAAACCCAAGAGTTACCCACCGTTTTGATGGGAATTGCGTTCATCTCCTTCATGTTGGGTACAAGGCTGTTCGAATAGACGTAATAGTCGTACGGCCCCATCTTGACGTCGCCGGCGGGCAGAATCAGATTCTGGCTGTTCACCGCGTTCACCACGTCCATCGGGCTCATCTGCAGGGCCGACAGCTTATAGGGGTCTACATAAACCATGATTTGCCGGTACTTGCCGCCAAACGGGGGTGGAATTTCGGCGCCCTGCACGACCGCAATTTGGTTGCGAATGGTAAATTGCGCCTCGTCATGCAACTGCGTCTCATTCAAACCCTTGCCATAGACGCCAACCAGGCAAACGGGCTGGCTGGACGCATCAAACTTCAAAACCACCGGAGGCAACGTGCCGGGCGGCAGTCGTTTGAGGTCGGCCAAAGCAAGGTTAGATAACTCGGTAACATCCGCGTCCGCGCTAGTGCCCGGCTGAAAGTACGCTTTGATAATGCTGACGCCCAGCATGGAGCGCGATTCCATATGATCCATGCCCGCGGCCAGAGTAAAAAACCGCTCGAGCGGATTTGTGATGGCCACTTCCACGTCGCCCGGCGGCATGCCGGAGTAGAAAGTGGCCACAACTACCTCAGGCAGGTTGATCGTCGGAAACAGATCAATGGGCATTCGGACAATGCTGACAAGCCCGATAACACAAACGGCCAGGCATAGAACAACGATGAGATATGGATTTCGAATCGAAAATCTTGACATGAGAGTTGAGTGAGAGCTTTACTCTGACGGTTTAGCTCCGTATGTAGCTGGAGGCGCAAGTTGCGGGTGCACCCGCTGCCCTGGATTCAGACCTGCCCGGTCGCTGACGACAACTTCCTCGCCTTCCTGCAAACCGCTGAGCACCTCCACCTCGTTTTCCGCATCTCCTTGCAGGCCTAAGACGACTTGCCGGGACTGAATCCTGCCGGAAGAATCAATCACGTCCACAAATTCTTTCCCGCCTTGGCGCTCTACCGCTTGAACGGGAATCGTCAACGAATCGCCGTTCCTGTTCAAGTTCAGATTTGCATCGGCAAACATTCCCGGAATCAGCTCGCCCGTCGGGTTCGCCACATCCACTTCTGTGTGCATCGTGCGCGTCGAATCGCCTACTTCAGAGGAGAACCGCGCCACCTTTCCCACAAAATCCTTGTTCAACGAAGGAACGCGTACCTGCACCGGGTCGTTGACCCTGATGAATCGGACATAAGTTTCCGGAACGGGTATCACCAGCCTGTACAGTTTCTCTTCCGAAAGCTTCACTATCGGAAGAACGTTCACGTTGGAGCTTGTACCGGCCTGAACCAAGGTGCCTAGGTTTGCATAGCGTTGCGTCACCACACCATCAAATGGCGCAGTAATCTTGGTGTAATCGAAAATTGTTTGGTCGTGCGCCAACTTGGCTTCCGACCCGGTTACATTGCTTCTCGCAGACTCCAGATTCGATTGCGCCGCAGCCACCTGAGCTTCGGCAGCCAGATCACGTCCTTGAACATCGTCCACTTCTTGTTGCGCCACCAAACCAGGTTTGCTTTCGGCCACGCCGCTGATGCGTTGATACTCCAAGTGCATAACTTTGTGCTGTGCTTCAATCCGCTCCAACTGGTTAGCCGCGTTTGTCACCTGCTCTTTCAGGCTCTTCAGTGCCGCCTGATCCTGATGAAGCTGTGCCTCTAACTCTGGAATTTCAAGCACCGCTATAAGCTGGCCGGCTTTCACGCGTGTGCCGTAATCGACTAATAGCTGCTTCACATAGCCCGACTCCTTGGCGTAAACGTCAATTTCCTGGAACGGGACCAACTCAGAAGAAACGGTTATGGAACGCTGCACTTGTTTGCGTTCAGCTTTTGCATAGCCCACAGTGACTTCCTGGTCCTGCCGGTCTGCAGTGGGAGTCGATCCCGCGGCAGCAGGCGTGTTGCGGTCGCACGAACTCAGAGCAGTCAGCACTGCAAGAGATCCAAGAATGGTGAAAAGCAGGTATTTGTTCGAAAACGACATTTGATTACGCAATGGGCGGCAGCATCGCCTGTAGTCCACTCAATTCCTATCTTCTCGGCGCAACACCATCCATAGCTATCCCCCCTGCCGGGTATTTCCAGACTTATGAGTAAGTAGACCTTCTCAAGACATCTCCAGCGATCCGCGGAAAAGTGCGAGTCAGTTCCCGGGCAAAGCTGGACGGCAAAACCGCGCCAAAGATCGCGTCTTCATGCAGGTAGGCCGTTTTTCGAAGGAGTTCCAGATCGGCGTTAAGAAGCGCGGCAATTTCGTTCTCGTCATGTCCGGCGGCGATCAAGACGCATAAGTCCCGCTCTAGCTCCGACATGTTGCCTCTCGTCACAAGCTCTTTCAACAACTGCCGGGTGACTGCGGGGCTCAGGAAGAGGCGTCCGCTCCCCACCACGCGGATCGCTTGTCTTAAATCACTGGACGACTGATCCGCGTCCACATATCCGCATGCGCTTGCCCTAAACGCTTCATGCACATAGGTCTCATCGATGTGGCTTGTGACAAACACAACCCGCGGAGCTCGTAATCGTTCCGAGAGTTGTCGCGCAACTGCGACGCCGCTCACCAGCGGTAACGTAATTTCCAGCAGCGCGATATCCGGTTGCTTATAATCAGCCAGCACCAGTGCTTCGCGGCCATTTGCCGCCTCCGCGACAACTTCAAAGTCGCTTTCCTGCTCCAGCAACTGGCGAAGCCCGCTGCGAATAATCGGCTGAGAACTCGCCAGAAGAATACGGATGGGAAGCATTGCCTAGGATGAAAGCCTCTTTAATAGTAGGCAGTGTAGTGCGCGATGTTAATCCCGTGCGGACGGTATAAATGAAGGGATTCTGTCACTAGCCGCCGACGGCATCTTGTGACACTGTCAATCAGATCTACCCGAGCTAACGCACAGCCACTAGCAGAGCCGCGACCGTAAGGGAGCGGCCTCTCCCAATCCAAATAACACCTACGGGAACCCGTCGCTGTGCCCCGGAGTCGTTGCTGTCAAAGACTCCCAACCATAATTGGAGCGCGACTATAAATGGGCGAGCCCCCCGCCCAGCCAATTCACCTAACCTTCAGCCTTCGGATACTTGTTCTTTTTGCGGCGACGCTGAGCCAGCGGGTCCATAATGCCGAACTGAAGCTTTCGCTCAACCGTGTCAGCCCTGTCCAAAAATACTCGAACCTTGTCTCCAATCGAGTAAGTGCGCCGGTTACGCTCCCCGATGATCTGCCGGTTATTCTCGTGATAAAGATACCGGTCGCCGGGCAGAGTTTCGATCGGCACCAGGCCCTCTACAAAAAATTCAGCGAGTTCCACAAAGAAGCCGAACTTGGCCGTGCTGATGATCATCGCGTCAAACTCCTCGCCAATTCGATCCTGCATGAACTTTACTTTTTTCCATTCAACAAGCTCGCGCTCGGCCTCTGCCGCGCGGCGCTCCGTGAAGGAAGTGTCATCGCCAATTTCCTTCAGCGTCTGAAACTCAAGCAAGGCGCCTGGCGAATCGAACTGCTTCGCTAGAATGCGATGGACAATCAAATCGGGATATCGGCGAATAGGCGACGTGAAGTGCGTGTAAGAAGACGCCGCCAGCGCGAAGTGCCCTTCATTATTAGCGCTATAGCGCGCCTGCTTCAGAGACCGTAGCATCAGGTAAGTGAGAATGCGCTCTTCCGGTTTGCCGGCAACTTTTGCAATCAACTTCTGATAGTTCTTCGAAGAAATATCAAAGCTCTCGCTGGCCATGAAAACGTCCTTGCGAGCTCTGCTGCCATCCCGCCGCCGGTCCACAATCGGATACCGCTTGACCGGTAGCGCACCCACGCCCAGCGAATACCCGAAGTGAGCCGCAATCTGTTCGAACTCCAAAACCCGCTTGCCTTCAGGCCGTTCGTGGATGCGATACAGGCTCGGAATGCCAGCCGTCTCCAAACGGCGCGCCACCGCTTCATTCGCCGACAACATGAACTCCTCAATGATGCGGTGCGCGATGTTGCGTTCCCCCCTCGCCACACCCACCATCTGACCTTCCTGATCCAGCAGCACATTGCTCTCAGGCAGATCGAAATCAATAGAGCCGCGGCGGACACGCTTGCGATTCAGGATGATCGCCAGATCTCGCATCAGTTCAAAGCTGGGCACGAACCGTTCATAACGTTCGCGCATGGCGGGATCACCCTCCAGCACGCGATGAACATTGGTGTAAGTCATGCGTTCGGCGCTCCGAATAATGCCGCGCATAAACTCCTGGCTCACTACCTCGCCCTTCGGATCAATTTCCATCAGGACTGAAAGCACAAGCCGGTCCTCATGCGGGCGCAGCGAACAAACATCTGTCGATAATTCCACCGGCAGCATAGGAACGGCGCGATCAGGGAAGTAAACACTGGTCCCGCGCACGGCGGCTTCAGTGTCAATGGGAGTGCCGGGCTGCACATAATGGCTAACGTCGGCAATATGAACCTGAAGAGCAAAATTGCCGCTGGGAAGCTGTTCCACCCAAACCGCATCATCAAAGTCACGCGCCGTTTCGCCATCAATCGTCACGATATCGAGCGATCGGAAATCGCGCCGCCGCGCCGCTTCATCCGGCCCGATGACGTGTGATATCTCACGCGCCTGCTCAAGGACAGCGGGCGAGAACTCATGCGGCAGATGATGCTTCCGGATCATGATTTCCACGTCCACGCCAAAATCGTCCGGCATCCCCAGAATCTCAATAACGCGCCCCACCCCCTGCTCGCCGCCTTCTGGAAACTCAAGCACTTCGACATTGACAATCATGCCGTCAAGGTCTTCCACAGAGGTGATCTTGCGCGTTTGCACCCCAACGCGGTCGGCCGATTCCTGGGCGGTCGGCAGTTCCATGCCTTCCGGGATTTCCAGCCACTGCTGGACGCGGTCATCGGAGGGAATAACAAAATTGCCTCGATGCTTAACCCGAAACTCACCGACGACAGTGATATGGGCGCGGCGCAGAATCTTGGCAATCTCGCCTTCCGCTCGCCCTTGGCCCTGCATGCGAGTGATGCGGACCACCGCGCGGTCCCCGTGCATGAGTTTCGCCGCTTCACCGGGCGGGAGAAAAATATCGCCCGATATGTTGGGCGCTGGCTGATCGGGAATCAGGAAGCCATACCCATCCCGATGAATCGACACCCGGCCAACCGTATACTCGCCATTAGCCCCCACCGCAATAAAATGCCCCGAGCGCATTTCAATGAGCTGCCCCTTCTCTGTTAAACGGTCGAGCGCCGCTTCCAGGTCGTCCCGGTTCTCCCCGGTGAGGTGAAGCTCTTTAACCAACTGCTTGTAAGTCGCTCGCGCATGCGGCAGATGGCGGATGTGTTCCAGCAGGCTGTGGTCGGAAAAGCCGGTCTTCTTCACTATCAGAATTATAGGGATGAGTCTGAGCGACTGGATAGAATCGGTTCACATATGCAACTGAAAGCGATTCGGCTGACAATTCCTGACCAGGGAAACCTGATTGTAGGTCAAAGCCATTTCATCAAGACTGTCGAAGACATCTACGAAGCAATGGTGAATACCTCGCCCCATTTGCAGTTCGGTGTGGCCTTCAATGAAGCTTCCGGCGACTGCCTGACGCGCTTCGACGGCAACGACGAGACTCTGAAAGAAAATGCCGTAGCGAATGCGACCGCCATTGCAGCCGGACACATCTTCGTCATCGCCATGAAAAATGGCTTTCCCATCAACGTCCTCGACCGCATCCAACGCGTCCCGGAGGTCGTGAATATCTACTGCGCCACCGCCAATCCATTAGAGGTGATCGTCGCCGAAACCGACCAAGGCCGCGGAATCGTAGGAGTAGTGGATGGCAGCTCCCCGAAAGGTGTCGAAGATGAGGCAGCGAAAGATGCACGCGTAGGCCTCCTACAGCGCTTCGGCTACAAACGCTAATCATCCAATCCAAATTCGTGACAGTCACCGTAATTCGTTCTGATCCTGACCCCGGTTTACTTGAAAGCAGATATTCGGTCCCAACGGCTTGCGGTCATTCATCGAAACCTGGGAGATCGTCGCCGTAGTCCTGTTACAGCGCGTCTATCGAGAGGCCCTAGGACACGTGATCAGCACCAGAACAACGATTTTGCCCGAAGAACTGAAAGATACCCGGGAGCAAAGCAGCTCGGCGTTCCATGGAAAGGCCAGGCACCGTATTATCGATCAACTTCAAAAAGGCATGGATCGCCATCGACATGTGGCGGCCCGTTCAGGACTCCCCTAATTTAGCCTCGACCACCAAATCCCCCGCCCGCTCTCGCACCTCAACTCCGCGCCGTCCAAGCCAGTACAAAACCAACCCAATGGCCGCGCAGGAACCAACACTCAAAGCCGCATCCATCCCCAGGCTTCCCGCAATCCCGCCCATCGCATAGCCCCGGCCATCCAAAACCATCATGTAAGTAATCGGTACATAAGTCGCCGCCGACAAAACGGTAAACGTCGTCGCCGCCAACGGATTGCTCTGCCCGATCGTCTCGAACATAATGCCCACCTGAATCGAAAACGCCACCGCCTGAAAAAGATATTCGCCCACCAGAGCCAGCATAAAAGTAAAAGGCGTGTGCGGCAGAAAAATCAAACCCAGCGTAAACAGACTTCCCAAAATGCCATCCGCCAGGTAAAGCAGAATCAGTGAGCGGCCCTTGGCAAGGATCGGGAACAGCAAACAACCCAAAATCCCTGGAAAGAAAGCCCCCACCCCGCCGGCGATGCTCACCATCCGTGCCGATGCATGAAAGTCGCCGCCCAGGCCGCCGAAAAGATTGGTCAACGCAAACGAACTGCAAGGTGAAAGCAGAACCAAAAGCCCAACCAGCACCTCGCGGCGGCGCAGCAACGCCGCCACTTCCCGGCCAAATTGGCCGAAACTCTCGGCCGCCAGTCGCTGGTCAGGGCCGTCGCAGGGAATAAATGGAAATACGGCCGTAGGAAGGAAAACCAACGCGCCCAGTAAACAGGCGGCCACGCCGACTGGCAAATGACGGATCAACTCGCCGCCCACCACAGAGGTAACACCCGTCCCCGAGATCACCGAAATATTCAGCCACGCACTCATCTTGTTCTTTTCTGCATGCGGGCAAACTGTGGAGAACCAGCCGCCAATAGCAGTCGTGCTCAACATCGCCGCCGCCACACCCACAACCATCGCCACTGCCAGCAATGTGGGATGTTCCTGATTCGTCACCGCGACAACCACCAGCACGGCCGCCAGTGCCGCAAAAGCCGTTGCATAAAAACGCCGGCTGAACCAGACGTCCAGCATCGGCCCAAAAAGAAACGGCCAAAAATTCGAAGACATGGCCGCCGCCGTCACACCTGCGATGGTGGCTTCAGAAACATGCCGCGCCGCCAGTAACTGCGGAACCACAAAAAACGCGATCCCGCTATTCAACCCCACGGCGGAGTTCGAAAGTCCCATCAGCCAGACCGGCGGCAAACGTTGATTGCGCTTCAGACAATCCCCCAGGTCCCTATCCTATACGTCTTTACCGGCGTTCCCAGCCGCACCCGGTGACAAATCCCTGAAAAAAAACTTCTCAATCTTTTTCAGTAGCTTACGCACTTTTTCACCCGCTGGACCAACCTCCCGGGCGGCTACCGTCAGGGCGGAAAGGAAATCCATCATGACTCGGCCAATCTATCTCGACCCCTTATTCGCCTGGATCGCCAGCTTCTTCGGCTTCTAGAAACTCAGGCCCGCGCGTTTCCCCGCAACCGGAAGCGCGCGGGCCTTTCCCCAGAACAACAAGCCTTCCATTTCGAATTCACATCCAACACTTCGTATCCCAAAGACTCACCATAGCCAGCCAGACCCACCACCGAAAAGCCTCTAGCAGAACGGCAAGCCTAAGCAACCCGCCCCCCAACTCCGTTTCGAAACTGCAGCCCGCAGGTCCGTTTCGTAAGACCCACGATAAGCACCTCGCCACCGCACAGCGTCTAACAGAGCGGCGAGCGTAAGCGACCCACCCCACACGTTCGTTTCGCAAAATCCACCATAAGCACCTCCACCACCAAACAGCCTCTAGCAGAACCGCGCCCCGTTAGGAAGCGGCCCGTACAAGTCCGCAACACCGTCCACGGAGCCACCACGCCAGTTCGTTTCGAAATCAAAGCCCAAAGACCCGACGCCCCATCGCCCTTGCCGTCCGTTTCGAACCCGCCCACCCCACACTCCGTTTCGTAATCCAACAACCCCTCACCCCACCCACTCCGTTCCGAAATCCACCCAACCACCAGATATCCTGGCAATGTCCGGCCCATTCGCGTCGAAACATTAAACAGGAGCAGCCAAACAACGCATGCATTACAGGAAACTAGGCACGTCCGAAAGCCAGATCAGCGAAATCGGTTTCGGAGCCTGGGGTATCGGCGGGCAGGAGTGGCAGGGCGCCCACGACGAACAAGCCCTCCATGCATTGAAGCGCGCTTTTCAACTCGGCGTGACTCTGGTTGACACCGCTCTCGCCTACGGCGACGGCCACAGTGAACGGCTGGTGGGTCAAGCGGTCAGCCAAGCCTTCAGCCAGATCTGCATCGCCACCAAAATCCCACCCAAAAACGGAGTCTGGCCCGCCGCGCCCGGCACACCCCTCAAGGAGGTCTTCCCCTATGACCACATCATGGAGTGCACCCACCAAAGCCTTCGCAACCTCGGAGTCGAACAGATCTTCCTCCAGCAGTTTCACGTCTGGACGGATGCCTGGACCGGTGCGGACGAATGGCGTCGCGCCGTCGAAGACCTTCGCTCCAGCGGAAAAGTCCGTTTCATGGGCATCTCCGTCAGTGAGCACGATCCCGATTCCGCCCTGGAGGCCATCAAAACTGGCCTGTTTCAGTCCGTCCAGGTCGTCTACAACATCTTTGATCAGAGCGCCGAAACGAATCTTTTCCCGCTCTGCCACGAACGCCGGATCGGAGTGCTGGCCCGCGTGCCCCTCGACGAAGGCGGTCTTACCGGCAACATCACGCCCGACACCGTCTTCGAGCCGGGCGATTTCCGCGAGCAATACTTCCGTGGTGAGCGTAAGCAACAACTCGCCGATCGTGTCGCCGCGCTTCAGCGAGACTTGCAAGGCCACATGACCGGAACCTTGGCCGAAACCGCCATCGCCTTCTGCCTCTCAAACCATGCCGTGACTTCAGTCATCCCAGGCATGCGCCGGGTCCAACACGTCGAAAGCAATTGCCGTGTCAGTTCGGCCGGCCCATTGCGTCCCCGCACCCTGGAGATTCTGAAGCGTCACCAGTGGAAGCGCAACTTCTACGAGTAAACATTCGGCGATTCTCGCACGTTACCAAACTCGGCACGAGTTCTCATGCCTCATCGGCTGGCCCACTTTGCAGCCGAAGGCATCTCCAAACTGCGGCAGGTTCGAAACCACCCCGTTTATCCGGAACTCCTCCGGCGAATGCGGGTCGGTAATCGCGTCCATCCTTTTCGCTTCCGGTCGAGCATCGCCGCAAGCCCACTGCGCCATACCAATGAAGAACCGTTGATCCGGCGTGAACCCTTGCACCGGCTGCAGATTCTGGTTCATCGTGTCATGCTTCCAGGCCAGGTAAGCCAGCAGCGTGCCGCCCAGATCCGCCACGTCCTCTCCCAACGTCAGGCTGCTGTTGAGGTGGATGTTGTCCACCACCACATACTTTCCATACTGATTCCGCACGCAAGCCACCCGCTCCTCAAAAGCCTTCGCGTCCTGCGCCGTCCACCAGTCCTTCAAATTGCCCGCCGCGTCAAACTGCCGCCCTTCGTCATCGAAGCCGTGCGTCAGTTCGTGCCCAATTGTGGCGCCTGTATTGCCATAATTCGGAGCGGCATCCAATTTTGGATCGTATAAAGGCGGTTCCAAAACGCCCGCTGGAAAGTTGATGTCGTTGGTCTGCGGGTCGTAATAGGCGTTCACCGTCGGTGCGCTCATGTACCATTCCCGGCGGTCAACCGGCTTGCCAATCTTGTTCAGTTCGCGGTGTGCCTCAAACGTCTGAGCCGAAACTAGGTCAGCCGCAAAGTTGTCCGGCGTGACCGTCACGCTTGAATAATCCCGCCAGTGGTCGGGGTAGCCAATCTTATTCACAATCGCGCTGAGTTTAAGCAGTGCTTGCTTCTTGGTGGCGTCGCTCATCCAGCTCAGACTCTTAATATCGGCTTCCATCTCGGTTTCTATTTGCTTGGTCATCGTCGAAACCTGGTCCTTCGTATTCGCAGAAAAGGTCTCCTCCACGAAAACCTGGCCCAACGCATCGCCCAACTGCCGGTCCACCAGCTTGGTGCACTTCTTCCAGCGAGGCGTCATTTGCGGCGTCCCGCGCAGATACTTGTCATAAAACGCAAAGTTCTCCTGCTCAAACGCCGACGGCAAGTACTGAGCCGACGAATGGATCAAATGCCAGCGCAGATAAGCCCGCCAGGCAGACAACTGGGCTGACCGAAGCTGCTGGTCCAGTTCGTTCAGAAATTTCGGCTCTTCCACATTGAGAGCCTCGAATTCGGGCGTCCCCGCCTTCGCCAGAAACTCGTCCCAATTGAAGTCCGGCATGGATTGCCGGAGTTGATCTATGGTCGTCTTGTGCTTCAGCTTGTACGGATCGCGCTTTTCCACTCGGGTCAAGGATTTCTCCGCCAGTGCCGTCTCCATTTCCATCACCGCCTTCGCGTCCGCCTGCGCGTCAGTCGATGATTCGCCAGTCAACTGCAGCATCTTGGCAATATGCTCTACGTACCGCTGCCGGATCTCCTGGCTCTTCGCATCCGTCTTCGTGTAGTAATCACGGTCGGGCAGCCCGAGTCCACCCGCCGTGGCATCGGCCATGGTCATGGTCGAGTTATCCAGATCAGGAGTTGCTTCGAATCCAAACAACACCCGCTTGCCCAGACGATGCTGCTCACCCGCGTAAGCGGCAATACCGTTGATGCTCTGTAGGGCCGCAATTTCCTTCAGGCCGTCTTCCAGTGGCTTCGTGCCGGCTGCGTCAATGGCCGCCGTGTCCATACAGGAGTGAAAGTAATCGCCAATCTTTTGTTGGTTGGCCGTGCGCGTTCCACCCGCCTGCGAATACCTCTCCAAAAGTCCCCACAAGAACCGCTCATTGTCGTCCGTGACCTTTGAGTAGACGTCCCAGTGGGACTGGTCCCCCGGTATCGGGTTCAGCTTGTTCCAGCCGCCGCAGGCGTATTGATAAAAATTTTGACAAGGATCGGCGCTCTTATCCATGAAACGAACGTCGAGACTCGGTGTGTAGGGAAGGGAATTAAGCGGCCGCTCCGTGGTTTGCGCTTGCAAGCTTACTGCTGCCAGCACGTAAAGACTGCAATTACGCAGATAAGTCATAAGATTCTCCGATATGTCTGGACACTGACTCCGAAAGCAGTTTATAAAGAGTTAAGGATCTTTTCTCCACCCGATGTTCCGTTCCTTCCTTCGACCCGTTGCCGCCCTAGCTGCGTTGTCCGGTTTAGCTGCATACGCGACCATCATGTTGCGGGGGCCACAAGGTCTAGAGGCTCTTGCTGAAAAGCATCGGGAGACTCGTCTGCTCCAGGAGCAGAATGACAAATTGTCCCACGACATCGAAATGAAGAAGCAACGGATCGAGCGGTTACAGCACGATCCCAGCACCCAGGAAGTAGAACTTGAGCGTCTGGGCTTCCTTCATCAGCACGACACCCAGTTCAAAACCACCGATAAGTCGGTGCAACTTGGCGTCGGGGAAAATCCTACGCCGTCGCCAACTGGCGAGTCGAAACAGTAGTCCGCATCAGTCGCGCGCATTCCTCAATCGTCCCTTCGTCCGCCAGCAGCAGACGATGCCCCAGCCAGAATCCGTCTTGAATGCGAGCTTCGGCTACCGGACACGGCATTGCCTTGCATCCGCCATTTAGATAAACGGGATTCTGGTAAAGCGTATGCGGGTAAAAGGGAGCACACGGAATGTTCTGCGCGCTCAACGCAGCCGTGAATGCTTTGTGGTCCACCCGCGCGTTTCGTAATCGTCCTGTTAAGAGGTATTGCGGGTTCTGAGTCTGTTCCGAAGGCTCTTGCTGCCAGACAATCTCTTCTACATCGGCTAGCAAGTGCTTCAACAGGGCGGCATGCTGGGTCCGTCGGGCAATTTGGGCGGGCAGCCGTTCCAACTGGCAGATCAGAACCGCCGCTTGAAACGCCGTCATGCGAATGTTTGTGCCCACTCGATGATGCTCATAAAAGCTGCGGCCCGGCTTCCTTCCGCAATTCGCCACCGATCGTGCCCGCTCCGCAAACTCCTCATCGGAAGTGAGCAATGCTCCGCCTTCTCCGGCCGTGAGCACCTTTCCATTCTGAAAGCTGAACGAACTCCAAAGCCCGAAACTGCCCGCGCGTCTGCCCTTCCACTCAGATCCATGCGCATGGGCCGCGTCTTCCACCAGCGGAACGCCTAGCCCCTCAAACTCCCGCATGTCGCACATCACGCCGCCGAAATGCACTGCCATCACCGCCTTGGTCCGGGGCGTGATCGCTTCCCTCACACGCTTCGGATCAATATTAAAGGACGCCTCCTCCATATCCACAAAGACGGGAGTCGCGCCCAAACGAGAAATGGCTGAAGCCGACGAAATGAAGGAAATGGCCGGCAACACAACTTCATCGCCCGGACCCACACCCATCAACTGCAAACCCAGCTCCAGCGTCAGAGTGCCATTCGCGGCGGCAAGCGCATGGCGGCAATGCTGATAGGCCGCAAAACTCTGCTCGAAAGCCGGAATGAATCGGTGAAAACCGCCCCATTGTGGGCTCTCCAGGACTTCTCTCAACAGGCCGGCTTCGCGCTCATCGGCCTGCGGCCATTCAGGAATGGTCATCAATGTTTAGTCTAACTGCCGAACCTGCTCTAGAATTCCATCCTATAAGGCAATGCGCGCTTCAATCGCCGCTGTCGCCGCCGAAGTAGCCTCATGCCACTTCTTCTCACTGTCCCCGCAAAGCTCTTCCACCATTTCGAGCGCCATAGGACCGTGGGTGTCTCCATCGTAAACACGGCGGCTGCTGGCGGGCGATATTGACTCAGGCGGAAAGGAATTACAACCTCAACGTTTGGTGATGGTCATCTAGCAAAGGACATACTAACAAGGAGCGTTTTGACGGCGATGCAAAACAAACCTCTATCGCGCTTGGTCGCGGCTGCTCTATTGAAAGTAGCGTCCTTCAAGGGGTCTACGAATAACCCGGCACTAGCTGCGCCCACTCCCACTGCCGGTACCCAACCATCGCCACAGCAATCTTGACGATTCGACTCTACTCACAATCTCTTGATCTCTCCTACCGCGTGGATGTCGATCGGCACCGTGTCGTTCACACGCAAAAATAAGGTACTTGGATTCTTCAACCCCCACTTCACATACGGCACGTCGAAATGGATTGCGGCGTTTAGGTGCCTGTCTAGAATATCGGCGTGCACATTCATCGTCAGCTCGTGCGAAGCACCGTGAATAACAAATAATCCGTGAAGCTTGAAGTCGGAGTGCCCAGACAAGTTGAGCTTGCCGTCGATCCGGTCAGGTAAAAATGTAATTTCGGGATAAATATCGCTCTCTAGAATGTTTTTGTGCATTCGGCTGTCACGGGCATGGCTTTCGCTTGTGCCGCTGGCGCCACTCACGACCAGTGTGCCGCCCGCCGTCGATAACATCGGATCGAAGCAAAGGTCCCCCTTCATCAGCTTGAACGTACCGTGGACAGTATGCAACACATCTGCAAGTGTGAAGTTAACTGTTGTGAGATTGGTATCGAGCCTCAACTGTGTTTGTTGTGCGATGAGAGGAATCGCCACCACCAATATGATTAGTGGCTTTATCATTTTGCCGCGAGGCGCCAACTGAGCTGCGCAATGGCGCTCGCAAAGCGCAGCGTACTTGACTGACCGACATGCATCGCGAGAATGTCGCCGAATAAACGTGGACGATTGGTGAGTGCCTTCATAGTTCGCTTCCGGAGAGGGCTAGACCGATCCAATAGCAGCATAAAGTCCGCCATGAAACGCGGTCTTCGCCCAATACGCCTGTGCGAGGACTCGTATAACGACAGATCACCCGCCACAAGTGCATCGGCTAGCGCTCCTGCCTGGTTAAACGCGAGGCAGAGCCCTTCGCCGGTAATTGGATCCACATTTCCGGAAGCGTCGCCAATCAGGCACACATTCCCACGAGTCACCTGGCGTAGCTTGCAAGTCACCGCAGAGGCGCCGCGTTCCGGCGTCACTGCTGGAACGTTTTGCAACCTCCGATGCAACTCGGGAAACAAGGGCAACGCGTCAGATACACGCTGATATCGATCACGGGTCATGAGAACCAGGCAGATCTCGTCAGCGTTAACCGGAGTTATATAAAACTGGCAATGGTCGCCCCAGTGGATCTCCATGTAATCGGACCAGGGGGCGATGGCGTAGTGCCGCCGGTAACTGAAGCGCTGCGAACTCCGGTCAAAGTGGTGCAAGTCTGCCCAACGTCGCACGCTGGATTGCGATCCGTCGGCGCCAACAATCCAGCGCGAGTGTAGGCGCTTCGAGCCCATTGAAACGCTGCCGTCTACAATGCCCACTACTGGGGTACGCCATAAGAACTCTACCCCTGCGAGCTCAGCGTATTCTACAAGCAAAGCCTGCAGAACTGTTCTCCGGATGCCCAGACCATCTCCGTTTGGAAAATTCGCCGCAACAGAATATTGGGTGCTCCGAAATCGAATTCCTCGAAAGGGATGCCCAGCGCTACTGGGAATCGTTATACCTAGTCGGGTCGCCGCCTCCAAGGAATCCGGCATAAGTCCTTCGCCGCAAGCCTTATCAATTGGTGGCGCCTCAGCATCAGCCAGCATGACCCGGAATCCGGACCGCCGCGCGGCAATCGCCGCCGCTAATCCGGCTGGTCCGCCGCCCAGAACAAAAACATCCGTATTTAGCATTAGTAAAGTTAAATATTCACTGCGCGGGCGGCGAGACTCAGTGCCTCAGCCCAGAAGGTGCCTGGCGAGTGAGCAAGCCGAACAACATCGGTTATCGCTTCAACGAACCTATCGATCTGCTCTCGCGTAACCGTCAGCGGTGGCGCAACCTTCAGGACCGCAAAGTTGTTTCCGCAAATCTGGGCAAGAATCCCGTGGTCGCGAAACAGTCTCATAACCAGGACTTGCCCGAACATTGCTGGGTGTATCTTCGCAAAGGCCTCGAAGGGCAGGCGCAAGCTCAGTTTCTTGGGCGGACGGAAGACGATACCAGAAAACTGCCCCTCGCCCCGCACCTCGTCGATCATTTCGAAGGCCGCCAGTGACTCTTGCAAGGATTCGCGTAGGTACCTCCCCAGCACGGCTGAGTTCACCTCGCAGTGCTCCCGCTCAAGAGCATCCAGCACGGCGATTCCAACACGCATTGCCAAGCCGTTCTCTGAAAAAGTGGAGGTGTGAATCAGAGATTTCCGCAGCGATCCGTAGACGGAGTTGTAGACCGGGTCGGTCATCAACACGGCGCCACTGGGCACAAGGCCGCCGCTCATCGCCTTCGCGAGAATAATCAAGTCAGGCTCCACCGAGTAGTGAGACGCAGCCAGAAACTTACCTGTGCGATAAAACCCGGTTTGTACTTCATCCAGAACCAAAAGAGTCCCAAATTGCTGACATAACTTCTTAGCGCCAACCAAGTAGTCGCGATCCGGTATGCGGATGCCAGCTTCACCCTGGATCGGTTCTAGAAACAGCGCCGCGTACTTGCCCATTTTCAGATGCTGTTCAACCGCGTTGAGATCGTTAAACGGGATTTGCTCGGTCGCGGGCAGTAATGTACCAAAGCCTTTTTTCCAGAAGGAGTCGCCCATTAGAGACAGCGCTCCGCATGTCAAGCCGTGAAAGGCGCCCTCGGCATAGAGAAGCCCTTCTCGCCGGGTGTGTACCTTTGCAAACTTGATGGCAGCCTCTACGCCTTCACTGCCCGAACTACAAAAAAATGCTTTCCTCACTTGTCCGCCTGTCAAAGTGCATAGGCGCTGCGCCAGTTCGCCGGCCAATTCCGGCACATGGCTCTGCAGCATTGTCGGTCCACGGCGGTCCAGTTCTTCCTTAAGGGCGTCGAGAATTGCAGGATGGTTGTGTCCGAGATTGTGAACACAATAGCCGGACAGAAAATCAAGAATGCAGCGCCCGCTGGTTGTAAATAGCTCCGTACCGACGCAGCGCTCATAGCGCACGTCCATCTGGAGGAGCTTCAATAGTCGAACCCAGTTCGGATTTACCGCCTTAGAATACTGTTCTTCGAACCCTGATGTCATGGACTTGGCTGATAGGCCCTTCGTCTCGACGGCTGCTGGCATTCTTCGCTCCCTTGTAATCCAATTCTCTTGTCGGCCTGTGTCTTCGACGGGTGCACACCGGACCTGGTTGCTAAACGCACGATAAACGCCCTACTTCGTGGTCAGGGGCTGCTCCAATTCTGAGTGCACGGGTGCCGGCAATTTGTCGGCATCAGCCAATAGGAGGCTCACCTGCCACATCTGATTTCAGGCTGGTTCTGCAGCACACATTAACGCCAGCTTCAGAGTTCGCGCTGTTTCCTTGTAAAGGCGAATTCCCCGGCGCTTCCTTAGCGATTCTGGCGTGCAGGGCTACACGCCAGAATCGCGTTCGCAAGGCATGGGGATCGCCGATGTGCCCACGGGCGCGAAGCCGACGCGGAAGTATACCCAAACCGCAAGGGGAAAGAGTAGCAAGCCGATGATAGCCCGAAGAAGAACCGTCGCATGACGGTTATCTTAGGATTCGACTCTGTGTAAGATCAAGCTAATGAGACAAGAAAGCCATTTGTTTATCGAGCGTTTAGTTTTCTCGACTTAAGGCGTTTCTGTGCAGTTGGAGGCCTAATATGTCTATACGTGCAAAACTGAGCATTGCTTTTGGCTGCCTATTCGGAACCATAGTCATCGCACTCGCGTTGGCATCCTATATTGTCGAGAGGGCTTATGCATATCAGCGCCTGGATGCAGCCCTTCAGGTGGCATCAGGCGCTACGGCCATGTCCGCCGAACACGAATTGAACGAGCATTCAACCAGGGCAGCAGGTGAGCGAGATCTACAGTCAGTGCTTAACGAAAGCAACAGCTTTGCTCTCACAGACACTGAAATTCAGGTCTGCGACGGAGGTCGGGTAGCAGCGTCCAGATCGGCTCCGCAGTATAAGGTCAATCTGTGTGATTCACAAGGACGCGCACCTCGTTGGAACACAAGCCTGCCAAGCGTGCGTGTCACTGATGTTCAATTGAGCGTACCCAAGTTCGGCGTCACTTATAAGATTTATGCAGCTAAGCCAGCTTTTCCCGTGGTCACACAGCTTGCCCATATTCGTTTCGCACTTCTCATCGGAGTACCCGTCGGGTTTGCTCTGGCCGGGTTTGTTGGCTACTCGCTGGCTAAGCGATACCTGCGTCCGCTGGAGGAGTTACTGCAGACCATTGACTCACTCAGCTCGTCGGACCTAAGTGCCCGGGTCAACGTGTCAAACGACAAAGACGATGTTGGGCGGTTGGGAACGGGTTTTAACAGATTGCTCGATCGGCTTGAGGAGGCATTTAGCCTGCTCAGACGATTCATGGCAGACGCCGGCCACCAGATTAGAACACCTGTGACGGTTTCACTCGCAGCGGCACAAGTAACCACTCGGGATCCAACTACGGGACTGCAGGATTGTAAAGAGTCGCTCCGTATTGTGGAGCAGCAAATGCTTCAGTTGCGCCATATCGTAGAGGACATGTTCTTCTTGGCCCAGGCGGACAGTGCGTCCCTAAGCGTTGAAATGTGTGAGGTTTTTCTGGACGATGTTGTGAGCGATGCCGTCCGCTCTATACGACCGTTAGCCAGTGCCAAACAGCAAACCATCCGACTGAATAGCCTGCCCGAGGCCAAGTGCCTGGGCGATGAAGAGTTACTTCGCCAAGCCGTGGTTGTTTTGCTTGATAACGCCGTAAAGTACGCAGCAGCGGGGGGAACCATTCAAGTGGCGGTTTTCGAGCAGGGCTATAACTGGGCCTGCTCGGTTTGCGACAACGGTCCCGGTATACCGCCCGCCGCGCAACCGCATATCTTCGAACGGTTTTTCCGCCAACCTCCGAATGCTGAAAAGTCTAGCGGGGCAGGGCTCGGCCTGTCCATCGCGAAAGCGATTACCGAGAAGCATTCGGGTGTGATTCGGTTGCGAGAGTCAGCGCCAGGAAAGACGGTATTCGAGATCGCGATTCCAGCGCTAGCAAGCAACGCCACGGCTGAAGCGGTTCAGGCAAATTCTCTAGCTGTGAGTATATAGCCCTCGCCGCGACGCGCATGGATCAAAGGCCGCTCACCCGCAGTGTCGATTTTGCGCCGGAGCCGTTTAATGTACTCCTCTATCACGTTCGAAAACGGATCATAGGGTTCGTTCCAGACCTGCATGGAAATTGCGTCGCGCCCTAGCAACTTGTTCTCGTTTCGCGCCAGACACTCCAGGAGCGCGTATTCTTTGGCGGTCAGGCGCACGAAATATCCTCCGCGTTCGACCGTGCGCGAGCGGGTATTAATCTGCAACGTATCAATCCGAAGAGCAGCTTCTAAAAGCGGCCCGCGGCGAAGAAGAGCTCGTACACGAGCCAAAAGCTCATTTAAATCGAACGGCTTAACGAGGTAATCGTCTGCCCCAAGATCGAGGCCTTTTACGCGATCGTGGTGGCTGCTGTTTGCCGTTAACATCAAAAGCGGTATGTGCATACCGGCATCCCGCAACTCCTTACACACTACCCATCCGTCCTTTTCGGGCAGGCGTATATCAAGAATCACCAAGTCATAAGGGCCCGATTTGGCGGCAGCCAGGCCAGCTTGGCCGCTGTGTTCTATGTTGACCGCGTAGCCCTCCTGCTGCAAGCCCTTCGCAATCATGCGCGCCGCTTCTTGCTCGTCTTCAATCAGCAGTATTCGCATAAAGCAGTAGGTTACTATTCTGGAATGCAGGCCATTGTCGCAGCCTCGCTCCTCCTGGCAACGGCTTCCGGCTTCGTTTCTGCCTCAGCAGCTCAAATGCCTAAGATTACCGGTCAAAACCTCTCGGACCACACAGTGGATTTCCCGGATGTCTGCAACGGATCATTTTGTGTGATTGCCATAGGCTTCAGCCACTCGTCTCAGTCTCAGGTGAAAGCATGGACTGAGCGGGCCCGTGCGGGTCTGAAAGGGACTCCGAACGTGGCAATCTACTCGATTGCTGTACTGGAGGATGCGCCGCGGTTGGTTCGTGGGATGGCCGTCCACGGCATGAAAAGCGCCGTTCCTAACGACCAACAAGATCACTTTGTGGTGGTTTACAAGGGTGAAGCGGAACTCAAACAAATGGTCCGATTTGAGAAGCCCAACGATGCTTACGTCGTCCTCCTTGATAGGAAAGGGAATATAAGTTGGACAACGCACGGGGCTGTTACCGATGAGGCTTACTCCGAGTTAAGTCACGAAGTTTCTCGCTGAGAAAAGAAGCCGGCGGTCAACAAATCGGTAATGCGCATCATCGCGACGGGACTCAAACTTGGCCCGGACTTCGAATCCGCTAAACGATAACTAAATTCTTCGCGGAGCGGTTTGCTTGACCTTGAAGATCCGCTAGAGTAGCAGCCATGCCACTGACACCGCACACTGAAAAGCACTTTACCTCTGGAGAATTGGTCCGAGACATTGTTATCGGGATGTCAGACGGACTTACCGTTCCGTTTGCACTAGCCGCTGGCCTTTCGGGCGCAGTGGGTTCAACCCACCTCGTCGTGACTGCTGGGTTGGCGGAAATCGCCGCAGGTTCGATAGCGATGGGGCTGGGCGGATTCCTGGCAGCTCGTAGTGACGCGGACCACTACGCTGCCGAGAGGCGGCGAGAAGAACGGGAAACCCAGGAGATTCCAGACCAAGAGCTGAAAGAAGTTCAGCAGATATTCGAAGACTTCGGCTTATCTAAGGGGGAAAGTTCCGCACTAGCCAAAGCTATGAGCGATCGACCCAAAGCGTGGGTGGACTTCATGATGAGATTCGAGCTTGGGCTTGAAGAACCGCAGCACGGTCGGGCGCTGAAGAGCGCCACAGCCATTGCATTTTCATACGTTGCTGGTGGCCTGATTCCGCTCTCGCCGTACTTTTGGATCCCGATTCCGCAGCGAGCCCTTTTGGTATCTGTCGCAGTCACGCTTGTGGCGCTCGCCATATTCGGGTATTTGAAGGGTAAAGCATCCGGAGCAGCTCCGCTTCGGAGTGGCATTCAAACAACTCTTATTGGAGGGCTTGCAGCTGCGGCTGCGTTTGCATTAGCAAAAGCCATCTCGTAGATCTCACCCGCATTCCGACTGTCGACGAACTGCCCGCGCTTGGTAAAGCCGACGAAACAGCATTCATTACAGGCAAGCCGGATTCGAGTTGTTGTTTTTGCAATATGCCCAATCCGGAACTGAGCTGGACTTCGAGAAGTAATTCAATTGCTCTCGAGCAAGAAGATTCTGACATAAAACCTTCGGTGAGCTTCCGGTAAGTTGCTGGCGCACACTCGGCATTACGGTCTTGTTCGAGTATCAGCAGCAACGCTACAGAAGAGAATAGGTCTTGTGGCTGCTTCTAGTTGGCAAGAGAAATTCTTCTGAGTAGCTAGTGGGAGTCGCCATCGTGGTCCAAGTCGCGAGCGGCGGAAGCCTGAGCTTGGGCACTCAGGTGGACAGAGTCTTCCTTTTTGGCGATAGTCGCCGGCTGGGCTCCTGACGTCGTTGCCTGCGTCACCGCTTCCATGGCCGCGGTAGATGCTGCTGAAACATTGCTGATCATTGTTAAGTTCTCCTCACAAACCTTATCGAGCGGCGGGGTTAAGGAGTTTAGCTGTCCGACTAAGAATTACATAAGCGGACGCTAAACGCGCAGAACGATTCCTGAAAGCGTATTTGGTTGACCCGCCCGACATCTTGATCGGGGGCTCAGTCGTTCCCGTCGCAATTGCGCTCACTTGGTCAAGACAACCCTCCGGCTTACCGTTTGCGAGCCCGGAACCTTGGGCGTCAGCCTTCGTGAGATAAATTTCAGAGCAGATTATCGATCGCGCCGCCAAACTAGAATGAGTCGGCAACTCTAAGATGGTGACGCCCTCTTGCGCGCGCAAGCCGTTTCCCTGGTATTCCAAGCTTCGGGCGGGCAGAGATGTCGCTTCGCTGGGCCCTTCCGCTTCCATTTCAGGGTGGGAGACCCCTCGGCATGCACTACTTGTCACCTCCCGCCTTCGCTAGGAGGCAGAGGCGCATGCGATGCGCTTACGATGCGACGATATAAGACACTGCCGTGATAGCCAGAATTACTGAAGCCTTTCGGCTGAAAGCCCTGCTAGTCGATGACGAGCTGAACGACGCTACTTCGTGGGGTCGTGCTTCGCGCGCCTTGGTGACTGAAATGGAAGGCCGTCATATAGAGGTTGTCTCGGCCACCTCACCCGAAGACGGCGAGGCCATCGTTATTTCCGATGCCGGCCTGAACGCAATCCTGGTGGACTGGAGTTTCGGCGGCGATGATGCGCTGACTCACGCCCGAGCCAAGCGCCTTCTACACTGCGTGCGTTCTCGCTATAGCCGCATCCCCGTATTTCTCATGGCCGAGCGTGACGAGGCCAGCACGATCCCGCTGGACGTGATGCAGATGGCCGACGAATTCGTCTGGACTCTGGAAGACACCGCTTTCTTCATCGCCGGTCGCGTCCTCGCCGCTATATATAGGTACCGCGAATTGGTTCTCGGTCCCATGACCGCCGCTCTCTTCAAATTCGCCAACACCTTCGAATACTCATGGCACACGCCCGGGCACAGCGGTGGAACCGCATTTCTCAAATCGCCGGCTGGCCGTGCCTTTTATGATTATTTCGGCGAAAACCTCCTCCGTTCTGACCTTTCCATCAGCGTGGCCGAACTCGGCTCTCTTCTGGACCACTCCGGACCCATCGGCGAAAGCGAGAAATACGCCGCCAGAATCTTTGGCGCTCATCGTACTTACTGCGTCACCAACGGCACTTCCACCTCCAACCGCATCATCTTAACCGCATCCGTCGCACGCGGCCAGGTTGTCCTCTGTGATCGAAACTGCCACAAGTCCATCGAACACAGCCTGATTCTTACCGGCGGCATCCCCGTCTATCTGATGCCATCCCGGAATTCGTACGGCATCATCGGGCCTATTTATCCCGAGCTTCTCAAGAAGGAATCCGTCGCTGCCGCCATCGCCAGCAATCCGCTCACGAATGGCGCGGATCCAGTCCACTGCGTCATTACCAACTCGACTTACGATGGACTTTGTTCCCGAGTGACGCGCATTACCGAACTTCTCGACACCGTCGTAGACCGCATCCACTTTGACGAAGCCTGGTATGCTTATGCCCGCTTCAACGGCATTTACCGGGAGCGCTACGCCATGCATGGAGATCCATCCGCCCACGCAGGGCCAACTCTTTTCGCCACGCATTCCACTCACAAGGTACTCGCCGCCCTCTCTCAAGCCTCATTCATCCACGTTCGCGACGGCCGCAATCCCATCGATCATGACACCCTGAATGAGGCATTCATGATGCACAGTTCCACCTCCCCGCTTTACACCATCATTGCCTCCAATGACACCGCAACCGCCATGATGGAAGGTGCGCGCGGTACTGCGCTCACCACCGAAGCCATCCAGGAGGCGGTCGGCTTCCGCCAGATGATCGGCCGCATCCGCAGGCAATTTGCCGAACGCGGTGAGTGGTTTTTCAAAACCTGGAATGCCGAAGTAGTCGCCGGAATCCCTTTCGAGGACGCTCCCGAAGATCTGTTGGTTAATCATCCGGAACCGTGGATCTTGCGCCCCAGCGACTCGTGGCATGGCTTTCGGGATCTGGAAGACGATTACGCCATGCTCGACCCCATTAAGGTCTCCGTCCTCACGCTTCTTGAGGATGATTGCGGAATCCCGGCCTACATCGTCTCCGCTTACCTGGATAACGAAGGAATCCAGGTCGAGAAAACCACTGACTACACGATTCTTCTTCTGTTCACCATTGGAGTAACGAAAGGTAAGTGGGGCACCCTGGTGAACGCGCTGCTGGATTTCAAGCGCGACTACGACGCCAACATGACGTTGGATCAGGCCATTCCACACTTGGTAGCTCAGTGGCCGCAGCGTTATAGAAAGCTGGGTCTGCGTGACCTGGCGTGCCAGATGCACAACCAAATTAAGTCGTCCGAACAGATGTACTGGCAAGGTCGCGCAGTGAACGAACTTCCCAAAGCTATCGTAAAACCGGCCGATGCGTATCAAAGCCTGGTTCGCAATGAAGTGGAATTGCTGTCGCTGGACCAGATGGGAGATCGAGTTGTGGCCACCGGCGTTGTTCCTTATCCGCCCGGCATTCCGCTGCTGATGCCCGGCGAAAGCGCAGGCGCTCCCGAGGGGCCGCACCTGACTTACCTGCGCGCGCTGGAGGATTGGGATCGGCTATTTCCCGGTTTCGAGCACGACACGCACGGCGTTGACCATCAGGACGGCCGCTACCGGGTCTCCTGCTTAAAGAAAATGTAGGAAGCTGGCTTGTTGAGATCCTTCGCCATTTTGCTTCTTGCCGCTTCGCTGTCTCTCGCTTCCAATACTGCCCATCTCGTTGGCGCCAAAACCTGCGCCCTCTGCCACAAAGAGATTGCCGCTACCCAGGAACAAACCGCAATGGCGACCACTTGGCAGGAACTCTCCACGTCCTGGCTGCCCGAGCCGTTTAACGCGTCCGTTGCCGATGATCTGGCATATCGCATCCAGCGAAGTGGAAAGTCATTTACCTACTCCGTTTCGAAAACAGAACTGCCGGTCAATATCCTGATGGGCGGCCGCCGTCATGGCATTGGTTTCCTGGTCCCGCTTGAGCAGATCGACGGCCTCCCGCTTGCCAGGAAAGTTCTCATCCAGGCACGGTATGCCTGGAGTCCCGAACAAAACAAGCTTCTTCTGGCGCCCGGCTGCTCACCCGGCAAACCACAAGCTCTGGAGCCCGCCCTCGGCTTGGCGCTGAGCCCAACATTTGAAGCGCGCTGCCTGGCCTGCCACGGCCAAACCACCGCAGGAGTCCATTGCGAATCCTGTCACGGTCCCGGATCAGATCACCTCGTTGCCATCTCGCGCGGCAATCCCAAACAAGGCATCGTCAACCCGAAAAGCAGCATGGAAGTCTGCGCCAAGTGCCACGTCGGACTCACCCGCTTTGCTGACCCCAGCGCCGAAGACCTGCTCGTGGCGAATCAGGTAGAAGCCATTCAGCGCTCCGAATGTTTCATTCAAAGCAGAAAAGCTCTCAGCTGCACCACCTGTCACAATCCACACCGGGACGCTCAAGCAGACGAAAAGCCGTGTCTCGGCTGCCACTCAGCATCCATTGCCTCCCACGCCGCCATCTGTCCGGTGAATGCAAAGACCGGCTGCATCGGTTGCCACATGCCTTCTGTCGAAATGGGACCTCTTCATCTGGTGGACCACTTGATCCGAGTCCACCCGGAGCAAAACGTCCCCATTCCCCCGGTCGAGCGCATGAAAACCCAAGTCACTCCAGTGAGCGCCTATCTCCGCGTCATCAGCGCTAAATCGTCAGAAACGGCTGCCACTGCGCGCGAAAGAATCATCCACGGCGAATCCTTCTACCAGGTGGCCCGCGAACTCTCGATTGATCCATCCGCCCCGATCGGCGGATATATAGGTAGGAAAAGTTGGCCTCAGTTTGCGAATCTAGACTACGGCGAAATCAGCCCAGTCACAGAAGTGGATCAAAAGTTCCTAGTCGTTCAGCGACTCCCGCGAGATTTCCGCTGGAGTGCCGAACAACTGCAAAATGAAGCTGAGAAACTCACCGGCGCGGCCGCAATTCAGAAGTCGCAGCAAGCGCTGATGATCTATCCCGAGTTTCTTCGCGCCATCAACTACATAGGAATCACTTTTGCGACGAACGGAAACTCCAAAAAGGCTGCGGAAGTCCTCAAAACCGCCGCCAAACTCTATCCGGAAGATGCCAAAACCGAATTCGCACTCGCTTCCGTCCTGGAAAATCTCGGCAATAATACTGAAGCAAGAACTGCTTACCAGCGAGTCATCGCCCTCGAACCGGACTTCACCGCCGCCTACTTAAAGCTGGGAATGATGTACTATGCATCTGAAGATTGGGCGCGGGCCATTGACAGGTTTCGTCAAGGCTTACTGATTGATCCCATGCAAGCCGAACTGAATGACGATCTCGGTCTGGCGCTCAAAAAGCACGGTGATGCGAGTGCCGGAGAGCAGGCAACAAATCTGGCCCGAAAATTGGAGATGACAGGTGATCACTAGACGTACGTTTGCGGCCGGTCTGGCAGCCCTTCCCGCGTTGCGAGCATTCCAGCAACCGGCTCAATTTGAACCGAACTGGGCTTCTATCGGGCAGCATAAAGTTCCCGATTGGTATCAGGATGCGAAGCTCGGCATCTTCATCCACTGGGGACTGTATTCGGTTCCCGCCTGGGCCACCACCTCCGGCGAGTTGCATAAAGTGGACCCTTCCAAGTGGTTTACCAACAATGCGTACGCGGAATGGTACCTGAATACTCTCCGCATTAAGGGATCGCCTGGTTATCAACATCACATGGCCACTTACGGCAAGGATTTCGACTACTACCAGTTCGCGCCCATGTTCAACAAGAGCAACGCGCAGTGGGATCCGAACAAATGGGCTCAGGTCTTCAAACAAACCGGTGCGCGATATGCCGTGCTGACCACCAAACATCATGATGGATTTCGTCTGTGGCCCAGCACGGTCCAAAATCCGCATCGTCAATCTGCCGAAATCACTGCCACCCGCGATTTAGCCGGCGAGTTAACCGCTGCCGTGCGCGCCGCTGGGCTAAAAATGGGTCTCTACTACTCAGGCGGACTGGATTGGACCTTCACGGAAGAGCCCATCGTCACCCTGCCGGATCTGAAAGCGCGCGTTCCCCAGACCGAAGAATATGCGCGTTATGCCGACGCTCACTGGATCGAACTGACTGACCGCTATCAGCCGGCGGTTATGTGGAACGACATCAGCTATCCGCGCGCCGGAAAAATTCCAGAGATTTTCTCCCATTACTACAACACCGCTCCGGACGGCGTCATCAATAACCGATTCGACGTGAAATTCGCGGACTTTACAACTCCTGAATATGCGCATTACGACAAAATCACCGAAAAGAAATGGGAGTCCTGCCGCGGCCTTGGTTATAGCTTCGGCTACAACCAGGCGGAAGGCCCTGAGCAGGTGATTGCACCCGACAATTTGGTCTGGCTTTTAGTCGATATCGTCAGCAAGAACGGCAATCTGCTTCTGAATATTGGCCCCAAAGCCGACGGATCAATCTCCGATATTCAGATGGACCGCCTGAATAAACTCGGCGCCTGGCTCGCCATAAACGGCGAGGGAATTTTCGACACGCGGCCTTGGACCAAAGCATCCACGGATGAAAACGTCAGATTTACCAGGAAGGGGGACAGCTTATACGTCTTCGTGCAAGCCAAACCCGGTGTCGGTTCCTTCTCAATTCCTGGTATCGCCGCCGCGCCGAACACCAAGGTTCAATTACTGGGCGCGGACGGCGAAAGCGAGTTCAAGCAGCACGGGTCGGCGCTTCAGATTTCAACGAAAAAAGGTCCGTTGGACGGTTTCGCCACCGGCGTGCGCATCACACCAGTGCCACAATTAGTCTGAGAGGCAAATTTCTGTGCGATTCATCTTGGCTCTTGCTTTCGCGACTTTACCGCTAACTGCGCAGTCGATCGAATTCAACCGTGACATCCGCCCCATCCTCTCGGACAAGTGTTTCACCTGCCACGGACCGGACGCCGCCAAACGAAAAACACAGCTACGCTTTGATACCGAAGCCGGCGCGGGTATAGAGCTGCGCGGCGCCAAGCACGCCATTGTGGCCGGCGAGCCGGACAAGAGCGAGATGTACCTGCGTGTAAGCTCCACGAACACCAGCTACCGCATGCCGCCTGCCTACATGGGTCGCGACAAGCTGACTGACCGTGAGATCGGACTGATTAAACAGTGGATTCAAGAAGGAGCCAAGTGGCAGCCGTTCTGGTCTCTGATCCCTCCGAAACGGCCTGCGCTGCCGGTCGTCCAGTTGCAGGGCTGGACCCGCAATCCAATCGATTACTTCATCCTCAACCGCCTGGAACACGAAGGACTCAAACCTTCTCCTGAAGCCGACAAGCGCACGCTGATCCGGCGAGTCAGCCTCGATCTAACTGGCCTTCCGCCCACCCCGAAGGACGTGGATGCATTCCTCTCCGATTCTTCGCCCGAAGCCTATGAGAAGGTAGTGGATCGGCTGCTTTCTTCGCCCGAATACGCCGAGCACATGGCTTACCGCTGGATGGAAGCCGCCCGCTACGGAGATACCAACGGTTACCAGACCGACGGCCCACGCGAGATGTGGCGCTGGCGAGATTGGGTAATTGACGCATTCAATCGCAACATGCCCTATGACCAGTTCACCGTCGATCAGCTTGCCGGTGACCTTCTTCCGAATGCCACTCTGGATCAAAAGATTGCCACCGGTTTTAACCGCAACCATCGAACCAGTGGCGAGGGCGGAATCATTCCCGAAGAATATCGGGTTGAATACGTGGCGGATCGCGCCCAAACCACCGCCACCGTTTGGATCGGCCTCACCATGGGCTGCGCCCGCTGTCACGACCATAAATATGACCCGATAGCGCAGAAGGATTTTTACCGGCTGTTCGCCTACTTCAACCGCATCCCGAACGAGAAAGGCTTCGCGTTCAACTACGGCAACGAAGAGCCTTTCATCAAAGCGCCTCTCCCCGAACAAGAACAGAAAATGCGTGAGCTGGGTGCTCAGATTGAGGCGCTGCAGAAAAACTATGACGCCCTCCAACCCGTAATTCGCAAGGATCAGCGCATATGGGAGCGCAGCATCGCGCGCGCCCGGACTGATTGGACGGTAACCAAAGACCAGGTCTTTCGCTCAGATGAGAAACTTGCCGATTCCGATGTGCCGGCAGCTACCAGTCCAGCTGGAGCAGCATGGCAATTCGACAACAAACATTTCCTCAACATCCCGAAGGAGATTGCGAATTTCGGCTACATGGACCCCTTCACCTTCTCGGCTTGGATCAAACCTGAGACGGAAAAGGGAGCCATTCTTTCACAAGCCGAAGACTATTTTGAGGGGATGGGTCATGGCCTGTACGTGATCGATGGCAAAATCCGCCTTCACGTAGTCCTTCGCTGGACCGACTTAGCGCTGCGATTGGAGACTGTGAACAAAGTCAAACTAGGCGTCTGGCAGCACGTTTCCGCCACCTACGATGGCAAACGAAAAGCGAGCGGAGTTCACATTTATGTCGACGGCGTCGAGCAAGAAACCAAAGTGCTCTTCGACCAATTGAACGAACCGTTCCATGTTGCCGCTGGCACTCCCTTCCGAATCGGTGCAGCCGGTGGCCTTCGCTTCCAGGGATCAATCAGCGACGTTCGCGTCTATAAGCGCGCGCTCAGCAAAGAAGAAGCCGCAGCGATCTCAGTCCCGCAGACTCTGGGCGAACTGAGCTCCATCACTCAGGAAAAACGAACCGGCACACAGAATCAAAAACTCGCACTCGCGTTTCTATCTGAGGCCGCTTCACCAAAGATCAAAACTGCCCGGGAGAACCTGGACCAGGCTGTCGAAGCACGCGCAAAATTCTGGGATAACGTGCCCACCGTGATGGTCATGGTGGATGACCCAGCCGCGCGAAAAACCTACTTATTAAAGCGTGGCGCCTATGACAGTCATGGCGACGAACTAGAGCCCGGCATTCCCGCCATTCTGCCGCAGCCCAAACCCGAATGGCCTAATAACCGGCTCGGATTGGCCAAATGGATTGTCGACAGAGGAAACCCCCTCACGGCTCGCGTGACGGTAAACCGCTACTGGCAAGCGTACTTCGGCTTCGGAATCGTCAAGACAGTAGATGATTTCGGTTCGCAAGGCGAATGGCCTGTGCATCCTGAATTGCTTGATTGGCTCGCCGTCGAGTTCATGGACAGCGGCTGGAACGTCAAAGCCATGCAGAAGCTGATCGTGATGAGCGCCACCTATCGCCAGCAATCGAAAGTGACTCCGGAGTTGCTACAAAAGGATCCCGATAACCGCCTGCTGGCGCGTGGCCCTCGCTATCGCCTGGGACCCGAGGAAATTCGGGATCAAGCGCTGGCTGTCTCAGGCCTGCTCGTTGAAAAACTCGGCGGCCCTTCCGTGAAGCCGTACCAGCCGCCGGGCTTGTGGCAGGAACTGGCAAGTGGAGGCGGATACGTGCAAGATAAAGGCGACGCGCTCTATCGTCGGAGCCTCTACACCTACTGGAAAAGAACCGTGACGCCGCCCTTCATGGCCAACTTTGATTCGCCGAATCGCGAAGTCTGCATGGTTTCCGAAAATCGTACTAACACGCCGCTGCAAGCTCTGGATCTGATGAATGACGAAGCCTTTCTGGAAGCATCGCGCAAACTGGCGGAACGCATGATAGTGGAAGGCGGCGCAACCTCTGACGCCCGTTTGACCTATGGTTTTGATCTTCTGCTGGCCCGGCCCCCAAAACCACAGGAGCGGCAGATCCTTTTAGAAGCCTTGAACAAAGCCGAAAACACCTTCCAGAAGGACTCGAAGTCGGCTGAAGAGTTATTGAACTACGGAGACTCGCCCAGGCGTCCCGGACTCGACACGGCTGAAGTGGCTTCCTTTACCGAGGTTGCCAGCTTGATGATGAACATGGATGCGGCGATAACGAAAGAGTAGTGCGTGAGAAGGGTAGTAAGTGAGAAGGGTAGTACGTGAGAAGGAGTAGTGCATGAGTTGTTGTGATGATCACGGAGACAAATTGACCCGGCGTCGGTTTTTCGGGGTAAACTCGACGGGCTTAGGATTGGCCGCGCTTTCCGGCCTGCTGAGCAAGGACCTCAAAGCCGCAAACGGTGGCCTGTCTGGATTCCCAAACTTCGCGCCTACGGCCAAGCGAGTCATTTATCTTTTCCAATCCGGTGGCCCTTCCCAGATGGAACTGTTCGATTACAAGCCACGCCTGAAAGAGTTCCAGGGAACCGACCTGCCGGAGTCGATTCGCGGAGGTCAACGGCTGACGGGCATGTCCGCGACGCAAGCCAGCTTCCCGGTTGTCCCCTCGAAATTCTCGTTCGCTCAACGCGGTAAGTCGGGCGCATGGGTCAGCGAGCTTCTCCCGCATACCGCAAGCGTTGCGGATCAACTCACCTTCATCAAGACGGTGAACACAGAAGAGATCAATCACGATCCTGCCGTGACCATGGCGCAGACCGGCTTCCGTCTAGGCGGAAGGCCCAGCATGGGAGCTTGGATTTCGTATGGGATCGGCTGCGAGACAGATGACTTGCCGGCGTTCGTTGTGATGATTTCGTCCGCGGGCGGTGGCCAACCTTTGTATGACCGCCTTTGGGGCAACGGCTTCCTGCCCAGCCGCTACCAAGGCGTCAAGTTTCGCTCGGTTGGTGATCCTGTCCTGTATTTGTCAGATCCGAAGGGCATGACCAAGGAAGGCCGCCGAGGCTTTCTGGATTCGCTGGCCCAGTTGAACAAGGTGGAGTACGACGATTTTGGAGACCCTGAGATCAACACTCGCATTGCCCAATATGAGATGGCGTTTCGCATGCAAAGCTCGGTTCCCGAGTTGACCGACCTCTCTAAGGAACCGACCAGCACTTTCGATCTCTACGGCGAAGACGCCAAAAAGCCCGGAACCTTTGCGTCCAATTGCCTGCTGGCCCGCCGTCTCGCAGAGCGAGGCGTGCGCTTCATCCAGCTTTATCATCGCGACTGGGACCATCACGGCAATTTGCCGGTTGAACTGCCGAAGCGCTGCAAAGATGTGGACCAGGCCTCAGCCGGCCTCATTCAGGACTTAAAACAGCGAGGCATGCTGGACGATACCTTAGTGATTTGGGGTGGTGAGTTTGGCCGAACCGTTTACTGCCAGGGCCGCTTAACCGCGGACGATTATGGCCGCGATCATCATGGCCGGTGCTTCACCATTTGGATGGCCGGGGGAGGTATTAAACCCGGGGTCACACTGGGCGAAACCGACGACTACGGTTACAACATCACGAAAGATCCAGTTCACGTCCATGACATTCAGGCCACAATTCTTCACTGCCTGGGCATCGAACATACTAAACTGACTTATCAATTCCAAGGGAGGCATTTCCGGCTGACGGATGTGGCAGGAGCAGTTGTGAAGCCTATCCTGGTCTGAACGACTATGGCTGTAAGGTTGAAGGACATCGCGCTCGACTTGGGTGTCTCGGCAGTTACTGTATCCAAGGTCTTACTGAATCATAGTGACATCGGTCCGGAGACCCGCGAACGGGTTCTGAAACGAATCAAGGAGCTGAATTATCAGCCGAATCAGAACGCTCGTGCGCTGGCCACGGGCAAAACACACCTGGTTGGCTTGATAGTGCCGGATTTGCTGCACTCGTTTTTTGCGCAGCTCACCAAAGGGATTTCCCGCACACTCAGGACTCACCGCTACGGCCTGATCATGGCCTCTTCCGAAGAGAACCCCGAGTTCGAAAAACAGGAAATCGATCAGATGCTCAGTCGCCGCGTGGACGCCATGATTATCGCTTCCACACAGCGGAACCTCCAATCCTTTACCCGCCTGGAAAAGCAGCGCGTGCCGTATGTCCTGGTGGACAGAAAACTCGAGGGGTTGCACGCAAACTTTATTGGTACAGACGATTTGAAAGCCGGCATGCTGGCGACCGAACATCTGATTTCACTTGGCTGCAAGCAAGTAGCGCATATAGGCGGCGATTATCCAAGCACCGCGGCAGACCGGCTGGAAGGATTTCGTGCTGCCCTCGCCAAGCATGGAACCAAGGTGTCGGCAAAGTACATCTGCCGCCGTACACGCCTGGACGATGCCGCGGATGCCACTGGCTACCGCGCGATGAAAGCACTCTTGAAGCTGGACCCCAGGCCTGACGGAGTGTTTTGCTTCAGCGATCCAATCGCAACTGGCGCCATGCAGGCCGTGCTTGAACAGGGATTGCGCGTTCCTGAAGATGTCGCCATCGTCGGTTGCGGCAATGTTCTTTATGCGTCTTCCTTACGCGTCCCCCTTACCAGCGTGAACCAGGAGAGCGAAAGCATGGGTGAGCACACAGCCAAGTTGGTGCTGGACTTGATCTCCAGCAAGAACGGCAAGGCCGAGCCGCGCGAAATTCTCATGCGCCCTACGCTGGTTGTCCGAAGTTCAACCACCGGAACTAAGTGAGATAACCTAATCACGTAAAATGCCCGCTGCAAAAATAATCGGGCCGGCGTGTTTGGTTGTAGCGTGCGCCGTTGGGCTTTCAGCATTTGCATTCAAACAGGATTCAAAGCCGCAGTTCATTGACGTCACTGAGCGCTCAAAACTCACCTTCTGTAATCACGCGAGTCACACCTCTCGCAAGTATCTGCCCGAGGCCATGGTAGGCGGCGTAGCCATCTTCGACTACAACAATGATGGGCTGCCGGATCTCTTCTTTGTGAACGGCGCGCTATTGAAAGATCCGATGCCGAGCCACGCCGAGCCCGACAAGACCGACCCAAAGTATTGGAACCGTCTCTATCGAAATAATGGCGACGGTACGTTCACTGATGTGACGGAGAAATCGGGCCTTAAGGGTGAAGGCTTCAGCATGGGTGTCGCCGCTGCCGACTACGATAACGACGGATTCACTGACCTGTATGTCACCGGAGTCGGCCGCAATTTCATGTACCACAACAATGGCGATGGCACATTTACGGAAGTGGCGCAAGGCGCTGGCGTAAAAGCCGGCGGCTGGTCCACGGGCGCCATGTTTGTTGATTATGATCGCGATGGTCTCCTGGACCTGTTCGTTTCGCGCTACGTCACTTGGGATTTCTCGAAGGACATATTCTGCGGCCTCAGTAAACCCGGTTACCGCGCGTACTGTCACCCTGATCAGTTCCCGGCCATCACCCACCTCTTGTTTCACAATGACGGGCACGGCCATTTCCGCGATGTATCGGAGGAAAGCGGCGTGACCAAGTCGCCCGGAAAGGGTCTGGGTGTTGCTTTTAATGATTACGACCAGGATGGCTGGCCCGACCTTCTGGTTGCGAATGACTCAGTAGCTCAACAGTTGTTTCATAACCTGAAGAACGGGAAATTCGAAGAAGTGGCGCTCGATCGAAATGTGGCTTATGACGAGGACGGCAACGCCTTCGCGGGCATGGGCGTTGATTTTACGGATTTTGAAAACACTGGGTGGCCCGGAATTTTTGTTAACGCGTTAGCAAAACAGAAGTATGCTTTGTTTCGAAATCGCCATGGCAATTTCGAATATGTGACCGGACCGGCTGGTTTGGGCGCCGCGAGTGTCGCGCATTCAGGCTGGGGCGCAAAGTTCGTGGATTTCGACAACGACGGATTCAAAGACATTCTGGTGGCGCAGGGACATGTGATGGACAACATTGAACTCACTCAGCCTGACGTCAAATACCTGGAACCCCCTCTATTGCTGCGCAACGAATCGCCCGTCTTCGTGGACGTCTCCAAGGACAGCGGCGAAATCTTCGGGAAGCCAATGGCCGCACGCGGCATGGCGGTCGGGTATCTCCGCAACAACGGTTCTTTGGATGTCGCCATCAATTGCAATGACCATCCGGCCGTTCTCCTTGAAGTAAGCGGCGCAACGAATCACTGGCTCACCATCGACACCGTAGGAACGCGAAGTAATCGCGACGGAATTGGGGCGCAATTGCACCTGGTTACTGGTGACGGTCTAAATCAGTATGGAACCGTCAGTACAGCCGGCAGTTACTTGTCGGCGAGTGACAAGCGTGTGCACTTTGGATTGGGCGGCAACAAAAGCGCCAAGTCGCTTGAAATCAGATGGCCGAGCGGAACCGTCCAGATGTTGACAAATATCAAGGCAGATCAAGTCTTGGTGGTTCGTGAACCGGCCGCATGAAAGCTCTCGCGGTCATGCTTGTTTCAAGTGCGCTGCTGTTCGCGCAGGATGTGGACACGATCCTGCTAAAAAACAGCGAGCAAAAGTTTTCGATTGTTTCTCAAATTGAAGATCCTGTCGAAGCGGCTGCCTTTCTCAATGTGGTGCGGACCAAAGATTACAAACACGCCAAAGACTTCGTTGCTGCCTACCCTCAATCTTGGCTGCTGTCGCAAGCTTATGACGTTCTTTCTCGCAGCGCCATTGATCTTGGAAAGTATGACGAAGCGGTGGCTGATGGAGAGTTCTCCCTGCGGCTTCTGCCTGAGAATCCATCGCTATTGATCCTGATGGCGAATCTGGAAGCGCGAACCCATGATCTGCAAAAAGCGGCAAATCATGCCAGCGATGCCCTCGGGTATCTGGATCAGATTGAGCGGCTTCCCAACCTGACCCAGAAAGAATGGGACGAACTCCGGCCGCAACTGGAATCATCCGCCTACTTTGCGCGAGCGCGGGTGGAAGCCACGCAAGGCATGAATGATGCAAAGCCCGCTCTTCGGAAATCGCTTGATGATCTGAACCACGCTGCTGCCTGGAACTCGAACGATCCCGAGGTGTTTTATCTCAGGGCGATGGTGGAGGCTAAGTTAGAACAGAAAACCGCCGCCGCCTCTGATCTGGCGTTCGTCTCGCAAACTGGTTCCGAGTTAGCTCCAAAAGCCCAAAGCGTGCTCAGCATCTTGGGCAAACAAGTGTCCGTAACGGGTCTGCCATCCAGGTCTATCGATTTAACCCTGCGCAATCAGCAGTTGCCACCATCTTCACAAGCGCTGACCTTCGGTTACGCGGGACCGGAAGCCTGTCGCAAGTGTCACGCCAAAGAATACGATGCCTGGAGGAAAACCGGCATGGCTCGCATGTTGCAGCCTTATCAGCCAGCCAACATCATTGGTGATTTCACGCCTTCGGCCACCAATCCTGATAAAGACACCATCCAGGTGGGCATGGCCGACCGGCCATACTTCGAAATCCAGAACGATAGATATTACGTCGATTTCACCATTGGTTCCAAATGGCAGCAGGGGTACGCAACCAAGCTTCCCGACGGACGGCTGCAGGTTCTTCCCATCGAATACAACCTTCTGCAACACAAGTGGATCAACTATTGGAAACTGATCGATCCACCGAACAGTCACCGCGCTAATATCGCCGAATTTCCGAAGCTCTCTCCTGCCACGAATTACCAGCAGAACTGCGCCATCTGTCACACCAGCCAGCTGAAGGTCGCCGGCGAGTCTGTGGAGCACGCAAGTTATCTTCAGCCCGGAATCGATTGTGAAATGTGCCACGGTCCGTCCGAGTGGCATAGCAAGCAAATCGCGAAGGGCATTGCCACTCATGCAGATCCCAGTGAGCCGCCATTCGATTTTCGTGCGGTAAACAACCGCGATGGGGTTCGCGTCTGTGCCCAATGCCACCGGCAGAGTGCCGTGCGCGAAATCGGCGACGGTGGCGAGATGAATTATTCAACCAGGGGAACCTTTGTTCCGGTCACATGGATGCGGCCATTCGATGCTTTTTCGCGAAAAGCGTTCTACAAAGACGGAAGGTTCCGCGAGACCACCTTCATTGTAGAGGCATTTACACGGTCAGCCTGCTATCTGCGTGGAACCGCTCAATGCGCCACGTGTCATTCGCCTCACCTGGGAGACTTTGAGACCAATCAGACCGCATTGAAATACAAAAACAATCCGAATGAGATGTGCCTTTCCTGCCACGCCGAATACCGGACGAGAATTGCCGGTCACACCCGTCATGCCGCTGGTTCAGAGGCCAGTCAGTGCGTCACCTGCCACATGCCACGCATAATGAACGCATTGATGTTCCAAGCCAGATCACATCAGATCGAAATCCCCTCGGCTGACCTGACGGAACGCTTCGGCCAACAAGAGAGCCCGAATGTTTGCTTGAGCTGCCATTCTGAAAAGGGCGTGAACTGGGCCAGGGAGCAGCTAACCGCATGGCGTCAGTGAATCGAATCGTTCTTCTGCTCATTTTATCGACCCTTGTGAAAGCTCAGTCTTCGCGCAACGGGTACATCGGTTCGAAAGCTTGTTACGGCTGCCACACCCAGATTTATAACTCCTATACAAAGACCGCCATGGGCCAATCCATTACGCCCGCCAGCGATTGGAAGCCTGGTTCCTTACCGGCAGAAGCAACCGTCAATCAACCCGGCGCCGCCCTTTCCTTCTCCGTTTCGCATCGCGGCGCGGGCTGGCAGCAAAGCGAGAGCGAATCCGGTGTTTTTTCCGTTGATCATCCGCTGGATTACGCGGTAGGCGCCGGAGAAAACGGGTTGACGTTTCTGATTCGGCGTGGAGATTTCCTGTTCCAGGCTCCGCTTTCTTACTATTCAAGAACGGGCAAGTGGGACCTCTCGCCTGGCTACGAGCAGGTTGAGCTCGGTTTCAATCGGGCAGTCCCTGAGGAATGCATCAACTGTCACGCCGGACGTGCCGCTCCTAAGTCGACACCTATAGGCGCTTACGCGGACCGGCCCTTTCAGGAACTGGCCATAGGGTGCGAGAACTGCCATGGACCAGGTGAAGCCCACGCGAAATCGCTTGGCAAAGCGGCCGCATCCATTGTGAACCCGTCTAAGCTATCGCCTCGCCTAGCTGAAAACATCTGCCTGAATTGCCATCAGCGCGGAGATGCTCGCGTGACGCAGCCAGGAAAAAGCTATCTTGATTTTCGTCCCGGTCAGTGGCTGTTTGATACGGCGGTTGTGTTTAAGCAACCCCTCCAGACCGCCGAACAACAGCAAGCCGACTTGCTGGAGCACTTTTCCGCCATGCAGGCGAGCCGCTGCTTTCGTGAAAGCGCCGGCAAGCTGAGTTGCCTCACGTGTCATGACCCGCATATCCAGCCGGGCAAACCAGGTCAGCCCGAACCCGTCGCGTTTTACCGCGCGAAGTGTCTCACTTGCCATGAGGATAAGAGCTGTTCGCTCCCGATAAAGGATAGACCTGCAAATAACTGCGTCGGTTGCCATATGCCGAAGCGCGACGTGCTGCAAATATCCCATTCAGCATTGTCGAACCATCGCATCCCGGCGCGGCCTGATGAAGTAATGCCGCCGGTGTCGCAACAGGAAGTAGAAGGTCTGGTTGTCGTTGATCCCCCTGGAAACGCCATGAAGCTGTCCAAGATCGTTCGCTTGCGTGCTTATCGCAGCTTGATGGACAAGAATCCGGACTACCAGAGGCGCTATGCAGATCTGCTGGACGACCTGGCGCGCATTCAACCGCAAGATACATTTGTCCAGGCAGCCTTGGGAGATAAGGCCTACTCGGAGGGACGCAGCGACGAAGCTGTCACTCATCTAAAGCTGGCGCTGCCGGAAAACCTTCCCGCTGTTTATCTTGAATTGGGTCAAGCTCTCGCAAAACTTGGCAGAAACGATGAAGCTATAGAATATCTGAAAAAGGGAGTGGATCTGGACCCTTACAATTCCACCATGGAGAAGACTTTGATCCTGGAGTACATCAACTCCAGGTCATATGTCGAAGCCAAACTTCTGATGGCGAAATATGTGGAATCATTTCCCGAAGACTCTTTGATGAGAAGCCTGTTAGCCCGAGTCAGCAAATGATGTTCCGTGGTTCTGTCCTTCTCGCCTGTACATTGACAGCTTTCGATTGTTCCGCCCAATGCACGAACCCGGCAGATATCGCCTCTGCCATCAAAAACTCTGCCAGCGCTGAAGCTTATAACGCTTCAGGCGCTTACTTTGCCAAGAGCGGCCGCTTTGACTGTGCCATTCCTGCTTTTGAGCATGCGGTAAAGCTGAACGGGGCGTCTTGGGAGACTCATTTCAATTTCGGGTTGGCGCTCATGAGCGACAACCAGGCGGACCGCGCAGCCTCTGAATTTCGCCTGGCCGTCAAATACAAAGCCGACTCCCAAAATGCGCACAACGCCTTGGCGCTGGCGCTCCAGGCTACCGGCAAGATGGATGAGGCGGAGGCCGAATTTAACAAGTCTCTTCAACTCAACCCGCGTTCGGTAGACACTCTGCAGCGGATGGGGGAATTGTATTCTGCGGAACGAAGATATAACGCCGCTGTCGACAAATTTCAGCAGGCAGCCAAAATTGCGCCGCTCAATTCGGATTTGCAGATTGAGCTGGCCGTCGCCTATGCCGGTAACGGAGACTCGACGCAGGCGATCAACGTTCTTTCTGAGCTGGCCAAAGCCCAGCCCCAACTGGCACAGGCTCACTTCAACTTGGCGACTGTTTACGCCAATGACAAACGCTTTCGTGAAGCTGCCGACGAATACTCAGCAGCGCTCAAGCTTGAGCCTGACAACGATGTGGCGCGCCTTTCGCTGGTAAAGGCGTATGCCACAATTGCGAATTATCAGGCGGCTTTGCCTCTCGCACAAGAATATGTAGTCAGGAAGCCTAAGGACACAGAAGGGCATTACCTGCTGGGCTCCATCTATCGAGGCATGGCCCAATACCCCGAGGCGGAGAAAGAACTGAGGATCGCGGTTGCCGGCCAGGACGAATACGGACCGCACTACGACCTCGGCTTTGCGCTTGCGAAAGAAGGCAAACAGAAAGAGGCGCTTCCCGAGTTACAGCGCGCTGTCCAACTTCGGCCCGACGCCGCGGAAGCGCATTTTCAATTGGCCGCCGTCCTGAAAGCCTTGGGGCTGCCGGAAGAGGCTACCAGGGAAATGGGCGCGGTCCGGCAACAGAAACAACAGTCCACAGACGAAAATCAGGCGGCGGCGGCTGGAAGCGACGCTAATCGGCTGTTGACGCAAGGTGATGCGCAAGCCGCAGTCGATCGTTATCATGCAGCTCTCAAACTCGATCCCAAAAACGCCAAAACCTGGTTCAATTTGTCAATCGCCTTAGGCGATTTAAGGCGGCCTGCTGAACAGAGAAGTGCTTTGGAAAAGGCGGTTGAGTTCGATCCCTCTTTAAGCCGGGCCCACAACGAACTCGGCCTGCTGGATGCGGCTGAGGGCAAGCAATCATCTGCTGAAAATCAATTCAAAAAAGCGATTGAACTTGATCCGCAATTAGCCGAAGCGCAAAGTAATCTGGGCACCCTTTATGGCAGAACCGGCCGAATAAAAGACGCTGAGACACTTCTCAGGAAAGCCACTGAAAACAATCCAAAGCTGACCGAAGCGGCTCTAAATCTCGGCTTAATTCTGGCCAGTGAGGGCCGCCTCGGTGAAGCGCAAGTTCAACTGCAAACCGCATCCAATTTAGCGCCACAAAACGTTTCTGCGTTGAACGCCCTGGGCATGGTGGAAGCGAAACTCGGCCATTCTGACGCTGCAATAGATGCCTTCCAGAAGGCCGTCGATCTGCAACCCAAGTCTTCGGAAGCCAGGTTGAATCTGGGTATCGCACTGGCTGATCGCTACCAGGTGGCTAAAGCTCTGGAGCAGGTGACTGCAGCCGAGAACCTGTCGCCGGACACGGCAGCGCCTCGTTACAACCGCGGCCGGCTGTTGGTAGACCTTAACCGCTATGAAGAGGCGGTTCCGGAGCTGAAACTTGCCTGTGAGCGCAACCCCAAATTCCCAGCGCCATATTATCTCCTGGGTTTGGCAAATACCAAGCTGGGCAATTATTCTGACGCAGTGGACGCGTTTTCTCGTTTTCTTCAGTTCGAACCGAAAAATGCGGATGCGTACTTCTTAGCTGGGCAGGATTTACAAAAGCTGGGGCGTGCGAGTGAGGCGATCGACTACTGGAAAAAGGCCGTTGCCGCCGATCCAAGCCAGACAGAGGCTCTCTACAATCTCTGGAGGGCGCTGGCCAAGACAAATTCCAGCGAAGCAAACGATTACGAAGCGCAGTTCAAACGAGCACAGAGCCAGAAGCAAGTGGTGGGGCAGGCGGGCACTCTGGGCAATTTCGCCTTAGCTTCGGCCAACAGGGGCGACTATCAGCAGGCCATTTCGCAACTTCAGCAAGCCGTCAAGGAATGCGGGGAGTGCCAGTTCCGTGCGGACCTGCTGAAAGACATGGGACTCATCGAGTGCAAGAGCGGTGATCTTCAACACGGCAGAGAGCATCTGCTGCTTGCTAAGTCACTGAAACCGAACGATCCCGATGTAACCAAAGCTCTCGACATAGTAGGTCAAATCCGTCAGGTTCGATAATCTAAAACTCCGGGCAAATTTAGCCCTAATGGCGTATTGACTAGGCACCGAGAATTGTGTTGCGCCGTTACTTTTGCTGTGATAGGATCGCATTACTTTACCGCGTAAGTAAGCGGTTCATCAAAATTCAGGCTGGCGCGGGTTCGCCGCGCGAGAGGGACCATGTTGCGCTTCTCCACAAAAAGTCAATTTTTAGGCTGTGGTGTGCTGCTTTTACTGCTGACCACCGGGACAGCAGTCTTCAATCCGACGGCTGCGTACGCGCAGCAATCATCGGCTACTATCAACGGAACGGTGAAAGATTCGAGCGGTGCGGTGGTTGACGGTGCGGTGATAACGCTCATCAATACCGATACTTCCGTCGCTAGAACCAGCGTTTCCAATTCCGCCGGCAACTATGTTTTTGTCGACGTCTCTCCGGCATCTTACACAGTCAAAGTCGCCAAACCTGGCTTTAGCACCATCACCCAACAGCAAGTCACGCTGCAGGTCAACCAAACTGCAACATTTGACTTCACATTGACTGTCGGTTCTACTCAGCAGTCAGTGACGGTTGAGGCGGCAGCAGTCGCGATTGAGTCTTCTACTTCAGAACTAGGAACCGTCATCAATCAGCAGGCGGTTGAGGATCTGCCGCTTAATGGTCGAAACTTTACTCAGTTGCTCACCCTCACCCCTGGCGCTAGCCCGGTTAGTGTGGCGCAGAATTCGGGCGGCGGCGGTGGCTTTGCCGGCAACGCCATCGGGTCATTTTCTTTTCCGGCTCTCAACGGTCAGCGCAACCGCAGCAACATGTTTCTACTGGATGGCGTGATTGATCTTGGCTCGTTCATCGGAAATTACAACATCTCGCCCATCATTGACACCGTTCAGGAGTTCAAGGTTCAGACTCACAATGATCTGGCTGAATGGGGCGGAGCGCCCGGCGGCATTGTGAACGTCGCTACCCGTTCCGGAACCAACAGCTATCATGGCAGCCTTTGGGAATTCTTGAGAAATGATGTTCTGGATGCTAATAGCTTTTTCAGCAATACTTTCGGCCAACCGCGCAACGCATTGCGGCAAAATCAGTTTGGTGTAGCTATAGGCGGTCCGCTTTCCATACCGAAGCTCTACAACGGAAAAAATAAAACATTCTTCTACGGTGGGTATGAGGGCTACCGGCAGAGTGTCGCTTCACAAAGCACCGGCCTGGCGCCTACTGCGGCACAGATTGGCGGTAACTTCCAGGGCTTTGCTACCATTTACGACCCGTTGACTGGGATGCCGTTCGCTAACAACACCATCCCCTCGAATCGCATCGATCCTATCGCGGCTGCTTACGTGAAGACAAACTTTCCCACGGGGCCCTATGTGACCAGCGGAAATAACTACCTTGATCCATCTCCGACACATTTGACACAAGACAGCTATCAGGTTCGTGTCGACCAGACCTTTGGCGAACATGACAGCCTTTTCGCTCGTGTATCGCAGTACTGGGAGCCTCAGACGTCGTCTGCTGGTTACCTGGGCGCCACCAGTTTCGCGAACGATTATGGTTCAAACGGAGTGATCCATGAGATTCATACATTCAGTCCAACCGCGGTGTTAGATGCCTTCTTCGGACGCAATCTAGGTGATGCCGACACTGGAAGCAATCCGATAGGCGGAACTTCCCTGGCGAACAATTTGATTTCGCTGGGTGTCTCTCCCAATTTCATCAGCAACTTCCAAGGAGAGAAAATTCCATTTGTTCCAGGTATGGGTGCTAGCGGTTATCTTGGCGGCAACGGTCAAAGCGCGCAGAATACCCGTTACGCCGACGACTGGACTTTCGGAGGCAGCTTTACCAAAATTATTGGCAGGCACACGCTAAAGATGGGCGCGAACTTTGCCACGAACAACACACTCTCTCCCATCTATAACGCCTCTGAATCCTTCTCCACCATACCGACGCAGAATCCGGTCGCATGTTCAAGTAACTGCCCGGTTACCGGCGATTCGTTCGCCTCGCTGCTGCTTGGTCTTCCCGACGGAGCGAATCGCAGGAACGTGCTTGAAACCGAACACGGCGGGTGGGTTAATGGCGGCTATATCCAGGATCAATTTAAAATCAGTTCACGGCTGACGTTGAACATCGGTCTCCGCTACGATGTCACTTTGTGGCCTATCTATGGCCAAACCCCCGCTCCTGATGCTTATGTGGGGGATATCAACTTCAACAACGGCACTTACATTCTTGCCCGCGTTCCCGGACCTTGCACTGCTACCCAGGGCTATCCTTGTATTCCGGGCGGAACGCTGCCGGCAAACGTGGTAGTGACCACCCATAAGAATGGATCAATCTATTCGAATGACCACAATGATTGGCAGCCTCGCATAGGTTTGGCCTACCGTCTCACAGACAAGACTGCGATACGAGTTGGCTATGGACGGTTTTTTGACAACTGGAACTCCATCATCCAACTAGCCCAAAACTACGAAGGCACTTGGCCGGATGTCGGCCAGTTGATCGCCAATAACCTGAATCATCCAGGATTGACAAAGGCGAGCATCGGAGATCCATTTAATCAAGGTTCCGGTGGCGTCGCTTATCCAGCCGCCACGCCCTTCCTCAGCTCTGGCTTCGAAGACTGGTACGTCGATCCAGGCAAATACAAGATGCCCTATTCAGATCAATGGAACGTGGGTGTTGAGCAGGGGATCGGAAATAACATTGTTCTCTCCCTCGCGTATGTAGGTTCCCATGACCTGCAGTTGAATCAGGGCGGAGTGGCTAACACTGATCCGACTCCCGGACCGACTTCCACAGAAGTTGCCCGGCGGCCCTATCCTTACATCCCCACCACTTTCTACGATAAGAGTGTCGGCCAGAGTAAGTACAACTCATTCCAATTCCGCTTGCAGCAGCGCGCAACTCAGGGACTTACTTATATCCTTTCGTACACGTACTCCAAATCTATGGATACGGGGTGCTCTGGAAGCTTTGGCGCAGAGGGTTGCGAAATCGCGACTCCGTACAACACGCGTAACGATCGAAGTGTCTCCGGTTTCGATTTGCCTCATATCTTCTCCGGTAGCTTCGTCTACGACATTCCAGTTGGGAAGGGCAAAGCCTTCAGCACTCACAACACTTTGGCCGATTACCTGCTCGGAAACTGGCAAATAGGCGGCATCCTCTCCATCCACTCGGGCACACCGTTTGATGTAACAGTCAGCAACGGCGATGCGGCTGGCACTGGCAACACGGTGGAGCGGGCAAACCTGCTGCTCTCCAACCCGTATCTTTCTGGCGCTGGTCCCCTAAACTACCTGAATCCAGCGGCGTTTGGCACCCCCCTGACAGCAACCACAACCTCGGGCGGAGCATTCGGCAACCTCGGACGAAATAGCCTTAGAACCGACCCCTACCATAACCTCGATATGTCTTTGACGCGATTGTTCCCGATCAGAGAAAAGACAAATGTCGAATTTCGCGCTGATGCCTTCAACATAACGAACTCAGTGATCTTTGGTCAGCCGAATAGCACACTGGGCAATTCGAATTTCGGAGTGATCACCGGCACTGCGAATACCCAGCGGGAGATTCAGTTCTCAATGAAGCTAAGGTTCTAAAACCCTAAGGCGCCCCAATTCTTTCACCATGGCGAGCTACATCACTGTATGCAGCTCGCCCTTTTTTATTGTCGGAAGACATATAATCTGCTTGAGGAAGAACCACCAGCATGGCCGCTACAGCAACTCCAACAGAAATAAAAATTGCCAAAACTCCGAATCCACCAACATTCCAGACGGTCGCCGAAGAGCGCTTGCATCGAAAGCAACGCCTCGCTTCCGCATTCCGTCTCTTTGCGAAGTTTGGGTTTAGTGAAGGCGTCGCTGGTCATATTACGGCACGCGACCCCGAACGGACTGATCACTTCTGGGTGAATCCGTTTGGGATGCATTTTGCGCACATTCGGGCGTCCGATTTAGTTCTGGTGAATGAGGCTGGGGATGTAGTGGAGGGCAATAAGCCGGTCAATGAAGCTGCATTCGCTATTCATTCCCGAATACATACCGCAAGGCCCGACGTCGTAGCCGCTGCCCATGCGCACTCCCTCTTTGGAAAGACGTGGTCGAGCTTAGGACGTCTTCTGGATCCGGTAACACAGGACGCTTGCGCCTTCTACGAAGATCACAACGTTTTTGCAGACTACACGGGCGTGGTTTACGATACCTCCGAAGGCGATCGAATTGCTGAGGCCTTGGGCCATCGAAAGGCGGTCATTCTGCAAAACCACGGCTTGCTGACGGTGGGCAGCACTGTGGATGAGGCGGCTTGGTTTTTCATTACGATGGACCGCTGCTGCCAGTCGCAACTCATGGCGGAAGCCGCCGGCAACCCAATCAAGATCTCGCACGAAAGCGCATTGATTGCTCAGAAGCAGGTTGGCAATCCGCGCGTTGGTTGGTTTCAGTATCAGCCGCTGTGGGATCTCATTACTCGTGAACAGCCAGATCTGCTCGATTAGGCCATAGCATTTGCGCGGAGCACCAGGACTCCATGCCACGCAAAAAAGTGGGCCTATGGTCCGTGCTCTCAGAGTTTACAGAAGCGAAAAATCCTCCCAACTCAGCGCTGTGTTGTCTGAGTTTCTACTTCCTACCGGCAGAATCGCAGTTTGCATGGAGAACCCGGACTACATAATGCAAAGCCCTGCCATGAGAGAGCAGGGCTGCCAGCTAGTGGGGTAGAAAGGAGGATCAGAGATGATTCTTCTAGTACTGTTGGTCATCCTCGTTCTACTGAGGAACCGGCGGACTAAGCTGAAAATCGAATTCGAGATTTAGCTCAATCCGAAGAGGGCAGGCGGACGCGATCTGCCCGCTCTCTCTGTACTTAAAAATAACATGCACAGTAGTGCTGGTAAATACCCCACCGAATCCAAATGGGGTTACAAAACTCCGTTACCGCTGAGGAGCTGTAATCTCAGCCTCTTTCGCTAACGTGTCGTTGATCGCTTGATTCTGCTTCTGAATCTTCTGATACTGCTGCATAGCTTCGTTGGCCATATCAGCCTGTCCGGCAGCGCGGTAGGCGCGCGCCAGGCTATAGTGCAGGCTGCCGTCATCATCCAACTGGAGAGCCTTCTTGAGATGTGGAATGGCTTCAGCATTCTTGCCTAAAGCTGCGAGCGTCAATCCCAGGGTCCCCTCTGCGGGCAAGTTATCGGACCGGCCCTGGGTGGATAGTTCGAGATACGGCAGAGCTTTCTCCGGCTGCTCGGTGCGAAAGAGACTCGCGCCCAGATAGTAGTTCATATCGGGCGCCTGGGGTTCCTCTGCAAGCTGGGCCTGAAACAGAGGTATGGCGGACTGATAATCTTTGGCGTCAAACAGGGCCTCTGCTAAGTTGCGCTTCAGCCCCTCGTCATCCGGAGCAAGCTTCTCGGCAGCGCGCCATTCCCCGGCAGCTTCCAGATATTGCTTGTGGTCCCGCAGGGTCTGTGCTTTCAGCGCATGAAGCTGAACTGACTCGGGCAGCTGACTCAGCCGGTCAAAAGCCTGAATTGCCAGCTCGTTATAAGCCTTAGTGCTCCAAAAGAGATCGCTGGGCGACGAACTTGGGTGAGCCGATTTCGCGGCCTCCAGGAGATGTCCTGCCAGATAAGCGCACTCAGCGGCTTGTGCGTTGCAGTTCGGTGCAGGTAAAGTGCGTTCCCGCTTCTCTTCATCCGCAGCCCAATCGGCGTGGCCGGTACCTTTGTAGAGGAGCGCCAGGCCGGCGTGGATCCCCGGAAGATCAGGAAGCTTGCTCCGTGCTTCATGGTAGAAGAAGAAGGCGCTGCGGTACTGGTGACGCTGGAGGCGTGTGTCGGCCAAAAGAGTCGCCACGTAGGGTGACTGCGGTGCGCTCTGATTCAAGCGATCAAAGGTTTGAGTCGCCAGCGATTCATAAGCTTTGCCCAGCCCATACCAGGCGCGCGCGTCGGCCGGCGTATCACTTGTCAATTGGCGGTAATCGGCTGCTGACTGGTCGAACATTCCCTGATTCTGTTCGGCCTCAGCTAGCATGCCAAGCGCATTGACATTCTTGGGATCCAGCTTCAAAAGTTTGCGCAAAGGCGTGATGGCTTCACGAGACTGATTCAGTTGCAGACGCGCCATAGAGAGCGAGATAAGCGCAGGAATGGCGTCAGGATTTGTTTTCAAGACGGCTTCCAGATGGGGTACGGCCTTCGCGGGGCGGCCGGCCATTTCCTCTGCTAAGCCCAGATTCAACAGCAAGCCGGGATTGCCCGGCATGGCCTTCACCAGCTTTTCGTAAATCGGGATGGCTTCCGCAAAGCGATGATCCGCCATCAATTCCTTGGCCTGATGCGACTCGGCAGCCAGATCCTCGGTTTGCGGTGATGCGGCTTGTGTGAGGGCAAGAAAAAAGGCGGCCTGAAAAACAGGCCGCCTTATTGAAACAAAGAACATGCTAGAACTGCGCATGTATTGCGAAGCGAATATTCCTTTCACCGTAAGAACTGGTCACTTGCATGAAGTTGGAGTCGTTTACGTTCGTGTCGGGATTATTGAAATGTGACGTGTTAGGCAGGTTGTAGAACTCTGCCCGGAACTGCATGACAAAACGTTCCTTGATGGGGAAGTCACGGACGATAGTCATGTTGGTATTCCAGGTCCCCGGGCCCCGCAGGATATTGCGGCCGGAGTTACCGTAGGAAACAGTGTTGACAGGCGCGAAAGCATTTGGATTGTAGTAAACAGATCCAGGTCCAACGCCGCCGACAAAGGCGACGTTTGGCAGAATCTGGTTCGCCGTCTGAGTTTGGTCCGGTGCGTTCAAAGACGTACCATTTGCAGTGATGGTCATAGGCAGACCCGTGTAGCTGGATTCGATGCCGCTCAACTGCCAGCCACCCAGAACCTTGGATGCGATGCCATTGCTCAGAAATGCTTTGCCCTTGCCAAACGGCAATTCGTAAACCCAGCCAAGCTGGAACACCTGAGCGCGGTCAAAGCCTGCGGTAGCGCGGTTGCGAGCGAACTGGTTCCCGTACCAGGCCATTTCAGCCCAACCATCGTCGTCTGTGTAATCGATTGCGTGAGACCAGGTATAGGCGCCCTTTAGCAGCAGTCCTTTTGAGAACTGGCGGTTGAAGGCAACCTGAAGCGAGTTGTATTCGGAACTCAGATAGCCCGACGAATTATAGACTTGGCTCACGTCGCCGAACTTCTGATAGAGCGGAAGGCCGGTTGTGCCCGAACCCGGATAGCCGGCGTTCAGATCATAGTCAGCCATAAGATGAGTAGAATGCTGGCCCACGTAGCCCACCGAAGCAACCACCTCACCTGGCAACCTTCGCTCCATGGTGAAGTTCCAGGATTGGAGATAGCCTCTTTTCATTTCGCCCTTCAGAGGAGCGCGCTCGGTTGCGTTCGGATCCAGCGGAACGATGCCGGTTGAAAGATCAGGTCCAACCACCGGGGGAATACCGCCGGCCAGTGTGCCCGCTCCGGTAGCCGGAACATAGGAGTTTGCGCCGATATAGTTGTCATTGATGGTCAGCGGATAGAAACCGCGCCATGGACGGGAGTAGGGAAGCGGATCGTAATTCAATCCATAGCCGGTTCGAATAACTGTTTTGTCGTCCAATCGGTATGCGATTCCGATGCGTGGAGCGAATAGTTTGTGGCTGACGGTGACGTAAGCATTTTCCGGTACGCTTCCGCGGCCGCCCATGTAAACGTTATTGTTCGTTGGGTCGTAGCTTTCAATACCCTTGCCATTGCTGCGTGTCATCAGCGGGTAAAGCTCATAGCGTAGGCCAAGGGTTACGGTCAGGTTCTTGCGGACCTGCCATCTGTCCTGAACGAACCAGGCAAGCTGCCATTCGCGGCCGGTCATCAGGATGTATTGTGCGCCCTTTTGGGTATTGTCGGAGAGCCCCAAAAGGAACTGAGCGTACTGGTTGAACTGATTCGCCGCCGGTGCGTTGGCCGCATTATCGGTGGTGATACCGCCGCTGAAGTCAAAGTAGCCGCGAGGTCCGCCATTGCTCAACTCTGGCTGCCAGTGATTTAAGTGATGCCGCACCAGGTCGAACCCGAAGCGGACTTCATGCGCGCCCTTTGTGAGGGTCATCTTGTGGCTGGTGGTGTAGGTTTCATCCGTGCGGAACAACGGCATCCAGTTCGGTACGCCGAAACCGGTGTAGTTGCCCAAGCTGATATCGGGAAAACCGCTGTCGCGGAGATCAGATCCATTCAAGCCAGGAATACCTAGAGTTGTTCCGTAGTTGGTACCGTAATCTGTACCTTTGACGTTCTGATTCAATCGTTCATAACCGACAGTTCCATCCAAGACGAGATTTGGACTGAACGTGTACGTGTGGCCGATGGAACCGACTTGCGTAGTCGTGTGTCCTAGGCCCGGATCACCGGAAGGAGTGGGACCGCCGGCTACACCGAAGATGCCATTACCACCGGAGGTTGCAACCATGTTGTCGTACTTGACGAAAATGGAATGCTTCTCCGTTCGGTTCCAGTTCACTTTCACATCGGTCTGATAGCGGTTCAGGATTGGCCCTTCCGTGGCCGCGTAGTTATTAACTGTGCCCGGTAGGTTTGGAGCCGGGTAATAGCTCTCCAGCTTCAGAGCTTGTTGGCTGATCAGGTTCGTCGGAATAATTCCCCCAGCGAAAAGTGATCGCCCGGATCCGTCCGCGTTACCTGTGAAGGGGTTGTAAAGCGGAGTGTTGTAGGCGCTGAAGTTGCCGGCCCGCTGATCCGCCGTAGGAACCGTGAACAGGCCGTTGCCGCTCTGCTTCTGGTTTGTACCGTCGAAGCTGCCGAAATAGAACAGCTTGTTTTTAATGATGCGGCCACCGATGGTTCCGCCATAGTTGTTGAAAATTCCAACCGGGATGTTTGTCCCTGGCTGCAGGAAGAAGTTGCGCGCGTTCAAATGTTGATCATTGTGATATTCAAAAGCGCTTCCGTGTAGCTCGTTTGTACCGGATTTGGTAACCACGGTGATGGATGAAGAACCCGCCAGACCCTGGTCCGCGTCGGCTGCGCTGGTGGTTACGTTCACCACACTGACAGTTTCCGCCGGAACCACATAACCGGTATATTGGGGCAGCCAGACGTTGATACTTTCGGCGCCATCAATGGTTGTTACGTTTGTCTGCCCGTTACCACCGTTGATATGCGTGTTCAACGGGATGCCGGGGACGTCGGTTTGAGAATTATAGAAAGTTGAAGGCTGAGCACCTGGAGTCAAATCAATCAGTGATTGATAATTCCGATATCCCGAACCGGAAATAGGTAAATCAGCAACCGCCTTGGACGTGATTTCTGTGTGCGTGTCAGCTTTATCGGTCTGGAGCTCAACGGCTTCAGCCGAAACATTCACTTGCTGGCTGGCTTGGCCTACTTCGAGATGGACATCGAAGCGGCTGACGGTATTCGGAGTGATGACTAAGTTGGACTGCTGTACAGTCTTGAAGCCACCGGCTCCCACCGTGACACTGTAGGTGCCCGGCAGAAGATTCACTAAATTGTAGCGGCCGCTGGAGTCACTTTTTTCCTGACGTGTTTGACCCTGTCCGACATCTGTAACTGTGACAGCGGCACCTGGTACGACGGCGCCACTAGGGTCGGTGACCGTTCCGACAAGAGAACCGTACAAAACTTGCCCGTACGCCGAAGTGTACGAACTAAAAAACAAAGCGAAAAAACTTAGCAATAAGCTGAGTCGTTTGGTACTTCGTAGGCTTGAGATGCCCATTTCCCCCTCATTTCTGCGCTGACGACGAAGCAGCAAAATTAAAGCAAAGACAAAGATTCGAAACTAAAACAGGTTTAGTTGGAAGGTTACAACAAACACATTACTATTGCGACTAGTACAACTACGCACAAATTATTCACTTTTGATTTCAATGATTTGTCAGGCGAGTGTGAGCGTCTATATCTGCCAGAGCCTGCTTGGCTTCCTGCGAACCGGGGTCAATTTTCAATACACTTTCAAACTGCAACTTGGCTTCGGTATACCGGCTAAGTTGCTCTAAAGCCATCCCCAGCCGAGCATGTAAATCAGGGTCGTCGGGACGAAAAACCAGCGAATCCTGGTAATGTTTGACAGCCTGCTCATGATTACCGGCCTTTTCTAGATCTTCCGCCCACATGAAGAGCACTTCGCCCAGGTGTTGCTTGGCGTTCTTGTGATCTGGATTGTTTTCCAACACATGGCTGAAGTCGCTGGCCGCGTCCGCCCATTGGCTGTTATTTGCTTCCACGCTGGCCAGGTTATAGCGAGCATCTATATACTTGGGGTCAATTGCCAACGCTCGCCGGAACTGCTCCTCGGCAGCCCCCGGGTCGCCATTCGCGAACAACGCGGCCCCATATTCACCGGCGGCGATGGCGCTCTTCGGATCGGCTTCAGTAGCCAAGCGGAAGTAAGGTACGGCGGCGCCAGGATTGTTCTGGTTCATCATCAAATCGCCTAAGTTGAAGTTGGCGGAAAAGTCGCCCGGGTACTTCTCCAGACGGCGATGCATCAGCGCTTCTTGCAAAACCGCCCGCTGGTCGCCCTCGCCTTCCGGCAGAACCTGAAGCCAGAAGTGACTCATTTCATCCATCGCTTCATTGCCGCCCTTCACACGTTTCGGCGGCCTATTCGGGTTGAGCGGGTTCGCACTGGAGTTGTCGTAGTGATAGGTCATGGAGACGACCGTTCCCTTCGGTAGCAGCATGGGGTCTTTCAGTTTGTAAACTCCCTGCCAGTTCAGATCCCAATGGGGAATCCGAATGAGCCATTTCTTTGAGCCGTCAGGAAGCGTCGCGTAGGCCTCCATTAAAGTCGCCAGATAATGAGCATGCGGATAGACGGCCAGCACCCTTAGATCAATCGGGCAGTGGAACTCGTCGGTAATGACAAAATCCTTGTCACCCGGAGCAATATCCAACGCTCCGTCATGCTCCAACTGCACCAGCATGGGAAATTTGGTCTGCGGCTTGTCTGTAAAGTACAACCCGATTTCAGGGCTTACCGTTTCCTCCTTACCGGTTCGGCGGAGGTGGACGTTCAGCACCAGATCCATGCCCGGTTCAGCCCGCCAGGCCATACCGTCCGGCTCAACCACCGGTTGGCTGCCGGGCTTCCAGGAAAGGAAGTGGCCATCCGGATCGAAGGTATCTTCTTCCACGGTAAGGTCCATCCCGCCGAAGCCGGCGCCCGGTTTGGGTTCCTTTCGTAATGCCGATCCGGAACGGTCGATGATGACGTTTGCGTGATGGAAAACCTTTGAATTGCCCGGGCGGACCTCCATTGCTTTCACCCAGCGCGTGGTGGTGATGGGAACTGGAAGGACAAAATTCCAGAAGATCTCGTCGCCCTCAGCTGCCAAATGATAAGGTTGCGCCACGCGCAAAATCAGGTCTGGCGCGCCCAGCGACCACTCCGAATTGAATTTCGGCGCCGGTGGTGAATCGGCCAGGTTTCCTGCTGGTGCGCCTTGCTTCACCCACGCCTGTATCAGTTGTATCTGCTTGTCCGTCAGGCGGCGCTCTTCCTCAAATTCGCCGTGACCCCGTTCGGGCAGCCAAGGAGGCATGAAGTGTGTCTTGGTTACCGTGGCAACTTGTGATGCGTGGTGCTTCACGTCGTCATAATTCAGCAGCGAAAAGGGTCCTGATTCACCCGGACGGTGGCAACTCGAACAGTTTTGATAAATGATGGGAGCGATGTTGCGATAGAACGTGACAGACGGCGCAGGCGTACTGGCAGCGGAACCCACTATCGCGCTTGCCAGAAAAATCAGGAAAAGCCCTTTGTAATGCATTTGAAGTTCTCATGCTAGCGCAGATTAAACTACGTGCGACAATCGCAAGCGGATGCGGTTTTTGGTGGTCTTGTTGTTGCTGGCGCTGGCCGGTTCTGCTGAAATGGATGCGCCGCCGCCGATCCGTTTCATGGAGCAAGCAGCTGCCGGTGGGCTAAACTTCACGCTCGAGAATTGCCCGACCGAGACCAAACATCTGATTGAAACCATGGCAGGGGGCCTGGCGGTTTTCGATTTTGATGGCGACGGGCGGCCCGACATTTTCTTCACGAACGGCGCGGACGTGCCGTCTCTGAAAAAGACTACCCCGAAATTCTGGAACCGTCTGTTTCGAAACGAAGGTGGGATGAAGTTTCGTGACGTGACGGAGCAAGCGGGAGTGGCGGGTTCCGGTTACGACATGGGCGTTGCTGTTGCGGATTATGATAACGACGGGCGTCCCGACCTGTTCGTCGCAGGCGTCAATGGCAGTACGCTGTATCACAATCTGGGCAATGGCCGCTTCGAAGATGTCACTGCGAAAGCCGGCATAAAGAACAAGGGCTGGGCGGTGGCCGCTGGATGGTTCGATTTCGACCGCGACGGCAAGCTTGATCTGTGGGTGGTGCATTACACAAAGTGGCAGTTGCCAGACGACCGGTTCTGCGGCGATTCCAACCGCGGCATTCGCGTCTACTGCCATCCCAAGTATTTTCAAGGTCTGCCCAGCACGCTCTATCGCAACCGGGGCGATGGCACTTTCGAAGACGTAACGGATCGCGCTGGACTGGGGCAGTTTGCCGGCCGCGGCATGAGCGTGGCCTTCGCCGATTACGATCACGATGGCTACCCCGACGTCTTTGTCACCAACGACAACATGCCGAACTTCCTGTTCCACAACAAGGGCAATGGAACTTTTGAGGAAGTGGGACTATTAACCGGTACCGCCCTCCGCGACACAGGCAAGCCGGTCGCAAGTATGGGTGTCGAGTTCAAGGACTATAACAATGATGGACAGCCAGACCTGATTGTGACCGCCTTGGCTGGCGAGACCTATCCAGTTTTTAAGAATGATGGGCACGGCGGTTTTCTGGACGCGACTTACATTACACGCCTGGGGGCTGCCGCAGTGAAACACAGCGGCTGGGGCTTAGGTTTGTTCGACTTCAATAACGATGGCTGGAAGGATCTTTTCACCGCCAACTCCCATGTGAACGACCGCGTAGAGCAGTTCGAGTCGCATGTGTACAAAGAAAAGAACACCGTGTTTGTTAACGCCGGAGGAACCTTTCGAGATGTCTCGGACGAAGCAGGACTGAACCTCACCAAGGCACATCGCGGTGCGGCCTTCGCAGACTTCGACGGGGATGGGCGTATTGATGCCGTTGTGACATCTCTGGGCGAGCCGACCGAACTCTGGCGCAACGTCAGTCCAACGGCAGAGCACTGGATCATTGTGCGCTTGCACGGCGTGAAATCGAATCGCGACGGGATCGGCTCGGTTATTCGAATCGGGAATCAATACGCCGAAATGACCACCACGGTCGGCTATGCATCGTCCGCCGATTGGGGTGTACATTTCGGCCTCGGCGCCACCGCTATCGTGAAACAGATTTCAGTTGACTGGCCCAGCGGCGTAAAACAGATCCTATCGAATGTGAAGGTTGATCAGGTGCTGGACATCACAGAGAAATAAAACTTTGAACTTTTAGGTCCAGACCTTTTCAACGGGCTCGCCCTTACGGCACAACTCGCAAGAGGCGGCGTCCTTGTAGTAGACCGCGTCCATCTTTGCCAGATAGAACAAGGGCAGATCTCCAAAATCGGCGACGTCGGGATTGGGTTGATACACGGCCACGGCGATGCCGACAATATTCGCCCCTTTCGACATTAGAAGCTTACGCAGTTCAGTCAGTCGGCGTCCCGTGCGCAAGATATCGTCTATCAACAAGACCTTCTCCCCGGGCGCTGGCTCCACGAACTGGCGAAAACGTAAAGGAGATTCGCTCGAGTCCTTCTCGGCCCAGTAAACCTGGTGAGTGCGCAACGCTTCTGATATACCGTAGGCGATCGGTAAGCCGGCCGTATTGTCCGGGCAGACCAAAGAAATCTCCTTGATCATCGCCCGAATTTCCGTATCCGCTCGCAGACGCCGGCTCAACCCCACGCTCAACAGCTTGGCGTATTCGAAATAACGGAACGCCAGCGCCACCTGCAAATATTCGTTAGCGTGCATACCATTTGCATATTCAAAATGCCCGTCGCGCAATGCTCCGGTGCTACGGAGCAAAGCAATTACTTCATCATTGGTGGGAATCAGACTCATCAGAGCGGCCTCATCCCGCAAAATACTCTGAGGGACGTTTTTAGTCTAATTGATGAACGTGACCGGATATTGACGTCCGGCTATGCCGGTGAGTATGCATCAGATTCGATCGACGCAGCAATTCCTGATCATGCAAGATATCGTTCGGCGCGCCGCACGCGATAATCTTCCCGTGTTCGAAAACGACGCATTTATCGGCGATATCTTCCAGCGTGTGCAGGTCGTGGGTTGCCGTGACGATGGTCTTGGAACTGCTGCCCCACTCAATCAGGAACTCAATGATTTGCATTTGGCTGCGCGGATCTAAGGCTGCTGCCGGCTCATCGAGCAAAATTACCTTAGGATCAAGAATCAGAGCCGAAGCCAGCGCCACCTTTTTCTTCTCACCGCCCGAAAGCTGGTGAGGTATCCGGTCTGCTAAGTGCGAAATCTTCAGCAATTCCATCGTCTCCGCAACACGCCCCCGAATGGTCTCCTTTGGCCACGCCATTTGGAGTGGGCCAAAGGCAATTTCTTCGTAAACGCTGGGACAAAACAGTTGGACGTCAGGATTCTGAAAAACCAGCGCCACCTCCCGCCTGAATTGAAAAGCAAAGCTCTCCTGGTTGAACAGCTCCTCCGTCACCTGTGTGCCTTGGTATTTCAGCACTCCGGCGGATGGAAAGTAGAGAGCGTCGAGGAGTCTCAAGAGCGTGGACTTTCCGCTCCCGTTGGCGCCCAGAAAGGCCAGGCGCTCACCCGCTTCAATCGAAAGATTGACGCCATTCAGCGCCGTCACTTTGCCGTAGGAATAATGGAGGTCTACAGCTTCGAAAACGGTCATCGTCCCCACACCAAAATGAGGCACGAAATTGCTGCCACCGTTGAAATAATGACCCAGTCGCCGGATCTCATGTGAAACTCATCCAAAATGCGAATTTCTCCGCGGAACCCCCGAGACGTCATGGCCTGATACACATCATCACTCATCTGCACTGATTTACTGAGCAGCACTCCAGATGTGGAAATCAAAATATTTCGGTTGCCGGCGCCCGTCAAGCGGCCTACTATGCGGCTGCGGCGCGAAAGCAGCATATCTTGCGCCGTTTGAATCAGCAAAAAAATATAGCGAAAAGTCATGGAAAGAACCGCTACGAAGATCACTGGCACACGCAATGAGCGCAAGGCGCATAGCACCCGGTTGAAAGGCGTGGTTAGAATGACAAGCAGCCAGCAGGTAAGCGAATCCTCACTGCGAGTTACCAGCAGCAAAGCGGTTTTCCAACCCACTGTAAAGATGGCAGGAACGGCAACCAGAGCCGCAAAGAAAAGACCTCCGCCCCAGGCCGCCATCAGTTGCTGCCAGGAGATCTTCCACACCAGCGCAGTAATGGTGAGGAAGATAAACAGGCCAATGACGATTTCAAGCCGGCTTGAACTGACCGCGGCTATGGTCAGCAATAACGCACTCAACACTTTTACTCGCGCATCTACCTGCTGTGACCGGACCTGTTCAGCGCGTTCCAGCGTGCTTGCGAGATGTGAAAGTGTCTTTTCAAAAACCCGGGTACTCAAGCCGGGCATTTAAACGGGCTTCTCGCCATCGGCACTTCGAGCTCTCCTGCCGGCGAGAGCGCCGAAGGAGAAAAACACAACGACCAGCAGCACTGCGCCAATGACCGCTGAAAACAGGTACCCGATGGAGGTGTTCCCAATGAAACCGGGCGAGTAGTCTCGCATGGGCGCGTTCCAGAATTTCTCGAATCGCAGGATACCGCTGGGCGCTTGCATCGGCGCGAGCACCCCACCCGAGGAATGCTGGATCTGCGTCCGCACATTGAGATCGGTAAAGTCCTTTGCCGACCATTCTCCCCACGCGTGTCCCACTGACAGCAAGCCGATAGGCGTCAGTAAAATCAGGATAGCCAGAACTGTGAACGCTGGCCTGAACTGCAGCTTTTCCCGCGGCGTCACCAGGCCGGGAGAAGTTCGCTTCAGATAAGCAATCACTCCGCCCGTAATCACAAACTCAGCCAGACCCGCAATGGTGAGATGGCCGATCAGCATAGCTGGAATGGACACACTCAAGGGAAATGGTGCGTAAAGCGGATGCCCAGCGGCATCATGGAACCACAAGGGCTGAACGCCAAACTCAATGGCCGTCAACAGCGCTGAAATATTGAGGCCCACGTAGGCGGCTATCGCGGCGGCAACCGGCTGACTCCAGCTTCGCTTATCAAAAACATATGTCAATAGCCGATAGATGGCGTAGGTCACCAGACAACCCGCAATCGCCATATTGAACGCATTGGCGCCGAAAGCGGTAATGCCTCCATCACCAAAAAACAGAGCTTGAATCAGCAGAGCCGTAGAAATAGCAAGCATTCCGGCCCAGGGACCCAAGACCACCGTCGCGAGTCCAACGCCTGTTGCATGCCCGGTTGTCCCCCCGGGCAAAGGTACATTGAACATCATCAGTACGAATGAAAACGCCGAAAACAACGCGAGTCTTGGAATGAGCTTGGTATGAAGGCGTGCTTTAACCTTCTTTAGTGCGACATACCAAAAAGGGGCGGATGCGCCATACATACAGGCGCAGGTAGAAGGGCTCAAGTACCCATCGGGTATATGCACAAATTTCAACGTACCAGATTTAAAGCAGCTATAGAATGAAAAGGCTGTAGAGGTGTTTCATGCGTTTTTTGACATTGTTTCTACTGACGGCCGCCGTTACCTTCTGTGATGAGCCCCACGCCATCCTTCCTATTGGTTCCGCCGCTCCCGGCTTTTCGCTGAAAGGCGTCGATGGCAAAATTCACAAGCTCGACGACTATGCGAAGAGCAAAATCCTGGTGATTGCCTTCACCTGCGACCACTGCCCCACGGCGCAGCTCTATGAGGGCCGCATTCAAAAGCTGGCGGACGATTACCGGCCCAAGGGCGTGACGTTGGTCGCCATTCAGCCGAATAACGCAAAGGCTGTTCGACTCGACGAACTGGGCTACACCGACGTGAGCGACAGCCTGGATGACATGAAGATCCGTGCGCAATACCGTCATTTCAACTTCCCTTACCTCTATGACGGCGATACGCAAGCCACCGCAAACGCTTACGGTCCGCAAGCGACGCCACACGTCTTCATCTTTGATGAACAGCGCAAGCTGCGTTACGAAGGACGCGTGGACAATAATCAGCGTCAGTCGCTGGCGACCACAGCGGATGCGCGAAATGCCCTGGACGAGTTACTCGCCGGCAAGCCGGTAACTGTGACACATACTCGAGCATTCGGCTGTTCCACGAAATGGATCTCGAAGTCCGTGACTCGGGAGCAGGAAGAAACAAAGATTCAGGCCGAGCCGGTCACTTTGCAGGAAGCGTCGGCCGCCGATCTGAAAAAACTTCGCGCGAATGGCACGGGCAAGGTTGTGGTGGTTAATTTCTGGGCCACCTGGTGCGGTCCTTGCCTGCATGAAATGCCGGCTCTGCAAGATACGTGGCACATGTACCGGCTCCGCGATTTCGACATGGTGACGGTTTCGGCCAACATGCCTGACGAAAAAGACGGCGTAATCAAGATGTTAAACAAACTGCATGCGTCCACCCGAAATCTGATATTCGGATCCACCGACACGGACGCCATGCAGACTGCCTTCGAGCCTACTTGGCAGGCCGGTGTGCCCTACACGGTTGTGCTTTCGCCGGAAGGCAAGATCCTGTATCAGGAGCAGGGTGAACTAGACATCCTCAAAATGCGGCGCGTCATTTTGGCGAATCTCCCGGACCCCGACTACAAGGGTCAGCGAGCCTATTGGGCCAGTGGTCAGTGACCATAGTGGATCACTGCCGGCGAATCGCCGGGTTGAGTGATGAGTCCGGCGCAATCACTCGAACGTTTCTAAGTCCGGCCATGCGCTGCTGCCTAGATTACTTCTCCCAGTGGGCGGAGCGTATTGGAATGCATCAGATTCATATCGATTCGGCAGGCAATTTTCGTGCGACGCTTCCCGGCCGCAGCGCCCGCCGCATTGTCATAGGGTCACACCTGGATACGGTGCCGAATGCCGGCCCGTTCGACGGTGTTCTCGGTGTGGTCTTGGGCATGGCTATAGCCGAAGCGTATCGAACTCAGGCACCGCCATGCACCTTGGAAATTGCCGGTTTCTCCGAAGAAGAAGGCGTGCGTTTTGGGCGTCCTTTCATCGGCAGCATTGGTTTTGTTAGTGGCTTGGCGGACGATTTTCTGGACCTTCAGGACAAGAACGGGGTGAGCGTTCAACAGGCTATACGCGACTTTGGACTTGAAAGTGACTCGGTCGCGCGATCTCAGATGACAGCAGCAGAAGCTTACCTGGAGTTTCATATTGAGCAAGGCCCGGTGCTGGACTCTCTGAACTTACCGCTTGGAGTTGTCACCTCTATTGCCGGGCAGACGCGCGCTACAGCTATTTTCACTGGCAAGTCTAATCACGCGGGAACCACCCCCATGGCTCTCCGGCAAGACGCTTTCTGCGCTGCTGCCGAATGGGCTCTGTTCGTTGAAAGCATTGCTCGCCAGGACTCAGGCCTGGTTGCGACTGTCGGCTCGGTGCAAGTTGCGCCGGGAGCTGTCAACGTCATACCAGGGATTGCCAGATTGTCTCTTGATGTGCGTCATCCGAAGGATCCGGTTCGGCTCGAAGCACTGGACAACATCGTTCAGAAGGGTCAGGAAATCGCAGCCCACCGTAAACTTGAATTCCAATTCAAAGTGGTGGTGAACCAGGCTGCAGTGGCCATGGATAGCGCAGTTGTTGCCATGACGGAACGCGCCCTGTCCGCCGTAGGAGTAAATCCGCACAAAATGACAAGCGGCGCCGGACACGACGCCATGATTCTGGCAAAATACATCCCTTCCGGCATGATCTTCTTGCGCAGCCCCAACGGCGTCAGCCACCATCCGGATGAATCGGTTCTGTTAGAAGACGTTGAGCTGGCCTTGAGGGCTGGACGTCACTTTGTGGAGAACTTTATCTGACAACGCGAACCTCGCACCAACACAATCATCTGTTGCAGGCTCCGGATTCTTTCATTCGTGCGCCACTGCCCGGGATGGACCGCGCCACGGCGATTATTCACGCTGGTCCGGCTCTGGGCGCGAAGTTTGTTGAATATACGGTCGAAATGGAAGCAGGCGGGCAGTTGGGGCCTACTTCGGCTCAGCGCTTTTTCTATGTTTGCAGCGGTCGAGTTTTGTTGGGCGGTTCTTTGATTGAGGCGGGGGGATTCGGCTTTGTGCCGCACCAGGACTCGGCACAGATAAAAGCTGCTGTTGAGTCCCGGGTTCTGGTCGTCGAAAAGCCGCTTCAGCCAGCGACAGTCGGCCAGCCCAAAGGATTCATCGGCAATATCTCGGCCGTAAAGCCACAACCGCTGATGGGCGACGAAGGCGTTCTGGTGCAAACCCTGCTTCCAGACTCGCCCGAGTTCGATTTCGCAGTCAACCTGATGACCTTCGCGCCCGGCGCCGCTTTGAGCCTGGTGGAATGTCACATCATGGAACACGGCTTACTGATGCTGGAAGGCGGAGGAATCTACCGCTTGGGCGACCACTGGTATCCAACCATGGCTGGTGATTTTATTTGGATGGCGCCCTACTGTCCGCAATGGTTCGGAGCGATTGGCAAGGTTCCGGCGAAATATCTGATCTATAAGGATTGGAACCGTCACCCCCTATGAAACTGACGGTCAACGCCCAGCGCCTGGAAGCCGAACTCGAAGCTTTGGCTTCATTTTCAGATACGCCTTCGCCAAGCATCACCAGGATTGTTTTCAGCCCAGTGGATCTGGCGGCAAGAGCCTGGCTCAAAGAGCAATGTTGTTCAGCCGGACTGGCTATTCGTGAAGACGCTGTCGGCAATATGTTCGCCCGCTGGAGAGGAACGGACCCATCGCTGCCACCAGTCGCAACGGGTTCTCACATCGATGCTATTCCAAACTCAGGCCGCTTTGATGGCACAGTTGGGGTGTTAGGTGGGCTGGAAGCAATCCGCGCGCTGCAGGAGAGCGGTTTTGTTCCGAAACGATCCATCGAGCTCATCCTGTTCACCTCCGAAGAGCCGACTCGCTTTGGGCTTGGGTGCCTAGGCAGCCGAATGCTTTCAGGCATTCTTTCTGCTGAAAAGGCAGTGCAGCTTAAGGATCTGGAAGAAGTGAGAGAATCCGCCGGATTTCAGGGATCGTTAGACTTGGTAGGACTGGCGCAAGGCGCTTACTCAGCCTTCATCGAACTTCATATTGAGCAAGGTCCTCTTCTTGAAGCGAAGAGTCTCGACATCGGAATCGTAACCAACATCGCCGCTCCCGCCGCGCTACGCATGGTGATCAATGGCAACGGAGGCCATGCTGGCGCGGTTCTTATGCGAAACCGTCGCGACGCATTGGTCGGTGCTGCTGAAGTAGCAGTGGCCGTAGAGGCCGCCGCTCTGCAAACGGGCTCCAGCGATTCCGTTGCCACTACCGGAATCTGCGAAGTCTTCCCCGGCGCTGTGAACAGCGTGCCCAGCAGGGTGAAACTTGAAATCGATGCTCGCGATAGCGACTTGGCACGCCGAGACGGTATGGTGAACACCATCATCAGCCACGCGCAGCAGATTGCCGATCGTCGAAAGCTGGAACTTGGAGTTGAGCTTTTGAACTCCGACGCACCGGCCACCTGCGACCCCAAGATCATCGAACATATTGCTCAAGCGTGCCGGAATCTTGAGTTGCGCTCTCAACTTATGGTCAGCCGTGCCTATCATGATTCGCTTTTTATGTCCCTCATTGTGCCGACCGGAATGATTTTCATCCCGTGTCACAAAGGAATCAGTCACCGGCCGGATGAGTTTGCGGCAACAAGTGACATTTGTAACGGCGTGGCTGTGTTAGCTAAAACGCTGGCCTTATTAGCCGCCCAATAGTGCGTCGCAGAGTAAACCGCAGCATCTGCTGAATGGCTCCTAGCCCGGAAAAGGGTTAACCTTGCCAACCTACCCCATCGGCGGTACTCTTCCGTAATGCGACCCCTTCGGTATTCCATCAACGTCACATTGGACGGGTGCTGCGATCATCGTGAAGCTTTCGCGGACGACGACTTGTTTCACAACGCCATCGAAAACATCAACTGGGCCGATGGGCTCCTCTTTGGCCGGGTAACTTACGAAATGATGGAGGAATACTGGCGGCCGTTGGCGACTGAACAAACGGAGCCCTTCGCGCGGGCGATCGACGCGGCAAAGAAGTACGTCGTTTCGGGCACCCTGGAACGGGTCGACTGGAACGCGGAGCTCTTGCGCGGAGATCTGGGGACGGCCGTTCAACAGCTTAAGCGGGAGCCGGGTAGGGGACTGCTCGTGGGAGGCGTAAAGCTCCCGCTCGCGTTGGCGGAGCTGGGATTGATCGATGAGTACGAGTTCGTCGTGCAGCCCAGGCTAGCGGGCCACGGGCCGACCTTGTTGGCGGGGCTATCGAAGAGTATCGACTTGAGGCTCGTAAGCCGGTTGGATTTCGGCTCGGGAGCGGTGGCGATGCGGTATGAGTCGAGAAAGTAGCCATTGGGCTTCTTAGCCCGAATCGGCCGCGCCATGAGTAACGTTGTCTCTCCGACAGGCCGCCTAGTAATCCTTTTTCTCTGCAGATCGAAGCCATTCCTCGAACGGCTTAGCACCCATTTCCGGAAACAACTCAATGCCTGGAATCGATCTGCGCTCGGGCATCAATCCCATCTCGTCATAGATGAACGCGTCGTCAAATCCCGCCTTGGCCGCGCCATCGCGATTGCATGCGTAATAGAACCCCTTGGGCCGAGCCCAATAAATCGCGCCCAGGCACATGGGGCAAGGTTCACAACTCGAATAGATCTCGCAGTCTTGCAGTTGAAAAGTGCCAAGCGCTTTGCAGGCAGCACGAATGGCCACCACCTCGGCATGCGCAGTGGGGTCGTTGGTGGCCGTGACTTGGTTTACTCCGATAGCCACTAAGCGGTCATTCCTCACCACAACAGCGCCAAACGGACCTCCCGCGCCGGACCTGACGTTCTCCACGGCGAGTTCAATCGCACGTTCCATCCACTGGTTCTGCATTTTGCTCAAATGCGACAATACCAGGAATCCGCTTGCTACAAAAGATCCAGTCGCGGCATGTGGTAACACCGGAAGGCGTGGGCCCAGCCACCATCGTCTATGAGAATGGCGTCATTCTGAGCGTTGAGCCCGTCGGCGGCGGACTCGATCTTGGCCAGCTATACATTCTTCCTGGCCTGGTGGATACACACGTTCATATCAACGAGCCAGGCAGGACAGAGTGGGAAGGTTTCGACACCGCAACGCGGGCCGCCGCTGCCGGCGGGTTTACCTGTGTTGTGGACATGCCTTTGAATTGCATACCGGCTACAACGAATGTTGAGGCATTGCAAACGAAGCGCGAAAGTGCAGCCAGCCATTGCTGGGTGGATTATGCCTTCTGGGGAGGCGTTGTGCCTGGTAATGCCATTGATCTTGCAGCCGATGGCGCAGGCCGGCGTCCGTGGATTCAAGTGCTTCATGGCGTTATCTGGCGTTGCAGAGTTCGAAATGGTGACAGAAGGCGATCTGCGGCAAGCGATGCCCTTCATTGCGGAGACCGGTTTGCCGCTGCTGGTTCATGCCGAATTGCCAGCCGCGCTCAAAGTTCCCGCCGCTAAGGATTACGCGAGCTATCTGGCATCGCGCCCTGATGCTGCCGAAGCCGAAGCCATTAGACTGCTGATCCAGCTTTGCCGCGAGTTTCACTGCCCCGTTCACATTGTTCACTTGGCTAGTGCGGAACCGCTGCCGATGATCGTAGCGGCAAAGGCCGAGGGGCTGCCGATGACCGTCGAGACTTGCCCGCACTATCTTTACTTCTCGGCGGAGGAAATTCCAGCCGGGGCCACACAGTTCAAATGCGCTCCCCCGATTCGCGCGGCGAAAACACGTGAAGCTTTGCGTGCCGCCCTCCAGCACGGAATCATCGACTTAGTGGCGACCGACCACTCGCCTTGTCCCCAAGAGTTGAAGAAGTTGGAAACAGGCGACTTTGCCCAAGCTTGGGGCGGCATCGCTTCGCTTTCGCTGGCCTTTCCTGCCATGTTCACTTTGGGATTCGAAATGGCTGAAATTGTCCGTGTGGATGTCCTCTCGCCCTGCTAAGTTGGCGGGTCTTCACGACTCGTAAGGGGAGTATTGCGCCGGGCTTTGATGCCGACTTCGTGGTGTTTGATCCCGATGCCCCTTTCATCGTGAACAAAGATCACCTGCATTTTCGTCACGCCGTGACCCCATATCTCGGCGAAAGAATGTGCGGCTCCGTAAGGCAGACCTATGTGCGCGGCGAATGCGTTTACCGCGATGGTGAATTCGTCGGAACGCCACGCGGCCACGAGTGTAAAGTGTGAAGATGCAGCACCGTTTCGTGGGTCAACCGGTTCCTCGAATCGAGGCGGAATCAAAGGTGACCGGCAAAGCGCAATACGTAGATGACGTTTGCCTGCCACACATGCTGCATGGCCTCACCATCCGCAGCACCATTCCGCACGGAACTGTTCGTAACATTATCTTCGAAGATGGCGTTCCGTGGGAAGAATTCACCATCGTGCGCGCGTCCGATATTCCCGGCAAGAATATTGTGGCGTTGATCTTCGAAGACCAGCCATTTCTTTCGTCCGGCGCGGTGAACCATTCACAGGAACCATTGCTGCTCATCGCGCACCAGGACAAAGATTCGCTCCGTAAGGCGAAGCAACGCATTCGGGTGGAATATGACGAACTGCCGCCCAACTTCGATATGGATGAAGCTCTACGAGCGGGCAGAGTGATCAAGCAGTACACCATAAATAAGGGAAATGTCGATCAGGTCTGGCCAAGCGCGGACTTCATTGTGGAGGGTGAATATTCGACGGGCGCACAGGAACAGCTTTACATTGAGCCCAACGGTGTCATCGCCGATTTTGAAGAGGATGGCACGGCTGTGCTCCGCGGATCAATGCAGTGCCCGTTCTACATCCAGCGAGCGTTGATGTCTTTGCTGGATTTGCCTGCTGAAAAAGTGCGGGTCATTCACCAGGAAACAGGCGGCGCGTTCGGCGGTAAGGAGGAATATCCGTCTATGCTGGCCGGCCATGCTGCCTTGCTGGCGATGAAATCCGGCCGTCCTGTGAAGATGATTTACGATCGCGAAGAAGACATGGCGGCCACGACAAAGCGCCATCCCTCGCGTACGCGACATAAGACCGCTGTTTCGGCCGACGGACGCTTGCTCGCGATGGAGATTGAGTTCATGATCGACGGCGGCGCTTATGCCACGCTTTCGAACGTTGTGCTATCGCGCGGCACCATCCATGCCGCCGGCGCCTATTGTTGCGATAACGTGCGCGTCCATAGCACGGCCGTGAAAACGAATGTTCCCCCGCACGGAGCCTTTCGCGGGTTCGGTGCGCCGCAAAGCCTTTTTGCGCTTGAACGTCACATGGACAAGATTGCGCGAACCCTGAACCTCTCGCCGGAAGAGTTTCGCAGCCGCAATCTGCTCCGAAGCGGCGACACCACATCCACCGGCCAGCTCATCAAAGACGCGATCGATCTGCCGGCTTTGCAAAGTCGCGCTCTGAGTATTGCCGATTACCACGCTAAACGCGCCCTTTTTGCAAAGGCGAATCCAGCCAGCAAAGTCAAGCGAGGCATCGGATTTGCGACCTTTATGCATGGCTCCGGTTTCACCGGATCGGGCGAACGCTATTTGCAATCGGTGGTTGAACTGGAAGCGGAAATCGATGGATGCGTGAAGGTGCTGACCTCGATGACAGAGATGGGGCAGGGAACGACGACCATCCTGTCCCAAATTGCGGCTGAATCGATTGGCATCCCTATTTCCTGCGTGGATGTTGTTCGACCTGACACGGCGCGGGTTCCGAACAGTGGACCCACGGTGGCTTCGCGCACTGCCATGGTGGTGGGAAAGCTGGTGCAGCGTGCCGGGGCCGAGTTGAAGGAAGCTTTGACCCAGCCGCACGGGTGGCCGCTTCGCATTCGCACTCAATATCAGGAGCCGCCGGGCGTGTTTTGGGATGACGCGGAATACCGAGGCGAAGCTTATGGCGCATTTTCGTACGCGACTTATGTCGCGGAAGTGGAAGTGGATACTGTCACGGGCGGAGTTCAGGTTACGGACTTTGTTGCGCTGCAGGAAGTCGGCCGAGTACTGAATCCTACTTTGGCAACGGGCCAAATTGAGGGCGGCGTTGCGCAAGGCATTGGTTTCGCCCTCTACGAAAAGGTGGAGTGGAGTAACGGCGTGATGGCGAATTGTCAGATGACGAACTACATCATGCCGACGTCAGCCGACATTCCGAACATGCGAGTGTTCTTCGAAGAAATTCCCTACGAACATGGCGCGATGGGTGCGAAGGGCATCGGCGAGTTACCTATGGATGGTCCCGCTCCCGCCGTTCTGAATGCGGTGGAGAATGCGCTAGGAGTGCCTTTCGACCGGATCCCTTTGTTGCCTGAAGACATTCTGATGCGCTTACATGCCGCGGAGTGCCGCCTAGGTGCCGTGTTCCATCAGCCTGACGGTGAATGGCAAGCCTTGCGAAATAGCAGACGCATTCCATGCGGCGTTTGCTGGATGTTCTGCGTGAAGATCTGGGTCTCACCGGGACTAAAGAAGGTTGCGGAGAAGGTGAATGCGGCGCTTGTTCTGTGTTCCTGGATGGAAAACTGGTCAACAGTTGTTTGATCCCGGCGCAGGATGCCGAAGGTTGTGACATCGTTACCATCGAAGGAATTTCTCATCCTGTTCAGAAGGCTTTCATAGAATGCGGAGCGGCCCAGTGCGGCATCTGCACGCCCGGCATGGTTGCTGGCTTCCATCGAATTGCTAAAGAAAAGTCCAAAACCGTCTCTAGACGAAATTCGCGAGGGTTTGTCGGGAAATTTGTGCCGTTGCACCGGTTACATGCGAATCTTTGAAGCGGTCGCGCGCGTCGCTGAACACTAATGCGAGCGGTTGTTTCAGATTACAAGTTAGTTTCGGTAAGCAATCTGAGTATGGCGCTGGAATTGATGGCGCTGGGTTTCCGGCCTATGGCCGGTGGTACGGACATCATGGTTCAATTCAACGCCGGAAATCTGGCGCGTCATTCGTTCGTTGCGATCCGGCGGCTGGCTGAGCTGAATCAAATTTCCGAAACTCCGAACTTTGTTGAAATTGGCGCGGCGGTCACCTACTCCATGATTCGTCAGCATTCTGTGCTTCGGGAAGAGTTTCCATTGCTGGCGCAAGCGGCTAGTTGGACGGGTGGGATAGCAAATCAGAACCGCGGAACGCTGGGCGGCAACATTGCCAATGCATCACCGGCGGCCGATTCGTCACCTGTCTTGCTCGTTTATGACGCCGAGTTAAAGCTTATTTCGCTCGCAGGCGAGCGTTGGGTTTCCTATTCAGCTTTCCATCTTGGCTATAAGTCGATGGCATTGAGAAAAGATGAGCTGATCGCCGCGATCAGGCTGCCGCGTCAAACGCGCGGAATGGTTCAATATGGCCGCAAAGTGGGAGCGCGCAATGCTCAAGCGATCTCAAAGGTATCGTTTGCCGCGACCGCGCGCGACGGCGTTTTCCGGATAGCGCTTGGCAGCGTTGCGCCGACTCCCATTCGCTGTCTCAGGACCGAGGCCTTCCTCGCTAGCGGCTCTATTGAAGAAGCGAAAGCTGCGCTGCGGGACGAGATTTCGCCTATTACGGATATCCGCTCGACGAGCGCTTATCGCGCATTAGTGGCTGAGAATTTACTGGGTGAATTTTTGGAAAGGCTGCTGGTATGAAGCATGCAGACTTATTGACTTGCTGCGGATCGGCTCGCTGGGCGGACGACATGTTCGCTCGTCAACCCTTTGCCACTTCTCAGGAGATGCACAAAGCTGCAGACGAAGTCTGGTGGTCACTCACCCCTGAAGACTGGCTGGAAGCATTTGCCGCGCATCCGATGATTGGCGAGCGGTCGACGGCGCGCTGGTCTGCTCAAGAACAGAGCGGAATGTCCGTTGCCGCTGAAAACACGTCGCGGGAACTGGAACGCTTGAATGCAGAGTATGCGGAAAGGTTTGGATTCATCTTCATCATCTGTGCAACGGGAAAGAGTGCGGACGAAATACTGGAAGCCTTGCGGATGCGATTGAAGAACTCCTATGGAGATGAATTGCGCATTGCGGCTGCGGAGCAGGCGAAGATCACGCACTTGAGATTGGACAGGTTATGAGCGGAATCTCGACTCATGTTTTGGATACGGCGAACGGTAAACCCGCGGCGGGAATCAGCGTGGAACTCTATCAAGGCGACGCGTTGTTGAATGGCCTTAAGACAAACACGGATGGTCGCATTCCTGCCATGCTGCCTGCGGGCTTCAATCTGATGGAAGGTGTTTACCGGCTGGTGTTTCACGTTGCCGGGTATTTCCCAGAAGCGTTTTTCCCGGAAGTCAGTATTCTGTTCCAGGTGCGCAATGCGGCTCAGCATCATCATGTTCCGCTTTTGCTAAGCCCATTCGGTTATTCCACCTACAGAGGAAGTTGAGCTCATGGCAACGCTGAAATCACATAATTACGGCAAGACGCGCGTCCGTTTGACACAGGTGATTCGCAATGGCGAGCGGCACGAGGTGACCGAGATTTCAGTGAAGATCATTTTTCATGGAGATTTCGCTGACTCGTACACGAAGGCGGATAACTCCGTTGTTTTGCCGACTGACACCATGAAAAACACGGTTTATATCATTGCCCGGCAGAAACCGATTGAAAGCATTGAACGGTTTGCTCGAGATCTCGCGCAGAACTTTCTAGAGCGCGTGAAGCACTTGGAGAGAGTGGAAATAGACATCCAACAGTCGCCTTGGGCGCGGATTGAGAATCACGATTCCGCTTTCTATCTAGGTGGGGCAGAACGCCGGGTGGTGATGCTGAAAGCTTCCAGAACGGAAGAACAACTGCACTGCGGGTTCCACGGACTGGAAGTGCTGAAAACTGCACATTCCGCGTTTAGCGATTACTTGCTGGACGAATGGACCACTCTGCCGCCCACGCGCGACCGCCTATTTGGAACGGTGATGGACGCAGATTGGATTTACAAAGACGGAGTTGCGGATTTCAACGGGGAACATGAACGCGTTAGAGGCGTTCTGTTAAGCACGTTTGCGGATCACGTCAGTGAATCGGTCCAACATACCCTCTTCGATATGGCGAAGGCAGCGCTGGCGAAGGTGGAGACGCTCAAAGAAATTCACATTGTTATGCCGAACAAACACAGATTGTTAGTGGATCTGAGCCGGTTTAAACTGAGCAACCCGAACCAGATCTTTGTTCCCACCGACGAACCGGCCGGCTATATTGAAGCTCGAGTCGCGGCCGATTAAGTTCTTGGAAATCCGAGATCCACTTTGCTGGTACCAGGATCGGGCCAGCGGCTGGTGACTACTTTGGCTCGCGTGTAAAACTGAATTCCTTCGGGGCCGTACATATGCAGGTCTCCGAAGAGCGATGATTTCCAGCCGCCGAAGCTGTAGTAGGCCATCGGCACCGGCACCGGAACGTTGATGCCGACCATGCCTACTTCCACGTCGAACTGAAATTGGCGAGCCGCACCGCCGTCGCGAGTGAAAATCGCAGTGCCGTTGCCGTAAGGGTTGTCGTGGATGATTTTAAGAGCTTCTTCGTACGTCTTAACGCGGACAACGCTCAAGACCGGGCCGAAAATCTCGTCATCGTAGCAGCGCATTCCGGGCCGGACGTTGTCGAGCAGGGAGGGCGCGAGGAAAAAGCCTTCGCTGTTTGTTGGATTGCGGCTGCCATCGACCACGGTTTTGGCGCCTTCGTTCGCAGCTTCTTTCACATACCCGGCTACCTTGTCACGATGTTCCTTGGTGATCAGCGGACCCATTTCGCTGCCTTCTTCGAAACCCGGACCGATTTTGATTTTTGCGATGCGATTCGAAATAGCGTCAATCAGCGGGTCGGCCACTGCGCCTACCGCGACGATGACGGAGATGGCCATGCAGCGTTCGCCGGCAGAACCATAGCCGGCCGAAACGGCTGCATCGGCCGCCATATCGACATCGGCGTCGGGCAGAACCAGCATGTGATTCTTTGCGCCGCCCAGGGCTTGCACTCTTTTGCCGTTCCGGGTTGCCGTCTCGTAGATTGATTTTGCGATCGGGGTAGAACCTACGAAGCTGATGGCCTTTACGTCGGGATGTTCCAGCAAACGTTCGACGGCAATTCGATCGCCTTGCAGGACGTTGAAGACGCCATCCGGAACGCCCGCCTGTTTCATCAGGTCGGCGAGAAATAAGCTGACGGAGGGGTCTTTTTCCGAAGGCTTCAGAATGAAAGTGTTGCCACAGGCGATGGCATTCGCGAACATCCACATGGGCACCATGGCCGGAAAATTGAAAGGAGTGATGCCGGCGACAACTCCGAGCGGCTGGCGGATTTGATAGATATCGATGCCGCGGCTGGCCTGTTCGGAGAACCCGCCTTTGAGCAGGTTGGGAACGCCGCAAGCGAACTCGACATTTTCGATGCCGCGCGCCACTTCGCCTAGGGCGTCGGCGGTGGTTTTGCCGTGTTCAGAGGTTAAGAAATCGGCGATGCGGCGACGGTTTTGATCGAAGATCTCGCGCATGCGGAACAGGATTTCCGCGCGACGGGAAAGAGCGGTCGCGCGCCAGGCTGGGAAGGCCGCTTTGGCGGACGCGACGGCGGAATCCACTTCTTCGACGCTGGCGAAGGCTACAGAAGCTTGCTGTTCGCCCGTTGCCGGGTTCCAGACAATGCCTGATCTGCCTGATTCGGAATGGGCCAGTTTGCCGCCAATCCAATGACTTACTGTTCTGAGTTTTGCAGGAGCATCAACCACGGGCATGCGCCACCTCCGGTTCTGATTGTTCTGATTCAACGGGAACCAGGTTTAAAGCTTCTTCAATGATGTCCAGACCTTGTTTCAACTCGTCTTGCGTGATGATGAGCGGCGGACAAATCCAGAGCATGTTGAAGCGCGTGAAAGCATAAAGATGCCGCGACTTCAGATACCCGGCAAGCGCGGTCATTTCCGGGCTAGTTCCGGCGAAGGGCGCGAGGGGTTCTTTCGTCTTTTTATCCTTCACCAACTCAATGACGCTGAACAGACCTTTGTAACGGACGTCGCCCACGCAGGCGTACTTATCTTTCATTTCTTCCAGCCGGGCCGCTAAGTAGCGGCCTTGCATCTCGACGTTTTCGAAGATGTGTTCTTCTTCGTAGATGTTCAAGTTGGCAACGGCGGCGGCGCAACCTACCGGATGGCCGCTGTAAGTCAAGCCACCCCACAGCATGTGTGTTTCGAAGTATTCGGCAATCGGCGCGGAGATGATGACTGCGCCCAATGGCATGTAACCGCTGGTTAAACCTTTGGCGCAGGTCACGATGTCCGGTTTGATTCCATAATGCTGGGTGGCCAGCCATTTTCCAGTGCGCCCGAAGCCGCTCATCACTTCGTCGTCGATGAGAAGCAGTTTGTATTTATCGCAGAGGGCGCGCAACTTCGGATAATAATCGTCGGGCGGCACCAGCAAACCGTTGGATCCGGTGATGCCTTCCACCATGATGGCGGCGATGGTGTGCGGTCCCTCCATTTGAATGATTTCTTCAATGTGGCTGACACATTCGCGCTGGCACGTATCAACCGTTTTGCCGAAGGGGCAGCGATAACAATATGGATCGAACACTCGAACCGTGCCGGGAACTCCTGGTTCAACCGGCCAGCGGCGCGGATCACCCGATACGGTCATGCCGCCCATGGTGGCGCCGTGATAGGAACGATAGCGCGTGATGATTTTGTCGCGGCCGGTGTAGAGGCGCGCAATTTTCAGCGCGTTTTCATTCGCTTCCGATCCGCCTGAGGTGAAGAAGGACTTCGCCAGCCCGGTGACCTCGCTCAACTTGCGGCCCAGATGCGCTCGCGGTTCGGTGGCGAAGCTGGGTCCAGCAAAGCAAAGCTCGTCCACTTGCTTGTGGATTGCCTCCAGCATGCGTGGATGCTGGTGCCCGATGTTCAAATTAATCAGCTGCGAACTAAAATCGAGCCACTTGTTGCCATCGCCATCCCAGAACCAGACGCCTTCGCCTTTGGTCATGTGCATGGGATTCGCGCTGCTCTGCACAGACCACGAAAACAGGGTGTAATCGCGATTGTCCTGAATCACCTGCTCGTGAAGTTAGAGGCTCCATCAAATTTACTCCTGATTAACAATCCACTCTATCGTTTTCGACGCCAGGTTATCCAGCGCGCGCACCACCAGTTCCAGGTGCTCCGGCCTGGTGTCTTCGATCTTGTTGTGACTGATGCCATGCAGCGATTGCACGAACATCATGACGGTGGGAATACCGGAGCGGCTGACCTCGGCGGCATCATGCAGCGGACCGGATGGCAATTGCAATCCTTCACCCGCGACTTCTTTAATAGCGGCATTGGCGAATTCGATCAGCTTTGGGTGAAACGGGACAGGCTCTATTCGCCAGATGCGTGACCATTCCACCGTGCAGCGCTCTTCCTCTGCGAAACGATGGCTGGCGGATTGGGCTTCTTCGAGCATCAGCGAAAGAACAGCGGGTTCCAGATCGCGCTGGTCGAGCGTGAGTTCACAGCGGCCGACGACTGCGGTGACTATGCCGGGAAAGGTTTTCAAACTGCCGACCGTGCAGACTGCGTCCGGGTGCTTGCGGGCTATCGGGCGAATTTCGAGCGCTAGCTTTGCGGCCGCAGCCAGTGCGTCGCGGCGAACGGCCATAGGCGTAGAACCGGAATGCGCTTCCTGGCCGTAAAAAGTAATCAAATGCCGCTCCACGCCTTTGGTGCCGAGCACAGTGGCGAGTGGAAGTCCAGCATTTTCGAGTACAGGACCTTGTTCGATGTGAACTTCGAGATAGGCAGCGGCGTTCTTGCGTTCAAGCGCCGCATCGCCGATCTTGTCAATGGAGACACCGCAGCGGGCGAGCGCCTGCTCCAGCGTTACGCCATTGCGATCTGTGCGGCCGCGGTCGGCGTCGATGCTGTGAGTTCCGGCGAAGGCTGAAGAGCCAAAGAGGCTGCGGCCAAAACGAGCGCCTTCCTCATCGGCCCAATCGACCAGGCGGATCGTGACGGGCGGTTTGCCGTTGAATTCTTCGGCGATGCGCCGCATGACTTCGAGCGATGCCAGCACGCCGAGCGATCCGTCGAGCCAGCCACCATTCGGAACGGAATCGAGATGGCCGCCGAGGAGCAGCGCCTTTTCCGATTCGCCGCGCAGAGTAAACCAGCGATTGCCTGCGGCATCTTTGGTGATCTCAAGAGGCAGACCGGTCAGCTTGGTATCGAACCAGTTTTGGGCTTTGATCCAGATGTCGGTCCAGGCCACGCGCTGTGCGCCATTTTCGTCAGAGGTTAGGGCGCGCAGTTCCTTGAGTTCTTCGATGGTGCGGTTGGGATTTAGAGGCATGTTCGTTTCAACAGTACTCCGCGACCGCGCTCGCCCACGAACTGGCCGTCGCGCACCTGTACCTTGCCGCGAACGGTGACAGCGGAAGGCCGGCCTTCGATTTTCATGCCTTCGAAACCGCTGTAATCGTTGTTGACGTGATGAGTTTTGGCGGAGATCAGGCCGCGATACTCGGGATCGAAGACCACCAGGTCGGCATCGGCTCCGACAGCGATGGTGCCTTTGCGCGGAAACAAGCCGAACAGTTTTGCGGGTCGGGTGCTGGCCGAATCCACGAATCGATGGAGATCAAGACGGCCGGTTTTGACTCCGTAAGTGTAGAGCAGGTTGACGCGATCTTCGATGCCGGGGATACCGTTGGGGATTTGCGTGAAGGCGTCTTTGCCCAGCAGCTTCTGTTCGATATCGAAGGGGCAGTGATCTGTGCCGACGGTATCGATTAAGCCGGCATTGAGCGCATCCCAGAGCGCCTTCTGGTTTCGGGCATCGCGCAGCGGTGGGGACATGACGTGCTTCATGCCTTCGACGCCGGGGCGTTCGGCGTAAGTTTTATCAAGCAGGAAGTGAGGGATGACGGATTCGATGTGGAGCTTGACGCCGCGCTCTTTTGCGGCGAGAGCGGCTTTGAGCGCGGGAATGCAGGATAGATGAACGACGTAGCCAGACGCCCCGGTATTTTCCAGGAACGTGGCGAAGTGGTGCGTGCCCTCCGCTTCGACGGATTCGGGCCGGCTCGGTTCATGCCATTCCGGCTCCGATTTTCCCCGCAGCGATAAGTTCTTGTTGCAGGCGTGAGACGAGTTCGGCGTTCTCACAATGGGCAGTGACGATGACGCCCAGTTTCTTGGCGAGCGCCAGCGTCTGATACAGTTCGCCGTCTTCGACGCCGAAGAAGTCTTTGTAGGCGAGGAAGATCTTGAACGAAGTGATGCCGTCTCTGACGATCTCACGAAGCTGGCTTTCGGTTTCTTCGCCGTACTTCGAGACGGACATGTGAAACGTGTAATCGCAGGCGCTGCTGCCGGCCGCTTTCTGCTTCCAGAGTTGGTAGCCTTCCAGCGCGTCATCATAGCGCGAAGGACAGCACATTTCTATATAGGTAGTGGTGCCGCCCACCAATGCGGCGATGCTGGCGGTTTCATGCGTATCCTTGGCGAAGGTGGACATGAACGGCAGGTAGATGTGGACGTGCGGATCGATGAAGCCGGGGAAGACGTACTTGCCGCTGGCATCGATGACTTCAGTTCCAGGCGGGGCTTCCAGATTTTGGCCGATGCGAGTGATGGTTTCGTTTTCGACGTAGATCTCGGCTTTGGCGCGCGAGTCCGCGGTAATGATTTCGCCGTTCTTGATCAGCAGCGGCAAGGGGTAAAACTCCTAATGTATGTGGATTCCATGTTCAGTCCGGTATTCTTCCATCGCTTCCCAATCGGTGGTGACGGTTGGTTGCTCTTTCGCGAGGTGGTCCCAGGTGACGGATGCGCGCTCGGGGGGCACTTCGATCATCTGGATGCAATTGTGGACGGGACAAATGTTGTAACAGAGGCGGCAGCCGACGCAATCCTCTTCACGGACGCGGGGTTGAGGCGTGAGGTCGATGCATTGATGCGCGGTGTCGTTGCAGGCGACGTAGCAGAGATTGCATTTGATGCAACGATCGGGATTGATGCGAGCGACGGCTCTAAATGACAGGTCGAAGTCTTTGAAGTCTGAAATGCGGGTCAGGCTTTTGCCCCGGACGTCTTGAATGGTTGAAAAGGCTTTGGAGTCCATCCAATTGGACAGGCCGTCGCAGAGATCTTCGATGATGCGGAAGCCGTAGTGCATGACGGCGGTGCAGACTTGCAGGCTGGCAGCGCCCAGGAGAAGGAATTCCGCAGCGTCTTTCCAATTGGAGATGCCGCCCATGCCCGAGATGGGAAGGCCGGATTCGGAAACCACGGAATCGGTTCCTAATGCCGAGAGCATGTTTAACGCGATCGGCTTCACGGCCGGACCGGCATATCCTCCATGACCGCCTTTGCCGCCAATGTTGGGAGTGATTTCCAACGTATCCAGATCGACGCCAACGATGGAGTTGATTGTGTTGATGAGCGATAGGGCGTTGGCTCCCGCAGTGACGGCGGCGCGGGCAGGCGCAACAATGTTCGTGATGTTGGGCGTCAGTTTCACGATGACCGGAATGCTGGCGGCTTGTTTCACCCAACCGGTGATCTTTTCGCAATATTCAGGCACCTGGCCGACCGCTGCGCCCATGCCACGCTCGCTCATGCCGTGCGGACATCCGTAGTTCAGCTCGATGCCATCTGCGCCGGTGTCTTCTATGCGCTTGACGATCTCGGTCCAAGCAGCAGGCGAGGACTCGACCATGGCGGAGACGATGACGGCGCGATCGGGCCACTGGCGTTTGACGTCGGCGATCTCGCGCAGGTTGATTTCAAGCGGCCGGTCGGAGATGAGTTCAACGTTATTGATGGCCAGCATGCGCTGTTCGCCATAGTGCCAGGCGCCGTAGCGGTTTGAGACATTCAGCACGGGTGGTCCGATCGTCTTCCAGACGGCGCCGCCCCAGCCGGCTTCGAATGCTTTGTGGATTTGCGCGCCGGAGTTAGTGGGAGGCGCGGAGGCCAGCCAGAACGGATTGGGCGATTTGATGCCGGCGAAGTTGGTGCTGAGATCAGCCATTTTGAACCTTATTATGGATGGCGCGCGCGGCGAGTTTGCCGTCCTGTACAGCCATCACGGTTGAGCAGTTGCCGGCAGCTCGAATGCAATCGCCGCCGGCAAAGAGCTTCGGGATGCTGGTTTCATACTCCGCGTTGACGTCGATGAAGCCGCGGTTTACCTGCAGGCCGAGTTGGGCGGCCAGAGAGGGACGTTGTTGACCGATCGCTTTGACGATCTGGTCGGTCTTGACCAGGAAGGTGGTTCCGTCCTGCGTGTTGAGGCATTCGAGCGCTATGACGGCGTCGTTCTCGAGGATCACTCTTGAAGGTTGCGTATAGAAGCGGAACTCGATGCCTTCGTTCTTCGCGAATTGATATTCGTGGTCATAGGCGCTCATTTCAGCGGCGGAACGGCGATAGAGGATGGTGACGGTGACGCTAAGCGAACCCAGGCGTTTGGCTATGGTGGCGCAATCGATGGCTGTGTTGCCGGCTCCGATGACAACCACATTTTGGCCAATCTGCATGTCGTTTGGATTGAGCTTGCTTTGCTCGACATAGGCGAGGCCGTCGAGGATGAACTCTTCGCCGGGAATGTTGAGCTGCGGCGTGTAGCCTTGACCGGAACTTAAGAAAACGGCGTCGAACTTGGCTTGCAGTTCCGGAAGGCTGATGTTGCGGCAGAGTTCAATGCCGGTGATTACTTCAACGCCGAGGCGCTTCAGCATTTCCACTTCGGCCAGGGCGATGTCGATTGGCTCGCGCAGGCTGATGATGCCGTAGGTGGAGAGACCTCCGGGCAGCGGGCGCTTTTCATAGATTGTTACGGCATGACCGAATTTGCGGAGTTCGCCGGCGCAGGAGAGGCCGGCGGGACCAGCTCCGATGATGGCGACTTTTTTGCCCGTAGCGGGCGCGGGAGTGAAGGGCAGCGATTCGCGGGAATAGAAGTTGTCCATGGCGAAGCGCTGCAGCCGGCCGATGTTGATGGGCTTGTGTTCAGAGCCAAGAACGCAGGCTCCTTCGCAGAGTTCCTGGACGGGGCAGACGCGCGCACAGGTTGCGCCAAGCAGGTTAGAACTGAGAATGGTTCGGGCGGAGCCGGTTAGATTATCGGTCGCGATCTTCTTAATGAAGCGCGGAATATCGATGTGAGTGGGGCAGGCCTTAGTGCAAGGCGCGTCGTAGCAGAACAGGCACCGGTTTGCCTCCACCAACGCCTCGTGGTTTGTCAGAGGAGGCAAATGCTCAGCGAGTGAATCGGCTTGCATCGGATTATCTATCTTAAGCTCAGGCAAATTTGCTTGCAATCGGATTACGCGCGCCATTACGCTAAGCAGATGATTCGCGAGCAGATGGTGCATGGATACGACCCCGCGCTGTACAATCCGGATCTAGCGCCGGTGGAACAAGAGCGGCGCACATGGGGCATTTACAACTACGCTTCGCTATGGGTGGCGATGTCGGTTTGTATTCCGACTTACATGCTGGCTTCGGGATTGATTGCCGGCGGCATGAGCTGGAAGCAGGCGATCGGGACGATTCTGCTGGGCAATTTGATTGTGCTGGTTCCCATGCTGTTGAATGCGCACGCGGGCACTAAGTACGGGATTCCGTTTCCAGTCCTGGTGCGTGCGTCATTCGGTGTGCGCGGGGCGAATGCGCCGGCCATTCTGCGGGCGATTGTGGCGTGCGGGTGGTTTGGCATTCAGACGTGGATTGGCGGACAGGCGATTTACTCGATGCTGCGGATTCTGAATCCGGGGCTGAGTGCCTGGAGCTTGGCTCCGTGGATTTGCTTCTTTGCGTTCTGGCTGCTGAACATGGCGGTGATCTGGAGAGGCATTGAAACCATCAAGTTGTTGGAGGGGATTGGCGCGCCTTTTATGCTCGGCGTCGGGTTGCTTTTGCTTTGGTGGATTACGGGGAAGGCGGGGGGTTTAGGGCCGGTATTGAGCACGCCGAGTAAGTTCCAGACCACGCGCGAGTTTCTGCACTTCTTTGTTCCGTCGCTCACGGGGATGGTTGGGTTTTGGGCGACGGTTGCCTTGAACATTCCGGACTTCACGCGGTATGCGAAATCGCAACGGGCGCAGATGATAGGACAGTCCATCGGGTTGCCGCCGGCCATGACGCTCTATTCGTTTATCGGCGTGGCGGTGACGTCGGCGTCGGTGGTTTTGTTTGGGCAGGCGATTTGGGATCCGGTGGCATTGCTTGGCCGGTTTCAGCAGCCGCTGGTGGCGGGGATCGCGCTAGTCGCCCTGTTGGTAGCGACGCTGAATACGAATGTAGCGGCTAATGTCGTGTCGCCGTCGAACGATTTCTCGAATCTGAATCCGCGTCTGATCTCGTTTCGGACGGGCGGGATGATTACGGGCGTGGCGGGGCTATTGATGATGCCTTGGAAGTTGTTGACCGATTTCAACAGCTACATCTTTGGATGGCTGGTAGGTTACTCCGGCTTGCTGGGGCCGATAGCGGGAATTATGATTGCGGACTACTTTCTGGTTCGCAAGACGACGCTGGATGTGGAGAGCTTGTATCGGCGGAATGGGGCATATGAGTACAGCAATGGGATCAATCCGCGTGCCATGGTGGCACTCGGCGCAGGGATTGCGATTGCGCTTTGCGGACTAGTGATTCCGGGGTTGCGATGGTTGTATGACTATGCCTGGTTTGTCGGGTTCGGGGTCGCTGCTATTGTCTATACATTCAGCATGCGGCGATGACCCAGACACGAAAAATTCTGATTGATACCGATACCGCGTCGGATGATGCGGTTGCTTTGATTATGGCGTTGCGATCGCCGCTGGTTTCCGTGGAAGGGATCACGGTGGTGGCGGGCAATTGCGAACTGGCGCAGGCGGTTTCGAATGCGCTGTTTACGGCGGAGCTGTGCGGGTCGGACGTGCCGATCTATGCGGGCGCGAATAAGCCGTTGGTTCGCCCGCTGCAGTTGGCGGATTGGTTTCATGGACGCGATGGATTGGGCGACCACGGGTATAAGCCGGAGCGGCGAGTAGCTGAACGCGAGCATGCGGTGGATGCCATGGTGCGAATTGTGATGGCGAATCCTGGCATTGAACTGGTGACGCTGGGGCCGCTGACGAATGTGGCGCTGGCTCTGGAGAAAGAACCGCGGTTGGCGAAGAATGTGTCCCGGTGCGTAGTGATGGGCGGTGCTCCGGCGTGTGAGGGGAATATCACGCCGGCGGCTGAGTTCAACATCTATGTGGACCCGGAAGCGGCTCGGAAGGTGTTTCGGTCCGGCCTGCCGATTGAGATGGTGGGATGGCAGTTGTGCCGCGGCGAAGCTGGGTTTGGCCCGGAGGACATTGAGCGGGTGCTCCGGTTAGGGACGCCGCTGGCGGAGTTTGCGATCCGGTCAAATAGCAGGGCTATGGAGGCGAATAAGATGCAGACTGGGGAGATTGGGATTGTGTTGCCGGACCCGGTAGCGATGGGGATTTTGCTGCGGCCAGAACTGGGGCTGAAGTGGGGCGAGCACTATGTGGAGATTGAGACGGTAAGCGAGATCACGCGCGGGATGACGGTGGTGGATAAGTTGAATGTCACGCGTGATGAGCGGAACAAGGAAGTTTGGGCGGAAGCCCATGGTCAAGCCCCGGCGAAGGTTTATTGGCGGCTCGATGTGCGGGCGTGGAAGGGGTTGGTTTTGGAATTGTTGGCGTGAGGCGGCGATTACGGAACGAAGCCGACAACGGGGGTTTAGCGGGCGGGCTGCTTTCTGGTGATGGCTTGATTGGGGGCTCGACGGGTTGGTTACGCTCGGCGGCCTGCTAGAGGGTGGGTTGGTGTGGGTGAAATGTTTGGGGATTACGGAACAGAGTGGGTGGGTGAGGCGGCGATTACGGAACGAAGGCGGCAACCGGGGTTTGGCGGGCGGGCTGCTTTGCTGGTGATGGCTTGATTGGGGGCTCGACGGGTTGGTTACGCTCGGCGGCCTGCTAGAGGGTGGGTTGGTGTGGGTGAAATGTTTGGGGATTACGGAACGGAGTGGGTGGGTGAGGCGGCGATTACGGAACGAAGCTGGCAACGGGGGTTTAGCGGGCGGGCTGCTTTGCTGGTGATGGCTTGATTGGGGGCTCGACGGGTTGGTTACGCTCGGCGGCCTGCTAGAGGGTGGGTTGGTGTGGGTGAAATGTTTGGGGATTACGGAACGGAGTGGGTGGGTGAGACCGCGATTACGGAACGAAGCCGACAACGGGGGTTTAGCGGGCGGGCTGCTTTGCTGGTGATGGCTTGATTGGGGGCTCGACGGGTTGGTTACGCTCGGCGGCCTGCTGGAGCGTGGGTTGGTGTGGGTGAAATGTTTGCGATTTCTGAACGAATGGGCGTGGTTGGGCCTTACCGGGCAGGTTGAGCGATTTATAGGTTAGTCTTTTTTGCCGGTGGGGGTTCCGTCCGGGTTGGCATAGCCAAGGCGGATGGCTTCTTTTCGCATCCATTCGAGTTCTTTGTCTATATCGTCGTCCGGTTCAAAGTCCAGGTCGGGTTTAGGTTCGGGCTTTGGGGTGGCGGCTTTGAGTTCGGCGCGGCGGTTTTTGCGGTAGTCTTCGAGAGCTTTGCGCGCTTTGGTCAGAGCATTGGTGTTGGCGGTCCGGTAGCGGCTGGCCAGGGCCAGAAGTTTGTGTCGTTCCGGGGTCCAGTCGATCAGGTTTGGGGTGAGATTGAACAGGTCGGCTTCGAGATTGGAATAGTGGCGTTCGGCCCTCCGGGCGAGCCAGTCGGCCTGGACGGCTTTGTGGAGCAGGTCGGTTTCGAGGGGGTTTTCGGGCTTGTAGCCATCAAACCAGAGTTCTTCCAGGGCTTGGTAGTCGGCTTTGGATTCGTTGTCGAGCAGGCGGACGTTGGTTGAGCAGGCCCCGTGTTTGGTTGAGTTTTGAGAGGCGATGGCTTTGCCTTGGGGCGTTACAGGTCCGGTGGATTGGGACATGGCTTTTAGTTTTTTCAGCTCCTGTTTTTTGGCTTTTCGCTCGGCAGCGCGGCGGATGGATCTGGGTGTCATTGGGTCAGGTAGATCTGATTGGAGAGTGGCAGGCCGGTGGCTTGAATTGGCGGCGGTTTTGCCGGGCGGGTTTTTAAGTACTTGAAAACGTTCGAAATTTAGTTGCGATAATTTTGCGTTTGTCTGTTACCGCTGAATTTCAAGGAGCGTGAGAGATTCAGCGGGCAAGTTCAGGGTTTGCTCAATAAGGCCGTTGCGGATAGTGACGGATTGCGGTGGGTTGAGTGTTTGGAGCTTGCTGGCTTTCTCCAGGCCGGCGTATTGCTGCGCGGTGGGGTGCTGGGGCGAGCCCATTTGTTTCCAAGCCGTCCAGGAGTTGCTATGGGTTTCGTCAATTCGATACTCGATGAGCTTGGCGGGTCCGTTCGCGAGGCCGGTGAGGTGGAGTCGAATGGTTTGCGGGGTGGCTTGCGTTGGATCGTCGTTGTAGTTCCAAAGCATGACGAACATGTGGCTAGGATTGCCGGAGGCCAGGACGTTTTCGCCTTCCGCTGTTAGTTTGCCGCCGGACATTTTGGAGGCCATGCGAAAGAAGTTGAGGACGGGTTTGTCTAAGCCGTTCGTCGCCAGGGTTCGGAGGCCATCGAAGTAGGGCTGATTCTCGAACTCGAAGGCCCAGGTGAGCATGCCTTCGATATTGGCGTGATTGGCAATCGCGAGATTCACGATCTTGTTCATGGCGGCGGCGGTGTAGACAGCGTAAAGGGCACCATTGCGGTAAGCGTTTTGCGGATAGAGGCGGGCGGAACAGGCGGCGCAGCCTTCGGGGTCGCTCTCGGTCAGGACAATGGGCAGGTGGGCGAATGCGGGGAAGCCGTTGATGATTTTGAAGCCGTTTTCGACATCGCGCATTTGCTTAGCCAGGCCCATGATGACGTGACCGTTTTCGAGCTTGGGCTGGCCTTTGGCGTGGTAGGTGATGAAGTCGAGGGGCGATCCGGTGGCGGCACAGTGGGCGAGGAACTGCGTGAGGAAGGCGGCGGCTTTTTCACTGGCGGGACCGGTGGAGGCGGGCCCTCCCACCCGGGCTGAGGGCAGGGCTCTTTTGACTGCTGCCGCGGCGGAATCGTAAAGCTGGTCGTATTGTTCGGGCGTGCCGTGCCAATAGGAGATGTCAGGCTCGTTCCAGACTTCCCAATACCAGGTAGCGACTTCGGCAGCGCCGTGCTTTTCGACTTCGTGGCGGACCCAGTGCTCGACGAGATTGCCCCATTTGCTGAGGTCTTTGGGCGGGTAGCTCCAGCCGGCCGAGTACTCTTTGTTGGGCGCGCCGGGAATCCATTCGACGTGATAGGGGTCTGGGCGAGAGGAAAGTGCTTGGGGTGTGAAGCCGATTTCGACGAAGGGCTTGGCACCGGCTTTGAGATAGGTGTCGAGAATGCGATCCACAATGGTCCAGTCGTAGACGGCGTTGCCTTTGGCATCTTCGGTGTAGGCGTTGGTGGAGCCGAATTTCAGGCTGGCTTGGCCGTTGCCGGTGGCGAGGAGGAAGTGGGTTCGGATGTAGACGGGTTGGTTGCCCGGTTGGCCGAGAGCGGCTAGTTCGCGGACGAGTTTTTGGCCGTTGGGAGTGTAGGTGTAGTTGGGTTCGTCATAGCCGAAGTAGCGCCAGATGGCGGGTAGCGGACCGGTTGGACGAGCGGCGTCGATCTGGATGGTGACGGGAGATTGGGGATTCGCGGCTGGGATGGTGGTTAGGATGAGCAGGAAAAGTGCCGCGAGGGAGGCGGCTGGGCGCGGGTTAACTGGCGCTGTTTTCACCGTTGCAGCGGGTGTTGGGTTTGCATGTGCAGCACATGTTTTATAAGCTGAGAGCATGTCGAAGATGGTGCAAATACGGGATGTTCCGGAGCAGGTGCATGCGGTTCTGAAGGCGCGGGCGGCGAGGGCTGGCATGAGTTTATCTGACTTTATCAAGCAGGAACTGGAACGCACAGTGCAGCAGCCGACGATGCAGGAGTGGCTGGAACGGACGCGGCAAGCGAAGCCGATTCCGACGGAGCAAAGCGGAGCCGAAGTGGTGAGAGCGTTGCGGGATTCCCAGTGATTGTTCCGGATGCTTCGCTAGTGGTAGAGCTGTTAATCAACAGTCCACGCGCGGAGAGGATCAGGGAGGAATTGGAAGGCCGCGAGGATTCGTTTATCGCTCCGCATTTGCTGGATGTGGAAGTGGCAAGCGCGATCCGAAGTCTGGTGGCGGGAAGGCGGGTGGATGTACACCGGTGCAAACAGTTTTTGAACGCCCTGGCGGAACTGCCGGTGCAACGCTACTCGCACACGCCGTTGCTTTCGCGGATCTGGCAGTTGCGGCACGACTTTACGGTTTATGATGCGGCGTATATAGCGCTGGCGGAGGCTACGGGAGCGGAGCTTTGGACTTGTGATGCGAAATTGAGGACCGGGCATCGGGCCGCGGTGGTTGTGGTGGAGTAGCGGCGGCGGGAAAGGTCATTTGGGTTCAGGCACAAAGCAAATCCTTTGTAACGCCTGGTTGACGAGATGCACTAATTCGGGACTGAAGATTCTCTTCAGTTCAAATCCAAACAAAAAGGGCTTCGTGCCTTGAAGGAATATTGTGCCAAAGTCATTCGTTATCGAGAGTAAGGAATTTTCTATTTATGTCAAAGTACTGGCCGGCGAGGGCGACGGGACGCTGATCTATATTGATGCCCGCGGCCATATCCATGTGGTAGGCCCAGGCGACCCTGCGTTCTCAAAAGAAAGACTGACGGCAGCTGCCGCCCAGATTCATTCGGGTGTTGCCGCGGCTGTGAAGGCGATTGGCGCACGCGAGCAATAGTGCTTGGGCCGTGTCTGCCGCTTTATTCGTAGCGCAAGGCGGTCATTGGGTCGACGGTGGAGGCCCGCCGGGCGGGGGCGGCGCAGGCCACTGTGGCGACGGATGCCAGAAGGACCGTGGCGGCGAGGAGAACGAGGGTGTCGCGAGAGCTGCCGGAGGCCCATCGGGCTAGCAGGCTATTTAGCGCCAGAGTGAGAAGAACTCCGGCCAGCAAGCCGCCTCCGACACTAAACACCGCGGAGTGGAAGACAACACGCCACACGTCTGATTGCCTTGCGCCCAGCGCCATCCGGATGCCGAACTCGTTCATTCGTTGCTCGACGGAGAAGGAGACTACGCTGTATAGACCGGCGGCGGCGAGAGCGACCGCTAGAATAGCGAAGGCGGCGAAGAGCCAGGCGACTAAGTGCTCCTGCTGCCACTCTTGTTCGCCCTCAATCCAATGCTCCAGGTCTTGAATCTGACCGCTGATTTGCTGGTCGGCATCCACTGAGTTGACCTCTTTGCCAATGGCGTGCAGAAGGGTCAAGGGCGAAGTCTGGGACCGCACCAGAATCTGGGTCCACATATGCATGCTCAGGGTGTAGGGAATGAAGGCCTCCGGTAGGATTGGCTTTCGGAGACCGTCGTCCCGCTTGTCCGCGATGACGCCCACGATGAGCAGCCATGGATTGTCCGAGGCCGGAGAGAGGTTGAACGGGGGTTCGCTCTTCAGGTCGGGGATTTTTAGCGATTGACCGATGGCGCCTCTGGGAAAGTAAAGTCGGGCCATTGTCTGATTGATGACCGCAACGCGGGCGGCGTGATGATTTTCAATCTCATCCCAAATACGACCCTGGGCGAGCGGGATTCGCAAGATGGGAAAGTAACCGGGGCTGACGAAGTTGACGCGGATTTTCTGGTCGTCCTTGGCCGGTGTGCCGAGTACTTCAATGGCGGTGTTCCAACCGTTGGACGGCGGCGTTGCATTGGTGGAAATGGCGGCCATGGCGACGCCTGGCACTCGCGCTACTTTGTTGCGAAGTAATTCGAAATAGGCTGCGCGCGCTTCCCAAGTGGGATACGCGCCATCGTGCACTGGAATGCCCACCGACATGATGTTGTGAGGATCGTAACCCAGAGGCGTGTGCAGCAGGGTTAGAAAGCCGCGTATGGCCGCGCCGGCGCCGGCTAACATGACCAAGGTCAAGGCGATCTGCGCGGCAATCAGGATGTTATTGGTTAATTGTCCCTGAGCGTTGCCCGCAATGCGACGGCTGCTGGATTGCATGACTTGAGCGACGTCAGGCCGCGACAGTTGCAGAGACGGCCATAGGCCGGATAAGACGCCGCTGATTATAGCGAGCACAACGCTGAAGACCAGGACTGGGACATTGAGGGCGATGGCGGCTTCATGCGGAAACTGGTATTTCGGCAGTAAGTCCGCAATCACGCCGATAACGCGATAGGCCAGCAGAACGCCGAAGCCGGCTCCGATGACGGACAGCAGGAGAGCTTCTGCTAACATCTGGCGGATGAGACGGCGGCGACCAGCGCCGATGGCTGCGCGGATGGCAAACTCGTGCTGCCGCGCAGTTCCCCGAGCGAGTTGAAGGATGGCAACGTTCGCGCAACCGATGAGGAGGAGAAAAGCAACGGCGGAGAACAGCAGATAGAGCGTGCCGCCAAGCTGTTTTTCGAAGTCTTCATTGAGACCGACTAAGTGGAGCTTGAAGCGGCCTTTCGGGAAGTGTTTGGGGCTCTCTTTGGCGAACTGATCGATCAAGGGCTGGAGTGCGGCATCAGCGGTCTGGTGGGTCACTCCTGGCTTGAGCCGCAGTCCAACATAGTAAGTCCGTGTCTGGTCCTGAGTGACTTTGAGTGGCAGATAGACATCGGCGTCATCCCAAGTGAAGCGTGGTGCGGCGACGCCCACAATGGCGTAGGGTTTTCGCACCAGTTGCAAGGTTTTACCGATGACCGTGGGATCTGAGCCGAAGTGGCGCTGCCAGAACTTGTAGCTCAATACGGCGACGGGCTGAGGGTCCTGGCCACCGATGGCATCGGAGGGCAGCAAACCACGGCCCAGAAGCGGTGGCACTCCGAAGTAATTAAAGGCGTTGGAGGTGAAGTAACTGGCGCTAACGTCTTCCGGGAGATCCCGGCCGGTGACTGTCAGGCTCCAACCATCGGCGGCGAACGCGTCTTCGACGACGGGAGACTTCTTGAGTTCTTGCCACTGGCCGCCGGTGAGGCCGAAGCCATTCAGATGACCGGCGGGATCCAGCAGTCGCATGTGGACCATTCGGTCTGCGGCGGCGTAGGGATACGGGTTCATCAGAATGGCATAGATCACGCTGAATACCGCCGTGGTGGCGCCGATTCCCAGGGTTAGAGAAATGATGGCCGTCAGCGTAAAACCTGGAGCGTTGATTAGCTGGCGGAGACAATAGCGCAGATCCTGGTTTAAGGTGTTCATTGGAGTAGAGTTCGGGATCCTTTCGGCGCGAGAGGCAAAAGACGGGTTACAAGGTTCTCCCGGCTTGCGCAAAGAACAATACTCTTGGGAAGCGAGAAGGTTACGGGTTGCCAGGTGCGGGGAGTTTAGGGATTGCGGTGACTGTCACGGATTAATGGAATCGACGGAAAAAATGCGTAACAAAAGGGGGCCTGCTTACGCAACCAACAATAACTATGTATTCAATGGATAATTTGAAGAAACTGCCCAAGCTGAGTGAACATGCGCCAGAAGCCACGAAGGCGTTCTGGGCGTACGACAAGGCTGCTATGGCGGACGGAGCGATTCCGAAGAAGTATAAGGAGTTGATGGCCGTTGCGGTTGCTTTGACGACGCAATGTCCTTACTGCATTGAACTTCACCGGCAGGGTGCGTTAAAGGCCGGCGCGACCGAAGAGGAAATAGCCGAAACGGTCCACGTGGCGGCGGTGCTGCGAGCGGGTGCGGCCATTACGCATGGCACTCATCTGCTTGAGGGTTGATGCATCTGTTCTTTGGGTCCCATGGCTCAGCAGACGACGCTACCGTGGGCGAGTGAATCCGCATTCCTTCCAGAGTTGTTCCCAGACCCAGATTCCGTGGGCGCCTTTGAACGGCATCGGGAAGCCGAGCCGAGTTGCAAGCATGCAGACTTGCCCGCGATGATGGGCGTCATGCGAAATCATGTAGCAGACCATGGCTCCGCCAACCGGCCATGGTTTCGCCAGAGCATCGCGGCGAAAGGTTTTGACTCGACCTTCAGGTTGGAGCAAGGCTTCCGCGATCATTTCGCAACACAGCGCAGCACTTTCAGCGAGCGCCAGGCTCGTCTGGTGCTGGGAACAAGTGTGACGGTTGAGTGAACCCGGGAGCCGGATATGCGGTGCTGAAAGGCGGAGCCATTTGCGCCGAATGTTGTGGACGTGCGAAAAGATTGCGGCGATGGTGCGTCCGTTGTCTACAGATGGTTTTGCTCGCCACGCATTGGGATCCAGATGTTTCAGGATGACCTGGTTCATGTGGTCGTTTACGGCGTAGCTCTCCACTAGCGATTGAGCGAGCGACTCGGCAGTTGTTGACGCAGGGGCCATGACGATGTACTCGGCGTTTGTTGTAAGAGAATGTCCCGGTTTTCAACGGAAGTCAAGTACTCCGCATTCCGGATGATTTTTGGGGATATCGGAGGTTTTGCGGGTTGACGTCTCAATCCGTAAGGCGGCCTAATGCACGAGCCGAGTCACGGAGGGCGGATACAAGCTTCTTGTATCCGTCTCTTTCAAACAGATTCACGGCGTGCCAGGCGGCCAGGCGATCCGGTATAGCGCAGGGCTCGAGCAGTAAGGGAATCAAATACCGTTGTTCCTCGGATCGTCCTTTGGCGGCCTCTACCGCGAACTCAATTTCGCTTTGAAAGAAGCCTTGCTTTGAAATGGAAAGATTCGATAGGCAGATCAGGGCGACATCAGATGAATGGATGTCGCGCTGTATGCGAGTTTCCCAATCGTCGCCGGGGACAAGACTCTCGACGTCTAGCCAGGGATGGAAGCCGTCGAGCTTGAGATTCGTGTAGATATCTTTGATCCGGCTTTTATCTTCCGACGCGTGGCAGAGGAAGATGGAAAGTCGATTTTCTAGAGCCTTTCGCGCCAGCGGAGACAGATCGAGCAGTCGAATAATTGGGCCCTTGGTCCACTTCTCCGCGTATTTAGCTTGTTCCGATTGAACATCGGAGTCCGGCCAAATCTGGTCGGCTGACAACTGCTCGGACGGATTGCGATGACTACTACTGGGCCCGTCAAATCTGACTGTGTAGGTCTGAGCGTCCCGGTCATAGGCCAGAATTTCACCGCCAAAATCGTACGAGTGATGATCGTGATCGTCACAGTAGAAGCGGTCTCCCGGACGCAAAATAGCTCCGTTGAAGCTATGGTAATTGCGAAGCCGGGTGAGAGATTTCAGCTTTTGTTGCTCGGCTTTTGCCAGAGCGTTCAGGCCGTCCGATTGGAGCTGCCTGATTTGATGCCCGCGGATGTTGAAGAACCACTCCAGAAGCAGATCGTCCTCTTGCTCGGTGGGATCAGCTAGAGTGACGATCTGCTCCAAGAGTGGCAAGAGTTCGTTTACGGAGGTTCCTTTTTGCGACTGTTGCTCCAGAGCTTTATGCACTCTCTCAATCAGCCGCATGTTGCCGGGTCAATAATCAGCCCGTTCCGCCTGGCTATCTTTTTTGTTGGTCGTCTTCGTTCTTGTGCTCGAGACGATCAACAACGGCGCCGGTGGCTTCGAAGCCGGTGATGGCAGCAGCCGCTTCGGTTAAGAGTGATGCATTCGGGTCGAGTTTCTTGATGCCTTCCACGGCAGCTACCGCTCCGGCGAGTTTTTCTGCTTCTTCTAAAAAATCCATGACCGGTCTCCTTGTAGTCTCGATGCAAAAATAAGCCGATTTCCGGCACTCGCCAGAATAACACCTTGCGGCGAGCGCCGGGCATTAAGCAGCAGTTGAGATTTTTTGGTGTGAATAGAAGCGCTTCCCATGCTAATCTGACTATCGCAGTTGGTACGCCGAGTACATTGGCGTGGAAACAGGGAATCCGGTGTGAGTCCGGAACTGCCCCGCAGCGGTAAACAAGAACGAACGCCTCATTCGATAAGCACTGACCGGCAGCGGTTGGGAAGCGGAGGCTAGTAGGCAAGCCGGCAACGGCATCGCTTGTCAGTCCGAATACCTGCCAGCAGCCGAGACTAATGGTCTCGATTTCAAAACACACCTTCGTGGGAGAGGTGACGGTGATAAATCGTCTATACATTTTTCTGTCCGGCGCTTCTCAGAAGCGCTTTCTTAGCCTGATCGCTCTGGCGATTTCCGGGCAAATTCCAGCACATTCGGCAAAACAGTTTTGTGGAAAGACACTGGACGCGACGTCGCTTCCCGTAGCAAGCGCCCGCGTCATGCTGTATTCACGCGATAGCAGTATTCAACTCAACACTGAATCCGGCAATTCAGGGAGATATTGCTTTGGCGAGATACCGCCCGGCGACTATCTTCTGCAGGCGGAAGCTCCTGGTCTGCGAATGACAGCCGCCAAGGCGATTATTGTGGACAACGCGCTGGAGGACCTGCCGGAGCTGACGCTGGAAATTATTCCGACATCCGCCCAAGTGACAGTGACCAGCACCGGCTTTGCGCAATCGCCCAGTGAGACCTCGAAGCAGCTAAGTGTGATTGACGCGGCAACGGCCATCAACCAGGGTCAGGATTCACTCGTCGCTGCACTGGACCAAGTGCCTGGGTTACGGATTGCTCAAGAGGGCGGCCCGGGAAGCTTCGCAACCATTCAGATTCGAGGGTTGCGGACATTCGACACCTCCGTTCTGGTCGATGGAATGCGGCTGCGAGATATCTCCGCCACGCAAGGCGATTCCGCAGCCTACATTAGCGATCTTTGGTTTACGGATTCGTCCCGTGTAGAAATTCTGCAGGGAGCAGGAGCTTCCTTGTATGGGACAAACGCGATCGGCGGAGTCGTGAATGTGGTCACCGATCAAGGCGGCGGGCCGTTTCACGGAAGTGTGGATTTGCAAGGCGGAATGCTTGGGCAAGCGCTGGGGCGAGTCCATCTGGCTGGAGGAATCCGCGACCGGCTGTTCTACTCGGCCGGTATGGGGCATGAAGATGTCACAGAGGGAGTGGGAGGCGATCAACCGTATCGCAATACCACCGGACTCGGGTCGGTTGAATTCGTAGCAGCGCCGACTTTGCGGATCGGGGGCCGTGCGCTCGGGTCGGGGAGCTTCGGGCAGCTGAATGATAATGCAATACCGCTGCCGCCAGCGAACGGTTCAGCCGCAGTCGTATCCGCTGTTCCTCTGCCGGTCAGCCAGATACCTGCCGCCGTTTCCAGCGTTGCGCTGGGCGTGCCTTACTCGTTTGGCAACGCAAATTTCATTCCGGCCTATGGCGACTCCGACAACTATCGTGTGGTCGAGTTTATTTCCACGATGGCCTACCTTGAACATCAGGTTCGGCCCAATCTCCATTACCGGGTGAATTTTCAGGATCTGGCAACGAATAGAAATTATGTAAATGGGGCGCTCGGTCTCGGATATCAACCGTTTGACCGCACTTCGACGAAATATAACAGCCGCATAGATACTGTGAATGCGAACGCCGAGTGGCAGCCCATGCACAGTCAGCTGATTTCGGGTGGGTACGAGTTCGAGCGAGAGAGCTACAGCAGTCCTTCTTACACAGGGCAAGTACCTGTCTTTCTATCCAGCACAAGCGCCGCACAGACAAGCAGCGCCTTCTTTGTGCAGGACCAAACGAAGTTATTGAATGACAGGCTGCAAATTTCTCTATCAGGGCGGTGGGAGTCATTCAACTTGAGCGCTCCCAGCTTTTCCGGCGAGTTCCCTGTGTATTCTTCGGCGTCTTCTACTTCACCGCCGAGGGCCTTGACGGGCGACGCTTCGGCGGCCTATTTCTTTCGATCCACGAATACCAAGATTCGAAGTCACGTGGGCAATGCGTATCGGGCGCCTTCGCTTTATGAGCGATTCGGAACATATTTTGATGGCAGCGTTTTTACTGCTTATGGAGATCCACGGCTCCATCCTGAGCGAGCTCTCTCAGTGGATGTGGGATTCGATCAGTATCTTTTTAAAGACAAGCTGAAAATCAGCGCGAGTTATTTCTACACGCGGCTGCAGGAAGTGATCGGGTTTGATCCAGGGATTTTGGTGACGCCACTTGCTGATCCCTACGGTAGATTTGGAGGCTACTTCAATACTCCGGGCGGACTGGCGCGAGGCGCCGAAGTGTCTGCGGAGGCGAAGTTGCCGCGGCGGGTGATTGTTCGAGCAGGTTTCACATATACGAATTCGATTGACCGCATCTCCGAGTATGGGGATGGCCAGTTGCGTACGCCTAACATTTACCCGGAGACCTTCACGCTTGCGGTGATGAAGCCGTTCGGGAAACATTGGGATACGTCGTTCGATCTGCTGGCGGGCAGCCGCTTCTTGTTTCCGCTCTTTAATTCGCTGCCGCCTTACGATGTGCTGGCGTATTCATTTGATGGTCCGCATAAAGCGGATATTTCGGCAGGGTACAGCTATCCTTTCGGCGAACGCAAGAAGATTCGAATCTACGTACGGTTGGAGAACTTAGCGAATCAACAGTACTTTGAAGGTGGATTCCTGACGCCAGGTTTTGTGGCTCGTGGGGGGATTCAATTCAGCTTTTAGGGCTGCAAATTTAAGCAGTAGTCCGTTTGCGCTTTGCGCCGCGCGGCTTACGCGGTTCCTGTTTATCCTCGATCATTGAGCTGGCTGGCTTGGAAGTTTCGTTGGGGTCCCATTCGCCGTAGATGGCGGCGACCAGGTCATCCAGCGCGCGCTCGGGGTCTGATGCGACCAGGACTTCACGGTTGAAGGCAGTGAATAAAGGGAGCGCAAAGGGCGAAGGGCGGGGAAGATCGAAAAGCTGCAAAGGCGATTGGAAGATGCGGGCAGCTTCCTTGAGCGCGGCAGGGGCATCGCACTGATCATCCAAAACTTCCCGCACGGCTTCGCGCAACAAGGGGTGATCGGGTTCATGCTCCATCAATGTCTTATACAGAAGGCTGCCGTTCCAGGTTGCGGCTTTCGCGGATACGCGGCCGTGAAGATTTTTGCGAGGAAGCAGCTGGCCTATTTCAGCAATGCGGCGAAAGCTGGACCCTAAAGTCTCAGTGGTGGATAAGATGCCGCGGAGGTCCTCCATCCAGTGGTCCGGGTTGAAGGCGGCATGGAGATCGTCTGGTGTCACTTCGAGCCGTGAATCCAAGGAGAGGAGAAAGCTATGGTCGTCAAAGTTTGCCACTACGCTTTTACCCTTACCCAGGCGCGCTGCGACCACCCAGGCGAGAGAGCGGTTGACAGCGCGTCCGGCCACTATGTGCACTAGGAGCAGCATATTGCGTCCGCTGACAACGCGCTCGGCCAGGACTGGTGAATCCGTGGGTATGGGCGTGGCCTGGTTTTGATGGGCCAGAAACTTGGCAATACGGGCGGCGACGTTCTCGCTAACGTGGTAGGCCGATTGCAAATGACTGGCGCAGACGGCCGGACCGCCGTTTGCAAACGCGTCGCGTAATTCGCGGCGCAGCTTCAGCTCTTCCTGGGCGAGTTGGGCCGTCAGAGGCATCTTGTTGCCCATCCAGCGTGGGGTTTTTACGACTTCGCCCTGCGCGGGCTCCACTACGGCCATGTTCTGGTGAATGCGCTTGACTCGTACCGGCCGCCCGCCCATGATGAAGGCTTCGTCCGGCTGCAAGCTGGCAATGAATGATTCTTCTACGGCTCCAAGCAGGCGATTCCGGGCGGAGACGATCTTCATCTCGTAGTCCGTGCTAATAACGCCAAGGTTCATGTAATAATCCCGCGCCGTCTTTTTATTGGCGACGCGAAAGGAATCTCCGAGCAACTCGATTTTGCCGTAGGTGCCATACGGTCCGAGAACTTTTCCATGACCTGCGAGGTACTGGAGGATATCATCGAAATCCGCGCGCGCAAGATCAAGATAGGGGCCAGCTTGCTTGATCAACTGGAAGGCTTCGTCGCATGTCCACCGGCGTTCTATGCTCATGCCCAGCAGCACTTGTGCGAGGACATCAAGAGGTGCACTTGGAATGCGGAGGGCATCCAGGCGGCCTTCCCGTGCGGCTTCGCGCAGCGCCACGCATTCGAGCAAGTCCGGGAGCGATAGCGGGACCAGGGATCCCTGAGCGACACCATCGACCCGATGACCGCTGCGGCCGAGCCGCTGGAGAGAAGTGCTGACGCCACGAGGCGTGCCGACGAGAACTACCTGATCGACAGAGGAGAAATCCACTCCCATCTCCAGGCTGCTGGACGCAACGACGGCTCGCCAGTAGCCTGTTTTGAGACCATCCTCAATTTCTAAACGAGTCTCGCGATCCATGGAGCCATGATGGACAGCGATGCGATCTTCCAAGTCCGGGAGCAGAATGCGAAGGGCGAGTCCGAGGCGTTCCACTCCAGAGCGAGTCATCACGAACGCAAGCGTGCATTGAGCCTGCTGGACCAGACCCGCAACCACGGGAGAGATTCGGAACGAGTTATAACCGGCGGGGGGAAGCCAGGCCCCCGGTTCTGGAGGCACAATCTCCAGGCGGTGAGCGCGCCGGATATCCACCTTTGCCACCTGGCAGCTGCGAGTTCCGCAGAGCAGGCGCTGCATGGCCTCCAGCGGCCACGCAGTAGCGGAAACGCCGATGCGTTGCAGCGGCCGCCGCGCGCGGAGTTCCATCCGCTCCAGACAGAGCGCGAGCAGTGAACCGCGCTTATTTTCAGCGAAGGAGTGGATTTCATCAATGACAACGGTTTCCGGATCAAACGCGGCGTCGCGCCAGGCGCTTTGAGACAGGATAGAGCTCAGTGTCTCGGGTGTGGTGAGAAGCAGGTGCGGGCGCAGCTTGCTCTGGCGGCTTCTATCGGCATTTGAGGTATCGCCGGTTCTGACTTCAATACGGATGTGGGCGGCGGCGGGGAGTGCGTGATTCAGCGCCTCCAGAGCGGGCGACAGGTTGCGATGGATGTCGTTGTTCAGCGCCTTAAGAGGCGACACATACACGGCGTAGACGGCGTTTTGCAAGGTTCGGCTTTCCGCTCGAGCCGCCAGGCTGGAAAGCACCGAAAGGAACGCGGCCAGGGTCTTGCCGCTGCCGGTGGGCGCCAGGATCAGGGTGTTCTCACGCGCCAGTGTATGTGGAAGTGCGAGTTTCTGGACCTCGCTAAAGGTCGCGTATTGGCTTCTAAACCACGTTTGCAGGGAGGAGTGGAGCTTATTCAGCGTAGCGTTGGCCAAAAAACTCAGGGTACCAGCAGTGAAACTAATGGTATGCAACGGTAATGCTGTTCCTGTAGTCTCACAGGCGTGATTACTAGAATCTTGCTCAGCCTTTCACTAATAGCCGTTACGCCCGGGATCTATGGTCAGCATAAGACCTCGAAGAGCGGCCACTATGTGGCGACTGCCTATTCAGTAACGGGCATCACGAAATCCGGCGAGTGGACTAACAGACATATTGTTGCTGCAGATCCGTCTGTTCTGCCCATGGGCACTCGGGTGAAGATCAAAGCAGGCCGTTACTCCGGTGAATATGTGGTCGCGGATACGGGCGCCAAGATTGAGGGACGCAGGTTAGATATCTACATGCCGTCTGAGACCGCCTGTAAGAAATTCGGCGTGAAGAGGGTGAGCGTGAAGGTAATCTCGGTTGGGGATGGAACTCATGAGGCGGCCAAGCAGGCTACCGAGGCTGTTAAACAGGACGTGGCAAAGGATGTGGCTAAGGGCGTAGTGGGAAACGCCGCGACTGAAGTCGATTGGGCCACAAAAGGAAAACCAGTTGCGGAGGCGGTAAAGGCGAACGCGGATGCGACGCCCGTACCGGCCACTCCGCCCCAGCAGAAGTAACGGGTGGCTAAACGCCTTCCGAACCGTGAAGTTTTACTAGCTTGTTGTAAAGCCCCAGCAACAGGAATGTGGGTGCCCAGTGACCGACAAAGTTTGCCTTACGCTCATCGCCGGTGAACTGGAAATAGAGCGAAATGCCGATGGAACCGAGTGCGGCCCAAAGGTAGGTATCGGAAGGCAGCTTGGCGGTCTGCTGTTCAATGGTTCGGGCAATTGGGCCTTCGCGATGTTCTTCGCGCGGGCCGGGTCTTGCATCTGTCACGAAATCGGGAGTATTCATGGTGATCATTCCTCTATCGTTTGATTGATCAGCAGCGATTTGGTTTCCCGGGCCGGTCCATTGAGTTTTGATAAAAGCGGTGTGTTGAAGTGGCACTGAAATCGGCGCGAAGAGTGACGATCTATTTGTGACTGCCTGTCACTGATTTGGTATTTGCAGGGATTGCCGGTAAAGCGCCTCCACTCGTTCAATATCATCAGCCTCTTCCGGTGTCTTATCTTTGCGCCAGCGGAGAATACGAGGGAAGCGCAGCGCGTAGCCGCTTTTGTGACGAGTGCTTTTTTGCACTCCATCGAAGGCCACTTCCAATACAACCTGCGGCCTGACAAGAATGACTCTGCCGAACTTTTCGGTGGAGGCGGAGCGAAGGATTTTCGTCAGGTCTTTGATTTCAACGTCGGTTAATCCGGAATACGCCTTGCCGACGTTAGCAAAGCCTTCGGATGTTCGAACGGCGAAGGTGTAATCAGAAAAGTAAATGGCTCTGCGGCCGTGGCCTTGTTCGGCGGATGTGACCACGACGTCGAGCGTTCCATAAGGACGCTTTAACTTCTGCCACGCGCCGGTTCGCTTTCCAGGTTCATACAAGCTGCCTTTCCGTTTTAGCAACAAACCTTCGTTGCCGCTCGCTCTTGCCGCCAGGAAGAGTTCTTCCACTTCATCGAGTGTGGTTGCCTTCAACAGTTGAGATAAGCGGAGTGCGGGCGGCGCGCTTTGCAGAACGGATTCAAGCGCGGCCCGGCGTTCTTCGAACGGTGACTTCAGCAATAGATCTTCATTCAATAGAAGTGCGTCATAGCCCATGAAGATGACGGGCACTTCTTCGAGCAGAGTTGCGCGGACGATTTTACGCGCCAGGCGTTGTTGCAGAACGTTGAAGTTGAGCGGGCGGTCACCGCGCCAAGCGAGAAGTTCACCGTCGATGATACCCTTCCCCTGGACCTGTTTCCAGGCGGCCACAATCTCCGGGAAGGCTTGCGTTACTTCCTCCATTCCCCGTGAATAGATGCGGACCGCGCCGTTGTCGAAATGAACCTGGCTGCGAACGCCATCGAACTTATCCTCTATGAACCAGTCATTCGGATCGGCCAGGTCCTCCAGCCGTTCCAGCGGCTTCGCCAGCATGAAGTCCATGGGATGAAAGAGGCGGGTTTCAATGCCAGACAGTTCTCCGTGACGTGCCGCCAAGGCCACTTTTGCAAGGTCCCCCAGTCGATTGTTGGCTTCCCGCACGCTCTCCTGCGGTACTTCGCAGGCGAGCGCGACAGCTTCCTCCACCATGCGTTCCATCAGGCCAATACGCAGGCCGCGCGTGATGACTTTAATGAAATATTTGATGGTCAGCGGTTTGTAGCGCCGGTAGATGGCAGCAAGCACGTCCAGTTTCCGCGCGCCGCTTAGATCCTGATAGAGAAGGTCCGCCTGGCGAAGCGACATGGGTTCTTCGGCGCTGATACCGCGGAGCAGAAGTCCAGCGGTTTCGCCCGAGTCCCCGGTCTCACTAAAGCAGACGCGCATGATTTCGTCGTCCCAACCGGTAGCAACGCGCAGCGCTTCGCGGATCACTTTTCGACCGACCGAAAGCTTCGTTTTTTCCTCTGAGGCAAAGAGCGTGTGATTCGTTCCACGGAGCGCCGCCGGACCGGTGCTTAGAAATTGAACAGCGAGTTCCAGGTCGTGATTGGAGAGGGGCTTCAAATAGGCAGCCAGCCGCCGAATCTTCTTGAGTTTGCTGGCTACGCGGGCAATGTCCTCGCAGGCAATGGCTAAGTCGTCCATCTAATTTATGGTCTTAGCCTTCGGCCTCGATGTTGGTTCTGGCTGAGGCGCGCTGTGGCGCGGCGGCTGAAATGCCGCGCGAACGAAGGATGTGCGCGAACGGGGCTGTGTAGCCATGCACCACATCCACATGTTGGGCGTTGGAACGTTCCACCATTTCCAGGAGTTCATCGAAGTCAGCGTGGTCGGAGTAGGGAATCAGCTCCTCTGCTCCACCGCGCGCCCGGGCATTGTCCAGGGCAGCCCAGCCAGAAACATAAGCGCGCCGGATGTTCTTGCCGCTGGCTTCGAGAACACGACCGTGGTCAGGAACAACCACCAGCGCCTTGCCGGCAGTTGACTTGGCTTCATAGGGCTCCCAGTTCGGGAATTCGAAGCCATAGTCCTGGTAGACGGGGATGTACTTCGCAATGGCTCCATGGACGGCAGTGCGAAAGCCGGCGTTTGCCAGTACATGGACAATTTCCTGACCGCGGCCCAGCGGATAGCCGGTGAAGGCTGGCGTCTCCCCATTGTCGAAGCATTCCCGGGCGAAGCGAATAATGCGCTGCCGGGCGATCTCGCGAGACAGTAACTTATAGATGGGCAACCCAAAGGTGGATTCGATGATCAGGCGGTGGCAGGGGACGACGGTGGTCGTGTCGCCGGCCAGCGGCTCACGGAGCTTGATATCGCCGGTGTAGACGAGTCGCTCATCGCCGAATTCGACCAGCAGTTGAGCCGCGCCCAGAATGTGGCTAGCCGGATAAGCCGTGAGCCTCGCACCATTCCATTCAAGGCTTTCGCCAAAGCTGAGCGGCAGCAACTCGGGCGGTTCCTGGTTCTCCGGCTGCCAAAGCCGCATTTGATACAAGCGCAGCGTGGCGGAGGTACCAATCGCTTTGCCATGGCAGCCGCGCGCGTGATCGCTATGCGCGTGCGAAATCCAGGTGGCGGCGCAGGGTTCCGTGTTATCCAGCCAGAGATCGATGTCGCGCAGGTAAATGCCGTTTTCTTTGAAGTCGACCTGCATTCGTGGGCTACTGTTCAGATGCGAGCAGGCCGTTCTCCGAGTCAATCTGCCGGCTGCCCATGAGACGCGCCTCAAACATGATGAGAATTACCAGGATTAAGACGATAATGGACGCAATTGCCGGCGCCAGCATGACGGCCCGCATGCCGAATGAGCCGGCGACATAACCGAGCAGCCACGGAGTTGCCATGGCGGCGGCGACCGCAACAGAGATGGAGCGGCTATAGTCGCCGGCGTGATAAGAAAGCCTTTTGCCTATGCGTTCCGCCACCAGCGGGTAAATGGGTGCGTGGCCCAATCCGATCACAATGGCCGCGACGAGCGCGAATGAAGTGAGCCAGCCGGAGGTGAAAGCCGCGAGACTGAGCAAACAACATCCGGCTATGGCCAGAGCCACGCCGAACAGGAGCATTCGCCGGTGGCTGACGAGCGGCATCAAGAGCTGCGCGATGAGGCGGCCCACCATCAGCGCCGCGAAGTAAGCGCCGAGAGCCAGAACGGAGATGACCGGATTCATCCCGGACGTGTGAATAAGGAACAGGGGAAGCCAGGCGGCAATTGCCCATTCACAGGCCACCTGAAAGAAGATCAGCAGACTGAACAGCAGTTTGGCAATGCGCCGCAGGTCCTTGAAGGTTTCGCGTTGTCGAGCGTCAGGTTTGGTGGCGGCCGATAGCGCGGCAGGGAAGCGATTACGCGCAAGCAAGAAGAGGTAGCTCAACGGGAAAAGGGAAAGGAACGCGGTCTGGCCACCGCCGGCACAGCCGAAGTAAGTGACGCCTGCCGTGACGGTCGAGAGCAGGGCTCCGCCGACAAAGAGCGCACCGGCCCGGTTCGCCGAGGTGGCCGGTGCGCTTTCAAAAAGCGATTGATTTACGTAAAAAAGTGCAAAAGTGAGGGCGCCAGCGGATGAGCCGGTGACCGCGAGCAGTCCGATGCGCCAAGCGGATGGGAATGGTGGCGTCAAAATGGAGAGCGCTAGCAGAGAGACAAACGCCAAGGCGGATGCCGCGATGCCGATCGTTCGCAAAGGCAGATCAGGATAAAATCGCCGAACCAAGTGCGATGCCAAGACGAAACCGGCGCTCAGCGCAAGAAAATGCAACCCGGTCAGGGAGGGCTCTGCATCCAGGTGATAGTGCCAGCCGACCATCAGCGTTCCGGGCATTCCAAGAAGGATTCCGAGGAGAAAAAAGCCCGCCATCCAAACGGTAGATGCTTTGCCGGAAGCGCTTTCCAAACTTGCTATGACGATTGCTCCCGCACTCTTACTGAACCAGCAAAAAGTGGCTTGTCTTCATTGACATGCTGAAAGCCTCAAACCTACAATGTAGGTATCACTGAGGAAGGAGGTGGTCCAGTAATAATGAATTCTGGTAGTGACTGTAGCATACAATCCACGCGCGAGGTGGCCGACTCTTAGAGTCGCCGTTCTTACGTTCAGGTTTCGTCAGTGACGAAGCCGCCGTTCCAATTGACCGGCTGCTTCGCGCGTACGTATCTAGAGTGTGATTTAGTAAAAGCCCTGAAGTCACCCTTCCCCGGTGGCCTCGGGGCTTTTCGCGTTTTCGTGATAACCTAAAAGTTACCCGCCGTTTTTTGAAAGGAATCAAGAGAAATGAAAGCTGGGATTCACCCTGCTTATGAGGAAGTAAAAGTAGTGTGCGCGTGTGGCTCGGTTTTTGGTACGCGCTCCACTCACAAAGGCGATCTGCGCGTTGAAATCTGCGCCAGTTGCCATCCGTTCTTTACTGGCCGCCAGAAGCTGATCGACACCGAAGGCCGCGTAGATCGCTTCCAGAAGAAGTTTGCGAAGGCAAAAGAAATGCAGGCTCAGAAGAAGGCTGCAGACGATGCCAAGGCAGCCAAAAAGGCCAGTCTCAACTAAAGCGCCCTGCGGCCGGACCTCCTCAAGGCCGGCCGCCTCCCCTTAGGTCGATCGCTTGTTTCCGAAGAAGCGGAAGCGCCGGCCGACAATGGCTTTCACCAGCAGGTGATCCGTTCCGCGAGTCGCCCCCACTCCCACTCCGAAGTTAAATTCCCAATTAGGACCGAAGTCGTAATCGATGGCAGGCACGAACTGCTGCTGCTGTTGATAGACGGGGTCAAAGCCCGTGATGTCACCCACACTGCCGTAGTATTCCAGCCCAAACTGCAGCTTGGGCGTTATGCCGTAGGCCACCTTGACGTTCGGTGAGAAAACCAAGCCCTTATTTACGTCAGGACCATGAAATGAGCGGTCAAGCGTGGGATTGAGCGCTACGTACCACCGGCGCATCTGCTTGTCGATAATGGGGCGAATTTCCATGGTCCAGGTATCGGGTGAAAAGATAGTGCGCTGGTAGCCTACTTCCACCGACAGACTCACGCCCACCGGCCACTTCCATGATTCCGGAACGCGCACCCGCGGTCGGATGTGATCTCCCACCCACTTGTATCCCTGATTCGGACCGCCGCTGGTGAAGATGTAGAAACCAGTTTCGAACCAGGGGGTCCAGCCTTGCGTGATCTCTACCGTTTCGTGTTCCTGGTGGTTTGTCGGCAAGGTTCCATCGGCCAAGGTGTCGATTTTGACTGGGCCGCTTGCGGTCAGGTTCGACCCTTCCACCGTGAAGTTGCTGTGCAACTCCAACATCGTGTCGCCGGGCGCGACCGTTTCAGAACCATAGACCTGAATCTCATAGTTGCCTTGCGCCCGGGAAATTGAACCAAGTGAGACTAAGAACAAAAGAGCGAGGATCGATCTTCGCATTTATTGCGGTGCAACCAGCCCCTTGCGAATCGCAAAAAGCACCAGTTCGGCTGTTCGATGGATGTTCATTTTCTCCATCAGGTTAGCTCGGTGCACCGAAACCGTATTGACGCTGAGATCCAGCAGCGTGGCAATCTCCTTGTTTGATTTGCCTTGAGCGATCAGTTGCAGGACTTGCTTTTCACGGGCTGTCAGCTTTTTCAATTCGTCATCCAGTTCGCCGACAACGTATTTAACGCCGGAACTCATAAAGCGGCGGCCCTGCGCCACGGTCCGAACCGCGCCCACCAGATCTACGTCAATGGCGCTCTTCAGCAGATAGCCTTTGGCGCCCGCATCCAGGGCGTTGCGGACATAATTGTCATCGGCATGCATGCTGAGCACCAGCACTTCGGTGCCCGGGTGATGCTTGATGATTTCCTTGGTGGCCTGTACGCCGTCCAACTCGGGCATAGACAAATCCATGACAACAACCCGAGGCTTGAGTTCCTGGGTCATGCGGATGGCTTCCACGCCGTTGCTCGCTTCGCCCACCACTTTGATCCCTTCCTCATCCTCTAAAATTCGCCTGAAGCCGCGCCGCACCAGGCTATGATCATCGGCCAGCAGTACTGTTATCTCTTCACTCATAATCTCTTCAAGCTTTCGGGCTTAACGCCGTTTCGAATTCCTCTTCATCAACAGAAGGACTTGCTTCGCTCTGCTGTTGCAAGGGCATAACTAAAACCACCGTGGTTCCGGCTCCCGGGGTTGAATGCACGTCCAGGGTTCCTCCCACCAGGGCTGCACGTTCGCGCATGGCGATAAGGCCAAGGCCGCGCCGGGCGGTTTCCTTCATTTCGGCTTTGAGGCCTTTGCCGAAATCCATGATTGTCACAGTCAGGGAGTCCGCGCCAAAAACCATCTCAACTTCAGCGCGTTTCGCCCCGGAATGTTTTGCCGTATTGTTCAAAGCCTCTTGAACAATTCGGAAGCAGTGTGTAGCCAGTTGACCGGTAATGCGCTCGGGCACTCCCTGCACCAAGGCCGTGGTTTCAATACCCGTTTGCTTTTGAAAAACGCCCACGTACCACTCAATGCCTTTCACAAGCCCATAATCGTCTATGACGGATGGATGGAGCATTTGTGAGAGGCTCCGCATTTTTTCGAGCGTGGCATGAGTAATTTGCCTGACCTCACTCAGCTCCGTTCGCAGGGGCGAATCCGGCGGAATTCCCTTGCGTTCGGCCCGAGCAAGCATAGCGCCCACGGCTGTGAGGATTTGCCCAAACTCGTCGTGCAACTCGCGGGAGACTGATCGTAGCACTTCTTCCTGCACCGTGATGAGGCGAGCGGCCAGAATCCGCCGCTGCTTCGACATTGCCTCCATGCGGTCGAACATACGTCGATTCGACGAGATGGTGTAGGCGCTGGTCAGCAGAATTCCCAGAATGGTGGCGGCTAAGAAAGCGTAAATGTCGCGTTCGACGCCCGAGTAGATAGAAGACACTTTCTGGTCCGCCCGTTCTTCCGCTTCATTATTTCGCTCGAGCAATTCAGAAACCAGGCTGGCCAGCGCGGCCTGCTGACGGAACAGGCGAGTGGAGGCGATGGAACGCGCCGCCTGTTCATGTCCGTGGTTCGCGGCTGCAAAGACTTCATCGGAGGCCTGCCAGAACTGCCGCAGGGCGGCTATGAGCCTGGCGTGCTGGTCCGCTTTGCGACTGACGGGGGAAAGCTTTTCCTCCTCTTCAATGGCAGTTTGCAAATCGGCATGCAGCTTGTCGAACTCTGAGCGGTAACGTGTCACGTTCCCTGGTTCTTGCGTACGGATCATGTCGCGGACACGCAAACCAATCATGTTCAGATCGCTCTCAGCCTGCAGCAGCAGGAGGCTATCATGACGGTTAAGGTCGATGGTCTCGGTTTGCAGCCGTCGCAGACTCTCAAGCTGGTGTAGCGTATAAGAAGCATAGCCAGCCACCGCCGCCAACGTAATTAACAGACCTAACAGCAGACGTGACGTCGGTGACTTTAGCATTAGGTTGAGGCGGTCTTCCTGGTGAGCTTGCGGGAAAACGTAGCCCGCCAACGTCCCCTATATGGATTCTTATAGTCTCTCTAATTTCCTAGGACGATTGAAAGGGTCGATTTGTTGCTGAAGCTTGCGTTTTTCCTTCTTTTTTTACTGCTTCCTTGCGCTTGGGCGGTGGACGCATGGAAGTTGCCGCCTTCGAGCTGGACGCCGGCAGACGCAGAAAAGGTTCTCAATGACTCGCCCTGGGCGGTTCGGACTGAAGCCACCATGGATGATCCGGCAGATAAAGATGACCAGCCTGAGTTCACGCCACCACCGAACGGTGAGGGACAACCGGGCGCAGGGGGCAGATCCGCCGGCGGTACAAGCAACGGAATGCGCTGGGATGGCGGCATCGCGAAAAACCGGCGAGGCCATCTGGCCACAATCCCGGTTGTCGTGCGCTGGGATAGCGCGGCGGTGGTGCGTCAGGCGCTGGACTACGGCCACAAGGCAGAAGCGGCCCAGCTAAACGCCCAGGCGGCGGCCAACTTCATTATTTCGGTGGTGGGCTTATTGCCCCCCAAACAGGTGGATGGTCCCGCAAAGCTACAAGCCACATCCAGCAGCGATGAAGAAGCGCACGCCCGCACGACGGAAGAGACGCTTGAATGGTTTATGACCAATTCGCACCTGCTGGCAAAAGGTGAAATTCCCTTGCAACCGCAGAACGTAATCATTGATCCGCAAAGCGGCGCCATCCTGCTGTTTTTCCGGCGCGCCAATGAACTGGCGGCGCACAAGCGCGACATTATGTTCGTGACTCGCTTCGGTTCCATGAACGTCCATAGCAGGTTTCGGACAAAAGACATGGTTGTCGACGGACGTTCCGACCTGTAGGGGGTTAAAGCAGGATCGTCAAACGCTACCATCGAAGGTTGAAACTTGCGGTTTGCATTTTTTTCGTGGTCTTAAGCGCGCTCCCGGTTTGCGGGGCCACGCGTATTCAGTACGAACTTTCATTCCCGAATGCGGTACATCACGAGGCCGAGATCCGTGCGACGTTCCTGGGAGTTGAGAGCGACAAGCTTGAAATCGTCATGAGCCGTTCGTCGCCCGGACGCTACGCGCTTCACGAATTTGCCAAGAACGTCTCCAACTTTCGCGCAGCGGATCAGAATGGCCGTCCACTTCCGGTGGAGCATGATACTCCGTACAGCTGGAGGGTGCCGGTCAGTGGCGGGGCGGTAGTTTGCTCCTACACTCTTTACGGGGATAGAGTGGACGGTACCTACTCGGCCATTGATCTTACGCATGCTCACTTGAATCTTCCGGCAACGCTCGTGTGGGCAAAAGGTCTTGAACACATTTCCGCGAAGCTGGAGTTCCAGGCGCCGGCAGGCTCAAACTGGAAAGCCGCCACGCAGTTAGTGCCTGAGTCAGACGGAACGTTTTCCGCTCCGGATCTGGAGTGGATGATGGATAGCCCAGTGGAGTTGAGCGCGAGTCCGATCCGGGAATGGACGTTGGATGGCCAAACCTTTCGCCTGGCGTTGCACCACCAGGGATCGGAGGCAGACGCAAACGCGTTCGAGGACATGTGCAAAAGAGTTGTGGCTGAGGAAGAGGCGATCTTCGGCCGGCTTGCGCCCTATGATCATGGCACTTATTCGTTCCTGGTGGACTTTCTGCCATACGCCAGCGGCGACGGCATGGAGCACCGGGATTCGAGCGTGATCAGCGGCGCGCTGTCGCTGCATGACTCGGCGCAGCGGGCCATCGGGACCATCTCGCATGAGTTTTTTCATTCCTGGAACGTTCGCCGCATGCGCCCCAAATCCCTTGAGCCATTTGATTTCGAGCACGCCAATATGTCTCGCGAGCTTTGGTTTGCCGAAGGATTTACCAGTTACTACGGTGAACTGGTGTTGCGGCGGACTAATCTGACGTCGCTTCCGGAATTTGTGGAGAATATGGGATATGCGGTCAATGCGGTACTGAACGATCCCGGCCGCAATGTTCTTTCAGCCGCCGGAATGAGCGCGCAGGCGCCCTTCGTGGACGCGGCGCGCTCCATTGATCCCACAGATGTCGCCAATAATTTCATCTCGTACTACACCTATGGTGAGGCGCTGGCTTTGGGCATCGACCTGGCGATCCGCGTTCGTTACCCCGGCAAATCGCTTGACGATTGGATGCGGAGCGTCTGGCGCGAACACCCCGATATCGAGAAGCCTTATGACATGGATGACCTGGAGAAAGCTCTGGCGGAGACCACGGGGGACGCCGGGTTTGCACACGAGATTTTCCAGAACAATATTGAGGGTCGTCAACCCTTGGATTATGCCCGGCTGGCGGCCCCGGCCGGCATTTCACTGACGCTGGCTCACCCGGCAAAGGCTTGGCTCGGCACCACCCGTGTGTCGGCCGGAGCTACCGGCGTGATGGTGGAAGGGCCAACGCTCCGTGGTTCGCCGGCTTACCTGGCCGGCATTGATAGCGGCGATGAAATCAGGGAATGCTCCGGTCAAAGCACCAAGAACCCGGGCAATCTGGAGTCCTGTCTGGCTGCGCATAAGATTGGCGACGTCATCCAAATGAAAATTTCAGGCAGGATGGGGACCCGTTCAGTCGCTGTAACGCTCGCACAGGACCCTAGCCTCAGACTGGTTCTTTTTGAGGCAAATGGGCTGTCTCTTACGCCCGCCATGCAAGCATTTCGCGGTCAGTGGCTGTCTGCAAAATCTCTTCGGGCGGAGCCGTGATCTAACGGTAGTAGAAATGCATCTGGTTGCCTCAGTGTGCAACTTCTGCTACCAGTTCTGCTACAACTTCTGCTACAAAGATGTTATAAAAAGTTTAGATGCCGTCTTCGCCCTGTTCAAAATGCGGAGGGGCGCTCAAGCGTAGTCGCCGGACGCTACTCGAGCGACTCTTTCACTCGGAGGCCTACCAGTGCACACAATGTGGGAGTAGAAACCGGGTCCGCTCCTCCTCGATTCCAAGCATCAGAATTGCCCGCTATGTCAAATGTCCCCGTTGCCATTCGGTTGACCTGACAGCCTTGAAGCGGCGTGACGGCGTTGACCGGATGCAGCCTGGGATTATCAATCTCGTGCATAAACTCGGTGGCGGGAAACTTTATCATTGCTGGTTCTGCCGCCTCCAATTTTACGATTTTAGGCGTCAGTTTCACGAGACCAAAAGCCAGCGAAGCGCCGATCCTGAGGATCGAGCAGACAGCGATGCCTCCATCGCCTCCTAGCCAGGGACGCCGCCGTTCCGAGCGAACAGATAGAATGCATAAGGTCACCACTTATGCAACGTAGACGATTTCTCCGATCCTCCCTGTCAGCATCCGCTTTGGCGCTGGGCGGCACTCGCATGCAGGCGCAAGCAAACTCTGTGCGCGAATATTATGAACTCCGGAAGTATAAGCTGGAGAACGGCTCTGGCCCAAAGCTGACTCATCGGTACTTGGAACAAGCACTGATCCCCGCGCTGAACCGGATGGGCATGAAGACGATTGGGGCATTTGACCTTTATCTCGGATCAGAGACGCCGACACTTTACGTGCTGATCCCCAGCCCTTCTCTGGACTTGCTGGTGAATGCCGAACTAAAACTCGCTGAAGACGATGCTTATCAGAAAGCCGGCGCTGCGTTTCTGAAAGCGCCCGCGAAAGAACCACCTTTTGTGCGCATCGAGAGCCAGTTACTGGTGGCTTTTGAGGGCTACCCGAAGCTTACGTTACCGCCGCCGGCCGCCACGCATGGGTCGCGCGTTTTTCAGCTTCGGACCTATGAGAGCCCCACGAGCGCCGATCATCGCATTAAGGTGGATATGTTCCACCATGGCGAGTTCAGTTTCTTTGAGAAGGCCGGGTTCTGGCAGGTATTTTACGGCGATGCCCTAATCGGTTCGCGATTGCCGCAGTTAACTTACATGCTTAGCTTCCCCGATCTTGGAGAAATGAACGCGAAGTGGAAAGCCTTCTCGGACGATCCGGATTGGAAGAAGCTCTCGGCCTCATCCACATACAGCTTTGAAAGCATTGTTTCCAACATCGACAGCCTCATTCTGAATCCAACTTCGTATTCGCAGATTTAGGCATGAGGCTCATCTTGGCTGCTCTTATGCTGTCGGCGGCCGCGCTTGCCGCGGCCCCAGCCCCACCTATTTCGCTGTTTCCGAAAGGGACGCCCGGAGAAAAGCAGAACACGGGCCCCGAAAAGGATATGACGACACCGAAGGACGGCCTGGTGGGAGGCCGTCCCGTCATACGACTTGGGAATGTGGGCCAGCCCACCCTGACGTTCTATCCCGCTCCCGCATCGCGTAACTCCGGCGCTACGGTTCTGGTTTTTCCGGGCGGGGGGTATCGCATTTTAGCCCTCGATCTGGAGGGGACTGAAATTTGCGACTGGCTGAACTCGATAGGCGTAAACGCCGCGCTGGTCAAGTATCGCGTGCCTGAGCCCGCCAATGTCCCCCGCTACGAAGAGCCGCTGCAGGATGCGCAGCGCGCAGTCAGTTATGTTCGGAGCCGGGCGGCGGAGTGGCGCCTGGATCCGAAGCGCATCGGCGTTCTTGGCTTTTCGGCTGGGGGCCACTTAAGCGCGCTCGTCAGCAATAGCTACTCGACAAGGACGTACGAGCCACAGGACTCGGCTGATGATGTCAGTTGCCGTCCGGATTTCACCATTCTGATTTACCCCGCGTATTTGGCTGAGGGCGAAAAGCTGGACAAGCTGACGCCTGAGGTGAGCGTGACAGCGAACACCCCGCCCGCATTTCTGGTGCAGACCGAAGATGATCCGGTTCACGTGGAGAGCAGCGCGGTGTATTATCTGGCTTTGAAAAATGCAAAGGTCCCTGCTGAAATGCACTTGTTCAGCGTCGGCGGCCACGGCTATGGTTTGCGGCCGGATAGAAGCAAGCCTGTCACCCAATGGCCTGCGCTGGCTGAGGCCTGGATGAAATCCCGCCGGATCATTCAATAACTTTTTCAGCAATAACTTTTTCAGCTTCTGCTCGTGCCTGAAGGATTTGTTGCGTGCGCCTTTTGCCGGCAGCCTGCTCAACCTGCAATCGGGTGGCGGTCGGCAGTTTGCTGATAATGCTGGTCAGCCAGCGATAGCGCCAGCCTGGAATCACAAACAATTTATTTCGTCGTATTCCGTCCAGTGAAGCGTCAACCACGAATTCAGCGGAATGCCAGAGGGGACCTCCAGCCAGTTGAGAGCGGTCGACTCCCATGGCGTCATGAAACTCAGAATAGGTGAAGCCGGGGCATAAGGCCTGAATTTTTACGCGTGATTTCGCGCCTTTCAATTCCAGATACAGTGCTTCGCTAAAAACAGCCATCCAGCTTTTAGTGGCGCAATAGCTAACCGAGCCCTGGCTGCGGGCAAAGGCGGCGACCGAAGCCACGTTGATGATGCCGCCGGTGTCGCGCGACGTCAGGTTTCTCAGGGCCGCATGCGTGAGCCGGACTGTGGCCATGACATGCAGCTTGTGCATCTGCTCCTGCGCTTCAAGGGGTGCTTCCCAGAAGCGGCCCTTTAGTCCGAAACCTGCGTTGTTGATCAGGAGAACCAGACGCTTGTCAGTGGCCAGCCGTGCGGCCACCTTGTTCAGGTCTGTATTGTCGGCCAGATCGGCTGAGCAGGTCTCTGCGTTACAACCATGTGCGGCGGACAATTCAGCAGCCAGCGAGTCCAGCTTTTCCTTGCGGCGGGCTATCAGAAGCAGGTCATGCTGGGGCGCCAGGCGGCGGGCGAAGGCTGCGCCGATACCGCTGGAGGCGCCAGTGATTGCAATAAGAGCTTTAGCCAATTTAGATCTCCACTAACCAAAAGGTTAATGCTCTTAGTTTGCACCCGGTGTGGCCTCACGTTGGCGTGGCTGAAATGGGTGAGGCGGAAATCAGGCTTCCTGCAACTCGGCGACCTGGTCCCGCTGAGGGTTCAGTCGCAGATCCCGGTAGCGGATACGGCGAAATTCCGAATAGATCCCCGAAGCCGGGTCGAGAAACGCGCGCTGGCACTTGCCTTCAGAAGACACAGCGAATGCGCGAATCGATTCGGGATTTCCGAAGGGAGGACAGATCTGATATACACGCCCGGCCGGCAGCTTACCCGCTGCTAAGTCCTCCTTCAATTGCTTCTCGGCGTCATCCGCGCTTCGCGAATAAACGGCAAAACTGCGATCGATGGGTACGACAATGACGCCCTCCGCCACCCCTCCGTCCTGATCGCCACTTTCGAATGTCCTGATTTTATAGCGGTGACTCATTCAATCAGCAGGTCTCCTTTGTGTTGCATCTGTGTTGCATCGCGTTCGAAACGCCTTAGTGCGCTTATCGGCAGACCAGTGAGCGCGATTAGCTTTTTTGGCTGTAACGTTTGGCCAGGCAACTGCACAATACCCTGTTATCCCGCTTCAAAGCACGCTCAAACAATGGATACCTTAGACCTCACCCCCAATCGGCTCAAGCATTTTTTGTTTTCCACAAACCCGGATACCACCACCAGCCTGAACCCGAAAAATTCGCACTTGGTATACCATCGAGGCTTCCCAATAGGGAGATCATTGGAACTTCATTCGTTCGACCAGGATTATGTGGATCGGCTCGTCAACGGCGACGCCGAAACCGCCACTGATTTTGTGCGGTACTTCACGAAATTGCTGGTACAGAAGCTCCGGATGCGCATGCGATCGGGCACCAATGAAGCCGAAGATGTAGCCCAGGAGACGCTTTTGCGGGTGTTGGTCTACCTTCGAAAAAGCGGAGGCATGGAAGATCCGCGGAAGCTGGGCGCTTTTGTCAACTCATTCAGTGAGCGAGTCATGTTGGAATTCCTGAGGAATGGGCGCCGTTTCCAGCAAATTCCTGAGAATGCGCCCGAGCCGGTGGCACAAGCAATCGGGGCAGAATTCAACTGCATCACGAACCAGCGCAAGCAACTGCTGCGCCAGAACTTGAGCAAGCTGCGCAAGGCGGATCAGGTGGTGCTTGAGAAGGTGTACTTCATTGAGCAGGACAAAGATGAGATTTGCGCCGAGCTTGGCATTGACCGCAATTATCTGCGGGTGCAAGTGCATCGCGCGCTCGGCAGGCTGCGCGACGCCATAGCCGGGACCGACGCCGACCAAAAACTGAGGAAAAAAGCGGCTGCCAGGTGAAACGCTTTGCTTCTGAAACTCACTACGAGCTAACGCTATGGACCACAAGACTGCTAAAACTCTTCAAGCCGCGGAAAGATACTCACTGGACGAGTTGTCCGACCAGGAACGCGAACAGTTTGAAGAGCACCTTTTCGATTGCCCTGTCTGCTCAGAGCAGGTGAGGCAAAACTTTACGGTGACTGAGAATTTGAAGCAGGTATTCCGGGAAGGCTCTTTAGAAGCCGCCCACGCGGCGCCGGCCGGCCGGGGCGGATGGCAAGAATGGCTACGTTTGCCTTCTCTGGTTCCCACCTTTGCAGCCTTGGCGCTGGCCGGCTTCGTGGTCTATCAGTCAGCGAATCCGGGCGCTTCAGAGACGACAGCCCATGTTTTGCCGGCCGCTTCGCTGCTGATGCCGGTGTCACGCGGTGAAGCTGTGCCGGTTCAACTGATCGATCCGCGATCAGCATCATTGCTGCTGACTTTCAGCGTGGATGCTTTGCACCCCGATTCGTTCCTCTGCGAATTTAAAAGCGCCGCGGGGAAAGAGATCCTGCGCGTCACCACCGGGCCTGAAACCGCGGCGTCGTTCAATCTGCCCATCCAAGTTCCAGCCAGGTTGTTCCCTGCAGGCCGGTATCAAATGATCTTGCGGCCTGTGTCTGAACCGGATAGCATCAAGTCCTACCCCTTTGTACTTGAGAATTCCAAATAGAGCGAGGATTGCAGATGCCGATTGAACTGCCGGTCGAGAAGCGATTTATTTTTAATGGGAGCGCCGTCGCTTTTGCGGGCCGGATTCGTCGCCCTGACGATGTTTTTGTAAACGCGGCGGCACCGTGTCATCTGCCCGTCACGGGAGGCCTTTCGGAAGCGAGAATCGAAGGGCCCGGAGTAGACCCCTTCCTGTACAAGAACCTCATCACGTTTTCCGCAGCCTACTCCCGGGCGCAGGGGGACTTTTCCGACCCGCGCCGCGCCGTCGATTTTACGCGGGGGAATCATGGCCAAAACGAGCTGCCGACCAATACGGCAGTCCAAACGCGCTTGGAAAACCTCCAGGTGCACTCCGAAGCAGACCCAAACGAAAACGCGCCTGAACGCACTTTCAGCGCAAGCCTGTTAGAGGCGCATTTAGAGAGCACGTCGAATCGCAGGGACGCGGTTTCCTTCCGCTCTATGGCAGCCGTTTTCACAGGCGTCGGGCTGACCACCGTCGAGCCAACCGGAACCAGTACCGCATCGCTCCTGGTCCACACGGCTACCGAAATTTTCGATGCCAACGATACCAAGGCTAAACTCATCGAAACGTTCGCAAAGGATGGAGACTTCCGCAAGCAATACGCTGCCATGTTTTATCCGCCTGGAGCAAACTTGCCCGGTTTCCTGGATAATCTTTTCGGTAAACATGAGATTCCGAACGCGGATCAAGGTCCGGTGGTCGCTACGTTTGTCACCCGATTGGAATGGGTAGGCGGCGTAGCGCCGCAAGGTACGGAGATACTCAATAATCGCCTCACCATCAGCGGATTAGGCCGCATCTATTTTGGCGAGATCATTATCGACGAGGGCAGCCGCCGCGTTACCCTGTTACGCTTTGAGCTGGGTTCAACACATGGGGGTGACGCCTCAGCTTGCGAATTGGTATCGAACGGAACAACTTGGCCACCGCATAGGTAGCTTATTGGCGTGCTCATGCGCCTTGCTGATGCTGGGCGGTTGCGTAAGAAACCCACCCTCGGCGAAAGCTGATTTCCAGCAAGATTTTACACGGGTATCGCGGCAGATTGATCGCGGCGAGTATGCGCAGGCGTGTGAATCAGCGCGACAATTATGGCTTCGCTCGCCGGACTCGGAGTGGGGCTGGAGATTTAAGCTCCAGTACATCAACACGCTGCTCTATGTTCGCCGCGTGAAGGATGCCGAAGCGGCGCTGAGAGAAACGCTTCCCTCACGCTTCGAGAACCTTCGGCCGCGCTATGAATACCTGAAGGCATATTTGGAGTACTCGCGTGGGGATCGCGCCGCGCTGGAGCACGTTCGCGCGGCGGTTGCCGCCGCTGAAGCAAGATCCGATTTCACGACACAAGCCGACGGCCTCTTACTGCTGGCCGGCGAGGCTAATGAAGCCGACAGCGAGCAGATGGCGGAACAGGCGCTCGTGCTGGCGGCTCACAACCATCTCGATTTCGAGGAAGCGGCTGCCCAGTTGAACTTGGGCGTTCTCCTGCTGCGCCGCCAGCGCTTTGCAGATGCAATCCCATATTTTCAAAAGTCGGCGGCACTGGCGCAAACACTGCAGGCTCACTACCTTGAGGTTGCATCCACGGCGAATCTGGGCGAGTGTTATTTCAGCCTGGGGGATCTGGACCGCTCGCTTCGCACGCTACAGCGGGCCATCCCCCTGCTGCGCCCATCGGATCCGCCTACTTTGCGCGCCAATGTCAATGACGAATTGGGCTCGCTCTATTCCCTCCGTCAGCAAAACAGTGAGGCTGTCCATTATTTCCGGCAAGCTTTTCTGAGCACTCAAGCTGATCCCACCCTTAGTGTCTATGCACCAAGCGCCGAAAGGCTGGCGGAGGCGTTAATTGAAACCGGCTCGCAGGAAGAAGCGGAAAAATATAACGAACTCGCCGCCCGGGCGCTAAAAGGTGCGGGCAAGCCCGATCCTCAGCTACTCGCCAATTATCAACTCAACCGCGCCAATATTGCCATGGAGTGGGGAAGCCCTAAGGACGCGGAGGCTCTCTATAAAGCGATTCTCCAAAGCGCTAAGGGTCTGCCGCCGGGCGATATCCTGTGGTCGGCCTACGCTCAACTGGCGCTGATTCAGGAACGCGCGGGTAAAGCCGGGGAAGCTCGCCGTGATTTTGAGAATGCACTGGCCGCCATCGAGGCCAGCCGGTCACAGCAGAAAGTAGCGGACTACCAGATTACTTTTTTGTCCGCGCTTATACGCTTTTATCAGCAATATGTGGATTTTCTGCTACGTCAAAACGATTCTAACGCCGCCCTGGCAGTAGCTGATTCCAGCCGCGCCAGCGTGCTCACGCAAGGCTTGGTCCTCCACCGCCAGGCCGATTTCACCTCCCGTATCGAACAGCAAGCCGGGAAAGCCAAGTCGGCTTTGCTTTTTTACTGGCTGGCGCCGATGAACTCCTATGTCTGGATCATCACTTCGAAGGGCGCCGTCTGTGTCAGGCTCGCTCGCTCAGAATCCGAAATCGAACAGGACGCGAGGAGTTACGCGCACGCGATTCAGGACGAACGGCGGGATGTGCTCGCGACCGCGAACTCACTGGGAACTCGCTTGTACGCTACGCTGATTGGCCCGGTTGAAAAATATTTGAGTCCGGGCGCGCAAGTCACGGTGATTCCGGACGGCGCGCTTCATGGGCTGAACTTTGAAACTCTGCTGGCCGGCGGCGGCGTTCCCCACTACTGGCTGCAGGATGTAGTCCTGAGTGTCGCCCCGTCGCTCGGAATTCTGTTGACGAACGATCATTCCAGGGCTGCTAGCCGGAACGCCCTTCTGATCGGGGATCCAAACTACCAGGGAACCGAATATCCGGAACTGCCCGCATCCGCTCTGGAGATCAAAAAAGTGAGTGCGCTCTTTCCGGGCGACAGTGTTGTCCTGACCGGCCGTGACGCGACCAGCGACGCTTACAAGAACGTGCAGCCCCGGCTGTTTCGTCTTGTCCACTTCTCAGCGCATGTGGATGCCAGCGCCCAGAGCCCGCTCGATTCGGCGATTATTCTTTCCACGGGCGATCATCTTTATGCCCGGGATGTGATGAAAAACACTCTGAACGCGGACCTGGTAACTATCTCCGGTTGCCGCAGTGTGGGTGCGAAGGCTTTGACCGGCGAGGGGATGGTTGGCTTCGCCTGGGCAGCTTTTCAAGCAGGCGCCCGCAACGCCATTACCAGTTTGTGGGCTGTTGATGATAACTCCACAGCGGAACTGATGGATCACTTTTATACAAAAGTGATTGCCGGCGAAAGTTACTCAGTGGCTTTGCGCGATGCTAAGTTACAAATGCTGAAGACGTATCCTAAGCCTTATTACTGGGCTGCCTTTCAGTTGTATAGTCGCAATATCGGAAACGTCATTTCTCCAGCAGGCAAGAGGTGATTACGTTTAAGTTCCGCGGCATTTGCGCTCTTCTTGCAACCACCCTGCTGGCCGGAAATCCGCAGGTGGATCTACACGAAGCCTTGCAGGCCGCGCGCGAGCACGTACAGCGGCTGGAAACTTCTGTGCCGGATTTTATCTGCGATGAACGCATTGTTTCCGAGAACTACGAACACGGCAAACTGACCAGGCAAACAAGGGCGCAAGCCATTCTAACCACCCTCCGCATGCCGGAAGAGCGGCCTGAGTTGTTCAAGGAAGAACGCGCGGACATGGTCATCAACGGCAAGCATACGAAGCGGAATGAGATCTCCGGTCCTTTCGTCTGGCATGGCGGTCCGGCTTATGGCGATCTTCATTTCCTGTTCAACTCTGATCAGTCTGCCGTTTGTCTCGACCGGCGCCTGGTGGGCCCCGCCAAACTGGGAGAAAAGGATGTGCTGCTGATTGAGACACACGCGTCATCAGAAGTTGGCAGGAACAAGGATTGCTTCGGATTGCATCCTGATTCGGCTGACAAGATCTGGCTGGATGCAGCAACCTTTAACGTGATGCGCATCGAGAGCTACAACCCGAAAACCACTCCCATTCCCGGCGCCCATCTTTCGCTAACGGTCGATTACCAACCGGTGGTCTTCGATGGTGAAGAATACTGGCTGCCTTCGCATTTCATCTCTCGGCTGGATCTCGAAAACACCCCTCAACACCAGATCTACGAGGCGTTTTATACTCGCTACCGCAAGTTTGGCGTCAACACCATCGTGCGCATTCAGCCGGTGCAGTAAGCGGATAATAGGGTCATGGAAGACGTTTTAACTATCGCGGGCCGCGCCTTTCATTCGCGGCTGTTTGTGGGTACGGGCAAATATCGCAGCAAGCAGTTGATGGCCCGCTGCCACAAATTCGCCGGAACTGAGATGGTGACGCTGGCTGTCCGGCGTGTGAACCTGACCGATAAAACCAAAGAATCCGAACTGGATTTTATCGATCGTAGTCAGATCCACATCCTGCCCAACACCGCCGCCTGCTACACGGCAGAAGACGCCATCCGGACTGCTCGCCTGGCTCAGGAAGTTGGGTTATCCAACTGGATCAAACTGGAAGTCATTGGCGATCAGAAGACGTTATTTCCCGATAACGAAGGCCTGTTGGAAGCGACTCGGGTTCTTGTGAAGGAGGGCTTCATCGTGCTCCCCTACACCACGGACGACCTGGTAAACGCTCGCAAGCTGATCGATGCAGGAGCGCATGCTGTCATGCCGCTTGCTGCGCCGATTGGTTCCGGTTTAGGCATCCAGAACGTGACCAACCTCAAGATCATGCGCGAGGCCATTACGCAGGTTCCTCTGATTGTCGATGCCGGCGTGGGTACCGCGTCTGACGCCGCCATTGCGATGGAACTAGGTTTTGACGGTGTTCTTCTGAATACGGCCATCGCCGAAGCCGAAGACTCCGAGCGGATGGCGCAAGCGATGAGACTCGCCGTGCAGGCTGGCCGCCTCGCCTTTCTTTCCGGGCGGATGCCCAAGCGGGAATACGCAGTCGCCAGCAGTCCCCTGGCTGGCACCATTGCAAGTTGATCGAAGGCGTGCGGCCAGTACTCTTAGCGGCAATATTAAAGCAATTTTAGGTGAGCCGCTCGCTTTTCCGGCTAGAATCTGAGTGGGTCTTCCCAAAAGGCCATATTCCTTTTGGGGAGTTTTGAGTCCGTCGTTTCGCACTCGGGAGTCCAACGATTCGCAACGAATGAGATCAATGATCAGGAGAATAACAATGAAAAGCTATTTGCGCATACTCGCATCCTCAACTGTGATGTTTTTCGGTTTGTCCCTTGCCGGTGCGTCTGCACATCAGGCCGCTGCCACTCAGACTGCTACATCTACGGATACATCAACCACTAAGTCAAAGCGCAAGTCCCGAAAATCGACTGACGCCACAGCCTCCACGCCTGCGGCGGCAGATGCTACCTCTGCGACGGCTAGCTCTTCGACAGGAAAGACGGGCACGCGCAAAGCCCCAGCGCCCGTCAACAACGCTTCCGATGCCGATATTGCAGCGGCAAAGTCTTCCGGCAAGGTTTGGGTCAACACCGAAAGCAAGGTCTATCACAAGGGCGGGCAGTGGTATGGCAAGACGAAGAAGGGTCAGTTCATGACCGAAGATGACGCCAAGAAGGCCGGCTATCACGAGTCAAAGAACGAGAGCGGCGCAAAGAAGAGCTAAGCTCGTTTCAGTACTTCCACGACAACATCGCGCAGGAGCAGCAGAGTATGGGGTTATTTGATCTGGCCGGTGAGTTACTTGGCGGCAGCCAGGGCGGCAACAATGCGAACGCGTTGGGAGCCGTGCTGAGCATGGTGAACAACCACCCCGGCGGTCTTCCAGGGCTGATTTCCGCTTTCGAGCAAAACGGCCTGGGCGGGGCGGTCAATTCATGGGTATCCACCGGGCAGAATCAGCCTGTTTCCGGAGATCAGATCCAAAACGTCATGGGCGAAGCGCAGCTGCAGGAAGTTGCCGCTAAGCTTGGCATTCCTCCGGAGGCGGCCAGCTCGGTGATAGCCCAAGTGCTGCCCGGCATAGTTAGCCATTTGACGCCGAACGGCCAGGTTCCTTCCAGCAACTCAAATTTGCTGGAATTAGGCGAAGGGCTGCTCCGGAACTTTATTAAATAGCTTTGATTAAGGCAGGGCCGCGAGACAACCCGCGTCCCTAGGCTGTATTCTGCTCAAGAGGAGTAAACCCAAATGAAATTGCTGCGCACCGGCGGATTATTTTTAGCTCTGTCGTTATTGAGCGCTGTTCCGCAAAGTGCTCTTTTTGCCTATCAGGCAGCGGCGCCCGCTAAGTCCGCTACCGCTCCGGCGGCCACACCTGATTTGGTAGATTTGAATTCCGCATCGCTTCAGCAGTTGCAGGCTTTGCCGGGCATTGGCGACGTTTACGCGAGCAAGATCGTGAAAGGCCGCCCTTATCGGGCCAAGACCGACCTGGTCAACAAAAATATTGTTCCCGCCGCGACTTACAAAAAGATCAAAGACCTGGTGATCGCCAGACAGAAGTAGCATTGAAAGCCGCTTCAGGAACTGCTTGTTCGCAGCGGCCCGCAGTTGAAATCCGGCTCAGCCGCTCTTGATGAGACACTGCATTATTTGATGCGACGATCCCAGATGGCACTGGCCATGACGGCACTCGCCCTGGCATGGCTGGTGTTTTTCGGCGTGGGACCGCAACGCGCCGACCTGAACGCATCACTGGTCTTTGTTGGCTCAGCCGGGCTTTGCCTTTGGACTTTCAACGCCCGGCAAAGGCCGCCGCGTGTCAAATCCTGGCCGACAGCAGCGCTTTGGGCTCTGCCCGCCTACGCAGCTTTTCAACTCATCCCATGGCCGCAGGGCATTCTCCGGCTTCTCTCACCTTCGCGCGCCCTTCTCACGGACAGCCTAAGCGGAGTGGTTGCTCATCTGGCCCCGGCGTCCATTAGTGTTCGTCCCGCATTCGCGCTCTTTTCCTTTTTCGTCCTGCTGGCCTGGCTCACCGTTCTCAACCTCATAAGGGACATCTCCTGGCGCTCGCTGGAAACCATGCCGTGGGTACCGGTCGCGCCGCTTGCGGCCATTGCGGTTCTCCAGGCGCTTGCCGCAATGTATCAGTGGTTGAATGGGAGCGCTAATGAACCTCTTACGGGAAGCTTTGCAGACAGCGAGCAACTGGCCGCATTCTTAGAGATGGCGCTCCCGTTCCTGCTCGTGTTTGGCTTTGTCTCGCTTCGCCGCTATCAGTTCCGCGTCCCGTCGGCCATGAGGTCTGCTCTCCTGGCTGCGCTTTCCTGGCTTGCCTCCCTGATCCTGCTGCTGGTGCTGCTTCACAATTCATCGGGCGTGTCTCTAGCCGCTTTAGCCGCATCGCTCTTTGCCCTTGTCACGCTTATCATCGTTCCGCGCCTTAGAACCAAACAACTACGCTGGTGTGGGGCTGGAATTGCCGGCGCGGTGGGCTTTCTTGCGCTGCTATTTATAGCTCCGCCGCTTGATTTTGCCGAGTCCCTGGCTCGTCTCGGACCGCTTGATCAGACGAACAGCAGACTCGTGACCTGGACGAACGCCGCCACTCTGCTGGGCGACTATCGCTGGTTCGGCACCGGACCGGGCGGCTTCGAATCAACGTTCCCCAAGTTCCAGGGCTCCTCGAATCTAAGCGCCATTGCAACACCCGGCAATGATGTCCTGTACCTGCTGATTACTTATGGAATCACTGGCTTTGGCATCCTGCTGGCGGCTTTTGCAGGAATCCTGCAACAGGCCTTACAAGGGTGTTTGTATCTTCGCGACGAGCCACGCCGCCTGCTGGCGGCAGCCATAACGGCCTCGTTTGTCGCTCTGTCGTTCCGATGTTGCCTGGAGTCGACGCTTTCCGTACCCTCAATCGCCATGGCATCCGCTTGGATAGCCGGACTCAGTCAATCAAGCGGAACCGACTGAATCCCGCCTATCGAGCGGTTCCAGAACTACCGAGCCCACCCAAACCGTTCCGTCCAGTGGAGTGTCGGAGCCGCCTGACGCCGGGCATAGGATCTCCACCCGCGCCAGCTTAGTCTCACTTTTCACGCTGAATGTTATGCTCACGCTCGCCCAGTCTGTAGTTCCTTGAACCGTATTGGTCACGACATCCAGGTTGCCCGGCTTCGCCGCGTCTGCAATCCTTATGACCACCCCCTGATTCCTGGTCAATTGCTTGGTTTTCATCATTGCTTTCAGACGCCATAGCCCGGGTTTCATCACGGTCATCTGAACTGCGGGAACGCTGCCGGTGTCCGGAGTAGCGGAAGGGGTACCGGAAAAAGAGAGTCGAAGAGAGGAGGCGCCTTGATAGGCAACTCCCATGTCCCGTGACACGGATACGTGGGCGGATGAGTGCAGTTGCCAATCAAACGGACAATCGACCGGGCGCTTTTCAAAATTGCCGTCAAAAACGAAATTCCTATTGCCGTATTCAGGCTCCAGTGGTTTGGTGTACCCGATCCAGGCGTTAAAAGCCTCGTCCCAACGTGACCGTTTACCTAACAAATCCACGTATAAGCCGGCGCTCTGCAGATTAGTCAGGCGATGCTGGTTGATCCAGCGCCAGGTCTCTTGGGCCTCATCGAGCTTGCCCTGGGTGATCCAAAACCGGAGAAATTGATTGGCGGCCGACGGTAAGGGCGGTATCCCCTCGTCCAAAAGCTCTCCCAAAGGCAAGTCCATCTGGCTATAAAGAGTGAAAGCACGATTATCGTAGGCCGCTAATTCTGGATTTCGGAGTACGGCGGTGAGCTGGCGAAAAGTCTGTGGGTAATCTTCCAGCCGCAAGTACAGGTTCGCCGCGCGGAATAGAATGGCCGGGTTTCCCGGGGCCGCCGCCAGGGCCTGGCGGATTGCGAATTCTCCTCTTGCCACATCATCCGCGTTGATTTCGGCTTCAGCCAGGTCTATCCACCGATAGGTCGAGGCCGCGTTTAAAATCAAGCGTTTTTGAACAATTTCCAGCGGTTCTTCGGCGGACGGGCTGATGGCCGTGGGTGAATCGCTGTCGGGCTGAGCGCAAATCCAGAAATCGCAAAGCTTCGCGCCGGCAGTTCCGTGCGCCGGTGAAGGTCTGCCGAGCCAGAGCGACAGTGCGCCATAAAGTATCAGCGCCCAACCAGCCAGGGCCCCACTCAATTTCGTAAAGATGGCGGCGACTCCCTTACCAAACTGCCATTATTGCAACCTAGTAGTTACTCCGTAGATGCTGCAGGGAAAACTCTTATATAATCAACAGGCTTATGAAGCTTAAAAATCTACTTAACGTGGTCGCGGTCTTCGCTATGGGAGTGGGCTGTCTGCGAGCGGACAGTATCAGCTCCCTCGTGGTCTATGGCGATAGTTTATCTGACAACGGCAACTTGTTTGCGCTCACAAAAGCTGTGCTCGGCACGGGTCTGCCAGGAGCGCCCTACTACATGGGTCGCGTTTCCAACGGCCCGGTAACTCCTGAGCTTTTGGCCGCGGATCTTCATGTGCCGCTGGTGGACTTCGCTTTCGACGGAGCGACTACCGGCGTGGGTAACGTGTTAGATGGTGGCTCCGCTACCTCCTTGGGCACCTACAGCTTACCTGGCATGGTGGCCGAATTGGTCTCGACACCTTCTCAAGCTGCGATTGCTGCTAATGCTGCTCACGGTCTCTTTCTGGTCTGGGGCGGCCCGAACGATTTTGCTTCTCTTTCGCCCACTACTACCCCGGCTCAAATCAATGCCACCGTTAATACTGCCGTTTCCGACATAGTCGACATCGTCAACAGTCTTCGAGCCGAAGGCGTAAAAAATATCTTAGTGCCGGGCATGGCTGATCTAGGTTTCGCGCCTGCTTATAGCTCCCTGGGAACTCAGGTCGCTCTGGAAGCCGACGCAGCTACCCAAGCCTTCAACGCGGCTCTCGAAAGCTCACTGCCCGCCGGCGTATCCTACTTCGATACCAATGGCGTCCTGCAGACTATCCTGGCGGATCCCGGCAAGTACGGCTTCACCAATACCACCGACGCCTGCTACGTCGCCGGCAAGTCCCTGTGCTCCGACCCCAACAGTTACCTCTTCTTCGATGATCTGCATCCCACCACTTCCGCGGACACCATCCTGGCTGACGGGTTACTTTCCACCGCGACGCCTGAGCCTGCCACCATACTGCTGGTTGCCGGAGCTTTCGGCGGCCTGTTGCTTGCCCGCAAGCGAGCCGCTAAGGCATAAGTAGCGCATTTGCTGACTGGCCGCTTAAGTGTCCTAACGCTCTTCCTTTGCTCCGGCTTGTGGTGTGCTCCTTTAGGAAGGCAGACCTGGGACACCGAAAGCGGCCTTCCGCAAAATACCGTTCAGGCCATCCTGCAAACCAGAGATGGCTACCTCTGGCTTGCGACCGAAGGCGGAATTGCGCGTTTCAATGGCGAACATTTCTCGGTTTTCAATACCCGCAACACGCCCCAACTTCGTAGCAATGACGCTCGCGCTCTCCTGGAAGACGTCCATGGCGCTCTTTGGATCGCCACTCCGGACGGTATAACGTCGCTTTCAAACGGCGAGTTTCGCTCGTTCACAAGCTCGAATGGCCTGCCGTCCAATTCAACTACAGCTTTGTATGAAAACGCTGGTCATGAAGTCTGCGCCTTGACCTCTGGCGGCGCGGCCTGTTTCAAAGATAATCACTTTCTCGCGGCGCCGGACCCCCCGGTCCCGCAGCCTCGCCCGATCGATCCCTCCCTTCGCCAGTTTGTCTCAAGCCCCATCCTCTGCACCTTTAAAGATCGCGAAGACAACCTCTGGATAGGAACAGAATCTTCCGGTGTCACCATCCTGCGGCGTCTTCACTTCGAAGCATTTTCCGAACGAGCCGACGGCCTGGACGATCAAGTTCGTTGCGTCTACCGCGACCGCTCCGGCGCAACCTGGTTTGGCACGGATTCACAAGGCCTGATCCGGTATTCTGACGCCCAATTCACCCGCTTTACCGTCGCAAATGGCTTGTCCAGCAACGTGGTGGTCTCGCTGGGAGAAGATGTGGACGGCGATCTTCTTATCGGCACTCCCGACGGCCTTAACCGCTTGCATCACGGCGTTATCACGCTGGCTACTTCATCCGAAGGTCTGCCGGACGACTTTGTTCGATCTATTTATACCGATCCAGACGGCACTGTCTGGATCGGTACCCGTCGCGGCCTCGCGCGGCTTCGCGACAAAAAGTACCAGACCTTTACGCGCGCCGACGGCCTCGGAAGCGACCTGATCGGCAGAATTACGCGGGATTCAGCCGGAGTTCTTTGGATTGCTACGCTCAATGGTCTCTCGCGGTTCGCTGACAATAAATTTACGAACTTCACGACAGCCAACGGACTTTCTGGAAATGTCATCACCGAACTCTACACCGGCCCATCGGGCATTCTCTGGATCGGCACGCAGGGCGCAGGATTGAATCGCTTCGCAAACGGATCCTTCCAACGGGTATCGTCCCCTGCAGGATTGCCGGAAGTCATTTATGGGATTACTGAAGATCAAAACGGAGGACTGTGGCTCGCTTCTGATTCCGGAGTTTTTCATGTCAAGTTTCGGAGCAATGAGGTTCTCAATTACGGAGTGAGTGATGGGATGCGCGTCAATGAATGTTCCGGCGGAGGTCACCCGGCTATCGCCGCCTCACCTGACGGTGCAATCTGGTTCGCCACATTGAAAGGGGCCGCTCGGCTTCTGGCCAGCGTTCCTTTCAACCGGGTTCCACCGCCCGTTGTCATCGAGTCAGTCTCCATTGATAACAAGACCCTGGGTGATCACCATATGCCGGTGGAGCATTCGCTCGAAATTCCACCCGGATCCAACCGCCTTGCCTTCACCTATGCCGCCCTGACGTTCACCGCCCCACAGAAAGCCGTGTTTCGCTACCGGTTGGAGAATTTCGATAAGACCTGGATGGACGCGGGGTCTTCCCGCACCGCTTTCTACACTAATCTAGGTCCGGGTGCCTACAACTTCAAAGTGATCGCCCGGAACGGCGACGGGACCTGGAACCTGACCGGAGCCAGCCTGGCGGTCCATTTGGAGCCGCACTTTTATCAGACATGGTGGTTCGCCATTCTGGTCCTGCTCCTCCTCTTCGCGGCGGCTTACCGGATCTATCAGTGGCGTTTAGCGTTGGTTCAGGCGCAGGTCGAATCCCGCTTTGAAGCAGTCTTGCAGGAACGCAACCGAATCGCCCGCGAAATTCACGACACGCTGGCGCAGGGGTTCGCTGGGGTTTCGGTGCAGTTGGAACTCGTCTCGCGCAAGCTGAATACATCGGCAGAAAGCGCGCGCGAACATCTGGATCAGGCTCGCATGCTGGTTCGCAGCAGTTTGGCGGAAGCCCGGCGATCCATCTGGGAATTGCGCTCGCAGTCCTCTGAAATTGAAGATCTGCCTTCCCGTCTCAGTAAAATGGCGAGCCAGATGAGTGGCCCGGCGCAGCCCAAAATCGGTGTGGAGGTCCGAGGCACATTCCGGCCGTTGCCCGGCCGTACCGAAGATGAAGTTCTGCGCATTGCCCAGGAAGCGGTCACCAATGCGCTGCGGCATGCCCAGGCTTCCGAAATCAAGATTGAACTTGCCTTCGATCCCAAGCTTCTACGCCTCACTGTGGCTGACAATGGACGCGGCTTTTCCCCGACGGGCGATACCACGGGAGTCAGCGGTCATTTCGGCCTGAAAGGTATGCGGGAACGGGCAGAGGCAATCGGTGCGAAACTGAATCTGGAGACTGCGGCGGGCGCCGGCACCAAGCTCTCCGTTGAGGTTCCGGTTTAATTCATGAGCAAAATCCGCATTCTTGTCGTCGACGATCATCATGTAGTGCGTCAAGGCCTGGTGGCGCTGATCAACTCTGTGGAAGATATGGAAGTGGTGGGCGAGGCTGCCGATGGCCAGAAGGGGGTGGATCTTCACCGCGAGTTCTCGCCGGACATCACCATCATGGATTTACGTCTGCCGGTCTTGGGCGGGGTGGAGGCGATTCAGGCCATACGCCGCCACAACCCCCAAGCCCGCGTGATTGTGCTCACCACTTTTGATGGCGACGAAAATATCTACCGGGCCCTTCAAGCCGGCGCGCGCGGCTACCTCTTGAAGGACATGTTCGGCGACGAACTAATGGATGCCATTCGCGTCGTCCATGCGGGTAAAACCCGGATTCCTCCCGTGGTCGCGCAACGCCTGGCTGAGCGCATGGGCGGCTCTGAACTCACCACGCGCGAGCTGGAGGTACTACACCTTATCGTGGCGGGCAAGAGCAATAAGGAAATTGGCAACAGTCTCCACATCTCCGAAGCGACCGTCAAAACTCATATCAACAACTTGCTTGGTAAACTCGGAGTGTCTGACCGTACCCAGGCGGCCACTTCCGCCATCCAAAGAGGTATTGTCCAACTCTCATGAAGAGAATCCTTGCCGCCGTTCTATTTATCGCGACCGCCGCGTGTGCCTTCACGGGCGAGGCGAACTGGCGTCCCTCCACTGAGGCTGAGCTGAAGGAAATCATTCCCGCCCGGGCGCCCGTGGAGAAGGAACGGATCGAAACGGAGTTGCGGACAGCCTCCGGCATAACCGATGGAAAGCTCCATATCTACGGGGTGGTGCTGATTACCGCTGGCTACTCGGCCGACGGCAAATATTCTCATTACTTTGTCACCGACGTTCCGCTGACCGTGGGAGACATCACGCTTAGGCCCGGCAGCTACGTGTTCGGCTGGGTCAAGAGGGAAGATGCGCTCAACGTCAAGTTCTACGAAGCGCAGAGCGGCAAATACCTGGGCGCTGTCGAAGCGTTGCGCAACAGCCGCATCGGGCGAATTGAGTCCTTTCATATCTTTGCGCCTTCCGAAACGTCGGCTGTCCAAATTGGCCGGTTTGCCTTCCCTTATCATTTCGCGCATTAGCTGGATTGCGCTGAGATCATAGACCCGTCGCCGGCACTATCCACTTAGTGCCCAATCCATTGGTCAGCGTCATAGTGGCCCGGCAGCGTCCCGGAGATCATCCTCCTGAGGCTTTTGAGAATCTTCGCGCCCAAACTTTTTTCAGAATTACGAGATCATGGCCGGTTCTGGCGTCGATTTCGGATCGGCGGCGCGAAATCAACTGACTCGGGCTTCGCGCGGCGAATACCTGGCGTTCTTCGACTCTGATGATTGCTGGCATGAGTAGCAAACCAACGCTTTCTGAATTATCTCGCTGCGGCAGCCGAAGTTCATCACGCCTGGTGTCGCTGATGAGGTTGGGTTGCAGATCCTCCCCACTAAGCGCACTAAAGGACACAATAGGCTCGTTGGCATGCTCGAAGATGAGCGCGGCCGAACTGTTTATCTGGCAGACCTTTTCAGCAGGGGAACTGAGTCAAACGACATCTGTTTCGTCGCCATTGGTGTATCAGATCTCAGGAGGGTGACGAACAGGCGCCATTGTACCGACGAGAGTTCGCTAATTGGTCATCCATCTAGCCAGATCGAGTCGAGGAACTTAACTATTAAAACGTCTGGGGTGCTGCGGTACTCAGTCACCGTTAGTGCAAAAACGAAAGCCGAAGTGAATTTTGATGTGGATACGGCTACGCTCACGGCATTCAAGATTCCTATCAAATCCATTACCGGCGATGAGACCGAAAACGGGCCGTCCGCCCTTCTTGTTCCCTGGCGGGTAGAAAGTGAGCAGAACATAGCCCCGGGAAATCGAATTGATCTCGACTCCCCTACGTTCGTAAATCGTGAGAATGATTTGATCGGGCTAGATCTTCTGATTAGCGACCTCGGGCGAGTGATACGAGCTACAGCGTCGGGAAGCACGAAAGAGGTTCGGCAGGCATTGGAGGCTTCAGCGGGAGCATGGTCCTTCAGGCCTACTATCCTAGATGGTCGATCGACACGCGTGCAGGTAAGGTTTGAAGGTTCGCTTAAAGACCTCGCAAAATAGGGGTTGAGTGTCGGGAGCAACTGAGTAGGTCTAGGAGCTTGCAAACATAAACGGCTCAGCCTGCAAACATCCGATTTTCCAGCTCACATTAACTGGTTCTTTCGTTCTTTCTTAGGTCTGGTGCAGCTTTCTGGTCGCTGAACCTTGCCTAAATTTCACAAGCACGCTCAACGATGCCGAGAACCGTATTCACCACTGAGAACGACTCATGTTCATGCCGGCATCGGCATAATGCAGAGCGTTTTTGGTCGGGCGGTGCGGCGCCGCAGTGCACAAATCGCGTCGCTTCTTCTTCATGTCGCGGATACGTGGCGCAAAGCGAAGCCCGGTAGACAGCACATTACAAACACATGATCCGAAAAGCCGCCTGTATCGGTGAAATGCTCATCGATGACAAGGGTGGTTTGGTGACTTCTGCTGGTGCCTACGGCCTGCACCTGGAAAGGGACGAACGTTAGGTTTGTCAAGTGGACCACGCCGGCGCAAATACAACAGGCATCGTTGGTGGTACTAGCCGACTTAGTCGCCACACTTAGGCTGCACCGAAGCCAGCGCGTAGAGAGCCGATTGGTGGAGAAGACGCTCGAAGTACGGGCTATCCACGCACAATCCTGTTCTGTCCGATGCTGACTTCAGTTACGCCTCAAGCAGGCTTTCCGCAGCCGGCGCAAAGTCGCGACCGGGGCCCGAAGCAAGCTATGTGCCTGGTGAAAGATTGGGAACCGGATTTGGCAGGCTGAAGTCAGCCCCGGCGGCGTGGCCTTCATGCGCCGGAATCAGGTTTTCTTCGGCCTCTCGACTACACTGCTTAAGGATGCTTGTTTTTACGGCACGGCGTCGCCTTGTCCCGTTCCTGGCCCTGTTACTGATCTTTTCTTCTGGTTGTCTTGTCAGGCGGCGTACCGTCATTCCTGTTGGCAAAAAAGCCAATCAGCCGCTGATGACTGCCACGAAAGATGAGTTAATCGCGCGCGTCCACGCTCTCACCGATCCGATTCACTCGTTCCAGATGAAAGCGGACATGTCGCCCTCCATTGGGAGTCTTTATGGCGGACAGGTGACTGACTACCCCACTATTACCGGGGTTTTCCTGTTTTTGCGCCCAACTGAAATTCGAGTCATTGGCTTGGATCCTGTGGTCCACGGGACTGCTTTTGACATGGTCTCGGTCGGCAATGACTTTGATGTGTCCATTCCGGCGAAAAATCAGTTCATTGAAGGCCGAAACGACCTTCCGGCTACTTCACCCAATAAGCTGGAAAATCTTCGCCCCAGCGCATTTCGCACTTCACTGCTGATCGCTCCGCCCGATCCTGCCACGGAAATCACCATCCTTGCCGACGATACGGACGAAACGAAGTCGGTTTACATCCTGATGTGTATTCACCGGGAGGGGGATGTTTACACGCTAACGCGCAATCTGTACTTCGACCGGCAAAATTTGGCCATTACACGCCAGAAGACATTCGACGATAAGGGTTACATCACCAGCCAGACGCGCTACTCCGATTGGCAGGCTTTCAACGGAATCAGCTTTCCGACAACCATCGATATTCAGAGACCGCAGGACGGTTATGAGCTGAACCTGAAAGTGACCGATGTCAAGATGAATGATCCTTCAGTCAACGCCGCAAAATTTGTTCTGCCGCAGCCGCCAAATTCGCAACTGAAGACTTTGAAGTGAAGCGGCGCCTAGCGCGAGCGAAAGCTTAGTGGTTCTCCACCGCACCCGCGGGCTCCGGGTTATGCTGCGTTGGCTTGAGTCCGCCTTCAGGCAACTTCACTAGCATCTGTTCCTTGCGATAGATCAGTGTGGAAGTATTGTAGCTCGCCAGTTCAAAACCGTGCCCATGAGTAATAGCGTCCGTTGGGCACGCCTCTACGCAATAGCCGCAAAAAATACAGCGGTTGTAGTCGATGTTGTAAACCGTCGCATAGCGTTCGCCGCCGCTGAAGCGCTGCTGTTCGGTGTTCTCAGCCGCTTCGATGTAGATGCAGTCTGCCGGACAAGCTGCGGCGCACAGGAAACAGGCTACGCACTTTTCCAGTCCATTCTCATCGCGCTGCAAAACATGCGCCCCTCGATACCGCTCCTGAAGAACCGCCGGGCCGTCCGGGTACTCTTCTGTAATCGCCGGCTGCAGCATCTCCTTAAACGTGATGCCCATGCCCTTCGCGATTGCCGCGGCTGATCCTAGAACCTCGCTGATTTTTGCCATTGCGTATTTGTCGGTACTATCTAACTTAAAGGTTAGCGTACCCCTTACGGGCCGCAGCGGGATAAAATGAGGCGGTGCGGGTAGTCCTTTTGTTGCTTTTCAGCGCGCTCCTGTTGCTAGGGGACGTCTTCAAGTTGTACCTGAATGACGGGGGCTACCACCTGGTCCGTGAATACTCCATCCAAGGCGACCGCATCCATTACTTCAGCACCGAGCGCAGCCAGTGGGAAGACATACCGGTGGCGCTGGTTGATCTCGCCAAAACGGAAAATGAGCATAAAGCGAAGGCCGCGGTCATTTCTAAAGAAGCCAAGGCCGACGAGGAAGAGGAAAAGGCCGAACGCGAGCAGCGCCGCGACATCGCTTCCATACCCATGGAACCCGGCGCCTACTTCAAGACCGGGCAAAAAGTGGATACGCTGCTAGCGGCCCAGTACCAGGTGGTGACCAGCAAAAAACGGAAGACGCTTCAGGTTCTTTCGCCCATTCCGATTGTCAGCGGCAAAGCGTCGGTCGTGATAAAGGGTGAGCGCGCCGATTACACCATCAGTGACCCGCGCCCAAACTTTTATCTCCGGCTCGAGAAAGAGCAACGCTTCGGTATCATCACGCTAACGCCTAAAAAGGGCATGCGCCTAGTTGAAAACATCTCCATCGTACCGGTGGCGAATCAGGCTGAAGAAGAGCGCAAACAGATGGACACATTCGACCAGGATCTTGGCAATGGCTTATTCAAGGTCTGGCCCGAAAAGGATTTGTCTCCAGGCGAGTATGCGCTGGTCGAATTTGAGGATAGCGGTGATCCCAATGACATCGAACTGGTAGTTTGGGATTTCGCCGTTGTTCCAAAAGCAGGCAGCTAAGCGGGGAAACCGGTGGCGCCAGAGGATTCGCGGACAATCAACTGTCCGTCCAGCAGCAGCTCTCTTGTGGGACCCTTCGGACGATCGATTCTTTCCAGCATCATTCGAAGAGCCGCCTCTCCGATTTCGCGACAGGGTTGCCGGATGGTGGTGAGCGGAACAGGCAGCAGACTCGCGTAACTGGAATCGTCGATTCCTGCGATTCGAACTTCCCCGGGGATTTTGGTTCCGTTCCGCAGGAGGCTCTGCATGAGTTGCGCTGCTACCCGGTCATTGATGCAGACATAGGCATCTACCTGCGTCCCTTCCGGGCCGGGGTCTTGAAGCGGTTCCAACGGAAGTCCATACTCCTGCAACGCATCCTGATAACCGGCCATCCGGCTGTTTACCGTCACAGCAGATGCGTGGTAGCCGAGAAAGCCGATGCGTTTTGCCCCTTGCTTGATTAAATGTTCCGTGACTGCATAGCCGGCCTGCCAGTTATTGATGCCCACCATGTCCAATCGCGAGCGTTCCCGCCGCTGCGCCGCGCGCCGGTCCAGCAGAACAATAGGGATGTTCGCCTCCTCCAGCGTGGCCACCACCCTCCGATTGGTCTTATCCGCGGACATTTCAAACTCAAGCGGCGCGAAGAATACTCCAGCCACCTTGCGGCGTATGAATTGGGCGCACAGGTCCAGCGCGCGCTGTTCCTTTGACTCTGAATCACGATCCGTGTGTCCCCATAGCAGGGCATGATCGCTACCCGGCGCGTTGGCGATTCCCTGGCAGATCGAATCCAGCACCTCTATTTCGCCCAGGTCGGGGATTAACAGCCCGAAGACTAACCCGTCCTGCCGGGACTCGCGCAAACGGACAAAAGATCCGGAGCCGGCCACCCGGTCAATCAACTCGGCGTTTTGCAATTCGCGCAGTGCCCGGGCGATGGTGATGCGCGACGTGTTGAATCGCTTGACCAGAACCGCTTCGCTCGGCAATTTCGCCCCGGCTTTATATCGGCCGGAAGTGATTTCTGCTTCTAGTTCATCGATGATTTGCTGGTACTTGGGTGCGGTAGCCAAATCTTGATATTACAGCTTTGTCCGTGGGACTGCAACTTGTCATACCGGACAGCGTCCAAGCTAGTGGAGGAAAGAAAAATGAGAAATATCCCATTCGCCTTCCTGAACGAAGAAACCATAGATCAGATCAACAAAGCTGATCGTGAATACAGGGCTGTCAATGCGTTTAGCAACCTTGCCGAGACGCAGGTATCTATGCGCGGGCTCATCACGTGGCCCTTGTTGCCCGGTCTCAAAAACGCTGTACGGCGCATGGTACCGCTTCTGGAAAAACTGATGGAGATGGACGGCCCGAACTCGATTGCCAATCTGGAACGAGCCATGAGGCCCAGTAACCAAAGCACAAGCGCCACCGAATAGCCGCTTGAACGCAGCGAGGCTCGGTCCCGGTTGACCAAGCCTCAAGCTTCACGGTTCGTTCCGAAATTTGAACATGGGCGGGTGGCCTGCCCTTTGTCGCGGCCTAGTGGCTGGCCTGAGCTTCACCAGTTTGTTTCGAAATCCAGGCGTCGGTGCGTGTTTCCAGCACATCCAAGGGCAGAGCGCCACCGTCCAGGATTTCGTCATGGAAGGCCCGAATGTCAAAGCGCGACCCAAGCTTTTGCTTGGCCCGCTCGCGCAATTCTATGATCTTGAGCTGGCCAAGCTTATAGGAGAGAGCCTGCGCCGGATACGCGATATAGCGGTCCACTTCCGCCTGCAGATCCGGTTCGGATTCGTCTGAGTGCTCATGAAAGAAGTCCACCATCTGCTCCCGGGTCCAGTGCTTGTAGTGCACTCCAGTGTCGATCACCAGACGGCAGGCGCGGAATAATTCGCTCGAAAGCCGGCCATAGTCGCTGTAAGGATCCTGGTAGAAGCCAAGCTCTTTACCCAAACGTTCGGCATACAAAGCCCAGCCTTCCACATAAGCGTTGTATTGAGCGTGCTGGCGGAATGGCGGCAGGCCCGGCAGTTCCTGGGCGATGGAAACCTGCATGTGATGACCGGGGACGCCCTCGTGATAAGCGGTGGCCTCCACATCCAGCAAGCTTCTGTGCGCGAAATCAGATGTATTGACGTAGACTTGCCCGGGCCGCTTGCCGTCCGGGGTGCCTTCGTTATACTCCGCTCCTGCGGCTTCCTTTTCCCGGTAAGCTTGTACCGGCACTACTTGAACTTTTGCCTTCGGCAGTAATCCAAAGAGTTGCGGCAGCTTCGGTTCCATATCTGCTATGTAGCTCCGGTAAAGCTGCAGAAGCTGCTCTCGCGAAGTGGGCGTGAGCTTCGGATTGTTCACCAGCGATGCGCGAAAGGTTTTCAAATCAGCAAAACCAAGCTTGTGCGCAATTTCGTTCATTTGGCCTTCAATTTCATGCACTTGCGCCAGGCCTAACTGGTGAATTGCCTCCGGGTCCATGTTCGTAGTGGTCTGCTCATGAACCGCGAACCGGTAGCGGGCGTCGCCATCGGGGAGCGCCCAGAGTCCCGGTTCTGTCCGGCCCTTAGGTGCATAATCGGTGGCGATGAAATTTGCCAGCTTGGTGTAGGCCGGCCGTATGTCATGGTCTACCGCCGCTAGAATGCCCGCACGCAGGCGCTTTTGGTCGGCGGCCGGAACAGCCTCGGGGAAGTGGTTCAGCGGCTCGGCAAACGGGTTTGTAGTGCCCGCCGCGTTGGAAATGCTGTGGCACTGAGCCACTACCTTTTCCAACAGAAACTTCGGCGGAAGCAGCTTTTCCTTTTCTCCCTCCTTCAGGAGACTCGTGACTTGCTCTAAGAGGTGGGGAATCTGCTTGAGGCGGGTCAGATAATCCTCATAATGCCCAGTAGAGTCAAACGGTATAAGCGAGACAAATCCCGGAAGCTGAATCTGGATCCCATTGAACTGATCAACCGGCTGCAGGTAGTTCTTGAACGCTAAATCTCGCAAGGCATCCTGGTATTTCCGGACCATCAATTGCTTATTGATTTGCTCCTGTTCGGGAAAGCCGGTGGTATCGATGGCGTTAAAGCGATCCAGATAGGCCCGGGCATCAGCTTCCTGCCGGGCGATGTGATCCAGTGAAAGATCCGACCATTTGCTGTTATATCGGTAGTCGCCGTAAACCGTAGCCGTCTCTGGCGATTCACGCATTTCGTATTCCCATTCGTCGGCAAGCAACTTCTGGAGGGTTTGCCGGCGGCTGTCCAAGTTGTCAGCGGATCTCATAAACGGCGTCACCGCTAGAAGCGGCAAGAGGAACAAAACACACGGTTTGATAAGCATTCTAGAGAACTGTAATTTCTCAGCATATCCTTACATTCCATAAGTCGCATCAATTAGCTTCGAAAAATTACAAAAGAGTCAAGCATTTCTACTTGACGTAAACGTTTACCTATGTTAGTTTCTACTAGCCATAACTAGTTCTAGACACTAGCGAGGCGGGGTCAAGTTTTTCAATCTGTTTTGGGAGGGGTTCAATGCCACGTTGGCTGAAACTCATTACACCTATTTTCTTGCTGCTCTTCGTTGCAACGTTGGCATTTGCTCAACGCGACTTGGGCACAATCACCGGAACCGTTAGCGACCAACAAGGGGCCGCAGTTCCAAACGCAAAAATAACAATCAGGGATCAGGCGACCGGTGTGTCGTACGACACCGTCAGCAACGACAGTGGTTCGTTCACGCGACCATCGCTGACGCCTGGCACCTATACCGTAGTCATCGAAGCGGCTGGCTTCCAGAAATCGGAACAAACCAACATTCTGGTCAATCCCGGTGAACCGGTAGCCGTCAATATTTCCCTAAGAGTCGGTAACGCCAGTGAAACAGTCGAAGTAACCGCAGCTGCGCCGCTTCTGCAGACCGAAACCCCGGCAATTTCGGAAAACCTCAGTTCTGCCCAGGTCTCCGAACTGCCGCTAGGCGGCCAGCGTGTCTTTACCTATCTGGCTCGTTTGACCCCCGGAGTGGTTCCTGCCGAAAATGGCGCCCGGGATGCCAATGGTGGCGGCTTTTCCGCTAACGGCGTCCGGTCCACCGGCGAAAACAACTTCCTGCTGAACGGCGTCGACAACAACGTAAACGTCATCGACTTCATCAACCAGACATCCTTCGTCATCGGGCCTTCAGTTGAGGCGATCGGCGACATGCAGATCATCACCAACGGCGCCAGCGCCGAATATGGCCGCGCTGCTGGCGGTGTGCTGGATATCACTCTCAAGTCCGGAACCAATCAGGTTCACGGAACCCTATTCGAAGTTCTCCAGAACACGATCCTGGATGCGAATAGCTGGCAAAACAACAAGAGCGGCGTTGCTCGAAACCCGATTAAACAGAATCAGTTTGGCGCAGCAGTCGGCGCACCCATTATCAAGAACAAGTTGTTCATTTTCGGTGATTACCAGGGCACTCGCATCCGAACCTCTGGCGGTTCAGTCGATGGCTTGGGCAACGGCGGCTTCTATACCATCCCGACCGCTCAGGAACGAACCGGGGATTTTTCCGGCCTTGGCGTTCCGCTGTTTGACCCCACAAGCACCGCATGCACCAGCGGTTGTGCACCTAACTCCTTGACTGCACTCCCCGGCGCCAACCCGGTCTACACCCGGAATGCCTATGCTGGCAACATAATTCCGACCTCACAGATGGACCCGGTCGCGCTGAAACTGGCGGCTCTTTTCCCGTCCACTAACCAGTTGTTGAAGCCGAATACGATTCCGACCAACGACTACTACACGGTAACTCCAGGCGCCCTGAACGGCGACCAAGGCGATGGCCGCGTCGATTACCATCTGGATGACGCCAACAGCATCTTCGGCTCCATTAGTTGGTCGAATGCATACAAGTCCAGCGGACCTCCTTTCCCGGGCGCGTTGGATAACGGCGGCTTCGGTGGTAATAGCGAGTCCGATCTCGGCCGCAACGGCACCGTGAGCTGGTCGCATATCTTTTCGCCCACTTTCGTAAACGAAGCGCGCGTAGGTTTCAGCCGCTTAGTGACGGCCCGTACCCAGGCCAATTCAAATACCGATGAGTACAAGGCGTTCGGAATTGGGGGGTATGACCCCACGACCACCTTGAACGGTGGTTTGCCGAACATTAGCTTAGGTCGCTACAGTGGCATCGGCGCCTCCAACTGGTTGCCCACGAAGGAGTACAACAATGAGTGGGATCTTATCGATAACGTCACCATCAACCGCGGAAAGCATTCCCTCAAGCTGGGCGCAGAATGGCGCTATCTGCACTTCCCCTTCTTCCAGGTTCCGGAGCCGCACGGCGAGTTTGACTTCGGTCGCAACGAAACCGCTTACCCCTCTCTCGTCACCACGCCGGGCGGATCGAACAACGGCCTGACTCCTGCGAACTCTGGCGACGAATTTGCTTCGTTCCTGCTGGGAGCGTTACAGAGCGACCAAATCTCGACCACAAACTTCATCTCATCCACCAAGCAGGCCTATGCTGGTTATGTTCAAGACAACTGGAAGATCACGCCAAAGCTGAACTTGAATATCGGCCTTCGCTATGAACTGTTTTCGCCCATTGGCGAACAGTTCGGACGCCAGTCCAATTTCGACCTTCAGAACCTGACCCTTTACATCCCCTCCGGTCCAAATCAGAATGCGCCTTTGCCGCCGAACTTCAATACCCCGGCCACCATTCAGGGCTTCACCTTCCCGGCTCTTTTCACGACTCCCATCACGGTTAGCCGTGGTAAAGTCGATCGCTTCTTGATTCCCTGGGACAAGACGGACTTCGGCCCGCGCCTCGGATTCGCTTACAACATCCGGGAGAAGACCGTTATCCGCGGATTCTTCGGCATTTTCTACGGCGGCGAGGAAAATCAGGGTGGCAACCCCAATCGTGGTGAATCGGCCCCGTTCAACGAATCTCCCCAGTTAAATCGACCGAACGGCGTCAACCAGTTCCAGCCCGATCCGCTGATGGCGAACGGTAATCCAACGGGCGCCCTTACGGTCGGTTTCCCGGTTAACGTCTTCACCGGATATCCCGTATCGTCACTTGCCTTCCGTGAAGTTGCGCAGGACTTCCGTAACCCGATGGTTCAGGAATGGAACCTCTCCGTTCAGCATGAATTGCCGGGTCAGATGGCTCTCGAAGTCGGCTTCCTGGGCAATCACCAATCGCATCAGTTGTATCAGCCGGATCCAAATACCGGGCCGCTTGTTTTCACAACCAACTCGGCCATCAATGGCACCAGCACGAGACCTGTATCCTGATCTCGGCGGCGTCTCCGGAACGGCTACCTTCGGCTTCGGAAACTACGAGGCAATGACGGCGTCGCTTACCAAGCGCATGTCTAACGGCCTCCAGTTACAGGCGTCTTACACTTACGGGCACGCTCTGGCGAATACCGGAACTACCTTGTCAGGTGCGACCGGCTTCTACAACGTAGATAACGCAAACCAGAACCTTTCCTATTCCAGCGCCGCCTGGGATATCCGTCACAATTTCGTAGCGAACTTCAACTACGAGATTCCGTTCGGCCATGGCAAGCAATATGGAGCCAATCTGAACAAGGTTGTCGATATCGCCCTCGGCAACTGGCAGGTCAACGGAATCCTGTCGCTTCGTACCGGTCAGCCGTACACCCTGGACTCCAGTGGTTGTGAAGTTGTCAATGGCGGATGCGGTCCCGAACTCATAACGGGCAGTGCGAATGCAGCTCCTCCGGGCGGACGCAACCCCAACGAATGGTTCAATATAGCCAATTTCGGACCCATCGGCAGCCAAGGCTTGTCTGAAGGCAACGTCGGCCTCCAGACCAATACCGGCCCGCCCACCCGCACCCTTGATTTCTCCATCTTCAAGGATTTCCCGTTCACCGAGCGGGTCAAAATGCAATTCCGCGCTGAAGGCACAAACGTCGCCAACACGCCGCAATTTAACACCCCCAGCAACAGTCAGTCCTCTGGAAACTTTGGGCAAATTACCGGAACCCAAGCCGGTAGCGAGCGGCACATTCAGTTCCAGTTAAGACTGCAGTTCTAATAAGAGAAGTATTGCTTCCACCCCGGGGCCGATGCGCATAGGCGCACCGGCCCTTTTTCTATGCTGTAATTTGCTGATCTTTCTGTTATTTCTGGCTTCTGCTTTGCAGCAAGGTCTGCTGGCCCTGCGCGAGGGCAAATTGGCCGAGGCCAAATCCAGTTTTGAGCAAGCGGTAAAAGAGGAGCCCAAGAATGCATTCGCGTGGGTATCGCTGGCGGAAACCTACCGGCGCAGCGGCGAATCGTCTCAGGCGATCGACGCCGCGAAGAAAGCGGAACAGTTCGGAGCCGCCATCCCGGCCGTTGACCATGCGCTTGCCGCCTTTTACGCACAGTCTGGCGATTTTGTGCAGGCGGCGGGATGGGAGGAAAAATACGCCGCCAGCCCCAAGCCCGACGCGGAAGCTTCTCTGCGAGCGGCGGAACTATATGAACGCGCGGGCAATTCGAAAGCCGCCGAGCGCGTCTTGAAGGCACTTTGGGAAAGGCACGCTGCCGACCCTGCGGTGGCCTTCAGCTATGCTCAACTTCTCTTGCAGCGTCTGGATTTCGTTGGAGCTGATAAAGCCGTCGCCACTGCACTGGCCGCCCATCCCGACGAGCCACAACTGGTCCTTGTTTGCGGCGTTGCTCGCTACGGCGAGCGCCGGTTCGATGAAGCGATTGACCAATTCCTGAAGGTGACGGCGCTTGCTCCCGCTGTTCCTCAGCCTTACGCGTTCCTAGGCAAAATGCTGGAACAAGCCGGGGCAAAACTACCGGCTATTGAGAAGGCATGCGCAGTTCGCCTGAAAGCCGCCCCCGGCGATGCCGCCGTGATGCTGGTGCTGGCGAAAGCGAAGATGCAGGAGAGCCCCAAAGACCCGGAGGCCGAAGCCCTGCTACGTCATTCCATCGAAATCGACTCTAAGCAGTGGGAAGCGCACTATGAACTTGGTGTGCTGCTGGAAAGCAGGCGCGATTTCAAAGCTGCGGCCGGCGAACTCAACCAAGCCGTGTCGCTGAATGCGAAGGACCCCATGCCTCATTACCATCTGGCGCGTGTTTACGATCGTTTAGGCGATAGCGAACGAGCCCAGGCCGAACGCAAGATTCACGAGCAATTGACAAGCGCTCAGAATTGAAAGTAAATGAATTCGACGTGCCCGAACACGCCAAAGAAAATGGTGGCGAATACGCAGGCATACGTAATGGCCCAGCGAAATGGCCGCGCGGCCCAGAGCCCTGTGACCAAACGGGGACGCCGCGAAATGCACCACTCCGTTATGAAAACAGCCCCAATCAGAAAGAAGGAGGTTCCTAATTCGAACCGCGGCAGGCCAAGCGAAAAGATTTCGCTCATCTGAAATCCCCGGATCGTCGCCAGGTGCCCGAGGATGTACAAACCATCCTGTACGCTGCTTGCCCGGAAGAATACCCAAGTCACCGTCACCAGCGTGAACGTGATCAGCACCTGGCAGGCAGTGACGAAACCTCCCGCATCCTTCAAACCCAACATCGCTTTCATGCGGTTCCTCACGGGCGCAGTTAGCTGTCCAAAGATGAGAAAGAAGCCGTGCAACCCGCCCCAGATTGCGAAGGTCCAGTTCGCGCCATGCCAAAGGCCGGAAATCAGGAACACCACCATGATGTTGATGAAGTAGCGGAGCTTGGGAACTCTGCTGCCACCGAGCGGAATATACAGATAATCGCGGAACCAGGTGGAGAGCGAAATATGCCAGCGATGCCAGAATTCGCCCACCGACTTGGCGAAATAAGGCTGCCGGAAGTTGATCATCAAGTCAAAGCCCATCATGCGTGCAATCCCGATGGCGATGTCTGAATAGCCGGAAAAATCGCAATAGATTTGAATGGCGAAGAAAAACGTCGCCAGCAGGAGCGTGGGACCGGTAAACTGCCGCGGAACACTGTAGACCGTGTTGACAGCGGTACCCAGCAAGTCCGCAACCGCGACTTTCTTGAAGGCGCCCCATAGCGCCATTCGGAAGCCGGATTCAAAGCGCGCCAGCGTCAGCGTCTTCTGCGTATGGAACTGGGGGAGCAGGTTATAGGGACGCTCAATGGGTCCAGCCACCATTTGCGGGAAGAATGCCACATACAAGGCATAAGTCAACAAATTGCGCTCAGCGGGCGACCTTCCTTTGTAAACCTCAACCGTATAGCTGACCGCCTGGAACGTGTGGAACGAAATACCCAGCGGCAGAATGAAGCGCAGCACAGGAAAGCCAAATCCCAGCGCGTCGTTCAGAATGCTGTTTTCGAAAAACCCCGCGTATTTCAAGGTAAACAGCAGGCCGAAATTCGAAATGATGCTGATTATCAGGTAAGTGCGCTTGCTCTTCTTGCTGAGGGCGTCTTCAATTTTTATACCGGCCCAGAAATCAATCAGCGTTATGCCGATAATGACCGTGATATACCACGGTATGGAGCACATGTAGAAGTAATAGCTGCTGATGAGCAGCAGGGGATGACGCCAGGATTTCGGCAGCGTGAAGAAGAGAATAAACACGCAGATGAAGAACACCAGGAACTGATAAGTGGTGAAAATCATCGAATTTTATTCGGGTGCTGTTTCATCCACTCAGCCACTAGACTTGCAAGCGCAATTGTGTAAGCCCGCGCTCCCGGCCGATTGGCGTGCTTGGGATCCGAAAAAAAATTATTGGGATAAATCCAGTAATCGGGGCCGATGATATCTACAAACGGCTGCTGAGCGAGCGTTCTCACCGTGTCCTGGTTGATGGCAGGCGGCGGCGCAAACTCACCTTCCCGAAAATAAAGCGGAACAAATATGCATTCAATCTTGTGCTTGGCCAGCACCGCGGCGAGTTCCTGGTAGACAGGTCCCAGCGGCACTTCGCGCGGAAGCGTCTCCGTTGGTGTGTCAGTGGACAGCCGATAGCCAGGGGGTAACTCATCATTGGGGAAGTGGCTCTGGCGCGCAATGAAGAAGTAACCCCGGTCCGCCGCCACCTGCTCAACCGCTTGTCTGCTTTGCGCGTAATACTTCGGCATATCGCTCAGCCCATGCGCGTCGGTCGCCATGATGACGAAGTCGCGCGGAAGATGGCGGAACGGAAAGATCAGGTCCATCATCTCCCAATCGTTGTCGATGAAATGGAAAAAGGTCGGCTTGGGATCCGGGGCATCGGGCCAAGGGAAAGTGAGAAGGGCAATCTTAGGCGCGGTGTTGTGCTTCGCCATTGCTTCCAGATCGGCCACAAAGCGCGTGTCGCCGGGCAGGCCGAAATTGTAGGATTCAACCGGCGGAATCCCGGCTGCTGCAAGCTCCGAATCGAATAACTTGGGAATGAAACCGGCCAGAGTCTTGCTATAGCCAAACGCCATCACGTGTATTTTCCCGGTGCTCTGGAACAAATTTCCCTCGCGTGCCTGGCTGTGTTTGTAATCGGACACGAGATTATCGCCAGGACGTAAGTAGGGGAAGCCTAGATAAAGCGCGAAAAATACCAGGTAAAGAACTAGAAAACCGGCAAAAGCAATAGCCGAAATTCTGACTACGCTTCTTACTTCAGACTGGGCAATAAGTGTTTGCTGCTCGGAAGAGGGTTCTACGATCGACGCACCACCACCTGAGACACGCTCTGTTTCGGTTACTTTGGGCATTCTGGGCGAGGTGGGGGCCTGCCGAATCTTTATTATATCTTGCCGCGCCGTCTACCATGCAATACCAACCGCTGTGAAAGGCTCGGTGCGAATTCTCTTCGGGAAACTACTTCAATCGGAATTGAACTTCGATCGTTGCGGCCACGGCAACTGGCTCGCCGTCCTTGATGCCCGGCTGAAAGCTCCACTTGTTGACGGCTTGAATCGCCTTTTCGTCCAATCCAAGACCTAGCGGCCTTAAGGCATATACGTCGTGAGTTTTGCCGTTGGCGCCCACTTCAACTCGCAATACTGTCGTACCCTGATACTTTGCAATACGCGCCATTCCCGAATAATCCGGCTCAACCTTGCTGAGCAAAACAGGCGGCTGCACATCCTTGCCGGCGTGGAATACCTTGACATCCAGAGGATGCTGCTCACCAATTTCCTTGGCCATCGCGCCCTTAGCCTCCGACACCTGCTCTTGCAACGCTGCAGCTTCTTCCGCTCTGCCCTGCTGCCGCAGGATGCCGCTGTAAAGGTCCATGGCGACGATGGTGTCCACGGTCCGCACGTCGCCGACGGCAATGGCTTGCTGATATAGCCTGGCCGCAGCCGAGACGTTGTCCTGCCTTTCCTGTGCAATGGCTTGCCAAAGCAAAGACATCCTGGCGTTCGTCAGGTCACTAGTAGGAACGCGTTCGAAGTCTTCCGTCGCAGCCGGATAGTCCTTCAAGGCCAATTCCGCGATGCCGCGATGAATGAGTGCGATAGCTAAGTTCGGCTGATCATCCAAAGCCCGAGTGTATTCAGCTTTTGCATCGTCAAACTTCCCTGCATCCAACGCCGTCTCGCCCGCCTGCATAAGACTCGCAACACGGGCAGGCAAATTCGATTGGCTTTGGTCCTCTTGCGAATGACCCTGCAAAGCGGCCAGCGGACCTGCCAGCAAGAGCGCCACGGCTAAACTCACCCGCGCCGTCGCCGCCGACGGAAGCTTTCGGTCTCGCTTTGCGTCCAGAATGGAGATCAAGCGTCCTTCCAACTGTGATTTCGAAGCCATCGACACGGCTGCCCAAGCCTCGCGAGAAGGCTCCTGGAAAGAGCGCGCAATCTCTAACAGGTGCCCGGCATATTCCGCGCCATCCTCGCCCGCCATCAAGACCATGTCATCCGCCGCCTTCTCGCGCTCCTTCAAAAACTCGCGCCAGGCGTGCCAGATCACCGGGTTCCACCAAAACAGCGCCAGTACGACGCGCGCCAACAGCTGGTGCGCGGTATCCGCCCGCTGTACGTGAGCAAACTCATGTAACATCACCATCCGCAACCGGTCGTCATCCCAGTCTTCGGCGTCGGCCGGTACAAAGATGATCGGGCGGAATATTCCATGGGTCATCGGCATGCGGCCCGAATCGGTTTTCAGGACCAAAGTTTCCGATAGGCAATGTGCTGCAATCGAATCGCGCACGGCGAATGGAGTGGCTGTTCTCTTCAAACGCCGCATAGAGAGCCAGCCCATTGATATCTGCGCGAAGCTGAATAAAAATCCCGCGGCCCATAGAGCGGAAGCCCCCGCGCGCCAATCCAGCATGCTCGAAGGACGCGGCTCCGGCTTGGCAGTACTGCCGCGCACCTCGCCAGCAACGGCGCTCTCCCGCAACTCGATCCGAAAAATGAGATCCTTCGCGGCCGGCGAACTCACCACCGGAATGGACAATTCCGGCAGAACCACGTTTAGCGCGGGCAGTATCAGAACGGCTGCAAAAGCATGTGTCCAAACCAGGTATCGTATCGTCGCGGATTTTTTCCTCAGTAAGCGAACCACCACCCAAGCAACGCCAATCGCCAGAGTGCCTTTGATGGCGGCCTCAACTAAAAAGGGAAATATGGCTGAAATTTGCATAGCATCTCCTTATCTGCCTTCGCACGCGCCTACTTGCCTTCGCGCTTCGCTTTCTCGATCATTTCCGACATGCGGTCCAGCTCTTCGCGAGTGAGCCGCTTTGAAGACACGTCCAACAACGCCGCCACCACTTGATCGGGAGCATCTTTAAAGAAAGTTTCCACCAGGTGTTTGACCGCGGATTTCTTGGCTTTGTCCGGATTCACCACCGGCGTGTAAACATACTTCAGGCCATCGTTCTCATGTTTCACATGGCCTTTCTCCTCTAAAACGCGCAGCATGCCCCGGACACCCGAGTAACTGGGCGGGTCCGTCATCGCATCCTTCACCTCCGACGCAGTGGCTTTCCCTTGTCGATAAAGAATGTCCAGGATCTCCCGCTCACGGCGGCTGAGTGGTGTGAGTGACATTTATGCTTCTCCAGATGCAGTAAAATTAGCACATGCTAAATATTTAGCACTCTGGGCGGAGTCTGTCAACGCAAATAATGAAGTAGTTTAAGGAGCGAAATAGCCGGAGATATCGAGAATCAGGTACGTGGCTGAGCTGGCGAAAGCATCAATCGATCCGGTTGTCGAAGGCACAATCGCCATGTTTGAGGTGACAGTATCGAAGTCGGCGTTCAGGGTCGAAACCAGCGGCTGGTTCTCGTTGCTCGGCCATAAAGTTAAATACCCGAGATTCCCGGAAGGCACAACCGTCGCACTCAGCACGTAAGTCTGGGCGTTGCTTAGCGTGCCGCACCCGCTGGTGCCGACATTCACCGAAACGGCACCGCTAAACGGTGGAGTGCCCGCAGGGTTTCTCGTATCAATCACGCGACAAGGCGAGACCGCATACAAAGACAATCCCCCGCTGCCGGCCGGAGCAAAATAACCATTGATGTCGACAACCAGGTCTGTGTCGTTGGTAGCATAAGTCGTAATCTCGCCGCCGCTTCCGGCCGAAACAATGGCGGCGTTCGCTGTCACATCCTGCCGGGGCGCATTCAGTATCGACGTTTGCGGTTGATTGCCGCCTGTCGGCCACGCTGCCAGGTATCCGAGCGAGCTATGTGGAATCACTGTGAAGTTCAACGAATACGCTTCGGCATTTGAGGGGACCGCGCATTTACCCGTTACATTGAATGATCTGGGGTTCCCGCCGCTTAAATACGGAGCGTCCGACGCGGTGCGTGTGTCCACAAGCCGGCAAGGAGGCAGCGGATAAAACTGTAACTGCTGCGCCGAGCTTCCAGGCGAGACAAAGTACCCGCTGATGTCCATCACCAGTTGTGTCGGGTTACTGGCGAAAACATTTACGCCTCCATCAGGTCCGCCCTGGACAATCGCGGAGTTTGCCTTAGTTCGACCGTCGGAGTTCAATGTGGATACCAGTGGCCTTGCTTGTCCGCTCGGCCAAATGGAGAGATAGCCCAGCGCCGCGTCGGGCACCACGGTCACGTTCAAAGCATAAGCGACAGCACTGGAAGGAACATTGCAATCGCCGCTGGGAATGTTGAAAGCGCGCGTTTCCTGGCCGCCTAATTCGGGCCCTCCAAATGGGTTCACCGCATTGCGTGTGTCCACAAGACGGCAAGGCGCCGTTAACGGCACAAACTGCAGCGGGCCCTTCGTAGTGCCGACCGGTGTGGTCACATCACTGGTCCATTCACTGACTAATCGGTACGCGTCCACTGAGCCCCATCCGGTTGCCTGGTCGTATCCCACGCCGGCAGAGAATCCCACCACTCCGCCGTTGCATCCGGAGGTGTTCTGCGTACAAGCCACCTTATTGTTACCCACAGTGATGTCATGAAAGACATCACCTGACTGCGCTGCCAGCGCATACAGATTCGGGTTTATGTTGCCTTGCCGCCCATAGTCCTGCACCAATAACGCCACGATGCCCGCAAACGTAGGAGAGCCAGTCGAAGTGCCTCCAATTAAGTCCAATGACGAATCGCTGTTGCGAAAGCCACTGACACAGGAGCCATTTGAACAGTAAAGATACGCATCGTGGTTCGGCGAAGCAGCAAAGGCCAGATCAGGTACGTTTCGAAACAAGTCATTCGGTACGCCAACGCCGGTTTGCCAGGCCGGCTTGGCGAAATACATGCTTTCCCCTCCGCCGCTGGCCTGCAGTGCATTCACGCTGATTGAATCGTTCCAGACCACCTCCGGAATGTAAGAGAGGGCCGAACCCCCTGCCGGATCACTGGTTGAATTCCAATATGTCCCTGATCCTTCGTTGAACGCCGTGCCGCCAATGCCCGTGACGTACGGCAGGCTTGCGGGTTCGTCCACCGCCAGTCCATGAGTAGCAGGGTAGCTTGTGTCGCAATCCGCTCCGCCGGAGTCGCCAGAGGACGCCACCACCGTAATTCCTTGTGCGTTTGCTTGCTTAAATAAGCTGACATCGTTGTCCCGGTCGGCAGCAGATAGCTGCTGTTCGCATAATCCATAAGCAGTTGCTAAAACCGGTGCAAGATTATTGTCAATCGCATAGCTGATGGAATCATCCACATTCGGTGAGGTGATGAAGAGAATGCTGGCGTTGCGTGCTATAGCTCCGGACCATTCCAGATCCAAATCGGATTCCTGTTCGTCGGCACTGTTGGGTTGCCGTCCGGGGTCGGTGCCTACCACACTGACTGCCGGATTATTCGGCGGAAGGCCCGCTGCGGCGCGAAAGGCAGCGATATCGCTAATCAAAACATCGCTTTGCCCAACCACCGCAATTTTCACGCCTGTCCCGTCGAAACCAGACTGATAAAGAGGTTTAAGGTTATAGATCGTCGCAAAATCTTCGGGCGCCAGGTAATGGTTATTCGTGTCACTCGATGTAAACAGGGGGCGGCGCTTACTGATTCCAAGGGGCTGCCTCCGAAAATCGTTAAGCCCTCGGATATGCTCCACCATTCCCCCCAAGGCCGCGGGCAGCAGGGGGTCGGACGTATTAGCGTAATGCGTCTCACCCCGGAGGGTGAAACGATGTAGCGACGTATGGAAGGCGTCTTGCACTTCCAAAGCCGTTCCTTGAAAACTGACAGACATGCGGCTCTTCGCCACTTGCAGGTTTGTAAACCCCTGTTCTTGCAGCCACTTCACCACCTTGTCTACATCCTGTGAGTTGGGGCCGAAGCGCTCTCCGAACTCTTCCGGGGTAAGAAATCGATGGAACTGTGCCGCGCCGGGCGTTTGCTGTTGCTTGAGCAGTGTCTGCAAGTCCTGCTGCTGCTGGTCCGTCATGCGAAACCGCATGGTCAAGACAGGTATGAGTTGAGACCCGCTAACGCTGCCTTCATCCTGTGCCAGAGCTGACATGGGTCTCGTGTTGCCGGCAAGACGAGACGTTTCTGAATCAGTGATTTCGCCGCGAATGCGAGGCCCAACGCCGGCCGCTGCCATCAACAGCGGTATGCATAGCCACGCAAGGGTCGCTGTGGCTGAGGATTTGAACGTTAGCAGGTCCAAAATTCAATGGTACCGGATTTATGGCTCGCTAATCGGCAAGTACCGCGTCAGCCGGTAAGCTCACGCCTTCCCAGCGAGCCACCACTGCCGTGGCGACACAATTGCCCAGCAGATTTACTGAAGTCCGGCACATATCCATCAGCGCATCCACGCCCAAAATCAGCGTGATGCCTTCCAGCGGCAGATGGAATGTTCCCAGCGTTCCCGCCAGAATCACCAAGGATGCTCGCGGCACCGCTGCCACCCCTTTGCTGGTCAACATCAGCGTCAGCATCATCGTAATTTGAGTGCCCAGCGGCATGTGAACGCCCGCGGCCTGCGCGACAAACACAGACGCTAAAGACAAATAGAGTGTGGAACCATCCAGATTGAAGCTGTAGCCGGTGGGCAAGACGAAACCTACAATATGTTTCGGAATGCCCATCTGCTCCATGTTTTCCAGCGCCAGCGGCAGTGCCGCCTCACTTGACGCCGTGGAGAACGCCAACAAAAACGGCTCACGTGTCGCGCGCACAAAGGCGCCAATAGGGACTCGGGCAATGCTCAACGCCGCTCCTAAGACCAGTACAACGAAAAGGGCTTGGGCCAAATACAGCGTGCCCACCAGCTTTCCGAGTCCTAATAGAACGCTAATGCCCTTGCTGCCGATGGTTACGGCAATCGCTGCGCCTACGCCAAATGGCGCCAGATACATCACGTACTTCGTATAGCGGAACATGACTTCCGCCACGGATTTCGCAAACTCCAGCACCGGCTTCGCCTTCGGTCCTATCGCGGAGCATGCCGCTCCGAAAAGGAAGAAGAAAACTACCATCTGCAACACATCATTGTTGGCCAGCGACTCGAAAATATTGCTGGGGACCGCGTGTTCAATCACGCCCCCAAGGGTCACCGGCTGAGCAAGCTTCGGCACCACGCTGGCGTCATTACTCACGGTGAGGCCCGCGCCTGGTTGGAACAAGTTGACCATTACCAGACCAATCACCAAGGCGAGCGTCGTGGCGGCTTCGAAATAGGTGACTGCTTTCAGCGCGATACGGCCCATGGTCTTGAGTTCCCCGGCCGACGAAATGCCGTAAACCAGCGTCCCAAACAACAGCGGACCCACAATCGACTTGATCAAGCGCAGAAAAACGTTGCTGACCGGAGCGAGGCTCTTGCCGAACTCAGGGAAGAAGACGCCGATCAGAATACCCGCAATCAGCGCAACAAAAATCCAGGCAGTGATGGACAGCTTCTTGATAAATGTCATTGATGATGTCTAACGTTCACCCCACTTCAGCTTTTCCCGAAGCACGTCGAAGAAGAGCAGTTTGGGCGGACGAATCAATTGAATCGTCTTTTGTGACGAACGGCAGACAATGCGGTCGCCTCGGCGAAGGGGTTCACCCACCTGTCCATCAATGGTCAGATAGGTTCCCACTTCCCCATGGTTAAGGATTTGAATCACGCTGTTGTCGGGCACAATGACGGGGCGGTTGGTGAGCATGTGCGGACAAATAGGCGTGAGACACAAGGCAGCTACGGAAGGAAAAATAACCGGCCCGCCGGCCGAAAGCGAGTAAGCTGTTGATCCGGTTGGCGTGGAAATGATCAGTCCGTCGGCTTTGTAAGCGGCTACGAAATGATTGTCCACATGCGCATCCAGATCAATCATTCGCGCCAGCTCAGACTTGGTGATGACTACGTCGTTTAAAGCGGAATAACTGGCAATCTGGCTGCCGTCGCGGATCAGTTCACAATCCACCATGCGACGCCGGCCGATGCGGTGTGAGCCGTCCAGCACGCTTTCGAGCTCAGGGTAGAGCTGTTCCAGCCGGATAGACGTCAAAAACCCAAGATGCCCCAGATTGACGGCGAACAGTGGAATATCGCGGCCGTCTATCCAGCGCGCAGCCGAGAGCAGCGTACCGTCGCCGCCCAGCACGATCACCAGGTCGGCTCCATCCGCCACCTGTTCGCGTGGGAAGAAACGGTCAAGCTGTGCGTATTCCGCCGTTTGCTCATCGCAGCGATACTCAATGCCCCGCGCATCCAGCCACGAAAGCAGCCCGCTGATTAACTCCGAGCCTTTTGCAATCTTAGGTTTCGAAACAATTCCGACTGTATTGATCTTCCGCAAAGGTCTAGGTTAACTTGCCGGGCGTCTTGCGTGCATCAGAAACTCGCGATTGCCCTCTGCGCCAAGAATAGGACTGTCGGTTATTTCAGTTTCGAAGCCAAGCGCAGTAAACGCCTGCTTAACCTTTTGACAGGCGATTCTGTGTCCCGCTTCATCACGAACAATGCCACCGGGACCTACAAATTCACGGCCGGCTTCGAACTGCGGCTTCACCAGCACGATGAATTCGTCGCTCAGCGGGGCCAGCGCGGGTAACAGAACGGAAACGCCAATGAAGCTGACATCGCAGGCAATCAGACTCACCGGCTCGCCAATATCGGCCGCCTTCAGGTGGCGCGCATTCGTTCGCTCGTGCAGAACAACCCGTTCGTCGGTTCGCAATCGCCAGTGGATCTGTCCGGCCCCGGTGTCTACTGCGTGCACACGCAGCGCGCCGTGCTGCAAAAGGCAATCCGTAAAGCCGCCGGTCGACGTCCCCACATCCATACAGACCCGTCCTGTGGGATCAACCCCAAAAACTTGAAGCGCCGCCTCCAGCTTCAATCCGCCCCGGCTCACGTAGCGCAGGCCTTGCTCCACCTCAATTTGCGCATCATCGGCAACGGAGTGTCCCGGCTTATCGGCGCGCTGCCCATTGACCATCACCTTGCCCGATAGAATGAGAGCCTGCGCTTTCTGGCGCGTTTCTACCAATTGGCGTTCAACCAGCGCGGTGTCTAATCTCTGTTTACTCAAGCCTTGCGGTGCACAACGTAGTCGGCAATCTGCCTTAGCCGGTCGGCCCGGTCATCGAACATTCGCAGAGCGACATGCGCCGCCAGGCGTTCGTGCTCCGCCATTTCCCGCGAGCGTTCCAAACCGTAAACGGCCGGGAAAGTAATCTTGTGCTGCGCCTGGTCTTTCCCTGCGGTCTTGCCCAGCGCCTCTGAAGATTCCTCTACATCCAGCAGGTCGTCCACAATTTGGAAAGCCAGCCCGACATGCTGACCATAGTCAGACAGGGCCGTTAGTTCTTCTTCGCTGGCGCCCGCGTAAATAGCGCCCATCCGGACACTAGCCCGCAGCAAAGCGCCCGTTTTCGCGCGATGAATGGAGTCCAGCAAATGGGCTGTCGGCGGCTTCCGTTCACCTTCAATATCGTGCACTTGACCGCCAATCATCCCGCCCACTGTTCCCGACGCCTGCGCCAGTTCATAAACCAGGCGGATCCTGGTCTCCGCGCTGGTCACGGGCAGCCTGCTCAAAACCTCGAAAGCGAGCGTTAACAACGAGTCGCCGGCCAGAATCGCCATGGCCTCACCAAACACTTTGTGGCAGGTGGGACGTCCCCGCCTGAGGTCATCATTATCCAGCGCCGGCAAATCATCATGAATCAATGAATACGTGTGGATCAACTCGAGGGGACAAACGGCGTTCTCAACGCCGCTGGGAGCATCCGAAACGGCTCGAGCTGCAGCGATGCCGAGAATAGGACGAATGCGTTTGCCGCCGGCGAACAGGCTGTAGCGCATAGCCTTGTGGATAGAGATTGGGTCCACTGTGTCACCAGGTACCCAGTGCGACAGAACAAGATCAATCTCCTTCACCTGGTGCGCCAGGAATTCCTGCAGCGTCATAGTTTCTGCTTGGGTCATCATCGTTGCGGCTTGTCAGGATTAAAAGGCGCCGGCACGACCTCACTGCCCCGCCGCGTCAATATCTCCACGCGCGTCTCTGCCTCTTCCAGCATCTTCCTGCAGTCGCCGCTCAGCTTCATTCCGCCCTCAAATAACGTGAGGCTCTGCTCCAGAGGCAGATCCCCTTTCTCCAATTCCTTGACTATCCGCTCCAATTCCTCAAGGCTCGCCTCGAAGTTAGGGCTGGACTTTATGTCTTCCGGCATCCGCCCTTATTGTAGCGATGAGAGAGACTCTTCGATTTACCTACCTAGAATGTAATAGGAGCCGTCCACCGCATGCCGATTTCAACTGTTCCGTCTGAACTTCTGCCGCATTTATTGACACCGCTGCCTGGACCGCTTGCACAATCGATCATCGCCCGTGATCACAAAGTCCTGTCGCCCTCCTATACTCGCGGCTACCCGCTGGTCATGCGGCGCGGTCAGGGCGCAATCATTGAGGACGTGGATGGCAATCGCTTCCTTGATTTTGCAGCCGGCATCGCCGTTGTCGCCACTGGACATTCTCATCCGGCCGTGGTGGCCGCTATCCAGAAACAGGCGGCCGAGTTTCTTCACATGTCTGGCACCGATTTCTACTACGAAAGCATGGTGGCCCTGGCGGAGAAACTGGCTTCCCTTGTTCCTGGAAACTTGGCCCGCCGTGTCTATTTCGGCAACTCCGGCGCCGAAGCCAATGAAGCAGCTCTCAAACTGGCTCGCTATCACACAGGGCGAGATAAGTTTATCGCGTTCCTCGGCAGTTTTCATGGCCGTACTATGGGCGCTCTCTCCCTGACGGGCTCTAAGGTGATCCAGAAGCGCGGCTTTCATCCATCTATACCGGTGCAGCACATTCCCTACGCTTATTGCTACCGCTGTGCGTACGGGAAACAGCCGGAAACTTGCAATGTGGAATGCGTGAAGGTTCTGGAAGATCAGTTGTTCAAGACCATCCTTCCGGCAGACGAGGTGGCCGGGATTTTCGTGGAACCGATTCAGGGCGAAGGTGGTTATCTCGTCCCGCCCGCCAAGTTCCATCATGAATTGCGCCGCGTCGCGGACAAGTACGGCATCCTGCTGATTCACGACGAAGTGCAAAGCGGCATGGGCAGAACCGGGCGCATGTTTGCGTCCGAGCATTTCGGAGTTGTGCCCGATATCGTTACCTTGGCGAAGGGAATTGCGAGCGGTATGCCGCTTTCCGCTACCATCTCCAGAGCCGAAATCATGAATTGGCCGCCAGGCGCACATGCTTCAACCTTCGGTGGCAATCCCGTCTCGATTGCCGCGGCGCTGACCACGGTTGAATTGCTGGAGCAATACGCGATGGAGAACGCTCGCACTATGGGCGAATACCTGATGGGCCGAATGCAGCGCTGGCCTCAGGTCTTCACGCATGTAGGGGATGTGCGCGGCCGGGGACTGATGATCGGCTTCGAACTCGTGATGGATCGAGAAACTAAAGAACCCGCACCTGAGCTTCGTAATCGCCTGGAGTTACTGGCGTTTGAACGGGGGCTGTTGATTCTTGGCTGCGGTCCCAATAGCATCCGCCTTTGTCCGCCGCTGATCATCAATCAAGACCAGGCTGATTTCGCCTTGGACACTCTGGAAGATTGCCTCAGGCAACTTTAAGTAAAGTGTTGGAGAATTTCCGGCTGAGGGTATTCCGCGCGGTGGCGGAGCAATTAAGCTTTCGGAAGGCCGGTGAAGTCCTGTATCTCACTCAGCCCGCCGTCACTCTTCAGATCAAGACTCTGGAGGAGGAACTCGGCGTGCAATTGTTCGAAAGGCGCGCTTCTGGAGTTTCGCTCACCGCCTCCGGTAAGGTACTGCTTGATTTCGCCGAACAACTCCATAGCTTGGCCGCTGAGGCCGAGAATCGAATCGCGAGTCTCAAAGGCGGCGCGGCGGGAGAACTTGTGCTGGGAGCTTCCACGACGATTGCTCAATATGTGCTGCCTCCCATGCTGGCCGAGTTTGCGCGTAAATACTCCGAAATTCAGCTTCGGGTCTTCAGCGAAAACACGGAACAAATTTCTGAAGGTGTTGCTACTGGACGCTTTGGATTGGGGCTGATTGAAGGTCCACTCCTGCGGCGCGATCTGAAACTCGAACGCTGGTTTGACGATGAGATGTTACTCATAGTGCCGAGTAGCCACGAATGGGCCGGGCTAGCTGAAATCGACCCCAAACGGCTTTGCGACGTTCCGCTTGTCATGCGAGAGCGCGGATCAGGCTCGCGGCATGTCGTGGAGGCAGGGATTCAAAAAGCCGGCCTTCGACTGGGCTCGCTTCGCATCGCCATGGAACTCGATTCCACCGCAGCGATTCTTTCCTGCGTGGAAGAAGGTCTAGGCGTAGGATTTGTCTCGGAATGGGCTATCTCGCGCCGTTCAGGATCATCCGCGCTGGTGACGCTTCGATTGAAAGGCAATCTTATTAAACGCAGCTTCTCCTTTGTCACTCCCAGGAGCCCCGCCTTAGACAGTTCCGCAGCCACCATGCTTCGATTTCTGCAGAGCCGCCTACCGGCCCTGCCGAAGCGATAAGCAAAACCAATCCGGCATCAGAATTACTCGTTGGACCCGAACACCGGCTCCGGGCAAGACTCGAAGTATGAGTACAGGCGTCACGAGCAAGATCCTCTTTTTTACAGGACTCTGTGTGGTTGTAACCGGCTTGGTGGGCCCCCCGCTGGCGCTGGCCGCGGGAATTCTTTTCGGCATGATCTTTGTTCATCCGTTCGAAAAGCAAAGCCGTAGTTGGGCGAAATTGCTGCTTCAACTGAGCGTCATCGCTTTAGGGTTCGGAATCAATTTCAGTGAAGTAGTCACTGCCGGACGCGCGAGCTTTTTGTACACGGCAATCGGCATTGCATCCGCAATGACCCTCGGGATTGTGCTCGGCAAAATGCTGAAGGTGCAATCAAAAGCGTCCTTCCTAATCACTGCCGGAACCGCCATCTGCGGCGGTAGCGCGATTGCAGCGATTGCTCCCATTACCAATCCCGATGAAGAAGAACTCGCTATGTCTCTGGGAACGGTCTTTACACTGAACTCCGTAGCTCTCTTCTTATTTCCCGCTATCGGCTTGGCGCTGCATCTGACGCAGACTCAGTTCGGTTTGTGGGCAGCTTTGGCGATTCACGATACCAGCTCCGTTATCGGTGCGGCGGCGAAGTTTGGCTCTCATGCTCTGGCTGTGGGAACGGTTGTGAAGTTGACGCGTGCGCTTTGGATCGTACCTGTGGCGCTGATTACTGCTTTCGCGAGCAAAAGCAAGTCTCGCGTGAGTATTCCATGGTTCATCCTGTTCTTCTGCCTGGCTGCCGCGGCCAAGTCCTTGTTCACCTACTGGGCCCCGCTATTTCAAACGCTCAACGGCATTAGCCATGTGGGATTAGCGGTAACACTATTTCTGATTGGAACCGGGATCAGCCTGAAAACAGTTCGCAAGGCTGGCGCCCGCGTAATGGCTCAAGGCATACTACTGTGGGTCATCGTAGCCACTGCGTCATTGCTCGCCATTCGCTCTGGTTTGGTCACCTTATAGTAGTCTTTGGCCATGGCCAAGACCATTTTGCAACTGCTGTGTGCGGCAGTCTTCACTTCGCTCGCGATGAGCGGCCAAACTCGTTCGGTTGAGCGCAGCGCCTACACTGTGCGAGCCGGCTCAGGCGAATATCCTTCCCTTGAGATCTATCAGAGCGGAACCCTGATGTTCCGGATGCCTTTGGTGTCGGGTCTTTCGACAGCAGACGAAGAGGAAAAGCTTTCGAATATCCAGGTTCGCGATGAGGGGCCTCAACGGTGGGTGGTGACGGCGGATAGTTCGATATGGAACGAGCGCAAGTTCACCTGGAAGTTTTTGGATGATCACATTGAATTCCAGCAAAGCGCTAAAGGGACAAAACCTCTTGGCCGCTGCTATTTTTTCTCAAACGGAATTTCTGAGCGGTGGGCGAATGGGACGAGTCAGGGAGTCTTTGCCAACACTACCGTTTACGCTTCCAATTACTTTTCTCCCGCGCCCAATCACGCGGATCAGTATCGCTTTCATATCGCGATGCCTCAATCAGTTGGTGTTCTTGCCGAACGGTCCGAAGCTTTAAATGCTTATGAACCCGATCTCATGGGCGGATTGTTTGCTCCGCCGCCGTTGTTCTTAGCATTTCAGAAGGGCGATTCCTGGGCCAGTGTTGGAATAGGGACCACACCCGGTAATTACAGCTTCAATGGTCTTGAATATTCCGGATCGAAATACGCCGGTGCTTCTTTCTGGGTCAACTACGCGGGTTACACTTCGGCTGTGGATGGCTGGCAGTCGCCGGTGGCGGCCATTCACTTCGGATACAACGAATTCGACAATCTGAGCAGATACGTGGCTTGGATTGATCACAATAGTTTTGGAACCCAGCATCCCTTTCAAAACGCTTCGTGGCACTATAAGCCCATATTTTGCGGCTGGGCCGAGCAAACCAGAGAAGCCATAGACCACAAAACTGAGCCGCATGACCTAGCCACGCAGGAAAACTACGAAAAATGGATCGCGGTCATTGAAAAGCGCGGTTTGCCTTTCGGAACTGTCGTGATTGATGACAAGTGGCAGAAGCAGTACGGCACGTTCGAAGTGGATGAGCAGAAATGGCCCGATATGAAAGGCTTCATCCAGCGGCAGCATGAAAAGAGAAGGCACGTGGTCTTATGGGTTCCGGCTTTTCATAAGGAAGGCGTGCCTGAGGAGCTTTGCGTAAAGCTTGGAGGCCGCGCTATCGCCGGTGATGTCAGCAATCCCGCTTACGAGCAATTTCTGCGGGCTAAAATTCGGCACCTGGTTGCCGACCTGGGAGTCGATGGTTTCAAGGAAGATTGGGTGGGCGGTGTGTCAAGAAGTTCGAGTCTTCAAATGCACTCGGCGCTTTTTGGCATCGAGTTCGTCCGCCGCTTCCAATACATTCTTTACGACGAAACCCACAAGGCGAAACCGGATGCGCTGGTGGAAACTCAAACTCCGAATCCGTTGTTCCGGGAGTCCTCCGACGTTTTGCGCTTGAACGATATCTGGTATGGCGCGCGCGATGTGCCGCAAATGATGGACATTCGCGCCCACATTTCAAAAATCGACGGATGGCCCCTGGTAGATTGCGACAACGCCTCTTCCACAACGCTGGAAGACTGGTGGAGCTATATGCAAAAGCAGCCCAGCATTGGCATTCCCGCGCTCTACTTTGTGTATAAGACGGAAAGCACTAAAGAAGACGTGCCTGATTCAAAATGGCGGCAACTGGCGGAAATCTGGAACACGTATCTGAAAAATCTCAACCCATGAATTCACTTCTGACTGCTCGGGCCTTTGATCTGGGCCAACCTTATTTTACAGGGATGCCGCATTACCCCTCGCATCCTCCATTTCTGTACAGCCTGACGAAGAAACACGGCGAAATCCTCTATCCGGGCGGCGTTTCTTCAGCGGCTGATGCGATTGCGATGGGAACGCACGTGGGGACACATATCGATTCTTTGAGCCACTTCTCCTGCAACGGCCTTTGCTACGGCCGCCGGAAGGTGGAGCAGAGTTATGAGCATGGCATGGCTGAATTGGGAGTCGATTCGATCGCTCCGATTGTTCGGCGCGGTGTGCTGCTGGATGTAGCGGGAACAGAAAACACGGAGGTGCTTCCGGCTGATTTCGAAATCACTCCTGACCATTTGGGCCGTGCGGCAAAGGCTGGAATCCGGCAAGGCGATGTGGTGTTGATTCGCACTGGCTGGGCGCAATATTATCTGAATGCCGCGAAATACATCAACAACGTAGCTGCGCCGGGTCCTGGTTTGGAAGGCGCGAAGTGGCTGAGCTCGCAAGGAATTTTCGCTGCCGGCGCGGATACCGTCGCATTTGAATTGACACCCAATCCTGCTATGCCGGTGCATGTCCATTTGCTGGTGGATTCGGGCATTCACATTATTGAAGTTCTGAATCTGGAGGAGATAGCGCGGGAGGGCCTGTATGAATTCCTATTCGTCGCTGCGCCGATGAATATTCGGGGAGCTACGGGATCGCCAGTTCGGCCGCTTGCGTTTCCCATTTAGGCATGGCGCCGGTGAGCGTCCACAGAATTGTGGAGTTCACCAGCGCGATTAAACCGAAGCCGATGAATACCGGCGTGTACGAGAAATGCTGAATGGTCCAGCCTGCGATCAGTGTGAACAGCATTCCTCCAAATCCGGCGCCCATGCTGGCGAAGCCCCAAACGGAAGCCACTGATTCTTTCGGGAATGCATCTGCTGTAAATGCCAGTTGTGTCACATTGGCTCCGGTGTAACCCGCCATCGCGACTGCTACACAGCCGGTGGCAATCCAGGGCGACTGCGACAGTACGGCCGGGATTGAAAACATCATCAACACGGCGAAGACGCTGATAGCCATTTTCCGCGCTTTCGCCGTTTCCATTCCGCGCCGCATGAACTCTGGCGAGAGGTAGCCTCCTAATAGGTTTCCGAGTGCCGCTACGAAGAAGGGAATCCAGGCGAATTTTCCGATTGCTGCCAGATTGAATTTGTGAACCTGTTTCAGATACTCAGGGAACCAAAAAATATAGAAGTACCAGGCTGGATCAAGGAAGACTTTGGAGAGGGCGAAACTCCACACGAACCGCGTGCGTAGAAGCTGGAGGACGGGTTGGGGCGCACGTTTGCGGAGGTCATCGTCCGGAGGCGTTCGGTAAACGGCGAGCCAGACAGCCAGCCAAACAAAGCCGAGTGTACCGACCAACAAAAATGGCGCTCGCCAGCCGAAGCTCAAAACCAGGTAAGCAATTACGGGAGGGGCAAGAATAACGCCGACGGTTGCGCCGCTATTGAAGATGCCCGAGGCAAGCGCTCGCTCTCGCTCAGGAAACCACTCCGCCACAACCTTCACTGCCGCGGGCCAGTTACCGGCTTCTCCCATGCCAAGTAGAAAGCGGAACGCTGCCAGACTGAATGCGCCTCTGGCGAAAACGTGCAGAATCGAGCTGATGGACCACCACAACATGCAGAGGGCGTAGCCGGTCTTGGTGCCGAGGCGGTCAATCAGCGGACCGGAAACGCCATTCATGATGGTGTAGGCAAGCAGGAACGCGGAGACCACGCGCGAATAGTCGATGCTGTCCATGTGAAACTGGTCCAGCAGCACCGGCGCGACCACGGAAAGTGTCTGGCGGTCCAGATAATTCACCACCGTTGCGAGGAACGCCAAGCTGATCATCGTCCAACGGTTCATCCGCACGATCCTCATCATATGCGCGGCGCGGTTTATAGAATTGTCTGGTGATGAAAAACAAGACAGCGCTGGTTGTGGGCGCCAGCCGGGGTATCGGACTTGCCATCGCCCGCGAAGTGGCCAGATCAGGCGCGAATACCATTTTGGCCTCGCGAAACCTGGATTCGTTGCAGGCCGAGGCTGAGGCTTTGACGAAGGAAGGCCATCAAGCTTCCGCTTTGCGGCTGGATGTCAATGATCCGGCGACCTTTTCGGATTTGCCGGATGCCGACATTCTGATCAACGTCACGGGAACAAATATCCGAAAACGCTTCGAGCAATATACGAAGCAAGAGCTTGACTATCTGCTGGAAACGAATCTCACCGGACTCACCATGCTGACTCAGAAGGTGGGCAGCGGGATGATTGAGCGGAAGAACGGTGGAAAAATCGTGTTTATTGGAAGCCTGATGTCGCTGCTCGGATTACCGTATCTCACCGTCTATGCAATGACGAAGAGCGCGTTGGCGGGGCTGACCCGTTCGCTCGCCGCGGAGTGGGGCAAGTACGACATCCAGGTGAATTGCATTGCGCCCGGCTTCATCCTCACGGATCTCAACCGCAGCATGTGGCAAGCGGAAGAGATGAAGAACTGGCTGAGAGCTTCGCAGGCAAATCCTCGGATGGGAACTCCCGAAGACATTGCTCCCATGGCGGCGTTCTTGTGTGGTTCGGGGGCAAATTACATTACGGGACAAGTGATCTCAATCGATGGTGGCTACACAACCACTTCGGTTTGGCCGTTCCAGGCATAATCCCAAAAGCAGGTTCAAACAATCATGAAAAGGCATTGGGCTCACTACTTCTTGTTAGGTGTCGCGGGCTGCGCGTGTCTGATTCAGGGGAGACAGACGAACGACTCAACTTTGGGTGTTTTCCAGGCACACCAGAATATCGGAGTCAATCCAAAACCTGGAGACGCTTCGTATCAGGCGGATACAAAAGAGTATCGAGTGTCAGGCGGCGGCGCAGATATTTGGGGCAAAGCGGACGCGTTTCAGTTCGTTTACACGAAAGTTTCGGGAGACATCACGTTAACTGCAGACGTTAGTTTCGTTGGGGCAGGAATGGAGCCGCATCGAAAAGCGGCTCTTATGATCCGGCAAAGTTTAGATCCAGAGGCGGCCTACGCTGATGTTGCGGTGCACGGGGACGGGCTCACTTCTTTGCAATACCGCGCGGTTGCCGCCGATGATACGAAGGAGATTCGTTCCGATGCGAAGGCGCCGGTTCGCATTCGCATTGAACGCCACGGAAACCAGTTCACGATGGCGGCCGGCAATCCGGCTGAGGAGTTGAAATCGTCAGGCCCGGTCACGGTGAATTTGCAGGACCCGGTGTTTGTCGGGCTGGCTGTAGGGTCTCACAATGTAAACGTCCTTGAGACGGCGATATTTTCCAATGTTCAGTCGCAGCAAGGTCCGAAGAAAAAACCAGCGCCCATCAAGCGCAGCAACGTTTCTTACTATGACTTGAACAGTCAATCGGTAAAGGTGGTTTATTCGGCTGACCAGATGATTGAAGCGCCAAACTGGTCGCCGGACGGCAAGTATCTGCTGGTCAATTCCAAGGGCGACTTGTGGAATTTGCCTGTGACCGCGCCTAATCCGGAGCTGCAGAAGATTGACCTGGGCTCCATCAGCCGTTGCAACAACGATAAAGGGTATTCGCCGGATGAAAAGTTGCTGGCGTTTTCATCCAGCGCGACGGGCAAGGAATCTCAGGTTTATACGGTTGCCTCCACGGGCGGGACGCCGAAGATGGTGGTTCCGGAGATGCCCAGCTATTTCCATGCGTTCTCTCCCGATGGAAAGTGGCTGGCTGTCGTGGCGCGGCGGAACGGTAATTTTGATCTTTTCCGGTTGCCGTCTGGGGGCGGGGCACAGCAGCAATTGACAACGAGTCCCGGTTACGATGATGGCCCCGATTATTCACCGGATGGCAAATGGATCTACTTCAATTCAGATCGATCAGGCAAGTGGGAGATCTGGCGCATGCCGGCGGATGGCGCCGGGCCGAACGATAAGCTCGCTCAGCAGGTGACTGAGAACAAGGATGAAGAAGATTGGTTTCCGCATTGTTCACCGGACGGGAAATGGCTGGTGTTCATTGCGTTTCCGAAGGGAACGGCGGGGCACGATGACCACACAACGGTGAAGCTGCAGATGATTCCGCTGCCCGGTGATCAGATCACACGGCCTGTGCCGCGCACTCTGGCGGAGTTCTTTGGAGGGCAGGGAACCATCAACGTGAATTCGTGGTCCCCTGATTCCAGCAAAATCGGATTCGTCAGTTACGAGCAGTAGCGGCGGCTACTCAGTAGAAACCTCTCGCCAGAGATCAATGCCAGCGTCTTTCGCGTGGATATCGATCTCTGTCAATTCGTCTTGAGTGAAATGCAGCTTGTGCAGTGAGTCCAACGAATTATCCATCTGGGCTACGTTGCGGGCGCCAATCAGAGCGGAGGTGACGCGCTTGTCCCGCAAGACCCAGGCGATGGCCATTTGCGCCAGGCTTTGGCCGCGGGATTTGGCGATTTCGTTCAGGGCGCGAACCTGGCCGAGAGTCTGTTCATTCAAGAAGTCCTGGGTGAAGCTGCCGTTCTGCTTGGCGCGCGAATTTTCCGGGACGCCTTTCAAATACTTGTCTGAAAGCAGTCCCTGCGCCAGCGGTGAAAAGGCGATGCAGCCGACGCCCAGCGTTTCCAGCGTGTCCAGCAGCCCGTTTTCAACCCAACGATTCAAGAGTGAATAGGACGGCTGATGAATCAGCAGTGAGACACCTTCCGAACGAAGAATCTCAGACGCGCGGCGGGTGCGCTTGGGTCCGTAGGAAGAGATGCCGACGTAGAGCGCCTTGCCTTGTTTCACCATATGCGCGAGCGCGCCCATGGTTTCTTCAAGCGGCACGTCATCGGTCGGGCGGTGGGAATAGAAGATGTCGACATATTCAAGACCCATGCGCTTGAGGCTTTGATCCAGAGAGGCGATGAGGTATTTGCGGGACCCGCCGACGCCGTAGGGGCCGGGCCACATGTCCCAGCCGGCTTTGGAGGAAATAATCATCTCATCGCGGTGGTCGCGAAAATCCTTTCTGAGTATCTCCCCAAAGTTCTCTTCGGCTGATCCGTAGGGAGGGCCGTAGTTGTTTGCCAGGTCAAAATGGGTGACGCCGCGGTCAAAGGCGCGGCGGACGACGGCGCGGCCGGTTTCAAAAACATCTTCTCCGCCGAAGTTCTGCCAGAGCCCTAGCGAGATTGGCGGCAGGACTAAGCCGGATTGGCCACAACGGCGGAACGCGGCGTCGTCATATCGTTTGCTACTTGGTTGATAACTCATGGTTTGTCAACTATTATCCAGTAAGCCTCCTATGACTTCGAAACCGCGAAAGCATCGTTTGATTGAGATCGAATGGCCTGATTTTGGCGTGGCCGCTTGCCCACCGCCGGCTCCGCTGGCTGAGTTGCAGGCGCGGCTCGCAAACCTGAGCGCCGCCATGGAAGAGCGCCGGCTGACCCATGTGGTGGTCTATGGCGACCGTGAGCATTTTGCCAATCTTGCTTATCTCACCGGTTTCGACCCTCGCTTTGAGGAATCGCTTTTGATTGTCGGGATGGCCGGCAAGCCGCTAATCTTGGTGGGCAACGAATGCGAAGGGTATTTGGGCATCAGCTCGCTCTATAACGCGGGGCTGCTGCGGCATGAGCGCTTTCAGTCGTTTTCTCTGCTGGGCCAGCCACGCGAGAGCAGCCGCGCTCTGTTGCGGATCCTCCTGGATGAAGGGATTGGGCCCGATTCGCAGGTTGGCGTGGTGGGCTATAAGTATTTCCTGCACTCAGAGCATCCGGATGCGGCGCATGCGCTGGACATCCCTTCTTACATTGCGGATACGCTGCGGGATCTGGCCGGTCCGGACCAGGTTTTCAATGCGACTGATTTGCTGATGCATCCAGGACACGGATTGCGGGCGAAGTGTTCCCCCTTTGAGATTGCGTTTTTTGAGTATTCGAACGGGCAGGCGGCGGAAGCGGTGAAGCGGATGATCTTCGCGCTTCGAGAGGGCATTACTGATCATCAGGTGATGGAGGCGGCGCGGCTTAACGGCGAACCTTTGAGCTGCCACGTGACATTTGGAACGGGCGACAGGGCCAAGTTTGGTTTGTGCGGACCGAGCGGACAGATTATTTCGAGAGGACAGCCGCTCGCGTTCAATGTTGCCTATTGGGGCAGCAACATCTGCCGCGCGGGTTGGGTTGCTGAGACTGTTGAAGATCTGCCCGAGGCGGCGCGCGATTACATTCCCACCTTTGCGGGGCCTTATTTCGAGGCGCTTGGTGAATGGTTTGAAGTCATGAAACCGGGCACTCCAGGACACATGGTATTCGACTTGATTCAGCAGCGTTTGCCGTTCGATCAGTTCGGTATCTTTCTAAATCCCGGTCATCTGATTCATCTGGACGAATGGATGAGTTCGCCATTCTATGCAGGTTCCGAGATTCCGGTGGCTTCCGGCATGGCGATTCAGGTGGATGTGATTCCACAATCCACTCGGTACTTTTCGACCCGGATGGAGGACGGAATTGTGGTTGCGGATTCAGACCTGCGGGCCGAGCTGAAAGAGCATGCGCCCGAATGCTACAACCGGTGCCAGGCAAGACGGGAGTTCATGACCAAGGTGTTGGGCGTCGACTTGCCGGGAGAAGTTCTGCCGCTTTCGAATACCTGCGCCATTGTGCCGCCGCTGTTTCTAAAACCAAATTCGGTGCTTGCTCTGGAACAGTAGCAGAGCGCGGCCCATGACCGAACCTTCACAGCTGAGACGTAACTCGCTGGGCTTGCTGGAACTTGTGTTCCAGGGTGTGACGCATATTGCGCCCGCGACGAACATTGTCTTCACATTCCCGATTATTGCGGCTCAGGCCGGACCAGTGATGCCGCTGTCTTTGCTGCTATCCACGGTGATCTGTTTCTTTATCGGAAACACGGTGGCGCAGTTCTCACGCTATGTGCCATCCAGCGGCGGCTATTATTCGTTCGCGACTCTCGGACTCGGCAACCGCAGCGGATTTCTGGCGACGTGGAGCTACCTGATCTATGAGGTCTTGGGCGCGGCTGGAAGCACGGGGTTTCTGGGTTACCTGCTGGCGGACATGTTAAAGACTCAGTTCCACGTGAACATACCGTGGTGGGCGATCGCGCTGGCGACGACGCTGCTGATCTGGGCGCTCACTCACCATGGCATCCAGTTGTCGGCGTGGGTGACAGCTTTGCTAGGCGGCCTGGAATTGCTGATCATGTTGTCCCTGGCCATTACGTTTCTGATTCACCCAGGACCTGGTTCGAGCTACGTTGCGCCGCTGGACCCGGCTGCGTCGCCCCATCATTTTTCGGGCATTCTGGCCGGCATGGTGTTTTCGATTCTGGCTCTCAGCGGTTTTGAAGCGCCCGCACCGCTGGCGCAGGAAGCGCGACTTCCGAACAAACTGATTGGGCGGTCCATCATGCTGTCGCTGGGCAGCATTGGCGCCTTCTACATCTTCACTTCCTACGCGAGCGCGGTGGGTTGGGGAACCGGGAACATGGCGGCGTTTGCGGCGAATCCTAATCCTTACTATGTTCTGGGGCATGCTCTGTGGGGCGCCGGCTGGTGGCTGGTGGTTCTGGCGATCATCAACAGCGCGGTTGCCGTTGGTCTGGCGTGTACGAATGCGGCGTCCCGGGTGATGTACACCATGGGACGAGCTGGAACGCTTCCCGCCAGCTTTGGATTCATCCATCCGGTGCATCGCACGCCTGCTTTTGCGATTGCCTTTGTGCAGGTTGCGGGCATGACGGCGATTCTGCTGGTGGGACTCTTGCTGCGGCCGGATTACATCTTCGGCTTTTTGGAGACCATGGCCACGCTGGCTGTCATTGTTATTTACGTGATGTCGAACCTCGCCCTGACTCGTTATATGAGGCGCGAGCAGCGGGCCGACTTCTCCGTTTGGCAGCATGCGGTGGCGCCGTGGCTGGGGACCATTTCGCTGCTGCCGGTCCTTTTCGTGACGGTTTATCCGGTTCCGGATTGGCCTTACAACATGACGCCTTATTTCTTTGCAGTGACGATGGTGAGTGGCTTTGCCTATCTTCAGTGGCGCGAGTGGCGCACGCCCGTGACGGCGCTGAAGTAGAGATCCTCCATGGCTCGGGCGAAGCTATCGAGATCGCAGACTTGAGAGCTTTGCAGTGACTCGCGCATTGTGCCGCGGAGAGCTGCCAGTTCATGAACTGTATCGGGACTGCTGGCTAGTTCGATGGCTCGTTGAATGAAATGGGCCTGGTTTTCGGCGATGAACCGCTGGAGACCGGCGGCCTGGAGAATTGAGGCGCTGGTCCGGGAGGCCCAGCGATCGCCACGGAAAGTCAGGACGGGCACGCCTTGCCAGATGGCTTCCGAGGTTGTGGTGCCTCCGTTGTAGGGGAAGGTGTCGAGCGCGACGTCGATACGGTCATAAGCTTTCAGGAAGTCGAAGTGATCTTCGGGACCTTCGAGGATCAGACGATGGGCGGGAATGCTGAATTGGGCGAATCGGGTTCGCAGGTCGTCCTGCGTGCTGGGTGAGGCGAGGTGTTTGTTTTTTAGCAGCAGTGTCGTTCCCGACGCCGCGGTCAGGATTTGAGCCCAGGCCTCTATGACTTGATCCGTGATTTTGTACTGCGAGGCGAGTGAGCCGAAAGCCAGAGGTCTGGGTCCGGTAGGCCTCGTCGCGATGGGCGGGACAGGATAGGTGACCTGGAAGGGCAAGTAGGTTCCCGGTACGCGGAGGAGTTGTTCGGAGTAGAAGCGGCCGTCGTCCGGTTGCAGGACCTGGTGATCTCCGATCAGGTAATCGAAGCCGGGAAGGCCGGTGGTGGCGTACATGTTGAACCAGCCGATGGTTACCGGGTTCAGGGACTGAGCGAAAAGCGGCAGGCGACGCATATCGCTGTAGCCGTTGAGGTCGATCAGGATGTCGATTTCGGAGTTGTTGATCAGGTCTCGGAGTTGAGGATTCGGCGTGTTGGAGATGTCGAAATAGCGGTCCGTGGCGTGTGGGTGGTAGCCGTGTTGGATTTGGTTGAGCGGGCAGTCGGAGAACACGGTGATGTTGACTTTCTGCCGGTCATGCGCGTTGATGAGTCCCCAGACTGGCTTCATCCAGTTGTCTCTTTGAAAGAAGGAAGAGAGATAGCCGATGCGGAGGGGTGGTTTGAGTTGTCGTGGTTTGGGTTGTGGTGGTCTGGCGGGGGTTTCGAAAGTTGGGTTTGCCCAATTTGCTCGAACGGCCAGGATGCCGGCTTGATCCAGGTGGGGGACTCCTGGGGCGATGACGGCCAGCATCGAGCGGGAGTGTTCGCTGCCTTCGCGGTCCAGATGGGCGCAGTGCTGGAATTCGGTGAAGGCTTGATCGACGTGGCCGAGTTCGTAGAGGGCGCGGGCGAGGTTGTGGCGGGCTTGGAGCCATTCGGGGGCGAGTTCGACGGCGCGGGCGAAGAAGTGTCTGGCGGTGGCGAATTCGGCTTTGTCGGTGTCGGCGCAGCCGGCCCCGTACCAGGCTCGGAGCAGGGTTGGATTGTATTGAAGGGCATGTTCGTAAAGGGCTTTGGCTTGGGTGCAGCGTCCGTTTTCTAGGAGTAGGTCGGCCAGGTTGCAGGCCAGGCTGGGGTCGGTGGGGTTTTGTTTGAAGGCTTCGAGCTGTTGGGCGATGAGTTCGGGCGGCGGCACTTGTTTTGTTATTGCATGGTAGGTGTTGGATTTCGAAACGGAGTGGGGGATTACGGAACGAAGTGGGCGGGTGTGCTGCTTTGCTGACAAAGGCTTGAGTGGGGCTTCGAGGGGTCGGGTCGCTTACGTTCGCCGTTCTGCTGAAGGATGGGTTGGTGTGAGGGAGATGTTCGGGATTTCGGAACGGAGTAGTCAGTCTTTTTGCCGGTTGGGGTTACGTTGGGGTTTGGCGAAGCCCAGGCGGATGGCTTCTTTGCGGATCCATTCGAGTTCTTTGGTTATGTCGTCGTCGGATTCGAAGTCCAGGTCGGGTCGGGGATTGGGTGTGACGGCATGGGGGGCCTCGGCGCGGCAGTTTTTTCGGTTGTCTTCGATGGCTTTGCGGGCTTTGGTTCAGGCGTTCGTGTTGGCGCTTCTGTAGCGATTGGCCAAGGCTAGAAGTTTCTGTTGTTCGGCAGTCAGTCGATTAGCCCTGGGTTTAAATTGAATAGGTCGGAAGAGTGGCGTTCGGCCCGGCGGGCTAGCCAGTCGGCGTTTACGGCTTTTTGAAACGCTTCCAGCCAGAGGTTTTCCATGGCTCGGCAATGAGGGCTTCGATTCATTTTTGAGCAGGCGGATATTGGCTCCTGGACAGTGTTGCGGGCTGGGAGAGGCCGCTCCTTCACAGTCGCGGTTCTGTTAGCGGCTTTGTCTGTCAGGGAGATCTGATTGCCGAGTCTGGGTTGCTTAGACGTTACACAGATCGATGGCTTGCTTGAGTGAAGTCATGGGATCTTTCGTCGGGATGAATTCGTGGGCGAAGTAGCCCTGGTAATTCAGGTCGGCGATGGCTTTGGCGACTGTTCGCCATTGCAGTTCCTGCGTGTCGTCCAGTTCGTGACGGCCGGGGACGCCGCCGGTGTGGAAGTGGCCGATGTACTTAATGTTATCGGTGACGGTGCGGATGATGTCGCCTTCCATGATCTGCATGTGATAGATGTCGTAGAGCAGTTTCACCCTTGGCGAGTCTACGCCCTTCATCACATCGACGCCCCAGGCGGTGTGGTCGCATTGATAGTCGTGGTGGTTGACCTTGCTGTTCAGCAATTCCATGCAGATGTTGACGCCGGAATCTTCGGCCATTTTCTTGACACGGTTCAGGCCGATGATGCAGTTTTCTTTGCCGATGTCGTCGGCGAGGCCCTTGCGATTGCCGGAGAAGGTGATGACGTTGGGAACTTTGGCGGCGGCGGCGCGCTCGATGTTGGTGCGCATCTCTTCCACGAGCCGGTCATGATTTTCTTTGCGATTCCAGGCGTCGGGGATGGTTCCCGCTCCGGGCGTCATGGCGGGGGTAAGGCCATACTTGCGGACGGTTTCCCATTGGGTGTAGTCGACGAGATCTATGCCGCTCAGGCCGAAGTTGGCGCCATTGTGAGCCAGTTCGTCGAGGCTCATGCCTTTGTAGCACCACAAACAGACCGACTGCTTTAGGCGTCCGGCTTTGTTTGGTTCGAAACCCTTGAGGGCGGGCAGGAGGGCCGTGCCGGCTGCGGCGGCGAGTGCGGTTCTTCGTGTCATTCGCACATATCGTATCGAACTTCACGTAAGCTACAGTGAAACCCATGTACAGAGCATTCGTATTGTTGCTGGTGGGAACGTGTATGTTCGCTGCCAATAACCAGACAATCTCAGAGAGTTACGGACCCACTGCCCAGAAGCTGATTGACGCGGCAATGGCCGACCAGGAGGGTATGGCGCGCTTGCAGTATCTTTGCGACCGCATTGGGAACCGCCTGAGCGGCACTGCCTCTTTGGAGCGTGCGATTGAGTGGGCGGCGGGCGAGATGAAGAACGCGGGTCTCGAGAACGTGCAGACGCCTCCGGTGATGGTTCCGCATTGGGTGCGGGGCAGGGAATCGGCTGTAATGCTGGCTCCCGTTGAGAAGCCGCTGACGATGATTGGGCTGGGCATGAGTGTGGGTACGCCGGAGGAAGGGGTTACTGGCGACGTTGTGGTGGCGCGCACGTTCGACGAGCTGAAGGCGATGGGGCGCGAGAAGGTGGAGGGCAAGATTGTCCTTTTCAATCCTGAGTGGAAGGGCTATGGCGGGACGGTGATGTACCGCATTTCGGGTGCGTCGATTGCGGCGCAGCTGGGGGCGAAAGCGGTGCTGGTGCGTTCGATGACGGGCGTGAGTTTGCAGACACCGCACACCGGCACGCTGGAATACATGCCGGATGTGATGCGGATTCCGGCGGCGGCGGTGAGTGTGGAAGATGCCGCGATGATGGAGCGGATTGCGAAGTCGGGGACACCGGTGAGGGTAAGGCTGATGATGGAGGCGCACCGGGAAGCGGATGCGGCTTCGCATAATGTGATGGGCGAGATTCGGGGGAGTGAGCATCCGGAGGAAGTGGTGGTGCTGGGCGGTCATATTGATTCGTGGGACATTGGCCAGGGCGCGAATGATGATGGCAGTGGGATTATGGCGACGTTTTGAAGCGGTGGCGCTGATGAAGAAGTTAGGGCTGCGGCCGCGGCGGACGATTCGGGTGGTGTTTTGGGTGAACGAGGAGAACGGCGGCGCGGGTGGCCGTGCGTATCGCGAGATGGTGGGCGACGGCGCGACCAGGCATGTGGCGGCGATCGAGATGGACGGTGGGGCGGAGAAGCCGGTGGGGTTCGGTTTCGGGTCGGGCGGCGGGGCTCGGCGGGCGAGTGCGGCCGGTGGGGCTAGTGAAGAGGGTGGGAATATTCCTCCGCCTTCCGCGGCAGCTTTTGCGCGAGTGGAAGAGATTGGGAAGTTGCTGGCTAGTTTAGATGGCGGGAAGGTTTCGCCGGGCGGCGGCGGAGCGGATATTGCTCCTTTGATGATGGCCGGGGTGCCGGGTTTGGGCGTTCGGACGGTGGGCACGCACTATTTTGATTGGCACCATACAAATGCGGACAGTTTTGACAAGATTGTGGCGCAGGAGTTTCAGGCGAATGTTGCTTCTTTGGCGGTGATGAGTTATGTGCTCGCGGATATGCCGGAGAGGTTGGCGGATTTGCGCTAGTGGTCGGGTGGTCTGACTGGCTGGTCTGACCGGTCGGATTAGTCAGACTCCTCTGATGTCTCTGATAGCTCTGATGTATCAGAGGAGTCTGACTAATCCGACGTATCGGAGCGGTCTGACTTATCAGGCTGGTCAGATGGGTCAGACAAGAGTGACCGCTTTTGCGGGGCGCTGTTATACTGCGATTTCGATTTGGAGCAGGAGCAAAATGAGAAGGAAAGTTACGGTTATTGGCGCGGGTAACGTGGGCGCGAATACCGCTCAGAAGATCGCTGCCAAGGAACTGGCTGATGTTGTTTTAGTGGATGTGGTGGATGGAGTTCCGCAGGGCAAAGGACTCGATATGTTGGAGTCGGCTCCGGTAGAAGGTTACGATGTCGCCATTACGGGCGTGAACGGTTATGAGGAGACGGCCGATTCCGACATTGTCGTGATCACGGCCGGATTCCCGCGCAAGCCCGGCATGAGCCGCGATGATCTTCTGATGGCGAATTATGAGGTGGTCAAGACAGCCACCGAGCAGGCCGTGAAGTACTCGCCCAACGCCATCCTGGTGCTGGTGACGAATCCGCTGGATGCCATGTGCTGGACGGCGAAGAAAGTCTCAGGCTTCCCGCGCGAGCGAGTGATCGGCATGGCCGGCGTGTTGGATACAGCGCGCTTCCGAACCTTTATTGCCGAGGAACTGAAGGTATCCTTCGAGAACGTGACGGCGATGGTTCTGGGCGGTCACGGCGACACCATGGTGCCGCTGGTGCGGTTCACCAATGTCAGCGGTATTCCGCTATCAGAATTGACTGATCAGGCGACGATTGACCGGCTGGTGCAGCGTACGCGTGACGGCGGCGCCGAGATTGTCAAGTATCTGAAGACGGGCAGCGCCTACTATGCTCCGGCTGCTTCGACGGTGGAGATGGTGGAATCGATTCTTAAGGATAAGAAGAAGGTTCTGCCGTGCGCCGTGCACCTGGAAGGCGAGTACGGAATTACCGGACTCTTTGTCGGAGTGCCGGTGAAACTGGGCAAGCAAGGCGTTGAAAAGATCTACGAAGTGAAGTTGGATGAAGCTGAAACAGCTGCTTTGAAGAAGAGCGCCGACGCTGTGCAGGAACTTGTCACGGTATTGCAAGAAAAAGCTCAGTGAAGTATAGCCAAGTAAAACAAGATTCGCTAATCTGTCGGAAGCATGGCGAGTTCGACAGCTGTTCCGACTAATAAGACAGCGAACGGTACCCCTCAAATTGATGCACGTTATACGTGCTACCGAATCAAGATAGCCCCATCGAAGATCCATCGGTGGGGCGTTTACGCAGCGGAGAATATCCCGGCGCGGCATAAGGTCATTGAGTATATGGGGGAACGCATCAATCGCCGCGAGACGAAGAAGCGGGCTGAGGCGAGTGAGATGATTTATCTCTTCACCCTCGATCCTTACTGGACCATTGACGGCTCAGTGAATGGGTCGGGCGCGCAGTACATCAACCACTCCTGTGAGCCGAACCTGGTGGCCCGGATCATCAAAGGCCACATCATCTATATGAGTCTTCGAGATATCAAGAAGGGCGAGGAACTGACGGTGGACTACCACTTCGATAAGAAAGTGGAGCGGGTGCCTTGCGGATGCGGCACTGCGAAGTGCAGGGGCACCATCAACGTTCTTTAGTCTTCAGGGCTGAATCGTCAGATTGTTCTGAACCTGTGTCACGCCCTCCACTTGTGATGCCGAACGTGTAGCGGCGCTTTTCTGATCGGCACTGGACACCGATCCGTTGAGTGTGACAATGCTTCCATTGGCGTTCACGGTGACGTTCGTCAGCGTTGACGCCCCGACGTCAGCCGCTAATTTAGTCTTCACCTTGGCCAGCAGGGTAGCCTGATCCAGCTTTACCCGAGCGGTCTCCAGCTTTTCTGAGGCGCTGCGCCCGTCGGGCTTTAGGGCGTTGTCCACTTTGCCAGCCAGGTCATGTGCATCGCTTTTGACCTCGGCGGCGGTTTTGCGCGCATCCTCGCGGGCTTTTTCCTGATCGGACGAGCTGCAGCCTACCAGACTTACCGTTAACAGTGATACTGCGACAAGCACGGATAGTTTCTTCATCTGTGAAGAGATTGAACTGGGGCTTATTCCGTTACCAGGCTTTTCTTCCCGGAGGGGAGAGTAATACATCCCGCTTAGCACTCAAGTAGTGGAACCTGTCCGCCGATAAGGAGTGTAGGTAGAGGGATGGATATGGAAGTAAGTACCACCAAGAAGATTATTTCGATTTGTGAGACGCAGCCCTTGACTGTGCACGGGCTGGAGCACTTACTGTCGGGCACGGATGACCTCAAGTTTGGTTCGGCGCATGAAACGCCTGCCGAATGGATGCTGAGTTCGGGCGCGGACAAGACTGATGTTCTCATTATTGATAAGGGACTAGGGGCAAAAACCGTTCTGGACGCGCTCAGCCAACTCCCGGCTGAACATGGCCAAGCGCGGTCGACTGTGCCGGCGGTGATTGTCTGGGGAATGTCGGTTACAGAAGCCGAGGCTTTGCGCTTTCTTCAATCCGGCGCCAAGGGAATTATCCGGAAGTCGGCGGACATTGACACGGTTTTGGCCTGCCTGCGAGCGGTTTCGCAGGGCCGCAGTTGGATGCAGGACTCGGTCTTTCGTGAATCGGCGGCGGTGGAAACGCAAATTCGACCCGACCTTACTCCGCGCGAGCACCAGGTGATGGAGCTTGTGGAGCAAGGCTACAAGAATCGAGAGATCGCGCAGGAACTCGGCATCCGGCCGGGAACGGTGAAGATCCACCTGAAGCATATTTTCGAGAAAACGGGCGTTCGCGGACGGCATGGGCTGGCCTTGAATGGATTGCGGCAGAAGGGCGTAATTTCGCTCCTGGCCTCGTAGAAAAGCGCCTTCTTGACAGAAAGCGAATAAAAGGCGAATATGGCAGCAGAGGAATTTTTCCTATGCTGCAAGCAGCTTCTTCTTCTCCTTTTGCACTCGTGGGTATAGCCCGGATGGCGGCCGAAGGGTCGTTGATTGCCGGCAAACAGCGAGTTGAGTACCGAACTCTGCCTACTCGGAAGTGGCTGAATCGATGTCACTCGACCCGGGTTCCGTTTCACTGGACCATCAATCCCTACCGGGGTTGTGAGTTCGGATGCAAATACTGCTATGCCCGGTTTACACACGAGTTTCTTGAGCGGCGGGACTCGGATTCGTTCGAGACCGAGATTTATGCCAAGGATTGGGATGCCCAGTCTTTCGAGGAGGAAGTGCGGTCGGTGAAGCCTGGGCAGATTATTGGATTGGGTACTGCCACTGATCCGTATCAGCCGGCTGAACGGAAATTTAAGTTGACGCGCAAGTGCCTTGAGGTGATGGCGAACAGTGCGAGGGGACTCTCGCTGTTTGTGACGACGAAGTCGGATCTGGTGAGCCGGGATGCTGATTTGTACGTCCAGATCGCGAAGCAGAATTGTGTCAGAGTGTCGGTGACAGTTACGACCATGCGACGAGAATTGGCGCGTTTGACGGAACCCTTTGCGCCGCGTCCTGATTTGCGGATTAAGGCAGTGAAAGAATTGGCGGAAGCCGGCGTTCCCGTAGGTGTGATTGCCAGTCCAATTCTGCCGATGATCACGGACAGCGAGGAAAACCTTACCGAGGTAGCGCAGGCTGCGAAAGTTGCTGGAGCGACGCAGTTTGGCGCGGGCGTTCTTTTCCTGCAACCGTCGGCGCACAAGGTGTTTCTGCCGTTTGTCGCGCGACGGTTTCCGCAGTATCTGAGGAAATATGAGGTGAGCTATCGCAACGGCGCTTATCTTCGAGGCGCCTATCCGGAGCGCATGAGCAAGTTAATTGGGACCATCCGGGAGAAAGTTGGCATTGAGCGGCGGGATGTGGAAAGTCTCCCGGTGCAGCCGCCAGAGCAAGAGCAGATGCTGTTATTTTAGGCTTGCGCTTTTGCGACTTCGTCGATTAAGGGCCGGTAATCCTGGATTCGCGGTGTGGGCATCTTGGGGATTTTGGCTTCGTCATCCCAGCCGCGAAGGAGAACGGCTTCTTTGTGAAAAGGGTTTGCCTCGAATTCGCGAACTTCCTCCAAAGACATGGGGCCGCCTTGCAGCGCGAGGCTCTGAATGGAGGCTTGGCTAAGCTTCGCGAGATAGTTGGCGTTAGTAGCGCAGAGATATCGCTTCGCCGGGACGTGGAGCGCTACGGGTTCTGAAACTTCTTTGCCAAAGCGGCCTTCGAGCCACCTGCGGCCCACTTCTTCGTGTTTGGAATCGATGCCCTGATCGGCGATGTCTTCCGGACCATCATCCAACAGGTGACCGATGTCATGAACCAGCGCCGCGACGATAAGGGCTTTGCTTGCTCCCTGGGTTTGAGCGCAGAGAGCCGCTTGAAGCGCGTGTTCCAACTGCGAAACATCCTCGCCATAGTAGGCGGATTCTCCTCGTTTGGCAAAGATTGATACGACTTCGTCTGCTACTGATGGCATGTGTCTCCTGTGAGGGCCGAGGTGAAAGCTGTGCGGCCGCTTTCACTATGATGCACTGACGGTAGTTTGTTTGAAGTGAGTACGCGGAGATATCAGGACAGCCGTCAAGTACGGCGTGTCGAGAGTCTTCGCTTATGTCCGCGTGTCCACGACAGTCGAAACCAGGGAGAATCAATTGCGAGAGATCCGCGCTGCCGGCTTCAGCATCAGCATTCGTAAGCTGGATGTAGCTCAGAAGGTGGCGCCTAACCATTGCCGCAAGCCGAAGGGTTAGCGGGCCGCCGCTGGAAGGAACGGAAACGATGGCAGAAATCAGAAGCAGTCTGCCCGCATTGCCCAGATCCTACGCCGACGACTACGCCGGCTGGATTGAAGACACGGCGGGGCTATCGAAGACGGCCGCTTTAGCGAGATCGACCGGGTTCCGCTAGCAGACGAGGTGAGGGACTTGGGCAAGGCGGAACGGCGGGAACTGAGGAGCGCCCTCGAAGTGCTCATTATGCATATGCTGAAGACTCGTTACCAGCCCGAAACGCAGACGCGAAGCTGGGGACTGACCATGCGAATCCAACGTAATCACATCGCAGAATTTTTAAAGGAGAGTCCGAGCCTACGGCGGGAGTTACCCGAACAGATTGCCATTGCCTACGGGACCGCGCTTCAAGGCGATGGACGAGACAGGCCTGGGATCCGATGTGTTTCCGGAATTATGTGAGTGGACCGTCGCCGAGGTTCTGGAAGAATAACTCCCGGAGCAGGCCATTCGTATTTTCATGGTTGGCAGCCTGCTTTTTTGCTGTGGAGCGCTCCGGCTCGTGCAAGGCAAACCGACTTACCTCCTGGGTCTGTTCGTCGCCGTTTACCTGTCCTTAATCTTGAACAATCTTGAACTACACGCGCACGCGACAACAATTCGCCGCTTCCGGCGAAACGGTCTGCGGTGTACAAGTACTTAGTGGTGGCCACATTGCTGATAGGCTCGGTGTTCGGCGTGCTCCTCGCCCGCTGGTCGATACGTGTACATGCTTTTTAATGGAACAGCAACGCGGCGGCTAAGGCGGAGGCTGTACTGACGGCGGCCATGGCGATGAAGACGCCGCTCCAGCCGTAATGGACGGAGAGGCGCGCTACTGTGTCTCCGGCGAGGATGCCGCCAAGGTAGCCAATCCCGTCGATTAGGGCGGAGGAAGTGGCTCCGCCTTGTTTGCCCCCGAAGTCGAGAGCCATTGCTCCGGCGAGGTACGAGTAGGGTCCGAGAAGGCCAAGGCCCACGATTCCAATGAGAACAATGGGCAAAATACCTTGTGTACCGGGATGCAGCACGGTCATTGCGCCTAATCCTGCCGCGGTCATCAACATGCCCAGCAGGAAAACGATGGACCTGCCGTTGACGCCGAGGCGGTCGCCAGCGAAGCCCGCGATCAGTACGGAGACGGCGCCGAGGGTGGGAAAGATGGCGCTCATGCTGGCGGCGGCGCTGTCGGTGTAGCCGAAGAATTTGTGCAGGTAGGTGGGGGTCCAGGTGTTGAAGGTTTCACGGACGATGGTGGTGCAGAGCGACAGGAAGCAGACGATTAGAAAACCCCGATTGCTAAGCAGCGGAACCAGTAGAGTCCGCCAGCCGGGTTTGCCTTTGCTCTGGTTTTCGAATACATTGAGCGGATTTTCCTGCGGTTCGCTGAAACCCAGCGCGGTTCGAGACTCTTTCAGGAAGAGCAGGTTCGCGATGAGCACGACGCCGGCCACGATCGCCGCCAGATAAAAGAGCGAACGCCAACCATGGCCTTGCGCAATGAGCAGGCCCATCCATTCCCGTGCGACGGCGTCACCGATCAGGAAGCTGAGGCTGAGAATGCCCAGGACCGTTCCGTAGGCTTTGAAAGAGAACCATTGCGAACACACCTTCACCAAGCCGGCCCAGCCCATGCTTTGGACGAGACGGTTGCCAATCCAGGCGATCGTAAAAATGGGCAGGCCGCCGCCGATGGTGAACAAAAGGGTGAACAGTACTGCGCCCCCCAGGCCGCCCAGGAAACTGCGGCGGCCGCCCCACCAATCGCCTAAGCCTCCGAGCAGGAGTTTCCCGGCGGCGTACGCCATGACACCGAAGGAGACGATAGAGCCCAGGCGGATCATGGCGACGTCCGAACTCATTCCGGTGCGTTTCAACTCGTCAGCGAGCATCGGCAGGGCAACGGAAAGGTCTGCGCGGCAGAAATAATAGCTGGCGTAGCCTGCGAAGAGGAGCGCGACCACTAATATCTGGCGCGGGGCGAGGGCTTTTTCAGCGGATGAGTGCTCAGACAAGTTCAGGCCTTGCTTCCAGGGCTTCGATCAGGGAGGGCAACTCGTCAAGAGTATCGATTACGTACTGTGCGCCAGCGTTTTTCAATTCCTGCCGGGCAAGCTGAATTCTTTGAGATTGTTCCGCTTTCGGGAGCGCTGCAAAATCAGCTTTGGACAGGCCGATGCCATTCCCGGTGGCAGCGACGCCGACCGACCAGACTCCGGCGTTCAAGCCTTCGGCGATGTCAGAGGGGGTGTCACCCACCTTGATGATGGCATTCAGCGGGTAGACCTGCATTTTGACGGCGGCGGCGTAGATCATGAAGGGGTTTGGGCGACCAGAACCGGCGTCTTCGGGAGAGAAACTGCAATCGGGAACGTAACCTTGGGCGGCGGCTTGCTCCACCAGGACGTCGAGCATGGCGCGAGTATAGCCGGTGGTGGAACCGATCTTGATTCCTTTCGCTTTGAGGCTGTTCACCACGCCGGGAACGCCATCGATGACTTGCGAGTATTCGCGCAAGCATTCGAATTGCAAGGGGATGAAGCTCTGGTAGAGATGGTCTACGTCGTGCGGGTCGGCTTTGAGGGTTGCGAGCAGGGCGGCGATATGATCGCGTTTCGCGATGCCCATGTCCCGTCGGGCTTGTGCTTCGGTGATGGGCATGTCCGCATCGGCAAACACTCGCTGCAGTGTTTTGACCGGGGCTAAACTTCCGAAATCGACGGTCGTACCAGCCCAGTCCAGAATGACGGCCTTTATCTTCATTAAATGAGTCCTAAGTCGCGGTAAGTTTCTTCGGCGAGTCCAAATGATAGCGTCATGCCGATGCCGCTGGTGACTGTCACAACGCGAATGTGGTCGGCTGGCGCCATCCGCAGGTAAGGTTCGGCGGGGTGCTTAGCGTAGACACCGTGCCAGGTTTCCGCAATGGTGAGGTCGGGTATGCGGAGGTATTCGCGGGCGTAGTTAAGGATTAGGTCGTTCAGATGCGAACGGTCAAAGATGTCTACTTCCAGACCGTATTCGTGACTGTCGCCGAGCGTGACCTGGCGGGTAGCGGTTTCGGAAGCCATGACGTGAATACCCCAGCGATCGAACTCTGGAGTTTCTTGCGCGACTCTCGCTTTGAGGGCGGCGAGCGAGGCGCAGATCTTGAAGGTCGGGTAGTGACGAAAGGTGAGCCCGAAGGCGAGGGATGGGCCTAATTCCCAAGTCTCGGGCTGGGGCACGGTTCGCAACATTTGCAGTTTGCAGCGGGTGAGTCCCGCTTCGGCGAAGAGGTCGGGAAAGAGCGTTTGGAAATCGTCGCCGCCGGCCACGATCACGGCTTTGGCTCCGAGGGCGGATTGGCTAACGTCTTTGATAGCCGAGTTGAAGTGGAATTGGACTCCGTAGCGCTCATTAAGATATGCGGGGATTTGGCGAATGACCAGGCGAGGGTCGACGGTCAGTTCGCTGGGACTCCAGAGGGCTCCGATGAGTCCGTGTTCACGAATGCTTGCGGTCCTTGCGAGAGCCTGGTGCCGGTTCAGCCATTCGCAATCGTAGCCGAGCGGCTTGCCGCGCTCCGCGAATTCGCGGCCGACGTCGGCTTCATCCTCGCGATAGGCGGCGTGAAGCGAGCCTTCGGCTAAGTAGGGCAAGCCGGATTCGTGGAGCAGATCCAGCCAGATCTCACGGCTGCGAAGGGCGAGCTGATACATCTTTCCCGGAGGCTGGCCGATGGGCCAGATCATCCCAAAGTTTCGAATGGATGCGCCGTTGGCGGCGGGATTTCTTTCGAACACGGAGACCTTGCAGCCAGCCTTGGCTGCGACGTAGGCGTGGGCGAGTCCGATGATGCCGGCGCCTACGATGGCGAGGTCAGTTTTGTCGTTGGTCATTTTGAGATGCGGCGTTTGAGAGATCGAGCGTAAAAGCAGAGCCTTGTCCGAGCTTAGATTCGACGTGTATTTTGCACGAGTGCTGCTCGATGATCTCCTGGGCGATGGACAGACCTAAACCGGCGCCCCCGGTCTTACGGGAACGATCTTTTGAGGTTCGATAGAAGCGCTCGAAAATCAGGGGCAGATCTTCAGGCGCGATCCCCACGCCTGTGTCGGCAATAATTACTTTCGCACCTTGAATGGAGACGTTTATGCTACCGGGAGCGTCCGTAAATTTAATGGAGTTGTCGAGCAGGATGCAGATGGCGCGACGGAGTGCGTCGGCATCGGCATGAATGACGCAAGGCCCGGTTTCTTCTACTGAGACCTGCAGTCCCTTGGCATCAGCCAGCACGCGCATTTCGTCGACGGCCAGCCGCACGACTTCCGCAATTCCTACCGGCTGCTGGTGGAGCGCGGCTTCGCCGGCATCGGCGCGAGCCAGAGTCAGGAGATTTGCTATTAGAAGTGAGGTGCGACCGGTTTCCGTCAACACCATATTCCACGCCCTGGTCTGTTCGGCTTCGGTTCGGGAGCGAGACTGCATCAACTCAGCGGTGGTCTGAATGATGGCGATGGGGGTGCGCAGCTCGTGGGAGGCGTCGGCGGTGAATTGAGTGATCCTTCGAAATGAGGATTCAATACGTTCGAGCATGCTGTTCAAGACGCCGGACAACTGATCCAGCTCATCGCCCGACTGGTTGCCGGGTAGCCGGGCTGCCAGATCTTCGGCGTTGATGCGTGCAGCCGCACTGGAGATTTCCAGAACGGGCCGGAGCGCGCGGCCACTCATCCAAAATCCGCCAAGCCATGCCAGCAGCAGCAGCGAAGGACTGCCAAGCGCAAGCAGCCATAGGAATCCGCTCTTGACCTCTTCAAACTCATCTATCGGAAGGCCGATCTCAGCTATGCCGACACGTACCGGCGCAATCAGAATTCTGATGAGCTGATGATGCCGCACTCGTATTGTATGGATACGTCCGTTCTGTGGCAGTTGAGAGCCGCTCGCCGTTTCGTGAGGCCAAGGTTCTGCGCCGGGAGTCTGGAAAAGGAGATGGCCCTGGGCGTCGCAGATTCTGACGTTAGCCGTGGCCTGCGTGAGCAAAGACTCTTCTTTGAACTCGTCTTCCAGGTGGAGCAGGTCATTGGGGGTAAAAGAGTCGAAATAGTGCCGGAGATCAGTCAGGCGGGAGTGCAACTCGCGATCAGCCGTTTCGAGGATGCTATGGCTCAAGGCAAGCCAGGTGCCAACCCCGATGACTGCGAAGGTCGCCGCGAGAAGGGCTGTGTAGGCCGCGGTTAGGCGGAATTGAATGGATCTGGAACGCGGCCTAATCACGCAAAATATATCCGAAGCCGCGAACGGTGTGTATCAACTTAAGCTGGGCTCTCTGATCTACCTTCTCGCGCAAGAGTTTGATGTAAACGTCGACGGTGTTTGATTCGACATCGGCGGTGAAGCCCCAGACGGCCTCAATGATAGAACTGCGAGATACGGCGTGGTTGGCGCGGCGAAGGAGGTACTCCAAAAGACGGAACTCTGTGGGGGTGAGAAGCAGTTTCTCGCCAGATCTTCGGACTTCGCGCGTGGCCAGGTTCAGGGATAAGTCATGCGCGAATAGTTCAAGCGAAGGCGATTGCGCTGCACGGCGCGAAATGGATCGGAGACGAGCCATCAGGACGCTTAAAGCGAAGGGTTTTACCAGGTAATCGTCCGCACCGGCATCGAGACCCCGCACAATGTCCTGGGCGGCGTCCCTGGCAGTGAGCATCAGGATGGGCGTTGAATTCTTCTGGGAGCGGAGGCGGCGGGCGACTTCAAAACCATCCACGCCGGGCAACATGACATCCAGGACGATGGCATCGAAGGCACTGGACTGAGCGGCCGCCAGCGCCTCGTTTCCATCGCGTGCCAACGTCGGTGTATGGTTCTGTTCATCCAGAATTTGGACGAGAAGATCCCCCATCGATGGTTCGTCTTCCGCGACCAGTATGCGCATGCTGGTCAGTTTAGCGGTTATTCCGAAAGGACCAGCAACTTGAAGGAGCCGGGTACGATGGATGGCCAGGGATGGGGGTTACTGGCGGTGGCGGCTGGCGGCGGTCCGTAATCGGCACTCGAGAGGTAGACTTTGTGCGTCTTCAAATCCAGCGCCATGGTGCGGGCGCCTTTCTTGGTGGTCACGGTAGAGGGAATGTATTTGTCGTTCGCCTCCACTTTGATAACGGAGAGCGTGCCATCCTCGCCGTTGGAGGAGAAGGCGGTGTGGGTGCCGGGGTCATAAGCGGCTGCATCGGGACCGTCGCCGATCGGAACTTTGGTGACTACTTTGCCGGTGTCATAGTTCACGACTACCATTACTTTGCCGTCGCAAACGGAGAACAGGCGATGCTGCTCTGTGTCGATTGCCATCCCGGAGGGCGATTCCGCGGGGGCAACGGACCAGTGAGCCTTCACGTCCAGTGTTTTTGCGTCGATGTGAAGGATTTCGTTTTTGTCTTCGATGTTGACGAATACGTTACCAGCGCCATCGACGGTGGGGAATTCGGGTTTGCCGCCCATCGGGATGGTCTTGACCAGACTGCCGTCCTTGCCGTCGATCACAGTGGCGTCCTGGCTGCGTCCGTTGAAAGCAAAGACGCGGTGAGTGACCGGTTCGTAGATGATGCCGTCCGGATTCGTGCCGGTCTTGGAGGTGCTGATGGCGGCCATGGTCTTCAGATCGAAAATGACGATCTGGTTATCGCGGCCTGAGCTGATGAAGCCTCGTCCCAGATCATTCGCGATGGCGATGCCATGAACTCCATGGGTGTTCGGGATCTTGCCGATTGGTTTCTCGGTATCGAGATCCACCACGTCTACAGAGTCGCCATGGGAGACATAGAGGCGGCGGTTGCCGGAGTCGGCCTGCAGGTAATCCCATCCGCCCGAACCAGGGAGAGGAATGCTGGAAGTGAGGTGGTAGGTGGAGGCGGCGCTTAGGCTCCAGCCGGTTAGAAGGAAGAGGAACAGCTTGGTTGGTTTATGCACAAAGTTTACCTTTCGTGATCAGATTAAGGAACCAGATCTTCTCCACTCTTGCCAGATCGATCTCATTGGGAAAGCGAAGGACGAAACGACGAACGGAATTGTCTGGAATCCACCATGTATCCCCGCCTTGCTGAGGCGTGCGACCGGTTCCACGAGTGGAGGCTTTCAGGTCACCGCAGTGGATCCACTTCAGAACTTTTCGCACATCTATTCCGAGGGCATCTGCTAACTGACAGGCCGAGTACCCTTCAAGGTTACTCTTGATGCGGTACCGGTTGATTTTTATTTGAATGGCAGCAATAGTGCGGTTGAAGCCGGAGGCTTTCAGTTTACGCTGAATACCGGAAGGAGCCAGATGGCCGGAGCATACGAGGATACTCTCCTCTGCCGAAGACCAAGGCTTCTCTTTGGTGCGCGCCAAGCCTAACTCGGCGCCGCGCTTACAAACTGCGCTTCTACTCCAGCCGATTTGTCCGCTCACTAACTTGAGAGCTTTTCGATCACCCAGCCGCTGCCTGGAATAGGCATCGCGTATCAAGTCATCCGTCTGAGTGGTGGGGCGGTATTTCCACTTGTTAGTAGTCACGTCCAGAGATCAACCCAAATATATTCCCCAAATCTGAAGATTCGCTGAATCTTTACGCTACTTAAAGATTGCCTTCGGACACATCGCGTGGACGCCCACTTTACCGTCGACAAGTTGGGTAATATCGACATCGACGGCGACGCTGGTCAGGGCATAGGCATCGTCGCGGCTCAGATGTTTTTCCTTAACCAGGAAGTCAATCATGTTTCGCACAGCCATTTCGGTGGCAGTCTTGAGGTCTTCATGGAAACCCATGGAGATGTAGGCAGCCGGCGTTTCGGCTCTGGGCCAGAGGAGATGCTGGTCTTTGTGAACGATGAATTTGAAGGTACCGGTAAGCCAGGTTTCCATGGCAGTGATATCCACTTCGCCATTTCCCTGTCCGGCATGGCCGTCGCCGGCTTCAAACAGCGCGCCTCTTGCGTGTACAGGGATGAAGAGAGTGGTCCCGGCTACCAGCTCTTTGTTATCCATGTTGCCGGCGTGCATCCAGGGCGGACCGCTGTTCAATTTGTCCCCGGTAGGAGGCGCAACGCCCATGCTTCCGAAGAAGGGATGCAAAGGAATCTGGATGTTGGGGGCGAACAGACCCAGCATGCGTTCGCGGTCCAGCGGGATGAGTTTGGTTTTTGAGTAAGGGAAATCATCGGGCAGAAAGCCGCGGCCGGCTCCAAAGCCATTGCAGGCGTAGGGCACGTCGATATCAATCTTTTGAATCTGCACCTCGAGCACATCGCCGGGCTCGGCTTCGGAAATTTCCACGGGTCCGGTGAGGATGTGGCCGCCGGGACCGCGCTCCTTCACCTGTTCGTGAATATCGCGGTCATATTGCGGGATGGCGTCGTGTGGCATTCCGAGAGCTTCCATTCGTTCGAGCGAACACGTGGACAACGTATGAATCCGGACGGCATCGCCCGAATGCACGGTCAGGGCGGGTTTGGCTTTTGCCGAATAATAGCCCCACACGACGGTGGTGGGTGAAGCCGGCAGGTCAAACTTCGCGGCTGAAACCGCGACGTCAGCGATTAAGAAGGCGGAAAGGACGAGAGCGGTTTGGATGGTAAGGCGCATAGGGCGATAGACAATTCTCGTCTATCGGCCTTTTTTCTGAGCAAGGCGCAGGGACGATAGAATGGCGGAGTCGTTCAGAGACGGTTTGGTATCTACTCTAAGCAGGAGCAACATGAAAGCCACTTACAACATTGATCCCACCCATTCGGGTGTGCATTTCCAGATTCGTCATTTGATGATTTCGACAGTGCGGGGCAGTTTCACAGGACTGAAAGGCACGATTGTGCATGACCCTGAGAATCCTTCGAGCACTACTGTTGAAGCCGAGGTCCATGTGGACAGCATCACGACGAACGATGAGAAGCGCGATGGGCACTTGAAGAGCCCCGATTTCTTTGATGCGTCGCAGTATCCGGTGATGACCTACAAAAGCACGGAAGTAAAGAAAGGCTCGGGCAGTTCATACATTGTGACCGGCGACCTGACTTTGCATGGCGTGACGAAGCCGGTGGTTCTGGATGTGGAAGAAGTGACCGAAGAAACGAAGGATCCCTGGGGCAATACACGCCTGGGCGCCACGGCGAAAGGCAAGTTGAAGCGCAGTGATTTCGGACTGGTTTGGAATGCGGCCATGGAAACGGGCGGCGTGATGCTGGGTGACGAAGTGAAAATTGAGTTTGATGTTCAGATGGTGAAGGCGTCGTAAGCCGGCCTTCTATTTCAAATATTTGATGGATTGCGGAACGGCTGCAGCAATGCACGTTCCGCAGTTTTTGTTTAGAGAGCGCTGGTTTGCCAGACGAATCTGCCGGCCACGATGGTGGCGATGGGTCCGCCTTTAAAGCGGCACTTGTTAAACGGGGTGTTGCTGCTTTTTGAGGGCGACTTGGAGACGTCGTAAGTCCAATCGTGATTGAGGCTCAAGATGGTAACGTCGGCGGAGGCGCCGGGCTTCAACGATCCCTTGTTCAGCGCGAGGATTCGAGCAGGGTTGCTGGTGAACAGGCTCACCAGATGGGACAGGCTGCAATGGCCGGGATGGTAGAGCTGTTGCAGCGATAGCCCGATGGCGGTTTCCAGGCCGATGATGCCGAAGGGGCAGCGCTCAAACTCCTGCATCTTTTCGTCGCCGGCGTGTGGCGCGTGATCTGTAGCGATTGCGTCGATCACGCCGCTCAGCAGACCTTCAGTGACTGCTTGAACGTCGGGGCGCTCGCGCAGTGGCGGCTTCATTTTGAAGTTGCCGTCATAGGGCAGCATGTCTGAATCAGCCAGGACAAAGTGGTGAGGGGTGGCTTCCGAGGTGACCTTGAGTCCGCGTGCTTTGGCGTAAGCCACCATGGCGACAGAGTGATGAGAAGAAATATGAGCCACGTGGTAGCGGACGCCCGTGACCTCAGTCAGCAGGATGTCGCGCGCCACCATGACGTCTTCGGAACTGCGCGGAATGCCGCGCAGGCCCAGGCGTGTGGACTCAATGCCCTCATGCATGTCGCCGCCGGCGCTTAGATGCAGGTCTTCGCAATGTTCTATGAGCGGAATGTCAAGAGCAGCGGCAAATTCCATGGCCCGGCGCACCACGCGCGCATTCATGACCGGTTTGCCGTCGTCTGAAATGGCGACGATTCCGGCCTGTTTCATGGAAGCGAAAGCGGCCAGTGCTTCGCCGCCGCTGCCTTTGGTGATGGCGCCGATGGGGAAGACGTTGACGACGGCGCAGTTGCGCGCCCGGTCCACGATGTAGCTGGTGACAGTGGCGCTATCGTTCACCGGGTTGGTGTTGGGCATGCAGCAAATGGAGGTGAAACCTCCGGCGGCAGCGGCGCGTGAACCCGATTCAATGGTTTCGACGTGTTCGAAACCTGGCTCACGCAGATGCACGTGCATGTCAATGAATCCTGGGGCGACAACCAGGCCGGTTGCATCGAAGGTTTGAGCGCCGCCGCCATCAATGCCGGTGCCAATTTCGCGTATGAGTCCATCTTCGATGGCGAGATCCAATATGCCGTCCAGGCCTTGCGAGGGGTCAACCACCCGGCCGTTTTTTATAACCAATTTGCTCATGCGAATACCCGTTCCAGCACGGCCATGCGGACAGCTATACCGTTGCCCACCTGGTTCAGGATGGCGGAGCTTTGCGAATCCGCGACTTCAGACGAAATTTCCTGGCCGCGGTTCATGGGCCCGGGGTGCATCACGATGACATCGGGTTTGGCGAGTTGCATGTGCTCCATGCGCAAGCCGAAGAAGCGGAAGTACTCATTGGCGGGGAAAGCGGCTTCGTGCTGGCGCTCCAGCTGCACGCGCAGCATCATGATGACATCGGCATCGCGGATGGCTTTTTCCATGTCCGTGGCGAGTTCCACGCCGGGCGCAATGTGAGCGATCTCGCGAGGTAAGAGAGAGGCGGGGCCGCAGAGCACGATTTGCGCCCCGAACTTGGACAGCAGAAAGATGTTGGAGCGCGCTACCCGGCTGTGAGCGATGTCGCCGATGATGGCCACGCGCAAGTGCTCCAGCGTTTTGCGGCGATCGAGAATGGTCAGCGCGTCGAGCAGCGCCTGCGTGGGATGTTCATGGGTGCCGTCGCCGGCATTCACGATGGGGATGGGCAAATAGCGGGAGAGGAAGTGCGGGGCGCCGGAGGCTGAATGGCGCATGACGATTGCGTCGGGCCGCATGGCGCCCAGGGTATTCAGAGTGTCGACCAGAGACTCACCTTTGTTGACGCTGGAGCCCGACGCGGTGATGGAGATGATTTCAGCGCCTAAGCGGCGACCGGCAATTTCGAAGCTGGTGCGCGTGCGAGTGGACGATTCAAAGAATAAGTTGACGATGCTGCGGCCTTGAAGAAGGGTGTGGCGCGCGTAAGATTCACCAGGCGGCGGCTGAAAGAACTTGGCCCGCTCCAGGATGGCTTCCGCATCCGGGCGCGATAAGGATTCGATGTCGAGCAGACCTCTTCCCATCGGCTCAGGCGTTGGGGGCGGCGGGGGTGTCCACGCGCTCCACTAACAAGACCTTTTCCTGCCCGTCGATTTCCTGGAACTTAACTTCAATGATTTCGCGACCGCTGGTCTGGACCATGCGGCCGACGTAGCGAGCTTCAATGGGCAGTTCGCGATGGCCGCGGTCAATCAACACGAGCAGTTGCACCCGGGAAGGGCGTCCGTGATCAAACAAGGCGTCCATGGCGGCTCGTATGGTGCGGCCGGTGTAGAGCACATCGTCCATCAGAACAATGTCGCGGCCTTCGACTGAGATGTCCATCTGTTTTGTATGGACGACGGGCCGCTCGCCTACGGTGGAAAGATCGTCGCGGTAAAGGTTGATGTCCAGTGTTCCGACGGGCACGCGAAAGCCTTCCAGGCCGAAAATCTTCTCCGAGAGCCGCTGGGCGAGGGGAACACCGCGGCGCTTGATACCGACGAAGGACAGGCGGCTGAGGTCAGCGCTTTTTTCCAGGATTTCATGGGCTAGACGGACCAGCGTACGATCCATTTCGGAAGCACTCATCAACTGTTTTTTTTCGCGTACGGTGGCTAGAGACATGCGGGAAGCTTTTACTGAAACGCCAGATTAACACGTTGGCGCGATTTTTGGGTTAGTTCTTGAGGCGGCCTCGGATGCGCTTGGCGAGTTTTTCGATTTCTTCGGTCTTGCGGACTGAGGTCACCGGCACCACATAATCGCCGGCGCGCTTCAGTTCGTCGCGCAGTTCTTCGGCGGCAGTTACCAGCGACTCAACATCTTTAAGGGCGTCAGCGTGCTGCTGCCTGGCTATTTCGTCGCGCTGAGATTTACCGTTGGGAAGGCGCTGATCTTCATCGGGCGACTTGGGAATATGCAGGTTGTGATCGTCGGGAGCGGTCGGTTCCTGAGCCGTCAGCGCTGACTTTACCAGAAAGGGTGCGAACAGAAAGGACAGCACGGCGAACCGGCGGGAATCAGCCATCTTCATTGCCCATCTTGACTGCTATGATAAGCCACTTATGAGTTCGAAGCGGCTGAGTGCGGCCAAGTAATGGAAGTCTGCATTGGCGTAGTAGGGCTGGGCAACGTGGGTTTAGGCACGTTGCAGATTCTGGCTGAGAATGCAGAGGCCATCCGCGAAAAACTTGGTTTTCCCCTGCGGGTGAAATCTGTTTGCAGCCGCAATGTAAAGCAGAAGAACCTCCCCTCATTTCCACAGCAAGTGGTTCGCACAAATGACTGGCATGAAGTGGTTTCCGACCCCGAAATTGATGTTGTCGTTGAACTGATCGGCGGGACGGCAACGGCTTCGCAGATTGTGGAACAGTCGCTCAAGCAACACAAGTCTGTCGTGACTGCGAATAAAGAACTGATGGCGCTGCGCGGGGCCGAGTTTTGGGACATGGCGGTGCAACACGGCGTCAACCTGGCCATGGAAGCGAGTGTGGCGGGCGGCATTCCCATTCACACGATTCTGCGTGAGGGCATTGCGGGCGACCGTGTGGTGGAACTTTACGGAATCCTGAACGGCACGTGCAACTACATTCTCACCGAAATTGAGAAGAGCAGCGCCAACTTTGAATCTGTGCTAGCTGAGGCGCAGCAGTTGGGGTATGCGGAGGCTGATCCGTCGGCGGACGTGGACGGTTTGGATGCGCGCTCGAAGCTGGCGATTTTAGCGGCTCTGGCTTACGGCGTTCGGCTGAAACCGGCGGATATTTTCACGGAAGGCATACGGCGGGTGATGCCGGTGGATTTTGAGTATGCGCATCAGTTAAAGCATACGATCCGGTTGGTTTGCATGGCGCGGCAGAGTGAATCGGGCCTGGCGCTGGCGGTGCGGCCGACGCTGGTGCCGCAATCGGCCATTCTGGCCCAGGTGCAGGGCGCGTACAACGCGATTTGGGTGCGTGGCAAATACGGCGAAGATACTTTCTACTATGGACGGGGGGCGGGCTCCAAGCCGACCGGCGTGGCGGTGGTGAGCGATCTGATGCGGGTGGCGCGCGAGATTCGATACGGCAGTCCAGAGCGCGTGAGTCCGTTTGCGCATGACCGGCTGGGCGAGTATCGGCCGACGCCGTTGGGAACGCAGGAAACACAGTTCTTTATCCGGTTCCGGGTTGAAGACAAGGCGGGAATTATTGCGACGCTAGCGACGATTCTGGCTAAGCACAAGATTGGAATTGATGCCGTGCTGCAATTGCCGCGCGAGGACTGGCGGAACCTGCCGTTCGTGATCACGACGGAACCTGCGAGTGAACAGGCCTTACGGGATGCGCTGGTGGAGATTTGCGAGGTGGATTTTTTGGTGGAGCCGCCGTTTGCGATGCCGATGGAACGGGGCTTTTAGGAGAACAGAGTTCGCTGGTGTCGAAGCGTCGCTTAGGCCCGCGCGTATGTTACGCTTTTACAAGACCAATCAGGGTTCCAGGAGAGGTGGCTGAGTGGTCGAAAGCAGCGGTTTGCTAAACCGTCGTAGGGTCAAAAACTCTACCGGGGGTTCGAATCCCCCCCTCTCCGCCAGATAAAAACGGTGCCGATAAAAATGGTGCCAGCACACTCAAACACGATTTTCAAGAACGAGCTGCTCTCCCCTATCTGGAGGCACTTTCCTCGGGCGACCGACCGGCAACGGGCGCAACTTTCTTCCGCACCGCTGCTCTAGGTCATCAATAAACGACTGCTGGCCGAGCGGTCGTCCGCGCCGGCTCGCTTCCTGCAAGCGCTGGCCAAACGCTTCTTCGGCGACACTGGTTTCGAGTGCCGTTTTCCAACGTGGCCAACTGTACTCGCGCTCCCACGCGGCGGTGTCTAGGATACCTGCGCCAGCCATGCTGATTTGCCGCAGTCGCGCACTCCACCAGGGATAGTCTTCGGCCCGGGCCACCAGCCGTGCACGCACCGGATTTCGCTCGACATAAGCCATGGCCTGCCAGAGATGAGCCTCATCCAACGGGGTAGAGAAATATCGCGCCTGCCAGACATGGCCGCATGAACTTTTGCTTAGGTTGAAATAGCGGGCGAAATCGGCGTTTGTGCGGCACATCGCTTGCGACATGGCGGTGTTGCGGTTGGGCACCACGATGAGATGAACGTGATTCGGCATCAAGCAGTAGGCCCAGAGGCGGAGGCCAGCGGCCGTGCTGGAGTGGCTGAGCAGGTCGAGATATACGTGATAGTCTTGCTCCTCGAAGAAAACCTGCTGCCTCCCATTACCTCGCTGCGTTACGTGATAAGGGACATCAGCTACTCGAATTCGATGGATTCTGGACATCACCAGTTCAGTCTTTGTTCGGGGAGGATTCTCTCAGGAAATTGTGTTTGAGTGTGTTGGCACCGTTTTGCGGGATAGCCTTGTGGATCCCATATTTCTGTCTTTAGATGAAGTGCTGGAGACGGTCGTGGCGACGCCGCAGGCTACTTTCGGAGGCACGTTCCTGCACGGCTCCACTCCAGCAATGGCGGCGGCCTATCTCTTCCATCTTTGCCAGAATCACCCATTTGTAGATGGCGACAAGCGAGTTGGTACTACCGCTGCGATCACGTTCCTTCTTATGAACGAGTGGAGACTGAGTTTCGGTGCTGACGGGCTTATAGACCTTGTCCTGTCAGTAGCGTCGGGTGGAACGAGCAAGCGGCAACTGATCGACATCTTCGAGACCCGCTGCGAGCCGCAAGCAGATAGGTGAGGCAAGCCCGAGCGCGCCGGCAGGCCGCCTTTGGGGCTCCAAGTCCGATTATGGGAAGTTTCCGCTCCTGAGTCACGAGTCGGTAAGGCGCGAATCTAATTCGCGAAGGAATCGACACGACGGTGAAGGAGTGTGGCAAGGAACCAATCTGGTGAGCCCTTGCCAGGTGCTCCTTACGAGCAGGCACAGAAGGCTGCCCGGAAATTTGCTTCTGCAGGTCTGCGTCCGCATTTGCGGATTTCACTGAGCGGTAGCATTTAGCGCTCGAGTTTACTCGCACACCCGAGAACATAGCCCTTAAGCAGCGCTCGGAACCGTTAAACCCCATCTAAACAGAAAAAAATGATGTCCGCACAGTTCGCAGCGGTAGGGAGCTACGACCCAACGAATGGCCTTTTCAAAGGAGTTGCGCCAGCCCACAGATCGAAACTCGATGGAGCGGCAGTGGGGGCAACGCGAGGAAAGCAGCACCATTGGTTAGCTGTTGCTCGGCTGCGGTACGGCGGTTCGCCAGCCCACGCCCGGCTGTGTGGTGGTGATGGTCTTGCGTGCCGATTGTTTTTTCAGAATGGCCGCGGCACGTTCTTCTTTGCAGGTACGCGCGTAGAGGCACATCTCGTCTTCGGTATAAGTCAGGGTTGCTTCTGTCGTGCTGTCGCTGCGTTCCAGCAACGCGAAGCAGAGCAGCGGAAGCGCCTGCGTTTGAATGCCGTATTTGCGGGCGAGCGCTAAATCAACTTTGACGGTGAAATGAAGCTTCGGCCCGCTGGCCGCATTACTCTCGAACGTGAAGATGCGGAACCCGACATCCGGCTTGAAGCCGGTCAGCATGAACTGCATCTTGGGATTCCTTTTCTGAACCATAGCGGGTGCTTCCGCACTCATCAATTTGAAAGACATCCTATGCCCTCTTCTGCAGATGGATTTGCTCTAACGGAGGTGTTAGCTAAGAAGAAAAGGCCTGGGAGCCTGACTTAGTTCAGACTTCAAGGATTCGGGCAGAAGTACCCAAGCACCAGTATGATCCTATCTAAGTGTTTTGTCAACAGATAGTTACAGCGCGCGTGCATTGTTGAAGGGCGTTCGGCGATAATCGAAAGAATCTAACTATGACTTATCTGCTGCGCGTCATTTCGCTGGTCGCTGTGGGTTCCCTCCTTGGTTCCGCGGCGTTGCCCGCCACCATTGTGCTGCATGCGGCCCGTTTGCTGAACGTGGCAGAAGGGACGATCACCAGCCCGGGTGAGGTGCTGGTGCAAGGGACCAGGATTGTAGAAGTGGGCAAGTCGGTCAGCCGGCCGGCGGGAGCGCAGGTGATTGATTTGGCGGACACCACGCTCATGCCGGGTCTGATTGATGTGCACGTCCACCTGTTCCTTCATCCCGGCGCGGAAGATCTTCAGACGGTGGAAGAGTCCGTGCCGCAACGAACCATTCTGGCGGCGCTGGCTGCGCGTGATGATCTAATGGCCGGTTTCACCGCAGAGCGCGATATGGGCACAGAAGGTGCAGGATCGGCTGATACGGCGATCAGGAATGCAATCGACAAGGGTCTGATCCCAGGTCCGCGCCTGCGCATTTCCGGGAACGCTGTAGATATTCTGGGCGGCCATGAAGATGCAAATAAGTTCAATCCGGAGCAACACGTACTTTCGAACGCTACTTACGCGAACAACGCGGAAGAGTTAGTTGCGGCCATGCGCCAGCAGTACAAAGAGGGCGCGGATTTCACTAAGATCTACGAGACCGGCAGGGACCGGTATGCAAAGGGAGAGTTCCATACGCCTTATCAATACACCGAGGCGCAGTTAGCCGCGGCCGTGGCGGAAGGGGCCAGGGTAGGGAAGCGCGTGGCCGTGCATGCTACGGGTGAGCCGGGAACGGGCTATGCCGCTGAGGCCGGTGTCGCGTCCATTGACCACGCGTATCAGTTGTCCGATGAAACCATGCGGCTCATGCATGAGAGGCAGATTTTTGCCGTGCCGACGTTTACCATTGCGGAGTATTTCGCGCAACATGCCGCTTCCGCGAGCGCCACGGACGATGAGATGAAAGCGCTGCAATACCATTACGAGCAATTCAAGAAGCAACTGGCGGCTGGTGTGCCCATGGCGGTTGGTTCCGACGTGGGACCGTTTCCGCATGGCACGCAGGCTCGAGAACTGGTTCTGATGGCGGAGCATGGCATGACGCCGGCGCAGGTTCTGGAAGCTGACCTGATCAACGGCGCAAAGTTGTTGGGTTGGGAGGCAGAGATTGGGCAGTTGAAGCCGGGCTACCTGGCGGATGTCATTGCGGTGCCCGGCAACCCGCTGAAAGATATCTCAGTGACGCAAAGTGTGCAGTTTGTAATGAAGGACGGCTCTGTTATCAGGGGCGCTGATCGCTAAACGGGCAGCAGATTGAGAGCCGCTTCAATCTCGCCGAGCGTATGGGTATCGCCCTTCTTTGCGCTGGCTTTGATGCCCTCTTCGTAAATAGCGCGGGCGCCTTCCAGATCGCCCAATTTTTCCAGCGACTGCCCGCAATGGTAATAGGCGGCGACATACGTACTGTCGGATGCCAGTAAAGCCTTAAATTCAGCCACAGCATCTTTCACGTCGCCGCTTTTCGATAACTCCATTGCAAGGCCATAGCGAGCAAAGCTATTGCCTGGATCCTGCGCGAGCATTTGTTTCAGAACATCGAGTCGATTGGTGGCCATCGACTAACATTCTGACACTGAAAGCCAGTCTGGCTTAGGAAGCGTATTCGCGCACGGATCGCGCCGCACCCTCTACTACGCCAGCGGCTCTGGCGGTATGGGTCTTAGCGGTCTTGGCGGCTTCACCGAAGTGATGTTGCGCGCGGCCGGCAATGTCGCCGAGCGTCTCGGCCGCGCTGCTGACGGCTTCTTTCCCTTTTTTCGCGGCCTGTTCGGCGAAGCTGAGAGACCAGGAAGCGCAAGCTGGAATCACCATGGCGATACCGATGGCAGTGATGCCGCAGCCAATGCCGATGAGCGCTGCGCCCAATAACCCTGAGTTTGATGAATTCTTCACGCGATAAGTCCTTTCGAATTTGTATCTCTAGATACGTGGACGATTCTATACGAAAAGGGGATACACTTTGCTCATGAACCTTTCTGCTGTCGAAACGAAAACCACGTCGTCGAGTTCTGACACCCGCAGCCTGCGCGATTTGCGAGGGGTGGGCAGGTCCATTGAAGCCGATTTGCGTGCTCTTGACATTCACTCCGTCGCTCAGCTCGCTGAAGCGAATGGAGACGAGCTTTACAGGCGTTTGAACACCATGCGCGGAGTAGTGCAGGACCCGTGCGTCCTGGACACGTTCCGTTGCGCGGTCGCGCAGGCGCGAGATCCACACTTGCCGGCTGAGCAGGCGAACTGGTGGTGGTGGTCTACGGAGCGTAAAGAGAACCGGCTATAACCGTATACTGAAGCCAGAAATGCCTTGTCCGCTGTTTGAACCCCGGCAAAAAGTCAGCGGAGAGCACACCCAGTGTGTGCGCCTGCCACTGATTCATGAATTCGAAGGAATTTGCCACGCCGGCGGGGCGGAGAAAGATGCCGAACACCGTTTTAAGTACTGCAACCACGGCTATGCGAAGGGACACTGCGGCAGCTTCCCGGAAAACGTTGCTTTGTCGGCCATTCGTTTTACGGTGATGAGCCGCGATGCCTCGTCGCTAGCCGTGGTGGTGGTTGAAGAGCAGGATCACTGGCCGCGTTCCTGGCGGCGGGTGGAGTTTCAGATTCAGGATGGCCGCCTGGTACCGGAAATTGACGATACATGCCGGCGCGCCCAAGTGTTTCAATTCTGTCTGAGTTACCTCGAGACCGTCGCCGGTGCTCCGGCATTAAAGGCGGCCGGTTAGGCAAAGGCGACAGGTTAAGCGAATCGTGATCAACAAAGTAATGGAAAGTTCTTCAGAGGACAGCGTGCGAACCGTGGCGGACACGCGCTCGGAATACGCGGAAATCTGTCTGCCTAACGATACAAACATGTTGGGAAACATGCTCGGCGGCCACGTGATGCATCTGGTTGACCTGTGCGGGGCGATAGCCGCCATGCGTCATGCACGCTGCGCTGTGGTGACTGCTTCGGTGGACCAGATGACCTTTCTGCGTCCCATACACATCGGCGAATTGGTACGCCTGGAATCACAGGTAAATCGTGTGTTTAGAACGTCAATGGAGGTGGGAGTTAAAGTTTGGGTTGAAAATCTACAGACGCGCGAGATCCGGCACAACTCTTCGGCATATCTTACTTTCGTCGCTCTGGACTCGGCGGGCAACCGGGTGGTTTTACCGCAGGTGGCGCCTGCGAGCGAGGAGGATAAGCGACGGTTCGAAGAGGCAGCGGAGCGCCGGGCGTACCGGTTGGCGCAACGCGCAAAGACCAAGGGTCCGGCTTAAGTTCGTTTCGAAATCGGCGGAGACAGCACCCCAGCGGGGAGAGCTACTATTCGGGTCCTAATTTATGCATGTACTTGATGCAATGCTTAAACAGCAGTAAGTTGGGTGCTCCGACCCGGTTGAGCTTCAAACAGTCCCGGTCGTACCACTCGATAACCCCCTCCAACTGCTCGCCGTTGGTCAGATGAACCATCATGTGCGTTTTGCCCTGCATCTGTTTTGAGTAATAGAACTGCTCCGCGTTGGTCTGGTCCGGCGGAGTGCTCTTTTTCGCGGCAGGGGGACGACGTGCGGGTTCTTTGCTTTCCCCCGCAGCCACCGTTCGGGTGGGCTTCCTGATCAACGAATCCAAACGCCTCTCTTCAATCATGCGGCCTCGTGTTAGGGAATGGTATCGCACCTGCTGCCCGGGTGTGAATACGTGGGCAAAGTACTTATCAGCTAGGCGCGACTTCCTTCCAAAGTGTTACGTAAATTAATAACGAAAGCGTCCAGGGCTCCCAGCTTTTGAATATTTCGCCGAGACATCATAGCTATCTCATCAAACGCCACTACCGCACGCTCAAGCCACTGGAACGAAACACGTTTCGCAATTTCAACCAAGCGATTTTGAATGTCCCGGTGCTTCGATGCTGGTCTTCCCTGCCAAACGCTTAGAACATCATCCAGTAGACCATACGCCACTCTCAAGTAGGAATCCAACTTTTCAGATTTCCTGTTTCCAAAAGATTCCGACTGCTGTATCCACTCTTCGAATTTGGTCATGCCAGCGGCGCACTCCAAGGCTGACAGCATTACGTTTCGACGATCCCGGAAGACATCGAGGTCCAGCGTCACCGCAATGCCCGGGCTGCCCTCGGCCAGTGCGATCCGAAACTCCGCGTCCGGCAAACTTAAAGCGGTGGCGAATTCGCGCAGTTCGGCGTCGGCAAGCCTGGACATCTGGAGCACGAGAGACCTGGAGCGGATGGTGGGAAGCAGATCATAGAGATTCTCGACGGTGGCGAAAATCAGCAGGTGTTCGGGCGGTTCTTCCAGCACCTTCAAGAGGGAATTGGCAGACTGTTCATTAGCCTTATCCAGGTGGTCAATCAGAAAGATGCGTTTATTCCCGTGCAGGGGCTTGAACTGTGCTCGCTCGCGAAAGACCCGCATCTGCTGCATGGTGATCTGGCGGAGAGGGCCATCGGGAGCGAAGGTGATGAAATCCGGGTGGGAAGAAAAGAGCAGGGGATCGTCCGCTCTTTTTTCGGAGGTCCACTTGTCCCGCTGCTCCAAAATCTCCAGGTTCTCAGGCAGGCTCAAGTCATCTTTCTCGACGAGTTCGGCATGGTCCAGCACTTGAGCGGCGAAGCGCCTGGCCAGAGTTGCTTTGCCAACGCCCTCAGGACCGCTCAAGAGAATCGTTTGCGGGATGCGGTCGCCGCCCAGCATGTTGGCGAGTGTCTGAGCAACGGCCGTGTTGCCGAAGAAATTCGGGAAATATTCAGAGGACATTTTTCAATAATTCTGCAGTTACGGCCCACACGCGTTCGGCCACCTGCTCCACGGCGCCTTCGCCGTCTATGATCCGGAAGCGCCGAGGGTCAAGTTCAGCAATGCGCTGATAACCGCGGCTTACGCGCTGATGGAAGTCGATGCTTTGCTGGTCCAGTCGCGCTTCGGAGACTTCGTCCTGAATGACCGCGTTTCGCTTGTGGGCGCGCTTCAGGCCTGTTTCAAGGTCCACCACTACACATATGGTGAGATCTGGCATCAGCGATCCAAGGGCCAGTTCGTGAGCCTGCCGCACGGTATCAAAGCCCAGGCCGCGAGCCTCGCCCTGATAGGCCAAGGTGGAGTCGGTAAAGCGATCGCTTACCACTATTTCGCCGCGGAGCAAGGCCGGCGCGATGATTTCCGCCGCCGCTTGCGTGCGTGAGGCGAACATCAGCAGCAGTTCGGTCATCGGCGCCATGCGGTCGTTCTCCGGATCCAAAAGTATGCGCCGAATTTGCCGTCCAATATCGGTGGCGCCGGGTTCCTGATTTTCCGTTACCGCGCGGCCCAGGCTGCGGAGACGCTCCACCAACAATTTCATTTGGGTGGTCTTGCCGCTGCCTTCAGTGCCCTCAAAGGTGATGAAGAGGCCCTTGCGGTCAGTCATAAACAAAGTGCAGCAGAGCCTTTAAGTCTTCCCACGCTTCGCGCTTGGCTTGTTGATTGTACTGACGCAAGAGGTAGGAAGGATGATAAGTGATCATCACTGGAATATCGCGCCACTTATGCCACTGGCCGCGCAGCTTCGTGATCCCCTCTTTGGTGTTTAACAGCGCTTTCATCGCGGTGGCGCCTAATGCGCAGATCGCTTTTGGCTTGATGGTCAGCAGCTGGCGATAAAGGAACTGCCCGCAGATCTGCATTTCGTCCGGCTGTGGTGTCCGGTTTTCCGGAGGGCGGCATTTGACGACGTTGCAGATGTAGATATCGGGCCGCTTGATGCGAATGCCTTCCTTGGCCGCCGTGCCTTCGATCATTTGAGTTAGCAATTGACCGGCACGGCCTACAAAAGGGATGCCTTGCTGATCTTCGTCGGCTCCTGGGCCCTCGCCGACAAAAACCAGCGGCGATTGCTCATTACCATCGCCGAAGACGATGTTAGTGCGCGCTTCGCACAGGCGGCAGCGTTTGCAATCGCCGATGTCCAGGCGAATTTGGTCTAACGTGTCGTTTAGCGGCTCCAAGGACGGCAGCTCCAACGGTTTGGCGATGAGAGGGGGCTGGCCCAGAGACAATGCGGCGGGCGCAGGTTTAGCCGCAGCGTCAGCTACAGCAGTTCGGGCAGATTTTGGCATCTTGTAAATACTGTCGAAACCCAGGTCACGATAGTATTCCAGGTAACTGCGAAGCTGTTCAGGACTCATTTCCAGGGCCTAGGCCGATTGTGAATGCAACTGCAAGCGAAGGGTTGCCACCTGATCCAGTATGCGTTCGGCAATCTCGGACTTTTCGGCGGGACCGGCGTGCACAGTCTGCCCTGTTTGCGTGATGATATCCACTTCATTTAAGTCAGATTCGAAGCCCAGACCTTGCCGGTTGACCAAGTTTGCCACCAGCATGTCGCATTTCTTCTGAATCATCTTCCGGCGCGCTTCTTCAATCAGATTTTCGGTTTCGGCCGCAAAGCCAACCAGCAAACGGTCGCCCTTCTTCTGGCCCACCTCGGCAAGAATATCCGGAGTGGGGTCGAGTTCCAGTGATAGCCGGGTGGCAGTTTTCTTCAGTTTCTGTTTCGGAATATCAGCAGCGTAGTAGTCAGCCACGGCGGCGGTCTTGATGATGATGGTAGCTTCCGCCAGGTGATCCAGCACGGCCTTGCGCATCTCCTGGGCCGTGACTACTGAAATCACCTGTGTCCCATGCGGTGCACGCAGCGTTACCGGGCCGGAAACCAAAAGCACACGCGCGCCACGCAACGCGGCAGCTTGAGCAATGGCATAGCCCATTTTCCCGCTGGATCGGTTACTGATAAAACGAACCGGGTCGAGCGCTTCCTGGGTAGGGCCAGCGGTCACCAGCACGGTTTCGCCGGAGAAATCGAGTTTCTGGTTCGCGAGCAAATGCACGAAAGCGGCAATTTGATCAGGATCGGGCAAACGTCCCGCGCCGACTGTGCCGCAGGCTAGCCAGCCTTCGTCCGGATCGACGATGTAGCAGCCTCGCGAGCGCAGCGCGGCCAGATTCTCCTGTACCGCGGGATGGTTCCACATGGCGGTATTCATGGCGGGGGCTAGAACCACTCGCCCGGTGAAGGCCAGATACAAGGTGGAAAGAAAATCGTCGGCCGTGCCGTGTGCAAACGCGGAGAGTACGTGGGCCGTGGCGGGAGCCACAACCAGCACGTCGTGTTCCTGAGCGACCGCAATGTGCTCAACAGCGCTGGATAGAGTGTCTTCCGCCGTGTCATGAGCGAAAAGACTCGTGATGACTTTGCGGTTGGTGAGAGCAGCAAAAGTGAGCGGCTGGATGAATTCCTGCGCCGCCCGGGTCATCACCACCTGTACTTCGTGCCCGCGCTTCTGCAACGCACGCACTAACTCCGCTGATTTATAAGCGGCAATACCTCCGCCGACGCCCACCAGTATGCGCATTCCGCTCTACTTCAACCTGAGAAGTGGTTATTCCGCGACTTCCGGCAACTCTTCTTCTTTGTTGAGATCGGTGTAGGGAACCAAACCGCGGCGGGTTTCCTCCATGGCCAAAACGGTAGGTTTCTTGTTCGCAGCGGGCAATACACTACGCTGCCCGTTCTGCAGCTGCCGCGCCCGCTTCGCCGATACGATGATGAAGCGATAAGTGCTAGCGTTTTCATCATCAGGAATGCTGTACATTGCGTTTTTTCTAGGTGCGTCTGCCATTGTGTTTCCTCTTCTCACTTGCCCTTCACTTCGTCGGGGCTGTTCTAAAGCTTTCTAAAATCGGGGTAATTCGAGGCTTCATCCGAAACCGGCGAACTCGCTCAGCCCGGACGATGGCGGCCAAATCGCCCGCGGTTTCTTCCAGATCCTGATTGATCAATACGTAATCGTACTTTTTGTACTCTTCTATTTCGGCGGCTGCTTCGAAAAGCCTGCGCTGGATGACTTCCTCGGCATCCTCAGAGCGTGACCGAAGGCGCTCCTCCAGGATATCGCGCCCTGGAGGCAGAACAAAGATGGTGACCGCATCGGGAACGGCCTCCTTCAATTGTCCCGCACCTTTGACATCAATGTCGAGCAACAGGTCTTTTCCGGCCGTTTCGGCCTGTTTTAGAGCGTTGCGATTGGTGCCGTAGTAGTTGCCGAACACCTCGGCGTGCTCCAAGAACTCGCCACGCGACAGGCGCTCTTCGAACTCGGCCCGGTCTATGAAGTGATAACTTTCGCCATCTTTCTCCAGACCGCGCGGTTTGCGCGTGGTGTAGGAAACGGAGAACTGCAGGTGTGAGTCTTCCGACATGAGTCGCGCCACCAGAGTTGATTTGCCTGATCCAGAAGGAGCGGAAATAATGAAAAGCGTGGCCTGACGGGGCGGTTTATTCAAGATTTAAAGCCTGTTCGCGTATTCTTTCGATATTAGCCTTAATGGCTAGTGCGAGCGCGGTGATTTGCAGGCCGGGATCGCCCGCATTGGAGCTTTTGGCGAGCGTGGTGTTGGTTTCCCGGTTCATCTCCTGTAGCAGAAAATCAATCTGCTTGCCCAACGGACCGCCGGCTTTCAGCAGACGCCGCAACTCCGAAGCGTGGACCGTCAGGCGAGTCAGTTCTTCCTGAACGTCTGAACGGTCAGCGAGTATGGCGGATTCTTCCACAATTCTGGCTTCCGGAACGCTGCCGGCGCTTAAAAGCTCGGACAATTTCTCCTGCAGCCGTTTCTGAAAAGCCGGCAGAACCTCGGCGCGGATTCGCCTTACCTCTGTGGTGGCGCGCTCAACCTCGGTCAGCTCACTCGCGATGTCGTCGGCCAGTTTTGCGCCTTCGCGTTCGCGGCATTCGTTGAACAGGGCGATGCATTCGGTCAGGAGCGACTGAAACAGCGCTTCGAAGCCGGCGTCAAGATCACGCGGTTCCGCCATGCGGGCCATCACGCCTGGGAGGGCAAGCATAACGTTCAAGTCCGGTTTGCTGTCCAGGCCCAAGGACGCCGCGGCGGTCCGGAAGGCATCGGTGTATTGCTCCAGAACCGGCATGTTCAACCCGCTGGCCGCACGTTCTTCACGCCCTAGGCCGCTTCTGATTTCCAGATGGCCGCGAGCGATATTTTCTTTGAGAATGGAACGCATGCCATTTTCAAAGGGAGCGAACTCGTGCGACTGATAAAAATGCAAATCGAGTCCGCGGTGGTTTACGCTACGCAGGCTGATCGTTAGTTCGCCCGCTTCGGTGTCACGCTTGACTTGCGCGAAACCGGTCATACTTCGTATTGGTTTACCCATTAAATTTACTATCGGTTGTCACCCGGCAATCACGTTGGAATCGGCGTGCTGCAACTCGTGCAACCGGTGATAAACACCATTGGCTGCCAACAGCTCATCATGGGTGCCTGTCTCAACAATCCGGCCGGCGTCAAGAACGACGATCTTGCTGGCTTGGCGAATGGTGGAGAGACGATGCGCGATCACCAGAACTGTCCGCTTTTTCATGAGAGCGGTTAAGGCTTGCTGGACTAAGCGTTCAGATTCAGTGTCCAGGTGGGAAGTGGCTTCATCCAGGATGAGGATGGGAGCATCTTTCAGAAGAGCGCGCGCAATGGCAAGGCGCTGGCGCTGGCCGCCGCTTAATTTGGTGCCCCGCTCGCCAATGACTGTGTCATAACCCTCGGGCAGGCGTTCGATGAACTCGTCGGCCAAGGCGGTCTTCGCGGCCGAAAGGACATCTTCGCGCTTTGCATCCGGGCGACCGTAGGCAATGTTGTCGAAAATGCTGCTGTTGAAGAGAAATGTATCCTGCGCTACGATGCTGATGTTTTCGCGCAGGCTATCCAGGCGAATGTCGCGGATGTTTTTGCCGTCTATGAGAACCGCGCCGTTCGTCGGGTCATAGAATCGTGGAACCAGATTAGCCAGCGTGGTTTTCCCGGCGCCGCTGGGACCCACTAAGGCGACAACGTCGCCGATCTTCACGTCGAGATTTACGCCATCCAGCACTAGACGAGTTGGTGAATTGGGATAATAAAAGCTGACGTCGGAGAAGCGAATTTGCTTGCTGAAGCGGCCCAGCCGCCCGGCATTTTGCTTGTCCACAACGTCCGGATGGTGCTCCATGTAGCCGAACACCTTCATGGCTGCGCCAATCCCTTGCTGAAAGATGTTGTGGATGTTGGTGAGCCTCTTAATGGGCTCGTAGACGAAGACCAAAGCCAGGACAAAGGCCGTGAATTTGCCGGCTGTCATGGCGTCATGCTTAACCTGCTGGCGGCCTAGCCACAACAGGCCAACGATCGTCATCGCGCCGAATAGCTCAATAATCGGTGATGCGATGGCCTGGTGGGCGACATATTTGAGCGTCCCGGCTTTCAGGCGCTGTCCGGCCAGCCGGAAGCGCTTCGATTCGAAATCTTCCGCGCCAAAGCTCTTTACGACCTGGTGTCCGCTCAGAGTCTCCTGCAGGATTTCGTTTAAACCCGCCGCCATGTCCTGGGCGTGGCGAGTCGTACTGCGAATCCGTTTGCCCAGCCGTACGGTTAAGAGCGCTACAACCGGAAACACCAGCAGACTCACTAACGACAGCTTCCAATCTGTCGTCACCATAGCGAGCAACAGGAAGATGGCGGTGAACATCTGACGCAGCCAGTCGGCCAGCATGGTGGAGATGGAGACCTGGATGCGGTCAATGTCGTTCATGATGGACGACATAATGCGGCCGGTGGTCTGGTCTTCAAAGAACTTCGCGTCCTGATGGAGCACCCGGTCGAAAACGTCCTGGCGCAGGTCCATGATGGCGCTGACGCCGACCCAGTTGATCAGGTAATTGCCCAAGTAATCACAGAGGCCCTTGGCTATAAAGCAGCCGATAATGCCGAACGCCACCATGCTCCAGATGTTGTGGAAATCGGACGGAAACAGGTCGTTCAGGTAGAGCGTAATGTGCGTATTGGGAATGTGGAACAGTTCGGCTGGCTTGTCTTCGCTGGCAGGATTCAGGACTCGTTCGAAGATGAACGGAATCAATTTGACCAACAGGCCCTGTGAGAGTCCGACGATGGCCATCAAAAAGATGGAGGCAACGAGGGCCGGCAAATAAGGAACCGCGTACCGGAACAGCCGCGAAAAATCCTTCAAGCGTGTGCCTCTTCCAGCGTCTTCAGTTTTTCGAGCGCCGCTATCACTCGTGAAACGGTCACGGCTTGCAAGCCATCCCGCGACACTATCACTTCTGATTCCGTCTGCCAAGGACCCCAAATGGCGGGATTACTGGTGCTGAACAAAACAATACTCGGGACGCCAAAGGCCGCGGCCACGTGCGCCGGGCCACTATCGTTGCCCACAAAGACGCTTGCTTTGGACATTAAGCTCTTTGCTTGGCTGAGGGATCCCTGGGCTATCGTATGCGCTGAAAATGGGCTGGCATCATCATTCGGGCCGGCCAGAAAAATCGGTTGAATGTTCCAGAGTTTCAGGAAACGGGCCAGCTCGCAAAAACGATCGTTGGGCCATGCTTTTTCGGGCGCGGAAGCAAACGGATGCAACACCGCGTACCGCCCGGGAATTCGATTTTGCAGGTCCTCGGCGTAGAGCTGGGCACGCGGAACTTCCGCGATCGGGGCGCCCATGGCGAAAAAGGCTGACGCTAAATGCTCGGCAGTATGAACGGTGCGATTCACGCCCATCACTCGCTGCGCCCTGGGAATTCGGACGTTATAGACGAAGGTGGATTTGTAGTGGGCAAAGCCCGCTCGCCAGCGTGCACCGGAAAATGCGGTAATCCACTGGCTGCGTGTCCCGCCGTGCAGATTTAGGCAAAGCTGGGGGCCGAATTTTCGCACGGACTGCCAGCTGGGAGGAAGAATCTGCCCGATCAGAGGATTGCTTTCGAAGACGGCGCCAAATGACGGCTCAGCCACTACGCCCACTTGCAAGTCAGGCCGGGCTTTCTTGAGAACGGCGATGGCGGGAGTAGTAAGAACGCAATCACCCAGAGATCGCAAGCGAATGATGGCTACGCGCGCGCCTTCGGGGAGATGCTCCAGAACGGTCATAAGGGTTAAGGCTCAATTGTGGCCTGGTCTTTGAGCATGATGGGAATGTCGTCACGCACCGGATAGACTCGCTTGCATTCAACGCACTTCAAGCCGCTGCCGTCTTCCTTCAGCAAGACTTTGGCTTTGCAGACCGGACAAACCAATATTTCGAGTAATTCAGGGGATACTGCCATGAACGGCCTCCATTTTAACAGCCGGTGAACCAACTATACCTGCGCGGTCTGTAAGCCGGTTTCTGTGCCGCCGAAGCGGTGGCAACCATTCATCTAGGCCAGTCATTACTGAAAGGCTCCAGCAACCTACCCGGAAGTTCTAACGGAGCGGGCCGCTCCTCCTCCCCTATTTGGTCTTGCTTCACACGGGGTTTTCCCTGCCAGTTCAATTACTCAAACCGCGGTGCGCTCTTACCGCACCATTTCACCCTTACTCGCCGCAAGCGGCAAGCGGTATATTTTCTGTGGCACTTTCCGTGGCGTGCACTTTGAGCGCAAACCCCCGGCCGTTAGCCGGCGTGCTGCCCTATGAAGACCGGACTTTCCTCCCGAACCGTTCGAAAACAGCTCCGGCGGTTGCCCGACCGCGCAGGCACTCAACTAGTATCCCATTTTGGCCGGCGGTTCGTCTCAAAACCAGACCAGGCATTGATTTGGGAAAGAAGTGCAACTCGCCGAAGAATTTTTTGGCGTAGCGGCCACTTCTCTAAAGCCGCACTGATGAGGATTGCAATCTGCAGTTGGAAAGCACGAACTTGCTGGATGAGCCAAACGGGGGCTCTAATCAGTAAAGCCCGTTGCATCACCAACGGGCTTGCTAATCCAAGTTAGGGCGGAAAGGAGGTCCTATGGACCTCTTAGGGATACTCGTTTGCGTACTAATCATACTCAAACGGCGAATCAAAATAAGACTCGAAATCGAGTTTTAGAAGATTCGAGGGAGTGGCGGCCCAACCGCTGCTCCCTACGATCACGTTATCAAAAGATTTGAAACCATTCAAGTGCTCTTTGTAAATGCCGAAGCTCTTGCCGTAACACTTACTCCGCACTGGAATAGGTGGGGAGAGTTTAAGAACCTTAGGGCCTCAAGCAGCGTTTCCCTAAACTATAGAGAGATCCATGTCGCAGCGAGTCTTTGTTCAGAGTTTCGGTTGCCGGGCTTCACAGGCCGATGGCGCAGCTATTGAAGCGTCTCTGGCGGATTGCGGCTGGACCCCGGTGCGGGAGGCAGCCGCGGCGGATCTCGTGGTGCTGAACACTTGCACCGTGACGCATGGGGCGGACGTGGATGCGCGGCGTGTGGTTCGTAATCTCCATCGCGATCACCCGGACGCGCAGGTTCTGGTGACCGGTTGCTATGCCCAGCGATCGCCGGATGAACTGGCGCAGCTTGACGGAGTTCGCTGGGTGGTGGGCAATTCGCACAAGACTCAGATTGCGGTGCTGGTTTCGACGGAGACCTATCACGGTCAGGTGCTGGTGGGTGATATGGCCGGCGCGGTTGAGTTCCTGTCCTCGCCCGTGCGGGATGTGCGAGACGACCGGACGCGTCCCAATTTGAAAGTCCAGGATGGCTGCAGTAACAAGTGCGCGTTTTGCATCATCCCGAGCGTTCGCGGAAAGAGCCGCAGCGCTTCGCTTTCAGAGGTCATCGCGCAGGTTGAAGATTTGGCGGCGCGCTATGTGGAAGTGGTTCTGAGCGGCATCAACTTAGGGCGTTGGGGCCGCGATCTCCCCGGCCAGATGAGGTTCATTGATTTGGTTCGGGCCATTCTGCGGCAGACAAGTGTTCGGCGATTACGCATCAGTTCAGTAGAGCCAATGGATTGGAGCGGCGAGTTGCTTGAGCTATTTGCGTCCGAACCGAGGATGGCGCAGCATGTACATATTCCGCTGCAATCGGGCTCAGATGGCGTACTGAAGCGAATGTTCCGCAAGTATAGGACCCGCCATTACGCTTCCCGGCTGGAATTGGCCACGCAGTTAATGCCGAATGTAGCGATTGGAGCGGATGTGATGACCGGCTTTCCCGGCGAGACCGATGCCGAGTTCGAGGAGACAGTTCGCTTCATCGAGCAGCAGCCGTTTACCTATCTGCATGTCTTTACCTACTCCGAGAGACCGGGTACGGCGGCGAGCGACTTTACACCAGCGGTTCCACCGAAAATTCGGCATGAGCGGACTCGTTTGCTTCGCGAGCTTTCGGACGCGAAAAATTTAGCCTTTCGACGCCGGATGGTCGGCCAGACGCTTCCCTCGGTCACGCTTGAGCAGAAGGGCATGGCGCTGACAACGAATTTTCTGAAGGTCGAACTGGCGCAGGAGCGGCCGCCTAATCAGGATGTGCAGTTGGAGATCGGCCGAGTCACCGACACGGGTGTAAGAGAGCGCGAGTTCTTTCCCTGTTTCTAAGCGTTCACTGGGCTAACGGATTCACCCAGCGGAGACTTTTGAAGCGGCTGAAATTTTGATCGGTTGAGGCCAATACGGCGCTATTTTCAATGGCGATGGCGGCAAGGACAGCGTCAGTTAACAGCGGACCCGTTGCCATATGGTCCGTGACCAGTTGTTTCAGGATGGCAAGATGGCGTGGACCAGGTTGCAAGACTACGACACCCGGCCTAGCGCGCCAGCTATTCACAATGGTGAACGACTCTTGGGCTGTCAGCGGATTTCTGCGAATTCTGGAATTGGTGGAGATTCGGACGAACGCCCAAATTGTTGGCCAAGTGAGAGCAATAGTTTCGTGGCTGGCGAAGAGTTCTGTTAGCCGGCGTGCAATACCGGGCTGTTGAGGCGCATCGGCGTTGTAGGCGCACAGAGGAATGTTGGCGTCGATGAGCGTCATGCATGGTCTGCCCCTTCGCCATATTCAACGAGTCCCTCAATATCGTAGTTGTTCAAATCGCTGCGGTACCCCATGGGGATCGGCGTGATTTTGAGTTCCCGCACGTTTTCTCCCGCTGAAGCAGGCGATTCGCAGGAGCTTAGTATCGCGAAACGATGCGCCTCGCCGCCGGCTTTCGCTCTTCACACGCTCCATCACCTCATCACCTAAAGTGGCGGTCGTTCTAATGCTCATGATGCTTTGACACTAGCGTCATGAGCATCAGCAACGTAACTCCCGATAATCGTCCAGCCAAGCTATACTGGCTAGTGGAGTTTTCCCTTTGAATTTACGTGCTTTTGTGCGCCTCTTTGCGCACATTCAGCTTCTTCCTGTGCTGGAGAATGGCGAAGAGACCACTCTGGTTGGCGGCCAAGCTGTGATGGAAGGCGTCATGATGCGTTCGCCGCACAGCTATTGCGTAGCAGTGCGCAAAGACGATGGTGAAATCGTGACCCAGGAGAGCGCTATCGGGAAGCTGAGTGATCGCTATCCCATTTTCAAAGTGCCGGTGTTTCGGGGCTTGGGCACGCTCGGTAGCGCCATGTGGCTGGGCATGCGAGCACTGAAATTTTCAGCCGATTGCGCTTTGGAGTCCGCCGGGGTTAAAGCTTCTGACAAGAAAGATTCCGGATCCGGCGGCATGTTGATGCAACTGCTCTTCAGCCTGGTCTTCATGATTGCGCTGTATAAGTTTGTTCCGCTGTTTATTGCAACGCAAATTGGACACCGCTTCCCGATGCTCGGAAGCCGTTTGGACATCAACTTGATGGACGGCGCCTTGCGAATCGCTATCTTCCTGAGCTTCATGATTCTGCTTTCGCGCATGAAAGACATGCACCGCGTGTTTCAATATCACGGAGCGGAACACAAAGTTGTGTTCAACTTTGAATCGGGCAAGCCAGTGAATGTCGTGAACGCCCAGAGCTTCGTCACCTGGCATCCGCGCTGCGGCACCAGTTTCTTGATGGTCGTCCTGATCGTTTCCATGGCCGCTTACGCCTTTCTTCCCATTGATAATTTCTGGCTGAAATTCGTGGCGCGCATCGCATTGTTACCCCTTATTGTTGGCTTCAGCTACGAAGTAATTCGCTATGCCGCCAGAAAGCAAAACAGCCTGATGTCCGTTCTGACCACCCCGGGCCTTTGGCTGCAGCGCGTTACGACGCAGGCGCCCACTGACGGGCAAACCCAGGTGGCCATTCACGCTCTGGAGCACGCGATGGCGCTCGAAAAGGCTCAGGGCGGCGAACTCGTCATCGCATAAAAACAAGTGCAATATATAGATCGCTTACAAGAAGCGGAGGTTCGTTTCAACGACCTGACCGCAAAGATGGCTGATCCGGATGTGATCAGCGACTCCGACCAATACCGCAAAGTCACCAAGGCTCAGAGTGACCTGTCTGAAGTAGTAAACAAGTTTCGTGAGTGGAAGCGTGCCGAGCAGGAACTGAACGATGCCCGCCAAATGATTACGGAAACCGATCCCGACCTGAAGGAAATGGCGGAGATGGAAATCGCTCGTCTGGAGCCCGAAGTGGCGCAGATTGAGACGGACCTGCAAATTCTCCTGCTGCCGAAAGATCCGAACGATGAGAAAAACGTTGTACTCGAAATTCGAAAGGGCGCGGGCGGGGATGAAGCCTCGCTGTTCGCCGCCGAGGTTTTCCGTATGTACAGCCGGTACGCGGAAGAACGGCGCTGGAAGGTTGAAATCACATCGCTCAGCGACTCCAGCGTGGGCGGGTTGAACGAAGTGATTGCGCTCATCAGCGGGGACAAGGTTTACAGCCGTATGAAGTATGAGGGTGGAGTACATCGCGTGCAGCGTGTACCGGCCACCGAGACGCAGGGCCGTGTCCATACTTCGACGATCACCGTGATTGTGATGCCTGAAGCGGATGAAGTAGACGTTCAGGTGGACCCCAAAGATGTTCGAGTGGATACTTTCTGCTCGTCGGGACCGGGCGGACAGTCGGTGAACACGACTTATTCGGCGGTGCGGTTGACCCACATTCCTACGAATACTGTGGTGTCCTGCCAAGACGAGAAGTCCCAGATTAAGAACCGCGCCAAAGCCATGCAGGTATTGCGTTCGCGGTTGTATCAAATGGAAATGGAAAAGCAGATGGCGGCGCTGGGTGCGGAGCGTAAGAGCATCGCTGGCACGGGCGACCGCAGCGAGAAGATCCGCACTTATAACTTCCCGCAGAACCGCATTACCGACCATCGCATCGGTCTCACTCTTCATCAGTTGGATCTCACGATGGAAGGGCGTCTTGAGCCGATTATTGAAGCTGTGACCAGTTACTTCCTATCGGAAAAGCTCCGTGAGCAAGGCCGGAACGGGCACTGAGTCAGGCTTCTTAAGCGTCCAGGCGGCGTTGCAGCAGGGCACGGCGCTGCTGGAATCGGCGGATGTCAGTGTTCCCCGATTGACGGCCGAAGTGCTGCTGGCGCACGCCATGCGCTGCAGCCGGACGTTTCTCTATTCGCACGCCACAGACCAGCTGACGCAGCTTGCATGGATCCATTACGGGCGCTATCTGAATGAGCGGATGAAGGGCAAGCCGACCCAATACATCACGCATCGCCAGGAATTCTTTGGGCGCGATTTCTTTGTGAATGAACATGTCCTGATTCCGCGTCCCGAGACCGAACACCTGGTTGAGAATGCGGTCGCCTATGTGCGACAGCACGCTCCGCAAAGACTTCTGGACGTGGGCACCGGCTCCGGGGCCATTGCAATCTCAGTGGCGCTGGAGTGCGGCCGAACCGTGATAGCGAGCGATATCTCCTTGCCCGCGCTTCATGTGGCTGAACGCAATCGGCGTGCAAGTTCTGCTCCAGTACGCTTCTTCCAAGGTGATTTGCTGACCGGAGTTGCGGCCGGTTCCATCGATCTTCTGCTCTCCAATCCACCCTATATTCCGGGCGCGGACGCAGCCAACATGCAAGCTGAGGTGCGCGACTGGGAACCGCACATTGCCTTATTTGCGAGCGACAACGGTTTTGACATCTACCGTAGCTTGATTGAGCAGGCGGAGCCAGTTGTCAGACCCGGTGGCCGGATCATGATGGAACTGGGCTACCAGTCGCTGGAAGGTGTAAGGCAAATGTTGCAAAGCCGGTGGCATGAGATCGACGTCGTCTCTGATTTGGCCGGCCTCCCTCGCGTCATTGCGGCTACTAAGCTAGCCTAGCGTTATGCAGCGGTTGGTCTGCCACGTGGACATGGACGCGTTCTTCGTGTCGGTGGAGGAGTTGTTCAATCCTTCATTGAAGGGCAAACCTGTGGTGGTGGGCGGCAAGCGGAACCAGCGGGGTGTGGTCTCTGCGGCATCCTACGCCGCGCGAAAGTTCGGCGTTCATTCCGCTATGCCTTTGCGAACAGCTGCGCAGCTTTGTCCGCAGGCTATTTTTGTGGAAGGACATATGGACCGTTATCGCGAGTACTCGCAGAAGGTCTTCAATGTGTTGAACCGCTTTTCGCCGCGCGTGGAAATGGCGTCCATTGACGAAGCCTATCTGGATCTGACCGGAACGGAGCGTCTCCACGGACCGCCGTTGCGGGTGGCTCATAGACTTCACGAGGCCATTCGAGCGGAGACGAATCTGAATTGTTCGCTGGGACTCGGCTCATCGCGGCTGGTGGCCAAGATCTCTTCCGACGGTGCCAAGCCGAATGGAGTCTTATACGTAGTGCCGGGTCAGGAGGCGAAGTTTCTAGCTCCGCTGAACGTACGAACAGTGCCGGGAGTCGGCAAGAAAGCCGAAGCTTCTCTGCACAAGCTCGGCATCCGGAAGGTGGGTGATTTGGCCCGTTTGGATGAGAAGTTTCTGGCTCAGCACTTTGGCAAATGGGGCCTGGCGTTGGCGGGCAAAGCCATCGGTGAAGATGCCGGCGGCTGGTTTGACTCTGAGATTGGGGCCGACGAAGATCCGAAATCCATTTCTCACGAGAACACGTTCAACGAGGATGTCACAGACCAGGGCGAACTTGAAACCGCGCTGCTGAAGCTGTCTGAGATGGTGGCGAAGCGGTTGCGGGCGCAGCGGCTTTATGCAAAAACGATTCAGTTGAAGCTGCGGTATCAGGATTTCTCGACTTACACGCGAGCCAGCACCCTGGATCATGCAACGCAGTTGGACCAGGAAGTAGCGGGAGCCGTGATCCAGCTCTTCCGGCAGGCATGGGACAAAGTGACGCCGATTCGCCTCCTGGGTGTGCATGCCGGAACCCTCCAGCAGGTGGAGGGACAGATGAGCTTACTCGAAGAGCCTCGGACAGAGAGGCTGCGACAGGCATTTCGCTCCATTGATCACATTCGAGACCGGTACGGCGCTGCCAGTATTTCGCTCGCAAAGACCTTGAAGAGCAACATTCGCGAGCGAGTGCACGAAAACCCGCCGGATCTGCCCAAGGGCGATTAGGCTGCTTTGATGAGCTTGTAGAAGGATTCGGGATCGAGACTAGCGCCGCCTACCAGCACGCCGTCCACCTCGGATTCGGCTAGCAAGCCTTCAATGTTATCCGGCTTGACGCTGCCGCCGTAAAGGATGCGCAGTTGATTGGCGGCTTCGCTGCCGAATCGACGCTCGGCCTCGGCGCGAATCAATTTGTGCGAAGAGGAAGCTATCTCGGGAGTGGCGGTTTTGCCTGTGCCGATGGCCCAGAGCGGTTCGTAAGCGATGGAAATTTGGGCGAATTGCTCTTCGGTCAATCCGGCTACTCCCGCCGCAAACTGCCTGACCAGAACCTCATCGGTCTTGCCGGCTTTGTGTTCATCCAGGCGTTCGCCCACGCAGACAAGCGGCTGTAGACCGAACGAAAGAGCGGCTTGTGTTTTCTTCAGAACGTCCGCGTCGGTCTCTGCGGATACGGTGTGGCGACGCTCGCTATGGCCCACTAAGACCCACTTGGCTCCGGCGGCGCGGAGCATTTCACCCGATGTCTCTCCCGTGAAAGCGCCTTCCTTGCCCGGATAGAGATTCTGACCGCCGATCTGAATGTTGGTGCCATTGGTAGCAACGACGGAGGTGGTGATATCGATGGTGGGGGGGAAAACCACGATCTCGCACTGATTCATATCGGTGACGAGGCTATTGAAGCGGTCAAAGAATGTCTGGGTGTCCTGCGGAGTCTTGTACATCTTCCAGTTTGCCGCTATGATGCGTCTTCTCATAAGTTGTGAATGTCAGTTAGAAAGCTTTTGCCCGCCATCAGGCTGACGCCGAAGTTCGCGGCGACGGTTGCGCCAATGTCAGCCAGCGAGGCGCGGGTGCCCAAATTCGTGTTGGCGCGGACCTGTTCGCCAAAGACCAGAAGCGGCGTGAATTCACGCGAATGATCAGTGGACGCAGTGGTTGGATCGCAGCCGTGGTCGGCAGTCAATATCAGCAGATCCGATGAACAAAGCGGAATCTCCGGCAGCCATTGGTCGACTGCCTCCAGCGCGGCCGCGTAGCCTTCGACATCATTGCGATGGCCGAAGAGTTGATCGAAGTCCACCAGGTTTACAAAAATCAACCCGCTACTCTGCGCCCGCATCGCTTCGCAAGTCTTGAGCATGCCGTCTTCGTTGCTCACCGTCTTCACGGATTGCGTGATGCCGCGGCCCAGGAAGATATCTGAAATCTTGCCCACTGCATAACACGGGAACGCCTTGGTCGTGCAATTGATCCAGCAGCATTCCTTGCGGCGGAGGGACCGCATAGTCGTGGCGGTTGGCAGTTCGCTTAAATGCTCCCGGAGTGCCGGTGAACGGTCGCGCAATCACACGGCCCACTTCATTTTTGCCGCGCAAGATGTGGCGGGCGGTTTCGCAAAGTCTGTAAAGCTCAGCGAGGGGAATGACGCTCTCGTGCGCCGCAATCTGGAAGACGCTATCGGCGGATGTGTAAACGATGGGATAGCCCGTGCGCATGTGTTCTGCGCCCAGCTCCTGAATGATCTCTGTCCCGGAGGCCGCTTTATTGCCCAGAATGGGAAAGCCCAACTGAGAAATGATTTCGGGAGGGAAGCCGTTGGGATAAACCGGGAACGGCTTTTTCAGAATGATGCCGGCCATTTCCCAATGACCGGTAGTTGTATCTTTGCCGGGCGAGGCGAGCGTGCACTTGCCGTAGGCGCCGGCAGCGATTTCAGGCACGGGCAGGCCGGGAATGTCCCGGATCTTCGATAGCCCGAGGCGGCACAAATTCGGCAGCGAAAGGGGGCGCTGACGGGCGATGTTGCCGAGCGTGTCACTCCCTTCGTCACCATAGGCGGCAGCGTCGGGCATGGCGCCTATACCCACCGAATCCAGAACAATCCAGACTACGCGCTCAAAAATCATGGAAGGGCGGCGAAGCTTTCTTTGAGGCGAGCCGCGCGCTCACGGGCCAGATGCATGAACGCTTCATGGTCGGCGACGCGCGTTAGCAGGGGTACGAATTGCTTCGGCGCAGCCAATTGCTTGTTGAGCCAGAGCTGTTCGATCTCAGCCAGAGCGTCGTTGACGCCCAGCTTGTCGAAATGAACGGTGCGGTCCAATTCGAGCCACGCGCGTTCGCTTTCGGCGATCTGTTCAAACTTGTCCAGCAACTGCTGGGCATTGGGGTCGAGTGAATAGTTGAAGACCGCTTCGGTCTTAGCGCCGTTGCCGTCTTCGTAGCCGAAGGTCTTTCTGCCGGTGTTTGCCACCTTCAGCCCGGATTCAAGATTGCCTTTGAAGTGGTTCAGCTTGCTGGCGAAATCGAACAGCGTGTCGACATCGGCTTGCGCCAGCGTAGCCCGAACGGGATGGTCGTCGGCAGGCGCTTCCTTGTACTCCAGAGCGCCGTCTTTGGCAATGAGAACAGATACGTAAGGAGGCGTGCTATTCGGAAAGCTTTTGGTGAAGCTGATCTTTTCTTGCGCAAACAGGCTTACCGCAGCCAGCAGCACGCAGAGGCAGACCCGTTTCAACGGAGTACTCCGGCGGTTCCATGGCAGATCGCTACGGCTAGCGCGTCTGAGGCATCAAACGAGGGAAACTCGCTTGAGATCCGCAGTAAGGATTGCACCATCATCTGCACTTGCGACTTTTCGGCGCGACCATAGCCGACCACGCTCATCTTCACTTCCAGTGCCGAATACTCACTTACCGGAAGACCGGCGCGCGCCGCGATGAGCAAGGCCACGCCGCGAACATGAGCCAGCTTCAAAGCTGACTTTGCGTTAACAGAGTAAAAGACTTCCTCGACGGCCATGGCTTGAGGAGCGAAATCGACCAGTACCTTCTCCAGATCGTCGCCGATCTGTTTTAACCGCGAGCTCAGGCAGTCCGCAGTCTTAGTCCGGATCACGCCCGCAGTAACGAACTGGTGGCTCCGGCCATCGGAATCGATGACGCCGAAGCCTGTACGTTCGGTACCGCAGTCAATGCCGACTATTCGCATTTGCGCGTCAGAATTAGGATTCGGCTTCTTCTTCGTCTACTTCGTAGTTGCCGTAAACGCTTTGAACGTCGTCGTGTTCCTCAAGCAAGTCGTACAGCTTGAGCATGGCCTGAGCTTGTTTGCCTTCCAGCTTCATGGTGTTCTTGGGCACCATGGCAATTTCGGCCGCCTCGGTTGAAATGCCGGCCTTTTCCAAAGTCTTCAGCACGGATTCATGAGCTTCGGGGGCTGACAAGATTTCCCAAGTACCGCCCTGGTCGCGAATATCGTCGGCGCCGGCTTCGAGGAGCAGGTCCATGAGCTGGTCTTCCGTGGCTTTTTCGCCATCGACAAAGATCTGGCTCTTGCGCTCGAACATCCAGGCAACGCTGCCCACTTCGCCCAGGTTTCCGCCGTTTTTCGAGAACATGTGGCGGATTTCACTCACGGTGCGATTGCGGTTATCCGTCGCTACATTGACGATGACGGCCGCGCCGCCGGGACCGTAACCCTCATAGAGGATCTCATCGATCTGTCCGCCCTCGAGTTCGCCGGTACCGCGCATGACCGCGCGCTTGATGTTATCGGCCGGCATGCTGACAGCTTTGGCGGCAGCGATGGCGGTGCGCAGACGAGCGTTGGAATCAGGATCGCCGCCATTGCGAGCCGCGATCATGATTTCTTTGATCAGCCGGGTGAAAACCTTGCCGCGCTTTGAATCTAGGGCCGCCTTCTTGTGTTTGATTGTGGCCCATTTACTATGTCCAGACATCGAGAAACCTCAATATATTACGTTTTGAGGATATCAAAGACAGGCTTCGCAGGAGGTTGGGGTATAGTTGCTCCCTTGTTTCGCTTACCAACCCAAATAGATGCGTCGAAAATAGACTTCACGGGCAGGAAGCCACCCAGTTTGTGATCCGCAATCGCTGCCAAACCCATGGAAGCAATGCAGCCGCAGTTGGCGCAGTCGGGATTTCCACCAAACTGGCAGGGCGTGATCATGGTTTTGAGATCGGCTGAAATGGTGGCGGTGGTTTGAGCGAAAATGCAGTCTTTCGGGCTCTCCGGAGGCTTGGCAAACTGCTCAATCACTTCAGGGAACATATCCAGCTTGGGATAAAGCTTGCGCAGCGAGAGCAGTTCCGCGGCTACCTGGGCGCGCTGAGCTTTAGAGAGCTTTTCCGGTGGATTGTCGCCCTTTTGCGGAGTAAACAGGCTGAACCAGACGCGTTCGATTTCAGGCCGTGGCGTCCAGAATTTAAGGAAGTCCTCAAGATAACCCGGGCACTCCAACACCTGGCTGGTGATTGTCGAATGGATGGTCACGCGGCGATCGGCAATGTTTTTGAGGATTTTTTCGTATGTGGCGGGGGCGCGGCGGGCATCATGCTCGGGCTGCAATCCGTCGATGGAAACAGAAACCTGCAGGAGCGAATTAGCGTTCCACTCAATCGGGAAAGTTCGAAAAGCGCTGGTCACAATCTGAACGTGAATGCCCCGCCGCGTCAACAGCGGAACCAATTGCTCCAGTTCCCGGTAGCGAACCAAAGGATCGCCGCCCACAAGCGACAGGTGGAGCGGCTTGTATCTATCCACTACTTCAAGCACGCCATCCACTAACTCCTGCCCTTTGCGGTCACTCAACTCACGCAACGTGATTCCGCCTCCCAGATGCTCCGGTTCATAGGCATAGCAACCCGGGCAGCGAAGCGGACACTCGCGAGTGATCTCAATGGACAGAGTTGGCGCTTCGCCGCGTAAGATTTTCTTCCATGCGTGCAATATATCCGACGTTTGCAAAACTAAACCTCTTCTTTACGAGACGCAGATGAACCTCCATAAGCGTCAAAAACATGCAGGTGCCAACCCGCACGGTATTTGCTTCGCCCAGAGCAAAGCCTGATAGTTTCGCCATGGATTACTCCACGGTTTTACTTGGCGCTTGATTATCCCAAATAGCCGCTGCGTTCCATTGACTCCGGCAGCGGGACGGGCCAGGACAGGAGCGAGAGATGGTCATAAGCCCATAAGTTAATAACGCCCAGACCGCGGGATTGCGCCAGCATCAATTCACGGGGCCACGGGCAAGTTCCGTTGAACCAGGGCACAAGATAAGCGGCACTTGCGGGGCTCCAGGACATGGGTGAAGTGAGAGCGAAGGTGATGGCTTGCAGGGCGCGGTCCATGTCAAGGTAGGTGGCGCTCCAGCTCAGCGCCTCCACCTTGAAGCTGTCGAGCCCGCTGCCGGGCTGGGATTGCCATTGAGGCGGAAGATTAACGGCCGCATTGAGCCTGCCGCCTTGTGGAGAAGCAACGCCGGGACCAACCAGGCAGACCGGGTTATTAACATCATTGGGGTAGAGAATCTCGAATTTCGCCTCCGGATAAGCGGCGAGGACGGATGTCCGGATGGCATCGACATGCGACTTCAAGCGGGAGGCGAGGAAGGCTGCGTCGGCTCCCGCATTTGCTGTTGGATCATCATCCTGGCAGGTGAATTTGGTGAGAGGCCGCCCGAGCAGGGCCTGTGCGGCGGCGGAGGTGGCCGGATCGTAATACGCCATGGAGCCACCGCTGACGACGCCGGTATTTGGGGTCCAGAAGCCATTGGGTGACGTCGGAATGCTGAAAGTGGTTGCATCCATGACTGTGATGGTCCACGTTCCGTTTGCCGAGGAACAACCGGAGACGCCGCTGATGACGAGTCGATCTCCAGTGGCCATGCCGTGCGGGGAGGCAAGGCCTATGGTGATGGTGTCGGCACCGGTCAGGCTGGCGATGTTTTGACCCATTGAGGAAAAAAACCACCAGAGAAATTCTCCAAACTGCAGCCACGGCGTAAGACCGGCGGCAGCTTGCAGAGCGGCCATTGCCGTATAGACTCGCTGCTGGAATGCGGTCATATTTGGAATGAAGGCGCATTGGGAAGAGACCAGGCCGCCAAAGCCGGTGTCAGTCAGGACCGAGGTTCCGTCATAGAAGCGAGCCTGCCATGCGTTGGCTGCCGTGCCGTCATCCGGCGGATAGACAAGTTCCATTGAAAAGGAAGTGGTGATGAGCATGCCGGCGGCCGTGACCAACGAGAAGAGGTCCGAGTGCCAGTTGCGAACGGCGACGTTCAGCGGGTTGGAAGCGGTGGGGTCCACTTGCCAGTAACCGGGATTGCCGGACTGAATACTGGTGTCTGGCGTCAGTGTGAGCGTGCCGTTCGCGGAGTTGGCGGTCAGCTTTAGACCGTTGCCCCAGTTCGGCGTTCGGGTATGGATGATGAACTGTCCGGGCGTGGTTGTTTCAGCCCATACGGCGACGGTGGATGAGTTGACGTAGTAAACGAAGTGATTGGCAATGGTTTCGACTGTGTCGGTGCTGAGAACTGATTTGTAGATATTGAACGGGCTGATGAGATTACCGGTTGAATCTTCGGGACCGATGCTGATTTCGGCTGAATCGCCTTGTTGCCACATGCCGGCAACCCTGATGACAGCGGAGTTCCAGGTTGCGCCGGCTCTTACTCGCTGGTTCCACCAAAAGACTCCCAGATATTCATTCAAGTGTCCCTGAAAGCCTAGCTTTTGAATCTGCCAGAGCAGGCGCTGGGGACTCATCTTATAAGTCGCGTCCGTGTCGAAATCAAGGGCAGGACTGATGTTTTGGTAGGTTACCCCGGGGTCGACCAGGGCGGTGCTTGGAACGGCGGCTTCAAGATAGTCAAAAATGAACTTAGAGCCGCTGCTTGCGGCATTGCTGGTGTTTAAGAGAGTGATAGAAACGGTGTGAGTTCCAGGGGCGAGTGCGGTCCTTAACTGGCGGCGGGTGACAAGTTCGGAACCCGTATTGAGGTAGCAGTCCAAAGTTGTCGGCGTGTCGTTATCGACGGAGACGCTGATAATGCCTCTGTCCGTAAAGAGCGATGTGCCGAGATAGAGGTCATGTGTTTGTGAGCTCTTGTAAGTAATGAGAAGGCATGAACCGGGCGAGTTAGTCAGCTGAGAGAAGCCGCGCCAGTAGTTATCGGCCGCCTGCGTGGTCCAACCTGGATTCGAGTAAGTGCAGCCGGGGTCTGCGCTGCCGATGCGAGAACTGGCCGGGCCCGCGATTTTGAGAGTTCCGATGTCATTGGTGTCAGTGGTTGACCAGTTGGCAAAAGTGGCAGTCCATTGGGTGTCAGTGTAGACGCTGTTGGCCGGGAGCTGGGGTGCGAAAGTGAGCCAGGCTTGACGAACCTGGTTGATGGGATGTGCTTTCTTGTCCGTCTGGTAAATGCCTTGCTGGCTGTCGAAGTTGATTGAGATATTCCAGGTCAGGCCATCAGAGACCCCGCCGGAGAAGGGCAGCACGGTCTTGTCCACGCTCAGACTTACGTTGGCCGCGCGTACGAGCATATAGGCAGTCAGGCTGTTGCCATCGATTCCTCCTCGGGGCGCAGTGTAGTTGACTGAAGGGCCACCTCCTGACTCTGCTGTGGGAGCGGTGGTGAGTGTGAGTTCTGTTCCGCTGTTTACGGCCGCGATGCTGTAGAAGAAGCCGTTCAGGCATATGGTCATGCCCGGAGTGAGGCCAACAAAGGTTTGACCGTCGACCCAGGCGACGGTGGTGCCGGAGGTGGAGACGTGGCCGGTTTGGGCGTTGGTGAGCGTGACCTCTGCGCCGGAGTTCGTAGCGAAGACTGAGAAGCTGGATTCGGCGAAGGCCGGCCAGTTATAGGTGTTGAGTTGGTAGACCAAATTGGCGGCGACGCTGGAGGGCGATTCGCCTCCAGAAGCAATGAAGTCGAAGCCCGCGTTATTGATGAAGAGCGTCAGGCGGTCATAGATGGTGGCGGATGAATGCGACGCGACGGTGAAGGTGACAGAGGCCGGAGTGAACTTGCCGCTTTTCAGTGTTGCCAGTGGGAAGAGCGGCACTTGGAGCGGGAGGCCGTCTTGCGTGATGAGGTCGAGAATGCCCCAGTCGATCCAGGAGTATTTGACTGAGTCCAAGGGCTGGAGACCGGTGGTGGTGTAGTCGAAACTGAGGCTCATACCGGAGAGGTTGAAATCCGGGAGATAGCGGATCGAATAGTGTTCGAAAGTGTTGTCGGCGTCGTAGATGACAAGGACGCAGAAGTCGGCCATGTCGCGGAAGACACCGCAGAGGGAGAAGCCGGTCGGACTGGTCTGATATAGCGCGGCTGCGGCGCCGGGGCCGTCTACTCCGCGCAGGTAGAGGGTGCGGTCGGGTTGAAACTTGGTGATTTGTTCGGTCGCCATCTTGGATTGAACTTTTCTGGTTTGAGTTTTGAAGGTGGGGCGATGGCGTAGTCACCGGAAGGACCGGAAGTTGTTGATTTTGTTGATCGGAATAATGTTTGAATTTTTGAAATGGGGTTTTGTGTTCTTGAAAAGTAGGGTTTGGCCGCAGACACGCGACCGCCCGGCAGCTAAGGGGTTGCGGTGACTGTCACCGAATTATCGGCCGTCACCGAATTATCGGCCTAAGTCCAGTGCCGTCCTCATATTCGAATACGAGCCCGTAATCTTAAACGGCACCACCTTCATCGAATGCCTCCTCCTGAAAAACGGCGTGAGCAACTTCACCATAAAAGACTTAAACCCGGTAGTTGCGTCAGAGGGATCTCCGGTAGTGACCAACTTGCCATGCAGGTCGAGCCGGTAATCGATCAATCCATACGTACCACTCATCACCGCCTTCGCTCCGGGAATGGTGAATGACGCATCGGAGATCGTCGCTACCGCGTTCACCGCCGAGCCGTGGCCCTTCAAGTCGGAAACCACATTCGGGTCGCTGTGCTGCTGAGCATTGTGCGATCGTGCGCTCTCGCTCAATCTCGTCAGATCACCCTCCGTCTGCTGGTTCGTAAACTGCCCTTTTGTCACACCGAAGTCGCCCCGCAGTTTCATTCTGCGCAGCATCGGATCCGGGCCCGGAGGGATATCCACATGGCCCGCAAAAGTGAAACCCCCACTCATGGGCGACGTCTTGGCCGAGATGAACAATCGCAAAATATCTTCTATACGTCCATGGTCTGTCCACATGTCCATGCTAGCCGTCTTTCCGGCCGCATCCCCATTGCTGCCGCCGGCGATCGACCCCTTAAAATCGGCGGTCGTCTGGTCGAATTGCGCGACAACGTCGTCTAGCTGGATATCGCCATTCATTCCATTGACCGTTGCCTTATAGTCAACCGAAAGTTCCCGATCGTGACTTGTATCGCTAACTTTGAAATGGCGAACCTGGGCTGCGCCTTGCACCCATACCTGGCCGAGCCGGCCCTTGAAACTGCCCGCCGAGTTCAGCGTTCCTGAAATGCCGCCAAACGCGGCGAGGTTTGCCTCTTCAAAACTATAGGATCCATTCAACGGCGTGTTCGCCGGATCGCGAGGATTCCAGTTTCCAAAAACGCCTGAAGATCTAATCTTTCCCGGCGGAAGTTCATTCGAGATCAGGGTCCGATAGGCCAACGGTTCGTTGTTGCCCACTCCCTCGAGCTGCAACTGATCAATCATTAATCGGTAAGGCTTTTGGCCCGTCCTCGGTAGAAAATCGAGGATCGTTCCGTCCGCAATGAGCGTATCCACTTTGATAGCGGCGGTGGACTTGCTGTAGGTCAGCGGCATCACGGGATTCGGCACACCCGGCTGAGTCGGCGGGACCAGCACGTGCATATCTGTGACTCGCACCAGCGAAAGCCGCTCCTGTAGCGTCAAAATCCGCAGGTAGCTGGTTACCAGCACCAGCCGGCGCGCCGTGATCAGCGGTTCCTTCTCTTTGTGCTTGCGATGCAGGAACCGGATATCCTCAGCCGTGCAGCCGGGGGGGAAGTAGGTCCTTTTGAACTGGCCTATGGTGACCGTTCGTAGACTTCTTTCTTGAAGCGCATCAATCAATGCTTGCTCGGTAAACGGCCAATTCAGCGCGATGATTCCGGCATAAATCGCCGCTGCAGCTGCTAGCAAAACAGGCAGCCAGCGGATCCATCGTTTCTGCGGCTTGCGTCGCTCTTTGCTGGACTCCCCGGGCTCAGCTAGTACGGAGGGCAAAACTTGCGGCATTAGATCCTTTCCCCTAGCGAACCACCGCTCTAACCATCAAGGACCATCTCCAATCCACAAACGTTTCCTGCGTGTATAACTTCCCGGCAATTTCGCCGAAGAGTCGCTGGATGTATTACTAAGCAGCCCCTGGGCAGCCTTTCACCGAAACTCTTAACCCGATAGTGCGCTCTATACTCAAAACATGGCCGCACTCGTCCAGCTAGGCTACTCGCTCGTCGACGCGAAAGAGCAGTCCCTCTTCGAAAACCTGCGCTCTCTGCGCCGCGTCATCATTGCATACTCCGGTGGCACCGACTCCGCCTATCTCGCCTGGGCCGCCCACCAAACGCTCGGCTCGCACGCCATCGCTGTCACCGCCGACTCCGCCTCCATTCCCACCTCCCATAAGCGCGACGCCGAAGCCTTTGCCCGCGAATGCGGTTTCCAACACGAGTACATCCAGACCTACGAATTCGACAATCCCGATTACGTCAAGAACGACAAGGACCGCTGCTTCCACTGCAAAGACGAACTTTTTGACCGCCTGGAACAGTTCGCCCAAAGCCGCGGCTATGACCACATCATCTACGGGGTTAACAAGGACGACCTGGGCGACTACCGCCCCGGCCAGCGCGCCGCCAAAATCCATTCCGTAAAAGCCCCGCTAGTCGAAGCTGGCCTGACCAAACCCGAAATCCGCGAACTCTCCCGCCGCGCCGGGCTCTCCACCTGGGACCGTCCCGCCGCCGCCTGCCTCAGCTCCCGCGTGCCTTATGGAATGCCCGTGACCGTCAAGACCATTCAAACCATTGAACAAGGCGAAGAAGCGGTCCGGGCTCTCGGCTTCCGCCAGTTCCGCGTCCGCTTCCACGGCGACCTTGTCCGCATCGAAATTGCCAAAGACGAACTCCCCGCCGCCCTCACGCCCGAGACCGCCCAGGCTTTCACAACAATCTTTAAACCACTCGGCTTCCTCTACGTAACGCTGGATTTAGAAGGATACCGCCAGGGCTCCCTGAACGCCGCGCTCAATGTCACTGCTTGAGTTGAGCCTCTGCAAGACCTGCAAACATAAAGTAATCGTCACCTCTGACCGCGGCTCCCAATTCCTTCGCTGCCTGCATCCTGAGCTGCCCAAATACCCGCAACTACCCGTATTAACCTGTCCCGGTTTTGAAGCCACTTTTCCTTCACTGCCGACCAGGTCCTAATAATGATTTCTCTGGAAAGCACCCGGCCCCAACCCGGCCCACTGCCTTCGTTTCGTAATCACCACCCACCCCCCACTTCGCTCCGTAATCCCGCCAACCTCGTATAATAAAGACCACACGGCCTCGTGGCGGAATTGGCAGACGCGCAGGATTTAGGTTCCTGTATTCGCAAGGGTGTGAGAGTTCGACCCTCTCCGAGGCCACCATCATCGATTCCCCACCCAATGCCGCGTCGCTTTCAATCTGACGACCCCCGCGAAATAGCACGCGCCATCTCTCACAGCCGCCGCGACTTTCTGCGCCAAGCCACCGGCGCCACCCTCGCCGGAACCCTTCTCCGTCCCTACCGCCTGATCGCCCAAAACACCCCGCTCAAGCAGAAAGCCGTGGTTGTCACCTTCGGCGGCGGCGCCCGCGACGACGAAACCTTCGCCCCGGACGGCCAGCAGAACATCCCGCACATGCTGAAGGACCTGGCTCCGCGCTCCACCTTCTTTACCCAGGTGGTCAACCGCGGAATTCTGGGCCATTATGTCGCCACCGCCAGCATCGTTACCGGCGTTTACGAAACGTTCAATAACTTCGCCGCCGTCTCGCCCGGCAATCCCACGGTCTTCGAGTACTTCCGCAAAGATCTGCGCCGCCCCGCCAATGACGCCTGGGTTATCGCGCCCAGCAATGGCTTCAATCGCATCGGCGAAAGCACCTGCCAGGGTTACGGACCCGGCCTCGGCGCGGGCGTCATCCTGCCCAAACGCCTGCTGGCCACTGCCCTCACCGCGGGCAACGGCGAAGCCTTTGACCACCTGCTGCGCGACAACTACGAATCCACCGCTTACAGCCCCGTCATCGGGGGCACCGACGTCGAAATGCAGCAACTGCTCGACATCATGAAGCTCTCGGTCAGTGACTTTCTGGCCCGCGCCCGCAACCTCGCCAGTCCAGATGAACTCTCGGTCTACATCGCCCGGCAGTTAATGCACCGCCTGGCGCCCAGCCTGCTCTGGATTACGCTGCACGACATCGACGTGGCTCACTCAGGCGCCTACTCGCTCTATCTCGAAGGCATCCAGCGCTCAGACCGCCTCTGCGCCGATCTCTGGAACACTATCCAGTCCGAACCGGAATACGCGAACCGCACCACCATGTTCATCCTGCCCGATTTCGGCCGCGATTCCGACACCAGCGCCGGTGGGAACGGGTTCCAGCATCACCGCACCGGCGACCCCACCTCCCGAACCACCTGGATGATGGTTCTGGGTCCGAACGTGCACGAAAACACCATCGTGGACCGGCCGGTCGAATCCACTGATCTCGTGCCCACTCTCGGTTCGCTGCTCGGTTTCGATGCGCGTTTGGCGCAAGGCAAGCCGCTGCATGAGGTGCTCTAATGTCGCCGGCTCAACTCACCGCCGAGAGCTTCCAGAGCTACCCGTCGCACGCGCGCCAAATAGCTCTCGACGCACTCCCGCTGTTGCAGTCGCTTCCTCTAGCCTTCACGCCATTTCTGCTGAAAGAGATCATCGGCTCAGAAGCTAAATTCCCCGCCGAGCAGCGCGAACTCACCAGCCAGCTCGCCTATCTCACGGCCATGAATCCGTCGGATCGCCTCCAGGAGATGAAGCCCTTCGCGAGCCTCACGCTAAAGCCCAGCCTGGAAAACTTCGATTGGGTCAACTCTCCTGCGCAGTTCCTGGAACAGCTATCCGCACACCTGTGGGCCACCCACCAGATGGATACGTTCCGCGCCGCTTCAGAAGTCTACATTCAGAAGTTCCACGCGACTCTAACCCCGGAACCCCTTCCCATCCCGCGAGCTACCGTGGCGGTTATTGGTCAGGGCGTCACTGACAAGGTCGCCTATCCACTCTTCGTCAAGCTCGGCCGGCAAGGGACCGTATTCACTAACGTAAGCGGCAATGCTGGTATTGCCGCTCTACATGACGCGCTAGAGCAGCGTGCCAGAACTCACCCGGTCCCATACGGACATTGGTGTATCGATGGCGGCTACGCACCCGCGTTGAAAGGCTATTCAAACGTTGGCTACCAGGAATTAGGTCCGGCACGCGCTGCGCTGGCTTCCACCATGCTTGCCGCCTATGAAGCCAAGCCGTTTGACCCGGAAGCGCTGCGCACGAAACTGGCGCGCAGCACTTATGAAAGTCTGGGCGTTAAGGCATCCGGCGACCCTACGCTGGATGCCTTCACTTTGTCGCTTCTTACTGAAGGATCCGGCACCCAAATCTACAGCACCACCTTTGTCCAATGGGCCGCGCGTGAAGCCTTGCGCCGTGCGCAGCCAATCACGCTCTACACCCGTTATGCCCCGCGCCAGCGCGAACGTTCTATGGACGAACTCCTCGCTGGAACTAAATCCGCCAACGTCGAAACCGACGCCATGGGCAGCCTTATCGACGGAGACATGGGCGCATATTACACATGGCTCAATCAGGAACGCCTGCACGGCGCGGACCAGGCCCGCTTCCTTGCCTGGTTTGAAAACCACCAACAGGCAGTCCTCATCTCTCCGGCTGACAAGCACGGTTTCGTCGATCACTCTCCGGTAGAGCTTTCTGCGCTCGCGCAAAAGGTTCTGCTGGCCTAAAGAGTATGATCTAGTTCATGCAGAGTAGATTCGTTGATAAAAACATTTTGATAACCGGTGCTTCTTCCGGTATCGGCGAGGCAATCGCTATCCGCTTCGCGCAGGAAGGCGGCAACGTCGCCATCAATTATCACAGCGGCGCAGACCGCGCCGAGGCCGTGCGCTCCAAATGTGACGCCGCCGCCAAAGAAGCCGGTCATTCCATCAAGACCTACACCGTGAAAGCCGACGTATCCAATGACAACGACGTGAAGCACATGTTCCACGACACCATCAAGCATTTTGGCTCGCTGGAAGTGCTTATCAACAACTCCGGCATCCAGAAGCCGGCCGACAGTGATCAGGTGGAGATGGCCGACTTCGATCGCGTCATTGGAGTGAACCTGCGCGGAGCATTCCTCTGCGCCCGGGAAGCCATCCGCCACTTCCTCGCTCACCAGATCAAAGGCTCCATCGTATTCAACTCGAGTGTTCACGAAATCATTCCCAAACCGAAGTACGTGCCTTACTCCATTAGCAAAGGCGGAATGGAGAACATGACCAAAACGCTTGCGCTTGAGTATGCCAGCCGCGGTATCCGCGTAAACGCAGTGGGCCCCGGAGCCATCGTCACGCCGATTAACATGGCGTGGATCAACGACCCCAAGGCCAAAGGTGAAGTGGAAAGCCACATCCCGATGGGAAGAGCGGGTACCTCGGAAGAAATCGCCGGAGTATTTGCTTTCATCGCTTCCGAGGACGCCTCTTACATCACCGGCCAGACGCTTTTCGCCTGCGGTGGCCTGACGTTGTATCCCGAATTCCGAACCGCCTGGTCTTCGGGAGAATAAGCGGCTCTTACGCCCCCGGAGCTTTCACCGCCAGTATTTCCGGCTTGTCGATCTTCGGGGAACTGGCTAACAGTTCGTCGGCTCTGGCAAAGAGGGCCTTCGCAATCTCACCGTTGAGGTGGGCATTGCGGCCCTCTTCGTCGGCGAACGTATCAAATATGCCGTAGCTCGACGGCCCAATCTTCAACGCATACCAGGTGGTAGTGGCCGGCTCATGTTCAGCAAGAGTCAATGCCGAAGCCAGAAAGCGTTCCAACTCCTGCTCCTTACCGGGCTTAGCTTCTAACTGAGCCCACAGTGCGAATTTGTCCATATGAAATCTCCTGCTTAAAAGACCCGACCAAGACCATCCAGTTACCAATATCGCCGCATAAAAAAGAGGTGCGAAGACATTTCTGTCCCCGTGCCTCTACGGAACGAGCCTTCAATCTAAAACGTCAAATGCAACGCTAACTGCAGGAAACGCGGGCTCCCGACGGTGTGTTGAATCACACCCAGGCTACCTTGCGGAGGGAACACCGGAGGCGCCGAGTAATTCGGGAAGAAGACGACGTTATTATTTGGAGCGTCGAAATCCGGGTGATTGAAGATATTAAACGCGTCCGCATTGAAGCGCAGCTTAACGCGTTCATTCAGAGAAAACTCCTTCGCCAGGCTCATATCGAACCGCACCTGGAAGGGACCGCGGAAGATATTGCGTCCGGTAGCGCCATAGATGGATTCATACGGATCATCAAGCGGAACGCCGTAAGTACCGGGAGTGACGAACTGGGGTGCAAAGTCATTGGCGTTCAACACAGGCTTGCCTGCATTCACGCCCGTCGTGCCTTGCAATTGAGCTTGCGCCACAGTAACGCCGGCCTTCAGCGGCACAATCGGATTGCCAATGGAGTCGTTGGTCCCGAAGTACAGGCTGCCCACGGATCCGGAATAATCGTAAACGCTATAGGGCTGTCCGCTTTCGGCGACCGTCTGCCCGCCGAGTGTCCATCCGTTCACTACTTCGCCCAACATCCTGTTCGACGTAAACTTGGGCAAGGTGTAGCTGTAGTTGACCAGAAACACGTGGGTTTGGTCGAAGTCCGCGCTCCCGTAATTAGACTTGGGAAAGAGTGGGTTGTTGCCGGTGAAGAAGAGGCCCAACCCGCTCTGCTCATCCAGGGCATGCGAGTAAGTATAGGAAGCGGTGAACTGCAGGCCGAAGGACAAGCGCTTCCGGGCTTGCAGTTGCAAAGAGTTATAACTCGAAATACCCTCGGCCTTGTAAAGCACCGAGTTCATGTCATAACCGATGTAAGGAACGCGAACCGGAGCGTTACCGGCGTACTCACCGGTAGAGATGGGTTCGTCGGCGGGCTGATTATAAAGTACACCGCCGTAGGATGAGGTCTGGCCGTTCACCGGGTTTGAGGCAGTGGCAATGATGGGCTGGTTGAATGGAATCGGCAGCACAGAGTGTAAGCCGCGATTTCCGACGTATCCCATGCTGAAGAGCCAGTTGTTGGCCGCCTGATACTGAATATCGAACGTCCAGTTCTCTGAGTACGGCAGCTTGTTATGAATGTCATAGCCGCCGAAGAGAAATGGTCCGAACAGGTTGCCTGTTGGATAGTCGCCGCTGATCGTTTGACTGATATTCGGCAGCAAGCCGAGGAATGCAGCTTGGCTGGCGGGCGGCGCAGAAGGCGCCACAGTTCCAAATGGCGCATTGATTGTGGCGCCGCGCTGAGCGAACACAGGAGTTACAAACGGCGGAGCCAGTGTAACGCCGAAGGGTCCGTTGAATCCGGAGCCCGCGCTGGGTGACAAGTAAGAGAAGAACTCGCCGCGATCGGCATACATGCCGAAGCCGGTACGAATCGTCAGCTTTTTCATTGGGCTCCACGCAATGCCAATGCGAGGCTCAAAGATCCACTGGTGCTGGGTCAACAAACTGTCGCTGGCGCCCGGCGTTCCAAACTGCTTGTTGTTGCCGGCAAACTCCAGTCCGGAATTGGTGATGGTGTCGCTGTTGGCGTCGTAGGCATAGAGGCTCGAATTGAAGCCGGTCAGGCGGCCGTATTTTTCGGTAAGAGGACCGTCATAATCCCAACGCAAACCTAAGCTCAGCGTCAGGTTGCTTCTCACCTTGTAACTGTCGCTGACAAATGCGCCGACTGTGTCTGACCGGTAGTAACGGTTTGAGGCTCCCGTGAATGCCGCCGAATTGGTTCCCCCGCGAACGATACCTTGCACAAAGTTCGCAAAGTCACTAAAGCCCAGCGTGCTGCCGGAGGTGTTGTTATTGATGATATTGAGCTGCGTATGATCCCACTGTGCACCAATCGCAATCGTGTGCCGCCCCTTAACCCAATTCAAGGTAGTGCCATATTCCCACTGGTTCTGATACATGCCGGCGTTGCCGAAGCTCACGCTGTTGCCGAACTCCAGACCGCTGGCGACGGTCGGGTCGGACGTGCCGATCTGTATCTGAGGAAACGCCTTGGAGCCAAGAATGTTCATGCCGAAATCGGAAGGCGTGAACTGTTGGTTGGTCTGCGAATAGGCCTTCAGGCGGGTAAAACCAGCCTTCTGTTCCCATGTGATGGAGGGCGTTAGTATCACCGTATTGTCCAGCGAAACCACCTGACTGCCGGCGGATAGCTCTTGCGAAAAGCCTTCCAGGCTGCCGACCGCGCCAAACGGATTCGTGGTCGGGTTATTCTGCACATAGTATTTGCCCGTCAAACGGTCCTTATCGCTCGCCACGTAATCGAAGTTGGCGATGCCTTGATCGACATTCGAAGTAGCGTTAGGGCCCTGCAACACCGCGTCGTAGCCCAGATTCGCAGCCAGCGTCGGATCGGTAATCTGAGCGCTGGGAATCAGGTATTGCCCGTTCTTCAATTTCGCGTTAAGCATCGAAACCGCCACCGGGCTTAAATCGCTTGCGCCGAGCGTTGTCCCAAAGCTGCTGTTGACTGCGTTCAGAATGCCCTGTGTGCTCCGGTCATTAGTCAAGCCGAGCGGAACTGTTACATCCTTCAGCGAATCCGATGCGTCGGCGATTCGCACTCCCTGATAAGAGAAGAAGTAGAAGAGCTTGTCCTTCTTGATGGGTCCGCCGATGTTCGCGCCGAACTGGTTGCGATTCAAGAAAGGATCTTTGGTGGTGACAGCCGGCGACGCATTGTAGAAAAATGGCGCCGCGTTCATCGCGCTGTTCTGAAAATCCTCATACAGAACACCATGAATGGCGTTTGTGCCGGACTTTGTGATGACGCTGATGTGCGCGCCGCTGTTGGCGCCCTGTGTGGCGTCATACATGGCGGAGTTCACGCTGATTTCCTGAATCGCTTCCACGGGAGGTGTCGGCAGTGCCTGGCCAATTGCGGCGTAAACTGAGGTGCTGGTTTGAATGGCGCCGCCCGATCCGAAATTTTCACCGGTGTTCAAAACAAAACGGTTTTCACCCACCTGGCTGGTCGAGTTGCCGTTGAACAGGTTGTTGGTGCTGATGCCGTTCAAGGAAAAGCTGTTGCTGGTATCGCGCTGGCCGTTCGCAAAAATCGCCTGATTGCCCAGGCCCGCGTTCGAACCCGCGCCGCCCAGGAAGTCCGCGTGAACGCCCGGGCTCAAAATGGCTAATTGCGTAAAACTGCCGGTGCCCAGCGGGGTCTGCTGGATAGTCAACTGATCCACGACGTAGCCGTTCGTGGTATCCACCTGGTTCATCAGGGGCGTGGAGTTCACCTCCACCGTGCTGCTGATTTGGCCCACCTGAAGAATCGAGTCAACCGTGGTGGTGCGGTCCGAGTTCACCAGAATTTGCGTGTGAACCTCAGACTGAAATCCCTGTTTCGCGAAGGTGAGCTCATACATGCCAATGGGCAGGTTTGAAACCGAATAAGAACCATTGGAATGGGTCGTCTCGGAAACCTGAAGGTTGGTGGCGATGTTGTGCGCCTTCACGGTGACTTCCGGAATCACCGCTCCGGAAGCGTCTTTGACAGTGCCTGTTATGGTTCCAAGAGTCTGCTGCGCGAAAGCCGGCAAACAGATACTCAAGAGCGCCAGGAATAGTCCCAGCGTTTTATTTTTCATGAAGTTTCCTCCCACAGAAACTGAAAACTCGTTTTATGATGCTGACCACACATCTAGTGAAGCAAAGGAAGATGCCCGTTAACTTGATTGAAACCAATATCTTGAGAACGCCCTAGGTAAACTGAAAACGGGCAGGACAAAAAAGGTGTTATCAAGGCGTTATTTTTTCTTTGGAAGCTTATTGGCCGGCGTAGTACCGGCAGGCGGATTTGGATCAGTTCCATCACTCACCAGCCTGGGCTACAAGTCGCCGAATGAGAAGCTCAACATCGCTTCCATTGGCGCGGGCGGAAAGGCAACCAGCGACATCCGTTCATGCGCGCAGACTGAAAATATAGTCGCGTTATGTGATGTGGATGAAAAGCGTGCCGAAAGCATATTCAAGGAGTTCGACAGCGCTCCGAAATTCAAAGATTACCGTGTGATGCTGGATAAGCAGGCCAGCAATATTGACGCGGTGATTGTGACCATTCCCGATCACATGCACGCCGCCGCTGCCATTGCGGCGATGCAACTGGGCAAGCACGTTTATGTGCAGAAGCCGCTCGCCCATACGGTGTGGGAATGCCGCGAACTGCAGAAAGCGGCCGAGAGATACAAGGTCGCTACGCAGATGGGTAATCAGGGCTATTCAAATGAAGGAACTCGCCAGTGCGCTGAAATGATCTGGCGCGGCGATATCGGAAGTGTTACGGAAGTTCACGCCTGGACGAATCGTCCAGCCTGGCCGCAAGGAATCACCGAAGCGCCCACTCCTTCGCCTGTTCCCGCTTACCTCGATTGGGACTTGTGGCTCGGCGTGGGGAAAGAGCGGTCTTATAGCGAAGACTATCTGCCCTTTGTCTGGCGCGGATTTTATGATTTCGGATCGGGCGCACTCGGTGACATGGCCTGCCACATACTGGGCGCCCCCAACATGGCCTTGCGCCTCACCGCTCCGACGGCCGTCGAATGCGTAAGCCAGGAAGGCCGTAGCGACGAATATTTTCCGGCCAAGACGGTGGTTCGCTTCGATTTCCCGGCCCGCGACAACATGCCGCCTGTCAAGATCTTCTGGTACGACGCTATGCGCGGCGATGTCCCCACCTTTCCGAATGTGCCGGAAGGCCAGATTTTGGGCGACCTTCCGCGCAACCGCGTGGGCGACGCCAATTCAACGACGGAGCCAAAAGAGCGCCAGATCATCGGCGGCGTGTTCACAAACCAATTCTTTGACCCCAAGCCCGAAGCAGCTCCGACGCCGCGCCCGGCATCGGCTAAGCAATTGACACCACGTGAGGAAAAAGAAGCGAAGTGGATGAGCCTGATCCGCACCGGCACGAACGGCAGCTTATTCGTAGGCGACAAAGGCATGATTACTTCGGGCACATATGGTGAATGGAGCCGCCTGCTGCCGGTCGAAAAAATGCGCGATTATGAGTTCCCCCCGGAATTTCTGCCGCGTTCACCCGGACACTATCGCGATTGGATTCGCGCCTGCAAAGGTGGCGTGCCCGCCTGTTCCAACTTCAACGTCTCCGCACCATTTACAGAGTGGATTGCTTTAGGTGCGCTGGCCATTCGCTTGAACACCCGGCTTGAATGGGACGCCGAAAATTGCCGCATCACCAACAACAAGGAAGCCGACCACATGTTGAAACCGGTGGTGCGAAAAGGCTGGAAGATCGCTTAGTTCTTCCTGAGCCGCTTCACCATTCTCAACTCGTTCTTAACGCCCTGGATGCGCTCATAATGCACTTCATCCATGAAGGACTTCATGAGCCGCATCCCCAAGCCGCCGTCCCGCTTGCGCGCAATTAGGTCCTGTAAATTCAACTCCTGGATGGAGGCCGGGTCGAAGCCTTTGCCCGTGTCGATCACTTCCACTACCACCGAGTCCGGGTCTACCGTTGCCCGGATGGAAACTTCTTTCGTGATATCCGAGTTGTAAGCGTGTTCAATCACGTTGGCACACGCCTCGTCCACCGCCATCTCGAACCGGGCCACCTGCATTTCATCCATGCCGGCCTGGGTCGCAATACTCTTCACAAAATCGCGAATCATAGACAGATTCTCGGTTGAGGAAGGAACGTGCAGCGAAAACGTTCGTTCTAAAGAAGCCATGGTTATGTTTCCTTGACCGGCACATCCTCGAACTGCTGGACGGCGGCCGGAAGATCGGGCAGGATATCGAAGAGCGCAGAGAACCCGAGTATGTCAAATACCTGGAATACTTTTGGCGCGAGTCCGCAGATCTTGATGTCGCCGCCCGCCTCGCGTATTTCCTCGATGAAGCTCATGAACACGCCGAGCCCGGCGCTCGAAATGTAATTCAAGCGTGAGCATTCCACCACTAATCGCACGCGGCCCGCTTCATAGTCGGATTGGACCGCCTTCTCAAACTCAGGTGCGGTATGCGCGTCCAGATATCCTTCGAGCGACAGCACCGACAGATCCTGTTCAGTCGATTTATGAATTGCAAACGGGTTAGCCACGGAATCTGTATCCTCTCATTTATCCCTCAACTCGCAGCACCACTAAGGTCATATCGTCCTGCGGGTGCACTCCTCCCAGAAATGCTCGTACCTCATTTAGAATCGAGTCGCGTGTCTTGGCGGCATCCAAGTCGTCTGTCTGCTCCACGGCGTCCATCAGGCGCTGTTCTCCGAACTGCTCCAGGCCGCTATTCATCGCTTCGGTAATGCCATCAGAATAGAACACTACCGCGTCACCGCCGGAAAGCTCCAGTTGCTCTACCTTTAATTGCGTTGCAAAAATCCGACCGCCCGTGATGCCCAATCCGAGGCCCTTCGGGGCTACCAGCGTTGTCTGACTCTTTGACTTCTGACGCCAGACCACCGGATTGTGCCCCGCTCGAACACATTCCAGAACGCGTTTTTCCGCATCTAGAAATCCCAGCGCCATGGTCACAAAAACCTTTTTGCGCGTGACGCCGTGCAGATGCCGGTTGACTTCGTCCATTACATGCAAAAGCTGTGAACTGTTGTTTGTCACCGCCGCCAGCAAGCCTTTGGTCAGCGTCATATAGAGAGCAGCCGGAACTCCCTTGCCACTGACGTCAGCCACACCAATGCCGATGCGGCCGTCCGCCAGCTTCAGAAAATCGTAAAGGTCGCCGCCTACCTCTAAAGAAGGAATGCAGGAGGCGGCAATCGAGTAACCGGGCACATGCGGCGGAGTCTGCGGCAGCATGTCCTGCTGCGCACGGCGCGCCACTGAAAACTCGGCGCGCAGTTTCTCACGCTCCGCGCGAAACCCGGCAAACGTGGGGACGGTTGCCAAGGGATCGCCTGTTGATTCCATCTCTCCGCTTCGGACGAACAAGTAGGCAACTACCCCGATCGCACCCAGCGCGGGAATCAGCAATCCTGTGGAGAGGCTCTTCTGTGTGAAAGCCACAGTTGTGAGTAGCAAACCGCTTGTAAGCTGCAGCGTTAGCGCGGCCAGAATATCGAACTGGTTGTAAACGAACCAGAAAAGCAGCAGCGTCAGAAAGCCGCCAACCAAAGGAGCTTCGTAGGGCCCGGCGAGTACTTGCCAAATGTCCGCGAAATAAAAGACCCCGATGGGCAGCAGAATCAGCGATGAAAGCCACTTCCAACGCAGGAAACGCTGGATGATAGGAACCCCGAAGCCAAAGAAGCCGAGTAAGTAGGCTTCATTATGCAGCGCAATGCTGGCCAGGAAAGGTGAGCGGCTATAAGCAAAATCAAGGTTGTGCGGAATCACTGAGGTTTCCGGAAAAAGCCTGGAGCCCGCAACCACAAAGGGAATGGCCAGCAGCAGGGGGCTGAAAAGAATTCCCGCCCCGAGGGACCGCCCCAGGCACTTCGATTTTGGTGCGAGGAAAAAAAGTTGTTCCAGCGTAAACCATTTAGGCCGGGCCGTTCCGGAGATGCTTCTGCCGACCGCTATCGAGGAAATCAGGATGGCCACCAGGGTCAGATCCTTTGCCACGTCGGCATGCTGATTCGTGACTCCGATTACCAGCAGGAGCAAGCCGGCCGCTATGCCGGCGCGGAGTTGCATCTTTCGATTGAGCGCCTTGCGCACCCACCACAATAAGTGCAAACCAAAAATGATGAGGACGGTCAGCGTGCATAAAATGCTAACTGCCACATCGATAATTTCCCAATAGCTTTCACCGTCGCCGGTGTGAGATTCGCTACCGTCGTCAAACGTGAGATAAGTCTTGTGCTCTGCGGTGGCAACGCTGGCGTTCCTGGTCACTACCCGGATGCGGTCGCGCACTTCTGAGTGAGGTTCCAGAGCCTTCTTCCAGAGGTATTCTTCCTCGCCGGAGTTCTCACCCGCTGAACGGATCGGGGAGCCATAAGCAGCCGCCTCTGCTCCGGCGAGAAATTGAAACGCCTGCTGGGCGGCCTGCTCTTCAGGAACGGCAGCTTGTTTCGCCTGAACGTTATTCGGCGCCCGCCAATACACTGGCCGTCCCGATGAGTCGAGGCCGACCTCTGCATTCTCATCTGCATGCGGCTGAGCAAGTCTGATCCTGAGCGAAAGCGGAGACACGGCCTGGGCATCCGGATCACTTGGATGCTGGTTCGCATAACGCGCCAGCGATTGAGATAAGTGGGTGGTGGTTTGGGCACTCCAGCCATTGGTGTTAACCCCGAACTGGCCGGCAACCTGATTCGCCCTGTCCAATATCCGCGAGCGCGGCAAAACTCTCCAGGAACTGGCGGGCCAACTGGGCTGAAACCAGACGGCCAGACAAATAGAACCGGCGAGCGCCGCCGCAACTGCAATCCAAAGTGGACGTCCTGGCTTCACGCCACCACCTCTTGAGCTAAAACCTGACTCTGTTCCACGCGCACCACCACGGCTGTGAGGTCAGCCGCGGCATTTTTCTGATACTTCGACAGGGTTGAGAGCAGGGAAGTCTGGATGGTGGCATCCTGCCGCTCTATCTCGCGCATCAGGATGTCCAGCCATTGGTATTCACCCGCGCCAAACCGGCGCTTGCGCAAGCAGGTCACGCCCTTGGTGAACAAAATAAGGTGATCCCCCGGCTGCATATGCGCTGTTCCCTCGTGAACCTGCGGCGCGTCCGGAGACCGGCCGGGAACGGCGACCACGCGTTCCAGCGGCGCAAGAGTGGTGATCTTTGCGCCTTTCGCGACCGGCCGGGAGAGGACCAGCCTGGGCGAAGCACCGAGCCGCGCATAGGTGAGGGAGTTGCGCAGCGTATCCATGATTCCATAGGCAAACGTAATAACTCCGGCCTCATTGCCTTCGCGGAGCCTCGCAATGGTGGCCTCCAACTCCAGTAATGTATGTGTGGGCAAGTCCGGCTGCAAGGAGGTGTGCATCAATACGCCCTTTGCTAAAGCGATGCAAAGCGCGGAGGCTAAGCCCTGGTCACTGCCTTGAGCCACAAAGATGCCCAGTCGGGTGGCATCAAGCCGGAAGAAGTCATAGAAGTCGCCGCCTACGCCATGTGCGGGAAGGCAGCACGCAGCCAATTGAAGACCCGCCATTTCCGGCGCGCTTTGCGGCAAAAGCCGCAGTTGCGCTTCCCGCGCAGCGTGAATCTCGGCCTGCAACGACATGCGTTCGGCAAGATACTTGGCGTAGCGCGGCCGCACGTCTTCCTCGCGAACTCGCCGTCCCCGCAAAGCCACTAGAGCTGCCACGGACACCGTTACCATTCCGAGGATTGCGAATGACAGTGAAAAGTGAGTCCAGGACGGAAAGGCAGCCGTCAGTTCGGCCAGTTGATTCGTATAGGACAAAACGGTCACGCAGACGAGTGCGGAGAGGAAGTCAAAAGCGAAGAAAGTCAGCAGCAAAGCGCCTGCCAGCGTGATCATCGAAAAGACCGCCAGCCAGACGTTTGGATTATGGCTGGCGTCGCGCGAAACCGAGAGCATGGCGAACAGTATCAAGGACCCATACCTTCGCCATTTCTTGAAATCGCTGCGAAGAAGCAGTGAAGCCGGCAGCAAAAGGCCGAAGATCGCAATGAGAATTGAATTGTATTGCTCGCCGACCAGCAAGGTTAGCCACGGGTTGCGAGCAAATGTGTAGCCGAGAACCTCTTGCTGAGCGGCAACCACGTTCGTCGTGAGAAAAGAATCGGCGGCTTGCTGGACCAGGAAAAACCATCCGGCTGCGGCAGCGCCGAACAGATAAGAGGCGGCGACATCGCGCGAGAAAATACGGCCAGCCAGCAGCGCATCCAACGAAGTCAACTTTCCGGGAAAAGCCTCACGCACCTCGCCTTCACCGCTGCCGTAACTGATGCCAACCAGCAAACCGAGTATCAGAAACGCAAAAACGGCAAATGCGTAAACGGGCAGCTCGAGTTCCGTGAAAATCTTAGCGGAAACACTGATAGCCAGTTCATCCAGGACCCGCGTGTAGAAAAGAGTGAAAATCGAGACCGCGAACAGGACGGAAACCACCAGAGTTCGAACGTGAGAGATCTCCTTCTGAAGCGTTCGCTTGGCATAGCGCACCGCGGCATAGATGACGCTGTTACTGATGAAAAGGCCCCAGAAGAATCTCAGGACATCGTTGAATCCGTTCTTCGCGGGCAGTTTGTTCTTTACGTAATCGTCGTCTACCTTTGCCTCAACACGCTCGGAAACAACTTTTGAATCGCGGACTCCTACGGTGATATAGAACGTGACTTCCTTGCGCTCTGGCGACTTGGCCTTGCAAACCACATTTTTGAGAGAGGGGTCTTTGTCATCGGTCTTAACAGTGGGTGTTCCCAGGTTCAAGAAATGTGAGAGCGGTACATCCACGGCCAGCGCGGTTCTTGCCAACGCTTCAATCTCCTCATCAGCCGCCGTGTTCGGAATATTGTTTTCTTCATCAGTTTCGGTAGTGGATGTGTGAACGTCCATGTTGCCCAAACCGATGCTGGTTTTGACACGGGCGGGCGGCCGAAACTTTCCGACTTGATAACCAACCACGCGGCCTGTCAGGGAAAGATAGACGCGGAAGTCGTTCGATTTGTCAGCCGGTCGAAACATGACTTCGATCACTCGAGCGGGCGCCAGCAGGCTTACGCCTGCCATAGTAGGCTTCCCTTGGCTGGCGTAATACGCCAGCAGGTCTTCATTGGTCTCCACCACGACGTAGCGGCGCCAACCGGCGACGTCAAACCCTTTGGTGGCGGCAAACTGTTGCGCCACCCGAATAGACGCGACGCGATCCTTCGCGCCCGAGATTCTGGCCGGGCTATCTTCCGCCATCTCCAGCATGATGCCCGCTATATAGGCCGCCGGGAAGAGCACGAAGAACAGGAGCCAGCAAATTCGCAACCGTGGCGAAAGCGTTGCTCTGGGCAACAATTCTTCCAGCCAGTCGTGATTCATAAACGCTTCATGACCATGAGAGTGATATCGTCGAACTGCGGCGCCTCTCCCACAAAGCTGTCGATTTCGCGAAATACCGTATCGACGATCTTATCGGCGATCTCATCTCGATTCGCCTTGAGCGCCCCAATCAGTCGCTCCAGGCTGAATTCCTGTTCTGCCAGATTGTTTGCTTCGGTTACCCCGTCTGAATACAAGGCCAGCAAATCGCCTTCATCCAACTGGAACGTTTGCTCCTCGTAAGACATGCGCGGAAATAACCCGAGGGCGATACCGCTGCAGGCGAGCAATTCAACGTCGCCGGATTTTCGCAGCACGACGCCATCATTGTGACCGCAATTGACCCATTGGCAAGATCCTGTGGCTGGGTCGTATTGCGCCAGAAAGCCGGTTGCATAGCGGTTGGCTGGAGTGGTGGCATGCAATAGATTGTTGGCTTGATGCGCGACTGCCGACAGCGGCTGTTGGTAGCTCAGCAGAGCCCGTAAGGTGGCTTGAATGTTCGCCATTAATAGTGCAGCGAATATGCCCTTGCCGGAGATATCGACGACACACAGCAGGTGAGGCAACGAAACGTCGCGGCCGCGAATAGGCAGCACATCGTAGTAATCGCCGCCCACCAGTTTCGCCTGGCGATTACGAGCGGCAATATCACAGCCGGTCAGCTGCGGCAGAACGGCCGGAAAAAGGTCGCGCTGGATGCTGGCGGCGAGCGCTACCTCCTTCTCCATTTGCTGCCGGACTAAAGTATCGCGAAAGTGCCAGGCATTGTCGAAGGAGACGGAGGCCTGGGCTACGAGTCCGGCTCCAAATTCAATATCAGCCTGAGTATAAGCGTGTTTGTTTAGTCGTGGGCCGCAAACCACCATCCCAAAGGTTTCGGCGGAGCTGCGAAGCGGCAGCAGGAGCGAGCCGGCGGGAACAGGAATATCGGAGGGCGCAATCAGCGCTTCCGACATCTCGCTCCAGCGTTCTTTGTCCGCGAGGAAAAAATGCAGGTCGAGCCCCTTCTGGCGCATCATTTCCGGCTGACCCGCTTTCCATGTCACTAAGCCGTGTTTGGAAATGATCCAACGGCCCGCGAGCGTCAGGATCAGCATCTGGGCGATCTCTTCCGGTTCCAGCGAAGCGGACACGCCCCGGACGAGATCAATCAGAGCGCGCAACTCCTGGACCTTCTGCTCCAGCTTTTCGTTGCTGCGCAGCGTCAATTCGTGAGCCTGGGCGTTGGTAATGGAACTGGCCGCCAAACCCAGCAGGGCGGTGAGAAAATCCACCTCATCCGCCTCCAGATCGCCTTTCGCGGGTCGCCCGATAGCTAAGACGCCAATCGGCTGGTCGGGCGGCCCGATGGGGAAGAAATGCTTGAGCTTGGCGGAGAGGCCGATTTCCTCAGTGAAGAGATCGCCCTTCGCAATGCTTGGGACGCCGCGCGACTGTTCCACCCGCATGCTGCCGTCCAGGTCAACCGCAATCACGGCTTTGCTGACCAAGAGCCGCCCCATAACAGTGCGCAGCAGGTGGGCCAAAAGGTCATGCAAGGCCAAGGACGAACTGAGGAGCCGTGCGGACTCCAGAAGCGACTGCAGTCGCGAATCATCGAGTTTGACCATGCCGCGCTCCCAGAAGTACAAGGTATCAAAGCCGCCTGCGTTCGTCTCTGCGTTCGTCTCCGACTGGTCCGATACCTCAGAGGAGTCGGACACATCTGACCGCTCTGAGCTATCAGACTCCTCCGAGGTATCAGACTCCTCCGAGCGCTATCAGACTCCTCAGAGCTGTCAGACTCCTCAGACATGACAATCTGGTCAGACATGACTGACCGCTTTTGTCGAACCCCGTGAATCCGATAGGCCCGCTAGCTATTAATCATCACAATCGGAGCCGAAATCGAAATCGAAGCCGGTGTCAGCGAGATCGAACTCGCGCCGCAGCTGATCGTCACGCCCGACAACCCGCTGATCGTGATGCTACCCACATCCGCTTGAATGGTAATGTTGCCCAGCGATGCGGAAGTGGAGATGTTGCCCAAATCAGCCGTTGTCGAGATGTTCCCCATGCTCGCAGTAGTGGAGATGTTGCCCATCGACGCCGTGGTCGAAATGTTGCCCATCGAGGCGGTGGTGCTGATGTCGCCCTGATTGGAAGTTGTCGAGATATTCTGCTGTACCGTGATGGTCTGCTTGCCCTGTTGGACGGCGACGGTGTCGTTGCCGGTCTCGACGGTGCGTGACTCATCTACATGAATCGTGCTCGTTCGATTGTTCTTAATCGTCCGCGTCTCGTCATGCTTAATCAGCGAATTCCAATCCTTCTCCGCCTGGACATAGATTTCCTCGCTGCCCATCTTGTCCTCAAACCGCAGCATGTTGTAGTTCGATGAGCCGCCGCCCGAACTGCTGTGCGTCACAATGCCGCTTTGCGTCTTGTTATCGGGCAGCGCGAAAATTGGCATGTTCGTGGCGTTGTATATACCGCCTATCACCACCGGACAATCCGGATCGCCTTCCAGAAACGTCACCGCCACTTCATCCCCCACGCGCGGAATCCACTGGTGGCCCCAGGCCTTGCCCGCCCAAGGTTGCACCACCCGCAGCCAGCAAGCATACTTAGCATCGCGATCCCAGTGGAACCGAACCCGCACGCGGCCATATTTGTCCGGCCAGATTTCCTCCGTGTTCCCCGACGCGCTTTCGTCAATTACAAAGGCCGTTTGCAGACCCTGCACCACCCCGCGCGGCGTCAGTTGCTGGGGCACGTAGGGGACGCTGTCCTGAATGGCCGTGAACGAATTCGTGTAAGCGGTCCGCGTAGCATCCTGATTGCGGTAAGCCGGCTGCTGGGTAATTTGGTGCGACACGCTGGTCAGCAGATAAGAACCTGCGGCACTCCCGCCTTCCACCTCAATCTTGTAGCCCGAAGTGAAAGCCCGGCAGTTCGAAACGCCGCTGAAAACTTCACGGAACGCTTCCTCCATTTCCATACGCACCCGAACCGTTTTCTCCGCCTCGGACGGCACATTCCCTGCCGAGTTCAAGGCATTGAAAATCTTCGCATCCCCGCCCGGATAATCATAAGTTTCGAACTTCTGGCCTTCCGATGCGACGGTGGTCGAAGGTTCGCTCCGTTCATAGCGGTTGGTTGTGGCTTCGTGGTGGTAGTCGCGCGTGGTCCACTTGCCGGTGTGAATTTGCTCCTCCACGAGCCACTGCGATATGGAATCCGCCGCAACGTCCTGTCCAGCCACCTGAGCGTATTTAAATGAGGACTGCCCTGGCGCGGTCTTATAACACGACGGCGCATCACCCAGCACCATCACATGATTGCCGTCCGTATGTTCGAAGTAATAGTAGATGCCTTCGTCCTCGAGCAGGCGGCTGATAAAAGCAAAATCGCTCTCCCGATACTGAACGCAGTAATCGCGGCTCGTGTAGCTCTTGGTTGCATCGGATCGAAACTGACTGCTAAAGCCCGCGTCGCCGATCACCTTAGTCACAATGTCCACCACGGTCATTTGCTGAAATATACGGCAGTTCGTACCGTATTTCAGAAACGAAAACCAGGGCACAATGGTCGCCGTGTAATAGAAGTATTCGTCGTCTTGCCCGCTCACACGGAAGCGTTCACAAAATCCCGTGAAGTAGCGGTTGCTCTCCATTTCACCCGTTCCGCTGGCGGTGAGGATAACCTGCACGGTCATCGAAGTGCCCACGAGGCTATGCGGAATCACTTTGGGTGGATTCTCGCTGGCAATTTCCGACATCAGTTTTAATTCGAAGCTAAAAGGCCGCGAAATGGTTTCCGTCCCTCTCACCTCGTCCAGCAAAAGAACATCCTTGCCGGCGTTTGTGGTGATGGCAAGTAAGCGGTTGTCTTGTGTGTTGGGGTCTGGCATGAGTGAACGGTCCTTCCTCTAGGCCGCAAGCTCTTAAGGATACGTCAAGCCGTCAAGGCGCCTGACGAACCATTGTCAATAAGCCGTTCTATCAAGCACATTTCAGGCGCTTTATAGGCCTATCCAGGCGACCGGAATAATACATTATTTGCCGTGAAAATCGGCTAAGTCCAGAGTATTCTGTAGTTACCTCGCTTCGGGAGGAAACACTTGGACGCTCGTCGGAGGACGTCATGAAGAAACCGAACTTCATCCATCGCTTGATTCTTTGCCTGTCCGCGGTTCCATGTATTAGCGTTGCATCAACTATCACTTCCGTAACTTGCTCCTCACCGGGAGCGCCCTTCGCCAATGTGGCCAACACCTGCAGTGCCGTCGGCACAAACGGTTACGCTTCGGCCACTTCCTCCGCCGGCGTTTTGCTGCCTGCGAATGCAAATGAAGCCGCCACTATCACCGTGGTCTCCACCGGATCAGCACTAGAAACCACCATTCGCGCATTGAGTACAACGGCGATTGCCACATCGTCGGCCAACGTCGGCGTTATCTTCGGAACAACCGGTCCGCTTCGCAATGGGCTGCTGGAACTAAGCTTCGACCAGACAGCCTGGATAGCGCCTGTCAACGGGTCACTATCGGAATGGCTTGCGGTGGCGTCCTACAGTGGCGATCCCAACGGCGGCAATCTGAATGTGTGGATACCGATCCAACTCGGCTCCGATTTCGGCTTCGACTACCAGGAAAGCCTGACGGCCATCAGCAGCGGCTTGGACACGGCGGAAATCGGCTCGCAGATTTCTCTGCTGGCCTTCGAGGCCGATGGCGTCACGTCCGTCCAGTTGTTTGACCCGCCGGGACCGCTCAGCCCTTCACTGTTTGCCCCGGAACCCGAAAGTATCGGATTAACTCTTTCGGGGGTAGTTCTGGGGATTGCGGTCTTGTTGAAGCGGCGGCGATAAGATGGAAGCCTGTGCGTCTGCTTCTGATTGGCCTGCTGCTTTTCTTCCTCAACACGCAGAACAACCCGTTTTCCGAGCCAGGGCTGAAAGCAAGGGTTTTGATCTTCGCTCGTACCGATTGCCCCATCACCAACCGCTATGCTCCGGAGATCGCCCGCGTGGCGCAGGAGTTCGCGAGCCAGGGCGTGAAGTTCTGGATTGTCTATCCCGATCCCAGCGAGACACAGGCAAAGATCGTGCAGCACATGGCTGATTATCACCTGCCAGGCCACGGTATCAGTGATCCCCACTTTGAACTGATGAAGCGCGCTCAAGCGACGGTATCGCCGCAAGCCGCCGTCTTTGACAGCGCGGGCAAGCTGGTCTATTCGGGACGAATTGACGATCGTTTTGTCGCTTTCGGAAAAGCGCGTCCCTCACCGCAGGTGCATGACCTGGAGGACGCAATCAGGGCAACCCTTGCCGGTAAACCAGTGTCCGAGGCGAGAACGAAGGCGATTGGTTGCTACCTGGCCGACGTGGAGTAACCGTCGTAGACTCGGGCTAAATTGTCGAACCGCACGTTTAAGAGATTTGTCAGGTCTGACTTCAGTTCCGTCAGCCGGGCGCCCAAGTTGTTCATGCGCGAGTTCTGATGCAAAGAGCCGAGAATCAAAGTCCCGCAGACAATCAGGGCTGGTCCCCACTGGTTAATAGCGCTGGTGGGCCCGCGACCATTGTTGTCACAAGTTTACAGAATTACACGCATCCAATGCTATAGGCCTTTCCCTAACCAGGTTTTCAGAATCGCGGCTAGAGAATCGAGCGATAAATCGTGTCGGCAGCGATCTCAGCGCCAAATCCGGACAGGGCAAAGTTGGTTCCCCTGTCCGATATCTGAGTGATGTTCCAGCCGCCATCCTCCCGACGGGAAGAATGCTTGATAAAAACGCTGTCCTGGGAGATCAGTAAACAGTGCTGCAGAGACGGAACGCTACGGTAATCCATGGACTTATCGGACTTATCGTAAGCTTCGGTTGAAGACGAAAGAATCTCCACTACTAGAGTCGGATTGAGAACGACGTCCTTGTGTTTACCCCAGAACACCGGTTCGCCGCAAACCAGCATGCAATCCGGGTAGACGCCCTTGTCAAAGCGCTCAATGCGGAGCATCAGGTTGCAGTCGTAAACGCGGCAGTTCTCAAGCGGTTGGCTGAATAGGGCTACCATGCGCGCGACCGGTCGGGAATGCGGTTCGGTACCACCGGACATCGCGTATATCTCGCCGGCGTGGAACTCACTTCGAGAATCAGCCTTACGCTCTAGCTCAAAAAATTCATCGAAGGTAATTCGCTGAACCGGCTGGGTAGCCATACCTACTGCGCCTTTCCCATCCAGTTTCGTACAAACCTGCCCGCTTCGGCGATGGCCACATAGACATCCAGGAGCCCGAGCCCGCTGAGCGCTCCGCGGAAGTACAGGCTCATCCATAGGTTGGAAAAGCGCGGGCTATGTACCGGGATGTAGCTCATTTCCCAACTGCTGCCCCAAGGCAACACAATCAGGCAAAAGCCCAGTTCTCCCGCAAAGATAACGAAGCAGATGCTAAGAATCAGGCGGTGCCAGCGATGAAGCTTGGCAACTTTCTCGTCGGGCGGGGTAGACGCGGGAGTGCTCATGGCATGTACCCAGTCCAATGAACCTCTTTAGTTGCCGCGCGAACCGGCTCAAAGCTAAAGCGATGCATTAGCGTTGGGCCATGATCGGCCAGAGCCTTACGATGATCCGGCGTCGAATACCCCTTGTTCGAAGCAAGGTTATATTGCGGAAAAACCTCGTGCCAGGCGGCGAGGCACGCATCGCGATGAACCTTCGCCAGGATCGATGCCGCCGCAATGGCGCGGCAGCGCGCATCGCCATCAATTAAGCCCAACTGTTCCACCGGCAGATCCAGTTTCAAGGCATCAATCAGCAGATAATCCGGTTGCACGGAAAGGGCTGTAACCGCCCGCTGCATGGCTAGACGCGATGCCTGGTAAATATTGATCCGGTCAATCTCAAAGGCATCGGCAGCGCCATACGCAAACGCCTGGGCCCGCTTTTTTATTTGAATGGCCAGACCCTCGCGTTCCTCAGCTTCCAGAACCTTACTGTCATTCAGACCCCGAATGTAGACATCTGGTTCCAGCACAACGGCGGCAGCGAAAACAGGTCCGAAGAGGCAGCCGCGGCCCACCTCATCAATCCCGGCTATGCATCGGAAACCACGCTCGCGCGCCTCCCGCTCAAACGTGCTGCGGCAGCGAATGGCCGGGACCTTCTTGCGGACGCAACTCTCCCCACCCTCGTCAGCTTCAGACTGAGCACGACGCGGCACGACGGGTATTGATCCCGCTAGACGCGTTCTTTGAGACGAGCCGCTTTGCCTTTAAGTCCGCGCAGATAGTAGAGCTTAGCGCGACGCACTTTGCCCGTACGGACCAGATCAATGTGGTCAATGACGGGAGCATGAACCGGGAAAATGCGCTCCACACCTGTTCCAAAGCTGATTTTGCGGACCGTGATGGTCTCGCCCATGCCGATGTTGTTGCGGGCAATCACCGTGCCCTCAAACGCCTGCAGGCGCTCTTTGTCGCCTTCCTTGATCCGGACATGGACACGAATGGTGTCACCCGGACGAAATTCCGGGTGCGCGGCCTGCCGCGTGTGCTTGCTGATAAATTTTGCTACAAGTGCGTTCTGCATTTTCGTTCTGCCTTAATCGCGACTGGCCAGAAGGTCTGGCCGCAACCGCTCCGTTTTCTCGCGCGATGCGGCCCGGCGCCATCGCTTGATCTCTTCATGATTCCCGCCCAACAGCACATCGGGCACTTTCCAGCCGCGGAATTCCGCGGGCCGGGTGTACTGCGGGCAATCCAAAAAACCTTCGCCCTCGCTAAAACTTTCGTTCCGCGAAGAATCTTCATTTCCGAGCACGCCCGGAATCAGGCGTCCCACGGCGTCCACCACAACAGCAGCCGCCAACTCTCCGCCGCTCAATACGAAATCTCCAACCGACAACTCTTCATCGGCCAGATATTCCGCGACCCGCTCATCCACGCCCTCGTACCGGCCGCAGAGCAGCACCACCTCGTCCAGCGCCGCATACTCCCGCGCCACAGCCTGCCGGAACGGCCTGCCCTGCGCGGACAGCAGCACCACTCGTTGCGAACCTATCCGCAAAGGCAGAATCGATTCCACTGCCTCAAACAAGGGCTGCGGCTTCAGCAACATGCCCTCACCGCCGCCAAACGGGCGATCGTCCACGCTTTTGTGACGGTCGTAAGTCCAGTTTCGCAGATCGTGCACCTGAATATCCAACAGGCCCACCGTCTTTGCTCGCGCTACCACTCCGTGATCGAACGGCCCGGCGAAAAATTCCGGGAAAATCGTCACAATATGGAAGCGCATGACTATTTACACCTACAAATCCAAAATTCCTTCGGGGAGATCCATTCGAATCACCTTAGCGCCCAGATCAACCTGGCACTCGGAACTGATAAACGGGATCAAGGCTTCACGCCCGTCCACCGTCAACTCTATTAGCGGAGGCCCGCCATACTGCTGCCAGCCTTCCACCACACCGACTTCCTTTTCAGTAGCCCGGTCCACTACTTTACAACCAATTAAATCCGACTGGAAAAACTCTCCGTCGGGCAAAGCCGCTCGCTCACTGGCCGGAACCCACAAATCCGCATTTCGAAACTCGTCGGCGGCGTTAATCGAATCGACGCCTTTAAACTTCAGAACCCAGTCGCCCTTGTGTTCCCAGACTTCCTCCAGTTCCACTTCGCGGTCAGATCCGTTCGCCAGTTGAACCTGGGCCCGCTTCAGTGACTCCAGCCGACCAGGAATATCGGTCAGCGATCTTGCTGCCAACTCACCGCGATTCCCACGTGGCCGCAGGATCTCCGCCACCACAACGCGGGTTAAGTCCATGTTCGGAACCGGTTATTCCAGAATTTCCAACGAAAAACGGCGGTTCAGCTTGGTCCCGACAGCTCCCAGCAGGGTACGGATACAGCGCGCGGTTCGGCCCTGTTTGCCGATCACTTTGCCCAGATCGCCATCCGCCACACGTAATTCAAAAACCGTAGCGTGCTCGCCCGCCAGTTCCTTGACCACGACTTCGCCGGGCGTGTCTACCAAAGCCTTGGCGATTTCTTCCACCAACAGCTTCACGCCATTCGTACCGTTTTCCATGACCTGCCTTATAACTGATTTGTTGTTTTACGCGACTACAGGAGCTGGAGCTTCCGCCGGCTTGGTCTTCATCAAACGCGTGACGGTGTCGGACGGCTGAGCGCCATTCTTCATCCAGTACTGGATACGGTCATGCTCCAGATGAATCTCGGCGGGCTTCGCAATGGGATTGTAATGTCCCACCACTTCAACGGACCGGCTGTTCCGGGCGCGTTCCTTATCAATCACAACCACACGGTAGGTGGGTTTCTTCTTGGCGCCGAAACGCGCCAGTCGAATAGCTAACATCTTTACCTTTTCTTTTCCTATTGTTACAAAGTTTCAGGCCGCATGCAGCAACCATCTGGCCACTTGGCCTAACGGGCGCACAAAAACCAACAGCAGAGAATTTAAAAGCCGGGAAAACTGGGCATACCGGGTATTTTCATTTTGGAAAGCTTCTTCCCAAGCATTCCAGCCTGACCGGTAAAGCTCTTCATCATTTTACGCGCTTGCGAGTACTGCTTCAGCAAATTATTGACATCCTGCACGCTGGTGCCGCTGCCCTTGGCAATGCGCCGGCGCCGGTTGCCGTTGATAATCATATGATTCCGGCGCTCTTTCGGCGTCATTGAATCGATAATCGCCACAATGCGAGTGACCTCGCTCTCATCGATTTTGGCGTTTTTGAGATCTTTCAGCGGCCCAATCTGCGGCATCATATCGAGCAATCCCCCAAGGGAGCCCAGCTTGCGAATCTGCTTGATCTGATCGCGAAAGTCCTCCAGCGAGAACTCATCGCTCATCAGCCGCTCTTGCATCTTCTCGGCAGTGGACTGGTCAATCGTCTCCTGCACTTTGTCAATGAGCGAAAGCACGTCGCCCATGCCCAAGATGCGCGAAGCGACACGGTCGGGGTGGAACAGCTCCAGCGCGTCCGTCTTTTCGCCCACGCCGACGAACTTTAAGGGCTGCCCGGTGATGGAGCGAATGGAAAGCGCCGCGCCGCCGCGCGCGTCCCCATCCATCTTGGTCAGAATAACGCCAGTGATGCCCAGCCGTTTGTGGAACTCATCGGCTGATTTCACCGCGTCCTGGCCGGTCATGGCGTCCGCAACAAACAGGATCTCAGTCGGATTCAGCGCTTCTTTGAGTTCATGCAGTTCCTGCATCAGGTGTTCGTCAATATGCTGCCGCCCGGCGGTATCCACCAGCAGAACATCGCGCCCGGTCTGCATGGCATCGCGCCGCGCCGCCCGCGCCAGTTCCAGTGGTTTGGTCTCTTCGGCCGTGCCTTCGTAAATGGGCGTGTTCAACTGCTTAGCCAGAATGCTCAACTGATGGCGGGCCGCGGGCCGATAGACGTCAACTGATACGAGTTCCGGCTTGCTGCCTTCTTTCGTCAAATACCGGGCCAGCTTTGCTGAACTTGTTGTTTTACCGGAGCCCTGTAGCCCGACGATCATGACCACCGTCGGAGGCTCATTGGCGAAGCGCAGCCGCGAGGCGTGGTTGCCCAGCATCTTCGTCAGCTCATCGCGAACGATCTTGACCACCTGCTGACCCGGCGAAAGTGCGGTGAGCACGTCTTCGCCCTGAGCCTTCTCTTTGATCTGTTCAATGAACTGTTTGACAACCTTAAAGTGGACATCAGCTTCCAGCAGCGCGACCCGAATTTCACGCAAGGCTTCGTCCATGTTCGCGGAGGTGAGCTTACCCTCGCCGCGAAGATTTTTGAAGACACGCTGCAGCTTGTCAGAAAGGTTGTCGAACATGAGAATGCTGAGGGGAACCGCTTTTGGAGGTAAAAAACGGAAGTGAACTCCTCTGCATTATAGCGCGAGAGGCTAGACTTGCTTCGCCCGAACAAGGGGCCGGCGGTAAGACCAGCCCATGCAAAATAGCTGATTGCCACAGACCACAACAAGGCAAGCAACCGTCATCGCGATTTTGGCGTCCCCAGTCTTAATCGGAAATTCATAAATGCAACGATCCGTATCCAAAATTCCTCGACTCCTAATGTTGTCGTCACTCGCCTTGGCAGTAGGCCCCTGTTTACCAGCGCAAGTCACGCCGCCGGACCACACCCAGACACCAGCCGAGACGGCCCCGCCGCGATCAACGACGGTGTCTTCCGTCCCCGGAATACAACTCCCGCCCCTGTCTGAACGGCCCGTCTCCTGGAAACTGCTGCTGCCGAACATCCTGAGCGATCAAGCGAAAATTTGGACGTTTCCAGCTCGTTTAGCGCAAGGCCACGATCTGCTTCCCACGGCCGCCTTCCTCGGGACCACCGCCGGGTTGATTGCTTTCGATCCGACGGAGTCGTCTTACTTTCACCGGACCCAGAGTTTCCACGAGTTCAACAAGCTTTTTTCGAGCAATGCGACGGAGATCGGGACGATTGTTGCTCCTGCGTCGCTCTACGTAGCCGGCCTGTTGCGGCACGACCCAAAGATGCAGCGGACTGCCCTTTTTGCCGGGGAGGCGGTTGCCGACGTGGAAATTGTAAGTACTGTCCTTAAAGACGTGACCATGCGCATCCGTCCGTCCGCCGTTAACATCCGTCATGGCAATTATTCCGACACCTGGCTGGATAGCGGCGGATCAGTCCTGGCGGCAAAAGGCAGCTTTCCTTCCGGGCACACCATCGCCGCCATGGCCGTGGCTACCGTGATTTCACGCCGGTATGGAAGTCACCGCTGGGTCCCGTACACGGCCTACGGCTTGGCCGCATTAGTGGGATTCTCAAGAATCTCCCTCTCCGCTCACTTCCTGTCCGACGTCTTTGTCGGCGGAGCGCTTGGCTACTCCATCAGCCGCTTTAGCGTTTTGCGGCAATAGATCATGCCCGGTATCGACCTTGATTTTGCAGCATTAATTAGCCTGGCTGATCAATAACCGCTCTGGCGACCTTTGCATATCTCGCGTCACTGTCGATGTGAATCCCGCCTCACCGAACATGGATTCAAACTCGGCTAACGTGTAGGCATCTCCGGCCTTGGTATGCCCAAGCATCGTCATTGCAAAAGCGGCGGGGGCCGGAGGTGAGACACGGTCCTCGTTTGGAACAAACTCCAAAGTAATGGCTCGCCCGCCTGGTTTCAGCGCTGCATGCACTTTCTTCAAGAAATCCACAATGGTTGAGCGGTCGAAATGGTGCAGAAAGTTCGTTAACAGCACCAGATCGTACCCGCTGCCCAGATCCGTATCAAAAGCGCTGCCTGCAATTGTTTGCATGCGCTCTTGTACGCCCGCGCGCTCAGCGTTCTCTCTGGTCACTTCCAGAACCGCGGCCCAATCCAGCGCGGTGATGACTGCCTGGGGATTTCGGCTTGCTATCGCGATTCCGAACAGGCCATGACTCGCCGCGATATCCAGTACTCGCAGGGGTTGCCCATCCCCATGAGCAATCTCCGCAATTTCCTGGGCTGCTCCACCCATCATGGGCGGCATGCTCCTGGCAAATTCCACCCAGACAGGATTATTCGGCGACACCGATCCTTCGTCGCCGGAAAGCGTTCCACCCTTACGCACCAGTCTGGCTATGTCGGCGAAATTCGCCATAGACTCGGGAGCGTTGAGGAATCTCGCAATTGTGCCCATGTACCTGGGCGATCTGCGGCTCAAGAACGCCGCCGACTCGGGAGTCAGTCCCCAGGCGCTTTCGTTCTTGGTGAGAAAACCGTGAACAGTAAGAAAGTCGCAGAGGATGCGGCAGCCCCGCTCAGAGGCCTGGCATCGCTCGGCGATGGCCGGGGCAGTCTGATTGCCTTCGTCGATCGCCGTGAACAAATCCAGGTCGACTGCGCCCATCAGAGCGTAGGTGAGCTGGTAAGCATTCAGCGAAAGGAAAAGGTGTTCAGGGCTTAGAGTCTGATTCTTTTGGGTAATTGCGTCCATTTAGATGACACAAGTCACTATATCCCTTAGCTTGAACCAAGGTCCACGAAAGATACGCGAGAAATATTTCACGGAAAGAAGCGGGATATAGCGCGCTGCATCTATGTCGACGCTTCCGGTTCCCTTGTTTAGCTGCTCACTTAAGTCCGTCGCGCTATTGGAAACCTTTCTCAGTCCGTGATAGACTTTGCGGAACGCCGTGTTCTTGTCCGGTAATCCACGATGCTCGCCTGAGGAGTTTATGCGTAACAACCAGTTGTCGACTGTTCTTGCATTGGTCGCCATTCTTTCCATCAGCGCCGGGTGCGGCGGCCGGATGGCTGCCCAGCAGAAATCGCGCGTCCTCACGATAGCCCAGGCCGGTGACGCTGACGTCATTGGGAACAACAGCGAGGCGCTTCAGAAAGCAGTAAATCTGCTGCATCCCGGTGACGTGTTATCCATCGGCGCCGGAACCTACGAAATGGAGAACAGCCTGTTTGTTCCTTCTGGTGTCACCGTCCGCGGAGTGCCAGGCAAAACCATCCTTCGCAAATCTCGCGGCGTGGAGAGCCTGCTGTCGGAAGACGCCGACTATGGGGACACTTTAATGGCGGTAGCCGAGCCACAGAAATTTCATCCCGGTATGGGAGTCGCTTTGACAGACGACACTTTGAAGGAGGGCTGGGATATCTCGCTCTCGACCGTTGCAGGTATCAAGTCGCACTACGTGACGCTTGATCCCATGACGGTGCGCGACTATGACACGCAGGCACACCACGCCCGGATGACGAATACCTACCCCATTCTGTGTGCGATAGATGCTTCCAACGTGGTCTTTGAAGATCTCATTGTGGATGGAAACAAAGCCGAGAACAAATACATCGACGGCTGTCGCGGCGGAGCGATTTATATGTATCGCGTGCGCAACGTCACTGTGCGCCGCTGCACTGCCCGCAATTACAACGGAGATGGCATCTCCTTCCAGATCAGCGATGGCGTTCACGTCATCAACAGCGAGTCATACGGTCACGCAGGTTACGGTATCCATCCAGGAACCGGGAGCGTCAGCTCTTTAGTAAAGGATTGCCGGATGCACGACAACGGTGACATCGGCCTGTTCCTATGCTGGCGGGTGCGCCATGGCCGCTTCGAAAACAACGTCATTGAAGACAACGGACATTACGGCATTTCGATTGGGCACAAAGACACCGATAACGAGTTCATTGGGAACACCATTGCTCGCAATGGCATCACCGGTGTGTACTTTCGCCAGGAGACCCCTGTGAACAGCGGCAATCGAAACGTCTTTCGGAATAATAAGGTGCTGGACAACGGCAACGCGCAGGAAGGGTATGGCTTTTATATCGCGCCGGATACCACGGATCTGGTGATCGACAGTAATCAGATTGCCGATACCCGTTCGGCTAATCGGACGCAGAAGTATGGCATCTTCAAGGCTGCCGGCGCGGGCTCGGTCGAAGCAAACAACAACTCAATGTACGGGAACGCCATCGCGGACTTCCACGATGCCAGTTTGCGCGCCAGCGTACGTCAGTAGCGCGGACCGCGCCTGTTGCGGACCACCGGTTCCGGATGGAAGCAATGCGTCATTCGCAAAACACGCGAACCCTGGCGTCCTTGTGATCTACGTCCACTGAGAGATCGTTCAGTTGGTCAATGATGCCGTCGAGGTTCTCAGGCTTCAGTGAACTAATGTCGAAGTCCATGCCTTTCCTCCGAAAGGCCTCGCTGACATGTTCGCGGGCTTGAGGCGGAATCAGGCTCGTGAATTTCACGCCGGCGTGGAGGAGTTGCATCGGAATGCGGAGGTTCACCTTGACGGGGCCATCCTCATGATCATCGGCTTCCACTTGCACGCGCATGTATTTAGGTTTAGCTTTGGCGCGCGGCTCGTTGTTGCCGGAGCCGGGCGAGGATGCTTGTTCTCTGTCCAGTGCGGCGAGCAGGCGCTCTGCCTCGTCGGCCGTAATTTTGCCGGCCGCGAGCATGTCGAGGATAAGGCGGCGGTTTTCGTTCATTTGATTCTCCCTTAAATTAAGCGATGGTTTCTAAATCCCGAATGGCCTCGTCGGCGCTGATCTCACCGCGACTAAGGCGATCCAAAACCTCGGCGCGGGAAGGCGCGGGGTTGACGTCTACATATTGAAGGCCGCCGGCAATCCGGTTGAGGCGCGATTTGATCGTGGGGTAGCTGACCCCGAACGTCTGCTCCATTTCTTTGATTGAGCCATGGGAGCGGATGAAAGCGGTAATGAAGACTTGATCTTCCTGGCTCAGCAGCGCAAGTTGCGGCACGTCGAACGAACCTTCAATCGCGATGTTTTTTTCCTTGAGACGAACCCGCTCAATGACCAAAGCTTGGCCCTGCGTCAATTGCATCAGTTCTTGCCAGTCCAAAGTTTTCACCGCCTTATTTATATTATTAAGTTTGTCATTGAATAAATTAAGTGTCAAGAGGAATAGTTGACGAAATCTGAAGATTTATGAACGTTCGCCGGGTGCCCTTATAAGTCCTTACAGAGCACCATACAACAGCCGGGTGTAATACTTAGTTCCGATCATGAACCGCTCTCTGCAACTGCTTATTCCCGTCCTCCTATTAGCTTCTGTGGTACCGGCTCAGACCGCGGAAGCCGGCAGCGGCGGTGTCGAAGCCGGGGTCGTACCTGCCTCGTGGCCAGCCAGCGGACCGCGGTGTATGGAAACGCCCGACTGGTTGGTTCATGAATACAATTCGAGCCTCTATCTCATTCGGCAGAGCGGTTGTCTCGACTTCGAAAAACCGTTTGTCTTTTTGCTCTTCGGCAAAGAGCGAGGTCTCTTGCTTGACACCGGCTCCCGAAACTTTCCTGCTGCCGAAATGTTGCAAAACGTCGTGGGTAAGTGGCTCCAGCGAAACAAGCGAGCATCCATCGAAATCCTGGTTGTCCATACGCATCCCCACTCCGACCACGTGGCCGGTGATGAAGCGCTAAAAAACCTGAAAAGCCCGTCAATTTCCGTCAAGTTGTTACCGCCCACCATTGAAGATTCGAAAGCGTTCTACAACATTCGCTCTTGGCCGGAGGAAACGGGCAGTGTCGATTTAGGCGGTCGCGTGATCGACGCAATTCCCATTCCCGGGCACAGCTCCGTTAGCATCGCGCTTTATGATCGCCAAACCGGGATTCTCTTCACGGGCGACAGCCTTTATCCCGGGCGTCTGTATGTCAACGATTGGGACGCATTCGTAAAAAGCACTCGCCGTCTAGTGGACTTCACCAAAGGCAAGAAGATTGCGCACATCTTGGGTAACCACATTGAACAATCTCGCACGTCCTATGTCGACTATCCGGTAGGAACTATCTACCAGCCCAATGAGCATGCGCTTGCCATGTCGCGCGGCGACCTTCTTGAACTGATGGACGCAGTTTCAGCAGTACCGGAACCAACACGAATCGCGCTCCCGGATTTTACCGTCTGGCCCCAGACTCCGAACGAGAAAGCTGATCCTGAGGCTTTGCGGGAATTCAAAGCTCGCCAGAAAAAGCAGGAGGAGCAGATGTGGGATCAGCCGGTACGGCAATGACGCCGCAAGGCATTTCGCCGAACTAGTTTTTTCGTTGTACAATTGAGCACTCGTCCACTCCGCGAATCGAGTGTCACCCCGTCACGAGCGCTGCCAAGTTTAATCAGTGTTTTTGATCTGACTTCAAAAGTTCATGACAGGGGAGTTTCTTGTTTACTCGAGTCTCGATATTACTGCTATCTATCTCCGCGATTACATGGAGTCAAGCGACTAGCTCGCTCAGGGGAATAATCAAAGATGCGTCCGGAGCCGTCGTTCCGGATAGCGGTGTTACCCTCACGGACTCATCCACCGGAGCGCTTCGGAGCGTCTTTTCGGACAAGTCGGGTGAATACCAGATCCTGCAGGTTACTCCTGGCAAATACATCCTGAGAGTGGAGAAGCCAGGGTTCTCGGTTCTAACCAAGACCGATATTTTGTTGCAGGTGAGTGTCCCGGCGACGATCGACTGCGTTCTCGAGATAGGCTCGGTGGGCAGCGTAGTAAACGTCGAGGCCGACGCGGCTCAAATCAACACGGTGGATGGCTCGGTAGGAAATGCTTTTGTTGAAAAGCAGATTAAGGACTTACCCTTGCAGACGCGGAATGTCGTCGAACTGCTTAGCATCCAGCCCGGCGTTACCCAGACAGGTGAAGTGCTGGGTGCTCGCCGCGATCAAAACAACGTCACTCTTGACGGCGTTGACGTTAACAATAACCAGAACTCGGGTATTACGAACGCGCTCACTAACGGCTCTCAGTACTCCTCAGCAGGCGCCAGCAACACGCCCGGTTTCAATGCGGCTTTACCCATTCCGCTCGATTCGGTTGAAGAGTTTCGCGTCACGGTTGCCGGCCAGGGTGCTGAACAAGGGCGCTCGTCCGGCGGTCAGGTAACGCTAGTCACCAAGAGCGGCACCAATGTCGTTCACGGCACATTCTACGAATACAACCGGAACACCTTACTGGCGGCTGATGATTTCTTCAACAACATTGCCGGTATTCCACGCGCTCCGCTGGTGCGCAACCAATTTGGCGCATCGATTGGCGGCCCTATTATCAAGAACCGGCTGTTTCTTTTCGGCAATTGGGAGCGGCGTATCGATGCCAGTTCCACACCCGAAACTGCCACCGTTCCCAGTGCCGCTCTCCGCCAGGGCGTTCTGACGGTGGCTTTATCCGATGGTTCCGTACAGACTCTGAGCCCTGCTGCGGTGCAGGCGATCGATCCGCTGCACATCGGAGTGAATCCCGCCATGAAGCAGTATTTGAATTCGTTTCCGCAAGGGAATGATCCATCGCTCTCGCTCGATAACGGATTGAATTTCACAGGTCTTCGCTTTAACGCTCCTCTCGATTTAGATCAGTCCGCTTATGTCGCTCGGATGGATCTCAATATCGATCAGGCGCGCAAACATACCCTGGCTATTCGCGGCACTCTCAATAGCGCGTCTCAGGATCTTACGGCCGCGCAATATCCGGGTCAACCAGCTTCACGCCTGCTGCTGGATAACAGCAAGGGCCTTTCCGCCAACTATACCTGGCTGGTCAAACCGACTCTCATCAACGTGGTGAGTTTTGGCATCACCCGGCTGGGACTGAATGAATCCGGCACGCTCGGCACCGGGCTGACTTTTGACGGTGTTACCTCACCCGCGAACTACAATGTGCGGCCCTCCATCCAGATTATGCCGACCTATAACATCGCCGACGACCTGACCTGGACCAAAGGCAGCCACACGATCACAACCGGAATCAATTTCCGGTTCATACGCAACACTCACACCAATTATGTGAATTCGTTTCCCTCGTATGGATTCAACCGGAACACGCTGCAAGGCCTGGGGGGAGATGCGGATGTGTTGATCACGAATTACATCGCCGCGACCACCGGTAATACTTCCTCGCTCGCACAGCACTCGGCAGCCGAAACCGGCCTGGGGGATCTGCTCGGTCTCGTGAATCAATACGACGCGGTGTATCAATATACGAAATCCGGATCTGTTCTTCCATTCGGCACACCTGCCACTCGCGAGTATGCTGTCAACGATTATGAGCAATACATCATGGATAGCTGGCGCGTGCGGCCTTCCCTGACGTTAACCGCCGGACTGCGCTACAGCAACGCGTCCACGCCTTGGGAGACGCATGGAACCGAAGTCGTCACGACGGTTCCTTTGCAAACGTATTTTGCCGAGCGCGTCGCCGCGATGAATGCTGGAATTCCGGACTCGCAAATCAAGGACGCATCACTTACCTATGTTCTTGGTGGATCGGCCAATGGTAAGCCAGGCTGGTATAAGCGGTCGAATCTAAACCTCGGCCCGCGTTTCTCGGCTGCGTATGCACCCCAGAGTTTTGACAACTGGTTCCAGCGCTTGCTGGGGAAGGGAAGCGTTCTCCGCGGCGGATTCGCTATGGTGTACGACCAGTACGGTAACGACATGGTTTACAACATCGACCAGAGCGGATCTCCAGGACTAGCGAGCAGCGTGACCCAACCTGTGAACACGAACTTCACCACCGCGGCTCGCTATTCGGGCATTTCCAACCTGCCGGCTTTGCCTTCCGCCCCGACCGGTGGATTTCCTTTCACTCCTCCGACCATTACCGGTGGCTTTGACGAGGGCGTGGGTGTTGCCAGCAACTTGAAAGCTCCCTACTCGCTGGTGTTCAATGCCAACTATGCAAGAGAACTTCCCGGCAAGTTGACCATCGAGCTTGGTTATGCGGGAAGGCTCTACCGCCGTGGTCTCCTGCAGCAGGACTTTGATCAGCCGCTGACCCGCTTCAAGGATCCGAAATCGGGCATGACCTGGGCTCAAGCGGTCGGAATCCTGCACAACGATTACATCGCTGCGGGCCAGACTTATGGGCCCATCGCCAACGTGCCTTTCATTGAGAACATGTTCCCGGGCGTGGCGAACGCGTACGTACCCGGAAGTGCAACCCAGAACTACTATCAATCCTGGATAATTCAAAACGGACTCAGCGACGAGGACAACTTGAACCAAATGGACCGGCAGCGAATCCCCGGCACTAATAAGTGCTACAGCATTACGGGGTGTAACACGTTCTATCCGCTGCAAGCTGCCGGCTTGCCGACTTGGACCAATGCCGGTTACTCAGACTACAACGCCGGCACACTGACAATACGGCGCTCGCTCGCCAGCGGCTTCGCTTTTGATTTCAACTACACCCTGTCGCATTCCATCGACAATTCGTCGGGCGCTGAGTCGGGAGCCGGCACAGGAGGCGCAATTCTGCAGGACGCTTTCGACGTGAATTCCTTCCGGGGTTCTTCAGATTTCGATGCTCGCCATAACATCACTGCCGATGTGCTCTACGAGTTACCGTTTGGTAAGGGCAAAATGCTGTTGCGCAACGCTAATAAAGTGGTGGATCAGATTGCCGGGGGATGGCAACTCTCCACTATCTTCAGATATCACTCCGGCTTGCCGAGCACTATTGGCGCGGGCGGTGTCTACCCGACGAATTATGAGTACAACGCTATCGTCAATCTTCTTCCTGGGGCGTCAAACAATTTCGGAAAATTCACTGATAACAATGGCCTGCCAAGTCTATTTAGCAATACTTCCGCTTCGCTGAATTATTTTCAGCAAGCGGGCGGAACAACCGGCACACGAGCGATTGTGCGTTTGCCCGGCTTCCAGAACTTCGATATCGCGCTACTAAAGAGCTTCAAACTTCCCTGGGAAGGCCACAGCTTACAGTTCAGGGGCGAGGCATTTAATGCATTCAACCACACCAATTTTTATAATCCGGTGCTGGATGTAAATAATGGCGCAACCTTCGGGGAGTTCCAGAGCGCTTATCCGGCGCGCGTTGTCCAAATGAGCTTACGCTACGCGTTTTAGCGCTTACGGCTTGATCGCCGCAACCGATGCGGGATCAAGCCGCCACTCAATGCCGCTTTTATAATTAGAGAGCCAAACCATACCTTTGCCGGCTCGAATTGCGTCGCCGCCGTCTCCCACAAACTGCTGGACTACTTTGTTGGTCTTGGGGTCGATGCGAGCGAGCGGAAACCCCATGGATGTGGCCCAAACCGACCCTTCACCCACCGAAATGTCACCGCCTTCGCCGGGTATACCCACTTCGATACTGGCTTCCACGCTATTGGTTTTAGGCGATATGCGCGAGACGCTGCCATCACCCTGATTCAAAGTCCAGACCGAACCTTCGCCTGTGCTTAAGAAGCGCGGACCGGGACCGACCCGAATCGTGGCTAAAGCCGAGTGTGTCTGTGGATCAACTCTTACTACGCTGTTTTGAGTGGGGCAGGAAATCCAGACACTACCGAAGCCGAATGCTGCGCTCACACAACCCGGCGGAAGTGGGATATTGGCTGCAATCGAGTTAGTGACCGGGTCGATCCTGGTCAGGATACTCCTTTTGCTGCTTAAGAGCCAAACGCTACCGGCGCCGGTGGCCAACCCTCCCTCAGAATCCGCGATTCCAACCGAAATCGTTTTTAAGATCTGACCCGTCTTCAAATCGACTCTAGAAAGAGTTTGGCCACCGCAGTTAGGCACCCACAAACTCTCGAAACCAATGGCCAGGCCGGAACACGGCTGACTGAACCCTTCGATTGTCTGCACGATCTTGTTTCGCCGTGGATCAATGCGGCTGACGACATTCTTAGGCTTGATCGAAACCCACACATCCTCGTCTATGGCAATCCAGTCGGAGGCCTTACCCAGATCGAAAGTAGCCATGGGCACAAGTTTCGCCAGCGGTATCTTGACGCCGGGCGTGCTGACTCCCACCTTCGGTGGCTCGGCGCTCAGCGCCGGAAAAGCACTGGCTATCGAACAAGCAAGTGAAACAATGAGGGCGCTGGTCGATTGATGGCTCATGAATTAACCGATAAGCGATTATAAACGCCGGTAAGCGGCGCAAGGCTGTGGCAATACGACCGTCTGAGGTGATATCTTGGAACATCTGGAGGTTTCCGCAACCAGTCAGTGCGGCAATCCACTTTCACCTTGTCCGTGAACTTGTTCTTGTCTCGAGGTAATCTCGGATGATCAAGCGCGCGTCGCTCTTATCCTTTCTCCTAGCTTCCATATCTATCTTCGGCCTTGGCGGACTTTCCGGTGACCAATCTGGAACTGCGCCGGCGTTGCCTTCGCTTCCCGCTGGATATTTTGAGTCCACCATTCAGCCGATATTCAAAAACAACTGCTACGCCTGCCACACCGCCGCGGCTATGTCCGGCTTGCGAGTGGACTCCATGGAGGCTTTGCTCAAGGGTGGCAATTCGGGGCCGGCTATTGTGCCTGGCAACCCCGACAAAAGCTTGCTCATCCTGGCGGTTCGTCAAACAGATAATGACTTGAAAATGCCCAAAGGCGGCAAGTTGAAGCCGGAAGAAGTCGCTGCGTTAGAAAAATGGATTCAAGCCGGAGCTCCCGGGCCTGGTGTTGCGGTCGCGACCCCGGCGGCCGTCTCCGCGGCGTCCACCGGTGGTGTCGTGGGCGTCGCCTCTCCCGCGGGAGATTTTTTTGAGAGCCGGGTCCGCCCCGTATTCGCCAATAACTGTTACGCCTGCCACACCGCCGCGGCCATGTCGGGTCTTCGGCTGGATTCGCTGGCTGCGCTGTTGAAAGGCGGCAATTCAGGACCCGCTATTGTGCCGGGAGATCCTGACAAGAGTCTGCTGATTCAAGCGGTGAAGCAAACCGGGGAGTTGAAGATGCCGAAGGGAGGGCATCTCAAACCGGAGGAAATCACCGTTTTAGTGGATTGGGTGAAGATGGGCGCGCCTTGGCCAAACTCCGCAACAGCGCCGGCTATTCCGGCAGGCCCAACTATCACACCGGAGCAAAAGAATTTCTGGTCGTTCAAGCCTATCCATGAGCCCGCCGTGCCTTCTGTGCAGGACAGAAAATGGGCCAGCTCTGATTTAGATAAGTTCGTTCTGGCGAAGCTTGAAGATCAAAAGCTCCATCCGGTTGCCGCCGCCGACAAGAGAACGTTAATCCGCCGCGTTACTTACGATCTCACCGGTCTGCCACCAACAGCCGGTGAGGTGGAAGCGTTCGAGAAAGATCGTTCTCCAAAGGCATATGAACATCTTGTGGACAGGCTGTTAGCCTCATCCGCCTACGGCGAGCGTTGGGGCCGTCACTGGCTGGACGTGGTCCGCTATGGGGAAGACGATGTACGCGGCCTGGATCCCATGGGGCGCGGATACATGCCCTGGAACGGAGCCTACCTTTACCGCGATTGGGTGATCAAGGCATTTAACGACGACATGCCTTACAGCACTTTCGTGAGGGCGCAACTGGCGGGCGACTTGGCCGATCCAAAGGACCGTGACAAGCTCATAACCGGAACCGCCATGCTGGGCCAGGGACCTTGGATTTGGGATCAGGCCGAGCCCGTGCAAGGCCGAGCGGATGAACGCAATGAACGAGTGGACATGGTGACTCGAGGGCTGCTGGGACTAACAGTCGCCTGCGCCCGTTGCCACAACCATAAGTATGATCCGATTCTGCAGAAGGACTACTACGCGCTGGTTGGTGTTTTTGCAAGTACCACCTACAACGAATACCCGGTGACTTCTGCCGCCTCCGTCATAGCGTGGCAGAGAAAGCAGGATCAGCTGACAGCCTTGGACAAGGAATTGAGCGAGTTCACCCAAAAGGAAACTGAACAGCTCAGCGAAATCCTGGCCTATCAGGCTTCAAAATACATGGTGGGCGCGTGGCGCGTGAGCGGCGAGCCGAAACAAACGTTGGCTGAAGTCGCGGCGAAGGACAAGCTGGATCCCGAAATGTTGGAGCGATGGGTGAACTATCTGAAGGTGCCGAAGAAGCAATACCCATTTCTGAAGGACTGGCAAGCGATGATTGCCACCGGCGGCACTGAAGACGAGGCCAGGGCTTTGGGCGACAGCTTCCAGTCGTTAGTTGTCAGCGTCATGCTCGACTCTCGCAAGATAAAAAAAGAGAACGACATTATCAAAGCCAAAGGCGATGTGCCTGAGCCGCTGGATCGGGATGCCAAGCCGAATGAGTTCGAAACGGACGATCAGTTCTGTCCCGGTTGTTTGTTGGAGTTGAAAACTCTCCCGACCGCCAAGGCAAGCCTTTGGGTCGACCTTTTTCTTCGCTCGCTTGACTCGAATGAAAATGAATCACACCCCAAACCGGGTCTGTTCGTTTTCAGGGGATGGGGGCTGAGCCGGAGACTGAGCGTTCCATGGCAGGAACACATTGAGGCCCTCAACAAGCAAGTGAAGGATTTGGAGAAAGAAGTTAAGGATGCGAAGTATCCCTACTTCCACGGGGTCGCGGATAAGCCCAAGCCGATTAATGTGGCTGTGAACCTTCGCGGTAATCCGCACAACCTTGGAGAAGAAGTGCCAAGACACTTTCCCACCGTGCTCTCCCCCGCCGAAGCCAAACCGTTTCAGATGGGCAGCGGCCGTATGGAACTGGCCGAAAACATCATCAATAGCGGTCTTGCCGCGCGCGTTTTTGTGAACCGGGTCTGGAAGTGGCACTTCGGAACGGGGATCGTCAACACTCCGGACAACTTCGGTAAGGCCGGTGATCCGCCCAGCAATCCCGAGTTGCTGGAATACCTGGCTAGTTATTTCGTGAACAACGGAATGTCGGTGAAAAAGCTGCAGCGCGAAATCCTGCTTTCTTCGGTGTACCGGTTATCCAGCGAGGATTCGAAGGAAAATGACGAGAAAGACCCATCGAACCGGCTGTACTGGCGATTCAATCGCCAGCGCTTAGATGCCGAGGAAATTCGCGACTCAGTTCTTTTTGCTTCCGGGAAAATCGATCTTAAGGCCGCCGGTGGCCCATCCGCCGACTTCACGGACGACAATCACAAGCGCACCGTCTACTGTAGAATCAGCCGGTTCCGGATGAACAATTTCCTTCAGGTATTCGATTTCCCAAACCCATCATTTACGGCCGAACAGCGCTTCAGTACGATTGTGCCCCTGCAGCGGCTTTACTTTATGAACAGTACCTTCGTGTACAAACAGGCTGAGGAACTGGCCAGGCGAGTCTACCCGTCCGGAGACGACGAGGCGCGTATCCGGGAGGCATACCGGCTGTTGTTTGCCCGCGAACCGAATGCGAAGGAAACGGATTTAGGACTTAACTTCCTAAAAACTACGCCGGATTTAAAGGGCGAGACCATCAGCGGCCAGCCTTCCACGGCTTGGAAGGAATATGCGCGGGTTTTACTCAGCTCCAACGAGTTTGAGTTTGTGAATTAGCAAGGTACGACAGCACTTACGAGGAAATCATGAAACGTCACCCCAATCCGGGCCAGCCACTTTCCAGGCGCGACGCGCTGTGCCGCATGGGCGGTGGATTCGGAATGCTCAGCTTTGCCAGTCTTGCCGGCTCCATCGCTAAGGCGGCCGCTAACAATGGACCGGCGCCTTGGTTGATCGACAAACCAGGCTTCAAGCCGAAGGCCAAACGGGTTATCTTTCTTTTCATGAACGGCGGCCTCTCGCAAGTGGACAGCTTCGATCCTAAACCGGCGCTAACCAAGTACGATGGTCAACCCATCCCGGGTGGTCCGCTCTCTCATGAGCGCAAAGTCGGCAATCTGATGAAGTCGCCTTTCACGTTCGAAAAGTATGGGCACAATGGCGTGGAAGTGAGCGAGTTGTTCCCTAACCTTGGCTCCGTAGTGGACGACCTCTGCATCGTACGCTCGGTGTATACGGATATTCCCAATCATGAACCGGCGTTGATCATGATGAATACCGGCGCAAACGTAACGGGTCGTCCTTCCATGGGCTCGTGGTTGACCTACGGCTTGGGGACTGACAATCAGAATCTGCCCGGCTTCGTGGTGCTTTGTCCGGAGGTCCCCACAACCGTAGGACCACCTTTATGGAGTGCCGGGTTCCTGCCGCCTGTCCATCAAGGCACTTATATCTCCGACAATGACAAAGAACGAAAGTTTGACGCTGAGAAGCTGATTCCAAACATTCAGAACAAGAAGTTTGACATGACTCGCCAGCGCAAAGAGCTGGATCTTGTCTCCGAGCTGGATCACCTTCAGATGAAACAGGAAGGTGACGATCCGCAGCTCAATGCCACCATCCAGTCTATGGAGACGGCTTACCGCATGCAGACCGAAGCCCCGGATGTCTTCAACGTCAGCAAGGAAAGCGAAGCGGTTCAGAAGCTCTATGGCGAAGGAAGCACGGCCCGAGGCTGCTTGATGGCCGCTCGCTTAGTGGAACGCGGCGTGCGCATGGTTCAGGTCTACTACGCGAAGGGCGACCCGTGGGACCACCATTTCGATATTCAGCTTCACCGCAAGACCGCGCACGACTCCGATCAGCCATTCGCCGCCTTGATCAAAGACCTGAAGTCTCGCGGCTTGCTCGACGAAACGTTAATTGTTTGCGGTTCCGAGTTCGGACGGACACCAGTCGTTGAGACGGGAAGCGGATTCATGGGCGGCCAGACGCACGCAGGCCGCGATCACAACCCCCATGGATTCACAATGTGGATGGCCGGCGGAGGCGTGAAGCCCGGTATGGTCTATGGAGCAACTGATGATTTTGGCTGGAAGGCTGTGGACAAGCCGGTTCACGTGCATGACATACACGCAACCATCCTCTACCTGCTCGGCATCAATCACCTCAACCTGACGTATCGCTATAGCGGCCGGGATTTTCGGCTGACGGATGTGTCCGGTAATGTCATTACGGATTTGATTGCTTGAAATACCTGGCGTTTCTGCTCTCGGGACTTCTGCTTGCCGGTTCGGCAATCCCCGGGAAGCCCCTGATTTACGATTTCAACCTGCCTGACATAAGCGGCAAACTGCTCTCGTTTGCCCAGTTTAAGGGAAAGGTCTTGCTGATTGTAAACGTGGCGAGCAATTCGAGTTTCACGCCGCAATATGCAGCGCTCGAAGACCTTTATGAGAAGCATAAGGCGGATGGGTTAGTCGTGCTTGGCTTCCCTTCGAATGATTTTGGTGCCCAGGAGCCGGAAAGCGAGGCGAAGATTCAAGCCTTTTGCGAGTCTACCTACCACATCACCTTTCCGCTCTTCTCAAAGCTCGCGGTGCGCGGGGACGACATCACACCGCTGTTCTCCTATCTCACCAAGGAAGCCAATCCGAAGCTTAAGGGTGAAGTCCACTGGAATTTTTCTAAATTCCTGATTGATCGAAAAGGCAAGTTAATCGCCCGCTTTTCGTCTGATGTTGCGCCGGACGATCCGGATCTGATCGTCGCAATCGAAAAAGCTATCAAAGGCTCCGACGACAAGTCTACAGAGAAATCTCCGCCAGACTCTCCAGCGGAAGACTCGGATCGCCGCCCTCCAGACGGCGCATAAGTCCGTCTAACTCTTCCTGACACGGCTCTTCCGCCACTCTCACGTCCAGCCCGATTCGAGATCTGGATCCATCAGGCTCCTTTTGAATCATCAGAATCCGATTTCCGAGCGAAACTGCTTCGGCTAAATTGTGAGTGACAAACACGATGGTCGTCCCGCTCTCCAGCCAAATAGACCGGATGAGCTTCTGCATTCCTTTTCTTGTATTCGGATCGAGCGCGCTAAAGGACTCATCCATTAGTAAGATCTGCGGCTTCATCAATAAAGATTGGGCAATCGCCACGCGCTGCTGCATGCCACCGGATAATTGATCCGGATACTTGTGCGCGTCGCGTTCCAGCAATCCCACCCGCAATAAAGTAGCCATGGCTTCCCTGTAAACCGCGGATCTGTGCTTCCACCAGCGAGGCGAAATTAAACAGGGCAGGGAAAAGCTCTCCGCAATAGGACCGAATGCGACATTGCGCAAGACAGTCTTGTCGGGGAACAGTGAGTATTTCTGGGGAACGTAGCCGCGGTCGCGGCTGGGATGACGAACCACTTTGCCATCCACGATCACCCGGCCGGCCGTTGGCTTCTCGGAGCCTAATAACAGGCGCAGCAACGTGGATTTACCACATCCGGTCTCTCCAACGACCGAGACGAATTCTCCCTGCTCGATCGAAAGATTCAAATCCGAGAAGACCGTGTGGACTGCGTTGTTCTTCAACGGATATTGAACCGAGACTCCTTCAAACAAGATAAAAGGCATGCGTCAGTTTTCCCGAAACCAGGGGTTGGTTGCACGTATCAATATGCGGAGCGCCAAGTCCAGCAGGAACAGCAGCAAAGCAGTCCACAGGACGTACGGAATAATCACGTCCATCCCCATGTGTCGCTGCATCAGCGCTATTCGGTAAGCCAGGCCGTCCTGGGAGGCAATCATCTCACCGGCGAATAAGAATAAAACAAGAGACTTCAGGTTTAGCCGTATGCTGTTTAATACCCTTGGCCAAATCTGCGGCAGAATAATTCGGTAGGTGACGCACAAGTCGCCCGCGCCGAGAGTGAAGCCCCGCACCACCTGTTCGTTCGGCACTGACTTGGTTAGGTTGAGCGTATCCATGATGATGGTGGGCGCAACGCCAATCACCATTAGCATGATCTTTGCAAACTCTCCGATTCCAAACGCGATAAAGAGAATGGGTAGAATCGACAGCGCCACGATCTTGTCAAAGAAGAGAACGAAGCGGCCCAGAAACCGGTTGACCCAGGGAAAAGCACCCATGTGCAAGCCGATAAACACGGCCGGCAGCATCAGCAGCAGGCTAATCATAAACCGTTTCCCGCTAGCCATTGTGTCTTTCCACAACATGCCATGAACCAGTTGTTGCTGGGGAGAAGGGTGCTCCGGCAAATCGCTGCTGTCATCCTCTTCGGCTGGCTTGAGGGCTGCCTGCGTAAAGCCCGAGGATAGCTGCTGAAGAGTGGGCACTATACGGTCATCTGGATTCTCGATATGCCGGCTATGGGCAGTCTTCAGGTAGAGAAAAAGCGCCAGAGCAAAAAGAACCCAGGATAGAACGGCGCCGAATCTGTGATCAGGTGCGCTGAAGATTCGAAACACTAGAGTTTCCCCTCTGCCGCGAGTTTCATAAAGGTATCGTCAAATCGAAGGCGCACGCGGTCGGCTTTGCCCTGCACACTCCCATCCGGGTACTTCACCGCCACGTCATCGGCGGATTTAACTCCGCTTCCCAGCAATCCGTGCGTAAAACAGAACTGCCGGACCAGTTGCATTTTGTCTTTCAGCCCGGCAGAACCGGCCATTGCGGCGGCCTCCTCCGGTTTGTACATCATGTGCGTGGTGCTTAGCTGCTCCTTGTAAGACGGCAGCGTGTCTTCGGAGACGGCTGCAATGGCGGACAGAACCTTGTCATTGCCCCCCGCGCTCATTTGCGCCATCATCTCGTACCAGGCTCCGGTAAGAGCCTTAGCAAACTTTTGACCGCTCCCGTCAGGACGGTTCAATACCTCGGACCTCACTACAAGTAAGTCCAGAATCTCGCCCGGGATCTTGGAAGAGTCAAAGAGCGTGACCACTCCCTTCATTTTCTGGAGCTGTGTGACCAGTGGCTTCCATGTCACCACTGCAGACTCGGAGGTGTCATTCATGAACGCGGCCACAATGCTGCTATCGGAGGTGTTCACTAACTTCACCTTCCTGACTTCGCTTTCCAGATTGTTCTTGACGAATGCCCGCTCCAGAAGGTATTCGGATACGGTCTTTTGGACCAGCAGCACTTTCTTAGCTGGAAGGCTCTTCAAAGTATTGCCGTCACGTGCCATGACGGCATCATTGCCATTAGAATAATCACCGATCAGAATGGCGGTCGTATCGACGCCCGATGCAGCCGGCAGGTCCAGCGCCTCCATATTTGTCATGGCGCATGCGTCGACATTCTTGGAAGTAAAGGCGTCAATAGATGGCGCGTAGTCGAATCGCTGAACCTTTATGCTGACTCCATATTTGTCTCCCCATTTCCGCAGCAAGCCGGATTTCGCCATGTATTGATAAGGGTCCCAACCCACATAGATCGACCATCCGACCGTGAACGCGGGCTTTTGACCCCAAGTGAAACTTGGGACGAAAAAAAGAGCGGTGAAAAAGATGAGTTTGAGACGGTTAGCCACTAAAAACCTCGCCGCGACAATGCGCTTGAGGCTGACAGGGCCTTAAGAGAAACCTATAATATATCAAGCAAATGCAAAAAACAGTGCTTTGGGAAGAGTCTGTTCGCGGCGGGAGTGCCTGGTCGCATGTCTTGAAGCGCGGCACAGCTTTGCGGATCACGGATACGGAAGGGGGCGCCAACGCGGGCGTGATCCTTCTGAACTTTGAACTTCCCTCGGAACGCTACAACATGCCTGACACTCTAAAGGCTCAACACACCGCCCACCTCACCAGGGGCTTTGTTTTGTACTCGGATATGGGCCGGATTCTGTGCTCCATTACAGAGGACACGCTGGGCTGGCATGACCCCATCTGTGGGCACCTGACTGCTGAACAGTCCAAGGCGAAATATGGAGATCTTTCCTACGCCGATGCTCGCAATGATTTTCACACAAACTCACGAGATAATTTCCTGATCGAGTTGCAAAAGTTTGGTCTCACTCTCCGGGACCTGCCGCCGAACATCAATTTCTTCAGTAAGGTTGTGGTTGAAAACAGCGGCGCGCTGCGATATGTCGAGCATCACTCTCGGGCCGGCGCCTTCATTGAGCTGCGCGCGGAAATGAATACGCTGGTTGTACTCGATACGTGTCAGCATCCCCTCGATCCCAATCCGGATTACCGTCCGATGCCTGTCCACCTCGCCATAACTCGAGCGGGGACTGCCGCGGAAGACGATTACTGCCGTAACTTTCGTCCTGAGAATCAGCGCGGGTTCATCAACACGCAGCGCTATTTCTCATAAGGTCTTTGATGTTAGAACAAACCCTACAAGAGAGCTCGCTCAATCCCGAATCCGCTTCTCTCGACTTCACGCTTCAGGCAGGCGATCCATGGTTGCACAGAATCAATGCCGGCGACACTTTTCGGATTGAAGATCTGCAGGGTAATCAAGCGGTCGATACCTTCTTCTATAGTGCTGAGGATCTGAGCGAGCGGTACAGCGCGACGGACACCATTCTGGGGCAGGGCAACATTTACTTGACCACCGGCAGCGTGCTGCGTTCGAATCTCGGCCGCCCCATGCTGACCATTGTTGCCGATACCTGTGGCCGGCACGACACGCTGGGGGGGGCCTGCTCCACGGAAAGCAACACAGTGCGCTACGCGCTGGAGAAGCGCTATATGCACGCCTGCCGGCAAAGCTTTCTCAAAGCGATTCTCTATTCGAACCTGGGGCTGCAAAAGCGGGACATTGGCAGCAATATAAATTTCTTTATGAATGTGCCGGTTACGCCACAGGGCGAACTGACTTTCGCCGACGGCATTTCAGACGCGGGCAGATACGTCGAAATGCAGGCGGAAATGGATGTCTACGCCTTGATCAGCAACTGCCCTCAGTTGAACAATCCCTGTAACGCATACAACCCCACTCCGGTTCGCCTTCTGTTGTGGAAGAAGGGCGTTTAGGCTATTGTTCCGACGAGTCCTGATCGCCAACCGAGGCGCAATCGCCTGCCGCATTATTCGCACACTGCACAGAATGGGTATCCAGGCAGTATCCGTTTACTCGGATGCCGACCTTGGATCTCTCCATGTCAGCCAGGCCGACATCGCATACCGCATTGGTCCGCCCCCGGTAAGCCAAAGCTACCTGGACGTCGCCCGTCTGCTGAAGGCTGCGCGGGAAAGCAGCGCTGAGGCCGTGCATCCAGGTTATGGCTTTCTCAGTGAAAACGCGGAGTTCGCTGAAGCATGCGAAACAGCGGGGCTGGCTTTCGTCGGGCCTACTCCGAATCAGATACGGCAATTCGGGCTAAAGAACACCGCCCGCGGCCTCGCCGTAGCCGCCGATCTTCCCATTTTGCCTGGAACCGGTTTGCTTCGCGACCTGGAGGAAGCTTTGCAAAAAGCCTCGACTATTGGTTACCCGGTCATGCTCAAAAGCGCCGGCGGCGGCGGCGGAATCGGCATGAGACGTTGTGATGACGCGGCCCAACTCGCTGAATCGTTCGCAGCGGTTTCGCGCCTCAGCGAAACGCATTTCAAAGGCTCGGGACTCTTCCTCGAAAAGTTTATTTCGAAAGCTCGCCATATTGAAGTGCAAATCTTCGGCGATGGTAAAGGCCGGGTGATTGCGTTAGGGGAAAGGGACTGTTCCGCTCAACGGCGTAATCAAAAGGTGATTGAGGAAACGCCGGCCCCGAATCTGCGTGAAGAGGTTCGTCAACGGCTTCATACGTCCGCTGTGACGCTGATGGAATCGGTTCAATACCGGTCGGCCGGCACGGTGGAGTTCTTATACGATTCAACCACCGAACAGTTCTATTTCCTGGAGGTCAATTCACGTCTTCAAGTAGAGCACGGCGTGACGGAGGAGGTGTTTGGCGTCGATCTCGTTGAGTGGATGCTGCGGCTGGCGGCAAACGAAATGCCGGACCTCAGAACTCTAACTCTGCGGCCCGCAGGCGCGGCGATACAAGTGCGCCTGTACGCCGAAAATCCGCTGGAGAACTTCGGCCCCTCCACCGGCCGTGTCACCTCATTTGTGCCTCCCTTGGATGTCCGCTGTGATTCCTGGATTGAGACCGGCTCCGAAGTGACGCCGTACTACGATCCGTTGTTGGCGAAAATCATCTGCCACGCCGGCGACCGCGCGAGAGCGCTTTCCTCCATGCGGACCGCTCTGGCTTCCACGTATCTGAGTGGATTCGAGAGTAATCTCGAATTCCTTCGCGCGGTCATCCAAACCCCTGTTTTCGCGAATGGTACAACCACCACTGCTTTCCTTTCAGATTTTTCGTTTTCCGCCAACAAGGTAAAGGTACTCGAGCCGGGCTTGGTTACCACTGTGCAAGACTACCCGGGCCGAAGTGGATATTGGGCAGTAGGCGTTCCTCCCTCGGGGCCCATGGATGTGCTGTCGTTTCGGCTCGCGAACAGGATTTTAGGAAACGCCGAGTCAGCGGCGGCCTTGGAGTGTACCGTGGCGGGACCTAAGCTTCAGTTTCTGGCCTCCACGCGCATAGCAATAACCGGAGCAGACATGGCCCCTACAGTCAATGCGCGGCCCCTGCCCATGTACTCGCCGATTCAAGTAAGTGCCGGAGACATCTTGGTTCTCGGCCCAATTAGAGGAGCGGGTGCACGCACCTACGTTTCTTTTCAGCACGGCTTAGACATTCCGGATTATCTGGGAAGCAAAGCTACTTTCACGCTAGGCAATTTCGGAGGCCATGCTGGGCGAGCCCTTAGGACGGGCGATTACCTCACCCTTCAAGAAGGTGTCGCGGAGATTTCTAAAACACCCCGGATCTGCCCTGAGCTAACGAACACTTGGAAGATTGGCGTCATCTACGGGCCCCAAGGTTCGCCTGACTTCCTGGACGAAAGCTATCTGGATACGTTTTTCGCGGCCTCCTGGCGCGTACATCACAACAGCAGCCGCACAGGTGTCCGCCTGATTGGTCCTAAGCCCCTCTGGGCCCGCACTGATGGTGGCGACGCCGGATTGCATCCGTCAAATCTTCACGATAATGCGTATGCCGTAGGCGCGATCGATTTCACCGGCGATATGCCAGTCATTCTGGGGCCAGATGGACCGAGTCTCGGCGGCTTTGTCTGTCCGGCGGTTGTTGCCAATGCGGAACTATGGAAAATTGGACAGCTAAGTCCTGGAGATACAGTCCAGTTCGTTCGAATTTCAGAACGTGCCGCCCTGGCGATGGACGATACCTTAGAGGCCTACCTTGCATCCTGCAACGGCGCGCCGCCGCCGCTGATCATGGATCACGCCGAACCGGCAGTCCTCGCCAGTAACCAGGAATCGGAAACGGTTGTGCGCGCCTCGGGCGACCGTTATCTGCTGATTGAATTCGGTCAGGCTGTTCTTGATTTGGATCTGCGCCTCAAGGCTCACGCGCTCATGCAGGCGCTGGAGAAGAGCAATGTCGACGGAATCATAGATCTGACACCGGGCATTCGCTCGCTGCAAGTGCATTATGATCCTCACCGGGTAAGCCGGGATCAGCTTCTGAAACTTACCGCGGAGCTATCAGCCAATCTACGTTCTGTAGATAACTTAACCATTCCATCGCGGATCGTACATCTGCCTTTATCCTGGGATGACCCGGCGACAAGGTTGGCGATTGAGCGTTATATGAGCTCTGTCAGGGCTGATGCGCCTTGGTGTCCTAGCAACATTGAGTTCATCAGAAGAATAAACGGCCTCGAATCGATAGATGAGGTGCATCGGATTGTGTTTGATGCCACCTACATGGTCTACGGATTGGGCGACGTCTATTTGGGCGCGCCTGTAGCAACACCACTGGACCCTCGCCATCGTCTCGTGACCACGAAGTACAATCCCGCCCGAACCTGGACGCCGGAGAACGCCGTGGGAATTGGCGGTGCATATCTCTGTGTTTATGGAATGGAAGGGCCTGGTGGATATCAGTTTGTAGGCCGAACGGTGCAGATGTGGAACACTTACCGGGCCACGAACAGCTTCGCGCCGGGTAAGCCCTGGCTACTGCGTTTCTTTGATCAGATTCGCTTCTATCCTGTGACGGCCGGCGAATTGCTGCAAATGCGGGAAGCTTTCCCTCTCGGACGCCTCGATATAAAGATGGAACGCTCGGAGTTCCGGTTAACCGAACACCATGCGTTTCTCCTTTCGATCAAGCCTGAATCGGACGCGTTCAGAAAAAAGCAGCAAGAGGCTTTTGCACAAGAGCGCCGGCGCTGGGCCGAAAGCGGCGAATTCGACACTGCCGTAGAAGGGGATCCACCCGTACCACCGGACCTGTTGCGAATTCCGGAAGGCTGCACTACCTTGGTTTCAGGAACGACGGCTTCCGTCTGGCAGGTCCTCGCCGGAGTCGGCGAAAATCTTGAAACAGGTCAGCGCGTTTTTGTTCTAGAAGCTATGAAAATGGAAATTGCCGTACACATTCCACAAAGCGGCCAAGTGGTTGAGATACTCTGCAAGTCCGGTATGTTGGTGAGCAGCGGTCAACCTCTGATGATCTATCGGCCCATCTCCTGAACAAGTCCGAAATGCGTAATCTCTTACACGGCTCTTCAGTCCCGTTCCCGGCGGGAACCGGGCATACTTTCGGCGTGCCATGGTTTCGGTTGGACAGGAACTGGCGATGAAGATCCTGATAGCTGATGATCACGAGGCAACCCGTCGCATGATGACGGCCAGGCTGAAGATTTGGGGGCATGAATGTTTAGCCGTCGGTGACGGGCTCCAGGCTTGGAATGAATTGCAGCGTCATTCCATCGGCTTGGTCATTTCTGATTGGAATATGCCCGAACTGGACGGAGTAGAGTTGTGCCGCAAGGTGCGGAGCGCCGACCTGGGTCGCTACATTTATCTGATCCTTTGCACCGGACGGGGCGAAAAAGCCGACCTCATTGCGGGTCGCGATGCCGGAGCCGACGATTTTCTGAGCAAGCCTGTGGATTTCGATGAATTGCGCGTGGCCATCGATGGTGCGTCGCGGGTGATCGAACTCGAAGCGCGCTTGCGCGAGCAGAACGAAAAACTGAGCCGAACAAATAAGGAGCTCGAACTGGCCTACAGCACGATCCAGCGGGATATGCGTGCGGCCGCGGACCTTCAGCGAGAGCTCCTGCCGAAATCGGCGGACCGCATCGACGGAGTCGAGACAGACTGGTTTTTTATACCGGCGGCCTTTCTGGCCGGCGACATCTTTCATTTTCATAAAGTGGCCACTCATCAGATCGCGTTCTATCACCTTGACGTATCTGGACACGGCACCGCGTCCGCATTGCTATCCGTTTCCCTAAACCGCCTGCTTTTTAGAGAAGACACATCCAGCCGGGCCGATGAGATCACGGCGGCGCCGCCCAACGTTGTTTTGCAGCGGCTGAACGACAGGTTTCAGGATCTGGGTGATATGTACTTCACTATCGTGTATGGTGTTTTCGATCTGGAGCAAAGGCAGATATGCTTCGCCCAGGCTGGTCATCCAAATCCCATCATTATGACGGCTAACGGCGATGTTCGTGAGGTGGGGCAAGGAGGCTTTCCCGTCGGCCTGATGAGTCCCATGGATTACGAACTGACAACGATACCCTTTCACTCGGGGGATCAGTTATGCTTATATTCCGACGGTGTTTTGGACTGTCACAACGAACACGGTGAGGCCTTTGGCCTGGATCGGTTGCTGTCCGCACTACAAAACTCACGGAGTTGCAGCGTCAAGGGGAAAGTTGCGCAAATTGAATTGCAAGTGCGGGAATGGCGGGGAGGAAGGGACTTTGAAGACGATCTATCGATGCTTGTTTTCGCGGCTGACTGATCGCAAACCCGGAGATCACGATGCGGCTTGAGTCCCAAGAAATAGGCAACATACTGGTGGTGAAAGTCGGTGAGCGCCGGTTTGCAGCCGATAATGCTGCCGACTTCAAACAAGAAGCTGGAAATATCGTTCAGGATTGGAAAGGTGCAGTGCTCCTGGATCTTTCGGCCGTGGAGTTCATGGACAGCACCGCGGTAGGCGCTGTCATTTCGGTCTTGAAGGCGCTTGGTATTTCCGCCAATCTGATGGTCGCCGGCCTGAGTGAATCAATGGCTTACCTTTTCACGCTGACGCGAATGGATAAGGTATTGCGAATCTATCCTTCGGTGGAAGAGGCACTATCGGCTGCGAAGTGAAAGGCGCCCGTTTGCAAAGCCGTCAGTGGTGACAAGGCAACCGCACCTGCTGCTTGAAGTTCGAAAGCCGGGAACCTCCGCCTCGCTTTGCATTACTGGGCAATGGCTGTGAGATTTCTTGCTGACCGCATTGGGTCAACATAATGCCTGTCCGGAGGTACCGACGCGCCCAATCCCAGTGACTTGGTGTATCGATGTCAGAATGGCTATGGATCCGACCGCTCCAAATTCTGCTGAGGATGTAATAATTGCAAACCCCGCCTATTCCGGCAAATGAGCAAGAACGCCAACAAGCCCTGGACAGCTATGAAGTACTCGATTCAATCCCTGAGCGAGCATTCGACAATCTGGTGAAGCTTGGGCGAGACTTGCTGGGCACGCCGATTATTCTGATTTCGCTCGTGGACCGGAATCGGCAATGGTTCAAAGCATGCTACGGACTCGATGTGACGGAAACGAGCCGCAGCGTTTCCTTCTGCGCTCATGCGCTTTCATCAGACGAGCCATTGGTCGTTCTTGACGCGCGCGAAGACCCGCGATTCTGCGACAACCCGCTGGTGACCGATTCACCGTTCATCCGCTTTTATGCTGGCGCCCCGCTCATAACCCCTGCCGGCTTGATTCTCGGCACATTCTGCGCGATAGATTCGGAGCCGCGACAAAATTTCGTTGCCGGACAGCGCCAGCGTCTGAAGCTTTTGGCCGAACTCGCCATGGACATTATCGGATTTCGTCGAGACGCGCTCCATGCTAATGAGGCGGAAGCCGCATTGCGGCGATCGGAACAGCAGTTTCAGGCCTTCATGGACAACAGTCCCGTCATTGCCTGCATGAAGGATCAAGCCGGGCGTCTGGTTTATGTAAACGCCGCGTTTGAACGCACCTTCGGTTTTGATCGACGCGACGTTTTAGGGAAGACAGATCTGGACATTTTCCCGGAGGAGACGGCGAAGTCAATCAGGGCCAGAGACGTTAACGCCATCGAACGCGGCGGCAGTGAGCGCGTCTCTGAGTGCATACCAACGCCGGCAGACTCAAATCGCCGCTTCGTCAGCTTGCGATTCCCCTTTCAAGTGGACGCAGCAACGTTGGTGGGCGTCTACTCCATTGACGTTACTGAGTCCGATCGAGCCAAAGCAGCTTTGATGGACAGTGAGCTTCGCTGGCAACTGGCCCTCGAAGGAAATAACGACGGAATCTGGGACTGGAATGCCAAGACGAAGTCCGTGTTTCACTCTGAGCGATGGAAAGCGATGCTCGGCTACTCCAACGGAGAACTGACCGATGATTCCACTGTCTGGGAACGGCATATGCACCCCGAGGATCTCGAACGCGTAAAGCGAGAGTTACAGGACTATTTGGATCGCAAAATTCCGGTGTACGACATCGAGTATCGGATGCGTGCCAAGGATGGGTCATGGCGCTGTGTTCTCGCTCGCGGTAAAGCCATCTGGGACACTGACGGTCAACCCTTACGCATGGTGGGTTCGCATACCGATTTCACCGAGCGCAAACGCCTGCAGGAGGAACTGTTGGCAAATCAACGGGAACTCAAGAAACGAAACCTGGAACTGGAGGAACTGAGCAACGCCAAGAGTGACCTTCTTTCACGTATGAGTCATGAATTGCGAACGCCCCTGAACGCGATTTTGGGCTTCAGTCAGTTGTTGATTGAGACCACCCAATTAACGAACGATCAGGAGGAATACATAGATGAAGTTCTCAAGGGCGGCCGTTACCTTCTGAAACTCATCAACGAATTGCTGGAAGTGGTGCGAGCGGAATCCGGACGGATGACTCTTTCGATAGAACCCGTTGATGCGCGACATTCATTAACCGAGGCCTTGAAGTTAGTCGAACCACTAAGCGCTCAGAAGAGGGTGCGGCTACGCTTGTCGATCTCGGAACAAACTTGGATTATGGCCGACGCACAGCGGCTGACTCAAGTGTTCCTCAACCTCCTCTCTAACGCCATCAAGTACAACCGTAAAGGTGGTGAAGTAATCATGAGCTGCGAACTCACCAATGCGGATCGCATGATATTTTCATTTCAGGACACGGGAATTGGCATCTCACCCGAGAACCTGCCCCGGCTCTTCACCCCGTTTGAACGGCTCGGAGCAGAACGTACAGGCATCGAAGGTACGGGTTTGGGACTCGCCCTTACGAGGCGATTAGTCGAAGCCATGCATGGCTCCGTTTCGGTTGCGAGCATAGTCGATGTAGGAACCACCTTCTATGTTGATTTTCCTGCGACGAGCCCCATTTCAATCCAGGACGTCAGTCCTCCGGAACAAGAAGCGCAAATAGAGTGTCAGCGGTTCGCTGCCACCTTGTTGTACATCGAAGATAATCTAGCCAACCTAAAGCTGGTCGAAAAAATTTTGGCCCGTCGGCCCCTCTGGAAGCTGATTTCTACCATGCAGGGAAGCATGGGTATCGCCCTCGCGCGTGAGCACGTGCCCGATTGCATTCTTCTCGACGTCCACTTGCCCGACATGCTTGGTAACGAGGTATTAGATCAACTGCGCCAGGACCCGATCACCAGAGACATACCGGTAATCGTTCTCAGCGCAGACGCAACCAGCGGGCAGATTGCACGATTGAAGCAGGCGGGAGCCCAGGAATATCTGACGAAACCGCTCGACGTGAAGCAGTTCATGGCGGTGCTGGAACAGATTTTGCCGCAAGCTGTCACTGGCGTCTGACGCCGATCCTCTAATCAACAGGGCTTCCTTCCGATTGATATAAGTGGCAAGGGTAGGGGTAGTTTTCTAACCGATATACTATAGTACTAGAACCAGGGTGCACCAGAGGCAGCCTGGGCTAGAGGACCCTTAAGTGACAAAGCCCTGTTTGCTCGGCTCGGTATTTCTGATTTTATCGCTCGGGTTTCCATCCAAAACCTACTCACAGGTTTCCACCCCAGGCCTGCTTGCCTACGAACCGTTCTCCGCTACCGGTGTTCCATTGCAGGCAAGCGCCTCTGGGTCCGGCTGGAACTCAGGCTGGATTGTTCAAAACAACGACCAAAGTGTGCCGGGCTATTCCTTGGCGGCGGTGGCGCCGCTCCAGTTTCCGGGCCTTGCACAATCGGGTGGCTATGCCGTGGGCGGCAGCTCGTACCAAACGGCTGGACGCGCACTGAACACTTCGTCTTCTGGACCATTCGCCAACTATCTAACCAATGGCGCTATCGGTACTGCTGGTACTACTATTTGGGCCAGTGCTCTCCTGCGTAAAGATACTAGCTCTAACGATGAACTCTCCCTGACCCTAGTCCCCGGTGGTACGCCATGGTGGGCCAGCAACGGACATCTTGCCATGGGTTTCTTCGGTGGTAGCTCCACCGTCGGAGGGGTTCGCTACTGGAGCTTGAAAACCGACGGCCAGGTGATCCCCACCACCGTGGCGATTGTCACGGGCCAAGCTGCGCTTCTCGTTCTACGAATCGACTTCGGCGCAAGCAACTCTGCAGCCAGCTTATTTGTAAACCCGGCCATTGGCGCTAACCCGCCGGCAAACTCCAGTGCTCAGTCCACCGCGGTCGATAGTCTTGCATTCAGCAACGTCGCTTTCTATGGAGGCGATGTCGCCGGCAAAGGCTCGGTCGATGAAATTCGCATCGGAACAGGTTTTGCTGCCGTCGCCCCGCCACTGGCAGGAGCCGCTGAGCCTCAGAACCTTGCAGCAGTAGCCGGAGACGGGCAAGTCACCTTGAGTTGGAACGCATCCACCGGAGCTTCGTCATACAACCTCTACCAGGCGGCCGCGGGTGCTTTTTCGCCCATAGCAACTGGCCTCGCATCAACCACCTTTAGCCTTCCGGGCCTTAGCGACGGGTCGCCATACTCGTTCTACGTCACAGCTGTCGGCTCAACGGGCGAGAGCTCGCCCTCGAACATTGTCACCGCGACTCCACAATCCGGCTTGGGCAACGCCCCGGTCGGTCTGCTCGCGCATGAGCCCTTCGCCGCGAATGCAGGCCCTTTGTTGGGGGCTGCCGATGGCGCGGGTTGGGCCTCGCCATGGAGCGTCCAAAACGGCTCGACCGTTGTTCCCGGCCTGAATATCGCCGCCGCCTCCCCGCTTTGTTACCCGGGCCTTCCGCAATCCGGCAACTACGCCACCGGGGGCTATCAGTACCTCTCGGCAGGACGCGGTTTTGACTTGAGTTCTGAGGGGGCTTTCCGCAATGTTCTTTCCGGAGGCCTCATCGGAAAGCCCGGCACGACCCTCTGGATGAGTGTCCTGCTTCGTGAGGATACCGCTTCTCAGGATGGATTCTACGTCGCTTTGCACTCCGGTAGTCCCGCCTGGAATATCGGCAATGGCGTGCTCGCCGGCTATTTCGGGGGGGCTTCGTACGATAGCAGCAAAGCTACCGGCTACTGGTCTCTTCAGGTGGACGGGACCGTTTACCGGTCCACGGCGCCGGTCGTGGTCGGCCAGCCGGCGCTACTGGTAGTTCGAATGGATTTCGGAACCGCCACAAAGGTGAGCTTTTACGTGAATCCACCTGTTGCCGGCGCGCCCCCCGCAACTCCAGATGTTCAGATTAGTTCTTCGAACTCGCAAGCCTTCACGAACTTTGGTTTCGCCAGCGGCAACAACAGCAATGAAGCATCTTTCGATGAAATCCGCATAGCCGCCGATTTTGCCACCTTGCTGAACGCGACTGCGGATTCGCCCACACCGCCTTCCACCGTCACTGCCAGCTCAGGCAACGGGCAGGTTACACTCAACTGGACGCCCGTCGGCGAAGCCAGTAGTTACCAGGTTTGGGGCAGCACCGACGGCACGAATTTCAACTTACTCGCCACAGTTACTGGAACGACTTACACTCAAACAGGCCTAGCCAACAACGCCACTTACACTTATTACGTAACGACTGTCACCGGCGCGGGCGTCAGCTTGGATTCTACGCTGGCTGCCACCGTCCCGAGAGCCCCCGTCCCGCCGCCACATGCGGTGCTGGGAACCAATCTGGCGGCGATCTCGGATTTTACGCGCGAGTGGCCCTTCGTGGATATCTTTAAGCTGGCGCGGACATGGATCTCACAGCAGCAAGGTCAGCCATGGGGACAAGGCCCGCCGCTCCAACTGACGCCGGAGGGCTGGCCTGCCTCGCTGCAGTCCGGGCAATTCGCCGAAACTATTATTTTTGACAATCAGCTGGAGGACAATGCCGCGGATTATCCGACGGGCAATTACACTCTTCTCTATGACGGCCAAGGCACCATCGAGTTCGATCTAGGTTCAGCTTCTATCGTCAGCCAGACGCCGGGCCGCATGGTGGTCAATGTGCCGGGCCTCGCCACCGGAATCTTTGTCAAAATCACGCAAACCAATTCCGTCGACCCGCTTCGCAATATCCGTTTCATCATGCCCGGCTTCGAAAGCGTTTATCAGTCCCAGCCCTTCCATCCGCTGTTTCTCCAGAGGCTTCAGAACTACCGTGCTCTTCGCTTCATGGAGTGGATGTCAACCAATAACTCTACGGTTCAGAACTGGTCTGATCGCGCCTTGCCCACTGATTACACAAAGACGCAAAAAGGCGTCGACCTGGAAACCATGATTCAGTTGGCAAACACGTTGCATGTCTCCCCCTGGTTCAACATCCCGAATGCTGCCACTGACGATTACGTTCAGCAGTTTGCTCAATTGGTGTATGCGCAGCTCGATCCCGCTTTGCCCGCTTATATCGAATATTCAAATGAGACCTGGAATGGGCAGTTCGCGCAGAACGCTTACGTGCAGAATCAGGGATTGACCCTGGGACTCAGCCAGGATCCCACCCAGGCCGGAGCGTACTATACGTCGCTGCGCTCGGTGCAGATCTTTCAAATATTCCAGAAGGTCTTTGGCGGATCTCAGCGGCTGGTCCGCGTTCTTCCTTCTCAGGCGGCAAATGCTTCCATGTCGAAAGACATAGTGAGCTTCCGGAACGCCGCTGCCTTTGCCGACGTGCTCGCCATCGCCCCTTACTACAGCATGTGCAGTGATCAGGCGATCGGCGGATCGGGATTTCTCGGCGATCCGTCCACACAGGCTCAGGTTGCGGCCATGACGCCGGACCAAGTCCTCGATATTGAACTGTTTCATATTCAACACTGTGCCCAGGATCAGATTACTTCCAATCGCGCCGTTGCCCTTCAATACGGCTTGAATCTGGTCGCTTATGAAGGGGGCCAGTCTCTGATGGGCACCGGCACTGCGCAGAACAACGCGGCGTTAGATTCGCTATTTAAATCGGTCAACCGCAATGCAAGAATGCAGAGCCTCTATCAAACCTTTCTTCAAAACTGGGTGAACGATGGCGGGGATATGTTCATGCACTACACGGATATCGGCTCTTACACGAAGTACGGAAGTTTTGGAACCTACGAATTCCAGGATCAGGATTTGACCACCAGTCCCAAGTACCAGGCGCTTGCCGCATTTGCCGCCCAGAATCATTAACACGAAGTCTCTGACGGCGCTCTAAACGCGCCGTCAAACCATGTTAATGCGCAAACTGTATGCCGCGTCCGACGATAAAAATATAGGCCAAGCCGAGCACCGCGGCGGCAATCCACCACGCGGGCGCCCGGCGAATGAGCAATGGGTATTCTGCCGGCTCTGCGGGGAGTAAACTGTCCGCCCACATCAAGCCCGAGGAGCCGCCGAACGCCGCTGGCAATGTCGAGACAAGCAGCAGCCTCCATCCCATTGGGTCGAGGACGCCGGCGGCGCAACTGAACAGGCACGCAGCATAATACGGTAGCCGCCCTACGATGTTGTAGGTCCGTCGGTCTGGGCAAAAGGGCTTAACCGCAGCGGCCAGGAGGCGTGTGACGGCGAAATAGAGCAAGCCGCCAAAAATCGTCATGGCAATCCGGCATGCCGCTTGATGCGGCAATCGCCGGATCACCTCCTGCCAGTCTCCGAAGCCGATGATTCCTGAAAAAACAAAGTAGCCGGCTCCTGGAAGCAAATTCAACGCCGCCAATAGCCAGAGAAAGTAGCGGAGATTCGCGCGATGGCCGGCCGCCTTCGCTAGCAGCAGGCAGATAGCGCCTGCCAGAAGATTGACCAGCGTTCCCCCGGCGTCCACCCAGGGGTCCGCGTGCAGGCTCGATAGGTGGGTGCTGCTAAGTTCCGTCGGGATATCGCCCCGCAGCCACGCCATCAACCCGTGGCCGACACCTTCATGCAATTGCGTTGCCGCCGCGGAAGCCAGCACAGCCATGCTGATAATCGTCCCCTGGCTATGTCGCTTCGGCATGGTAATCAATGTATCGCCAAGAGTCTGCGGCCTATGCGCTGTGTGTCATGATATGCTCACGCGAACGCAAACCGAGATGCAAAGCTACGCGCGAGGACCGGCTGCCAGCATCGTACGCAAGACCGTGGGGGAAGCTTTTCTCGAAACCGCCATGCGGTTCCCGGAGCGGCTCGCAATCTCATCGCGCCATCAGAATCTTCGTATCCATTGGTCCGATTACGCTGTCGGGGCTGCGCGAGTGGCGGCGGGCCTGCGCGCCCTCGCCCTGAAACCTGGTGATCGAGTGGGCGTCTGGGCCACCACCTGTGCCGAATGGGTCCTGTTGCAGTTCGGGTGCGCGCTCGCCGGCGTTGTCCTGGTCAACATCAATCCTGCATACCGGTCCAGTGAGTTGGCTTTCGTTCTGAAGAAATCGCGAATAAGCGCCTTGTTTCTTCACGGCCGGGATGAACGGGCTAACTACATGGCGATACTGGAGGAGTCGCGTGCCGGGCAATCAATATCGCTCCATCACGTCATCCGTCTCGGTACTGAAGATTGGTCATCTTTTTTGCGGGAACCCGACGGTGTGGTCTGCCGGCCCGATCCTGACGAGCCAGCCAATATTCAATACACGTCGGGTACAACCGGCTCGCCCAAAGGCGTCCTGCTCACGCACTGTAACCTCGTCAACAATGCACGTTTTATTGCTCAATACTTGCGGCTGAGTGAGGAAGATCGCATCTGCATCCCGGTCCCGCTCTTTCATTGCTTCGGCTCAGTGATCGGCACGATGACCGCGGCCATGACGGGCGCAGCCTGCATTTTCCCGTCTGCAACTTTCAACGCCCGCGCCACCCTCGAAGCGATCGATGCCGACCAGGCCACCGCCGTCTATGGTGTGCCCGCCATGTTCATCGCGGAGTTAAATTGCCCGGAGCTCTCACGATTCAGCCTTGCTTCGCTGCGCACCGGCATCATGGCAGGCGCCCCTTGCCCGATTGAAGTGATGAGGCGCGTTGTCCATGACATGCATTGCCCTCAGATGCTGGTCGGCTACGGTCAGACGGAGAGCACACCGATCATCACCATGTCGCATGTAGATGACAGCGTCGAGATGCGCTGTACAACCGTCGGTTGCCCGCTACCCGAAACCGAGGTGCGCATTGCTTCCTCGCAGGGCAAAACGCTCGACGTAGGTGAGCAGGGCGAGTTGCTGGCCCGCGGATACATGGTCATGAAAGGCTACGACGATGAACCGGAAGCCACTGCCCGTGCAATTGATTCCGAGGGCTGGCTTCATACAGGTGACTTGGCTGTGATGCGGCCCGATGGCTACTTCCGGATCACCGGACGGGCGAAAGACGTGATCATACGCGGGGGAGAAAATATCTCTCCGCGTGAAATTGAAGAGCTTCTTCATACGCATCCAAGTGTTTCCGAGGTGCAGGTCATTGGCATCCCGGACGAGCGTCTTGGCGAAGCAGTAGTTGCTTGGGTCCGGCTGAAAAACGGGGCGGCGGCCGGCGAAGAAGACATTCGGGATTACTGCCGTCAAAAGCTCGCCTATTTCAAAGTTCCCCAGTACGTCCGATTCGTTGACAGCTATCCGATCACCCTCAGCGGCAAAGTGCAAAAGTTCAAAATGCGGCAATTCGAAATTGAAAATCGCGGCCTGAGCAAACTCCAGGACCAACAAACGGCGTAAAGCGGCTATTCATCTCAGTTGCTGGTTGTATTGCCGGTCTATCTTCCGCTCCAGATGGGCTTGCGCTTCTCAAGGAACGACGAAATGCCTTCCTGCGCGTCTTGGGTAAGTGAGTTCACGCTCATGATCTCCTTTGCATAGGCATAGGCTGTGGGCTGGTCCAGATCGATCTGCGTGTAAAACGCCTTCTTGCCCAGCCCCACTACCAGGGGGCTCGCTTCCGCAATCCGTTCAGCCAGCCGGAGCGTCTCGGACCGCAATTCGCCTGCGGCGACCACCCGATTCACCAGGCCCCACTCCGCTGCCCTCTGTGCTTCAATGAGTTCTCCGGTGAGGAGCATCTCCAGCGCGCGCTTACGCCCGATGGCGCGGGTGAGAGCAACCATTGGCGTCGTGCAGAAGAGTCCGATACTCACGCCGGGCGTGCCAAAGGCAGCTTCTTCGGAAGCGATAGCCAGATCGCAGGTGGCGACCAGTTGGCATCCAGCGGCCGTCGCGATGCCCTGGACCTCGGCGATAACCGGCTGCGGTATGGATTGCAGCTTCATCATCAGCTCGGTGCAAACATCAAACAGCCGGCGATATTCGCCGGCATCGCGGCCGGTCATTTCTGAAAGGTCGTGACCGGAGCAAAAAGCCTTGCCTGCCGCGGAGAGGATCACTACCCGCAGATCGCGCCGGTTCCCAATGGCGTCTAGGCAACCGATCAACTCCTGCATCAGCACAAGCGAAAGCGCATTGCGGCGCTGGGGACGGTTCAGGGTCACCCGCGCCGTTTCGCCTTCAATGGTGAAGCCAATGTTTTCGTAGCCCATGGCACCATGTTAGGCGTCTTGCGACGGCCCCGCTCTTCTCACCCCGTCAAAAATCTTCTCCGTTATGGCCGCCATTCATTTCTGCCCTATCACTCAGAGCGAAGCGCTTCAACCGGGTCCACGTGTGCGGCGCGTGCGGCCGGCGCTAATGATGCCAGCACCGCGGAGGTGATTACCACTGCCGCCGATCCTATCAACGGAATCGGTCCCGGGAGCTGGAGTTCCGGAACATAATTGCCGGCTAAGCGGGACAACGCCCAGCCCACCAGGCCACCGGCCACAATGCCGATCCCGGCGGTGATAGCTCCGTCCACCAGGACGCCGGCGAGGATCCGGCGCGGTTGCGCGCCCACTGCGAGCCGAATGGCGAACTCCCGCATGCGCCAGCTCACCAAAAAAGCCAGCACGCCCGCCACTCCTACCACCGAAATCGCTAAGGCGAGCAAGGCGAAGCCGCCGAAAACTATCGCATTCACCCGGTTGTTCGCCAGAACTTCTGTGCGCACGTCTTCGAGCGTGCTGGTATGCTCAACCGGTTGAGTCGCAGCCAGTGCGCGAATGGTCTTTGTCACAGCTGATACCAGCGCATAGGGATCTTTCTCAGCGCGCACTAACATGCAGGCGCCGAAAAAAGGGCTCTGTGCGAACGGCTGATAGATTGTCAGGTTGTGCTGGGGCACGATGTTCGCATCATCGACATCGGCCAGCACGCCTACAATCCGGCGACGATCCGGACTGATGTTGGCGTATTTGATGAGAGGATCGGTCCACATGATGTGCCGGTCTATGGCGTTTTGCCCGGGGAACAACTGCTGAGCCACGCTCTTGCTGACGATGAGTACGGGTTCGGCGTCCTTGCGGTCGGCTTCCGTAAAATCACGACCCGCAAGGAGCGGAATCCCTAACGTAGCAAAGTAACCGGGAGAAACAAACCGGAACCGGGCGCGAAGATCGTCCTTGCCGTTGTCTCGCTTTCGACCCTCGACCCCGAATTGCAGAGTGAAGCTCAGGAATTGAGTGTCGAGCCACGGCGCCGTCATCGCGGTTGCGGCGCTTTCTACCCCCGGCAAAGCACGCACTCTTCGCTGGGCTTCTCCATAGAATTGTGCAATCTGTTGCGGCGTTCGCCCATCAGAAACCAAGGGTAACTGCGAAATGAGAACGCGCCCGGTTTCAAACCCGGGGTGCACGGTTTGCATGGAGAGCAGCGTCTTCAGCAGCACACCGGCGCCCACCACCATCAGGAAGGACGCGGCGATCTGGACAACGGTGAAAATGCGAATCCGGCGTCGGCTCTTGCCTGTGACGCGGCCGGCTGTATTGGTGAGCGACGGCCCCCGCGACGAATCATCGGACGGCAGGCGAGGAACGAAGGCCAGGAACACCGTCGCGAGCAAAGCCAAAGCCAAACCCATCCAAAGGACAGTGAAGTCAACGGTCAAATCAGCCGCCCTCACTGAGAATCGCGACGCGTAACGAGTCACCACCAGGACCATCGGCATGGCGACCAATACGCCAACCGCACCTCCGCTGCCACATAGAACCAGCCCTTCCGCCAACAGCAGACGCCGCATGGCGGCTGAGCTGGCTCCCAGCGCGGCGCGAACCGCCAGTTCCGATTCGCGCCGGACATTGCGGGCAAGGATTAGGTTTGCCACATTTGAGCAGGCAATCACGAACAACAGGCCGGAAGCGCCGAACAGCAGCCACAATACGGTGCTGGCGTTCGCGTTGATCTGGTCCCGCAGACGTCTGGCGTTGATCTGGAAGTTGAATTGCGGCTTGTAAACGCCAGGATGCGCCGCCACCATGGCCGAGTACGCGGTGCGAAGCTCTGCGCGCGCGGACTCCAGGCTAGACCCCGGCGCCAACCGGCCGAATACCTCGGTCATGCGGTGCTCGCGCCCCTGCACCATCATGGCCGACAGATGGTGCGGGCTCGTCACAATGTTAGCAATGAGTTCGGTGTTCGCTGGATAAGGTATCGAAGGTTCTAATACGCCGACGACGGTGGCTGAGCGGACTTCCATCATGCTGCCCAACCGGATGACCTTCCCCAGCACGTTCGGATCGGAATGCAGCGTGGTAGCCCAGAACTTATATGCCAGCACTGCCGCGCCGGCGGCGCTTGGGCCGTCGTCGTGCGCGTTGAGGAGCCGGCCCAACACGGGCCTTAAGCCCATCACCTCAAAATAAGCGCCGTCCACAATTCCGGAGTGGATTTCTCGTGTCTCGCCGAATCCCTGCACCGAGAAGTCGACGGTCGAGAACGTACCAAGTCTGTTGATGGTCTTCAAGTGGGCGCTTAGATCCGTGATCTCTGGAATCGAGAACGCGGTATCGACCACCTGCATGCCGGGCGCGCCCTGCTGGATATAGATCAGGCGGTTCTCATCGCGATTCAGCAGCGGACGCAACAGAACGCCGCGCACCACGCTGAAAATGGCCGAGTTCACGCCAATGCCCAGCGCCAGCGTTAGGGCCACGGTGGCCCACAATGTCGGGATCCGGCTCAGTGAGCGGAACGCTGGCTTCAAGTCGCCCAATAGTGCGGTTGCGTAGCTAAGCGCAGGCACGATTCCTGCCGCCTTGCGTCCTGACGGCTCCAGCTGGTAGGTCTTCATTTCGTCTCCTTCTTGCGGCCTCGCCTGCGCGGAGGTTCGGCGGCTCCTGTCGGTGTTAACCTGACCACTCACCGCTTCGCTTCCAGGCAGTAAGGCAAGGTTGCGGGAGAAGTGCCGGATGCTGGGTTGCAGATGAGGCGAACTGTTCTCACGGGTCCGCCAAAGAACGCTACACGTTATCAACTCACCGTGCACTCTGCTGACCAATGCAAGTCCGCCTTCAGGCACTCTAAAAGTGGAAGCAACGAGTATGTGTCTGGTGTTCTCTCGCGGAGCCGGCGTCCGATTGCGGCACCAACTTTCCCGGGATCGGACAGTTTCGGTCGCGCAGCAAAGGTAGTGGTAGCCTCCAGCGGGACCTTTGGCCTTTTTTGACCTGTAAACGAAAAAGCCCCCTCCCGGCTGACCGGGAGGGGGCCTTTTCAACTTCGACGGCTTCTACTTGTCGTCGTCGTCACCTTCCGGTGCCGGACGGTTGTTGAAGTCGCTCGCGGGGCGAATCTTGCTTTCGCCGGGATAGGGGCGCTTGAAGTTAGTGGATAGGTACCAGTTCAGGTGGTTTACCGTGTCCTCATCTTCGGCGTCCGGTCTGGTCAGTTTGCCGGCGAAGATTTCCGCCTTCTTCTGGAGCCAGGCTGCTTTCAGGTCGTTAACCGCGCCGCTGCCCTTGATGGCGGCTGAGGCGGAGGTTGTTGCTACGCCCTGGTTCAGCGGCACCTGGTTGGGAGTGTGCGACCACGGCTTGAAGTTGGCGGCCGGTGGCTGCCCGTTGACGAAGATGGTCTTCATGGGCGACGCGATCAGGTCATACTGGTTCATCGTCGGCAGGCCGAGGATCTGCTCGATCGTTCGAGTCATGTTGACCTGCGTGTAGTAGGTGTGGTCCGCTGGTGCGTTCTGCACAACCCAGGGGCTGATGACATAGCCCGGGCTGCGGTGACCGTCAACGTGGTCCACGCCGTTCTGTGCGTCATCTTCCTCGACAAAGATTGCCGAAGAGGACCAAACGCTGCTGTGGCTGATGTAGTCGACAATTCGACCGAGCGCCAGGTCGTTATCGGCCTGTTCGGCGTCTGGGGTGGGCGGGCCACCGGTGTGGTCGTCCATCACCCACAGGATGCTCAACGTCGGCACGGTGCCGTTCTTTAAGTCACTGTCGAAGTCCTGAACCCAAAGATCGACGCGGAACTGGTCCGGGATGCCCAGATCAAACTGCGGGAAGTTGGTGACCAGGTGATCGTACACAGCGGGTAGAGAGGACTGTGCGTGCACCGTGTTCTGGTAGTAAAGCGTCTTTTCCATCCCGGCTTCGAATTTCTTCGCGTCGTTATAGAAGTCAGTCCAGGACGGCTCGCTGGTCGACCCGTTGGGCTGTTTAAACGTATCGTTCTCCACGTATTCGCCGTAAAGCTTCACGGAGAGACCGGCGTCCTCCGCTTCTGAGAACACGAAACCCTTGTTCAGATAAGCCAGAGCATCGCCTGCGTTTCCGCCCGGGTAGCTGCGGTCCCAGTCAGGGGACTGAATGTCATCGGCGTAGGGCGCCACGGCTTCAGTAATCCACTGGTGACCATCAGCCGACTGACGGCTCGGATCGTAGAAATTGTCCAATAGCGGGAAGCGCTTCACCAGCGAGTGCTGGTTCGGTGTGTCCTTGCCGCCGAAGACGGCCAGCGAGGGGTCGCCATTGCCTTTGGCCACGTCGCCCAGAATTTGATCGTAGGTGCGGTTTTCCTTGATGATGAGGAACACGTGTTGGATCGTCGACGGATCGCCGATGTTCTTGGGGAGGGCAACCGGCTTCACCGACGGGTCGCCGCCGGTAGCAGACTGGATGTTCTGTTTCAGATCCCAGTGGTTATTCTCGAAGACCTGCGCAGTCATCGTCTGCAGTTCCGCGCTCTTCGGGACTGGGACGAGGCTGACGGTTCCATTGTCCTGGTGGGTGTTGTAGCCCGTGACGCCGTGGTCGGTCTCGAACGAGTAGCGAGTACCGATACCCTTGTCATTGGCAACAATCAGCAGGTTCTCCGCTGCGTCGAACACGATGGAACTCGGCGCGTAAGCGACCGGAATCATGCCCATAACGGCATTAGCGGTTTTGGGGGCGTTCAGGTTTACCACGCCAATCGCGTTGGCATGGTAAAGAGCGACGTAGGCAACCTTGTTCTTGGCGTCGACGGCGATAGAGTTAGGTCCTGCGCCGTAAGCCGCTTCGTCTTCACCGGGAACACCGATCGGAAGGGCGAGGTTGATGGTCTTCTCCACAATGTTCGTGGTGGTATCGATAACTGAAACGGTGTCGCTGTAGGTGTTGGTCACCAACAGGTACTTGCCGTAGAACGCCATTCCGGTGGGGTGCAGACCCGTTGCGATGGTTGCGGTGACCTTCATGGAAGCCAGGTCGACCACGGAAACGGTACCGGTCACTGTGGCGCCAACGTTCTCGTCGGCCACCATTTCAGTACCGGCTGAGTTGATCTGGAAGTCTGCTTCTGTTGCAATCCGGCCGCCCTCGTTGCTGACGTACGCGGTCGTGCCGTCGCTGCTGATCAGCACACTGTGCGGTGCGTTACCCACGCGGATCTGCTTTCCCTCGACCGGCGGATTCGCAGTCAGGTTGATCTTGGCAAGCGTATTGTTCTGGTTCAGCAGGGCGTAAGCGCTCTTGCCGTCCTTGGAAACGGCAACGCCACCGGGATACGAAGTGCCCGAAGAATAGAAACTGCCGCAGGGGTTGCCGTAAGAAGCCGGCGGGCTGTTGTAGTAGCAAGTGATGAAGGAGTTGTTTGGCGGCACGCTGACCTGTGCGTAGTCCTCCAGCAAGCCTTCTGCGGATACCTTGGCCACTGCCACGTTGCTGCTGTCCTGGCTGAACAACAGGTACTTGCCATCCGGCGAGTAGGTGATTCCGTTGAAGCTTCCGCTATGATCCTGACCCAGCGTGAGGTAGTCCTGCAGAATAATGCCGGTCTGAGTGTCGAACACTTCAACAGCCTCCGACGCGCCCAAGGTGAGGACGGCGGCGGTATGCGTTTTGGTATTCGGATTCAGTGCCACAGCCTTCGCGCGAACCCGGATGCCGAGGTCCACTTGAATTCCCGCTGGGGTGATGATTTGACCGCTGCTAACCACGAACGAGCCATTCGGTTGCGGACCAGCTACGTAAGTTGGGAACGGAACAGACTGACCGGCAAGGAATGCCGGAACGCTCAGGCCAGTCGCCAGCAAGCCGGCAAGAGGATGCAGTCGGTTAATTCTAGATTTTTTTTGAGAGTTGTCTTGAGATGCTTCTCTCGACTTTTTTCGGGACTTCCGGAACATATTTCGTTCGCTCCAAATTGAACATTTCATTACAAAAATGGTACTTTCCCTAAATGCATTCGGTCAGTACCTCTAGTGTTGTACCGTTGCTTGCCGCACACCGGCATGACGCAAAGATTACGATTCTGTCATGTTGCGTAAACGGCCAGGTCTTAGCGGCCGGCAACCGGGCGGAACAGCGCGAGTGTTGCGCTCCGCGCTTAGGAGGAGTGAAAAGAAAAAGCCCCCGCCCCGCTTGATCGGAGAGAGGGCTGTTTCAGCTTCGACGTCTTCTATTTATCGTCGTCGTCGCCCTTGGGCGCCGGACGATTATTGAAGTCGCTGGCGGGATGAATTTTATTCTGGCCGGAATAGGGACGGGTAAAGTTTGTGGACAGGTACCAGTTCAGGTGGTTGACCGTCTCCGTTCTTCAGCATCGGCCCTGGTGAGTTTGCCGGCGAAGATCTCCGCCTTTTTCTGGAGCCAGGCCGTTTTCAGTGCCTTGACGGCGGCGCTTGCCGGTCTGACGCTGCTTGCTGTGACGCCTTGGTTCAGCGGTACCTGTTGGGCACGTGCGACCACGGCTTGAAGTTGGCGGCAGGCGGTTGGCCGGCCACGAAGGCTGTTCTCATTGGCGATGCTACCAGGTCGAACTGGTTCATCGGCGGCAGACCGAGGATCTGCTCGTGGGTTCGAGTCATGTTGACCTGCGTGTAGTACGTATGGTCGGTGGACCCGTTCTGCACAACCGACGGGTTGACGATGTATCCCCGGCTGCGGTGACCGTCGACGTGGTCGAAGCCGTTCTGCGTTGGCGGGCCGCCGGTGTGGTCATCCATGACCCAAAGGACGCTTAAGCGGGGCACGGTCTGATTTTGACGTAAGCCCGGCTTGTCCGCGCAGTTCCTAACCTAGCCCGATTCGCGATTCGGCAGCGCCCGCGTCCAAACCCTCATCAATCAATGCGCCCAGCGGCCCCAGCCAGGGTTCGTAGCGTCGCCACCGGTCAACCGAGGTGCGGTAAATCGGTTGCCGCGTCTGCCACTTGCTTGGTGTCTTTACAGCTCGCCTGTTACTTTCGGGGTGCAAGCATGCGTCGTGCCACTCCAGGCCGCAGCCCGCGATCATCTCCCGGATCGCCGGTTCGGGCGCGCCGGTCAGCTTGTCGTAATCCACCTCTATAAAGCGATCTGCGGGCAGCACGCTCCGCCAGTGCTCGATCAGCCGCTCGTAACTGCGGAAATAAGCCACCAGTTCGGCGCCTCCGGTTGGAAACGCGAGGCTGGGATGGAAATGCGTTTGATGAACGGACAACGCCGTGTCCACCACTGTGCGCCGGCAATGAATCAGGATGGCGCGCGGGAATGTGAGGTGAATCAGTCCGGCCCAGATGAAATTAAATGGCATCTTGTCCGTAACTCGCTTCGCCTTGGGCGCGATGCCGCGTAGCACGTCAAGGTACTCGGCCGCCGCTTGGGCGAAGAACGGTTTCTCATTCCCGGCCGCACCCGAACGATGCCACACCAACCCGCGGTCGTTCCAGAAATTCAATTCGCCGCCGGCCCCAACCTCCGGATGCATGGAGACGATCTGCTCAACCAGGGTTGTGCCGGACCGCGGCATGCCAATGATCAGTATGGGCTTTGCATCGGAACTGCCGAGTTCCGCTGCCCGTCCCATCAATTCGGGTGTGCAGCGCGCAATCAACCGGTCGATCTCGGTCGAGAATGCGGCCGGGTCGAAGGAGGAGGCGGCGCGCCGCACGTCGTCGGCGGCGTCAAAATGCTGCATAGCCAACCCGTAGTCGCCAAGATCGTCCGCCGCCTTGCCGATGGCAAGGTGAAGCCGGTGCAGTTGCGTATTCTCCAGTTCGGGCGTGTCCAAGGCGGCGACCATCTCTTTCAGCAGACCTTCGTCACTGTGCGTGACCGGCCGGCAGCGGACCAGGTCGTAGTAGCTCCCTGCCAGCGTGGGCGCAATCGTGATAGCTTGGCGAAAGCATTCGCGAGCCTCATCAAATCGGCCGGACTCGGACAGCAGATTGCCAAGCAGATCAAACGCCAGGGCGTTTGCCGGATCGAGCGCCACCGTCTTCCGCAGCACCTTTTCTGCTTCCTCATTGCGATCCTCCGTCAGCAATGCCCGTGCCTTGCCTAGACGGCCGAAGCTGGTTTTACCCCCGGTCGCCGCAGCACGGCGGAAACAGCCCACCGCCTCGTCGCGATGGCCCAATGTGTAGACCAGGGCGCCCGCCCGGAACCACGCCTCAGTGAGGGATGGCTGCAGTTCGGTAGCCCGGTCGTACGCCACAATTGCCCCACCCACATCGCCTTGCTTTTCCAACGCAATTCCCAAATGAAAGTGCGCGTCGGCGCAGTGCGGGTCGTGGACGACGGCCACTTGCAATGCCGCAATCGCATCGGGTAATTGGCCCACCTCCAGGCACGCCAGGCCGAGGTCGTGCTGGATGACCGCATTCCAAGGCTCCAGTACCGCCGCCTCGCGCAGCGCTGGGATAGCATCGGCCGGTCGCTTGGCTGTAAGCATCTCAGCGGCCACCGAGAGCAAAGGCGTCACCTGCTTCGGCCGCTCGTCAATCAGCTCCTCGCTCTTTGCTTCCTCTTGTCTCAATTCTGTTCTTCCTTATTCTTCCGGACAACGCTTTAAACAAATCTAAACACACCTTCAAGTGCCGCCCCCTGCGTTCCCCGCTCAGTCTGGCATTCGGCTGGCGGATGAGCCGCCATATCGCGGGGCCGCTCCTGCAAAGTCCACTGTGGCTTCGCGGACCGCGGAGGCACTGGGAGCCGTCTTGATTCAGTAGTCGCGCGTGGCTATCCCCCTGTCGCGCCACCCTGCCGTTGAGGCAGTCACGCGGGTGCAAAAAATATTTCTGTCCGTAAACGATATACCCGGCAAGACTTACAATCACCACCCCAACTTCGTGGTTCGGAATTCAACTTTCGTTTGCTACTTTCAATCAGGCTCGCACTGAGGCATCCCCCTCAAGGCGGGCTTTTCCGTTTCAGAAACTTGAGGAGCTAAAACTATGTCGAAACGCAACGACCGCCACGAAGCCGAGCGCTTAGCCCGCCGTGCCGCGTACCTGAATCGCCTGACTCAGCCCAGCCAGACCCAAAAACTCCTTGAAGCCGCCGCGCCCATCAACCGCATCGCCGATTCCACGCTGGAGCCGCTGCCCGAAGCCGCGCAAACACCAGCCGTCGCAGAGCAGGCCGCCGGGCCGAAGCAGGCCTCACCCGCCCAATATGCAGCCAACAACGCCAACGCACAGCGCTCAACCGGTCCCGTAACTCTGGAAGGTAAAGCCATTTCGTCCCGCAATCACACCTCGCACGGCCTCACTGCCACTGTGGCCGCAAGCGGAGCCTTGAGCCAAGGCTTCAAAGTCCTGGCCTCCGAAAATCAAGCCGCCTACGATGCCCGACTCGCCGCCTACCTCCAGGAATGGGCCCCCGAAACTGCCACCGAAATCGATCTGGTCGCCCGCATGGCCACCCACTCCTGGCTTCGCGAACGAGCCCGCCGCCTGCAGGACGCCTCCCTCGAACAAGCCTGGGACGAGACGCAAAAGCTAAAGCAGTTCGAAGTCTTCGGCCGCTACTACAGTCTGCACCTCCGCGCCTTCAACAAAGCTCTCGCCGACCTCATTCGTCTGAAAAGCTTCCAGCTGCGTCAGCAAAAAGAAGCCGCGCTCGCCGAGACTCGCGCCCAAGCCACGCAAATTCGGTTCGAATCGCAAAAGCGCAAAGCCGAGACCCACGCCGCCAAAATGGAAACCGTCCGCCTGAAGCAGGAAGCTCAGAAACTGCGCAACAACCGCCTGAAACCGGTCCAAACCAATCCGACAACCACCGCACCAGCCCCTGAAATTGATGCTTTGCAGCAAGCTGCCTGACGATACGCTCGTTTATCGCGGCCGGGACGCAGTTATTTCCGCCGGGACGCAGTCATGTCCTTTAAATAGGCCATAACATTTGCGCCACTTGCCGAGAAGCTTCTCATAGCAACTGAACCGCGCGCCCTCCTTACCGTTCGGGGAGTGGATAGAGCGTTTACCCGATTCAGCTCTTCCCGGCCTGAGCCAGGGGAAGGGAACCTTCCCTTGGCATTTGATCGGGCACAATACCTCTTAAGGTGAGGGGAGTCGTTCAATGTTCGCTGGCGCACGCTAAAGTTTGATCAACCATCTGAGTCCCCGTTGCCTAGGCAAGTACTTTCGGTAATGTAACTCCGCTGATGAACGCAAACTTGGATATTCCGCTCCCCTCGTGCTATGACACTCCGCTGAATTGCGTAAGCTCGTCCAGTTCTTTGGCGGGGCCAATGCCGAATCAAACGAACCATTCGGACGTTGCGTTCACTCAACCATCCAAGCAGGCTGCCGGGAGAGTGGCATCGCCAAAATGCATTAAATCCAAAATGCATTAAATAAGGATGCGCTCAACGGCGCATCGTGCGGCTTCGGAAACCTGGAAACCCTGGACAATCCAGATCGGTGATACCGACCCCGTAAGCCTCGGCACATTCCACATCGGGGCGCGATTACAACTGACAATAGCCCTCTCTGCATTGCTCCACCCGACTGCGGGACTTACTTCATTTGTGCCTACCGCGCCACCGAATAATCCAAGATCTGGCAGGCTACACCCCAGCAGGAGCCTGCCAGCGTGTCGACGCGCAGGACATCCACATCACAACGAAGAACAAGTCCCGAGTCGCCATGCCCCCCATGGGGAGGAAATTCGATGAAAGCCGTGAGCCTGTCGCCCGGGCACGAAAGACCTCGTGGAGCGACAGTAAAAGCCGCCGCTGTGGATGTTGACCGTGTAGGCGTCAACGCTCACTCGTGTCAGGTCTGATAGCTCAACATGTAACTCCGCCGAGCAACGTCGGCGCTTTCTCCGGTCTGGAAGGTTCTGGTCTTCAGTGGAGCCTGAGCCTGAATTGTTACTAGCCACTTACCTCGGCTGAGCATTTTGTATTCCATCACTGCGGCCCTATGAAACTTGCATCAGAAAAGTTATTGCGGATAACAGATGTCCAACTTATTGGTACTTGAACCGGGGAAGTTTCCACCAGTACTTGAGATTACCTTGCGGAAGAGCGCGGTACCAAGGGTAATAGCGAACCTTGACAATCATTCCCAATGCGCTAATCTACAAAGCACAAACCCAACCTTAGGTAAGTGTCCGAGTGCTGCTGTCAGGCAGTTGGGATCAGGAGGAGTCTCACAGTGAATTTGGAGATTATCTCGGAAGATGCATCTTTTTTACGGGCATGCCGGGACATTGCAAGAGAAACGTCAGCGACCGCTTGGAACTTCACGTTACGAGGTGATTGGTCTGGGAGTGCAGACGCAGATCTCTGTCTGTGGGAGTATAAGCCGGTCGACAAGTTACCGAGAGACGCACCATGGGGTACCCGCTGTTTCGTCTTAGTAGCGGCTCATGATCTGGCAAGTTTCCGGGCGACGTGTGGGTATGCGGAACCAGGTATTATTTTGAAGCCTGTCAGCCGGGCAGTACTGCGGGCAGTGCTAACGCAACGTCTGTCTAAATCTTCTATCGAGGCGACGCGCGAACGCGACTTGCTTCGATCGGACAGAGATGAGTTACTCCAGTGCTTGTTGGAGGCTAATCTTCAGTTACAGGAATTCGAGTCCCAAAGGAGTGATTTCCTCGGTCGAGCATTGCATGACTTTCATGCACCCTTAAGTGCGTTAAGTGGCTATTGTGGGCTGCTGCTGGAAGAACAAACGGGCAGTCTCAGCGACCATCAGAAACTGATTGTGACTCGCATGCACCGCAGTGTGCGGCGTCTTTCCCGCATGAGCCGGGCTATGTTTCAGCTAAGTGTTGGGCGGCATGTCTCTGTCAAGCCTCAGTTGCGTGATAAAGACATTCGCGAATGTGTAGAGCAGGCTCTGCATGAGGTCTGGCAGCTTGTGGACGAGAAGCAGCTTCAACTGGATGTCCAGGTAGACGCTCCGTCTACACCGGTCCTGATAGATTCCGGCCAGATTGAGCAAGTCTTCATCAATTTACTCGAGAATGCCTGTAAGTTCAGCCCGAGAGGCGGATCGATAGCGGTTCGAGGCTACTCTTGTTTTTGCGAGCGGCGCGCCAACAATGTCTTCTGCGCTCCCGACGCCGAGCGCCGTGGGAACGAGGTCCGGCCTCACAATGCCTACCGTGTTGACATCATAGATTCGGGCCCGGGCGTTTCTCCGGAGCACATGAAGAGCATTTTCGAAGAGTATGTGTCTTATGCCGGCACTCAAGTTAAGTCGCGCGGTGGCCTTGGTCTCGCCATCTGTCGCCTGATTATTCAGCAGCACCAAGGGCGTATTTGGGCGGAGACTCGCCCAACAGGTGCCACGTTTTCGTTCATCCTTTCGATTCAGACCGCCGATATGGAGCGAGAGGCTAGTGGAAGCGGCTGTGAACGTTTGGAAGGAAAGTCGGTAACGGTCTGCGCATGACAAAAGGAACAATTCTAATCGGAGAAGACGACTCCGAAGTCCGTGGTTATCTCGAGATGGCGACGCGAAGCATGGGCTATGAGCCCATCATGGCGCAGGATGGCGTGGAGGTCTTAAGCTGCCTACACGGGCAGCGCGCGGTCGATGCAGTCTTGCTGGATATTATGATGCCCCAAAAGGATGGGTTGGAAACTCTCCGCGAAATCCGGAGCTGGAACGATGCATTGCCAGTGATTATGGTGTCCGATGCATCCTCCACCATGAATGTTGTCCAGGCGATTAAAAGCGGCGCGACAGACTTCTTATCCAAGCCTGTGAAGCATGAGGAACTCAGAAACGCGATTCGAAAAGCAACAGAAGTTGCTCTGAAAACAATCGGCGTTGAGGATAAAAGGGATAGCGAAGCCTCGGGAACGGTCTTTGTGAGCCGCAACCGCCGGATGCAGGAGTTAGCTCAGTTATTGCGAGACGTCGCCCCGTTTGACGCTCCGGTCTTAATCCGGGGTGAGACAGGCGTAGGAAAGGAAGTGATCGCACGTCAATTGCATGCACTGTCCACCCGCTCGCACAAGTGTTTCCTCAAATTGAATTGTGCTGCGTTACCGTCTGAGCTCATCGAAAGTGAGTTGTTCGGTTATGAACGCGGCGCATTCACCGGAGCTTTTCAGCGTAAACTGGGCATGTTTGAAATAGCCGACCAGGGAACGATCCTCCTCGATGAAATCGGCGATATGGACTTCAAGCTGCAGGCAAAGCTGCTTCAGGTGCTTCAAAGCCAGGAGTTCCAGCGAGTTGGCGGAAAAGAGACCATTCGCGTGGATGTGCGAGTGATGGCGGCGACGCACCAGAATCTTGAGCGCGCGATCGCGAAAAGGCGCTTCCGCGAGGATTTGTTCTATCGTCTAAATGTCATAGCGGTTGATGTTCCGCCATTACGCGAGCGCAAGGAAGATATTTTTCCGATGGCCGAGTTCCTGCTGCGCAAGAACAGCGTAACAGCCACGCCTCCTGTGCTGACGCCTGCATTGAAGCAAGCCATGCTCGAGTATCGCTGGCCGGGTAACATTCGCGAACTCGACAACCAAATGCGCCGGTACATCATTCTGCGCAATCCGGAGGCAATAATCCGGGAGTTGAGGTCGAAGGCAGACACAACCGATTACGATCCGCACGACTCTTCCTCGGCGGACACCCTTGCCGCGGAAAGCGCTCCGATCCTGGCCCAGGTGACCAAGGCGAAACACCAAGCTGAGTCGGCTGCTATTCTTGGCGCTCTTTCTACTACTCGATGGAACCGGAAGCAAGCCGCCGTTCTTTTGAAGATCGATTATAAGGCTCTTTTGTACAAGATGAAAAAGCTGGGTATTAGCGACGACTTGTCGGGCAGTGAGCCATCGGGTTGCGGAGCCTTTCAGGAGTAAGTTACTGGAAGCCTCAATTAAGCGGGCGAAGGCAACAGCACGGCTCGATTTGCCCCGCGCCCTCACTTTCGGGCAACTCTGTCGTCACCCATTCCACAACTCACCTGTTCTTTCCGCCAGTGAGCTTTTGCGCAATGCGCTTTCCCTTGGGTAACTTATATTCAGATTGTTCACTGGGCGGCCACCTGAATAATCGGGGCAACGGACGGAACCCCGTTGCTATTTAACAGGAATAGCATGTAGAAGCCGGGCGGCGCTTGATAACCATTCGCGGGCGCAGTAACAGTGAGCGAGCCGCTCGATTGCTGAAATGTGAGCGGGATATAGCGGGTGTTCTGGTCGAACGCGTGTGTGACCGCACCCGTGCGAATAAGCACGACTTTGCTGATAGTGGCTGCGTCCGGACTTGTCACTGAGAAAGGGGCGCCATATACAATCTTCTGGGGTGCTTGGCTGATCACCGGGCGGGCGCCCTTAAAGAGATAGGGCGGAGAAAAGAATTCGGCGCTGGTCTCGTTAGGAACGTTGTTGAAATCTGCTCCCATGCCTGAAGCGACCACCCGGCCGTCAGGGAGGAGCAGGGCGGTGGAGTGATATTCACGTGGAGTCTGCATCGCGGCCATCGTGCTCCAGGTATCCGTAAGAGGATTCCAGAGCTCAGCAGCATAGACAGCGTTCGCGATATTACCTCCATTCTTGTCTGTCTCGCCGCCCGTAACCAGAACTGTCCCGTCGGGTAACTCAGTAAGATTCAGGAAGCTTCGAGGGTATGCCATGGGCGGCGTTTGTTGCCACGCCGGGTTTTGCTGCGTCATGTCCAGCACATAGGTGGTATTGGAAGAAGATCCGGTCATTTGGCTGTCGGCAGCACTGCCGGCCTTGATGATTTTGTCCGGCAGATACATCTTGGCGCTTCCGCCATCCACCACGGTGGGATCCACAACGGACCAGGCCTGAGTGGAGATATTGAGGATATCGGTGACTGTCGGGTATTCAGAGCCGCCCGTGTGAATCACGCGCCCGTCGGAGAGTAAGAAGATAAACGGATATGTCTCAAAGGGATTGTTCGCGTTAGTGAGTTCCGTCCATGAGTTGGCGACCGGGTCATAGATCTCCGGGATCCCCGCGTTGCTGTGGTTTGTGGTCTGCCACCCGGCGGTGACGAGCACCCTTCCGTCGGAAAGCGTGGTGGCTGTCGGGTACCACCGCTTATAAGACATTTTCGGAACCGAGGTCCAGGTGTTGTCGGTGAAGTCAAAGATTTCAGCGGTGGCCAGTCCAATATTGGTGCCGGTGCCTCCATAGCCGCCGACCACAAGGAGGCGGCCATCAGCCAGCGCTGCATGACCCGAGCAAAACACGTCTTGCGACGTCGAGATGGGGGTGAAGGTGTTGGTCGTGTAATCCCATACGGTGGGAGATGCTCCATCCTGGTAGAAAAGCAGCTTGTTATTGGGAAGCAGGATGAGATTGATGGCCACCGCGGGGGTTTGAACCGGACTCGACCAACTGCCTATCACGGCAGGATTGCCCGAATTGTCTATCGTCACCGTAACACTCTGGGCCGCTGTACTAAGTCCCGCCGAATTTTTGGCGATTGCAGTTAGAGTATGAGCGCCCGCACTGGCTGTTGTCGTATCCCAGGTATACCAGTAAGGGGCGGCGGTTACCGCCGGGCCTAAGTTATTACCGTCTAGCTGGAACTGAACCGATGTAACGGGGTAGTTTGCGCTGGTAGCGCTCGCCGCCAGAGTGGTCTTGCCGGCAACCGTTGCTCCTTGCGCCGGTGCGGTCAGCGTTGCCGTAGGCGAAGTGGGAGGAATGTTGGTCAATGCCGGCAGAACCTCCACAAGAGAAAGGTTGTAGCGGTCCGTCGTAGGCGCAGTATCGTTGATTGTGACACTGGTTCCACTCAGCGGCGTTGGATTACTTTGCATTTGGACCCAGTAGGTATCGCCCGCGGGCGTGAGGTACTGGTTGACAATGCTTTGATTCGGACCGGCAACGCGAGCTATGGCATTGTCGAAATCATTTCCTACACCGAGTGTCCAGGAGCCATTGCGGGTGGACACCAGGCTGGCTGAGGGTGCTCCGCTAGAGGCATTTGCGCTGGCGGTGGCGCCGATCGCACCAGCCCCATTAGCGCCCGTCGCATCGGCGCCAATGAAGCTTACAACCGTCAACGACGACGGCACGCTTTGCGAAAGCGTAGCAGTAACAGAGATGTTGCTAAGGGTTGCCGGGGCAAACGCCCGCCAGACTTCCGAGGTGCCGCTTTGAACATTCGTTCGGGTCACTAGAGTCCAGGTGAGGCTACCGCCCGAAACGCTTTGAACCTTGGTGTTCGCGCCAGACAGATAGTCGGTAGCGACAAAGGCAAGCAGCAGTTCGTTGGCGGAAGCCGTTGAAAACGATGGACTGCTTACCGTGGTGCTGCGGGTGGTTTTGTCGGTCGAAACCTTTGCATCTGTCGCCAAGGTAGCGCTCCCTGAGGAGCCGGAACTGCTAGCGGTGAAGTTTAATCCACTGACACTCGCCCCATTGATGTTCACCGTCTGCGACGCAGGCTGGAAAGTGTAGTTGCTGTTCGATGGCGTCACGGTGTAGGAGCCATTCCCCAAGCCGGTAAAAGTGTAAACACCTTGCGGGTCAGGTGAAGTAGAGCTGCTGGTGGTTCCGGTGAGAAGTGCAGTACTGCCGGACGCTGCGGCTGCTGGTGTGATCGTCCCGGAAATGCTCCAGGTGGGTGAAGAGGACGGCGCCGCCAGAATCTCACAGATACTCAGGTTATAACGGTCGGTGGTCGGGGCCGTATCACTGATGGCTACAGTCGTTCCGCTCGATGGGGTAGGCGCATTTTGCATTTGCACCCAGTAGGTGTCGCCGGCAGCAGTGAGGTCCTGATGTAAGACCGTTTGGCCTGACGAGGCGGAGCGGGAGAGCGCATTGTCGAAATCATTTCCCACGCCGAATATCCGGGACCCATTGCGAGTTGTGACAAGACTTGCCGACGGCGCACCCGAAGAGGCATTCGCACTGGCGATAGCGCCAATCGCGCCAGAACCTCCCGTTCCTGATGGATCCACCCCGCTGAAGCTAACCACACTCATGGACGACTGAACGCTCTGCGAAAGAGTGGCGGTCACAGAGACGCTGCTCAGCGCTCCGGTCGCAAACGCGCGCCAGATCTCCGAACTGCCGCTTTGGACATTAGTCCGAACGACGAGGTTCCAGGTGAGGCCGCCGCCCGAAACCGTTTGCACTTTCGTGTTTGCCCCGGAAAGATAGTCCGTGGAAATGAACGCGAGCAGCAGTTCGTTCGGAGAGTTAGTCGAAAACGAAGGAGTACTAACCGACAGGCTGCGAGCAGATTGGTCCACCGATACTGTGGCATCAATTGCGATCTGGCCGTAAGCCGCGCCGCTGAGCAAAACCACTGCACAGAGCTGAAGTGAAATGTGAGAGACGAGTTTGACGATGTGACGCATACCTGGGCCGGTAGCTTTCTCTGGACGAAGGCCGGCGAACAAGCTGCAGCATTTAGCTTGCCAATCGCAACATTCGAAGATCTATTCGTGCTTCAGGTGCTTGCCGGCGTCTGCTGCTGCGGACTCATCTTCAAAAAGCCAGGCTTGGTCGCTCTGAAGGACGGCCGCTATCTTGGCCTTCATGTCGGCATCCGGTGTGCGGAAACCATTTACAATACGGCTCACGGTAGCTTCGTCCACCTTTAGTATTTGAGCGAGTCGATTTTGACGTAAGCCAGTACGCCAGATCTGCCACTTCAGATTCGGATACATTGCGATAACCTCACACCCTTTTAATTTCGCGTTTCAAGTTTGTCATTCACTCTTCGCACTCGGCTGCTCCAGTAAGCGGGAATAGTAGTGATAAGCGGGAGTTTTCCAGAATAACCAGTCTTCGACTCCATTCAGGACAACTCCCAATAGCTTATCTTTGGGGACGTTTTCCAAGACTTTTGCACATGCTCTGCGATTTGTGCGGCCTGGCCGCACGACCACCACCAGGGCATCGCAAACCTGCTGAAGCAACTCGTGGTCGGCGACTGTTTCCGCCGGAGTTGTATCGAAAAGGACCATATCGAACTTGGATCGCATCTCGCGCACGAGCTGACGGCAGGCATCGGAGTCCAGTAACTCCGCTGGATTCGCCGTGATCTCGCCAGCGGGGAGAATGTAAAGACTCGGGAATTGTTCTGCTTGCACCATAGCGTCCTCAAGCGTTGCGCGGCCGCCGATAACGTCAGCGAACCCGGGCGTCGCCGGAATTCCCAGCTCCTTACCTATGCGGGGCCTCCGTAAATCGCCATCGACCAACAGAACAGAGATGTCTCTCTTCAGCGCGATCGAGGCCGCAATGTTGATGGACGTGACCGTCTTTCCGTCGCCACTGCAGGCGCTGGTGACAACCAGTAGGCGAGTTCTCTTATTCCCGTGGAGGATCTTAGTTCGAATGAGACGGTACTGCTCCGCCGCACTTTGTTGTGAATCATCAAAGGGGAACAGGGGGGCTAGGGCAGAGACCCGGAGGCGGGCAACGCGCTTTGCAACGGGCCGGTTTGGAACAGCCGGCTCGGCTGCCCAGGACGAAGCCGCCCTTTTGGGTACGCTGCCCGTTTGCTCAGGTGGCGCTTCGCCAGTGTCCGCCAAGTTAATAGCGTTGTCTTTTTTTAGTACTTCAAATAAATTGCTCATTTTGGTTGAGTAGGGGGCGCGCCAAACCAAGCTGCAAGGCGTTGCAGTTTGGAGACCTGTTTTAGCTCCGGGAGATATCTATCGGGAGAGCCGGCTTCCCCGAGCACCTGATCGGAGGGTGTGGGCCGGGTATCGAGGGCCGCTGGTGTAGGCTCTTCCGCTGGCTTCTCCGGCAGGCTCATGTCTACCTCGGGAATACTCAGCTGCAAGTCTTGAACCACACCCCGGATCCGACTGCTATCAATAACACTTAAGCCGGCGCCGTAAGCACTGACTAGTGCCGCATCACAAAGGACATTTATAATGCGCGGTATGCCTGCCGACGTCCGGGCAATCAGTTCTATAGAATCTTCCGAAAACGGGAGTGCCGCCGAACTCCCGGCGCGCCTCCAGCGAGTGTCCATATAGCGAGCCACTTCTATGGACGATAACGGTCCGATGTCTGCTCGAATGGCAAGCCGCTGCCTGAGATGCCTCATCGAGTCCAACTGCAGCACAGCATTCAGTTCGCTCTGCCCTGCCAGCACGATTTGAACAAGCTTTTGTTCTTCAGTTTCAAAGTTGGACAAGAGCCGGACTTCATCCATCAAATCGGCGGTTAGCAGGTGCGCCTCATCGATGACAATCACCGATGTCCTTCCCTCGCTTTGCGCACGCAAGAGTAGCTGTTTGAACAATCGAAGGCGTAACGCCTTGCTCGATGGAAGGTCCTGGAGGCCGAAATCCATCAACACTATTTCCAGCAGCTCAGATCGGGTCAGCGCCGGGTTCACAACAACGCTGAATTGTGCACATTCGACTGGAATCGAGAGCAGCAGCTTTCTTACCAAAGTCGTCTTTCCGGTGCCCGCATCGCCGGTGAGAACCATAAATCCCTTGCGATGGGTGACTGCGAAAAGTAAAGCGGCAAGGGCCTCCTGGTGTTTAGGGGTGAGAAACAGAAACCGTGGGTCGGGCGTCAGGGAAAACGGATTCCTATCGAGACCGAAATGCTGCAGATACATATCAGGGCGCTCTAGTAGCTGGCTCATAATGAAACGCTCAAAATCGTTCCATTACGGCAAACGTCCCGTTTTGGCTGGCAACTCAATGATTTGGAGCGTCGAGATCAAAGGGATACGGCCCAGGATCGGTATGTCTTTGGGGATCTCCCATTCGCCTAAAAAGTTTTGTTTGCTAAATTCCAGCGCGAAGCCCAACAAGACCCCTATTGCCAGTCCGGCAAAGCTGCCGGCAATTGTCAGAAGCAGTCGCTTCGGCTTTACTGGCTTTTGTGGAACGCGGGCCGGATCGACCACCGTGAACTGTTCGGAATCGTGAGACCGCTCCATCTGCGTGGCCATACTGGCCGAAAGTTCTTTCTGCAGCAATGAATTGTAGTGATTCGCGGATTCATCGTAATTCCTTTTGAGCGACGTCATTTGCTGCTCCACTAGCGGAAGCTTCTCGATTCTTTGTTGGCAGTCCAACATTTTGGCTTGTAGGTCCTCGCGTTCCCTCTGGAGAGATTCCAGACGCCGTGTGCTTGAGGCGATCTGTAAGTGGAGCCCGGCTATTCGTTCTTTTGCGCCCAGGATCTCAGGACGGACGTTTGAACCTTGGGTTCCGGAAGTCACAACTCCCTGGTCCTGATCAGCGGAAGAGCCGGGCGATTTGTGGGATGCTCCCGGATCTTCGGCCGCCGCTTCCTGCTTGGCTTCCTCTATTTCACCTAGGATTGTCTGCACTTCCGGGTGTTCGGTGGTATACCTCAGGCGAAGGATTCGTAGCTGTTCCTGCAGTTGTTGCAACCTGCTCGGAGCGTCGCCGCTGGACGCGACGGCTCCGTTGATTCCCGGCGAACCATGGCCGAGGCTTGACTCTAAGCTCTGTTCTGACAGTTCAGCGGCCGATAACGTGGCCTTGAGGCCTTCCAAGGTTTGCTGGCCCTGGCTAATACTCTCTTGAACTCCCTGGAATTGTAATCGCAGGCTGGTGAGGTTACCGAGAAGTGCGTTTTCCTGCTCCGGTAAGGCTCCATTGTGCTCCAATTTGAAGCGCGCCAGTTGATCTTCTTGTCCGTCCAAGCTCGCCTTGGCATCATGAAGCTGCTGGTGAAGAAAATCCACCGTTGAGGCGGCCTGGCTCTGCCGTGTCTGCAGATTCTCCGTGACGTAGAGCCGTGCCAACTGATTGGTCACTTCTGCCACTATTTTGGGGTCACTGCCCTGGTAGCCCAGCCGGAAGGCTTGCATTCTTCCGCCCGTCCAGCTTTTCTCGACCTTCAGCGATATGTCATGCCGCATCTGGAGGAGGAGCTCCTCTTGAGTCAGCCGGCCCCGTTCGTTCTTGTAGAGGCCGAAATGATGCATCAGGTCAAGAAGTCGAGCCGAAGTCATAATGCTTTGACTGATCAGAGCCAGCCGGTCTGCAACGTCTCCCGTCACGGTGGATGCAACAAAATCTTCGGGAATTTTCTGCGAGTCCACCAGAACAATCGCCTCTGCCATGTAAACCGTCGGCAGAAGGCGCACGATTTCCGCCGCCGCAGCGGTAGCGACGAGCCAACAGCAAATAACAAGTCGCTTGCGATTCCACAGCATTTTGAGAATGGATAGAAGCGGCAGAGCGTCGGGCTGATTCTGGCGGGCTGTAGGTACGGGCATAGTCAAGTCAATTCCGGGTCAATCATCAACTTGTTGCTTTGAGAGCAAGACACGGGCCAATTCAAGTGGACTCACGCCGGGTATGTCCGCCGCCAGCTGTAACATGCCTTTGTAAGTGGCCCACTAGCAATCACTCCCAAAAAACGGGCCATCTTACGGAAATCTTTCCCCTGTTCACGCCCCAAAGCGTCCCGCCCGAGCGGAGCGGCAGCGCGAGCTATTTGGCCCTTTTCTTGCACTCACAAGATTCGCGCCACGTAGCTCAACGTCGCACTGCGGGTTAATGCCGCGGACCGGAAGTCAAGTGTGCGACTGGCGCATCACACAGGGAATATGAGAGGGAACTACAGTGATAATCACCCGTAGCCCGTTAAGGGTTTCGATTGGCGGCGGCGGTACGGATCTACCTTCTTACTATCGCGAGCACGGCGGCTTCGTCGTGGCTGCCGCCGTAGACCGCCACGTATATATCGTTCTCCACGAACCATTCGACGGCCGTATCATCCTCAAATACTCCAAACTCGAGATCGTGAATTCGCCCGGTGAAGTCGCTCATCCTATTATTCGGGCGGCGCTACAACTCACCGGAGTTGATGATCGAATTGAGATTGCGAGCATGTCCGACATTCCAGCCGGCGCAGGCATGGGATCTTCCGGTAGCTTCACGGTGGCGCTCCTGCGCGCCCTACAGGCCCTGCAGAACGAAAATGTCTCCACGCGGTGTCTCGCGGAGAAGGCCTGTCACATCGAGCTTGATCTGCTGAAGGAACCGATAGGCAAGCAGGACCAGTACATCGCTGCTTTTGGTGGCCTCAATGCGTTTACCTTTCATCAGGACGGCAGAGTCGACGTAGAACCGCTACAGATGTCGCGCGAGAGCTTGTTCAACTTCGAAGACAGCCTGATCGTGTTCTTCACTGGCTTTACGCGCGCGGCCTCGGAAATTCTGCGTGAGCAGGATGTCAAGAGTCAGAACGGCGACAAGGAGATGCTCGCAAACCTTCACTTCGTGAAGCAGTTAGGTTACGAGACGAGGGATGCCTTGGAGTCAGGAAACATCCGCAAATTCGGGGAGATCATGCACGTTCATTGGGAGCACAAGAAAGGCCGGTCGAAGAGCATGACCAACCCCTGCATCGATGGCTACTACGAACTGGCGCGGCAGAATGGCGCCTGGGGTGGGAAGGTGATCGGCGCCGGCGGCGGAGGGTTCCTCATGCTTTGCGGGGAAGACAAAGGTCGCTTGCGGCGAGTGCTGACAGGGGCTGGGCTGCGCGAAATGAGACTTCGGTTCGACTTTGAAGGAACGAAAGTAGTTGTGCAGTCATGACGGCTGCACTTCCTTCCATCGCGATTTTGGCGGGTGGCATTGGTAGCCGGCTCGCGCCGCTGACGGACGCTATGCCAAAGGCTTTGGTGCCAATAAATGGACGGCCATTTATCGAACATCAATTGGAGTCCTTGCGCAGAGGTGGATTCCGGCGAGCGGTCATCTGTGCGGGTTTCCTCGGCGAGTGGATCGCCGATTGCATAGAGGATGGCCAGAGATTCGGAATGGAAATCGAGTACTCATTCGACGGCCCGCAATTGTTAGGCACCGCCGGCGCCATCAGCAAAGCTGCGCCGATGCTGGGGTCGACCTTCTTTGTGATCTACGGCGATTCCTACTTATCCTGCGATTACCCGGAAGTGTATCGGACCTTTTGCGCGGGCAATAAGCTCGGCCTGATGACGGTCTTCAAAAATGACGGGCTTTGGGATCGCAGTAACGTGCACTTCTCGGAGGGGGAGATCTGCGCGTACAGCAAACAACAAACCACCGCCAGCATGCGCCATATCGATTACGGCCTGGGCGTGTTCCGCCAGAGCGTATTTTGCGGCAGCCCGTTGCCGGCGCCAATGGATTTGGCGCTGGTGTACGAGAGGTTGCTGGCATCCGGTCAACTGCAGGCGTTTGAGGTGAAGGACCGCTTCTATGAGATCGGATCATTCCGGGGAATTGACGATCTTTCCCGGCATCTTAGTGTGGAGCAACGATCATGAACTTTGTTAGGTCTTACTTAGACGAATGCGAACGCGTTCTGGATCAACTTGCGGTTGAAGATATAGAGTCTCTGGCGGAAAGTCTGGTCCAGGTGAACGAACGCCGTGGACGCCTCTTCGTCCTCGGTGTAGGCGGAAGCGCCGCCAATGCGTCGCACGTGGTCAACGACCTGCGTAAGATAGCGGGCTTCGAAGCCTATGCTCCCACAGACAATGTCTCGGAACTCACCGCGCGCACGAATGATGAAGGCTGGGCAAGTGTCTTTCAAAAATGGCTGGAGGTGAGCCGCCTCAACTCCCAAGATGGAGTCCTTGTTTTATCGGTTGGGGGCGGCAGCATTGAAAAGAACGTCAGTCCTAACTTGGTCTGCGCTTTGCAGTATGCAAGGCAGGTGGGCGCAACGATCATGGGGATCGTAGGACGCGACGGGGGATACACTGCAACGGTTGCCGATGCGTGTGTGGTGATTCCCACGGTGAACGACGTCCATACCACGCCGCATGCAGAAGCTTTCCAGGCGGTCATTTGGCATCTTCTCGTTTCTCATCCCAACGTGAAGCGATCGGAAACCAAGTGGGAGTCTTTGCGGTGATCAGCGGCTGGGCTCCGGCCGTGTTCTTGGATCGGGATGGCGTGTTGAATAGGGCCACGGTTATTAACCGGAAGCCGTACCCGCCGCGCGAACTCGATGACTTTGAACTTCTCCCCGGAGTCGTCTCGGCCGTTTTGGATTTGAAGCAGGCCGGATTTTTATTGATTGTAATTACGAATCAGCCGGATGTGGCGCGGGGAACCCAGTCGCGGGAAGCCGTCGACCGTATGCATCACAAGCTCAGGGCGGAGCTGCCAGTCGATGACGTTCTTGTTTGCTGGCACGACGATAGCGACGGCTGCGATTGCCGCAAGCCGCGTCCGGGCCTGATTTTTTCCGCCGCTCAACAGTACGGGATCGATCTGTCAAAGAGTTTTGTTGTGGGCGACCGCTGGCGAGATATTGACGCCGGACATGCCGCCGGGTGCCGCACGGCGATGGTTGATTACGGGTACGAGGAGCGGCCGCCTGGAGTGCAGCCATCCGTCCGGATTAGCTCGCTGCGGGATGCCGCAAATTGGATTCTCGAACGGAAAAGGAAAAATACTTATGACATCAATTGAGCGGCTGAAGCTGAAATTGTTTGCCGATGGGGCCGATCTGCGCACCATCCTGGCGTTAAGCCAGAATCCTCTGATCAAAGGATTCACTACAAATCCCACACTCATGCGCAAGGCGGGCGTCAGCGACTATGAAAGATTTGCCCGCGAGGTGATCGAAGCGATTCCAGATCGATCTGTTTCGTTTGAGGTACTTGCCGACGACTTCGAAGACATGCGCCGCCAGGCACTCGCCATCGCCGCCTGGGGCAAGAACGTCTATGTCAAGGTGCCCGTTACCAATACGCTAGGCGAATCTGCCGCGGAACTAATGCATGCGCTATCGCATTCGGGCGTCAAGGTGAATGCGACTGCGATTATGACGATTGAGCAGGTGCACGAGGTGGTCTTCGCCCTGGCCGGCGGCGCCCCGTCTTATGTCTCCATTTTTGCCGGGAGAGTTGCCGACACTGGGCGCGACCCGATCCCGACCATGCGAGCTGCTCTCAGCCTGCTCCAGCCGTACCCCTCGATGGAACTGATCTGGGCGAGCCCACGAGAGCTCCTGAATGTTTTTCAAGCAGAGGAGATCGGCTGCCACATCCTCACCGCCACCAGCGACATCTTGCAGAAACTGCAACTGGTCGGGCGCGACCTACCGCTTTATTCCCTGGATACGGTCCGAATGTTCTACCACGACGCATGCAGCTCCGGATTTACGCTTGACCAAACAATGTTGACGGGAGAAGCCACGCTGGCGGCTGCCGCCTTGCCGAGGACCGCCGCCGCAGCTTGGCCAGAGTAGCTTTGCCCGGGTCCACTGGGCTTGCCCACTGGACTACCACTTGACTAATTCATATGAACTGGAAAATAAAAGGATTCACGCAAGCGGCCCTTAGTGCTCTCCCGGGGGGCGCTCGCGTGAATTCTATTCTTCAACGCACACTGGGTAATCTTCGCCGGTTCGAGCAAAATGTCGATCAAAAGGTGACTTGTGACTGGCTTGTGCTCGCATCTCATATGCACGAGGTTGGTTTGCAACCCCAAGGTCTGGATTACGTTGAGGTGGGCACCGGATGGTATCCCACTTTGCCGGTGTGTTACTTTCTAGCCGGCGCCCATAGCTGCAGAACGTATGACATTCACCGCCATTTGAGTGAGAAGCTGACCTGGAAGATGCTCCGCAGGCTGGAGTGTCACCTCCCCGCGATTGCCGAGGGCGCAAGAGTGACTCTTGCGAGCGTGCGGGCAAAGTATGAGACCTTGTTGCAGTGCAAAACCGTCCCCGAGGTGCTCCAACGCGCGGGCATAAAGTATCACTCTCCCGCCGATGCCGCCTGTACCGGCTTGCCGGAAGGCTCGGTGGACATCGTCTTCTCTAACAGCGTCCTGGAGCATGTGCCAGCCGAGATCATACGCAAAATTATGCGAGAGGGGCATCGGGTGCTGCGGCCCGGCGGGTTAATGATACACAGCGCCAATTGCGGCGATCATTATGCCTATTCCGATCGCAACATTACGGCCATCAATTACCTGATGTATTCAGAAGCTGCCTGGAGAATATGGAATAACTCCCTCCAATACCAGAACCGGCTGCGGCCTAACGATTTTCTGGAAATGGCTAGCGATGCGGGATTCAGCATACTCCTCGCGAAACACGAGCCCCAACAGAAGCTTCTTGAAGCTCTGAAGAAGATAACAATTGCCCCGGAGTTTCAAACCTACGCGCCCGAGCAACTCGCGACCACATCCGTCGACTTTGTGGCGCTCAGGCCGGCCGTCAGTTGAACCGCGCCGCCCTCACGTCTAACTCGGCCTCTACGACTATGCGCCTGGCTATCATCATCCCCACCTACAATCGCTCGGCCTCGCTCGCTCGCACGCTGGATAGCATTCTGCACGCAACAGTTCCGGATGGCCTTCAGATTAGTGTCACAGCAGTGGACAATAGGTCTAAAGATGATACAAAGGCGGTCGTTGAGCATTATTCGCAACTGTCGGATGGGATGATTCGATATGTCCCGGAAAGCTGTAATCAAGGGCGTTCGTTCGCGTTGAACACGGGCATTCGGCAAACCGATTCAGATCTGGTCGCATTCATCGACGATGATGAGGAGATTGAAGAAAACTGGCCCTCCGTCATATTTTCCACGCTGGCGGATCCAAATATTGACTACATCGGAGGTCGCTATCTTCCGCGCTGGGAGCGCGAGCCTCCCGCATGGGTCAACCATCCACATACTCGAACTGCCATCGGGTGGGCGGATTTCGGGGAAGACCGAAGGCCTTTTTCAGACGAAAAGTTCGACGCACTTTTAATGGGTGGGAACTGTGTCTTGCGCAGGTCTTGCTTTGACAAGGTGGGGCTCTATTGCAGCATGCTCGGCCGTAAGGGTAATCGATTGTTAGCCGGCGAGGATTCAGAGATGCACGACCGGCTCATCGAAGCACGCTTAAATGGGCTTTATGTTCCGGAACTCGTCGTTTATCACCATATCCCAGCGGAACGAGTAACCCGGCGCTATATGCGGCGTTGGGCATTTTGGGCATCGGCCTCGACTGGTTACCTGCTCCGCAAGCGTCCTCCCCCCGAACCGCGCTGGTTCGGACTACCCCGTTACTTGTTTACCAATGCGATTCGAGCCGAACTAAGATGGCTGCATTCTGTCTTGCTAAAGCGCCATCCCGCTGAAGTTTTCAGTTACGAACTGCGATTGTGGCGATTCGGAGGGACATTCTACGGCAGACACTTCCTGACGGATCCGAGTATTGACTGAGTCTCTTGAAGGGGCACTTACGAGGTCAAGGTGCATGCAAAGATTAAAACGCCACACGGTGAGCGTCATTATTCCGGTTTATAACGGGCGCGATCATGTCGGAAACGCCATAGAATCGGCTCTATGTCAAAGTTATCCAGCACAGGAAATCATTGTCGTCGACGATGGATCGAAAGATGATACCTTTGCTGTCGTCGCTAAGTACCCGGTGAGGTACGTTCGTCAAGAGAATGCCGGGCCTGGGGCAGCGCGAAATACCGGCGCCCGGCTGGCCCGGGGGGAATGGTTTGCGTTTCTCGATCACGATGATCGCTGGCATCCGGCAAAAACAGAAAAGCAACTGGAGTTCGGATTGGACCCCGGCGTCGGCGTCGTGTACTGTGCCTTAAAGAAGATCGACCAGGTTCCTCTCACTTGGGACAGCCTCTGGGCGCGAAATATAGTAGGCACTCCGTCGGGAGCCATCGTCCGGCGGCAGTGCTTCTGGGCGGTCGGTGGATTTGACTGCCGCCGAGCGCTGATTGGCACGGAGGATCATCATCTCTGGATGCGCATCGCGCTGACAAAGTGGCGGATGGTGAGGTGCCCCCTGCCTCTATTTGAGTACGCGCCGGCCAACAATAGCTTGTCGCGCCAATTCGACAAGATGTTGCGGGCCGAATGGGCTAGTTGTGAAGATGTGGAGCAACGAGCCGGCCTGGGCAAGGAAGTTCTTCAGAGAAAAAAAATCGCGATTGCCAACCACTACATTCGCGAATTTATCGGAGTGAGGGACATGCCGGGGGCGCGCAAACTGATCTCAAGCATCGGCCCGACGAATGTTGAACTGGATCTCCTCCTCGCCGCGGTCAGCCCCTCGTGGCTACTGAGTGCGAGGAAAAGCGTTACGGCCAAACTCCGGCGACACACCACAGATCAGCCGCCGGAGATCTCGGGAGAGCGGCACAGCCAAGCGGAGCCCGGCTCGTCAGATGCGGCAACCGGCGAGACTCCTTGCGGCCCGTTGTGCGCGTTTACAAGAGAGATGGCCGAGAGGCGAATATGCGATGAGCGCGGAGAGATCCGCTCTCTCAGGACGTGATCGGCTCCTCAAAATGGGCTTCTTCCTGACGCTTCTCTATACCGGACTGACAATTCTCTCCCCGGCCGAATTGTTTCCAGAACTTGCTCCTTTTCGCATAATGATCTGGATAGCGCTTCTGGCTATCGGCGCTTCCATACCGAACCTGCTTGATTCGCTTTGGATTCGTCGCCCATCCGGGTACTTGATGCTGGGATTCATTGTCGCGATCTGTCTCTCGCGCATTCTGAACGGCTGGGTCGGCGGAGTGCCCGGCGCTCTGGCAACGTTTCTGCCGGTCTGCCTGATCTTTTTTCTCCTCGTCTGGAATGTTAGGACAATATCCCAAATTCGCGCACTTACGACGATGCTTCTGGCCATCGCGCTGTACTCCATTGTGCGCGGCGTAATCTCCTATTACGCCGGAGATGTAAACAGCCCATACGTTGTGTATCAGCCGATTTGGATTGATGAAAGCTTGGGGCTCCGTACGGGTTATCTGCGCATTTGTGCGTTGGGTTTTTTGAATGATCCAAACGATTTTGCGCAGTACCTGCTTCTGTTACTGCCGCTGTTGCTGCCGATGTGGCGCCAAGGACATCTGATCAATAATCTGTTTCTCTGCCTGTTTCCGGCCACTTTGCTTCTTTATGGCATCTATCTGACAAACTCGCGCGGAGCGCTTATAGGTTTGGCCTTAATGTTGCTGTTCCTGCTGAAAGACCGTCTGGGCGGAAAGCGTGCCGCGCTACTGGCTCCGTTGGCGCTCGCGGTTGTGTTCTTGTTGAATCGCGGTGGCCGGGCCATCTCTGTACATGAAGATTCCGCTGGGGGACGTGTGAGCGCGTGGTCGGACGGATTGGGTATGTTTGAGCATTCACCGCTGTGGGGCGTTGGGTTCGGGCAGTTCACGAACTATCACGAGATCACCGCTCATAATTCGTATGTTTTGTGCATGTCTGAACTGGGCTTAATCGGTTGCGTAGCCTGGATCGGGCTCATCGCGGCTTGTGTATTGCAACTCCAGCAAGTTCAAAGCAGCGAGGAGGAGGGCAATGCCTATCGATGGGCGTCCGCCTTCCGGCCCTCGCTGTATACCATGCTGGCAACCTGCTGGTTTCTGTCGAGAACTTACTCCGCCACCCTCTATTTGTTACTTGGCATGAGCGTAGCAGTAGCCGATTTATATGCCGCCAGGCAAGTGGAAGATCTGCCCCGGCCTCGCTGGATGCGAGCGACGGCGGTGGCTGTGCCCCTCCTGACAATCGCGGTATACGGCACAGTCCGGATGCGTTCTGCGTAGCAAAATCATGTCCAACATTAATAGACAAAGCTTGAACATCGCGCAGATCTTACCCAGCCTTGGGATCGGGGGCATGGAACGTCTTGCCGTCGACTTGGCTCGCCGGCAGGTGCTGGCTCAGCATAACGCGCTGATTTACTGTACACGCGAGACTGGGCCGCTGGCGTCAGAAGCGGAAGCTGCCGGCGCGCGTGTTTGCGTCTTCGGCAAGACCGATGGCCCTTCGTTTTCTTTAGTCCGCACTCTTGCCCGTCAGTTCAGGCAGGACCGGGTGGATATTCTACACGCTCACAATGCGCTCGTTCTGCATTATGCGGTAGCGGCTGCGCGCCTGGCCGGGGTTCCGGTAGTGATCAACACACGTCATGGCGGCAATATGAATTGGGACCCCAAATGCGAGCGCATCTGGCGCTTTGCCACTCGTTGGACAGATGGCGTGGTGTTTGTTTCCGAAGGCGTACGTGACTTCTATGTTGAAAGGGACAAGCTAGCTCTGCGCAACATCAGCGTCATTTACAACGGTATCGATGTCGACAAGTTTTCCGCCCGGAAGGCGCAACCGCTGTCCGATCTTTCGCGGCTGCGTTTCGGCGCTGTGGGAAGATTAGTGCCTGCCAAAGACCATGTGAGTCTGGTCCGGGCTTTTGGCACAGTGCTGGATAGTCTTCCGAAAGCGGAACTTCACATCATGGGTGAGGGCCCGTGCCGGCAAGCGATTGAGAAAGCTATCGCCGGATTGGGATCAGCCGGCCGGGTGGTCTTGCACGGAGCCGGCAGCGATGTCGCCGGTTTTCTCTCTTCGCTCGACATCTTTGTGCTTCCGTCCCTCGACGAAGGGCTGCCCATCTCGATCATGGAGGCAATGGCGGCGGGGCTCCCGGTGATCTCCACACGCCTGCCCGGGCTTACGGAACTGGTTCCTGAATCCCTGATGGCGGGCTGCTGTCCTCCGGGGCAGCCCGAACTGCTGGCGAATGTGATGCTAACGACTGCGCAACGCCCGGATCTGGCGGTCCTTGGAGCGAAGGCCCAACAATGGGCCCAGCGCTTCGGCATCGAAGAATCCTGGCGGCAGTACCAAAATCTATTCCAGCAGGCTCTGGAAAAAAAGCGAAAGAACGTATACCGAACATCCCATGATCGCCTTACCACGTAATTTTCAGATTTGGTACGGAAGCTATCTGCGAACCCGCCTTTTGTCGCAGTTCCGGCCACCGCCGAAACGAGTATGGGTTACGTTTGCGGATCATTTCGAACCACTTTGGGGGGGGCTTCGGAAGAAACGGCTGTCGAACGCGTTGCCAAGTGGAGCAGTGACTGGCCGCGCATCGCGTCGAAATTCTGTGACTCGGCGGGTCGCCCACCCCGATATACATTCTTTTATCCGGAAGAGGAGTATCGGCCTCATCTGCTCGATCCGCTGCAATCTCTAGTGGAAAGGGGCATCGCCGACGTCGAAGTGCATTTGCACCATGACGGGGAGGGAGAGCAGAACTTTGTGGATCGGATGAGCGGGTTTGTCGAAACCCTGGTAAAGCGTCACGGGCTCTTGCGAAAACATGCCGGAAGAGTGACATTCGGATTCATTCACGGAAACTGGGCGCTCGACAACGCTCACCCGGACGGCAGACATTGCGGCTTGAACAATGAGATTAGCCTTCTCCGCGACCTGGGCTGTTACGCGGATTTCACCATGCCTTCGGCGGGATCCCCGACACAAGCCAGCACGGTCAACACGATCTATTGGGCGACTGACGATCCGCTAGCACCGAAGTCGTACGACAAAGGTCAGCCGGTGGTACCCGGCCGTCGCACCGAAGGTGATTTGTTAATGATTCCCGGTCCGTTGGGGTTCCGATGGGGAGAGCGCTTATTGCCGCGCCTCGAAAACGGCGAACTGGCGTGCTACGACCTGCCGACGCGTCATCGAGTTCGCCGCTGGCTCCAACTGGCCCCCCAGATCGGCGGTGATGCCTTCCTGAAGCTTCATGCACACGGCTCTCAGGAACGCCATTCGTCCGCGCTGTTGAACGGTGGACTCGAACTGGGCCTTCAAATGCTAATTGAGGAGTGTGCTCGCGCCGGATACGAGCTTTATTTTGTCTCCGCTTGGGAGATGCGAACGGTGATAGACGACATAGAGACCGGCGGCTGGTCCTCGTCTACGAAGAGTACCGATGAGCAATCTCCGGCTTCGAGGACGACGGATCATTCGAGGGTAGGGAACTAAACACGGTCTTATTCCATGCGTATTGCTGTAGTGACATCTTATTTCCCGACTAACGTTCAACCGTACCGGGGCCACTCTGCCTATCAAACGATTAAGCAAATGCAGGGCGACAGTGATATTCGTGTTTTCTGCCCCCTGACCCGCTATCCGACTTGGCTTCCCCCGCGCCATTTTCCCTATTCGCGGGTGGATTTAGACTATAAGGTCAAGGATCTGGAGGCGGAGTATTTTGAATATCCGGCGATTCCAGTCGCCAGCCGGCCCTTCAACCCAAAAATATGCGAGCACCACCTTCGAAATCGCTTAACCGCTTTCAGGCCGGACTTGATATTGAACTACTTTGTTTACCCCGAGGGATGTGCTGCAGCCTCCATCGGCAAAAGCTTGGGCATACCCGTTGTCCTGGGTGTAATCGGCTCAGATGTGAATCGGCTTCCTGACGCGGTAACCGGGTGGCACACCCGCCAGGCTCTGCGCCGGGCTACCGGGGTGATTGCGGTAAGCGATCAAACCCGGCGGCAAGCGGTGGCGCTAGGCGCAAGGCAGCAGCGGGCCAGGACCATCCCAAACGGCTGTGATCTTAAAATCTTCCATCTCAAAGACCGCAGCGTGGCGCGCCGGCATCTCTCGATAGCAAGCGACTCCGAGTTAATTGTCTTTGTTGGCTGGATTGCGGCGACGAAGGGCGTTCAGGAGCTTCTTGACGCGACCGCTCAGCTGGCTCAAAACAGGCCGCGTCTCCAAGTGGCTTTCATCGGCGAAGGTGCATTGTCGGCGCAAATTAAACTCCGCGCAAAGACCGGTGTACTACGCAATCGAATCTTCATCCCCGGTCCTTTACCTTCGCCGGAGGTGGCGGAATGGCTGGCAGCGGCAGACTTGTTCTGCCTGCCGAGTTATGCGGAGGGTTGCCCCAATGTCGTCATCGAAGCACTCGCAAGTGGAACGCCTGTGGTTGCTTCCCATGTTGGAGGTATACCTGATCTTGTCGACGCTAACTCCGGCATCCTGACTCGACCGCGCGACTCGGGAGCACTCGCGGAAGCGCTGGAGCGAGCGCTCACAACAAATTGGGATCATGCGGCGATTGCGGCAAAATGGAATCGCAGCTGGAGCAGCGTCGCTCGGGAGACTCTGGCATTTTGTTCTGATGCGGTTGCCTGGGGAGCCAATTGATGCACAAGCATACGGCTTCAGATGTTGGAATCGTCTATTTTGGAAACGACTGGTTTGCGGAAAACCGAACAAGCAGTCACCATATCGCTCGGCTGCTCAATGAGCAGTATCCGATTCTCTATGTGGAGACGCCCGGCCTGCGGGCTCCTACGGCCACGGCAAGAGACTTGCGGAAGCTATTCCGGAAGTTCATCCTGATGGTGCAACCACCACGCCAGATCGGCGAACGCATGTGGCACATAACGGTTCCGCAGATTCCATTTCGAAAGTTCAAAATGGTGGAGCGGGTAAACAACTGGTTCGCGCGATTTGCGGTACGTAACGCAATTCAGATTCTGCGCGCCGAGCGCCTGGTGTCATGGTTTGTAGTGCCCCACCCGCACGCATTGGCCTGCCGATTAGGAGAGTGTCTGACCGTATACTACTGCGTTGACGATTACGCTTCGTTCCCGGGCATGGATGCTCCCATAGTGAGGATGATGGACGAGGATCTTACTCGCAAGGCGGACTTGATCTTTGCTGTCTCTCAACCTTTGGTGGAAAGTAAGCGACTCATCAATCCGAATACGGTTTATTCCCCACATGGAGTAGATGTGGCGCTGTTTGGAAAAGCGGCCCAGCCCGAGACGGAGGTGCCGGGTCTTGCCCGCGGATTGAAGCACCCGGTCATTGGTTTCTTCGGCGTCATCGGTGAGTGGGTTGATATTCCGCTGATGGTTTTTTTAGCGAAAGCGAGACCGGAGTGGACCTTTTTACTGATCGGCCTGGTTTCGGCCGACGTCAGCGAACTCCACCGTCTGCCTAATGTCGTGTTTGCCGGTTCACAGCCCTATGACTCTCTGCCCGGATGGGCGAAGGCCTTCGACGTCGCCATCATCCCAACGCTGCGCAATCAGCAGCGAATGAGCGCCAATCCCTTAAAGCTGCGCGAATACCTCGCCACGGGCAAGCCGGTTGTCACTGTTTCGACCCCAGCGACGGAAGTCTTCGGGGAGGCTGTCTGTCTGGCTGACGCGCCTCCTGCTTTCCTGGAGGGGATTGAAAATGAGCTGGCAACCGACTCTCCGGAAAAAAGGGCCAAGCGCCAGGCACTCGTAAAGAATACTACCTGGGAACAGCGAGTAAGCGAAATCAGCAGCAGGCTATTGGCAGCTCTGCCTTCCAAAAAGCCCGGCATCGCCAAAGTTGCGTAAAGGCCAATGCGCACAACGGTCGAGCACGATCATCCGGGACTATTTAGGTGGGATGACCGTTGAAAAAAGGTCGAGACGCCAGCAGCCCAGGGCCGGTGGCGTCTCGGATTTCACGACCGCAAGCTGTTGAGCAGCCCGTGCGGATCTAGGGCACGAACAAAACGTCTACCCAGTAATTGCTCGCATTCCAGCCCTGCGTCGGGAAGGCTATAGAGCCATAGGTATAGGTCCCGTTAGGCCCATCCGAGCCGTCCTGCAGGGCTTGCAGCGACGCGCTATTTAAGGAGGAGGCGAAAAAATTCTCGTCATCGGCGTAATGCCCGTTAGGAGCGTGGTACGAGACGACGTAAACGGTATTCGCCTGAATGGCGACTGGGCTGGAAAAAATCGCCTGCTGCCATCCGCTGGCAGTTTCATTTACAAAGGTTACACTCGCGAGCAGCATGCCACCGGCGGACCACAAATGGCCGGTATGGGTGCCTGTGTTGTTGGCGCCCTTATAAAACCTTATTCCTGTTACCTGTCCCGCGACGCTAGATTTGAACTTCATACCAAGCTCTACAGAGCTTGAATCAGAATCGCTCGGCGTGCCGGGTACCGCGGTTGATGCGAATACAGAAACGGGTGTGACAGGGGCAGACGTCGCAGTCAGACTGGCGGTCTTAGATATGCCATTGAGGCTGGCCGTGATTTGCGCCGTTTCATTTGTGGTCTGCTTATAGGTCGCCACCGTAAACGTCGCGGAACTTTTAGTAGCAGGTACCAGAACATGCGAAGGCACGGTCGCCACCGATGTGTTGGAACTGAGTAGTGACACGTCCAAACCCCCAGCGGGTGCGAGTCCCGTGAGGCTTACTGTACCTGTAACATTGCCTCCGCCGAGCACTGTGCCAGCTGAGAGTACTACACTGTTCAGTGCCGCCGATGCTGAAGACCCCGCAGTGACAGTGATTGGTATGGAAAGCTTTTCTCCGTTCAAAGTTGTTGCAATTGTTTCGGTGCTGTTTGCGGTTTGAGGTTGTGCCGTAATGATGAAAGACGCCGAGGTTGCGGCGGCAGGCACGGTGACAGTTGCCGGGACAGATAAGACGGCTGGATTTGCGCTATTTACGCCGATAGCGACGCCGCCAGCCGGCGCAGGAGCTGTAATACGCACCGTTCCTGTGAGGGTAGACCCGCCGGCCACGGTGGTTAGGGATGCGCTCAGAGCGGATAACATCGGTACGGTTGTACCGCTTGTTCCGCTTACAAACAGTACGGGCGAGGGCTGAGCCACAGATTTATAACCGGAGGTAAGCACGACCGGAGTGGTGCTTGAAATTGACTTGATTGTGATGGGTACGTTCACTGAAACGGATCCCGCAGGAACTGTTACGGCCGACGGCGCAGTCACTGCCGCCGAATTTGAGCTTGTGATGGCGACCGCCGCACCGCCTGCGGGAGCTGGAGCGGTTAGAATCGCCTGGGCGTTCACCGTCGTTCCTGCGGAGACATCTCTCTGGTCGAGATAGATTCCCGTCAGGCCGGCCGGGCCTCCGGCCACTGCACCCGAATTGGGGGACACTTGCAGACCTGATTCATTTACCGCCTCCAGATTGCTCCCAATAATGCCACTCAGCGCGTGCAGATTCGAATCGTTCCAGCGGGAATCCGGCACTCCTGAAACGTACCAGGACGAGCCATTGTCCGCCAGAATGGCGCCGTACGTTTTCAGGGCGTTCAATATGACTTGCACTTCCATTGGGTAAGGCGTCACATCGAACGTGGCCTTCAGCCGGAAGCGCTGGCCTAATGGCGGGTATTGTGTGCCTGAGAGGCTGGATGCCTGGTGACGTGCCGGCCAGATGAATTGATCCCGCGTTTGGGGAGCAGTAATGCGCAGGGCATGCAGTATGTGTCCCGACATTACCTCGTCATAGCGAACCAGGCCCGGCAGTACAGGCAGCCCCGCGGCGTCTGAGGATGTCCAGCCACTAGGACGCAGCAGGTTGGAATTCAGATCGAAAACCGCGCCACTATTCGCCGTCCACGTCCCATTACTGTTGACTGCACCGTTATATAACTCATAGAGTTTGCAACTTCCCTGATCGAGCACGAGCACGTGTTGATCGGAAGCAGCCTCTATGGCTGCGTTCGCGGGCACAGGGTAAGGGCCGGGGTCGCTTTCATCCGGGTAAGCGAACGACACCGAAACCCTGGGCTGGCTGGCCGGCACCACCGTGTAGGGTATGCCGCCTCCGGAGGACGAAAAATCGGGATGCAGGCCAGTCGAACTTCCGATGGTGCTGATGTAAGCGCTGGAATTCGGATCGACCGGTAGCTTGTCGACGGGCGCATTCCAGACATTGTTGGCCGGGAACATGTTGCAGCCGCCCAAAGTCTGTCCCGAGGCAGGCGCCACCAGGACCGCCAATCCCAGCAATCCTAAGAATGAGGAAATCCTATTTAGGTCGTTTGAAGATTTATTAGATGCCATTAAATGTTTGTTTATTAGCCTTGTTAGCGATTAGTTAAAAATAAGGATAACAGGGTATTTGCAATATTTATCATGACATTAGCGTAAATACCTAGGGTTTATCCTTGAAAGACCTTAAAATTAATAGTTGATGAGGTTATAAAGTGCCATAATAGCTCCAAATAAGTTAATACACGCATTGCAATAGCTTGCTTCTTATCGGCCAGATTTTGATTGAATTTGGCCGTTTTGTATGCGCCGAGCTTTAAATCGGCCGCGGCCAACCATCGCCAGACGATCAACAAACTTTAGGTTGGTGTTTGTAGGTGGGGTACTGCGTCGGAGGTTGCAGATCATTTAACGCCTCTAATCGGAGAAAGGCGACACATTTTCCCACTTATCCTGCCGGAAAGCTCGATAAGGCAACCAAAAGGAGAATTGATGTTGAATTCGACTAGCAGCGGTATATCTTTGCGTCCGACTGCCAGCATTTCAGGAATTATTTGCAGAACTGTAGCATTTATCGCCTTGGCTATGGGGCTGCTCACGGCTCCCGCAGGCGCCCAACAACTGGCGTTAGCGCTAGCATCGGGCGGAGTAGCCGCGGGCGGAAGCGTCACACTGAACCTGTCTCTGGCAGCTACGACTAGCCCGGCGAGCAGTATTCAATGGACGCTGACCTATACAACGGCGGACATTGTTGCCGTGAATGTCACGCCGGGATCAAGCCTCGGTTCCAAGCAATTGGAATGCGCAAGTAAAACCGGAATGACGACATGTGTCGCCGCCGCACTAAGCGATAGCCCATTCTCTTCGGGAACTCTCGCAAACGTTACATTGCAGACTTCCCCCACGCCCTTAACTTCGGTCATTCCCATCGGCTTCTCGACAGTCGTGGCGGCCGGCGCGGATGGCAGCGCAATCAGCGGCGCCGGAACGGGAGGGCAAATAACCGTGGCGAATTCCGTGAGCCTGAACGGGTTGTCGTGTACTCCCGGCAGTGTCACCACCCCGGGCTCGGCGGCTTGTGTCATCATGCTCAACGGCGCGGCGCAAAGCCAAGGCTTCCCGGTTATGCTTAGCAGCAGTGCTTCGAGCTTGTCGGTTCCCGCTAGTGTGAATGCCACTGCCGGCAACACCTCCGTTAGCTTTACGGCCAAGGCCTCTCAGGTCGCAAGCAGCCAGAGTGTTGCACTTACGGCCGCGGCAAATGGTGTCACGAAAACGTTCACCGTGAGCCTGCTCCCACCTGCCGCGCCCGTAATCCTGATTTCCTCACTTGCCTGCGTTCCGGCGACGATAAACGCCGCTAGCTCGGCAAGCTGTAAGGTAGAACTCGCGAAAGCTGCCGGCCAACAGGTTAAGATCCTGCTAAAGAGCACAAGTACTTCGTTGAGTGTCCCTTCCTCCGTCTCAGTTGCTGCGGGCGCGCTTTCGCAAACGTTTGTTGCCCAGGCGGCACAGCCCGGGTCCAATGTGACCGTGACCGTCACCGCTGCCGGACCCAACAATTCGCAGGTCTTTTCGGAAAATATCCTCGCAGCCACTATCCCTCCGCCACCAGCAGCGCATTCAATCTGGAGCTCGGCCTCAGTTCCGGGCACGATTACAGACCCAGACAACGCTGCGGTTGAGGTTGGAACGAAATTCCGATCCGACGTTGCCGGCTTGATTACTGGAATTCGCTTCTACAAAGGTCCCCAAAATGGAGGGACACATGTCGGTCACCTCTGGACAAAGAATGGCACCCTGCTCGCCACCGTTACTTTCTCGAAAGAGAGTGCGACGGGCTGGCAGCAAGCGAATCTTTCCAAACCCGTCCTTATTCAAGCGAATACAACCTACGTTGTTTCCTACTACGCCCCCGTAAGCCACTATTCTTCAGATGAATACTTCTTTACTTCGGCTGTAGACTCCCCGCCCCTGCATGCTCTGCAAGACGGAACCGACGGCCCGAATGGCCTTTACGTCTACGGTGCAAGCGCGTTTCCCAACCAGAGCTGGAATCAAAGCAACTACTGGGTAGACGTTGTATTTGTTCCCTCCAAGTAAGCCGACGAGTCAACAAAAAAGGAATTCTTATGAAACAACCTTCTCAAAGAAGCACTGGAGCATTAGCGTTTTGCCTGATCGTAGTCTCTTGTGTGACGGCAACCGCCCAAACGACTGTGGTGATGAATGGGCAAAGCTACACGTTGCGTCCGCATCCCAGGGTTTGGCTGGATGGGCCGACGGGACCTTTAACAACTTCGCTCAGCGATACGACGCAAGCGGGAAAAGCAAATCCGAATAACCCGCCGTATGCCGCGTTAACCAATTCGGTGGATACCTTTGTCGGGAAGGGATACACCGCCGCCAATGCAGATTACGGCCTTGGATCCGACGATTATACGCACTTCTCGCAAGCTGCCATGCGCTGGCAGGCGGATGGAGACGCAAAATCCCTTGCCGCGGCCGAGTATGGCCTTGAACATCTTGCCAACATGGTGGGAGGGAATACTTACTGTGATACGTCTGCACAGTATTGTAACGGGGCCTACGCAGGAACACTAAACTATGTAGAACTGTACATTGTCGCGGTAGCCCAGGCGTACTCTATCGTTCGAAACCAGTTGACGCCAGCGCAACGAGCGACTATCGCCAGTCAAATGCTGAACGATAACGACGCGCTACACAACGGGATTGATACGGTCCAGTGCTCAAATCGGAATGAGCCTTGGAAACCGGGCGACTGCGGCATCGTCTGGCTTTACAAACATGACAACGCGGCGCCCCCTCTTAATCCTGCGCAGGCCTCCCACTACAACGCCGACTATCCAAACGGCAACAGCTTTACATTCCCGGCTGAAAACCTGACCTTCACCTCGCTGTGTGCCGACCTGGCGGTCGGATTAGCCTTTGCGGACGACGATCCGCGGGCTAAGACGCTGCTGCAATGGACCTATAACTACTACATTGCAAATGCATACACTTACGCCCGTAACACGTGGACGGGGTTCAATCAATCGGGAGCCCTGTATGCGAACTGGCGCACGCATTGGTTCTCCAGCCTCATGGCCATTATGATCAAGAATTCGGTTGTAAACGGACCTGATCTGACGGGGGGCTTGTACATCTCCCGACAGTTGCCTTACATGTACTACAATGCCTTACCTGACGATCCGCAGAGTGGCCTCACATTCGAGGACATTTACGGGTCAGCTTGGGATCAGTTCGGCATGCGCTCGTTGTGGATGCCGCTCTGGCTCTATTCGGGAACACCCGAAGCAGCGTATGCCAATTACTACGCGCGTGTCACCCGAGGCGACTTCACGCCTGGCGGTTTGGCTTACAACCAGGGCACCTATCTTCCCTGGTCCTTCACCTTCACCGACCCGCGGCAAGCCAGTACGCCGCTTTCGAATGCTCCCACACAATATTTATTTCGCGCAACAGACTATAATTTATGCGCTAGTCTCGGCCTGAGTTGCTTGCCTAATGTCGCTTACACGCACGCTATCACCCGGACCGGTTGGAGTGCTAACGATTCATTGATTCTGCTGCAGTCTTCCTATAATGATGTGTCCGACCACTCAGGGTATGGAGATTGGGGATCGGTTCACATATACCGCCGGGGATATCTCTTGGCGGGAGATGCTCAAAACGCAAATGGCAATAGATCGAATGACGATTTAATAGAGTTGGGCAACGGGGACAATTGGGCAACAGGCAACAACCCTGGCCCCGCTAGCATCCTTCGCTGGGCTGGCGCAGATCCTACGGGTGACCCTCAAAGCCGATATTCCTATGCCTTATCGGATATGACCGGAGCATACGTACCCTCGATGAATGCGACCCATGTCCAACGAAGCCTCATCCATTTCAAAAAGACCGGCACGCAAGACTACCTCGTTTGGTACGACGATATCGCGACATCGACCGGGACAACGATGAAGGCCTACCTGCATTTCTATCTCAATGGGTTGGCGCCTTCGCAAGCGATTTCCTTCAAGGGCGGAAACAACGGCGGGACTGTCAAGAATTCTCAACAAAGCTCCCTTCTACTCACCTCGGTGTTACCTGCTGCCAACGCGAACTCGGCGCTTTTGGGGGTTGACAACTCAAATGGTTCCTACGGAGGCGGGGCAGGCTACACCTATCGAACGTATGTTTGTGCTGAAAATCCGGCGGCTCCAGGTTCCTGCAATCCAGCGAGTACGCACGGAGAGTGGATCGTGGTTCATAAGCCTTCGACGAATGTCGCCGATACCATGCCCTCGCTTGTGCAGCCGACCGCTACTAACTTCCGTATCGTTGAGATAGATGACGCTAACTCGCCCAAAGTGGCTGCCTTCGCGAGCGGCGGGAACACTTACTCGGGTGTAACCTTTACGACCAAACATGCCGGCACGGCACAATACGTCATCGCGGGACTGTCGGCAGGCACATATCGCGTCACTGCCAACGGGTCTACCGTCGTCGCGAGTCAGGCGGTGGCCGATGGAGATAACACCCTTTACTTCGAAAGTGGAAGCGGCAATATCCAAGTAGCCACAACTACCGGATCTCCGATCAGTAAATGCGACGTAAACGGCGATGGATTGGTCAACAGCGCGGATTTTACCCTCATCACAACGGTGGCTTTGGGCGATGGTCCGGCGTGCTCGACTGCGTTCGACATCAACCAGGACGGACTTTGCAATGTGATTGACGTGCAGCGAGTGATAAATGCGGCGCTCGGCGCGGGCTGCCGAACCACTCCCTGAGGCGAGACCTCCAGTTAAGACTGAAACGGCGTAGCCGCAACCGGCTCTGCTTCTGGTTCGGATGAAGTATTACTCTGCGCACTCCGGCGGCCGGGTGAGCAGAACGTGAGTTGGAGTCCCTGCCGGACACCAATTGCGGGCTTCCATCCGAGCAAGCTCTCTGCCAGAGATATGTCAACCGGGTACAACGGCTTGAGTGATCGTACCCGGTAACGTGATAGGGGTAGTGCTCGCCCAAGCACACGGGTTGCTACGTCGCAAGCGCTTGCCAGGTTCATCAAGAGGGCATAAGGGCTGCGCCAAACGATCGAACTGCCTCCTCCGGCTCTCCAAAGGGATAAGTACTCGTTCTGACTCACAGGTGTTGGATCAACCAGGTGAATCACGCGACCCACCACGTCCGGCGCCTCTTCTGCTGAGATCAGGCCGGAGACCACATCTTCGACAAAAACAAGCGGTAAGAACCGCTTTCCGTTGCCGGCGACGACCCAAAAGCGTCCGAGGCGAATAACTCCACTAGGTGGAACGGCCTCTGCGCCAGGTCCAAAAATCTGCCCTGGCCTGATTACCACTGCGGGTAAGCCATCTTTTCGGACGGCATCGAGGACGATTCGCTCCGCTTCCTGTTTCGTTTGGGTGTAAGTGCCCCGCAAGTCCGGAAATGGTTCGATGGCGGACAGCTCATTCACTGCAATACCGTCGCGATGACCGGCAACATCCAGCACGCCTAATGAGCTGACGTGAATGAGGCGCTTGATCTTGTGGCGTAGCGAGGCCTGCACGATGTTCCGCGTGCCCCAAACTGTAGCGGCTTCGTACTCCCTGGCCCCTCCCTTCGTGGCGGCGCCCACGTGGTAGACAACTTCTACACCCTCGACCGCCCGTTCAACGGCGTTTGGATCCCCCAGGTCGCCATAAACCGCGTCTAATCGAAGAGCGGCCAAGTGTCCGCCAGCAGGGCGACGCAGCAGGAGCCGCGGCCGCTCGCCGGATTCGCACAGTCTGCGCACTAAAGCCGAGCCGACAAATCCGCTGGCTCCCGTGACAAGTACCCGCGCCGGCGCAGGTCGATACGTCCTGCGTTCCTTATCAATATTCTCTTTGGCCTCATCGGCTGAGCGAGATCCGGAAGCGAGCCAGTGAACCGCACGTTTTCCTTCTGCTGCAGACACCGGTAAAGGTGTGCCGTGCCGTAGTGAGCGGTGAAAAGCGATCACTGACTGGTAGATGCCGGGTGAAGCTTTGAGCTGTCCAGTCAGGGTTGATAAGAGGTATCGAGGAACCTCAATCAAACCCGCCACTGCATGCACCATCCCATTGATTGCGAAATGCAGTTGTTTCGGCCCAGGATAAGTGCGGTGTAAGTGGCAGCGCTGCAGGAAAACGTCGACATGCAGGACACCGCGTGTGCCCTGAATCCAAAATTCATTTTGGAGCGGCCGAGCATTCCAGGACAAGTGGGCGTAAGCAGAGCCCTTGGCGCATTCTGCTGAAACTCTCCACTCATCGAAGGTAATCATGGGATTCCTGCCGCTGGATTGTGGCCTCGCTTGAAGGGTCTTGATTTCCCCAACGACACGGTCTATCAGATACAGGGCATGCACGCCGAGATCTCGAAAAGGGTACGAGCCCTGGCTGTAGACACCCGTGGGCGGGCCTCCTGCGTAGGGCGGGTAATCCGAGCCGCGGAAATATGTGAGGCTGAGCAGGTCCCCGATTGCCCCGCCATCGACCAGTTTCAGCGCGCGTTCCACCGCCGGCTCGAAGAGCAGCGAGTGATTGACCGACAGCGACAGCCCCTCTGCGCTGGCTTTGGCGATCATTGCCTCGCACTCCTCTTGAGTCTCAGCCATGGGCTTCTCGACAAAGACATGACACTTCATGTCGAGGGCTTGAAGCGTCAGCGCGCAATGCAAGGCGGGAGGCGTCAGAATATGAACGACCTCCGGTCTCGTTTCGGCCATTTCGGCTAAAGACCGAAAGACGCGAGGCACTCCGAACCGCTTTGCCAGGTCTGTTGCTCGCTTTTCGTCTACATCGCAGATGCCAACGACTTCGACGAACGGGAGGTCGTTGAGGGCCGTCAAATGTCTCGACGCTACATATCCCGCGCCCACTAGGGCAACTCGAACTTTCTGTGTCATGGCGCTTGGGCTTCCGTCGATCGGGTCTAGCAAAGCCGTCCAATGGAACGGCGCAATAGTAATGCGCTGCGCCGCAGCGCAAGTCCGATACTCCCTGCCTGGAGTAAAGACGCCTTCACGTGCGCACTCAGCAAACTTGAATCTTCGACAAGTGCGCGGGCATACAAGTCAGCCGCCCTGTTCACCTCCCGAGCATAAAAAAGACGATCCCCAGCGAACGCATAAGCTCGAGCTCGAATCCAAGCGGCTTCCGAGCGGTCTTGCGCATGTTCTGAAATAGAACTATGTAAATCCGGAAGGGTGAGCAATTGGCTGCAATTGTACTTTCCGCAGACCAGTTGCTTTGCGTACTCCCGCGCGATCGCGTCATTGCACTTTTTCAGCAGGTTCTTATCGCCTGTTTCTCGAGTCTTTTCTGAAACGCGCCAGAGCACAGCCAAGTCTTCCCGAGCGCAGGCGGCAGCCTTTTCCTTCATCAGTTCGCTGGTCATGCTGGCTTCGTGCAAACGATAGTTGACCATAGGCTCCGCAAAGTATGCGACTTCGTAATGGATTGCGAAGAGGCACCACAGATACCAGTCCCCCGCATACGGTAGATCCAGCGGAAAAGCACCGAGAGCCTCGTAACAGGATTTACGCACCATGCCAGATGACGCAAGTACACCGTTACACGGCAAAAGTCTTTGCAGGAAGCGGCCGCGCAGGAAAATGCGATCCCTTTCGCCGTGACGCGAGTATTCAGGGCAATCGCCCTCGACCCCGAACTTCAGTTCCAGGCCGGGGCAAAAAACATAACCAACATTCCGATGACGATCCATGACTGCCACGTATCGTTCCAGAGCGCGGGATGATCTCAGCCGGTCATCTGCTGAAATGAGCCAGACATAGTCTCCGCGAGACAATGCTATTCCCTTGTTGTAATTTCGCAGGTGGCCGAGATTCTGCTCGTTGCGGACATGGATCACACGCCGATCTCCGATGGATTGCGCTACCTGCGGCGTCTCATCCGGCGAGCAATCGTCCATGATCAGGATCTCGAAGTCGGTAAAGCTTTGTGCCAGTATAGAGTTGACGCAATCCCTCAGCAGGTGGGCCAGCTTATAACACGGGACGACAAAGGTCACTCTCGGAGTCACGAGCAGACCTCAACCTCGACTGGTTGTTCGAGCAAAGCCCAACGGTTCGGCAGAAGGAAAATGCCTTTGGTCGGAACGATCCCGGTTCCGTAGTAGTCGGATTGGACCACTGTAAGCCGGGCAGCGTCTTCTACCCAGTCCACTTCCTGTCCGGCGATATCCAAGCCAACATGTATCTTGTAGTCGCCCGGCACCAGCGCGAGACTCGAGATCTCGCAAGTAAATACCTGCGGACCGGAGCGCTCTTCATGACGGCGGGCCGGTTCATAGGCGGAATGTGCTGTGCAGACACGCTGCCCGGTGGGCGTTTCAAAAGCGATAGAGGCGTCAAAGCTCGTGCAGGCTGCGTCCAGATCGAAGTGAATGCGGGCTTTCAACGGTGCGCCGACGGGCAAATCGCCGCGCATCGGTCTGTTATTTCCATCCAGGAGTTCCAGCCGCGTGAGTTGGGGATGATAAGAAGGAGGTCTGCCCGGCGCCAACGTCAGGTCCGCGCCATCTAACGCCGGCAAAGTCGTTTCGCCCTGGAGATCGCGAAGGAAAAACTGAACCGCAGCTTTGGCACTGCCATCGAAGACGATGCCTCCGCGGTGCAGCACAATGCCCCTCTTGCATAAACTCTCCACAGCGGCCAAGTTGTGAGACACGAAGATCACTGTCCTGGCGCGGTTGCAGGCCTCGGCCATTTTCCCCAGGCACTTTCTCTGAAACGCAACATCTCCCACCGCCAGCACTTCGTCCACAATCAGAATTTCAGGGTCCAGGTGGGCCGCGATCGAGAACGCGAGCCGAACATACATTCCGCTGGAATACCGCTTGACCGGAGTGTCCAGGAACTCACTAATGCCGGCGAAATTGACGATTTCGTCGAACTTGTTCGTAATTTCCGTCCTGTGCATGCCAAGAATAGCGCCGTTAAGATAGATATTCTCTCTGCCTGAGAGCTCAGGGTGGAAGCCCGTGCCGACCTCGAGCAAGCTGCCAATCCGCCCGCGCACTCTCATGTATCCCTCAGTCGGGTCGGTTACGCGCGACATTATTTTTAGCAGGGTGCTTTTGCCCGCACCGTTCGCGCCGATAATACCGATTGTGTCGCCCTGGTAAACATCGAAATTGATGTTCTTCAGAGCCCAAAGCGTTCCGCTCCGGCGGGCGGCGCCGGAATCGGTTGATTCAGACGGACGTTTCCATAAACGACGGGTTGCATTTCCCAGTGCTTCGCGAAAGCTGCCGTGCATTTGGGTTCGCGTACCGAGTTGGTAGCGTTTCGAAATGTCTCTGACTTCTATGACTTGTTCCATGCTATTGACGGGCGCTAGATAACATCTGCAAAAGTGCGTTCCATTCTTGTGAAAAGATAAGCTCCGACAACGAACAGGATTGCTGCGACGCTGAGCGACACCCAGATCGCCCCGAACGCAACAGACCCGCCGAGCAGTGCATAACGGAAACCTTCCACCATTCCTGTCATTGGGTTTATGGCAATCAATAACTGGAACTTCGGTGAAATGGAGCGTAATGCGTAAATGATGGGCGTAGTAAAGAATGCCATCTGAGTGAAGAATGGCACTACGTACTTTATGTCCCGGTAATGAACGTTCAGGGCCGAGAGAATCAAGCCTAGCCCCATGGCTGACAGGAAAGAGCCGAAAATGAACACAGGGAGCCAAAAAATTGCCGTTGTTATCGGCCAACGGTAAATGCCCAGGAGGATTCCCATGAACGCCAGGCTGACGGCCATGTCCAGCATCAAAGCTAAAACTGCCGCCGTCGGGACCAGGATTCTCGGCAGATAGATTTTGCGGACGAGATGCTCGCTGGCGAGTAAGCTGTTGCTTGATAAGGCGAGTGCGTTGGCGAAGAAGGTCCAGGGTACTAGGCCGGCGTATACAAAGAGAGCGTATGGAATGCCGTAACTCTGAATGTGCGCGACCCGTGTGAAAAGCGTAGCGAAGACGAGCATGCCAATGAGCGGTTGAAGGAGTGCCCATAACCCGCCAAATGCCGTTTGTTTATAGCGGATTTTGACGTCTCTCCAAATGAGAAACGCGAGCAACTCCCGATGCTCCCAGAGTTCGCGGAAATCAATAGAATGCCAGCCGCGACGCGGCTTGATCATCAACTCCAGGCTAGCGGTGGCCACGCTTCTCCGATTCTTGGATACCGAGTACCGTGTGACCTTTTATCGACTTAGAAAGCGAAATATGCACGAGTTAGGGGCTCACCAATCCTTGTGCAATTGCTTTGCCACCCAGGCTTCGACAAAGTATCGCAAGCAGCTTAAGGTCTACGCTACTCTCGCCTTGGTTCCGGGCATGTCCCTGTCCCAAATCGTGACAAATAGTACCAAGGTTCGGTACCGTTTTGGTCAGGAACAGCGAACGGCTACGGCAAAACCTTGAAGAGCGCTACCATGCCGCCCTCAAAGTGGTCGTTGTTATGGCAGTGGAATAGCCAGGTTCCAGGATTGTCCGCGATCATGTCGGCTGTCATCATGGCCATAGGCGTGAGTTGGACCGTGTCAGTGCGCATGTGACTTGAAAGTACCGTCTCCCCATGCCAGTGCGGAGTATGGACGTCTTCGTCGTTACTGGAGGCGAATGTATACCAGCGCACATGATCGCCTTTTTTCATGATAAGAACCGGCAGGTTGCCCTCAATCAAACCGTTTATCGAATACATCAGAAACGGTAGGCGGCCAACTGGATCGTTTGAACGAACTGTGACAAGCGGCTTCTTTTGGCTTCGCAAATTCGCTTCGAAGTACCAACTGCTGGACTCGTCAAACACAGCAAACGCCGTGATGAATTCCCGGTCTACGTCGGCAGGAGTTCCATCGGGCTTACTCTCGCCGCGGGCGTTGATGATGATCGGACCCATCAACCCGGAGTTGATGTCCTTACCTTCCATGAAGTGTCCATGGTACATCCATAACACCGAACTGCCGTCTCCATGGCTGGGTCCGGAACGCTCTGGTACGCCCCAGATATAGGTATAGGTCTGGCCAGGACGGACAAAACTTCCCCCTTTGACGGCCGCCTCCAATCCATCTAGATACACGGCGCCTTCGGAGTCCTTTCCATAGGCCAGTCCGTGGGGATGCATGCTGCACATCAGCTTGGTGTTGTTCTTCAATACAACTTTGATCGTATCTCCGACTTCCGCTCGGATCAGTGGACCCAGTATGCCGAGGTGCTCCCATCGAGGGTCGCGTTGCTTCAGTGTCGTAAAGCTGGCATCCGTGTATTCACGGTAAACAGCCTTGAGATAAGTCGTAGTGCTCGCTGAGGCGCCCGCTTCTTCCGTTTCCGGGTGCGGGATACCTGCCAAATTTCTGCCGTGCGGAGCATAGTTCCAGAGCAACTCGTCGGCAGCGATGTAGTAGATACGAGTTCGACCCGAGGCGCGTTCTTTCTCGGCTGCCGATCGTTGTGCTTGAACAACAGGCAAAGAGAGCAGAAGCGAAAAAAGAACGGCAGAGCTAATGCGCAATCTGAAAGTCTCTCATACTCGGAGTCGCTCGGCAGAAGATCAACGGCGTCGACGCGGTCTCTAGAAGCCAATCACCTGCACATTTGTAAAGGCGATCGGCTGGTTCGAAACGTCTAGGGCGACGGCGCCTTGTGTATAAGTGGTGTCCGTAGCGGTCATTTCAAGCACATTGTCATAGTAGACCTGAATGCTTGAGCCTTGGAATATCAGCCGCAGATGATGAGCATTTGTATCCATCGCCACCGCTCCCGACTGCGCTATTAGCGCAAGACTCGCGTTGATGTCCCATTGGTCAATGCGGAACAGCTTCAATACCCCCTGTGCCGGGTAGATCCAGACTCCGTAGCTGGCACCAGTATTGGGGTTGAGCCGACCGCGGATGCCGCCAGGCCAGTCGTTAAGACTGGAGAGCTGGAAGTCGGCAGTAACCGTGTAGTTCGTCCAGGTAGCGCTACCGGCCCAGGATTGCGTCGCTCCTTCTCCGTTGAAGATGTATGATCCATTGCTGACCGACCAACCAGATGCAGATCCAAGGGGTCCGACAGTCCAATTACCCGAGCCTGCGCTAAAATTATCACTGAATAGCAGCGTCCCGACCTGCAGGGACGCCGGTACCGTGACTGGGCTATTGGGCACGTCCGGCGAGGAAATCGTCACAGTATCGCTGTAGCTGCCCGTAGCCAGCACGGTCGAGTTTGGCTGCACAGAGATCGTGGAAGGCGCCGTGCCTGACACCGAACTCAAACCTAGCCAGTTGGATGTTTCACTAGCCGACCAGGCTAGAGTTCCACTCCCCTGGTTCCTGATTTGAATTGTCTGCGCTACCGGGCTGACCGTGGTCGCACCGAAGAAGGCCAGCGATCCTGGGGTGGCCGATAGAACCGCCGTTGTCACCGCGAGCTTGACCGGAATGGTGATGGGGGAATTCGATGCTCCGGGTACTGAGACGGTAATAGAACCGTTATAGGTACCCTCGCTCAACCCGGCTGCGTTCGCCGTAATCGTAAGGCTGCCGGGCGTTAGTGTTGCCGAAGCGGAGGCAGTCAACCAGGACGCTCCATTAGTCGTAAACGCCCACGCCGTCGTGGCGCCGGCGGCGGTAACGTTGAGTGTTTGGGGAACGGGTGCGGAACCAGGTGACGCACTGAACAAAATACTTGACGGTAGCGGGTCCAGGGAAACCTGGTTTTGCACGGATGCTATCTGGATGTTCGAGTAGGAGATGGCCTGGTTATCTGCGTCTAAGCAGACGAATCCGCTGCTGTAGGTCGAGTCGTTAGCCGACATAAGGCCCTTTCCGTCCCACGATACAGCAATGTTACTGCCTTGGAATGCGATGCGCAGGTCGTGAAAAGCGCTTGTGTCGAAACTTAAGTTCGCCTGCGCCAGTTCGCTGAGAACTGGCCCATCAATGCTCCATTGACCGATCTTGAACAGCACTATCATCCCGGTGGCCGGATAAACCCAGACTACGTAACCGGCACCTGTGGCGGGATTCACGCGCGCGCGCACACCCCCGGGCCAATTCGAAAGCGTGGACAGCTTGATATTGGCGTCGAAGGTGTAGTCGGTCCACCCTGCGTTTCCTGAGCAAGACTGACTTAACCCCTGGCCGCCATACGAATAAGCACCGTTCGAAACGGTCCATCCGGCCCCGCGCCCCATAGGCGAAATAATCCAGCCGCTGCCCAAGTCCGAAAAGGTTTCGCTCATATCCTGCGCGAGCACCTCGAGTGTGATCGGAACGGAGAGAGGTGAATTGGCGACGCCCTGTGCTCTGATGATGAGATTACCGTGATAAGTTCCTGTGGGTAGCCCGGAAGAATTGACGCTGACGCTTACGTTGGCGGGGGTGGAACCTGAGACAGATGTCACCGAAAGCCAATTCGAATCTGAGGAGGCGGTCCAGCCAAAGGTTCCATAGCCGCCATTGGAAATTAGGAGCGTCTGAACCGGCGCCGCCGGCTGCCCAGAAGTCGAGGTAAAGATCATGGCCGCGGGGGCGGAGACGAGCGAGGGCGGTAGAGCCGCCACCGTGAAGCTCACAGCGATTTGCTGCGATACGTTGACCGCACCTAAAGAGACGATCGAAATGGCCCCGGAATAGGTTCCGGGCGCTAACGAGGATAGACTGGCGCTCACTTGAAGGTTTGCAGGTGTTGTGCCTCCCGTGGAAGAAATGCTGAGCCACGGAACGCTGCTTGAAGCGCTCCAGACAAGTGATCCACTGCCCGCTGCCGAAATGGCGACCGTTTGCGGCGCGGGATTCGCGACTCCATAGGTTGCGCTGAAGTTAAGATTGTTGGTGCCTGTTGTGATTGATCCGGTGTTGGGAATTCCCGAGGTGACGAGCACTTGCTGGAAGCTGATCACCTGGTTGTCTCCTTCGAGCGCAACAACTCCGCCGGCATAGGTGGAATCCGTCTGAGTGATAATCGCTTTTCCGTCGTAGAGGACTTGGATCTGGCTACCCGAAAAGGACAGGCTCAGATTGTGCGTCGTCGCCATATCTAAGATCACCGGGGCCACTCCAAGCTGAGTGAGCGGCTGGTTAATATCCCATGCGGAAGCTTTAAAGAGGATAATCTCATTGAGAACTGGGTACACCCAGACCATGTAGCCGGCGCCGGTGCTTGGATTCACTCTGCCACGGATGCCGCCGGGCCAGTCCAACATATTGGAAAGCTGGAATGTTGCCGTGACCAGGTAGTCTGTCCAGCCGGAGTTTCCGGCGAAAACTTGTGAGTTGCCATTTCCGTCATAGTTGTACGCTCCGCTCGCAATCGACCAATCGGAGGCGGCTCCGAGCGGCGATGTGACCCAACCCTGCGAGCCTTGATTGACGAAATTTGCGGAGAGCAGGAGATTAGTGACCGTTAGGCTGACCTGGATGGTTTGAGGTGCGTTAGCTGCGCCGGAGGAGGTGATTGTTATTGTTCCCGTGTAGGTTCCAGCCGAAAGCCCCGTGGCATTGACCGATACCGCCAGCGATTGGGGTGTTGCGCCCGAGGTGGCTGCCAAAACAAGCCAAGGGGCGCTGCTCGACGCCGTCCAGTTTAGAGTCCCTGTGCCTTCGTTGTAGACTGTCACGGCTTGGCTGGCCGGAGCTGCCGCTCCTACATAGGCCGCAAAGCTGAGTTGCTGGTTTGTGACGAGTAGGGCCGGGGGGGCATCCGCCATGCTTGTGTCGGGCACAAACACGAGGTCGACCCAGTAATTTGTTGCGCTATAGCCGTGCGTGGGTAAGAGCGGAGAAGTTCCATAGGAGTACAGGCCGTTTGAGCTACCCACCCCACTGGCGAGAAGATGAACGGGCGGGTTGTCTTGCCCGGACATTGAAAAGTAATTGGTATCGGCCGAATAGTGTCCGGCGGGCGCAAAATACGAAGCAATATAGGTGGTGTTTGCCGCTATCGCCACCGGAGTGCTGAAGTTTACTTGCTGCCAGCCTGTGCTCGTTTCGTTGGTAAAGGTCGCACTGGCCAGGAGCGTCCCAGAGGCTGTCCAGAGGTTCCCAACGTGAGTGCCTGTGTTCCGAGTGCTCTTGTAAAACCTGATACCGGTAATGTATCCTGTGTAATCCGTCTGGAACTTTACACCCAGTTCGACTGAATTGCCATCGCCGCTATCTAACGTGCCAGGAACGGTCGATGCGGGCCAGGTTGCGCAGGGGCAATCGTGCTCCGTCACCGTAACCCCAACTCCGCCAGCCGACGAGCCGCTCATATAGATCGTGGTGCCCCCGGAAGGCGTCTCAATATTGCCGCTGTCATCGGCAGCGCGGCTCAGGATTGTGGTGCTGCCCACCACTTCCGGTATCACCGAATAAGACCAGTTGCTTCGGCCGGTTGCCGGATGCCAAGTTTTACCGCCGTCGATGGAAACTTCGACTCCTGCCACCACACCGCCTCCCGCATCGGTCGCCGTTCCCGTAATCGTGGTCGGCACGTCCACAGGCAGGGTTGATCCGGGCGTTGGCGAGAGGATGGTCGAGCTCGGCGGCGTTTTGTCCGTCGACGCCACTCCAGCCACCAGTCCTGACTGCAACGTCGCTGGTTGCACTCCCATATCCGCCAGCAAATTGATCGTTGCCTGCTGCATGTTTGGGTCCGGTGGATTAGGCTGGGTAAACGGATCATCGTGGTTCTCGTCCAAGCCCCACGCCCACTGAATGGTCCCGGCGCCGAATACGAGGGCTCCGCTGGCAGCCCGATACATCATTAAATTGTGTGTGGCGGTCCCGGCGCCGTAAGTAGCTCCCCAATCCAGCAGATAGTCAGTCGTGAGGTTGACCGTTGTGGTGGAAAGGTGGAATGCTCCGGCTGGACGAGAGCCGTTGTCGGCGTCCACATCCCATTCGTATCCGAGCGTGCTCTTCGGGAGCGAATAGGTTGCTCCGCTGGCTAGATTGGCTACCGCGGTATTGCGCCAAAATCGCATTTTGCCGTCCGCGGCGGGAATGGTAATTGCGAGTGTCCCCGGGTTGTCGGGGGCTGGGCCGTTGACCATAAACAAGGTCCCGGTCAGCGCGTTTTCCGGCTGGCCTCCATCGGCTGGCGGGCTGAAGCTCCGGTCCCGCCAGGTGCCGGTCCAGGTATTCGGATCTTGCGGGTCGATGGGTGCAAACGCCAGCGTCTCCTTGTAACAGACCAGCGTGCGGTAGGCCGTTCCTGTCCCGTCGATGCTGTTTTCCCAGCGCGTCTTCCAGAACGTTTCGTTCCCGCTGAAAAATGCCATGTTCACGCCGGCGTCACGCGCCGCCTGCACATTTGTCCTCTGCGGCCCCGACCAGTACTCATCATGACCGGAGGTCAAGTAGGCACGGTGATTCGTGATTAGATTGCCGTAACGTGCTGCATCCAGACCCGTAAAGTAGCTGACGTTGTATCCGTTCGCTTCGAGCCAGCGCACCATGGGATACTCGGCGCCGAAGACCCAGCTAGCTGCTTCCTCTTGAAAGCCGCGCGTATAAAACGGCCGGTTGTAGCTGACTTTGTACGCCCGCTGAGAGAGATTAAAGCTATCCGTATTGGGCCCGTAGAGGCTCCCGCCGCCGTAGTAGTTATAGGCCTGCCAGGTTTCATCGTTGGTCTGGAAAAGAATGTCGGAGGTGTTCGAATCGTTGCGAACAACAAAGACGATATGGCTGTCACCTCCGGTATCCGTGCGTATCAAGTGGGCGAAGTAGATTCCTGAGGTCGCAGTCGCCGGCACGTTCCACGACGCGGAGACAGCCCAGTTTCCGCAATCGTACAATCCTGTGCTCGCGTCCGTAATACAGGCCGGCTGAGACTGAGGAAGTGGGATAGACGGAGTAATGGACGCCACCTTACGCGCGCCATTCCCTTGGTAATAGCCCATTCGGTAAATGTCGATAGTATAGGCTTTCGCATTCGTCTTGATTTTGAAGTAAACAGTGCCGGAGACGTTTACACTGATGTCGCTTGCAAAGCCTTGGATGGTTGGATCGCCGAAACCGCCGCTTTGGATATCCCAGAGTGAACTGTCGGTACCGGGAAGGCAGTTCTCGGCAACGATGGGGTTGATCGGGGCGCTACATTGAGCTTGCAGGTGAGGCACATAAAAGGTCAATGCGCTCAACAGAAAAATAACTACGAAACGCAGCCGAAACAGGTACAAGGGAAGCCTATCCTTCAGTCGGGAGTTTGTTAACCAAATAGCTCCCCTCTTACAAGCAATCGGATGCCCGTTTATTCGGCCAATCGCTTTTAGTTTTATGACGGTCACCGGTTCAAATTGAATCCCAACTCTTGGGTTTTTATCTCACCGTTTCGTTTTGAACGGTCATCACCGCAAAAAATATCGCAGATGGATTGGTGTGGTTAGCAGCAACTGGGCCTTCTCGGGTTTGGCACGTTGTGTGCTCAATCTTGTGTGAAACAGAAAACCAGAAGAAAGAGGCACGGATGGTTGCTTCCGATGTCGAGTTGGCCGAAGGCGTAGTGCTTTATCAGCCCGATCTGATTAATCTCTACGGCTGCCGTATTGGCAGTGGTACCCGAGTCGGTCCATTTGTTGAAATCCAAAAAAATGTCACAGTTGGCAAGAACTGCAAGCTCTCCAGTCATTCGTTCCTGTGTTCCGGCGTAACCCTCGAAGACGGGGTCTTTATCGGCCATGGCGTGATGTTCACCAACGATATGTATCCGCTCGCCACAACATCGGATGGAATTCTCCAAGGCGAAGAGGATTGGACTTGCTTGCCGACCACCATTCGATCCCATGCCTCGATTGGCAGCAACACTACGGTCTTGGGTGGCGTGACTGTCGGGCGGCATGCGCTGGTCGGCGCCGGGGCGGTCGTCACGCGCGACGTTCCTGATTACGCCATCGTAGCCGGCGTCCCCGCGCGAATCGTGGGGGATACACGCAACAAACTCCGCTCTGTGGATGGCAAGGTTTCGACGATATGAGGAATTTATGATTCGTGTAGGCGTTATCGGATATGGTTACTGGGGCCCTAACTTAGTCCGCAACCTGATTGAGTGTCCCGAAACTCAGGTATGCGCGGTTGCCGATCTCAATGAAAATCGGCTGCGGCAGATGCGCCAGCGATATCCTCAGGTGCAAGCCACCACGGACTGTCGCGACATCTTTACTAACCCGGATATCGATGCGGTGGCTATCTCCACGCCGGTTTCGAGTCACTTCCCGCTGGCCATGGCTGCGCTACAGGCGGGAAAACATGTGTTGGTCGAGAAGCCGATGACCGCAACTTCCGAGCAGGCGCTCCAGTTGATCGAGGAAGCGGAACGGCGCAATCTCGTGCTGATGGTGGATCACACGTTCGTCTATACGGGCGCCGTGCGGAAGATCCGCGATCTCATCAATAGCGGTGCGCTGGGGAATCTCTATTATTACGACTCGATGCGCGTGAACCTGGGTCTGTTTCAGCACGACATCGACGTGATCTGGGACCTGGCCGTGCATGATCTTTCCATCCTCGAATTCATCATCCCGGAGTCTCCGGTGGCGATTTCGGCCACAGGCCTCGGACACGTGGAGGGCGTCTCGGAAAACATCGCTTATGTAACAGCTTTTTACGAGAGCTCTCTGATTGCCCATCTCAATGTGAATTGGTTGTCGCCTGTCAAAATACGTCGAACTCTGATCGGCGGCAGCAAGCAAATGATTGTCTACGATGATCTCGAAAGCAGTGAGAAGGTCAAGCTTTACGACCGGGGCATCACGGTGAAGAATGCGCCTGACTCGATATACAAGCTGCTCGTCGGTTACCGTTCCGGTGACATGTATTGCCCGCAGCTGGACGTAAGTGAAGCATTAGGTATTGAGGTGCAGCATTTCGCCGAATGCATCAGAACCGGAACGACTCCGCTGACAGATGGGTGGTCCGGCCTGCGTGTGGTCAGCGTTCTCGAGGCGGCCAGCCTCTCCATGAAAGAGAAAGGGAGATCCATCACGCTCAAGCGGAAGGATGTTCGCGCCGTTTGCGCGTAAGTTAACACCAATGAACGTTCCATTTCTTGATCTCAAACAGCAGTATCGCGCCTTGAAGGATGAAATCCTTTGCGCCGTCGATCAGGTCTTCGACTCGACGCAATTCGTTCTGGGCAAGGAAGTCGCAGCCTTCGAGGAGGAATTTGCAACTTACTGTCGAGCGCCTTATGGCATCGCCGTGAACTCCGGCACGAGTGCGCTGCACTTGGCGCTGCTGGCTGCCGGCGTAGGCCCGGGCGACGAAGTAATTACGGTCCCGCTGACGTTTGTCGCGACTACGGCCGCCATTGGCTACGTGGGGGCGAAGCCGGTCTTTGTGGATGTGGATCCCGTCACCTACACGATGGATGCGCAACTCATTGAGGCTGCCATCACTCCGCGAACAAAGGCTATTCTACCTGTCCACTTATATGGGCAGCCAGCCGATATGGATCCTATCCTCGCCCTTGGGCGGAGATATGGCCTCACTGTCATTGAGGATGCGGCGCAGGCTCACGGGGCCGAGTACCGCGGAAGACGCTGCGGATCTTTGGCGCCGCTCGCCTGCTTCAGTTTCTATCCGGGAAAGAACCTGGGCGCTTACGGCGAGGGGGGCATGGTCGTCACCGATGACCCCGGCATGGCGCGAACCATAAGGATGCTGCGCGACTGGGGCGCCGAAACGAAATACCAGCATGTGCTGAAGGGCTTTAACTATCGCATGGAAGCGGTGCAGGGAGCCATTCTCCGGATCAAGCTTCGGCACTTGGAGACGTGGAGCGAAGCGCGGCGTGCGCATGCTTCCGCTTATACCCGCAGCCTTGAACCGTCTGGTCTCACGCTTCCGCTCGAAGCCCCCTATAGCCGGCACATGTTTCACATCTATGCGGTGCTGACAGCACGCCGCGCCGAATTCATGAGGGCGTTGGAAGCGCGCGGAGTGCAGTGTGGAATTCACTACCCCACGCCGGTTCACTTGCTGCCCGCTTATTCGGAGTTGAATCACAAGCCCGGCGATTTCCCGATCGCGGAACGTGTTGCCGAAACCGAAGTTTCGCTTCCGATGTTTCCCGAATTGACGGCGGCACAACTTGAACACGTGGCCGAGGCCGTCCTGGAGTTTGAGAATGCTTATCAGCCCCGATAGGGAAACACGTGTTGTGACGGCGGTCCACGGCAAGCGGAACGTGGCGGCAGACCCGCGGTTTGAAATTGAACTCTCGGAGCGATTGCGTGATGAATGCCCGCCTTCTGCTCTGTTGGAGTATTACGCGCGCTTTACCACATCAGAAGGTTATCTGGATCAGTTGATGCGCCGCGCCGTCTGGAGAGCGGTCGCGCGCAAGTTTGGAAACGACGTCCGAATCGGCACGGGTGTCGGCGTCAAGCATCTGGAGACCTTCGAGATCGGTGATGGCGTGTTTGTGGGCGCGAACACTTACATACAGGGAAGAGTGGACGGCACCGCACGGATCGGAAAAGGGGTGTGGATTGGACCGCAAAGCTATTTTGACGCGCGGCATCTGATTTTAGGAGATTACGTCGGCTGGGGACCCGGGGCGAAGGTGCTAGGATCGGTCCACACGGGACTCCCACTTGACCAGCCGATTATCCAGACTGACCTTGAAATCCGCCCTGTGCAGGTGGAAGACTGGGCCGACATCGGGATGGGCGCCATCCTTCTCCCTGGTGTGACCGTGGGTAAGGGCAGCATCGTGGGAGCGGGGGCTGTTGTCACACGCGACGTTCCGGCGTTTGCGATCGTAGCCGGAGTTCCAGCCCGCTTCATCCGCTGGCGTGATGGCTACCAGGCACAACCGGAATAGCCCCCCTAAAACCACACCGCCCGATGTGAAGCGGGGCGCGCTGTTGCTTTGCGGCGCAACTGGCAAGAAGAGGAAATAGTTCAACAAGATGCAATTGACTTATTTGGGCCATGCCGGGTTTATCGTCGAAACTCGCGGCATCAAAATTCTTATCGATCCCTGGTTCTATCCTGCATTCCTGGAATCCTGGTTCCCCTTCCCGGATAACCGGGTTTTGCTGCCGGAAATTTCGCATCAGAAATTCGACTTCCTTTATGTATCCCATTTACACGAGGACCATTTCGATCGGCGGCTGCTGCTGAGCCTAGACAAATCGACGCCCGTGTTGTGCCCACAATACCGGTCGAGAGCGATGGGCAAAAAGCTCGCGTCGATGGGCTTTAAAAAGCTGATTCCGCTAGGGCACAAGGAGTCCAGGACAATTGCTCCCGGGGTCGAGGCAACGATGTTGCTGGACACCAGTCACAAGGAAGACAGCGGACTGCTGCTGGAGAGTGATGGATTCCGATTTCTAGACCTGAATGACTGCAATACCTCTCTAACCGACTTGCCTCGCGGCATCGATTTGCTGGCCGCGCAGTATTCGGGCGCCATGTGGTACCCCAACTGTTACGACTACTCTCCTGAAGTCATGCGGCAGAAAGTGGCGAGGGTGAGGGGGGACTTAATCGCGAGTCTGGTCAAGAAGTGTCTGAGCACTGAAGCAAAAGCTTATATTCCTTCGGCAGGTCCGGCCTGTTTCTTAGACCCGGCTCTGGTGGAGTTTAATAATCGGGAGACCACCATATTCCCGGTTTGGGCCGACGTCGCAGATGCCTTTGCTGCGAGCGCGCTCGGCACAAAGGTGCTCGAGATGCACCCGGGAGACGTGGCCACGACTCCTACTCTTGAATTGGCGACCTGTCCGGATCAGGCGGATTCGACGGACCTTGCGAAATATTCGGAACTGCGGCGGAGCGAGTGGCAGGAGTTCTATAACGGCCGCGAGCCTGCCATTACGAGCGATGAAATTGAGGGATACTTCGGACGGCTGCAAAGACGAAACGAGCATCTCACAAAAGACCTTTACAAATATATACGTGTGATTGCAGACGACAAAAGCTGGGGCGTCCAGATCGGACAGATGGCGGAGGACTTCGTCATCGAAGGCGAGGATCCTTACCCGCCCGAGTACATGCTGATCACCCCACCCCGGGTTTTGAAGGCTATTTTAGACGGAAACGCCGGCTGGGAAGAAGCGTTGCTATCCATGCGTATCCGCCTTCGCCGAAACCCGGATACTTTCGACAGCCGCTTCATGGGCCTGCTCCGCTATGGGAACGAGCCGATTCAGACGCTGCAAATGGCTCGGGAAGGGGACGCTGCCTTGTGCGAGATGATTCACAAGGACGGACTGGTCTTTCAGCGATTTTGCCCGCATGCCGGAGAGGACCTGTCCAATGCCATTGTGCATGACGGCATCATCGAGTGCCCGAGACACCACTGGAAGTGGAACTCACAAACCGGTCGTTGTGTGGAGGGGGGATCGCTCGGTCTGCGAGTGGAGCAACTCGTCGGCATCATAGGAAGCGAGAAAACAGAAGCGCGGGAATTGCAGGTATGAGCGCCGAACCTCGCTCAGCGCAAGCGCGAATCGTATTTGACTTTATTTTAGCGTCATCGATGCTTGTTGCGAGTCGTGAGGAGAATACCGCTGGGAGTAACTCCCAGCCAATGCGTGAAAGTCTTCTCGCGTTTCCAAGCAATAGCATCACTTTGGCCTTTGACATGCTTTCAAGCATTTGCGTGCTTGCGCGAAGAACACTAAGTTAAACGAGGAGAACGCTTGCAATATAAACGAGCTTTGATCACCGGAGGCGCTGGTCTGATCGGGTCCCATATCGCAGATCTTTTGGCGGCGGAGAAGCTGGAGGAGATCATCATTCTCGATGACTTCAGCCGTGGCCGTCGCGAGAATCTGGCCGAGGCTGCACGGCAGGGGAACCTTACCATTGCGCAGGGCGACATTCGCGACCGCGCACTGCTTCGGGAATTAATGGAAGGAGTCGATGTAGTCTTTCACCAGGCCGCTATCCGCATCACGCAATGTTTCGAGAATCCGCGGCTTGCGCTCGAAGTGCTGGCGGACGGAACCTTTAACGTGCTCGAGGCAGCGGTCAAGCAGGGGGTAAAGAAGGTTGTCGCTGCCTCTTCAGCTTCAGTCTACGGCCTTGCCGACGTTTTTCCCACACCGGAAACGCACCACGCCTACGACAATCGAACCATTTATGGGGCGGCCAAGCTATTCGATGAGGGTTTGCTGCGCAGCTTTCACGATATGTATGGCCTGGATTATGTGGCGCTCCGCTACTTCAATGTCTACGGCCCGCGAATGGATGCGCATGGCGCCTATACCGAAGTATTGATCCGCTGGATGAATCGGCTCAATGACGGCAAGCCTTGCCTGATCCTGGGGGACGGCTTGCAAACCATGGACTTTGTTGTGGCGGAGGATGTTGCGCGTGCGAACCTGCTCGCGGCCACTCAGCCGGTGACTGATCAGGTGTTCAACGTGGCCAGCGGGAAAGAGACAAGCTTGAACGAACTGGCCGCCACCCTGGGCCGCGTCATGGGCGTAGCGCTTCCCCCGGAGTACGGTCCCGCCCGCAAGGCGAACCCGGTCCCTCGGCGGCTGGCCGACACCGGCAAGGCGGAACGCTTACTAGGATTTCGAGCGAAGGTCTCGCTGGAACAGGGGTTACGGCGTCTCACCGAGTGGTGGAAGACGGAGTGTTTGGTCGAGTTATCGGCGTCGGGGGTGAATCAATGATTCCGATTACAAAACCTTTGCTCGACGAGCGCGAAGCGGACGCCGCCCGCCGCGTGATTCTATCTGGCTGGATTACACAAGGCCCGGAAGTGGCGGCCTTTGAGCGCGAATTTGCGGCCGAGGTGGCTGCGCCGCACGCCTGCGCCGTGTCCAATTGCACGACCGCGCTTCACCTCTCCTTGCTGGCGGCTGGAGTCGGGCCGGACGATGAAGTGATCACCGTCAGCCACTCCTATATCGCCACCGCCAACGCGGTGCGTTACTGCGGGGCCATTCCGGTGTTCGTCGATATTCAGCCCGGTACTTTCAATATCGATTCCGAGCAGGTCGAAGCGGCCATTTCGCCTTCTACCAAAGCCATCCTTTGCGTTCACCAGATGGGTATGCCTTGTGATCTATCGTCGCTCGTTGGCATAGCCGAACGCCACTCGCTACCGCTGATTGAGGACGCCGCCTGCGCCATGGGAAGCGAGATCTTGTGGAATGGAAATTGGGAGCGTATCGGCAAACCTCACGGAGACATTGCCTGCTTCTCCTTCCACCCTCGAAAGATTATCTCCACCGGCGATGGCGGGATGATCACGACGAAGCACAAGCGGTGGGATGCCCAATTTCGGACCTGGCGTCAACATGCCATGTCGGTACCTGACTTGGTGCGGCATTCCGCGAACCGGGTCGTATTTGAGAGTTATCCCGATCTCGGCTTCAACTACCGCATGACGGATATACAAGCCGCTATCGGCCGCGAGCAACTCGCGCGTGTTCGGGAAATTGTCGCTGCCCGCCGCCGCCTTGCTGCCCGCTATCGAGCGGCGCTTTGCGGAGTACCGGGATTGATTCTGCCCACGGAACCCGAATGGGCGCGAAGTAACTGGCAAGGCTTCTGCGTGCTCCTCCATCAGGCCTGTGATCAGAGGGAGTTTATGCAGGCCCTGCTCGACCGCGGTATCGCTACCAGACGTGGCATCATGTGTTCGCATCGCGAACCGGCATACGCCGAGAAGGAGCCTTGGAAGTCCAGTGGAGCGCTCAGTTACAGCGAACGAGCACAGGATTGCGGAGTTGTTTTGCCGCTTTATCCCCAAATGACAGAGGACGAGCAGGATGCGGTTGCTGTCGCCGTTGCGGAAACCATTAGTCAATCCTGCTTCGCCAGCTCAGCCCGGACACGCGAATGAAATTCCTGATCACCGGCGCGGCAGGTTTTATAGGCAGCACTCTGGCCGACCGACTACTAAGCCTCGGGCATGAGGTCGTTGCGTACGACAACTTTTCTACGGGGCGATCCGAATTTATCGCGCTTGCCTTATCCTCCCCGCTCTATCGCCTGGTGCATGCCGACTTACTCGACCGCCCTGCACTCTCGCAAGCCATGAGCGGGGTCGACTTCGTCTTCCATCTGGCAGCTAACGCCGACGTGCGCTTTGGGGTCCAGCATCGCCGCCGGGATCTCGAACAGAACACGATCGCCACTTGGAACGTCCTTGAGTCGATGGTTGAATGCGGCGTAAATCGCATTGCCTTTTCGTCAACGGGTTCCGTTTACGGCGAGCCGAACGTCTTCCCCACGCCGGAAAACTGTCCGTTCCCTGCTCAGACGTCTTTTTACGGTGCGTCGAAAGTGGCGGCTGAAGGGCTCATACAGGCTTACTGTGAGGCTTGCGGAATACAAGCCTATATTTTCCGTTTTGTCTCTATTCTGGGGGAGCGTTATTCCCACGGTCATGTTTTCGACTTTTATAAACAGCTGGTACGGAACCCGGAGGTTCTCCACATACTCGGCAATGGCAAGCAGCGCAAGTCCTATCTCTATGTCCAGGATTGCATCGACGCCATGCTGCTGGCTATTGGGAAAGCGAACGCAAAGTTGAATGTCTTCAACTTAGGCACCGACGAGCATTGCCAGGTCGACGACTCCGTGCGCTGGATATGCGAACGTCTCGGCTTGCAACCCCGGCTGATTTATGGAGGCGGCGAAAGGGGTTGGGTGGGTGACAGCCCTTTCATCTTTCTCGATTGCCATGCTATTCGTTCGCTCGGCTGGCGTCCGCGGCTCACGATCCAGGCCGCTATCCTCCGCACCGTTGAGTTTTTGGAGCAAAATCTTTGGCTTCAACTTCCCGAACCTAATCTGTCCGCCGTCGCCCGTTCCTTTGAACGCGACATTCCCGAATCTTTGGTCTAAACACAATAAACTGAGACTGGCGGGCAGCCTTTTCACTTACTTGCGATGTAGGTGTCAATCACTTCATCTTGGCCCCGAGATTGCTTTAACGCAAGTTCAGGTTAAATTCCAGCGAACTATATGGCGAGAAATATGGCTGCTTCTGCGATTGCTGCTTATCCAACCGAATCGACCGAACCTAAAGCGCGCGTCAGCATACTTATGCTGACGTGCAATCGTCCGCAATTTATCAACCGAGCGATTCAAAGTATTGTTGACCAGGACTTCCAGGATTGGGAGTTACTTATCGTCCATGACGGCCTAAACGAACTTACCGCAGATATTGTCGAGCGCTGGTGCGACTTTGACTCGCGCATCAGATACTTACCCCGTGCGCGGCGCGGAAATATTGCGAACGCCACCAACTACGGCTTATCCCAGGCATGTGGTGAATACGTCGCGATTCTAGACGATGATGATTTTTGGATATTTCGACATAAATTGAGCAAACAAGTGCAATTCCTGGACGAAAATCCCGACTATGTGGCTTGCGGAGGCGGCATGGTGGTCGTCGACCAGGAGGGCCGCGAAAAGCTGCGGTGTCTCAAGCCTGTGAACGATGCCGACATGAAGCGCTGGGCTTTAGTTGCAAATCCTATCGCGCACTCCACTGCCATGTTCAGGTCGTCGGTTATAGAGCGCTGCGGGCGATACGACGAGTCCTTGAATGGTTTCCAAGATTGGGATGTATTCCTAAAACTAGGACGGCAAGGCAAGTTATACAACTTTCCTCAGGAGTTCACAGGCTACACGCTTTGGGATGGCGGCGGTTCTTTTGCGCAGCACAAGAAGAACACTGGTGCGGCACTTATTATCGTGAAACGCCACGGCAGCGCTTATAACGGCTTCCTGCCTGCACTTGCCGTTGCGATTCTGCATCACGCGTATGCACATCTACCCGAATCTGTTCGTCAGTTCTCGTTCTCTTTTTTGTCCAGGGCGAAGAAGGCTCTATTCGCTCAACACCGGAGCCGAACTCTGCCCGACATACCGGCCACTGAAGCGGCATCGACTAAGTTGCCAGCGAACTAACTCAATGCGCTTGATATACGCCCGGCTCTTTTTAATGCGTCTAAATCTTTGTGGCCTAACTGACAGAAAAAATAATGGTACACCTCTTGCAAAACCGGCTAGGAACACTTACTTAACCAAGGTGACTTTACTACGAAGAACTCCAGCAGTGGCGGCGGCCGTAAGCGTTCTTACCATACTCGCAATCCCGGTATTCGCGGGCCGGCCGGCGCGGATTAACAATACACCGATTCCGGCGATCTATAGCGTATCTTCCGTGGGCTTCGCGCTTACTGCGGATAATGAAGCGGCGCACGTCTCTGCCGACTATCGCAAGGAGCTAGCGGATGTGAGCTTGCCCAGTTCCGCGGATACCTTCGCGTTAGGTCCGCGTGATCGCTTGATTGTCCCGGAGCCTACCAGCATTCTGCTGGTTGGCGGTGCCCTGATCGGCGTCGGGATTGTTCGGAAAAAGGCTAAATCAAAGCGCGAAGATTGAATTCACGAAGGAACCGAATAGGCGGCTATTCAAGCCAAGTCCAACTCATTTGCAAAATTGGCGGCACGACCTCTGGTCTGTTCCGCCCGGCGTATGCATCCGACATCTTGCTGGGATTCCGCCTTGCGCGGCGTTTGTGGGTCAGCTACGCGGATACGGCAGTCCAAGTCTCTTAGCGCCGATTTCATGATCAGTCGCGCTCTTTCCGCAAAGCCGTCACCTCAGTCAGCGTTCGCATCCTTATTGAGCTTCTTTATTGAGCTTCTTTTGTGAACGAGGCGAAACCGACAGCTGCTATCACCGGTAGAGTTTTGAGCTGAGGGAAGCTTTGTGCCGCAAAGGATAGACAGGTGATACGATAGTGGGCCTAAGTTACCGCTAACTTTAGGGGATGGTAATGACTTTTCGACCGGCCGCGCACGCGGTCATCGGTTTTCTGGGCTCATTTGCCCTCTGCGCCGCCATGGCTCCGGCACAGACGGCAGGTCAATTGGAGCTATTCGAAAAGAACGCCCGGCCCCTTTTTGTGCAGAAGTGTCAACTCTGCCATAACGCCAAGATGAGGAGCGGCGGCTTTGATCTCAGTTCTCCCGAAGGCATCAAGGAAGCGGCATCAATGGGCATATTCGGCAAGGAAGCCGAACCCGAGAAGAGCCCCATCATCCGTGCTCTCAGCTATGAGAACCAAATCAAGATGCCGCCCCAGGGTAAACTTCCTGCCGAAACCATTTCTGCCGTTCGCGAATGGGTAGCGGCCGGTGCCCCGAGTCCCGCCGCTACACCTTCAGCCGGCAACGCTTTAGCAGGCACCGGTGTTCGTCCCGTGGCTTTGCGCGGAGTCATTACTGACGCCGATAAGAATTTCTGGTCGTTCAAGCCGCTCTCAAACGTGGCGCCGCCCACCCCCAACCAAAAGGACTGGCCGCTCAATCCTATTGATCAGTTCGTACTTTCCAATCTCGAGAAGAACGGGCTAGCTCCTGCTCCGCAGGCTAACAAGGCAGTTCTTCTCCGGCGCGCCACGTTCGATTTGACCGGCCTTCCTCCCACCGAGAAGGAACTGCAAGCCTTCCTCGCCGATAATTCTCCCAAAGCCTATGAAAAAGTGATTGATCGCCTCCTCGCTTCGCCCCGCTACGGCGAACGCTGGGGACGTCACTGGCTGGATGTGATGCGTTACGCCGATTCCACAGGCAGCGACGAAGACCACCGCTATCCGCATGCCTGGCGCTATCGCGACTATGTGGTCAAGGCCTTCAACGACGATATGCCTTACAACCAGTTTGTACGTGAGCAACTGGCCGGCGATATTCTGGCTGCCGATCCGAACTCGGGAGTGGGATATCGAGGGCATTATCGCTACGGGGTTCTTGGCTCTCGGCAAAAAAGCGCTCGCTCAAAAAGACCTGCCGCTCAAGCGCTATGACGTTGTGGATGATCAGATCGACGTCACCGCAAGAGCTTTTATGGGCCTCACCGTAACCTGCGCGCGCTGTCACGACCATAAGTTCGACCCCATCGCCACCAAAGATTACTACCAGATGGCAGCCATTTTCGCCTCCACTTTGAGCTATGAACACGGTGAAACTGGTGATCCGGTGCAGACTCCGCTGGCCAACGCCGGCGAATTCGAAGCCTTCAGCAAGCAGTGGAACGACTATAACGAGATACAGACTAAAACGGCAAAGATCATCGACTTTGACGAAGACGCCAAGAAGTCGCGTGACATCGCAGAAAAGCAGATAGTCGAATCCATGTTGGCGGCCTATCGCGTCTATGCTGGCGGCGAATCCGTCACTACGGTTGCGGCCGCTGCGAAGCTGGACGAAAAGCAGCTTACCCGCTGGATTGTTTACCTCAAGGACAAGAAACGGCCGGAACTGGCCGACTGGCACGCCGCTACCGACTGCCAATAGAAAGGACGTGGCCGCTCAATATCAGGAACGGTTCCGGCAGAGCGCTTATCAATACGATCAGGATTTGAGCTGGTGGAAATCCACCCAAGAAAGCTATCCCAAGGCCGGCAAGATCCCGGGCGCACGCCCGCAGATGAGTTCCACAAAAGACGCTTTTGCGATTGCGGTCTGGCAGAACCAGGGACCGCTTTACCGTTCCAGAGAAGAGCAACTGGCCACACTCCCGCCGGAGAAGGCGAAGGAAGTTCAGACACTGCTTGCGCAAGCGTCTGCAATGGAGAAGACTCTTCCCTCAAAGGAAGTCCCCATGGCTTGCGCCGTCAAGGAAGGCGACACCATGAATCAGAAGGTGTTCCTTCGCGGCGATTATCACAATCTGGGCGATCCGGTGGAACGGATCGGGCCGTCCATCCTTCGCCTGAATGTTCCCGCTCCGGAAGTCAAGACGAATAGCGGCCGCCTTGAACTTGCTGATTGGATTGTGGACCCGCGCAATCCGCTGCCGCCGCGCGTCATCGCCAACCGCATTTGGCAGGGACATTTCGGCGATGGAATCGTCCGCACACCGGATAACTATGGCCGCTTAGGCGACCGGCCCAGCGATCCCGAACTGCTGGACTATCTGGCGAAGTCGTTCATGGACAATGGCTGGTCCATCAAGAAAACTAACTCGCACCATCATGCTTTCCCGGACTTACCAGATGAGCGCCGCTTTCGATGAAGAAAAGAAGGCGAAGGATCCTGAAAATCGCCTGCTTTCGCACTTTCCGCGCCAGCGCCTCAGTATCGAAGAAATTCGCGACGCGTACCTGGCATTAGGCGGCGATCTGGACCTCACCATGGGCGGCACACTCGATCCTGGCGTCGGCACCGATGGCGAAACCAGCGCCGGCCGCATCAGCATGAATCCGGAGAAGACCAATCGGCGCAGTATCTATCTGCCGCTGCGCCGTTCCAACTTGCCTACGCTTTATACCCTCTTTGATTTCGGTGACGCCACTTCGCCGGAAGGCCATCGCAGTTCCACTACTGTGGCTACACAAGCGCTCTTCGTGATGAACAGCCCCATGGTGATTCGGGAAGCGAAAAATATGACCGATGATGTCCTGAAGCAGAAAAAGCAGGATAAGCGCCGCATGGAGGAGATCTACCTCCGAATTCTTGATCGTCTGCCCGACTCCAACGAAATTGACCAGGGCCTTACTTACATTGCCGTCATGCGCCAAAAGTGGAGCAACATTGACGAAGAGAAGGCCTGGACGAGTCTCACGCACACCCTTATGGCTTCCAATGAATTCATATTTGTTTATTGACGAGTCTATTGACAAGAGGACCAGGAAATACTAATGGACATCAATTCTTTCCTCATCCAGCATCCGAAGAAGTGGCAGCTCTCTCGCCGGGGTATGCTGCGCGCCGCGGGATGCGGCTTCGGCTTCATGGGACTGCAATCACTTGTGGCTGATATGGCACAAGCTGCCACGGACCCGCTTGCCCCCAAGGCGCCCATGTTTCCGGCCCGAGCCAAACGCGTCATTTTTTTATTCATGCATGGCGGACCTTCGTCCATTGACACGTTTGATCCGAAGCCTTATTTGACTGCCAACAACGGCAAACCACTGCCCATCAAACAACCGCTGACTTTCGCGGCCGGACACACAGGCGGATTGATGAAGTCGCCGTGGGAGTTCAAGAATTCGGGCCAATGTGGACTGCCCATCAGTGATTTGTTCCCGCACATCCGTGAATGCGCCGATGACCTTTGCGTGGTCCGCTCAATGGTAGGCGAAGGCGTGGATCATGGCGCAGCTCTACTGCAGACTTTTACCGGAACATTCACTTTCACGCGTCCCAGCATGGGTTCGTGGGTTCTTTACGGGCTCGGCTCAGAGAACCGAAACCTTCCCGGCTACATCACAATCAAGCCGGCCCTTTCCCACGGCGGCGCGAAAAACTGGGCCTCTGGTTTCTTGCCGGGCGCGGTGCAGGGAACCGCCATCGGTAACGCCGGTATGCAGGTTACCGAAATTAAGAAGGAACCTATTGAATACCTGATGAATCAAGGGCTCACGCGTGAACAACAGCGTTATGAGCTGGACATGATTCAGGCCATCAACCGCAAGCACCAGGAACTTTGGAAGTTGGATGATGAACTCGAAACACGCATCCAGTCATTCGAGATGGGTTTCCGCATGCAGGCTGAAGCGTCCAAGGTCTTCGATGTCTCCGGTGAATCGGAAGCTACCCAAAAGCTCTACGGCCTAGACGATCCGAAGACTGCCGATTTTGGGTGGCAATGTCTTCTGGCTCGACGCTTGGCGGAGGCGGACGTCCGATTCATTCAGTGTACGCATAGCTACAAGTGGGACCAGCATTCTGACCTCTTCGAAAAGCATACGGAGAATGCAGCTGAAGTAGATAAACCAATCGCTGGCTTGCTGAAGGATTTGAAAGCACGTGGCCTGCTAAAGGACACACTCGTTATTTGGTCCGGTGAGTTCGGACGCACGCCTGTCTCGGAAGGAGGCAACGGCCGCGACCACAACCCTTACGGCTACTCGCTATTCATGGCGGGTGGAGGCGTGAAAGCTGGCTTCGCTTACGGCGCCACCGACGATTTCGGCTATCACGCAGCTGAAAATCGAATGCACCTTCACGATTTCCATGCCACTGTACTGGCCCTTCTCGGGCTTGATCACTTGAAGCTGACCTACCGCTATTCGGGTCGTGATTTCCGCCTCACCGAAACGGCGGGCAACGTTCACGAAGGCATCTTCGCTTAGACGCCCCCGGAAAGCTGGATTTGGAGGGCTTTCGCGGTTTACAAGGTCTTGAGATATTCAACTACCGCTTCTTTGTCAGCAGCAGCGAGAGTTGTACCCCACAGATGCCCCGCGTTGCTGTTGCCAGGAACTGACGTTTCATAGCGAAATCCTACTCTTTGCGCTTCGGGTCCGTCGGAGACGAAACCGACTTTTTTCGGATCGATCAGGTCATCTCCACGATAGAAGACTTTCGGGCGCTCGGCGGGATCGTTCAAGAGGTCTGCCAGCGTTGGGACAGATCCATTGTGCAGGTAGGGTGCGCGGAGCCAGAGACCTTCCAATGGCACATTTACATATCCGTTTTGCTTAACGAAGTGACTGAATTTCCAGCTGTGTCCTGCTCCGTAGTTGTTGTACGCTGTGGCCGAATTTTGCGTCCACATGGCGATTCGATGAGCATCCGTTTGCAGCATGGGGTTATCGATGGGTTCCACCTTCCCGGTGCGAGCCCCGCCGGGTGCATGGCAGACGGCACACTGCTGGGCGTAGATCAGCTTGCCTTGTGCGGCCAGCGATGCGTCCACAGGGAACGGGAATTTCGGCGGCTGCACCACGGAAATGTAGCGTTTGATTCGCTTGAGGCTCGACTCCTGTTCCGGCTTGCTCCAATCTCGATCCACCCAGTTCGGTGGCGTTCCATCGCCAATGGCTGAGGTGATGACCACCTCTTGTAAGGTGTCGTTCAACCCATCCCAGTGAAATGAATACCCCTGGTGCGCCTGCAAATTCCACAGCGGCACCATATCGGAGTTCCCAATGCTGCCGTCCACCGGTTGGTTTAGGACGCGATACTTGACTGGATTGAATGGGTCGATGCGTCCATTTCCCCAGCGCGGCAGATCTTTCATCCAGCCATACTGGGTATACTCTTTTTGCTGCCGGAGCAGGGTTAGCTTGGTAAACGGGATCAGCACAAACCGGTAAGTTAAACGATCGAGCAGCGGCAAGTGATAATTGCGAGCGATCTCGGCCATCAGTGTCGTTGAGTTAAAGCGTGGATCACTGGCGCAGGCAAAGAGGAAGCGCAGATAGTCCTGGGGGCTGGTCGTATGGCTGGGTCCCGCGGGCACAACAATTGGCTTTTCAGATATATTCCGCCGGTAGGTCGCGGTGTGGCAGAACGCACAATTGATACCCACGCGGTCGATTCCAATTGTCTGTTTCGAAAATCCGATAGGTAATTCTCTCCCTTCCTGGGCGACAATGCCGAGCGAAGCGTATCCGCCCGGGTAGGGCAGCTTATCCGGAAACACGCGCGGCAGAACAAGCCAGATCCAGTACGGCACACCGGCGGTGCCTTCGGTGCCGATGGAACCATAAAGGAAGTGCTCCTCATCCGTAGCAAAGTGAGTCGGCGGTACTTCACGGAAGAACTCGTAATAAGTGATTCCGGCCATAAGTGCAACCAGTGCCACCGCAACGATGACTAGCGGTCTGCTGGGTGCAAGATGAGGGTGCGGAGCTACCGTGCCTGGTGTGGGCGCCGGTGACGCGGCCGCCTGTTCGCGCAAAGCCAGAAAAAGCAGTATGCCTTCCGGCAAAAGGAAGATCAGGTCGAAGGCGCCAAACAAAAAATAATCCTGGTTAAATATGCCGAAGAAAATGACCCCGGCCAGGCGCGCTCCCACGGTCAGCCGGGAGACAAGCGGGTAGTACAAAGGGCGCAGCGCCGCCGGGATATAGAACAGCGAGAGCAGAATCAGCAACAGCGCCGCGAAGCTGGGCCACATGGTCGGCGATGCGGAGGGCAGCGACATCATGGCCAGCATCTGGTCAGGCATGAAGAGCGCCGGCAGAGCCAACGCAAAGTTAGCAATTATTCCGAGCCATACGACGCGGCTGAACCACAAGGCAAACTTATTCATAATCAGAGGGTCTTCATGTACTCGATAAGGTCTTGCTTTTGGTCGTCGGCGAGCTTGGTCCCGAAGATATGGCCGCCGTTTCCATTGCCGGGAAGGGAAGTGTCGTAGAGGAAGCCATTGTGGCGGGCATCCTCGGTGTCGTAAACAAAGCCGGCTTTTTTCTGGTCGTAAACGTCGTAACCTCTGATAAACTGCTTGGGCCGCTCAGCAGGATCTTTCAGCAGATCGGCCAGGGTGGGCACAGATCCGTTGTGTAAATACGGCGCGCGCGCCCAAACGCCATCCAGCGGTTGGTTTGCGTAGCCGTTGGTTTTGGCGAAGTGAGTGAAGCGGTAACGGCTGTCCGGGTAAAGCTCAGCTTGATTGGTGGAAAACGCGTAGGTATAAGAGTTTAGACGGAACGGGTCCGTCGCAATGGATGAGATGTCTTCCACTGTGCCGGTTTTGCGTCCGTTAAAGCTGTGACACTCAGCGCATTGCTCATTGAAAATCTGCTGTCCGCGTGAAGTACGCGATTGATCCACACCAAACGGATATTTGGGCGGAGGCAACGTCCAGATCCAATCGTGAATCCGTTGTAAGCTCGCATGGTCAACGGTTACTGGAGTAACTCCTGCTCCCAAAGAAGCGCTTAGATTCCGCTCATCAACGGATGTGTTGTTGCCGTCCCAGTGGAGGTGCATACCTTCTCTGGGCATTTGATTCCATAGGGATGGAAAATCTGAGGCGCCTATCGTTTCGTCTCGCGGGAGCTGGTCGATCTGCCAGTTGAATTGGATGGCTTTGTATGGATTGAACGTATCGACCCGGCCTCGACCCCACAGAGGACGCGAGCCGTTGAGCAAAGGGCCGATACGATTCTGCAACTGCAGCGTCTCGAGTTTCAATCGCTGCACCAGGACGGTTTCCAGGATGAGAGCTTGCATAAGGCTCACATGCTCACCTGTTGCCTTGGCCTGGTAGATCACGTTGTCTGCGGTCAAGCGATCGTCAAGACTGCAGGAGAGCACGAATTGAAATAAGCGCTCCAGATCCAGTTGATGGGCAGGCATTCCGAGAACGATAGAGTGCGCGCCCGTGGGTGTCTCACGGACCGTCCCACTGTGACAGGCGGCGCAGTTCAGCCCCACTTGCTCCATACCAAGACGCCAGCGGCGGGAAACGCCAATAGGGAGGTCGTGGCCGGGCTCGAAGATAAACCCGAGTGACGCGTAGCCGCCGGGCAATTTGTCCGGGCAAACGTTCGGCAGAGTCTTGAACACGAGATAGGGCGGGAGCACGCCGCCGACCGGAGTGAAGATGGTGCCGCCGGTCTCGCTGCCGATGGAGCCGTACTTGAAGTGCTCCTGAATGTCGGAATAATGCATGGGTCTGTCGGATGTGAAGTAATAGACCAGATACAGCGCCACTAAAGCGAAAACCAGAAGCGGGAGCAGTATCGCCCAGCGGCGAAAGCGATGTTGAAACTGGTCGACCGGGCTGTTGTACACCTCGTCGACGAGCGTTTGACCCAGCGTTTTCAGTGCGGTTCTATCCGGCATGCGCAGTTTCCTCGTGGACTGCCTCGGCCGGGAACTGTGAAGGATGATAGACCTCCATGATCTTGGCCACCATGGCATCCTGGTCTCCGTCGAAACGCCGAACGTCATAACAACCCAATGGGTTGGCTACCGCATTCACCAGGCAGCGATTGCAGAAGGTGCAGGGACGCTCAGGCAGATCCCGCCCCGATTCAAACACCTTTGGCAAATCGCGGTTGGCGATCAATGGGCGCGCGATAGAAACGGCATCTGTATAGCCTTCGGATATCACCCTTCGGATAACTTTCGCATCCTGATAGCCCCCTGTATTGATGATGGGAACAGTCACGTTCTTTTTGACTTCACGGCAATACTCAGAGCTGACCGCTTCTATTGGATGGGTCTTTTTCGTGCGGCTCCACAACGCCGTAAAGATCGGCCTCAGGATGCGGAAGTGGAACATCGTGTAATTGAAATAGCCCAACACGCCGCTCGAAATCATGGTGCCGTACCACCAGTTCAGTTCGTCGGGCGGAAAGCCGCCAGGCGGTAGCAGTGGATGGGGAAAGATGCTGCCTATGGAAACGTGAATCGCATCAACGCCCGCCTCCTCTGCCCATTGAGCAACCTGAATGCCTTCTTCCAGTGTGTTGCCTTTTTTCTCCCACGGGTAGAGAGCGTTGGCGAAATCAACGGCATTCAGCTTCGCCTGCAAATGGTAGTCATTGCCCACTTCCTGGCGGATGGCTTGAATGATTTCGAGCAGGAATGCGGCACGGTTCCGAAGAATTCCGCCATATTCGTCCTTGCGATCATTAATGGCTGAGCTGAGGAACTGGGTAATTAAATACCCGTGCGAGGCGTGTAACTCCACACCGTCCAGGCCGGCCTCTCTTGCTCGCCGGGCACCCTCGGCAAAATGCCTGATGGTTTCCTTGATTTGCTGGATGGTCATTGCTTCGCAAAGGAGACCGTGAAAGGTATCCATGCGGCTGGTGGACGAAAGAGCTTTGTATTTGAAGTTTTCTACTCCCGGGTTATCGCGCTGGCGTCCGGAATGGCTGAGCTGCAGAATGTATTTGCAATCGTGTCTGTGAACGGCTTCGCCCACTTTTCGCCAAAATGGAATCTTGTCGTCACTGTCGATCATGGCGTAGTTAGGAAGAATTCGTCCGCGAATGTGTACCGGACAAAAGGACGAAATGATGGCTCCTACGCCGCCCCGCGCGAAAGACTCCTCCCAGTTCAGACGGGCCTGCGAACCGGAACCATCATAGTTATCGAACCTGCCGGAAATATTCGACCGGAACAGGCGATTCTTTACGCTAAGGTTGCGAAATTGCAGCGGCTCGAAAATAACGTCATTTGCCATAAGGCTCTGCCTCTGCCCTCTAGAACGTCTTCATGTACTCAATCAAGGCGTGTTTCTCGTTGTCGGGAAGGCCGCTGCCGAAGGTATGACCGTGGTCCTGGATGAAATCCGGAGACTGACTCATGCTCAGCAGAACGGGCACCACATCGGCCAGTTCCTTGTCATATTGACCGCGGTTTTTCAGGGCTTCCACCAGCCGCACCAGTCGCTTCGGGTCTGCCAGCAGATCGTTCAGCTGATGAAGCACGCTTGGAACTTGAATGGCCCGGTAGACATTGATGTTCGCCAACAAATCCACCGGAGTACCGGCGGGAATGCGGATCTCGATATCGCGGATCTTGAGAACAGAATCGCTGCCAGTGACTTTGATGGTGGGTATCCCAAGGCGCTTCTCCGGCCACAGCAGCTTTTCAGCCGCGTCGTTAAAAGCTTTCAGCCTGCCTTCAACTGACGGATCGCCCGTGTAAGTTCCCAACATATTGTTGTGAAAGAACGGTGCGGTTGCCCAGACATTGATGAGCGACGGCGTCCGGTAATATCCGCCGCCTTGTGGAATCTCGAAGCGAATGGGTTTGGCTTGGTCGAACGGATTCTGGAGGACCAGAGTGCCCGGCGATGGCAGCTGTTTAAAAGTCAGCGACGAAAAGTTTTGCCAGATATGGCCTTGAGCCGGATTAGTGCCCAGCGCCCGATCCGCGTTAGTTCCAATCGCGACCCTCGGATCCGCTGCGACCAGCGGATAACGGTCGTCGTCAGAGAGGAAGTTCCTGTCCAGAAAATCGCTTGATTTGACCAGCTTCAGCCAGGCATCGCCAGCCTGGGGCGAATGTTTGTCCAGTGAGCCGCTAGCTACTTCAGGAGGCAGCTTACTCGAGTGACAGCGGGCGCACTCCTGGGCAAAAGCAGTCTTCCCTAAATCCAACTCGGCCGGACTCGCCTGCATGTATTGCTGCGACCCTGGCGCATTTTTCAAAGGATACGGTTGCACGTTGTCGAGAAAATTGGCAGCGTCCCCCATGCGTGCGGCGGTCAGTTGCCAATCGACGCACTCCTTCTGTGCTTTCACCAGATCGAACGGATGCTGCACGGTGGGATTCTTAGCGTCGGAGGCGAGCGGCGGGTGCCGGAAAGTCCCCAGATAGCTGTCCTCCAGGCTAAAGCGGTAGTCCGGACAACTTCCGATGTTGATGTAAACCCGCAGGGCAGCGCCTGCAGGACCGATGGAATCTGAGCCGTCCTTCAGGATGTGCGGGACCTGTTGGGTGGTTCCATCGTTCATCACTTCCGCATGTTTCGGACGCGCAGAAAGTATGTACCAGATGGAATTGATGGCATTGGGATTATTAATAAAGTCCGTGCTGATGCGGCTCGTGTCGGACGTGCCCGGCTGCTGCGTATCGTAGACCCAATAAAGAAAGTTGGATGGCGTCAGTCTCCCCTTGAACATTTCGCCTTCCCTGATGTACTGGTTGCCGAAAGCAGGCGCAAGGTTTTCCCATTGCGGGTTCTCAGGATCGGCGGGCGGTTTTACCGGGTTAAACGAAATGTGGCAAAAACCGCAAGCCAGGCCCGCCACATAGGGCGGTTCAATGCGTGAATCGGAATTTAGGAATTTCTGTGCGTCCCAGACTCCGGGATCGAAGTCCTTGTTCGGGAATAGCCGAATTCCCATGATGCCGCTCGAGTATGGGTCGTCGCACGTGTCTAGCGCCAAACCATAAGCGTCGGGCTTCGACCCTTTCTTGCATCCCGGGTCATTGATTACGCCTAACTTCTGAAAGCGCTGTTCCCGAGGCGTACTCGTGATATAGCGCAGCATGTTTACATCAACCGGAAGCTCTAAAGTATTTGCTATCTTCCAGAGTTTTTTCTCCGTCATGCGCCAGAACCTTGGGTTGCCGCGAGCATTTTCCGGATCGCCACTGGTTCGCAGGGGATCGCCGCCGGGCCATAAGTACCAGGTGCAGCCTCCGGACTTCTGTTGGTCGTTCAGATAGTAGCCGTAGTGATCAGGCAGGTTGCCGGGGATGCCGCCACAGGTCTGCGTGTAATTTGCGAACCGAAGCGTGGGCTCCGGGTACTTGGACCCTCCCGTTTCGGGCGAACAACTAGCAAGGGCGCAACAGCAGGCAATCACCGCCCCCAGCAGCCAAACCCGAGGTCTTGGATGAACGCCACTACTTAGGATCGCTTTCATGAACCACCCTTTTCTTCAACTGAATTGTGCAGGGAGTTTGTTACAGCCAACGCAACGGTATTTCCATCGATTCGATCCCAGCAAGATGGAGCTGAATGCAATTAGCAGACCAGAATAATATCTCGAAACTCTTTGCAAAGCAAGGGTGTGTCGAAATCACTGTCGGATGGCTTACTCTCACAACCTGTTTCTCACGCTGGAGTTGGTGCGCCTTTTTATGCTTGACTTTTCACGCGCTGAGTCGCCAGAATCTCGTATCGGCACACTGTTATGTTGAAAACCCTTGATATCTTGATCGGCCTATCGGTAGTTATGCTTCTGCTGAGTATGATTGTGACGGTATTTACTCAGGTCGTCACAGGCTTTTTTAATAGCCGCGGCAAGCATCTCTTACAGGGAATTGCCGATATCTTGCGGCAGGTGGACCCCAGTATTCCTGAGACTGTGGCGCAGGAGATTGCAGGCGCTGTTTTGAGTCATCCACTGGTGCGCGCAGCGAATGGAAAGTTAGGGACAGTCATTCATCGTGAGGAACTGACCAAGCTTTTGCTTGAGTTTGCTTCTGGAGAAGGACCAAAGACGCTGAGTGCCGAAGCCGCTAAAGCCCTGCAGGATGCGCTGGTCGCTACCGGGGTTTGCGCCGCCGGGACTCCGGCACAGGTGCAGCAACAGATCAGTTTGGTGATAAAAAATATCGGTCTGCTCGCGCTGCAACTCGAGTTGGCGCATCCCGAACTGACCAATGCTGCCCGGGCTCGAATTGCCATACTGCAGCAGGCAAACAGCCAGTTTTTGGGCAAAATCAATCTGTGGTTTGACCAAACCATGGATCGCGTTTCGGAGCGTTTCACGCAACATACGCGGTACGTGACCTTCTTCGGCGGTCTTCTCATTTGCCTCCTGATCCAATTGGATGTTTCCGCTTTGGTGAGCCGGCTCTCCACTGACGACGCGCTCAGGAATATGCTTGTCGCCAAGGCGGAAGCGCTCAATCCGCAGGTCTATCCAGCCGAGATACAGGATCTTTTGACCAACAACTTGATCGGTATGCCCTTAAGTGCGTCCGACTGGGTCAACCGGTGGTCGTTGGATAACGCACTGACTAAGGCACTCGGGATCGTTCTTTCCGCCGTTCTGCTCAGTCTTGGTGCACCTTTCTGGTACAACGCGCTCCAGAATCTAATTCGGCTCCGGTCCATCGTGGCAGTCAAGGATGACCAACAACGTCAGGAACGCCAGTTGGCAGGCGCCGCCGCCAACGCAACCGCCGTGGCGAAGGCGGCATCGGACGGCGACCCCGCCATTCTCACGGACGAACGGGGCGATTTGGCGATACTGGCCTAGGACAAGAGATGGCCATGCACAAAGTTTGGATGGGCTGCGGATCCTCGAACTTCCGCTCGGAACGTGCCGGCTTTGCACCCGAAGCCATTGTTTTGCACCAGTCAAACGAATCGCTGGGCGCGATCGACTCTCGCTGCAAACAGCCGAACTCGTTCCGTTCGGCCCACTATTGCGTTGGCAAAAGCGGAGAAGTCCACCAGTACATTGAAGAAAAGGACACCGCCTTCCACGCCGGTATTGTCGTTGCACCCAGCTGGGAATCAATCAAGGCGGGAAATAATCCGAACCTCTATACGATCGGTCTCGAGTTGGAGAGCGCGGGGGCTGGCCCGCTAACGCAAGACCAGAACAATGCGGCTGCCGATCTGATTGCAGAAATCGCTGAACGGTGGAAGTTCCCTCTGGACTCCAAACATCTTGTTTTGCATTCGGAGATTCGGGCCGGAGCGCGATGCCCCGGTATTGGCTTCGACCGGGACGGATTATTGCAGTTAGTCGCCGCTCGCCGGAAAGCAGCAGTGCCGGAAGGCAAGGAGTTTGGTGAAGTAACGCTTATCTTCAACGGAAATGTCCGACAGGCTCCCACGTCGTCGAGTCGCATCGTGCGAGTCGCCGTGGCCGGAAGTTGCGAACAGATTGTTGGCGTTGAAGATGCGGCTGAACGAGTGAGGGGCAATAGCTGCTGGTACGCCACTGCGGATGGGAACTATATCTGGGCGGGCGCGACCAACAGGCCCAACCCCGCCGGGACGCCCCGGCAATTTGTTAAACAACCGGTACTGGCACCGCCCACTGCCGGAACACTGACGCTGAATAACCTTCCGGATTTCGGCGATTTGCTGAATGGAGATAAAGCTGCCTCCATCAATTCGAAATCCCAGCCGGCGGCTATTGGCGCTATTCAGGACCTGCTCGCCGGGCACGGCTACCGTGGCGTACCGGTGGTCGTATCCCACCAATACGGGCAATGGACGCCGAACACGACAACCGCGCTTCAGTTGTTCCAAAGGGATAACAGCCTGAACGAAACAGATAACGTGGACGCTCAAACTCTACACGCCACTCTCGACAAGGTAGCGGTTGATCCACGCGCATCTGAGGTCTATTTAACGCTCGTGCTGGAGGTGCCTTCGGGCGGCTTGAACAAAATTCTAAGCTTGGTCGCTCAGATGGAAGGAGCGGGAAAGTTTGCCGCCCTCAATCCGAACACGGACCATGCAGGCCTGTCGTTCGGACTGATTCAGTGGGCGCAAAAACCCGGACGATTAGCCGAACTTCTGTCAGCTTTCTGCTCGGCCGATCGTGATCTGTTTGTCTCCATTTTCGGCGGAGCAGACTCGGCGCTGGCAGACGGCCTTCTCAACCATTGCCGGAAGCCGGCCGGTGGCGTCGACCCGGTGACTGGCGCGGCCAGCAATCCTGCCTTCAATTTGATTGAAGAGCCATGGCTGGGGCGTTTCAGGCAAAGCGCTCTCGAAAGGAATTTACAAAAAGCGCAAGTACAATTGGCTCTCCAGGCCTTTGCCAGTTCTTACAACAGGATTCGTCAGTTCGCCCCCGATATTACCTCAGAGCGCGGCACAGCGTTCCTGTTGGATGTGGCGAATCAATTCGGGATTGGGGGAGCGTCCAAGGTCTTCAGTGATGTTCGAAAAGCGGGAATGAAAGAAGCCGAATTGCTTGCAGCGATGGCAGAAGAGACAATAGCCCGGGTTCCCGATCCGCTTAAGACCGGCGTGCGGGCGCGCCGCGAACACTTTCTGCAAACTCCGCTGCTCTCGGATGGTGCTTTCGATCTGGGCTTCAGCGTGCAATAGCAGCCACGCCTTGCCAAGCGCCTAATTTGTAGAGGCTTAGACTTGTAGCGGCTTAGAAAGGATCTTTATCGTGCCAGCAATCTTGCTTCCTCCGGTCCTGGGCTTGCAGTCTGATGGTTCACTCGTACCCGGCGCAAAGCTTCTGAAGATCTACCCGGCGTTCTTTAAACTGAAGGACCTGCCTCTGAATGAAGTGCCGGTGGCGAATATCAGTGCGACTTTGACGTTCCAGGAGCCACTGTCCCTTTCTGCTGGATCTCTCCAGCTTTTGACTGGTGTGAATGCTGGTGGTTCGCTGCAACTCATTGGTGAGCAACATCAAGTCCTCGATTTTGAAGACCCGTTCAGCGCAATCCCCGTGGCGGCTGGCGAAATCTATTTGGCGCTCGGGCTCAATTTCGCGCTCACCGGCGGCGCGACGATTACGGCCGAAACCCTGACTTTCGGGCTCTCCTGCCAACGGGATTTAACGCTGAAGTGCTATCGGCGCTTCCAAAGGATTGACAACAAGTTCCCACCCTTCGGTTCCGCGTTTTCGGCCACGGCAGCCTCCTTTGTTCTGCCACAAACGGTTTCGGATCTGGCTGGATTTCCCGCGGACACGGTATGCGTCATCTCCGGCGATGGTGTGCTGACCGTGACTGGGGGCGTCACCTTTGCAACACCGGTGCAGATGCTCGCCTCTACCAGCTTGCCCTTTGGTAAAACGCTGGATGTTAACGCGTCCGGATCGTTCGCGACAACCGTCACGCTCACTTTTAGCGGGGGCTACGAAATAAGGGTGCGGCGAATTGCCGATCACAGGCTGGAACTGGGAATTTATGGCATCAAAAGCCGCGAGCTCGACGTCAGCGTAGAGGCTGAGGCGGGCGTTGCCGCGCAAGTGGGAACCTTTGATTTAACTGAAAAGTTCATCAAAGCCTTGAGCCGTCAGCCGTTGGTCGATGTAGAGGAATTCAGGCGGGCGCTTCCCGGAGAAGACCCCGTCGCCAGGGAAGAAAAGATTGAGAGCATCGAATCTTCGCTGAAACGGGCAATCACCAGCCAATTGCAGGCTTCGGTAACCACCACCTTTTCGGATTTGCGGTCAAGCGAGGCTGCCTGGTTGTTTGAGATTGACCTCGATGCCGCAACGTCTCCAGAATCACAGGCAGCCATCGAGTCGGCATTAAAAGGCGACTTCCGTCCCCTAACGAGCAGTGCGGGTAGCCTTCCCGCCGGCATCAGGCAAACGATGAATGCCTTTACGCGGAGTAACCTGAACAGCCAGAAGCTGGTTGTCAATTTTTTGGGATTGGCGAACTACCTCTCCTTGACCAAGCTATTGCGTGTTTCCACCGTGGAACATGGCGCCACCGGTGCGGTGACTTTGATCACCGACACGTCCAGCGCCAGCCGGCTTCAGGCCCTGGTTTTGATTGCAGCACTTGACCACAATCGCCTCCGTAAGATGCTGAGCGAAACTTTTGTGATCGAAGCCGCCTATCACGTATCAAATCTGAGCCTTTTGCCGCCAGATTTCCTGGCGAGACATACGTACTTCAGCATCCACGACCAGACCGGCGCAGACGATATGCGGAACGGTCTTGCTATAGGGCGAGTGCTCGGACTTATTTCACCTGATGAAGAAAATCGTCGTCTGACAAAAGCGGACTTCGGGCGGACCACTCTCTTCGTCCAGACAAAGTACACCAGCGATAAGGCTCGGCTTCTATTCTTAACCGACTCAGACGAGCCGCGCGCGATAGAAGAATTCGAAACAGCCGGAAGGTCGGCTTTGCGAGCTATTCTTGACGGTCAGAGCGGGCAGGAGTTTCGACTGCGCTTCGCCCAGTTGGGAGATGGCGACGCACTATGGGCCAAGATGAAGAGCCTTGGGAATACGGCGACCTTTGGCCCGCTGTTTGGACTCGACCTTGATTCAACCGACCCCAGGCTCGAAGCAGTAGGCTCCGATTTTGTAACGATCACGAGTTGGGCGTCAGCTATGAATACTGCCGCCGTCGCTCTCAAGGAAGTAGAAACGCTTCTGGGCAACACTCCGGTAGGTGTCGACGATGCACGGCAGACGAACGCCCGTGCGCATCTGAATAAATCTCTGGAGGTAGTCGTGAGCAAGACCCACGACCATTTCGGTGACCCGTTGGGCCTATTGATGGCTTACGTCGCGGGGGGTGAGATGGCCGCAAAAAGCATGCTCGTCACCGGACCGCAGATCGAAACCTTGGACGTCAATTCTGAACCCGCTCTGGCAAAGCATGCCTGATTACTTCAATTGGAGGATAAGTCACTGTGAGTAAGCGAATCGCATTTTGTTCCGATGGTACCTGGGATAACTCGTCTTCCCACACGAACGTCTACCGGATATATAAGTCGCTGTTGGTCACGGCTGATCAGATGCCGTTCTACGATGACGGCGTTGGCGCTGACGCTAACTTCGTTTTCAAGTTAGTGGAAGGCGCTATGGGTGTTGGCATCCAGCAAAAGGTCAAGGATGGCTACACGAAGATTGCTCATGTGTATGAGGCTGGCGACGAGATTTTCATCTTTGGATTCAGCCGGGGCGCCTACACCGCGCGCAGTCTGGCGGGAATGATCGCAGCTTGCGGCTTGCCGACTCAAAACTTCTCAAACGATCTTGTCAACACTGCATTCGATGCGTACCGTAACCGACTGGACAGGGCAAGCCTGTTAAAGAAGTTAAGCGGCTGCGACATGGACGAAGCAAAGATCAAGATGATTGGAGTCTGGGATACGGTGGGTTCGATCGGCCTCTCATCCGTCGTGGGAGGCGTAGATCCCATCGCCGAGTTTCTCGACACGAACTTACACCCAAACGTCTTGAACGCTTATCATGCGCTTGCCTTGGACGAAAAACGCCCGCAGTTTCCGCCCACACTGTGGAACGTGGCCTCACCCGGTCAGACATTGGAACAGGTTTGGTTTTCCGGCTATCACGGGGACGTCGGAGGTGGTTTAAAGGAAGTGCCGCCAGGAACAAATGCCCTGTGTGACATTCCGCTCGCCTGGATTGTGAGTAAAGCCGCCGCGCTGGGCCTGCAGTTTGATCCGGACGTCTTGACGGCGCTCGCTTTCCCTGTGGATGCGAGTTATGCCCTGGAAGCAATGCATCCGCCGCACGATGGCTTAGGACAAGTGGAGCCCAGAATCGTCGCCGACGGCGCCACCTTGGCCGACAGTGTGGTTGTCCGCTGTCAAAACCCCAAACTACGGCCCGGCAATTTGAAGTTCGTCAACGGAGTTCTGGCGCCCGGTTACAAGGTTGCAAGCGTTCTAAAGCCGCAGCCGGCCACTGCCGGCGCGTAGCTTAAGTCCCTTCAAAGGACACGGGGAGTGCAAACATGGCTGACGGCGTGAATCGGAAATCTGACAGGTTGAATCGGAAAACTTTTGAGAATATTCGACGCGACGTGACGCGAACTGCCATCAAGCAGCCGCTTCTGGACATGGTTGTCGAACCAGAGCATCCGGAGCAGCCGATTCCCGTCATTTTGGAGGCGAATCAGGGCTACTATGCCGGCAAGGAAAAGGCGGTTGAACAGCTCCAGCAACTGGTGAAACAAGTAGCCGGTGTCGATACCCCATCAATCGGAAGCGCGCAAAATCCTTATTACAAGACGGAACTGACGCCCAAACAGATCCTGGATGTCGTTGATGCGGACGATACCAGGGCCTTCGCGGAGCACGCTTCCGCCATGGCGAAGCTGGCGGCGGAGTCAGTGGAGAAATCCAAAGGCAGCGCCACGCCGCCCGAACAAGTCAGACGCTATCTTTCCATTCAGCGCATCTGGTACAACCATCCGATCAATCCCTTGATCGACAAGTCGGTAAGAACCGTCAAGGCAGATGCCGCCCAGCGTGCTTTTTTGGCGGAAGGAACCGATATTGTCTGGGCCGTGATTGACTCCGGCATCGATACAAAGCATGACCATTTCTCGTCTCGAGGAACGTTGCAGGTCACGCTGCCGATACAGCATTGTGACTTCACAATCGGGGGGGATGATCGCGGTGCGCCGGGCGCCCTGGTGGATAACTTCGGCCACGGCTCACACGTAGCGGGCATCATCGCGGGTGCTTATGTCTCTGATAAGAATCCTGCCAAAGCGCAGCGCACGAAGTTGGGCAATGGGGATCAGGTGGAGACGTATGACGAGGATATTCCGCAAATTGCAGGCATGGCGCCGTCCTGCAAACTCGTCAGCATGAAGGTTCTTGACGGCGATGGCAAAGGCGACGTGAGTAATATCATTGCCGCCATTGATCGCATACAAACCATTAACGATTTCGGCCGTAACCTTAAAATCCACGGAGTAAACCTGAGCGTAGGCTATGAGTTTGACCCGCTCTGGTACGCCTGCGGGCAGAGTCCGGTTTGCGTCGAGGTGAATCGGCTGTCCCGGACTGGCGTTGTGGTGGTCGTGGCGGCGGGAAATACCGGGTACGGCGTACTCAGCGCCAATCAGCGGACCACCGGCGCCGGCTTTATGCTGACCATCAATGACCCTGGCAATGCCGACCTGGCCATTACGGTGGGATCCACTCACCGCGATGAGCCCTACACATACGGAGTCTCTTATTTTTCTTCGAAGGGGCCGACGGGTGATGGCCGTATGAAACCTGATCTGGTGGCGCCTGGCGAAAGAATCTTATCGTGTTGTTCCACCGCAAAGAGCAACGGCAACGCCACGAACACGTATGTCGAAGATACCGGCACCAGCATGGCTGCGCCTCATGTTTCTGGGGTCATTGCCGCGTTTTTGTCCATTCGCCGGGAGTATGTGGGAAATCCGGAGAAGGTGAAGCAGCTTTTCTGTTCCACTGCTTCGGATTTGGGCAGGGATTCTTATTTCCAGGGCCGCGGGCTGGTGGACTTGATGCGCGCGATCCAATCCGTATAGAAGAAATGGAAAACGAGGACAGCATGGCCATAACGATTTTAGAAGTAGAGTTCGATAAAGACGGCAACCTGGTGACGCCCGCGCAGGAACAGGACATCATCACGGCGCTCAATGCGCCGGGCAGCACAGTCACGGATGTTGTCGTGATGTCGCACGGGTGGAATAACGATCTCAATGATGCGCGCACCCTGTATCGGGACTTTTTTCACTCCGTTGAGCAGGTTGACCCGGCGGCGGCTGATCACATAATCGCTGTCGGGATTCTATGGCCGTCGAAGAAGTTTGCCGACGCGGACTTAATTCCGGGTGGCGCTGCTTCGGCCGACGAAGATCCTATTGCTGACGGCGTGCTTCTGCAGCGTCTTGAAGATATGAAACCTTTGTTCGCTGAAGCCGCGGCGAACGGGAAGCTGGAACAAATGAAGAGTTTGGTCCCTGATCTTCACAATGACCAAGCCAAACAGAATCAGTTCGTTTCTCTCTTGGGGCAGATGTTGGACCAACAGACAGACGCAACCCAGCTTTCGCCGGAAGAAGGCACAACCTCCGTCTCAGAGTACGCGAACACCAAAGGCGGATCGAAGTTGCTCGCATCCTTTGGTGCTCCTATCGTGCCAAAGCCGAAGATTGGCGCCGGTGGCGGTGCTGAACTCGGAGGTTTCGCCGGGAACCCGGCGTTGCATCGCTCCGCACCGGGCGCCGCTGCTGGGTTGGGAGATTTCTTCACAGGCATAAAAGCAGGCGCACTCAGGCTTCTGAACTTCGCAACTTATTACGTCATGAAAAACCGCGCCGGCAAAATCGGGCGCGATTCAGTAAATCCGCTCCTGCAACGAATTCAGAGCGCCGCGCCCCAGTCGCTGAATTTCCACTTAGTTGGTCATAGCTTCGGCGGCAGACTAGTGACGGCTGTTGTCGATGGCCCGAATCATCTTCGCATCCAGACCCTGCTGTTGCTGCAGGCTGCCTATTCGCATAACGGTTTAGCGAGCAACTTCGAGCCGGGCGAAAGCGGCTTCTTTCACAATGTCTTCGATCAACACAAAGTCACTGGCCCGATTCTGATTACTCACTCAATGCACGATAGCGCGGTGGGCACCGCTTATCCGCTAGCGTCCCGTTTAAATGGTGATGACGCGGCGGCCTTGGGGGACGCTAATGACAAGTTTGGCGGAATGGGCGCCAACGGAGCCCAGCATATTGAAGTTATGAACACCAACCTTTTACCCGCAAACGGATCGTATGATTTCGTCAGCTCAGGCAAGTTGGTCTTCAACTTAAATGGAGATTCCATCATTCAGAGTCACGGCGACGTGGCTCGCCCAGAAACCGCCGCGGCACTCCTTGCTGCCATCAAGGTGGGTAGCCGGGCGACCGCTGCTGGCGGGATTTGAGACGGTTGTTGCAAACACGGCCGAGAGCTACTCATCCACCAGCGCTTAGGCAAATTGCCGGACGAATTGCGTGGATAAAAAGCGCCCCACGCAGGTGGACTTAGTTGTTACGGTAGGCGGCGGCTTTCCCTTCCCACGGGCCGACATAGACCAGCATGCCGGGCTTGGCTGCGCGCAGCTTGGCGGCACCTTGTTCCGTGACGGAGGTGCCTTTCAGATCGGCTTCACGCAGGGCGGGCAGGGCCAATATTGCCGCTACCGCGTTGTCGTTGATCCGGTTGCAGCCTTGGACCCGGAGAACCTGGAGCTGGGGCAGCGACTTCATCTTTTCCAGCCACTCCTCAGTCACGCTCAGTGTGCTGACTTCTCCGAATTTGGATCCTTCGATTCCTACGGCAGTGGAGGTACAGGCAAACCGGAGTTCGTGTAGGTTCTTTAGCGTCAGCACGGCGCTGAGTCCTAGGTTCGTCATCGCGATGGTCCAGACGTTCTTATCGTTACCCTGCCGGCCACTTAAATCGAGATAGGTTAACCCGGGCATCTGGCGAAGCGCCTGTAGGCCGGCATCGCCCAGTTCGTTGCCGCCCATCGTCAGTTCCTTCAAATTTGGCAGCGAGGTCAATCGCTCAAGCCCGACGTCGGTCATCAACGTGGAGCCAACGTTTAGCGATTCGAGGGTTGTGATTCCCGCGATATGTTCCAGGGCCGAATCGCCCGCTTTCGTACCCTGCAAATTTAAGTGCTTCAGTTTTTTCCAATCTTTAATGGCTGCAACGCCCTCGTCCGTGACGTACTGGGCGAAATACAGGCTGAAATCGGTGATACCGCGCAAGGTCTTCATCTCCTGCATGCCCTCGTCGGTAATGTGCGTCAGGGAAAGGTCAAGGTCCGTCAGAGCCGGATACTGCTCGAGGCGGCGTAGGTCCTGGTCGCTGACCCAAGTTCCACGCAGGATGATTCCCGTGACGCTGCCCTGAGCGTTCCGGATCACCGACCCGCCCAAGTTGCTGATCCATTGAGCATCTTCGCCGGCATTCGGGCTGGCCGCGACCAAAGAAACCGCGCACAGCAACATCGAGATTAAAATTTTCATTGTTTGACCCTCCGGTTCGGCAGCGCTGAGTCGCGATCAAAGACGATCTTACATTCGGGGAGCGCGGTCTGGAGCGCAAGCATTCCTTTTTCGGTGACGAGCGTGTGGTAGAGGTTGAGGCTCTTGAGCGCGGTCATGGATTGAAGGATCTCGGCGCCGTGATCGGTGACGCTCGTGGCATCCAGACTCAGCTCACGAAGCTTGGGAAGCGTCTTAAGGGAGGCGACTCCTTCATCATCCAGGGAAGTGTAATCCAGCTTTGCAATCAGCAGGTTTTTCAATTCCGATACGGAAGCAACACCAGTGTCAGTGGTGCGGGTGCGAAACAGCTCAATCCGCTGCAGTTGTTGCAGCGGTTTCAATGCGGCGAGTCCGTCGTTGGTGACGGCGGTGTGGTTTAAATCCAACTCGCGCAAGTTGGTCAGGGTAGCGATTTGTTTGAGTCCTGGGTCCCCAATCCCAGTACTCGTCAGGTCCAATTTCTCCAGCCGCGTGAGCTTCGAAATATTCGTCAAGGCGGCGTCGGTGATATCGAGATAGCGGAGGCGAAGACTTTGCAGACCGGATAGGGTGGCAATGGCGGAAAGGCCGCGATCTCCGGCATGGGAGCCCGAAAGATCCAGGGCACTAAGATCCTGCAGAGCGGCCAAGCGCGACAAACTGGTCCCCTCTACCAGTGTTCCGGCCAGGCTGAGAGCCTGAAGCTTTGTCAACGGAGCGAGCTTTGCGAGTCCGGTGTCGGAGACGGTGGTGTTGTTGAGATTGAGTTCGCGGAGGCCGGTCAGCCGCTGTACTGCCGTCAACCCGAGATCGGAAACCTGGGTGGCCTGGAGGTCCAGTTTTTGCAGGGTGCGGAGATCCTGGAGGTAGGCCAGTTGGGCGTCACTGAGCGAAGTAGTCGCCAAGCTGATGGTTGTGAGATGCCCGCCGGCCAACTCCGCAGCTCCGCCCATGTGTTTCACCCAGGCGGCAATCGCTTCGTCGGAGGAGTCCGCAGGACGGGCAGCGCCAGCCAATTTTGTCTTTGGCGGGGAGGCGCCATCGAAGCGGATCTTGGCAGACGGCAGGGCGGCATGCAAGGATTCCACGCCGTTAGAAGTGACCCGGCTGTAGCGCACGTCCACTTCCGTCAGCTTCGTCAGCGACTGGAGGGTGGCAAGGCCCGAATTCGTCACCCGCGTACGGTAGAGATTCAAGACCTCCAGAGATGGCATTCCGGACAGAACATTCATCGACTCATCGGAGGCTTGCGCACCCAGCAGGTTCAAGCGGCGCATGGATTTCAGGCCGCGAAGGTATTGAATTCCTTTGTCGGTCACCCGCGTTCCGGAGAGGTCAAGTTCTTCGAGAGCTGTCAGATCCTTCAGATATTTCAGACCGTCGTCAGTGATCAACGTATCGCGCAGCATAAGACGCCGCAGGTTCGTCAGGCCGGCGAGGCCCGCCATCCCGGCATCGGTGAAGGGGTTGTAGCTGAGGTCGAGATCGCGCAATTGGTGGAAGGCGGAGAGATCGGCTTTCTCGAGGCTGCACTGAGAGCAGCGCAGTTGTTTCAGGCCAGACCAGGGAGCCAACTGGCGGATATCGTTATCGTCCACTTCGATCTCCGCATTGAAGTGCCACCCGAAGGACAAGCGTTCGACGGACGTCAGCGTGGCGAGTGACTGAAAGACGCCGGTTTTGTCTTCCTTTCCCGCGCCGGGATTCCAGATAGGGCCCGGAAGATACAGCTCGCGAAGGTCAGGCAGGCCTGTCAGCTTGCGGAGTTCGATTGGGTGCATCACGGCGCCGGTCAGGTCGATGGCTGTGACATGAATGTCGCCTGCGGGTAGTTGCAATACGTCACGCACGGGCCGGTTCGCGCCTTCCAGGATCACGCTGCCCTCCCAGCGCAGGACCCATTCGGCGGTGTCGCGCTGGGTCGCGCCGGAGGCCGAGACTACAAAAAAGAGGAGTGCTGCAGTAATCTGGCGCATCTATTGCGATATTCTACTTTAGGCGTCCTAACGGTGCGCTTAACTTCCGGATTTCACATCAGGGGTATTTTTGCTACAGCGGCTTGTTCTGATCGGCTTGGTGGGAAGCGCCCTATGGGCGCAGGATCCCGATTTCCAAACAACACTGTATCCGGTTCTGGAAAAGGCCAATTGCCGCGCCTGTCACAATACTGAGGGCGTGGCGTCCGCCACCCGGCTGCATTTTCCCGACGCCGATGCTCCGGCATCGAAGATCGAGGCGTTCGGGAATTCACTGGTAATCCTGGTCGACCGGGACCATCCGGAGTCGTCTCTGTTATGGAAGAAGCCGACGGCGCGCATTCCGCACACAGGCGGCGAGCGGATTAAGCAAGGTAGCCCGGAAGAAGCCATTCTGAAAGCGTGGATCGCGAGGTTGACGCGGCTTTCCGGGCCCGAACTGGCAACCGCGCTGCGTTATCGCGAACTGGAAAACGCAGGCACGGGGGCAGTGGTGCAGGATGCGGAACTGCGGCGCCTGACGCACAGCCAGTACAACCACACCGTCCGCGATCTGCTGGGCGACCAGACGTCTCCGGCCAACCAGTTTCCCCCGGAAGACTTCATCAACGGCTTCCGGAATCAGTCGCGCGGCCAAAGCCTTTCGCCGCTGCTGGTGGAAGCCTACAGTGATGCGGCCGAAAAACTGGCGCGGTCGGCATTTCGGGGCGGCGATACGCATGGACTTATTCCCTGCAAGCCATCGGCTGCGTGCGGCGCACGGTTTGTGCGGGAGTTTGGGCGAAAGGCGTTTCGGCGTCCGCTGGAGCCCGGCGAGCAGCAGCGCTACGAAGCGCTGCTTGCGCAGCAACCCGATTTCCTGAAAGGCGCGCAGATTGGTGGTGGAAGCCATGCTGCAGTCGCCCAATTTCCTGTTTTGGCTGAATTCGACATCCGATCCGAAATTGAAGCCGTGGGCGACCGCCAACCGGCTGGCTTATTCGCTGTGGGACACGATGCCTGACGCGGAACTGTTCGCGGCGCCGAGCGGGGCGATCTGGCAGACGCCGGCGGGTATCGAGAAGACGGCGCGCCGGATGCTGGCGGACCCGCGCGCACACGATTCGCTTGGACGAGTTTGTGAGCCAGTGGCTGCGTTTCGACCGGCTGCTGACGGCGAGCAAAGACCGGCGGAAGTTCCCGTACTTTACGCGCGAAACGGCCAACGCCATGACCACCGAGGCGCGCATGTTCGTTTCCGACCTGGTGTGGAACGACGGCAATTTCATGACGCTGTTTACGGCCGAATTATGGCTATGTCAGCCCCGATCTGGCGCGCATCTATGGCGTCACGGCGCCCGCGAAAGATTTCGATCGCGTCGCGTTCCCGGCCGGTTCGGAGCGCGCGGGCATTCTGGGGCAGGGGCTGTTCCTCGCGCTCACGGCGAAGCCTGACGATTCGTCGCCCACCGCACGCGGGCTGTTTGTCCGGGAGCAGTTCCTGTGCCAGCATGTGCCCGATCCACCGCCGGGAGTGAACACCAACCTGCCGCCGGTGACGGAGGCAAAACCGCAGACCAACCGCGACCGCATGTCCGAACACACCACCAACTGCCTCGTGCGCCACCTGCCACAAATTGATGGATGGAGTGGGATTCGGGCTGGAAAAATTCGATGCGATTGGGCAGCGGCGAGAGCAACTCCTGCTGGAGTTTCGCAAGACATCCGAGGAGGACGACGACGAAGGAGACAGCCATAAGCCCGTCCGAAGGGTGACTCTGCCGCTGGATACGAGCGCGTATGTGGCCGGGATTCCCGATTCGCAGTTCTACGTCGCCGCAGCAGCTGGGCGCAGTGCTGGCAAAGAGTTCACAGTGCCAGGAATGCGTGGTGAAGCAGTATTTCCGGTTTCAGGCCGGAAGGATGGACACGGCGGCGGATCGCCCGCTGATCCAGATTGGTTTCGGACAACTTCCGCGATTCAGGTTTTCGGTTTAAAGAGCTCATCGTTTCGTTGATGGTCCTGAGGGACTTTCCTGGACCAGTGACACGTCAGAACGGCCCCAAACAAGGAGGAATTGCAGCATGTCGCAGATAATCACGGACCGCGTTAGAACGTCCCGCAGGTCCCTGCTGAAAGGGATCACGGCGGCGGGAGCACGGATAGCAATAGGGTTGCCGCCACTGGTATCGATGTTCAATTCCATCGGAACGGCCTATGCAGCCGGGACGACTACGGCAAGCGCCGGATCGGGCGCAGCGCCAGCGGTGGAGAAGCCCATTGAGAACCGCTTTGTGCTTTGGTTCAACGGCAATGGAATTCCCGAACGCTACTGGATTCCATCGGAGGAAGGCGCGGATTACGAGTTGACTCCATGCCTTGCGCCGCTGGCCGCATGGCGCAAAGATGTGCACGTGCTGAGCGGCGTGGACAACGCGGCGGCCAGCGGCAAAGGCAACGGCCATACCAACTCGATGAGCGGCCTGATGACCGGTATGGATTTTACCGGACGTGGCCCCAGCGGACCTTCCATCGACCAGATCATTGCGGGTAAGATCGGCGGCGATTCGCGTTTCCGCTCGCTGCAGATCGGAGTAGCGCAGGAATCGTTTGGCGAGAGCATGCAACGGAACATGAGCTGGGCGGGATATGAGCGAGCCCTGCCGCCGGAGATGATTCCGCACCGGCTCTTCGACCGGCTGTTCGGAGCACGGGAAGAGGGCTGGGTGAATCGGAAGCACAGCATTCTGGATACGGTGCTGGCGGACGCTTCGGCACTGGAGAAAACGCTGCCGGGAGATGACAAGACGCGGGTGGACGAGCATCTCTCGGGTATTCGGGATCTGGAGCGCTCGATTGCCGGACTGCCGCCGGAATATCATCGCGTGGACCCGCCGGACTTTGACGGCGATATGAAGGACTGGCCGCGTATCGCTAAACTGCAGAGCGATCTGCTCGTACAAGCGCTGGCGATGCGGCAGACGCGAGTGGCTTCTTACATGTTGACCAAGTGTCAGAGCCTGACGCGCTTTCCGTGGCTGGGGTATACCTCGGCGCGTCATCATGACTATACGCACGCAGTCAGCAAGGTTTCCGGGGCGGACGGTACCGATGGCACGCACGTGCTGCGCGATATCTGCCGCTGGCATGTGGAGGAGTTTGCGTACTTGATCGCTAAGTTGGAATCAGTGCCGGAAGGCGATGGCAATCTCTTCGATCACACGACTTTAGTCTTTGCGCACGAGCATGCCGAAGCTAATCCGCACAAAAATAGCGGGCTGGCCATGATTGTGGCCGGGGGAAGCAAGAAACTGGCGAAAGGCGCGCATACACGGGTGACCGGGACAGTCGGCGATGTGTATGTCACGGTTGCCGATGAAGTTGTCGGCGCGGGCATCGGGAAGTTTCCCACGGCGACAAAGAAGCTTGGCTCTTTGCTGACGTAGCTTTTTTCTGCGTGGTCCAAGATGGTCAGCCTAGCTGGTGGGCGCCGCTCTTCGCTAGGGGGACGAAGTGGTTCGTGGGGCAGCCCTTGTCCTTAGATCCGCACGTATGCGTTCGCTTTCCCATTGCATGGGCTATGATCTGTGCAAAGATCAAGTGCTCCGGAGAGATATTTGAACGCGCATCGCCTTACTTTGGTTGTTCTGCTGTTCGGCTTTAGCACGATCAGCTATTTCGACCGCATCATCATGACGGCTGCCGGTCCGCAGATGATGCGCAACTTCGGTCTTTCCCCCACGGCGATGGGGGGTGTCTATTCGGCCTTCATCCTGGGCTATGCGTTGTTTATGCTTCCCGGCGGCCGTCTCTCCGATCGTTTAGGGGCACGCCGCACGCTGGCTCTCATGGGGGTTTTTTCGGCGGTCTTTACGGGTTTAACCATGGTGGCTGGAACCACGATTCTGCCCGTCTGGATCAGCGTGACAGCAACTCTGTGGGCGATTCGCTTTGGCTTGGGCATTGTGACCGCACCCCTCTATCCGGCGTGCGCAATGGTGACGCGGAATTGGATACCCCAAGCGTTCCACGCCCGCGTGCAAGGCTTGATCATCGCGGGTTCTTCGTTGGGCGCCGCTCTATCTCCGGTTCTGTTTGCGCGACTGCTTGCCCGTTTCGATTGGCGCACCGCCTTCCTGCCTGCGGCGATTGCTCCGGCCATGCTCGCCGGTGTCTGGTACTGGTTCGCCCGTGACGCTCCGCCGGAGGAGAAGCACGATGTAGAAGTTCCGAAACCGGTCCGCTCCTCGGCCCCGTGGCTCGCTTCGCTGACCGACCGCAACTTACTGCTGCTCACAAGTGCTTATGCGGCGCTGGGCTATTTCCAATACATTTTCTTTTATTGGATGTACTACTACTTCGGCCAGGTCCTCCATTTGGGAGACGCCGCGAGCGCACGATACACCTCCGTTCTGTTCCTGGCGGAAGGTTTGATCATGCCGCTGGGCGGGCTGGTTTCGGATCGCCTGGCACGATCCTATGGTCCTCAATTCGGACGCCGCTGGGTGCCGATTGCCTCCCTTATTTTGGCTGCCGCGCTCACCTGCGCCGGCACAATCAACAAAGGCTTGATTGCCGTGGCCTGCTTCTCACTCGCGTTCGGATTCGCCGCTTGTTGTGAAGGTCCATTCTGGGCGACGGTGACGGAGTTAGGGGCCGAGCATGTGGGCAGCGCCTCGAGCATTCTCAACACGGGCGCACAGATAGGAGGGTTTTTTGCACCGGTGCTGACTCCAATGATCGCCCGGCTTTTTGGATGGTCGTGGGGTTTGTACGCGGGTGTAGCGGTCATTTGCTCGGGTGCGGTGGCGCTCTATTTCATCAAAGTGCGGTCGGACGATAAATTGCCACCTGCCTGGGCTGTCGTTGGAACAGCAACACCGGTCGTAGGATCAGACTATCCTGTCTGACACGTGACTTGTCGGCCGGCTGGGTGCTGCATGGATTAAGTCTGAAATTCAGCGAGCAAGGGAATCTGGATGGGAACGAACCCGGGAGGCGGGAGGACTAGTTGGGTCCCCGAAACGGGGAACTTCGGAAAAAAGATCTTCCCTTTCGCCGCCGGCCCACAGAGAATTTCCATCTGTGCGAGGAACTCAGCGTGCGTTCCCGGCTCCGGGATCACCCGATCCGGCAACTTACATGACTCCACCGGCTATAACGCGTATAAGACAACACTTTGAAAGTCAATTCCGTGTCGCACTCGTTGAAAGTTTTCAAGCTCTCTTCACAGGCGCAGTTCCGGATCGCGGAAATCACTCGACAGCTTAGCGACAGCTTCATATTGTCCCCTTACGCGGTCCCGAGAAGTGCGACAAGCGGGTGGCGGAACCCTCATCGAGAAAGACAAACGCTTTCGGATGCCGTCTGACAAGCGAGGCCGGAAGCCTCGGAAATAGGGCCTTCGAGTGCCTGACAAACGGCTTCCGCTTTCCGCAACTCCGGAACGTTGCATACCCACGCGGTAGCACGAAAGAGTCCCGGACAAGTGATGGTCACAGCACGTTGGGGGACTGACGCATCATCCTTGAAATGGCCTTCACCCGCCTGCTGACGGCGGCAGGCTTCATCCAGTGTGACGATTTTAACGGTTGCCGGATCGCTGAAGTTGGCAACTGGAGGGTCGTTGAAGGCAATGTGACCATTCTCATCAAATCCGACGAAAGCAAGATCGATGGGAGACTCCATAAGCAACTGTGTATAGCGCCGGATCTCAGCTTCCAAGTTAGGAGCGTCTCCGTCTAGATAGTGCATCTTGCCGGGATGGACTTTGTCTTCAATACGAGTCCGCATCCAATAGCGGAAGCTGGACGAGTGGTCGGGACTAATGCCCACATACTCATCCATGTGAAAGAGTTCGACCGCCTTCCAATCTATCTGCTGGCGCACGAGAGCTTCAACCAACGGAATTTGAGAATTACCAGTAGCGCCGATAATTCGGGCGCGGCCGTGCTCTGAACTAGCGGTGCCTATCAAATGCGCTGACCGTTCGGCTGCCGCATTTCCCGCGAGGCTGCTCGAAGCATGGATTTGTACTTCTGCGCTTCCGGCGAGAAAAGTGGGCAACGGGGGCGCTGAATTCAACATTCAGGGATTATACACACGGCATCCGGTGATTGCCAAAAAACATTTCTCGATTTTCAATCACATTTCTGCGAAAGCCATCGGATAGCAGATCCATTGGATGCGCTAAATGCGTTCACGCTTCTACGGCATCGCGTGCCACGAACCATACTCAACCAGGAAATATTTCCCACATAGTTCTTGACAATCCGCCGCCATACGCCCAAACTGAGTGAAAACTACAGGTGCCAAAGGGGTGTTCTTTATGAATCCAAAGCTGCTTCTCTGTCTTTTGCTCGCGCTGCCATTTGCACTGTGCGGCGCCGATCCGACGGGTACGATCGCCGGCAATATCTCCGACCCTAGCGGGGCGGCGATGGTCGGTGCGAACGTTGTCGCAACAAACGCCAATACTGGCTTGACTTTGAAAACGGTAAGCGCGAGTGACGGCGGATATATTTTCCCGCTGGTACCGGTAGGAATGTACAACGTCGGCGTGCAAGTACCCGGATTTCAGCGGTACGAACAGCTTGGCATCGAGGTAAAGACCGATCAATCCTCAACCGTGCCGGTGATAATGAAAGTTGGGAGCCCGAACCAGCAGGTCACTGTCCAAGCGAATTCCGAAATGGTCCAGACGCAGTCAGGCGCGTTAAGCCAGGTAGTGGACCGCAAGAACATTGTGGAACTGCCGCTGAATGGGAGAAATGCAGCCGCGCTGATTTTGCTAACGCCGGGAACCGCCGATACGCATGTGGGCAATTTTTCGGCTTGCTCAGACACGATACAAAGTACTTCCTATCCGGGTGCGCAGTCGGTAAGCGCGAATGGAGCCCGCACGGATATGGTGAATTACAACCTGGACGGCGGCAGCAATGAGGATCCCTATACGAACGTGAATAATCCGTTCCCAAATCCCGATGCCCTCGAAGAGTTCAGCGTGCAGACGAACAGCTACAGCGCAGAATTCGGACGCGGTTCCGGCGCGGTGGTGAACGTGGTCACGCGATCAGGCACGAACGGGTTTCACGGCTCAGCCTTCGACTTCTTACGAAACGGCGACTTGAATGCGAGAAATTTCTTTGCCGCTGCGCCAGACCAACTGAAGCGAAATCAATTTGGGGGAAGCATCGGGGGACCGATATTGAAGAATAAACTTTTCTTCTTCGGCTCCTACCAGGGGACTCAATCACGCGACGTGACCGAAGGCAACTCGGCCACTGTCCCTACAGCGGCACAATTAAACGGAGATTTCTCGTCTACCCAACGGCAGTTAGTGAACCCATTTACGGGCGTGGCATACCCGAATAATCAGATTCCGACCAACACTTTCGCACCGGCGAGTCAGAAGATTTTAAGCCTGTTACCGACGCCGTCTCCCAGCGGAGTTGTCTATTACAACCTTCCCGACAACGAGCATGAAAATCAGTTTCTGACGCGCGCCGATTACGATCTGGACCGAAATCGCATTTACGGCCGCTATTTCTATTCCCGCTACGGAACGGACGCGGTGTTGGGGACGACGGACATCCTGTCATCACGCCGCGGCTTCGACTTATTCGATCAAGGGGCAGCCGTCAGCGACACGTTTACCGTTACGCCTAAGCTGCTGAACAGCTTAATCTTCTCGTACAACCGAAATAATGGAACCGTCACCAGCGGAGCTCCTTTCAGCCTGGCGAGTCTGGGCATACCGATCGCGAGTACGACGCCGGCCGAACTGGCCATTAGCGTTTCGGGTTACTTCAGCATTAGTTCGGGACATCCAACCAAGGTGAATCGTGATGATTACCATGTCTCCGACAGCGTGCACTGGGTTATCGGGAATCACACGCTGGCCTTTGGAGGAGATTACTTAAAGGAGGATGTGGACCTGATCAACACCTACCGCCAGAACGGTTCATTCACCTTTAGCAGCACCAACTACAGCGGCAATGCGCTCTCTGACTTCATGTTGGGGTATGCACGCAAATTCGTCCAGGGCGGGGGCGAGTTTTCGGCAAGACGCGCGAATCTGGGCAGCCTGTTCATCCAGGACGATTACCGCGCCACACGGAACCTGGTATTGAACCTGGGGCTGCGATGGGATCCGTTCGTTCCTTATAGCGACACGTTGGGACGGACCGAATGTTTTCTGCCCGGCCATCAATCACAAAAATTTCCCAACGCTCCGGAAGGATATCTCTTTGGGGGCGATCCAAGCTGTCCGGCAGGCGGTTTTAAATCGAGCTGGGTGGATCTGGGTCCACGCGTTGGCTTCGCCTACAACGTGGGCGGAAAGGGAACGACGACAATCCGAGGAGGATGGGGGATCTTCTACCAACCGCCATTCGTGGAGGCCTTCAACAACATGGTGGACAGTGCACCGTGGAGTCCGCAATACCAGTTCTTAGGCACCCCGTTTATGAACCCATATCAAGGTTCGGCCAATCCTTTCCCGGCGCAGTTTGCGCCGTTTGTGCCACCTCATAACGTCACTTTCCCATTGCCTTTATCGTTGGCTGTTTCCTATCAGCCAAACTGGCACCCTTCCGAAGTGATGAATTGGAACTTAACGATTGAACACCAGGTAGCGAAGGACGTATTGGTGAAATTGGGTTACGTGGGGTCGAAAGGCACGCATCTGGCGTACAACACGGATGTGAATGCGCCACTGCCCAGCGCTGATGCGACCGGCGACAACGAACAAGACAGACGCCCGTATCAGCAGTTTCAGCAAGTCACACAAGACTCGTCGGACGGCAATTCCGAATACCACTCACTGCAGGTTCAAGTGGATAAGCGGTTCTCACACGGGATCACAGCAAGCGCCAACTACACCTGGAGCAGAAGTATCGATGAGGTTTCGTACCAGACCGACTTGTGCGGCATTAATGTCATTGATCCGTACAATGTCCGTGCTTACCGGGGTGTTTCGGACTTCAACGTGCCCCAGCGCTTAGTGCTGAATTACCTTTGGCAGTTGCCGTCGCCTAAGCAGGGAATTGCCAAGGTAGTAGCGGGCGGCTGGGAGACATCGACGATTCTGAATTGGCAAAGCGGATTCCCGCTGAATATCACATCCGGCGGAGATTACTCGTTCAGTCTTCCCGAAGTGGGCAATGATCAGGCGCAAGTGCTTTCGACTCCCCACTACACGCAAGGATCGACCAACGACAAGCTGACACAATGGTTTACGACAAATTCCTTCGGGGCTCCACAGAACAATACGTTCGGGAATGCCGGGCGGAATATTTTGATCGGGCCCAGCACATTCAACATCGATTTTGCAGCGCATAAGGTTTTCGCTATAACGGAACACACGAATTTTCAGTTGCGCGCTGAATTCTTCAACATGCTGAATCATGCCCAATTCAATAACCCGGACACTGGTCTGGCAGACAGCACTTTCGGGCAGATCACGACAGCACGTGAACCGCGTGTGATCCAGGTAGCGCTTAAACTCGTTTTCTAAGTGACCAGACGAGAACTACTTCAAATTGCGGGGGGCGGGTTGGTCGGCGGCTTGATGCTCGCGGCAGACACGCCTCAGAATCTTTCGTATCCGCTGGAAAAGGTGAAGGGTGTCTCTACGACACCCGATCTCTTGTTTGTGCGCGATCACTTCAAAGAGCCTCCGATCTCGCTGGAGAGTTGGACGCTGGGCTTTGAGGGCGCGGTCCACAAACCATATGAATTGGGGTTCGCCGACTTAGTCGAGCTACCCAGCCGGAAGCTGGAGGCGGTGCTGGAATGTGCCGGGAATACGGCCAATGGGTCGGCCGTCAGCTGCGGTATCTGGGAAGGAGTTCCGCTGTCCGCCCTGCTGGAGACAGCGCAGCCGGATGCGGATGCTGCCTTCGTCTTGCTGGAGGGTGCCGATTCGGGACAGCTCTTTGAAGATCGCCCGGCACTCCCGTATGCGCAGTTGGTACCACTCGCGAAGTGTCAGGATGGCGAGAGCCTGGTGGCATATAAGTACAACGACCTGACCCTGCCGAAGCGCAATGGGTTTCCGGCGCGAGCGCTGTTGCCAGGCTGGTATGGAATGAATTCGGTAAAGTGGCTAACGCGCATTCGCCTTTTACGCGAGAGCGACCACGAAACTATTTTTCACCAGAGCGGCATGAGCCGCCTCTACAACCGAGTCACACAGGTTAACGGAGCCGATCAAGTGGCACGGCTGTCTTCAATCGAACTCAAATCGGTAATGGCGTGGCCCGCTCAACGGTCAAAATTGACCGCGGGTGAGCACCTGGTTTGGGGCTTTGCCTGGTCGGGAACAAGTGCCGTCAAGGAGGTGAGCTTCAGTTCAGATGGTGGCAATATGTGGAGTGCGGCAAGGCTGGATCTAACTAAGAGCGCCTACGGCTGGGTGAGGTGGAGCTATGCATGGCAAGCTACGCCGGGCGAACACGTACTGATAAGCCGCGCGATGGATGCCAAAGGAAAACGACAGCCGCTACTAAGAGACCCATCGCGTGAGGACGCCTATGCACTCAATTGGTGCCAGCCCATTCATTCAAGTGTGCTCTAGGGTGTCGCAAGCCAAGGCTCTCGCCGCCGCCGTATTGTGTTTGGCCACATTGGCGAAAGCGGCTGACTGCAATACGGGATTGAGCACACAAGAGAAGCTGGCAGAGTTCAAACGCTTAGACAGCGCGGCAGAGGCTGCCATTCAGCAACACCGCCCCGCCGATGCAATCAAAATGTACGAAGAAGCGGTGTGCCTGGTACCCGGCAGTGCAAGGGGATTTTACGGCCTGGGTGTGGCGCAAGCTGCTGCGGGTGAATTCAGGCAGGCACGGGAAGCACTGCGCACGTCAGACCGATTGCAGCCGACAACCGGCATGCCGCTGCTGATGCAGGAGCGGGTAAATTTCTCGCTGCAAGACATGGACGCGTTGAAGGGAAATCTGCGAGAGGCAGCAGCGCGCTTTCCGCGTGATGCTCAGCTGCATACCGCACTCGCAAGAGTTTTGGCAGAGCAAAATCTTCTCGTTTTAGCGGTCGCAGAAGCGATGCGCTCACAAAAGGCAGCAGACGATGCGAACGCGAGACTGCAACTGGCGGTACTAGAGAATACCGTCGGCGCTTATGACGACGCGCTGCGGGAGGCCGTGTCGGTCGAACAGCGCGCTGACCAGGCGAAGGAGTTGCGAGGAGCCGCGGCGGGAATCGCGGGGCTCAGTTATGAGAGTCTGCATAAGCCGGAGGACGGAGTTCGGTATCTACAAGAAGCGATTGATCTGAATCCTGCGCAAGAGAATAATTACCTGGCATTGGCAGACCTGCTGGAGCAAATGCAAAAGTATCCGGAGGCCGTGAACGCACTGGAAAACGGACGGCGCCATTTCCCGCAATCAGGAGCAATTTTGCTCGGCCTGGGCGCAGATCTGGTGAGGACGAGACGTTATCAGGAAGGTAGCGCGATTTTAAAGATGTTGCTGCGAAATGCACCGAACACGCCTGATGCCTACATTTCGCTTGCAGATGCAGCGCGCAAGACCGGTGACCAACCGCAGGAACTCGCCTACTTGCGCGATCTGTCGAGAGTGAAGCCAGACTACCCGATGTTGGATTTGCTCATAGCTCGTTGTTTGTTAAGTAAGGAGCCGGTGAAACATTCGCAAGTTCTGGCGCAACTACAGTTAGCTGCTAATCGAGATCCCAACGATAGCGAGGTGTTTGTGCTGGAAAGTAAGTCTTACATCGCGCTATCGCGCTACGATGACGCGGTTCAAGCTTTAAAGAAAGCAATTGCATTGCGTCCGACAGAGTCTAGCTTCTACTATCAACTGGCTCGGGTTTATCAAAAGCTGGGCAAAGCAGAATTAGCCGGGCAGCAGTTTGAACTCGTGAAGCACCTGGATACTTCTGCCGCAAGATAATCGTGAATTGCGCCACTTAGTCGGTTCATCTAGAGATTTGAAGCGTGAGTTTTCGGCGACCGTGCGTAAACCCGTTAGGTCAGGCTTTTTTCTGAGTTAATATGCGGCGGACGGAGGTTCTGCCGATGTCCAGACGCCGGGAGATCTCGGATTTGCTGATTCCCTGGCGGAAGAGTTTTCTGACTTCCACGGCTTTGGTTGCTGCAGTGGCGGGTCGGCCGAGGCGTGTGCCGCTTTGCCGGGCATGGTCCAGTCCGGCGCGGACGCGATCGCGCAGGATGTCGTGTTCGAAGGCGGCAAACACGGACAGCATGCCGGCCATCGCTCGGCGGGTGGATGTGGTCAGATCGAGCGCTTCGCTGAGTGACACGAAGCCGATGCTGAGATCAGTGAGTTCCTGGAGGGTGGTGACCAGGTCGAGTAGAGAACGGCCCCACCGATCAAGCCGCTAAACCAGCACGACATCGATCTCGCGTCGCCGCGCAGCCTCGATTAACTTTTGGCGTTGTTCGCGCTGCACTGCACCAGAGCCAACCTCTTTGACTTGCATGGCGACGGCCCAGCCACGGTTCGCAGCGTAGTCATGCAGGGCACGCATCTGCATCGGAAGCGTCTGCTGATCGAGCGTGGAGATACGGGCATACAGCCCGGCCCGCAACATTTTAGATGGTTTACGTAACTGGCCAAAAACCTGCTTCGTTTCTGCCTTGCTGGAAGTTCGTTTTACGGGCATTCTGGAGTGGTGGATGAGGATGGCCGAAGACTATAGTTGCGGCCTGTACCTGCTTCGTTGGCCCCAGCGAATGCCAGCGTAAATGAAAAGACATTCCGACAAGGTCAACTAACGTTATCAACGACTTCACTAACGGTAGGTAGGCTGTTACTAAGTTAAGCGTGCGGAATAAACTGCCAGAACTCGCTAAGTTGTTGAAAACAGGGAGCGGGAGACCGGGTTCGAACCGGCGACGTCCAGCTTGGGAAATTGTAAGTCGATTGTAAATAAAGAACAAATGCGTCTATGGCGTCTCTCCTGATCTCATACGTCTCATGTGTCTCAAGGTTTTGCCCGAAAAGCCGGCTTAATGAACTAATTGAACTAATTTCGCCGGCTGGTTCATTGGCTCCCGAAATCTAAGCGGTCATACCCTAGTTTCCTTCGCCCAACTTGCGTCGAATCCGTTCGACGCAGACGCGAGGTGAGGGTTGCAGAACACAAATGCCCGCAGTCTGTCTGGCGGGATAACCGGAAACGGCGGCATGGAGTCCGCTGGCTCCGCTCTGAAAAGGCTGATGCCGGAACTGGTGATTTCGAAACAGAAGCTTCGCCAGGCCGAAGGCAGTTGCAGCGTGCGCTGGAAGCGCGAAGAAGTAAAGCAGAACGTCGGGTTCAGTTCCCGGCCCTTCGTCCTGTGTGGTTTACCAGTGCGTAAGCCCCGGCAAGGCGAGATGCTCTATGAGCGCCGCAATGGCAACTTTGCTCTCCAGATTACTGGACATCCGCATTATGGGCTACCGTTCGGCCAGGACCGGATCGTGCCGATTTACCTGGCGACGCTGGCCGTTCGGCAGCAAAGCCAGACCATTCGTTTCCGCACGGCGGCGGAGATGCTGGAAACATTCGGGATGCATAAGGGTGGCAAGGAATATCGCAGGTTGATCGCCGCGTTCGAGCGAATCTTCGGAGCCACGATCTTCTTTGGGACGGATGCCTTCAGTGGCAAAGCCAAAGTCGTCCAGCGCTCGCGCTTCAGTTTCTTCAGCGAAGCGCAGATCTGGTACAGCCGAGATCCCGATCAATGCCCGCTCTCCGATCAGTTCGAAAACGTGATTTCCCTCAGCGATGAGTTTTATCAGGAGATCTGATTTTGATGCCGAGATTTGGCCCACTGTGATGGAGTGATTTGGCCCACCTGGAAACCTTGGGATGACAAGATCCCGGGATGGATAGGAGAGTCAAGGTGGAGTTATTCGAAGAGATCCGACGCGGGCATGCGGCAGGAGAGACGATATTGGCGCTCTCCCGGAGGTATCAGGTTCATCGACGGATGGTGCGGCAGGCGCTCGCGAGTGCAGTGCCGCCCGAACGGAAAAAGCAAGAGCGCATTTTCCCAAAACTGGGCCCGCTGAAACAGTTCATCGACAACATTCTGGAGTTGGACCGCGGAGCCCCGCGCAAACAGCGCCATACGGCACGCCGCATCTGGCATCGTTTACTGGCGGAACAGCCAGAGCATCCGGTAGCCGAGTCCACGGTGCGCGAGTATGTACGTGACCGCAAACGAGCCATAGGATTGGCGCAGCGCGAAGTGTTCGTTCCACAAAGTTACGCGCCCGGCCAGGAAGCACAAGTGGATTGGTTTGAAGCGCAGGTAAAGCTGGGCGGCGAAGCACGGACACTGCAGTTCTTCGCGATGCGCAGTATGCACAGCGGCGGTGCGTTTCACCGCGCTTACACGAACGCCACACAACAAGCGTTTCTCGAAGCGCATGAGCATGCGTTCGCTTACTTTGGTGGTGTCTTCTGCACGCTGCGTTATGACAACCTCGCGGCTGCTGTAAAGAAGATCTTGCGTGGCTACGAGCGACAGGAGACGGAACGCATGATTGCCTTCCGTTCCCACTGGGGATTTCGAAGCGAGTACTGCCGGCCGGCGCGGGGCAATGAGAAAGGCGGCGTAGAGATGGAACTGGGCTGGTTCCGGCGCAACTGCTTAGTGCCGGTGCCGGAATCCACTGATCTGGATAGCTTCAACACTTGGCTATTCGCACGTTGCGTGGAAGCGCAGCAGCACTTGGTGAGTGGTCGCAAAGTTGTCGTCGGTGACGCTATGCGAGAGGAACAACCACATCTACTGCCTTTCGTAGCGGAAGGGTTCGAGATCTCGGAGACGATTTATCCGGTCATCGTGGACGGGTATGGCCAAGTGAAAGTCAAAGGTAACTGGTACTCCACTCCGCTCTACCCTGGTTCCCGAGTCAGCGCTCGCGTGTGGCCGGCGCACATTGAAGTGCGGCGCGACGGCGAACTCACGGCGCGGCACGAACGCAGCTATGGGCATGGCCGCCACATTCTGAATCTCGAACATTACCTGGACGTATTGGAAAAGAAACCCGGCGCCATGCGGAACTCCACACCGTTACAACAATGGCGTGCGGCTGGCCGCTGGCCAGAGTGCATGGATACGCTTTGGCAACAACTGGAAACTCGCCATGGCCGGGCGAAGGGCACTCGCGAGATGATTGCGCTGGTGCGCGCCGGTACACCCGGCAATGTATGGCCGCGCTTGATTGCGGCCGTCGAGGAAGCTTTGCGCCTAGGTGTCAGTGATACGGCCGCCGTGATGCATATTCTGCAGATGCCGGACGCTGCCGATCGTAAGCGCTACGCCCTAGCCTTGGCGGAAGAACTGCAACAGTTTGAGCGACCCATGCCGGTGATGGACGAATACGACGCGCTGTTGAGCCATCAGCCGACATCGCGGAAAGAGGTGATCCAATGACTCACCCCACAGAGGCTTTGGAACAGGCCAGTATCCGGCAAGCCTGCAAAATGATCCGTACACCTGCCATCGCAGCCAACTTCCTTCCTCTCGCCGAGCAGGCCGTTAAAGAACAGCACAGCCATGTTCGTTATCTGGAAGCGTTGCTGGCTATGGAGTGCGAAGAACGTGACCGGCATGCGATTGCCAATCGCATCCGCGATGCGCAGCTACCGCGGATGAAGACGTTGGAGGAGTTTGACTTCAACAAAGCCCCGCAGGTTGTAGCAGCGAAGATCCGCGATCTGGCACAGGGCGGCTACATTGAGCGCAGTGAGCCGATCGTCTTAATAGGCGATTGCGGTACGGGTAAAAGCCACTTAGCGACCGGACTCTGCTTAGCAGCGTGTCAGCAGAAGCGACGCGTCCGATTCATCACAGCGGCCGCTTTGGTAAACGAACTCATCGAGGCAAAACAAAACGGCCAAGTGAAGCGGCTGATGATGCGGTGGATGAGATACGAGCTGATTGCCCTCGATGAGGTCGGATATGTGCCACTCGCCGATGTTGGCGCCGAGTTCCTGTTCCAGGTCATCTCCGACCGGGCGGAACGAGCCGCACTCATCGTCACGACGAATTTACCGTTCTCAGAATGGACATCGGTGTTTCCCAATCCACGGCTGTGCAAAGCGCTGCTGGATCGGATCACCGATCGCGCTCACATCATCGAGACCGGCACCGAATCGTTCCGATTCAAGCGAACCATGGAAGGGAGGAAAAAGAAATGAAAGCTGCCGGGGCACGTCGTGACGGTCACTCCGGCGTCCGTTGCGCCTGAAACGCGCCGCCCTTCGGGCGTCGCCAGGCTTCACTCCCGCCGGAGCGATCGTCAGCAGCTCCGATCGGAATGAGGCAAACTAGAAACTACCCAAGTGGGCCAAATCTGGCCATCACAAGTGGGCCACGCCAGAGCATCACAGTCAAGATCGCCTCTCATCCGATTCCCGCTGATCTGGAAGCTGTCAAAGTTCTGGCCGGAGCACCCGCCGTGCTGGATTTGTTTATGTGGCTTTCGTATCGCTGCTTCGTCGCGAAGGGCCCGGAGGCGATTCCGTTGCTGGGTTCATTTGGACTGGCGATGCAGATTGGTTCGGTCGAGTATGCACGACCGCGGCGCTTTCGCGAAAAGCTCGAGCAGTGGCTCGACTCGATCCGAGTGCTCTGGCCTGACTGTCCGGCGCACATAAGTCCGGATGGCAGCAGTCTTCCGATCAACCGGGCGCAAGCGGTCAAAGCCGTGCAAACGGTCACAAATACGGGAAATCTGGAAGCGTTCTCGTCCTCCAAGGTGGAATCCATCTATGGCTAAATCAACATGGGCGGCACACTCCCCTGCTTTACTGCGGAGACAGGAGCGGTACGTCGAAGGGCCGCTATCACGACCAAGCCGTTCTCTGAGTTGGCGAAAGGGAAGCGATTGGCTAGACACGGGCGAAGCGGATGGAACTTGTGCGATACCTCAACGATATTGTCCGGCGGTGGCATGGTGAAGCAAGCTCTCATCCTCGCGGTGGGGAACATGAAGGGCGGAGTGGGCAAAACGACTCTCGCGGTGAACCTCGCGATTAGTCAGGCTATTCGGGGGAACGATGTGCTGCTGGTCGATGGAGATGATCAGGGGACTGCCCGTACATTCACGCAACTCCGTGCTGACATTCTCAGCGCACCGGGCTATACAGCCGTTTCGCTGCGTGGACCGGAGATTCGCACGCAAGTTCGATTGCTGCGAGCCAAGTACGAATACATTATTATCGACGTCGGGGGTCGGGACACATCCAGTTTGCGAGCCGCTCTCACGGTGGCCGATATCTTACTTGTCCCAGTTCTACCGGCCACCTTCGACGTGTGGTCGCTCGAGCCTCTCGACGACCTGATCCAGGAAGCGAGAGAGATCAACAACTCACTGTCTGCGCTAGTTATCTTGAATGCCGCAGACGCACAAGGCCGCGATAACGAAGAAGCCGCGATTATCATTCGTGAGAAAGCCGCATTCGAGTATTTTCCACATCCCATCATTCGACGTAAGGCTTTTCACAATGCGGCAGCGAACGGTCTTTCTGTTCTGGAGTGCCGACCTTCGGATGAAAAGGCAATCAGCGAGTTTATGCTTCTCGCCCATCATCTTTTCGGATATGCTGGCGATATCGCCTCTATATCCTATGCCCATCACAAAGCATCCAGCACGAAAGCCAAAGACCAAAGACAAGCAAGCTGAGAAGTTCATTATGGCTGCACCCAAAGTTTCATCCAATTCCGAACCAGATGGACGGTTCATCCAAACGCCGATTCGGTTTCCAAAGGAGTTGCTGGATCGGATCGACTGGGCGGCAAAGAAACGCGGCCTAAACCGAAGTAGTTGGCTGCGCTACGCGGCTACCAGGGAGTTAGACAAAGAGGAGCAATAAATGGACGAGCAATCTAGGTCCGCTAGGACGAAAGCAGACCGGAATGATTCTAAGTGGGAGAATGACTCCGCGGGCCTTGGCCCCTCCATCCCGGTTTGGTTGCATGCCACCGAATCGTTTTACAAGAAGCTCAACCGCGTCGCAAAGCAATGCAGGTTATCCAGATACGACGCACTCAGCCGCGGTCTGGACGCTTTACTGCGGGAACATCAGGTTCAGACCTCGCCCCTTAACAAAGCCATCAAGAGTCCAGGGCAATCGGAGGTATTTCGGAGAACGATGGGCCAGGTGTCCAGGAGATACTGGGCCACCATTAGCACAGAAGAGAAGCGCGCCCGAGGGAAAAGAAGCGCGTACGCTCGATGGAATCGAAATAGCTCGGCAGGCACAACGGAACAGCCTTGAAGGCGCCCTATTCGGGCGCCTCTTCGGTGACTTCGGATTCGGTCGATGTTGTGGATCGCTCCAGCTTGCGCAGGATGCGAGCGTGAACTTCGGTGACCGGAATGTCAACCGCGACGGCTTTCTTGCCGGCAGAGACTTCCTTCTGGTAGCTGCGATGACGAAGCTCGCCTTCGACTTGGACATAAGCGCCTTTGGTCAGTTTCGCGGCCGTGTCGGCCAGCTTGCCCCAGAGCACAATACGGTGCCACTCGGTACGGCTCTCATAGCTGCCGTCCTCTTTCTTCCAGCTGCTCTTGGTCGCAAGCGAGAAGTTGGTGACGGAGATGCCGTTGGAGGTTTGATGAGCTTCTGGATCGGAGCCGATGAAGCCGATGAGGTCGAAGGGGCCGCTCCCAAGCCGAAGGCAGAACTGTTTTGGAAAGGGGCCCAAACTCGATTTGGGAAGAGGAGTCCAAACCCGTCAGGGTGCGCAGCAAGAGTTCGAGCGTAGAGCGCCGGGCGCGGGAATTACCTGGAGCGAGTGCCCGACAGAGAGGGGGACGGAAGGCAAATATGGACGAGACCAGTTGATCTTGGCACATTGACTTTCAGCCGATCAGAAAAGAAGAAAACCGCAAAAACAATCTCGTTGTGTTCGTGGCGGCAAAGGCATCGCAGAAGATGCCTGGCGCGGAAACGGGCGGCTAGGTCACAACAGTGTGCAGCGGCGACCATTGCCTGTATCGCTTGCCATTTAACGCAGAACGTTATATTCTAAGGTTGTGATTCGGTCCTTTGCTGACAAAGAAACTCAGCGATTGTTCGAAACCGGCCGGCACCGAAAGATTTCGTCCCTGGCGCGAATAGCGATTCGCAAACTGACGCAACTCGACGTGGCACAGAGTCTTGACGATTTGAGAATTCCGCCAGGCAATCGATTGGAACCGCTCGTTGGAGATAGGAAGGGCCAGCACAGTATCAGAATTAATGATCAGTACCGCGTCTGCTTCAGGTGGGAAAGAGATGGAGCTTACGAAGTAGAACTCGTGGACTACCACGGATAGAAGGAGTGAACCGATGAACATCAAGAGACCGGCCTGTGGATGGAATATTCGACGCCCCCCAGTTCATCCGGGCGAAATGCTTCGCGAAGAGTTTTTGATTCCGCTGGAACTTTCAGCAAACCGCCTTGCCATCGAGCTTAGGGTTCCAGTGACGCGGATTAGTGAGATTGTCAATGGTCGCCGTGCTATTTCTGCTGATACCGCTCTGCGGCTGGAGCGATATTTCGGAATGAGCGCGGACTTCTGGCTGGGCCTGCAGAAGGATTTTGACCTACAGACCGCCCGTCACGCCGAAGGGAAGAAAATTGCACAGGATGTACGTCCTCGGTCACACAAGGCGGCCTAATTTACATTCATCGCGACGAGAATCCTACTCTCGGATTCCAGATCCCATGGGCTTTTATCAGGAGTATGCGATGTTGCTTTTGTCCGTGTGGCGCGTCATACACCCGAGGCGGGAGGATCGGTAAACGCTGTCCGACTACTCACGGGCACTTCGAAGTTAGACTATTGAGTCCACGAAGCAGGCAAGCGTTCGGAATCACTTTTGCACAATGGCAGCGGCGATACAGCGCCAAACATTCAAGTACGACAAGGTCTGTTTATAACGAGACCGTCGACCTTGTCGCAAGTTCCCCGCAGACTGATCGGCCTACATGGTACTTGGTTGTGTCAAAACGCCGGGTGAGTTTTCTGTACTCCCATGTGAGCCCGGGAGAATTAGTCGAGTTCCGACCCGCTCGATTGATGTACCAGCTATGGCAACCCGATAGCCATACCGTGTTCCTCAAACGCCCTTGCACCTCGGAGGAGAAGCGACTCTGAACGTCAGGCAGGACATTGAGCCAGCAGCTCTCACCCAGGCGTTCCAATGCTGCCAAAAAATTGCGCGACGTAACGCATCTGCGACTCAATAACGTGCAACGCGGATGAATGGCTGAGACCCGAATTGGGGCCCAGCAATAGGCGGAGGTTTGGAAAACCCGAAACCGAAATTCCAAGATATGCCTCAGGCGACTTTCTCTCCCATTCTTCGGCCAGAACCCTACCATTCCGTCCAACAATCCGCAGAAAGCCGTCTGGATCGGCCACCGTGAATCCGGTCGCCAATCATGATTTCGCATGGTCATAATTGCCCTGAATGCGTCCTAACGCCTTGGGGAACAATCTCCTTGATCTGGTCACACACGAGCGAAACGTTGCGCCGGTTGAAGGCCGGGTAGAAATCGTCGGACAGCAGAACGCGCTTGCACCCCAGCCGGTAATCGGGTAAGCTTCCGGCGGACAGATGAGTTGCGCACCTCCCGCCGAAGTTTCCCTAGTGCCACCGCTGTTAATAGCCGCGTCAGCAATTTGTTTCCCAGAAACGCAAGACCGATCAGCTCCATTCCCCAATACACAGCCTCCCGGGCGCAGACTTGCAACGCCGGGCACGAGCGATTCAGCACAACAGATCATAGCCGAAGTCGGCCCTACAGCCGCCGCTTTCCCCTCTGGAAGATGCCTCGCCTCGTGGGTCGGCGTCTGCCCTGGCACTGACGAGACTGCGGGAGTAAACTACAGTCCCCGCTCTCCCAAGGGAAATCGTCAAATGCGACGCTTACTCAATCAGGCTGCGAACGCCGGAGCCAGGACGAAAGGAAGTATCATTGAAATCGTCTATCGCCGGATGGTTCCGCGCCTTGGGCACAATCAGGCAATCGGGGCCATTGCCCATCGACAGTGCCGTCTGATCTGGTTGATTCTGCACGAAGGAGTGCGATATGAAGAACGCGGCTCCGGGCTTAGCAAGCGATCGAAGCAACTGCGCACTTGGAAGATGCTTCGCGAACTCCGAAACCTCGGATATCAAATCGAACCACCCACTTCTGAACAGAGCCAAGCCCCAGTGCAGTGATTTTCGACCCTGGAGTTCTTCCAGCATCATTTTTCGAACTTGGGTCACAGGGACCTCCTTGTGACCCACACACTATCGGATACCAGCGTTGCCGGAATGCCGGTTACGAGCACGCGTAGCGTCCGCCGCTGCGGGCGGCTTCGTTCTAACGGCGCTGTGTTGCTAATCCGTCCCGACATCGAGCACGGCACATTTCCCTACACTGTTGGACCAGTCGCGTTTTAATGCGTTCGTTCAATGGAACTCTGCCCGAACCGCCGACGAATCAGCCAATGCTGCGCAACGGAATTAATTTGTCTCGGCTAATCGCTTCAGGTTTCCGAAACCGGCTTCGAAGTGCTTTCCCGCCAGCCGATCCATATTCGTGAAGACGCCGATAAGCTTCATGAAATACAGATTCGAACCCTGCATTGACCATGTGACTCTGGTCTCCGTTCCTTCCGGTTCGAGAGTGAACTCATTTAGATTCTCAACATGGAAGGGCTTCACGAACGTCGTCTGTATCTTGATTATTGCCAGTGAGCGTGATTCGGTGATCTCCATCCGGCCACTTCCGGTGCTCTTGCCGCTCCATTCCGAGATAGCTCCGGCGCCCTTATCCGCTCCCCGATAGGTGCGTTTCATTGATGCGTCCTCCGTATCCTGCGGCGCCCATTGCGGCCAGCGATGGAAATCGTCAATCACCTCAAAAATTTTGCCGCACGGGGCAGCAATCAAGAGTGAACGGCGAATACGGAAGGTGCTTGGACGTGTTGCTGCAAACAAAAGGATGCAACCACAATAACGACAAGAGCGATCGCGATCTTAAGGATCAGGGGCCACGCCTCCTTTCGTTGTTTGCAAGGCTTGGGAAAAGCAAGTATATCAAGGATTGCCGATCGGGCCGACATCGCGGAGAGCCGCGATCCAAAGGGGCCACGCCCGGATAAATCTGCCTTGGCGGCGATGTGGCGATTGATGTACGCTGCGCGACCAAGCCCGCATTCCGCGCGCCGATGCCAAACCGGCGCTTCTAAGCAAGCGACACCTCGTCCATGAACGCGTCACAAGCTCATCTGCTCCGATTCCGAAGCCGCTCGCATCGTTGGCGAGAACCGGCCCTCTCAGTACAGCTAGACCACCGGCTTGTGCGACTTTCGTGTGTCGGCTTCACAGACGTGGAACTTTCCTGCCGTAAACCGCGTACCTTTTACACCCGAACCCGTAACGACGAGGACCGAAGGAAGAAGTGGATGAATGCGACTCCCGCTGTTAATTCTGCACATCCTCGGTGGCACTATTGGCTTGCTCTCCGGCACCCTCGCTATCGCCGTGCGAAAAGGCAGCAGTCTGCATCGCGCCTCTGGCAACGTCTTCACTGTCGCAATGCTGATATTGGCCGCTAGCGGCCTTTGCCTCGCGATGCTGAAATCCCAGCGCGGCAACATTATCGGCATCATCATCACTTTCTACCTGATCGCCACCGCCTGGCTCGCCGGGCGCCGCAGGGGCGCAGGACGACTTGACTGGGCCGCGTTTGTAGTCGGCATTGGCGGAGCCGCCGCCGTCATCACACTCGGCCTGCAGACCCTCCATAACCCTGACAAAAATGCTCCGGCGGGCATGGCCTTCTTTTTCGGCGTCGTGCTATTGCTAGCGGCTGCCGGAGACATCCGCATGCTTCTCCGCGGCGGGATTTCTGGGCGGCAACGCGTCACGCGTCACCTCTGGCGCATGTGCTTTGGACTCTTCATCGCCACAGGCTCGTTCTTCCTCGGCCAGCAACAAGTCTTTCCCGCTTTCCTGCGCGGCTCAGTCTCGCTGACGGTCCTCGCTGTGCTGCCCTTTCCCTCGATGATCTACTGGCTCTTCCGCGTCCGCTTCAGCAAGGCTTACAAGGCGCGGCCCTCCCCCATTCCCGCTCCCGCCGTTCCTTGAAGTCTTGCGCCCCGCGCCCATTTTGAATCGTTAGCTTTTCAAAGATCCGCAGAAAACGCCTCCAGCGCGTGGGTCAAAAAGCTCTTGTTAGCGGATCAGCACCGCGGATCGGCATTGTGGGCACTAGTAGCCATAATCTCATCGCAGCTGCTGACCTCGCACTGAACGGTCGCTCGTGTGTAGCGGCGAAGGGTAGTTCTATCCTTTGCGGCTAGGGCAGAACGATTCGCAGGAGAGTAAGCGTGGTGGCTCGACCGCAGCGAACTGAAATTTATCGCGTTCGGCCCACAGAGAGTAAGAATGTGAGAACCCTGATTGCGAAGACTCTCGAAAGCTAACTCGCCGTCTAGGGAATTGCGGGTTTATCGAGAATCTGAATGGTTGTGGAGGGGCCGAGGTCGGCGGGCGGCGACCATGAGTCCAACGTCCATACGACTCTCTTGTCCGGGGTGATCTCAATAGCCTGCACCGGCGCGTTGTTCAGGTCTACTTTTGACGACCACTGGTTAAACCAACTGTTGATGATGGTGTTTCCGTTCGGCAGGCGCGTCGCGTTCTGGACGTTCGTGATACTGTACTCGGGGTTGCTAGCTGCGGTCCATTCCCAGACGGTCTCGCCTTTGCGATTGATCTCGCGCACAAAGGTTGCACTGCCGCCAGAGATGAGGATATGGCCATTGGCGAGGGGTTTAGCGGACCAGCAATTGCGCACGGAGTACGACCAGAGCGCATCGCCCTCGAAATTGTATTCGACGACTTTATGGGCGTCCATGTGAGCGACGAGAATCGTACCGGCGGCAGTCAGCCGCGCCTGCCGGAACTGGCCGTGGACACTGTTTGGATCGCCCACGGGTAAGTCAAACTGGTGTTCTATCGTTCCAGTCCCTTTGTTGACGACGACAAACTTCGCGGGATTGCCATTCTGAATGAACCACACACTGTTTGCACCGATCGGTTGAGCCGTGTGAATCTCTGTCTGTGCGGGAGCGTCGAAGTTCCAGAGCACCTTCTTGTCCGGGCTGATCTCCGTAATTCCGAACTGGTGAGCGAAGAGGATGTTTCCGTTGGTTTCGAGCACGGCGTCGCTGATCTCGCCGCGGCCCGAATGGGTGTAGGACCAGACGATCTGACCGCCGCGCACGATGAACATCCGTTCTTGCTTGGCTTCGCCGGCATAAAAGAAGTCGTGACGGGCTAGAACCTCGCCGGGTAAGTTGGCAAGCGCTTGGGATAGCCCGGGCGCTTGCTGGCCGTCGTTGACCGGGTTACTTTCAACGATGCGGGGACCAGCGGGCGCGATAGAAGTCAAACCGGCCAGCGCCAGCCAAGCCGGAATGGTCGAATTCATTATCATTTTGTCTCCTGCATGCCGCATAGGACGGGGGCTTACTGCTCAATACCTTCTTGGAGGAAGCGCTCCAGTGTGTACTTTAAGTATGTCAAGACGGGTGGTCGAGTTAAATCGCATGGCTTTAGGGACGACGCCTCAACGGGTCGAAGCACGCCGAAAAGAGGAGCTTGCCTCCGTACATATCGTGAGTGACGGGGCAGCGTTGAGGAACCCACCACCCGCCCGTTTGTCTGGGTATCGAAGAAGTGAATTGAGTTGTTTGCGAATTACTGTCGGACGATGGATAAACGGGAATTTGGCTTCCCCGGCGCCTCGTCGAAACTATCCCCGCGCTAAGGATGACCATCGCTGATCCTTCAAGAATCCAAACGCTAAGTAGAGATATTTCTCAATTGGAATTGTGTATCTCTATTTGCTTCCGTTCTCCCGGCGACACTTCAACGTCGACACCGTCACGTGCGAGCAAACTAATTTCATCTGGCGTAGAGGTATTCTTGTCCACGGCGACCACAGAGTAATGGCCCGGTCGCAAGTCGGGCACGGAGAAGGCTCCGTCTTTGCCAACGCTTGCCCACCGAAGATCGCGCCAGTCGTCCGGCGTCCAGCCATTTGGAATCAGGTAAACGCACGCCGTGCGTCTACCACGCAATACGCCTACCAAAGATGCGGTAACGCGCTCATAGCGCATCGACATCGCCGCGCTATTGCCTGCCGAAAGATCGATGAAACGGTTGGAAGCTGGATGTCCATTCACGTCCAGTTCGGCCGGATAGGTTGCGGAGTTAGACCGCAATCGCACCTCATAGCGAGCGGGCTGACAGGCCGGGAATGAGAACGAACCGTCTGCCGCGACCACGGCTGTTTTGAATTCGTGAATGCGGAACGGTTCAACCAGCATAAGCCCCGGTCGCAACGCCGCGAGTTCCTCAGGCGTCGCGTTTTCAAGTTGAATTCGGCCTGTAATTGTGCCCAAAGGCAAGCTCGAAAGCATTAGATCTGGCAGATCCGAATCAGCGACCGAAAGATCTTGTTTTTGTAGGATCTGGACCGCAAGCTCCGATTGCTGACGTGTCCCGAACCGTGGTGCTTCGAGCACAATCGTGTAGTCGCCCGGAGCAACGTTCTCGAAGTTGAAATGTCCATCCGCTTGCGCTTGCGAGGATCGAGGCGGTGCATCATCAATCTCGAAGCTACGTGAATAAAGCAGCAAAGTAAGTTTTCCAGGTTGTGCCGATTCGTTCACGCCGTCGACCTTTCCCGATATCGCATGCAGTTCCGCCGGATGTAGACGAATGTCATGGCTATCGATATTCTGCCCAGAATTCAGCTGCACGGGCTGAGCTAAATCCGGATCGACGGTTCCCGGAAGAAAGTAAATCGCCGAGTCACGCTGCTCCACTGCAACCATGTACGTGCCGGCCACCAAGTGGGACAACGTGTAAACGCCTTGCTCGTTCGTTCGCGTGTGGCCGACGGCAGCGAAATGATGTGGTCTGGTTTGGGACAGCGCTTCGACATTGGCTCCGTTCACGGGTGTACCATCCACACTCAAAACGCGGCCGCGAATTGAGCATTCCCCCTGAAGCTGGATTGTGATGGGCCCCGCCTCGTTCCCAGCGCTCACAGAAAAAGGAACACGCTGCTCGGGTTCCAGATGTCCGTCTGCCGAAGCATACGCATCATAGACACCTACGACGATGTTGTCGATCCGAAATATCCCATCGCCGTTCGTGCGTGCCTGAATGCTGTCGCACTTGGGTTCAGGAATATTACGCCTGTGACAAACCTTAACAGTTGCTCCGCTTAGCGACTGCCCAGTGGTGGCATCCTCAACGCGACCGGATACGGAACCGGTAGGCACCTGCGCTGCTAGCCCAAAGGCGAGAAATAGCACCACCATATCCTTAATCTTCGCGCGCTGACGTTCGCGCTCGCAGCTCACGCGATAGTGTAAATGCGATCAAAGGCAGGATGCAGAGGGACTATTCCAATCAGAGGAGGAGCAAGACGCAATGAATGAGAAACAAGCCTGTGGGTGACTGAACACACTTGCCTCTTGGATCGTGAGTAACGGCGCAGTATAGAGTAATGATGTTTTGACTGCTGTTCAGGGCAATTTGACTGGTGGTCAGGGAAATAAGATATTCAGCGGATCGATCTGATAGCCTTCGTCCTCGACCGTTTTGAGCGCGGCGTCGCGAAGTGTCGCTTCACCCGCATCCCTTGATTCGTGACAGGTCCGACGAATGACTTCGTCTCCAATCTGAATTCGAATCAGCCAAGTGTTGGACTGCTCATCACGGGAGACCTCGACTCGATCAGCGTTCATCATTTTTACTAAGATTACAGACGCCGGTTCGACGAGTCGTAACGCCTACGTCGAGTTGAAAGCTAAGAGCGGTTGCAGTTCACAAGGGCGTTTTTCAGTAGTAATCCGCATCTGCATAGAGAAAGCTCGTTACATCAGCAGTTTGCGGCCGCGTTTACGCTTTGAAGCCAGCCCGGAAGCAACCACGTTTGAAACGTACTCGAAGACCGTGTCCAGGCCAATCTCACCACAGCCGACGTTACGTCCAAATGGATCCGCCGAGCGCCTTCTCGGTTCGAAGATACCGCGATAGAGTAGGCTCAAGCGGGCGCAGCGAAATGCAGAACCGAAGGCCGTTAAGTTTCATCTTCCTGAGGTTTTGTTGATATGTTTCCGACTGCTCGGAGTGTTTGCCGTCACTGGGATTGACAGCAAGCTAGCAGCACAGGACACGGCTCAACCCCTCCGTTCTGAGTTCCTGATGGAACTCCGTGCCGATCTCGACCAGCAACAACAGGAGTTAGGAGAAACGCCGGCTGGATTCGACACATCGTCTACGTGAAGAGCGGATCATTCTCCGGTCCCAAGATCAAAGGTGAAGTTCTGCGGGGTGGCGGCGATTGGTATCTGGTCCGCCATGACGGAGTGACGCAACTCGATGTTCGGATCACGCTGCACACCGATGACGGTGCATCAATTTTTGTGACCTACCGAGGGATTGCCGACATCTCGTCAAAAGTTCGCCAGCGAATGTCAAAGGAAGAAATGGTTGACCCTTCAGAATATTATTTCCGAACCGCGCCAGTTTTTCAGATAGCCTCTGAGAAATATTCCTGGCTAAATCGATTAATAGCGGTGGGCATCGGAAAAACTACCTCCGGCGACGTTGCTTACAGCATCTACGCGATAAAGTGACTTGCGTTAAAGTTGTCGCTACACTTGGCTGGGAATCCACCAAAAAGCATAGCCGACTAGAACGAAGCCGCTGGGCGGCGGGCGCTACGCGGTGGTGGTGATCAGTAGTGGTAACAAGATAGAGTAACGGGTCGCAAGGAGGGTTCCTTCGTGACCCAGTTACGCAAAATGATGCTGGAAGAACTTCAGCGTCGCAACTACTCCGATAATACAGCCCGCTACTATCTCAGCGCGGTCGCTGAATTCGCAAAGTATTTTGGAAAGTCCCCGGACCAACTCGGGCCAGACGACCTTCGCACTTTTCAGGCGCATCTGCTTAAAGAACGCAAGCTCGCTGTGGGTACAGTGATCGGTCGCGTTGCCGCGTTGCGGTTCTTCTTCGTCCGCACGCTAAAGCGTCACGAGTTCCGGCAGGACTTGCCGTATCCAAAGAAGCGGCGAAAGCTTCCCTGCATCCTGAGTTTGGGGGAGGTTGGCCAACTCATCGATGCCGCCGGAAACCTAAAGCAACGCGCCATCCTGATGATCCTCTACGGCACTGGCATGCGACGCGCGGAAGTTGCCCGCTTAAAGGTCAGTCATGTTGATAGCAAACGTATGATCATTCGAGTCGAATGCGGCAAAGGCGGCCATGACCGCGATCTGCCGCTGAGTCCGGCTTTGCTGGAAACACTCCGCGAATACTGGCGCTGGAAGAAACCAGGGACTTATCTCTTCCCCAGCGATGAGGGTCACCACGGCAAAGATCATCCCATGTCGGAGAGGAGTGTTTGGTATGTGTGCACACAAGCGGCCCAATACGCAGGGCTGAAGAAACGCGTGACACCGCACACTCTTCGACAC
>CAWJUX010000007.1:0-842790 GCA_963846175.1 Bryobacterales bacterium | reverse complement strand
GCTGGTGGACCTCATCATCGCGATCGAACTTTTCCCGCCCGATGAGATCAGGGAGCTTGCAGAAATGATTACTACCTATCTCAACAGCGAAGCCAAACGCCAATTCTGGATGGTAGACGACGATGCAATCGGGCCTGAGCGGCGTCGTTTATTGTGAGCCTGAGCAGATGACTCAGGGAACCTGGAATCTCCGGTTGATTGGTGTTCACCGAAAGCGCCGCGGGGAGGGACGAGGGAAGCGACTGCTTGAGCGGACAGAAGCAATGGTCTTGCAACGTAACGGCCGCATTCTGATCGTAGAGACTTCGGCTACCGAGAGCTTCGAGAATACCCGCGCTTTCTATGCCAAGTGCGGGTATACCGAAGAGGCAAGAATCCGCGACTTCTATAAGGATGGTGATGACAAGGTTGTCTTCTGGAAAGCTCTCCTGTAGCGAAATCCCTTGCGCACTGGAATGGCCTGACTGCGGATTCCTGTGGCTTGGCCGATGCGATCTGCTGAAGTAAGTTGGCAGCCGAGTCCGGTAAAATTATAAAGGCATGGCATCCCTGCCCACCATCTCGCCTGAAGATTACCTCGTCCGGGACCGCGCAAATGCGTATAAAAGCGAATACTGCCTGGGACACATGTACGCGATGGCCGGGGCTTCCGACCGCCACAACGTGATTAATGCAAACATCAACGGCGCTCTGTTTTCACAGCTTCGCGAGAAAGGTTGCCGCGCCGCTTCCAGTGACCAAAGGATCTACGCCAACCAAAAGCCTTTCTTCGCGTATCCTGACACGGTCGTCACTTGCGGCGAGAAGCAGTTCCTCCCCGACCAGGACAAAGATACGCTGGTGAATCCGGTGCTGATCTTTGAAGTGCTCTCAGACTCAACCCGAGAGTACGATCTAGGTCTTAAGTTTGCGATGTACAAAACAATTCCATCTTTGCGGGAGTTTGTCGCGGTGGAACAAAGCGCCATTCATATTTACCATTGGGAACTGGTTGCCGGCGAATGGGTCGAGTCAGACGCAACGGACAAAATCGTTCTTTCGTCAGCCGGCGGGATTAGCCTTTCGGTTGCGGACCTGTATCTGGACGTTTTTTAGTTCGTTGATCTTGGATTATTGATCCCGTATTGACCGAGACTTGAATCAGGCCGCAGGCCGGCAGCGGTAATTCAACATTCCGCCAAACCTCTCACGCCGCTGAATGGCACCAGCGATTGGTTAATGAGTTGACCCGAAGACGATCACTGGGTTGTCTAGCCCGTGGTGATTTCGTTCGCCGTGCGGGTGATAATGTTCAATAATTCGGAGATGCCGAAAGGCTTGTGGGGTCCATCAAGTATCCTGTCTGGATCGCTTACTCTCTCTGGAGAGCCTTATTGTTCCCGCATTACAGAGAACCCCTGATGGAACGTGCAAGCCCCCATTTCTTTCGTACCTATCGAATGAGATAGCCAAACTCGCCTAAGGAGAAGACGCTGTTCAGCCCGCTGACGGGCTTGACGGTTTGTCGCTAACCCACGGTAGCGTTTTAGAAGCCAGGGCCAGTGCATAGCTGTAGCAAACAGCCCTTCGCACACCTGCGATGCGACGGCGGCGACCGCGGGGCACTTTTGAGCATTCTTAAGGTGGCGGAGAAGGTCGCCCAGAATGCAAAAACTCTGAAAGTGGAGTCAAGAGACGCGCTTATCGTCCGACTCTTCAGGTGTCTTTTGCGGAACCGCCACCAGCACGACGCGAAGCAGGGCCGCGTCTTTTGTTCCGCTTAGCCCCAAAAACCCGGACGGCCTCGGCAAACCGAAGTCCCCCAGTCGCAGCGGCGCATCCCCATCGATCTGAAGGCAGTTGTTCCGTTGGGAACTCACAGTTGTGCTGAAGTTCATCACGCACGGTGTACCCCGAATCTGCAGAATTCCTGTTATCACAAATCCTCTCAGTACACCGCTACGGATGGAGTCTGAAGTGAACCGGATCTCCGGATTTGCATTCGCCTCAAGAGCCTTCTGGCAGGCGAATGCCGCGACGGCCCGCCGCTTCCTGTCGTTCAGCCAGGAATCGTGGCAAACGGCGCTGGCGGCATCGACGGTGAGCGTCATTTTGAAAATTCCTGGATCGTTTTCACTAAAACGCAATTCGCCTTCGAATCTATTAAATGACAGAATGTGCTTCTGGCGTCGCCTCCAGCCGGTTTTCGACACCTCAATTGCCACCAGTGATTCGTCTGAAGGCGAAATCGTATAGGAATTGGTAAACATGGGCAGGCCAGCGAAACCTTTAGACGAATGCGGAGTATAAAAGTTCAAGATCCGTGACCCCGGGACACGTTTGTTTTCTTCTCGGGAACATCGGTGGCAGGGCGTACGTATTTGGCTTGTCAGCGTGTGAAAGGAAACTCTATGACTGCTTTCGCCTCAGGTATTTTGCTCCTTTTGGTGACCACTGGGCTTCTGGCACGTCCGGAAGACGGCTCGTTTGAGAGGTCTCTGACGCTATCCGGTCCGGTGGATCTGGACGTGAAGACGGACTCGGGAGGAATTACGGTCAGTCAAGGCTCCTCCGGATCTGTGCGGATACGGGGCATCATCACCGCCGATCACGGCTGGTTCAGTTCGGGCGATGTTTCAGCCCGGATTGCTGAACTGGAGCGTAACCCGCCCATTGAGCAGCGAGGCAATCAGTTGCGGGTGGGTTATGTACACAATCGCGAGTTATTGCGGGGTATTTCCATCCGGTTTGAAATCGAAACACCAGGCGACACCCAGTTGCGCGCCCATGCCGATTCCGGGGGAATTCATGTTGCAGACATCCACGGCCCGGTGGACTGCAAGACCGACTCCGGCGGAATCGAAATTTTCAACATTGCGGCCGCTGTTAATGCGGCTGCCGATTCCGGGCATATCGTCGCAAAGAACATCAACGGTTCGCTGTTAGCGCATGTTGATTCGGGCGGAATTGACGCCAGCGGCATCGCCGGCAGCATTGACGCGCGGACAGAATCAGGCAGCCTCCGGCTTGCGCAGACGACGCCGGCCACGATCAACGCAAAAGCGGATTCGGGCAGCGTCACCGTGACGCTCGCACAGGGCGCCGGCTATGATGTCAGTGCCCAGACGGACAGCGGCCGGATCTCCGTTCCCGAAATGACGGTCCACAGCGCCTTTTCGTCTCACCACATTGAAGGAACGATTAGCGGCGGCGGCCCGTTGGTCCGGCTTAAGGCTGACTCGGGAAGCGTCACCATCAACTGATTAGTAAGTAACGACAGCGAGGTTCAGCAATAAAGCGACCACCCGAATGCCGCCCGGGCTCATGAGCGGGTCTGGTGGCGCGCCGCATAGGCCGCGACTTTCAAACGATTGCCACAGAGCCGCATACTGCACCATCGCCGAGTGCCCTTCTTGCTGGTGTCGTAGAAGTGGAGCACGCACTGCCCACACTTACGCACCCGGCTCCGGTCCGCGCTGGCGAACAATGCCGCCGCACTGTACGCCAAAGGCGCAAACAGGTCTTCCGGCTGGCTGGTTTTGAACCATAGCTCTGTTGCAGTACGGTCCGCGTCCCGCTTCACTCTGGTGAGCATGGGATGCGCGGTCATGAGTTGATTGAGTTCATCCATGGCGCTTCGACGCAGTTTCCCGGTGTCTTCCCAAACGAGGATTTCGCTCCTGAGACTTTCCCTCAGCTGACACATGGCTGACGTAAGGTCCCGTGCGCGCCTTGAGCCGCCCCATTGCTGCTCAAGATCGGCCGCCTGGAGAGAAGAGAGCAGGCCGGCCGCCTGAAACCAGCGTAAGACGGCATTGAAATCAGATAGCAGTTCGGACGCTTCGCCATTTTGCACAGGACGTGTGTTCAGGAAATCCAGAGCCAGGTGGTTGCCGACGAACAGAAACCCATCGCGCCAATCGGATGCAGATGGTGTCAAAACCTTCGCCATACTTCAGCTCTTATCCACGAACTCTTCACGCTAAAAATTATAACACCACTGATGCATCATTTTACCGGTTAGCTCCATCCTAAGGAGCGGACCAGGAGTTACTCACAACCGATCTCAGTGGTTCCAACTTTCATTGGAGGTTTACTATGACAACGTACCGACACGCCGACGTGGACGGCTTGAATATTTTCTATCGCGAAGCAGGCTCGAAGGATTCCCCGACACTCCTGCTACTGCACGGCTTCCCTACCTCATCCCATATGTTTCGCAGCCTGATTCCGCTATTGGCCGAGCGCTTCCATGTGGTCGCACCCGATCTGCCGGGATTTGGCTTTTCCGATGCGCCTGACCGCAAACGATTCCACTACACGTTTGAGAATCTGGCTCAGGTTATCGATCAGTTCACTGGGGCGATCGGGCTTGAGCGCTACGCCATCTACGTCTTCGATTACGGCGCCCCGGTGGGATTCCGCCTCGCGCTGGCGCATCCTGAAAGAATTACCGCGATCATTTCGCAGAACGGCAATGCTTACGAAGAAGGCTTGAGCGAAGGTTGGAATCCCATCCAGAAATACTGGAAAGAACCGACTTCGGAGAACCGGGCTGCGCTTCGAGAATTCCTCAACCTGAAGCCACCAAGTGGCAATATCTTTACGGCGTGGCGGACGCGAGCCTGGTAGCGCCGGAAGCTTATGAGTTGGATTCTGCGCGTTTAGCACGCCCGGGGAACGACGAGATCCAGCTTGATCTTTTCCTGGATTATGCGAGCAATGTCGCGCTCTATCCCAAATTCCAGGAGTACCTGCGCACGGCGCGGCCGCCGGTGCTGGCTGTTTGGGGGAAGAATGATCCCTTCTTTCTGCCGGCGGGCGCTGATGCATTCAAGCGCGATGTGCCCATCGCCGACATCCGGTTTCTCGACACCGGCCACTTTGCACTCGAGACCCATGCCAAAGAGATCGGCGCGGCTATTCTCGAATTCCTGACGAAGGCGGCTGCGTAAGTTTAGGCAATCGCGATTTGGTGAAGGGTCACGCTTAGTTGTTCGCTTCGTACTCTGCGCCGGAGAGGGAAAGGGATGGTCGCTGACGGTCAGGCGCAGTTCTTGATGCGTGCATGTCGCGGCAATGGTGGTCCGCAAATGCCGATACTGTGTAGCCGCTGCTTCTTCACCCGTTTTCGCAGATGAAGTATTGCGGCGGCGCACCCGGAAAATTTAGTTCAATGTGTTTCGTCGGCATCACGTTGCCATAAGCTCTTGCGATAGTTGACTAAGCCTTCTGTAAGGGTTGTTGTATATTTTTTTCCTTCTTCGGATTTGAGAAAGCCGAGTTGGTTGCTCCAGCTCTTGGAACCATCAGTTCCTAGGATTGCCACAGCTGATACGTTTATCAACGCCCAGCCGTTTTGCCAAAACCATTCCTCTAATGCGGGGCGATTGTGACTACACCATGCCGCAATTTCACGCATAAGAAAATTCATCCGGGTTGCAGCAGGGGGATGTGTGAAGCGATATACGTTCTCCGGGCTTAAAATTTCCGGGGACCGGAGGAGCAGGTAGCTCGCGAAAGAGATGACGAATAACGAGAGAAAAAGAGTTGATCAAAAAGAGCGGACGGTGGAGCTGGGTTCAGACCAAGAAAAGGTAGAAAAATGTCTGGATGATCGAGCAAGTGGCTTAGAGGAAAAAGGCGGAGTAACCGTCTGCGCCAATTTCTTGAAGTTGGAGTTCTATGTTTCCGGCGAGACTGCGATTCAAAACTTCTTGAACAATTGCTTTTGGGGTCGATTGTTGAGGAAGGTGTCCATGCCTATGGTGTGCCCATTCATGGCCTACAACGAATGAGAGCAGTATGTAAAACAACGTGCCTTTTAACGCGTTGTATGGTTCATCAGCCACACGCAGTGGCAGAGCCGTGGTGATCGTAGTTGATCTACTTAAAGCAAGGCATACATCAGAAATCTTGAAAACTAGCGGCAGCGTTATACCGACGAAAGCGTAATGCTGCTCGTCATTCGTGGCAATTGCGTTTTCGGAATCGGCGTCGATGTAATCGAAATAAACAGGCAGGGTAACCACATCTTCAGGGAACGGTTTTTCAGCAATAAAGGCCCGGTTATACATTTCCTGAATGCTGTGCAGTTGCTGTTTCAACGAGGATTGTAGATCGTTCAGGGTGTGTCTTCCACGAAAACCCAAAAATTGAAACCATGTATCGAACGCCTCTGCGGGGAGTGGTTGCATGTACAAGCCAATTTAATTTTAAGGCCCTTGTGCCATTCGGCGTCCCGAAAGTCAGTCTCAGATACTGAGGCCGGAACGGGCTTGGTCACACTGCCGCACAAGTCGGCATCTCGCCGATCAACGTGAATGTACTGCGGCTTCGGTCGAGTGACGCGCCACTCGTACAAAGCACCGATCTAGCGAGTGGGCCTTAGCTCCACTCTTACGAAGATCGTGAGTAACGGCACGGGGTAGTTCTATCCTTGCCGACTACAGCGGATCTATTGGTCAGAGAGAAGTCAGCGTTCGGGTCAGCGCACTCGAATAAAAATATCTATCTGAGAGTTCGCAGGATCGGCGGCTCGTTCATCATACACTTCAAAGTCTGATTTGTAGAGGCGATCTCCGCCAAGCTGCGACTTGGGCAGTGCCCAAATCCGTTTCCAGGTCGCGGCCACAACTTGCTGTACCGGACCTTTGTCGGAAGTAAACACCGCGAAGCGTCCTGCTTTGACACTTGCTTTGACCATCCCCAGTGGCGCCAAAGTACCAGGTTTAACCTTTGAACCAAGAATGTAGGTGTAATCCCCGTCTTTGTCGCTAGCGTAGTCTAGGTAGACTGCAACAATGTCGTCGTCGGCGCGATTAGGGATTTTTCGGAGAAGGCTCTCACTCATCAAATGCTCCCACTGATGGCCGATACAGCCTCTGTCAGAAGCCTCATTCATGTTGTTAGTTCGGCAACTGATTCCGATCACATCGAAATCCTTAACAATGACGCTCTTCTGAGGAAGAGTTTGACCTGACACGGAACCTCCACTTAGAGATGCTAGAACCGCTGTTAGAAAGAATATTCGAATTATGGCCGTGCCCTCGGAAAGCGGAAGTCAACGCTCGCAGGTTATTGTACGCCTCGGTGAATCTGTCGCCCGTTGATGCTTTGCTTCGACGATATCGTAACAGCCGGAATTTCCTAGACCAACGCTCACAATATGCAATATGCGGCAGCGGGATCGAATTAGACCATCCTTACGGCGCAGTATAGTTCTATCCTTGCCGACTAGACCGGATCTATGTTGTCACGGCGCCTACTTTATGGATCGCCGACATGAGATTCCATACAGGCAGGTCAGGTAGACTACGCTTTGGTAGTTCCCGAGCGTCGTGCGGGGCACATGCGCGCACCCGTGTGATGTTTAGGTCGAATGCGCCGGAAAGTGCGGGTTCCAATCGCATACCCGCGCAGGATGTTGGAGCTCTATCGTCCTGCGCGCCGGACGCTCACCGGAAACTTAGGACAAGGAGCCGGCTCCTCTGGTCTGGCCGGGAAGGGCCGCTCGCGAAGGTCTTAGATTGCTTTCCATCTACGTCGCCGGGCTATCAGGAGGCCGGCGAGTGATGCTAGAACCAGGCCGACGGAGGAGGGCTCAGGGACTGCACTGACTGAGCTATTTTCGAGGAACTCGTAGCTGGGCAGGGCCGTGGCGTCGTAACCTGGGTCGCCGGAGGCGGGTGTGTAGGAGGCCTCGCCGCTGGTATTTTCGTTGATCTGGATTGTGTTCGAAACCGGGAACGGAGGGCGCGGCTCATCGGCAAGTGCGGGTGTGTTGGCGGCGGTGCCTGCTGAGTAGTAGATAAGGGTCCCGTCGCCATTGAAACGGATGATGTCTGCAGGAATACCTGTGCTGGTGTCAATGAGCTCGACATCACCGGCGACTCCGGTAAACGGCAAGGAGTAGATCAAGGTACTGGGGAGGCCGCCCGGGCCAGGGTCAGGTCCTAACTGATAAGGCAGGCCGTGACCGTACTCATCAACCGTGATCAGGGTTGAGGCCTGCATGGATGCGCCGAATAAAAGAGCGGCGCATCCTAACTTCAAAAGCATCTTAGACGAGTTCAATTTGTTATCTCCTTGTATCAGTTATTTGCTGGACGGCATGGGTTCGCTAGCGAAAATGAGTTGAGCTCTACCATTCGGCGCACCCAGTGGCGTGATGATGACAGTGGCGCCGTCGGCTGGAAGAGCAGACGCAATGTTGAGTATGTCAGTCTGATCGTCTTTTAGTCCCGCGACCTCGAAGTTTGTGGAGTGGTTTCCGTTGACGACAGTGATTCGGAGGTTCTTCAGACCCGGGCTTCCGTTTTGGATGGTGATTATGCCTTCCGCGGGGGAGATGTCTTTCACCGCAAATTGGACAGGAGGTCCGGGTTGGCGGCTTGCGTTCACAAAGACAGGATCTATCAGCGAGGTATTGCCCGCCACGTCCGAGAGCTGAAATTTGACATAGGAAGACCAGCCGCCTTCGGTTGCCGTAAAATTGACGACGCTGTTGGTGCCTGGCGTGAAGTTCGGAATGGAGACTGTTGCGCCCACTACTTGAACCGGGGTGATGGATTTCAATCCGGATTGAGTGTCCCAGGCGGAGAAGGTCATGACGGTGGATGCATCGTTGGAGGTGGAGGTGCAGCAGCTCCATTGCGGAGGCGTGGTGTCGGCGGTTGCGACGACAAGCGAGACATTTGCGCTACGGGTTGAGCTGCTGCCAGTGCCGTTGATAATCAGGTTGTACGTGCCCGGAGCAACGGAGGATGGCACGTTGATGGACATGGTGGATGATGCCGAGCCGGCAACGGTTTGAGGACTGAAGGTGGCGCTGGCTCCGGAGGGGAGGCCGCTGGCAACCGAAAGCGCGACGTTGCTGGATCCGGTGAGCGAAGTAACATTTATGGTCACGCTACCGGAGCTACCCGTATTGACGGTTAGAGAGGGAGCGGACGTGGATAGCGTGAAGTCACTTAAAAGACCGTAGGCAACAACCTGATTTGAATGAGTGGCGAGGTAGACGAAGCCGTTGGCCACGGTAGGTTCCACGAATCGCGGATAGGATGGCAGCGCGTCACGCCCGGCGTTCATGCTGCTGTTCCAGATCTCCGCGCCAAGAGTGGACGCATTGTAGGCATGAACAACATTATTGTAGGTCACGGCCCAAAGGACACCGGAACTGGGGATGGTCCCGTTGGCGGAAATGGAGAAGGCGGCCGGATTGTAACTCGTCTGAAAGGTGCCCACAGCAAGCGGCGATGTGTTGAACTGATTCGTGCTCCGATTGAAGGAGTAGGCGCGCAAAACGTCGTTCGAGCCCCATACGTAGAGAGTGTTATTCCAAAAAGCCAAGCCGTGAATCTGATCACAGCCATTGGAGTTATAGCTGCAAGCACTGGTGCCGGTTGCCTGAAACTGCTGCAGGGGCGTAGACAGATTGCCGGCGTCAAATGAATAGATGATGCCGTCTTTTCCGCCAGTAAGCAGGGTATTGCTGGCCGGGATGAGGAGCGGTCCGCTGGAGCTGAAGTCCAGGTCGTAATTGTTGAGGTTTGTATAGTTCGCCGGGGGATAGGAGGCAAGAACCTGTCCGCCAGGGGTCAATTTCAAGAAGCGCATGGCGTAATCGTTTTGGGCCGCATCACCAGCGCTAGTACCAGTGGTCACAGTGGAGTCATTTGAATTGTAGACGCTGGCATTGCCGGTATTGAAATAAACATCTCCGGAGTTGTCGGCCACAATTCCGCGCCCGGATTGCCAGATGCCGCCCTGGCCACCGTTCGGCGTAGTGTTGAAGACGAAGCTCTGGTTTTGCAGATTTGCAGCGTTATAGCCAACCACCCACCCATGCCAAGGATCATTGTCAGGACCGCAGTTACCGAATCCGAGATAGACGATGCCATTTGCCAGCAGCAGGGATGTACGTTGAATGTCGGTGCTAGCGGCGTTGAGACTGACGCGTCCACTTTGTGCATCGTAGCCAGTTCCCGGGACGCTTGCCTGGATCTGGACCGGGCCACCGAACTTTTCCGCCTTGGTTGACAAATCGAGAGCGTGTAAGTAGTGAACATAACCGCTGCCCGAAGGAGAAGCCGAGACAGCATAGAGCGTGTTGGTAGCGGGATCGATCACGGGAGTACTTAAGATGCCAAGTTCGGGGCCGGTGAAGGTCTGAGCCGGGCATCCGCTGGCGGTTGGCGCGGTGACGGAGGGGCCCAGGTTCACGACCCACAGCGGGCCGGACCCTGGGTGATCAGAATCAAAGGCATAAACCGAATTGTGCATGCTGGCAACATAGACGACGTTGTGCAGTGCGCCGTTGATACTGACGTGCGGCATGTAAAGCGGCTGCGCGAAGATCCACCCGTCTACGCTCCAGGAGAAGAGCTTTCCAAATTGATTTACGTTGACATTTGAAGGGGTGAGAATGAACTCGTTGTGATTCGAAGATGTTCTGTTCGAATCGTATTGCCCGGTAAGAATTTGAGGATTGCCAGCTTGGGCGGAAAGGGCGGCCGTGCACACAAGCATGGTGGAAAAGAAACGTAAGTACATAAAAAGCTCAACTTGAAGTTCGACTGGGTATATGGCGGGTGTTTCGAGTGGGGACCAAGGGAATACACACGTAGGATCGACAAGACGCGAACCCGAGTAAACACAAAGGTCGCCATTCCCTGCCAGCTTCCCAATAAGTGGAAGGCATCACGGCCTTACTACTTACACTGAAGACGGTACCACTAAAGTGAGAGATGAGGAATGAGTAGTTTTTGCGCACTCACTCGTAGCGCGAGCAAGCTGCGCTCGCTTGAATCCGACACTTAGGCAAGACTCAGCATTCATTGCTTATTGATGAGTGAAGTTAACTCGCGAGACGAACGATTGAATAACAGGACGAGATGCGCGTCTTGTTCCTGGAAGTATGCTCATTTACAGTGGTTATTCAGGGAGAAGCGGGCTGATGATCTCGGTTCTGCATATTGGTTTGCCGCTCGAACCTCCATGGCTTACTGAATCTGAATGCGAAGAAATCACGGCTCGACTCGCGGGCATTCGAGAGAGGATGGAAGCGGCGGGTTACCGGTATGTGGTGGGGCATGCGTCACCAGATCAAGGGCTGGCAAAGTTCCGCGATAGGCTGCGGACAGAGCCGTGGGATGCGGTGCTGATCGGCGGCGGTGTGTCTGGAGACCCGAAGCTGGCGGTATTCAAGCAGCAGATTGTTGATGCGGTCCGGGAGGAGGCTCCACAAGCGAAGGTGCTGGAGTTCGATCACGCTCTAGATGTGCAGGTTTTGGTCGGGCGGGCGTTTGGGATTGCGTAATGGCATTCGCGACAACTTGCATCACGACTGTAAACGCGTTTCTAAACCCTTGCCAACGACAGCGGATCTATCGGCTCCAGGAGGAGTTCTTGTCTCGATGGCCGACCAACTGTCCGGAACTCGGATTACGGCGAGAATAGAATGTCTCACCGGGTGACTCTTTCCGCTGGCAAAAACGATGTGGGGCACACGGAATAGAATCAATGGCCGGTTTGTGCCTCCAGGATCACTCTCAAGAAGATGGCCAAACTCCGCTCTGTCCTGGCTTACTGATCCACGATTGGCATGTGTTCTTGGCCATGGTCAGCTTGTCCCACTCACACCGTCGCTCTTTTTTATTCCGATTGAAATGCGGAACTGGAGAATAGCTACCGATAATCGGAGTTAACGCTCGCTTGAAAAGAAAAAGATGAGTGACGCCAACTCGGAGTTATTGGCCGGATGCCTTTGTCGTCTCCAGAACCTGTTCCCTCATGCTGGCGAAGCTAAACCGGAATACGGTGCAGACAGGTATATCCTTGCCGACCAGGGCGGATCTATTTCCCACAACGCCGTTTCTTGGGGAGTTTGACGCTCGACGGGCAAATGTCACCGTCGCAGACCCATGAGCCAAGTGACCCTCTGGCGCGCTTTAGCGAATGGGACTCATTGCTTTAAGAAAGCAGGGTACCCAGAGGATCAGCGTGAGGAAAGGTATTGGTCCAACCAGGTCAGTGTTTCGTGAATGGTTTTATTGCGCACTTCAGGGGCAAGGACGCTATGTCCACTGTCGACCCATATGTGTCGTTTACGTGCGCCGGCCGTACCTAATGAGCGAAGCATCCAATCCTGTGCTTGTTGACTCAGAATGGAATCGTACCTTCCGTTGAGCATCAAGACCGGCATTGTCATATGCGCCGCGAAGTTGACGGGGTCTGATTCCGGCATCAGTTTCATTTGCAACGGCATGGCGCCAGACAGCAGCACGGCGGCCCTGACACGCCCGTCGCCGGCCAGCAGAACCGGTGCGAATTCAGCGCCCGTGCTGACGCCCAGGTAACCAATTTCTCCAATGTCTTTCCGTGACTCGAGATAGTCGAGAGTTCTGCCAAGATCTTTCCTCCAGGCAATCAGGGCTTCCCGAATAAACATTGGGCTCGGATACCCCCCGTTTGCACGATCTGACGGCAGGCTTACGAATCGGTCAAAGGTTCCCCAAAGAATGGGATATATCATGGCCCTGCCGCTGCGAAGAACAAAGTCAAGCGGTTGAATCGTATCGCCCGATGTACGTTTAAAAGCGTCGCCGCTCGGCACAAACACCACGCATGAGTAAGGGGGGTGCCTCTGTTTCGGTAGAAATAAGTAGGCAGTCAACTCTTGATTTGGGTAGCCGGCTCGGAAGCGCACTTTCTCCCGGCGCCACTCCTCCGAATCTGTAACGGACTCGACGGTTGCAGACAGATTCGAATGATCGTACGCGTACAAAGGACCGGAGGTCCTCCAGACCTCGTCGGAGGCGCGAATCAGGGAGACATTGTCTGAAACATCGGGTGGTATCGAGGCCGCAAGTTGCGGCTGTGTCGGCAAGGCCCTGCCAGATCTGATACAGCGAAAGCCGTTTGTAATTGAGCGATCAAAAGAGGGGAGTTTTTGTCCCTCCACAAACATGTAACCAGGATCAGACCAAGCACCACCGAGTGCGAACCGCATACCCTGCGATTCATTAAGACACCACTCGCGAACATTACCGGCCATATCGTAGACCCCAAAGGAGCCCAATGCCCCGAGACCCTTGACGGGCACGAGCCCCCGACCATTGAAGTTGCTCAGCGAAATCAGAAATACGCTGTCGTCAGTGTGCGCTGCGCGAAACCATTGAAAAACGTCAGGGAGCGCCTTGCCCGCAAAATCAGCATAAGCAGCGGCTTCGTACCAACTCACGCCGGAGACCGGATACTCGCCTTTGCCCTTCGGGTACGCTCCCGCTGACCAGCCAGCGGGCGATTGGCTCCCGCTCTGGTCGATAAATCGCGCCATTGCTTCATGCCAGGTCAGGGCGCGAAGATTCTCGGCAAACCTGAACTTCCAGTAGTGTGGGTCTTGGTAGCCGCCGGCATTCACGAATTGCTGATAGTCTGCGTTTGTAACCTCGGTTTGATCAATCCAGAAATCATTGACGCTGACCGGCCCTAACCGTCCAATACCGGCGTACTGAGCGAAGACAGGACCAGCGGGAATGTGGACCATTCCCGGCAGCTGCGTCCTGATGTTCTCCATCTGCAGTTGACAAGTAGACTCAGAAGCTGCAACCTCAAGGTCCTTATACCCTGGCTTCGCTAAACGGAGGCGAACTGTGCCGGCAGATACGCGAACTTCACGTAGCGGCGTTCTACCGAGAGGACGCCAAGGTGATTTTCCCCGGTTGGCATAGGGCTGCCAGAATACATCTGCACCAGGTGGGTCCGAAGTAATCGCAAGGTTTCGCGAGACTATGTTCCACAGCTGCGCCACTTGTGGATCATCGGTCGGTCGTCGCGATGCGGCCGTAGCAATGAGATCGTATGCCGAACCGTATTCGCCTATTGCCGCCAGTGAACGTCCCTTCAGAATACGTGCACTAAGATCTGAAGATCCGCCACAGGTCCTTTGATAAAGGACCTTTGTGCATGTTCCCACGAGCAGAAGGGTAGACAGAATCGCAATTCGGAGTCTAGCGTTTCGCTGCAGCAAGCCGGGGACAAGGTGAGGGGAAAAGTCGTGCTCGTTCCTAATGCTGCCGGCCGAGGAGTCCAAATTCTTTTCGGCCAGTGGTGCCGGATCTGTCGGGCAAATGAAACGATACCCACGTTTGGGAACCGTCTCGATATATCGAGGAGCGGTGGGCGAGTCGAGCAGTGCTGCTCGCAGGCGCTTAACGACGGCGTTCAGTCCCTGGTCAAATTCAACGTGCGTGCCGTTAGGCCAAAGACGACAGGATAATTCCTCTCGAGTTACTACTTCTCCGGGATTTTCGAGCAGAGCCGCAAGCACCTTCAGCGACTGGTCCGGAACGCGGATCCAGTTGCCACGTTTGAATAAGATCGCTGAACGGAAATCGAAAACGTAATCCCCAAAAGTAACGCGCTGCTCACTAGGGCCGGTTTGCATCCTTTAACCCGTGAGAACTATAGCACGTCCAAGCTGCCGAAGCTGGAGTAAATCCCAGCAGCTCATAAGCTTACGCTGCCAGCAAAATGTCACGAAAATGTCCGGCGCACCACATCGCCATCCTGTTCTTTGAGAGCGAAGCTCGGCGAGGGGCTCTCGGCCCTATTCGATACCAAAAAGGAAAAAACCATGGATATGCGAGCACTCTTGTGGGGAGGCATTCCGCTCCTCGCCTTGACACTTATCGCAGGTGAGTCGCTGGTGGGAGCTACAATCTCGGCCACCTATAACTTTACCGGCAGCGCTCAAAATGAAATCATCGCAAACGGGTTCCTAACCGCTGATGGGGTTGCCTCTGGGTCTGTTAATAACCTGAGCGGGGTCGTCTTCGACACGCACAATGACATCAACTTAGCCACTCTCCAAAACTACGGCACATTTACGGTCATGTTTCCGGATGGCGATGAGGCCTTTGGAACCCTATATGAGGACGATCGGAACGTCTCCCTCACTACATTCAGTGGACCTTTCACGCAACTGTTGACGTTCACCGGTGGAACGGGCCAATTTTCGAATGTGCTCGGAACTCTGAATGGCGGAGGCTTTATTTATCCGAGTTACTACACGAGTTCGGGCACCGGCGCGCTGACTGCGCCAGGTCTGGTTACCATCCCGGAACCTAGTTCTGAGCTCTTGCTTCTGACGGGCTTGACCGTGGCGGCCCTCGGGATACTCAGGCGTGGGGGGAACCGCCACTTTGATGTTTAACCGCGCGTCTCGATGATTTATTCCAGGTTGTCCTCAAATCCATTGTGGGAAGCTTCATCATCTCGCATTATGGGATAGAACCTGAGTAACGGCGCAGCGTAGAGTAATCCACCCGTCCGTTTAGCCGGCTATGTTGCGATTGCCCGAACGGAACGAACTTATAGGCAACCCGTCCTGCGACAGCAATTCTCTTGTGTTCTGCTCATGGTGGCCCTAACTTAGCCTACAGTGCGATTGGGCGCCGACGGCTTGCGGCGGCTTCGGCATCTGGCTCAGCACCTGCTGCCCTCGGGTGTAGATCAGCAAGTCCATCCGCGATGTACATCAATAACGGATCATTGAAATGTTTGGGCGTCAACTCAATTGGGATCGGGGCGTGTCGAGGATCCTCAACGGGGTTGGATCAACGAACTGATTGCCTTTTTGCGCATGTGCCCCACACTCTCTTTGTCAACCCGGCGTAAAAGCTTAGCGTGACGACACCAAAAGACATAAAAGACATCGGCCTCCTCACTTCATCGCCAGAGCGCCTCGTCCAAATTCTGTCCTGAGCGAAGGTTGATCATATCCACGAAAATCGCAATAGCGGCCAAAGCCTTCTGAACTCCTTGTTCGCGGGCCAGCACAGCCACACGGTCCTCCGTCCCGTAAGAAGCGAGAGCCCTGGGGCGTTAACGATAAATCCCCCTTTGCGACTTGCAGTCCGGCTGTCACCGAATAGCTTAGTCGGGGGATTCGGGCCAGGCGTGGCGGGGGTAGCGGCGGCTTAGTTCGCGGCGGAGTTGGGGGTAGAGGTTTTTCCAGAAGCTGACCAGGTCGGTGGTGACTTGGACGGGGCGGTGGTTGGGGGCGAGGAGTTGGACCACCAGGGGGACGGCGCCGCGGGCTACGGTGGGAGTGGATTTCATGCCGAAGAAGTCCTGAAGGCGGGAGGCTACGGAGGGCGGACGGCCGTCGTGGTATTCGATGCGGGCGCGGCGGCCGGAGGGTAGTGTGATGTGGGTGGGCGCCACTTGCTCGACCAGGTGCATGGGCAGGTGGGACTCGAGGATGGTCAGGAGAGCGTTGTCGCGCGCGGCGGTGCGGAGTTCGGCGAAGCTCACCAGGCCCGAAGCTAGTTCGCGCAGGGCGGGAGTCAGGGCGTCTGCGGGAAGAGTCAGGCCGCTCATGTGTCCGGCAGCGAAGCGGAGACGGAGCATGAATTTCGCGAGAGCTTCGGCATCACAGAAGCGCTCAATGCCGGCTTCGACAGCTTTGGAGACGAGTAACTCCGTGGCGGCAGGGTTTTGACGGGGGTTGGTGCTGGACTCATCCAGAGTCAGGCGACGGTAGCGCAGGAGGCTGCGCTGTTCGACCCGCTCGGAGTCGCGATTCCAGATGAGTTCTTCGGTGGTTTCGATTTGATCGGGGAAGGCGTCGAGGAGCCAGTCGGGTTCGATGTGGGAGGCGATGCGCACTAAGGCGAAAGCCTGGTCGCTGCGTTCATCTACTTCGAGCGCCAGAAGGAAGTCACCGGCGGCGAGGCTTTGCCGGTCGAGCCTGGCGGTGACGCCATCTGCGAGTAAGAGTGTTTCGCCGCGCCTTCGGGCGATGCGATCCGGAAAGGCGAGCATGAGGGACTTTTCCAGCGCGTGAGGATCTGAAGGAGCGAAGCGGTTATTCCGGAGGAGGCGATTGAGCTGCTGACGGAGCTGGCGGGTTGCGTAAGAGGGTTCGGCGGCGAGGATGCCGTCGATGTCCGAGGCGCAGGCGGCTTGCGTGCGCTCATCGAAGCGGAAGCGGGATTCGGAGAGGCGCGCGGCCAGGTCCGCGGCTTCGAGAGCGACGCCGGCTTCGGCGGCAGCAACGAGGAAGCGGGCCAAGCGCGGATGGAGCGGGAGGCGGGCCATTTCACGACCGGTGGACGTAATTGCGCCCGCCGCATTGAAGGCTGCGAGTTGTGTCAGTAACTGGCCGGCTTGCTCAACATTTTCAGCGGCCGGCGGGTTAAGCCATTGAAGGGACGCGAACGGGATATTGCTGGCGGCGAGTTGGAGCAGCGTGGGCGCGAAATCGGCTCGAATGACTTCAGGAATCGCGCTTTCGGGGCGGCGGACGAAATCCGTTTCGGGGAAGAGGCGGATGGCAATGCCGGGACCGGTCCGGCCGGCACGTCCTGAGCGTTGAATGAGCGAGGACCGGCTGATTTTTTCCACACTGAGCCGGGCGAGGCCGCTCCAAGCGGAGTAAGTGAGAACGCGCGCGAGGCCGGAATCCACCACGGCGTCTACGCCTTCGATGGTGATGGAGCTTTCGGCGACGTTGGTGGAGCAGATGATTTTACGGTTCGGGGCGCGGCGGACGGCGCGGTCCTGTTCGTCCGGCGGAAGGTCTCCGTGGAGCGCGTGGAGCGTCGCGTCAGCGGAGCGCGCGAGGGGCAGGCAGGCTTGGAGGGCTTTGCGGATTTCGGCGGCGCCCGGCAAGAAGACGAGAATGTCGCCTTGTGTGCGATTCAGCGCAGTGGCGACGGCAGCGGCGACCTGTTCTTCCAGGGGAGCGGCAGAGTAAGGCGTATACGAGATGGAGATGGGGAAGGAGCGGGCGGCGGACTGGATGAGCGGAGGGTTTCCGAGGGCAGCAGCAAGATTTGCGGAGGCGAGCGTGGCGGACATGATGATGAGCTTCAGATCCGGCCGGTGGTTCGCCTGGAGATGGAGGAGCAATGAGAGCGCGAGATCTGTTTCGAGATGGCGTTCATGAAACTCATCGAGGATGACCACCTGGACGCCTGGTAGATGACTGCCGGAAAGCAGCTTGCGAGTAAGAACACCTTCGGTGAGGTACCAGATTTTCGTGTCACGGTTGCCCACTTCTTCAAAACGAACCTGGTAACCAACAGTTTGGCCCGGGGCCTGATGGAATTCCTCGGCCACACGGCGGGCGGCCATGCGAGCGGCTAAACGTCGCGGTTCGAGTATATAAATTGAACCGAAGCCGGCGTCCACTAAAGAACGGGGGACACGAGTAGTTTTTCCCGCGCCCGGAGAAGCTTGAATTAGCACAAGCGTGTTAATCTTTAAAGACTCGATGATGTCCGGCAGCAGCGGATCAATGGGAAAAGCCTCTTCATGCTTGGATTTTTCCTGATTGCGTCCGGCTGACAACTGCACGTAACGATCATCGCCTACGGGCCTTCGGAGGCTCATACATTGTCAAAAATTTGATACGGAAATATGGCTTTGCTATGCCAAGCCAGAAGCTATGCAGCGACTATTTTTTTTGTGTTGGTTTTTGACAGGGACCATTGGAGCATCGAGCCGGTTAGAGGATGAGGGCCGTCAATGGTGGAAGAACGTTGAGTACCTTGCGAGCGATGACCTGCAAGGCCGCGAGGTTGGCTCCAAGGGATTCAATCTTGCAGCGAGCTATGTTTCCGAGCAGTTTGAACGCATTGGCCTGAAAGCAGCGGGCGACGATGGCTACTACCAGAAGGTGGGGCTCACCGAGACGTTCCTGAATACTACCAGCATGACGCTGGAGCATGGACGTACACGGCACGTGGTGGCAATGCCGCAAGAGGCGGAGATCCATTTCAGTTTTCATAGCGCGGCACGGGTAGAATCTCCGGTGGTGTTTGCCGGTTACGGCATGAAAATTCCAGAGATTGGCTACAACGACTTTGAGGGCTTGCCTATTCGGGGCGCAGTGGTGGCGTATTTGACGGGCGGACCCGAGTCTGTGCCGGGCAACCTTAAGTCACATTACGAATCACCGGAGGCACGTTGGAAGGCGCTGAAAGCGTTGGGCGCGTTTGGCATGATTGCCATTCCGAATCCGAAGAAGATGGACGTGCCGTGGGAAAGGCATATGGCGGCGTGGGGCGCTCCGGTGATTGGCCTGGCAGACGCGCGGCTGGATGGTTTGAACGACTTACCTTTTAGCGCCACGTGGAATCCGAAGATGGCGGATGATCTGCTGGGCGGTTCCGGGCATTCGTTTGCAGAGATCTTGGCGGCGGCGGAAAAGGACAGGCCCTTGCCCCATTTCAAAACGGGCGGCAAGTTGAAATCGCGTTTGTGGGTGTCCGTAAAGCCGGTGGCTTCCAAGAATGTGGTGGCTGTGCATCCCGGCACCGATCCACTATTGAAGAACGAATACGTGGTGGTGTCGGCGCATCTGGACCATCTGGGCATGGCGGCTAAGCCGGTGCATCACGATGCGATTTTCAATGGCGCGATGGATGACGCCTCCGGCGTCTCGTCTTTGATTGAGCTGGCGAAGATGCTGAAGAACGTGGAGACGAAGCGTTCCATTGTGTTTGTGGCGCTGACGGGCGAGGAAAAGGGCGAGCTCGGCTCAGAGTACTTTACGAACTATCCAACCGTCAAGGGCAAAATGGTGGCGGATCTCAACATGGACATGTTCCTGCCGCTATTTCCGCTGAAATGGCTGGAGGTGCAGGGGCTTGAGGAGAGCACGCTGGGTGACGATATCCGGCAAGTGGCCGAGGCCGAGGGCGTGAAGGTGCAGCCGGACCAGCAGCCGGATAAGAATCGATTCACACGCAGCGATCAATATAGCTTTGTGAAGGCGGGCGTGCCGGCCGTGGCGTTCAAGTTCAGCTTCCAGAAGGGCGATCCGGAAGAGAAGATTTCGAAGCAATGGTACGCGACGCGGTATCACGACGTGAGCGACGATACGAGCCAGCCCGTGGACCTGGCGGCGGCCGCGCGGTTCGATGACCTGTTGAAGAGCTTGTTGGTGCGGCTGGCTGACGCGGAGCATGCTCCTGAGTGGAACGACGACAGTTACTTTAAGCATCTGACCGTTCCGGGCGCCTGATGTATTCACTGCACCTGACGTGCGCAGCGAAGGAGGTTGAGCCGCTTTCGCTGATGCTTTGGGAGGCGGGCACATGCGGCATCCGCGAAGAAGAGCGCGGCGACACTACTGAGCTGATTGCCGGCTTTGAAGATTTCTTTGACCGGGATGAGATTGCGGGACAGTTTGCAGCGAATGCTCCGGTTTGGGAGCGCGAAGAAGATATCGACTGGGCGGCCGCGACCGAGGAAGCATGGCCGGCGCGGAGCGTGGGCGAGCGTATTTTTCTAGCTCCGGTGTGGAGCAAAGATTTCACCCCAGAGGGCCGGGTGCGCGTTGCGCATAATCCGGGGCTGGCCAGCGGCACGGGCGAGCATCCCTGCACACAACTGGCGCTAGAGGGCCTGGAGCGGCAAGTGACGCCGGGCGATGTCGTGGTGGATGTGGGCACGGGTTCGGGTGTCCTTTCACTGGCGGCCCTGCGGCTGGGCGCGCAGTTTGCGGTGAGTCTGGATACGGATGAAACGGCATTGCAGGTGGCGCGCGAGAATGCTTTGCTGAACGAACTGGAGTTAGGGCTGGTAGCGGGGTCCGCCGATTGCCTGGGGGCGGAAGCGGCGAATGTGGTGGTGGCGAACATCAGCGCGACGGTTTTGATTTCCATGGCCGATGAACTGCTTCGCATTTCCAAGCCGGCGGCGAAGCTGATTTTGACGGGCTTTCCGGAGAGCGAGCTAGTCGCGGTTTGCCAGATTTTCGGGGACGGCGAAGTGACCGGAATCAACCAGTGGCGCTGTGTGACGCTAGTTTTTTGAGCGCTGGTTCAAGACGCTGACCACCAGCCAGGACGGGCGCAAAGATATCCCCGAGTTTGCGAAAGCGCGCGGGAGCGTTATCAATGCGAAAGTCCGATGGCTCAAGACCGTGTTTCACTTCTTTCCAATCAAGCGGCGTAGCGACGGGCGCACCGTCATAAGCACGCACCACATAGGGCGCGGAAATGGTTTTGCCCGAGCCGATTTGCAGGTAGTCAAAATAGACGCGATTTTTCTTACGCTTTTCTACTGAGCGGGGAGTTGTGAAGAGATTGGGTTCGCGATCGACCGCGAGATGAGAAAGAATTTCGGCGAAGTTGCGGACCTGCTCGAAGCTATAGATGGGATCGAGCGGAACGTAGAGGTGCATACCGTCGCCACCGGTGGTTTTGGGGTAGCCGGTGAGTCCGAGGTCCGCGAGAATCTGGCGGATGAGCAGGGCCGCATCCACGATCAGGTTGTAGTTCGCTTCGACCGGATCGAGATCCAGCAGGATCCAGTCCGGATGATCCAGATGACCAATGCGGCTGGTGAGAGGATTCTGATCAATGCAGCCGAGGTTGACGAGATAGAGCAGGCTGGCTTTGTCGTTAGCGGTGGGATAGTGATTGACCTTGTTGCTTTCTTCGATGGGTTCGCAGTGCATCCAGTCCGGGAAATGGACGGCATTCTTCTGGAAGAAGAAATCAGCATGAATGCCGTTGGGATAGCGCTTGAGAGAAAGCGGGCGGTCTTTTAGATGCGGGATGAGGAAGTCAGAAACCTGGTCATAGTAGTGGAGCAGGTCGCGCTTTTTCCAGCCGTCTTTGGGGAAGAAGATTTTGTCGAGATTGGTGAACTTCAGCCGGTGACCGTCCACGTCTACGGCGGTTTCTTTGGCGTCGAATGAAATCCCCGATGGCCCTTCCCGGACAACCTCATGCTGGACTTTATCTTCTCGGAGACCAATAAACACGGGAGCGCGGAGGTTGTTATCGGAGGTCCATTCGAGAAAGCGGACCTGACAGATGAGTTCGGGCCTGACCCAGGTGGCGTCTTTGATCTTTGGTTTTGGCGTGATGGGCGAGGCCTTAGTGATGAGCGGCGCGAGCCGGCCATAGATAGACTGCATGGCAGCGTGGTCAAAGCCAGTGCCGACTTGGCCCACGTGGCGGAGTTTGCCGTCTTCATTCACCGCGAGGATGAGGGCGCCGAAGAATTCGCGCTCGCCTTTGGTGAAGCCGGCGATAACGAATTCCTGCTCATTGTTCACTTTGATTTTCTGCCAGCTTTGGCCGCGCGAGCCGGAATAGCGGCTGTTGCGGTCTTTCGCGATCAAGCCTTCGAGACCCATTTTACGGGCCGCTTCAAACATCTGATGGCCTTCTGTGTCGAAGGTCTCGGAGAGGCGGATTTGGTCTGTGGGCGTGACGAGGGAAGCCAGGAGGCGCTTACGATCTTCGAGCGGGACGCCGCGAAGATCATAGCCATCGGCGTAGAGAATATCGAAGAGGAACAGGGTGGCGGAATTGGATTCCTGGAGTTGAGGAATTGCGATTTTGTTAGCGGATATGCGGGGCTGGATGAGTGCGAAGCGGGAACGGCCCTGCGGATCAAGGACGCAGATTTCACCATCGAGCCAGGCGTCTTTGGCGTTGATGTGTTGCGGAAGAACATCGAGTTCGGGGTATTGGGAATCACAGCGCAGGCCGCGGCGCGAGTAGATTTCGAGTTTGCCGGAGTGGACTTTGCAGAGCGCCCGCACGCCGTCCCATTTGATCTCGTAGAGCCACTGATCGCCTTCGGGCGGTTTCGATGCGATGGCGGCGAGCATGGGATCGACGGTGGCCGGGAGTGGCGCTTTTTTCGAGCCTGCCAGATCTTTGGGCTCGAGCGGCTGGACGTCCGAAGCGATTTGATCTTGCGTGCGGCGAGTCTTGACGCTCCAGGCGTAATTCTCAATGTTGTAGTCCGGCACGATGTGCTCATCTTTCTTCTTGATGAGCAGCCATTCGTTGCCTTTGGTCTTGCGATTCGGCGAAGGCTTGATGTGCACAATAGCGAAGGAGCCGTTTAGCTTTGTGCCGTGGAGTTCAAACTTGAAGTCGCCACGATCGAGTTGTTGCTGAGCGTCAGCATCGCCGAGGACGTCGTAGCTGCCTTGATCCCAGAGCATGACGCTGCCGCCGCCGTAATTGCCGGCGGGTATGTTGCCTTCGAAGGTGCCGTAGTCAAGCGGGTGATCTTCCACTTTCATGGCGAGGGGCTTGCGCGTGGGATCGAGACTCGGGCCTTTGGGGATGGCCCAACTGACCAGAACACCATTGACCTCAAGGCGGAAATCATAATGCAGGTGAGATGCATCATGGCGCTGAACACAGAAGAAGCCGCCGCGGTTGGCGGTCGCGTGAGCAGGCATGTTCGGCCCGGGCTCAGAAGTGGCGCTGAAATTGCGCTTCTTTTCGTAGTCTTTGAGGCTCACCAGTTCTCCGATTTTATGCCAGCGCTGCTACCCTGAAGGAGTCTTCCCCCGCCGCTGCTGAAATGAATTTTTCGGACCAGCTTAAAAGCCAATTGAACATTGTGGATGTGGTGCAGCAGTATGTGCAACTGAAGCGCCAGGGCGCAGGACCGCGCTATGTGGGGTTGTGCCCGTTTCATTCGGAGAAGACTCCCTCCTTTGGAGTCCACAGCACGCTGGGATATTACAAATGTTTTGGCTGCGACGCGGCCGGCGACGTTTTCAAGTTTGTCCAGACGATTGAGAACCTGACGTTTCCTGAAACTTTGAAGACGCTGGCGGAACGGTATGGGATACCCATGCCGGAGCGGCAACGCGGAGACAGTCCGGAAGAACAGAAGCGAGCCGCTTTGCAGGAAATGCATGAGATGGCGGCGGAGCTATTTCAAAACAATCTGCGCGGGAGCGGCGGAGCGGAGGCGCGGCAGTATCTGGAATCGCGCAATGTTTCGAAGGCGGCGATGGATGAGTTTCGGATCGGGCTGGCGGACGATTCGTGGCAGCAATTGACGCAGCGGATTCAGCGGTTCGGGAATGCGCTGCTGGATGAATCCGGGCTTGTGAAGCGGCGCGAGGGCGGCGGGTATTTCGATCTTTTTCGGGCACGCATCATGTTTCCTATCCATGACGAAGCGGGCAAGATTATCGGGTTTGGCGGACGTGCGCTGGGCAAGGATGTGCAGCCGAAGTATTTGAATTCGCCCGAGACACTCCTTTACAAGAAATCGGCGGTGCTGTACAACCTGCATCGGGCCAAGAATGATGCGCGCAAGAACGAACGCATGATTCTGGTGGAAGGTTACATGGATGTGATCGGCATCTATGCGGCGGGTATTCGGGAGGTGGTTTCGATCAGCGGGACCGCGATGGATAACCAGCAGGTCCGGACGATCAAGCGACATATTGCGCATCAGCAGGCAGCGCGCGGCGAAGTGATTTTGAATTTTGATCCGGATGCGGCGGGCATGCGATCAACCGAGAAGCATATAGCGGCGTTCTTAGCGGAAGGCTTGCGGGTGAAAGTGGTAGAGGTTCCGGGCGGGAGCGATCCGGATGAATTCATTCAGCATGCGGGCATTGAAGAATATAAGAAGCTTTTGCAGAAGGCAGCCTCTTATTTTCACTGGCTGGCGGACCGGGCGCGCGAGAAATTCGATATGAGCACGCCTGAAGGACGGATGGACGCATTCCACTTTTTATGGCCTACGATTCAACAGGTAGGCGATAAGTTGGAGCGCTCTGCCATTGCCCGCGACATTGCGAGTTACTTGAACCTGGACCGCGAAGAGATCATGCAGCGGTTTAAGCGCGCGGGCAAAATGCAAACGAATGGACCAGTGAGACAGATTTCGTCCACCCTGCCGCCGAACGAGAGGCTTTTGCTGGGAGCCTTGCTGGTCAGCGCGGATTCACGATATGCGGTGAGGCACTACATGAGCGCCGCGGCCAGCTTTCCGTTCTTAGAAGCGAAAGATATTTTCGAATCAATTCTGCATTTTGATGAACAAGAGCGGAGCTTCTCCATGGAAGCCATTTCCGGGAGTCTGAGCGACCGTTCGAAACGCATCCTGGCGGAAATCGGGTTTGGTGAATCAGCGCTGGATGAAGATGCCGCGACAGCACAGGCATTGCACTGTTTGAAGGCATTGGAAGCGAAAGCGCAGAGCATGGAAGCGGACGCGATCCGTCAGAAGATTAAGCAGATGGAAGCAAGCGGGGACATGAGCGGCGCGCTGCACTTGATGGAGCAACTAAACCAGCTTCGAAAAGGCCACGCGACGCCGTGATTCGTGTTGTACCATGAGACACAAAGGATTCGCGAGGATCACAAAACGGGTACACTTGCGGCGACACAAAAATGCCAAGCAAGGGTTTTGCGCGAGGGTAGAAGGCAGTTGATGCAAGACAGCAACGAAAAGGGCTTTGCACTTTACGACGACGTCAACGGCGCCGTACCAGAGGATCTGGTTGTAGATCCCGATCTACACGAAATGTATGCGGACCTAGAGAGCCCAGCGTCCGAAGAATTTTCTAAAAAAGACGACGAAGCGGAAGATTTCGGCGACCTAGATCTATCCCCAGGCGCGATGGACAAGAACAATGATTCCGTCCGCGTCTATTTGCGCGAGATGGGCATGGTTCCACTGTTGACGCGCGAAGGGGAAATTGAGTTAGCCAAACGAATTGAGCGCGGCGAGACAGCGGTGAGGAAAGCACTTTCACGTTCGCGGCTGGTGATTGAGACGCTGCTGGAAGTGAGAGATGCGCTGGAGCGCGACCGCATTTCGGTAACTGAAGTTTTGCAGGTTGCCGAACCAGCGCTCGCTCCGAGTGCGGAACCAGGCGAAGAAGTGCAGCCCACCTCGTACGAACCGCTGAAGGTTGAGCTGGTTCGATCTTTAGACGAGATCGAGAAACTGTATCGACGATCCCGCCAAACATCGCAAAAGCTGATGGCTGTATCGCGCAACATGAAGCCGAAGCAGCATCGTAAGCTGCGGTTTGAATCGGGCAGATTGATTATTACGATTTCACGCGCGGTGCGGGCGTTGCCGGTTTCGAATCGATTCCGGCGGATGCTGAGCGACCGGCTGCGGCTGGCGGTGAATCAGATCAAGCCGCTGGAGCAGGAGATTGGCCGGCTGCATCGCAAGCTGGAACAGTTGCACCTGCCGGATTCGGGCACGCTGCCGACGATTCGCAAGGAGTTGAAGGCGCTGTCGGCGCAGGTGGAGAACATTGAGGACCGATGCGGCGCGAGCGCTACGGAACTAAAGCGAACGCTACAGATTGTGGAACGCGGCGAGTTTGAAACGGAAGCCGCGAAGAAGCGGCTGATTGAGGCGAACCTGCGGTTAGTGGTGTCGGTAGCGAAGCGCTATACGAACCGCGGCATGCAGTTCCTGGATTTGATTCAGGAAGGCAACATCGGGCTGATGCGCGCGGTGGATAAGTTCGACTACAAGCGCGGCTATAAGTTCTCCACGTATGCGACGTGGTGGGTGAGGCAGGCGGTGACGCGCGCAATTGCGGATCAAGCACGGACGATCCGCATTCCAGTCCACATGATTGAGACGATCAACAAGCTGGTTCGGCTGCAACGCGTAATGCAGCAAGAACTGGGGCGCGAAGCGAGCACGGAGGAGTTGTCGATGCGGATGGATCTTTCACCCAGCAAAGTTCGGCGGGTGCTACGCATCGCGCAGGAGCCGATTTCACTGCAGACTCCGGTGGGTGAAGAAGAAGAATCGAATCTAGGTGATTTTTTGGTCGATAGCCGGATGGTTTCGCCTTCCGAGGCGGTGATCAATTTGAACCTGCGGGAGCAGACGGCTGAAGTGTTGAAGACGTTGAGCCCGCGCGAAGAGAAGATTGTCAAGATGCGGTTCGGACTGCAGGATGGCAGCGAACATACGCTTGAGGAAGTGGGGCAGAATTTTGCGGTGACGCGGGAGCGGATCCGGCAGATTGAGGCCAAGGCGTTGCGGAAGTTGCGGCATCCGAGCAGGAGCCACCGGCTGCGGAGTTTTCTGGAGAACGGCGCGCCTACGGTTTAGGCATTCAACTTGCCCTCTGATTCGCGGCATTTTTGCGAAGACAGGTTCGATGATGTTGCCCGAGTGGCGTGACTCCAGCATGGTTGCTAACAGCCTTTACACGCTCACTCAGGCAACGATCCCGCCTCTACTCTTCCGAGTGATGGTTGGGGACTAAGCGGTTTACTACCATTGCACGCCCGGGTACAGGCTGGGCATTCTGAATGCCCGATATTGGGCGTTGCCGTTGGTTACCAGAGACCAGACCAGCGTCTGATTGGCATCCTGGGTGACTTCATCGATTTCCGAACCTGTGGGGAGACCGCAGAGGTCGTACTCAACATCTCCGTTTGCCAGAACCTCGGCGTTTCCTGCAAAGAAGCTGTACATGGCCGGAGGCAGGGTATGCCGCCATTGAATGGAGGCCGTTTTTGCGCCTTCGTCGAGTTGGAAGATAGGCACCGTTGTGTAACACGGGGGGTTGCTGCCGGTGCCGCAGGGGCCGCCGGGGAACAGCCGGCCGTTGCCGTTGTCCATGAGGATCATGGAAAACACGCCAGCCGAGTTGGGTCCAACGAGGTCCGGATAGTGTTGGCCATACTGCCAGTCTGTGGGATCGGTGCCGTTTTGGAGCTTGAAGTCACCTTGATAGCCCAAGCGCCACAGCACGGACCCATCTCCCGCGCCGTTCTGGTAATTAACCTTCACCACCCAGCTCTGGTGCCGGCTGGACACGAAGAAGTTGCCATCGGACGGCGAGTAGAGGAGTGCGTTGGAATGCGTCCAATCGGGGAAACCGAGCGGACGGCGGTTAGTATCGAAGTGGTCGAACTCATTCCAGACGAACACCGGGTTCAGATTCGTGTCGACATCCACCACAACGTCGCCCAGAATGACGGTGCCGGAAACGTTTTGCAACGTGTTGGCGAGAATCAGCCAGTGGCCGTTTGGGAGCACCGCAATGTCGTGGTGGAAATCGGCCAAGGTTAGCGAGTAGCCCGCTTTTCCAAGCCGGCCGTTCAGATCGTCCAGCGTCAGCCGTTTTATTACGTCACCCACCAGGTTGACTTCGCGAATCTCAATGGGGGTTCCGCTGGGAACGCCCGTCAACGGTTCGCTCGATAACACACCGACGACAGCAATGTAGTCTCCATTCGGCATGAGCTTGAAGCCGTCGATTTGCGCGTTCGGATTGTAATCGGCCCACGGGTAGTACCAGATGACGTGGCCTTGCAGGTCGACGGCGTAGGGCTTGGGCGTCCCGTTGTTGACGGGGTCCAACAGCTCGATGCCGGGCTGAGGCGTCAGGCCGTTCGGCGTTGAGATGCTGAGGTTCAGGCTGGCGAGATCAGACGGCAGCGCACCGGTGTTGAAAGTTGCATCAGGAGTAGTAACGACTTGCCCGCTGGCATAAGCGATGGTTGCGCGCATATGATACTGCGAGTTCGCCTGCATGCCTGCGACCAGCAGGGTGACCGGATTCGATCCGGTTGATTGCACGGGAGCAGTGGTGCGGCCGTAGTTTGTGTCGAGCCCGAACTGAACCGTCACGGTTGCACTGGAAGCAGGGGCGACGGTGAACTGAGCCACAAGGGGATGGGTGGTAGCGGCAATGGAGGGGGCCGGAACCGCCTCAGAGGTCCCGGTTAACGTGACCGTTGCTGAGTAGAGAACATCACCGCTGAAAGCGACCTGCAGCGAAGCGACCTGCGTTCCGCGAGTTGAAGGCAGATACTGGACGCTGACACCGCAGGACGCGCCGGCTGCGAGAGTACTACCGCAGGTGCCGCCGGGAGCAATGCTGTAACTGCTGTCGCCCAGCAGGGAAAGAGCGAGTTGAGCCGTTGCGTTGGCGGGGTTGGTAATGGTGACTACATTCTGTGTGACGACTGTGCCCACCGTCGTTTGACCGAACGAATAGGATGTAGCGCTGAGCGTGGGATTGCTATTGGTAGCTACGTAGCCGAGAGCCCAATCCTGAAGGCTGTTTGAAGCGTTCTGCCCGACTACGATCCCGCTGCCGACGTTCGTATCTTTGGCTTGGAGGATCTGGCCGGTAGCGCTGTTGGTTAAGATGAGCGGGCCGTCCGCCTGCGAAAGAGACCAGAGTTGGTCGTTAGTTCCGTCGGCCGGCTGCTGTAGCAGGGCGCCTGCTGAAGTATTCAAGGGAGCGGTCAAGTAAAGCTGGCTGGATCCATTCTGGATGGTATAGAAGCCGCCGGATGCAGCGACGATCTTCCAGGTTTGATCGGTGTAGCCATTCGGCGTCCACTGAATGATTTGAGTACTGGGGGCGGGAGAACTGGCGGGATCAGCCAGCGCCAAGGAATTGGGCGCAGGGGTGAGCAGGTTATAGACGCCGGATGGCACGATCCACGTGATGGCCGGGGCAAAAAGCCAGTCCTGGGACAGTCCGCCGCTTGGATTAGCAACGGCTATGCCCGAGCCTTGGCTTGCACCAGCGGTACCGTCGATGGCCCGACCCGTTGCCTTGTTGAGGATGGAGTAGCCTTCCGCATTTGCGGCCGTCAGGTACCAAAGGTGAGCATCGTCTATCGAGGTAGTGTCCTGTACCAGCGTTGAGCCATTGATGTCGCCGATGAGGATACCGCTGGCAAGATTGGTGATGGTGTAATAGCCATTACCCTGTGAAACGAAATGCCAGCTTTGGTCGCGATAGCTGTTCGAAGTCCAGGAAATCATTTGCGTGCCGATGCCAAGGCTGCTGCCGGGATCGGCCATGAGCAACGCGGATGCAGCATTTGTCAGCGTGTAATAGCCGTCGGGCAGGGATGCCGATGGCGATATGGTCCAAAGCTGGGTAGAGGCGCCGTTCTGCTGGTCTAATGAAGCCGTATTTCCGCGTGTAGTGGACGGAGCATCGATGACCCTACCGGTTCCGATATTCTGCAACACATAACCAGTGCTGCTCTGGCTGACAAGCCAGGCCTGCGAGGCACTTGCAAAGTAGGGCTCCTGAACGACTTCGGAGCCAAAAGAACCGCCATTATCGGTTAGAAACAGGCCGCTCGATGTGTTCTGGATGGTGATTCCGCCGGCAAGCGCACTGCAGAAGCACCACGCCTGATCGGCATATCCGTTACCGGTCCACGTGATCATGGGAGTATTCCCACTGGGCGAACTGGCCGGATCGGCTAGTGCCAACGCCGTCCCTACATTCGTGATCCGGTAGGTACTGGCATTGGTAAGCTCCATGGGAGCGTAATTGTTATTGAGCCAGGTCTGGCTGGGTCCTCCCGATCGAGACGCTAAGACGATTGCCCCGCCCTCGGTGGGATTCGAGGCATTATCCAGATAAAGACCGCTTTGTTGATTCTGAATAAGATAGCCGTTGCCATTTGGCGTGATGGACCACAGTTGGTCGGCCATGGCGTCCAATGAGGATTGAACGACCGGCGAACCAGGAGTAGTACCAGTCGCGGTTAAGTACAGGCCGCTGGAGGCGTTTACAAGCAGGATAGAGCCGTTGGCTTGAGGCTCGACGTACCAGTCCTGATCGAGGTAGCCGTTCGGCTGCCACTGGATCATTTGCGTTCCGATCGAGGGGGAACTGGCTGGATCTGCCAAGGCAAACCCAGTCATCTGATTGACGAGAGAACCAGAGGCATAAAGGTTAGCACTTTGTGTAAAGGCTCTCTGCGGGGTGGCAATCAATAGAATCGTGAAAAACAACACGAGTAATAGTGATCGCGGATTAGTGAGTTTAATAGAATGATTAGTCCGCATGCTAGCAAATCATACAAGATGAGCTGGCCATTTGGAAGCAACATAGTGTATTTACCAGGGTAATGGTTGTACCTGTGACAGGGACAACAAACTCAAAGGCACCCTGCGGGCGCCATCTAAATCGTCGTACACTGTGGGACAAGGCGGCGCCCGGTGATCAGATTACGACTTGCCTGTTTTTTACTGACCGTTTCGATGTTGACGTTTAGGCACAATGCTGCGGGCCAGAATGGGGCAAACGTCTACAAAACATTGGATGGCGGGACGCGGGAAACGCTGGAAAGTATCTTCATTCCGCCCATGGCGAACGCGCCGTTTAGTTTGACCCTGGAAACCGAGTGGAGCCGACCCCTTAGTGGGGGAGGCTCTTATACGCTCGTCAATCGGCGACATATCCTGCGTGATAGTGCCGGAAGGATTTACCAGGAGCGCTGGGTGCTTGTGCCGAAGGGCGGGAAGGTGGAATCCACGATGAACTTTATCCAGATTGCCGACCCCGGCAAGCAGACTCTATTGAACTGCCGCGTGGACAACAAAGTCTGTACAGAACTGCCGTACCGCGGTTCAACGGGCATGGTCTACAAGCCGCTCATTGGCGGTTCGGGCCCGTTACCGAATGGCGAAGGTTTTCAAAAACACGAAGACCTGGGCACGGGGAGCGTGAGCGGAGTGACCACGGTGGGGTATCGGGATTCAAAGACAATCAACCCGGCCGTATATGGGAACGATCAACCGATGACGACGACTCGCGAGTTCTGGTATGCGGCCAAGCTGGGCATTAACCTGGTTTCCAGCTTGGACAGTCCGCAAGCCGGGAAGCAGGTGTTTACCGTCACCGAGATCAGCACGGATGAGCCTGACCCGCAGATGTTTTTGACGCCGGACGGCTATAGCGTGGTGGATGCTCGCGAGGGTGCGAAAGCGCAGCAGTAAACAATAGCGCGGATCAGGATGCTGAGATTCGACGGAATTGCGCCCGTCGAGGGCCATCGGCCGGAGCAATGGAAGAAATCAGGCGGTGGGCGGAGTCCAATGGTTCAACATTTCGAAGATTTCGGGATGAGCGTCGCCATGATAGGTCTCGGTTGAACCATCTTTGTAGGTCACTTCGGCGTTTTCATTATTCTCGCCGGAGAAGTTTATCTCCTGAATGTCATCGACATTGATTGCGTCCATACCCAAGGTTATAGCGAAAACGGGAAGGATGTTTGGACAGCGAGTTAAATGGATTGAAAACCCAGAGAGTTCGTGATAATATCCTGCCCGCATGAGCTTCCACCGAATAGCGGCATTGCTGGCATTGACGGCGATTGTGCCGGGGTATGCATCAACTCTTGGAGCAAGCGAAATCGAAATAGGCTTTTCGGGAGTGATTACGGCTTCCGATTTCCCCTTTTTGAATGTGGGAGACGGTTTTACAGGGGGCCTCTCCTACTCGACGACTGACCGGCTTACGGCGTCTGGAGGCGGCGTGTACGAGTATGATCTGACAACTCTCGGAGACGTCGTGTTCTTTTCTTATAGCACGCCATTCGGCCCGGCAACGCTTTCGTCAGACGTACCACTTTCCGTCGCCAACATCTATCTGGACCCAGCCCTGGAAGAGTTTGCCGCTGTCAGCGGTTTTAACCAAGGAATCTTCGAGCCTGTCGAACCTGTGTTTTATGGAAACTCTCACTTTTTATCATCCGGTGCTCTTCCCGATCCACTTCATGTAGGGGATATTACATCGGGCACAGTGGCCTTCGCTTTTTTGGATACGCCCATTGGGTATGTTGAGTCCGGGCAGGGCGAGATCACGGCAGTCTATTTAATACCCGAACCACGCGATTTGGGGTTAGCGGCGGGAATTTTTGCATTGATTAGTGCGGTTTGCGGCCGCAGGTTTGTTGTCTCTTGACGCTCAACCGTTTTCCAACCCGGTGTTAGCTCGGATCTTCGGAGTCCAAAGAAGAAGGGGACGATCCGTTGACGATCGTCCCCTTTCTGTTGTTCGGCGCGATTGTTTTAGAAATCGACAGAAGAGTTCCAACGCATACCAAAAATGGCGGTGGGTTGATAGAACTCACGCTGATTTGGATAGATGGAACTGCCGGTGTAGAAGCCGAAGACCTCGTTCGTGAGATTTAGTCCCGAGCCGAAGACTTCGAGTCCCCTATGGAGGCGGTAACTTGCCTGCAGATCATATTGAGTGTGGGCGTAGAGGTATTGATCGCCGAGCGGGCCTTTGATGCCGAGAATAGGATCATTGTCGACGTTCGGGTTCGTCGGATCATGCACGTACTGGTAAGCGTAGAGATTCGCATCGTTATGGCTGATGGCAAAGCGCATGGAGAAACGTGCTTTGTCATAGGTAAGGCCGACGTTCCAGGTGTTGGGCGCCTGGCGCTGCAGTCTGGGATGGTCGATACGGCCCTGTCCTCCGGGAACTGCGGATGAGAAGTTAGTGGGGAACGTGACTCGCGAGTCCGCGTAGCTGTAATTGATGGAGACGCCGAAGCCATTCAAGAGTCCCGGCAGGAAGGACAGCCGCTGTTGCCAGCTTGCTTCAAAGCCAGAGATCCAGGCGCTGGGACCGTTGATTGATTCCTGCCGCAGGAACCCTGGAAAGTTGGGATCGGAAGCGGGAAGGAAGCTGGCGGTGGGATAAATCGGATTGCTCAGCGCTTTATAGAAGTAACCAGCCTGAATAATTCCCAACGGCTGGAAGTAGTGTTCAATCAGAGCATCGTAATTATTCGCCGTTGTCGGTATGAGGTTAGGATTGCCGACCACCACACTTGCCGGGCTGGCATTCGGATCGGCCTGTACCGACGGCACGAGGTCCTGAAAGTTTGGACGCGAAAGGCTGCGGCTGTAGGAGAGACGCACGTTAGTATTTGCCGACAAGAGGTATTGAGTCTGCAGACTAGGGGCGAGGTTCACGTAGTTAGAGCCACCCTTGACCGTATCCGTCCGGCTATAAACACCGCCGTTTAAGGTGACTTTATTCGCGTTGTATCCGGTGTCCGTACCTTCGATGCGAAGTCCGCCGGCGAGACGCCACTTACCAAGGGTGATGGAGTCCATCAAATACCCGGCGTACACGCGTTCCAGGGCATTCCAAGAAGCCGGGTCTGAATGGATGCGGCTGGAGCTTTGGTTCAACGTAAAGCTGGAGAGATTGTTAGCCACATAAGACTGGATGGCGTTGTAGTTGGTGAGCGGTCCGTAGGTAAAGGAGTGGTCGTAGTAGTTGGGGTTGGACTGGCCGCTGAGGAACTGTGACATGAGGAGATTCACGTCCGAGTTCGGGTTGTAGTATTGATCGTTCTCGTCCTGAACCTTATGCGCGCTCCGGATCTCGAAGCCGGCTTCAAATGTGCTGGGATGAGTGCCCACGGAGTAGCTGTGAGCAATCGACACCGATCCTTCCAGGTTTAGTTGAGTCGCCACATAATGCGTAATGCTGGTTTGGCTCAAAGAGTAAAGAGTCGGGTCGAGGATGTTAGTGCCATCGATGGCGCTCAGTTTTGGCCGCAGGGGATTGCTTTCGTCCAACGCAAAGGTCACGTTCTGTGGTCCCGAGAAATTCGTTGTCGGGAAGTCCTGGCCGCCAAAGTTGTGCGATCGAGAAACAGCGAACTGGTAGGAGAGCAGGGTTGAGGAGAAGTCCTTGTTACCGCCGAGCGCCACGCTCCAGACGCCCTGATCCGGCCTCCGGGAATATTCGCGATACACGGCATTTCCGGTGTTATCGAAGAGGGTCTGGTTGCCATCGTGAGAGACAATCGCGCCGGCGTTGGGTGTGTACACGAAGGTGCTGCCGTAATCCAGGAAATTGGAGTAGAAGGTTTTCAAGTACATGGTAGAGCCATTCTGGAAGTTGTAGTCAACGGTTCCGTCGGCTCCATAGCGCGTGCGGTTGTAGTGATAGGTGCGCAGATCTTCGGTGTTGATGTAGGCAAACGGGGTGTTATTGAACGTGCCGATGGCCTGCCCCGGTTCCAGATCATCGATCCCGCGGTCGTTGTGATCCCAAGTGCCGCCGACCAGAATGCCGAGCCGGTCGTCTTTCAAGAATCGCTTGCCGATGCCGCCGGTGTAGTCGCTCAGCCATCGGCCATTTTGAATGGGCGTATAGCCGCCCTGCGCGGAGAGGCTGTAATAAGGCTTATCAGCCGGGGTGCGTGTGACCAGATTGACCGACCCGCCGATGGCGTCCGCGTCCTGGTTGGGCAAAAGAGTCTTAAAGACTTCAATGCGTTCTACCAGCGAAGAAGGGATGGTGTCGAGCTTGATGTTACGCACAGAAGCCTCCGGCGAGGGGACGTGCACGCCATTGATGGTCACGTTGCTCAAACGCGGTTCCGTCCCGCGGATCTGAACATATTTGCCTTCACCTTCATCGCGCTCCAAGGTAACGCTGGGGACACGACCGACGGCGTCGGCGATGTTGAAGTTGGGCAAGCTGTTGATGACTTTGGCGGGTAGAATCTGGACGAGATTGTCCGAGGTCCGCTCCAGGTTAATGGCTTCCGCCTCGCCCTGCAAACGCTCGCTGCGCACGATGACTTCATCTGTGCGGGACGCCACTTGCATGGTTATGTTGACTGTGTTTGCTTTGCCGGCATCAACGGTTACTTTCTGCGAAGAAGGGGCCAAGCCCACATAGGTCACGTTGAGTATGTACTCGGCCGGAGGAACGTCATTGAAGTGAAAGTGTCCCTGATCATCGGTCGAAAACGATCTGCCGAGGGGTTGGAGTTCGACTCGCGCACCGCGAAGCACAGATCCTGCGGAATCCAGGGTGGAACCAGTGATTGATCCAGCGGTTTGAGAATAGGCGTTGGCCGCCAAAAAGAACATAGCGATCCCGGCGCAAAGCCGGTGGAGAAAAGCTCCTGCTGTCATACTAGTGCAACTCCAAAAGAAATTAGTGGCTCCAAGCGGCCGCCCCAAGCCTGAAATGTGCCCTCAGTATTGCAGTTCGGGCAATCCCTGGTTATGACTAATGGGTTGCAATCTGGTGTCGATTTGGAGTCAGGTACCTTCTTTGCGGAATCGGTACGAAAGGTGCCGTTATCGCGGCAATTCTCCAGTGAATCTTCAGAATCGGGTGCTAAAGGCTAAGCGGCGTCAGAGCCAAACGTCGTTTTGGGCAGTGAGGCCGCTGACTTCCTGGCCGGTGTTAAGCACGCCTTTGGGCTCAATCAGCAGTAGTTTAACTTCATCTTCCGCAAAAGGCTTGTGGTCGACACCTTTGGGAACGACGAAGATTTCTCCGGGTGTGAGATGGACCTGGCGGTCGCGAAAATCGATCCGCAAATTGCCTTCCACCACCATAAACAGCTCATCGGTATCCAGGTGGCAATGCCAAATGAAATCGCCCTGCAGCTTCACGAGTTTTACCTGATAATCGTTGAGTTCGGCGACGACTTTGGGAGACCATTGATCGGCAAATAATTCGAATTTGTCTTTTAAGTTGACCGGTTTGAAAGACGCTACAGGCATTTGGCCTAGAGTAACGCGAGAGCTGGGGCGCATTCGAATCAGAATGCGCCCCGTGAAGAATTAGCGGCTGGCGGAAACGAGGACGGGCGCCGAGACGCTGGTGCGGGCGTTGGTGGTTTTGCGCCAGTTTACCTGGGGCAGGAAGGCCGCGGTGTCGATGCGATCGCGATATTGCATGGCAATATTCATCAGTGAGTCGAGTAACGAATCAGACAGCAAATGAGGCTGCAAGCCAAGTTCGATGAGCTTGGAGTGTTTGGCGTTGTAGTAGTGCTCTTCGGATTCGACGCGCGGATCAGGCAGTTGCTCGACAGTCACCTCGAGGCCCATCTTGACGCCGGCGGTCTGCACCAGCTTCGCCAAATCGGAAACTGAAAATTGCTCGGTGAACTGATTATAGACGCGGCATTCGCCGGGGGCAGCAGGATTGTGACAGGCCAGTTCCACGCAGCGGATAGTGTCGCGAATGTCGAGGAACCCGCGGGTCTGTCCGCCCTTGCCGTAGACCGTGAGCGGGTGACCGGCAGCGGCTTCCACGCAGAAACGGTTGAGCACCGTGCCGAACACTTCGTCGTAATCAAAACGGTTGATGAGACCTTCATGCAGCATGGTTTCATCTGTGACGGTGCCGTAGACCACACCCTGGTTCAGATCTGTCGCACGCAGCTTCCAGATCTTGCAGGCGAACATCATGTTGTGGCTGTCGTGCACTTTCGACAGGTGATAGAAGGAACCGGGTTGTTTCGGGAAGGGCAGCAAATCCCTGCGGCCGTTGTGCTCGATATTGATGTAGCCTTCTTCGATGTCGATGTTGGGCGTGCCGTATTCGCCCATGGTGCCGAGCTTCACGATGTGACAATCGGGCTGCAGATCCTTCACGGCGAATAACAAATTCATCGTTCCGACGACGTTATTCACCTGCGTGCCAACCGCATGTTTGCGATCGATCATCGAGTAGGGAGCAGAGCGCTGCTCGGCGAAGTGAATCACCGCTTCCGGTTCAGAGGCCTTCATGTACGAAGCAAGAAAATCATAGTCTGTGCAGTCACCCACGAATAGATCAATCGTGTGGCCGGTGAGCTGCTGCCAGAGCTTGAGTCTCTCTGCGAGCGGGCGAATAGGCGTTAATGTTTGAACCCCCAATTCGTAATCCCACTGCCGCCGGATGTAGTTATCTACGATTGATACCTGATGACCACGGGCTGATAAATAGAGTGCCGTGGCCCAACCGCAATAACCATCCCCGCCTAGTACACCAATTTTCATATGTTATTTCTGCGAACCTTTCTGAAACTTCCTTTGCTTGTCGCTATCTTTGAGCTTACAGTGCGACAAAGCAACGGATGCACGCTGGTGAAATTGACAGCCGCAATTTGACCAGTTTCATTATGGCCGACAGGCTGGTCCGGCTGCAACAGGATGATTGGCAAATATTTCATCGGCTGTTCATGTCCGGCGAGTACAATGGCAGGTTGATGAAAATTGCACTGTTCACGGAGACCTTCCTCCCCAAGGTGGACGGCATTGTGACGCGGCTTCGCAATACTGTTACAGAATTGCAACGAACCGGTCACTCCGTGATGGTGTTTGCTCCGGGCGAAGGCAGATGGGAGTACGACGGAGCCATTGTGCAAGGGATGCGCGGGCGCAGTTTCCCGTTGTACCCGGAGCTGACGCTTTCGCTGCCTCGCTCTTCCATCCGGCAAAACCTGCAGGAGTTCCAGCCCGACCTGATTCATGTGGCAGATCCTTCGTGCCTGGGCGTGGCAGGCATTTACTATAGCGACGTGCTGAGCCTGCCGCTGGTGATTTCCTATCACACGCGCCTGCCGAAGTATCTGGAGTATTACGGTTTGGGCATGCTGGAACCGGCGGTGTGGAAGCTGATGCGGGTGAGACACAACCGGGCTCAAGTCAACCTATGCACTTCAACCGTGATGGCAGAAGAGCTGCAGCATCATGGAGTAGAGCGAGTGGCGCTTTGGCCCAAGGCAGTGGACACGAATGAATTTCATCCGAGGTTCGCCTCGGGAGAAATGCGGGCGTGGCTGAGCAATGGACACGCGGACGACCCGCTGTTTCTGTATGTTGGGCGTTTGTCACCCGAAAAAGGGATTGAGCGGTTGAAGGCGGTTCTGGAGTCCATTCCGAATTCACGGCTGGCTTTGGTGGGCGGCGGGCCCAGCGAGGCGAGCCTTCAGGCTCACTTCAGCGGCACCAATACCTTCTTTGCCGGATACCTGAAAGGGCGGAAGCTGGCGGAGGCAATGGCGTCAGTTGACGCGCTGGTATTGCCATCCACCACGGAAACGTTGGGGCTGGTTCTGATGGAAGCCATGGCCGCCGGGTCAATTGTGATTGGCGCGAATGCGGGTGGAATTCCGGATATTGTGCAGGATGGTTTGAACGGTTTTCTGTTCGACCCCAAGCAGGACGGCGATTTGACGCGGGTGGCGCGTCAGGTTGTTGAGAATCCAGAGGCCAGCCCCTGCATTCGGGCCAGAGCGCGACTTCAGGCTGAAGAGTGGAGCTGGGCAGTAGCTACCGAGAAGCTGTTGCAGTTCTACGATAGGGCCATCCACCTGCCGCGCGCGGAGAAGCCGGCGATCGCCAACGCCCCGTGGATGCTGGCCATGAAACGGGCGGCTATCGGCAGCATGAAATTGTTCCTTTCTTAGACCTGTTTTCAGGGACCTGTTTTCAGGCGAAGCGGTGCTTCTCTTTCATCTGACGCCTGGAGTCCTCTACGGCTAAACCTTCCTGGTAGGTCTGGTATAGCTCTTCGAAGACCACATCCCAGCTATGCTGCGCGGCAAACTGGCGAGCGGCCCTGCCAATGGAAAGACACAGAGGCCGATCATGCATCAGACGCCGAATATCGGCAGTAAAGTCTTCGGACAAGATGCCGTTGACTCCATTCGCGATGCCGACCCGCTCCCCCGTTTCGGGCGTAACAATCACGGGGAGACCGGAGGCCATTGCTTCCAGGATCACGAGCCCGAAGGTATCGGTTAAGGATGGGAAAAGGAAAGCATCCATGTGCGAGTAGGCGGCGGACAGTTCCCTGCCCCGAATGACACCGGGTAGCTCTGCATTGCGAAGGTTTTTCGCAAGCCAATTGCGCTGGCCACCCTCACCTACCATCAGAAATTTAAAATGCTCTTCGCCGGCGTCCAGCAGTTTCTTTTCGACTTCGGGAAAAATGCGGATATTCTTTTCCGTGGTGAGGCGCCCGACGTAGCCGATGCAGAATGGCTTGTCACCATCGTCCTGGTGCCGGGGACAATAATCACGAAGATCCACGCCATGCGGCATACGGAAGACAGGGCGGCCGGTAGTGGCATGCAGTAAATCGATCAGGGTCTGATTGGGGGCAAGGGCGAAGTGCGCCGTCCGGTAGAACCGCATCAATCCGCGGAGAGTTTCGCGCTCGGCAAGGCAGCAGGCGCGATCGGCAAAACCGCGCGGACAGAAGCTGAGCGCCCGCGTAAGCCGGCGCGAGATGTACTCGTGCAGATTAGTGTGCCAAGAGGCGACGAGTGGAATTCTCATCTCATGAGAGATCCAAAGACCTAAAAAACCAGCCTCGCCGGGGCCGGTTATCTGCACCAGGTCCGGCTTGAACTGCTCCAGGCGCTCCCTCACCAGCTTTTTATGGCGCAGCAGCAAGGGATCGCAAAACAAATTTTTGTCCACCCGAAACTTAAGTGGGCTGCGTTTCAACTCCAGAACTTCAAAGGAGCCGTCTTTGGAGCAGACTGTGTCGTCGCCGCCGTGAACTACCAGAAAAGGCAGGTTTCGCTCTCTGGCATATTGCGCGAGATGCCGGCTGAGGGTACCCACGCCGTTCGCCTCATGGAAGGTGTCGGCGAACAGGGCTACGCGCGGCGGTGAAGTGAGCGATGAGTACAAACGTTGTTTTTACCATGAACAGCCAGTTACACCCTAATGACAGTGATATTCGGCTTGATGAGTTCCTGTGTCTGGCCAGCGAAGATTTTGGCTAATTCGCTCTGGCGATAACGAAAAACCTCTTCTAACTGCCGCTTTACCAGAACGGCTTGAGCGATTGCGCCCAGCGGACCGAACGGCAATGAGTATTCCAGAGAGTCTCCGACGATTACGCCATTGCCGGTTTCCGCAAAGGTATGCCGGTGATGCCAGGTTTTGTAAGGCCCGATGAGTTGCTCGTCGACAAAGAGCTTTGGCGGTTCATATTGAGTGATCAGCGATCGCCATTTCATGGGAAGTCCAAGCCAGCGGATGATGTAATCGAATTGCGCTCCCTGGGCCATAGCGACATCTTTCGTGACGATATTGAAACTGAGCCAGGGCGGGGTGATCCTGCTGAGGTTGGCCGGATCCTGGAAGAAAGCAAACGTCTCTGCCAGCGGACGTTTCACCAGCATTTCGCAGTGGAGCTTGTAGAGGCGCATGATAAGAGCGGTGTTGTCCTTTAGATGCGGGGCGGCAGGCACGGCTGCGTTATCTTGGTCGTTTCCGCCATGGCACCTGAACAAGTTGCAATACCTACCCTGACACATCCGGTGACGCCTCCGAAGAATGTGCCCAAACCGAAGACGGCGGCTGAGCGGAAGGCGCGGGTGAAGCATATTGAAGCGGAATTGGACAGGCTATTCCCAAATGTGACATGCGCGCTGGATCATCAGAATGCATGGCAGCTTCTGGCGGCGACTATTCTTTCGGCGCAGTGCACGGACGAGCGCGTGAACAAGGTGACGCCCGGATTGTTCCAGAAGTACCCAACCATTGAGGACATGGCGCATGCAAGCCAGGAAGAAGTGGCACAGGAAGTGCGGTCAACCGGGTTCTTCAATAACAAGGCGAAGTCGTTAATTGGGGCGGCGAACAAGATCATGCGCGACTTCAAGGGCGAAGTGCCGCACGACATGGAGGATCTGCTGACAGTTCCGGGAGCGGCTCGTAAAACGGCGAATGTGGTACTGGGGACGGCGTACGGGATTGCGTCGGGCGTGGTGGTGGATACGCATGTCCAGCGAATTTCGGGGAGGCTGGGCCTGACCAAGAACGATGATCCGGTGAAGATTGAGCAGGACCTGATGAAGATTATCGACCGGGACAAATGGATCTCTTTTTCGCACCAGGTTATTCATTTCGGGCGGCAGATTTGCGTGGCGCGGAAGCCGCGGTGCGCGTCCTGCCCGCTGGATCCGGTCTGTTATTCGGCTGATAAAACGCTGGCGTAGATGGCTTTGTTTCTGGGAGTGGACGGCGGCCAATCCAGCACTGTTGCGCTGATTGCGAATGAAGCGGGGCAGGTGCTGGGTGCCGGCAAAGGTGGACCGTGCAACCACGCCGCAGCGGCGGAAGGGCGCGCTAAATTCACCAGAGCCATGGCCGATTGCCTGGGTGGGGCCTGTGCGCAGGCCGGTCTAGCTGTAGAGGATGTTCGTTTCGACGCTGCGTGTTTGGGGTTCAGCGGCGGCACAGCGGGCAAAGAAGACTTTACGCGGGAAACGATCAGGAGCAAGGCGTTCAAGATTACGCACGATGCCGAGATTGCTTTGAGCGGGGCGACGGGCGGGCAGCCGGGGATTGTGGTGATAGCGGGAACCGGATCGATAGCGTTCGCCAAAAATGAAGCCGGCATAACTTTTCGCGCGGGCGGCTGGGGTTATATTTTTGGCGACGAGGGCGGGGCTTTCGATATTGTCCGGCAGGCTTTGCGAGCGGCTTTGGCCATGGAGGAAGGGTGGGGCCGCACAACTGTTTTGCGGGAGAGGCTGGCGAAAAGCACGGGAGTGGCGGACGCCAGTGAGTTGATGCACTACTGGTACCACCATTTCGACCGGACCCGGATTGCGGAACTTGCCTTAACGGTGGATCTGGCGGCGAAGGACGGTGATGAAGCCGCGAGAGCGATCTTGGCAACCGCGGGCGGACAACTGGCTGAATTAGCGCGCGCAGCGTATGGGGGGCTGTTCCGTAATCGCGAAGCGGTCTCCGTCTCTTACGTTGGCGGGGTGTTTGAGAGTAAGGCGCTCACACAAGTGTTTACGCAGAAAGTTCGAGAAGGAACCGGCTGCGAAGCTGCCGCCCCCGTTTATCCGCCGGCTGCAGGGGCGCTGATTGAAGCGCTGCGACTTAGCGGTAGGGTGATGAAGATCTCGGGTATTCCGCTCATTAAGAGCTAGTTTTGTTTTTCTTCAGGCGTTTCGGTTGAAGAAACGGCCGGCGTTGCAAGGCGGCGGAGAACCCTGGTTTGGCTGCGCCGCAGGCGGCGCTTGGTTCTCACTTTGCATGCTCGGGCGCGGTCGCCACTTTTGATTGACATGAATACTCCAGGATTGTGACTTGTGACGTAAGCGTGAGAGGCGGATTCGAGCGCCGGTCTTATTTGCGGCGAGCGGACGATTCAGGCAGAATTGCTTGAGCCGTTACCAAGTATACAAGGCAGGGCAAAATTGTTTGGAAAAAGGGAGCCGCCCAGTTCAGGCGGTTGCGAGCGGCTCCGTGACCAAGGCGGTTAGTTAGTGATCTCAACAACCTGCGTTTTGGTGTTGCGCAGGTTGTGAGGGATGGCAAAGGCGTAAACTCTGCCGGTGTAACCGGAGCGGTACTCCTTGATGAAGTAGTTTCCCTGCGACTCGACCAGTTCCAAGGAGCTGCGGCCAGAGGGTGCGTCCTTTTCGACGGGCATGGGAATCCCATAGGCGAAACCATTTTTGCCCTCGATCAGTACATGTTTAGAGCCGGACATTTCCTCAATAAGGGAGATTCGATAATCTCCCGGCGCCAACGAGGCGACGCCCAAATGGGCGGCCACCGGCAGATGGAAGCGAGCTTGCACTGATTCGGCCTGCAGGGCAGAGAAGCCCAGTAAGCCGGCAAGAATCATGGAAGGGAATATTTTCTTCATTTTTTTCCTTGAGCTGAATCGTTTAGTTCTTAATTTCGACAGTGATTGATTTTTCAGAGTGGAGCTTTTTGGGCACGCTGAAGGTATAGGATTTGCCTTCCATCCGGGAGCAGAACTCTTTGATGAAATAAGAGCCGTCACGCTCAACCAGTTGGAGATAGCTGTGACGTTCGCCAATGGTGGAGTCAGCGACAAGAGGCATGGCGTATACGGTGCGACCTTCGCCTTGGATCATTAGATTCCGCGAATTTGCCGCGCCGTCTTTGACGAAGAGTTTGTAGTCGCCCGGAGCTAGGACTGCGCGGCCCCAATGAGTGGTAACTGGCAGATGGAAGGATGCTTGCACGGAAGCTTTGGAAGTGCCCACTCCGATGAGCACGGAGAGCGCGGTTATTCCGAGAATGCGGTTAATGGACTTCAAGGTAATTCTCCTTTTACGGTTGTGGAACCCGGTGGGCTCATGTTCCGTACAAGGCTATTTACGCAAAAGTTACGAGACAGATAGATAAGAAGAACGTCAAGAAGTTCTTAAGTGAGAAGATCTTCGGAAGCAAGGGGTTAGGAGTGGAAGTCATGATTCGCTTTGCCGGCTTTGAGGTGGATTTTTCGCAGCGCGAGGTAAGGAAGCGCGGGATGCGGGTGCATTTACAGCACAAGCCGTTTCAAATTCTTGAATTACTGCTGCGAAAGCCGGGATCACTGGTGACACGCGAGGAAATGGCACGGCATTTATGGCCGGACTCGCATGTTTGCTTCGAGCGGGGATTGAACACGGCGGTTAATGCGCTAAGACAAGCGTTAGGTGATTCGTCGCAGGAATCCAAATTCATTGAGACGCGGGCGGGGCTGGGTTATTGCTTCGTGGCTCCGGTGGAAAAGGTCACGGCCCCAGCACTTGCCCCAGCCAAGGCAGGCAGTGAAAACGTGCATGGCGATTGCAGCAAAGGCCGTTACTTTCTGGACAAGATGACGGAGGCGGAAGCTCACAAGGCGATGGCGCACTTCGAAGCCGCACTGCTGGAAGACCCACGTTCCGCCGACGCTTATGCGGGACTGGCGGATGGATGGTGCGAATTTGCGCGGCTGTCGATGACCAATTCGACAGTAGCTGGCGCGAAAGCAAAAGAGTTTGCCATACACGCCCTGAGCAATGACTCTGGACTTGCGGAAGCACACCTGGCCATGGCGCGTGTGAAGATGCTGTTCGATTGCGATACAAAGGGCGCCCGGGTGGAGTTTGTCAGAGCGCTTGACCTGGATGCGAGTTGCGCCGCTGCGCATGGTTTCTATGCTTCCTTTCTCGCGACCCAAAACGAGATGGAACTGGCGGAGAGCCATATGAAAGCGGCTCGGGTGCGGGAACCGCTATCGCTAAGGTTGGGGGTTGAGCACGCCTGGCTGTTTTATGCCCAACGGCAATTTGACAAGGCCGTGGAGCAGGCCTGGAATGTGCTGTCGCTAGAGCCGCGAGCATGGATGTCCCAGGTGGTGCTTGGTTTTTCATATGAACAACTCGGCATGCGTGATGAAGCGGTGGCGGAACTGGAGAACGCAGTGACCTGTTCGGGGCGCAATCCGGTGGCGCTGGGAGCGCTGGGCCACATCTATGGTGTTTATGGAACCGGAGGGGAAGCGGTGCTGGAGGAGCTCAAGGAACTGGCGGGCAGGCGCTATGTAAATCCGGTTTCGCTCGCGCTGGTGCATGCGGCTTTGGGACACGATGATGAAGCCATTGACTGCTTCCGCAGGGCGCGCGCAGAGAGAGACGTGAATATTCACCGGCTGAGGTTTAGTTCCATTTCGGAAATGGCGGGAATAACATAAGGGAGAATGAAGCGCGGGTGCTGTTAGCACTTAGGTTACTTCTCCTTTATGGAATCTTTAGGTCAGGCTCAAGGTCGGCGCAACTGGTTGTTAGTGGCGGTAGCCACGGTGGTAGCACTGCTATTGGGTTCGCGCTATCTGGCGGACACATGGATTGACTACCAGTGGTGGCAGGAGATGCGCCAGTTAGACACATGGCTGAACCAGGTGCTTTATGGAACGGTGCCGGTGCTGCTGGTGTTTGTGCTGTTGTGCCTGGTCTTCTGGACAGCGCTGCGGCTGGGCTTGCGGCGGCCGGTGGAGACGCGGGTTTTCGGCATGATCAGCCGCGGACTGGTAGTGAAGCTGGCCATGCTGGCGCTGGCGGTTCTGGCGTTTCTGGTGGCCAATGCCACGGTGGATAACTGGACGGTGGTGCGGTTTCTGGGCGGGTTGAAGAGCACCCCTTCTCCCAGTGAATATGTGGACCCTATTTTTCACAGGCCGCTTCATTTCTACTTCTTCACGCTGCCTTTTGCCCACATGTTACTGACGCTGGTGGTGACCACGACCATCATCACGCTGCTGATTTATGCGGTGGCATCGAACGCGGAGCGGCTGGCAAACCAAAGCCAGCTCATGTCGTTTCCATCTTCCATCTCCTTCGAATTTGAGGGCATCCGCTGGAGCGATCTGCTGGATAGCCTGTTTGTGCGTTTGGGTGTGGCCCTGCTGCTGTTCGGTATGGCGGTGAAGACCTATTTCGACCGTTTCGGCCTGCTGCTGAATGATCACGGGCAGTATCTGGTGGGCGTGGACTGGCTGGGAGATCACATCGTTCTGCCGTTAATGTGGGCGGTCTTAATCGCTTATACGGCGGCAGCGCTGCTGGTGATGGCAAAGCGCGTAAAACTGGCGCTGGTGTTGTTGATTGGCGTGCTGGTGATCCGCTTTCTGGTGCCGACCGCCATTGAAAGCTTCTATGTGCGTCCGAATGAATTGGCGCTGGAAAAGCCGTTCATACAAGACCACATCAACGCGACACGCGCGGCGTTTGGGCTCAACAAGAATGTGACGGAGACGCAAGTTCCGGCCGAGGCCGAAATACCACTGGATTATGCTTCGCACAAAGCGCTGCTGGATAATGTCCGGCTTTGGGACTGGCGAGCGTTTCACGATACGATTTCGCAAATTCAACCGTTACGCCCTTACGTGTACGAGAACACGGATGTGGACCGGTACCAGATTGACGGGAACATCCGGCAGGTCTTGATAGCACCGCGCGAACTGGATATTAAGCAGCTAGGTTCCGCAGCATCTCGCTGGATCAATCCGCACCTGATTTACACGCATGGATATGGAGTTGTAATGGCGGAGGCCAACCGGATTACGGCGGATGGGCTGCCGGTCCTGTTGATTAAAGATGCGCCGCCGGTGATATCGACGCCTTCGCTGAAGTTTACGCAGCCGGATATCTACTACAGCGAAGTGGCGCATGAGCCTGTCTTTGTCAATACGGGCCAGCGGGAATTCGATTATCCTTCGGGCGGCGATAGTGTTGAGACAGTTTATAAAGGCTCCGGCGGATTCGACATCGGGTCACCGATCACGAAGTTGGCCGCGGCCGTGGATTACGGCGACTTGAATCTGCTGTTGACCGAGTATTTGCATTCGAACAGCCGGATGATGATCCACCGGCCCATTATTGAGCGCTTACATAAGCTGGCTGGCTTCCTGCAGTGGGATACCGACCCATACATTGTTCTGACCGCGGAGGGGCGGCTGGTGTGGATCGTCGATGGCTATATGACGTCAGACTCCCATCCGTATTCGCGGGAGCTGGAAGGCGTGAATTACATTCGCAACTCCGTGAAGGCGACCGTTGACGCTTATACGGGCGAAGTGCATCTTTACAATTTCGACAAGAGCGATGTGCTGCTGGAAGCTTACCAGGCACTGTTCCCTGCCCTGTTTGAACCGGAATCCAAAATGCCGGCCGATTTGCGCGCGCATGTTCGCTATCCGCAGAATTTGTTCGAGACGCAGGCTGAGATGTACCGGTCGTTTCATATGCGCGACCCTGAAGCGTTCTACAATCGCGCCGACTTTTGGGACTTGGCGAAGACGAGCAACCGGGTGGACCAGGGCGCCACTTACGTTTCGCCGACTTACGTGGTGGCAACGCTGCCGGGCAGCAACAAGCCTGAATTTCTGTTGATTACGACTTTTACTCCGGCCAACAAGGACAATCTGATTGGCGTGATGTACGCGCGATGCGATGGAGAGCATCTGGGCGATGTGGTCTTCAGCCAGTTAACGAAACAGAATATTGTTTACGGCCCGATGCAGATTGATGCGCGCATCAATCAGGACCAGACGATTTCGAAAGATTTGTCTTTGTGGAACCAGCAAGGGTCCACGGTTTTGCGCGGGCAGACGCTGGTGCTGCCGATTGATAACAGCTTCCTGTATGTTGAGCCGATTTACATCCAGGCGAACCAGGCAAGCATGCCGCAGTTGAAGAAAGTGGCGATCGCGATGGGTAACCGGCTGGCCTATGCGGACACTTATGAGCAGGCGCTGCAGGACATCATTGCCCAGACGACCGCGGGTGTGACGAGATCAGAAGCGGCATCTCCGGCTGGTGCGACACCCGGCACGACTAATGCTCCGGCAGCGGTGACTGCGCCTGGTCAAGGCACGGCGGCTCAGGATCAGCAAGCGTTAGATAAGCTCCGGCAGGTGCAGCAACACCTGCAACGGTACAAGGACTTCAGCGCTCAGGGCAAGTGGTCTGAGGCGGGCAAGGAACTGGATCAGATTCAGCAGATTGTGAATAAGACCGGGCCGTAAAAAAGCTGGTTTTCACGCGTTCCGGCAGCCGCTCAGGTTAAGTTAGGATGACGATGAACAACGCTTTGGTAACGGCTGCCATGAAGGTCCGCGAGCGTGCGCATGCTCCGTTTTCCAATTTCAAGGTGGGCGCGGCGATTGAAGACGAGCACGGAAATATCTACACGGGCTGCAACGTGGAGAACGCCACTTACGGCTTAACACTCTGCGCGGAACGAGTGGCTGTTTTCAAAGCGATTTCAGAAGGCGCGGGCAAGCTTCTGCGCATCGCGGTGGTGGCGGATACGCCCCGGCTCACCCCGCCGTGCGGGGCTTGCAGACAAATTCTTTGGGAGTTCATGGGCGATGGGGAACTGACGCTGGCCAATCTTGATAGTCAGGAGGAAACCATACAGTTGAGCAGCATATTTCCGAGGGCGTTCGATGCTACGTATCTCTAGAGCGCTGGTTGGATTTGCAATTGCGTCTATGTTTGCAGGAGTAAGTATGGCAGCGGCTGAGACCGCGGACTTCATCATCCACGCCCGGTATGTCGTCACGATGGATGCCAACCGCCGTGTGTTAACGCCGGGCGCAGTGGCGATACGCGGAGACCGGATAGTGGCGGTGGGTTCGCCCGCTGAAGTGGCCGAGCGGTACACGTCAAAGAATGTAGTGGAGCGGCCGAATGCGCTGCTGATGCCGGGCATGATTGATACGCATACCCACGCGCCGATGTCGCTGTTCAGAGGTATTGCGGATGATAGGCGGCTGGAAGACTGGCTGAACCATTACATTTTCCCGGCGGAAAAGAAGAACGTGACGGCGGAATTTGTCCGCTGGGGGACGCGGCTGGCTTGTCTTGAAATGATCCACGCCGGGATCACGACCTACACGGACATGTATTACTTCGAAGACACCGAAGCTGAGGCGGCCAAGGAGGCCGGCGTACGTGGTGTTCTGGGGCAGACTGTGATTGGGTTTGAAGCTCCCGACTACAAGACTTGGAAGGATGCGATTGAGGGGACGGAACGCTTCATGCAGAAGTATCAGCACGATGAGCTGATTACGCCGGCCGTGGCCCCGCACGCAATTTACACAACTCCGGACGAAGCCCTGGTGGCGGCACATCAACTCGCGGTGAAGTATTCAGAGCCGTTGCTGATTCATTTGTCAGAGACGCAGCATGAGCGGGATGAGTCATTGACCAAACGCAATTTAACTCCGACACAGGTGCTGGACAAGTTGGGCGTTTTGGATGGGCGCGTGGTTGTGGCGCATGGAATCTGGCAGGATGACAATGACCTGAAGACTCTGTTGAAGCACGGGGTAGGCGTAGCACATTGCCCATCCAGCAACACGAAGCTGGCAAGCGGAATTGCGAAGGTTGTGGACATGCTGACCATGGGCATTGCCGTGGGTCTTGGGACAGATGGGTTCGCTGGGAGCAACGACAGCGCCGACATGGTGAAGGAGATGGACCTGGCGGCGAAGCTGCAAAAGATATCGCGTGAAGATCCCACCGCGCTACCGGCCGAGCAAGCGCTGGAAATGGCGACGATTGGCGGCGCACGCGTGCTGGGGATGCAACGCGAGATTGGATCGGTTGAAGAAGGCAAGAAAGCAGACCTGGTGACGCTGTCGCTGGCGCAGAGCAACGCTTATCCGCTGTACAACATTTATTCGCACATTGTTTACTCCTCGCAGTCGAGCGAAGTGGAAGATGTTTACATCAATGGCAAGCCGGTGATGGTGGAGCGCGTTGTCACCACCTTGAACGCTCCGGAGATATTCAAGAAGGCTGAAGAATACGGCAAACAAGTAGCGGCCAGTATTCGATAGTTCCGTTCCAGGCCGCGTTTCTTTTTGGAAGAGCCACTACAGGCTAATCCGCTGCGAGAAACGCGATGGCCTGGGACACTTACCGTCTGAGACTTTGATGATCTCAGAAGGAAAGCATGGAACTTACAAAGAAATTCATCACCGCAGTGATATTCGCTGCAGTTACATTTGCATCACAAGCAGGGGCCACTGAGGTTCAGACGACTTCTTACAGTTCGTGGCTCGCGACGGTGAACGGGCTGGCGACGGAGTGGGATTTTTCATTTTCCTCCTCCAGTTTTAATACCGCCAGCGGTTATAACTTGAATGCCGGCGCTTTCGGGCCTATCAACGTAACTGGCCCAGATGGCGGCGGTTACGTTCTTAATAAAACAAGTTATGGCACCTCCAACTACATCGCGCTAGCTGGACCGGGCGATGGAGTGGGAACCATGAATTTCACCGCGCCCTCCGCCGGGTTGACTGCCTTCGGTTTGGGGGTGGGCATTTCGGGAACGGCAGCACCTGTTCAGGTCACGCTGTCTGATGGCGAAGCGTTCACACTCAATCCGGCGTTGGGCGGCACGGTTTTCCTTGGATTGTCGAGCGCTACGCCCATCAATTCCTTTGTCCTGTCCACCGCATCGGGCGCCACGGTTGATTTAACAGATTTTTTCGCGGCTACGTCCGGTGAGCCGGGGGGGCAGGCGCCTGCTCCGGCCGCTGAGGTAGCCACCGCGTTGATGATCGGCACCGGATTGCTTTTCATTGGTGCAAAACGCAAGGTATTCTCGAACCTGTCTCATACATTTGGACTAAAGGCGCGGGTGCCCGTAAGCGCATAGCTTTCGTTCCAGCGGCATTTTTAAGAACTCGCTCAGGACCGTGTCGCGATGTCGATCCGGATCTGGGCGAGTTTTGCTTTTGCGTCAGTCGGTCCTGAGTGCAACGGCTGGATCCACCCGGGAAGCGCGCCAGGTGGGCCCGGCTGCGGCAACCGCAACCGCGCAAAGCACTGCGCCGGCGCCTAGACAGTAAGTGAACGGATCGAGAACCTCAACGCCAAACACCAGACTTTTGACAAACCGGCTCAAAGTCACTGCAGTGAACACTCCGACGATTAATCCGGCTGAAGATAGGCCCAGGGCGCGGCGAACGACTAACCCCATGATTGATTCCGGGGCCGCCCCAAGCGCCATGCGGAGCCCGATTTCCGAGCGCTGCTGATTGACTTCGAATAGCAGCACGGCATAAACGCCGGCCACTGCCAGTATCGCTGCCAGCGCGGCGAAAACAATGGAGAGGATGGCTCGGAATCTGGGCGCAGCGGTCGAGGTATGCACCATGTCAGCCAGAGTCGTAAACTCGATGGCCACGCTGGGAGCTTGCTGACGCATGACCTGTCTCAACGCCGGAATCAGCACGTGCGGGTCGCCCTCTGCGCGAACCACGACCTCAACTTCGTTCGCGTAGTATGGATGCTGCCGCAGCGGCATGTAGATGGCGGGCTCCAGGGAGGACGCTGGCGAATCTTGCCTGACATCGCCGACGACACCAACAATGGTCATTGGCTTGGGAGAGTCCAGTCCGCAATAGATCCTATGGCCAATGGGATTCGCAGCGCCGAACGAACGCTGCGCCAGGGCCTTGCTGACGATGGCGGTGAAGGACAGATCGTAGCGATCGGAATCGTTAAAATCCCGGCCAGCAAGGAGAGGAATTCCGACGGTTTTGAAGTAGCCGGGCGTGGCGACGGAGAAATTCGCATAAGGCAGAACACGTTTACTCCAGTCCGTGTTGAGCAAATCCTGGCCCGGCTGGATGTGAACTCCTTCCACCCAGTAGGAACCGTTTGAACCATACCTGCCAGTAGGCAGGCCCATGATGGCGGCCGCGGACTTCGTGGCCGGCAGTCTTTCGACGGAGTGGATCACGGTCTCAAAAGTCTGAATAGCGCGCATGTAGTCAGGCAACTGGAACGAAGGCGCATCGGCGTACATGACGGTGATATGGTCCGGATCAAAGCCTAAAGCCGCATTGTTGAGAGCGATTAGACTGCGCGAAATCAAGACGGCTGCGACGCAAAGGACACAACTCAGCGCAACCTGGGCCGCCACTACGATCGAGCGTGTTCTTTGCCCTCCTCCGGTCAGGCCTCGCCCTGCACTCTGTTTGAGCGCATCCGCGATTCCGATACGTCGCAGGTAAAAAGCGGGAACGCCGCTGCACACCACCACGGTAAAACAGCAGGCGAGCGAAGCGAAGACCAGGACTGCGGGATGCATGTGCAATATCTCAGCCGACCGCGGCAAAGAAGCGGGAAGCAATGGATAAATAGCGTGCAGCGCAGCATAGGCAATGAAAATACCAAGCGTGGTGGCTGCTGTAGCGAGCAGCAGGCTTTCGAGCGCGATCAGGCGGAAAAGTCCACGAACGCTTGACCCCAGGGACAAGCGTATAGCGATTTCTCGGTTACGCTGCGCGGTCCGCGCCAGGATCAGGTTCGCGGCATTGGCGCAGGCCATGATAAGTAGAAGAGCGGTGGCAGCGAATAAAAACAGCAGCGTTGTGCGTGCCGGACCAGCCACTTCATCGCGCAAAGACAAGGGCCGGAATCTTCTGTCCTGCTCATGCAGCCGGCCCAAGTCCGCTTGTGCCTGCGCGAGTGAGACGCCGGGTTTAAGACGGGCAATGGCGCGGTAATTCATGGCCGTGTGGTTCTGGTTTTCCGGATCCGGCGGCCCAGTGATCCAGACCTCCGCCCCTTCCGGGAAAGCATAAACATCGTCGACAATTCCGCTTACGGTATATAGGCGGTTTTCGACGCGGAGCGTGCCGCCGACCTTCCTCTCGCCCCAGTTGGCGAGTGCAAATGATGTTGTGACCACGGCTGTGTCGGCCCGGCCATTGCTCCCGCCAGGCAGAGTACCGGCGCTGGGAGCAATGTTCAAAACCGGGAAGAAGGACGGATCCGTTTGGAATGTCCGGGCAAAGCGAGTCGCGGTCCCAATCTGAACGCCGAGTTCGCCTCCAGAGTAGACGGAAACAGCGGCGAGTGAATGTGCGGCCGAACGCAGGTCAAGGAAATCACCGCCCGAAACTCGCGGCGAGACGCGTCCCTTTTCAGGCCAGGCTGTTTGGATAGCAACGATACGCCCGGCCGTGTCGATGCGCAGGGGCTGCAAGAGAACAGCATCCACAACACTAAAGAAGGCAGTGGACGCTCCGATGCCGAAAGCCAGAATGATGATAACCACGGCAGAGAAACTTGGAGCGTTGATCAAGGCGCGTAGACGGCTTTTCATTATTCAGAGAAGAGGCAACTGAGATGCCGTCGCAAATTGCCGGTTTTATTGGCAGCCGGGCAAATGCTAAGAATGGTTTCGCAACATTACTGTTCGCTTATGGGATGAGGATCGGGCAAGCGCCTGGCTATAAGAGCAATGATTGCGGCGATTGCGACTGAGCCAAACTCCAGGGCAAGAGCCCAACCCGGAACTTGCCAGGGAAGACCTTTGCTGTTCCAATGCCAAACAGTGAAAACAGAGATGATGCTGAGCGTCCAGATGGTGAGGGTGACGGTCCGGCTGGATCCCAGGAAGGGGACGAGCCACAGCAGATACCAGGGATAAATGACCGGGGAACAGAAGAGGGATGCGGCCATGGGCCAGACCCACTGCTCTGGCGCGGGGTCGGCGTACTTGAAACGCAAGAAAAGGGCAACCGCCAAACCCGCACAGACGGCGATGGCGGCGGCGATTTGGGGTTGCAAGGCAAGGGTCAGCAAAGCAAATACCGGATCATTGAAGCGAAATCTCTGAACAAACGTGGCGAGTGATCCCAGGGGCAGCGCGCCGTGCCGGATGAACGGCAGGTAGAGCAAGCCTACGACCAGCGCAGTCCAAAAGACGTCAATGACGCGGACTCTTCGCCAGTAGAGCGGCGCCAGCACAGCCGGTAGAAATTTGACGGCAACCGCCAGGCCGAAGGCTATGGTAGCCCACCGGGTATTGCCGCGCTTTAATGCCGCCAGAGAGAGTAGCAGCAGCAGGACGCCGAGTAAGTCGATGTGGCTGTTGTAGGAAACACACGTCACTATCAGCGGATGCCAGGCGTAGGCGAGCACCCACGCTTCGCGATGAACCTGACGCAACTCGAGAAACAGGAGCAGTACGATAGCCAGATTGATGATGGCTAAAGCAATTTTGAACGCAAAGGCCGAGTCGCTTACGGCAGTGACGGCGCGAAAGAAGAACTGTGCGCCGGCGGGATAAGGGCTGGGCACGTCCTGATTGTTCATGTTGCGGGTTTCGGCGGTGTGCAGCCTGGCTAGCGCTGGATCAGAGGGAATAGCGATATAGGGGTTGTAACCGGCCCGCTGTATATGACCGTCCCACACGTATCGAAGAATGTCGTCCTTTTCGCCGGGAACAGCGCGGAAGAACGGAGCCTGCCAGGCGGCGGCAAAGATAAGGCAAATCACAATCGCGTGAAGCGGATAGTGCGGAGTTTGAGTCAGTTCGCGAATTGCGAGGAGGTACACGACTGACGCAATTGCGAGAGTGACCAGGTAGGCGGGCGAGCCGACTGAACTTGCGAATTTCGCGCAGAGGAAAAAATCCGCGCAGAGGATTAATGCCAGCGCGTATAGCCGGATGACGGGCGCGGCGGTCAAAGACTTTGGCCGCTTAGCCAGAGGGCGGTTCGCGGCGCACGACCGGGTGAGTGCCGCAGTTCCTCGGCCAACTGGTGCAGGTCGGACTTCACATCAACATCGTAAAAGACTTCGGTGTAGCCGACTGATAGCCGCTGGAAAGCCGCCCGCTCCAGCAGAGCTTGGAGTGCGCTGTTTGTTCCCAGGGATTCAGAGAAAAACAACCCAGGGTGCACGGTCTTCGCCCCCACCAGATAGTAGCCGCCATCGTGGGTGGGCCCAATCACCAGATCGCAGGAAGCCAGGGTTTCAAATGCACTCGAAAGAGCGGAAGCGGGCAGATGCGGGCTATCGCTGTTGAAAGCGACGACGCGCCGCGGACCGGCAGCCGTAAAATGGGCGAAAACAGAATTGAGAGCGTCCGCCAGACCTGATCCGCTTTGTCCCAGGACGGAGACTTCGCTGTCCACAATGCCGTGGAGCTCTTCTACATCCGCGGCCGGACTCATGATTGCGACCTGCATTTCACTGAGAGATTTGGCGAGCGAGATAGTATCGGCCAGAAGACAGCGGTAGAGTTCAACGACAGCAGACACAGGCAGCGCGCCGGCCAAGCGGGTCTTCACTCTTCCGGGTTTGGGCGCTTTCGCCATGATGACGAGCGTGCAATCAGCGAACTGAGAACTCAAGCCAACTCCGGAGCGCCGGTGCGCCGTCGCGTGAAGTAATAACCCAGAATTCGACTGAAGATAAACCAGGCGGCTCCGATGGTCCCTTTTAGGGTGCCGCTGATCTTCGAACGTCCAATGCGGGGATAGTAGCTGACCGGTATCTCCACAATGCGAAAGCCTTGCAGCGCGCCTTTCAAGATGATTTCGACAGCCCAGCCATAGGTGGTTTCCTGGAGCGCAAGGGCATTCAGAACGGTAGCGCGCACGGCACGAAACGGACCAAGATCTGTGATGCGCTGACGATATAAGAGATTGATAAGCAACGCGGCCAGGCGGTTCCCGAAAACCGAGTGCCAGGGCAGCGCACCAGGAGTGCGAGGGCCGGCTAAGCGCGAACCGAGCGTGATGTCGGCTGATCCTGCAAAGATGGGGGCCAACAACTTTGGTAGTTCGGCAGGCCGGTCACTGTAGTCGCCGTCCAAGAAGACAATGATGTCCGGCGAGGTAGCATTCGCAATGCCGGTGAGACAGGCTTGTCCGTAACCGCGTCTGGGTTCGCGAATGACGCGCGCTCCCATTTTTGACGCTAGCTCACGGGTTCCATCTGTAGACTCGCTGTCGACAACTAAGACTTCAGTTACTAAGTCAGCCGGAAGATCAGCCAGTACGCGCCCGATTGATTCAGCCTCATTGCGAGTAGGAATGACTACAGAAACGCGCATGGCAGGTTTACGGCAATTTACCACCACGGGGAGCGCGGATTCCATTTCGCCAGGAGAGCGTCAAGACCCATGGTGCGTCCGGCTCGACCGACCGCCAGTCCCAGCGACACCAGCACCGGGACCAACAACTCCCAGATCCACGCTGTACCCCACTCCGATACCCAAAGGCTGGTCAAAAACAAAAAGGCAATGAAGGCCGCGGGCCGTGTCAGTAAACCCAGGACCAAAAGGACGCCGAGTAAAAACTCGGTTGCGCCTTGGGCGGGTGCGGCCATGCTGGCATGGCTGGCAGTAAATGACATGACCGCCTTCCACAGAGCAGGCGCGTGACCTGCCTTGATGTAATAGTTAATGAGGCCGGCGTAACCGCCTGGCTTGTAGAGTCCTTTCCCGAGGTTCTCGAAGAAGACCCAAACAAATTCAGCGCCGATGGTTAAGCGGGCGATGACAAGTCCAAACCGTGCTTCCGGATGTGAGCCCAAATCAGCAATCTGGTCCATGTTCACGCTACTATACTAAAGCCTCCTGATAGAGGTGCGCGTGCCCGTTTCACAAAGTTACGTATGGTTATTCATTTACTCCGGCAAATATGAGCTTCAGCAGTTCTGAAGAAGAGATTCAACCAGCCGATCCGGCGGCTCCGATTCTGCACCACCCGCTAGGTCAACCATCCGCATTCACGGCCCGGAACCTAATGAATGATGTCCGCCGCTCGCGGAACATGCCGGATGGCAATATTCCCGAAATCTGTGTTCTTGAGTTTGATGGCGATTTAACGGATTATCTGGTTCAGCATGGTTTGGCAAAGCCGCTGGAGTGCTGGACTTGTTTTCACACTAGGATGTTTGTGGCCGATTTGGAAGGGGTACGTTTCGGAATCATCGCACGAACGATTGGCGGCCCGTACGCGGTGCTGATTGCCGAACAGCTTCACGCCGCGGGAGCGCGCTTAACAATAGGTCTGACTTCTGCCGGCCGGGTGTCGCCAGATTTGCCGCTGCCCTGCCTGATTGTCGCCAGCAGCGCTATACGCGACGAAGGCACTTCCTATCATTACGCGCCCGCATCCAAGGAGATTTCGTGCCCGACGCCGATTGTGGCTCTGCTTGAGAAACAACTGATGAACACGGGCTGGCTGACACGCGCCGGCAAAGTGTGGACCACCGATGCCCCTTATCGGGAAACGGCCGAACAAATACGGCATTGGGCCCAGGATGGCGTGCTGGCCGTGGAGATGCAGGCAGCGTCGCTCTTCGCGTTTGCATCAGCTTCGGGCGCGGCGGTAGCCGTTGTGGCTGTGGTGAGCAACGCGATTGACCATGATGGAGAGCAGTTTGACACGGGTAACCAGGAAGACGGTTTACGGATTTTGACTAATTTGGCTAAGGCCGGCGAAGCTTTTTTGCGCGAGCGCGCAGAATGACTCAGACGACTGATCTGAAGCAGGTCCTCGAACGCTTTAATATTGCTTGCACATGCTACTGTGAAGGCTGAACCATGGCTTGGTTTACACGGCAAAAGCCGCCGATAGACAACGAAACCGCTGATGACGAACAGAAGAGTGTCCGCACGGAGGGATTGTGGCAAAAGTGCGAAGCCTGCGGGCAGATCATCTGGCGTAAAGCAGTAGAAGACAACATGAATGTGTGTCCGAAATGCGGGCATCACTTTCGAATGGGCGCGCGCGACCGCCTGAAAAACCTGTTCGATGAGGGCGTTTTCAAAGAGCATGACGTGCGCATGCATTCAACAGACCCGCTGAATTTTGTCGATTCCAAAAGCTATGTGAGCCGGTTAGCGGCTATGGCGGAGGCCACCGACCTGAGCGACGCGGTGGTTTGCGCCAGTGGTCTATTGGACGGCAGGGCGGTAGAAATCTGCGCGCTGGAGCTGAAGTTTATCGGCGGCAGCATGGGCGCCGTGGTTGGGGAAAAAATAGCAAGGGCCATTGACCGCTGCATTGCGAATAAGACTCCGCTGATTCTAATATCGGCATCCGGCGGGGCGCGTATGCAGGAAGGCGCCATCAGCTTGATGCAACTGGCCAAACTCTCAGCGGCCTTGATGCAACTGGATGAAGCCGGTTTGCCCTACATCAGCTTGATGACGGACCCGACGACCGGCGGCGTGACGGCCAGCTTCGCGATGTTGGGCGATTTGAACATTGCTGAACCAGGCGCGCTGATCGGCTTTGCGGGGCCGCGCGTGATCGAACAAACCATCCGGCAGAAGCTGCCTGAGGGATTTCAGCGCAGCGAGTTCCTGCTGGAACATGGCTTCCTGGACGCAATTGTGAAGCGGACGGAACTGCGAAGTTATTTGACGAACGCCTTAAACTTCTTCGTGGCATAAAACCTTCCTGATGGCACAGCGTAGCCTGCCTGCTCGAACATCTATACTTGTGGCTGCGGCGCGAGCATTCGGTGCACGCGAGCCAGATGAGAGTTTGCGAAATCCGGATTTCTTAGCAGAGCGATTGATAGGACCGGATGAGCTAGCGCTGATTCGCGACCACGCTCTCAGCCAAAGTCTCGAGCAAGATTATGAAGAGGCCATTCAGAATCCTGCGATCGTTGGCCTCGCCTGGCTTCTATTGGTGCGCACGCGGTTCATGGATGAAGCGCTGTTGCGCGCGGTTGAGAATGGCGCAACACAAATAGTAATACTCGGGGCAGGTTTCGATACGCGCGCGCATCGCTTCCAGGACGTATTGAAGAACTGCCGGGTGGTGGAAGTGGATGCGCCAGCCACTCAGGAATACAAGAAGCGGCGCGCAGCCGACGTGCTGGCGAGCCAACCACAAAACCTGACGTACGAAGCGGTCGACTTCGCAACGGATCATTTGAATGACAGTTTAGACGCCGCCGGGCTGCTGGAGACCGAGAAGACTTTCTATATCTGGGAGGGAGTGAGCATGTACCTTCCGGAGGAGAGCGTGCAGTCTACCTTGCAGATCGTGGCGAAGCGTTCGACGCCAGGAAGCTCGCTGGTTCTGGATTACGTCAATCACTTTGGGATCGAGTGGACCCAAACTGCTCCACCCAGTCCTGGAGCTATACCGGCTTCCTGGGGCGAACCTTGGAAATTCGGAGTGCCCGGGGGCGACGGAAGAGAGTTCTTTCTTGAACTCGGATTCGATCCCGGGACGCCGCTGGCGATGTTCAATCCTGAGCTGGCCAAACGCTATGCCACCGGCAAGAATGGCGCGTCCTATGGCGCAGAAGCGCTGGCGAAGATGCGAGCGGAGGCATTAAGCCGCCAGCAATCACAGAAGGAATTGGAGTTACAAAGCGCAGTCAGGGAAGCCGGCGGGGTCTACTGGCTAGCTGAGTTATTCGTTAGGAGTCACTCCGCTGGCTGATAACACCGGACGCAACGTTTCTGGCCTGGCAACGCCAGAACAAAAGATTAATACTCCCATTACCGTCGCGGCCCGTCTAAAGATAAGCTGAAACTGACGTTCCATCACTCTGATCCACTTGACCATGCAGCCTATCATTGTCTTCGACGTGAATGAAACCTTGCTGGACGTACAAGCCCTAGCCCCTCACTTCGAACAATTATTCGGAGACCGGCGAGTACTTCAGGAATGGTTCTCTCTGGTTTTATTGCACTCGGAGGCGGCCACTCTGGCTGGCCCCTACTTTGATTTCGGAACCATTGCCGGCGCGGCGTTGGAGATGGTCGGCACGACTCGTTCGAAGCCGGTGCCGGAAGCATATAAACAGAGTGTAATGGCGGGCATGCTGAGTTTGCCGCCACATCCGGAAGTGAGGGAGGCTCTTCAGATGCTCAAAAATGCAGGCTTTCGAATGGTGACGCTGACGAACTCGAGCCCCAAGGCGGTGGAGCAGCAGATCAGGAACGCCGGATTAGGGGAGTTCTTCGAACGCCTCTTTTCTGTCGAGGCAGTGCGGCGTTACAAGCCGGCTCCGGAGCCTTACCAGATGGTAGCGGCAGAACTCGGAGTGCAAACCTCACAGCTCTGTTTGGTCGCAGCCCATGCCTGGGATATTTTAGGGGCAATGCAAGCTGGATGCTCGGCGGCTTTTGTTGCCCGGCCCGGCAAGACATTATTTCCGCTGGTCGAAGCGCCGGAACTCGTTGCCACGGATCTCGTCAGCATGGCGGGGAAGCTAATAGGTCACCAAAGCAGTTTTAAGCCGAATTGAACCTGTCTGGAGCTTGTAGCGGTGCTGGTGATGAGTCCGGCGGTAGGGGAAACTCCGGACGGAGTGAATAGCACGGCATTTGGCGTATTGAAGTTCGCGTGATTCAGGATGTTGAAGAACTCGGCCCGGAATTGGAGGTTGAGGCGTTCCGCCAGCCGTGTATTCTTGAGAGCCGATAAATCCCAGGTGGCCAAGCCAGGTCCGATGATCGTATCACGGCCGAGATTGCCATAGAAGCCGGCGCCATTAGGAGGCGCTAGAAACGCCGCCGGGTTGAACCAATGTGACGGATTGCCGGTGATTACAGATCCTGTGAAGCCGGGGTTGACATAAGGCCGGACCGGATTTCGCGTGTCACCGTTATTTGATGGGTTGTAACTCAATTGCGGAGTGAAGGGAAAACCGCCCTGGAGGGTGACTATGGTGTTTAAGCTCCACCCACTCACCAACCTGTTTTTAGACTTGAACGGCAAAGCGTAGAGCGCGCTGATGGAGCCGCCGCTACGAACGTCAAAGTTGGCGAGACCGCGGTCAGCGTTCAAGTAGAACGGATTCGACACTAAGGCCGGTTCGCCCCCGGAAGTGGTTGCGTTCAGGGAATCTCCGTCATCGAGGGTTTTCGACCAGGTATAGGCCCCTCGCAGAGTAAAGCCATCGCTGAAGCGACGGTTGACATCCACTTGCAAGGCATTGTACTCACTGTCTCCTTCTGAAAAGTATGTCCATGTATTGGCCAGCGTTGGATTCGCCCGGACGGATGTGGGCACATAGTAGGTTCCAGCAGCGACCGGGGTGCCTGCGAGTGGCGCGGGGAAAGTTTTGGAATAGGTTGCGGGGCAAGGCGCGGCGGGGCAAATAACTGGAAACGGTTCATTGGCATCCACTCCGACTAACTCGTGGTAGCCATGCGAACCGACGTAGGCAGCGGACACCGACATATTTTTGGTGATTTCCTGTTGAACTTTGAACGTCCAGGAAATCAGTGCCGGCGTTTGCAGATTCGGCTGAACGCCGCCGGGAACCAGTTTTGCGGTGGAGGGGGCCGGCAGAGAAGTATTTATAGGAAGCGCTGAGATCTTCGCGTTAGGCAGGCTGTAAGTCGGGTTGAAGGGCGCGTTTTGGTCCGTCCGGTAGCCGAGCGAATCTTGGAGATCGTTATACATTCCAAAGCCGGCGCTGAAGACGATGGGATGGGCGCTGTTTGCAGGGCTATATGCGATGCCGATACGAGGCTGAGGAAGGAACTTGGCGTTGTTGACTGTAAAAACGGAATTGCCCACTAGCGGCTGACTCGAGATGACGCCACTGGTATAGGTGTAGTTGGAGGCGTGGCCTTGCGCTTCATTCCAGCCGGAACTTGATTCCGCTCGGACTCCGAGGGAGACCACGAGATTCGGAGTCACCCGGATCTTGTCCTCCGCGAAGAATGCGCCCAGCCAGGAGCGCCAGTATTCTTCGGTGGGCGTGGGGTCATACAACAAGCTACTGGCGACACCCTGCAAGAGCGTTTGCAGACTGGTGAAAGTTGCCTGCCCATACTGGCTCAATGCGAGTGATTCATTCGATTGAACGCGCTGGAGCCATGCGCCGGCGGTAAACTCCTGCCGGCCTTTGGTGAGGGAGACCTTATCCTCGTAAGTGAACAGGTTGCGAGCTACATGCAAGTTGCTTCCGTTGTTGCTGCCGGCCAGGCCTAACTGCGCTGTGGGATTAGAAGCGGCACTACCTCCGATAACAAGCGCGCCCACGGGATGGCCGGCTAAGAAGCCAGGCAAAGACGCGGCTGGCGTGTCCGGTGCCGGTTCACCAGTAAAGAAGTAAGCGGCGCGTGAATAACCGATAGTGGCGTGGTTCAATAGCCAGGGCGAAAACACGTGAATCTCAGCCAGGCTGGCTACCTGCTCTCTGAGCGTTTCGGCATCGGCACTATAGAGGTTGGTGCTGGTGGGAGTGAAATCCGCGCTGTCGTCCACAGTGTAGACACCGTTCATCGTGTCGCGGGAAGAGAAGATGTGATCCAGCCGTGCGGTTCCAAAGTCATCGCGAATGGTCTGCAATGGATTGTTAAATGCTTCGGATATGCCGCCGAAATCCGGCGCATTTGCACTGGCGACCGGCCACGCATTGATCAGCGGAGACACACCCACAAACACTAAACCAGAGGCTGGACAATGGGGCGCGGGCGTGACCAGCTTGCAGGGTAGATAGCCGGCCCGGGCATTGTTGTCAGGTACGAGATCTACACCTGTTTGATGAAGGCGTTGTTGAAGCCCTTCGAAATTAGCGAAAAAGAATGTCTTGTCGTGCTTGATGGGCGCGCCCATGGCGGCCCCAAACTGATTTCTGGCAAACCCCGGGACCGATGAACCATCAAAGAAGTTCCGGGCATCCAGGTCGTTATTCCTGATGAATTCGTAAAGCGATCCGTGAACCGCATTGCTGCCGCCCTGAGTCACAATCAGCACCTGAGCCCCAGGATGTTTGCCATATTCGGCACTATAAGTATTTCTTAGGACGTTAAACTCACGCGTTGCGTCGACACCCAGTAATTCCTGACTCGTTCCACCAGGCTGGAAATTGTTTTCCGCCGCGCCGGTAAACTCAACGCCATTCAGCAGGAACAGATTCTGCTGGGGACGGTTGCCGGAAACGGCGAAGTTATTTCCTACGGTCGAGTTAGAAACACCAACGCCGCCCGTTTTTTCGGCGGTGAAGTTGACAACTCCGGGATTCAGTGTCAGAAGCAGATCATAGCTGCGGCCATTCAGCGGTAGACTCTTGATTTGTTCGCCGCCAACCAGACCGGACACATCTGCCGTGGAAACGCTCACGATCGGCGTGTCCCCGGTCACGGTGATTTGTTGACTGGCTTCGCCGACTCGTAATTGGAAGTTCAAAGTCGCATCCTGGCCAACCACAAGATGAATACCGGTTCTCACTTCTTGAGCGAAGCCAGGCTTGGCGACCGAAACTTGATACTCTCCTACCCCCAGAGCGTTCATTTCAAAATGACCGGATGAATTTGTGCCGGTGATTCGCTGTGAGCCAAGCTCGAGGCTGCGGGCCGTGACACTGGCCGATGAAACGCTGGCTCCCGACGGGTCCGTTACAAGACCAGAGATGGACGCGGTGACTTGGGCCGTCACGGGAGGTATGAAAATGAAAGACAACCCTACCAGCGCTAGCAGTGAATGTGTCATCATAAAACGTCAGTGTAACTTATGCGCGACACCCCACCAAACAGATTGGCGGAACTGAGACGGCTGAGAGGAGTGTCCGCGGCCGATCTGGCAAAAGCCGTTCACATTACCCGGCAGACGGTATACGCGCTGGAAGCCGGTAATTACACTCCGAACCTGGTGCTGGGCTTAAGACTCGCTCGAGAAATGGGAGTGACAGCGGAGGAGCTGTTTCCTTTGCCCGATGACATTCATAGCGACAAACCACGATATGAATCTGTGGCCTTGCTGCCCTCCAGTGAGGCACTTGAACCTGGCCAGGGTATACGAATCTGCGAGGTTGACGGCGTGTTGGTGGGGGCAGCGTCACACATTGACTCGTGGTATGTTCCGCCCATGGACGGCGTCATTGCCTCCGCCCCTGCCAAAGGCGGGAAGGCCAAGGTGAAACTCAGTTCCTTGGAGGCAAAATTTTCAGAACGCGTTTTGATTGCTGGCTGTGATCCGGCCATCGGGATGCTCTCCAGCCTTCTGCAGGATGCGGGTGTAGAAGCTCTGCTGATTCATCAAAATAGCTCAGAAGGTCTCTCTTTGCTGAAAAAAGGGCTGGTGCATGTGGCCGGGACTCATCTCCGGGATGAAGCTTCGGGCGAGTCAAACCTACCGGCTATCAGGAGCAAATTCCCTGCCGGCGCGGCGGCGATTGTTTCTTTCGCCAATTCGGAGGAAGGCATTGTAACGGCAGCCGGAAATCCAAAACAGATTCAAGGCGTGGCGGATCTTACGCGGAAAGAAATCCGTTTTATCAACCGGGAGGCAGGTTCAGGCAGCCGTTCGCTGCTGGATGGTCAACTCAAACGGCAACAAATCAATCCGTTATCGATTCGCGGGTACTCGAGGACAGTGGACGGCCATCTGGCGGCCGCACAGCAAGTCAAGACGGGGCTTGCGGATTGTTGCATGGCAACCCACGCTTCAGCGAAAGCTTTCGGTTTGCACTTCATCCCCCTGCAAGATGTGCGATACGACTTTGTGGTGCGCAAGCAGCATCTTCATCTTGCAGGGATTCAGGCATTATTTGACGTCATCAACCGCGCCGGGTTTAGGCGACGGCTCAAGGCACTGGGTGGTTATGACACATCGGTAACAGGCGAACAAGTCACTTAGTTACTTGCCAACTTCCACGATTGTGAACGATCCCGGAATCATTGGCCCACGCCTCGGATACTTGGAGGGCGATGCCGGGTCTGCTGCCGGCGCAGGTCCAAATTCCGCTCCAATCAGATACATATGATTTGTCTTCGTATCAATTGTCATTGTCTTCGCGGAGGGAATGGTTTGCACGGTCTGCGCCACGGCGAAAGAAGTGGGGCTGGTTTCCTTGATCACCGTCAAGGTGCCGTCACGCTGTGACGAAACTGCTTCTTTCGATGAAGAGATAAACCCGGCGCCATCCACACCGGCTCCGATGGGCAGCGTAGTGATGATGTGGCCGTCTTTCGCGCTCATGATGACACTGACCGCAGGTTCACGGCACTCCACAAAGAGAATGCCGGCTTCCGCATCGAATGCCAGACCAGCCGCGCCCTTGTTATCGCCCAAGCTGTAGGTGTTTGTCACCTTCATGGCTTTTGTATCCACCACAGCCACGGCGCCCTTATCTTCAAGATCCACATACAGGTGTCCGTTGCCGTCACTGGCGGACTGTTCAGGAGCACCGCCGAGATCGATTGTGCCGACGATTGATCCATCTTTGGAGTCAATGACCGTTACGTTCGGCGCAGAATGGCTCAGTATGTAGACTCGCTGGCTGGAGGGTTCAAACAAAATGCCGTCCGGTCCACCCTGCACATCAATGGTCTTTATCGGCTTCAAGGTGGTCGTGTCCCACATAACAACCGGCCGGCTCGTGGCAAAACCATGATGAGATTTCGGATCAACAGCCACGCCCTGGCCGCCGGTGTTGGGAATCTCAGTCACCAGAGCCAGCGTATCCAGGTCATACACTGAAATCCGCTTGTTTGGGCCATTCCGCGGAACATAAAGCTTACGGCCATCGGAATCGGCATATACGTAATCGAAACCTCCTTCGCCGCCAACCTTCACAGTCTTAATCACTTTGTAATTGTCGCCGGTTTGAGCAAAGGCCTGAGTCATGGCAATAGCTGCCACAATCATGAGCCGTTTTACGTTCATTGTTAGCTTCTCCTTGATTGAGTATAGGAGATGTTTTAGAGGCGCTTAGTGGCCCATCCGCATGCATTGTGGAGTTATCCCAATAGCTGCGGAGGCGGTCAGATCTTCCGGCGCCTCGGTGGCAACGCCGCCCTTTCCGCGTGATTGAACGCTCGCTTCAGGACTGCATCTTTAGCGAAGACATAACCGATGATGATGATCAGGAAACAAAGATACAGGCCTACCAGCGGTAATGAACTAACGGGCTGATCTTTCCGGAATAAAGTTCGCGGATGGCGGACATCTGGTATTCAGATAGCGCGGGCAGACCGGAAGAGGCGGCGTTCTCAGCTACCTGATCGGGGTGCTTGCCGCCTGGAATAGCGCAACTCACGGCGTCAAACATTAGAATCCAGCGGAGGGCGAACTGGCTCATGGTGACATGAGCCGGCAAGAGGCGGCGCACTTCTTCCACTGCTTCCAGCGCAACGTCGTAATCCACGCCTGAAAACGTCTCGCCCACATCGAAGGCCTCGCCGCGACGGTTGAAAGTTCGATGATCGTCGGCGGCGAATTTAGATTCGTGTGTCAGCTTTCCAGTGAGCAATCCGGACGCCAGCGGCACTCGCGCGATCACACCCACGTGCCGGCGCTTTGCCTCTGGAAAAAATAGTTCGGAGGGCCGTCGCCGGAAGCAGTTGAAAATAATCTGGACGGTCTGCACGTGGGGATAATCCATGGCCTTAAGCGCTTCTTCCACACGTTCCACACTCACGCCATAGAAGCGGACCTTCCCTGCCCTCACAAGGTCGTCGAGCATGCCGAAGATCTCCGGCTGATAGTAAGCATCCGTGGGCGGACAGTGGAGCTGCAGCAAATCAAGGCAATCCACCTCAAGATTGCGCAGGCTCTCTTCCACCCAGAGAGTCAAGTTTTCGCGATTGTAGCCAGCCACGGTTTGTGCGGGAAGACGCCGTCCGGCCTTGGTGGCAATAATGATTTTTTCTTTTCGGGACTTTTTCAGCTTAGCCAGCAAGCGCTCGCTGCGGCCGCTGCCGTAAACGTCGGCTGTGTCTATAAAATTGATACCGCTGTCCACCGCCTGATTCAAAGCCGCCAGGGAATCTTCATCGCTGACGTTGCCCCACGATCCGCCAATGGCCCAGGCTCCGAAACTGACTTCCGAAACCTTCCACCCGGTCCGGCCTAGCGCACGATAGTTCATTGGGTGATTTTAGCGGACACGGTTGCGGCGACCGAATCCACCTCAGAGTTCTGAATCGTACGGCAATCCAGCAAAAGGCTGCCCTTCTCAATTCTCGCGATAATGGGCGGATCGTTCTGGCGCAGTTGGCGCTCCAGACGGGACACGCTGTGGGTTTGAATTTCCACTACATATGTAGGTAGAGCCTGATCCGGAGTGGACCCCCCGCCGATGGCTCCCTGGCTGGATGTCACGGTGGCTCCCGGAATTTTCGAGGCAATCAGTTCAGCGCGACGCCGAATGCTCTCCACCGGTTCCATAATCATGCGCAGGGCTGGAACGCGCTGCCAGTCTTCTTTCACCAAATGCAGCAGGCTGGTCTGTAAAGCCTGAATGATCAGCTTGTCGGCACGAAATGCCCGGTAGAGCGGATTGCGCCGTACTCGCTCTACCAAGACTTTGTCACCCGCGATGATGCCGGATTGCGGGCCGCCGAGCAGCTTGTCGCAGCTGAATGTCACAATGCTCACGCCTGCCCCAAGGCTGGACGCCACCAGCGGTTCGCTAATGCCAAAAGGCCGCAGATCCACCAGACAGCCGCTTCCCAAGTCTTCATAGACGGGAACACCCAGCGTGGCCAGTTCCTGAAGCTCCGGCCGGGCAGTGAAACCGGATATGTGGAAATTAGAAGGATGAACGCGCAGAATCAGTCTTGTCTGCGGCGTAATCGCCCGCCGGTAATCGTCCAGACTCGTGCGGTTTGTCGTGCCTACCTCGCGCAGAATCACTCCCGAGCGCGTCATGATTTCGGGAATGCGGAACCCGTCGCCAATTTCGATCAATTCACCACGCGAGATGATAACTTCCTGCCCCGCGGCCAGTTCGTTCAGAACCAGGAAAACCGCGGCCGCATTATTGTTAACAATTATGGCCGGAACATTCAGCAAAGCCTGCAACAAGTGAGCAATATGAACGTCACGCTTGCCGCGTTTTCCAGTGCTCAGGTCGTATTCAAGGTTTGAGTAACTGCTGATCGGCTGAAATTCTGATATCGGCGCCCGGCCCAGGTTCGTGTGCAAGATGATGCCGGTAGCGTTGATCACGGGCCGCAGTGAGGGTTCTGCAAGCTGCCGTAGACGTGCGCTTACTTCGAGTTCGATGGAGGAATCAGGAGATTCACTCGAGCGGAGAGCCTGACGGCGCTCTTCCAGGACATTCCGAATCTGTTGAGTAACGATGGCATGCGGCAGGCCGGCGAAATCTACAGATCGCAGGACCTGGTCTACCGAAGGCAGTTCACGAAAGCTCGGCATCAGGCAATGGCGCGTTGCTTCAAGGTTTGTTTCAAATACTGGCCAGTGTAAGATTCGGCCACTTGCGAGATCGCTTCCGGAGTCCCCTGAGCAACAATCCGGCCGCCAGCTTCGCCCCCTTCCGGACCAATGTCGATCACCCAGTCCGCCGCCTGGATAAGATCCAGGTTGTGTTCAATCACCAGAATGCTGCCGCCGTTTTGAATCAGGCGTTCGAACGCTTGCAGTAATTTGGCTATGTCGTCAAAGTGCAAACCGGTGGTGGGCTCGTCAAATAGAAAGAGCGTACCTGCGCAAGTAGATTGCGCCAGATGAGAAGCCAGTTTCACACGTTGGGCCTCGCCTCCGCTCAGCGTCGTAGCGGATTGGCCGAGACGCAGGTAAGCCAGCCCAACGTCGCTCAGCACCTTTAGCCGTGCGGCTAACCGGGCGCTGTCTGCAAACAGCGAGAGCGCTTCCCGCACCGTCAACTGGAGCACTTCGTGAATATTGAGGCCTTTGTATCGAATATCCAGAATGCTTTGCTTGTAGCGCGTGCCCTTACATTCCTCGCAAATCAGTTCGACATCCGCCAGGAACTGCATCTCGACCGTCACGGTGCCATCGCCCTGGCAAGTTTCACAACGGCCGCCGGGAATGTTGAAAGAGAAATGCCCGGATGTGTAGCCGCGCCGCTCCGCTTCAGGCGTAGAGGCAAAGATGTCACGAATCAGGTCGAAAGCCTTGATGTAGGTCACCGGGTTCGAGCGAGGCGTGCGGCCGATGGGAGATTGATCTACCATCACGACGCTTGTCAAAAGATCCGCGCGCTCAACACGCTTGAGAGGGATTTTGCGAGCGGAGCCTTCCACCGGCTGCTCAGAAGTTGTGGCCAACTTGCCTTTCGCCGCTGGCGCCTGCCGTTCACGGTTTACCTGGAGATCAAGCGCCTTGAAAACAACATCATGGATCAAGCTGGATTTGCCCGAGCCGGAAACGCCGGTGACCGCCACCATCATGCCGAGCGGGATTTCGACATCCACATTCTTCAGGTTATTGGCGCGCGCCCCGAAGAACTTGACGGTTCGTTTAGGATTCACTTTGCGCCGTTCCTTGGGGCGGATCACCGACATTTCGCCGCGCAGATAGCGGCCGGTCAGCGATGGTGTGGGTGAACGGTCCGGCAGCAGAAGCTGCGAATATGTGCCGGAAAAAATGAGTTTGCCTCCCGTTTCGCCGGCGCCCGGACCAATGTCCAGAATATGGTCCGCCTCAGACATGATCTCCGGATCGTGCTCCACCACAATGATGGTGTTGCCCAGTTCTTTCAGGTCTTTCAGGATCTTGATGAGGCGTTCCGTGTCGCGGCTATGCAGGCCGATGGATGGTTCATCCAGAACGTAAGTAGCGCCTACCAGTCTTGAACCAAGACAAGTGGCTAGTTGGATGCGCTGCGCCTCACCTCCAGACAGAGTGGCGGAAAGCCGGTCCAGCGTCAGATATTGCAGGCCAACATCATTTAGAAACTTGGCGCGCTGGCGGATCTCATCCAGAACTTTGGAGGCAATCTCTGATTCTTCGGGGCTGAGTTGCAGCGTGTCGAAGAAATGCTGAGCACGCTCGATATTCATGGCGGCCACTTGCGCTATGTTGCAGTTTTCGAGTTTTACCCAAAGCGCTTCGGGCCGCAGGCGAGCGCCGCGGCAATCCGGACACTGTGTATACGCCCGATAGCGCGCCATGAACACGCGAACATGCACTTTGTACTTCTTCTTTTCCACCTCGCGGAAGAAGCGCATGATGTGCGTGCGAACAAATTCACGCTCGTCTTGGCGCAGATCACTATAGGGAACATTCAGGCGGACCTTGCCGCGAGCCTTGGGCGTTAGTTCTTCGTCGTAGTACCAGCTATATTGCGGCTTGGTCCAAGGGTCTACCGCGCCTTGCTGCAGCGTTAGCGTTGGGTCAGGCACAATCAGGTCAATATCGTAATCAACAGTATTGCCGAACCCCTGGCATGTAGGGCATGCGCCCATCGGATTGTTGAAGCTGAAAAGCGGCGGCTCCGGTTGCTGCGCCACTTGCCCGCAAAGCTTGCAGGCGAACTTCTCACTGAAGTGCAAGCTCGCGGGATCAGCCACGGCCGCCTGCTCAAAGAACACTTCACCGGCCTCGCGATAACAGATCTCAACCGTATCGACAATTCGCTGGTGGGCATCCGCACGAATCACAATGCGGTCCGCAAGAATAAACAGCGGCTTGGAGAAATTGATTTCCAGCAGCGATTCCGGCGTGGAGAATTCATACGTCTGACCGCCCTGGAAAAGCCGGTTGAAGCCCTTCTTACGAAGTTCAAACAAGCGGTCTCGCAGCGCCGCCGTATCGGTCTCCAAACGAACCGGAAACAAAGCATACCAACGGGAGCCGTCCGGCTGAAGTAACATTGAGTCGGCCACTTGATCGACGGTGTCCCGCTGAATGCGCGTGCCGTCGTTTGGACAATAGGTGCGGCCGGCGCGCGCCCATAGCAAGCGCATGAAGTCATATAACTCTGTCGCGGTGGCTACTGTCGATCTCGGATTGCGAGTCTGATTCTTCTGGCGGATGGCGATGGGCGGCGCAATGCCCACAATTTCGTCTACATCCGGCTTCTCCATCCGCTCTAAGAATTGGCGCGCATAGGCGGAAAGTGACTCCACATACCGCCGCTGACCTTCCGCATAGATGGTGTCGAAAACCAGCGAAGATTTGCCGGAACCGGAAACCCCGGTGACCACCGTTAATTGATTGAGCGGGATATCAACTGTGATGTTTTTGAGGTTGTGAACACGCACGCCGCGAACGGATAGATATTCAGCAGGCTGAACTTTGGTGGATTCAGGCATTTCGGGGGACGTAGAGCAGACCCGCCAAAGCAGGGGCCACTGTTCATTATAGAGGCTAAGTTTAGGGCTTCTGGATCACCGGCTTCGATTGGAAAAGTAGCGAGCCATCCGGGAAACGCTGCTTCATCTCAATCAAACCTCTTTGCAGCATGTAGTCGAGCGGAGTGTCATCGGTGCCAGCGTGAGTATCCAGCACGTAGAAGTCGCTGTGGGACTTCAGGAAAGTGTCCATGTCTTCCACCGGAAGCTTTGGATTAATCGCTTTCCAACGCATCAGTTGATGCACGACGGTCGGATCCGGCAGCGGAGTGTCCGGCGGCAGCGCCACATAAAAAAGGCGCGAATGGATGTAAGCGGGAGATGATTCTTCCAACGTGAAGAATTGCTGAGCGTCTGCCAGAACAATCGGCAAATTGTCGCCCGCCAGCCGCTTAAACACGGGCTCCCGCTCGAAACTGCCCCAAGCAGCAAGGGAATGGGTCCAGGTAAGGACGCCGGCGAGTACCAGCATGAAAGGTACCGTTCGGCGAAACGCCGGGATTGTGCTGACCAGCCCGGTGATCAGTGCAATCACGCCAAAACAGCCCGCCACCAGGTAGCGGTCATTGTAATTCTTAGTGATGACATAGCTGAATACCCAAGTGACCGCCGGCAGCAAGGACACACCCAGCACTAGAGCCCAGAAGTTTGAGTCCCGGCTGGTTGTAAGTTCATTATTTGCATCGCGCTCGCCCCAGTATCTAAACAGGGCGATTAACGCGGCCGTCGCCAGAATGACGGTGGGGACCACATGGTTCATGCATAACAGGTCGTAGTAGCTGGAGAACAGCCTGGCCACAGTGGGCCGCCCATAAAACAAGGGGCTGTTTACATCGGCGCCATTGTATTTGGAGAAAGCTCGGATGAGCGGCAGCCAGACAAAGATGGCGGCGCCGGAAAGAAACAGAGTGATCCAGACCGGCAAACGGAATTGCCGCGTGCGGGCCCAGCGCAAGATTTCCACCAAGCCGATGGTAGGTATAAAGAACACGCTGTAGAAGTGAATGGAATCAGCGCCGGCCAGCATCACGAACATAGCTATCAATCGCCAGCGCGAACCGGATCGTTCCAACCCGTCCCACAGGACCAGCGCGACTCCGAAGAGAGCGATGCAAGCCGCGTACGGCCTGATCTGCAGCGAGTAAAATCTGACATCCTCCAGAATGAGGCAGCATGCAAATAAAGCCGCCGCAAGCCCGAGATAGCGGCGTACCAGCACGAATGAACAATAGGCAAAGATAAAGACCGCCGTGATTGATGGCAGTCTGAGAGCCAGGTAACTGCTCCCCATAACTTGCGAGTAGTAATGAAGGAACAGATTATAGGTGGGTGGGACAAACTCAGAACCGCGGTAAATCGCCGACAGCATTTCGTGCACAGAGTTCATTTTTATGACCCAGATGGAGAGCACCTCATCCAGCCAAACGGGCGTTCTAGCAGCAGCCAGAAGATCTTTTGCAACGTAGCAGGCGATGAAGAGTGCGAAGGCGGCCCACAAAAGTGACTCATACTTTCGTGTGGCGGGCGCGTTGACGGTAGTTTCTTCAGCTTTTTCGAGATTAATCAAACTGTCACCTCCGGCGTATAAGGAATCGGTGCAATGCCAAGCGAATGCATAAGGGAGAAATCCGGGTGCGGGTTGGAATAAATGAAGCTCAGGATACTGTCGCTTCGAAAAGGCAGCTTCAGCTTTAGCAATTCTCCACCGCGAATGCCACAGAAGAGCAACTGCCAGGGCACGGGAACTAGTTTGACGTCTCGCCCCTCGGCAGAAGCGATGCTCTGAACCAGTTCCCGGAAAGGCCACGGCTTGGGGTGAGCCAGCGTGATGGGTGCGGATCCTGCACCATCAAACTGCCCTTGCACCGCTCCCACAAGGCTCTGCGCCAATGTTTTCTCATGCAAAAGATATTGCGGCGTTTGGCCGCTGCCGATCAAGGGAATGATCTTGCTCTTGGCAACTTGTTTTCGAATGCCGCCAAACACGCCCCCAGGTTTGTTGCCGAACACCAAGCCCGGACGCAGAACTAAGCCCGAGTCCTTTTGCAGCATTTTTTCGACTGCCAGCTTGGTGCGCCCATAGGCTGACCGGCAGCCCTCAAAAGCGCTGATAGTAGAGATGAACACAACCCTTTCGACACCAGCGCGGGCCGCCGCATCAAAGAGCCTGGCGGAGCCATCCACACAAATCCTATTAAGATCTCGAAACGTGGTGGCTTGCATGTCCCAAGCTGCATGCACCAGGGTCTTCACACCTCGTTCTCTCAAGGGTTCGCAGATGTCGTCAGACGATTCGAAACTCCAAGCCAAGGTTTGTTGGCTGGATGGCTTGCGCGACAAACCGATAACCGGCATGTGTTCCTGAAGTGCAGCTGCAATGATCGAACCGACATAGCCCGATACACCGGTAATGGCACAGGCTCCAACGTTTCCCATACTATTGCGCTTCGCTGCCCACCGCCTTGCCGATGCGATAGGCATTGGCCATCACTGTAAAAGTGATGGTGGTGGCAGGTATCGTCGGCAATACTGTGGAATCAATCGCATGCACCCGATCAAACCCCGGCGGCCGGCCCAAGGTATCGGTCCCGTTCTCTGTCGGATGATGGCTCATTGGAAAGCTGCCCCCCGAGTGGAAGCCCCGACCCGCTTTGCCCATTTGCAGCATTGGACGCAAAGGCAACAAGCCTGTTTCGCGTGCAAGTTTTAGAAGTTTCCCATTGATTTTGATCACGCGCTGCTTTGTTTCCGGATTTGGAGACGACTGCAGCTTTAAAACGTCTCCGCTGCCATTATTGTGCAGCAGCGTGGCGCTGATGGAGCCGGAATGCGATGAGTGGAGATAGCCTTGGAACAGAAGCAGCCGGCCCAGGAATGATTCCATTGGGAAAACGCTCTTTAGGGGACCAAGCTTCGCCATTACCGGTTCACGATAAAGATCGTTGTAGGTGTAGGTTTGCAGGTGAATTGTATATGGACTGATTGCTTCATCGAATATTTCGAAGAACAGTTGAGAGAGCGTGTGAAGCGGCTCCTGCGTGACGTTTCCCGTGCCGGCAAAACGCAAGAGCGGCAGAAGAAAGTACTGTGAGTCTTGAATCTGAACCGGCGTGTTGTACTTCTGCAGTGATCGGAGCAAAATTGTCGTTGTATTCAGCAAGCCCGCACCCAGGAACACGCGATCAGCCTTCAGTTCCAACATCTTCCCGGAACTATCCACCGCCTCGATAAGGACCTGGCTTCCCTTTTCCGAAACGCGCTGTACGGTAATGCCGCTACGATATTGGAGCCGCCGCTCCGCCGCCAGCCGTGTGAGCGTTTGCTCAGCCGAATAAATCAGCCCATGCGGGCAGCCGTACATGCAAAGCCCGCATTTGACACACTCGGCTTTCACGGCCAGCCGGGCCGATCCAAAGAACACGCCCTCGCGATTCAGTTCAGATTTATTCCTGGTCAAATCGTTCAGCAATCCTGCGGCTTGATTACTCATGGGCAAGCTGGCGGGCTTCTCGAAATACAGCGGGAACAGCGCTGAAAGGTCATCCACGCGTGCGGAAAACGGCATCCAGCCCAAGACAGCCCGGTAGCCATCCTCCAGATCCCGAATCCCGATCGGCCAATCGGGAATGTCCGCTTGACGATAGGGCAGTACCGCACTGCCCCAAACAGTGCTAAGACCTCCGCGCGCGTAAGAAGGCTTGGTTTCCGGCCCGGCTAGCTCAATCGCCGTCGATCCCGGCACATTGCGGTATGGATAGTCTGAACCATAAGCGAGCTTGAGCGGAATGCCCGACGACCCTGACGACACACCATCCCGGATAAAAGCGATATCGTTGCGAGACCAACTGGAAGGGGGGAGACCGGCAAGTTTAGTCAACGAACCTTGGCGCTCTGCCTCCAAAGTCAGTCCAGAATCTAGAATGACAACTTGCTTACCGGCACTCAGTAAGCCCTGAGCACACGAAATTCCCGCTGGCCCTGATCCTATGACGTAACAGATTTCCGAATCGGTCATTACGTGCGGCGTACCGCGCGCTCAAGGCTGGCAGTACGTATCGAGATTCCGGGAGCGTCGTCGAGTCCCGCCTTTTTCATCTCGTCGATCATCGCCGGATAGGAAGGCACATTCAAGCTGAAAGTACTCAACAGCAAACTGAAGAGGATGATTTCAAAGCCAAGAGATATCGCAAGCGAAGAAGGAATCACCAGGCGCGCCATCTGCTCCATATCCATCATGCCAAACGAGTTGCGCTTCCAAACAAAGAACGCATAGATACCCGTGCTCAAGCCGGTTACTAATAACGCCAGTCCTGCTATCAATCCACTCTCCAGAGTGACGTTGGCGGCGTGGTCAGTATACCGATTGCCCTTCGGGTAAAGTCCCTCTTGCACCGCGTAAGCTCTGGAGAGCACGGCGAACAGCATGGCTTGCACGCCGACCGCGACGATCGCGCTGCAATAGATGAGCGTGTCCAGACCGAAGCGGACCGTGTCCAGAACGATGGGTTGGCTCAGCAGGAGGCATCCGATGACGAGGCCTACCAAAGTCATCAGTGCGCCCGGATACAGAAACAACCAGTTTGGGCTGAACAACAGCATGAAGCGCAAGTGCCGCCATCCATCCCGGTACGGCCGCAAGTGTGGTGGACGCGAACGTCCGTCGGGACTAAGTGTGGTCGGCACTTCGGTGACTCGCATTTTCATCAGAGTGGCTTTGATCACCATTTCGGATGCAAACTCCATCCCCGTTGTGCGGAGGTCCAGCCTTTCAAACGCGCGCTTCGAAAAACCTCGCAGACCGCAATGAAAGTCACGAACTCGCGCGTGGAACAAAACCTTGCCGATGGCGGAAAGAATCGGGTTGCCGATATAGCGATTCTTCCACGGCATAGCGCCTTCTTTGATGCCGCCCTCAAAACGATTTCCCATGACGAGGTCATAACCCTCGCGGAGTTTCTCCAGAAATGGCGTGAGATGTTCAAAATCGTAGCTATCGTCCGAATCGGCCATCACGCAATAAGCCCCGCGTGCCGCCGCCACTGCGCCGAACAGTGCCGCCCCATAACCACGAATCGGAATGTTCACCACGCGCGCGCCCATGCCCTCGGCAATCGCCTGCGAACCATCTGTGGAGCCGTTGTCTCCAATGACGACCTCACCGCTAACCCCCGATTCCGCCAGATACTTCTGTGCCTTTGCGATACAAGTCGCCAGGGTTTCGGCCTCATTCAGGCACGGCATGATGATGCTCAGTTCAATGGACATAGGTACGGAACGCGGTTCTCCTCGGGCTGATAGTCATTGGAAAAGAATTCAGGCGAAATTGATACGCCGGTAAGACTTCGTGTCTTCCCTTTAAATTGTAGCCGCGATACTGAAGTTTGGACCAGCTACCTACATTCCGACGCGCATTGCTGACCTGGTTTTCATGCCATCAGCGCGACTTGCCATGGCGTCGCACGAAGGATCCTTATGCCATTTGGGTGTCGGAAGTGATGCTGCAGCAAACTCGGGTTTCTGCCGTAATCCCATTCTACGAACGCTTTATGAGGCGCTTCCCAACCATCGAAGCTCTGGCCAAGGCGCCTGAACCGGATCTGTTGGCGCACTGGGCGGGTCTGGGTTATTACTATCGTGCGCGCAATCTCCAGAAGGCCGCGCAGAAGATAGCCGACACTGGTACCTTCCCCACCAGATATGAAGAAATTCTGGCTTTGCCGGGAATTGGCGACTATACCGCTGCGGCAGTCGCCAGCATCGCGTTTGATTTGCCGTTTGCCGTGTTGGATGGCAATGTCTTTCGTGTGCTCAGCCGGCTGTTCGCGGATGGCGCAAATATTGCCTCAGGCAAAGGCAAGAAGCATTTCGCCGCACTCGCGAATCAGGTTCTTGATCGGGACAATGCCGGGGCTTTCAATCAAGGCATGATGGAACTCGGCGCAACGGTTTGCCTGCCGAAAGCTCCCCTTTGTTTGATATGTCCCGTGCAGTCGCATTGCGCAGCCCAAATGCAGAATCGAGCCGGCGAGTTCCCGGTGAAGCTGCAAGAGAAGCGAAGCGTGAAAAAAAATCGCCTGCTGTTTTGGATTGAAAAGGCCGGCATGGTTCTGGCTTGGCAGCGGCCGCCTGACTCGCGCTTGATGCCCGGGTTTTGGGAACTTCCCGAGGCCGAGCAGTTACCTGGCGCGAATGCCGGGTCGATACTGGGTTCCTTCAAACATGGAATTACAATTTATGATTATCGTTTTCAGATAGCAACGGCGGAGCCGCCCTTGAACATCGGCAATTGCGTGTGGCAACCCATGCCCATTTTGCTCGAATCACCGCTCAGTACCATCTTTCGAAAAGCGCTGAAGATTCTGGAGAACCGCGAGCCGTCGCTAAACGTCAAAGCAGCAGTTTCCAGGTAAACTACTAGCAACGGAGAGTGAATGATTAAGAGTTTTGCTGTTTGCTTTTTGAGCGCGGGCCTGTCGTTCGCTCATCAGACGCCGGATAACACGTTGAAGCAGCGCCCCGAGGCGGCGCAGGGAACTTTTCAAGTTGACCCCGGCACTCGCATCCTCCTGAACATGATAAACAGCGTGAGCACGAAGCAGGCGCTGGTCGGCGACCGGCTGTATCTGGAGACCGCCTTCCCCATCGTGTCCAATGGGCACATCATTATTCCACAGGGAAGCTGGGTGACGGGCACCATCACAGAGGTGAAGAAGCCCGGCCGGGTGAAGGGCAGAGGCGAATTACAGGTCCGGTTTGATTCGCTGACGCTACCCAACGGCACCACCAAGACTTTTAAGTCAGACCTCGGTTCATTGGATGCACGTCAACAGGAAACGCTGAAGCGCGAGGACAGCAAAATCAAGGGCCCTGGCGGCAAGAAGGAAGATGCCGACACGGTAATTGGCACCACAGTTGCTGGCGGCGCCGTGGGCGCGGGAATTGGAGCGGCTACCGGACACTTGGGCGGTGGATCAGCCATCGGTCTTGGAGCCGGTGCAGCCGCCGGTTTGATCGGAGTCTTGGTTTCTCGCGGACCGGATGCAACTTTGACTCGAGGTTCAACAGTGGAGATGATTCTTGATCGCCCACTCATCTTTACAGCCGAAGATCTCGACTTGAGCAAAGCGCCACCAAGAGCTGCCTTAAGCGATGGAGTCCCGCCCGCCCCTGAAAAGAAAAACGGCTGGTCCATTGCTCACCCATATTAACGTCGGTTCAGACGTTTTTCTCAGCCGCCGGATGAAGTAACTCAATCACCCGGCCATACAACTGGTTGCGAACTTCAAACCGGTTGTTGGCGCGCGTAATGTAGCGCACCATCAAATCAATCCCATTCAACCCGGGACGCATATTGATAGCCGGCTCAGTGCTGAATTGACTCAAGCCATCGTGCCCAACCTTCACCAATTCCTGTTGAGCCATGCGAGCCTCCTTTGCGGTTTCTTCACTCACCGCCTTTTGGATAGATTGAATGGTCGCATAGTTGTTATCCGCCGGCGGAATCGTAACGGCCAGTTCATCCCACATCCATTGCCCCGCCGTTGAAAAATTGAAGAACTGCCCCTTGATGGCGAAGCTGTTCATGAATGTCACCTTGCGTCCGGTTGGGTGGCCATGGTCGGTCCAGTTGCCAATCTCCAGCATCGAAGTTCTGAATAGCCCGACATCTGTCACCTCACCTCCAATTGAGTTAATCTCCACCCAATCGCCCACTCGAATTCCATTCTTCCCCATCAGCACGAACCAGCCGCAAATGGAGATGATGAAATCCTGCAACACCACTGTCAGTCCCGCCGTGGTCAAGCCGACAATGGTGGGAGTTTGATTCGGCGGACCGAACACAACCAGCAATACAAGCAGAGCTGTGAGCACCTGCATGGTGAGCCTGGCGACGATGAGCAGCGTGTGCTGGCTGCGCCTGTCCAGCTTCAACCGGATGAGAAAATGGCGCACCAGCAAGTCCAGCATGAACCCGCAAATCAAAATAGCCAGTACCCAAATGGCGGATTGCATCAAGAGGTGCAGCACAATGCGGTGCTGCAATTGAACCTGGGCCGCCCACTTCACATACACTGTTCCCAGTTCCTGCTCCGTCTGAATCCGGTCGTCGAGAATGCTCAGCATCTGACTATGGATGGAGCGGCTTTGAATCGCCTTGAGCCGGGTGCCTGTGTCGGCTGTGCCCAACGCCGCTGGTCCGGAGGCATACTGTTTTTCCGTTTGGCTATGTTGGGCAATTAACGCTGCGGCGTCTGCCTTGGCTTGCTGTCCGGCTTCCTCAATAAGGGTCAGCCGCGCGCGTTGATCAAACCAGGCGTTCAGGCGCTTGGCCAAGGTGCCATAGTTCTTGGAAGTGGCCACGGCGCTACTCTTTTGCGCCGCCGCCTGGTCCTCAAACTTTTTTTCAGCTTCCTGATGCGCCCTTAATTCTTGTTGGAGCTGTGTCCGGTCATCCCCCAGCGCGCGGGCCAAGTCCTGCTGCGCGTCGGCGAGTTCATCGGCGTCAAGCCCTAGCTGGGCTTTTGCCAAATCCAGATCGTCATTGTTTGACGCCGGCTGAGTGGCTGCCCGCTGCGTCAGGTCTTGAACTCGGGCCTTGCTGGCCGCGACCACCCCCTGCATTTCAGTAACCTTTCCCGCTAGTTGTAAGGCTTCGCCTTTAAGGGAACGATGTTGCGCCGCAGCCTGCGCCTGGTGGAGCGCCAACGCGAAAGCCTGGTCTACTTCGTCTCCTGCCAGGCGCTGCGCCTCGCGCGCAAACTGCACTTCCTCCGCGCTCACAGCCATGGGAGCGAGTTCCTGGGCCGTTTGCCAAGGCCGGGTGTCCACTAACAGGTTCTGCGCGGATCCCGGATTCTTAGCCTTCCTTTGACTGCGCAGGAAGGCAAGTTGGCTCATGGCGTCGCGTGTATTCCACGAGACAACGACGCACCCCAACAGCAAAGCTGACAGAGCCCCAACCACATAAAACGTCACTCGATTGAAGATCCGCTCGCGATTTGCCTTTTCAGCGGTGTTCGAACTCATCGGATAGATGTTAGTCCATCAGCTTTCGCGTCAGGTAAGTGTATCGGACCGCCAGCGTTGCCGCGTCCTCTTTCAAATTGGCGCCGCTGCCATGTCCGCCTTCAGTGATTTCGTCAAAATAAAAAGGCTTGTGGAACTCTTCCATCTTGGCGGCGAACTTGCGCGCGTGGACCGGACCCACGCGGTCGTCCTTCGTGGTGGTGAATAGCAGGGGCTCGGGATAATTCACGTCCGGGCTCAGCCGGTTATAAGGTGAAATCGTAGCCAGAAAGTCGCGCTCGGCGGGAACCGATGTGGACCCATATTCGCCAATCCACGATGCGCCCGCGGCAATGTGCTCGAAACCCAGCATGTCCAACAAAGGGATATCGATGACGATGGCATTCCACATCTCCGGATGCTGCGTCATTTCTACGCCCATCAACAGTCCCCCGTTGGAGCCGCCTACGATGCCTAGACGGCGCGGCGAAGTGATGCGGCGCGTCACCAGGTCTTGGCCGACGGCCGCAAAATCGTCGTAAATGCGCTGCCGGTGCGTCTTGAGCCCTGCTTCGTGCCAGGCCGGACCAAACTCCCCGCCGCCCCGAATGTTCGCCAGCACGAACACGCCGCCGCGCTCAAGCCATAGCTTACCGATTGTCGGCGTATATTTGGGCGTGTTCGATATCTGAAATCCCCCGTAAGCCGTCATCAGCGTAGGATTCGCACCGTCGTACTTGATGTCCTTCCGATGCACCACAAAGTAAGGGACCTTTGTACCGTCCTTTGAGATGGCGCTTAGCTGCTCAACAACGGCGGCGGATGCGTCAAACTGCGCCCTTTGCGCCTTGGCCGGATTGAGTACTCCGCTTGTAGCATCTCCCAGAAACAGCGACGGAGGAGTTAGAAAACCGTTGAGCGACAGAAAGAATCGATTATCCGACCAATTTGTACTGTCGATGGAGACGGTCTGATTATCAGGGATACTAAGCTTCCTTTTACTCCACACATGCCGCTCGCTAACGCTATAGACATAGGCGCGTCCCTGTACGTTTTCAAGCGTTGTGAGTAGAAGTTGATCTTTTGTAAAGCTCACGCTCTGGGCAAATTCCTTTGCGCCGGGCTGGAATATTACCGTTGGCTTCAAGTGCGCCGGGTCGCTTTCCACGGCAGCCAGCTCCAGGGCGAAGATCGAGCCCTGCACCAGTTTGGCCCCACTGCCAACAGGCTGCCAATCTTCATTAAGCGTCGCAATCAAGTGGCCGTCCAGCAATCCGTTGATCTCCACCTTGGCCGGTAATGCAAGTTGCTTCACGCCTCCCTCCGTCAGCAGCCAAAATTGGAAATCAAAAAAGTTCAGCCCGCGAAGCATCAGCGAGGCATGGTGACCTTTGGCATCACTCAGCGTTAGCGGCGCAACCAGGAAATCAGTTTGCGTCCCGCGGTACACCTCAGTGGCTTGTTCAAGCGGTTGCGCGCGCTTCCAAAGTTTCACAACAAAGGGGTAGCCTGATTGCGTCAGTGTCCCCGGACCCCAGTCGCTGGCCACCAGCAAGGTGTCCTTGTCTATCCAAGCGATGTTGTGCTTAGCGCGCGGAAGCACAAAACCATCCACGACAAATTTCCCGGTCTTCAGGTTGAACTCGCGCTCAATCGCGGCGTCTTCCCCGCCCGCCGATAGCGACACCAGACAGTGCTCGTTTCCCGGATAGAGGCAGTTCAAGCCCTTTTGAACCCAGGGCTTATCATCCTGCTTGGCTAAGGCATCGTAGTCAATAACCGTGTGCCAGTGCGGCTCCGAAGTGAGATAGTCGGAAACTGAAGTTCGCCGCAGAATTCCTTTGACGTGCGTGGCATCCTGCCAGGTGTTGTAGACGTCGCTACCATTCAGAGCCGGAGTGGGCAGACGGTCAGGCGATTCCAGAACCTTGAGCGCGTCTGCCTGCAAACCGGCAAAGCGCGGATCGGCCTGCAGAACCGCGGCCGTGCGCTCGTTCTCCGCCTTTACCCAAGCCATGGCCCGCTCACCCGTCACATCCTCAAGCCAGACATATTTGTCCGGAGCTTGCGCTTGAAGTCCAAATGTCAGTCCTACAAGGAGAAGGGGCGTAAATCTACCAAGCACCATGAATTCCGAGTTTAAACTAACTCAGGGACGCAGCAGCACCTTGAGAACACCCGGTGTAGCGGCCAGAGTAAAGGCGCGCGGAGCATCTGGAAGGGCTAACTCGGCCGCAATCATGGGAGTCGGATTTACTCGCCCGCCCGCAAGTAATTCCAGTGCCGGTTCGAAACGTCCACAGCGCGACCCAACCAGCGATATCTCATTGACAATCACCCGCGCCATGTCAATGAATACCTTCTCGTGAAGAGTGGATTTCATGACAATCGTCCCTCGCGGACGTGTCATCTGTATCGCAGCTGACATTCCATCAGCCGACCCCGTACACTCCACTACACAGCCATATCTGGCGGCTGGTAAGCTTCTTGCCATAAATGCACTAGCTCCCCAGGAACGCGCGCTATCGAGGTTGGACTCATGCCGGCCATAGATTGTCACCTTGAACTCATGCGCCAGTAACACCTGTGTTATCAGCAGACCGAGTTTTCCATCTCCAAGTATCGCCACTTCGGCCCCAGCTTCGAGGTGAACCTGCTCCAGAATCTCGCAGGCCGCGGCGATCGGTTCACAGAAGACGGCTTGGCAGTCGGATATGGAGTCTGGAACAACGTGCAGGTTTATCTCCGGGAGCGTGAAGTACTCGGCAAAAGCGCCCGGATGATTCAGGATCCCTAGAACTGAGCGCTGACGGCAATGCCGTGTCAGACCAACGAGACAGAAATCACAATTCCCGCAGGCAAGGTTGATCTCACCCACCACGCGCCGGCCGACTAAGTCTAACTTGTCCGAGTCAACAACACGGGCAACGAACTCATGCCCAGGAGTTCCTTGAAAACCGTAGTAGCCGCGCTGAAGTTCTAAGTCTGTGTTGCAGATCCCCGCAACAACCAATTTCAGAAGGGCGAAATGGGGCGGCCGTTCAGGAACAGCCGCCTCCTTTAATAAGACCTGGCCCTGCTGGAGGGAAACAGCTAACAATTACCAGCGGTTCTTACTGCCGCCAAAGTCGCGCTGGCGGCCGCCGCCGCCACTAGCACCTTGTCCGCCGCCTTGAGAAGTCCGCTCACGTCGCTCTGGAGGACGCGCCTCGTTCACCACTAGAGCCCGTCCCATTAAAGCGCGACCGTTACAACTCTGCACCGCTTGAGTCGCGAGCCCATCATCACTGATTTCGACGAAGCCGAATCCTCTGGCTTCACCGCTAAAGCGGTCTCGCAAAATATTTACGCTGTCAACGTGAATACCAGCTTCTTCAAAGAAGGACTGGAGATCGGCTTCCGTAGCTTTGTAGGGCAAATTGCCTACGAACAGCTTTGTCACTAATTACGCTCCTAACTGTAGGTTCGGAAAAACGGGCACCGGGGTTGGGCGATCGACGAGGGGTCACTCCAATGAGGGGTACAACCAGGAACTCCAAACTAACCCTTATATATTTGCACAGAAAACACGCGGAAAAAATACGTAAGAAGACTACTGAGGTTAAATTTACGAACATTAAAAGTGAAACAACGAGACCATATATTGCCTGTATATTTTCAATCACCTAGGCAGGATCAGACCGCCTAATTTATCTTGTTCTCCGGAAGAAGCTCGGGAAAATCTCGTGGCGTAAGCTTCGGAGTATTTGTACCCAGAACCGGTGTTGCAAATCACCACAACGTCTTCCCGCTGCAAGAACCCGGATTGATAAAGTTTTCGCGCAGCCGCCACACAAGCGCCCCCCTCAGGAGCCGCAAAAATGCCTTCGCTGCATGCCAGCTCCAAACCGGCATCGAGGCTTTCTTCGTCGCTAACAGATAGCGCCATGCCGTGGCTCTCCCGCAGCGCTTTCAACACCAGAAAGTCGCCTAACGCTTTCGGCACGCGCAAACCGCTTGAGACGGTATGCGCATCCTTCCAGAACTCACTGCTGGCGTGGCCGGATTCGAAGGCGCGAGTAATAGGTGCGCAACCGCTCGCCTGCACCGCAATCATTTTGGGACGCTCGGAGCCGATCCAGCCTAGCGACTCCAGCTCGCCAAAGGCCTTCCACATGCCGATTAATCCCACCCCGCCCCCGCAGGGATATAGGATGGCGTCCGGCAATTTCCAGCCGAACTGCTCCGCAATCTCATATCCCATGGTCTTCTTACCTTCAATCCGGTAAGGTTCCTTTAAGGTGCTGACATCGTACCAGCCTGCCGCCTGCTTCCGTTCCTCCACTATCCTGCCGCAGTCGCTGATCAAACCATTCACTAGCGTCACTCGCGCTCCAAATGCCATGCTTTCCAGATAGTTGGCTTGCGGAACATCGGTGGGCATAAAGATGTAGGCCTCCAAACCAGCGGCGGAGGCGTAGGCGGCTAACGCGCCGGCGGCATTTCCAGCCGAAGGTATCGCCAGCTTCTTTACCCCAAACTTGTTCGCCATGCTCACGGCACAGCACAACCCGCGCGCCTTGAACGTTTGCGTTGGGTTTCGGCTCTCATCCTTTAGATAAAGGTGGGTAGCGCCCATCGCCTTGCCGAGAATACACATCGGCAACAGCGGAGTCCATCCTTCTGATAACGAAATGGCTTCGCTCTTGTCTAGGGGCAAAACCGGCTCGTAGCGCCACATCGTCGAAGGCGTCCCCGTCGATTCAAGCGAAGCTTTACTCCAGGCTTGTCCCACACTCGACAAGTTGTAATCCACCAGCAGTGGTCCTCCACACTGGCAAAGATTCAGCAACTGGTTTGGTTCGAAAGACTTAGCGCACTTTGCGCAATATAGGCTTGAGGGTGTCCCCATCTGACTGCCATCTTATCGCGCCAATCTTTGGGACGAGCTTACAGTACTAAAACCAGCGAGAAATTCCACAAACAGGATTTATCTCAACAATCCTGTACCCCTACCTATGACAAAATAGCCAAGACATCTGGAAACGTCGGAAGGAGCGCGAATGCAGTATCCTTTAAGCCAAGACGAGCAGGTTGCTATGACCCGATACTTGTCGGGTATCCGGAAGCAGCTGCAGGACGTATCAGACCTGTTTACTACCCGCTATGGCAGTAACAGCAATATCGCCGAAATCGCGGTGAAAGCGCTGGTTTCAGCGACACTCCTGGAACACGAGATGATGATCATCGAGGCGGCGAGTGAGAATTCCTGCGACCAGGTTGCTGAAATCGGCCGCCTGCAGGGGCGGTCTCTATCAGTAGGCCATTTTTGATCTTCATTGATCTTCCCGGTGGATCAGCGGCGGTAGACGTACTAAGCTAAGAGTCGTGCCACGCCGCTTCCATGGAACTGTTCTCCTCCTCGGCATATCGCTCGCAGGCTCGTCACTGGGGCGTGAATCGGTATGCCTCAAGAGCGGTTTTTGCCTGGAAGCCGAGTCCCACCTTATCTCGGACGGCATACTGGTTGTTCAAAGCGGCAAGGGTACGCTGGCATTCCCAATTGATCAACTCGACAAAATAGAAACTCTTCCCGCCTTGGCCGAGAGTGTCCCGAAAGCGCCTACGGTTTCTCAGCCGACGAACTCTGGCGCTGGGTCCGAGCAGCTTTTGATCCGGGCGGCCATCCAGGAGGGTCTGGAACCCGACTTCGTACGCAGCGTTGCCAAGGTGGAATCGGGCTTGAGGCAGGATGCGGTTTCACCTAAAGGTGCGCTCGGCTTGATGCAGCTGATGCCGCAAACCGCCGGCCGGTTAGGCGTGGATCCGACGCGAGCCGAGCAGAACGCCCTTGGCGGAGCGGCCTTCCTTCGTCAGCTTCTTCTTCAATACAACGGGGACTCCGCCCTGGCTCTAGCAGCTTATAACGCCGGCCCCGGCGCAGTCTCCCGGTATAAGGGTGTGCCGCCCTATTTTGAAACGCGGCGTTATGTGGTCAAAGTTTTGCAGGAATATCAGCGGCAACAACACGCCAACAAAAGTCTGCAGGCCCATGCGCTTCCCGGAAACCCGGCTAAAACAGCGCCTGAGACGGGTGCGACGCAGGAATAGCCGAACGCCGGCGTCTTCCGCCTCTGGTTTGAAATGCAGGTTGAGAGCGCTCTCTTCTTCGAAAGCATAGAACAGATCTACGAGCGAGTGTTCAGGAACCTTCGCCCTCGGACTCCGGTTCCCACCATTGCCGTCCGTTTCCGAAAATACGCGAACGCGAACAGCCGAATTCGGTTGGCCCACGGCGAATTATCAGTGGACATCAGTGATCTGCTAAAAAATGCGCCCGCACCGGTTCAGGAAGCTTTAGCGTCCATTCTGATTTCCAAGCTATTCAAGCGCAGGCCGGAGCCCGACTGGATGGCCCGGTACCGCCGCTTCCTGAATCGGGCTGACATGCGTCGCGACCTGACGGAACTGAAACGGCAGCGCGGCCGGAAGAACTACCGTCACCCGGCTGGCGCAGTTTATGACCTCTGCGCCTTATTCGAAGAAGTAAATCACGAGTACTTTGGCGGCTTAATGGCGCGGCCGGAACTCGGCTGGAGTCTGCGGGTTTCCAGGACAACGCTGGGTCACTATGATCCCTGCCACCACGTCATCGTGCTCAGCTCGGTTCTGGATAGCCCCAACGCGCCGAGGCTCGCGGTCAAGTACGTCATGTTCCACGAGATGCTGCACCTTCGGCACCCTACGGAACACAGGGGCGCGAGGAGATGCGTCCATACTCCGGAATTCAAGAAGGCGGAAAGACAATTCGAGCAGTATAAGGAAGCGAAGAAGGAACTACAGGGCTTTCTGGAAAAGCTGCACTCAGAAGACGGCGCCTAGTTCGAAAGCAGTGCGTTGGAGAAAGACAGTTCGGTCAACTGTTGGCTCATCTCGTTCAAGGCGCCCAGCAGACTCTCGATTCCCGCGGGAGCTACACCCAGGCGGCAGACTAGATAACTCAACTCGACCCGCATGACAGCCAGACAGAAGTGAACGCGGATTCGCAGGAGTTTCGAAAAGAGAGCCGAGTGATCTTCCTTGCTTTGGGAGATTATCAACGAGGCTAACGAGTAGAGGCGGTTGAAATCGACCACGATCTTATTTAAATACTGGCGGAAGATACGGAGCCGGTCTCTGCGCAGCTTGCGATATAAAGACGATGAGAAGCCAGGCTGTTTGGATAGAAATTTAAAATCATCGGACGCAAGTAAGCCTTGCATGGAATGATAACTCTCCACGCTGAATGAGTCGTACCACTCAGGGGTGAGATCTGAGATCCGGCTTGATTTGAAAAGTCGAAACAAGATCGGAACCGCAAGTAAAGCCAGCAAGCAAAAAGCAAGCACAGGCGTAAAAACCAGCGCAGAATTCAATGAGGCATTCTCCGTACAATTAACGGTACAACAATACTAGGACTACTTCAAGAAGATTAGCAGACTTCTGATGAAAAAGTCACGTATTTTCTACCTCGTTAAGACGGATGGCGGGACCGGAGCAATGCTGCGTTCATCGCTTCAAGTTGAAGCACCATACGTTCCTTGGGTAACGAGTCGAACCTTCTGCCAAGGGTGACATGAGCCTCTTCCCCGGCCAGATTCAGGGACAGTATCCAATAAGTGAGACAGGCGGCAGAAATAAAGGATAAAGGATCCCAGGTCATGGGCGGGTAAGCGCCCGGCAAGTAGGTGCGGACCAAAAGTAGACTAATGCCTACAAAAAGCGAAGCGGACAAACCGATGCTCAAAGTGGCCAAATTCCTGGGAACCCGCACAGGGAAACGCAGGAAAAAAGTCATTATCGCTAAAATAGACAGTAATTCGGCGAAGGAAATGGCCCGTTGAAGCACAAGCACCAAGCTGACGACGCGCACCTTCCAATTGCCCCAATAGCCCCCCAGTGACAATGCTGAAACAAGGTATTCAGGCCTGACGGTGAAGAGCGCTATGGCGGTAGCCGCGCCAAAAACCACATTAAGCACGCCTAGTGAAAATCGCAAAATTCCAGGCAGTTGTTTCAGAGTGGCAGTCAGGAGTGAATAGACCAGCCAAATTGTTATAAACCAGTCAATTACTCGTTCGGCGCTCCAAAAAAGTCTATAGTCCAAAAAACCCGCAAGTACCCGCTGAGGGAGGAACCTGAGAATTAAATATGCACAAGATTGGAGAAATTCAAAGCCAATATAGGCCACGACTGCACGATAGTGTTCAGAAATACGGAGATGGAACACCCGGTACAGTAAAATACCGGCCAAAATTACATTCAGCGATTGGTCGAATACGTTCCAGCTCATGACGCTCGTTTGTGCACAAATACAAGATGCTACAAAAAAGAATCATAGGCCAAATTGCTTCAGCGAGCAACTTAGGGTTGTATCCTCAGTTGAAACAACCGCTGGGGAAGAAAAAAACAGACCTTAGAGACCTAACTGCAGAACTGTGGAAACCGGAGGTACTCTGGGCGACGTGGGATCAGGAATTGGAGGAATCGCAAACACGGATACCGACAGTACTAGCATTAAAGCGGCGGCTGAAATCATTCTTTTCATGGGTATATTTTCCTTGTAACCAGTTTTATTTCGTTCAACTTAGCGATAGTTAAAACGACCGCTTGAGAAGTAAAAACAGACCTTAGAGACCTAACTGCAGAACGGTGGAAACCGGAGGTACTCTGGGCGATGTGGGATCAGGAATTGGAGGAATCGCAAACATGGATACCGACAGTACGAGCATCAAAGCCGCGGCTGAAATGATTTTTTTCATGGGTATATTTTCCTTGTAACCAGTTTTTTTCGTTGAACTTAGCGATAGTTAAAAAACAACCGCTGGAGAAGAAAAAGCAGACCTTAGAGACCTAACTGCAGAACGGTGGAAACCGGAGGTACTCTGGGCGACGTGGGATCAGGAATTGGAGGAATCGCAAACATGGATACCGACAGTACTAGCATTAGAGCGGCGGCTGAAATCATTTTTTTCATGGGTATATTTTCCTTGTAACCAGTTTTGTTTCGTTCAACTTAGTGAACTTATGTTTCGAAGATAACCCAGTACCACGCCGGTGGTTGATGGTCTCTTTAGCTTTTCCATCAACGGAACACAGGAGTACTTATCGCCGTTGTGAAACTCGCAATTTATCGCTTAATATCGGACTTAGACCAATAATGTTTTCAGCGTCTACCAATTTGGCGGAAATAGAGGGCTCCCAAGCCCTTTGGATTCGTGACTTTACGCTGATTGAATCGGCGTACGGCAAACTTGTCTACCTGGCGGGACTGCGACATCCGAATAGCGGCCGCTACGAGCATTTTGGTTTCGCAAATTCGCCTAGCAGCCTGGTTGCAAGCCGCACCCTGCGCCGGATCCACGAGTCCGTTTTTCGCGATTGGGTCGCCCTCAGTCTAGAAAAGAAGAAAGCGGACATTGATCTATACATCTCCGGCATCACCGAGGTCGATCGCGCTGAACTCATCGATGCTTGGCTGCGGCTCACGCCCTATAGGAACCTGGTCCCTGCCTCTATTCAGGGCCCTGAGAGACATAAACATTTCTCTGACTTCGAGGCCATTCTGGGGCTTATGAAGAACGTCTACGGTGTGGCTTCACCCGATCTAGACGCATAGCTACTCCCACCACTAGTCCTAAGACCTCCACCTCGCCGGGCTTAAAAACCTCAGCGGGGACGGGCGCTAAGGAATGCGCCTGCACAATCAATGATTCACCGGCTTCGGTACACCAACCGAAGCGGTAGCCCTCGCGCAATTCCAGAAAGTAGATGGGGCGCGCAAAGTCGTTATCCCAACCACTCGCTGCAATCTTGCGACGACCCTCGTCCACCTGGACAAAGGACCCAGGCGGGATGAAAGGGTACATGGACCAGTCTTCCGTCCCGACAAGTGCATAGCGGTAATTTGCACGTTTTTCGACAGCCAGGAACTGAAGGGGCAACTGCCCCCAATCTTTGATTTGCCGGCTGATAAATGTCGTCTTCCTCAGGTCAGTGGCAATGGCTGAATTCAGGGGCACGTGAATGGACTCGTGCTCAGTCGAAAACAGGCTGACCGGTTTGGTGACTTCCAAGTTCAAGACAGCCACGTCCGAAGCCATCTCAGCGAGCGGAATTCCGTACATCGACATCAACTCGCTGAAATCCAGGCCGTATATTGCAGCTAACGAATACATGCGAAACAACGACGGGACTGTGCCTTTGTTTTCAATGTCTGCCAATCGGCTCAAGCCGATTCCGAACTCGTGATTCTTGTGCCTTGTAGCGATTAGTTGACTGGCTTCAGCCACGTCACGGTACTTGAGATTCAAACGCTCGCGAACGCGCCGGAGGTTCTTACCTGGAGCAAGTAACATGAGTATGCAAAGCGAGGCTAGAGATTCAACTCCTACTGCAGGCTGTTCTGAAACCAGAACAAACTCCAGTAGTCTATCATCGCAAACCGTTTTTATCAGACTCGTAGATATCCTGAAGCCTTCAGTACAGTGCAAAACGGGCCGGTTTGCATGTAGAATGCAAGCAGTCTGCTGAGAAGTATTTCACGCTACTCTTCAAATCAACTTGCGCAAAAACAAAATTCCACGGGCGGGTTTCCAAGGCGAGCCGGGGGCATTCAGTCAGTCTGCCGCGCGCAAGCTTCTGGGCGATGACACTGAAACGTCGGCCTTTGCATCATTCCGCGAGGTTTTTCAAGCGTTATCCGACGGCGAGATCGCCCACGCCGTCATTCCGATTGAGAACACCCTTCACGGCAGTGTGTTGGAGAACTATGACCATATCCTGGAGTTTGGTTTTCCGATAGCCGGCGAGACCAGCATCCGCATCGCCCATCAACTGATTGCCATGCCTGGGCTCAAGTTCAAAGATCTGAGGCGAGTGTACTCCCACCCTGTGGCATTGAACCAATGCCGTCGTTTCTTCCAGGAAAACCCTCAGATCACCGCGGAGTCGTATTACGATACGGCAGGCAGTGTGAAGATGCTGAGCCAGGAACTCCCGCCGGATGCTGCGGCAATTGCCTCGCAAGATGCTGCAACCATTTATCAAGCCCGGATCTTAAAGAGAAGCATTGAAGATAATCCGGCAAATTTCACACGATTTTTTCTGCTGACGAAACAACACTCAAAACAAACGGCTGAAATGAGGGGATCAAAGATATCCGTAACTTTCTGCGCCGCCAATAAACCGGGAGCCCTGTTTCGCGCGATGTCCTGTTTGGCGCTGCGGGATCTCAACATCATCAAGATCGAATCGCGGCCTTTGGCGGGCAAGCCTTGGGAATACCGCTTTTATTTGGATTTCATGGGGTCCATGGATCACCCGGCTGTTCAAAACGCTCTGGCGAATCTTTCGGAGATGACACAAGGCTGCAAGATCCTCGGCAATTACACGCCCACCTTGTAAAACGCATATTAAAGTAAGCGCGCTTACTTTGTTTTTGTTAATCAGATATCGTAATAAAGCGCAAATTCAAAAGGATGTGGTCGCAAACGCACCGCTTCCGCTTCAGCCTTACGTTTGTAAGTCACGAATGTCTCAATCAACTCCTCGGAAAACACGTCTCCTTTAGTGAGGAACGAGTGATCCTCCTCGAGACAAGTTAAAGCTTCGTCTAACGATGCGGGCATGGACGGAACTTTCTTCATCTCTTCCGGGGACAGATCGTATATGTCTTTGTCGAGCGGCTCGCCTGGATCAATCTTATTAACGATTCCATCTAACCCCGCCATCATCATGCCGGCAAATCCGAGATATGGGTTGCAGGCTGGGTCCGGCGGCCGGAACTCTACTCGCTTGGTTTTAGGACTGTTGGAGTACATCGGAATGCGAACCGCAGCTGAACGATTACGCCGGGAGTACGCTAAGTTGACCGGGGCTTCATAACCAGGCACCAATCGTTTGTAACTGTTGGTTGTCGGAGCAATGATCGCCGACAGAGCTCGCGCATGACGGAGAAGGCCGCCTATGTACCAAAGCGCCATCTGACTGAGTCCCGCGTAATTGTCACCAGCAAACAAAGGCTTGCCACCCGACCAGAGACTTTGATGCGTGTGCATTCCGCTGCCGTTATCGCCAAAAATCGGTTTCGGCATAAACGTCACGCTCTTACCATATTGATAAGCAGTATTCCGCACGATGTACTTGTAGAGCATCATGTTGTCAGCGGATTTGACGAGCGTGTCGTAGCGCTGGTCTATTTCGCATTGACCGCCGGAAGCAACTTCGTGATGATGGCACTCGATGGTGAGTCCGCACTCAATCATGGTTTCCACCATCTCACTGCGCAGGTCCTGATAGTGATCAGTAGGCGGAACGGGAAAGTAACCTTCTTTGTAGCGCGGCCGGTAGCCCAGGTTATTGTGCTCGCGCCCGGAATTCCAGCGACCCTCCTCGGCATCAATGAAATAGAAGCCGCTATTGGGAGTTTGATCGAAGCGAACGTTATCGAAAATGAAGAACTCGGCTTCGGCTCCAAAATAGGCCGTATCCGCCAAGCCGCTGTTGCGCAAATGTAACTCAGCCTTACGGGCGATCCATCTGGGATCGCGGTCGTAATGCTGGCGAGTGATGGGATCGATAATTTCTCCCAGCATCACAACCGTTCGCGTCTCCGCAAACGGATCCATGAAAGCGGTGGTCGGATCGGGAATCAGCAGCATGTCGCTCTCGTTAATCGCCGCCCAACCGCGGATGCTCGACCCGTCAATGCCGAATCCGTCTTCAAACGAACTCTCGTCCAACATGCTGATCGGGTAAGAGATGTGCTGATTTAATCCGGGAAGATCAGTGAAGCGCAAGTCCACCTGGCGCGCATCTTCTTTTTTCGCGAATTCTAAAACTTCCTGAGGGGTCATCGAGGTCTCCTTGGACTTGCGACTCTCACGCAACACGTAGCATACCCTGTTCGGGCACGGATGACTATTGGCGCCACCTGTTCAGGTATTGGCCGCCATCATACATGGAAGCTGCTGTTTGCCCCGGTGTTTCCGTTTTCCTTATGATGCAATCGCAAAAGCGGTCACTCACGTCTGACCAGACTGACCTCTCTGACCAGTCTGGTGCGCCAGTCTCCTCTGATATGTCGGACTTGTCTGATGGATCAGACCCATCGGACCCAAATCTAGTCCAATGCACGGTTCCTGTAGCAAATTCCGGGAGCCGTCCCGCCCCACGATCCCCACTGCGCTAAATGTTTAGATAGGACATGGCCTCTCGAACGAACACCGGACAACTGGCCTTCAGCCTTGAACCCGAGCGCCGCGTCTATACAGTCAGCGATCTAAATGCCACCATTCAAAGCCACTTCGAAGAACAGTTCTCCAACATCTGGGTCGCAGGCGAAATCTCCGGTTGTAAATTGGCCACCAGCGGCCACTTCTATTTCTCCTTGAAGGATGACCGCAGCCAGCTCCGTTCAGTTCTCTTCAAAGGCTCCGCCCGTTTTCTGAAATTCAAACCCACCGACGGGCTCGCCGTCATCGCCCGCGGCAAACTCGAAGTCTACGAAGCCCGCGGCGAATACCAGTTGATCGTCGAAACCATGGAGCCGCAAGGCGCCGGCGCTCTGCAACTCGCGTTCGAGCAGATGAAGAAGCGTCTCGCGCTGGAAGGCCTCTTTGATGCTGCCCGCAAACGCCCACTGCCGCGTTATCCGAAGCGGATCGGAATTATCACTTCTCCCGCCGGTGCGGTCATTCGAGACATATTGAACGTTCTCGAACGCCGCTTCCCGGGTCTGCACTTGCGCCTTTACCCAGCCCAGGTTCAAGGAGAAGGATCGCTGGAACAAATTTGCGCCGGCTTAGCACACTTCAGCACCAAACTCGCCGGTACCCAACCATGGGCCGACGTCGTCATCCTGGCTCGGGGCGGCGGCTCTCTCGAAGACCTCTGGACTTTCAACGAAGAGGCCGTCGCGCGCGCCATTGCTGCCTCCGCCGTGCCCGTCATCTCAGCCGTTGGGCATGAAACTGATTTCACCATCGCCGATTTCGTCGCCGATCAGCGCGCTCCCACGCCCTCAGCCGCCGCCGAAATCGTCATCTGCACCCGTGACAGCCTGCTTGATCAGATTGCAGCCACTCGCGAGCGCGCCCTGCGAAGCCTCCGTTACCGCCTGCTTCACTGCCGTCAAAGGCTGCAGGAGCGCGGCGCTCAACGGGCTGAGGCTGTGATGCATCGCGGCATTACCAAACGAGCGCAACGCGTGGACGACCTCGAATTTCAGTTGCGCCGGCTAAGCAGAAACTCTTTCGATCAGGCCCGCCGCAAACTCGACGACCTCACCAGGCGGCTCCAGGCAGCCGACCTCCGTCTCAAGTTCGCGCGCAATCGCCACGCCTTAGAACTTTTGCAGCAGAGGCTCGACAAGGCCGCCGTCACGAACCTTCACCGGATGAACCGGCGGCTCGATGACTGCCAACTGCATCTGCGCCAGCTGAGTCCGCTCACGGTGTTGTCTCGAGGCTACGCCATTGTTGAAAATCAATCCGGACACGTACTCCGGTCTTCTCCTGAAGCTTCTGTGGGCGAACTCGTAAGGATACGCCTTCACCAAGGCCGCCTGGAAGCCGAGATAAGGCGGACCGAGTAACATGCCCGCATCTGACAAACTCAAATCACCCGCGATCTGTCTCCTCAGCGGCGGGCTTGATTCCACCACCGTTCTGGCTATTGCGATAGATCAGGGCTTCGACTGCTTTTGCCTCGCCTTTGATTATGGCCAGCGGCATGTGATTGAAATCGAAGCAGCTCGCAAGGTGGCCGCCCGGCTGGGCGCTAAAGAATTTCGGGTAGCCAAAATCGACTTGCGCGTCTTCGGCGGATCAGCATTGACCGCGGATATCGATGTACCCAAAGATCGCAGCGAAAGCGCGATGTCCACGGCCATTCCCGTCACTTACGTGCCCGCGCGTAACACCATCTTCCTTGCATTCGCCCTCGCCTATGCCGAAGTAAGCAACGCCTCCGACATCTTCATCGGCGTTAACGCTATTGACTATTCAGGCTATCCGGATTGCCGTCCGGAGTTTATCCATGCTTTTGAAACCATGGCAAACCTCGCCACCAAATCTGGCGTGGAAGGCACAGCACAATTCCACATTCATGCGCCCCTGATTCAAATGACCAAAGCCGATATCGTTCGCAAAGCCCTGTCTCTCGGCGTTGACCTTAGCCTCACTCATAGTTGTTATGACCCGACTCCCCATGGAGAAGCTTGCGGCAAGTGCGACGCGTGCATACTGCGCGAGAAAGGTTTCGAAGAAGCCGGAGCCATCGATCCGATTCGGGTGCGCGGGTGAAAATCTCGGAAATTTTCTATTCCATTCAAGGCGAAGGTTCCCTGGTCGGCGTGCCGTCGGTTTTCGTGCGCACCAGCGGTTGTAATCTTCGCTGCGTCTGGTGCGACACACCTTATACCTCCTGGAGCCCCGAAGGCCAAGACATGTCTCTAGGCGAAATTGCCGCTGCGGTGAAAACCTTCAACTGTGATCACGTCGTTCTCACCGGCGGCGAACCCATGATTGCGCCGCAGGTCATCGCGCTTACCGAAAGGTTCCATGAGGCCGGCCTGCACATCACCATCGAAACTGCCGGCACAGTTCATCAGACCCTTCGTTGTGACCTGATGAGCATTAGCCCTAAGCTCAGCAACTCCACGCCGCACCAGCGAGACGGTGGCCGCTGGGCCGCAACCCATGAAAGACTTCGCATTCAGCCCGAAACTCTTAGACGCCTCACCTCCAGCTATGACTATCAACTCAAGTTCGTTGTGTCGGACCCAGCCAATTTAGCGGAGATTCTTGACCTGCAATCGGCTCTGAATGCTCCGGCAAGCCGGATCATTCTTATGCCGGAAGGAGTCACTCGCCAAACCGTGGCCGAGCGTGGCCTCTGGCTTGCCGAACTCTGCAAGGAAAATGGCTTCCGATTCAGCCCCAGACTCCACATAGATCTGTGGGGCGACAAGCGCGGCGTCTGAACCTCCCTGGTTTCCTCCGGCACAAGGCTTGTGGAAATACCATTAGCACTAAGCTTGACATCGAGAGGTTTCTCTCTCACAAGACTGTCAACGTCATGCCAGTTTCGAGCTTCCTCCTCGCGGTGTAGCTCAATACAAGTCTCAAGTAACTTTGCATCTGGCCACTTAAACTCCGTTTAGCGATCATGTTAGCCGATGAACGTTCGGACTGTCTCCCTGCAATCTTTAGGGCCTAAGACGTACCAGGACAATACGAGCCAAGTAATAAGTCTGTACCTCTTTGGTCCTATCTCATCAGAAAAATCTGATCAAGATTAAGTGCTTTTAGGCATTTGACGGAAACGATAACTGCGCTATAAAACAGGTATCTCGCTCGCACAGGTTCTACAGCGAGTTTTTTAGGAGAATGAATGACGCAGGATCTAACTAAAGACAAACATCTCACCGACTTACTCATTCATAACGTCTTAGTCGAGGCTTTTAGACGCCGACGGGGTGAAGTCTAAGTAACCGCGAACTTTCTCCCATTTTGAGTTTGCAGTAAACCATTAAAGGCCCGAGTGTGCCTGCCAGCACAATCAGGCCTTGGAAAGGAGTCAACAAGTGAAAGTCAACAGCAAAGTCAAGGCCGGCAATTCCAATTGGGGACTCTAGTTTGGAGCCTGATTTTCAGGCCCCACTTAGTAACTAAAAGCAGAACATACAAAACGCCAGAAGATCGGGAAGCGTGCCTGCCAGCACGCTTCCCTTCTCAAGGAAGAAGATCTAAGTGAAGTTCAACAGCAAAACCCGCGCCGGCCAAAGCGTTCAGGGACATAAACCGTATCGGACTTTTCCTGCGGACCGTTAATAAAAACGGAACTACTCCGATAGATTATCTCTCCAGCCTTTTCCTTTCACACTGTTCTGAAATTGATGCCTACACCCTTCAAAAGGACGGCCAATGGTCTAAGCGCCGATCAAGGCCGCGCCTCCGCTGCATTCCTCGCCGCCGGACTTCTCCTGCTTGGTGCGTGGCTCACCTGGGCAGTTTCTGCCCACATCACCTGCTACGAAGTCTCTGAATCCGCACGCCTCGAGGTGGCCGGCGCGGCCTCCCCGCTGGAGGCGATCGTCACCGGCGTCGTTCGCACCTCTCATCTAAACCTGGGCCAAATCGTTACTTCGGGCGAGATCCTGCTCGAGTTAGATGACCATGACCAAGTCCTGGCTCTCAAGCAGGAGCAAATCCGCTATTCGCAACTCCAGCCGCAGCTGGCCGCCTTGCAAAACCAAATCGACTCGGAAGATGCGGGGCGCCACGCGGAAGACCGCGTGCTGGCATTCTCAAAAACTGGCGCGAGCGAACTGGTGCACCAGGCAAAGGTAGAAGCCGGACTTGCTCTTCAGGAACAGCTTCGCTCGGAAAAGCTCTACGACGCCGGCCTCACCTCCCAGGCTGACTTACAAAAGGCTAGAGCAGCATCCGAAAGTAAAGCCACGGCACTCTCCGTTCTTGAGCAGACTGAACTTCGTCTAGGCCCCGAAATGAAGGTCCGCGCCGCCGACCGAACCGCCAAACAACGCCAGATTATGACTGATGTGACAAGACTGAAAGCCGACATCTCGTCCTCGCACGCCACTATCGATCGCCTGCGCTATGAGATCGAAAAGCGCAAACTGCGCGCCCAGGTATCGGGGGCACTGACCGAATGCGCCGTGCTCCATCCCGGCACTCACATCTCCGAAGGCCAGCAACTCGGCATGATCTTACCCGCTGGCAACGTGCAAATCGTTGCTGACTTTGACCCGGCGTCTGCCTTCGGAAAGGTGCACGCGGGTCAGCCCGCCACGGTTCGCCTGAACGGTTTTCCATGGGCCCAGTTCGGCGTTATCAATGCCCGCGTATCGCGCGTGGCGGGAGAACTTCGCAATGGCAAAGTTCACGTCGAGCTTGCCCCCACCCGACCTGCCAACCCGCGCATTCCCCTGCAGCACGGTCTCCCCGGCACCGTCGAGATTGCAACCGAACAATTGTCGCCCGCCGCTCTGCTTCTGCGTTCTGCCGGCCGCAGTCTAGGAGCGCATTGAGAAAGGCTGACCTTTGAGAAAGCTACTTATACCGGAGGTCGTGCAGACTTCCAGCCTCGACTGCGGCCCCGCTGCCCTGAAAGCCCTCCTCGCTGGCTTCAACCGTCACGTGAGTTACGCCCGTCTGCGAGATGCCTGCCAAACAGGCCTGGACGGAACCGCCATTGAAACGCTTGAGTTCATTGCGAACCAGCTAGGCCTCGAAGCCGAGCAGATCATGCTTCCGCTGGATCATCTTCTACTCCCGGCGGCACACGCTCTGCCCGCTGTTGTCGTCGTCACGCTCGCCCAGGGAATCACTCATTTTGTTGTGGTCTGGCGACGCCTGGGGAACTGGCTTCAGATCATGGACCCCGGCGTCGGCCGTCGCTGGGTGCGCGCCGCTGCCTTCCTCGACGATGTGTACCGTCACGCCATGCCGGTCGGAGCGCAGGATTGGTTTGACTTCGCCCGCTCCGAAGATTTTCAACGCGTCTTTCGATCCCGTCAGCAAACTCTACGAATCCATCTCGACTCACATTACGAAACCTGGCATCAGCTAGCCGCCCAGGACGCCGCAGTCCGTCTTGCACAGTCTTTAGTCGCCGGCGGACATCTTTCCAAGGGTTCCGATGTCCAAAAGCTAGTCGAGCGTCTTTCGCACAAGTCTGAGCTCATTCCGGCAAACTATTGGTCTGTCACCAGCGCTGGCGCGGATGACACTGGCAACCCGCAGGTCCTGATGCGTGGAGCCGTCCTGCTGCGAGCCAAATCGCCTAAAACCGAAGCTACCGAAGATCTAAGGGCTGACTTATCCGCCGCCCTTCATGAAAAGCCGGCAAACTTCACGGGCGAACTCTGCCGCTTGCTGTTCCATAACCACTCCGTCATCTGGCCGCTTCTCCTCATCGCCGTAGTCGCTGCCGCCGGCGCCGCTTTCTTTGAAGCCATCATTTTTCGCGGACTTCTCGATATCAACGCCACGCTCGCCTTCGCCGGCCAGCGTATGGGCGTCATTGCCGCCACTCTCATCTTCTGTGCCGCTGTCCTGCTGCTGGAAATTCCTGCCTTCGCAACCGGTACAAGACTCGGCCGCCTGATCGAAAACCGATTGCGAATGGCCTTACTCGAAAAGCTGCCCCGCCTGAGCGACCATTACTTCCAAACCCGACCCATCTCCGATCTAGCCGAACGCAGCCACATTCTACACCGCTTGCGCCACCTGCCGGATCAACTGCGTCAGCTCATCCTGGCTTGCGCCCAACTAGCCATTACTGCCGCGGGTGTCGTCTGGCTGGAACCAGCCGCGTGGCCCTTGATGTTCGGCGCACTCTTAGCTGCCCTGATTCCGCTTTTCACTTCACACTGGCTCCTGGCCGAACGCGACCTCCGCGTTCGCACCCACTCCGGCGCCCTCATGCGCTTCTATATGGATGCCATGCTTGGCTTAGTCCCCATCCGAACCCATGGCGCCGCCCACAACCTGCTGCGCCAGCAGGGCCTCCTCTTAAAGGAATGGACCGCCGCCAGTTTCCGCTTACAGCGCGCCATTGTCCTCTCCGAAGGTCTTCAGCTTTCGCTCATGTACATGTTTGTCGCCGCAATCCTGCTGCTTCATCCCTTTCACGATTCGCACATAGGCCGGGTTCTATTGATGGCTTACTGGGCGCTGAACATGCCAGCCCTCGGTCAAAACATCGCCACGCTGGCGCGCCAATATCCCGGTTACCGCAGTATCGTCCTGCGGCTATTAGAACCGCTGCATGCACCCGAAGAAGAACGAAGCACGCACGTCCCGCAGCTAGCGGAACCGCCGTCGCTTGAATTCCAGAACGTCCAGGTAATCGCCTCCGGAACCACCATCCTCCACGACGTCTCGGCCACCATTCAAGCCGGCGCCCACGTCGCCATCGTAGGCTTATCAGGAGCCGGCAAATCGACCTCTGATGGGTTTACTACTCGGCTGGCTCAAGCCATCCAGCGGCCACATCCTAGTCAACGGACTTCCCCACAAGGCCGACCAAATCCGCTCATCCGCCGCCTGGGTCGACCCCGCCATTCAAATCTGGAATCGCTCACTGCAGTCGAACCTTTGCTACGGCTCTCCAGACGAACGCGATCTCGCCGAAATTATTGACGCAGCCGCTCTGCGCCACGTCCTCGAAACGCTTCCGAACGGGTTGCAGACCGCGCTCGGCGAAAACGGCGGACTGGTATCCGGAGGCGAAGGCCAACGCGTCCGCTTCGCCCGAGCACTCCAGCGCCGTCACGCAAAACTCGTCCTCCTCGATGAACCCTTCCGCGGACTCGATCGCGAAAAGCGCCGTGAACTGCTGGCCCGTGCTCGCGAATATTGGTTGGACTCCACTCTACTTTGCGTCACCCACGACCTCTCGGAGACCCTGACCTTCGACCAGGTCCTGGTAGTAGAAAGCGGTGTCATCCTCGAGAGCGGTCCTCCAGCCGAGTTAGCCGGTAACTCCCAATCTCGTTACGCCCAACTCCTCGCCTCCGAAGAACAGGCACGCACGAAGTTCTGGGAGTCAAGCGAATGGCGGCGCATTCATCTCCACTCAGGCCGAATCGTAGAAGAAATACCGCGCACACTCACGGTAGAAAAGCGCGAGAGCGTAGTGGCGTGACACACTTGCCCGATCTCTGCTGGTCTCTCTGTGACCTGGGCCAGGCTGTCTCCACTGTCCACGGAAGCCAAATCGAACCGTTAGCACCGCCCTCCAACGCGAGCCAGCTTACGGAATGGCTGACCTGGGCCGCACTCCGCCTCAACTCCGAAATCACTTCAATCGATATCGCCCTCCGAGATCTCGACTCGCTGGTGATCTCATCCGCGCCCGCTATCTATGGTCTGGAGGAAGGCTATCTCATCGTCCTCCACGCCGGCAAGCAACTCACCGTCATAGCTCCCGACTTATCCAGAAAACATCTGCCCGCCAGAACTTTGGCTGCTGCACTCCGCGCCCCTTTCGAATCAGACCACCGTGCCACTTACCAGTCCGTTGTCGCCGAATGCAGCCTCACACCATCCAGACAACAAAGCGCCCTGGCCGCACTCCTGAAACACCAAACCGCCCCACGCCGCTTCCGCAGTTGCTGGATCATCGCCCTTCCCAGCCAAGTCAAGCTCTGGCGCCCCATCCCACAGCTCATCACGGCGCACGCCGCCCAATACCTACTCTGGCTGGCCTCGTGGGCTGTCTTAGGAAGCCTCTCTTTCAGCGGTCATCTGGATCGCGGCTGGCTCACCGCCTGGGGTCTGCTGCTTCTCACGCTCATTCCATTCCGGCTCCTCACCACCTGGACTCAAGGAACCTTCGCCGTTGGCTTGGGAGCAATGCTCAAGCGGCGTCTCCTTCAGGGCGCTTTGCGTCTCGAACCCGAAGAAGTTCGCTCCGGTGGAGTCGGCACTTTCCTCGGGCAGGCGCTGGAAGCGGAAGCCATAGAAACCCTCGCCATCAGCGGAGGCATCGCCGGGCTGCTCGCCCTCATCGAGATGCTTCCCGCCATGTTTGTTCTAGGCCGTTTCGCCATTGCACTGGCCCTCTGGCTGGCGCTTGGATTCTTCGCCGCCCTCTGTTTCTTCCGCCGGTACAAGGGCTGGACCGGCAAGCGCATGGAACTCACGCGTCATTTAGTCGAAGTCATGGTTGGCCATCGCACTCGCCTCGCCCAGCAGCCACAATCCGAATGGCACAGCGCCGAAGACTCCTCGCTCTCCGGCTACCTGCACACCTCCTCCCGCCTGGACACTACCGGATCCTGGCTGGTCACGGCCATCCCGCGCGGCTGGCTATTGCTGGGCATCGCCTGCATCGCGCCATCCCTCACCGCCGGTCATACACTCAGTTCCGAAACCGCCGTCCTGCTCGGCGGAGTTCTCCTCGCCTTTTCCGCCTTCCAGCGCTTAGTCGCATCCTTCACTGACATCGCTGGAGCGATCGCCGGCTATCAACGAATCAAGTCCTTATTCGAGGCCTCGCGGCGTCTCGAAACCGCCGGCGCAACCCCGCCCACCCACAAAGAAGGCCGCAAAGGCCAACTCCTGCTCGAAGCCGACCGCCTCACCTACCGCTACGACGGCCAAGCCACTCCGGCCCTCCAGAACTGCAGCCTCGCCGTGCGCCGAGGCGAAAAAATCCTGCTCGAAGGTTCCTCCGGCGGAGGCAAAACAACTCTTGCCAGCCTGCTCTCCGGACTCCGCAAACCCGAATCCGGCCTCCTGCTCATCAACGGCTTTGACCGTCACACGCTGGGCGAATCCGCCTGGCGCAAACAAATCGCCGCCGCCCCGCAATTCCACGAGAACCACATCATCACCGAAACTCTGGCGTTCAATCTCCTGATGGGCCGCAAGTGGCCGCCCGCCCATGAAGACCTTGAACAGGCTGAACAACTCTGCCACGAACTGGGTCTGGGAGACCTCATCGCGCGCATGCCCAGCGGACTTATGCAGATGGTGGGCGAGGGCGGCTGGCAACTCTCCCACGGCGAACGCAGCCGCATCTACCTCATCCGCGCCCTGCTGCAAGAATCCGACCTCGTCATCCTCGACGAAAGCTTCGCCGCCCTCGATCCCCAAACCCTTCAGCTCGCCCTCGAAACCACGCTCCGCCGCAGCGAAACGCTGCTGGTCATCGCCCATCCATAATGTTTTCATTTCGACAGGAACATTTACAATCATCGGTATGGGCCGCTCCGTTATAATCACCACTCCGTTCCCCACGGTGGAGGAAGTTGCCGCTGCCAAGGGGATCAAGGACAGTCGCCTGAAAAGCCTTCTGGCCCTGGTTGATAGAGGAGCGCAACGCAGCAGTCCTAGCCAGCCTGTCAAAAAGAAATCCTCGTCTAAAAAGACCACCGCACAGGGAATCACAAGCAAGAGTGCCCGCGCCAAGCGCTGAGACCAAGAGCGTTTTCTTAAACATCCCGTACGACGCAAACTTCGAGCGCCTCTATCTGGCTTACATCGTTGGAATAGTCCAACTGGGCTTGTGGCCCGAAGCGACACTGGCAATTCCTGGAGGAACGTCCAGACTTGATCGGATTATCGACCTTATCCATTCCTGCCCCTATTCAGTGCATGATCTCTCGCGCGTACAGTTGGACCATACTTCGCCGCGAACTCCCCGGTTCAACATGCCTTTCGAATTGGGCCTCGCGGTGAGTTGGGCCAAGCTCAACCCCGGCCGGCACACCTGGTTCGTCCTCGAGTCTAAAGAACGCCGCGCTCAAAAGTCAATTAGCGATCTCAGCGGCACAGACCTGAACATCCATGGCGGCACCATTGAGGGCGTCATGCGAGAGCTGTGTAATGCCTTCGTTTGAAGTGAAGAACGTCCAAGTGTTCCCGAGATGCTCAAGAACTATCGCGAACTTCGCAGGTTAGTTCCTGCAGTATTGAAGCAGACACGCGCCACTTCCCTATTCAAAGCTCGCGTCTTCGCAGAGCTATGCGTACTGGCTTCCACGATCCGGACCAAGAGGTCTCAAGAAACGTTGGTTTCGATAGACAGTTGACTGGACTACTTCCCCGCCAAAGTCTCTCCGAGCCAACTCACCATATCGCCTTTCCAATGCTGCATCGAGGCATCCTTCCACTTACTCATCCCATGTCCCCCGCCCTCAACCTTCACCACATCGCACTTCGACCCCACGCCTCGAATCGCTTCGCAAAACCTAGTCGTCTGATCGAAACTCACCTGGTCGTCCGCCGTCCCATGGATGCAAAGAAACGGAGGCATCCCCTTATGCACTGCCGCGATCGGCGAAATGGAATGCAGCTTCGCAATGCCCGCCTCATCCAGTTCATCCACGCCAAAGAAATGAATCCCGCCCCCATGCGACGCATGCCGGTTCGCCGCCGCCATATCAAACCGCTCCGGATGCTCCCGCCGCTCCACCGCCAGCGCCGCATAATCCGAGGGCCCATAGAAATCGACCACCGCCGCAATATCCGAATCCGGCTTCCAATGCGTCCCCGCATAATTCACCAGCAGGCCGCCCGCCGACTCGCCAATCAAAACCACCCGCTTGTTATCCACGTGATAGTCGTACGTATGCCCTCTCACCCAGCGAATCGCAGTATTCAGGTCTTCTTTGGTCTGGTCGAAATGCGCCTGAGGCGCCAGCCGGTAATCAATCGAAAACCAAACATACCCGGCGTTCTCCAGCGGCTCAAACAAAGGCCGCACATTCGTCGACTTGCTGCCTTCATCAAATCCGCCGCCATGCACTAGAATCGCCGTTGGAAACGGCCCGGGCCCATCGGGAACATGCACATCCAGCAGCAGCGGAATCCCATCCGCCCGCCCATACTCGACGTTTTTTCTATCGAACCCTGCCGCCCACATCGCGGCTGTCACGGTAAGCATCAGGAAAACCAACTTGCGCATCATGGCATCGGATTTTAGCAGCTTTAGCCGCCACGGCAGCATGCGAGAGGACACATGCGAGGCGATCAGCGTCCGCCCTGTGTGAGAAGATCTGTCGTTTGGGCTGACCCAATGGCACTACAAAATCGAGTGGATCCGTACGGCAGAATCTTCGCCTGCGCAGACCGCGGACTCTTCATGGGAAACCGCGGCGGAGCTTTGCACAACAGTCAACAAGAGATCGTTTCTCAATACACGAATAGGCGGTGGCTCACCTGCCTGTTGAAATACAAGGATGTCCGGCGGCCTGTTATGGCTCCCGGCCTATACACCGAGCTCTTCTTCCTGGACGAAGCAGTAGCTTTCTCGGCCGGCCATCGGCCATGCGTTCTATGCCGCCGCGACCGGTACAACGTATTCAGAGAAGCCTGGGTCCGCGCCCAACTTCACAGCGGTCCGAAACCTCCCCTGGCAGACGAGATCGATTGCGTACTTCAGGACGCAAGACTCGACAAATCCAAGCAGAAAGTCACCCACCAAGCACCCATACAATCACTACCCGACGGCGCCTTCCTCCAGATGGACGGGTCAAGCTATCTAGCTTGGGGAGACCACTTGTACAGGTGGACTCCCGGCGGCTACGATAGCAAGCATCGGAAGCCAACCGGTCAAAACGCCACAATCCTGACACCGGAGCCGTTTATTCGCTGCTTCGAAAAGGGTTACCGGCCCGAAATACACCCTTCTTTCAACGCCCTTTAACCACTCTCCAGCGGGATCAACTTCCGAACGGGTTGTGATCAGGACGCCAACTTCCATCCGCCGTTCCGTAGGGACTGGCAACAACGACCAAATAGCCGTCGGGATCGCGAAGCCAGCACTCCCAATGATTCGGTCCGCCGTCACCATCCGGAGGGTTTCGATGTTTCGGAATCACCACATCGGCACCCATCTCGGACGCACGCCGCACGGCCGAATCAAAATCGTCAATCTCAAACCAGAGCAACACCCCGTTCCCGTAAGGTTTGTCATTACGGTTGCCGATGGGACCGTGATGATGCTCTACCTGGAAGCTGTGCAGTTGAAGAACGAGTTCGCCATTGAACACCAATTGTTCATACGCGCCGCCCCCATGATTACTCCGGCAGCCGAGCAGAGCTTGGTACCACTTGCTGCTTCTTTCCACATCGGTGACAGCGATCAAAGGTTGAGGCCGCATTCGGCCAGCGTATCAATCCTGTCCGTTACGTGCCGAGCCTATCAGATGCCTAGTCCATTACATGCCGAGCCCATTACATGCCTTGAGACGCATATACTCGGTGAAGTGTATAAAGAGAGTGGAATGTCGAGCTTTTCGGGAGCTTTCGACATAGCGGTATTATTTCGCTTTTTTGCGAGACGGCCTGGAAGGTTTCAGCTCGGTGATGACGGATGAAAGATGCGGATACCGGTTTTTGAATGAACGAGGCTTGGGCGCGAGCTTCGTCTTGGACCCACGTTTGCTTCCTCTTGAATGTGAGTTTGCTTCTCAAAGACGTTTGCTTGAGGTTGTCCGGGTTACCTCGCGGCGGCTTGGCAGCTCTTTAGCGGTGATTCGTTGTTGGAGTCGAGGGCGAAGAGCGGGTTGTCTGATCAGTTGAAAATTCGAACCCATTTGGAGGAGCGGCACTAGGTCGGCGTTGCAGGGCTGGTTTGCCTGGCGGCTGAGCAAGATTCTCTGAGAGCCTGACTTTCTTCGCGTTTGCGGAGGGTTTGCAGGCGCGTGAGTTCGGCTTGGTCCTTTTCCATGCGGCGGTGGAGGCGGGCTTCCTGGACGTTGAGATTGCGGATGGATTTTTCGTATTTGAGATAGGTTTCGACTTGGATGAGCTGCGCGCGACGAGGTTCGGGTTGATCATCGTAGAGCTTGGCGAGTTCGATTTGACCTTTGAGGAGAATGCCGGTCTCGAGGTTCTTGATGCGGGCGATGCGCCAGGTGGAATCGAGCAGGGATTGGACGAGCGCTTGTTCTTCGTCGGTGGCTGGTGCGAGGCGCTTGTTGTAGAGATCAAGGAGGTGCTGGTATTCGGCGGGGTCGTCTGTGGGCAGGAGGACGGTTTTGCCGGTGAGTCCGTGCTTGAGGGCGTTTTTGCTGGAGGTCGCTTTGCCGGCTTCGGTGATGGGTCCGGTGGATAGTTGGGCGTTGGCCTGGTTGGCGGCGAGTTGGGCTTCGGAGATGGTGGCGTTGCGCTTGGCTCCGTAGGCTTCGAGTAACTCGCGGTGTTGAGCGATGGTGGCATCGGAGAGGTGGCGGTGCTCGGGGGCAGGAGATGACGGTCGAGGGGTTTGGAGGTTGCGGGTGTGGTTTCGGAGTGGATGGGCTCGGTGGCTTCGGCGTTGGTGCTTTCGATGAGTTGCTCGGCGGCGGTTTCGGGGTTCTGGGATTGGAGGTAGGCGTTGCGGCGGGCTAGGCGCTCGGCTTCCCGGCGGTCGGTGCGTTTGGACATGGTTTGGGCTCCGTTCTCTGAAATGGAAAAGGCCCGCGTGAGGGGATGCCTCAGGCGAGCCTGATTTACGGTAGCAAATGAAAGTGCGATTCCGAACTGTGAAGAAAGGGCGAAGGGCGTAAGTGGTTTTGGGTGTTTGGGTTGCGGGGGAATATTTATTTTTTGGATTGGAAATCGGGGGATTTCCATGAGCCGCGATGACGGAGGCGAAATTACGATGCGATCTGACCTGTAGTACCCTGAGCGCCATGGCAGATCGACCGAATCCTGTCTTCCGCACTATCGAAGAAGTGTCGCTGATCGGCACGATGGCGACCTACGATTCACAGGCGGAAGCCTCTGAGGAAATCCCGCAGCAGTGGCGCGCGTTTCGCCTGGCCCATCCCGCGCTTGAGAGCAACTCAAAGTTCTATGGCGCGTCGCCTTGCACGGGAGATCGCAAAATCTACTACCTCGCCGGTGTCGCATATGAAGGCCAGGATAGTGGGGTTGGCGGTGAGCGGCTGACCCTTGCGGCGGGAGAGTATGCGGTCGTTCATGTCAACGACACAGCCGTGCTCCGCGATACCTGGACCTGGTTGTTGGGCCATTGGCTGGCTACTTCCGGACGTCGAGAGAAGAACGCACCGGAGTTTGAGCGGTTTACCGGCGTATCGGAAGCCGGTACGCCTATTGGACCGGTCGAAATCTGGATTCCCCTCGAACCGGTTTCAAGGGGTTGAGTCCGCGTTTCAGTCTCCGATGGCCGTTGAGGCGAGCGGTTGAATTCTGGCTCCGACCTAGGCCGCCGTTTGCATTTGGCATTTCACCTCCGACAAGGGGACTTAGCGTTCGTAATCCGGAACCTTGCGCATTCTGGTTGGCTAGTATTGAATCAACAGTTGCATTAATGATTGCTGTTCCGTTGGAGTTAAACAATATCGGCGATCTTACTGACCGCCTCCACGGTGCCGCCGAGAGAGTCAGTTTATGGACGTTCCCACACCAATTCAACCCTTAAAGTTTCTCGAAAACTGCATTGGTGAATCTTTATGTGCTCGAAGTCTTTGAGCTTTAGCAATTCAATACGATTGGGCTCATAATCGGTTCTGAAATGGCTTTCTTTTTAGGTCTGTGGGGGGGTTGGGTCTTTATCGCCATTGTCACCTCCGTTGGCATTTCCCATTGTTTAAACAGAAAACGTTGCAGGGTACAACTTTTTGACAGAGTCAACTATAGGAATCAACAAAGGGTCGAATGGCTGGTTTATCGCCTCAATGCTGCTAAAACAATTACAAAGCCTCAGAGGACCACTTGATGACCGTAGATTTGGACCGCCGTTTCGAACAATGGACGGAATCCGATCGGGAAGGCCCAGAGATTAGACTCGCGTTCGGATTAGGCGATGGCGGCGTTGGCTGGCTTGAACTAATTAAGAAGCGGCGCGTTGTCATTTTGGCAGAAGCAGGAAGCGGCAAGAGTACCGAATTCAGGGAACGGGCACGCCTAACCGCACTTTCAAGTCCTTACGTCTTTCATGCAAGCGTCGAAGATGTGGGCAATGAAGGGCTTGACGGAGCGCTTTCGCCGGAGGCCAGAAACAGGCTTGCTGCCTGGAGGAAAGGTGCTGATGAGGCATGGCTTTTCATTGATTCCGTAGACGAAGCCAAGACTGCAGGAGTCAAATTTCAAAGTGTCGTGCGAAAAATCGCAGACGGCATTCATGGCGCAGAAGAACGCTGCCATATTTTTCTATCAGGTCGGTTTACAGATTGGGAACCGCAACGGGATTTCGAAACACTAAAGCAATGGCTTCCGGTCTCTTCGCTAACGCCAATGCCTGAGCGAACACCTGAAGAGGAAATTCTTAGAATCGTCCGAAACCAGAAAGAGCCAAAGGATAAAGAAGTCCTAGACGAGCAACCTTACGTTGCAATTATGATGCGTCTGGATAGTAAGAGAGTTCGAACGTTTGCCGAATCCCAGAACGTACCGAATATTGACTTGTTCCTGAAGGCCATTGATGACGAAGATCTATGGCATTTCGCACGTCGACCGATGGATCTTCAGTGGCTCATTGGTTTTTGGAAATCCGAGGGTCGACTCGGAACGTTGACGGAGATGGTAGAGCGCAGCATTTCCGAATGGTTAAAGGAAACGAACCCGGATCGCGCAAGATCCGACAATCTAAACAGCGTTTCAGCGTTACAGGCAATTGAGAGAATTGGCGCGGCGATGGTGTTCGGAAGAATTAGCACTATTGCAATCCCGGATCGGGGGGCTTCGTCCTCGACAGAATCCTCACTGGATCTAGCGGATGTCCTGCCCGACTGGTCGGGAGACGATCGCGGCACTTTATTGATGCGGCCCATTTTCGATCCTGGTACTCTCGGACGGATACGATTTCATAACGACAACGACGGCCTCGTACGTAGTTTTTTAGCTGCACGTTGGCTGCTGAGACTTAGAAAAGCAAATCTTTCGACCGCCAATCTGTTTCGTTTGCTCTTCGCAAATTCCTACGGCCTTGAAGTAATTAGGCCTTCAATGAACGATACCGTCGCTTGGTTGTGTCTTTGGGATGACGATGTAGGGAAGGAGGTCATTAAGCGGGCACCCGCACTTCTATTGAGCAGAGGTAATCCTGCCAATTTGACGGTTAATCTGCGTTCCTTAGCGCTTGCAGCATTGCTACGCGAATTGACAGCGGAGAACCAGGAAAGCCCGTGGTTCAATAACGACAAGCTTCGCCAATTCGCGCAATCTGACCTCGGTGAAACAGTGCTCTCGCTATGGCCGAAGTATGAGGCGCACGTGAACGCTTCGACGTTATTGATGCGACTGATCTGGCTTGGTGCTCTTAGGGAATGTGGAGAATTAGCCCGGTCGGTCGCACTGAAATCGGACGCCGACCCAACGTTGCGAATGTTGGCTGGCAAGGCCCTGCTCATCATCGGAGACAATACGGCGCTGGAAGCCTACGCAGCTCTTATCACTACGGGGGCGGATAGACTTCCCGCTACGATGGTGCGCGATGCGCTCTTGACTTTTGTCCCTAATTTGATTTCTGTATCCGACTCCTTACGCATTCTAATTGGTTTAAACATCGAGGAGGATCGAAACGGCTACAATTTCGCGCGGGATGGGGTCGCGTTAGCTAAAAAATTGTCGAATGCAGATGACCTTGAGCTCCTGCTAAAGGGATTGGTCGATCATCTTTCAAGCCAGATCGGAAACCACTCACATTACCCGCAAACCAAACAGGAAGAATCATTTTTCCCGGTGATGGCCGAGTTGTCGCTGCGCTTATTGGAAGCTGTTCAGGCTGATCATGTTCCTCCTGTCGTGATTGATTCCCTCTTTCGTATAGGCAACCGCCGTGAACACATTTCGGATTTCAACCAGACCGCCAAAGATGCTTTGGCCCAACTTCACCGCACACCAGGGCGGCGAAAACAAGCATTTTGGCGGGTGGTTACTACTATCCGGTCGGTCTTTCCATCTCAGCCCTGTGTCACGCTATGGCAGGTCGAATTCTTAGGATATGAGCCAAATCTAAAAGTTGAAGATGTGGACTGGCTTTTGAGTGATGGAATCGCCAGAGGCGGCGAGGATTGCAGATTGGCATTTCAAATAGCCTTGACGATCTACGCCCACAACGACAGACCCGAATCAATACTCTTGAAGATCACTGGCGCGGCTGAAACTGATAAAGTCGCCAAACAGAGATATGAGGAACTAACGTTCCCCCAAGCCCCTTCGCAGGCGGAATTGGATTCGGAGCGACAGTTAGCGGAGATTGAAAAGCAAAACAAAGTGGCTCGGGACGAATTGGATCAGTTCTGGCTCAAATTTGTTCGTGATATGCAGTCAGATCCGCAACGGATCGCAAATCTAAAATTGCCAATCGCAAATAATGCATTTTTTGACCTAATTAGACTGTGGCAATTATTAAGCGGCGCAGTAAGGCAATCGCATTACGCCGTCGATTCCGTTGCACCGTTGCAGCGAATGACCGGTCATGAACTTGCCAAAGCTTTTGAAGATGGACTGATCGCATATTGGCGATCGCGTGAGCCGCTAATTAGGAGCCGTCGTGGGATTGACGGCAGGAATACTACACCGTGGTTTGACCTGATGGCGCTCGCGGGCGTCTCTTTAGAAGCTGCGCGAGAGTCTGCATGGGCAACCAAACTGTCCAGTAAAGAGGCTCGTAGGGCTGCTGAGATCGCAACTATTGAGATCAATGGTTTCCCAGGCTGGATGCGTGACCTCGTTGCTGCCCATCCTTCCGAGGTAACGTCGGTCTTCCACGATGAGATTGCGGACGAATTCAAGCGCCCTATCTTATCTATCTTTGAAACCCTTCAAGGCGTCGCCTATTCGAGCGGAGAATTAGCCATTACTCTGGCTCCGTTGCTCCTGCGGGACTTAGAGGCGGGAATTGCGATACCTCACACGGCCACTTCGCACGTTCTTCATATTCTGATCGACGGATTGCCAAAATCTGAACTGGGTCGGTTCGAGAAGATTTGTATCAAGCGTTTTGAGAATGAAGCCGAGCTTACGGTGGCCGTTCATTATTTGGTGGCAGCGTTTAGGTCGAATCCTTCGTTAGCCACCGAGGTGCTCCTTCAGAAGACCGGGAATTTGGGGGACCATGAAAAAAAGCTGGCCGGCAGATTTTTGGCCGAATGTTTCGGCACTCGGATGCTGCACAGCCAACTCAAATCGCTGGTTCAGCCGCCTGCAGATGTGATCGAAAAGCTCATGCTGCTTAGCTTCAAAATATCAAAGCTTGACGCAAGGCCTCCGCGCCCGACCGGCGTATATTCGATTAACGATGAGAGTCAGGAGGAATGGACCCGAAGCGCTGTTTTTGGACGCTTCGTTAAGACCCTGGCCCACATACATATCACGCTATACGGCGTCTGCAGGCTGATCCAAGCTTTGCTGTTTCCCCAGCGCGAATGAACGCGCTCGCTGAAGAACGCGCTATTGAAGATGCTGACAGTGCTCCCTGGCCTCCAGGCGAAGCTTATGCATTTGAGCAGTCGGCGCAGAACATGCCACGCACAGGCAAGGATCTACAAGGTGTGCTGATAGGGCGGATTGAAGATATCCAGCATGATCTTCTGCGTGGCGATTATTCGCAATCGCAGACTCTTAAAGGCCTCCGCCCCGAACGAGAAGTACAGAAATGGGTTGCCGATAGGCTGGATCTTGTGCGGGGACGTTCATATTCCGTCGAGCGTGAAGCGCATGTCGTTGATGAGAAGATGCCCGATATACGTGCAAAGGCAAATGCATCGGACGCGAAAGTATCAATTGAGATTAAAGTGGCGGATGATTGGACGCTTGCAGAGCTGGATGATGCTTTAGAAGTTCAGCTTTGCGGTCAATATTTGCGGTCCAATTCTGGAAGGTATGGCGTCTTGCTGCTGGTCCATCAGAATGCACGCGCAAAGGGTTGGGAGGACAAGGTAAACAATAGCTATCTCACATTTGTCGAGGTTGTCGCTAGGCTTCGCCAACGGGCATTCGTCATCAGTGGTGAAAGCCATGATTCTCCACAAGCCGAAGTGGCTGTGCTTGATGTTTCGCAACGTTAGCTGTCAAGACAAAGCTCGGATTACCCACAGGACTTGGTTGCAAATGCGCAGATGTGCTTGGCGTTGCTCCTGGCGGCAAGATGCCCCTACGGATCATTGTGGCCGAGTCAAAAGGAAAAGAGGTAGCCAAAGCCATCAAGCAACTCGGGAATGCTGCCGCAGCGTCGATGGAAACTTTCGGATCATCAATCCAGAAACTCGAGTTGCTGCTCTATAGGTCCGAGTTGCAAAAGCTCGATGTCGGTTTGTCTCCCGGGCCTGGCTACCTAGTGTCTAGGGGTGATGCGCCCCATGAGTTTGCCTTGGTTGATGCAACCACCGATGTGCAGACGCCGGCTCGGGCCATCTGCGATTTGGGAGCGCCCTGGAGCCGGTGGAACTCTGCGTTGCAGAAATATACGATTCGCGTCTTCGTCGAGCGGGTGTGATCAGAGGGTAGCCTGATCTGAATCCGCATCAGGCTGTTGGCTTTTCCTGAAAACCCGCGCCCCGTTGTACTCGAACGCACGGCGACCGCGGCCCATCCAAGGCTTAAGGTCGCCTGGATTTAAGGCTTGAGGCCGGGCTGTTGTTGCGCAACCTGTGCCGGTTCGATTACTTCCACCGCGTCATATCGCTTGAAATCCGCTCCATTGAAGGTGAGGAGCCGTTTTACTCCATGCACAAGCATAGTGGCCACGAGATTGGCGTCATGTGCCTGCTTTCCCAAAACCGAATGCTTTCCGACCAACGTCTCCCAGGTATCCGATACTCCCGGCAATCCTTCCAGCACATGGAACGCGTTGCGGAGCCGTTGAATTTCCGCAACAGCGGCGTCCGGTTGCATCCCTAGTCCGTTGTTCTCCCGGGGACGGGTGGCCACGACCCAATATTCAACTAAATTCTGCGGAGCAACACACAACACTTCACGGTCTTGCTTCAATTTCGCGAGAGTGGTTGTGACTAGCTGGTAATGCGGGTCGGACGGATGCGAACGCAGCAATATATTGGTGTCGACAGCATCACCGTCTAGAGGCCGCGGTCTTCGTAGATAGATTCGCGGCTCACCGCATAATCTGACAACACCGGCAGATTGGCGTGCGCAGGGCTCTCGCTCCATTCCTTAAAACGGCGCATCCATTCTTCGGGACTCAGTTCCTCACTTGGCCTAACCGGCTGCCGTGCTGCCAGGAGAGCCTCTTCGATGACTTCTTCTACAGCCAGTCCACGCGCCTGTGCCTCGGCAACGTAAAGTTGTTCAATATCCGGCGGCAGGTTGAGCGTAACAGTCATGCAGGCTCCTCTTCGATTATTGCAAGCGCGCTTCTCATTGCTTATTGGTTGCAGTCCGCGGGCGTGATGGATCGCGCGCGGCTCGGTGGAAGTGGGGTGGATGAGAACGCCTTCGCCAGAAGGAAGCTGGCTCGACCGATCAGCCTAAAACGGCTTTTAAACTCTCTAAGGACTTTCGGAGGATCGGAGCTAGTGCGACGTCTGCCGCTATCTCCTCCGGACTCATGTCCCTTCTCGGCAGGTCGGCTGTGACGTTGAGTGCAGGGGACAGCTTGGCGTTCATCGTAAAAAGCACCTCCGTCAGAGCAGCTTGCGCGTGGACGGCTCGCGAAGATGCGTTGATTAGCATCACGACCTTTTCGGATAGTTCGCCGCTGCCGACAACCCAATCGAGAGCATTTTTCAGAGAGCCGGGGATACCGTGCGCATACTCGGGCGTAGAGACTATTACAGCCGCGCTGCGCTGAAGGAGCTGCTGGAAGCGGGTCACCGAGTCGAACTCGTGATTCCGCTCCAAATCAGGGTTGAATGCGGGGAGGCAAGCGAGTTCTTCGTAAATCACAATTTCCAATTCCGGCGGGGCCAACAAAATCAACGACCGCAGCAGGGAGGTATTGGTGGATTGTGCGCGAAGGCTACCGGATATCGCGAGAATCCGCATGTTGCTCAGATGCCGCTGGCAGGGGGGTGGATGCCTGCGAAACGTGCTGCGAATTCTTCGCCGGCGTCTCGCGCCGCTGGCACGGGGGATTCAAAAGAGAAGACAGGCCGGGCGTTCCCTTTCTTCTTATCGGGCGCCAGTAGCCGCCCCCGGGAACCCGCCACTTTTCTTACACCAACCCACAAATCAAAAAACTAAAAATTACGAAGCGAAGGCGAATTGTCACCAATATGAAATACCCGCCCAGCATGAGAAAATGGAATTTGAAGATCGTTCCCGACGGTATCTACTACGCGTGCGCCTGCCTCCTGGTGGGAATCACCGCGTCCTACCTCCTCAACAACTGGGCGGGCGTGCCCTTCTTCGTTCTCGCCGCCTTCTGCCTCTACTTCTTCCGCGACCCCGACCGCGTCACGCCCACTGGAGACGTTATTGTTTCGCCGGCGGACGGAACGGTGGTTGCGGTTCGCGCCCTCAGCCCCACGGAGACTCGTATCAGCATTTTCCTTAACATCTTTAATGTCCACGTCAACCGGACGCCTGTCCCCGGTCGGATTCTCGACATCGCCTATCAGCGCGGCAAGTTTCTTGTCGCCAGTCATGAAGCCGCCTCCGCCGACAACGAACAGAACACCTTCACCATCGAAGGCCCTTCCGGCCGCGTCGTGTGTAAGCAAATCGCCGGCCTCATCGCTCGCCGGATCATTTGCTATAAGAAAACCGGCGATATCCTCGCCCCCGGCGAACGCATTGGCTATATTAAATTCGGCTCACGCATGGACGTCATCTTTGGACCCGGATACACTCCCGCTATTAAACTGGGCCAAAAGGTGAAAGCCGGCGCCACCATACTGGCGCACGGCGTGCCAGTCCCGATGAGCCTTGAGGCCCGCGAATGCTGATTAAAACCCAACGCCCCCGCGCCGCGCAATTGCGGGACCGGCTTCCTGTTTATGGAAACAGGCTGCCTGCCTCACCCACGTCCGCCTCAAAAGGAGCGCGCCCTGAATATACGCGATAGAATCCTGGGCCCTGCTGAAGGAAAGCGGCCCCGGCGGGCAGCCTACGCGCTCCCGACCCTTTTCACCAGCGCCAACATCCTGCTGGGCTTCATCTCCATTCTTAAAGCCTTCGAAGGAGCGCTCAAAGTCAACTCCGGCAATCCGGCTTTCCATCAGGATTTCCAAACCGCCGCCCGCGCCATCGGTTTCGCGGTCTTTTTCGATGGCCTGGATGGCCGGATTGCCCGCATCACCAACACCACCAGCGATTTCGGCCGAGAACTCGACTCCATTGCCGATGTCGTGACCTTTGGCATTGCGCCTGCCATTCTGGCCTATGTCTGGGGTGTGATGTCCGCCGGCGGCTCGGTGGAACTTTCCCGGGCCGGCTACTCCGTGGCCTTCTTTTTCCTTCTGTGCGGCGCCGTTCGTCTCGCGCGTTTCAACGTGCAAGCCGTATCGCCTAAGCCCGACATGCGCTACTTCGTCGGCATGCCCATCCCTGCCGCGGCCGGTTTTGTCGCCGCCACCGTTCACGTCGATACCCAGCCCTTGCAAAGCATGTCCTGGTCCATCGGATGGTTGTGCGTACTGGCCATTGTCGGCCTACTCATGGTCAGCACTTGGAAATATCCCAGCTTCAAGCAGCTGAATATGGGCAAGCCCCGCACGCCGCTCCTTGTCCTATTAATAGGGATCTTGATCTTTGCCATAGTGGAGTGGTCTCAGGCCGTCTTGATGACCCTGGCCACAGCATATGTGCTGAGCGGCCTCATCATCCGCCTGGTGAGTTTCGTGCGCAGACGCCGCCGCTTCCGAGCCGCCCTCGCGAACGCGCAGAAGAAAATTGAGCCGGAGCAGCAAATTGGCTAAAACAAATGTACGAACCGAGACACCCTTCCGCGTCTCCATCATCGGCGCCGAGACCATGCTGGGCAAGGACCTGCAGGAAGCTTTGGCGCGGAACAAAAAGACGCGCGTCACCACCTACTCTGCCAGCGGCGAGGGCACATTTGGCGAACAGGACGGCGAAGCCATTTACCTGGAGCCATTCAGCGAAAAGAGCCTGACAGAAGAACGCGTGGTGGTGCTGGCTGGCTCCGAAGCGGGCGCGCGCAAGAGCTATGGCATCTTCACGGACTATGTAGCCAAAGCCGGCAAGTCTGCAAAACTGCCTATTGTCGTCGACGCCCTGGGCTTGCTTGAAAGTGAGAAATCCAGCTCGCTCACTTCCACGCTGATCGGCGAAGTTCATCCCAAACCGGGCCAACTTTTGTCGCTGGCGCACCCCGTCGCCAGCGCCCTGACCCTCGTCCTCACGCGCCTCTCCAAATATCAGGCTACCGTTCGCGCGGTAGCTAACGTTCTGGAACCCGCAAGCGAACGCGGCCAGCGCGGCATTACCGAACTGCACAACCAGACTGCCGCCCTGCTCGCCTTCAAGCCGCTTCCCAAGGAGGTTTTCGACGCGCAGTTGGCCTTCAATACACTCGCCAAACTGGGCGACGAAGCCCAACTAAGTCTGGCTGAGATTGAACAGCGAGTCTATTCCCAAACTGTACTTCTAGCGGCTCAAACCAAGGCGCAGGGCGCGGTGGCCCAGTTGTCCCTGCGGCTCCTGCAGATCCCGGTTTTCCACGGCTACAGCATCTCTCTATACGTCGAATTTCCAAACAAAGCGGATCGCGGCGCGGTGGAAGAAGCCCTCGCCAGCGCCCAGATCGAGGTCCGCGGCCTGGGCGAAGAGACTCCAGACTCGGTCGCGGCCGCTGGTTCCAGCGGAATCATGGCCGGCGACATTCGCGTCGACGCCGCCAATCCCAAAGCCGTGTGGATTTGGCTGGTTTTCGATAACTTGCGTCTGCTGAGCGACTCCGTCGCCGACATCGTCGCCGTCCTTGCGCAGGAAAGTTAATGGCGGCCCTATTCCGATCCACCGGTGTCACAGCGATTGTGCTGAGTCTTGTCTCCTGTGGATACCACGTGGGCGGAAAGGCCGATCTGGTGCCGAAAACAGTCCAGACCATCTCGGTGCCAACCTTCGCTACGGTCACCACCAAGTACCGGCTGGTAGACATGCTGCCCCAGGAGATCGCGCGCGAATTCCTGTCTAGAACCCGCTTCAAGATTGAAAACGACCCCAACGCTGCAGACGCCGTGCTGCATGGCACCGTCAATAACGTGATCGTCTATCCCGCCGTCTCCGACCCCAATACCGGCAAGGCAACCAGCATCCGGGTCGTGGTCTTTCTCAATGTGATTCTCACGGAACGGGCTACGGGCAAACCCTTGTATAGCCACGTTGGATGGTCTATTCATGAGGATTACGCCGATGCCATCGATCCGCACCAGTTCTTTGACGAAAGCGGTGCAGCTTATGATCGCTTGAGTCGAGACGTTGCGCGCGACCTGGTCAGCGCCGTTGTCGAGAACTTCTGAACATGAGCCCGGAACAGTTTCTTGCCAAAATCGCCAAGCAGCCGCCGGCGCCCGTCTATCTCTTCCTTGGCCAGGAAGGTTATCAGCGCCGCTTGTGCAAGGAAGCGTTGCTCGAACGGGTTTTGCCCGCAGATGCTCGAATCGATGGTCTCACGCAAACCGATCTTGAAGACCGCACCGTGGCCGAGTTGATTGATGACGCGCGGTCTATGTCCCTGTTTGCCCGGGAGCGAGTCATCTGGATAGGAAGCGCCGAACTGGCGCTCCCCAAGAGGCTCGTCGCTGCGTCCTCCTCCGACGAGGATGATGAGACCAAACCGCCCGAGTCGCCTCTAGCCGCGTACTTGAAATCGCCCACTCCCGGCACCGTGATCGTTTTCGAGTGCAGCCGCTACGATTTCAATGGCGACGACAAGCCGCGCATGGAGCGCGTCGAGAAGTATTTCAGCGGCATCCGCGATGTGGTTGAATTTCGCCAGTTCACGCCCGAAGCCGCCCGCTTCCTGGCCCAGCAGTTGGCAAAGAAATTCAAGCTGCGGCTCGCCGGCCCCGAATTGGCGACTCTTCTCGACAGCGTTGCCGGCGACGCGAATCGGCTTGCCGCCGAAATGGAAAAATTATCGCTCTACGTCGGTTCGGAACGCGCCGTCACCATGGACGACGTCCGCACCTTAGTGCCCAGCGCCTCGCAATCCACCATCTTCGCCCTCGTCAACGCACTCGGCAAGCGCGACCGTGCCGCCGCCCTGAAAAGTCTTGATGTTCTGGTCCGCGAAGGCGAATACCTGCCTCTCGCTCTCACATTTTTAAGTTCGCTTTTCCGACTCGCTCTGGCTGCCAAAGAAAGCCGCATTACCTCCTCGCAGCAGGCCGTAACGTTCTTTCAGCGCCTGGGAGTCCGCATCTGGCGGGACCGCGCCGAACAGGTCATTGCCGTCTCAAGCTCCTTCTCACAAGTTACTTTGAATCAGGCACTTGTGGCGATTTACGAAACGGACAAGAAGTTCCGGGAAGGCTATAAAGACGACCGCCTGATCATGGAAACGCTGATCCTTGCCATGACCTGACTATTGTTCCTTGAGCGGGATCCGTTCCAGAGCCTCGAAGTTGAGCTTGTCCTTTTTCGTCGCAATCCGTCCGGTCCACTTCTCCCGCTCGTTGAGCCTGGCTTTCACAGGCCGCTCCAGCGGATGCTCGAAGACAAGAACCTGACCGGGTTGCAAGTCCATCAAAGTGCGAGCGCTGATCTCGCCGCCATCGAGGATCGTTTCGAAAACCAGTTCCACGTCCTCCATCAGAGCGCCCATTCGCTGCTGATCAAGGTCTACGTTCGTGGCTTTACGAATGGCTTGCACCTGGTCGAACTTATGCCGCAGTCGCTTGAAAAAGATTGATGGAATCGCCAGATTCATCAACCCGGATACCGCGCCTATCCGGATGTCGATAGCGATCACGATCACCGCTTCGGCTGGCGCCAGTACCTGGACCAGTTGAGGCTCACTGCTCAATGATTGAACGGCAAACTCGATCTGAGTCACGCTGCTCCAGGCGTCTTTCAGGTCTCGCAAGATAACGCGCAGCAAGGTCTGCATAATGGACTTTTCAATGTCGGTGATCTTGCGCTGAACTCGCGTCACTGCCCTGCCCTTGCTGCCCATCATCAGTTCAATCAGGGCGAACATGAGATTCATATTGATCTCGAGCACGGCCGACCCTTCATACGGGGCCATGCTCACATAAGCCAGCCCGGTAGGAAAGGAAAGTCCATCAATGAACTCGGAGTAAGAAATCTGTTCCAGACTGATCAGATTGAGTCCCACATAGGTACGCAAGTAGGCGGAAAGACTCGATCCCAAGTTCTTGACAAAATTCTCATGCACCAGGTGAATAGCCCGAAGTTGCGACTTGGGAATTCGGTCCAGATGGCTGAGGTCAAAGGCTTCGTCATCCGGCTGAGAAAGGTCGGCGCTCTTGGATTGGAAGACCGCGTCGATCTCCTCCTGGGAAAGGACTTTTTTCATGCAGCATCCCGCAGCGCCAGCCGTTCCTCCCGGCTTACAACCTGCTTGATACGAACAGCGTAGTTGCCTTTTACCGAGACAATCTCACCCTTGGCAACGATGGTTCCATGCACCATTATCTCGACGTAATCACCAACTTTACGGTCGAGTTCAATAACCGAACCGGGCATCAATTTCAACGCCTCCCTAATCGAAATCCGGGCGCGGCCAAGCAGGATCGAAACCGGAAGCTGCAAATCCAAAAGTCGTGAAAGGATCCCCGGAGTTGCGGCGCGTTCGAGGCCTATCAATACAACCCCAATATTCACGCCACGAAACTCAACTTTGAGCTGGCCCCATTGGAGCTGAACCGGCACGGGAGAGTCAAATAGACCGTCGTCACAGACCGCACTTAGCGCGGCCGCCGTCCCTTGATTTACCTGCCTCAGAACCTCAAAAAACGTCTTCTGAGCCGCCGGGTCTCCGCTTAACCCGTTCCAAACAGCCGGTGCTGCCCCCGCCCAGATGGCAAATGATCGTTCGCTGCGGAGGGTCTGCTTCCACCATGTCCGCTCAGAGATCTCCTGCGCGGAGATCTCCGATCCCCCACGCGAAAAGCTGACCTTGACCTTTTCGCCTGTCAACATCTCAACGGCCCGAATGAATTCTTTCGTCCAGATTTCGAGGACTTCGCTAAATTGTTGGCTCATTATCTTCAAACCTGTGGATCAATCCGATCTCCCGCGCCTCTCAACTCTGCAATGCGGATTGCCAGCATCGAATCGACAATCAGGATTTCCCCTGAACCCAGCAAGACTTCTCCGGCGTACACGTCAACGTTCTCCCCGGTTGCTCGTCCAAGCAAGACGATGCCGCCCACCTGCAGATTGAGCAATTGTTCAAATGTAAGCATCTTCTGGTCCAATTCGGCGTGAAGAATCAACTCGACGTCCGCAAGGTGCTCATAGGCCGCTGGGACCGCAGCGTCTGAGTTAGTCAACATATTTGTCGCCGCCGCCCGTCAGATTAATAGCTCCCTCTTTTTCCAGTTCCCGGGCTGTGGCGATAATCTGCTGTTGCGCGGCGTCCACATCCTTCAATTTCACCGGACCGGTGGATGCAATCTCGTCCAGCATCATTTCCGCGCCTCGCGCCGACTGCGTTCCAATAAACTTCTTTCGTAGAGATTCGTTCGACCCCTTCAACGCAAGAATGAGAGCTTTCCTTTCGACCTTGCTGATGAGAGTCTTGATGGATATCTCGTCGAGGTCCTCAAGATCTTTAAAGACGAACATAAATCGGCGGACGCTATCAAATAACGTTGGATTATCCGCCTCCAATGCGGTCAGAAGCTGTGCGCAGGTATTGGGTTCCAGGCGGTTGAACATATTCGCCAGCGATTTGACTCCACCCAAGGCCTCGCGGCTCACCTCACCCAGATTTCTCAGCTTTTGATCAATCACGGCCGCAATATTCCTGATAATCTCAGGGGAAATCTCATCCAGTTCAGCCATTCTCACAGCCACATCTTTATGTAATTCGGGTGGCAAAGCGCTAATCAGTCGCGCTGCCTGCTCCGCATCCAAATGGCACAAGATGAGGGCAATCGTCTGCGGGTGTTCATCCTGCACGAATTTTGCCAATTGCTGAGGATCCACCTTCTTGAAGTCCTCAAAGACTTGCAAGTCACCTTCCATCGATTTGGCTAATCTCGCAATCAGCCGTTTGGCAGGATCAGGACCGTACGCTTCGGCCAACATCTTTTCCGCATATTGCAGTCCCCCCCGAACCAGTAACTTCGGAGAGCTGGAACATTTATGGAATTCTTCCAGAACCGCTTGCACTTCATCGAAGTCCACGCTTTCCACTCTCGCCACTGCCTTAGCAATCCGGTTCGCTTCCTGCTCCGGCAGCTTCTTAAGAATGCCAGCACTATTTGATGGACCGAGTGCAATCAGAAAGATGGCGGCTTTCTGGATTCCTCTCAACTGGGATTGCTCAAATTGGCTATCTGGCATATCTCAATAAGTCTTGTACGGCTGACCGAGTGGATAACTTCAGACGGCAGCTCGCATTCAAAGAGTTGATTCCAGCTTTTTTTCTCTCAGGTCCACTTTTCGCTCTACACATCTAAACTCGAACGGACGATAGAACTGGTGGATCGGTGCTCGCGTTGCCAAAGGAATATCAAATGGATCTCAATGTGCTCATCGTTGATGACTCTTCGGCTATTCGGAAAATTCTTAGAAGAGTCTTATCCCAGACCGACCTGCCGATTAAGCATCTTCATGAGGCCAATGACGGAGCAGAAGCTCTCAAGGTCCTTGGGAATAATGAGATCACGCTAGTCCTTTCCGATATCAATATGCCGAATCTCGATGGCTTAGCCCTACTCAGGGAGATCAAAGCAGACCCTAAGTGGAAATCCTTGCCGGTATTCATGATTTCCACGGAAGGCAGCCACAACAAGGTCATTGAGGCAGTTCAATTAGGCGCCAAGGGCTACGTTAGAAAGCCGTTCACCGCCGAACAGATCAAAGAGAAGGTCTTGGCTTGTCTGAAGTCAAACACTGAATAAGGGAGTCGGATGGAGCAGGAATTGCTGGAGAGACTCATTATAAAAGCGACCCGAGATGTCTTCGGCATGATGCTTGGCATGGAAATCACGCCCGGCAGGTTTTATGAAGAGCAACGAGCCACAACAGAGACTGAAACGGTTGTCGCCCTGATTGGCCTTGCGGGGGCTTGTATCGGGACTGGAATGATCAGTTGCCCTCCTGCCCTGGCCTGTAAGATTTCATCACGGATGCTCATGACGCATTTCGAAGCTGTGTCCGAGGACATTTTGGACGCCATGGGTGAAATGGCAAATATGATCTTCGGCGGTGTCAAAACGGAGCTGGAAGAGCACTTTGGTCAAGTTGGCCTCAGCATCCCGACAGTCATCTTCGGCCGAAATTTCGAGACTCGAACTGTTGCCCAAAAACCTTGGACGGTGGTTCCAGTTAAAGCCGGGTCAGATCTTCTGGAACTGAAGATCTGCTTGATTGAGAACCGAGGACGCTCTGCAAATTTTACGCCAAACCAGAGGACGTATGCTCTGCTTCTCGACGGATCTTTGTCTTAAGTAAGGGTCACTACGCGGTGGTTGCAGACGACGAGATCATCCGGGAGTTCTTAATCGAGAGCAGCGAAAACCTAAATCTCCTGGATTCGGAGATTGTCAATCTCGAAAAGCATCCCACGCCCGAACGTCTCGGAAACATTTTCAGGACGATTCACACGATCAAAGGCACCTGCGGCTTCCTAGGTTTTCATAGTCTTGAAAACATCACTCATCACGCCGAGGACATCCTCGGCCAGTTACGTACCGGACAGCGCCCGGTAAATAGCGGTGTCGTCTCACTCATCCTCCAAAGTATTGATGCTGTTAGACAGATCCTCAGCAATATCGAGGCAACTGGCGAGGAAGGAGTTGATCGATTTCCGGAATTACTCCAATCGTTGGCGAGAGCTACAAGCGGTAAAGATTACGTCCGGGGGAGCACACAACTCGCCCCTCAATCTGAAAAGCCAACTCGTATGGCCGATTCATCACTTCGAGTCGATGTAAAGCTGCTCGACAAGCTCCTGAATTTGGCAGGCGAACTTGTTTTAGTGCGCAATCAAATCCTGGAACCGGATACTCAATATAGGCATGGCGCGTTAAATCACGGTTCCAGCGTTTGAACTTAATCACCGATGAGTTGCACGAGACGGTAATGAAAACACGCATGCAGCCCATCGGAGTCATCTGGAACAAGTTGCCTCGCCTGGTTCGAGATGTCGCCCATTCACAAGGCAAGCTGATCGATCTAGAAATGGATGGCGCCGAGACCGAAGTCGATAAGACCATCATCGAGGCAATGACAGACCCGTTTACTCATTTGATTCGGAATGCCTGTGATCATGGCATAGAACACCCCGAGATAAGGGTCCGCAACGGTAAGAAGGATAGGGGCGTGCTGCGCCTCAAGGCGTGTCACGAAGGTGGCTTAGTCCATATCGACATTTCAGACGATGGAGGCGGCGTCGATTTCGAACGCGTGAGACAGAAGGCGATCGAAAGAGGGCTGGTGGGTATGGAGCAGGCGGCTGTTTTGAACGAGCGCGACACCCTTGCTTTGCTGTTTCTACCTGGTTTCTCCACCGCGCCGGCGATCACCCATATTTCCGGCCGTGGCGTCGGCATGGATGTCGTTAAAGCAAATGTTGAAAAGATTGGCGGCACTGTCGAAATTCTGACAAGCCCAGGCACAGGGACCACAGTCAAGCTAAAGATTCCGCTGACTCTTGCCATTATTCCCGCCCTATTGGTGAAGACAGGCGGTCACAGATTTGCGATCCCTCAGGCATGTTTGCTGGAAGTAATTGAACTTGCAGGCGATTCGGTTTCGCACATAGAGCTTGCTCATGAGGCCCCCGTCTACCGGCATCGGGGAATGTTATTGCCAATCGCCTATCTAAATGAGTTGCTTAAGCTTTCGACTGAGGCGGCGGAAGCCGTTCATAACGTCATAGTCTTAGACGTTGAAGGGCGCCGTTTCGGATTGGTTGTGGACGAAGTCAACGACACTGAGGCGATCGTAATCAAGTCGTTGGGCGCGCAATTGAAAGGGCTCCCCTATTCCGGCGCGGCCATCATGAGCGATGGCGAAGTCGGCCTGATTCTCGACGTTATTGAGATCGCGAAGCTTGCTCACCTATGGAAGCATTCTCGCGAGAGCCAGGCGCCGGACGTAGCTCTCACAAGCAAGGACGAACAACAGAAGCAACGGCTGCTGATTTTTAAAAGTGGATCATTTGATCGCCTGGTATTGCCCGTATCCGTCATCGCCCGGTTAGAAGAAATTCCGCTCAGTTCAGTTGAACGTTCGGGCGGCCGACTCGCGTTCCAGTATCGCGACATCATCCTGCCCTTGATCGAATTGTCTTCTCGTCTGGAGGAGACTTCTGAGACATCTCAGGATGAGTTGATACAAGTCATCGTTTTGAGAGCTGCGCATAGAGAGTTCGGCATCATCGTGGATCAGATTGTCGATATTGTTGAGGACTCGGTCAGCATGCAACCATCGATATCGCCCCGCCACGGAATATTAGGCTCCGCAATTATTGGGGAGAAGGTAGCTGAGTTCCTTGACCTGGAAGCCATTCTCGAAACAAGGCACTAGAATTCCGATGTCACAGAGCAGTCTGCAAGTTATCACCTTTAAAGCCGGCAAGTACCATTTTGGGATCGATGTCATGAGCGTTCAGGAGGTCCTGCCAGCACAGAGAATGACGAGTGTGCCGTTGGCCCCGCGGGTAATCAATGGACTCATCAATCTACGCGGAGAGATCGTCACCGCGCTCGATGTAAGAGAACGCCTTCAAGTTGGCGCAACCTCATCAGGCATTGAGTCGATGAATATCATCGTCCGCACGCAAGAAGGCCCGATCAGCCTGGTTGTTGATGATATCGGAGATGTTCTGGACGTTGAATTCGATCACGTAACGCCTGCCCCTGATCACCTAGCGCCGCAAGTGTGGGGCATCATTCATGCCGTTTACAAGCTCAAAGACTCCCTGCTACTGCTATTAGACATCGAGCAACTCTCCGTTATATGCCCGCTATCAGAGCCAAGCAACAACTGAACCCCGGACAGCGGATCCGCATCCTGATCGTTGACGATTCCTCCGTGTTTCGTCAACTGATTGCGCAATCCTTACGGAGCGACAGCTCAATTGAAGTAGCCGGCACCGCCTGCAATGGGATTGAAGCCATTGACCAAGTGATGAAGCTCAAGCCAGATCTGGTGACGCTGGACATCGAAATGCCGGAGATGGGTGGGCTTGAAGCATTAGGGCAGATACGCCGTCTTGCGCCGCAGGTACGAATCGTGATCCTAAGCAGCCTGACGGAGCGAGGCGCATCCCTCACATTGGAAGCCTTATCGCTCGGCGCGGACGATTATTTGATGAAGGTTTCGGCTGCAAGATCCTTAGCTGAAGCAAAGGCAAGGTTAAGCCATGACCTGACGCCGAGGATCCGGCAGTTCTTCCTACTTTCCCCTGGCCCGCCGACCTGCCGCTCTAAACCACTCGAATGCCCTGTAAAAGCCAATCCCGAGATCGTCGCAATCGGCGCATCGACAGGCGGCCCAGCTGCACTGGGCAGCATACTTGGACAATTCCCAAGTGACTTTGACCTTCCCATCCTCATCGTCCAGCACATGCCGGCGGTCTTTACTCAACTATTCTGCGAGCGACTTCGCTCTCGACTGAGTCTTCCTATCAGAGAAGCGACTCACAACCAGCTGGTCAGGCCGGGCGTCATTCTTGTCGCCCCGGGCGGGCAGCATATGCGGGTCGAGGTAGGCGCAGGTCAATGCCAGCCGCGCATCTCGCTGGATCAGTCGCCGCCACAGAATTCGTGCCGGCCCTCCGTAGATGTCCTATTCGAGTCGCTGCTGAAAGTTTATGGACCCGCGGTGGTAGCGGCCGTGCTGACCGGAATGGGGCACGACGGGCTACGCAGCACCAGGCTCTTGCGAAATGCTGGAGCCACTATCCTAGCGCAGGACGAGGAAACCAGCGCCGTCTGGGGTATGCCGCGGGCAATTGCCGAGGCCAATCTGGCCGATTCCGTGCTGCCCTTGGAACGGATTGTTCCACACATACTCGGACGTTGCGGACAGAAGCTCTGATGGTCATCCAACCCGATAATTACTGCTTTCTACAGGACCTCATTCAACGGCAGTCTGGCATCGTCCTTGACGACACGAAGGTCTACCTGATGGAAGCGCGCTTGCTCCCCGTCGCTCAAGAGGCAGAATTGCGGAACCTTGATGAGCTATGTGACAAGCTGAGGCACTCGACAAATACTAGCCTGAGACGCAGGGTGATTGAAGCAATCACCACAAACGAGACCTACTTCTTCCGTGAGCCTGAGCAGTTTCGGGTGCTAGCCGACGGTGTGTTGCCCTCGCTCGCGGCAGGGCGAGGCGAGTCGCGGAAGCTGTCCTTCTGGTCCGCTGCAGCTTCGACGGGACAAGAGGCTTATAGCCTCGCCATTTTGCTTTGGGAGGCAGGGTTTCAGAATTGGGACGTTTCAATCCTGGGAACTGATCTTTCGGCGACCGTCGTGGCGCGAGCCCGGGAGGGCCGGTATACACAGCTGGAGGTCACTCGTGGACTGTCCGCGTCCATGCTCACCAAATACTTTACCCGACAGAATGGTACGTGGCTTCCGAAGGCGGCCCTGCGTGACATGGTCCGTTTTCAGGAGTTGGACCTTCGGGACGTGAGCTCCAGTTTCGGACCATTCGACGTTGTGTTATGCCGAAACGTTCTGATCTACTTCGACTTGAAGACCAGGCTCCGAGTTGTGAACGAGATTCGGGCCACTCTCAACCCGAATGGCCTCCTCTTCGTGGGCGCCAGCGAGTTGGGGATTCCGCTAGGTTCTCACTTCAGGCGCATATCCTCAAATCAGGTGACCTATTATCAAGCCATATAAGAAAAAATGGGGGCGAGGCTCGCGCCTCGCCCCCATTTGCATTAGCTACTTTGCAGCGGCGGGCGGCGGCTGCTGACTCAAAGAACCTACATTCGATTTGTCGACGACAAAGGCACCCGTATCCACGAAGGTCGGGACCGGAGAGACGACGCTTTTGCTCCAGTCATTGGCGAGAGGCGTGGGTGGGTGGTGATGGATGTCATCCAGCAATTTTGCTCCGTAATAGGCCATGGTCCAGGGTTTTTGAGCGATGGTGGCGGAAATGACTCCCTTGTTGATCCATTCAACTGTTGAGGGATCGGTATCCATAGCAATGATGGTGATCTTCCCACCCATGTTCGCGCGGCTCACCACATCGGCAACCGCCGGACAAGATACAGCTTCCAAGCAGATGAAGGCATCTACCTTGGTTTTGCTGTCCAGCATCTTCTTGGCATTGTCGAACGCGACATCGGAGTTCCCATTGATGTCAACCGTCTGAATGATCTTAATATCGGTATGGTCAGCAAATGCCGCTTGATAGCCCTGCAACCTGTCCTTCAAATTCGATTGTCCCGGCAGCGTGAAAATCACCACGTTGCCCTTGCCACTCAGAAGCTTGGCAGCCAACTTACCGCCAATCATTCCGGCATTGTAGTTATCAGTACCGATGAAGAAAAGGCGCTTGCTGTTCTCGGCGTCGGCATCAATCGTAATAACCGGGATGCCTTGGTCAAGCGCGGAATTGATATCCGGCGTCAAGATATTTGCGTCGGACGCGGAGATCATAATGCCCGATGGTTTTTCAGCCACAGCGCGCTTGAAAGCGTCATGCTCACCTTGTGGATCATGCCCGTCGGGACCCTGAACCTCAGCCTTCACCTTCATCTCAGACGCCGCGTGATTCAAGCCCTGGGCGGCAGTCTGCCAGTAGGAAATCTTAGAATTGTCGGCCACCAAAATGTACTTTTCGGTCGGTTCATGCATGGAGCTCGCACAGCCCGAAAGCGTTAAGACGCCCGCGCAGAGAATCGGTGCGAAGATAAAAGACAACCTCTGTTTACTCATAGTTAAGTTCCTAGTGCGGGATGATATCACGGCACGAAATAGCTCGCCAATCCAGCAGCATACATCCACATGGCGCTATGCCGCAGGCAAGAAATTTGCTTCTGATACCCCCAGAAATATTACAGCCAACGGCGGCAAATTCAACGTCAAGCTTTGGTCCTGCCCATTCAATGTAAACGGAACGGTCTCAACGCAGCCGAAGTTGCCTCGCCCTGACCCTCCATAGACCTTAGCATCACTATTTAAGATTTCCTGCCACTGGCCGCGATGGGGCACGCCCACCCGGTAGCCAAACAGCGGAATCGCACTGAAATTGCAAATAACCAGTATGGTCTCGCGCTCTATGCCCGATTTGCGGATGAATGACAACACATTGTTCGCGTCGTCGGATGCTTCCATCCATTCGAAGCATTCGCTGGCCGTCTCACGAAAATGCAGCGCCCGACGGGTTTTGTAGAGCAGGTTCAAATCACCCGTCAGGAGCCGGACGCCGGCATGGCGGGGGAGGGCCAGCAGGTGCCAGTCGAGACTGGAATCATGACGCCATTCGCTCCACTGGCCGAACTCAGAGCCCATGAAGAGCAGTTTCTTGCCAGGCAGCGCAAACATATAGGAGAGGAGAAGGCGCAAACCTGCGAATTTCTGCCACTCATCACCCGGCATTTTATTCAGCAGCGAACCTTTGCCGTAGACCACTTCGTCGTGCGAAAGCGGGAGCACGAAATTCTCTTTGAACGCGTAGACTTCGCGGAAGGTGAGTTCGTTGTGGTGATAACGCCGGTAAACCGGGTCTTGCGCCAGATATTGGAGCGTGTCATGCATCCAGCCCAAATCCCACTTCATACCGAAACCCAAGCCGCCCTGACTCACCGGCCTTGAGACCATGGGCCAGGCGGTTGATTCTTCAGCGATGGTTTGAACATCAGGATGCACCCGATAGACTTCCTTGTTCATGTGCTGAAGGAATTCGATGGCATCCAGGTTCTCGCGGCCACCTGCCTTGTTGGGAATCCACTCACCGGGTTTGCGCGAGTAATCGAGATACAACATCGACGCCACAGCGTCCACGCGCAGACCGTCCACATGGTAGGCATCCAGCCAGAACATAGCGCTGCTCAGCAAGAAACTCCGAACCTCAGGCCGGGAATAATCAAAGATGAAGCTGTTCCAGTCAGGATGAATGCCGCGGCGAGGATCTGCCGGCTCATACTCGTGGGCACCGTCAAAGTAGCCTAAGCCGTATTCATCGTTGGGAAAGTGAGACGGAACCCAGTCCAGGATCACGCCGATTCCGTTCTGATGGAAAAGGTCAATGAGCCGCATGAAGTCCTGCGGCGTGCCATAGCGGCTGGTAGGCGCAAAATAACCAGTGGTCTGGTAGCCCCACGATCCGTAGAACGGATGCTCCATGATCGGCAACAGCTCTACATGGGTAAAGCCCATTTCTTTGACGTAGGGAATCAGGTAGTGGGCCGCTTCGCGATAAGTGAGAGAGCGGTTACTCTCTTCCGGCACTCTTCGCCAGGAGCCGAGGTGAACCTCATAGATGGAGATAGGAGCGTCCAGGCTGTTGACGGCATTCCGGTTTGCCATCCAAGCCGAGTCGCGCCAATCATAATTCAAGTCCCAAATAACAGAAGCAGTGCTGGGCGAGGCTTCATAGAAAAAGCTGAATGGATCCGCCTTATCTGCGTGGTAGCCGGAGGCATTTTCCACACGGTATTTGTAATGCGCGCCCGTAAACGCGCCCGGCACGAAGCATTGCCAGATGCCGGCGGGTGAGCGCTGCATCCAGACCTCGCCTGGCCGCCATTCGTTGAATGTTCCCATTACGGAGATGGATTTCGCGTTTGGCGCCCAGACAGCGAATTGGGTTCCGCCGCGCTCCTGGACAAAATGCGCCCCCATCACGTCGGGCAGGCGGCTGTGGGTGCCTTCCTGAAATAAATAAAAGTCGTCTTCGTTTAAGTATCGGGTGGCGGGCGCCAGGCTGGTGGTGGACATTTCAGGACTCCATCAACCTCAATATGCCGCGCAGCGGAATACCCACCCACGCGGGCCGGTTATTCAATTCATACTGTACTTCGTAAAGGGCTTTTTGCAGGAGGAATGCGTCCAGAAAAGCCTCCGGCGGCATCGAGCCCGCCTCGGCCGAGTAAGCGTCCAAATAAAGTCTGGCCACGTGTGAGTTCCAAAATGCGGAACAAGCCGCAATTTTCTCCGAAGATTCCGGGTCGGTCGGCAATGCCGGCACCAGCCCATATAAGCCGGCATAGGCTGCGTATTGGAAAGACCGAAGCATACCTGCCACGTCACGGAGAGCCAGCGCCTTCGTGCGCCGTTCGCTCAAAGGGCGCGCTGGCTCCCCTTCAAAATCGATGATCATGAAGTCCGATCCGGTGAATAGCACCTGGCCCAGATGATAATCCCCGTGATGGCGAATGCGCGGAACGTCTGTCGTCAGCGAAGCGATCCCGCTGATTCGGAGGAGAATGCGCGCTTCCAGATCCAGAACCCGTTCGGCCAATTCCGCCTCAGAGAGGGGTAAGCTTTTTGCCTTCGCTTTGAGCAGTTCCAGCGATCTTGAAGCTTGCTGGCCCACTTCATGGCTTAGGTTTTGCGCGTCTACAGCGGTAAATGGCTCGGGCGCAAAATCGGGATTGCCATCATCACTTGCCAGAACAGCATGCATTTGAGCTGTTCGGACACCGAGTAATTTGGCTGCGTCCGAGTAAGTTCCCAGTAACTCCGGCGAACTCGAGTCAGAATTCAGTGCCCGTTGATAAAACTCCGCCAGAGAATCGAGGGTAAATTTCCAGGCGTCCCCGTTATTCGGAACAAACTCCTGCAAGATACCTGCGGAGTATGTCTCGCCATCGCGGCTACGGTATTCAAGGGTGCCCACAACGGACGGCGTATTCCTGAAACCTCGCGCCGTCAGGAACGCCCCGATTTCGATGTCCGGATTGATTCCCGGTTCGATCTTGCGAAAGAGCTTCAGAATGAACTCATGCCCGTAGATGATGGAAGTGTTGCTTTGCTCCGCTCGCGAGACAGAGCTTTCCACGGTGCCTTCCACCTTTTCGGGCTGGCCGAATGACTCGCCGTGGAGAACGCCCGATTGGCCCTCAAAGTTACCGCCGGAACGGAGCGCCCGGAACAGAATGTTCCGAAAGAAAGGCGAGGTGACCGCGTCGTAAACGCTCACGTGTTCGCCTTCCTCCGTTTGAAAGCTGGTGATGGGCTCATCGGCGCCGCCCGGTGCACTCGTCGTGATCGGAAGCAGATAGAGGTCTTCGCCTCCGCCCGAATAGCTGACATTGAGCACCAAAACAAGGAAGCCATCGGCCTGGATAACATCCTGTATCTTCAGCGCGGATATGATCTGAGCTTTAGACCGGTACCAGCGACGCCCGAGCAGGTAATGCGGCAGATCAAGTTCGAGCTGGCCAATCACCGGATCAATCAGATGTTGAGCCATAAACCTCTTGACACCGGGAACGGTCCCGAGCGTTCATAGAAAATACTCGAAATCATTTTCTGCGCGAACGCGCCGGCGCAACCGGAAGATGTGGGCAGGAATGCTGGCCGGGTTGAGTTCGACGTAGTTCCGGCGGCCGGTCCATAAATAGCGTGCACCGGTCAATTGGTCGTGCGCCTGGTAGGGCGTGTGCTCGTCAAGCTTCAGCAAGTCCAGCGGGAGTTCGAGGAAGCCGGATTGCACGCGGTTCGGGTCCAGATTCACCACGACCAGGACGATGTTGTCGGCATCTTCTGTCCGCTTGCTGAAACAGATGAGCTGATCGTTATCTATAGGGTGGAACTCCAGCCTTCTGTCTGATTGGAGGGCGGGATTCTCCTTGCGAATCCGGTTCACCATGGTCAACAGTTCCCGCAGGCTGTCAGGCTTGTCTAAGTTCCAATGGCGAATCTGATATTTCTCCGAGTCGAAATACTCTTCGCTGCCATGCCGGACGGGGCGGCTTTCGAGCAACTCGAAAGCGGGGCCATAAATCCCATAATGTGCTCCTAGTGTCGCCGCCAGCAAGTACCGGATCATGAAGGAGGAGCGCAGGCCAGACTGCAGGAAATCCGTCAGGATGTCAGGAGTATTCGGCCACTGGCTGGGACGGAAGAACTCCGACACAGGTGGCCGGGTGATTTCACTAAGGTATTCGGTCAGTTCGTACTTTGCGTTCCGCCATGGAAAGTAGGTGTAGGACTGGCTGAAGCCGAGCTTGGCGAGCCGGTACATGATTTTGGGACGCGTGAAGGCTTCCGAAAGAAAAGTTACTTCGGGATTTTTACGCTTCACCTCAGTAATGCACCATTCCCAGAACGGGAAGGCTTTGGTGTGAGGATTGTCAACGCGGAAGATGTGGACGCCTTGTTCCACCCAGAAATCAAAAACGCTCTTGAGTTCCTCCCACATGCCACTCCAGTCCTCGGATTCGAAGTCGAAGGGGTAAATGTCCTGATATTTTTTCGGCGGATTTTCGGCGTATTGAATGGTTCCGTCCGGACGCTTGCGGAACCAGTTTTCATGCTCCTTCACATAGGGGTGATCGGGCGCGGCCTGGAACGCGATGTCGAGAGCTATGCTCAGGCCCAATTCGGAAGCTTTTTTGAGCAGGCGGCGAAAATCTTCTAAGGTTCCCAGATCGGCTAGAACAGATTTGTGGCCGCCTTCGGGCGCGCCAATGGCCCAGGGGCTGCCGACATCGCCCGGCTCAGGCGTGGTGGTGTTGTTTCTTCCCTTGCGGAACTGGATTCCAACGGGATGAATGGGCGGAAAGTAAACGACATCGAAACCCATGCGGGCGACATATTCCAAGCGGGCTTCGCAGCCGGCGAAGGTTCCATGTTTGCCGGGTTCGGATGCGGTTGAGCGCGGGAAGAATTCGTACCAGGCACTGAAACGAGCTTGCACCGGATCAACCACAATCTCCGGTTCACGATGGTACTTGGCTTGAAAGCGGCGGTCGGGATAGTGGAGCACCAGTTCATTCAGCACGGGAGACAGGGCGATCTCACGCTTGCCGCCATCCTCGGCCCGCAATTTGGCGGCGAAATTCTTTAACTCTTCAGCGTCCGGCCTGGCCGCTCTTGAAGCGGCGGCATCAATATGTTCAGCGCCGATCAGGTAATCGACGGGAGCATCGGTCTCCGCCTTGATGCGCTTCTGCAGATCGCGCCGCCAAGTTTCCCAGTGATCCACCCAGGCGTAAAAAGTAAAGCGATAACGTCCCAGCTCGGACGCGGTAAATTCCCCGTTCCAGCGGTCATTGAGCAGGAACTGCATGGGTACTTCGTGCCATGCGGTTTCCCGTTCATGCCGGTAGGCGAGGACGGCGGCGATGGAATCGTGCCCATCTGTAAAGATGTCGGCTCCCACCACAACCTTGTCGCCGAGGGTTCGTTTCGCGGGGAACCGAGCTCCGTCTACCTCGGGTGAAACTCCTTCGATAATGACGCGCACGCGTCCGTTCGTTTGCTCAGGCATATGAAGTTAAGAATGTTCTCCCTGTAAGCTGTTACAAACTGCGCTTGCGATTTTCTATCAGGTGGCTGTAAAGATCTATTGTCTGGTCCGCGATGGCTTCCCAACTGAAGGTTTTTTCGACGCGTTTTCGGCCGGCATCTCCGAAGCGCCTGCACTTTTCAGGGTCGGCCAGCAGGTCTGAAATTTTCGCGCCCAGATCCCGCGCGAACTTTTCGGGTTGGCTGGGGAAGCCGGTTGACGAATCCGGCTTAAACGGCACCAGGTATCCGGTTTCGTTATCCACGACGACTTCCAGAATGCCTCCGGTGGCGCTGGCCACGACCGGCACGTTGCAGGCCATAGCTTCGAGATTAATAATCCCGAAAGGCTCATAGACCGACGGGCAGCAGAACACACGGGCATTGCTGTAGAGCTGGATGGCTTCCAGCTTACTGACCATCTTTTCGATCCAGACGATGTGCGGATTCTTCGCCTTTGCTTCTTCGACTTTCTGGCGCATCTCCGCGGCAATCTCAGGCGTATCGGGCGCGCCGGCGCAGAGGACCACCTGGGTGTCCGGCGGCAGATATTGAATGGCTTCCACCAGATGCGTGACACCCTTTTGCCGGGTGATTCGACCCAGGAACATTACATAAGGTACAGCGGGATCCACGCCGTGGGCTTTCAGGGCCGACTGATCATTGGTTTTCTGGTACTCGTGCAGGTCGATTCCGTTGTAAATGACATGAATGCGTTCCGGGTCCACCGGGTAGACACGCAGGATGTCAGCCTTCGTGCCCTGGGACACGGCGATAACGGCGTCCGCGTCCAGCATGGCGGTGCGCTCAATCCAGGAACTCATGTCATAGCCGGTACCGAGTTGTTCGGCTTTCCAGGCGCGCAGCGGTTCCAGGCTATGCGTGGTCAGGACGAAAGGGATTTTATAAAGCTTTTTCGCCCAAAAGCCGGCCATGGAGGCATACCAGGTGTGGGTATGCGCGACATCGACATCCTTTAAGGCCTTGACCTGGTTCAGGTTGAGGCTCAGCGCCTCTAAAGCAGCCTTGAATTTACCGTCGGTCCCTTTGGAAATCTCTTCCCAGGGTTGGCCGCCGATGACGTGCAGATGGGAAGCGTCAGATTTCTGATCGCCCCAGCAGTGGACTTCGACGTCAATCTTCCGGGACAGCTCGCGGCTCAAATACTCCACGTGGACTCCGGCGCCGCCGTAAACATTGGGCGGATACTCGCGCGTAAAGAGGGCTGCTTTCATGGCTTATCACTGTTTAGCATAGTAGGTATTTTGGATGTTATGGCCCAACCGATTGTGATGCGGGAAGAGTTAAGGGGTTGTGGTGACTGTCACCGAATGGTTTTTGTTTGAGTTTACGTTGTTCTCTATGTTACGTTCATCTGGCGCTTGGAAGCGCTCTGGAGGCACAGTTTGGAAGTAAAAGGGACAAGCGACACGGGGATCGGCGTTACGGGAGAGAGCACAAGTTTTGAAGGAGTCCGTGGCACGAGCCATGCCGGCGCGCATGGGGGTGTTGTGGGCATCAACGACAACAACAACGCTGATCTGCATAACCCGGCCGGGCCAGGTGTTTACGGGGAATCGATTGGGACTGGCGTCTGGGGCAAGAGCAAGACCTGGATGGGCGTCTATGGCTCTTCGGAGAGCACCGTCGGCGGCAACGGCGTGATGGGTGAGCATTTGGGCGGCGGCGCTGGTGTTTACGGGAAAAGCGCGTCAGGCACCGGAGTTTTTGGTGAAGCGACAGGCACGGCGGTCTGGGGCCAAAGCCACACTTGGATGGGAGTTTATGGCTTGTCGGAAAGCACAACGGGCGGCGCCGGCGTGATGGGTGAGCAAAAGGGTGGCGGCGCCGGAGTCATCGGAAAAAGCGGCTCCGGAAACGGCGGCTATTTTGAAAGCGCGCAGGGGGAAGGCGTTCGAGGCATTAGCCACAACCCGAATCATGGCGCTGTGGTTGGTCTGAATGACGCCGGCGGCGATGCGGGCTTCTTCGCGGGCCCGGTCACGATTCAGGGCAACGCAAAAATATCGGGCGACGTTCTACTAACGGGCGCCGATTGCGCCGAGGACTTTGCTATTGGCACTGAAACGTGTGTGGATCCGGGCACGGTGATGGTGCTGGGCGAAGACGGAGATTTAGTACCCAGTCAGAGAGCCTATGATAAACGCGTCGCCGGGGTGATTTCGGGCGCTGGCGAGTACCGGCCCGCCATCATTCTGGACAAACAGCAAACAGCAGGCATCCGGCAACCCGTGGCGCTGGTGGGTAAGGTTTATTGCAAAGTGGACGCTCACTATTCCCCGATTGAAGTGGGCGATCTTTTAACTACATCGCCGACAACGGGCCATGCGATGAAGGCTGCCGACGCCACGAAATCCCACGGTTCTGTGATTGGCAAGGCTTTGAAGCCTATGGCAGGTGGCCAGGGCTTGCTGCCGATTCTGATCAGTCTGCAGTAGAAAGCTGGGCGCCCAAGTGAGATCATTTCGACAAATCGCCACAGCATTGCAGGAAACTCCGGCGACGGTGAGCGCGCGGGCGCTCGCGCGAAGTGCGGGTGTGCCACTACCCACAGGCCTCTCGCACCTGATTGATGCGCTTTCGGCGCCAGTCAGCTTTCATCAAGTCATTACGACGCCATCCGGCACGGCGCTGGGCGGAACCGTGGACGTCACGGTGTCGCGGGACGGCAGTTTTTCGTTCAATGTCCACATGCATGACAGCGGGTTCGACCCGTACACGTTCCGGGTGCGCTGCGCCCTACAGTCACCTGGCGGCTTGGTTTTTTTGTTTCAGACGAGCGGCCATACAGACGGCACCGGTTCCAACCCGCTCGGGCATGTGAATCGCGACTTTGACCACCACGAAAACGGAAAGAATCCGCTGATCAGCCAGTTCTGGCTGGACGTGCGGGCGAGCCACATGTCAGTAAGTAAATCCTATGAGGATGCGGGCGCCCTACACACGATTGAAGACATCGCAAAGGACCTGCTTGGGTTCCTGATAGCGGACGTGGCGTTTGGCCCCGGACTCGCGCTCGTCATTGCCATCTCGGCGGAGCTCTCGAATGCTTTCAATGCCTCGTTTGTCGGCCCGGGCGGCTTGGTGGGGGTAGTTGTCGCAGGCGGAGTGGTGTGGATGTTTGGTCCTGCTGCGCTGGTACCGGCATTGATTGCGGGTGTTGTGGCCGGCGCTGTGACGGATGCACTGATCAAGCACCGGCAGATGACGGATCTGGAATACCAGTTTGCCGGGATCGTCTTTGGCAATACGCTTCCGCCGAAGGAACGGATCTACCTGACGAATCTATCGCACGGTGGCGGCCGGGCCTACACATGGCCTTCAGTGGATGGGTCGACAATCGTCAATCTAAACCTGGCCTTTGACGATCCGATGCATTACACGCAAGGCAACTACGCGACGAAGGGCCAGTTGTTCATTCACGAACTGTCGCATGCCTGGCAGATCAAGACGAAATCGTTTGTGCCTGGGATCGCCTGCAAGTATCTGACCGAGACCACTTCGTACGACTATGGAAATCTGGGCGGGAAGTGGAGCGATTACGGAATCGAACAGCAGGCGGCGATCGTCGATCACTGGTTCGGGAGGTACGCCGGCGCCTGGAGCACAATCGAAGATGTTAGAAGCAACCTTGCGCAACCCGGCGCTATAAAAGACCCGGCATTCCCGTACATCGCCAACAATGTTCGATTGGGTCAGAATTAGTCAGAGTAGATAAGGGGTTGTGGTGACTGTCACCGAATGAGACGGGAGGCTTGGGTCAGGAGGTAATTGCGTTCCGGTGTGCTGGTGGTGCGCCTGGCGGCGGCTTCATAGTTGGCGATAGCTTCCTGGTGATCACCATTCATTTCCTGCAGGTGGGCGCGAACGGCATCCAGACGGTAGTGGCCGGCAAGTCTTTTGTCAGAATCGAGCGCTTGCAGCAACTCGAGTCCTTTGGAGGGGCCGTGGACCATGGCGGCGGCGATGGCGTGGTTGAGCACCACCATCGGATTATCGGACATGCGTTTCAGGAGCTCATAGAGCGCCAGAATCTGCGGCCAGTCCGTATTCTCAGCAGTGCGGGCTTCGTCGTGAACGGCGGCGATGGCGGCTTGCAGTTGATAGGCGCCTATTGATCCCTTTGAAAGGGCTGCGGTAAGCATTGCAGTTCCCTCGGCGATTTGCGATTGATCCCACAAAGATCGATCCTGCTGGGTAAGGGGGATCAACTCGCCATCCGAGCATGTTCGCGCGGCGCGGCGTGCATCGGTGAGCAGCAGGAGGGCGAGCAGGCCCGCGACTTCCGGATCGCGGGGGAGCGAAGCATGGACGGAGCGGGCAAGACGAATGGCTTCGCGGGAGAGTTCAAGCCGCTGTAGTTGGGGTCCAGCGCTGGAAGTGTAGCCCTCACTGAAGATCAAGTAGAGGACATGCAGCACGGCGCGGAGTTGCGGGGCTTGCTCCTGACGGCCGGGCATTTCAAACGGGATTCCAGAAGCCTTAATGGTCAGCTTGGCGCGGCTGATGCGTTGCGCCATGGTGGCCTCCGGAACGAAGAAAGCGCGGGCAATTTCGGCCGTGGTGAGGCCGCCCACGGCTCGCAACGTCAGGGCTATGGCGGAAGACGAAGTCAGCGAGGGGTGGCAGCACATGAAGAACAGGATGATAGTGTCATCTTGATCCGGGGCCGGGTCGAAGGCGACTTCCGGCGGGAGACGTCCGGTCCCGGTGAGGGCCTCCATTTCACGGTAACGGCGCGCCTCTTCACTGCGCCAGTGGTCCAGCATACGCCGCGAGGCCACTTGAATCAGCCAGCCGCGCGGATTGTGTGGAACGCCTGCGGCCGGCCACTGCAGGGAGGCGGCAAGCAGGGCATCCTGGACAGCATCCTCGGCGGCAGCAAAGTCCTGAAAACGGCGGATGACCGCTCCCAGCACCTGCGGCGCCAGTTCGTGCAGCAGGGCATTGAAACGTTCATCCGCCCTTTCCGTCATGACGCCAGACTCGTTAGACGAATTCTTCGGGCGGCGCGCTCATCACCTGCCGTACTTCGATGGGCATGTTCAAGGGCGTTCCACGAGAACCCGGTGCGGCGGAGGCACGCGCGGCGATTGCGTAAGCCCGGTCCGCAGAGTCCACATCCACGATCCAGAAGCCGGCCAGGAACTCTTTTGATTCCGGAAATATTCCGTCGGTGATGGGCTCACCGGCGCTTCCGGCCCGCACCAGCTTCGCCTGGTCCGGGAATGCGAGGCCCTCCGCAGAAACCAACTCGCCCGATTCGCGGAGTTCGCGATTGAGGCGGTGCATGAAGGCAATGTGTGATTGAATATCCTGCTTGGACCAGGCAAGGAATGCCGGCTGTTGTGACTGCATGGTGTTCATCATCAAAATGTATTTCATATAGTTGCGACCTGCCTCACTTCGATTGGCAGGTTGGTGGGAACTCCGCCGGGACCCGGCGCGGTTGAAATGCGGGCGGCGATGGCACAGGCGCGCTCGGGCGTCGCCACATCAATAATCCAGTAGCCAAGCAGGAACTCTTTCGATTCCGGGAAGATGCCATCGGTGACCGGGAGTCCGTCGCGCTCTCCACGCACTTGCCTGGCTTGATCCGGCCCGGCCAATCCTTCGGTGGCCACGAATTCACCGGACTTGCGCAGATCATTCCCGATTTGGGTAAGCACCTCCATATGAGTCTGCCTCTGTTGTTCGGACCAAGTCCTATAGGAATCCACTCCTGATTTTGTGCCGTTCATCAGTAAGATATATTTCATCACTGGGTGACCTTTCTTTTTCGGAGGCTGAGACTGAGCCGAGTCAGTATCCGGGCCTTCACTGACTAGTCGGAGCTGTTGCAGCGTTCTCGACATCGGTGGCAAAGGATTTTTGAGATCCCGGAGATTCAGTTCAAATCGCTCGCAGTGTTCCTGACAATGACGTGAGAAAACACTGCTGTGTCTGACTTGTCGGGCAAGTGCGAACAGAAGCCGATGCCGACATAGAACGGCCCATCGAAGTGCAGTTTTACGGGTGGTCCAAACTGGTGCATCGGTTCGCCCTCCAGACTGATGAAGATAGCAATCGTGTCGCCGCGCTTTTCAATGCCGATGCGCTTGGCCAGCACCTTGGACAGCGTGCCTCCAAAACGAAACTGCTCGTCGATCATCATGACATTCTTTTCGGGACGCTGCGCCAGATGGATCATACCGGTTCCGTGCTCGCCGACAACCGCTTCCTTGGAATCGTCGTCCAGCGTCTGGCGGATCACCAGCATGGCTTTGCGATCGTTATATCCCTCCGGATTGGGAAATGCCGCATCGGCTGCGAGAGAAACGTCGCCGCTCGTCTTCTTCCACAAGAACCGGAATTCGTCGCGGTTGTACCAGACGTTGTAGCCGGCCGAATTGACGGTGTACTGTTCGGTGCTCGAATCGTAACTGTCGCTGCCTGGGACCAGAGCAGAACCGATATCAGATTGCCCATCGAAGACCCCGATGGGTGTATCGACGGTCTTACTAGACCGGTGGAAATCCGCAGGCGGGGGAACTTGTTTGTGTGTCGAGGAGCCAGGCAAGGCCCACTCGGGTACATTCGGCTTGCTGGTCTCCGTGTCTTGCGCAAACAGATTGGGACTGGCGGTCCAAACGGTCATGGCTACTGTTGAGATCAGAAGTGCCTTAAAAGTGGTCGTTCCCATAAAGAACGAACTCTACCAAAATCGGGACGCCGATTAACGCAGATGACGCGGCAACTGGGGACGAAAATGGCCTATGACAATCACTACGACGTAAACTGTTGTTCGCTGCATGTCTACAATTGCGTCTGTTCAACCCTTCCGCGACCCTGCGTTCTCGCTGTGGCAATCGGCAGTCCATGCCACGCTCCTGAAATATCAATCGCAAGGAAGGCTGGTTTTGCCGAATGATCGCGCCGGCCTTGCGGTCACTGCTGACCACTCATATATGTTAGCCACCGTCCAGGCGATTCAGGAGATGCAGAATCCAGCCGTACCTGGCGCTATTAGGGCAGATAGTACGGGCGGCACGATTTTGGATTGTGCCAAGCTGTACGTCGAAATTGCGTGGGATGAACTGTTTGCGCGTTCCAAAGTGGCTGCACTGAAGAACGAGTTGGCGTTTTCGAGCTGCGATCCGTTCTGGGCGGAATGCCTGGCCACTTACGAAGCGTTTCTCTTATCCGACCAATCCCAGCCGTATACCGTCTACAGGGATATCAACGATTACGTGATCTCGAATGGCTTTCTGGATACCGCCACCATTGCCATCATCAGCGACTGGGGCACGGGAGTGAATGACGCCCTGGTCCTTCTGCAGCAGATTGCAGCCAACTTCCAACCTGATGTACTGATTCATCTGGGCGATATTTATTACTCCGGCCTGCCTGCTGAAGATTCCGACCACTTCACGTCGCTTATCAGCAAAGTATGGCCGACCAGCCCGCCCTTGATCTTCACACTTGATGGTAATCACGACCGCTACGCCGGAGCCAATGGCGGTTATTATCCGATGATTGCCGGACTTAACTCGCAGTTCAGCTTACCCCAGCCGAACAGCTACTTTGCGATTCGCAATAACTTCTGGCAGTTCGTGGCGATGGACACCGGCTATCACGATACTGACCCGTATACCGTCTCCACCAATTTGACTTATCTGGAGCAGAGTGAGATTGCGTGGCACTTGGACAAGATCAAGAGCAATGGCATGGGGGTGGATGCCTCCAGGAATCCGAGCGGCGTGAGGGGGACGATTCTGCTATCGCACCATCCTTTGATGTCATTCCTGGGGGTGGGTCACAACTCGGCCGGGCAGCCGATGGCTGTGAATACCAATCTGGCGAATGCGTTTGCGCCGGTTTTCCCGCTCATTGACTTCTGGCTGTGGGGCCATGAGCATGACTTGTTGATCTTCGAGCCTTACTCGATTGCACAAGGCCAGACGCTTCCTGCGGGCCGATGTGTGGGAGCCGGGGCGGTGCCGGAGTTTTTGCCGGAGGGTAAGGCGCCCGCCAACCTTGTGCTGCCGTCTTCGGAGCCGAAGCCTCCTCAAATTGTCGCGGGCACGGAATTGGGGAACAACGGCCTGGTGTTCAATCACGCCTATGCGATTGTTGCGTTGCAGAATGCGGCAGCTACCATTGACTACTATCAGGTGGATAGCACGAATGCGAGTCCTGGTGCTCCACCGCCGTTGACTCGACTTAGCTATCGCGATACTGTGAGCGGGCCCAAAGCAACTTCGTAACCCCGGGAGGGCCGGCCCTAGTCGCTCCGAAGCGCAATTGGTGGATCTATCGCACTCAAGACCGGGTACCAGAACCTGATTCTTACAGGGGAGTACCGGCCAGTTGTAATTTATTCTTCACGCAGTGCTTGCGTTGGATCCAGTCTGGCGGCACGAATGGCTGGGGCGGCAGCGGCCGCGGCGCCAACGGCCAGTAGGGAAATGACCGCAAGAATCAGGTTGCCGGGGTCATTTGGACGAATGCCATAAAGCAAATCTGCTGCCAGTTTCGAAAGGGCCAAGACTGCTCCGACTCCAACAAGAACACCAACAAGGACAAAGCCGACGGTGTCGGATACGATGAGCCAGACCACGTTCCCGGCTTGAGCTCCGAGCGCCATGCGAATGCCAATCTCACTCGTTCTTCGTGACACGGCATAGGCAAGGATCCCATGCAGACCAATCGCAGTGAGAAGGAGAGCCAGAAATCCGAAAAAGATGGATAATGACGCCATCATACGCTCACGACCGACGGAATGATCCAGTTGCTCATCCATGCTATGCATGCCGCTTAAGACCGCGTCGGGAGCAATGGCATGCAGCGCAGCAGCGAATTCGGGATAAAGATGATCAAGATTCAATCTTGTTTTGACAGCAAACGTCAAAGAGGGAATTCCGCCTTGCTTTTGCGTATAGGGAATATAGAGCTCGGGCTGTACTGCGTCACGCAGATTCCAGTACTTAATGTCGCCGGCGACGCCTACAATTCGCAGCAAAGAGCCCTCAAATTTAATGTCCTTTCCGATTGGGTTCGTACGGGGGAAAAATCGCCTGGCGGCTAACTGGTTAATGATTCCAACTTTCTGCGAAGTCGCGGTATCCCGATTTTCAAACTGTCTCCCTGCCAGGATAGGAATTCCCAGGGTTTCGAACAGACGCGGGCCAATGGCATTGGCGCAGGTATCGCGATCGTGCTCGGGAAGGTCGGGCTCACCGGGAACCGTGACATCGTCGTCCCAACCGCCGTCGCTCAGGGGCGTCATCCAAATCAGGCTCGCTGAATTCACTCCCGGCAGCCGGTTCACTCGCTCCAACAATTTGCCGTAGATATTCGATAACGCCACATCTTTCGCTGGGAGCTTGTCCGTGTCGATACTAATCACCATAAGGTTCTTAGGATTGAACCCAACATTGAGAGTCAGGAGTTGATACAGGCTACCCGCAAACAAGCCGGCAGCAGCGACGAGCAAAACGGAAAAGGCCGTCTGCAACGCAAGCGTGACGCGACTCAAGTTGACGCGGCGGCTGCCTTGGAGGTTGTGCGCGCTCTCTTTAAGCGAGACTCCAATACCGATACGGGTGGCCTGGAATGCGGACGCCAAACCAAAGAGTATCCCGGTGGTTACAGCAATGATCAGAGTAAACAACACCACCCGCCAGTCTGGAGAAACATCTAAGCGCAGGGACTGATAAGCGCCGAAGCGTCCCGGTTCCCGCAGGAACTCGGCCAGGAATTGCGTGAGCCATACAGCAAATAACGCTCCGGCCATTCCGCCAAGTACCGAAAGCAAGACGCTCTCCGTCAACAACTGCCGTATGACCCGGCCGCGCCCCGCGCCCATGGCCAGCCGCACGCCGATTTCGCGGTGTCGCGCCATAGCGCGCGCCAGCGAAAGATTGGCCATATTCGCGCACGCAATAAGCAGCACAAGGCCCACCAGGGTCATTAAAATGCCCAGCGGATTGCTGAATTCAAGGCGTAGGGACGACCAGCCTTGCTCTCCGCTGGACGAACTAATTTTCCAGGATAAAAAGCGCTTTTGCCCCGCCGCGTTCCATCCAGGGACGGACTCATGCAATATGGAAGGGGTGGCCACTTGTAGAGCAGCGTTTCCCTGCTCCGCAGTGACGCCATCTTTCAGCCGGCCCATGGTCAAAAGCCACCAACAACTGCGACCGTTGATGCAGCCGGGGCCGTCCACGCGGCTTGCCATGGTGAGCGGAACCCAGATGTCAGGCTGTGCGTTCATGTCGGTACCGAAGAAGCTTCGCGGCATGACGCCTATGATGGTGAATCCGACGCGGTCAAGCGTGAGAAGGCTACCCACGGCTGACGGGCTGCGATGATACTGCTGCTCCCAGAATCGTTCGCTAATCACAGCAACTGGCCCGTCCTTACCGCCGGTAGGGTGGTCGTCCGCGTCCGTGAAAGCCCTTCCGGCAATAGCTGAAACGCCCAAGGTGGAAAAATAGCCGCCGCTCGCCAATGCACCGTCAATATGCAACATATTCGAGCCGGATTTCATTTGAAAGCTATGGCTGCTCCACGCGAAGAGACCGGAGAAAGCCTGATTATGGAGCTTTATCGATTCGAACAGCTGGTATGTGAGGGCGAACTGGGGCTTGCCCTCTTCTCTGTGTAGTTCGAAGATGCGCAGGCGTTCCGCATGGATTACCGGTAGCGGGCGAATGAGCAGCGTGTTTATCAGACTGAAGATGGCTGTGTTTGCGCCAATTCCGAGCGCAAGAGAGAGGATGGCAACCGCAGTAAAGGTGGGGTTCTTGCGGAACACGCGCACCGCGTAGTGAAGATCGCGCCCAAGATTTTCGAGCCAGGCGACACCGCGTACATCACGGCACTCCTCCTTGTGTTGCTCCAGCCCCTGCATGGCTCGCAGTGCCGTCTCACGCGCCGCTTTCGCATTCATGCCGGAAGCGAGATTCGCATTCGTGAGTTGATCCAGGTGGTAGAGAAGTTCTTCGCTTAGTTCATGTTCTACCGTTCTCCGGCTGAAAATCGACCGGAGACGTAAACGCAGCTGGTGAAACAATTGTTCGATAGGCATCTCTAGATCTCCGTAAGCTGAAGTATTTGGGAAATGGCGTCAGACAAGCGCTTCCAGTTCTCGGCTTCGGTGCCCAGGCGTTTTCGCCCAAGGTTGGTCAGCGAATAGAATTTGGCGCGGCGGTTATTTTCGGTGGCTTTCCATTCCGCCTTAATCCAGCCTTCCTGCTCAAGCTTGTGAAGCGCGGGGTAAAGAGACCCGTCGCTGACCTGCAGGATGTCCCGGGAAATCTGCTTCAGGCGCAATGAGACGGCGAAGCCATGGAGTGGTTCCAGAGCGAGAATTTTCAGTAGAAGAAGGTCCAGCGTGCCCTGGACCAGATCAGTTGGTTTACTCAAATTGGCATTGCCCTCGGTTACCGAGTAGTGTAAAACAACTCCGCTCGGTAAGCAAGGGGAGAGCCAACGTTCGTATGTTTTTGGAGATCAGCAGCCGCCAGGGTGCGTTCCTGGGGAACAGGATAGTTTACAGCGGAAGACCGTCAGGCGGCGGGCATTTGCTTCTTCATCCCGGGAAGATAAGACAGCGGCAATGAGTGCGCGTGCTCCAGGTCCAACGTGAAGCCTCCATCGATTGAAAGCAGTGCGCCGACATGTTCGTAGAAACACAAGGGTGGTGCAGGAACAGGAACGTTCGGCACGATGTCCCAGCGGTTGGCCACGCGCATGGTTCCTGGAACTCTTTGGTTGTAAGACTGCACAAAATCGGCCAATCCGGTGCGTGGACTCGCGAAGGTGCAAACTTGCAGATTCCCGGTCTTAGACGCTGCATCGCTGGCAAAGAGAGTGGCTAAAGCCGCGCCGAGCGAATGCCCGGTCACATAGAGAGTGTCACCCGGCTTCAGGTGGGCTTCCAAGCCCTGAAGGGCGCTTTCCCGAATGACTTCATAAACTCGCTGAAAGCCTTCATGCACGGTTCCTGTGCTGATTTGGCAGGAAGCGGGCGCAGCCTCAAAATCGCACAGCCACTCACCAGGCGACTCGGTTCCCCTGATGGAGACCAAGACCGCTCCCGGCTTCGTCGCGATAAATCCGAAGATGGGGCTAATTTTGAGCATGCTCGATAGGAGCGGCAGATGCTTGGGAGGCACTTGTGCCGCCATTTTTGGATCGACCACGAGTTGTTGTTGATAGATAAAACCATTGCCGATCAACAGGTGCGCCGGATCTTGACAGCCATAAGCGGCGTTGGCAGCCGGATAAAACAGATTCATGACAACCTCGACGGACGGCGGAGCCGGGCGAGCTACGGCCGGCCCAGCGCCTACGTTACTGCTAGACATATAAAAGACCTCCTTTTAGAACAGCCCTTCTCGATTCACTCTCTTTCGCAGCACCCAAGTCGTCATACTGCGTTCGTTCTGGACGATTGTCGTCTTCAGCGGATCAATCATATCGCCGCCGAGTTCGTTCGATGAGCGGGCCAGAAGGCGCTCATCCACTAAAAAGCGCTCGGAACCATCAGGCAGTTGATACCGGCCTGCTCCCAAGCTCTTTATCTGTTGCTCAATGCCAATGGACGACGCGAGCCGGCAGAAGAAGAGGCCGCCAGGCTTCAGCACTCGCCAGCAGCCGTGCAGCATGGCCCGAAAGTGCTTCGGATTTTCGGCAAAATGTAGAACCGCGCTGCTGATGACCGCATCGAAATAGCCATCGGGGAATGACAGGGATTGAATATTTTCTTCTCGAAAGTTGGAGGCCGGCAGATTGGGAGCCAGGATGGCGGCCAGCGCTTGTACCGTCGCCACATTCGCGGCGTCCTGGTCCACTCCAAATACCGGGTACCCCTGGCGCAACAGGTAAACCAGGTTCCGGCCCGCTCCACAGCCAGCGTCCAAAATCCGCGCACCAGGATCAATGCGACCTCGGAGGAGCTGGTCAAAGAGGTAAATATCTATCTCGCCGAACTGCTTTTGAAGGTCTATCATTTCAGTCTTCCTGATATTACGGGATGACCGAAGCTGGACGACGCCCTTGTAACGTTTGGCTGGTTTAGTACACAATGCTCTCAAGGCTGTAATTCTGGAGATTCCAAGCTTGGCAACTGCACCTGTTCGAAAAATAGAACCTGACAGCGATTCCACCACGCTGCGGCTCTTCATCAGCTATGCCCGGGAAGACGAAAAAATCGCGATCGCGGTGTCCAACGCGGTTCAGATCGCGCTGGGTCCTTCGGCCGAAGTGTTCATCGATAGCGGGCTGCGTTTTGGCGTGGATTTCAAGGAAGAAATCAAGAAGAAGCTGGACGCCACCGATGTTCTGATTGTTATTTCATGCAACACTCTGAAGCCTGCTTATGGCTTTACGGGCATGGAGCTGGGCTACTTTATCCATGCGATGGAGCGCGAATCCAGCCGTCATTTTCGCCGCCGCGTGGTGCCTGTGTACCTTGAGAAGCCGCCAGACGTGCTGGCTGAGGACGAAGGCGTGAACGTGGGTATTTCGCGGGATACGCTGTCGATGACTTTTGAGGAATATGAGAGCAGTCTGAAGATTGAATATGACCACCCCATGGTCAAGTTTCTGCGCGAATTCCAGTCGCTGATCGATCAGTTTCGGGAACAAGGCAGCCTCTCAAAGATTCCGATCAGTCCGGAACAGAGAGATCTTCTAGGCTTGGTTCGCCGCATGCAGCTGGCTATCTTTAGCCACCTCAAGAGTACCCCGGAATCTACGTTAAAGCCGCAAAAGCAAATCACGATTCGGACGAGTGACGACGCTCTACACGAAGCGGGCGGCGATCTTCCGCCCGATGCGCTGTTGATACCGATGGGCACCGGTAATCCGATGTCGATTTTCGGACTGCCTAGCGCGGAGATGAGCTGGTCCGAATTCAACAACAAGACCGAGAATGCCAAGTTCAGAGACTCCTGGGTGGACGCCATCGGCAGTGTCATCACGTCGTCGCTGCAAAGCCAGCTTGACGTGGATAACAGCCAGGTGATCGTCTCTTATGACGAAAAGCACGCGTTCCGCGTAATTCTGACCACTGGCACCCGCTACTTTGATGGCGTCCGCGAATTTAATCTTTATTTCGTGGAGTACCTGAAACGCCCCGATTACGGCGACCGCAGTACCACAGTTGTGTTCAAAGGTCTGGAGCTGCTATGCCGCTTCCGCTCGCTGTTCCTGGAGAAGAACAGCGAATTTTCAAGCCTCAGCTTTCGAGTAGCGAATGTGCGCATTTTGAGATCTCTGGCTCGCAACATGGAGCGCGAAATGAACCTTCTGCGCCGCGACGCACTGGAAATGGGCTTGGACCGCGCCAATGTGTGGGCTGAGTTCGTGGATTGGTCCCGGCTTCTCAAAATGACTGAGCTTTGGCGCCCGCTGGAAGCCCGCATCCGGATCGCTCTGACGCAAATTCGAATGGTTCCCGACGATTGCCTGGAAAGCTGCCGGACGGTCCTGGTGGAGGCCACCAAAGAACTGGAAAGTTCCATGAACGTGATCAACGGCGAAGCTATTCAGGAGATGACGGACAAATTAAGGAAATTCACTTCCGCTTCCTGAAGACGGGAACGACGCCGATCAATGATCAATGTAATAGTTCGGGCGGGGCAGCGGGCGTGATCTCGATATAGTCAACGGCCGCTCGCTCACTCCCGTCGGGAATGCCGAGAATCCGAATCTCGTCGCCCGGGCGCAGCACAACGTTCGACAACCGCCGCCGAGTGCTCGAATTGGAATCCGGTTTAGCTGTCGGAAGCCACTGATCGGAAGTCCACGCGCCCACACGCTGACCATTCACAAAAGCTTCGAAACGCGAGTTGCCGTTGTTCTGGTCAAAGTATTGAACTGCCAGGTCATACCAACCGGGCGCACCGCTAAATTTCGTGCGAGCGGTGCACTTCGAGTCCGGACATGTGATGGCCTTGCTACCCGACGCGTCTTCCCAGGGGGAGACGTCGGTAGCAACGTAGCCATCTAATGACATCGCCTCCGCTTCAATCCGACCGGGATAATGGCCTACACGCCCTTTCGCATCGGGAATGCCCGATTCATGCAAGAACCAGTTACAAACTGTATCCCGCCAAACAATTGCATGACCGGCTTGATACTCCAATTTCTGTAATACAGCCTGGTAGCGACCTTCATCCACAAGACCGCGCAATGATTTCCAGCGCTCCGGAAATGTTTGCGCCTCAGCGGCGCCTTCATAATGCGAGTCATAGATGTGCTGAATCACGGTCTTTCCCGAATGCAAGACATATTGATACGGGACGTGATGAAAGAAGAGCAGCAGGTCATCGGGGCATTTGCTCAGCGATTCAAAAGCAGCCGCCACTTCAGGCGGATACTGCGCGATGTAGCCCGTTCCGGTGGCCGAAGTGCGATCCATGCCGATTCCCTCCTTATCGGCCCGATGCCACTGTCCCCAACCGTTTCGCTCTGACGATTCGATTCCTGGACCGTAGTGGCTGCCAATGTAAATGTGCTGCGCATCGCCGGCGATATCAGTGAGGCCCCCGACACCAAGCGAGCCTGTGTAGTTCTCATACGTTCGCCAGGATTCGAGTTGCAGATTGTCGATGGTCTCGGCGACGCGTTGGTTCACTCCGAAAGTTTGGGCGGTCCATTCGTTGATAATCTCAGGGGCCGAAAGCTCTGTGTTCCAGGCCATTCGTCCGAACGCGTAAAGATTGGCCATCGCCAGGTCATAACCCAGCCAGTTTTCATCGAGTCCCACGTTCGTGACCGCCACAAAGCCGCCTTGCGGACGATTGAAGCTTCGGCCGGAAACAATGTCCTTAACCAACGTGCGGCGGTTATCCACATGCATGTCGAAGTTAATCAACTGTTCCCACATCGGCAGCAAAAAACACAGGTGCCTCTGCTGGCCCGTGTATTCTTGCGTGACCTGAAACTCCATGGTCTGGTTAGTGTGTTTTAGCGCACCGAACAGGGGCGAAACAGGCTCTCTCACCTGAAAATCGATGGGTCCAACCTTAATTTGAACGAAGACGTTGTCATCGAATTGACCGTCCAGCTTGGCAAAGTTGTCGTAAGCGGCGCGTGCGCGATCGTTTTTCAGATCGCGCCAGTCCATCTTGTGGTTGTAAACAAATCCGCGGTAGGTCAAAACCCCGCCGTGCGGTTTCAGAGCCCTGGCAATCACGTTGGCAGCGTCCGCGTGTGTCCGGCCGTAGGTGGATGGCCCGACGCGGCCTTCCGAATCGGCTTTCAACACAATGCCGCCCAAGTCGGGAATCAGTTTGTAAATTTCATCCGTTTTGTCTTTCCACCAGGCGGCGACCTTGGGGTCCAGCGGATCAAAGGTGTCGAGATGGCCGATTGTTTTGGGACTGCTGAAATCGACAGAGATGGAGAGCCGCACGCCCCAGGGCCGAAAGACGACGGCAATCCTGGCAATTTGCGAGAGAAAATCGGACGTCAAGACCAGCGGGTTCGCATTCACATTGTTGACGGTGCAGCCATCAATGCCGATGGACGCCAGCAGCCTCGCGTATTCTCCGGCGCGCGCCAGGTCTTCCCTCACCTTACCCTCCGCGAAGAAGATGGAGCGGCCGGCATAGCCGCGTTCAATGCTCCCATCCAGGTTGTCCCACTCGTTGGTCCAGCGCACGGGAGCGTAGGGTTGGCGTTGTTCATCAACAGCTTCGATCTCCTGATGAAGAGCAATCTTGCGCAGCAGTGCGAAGGTTCCATAAAGGACGCCTCGGTCGTTGGAGGCAGTTACGACGATTATCTTGTGGCCGCGCGCTGCGGTTTCCTTCAGTACATAGGCATCGTCTACCAGATGATCCGGCAAGTTGAGCTGGGGTGTAATTTGCTTTAGCCCGGCAATGGTACCGAGAACAATACAGTCCTCGGCGGGCATTTCTGATTCGATTCGCAGCGTACGTCCGAGCATGCTTCGTACGCCTCGCACCAGCTCTTCTTGCGCGGTTTGTTCGATTAAGGAAGAGTCGAGTGCGATAACACTTGCCGGGAGGCGATTGTAGATCTGACGCGTGCCGGAGTCATCAATGGGCGCATAGCGCAACCAGGCGGCGGAGCCGTTTTCAGAACGCAATGATAAGGCAGACAGGAAGAGGAAGATGAGAATCCGCGTCGAGTGGTGAACAAGAACCAAGCGAAATCGGTTGGGCATGCAGTGTGATCTGAAATATACCGCGAATATGTCCTTGGTTACAGTACAAACAAGAGGTTCAATTCTGATGGAAGTTCGTCCTGTCGCGCCTGAACGTACAGAGCCGGTCGTGCCTCTTGAATAGAAACATCTTGGACTTAGCAGGCCGCGTGGCTGTAGTGATCGGTGGCACCTCCGGTCTCGGCAAAGCCATCAGTCTGGGCCTGGCCGCGCATGGCGCCGATGTCATTCCAAGCGGCCGCCGCACTGATTCGGTGGCTGCCGTTTGTGAGGAAATCCAGAGTTTAGGCCGTCGAACTCTAACTGCAACCGTGGACGTCACTGAACCAAAGTCCATCAGGCAGCTTCGCGATGCGACGATGCAGTCCTTGGGCCATATCGACATATTGGTGAACGCCGCCGGAATCACCTTCCGTAAACCGACGCTGGACATCTCGAACGAAGAGTGGTCATCGATTTTCGACACGAATCTGGACGGCGTTGTACACGCTTGCCAGATCTTCCACAGCGCTCTGAAATCGAGTGGAGCCGGGCGCATCATTAATATTGCCTCCCTCGGCTCTTATGTCGCCTTCCAGGAAGTGGCCGCTTATTGCGCCTCAAAGGCTGCGGTGCTGTCGCTGACCCGCAGTTTGGCTATCGAGTGGGCTCGCGACCAAATCTGCGTCAATGCGCTCGCTCCCGGCGTATTTCCCACTGAGTTGAATTCCAAGCTGCTTCTCGGCACCGAGCGCGGCCGCGAAATTCTGTTGCGTACTCCCATGAAGCGCTTCGGCCATCCGAATGAAGTGGTAGGAGCAGCCGTCCTGCTGGCCTCCGACGGCGCTTCGTTCATCACGGGTCAATGCATTGCCGTCGACGGCGGATTCCTGGCGTCCGGCGTCAATTCCTGAAGGGCGACGGCCGCTGTCTCTTCGTGCGTGGGTTAACTGACTGCGATAAAGTAGGGTGCGTCCTGAGACGCATGTACCGAAACACTCTGATACCCAGTGGAATTGTAGTTGTCCTTGCTGTCCTGGCCGCGGCGCAGCAGAATCCGGCACCGGACAAATCCACCCCGACCCGGAAGCCCGATTTCGTCCACGAGATCCAGCCGATTCTCGCCGCAAACTGCTACAAGTGCCACGGTCCGGCAATGCAAATGGCGCGATTGCGATTGGATGCCAAGCAAACGGCACTCGCCGGCGGTCAATCGGGCAAGGTGATTCAGCCGGGCAATGCCGCAGCCAGTATTCTTTATCAGCGAATCTCCGGTTTGAGCAAGCAGGAGCGCATGCCGATGGGTCCGACTGCGCTAAGACCTGAACAGATCAGTTTGATCAAAGATTGGATTGATTCGGGTGCTGAATGGCCGGATGGAGCCGGCGCTCAGGTTGCCGAACTCAAGCCGCACTGGGCTTTCATCGCGCCGCAGAAACCACCGGTGCCCGTTATCGGCGACACAATTTGGGCCCGCAATGCGATTGACAACTTTGTCTATGCCAAATTATCCAAGGAATCCTTGAGTCCGTCGAAGGAAGCCGACAAAGTGACTTTGCTGCGGCGACTTAGCCTGGATCTGACAGGCCTTCCGCCCAGTATTGCGGAGGTGGACGCTTTCGTTGCCGACAAGAGTCCCAATGCTTATGAAAAGCAAGTGGACCGCTTACTCGCCTCCCCACACTATGGTGAGCGTTGGGCACGTATCTGGCTGGACGCAGCCCGTTATGCAGACTCAAACGGTTACGAAAAGGACGCTCCGCGCAGCGTCTGGTTTTATCGTGACTGGGTTATTCGAGCCTTCAACCAAGACCTTCCTTACAACCAGTTCATTGTGGACCAAATCGCGGGCGATCTGCTGCCGCATCCAACGCAGGATCAAATTGTAGCGACTGGATTTCTGCGTAATTCCATGCTGAACGAGGAGGGCGGAGTGGACCCTGAGCAGTTTCGCATGGAAGCCATGTTTGACCGGATGGATGCCATCGGCAAGGGCATTCTGGGAATCACGATTCAATGCGCCCAGTGCCACAACCATAAATTCGATCCGCTGAAGCAGGAAGAGTACTACCGGATGATGGCGTTTCTGAACGAAACGAATGAAGCCAGCGCCGTTGTGTACACGCCCGGCCAACTGATGAAGCAGGCGGAAATTTTGAGGCGTACCAGTGAAGTTGAAGATAAGCTCCGGCACGATCACCCGGACTGGCAGCGGCGAATGTCCGTCTGGGAAGCAAGCGTTAGTCAAAACCAGACGGAATGGACGGTGATGAGGCCGGAAGTGGACGATATTTCGACCGGAGGTTCCCGCTATCTGCCGCAACCCGACGGTTCGTTTCTGGCTCTTGGCTACGCGCCTCCGGTTCACAAGGTGAAATTCACGGCGAAGATTCCCGCAAGCGGCATCACGGCGTTCCGGCTGGAGGCGATGGCGGACCCGAATCTTCCCTGCGGCGGCCCTGGACGATCCATCAAGGGGACAGCGGTGCTGACGGAGTTTGAAGCGGATGCGATGCCGGAGAACGATCCGAAACAAGTAACCAAGATCAAATTTGTGAAGGCGACGTCTGACCTTGAGCTTCCGCCGGCTCCGCTTCCCGAGCACTACCAGAGCAAGGGCGGCGTGGTAAAGATGGGCGGCCCGGCGGAATTTGCCATAGACGGAAAAGACAGCACCGGCTGGAGCACAGACGCGGGGCCGGGCCTGAGAAATCAATCGCGTAAGGCCGTCTTTGTGGCGGATCAGCCGATTGGATTTCCGGGTGGCTCCATTCTGCATATCTATCTGAGTCAGATGGGCGGCAACGAAGACCGAGACGATGACGGACAGAACAGTCTGGGCCGCATGCGGATCTCTTATACAACGGCAAAGGACGCAGTGGCAGATCCCGTTCCGCAATCGGTTCGCGACATCCTGGCGATTCCGGCTGAGAAACGGTCGCCCGCACAAATCCGATCTGTTTTTTCCTATTGGCGCAAACAGGTACCGGAATGGCAGGGGGAGAACGACAAGATAGCGGAACTTTGGCGCGAATATCCGGATGGGGAAAGCCAGCTTGTTTTGGCGAAGCGTGACGAGGGCCGCGAAACGCACATTCTTAAGCGCGGGAATTTTTTAACTCCCGACCGCGCTGTCGAGCCGGGAGTTCCCGCGTTCCTTCCACCGCTGCCTCCGAACGCTGCGCCAACGCGGCTGACGTTTGCAAACTGGTTAACGGACCGCAAGGCGCCTACCACCGCGCGGTCAATCGTCAACCGCGTTTGGCAATCCTATTTCGGTACGGGAATTGTGGCAACGAGTGAAAACTTTGGAACGCAAAGCGATGCACCGTCACACCCCGAACTTCTGGATTGGCTCGCTGTTCAATTCATGGACGACGGCTGGAGCCTGAAGAAGCTGCAACGGCTAATTGTGACTTCGGCCACATACAGGCAGGCTTCCACCGTGACCCCGGAGATGCTGGCCAAAGATCCGTCGAACCGGCTGCTGGAGCGGGGGCCGCGCTTCCGGGTAGATGCCGAAATTGTTCGCGATATCGCGCTTGATGCCAGTGGACTGCTCAATCCGGAAGTGGGCGGCCCGAGCGTGCATCCTTTCGCGCCGGAGTTCCTATTTCTCCCTCCTGCCAGCTACGCACGAAAAAGCTGGATTGAAGATCACGGACCGGAGCGTTACCGTCGAGCGCTTTACACTTTTCGATTCCGATCAACGCCGTATCCTATTCTGCAGGTATTCGATGCTCCCAACGGCGACGTATCTTGCGTTCGGCGGCCACGATCGAATACGCCCTTACAAGCTTTGGCAACATTGAACGAACCGGTCTTTGTGGAATCGGCAAGGGCGCTGGCTATGCGGACTCTGAAGTCCGGTGCGAAGACAGACCCCGAACGGCTCGCCTACGCATTTCGACTCTGCGTGGCGAGGACTCCCACTGCGCAGGAAAGTGATGTGATGCTTACGTTTTTGCAAAAACAGACGGAGCGGCTATCTACAGGATGGTTGAGCGCACGCGATCTGACGGGATTTGCCGTAACCGACAAAACCACGCTGCCGCCGGATGTGACTCCCAATGAGTGGGCCGCGTGGACGGCCGTTTCCAGGGTTCTTCTTAATCTGGACGAGACCATTACCAAGGAATAACGATGAGTTGCCAGGATCACCTATATCGCAAGATGCACCCGACCCAAGTTAGCCGGCGCTGGTTCTTTGAGCAGTGCGGAGTGGGCGTCGGTGTGGCCGCGCTGCATACGTTGTTTGCGGAAAACGGCTATGCGGCGGCGAATGCCGATGTCGACCCGCTAGCCCCCAAACTGCCGCCGTTTGAGGCAAAAGCGAAGCGAGTGATTTTCCTTTTCATGGCCGGTGCACCGAGTCATATTGAGCTGTTCGACAACAAGCCGCAGCTTTCGAAATTCGATGGCACACTGCCGCCGGCAGATCTGCTGAAAGGCTATCGCGCTGCGTTTATCAATCCCAACTCGAAGCTGATGGGACCCAAGTTCAAGTTCAACACCTATGGCGAGAGCAAGACGGAGCTGGCCGAATTGCTTCCCCATCTGGGGGGAATTGTCGACGAAGTGGCAATTGTCAAATCGATGGTTACCGACGCGTTCAACCACGCTCCCGGTCAGTTACTGATGAATACCGGAACCATGCAGTTCGGAAGGCCGAGCATGGGCGCGTGGCTGTTATATGGATTGGGATCTGAGACTCGCGATCTCCCCGGATTTGTTGTCTTCAGTTCCGGCAAGAAGGGACCCAGCGGCGGCGACAGTTGTTGGGGGAATGGATTCCTGCCATCGTTTTATCAGGGCGTGCAGTTTCGCAGCGGCGGAGACCCCGTACTGTTTCTTTCCAATCCCCCCGGCGTGGATACGGAGTTGCAGCGGGATTCACTGGACGCGATCAGGCAGCTAAACCGCCAGCGGCTGGCCGCCACGGGTGATCCGGAGATCAGCACACGCATCAATTCGTTTGAGATGGCGTTCCGTATGCAAGCCGTCGCGCCCGAACTGATGGACATTTCGAAGGAGTCGCCCAAAACCCTGGAGATGTACGGCGCGGAACCTGGTAAGGCATCGTTCGCAAACAATTGCCTGCTGGCGAGAAGACTGGTGGAGAAGGGCGTCCGGTTCGTACAGCTCTACCACGAGGCTTGGGATCAACACGCCAATCTGACTCACGACATTGCCGAGAACTGCCGGGATACTGACAAGGCCTCCGCCGCTTTGGTAATGGATCTGAAACAGCGTGGACTTCTGGAGGACACGTTGGTGGTCTGGGGCGGAGAATTCGGCCGCACGCCCATGGTGCAGGGCGGATCAGACGGCCGCGATCATCATCCCAACGCTTTCACGATGTGGATGGCAGGCGGAGGAATCAAAGCCGGCGCACGCATTGGAGAGACCGATGAGCTTGGTTTTAATGTCGTGAAAGATGGCGTGCATGTTCATGATTTGCATGCGACCATGCTGCGATTGCTTGGTTTCGATCACACCAAATTGACTTATAAGTTTCAAGGGCGGAACTTCCGGCTTACCGATGTTGCGGGTAATGTTGTTCCGGCTTTGATGGCATAAGCATTCGGATCTGACACGTTCGCATTTGTCCTGAAAATTGATCGAGAGTCTACGCAGACGATCGCGAGGCCTTGGGCAGAACCAGTAGGAAAAGCCTGGCTGGCGTCTGCATGCCACTTCTTGAACAAAGTTTTCCGTCTCATGAAGGAATTTGCCCCAAACTGTCGCTTACTTCGTTGAAGCTACCCAAATCAAGGAACAATCATGAGTCAACGCAAGCTTTCTCACGCAGCTTGGCTGGCGATTCTGTCACTATCTTTAGTGCCAATTGCCAAGTCTGAATCTCTTTACAACTTCACGACGTTTGACGGAACAGGAGACAATGGCGGCGGTACTACAGTAAACGGGATCAATAGTAACGGCGCTGTCGTGGGCTTCTCCTCAAATGCGAACGCTACCGTCCTGACCAATTTCATCCGCAACCCCGACGGCACATTCACAACCCTCAATATCAACAACGATCCTTTGGCCATGGCGAATGGCATTAACAGCGGCAATGTCATCGTTGGCACATCCTCGAACCAGGCGTTCGAGTTAAACAAAGGCCAACCTACGTTTCTGCCTCCCGTCAAGCCCGGCGACACTGCCGCCGCAGTGGCTTTCGGCGTTAATAACGCTTCCACCATAGTCGGCCAGTACACCCAGAATTCAACCGACACGCAGCCCGGCTTCGTTTACAGAAATGGGCAATTTACCACGTTCCAGGCGACTAACACTGCGCTGGTCACAAACGCCCAGAGCGTCAATAATAATGGCATCGTGGTCGGCTTCTACTCCGCCGACGGAGTCCACCAGCACGGCTTCTTGTTAAATGACGTGACCAACAACATTACGGTTTTGCCGGATCCCGTCGTAGCCAACCTTGTCCTCGCTCAATTCCTCGGTGTTAACGATAACGGTCTTGCCGTCGGCTACTATCAAACGAATGACGGCAGCCAGCATGGTTTCCTGTTCAACACCCAAACCCAGGCCTACACCTTCCTGGACGATCCGAATGCAGCCTCGTCGGGTTTCAGCATTACCCAGATTACCGGCATCAATGATTCCAATGAAATCGCCGGTTTTTACGTCGATGCCGCTACTGGAATCCAGCGCGGTTTCGTAGGGACAGTCGCCACTCCGGAACCTGCCACCATCTTCTTGGCCCTGGGCAGTCTCCTACCGCTCTTTCTCGTTAGGCGGAAGCTCAACTCAGGCGCGTTGCTAACATCACAGTCCCTAACTGATCAGTCCTCAATTCATTAAATTGCCTAACCTGCCTCTCATGGCCCATCGAATCGAAGATATTGGGCTCACAGTTGCCGGATACCGACTTGCCTTGTCGGCCATCCGGCACAGGGCATTTGAGGGCTGCCCGGAAGGTCTCAGCCGTTGTCCAGGACTGAAAGCGCAAAATGCACACGCGCGAAAAAGCGATATTCAGTGGTCCGTTGGAATTACTGAGCTAAACCAATGCACCACAACGGCTTGCCCGAAATTTTACTGCGCGTCAACCGAACCCGATCCGTTGAAAAAAAGCTGGATTTGTGCTCCAATAAAGTGATCGGCCCACCGGTCTGCTGCACCCTGCGGCAGCATCTCATTCACACATTTCAGGAGCGAACTTAGTTGGAGCAAGCTGTCCTCGTCCTGGAAGACGGAAGCGTCTTCCCGGGCTCTAGCTGTGGTGCGTCAGTACAACGCACTGGTGAAGTGGTTTTTAATACCGCCATCACCGGCTATCAGGAAATCTTCACTGACCCGTCTTATACCGGCCAGATTGTCGTTCTCACTAACCCGCAAATCGGCAACTACGGCGCCAATCAAGCGGACTGCGAATCCGCCGAGCCCTTCATTGAAGGTCTGATCGTGCGCGAAATTTCCTCTGTGGTCAGCAATTGGCGCTCGGAAGAGAAGGCCGAGAACTTCCTGGCCAAAGCCGGCATTCCAGTTCTCACCGATATCGATACGCGCAAGCTCGTGCGGCACCTTCGGGACCGGGGAGCACAACGCGGCATTATTGCGTTAGGCGAGCATGCCGCTGGTGAGGAAAGCATCCAACAGCTCATCGAACAGGTCCGCCAAGCGCCGACGATGGCGGGGCAGAACCTCATCGCCCGTGTTTCCACCACCGCCAACTATGCGTGGACTCAGGGCGTAGATCCCGTCTCCTCGTCCGACAAGCAAGCCGCTCGCCCGGACGAACAGTTCCACGTCGTCGCTTACGATTTCGGGATCAAGCGAAACATTCTCCGTAATCTTGTCCAGATCGGCTCGCGCGTCACGGTGGTGCCCTCCGACGCCAGCGCCGAAGACGTCCTCGCCCTCCGTCCCGATGGCGTCTTCCTCTCCAATGGCCCCGGTGATCCTGAACCGCTGGAACATCAAGCCGCGCAAGTCAAAAAGCTCATCGGCAAAGCGCCCATTTTCGGCATCTGCCTCGGCCATCAAATTCTCGGCCTCGCGTTCGGCGGAAAAACTTACAAGCTGAAATTCGGACACCATGGCGCCAACCATCCGGTTATCAACTACAGCACCGGCAAAGTGGAGATTACCTCTCAAAACCACGGCTTCTGTGTCGATCCCGATTCGCTCAAAGACTCGCAAGTGGAAATCAGCCACATGAACCTGAACGACAACACGGTGGAAGGCATGAGGCACAAATCCGAGCCGGTCTTCTGCGTGCAATACCACCCCGAAGCCGCGCCCGGTCCACACGATTCCCACTACTTGTTCAACGATTTCGCCCGACTCATGCAGGAGCACAAACGCTAAATGCCGAAACGTACTGATCTCAAGCGGATCATGATCATCGGCTCCGGCCCCATCATCATCGGCCAGGCCTGCGAGTTTGATTATTCCGGCGCGCAAGCCTGCAAAGCACTGCGCCAGGAAGGTTATGAAGTGGTGCTGCTGAATTCCAATCCGGCCACGATCATGACCGATCCCGATCTGGCCGAGCGCACCTACGTCGAGCCGCTCAGCCTTGCTTTTGCTACTGAAGTTATCCGTAAGGAGCGCCCCGACGCGCTGCTCTCGACCGTCGGCGGCCAAACCGCGCTGAACCTCTCCATTGAGCTAGCCGAGGCGGGCGTGCTGGATCAGTATGGCGTGGAACTCATCGGTGCAAAAATTGACGCTATCAAGAAAGCCGAAGACCGCCTGCTCTTCAAAGACGCCATGCGCAAAATTGGCCTCGACATGACGCAGAGCCAGCTCGTCAATAACATCGAAGCCGGTCTCGAATTCGCCAACCGCATCGGCTATCCCATCATTCTCCGGCCCAGCTTCACCATGGGCGGCACCGGCGGTGGCATTGCTTACAACCGCGAGGATCTGGTCGAAATTCTAGAACGCGGCATTGATCTTTCCCCCGTTCATGAAGTGCTGATCGAAGAAAGCGTGCTCGGCTGGAAAGAGTTCGAACTTGAGGTCATGCGAGACGTGGCCGGCAACGGCATCATTGTCTGCTCTATCGAAAATTTCGACCCGATGGGCGTACACACGGGCGATTCCATCACCGTCGCGCCCGCACAGACCCTGACGGATCGCGAGTACCAGATGATGCGCGACGCCGCGCTTCGCTGCCTGAATGAGATCGGCGTCGATACCGGCGGGTCCAACGTTCAGTTCGGCATCAATCCAGAGAACGGCCGGATGGTCATCATCGAGATGAATCCGCGCGTTTCGCGTAGTTCAGCTCTCGCCTCGAAGGCCACCGGATTTCCCATCGCGAAAATCGCCGCCAAGCTCGCGGTTGGCTACCGTCTCGACGAAATCAAGAACGACATCACTCGCGCCACGCCCGCCTGTTTCGAGCCGACGCTCGATTACGTCGTTGTGAAAATCCCGCGCTGGCAGTTTGAAAAATTCCCTGGTGCAGAACCTGTACTCAGCACGCAGATGAAGTCCGTGGGTGAAGCCATGGCCATCGGCCGCACCTTCAAACAGGCGCTCGGCAAAGGCCTGCGCAGTCTGGAAACCGGCAAAGCCTCCAACGCCAAGCTCAATCCAACGCTCATCGCCCAGCGACTCATCACGCCGAACCCCGAACGCCTCGATTACATCCGCTTCGCTTTCAGCGAAGGCTACACGGTGGAGCAGGTCCGCGAAATGACCAGCATTGATCCCTGGTTCCTGCAACAGATCTACGAAGTAGTCGCTCTCGAAACCGCTCTCAAAGGCCGCGAGTTGAGTTCGCTAGACAAGAAAGAATTTCGCAAGCTCAAGCGCGACGGCTTAGGTGACCGCCAGATCGCCGACGCCATGTCTACCGATCCCATGAGCGTTCGCGCTGCCCGTAAGAATCTCGACATTACAGCCGTCTTCAACCGCGTGGATACTTGCGCCGCTGAATTCGAAAGCTTCACGCCCTACATGTATTCGAGCTACGAGTCGGAAGACGAATCGGCTCCCACTCAGCGCAGAAAGGTCATGATTCTGGGCAGCGGTCCTAACCGCATCGGCCAGGGCATCGAGTTTGATTACTGCTGCTGCCACGCTTCTTTCGCGTTGCAGGATTTCGGCTATGAATCCATCATGGTCAACTGCAATCCCGAAACGGTTTCCACTGATTACGACACCAGTGACCGTCTGTACTTCGAGCCTCTCACTCAGGAAGAAGTTCTCAATATCTACGACACCGAAAAGCCCGACGGCCTGATCGTCCAGTTCGGCGGCCAGACCCCGCTCAACCTGGCGATGCCGCTGAAGCAGCTTGGCCTGCCCATCATCGGCACCGATCCGAGCAATATCGATCTTGCGGAAGACCGCAAACTCTTCGGCCAGCTGTTGACTGATCTCGCCATCCCCTCGCCGGCTCACGGGACTGCCACCAGCGTTGAAGAAGCCTGCGATGTCGCTCGCGGCCTCGGCTTTCCCGTGCTGGTGCGTCCCAGCTATGTGCTCGGCGGCCGGGCCATGGTCATCGCCTACAACGAAGAGACGGTGCGCCGTTACATGCAGGAGGCCACACTTTTCAGTGTCAAGCGGCCTGTTCTGATTGATCGCTTCCTTGAAGACGCCACTGAAGTAGACGTGGACGCGCTCTGCGACGGCGAGAACGTTCTTATCGCCGGCATCATGGAACACATTGAAGAGGCGGGCGTCCACTCCGGCGACAGCTCCTGCGTTCTCCCTGCCATTTCCATCGCCCAGGAAACGCTTGACACCATTCAGGACTACACGGGCAAGCTCGCCCGTGCCCTTAACGTGATCGGTCTGATGAACATTCAATATGCGATTCAGAACGGGAAAGTTTACGTCCTGGAAGTCAATCCTCGCGCCTCACGCACCGTGCCCTTCGTTGGCAAAGCCACCGGAGTACCGCTGCCTAAAATCGCCGTCGGCCTCATGCTCGGCAAGAAACTCCACGAGTTCAAGCACCTGACCGGCGGTATCGTCAACGGATTGCTTCCGGTACCCAGCTATTTCGTCAAAAGCCCGGTATTCCCTTTCAATAAATTCCCTGGAGTGGATCCTGCGCTCGGGCCGGAGATGCGCTCAACGGGAGAGGTCATGGGTGTAGGGGAAAGCTTCGGCGAAGCTTTTGCCAAAGCGCAACTGGCAGCCGGCAACCCGATCCCGGACCACGGCGCTCTGTTCATCAGCGTTAACGACCGCGACAAAGCCGCCGCCGTGCCGCTAGCCGCCAAATTCCACGAGTTCGGCTTCGAGATCTTTGCTACGCGAGGAACCGCGGCCACATTAAAAGCCGCCGGCATACCCGTAAAGACGGTTTTCAAAGTCAATGAAGGCCGGCCTAATGCCGTCGACCTGCTCAAGGCCGGCAAACTAAACCTGGTTATCTACACGACTACGGGCAGCAGCCACAGCTTCCCCGATGAGCAGACTATTCGCCGCAACGCGGTGACGTACCGCATTCCTTGCATCACAACGATGAGCGGGGCCAAGGCCACGGTGGAAGCCATCACCTCGCGCCGCCACTCCCCCATCCGGGTTTGGAGTCTGCAGGAATTGCATAAGCCCCAGTTGGAGACTGTTTAATCTAGCGCAATGCCGCTAGCGCGAAATTCCAACGCTTCAGGGGTGCGCCACAACGGGCAGATGGGAAGTGCGGGCGGGCTTCAGTTCCTTCATCTCCGGCGGCCGGGAGCCCGGAATGAATTCGTAGAGCAGGTTGACCGCGGCGTCCACACCAACGTTGATTGCTCCGGTGTAGAAGCCGTCCCCAAGGCTGTTACCGCTGGGCGGCAGCCAGGCCCTGGTGATCTGACCGGTGGCAAAGGCGCTGGCTAAGCGCGCGTAGGCAGGGGTGGTGTTCCCGGCATCGGTCCTGGTGACAAACGTCTGTTTGATGACACTCCAGATTCTCGCCTTTGTTGAACGGCTGTTTGACGGAAAATACCGAGGATCTTCCTTGAGCAGCGTCTCAAAACCATAATCCAGCGCCTGTGATGTTAATGCAGTCGTAAATGTGGAGGCGTAGCGCTTTGCATAACCTTCCACCCCATGGCCCCACTCGTGCGGGGTATGGAGCACCTGTTGGAAACTAGCGCCTGCCATAGCTCCCGCAAAACCTTGCAACTCAAGGCTTTCAATCACGCGGAACTTGAACTTTTCCTTGTTCGTCAGCGCCCTGTCATTGCTCGCTAGCTGCCCCGGCTGTTGCGGCGCCTGGGCCTGCATGGCAACCGTAGCCAGACACACAGCGAAAATAGGCTTTAAACGAAACACTCTTCGCTTAGACGGTATCACTATGGATCTTGAAACAGTCGAATGCCAGCAATTCCTTCAGCGCCGGCTGCCATGCATTGCTGAGCGTTGTCCCAACCCACGCCGCCTAGCGCAAACACTGGCTTGCCCATCTGGCAAGCCGCTTTCAACTCGTCCAGCCCGATTCCAGGCTTCTGATGGTGCCCTTGGAAAACAGGCCCGAAAACAAGAAAGTCCGCCTTCGCTGAGCCGACCTCTTCGATGGTGTGGCAGGACCTGGCTACGATCAACCCGGGCAAAGTCTGCTTCGGAGCATCTGACGGCAGGTGAACGCCATCGGCGCCAATGGCAATGGCCACGTCGGCCCGCGAGTTGAGCAGAATCTTGGTAGGCTGCCGCGTGTGAATCCGGGCTCGCGCCTCCAAAACGGCAAGCGAGAACTCAAACAGCGCGCGCGCAGCCAAGTCTTTCTCGCGAATCTGGATGTAGTCAACGCCCAGATGCATCTGGTCGCGGATGATCTCGAGAAGCGGCCCGAATCCCCCCGCGGCTTTTCGATCCGTGATGTAATAACGCTTCATTTGGAGAGGAAGACAAGTTCAGACGCATCGACGTTCACGCGTACGTTCGATCCTACGCGAATGTCACGCGTTTCAGTCGTCAATGACAGCGCCGACAAGCCGTCTCCCAGATCCAAGCGTACACCGCGCGAGTATGGCTTTAAGGCCAGAACCGTTCGCGGATGCCCTTCGTTCCCGATCTTAAGAGCAGTCTCCCGGAAGACGGCAAATCCATGGTCTCCCAGGAGGTGGCCCTTGAAGTAAGGTCCGTTCCACAACGCGCCCAGCATGCGCAACCGGCTGAGGTTGCGCCCCGGGTCCAGAAACTCAATTTCGGCTGGAAGCACGTTGTAGATTCCCAGCGACCTTGCCACTTCCACACTGGCGGGCTTCGCAAAAACCGAGTCCGTCGCGCCAGACTGTATCAGCTTGCCGTTGTTCAAGAGGCAGATGTAATCCCCAATTTCAAAGCATTCATCCAAGTCATGCGTTACCAGAACGATCAAAGCTTCCGAACGCTCCCGCGTCTGGTGCAAAAGCTCGAAGAAGTTGCGTTTCAACCTCGCGTCCAAGCCTTGCGTGGGCTCGTCCAGCAGCAGTGTGTGCGGGTTGCGGAGCATGGCTCGCGCCAGCGCCGCACGCTGCTGCTGGCCTCCCGAAAGCTGCGCCGGTTTACGGTGGGTCAGTTCCCCCAGTTCAAAGGCCTCTACCAACTCCTTCAGCTTGCCTTTGGGCGGGTGATTCGCGACGCTTGCGGCGAAGCGCAGGTTCTCGATGACGGTCATGTGCGGAAACAAAGCGTGATCCTGAAAAATGTAGCCGCAGCGTCTATTTTGTGGAGGCACGTGAACCTTTGTCGCCCCATCAAAGTAGAGCTCCTCGCCCAGCAGGATGCGCCCCGAATCCGGGCGGCTAAAGCCGGCCAGGCAATTCAGCGTCAGCGTCTTCCCTGCACCGCTTGCGCCCCACAAAACGATGGTGCGCGCATCCGCCTGAATAGCGATATCGAGTTGAAAGGCCGGCAACAGCTTCCGGATCTTGGCGTCGAGTTTCAATCAAACCCCACCGGTGCGCGAATACCGCGACACCGATCCGGCGCCCCAGACCAGCAATAGGGCAATGACCGAAATCGCAATCACCAGCATGCGGGCCAGTTGCCCATTACCGGATTCCACGGCATCGAAAATCGCAACGGACAATGTTTGCGTTCGATCCGGAATGTTTCCGGCAACCATCATGGTGACGCCGAAATCGCCCAAAGATCGCGCAAAGCTCAACGAGGCAAGCGAACTCAAGCCACGCCAGGCCAGAGGCAGAGTGATGCTGAAAAACGTTCGCATCTCCGATGCGCCAAGGCTTTGTGCTGCCCATTCATAGCGATAGTCAACCGTTTCCAGCAACGCGCGCGCCGATCGAACATACAACGGGGTGGAGTGGATGAGTGCGGCCACAACAGCCGCCTGCCATGTGAACACCAGCGGCTGGCCGAAGAGCTTCTCATAGATCACGCCCGGCAGCGATTGGCGGCCCACAGACACCAGCAAATAATAGCCGAGCACGGTCGGTGGAAGCACCAGCGGAAGAGTGATGACGGATTCCAGCAAAGCCTTGCCGGGGAAGGTCTTATGCGACAGCACGTAGGCGACAGCCGTGCCTGCCGTGACCACAAACAGCGTGGCCAGCGCCGCGACGCGCAAGCTCAAAATCAGCGGGAACCAGTCGATGGAAGGTGGCACAAAGGGAAAAACGTGATTATATCGGGGCTATAAAAAACTCTTGAAAAGGACGAAAAACAGGCGTATGATCGCGCCAGAAGAGCACCAAAAAGGAGTGATTGCTTTATGAACTTTCCTCTACACCTCAGCCTCTTCGGAGTGCTGACTGTCTTTTTAGTGGGCATCTATCTCTACAGGCATTGGCTTGAGAATCATGACGACCCCTATATTCACCTGCATAACGATACCCATGATGACAGCATCATCAACACGCAAACGGTGCTGGGCCGCCGTTTGGAAATGATCGACAAGGTGAAGAACGGATTGTTGGTCGCCGCCATTGTGTACGCGGTAGCCATTGCAGCGATGGGCGTCTATTGGGCTTGGAACAACGCCAATAGCTAAACCGTCCTAGCCAGACGACGCCCGGCGGCAGAAAGCCGGGCATGGGTATAAACCACTCGTAGCATTGCCAGCGCTGGCACGGAGAAGAACATTCCGGCGATGCCGCCGATTTTTTCGCCGGCCAGCACTCCAAACAAAACGAGCAGCGGATGGATTTCGACGCCTGAGCTCATCAAGTAGGGATTCAGAACGTAATCCTGGAAGACGCGGTAAACGCCCCAGAACACGATGACCCACAAGAGGCCTCCCGAGCCGGCGATACCGGAGACTAGCAGGATAATCACAAGCGCCACGAGTGGACCGATGACGGGAATGAATTCCAGAATTCCTGCCAAGCCCGCCAGCAGCAATTCATAAGGTTCGCGCAGCACGGTGAGAAAAATGGCCCAGGCCACAAACGCCGACGTCGCTAAAATCACTAAGGCCCGGATGTAGCTTTGCAACATCAAGTGCAATTCGGACAGAATCGAATCTACAGTTGACCTCCGGGCTTCTGAATCGAAGACCTCGACGAAGGCAGAACGGATAGAGCGTGCGTCCTTTAAGAAGAAGAAAGCGAGTATGGGTACCAGGATGATGGGTATCACAGCTCCCACGCCGGTCAATATCTTGGAACTTGCCGACTGTATAAAGGGCACGACGCTCTTCTGTAAATTTGCCGCTTCATTGTTTAGCGCTACGAGGACCTGGTCCCGCATCGGCTCCAGGAAATGAGGCAGGGGTAACGTTGCCGCTCTTCCCTTACTGACCAGGTTCGGGAGTTGGGACGCCAAGCTGGTGGCTTCGGAGGCTAATGTCGGAATCAGCGCAAAACCAAGTCCGACGAGCAGTCCAACCAGGCATATATAGACGATACCCAGCGCGAGTGTGCGCCGCTTTGGCAGAAAGCGCTCAATCAGCGCTACGGTCGGCGACAGCATGTAGGCGAAAAACACTGCGCCTGCAAACACCAGCAATGTCTCTCGGATCTGATAAACGATCAGTAACAGGAGCAGGAAGAGAAAGACTGTCCACGTGATTCGTAGAGTTCGTTGGTCAATGGCGAGCATGATTGACGGCTTTTGATTGTTAGACTAGCAAGTGCCAGCCGTTTATGCCACCGCCCGGACGCGATATGCGAAGCCTAGTCGCCGAACTGGGCACTTTGAGTCAGCGTCTTAAGGCGGGCGGCGGTCCCGCCAAAATCGAAAAGCAGCACAAGGACGGAAAGCTGACCGCACGCGAGCGCATCTCCGCCCTGATCGATAAAGAAAGCTTCTTCCTTGAGATCGGACTGCTGGTCGCTTACGACCAGTACGAGGGACAAGCGCCTGCGGCAGGCGTCATCACCGGGCTTGCAGTGATTGAGGGCCGCCCGGCGGTCATTGTGGCTAATGATGCAACGGTGAAAGCCGGGGCGTGGTGGCCGGAGACGATCACGAAAATTCTGCGAGCCCAGGAAATCGCCATGCGGAATCGAGTGCCGATTATTTATCTGGTGGACTCGGCGGGCGTTAATCTGCCTTTGCAGGATGGTATTTTTCCCGGCCAGTACGGCGCGGCCCGAATCTTCTACTACAACTCGTTAATGCGAAGAAGACTGCGCATTCCTCAGATTGCGGCGGTGATGGGTCCCTGTATCGCCGGAGGCGCCTACTTGCCCGCGCTCAGCGACGTGATCATTATGGTGGACAAAACCAGCTTTATGGGCTTAGGCGGGCCGAACCTGGTGAAGGGCGCGGTGGGCCAAGTGACTGACAGCGAAAGTTTGGGTGGGGCTCGCATGCACACCTCTGTGAGCGGCGTGGCGCATCATTGCGCGGCAGATGATGCCGCTTGCCTGAACCTGATTCGCGAACAGTTCCGGCAGATGCCCGAACCTGCGGCGAAGACAGAGGGAGAGCCTCCGGTGCTATCCCAGGAGGGGCTCTACGATGTTTTGCCGCCGGACCACCGGTTGCCCTACCGGGTGGAAGACATCATTGAACGAATTGTGGACAAGGGCTATTCTCTGGAATTTCAGCCCGATTTCGCACCGGAAATGCTCTGCTCTACGGCCCGGCTCAACGGCCGTCCTGTGGGGATCATTGCCAACCGGCGCGGTTTCCTGAAAACGCCCTCCGGTTCAAGAGTGGGTGGCATCGTTTACACCGAATCGGCTCGCAAGGTGGCCTACTTCGTAGAAAACGCAGAACGGCATAGCTTGCCCTTGATCTACATTCAAGATGTCTCCGGCTTCATGGTTGGGGTGGACGCGGAAGTTGGGGGCATCATTCGAGCCGGGGCGCAGATGGTGGAGACGATGGCTTGCACCACAACGCCGAAAATAGTTCTGACCGTGAATCACGCGAGCGGCGCCGGATATTACGCAATGGCGGCCCAGGGCTTCGACCCCAGCTTTACCTTCAGCTGGCCCACCGCGCGCATTGGCGTAATGGAAGGCGATTCTGCGATTCAGGCGATCTATGGTCCCGAATTGCAAAAACTCAAGGCGGCGGGAGCTCCCATTCCGGCCGACCTGGAGCTGAAGATAGCGCGTACGCGAGCCGATTACAACCGCTGGCTTGACGCAAAATACGCGGCTGCCCGCGGCCACTGTGATGCCCTTATAGACCCGAAAAAGACGCGCGAGTATGTGAATATGGCCCTCTCAATCGCCTGCGCCCATGCGCACACAGAACACGTTCCGGTTCAGTTGATGGGCTCGTGATATAAACGGGGCGGATTCTTTTCATGGAAATCCTGAGTCATATCAAGAGACGTGTACTACATCTCACGCTTAACCGCCCAGATAAGCGCAATGCGCTGACCGCGCCGATGTGCAATGCGATTATCGATCAGGTCAATGCCGCGCAGAGCAATGGGGATATCGGTTGTATCCTGCTTTGCGCGAACGGAAGTGTTTTTTGCGCGGGTATGGACCTGGACGAAACCACTCCCGGGGCGGAGTTCAACCGGCTGCATGATGAGCTCTTCACCATGGGTATCCGTTCGCTAAAGCCTATCGTGATTGCTGTACAAGGGGCTGCGCTCGGCGGCGGCTTGGGTTTGGTGGCACAAGGCGACGTTGTGATGTCGTCGGACAAAGCCGTTTTTGGATTGCCGGAGATTCGCATAGGGCTTTGGCCGTTTTTCATCTACCGCGCGGTTGAGGCGGCCATCGGAAACCGCCGCACTCTGCAGGCAAGCCTTACGGGCCACCTGTTTCATCCTGAGGAAGCGATGCAGTGGGGGCTGGTGCACAAGGTCTGTCCAGCGGTAGAACTGGATGATCGTGTCAAGGTGATGGCTCGTGAGATTGCCAAATCCAGTCCGGAGGCGATTTCAGCGGGGCTTGAATATGTAAAGCGCTCCAGATTTGTAAATTCAGAAGAAGCCGGCAAGGTAGCTGGAGAATTACGGGACAGAGTTATGTCGGGCAATGATTTCAAAGAAGGAGTCGCGGCTTTCAAGGAGAGGCGTGAACCGCGCTGGCCCAGCATGCCGCCAGCTTTTTACGACAAGAGTTAGCGGTTTGCTGGTGTTGCTTAGCTGGTGCGGTTTCGGCGCCGGCGAGCCTACTTACTACAAGGACGTTGCTCCCATTTTGCAGGAGCATTGTCAAAGCTGTCACAGAGCCGGGCAGATTGCGCCGTTCGCGCTTGAGACGTTTGAAGAGGCGCGGAAGTACGCAGGGGCGATTGCTCGGGTAACGGCGAACCGCAGTATGCCTCCCTGGTTTGCTGATCCTTGCTGCGGGCACTTTTCGAATGATCCATCGCTAAAACCAGAAGAGATTGCAACCCTTGCCGCCTGGTCAGCGGCACATACGCCGGCCGGAGAGAGTAAAGACCGGCCGCCTTCCAAAGCCTGGCCCCAAGGCTGGAGTATTGATCAGCCTGATGTGGTGCTGACCATGCCGCAGCCCAAGCGTCTGCCGGCGCATGCCGATGTGCCTTATCAATACATTATTCTGCCCACTCATTTCAAAGAAGACCGCTGGATTCGCATGTCGGAGATTCGTCCCGGCAATCGCGCGGTGGTTCACCATGCGGTGGCCTATATCCGCGAGCCAGGCTCGAAATGGCTGCGCGGCGCGCCGTTTGGAAAAGCATTCAGCGCTGAGGATTTGACCGATCCAGCGCAGAAGCGCGACGCCATGTGGACCGACAGCGATATTTTGCTGGTGTATGCGCCGGGGAGTTCGCCAGACGCCTGGCCGGAGGGGTTCGCTAAGTTTGTTCCGGCCGGCTCTGACATCATTTTGCAGATGCACTACGCCGTGCACGGTCAGTATGAAGCGACGCAAGACCAGACAAGCATCGGCCTGGTGTTCGCCAAAAGCCCGCCATCGAAACGCGTCCTCACACTGCAACTGACGAATGACCACTTTTCAATTCCGCCCGGCGATCCGAACTACCAAGTGGAAGTGCAGGGCACCATTCCAAACGACGCCCTGCTACTGAGCTTTTTTCCGCACATGCACTTGCGCGGGAAATCATTCGAGTACAACATTGTCGAGCCGCATGGACGGATTCGAACACTGCTGAAGGTTCCGCGGTATGACTTCTATTGGCAGCTTAGTTATCGCGAAGCGACGCCGATTCCACTGAGGGCCGGCACCCATTTGCAGGCACTAGCTACGTTCGACAACTCGGCTGGCAATCTGCATAATCCCGACCCGGAGGCCACGGTGACCTGGGGAGAGCAGACGTGGGCGGAGATGATGGTGGGATTCTTCGATGTCGCGGTTGATCCCGGTATTGATAAGGAGAGGTTCTTCGTTAGAGGGGCGCGCTAATTACTTAGGCCGAAACTCTTCTACTTCGAATGATTGGCGAATAATGGCCCGCAGTTCTTCCAGAGAATCGATCTCACCAGCGCCCATGGCTTGAACCAGAGCGTTTCCGGCGGCGGTTGCTTCAGCCGGCCCAGCTATGACGGTGCGGCCGGTGACATTCGCCGCGAGCTGATTCAGCAGCGTGTTACGAGAGCCCCCACCCACGATGTGGATGATATTGATTCGTTTGGCTGTGAGTGATTCCAGTGTCTCCAAGACCTGCTTGTAACGCATAGCCAGGCTGTTCAGGATGACTCGTGCAATGCAGCCGATTCCTTCCGGCACTTCCTGATGTGTTTCACGGCAGTGCTGCGCGATCCTGGCCGGATGATTGCCCGGTGAGATAAATTGATCCAAATCAAGAATGGTTTCACACGGCTTAGCGACTGCGGCCTGTTCCATCAACTCGGCGTAAGTGAAAGTTCTCCCCTCTAACTCCCAGGCTCGCCGGCATTCCTGCAAGACCCAAAGGCCGGGGATGTTTTTGAGGAGTCGAATTTTATTGGCAACGCCTACTTCATTGGTAAAGTTGGCGGCAAGAGAGGCCGCGTTGATTACCGGCTCATCCAGCTCAACTCCCATGAGGGACCAGGTACCCGAACTGATGTAGCACCAGTCGGCGCCCTGTGCGGGCACGGCGGCGACGGCTGAAGCTGTGTCGTGCGAACCGGTGGTGTAGACGATTGCTTCGTTCTTCAAACCGGCGGCTTCAGCCACGCGGGGAAGTAGCGGGGCGAGTTCACGACCAGGATCAATTAAAGGTGGCAGAAAGCCGGCTTGGATGCCCAGTTTGCGCAGCATGTCTGTGGCAAATTGCTTTCGTGCCGGATCATAGAACTGCGACGTGCTGGCGATGGTTCGCTCGGCGGCTATGGACCCGGTGAGGAAGTAGTTGAAGAGATCGGGCATAAACAGCAGATGCGAAGCCTCGGCCAGCACGTGCGGCAGATCACGCTGAGCCGCGTATAACTGGTAGAGCGAATTGATCTCCATGAACTGAACACCGGATTGCCGAAAGAGTTCGGCATCGGGGATTTTGCTGCGAATTTCTTTGATAAGTCCGGCGGTTCGCTCATCGCGGTAGTGACGCGGATTGTCGAGCAGGCTTCCGTCGCGTCCCAAGCAGTCCGAAATCGACGCCCCACGTATCGACCGCGATACCATCGAGTGTTTCCGACTGTTTGGCCGCTTCGCGGATGCCGACGCAGATTTCACGAAACAGGCCCAAAGTATCCCAGTAGAGACCGGTTGGGAGGCGGACGGGTTGATTGAAAAAGCGATGTAGTTCTTTGAGCTCTAGTTTGTGCGCGCCGAGCGTTGCGAGGATGGCGCGTCCGCTTTCTGCTCCCAGGTCTAGCGCCAGGTAAGTTCCGGTCATTCCAAGCGAGTATATCGTTGGGGTTAAGTGAGGACGGGCGTGCTAAATTGCGGTGCCGTGATGAAGTTTAGTGTGAGCATCGCAGGCATTGGAAAAGCAGTACCATCGCGCCGCTCCAAATGGGCTGAGGTTTGCGAAATGCAATGTCGAACGAGGAATGGTTGCTGTGGAGTCGTCTTTAAACCAAGGTGGCCTGGACTGGAAGCGTTCGCCTACTTCAGACCAGTGGCACTCCAGACGGTCAGCCTTTGTTTGCCAGTTGGTCGATAGTTCCATTCGCTTAGCTGCCCTGCTCTATAGTCATTCTAGAGCGGATTTATGCAGGCGAGCAAGGGTGTGTTGGTTGGATATTTACTTCTCTGTTCCTGGTGTGCACTGGCGCAATCAGTGGATGAAGAGCCGGCGGCAGTGGTGGAACTGGGAGGGGCTGCCGGCTGGGGTCTCAAGGACGGCAGCTCGAGTTACGGACCCAGTTTTGCTGTTGAAGTAACTCCAATTGAGAACTGGCTGGAACTCGAGATGGGCACGACTCCTCTCTTCAGGCGTCACTCGACCGAATGGAGCACTGACCTTTTGTTCAAAAAGCCTTGGACCCTCTCAAAGAAGCTGGAATTCATGTTTGGCGTTGGGCCAGAGTGGATTTACGCGAGAGATTCCGGGAAGACCGCTAACGCACTCGGTGGGGAGATCGTGCTGGATTTCATGTTCTGGCCGTCGACAACGCATAAGTTCGGCTGGTATCTGGAACCAGGCTACGATTACAGTTTCGGTCCGGGACATGAGCGTTCGGCGAGCATAACCGGTGGTCTGCTGATCGCCATTCCCAAAAGACGGTCGTTATGAGCTTAGGCCGTTATTGGGCTGAGTTCTTGCGGATTTCTTCGGGCTCGGAGAACAGGCGTCCCATCATTTCGTACATGTGGACGACGGCTTTGTCCACGATTCGTTCGCCGGCGCCTACTTCCACCCAGGTGCTGGAGCTGCCTGCGCCATAGCCGCCCAGTGAGGCCATGCGAATAGTGGGGAGATAGCCGACATAGCCGTTTGTGTAGCCGAGGAAAAAGGCGTGCCGTACGGGGCAACGCTGACGCCAGTTAATCTGAAAGTCAACGAAGGGTTCACCGGGAGCCGTCATCAGGCCAATTTGACGGTTAATCATGACGGTCATCAGGGGCAAAGTAATGGTGGATGAGATGGTGGTGGCGTATTTATCATAAGCGTCTCCCAGGAAACGCTTGAGGCCCAGGCGAAAACCTTCCACATCCCAGCGGATGTGCATAGGCAGTTGTTCCTCAACGAAATCGATGGAGGCGTTTTTGTCCGGCTCAGTTCTGATATTCATCGCGACACGGGCCGCTTCATCCCCTAAAGTCTTCCCGGTCCAATCGCGGCGGCCAACGGCATCCTCCTTGAGGGGCGTGACCGCGTAGTAGGGATTGATATCACCGGGTCCGCCTTGAAGGAAGAACGCCATGGCGTTACCGCCGAAGGCGCTCTCAATTACATGTGTTGTGACACCTGGAAAATCGGCTGAGTATTGCAGGTTGTCGGGTCCGAAAATAACAGGGTGGCAGGAATAGTTGACCAGGATTGCCATGGGGCTGCCATTGGCTTTGTCGACGCGCAACACGGATACGGTGGGGTCGACGGGCGCCGTGGGGATCTGGGTCGGGTTGATTTCGAACCAGGAGACGGTGCCGTCCTCATTCACTTTCAGGCGGTTGTGCCCGATGTATGCTTCGCCATAACCAACGCCGAGTTGCGCGGGCTCGAGCTTGCCCGCGGCCTCCCTGATGGAATTCTCAATACCGCTGAGAGCCTTCTTTTCCCATGCAGGCGTGCCGTCGCGATATTCATCCTGAACGATTGGGCCGGAATGCGTATGCGAGGCGGCGACTAACAGGCAGGAAACGCCGTCGTGTTTGGCGGCATCACGAAGCTGCTGCAGGGAGGCGGGTCCGAATGCGCGCCCCAAATCCAGAGTCACGATGCCTAAGCGCTTGTCGCCCGCTTCGAGAATGAGTATCCGCGCATAGAGGGGATCGAGTGTTCCGGTGGCCCCCTTCGTGCGGCCTTCATAGCCCCACATTTGCTCCCCGGGTGGGGGCGTGATGTCGACTCGCGCCACGGCTGCGCGCAGGCTGGCGGCGGAAGCTGCACAACCGCAGGCAAGGGTTGCCGCGGCAAGAAGGCAGAAAAGACGAAGGGGCCGGATCATAGTTGTTCTCTCAAAAGGCTATTGCTGTTGTACATCAAAGCAGCCACACAGCCGGCGTCCGCCGGCTGCGGCCAACTGGTTCTATGGGACGATTTTCAGAACGCCTTGCAGCGGCAGATCTTCAGAAGAAGCGCCCGCCATGATCTGGACATTGCCCGGAACTACGCGCCACTTCATATCGCGGTCCAGCAACTGCAGGTCTTCAGGCGTGAGGTTGAGGGTCACGGTTTTCGATTCACCGGGTTGCAGGTCAACGCGCTCAAACCCTCGGAGTTGCTTCACTGGAGTGGCGACGGGGCCGGTCATGCGATGAGTGTAGAGTTGCACGGTCTCTGTACCAGGGCGGTTGCCGGTGTTCTTCACTTCCACGGTTACCTTTGTCTCGCCTTCAGGGCGGATTTCGGCCGGCTCAATGTGAAGATTGCTGTACTGATATTGCGTGTAGCTCAAGCCGTAACCAAATGGATAAAGCGGCGTGGCCGGCATATCGGCATAGCCACGATGTTCCCCATTAATCCAATAACCTTTTCCAGGCTTGTAGTTGTAGTAAGCCGGCAATTGACCCACGTGGCGAGGAATGGTAATCGCCAGGCGTCCGGTAGGATTGTAATCTCCGAACAGGACGTCGGCGACCGCTTCGCCGCCGCGTTCGCCGGGATGCCAGGCTTCCACCAATGCGGGGACGTTTTCGGCAGTCCAACGTGTGGAGAGAGGACGACCGTTGACCAGGACAACGATGGTGGGTGTTCCTGTGTCGTAAATGGCTTTCACCAAGTCCTCCTGAACGCCCGACAAGTCGAGACTCGCTACGTCATGGCCTTCGCCATCGGTGGGACGGTCTTTGTCTTCATCCTTGTCATTTGAGCCTTGATGTTCACCCACAACCACGATGGCGACCTCGGCGTTCTTGGCAGCGCGAATGGCCTCAGCAAAACCGCTCTTATCGCTACCCATCACGCTGCAGCCTTTCACCGCAACCACCTTAGCGCCCGGGTCGACCTTAGACTTGATGCCTTCGGTAACAGTGGTTACGTGCTGTAGAACTTTGTGAGGTGAATAGTCGCCCAGGAAGTTCAACAAATTCTCGGCATCGGGTCCAATGACAGCGATGGATTTAAGACTCTTCTTGAGCGGAAGAGTATTTTTTTCGTTCTTTAGGAGCACAATGCCTTCGCGGCCGGCGCGCAATGCCAAGTCCTGATTCGTTTTGGAGTGGACGGTCTGGAGAGCGTGGTCCACATCAATATAGGGATGTTCAAATAGACCCAGGCGGAACTTCAACTCCAAAACTCGCCGCACAGCGCGATCAACCAGCGACATGGGAACGCGGCCCTCATTGACGTTTTCAATCAGCGGACCCATGTAGGCGGGTTCGTAAGTGATATCGAGGTCCACTCCCGCTTTCAGTGCCAGCGCACCCGCTTCCTTTTGCGTGCTGACGATGTCTTCGTAGACTAAGGTGCCGAAGCCACCGCCTTCACTTTCCACTACGCCCTGGAAGCCAAGTTCCTGGCGGAGAATATCGTTGTTCCACTTTTCGGACGCGTGTTCCGGGATATCTTCAATCTCGGGATATCCGGCCATCACGCCTAATGCGCCGGCTTTCTGGATGCCAGCCATCCACGGGAGCAGATAGTTCTCGCGCAAAGAGCGCTCCGAAACTTCAACAGCCCCGCGTTCCAAACCGCTGGAGGGTTCACTTTGGGTGGGGAAATCGGTCAAAACGGCGATGGTCTTATCCGACGCCGAAATATCTTTTCCCTGGACCGAGCTGACGATATCCTCAATGATCCGCGAGTAAAGATAAGGATCTTCGGTGTAGGCTTCCTCATTTCGGCCCATTCGAGGATCACGGTCTAACTCGGAAACCAGCGTCGATAGCATGTGGATGCCAACGGACCGGGCTTCGGATGCCGCAGTGGCGTATATAGACCTGACCAGGTCGCGATCAAAGCTGCTGCCGATGGCGAGACCTTCCGGGAACACCGTTGCGCCGGGAAACATGGCGCCGTGAGTACCTTCTTCGTCCTCCAAAAGCGGAATTTTCAGGCGCGTCTGGGTCAGCGCAATTTTTTGCAATTCGTTGAAGTATTCCGCCTGCTGGCGCGTACCGTCGTGGAGTATTTCATTGGCCAAGGTAAAGAATCCGCAGCCAGGACCAATCTCATCGGTGTAGGTTCCGGCAGCGAATTTGCGGCAGGCTGCTTGCTTCGAAGGAATGTCCCTGCCGAGTTCGTTGACATATACACAAGGCAGGTTCAGTTGGCCTACCTTTTCCTTGAGCGTCATACGGCTCATCAAGTCGTCAACGCGAACCTCGATCGGCTGCTTGGGGTCGAGATACGGCGGCGTATCACTGCCGGACTGAGCGTGCAATGGGACGGAATAGGTGAGTGCGGCAAACGCCGCAATGCCTAAAACCAGAAAGCGTTTCTTTAACATTGTTGATCTCCTACAGCCGTTTAGCTGCATCATCGGGAATATAAGCTTGAAAACTTTGCTGACTTGCGCCAGATGGCATAGGCCGGCACGCCAGTGGCGGCAATCAGGAGCGCCAGAAACGACGGCACCGGCTGCGTAAAGAACGAGTTGGCAATAAACCATAACGACACGGCAACAAAAAGAAGCAGGCTGTATGGGTAGCCCCACATCCTATAGGGCCTGGGCGCATCCGGATATTTTCGGCGGAGAACAAACACGGCCGCCACACTCAACGTATAGAAGATCCATGCGGCCAGGATTGCGTAAGAGACCAGGGTCTTGTAAGAGCCGCTAATGATCAACACGCTGGTCCAGACTGCTTGTATGGCAATCGCAAATGCAGGTGTTTTGAATCTGGGATGTATCCGCGTGAAAGCCGGAAAAAAGAGACCATCCTGCGCCTGGGCCATCGGAATGCGGGCTCCCGTTAAGATGCAGCCGTTTATCGCCCCGATGATGGAGGCCAGGATGATCAGCGATAGTATATTGCCGCCGGCAACGCCAAGAGTTCTGGTGGCCAAGGTAGCTCCGACCCGTTCCGACTGAGCAATTTCCGCTATCGTCAGCAGTCTCAGATAAGCGACGTTGGCAAGAACATATAATGCCATCACAATCAGCATGGCTAGAGACAGACTGCGTGGCAGATTTCGTCCTGGATTGCGGACTTCACCAGCAACGAAGCTGATGTAAGTCCAACCGTTGTAGGCGAGCAGACACGCCAGCATAGCAACGCCAAATTGATCGATTGAGATGCCGGGAGCGGATGCTGCCGTTGAGGCCTGCCTGATAGAAGGCAACAAAAACGCGCTGGCTGCGAGAAACAGGATGCCGCCAATCTTAAGGGAAGTAAAAATGCGCTGCACCCAGACACCTTCCCGAACGCCTACATAGTTGAGGGCGGAAAGAAGCAAGACAAGCGCGATGGAGGCGCTTTTAGATGCCAGCGGAGACAGAGGGATGAAGTGCTCAAGATAAATCGCAAAGCCCGCGGCCAGGAAGGCAGTCCCCCCGGCTATAACAACCAGCATGAACGTCCAACCACAGACAAACGCGCAGAGCGGCCCATATGCTTCACGCAGGAAAACGTACTGGCCGCCGGTTTCGGGCATCATGGCTCCGAGTTCGGCATAGGCAAGCGCGCCGAAATACGACAGAACGCCGGACACAATCCAGACTGACAAGATGGCGGCGCTGGATGGTAAGGCTTGCGCAATGACGTTCGGAAGGATGAAAATTCCCGAGCCAATGACAATGCCCACGATGATCAAAGCGGCGTCTACGGTCCCAAGCCGGCGCTCTAAGGCGTGCGGAGCCGACACGGCGGCTACGCCGGTTGACTGCTGGTTTCGCATTGCGGGTAGTTGTTTCGTTCCGTACTCCTTAGCTGCACTTCCAGTTGAAACCTAGCGCACATTTTACTTGGCGGGCGGGTTCGGTGCGTTTTCACGGACTGGCTGCGACAAAGCGAGTCGAAGAACAGCGGCAACGGCCAAACAAGCTTAGGTGCAAGTATACGAATCGTATATTATTTATGTCAAGACTATTTACGTATACACCCAACAAAGCGCAAATTTGCCTAGAACTGTAACTTATTTGCAAGTTTTGCTTGCGCCGTATCGTATATTGCCTGTATACTTTTTTCCAAACGTGCGAAGACGATACACGAGCTTCATTTAACGGATTCCGGCACGAATCAGTTGCAAGAAGAGGTTAACCAGCATGTCTCCCAAAGAGCAGATGTTGTTTGTAGATAAATCCCGCGCTTGGTGGAATCGCCAGCGTTGTTCTCAATTTCATGGAATGGCCCGCATCGTCGGCGCGGCATTCTGTCTTTTCCTGCTGGCCACCCCGATGTACTCAGACGTGTCCGCGCGCATCGCGGGCACGGTCACCGACCCATCAGGGGCGCTGGTGCCTGGGGCCGCCGTGTCCGCGGTCAATACACAGACTGGCGTTAAGCAAGAAACTCATACTGATACGCAAGGCTATTATTCATTCCCGTCTTTAGCGGTTGGGCGCTACGACCTGGAAGTCCAGGCGAACGGCTTCAAGGCTTATAAAGTGGCGGGGCTGACCCTGGACGTCAATACTGCTCTAACCGCAAATGTTTCCCTGCAACTGGGCGCGGCGAATCAGGAGGTCACAGTAGATGCTGCCGCTATCCAAGTGGAAACCACCAGTTCGCAGATGGGCGAGGTTATTAACAGCACCAAGATGACTACTGTACCGCTCAATGGCCGCAGCTATACGGATTTACTGGCGCTGCAACCTGGCGTCACACCCGTTTCTTCAGGACAGTACAGTGCTTTGTCGGTTTCAGGAGATCTGAATCCGGGCAGCTTGTCAGTCAGTGGACAACGCGAATCCTCAAACGGCTTCATGGTGAATGGTGGCAACGTCGAAGAGGGCGGCGCCATGGGCACGGCCATTATCCCGAACCTGGACTCGATAGCGGAATTCCGCATTTTGACCAATGATTTCGATGCGGAATATGGAAATTATGCCGGCGGACAAGTCAACGCCATTACGAAATCCGGCACGAATGACTTCCATGGCGACCTGTTCGAGTTTCTTCGAAATACAGATCTGGATGCACGGAATTTCTATAGCCCCACCAGAAGCAGTTTCGTTCAGAATCAATTTGGAGGAACGTTCGGCGGCCGGGTGATCCGCGACAAACTATTCTTCTTTGTGGATTACCAGGGAACGAGGCAAATCCTGGGCCAATCTACCGGCGATGTTCTGGTTCCGTCGTTGGCCGACCGGACGGGCAACGTTTCAGATCTGGCGAGTCAACTGAGCGGAAATGTGAACGGAGCTTACTGGGCCAATCAGCTTTCTCAGAAGTTAGGGTATGGGGTCGCGGCCGGTGAGCCTTACTACACGCCCGGCTGCGCTTCGAGTGCAAACTGCGTCTTCCCCAACGCCGTCATTCCGCAATCGGCAATCAGTCCCATTGCACAGAATGAGCTGAAGTACATTCCAACGCCAAACAACGGCCAGTACTTTTCAACGTCTGCCTACAACCAGAACCTGAACGACAACAAAGGCAGTTTCCGAATTGACTATAACAGCCCCATCGGCGCGATAGCCGGTTACTACTTCATCGATAATTACAACGTGGTCAGTCCCTATTCAGGCGGATCGAATGTGCCAGGCTTCTCCTCGGTGACACCGGGCCAAGCTCAAATGGCGAACATAGCGGATACTAAGAACTTCGGGCCAGAGGTGGTGAACGAATTCCGCATCCACTTCATGCGCACCACCGCATTTCTAAATGAAGCTCAAGGGGGCACCGGGGTGAGTCTCTCCTCACTTGGTTATGCCACCGGGGTGAATAGCCTTGGAATTGTGGCGCTAACGCCTGCCACCGAGGGCGTCCCCCAAACCGGCTTCAACAATTACACAATTGGAGTGACAGGTTTTTCCACTGCACAATACAACAACACTTATCAGGTGATGGATAACTTGTCGAGGGTGTTGGGAACCCACACCATGAAGTTTGGTGGCAGTTTTCACTACGATCAACTAACCGAACACGACTTCGGCGCTAACAACGGGACGTTTTCCTTCAGCGGCGTAGAAACAGGTAGCGACTTTGCCGATTTCCTGATTGGCGCACCGTCCTCCTATGCGCAAGGTGTGCAGGAGCCTTTGCACTTGCGCAGCCACTATATCGGTTTATACGGTCAGGACAGCTGGCGTGTGACACCGAAGCTCGTTCTGAATTACGGCCTGCGATGGGAAGTCACCACGCCTTGGGCTGACGCGTTCGGGCAATTGGAGACGATTGTTCCCGGTCAGCAATCGGCAGTGTTTCCGGGTGCTCCGACGGGTTGGGTTTTTCCAGGCGACAAAGGGATTCCCAAGACTTTAGCGCCGGTCCGCTACAACAACTTTGCGCCGCGCATCGGGCTTGCCTATTCGCCGGATAACAGTTCAGGGCTTCTGGGCAAGCTGGTAGGAGGTCCCGGCAAAACCAGCATCCGGGCATCTTTCGGCGTTTTCTACACCGCTTTTGAAGGCGTCACAGGATTCAATGCGGTGGGGGACGCTCCTTTCGGCTACTTCTGGGTAAGCCCGACGCCGCCGCTTTTGGGCACTCCGTTTGTCGATCGCAGTACTGGAAACCCGGAGGGACAACGATTCCCGGTCGCGTTCCCGCCGCTGAACGTATCAGCCAGCAATCCTGACAACGCCATCAATTGGGCAGGATTCACACCCATTTCCAGCTCTCCGGCCTATGGAACTCACAACCGGGTCCCCTATGCGGAGGACTATAGCTTTTCCCTACAACGGCAGATCGGGCAAAACACCATTTTGGGTGTGTCTTATGTCGGGACGCAGGCGCACGCTTTGTTGAGTGATCTTGAGGCGAACGTGGGCAATCCCGGCTTATGCCTTGGTTTAAGCCAGACATCGCAAGTAGCGCCGACCAGCGGCACGTGCGGTCCTTTTGGTGAAAACGGCGTTTATGTAAGATCCAATGGCCAAGTTGTGAACGGCACGCGCTCACCCTTGGGTAACGCCTTCGGCAGCGACGGCTACTTCGTCACAATCGGCAACTCCAACTACAATTCGCTGCAAGTGACCCTGCGGCATCGTTCCGGTCCACTGGAACTGCTAGCCGGCTATACCTGGAGCAAATCCATTGACGACTCCTCCGGCTGGGGCGATCAGATCAACCCTGTGAATTATCGCCTGAGCCGTGCATTATCTTCTTTTGACGTACCGCAGAACCTGGTGTTCAGCTACCATTACGATCTTCCATTTGATAAGCTGTTCCACCCGAACCGGCTTACCAGCGGCTGGACCATTTCCGGGATAAGCCGATTCGCTTCCGGCCTGCCCATTTTTCTGACCGAGACCGACGACCATTCGCTACTGGGAACTTTTTCTACCGGACCAAATGGAACCCAGGTCGACACGCCCAACTACACGCCCGGCAATTTAAACATTCGTGATCCGCGCTCCGGCTTGTCTTATTTCAATACCAGCCTGTTTAGCCAGGAAGCCATTGGACAACTGGGAACCGCGAACAAGCGATTCTTTCACGGACCGGGACTGAATAATTCAGACCTCGCGCTGCTGAAAGACGTGCACCTGACCGAATCAAAATACCTTCAGCTCCGGTTCGAATTTTTTAACATATTCAACCACGCACAGTTCATAAACCCAAGTGGCAACATCAATAGCGGGACTTTCGGGATTGTTACGCAGGCCCGCGACCCCAGGATCGGACAGGTGGCGTTGAAGCTGGTGTTCTGAGATGTGTCAGAGCGCCAGCTATGGCGGCCATTCACAAATGGCAAGGACAACGTAGTCGCTATGACAAAGAGCAGTTCGCGGAAGACAACGCAGACAGAGAAGGCGTACCTGGCATTGAAGAAGGCAATTTTACAAAGTGAAATTGAAGAGGGCAGTTTTCTCTCCGAATCGGAGATGATGGCCCGTTACCAGGTGGGCCGCACTCCTTATCGCGAAGCCTGTAACCGGCTGCACCATGAAGGCCTGCTGCAGGTGGTGCCGCACCGTGGCTATCTTCTGCCTGAGATGAGTTTTCACTCTGTCTGTGAGCTTTTCGAAGTCCGGTTGATGCTGGAAGACACGGTTGCACAACTGGCGACTGTGCGCGCCACCGAGCACGATATAGATGAGCTGGAGAAGCTGATTAAAGACAACTTCTCCAGTGAGAAATCCAGGGCAATCGCCGAGTTTGTGGAAGCCAATACCAAGTTCCATCTTTGTTTGGCGAAAGCCTCAAGGAACCGGCGGCTGTTCGACCTCGTGAAGCAGACGCTAGAGAATACACAGCGGCTGATGTTTATAGAGGTTCGCTCTTCCGGAGCGCGGGATGCCGATTTCCGGAACGCTCACCAGCCCATTTTGGCGGCACTGAAGAAGCGCGATGTGGAAGCGGTGCGCAAGGCGGTCTGGGACGACATATCCGAGGGGCAGGGCCTGACGCTGAGAATTGGGAAGCGGCACGCCACGCCCGGTTTTTTCTCCAGCGGTTACGACGGTCAGTTCGAGAATTCACAGCCCTTTGCAGAGCAGCCCTTAGGGCAGGAGAAGAATGTCTCAAACAACGGACTTTAGGCCGGGCGCCGCCTCGCCGCGCACGATCGTCGTAACGGGCGGGGGCAGCGGAATCGGGCGCGCCCTGGCGTTGCGATGCGCGAAGCGGGGCGATAACGTCGCCATCCTCGACAAGAACAAAGAGGCCGCTCAGCGGACGGCCGAGATGTCCAATTCCGGGTCTGTACTGGGTTTGAGCTGCGACATCAGGGCAGAAGAGCAGGTGGAAGCGGCATTTGATGAGGTCCACAGGCGATTTGGTTTTCCGTATGGCCTCTTTGCAAATGCCGGGATTGATGTGGGCGGACTTATTCATGAGCTTCCGCTGGAAACGTGGCATGCCATTTTGGAAACGAACCTCACGGGCGTCTTCCTGTCCTGCAAATATGCGCTCCGCAAAATGCTGGCGGGTGGCGGCGGGGGATCAATTGTGTGTACTTCATCACCCACCAGCCTGGTTGCCTTGTCGGCAGGGGGCGCCGGAGCGTACAGCGCCAGTAAAGCCGGTATCTCCGCCCTTGTCCGTTGCATGGCAGTGGATTACGCTCGCTATGGCATCCGTGTGAACTCGATTATTCCCGGCGCAACGGAAACAGCGTTGATGTGGAACAACGTAGCCCCGGAGAATGTGCCAGCCATGCGCGCGCAAATAGGAAGCGAAGTACCGCTGGGCCGATTAGCCCTGCCCGAAGAGCCTGCCGAAGCAGTCGCCTGGCTCCTCTCAGATGCCGCTTCGTATGTGACAGGCGCAAGTTTGATTTGCGACGGCGGGATTCTGGCGAAGGCCTCAATAAGCGTTTAAGCGGGTGATTTTTCTCAGGGATTTCAGGTTTTAATGCGAATTACAAAGATAGTATCTGCCGGCTTGCGCGGAGCAACTCCCGAAGGTGGCTGGGCAAATGAAATCAAGCCAACTGATTGTGTCCATACGCTGGTCACGGTTTTTACAGACGAGGGTTTGGTGGGCTGGGGGTCAGCCTACACCAACGACGCGTTAGTGGACGCAGCCCTGAAAGTGCTGGAGCCTCTCTTTATTGGCGAGAACGCTTTAGAGCCCGAGAGAGTGAGCGAGAAATTGAGAGCTCACACATTCTGGATGGGCCGCGGCGGAAGCATTACGCATGCCATCAGCGGCATTGACATCGCGCTCTGGGACATTCTCGGGAAGGCGACCGGTCAGCCGGTGGGACGTCTACTGGGAGGCCGGTATCGTGAGCGGGTCAAGCCTTATGCCTCCATTCTGATGCAACAGCCGGAGCCGCTGGCCGAGCATTTGCGGAAAATCCACGCCCAGGGATTTAGAGCTTTTAAGATTGGTTGGGGCCCCTTCGGCAGGCACAATAACCAACTGGACGAGCAGATTGTAAAAGCCGCGCGAGAGGCCGTTGGGCCAGACTCCCTTCTGATGGTGGACGCGGGAGCCAGCGACGCTTTCTGGACCCAAGGGTACAAATGGGCGGCCCGGACCGCGCTGATGCTGGCCGATTACGGCGTGCACTGGTTCGAAGAGCCTTTGACACCGGACAATCTGGCCGATTACATTTTGCTCCGCGAGAATTCGCCGGTTTTGATTTCCGGCGGTGAAGTGCTTACCCGGCGGCAAGCTTTCAAGCCATGGCTTGATGGCCATGCGTTCGATATTGTTCAGCCGGACGTAACCAAGGTGGGAGGAATTTCGGAGGAGCGGAGAATTGCCTGGATGGCCGAAGATAATGGCGTACGCTTTGTTCCACACGGATGGAACACGGCAGTAGGCCTGGCGGCTGACCTGCATCTGACTTCAGCCATTCACGACGCTGACATGGTTGAATATCTGAACGGTTCTCCCTTTATTGACGATCTGGTGGAAACGAAGTGGGAGTTAGACCAGGATGGGATGCTGGCTGTGCCCACGGGACCCGGTCTTGGGATCAATTTAGATCTGGATGCCGTAGAAAAGTACACCGGGGTGGCCATGAGCGCCGAGTTGGTGGGAGCTCGCACGTGATTTCTTCCATCCGCCGCCTATCAGCTTGTCTTGGCATTTGCTTCCTTAGCTTCGCCGGCGCCGGCCATGCACAGCAGGTCAGTAGTTTTGTCACATCGAAGGCCGGAGACCGGCTGAGCGCGAAGCCGGGCCTCAGCTTTCATGCAGCCGGGAAGAGTGAGGCAAGCTTTCAAATCAACGATACTGTCCACGATCAGGAGATAGTTGGCTTCGGCGCATCGTTCCTGGAATCGGGCATGATGTGCTTGAACAGCCTTAGCCACGACGATCAGCAGAAAGTTTTGAAAGCATTGTTCGACGTGAATGCAGGCGCTGGTTTTTCAGCCATGAAGACAGTGATGGGCGCTACCGATTTCATGGCAGCGGGACCGTTCTTCACCTACGATGACCACCCTGGCGACACGGCACTCAAGTTCTTCTCGATCTCCCGAGACCTGCAGCCGAATGGATTGATTCCATACATCAAGCGCGCCAGGGAATTTGGCCATTTTGTACTGCAGGCGCCCATGGATTATCCGCCGGATTGGATGCTGGTTGGCGGCAAGAATCAGGATGTTGACTCAAAGTACTTTCCCGCTCTTGCCCAATATTATGTGAAGTATGTGCAGGCTTATCAGAAGGCCGGCGTATATATCGACTTTGTCAGCTTATTCAATGAGCCCAGCATCTACACCAAAATTCCGCCCGAAAAGGTTCACACGCTTCTGCGGGACTATGTAGGCCCGGCGTTCGCCCAACAGGGAATTAAGAATGGCATCCAACCAAGCGAGCCGAATACCCGCAAGAATGCCGAGCGTTATTTGCCGCCCATGTTAGATGACCCCAAGACGCGCAAATACATAGGGTCGATCGCTTATCACGGCTATGAGTGGAAGGATTACGACAAAATCGCCGCACTGCATCACCATTACCCGGACTTAAAGCTTTGGATGACCGAGATCTGCCATTCCTACGATACAGATACAAAGCGCACTCATCCCATGCCGTACTTAGATTACGCCGACGGCGACTTCTGGGGAAATCGGATCTTTGACGACCTGGAAGTGGGGACTTCCGCCTGGATCTACTGGAACATGATTCTGGACCAGAATGGCGGACCTTGGCTTGTGTCACCTGAACACGAGGATTTCAAGGACAACAACCAGCACCCTGTTGTCGTCGTTGACCGCCAGACCAAGAAGGTGACGTACACCGGGCTTTACTATTACCTGGCGCATTTCAGCAAGTTCGTCAGGCCTGGTGCTGTCAGGGTTCAAAGCACCGGTTCCATGAAGGGTGTGCGCTGCATGGCATTCCGCGCAAAAGACGGAAATCTGGTGATGGAAGTGATGAATAGCTCAAATCAATCCGCCAAGCCCGTTGTGCAATGGCGAGATCGCGTACTAAATCTTGATCTACCGGCATTGTCCATCAGCACTTACGTCTGGAAGGGCTAACTAAGCCACTTCTTCAACGGACCGCACACGAGAAAGGAAAGTAACTTTGACCATAGGCTTTGACGCCACCTGGCGAAGCTGTGTGATTTCTCTCGGCTTCTTAACGGTTTTCGGTCCTGTTCAAGCGCAGGACAGCTTCCCGCACCAGATTCCATTGAGGCGATCGTCGCAAATCAGCGATGCGCCGGGAGGAGTGAATACATCGCTGCCGCGCCTGCCTTATTTGCCGGCAGACCAGAGATGGTGGAGCCGAATGTTCGACGCCGGCTTCAAATATGTCCGTATTGGGCAATATGAAGACACCTCCGACACCACCGGTTGGGATTGGGTGGAACGGACCAAAGGCAAGTACGAGCTCAAACCCGAGGTGGACGATTATGTCGATTCCCTAGTAGACAATGGCGCAATTGTCGAACTCCAACTTCTTTACGGCAATCCTATCTATACTTCTCCAGCAGGCAAGCTTCCCACCGCCATCACGCCCACCAACTCCGGGGTGCATAATCGCGACCTTGGCTTATATTCGATCTTCTGGCCGCCGAAGGGTCCTGAACAGATTGATGCCTTCTTGCGTTATTCCAAGTGGATGATTAATCACTTTCGCGGGCGAGTGCACTACTACTCGCTCTGGAATGAACAGGATGGTTCTTACTGGAATCCAAATGAAAATCCGGAAGAGTACGGCCTTCTTCTGAAAGCATTCGTGAAACTGGTCCGGGAGACCGATGCCACAGCCAAAGTAGTTTACGGGGGGCAAGCGAGCCTTAGCAGCCAGTTTGCGAATCGCGTATTGGATGCCTGCCAGTGTGCGAACGAAATTGATGTCTTCGCCTACCATAACTATCCGGGTGGTTACGATTCAAATGAGCCGCCGGAGTCGTTCGATAAGGGCGGTGTGGATCAAACATCAACCATTGCACTTCGCAACACTGTGACGACCCATAGCGGCACGCGTCCGGACATTAAGTTCTGGATGGATGAGTACAATTCGATTCCAAGCCTTTCGCCACAAATGAATGAGGCTATCCAGGCTAAGTATGTTCCACGAACGCTGGTCTACAACTGGGCGCATAGCATTCCCACCTTTATTTGGGAGCTGATCAACGACACAAGCACGAGTGAAGGCGATAACTTCGGGATGATTCACGGTATGACGTTCCACGCCGCTGACTTTCAGCCGCGGCCCGTCTTCTACGCCACGGCGCGAGTGAATGCGGTGTTCGGCGACACTCATCCCGATCCGCAAATCAAGATCGGTATCGATCACAACTCGGTGGAACCAGCAAACGATGCCGCGATCTACAGCTATGGGTTTCGCTCGACAAATGGCAAAGCGATCGTGGCCTACTGGCTAGGCGCGAAAGATCATCCGCAGCATCCGCTGCCGGCTACTTACGTCGATATCAGTTTGAAGAGCACGGGCATTTTGCATCCGGTACTTATCAATATCGATGCAAATAAGATCAGTTCCCTGCCCTGGGATGGATCCACCGAAACCCTGCATCATCTTCCGCTGCTCGATAGTGTTTTGGCCATTGCAGACGAAAGCTACTTTGACTGGAACGTTTTGCCTGAGGTACCCAGCCATTTATCCGCGGCAATTCATGATGGCGCGGTAAGACTGACCTGGGTGAAAAGCGAAGGCTCGGTGTCGACCATTGTCGAGCGGCGCGACGGTGCTTCTTCGCATTGGAGTAAAGTTGCTACGCTTACAACGGCTCACAGTTTTGAAGATAAGAGCAAGCTGACTGCAACTCGGGCCGTGTCTTATCGCGTACGGGCTTCCAATTCATCCGGCGTATCGGGATACTCAAATATTGTCCGTATGCAGTTCCCCAAACAAGCTTCAGCAATCACGGAAAGGCATCCATAACAGCCGCCGGATACGCGGCTCAGTAACGAATTAGAATGTCCACTAACGCCACTCAGACAACTCCGCACTTACGCCGCGCCTTAAGCTTGTGGGATCTAATCCTTTACGGCATTATTGTGATCCAGCCAACCGCGCCGATGCCGGTGTTTGGCGTTCTCAGCAATCGCAGTCAGGGACATGTCGTCACCACCATTCTGCTGGCAATGGTTGCCATGCTATTCACCGCCATCAGCTACGGCAAGATGGCGCGGGCTTACCCAAGCGCGGGCTCCGCTTTTACCTATGTGGGGCAGGAAATCAACCCGGCGGTCGGGTATATCACGGGGTGGAGCATGGTAATGGACTATATTCTTAACCCCATCATCTGCATCATTTGGATCAGCGAGCAGGCGCACGTTTTCACTCCCGAAATCCCATATGCAGCGTGGGCGATTTTGATTGCCGTACTATTCACACTGATCAATATTCGGGGCATTCGCACGTCGGCCCGAATCAATTCTATGCTCGCGCTGGGGATGGGCATTGTTATCGCCATCTTCTTCATGACGGCGGCGCATTTTATTTTTGGGCATGACCACAACGGTCTGGCTTTTTTCACGAGGCCTTTCTATGATCCGAAGACGTTTCAGACCGGTACGGTTCTCCGCAGCACATCTATTGCGGTGCTTACTTATATCGGCTTCGACGGCATATCCACACTGTCAGAAGAAGCTGAGAATCCCAGACGGAATATCTTGATTGCCACCGTGCTCACTTGCGTCTTAGTCGGCTTATTATCCGCCGCCGAAGTCTATGCCGCGCAGCTTGTCTGGCCTTCTTCAAACCGGTTTCCCGACGAGACCACCGCGTTTGTGTATGTCGCAGGGAAGACCTGGGCGCCGCTTTTTCCGATTATGGGTATCACGCTGATTGTGGCCAATTTTGGGGCAGGCATGGGAGCGCAGATTGGCGCCGCCCGTCTGCTCTTTGGAATGGGCAGAAGCAATGCCTTACCAAGGAAATTCTTTGGCGCAATTGAACCCAAGAGAAAGATTCCACGCAACAGCGTGCTCTTCGTAGGCGCAATTGCTCTAGTCGGCGCATTTGTTCTGAATTATGACCTGGGCGCGGAAATGCTGAATTTTGGCGCCTTGATCGCATTCATGGGCGTTAACCTGGCCGCCTTCCTGCGATTTTACGTGCGGGCGGATGTCAAGAAGATCAGTAATCTGATTCCGCCGGTGGTGGGATTCCTGGTTTGCTTTCTCTTGTGGATCAATCTGAGCCACATCGCGCAAATTGCCGGCGCCATCTGGATGGCGGCCGGCATCGGCTATGGCGCCTGGAGAACCAAATGGTTCAAGGGCGAGTTAGTCGACTTCAATGTGCCAGACGTCTAATTGGCTAAAAACCTCGTCCCGCTGGTCACCATAGAAGGCCACTCATCGGAAAAGGGAGTTCACCCACCGTTAAAAGCTGGCGCTTCTTTCCAATTCGGCCAATACTGCCGCATTGAATCGATTGCGCGTTCTAATTGTCGACGACGAGCCTATCGCCCGCAAGATTTTGCGAGAAGAACTCGCGTGTGTGGATGGAGTGGAACTGGTGGGCGAATCCAGCAATGGCGATGCGGCCCTGCTGGACATCTCAACTCTCCAGCCGGATCTGGTCTTCTTAGACATTCAGATGCCATTGATGAGCGGCTTTGAAATCATCAATCGCCTGGACGGTAGCCATCTGCCCATCATCGTCATGGTCACCGCGTTTGACCAATACGCAATTCGTGCATTTGAGGCCGGCGCGATTGATTACCTTTTGAAGCCGGTCAGCCAGGAACGGCTGCGGCACGCAATTAACCGCGCCGCGCGACTTTACCGTCATCCAAAGAAGATTGCGGAACAAGTTGCCCAGTTGCAGCAGGTGGTTCCCGTGGCAGGGCCGTTGACGGTTGAACCGGAGCGGCCCCGGAATCAGAAGATAGTGGGACGGGCGGGGCACGAGTACTTCCTGTTGCCACCCGACGAGGTTCTTGCATTTCAGGCGAACGGCGATTCTGTCAGCATTCTGACGGCTAAAAGGCGTTATCTGGCAACGCAAACTCTAAGAAGTCTCGAAGAAAAGCTGGATCGTAGTCACTTTCGACGGATTCATCGCAATGCCATGGTGAATATAAACCAGATTCGGAAAATCACGATGATCACAAGCCAGCGCTGGCTGATTACCATGAATAACGATCAGGAGTTTGTGGTTAGCAAGCGGCAGGCTCGCCAGATTCGAGACGTACTTCAGTGGTGAGCAGCCTGCCCAGCGAATCCGCCCGCACTGGAACACGTCCGGTCATTCCGAAATTAAGTTCATTCAGCTGATTTTTGTGTGTTTTTTAGAAATTCGGTTTTACAAGTACAAGCATGCCCAAATTTAATTTATGCATGCTGACAGCGGACCGCGAGGCATTTGCCAAATCCTCATCACAAGTCATCCATGATGTAGTTCGCTTTAGTTTTGAATTCTGAACATCAGCGGCGAGGTTATCGGCATGCAACCAGCAGACACTGCTTCCTTGAAACCGTTGGCGGCCAGTCATCACGTGCATCGGGATACCCACCAAATTGACCACGATGCGGCTTATCAGTATGCCCGAATCAGCCGATTCGACCTGATTCGAATTGGTGGAAGCTTGCTGGCCGCTAGCTGCGTATGGTTCCACATAAGTGAGCCAGTTCCTCACTTCAACATCATAGGCATAGCTGGCATTCTATTTAGCGGTTGGCCCATTTTCGGACACGCATTCGAGAACCTGGGCGAGCGGCGCATGACCATGGAACTCTCCATGACCATCGCGCTGCTGGCGGCTGCAGCGATTGGCGAACTCTTTACTGCCCTGATTATCACTTCGTTTGTACTGGCGGCGGAAATCCTTGAAAGTATGACCGTCAGCCAGGGGCGGCGCGCTATTTCAGATCTGCTCGATCTATTGCCGCGCTCAGCCTGGCTCGTGAAGGAGCGGCATGCTCCGCCGGTTCAGGTTCCGTTGGACGAGATTCACGCAGGAGATATTGTTCTCATCCGCCCGGGCGCCACAGTACCCGTGGACGGAGAAATTATCGTTGGAACTTCCAGCGTGGACGAGGCAAGCATCACGGGCGAACCTCTGCCAAGAGATAAGTTTCCCGGTGATAGAGTCTTCGCCGGTACTCTTAACCAAGCGGGCGCCCTGGAGGTGGCGGTTGAAGCTCTGGGCCGCGAAACCACCTTCGGGAAGATTGTGCAGGCCGTGGAAAACGCGGAAAAGACAAGGGCGCCCATCCAAACGTTGGCGGACCGGATCGCCGGCTATCTGGTCTATTTCGCGCTGGGCAGCGCCGCTCTTACACTGCTGATTGCGCATGATCTGCGATCCACGATCTCGGTGATTATCGTGGCCGGAGCTTGTGGCATCGCGGCCGGAACGCCGCTAGCCATTCTTGGCGCCATCAGCCGCGCAGCGCGTCAGGGAGTCATTATCAAAGGCGGCGCTTACCTGGAACAACTCGCGAACGTAGATACTTTACTGCTGGATAAAACCGGCACGCTGACTAATGGCAAGCCCACCATCTTTTCTATTGATCCGGTTCAAGGATGTGACGCGCGAGAACTGCTAGAGGCTACCGCAGCCGCCGAGCGAAACGCGGAACATCCGATAGCACTCGCCATCATGGCAGCGGCTCAGAATCAAGATTTGCCGCTCGCTGAACCGCAAGCCTTCAGCTACCAGCCGGGCTTGGGGGTGCAAGCGATTGTCGGGGGCCGCCAGATCATTGCTGGCAACAAGGCAATGATGGAGCAGGCCCATATTCTGCTGCCGCGGATGCAACGGACCACTTTCACGCGGGTCTTTGTGGCAAGAGACGGAAGTTTCATTGGCAGCCTTGACCTCACAGATCAGATTCGAGGGGGCGCAACCGAGGCCATCGGTGCATTTAAAGACATGGGCCTTCGCGTTGAGTTGGTGACTGGCGACACGGCTGCGTCCGCCGGCGCCATTGCCGAGAGCCTGGATATCAGCGAAATATCCAGTAATCTCCTGCCCGGCCAGAAACTGGCACGGGTGGATCAGCTTATCCGGTCCGGCAAAACGGTTGCGATGATTGGCGACGGAATAAATGACGGTCCTGCGCTGGCGCGCGCTCATGTGGGCGTGGCGATGGGCGGAGGAACAGAAATCGCACGTGAAACCGCGAATGTGCTTCTGATTGGAAATGACTTGCTCAAGTTCGCGGCGACAGTTTCCACTGCGCGATGGTGCCGCAGGGTGATTCTTCAGAATTTCTACGGAACCTTGATTGTCGATGCCATAGGAATCGGCTTGGCCGCCGCTGGGATGCTGAACCCCTTACTGGCAGGCCTTATTCATGTGTCGTCAGAGATTGCGTTCATCCTGAACTCAACTCGCTTGCTGCCGCGTTATTCACATGCTCGGCTGAAAGATCAGCGTTAGGTGGAATCAGGGTACAGAAACGTAGTAACCTTCGGTGGATGATCACTGAACTGAAAATTGAATATGCCGAAGCCAGGCGTGCACTGGAAGCAATTCAGGCGGAGATACTCAAGCGCGGCAAGGCTGGTGTGATTGTAGTTTGCGATGCGCATGGGGAAATGATCGCTTTCGCGCGGATGGATGGTGCGCCGCTATCCTCAATTACGATTGCGATGAACAAGGCTTACAGTGCAGCTCGGGAGCGAAAGCCGACACATGAGATTGGCAAAGCAGCAAGGGACTCGGCGAAGGGCTTTGATATCGGGTATTTCGGTGATTCGCGGTTTACTGGTTGGGGCGGTGGCGTACCCGTGAAGAAGGACGGTGTGGTGGTGGGTGCGGTCGCAGTTAGTGGCTTGCCTCAGGTCGAGGATGTGGAATTGGCTGAAATGGGCGCGAGCACCATTTTGGGCGTTGCTTTTCAACTTGCGGCCGAACGTTAAACGTTCAGCGAATCCCAACTCGAGCGCCGGACTAGGAACAGCATCAGAACGGCAAGGCCGGGAACTGCTTTGGCCGGGTTCTAAAAGCGAGCGAGAGGTATGCGGCGTCTGTGAGCGGCAACTAAACCGGACGAGTGATTCATCGCCGACGCTATCCGCCTTAACCATCCAAACGTAGACGCCGCCTACCAGGTTCCCGCAGGAGCCCTATACTTTTTCCACTGTCTTCTAGAAGTGGAAGCCAACCGTAGCCGTCAACGTCCGCGGCGTTACATAGTGTGTTCCGCTGAACGTGGAGAGAAAGTTGTACAAGGCCACCTTATCGGTCAGGTTGACTACTGTGAGACGCGCACTCCAGCGGTGCTTGTCACCATTAAAGAGGTTGTCATCGCCGATCGCGATGTCGAACAAGTTGCGCGGAGCCACTCGCGGAGGATTATGGTCATCGTCCTCTCTCCCGGGAGCCGGTATCGAGAGGTACTTGGAACCATACTGTGACGCAGGGCAAAGACCGCTGGGACTGATAGGTGTAGTCGGCGTCGCATAAACCCCGGCACAATAGAGCCCTGCTTCATACTGCTGGTCTGGCGTTATTCCGGAAACATCCACAATGGAATCCGTACCGTTCGGCCCATTGTTACAATTGCCGCCTGCGCAGGGAACCGGTCCAGCCACGAGTCCGCTGTCGTAGCGCCAGTTGAACCCCAGCCACGGTCCACGCTTCCAGGGTTGATATTGCAGGTGCGTGGTCTGGTTGAAAAGCTCGTCGTGGTCAATTCGGAAAACATTCCCGGATCCGCTCGGCACGGCTCCCACACCACTCACTTGCGGTCCGAAGAAGCGCGCCGCCACACTCGAAAAATCAACATACGCCGTGAACCCGTGAATATTAGGAACTACCGCGCTGACGGCATACCCAGGAATCTTAGAAGCGGACCATTCAATCGGATAGGTGATAGGGGTATTGCCCAATACGCTAAAATCAAACGCCCGATGCGTGTACTTCCAAATGTACTCGGCGTTGATCACCAGATAGCGCCCAAAGGCCTGCTGCAGCCCCACATGGAATTCATTGCGGTGGCCTGGCTTCAGTGGCGCTGAGACCACGCAGGGAGCTATGTTTGTCTGAAAGCCGATAATCACGGAATCATTACACCCCAGGCTTGCCAAAATCAGATTCTCGTTGAACGGCGTCTCCATCGTCCGGGCATAAGAAATTCTCAGCACGCTATTGGTTGGCTTGAGGTTGTACGATATCCCTAACCGTGGCTCGGCCTGCTGCGCGCTTGTGATGCCGTTGTAGATATCCCCCCGGACTCCCAGGTTGAAGGTCCAGTCCTTGACCGAGATCGCGTCCTGCAGGTACATCGATGTCTCTCGAATATCCGCGTTCCCCCGGAACGAATAAAGCCCCGTGGAGGCCGTCGGTCTTGTCAAATCGTACGGCGCCAGGATTGGCAGGAAATTAGGATTGGCCGTTAAGGCTCCGCCGCACTGCGATTGGCTCGTCACTGTAGAATCGGTATCGGGACTGCCGTCAGGATTCAGACAGGGAGCATTCTCTGTGGGATCGACAACTCCGAGATTGTCCTTCTCATTTAAGATCGTGTCCTCGTATTGGAACCCAGCCAGAATGTTATGAATGCCCTTCACGTAAGACAGCTCTACGTGTCCCCCGGCATTCAACAGCGACCGGCTCTGTGCAACCGTGTTGCTCTGCAGATCAGCCGTAAGGTCGGCAAACGGATTGTCGCTCGGATAGTAGTTGTAGCCGTCGCGCCGAACCCATGAGTTCACAGAAAGCAACATATGCTGGTTCACAATATGCGTCCACTTGGGTGAGATGTTGAAGGTTTGAATCTTGGACCGTTGATCCTGCGAACCAACCGGCAGGCCATTAGGACCCAGGCCCCCGTTGTCTACCACCAAACCCGACCATGCAGCTGCATTTTGCGAATCGTAAGAGTTGGGCGTCTGGAACCACGATCGGGTGTATTGCGCTTCTACTGTGAAAGTGTCGGCATCAGACGGCTTGAAGTCGAAGCGATCAAAGCCATTCTCTTCGTTGCCCTTGTCGTGCAGAACGGCGAACTCGGGTGCATCCAGAAACCGGCCGGTTTGCAGCCCACTTAGGGAGACGAAGTTCCCCCACTTCCGCCCTCCATAAAGGAGATCGGCGCCGTCGTTCGTCGTTCCAAACGAACCATACGATGTTGTGATGTCTCCATGAGGTTGAGCTGCACCCAAGCCAGACCGCGTGTTCACCACAACCACCAGGCTGGTCTTGTCGCCATACTGCGCAGGCGGCGCTCCCTCAATTACCTGCATCGATTGCACGGCGTCCACCGGAAGCTGGTTTGAGAAGATCTTGCTCTGTTGGTCGGTCACCGGTTGACCGTCAATGGAGAATGAGTTGGAGGCATGGTCGCCCAGACCGTGAAAAAGGCCGTTCGAGTCGGCCGCAACCCCGGGTGTTGCGAGAGTCACCAGCGAACTGAGTGAGGACGATTGGGTTTCCAGCGGCAGTTTCTCAAACAGAGACCGGTCCACATTGGTCTCCGTCACGGGAGTGGTGTTGAGCAAATCTCTTCCCTCTCCAGTGACTTCCACGGTGGTCGACTGTGCCCCGATGGTCAAGGCAACTTTAATCTGGATTGGCACGCCGGTTTGAACAACTACATCCTGCTCACCGGTCTGAAATCCGGAGGCGCTCGCCTGGACATGATAGTTGCTGAAGGGAACATCAGTGAACCGGAAGCTTCCGTCGCCCCCGGTTTGAGTTGTGCGGTTAAACTGCGAAACCGGATTCTCAATCTCTACGGTTGCGTCTTTGATAATAGCCCCGGAAGGATCGACCACCGAACCGTAGACAGTACCGATGTTCGACGACTGTCCGTAGCCGAAGCGAGAACCCAGACAAAAAGTAATTAGGAGAACCAAGATAAGACCCGAGCGTGACATGGCCTTCAGTCTAGGGCGATGTTAAGCATTACGCAGATAAGAATCTAATGACCTGACCAGAAATCGCGGTGAGCGGCTGGGTTTGCCCGCCAGGCGGCAACTCACCAAAGAAGCACTTCCCGGATCTCGGACCTGTCTTTTAGGAGTATAAACTCGTGGTCGGTGTTCATCATAATGAGCCGGCGCTGGCTTATCAGGATGTGCTCGTTTTCCGATCCGGTGGACGTTGACCACAGAATTGCGATGGATTCGGCAAAAGGAATCGGGGTCAAGCCGCTCTTCAATGCTTCTTAGCGTCTTGTTTGCCCGGGCAGCAGTGTGGACTAGAGACTAGTTACAAGCCAAACTACCTGTCAGATCTTCGGAAGCGTCCGCCGATCCAGCATCGTTTGAGCAGCTTGCGAAATCTTTTACTCCAACCGGCATCTTCTTACTTGAGACTCGCGGCTCGTTGCCTGATTGAGTGGTTTATGGCATTGCTCCTGTGGCTCTGCTTTGCCTTTTCGATAAGTGAGGCGGAGTTACTGGTGGGCGCGGCCTGCGCGACTCTCACGGTCATTGCTCTGGAAATCACTTTTCGTGCGGAACCGTTGTGCTTTGGGCCTACTTTGGCCATGTGGCGTCAAATGCGATTTTTGCCGCTTCACATTGCGAAGGGCTTGTGGGCGCTTGCGGCTGTGCTGTGGACTCGGATAAGGGGAGGCCGCAGCGAGTCGGCCTTCCGAGTGATTACGTTTCACGCCACCGGCTCAGATGCGAAAGCAGCGGCTAAGCGGGCTCTGGTGGTTTCGTTTTCGACCACGCCTCCGAATTCGATTGTTGTGGGCATTGACCTCGAGACCAATGACATGCTGCTGCACCAGGTGAAAAAGACGCCGCTTCCAGAAATCATTCGCAATCTGGAGGCGTGTTCATGAGTGTGTGGTATTGGGCAGCATTCATTTTGTTGTTGTGCATGGTTCCGGCTTTCCTCTTGTGCATTAAAGGCGACGCGGTGAACCGGCTGGTAGGTTTGGAGGCCGGCAGCACCATCGCCAGCACCATTCTTCTGCTGCTCGCCATCGGCGATAACCGCGTTCCGTTTGTGGATATCGCACTCACCCTTGCATTGCTTTCGTTTGGCGCTGGCCTGGTCTTCACGCGTTTTCTAGAAAGATGGTTGTAAAGGCGGTCAGATGATCTGGAAGGACTTAGCGGTTCTTGTTCTTATCGGCATTGGCTGCCTTGGGTTCATATTCACCGCCCTCGGCCTGCTGTTCACACGTGACGTTTTCGATCAGATACAGTTCCTGGCGCCTGCCTCACTGGTTGGAGTAGTAGCCATCGCCCTCGCAGTGCTGGTGCAGGAAGGCTTCAACCAGGCGGGTGTAAAGGCCCTCGTCATCGCTTTTCTATTCTTCTGGGCGAATCCGATTCTTTCGCATGCAACCGCAAGGGCCGCGCGCGTGCGGCATAGAGGCCAATGGCAAATCTCAGAAGACGAAAAGTTGGAGCAGGAGAAGGTCAAATGAATTTTCTTCAGGGATTCATCCTCCTGTTTATTGCGGCAGGAGGAACAGCAGTGGTTTTCACGCGCGACCCCACTTCACAGGCGCTGGTGGTCAGCTTTTACGGCCTGCTGCTGGGATTGATGTTCTTTCTGTTCCAGGCTCCAGATGTGGCGCTTTCGCAAATTGTGGTGGGCGCGGTGGCTTTGCCGCTAATGATTATGCTGGCAATCTCACGAGTGAAAAAGCAGACGGATGACCAGGCGAAATAGGCGTCGGTTCTTTCTGGTGTCGGCGTTACTGCTGGCTGTGGTGTTCGCGCTTGGTTACGCGAAGCTAAAGCCGGCGGGTAGCGGAGTCAGCCAGTACGGCGATACGGTGGACAACATTACCGTCCCGCTGCGGCATGCCACTGATGCCGTCACGAATGTCAATTTCGATATCCGCGGCTTCGACACACTGGGCGAGGAGTTTATTCTTTTCACCTCTGTGATGGGCGTGGTCATGCTGATGCGCCGGCAAAAAGACGAGCCAGCCGGAGACCATGAGGATGGGGCCCGAAACCGGAACGTGCCGCACGTCAGTGACGCATTGCGGGTGACCACCTTGGCGCTGGTCGCGCCCACCGTGATTTTTGGAATCTACATGGTGACGCATGGCCAGGTGAGCCCAGGTGGAGGGTTTCAGGGTGGCGTGATTCTGTCTACGGCGCCGCTGCTGCTTTACCTGGCCGCCGGCTATTGGAAATTCCGGCGCATCGTGCATCCCAAACTCATTGAAGTGTCTGAAGCCTTGGGCGGAGCGGCCTACATCGTCGTGGGCGCCGCTTGCGTACTTTTGGGCGGCCTTTTTCTGCAGAACCTTTTTCCACTTGGAAAGAGCGGCACGCTAACCGGCGGTGGAACGATTGTGTTCATTGATTTGGGAGTGGGCGCCGAGGTCAGCGGCGGCTTGGTCTTGACTCTTCTGATTTATCTGGAAGAGCTGATGGAAGAGAAAGAGCAATGAACTATCTGCCTTACGTAGTGGCGGCATGGCTTTTTCTGGTTGGGCTGTACGGCGTCATCACCAGCCGCAACCTGATTCATCTGATTATCTGCGTGGGAGTGATTCAATCGTCCAGCTATGTGCTGCTGCTGGCAATTGGATATCGCACCGGCCGGCCCGCACCCATATACGTCGACATCGCACCCGGCACTCCCGCGGTCGATCCCATTGTGCAGGCCTTGATGTTGACCGACGTGGTGGTGGAGGTGACCGTTGTCGCGCTGCTGCTGGCGTTGGCAGTACAGGTACACAAACGCCACCACACCTTGAATCCCGATCACTTGCAGACTCTGAAGGGCTGATGGACAGTGAACTAAACCGAATCCTGCCTGTGCTGCCGGTCGCGATTCCGCTGCTGACGGCAGCCATGCTGGCGGCGCTTACCAGACTGATTTCTCCGGCTGTTTCCACTGGACTGGCGATCTTGGCCACCTTAGGAACAGGCTGGGCTGCCGCCGCCCTGCTGCAAAAGGCACTTGCACAGACGCTGGTGTATTGGTTTGGAGGATGGACGCCGGCGCATGGATTAGCGCTCGGCATTTCATTTACCATTGACCCGATTGGGGCTGGCATGGCGGCATTTACAACGGTTCTAACCTTGACAGCCCTGGTGTTTTCCTCAAAGTATTTCGACACGGTGGGGAACCATTTCCATTCACTGATCCTGGTATTCCTGGGCGCCATGTGCGGGTTCACCCTTACCGGTGACATGTTCAACCTGTTTGTGTTTTTCGAGTTGATGAGCGCGGCCGCCTTTGCGCTTTGCGGTTATAAATCGGAGGATCCAAGCAGCTTGCAGGGATCACTAAACTTTGCTGTCACGAATACCATTGGGGCGTACTTTGTACTGAGCGGTATCGCATTACTTTACGCGCGAACAGGCGCATTGAACATGGCGCAGATGGGCGAAGCATTGCGCCATCATCCTGCCGACAGTCTCATTCTGGTAGCTTTCACCTTTGTGTTTTGCGGCTATCTCGTTAAAGCCGCGGTCATTCCTTTTCACTTCTGGCTGGCGGATGCGCATGCGGTGGCGCCGAGTCCCATTTGCGTTCTGTTTTCCGGTGTGATGGTGGAACTGGGCTTGTATGCGGTGTTTCGAATTTATTGGACGGTGTTTGACGGCGCCTTGCACATGCACCTGCCGGATTTGCGGAATCTGGTTATCGGCATGGGGACAGTCACAGCCGTCGCTGGTGCACTGATGTGTTACACGCAGCGGAATCTGAAGCGATTGCTGGCGTTCTCTACTATCAGCCACGTGGGGCTGATGCTGCTCGGGCTGGGCCTGTTCTCGGCGATGGGAATGGCGGGGTCTGCCATTTACACGCTGGGTCATGGGGCGGTAAAGGGCGGACTATTTCTGTTGGCTGGAATTCTGCTGCACCGCTTCGGATCAGTAGATGAAATGGAACTGCACAACCAGGGATCACAGACGAAGTTTGTGGGCGTGCTGTTCTTCATCGCCGCAGCCGGACTCGCCGGGATTCCTCCCGCTGGACTGTGGCTGGGAGAAGGACTGATTCACCGAGCCGCTGAGGCGGGCGGCTATGGCTGGACGAGCTGGGTGTTTCTCTTTGCCGCTTCTGTCACCTCGGCATCCGCGTTCAGAGTGGGCGGCCGCGTGTTTCTCGGATGGGGTCCGGCACACGAGGATCAACTGGAAGGAACACCGAAGAGCGAAGAGCATCAGGAGACGCGTTCGGGTCACGATTCCACGCCGTTCAGCATGATCAGCGCGGCAAGTGCATTAATTGTGATTGGATTCGCCTGGGGATTTGTTCCTGGCTTGCAAGAGGGCGCGCTCAGGTATACCGCACGATTTCAGTCATCTTCGCAATACGCCACACACGTTTTGAAGGCGATGCCGGAAAGCGCGGATGTCATCGCCGCCCAGCCCGCTGGCTCGCCTTACTGGGGGCTATGCGCCTTGGCTTTAGCCATAGCAATCGCCGCATTAAGCTTGTGCAGCAAGCGCTTTAGACGATTCGGCAAAGTGATCGCCGGGCCATTAAGAGCGGTGCAGATGCTGCATAGCGGACACGTGGGCGACTACGTGACATTTTTAACTTTCGGTATCGGTGCGTTCGGACTCTTTTGCCTGGCTCAGCTGGCACGTTAACAACAGGTATAAGCTTACTTTCTATGACGATTTCTGAAGTTCTTTTGCTCGATTACGACGCTGAAATGGCGAATACACGGCGCACCCTTGAACGCATTCCCGAGAACGATCCCAAGTGGAAGCCTGCTGAAAAGTCAATGGAGATTGGACGGCTTTCGTTACACACGGCGCGCCTGCCGGAGTTCCTGACCACCATTCTCACCACACCCGATTTAGACATGGGACAACGCAAGTTTGCCGGCTTTGTCTTTGAATCCACCGCACAGTTGCTCTCGGAGCTGGATCGAAGTTCTTCAGAAGCTCGCGTGCATTTGGCTGCGGCGAGTGACGTCGATCTTCAAACTCATTGGAAACTGAGCTTTGGCGAGAAGGTGTTGGCGGAAGGCCCGAGGATGCTGCTCTATAGAACCATGTTTCTGAACCATATCGTGCATCATCGGGCGCAACTCGGCGTCTATTTGCGGCTCTTGAACATTCCGGTCCCGGGCCTGTACGGGCCTTCGGCGGATGAACCGTTCGTGATGTAGCGTCAGTCCTCGTCGTTCTCGGCGGAGAGCTGGGCTAGCACCGACAGATCCTCAAGCGTAGTAACGTCACCCACCACCGTGTTGCTTGTGACGATTTCGCGCAGCAGGCGGCGCATGATTTTGCCGCTCCGGGTTTTGGGAAGCGCATCCGTGAAGCGGATTTCTTCTGGACGGGCGAATGGGCCAATGGAATGCGCCACCCACTGGCGAAGTTCTATGCTAAGCGCGTCGCGATCATATTCTCCGCGTTTGAGAGTCACGAACGCGCAAACGGCTTGGCCGGTAATCTCATGCGGCTTGCCCACGACAGCGGCCTCGGCAACCGCGTGATGATGAACCAAAGCAGATTCCACTTCCATGGTGCTGAGACGGTGACCGCTCACGTTCATCACGTCATCCACCCGGCCCAGAACCCAGTAGTAGCCATCGCTGTCGCGCCGTGCGGCGTCGCCGGTAAAGTAACAGCCCGGCACTTTTGACCAGTAGTTTTCTTCGTAGCGTTTCGGTTCGCCCCAGAGCGTACGGACCATGCTGGGCCACGGATGGCGAATAATGAGAAACCCTTCGTGGTTGTCGCCCAGCGGCTTGCCGTGGTGATCGACAATATCGGGAACAATGCCGGGCAGCGGAAGTGTGGCGGAACCGGGTTTCAAATCAACTGCTCCGGGGCTGGGTGCAATCATGATTGCACCGGTTTCGGTCTGCCACCAGGTATCCACGATGGGGCAGCGCGATTTGCCGATCACTTCGTAATACCAGCGCCAGGCGGCAGGATTGATAGGTTCGCCGACGGAACCGAGCACACGGAGGCTGGAAAGGTCATGCGCATTCGGCCATTTGTCGCCTTGGCGGATGAGCGCGCGGATGGCGGTCGGCGACGTGTAGAAGATGCTGACTTTGCGCTTCTCCACAATTTGCCAGAAGCGGTCAAACGCCGGATAATCGGGTGCGCCCTCATAGATGACGCACGAAGCGCCGGCCGCCAGCGGACCATAAACGATGTAGCTGTGACCGGTGACCCAGCCAATATCTGCGGTACACCAATAAATGTCGTTTTCCTGAAGGTCGAAAACCCACTCCATGCTCATCCGCGTTTGCAGCAGATAGCCGGCAGTGGTGTGGAGAATCCCTTTGGGCTTGCCCGTGGTGCCGGAGGTGTAAAGGACAAAAAGCGGGTGTTCGGAATCTAGTTCCACGGCCGGACAGCTTTCGGCGGCAGCGGTGGATTCCGGCGTGGCGTCCAGAGCGGCGTCCTGTTCATGCCACCACAAATCGCGCCCCGCTTGCATGGTCACTTCGGAGCCTGTGCGTTTGCAAATGATCGAAAAGCGGACATCCGGGCATTCCGTCAGCGCCTCATCAACCGCGGTTTTTAGCGGAACTACTTTGCCCCGACGCCAGCCGCCGTCGGCAGTAATAACCAACTGCGCGTCGAGATCGAGAATGCGGGTCTTCAGCGCTTCGGCGGAAAATCCGCCGAAAACCACGCTGTGCGTGATGCCGAGCCGGGCGCAGGCAAGCACCGCAACGGGCAACTCGGGAATCATCGGCATGTAGATGATGGCGCGATCACCCTCTTTATAGCCGAGGTTCTTGATGACGGTTGCAAATCGGCAGACCAGGCGGTGAAGTTCCTGGTAGCTGATGACGCGGTCATCGCCGGGTTCGCCCTCGAAAATGATGGCGGGTTTGTCGCGTCTATCGGTTTTCAGATGACGGTCTACGCAGTTGTAGCAGGCATTGATTTTTCCGCCAACAAACCACTTGGCATTAGGAACGTTCCACTCAAGAGTGTTAGTGAAGGGTGTAAACCAATCAAGGCGTTCTTTGGCAAGCTGGCCCCAGAAAGCTTCCGGATTGTCTTTCGCGGCGTTGTATAGGCTCTGATAATCAGCCAGACTCTTGACGTGGGCTTGAGCCGAAAACTCGGGACGGGGAGGGTAAGTCTTTATTTCACTCATTTTCTAGCAGAAACGTCAGTTTATCTCAAGGCGGATATTCGGAAGAAGAGCTTCTGAGAGCATGAGCATATGGGACGTATGTTGTTTACGGCCGGGTTGCTGCTGGCACTTCTGGGTTTGGTGGTGATGGCACTGGAGAGGCTGCACATCGGCCCGGGAAGGCTGCCCGGAGACATGATAGTGCATACGAAAAACACCACCGTCTACTTTCCGATCGTGACCTGCATTTTGGTTAGCTTGTTGCTGACCTTGCTTATGTGGCTCTTCAACCGGCGCTAGCGGATTGCGCCCAGATGTTCCAGCGGCCAGAAGACAAAGACTGCTTTCCCGTAAATATAATTTCGAGGGACAAAACCCCACGCGCGGCTGTCATTCGACGACACGCGGTGGTCGCCCAGAACGAAATATTCGTTGGGCGGGACGATGGTGGGCGGATAGGGACGGTCATCGCGGTAATCGGCAGGAACGTAATCCTCTTCCAGCTTCTTGCCATTGACGTAAACATTGCCATCTTCTACGGAGACGTTGTCACCCGGCAGCCCGATCACTCGCTTGATATACGATTTCGTCGTATCTTCGGGATACCAGAAGACAACCGTGTCGCCGCGCTTAATATCGCCAATGCCGAATTTATAACTGAACTGATTGATAAAAAGGCGCTCCTGGTCCAGCAGGTTCGGCATCATACTGGTGCCCTCCACTTTCACGGGCCGGTAGAGGAAAAGAATCACCAGCACGGCAATCAGGACAGAGAGCATAAGGTCCCTGAACCACGCCATGGTGGCGATGAGGCCGGATTTGCTGTGCGGCGCTGCTGGTGGCGTGATTACGACTTTGCTTTCGACGGATTGTTCAGGAACCGGGCTGGAGCTGGGAAGCGGCTCACTCATGCTTTCACTCAAATTTAACTCTAGCTAAGTGGTGTCGATTAAAAGACGATAGGGACGGGGAATCGTTAGCTTAAAGGACTCGGCTGGACGCATCCAGGCCCCAGTACTACCAACTTCGTTCCGTATCAATCCGATCCACCCAAATCGCCCCTCAGCACCAGCGCCAGCCAACTTTGTTTCGTAATCCGCCCCGAAAGCCCCGCAAGTTCGGACTCCAAAAGGATGACCGGTGCCGGGTACTGGAGCAAATCTAGGATCCTACTGGCAGCACTTGTCTCAATGCCAAACCCCTCTTCGACACTGCCTCAACGCCAGCTTATTTCATCACCGGGCAAAAATGCCAGTCGCAGAGCGGCAGGATCATGAGCGTCAAGATGAACAGGCAAAAGCTTCCCACCATAGAGCCGCTTCACTTCCAACCGGCTCGGATGCTCCGCCACCGATTGGAGCAGGCTTCCCCAAACGGCCGTTTGCGGCTTGCCATTCGCAACAATCCGCATCTCAACCGACACCGAACAAGCCTCTGGAAATACCGTGCAATGGACCGACCTGGAATTACAGACAGCCTCGGCATTGGTAATCTGGCTCGAAAGTCCGTTCAGTTCATCCAGCGAGTTCGCGCCCAGAAGAGCAGAACCATGCGAGTTGCCGCTGGCAGCGAAAACAAGCTCGAAATAGAACCGGTAGAAGCGATATTTCATCATCGGCTCTCGAATCAAGTTCTGAACGGCTGGCTCGTCGTCCGGCCGATTCTGCATCGGACGAAAGGAAAGCAGCTTCAGGCCGTTCGCCTCAATCTCGTACTGGGCCAGCTCAGTTCCCAGGAAGCCCTGCAATCCGCGGCGGGATGCGCCTTTCTCGTAGTAGGCGTTCTCAATCCGCAGTTCCATCAACGGTCGCAGGTCAATTGAGTTCTGGCCAGGTTGGTAGCCATTAAATTTCTGAAGTATGTCAGGGAATGGAATCTTCGTGGCGTCAGGCGACCGCAGCAGATAGACTGGCGAGGTTGGTACCACACGAAAAGCCTGCTGCCCGCTGCACCCGGCCAATAACAGCATCACTGCCACAGCACCAATGAACCCCTTCATATCCGCGCGCAGCCAAATAGACTGGAGGGCTCAGCAAGCCGCCGTTCGCGCCGGGAGACCTTGAGGTTGACGGCTCCCTTTGGATGAAGAGTAAGCTGGGGAACAGCAACCGGCTCAGCACCCACAGAAGTAAACTCCCACTTGCGTAACAGGCACGCCAGAAAGAACACACCCTCCATCCAGGCAAACCGCTCGCCTATGCAGCGCCGGTCCCCCGCTCCGAATGGAATGTAAGCATAACTCGGCCAGGTCGGATTCAGCCATCGTTCGGGCCGAAACTGATCGGGCGCACCGAAGAATTCCGCCCGGCGATGCAGATTTGCCATGCAGACCAGGAATACACTGCCGGTAGGCGCGTCAAAGTTGGCGTAGGAATATGGCTGGAGGGCGCGGCGGCCCATGATCCAAATGGGCGGAAACAGGCGAAGCGATTCGGAGAAGGCATGCTGAAGAAATTGAAGCTCGTTGTATTGGTCCACTCCGGGCTGGTAGTCGCCTAGCGCCGCGATGCTGCGATCAGCGAGGTCCGACTGAAGCTCACGATGATTAGCCAGTAAATGCAGGCACCAGGTCAAGCCAACGGCTACAGTTTCGTGTCCGGCGATTATCATGGTCACGATTTCATCGCGAATCTCTTCGTCCGTCAGGCTCGAACCATCGGTTTTGCGCGCTTCCAATAACACCTGCAACAGATTGTCCTCGGAACAATGGCGGCCTGCGGCGATCAGTTCCCCAACTATCCGCTCCAGCTTTCTGCTGGCGGCGTGGTAGCTCAAACTGGAAGGCAGAGGCAGACGCATCAGCAGATCACCCCACGGCATGACGAAGCGGTCCACCATGTGGAGCATCGTCGCCAAATGGCTGCCTAATTCCGCGAGTAGCCCTAAGTCACCGATCCCGAAAAAGCTGCGCCCTATGACCCGCAAGGTCAGAGTATTCATGAAGCTGGCGATATCAATGGTCTCTCCAGGCTGCCAATTGCCGGACATCTTTTCCACCATTTCCACCATGTACGCGGCATAAGTTTGCAGCCGGTCCCGATGGAAAGCCGGCAGAAGAATGCGGCGTTGCGCTTTTTGAGCCGCGCCTTCGCTCGTGAGTAGGCCGCTGCCGAATAGCTTCTGTTTCGGGTTCCCCTGCGGGAATTTCTGGAACTGTGCGCCGCGAGTGACAAAAATGTCGCGGATGAGTTCGGGATCATTCAGGACGTAGAACGGCCGTCCGCCCAGCTTGAGTTCTGCCAACGAGCCCGAATGATCCGCCACGCTTTTGAAGAATTGGAGTGGATCCCCCAGCAAGCGCAGGAACGAGGCATTTCGTTTCACACTGACAATCTGCTTCTGTTCGTTCAAGTGCGCTACGGTCCGCTAATAGGATGGCACGGGCACTCTTCTAAAAGACTTCTTCTAAGCCACGCCGCGCTCACAGTTACGCTAGTAGGTTGAACCTTGATACTCCGTTGCAGTTTGTGAAAGGCATTGGACCGGCGCGCGCGGAGATGCTGGCGGCCAAAGGTTTGCTCAGCGTGAGTGATCTGCTTTATTACGCGCCATTCCGGTACGAAGACCGGCGCAATGTGAAGACTATAGCCCTGCTTGCGCCGGGCGAAAAAGCGGCGGTGGTGGCGCGAGTGACTACCGCGAAAATGTCGGGTTTCAAGCGGCGAGCCCTCGGGTTGTTCGAGGTAAATTTTCGTGACGACTCGGCAGCGCTTCTCACAGCACGCTGGTTCCACGGCGAGCGATACAAAGACAGCCTGATCGCCGACACGCGCGTGGCGATCTTCGGCAAAGTGGAACTGGACCGTACGACCGGCAACCGCCTGATGGTGCAGCCTGAAATTGAAATTCTGGCCGACGACAATGACCCCGACTCCACTTTGCACTCAGGAAGGATTGTTGCCGTGTATGAGGCCGCCGGCCGGATGACCACGCGCGTCTTCCGTTCGCTCATCAACCGGGTGCTGGAGGATGTCGCCATGCCGGATGATCCTTTGCCGGCCAGTGTTCGGGTGCGCACCGGCTTACCCGAGTTGGGAAACGCCTTGCGGGAATTACATCATCCGGCTGCTGACGCCGAGCTGAGGCTGCTGAACGAATTTCGCCATCCAGCCCAAATCCGCCTGATTTTCGATGAGTTTTTCTGGCTTGAATGCGGCTTGGCCTTGAAAAGAAACAAGGCGCGTGCGGCTAATGGCATATCGTTTTCCGTCACTGCGAACGCAAGAGAAAAGATCAAGGCGATGCTGCCGTTTAAGCCGACTGCGGCGCAGCGCCGCGTTGTGCAGGAGATTGCGAACCAGATGAAACAGCCTCATCCCATGCACCGGTTACTTCAGGGGGATGTGGGTAGCGGCAAAACAATCGTGGCGGCACAGGCCGCAGTGATCGCGATTGAGAACGGTTTCCAGGTGGCAGTTCTCGCTCCCACTGAGATTCTGGCCGCGCAGCATCATGCCTATTTCAGGCGGCTGCTGGAAAAGCTGGATTATCGCGTAGCGTTTCTGACCGGGTCTACGCCAGCACGCGAAAAGAAGCGCATCAAGCGGGAACTGGCTGAAGGTGTCGCCAATGTGGCGGTAGGGACGCATGCGCTCATTCAAGAGGACGTCAGCTTCAGCAATCTAGGTTTGGCCATTGTGGATGAGCAGCATCGTTTCGGCGTGCGCCAGCGGCTGGAGCTGATGAGAAAGGGCGAACAGCCTGACGTGCTTGTGATGACCGCCACTCCCATACCGCGCACGCTCGCCCTGACCATCTACGGCGACTTAGATGTCTCTGTCATTGACCAGTTGCCGCCGGGACGCAAGCCGGTCACAACGAAACATGTGCCCGATTCGCGCGTGGAAGCGGTTTATAGTTTTCTGGCGCAGCAGGTGGAAGCTGGGCGGCAGGCTTATGTCGTTTATCCGATCGTGGAGGAGACTGAAACGTCGGCCGATATCAAGGCTGCCGAACAAATGTTTCAGCACCTTTCGGAAAAGGTCTTCCCCAAGTTGCGCGTTGGCCTGTTGCATGGGCGCATGGGCTCGGACACAAAGGAGCAAGCCATGCGGCTCTTCCAGACAGGCGCAACACAAATTTTAGTGGCGACAACCGTCATTGAAGTGGGCGTAGATGTACCCAATGCCTCCGTGATGGTAATTGAACATGCGGAACGCTTTGGCCTGGCGCAGATTCACCAGCTGCGCGGAAGAGTGGGCCGTGGAAAGCATCAAAGCTACTGCATCCTGGTCACTGGGAAATTGAATCAGATGGCTGCGGAGAGAATACGCACGCTGGTGGACTCGAACGACGGCTTCTATATCGCTGAAATGGATATGAAGCTGCGCGGCCCCGGCGAGTTTTTCGGAACGAAGCAATCGGGCATTCCCGGGCTGCGGCTGGCGGACCTGATCCGTGACAGCGATGTACTCGAAATGGCGAGAGGCGAGGCTCAGGGACTTTTGGAAGGGCGCGACGCCGAGGAGTGGAAGGCCGTCGTTCGATACATCCAGGAGCACTGGCAGCGGCGCTACGGTCTGGTGCAAGTGGGTTAAGTATGCGAGTGATTGGTGGAGAGTTTCGCAGTCGAAAACTTAAGACAGTAGACAGCCGGAGCGTGCGTCCTACGCCTGATCGCTTGCGCGAGTCCCTGTTCAGCATCCTGACGCCACAACTTCCCGGCAAGTTGTTTGTGGATGCGTATGCAGGCAGCGGAGCGGTAGGTATAGAGGCATTTAGCCGGGGGGCCCATGAAGTAATTTTGATTGAGCGCAACCCTGACGCGATTGCCGTGATTCGAGAAAATCTGGCATCTCTGGGTGTTCGGAAAGGCGTGACTGTGGCACGCGGCGCGGCGGCTAAGCTCCTGTCGAAATATAAATGCGATATCGCGTTCGTGGACCCGCCTTACGATCAGGCGAACGAATATGACGAGTCCATGCTGGTATTGGCCGCACAGGAATGCCCGCTGGTGATTGCGCAGCATGAATCGCGCTGGGTCATGCCTGAAGAGTATGGTGGGTTGAAGAAAGTGCGAGTGTTGAAGCAGGGCGATAACTCGCTCTCGTTTTACGAACAGCTCATCAAGAAGGAAATCAAGTAACCGTACGGGAGCGAGCCCTCCATTTGCGCTAGTTCGACTTGCGGCGACGATCCCAGTGCCCGGAACGATTGGACGACCGGATAACCTTCACTTCACCGCTTCAGCATCACATTGATATCCATCACATTCGTGCCAGTCGGCCCAGTCTTCAGCAGCGAATCCAGTTTCTCGAAGAACTCATAAGCGTTATTTTCACGCAAATATCGGCGAGCATCCATCCCCAGATTTACCGCTTTAGCCATGGTCAGCCCCGAAGCAAACGCCCCCGCCGCATCAGTCGGACCATCAGTTCCATCAGTTCCAGCGCAAAGCGCAGCGACGTTTTTCAATCCCGAAATGTCAATCGCCAAAGCCAAAGCCAACTCCTGATTACGGCCGCCCTTGCCTTTCCCTTTCACCGTCACCGTGGTCTCCCCGCCAGACAAAATACACAACCCCGGCGCGGCATCGCGCAAAATCGAGGCATGCACCCGCGCCACTTCCCGCGCCTCTCCCTGGATACAACTGGAAAGCACTAGCGGCTTGTAACCAAGAACCTTGGCCTGCTGAGCCGCAGCCTCCAGCGCTAGACGATTACCGGCCACAACGATATTGCGTACATTCTGGAAAATCGGGTCGGACGGCTTAGGTGTTTCGTGCTCCGCTAACTCCAGATACTCGCGAACCGGTGGGGGTACGCGCTCGACAAGTCCGAATTTCGCCAGCACCGCGCGCGCATCCGCGAATGTCGACGGATCAGGCGCCGTCGGGCCAGAACCGATCACATCCACCAGGTCACCGACTACATCAGAAAGCAGCAGGCTCACCACAGTAGCCGGATAAGCAAGCGCAGCCATTTGGCCGCCCTTCAATCGCGAAATATGCTTTCGAACGGTATTGAGCTCGAAAATGTTGGCGCCGGCGCGCAGCAAAAGATCCGTAGTGCGTTGCTTGTCTTTCAGCGAAACTCCCGCAATAGGTGCGGACAGTAGTGCGGAAGCTCCGCCGGAAACAGCGGTGATCAGTAGGTCCCGCGCATTCAATTCGCGCAACAACGCTTCAATCTGCTGCGAGGCCGCCAGCCCTGCCACATCCGGAACCGGATGAGCTGCCTCAAGCACCGCGCAAACTTTCAAAGTGCGATCTGTGTGACCGGTCTTGGTCAGCGCAATGCCGCCGCTGAGCCTTCGACCCGCATACTTCTCTACAGCCGCTGCCATTCCAAGCGCAGCTTTCCCGACGGAAACCAGGAAAACGCGGTCGAACCCGCCCAGGTTCAGCTTTAGCTTTTTCAGGCACTTCAGAGTTGCGGCCTCTGGCTCGACCGCGGCCAGCGCAGCCCCGAAAATCTGGCGCGCGTCGCGTTCAAGCTTTTCTGGAGGCATGGGTTAGAACAGCGGAAGTCCCAGGATGCGCTGTACTATGTCGTCCACATGATCCGTATCGACATTCACCCGGTAATCGGCCCGCGCATAGAGAGGCCGGCGGTCGTCAAACAGCTTACCCAGGCCATTTCGGTTTGCCGCCAGCGGACGCGTGTTGTCGTCGCCCAATCGGCGGCGAACGGTTTCAATCGGGCAGTCTAGCCATACCGTAATGCCGTTGTTCACCACCATCTGCCAGTTCCGATCCTGAATGAACGCGCCTCCGCCCAGCGCAATTACGCGCGGCTGGCCTACTTCAACATGCGCGATATGGGCCTTCAAAACGGCGGTCTCCAGGTCACGGAATGCCTGCTCCCCCACTTCAGCAAAGATATCTGTAATCCGCTTCCCTGCCCGCGATTCAATTTCAGCGTCGATATCGACAAAGGTCCATCCGATCCGTTCGGCCAGCGCACGGCCAATGGTGGATTTGCCGCTTGCCATGAAGCCGACAAGATAGAGTCCGGGAGTGCGCTTAAGCTTCAGGGTCATTCAGATGGTCGCATTTAAAGAGAGACTAAAACGCATAAGTGGAATCCGCGAAAAAGTAGCGTGATTGCGCTTTAGTATATCGCCGTGGCATGCGAGCGGCTAAACAACACAGATAATGAAAGCATGGCTTTGCAGCTTGTTCCACTGTTTCCGCTGCCGCTGGTTTTGTTGCCGGCGATGCCGCTTCCCCTGCACATTTTTGAAGATCGCTACAAAGAGATGATGAGCGACATAATCGCCGCATCGGAGGTCGGCGCCGGGGGATCGGAGTTTGGAGTAGTTCTGGCAAAAGATGAAGGCATAATCAATATCGGCTGCACCGCGAACGTACAGCGCGTGATGCGTCGCTACGACGATGGAAGGTTGGACCTGCTGGCCGTCGGGCAGCGCCGTTTTCGCATTGCGAGCATTAACGAAGACAAAGCCTATCTCCAGGCGGAAATCGAGTTTTTCGAGGATATGGACATGTCCGAAGTGCCGCTGGATTTGAAACGCAGAGCCGAATCGGCTTATCGAAAGCTGCTGGGTTTGCAGGGTGTGTCACAGGAGAAAGAAGCGGGTTCAAGCTCGCGGCTGAGCTTTCAAATTGCTTATCTTCTGGACGATGTGGAGAAGCGGCAAACCGTACTGGCGCTGCGCTCGGAAGTGGAGCGTCTGGAATTCCTGATTCGTGCCATTCCCGATTACGTCCTCCAGCAGGAAAGGATCACGCTAGCCAAGCGTGTCGCTCCCTTGAACGGCCACGCCAAGAAAGCGGATATCGGGAATGATAACTAGCCGCGGACGCTTGAGCCTCATCTTCGACGCTGACGATACCCTGTGGGAAAACAACATCTATTTCGAAGAGGCATTTGACCAGTTCTGCGACTATTTGGACCATTCATCGCTTGAGCCAGGTCAGATTCGCGCTGTGCTGGATGAAATTGAGATGGCAAATGCCAAGATTCACGGCTATGGCGCCAGGAACTTTGCCCGAAATCTGGCCGAGTGCATGCGGCATCTGGCGGAGCGGCATATAAGTGAATCGGACTTAAAGAAAGTGGAGGAGTTCGCTCATTCCATCCTTCAGAAGCCCATCGAATTGATCGACGGCGTGGAAGATACAGTTGCCCAGCTGTCTGAACGCCACTCCCTCACTATCTTTACTAAAGGCGATAAAGATGAACAGCGGATAAAAGTGGAGCGGTCGGGTCTGGGCAAATACTTCCAGCACACCGCGATCGTGAAGGAAAAGAATCGCGCTTCTTACCTGCAATTAGCGGAAGACCAGTGCTTTGACGCTCAACATACCTGGATGATAGGCAATTCGCCGAAATCGGATATCAATCCGGCGCTGGCCGCAGGTTTGAACGCCGTCTATGTTCCGCATCCGCGCACCTGGAGCCTGGAAAGGGAAGCTGTACCGGAAGCACACCCGCGGTTATTGCGAGTTGAACGAATTACACAGCTTACTAACTATTTTTAATTCGTTTAGCCCCGTTACCTAGGTATTTGTATAGTTCACAGCCAATCGCCACAGGTATAGGTTGGTCTTGACTATGAAGCACATCCGGGACGAGGATGGATTCGCTCACCGGTTTCGAATTCTATTAGCGGAAGATAACCCGGGCGATGTCCTGTTAGTCCGTCAGGCGCTAGAAGAGCATGACCTTCTCCATGAATTGTTTATCGTGTCAGACGGTGAAGAGGCCAGTCGCTTCATTGATCAAATCGGAAATATTAACTCCTGCCCGGATCTTTTCCTGCTCGATTTGAACTTGCCGAAGATTGACGGGCTCGAGATCTTAGATCAGCTCAGGAATCGTTCCAAGTGTCCCAGTATTCCGGTGGTCGTTATATCCTCTTCCGATAGGTGCGTCGAGCCGAAGCGGCTCGACGCTTTCTCAATCGATCACTATTTCAAAAAACCGTACGATTTGGACGGCTTCCTTGAACTCGGGGCTCTGATCAGGACCTATTACGTCGATGAAACACTCAGCCACGCCAACAGCCCAATCTCATAATCAGAGATCATAGGGCTGGAGGCTCATGTCACAACCACCCGAGATCCACGCGCCGGAAGATGACAGCTTTAAGGACGACAGCGCCCAAGCCGACGACCTCCCCGGAACTGCGCCGATAGATCAGGACGCACCCGGCATTCTGCCCTATCCCGTTGTAGGAATCGGTGGCTCTGCGGGCGGTATCGAAGCCGCTATTGATCTTTTCCAGCACTTGCCTGCGGACACTGGAATGGCGTTTGTCCTGGTCACTCATCTGGCCCCCGCGCACAAGAGCCATCTCACAGAAATTTTGGGTGCGCGCACCGCCCTTCCGGTTAGCGAAATCACGAACCACACAAGACCGGAGCCGAACCACATTTATGTGATGCCGCCGAATTCCGTGTTGACTATCCACGGCGGATTCCTGATATTGGAACCCGTGCCAGAAAGCCGGCGGCCGCTGGTGATAGACGAGTTTTTCCGCTCGCTTGCCGCCGATCAGAAAAATCATGCCATTGGTATTGTGCTCTCCGGAATGGATTCGGATGGCGCGCTTGGCATGCGAGCCATCAAAGGGGAGGGTGGCATCGCTATTGTTCAGGCGCCGGAGACTGCACGCTTCGCCAGCATGCCCCGCAGCAGCATAGGGGCAGATCACGTCGACTTGGTGGTTGCTCCTGCCGACATTGGCGTGGAACTAGGGCGGCTGGCTTCCCATTACTCGCTGCCGGAGCTTCGTTCCTTGGAGCGGGGCCGCGCGCCGGACGGACAGGAACAGCAATTTACTCGGGTTCTGAACCTGCTGACCAGCGTGTCCAACGTGGAGTTTCGCGGCTATAAGCACGGAACACTGCAACGCCGCATCGCACGCCGCATGCTTCTGAGGCGATGCGCCACGCTAGCCGGATATCTTCGTGACCTGCAGGTGAACGAAGACGAACTGCGGGCGCTGCATGAAGACGTACTGATCGGAGTCACCCGCTTTTTCCGAGATCCAGAGGTTTTCGCCGTTATCAAGTCAGACATACTGCCCAGAATATTCGCGGCGCGCGATGCCGGGCAGCAGGTCCGCATCTGGGTGGCTGGTTGTTCATCTGGTGAGGAGGTTTACTCTTTTGCCATCGCTCTGCTTGAATATCTCAGCGGAGAGGCAATAGAACCGACCATTCAGATCTTCGGAACAGACGCTAGCGAGAACGCGATACAGCGGGCTCGCATCGGCGTTTTTCCCGACTCAGTGTCCGCTGACATTTCGCCGGAAAGGCTGCGCCGCTTCTTTGTCAAAGTCGACAAAGGTTATCAAGTGGCGAAGCGGGTACGCGACCTGTGCATCTTCGCCCGGCAAAACCTCTCGAATGACCCGCCTTTTGGCCGCATCGATATGATCAGCTGCCGCAATGTCATGATTTACCTGGGCCAGGACCTTCAGAAGCGCATCATTCCTACCTTTCATTACGCGCTAAAGCCCAACGGCTATCTGATCCTGGGAAGTTCAGAAACCATATTTAGCCATCAGGATCTCTTCTCACTGATTGATCGGAAACACAAGATCTATGCGCGTCTCCCGGCGCCCACACCGCTAAGCCCGGACGTTCAGCGTACATTTTCTGTGCCATTGCAAGCCGAAAATGGCCGGCAACATCTTTTGACCAACGTCTGGTCGGACGCTGAACTGCAGCGGATGGCAGACAGAATAGTCGTCGCGCGTTACGGGCCCCCGGGCGTCATCATCAATGAACATTTTGAGATACTCCAATCGCGCGGTCACACCGCCCCATTCCTGGAAATGGCGCCCGGAGCGTCAAGCCTTCACTTGCTTCGCATGGTGCGCGAAAGTATTTCAGCGCAAGTTCGGGAGGCCGTACGGAAGGCGATTGAGCAGGATACCGCCGTTCACGTCTCTTTGCTCGAAACAGCAAGTGAAGAGGAACCGCCGAGTCTATTGCTCGACGTTTTGCCAATGCATCCCACCGGCGGGCGCTCCCGCTGCTTTCTTGTGCTATTTCCGCGCACCGCCGCCACGGCTTCGTCGCAATCGGTACAGGTGTTGGTCCGAACCAGTCCCGCTGAGAAGGATCGCTACATCAGCGAGATCAATGAGGATCTCGCTTCCACAAAGATCCATCTGCAGTCCCTGCTGGAGGAGCGCGATGCCCGAAACCAGGAACTGGTTTCCGCCAACGAAGAAATTCAATCGGCGAATGAAGAACTCCAGAGCGCCAACGAAGAACTCGAGACCACTAAAGAGGAACTGCAGAGCTCCAACGAGGAATTGCAAACCGTCAACGACGAACTTCAGCAGCGCAATATCGCACTGACCCAAGCCAGCAATGATCTTTCAAACTTGCTGAATAGTGTCAACTTGCCGCTCCTGATGCTGACGGAGGAGTTGCGAATTCGTCAATTTACGCCTTTAACCCAGCGATTGATGAACATACGGCCATCCGATATCGGCAGGCCCATCAATGAGATTCGCCTGCATTTAAGCGTCGAGGAGCTGGAGCCGATTCTTCTGGATGTCCTGGAGACTCTCGGCACGCGCGAATTAGAGGTGCAGGACCGCGACGGACGCTGGCGTTTGATGAGGGTCCGGCCATACCGGACCGCTGACAACAAAATTCAGGGCGTTGTGCTCGTTTTATTGGATATAGACGACCTGCGGCGGAGTCAGCAGGATCTGCGCCAGGCGCGCGATTATGCCTGCGCCGTCATTGAATCCATCAAGACGCCAATTGTGGTCGTGAATCTGGACCTGAAAATCCGCACTATTAACAGCGCCTTCAGGATTCTGGCCGGTTTACCAAGTAACGATCTGGAAGCTCGCTCCTTTCCGGAGTTGGCGACCATGCTCTGGGGAATGGACGATCTGCGTCCGCGGCTCAGCAAGTTGGTTGAGGATCAGCCTGAGCTCGGAGTTTTTGAGTTTGAGCACGAGTTCACTCAGGGCACGGAGCGCCGGGCCCTGAGCGTATGGGCGCGCACGGTTCATACGGATGGCGAGCAGGTAATCCTGATGACCCTGGAGGATGTAAGTGCCCAGAAGCAGGCGGAAAGCATTGAAGCGCGTTCAAAGGAAGAGTTGCAGGTTCAATTCGAAATCACTGAGCAGACCCTCGGCCGCACTCAATCGGAACTGCGCGCTCTAACCAACAGCCTCTTCACCTCCCAGGAGGAGGAACGACGAATGGTTGCGGCTGAACTGCACGACGACATTACGCAACGTTTGGCTCATTTGCAAATGGAACTCGATACGCTGCTCGCCGATTTACCCGGGAATAAAGAGGAAATCAGAAGCCGTTTGGAGGCGTTGTCCCAAAGAACCGCGGATCTCTCGCAAAGCGTCCGCCAGATTTCTCACCGCCTGCACCCGGCCATCATCGAGGACCTCGGTCTGGCGGAGGCGATTAAATCCCTGATCAATGAGTTTCGCACTCGAGAACAGATGCCGGCGACATTTCGCGGTCTGCATGTACCCGAAACTATCCCGTATGACATAGCCGGCGTAATGTACCGAATCACCCAGGAGGCGCTAAGAAACGTGGGGAAGCACGCTGGAAAAACCCACCTCAAAGTAACGCTGGAAGGGCGTGAAAAGAGCATTTTCCTGGAGGTAAAGGATATGGGTGAAGGCTTTGATGTGAATGACAGAAACAGAGGCTTGGGTCTGGTGATTATGGCCGAACGGGCCCGGCTTGTTCAGGGTTTATTTTCCGTGGAATCCTCCCTCGGAAATGGAACAACAGTCCGGGTTGAAGTCCCATTCCCGCCTGCGCAGGGTCCGCAATGACGAAAGCGCGCTTACTCCTCGCCGACGACCACGGCCTAATTCTGGAGGGCTTACGCTCTTTGCTCTCGAAGGACTTCGACGTGGTCGGGGTCGCTGCGAACGGCCGCGAGTTACTGGCGGAGACGAAACGGCTCCAGCCCGATGTCATTCTGCTTGATATATCAATGCCCGTTCTGAATGGCCTGGAAGCCGCCCGCCAGATCAAGGCGCATTGGCCGACTATCAAAATCTTATTCATTACCCAGCGGTCCGAGCACGAGTATGTCCGCGCTGCGTTTCGGCTGGGCGCGTCGGGTTACATTCTAAAGCAATCTGTTGTCACCGAAGTGGCAGACGCCATTCGGGAAGTTCTGGGCGGAAGATACTACGTTTCCATAGAGCTCCGCGGTCGCTTGTATGAAGTTCTGAATCCGGGTCTCAACCCAAGCGAGTGTTTCGGCGACGCCCTCACACCCCGGCAGCGGGAAGTGCTTCAACTGGTGGCCGAAGGGAAGTCCAACAAGGAAGTTGCTGCCATTCTGCGCATATCTGTCAAGACTGTTGACTTTCACAAGGCGGGCATTATGGACGAACTGGGTCTCCGAACCACGGCGGAACTCACCCGTTACGCCATCGAGCACGGCATAGCCACTAGCTAAGAGCCAACCTAGAAATTCAGACCCTCAGGGAGGCCTAGATCTTCGGAGAAGACAAAGTAGTATCCCTCCTGTGCCCGTACTTTGACAGTGCGGTGGTCATATCCCCCGCCACAGATCACTACTTCCGTACCGGCTGCCAAGCTAACCAGGGATCCCAGTTTGGCACGATCTTCGGTTGCAATGATTTGGATGGCGCAGGCTGGCCTAGTCAGGGTAAGCCGCTTACCTTCACCATTTAAATCCGGAATGAATAACGAATCCCTCTTCCACATAAGATCAGCGCAGAACACCGTCCACAAGGCAACTCTAGCCCCGTTTTGCAAACAGGGGAACTATACAGATAGAGAGGTGGGTAATGTAAACTGCTGCAGTAGCGGAAACGCGCGACCGAAACCCGACGGGCGCTGCCTGACCTCAACTTATTTGAAAGCAGCGGCCGAAAGAGAGGCGAACTGCAGCAGCGTCGAAGGGAAAATCCCCAGAATCAACGTGCCGATTGCGCTGGCCCAGATAGCCACACTCAGGCCGGCTGAAGGGGCGCTGACCGAGGGCGAATCTGCGCCCGGCTCGTGCATGTACAAAGCCACAATGATCTTTAGGTAGTAGTAAGCGGCGATGGCGCTGTTAATCAGCCCCAGCACCGTGAGCCATACCAGGTTCGAGTGCAGCGCGGCTTGAAAGACATAAAACTTGCCGAAGAAGCCGCCCGTCAGCGGAACCCCTATTAGGGAGAAAACAAAAAGGGCGAAGAGCGCAGCCAGGACCGGCTGTTTCCGTCCCAGGCCGGCAAGGTCTTCAATACGTACATACTGCTCATTCTGAGCGGCTATGTGGCTGATGATGGCAAACGCGCCCACGTTCATCAACGCATACGATGCCAGGTAGAACATGGCCGAAGCAATACCGACTTCCGAGGCTGAAGTCAGCGCTACCAGCACATAGCCGGCATGCGCAATGGAACTATAGCCAAGCAGCCGTTTGACATTCGTTTGCAACAAGCGCGCCGAAGTTGCCAATGATCATCGTGGCCAGGGCACAGCCCCACACGAGGTAAACCCAGCGGTCCTCCATCGGGCGGAACGAAGTCATGAAGATGCGGAAGAACACGGCAAATGCAGCCGCTTTCGGCCCTGCGGACATAAATGCACTGACCGGAGCGGCAGCGCCCTGGTACACATCCGGCGCCCACATCTGAAAAGGAGCAATTGAAACTTTGAAGCCGAGCCCCACAAAGATCAGCGCGGCGGCGACAGCCAGCACTTGGATCATTCGCGGTGAACCATTCCCGGCTTCAAGTGAAGCGCGGATGACCTCCAGATTCGTAGAGCCAACCATGCCAAAAATCCAGGCTATGCCGTAGAGCAAAAACGCCGTCGCGAAGGATCCCAGCAGGAAATACTTCAAAGCCGATTCGTTGTTGCGGCGATCGTCGCGAAAATAGCCGGCGAGTATATAGGTCGCTATCGACGAAATCTCCAGGCCGATAAAAACCATGATCAGGTCGGAAGCGGTAGCCAGCGTGCATTGGCCGACAAGCGAAAACAGAATGAGCGAATAGTATTCCCCGCCCTGTGCCTTCTCGCGATCTAGATAACTCACCGAAGCGAGTATGCAAAGTGCGCCGACCACCAGCACTAATCCACGGAAAAACGTGGCGTAAGCGTCAACCACCATCATGCGTTGGAAGGCAAATCCAGGATCGCCATAGGCGGCAATATTGGCGGCGAAGGCCGCAACGATGCCCGCTAACGCCACAAACCCCAGGTACGCCCGCTTGCCTTTGCTGACCGCTTCCAGCATCATTACCGCGATGCCGGCGATGGTCAGAATGATTTCAGGCAGGAAGCGCAAATAGTCAGCGCTGGTCGGAACGAAATTAGTGGGCATGAACAATCTCCGATAACTGTTTCGCGCCGGGTGATTGTTTCATTACCTGGTATTGATTGTTCATTGAGGTCTGGTCGAGGATGTTTTTGTTGCCTGACGAAATAGCGGGCATGAAGGTCTGGGTATAGCACCCAAGCCACACCATGAGAAAGATCATGGGGATAACCGGAACAAGGTCGCGAACCGTCAGATCCGCCATGGGCGCACTACCCTCCTGCGCTTTGCCCAGAAACACGCGCTGGTACATCCAGAGCATGTAGGCCGCGGAGAGAATCACTCCAACCGCAGCCCAGGCCGCCCAACTGAAGTGAGCGATAGCCGCGCCTTGCAGCACCAAATATTCGCCGATAAAGTTGCAAAGCGTCGGCAGGCCGATGCTCGCCAGCAGCACAATCAGGAACACGGTGGCTAGAGTCGGAGCCGGGTTCGCGACACCTCCCAGGTCGGCAATTTCCAGCGTCTTCCGCCGTTGTTCCAGATATCCCGCAAGCAGAAACAGCGCGCCCGTGGAAAGTCCATGTGCCAGCATCTGGTAAACCGCGCCATCCGCCCCTTGTTGAGTGAAGGCGAATATGCCAAGCACGATGAAACCAATATGGCTGATGGAAGAATAGGCAATCAGCCGCTTGACGTTGGTCTGCATCAGCGCAATCAATGCGCCGTAAATGATACCTATGATCGCAAGCACCGCGATCCAGGGAGCGCACCGTTGCGCCGCGCCCGGCGCCATCGTCACCGAGAAGCGCAACAGGCCATAAGTACCCATTTTCGACATGATCGCAGCCAGTAAAAACGTGGCGGGCATGGGCGCCTGCGTGTAAGTATTCGGCAGCCAGGTATGGAACGGAAAGATAGGCGATTTGACCGCGAAGGCCACAAAGAACCCGAGGAAGATATACAACTGCTGGTCGGGCGAGAGCGCGACCCGGCCTGATGAAAACGCCTGCAGAATTTCGCTGTAGTCGGTCGTACCGGTCAACGACAGCAGGTAAAGGATGGAACCCAGCATCAGGATGGACCCAAAGAAGGTATAGACGAAGAACTTTACGGCCGCCGGACCGCGCAAGCCGCTGCCCCATGCGCCCACCATCAAATACATGGGAACCAGCGCCACTTCCCAGAAAATATAGAACACGAAAAGGTCGAGCGCCGTGAAGACGCCAATCAAACCGAACTCAAACAACAGCAGCAATGCGAAAAATGTGCTTTTGCGCTCCGGAATCATGCTTTCAGTCATCCAAACCGCAATCGGCAGCAGGAACGTTGTCAGGACAACCAGCCACAGATTGACTCCATCCACGCCCATGTGAAAGTGGATCTGGAAGCCGGGTGAGGTGATCCAGGGGAGGTTGAGCACCGAAGAGAAGTGATTCGCGTCCGAAGTTGCCGGATCAATCAGCCCCAGCGATGCGAAGAAAGTAACCAGCGTGACAGCCAGCGCCACCAGGTAAGGCGCCTTCGAATCGCGCGGCAAAGCGGCGACAAGAGCGAAACCGGCCAGCGGAAGAATCAGCAGCAGGGCCAGCAGGTTCATCGCGCGCCCCCCACCAGACCCATTACGAAGATGACAATCAGCGAACCCGCTAAAACCCAGGTGGCGTAATTGCGAATGCTGCCGGATTGTATCCGCCGGAACAGGTTGCCCCAGCCTCGAATCAGATGCCCCATTCCGTTTACCGCGCCGCGGTCAAGCAACGCTTCGTCGACCCCCTTCCACAATATGAACTTCGAAGCAGCCTCGAGTGGTCTCACAACCACGGATGAGTAAATCTCATCGACGTAATACTTGTTCGCGATCAGCGTGTAAACCGGGCCAGCGGCATTCTTGAAAGATTCCGCCAGCGATGGTTTCGCGACGTAGAATAGCCAGGCCATAAAGATGCCGGCAAGGCCCAAAGCAACCGAAACCACCATGGGGAATGTGTTTTCGTGCGTCGCCGTGGGATACATCGGCGCCAGCCAGGCGGGTACGCTCAGGAATCCGCCGCCTAGGGCCAGCAGGGCCAACACAATCAGCGGCCCGGTCATGACGAAGGGAGATTCATGCGGATGGTGATGTCCGCGGTACTTGCCGAAAAATGCCATGAAGAACGCGCGAAATACATAGAATGCCGTTAGGCCGGCCGTGAGGGCGCCCACCCAGAACATCCAGGGCGATACCTCATAGGCTGCAGACAGAATTGCGTCCTTACTGAAGAATCCCGAAAAGCCGGGAAAACCGGAAATAGCCAGGCTCGCCACCGCCAGCGTGTAGCAAGTAATCGGCATAGCCTTTCGAAGGCCGCCCATATGGCGCAAGTCTTGTTCGCCGCCTAATCCGTGAATCACGCTACCCGCGCCCAGGAATAGCAGGGCTTTGAAAAACGCGTGCGTCATCAGGTGAAAGATACCGGTGGAATAAGCACCCACACCTACGCCCAGAAACATGTAGCCCAGCTGCGAAACCGTTGAGTAAGCGAAGACCTTCTTAATATCGTTCTGTGTCACGCCGATAGTCGCTGCGAAAACTGCGGTGAGCACGCCCACAATCGCCACGATATGCATGGCAATCGGCGTATGGTCGTACAGGAAGGACAGGCGCGCCACCATATAAACGCCCGCAGTCACCATGGTGGCCGCGTGGATCAGTGCCGATACCGGTGTCGGGCCGGCCATGGCGTCCGGCAGCCAGACATACAGCGGAATTTGCGCCGATTTTCCGGTTGCGCCAATGAACAGCAGGATAGTAATCGCCGTAAGCGCACCTGCCGTCGTTTCCACTGGTATGCCGCCCAACCCCATCGAAATCTTTCCGAAGTCGAGCGAATGAAAGATAATCACCGTAAGCAGAATGCCCAGCATGAACGCAAAATCGCCAATGCGATTCACAATGAACGCCTTGTTCGCCGCATCCGTGGCGAACTTCTCGGTAAAGTAAAATCCGACGAGCAGATAACTGCACAAGCCCACTCCCTCCCAGCCGACAAAAAGCAGCAGCAGGTTGGAAGCCAGCACCAGAATCAGCATGAAAAACATGAACAGATTCAGATAGGCAAAGAAGCGCGAATAGCCGCTTTCATGGTCCATGTAGCCGATGGAATAAGTGTGAATCAGCAGGCCGACTCCGGTCACCACCAGCAGCATCACGGCGGTAAGACGGTCGATAGTGAAATCACAGCCGATATTCAATCCGCCGCTTTGAATCCACGTGAAGTAATGTTCGGTGTAACCGGCGCTGAAAGGCATCAGCTTGGAAATGGTGAGAAGAACAAAGACGAACGAGGCCGCCACGGAGCCGACGGCGATCGCGCTGACCACTGGTTTTGCCAGTCGCTTGCCGAAAAGCCCGTTCAGCAGAAAGCCGAGCAGCGGGAAAATAGGAATGAGCCAGAGGTTCATGTTAGGTGTCGTTTTTAATTTTTCATGGAATCGACTTCGTCGATTTGCAGTGTGCCGCGCGTCTTGAAAATCGTCAGAATGATGGCCAGTCCAACGGCAGCCTCAGCCGCGGCCACCACCATCACAAAGAATGAATAGATATGCCCGTCAATCCGCTGCCACTGGTAGGAGAACGCAACGAAGGAAAGGTTTACGGCATTCAACATCAGTTCAATGGACATGAACACGGTGATGACGCTCTTGCGATAGACAAAGCCGGCCACGCCGAGTGCGAATAGCACGACACTCAGGGCCAGGTACCAGGATAGAGAAACGCCTTGCATCCTAATCAATCTCCTTGCGGGCTAGAACCACCGCGCCCAGTAGTGCGATCAGAATCAGAACCGACACAATTTCAAAGGGCAGCAGGTACTTCGTAAAGATGAGCATTCCGATGGCCTGAGCCGTACCGCCCACCCAGCTCCCAAACACCACCGGACGGGTCGGCATCAGAGCCACTCGGATGATAAATGCCAGAACAGCGACGAAGGCGGCCAGCAGCGGTAAGCCCGCTATTTGCGCGAACCATGACTTGTTAGTACCTTTTTCAGCCCCCGCGTTCAGCAGCATGATGACAAAGATAAATAAGACCATCACGGCGCCGCCGTAGACCACCATCTGGGCCATGGCGATAAATTCAGCGCCCAGCAACAAGTACAGAACAGCCAGTGAGCCCATCACCCCGATCAGCGAAAGCGCGCTCGAAATCGGGTGCGTCTGCATCACCAGGTTGAACGCGCATCCAATCGAAATGATGGCGAAGAGAATGAAGAGGAAAGTATCCATTTTGCGTTTCCTTCTAAAACAGCGCCACACCAAACGCGGTTAACAAGAGGTTGATCAGGGCGCAGGGAAAGAGGAATGTCCATGCGAAGTGCATGAGTTGGTCATAACGGAAGCGCGGAAGCGTGCCGCGTATCCAGATGTAGGTAAACAGAATAAGCCCGGCCTTGCTGGCGAACCAGAAAATCGGTACCAGGTAAGTCTGCAGAAAGGGAATGGCGAAGATGACTGCCATAACCAGCATCAACAGTGTGAAGACCGGATAGGTGAATCGATCCCATTTGCGGCGCGGCGTAGCGGCAAGGAACAGCACTGTAGCGCCCAGGAACACAAGCGTCGGAATCCAGTTGGAGTAAGGCGCGGGAAACAACGGCTGCCAGCCACCCAAAAACAAGAGCGCGGCCACGCAACTGATGGTTACCATGTTTGCGTATTCCGACATGAAGAAGCAGGCGAACTTCATGCTGCTGTACTCCGTGTGGAAACCGGCCACCAGCTCGTTTTCTGCTTCCGGAAGATCAAACGGGACGCGGTTCGTTTCTGCAAAGCCCGCGATCATAAAGATCAGGAAGCCGAAAATCTGCGGAAAGGGCAGTTGAAAAATGCTCCAGCGCGGAATGAAACCCAGATAGTATCCGGCCTGCGATTCCACAATCCCGCGGAACGACAGTGTATTAGCCATCAGCAGCGGCGAAACAATTACCAAGGTCAACGGCAGTTCATAACTGATCATCTGGGCGCTGCTGCGCAACCCACCCAGCAGTGAATATTTGTTATTGGATGACCACCCGGCCAGCGCAATGCCGTAAACCGAAACCGCGCTGATGGCCAAGATAAACAGAATCCCGACGTTCAAGTCCGTGATCTGTAAGTATGTGGAGCGGCCCCCGAAAACTGGAACACTCGGACCAAACGGGATAATCGCAATGGATACCAACGCCAGCGAAACGGCAATGAACGGCGCCAGAAGATAGAAAATCTTGTTGACGTATGGCGGCAGCAAGTCTTCTTTAGTAAGCAGCTTTAAGACGTCTGCGAGCGGCTGCATCAGTCCGTGGGGCCCGACGCGTAAAGGTCCGGTGCGCGATTGAATGTGCGCCAGCACTTTTCTTTCTACCCACTGTAGGTAAGCAAGTGTCGTCATGAAGATGGCGAATACAATCGCCATCTTGATCAGAGTCACAACAATGAAGTACGTCATCTGTGCTCGCTCACCGTTTCAGACTGCACACTGCCCGGCCGGACAATCGGTTCCTGGTTGGGGTCGTTATAGATTGCTCCCGGCGATTCCAGCACTGCATTGAGCATCTTAGAATATCGCCCCAGCGTTCCCGACGTAAACAGAGTGTTCCGTGCCGATTGAACCATTTCCGGACGCGCGGTGTACTCCACGCGGCCATTCACCGGATTGGTCGGCGCAGCGCCGCCGGCCTCAATCACTTCGGTGGGAACATCATAACCGCGAACCACCCGCCGAATTTCTTCGAAGATCACTTCCGGCTTCGACGAGCCAAGATCAATTCGCATGTCGCGCGCAATCAGGCTTATGATCTCGAGATCGGACTTCGGACCCATGGTCTTCGCCCCGCGCGACAGTTTTTGCACTTCACCGGTCACGTTCGTCACGGTTCCGCTCTTCTCATAAGCCGAAGCCGCCGGCAGAACCACGTTGGCGCGCCGCGCAGTCTCGGTCAGAAACAGATCCTGAACCACAACGAAAGCGTTCGCTGACGCCATCTGATGGCGGCCTAACGGATTCGCGCCCACCACCCACAACACATCCAGGTCGTTCGCCGTTAGCATGTCAAAGTAACTCAGGCCGGGGTCCAGCCCGCTATCGGAGACCGGGGAGTAACCTGGCAGCAGATCCGGCAGAATACCCATATCGGAAGCGCCGCGCGAATTAGAATAATCAACCAGGCAAACGTATTTAACCGGAATGCCCAGGGTGTCGCCGAACGCCACCAGATCGCGAATGAGTGTGCCCTTTATCGGATCCCCGAACAGAACCACTAACTCGGATTCGCCCTTCAGCTTTTCGCGCAGCCCATCCAGCGCTTCAAACTCTTTGCCCGGCTCGCAGCGTACTGATGTAGCGTATCCATCTTCGCGAACCTTGCCCGGCGTCACTGCATAAACATGTGCCTTATGATGACGCCAGTTGGCGCGCAACTGGAAAGCAATCAGTGGATGTTCCTGCGCCAGGTCAGTGCCAATCACCAGCGCGGCTTTGGTGTTGTAAAGATCCGCCATGGTGGCCATCGCACCCGTCTTGCCTTGCAACGCGTCCATCAGCGATGCAATGTCACCCGTGCGGTGATGGTCAATATTCGAAGTGCCCAGGTTCTCCCGGACAAACTTTTGCAGAACAAAATTCTCTTCGTTCGTCGTGTGATTCGAGCCGATCACGCCGAACTTGCCGCGGCGCGCCTTCACTTCGCTGAAGCGCTTGGCCACGGTTGCCAGCGCAACCGCCCAGGACACCGGCCGTAACTCGCCTTCCTGATTCCGCACCAGCGGAGCAGTCAGCCGTTCTGCACTCTCGTTGAAATCAAACCCGTAGCGGCCTTTAATGCAAAGAAATTCATCGTTAATCCCGGAGCGGTCCCGGTTATTGGCCCGCATGATTTCGCCATTGCGTATCCCCAGAGTGGTCTTGCATCCGTTAGAACAGTGGGTGCAGACCGTGCCCACATGCTCCATCTCCCAGGGACGGGTCTTGTATCGATAAGTGCCTGAAGTGAGCGCGCCCACCGGGCAGATGTCAATGCAGGCGCCGCACTCGTCGCATTCAAGGTGATCGACTCCGTTCGGAATGATCTCAGCGGCAGAGCCGCGGTTGCCGATGCTCAGAGCGTTAACGCCCAGACCTTCACCACAAATTCTTACGCAGCGATAACACAGGATGCAGCGCGGCGCGTCATAAAATACAACCGGCGACCATTGCTTTTCATCCACATGAAGCTTGGTCTCGCGGAAGCGGCTTTCGCCCGCGCCGTAACGGAAAACCATGTCCTGCAGTTCGCATTCGCCGCCCTTGTCGCATACCGGGCAATCCAGCGGATGGTTCGTCAACAGGAACTCCAGCGTACCCTTGCGCGCTTGCCGCACTTGCGCCGAATCCGTATGTACCACCATGCCTTCGGCTACCGGCATCGTGCAGGCCACTTGGAGCTTCGGCGTCTTTTCCACTTCCACCAGACACATGCGGCACGCTGCCTGTAGCGACAGCCCGTCGTAATAGCAAAACGCAGGAATTGAAATGCCAGCTTCTTTGGCCGCGTTGATCAGCAATGTACCGGGAGCGGCTTTGACCTCCTGGCCATCAATCGTTAACTTAACTTCGGTCGGAGCAACGGTATCAGCCATAATTCTTAAATATTCACCAGCTCGAGCTCTCGCTTGGCCGGAGCGGAAATGTTCCGCAGTTTTGCTTCAAACTCATCTCTGAACTTCGCCACGAAAGCCGCCGTCGGCATCGCCGCCGCGTCACCCAACGCGCAAAACGTCCGGCCCAGCATATTCGCACTCAGCTCGGCAATCAGTCCAATATCACTTTCCACGCCGCCGCCTTCATCAAAGCGCGTCAGAATCTTCTTTAACCAGGTTGTGCCCTCGCGGCACGGAATACACCAGCCGCAGCTCTCATGGGCATAAAACTTGATCGTGCGCAGCGCCACTGACACAATGTCCGTGTCTTCGTCCAGAATCACCAGCCCCCCGGAGCCGGCCATCGTCTTCGCTTTGGCCAGCGAATCGAAATCCAACGGCAGATCCACGCACTCTTCCGCCTTCAGGACCGGCGAGGAAGAGCCGCCGGGAATGACGGCCTTCAGTTTTTTGCCGTTGCGCATGCCGCCGCAAACCTCGTTGATGAGCCTCATCAAGGGAAATCCCATCGGCAGCTCATAAACACCAGGCTTGTTCACATGACCAGAGACACAAGTGAGTCGGGTGCCGCCATTCTTCGGCGTGCCCAGGCCGGCATACCATTCGGCGCCGTTGCGGAAGATCACCGGAACGTGCGAGAACGTCTCGCAGTTATTCAAAATGGTGGGCGATTGAAACGCTCCCACCACCGCTGGAAACGGCGGTTTCAATCTCGGAATGCCGCGCTTGCCCTCCAGCGATTCCAGCAGCGCCGATTCTTCGCCGCACTCATAAGCCCCCGCGCCCGTGTGCGTATAAACGTCGAAATCCCAGCCGCTGCCCAGAATATTTTTGCCCAGGTACCCACGCTGATAGGCCTCTTCAATCGCCTTGTCGACAATCGGAATCAGGTATCGATACTCGCCGCGGATGAAGATGTAGCCCTTGTTCGACTTGATCGTCCAGCCCGCAATCATCATGCCTTCAATCAATTGATGGGGATCATTCTCCATCAACAGCCGGTCTTTGCAGGTGCCGGGTTCACTCTCGTCCGAGTTACAGATGATGTAAGTCGGCTTGCCCGTATTGCGTGGCACAAAGCTCCACTTCATACCGGTGGGAAAACCCGCTCCGCCCCGCCCGCGTAGCGCCGACGCTTTCAATACGTCGATAATCGCTTCCGGCGTCATCTCGATACACTTCTTAATCGCGACGTACCCATCGGTGGCAAGGTATGTATCGATCGACGCCGAATTCGGCAGCGAAAACCGCTGCGAAATGGCTCTCACTTCAAGCGGGCTGGGTTCGTTGTAGACCATAGTTAGGACGCCTGCCTTCCGTAGCTGCCGTCTCGAAGCGCCGCCATCAATTGATCAAATCGCTCCGGAGTCACTGAATGAAAGAAATCGTAATTGACCTGAATCGCCGGCGCCCACGAACAAGCGCCCATGCACTCCACTTCTTCAAGCGAGATCAAACCATCCGGGGAAACTTCTTTATTGCCCAGCTTCAAAGTTTTTGACGCGTGCTCATATAGTTCTTCGCCGCCCACGGCCTGGCAGGCGATGTTCGTACAAACCTGCACGTGGTACTTGCCCAGCGGCTTGCGGTGCAGCATGGAGTAGTAGCCAATCACTTCGTCCACCTGCAGCGTCGTCACTCCACAACGGCGCGCAATCTTCATCCACAAGCTCGCGCGTAACAGAGCCTAATTCGTCCTGCCCATAAAGCAGCATAGGCACCACCGCCGAACGCTGCCGGCCGGGCGGATAGCTGTTCAGAAGCTTTTCAAAGCGCGCTTCGAGTTCCGGTGAAAATGTCATGGCGCTTAACGGTCCACGTCTCCCAACACAAAGTCCATACTGCCCATAATGGCGATGGAATCGGCAATCAATTGATCCTCCAGCATGGCGCCCAAAGCCTGCAAATTTCCAAAGCTCGGCGTCCGCATAAACACGCGATGCGGATTGGCGGTTCCATCGGAAACTACGTAGTAGCCAAGCTCCCCGCGAGGTGATTCCACCACTTGATAAACCGAACCTGCCGGTACGCGGAAGCCTTCCGTCACAATCTTGAAGTGATAGATGAGCGACTCCATCTGCGTCTTCATTTTTTCGCGATCCGGCAGCAGAATGTGCGGCGCATCCGCCTGCCATGGTCCGCTCGGCATCCCGTCGAGCGCCTGCCTGACCATCCGCAGACTCTGCCGCATTTCTTCCATGCGCACCTCAAACCGCGCATAAACATCGTTCGCTGTTCGCGTCGGAACTTCGAAGTCGAATTTTTCGTAACTGGTGTGTGGACAATCTTTGCGGGCATCCATTTTCACGCCGCCTGCCCGAACCATCGGCCCCGTCACGCCCAAGTCCAACATCAGTTCAACCGGAAACACACCCACGCCCTTGGTCCGGTTGCACCAAATCGGATTTGACGACAGCAGATTCTGATATTCGTCCACGCCACGCGCCAGTTGTTCCACCGCCTTCGTCACCACTTTGTGCCAGCCGCGTGGGGGCTCAAGCGCCAGGCCGCCAATGCGGATATAGCTGGTCATCATGCGCTGCCCGGAGAACATCTCAAAGATCTTGAGAATCTCTTCGCGCTCGCGGAAGCAGTAAAAATACACCGACATGGCGCCGATATCCAACGCGTGTGTACCCAGCCAGGTCAGGTGGCTGCTCACCCGCGAAAGCTCGCACAGCATCACGCGCATCCACTGCGCCATGGGCGGAATTTCCAGTTGCAGCAACCGCTCTACCGCCAGCGAGTAACAGAGATTGTTATTGAGGTTGGAAAGATAGTCAACGCGGTCGGTCAGCGGAACGCCCTGCTGGTACTTCTTCACCTCAAACTGCTTCTCAATGCCGGTGTGCAGGTAACCGATCTCAGGCCGGGCAGCGGTGATGTTTTCGCCATCCAGTTCCAGCACTACGCGCAGCACGCCGTGCGTAGACGGATGCTGCGGCCCCATGTTCAACACCATCCGCCGCGGGCTGGATGGCCGTTCTGGAACGTTCTCTATACCGGACGGATCTTCAATATGCAGTTGCGACTGCGCATCCAGCGACGCTACGCGGACTTGGCTTTCCTTCATTTGCACTTATTCATCCTGATACGAGTACTTGTAGCCGTGAATCGGGTAATCTTTCCGCAGCGGATGGCCCTCCCAATCCGCCGGCATCATAATGCGCTCCGGGTTGGGATGATTGCGAAACGTAATTCCAAATAAGTCGATCACTTCGCGCTCATACCAGTTGGCCGCACGCCAGATCTGGCAAAGCGACTCCAGGCTCTCGCCTTCCTTAAGCCGAACCGCCAGACGGAGCCGCAAATTGCGTGACATGGAATGCAGGAAGTAAATCACTTCAAAGCGCGGCGAGCGCGGCCACCAGTCCACTGCGGTCACCGCCGTGAGCCTCTCAAATCCGCTTTGCCTCAAGAGCCCACATACCGGAAGCAGCGACAAGGCCGAGATATACAGAACCAAGCCATCAGTCGCAATCTGAGCGTCCACAATAGCTTCGGGAAAGTGTTCATTGATCGCGATAGCCGTCGGGTTTTCAGCCGTTATCTCAGGCAGCACGTTTGGTCTCCCGATGAGGCGTCGTCGCCCGCGTGGTGGGCTTTTCCATCGACCAGTTCAAAACGCCTTTCTTCCAGATGTAGAAGAAGCCGCAAAGGACCAGCACAATAAACAGCAGCATCTCAAAGAACGGAAAGAATCGGGCTGCTTTGTTCAAGTCGCGATAGATAACGGCCCACGGATACAAGAAAATCGCCTCAATATCAAATAGGATGAAAACCATGGCGACCAGGTAGAACTTAACTGAGAACCGCTCACGCGCATTCCCGACAGGCTGCATACCCGATTCGTAAGGCGTCGACTTCACCGAATCACGAACGCGCCGGCCCAGAATGGCCGACAATCCGATCATGGCCCCGGCTACGCCCATCGCAATAATGATCTGCACTAACACCGGAAACCACGTTTCAGCGTAAGTAGTTGGCATGGGAGTTAAGTATTAGAGTACCAATCGTTCACGGCCTAATCCCAGCCGTTATACTGAGCGTTAGATATATTTCTATGGCCACCCAGCAAGCCGTCCAGGTTTATGTAAATGGCGACCCATTGGACGTACCCTCAGGCAGGAACATTACTGACCTGCTCGCGTTTCTGGAACTCCCTTTAGACCGCGTCGCTGTTGAGCTAAACAAGACACTCATTCGCAAGCGCGATTGGGAAACGACGAACGTCGCTAGTGGAGCGCAGCTGGAAATAGTAGAATTCGTCGGCGGCGGTTAAAGTCCGCACAGCCTGCCGCGCTATTCTACGATGCTGATGCGGTGCGACTCGCCGAGGGCCACCGCTTGTTCGATTCTACCTACGACAGGGTGCAGGCCAATAGGGCCGGGCAACCAGTCCCGGCAGGAAAGCGAAAAGCCCGGGCGGATCTCAAGGGGCAGAGTGCCCTTGTTCTTCAAAATGAAATTGAATGAAATGTGCAACACATGAAAACAACTGTCATTTTCTCTACGATGGTTGGGGTAAATCGAAGAAAGACGCCCACGTGCAGACCATGAACATCTCACTTCCAGATCCGATTAAGGAGTATGTCGAGCAACAAGTAAACGCAGGTGGATATAGCAGCGCCAGCGAGTACGTTCGCGAGCTGGTGCGCGCCGACCAGAAGCGTCGGAACAAAGACCAGCTTGAGCAGCTTCTAATCAGTTCGCTCAATTCCGGCGAGTCTATCGAAATTTCCGCTGAGATGTTGGACGATGTGCGTAAGAGGCTACGAGTTCGTGCTAAGGGTCGCAAATCGACCCAACCTTAAATGGCGCTGTTCAGGGTGCGCCCCATGGCCTGGCGCGAGATCAATACACAGCTTTACTACTTTGAAGAAGAGGCTGGACTGGAGACGCAGCACGGTTCCTGGACCAGCTTATGAGCAGCTTCCAGATTCTTGCCGATATCCAAAGAATAGGGACTTTATGCGGCTTCCGCAAACCATCGACACGTCGGCTTCTACCAAGTCACCCGGGATGGCGTTGACCTTGTCCACATCATCCACGGTGCACGAGACATCGAAGCTTTGCTGAATAACTGGTAAGACGCTAAGAACCCGCGTGGGGCGTAAGCTAGCGCTGTGAGGTGCGTTCAAAGAAGGGGGCGGCTAGGCGCGAGAGGGGAACATAAACTATGAGCGAACGCAGCAGCGCAAGCGAAGACGAGAACCGGCGGCGGCTGGATCAGATGGAAGATGTAATCCAGAGCATGATCACGTTGACGCTCGAACAGAGCAAGATGTACGACCGCCAGCGCGAACAGATGATAGCCGAAATCCGGGAACAACGCACCGAGATCCAAGATCTACCGTGCTGCAGAAAGAGCATCGCACCGACATCATGGCCCTTTTTCAGTCACAGAAGAAAGGCTAGCGACCGAAAGGTTTTAAAGACTAATCTCCCACTCGTCCTCACGCTCTTTACCCACTGATACTGCCGGCCCCGCCGATTTCAAAACTCAGGAAACTATTGAGACGTCTCCGAAGTGCAGTAGCGGCATTTTCCGTCTGAAGTTTGGACTTGGTGGTTTTCAGCGGGGACACATAGAGACCAGCGCATTTCCGGGATTTCCCCGCCCCACGTCCCTTAGCCCTCGCATCGTTACGAGTAGCCGTCGCATAACCTAACCACCTTCCTCACTTCCGTCCACTCCGCCCATTTATTTATTCTTGACTTCATTTACAGGTCTAGTACAATTCTGGAAGCTCTCCGATTTCCAAAACGCGACCTGGGCATCATGTTCAAAACACGAAAAGTGCGTCCTGATTTAAGCGGCGATTCCTCCACCGCCGCGCGAGGCGATAAAGCGTCTGCCGCGCGGACTTACACCAGTACAGATGTGGCGAGAATCGCGCAGGTCAGTTTGCGCCAGCTCCAATGGTGGGACGAGCGGAAGGTTGTTTCCCCCCGCCACGAGGGCCACAAGCGTATTTACCTGGCCGAAGAAGTCATCGAGATCACCGTTATTGCCGAGTTGCGCCGCAAAGGTTTTTCGCTTCAGAAAATTCGCCGCGTCCTACGCTTTTTGCAACGGGAAATGGGTCGCAGGCTCGCGGAAGTCCTGTCTTCCGACGCTGGGCTGCACTTGCTGACGGACGGCAAGACCATCTACCTCGAAGATCAGCAGGACCGCATCATTGATTTACTGAAGAACGCGAAGCAGCCCATGTTCCTGGTCTCAGTCAGCGATCAGGTCAAGCGCCTCGATGAGATGCCCAAAAAAGGCCCGAAAAGCGAAGGCAGCCTCGCCAAAAAAGTCCGCACGGCCGTCTAAGTTCTTCGAATCGCCTCATCTTCTCTAAGAGCCCTGCCCCTAAACAGAGCCGTCCTCTAACCTGGACGCTCTCTAAAACGTCATATACTTAAGAAAACCGGGAGGTTTTACTTGTCCCATCGCCGTTATCTCCTCTTTATCCCTTTGTTTCTGGCAGCTTGTGCCGTCGTGGGCGGCCTTTTTGGACCACTGGCCACACCGGCCGCAGCACAATTCCTGCAACGCAATGCCAGCAATACCTCGGATGAGGACATAAAGGCGAGCATCAAGAACTTTACTAAGGTCTACGACATCGTTGACCAGAATTATGCCGACAAGCTCTCGGCCGACAAGGGAATCTACAACGGCGCCATCCCTGGAATGCTGCGCACCCTGGATCCCCACTCCAACTTCTTCGATCCCAAAGAATTCGCCGGCCTTCGCGAAGAGCAGCACGGCATGTATTACGGCATCGGCATGCTGATCGGGCCGCAACCCCGCACCGGTAAGCCTATGGTGATGCATCCGTTCGGCGGCACTCCAGCTTACAAGGCGGGCATTCGCCCAGGCGACATGTTGATTGAAGTGAACGACAAGCGCGTTGACACGCTGACTACCACCGAAGTAGCTGAAATGCTGAAGGGTCCTAAAGGCACCAAGGTGCAGGTGGTTGTGAACCGCGAAGGCGCCGCCAAGCCCATCGTTTTCAACATGGTTCGCGATGAGATTCCTCGCAACAGTGTGGATACCGCATTTTGGGTGAAGCCGGGCATCGCGTATCTTCGCATTCAATCGTTCACTGAGACCACGGCTCGTGAAGTGGAAGACAACCTGAAAGCTCTCGGCGAACAGAACATCAAGGGTATGATCCTGGACCTGCGCGGCAATCCTGGCGGCCTGTTGGATCAGGGCGTCGCAACCGCCGGTCACTGGCTTGATCGCGGCCAGACCGTCGTCTCTCACAAAGGCCGCGCCTATCCCGAAAAACCGTATCTCGCCCGCGGCAGTCAATTCGGCGAAAACTACGCCATCGTCGTGCTGGTGAACAGCTATTCCGCCTCAGCCGCTGAAATCGTAGCCGGCGCGCTGCAGGATCATGACCGCGCCTGGATTCTGGGTGGCGTCACTTTTGGTAAAGGCTTGGTGCAAACGGTGTATCCGCTGCCGGACAACACCGGCTTGGCTCTCACCACTCAGCACTACTACACGCCCAGCGGCCGCCTGATTCAACGCAACTACTCTAATATTTCGTTCCTCGACTACTACTACGGCAAACACACTGACCAGAAGGATCCTACCGACGTCAAGCAGACTGACTTGGGACGCACCGTGTATGGCGGCGGCGGCATCACACCCGACGAAAAGTACGACGCGCCCAAGCTCGACACCTTTCAGATTGCCGTGGCCCGCAAGAACGCGTTTTTCAATTATTCCGCCGCATACTTCGCCAGCCACGACACAAAACTGCCGAAGGACTGGGCGCCTGATGAGAGCGTTCTGGAAGGGTTCCACGACTTCCTGATGAAGCAAGGTGTTCCATTTACCGAAGCCGACTGGACTCGCGATCATACCTGGCTTCGCGACGAAGTACAGGCCGAAATGTACATAACCGCTTTCAGCTACGAAGACCATCTTCGTCTACTGGTGGAACAGGATCCGGAAGTGCAGAAAGCAATTGACGCCATGCCGAAGGCCAATGACCTTCTGGCCCAGTCCCGGGCCCGCTTCGAAAAGCAAAGAGCGAGCCTGCGCTAAACGCGGGCCGCTCCCTTATCCTGTAATTTGCATAGCCTGAACCCAACTGCCGTTGCAGCCCCGCAAATCACGGTGCTGGATACCGGCGGCCAATATACCCATCTCATTGCCCGCCGTGTCCGCGAGTTAGGCGTCTATGCGGACGTTCAGGCCAGCGACACTCCTGTGGAGCTGCTGAAGAACCGCAAGGGCATTATCATCTCCGGCGGCCCGGGCAGCGTCTACTCGCCCGAAACTCCCAATATTGATCCTGATCTGCCCAAAGCCGAGATTCCCGTCCTCGGTATTTGCTACGGCCACCAGCTCTTGGCCCATCACCTGGGCGGCAAAGTGGAACGCGGCGAGCGCGGCGAGTACGGCATCGCGCACCTTACTGTCGCCTGCGACGATGAACTCTGGAACGGCATTACCGGCTCGCAAATCTGGATGAGCCATTTCGATACCGTGGCCGTGCTGCCCGCCGGCTTCCGCATCACCGGTTCTAGTGAGACTTCAGGCATCGCAGCCATGTCGGATCCAGCCCGCAAGCTATACGGTATTCAGTTCCACCCGGAAGTGGTTCATACTCACGCGGGCCAGCGGATTCTGGAAAACTTCGTTTTCAGCATCTGCCAGGCGAAGCCGGATTGGGACCTTTCGCGCCGCCTGCCCCTCATCGAAGACCATATCCGCAATACGGTGCGCGATCGCAGCGTATTCTTCTTCGTTAGCGGCGGTGTGGATTCTACCGTTGCCTACATGCTTTGCCTGCGCGCCCTCGGGCCGGAGCGCGTCTTCGGCATCTACGTGGACACCGGGCTCATGCGTCTCGACGAGACCACCTTTGTTCGAAGCATCTTCCAGGAATTGGGCGCCGAAAATTTCGTTGTTGAGCGCGCCGAAGAGGATTTCCTAAATGCACTGGAGGGACTCACTGATCCCGAGGCTAAGCGCAAAGCCATCGGCGAGCAATTCGTCAGCGTGCAGGATCGCATTCTCAAAACTGAACAGTTCCTGGACGGCCATTGGATCTTAGGCCAAGGCACCATCTATCCGGACACCATCGAGTCGGGTGGAACCGCCCAATCGGACCTTATCAAGACCCACCACAACCGCGTAGCCGGCATTCAGGCGCTCATGGATTCCGGCCGAATCATCGAACCGCTGACAGCGTTCTATAAAGATGAGGTCCGTGAAATTGGCCGCGAACTGGGCATCCCCGCCAAATTCCTGACTCGTCATCCGTTCCCCGGCCCGGGTCTGGCCATTCGCTGTCTGTGCTCCAGTTACGAAACCGGCGTTGAACCAACCGCGGATGGCATCATCATTCCCATCCGCTCCGTCGGCGTCCAGGGCGACGAGCGCAGCTACAGGAACACCATAGCCCTGAATCGCAAACCGTCTCTCGTAGACATCGAGAACACATCACCAGCGCTCACGAACAGAAGATCGGATGTGAATCGGGTCGTGGCCGTCTGCGGCGTCAACGCGAACATCGAGACATTTCGGGTCTTCCCCGCCACCATCACCAAATCCCGTCTAGCCTTGCTACGCGAAGCCGACTCCCTGGTCCGCAAATTCTGCCTGCAAAGCGGATTCGAAGATCGCGTCTGGCAATTCCCTGTCGTTTTGATCCCCGTGGGCACCGACAAAGCAAAAGAATCTGTGGTGCTCCGGCCGGTTAACTCCGTAGATGGAATGACCGCCGACGTAGTGCTCATGGAACCGGAGCCACTCGACAAACTGACCAGGCAGCTGCTAGCCCTGCTCAAAATCTCCGCCGTCTTCTACGACCTGACCCACAAGCCTCCCGGCACCATCGAATGGGAATGAACCCCTCACGCGTCCGCACCCTGCTATAAACTACAAACGATGAGGGCCCTGGCTGGTATCGCCTTATTCGCACTGCCCGCGATTCTTCTTGCACAAGCCGACCACGCCGCGCCGGCGCCCCCACTGGGCTGGAACAGTTGGGATTCCTACGGCCTCACCGTAACCGAACAGGAATTCCTAGCTAATGCAAACTGGCTCGCCGAGCACCTCAGACCCCTTGGCTGGCAATATGCCGTAGTAGACGAAGGCTGGTATTTAACCAACCCCCAAGCCAAGCCTGCCGCGTTTCAATTCAAACTCGACACCCAATCCCGCTACATACCTTCCGAAAACCGCTTCCCGTCTGCGGCCAACGGCGCAGGCTTCGGACCGCTCTCCGCCAAGATCCATGCGGCCGGATTGAAATTCGGTATACACATCATCCGAGGCATCCCTAAGCAGGCCGTAGCACAAAAGATGAAGATCGCCGGCTCCAATTTCTCCGCCGCTGATGCCGCTGATACCAAAGATACGTGCCCCTGGAATGCCGACAATTACGGCGTCAAGAACAACGAAGCCGGCCAAGCCTACTACGACTCCCTCATGAAGCTCTACGCCTCCTGGGGCATCGACTACATCAAGGTAGACTGCATTTCATCTCACCCCTACAAGGCCGACGAAATCCGCATGGTCAGCGAAGCCATCCACAAAACCGGCCGCGAAATGGTGCTCAGCCTCTCACCCGGTCCCGCGCCGATTGAAAAAGTGAATGAACTTAGCAAATGGGCCGACATGTGGCGCATCTCGGACGACGTATGGGACGTGTGGAAATCAGAAAGCTCGTCCCACTTCCCGCAAGACCTCACTCGCCAGTTTCAAAAAACAGCCGAGTGGGCTGAGCATGTCGGCGAAGGCCGCTGGCCTGACGCCGACATGCTTCCACTCGGGCATCTGGGTCCTCGCCCCGGCAATGGCAAGGACCGTGACAGCGCGTTGACCCACGACGAGCAAAAGACACTGATGACCCTGTGGTGCATCTTCCGTTCCCCACTGATCATGGGAGGAAACCTAACCAGGATGGATGAGTGGACCAGCAGCCTACTGACTAACCCGGAAGTCCTGGCCGTCGACCAGAAATCCAGCGGCGGAAAGCAGGCGTTGGCCGGCAATAACAGCGTGGTCTGGAAGGCCGAGGCTAACAAGAGCGGCTACTATGTGGCCGTTTTCAATCTCGGAGAAGACACCCGCAAGCTATCGTGGAGTTGGCATCGGGTGGGTTTGCCGGAAAATCCGCATGAAGTCAGGGATCTATGGCTTCACCAGGACTTAGGAACCGCCCAGGAACTGAGTGTGGAAGTCCCCAAACACGGAGCAGTCCTTCTGAAAGTGAGCAAGTAACCTGAAAATGAAACTTGTCTCGCTCAATTTGGGGGTACCCCGCATCGTTGAGACGCCCCGCGGCGGAATTCTAACATCCATCTTCAAGGAGCCCGTGGCAGGCCGTCGCATGGTCGCGCCCCATAATATTGAAGGCGATAAACAAGCCGATCTAACGGTCCACGGAGGACCACACAAAGCAGTCTACGGCTACTCCTGGGATCACTATCCCTACTGGCGCAACGAACTGAACGAACCAGACCTGTTGGTAGGAGCTTTCGGCGAAAATCTGACCATCGAAGGCCTCTCGGAAGAAAACCTTCACATCGGGGACGTCGTGGAAATCGGGACCGCGCGCCTGCGCGTCACCCAGCCCCGGATGCCTTGCTACAAACTAGCTCTCCGGTTTGACCGTCCAGACATGGTCAAGCGCTTCTGGAAGAGCCGCCTGAGCGGCTTCTACTTCGCCATCGAAACACCGGGCGAATTGGGAGCGGGCGATGCACTTCACATTGTGGAGACTCACCCCCTGAACGTCTCCATCGCTGACGTCGTCCGAATGTATCAAGGCGACAGCAACGACGAAGATTTATACCAGCGAGTCATCGCCTCACCGCTCAGGGGAAGCTGGCGTCAAGGCATTCAGGAACGCTGGGCCGAAGCTTAAACCTCTTCCACCCGCGCTCTCTAGCCTCCGTGACTTTATACCCGGCATCTCCGGGCTGCGATAATTTCGGTACGCAAAGGAGGCACTCATGAACCAAAGCATCCAACGTTCGATTTTTCGCTGGATTCACATCGTCTTCAGCATTCCCATACTCGGTTATATTGATAGCCCGTTCCAGGAAATTCCAAAATACGCCCCTGCTGTTCGGTTTGTCTTCCTTCCGGTAATGGTCCTCTCGGGACTTTGGATGTGGAAAGGCCATCTCCTTCGACGGTTGGTTTCGAAAAGATCGGCCTGAACGGGCGCCGCGGCGGCGGCGCAAACGATTGCGAAGTCGTGATCATCAGAACATGCATAGGAGGGGAGTAAAGATGACGCAGGAATACATTGAAATCCGTGGCGCGCGCGAAAACAATCTCAAGAACGTTTCGTTGAAGATTCCCAAACGTAAGATCACCATCTTCACCGGTGTATCCGGCTCGGGTAAATCGTCCATCGTTTTCGACACGATCGCCACCGAGGCACAACGCCAGCTGAATGAAAATTTCAGCATGTTCGTCCGCGCGTTTCTGCCGCGCTATGCCCAACCCGATGCGGATGCCATTGAAAACCTGAGCATGGCCATTGTGGTAGACCAAAAGCGTTTGGGTGGCGGGTCGCACTCCACCATGGGCACCATCACAGATATTTACGCCGTGCTGCGCCGCTTGTACTCGTCCATCGGCAAGCCTTCCGTGGGGCACGCCAACGTGTTTTCATTCAATGACCCGAAGGGCATGTGCCCGAACTGCAACGGTCTGGGCCGCAAGGTGGGCGTGGACCTAGACTTGTTCCTGGATAAATCCAAGACGCTGAATGAAGGCGCAATCCTGTTCAATGACTATGCGGTTGATAGCTGGGGTTGGAATCTTCTCGGCCAATCGAAATTGTTCGACATGGACAAGAGACTTTCAAAGTTTAGCGAAAAGGAAATGGACCTGCTCTTATACAGCAAACCGTACAAAGTGAAGACCAAGGTGGCGGGTAAGGATCTAAATCTAACCTGCGAAGGCATCATTTCCAAATTCACGGCTAAGTACATCACGCGCGATGTCAAGACCATGTCTGAACGCACGCAAAAGTCCGTGATGCCCTACATCACTCTGGCCGCGTGTTATGTCTGCAAAGGTGCACGGCTGAGTCAGGAAGCTCTAAAATGCAGGATCAACGGATACAACATTGCTGAACTGGCTGCAATGGAAGTCGCGCAGTTGGCCGGGGTCGTTAAGGCGATCAACGAACCGGCCGCCGCGCCGATCCTCAAAACACTGGTCCAGCGGCTGCAATATCTGCTGGATATCGGCCTCGAATATCTCACCTTGAACCGTGAAACGGACACCTTGTCCGGCGGCGAATCCCAGCGCGTGAAGATTGTCAAGCACCTGAGCAGCAGCCTTGTGGATGTGATGTACGTGTTCGATGAGCCCAGCGTGGGGCTTCACCCGCGTGATGTACATCGCTTGAATGAGCTGCTCCAGCAACTGCGTGATCGGGGTAATACGGTTCTGGTGGTCGAGCATGATCCGGATGTGATCAAGGTGGCGGATCACATCGTGGACGTGGGTCCGCACGCGGGAAGCCAGGGCGGCCAGATCGTCTATGAGGGTTCGTTCAAGAACCTCTTGAGCGCAAATACATTGACAGGCAAGTATATGAAGCAGCCGGTTTCGATCAAGAGCCAGTTCCGTTCGCCTAGCGGGAAGCTGCCCATCAAAAACGCGAAAGCCAACAACCTGCGAAATGTCAGTGTGGACATCCCGAAGGGCGTACTCACCGTCATTACCGGCGTAGCTGGGTCGGGAAAAAGTTCGCTCATCCATCAAACCTTTCTGCGCCAGCATCCGGACGCGATCGTGATCGATCAATCCGCCATCGGTATTTCAAGCCGCTCCAACCCGGGAACCTACACCGGCATTATGGACGATGTCCGCAAAGCCTTCGCTACGGCCAATAAAGTAAGCCCATCCTTGTTTAGCTTCAATTCGGAGGGCGCTTGCGAGAATTGTCAAGGGTTGGGGGTGATCTACACCGAACTGGCCGCGCTAGGCGAGGTCAAGTCACCGTGCGAAATATGCGAAGGGAAGCGCTTCAAGGACGAAGTGCTGGCCTACAAACTCAATGGCAAATCGATCAACGATGTGCTGCAAATGACCGTGAAACAGGCGCTCGAATATTTCGAGATCGACAAGGTCACCAGCAAATTACAAGCCATGAGCGATGTAGGGCTCCATTATCTGACTCTGGGCCAGCCTCTGAGCACGCTTTCAGGCGGTGAGTGTCAGCGCATCAAACTGGCCAGCGAACTTCATAAGAAGGGAAGCATTTATGTTCTTGATGAGCCCACCACCGGCTTGCACATGTCCGATCTCAGCCACCTGCTCGAGATCATAAACCGGCTCGTAGACGCAGGCAACACCGTCATCGTGATCGAGCACAACCTGAGCGTCATTAAGAACGCGGATTGGATCATCGACATGGGTCCGGAAGGCGGCAGCAAGGGCGGCCAGGTAATGTTCGAAGGAACGCCTAAACAACTGCTGACTGCCAAGCGATCGCTGACAAGCCAGTATTTGACCGCTTCCTAGAAAGGCGTAAAAGCCTGAACCGCAAAACGATGGACCAATTGACTAAGGCCGCTCCGCGATCGCTAATGATCGAAAAGAACGGGCATCACATATAGCTGTTCAAAATGCTGGCTGAATCTGTACAGCCTTCAAACGCCGGTTAGATCTGTACAGACCCATCACCTCTGCAATGCGGCTCGAACATCCTTGAGCAAGATCACTAGGTGATACGGGTCGGTCGGCGAAGAAATGAAGTCGAACCGTTCGTAGAAAGCCCGGGCGCTGTCATCCTTCGCATGGACGGCAAGAGCGCGAAGGCCCGCAATTTCAGCAGCCTGCAATGTGCGCAACATCGCGTCTTTAAGCAGGCCCGCACCCAATCCTTTGCCCTGCCGACTGGTGGCCACGGCCAGACGCGCAAGCAGCATGATGGAAATAGGGTGGCGGGCCATCCCTTCTGTTAACCGCTCCGGGGCATCCGCATACTCGACTTGGCCGTAGGTCAACACATAGTAGCCGACGACTTCCTCGTCAACGAGGGCAACGTAAGTCATGCCCCCGCCGGAGGGTTGACTTTGCAATGCATACCGCTTCAGGAACCGGTTGAGATTTTCCTGTCCACAATCAAAAAGCTCGATGTTGTGGCTGCGCTGCAGCTTTTCAATGCGGGGCAGACTACTCAAATGCCGCGTTCGAATACGCTAGGTTCACTAAGCAAGGCGGTCATGCGCGGCAGAGAGCGCGTCGGCGCATCGAGAGCGGCTTGGAAAGCACACCATTGTTCGGCATTCAGACCAAAATGCTGCCGGTCAGGTAGGATCTCCTTGGCCCGGGCGAGCGCGCTCTCAAGAACAAACTCACTGAGACTCTTCCCTGAAACGGAGGCGGCGATTTGGAGATCCTGCTTGGCAGCAGGTGTTATACGCAGATCGACCTTTTCGCTGCGGGTGATTGACGATGTTGCCATATGTGGAGTCGTCATGAGTTTACCTCCCGCTGTCTATCGATAGACTACTCCATATGTCAGACAATGTCAAGACACTCATTCTATACACATTATTCCAAGGGGCCTAAAATTTCTCCCAACATTTAGCATCCGCCGTGAACGGCATTTCAATTGCGATGGGGGCGAAAGGGGCTCGCGCCAGAATTTTTGCATTTGCGAGCGGCGTCGCAAAACAAGATACTCTTCTTTCCCCTTTGCCACAAACTCAACCAACCGCCTCACACAGGTTGCCCCAGGCCCAAACCTCGACCCCTTTGACTCCAACCAACCCGAGCTATCACGCCCAAAGCTACCGAAAAAAGTGATTCTACAAACGAACCCAATTCAAGGTCAAACTTAACCTCTGAAAAGTGCAACATTTACAAGCAACCAGTGAAAACACCGGACTTTTCCAGAAAATGCACCGAAACCACCGCCATACCTGGCCTCCCCAAAAGGCTCTCAACTGCTCTTGCGATTCACCGGGCGAATCTGAATCTCCAGCGCCAAATCCTGCTCCGGCAAATGCTCATACCGGACCGTGACCCGCGTCTTCAATTTGATCCCACCCTTCGGAGTCTTGGTCTTGCCATCCACGACAAACACTCTGGTCTCCGTCGGTCGCCCCACCAGGTTACGCGTCACCTTGATATGTGTGGCGTCAACCTCCATCACCTGCCCGGCGAAGAATTGCGGCTTAGGCGGTTTTGGGACCGGATCTGCCGCTGTTTGCGGATAGAGGGAGAAGCCAGTCAAGAGAACCAGCGCAAGCACCACGCGGGACCATTCACGCCAATTCAATTTCGGGGACATCAGGTATCTCCCTGTTTAACATAGCCACAATTCTATTAACGCGGAAGCTGTTTATAAAACAGTCCCGGGGTGGTATAAATTAGGGATTTTTAACTGCCCAATCGCAATCAGATCGCCGTTCCGCGAGATCGCCTTCACCAGCGGAGCACCAGGCGGAACGACGAAAGGAGATGTTCGAAAGTCGCGTCCCTGACGAATTTGCGCTTCAATGGATTCGTCGAAATATTCAGCCGGCAAAGAGGGCAGCATACGGCTCGTCGCGGTCACTGCGGAATCGAGTGTGCCGAGTTGTGCCAGCTCGTGCAAATCATCCAGGGTGTAGGCGTCGTTTACCGAATAATCGCCCACCTGCGTCCGCCGCAGGGCGCTCAGAATCGCGCCGCAACCCAGCATTTGGCCCAGGTCATGCGCGATCGACCGGATATACGTTCCGGTGGAGGATTTGATTTCAACGTCAAGCCGGCCCTCGGCGTAGCCATGGATCTGAATCCGCTTGATGTGGACCTCAACCGGCTTTAAGTCGACCGCCACATTTTGGCGAACGAGCTTATAAGCGGGTACGCCGTTCACCTTTTTGGCGGATACGGCAGGCGGCCTTTGCAAAATGCGGCCCTGAAAGTTCTGCAGTGCGGCCTCGATTGCCGGGAGACTTGTAGGTACCGGACCGCTGGTCTGTTCCACTTCGCCCTCAGCGTCGTAAGTATCGGATGTGAAACCGAACCTGATGGAGGCGGTATAAGTCTTGTCGTCATGGTTAAGGAACTGGGCCAACCGCGTGGCGTTGCCAGTCACCAGTATTAAGAGGCCAGTAGCCATGGGATCCAGCGTTCCCAGATGCCCGGCGCGCTTGGTTTTCGCCAGCCGTCGCCAGCGGTTCACCACATCATGGCTGGTGCAGCCGGAAGGTTTATCAATAAGAACAAGACCGTTCATAAACAGGTAAAAAGCGAAGAGCTTTCGTCAGCCTGGGCCAGCGTTGTTAGGCTGAAATGGAAGATTCAGTGAAAGGATGAAACCACTTGGAAGAAGAAGTACTGGGTAAAGCTTACGATTCCCGTCTCATGAAGCGGCTTCTCACCTATATGAAGCCCTATCGCGCGATTGTCACAGTCTCGCTCTTCCTGCTGCTCGTTGACTCTCTATTACAGATTATCGGACCTCTGCTTACAAAGATGGCGATTGATCGGTACTTGGTACCGGCGAAGCATATTAATACCATCCCCATCCTCGACGGTTGGCTCTCGCACGATGCCATGCAAGGTTTGACCCAACTGTCTGAGCTTTATATTGGCGTGGTTCTGCTCGGCTTCTTCTTCGATTTTGGTCAAACTTACCTGATGCAGTGGACTGGACAAAAGGCCATGTTCGATCTGCGCAAGGAACTCATGTCTCACCTGCAGACCTTGGACGTCGCGTATTTCGACAAGAATCCGGTAGGCCGCCTCGTCACCCGCGTCACCACAGACGTAGATGTCCTGAATGATCTGTTCGCCTCCGGTTTGGTCACCATCATCGGCGACTTGATGATGCTCTCCTTCGTGATCATCGCCATGTTGAGGCTAAGTCCCGGCATGACCGCGCTCATGCTGGCCGTTATGCCGCTGGTCGTGGCCGTCACCGTTAAATTTCGTCGCTCCGCCACACAAAGCTATCGCCGCATACGCGTCGCCATCGCCAAAATCAACGCTTACCTTCAGGAGCATGTGGCGGGCATTGCCGTTCTCCAGCTCTTCAATCGCGAAAAGCGCAGCGAACAGGAATTTGAAGCGATCAACCGCCAGCACATGGAAGCCTTCAAAGACTCAATCGTGGCTTACGGCTGGTTTTACCCGGTAGTGGAATTCTTAGGCATGCTGGCTCTAGCCCTCCTGCTGGCCTACGGAGGTTTCCGCATCCGCCAGGGTGTTCTCACGCTCGGCGTGCTGGTGGCGTTCTTTCAATACGGTCTTCGCTTCTTCCGGCCCATTCAGGATTTAAGCGAAAAGTACAACATCCTGCAGGGTGCAATGGCCGCTTCTGAGCGTGTGTTTAAGCTGCTGGACACAGAGCCGAAAATAGTAAGTCCGCCAAGCGCTGTTCCCTTCCCCGATGGCGCTGTGGACGTGGAGTTTGACCATGTCTGGTTCGCTTACAACGGCGAGGATTGGGTTCTGCGCGACGTAAGTTTCCGCATAAAGGCCGGCGAAACGGTAGCGGTCGTGGGCCACACCGGCGCGGGTAAAACCACGCTCACCAACCTGCTTCTGCGCTTCTATGACGTGCAAAAGGGCGCCATTCGCATCGGCGGAATCGACGTGCGCGATTTCGACCTCGCGGACTTGCGCAAGCGTTTCGGTGTGGTCTTGCAGGACCCTTACCTATTCACTGGCACCATCGAGACAAACATCCGGTTAGGCACGGCCGGCATTCTGATAGAAGACGTTCGCCGGGCCGCCGCACAGGTGAACCTGCTGGATTTCGTAAACACCCTGCCGGATCACTTTGATACGGCCGTCAGAGAGCGCGGGAACGGATTTTCCACCGGTCAGAAGCAGTTGATCAGCTTTGCCCGGGCGCTGGCTCACAACCCTACTATTCTGATTCTGGACGAGGCCACATCCAGCGTGGATACCGAGACCGAACTGAAAGTGCGGGAAGCGCTGACCAAGTTGGTCACCAACCGGACATCGCTGGTCATCGCCCACCGGCTGTCTACCATTCAGCGCGCTGATCGAATCGTGGTGATGCACAAGACGCAACTGCGCGAGATCGGCACTCACCAGGAACTGCTGGCCTTGCGCGGAATCTATTGGAAGCTCTATCAGTTGCAGTACAAGGAGCAGGAATCGAATGAGTTGGTACAGCAAAAGTGATAAACCGCTGAAGCCGCCAACTCTGCTGTATCGCATTTTCGGCGGTCTGGATGTCAGGCGAAAGCTGGCGTTCCTTCACAATATCTTTTTCATTGTCCTGGCGGCTTCGGTGTACCTGTCTGTCATCCCACTGTTTTCGCGCCAGATAGAGGCTACCAAGCAGCGTGAACTGCAGATGATTTCGCAGATGATGGAGGCGGAAATCCCAGTGAGTTCGCGCCAGCAGCCGGACGATGTCTCTTTGAGTGAAATGGCGGGGACCGCCGAGGCAACAGCGCTTTCAAGCGAAGGCCAGATCTACCTACAGCAGCATCCGGCCAGAACCTGGACGCAGGATGAGAGCGTCTTCCGCTTGGGCAAAAAGGAGGGTACATACTGGCGAGTGCAGTTGGCAACGGATTTCTATAACAAGGCTCTGCGCCGGGCCCGCATAATGCTGTTCGTGACTCTCGGCGCCATTTATTTTCTGTCCATCATAATCTTGGAATTCCTCATCATGCCGCAATACGTCTACCAGCCATTGAAACTGATGCTGAACGCGGATGAGGCCACCCAGCGCGACGACCGCAAGAACGAAATGATCGACGACCAGTTTATTCTGAACGATGAAATCGGCCAGATCATGCGCTCGCGTAATCAGACGGTGGCGTTGTTGCGAAAGCAGGAAGATCACTTGGCCAGCGCTCTGCAAAAGCTGGAAGAGCAGGATCGCCTGGTCAGCCTGGGCCTGCTCAGCACAAGCGTCGCCCATGAGTTGAACACGCCCCTCGCGGTTCTACAGGGGTCTATTGAGAAGCTGCTTGAAACGGATCTGGATTCGCAAACATTAGAGCGAGTGAAACGCATGTTACGCGTCACCCAGCGGCTTCGAAAAATCAGCGAAGGCCTGGTCGATTTTGCGCGCGTTCGAAAACAGGAAAATGAGATTGTGTCTTTGCGCACTTTGATAGATGAAAGCTGGAGCTTGGTGGCCATTGATGAGAAGGCTTCAGCCGTGACTTTTGAAAACCGCGCGCGCGAGGAGGACGCCGTTGTAGGCAATCCGGACCGCCTCATCCAGGTCTTTGTCAACCTCTTGCGTAATGCCCTGCTGGCGGTCTCTTCAGGCGGTCTTATCCGCGTTGAGTCCAGAGTGTTGCAGCGCGGAGGCCAGAACTGGATCTGCTGCTCCGTTGTGGACAATGGACCAGGGATTCCGGCGCATGTCCTGCCAAATTTGTTCGAAGCATTTGTAAGCACGCGGCTGGACGCGCGCGGCACCGGACTTGGATTGACTGTTGCTGAAGGAATTGTGACTCAGCATGGCGGCACCATTTCAGCCTCGAACCGGCCGGAGGGTGGCGCATCGTTGGAGGTAGTTCTGCCGGCAGCGGCGTAACAAGCAACATGAGTGAAGAAACACTTGCGGCTGAAGGCACAGTGGATATTGCGGTCCTCGATGATGATCAGGATTTTCGCAACTACATAGAAGATCTGCTCGGCGACGAGGGGCGCTACTCGGTCCGGACATTTGCCGAACCCGACAAGCTGTTCGCCTCGGCTGAAACGCGCATACCCGATATCGTCCTGCTCGACATGAAAATGGGCGCGACCAAAGGCGAAGAGGTCCTGGAACAGTTGTTGATGAGATGGCCTGAACTCTGCATCATCATCATTACCGGCTTCCCTTCTATGGAAAGCATGCGCAACACCTTTCGCTTGCGCGTGTTCGATTACCTGGCTAAACCATTCTCGCTGTCGCAGCTTCGGCAAGTCTTGCAAAATGCGATTGAGCAGTATAGCCTGGGACGAACGCCGCAGGATAGATTGCGCGAACGGCTTGGGCACCGGATTAAGCTAATGCGTGTGGAGCGGGATTGGTCGTTGAAAGATCTGGCGTCAGCTACAAAATTGAGCGTGTCGCAAATTAGCTCAATTGAACGCGGCGCAAACTTGCCAAGCGTGGAAAGCCTGCTTGCCATTTGCCGGGCTTTCGACAAAAAGCCCTCTGAGGTTCTGACAGCAATTGGCTTTTAGAATGGTGTCACCTAATTTTTCCGGAGTTGCGTTGCGCACTCTTGCGGCACTCTTGTTGGGTTTGCAAATCACGGGAGCAGCGGAAACGCCGGAATCGTTTCCCGCACCGGAGACTTTGACCTACCGAATCGAGTGGCGCATGGTCACGGCAGGCGATGCGAAGCTTCAGCTTTCGCGCAATCAGGAGAACTGGCACATTCAGCTCAACGTGGAGAGCGCCGGTCTGGTTAGCAGGCTCTATCGGGTAGAAGATTCATATAAGGTAAACAGCGACGACAAATTCTGCGGCCTCAATTCCTCGTTTGAAGCGCAGGAGGGCAAAAGGCACGTGGAGGAATCGCAGAACTTCGATAACGCAAAACACAAATCCAGCTTTGAAATGCACGACCTGGTGAAGAACACCCAGGAGCATCATGAGATGGATATCGCACCCTGCACGCACGAGATCTTAGGCGCGCTGGAGTTCTTGCGCCAGGCCAAACTGGAGCCCGGCAAAAGCATCAGCATGCCCATCGCGAACAGCAAGAAAATGGCTTACGCCAAAATTCAGGCGCAAGCTAAAGAAACAATTTCGGTGGACGGAAAGAGTTACTCAACCATGCGTTACGAGGCGTTCATCTTCGACAATGTCGTCTTTCGACGTCACGGGTCTCTGCTGCTCTGGCTTACCGATGACGCGGCGCACACTCCCGTTCAGATGCGGTTCCAGATGGGATTTCCCATTGGGAGCATCAACCTCGAGTTGGAGAAAGCAGCCAGGACATAAAGGCGATGGACGGAGCAACCACCCCGAACTTTGGTACGTCATTATGTTGAATATGAAGTCTCGTCTGGCTGCGCTGGTTCTGTGCTCTGGTTTATACCTATGCGCACAGACGCAAATGAATACGCAGGAACTGGTTGATTTCATTCGGTCTGAACTCGCCATGCGTCAGAGCACGGACAAGCAGATGGCAGCCGAAGTTCGCAAACTGCAATTGACTGAGAAGCTGACGGACAAAACCATCATCGACCTTCAAGCTCAAGGCGCCGGGCCAAAAACGATCGACGCATTAAAGGAACTACGGGACAAAACGAAAGATCTGAAGCCGACCGGCCAGGACCTGACATCTTCGCCCGCCACCGCTCCCGATAACACCCTTACCGCGCCGTCGGGTACGGCAACCCTGACCACCAAAGCCCCGCCCATCCCCCCTCCCGATTCGGTACGGCAGCAACAGATTCTGGATCAGATCAAAGACTACGCTCACAACTACACCGGCACGTTGCCCAATTTCATCTGTGTCGAAGTCACCAACCAGTTCGTTGACCGCCGGTCAAGCAACGACTACCGGAGCAGCGGCAAGATTCTGGCAAAGGTGTCCTATAAACAAGGCCAGGAGAGCTATCAGGTCTTCTCCGTCAACGGGAAGTTGATGGACACCACCATGTCGGAAGTTCATAGCGGCGGTGCGGTGTCCACGGGTGAGTTTGGCAGTCTGCTTCGCTCCATTTTTGACGGCCGCAGCGAGGCCGAGTTCAATTGGGACCATTGGGGAACCATCCGCGGGCGGAAGATGGCGGTGTTTAGCTACTCCATCGATAGCGGCCATTCCGATTACTCCATCAGCTACGGAGATCCGCCCGATGAGCAGCGCATCATCACGGCTTACCAGGGCCTTGTTTACGCGGATGCCGACACCGGGGAAGTTTCGCGGATCAAGTTCGTGGCAGTGAATATTCCCAGAACCTTCCCCATCACGGCCACAACCGAGCAGTTGGACTACGATCTTGTGGACATTAGCGGCCAGAAATATGTAGTGCCTCTGGCTGCAAAACTATGGATGAAGAGCGATCAGGGCCAAACCAGGAACGACATCGAGTTCCGGGCGTATCGTAAATTCGGCACTGAGTTCAACATCAAGTATGAAACCGATGCCGCAAATTCGGCTGCGCCCCTTCCGCCGTCGAAGACTCAAGAGACTCCTCTGACCAATGACAAGCCCACACCCGCGGCGCAGAAGGCTAGCGGGCCGTGGGATCTGCCGTCAGCGCCGCCACCGCCTCCGCAATAGCGGCCAGGGCCTTGCTTTCGGAAACGGCTCGCTCTTCATCTGGAACGGCAATCACACAAGCATTGGCAGTTGTGGGGCGCCACCGGCAAATCATGCGCCGGGAGGCATAGCCCGCAAAAATAGAGACCAGCGGCACCTTGGCGGCTGCAGCGACATGCTGCCCAGCCGAGTCATAGCCCAGGTACAGATCACTCTGCACAATTTGGCTGGCGAAGCTGGCATAGCTCCCGCTATGCAGTTCCAGATTTGCTGGATTGCCAAGCAACTGCGCGATCGCGGAAACGCGCTTAGCCTCCTCTCCTCCGGCTCCCAAATCAATGAGGACCCGGTGGCCATGGCTAAGCAGCGTCCGAATGGCGGCGATCTCAAATTCGTCCGACAGGCGCTTAGTGGCGTTGTCGCCAACGCCCAGGCTGACCGTGATCCTGGCTTTGGGCGGCTCGAACGCAGGCGCTACAAAGGGTTGAAAGCGGCCCGTATCGAAAGTCTCGGCCAACCATTCGCTAATCAACTCGCTAAGTGAGGCATCCGTGGTTCCGCCGTACGCTCGGCTTTCGAAGAAGAAGTAGCGCGAGTCATCGCAAACGGGTATTAGACCCAACTGCGTCAGACGCGAGTCGGGGTCAATCACCACGGCGCCGATTTCGTCCACCGCAATCTTCAGTTCGGCTGCGGCCAGCAGCCGCTCCCGAAGCAGGCTGGACCGTCCGTACATCACGGCGATGGGCTTGATGGCAGCATCACCCGAAAAGAGCTGCGCGTTCTTTTCAGGCCCAACAAGGCAGATTTCGGCTTCGGGAAACCGCTCTTTTGCCATGGCGAGCGCAACGCTCGTCACTGCAACATCAGCGCCGAGTGTGACTCGCGAAAGGACAAACACGCGATGAACGTTGCCCCCGGGAAAACGCCGGGGCTGGCGAATTCGGTTATAACGAACCAGCAGATCGCGCGCGTCGTATTCGGGCAGAGCACGCGAAATAATATGCGAAAACAAGCGCGCATAAACGTCGCAGAGTGAGGGTTCAAACAGATCCCCCAATCGTTCTATGATGATGCTGAAGAGAGCCCGATTCGCAGTAGTGGCGACGAAAGGGTCATCTTCATCAAGTGCCCTTTCAATCAGGTCCTCCAGAGAACGCGCCGGCCAGGTGCCATCGCGTAAGCAAGCATCTAAGATCTCAAGTGCTAGTTCATTCGCCGGTATATGGGCCAATCAACAATCCTAGCTTCTCTTTGATTTCGGGCGAAATCATTCTTCGGTCCGTAATAATGGCATGCTTCAGCGCAGCACCGCATTTACAGCTGCGCGAACTGGGATACTCGCGCATCACTTCGCGGACGAGCTTACACGCGTTTTCGGCGTTCTGATTCAGGGTTTCGATGATCTGATCCACCGTGACGGCAGCGTGCTCTTCGTGCCAGCAATCATAGTCAGTCACCATGGCGATGGTGACGTAGCAAATCTCGGCTTCGCGCGCGAGCTTCGCTTCCTGAAGGTTGGTCATGCCAATCACATCCATACCCCAGCTGCGATAGATATTCGATTCGGCGCGAGTAGAAAACGCCGGACCTTCCATACACAAATAGGTGCCTCCCACTTTGGCGGTAATGCCGATTTTGCTGGCAGACTCGTGAACCACGGCGGAAAGTTGGGGGCAGACTGGATCGGCAAAACTAATATGCGCCACAATGCCCTCGCTGAAGAACGTGGAAATTCGTCCGCGAGTGCGATCAAAGAACTGGTCGGGAATAACGAAGTCAAGTGGCTTATGTTCTTCCTTCATCGAGCCCACTGCACTGAGCGAAAGAATCCGGTTGACACCCAGCATTTTCATTCCGTAGATGTTGGCTCGAAAGTTGAGTTCCGAAGGCGAGATGCGGTGTCCGCGGCTATGGCGCGCCAGAAAAGCAACCGGCCTTCCCTCGAGAGTCCCGACGATATAGGCATCTGAGGGCGCCCCGAATGGTGTATCCAGCACTACTTCTTCATGTGCCTCAAATCCGGGCATGTGATACAGCCCACTACCGCCGATAATGCCAACTTCCGCTTTTCGAGTCAAAACTGTTCTCTTTCCTCTCTGCTTCTACTTCTGTATCAATTCCAACAACACCCCGCCCGTGGACTCCGGGTGAATGAACACGTAGATATGACCGCCGGCGCCGGGACGCGGCTCGTTCAGGAGTCTCGCTCCACGCGCTTTAAGCCGGATGGCGGTTGCACCCAGATCATCCACCTTGAGCGCGATATGGTGAATGCCGGGTCCTCGCTTGGCAATGAAGCGCGCGATGGGCGACTCATCATCTGTCGGTTCCAACAATTCAATTCGGCTGTCCCCGGTGGGCAACATCACCACATTGACGCGTTCGGCGGTAACCGTTTCCTGAGAGATCACCGTGCACCCAAGCGCATCTCGATAGAACGAGAGCGCCTCGGCAAGGCTACGAACAGCAATTCCAAGATGATCAATTTCAAGTGCCATGTTCGCCGGCGAACAGTACTGTCTTCAACGCCATGATGGCACTGTCCGGATCTTCTATTTTCGCCGACACATTTTCGGCATGTTGATGAAGCAGGTCAGTGGGCAGTTGATTTAGCAAATCATCTCGCAATTTCTGCCGAAGCCGGCGGCTCCACATCTCCGCTTTACCGTTTTGCGCCAGGTTTTTCTGGGCGCGAGCGGCAATATTCAAGACGAGATCAGCTATTCCTTGTTTATCAACGGAGGAGGTTTTGACGATGGGTGCAGGTTGCTGTTCAGGTAAAAGGCGTTGCGATTCCGCAATGTCCCGATACAATTGGTCGGTCCCTGGCAGGTCTGCCTTGTTGATGTCGATAATGTCCGCGATCTCCAGAATGCCGGCTTTCTGAGCCTGGATGTCATCCCCGCCGTTCGGCGTCAAAACCAGGACTGTAATTTCAGCAAGATGAGCAATGTCGATCTCGGCCTGACCAACGCCAACCGTCTCAATCAGCACGATGTCGAATCCGGCAGCATCCAGCAACAGAGTGATGTCGAGCGTTGTCGCAGCTAAGCCGCCCAAGCGACCTCGCGTCGCCATTGAGCGAATAAAGACGCCGGGGTCGGAATAATGCCCCAACATGCGGAACCTGTCTCCAAGCAGCGCACCCATCGAATATGGACTGCTCGGATCCACAGCAATGACACCAACAGTCTTGTTCTGCGCGCGGTAGGCAGTAATGAGCGAATTGACAAGCGTGCTCTTGCCTGCTCCGGGCGCGCCGGTAATGCCAATGGTGAGAGCCCTCCCGGTATTCGGAAACAGACTCCTCGAAAGATCGCGGCCAGCGTCAGTTTCGGCTTCTATCAGGGTGGCAGCGCGGGCTACAGCGCGACCGTGTCCAGCGAGAACCTCATCGTAAAGCGCCATCACTCTTTCAGCAACTGCCGCGCGATAACCAGGCGCTGGATTTCGCTGGTGCCCTCACCGATGGTGCAAAGTTTAACGTCCCGATAAAATTTTTCGACAGGATAATCCTTGATAAATCCGTATCCGCCGTGTATTTGAAGCGCCTGATCGGCCGCCCGCACAGCCATCTCTGAAGCGAATAATTTTGCCATAGCGGATTCGCGGGTTACACGTTTGCCGGAATCTTTACGTGCTCCAGCCGCATAGATCAGCCAGCGCGCGGCCTCAATGTCGGTCGCCATATTCGCCAACTTGTCCTGTATGGCCTGGAATTCCGAAATCGGGCGGCCGAATTGCTTGCGCTGCTTGGAGTATTTCAGAGCTGCATCAAACGCCCCTTGTGCAAGGCCGAGAGCTAAAGCAGCAATGGAAATTCTTCCACCGTCCAGAATTCGCAGACTATCCACAAATCCTTCACCCGGCTTGCCCAGCAACTGGGAAGCGGGGAGTTTGCAGTCGCTGAATATGACCTCGCCGGTATCGCTGGCGCGCATGCCCAGCTTGTTCTCTTTCTTTCCGGCGCGAAAGCCTGGCGTCCCCTGTTCCAAGATGAAGGCCGAAATTCCATGTTGGGATGCCGAACGGTCAGTTACGGCCATAGCTACGCAGACCTGGGCGTAGTGGGCGTTTGTGGTGAACGTCTTGGAACCGTTCAGCGTCCATACGTCATCTTTCAGCGTTGCAATGCTTCGTGTGCCCGCCGCATCGGAACCAGCCTCCGGTTCAGTCAGCGACCAGCAGCCGATCCAGTTCCCTGAAGTTAGATTCGGCAGGTATTTCCGCTTTTGTTCCTCATTCCCGGCCACGAATATGTGATTTGTACAAAGCGAATTGTGCGCAGCCACGATTAGCGCAACACTGGGATCAACACGGGCAAGTTCTTCAATAATGATGGAATATTCGATATAACCTAGACCGGAACCGCCGAACTCTTCAGGAAAAATCGCGCCCATCAACCCCATTTCTCCTGCTTTCCGGATGGCTTCCGTGGGGAAAGTCTGGTTTTCATCCCATTCCATTACGTGCGGCAGCAACTCGGCGCGTGCAAACTCCTGCACAGACTTGCGCAATTGAATCTGGTCGGACGAATATTCGAAAGTCATTGCAAAGACGCTGGAACAAACTTGATCGCAGCTTATCATCTACTTAGTCGGCCTTCATCGAATTTACGCCGCGAAGTCCGGTTCATTGTCTAAATGCAATCATTGAGTCCCACTACAGCAGAGGATCTGGCATCCGCGTTAACAGAAGCGTCTAATCAAAGACGAACCATTTCAATCGTTGGAGCGGGAACGAAAACACTTATGGGAGGTCCCGTGCTCCCGTCAGACATATCGATCTCCACTAGCGAACTGAAGCGCGTGCTTGCTTATGAGCCTAATGACTTGACGCTCAGCGTCGAGGCCGGACATAATTTTTCCGACCTTCAGCAGAAGCTGGCGGAGCATGGTCAGATGATCGCCTTGGATCCGCCATTCCTCAAACAGGCCACGGTCGGTGGAGTGGTTGCCGCCAATTCTAATGGATCTATGCGGCGCGCATTTGGCACTGCTCGCGACCTGGTAATTGGAATGAAATTCGCCATGCTGAATGGGAAAATCGCTTCGGTGGGCGGCATGGTGGTGAAGAACGTGGCAGGTTTGGACATTGGCAAGCTCATGATCGGAAGCTTTGGAACGCTGGCTGTCATGACGAGCCTTAATTTTCGGCTGCATGCGATGCCCGAAGAAACTAAGACCTTCTTGTATTCATTCCCGGACCTGGAAAGCGCCTTAGAAAAGCGCGATGAAGTGGTTAGAAGCCCGTTGCGACCCTTAGCTTTGGATTTAATCTCACCTCCTGCCGCCGCTCGCTTAGGCGCGCAAGGCTTCTTAGTGGCTATTCGTGCGGGCGGTAGCAAGCTGATTCTACAGCGCTATGAGCGGGAATTGCCTCACGCTCAGCAAATAAGCGGAAAAGACGAGACAAGTCTTTGGACCGAGATACGCGAGTTCCCCGCCGACTTTATGCACAGGCAGCCGAATGGAGTCGTGTTGCGCATTGGTACAACCCTTACTGGCCTGGGTGTTCTGTTACGCAATATTCCCGGTGTCTTTATCTCAAGGGCCGCGGCGGGAGTGAGTTACATCTATCTCAGCGCGTGGGAAAGTGTTCCCTCCATTTGGGATAGCGCCGTAAGGAATAAATGGAGCCTGGCCGTCGAGTTTGCGCCTGAAGACAGCCGAGAATCACAAGACTTGTGGCTAACGCATAATACAGTCCAAAGCGACAGCTCATTTGCCATGATGAAAAAGATCAAACAGATGTTTGATCTGAATAACTTGCTGAACCGATCAAGGATGTATGGCCGCCTCTAACCTTCCGTTACCAGTGATTCACGAAGCTGGACATGGGCCCGCGCAGGCTGATCTGGACAAATGTGTTCATTGCGGACTGTGCCTGAATGCGTGTCCCACTTACCGCGAATTGGGCGTGGAGATGGACTCGCCCAGGGGCCGCATCTACCTGATGAACCAGGTGGCGAACGGTTCGCCGATCGACGACTCCTATGTTCAACATCTGGACCTCTGCCTAGCCTGCCGCGGCTGTGAGACAGCCTGCCCGTCGGGTGTGCCGTATGGCCGTCTGATTGAAGCCGCGCGCGAGGAAATCGAGTTACATCGGAAGAGATCGCGGCTCACCAATTTCGTTCGAAATCTCGCTTTTGATCATTTGCTGCCGTCGCCCACCGCGTTGCAGATTGCAGGCGGCTTGCTGTACACCTACCAGGCATCCGGCATGCAACGACTGCTTCGATCCATTGGATTTTTTCGACTCTTCGGAAATCTCCAGCATTTGGAAGCTCTGTCGCCAACCGCGGAAATCCCCTTCTTTTACTCAAAACTCGGCAAGACTTACAAGGCAATCGGTGAACGTAAGTATCGAGTTGCGTTTATGGCAGGGTGCATCGCAAATGTTTGTTTCGCACGTCTGAATGAAGCCACTGTGCGCGTGCTGCAAAGGAACGGGTGTGAGGTGATCATCCCAGCGGCGCAAACTTGCTGTGGCGCGCTGCATCTGCATTCCGGATTGAAAGCGCAGGCGCAAGATTTCGCGCGAAGGAACGTGGACGCGCTTACGGGTCAGGGCTTCGATGCAATCTTGACCAACGCGGCGGGTTGCGGTTCAACATTGAAGGAATACGACGAGTTGTTGAGCGGCGATGATGCATACCGGGAGAAGGCTTTGGAGTTTAAGGCCAAAATGGAAGACATCACCCGCTTTCTGGCATCGATTGAATTGAACACGGAAATGGGTCCCGTGGATAAAATTGCCACCTATCAGGACTCGTGCCATTTGGCTCACGGCCAGAAGATAAAGAACTCTCCCAGACAGTTGCTGCGCTCAATCCCGGGCCTGCAGTTTCGGGAAATGCCAGGAGCTGATTTGTGTTGCGGCAGCGCCGGCGTTTATAACGTTGTTCAGCAAGAGATGGCTGACCAGGTTCTGCGCCGCAAGATGGAGAGTGTGAAACTCACAGGGGCCAATCTGATTGTCACAGCTAATCCAGGCTGCATGCTGCAGTTATCGGCAGGTGCAAGGCTTTACGGCAATGGGCAAAAGGTGGCGCATGTGGTAGAGGTCTTGGACGAAGCCTACCGGCACGCGGAGTCATTGAAGACTAAGCGTACGGCTTAGGCGGACCCGATCTTCAATCCAAGTTAGAACGACTTTATCAATCCAGAAACGGGGCTTCGCTTTCGAGAGAAAGCCCAAGTGGCCCCCGTGGCGAGTCGTGAGTAAGGTGAGCGCTGGATTTTCTTTGAAGGCGGCGTGTTGGTACATCTGATGGGGCACGAGCGGATCATCCTGGGCAGCAATCACCAGTGCCGGAATCCTTATATCGGCGAGGAATCGAGACGCTGATTGCGTGGCGTAATAGTTGGCGGCCGTTCCAAAGCCGAAAAGGGGCGCCGTGTATCGGTCGTCAAACGCCCAAATGGAATGCACCTGATCCAACTCGGCGGCGGAGTAAAGATGCGGAGTCGAGAGACTCTTGCGACGGATACGCGCCTTTAGACGACTCAGAAAACGGCGCGCGTAGATAATGTTTTCGCGCTTATCGATGGCTTTAACTGCGGAGGCTAAATCGATGGGCGTCGAAACTGCGCAAACACCGGCTAGTAGGTCCGTTTGCCGCAACTCACCTGCTAGCTTTAACGCAACATTTCCACCTAGCGAAAAGCCAACTATGAAGATTGGCCCAATTCCGCGCCTATACACATCACGAATGACATGCAGCGGATCCGAGGTGAGTCCGGAGTGGTACATGGTTTCTGAAAGGTGCTCTGTGCCGCCGCAAGAGCGCATGTTAAGCCTATGCACCCCATAACCAGCGCTCAAGGCTGATTGCGAAAGACTGGCTATGTAGCCCGCCTCAGACGAACCTTCCAGACCATGCAGAAAAACAATTTGACCAACCGGCAATCGGTCGGGTTGATGCTCGAAAGCGGTTACCGTTACCCTCGAGGCGACTTGGTATTCCGTCCGCTTGGCGGGAAAACGCTGCTGGTCAATCTCACGCGGCCAGAAATTGCCAGCGATCGTGGAAATATGAGGATTCTTAAACAGCGGCTCGAAATCAGGTATCAACTCTGATTTTATCTGCCGTAATGGAGTTTAGCTCTTGCGGCTAAGATCTTCCGAGAGAATGATGGCTTCGGCCAATTCACGCATGGGGCGTCGAAGGCGCCGGCTTTCGTTACGGAGTCGGAGATAAGCTTCCTCTTCCGTCAGATTGTGACGCTGTTGCAAAATTCCCTTGGCGCGCTCAACCAGCTTGCGAGTTTCAAGCTGACGGCGCATTTCAGCGGTTTCTTCCACCAGACGAGCATTTTCTTCAGCGAGAAAGCTCTTCGTGATGGCGCCGCCCATTTGTTCGCCCACAAAAGTAAGCAAACCGATTTCGTCAGCCGAGTGATGATGGATATCCCGGTGGTGCACGTTGATAACTCCAATCACATCGCCTCCGCTTACTAGTGGCACGGAGAGGAAGGCCTCATAAGTGTCTTCGACCAGCGCCTGGAAGCGCTTGAACCTGCTATCGGCCGCGGCGTTGGAAGACAAAGCCACCACGGACCTGTGTTCCACCACCCAGCCGGTAACACCTTCGCCGATTTTCAGGCGAATGTTGCCCAAATCGCCCTGATGAGGCACCTGTGAAGCCCTTAGAACAATCTCGTTCGCTTCGCGCTCAATCAAGTAGACCAAACAAGCGTCACAATCTGTAACTTGCACGGTCAGGCCGACGATTTCCCCGAGCATTTCATCGAGTGACAGGTCAGAACTGACGATGCTGCTTATTCGATGGAGCAGACCGACTAGCGTAGGAGGCGGTTCCATGTGAATAACTGTCGCCATGTTTCAGATTAGAACGGCCAGCGTGCCCCTGGCCAATCAAAAGAATTGATGTATCCCATGAACCGCCACTTTGCAGCACTCTCAAATGAGAAGAAGTTTCTCTTGTTCTTCGCCCGTAATCAGAGCTTTGCCCGGTTTGACGAACATGTTGATCTCGGAACGAATGCCAAAATGCGGCAGATAAATTCCCGGCTCGATGGAGAAACAAGACCCAGGAACCACCCGTCGAATGTCGTGCGATTCGAGATTATCCATATTGGCGCCTGTGCCGTGAACTTCTTGCCCGATGCTGTGGCCGGTCCGATGCACAAAGTATTCGCCAAATCCTTGCCGGGTTATGTAGTCGCGGGCCGCATCATCCACTTGAAATCCAGCCAACTCATCGCCGCCGGCAATTCTGTCCATAACGAGCTGAGACGCAGCTTTCCGAGCGTCGCGAACAATCCCAAAAACATTGTTGACCTCATTAGGGGCAGAATCGCCGCAGAAGCCCGTCCAGGTGATGTCGTAGTACACAGCGTCAGGTTTATTGAGCTTTGCAAAGCAATCAATTAAAAGCACGTCGCCTGATTTGATCGGCGCGGACCTCAACTCCGATGGTTCGTAATGCGGGTCGGAAGCGTTAGCGTTCACGGCCACGATTGGGCCGTGATCATGTGTCAGCTCGAGTTGTGCAAACCGCATGCACATAAATTGCTGCACTTGAAACTCATTCAAGGCTTCACCAGCCCTGATCCGTTCAGCCACAAAATTGAATGCCTCGGCACGGGCCTGATCCACGCGCCGTCCCGCTTCTATGTGCATGTCAAATTGCGATTCAGACCATAAGCTATCGAACCGCTGCACCAGATCAGCGGAACTGACAATCCGTACGCCCGTCCGCGCCACCAGTTCAAACGTTCCGGCATCCACCATTGAAACGTAAGGAATCGCACAGAGCGGTGAATATTGCATTGCAATAACGTGCGCATTCTGCAAAAGCTGGGCCAGCTTCTCCTGCTGATCAATCCAGCTGGAGTAAGGTTCCTTGAGACCTGGAAGCGAATCGAGAGATCCACTCTCTATCTTATGGACCAGTTTGCGCGGATCGCCCTTCGCCGGGACAAAGTAGTACCAGCGCCGCGTGGCGCTCACTTCAGCAGGAATGGAAAGAATGCGATAGGCAAGCGGATCGCGCCGATGATGATCGAAAAACAACCACCCGTCCAGATCTGCGGCACGAAGCGCTTCCTGCATTTGCAAAAGGTCCATGCAACTCATTCTATTGAGTGGCCGGTCACATCCGTATAGTGACAGTCAGGTCACGCCCAGGATTCAGTGCCGCCGAGCTATTTGCAATCGGTGAAAGCACGATATTGGTGGTGAGTAACGCCCCCTCCATTAAGGGCGGGAGGTTGATTCCTTCGACAATTGCACTGGGCAAGGTCGCACTCGGATCGTAGGTTAATTGACAATATTCGACATTGTTCTGGAGCACGTCGACCGTTAGAACATACCCGGCCGGAGGCTGACTCAAATTCATTCGAATGTCCCGCACAGCGTGGCTGGCCTGAACCAAAAGCGGCGGCGCTGCGTTTTGTTGACTCGCAAGGTAGCCGTTCACCTGAATAGAAAACTGGCCGCCGGAGAGGGTTCGCAATGGATTTGAATGCGTCGAATAGAAATTTTCGGTTGCGGGGCTGTTGCCAAAAGAGTTCGTAACGTAAAACTGCGCAGCGCTAATTCGAATATCAGGGATGTTAACGCTATCCAAATAGTTCGACGATGCACGATTTACAAAGTACCCCTCCGCGAAGGGCAAAATCAAGGAACATTGACTGAGTTGCAGGATGAGAGCGCCCGATTGATGTGGAGACGCTACAGAACCGAGCGCCGCCCGGTAGACTGTATAGCTGGTTTCCGTGGCTGCGGCAATGCTCATGATTTCGTCATCAATCTGAATAAACTCGCCAACAAATGGGCCCACTGCTTTCGGTAGCGCCGATACTGTAACGGACCCCGAAACTGCGTCTAAAGGTTCGGCCAGCGAGAGAAGGCTGGGAGTGGATAGTTCGTTCCAGTAGAAAAGTTGCAAGGCGCCGCTAGTTACGCTCGATGTGTTTGAAGCATCCTGAAACCCGACATCAGAAAACACCAATTCGCCGCCACCCGGTGTTTTCAGATTGATTAAAGGGGAAGCAGGCAAACCCGCGGTTGAATTTCCACCGCCCAAGTGCATCCGGCTGATGGGTGCTAGATCCGGCATGCTCTCCTGGTTCATAGCATTGGCGGCGCGCCCTGTAATCTGAAGAACGCTGCCCGCGCTATAAGGGACGGTGAATTGAACAGGACTATAGGACGAAATAGCGGCCAGCTTCCACGCCGCCTCCGCGATAACGAACACGCTTGACAAGTCCGGCAAGACCGGCCAACTCGAAGTCAATGTTAGCGTCGTGGCTGAGTTCGAGAGAATACTCTGCTGCTGGCCCTTCCCCGTTCCTTCAGTGATTAGCACGACCATCCCGGTATATGCATTGCTCACCGCACCCATATTGGACCAGCCAATGGTACGAGCTGACGAAATATCTGCTGCAAATGGGCCCGCGTACTCATTCCGGTAATAAAAGTTCGCATGGTCAAAGTTGGCATCTGGCGGTCCAAGGGGAGTTGCAGGCAAACCGGCGTCCATGAATGTATTGGAAATGGCCTGATTCTTCGCAATCTGGTACAGCACTTGAGGCGACCTTCCCCGATACACATTGAAAGCCACAACCGTATCGGGAAAACTGAGCCTTTGCAGTATCACCGTGTTTGTGTTCGTAGTCTCCGGTAGAGTGGCGGGCACAGTGAATGAGAGCATTCCTTCACTGCCGCTGGAGTCAATACCGGTCACCGCGTAATACAAGGTGGCGCTGCCGGGCAGAGTTCCGCCGGTGGTTTGAATAATGGGAGAAAGACTCACCAAGGGAAGATGGGTGGCCAAAGCCGACGGTTTGTCGGGAACTGAGAACTGCACATTGATGTTGTCGACCGCAGAACCATCCTTCAGTGAACTCACCGCGTCAGTCATCCCGAAATCGAAGTAATCGAGAAAACCGGAGCCACTTGCCGGGGCTGCGGTTCCAATAAGGGGGCGCGGAATGCCTCCAGATGCACTGGGCTGTCTGCCAGAAAGCTGTAACATGGCAGGAGTATCGCTGTACCAGTCATCATCGTGCGCCTGGGCCATGATGGTCACCATCTCGTAATTCAGTGATGGAGAAAGCTTCAGCACGCGAAACGGCCTGCGTACAAAACCTTCTCGCTGGTAAGTAAGTGCGATGATGTCGCCCGGGCGCACTTTTAAGGCTCTAAAGCTCGTCTGAAATTGAACGTATTGGTTGGCGCCCGTCGACTTATCCAGCTGACGGAGAAGGATCCGAGTCGCCTGATTGAAATTGGGCAGACCCGCTGCCATCGACTGGCTGCTCACTTCAAAGCCAATGCGGTCGGAATCATAAGTGTTCGCTAAAGACAACGAGTCCTGCTGATACTCATTCTGTTCATCCTGAAACTCGACAGACACACGATTACAAGTCTCAGCGATGCTCAAGGCGGTGAGGACAAGGGTCGAAATTCCTTTAGCATTCTTGGCAATACCGGAAAATGCGGCTGAACTATCGCTGAATTCATACGCCGGCCATCCACCGTTCAGAGCAGCAATGCTGTTTGTTCCGTCTGGTGGATTCGTCTGCTGAGAAGCAAGGGTTCCCTCCGGGAGCAGTTCCAGAAGCCCGTTGGCGCCATACCTCAACATCAAGCTGGCTCCAACGCGAATGCCCCGCACAAGGGTTGCGGCGCTTTGGCGTTTGCTTAGAATCAGGTTGCATCCATACCGCGGCAAACTTATGCCGTTCCCATTAACATCCGTTGTTGAAATCAACTCACTGCAAGCTAGCGAAGCCTGGTAAAACGAATTGATGTTCAGGTCTGTTGGAGACCACCCGGCTTTTTGCAAAATGTCCATGACAATCCATGCCGGGTTGTTGGTAAATAGAGGATCTGATTTCGTCCCATTTACGTCATAGGTATCAACCTTGATGCCCGTCATCAGAACCTGAACAACCGGCGTACTGACGCCCGAACTGATAGCGTTGGGCACCACCACCGACAGAACAGCCATACTCCCTTGCGGGTCTCCAAGCGGGTTGCCGGCAACATCCGCAAAATCCAGGTTAAAAGCGCCATTTCGGCTGCCATCGGAAACCATCGAATACCAGCCGGTGGCGGAAGTGTTACCGGAGCCGGCTGAGTGAGCCGGAATCTCAACGTCATTCACGACAACCTTGAGAACACCCTGAACCTGCCCCAGCCCGAGCAGCACATCCATGTGCGTCAGGTTCCCGTCGTTGCGCGCGAAAACAACCGGCGCCTTTAGCCAACCTGTTCCGTAAACCATGGGAACTGCGTCGTTCGGCCTCCCTGTATTATCGACAACAGCCGAAACGTGCGAAGTCTTATCGTTTGCCCCTCTCACAAGGTAGGAAGTGGGGATAAACTCAAAACCGCCGTACCGATTGTTGACGTTCCCCGCGTAGTCAGCGCTGAACATTCCGCGCTGAAGACACTGCGTTCTCGATCCATCACAACTCGTATAGGCTTGGCCGGCATTCAGGTTTCCAACGCCTCCCGGGATGTCGGCTGAATAACCGCAGCGGTAGAATCTTGAAAACCGCCCCAACGCGCCTCCATTCAAAGCTTCCTGCCGCTGCACAAGCGTAGCTGGAAAATTCCACGGGCACGTTCGCTGGATTCGCACGTCCGGAATAGCCACACGCTGAAGACTCAGCTTATTCATAAAGTTAAGGGTGAGCGATTCTTCAGTGATTTCTTGCGGGTCGCCCGCAACCCCTCGGAAGAGCATGGTTGATTCGGTAGTGACAGTTCCGCTTGGCAAATCGACAAACCCAAAGTAAACCGACAGTTGCGCCCCTCTGAAGCCAATAGCGGCATTCAGTTCAGACATCAATCCATCGGCATTGCCTAAGACGATGGAAAGCTGGGACATGCTGTCCATGGCATCGTCAGCCGACAGTTGGAGAGTAAACAGGTTGTGCTTCAACACTCGCGCGGTGTACTGCTGCCCATTGAACACAACGCGGTGCGAGCTCCACCAGTAAGCGTCCCCGCTTGGCATCTCGCACTGAAAAAAGAGTATAGGTGTATCCGCTACGGCGAGCTGTTTAACCTGATTAATTGTCCCCATAAGGTTTATGTCGTTTCTATGCTGAATGCAGTGGAAAAGAGCCCTGGCGCATGAGATTCAAACGTGATACTTTGGCTGAGCAAATGCGCATTCTGGTAAACGCTTCCGCTCGCGGATGTCGCTCGGTATCGGGAAGGGCGAGACTGCGGCTCCAGTTGCGGGCCCCAAAGAACAACCGTTTGTCCCGGGGGTAACGCGATGCTAACGGAAAAGATTGTTTGGGTGTCAGACAGTTGCACGGGGCTGACGAGCCGAACCCAAGTACTTCCGATTGGGAACTTTTGAACGTTTGAAGAGGTCGCGCTTAGCTCCAGTTGTAATGAGGTGGCCACCGGAGAACACGCGTACAAGGAGAAACAATATTGAAAGTTAGCAGGCGCCATGACTTGCTGAGTAAACTGCTGATGCGCCTCTCCTCTATTGACCACCGAGAATGCGGTTGCCCCACCTATTGGGTCCATCGCGCCGCTGGATATCGAAAGAAGTGGGTCTGCTATCCAGGCCGCCGCGGTTAGATCACCGCTGTTGCTCAGCATGTTGTCAGCCGGATCGATAAATATGAAAGGTTTCAGCGGCCCCTGGCAAGCCGCGACGTGGTTCTGCAACGCCGTTTGATCCTGCACGGTTAAATCCGTAAAGGACAACTCCCAAACAGTCTGCTGGTTCGAGTTGAGGTTCGAACAAATCATGCTGCCATCGGCAAATGTGTTGAAGGTCGAACCGATGGTTCTTGCTCTTCTAAACGGGTATTGAACTAAAGCGCCACTTGAAAGCTGAGGAAATGCCAAGTTAGCCATTTGTCTCCACCACCCAGAAAGAAGTTGAAGAGAGATCAGTGGCCAGATAATCCGTCGCCAAGGAGCTTTCGCCCAGAACGCAATTCGGCACAAATTGCCCGCTGTAGGGGTCGGGAAACAAGAATTTTGAGTACTGCCCACCGAGTGCTTCGAAAAAGTCCTGTATTTGATGTATTTCGTCGTCGTTTACGAATGAAAGCTGAATATGCCAACTCCTCAGAGCCCTGCCGCGAGCCAGAAAACGCTGGTCGGCGCCATCGATAAAGCGAATTACTCGCACGGGTGAAGTAGAAGAGACAGGCAGTGGGTATTGTGCAACTGCCCCGGTGCTCAGCGAGGGAAAGGTAGCCATTTCATATCTCCGAGATCACGTCATTCAAAGAACTGGATGTCAGTAGCGCCTGCCTGACCGCCTGCACTACCTGGCTACTGTGCACAGATTGATCTTGAGTCACAGACATGCTTTGCTGGTAAACAGGTCCATTCTGTCCACTGCTCAAGTGAGCGCTGACACCCAGCGAAACAGAACTACTAGCACTGGGCTGCCTTACGATTAGGTTTTTCTGCTGTGAACCAGGCATCACAAACGGCGTGGGCGCAGACGCTGCGGACTTACTCCCCCCGAAGAGATTGAACAGTTTGCCAATCAAACCAAATGGTCCAGCGGATAGGATTCCCGACTCTATGCTGCTGGTGGCTCCTCCGGAAATAGCCGCAGAGAGAAGGTCCTGCCAGTGAGAAGAGTTGCCGCCCCCTGTCACCTTGGTGTGGAGCGACCCAAAGTGCAACGCCTGAACGCGAGCGCCCGCGCTTGAAGGTGTCAGTGCTTTACGGGCAGTGTCCCTTCCGGCTGTCACTTTTATGCTGCTATCGCGGCTTTGTTTTCCAATTGCGAGCGAAGGAACTTTATCATGGGCCGCCCGTTTAAAGCTATTCTTCAGTCTTGCCATATCTTTCCTCCTCCAACCATTGCTCATCGAGGAGCAGCAGCGCGTCCGCCAGTTTTGCCTCTTCGTTCATGAGTGATCCACCTCCCGAGCGTTTCCAATAGTAGAAATAATCGAGCATTCTCAGGCTTGCAGCTGTGACACTTGACTTAGGACACGCCATACAGACAACGCTTCGACGCGCCCAAACCGGCCGCCGCGATGGTCCACTTGAACCCGGCTGCACGCCCTCATCATTACTCCAAGCGCAGCGCCGGAGCTTCACCAAGCCGCTTTTATGACATGAATCGCAATTCCACGCGGCAGGCGTGGTGAATTGAAAATGGAATGCGACTAGAAGTTTTTTCTTTCTGTCTCCGAAAGCTCTAAATGTTCGCGAATTGCATCGAAGATTTCGCCCGTAAGAAGCTCAGGGCCGTGGTCAATAAGAAGATTCAACGAACCCGGCTTCCCATCTATCTTGAGCCCTTTTAACTCAGCCACTGCCCATTCCAGGTAAAGCTTTCGAACAAGCAGATCGGCAATACCCGCTTCTACCTGGTCATTCATGGAGCCTGCACGCAGGAACTCATTCCTGAGTGTCAATTCCCGTACCCGGGAGGCAAGTTCAATTCTTTGCGCCAGCGAGATCCTTCGAAGGCTAAATTCTACGCCCGGAAATAAGTCGCTCTCAAGCCGTAACAGACTCGAATAATCCAGCTGCTTACGCCAGTGCGACAACCACTTCATCATTGTTGGTTCCTTGAGCAAGGTTTGACTTGAATTCCCAGATGAGACGAGTGTCGTGGTCATCGTAGATAGGAATCTCGGGCACAAAAGAAGGCAGATAAATGCCCATCATCTGTCCTTGTTGCTGACCTAACTGAAACATGGCGCTGATGGGAGTCCGCTGTTTCGCCGCCAGGTAAAGATCTTTGACCATACTGCTGTCGTCCGCAAAAAGCGAGAAGGAAATAGACACATCCCTGGGACCGGCTGGGATCGATAACGGATAAGCACTTCCAAACTCCACATTCCGCGGCGTCAGGTTGTTCTTGATCTGAATGCTGGCCGCGGTCAGGGTGAATAACCGCTGTGCCGTCAAGCCTAGCCACGCTTCTCCCAAGTTGCCCGGCACAATGGAGCGATCAAAAGGTCCGACAGGAGGTTCAGATGGGAAGCCTTGAAGTCCTCCGTATGGAGCAACAAAAGATTCCGAATCCAGAAGATCGGCAGCCAGGCCGGAAAAGGACATCTCATGGAAACTGCCGTTCAATGAGATAGTCAACGTATCGACCGTTGCACCCGTCACAATACGGTCCACCGCTGATAACGGGTCCCAATAATCGAAAAGACTGACACTCGGCAGCGAATTACCCAGCGAATAAGACAAGCAAGGCGTCAATTGGCCCCCGGCGTTGAGATGTGTTGAGAATGGCGCATTGAGCAACAGTGTCGTTTGATCAAGGACGCCGGAAACGAAGCGCACCTCACTACCTTGAGAGATCCCATTTCCCGGTAGCAGGCCGTGGGGCACCGCGGTCACCACGTGCAGTGGGTCAGTCATCGCAGCGACGGTCATGACGCCGCAAAGCGATGGGTCGCCGCCGCAAGCGGATTGAAGCAGCGGACCATAACCAGGAGCCTGTGATGGATTCCAGGAAGAAAGATAGGTAGTCACATTGAAGGCGGTAGCTCGCCTGGCAGGTGCGGAAGAGCCGAGGTAGGTACGGGTTCCGGTCTTATCGCGCCTCGGCGAATGTTGGAATTGTTGGTGGACACGCAATTCCAACGCAGAAAATCGATTAGCCGGCGTCGCAGCCGGAACCTGGCCAAATACGGGCTCAATCGCAGCGTAGAATCTATTGTTGTTACTGGAGATGAAAGTAGCCATAGTCCCGCCTTCAACTGATATGTGCCTCTAACGTGCATGTGACTCGTGCGGATTCCACAAACCCAAACCCCCCGGCCTTTGCTGGCTGTAGCTGCACGTCATACATACCCGAGAAGTAAAAGCCATCCCCCCAATCCCCTTCGTTAGCTTGAAGAATGGAAGAGATGGCCTGAATGTAATAGTGCAGGCCGATGCCGGTGGCGGGCAACAGATTGGAGCTAAACCAGATATCCGCAGCCAGTGCGATTGCGCCCGAAAACGAGCAGAATTTTTGATTTTGCGAGTTTCGGATTTGTAGAGCGTAGATACAGACCCGCGGGTAAGTTAACTGGGCGTTCTTATCTGCCATATCCGGCGACATGGAAGTGACGATAACCTGGTTATTTGATATGGAAGGGACAACTACACCCGACTGTTTGGCGAGACCGGTGACAGCGGTCTGCAATGCCGAACCACTGGTCAGTAAGTTTGCCAATTTCTGCGGTCCCAAGAGCGTAAGCGGTATCATTTAGCCTCTCAAAATCTGCTTTGAAGTCCTGATGAAGAAATTCGGCATTTGTCCCTGTCCGGCTGCGTTCCCGGCCATTACGCCAGTAGCGGGAAGCTGCCACGTTGAGCCAGTGAGAATGGGCACGCTGTTCTGGCGTGTCACCGTGCCCTGGTCCACTCCGATGTAAACGTTCCACCCTACGGCGGCTGTTGGAACGTTCAACGCGCCTTCGGCCATCGCCACGGTAATGCCGGATTGCGCTGGAATAATCAATCCATTCACCGGGCTAGGTGCGCTTTCACAACCCTTGCCATCCACCCAGGACGTCTGTACATAAAGAGCAGCCGAACTGGAGACGCCACTCTGCACGGAGACAAGCGGCATGGCCGGTTCAGCAAGTGCATTGAATACAATGCCGATGCCGGATTGGAATGTCGTTTCAGTGGCCGCTTTAACTTCGGCCTGATACTCCTGATACTTGCCTTGGAAGCGCGTGTTGAGCTGCATGTTGTAGGCTTCCGCAAAAATGCGGCTGAGCGATTCGAACACGAGCCACCGACGCAGTGGATCGGTAACTACCACCGTCGAAAGACCGATGATGCGGCGCGTCAGGAATTGGGGATCGGAAGCTCCGATGTTCAGCAACCACAACATCAGGCGATCACCTATCGCGCTTGTGGCCAGGGCAATCTTTTTATCCACGTTGATATCGTGATCGGACGCAACCTGCACAATGGTTCCTTCGTACTTCAAAAGGTCATTGATGGTCACGATCCCTGCGTCGGTAAATAGAGCCATGGCGCTTACCTCTTGACCGCCGGCTGAGGGGTGTTAGTGACCACTTCGAGGTTGCGGTCATCGGGCGACGAGACAATTGTTACCTGAAGACGTCGTGCTATTTCCGCTTTCTCAAAAGCCTTCCTGTCCGCCATCTGCTTGGCAGAATGCGCGGTCTGCTCTTGTGAAGTTGACAGCCGCACTCGGCCTTCAACAATAAGCTTCGCGGCCTGCTCGCGCGAAACTTCCGACGCTATTCCGGGTTTACCACCGTCTGATGTCTCCAGGCTGGTCACCAGCACAAACTCGTCCGCGATGCCGGATTCTACTTCCCGTAACTTGCGATAGTACTGCTTAACATCCATTTGATTTTTCCTCTTCTCAGGTCGCGCGGGGCCCGGCTCAGCACCAGGCCCCACATGTTTCTTCTTAGCTGTTGATTTGAAGGGCGAAGTTGTTGCGCAGAACCCCGCAACCGTAGAGCACGTCAACAGTAAATTGCTGGGCCAGTGTGTTCGGCTGGTAACTCATAACCACGCGAATGCCGAAGTTACCCATTTCGGCATACTCGGCAACGGCGCCCGTTCCCGGCAGAGGTTGAGGCAGCCGGCGAATCACCAGGCCAATGGCATCCCGGGTGAACGCAAGGTTGTGGGTGTTCGGGCTGGCACTGCCGGTTGTCGGAACAAACTGCGAACGGAAGATAAAGAAGTCCTTCATCTTGCCCACGTTTCCTTCCACAAGCGCGCGGAGACCAGCCTCGCCGGCGCTGTAGTATTCGCTGAAGCGAGGAATCTGGCGAATGGCGGAGTAGCTGCTCGCGTTCACCACCAGGTACTTCGAGGCGCTGGCAGGAACCATCGCGCTGAATAGAGCGGTTTCCGCCGAGTCAATTACAGCCTCAGTGATCGGGGTGCCCGCAGTTCCCAGTGGCGTGTTGGCGGTGAACTGACCGTAAAGATTCAGCAGATCCGTTTCCACGCGTGAAGCAATGGCAACCACAGCGGGTTGCATATAAGCCTTCAGCAGTTCCGGAAAGGCCAGCGCCTTGGTGACGTCTGGAATCTGAAAAGTTGCTTCGGCGTGCGTATTGAGAACAATCTGAGCGTTACCCAGGTTTGGGTTCTGGGGAGTAACAGTGCCGCCTTCGGCGATGTTGTTAGCCACCAGCACCGGCGGAATCGGGACATTAACCGTGTCGCCGGCATGCGCCAGGACCGGTTCATAGTCGCGGTTCACCAGGTTACCCATGATCAGGTTCCCCATCAAAGCGGGTAACGCGTCAGCGGCAACCAACTTTACAATGGCATTCGCCAGATTTGCAGATGTAATTGTCGACATAAGTCTCCTAAAAAAAATGGCGGCGTCGAAACGCCGCACGTTTTACTGAAATGTGAATGCCACGCGCACCATGCGGGCGGCCGATTCACGGCTCTGCTCCAAGTAGTTAGCGAGTCTACAGTCCCCGGATCGCCTGTTGAGCGAGCCTGGCTATCTCCGCGCGTACCTGCTCGAGTTCTTCTTTCTTCATGCCCGGCTTAATCTTGTCAAGCTCAATGCCCGGCGATGCTTCCAACGAGGCACTCCGAATGGGCGTTTTGGCCCCACTTCCACCTGAGATCCGAGCCGGCAAGAGCTCCGGGTTTTCCTGCACAAAGTGACTTAGATATTCCTGCAGGGACTTCGCATCAGGCCCTTTACTTTGCAGTCGCCCATCTTCCGAACGCGTAATATCATCCTTCACCGCGCGAAACGCGAGGTCTATCTTCGAGATGCCTAGCCGCTGCAATTCGCTTCTGATCTGCGAATTTCGATCGGCTTCTTCGGCCATTGCCCGAGCCTTTTTGTTCTCATCTACCAACTGATTCAGACGCGATTCCAGGCTTTCGCGTCTCTTCCGCTCGTCCTGCAGCTCAGCCTTGTAGGCCGGTTCGGCCTTGCGCTGCTCAGACTGCACAAACTCCTGGATTGCCTGACGGACGATCTCTTTTACATCCTGGCCGGCCAAGGACTGATTTTCATTTGTTGCTTGTTCTGACATTCACACCTCGTTTTTAGAAATTCACTGGAAAAGGATCAAAGAGCGCTTTGACACACTAAATCGTTTGCGATTCAATTTCCTGTGCAATTTGATCTTTCGTGGCTTGCCTCGCGTCGCTTACATACTTAAGCGCGAGTCTTTGGAAAACCTGTTTGCGAAGCGTTGGCGATTGAATATTCAGCTGCACCAACTTGTTCGCCTGGTCTAAGTCCGTTCCAAAGTCATTAATATCCATCTCATCCATACCGGCCACATAAATCCGGACTCCGTCCTGTCGCGCTTCGCTTATGCCGGTCAACACCTTCTTAATGCAGTCCTTGACGATGCACGAGTAGGCTCTCAATACTTCCTGCGTAACAGTAAATTCAATCTGCTTGCTAATGGCTGATTGGGAATGGCCCGAGACTGCTTCACCGGAAATCTGGGAGACATAACAGACCCGATATATTTCCTGTTTCAAGACCTCAAGATTGTTAGCGGCAATCTGGTAAACCTTGCCATCCGGCTCCGTCCACCCAAAGCGGTCGTTTGCTCCCAGCTGAATGTAGTAGCCTTCTCCTACAATTTGATTCCACTCCCGGTCGGAATAGACCACTGGCATGGCAAAGAGGCCCATTGTGATGGCCCACCCAAGCGAATTCGATTTATTGAAATGCTCTAGCTGAAGAAGCGCAGCCTTATTCAGTAGCCAAAGACCTTCGTTCAAGCGAAGGCTCACCACCGGTACCCGGTTTTGGCGAGCCATTCCATGAGAACCTCGGTCCAGCAGCAGAATGTCTCCCGTTCCGTCCGACTTTTGCACGCGCTTATAAATGCGGTATTCAGCCTTGTCGTAATAGGCCCAGCGAGTTTCCTTCACTACTTCGGACGAATCGACGCTGAGTTGCCGTTCACACTCCGTTCGAAGCACAACCCACTCATAGTCGCCCCGGTCATCGCAGCTCCAGTTGATCATCTCTTCCGGGCTATAACGAACCAGAAATGCACGAGACAATCCAATGGCGTCTTCTTCGGCACGGTTTCTTGCCTGCTGCGTACATATTGGAAAGTCAATTAAGACATGACTCTCGCCTGTAACCAGCGCTTCAGTCAGGCATCCGCGAAAGAACTGCGACAGGCTTGTGCCGCGAAGGTCGCAATCATCCACGAAATCCACCAGGAACTCGCGGTCAGCATCGTGTCCTTCCTCGAATTGCAAGCTGGGCTCACGCCGGAAAAGCGTTGCGGCGTACCAGTCGACAATGGAGCCGATGTAATTCTCGTAAAAGACTCGGTGCAGACGCTCGAGATAGATATCCCCGGGTTCTTTCTGCCGCTGCTGCAGATACCGTCCAGCACGCAACTTAAACTCAAAACCTCCGGCGTACAAATCACGGTAAGTGCGCAACATCTGAACGTGATGCTTGTAAGTGGAGTGCTCCCGATCAATTTGGATCATTTTCGTTTTTCCCTGCTATTCATTGGACTTGCCGCGCCGCCTATAGTAACCGCTCGCCCCTGATCCCAGCCGCAGGCTTCTCGCCAAAAAGTCCCCAGACGGCATATCCGAGGGCATCTGAGGCGTGAGTTCGCAATGGATCACGAACCTTGTCGATGACGCCTGAATTCGACTTATACATCACTTCCTCGAAATCTTTCACTAACTCCCTGCACTTGGTTCCTATCTCCAGAGCTACTTCACCAATCGCATTGGTAAGGAGCGCGTTCACCTTCCGGATTCTGTCCAGCACCGGCGGATTCGAATTAGGAACCTTTAGATGCACATTCCGGAATCCCGCTTTGTATAAGTAGTTCCTTAATGTCTGATAATCCGAAGTCCCTGTCGTATGCATGCTGTTCCCATTCGAGTCGCCATAAATGTCGAGCGTCGTAGCGTGCCCCTTGTAGCGATTCTCAAACTCCATGCAGGCTTCAGTCGTAGTTGCCCGCTCCAGCACAATCTCGTCAATCGCGATCAGCCGCTGGCCCTTCCGCTGAAGAACCACCGAGCTCATGGGCGAAACGTTAAAATCCAGCGCCCAAATCAATGGCGCGTGCGGATCATATTCTGCTTTGACTAGATGCACGGCCGAGTTAAAGCAGTGATAAACCCGATCGGCGCGGCTGTTAACGTACTCGCCCTTCGCCTCCTGCTCATAGAACTTCGGATCATAGCTGCTTTCCAGCCTCTGGTAATAATCCGGCGTCTGCTCCAGCAAAAACCGGTTCTCAAACGGCCTGGCTCGAATACACTCATATCCGGCCACTGGTGACTTGATAAAGCTCCGATAGATCCAATCGTGCCCCTGCGGAGTCCAAACGCCAAAGCCACAAAGCTCGGCCGCTTTCGGGTCGCGCAGGCGCGCCTCCAGCCGCTGCCAAGCTTGTTCGCTCGCATAAGACAGCTCGTCAACCCCAAACCATGCCAAATTCGTACCACGCAACCGTTCGGGCTCGTCGAGTGACCGCAGAAGGAGTAATGAACCTACCGCCGTGAAAGATAACTCCCCGTCCGTGCGTTTATGCTCGGTTGCAACTTCCTGATCCTCCAGCATGCGCGAGAGTGTCACCAGGGAAGCATCACGCAGCATCGCAAACGTCGGCGCTGCGAGCAGGCCTTGCCGGCCACGATTCACACTGGCGCGACGCATGGTTTCGAAGCAAAGCGCCGCGCTTTTCCCCGAGCCAACCGGACCTGAGAAGCCTTTGAACCTGGCCTTTAGCGCGTAAAAGCTGGACTGCGATGGCAAGTGCCCATGGAGCCAGCAAGCGGCCTGCTCCGCTTCAAAACCCGTCTTATTTCTTTGCTTTCGCTCTCCCATCCGCCCATAAAGTTAGCGTTTGAGAACTTCGAATGATTTTGAGATTTAGGGTTAAATCACTGATTCGGATAGAGAAAAAAGTTTTTCCACTTTTGGGATGGTTGCGGATGGCCGGAGATCAGTTAAACCAATCGTTAGAAGAGCGGCAGTTGCTTGCCGACCGTTCTGCCGCCTAATTTCGGAGAAATCGCACGCTCATGCTCCACTACTGCTTGGAAGTTGGCCTCAGGAGCTGCTGTTTCCTCTACGCGTCGAACCAAATCATCCAATCGCCGGAATCCCTGCAGTTTCTCTGAATGGCCCAGCCGCGCCTTATCCAGAGATCTGCGCAAAACCGCCAGCGATTCGTCGTAAACCTTCAAGGGCACGGGAAAAGGATGGCCATCCTTCCCTCCTAGCGCGAACGAGAAACGCGCCGGATCGGTAAATCGGCTCGGCGTTCCATGCATTACCTCAGCCACTAACGCGAGTGTTTGCAAGGTCCGGGGACCCAGATTTTCCGTGAGCAGCAGCGATGCAAAATCGCGCAACTCCCGTTCGTAACTCACCGCCAGGACCGCGCCCAGCCGCTTCAAATCGACGTTCTGCGCCCTAATGTCATGATGCCGAGGCATGGTCAACATCATGCGCTCCACTTCGCGCAAAGTCTTTTCCGGCGGTTGAGCGGCAATCGTCAACAAAGCGGTTTGTGCAGGCTGCGCCCGCGCATCCACCAAATTTAGAATCGTTCCTTCGTTTTGGCCGACAATGGCAGCATGCGGCTCGCGAACAAAATCGCGGACCGCTGCCGAATGCCAGTGATAGCGCCGAGCCAAACCGCTCTCGCCATTCAAACCCTGTTGCACAACCGCCCATTCGCCGCTGGCCGCCAGAACAAACGAATGCAGGTAAATCTGAAACCCATCGCCGATGGCGTTGTTATCTACCTTGGCGGTCAGCCGGCTGCATCGCACTAAGGCCTCGCCATCCAGCCCCCGGCGCTCGCTGACCATACGCAGTTCCTCTGGAGTTCGTCGGGATTGCTTGCCCCTTCCGCCACAAAAGTAAAGCCCCAGTTCCTGCGCACGTGGATTCACACCGCGTTTCAGCGCTCCCAGAACGGACGTCGTGATGCCGGAGGAATGCCAGTCCATACCCATGACGCAACCCAAGGCCTGGAACCAGAATGGATCACTCAGGCGCGAAAGAAACTCCGAAGCGCCATACTGCAGCAGAATTCCTTCCACAATGGCTACTCCCAGCTTCTCCATACGCGCCGCGAGCCATGCCGGCACCCGTCCGCCATGCAGCGGCAAATCAGCAAAACCGGAGCGTTTCATGCGCGCATTCTATCCTGAGTCTGCATGGAACCGTTGCAGGAATATCGCGCCAGACAAGCCAGCTGGAGTGAACAGCAAAAGAGTTCCCAACGAACTTTTATAGCGATCGGCAATTGGAGACTCCTGACTGCCATTGTCGCGCTGGCGCTCGCATTCTTTGCGTTTGAAAAACATGCGCTCAGCGCCTGGTGGTTACTAGCGCCCGCCTCCCTGTTTCTTGCCCTCGTCATTTGGCACCAGCGCGTGCTTCGCCGGAGAACATTTGCCGAGCGCGCCATCCGCTTTTACGAACAAGCCGTCAACCGCGTGCAAGACACATGGGCGGGTAACGGCAGCCAGGGTGAGAAGTTCCGCGATCCAAATCATATCTACGCCGAAGACCTGGATATCTTCGGCCGCGGCAGCCTTTTCGAACTGATCTCCAGCACTCGCACCGCGGCCGGAGAAAAAACTCTCGCAGATTGGCTGTTAGCCCCCGCAACCTTCAATGTCGCCACTGAACGGCAGGGTTCCATCCACGAGCTCGCCACCAACTTGGACTTGCGGGAGGAGATGGCGCTTTTAGGCGAAGACATTCAATCTTCCGTCAATGCGGATTTGCTGACTGCATGGGGTTCCGCACCCGAAGTCGTTTTCCCCGGCTTTCTTCGAATGACCTCACTCGCGCTCTCCATGGCCGGTCTCATATCGCTTGTCCTGAAGCTGGCGGAAGTCTGGCCGCTCTGGCCCATCGTGGCCATCATCGGCGTGAATTCGCTTCTAATGGCTCTCTTTCGCAAGCAGACGGCTCAAGTGCACGTCGCCATGGACTTGGCGGCCCACAATCTCGGCTTACTTTCTCTGCTGATTCAGCGGCTGGAGCGTGAACAGTTTACCGCACCAGGACTCCTGCGGCTTCATTCGGTGTTACAGACAAACGGATTGCCAGCCTCAGTCCGCATCAAGCACTTAAATTTTTGGCTTGATCTTCTGGATTCCAGTGACCACGTATTGCTGCGCATCCTGGGACCATTACTTCTCTATCAACAGCAAATCGTCATGGCGATTGAAGCGTGGCGATCGCAAAACGGAACTCACATTGGCGGATGGATCAAAGCGCTCGCCGAATTTGAAGCTTTGTCATCCCTGGGCGCACTTCACTTTGATCGACCGTCCTGGCGGTTTCCATCGCTCAGTGATTCGCAAATCGCAAGCTTTGAAGCGACGAAACTAGGCCACCCGCTCATCCCCGCCGCAAACAGCGTACGAAACAGCCTGGCTTTAAATCCGGAGTGCCGTCTGCTGATCGTCAGCGGCTCCAACATGTCGGGCAAGAGCACACTGCTACGCGCTGTCGGTTTGAATACGGTTCTTGCGTGGGCCGGGGCGCCCGTCTGCGCCGAAGCCCTTGCACTCTCACCCCTTCAGACCGCAGCATCCATTCGCGTCTCTGATTCGTTGCAGGACAACCGTTCTCGATTCTTTGCCGAGATCAGCCGCCTGCGCCAAATCGTCGATCTGACTCGCGGCTTCCTCCCGGTCTTGTTTCTGTTAGACGAACTGCTAAGTGGCACTAACTCCCACGACCGCCGAATTGGCGCTGCCGGCATCGTACGCGGGTTGTTGAGCGCCAATACCATCGGCTTGCTCACCACGCATGACCTCGCGCTGGCGCAACTTGATCAGGACACGATCGCAGCCGTCAGAAACGTTCACTTCGAAGACCGAATTACAAATGGCAAGATGGAGTTTGACTATCGTCTGCGGCCCGGTGTGGTCACTCATAGCAATGCCCTTGAACTCATGCGTTCCATCGGACTCGATATTTAAAACATGACACTTTTTCTGACCGGTCTCTTAGCGGCCACATACTTCAGTGTGCCTCCAGCCGACGCCCCGGAACTGGCTGCGCGCGGCCCTTTCGACGTGGGTGTACGCACGCTTCAACTCGTCCACAAAGATCAGGTGGACATCCTTCACTTCGACAAAGCCACGGGCAAAGCGCCTCTTTACGACAGGCCCTTGACCATCGAAGTTTGGTATCCGGCAAATATCCCGGCCGGCGTCAAGATTGAAACCGTGTACAAGATGCCCGTGCCCGGAGGCAAGCTATTAAACGGTTCGCCAACTATCGACATACCGGACAAAGCTCTCCGCGACGCCGCGCCCTTAGCTGGAAAGACATTTCCGCTGGTGATCGTATCCCATGGATACCCAGGCTCGCGCTACTTCCTAAGCTACCTGACCGCCAATCTGGCCTCCAAGGGCTACGTCGTCGCTGCGATTGACCATACGGATTCCGTCTTCGATGGCCAGCGCGGTTTTGAGAGTACCCTTCTGAACCGCTCGCGCGATCAGTTGTTCACCATCGACAGTCTGACCGATCTGGGCAGCAAACCCGGTAACTTCCTCCATGGCATTCTCGATTCATCGCGAATCGCGGTTGTAGGTTATTCCATGGGCGGCTACGGAGCCCTCACCACAGCCGGAGCAAGCTTCAATGAAACAGGCATGCCCATGTCCTTCGTTCCCGGCGGTTATCTCAAAGCGCCTTCGCCAAAAAGCGACAGTCGTTTGAAGGCGATTGTCGCCATTGCTCCCTGGGGTGAGCAGCCGCCCTATACTGCCTGGGGCGCTGAAGGCTTGGCTCAAATCAAAATTCCCTCTCTGTTCATCGCAGGGGACCATGACGACGTGGCAGACTACGTCAACGGTATTCATCCGGCATTCGAAGCGGCCATACATTCAGATCGCTGCCTGCTGACCTATGAAGAGGCCCGCCACAACACCGGCGGAAACCCTCCGCCAGATGAATCTCTTCCCTATGGCTTGACGCAATCGTTCGATGAACCCGCGTGGCGAAAAGCGCGCATTGCGTCTATTAACCAGCACTTCATCACCGCATTTCTCGATCTCTACCTGAAGGGCGACGCTTCAAAGTCGGCATATCTGCATGTCGAGCCGCAAAAATCAGATGACGGCAAGTGGGTACTGCCACCCCAAACTCCCGATAGTGGCGCATTCAGCGCCGGCAAGGATGATCAAGGCAATCTTTTCTGGAAAGGTTTCCAGCGCCGGGATGCGGTGGGTCTTGAGATGAGCTGCAAGAGCCCGCAATAGCTCTATTAGCTTCCACAAAGTACCTCAAGCGACGCACCCTCTAACGTTTGCAATATGACATCAGGCCGAAACCGCTTCAACTGTTCCGACTGCATCGCGCCGGTTGCAACGGCCACAGACCGAAATCCATTGGCCTGCGCCGCGCACACATCATTGGCATGATCGCCCACCAGCGTCACCGAACCGCCCCTGGCTATTAAGCCGCTCCTGCGCGCCTGCCAGGAAGCAATCAGCGCCAGCCGGGCCCTACTCCTGGCCTGTTCCGCGAAAGCCCCAAACGAGAAGTAGTGATTGAGCCTTGCTAACTCCAGCTTGCGCCAGGCAATCGCGCTCAAATTCCCCGTTACCACCCCCATCGGAACACCGCGCTCAACCAGCATCTCCAATGTTTCGCGAACGCCCGGGCAGACCTTCGTCGAGAGGTCAACCCGGCATTTATCGGAATAGTGCTTCTGCGAAGCCTCCATAATGTCCCGCAAGTTGGCCGAAATCCTCCGTTTAGCCACACCCGCATTTGTGAGCATCGCTGTCAGCAAGTCGCGGTCCAGCTGCCCTGACGTGTCAACGCCATCCAGTGTGCAGCGAACACCGATTACGCTGTGCGCGCCAGCAATTAATGCGTTCTTGTGATCAGGTCCTGCCCCGCGCAACAGCGTTCCATCAATATCGAACAGGAGCAGATTATTCACAATGCGCTCAACTGAACGATCAAACCTTGCAGCAACGCGCTGAAGAACATTGCCGAAGACCTGCCAACCTCCAGAACTTCTTCATGGTTCAACTTGCCCTCACCCAAACCCGCCGCCACATTCGTGACGCATGAAATTCCAAGCACCTCCATGCCGGCGTGGTTACCGGCAATCACTTCAGCGGCGGTGGACATTCCCACCAGGTCCGCGCCGATCGTACGCAGGTATCGGATCTCCGCTGGTGTCTCATAAGAAGGCCCCAGCAGCGCCGCGTACACACCTTCTTCCAGTGTCCGTCCGAGTCGGGCGCCCACTGATTTGGCAATCGCGCGCAACCGCTTCGAATAAGCTTCTGTCATATCTGGGAAACGCGGTCCCAATGAATCATCATTCGGCCCCGTCAGGGGATTCACACCTTGCAAATTAATGTGATCGGAGATCAGCACCAGGCTGCCTCGCGGAAAATTAGGATTGATACTTCCCGACGCGTTTGTGAGAATCACGCGCTTGATGCCCAGAGCATGAAACAATCTGATTCCAGACACCGTCTGTTGCGGCGTATAGCCCTCATAAAGATGGAACCGGCCGGACATCACCGCCACATCGCCATTCATCACCAGTTCACCGGAATGGCCGATAGCAGTGGAAGTCGGCAGCCCCGGCAGATCAGAATATGGAAAGCGCACGGCACTCTCTAACGAACTGGCAAATGCTCCCAGGCCGCTACCCAGAACAATGCCGATCCTCGGCCGGTGCCCGGTCCTGGTGTGAATCACGTCAACGGCACTCTGCATAATAGAAGCGTCGCATGGGCATTCAAAAGAATCAGAAATTTGTCGTCACAGTCATCGTTATTGTGGCCGTGGCCACGCTTGGATTCGCCGCTTGGCTGATGATTAGTTTCTCCGTTCGTATGCAATAGTCATGAAGGCCCGCACTTTCGTCATCGCCCTTCTCACCGTTATCTTGGGCACTACACTTATTTGGAAGTATGTAGTATTAAAGCGCTTCGGCTCTCAGGAATTCGACGCGCCGGCCATTGTGACTCAGGTGCAGCAACTCAGTAATCTGGTCACCGTGCGCTACAGTATTCAGCGCGTCGTCGGCCTCACGGAACCCAAAGAACCGTTCGGCTCGGAATCCATTTTGCTGATGGTCCAAGGCGAAGCCCAGGCCGGAATTGACCTTTCAAAAATCAAGTCAAATGACGTCAGGCTCCTGCCAGATGGCTCCGTAGAAATTGCGCTTCCCCCAGCCAGGTTGACCAATGCTTATCTCGACGAAAAACAGATAAAGGTATGGGATCGCAGCGTCACGTGGTGGACTCCCTGGGTTCCTTATGACCCGGATCTCGAACACAAAGCCCGTCTGCAGGCGCTGAATGATGTCCGCTCGGCGGCACTTCAAATGGGAATCGTTCCCCAGGCGCAACGCAATGCCGAAGTGTCCATCCGCGATCTGCTAAGCGCCTTGCACCTAACGGTCAAATTCAAGCCGCTCGACTAAGCCTAAAGCAACATGCCGGCAATGCAAGCGGACATAAAGTTCGCGAGAGTGCCGACAAACATAGCCTTCAAACCCAGCCTGGCCAGGTCAGATTTCCGCGAAGGCGCGAGCACGCCAATGCCGCCAATCTGCACGGCAATTGAGCTCAAATTTGCAAATCCGCAGAGCGCAAACGTCGCAATCACAAAGGATTTATTGTCGAGCGCCGAACGTATCTTGCCTAAGTCGACAAACGCTACAAACTCGTTCAGCACCATCCGCGTTCCGAGCAAGTTCCCGACCGTGGCGCAATCTTTCCATGTGACGCCCAGGCACCAGGCAATCGGAGCAAACACAAGTCCTAGAATCTGCTGGAGGGAAGCCGGCACGAAACCGATTTGCGAATGCACCCAGCCCAGGCCGCCGTTTATTAAGGCAACAATCGCTAGAAAAGCGATAATCATGCCGGCAATATTCAAGGCCAGTTGCAACCCATCGCTAGCTCCGCGCGCCGCCGCATCAATGACATTGACGCCTGATTTTTCCACTTCAACCTTGACAACGCCGCGGGTCAAAGGTTCACCGGTTTCAGGAATAAACATCTTCGCCAGCATAATGGTCGCTGGCGCCGTCATGATCACTGCGGTAAGTAAGTGAGTAATGGAGACTCCCGCAATCGCCACATAAGCAGCCATCACCGCACCCGACACGTGCGCCATGCCGCTGACCATCACTGTAAACAGCTCAGATTCTGTCAAGGATGCCAGGAATGGCCGAATGGTGACCGGCGCTTCCGTCTGCCCCATCACAATGCTCGCCGCCACACAGGTCGATTCCGCCCCGCTGGTGCCCATGAACTTCTGCATGAAAATCGCCATGCCCTTCACAAACACCTGCATCACGCCAAGGTAGTAAAGAATAGCGAACAGCGAACAAATGAAAATAACAATGGGCAACACCTGGAAAGCAAAGATCACGCCGAACTGATCTGATCGCAAGCCCAGCTTGTCACCGAAGACAAAACTGGACCCGGCTCCGGCGTAGCCCAAAAGAGCATTCACGAACAAACTGATGCCATAGAAAACTTGGCCGAAGCCCGTCTTCAGTACAAGAAACGCAAACGCAAACTGAAGCACAACGCCCCAGATGAGAATGCGCTTCTCAATGGCCCTGCGATTGCTGGAGAACAAATACGCGGCGGCCAGGATCAGAACAAGACCGATCACTCCGCCGAATCGCGCCATTCAGTCTCGGCCGCTAACTCACTACTTCCAGAATCAAATCGCGTTCTTCCACCGGCTGCTGCGAAATCTTGAAGGCGTCTTCCACCAGCTCAGCCGCTTCTTCCAGATTGTCTGCCGAGGTGTGATAAATCCGGCACAGAATACTGTCCGCATCAATTTTCTGACCGACCTTCACTTCAAGGATCACGCCGACGGCCGGATCTATGGAATCTTCCTTGGTGTTCCGTCCCGCGCCGATCATGGAGGAAGCCTGTCCAATCAGTTCCGCATCGATAGCACTCACGTATCCGCCCCGGCTGGAACTGATGTCTTGCGCACCTGTCGCGTTTGGCAATAGTTCGAAGCGGTCCAACACCTGCGGATTTCCACCCTGTGCCGCGATAACTTCTTTCAGCTTGCGATAACCAGAGCCATCCAGGAGTTTCTGCTGTGCCAATTCCCGCGCTTCATCCAGCGTCTTGGTAATTTTGCCCAGATAGATCATCCGTGCCGCCAGTTCAAGCGAAAGCCGTGTCAGGTCCGCCGGACCCGCATTCTGAAGGGTCTGAGAAACTTCCATCACTTCCAAAGCATTGCCGATGGCGTAGCCAAGCGGCTGATTCATATTGGTGATCAGCGCCTGCACACGTTTATCCAGCCTTCGGCCGATACCCACCATCATCTGTGCCAGCCGCCGCGCTTCAACCTGCTTCTTCATGAAGGCGCCGGAGCCAACCTTCACGTCCAGAACAATCGCATCCAGACCCACGGCCAGCTTCTTACTCATGATGGAACTGGCGATAAGCGGGATCGATTCAACCGTCGCCGTCGCATCCCTCAACGCATAAAGCTTGCCGTCTGCAGGAGTGATTTCCGGAGTCTGGCCAATGAACGCCAGCTTATGCTGCGCCAGCAATTCCTTAAATTCGTCAATGCTTAGATCGGTGCGAAACCCGGGAATTGATTCCAGCTTGTCCAACGTTCCGCCCGTATGGCCAAGCGCCCGGCCTGAGATCATGGGGACCACAACGCCAGCTGCGGCCGCAATAGGGGACGAAATCAGGCTTGTCTTGTCCCCCACGCCGCCCGTGGAATGCTTGTCAACCTTTGTACCTGGAATGGCCGACAGATCAACAATAGCCCCGGAATGCAACATCGCCTCGGTCATGGCGCTGACCTCCCGGTCAGACATGCCCGAAAAAAACGTCGCCATCAGGAACGCTGACATTTGGTAGTCAGGTATGTCCCCTCGGGTGTAACTATCTATAAGATATTGAAGTTCTTCCGGCGCAAGCTCTTCCCCGGACCGCTTGCGGTGAATCAAGTCGACAGTACGCATTTACGAATACTAAGCGTACCATTCTCAATTAGTTGGACGGCTCCGTAACTACCGTGTCATAAAGCCGGCGCCAAAAGAGTAAGCGCGCCTACAAAACCGGTGCGCTACGGAGCCAAAGGCTTGCTGAACCGCGCCCCAATCAGTTCAGCCCGTCGGTTGCCGACCACTCACCCAAGCTCTCCGTCCAGCAACTTCGGCAAATCCGCCGCCTGCACCCGAATCCCTACGTAAAACGAGCCGAATAGCGCATAAACCGCGCTCACCTCGTCAAATCGCATTTCATAGATGAGCTTCTTGAAGACCACCGGATCATCCGCAAAAAGGTCCACTCCCCACTCCCAATCGTCGAGCCCGATGGATCCGCTGATAATCTGCCGGACGCTATCCGCGTAACGCCGGCCCACTAGCCCATGCTCATGCATCATGCGCTGGCGCTCCGCCATCGGCACCTCATACCAGTTCTTGGCCTCGCCGCGCTTGCGGTCCATCGGATAAAAACAGATGTACTTGTTCTTCGGAATTTCCGGATACAGCCGTGGCGCCATAGCCGCTGATTGCCGGGCTATGACATCCTTAATGGCGGCATCCCACTCTGGGCTATGCGGCTTGATGTTGTCCTGCTCCAACTGCGCATAGGTCTTGACGCTCGATTCGTAAAGCCCCAGCTCCACCACCGACAGATACGAAGTGGTCGGCTCCAGGAAATCGGCAAACTCCGTCCGCGCGATGGCAAGTTCGGCTTTGTGTAAATCCTCCAAAGTATCTCGGAAATGTACTAGCATCAGGTCGCCTTTATGCCCAATCAGCGAGAAAACAGCCGATTGGTTGGCGCGCACACCATTTCCCCCGCTTTCCATACCGCCTAGCACTTCCATCGCCTCAGCCAGCACTTCGTCGCGCTCGGGACTCGGTTGTGGATGCCAGAGATCGCGGTGAATTCGAAACATCTGATGAAGGGCGAAAGATCCCTCCAGCGTTACCGGCACGGCATTCGAATCAGTCATTATCATCCAGTGTATTTACTGCCATTCGGGAGCCGGCAAAGAAGGCATCTCTTGCGGATACCGCCCGGCAAAAATCTCTTGGAACAGAGCTAGCGTTTCCTCTTGTACCCCGGCATTTGTCGCCAGCACATAATTGCCTTCAACATTGAACGCTTCACCGCGCATGCCGGAAACCGTGCCGCCCGCTTCTTCTACAAGCAAGCTGCCTGCCGCCATATCCCACGGCATGAGCCCAAACTCCCAGAATCCTTCCAACCGCCCGCACGCCGTGTAAGCCAGGTCGATCGCCGCTGATCCGCCTCGTCTCACACCGTGCGACAGCATCGCCAGTTGGTAATAGAAATGAATGTTGACATTGTTGTGCCGCTTGCGGCTGGGAAACCCGGTGGAAAAAAGCGCGTCCTCCACCCTGGTTCGCCGGACTCACATGAATCGGCGCTCCATTCAAACGCGCCCCTGCTCCGCGCTCAGCCGTGAACAATTCCCGGTTCCAAGGATCAAACACAACGCCGGCAATAACCTCGTGATTTTTCGCTAGCGCAAGCGTTACGTTCCACATGGGATATCCGTGCGCGAAATTAGTGGTCCCGTCCAGCGGATCCACATACCAGCGCATCGGCGCATCCAGTTCTGCCCGTCCGCCTTCTTCCGCCACAATGCCGTGCGTGGGAAAAGCCTCGCGCAGTCGCTTGACAATGAATTGCTCGCTAGCGCGGTCGGCGGCCGTCACCAGGTCATAAGCCCCCTTCAATTCAAACCCCACTCCCCGATGGGCCAGCAGAATCTGCCCCGCTTCATGTGCAATCTCAATGGCCGTGTCCAGAAAGCTACTCATATGCTTTCAGTTCAACACAGCCCTCAGATTCCCTGCTGTGCGCCTCACCCGAAACACCTTTCGCCGCGCTTAGTCTTATGGAAAGAGGGTGGTTATGCCAAGAGGAGCAAGCCGTAAAAGAGAGCGTGAATACGAGGAACTCAAGAGTAAGTTCCACGAAAGCGGCCGCTACGGCAAGCGCGCTGACGAGGTAGCGGCACGCATTGTGAACAAGCAGCGCGCGCAATACGGAGAGACCAAAGGTCAGAAGCAGCAGGAAAAGGCCGGCAAGTCCCCTGACAAGAATCTTCCGCTCGATCACTACCGTCACCTGACCATCGCCCAACTTAAATCGAACTTGCAATCGCTGTCCAGGTCAGAGCTGAAAACGGTGGAGAAGTACGAGCGTTCACACAAAGCTCGCAAAGGCGCGCTGCAAGCAATACAGGCTCGACTCAGTCATAATTGAATCGTCGTCAGGAGCAAAAGCAAATCTATGTCCGACACCATCGTACCCCAGTCAGCCCCGCCGCTGAATTTCACAATTTCGGCGAGAGTTTCACAAGGTTGGCGGAAGCCAGTCAAGACTTGTTTGCCGCCGGCCGGCAGATCACCTCCGAGTTGAACGAGATCACTAAGCGAATCGAGCGCATGTCCAACCTGACCTCGGACACACTAAAAAGCCCCTGGCTTTTTGCCGGCCTCGCCATCGCTGTAGGAGCTATTATGATCGGCATTTCGAGACGCCACGCTTAAATCCACTGCGGGTTTGGTTGGACGGGAATGAGTAATTCCAATCGTCCCGTCTGCTACAACCACAATAGTGGCTTTTCCCAACCAAATCCTACCTGCGGACCGCGTAAGCCCCCCCGATAAGCGCCGCATTCTTGTTATCGACGACGAAGCCGATATCCGCGAGAGCCTCGAACTCCTGCTCACCACAGAGAATTACCTTGTAGACTTAGCGGAGAACGCGACCCAGGGCCTGCTCAAATTCGAATCCGGTCTGCACGATCTGATTCTGCTCGATCTCATGATGCCGGACCGTTCTGGCATGGAAGTGCTCGCCGAAATCCGCCAGCGGGATCAGGAAACACCCATCTTCATGCTCACCGCCTATGGCTCTGAAGAGGTGGCCGTGCGTGCCCTGAAGTCCGGCGCGAACGACTATTTCGCCAAGCCGTGGGATAACGACAAGCTGCTGATTGAGATCGACCGCATGATTCTCAAAGGCCGGCTTGAGCGTGAAAACACTCAGCTCAAGCGCGCGCTGAAACAGCGTTACGCGTTCCCCAACATCGTCGGTAAAAGCGAAAAGATGCTGAAACTGCTCGATCAGGTTGCCCAGGTCGCCCCTAGCCGCGCCACCATTCTGATCAACGGCGAAACCGGCACCGGCAAAGAACTCATAGCCAAAGCGATTCACGCCCACTCTGCCCGCGCCGACCAGATGTTCGTGCCCGTTAACAGTGGTTCCCTGCCATCCGAATTGCTCGAAAGCATTCTCTTCGGCCACGTAAAAGGTTCGTTCACGGGCGCCATCGCCAATCGGAAGGGGCTATTCGAAACCGCCAATCGCGGCAGCATCTTCTTCGATGAAATCGGCACCATCGGCCCTGAAATACAAGTCAAGCTGCTGCGTGTTCTCCAGGACCGCGAATTCATGCCGCTGGGCGCGAATGAAAGCATGCGCGTGGATGTCCGCATCATCGCCGCCACCAATGCCGATTTGAAGAAACTCGTCGAAGAAGGCAAATTCCGCGAAGATCTCTATTACCGCCTCAACGTCATCAATCTGAATCTCCCGGCCCTGCGCGAGCGCAAAGACGATATTCCGCTCCTCGTCGATTTCTTCTTTGGCCGCTACTGCCAGGAAAACGAGAAATTCCTCACGCCCGAAGGTCGCTCCATGCTCAGCTTCGAGCCCGAAGCCATGCAGATCCTCATGGAGCATAACTGGCCCGGCAACGTACGCGAACTCGAAAACGTAGTCGAGCGCGCCGTCGTTCTCACAACCGCTTCCTCCGTCCCGGCTCACGTCCTCCCAGACCACCTGCAGCAAGCCAGCGGCATGCGCATCACCCGAGATAGCAGCGGCATGCTCGCCCCGGACGCATCATTATTCGAAGTAGTAGCCGACTTCGAACGCCGCAAAATCATCGAAGCGCTCGAACGTGTCAGCTACAGCCAGACCGATGCGGCCGAAGTTCTCCGCATTCCGCTCTCCACGCTCAATCAAAAGATAAAACGGCTCACCATCGACGTCAAACGCCGCTCAGCAAATTGAGTCTGTTCCTGTCCGGACTGTAGATAATGTAGTCCCCACTCCATTCTTCGTCGGATCGCAAACACCGCAAAACGGGCCGGCTTTGACGGTATCCCCGTTGTGCCGCACTTGTTCAAACGGACGTTTGAAGCCTTATACAAATCTAAACCAGCCTTTAGAGTTTGTACAAAGCCCGATGTTTTGCGGTAAAACAAGACAGCAGCCCCAGAAAAAACGAAAGGGCATCAGCAAACAAGTAGTGGAAAAGCATGGAACTAGGATTTGGTGTTGAACTTTCAGACAGAGAACTTTCCTCGATAGGTCGAATCATCGCCCTCTGGGGAGCTCTCGAACATGAAATATTCTGCCAGACCGTGACGTCTTTCGATGGTGTGACGTCTCGTCAGGAACTTCCTAAGCAATTGCAGAATAATATGAAGTTCTCTGAAGTGTTGACGCTATGGGAAGCGCATGTTGTCTCCAAGGCCACAGGCACACGCAAAGAGGTCTTACAGCAGCAAGCTGACCACATCCGTAATCGGCAAGAGTTCAGAAATGCCATCGTGCATGGTATGTGGGATTGGTCTAAGGCCGCACCCGAAAATATAACAACAATCCGAGTACACAAGCACCAGATTATAAGAGTGCACTTTACCGCTGATGATTTAGAGTCGTTTTCCTCAGAACTTAGAATAATAAACTTCAAAATCAGATGGCCTGATGGACTTGAAGACTATGCAATGGCGATGGCAGAACAAGGCTCGTCCATTAGCCGCGTCGGTCTTTGCATGATGATGAGCCATCCGTTTACAGATGAGCTGCTTCCACCTAAAGCAATGGATTAAATCCCCACTCTCTCCACCTCACTGATGCTGATGTCATGATTGCGCCGGTCATAGAGGCCGGTTGTTTTGGCGTTGGAGTGCCCGGCCATGCGCTGGGCGATTTCCAGCTTGCCGCCGTTGGTCAGATAGTCAGTGATCCCGGTAACGCGAAAGGTGTGGCAGCCGATTGACGTTTCAATGTTGGCATCAACGGCACGGCGGCGCACCATGTACCAGACATCGGTGCGCGACATCGCATGGTCCGCAAGTTTCTTTGTTCTGCGGATCGCAGCGCGGAACAGCGGCCCCCTGCGATCCTCAGCAACGCCAGCCGCACTGATGTAGGCATCGAGATAGGCGTCAAGCTTGTGATGGCAGGGCATTTCATTGTCCTTGCCGTTTTTCTCACGCAGCCGGAGCCACCAGCGTTTTTTATGCGGATAGTAATCTTCAACATTGAGCGCGACGACAGCGCCGACACGGGCAAAGGTGTAGGTCATCACCGCAATAAGCGCGATCGCGCAGGCCGACCAAGGTTGACACATCCATGTCTTTGAGTAGCGCGGTTGCTTCCTCGGAGGACAGCACCGGCGTTGATCCTTTGCTGACCGAATGACGCGGCCCCCGGACAGCATGCGCCGGGTTGGACGGCATCACCTGGTCTGTCACCAGCCGATCAAACAGCATGCGGATGCAGGCGAGGTGCTGCTTGACCGAAGGCGGCGACATCGTGCGGCCCGGTTGTTCGACATAGCCAGCAACATGCACCGGCTGGACATCCTGTAGCCGGTCAATGCCCTGCCCTTCGCACCAGTGCAGGAACGCGAGCGGCAGCGCGTGCATAGGCTTTGCGCGTGTTCTTGTTGCGGATGTTAACGGTAAAGAATTCGAGGAAACGCAGCGCGGCCGCTTCCCTGCCCTGTCAATCAGCGGCGGAAGGGTGTCAATGACGGTAGGGGTGGGAACGATGGATTGCAGCGCTTTCATGCTGCATCCCAAGGATTGAGAAGGCGGACGCCGAGGCTGGCGAAGTCCTTCACGTTGCGGGTTACGAGGATCAGGTCATGTTCGAGGGCTGTGGCGGCAATCATGCCATCGGCGATATTGATGGGCCTGCCCGCACGCTGCCGCTCTGCGTCCAGCGCGCCCAGCGCTCGGCGACGGATCGCGTGACGGAGAGGGTGCGCCTGGAAAACAGGTGGCACAGATCGCCTTCGATCCATGTCTCCAGTTCGGTTCTGCGCTGTCCCGGCGTGCGCAGGGCGATGCCTTTACGGAGTTCACCGAAACTGACGGCGCTGATGAACAGCGTGTCGAGGAGCTGGGCGGCAAGCCAAGCCTGAACCTTCGGCTCGGGCCGAGGCCGGACGGTTTCGGAGGGAATATTGGTATCGAGCAGGAAGTCGCTCATTCCAAATCGACGAGACGCGCGAGGGAGGGGTTGCGGCCGAACAGCGTATCGACTTCTTCATCTGTGAGCATTCCGCGTATTCTGGCGCTTGCGTCGATCAAGTCCTGACCGGTTCGCGGCTGGGATGGCCCGGCTAAGATATTGGCTTCGCGCACGACAATCTGGTTGACATATTCGGCCAGGGATACGCCGCGCGTCGTGGCCTGGGCGAGAGGTCCCTTCTCGATCTCCGGTTCAAGGTTGAGAGTGATGGTCATGGGCGTCGTCCTTTGTTGCAAGCTTACCTTTCCACCGTATCGTCTCCGGCATCGCGGGTCAATATTACTACGACATAACGTCCTCTATGTTGTAGTAACTGGCACAGCTGCCTTCCGGGCTTCCAACATCCCGGGCAATGTGAACGCATACCGCAAAAACACTTCTGTGAACGGCTGTAGGGTCTTCGTTTCCGCTTCGGTAAAAGGGTCCTCTTCGTGCGCGCCCTCGTTTCCAAGCGGCGAATTTGGGCTCCACCCACCGCGCCGGTCAAGGAAGCTGCCTTGCGGTTTTCGCTGCCCCACAATTTGCAAGATCGGCAAGCTGTGGTCCCACCAAAAAAGCTGCGAGCAGCTTCAGACCCTTGACCTCTGCTACCCGCCCTCGGCGTGAGCCAGCGATTGATGTTTTATCAAACCCACTTGAAAGAACTCAACGTCCATACCCTGCACCTGATCGCCCTGGCCCCTGTTTTGCCCCCAGCCCGCATCTTCTGCGTCTATCATCAATTCTCGGGCGATCTTAAGTGAGGGAATCTGTGCTTGTCCTCGTGTGGCGTGAAGGCTTCGTCTCCCACCCCGCTCTCCGATCATTCAAATCGCGGCCACTGCCGGATATCGAACACTGTGCGATATCATACCTGCCACCATGTGTGATTTCACCCGAAGAAACATGTTGTTAGGAGCCGCCCTGGTCGCCGGCATAGCCGAAGCAAAAGGCAAAGCTCAATCTGATCAGCCCAACACCTCAGACGAGATCAACAAGCCAGTGCAAGTCGCAAATGGCGTCTACTTCCATCAAGGCGATATTGACCACCAAGGCCACTGCAACAACGGCTGGGTCATCTTCAAAGACTACGTGCTGGTGATTGATGCAAACTTTCCATCGGGAGCGAACAATATCATTCCCAAAATTCGAGCCATCACCCCCAAGCCCATACGCTTCGCTTTTGACACACATCACCACGGCGATCACGCCTACGGCAATCAGGTGATGGTCGATAACGGAGCAACGCCGGTTGCACACACCGGAGTCATCGAAGAGATGAAGCGCTATGAGACCGGGTATTATGACGGCAAACCCGGCCGCTGGGAAGATACCGCGAAGACTCGGCCGGATGTAGCCGCCAGCCGTCTGAACCCGCCCTCTCTCCTTTTCCCGCGCGAGTTGTACTTCGACGACGGCGAACATCGTGTCGAACTCATTCACCTGGGCGTAGCCCATACTCACGGCGATGCCGTCGCCTGGCTGCCCAAAGAGCGCATTCTCTTCACTGGCGACGCCTGCGTCAACGGCCCATACAACTTCGTCGGCGACGGTAACGTAGAAAAGTGGATCGGCACCCTGGACGCCGCAAAAGCCCTAAAACCGCAAGCGATTTGCCCCGGTCACGGCCCGCGCGGCTTAGCGACCGTCGTCGACAATCAGCAAGCGTTTTTCAAACAACTCCGGGAACAAGTAGGCGCCCAGGTCCAAGCCAAGAAGAACCCTCAAGAGATATTCGATTCCGTCCCGCGCGTCACTGCTGATCTGAAAGCTCAACAACAAATCAGCCGCTACGTGGGCGGCGATTTGGCCGCTCAAATGGAAAAAGTCTATCAGGAGATGACCGGCCAAAGCTTTCCCGATCACGCCAAAACCGCGCGAGCCAGAGACCTCCATCGGCACGCCCACGCCCTTCAGAGCGCCTGAACACTGGCCTAGGCGGTCACCATACGCCTCTTACGGAACTCATCGAAGCCAACCGCCGCAATAATCACGGCGCCAATCGTCACCTGCTGCCAGTAAGGATTAATCCCCAGCAAATCACTGCCGTTCCCCAGCAGCCCAATAATAAACGCCCCAATCAGCGTACCCACAACACTGCCTTCGCCGCCCTGCAAACTTCCGCCGCCGATCACCACGGCCGCAATCGCCTGCAGTTCATATCCTTGCCCGGCAGTAGGCTGGCCCGTCATCAAGCGCGAAGCCTCCACCATACCGGCGAGTCCCGCCAATCCGCCCGCAATCAAATAAACACTCGTCAGATGGAAGTTAATCGGGACACCGGCATAGTAAGCCGCGCTCTGGTTGCTCCCGATTGCAAACGAATACCGGCCCAGCTTCGTATTCTCGAGGACGAAGTGCATCAAAACCGCACAAACCGCCAGCACCCAAAGCGAAAACGGAATCCCGAGCAGGTTACCATCCCCCAAAAACGAAAACGCGTCCGGAATCTCATGCACCGGCAGGCCCTTTGAGATCACCAGCGCCAACCCGCGAAAACCCTCCAGCGTGCCCAGGGTCACAATGAACGGACTGATGCGCAACCGCGTAATCATCAATCCGTTCAGCAACCCGCAAACCAAGCCGGTAGCAATTCCAATGGCGATGGCCACCAGAATCGGCTGACCTGCCTTAATCGCCATGGTTCCGAACAAACCGGAAATCGCTAGCGTCGAACCGACCGACAAATCAATGCCGCCGGTAATAATCACCAGCGTCATCCCGAGCGCCATGATATTGATCACTGCCGTCTGCCGGGCCACGCTCGCCAGGTTGATAGCCGTGAAAAAGTGAGGAGTCGCAATCGTGAGCGCTATCACTAGCGCAATCAAGGTCCCAAACGGCAGCAGGCGCTGCAATCGTTGCATGTCTAAATTTGCTCCAATTTCGCGGCGGCAGGCGCAGCGAGTCGCATAATCTCTTCTTGTGTTGTCTTGCCCGGCAATTCGCCCGTAATGCGGCCGCCGCACATCACCAGGATGCGGTCGGCCACCTGTATCAACTCCGGCAATTCGGAACTCACCATCAGGACCGCTGCGCCGGATTGCGCCAGCCGGTCCATCTGTTCGAAGACCTCTTGCTTGGCGCCTATATCAATGCCGCGCGTGGGCTCATCGAACAGAAACACCCGCGCCCCACGCGCCACCCACTTCGCAATCACAATCTTCTGCTGATTACCGCCGCTGAGCCGGCCGGCCAGTTGCGCCGTACTGTTGCACTTGATGCGCAAAGTCTGCCGGTATTCTTCCGCCAGCGCGTTCTCCGCCCGCTTGTTAATCACACCGGCCCGCGACACGCGCCCCAAATCAGGCATGGTTACATTGAACGCAATCGGCAACTTGAGCGCCAGCCCATCATGCTGCCGGTCTTCCGGAATCAGCGCCACACCCGCTCCCACAGCCTGCCTTGGGGTCTTTGGCGTAACCAGCTTCCCGTCCACTTCAACCGTCCCGGCCTCAGGCGGATCAACGCCGAAAAGCACCCGGCAAAGCTCAGTGCGTCCCGCGCCCATCAACCCGCCCAGCCCGACAATCTCGCCGGCGCGAACCTCAAACGAGATATCCCGCAGCACCCCCCGGAACACGCTATCCACCTTCAATAACACTTTGCCCGGAGTTGACGGTTCGCGGTGGTAAATGGAACTCACCTCCCGGCCCACCATGTATTGAATCAACTGGTCCCGCGACAAGTCTTTCATGAGCGCCGAATGCACCGTCGCGCCGTCGCGCAGCACCGTCACGCGGTCGCCAATGGACCGCAGCTCCTCCAGCCGGTGAGTGATGTAAATGACACCAATCTTGCGCTCACACAGCTGTCTGACCAGCCGGAAGACTTCCTTTGTCTCCGACTCGGAAAGCGATGACGTCGGCTCATCAAAAATCAGCAGGCTCGTACCTTGCGCCATGGCGCGACAAATCTCGACCAACTGCTTGCCCGCCGGACTCAGCCGTCCCACCTTCCACAGCGGGTCCAGCCGAAAGCCCAGATCCTGAATCACACTGCGAGCCTTGTCGGTGATGGATCCCCGGTCAATCCAGCCCATCTTCGACTCCGTCTCGCGACCGAGGAACATGTTCTCCGCCACCGTCAAGTGCGGCGCCAGCAAGGATTCCTGGTGCACCATCGCTATGCCGTTTGCGGAAGCCTCGCTCGGCCGCCCAAACGAAGCCGGCTGGCCGCGCCAAAGCATCTCGCCGGCATCGCGCGTTTGAAGACCCGCCACAATCTTCATCAGCGTGGATTTGCCCGCGCCGTTCTCACCCATCAGCAGGTGAACTTCGCCCTCGCTCACTTCTAAGTTGCCGTCGCGAAGTGCGCGTACACCTCCAAAGCTCTTTTGAATCCCCTTAAGCGAGAGAAGCACTTAGAGAGTTTATTACACCGTCAAAACACTACCGCTGGGCGTACTTGGGATCAATCTTTGAAGCCAGCGTCATCTCAGCTTCGGCCTCCCGCTGCTTATTCGTCTTATCCAATGCCATGCTCAGGCTGTAATGCAGAGACGCATTGAGCGGATTGATTTCGATTGCCTTCCGGTACAGCTCAATCGCTTCGTCATATTGACCTTTGGCATACAGCGCACCGCCCCAATTTAGATAAGCGGGAATATAGTCGGAATCAATTTCCAAAGTCCGCTTATACTCGTCGATTTCCTTGTCGCTTTTCATCGCACCGTAGGCGATTCCAAGATTGAAGTGCGCGCCCTGATCCTTGGGATACAGCCGTGTCGCAAACTCCAGAATGCCCGCACCCATCTGCGGGTTGCCTGTCTGCGCGTACGTGATGCCCAGATAGGTGAGCGCGCGCAGGAAGTGGGGATAAATCTTCAAGGCGTCAATCAACGCAGCCATAGATTCCTGCCCCTTGCCGCGCTTACGAAGGGCCTCAGCTTCCGTAACCTTGGCCTCCGCGTCCTCTCGAAAGTTGCGCGGCATGCGCTGCAGAATCATGTATTTTCCGTTCGCCTCAATAACATCGGTCATCTGGCCCGGCGTCAATTTCAGCACTGCGTTGGACCACGCCTGATCAAATTGGCTCGCCTCCAGATCGCCCATGAAGCCGCCATTGATCGCGGTGGGCCTGTCCGTCGAATTCATGCCGGCAAGCTCGAAAAACGACGCTCCCGCCTGCAATTGCTGCTTGATTGTGGCCGCTTTGCCCGCGTCGGTCAACACAATTATCCGCAAGTACATGTGTTTGGGAACAACCTGGCTGCGCCACGCCGGATCAGCAGCCGGCGCTTTCACGTTCTGCTCCGGATGCACACGCATCCAATGGTCAGCCAGGTGAAACGCGCCATGTATCTGGTGCGGCATATGGCAGCCCACGCAACCACTCGCCCGGTTCACCGGGCACAACGCCGCATGCTTCGTCACGGCGGCACTGTGGCAACCCAAACAGGTCTTTTCACTGCGCCCAACCAGCACAGGACGCGTCGCATCCTCATGCGGATTGTGGCAGTTGGTACAGGCAATTTGGCCCCCGCTTTGCCGCCAGCATTCGCTATTCTTCAGTGCCGTCACCTGATCGGAAATCAACAGGTTCTCACCCATCGGATCTTCCACGAATCCCGATCCCGCATGGCACTGTGCACACGGTTTGGTGCGTTCCGGCATCGGCAGCTTGTCCGGATTCAGAATGCCCAAATCCTTCGAATGAGACGCGGGCGCGGCGGAATGCGACGCCAGCGCGGCCAGGTGAGCCTGGCCAGGTCCGTGGCAGTTCTCACAGGCAACGCCTTTTTCCAACTTCGTTCCCCAAGTCCTCGGGGCCACGTGGCAGCCGAGGCAGCGCTTCTCCAGACTGGGAGTTAACACACGCCCAAAGCCACCCTCATAATCTGTCGGCTTCTCTTCCGGAAAGCCGAGCTCAAGCGCAAGCCCGTTCTCCAGCACCGAATGAATGTAGCGGCCTTCCACCAAGGGCGCCCGCGGCAGCGGAACTCCGCCGATCTCCGGTACCCGGAACAAGAAACTGATGGCGTGCCGCGTCCCGCCGATCGTGCTCTCTACCGGAAACTCCAGTGCCGGCAGACCGGGCATTTGCACTTTGTAAGTGCCGCTGTCGCCGGTTCGCTTCACCGCATATTGAATGGCAGGCGCCGGGCCTTCCGCATGCGTTTCCGCATAATTCGCTGGTAACTGCTGTGTGGCGACACCCTGCCACGTGCGCGACATCTTGGTCTGAAACTGTGTCCTCGCGATGTCTTTATGACACCCGGCACAAACATCACTGCCCAAGTACCCGTTCTGGGCCGCCACCCCGGCTACGCAGGACATCAGAAGCAACGTACTCAGACGCCCCGCAACGACAATCACGCTGACAATCTTACCGAGAGCGAAGTCAGCCGGCACTTTTCTCAGCGCTGGCTCAGGCCGCCATCAACGGCAAGCACCTGCCCGGTAATGAAGTCCGGCGCTGTCAGGAAAAACGCAACCGCTTCCGCTATCTCATCCGGCCGTCCGGACCGTTGCATGGGTGTGTTGTCGATCATATTCTGTACCCGGTCGTCCTCATCATCGAAGCTGATGACACCGGGCGCTACTGAATTCACTGTCACGGCCGGCGCAAACGCCTTCGCCAAAGCCTTGGTCAGCATGATGACGCCAGCCTTCGAAGCACAATAGTGCGCGTGCTCGGCCCACGGCCGAATTCCACCGAGCGAACTGAGATTCACAATCCTCCCCGAGCCGCGTTTTAGCATCCCGCGAGCGGCTTCCTGACAACAGAAAAAGGTGGCTTTTAAGTTAACGGAATGGATGAAGTCCCAGTCGGATTCCGTTATATCTAAAGGACTAAAGCGAGTAAATCGGGCCGCGTTATTCACCAGGCAATCCAGTGCGCCAAATTTCCCGCGAATATCGGAAAACAGCCGTTGAATTTCAGTGACACTGGCCAGATTGGCGGCAAACACCGGAGCGCCTCCGCACTCTTGAGCGACAATCTGCGCCTCTGCCCAAGAGTGGTTGCAATGAATCGCGACGTCGAAACCCTTACGATGCAGTTCAATGGCGATCACTCGCCCGATCCGTTTAGCCGCGCCGGTGATTAAGACTTTAGGCATGGGCGCATTCCCGAACGGCACGCGCTGTGGCTGTCAGTTCTTCAGGCGTATGCACTGCCGAAATGAACAAAGCCTCAAACTGGGACGGAGGGAAGTAAATTCCCCTGTCCAACAGCGCATGAAAGAACCGGCCAAACTTTGCGGTATCTGACTTCTTCGCGTCCTCGTAATTCTTTACCGGACCCGGCTGGAAGAAGAACGTCACCATGGAACCAACCCGGTTCACACAGACGCCCTCCGGAGGATTTGCGGCCAGCAGCGCGCCATTCCGCTCCAGCGTATCGTAGGTTTCGGGATGCGCCTCCAGATACTGGAGCGTTGCAATCCCCGCCGTCACAGCCAGCGGGTTCCCCGACAATGTGCCAGCCTGATAAACCGGACCCACGGGAGCCACCTTGGACATAATATCCTTACGCCCGCCATAAGCCGCCAGCGGCAAACCTCCACCGATGATCTTGCCCATTGTGGTCATGTCCGGCGTAATGCCAAAAAGCTGCTGAGCGCCACCCCGGCTCAACCGGAATCCGGTCATGACTTCATCGAAAATCAGCACCGCCCCATATTGCTGAGTAATCCGGCGCAAACCTTCCAAGAATCCAGGCTCGGGAGGAACGCAGCCCATGTTGCCAACCACCGGCTCCACAATCACGGCGGCAATCTTGTCGCCCTGCTCGCGAAAGAGCGTCTCCACCTGCTCCAGATCGTTAAAGGGCAGCGCGATCGTCGTGTCCGAAAACGCCTTGGGAACACCGGCGGTATCGGGCAAACTTAAAGTGGCCACGCCTGACCCTGCCTTCACCAGCAGAGAATCCACATGCCCGTGGTAGCAGCCTTCAAATTTGACCGTGAGATCCCGTCCGGTGAATCCGCGAGCTACCCGAATGGCGCTCATGCAGGCTTCCGTGCCGGAATTCACCAGCCGCACCATTTCCACGGAGGGAACGAAATCGATAATCAGTTCCGCGAGTTCCACTTCACGCCCGGTAGGCGCGCCAAAGCTGGTTCCGTACTGCAGCGCGTCGTGCAGCGCGTCGACCACACACTGCGGCCTGTGGCCCAGAATCATAGGCCCCCAGGATCCGATGAAGTCAATGTAGTCGTTCCCATCCACATCGAAGAAATGCGATCCTTCGCCGCGGACGATGAATCTCGGACTTCCCCCGACGCCGCGAAAGGCACGCACCGGCGAATTGACGCCTCCCGGGATACTTTCCTTCGCCCGGGTAAACAGGGCGTCAGACTGTGGAACGTTCATATTGTGTTTCGGCCAGGATGAGCTTGCGGAACAAAAAGCTCATGAAGATCTCATGCAGCGTCGTATTCACATTCCGCAGCAAGCGCGTTTTCAATTCCAGGTACGGCTGCGTACCCGCAAACAAATCCTGAATGATCTCGCAAAACTTAGGACTGCGCCGCATAAAGTCGATCATGCGGCTGGGCACGGCGCCAAAGAACAACGCCCCGCAAAAGAGACGCTTGGCCAGGCCGGCGCCATAAGTCAGGTCCAGCCCGAAATCGCGAGTGATCAACTGGCGGTACAGTTCAGCCTTCCGTTCGCTCTCGTTGTCGGCCAGCAAAACTTGGCTCGCCAGATCGCCCGAACGAATGGCGTAGTAGAGACCTTCGCCTGTAATAGGATCGACCAATCCGCCCGCGTCGCCCACCGCAATCCAGCCGTCGCCAGCCATGCGGTTGTTGCGCCAAGCCCGGCTCTCCAGAGCGGGCAGCATGTGGCCATAGAACTTGGCATCCTTGCGCGAAATGCCGTGCTCTTCCATATAACGTTCCAGCCGGGCCCGCAATTGTTGCGCCGGCTCGCCTTTGCCGCAAATTCCTACCGAAAGATGGCCCGCGCGTGGAAACACCCAGATGTAGCCTTCTAAGTTGGGCAGGAATTGAATGTCAATATGCGCCTGGTCCGAAGGCACCCAATAGCCCAGGGCATACATCGTATCCTGCGCCGTGTACTGGGTTCCCACCTCGCGCAAAGTGTTACGTGCACCCGTGGCAATGACGCAGTAGTCCGCGTCGATTTTGCCGCTGCGCGTTTTAATGGCCCATCCCCGGGCCGCACGCTCAATGCCCAGCACGCGCTCTTTCTCAATCTCCGCGCCGGCCGCTTCCGCTCTGCGCAGCAGCATCCCATTTAAGTCCATACGCGAATAAATTAAAAGGGGGCGCGTCAAATGCATCTTAAATGCACCGGACTTGGGAGCCGCCAGAAAAGTATCCGTGACGATCTTCTTCGGCGTGTCATTCTCGCGCAAATAAGGATATTGCGAATAGGCCTTATACGTGATGCCGCCGCCACAAGGCTTTTCCCAGGCCAGCTTTTCATCCAGGATGATAGTGCGCAGTCCCGAACGCGCCAGGCGCTCAGCCGCAGTCGCACCGGCGGGTCCGCCACCCAGCACCGCGACGGTCTTCATTTCTCTTCCCCGCCTTGTTTGCCGGTTTTCATTGTGCTGTTGTCGGTGGCGACGGTAACGCCGGGTGGCCTGGAGGCAGTTGCCCCTCAGGTTGTCCCGCAGGTGACTGGCCCATGGGTGACTGACCTACCGGCGGATGCGTGCCCAGCGGTGTTCCCTGGGCGTTGTTCACGCCGGTAACCACCCACTTCCCATCGCGCTCTTCCAGGTTATATTTCATGGTCATGCCGCTATTGATTGAAGTGTCTCCTTTAGGATGAAAAGCAACCGTCGCCACCGCCTTGTTCTGGTCGAATTTAACGTCAGTCGTGCTCACGTCCAGCGCTTTCAAATCGAGCCCGGAGTGCTCCTGCAGGCGATCAACAACCGCTTGCTGCACTTTCTCCTTCGTCTTCAAATCGTCGCGGCATGCGGTAAGAACCACAAATGCAGCCAAAATCACGCACAACAGCCGAAACACCATTAGATTATAGCCGCCCCTTCTGAACCGCACTCAGGCTGTGAATCCTACCTGCTTATAATCGGTCAACATGCCCGAGCAAACTCTCGAAAAGCAAAGCCTGCGCTCCTTACTCGAAAGTGACCACAGATACAAATTCCTAGATTCCTTTATCACCCTGTTTGTAGCAATACTATTGATCTCAAATATCGTGGCTCCTAAGTTCTGGGCCATCGGCTGGCTGCGGATCAGCGCCGCTCAGTTGCTTTTCCCTATTACCTACATTTTCGGCGACATTTTCACTGAGGTTTACGGCTATTCCGCCTCCCGGCGAGCCATCTGGTTCGGCTTTTTTGCATCGGGCATCCTGGCCTTGATCACCTGGCTTTGCGTCATCATCCCGCCCGCTCCCGAATATCACAACCAGGCGGCTTTCGAAACTATTTTCAAGCCTGTTGGGCGGGTTGTGGCTGGCAGTCTGGTCGCTTTCTGGTGCGGCGAGTTTGCCAATTCGTTCACGCTCGCAAAGCTGAAACTGGTGACCAAAGGCCGGCACTTATGGACGCGAACAATAGGTTCAACTGTGGTGGGTCAAGCTGTTGATACCACAATTGTTATCTTCTTTATCTTCGCCGGAACCGAATCTCCGGCCACAATGTTCCGCCTGATCGTCTCCGGCTATACCATCAAGGTGGTTTACGAAACCCTCATGACGCCGGTCACCTACGCGATTGTCAACTTCCTCAAGCGCACGGAGAAGGCCGATTACTTTGACTACGGAACGGACTTCAATCCCTTCGCCACCAGATCTGAATCGTAAATGGCCGGTACATCCGGCCGGTTCAATTTGGGTCTGTTTCGAAATTTCGCTCACACCCTCCAGTTACGCCCGCGCGCCGGGGCACCCCGCAAAAGTCGCCAAAGCCCCATTCCCTCGAAACTCCAAATACTCAATTCCAACCTTACTCGTGAAATACCCATCCAAAACCAGGTCCCGACACAGTGCAAAGAAATCCACGCCGGGCACTAACGTCTCGTCGCGTTCCCCATTCGCCCGGAAAGCAATCGCATCCAGAACCGTCTTCTGCTGAGCCTCGGAACACCCTGTAAACCTGCTGCCGAACCGCTTGACGCACCACGCATCTAACCAGGCCAACCCGCCGGACAACCGCCGCTGATACTCCCGGTTCTCACTCGCCAACAAATCAATAAACGGCGGAACGCCTGCCTCCATTGCCCCGCCCGACTCGCCGGTCACAGGAATAATCAACTGGCACAAGGCGCAAAGCGCCGCATACGGCTCAGCCGAAAAGTACACCGGAGCCTGGTTAGCATCTGCCACCGCGTCCACCAGCGCGGGCGCCCCCTGATGCGCATGCTGTCCCTCAGCCGCCGAAGCCGGCTTCCCTTGCAGCATCACCTCCAGTCCTGCGCCTGCCACCGCCAGTGATCGCAGCAACGCCCGCCTAGGCAACTCCGCGCTCGCCGTCACGTCATCCATGGTCAAATCTCCCCCCTCTTCGCCTGCGCCAGCAAATACTCTGAAGCGCGCCAGGACAGCGCCGTGATGCTCAACGTCGGGTTCTTATCCGGGTTCGAAGTAAAGCTCCCCGCGTCCGTCACAAACAGATTCTTCACATCATGCGCCTGGCAAAACCCATTCAACACCGAAGTCTTCGGATCCAGTCCCATCCGCACCGTACCGACCTCATGCGCCACTCCGCCCGGCGTCACATACCCGAAATCCGGATCGGGCTCCGCTGGAAGCGGCCGTCCACCGCCCGCCTCAATAATCTCCTCAAAGCTGGTCTTCATATCCTTCGCCATCGCCAGCTCATTCGCCGACCATTTCAAATGAAACCGCAGCACCGGAATGCCCCATTGGTCCACCGTATGGCGGTCAATCTCGCAAAAACTATCCGGATTCGGGATCATCTCGCCGCGCCCATGCAGTTGCAGCGTGGCCGGATACCGCAGCTTGCAAGCTGCTTTCAAACCGGCGCCATAGCCTTCCTCCACACCCCGAAAGGCGCCCACATGCGGCATCAGCGGGCCGCCGAAGATCTCAACGTGATAACCGCCCTCATAATCTCGTTTCTTGTCGTATTTCCAGAACGGAATATAGACATGCACCGACCCGGTTCCATCATGATTATGTGGCGGGATTCGCGCCAGCTCCGGCGCCTCGCCCAACACCAAGTGAGCCGTCGTATCCATCAAATACCGCCCCACCGCCCCCGACGAATTCGCCAGTCCGTTTGGAAAAAGTGACGACTGCGAATTCAACAGCAGCCGCGCCGATTCACAGGCGCTCGCGCCTACCACCACGGCCCGCGCTTTGACCTGCTGCTCCGTCCGAGTGGTCTTGTCTATATAGGACACGCCCGTGGCTTTGCCATCCCTGCCCACCATCACTTCACGGGCCATGGCAAACGGCACAATGGTCAGTCTGCCGGTTTTCAATGCATCCGGTATCAGCACCTGGCTCGAACTGAATCGCGAAGCCGTAAAACAGCCCTGCGTGCACTGCGCGCAATAGTGACAAGCCGCGCGCTTGTTATGCGCCTGCGTAATGATGGCTGCGCGCCCCGGAATGCAGGGGATGCCCAATTTGTCGCATCCTCTCTTTACAATTCGGTCCGAACAGCGCGGAGCCGGAGGCGGCAGGTAAATCCCGTCCGGTGCGCCGTCAATCCCTTCGCGCGTGCCATAAACGCCGATGAAGCTCTCCACCTTGTCGTAGTAAGGCTCCAGCTCCTTATAAGTGATCGGCCAATCGTCGCCATAACCCCGCAACGACCGTGTGCGTAGATCCCGATCCGAAAAGCGCAGCGTGACGCAATTCCAATGATTCGTCCGCCCGCCCAACAATCGCCCCCGCGTCCAGTTGAACTCGGAGCCGGGCGCGTTTAGGTAAGGCTCACCCTCAATGTGGCTAGTGATATGCGCCACATCCAGTTCATGGCTGCCCGCGCTGTTATAACCCCGGCCGCCAATCCCTGCGCCGCGATGCGCCAGTTGATAGGGCCAGAGATGTTCGGTGTAATGCCTGGCGGGATCCAGCAACGGTCCCGCCTCCAGCATGACTACATTCATGCCTCCCTCGGTTAGAACCTTTGCCGCCGCCCCACCCGCCGCGCCCGACCCCACGATGCAAACGTCGTAGTCTTTCGCCGCGGGCATTAAACGTTCGCACCCATCCAGCTCTTCCCACCCATCCACCGCACGGCATTCTCCACCACCTTCAGCGGCAGTTCCTGCTGGTACACGCCGTATACCTCATGGCCCGGCCGGAAGTAGAACACTTTGCCATCGCCGATGCTCCAAACCATGCCGCTGCGGAACCATCCGCCGTCCGCCCAGGTCTCCTGAAAAATCACCATATCCGGTTCGGGCACATGGAAAGGCTCCAGGTAAGCCTCCGTCTCTGGAATCTCGAACTGGGCCGGCAGCCCTTTTGCAATCGGATGGTCCGGCCGCAGGACCGTCACTGAACTCGGCTTCCCATCGTGCCGGTAGCCCGGAAAGACGCACAACGGCAAATCCACCCGCACATGCAATTCATGGTTCGCCGCGTGAATGGCATAAAAGGCCGGAGTTACCAGCGAGTCATAAGTCGGCTGAAAACGGCCCTGTGGCGCAACGTATTCAAGCTTTGCGTTAGGCCCCGGATATCGCCTGCCGGCCTGCGTTCGGGTAACCTCATTCATCGACTCCATGAATGGCACAGACCAGTGCGAGGCATGCAGCGCAACCAGCCCCAGCTTTCCGGCCTTCACGCGGTCTACAATCTTTTGCCCGACTTCTACCGGCACTTCCCCTTGCCGAATATGGCCCCACCACACAATGACATCGCAGTTCTCAATCGTGTCACCGCCCAGGCCATGTTCCGGATCATCAAGGCCAACCGATTTCATCACCCTAATCCCGGGTAACGATCCCAGATGCTGCGCGATGTGGTTGCCAATAAAGTTGGGATAAACCTTCTTCTGGTCCATTTGGCGCTCGTCCCAAACCACGACGCGTATAGCGTCCCCAGCGGCCGTGCTGCTGAAAGGAGCCAAACCAGCAGTAGCGGCGCCCATCAGTGCGGAACGCCGCGAAATCAAACCCTCATTCATAGGTCCCCCTCACCACTCGTACAACCAAGCGTAGGTCGTATAAGTTGTGGCGCGCAGTTCTCCTGCTGCGCCAAAGACTTTGTCGCCCATCTTCTCGCCACACCGGCAGGCAAGCCTTAAACCCCTGGAAAAGAAAATCGGATCCTGCTCATGAAATCGGTAGGCCGAAAACGTATGGTTCTGGTCGTCCTTGTGAGTAAGTCCAGCTTGTCTCAGATGATAGAGACCACGATTGAAGTAGTAAGTGCCCAGAAAGTAATCTTCCAGCCCGGAAGATAAAAACTGCGCCTCCTTCGCCTGATCGACATACGCCCGCATGATCGCTTCCAAAAAGGCAAAGCTCTCGCTCTTGGCCGCCATGGCAATTTGATAAACCATGCCGGCGCGCTCTGTCCTGCAGAGATCAAACTCTTCCAGCGGCTGTGCCGTGAAGTTCTCGCGAGTGTAAAGCTTCAGCCGCGCGGTGTCAGGTAAATGAAGCCCACTAACTTCCAACGGTAAGCCTTCAATGCCTCTGACAATCCACCAGAACACTTGATCATCTGCGACCCCCGCGGGCAGTTCAGCAGTGACTCGAACGCTGGTCGAAAAGGGAATTCGATAGAAGTTGAAGATGCCGCTTGGGCTTCCCGTCTTGCCCGCCGCGTTGTTTCCCCAAGGCGCATCCGGATCTTGAAATCCAAAGCCGGTCCCCATTCCCAACTCCATGCTGATGGCTGCGGTTGGTTCATGATCCACATAAACCCGCAGCCGAATCCTCGCGTAATCGGGAAAACTGCCGCCAAACCACATATGAGCGAGATAGCCCTTGCCCTCATGGCTAGCCAGAGTTGCTTCTTTGCGCCCCTGAAACGGCCGCTCCTCTTTACCGGCAATGTTGAACGTCCGATAGCCAGAGATGTTCGCCGCAGCCTCGACGGGAGCAGCCATCGCCGCCATCGTGAGTGCAAACTTGCGCCGATCCATGAGATGGTCATTATATCCACGCAGATTTAAGTTAGCGATTACTGCCATTGCACTTCGGGCAAGGCAAACTGGAAATCAATGAGGGCGTTTCAGAACCGATTCAATCGGAAAATCTAGTCCCTAAATAAAGCGCGGAAGCCTTCCTGCTCAAAATGCCGGTCATTCGTGAGAACCTCAGTCAGTCGCTCACGTCGCATGATTTGCATCGATATGCAATCCGTGAGGCTATAGCCCTTGTCCCGGCCGCGCGCGATATAAATCAGGTCCGTTGCGAAAAGAACTATCGCTCTGGGGAATGACCCGCACGGCCGACCCTTGCAGAATCGCATTGACCGTCAGGTTGGCGGTAAGGCGCAGATGCTTTGAACCCGCAGCAAAGAAGTTGAGGTGTTCGGTTAGAACTTCCTGGGATGTGACGATCTCCCCTGTGAAGGCTTTGGCGCGTTCATGTGCTTCGTCGAGCGGGAGCATAAGCGCTATCCAATAGAACATATCGGCGAATCGCACCTTTATCGATCCCTTTTAGGCGCCCCCCAAAAGATAATGATCATGCCGGCTGGCGGCATCCCGGGGCAAACTTTCGAACGCATCCGGTGGAACTTGACTGACGATTTCTTGAATAATCTCTGAGATATGGGGCCGGGCCGGCTGCACGCTGGAGGTGAGATTTTGGTCCAACACTTGGCGCGCGTATTGCTCTGCGGAAACACATTGGCAACAGCTCTAGCTCTGAGCTTTGCGGCCTGTTCATCGGAAATATCAATTCGTACAGTCGTCATTCGCTAGCAGCACATCGGCATCAGAGCGAAAAGCCCCTCGGACCGACTCCTTCTTCATCCTAGCCTTTTTTCTAACCTTAACTTGCCCGTTCCTTTTGACGGCGGCGTGCCAGGAGCACATTTATCACGCCTGACACACCGCCACAAATCCACTACTATTTCACCGGCTCTGTTTCGAGCCGCCACAACAGCAACGAACGACCGGTGACTCCATACTCCTCACCCACCTTCTTCGTCACGTCCTCACCCTTCTCCGGTTCATTCGTATCAAACAGCAAAGTCCATTTAGTCCCTTCAGCACACGCCGGCATAATAAAATTCACCAGATCGTGATACACGTTGATCACAATCAGCAGCGTCGCTTCGCTGCCGCGTTGTGGAATCCCCGACGTCTGCGCACGGCCATCCAGCAGCATGCCGAAGCACTGCATACCCGAATCGCCCCAGTGGTCGTCCTCCATTTCTTTCCCATTCGCGTTAATCCAGGTAACATCCTTGACGCCAAGTTCTTCCTGGTACGCGCCGTTTAAAAACAAGTTGCGCCGGAGAATGGGGTATTTGTGCCGCATGCCGATCAGCTTGCGAGTGAACTCGATCAGAGCGTGGCCCTTGTCTTCAATCTTCCAGTTCAGCCAGCTGATCTCGCTGTCCTGGCAATAGGCGTTGTTATTGCCTTGCTGCGTGCGGCCGAACTCGTCACCGGCCACCATCATCGGCGTGCCTTGCGATAGCAGCAAAGTGGACAACATATTCCGGATCTGGCGCTCGCGCAGCCGGTTGATCTCCGGATCGTCCGTCGGGCCCTCCACGCCGCAGTTCCAGGAACGGTTGTCGCTGCTGCCGTCCTTGTTGTCCTCGCCGTTTGCCTCATTGTGCTTCTCGTTGTAGGTCACAACGTCGTTCAGCGTAAAGCCGTCATGCGCGGTGACAAAGTTTATCGTCGCCCAGGGACGGCGGCCTTGATGGTTGAAGAAGTCCGGTGATCCGCAAAGCCTCTTGGTCATCTCAGCGGCCGGAGCATCGCCTTTCCAGAAGTCGCGCACAGTATCGCGAAACTTGTCGTTCCACTCCGCCCAGCCCGGATAAAACGCGCCCACCTGATAACCGCCGGGACCGCAATCCCATGGCTCCGCAATCAGTTTCACAGTGGACAAAAGCGGATCTTGACAGCAAGCCTTCAGAAACGCGCTGTGGTTATCGAAGCCACCCGGTTCGCGCGCCAGAATCGTTCCTAAGTCAAACCGGAAACCGTCAATATTCATCTCCTTCGCCCAGTAGCGCAAGCTGTCCGTTACCATCTGTAGGACGCGCGGATGGCTGACATTGAGCGTGTTGCCGGTTCCCGTATCATTGATATAGTAACGATGCTCATTCGGCAGCAGGCGGTAATAGCTGACATTATCCAGGCCTTTGAACGATAGCGTCGGCCCGCGTTCATTGCCTTCGGCTGTGTGGTTGTAAACCACATCTAAAATTACTTCCAGTCCCCCGTCGTGCAGCCTCGCCACCATCTCCTTGAACTCACGCAAGCTGTCTTCTACCCGGAAGGCGTAGCGAGGATCGGGTGCAAAAAAACCGATAGTGTTGTAACCCCAATAATTCTTGAGACCCTTCTCCAGCAGGTTGCTGTCATCCACAAACGTGTGAACCGGTAGCAGCTCCACGCTGGTGATGCCCAAGCCGCGAATATATTCCACCACTTCCTTAGTGCCGAACCCCTCATAGGTTCCGCGCCGGTCTTCCGGCACCGCCGGATGCAACTGCGTGAAGCCGCGCACATGCGTTTCATAGATGATGGTGTCATCCCAGCGCGCATGTCTGTGGCCTCTGGAGCCGGTCCAGTCAAAGCCCGGATCCACGACATGACACTTTGGCACAAACGGCGCACTGTCGCGCTCATCAAATGTCAGATCATCGCCAGTTTCCATCTGGTAGCCAAAGATCGCCGGATTCCACTCGAGCTTCCCTGAGTGAGCAAAAGCATAAGGGTCCAGCAGCAGTTTGTTGGGATTAAAACGATGGCCGTTTTGCGGGTCATACGCTCCATGAGCACGAAAGCCATACATGGTTCCCGGCGTGACGTCCGGCAGATAGCCGTGCCAGATTTGGTCTGTGTATTCCGGCAGCGTGATGCGGTCGGTTTCGGTCTTCCCGTCCGGCGCAAAAAGACACACTTCTATTTTGGTCGCATGAGCGGAAAAGACCGCAAAATTGGTGCCCTTCCCATCCCATGTCGCCCCAAGTGGCGTTGGCAGTCCTTCTTTTACCCGTTGCTTCGGCGTTTCTGGCAAAAATCTTCTCCCGTATGTGTTGGCTCAGCCGTTGCATGGCTTAGCTCCTGTAGGAGGCACAGAGACGCTTGATCGTTTCAAGCAGAGTCACAGGACGCTGCCATTCGTCCACTGACGTTTTATGGGACTGAACGCCGTTACCTTTGCTGAACAGGGGCGCACCAAGTCATGACACAGCCGGTGACAATGTGGTGTGACAATGAGGACATGTTCCGCGAGGACAGCAGCCAACACCCGGGGACCGCATTAGCAGCGCACCACCTTCCGGGCGGCGGAGCGATGGGCCAGCTCACACGCAACCACGACTGGAGTTCAACCTCGCTCGGTCCTGTGGAGACCTGGCCGCAGAGTTTGCGAACCTCAGTCGGCATTGTCCTCGAATCCCATTTCGCCATGTACGTCGCCTGGGGTGACGATTACATTCAGTTTTATAACGATCGCTTCCGTCCCATCCTGGGCGCTACCAAGCACCCCCAGGCTCTGGGTATCAGCGCACGCGAAACCTTCCCCGAAATTTGGGAGGTCATCGGCCCTATGTTTGCCGACGTGCGGCGCGGCGTGGGCACCGGCTTCGAAGATTGGATGCTTTCGCTTGACCGCAACGGCTATCTGGAGGAGTGCTACTTTACCTTCTCCTACAGCCCCATTCGTGACGAAGACTCTAAGGTTGGCGGCGTCCTGGTTACCGTATCGGAAACAACCCCTCGCGTTCTCGGCGAGCGCCGGCTGGAGTTATTGCGCGACCTGGCCGCGCTCGCTTTACAGGAAACACGGCACGAGGAAATCTGGCCGGCATCGCTCAAGGTTCTTGCCACTAATCCCGCTGATCTCGCGTTTTGTCTTCTTTACAGAACCTCAGGACCAGACAGTTTCACACTCGAAGGCTCCTGTGGCCTTAATGCTCAGAACAAAGAGGAAGTGGCCATACCCTTTCTGGATCTCTCTGACGGGCGCTGGCCTCTTGCGGCCGTGCTCAAAAACAGGCAGCCGCTCCTGATGGAAAATCTTTTACAGGGTTTCGGTGAAATCGTCGGAGCCAAGTGGCCCGAGCCTGTCCGTTCCGCGCTTCTCTTGCCCGTGTCAAAGCCGGGCGTTGAATCCCCTTATGGTTTGCTCATCGTCGGAATCAGCCCCCGGCGAGCGCTGGATGATCAATATCGTAGTTTTCTTTCCCTCATTGCCGATCAGCTGGCAACCGGAATTGCTAACGTGCGCGCCTATAAGCAGGAACAGCGCAGGGTGGAATCGCTGGCTGAAATAGATCGAGCCAAAACGCAGTTTTTCTCCAATGTCAGTCATGAATTTCGTACACCCTTGACCTTGATGTTGAGCCCCATTGAGGACTTGCTTGCGTCCCGCGAGGCGCTCCCCGGTCACACGGAGGCATCCCTTCGCCTAGTGCACCGGAACGGTTTGCGCCTGTTGCGGCTGGTCAATTCTCTGCTGGATTTTTCGCGGATTGAAGCCGGCCGCATCAAAGGTTCGTATGTGGCGACTAACCTAAGCTCTTTCACGGAAGAACTCGCTTCCGGCTTTACCTCCGTCATGGAGCGTGGCGGTCTCAGTTTTCGAGTCAATTGCATGCCGCTGCCTGAGCCGGTGTGGGTGGATCAGGAGATGTGGGAGAAGGTGATTCTCAATCTTCTGTCGAACGCTTTCAAATTCACCTTAACCGGCTCCGTGACGGTCACTTTGCAAGCGGATGGTGATTATGCCGAACTGATCGTCTCTGATACCGGTACCGGCATACCGGAGCAGGAGTTGTCCCACTTGTTCGAGCGCTTTCATCGCGTGGAAGGTGCGCGCGGCAGAACGTTTGAAGGTACAGGCATCGGCTTGGCCCTGGTTCAGGAATTAGTGAAATTGCACGGCGGCTCAATCCAGGTCGAAAGCAGGATGAACCACGGCAGCAGTTTCACTGTCAAAGTTCCGTTTGGCAATCAGCATCTTCCGGCTGACCGCCTGAACCTTTCATCGGCGCCGGTTTCCACTTCGATTCGTGCCGACGAATTCCTGGAGGAGGCGCTGCGCTGGCTACCGGTGGACAGCGAGGCGTCGCAGGACATTGAGAGCGTCCCCTCGACCTCTATCGCCGAATTCAGCCAACTTCGCCCTGATGGCGGCTCCGGGGCGCGCATTCTCGTGGTGGACGACAACGAAGACATGCGCCGCTATATTCGCCGCCTCCTGACTGGTCTGGGTTATGAAGTGAAAACCGCGCCAAACGGTGAAGAAGCCTTTCAAGTAGCGCTGGCTTATCGGCCTGAGCTAGTGCTTTCCGACGTGATGATGCCCGGCCTGGACGGGTTCGGCCTCTTGAAATTACTTCGCTTGAACCCCTTAACCAAGTCGATTCCCGTGGTGCTTCTGTCCGCCCGCGCAGGAGAAGAAGCCAGAACCGAAGGGCTGGACGCGGGCGCCGATGATTACCTCACCAAGCCCTTCACCGCGCGTGAACTGCTGACTCGTGTGAGCGCGCATCTCAGACTTGCCCGTCTTCGCAGGCAGGTTGAAGACCAGGCCCGGGTGATCCTGGAAAGCATAACCGATGGTTTTTTTGCGCTGGATCGCGAATTCCGCATCACCTATGCGAATACTCAAGGCGAGCAGCTTATTGGCTTTCGCCGGGACCAGATGTTAGGAAAAAGCCTATGGGACGCATACCCGGAGGCAGTGGGGACAACTTTCTATGACCAATACGAACGCGCCATGCAGGAGCGCGTGCCGGTCGATTTCGAAAGTTATTACCCTCCGTTGAATAGTTGGTTCAGGGTGAAAGCCTATCCCTCTGAGAGCGGAGGCTTGTCCGTTTTCTACGAAAACATCAATGCACGGAAACGGGCCGAAGAGGAATTGCGGCGCGCCAATGAGGATTTGGAACAGTTCGCCTATTCCGCTTCGCATGACCTGCAGGAGCCGCTGCGAAACGTCACCATATTTTCTCAGCTGCTGCAAAAGAGGTTCACGGGCGCGCTGGATGCCAATGGCGACGAATTTCTAACCCACATCGTTAACAGTGCCAGGCGCATGAGTTCTCTGCTCGCTGATCTGCTGGCCTATGCTCGGATTGGCTCGTCCGCCGAGGAAGCCGTTGTGCCTACCGGGAGCGAAGCAATTCTCGAACAGGTCATCAGCGACCTTGCTCAATCAATCAATGAAAGCGCCGCCGAGGTAACCTGTGACCCGCTGCCCGTGCTATTCGTCCGCCCGAGCCACTTGCGGCAGCTTTTCCTCAATTTGATCGGGAATGCCATCAAATACCGAAAAGATGCCGAACCCGCGCGCGTGCATGTCAGCGCTTCCCGTCAAAATAGCGCATGGAAATTCGCCATAGCCGACAACGGAATTGGCATTGAACCTGAGTACTGCGAACGAATCTTCGGGCTTTTCAAGCGGTTGCACGGCGGTTCCGATAAGTATTCCGGAACCGGCATTGGCTTAGCCATCTGCCAAAAGATTGTCCACCAATATAACGGGCGGATTTGGGTGGAATCTAAGCTGGACTCCGGCAGTACGTTCTATTTAACGCTGCCGGGCCCGGAATAGATGTTTTCCTGATCTTCTATTAACACAAGCGGCATCCGCCGCTTGATAAACTGTCGCAGATGGCTAACAAATCTGATCGTTCCACTGTCCTGATGGGGCGGCCTTTTGCCCTCGCCGGGCCTGAACTCAAGGCGGGCGATCTCGCCCCCGATTTCGAGGTAATGGATTCCTCGTTGAAGTCTGTCAAATTAACCGACACCGGGAACGGCGTTCGTATTTTCAGCGTAGTTCCCAGTCTGGATACCCCAGTCTGCGACGCTCAAACCAAACGCTTTGAAGATGAGGCCGTTAACTTGGAGGATGTCGATATTTACACCGTGAGCACGGATTTGCCGTTCGCCCAGAAGCGCTGGTGCGGAACGTTTGGAATCAGCAAAGTGAGTATGCTCTCCGACCACAAGGACACATCCTTCGGAGAAAATTACGGAACGTTGATCTCCGATATGCGAATTGAGAGCCGCGCGATCTTCGTCGTGGACAGCTCGAATGTCATCCGTTATGTGGAGTACGTGAGGGAAGTAGGCAGCCACCCCAACTATGAGGCTGCATTAGAAGCTGCACGGCTCGCCACCAGCACCGCCGCGGTCTAACCGCGAATCAGGCGGCGGTTCGGGTGGGAAGCTTGGCAACCATGAACCAGAATTCCTCGATGGATCGAACGACTTCAAAGTAATCGTCCAGAGTCCCGGGCTTGGTGATGTAGCAGTTCGCATTTAGCCGGTAGCATTCGCGGATGTCTTCTTCTGCGCGTGAACTGCTCATTACCAACACCGGCGTGTGACGGTGAATCGGCGAAGCTTTCAACTCTCCCAAAACTTCTCGTCCGTTCTTGCGCGGCAGATTCAGGTCCAGCAGGATAATATCCGGTCTGACCGCTTTGCCGTCCGACACCTGACGCATGTAGTCCAGAGCGGCCACCCCGTCCTCCGCAACAATAATCTGGACAGGCATGTTTGCGCCCTTTAGCGCCTCTCTGATGAGCCAGACGTCGCTAGGGCAATCTTCCACCACCAGCAACTTTAAGGAACTCGGACTCGCAGATAGTTTCATCGCTGAATAGCAGAGCAATTTTGCTGCCGCGACCGAACCTCAACAAAACCAGCCTTGAATTCCTCGTGCCCCCTCACAGCCATCGGAAGAAAGCGCTTGCAGCGGCAAATTTTTCCGGGTGCGCCAGTTTCATGAACACCCATTGACATGCTGTAAGCTGTTTATTATCATCAAGATTCGACCGGTACGGTGGCTTATCTGGAGGATTTTTGATCAAACTCGACATCATAAACGAAGTAGTAAACCGAACCGGCATCACCAAAACCAAAGCGGAAATGGCAGTAGAAACCGTCTTCGAGACCATGAAACGAGCTTTGACCGAGGGGGATCGAATTGAACTCCGCGGCTTTGGTATCTTTAACGTAAGACCTCGTAAGACGGGCATAGGCCGAAATCCTCGGACCGGCGCCGAGGTCGCTATTCCGCCCGGTAAAGCAGTGCGCTTTAAGCCGGGCAAGGAACTGCAAACTCTTCAGTAGTCTAAACTTACGGATTGTAAGATTCCGTGCCGTTCTGGATCACAGAACATGAATCACTCAGAAACTGTGACCCGTTTTGACGATAGCCTCCCCGGAACTTGGCCGCGTTTCTGGTGGCTTAACGTCTGTTGCTTGCTTGTCACCTTAATCACTACAACCATCTTCGGGTCGGCCCTGGTCAAATCTTTCCGGAGCGGGCAGCAACTCGACCCGGATCTCATCTGGCCGGCCTACGGGCGCTTTCTGCATGCGGACCCCTCCATTTGGAGCGGACTCGAATTCTCGGCGCCGTTGCTGCTCATTCTGCTGGCGCATGAACTTGGCCATTATCTGCAGTGCCGCCGCTGGCATGTGGAAGCCACGCTGCCTTTTTTTCTGCCCTCGCCCTCGCTTTTCGGAACGTTCGGCGCGTTTATCCGAATCACTTCGCCCATTTTCACCCGCTGCAGCCTTTTCGATATCGGGATCGCCGGACCCCTCGCCGGCTTTGTCGTCTTAACCCCGTTCCTGATTGTGGGCGTCGCCCTGTCCCACACGCTGGGTCCGCACGCGCCGCCGAGTCCCTTCGTTTTCGGTTCGCCGCTCGCCGTTCAATTGCTCGAAAGAGTTTTCTTCCCGGCTGTGCCGGCGAATCAAATCATGCTCCATCCTATGGCGATGGCCGCCTGGGCAGGACTGCTGGCGACGGCCATCAATCTCCTCCCGGTAGGCCAACTCGACGGCGGCCACATTGTTTACGCCGTTTTAGGCCCGCGCCTCCATCGCTACATTTCCAACGTATTGATCGCGATTTTAGCGGCCCTGGGATTTTGGTATTGGACCTGGTGGATCTGGTCCTTTGCCCTGTTTTTCTTTGGTCGCCGGCATCCCTTGGTGTACGACCAGGAACCGCTTCCCCGATCGCGCTGGCGGCTGGTTGTCGTGGTCAGCCTGGTGTTCCTGCTATGCTTTTCTGTCGTCCCTGTGCGCGTGGCCTTTTAACCCGTGATCAAAATTTCCGCCACCATCATCGCTTTCAACGAAGAGCGCAACATTGCTCGTGTGATTGAAAGCCTACGCTGCTGCGACGAAATTCTGGTGTTGGACAGCGGCTCAAACGACCGGACGGTGGAGTTGGCTTCCAAACACGGCGCGCGCGTCATTGATTGTTCGTGGCACGGCTATGCGGCGCAAAAAAACATAGCCGCCGAACTAGCCGCTAACGATTGGATTCTGGCGCTGGATGCGGATGAGAGCCTAAGCGAAGCCCTGGAAGCGGAGATCTGGCAAATCAAGAAAGCCGGACCCGAATTCGACGGCTACACCATGCCCCGCCTGGCTCAGTATCTAGGCCGCTGGATCTTGCACAGCGGTTGGTATCCCGATCGTAAAGTGCGCTTGTTTAATCGTCACAAAGCCCGCTGGATCGGCGAGTTCGTGCACGAATCGGTAAAAGTGGATGGCAGCGTCGGACATTTGGAATCGAACTTGCTGCACTTTACGTGCAGTTCTCTATCGGAACACTTGCGCAGCATGGACGGTTATACGACATTAGCCGCCCAGGAACTGGTGACGCGCGGCAAAAACCTGGGCATGGCGCGCCTGCTCTTCGATCCGCCATGGACCTTCTTCCGCACCTACCTGCTGAAACTCGGCTTTCTGGATGGCGTCGAAGGCTTGACCATCGCCTATATGGCCGCGCTTTACAACTTTTTAAAATACTCAAAGGCCCGCCACATGAGCCCTGGCCGGAAGGTCTAAAAGACTCGTGCGGGTTTTGCATGTGGATCTCGGCAGAGAACTGCGCGGCGGCCAGTACCAGGTCTTGCTCCTGCTGCGAGTCCTGCGGGAAGCTTGTTGCGAATCTGTGTTGATGGCCCGACCTGGTTCGCCGCTCTTCGAAAAAGCTCGCGAGCTCGGATTTCAAACGGTCTCGGCTTCTGCGTGGAGGCTCACTTCGTTGTCGGCTCAGTTTGATCTGGTCCATGCGCATGACGCTCGCGCGCATAGCTTGGCAGCAATCGCCTCGCGCAACCCTTTCGTAGTGGCGCGCCGTGTGGCCTTCCCGGTCTCCCGATCCTTGTTGTCAAAAATCAAGTACGCTCGCGCCGCACGGTTTCTGGCGGTCTCTGAATTTGTGGCGGGAGAACTAAAAGCCGCCGGCGTGCCAGGATCAAAAATTGATGTTGTCTACGACGCGGTCGAACTGCGCCCGGAGGTGAACCACCCGGAAATGAAGAAATGGAGCGCGGCTGCGCCGGTGGTGGCGCTGGATGTTTATGACCCGCAAAAAGGCCGCGATCTGATTGAACGCGCATCCGCACTGGCCGGTATTCCCATAACTTTCTCGACTAACCTGGAAAGAGATTTGCTGCATGCTTCGGCGTTTGTTTATATTTCACGATCGGAAGGTCTGGGGTCCGGCGCATTGCTGGCCATGGTGATGGGTGTGCCGTTGATCGCCAATCGGGTTGGTGGCCTGGCGGAGGTTTTTGACGACGGTATTTCCGGGCTGGCCGTCGAAGCGGAGCCTGCCGCCATCGCCAGCGCCATGCAGCGCGTGCTGGCGAGTCCCGGCTTAGCGGCCGCCCTGATACAAAACGCGGCTCTCAGAGTCGGCAGCCGGTTTAACACGACGGTGCTGCTCCAGCGAACACTCGCCAGTTATCAGAGGGCGCTTGACGGCTGATTATCAGGCCTTGTTCCCCACGCTGTTTACGGCCCTCTTTACGATCCTTGGTCTGCTCATCGGTAGCTTTCTGAACGTCTGCATCTACCGGATTGTGCGTGATGTGTCCGTTGTGACACCGCGGTCGTTTTGTCCCGCATGCGGTGTGCCGATTGCAGGCTGGGACAACATCCCGGTCTTGAGCTACCTGATCTTACGCGGAAAGTGCCGCCATTGCGCGGAGCACATCAGCCTTCGCTATCCGGCGGTGGAGTTGTTGACGGCTGTGATCTTTGCCCTGCTGGGCCATCGCTACGGCATGCACTGGGCGACGCTGAAATGGTGCGTTTTTGAGGCGCTTCTCATTGCGCTTTTTTTTACCGATCTGGAAGAGCGGATACTGCCCGATGAACTGACGCTCGGCGGAACCGCGGCCGGCATCGTTTTCGCACTGTTTGTGCCGGTCGCCGGCGTTGTCACTGAGCTATTCATTCCGGGCGCGCTCCCCGTGTTGCGGTCCCTGACCGAGGTGGTGGTAGCGGCCTTCCTGCTGACTGTGCCCATTTGGCTTTTGGGTACTGTCTGGGGACGGTTGCGGGGCCGCGAGATGATTGGTTTGGGCGATATTAAGTTGTTGCCCCTTATTGGTGTATTTTTAGGTTTAGAGCAGGGAATCAACGCTCTCCTGATTGGCAGCGTTTCAGGGGTTATCCTGGGCGGCGGTTACATTCTGGTGACGCGTCAGAAACCAGGTTCCTACCAATTGCCGCTCGGTACCTTTTTCTGCCTGGGAGCAGGTTTGTTGCCCCTGCTGAACCACATTTAGACTAGCGAAAATACATCGTATCTAGTGCGAAATACCACCGGTTGAGCGCACCAGCTTGATGTACTATAGAACTTTACGCCATGAAGGAACTCCTGCAGGTGTTGTCGCCCGGTGATCGCGATTGGCGCATTGCCACTCGGCTGGACCCGAAGCGTTTGCCGGCTCACATCGCCATCATCATGGACGGCAACGGCCGTTGGGCGCGCCAGCGAAACTATCCCCGAATACTAGGCCATCGCGCTGGTATCAATTCCGTCCGCACCGTGGTGGAAGCTTGCGCCCAGATGGGCATTGAAGCGCTTACGCTCTATGCTTTTTCGGTAGAGAACTGGAAGCGGCCCCGGCATGAAGTCGAGGGCTTGTGGCGGCTTCTGCGCTACTACTTGCGCCGCGAACTGCCCAGCCTCATTCGTAACGATATCCAACTCGTGGCGATTGGACGCATTGAAAGCTTGCCCGAAGCGGCACAGTGTGAGCTGCAAAACGCGATCGACAAAACCTCATCCAACGGCGGCATGCGGTTGAATTTGGCCATCAATTATGGCGGCCGCACCGAACTTGTGGACGCCATGAACGCCATGCTTGAAAACGCCCGCCTGGAAGGCAATCTGGATGCGCTGGAGATTACCGAAGAAGCCATCTCCGAGCATCTATATACCGCCGGTTTGAAAGATCCCGATCTGCTGATTCGCACCTCGGGAGAGATGCGGATCAGCAATTTTCTGCTGTGGCAGATTGCCTATTCGGAACTCTACGTTACCGATACGCTGTGGCCCGACTTCGGCCGCATTGACCTATTGGAGGCAGTTGCCGAATATCAAAGCCGAGACCGGCGTTTCGGCGGCTTGAGTCGAACGGCAGCCAGTAGCGTCACGACAGCTTCGCTGGACACGGCCAGTTTGCTGCTGGAAGCCGAGTTGGAATTGCCACTGGCATAATCAGCCCATATTGCCACTGCTTCTTTTCTGGTGGCAGACCATGGCTTTCACTTGCTCTGAACTGATTTTTTGCGGTCAGTCCTGGCCAATGGGCCGATCCCAAGGCTCGCGACGTAAACGCCCAGGAATCCAAGACAGGCGCCACGCCGCCCTCTGGCGCGCGGGATCTGTCCGTCCATCTGTTGTTAGAAGCGGTGCAACGTAGCAGATGAGAGTGAGCGGCTCATTCGCCGGCACTAATCGCCTGCAGTGTTCGCATCTGCGCCAACGCGGCTCCGTCTCGATACTCCAGGAGCTGCAAAGACGTGCTGTCCTCGCGCTGGAAGGTCACTACGAGTCCCGTCTTCCCATAACCAAGGTCCACGACGTTGCGCAATACCGGAAGCGCATTCTCAAAGTCATAACTCGACGTCTGGCGTTCGACAGCGAGCATATGGGCGGCGGGCGTAAGCTTCATCCAGGCCCCCAGCGCATACGGTGTGCGGCTGTCATTCTCCATTTTGCGTTCCCACCCTGCTCGGACGTAGCAGCGAAGGCTTCCGTCCGCTAAGTAAAACGGCTGAATAGTGACGGCAGGTGGCGTTGAAGGTCGCCGGTCCGAACTTACCAATGTCCGCCAACGCTGGTTCAACTCGAACGCAATTTGTGTTTCAAGGTGGTTGCGTACGGGCTCCTGTTCCAAACCAGCGGTATGAGAAGTCGGCTTGGATCTTACTTTCGGAGTTTCGCCTGACGTCTTCTCCGCGCGTCTCACGACATAGTAATTCCCACTCGCAAACAGCGAGTCCTGGTTGTCTACCGTAGCCAAGGCTCCGATGTATGAATCGTTTCCTACGAATTCGTCTCCTTCAGAGCCAACCAGACTCGTCAAAGTGATCGTCGCTATCTGATCGTGTCCGAGTAGCAATTCATATCGTTCGCCCAGGTGGAAATGTTCTGCGCCAGCTTGCCCCCGTAGGACGCCATCAACGAACTTGGCATTAAGCGTCATTGGATCAAAAAACCCCTCCGCCACGGGCGGGGCAATGGGAGCCTCTGCGGACTTGAACTCGGAGCCGAACCGGACCGCGTCAAAATAGACAATCACGCGATTTCCATCGTATCGACCCGCTAACCAGAAGCGCTCGGGGGCGACTTGAGCGGAAACGATGGCAGAGTCGGCCGCAAGGAAGGCGACAATCATAACCAAGAAGCTCAGGAGATGTGAGGCGGCAAAGCCAGATTGACGCATGGAGTGTCCTACAGACAGGTAAACTTTGTCCTGCCACTCTGTAAAGCCATGTGTTTACCTCTGCTCATAGGCTACTCCGTCGAGTAAGTAAACTTCCCTTTCTTGAGGTGTCTCCCTCTATGCAGCCGCCAGGTTCGGAAGGAAGGAGGTGGTTCGGTGTTGTTGCTACATGGCGCCCGCTAGCTCATGCTTGAAAAGTCTTGGCCTTTCGCGACCGTTCTTTCCTTCCGCGCAGGAGTTGGCGGGCGGTCGTTTAGGAGGTAATCGACTTTCCCGCAGCAGCTCGATTTCTGGGGATCGTCAGCGACTGCCAGTTCTGATGCGAAAAGTGTTTAGCGAGCAGCACGATTTGCCCGACGTGGTTCGCATAATGAGCAATCTGGCGATTGATCGCTTGCATGACCGAATGCGCTTCGCCGCGAATGGTCACCGTCCGAATCAGGTCTGCATCGGAGAGCGGTTCCAAGGCGTCGAAGACAAGGCTCCATCCGCTGTTCCACGATTCCAGCAGAGCCGTGCGCGTAGCGGCCGGATCAATGAATTCGCTGTCGCGACTCCGGTCGGGCTTTTCGCCGTCTTCGGTGAGGAAGTTAGTCCAGCGCGAACGCATGTTACCGACCATGTGCTTGACGATGAGGGCGATGGAGTTGGATTCTTCGTCCAGCGTGGCGAGGAGATGGTCGTCGGCGGTCTGTTCCATAGCGCGTTCCGCCAGGTTCTTGTAATAGCGGAACAACGCCAGCGAATCCTCAAGATAGGAGGTGGTGAATTGGACAGGCATAGCTTCTCTCGAGCGCGGGCGAATCCGAGTGTAACAGTTCTCACCGCGTGGTGAGCCTCCTGCTGTAAGAATGGGTTTGAGAGCGTATGAAGAATCAGGGCGCAAGCAGGGCTTTGTCAGATGTGCAGTTGAAGCTGATTGCGCGCGCCCTGGCAGACCCGCGCCGGTTCGAAATTCTGCGCATGATCGGGGAGAGCCAGGGCGCCCTGCCGTGTTATGAAGTGCGGACGTGTTTCCCCATAACGGCCCCGACGCTATCCCACCATATGAAAGAACTGGAAAATGCGGGTTTGGTGGATAGCCTCAAGGAAGGGAAATTCGCGCATTACCGCCTGCGGCGTGAGGTACTGCAGGCCTATATCGACATCCTGTCACGCATCTGATTGCGCGCCGGCTCGCTGCCACCGGCTCGTCAAATGTTCTTGCAACATGCGGAGGGGGATAGACCATCACTTAGACAGTTGTCTAAACGTGATACTGAATGGAGAACCTCACAATGAACAAACTGAATGGCAAAGTGGCGCTGGTGACGGGAGCGTCAAAGGGTATTGGGGCGGAGATCGCCCGGGAACTGGCGGTGGCGGGTGCGGCCGTGGTGGTGAACTATGCCACCAGCAAAGCGGGCGCGGATCAGGTGGTTTCCGACATCACCAGCAAGGGCGGGAGAGCGATTGCGCTGCCCGGGAATGTGGCGAACCAGGAAGAAGTGAAGACCCTGTTCGCCGAAACGAAAAAGGCTTTCGGACGCCTGGATATTCTGGTGAACAACGCCGGGATTTATGAGTTCCTGCCGCTGGAGGCGATTCACGCCGAGCATTTTCATAAGCAGTTCAACGTGAATGTACTGGGTTTGTTGTTTGCCACGCAGGAAGCGCAGAAGCTATTTGGGGAGGACGGCGGCAGCATCATCAATGTCAGCTCCGTGGTCAGTACGAAGGGCGCGCCGTTCGCGGCCGTGTATTCGGCCACCAAGGGAGCGGTGGATGCGCTGACGCGAAGTCTGGCGCTGGAACTCGGGCCGAGCAAGATCCGGGTGAACGCCATCAATCCGGGCATGGTGGAAACCGAGGGTTTAGTCTCGGCCGGTTTTGAAAAGGGCGAGTTCCGCAACAAGCTAGAGGCGGACACGCCGCTGGGGCGGATCGGCAAACCGGGCGATATTGCGCCGGCCGCCGTGTTTCTAGCCTCGGATGATGCCGGCTGGGTCACCGGCGAAACGCTGAACCTGTCGGGCGGATACCGCTAAGCCACTTCGCGCCGTGTGCCCAGACTGGGATCCACTTGGAGATCCGGGTTGCGGGCCTCACAGTTGTCGCAGTAGTTACAGGGACCGCTGAATTCCTCGCCAAAGTAGCGGAGCAAATGTTCGCGGCGGCAGGCACTTGTGTCGGCATAAGCGCGCATTTGCTCCAACCGGCGCTTTTTCGCCTCTTTCCGTTCCTCCTGGTGTTCGGCGGCCTGCCGGGCCGCTTCCGGGAGATCGACGCCGGCGACCGCCTGCACTTCGCCCGAAGCGAGAACCTCCACTGCGGATGTGTCTTCCAGCTGCTGGATAGCGGCGGTCACTTTGCGAGTGGACAGGCCGGTCTTTTCGGCCACTTCCCGGGGTGTGACGGGCTCGTCTTCTTCGGCGAGGGCACCGGCCAGGCGATCCAGGTCCTCCTCGTCTATGTTGCCGCTGCCCGTGTGGAAGGCTTGTGAGCCGATGTCCTGCTTACGAAAGAATAGGACGGCGTCGGCCTTTTCGCCATCGCGGCCGGCCCGCCCGATTTCCTGATAATAAGCATCGAGTGAGTCGGGCGTGTCGTGGTGGAAGATGAAACGGACATCGGCTTTGTCTATACCCATGCCGAAGGCGTTGGTGGCGACAATCACATCTGCGTCGCCGGCCATAAATTGGTTTTGGATGTGGTGGCGCTCGGGGCCTTTCAGCCCGCCATGATAGAAGAGCGCTTTGATGCCTTCTTGCTCCAGGCCGTGCATAATCTGTTCCGCGCTTTTGCGCGTCGCGGTGTAGATGATGCCGGGCTTGTCAGCCCAGCGCGCCTGGTGAATGACGGCTTCCAGCTTTTCCGTCGCCTCTTTAAAGTGATCCACGCGCAAGTGGATATTGGGACGGTCAAAACCTCCCACAAAGATGTGCGGCTGCTGCAGACCCAGGCGATCCACGATTTCCTGACGAACAGGTTCAGTGGCGGTTGCCGTCAGCGCCAGCGTGGCAGGATGGCGCAACCGCTCGACCACGCGGCCCAGTTGAAGATAATCAGGCCGGAAGTCGTGGCCCCATTCGCTGATGCAGTGGGCTTCATCAATCACGATGAGCGAGATGCCGATTTCCTCCAGTAGTTCCAGCGTCTCTTCCTTGTGCAGCTGTTCAGGAGCAAGAAAGATAAATTTGCAGCAGCCATGGGCGGCGCTATCGAGGCTTTGCTGAAGCTCCGAAGCCTTCAGCGTGGAGTTAATAGCTACTGCTTTCGCCCGCCCGTCAAGCGAGTTGATGGCATCGACCTGATCCTTCTGCAGCGCGATGAGCGGCGAGACGACCAGCACGGAACCCGGAAGCAGGATACCGGCGATCTGATAGATGGCTGATTTGCCGGAGCCCGTGGGCATGACGATTAGCGCATCCCGCTTTTCGAGCAGGGCTTCGATCGCTTTTCCCTGGCCGGGCCGCAGGCGCTCGAATCCAAAAGTGTCTTTCGCGACGGCAAGTATCCCGGTAGATCGCATCAAAGATGTGACCCTCCGATGGCAGCGGACGTTTCTGCCCGTATTTCACTAATCAGAGAAGCGCAGAATGGTCCAGTGTTGCGCTTCGCGGTCATAGGCGAAGGAAACCGAGGCGTCGAATTCCAGGGGAGCATCGCGTCCGGCGCATTTCACGACGTGGCTCAGGTCCAACTGGGTTGGATGGTTGGTCTGATCGGGAATATCGAGAGTGTAGCCGCAAGCGGGATTCTGCTTCTTTACATGCACCAGCCAGACCTCGGCTTTGGAGTTCGAGTGCAGAAGCTGGTTGGCGATCTCGGGCGTGAGCGCCGGGATCTGGGGCTTGGGCGGTTCGGAACAACCCGCCAGCATGAAGAAGAAGAGGCTGGATGCCACACTCAGTTTTTTCATTTATTTTGGTCGAGACCTGCCATACGCGCCGGGATTATGCCGACGCTGGACCAGTCCCATTTTTCCTGTCCTAGCGACATCGCTGTCAAAAAGTGATCGCGCAACACATTGGCAAAGGGCATGGCCACGTTGAATTCGCCCGCCGCTTCCTGGCCCAATCGTATATCTTTCAATCCCAATTTCAAAACGAAGCCCGCGGGTTCGAAGGTTTGATTTGCAATCGCACCACCGTAACCCTTATACACTGGCGAGCCGAAAAGTTCAGACATGATGTTAAAGAAGACCTGGTGATCCGCGCCGGCTTTGCGCAGCGTGGCAAAAGTTTCACCAAACGCTTCCATGACGCAGGCAATCATGAAATTGCCGTTGAGCTTCATCAGGTTCGCCTGCCAGGGTTCACTACCGGCGATGAAGGTTTGGCGTCCGATGGAGTCGAGCAGCGGTCGAACGCGCTCGATGACCACAGGGTCGCCGCCCGCGACGACCAGAAGTCTTTTCGCCGCAGCTGCGTCAGGTCTTCCGAACACGGGGGCGCTGATGTAGGACTGCTTATTTTCGGTGTGGGTCTGGTCGAGCTTACGAGCCGTGGCGATGCTGATGGTGCTGAGCGAAATGTGCGTGGCGGTTGTGGGGAGTGCGCCGGCGATGCCCTGGGGACCGAGGACGACCTCGCCCACGGCAGCATCATCGGCCAGCATGCTGAAAGCGGCTTCGCAGTGGGTGACTGCCTCAGCCGGGGAGTTTGCGATCTGCGCGCCCTGTTTGGCCAGCGGCTCGGCCTTTTCACGAGTGCGATTGAAGACGGTCAGTTCGTGGCCGGCATGGAGGAGGTTGGCCGCGATGGCGGCGCCCATGTTGCCTAATCCTAGAAATGCGATTCTCATAAGGTTTAGAGACTTGACGGGCTTATCGGGATACAGACGGTGTGCGATTCAGGCGGATTCCGGGCCGTCACACCACCCACTTGCGGGTTCGGCAGCAACAGGGTCATTGCGGCCCTGGTTGTAATTGACATAAGGCGCCGTTGGAAGCTTCGCCGGAAACGAGACTTCGCGGGAAACAAGACATGGATTTCGGGTTAGTTATTAGATTCGGGTTCGTTATGAACATATCGCCTGGCGGCTCTGGGTTGCAACTCAATTTGCGTTTCCGTTGGGGAAAGGTCCGATTTACGGAACGAACGGCAGGATCCGCGGGAGCTTGTCCTTTGGACGGGCAAATCGGGTGAATTGGGCTTGAATTTTGAAACGGAGTGGGTGGATTACGGAACGATGTCGGAGTGTGGGCAATCGGTTGGCGTGTAGCGCTTGATTGAGAGCTTGAGGGGCCGCTTACGGCCGACGTTCTACGAGAGGCTTGGGGGGTGAGTAAGAGGTGAGTGAAAGATTTGGGAATTTCGGAACGAACGGAAGGGCATTTGTGAGCAGTTAGCGTATTTTTGGGCGTGGTTAGGCCTTACCGGGCAGGCCCGGGGATTTACAATCCCCAATAGCAACCCGCCGAGCCCCAAAACCGATCAAAGCGCCGGCCGATCAGTCTTTTTTGCCGGTAGGGGTTCCGTCAGGGTTGGCGTAGCCCAGGCGGATGGCTTCTTTGCGCATCCATTCTAGTTCTTTGCCAATGTCGTCGTAGCCTTCGAAGTCCAGGTCTGGTTCGGGTTCGGGCCTAGGTTTTGGCGTGACCGCTTTGAGTTCGGCCCGGCGGTTCTTTCGGTAGTCTTCGATGGTTTTGCGGGCTTTGGTTAGCGCGTTGTTGTTAGCGGTCCGGTAGCGATTCGCAAGGGCTAAGAGTTTGTGTTGTTCCGGGGTCCAGTCGATGAGGTTCGGGTTGACTGTGAACAAGTCGACTTCGAGATCGGAATAGTGGCGTTCGGCCCGGCGGGCGAGCCAGTCGGCTTGGACGGCCTTCTGGACGAGATCGGTTTCGAAGGCGTTTTGGGGGTGGTAGCCTTCGAACCAGAGGGCTTCCAGGGCTTTGAATTCCTGCCTGGATTCGTTTTCCAGCAGGCGGAATTTAGTGGAGCAGGTTCCGTGCTTGGTGGAGTTCTGCGAGGCGATGGCTTTGCCTTCGGGCGTGATGGGACCAGTCGATTGGGACATAGCTTTTAGTTTTTTCTGCTCCTGCTTTTTGGCTTTTCGCTCGGCGGCGCGGCGGATGGATCTGGGCGTCATGGGTTCCGGTCGATTGCAGAATGACAGAGGGGCGAGAGGGATGGGCGTGGGTTTTGGGGGATGGGCTTGTAAACGATTGAAAGCGCGCGAGATTCAGCGCAAAAAAAAATCGCGGCGGCGTGTGAATGGCCCGATTACACCGGATAGTACACGTCGGTCTGCCACTTCATGGAATCAGGTTCAGTTCCGGGGTCCGTCGGGTACATTTCGAAACACGGGCCTGAGATCTGTTTGCCCTGGGCCGCGCACCACGCCATAAGTGCCTGATGTGTTTCGAAGAGCGTGTTATAAGGTCCCAAGTGACTGGCGAAGGCGTGGGGCCCGCCGGGCAAATCCAGCCGCTCGCAGCCTTGCGTTTCCGCTACATCTTGAGCAACCTGGCAGCCCACTGCCATGTCACAGTCGGAATCACGCCAATTGAGATACACCGCCATCGGCATAGAGGCCATCGACGCGCCGTTTTCCCGTAAGCACTCGCCCACCTGGTGGATGGCCTTTCCAAAGGCGGGGCCAATCTCCTTGTGTCCACAGGTCGTCTTTTTAACGAGCAGCCGCCGGGCCGGCATCTCGCGAACTTCAATAGGAGTCGTCATTGAGATAGCCTATCTGATTTCCGCAACGCAGGAAGTGATGCGATGAGGGGTTCGAATATCTGTCACAAAAGTGATAGCGTTAGTAAGTTTCCTGGTTAGGAAAGGAAGAATACTATGCTGCGTGACGTAAGCGATGGGATTCACAATCAGGTTGATTGCACCCGGGTGCGAACCTGGGCGGAAGGAACGCTGCCCAAGATCCACCTGAATCTGGTGGAGAGTCTTCGCAAATGGGACTTGGAGGAACGCCCGCTTCCGGCGGGGGGCCCTTCGGGGCATAACAAGGTGTTCTACACCAGACTCGAGCGAACGTGGAGTACGGTGCGCATGGTAATCCCGGAGGCCAGGCTACCGGAAATGGAAGTGAGCGTTCTGGGATTTACCAGTGATTGCGGCATCAAAATCTGTTTCGACCGGTGGCTGCAGCAATCCTGTCACGAGAGCCACTTCGCGCTGGTCCTGGAACCACGCCGCGAGCAGCGGATGATAATTGTGGCCGAGAAGAGCGTGAATTCGCCGTTCGACAAAGATATGCTCGACCTCGAAGACATCGCCCAATCACTACGATCACGGTTCTTTACCTCGCTCTCCATGTGCGGCTTGCTGACGGCCGGACAAGCCAGAGAGGCGATTACCGGCTCGGCGGCAGTGCTTCCGCCTCAGGAGCGCCGGGCTTAGGGACCGGCTTCCGCGAAAAGATCGACTTGCGCCTACCCGGGTAAATGCGATGAGGGTCCGTCATCGATTTTGACGCTTGTCCTGGCAGGTGATGAAATGTTTGAAATAGGCGATAAAGGCATCCACTACGACGACACGACAGATGGATTCGAGAAATATACGATCGTGGCTATCTCCAATGAGAAGGTAGTTGGCAAACTGAATGCTCCCTGCTACGGCGAAACCGCCATTGTTCTGGCCCGAGGATCACACCAGAATGTTGTTATCAAGACCGAATTCGAGCGATTGACTCATCTGCACCGGTTGTCCAACGGCAAGGTAGTGGTGCCGCTTTACTGTTCAGCTGTAGTGGAACAAAAGGCGCCTGATCCCAAACACACCGCTAACGGAGCGTGTACCTCCTATGTAGCCAAATGGATTCACGGCTTCCACAGTAAGACGAACAAACCGCAGTTTAATAAGTTGATCTCCCAGTTTGGGAAAGAGAAGACGAACCTTGCTGATCAGGCCCGGGAAGATATCGACGCATTGATTGAGTTGTCAGGCAAGATCGGCATCGGAGATCTTCAGGTCATGCTTGAAAAGGATACCGGCAAGCTTTATCTGATCGATCCAGGGGAGTTAGTCAATTCACTAACGAGCTCGCCGTTTCTTACTATTTGGCGGGATGTGCTCTATGGGGAGAAGGAACTTAAGTTAGTGGACGACGATACATACGATAAGAAGGATTGAGCTGGGCCCGAGTGATGGGGTCAAGTCTGATCTTTGCGACCGCCTTCTTTTGGCAGTACCGCAGGTCTCACAAGGAGTTCAACTGGACCTTTACCGTGAGCGTTTGAAGGCTTCCCCGCGTGTGCCTTCTATGCGAGAAAAGAACCATGAACGAGACGCCGATCACAGTCCGCAGGTACACCAACTCTGACGACATCAAGGCGGACGAATACCGCTACTGGCAAAGTCGGCCCGCACATGAACGGCTGGACACAGTTGAGGAAATGATCGCGGTTGCCTACGCGATTAAAGGTTGGGAGATCGAGCCGGATGTACCAAGACTACAAAGACCTTTTGTCCGGCTTCCAGTCCCATGGCGTTAAGTACCTTATTGTCGGAGGCTTCGCTGTTATTTATCACGCCCAACCCCGCTTCACCAGACACCTTGACCTTTTCATAAAAGCGGACCCCGCTAACGCCAAGGCGACCTATCATGCACTTGTTGAGTTCGGCGTATCGCTTCACGGCATCCGCCCCGACGATTTCACCGACCGCAACAACTTCTTTCGGTTTGGGGGTGAACCCAAAGGCTTCGATATCCTTCCTGACATTCCGGGCGTGGATTTTGACAAGACATGCGAAAGACGTATTGAAACCGTGGTTGACGAGAAAACCGGATTGAGGGCCAACTTCATTTGCGCCGACTACCTGATAGCGTCGAAGTTGGCATCCGGCAGACGACAAGACTTTGCCGACGCGGATGCCGTTACACAAGCGCAACGTCTAAGGCCCGCGAAACAAGACACCCCGGGAACCAAACCACCCTAGTCAGCGTTAAACAGGCGATTCAGCACAGAGTGCAGCTTGAGAGTTGTTTCGTTGGGTGATCAGTCGCGCCGACTGTAAGCCCACAGCCCGACGCCCGCAAAGAGCAACCGGATTTTCGCTAAGCCGAAAATCAGCATGGGCGGTCCAAGGGACATTGCGAGCACGGCCACACCAAAGTTTTTTCTCCCGGCGAACTTGCCTGCTCAATGATGGGCAATCCTAGAGACGGCGGCGGGAGGCGGCTAACTCTATGCTTTCGATGAGGTCGTGGCTCAGAAGGTTTAGCAGATGATCAGCGTTCCGGTAGAGGGATGTCTCCAGCACCCATGGGTACCGCTTGAAATGTTCAAACATTCCATACTCGGATTGGGACTCCAGCAGCAGAGGCTTAATCGGCACTGATGGCAGGTTTGGCACAATCGCCATCAACTCCTGTGGGAGGCTGCGGGCATCCGTGAGATCGGCTAATACGAAGTGAGACAGATGAGCCAGTGTGGCTATGGTTTCCGTGAGGTCGCGTGTAGAGGGCGCTAAGAAGTCAAAGAGCAACGGAAGATAGCCACGGGCGCGCAGGCATTCTTTCACGACCTGCAAAATGGCGATACGCTCCGGAGCAAAACGGCCTAAGATCAGTACAACCTTGGACGAAATGGTATCGACAGCCTTCCGGACGTTACTGTTGTTCAGAAGAAGGTAGATAAATTGAGCCACCTCAAAGGTGTCCACCGAAATTGTGACTTCATCTGCCGGCGTGATGATCAGGTCCGATTGAATTGCGTTTTCAGACGTCACGTTCCAGACGGACACGCCGTACACTCGGCAGCCCGAGAGGTTGGCCAGATCCAACTTACTTTCTATGAATCTCGCATAGCGTAGATTCGCCGACCGCAGATCCGCAGCGGTAAGATCCGCTTCAATGATGTTTACCCCGGTCATGTCACAGGATTGAAGGTTGGCTTCCACCAAGTTCACTTCGGTCAGGTTGCACCAGGCGAGCTTGGCATTCCTCAGAGTGGCGCGGGCAAGACTTGCCTGAAAAAGGTTGGCACGGCTCAGGTCGGACCGGGAGAGATCCGCACCGTTCAGGTTAGCGCCGGTCAGATGGGCGTCCGCCAAATTCGCGTCCCTAACGTCCGCACGCGCAAGTTGAGCGACACCCAGATCTGCACCAGCGGCATACATCTCGCAGCAGTTTGCGCCGTCAAGAATAGCTTCTTTGAGAGATGCGTTACTTATATTGGCTCGAAATAGATTGGCGTTACGCAGGTCAGTCCGGTTAAAGTGTGTTCCGCTCAAGTTGCAGCGGCTTAGGTTCACGCCTTCCAAATGCCGCCGGCTCAGCGTTAGTTCGCTTAGGTTCGGACTAAGCTCCGGATTTTCCTCGCGCCAGGCATTCCAGCAGCGCACATCGTCGTCGAGCAACATCCAATGCTCAGCGCTGGTCATCAATCAGACTAGCGTAGTACACGGGAGATTGGGTTTTGCCCGGCTTTGGCAGAGCCCATGGCCGCTCTGCGGGTATGCGAATCGAAGATAAGACCCAGTACTTCCCGGGTGTTTAACTAGCGATATTCATGCGAGAGACACCGGAAGCCCTTTCGGATTTACTGGTGAAGCGCTTTGAAAGCAACGTGAGATATCGCTGAAGTAACGCCAGAGCAAATCAAACGTTCGAAGTGTCTTCGCTCATACAGAGTTGGCACCCCTCCATGGCAATAGCGCAAAGACGACACAGTACCTCGTAAGCTCAGTTCCCGCAGTACTTACTAACTGAGTCGTTGTATTTCTACTCTGCAGGATTTACTATGTGTGGGGCGCGCGTAAGCAAAGCTAACGGGGAGTTGTGGGGCCCGTGGGCATTTAGATAACCTTCCGGTGGCAAATACCTCCGTAACCGAACTTACTTACCTGAGTGAATAAGGAGATCGCGTGAACATGCGTGGCTGGAAATTATGGTTGAATGCGGCGGTCATCGGCATCCTGTTGCTGGGCCGCCCTGTGGAAGGGGCACCACCCCAAACAACGGCTTCCTTCCAACTCGAAGCCGGCGCAGGATCTTTTCAATATCCGCTGAGCTGGTTCCCGCAGAGCTATGCAAACGTGCATGAACTCTGGAACATGACGCCAGACAAACTGGCAGTCCTGGACGCGGATGAACGGGACACGGTGGCCCGAATCAGGATGAGCCTGACGCCGTGCACAGACCATGCGGAAGCCTTACGCCGATTAAGGGAGATTGAGGCGGAGTGGGGGATGACCTCTTCCTACGTTGTTATTGGCGGCTGGCCGGCCTTGGAGCGAAAGGTGCTTGTGCCGAAGCCGCAGGAGGGCGATGAATCCAATTTCGCACCGCAATGGCTGGTGATGGTCACGACTGCGGTCGCGAGCGGCTCGACGGTGGTTCGCGTGGATGGTTTTGCCCCGGAGACGGCCTCGCCCGAGATCATCGCGCAGATGCAGAGTATTGGCCGAACGTTTACCCCGGCTACGTCGGGTGATCCGCAACAGGCCGCTAACGAGGCGCAGCAGTTGCACGATAGCGTGTCCTTGCGGACGCCACTGCCCATGCCATCGGCACTTATATCCGCTACCGCGAGCGAGACGGCCAGTGCCCGGCAGGAGACCGCTCAAGTTTCACCAGTAACGCCCGGCGCGGCAACCAACCTGGGCACCCTCAATCTGCAGGTTGGGAGCGAGTCGGAGATCGCGGTGTCGCCGAATGGAACGTATGTCGTTATCGCTCAGCAGTGCAGCTTCAAGGCATCCTCTGACGGCGGTGCAACGTTTGGGTTTGGAGGCGGAGCTCCGGGAAAGTGCACGGGCGGTGACTCTTCGTTGGCCTATGGCAAGAGCGGCAACTTCTACTGGTCGACAATCGGCAGTAATACCGCGAATTGTCCGAGCACGAAACCGAACTGCAACGACACGCAACAAATAGCTCGTTCCACTAATAACGGGCAGAGTTTTTCGTTTGTGACGAACGTTGTCGATTGTCTGGGCGGGACGCCGAGTTGCGGCTTCGGGAATGTTCCCGACCAGGAACACATAGCTGCCGATCGCGTGAATGCAAGCAGTTCCTCCCAAGACCAGGTTTATCTCGTTTTTCGTCAGGGCTTTGGTTACGGGATGTCCTGCTCCACGGACAGTGGAGCTACCTGGACGGCCGTCGTTTACCACAACAACGGCTCGACGGATTTCCCACGCATCACGGTTTCACAGAGCGGGACCGTATTCGTGGTGACCAACAACGGAAACAACATTGAATTGGACAGCTACAGCCAATGCAAAAGCGGCCTTACACAGAATTTGAATCACGTTACCATCGCCTCCGGTATCAATCAGGTATCCTGCCCGGTTTCGGGGCTTGATCGCTGCAACAACGGCAACATTCTTTCTAGCCACACCGTGGCGGTGGACGACACGAACGCCAATCATCTTTATGCGGCTTATGCAGTGAACACAGTGGCTCCGGCGGCGAACGCCTCTTTCCCTGGAAATGAAAACGTGCTGGTTGAGGAATCGACGGACGGCGGCGCGCACTGGAGTTCCGCTGTGCAGGTGAATCAGGGCACGTCCGGGACGGGCGGGCGGCGCTTTCAGCCATGGGTCTGCGTAACGGAAGGTAAGGCCTTTGTCAGCTGGTACGACCGGCGAGCGTCTACCTCCTCCGCCAACGACCTGACTGACTACTACAGCAGCAGCGCTTTCGATAGCGGCGGTTCCCTGACGGCGGGTTCCGACTTTAAGATCAACGGCGCGGCGGACCCGCAATGCGCGTCAGGGTGGCCCTGCCAATCCCGTAGTCCCTTCGATTCCGAATCCTGTTCGACGCAACCGCAAAATGGCGGAACCTGCCGGCACACGCCAAACAACTCTACAGACTCGAATACACCATGCAATTTCGCCTCACCGGTCTGTCCGGCTACCGAGACATGCCAGGGCGGAAGCGGCTGCCCCAAGTATGCCGACTATACCGGAAACGCCTGCGTACTCGGGCGCTTATATAACGTTTGGCCGAGTGCTACCAACCAGCCTGGCGCGGTTTCGACTTTCGGAAACATCAACTCCTTCTTCGCAGAGACCGTGGTGGCCCCAACTGCTACCACCACCACTTACACAGGACCCGTGATGGGTCCTTACCTGAGCAATGTCACTCTATCGGCTACGCTAACGCTAACGGGGACGTCTGTTCCAGTGACGGGGCAGACGATTACATTTACTCTGGGAACGGCCAGTTGCATGGCCGCGACGAGTTCGTCCGGTGTGGCGGCCTGTAATGTCGCGCTCACGCAGCCGCCCGGCTTCTATACAGTAAAGGCCAACTTTGCGGGGTCCGGCAATTACTCAGCCAGCATGGACTCCAAAGCATTCACCATTGTGGGGCCGCCCTCCATCAGCAAGGCATTCACGCCCACGAAGATCATTCCCGGCGGCACAACAGTTCTCAGCTTCTCGATCACCAACCCGAATACGACCGTAGCGCTGACCGGAGTGGGCTTCTTAGACTCGCTTCCCGCGGGGTTAACGGTATCCACTTCCCCGTTGAGTTCGACATGCAGCGGCACTGTCACCGCAGTTGCCGGCAGCGGCGCCATCAGCCTGGCGGGCGCGACACTGAGCCCAAGCGGAACCTGCTCCATCGGGGTCACCGTCAAGGCGAGCAACGCCGACGGCATTTACCATAACGTGACTTCCGGCGTCACCTCTTTGGAAGGCGGGACGGGCAACATGGCGAATGCCACTGTGACCGTTGCGCACCCGCCAAAGATTACCAAGGCGTTTTCCGTCTTGGCGATTCCGGCCGGAGGCAGCGCCATTCTGACATTCACCATTTCCAATCCCAACACGGTGGTGGCCTTTACCGGAGTTTCCTTTACTGACACCCTGCCTACCGGTCTGAAGGTTTCAACACCGAACGGGCTTACCGGAACGTGTGGTGGCGGCGTAATTACAGCCACAGCGGGCACAGGGACCATCAACTTGAGCGGCGCAGCCTTGTCTCCGGGTGCTTCCTGCACCTTCAGCGTGAACGTCACGGCGAGCGCCACCGGTCCGTTGGTGAACGTCAGCGATCCGGTGACGTCAGACCAAACGGTTCCGGGAAATACCGCCTCCGCAACCATTACAGTAGGCAGCGTGTTTGAGATCAACTACGCGGCCAATCTGAACGCGGGCGACAGCGTGATCAACATCACGAACGCCGGTGAAAATGGGGCGTCCCTGGATGGCCCCGGATTCGGACCGCCGGCAGGAAACCTATGCGTAAACCTCTACGCGTTTGCCCCGGATGAGCAATTGATCTCCTGCTGCTCTTGCCTGGTTACACCGAATGCACTGGCCTCGCTTTCTATTCAGAAGGACATTCTCTACAATCCCGCCGTTGCGGGCGCGCAAAACTCGATTGTCGTGAAGCTGGTTTCGACGCTGGCGGGCAGTTCGGGAAGCGGCACAATTTGCGCAAGCGCAGCAGCGGTTGCGGGAACACTGGCTTCAGGACTGGCAGCCTGGGGAACGACCCTGCACGCATTGCCTTCGGGCGGTTATGCACCAACCGAGCGCACGTTCATACCATCGGTGCTCAGCGCGGCGGAACTGAACAGTATCACCCACCGTTGCACGTCGATCATTGGCAATGACAGCGGAGCGGGCATCTGCAATTCGTGCAAATCCACAGGATTAGGCGCGGAACGGCAACCGTAAAACGGCGGACTTGAGACACGAACCATGCGAATCCATATTCATTGTTGCGGGATTCTTTGTTGCGGGTTACTATTCATCGCGACATGCTTCGCCCAAGGAGAGCACTCGGAACAGGCGGGCGGAGCATTGCCTGTTGCGACCGTAGAAGGTCAGCCCATCATGGATGGCGAATTGACGCCCTTGGTGGAGGGCCAGATTCGTCAGTTGCAGTATCAGGAATATTTGATTCGCCGCAAAGCCCTGGATGACCTGATCAATCAGAAGCTGGTGGCAGTCAAAGCTAAGGAGAAAGGACTCACTCCTGAGGAATTCCTGCAACAAACGATCGACAGCAAATTGCCGGAACCGAACGATGCGGAGGTACAGGCTTTTTACTTTCATCAAAGGAATTTGTCGAATGTTCCCTTTGAGCAAGTGAAGACACAGCTTCGAGCGGCACTGAAGCAGCAAAACGTGGAGCGCGCACGCCAGGATTATTTTCAGAGTCTGCGGCAGTCCTCCAACATTGCGGTGAACCTGCGGCCTCCCCGAGTGCAGGTTCGTGACGACGCAGCGCGCACTCTAGGAAGCCCTGGCGCCCCCGTCACGATCATTGAGTTTGCTGATTTCGAATGCCCGTACTGTCAAAGAGCGAACTCTATTCTGGGAGAACTGCTGAAGAAATACAACGGCCAGGTGCGGCTTGCTTTTCGCGATTTTCCGTTGGATGAGATTCATCCCGGATCCGAAAGAGCAGCCGAGGCAGGCCGCTGCGCCAATGAGCAGGGAAAGTTCTGGGCTTACCACGACATGCTCTTTTCGAGTCCGGGCAGATTAGCCGAGGCGGATCTGCGCCAGCAGGCCCACCAATTGGGTATGGACGAAACGCAATTTGATGCATGCCTGCACGATCACAAATTTAAGAGCCAGATTGAAGAGGACGTACGGGCCGGCATTCAGGCAGGAGTTTCCGGCACGCCGGGGTTTTTCATCAACGGAGTCTTCCTGAACGGCTTGCAGCCACTAGCTACCTTCGAAAACACTATCGAAGAGGAACTAGCATCGCTCAAGGCGAAACCAACTACGCCGGAGACGGGCGCCAACTGATGATGACTATTATCATTTGCCAACGTCGGGCGCTGGTTAATGTTGAGGCGCGGTCACTTTTAGCTTCAGGCTGTTACTCGCGCCGTTCTGATTGACAACCGTCAAGCTGTACAAGCCAGGAGCGGCACTCTGTGGGATTTCAAAGCGCAAGGTAACTCCGTCCGTTGAGTTGATACTCTTTAGCGTGACATCGGATCCGAGGCGGACGGTGTTGCCGCCGTAATCCTCATGGCCGTTTGTTGAGCCCTGGAAGCCGGCGGTTGGGGTAAAACCTGAGCCGGAAACCGTTACAACGGTACCGATAGGGCCGGACTTGGGATTGAGCGAAAAAATGGACGGAGCCGGCCGTGCCTTAGCTGAGCCTGACTGCATGGGGCAACCTATCCTCACAAGGGAGTTCGTGCTCATGGCTGGCCATGCTTGCACTTCGGAGAAGCCGCTTGCAGCTAGCGCCGACCACGCAAAGAGACACGCAGCAATGCCGAGGAGCTGCATACTTCGATTAGACCACTCAGGCTAACCGAGGGTTGCCCGCGGCGTTGTGCGAGTTACCGAAAATTCTGTTAGTGTTGGTGCAAGGCCGCTCCTAGAACGAAAGGGAACTGCAATGACCATAGAGATTAAACGCTGCTTTTTTTGAGCTGACATCAAGGCTGAGGCCGTGAGCCTCAAGAATGATGTCGAACGAGAACTTGGGGTTCCGATTCGAGTACGGGCCGGCGCTCCTGGTTCTTTAAGGGTTTTGTTAGACGGACAAGAGATCTATTCGAAGAAACAGACCGGGCGTTCACCGAATCCAGCCGAGATTGTTGGGTTGATTCGCGAGAAGATTCCGCAATAGTAGCCTGCGTTTGCGGGGTGTTGTTGGCGGATTGGCATGTCCTGAGCGTGAGACCGGCCGCTCCCTTACGGGTCGCGGTTCTGCTAGTGGCGATGGTTGGTCACTGTGCGCTTACCTATAGGCAGCAACCCGCCGTTTGCGCGGTGTTCGGGAGTGAGAGCGGCCGCTCCCGTTTAGAATCTTAGCTGATGAGACCTTCTTGGGTTGCGCGCCGCTTTGTCCTGGTTCTTCTGAGTTTGAATATTCTTTCGGCGCAAGACGCTGGGAAACAGATTTTTTTGACTCGTTGTGCGACTTGTCATGGGACGGATGCCAATGGGGGTGAGTTTGGCCCTTCAATCCTGGATCGGGTTCGATTGAGGACGGATGAGGGCCTGGTTGAGTTGTTGCATAACGGCCAGGGTTCAATGCCGGCCTTTCCGGATCTGGTTGGGACAGACCGGTCGAATCTGATCGCTTTTTTGCGGACGGTGAAGCCGGCGGAAGGGTCGGCTACCAGGTCGGAAGTGAAGTTAGTCAGCGGGAAGATGCTGGCAGGGGTGGTGCTGAACCGCTCGATCAACGACATGCAGATGCTGGGCGACGACCATCGTTTGCATTTGCTGCGGAAGGCGGGCAGCGGCGGGGCGTATCGCGAAGTGACTTCGCAGGCTGACTGGCCCAATTATGATGGCGGCACGCTGGGTGACCGGTTTAGCAAGGTGGGTCAAGTCACGCCGGCGAATGTTGCGTCTCTGCGGACGAAGTGGATTTTCACATTTCCGGACAATAATGATCTGGAAGTAACGCCGGTGGTGGTGGATGGCGTGATGTATGTGACGTCGGCCAATGAGTGCTATGCGCTGGATGCAGGTAGCGGGCGGCAGATCTGGCATTACCGGCGTCAGCGGACGGCCGGGATTACCGGGCTGGCTGCGAAGGGTGCGAATCGCGGTGCGGCGGTGGCCGGCGATAAGGTCTTCATGGACACCGACAATGCGCATATCATTGCGCTGAATCGATTCACGGGCGCTCTGCTATGGGACACCGAGATGGTGGACTGGCATGGCAATTACAATGCGACGAGCGCTCCGCTGGCATTTGGCGATGAAGTGGTGTCGGGGATTGCCGGCGGCGATGAGGGCGCGCACGGATTTTTGACGGCTTACGACCAGGCCACCGGAAAAGAACTTTGGCGGTTTTGGACAGTGCCGAAGGCGGGCGAGCCGGGTTCGGAGACGTGGAAGGGTACCGGGCTTGACCATCCGGGCGGTTCGACCTGGTTTGGCGGGCAGTATGATCCGGAAACCGATACACTTTTTTGGCCGGTGGGGAATCCGGGCCCGGATCTGTATGGGGAGCAGCGCTTAGGCGACAACCTTTACACGGATTCCATGCTGGCGCTGGAGCCGAGAACCGGTAAGTTGAAGTGGTATTTCCAATTTACGCCGCATGATGTGCATGATTATGACGCGATGACTCCGGGTGCGTTGATTGATGCTACTTGGCGAGGCCAGCCGCGTAAGTTGTTAGTGCAAGCCAACCGGAATGGTTACTTGTATGTGCTGGACCGCACAAACGGTAAGTTTCTGATGGGCACCCAGTATGTCAAGAAGCTGACTTGGGCTACCGGACTTACCGCGGAGGGACGTCCGATAGTGGCTCCCGATAAAGAACCTACGCATGAAGGCCGCTCGGTGTGCCCGTGGCTGAATGGCGCCTCGAACTGGTACTCCACTTCGTACAATCCGATGACGCAGCTGTACTACGTGCAAACCAATGATAAGTGCGGCATCTTTACTCGCGTCGATATGGACTACAAGCAGGGCCAAGGCTACATGGGTGGTTCGTTTGGCGGCGATCCGAACGATGATGGTCAGCGCGTGCTACGGGCCTTCAATATTCAAACGGGTGAGCCGGTGTGGCAACTGCCGGAGATGGGGAGCGGCGAGTCATTTGGTGGCGTGTTGAGCACGGCGGGCGGAGTGGTGTTTTATGGGTCGGATGATCAAGCATTTACCGCTGCCGATGCGAAGACGGGCAAGGTGCTTTGGCGCTTCCAGACGAGCGATTCACCGCATGCTTCGCCAATGAGCTATGAGTTTGACCATAAGCAGTACGTGGTGGAAGCGAATGGTCCTAATGTTCTGGTGTTTGGACTGCCGGACTAGGACGCTTCATCCACTGATGACTTTTTGTGAGACACTCTGATCAATGACCCGCGCTTTCAAAGCGCTTGTTTTTGCTGCCGTGCTGGCGCTATTAGCGGCGCAGGGCGTAAGTCTGTCTGCCCAAATGGACAAACGGACGCAGGTTGCTCAATGCGCGGAGTTCCGGCAGCAAATTTCGCAAGAGAAAGCTCCTGCGAACGTTCGCGGTCGTGAGCCAGTCCGCGCTGGAGACTATGTTTCTCCAGCCAGGTTGCAGCCGCATTTGACCGATCTGTTTCAACGCCCTCCTCCTGAAGACTCTCCTGTTCTTTCGTAAAGCGACAACATTCACGAAATACAAAGGGAGAGGACTCGTGTCTTTAGCCAAAGTAATGAATTTGCTTGGCCTCGGCAACGCTCGTGCCGAGGCTCAATTGTCCACGATTACGCGCAGACGGGATGAGTTGTCATTGTTGACCGATGAACAGCTCAAGGCTGTGACTGTGCAAACACAGGATTTTCTGGAGGTTTTCGCGCTGACGGCGGTGGTTGCGGAGCGCGTGCTGGGAATGCGGATGTTCGATGTGCAGTTGCTGGGAGCGCTGGCTTTGCAACGCGGCGAGATTGCGGAGATGCAGACCGGCGAAGGTAAGACGCTGGCAGCAGTACCGGCCATTGTCTGGTTTGCTATGCGGGGCAGAGGCCTGCATGTACTGACGGCCAATGATTACCTGGCGAAACGCGACGCGGAGTGGATGGGCGGGATATTTCGCTGGTTTGGATTGGAGGCGGATTATCTGGCGCAAGGCATGACGGCTGAACGGCGACGGGCGGCCTATGGGAGTGACGTTACGTATGCGACGGCCAATGAGGTCGGCTTTGACTACTTGCGGGACTCGCTGGCATTGAGCGCAGAGGAGACGGTTCAGCGGCCGTTTGCGTTTGCGGTGATTGATGAGGCGGATTCCATTCTGCTGGATGAGGCTCGCATCCCGCTGGTGATTGCGGGTGGGCTGGCGGATGATTCTGTCCTTGCCTTCCAAGTGGACCCAATTGTTCGTAACATGCGGCGCGATGTCGACTTTTATGTGGATGAAAACGCACGAAACGTCCGGCTCAGTGACTTAGGAATCCGGCGCGTGGAACGGACGCTGGGATGCGGGAATTTGTTTGTAGACCGCAATCTACCAGTGTTAACGGCGGCTCAGGACGCGCTGCATGCGCATGCGCTGTTGCGGTGCGATGTGGATTACGTGGTGAGAAATGGCGCTATTGAACTGGTGGACGAATTCAAAGGGCGCGTGGCACAGGACCGCAGATGGCCGGCGGGTTTGCAGTCGGCGATTGAGGCGAAGGAACACGTTGCGCTGAAGACGCAGGGCAGGATTCTGGGGTCCATTACGGTGCAGAACCTGGTGAAACTTTACGAGAAAATCTGCGGAATGACAGGTACGGCGGTGACGCAAGCGGGTGAATTCTGGCACACGTACAAGCTTCCGGTGACGGTGATTCCGACGAACCGACCGATGATCCGGCAGGACTTGGACGACATTCTATACGCGGACAGGAAGGCCCGGGATGAGGCGCTGGTGAAGGAGGTGCTGAAGGTGCATGCGACCGGGCGACCGGTGCTGGTGGGGACGGCGAGCGTGCATGATTCCGAGCGGATCAGCCAGCGGCTCACGTGGGTAGGCGTTCCGCATTCAGTATTGAATGCGCGGCAGGATGAGCACGAGGCGGAGATTGTGGCGCAGGCGGGCGCGCTGGGAGCGGTGACCATTTCGACCAACATGGCAGGACGCGGGACGGATATCCTGTTAGGCGGCAATCCGCCGCGGGACCGGGAGAAAGTTGTGGCGCTGGGCGGCCTTTATGTGATGGGGACTACGCGGCACGAAGCCAGACGCATTGATCATCAGCTTCGCGGTCGTGCAGGGAGGCAGGGCGACCCCGGCACTTCGCGTTTCTTTCTGAGCCTGGAAGACGACTTGATCGTGCGTTTTGGAGTGACCGGAAGTACGGACGTGGAAAGCGCACAGCGAGTGGCCGAAAGCCAGAATTTTGAAATCCGGCAGTTGCTCTGGAAATACGAAGTGGTGCAGGAACATCAGCGGCTGGAGACGACGGCGCTTCGTCGCAGGATGTTGAGTGATCCTGAATGGAGCGTTCGTTCGATGCTGCCGGAGGAGTTATACGAATCGCTGGTTGGCGAGATCGGGAATGAGGAATTGGAGGCTCGGGGCAGACGCCTGGTGCTTTCGATCTTCGATGATCTGTGGGCCGATTATCTTTCGAACATCGCTGAGTTACGAGGCGGCATTCACTGGGTGTCCTGGGGTGGGCGCGATCCGTTGTTTGAGTTTTTAACGGGAGCTCGCGAGATTTACAGTGATTTCGGGGAATGTTTTCAGGAGGAGACGGAGGCGGCGTTTCGGAAAGGACTGCACATGCGGCCGAAGGAAGAGTTTGAACGCGGAGCTACGTGGACTTATTTGACTACGGATCAGCCGTTCGGTTTGTTGAGTGACCGCATTCTAGAGAACTTTAAAAAGAAGCTCATACGCAAACGGGGGTGAGGCGGCTCGCAGTGGATACTGAGAGTTTGAAGTGGGCTGGAGGTGAGCTTGGTGAATGAGCGGCACGAGTCTCCGATTATGCGTGCACGGGGATTTGGGGAGCGTCTCGGCATTGGGTTGCCGATATTGCTCGCTCCCATGGCTGGCGCATGTCCTCCGTCCTTGTCGATTGCTGTTGCTAACTCAGGCGGGCTGGGCGCGTGTGGATGCCTGATGATGAGCCCGGAGGAAATCGATCGCTGGGCCGCGGAATTCCGAGCCGGGAGCGAGGGAAGCTTTCAGATGAACTTGTGGATTCCCGGTCCGCCTCCGAAACGTGACGCTGAGCTCGAAAGGCGGCAGCGCGATTTCCTGGCCCGGTGGGGACCTGTCGTTCCATCAGAAGCCGGGGATAGATTACTGCCTGATTTCGAGGCTCAATGCGAGGCCATGCTGGCGGCGAGGCCGAGGGTGATCTCTTCGATCATGGGACTTTACCCGCAACGGTTCGTAGCCGAATTGAAGGAGTACGAAATCCTGTGGTTTGCTACGGCGACAACGGTGGAGGAAGCCACGGCGGCGGAGGCAGCGGGAGCCGACGCGGTGGTGGCTCAAGGAGCGGAGGCTGGCGGTCATCGAGGAAGCTTTCAGCCTGAGCGTGCGGAGCAGCAGGCGGTGGGTCTCATGGCTCTATTGCCGCAGGTTGTGGATGCGGTGAGTGTTCCCGTCATCGCGGCGGGCGGAATTGCAGATGGGAGAGGGATCGCGGCCGCGCTGATTCTGGGAGCGAGCGCAGTGCAAATCGGAACGGGTTTGCTGCGCACTCCAGAAGCGAAGACGCATCCTGCCTATGCGGCTGAATTGGCAGTGACGGAAGCCCACCAGACAGTGCTGACGCGGTCGTTTAGCGGGCGAACCGGCCGCAGCATTGAGAATGCGTTTGTGCGTGCGGCATGGGAGGGTCCTGCTCCCGCGCCTTATCCCGTTCAGCGCGGACTTACCGCGGCGATGCGAGATCTGGCTCGCAGGGATGGGGCTACGGACCGTATGCAAATGTGGGCTGGGCAGTCTGCGAAATTTGCCCGGGCTGAGCCTGCGGGTGAGGTTATGGGGCAGTTGTGGGATCGTGCTTTGGAGTTGTTGCGCTAAGGCGTTATTATTCTCACTCAACTTATAAACAGCCGTAGATGCCTGTGAAGTTGTACCCTGACTCCGAGAGAATAAGTGTAGGAACAATCATGGCGACAACTCCAATTCCTCCCGGCACAATGCCGGAAGTTGATCCTGAAACGAAGAGGATCATCGAACAGCGCCTTGCCACCTTCGATGGAGACGTGAAGACAGCTACGGATGGGCGGGAAGCTGTTGCACGCCTGCGGCAGAAACTGCAACAGCCTAAAGCCCGTTGAAGGCCCGGCGCACAGAACCGCTTCCGCGGATATAGGGCGTACGAGCGATCGATTCAAGCCGATCACGGCAATCAAGCGGACCGAAATCCAAGAGCGTGAGGATGAAGACCCCTCGGGATTCTTCGCCATTGGTTCATCCCCACTCGTGAGAGGCGATTAGAAGGAAGGGTTCAAGCTCAATGCGCGAGCGCCGGTGAAGCGGCGCGGCGGGGATTGTTTTTCCTCAGCAGGAACGAGAGGAAGAACATGATCAGGGTGGCGACTCCGAGTATCCAGAAGGTGTCGATGTAAGACATGACGGATGCCTGGTGGAGCATCCCCTCATAGAGCTGGCGGTAGGCTTGCGCCCGTGGCTCCGCGGCGCCGGCGTGACGCAGCGTGTTGGTGAGAGCACTCACCGAGTTATTCAGAAGGGGGCTGCCGATGTGTGTGTGGCTGGCCAGCATCACCTGATGTACCTGCGCCCGGCGGGCCAGGATAGTGGTGACGGCGGAGGTCCCCACGCTAGCGCCTATGTTGCGCACGAAGTTGATGAGGCCGGCAACGGAGTTGCTTTTTTCCTGAGGAATGCCGAGGTACGCCACCATGGTGGCGGGAATGAAGATGAAGCCCATCGGCACGTATTGTGCGATGCGGAGCCAGGTGGCGGATTCGAAGCTGATTTGCAAGTCGAGGCGGCGAGTTGAGTAGAACATGGCAATAGTCAGCACTCCCCAGCCGAATGCCATGAGGTAACGGGCTTGCACGCGGCTGGTGAGTTGGCCTACCAGCGGCAGTTCCAAAAGCAGAAGAATGGCGGCTGCCGAGAGCACCATGCCTGCGCTTTCGGCGGTGTAGCCCATCAGCGATTGCAGATATTGCGGCATCAGAACTGTTGTTGAGAAAGATGCTGCGCCGACGACGAACATCATGAGGCTCGAATTAGCGAAGTTGATGTTCTTGAACAGGCGCACATCGATGATGGGATTTTTGACGCTCAACTCCCAGAAGACGAGCCCCACCAAACAGACGACGGAAATGACGGAGAGCGTGACAATGAAGTTAGAGCCGAACCAATCGTCTTCCTGGCCTTTGTCCAGCACTACCTGGAGGAACGCGACTCCGATGGCCAGCAGGCTGAAGCCGATGTAGTCAATGCGGCTTCCTTTGAGAGTTGTGCGGGTTAGAAATGACGGATCTTCGACGAATCGGGAAACCAGGAAAAGGGCGATGAGGCCGACGGGCAGATTCATGAGAAAGATCCAGCGCCAAGTGTAATTGTCAGTGATCCAGCCGCCTAGAGTGGGACCGATGGAGGGGGCGACAATGGCGGTCATAGCGTAGACGGAGAACGCGAGGCCACGCTTTTCGGGCGGGAAGGTATCGGCGAGAATGGCTTGCGCCATGGGCTGCAAGCCTCCGCCTCCCGCGCCTTGAATGGCGCGGGCCAGCAGCAAAACAGGCAGGCTGGGAGCAATGCCGCAGAGCAGCGAACTGACGGTGAAAAGGCCGATGCAGGTCATGAAAAAGCGTTTGCGGCCCAGCAGAGATACCAGCCAGCCGGTGATGGGCAGGACGATGGCGTTCGAGACAAGATAAGAGGTCAAGACCCAGGTGCTTTGTTCGCTGTCTGCGCCGAGGTTACCAGCGATGTGGGGCAGCGCGACGTTCGCAATGCTGGTATCCAGCACTTCCATGAAAGCCGCTAATGAAACGACGCATGCGATCAGCCAGGGGTTGACCTTTGGTTTACTCATTACGAAACGACCACTTTCGTTTTATTATACTTACTGGCGTATGCCTGTCACGGCAACTCAGAAACAGGGACGACCACGCAGCGAGGAAACTCGCAAAGCCATTTTAAAGGCCGCCTTTCGTTTGCTGAAGAAGCAGGGGTTTGAAGAGGTTTCGAGCCAGCAGATTGCCGAAGCCGCCGGTGTCAGCACGGCTACCTTGTATCGCTGGTGGAAAAGTAAGCAGGAAATCCTGCTCGAGGCCTTTATGGAGACCAAGCGCGACCTTTTACCGTATGGAAAGCGTGGCAGCCCGCTGCAACGATTGAAACGGTATACGCTTCGCGTCGCCGAGTTTCTGAAGAGCGATGACGGACGAGTGTTTCTGCGCCTAATGCTGGCGATACAGAATGACTCAAAGCTGCGGAAGGCCTATTACGAAAACGCGTTTGTGCCGAGGCGCGAAGAAGGATGCCGGGTTGTCAGGGAAGCCATAGCGGCGGGTGAACTAGCGGAAACGGTTGATCCGGATCTGTTGATGGATATGTTGCTGGGTCCACAGATCCTGCCGGCGATACTCGGCAGGAATTTGAATAAGGGCGCAGTGGAAGAAATATTCGAACTGGTGGTCAAAGCGGCATCGCGCTGAAGCCTGGGCCGTAGCATAATGGCGGCATGGGCAAACCGGGATTGACACGCCGGAATCTGGCGGCATTGGTGGCGGCAATGCCTTTGATGGCGCAAGTGAGTACCACTCCGCCGAATCCGACTCCGTTGAGCGCTGCGCCGAATGCTGCAAAGGCCGCGGACGATGTGCGCAAGGTCAGCGAGCGCCTGGCGCAGTCTGACGTTCCCATGGACGTCGAGCCGGCTTTCAGTTTCCACGCCTGAATCAATGCCGAAATCCAAGATCGATCAAGCGACGCTACCTTTTGCCACGATTCCGGAATTGAGCGCCGCGTTGCGGCGGAGGGAGATTTCGTCGCATGAGCTGACGGAATTTTTCGGCAAGCGCTTAGAGAAGCTGGGGCCGGAATATAACGCGCTGGCGCTTTCCTTGCGTAAGGACGCGAAAGAGCTTGCCAAAGAAGCGGACGATGAATTCAAACATGAGCGCTATCGGAGCCCGCTGCAGGGTGTTCCGTACGCAGTGAAAGACTTGCTGGCGGTGGCCGGTTATCCGACGACTTGGGGCGCGAAACCCTATGCAGACCAGGTGTTTGACTATGACGCGGCAGTGATTCAACGGCTGGCAGCGCAGAAGGCGCCGCTGGTGGGCAAGTTGGCCATGGTGGAACTGGCAGGAGGCGGCGGATATTCGTCGGCATCCGCGTCTTTGCACGGGCCCGGATTAAATCCATGGAACAAGGCTTATTGGTCCGGGGGGTCTTCGAGCGGTTCAGGCGCGGCGGTAGCGGCGGGATTGGTTCCGTATGCGCTGGGGTCGGAGACCTCAGGGTCGATTTTGACCCCGGCTTCGTACTGCGGTGTGACGGGCTTGCGACCCACTTATGGCTTGGTCAGCCGGCATGGCGCAATGGCGCTGTCTTGGACATTGGACAAGATAGGAGTGCTGGCGAGGTCAGCGGAAGACTGCGGATTAGTGCTGCATGCGATTGCGGGGCCGGATGACGGGGACCCCGCGTCCGCGCACAAGAGTTTTTATTTCACCCCGGCCTACTATGAGCACTTTGCCGAGATGCGGGTTGCTTACGCGGAGATTGACTTTGCGGAGTGGCCGACTCAGGAACTGCGTCCGGCGTTCGCCGAGGCGCTGGCCGCGGTGAAATCAATCGGGTCAAAGATGGTGGAATCAAAGCTGCCCGATTTTCCGTATGGGCCCGTGATCAGTTGCATCATCGACGCGGAAGCCGCTTCGATTTTTGAGCCGCTGATCCGTTCCGGCAAAGTGGATCAGCTGGCGGATCAAGGGCAAATCGATGGTCTCAAAGCTTCGTTGAATTATTCCGCGATTGATTATCTGAAGGCGATGCGAATTCGCACACAGATCAAGCAGGGGTTTCGGGATCTGTTCGCGAATGTGGACCTGATTGTTGCGCCTACCAAGCTGGAACCACCTGACCGCGCGGACCAGCCGTTTGACGAGACCCCGCCGAAGCGGCCTGAGCAGAAGGGCATGGTAGCGGGGCTGGTGCAAGCGACGAATCTGGCGGGATTACCGGCGCTAACGGTGCCGTGCGGGTTTGTAAACGGGCTGCCGGTTGGCTTGCAGATTATTGGTCCGGCTTTTATGGAGAACCGGGTGGTTGCTTTTGGCCGGGAGTTCCAGCGCAGGACCAGTTTCCATAAGCAGCACCCGACTACGGCCGAATCAGCGTAAGTGCGCCTACCAGCACGAGAGTGCCCAGGAATATCGCGACGACTTTCCGCTGCCGCCAAGAGGGCAAGACCGCGTGCAAGGCGAGGAACAGGAAACCACCCGCGATCAATGACAGGATGGCTTCCGTCCACCCTATGCCGAAGCGTTCGAAGGCGGACGCGTTTAGCTTAGGTTCAGCGAACGCGCCGAGGAGCGTGAACGATTCGGCGGCCGTTCCGATGAGGAGCACGCGGCGGGAAGAGGCGATGGACCGGTGCAGCATCCAGCCCAGCGCGATCCCTTCCGGGAATTTGTGCAGTGCCAGGCCGATGACCACCATGAGGTTCGTGAGTGCGCCCGTATTAAGCAGACGGACGCTCCAACCATCCAGCAGACTGTGGAAAGCGGTGGCTACCAGTATGGGCCAGATGACGCCCTTATGAGCGGAATGACCACGGTGGGTGAGTGCGCGGTCGAGGAGCGCGAGAGCGGTGGCAACTACGCCGGCAAATAGCAGTGACCGGAAGAAGCCCGCGGTTTCCGCCACCTCCGGCACCAGCCAGAAGAGCGAAATACCGAGCAGCAAGCCACCGCCGGCCGCGGCGAGATAGTTAGATGATTTTCCGGAGCGGACGAGAAAGACTCCGGCCAGGATTCCGCAGACAGCTAGAAGGGTTAGTAGCCAGCCAGCGGCCACTTACTGCCCGGTGACTTTCACCACGAAATAAGTGATGGGCTTGCCGGGTGTAACCAGGATCTGGTGAGGCACGCCGGCGGGGATGTGCAGGATATCGCCGGTTTTCAAAGGCTGCTTTTCGCCGCCTTCGATGCCCGTGCCGCGCAATTCGCCCGGCTTCTGGACATGGCCGCCGACCAGTTTTCCGCCAAGGATGATGTTGGCGTCGCCATCCTCCACGACGAAGATGTCGGCTTCCTTCTCATGAACTTCAGCCGAGCCGGTTTGGGAGCGGAAAGCGACCATCGTGTAGTGGTTGCCGTAACGCTTCAGATCCCGGGAGGCGAAAGGCTGCTTTTTGTCAGCCAACTGGTGACTAATACCGGAGAGAGTACTTGAACTATACAAATCAGTGGTTTGGGGAGTGCTCGCCATCAGTGAGATTGATATAGCGGCATAAGTACGTAACATATATCCTTTAGTTTTGCTGGTAAAATTTTCAGCCTCTGGTAGTTTTTACACAAAAGCTCTTGAGTCACAGTGCGATCTTAATTTATACTTCAACACAGGCTAACCTGCGAGTGTTCGGAGGAAGGATTGTGCCGAGTGCCTTTGGAATTGTTAACGTCAAATTAGCATTCCGCTCGGATGGAAGCAACTTGGACGCATTCCTTATCGCCTTTAGCAAAGGCCTCGCAGGTCGGATGGGGTGGGGCTTGGGTGAACCCTAGTTCCCGCGAAAGTCTCTGTACGTGCTGACCAAGTGATTTACTCCAATAAGCGGCACTTGAGCCTCTTTGATCGCGCAACCATCGAAGATAGATTTATTATTACAACGAATTCTGGAATTGACAGCGCTCGCTCGCAGACCTGAGCGGAGTCACTGATTTCCGGCGCCCGGAGAATCAGCCAATTGCGGTGGAACGATAGATCATTGCCGTTGCTTCGAAAGTGGCCCCTACACAGCGTGCTTACTCGTCGCGTATCCTTAGCCTGCCGAATAGCCCTATGATGCCTATGCCCATGCATGCGCCTGCGCCAAGAAGCCCCACGATATCGGAGCCATGCAGCGCCGTGACGCGCGCCCTGCTCAGACTGGCAAAGAGTGCCATGAGACTAAAGAGCACCAAGAATATGCCGACCGTTCGGCTGCTTCTGCGCATACGACCTCCCGACGCCCAAACCTTAGCCGAATTGCATTCGGACTCTATGGGTATCGTGTCACGGATCGTATTTGCGTTTCACCCATGATCTCGACTTCAGAACTGAGCGCAAGGGCCAGAAGGCTAAAGCAGCTGAGGCTACAGAGGACCTCCAAGTCCGCGTGACTAAGAGCTTAAGAAACTGCTAGCGTCAGCAGCAGGCGCAGGGCGGGAGCAATGAGCGACCAAAGTACAGCAGCGGATTCCAGGACTTAGAAGAGCTGGGGAGGGGGTTGAGGAGTTCCGCGGCAGTCATTGGTTTCGGGAGCAGCTTCCGGAAGACTTGTGGACGGCGGCCAGGGAGATCGCGATGCGGCGCGGATTGAACATAACAGCGCGTGCCTTGCGGCTGGACAGTAGCAATCTGAAGAAGCGAAAGGCGAAACGCGGTTCCGTTTCCTTCGACTTTAAGCTCCGAAGAAATCCAATCAATTCACCTAGGCTTTCGCCTTCTATGTTCGGGAACGCCGGCATTCGTCACTTCGAAAGGCCTGTATGGATGAGATTTGTCAGTTGCGCATCATCACGCTTCGGCACAAACGTATGGGGATGTTACGACCAAATTCACCTCCGGTGCCGTTAGCACCTGGCAAAAAAGCGCAGGAACTTTGATAGCGCCGGTAACCCCGCTCGCCAGCCTATTGCTGCGCGTAAGCAATTGACAGGCATGAAAGATATAGAATCATTCGGCGTACCGCATTGCGGATACGTGAGCAGGGTACCAACGTGAATGCCCTTCTCAATTTCATAGCGCCAGTTGATATCCTTCTTACCTGTACTTCGCCTTATGTGTACTTAGCGGCATTCCGTCACCGCGGAGAGAAAAGAATGTCCAACCAGAACCCCAGAATAATTGGCAGACGAAACCTACTCAAGGCGTCGGCCGCAGCGCTCGCCGGCTTGTCGCTGAATGCCAAGGCGGATGGCAATCCGGAACCACGGATTCAAAATGTCAACACAAATTCCAGTCCGTCAAAGTTAAGAATCACCGACTTGCGCGTGGCCACTGTGAAGAAGCCGGGCCCCAGCCCTTGCACCATTATTCGCGTGGACACCAACCAGGGCGTGTACGGCCTTGGCGAAGTTCGGGACGGCGCCAGCCCGACCTACGCTCTCTTTCTAAAGAGCCGGATTATCGGGGAAAATCCTCTTAACATTACTTTCCTGTTCGAGAAAATCAAGCAGTTTGGCGGCGAGGCCCGCCAGGCCGGCGGCGTGGTCGCCATTGAGGAGGCGCTCTGGGATATAGCTGGCAAAGTTTATGCCGTGCCGATTTACCAAATGCTGGGTGGAAAGTTCCGGGACAGCATCCGCCTGTACGCAGACACAGTGGAGTCAAAGGACATCCAGACTTACGCGCGGCGAATGAAGGCCCGCAAGGAAGAGATGGGATTGACCTGGTTGAAGATGGACCTGGGAATCGAGATGGTCTCCGACACCCCGGGCACTTTGACCAGTCCCTCTGGACAGAGTAAGTGGGAGACCACAAATCTTCCGCATCCGTTTCTAGCGAATGAAGTAACAGATAAGGGCATAGAAATGCTTGTCGCTTACGTTGCGGCTATCCGCGAAGCAGTGGGAATGGAGATCCCGCTTTCCATGGATCACCTGGGCCACCTTGGCGTCCATTCCATCATCCGATTGGGCAAAGCTTATGAACCATACAATCTTTCCTGGATGGAAGATGTTGTTCCCTGGCAATATACGGAGCTTCTGCAACACATCACGAACGAGAGCCCCACGCCCATTCTCACGGGCGAAGACATCTATTTGAAAGAACCATTCGCCAACCTGTGCAGGAATCACGCCGTCAGCAAGATCCAGCCCGATATTTCAACATCAGGCGGCATTCTCGAGACTCATAAGATCGGTGACATGGCCATGGAGTACGCGGTCCCGATGGCCTTGCATTACGCGGGGCTGCCGATAGGCGCATACGCAAGCGTGCACTGCGCGGCGGCGACGGAAAATTTCCTCGCCTGTGAAAATCATTCGCTCGATGTTCCCTGGTGGCAGGATCTTGTGGAGGGCGTCGAGAAACCGATCATCAATAAGGGCTTCATTGCAGTGCCTGATAAGCCGGGACTCGGCATCACGCTGAACGAAGATGCCGTAAGGGCTCACCTTCTGCCTGACACAGGTTTCTTTGAACCCACTCCCCAATGGGACAAGGAGCATTCGTGGGACCGGCTGTGGAGCATGACACCGCCGCGTAAGGTTCAGAAAGCCGTCTAAAAAGCACTTAGAGGATTAATGAGAAAAACAGTTCTTACCATACTGGCGGCCTACCTTGCCTTCACAGCTCTGCCCGCCGCCGCTCAAGTGAAGATGACGAGAGAACAAATGATGTTCTACACGTCGGATTGGAAGGGCGACCGCTTTCCCGACGGCCGTCCCAAAGTTCCTGACGATCTGCTGAAGCGCGCGCTGACTGTGTCCATTGAGGATGTATGGGACTACTTGCGCGAAGAAGGCTACCGCAATCAGTTTGAGAGTGGCTGGCAAGCTCTCCACATAGAAAAGCCGTTTGCCGGCCGCGCGCTCACTGCTCAGTACATGCCTGTCAGGCCCGATATGACGAAGGCCATAGCTGCCGAGGGTAAGGCGGAAGGACGAGTGAGCTTCAACAATAGTTGGCCGATAAATGAACTCCAGCTAGGCGACGTTTACGTCGCGGACGGCTTTGGAAAGATCATTGAAGGTACGCTCATTGGGTCTAACCTGGGAAACGCTATCGCTGCCCATACCCATACCGGTTTTGTCTTTGATGCCGGGATTCGAGATCAGGAAGAGAACCGCGAAATCCCGGATTTTAATGGCTTCTATCGTGGGGCGGACCCTTCTGCGTGGGCCCAGATGACGCTGACAGCTATCAACTCGCCTATCCGCATCGGGCGCGCCGTTGTCCTACCAGGCGATTTGGTGTTGGCCAAAACCGATGGAGTTCTTTTCATACCGGCCATTCTGGCTGAATCCGCAATCAGTTCGGCAGAGTTCACGAACCTCAAGGACGCTTTCAATTTCGAGTTGAATCGTCAAGGCAAAAATGGCGCTGAGTTCGAAGGCGGCTGGAATGCGGCAAAATATGCAGCCTTTGCAAAGTGGATTGATGCGCATCCCGAGATGGTAAAAATGCCGCGCTCCGAATTTGACGAACTGCTGCGAAAAGCCACGCAGCCGCACCACAAGGAAAACTAAGAGCCTGATTCCAGATCGGTGGTAGCGGCCTGGAGCATGGCTTTCGCGTATCCCACGTTGTAAGCGAAACCGGTGTAGCCGCCTCCGCCCGGATAATAGCTCTTAAATCCAGGCCGCTCTCTGTCTGCGTCCAGTGCTCTCGGATGTTCGGGATAGAGGGTGCGGCTATATTTTTGACGTACCAACTCTTTCATCACGGCAAACATATTAATTTGCCCTTCATCAATGAAAACCTCCGTATAGTCCTCATACGGCGTCCGCACCCGGACATTGCGGAAATGAACATGATTGATGCAATCCCGTTCTCCGAAATACCGGCAGACTTCCACCGGATTTTCTCCCATTTCCCGAGTGACGCCACAATCGAAGGTGATGCCATTCGCGGGACTCTCGACGATACTAACCAGATGCTTCCAACCTGCCACTGTTCCCATGATCTGGCCTGAACCACGGCTTAGCGGCGCAGGCGGATCATTCGGATGAAGCGCCAAGCGCACGTTCGATTGCTCCGCCACCGGTATCACGGCTTTCAGGAAGTAAGTGACGTTCCGCCACATCTCGTCGAGGCTATGGACGCCCTCGGCCGCGAGAGGCGGAAGGTTCTTCACCCGCGCATCATCAAACGCGGTTAATCCCGCGCCTCCTCTGCCGGTCTCTTCGTAATAGCCTTCCACGATACGGTGAGCGTAAAAGTTGTATTCAATTACGGGAAGACCGGCCCGGCCAGCCGCGCGAATCGACTGTTTCACACTCTCGATCTCTTCATCACGCCCGGGCTGACCGTAGAGCGTTTTCGGAAAACCGCCAATCATCATGTTGAACAACGTCAAACCGCCGCTCTTGAGCTTGTCGATGCGAGACTTTACCTCGGCTTCACTCCAGGGAATCTTCGGACCGCCCATCACGACATAATCAACGCCAAGCTGCTTCACGCGCCTGATGCCGGCATCGTCTAGTGTTCCCGCCGCCAGACTGCCTGCCCCAATTTCCAAACAAATCTTCGGAAGGCCCCGTTCCGGTAGCGCTGCCGGAAGAGCGGGGAGCGCTAGCGCCGAGGCGCTTATGCCTTGTATCCAGGTTCGTCTCGAGATCATCCTGATTCCTCAATTCTGCTTAACGTGCAGTGAATTTCGCAAGGAGGATTCATGTCGGCCACGGAAAATCAGCTCGGCTAAGCGCGCTCTATCTTATCCCCATCGCGGTCGATGACGAAAGCAGGACTGGGCGATACGCCCGATGCAGTTTCTACCTGAGTGTTCATGAAGTTCAGCAAAGCTGGCAATGTGCAGGAAGGGCCGCGGGCGGCATATTCCTTCATCGTCTTGCTTCTCTGGCAAAGCGCGGCGGGAGGAGATTGTCGCGTCGGCATGACAACGAAGCGGGTGGGCGTGAATCTGAAGTGCCGGTGCTTTCACTAAAGTGCAGGAACCTATCCCTGGTACCCACACTTACAACCAGATACGCGCCTCAACGGACTCCCCGTTTGACCTCTTGGAGAACTTACTCGCCGCGTTCGCAAAGGTGAGCGGTCACAAGCCGACTTACGCATTCGTTTACTGACGGAGCAGACCAGCTTGGCGCATTCGGTTCGAATCGCCCCAAACTGATTCAGTATTGGCCAATATATCGGCAGGAGTGGACCAGAATGGCTTCACCTTCCTTTGACTGTGCAGGATTGCCTGGTCGTTGTAATGCACGCTGTTCACGTGCTCCGATTCTCCGAAAGGCAGCAGGCTCCAGATCTGCTTCGGCGCGCCCTCCATCACGATCATCATGTGACCCCACGATCCATCGCAATAGATCTGCCCATTGCCTTGCTCCGAACCGGTATCAGGGTGAAGAACGTCGAACAGATCGGCTCCGCCGACTGGAAACACGCCATTCCGCGCAACCTTATTCACGTCGCCCCAGCGAACCGGCAATCTGCCGTATGTGTGCTCCATGTAGGCGACGGCCATATCTAGAGCCCGCCACGCCTGCTGCTCCTCCTTTGACGAGCGGATATCGATCCGTTGACGGGCATTGTCGACAAATCGGCCGAATGCTTCCATCGAATAAAGCTTCTGATAAGCCTTCGCCCAATAAAAGAGATAAGTGAAGGCGTAGGAATCTTTCGTAGACTGGCGGTTCCAGGTACGAAGCAACGCGACCGCCCGTTGGGCTTTCATGTCCGTTCTGCGTTCTGGATCTCGTGATGCTTCATCGAGCAACGGAACAATCACGTCCGATGCCAGCACATAAGTATCAAATCCGAGGTCGATCATGTCTTCGAGCGAAAATTTTCTGTTCGACGCCGTTATCAAAGAGAACACCCTTTCCCCCCGTGGGTTCAGAAGTTCTTCACCAGTCCGACGACCTACTGCCTTGAGAATCTGATCGAACAAGACCGTCTTTGCCTTCAGCGGGTGCTCCAGATAGTACGGCGTAGGAGCTAATGGATCCACTCCGCTGTTACGGGTCGCCAGCCAGGGCGGGTTGTTGCAGTTCTGAAGAAAGCCGGACGCAGGATTTTCCAACTGAGGATTGGCAGAGAATGGCAGATAGGGTCCCCACTCGGTATCCTTCAGCCAGCCGGGCACCGGTTTCGTCCAATCGAATCTTGTATCGCGTTGAGCGACCAGCGCGTTATGCACCCAGTAGATTGTGCTGGCGGTCGTACACAGAAAATTCCAGCGTGGGATCAACTGTTTTGCCAGCGCTGCCTTGAAGCTTGCGATGCCGTTTGCTTTCATCAGTGCATACAAGCCGGTGGAGTAGTTGACACCGTCGAAGTTCGGAACTTTGATGGAGAACGCGCGATGATGTTCATCGTCGAAGCCGACCACCGGTCCGTGATGCGTGTAGTACAAGGCCCGCGAGAGCGTCTTGATAGAGCCGTCGGGCTGTTTAACGCGCAAGGCTGCAGATTCGACCCGCATGTCACGCCAGATTCCTTCATACAGATACTGCTTCGAGTTCGCCGGGTTTAATCGCTCTTCATATACGTCCGCGATGTTGGGCTGGTTCCACGTCACCGACCAGGTGATCTTCTCATTGAACCCGACCAGGAAGAACGGGCTGCCGAACCAGCTAATACCGGCTACATCTAACTTTCCTGGTGTGATGAGATGTGCTTCATAATTCTGAAAACGATTACTCCATGGCATGTGGAGATGCTCAAGGTGTATGATTCTTTGCGTTGCGGATTTTGCCGGGGCAATGGCGACCTGGTTGGATCCGAACGAATCGAATGTTCGCGACGTCCCTTCCAGTTTTAATAGCGCTGGGTCCACGCTATAGAACCGCATGTAATTGCTCCGTTCTAGCGCCTCGATATCAATCGCGCTGACGTCTTCGATCCAGGCCGGTATCTCTGACCGGTGTTCGTGGATGTAATAATTGACGCCTTGGGCGAATGCGTCCAAGATCTGATATACGATTGGATCGATCTTGTCCTTGTTATCTGCAACGCATTGCCAAGTGCGCATTTGCCGTTGAAAATAGTCGCCGCCCCAGCGATATTCGGAGGCGTTAAACGTCAGTTTTCCGTCGCCCAGAGCCTGATCGCCCCGAATCTCACTCAAACGTCCCTGGGCGTCCCGGTATTGCAGCACTATACCCTCCAGGTGGTCCTGCGCCTGCGCGTACCCGTAACCGAAAAACGTCGCCTGCTCAGTGTCACCGAGGATATGAGGAACGCCGAACTTGTCCCGGTATATCGTGACGTGGCGCTTCAGTTCGCCGGGGCTCACTGGTTGGCCGACGAGGGGCAAAACACTGAGAGAGCATAGAACTACTTCAACAACACATATAGCGACAAGGACCCGCAATTCGTTCTCCCCCGACCGGCACCCCGAGGCTATTGCCGACGTTCGCCCAAAGGCCAACGTCGCACCCAAGTTCGGGCAGTCCCTGTGAAAATCCCGTTCTGATTAGGTCTGAGATCGTAGAGTGACTTGTAAGCTATTGATTTTCTTGGTGGGCCCTGTAGGATTTGAACCTACGACCAATGGATTATGAGTCCACTGCTCTAACCGCTGAGCTAAGGGCCCTTTTAAAGCAATCTTATCAGGGCATCAGGCGCCTCAATAAATTTTCGACCTCCGGATCTCCTTCTGCCGGCGCCCAAGTGGCAAATTCCTTGTCTGACGACGGTTCCCAAGGCCCGGGTTTGACTTCGTAGCAGACTACGCGCTCAGAAACCGCGACGACGGTGTGCCAAACTCCCGGGGCGATATCGACGCCCCAGCGCTTGCTTCCTTTCCCGCTGTCGCCTAAGCGGTAACGATCAGCAATATTTCCGGATTCGTCGAATATTATGACGTCGGCCATACCATCAAGAACCAGGAAGGCCTCCGATTTGGGTGGATCCAGATGCCGGTGCGGGCGAATGTAGGTGCCGCGCAAGAGCACGTTGAGGAAGCGATGTGGATTGTCGTGCGCGCCGGAATGAAAGTTGTGATTCATCCGTTTGCGCGGGCTGGCGCCTGCTTTTTTCGCGATGGCTTTGAAAAGATCTTCGTCAATCAGCTGGATTGGTTCCACAGAATAATGATCGTATGCGCAACGCGTTTGTGAAAACCAAAGACACCCATTTTGAGCTGGAACAAGAGCGGTTCGCGGTTTCCGGTGTGAATTGTTATTTCCTGGCGTATTGCAGTGACGCGAGCCGGCGCGGCGCGTTGGCGGCTGCGAAGACCATGGGTGCGAATGTGGTCCGGTGCTGGGGATTTCTGCAGGCTGACCCTTACAAGGAAGGCCAAGCAGCCTTTCAGTATTTCCGGGACGGCCAGGTTCAGATTAACGACGGACCGAATGGTTTAGCGCGGCTGGACGATTTGATTCAAGCGGCGGAAGAGGCGGAAATCCGGCTGATTCTGCCCCTCGTGAATTACTGGAATAATTCGCTGGGCGGGATGGCGACTTATGTGAAGTGGTTGGCTCCGGGTGCTGACGTGACGGAGTTTTACCGGAATTCGTTGACGCGTGCGGCTTATCAGCGCTGGCTCGAAGCGATCCTCACTCGCCGGAATACGGTGACCGGGCGGTTGTATTCCGAAGAGCCGGCGATCATGGCTTGGGAACTGACAAATGAAGCGCGTTGCGGCAGGGAGGGCGGCCGGGACTTGCTGCTGGATTGGGTCGCCGCGATGTCGAATTTTGTGAAAGAGAGAGATTCCAACCACTTGGTGGCGTTGGGGGATGAGGGGTTCTTCTACAAAAAAGGTCAGGGGCATCTATACGATGGCCGCTATGGAGTGGATTGGAATGCGCTGCTGGCGATGGATTCTATGGATTTTGGAACTTTTCACTTCTATCCGCAGAAGTGGGGTTGCGGGCTAGATTTAAACACGGCTGGCCGCTGGATTCGAGATCATGTTTCAGCCGCGGCTGCGGTGAACAAACCGGCGTTGCTGGAAGAGTATGGAATTGAGGCGGGATCCTCGAATCGCGAACAGACTTATGCCGCGTGGCAGCAAACCGTGCGCGACTCCGGCGCTGCCGGTTCCCTGCTTTGGATGCTGGGCTATCGAGGGCCGGATACCGGTGGGTATGTAGACGAATATGTGGTCTACGGCAACGCTTAATCAGAAGCCTTTTCGAGGCTTGGCAGAGAAATTCCCGGGAAACACCGGCGGAAATTCTGCGCTAGACACTTGGCGAACGCATGCGGGGTCAGGCTCAGGCCTTCGCCGGTAATAACGACCGGTGTCTCGTCTTCATCGCAGCCAATTGAGTGTTCAAATTCATCGGGATAGAAGCGATGGTCTTCATCCCGGTAACCATTTACGGAGCCGATGATGGAAGGCCCCCAGTGTTTGAAATCCAGGCGCAGATTGATTTCGGTGGTAGGGTAGGCCTCGCGCACGATCGTGACGCTCAGCGGCCCGGGCTGCCAGGCAATCCGATACTGTTCCGGCAAAGAATGCTGCGCCGCGACGGCATTGATGGCGTTTACGTGCCGCCGGCATTGCAGCGTGAGCTCGTCCCAATAGGCAAGGCCCTCATCGTAGAGGAGGGGAGTTGCCTGTAATGCTACAGCGCTCATAGCGTTTTCTCCTGTTGCCTCATAGCCAGGCAACTGAACTAAAACTTTTGAAGGCACGGATCCCGGCTTAACTCAGACGCGGAGAGCGGGAAATCCAGAAGTTTTCGAGAAAATTCTAAATTTAGAATTTCCGCATGAGGAAAGCTTAACCTATCGTGAAATCTGCGTCAAAGGTTTGTTGTGAATTTCTTATAGGAACTTTTGAGAGCGCATCTGGGAAATTAGTAAAGGCACACCCGCCACCTTTATATGTTCAAGTCTCTGGCTACACTCCTGCCCTATATGGGACGTTATCGAAAAGGGCTTGCTCTGGGAATGGGCTCACTGCTGGCGAAAGATGCGCTAGCGGCGGCGTTACCGCTGGTAATCAAGTACGGCGTAGATTCGCTGACGCGGGGATTCCGGATTCAAGTAGTGCTGCAATTCGCAGCGCTGTTAATTATCTTGAGCCTGGTAAAAGGCGTGTTTCAGTACTGGATGCGGGTGATCATCATCGGGATCTCGCGCGATATCGAGTTTGACCTGCGAAACGATATTTTCAAAAAGCTGGTGACGCTTTCGCAGGATTTCTACGGTCGCTACCGGACGGGCGACATTATGGCGCGGTCCACCAATGACCTGAACGCCGTTCGCATGATGCTGGGGCCGGGCGTCATGTATTGGACGGAGACGGTTATCACATTGATCCTGGCGGCCATCATCATGGTGAAGACCGATTTGAGGCTTACCCTGATGGCGCTGGCGCCGGCGCCATTCGTATCGCTGGCGGTCATCTTGTTTGGGCGGCAGATTCACAAGCGGTTCGAAGAGATACAGCGGATGTTCTCAGACATCAGCAGCAGGGTGCAGGAGAATCTTTCGGGCGTGCGAGTGGTGCGAGCTTATGCACAGGAAAAGGCTGAGGTGGAGGAGTTTGAGAAGCTCAACGTGGAGTACATCCGCTCCAATATCGGCCTGGCCCGCATACAAGGCTTGTTTATGCCGCTGCTGCAGGCGCTGATCGGAACCACGTTCCTGATGGTGTTGTGGTTTGGCGGACGGCAATTGCTGGAACACAAGATTGGGCTGGGCACGTTCGTCATGTTCAACACCTACATGGGAATTTTGATTTGGCCCATGATTGCCTTCGGCTGGGTAGTAAATCTGATGCAGCGCGGGACGGCGTCATTGAACCGGATTAATGAGATGCTGCATGAAAAACCGAGCATCGCGACGCCGGCCAGTGAGATTCACCACATTGGATCAGAGGGCGAGTTGCTGGATATTCATTTCCGGAATGTCAGCGTGGCGTTCAGCGATCGCGAGGTGATTTCGGGCATTGACCTGATGATCCAGGCGGGCGAAACAGTGGCGATTGTGGGCCACACCGGGAGCGGCAAAACAACACTTGTGAACCTGATTCCGCGGCTGATGGACCCCACGCTGGGCAGTGTCGAAATTGCGGGCGTGAATCTTAAAAGGTACGACCCTGAGGCGTTGCGGCGTGAGATTGGATTCGTGCCGCAGGAAACCTTTCTGTTCAGCGCAACCCTGGCTGAAAACATAGCCTGGGGCGTTCCCGATGCGACACCGCAGCAAATTGAGTGGGCGGCGGGAATCGCGGGTTTGGCGTCTGACATTGCACAGTTCCCGAACGGTCTTGAAACGATAATCGGAGAACGCGGCCTGACGCTTTCCGGGGGCCAAAAGCAGCGCACGGCGATTGCGCGGGCGATTCTGCGGAATCCGAAGATCCTGATTCTGGACGATGCGCTGTCGAGCGTGGATACGGTAACGGAAGAACAGATTCTGAACGGGCTGGCGGACGTAATGCAGAACAGGACAACGATTCTGATCTCGCACCGGGTTTCAACGGTTCAGAATGCGCATAGAATCGTGGTTTTGAGTCACGGCAGTGTGGTAGAAATTGGTACGCACCAGGAACTGCAGCGGCGCGGCGGCTACTATGCTGAGCTGTATCAGAGGCAGCTTCTGGAAGAGGAGTTGGAGGCAATCTAAATGCAGACGAGACGTGCATGGATCACTAAAGCAGCGGGCGTGGCCACAGGGGCCGCTTTGCTGCCGGGCGGCCTGGCGGCACAGGATTTCAAGATTGCAAACGCGGATATCAAGCTGGGTGTGGCCTCGTATTCGTTCCGGAATTTCAGCCGCGAACAAGCGATCCAGATGACCAAGGAACTGGGAACGCCGTACCTGAATATAAAAGATTTCCATTTGAAAATGGACAGCACCCCCGCGCAGATTGAGGCCGCTAAAAAAGAATTTGCGGACGCCGGAATCACGCTGGTCGGCTGCGGCAACGTGAGCTTTCAGAAGGACGATGAGGCGGACATTAGGAGCAAGTTCGAGTACGCAAAGCTAGCCGGTTTTCCGCTGATTGTGTGCGCGCCCACCCCGGTGACTCTGCCCAAGCTGGAGAAGTTCGTCGAAGAATATAACATCAAGATCGCGGTCCACAACCATGGCCCGGAGGACAAGAACTTTCCCACGCCCCAAAGCGTTCTGGCTGCGGTGAAGAATATGGACCCGCGCTGCGGTTTGTGCATGGACATTGGCCACACCTCGCGTACGGGCGCAGACATTGTGGAATCCATTGCGCAGGCAGGGCCGCGGCTGCTGGATATGCACACCAAAGATCTGGGCAACAAAATGGAGAAGGACAGCCAGGTGGCGGTGGGCGAAGGCGTGTTGCCGATTGGGCGAATTTTCGAAGAGTTGATTGCGATCAACTATAAAGGTTCAGTGAACCTGGAGTACGAGATCAATGCCGATAACCCGATGCCGGGCATGAAATTGAGCTTCGCCTACATGCGCGGCGTCTTGAGCGGTTTGGCAGCGGCGCGCAAAGCCTGATCACGCAACGCCGGAGCATAGCTTTCGTCCGGTGAGACGGTGACCATCTCATCACGTTGAGGAATCTCCAGTAATGTTCGAGTCCCTTCGCCGGCCTGGCTTTCAATCGCCATGCGGCAGCGCGGGCCGAACAAGACACGCAGGCGCTCACTTACGTTGCTAACGCCAATTCCCGATTCAAAAAGCAGGTCGAGTTTCGATGCCTCGATGCCCACGCCGTCGTCGGCGATGAGGATGTTCAGCAAGCCGCTTTCCAGCCAGGTTTTGATGCGAACCGTGCCGCCGTCCACTTTGCTGGAGAGCCCATGCTTGATTGAGTTCTCGACGATGGGTTGAAGAATCATGCTGGGGATGGGCCAATCGAGCGTTTGCGGATCGATTTCCTTTTCAAAGCGAAGCTTGTCGCCAAAACGAACCATTTCGATGGCTAGATAGTCGTCCATGAATGAGATCTCTTCACGGAGCGGTGAGAAGCTTTCGGTCTTGCGCAGCAGGCGGCGAAGGATTTTGGAGAGGCGGTAAATCATGTCGCGCGCACTCTCGGGATTGATGCGGATCAGCGTAGCGATGGAGTTGAGCGTGTTGAACAGGAAGTGGGGATTGATCTGATTAGTAAGCGCGGCCAGACGCGCCTCAATCAGGTGAGCATGCTGAGATTCGAGCTGGCGCTCATTGCGAAAACTGCCCCAGATCCAAATGGGGAGTGTCACCACGAAAAGAGTAGTGGCTGCTGAAATCAGAAATGCGTAGGGATTGAAAAGCAGTTTGCCCTCGAACAGACCGAAGGTGCCGAAGTGAAAGGCTAGTATTTGGACACCCCAGCGGAGAGTTTCCGCCACCACAACCAGCGCGTTACAAGCCACGTTGAAAGCAGCGAGTTCAATCACACGGCGCTGGATCACCTTGCGTGTCAAGCGCAGAATCTGGCGGATGAAACGATAGAGGTTCAGGTCCACGAACGGAGAAAAGTGCCAGATGTCTTCGCGGCGCGGGGCGAGGTCATGGATGAGCGCGCCGATAAGACCGGCGGCGGCATATAAAGGCAGCGACATGAAATGGCCGGTGAACATGTCGGGCATAGCGACAAATATGCCGGTCAGCAGACCGCTGACGTATCCGCCGAGGGTACCGGCGATGATGGCGCCTTCGAATGCCAGGTCAACGGCTTTGTAAGTACCGTGGCTGAGTATGCGGACGCCTGCGCTCGCGCCAAATAAAAGCGAGAAGATGAGAGCCAGGTGCAGACGTTCCTGCAGGGTACGCTCATTACGCAGCAGCATGCGTTGGAAGCGCCCGAAACGCATGACGATGCTGGCAAGCGAAGCAGAGACCGCCACCTTGATCAACAGCGCGGCTAACTGCTCTTGATTCAACATTTACCGTCTGGTTTCTATAATAAGGTGTGGCGGTCCAAGTTCCGGATTACGAGTTGGTTTCAGATTTGCGGCTTAATAAGGTGGCGGAAGCGAATTTTCCGAGCCGCTTCGGGCAGTTTCGGATCTACGGTTTCGAAGGTGTACGGCCCAGCGAAACGGAAGAGGCCGTGGTCTTGAAGATGGGCGACCTGTCGGCCGGCCTGGGGCCTCCATTGGTGCGAATTCATTCGCAGTGCCTGACCGGGGATGTGTTTCATAGTCTGCGGTGCGATTGCCGGTCACAACTGGAAATGGCATTGGGCATGATTGTCGCCGAGCAGCGCGGCCTGCTGATCTATGAGCATCAGGAGGGACGCGGGATTGGATTGTTGAACAAATTACGCGCCTACGAGCTGCAGGATGGCGGGTTGGACACGGTGGAGGCCAACGTAAAACTCGGGTTCGATGCGGACCATCGTGATTATGCTCTGCCGGCGGCGATTCTACGCTATTTTGGAGTTACAGAGGTCCGCTTGATGTCGAACAACCCTGACAAGGTGGCTGCGCTCGAGAAGGGCGGAGTCCGGGTGGTGGAGCGTACGCCGATTGTAGCTCCGCAGATGGATTCAACTTCCGATTACATGCGGACGAAGCGCGAGAAGCTGGGACACTTATTCTAATTTCAATGTTAAGATCCGAATAGATTATGAAGCCGGTAGTGGTCCTAGGTGTTGCAGCACTCCTGGCCACCTTTGTCTTTACGGGCTTGGCACGTGCCGAGCGTGCGCAAAAGACGAACGTATCGAATACACAGTCCCCAAAGAAGACAAGCTCTAAGAAGACCGCGACCGTTCCTGCGAAGCGGCCTGCCGCCGCCGCAGGCAAACCTGCGGTGGTCTCGGGGCATGGACGCGCGGCTTCACAGAAGGCGGCTTCTGCCGGTGCTTCTCACTCCGTGTCTGCGCGGAAAGTTGTCGTGGTTCTGAAGAAGGTGAATGGCCGTTGGGTTCGTGTACCGCAAGCGGTCCGGAAACCATCAGGTCCGAGTTATCAAACGCATCCTGACCCCGAGCGTTACCTGCAGATTCAGCAAGCGCTGGCGGCGCAAGGGTATTTCAAGGGTACGGTGGACGGGCAGTGGGGCGATGATTCGGTGGCGGCGCTCAAGCAGTTTCAAACGGACAAGAAGCTTCCGAATGATGGGAAGATATCGGCTTTGTCATTGATTGGTTTGGGACTGGGGCCGCATCGGGATGATGCGTCGGGTGCGGGGACATCGGCAACAAGCTCGCCGGCAAGTGGTCCGCCTGTTTTGGTTGCGCCTGCTTCGACGGCGTCGGGGTTGAGTGGTCCTGTCGCAAACGGGGCGCCGGGCGCTCCACCTGCTGCAGAGCCGCAATCACAGCCGAATTATTGACGCGTTTGTCACTCGCAGGCGCTGATCATTTCTGCTCTATCAAATCCCAGAGGTTCCCGTAGAGATCGCTGAAAACCGCAACGGTTCCGTAAGATTCATAGCGCGGAGGCTCGCGGAATTGAACGCCCTTTGCAGTATAGGAGGCATAATCGCGTTGAAAGTCGTCCGTGTGCAGGAACAGGAAGACGCGGCCGCCGGTTTGGTTGCCCACGCGGGATAACTGGTCGGGCGTGGTTGCCCGGGCTAGGACCAGCCGCGTTTCGGAGCCGGGCGGGGCGACAACGAGCCAGCGTTTGCCATTGCCCTGATCGAGGTCTTCGATGATGCGGAATCCGAGAACGCTCGAGTAGTAGTTCTTGGCTTCATCGTAATCGCGAACGACAAGAGCGATGGCAGCGAGGCGCTGATGGGGCATGATCACAATCATGAGTTAGCGTGAAGTGATCGCGCAACAATGGGGTTGTGATTATTGGAGTTCCCAAAGAAATCAAGGACCATGAGACACGCGTAGGCTGCGTGCCGAGCATGGTGATCGCGCTGCATGAGCGGGGGCATCAGGTGCTGGTGGAAACGCAGGCAGGCGTCGGCAGTTCGCTTACCGACGACGAGTATGCTGAGGCGGGCGCCGAGATTGTGGAGAGCGCGGCTGAGGTTTGGAAGCGGGCAGATCTGGTGGTGAAGGTGAAGGAGCCGCAGCCGTCCGAGTATGGCTTTTTTCGCATGGGACTGATTCTGTTTACTTACCTGCATCTGGCGCCGCTGCCCGAACTGACCGAGGCCTTGCTAGACGCGGGAGTCAGTTCGGTGGCTTATGAAACCATCCGCGAGCAGGACGGTTCACTGCCGCTGCTGACGCCCATGAGCGAAGTGGCGGGCCGTATGGCGGTGCAAGTGGGAGCGCAGTACCTGGAGCAGCCGATGGGCGGCCGCGGTATTTTGCTGGGCGGCATTCCAGGTGTGGCGCCGGCAAACGTGCTGGTGATCGGAGGCGGAGTTGTCGGGCATAACGCGGCGAAGATGGCTTGCGGGTTGGGCGCGAATGTCACGATTATCGACCGCAATCTGAACCGGTTGCGCGAGTTGGACGACATCTATTCCAATTCGATTCTGACGCTGGCTTCGAACCTCTACACGCTGCGCGAAAGTGTCCGGATGGCGGATCTAGTCGTAGGCGCAGTGCTGATTCCCGGTGCGTCTGCGCCGAAGATTGTGCGGCGCGACATGATCGCTTCCATGAAGAAGGGCTCGGTTGTGGTGGATGTGGCGATTGACCAGGGTGGATGCTTTGAGACGTCGCATGCGACGACGCATACAGACCCTATCTACTACGTTGATGGCGTGCTGCACTATTGCGTATCGAATATGCCGGCGGCGGTTCCGCATACGTCAACACTGGGCTTGACCAATGCTACGGTGCCCTATCTTTTGCTGCTGGCCGATAAGGGTTTGGAAGAAGCTTGCAAGCATAGTAAGGCCCTGTGTGAAGGCGTGAATACTTATCGAGGCCAGATTACGTGCCGGCCGGTAGCGGAATCACAGAATAAGAACTGGCAAAGCTTTGCGGCGGTGGCTTGATTTTGGAAGAGAACGAGGTTTATGCTGCCATCGGCGAGGATGGTTTCCGGCGATTGATTCACGCTTTCTACTCGCAGATTCCGGCGGATGATGTTTTGGGGCCGATGTATAAGGGCCGTGACATGGATGCGGCGGAGAAGCGGCTTTGCGATTTTCTCATCTATCGGTTTGGTGGTCCGCAAAGCTATATCGAGGAGCGTGGACACCCAAGGCTGCGCATGCGGCACGCGCCCTTCGTCATTGATGAAGCAGCCAGGAACCGGTGGATGAGGCTGATGGAGCATGCGTTTTCTGACGTACAACTGCCGCAGGAGCCGGCGGATGTCTTAAAGAGCTTTTTTGAGGGTACAGCCACCTTCATGATCAACCGGGCCTGACTTGCCGCGCCGTCCACGGAGAAGGAAAGTAGCGCCGCCCGCTCGCAAGCTGCTTTTGAAGCGGATTATTGCGTGGGTATTCGCGGCAATTGCGGCATTCTATGTTGCGATTGCGTTGCTGCTGTTGCTTTTGCGATGGGTGAATCCGCCATCGACCGCCGTGCAGATAGAGCGGCGCATTGACGCAATGGTGCATGGCGAGCCTTATCAAAAGCGGTATCACTTTGTTCCGTTATCGCGGATATCGCCCCATATGGCGCATGCCGTCATCTCGGCTGAGGACACACGGTTTTATCAGCACCACGGCTTTGATTGGAAAGAGATGGGCGCGGCTGTGGAACAGGACATGGAGGCCGGACGCAAGCGCGGGGCGTCCACCATTACCCAGCAACTGACTCGTAATCTGTTTCTGAGTACTGCGCCTTCCGTGGTTCGCAAGACGCTGGAAATGTCGATGGTGCCGTTGACCGAAGTCATTCTGGGCAAGAAGCGGATATTGGAACTGTATTTAAACGTGGTGGAGTTTGGGCCGGGAATCTTTGGCTGCGATGCAGCGGCGCGCGTTTACTTTTTGGTTCCGGCATCGAGCCTTTCGCGGGAGCAGGCGATTAAACTTGCTGAAGTTCTGCCGGCTCCGTTGCACTGGAAGCCGGGACAGAAGCCGCAATATGGGGCGCGTATCGCGCTCCGAATGCGTCAGGCGGGCTGGTAAGTGATGTGGCGCTTATCTTCCCCGGCATGATCGATTCTGATCTTGATGTGGTCTTCCGGAAAGAGTTCAGGGAAGCGCTCACCCCATTCGACCAGTAGAAGCGCCGGACGATCAAACAGCTCTTCGAGACCTAGCCTTCTGACTTGCTCCACGGTATCCAGGCGGTAGAGGTCGGCGTGATAGACAGTGACCGGTTCGCCGTATTCGTGAATGAGCGTGAAAGTGGGGCTGGAGACTTCATCGGCGGGCGCGGCGTTTCGGCCTTCTACTATGCCTTTGGTGAGGGTGGTCTTCCCTGCCCCCAGATTGCCGATTAGCAGGACAATGGCGTGCGGGGGAAGAAGCGAGGCAATTTGACGGCCTACGGCTTGTGTTTCCTCGTCGGAATGGGTTTCAAACCGGCGGGCGGAGTTCATTCATGGCCTCGGGCAGGTAGGTTAAGAGATCAGTAGCGAGAGTGGATTCTTCGCCGAGATGTTTCGCGGCCAGTTCGCCACAGCGGCCGTGCAGCCAGACGGCTGCACAAACAGCTCGCTTCCAGTCTTGTGGATGCTGAGCGACCATGCCCGCGGTCATACCGGTCAAGATGTCGCCAGTACCGCCGGTCGCCATAGAGGGAGAACCAGTTGGATTGACCCAGGTTTCACCATCTGGAAAGGCGATAATGGTGCGGTCGCCTTTGAGGACGATAGTGGCTCCGCATGTTTTGGCAAAGGCTTGCGCATTGCCCAAACGGTCTGCCTGGACTTCTTTGGTGCTGATGCCCATCAGGCGGCTCATCTCGCCGGGATGCGGCGTGAGTATCCGAATCTTATCTGTGTGACCGAGATTACCGGAAAGGGCGTTTAGCGCGTCGGCGTCAAAGACGGCGGGAATGTCCACTTCGGCGTACAGGCGTTTGACGTATTGGACGGTTTCTTCGCTGATGCCCATGCCAGGACCAACGGCGAGCACAGTGGCGCGTTTGAATTCGACTTCTTCGAGCGGTTCGGTCATCAACTCGGGGCGGTAGGCGGCTACGGCGGTGAGAATATTTTTCGGCACGGCTACGGTCACCAGACCAGCACCGGCGCGATAGGCTCCAAGTCCAGCCATCGCCGGCGCACCACTTTTCCCAAAGGAGCCGCCGACCACAAAGACATGACCATACATGCCTTTGTTTGAATCGCAGGCTCGCTTTGTGAAGAGGTGAGCCAGGTCTGGTTCCGTCGTGAGATGGACAGGCTTTGTTTCGAAGAATGATGCGGGGGAGCCAATGGGGTAGACGATGAGTTTCCCGCAGTGCTGATAGACAGGCGACAGGCACTGGCTGGGTTTTGGGGCCGTAAATGTGACGGTGAAATCCGTTTTGACGAACTCACCCGTCGGTTTCGACTCATCGGACGGCAGTCCGGAGGGAATATCGACGGCGACTATCTTTGCTAGCGGAAAGAGATTGTTAATTGCTCGAATGGCATCCAGCGGCACGGCTTTTGCCTCGCCCGCGAGTCCTGTGCCGAGTACTGCATCAATGACGATTGTTGCCAGTTGCGGCTGTGTAGGCAAAGAACCGGTGACCGGGCACTCACAGACGTCGAGCATATTCCGGTTCGCGAGCGCGTCTCCGGTGAGGGAGGGTTTGTCGAACAGTGCAATCACATCGAGCGATTTGCAAAGGTGACGGGTGAATAGCTGGCGCGCCACGACGAAGCCATCTCCGCCATTATTTCCCTTGCCGCAAATAACCACGACGCGATGTTCGGAAAGCGGTTGGAACTTCTCGCGAAGGAAATCCACTACGCGCGAGCCGGCGTTTTCCATGAGGATCAGGCCCGGAATACCCGCTTCTATGGTCAGGCGGTCCACTTGGCGCATTTCAGAGGCAGTCAGGATAGTCACGTAAGTTGGACTCCGCGCGCAAGCAGCAGTGTCATGTCATCGGAGAGTTCGGGAGTGCCGGTCCAGCTTCGAACAGCTTCGAAGACGATGCGCAAAATTTCGAAGTCGGGCTGATGAGAATGTCTTTTGACCAGTTCCATGAGCCGATCTTCCCCGAACATTTCGCCATAGGGATTTTCGGGCTCGGTGATGCCATCTGTATAGCAGACCAGGAGATCGTCCCGATGCATGACGATGCTGCTGGAATCATATTTCGCGAAAGGGAATGCACCTACAACAGTGCCGTTTGAATCGAGCGCGGTGTATTCACCATTGCGAAGCAAAAACGGGGAGAGATGTCCCGCGTTGGTATAGGTCAGAGTCTGCGAAGGCTGGTCAAACAAAGCGAAGAAGAAAGTAGCATATTTTTCCGGCGCCGTGTGGGCGTAGATCTGCTGGTTGAGTTGCGACACGACACGAGCCGATTCCATGGAAAGATTGGCGGCTTCGCAGTGAGCGACCTGGGACCGCAGGGCAGCTTGAAGGGTGGCCATGAGAAGCGCGGCGGAGATGCCTTTGCCGGCAACATCACCGATAGCAAAGGCAAGCTGATGCTGGCCGAGTTCGGTGTAATCGTAGTAATCGCCGGAGACCAGGCGAGCGGGGTCACAGACCACGCTAAGTTGCAGTCCCCGCATCGGCGGCGCAACTTTAGGATAAAGCTGGCTTTGCACCTCGCGTGCAATCTCGATTTCGGTCTGGAGACGCTCCTTCTCCTTTTCTACGGCGACCAGACGCTCCAGATTGCTGGTCATCTGATTGAAGGATTCCGCCAGTTCGCCTAGCTGGTCCTTCGAGTTTGACTGAATGCGATGGTGGAAATCGCCACGAATGACGCGACGGGTGCCTTCGTAAAGCTGATTGACCGCTCTGGTTAACCTGCTGGAGAGACGCAGGCCGATGACGATGGCCGCGCCCTCCACAATCAAAAAGAGGATGGCGACGGAAATGATGATCTGAACAAGAGCGCCGCGGAAGGACTCCGCCTTGCCGAATACCGCACTGAAAACGGCGGAAGGGCGGGTGTTGATGTACAGGACAGCCTCAAAGCGCTGGTTTGGCTTATCCAGATGGAAGTGATTGACACTTGCCACCCAAACCAGGGGTACATCCAGCCGGTTTATAGGTTTTGGCAGGAGAGTGGAGTCGGTTGAACCGTCGCTCCTTTCGGGATGGCCTGCGTTCCTGCCCGCGTGCGTAAATTCGATAAGCCGGATACTACCCAGATTTGGCACGATTCGGCCAATAGATGCGTCGGAGAGTGGAGCGAGACCTGTGATTTCAGCATGCGGACCAACAATATGCGACCAACCGTAGAAACGGTGGTCAACCACCAGCAGGCCATTGGCGCTTCCCCAGCCTTTCGGTAGGTTTAAGTCAGGGATTTCGGGCGGATATTTATGCTGGCCCGAATCGTCGCTTATGTAGAGGCGGAAATTGGGAAACTCGTGGCTGACGCCTTTTTGGAAATCAGCGGCCGCCGTGGAACGCTGCTCCGTCGTCATGCCATCGAGGAAATGCATGGCGTTGTTGATTGAATCCACACGTCTTTCGAGTGCGGCCGTGGCCAGATAAACAGCTAGTTCGGTCGTAAATGCCCAAGCGCTCATGCCGACAAGCAAAAGGATTAGCAACAAAGGCAGAATCGCCATTAACCAATAAACGAAGAGAAGCCGATTGCGGACGCTCCAGAGCGCGTGAAGTTGGATCCAGCGAAGAATTCGAAACAGAACAACGGCGGCTAGAGGGATGAGCAGAAGGACGGTCAGCGCTGTCAATACAGCATTTCCAAGAAAATAGAAAAGCAGGCATAACCCCAAAATTAGGGCAAATGAGATGCCGGTAAAGCCCAGATTCTTAACGGATTGTTGAAAACTGGACATGGGTGTATTGCTGTTTTATTGCGCGTGGATATTTTAAAAGGCGACCGGAAATGTTAGCTTGAGATTGTGGCAAGTGCAGGGACAGCTTTAGATCGGTTGTTGGATCCATTCAGCGAGTGTTTCAATGCTGAGTCTGCTCAGCGTATTGCCCATTTCAACATAAGTCCCACTGTAGAAGCACGCATGGACACTTTGGCAGAGTCTGCTAACGACGGCAAGTTAAGCGCCGAAGAGCGGTCTGAGTACGAAGCGTTGATTAACACCACTGACTTGATCTCTATTATAAAGCTGAAGACCGCTAAGCACATTTCAACGGGCAATCGCTAGAGTTGAGTCCAGCATTACGCGCTTTCGTTCGGCTGCGGGCCGAGAATCAATGCGAATACTGCCTTGTTCAGCAGGCATGTTGTGCTGCGACCCATCATATTGAGCATGTGATCTCACGGCAACATGGCGATGCGGACCACATAGATAATCTCGCTCTAGCCTGCCATCGTGCAACATTAACAAAGGTTCGAACATAGCGGCCATTGATCCGGTGACGGTTCAACTCGTCAGGCTATTTCATCCTCGACTTGACCTGTGGGATGAACATTTTCAATTTGAGAATTGCCGCATGATTGGGCTAACGCCGGTTGGACGCGCGACGATTCAGCTTCTTGGAATGAACGATGAAAGACGTATGGAGTTGAGGTTATTAGGCGCGGTCGGGATGGAACGGTTGGTCTGAAGTTCCTGGGCTGGCCGGTTCCGGAGTCTCTATAGCCAGGTTGACGACGATAGGATCTTGCCCGCTGCGCACGACGACAGCTTCGCAGGTCTCGGAACCAGCGTTGATTTCCTGGTGTGGGACAAAAGGCGGGACGTAGATGAAATCGCCGGGTCCGGCTTCATCAGTAAATTCCAGTTGGTCGCCCCAGCGCATGCGAGCACGCCCTCGAATTACATAAAGGACAGTCTCTAACTCGCCGTGGTGATGAGGGCCTGTTTTAGCGTGGGGATTAACGGTTACGGTTCCCGCCCACAGCTTGCTGGCTCCGGTTGCGGCATGAGTGATTGCCGCGGCGCGGGACATTCCTGGTGTTTGAGGGGTGTTCGGGTCAAGATTGTCACTGCGAACAATCTTGACCCCGTTGGTTTTCCAATCCATTTCAAAAGTCTAAGCTACCGTTGGGAAGCTTAGTTAGAAATCGATGCGGGCGCCTACCTGGCCGGTGCGGCTGCCTCCGAAGTCAGAACCGCGGGCGCTGGTGATTTGTCCGACGCTGCTGTTATCGATGGAGAGAATCGGGTTCGCAAGGTTGACGTGATTCAGCACGTTGGTGAAGGAGCCTTCAATCTTCATGCTGATTCTTTCTGTAATTGCGAAGCGCTTGGAGATACCGGCATTGAGATTGACTGTGCCGGGTCCGATGACCGAACCGACGCCTGCATTACCGAAACGACCGATTGGATTGCCCTGACCGTTGCCGATTAAGCAAGCAGTTCCGGGGACCCAGTTAGCAACTCCAGGGCAGGTGAATGCGCCCGTGTTGAACCAGTTACCGGCGGTGGGATTGTTGATATTCGGATTGCTGAGGATATCCGGCGCCTGAGCGCGACCGATGACGCCGGAACCCGTACCGGACGGATCTCCGCCACTGAAGTACGGAGTGAGATAAGGACCGGACTGGATCAGGAAGATGCTGCTCACCTGCCAACCGCCGATCAAGGCGTTCTCAAGGCGATTTATGTTGCCCAGAAACTCGTGGCCGCGACCAACTGGCAACTCGTAAATGAAGGAGGAGATCCAACGATTCTTGCGGGTGCCTGCCACCGGGCCATATTCGGCTTTGAGGTTATCGGCATCCATTGTCCGCGAACCGGCATTTTCGCCCGCAAAGGAAAGATTGCCGTTGCCGGTGGTGTAGCCTGCATTGTCGGCTAAGCCCTTGGCGAACGTATAGGCGGTGTTCACAACCAGGCCGCTCTTGTAGCGGTGGTTGATTTCGATCTGTGCCGATTCGTAGTTAGCGGTGGCGCCAATGGCGCGCGTATTGATAACGCCCCAGTTCGGGAACGGCCGACTGCTTAAAGGCTGATCGACATAGGGCGTGGTGGAGTAGTAAGACTGATTCAGGTTGGGCGCCCAAACTAAGTCGCGAGTTCCCATACCGATGTAGGAAAGACGCAGACCGGTGTTAAAGCCGAGGTCCCGATCAATGGAGAAGTTCCACTGCATCGTGTAGGGATCTTTGTAGTGGATTTGGTTCGCGGTTCCGAAGTAGTCCGTACCGGCTGGAGGAACCGTGATTCCAGAGCCACCCGTTTTGACGTTGGGCCACTGAATGGCGGGAACGCCATTGACCAGGCTGTTGTTGTAAGTGTACGTAGCGGATTGCAGGGTGCCGGTAAGTGCGTAGTAAATGGACCCCAACACTTCCGTGTTGTACATACTGAATCCACCACGGAAGACAGTCTTGTTGTCAAACGGCCGATAAGCGAAACCGAAGCGCGGCATGAAGCGTTTGGGCGCGGTACGCAAACTGTTCGGCAAGCCGGCTTGGCTGGCGGAAAGAACCGGCATGCACGGAGCGCCGTTCAGGCTGGGCCCACTGGTGCTGCCCAATGTAGGACAGGCGTTAGCGCTCTGCAAGAAGCCGGTGGCAAGCAGGTTGGCGGAGCCATTCGGGTAAATTACTTCGCCCGACTTGGCGATGCTGGGATTGAAGTTACCGATATTGCCGGATGCATCCGTGTAGCCGGGATGATATTCGAAGCGAAGTCCGTATTCGAGAGTCAGTTTCGGGCTGACGCGGAATGAATCCTGGACGTAAGCGTTGTAATGATTGGAGCTGCCGTTGTTATCCTGCTGAACGTTGTCAAAACCCGTGGTGCTGGGAATTCCCAGAAGGAAATCACCGAACGGTGCGTTGGTAAAGCTTCCATTGAACTGGAAGTTTCCATAGTTATCGCCCCCGATGAACCCGAGCGGGTCAACTGCTTGAATGTGACGGTAGTCGAATCCAAATTTAACAGTATGCAGACCCTTGGTCCAGGTGATATTGTCTACCGCCTGGTAAGTGCGGCTATGAGTAATGCCTTGAAGCCGGTCTGCGCTGAAGTTACTGAGATTGTTGATGTCGATTTCCGGCAGCCCGTTGAAGAAGGCCGGTAGGCCAACCAATCCTTGAAGGCCGAGGCTTTGCGAGAAGCTCGCTCCATTGAACGAGTTGGAATAGCCGTTATCGTCCGTGGTGAAGCCGAAGCGGAATTCGTTATAGAGGTCCGGTTTGATGGAGTAATTGTAGGCCACCACGAACAGGTGATAGACGTCCGGATTCGAATTGGAAGGCAGCAGCAGAGCCTGCGGGGAGAGCGAAGCAATGTTCTTATCTGTCCAGCGCGCGAAGACGGACTGTTTGCTGTTCAGATACTGATCGACACGAATGTCGTACTGGTCCGAATGGTAGCTGGCGTCTTTATTGAGGATGTAGTTTGCCGCATGGGTAGCGGTCAAATCACCCGCGTTGGGCAGCGGATACAGAGAGAGAATCTTTGAAGCTATGGGACTGATCAGTGCAGCAGGGATGGTGTTATTGGCGAAGGGCTGGCCGTTAGAAGGATTGATAACCGTGACGCCTTCAGCCGAGAAGTTTCCGTTGCGCTCCGCTTGCGTGGGCACCTCATCTTGTACGGTGGAGCTTTGCGGGTAGCGGAAACCCTCGTAGGTTCCAAAGAAGAACGTTTTGTTCTTGCCGTTGTAGATCTTCGGCAGAACGACCGGACCCCCGACGGTAACACCGAAGTCATTAGCGATCAGTTTGGGCTTCTGAGTAGAACCGTAATTTATGGCGTTCAAAGCCGCGTTCTGGGTGTACCAGAAGAGGCCACCATGCAATTCGTTGGTGCCGCTCTTGGAAACGGTAGTGACGTCACCAATCTGGCCATATTCAGCCGGGCTGCCGACTCCCTGAACTTTGATTTCTGAGATCGATTCAGATGAAGGGAAAGCGTTGGACAGGGGCTGGTTACCGGTAACGTCCGTTGTGGAAATGCCATCGACCGAGTACTGGGTCTGAGATGGAATTCCGCCCTGGATGGAAAAGCTGCCCGAGTCGTCCGCTTGAACCCCCGGCAGGACCTGAAGGAAGTTATAGGGACTGGTGTTGCCCCCGGCGCGAACGTTAGCGGGCAAGTTCATCAATTGCTGAGGCGTGAATGTCTCCTGAACGACTTGCGAATCAGTCGCGATGGTTCCGATTTCAGCCTCGTCCACGGTAACGGTCTGGGAAACCTGACCAACCTGCAAAGTAGCATCCACGCGCAAGGTCTGGCGGGAATTGAGCAGAATGTCCGTGGCGCTAAACGTTTCGAAGCCCTTGGATTCTACAGTGAGACTGTAATGAGCAGGCAGTATGTTAAGCAGCGAATAATCACCTGCCGAGTTAGTGGTGGTCTGTCTGGTTTCATTCTTATCTAAGTTAGTCAGGCTAACCGTGGCGCTCGGCAAAGAACCACCAGACGAATCTTTTACGGTCCCTAGAATGGTCCCGTAAGTGGATTGTGCGACAACTTGCACGGCAGAAAGGCATGCAAAAGCGCACAACGCAAGTAACTTGATTTTCAACAATACTCCCCTTGTAGCGAATTCTACGGGAAGAATAGCAGCGTAATGTTTTCTAAACGTTTCGCGCGAGTTACAAAGGAATGAAAGGAGACTTTACTCCTGTGGGATTGGATAGGGTGAAGCCATGATGCCTTGCCAAATGATGCGATTGAATTTATCCGGATCTACCCGGTCTTCACTAGTAAAATCAAAGCCCCTTGTTTTGTCAGCCCAGTAAGCGGAGTCGTGAGAGATATAAGTTTCAGGCATCAGCAAAGCGGCGGCACGTGCCGCGGGACTTAATGGCAGGTCAGTTTTAAGAAGCACTGAGGATGGTTTTGCATCAAAGGTCCAGTCTTTCTGCGAAAGATCAAAGACGGCAGTCATGGGCGCGGTGGTGGCGGTATTCAAGTTCAGGTGATCCAGACCAAGCACATCTTCGATGGTCCGAACCACGCTGACGGTCGTGTAGAAGTTGGAAACAACGGCCGAGTGCTTGACGTATGGGCCCACGACATAAGCGGTCGAGCGATGAGCGTCAACGTGATCCGGGCCGTCCTGAGCATCGTCCTCGACGATAAAAATCAGAGTTGAATCCTTGTAAGGGCTATGGGCAACATGATCGATGAGGCGAGCCGTTCCATAATCGTTATCGGCTTGCTGTTTTTCGGGTGTGTTGACTTTGGCAATGGCGGTCTCGAAATCGCCCATGTGATCGACCGGGAGTTGGACCGTCTCAAAGCTGGGAAGATTCTTGTCAGCCACATACCGATCAAATTCGCGCTCCCATTCGCGTTCGCGGAAGAAATCGGGATAGCCGGGATCGAAGCCGGGAAAGTAAGGATCGCCGAACTTATTCAACTCGGGATTCGACGGGCTCGACATGATTACTTTCTTTTCGAAGGCGTAAGGCTCTCTGGGCGCGCCGAGCTGCATGTCGCTCATGCAGCCGTATTCGCGAAAGGTAAGCCCCTTTCGGAGAACAGCGTCCCAGAGATAACCCTTTTCGGGAGGCGTTCCAGCAGGACCATCCGGAGCGGCCACATTGATGGCCCCGGGCAACAGATCCGGATCATCGGGAGTCTTCGGATTAACCGCCTTACGTTCTTCCAAGGTTGCCAGGCCGACGTTAATATCCCGATTGACGCCTTCATATTCGTAGGTGGTGCCACGGTCAGCGTAGTTCAACGTCACGGCTTTCTGACCGTAATCAGACTCTTTGCCGGAGGTGCTCCAGGGCCACCCGTTGCCACTTACCTCGCCGGAGTTAAAGAAGTTATCCAGGTCCACAAACTGGCTGGCGATAGCATGGAAATTAGGAGTAATCGCCTTTCCGAATTGCGTTAATCGGGGGTCGCCATTGCCTCGGCCCAGGTCACCCAGAATCTGGTCATAAGTGCGATTTTCTTTAATAATGTAAATGACATGCTTGATGTGCTGGCGCAGCTCAGCCATCACCTGCTCGTCATGCGGGTCAGACTTGGCGGTCAGATTGTTGTTGGCGGCAACTACTCGCGTCATGTGGCGCAAGGTTGATTCGTCCGGAACAGGAATAGTAAGCAGACTCCCCTTTTCCAATTGCAAGATGTACTCGTTTCGCGCCTGACCCAAGAGTGCAGGACCGGGCTGGACAGCGCCCGTTTTCCTTTTTCGCACACCGCGTTCATTGTTTGGACCGGCGACGGACTTCGCGTTAGCAACATAAAGAAAGCGATTGTCAGCGCTGACGCTAACCGAGCTGGGAAACCATGCCGTCGGCAGCAGCCCCGTGACTTCGGAATGGGCGCCCAAGCGAATCACAGCGACGGAGTTTGCACTGCCGTTGGTGACGTACAGGGTCTTTTCATCGGGCGCTAGCGCCAGTGAATTTGGAGCGCTGCCGGTGTATTGATTGGGATGAGCTAGCAGCCAGACAGGCGCGGTTGTGACGATGTTTTCGACTATCTCATTACTGGCGGTATCAATGACCGAGACCATATCGCTGTTGTCCTGGGCCACATACAAACGGGAAGCGTCCCGGTTGGCGAGCATCTTATTAGGGTTGCCCGGGACTTTGACGCGGGCGGTGATGGCCGGGGTATTTGTGAAGTCGATGCGGTCGATTTCGCGATCCCGAAGGCTGGATGCGAAGGCTGTTGAGTTGCCGGTGACCGTCACCCAAAACGGATACTGACCGCCGGGAACTCCGCGCTGGCTTGGGTTACTTTTGCCGGGGCGCAAGTCCAGTTCGGAACGAACGCTCCTGCTGGGCAGGTCAACGAACGTTAGCGAATCGTTGTTGACATTCGCCACAATGGCGGTTTTCCCGTCCGGCGTTACCGCTACTCCGGCGGAGGCCATGGCCTCGCCTTTAGGATTGAAGCCAAGGCCGCCTTTGTGGCCGAACGGAATCGCGGGGCCGTCTTCCCGCCAATGATTGGACACGCGGCTGAACGTGTGAAGATTGTCGTCCTTACCCCCGGAAACGTAAAAGTGCTCGCCATCGGCCAAGAACGCGATGCCAGCAAACGTGTCTGGGACCTTCAACACCTCGGTCTGCTTCGGGAAACCGGCTGAGATATCAAAGACGAAAACGTATTCTTCCGACGCGTCGGGAATGGCTTTCCCCTTCTCATCGTTATTGCGGTTAAAGCCACTGGTAAGAAGCAGCAGGGTTTTGGAATCCGGACTGGTAACCGTAGAGAGGGCCTGGCCCGCTACGAAGTTCGGAAAGTCAGGAAGTCCCGGGTTCAGCAACTGAAGTTTTGACCGGGGGTTGGCAAGAGGAGTGATCCGCTTTCCGGTTGGAAGAAGTGGGGACAGCGAGGCGTCATTTTGATCCACAGCGGAGTGGGCCGCACCACAGACGGTGAGAAGCGCCATGGACAGGCAGCATAACCGGAAAGAGTTTAGACTCATAATTGGTTTGTTTGTAAGCAGATGGAAACAAATCTCCGGGCGCCGGAGAAGACTTCTTTGCAGTTTACTAGAGAGCTTTCAATTTGCACCGCCGGCTGGTGTCCGAATTCCGGCTGTACGCTGTGCCTTTTACTTACGTCTCTATACTTGGCCGAAAGCGATCTAATCCAACGTAGTCTGCCAAGCGGACTTTGAAACAGCCCAAACACGAAGGAGGGGCGATGAAGCGGATTCTAATTTCTGTCCTATCTTTAGGCCTTGCGACATCTTTGTTCGCGGCCGACGAACATGAAAGTGAAAACCAGCGCTTGAATGCGGCGGGTGATGTTCTGAAGGAAGTCATGAATACCCCTGACAAAGGTATTCCCAACGATTTGTTCCATAAGGCTTATTGCGCAGTAGTGATTCCCGGCATGAAGAAGGCCGGCTTCATCTTCTCAGGCAAATATGGCCGCGGTTACGCCTCCTGTCGTGAAGGCGGCCATTGGAGCGCTCCCGCTGCCATGCGCGTGGAGGGCGGCGGAGTTGGTTTCCAGATTGGCGCCTCCGATACGGACGTGGTCATGCTGGTCATGGATAAAAAAGGCATGGACGGTATTTTGTCCAGCAAGTTCACTCTGGGCGGCGATGCCTCGGTTGCTGCCGGCCCGGTGGGCCGTTCAGCGACAGCGGAAACAGACGCCAGCATGCGCGCCGACATTCTCTCCTGGTCGCGGTCTCGGGGTGTTTTCGCCGGTATTTCACTGAACGGCGCAACGCTTCGCCCGGACCAAGATGCCGACAAGGCTTTGTACGGGCATGAGGTTAACTCTCATGACGTGTTGACCGGAACTGTCCAGGATCCGGTGTCACCAGATCCGTTTACTCAAGGCTTGAGTGAGTACGGCGGAACTCAGCGAACGCAATAAGGCTGAGGCTTAGATCCACGTGACAGTTTCACGTGACAGTTTGTGGCCTCCGGTGCGATTCTTTTGCGCCGGAGGCCACTTTTGCTTTCAGGAACTAACGGTCAATCAGACGCATTCTTGCCTGGTTATAGCGTTCGCCAGCAACAGCCTCGGGAGCGAGCGCGGCATCTAGCCGCTGAAGGTCGGTTGCGCTGAGCGACAGACTGCCCGCCAGCGCGTTGTCTTCCAAATGACTCGGCTTGGTAGTCCCCGGAATAGGTACTATATCTGGCCCTTGATGAAGCAGCCAGGCTAAAGCAATTTGGCTGTTGCTGACGCCCTTATCTTGGGCCACTTCGCGAACAACCGTGAACAAATTCATGTTCGCGTCGAAATTCTGACCTTGAAAGCGAGGGTCATTATGGCGCCAGTCATCTTGCGGGTATTCCTCCGAGCGCTTTGCCAGGCCAGTAAGAAAGCCTCGGCCCAGCGGCGAAAACGGTACAAGTCCAATTCCAAGCTCTCTCAGCGCGGGTAGGATGATGGGTTCCAGATTGCGCTCCCATAGCGAATATTCGCTTTGCAGCACCGAAATGGGATGAATGCCGTGCGCTCGGCGTATGGTCCGTTCCCCCGCTTCGGAAAGACCCAAAAACCGGATTTTGCCTTGCTGCGCCAGATCGGCCATCACTCCTACTACCTCTTCGATGGGAACGGCCGGATCCACCCGATGTTGGTAGAGCAGATCAATGTAGTCCATCTGCAGCCGACGCAAAGAGCCTTCCACAGCTTTCCTGATGTGGGGGGGACGGCTGTCCGTACCCGCGATCAGGCCGTTTTCGAACCGCATTCCGAATTTGCTGGCAATCACCAGTTCGTGGCGCGGAAAGTCTCTTAAAACTCGACCCAGCAACTCTTCGTTTGTAAATGGACCGTAGGCTTCGGCAGTGTCGAAGAAGTTGATTCCCAGATCAATGGCCTTACGTATGGTGGCGATGGAATCCCGCTCGTCTGCCGGACCGTAGGCGCGGCCAGTCATGCTCCAGCAGCCAAGCCCAAGCGCTGACACGCTTAGGCCTTGTTGGCCGAGCTGACGTTTGCCGGGTTGACGAAGAGCGAGCAGTCAGAGCCCTTACTGGTTCGGCGGGTTGGTGGTGCTGGACGGAGTTGAGGTGCTCGACCCGCTACCGCTGCCAGTACTCGAATCGTCGGTTTCCGAGGGGCGGCGCTTTAGCGTCGGACGGTCGCTCTCGTCACCCTTGCTCTTCTTGGACGGATCGGTTTCGTCTTCTATCGGAGTATTCGAGTTTGGATTGCGGCGCAGCGTGGGCTTATTCGGGTCGACGGAAGTTTTGTCGGGACGCTTCTGATTCTCGAGCATGGCTAAACGCGACTTCACATCGTCAAATTCCGAAGTAGTCACCACGTACTCCGGGCGGGGCTTCAGGCCGGCAATTTCCTGCTGGGACTTCTTAATACGATCATCGGTTGGCGGGTGGCTGGAGAAGAGCTTTCCAACCGTGCCGGGCTTGCGCTTTTCAAGGGTCTCGATTTTTTCGAAGAAGTCAACGAACGCTGTCGGATCGTAGCCGGTTTTGTACATGTACTGAACACCGAGATAATCGGCTTCAGCCTCGAAATTGCGTGAGAACTTGAGGAATGACAGCGGGACCAGGAGGCCGGACGCTTCGTAAATGCCGTAGGCGGCGGCGCCGCCCATGAAGATGAGCGGTATAGTGGCCAGCTGCGCGATTTCGCCGCGGGTTGCCTGGCGGGTGCCATGACGGGCAGCCACATGGGCAATTTCATGGGCCATTACGCCGGCAAGTTCGGCTTCGTTGTCGGCCTTGAGAATGAGTCCGGTCTGCACGAAGAAGAAACCACCGGGAAGGGCGAACGCATTGACAGTTGGATCTTCAATCACCTTAATGGTGAAGGGGACTTTGGCGTCTGAGTTTCGAACCAGGTTCTGCCCGATGCGGTTTACGTATTCCGAGACGACCGGGTCATTGACCACTTTGGAGCCGCGTTCCACCTGCTGAGCAAGCTGTTTTCCGAGCGCAATTTCCTTTTCAAGCGAATAGAAATTCACTTTGCCGGCGACATTCCGGTCGCCAATATCGTCAGGGTTCTTTTCGCTGCCCTTCTTCGAACTGGGACTGGAATTTGAATTGGAGGAATCCGCAGGGGCCGGGGTGGAAGGCGCGGGCGCGCTCTGAGGTTGAGGAGCCTGAGGTTGAGGAGAAGGAGTATCGCTGCTGGTCGAACTGGGCGGCGGAGGCGCTCCGGCAGCCGAAGCTTGGGCAAAGACGCCGACCGGCATTACCAGGAGAGTAGCGAGAACGACGCTAATGAACGATCGGGACGAGGGATACCGCATTTAAACTCCTTCGGAACACACAACAGAAGAGGGACGCAAACCTAACGGAGAGAGGATGAAGAACAATTCACCTTCTTGCTCCAGTATACGGCTTAAACGGGAAGCCAGATCAGATAAGACGCGAGTTGGCAAAACGGACATACCGCACCCAGCGGGTGGTACATGAGGACTAACGTATGCTCGGAAAGATAGGTTTCAAATAATGCTGACCGAACGTGCGGACCAAGCATCCGCGGAATTGTGCGACAAGTATCGGGATGAGTTTCCGGTGAGCCGGAACCTGATTTATCTAAACCATGCAGCTGTGGCGCCCTTGTGCCGGTCCTCAGCCGATGCCATGAAGTGGCTGGCGGATGATTCCTGCCAGAACGGATCTTTGCACTACGACGTCTGGATGGATTGCTACCAGGGTCTGCGGGAAGCAACGGCAAAGCTGATCAACAGTAAGCCGGAAGAGATTGCGATTGTCAAGAATACTTCTGAAGGCATTGCGACCGTGGCGCTAGGCCTGGACTGGAAGGCGGGCGACCGCATTGTAGCTTTCAAAGAGGAGTTCCCGGCCAACTACTATCCGTGGCTGCGCCTGGAGGCGCGCGGCGTTCAACTGACTTGGCTATCCATTTATGACTCGCTGGAGACGATTGGCGAGGCAGTCAAAGGCGCTCGTTTGCTGGCCATTAGCTATGTGAATTACCTGAGCGGGCACAAAGTTGACATTCGCGCCATTGGCGAATTATGCCGGGAACACAATTGCTTTTACTTCCTGGATGCGATTCAGGGTATGGGCGCTTTCCCGCTGGATGTGGAGGAATGCCACATCGACGCGCTGGCAGCGGATGGGCATAAGTGGATGCTGGGGCCGGAGGGCAATGGTGTGCTGTATGTCCGGGAGAAATGGCTGGATTCCATTGAGCCGGTGGAGTTTGGCTGGACGAATCCGGCGAATTACGCCGACTACAGTTCCCGCGACATGACGCTACGGCCGGATGCAGGGCGATATGAGTGCGGAACTCTGAACACTATCGGATGTTTTGGCCAAAGGGCTTCACTGGAGCTGCTGTTAAAAGTGGGAATTCCGGCCATTTCGGCTTCCGTCTGGGCCCGGGCGCACCAACTCGCCACCGCTGTCAAGGCCAAAGGCTATGAACTGCTGCGGGAACACACGGAGGAGACCGGGTCCGGGATTGTCAGTTTTCGGCATCCGGCCACAGACTGCCGGGTGATTGTAAGCGATTTAAAGCGCAAAAAGATTACGGCTGCGCCGCGTCAGGGATGGGTGAGAATGTCTCCCCATTTCTATATTGGCGAAGGCGACATACAGCAAGTCCTGGACGCGCTGCCGGCGGTTTAGAAAGAGGGAATATGCAGGCTTTTTACATTACAGAACCGGGCCAGACAAGACTCGGCGAGTTGGATGTTCCACGTCCGGCCGCAGATGAGGTGTTGCTGCGCACGCGGTTGATTGGAATGTGCGGCACGGATTTGAGTACGTTCCGAGGCAAGAATCCGTTGGTTTCCTATCCGCGCATACCCGGGCATGAGATTGCGGCAACCGTGGTAGAGACGGGGAGCGAAGTACCCGCTGAATTGGCCGCCGGCCTCGACGTGACGGTGCATCCAAATACAAGCTGCGGTAAGTGCGCCAGTTGCAAACGCGGGCGAACCAATGCCTGCAAGTTCAATGAGACGCTCGGCGTGCAGCGCGACGGCGCGATGAAGACTTTCTTTACTGCACCGTGGACGAAGGTTTACCGGGCTGAAGGGTTGGGTCTGCGGGAATTAAGCCTGGTGGAACCGCTGGCCGTTGGCTTTCATGCGACAGAACGCGGGCGGGTAGAACGGCAGGATGTAGTGGCCGTGATTGGGTGCGGCATGGTAGGGCTGGGCGCAATGGCTTCGGCGTCAGCCAAGGGCGCAACGGTTATCGCCATAGACCTCGACGAGCAGAAGTTGCGATTGGCGAAGCAAGTGGGGGCAAAGCACGTGGTGCACTCGACCAAGGATGCGGTGCACGACCGGTTGCTGGAGATGACGGACGGGCTCGGGCCGGATGTGGTGATTGAAGCTGTAGGCGTTCCCGATACTTACCGGATGGCGGTGGAAGAAGTCGCGCATACAGGGCGCGTGGTTTACATCGGTTGGGCCAAAGAGCCGATCTCCTTCGACACCAAGCATTTTGTTCACAAAGAGTTGGACATTATGGGCTCGCGCAATTCGTTGCATGAGTTTCCGGCGGTGATTGAGGTTTTGCGCAAGGGAACATTCCCGGTGGAAGCAACTATATCGGCGACAGTGCCCTTAGCTGAGGCGGGCGAGACGCTGGCGCAATGGAGCCGCGAACCCCAGCGGTTCACGAAGATTCTGGTGGAGATGGGCGTTTAATGCGCTACAAGCGTTTAGGCAAAACGGGGCTGGATGTTTCGGTAATCGGCTTTGGAGCAGCTCCATTGGGAAATGAATTCGGCGCGATTGACGAAGCCGAGGCGGACCGCGCCGTGGCGTTTGCGATTGATAATGGCATCAATTTCTTCGACACCTCTCCTTACTACGGCAGGACGCTATCTGAATTGCGGCTGGGGAAAGCGTTGGGAGGCCAACGGCACGGGGTAGTGCTGGCCTCGAAATGCGGGCGCTATGACGTGGACCAGTTCGATTTTTCGGCGGCTCGAGTGACCAGTAGTGTGGATGAATCGCTGAGGCGCCTCCGGACCGACTATCTGGATGTTCTAACAGCCCATGACATTGAGTTTGGCGACCGGGAACAGGTGATTCATGAGACCATTCCCGCCATGCGTCGATTGCAGGAACAAGGCAAAATACGCTTTGTGGGCATCTCAGCACTGCCGCTGAAGATACTGGCGGATGTGGCGCAGCGGGGTAAGGTGGACACCATCATCACGTACTGCCACTTCAATCTGATGGTTCGAGATCTGGATACGGGGCTGACCCCGACCGCGCAGGCCGAAGGGATTGGCTTAATCAATGCGGCGCCCCTGCATTTGCGCGTTCTGACTCGGGAAGGGCCCACGGCTAAGCACCCCGCGTCAGCGGAAGTGAAAGCGGCGGGCGCGGAAGTGGTAGAGCGATTGGAGACGGCTGGTTTGGATCCGGCAGTGGCTGCCGTTGCGTACTCGCTGGGACATAGCTATTCCGCATCGCTGCTGGTGGGAATGAGCAAGGTGCAGGAGGTTCGGGACAACCTGGCAGCGCTGGATGTGGAGATTCCTCCCGCGGTGATGGCCGATATCGATGAGATTGTCCGGCCGGTGAAAGATAGGCTTTGGCGTTCAGGGAGATTAGAAAACAACGATGTTACGGATTGACGCGCACCACCATCTTTGGAACTTTGAAGCGAAGGAGTACGGCTGGATCAGCGACCAAATGGCTGTTCTACGGCGGAGCTTTACGCCGGACGATTTGAAGGCGGAGTTGGATGCTCACGGCATCAGCTACTCAGTTGCCGTGCAGGCGCGGCAGACGCTCGAGGAAACACAGTTTTTGCTGGATGCGGCCGCCAAGCATCCGTTCATCAAGGGCGTGGTGGGTTGGGCTCCGCTGGTGAATCCGGACGTGGAGAAGGACCTGGAACACTTTGCCAGTGATAAGACACTGCGCGGCATCCGCCATATTCTTCAGGATGAAAGCGACGAACATTACATGCTGCGGGAGGACTTCAACCAGGGCATCAGCCAGTTGGCCAAGTTCAACTTAGCTTATGATGTGTTGATCTTCGAACGGCACCTGCCGCAAACCATTGAGTTCGTGGACCGGCATCCAGGCCAGCGCTTTGTGGTGGATCATTTGGCAAAGCCGCGCGTGAAGTACCACGCCGTCTCGCCGTGGCGGGAACATCTGACGGAACTGGCCAAGCGCGAGCATGTTTACTGCAAGATCAGCGGCCTGGCGACCGAAGCGAACCACAAGTCCTGGACGAAACCGCAGTTGCGGGTTTACATGGACATCGTGCTGGAGGCGTTCGGCCCGAAGCGGGTGATGTTCGGATCAGACTGGCCGGTTTGTTTGCTGGCGATTTCCTATAGCCAGTGGGTCGATTTGGTAAGCGAGGCGCTTGCGAAATTAAGTGAGGATGAGCAGGCCAGAGTTTGGGCGGGAACGGCGAAGGAAGCTTATCAGCTTTCCGTTTGAGAGTGAAGTCGGCGTTTGTTAGAATTGAGTGTCTGGAAGCAAATTCCGGAGTTATCGGCCAGGTAGCTCAGGGGTAGAGCGCAGCCCTGAAAAGGCTGGCGTCGGCGGTTCGATCCCGTCCCTGGCCACCACAAAATCTACGCCTTAGAGACTAGCACCCGGCATCGTTATTCCATTTCAAGAGCCCACATGGAAACCGAAAAAAACTTGCATGCCAGCATCCCCAATGCCCTTCTTGCTAAAGCGGAAAAGGCGGCATCAGCTGAACATATCAGTGTGGATGAATGGCTGCAAAATGCGATGGAGCAACGCCTGAGAACGCAACAGCGGCAGGAACTCTATGCTTACGGCGAGGGCAGGCCCGCAAGCTCGGCATCAAAGAAGAGGACGTTGAGCGCATTATCCACGAATTCCGCCAAGAGGAGCGGGAAGGCAAGCACCCTGAAAACGGTTGCTAGTGACAAGCGCCACGGCCGATACCAATATCTACATTTCGGCGTTTGAGTTTGGCGGGCGCCCACGGCGTTTCATTGACCTGGCAGCCGCAGGTGAGTTCAGACTGCATTTTCAGAATCGATTCTGGCGGAAACCCTGCGCGTGCTGCGCGCAAAATTTCAGTGGAGCGACAAAGAAAGGGATGATCTGGCGGAAGACATTCGCAGCTATGCGAATCTTGTCACTCCCACCCACACGCTTAGCATCATCCAAATTGACCCGAGTGATAACCGGATATTGGAGTGCGCCGGGGCCGCTCAAAGCGATTTCATCGTTAGTGGGGACACTCGGCATGTGCTGCCGGTTGGCAACTACGAGGGAATTCGCATTGTCACCGTTGGAACGTTCCTGGAATTACTGGCGCGGTGAAACTTATCCGTTCTCGTATTTGCAGGCGTCTTCGTTCGACCGCTCTTACACTGCGGTACGGGATGGATTTAAGCGGCTGTGCGCCTAGGTGGCTTGAGACCGCCTTCTTTCGCTCCTAGTCAGGCAGGTTAACCTGAAGGCAACGTCATGAATTGTGAAGAAACTATCACCGGCTACAGGAACATGAAGCCGGGCCGCGCGACTTAGGGATGGCCCACGCCGCGTTGTTTGGCTCTCGGGCGCGGGGGAGGAGCGTCTTGGAAGCGGCACCGTCATCCTGATCGATATCGATCCCGCCGCGCCGGTGGGCGTGTGGGAATGGGAATCAAGACCTATATCGCCAGTCTCTTTGAGGGGTCAGTGGATGTGGTCAACCGCGACGGGCTTAAATCTTATGTGAGACCTGCCGCTACGCCGACGCCGTCTATGCCTTCTGATAAGGCGACCGCAGTGTTTGGCTGGATATGGAGCACCATGTCGGCGTTGCGACGCAATTCATAGCTGGGCTTGTTTATAAGGACTCACCTTCGTGGTCATCGACGGTCTTCAGACGCTCTTCGAGCATCACCTGCGTTTCAGCATCAATCCGGCTCCCGAGCGCCGGTGCTCATGTCTAGTCTCTCTTATATTCACGCAATTCAATCCCATACTTTACGCCCTCAGAGCCTTGTGCGGCCGACCGGGCGCTAGCGCCACCCACACACCAACCATCTCAACTCAAATCCGGTGAAAACTCTTCAAAATATCCCGGGTGCTATACCGCAGTGCAATGGGCCGGCCGTGTGGACACGTCATTGGATACTCGCATTGCGAAAGAGCTCGAATGAGCCAGTCCATCTTGGCGGGTTCCAACTTCATATTCACTTTGATCGCGGCGCGGCAGGCGATGGTGGCGCACACGTTGCGACGGATTTCTTCCATTGACGCGTTGCGGAGTTCACTCTCCGATACTTCCAGGATTTCGATGACAATCACCTCAATGTCGCTTGGGCGCACGCCCGCTGGGGCTGCTTTGATGGCGATGGTGCGCTGGCCGAACGGTTCCGAGTCGAAGCCATGCGCGTTCAGTTCGTCGGCGATTCTAGCGTATTCGAATTGCTGGCTGGGCGAGAGCTGCAGCACCAGAGGCATCAGCAGTTGCTGAATTTCCACTTTGCCGGCGGCTCGTTGTTTCAGAACCTGTTCAAACAGAATGCGTTCATGCGCGACGTGCTGATCGATGATCCAAAGACCATCACGGCCGGCGGCAATGATAAAGCTTTCGTGCAACTGGCCCAGGGGGCGAAGATCGGGGAGAGCCGCCAGCGTGTCCATGCGATCCCAGTCGCCGGGGAGCGAATCCAACGCGCCGTGCGTGTCGGGTATCCGGCGAGCGGTCGGGCGCTGTACAGGCGGCAGGGCTGCCTCGCTTAATGGCGGGCTTTGAACGAAAGAATTGGTGACCGGAACAGTGACCTCGGGGAGCTGTTCGTCCACAACTCCCGCCGGTGAGAGAGGCACGGCGGAGACGGCGATGTCTCCGTTTGACGGCGGTTCCGTGTAGCCGGAAAACTCAGAGAATGGAAGGGCTGCAGCCGGCTTCGGAGCAAGGCGAGTAGGCGATACCGGCATCACCGGCATGCTTGACACCGGACGCGATTCCATCAAGACTTCACGCAGCGTGTCGCGCACGAAATCGTGAACCGCCGGTCCATGGCGGAAGCGCACTTCTGTCTTAGAGGGGTGAACATTGACGTCGACTTCGCTCGGGTCGCAGTTGAGAAACAAAAGAGCGAAGGGAAAACAGCCGGGCGGCATCAGGTTGTGATACGCCGCCGATATGGCATGCATCAGCACCTTGTCTTTGATCATGCGCCCATTTACGAACAGATAAACCGAATTGCGATTTTGGCGCTGGATGTGCGGGCCGGAGAGCAGTCCCTCCAGCGAAAACTCAACCAGATCGGTCTCCTGGATCTGCAGCGTTCTTAGACCAACATCCACCAGATCATTGACGACCTGGGAGCCGAAAACCTGAAAGGCACGATCGCGCAGTGTCTCCACCGGACTGACGTTGAGCAGTTCCCTGCCCTCATGGTAGAGCTCGAAGCGCTTATTGGCGTGACCGAGGCTGTAATGGGTCACTAGCGAGCCGATGTGAGCCAGTTCGGTTTGATCGCTGCGCAGAAATTTCTTGCGCGCAGGAACGTTAAAAAACAAGTCGCGAACCGTAATAGTAGTTCCGGTTGGCCGCGCGATTTCATCGCAGCGCAGCAGTTTGCCGCCCGCCAGCTCGACCGCAGAGCCGGTTTGTTCGTCGGCTGAGCGTGTCTCGAGAAGCAGGCGGCTGACGGAGGCAATGGAGGGTAACGCTTCGCCGCGAAACCCGAGCGTTGCAATGGCGAGTAAATCCTTTACGTCGCTCAGCTTGCTGGTAGCGTGGCGCTCGAAGGCCAGCAAGGCGTCATCGCGCAGCATGCCGTGGCCATTGTCCAAAATGCGCAGCAGACGACGTCCGGCATTTTCCGCATCAATGCGTATTTCATCGGCGCCCGCATCCAGCGAGTTTTCGAGAAGCTCCTTGACGACGGAAGCGGGCCGCTCAACTACTTCCCCGGCGGCGATTTTATTCGCCACGTTATCGGAGAGAATTCGGATGCGACCCATTCGTTATCAGCCACTCATAGCGGCCAGGAATTCAGCGTTGCTGCGCGTTCTGCCCAGCTTATCGAGCAGCAATTCCATGGACTCCACCGGTGACAGCGGATTCAGTACCTTGCGCAAAATCCAAACGCGATTCAACTCTTCGCGAGCCATCAGGAGTTCTTCCTTACGGGTACCGCTCTTGTTGATATCGATGGCCGGGAAGACGCGCTTATCCACCAACTTGCGATCCAAGTGGATTTCCATGTTACCGGTGCCCTTGAATTCTTCAAAGATCACATCATCCATGCGGCTGCCGGTGTCGACGAGCGCGGTGGCTACGATCGTGAGGGATCCGCCTTCCTCAATGTTGCGCGCGGCGCCGAAAAAGCGCTTAGGCCGTTGCAGAGCGTTCGAATCGACACCACCCGATAACACCTTACCCGATGGCGGGACAACGGTGTTGTAAGCACGAGCGAGACGCGTGATGGAATCGAGCAGAATGACCACATCGCGCTTGTGTTCCACCAGGCGCTTGGCCTTTTCGATCACCATTTCGGCCACCTGTACGTGGCGTGCTGCTGGCTCGTCGAACGTGGAGCTAATCACCTCGCCCCGTACGCTACGCTGCATGTCGGTGACTTCTTCGGGACGTTCGTCAATCAGCAGAACAATGAGATTGATTTCCGGATGATTGGTGGTCACCGAGTTGGCAATGTTCTGCAACAACATCGTTTTGCCGGTGCGGGGCGGCGCGACGATCAAACCACGCTGACCCTTACCGATAGGCGTGAGCAGATCCATGACACGGCCGGAGGCATTGTCGCGCGTCGTTTCCAGTTTCAGCCGCTGATCCGGATAAAGCGGAGTCAGGTTGTCGAAGAAAATCTTGTTGCGCGATTCCTCCGGCGGTTCAAAGTTGATGGCGTCAACTTTGATCAGGGCGAAATAACGCTCGCCTTCTTTCGGCGGCCGAATCTGACCCGATACGGTGTCGCCGGTTCGCAGATCGAAACGGCGAATCTGCGAGGGCGAGACATAAACGTCATCCGGGCCAGGCAGATAGTTATATTCTGGTGCGCGCAGGAAGCCGAAACCATCCGGCAGGCATTCCAGGACGCCCTCGGAGAAGATGAGGCCGCTCTTTTCGGCTTGCGTTTGCAGAATCTTGAAAATCAATTCCTGTTTGCGCAAGCCAGCGGCGCCCTGCACCCCCAGATCTTTCGCGATCTGGTTGAGCGCCTGAATGCTCATATCTTTCAGTTCCACCAGATCGAGCGTGGTGGTGCCGTTACGGCCGGTCTGCTGGCCGGTGTTGCCGATGCTGTGGCGGCCACGGCGCATGCCGAGTTGAGAGGGCGGTTGCGCCTGCTGGCCGGCTGGAGCAGGTCCGGTTTGCGGGCCGGGCTGCTGCGCCGGCGGTTGCTGCACTTGAGCAGCAGGTGCGCTTTGCTGCTGAACCGGCGCACTCTGTTGAGCGGGCGGCGCAGGCGGAGGAGGTGCGGACGCCTGTATTGGAACCTCAACGGGCCGGTTCTCCCCGGATTTGGGTTCTGTTGCCGAAGACTTAGCGCCGGCCGGCCGGCCATTGCCTCTATGTTCCGCACTGCGGCTGCGGATGGGAACACTCTTCTCCGGTTTGGGTGAATCGCTTTCAGCTTTCACCTTCTCGGCGGCAGACTCGGGCGCTTTTTCTTCGGCCGGAGTCTCCGTTGCTTTCATGTCGCCATTCGGTTCTGCTGGCTTCTCGTCGGGCTGGCCTTCGGTGACCGCCGCGGGGACTACTGCTTGTTCTTGATCTTCGAGATTGTTTGCCAAATTTCCCTCGCTCCCCGGCCGTCTACGGCCGAGAATGGTATGAGCGTAAGATCCGGGGTTTCCTTTTGGATCGCCGCCATACCTGCTTTCAGTTGGTTATTGCTTTTCCATTTGTCGATCTTGGTCACAATGACTTGGAATCGACGGTTATGAAACTCAAGCCAGGACTTCAGTTCCAGGTCCTTATCCATCCACCCGCGCCGGGAGTCAATCAGAATGAACGAGAGTTCAAGAGACTGGCGGTACGTCAGGTAGCTTTCAATCAAGCCCTTCCATTTCGCGCGCTCTTCCAAAGGGACTTGCGCGTAGCCATATCCGGGCAGATCGACGAAGTGTAATTTATCGTCGATTTTAAAGAAGTTAATCATCTGCGTGCAGCCGGGCCTGGAGCTTGTGTAAGCCAGGTCCGACTGACGCGCCAATTTATTCAGCAGGCTCGACTTGCCTACGTTACTGCGGCCCAGGAATGCAACTTCCACTGAGCCGTCCTCCACTGGAAACTGTTCCGGCGAAGCAGCACTGAGGATCAGGCTGGCCTGCGCTTCTGTTCCCACCACGTGAGTTTGTATCCTTTGGATGCTTTGATCCGGTAAAGGGTTAATGAGTTAAGTTTTCGTCAGGCCGGCCGGCCAGGTCAGCCGCGGTCGCGGTTGGGGCCAAAGGCAAAGCGACAATTTCGCGCTCCAGCGCGACCTTTAAAACCTCGTCCATCGAAAAGACGAAGTGCATCTTCATTTCTTTGCGAATGTTTTCAGGAATGTCTACCAGGTCGCGTTCATTCTCGCGCGGCAGAACGATTTCATAAATGCCCTGACGATGCGCAGCCAGCATCTTTTCTTTAAGCCCGCCGATGGGCAGGACGCGACCGCGCACAGTGATTTCACCGGTCATGGCAATGTCATGGCGAACCGGAATACCGGTGAGCGCACTGCAAATGCTGGTGGCGATGGTGATACCAGCCGATGGCCCATCTTTCGGGATGGCGCCTTCCGGTACGTGAACGTGAATGTCCAGATGGCGATAGAAGTCTTTGGGCAGCCCCAGATACTGGGCCCGCGAGCGGACGTAGCTCATGGCGGCCTGGGCTGACTCCTGCATCACGTCTCCGAGTTTTCCGGTGGTGGTGAGTTTCCCGCGGCCTTCCATCATGGTCGCTTCGGTGGTCAGAATAGATCCACCCATTTCCGTCCATGCCAAGCCCGTGGTAGCGCCGATTTCGTTCTGCTTGTCCAGATCCGCTTCGCGGAATTTAGCCGGGCCTAACATTTGGGCAAGCACGTCCGGCGTGATCACAACCTTGTCAATTGGAATCATCGGAACGGGCTCTTCCTTCTTTACCTTTTTCTTGCCCTTTTTGCCGGCTGTTTCTTCCGCCGGGGCGGCCTCTTCTTCGATGATCTCGGGCGCTTGCTCGATCACGGGAGAATCGGCGGGAGTCTGGGCGTCGACATATTTGCGCGCAATTTTGCGGCAAACATTGCCGATTTCGCGCTCCAGGTTTCTGACCCCAGCTTCGCGGGTATAGCTTTGAATCAAGCTCTGGAGGCCGTCGTCCTTGAATTCCACCTGGTCGATGTTTATGCCAGTATCCTTCAGTTGTTTGGTCACCAGGAAGCGCTTGGCGATCTCGAGCTTTTCAAGTTCCGTATAGCCGGAGAGGCGAATGACTTCCATGCGGTCCTGCAGAGCGGCTGGAATGGTGTGCAGCACGTTCGCGGTCGCGATGAAGAAGACTTGGCTCAGATCATACTCAACGTCCAGGTAGTGATCCATGAACATATAGTTCTGTTCGGGATCGAGCACTTCCAGCAGCGCGGCCGATGGATCGCCACGGAAGTCCATGGACATCTTATCGATTTCATCCAGCATGATGACCGGGTTTTTGGTACCGGCTTTTTTCATCATCTGAATAAGCTGGCCGGGTAAAGCGCCGATGTAGGTGCGACGATGACCGCGGATTTCCGCTTCATCGCGCACGCCGCCGAGCGACAAGCGAACGAACTTACGACCCGTGGCTTTGGCGATGGACATTCCCAGCGAGGTCTTGCCAACGCCGGGAGGTCCAACAAAGCACAGAATCGAGCCCTTGGGCTTTTGAACCAAGCGGCGAATCGAAAGGAATTCGAGGATGCGCTCCTTGATTTTCTCAAGCCCATAGTGGTCGCCTTCCAGCACCTGACGCGCGTAACGAAGATCGCGAATTTCTTTGGTCTGCTTCTTCCACGGCACCGCCAGCAACCATTCCAGGTAGTTGCGCGAAACCGTGGATTCGGCGGACATAGGAGGCATGCCTTCCAACCGTTTCAGTTCGGCGATGGCTTTCTCGTGCGCGTCCTTGGTCATGCCGGCCGCGTCAATTTTCTTCTTCAGCTCGTCGAATTCACTCTTTTCGCCGCGGCCCAGTTCCTTCTGGATGGCCTTGATCTTCTCGTTAAGATAGTATTCCTTCTGCGCGCGCTCCATCTGGCGCTTGACGCGGCCCTGGATGGTGCGATCGACATTCAGCTTTTCAATCTCAATATCCAGCAGATCAGCGACGCGGGTCAGGCGATCGATAGGATCGAAAATTTCCAGCAACTCCTGCTTCTCTTCAATCGTGAGCTGCAGGTTTGCGCCGACGGTATCGGCCAATTTACCAGGATCGTCCACACGAATGGCGGCGATCATGGTCTCGTAATTCAGATTCTGACTCAGCTTGACGTATTGTTCAAACAGAGTGGTGACACGGCTGGTGAGTGCTTCCAGCTGGCTGCCGGACTCTACTTTGTAGGAAGTGGTTTTCACCACCGCACGAAAGTAGCCTTCTTCCTCACTGACGGAAATGACCTTCCCGCGCTCTACGCCTTCCACCAGCACCTTGATGTTGCCATCGGGCTGTTTCAGACTTTGAACGATATTGGCGACCGTACCGACCGTATAGATTTCATCGGGCCTTGGCTCATCCACCGACGCATCATGTTGCGTGGCAAGGAAGATTTTCTTATCGCCAAGCAGCGCTTCATCTAGAGCGCGCACACTCGATTCTCTGCCAACCACGAAGGGCGTCATCATAAACGGGAAGATGACGACGTCCCTGATGGGCATCATAGGCAATCGTTTTGTATCCGACTTGTCTTTTGTGGTTACCATTTTGACTTTCTGGGCGAGATTAGCTTAACCGGCTCGGTTAACAAAGGACGATGCCCGCACGGCATGCGAGACCCTGGAGTAATAAGCGAGTGAAACAGCGTAAAAAGAAGAGACCTAGCCGGCCTTCTCGAGCACGGCCATATTGATCTTCTGAGTGAGAACCATCTCCTTGGTCACAATGAATTCCTTGACCTTTTTGAACGTGGGGAGATAGTACATCAGGTCCAACATCAGATCTTCCAGGATCATTCGCAGACCACGCGCTCCAACTTTGCGTTCCATGGCGAGTTGCGCCACGGCATCCAGAGCATCTTCGCTAAATTTGAGCTTAACATTCTCAAACTCGAATAGCTTTTGATACTGCTTTACGATGGCATTCTTCGGCTTGGTGAGAATCTGGATGAGAGCATCTTTCGAAAGATCTTCCAGGACAGCAGTGACCGGCATACGCCCGATAAATTCAGGGATGAAACCGTATTTGATCAAATCGACCGGTTGGCATTGCAGCAGGAGATCCGTATCGCGGCGTACTGCATTCATGCCCCGACGACCCGCGTCTTTCTCATCGGACGCCACAAAACCAATGGACTTGGTGCCAACCCGGCGAGCAATCACCTTCTCTAGACCTACAAAAGCCCCACCCAGGATAAACAGGATATTGGTGGTATCGACGGGCGTAAACTCCTGGTGCGGGTGCTTGCGACCCCCCTGCGGAGGAACGTTGGCTACCGTGCCTTCCAGAATCTTGAGGAGAGCCTGCTGCACACCCTCGCCCGAGACATCCCGGGTGATGGACGGATTCTCATCCTTGCGGCCGATCTTGTCGATCTCGTCGATATAGATGATGCCGGACTGGGCGCGCTGCACATCCCAATCTGAATTTTGGAGCAGCCGCAGGATGATGTTCTCCACATCCTCGCCAACGTACCCGGCTTCCGTTAAGGTAGTGGCATCCACGATGGCAAACGGCACGTCCAGGATGCGGGCGAGCGTCTGGGCCAACAGGGTCTTACCTGTACCGGTAGGACCGATTAAGAGGATGTTGGACTTGGAAAGCTCAACTTCGCCGCCGCGCTGCTTATTCAATTGGATGCGCTTGTAGTGGTTATAAACCGCTACCGCCAGCTTTTTCTTCGTGGCATCCTGGCCGATGACATATTGGTCCAGGTATTCTTTTAGCTCGAGCGGCCGCGGCAGCTTGCCGGGAGTGCCATAGCTTTGCTCATGCCGGTCATCTTCAATAATTGAATTACAAACGGCGATGCATTCGTCGCAAATATAAGCTCGCGGGTAATCACTGGGGGAGGAGATGAGCTTACCGACAACGTCCTGACTCTTATGGCAGAAAGAACAGCGGAGAGAATCGTCAGTTCCAGCGCGCTTCAAGCAGCACTCCTATTACTCAAAAGCAAGCGGCAAAAGGTTATATCACACCGTTTGTCTCTTCTAAATGTACTACTCAATCGACGGCGCGCATGCGTGCCCATTGCGCTTAAATCCATGAGATCAGTCCCAGTATATCAACCAAAGCCGCTCTAGGTTCACCTTAGGTGCAAACTTTTAAACGTACTTATTAGAGTTATCAAATAAGAATTGAAGAGTTTTCTGGGTTTGAATATGCCCGGAAATACGGGCCAGGGCGCCGTCCTTCTCAAGCTTGGCGCGGGTGACTGCGACAGCTTCCCGCTCGCGGCGGGCGATGCGCTGAACTTCGCCGTCCACTTCTTCCTTGGTCGCGTGAATGCCTTCTTTTTCAGCAATCTTTTCGAGCAGGAGGGAGGCTCGAACGTTACGAGCAGCTTTCTCGCCCTGATTCTCTTTGACCTTGGCCCAATCGAGCTTAATCGTGTTGGGGTCGACACCGCGGCCTGCCAAATCGTTCAATTGCGTCCTTACCTGATTTTCGATCTGGCGATCGACGTAGGCCTCAGGAATCGGGAATTCGTTGCCTTCCACCAGTTTGTCAATGATCTCTTCCTTGGCGGTCTGCTGAGCGGCGAATTGCTTTTCGCTGAAGATGGATTTACGGACAGCTTCCTTCAGCTCATCAAGGGTCTGAAAATCCCCCAAATCGCGGGCAAACTCATCATCGAGGACCGGCAACTCCTTCTTGCGGAGCGTCTTGGGCGTGAGTTCGAAACGGACCGTCTTTCCGGCGAGGTTTTCCTGACCGTAGTCTTCGGGATAGTTGATTTCGATCTCGCGCATCTGGTCGGGACTGAGGCCAATCAACGCATCGTTAAATGCGGCGAGGGTTTCTTCTCCGCCCACCTGTATTTGAACGTCCGTATCGATCGGTTCAGCGAGGCCCTCCAAGGACTTCAAGTGCACCAACACGTAGTCACCGGATTCCACGGGGCGGGGGTCCAAGTTGACGTAGTCGGCTTTGGATTCCCGCATTGCTTCCAGCCGCTGATTCAGTTCGTCGTCCGTGACCTCCGGCTCCTGATACTTGGCGGGAAGCCCACGGTAGTCGGCAAGTTCGAATTCAGGAGCGACTTCGAAGTCGGCTTTGAAATGGATGGGCTGTCCAGCTTCAAACTTCAGGTCAGTAATGTTGGGCTGTCCGACGACCTTGAAGCCGTCTTTCTCCACCTTTTCCCGGAACGCCTGCGGCAAGAGCATTTCCAGAACTTCGTTGCGGATATCGCTTTCGAAGCGGGATTGGATCATGCTGAGCGGGGCCTTACCCGGACGAAATCCGGGCAGCCTGACGCGCTGGCGGAGCGAACTGGTGACACGCTCCCTGGTTTTTTCTACTTCTTCAAGCGGGATCTCGACTTCGACCGAGCGCTTGCAATCTGCGGCTGTTGACACTTCCACTCTCTATCTAATCTTCTTCTAGCGTACTCGGGACGGGCAGAGCGGAGCCTAGACCGCAGTGGCAGTCAGTTGGGCGGCTTCGCGAAGCATTTCCGCTTTGTCTGTTGCTTCCCATGTGAACGTTTCACCGGTGCGGCCGAAGTGGCCGAAGGCGGCAGTGGCGCGGTAGATGGGACGGCGCAGGTTGAGACTCTTGATCATGCCGGCAGGCGTCAGCGAGAAATGCTCACGCACGAGTTCCGCCAGGCGAGCATCCTCCACCTTACCGGTTCCGAAACTGTTGACCATGACGGAAACGGGTTCAGCAACACCGATGGCATAAGCGAGCTGCACTTCGGCACGGCTGGCCAATCCGGATGCAACGATGTTCTTGGCCACGTAACGCGCCATGTAGCAGGCGGAACGGTCTACCTTTGTCGGATCTTTTCCAGAGAAGGCGCCGCCGCCGTGACGGCCCATGCCGCCATAGGTGTCCACGATGATCTTGCGGCCGGTGAGTCCGGTGTCGCCGTGGGGTCCACCGATGACGAACCGGCCGGTCGGATTGATGTGGAACTTGGTGTTTTCGTCCACCATACTGGCGGGGATCACGGCATCAATGATGAACTTACGGACGTCCTGGCGCAACTGCTCGGTGGTGACTTTGTCATCGTGCTGAATAGAGACAACAACAGCGTCGATGCGGGTGGGTTTGTCGTCAACGTATTCAACACTGACCTGGCTTTTGCCGTCGGGGCGGAGGTAGGGGACTTGTTTGGTGCGGCGAGCCTGGCTCAAGCGCTCGGTGAGTTTGTGAGCCAGCAGAATAGGCAGCGGCATCAACTCGTCGGTTTCATCGCAGGCGTAGCCGAACATCAGGCCCTGGTCGCCGGCGCCGCCGGTGTCTACGCCCATGGCAATATCGGGCGATTGGGACTGAATCATGTTCACAACGGCGCAGGTCTTGCCGTCGAAACCGTAGGCCGCATCGTCGTAGCCGATTTCGTTGATGACAGCCCGGACGAGCTTGGGAACATCTACGTATGTTGTGGTGGTGATTTCACCCGCGACAATACAGATGCCGGTGGTCACGAGGGTTTCACAAGCCACACGCCCGTTCGGATCGTCCCTCAGAACTGCGTCCAATACCGCATCCGACACCTGGTCGGCAATTTTGTCCGGATGTCCTTCGGTGACGGACTCGGATGTGAATATGTATCTCATCGAAACCTTTAGTTTAGCGAATAGGCGGAACCAGACTTTGTTTCAGATCTGTGAGCGGGGCTGGTCCGGGGAATAGGCATTAGACAAAAAGCGGGACGCGGGCCACACCGCTCGGCCAGCGTCCCAGTGATACAGCGGCTTTTGATGCAGGCTACTTAGAATTTAATCCGCAAATTGAAGGTGATCTGACGCGGGTTGTTTACCTGGCCGCCATTGGGATTATCACTACCGAGAACTCCGAAATCAGAGGGAGTACTGAGATCAAGGTAGGGATCGGCCAGAGCCACGTGATTAAACAAGTTGGTGAACTGGAACGAGAGTGTGGCGAATACGCGTTCACGGAAAAGGGGAATGTCCTTTGCGATGTTGGCATCCATATTCCAGTTGGGCAATCCGCGAATCTGCCCTTGTGAGCCACAACTGGTGTCATAGCCTAGGATGCAAGGGCGAAACTGGTTGTAAACGGCCGCAGGATTCGAGAACATGTTGATGTTATTCCCGCCGTTACCGCTGTTGCTGTTCACACCGGCGCTCGAAGCGGTGTTGGCTATGTTGACGTTGTAGTGGGCAGAGTTGCCGCCGGTGTAGTTGCCGGCGAGTACCGCGCCATCCTGGCCAAAAGTGGCAGTTTCAATCGTGTTGGAGTTTTGTCCCTCACCGAAGGATTCGCCGAAGCTATCGCCGCTGATGGTGCCAACGGCAAGGGGAGCACCGCTGCGGGCTGTCATGATTGCGCCGAAGCGCCAGCCGCCCAGCGTGGAACCAAGAATGCCGTGCTTCCCTTTGAAGAAGGGCTCCGACCATAAGAAGCTCTGTGAGTAGATGAACTTGTAATCAAAGAACTGCGGGCCATACATAGACTGGCGCACATTGTAAGGATTGAGGGTAGTGTAGCCGGACGTGGCCTGCGATTCGCTGCCCGTACCCAGGGCGCGGCCCCAGGTGAAATTCGATGTGGTGGTCACCCCATGGAAGTCCCGCATGGTGAAAGTGGTGTAGAGCGCGTTATAGTTTCCGGAACCGGAGCTATCGTCGGCATTGATACCAACCGCCTGGCCGGAAGGGAATCCCACGCCGGAGCTGCTGGGGATGGTGCGGCCCAAAGTCCAGGATTTGGTGTTGCTAAGAGCGGACCACAGCTGAAATACCTGGGTCTGCGAGATGAAGCTGTTCATGTTGGGGTTGGCAACCACGGCGGCTGTGCAACTGGAAAAGCCCTTGCAGAAAGCGGATGTAGGGCCGCCTAACGCCGACTCGAAGAAGGGCTGCGGGGCGGGCGAGCCGCCGCCGGCCACTGCAAAATAAGTCTGGGCGAAAGCTGAGGCGAAGCTCTGGCCGTTCAAGGTCATCATGGTGGGCACGGCATTGAGATCGCGCTGCTGAAACTCATGGGTGATGATCCGGCCGATGTAGCCCGCTTCGAACAGGACCTTGCCGGCGATTTCGCGCTGAATGCTGAAGTTGAAGTTATAGGTGGCGGCCGGCCGGAAGCTGGGATCCAGCACCGATACTGCGCCGGCCGCGGGCGTACCGTTGGTGCCGGGAAAATAAGGCTGCGGAAGAGTCTGAGATGGCGGTGGAATGGGGGCGACCAGGCCATCGGTTCCGATCCGGAATGCGGTGGCCGGAGTCACGCCTCCGGTACCCAGGCACTGACCCGTTATAGATGCTCCGACGCAAGCGACCGGCTGGCCCAAACCTACGCCCAGGAGAGGAAGAAGGACCAAGCCGACGCCATTCAGACGGCTGTAAATCTGCCCGTAACCGGCACGAATGACGGTTTTACCGTCCCCGAACAATTTTCCGAGAGGGCCACCGTTGAAAGACGGATTCCAGGCGAGCGCGGCGCGCGGACTCAAGCCGCCGTAAAACGGATTGAAGGGATATTTATGGCTGGCGCCCGTCACGTTGCCGATGGTGGCGAATCCCAGTGTGGGATTGTACACCTGGCCCTGCAATGCCATAGCGGACTTGGTATTGAAGTAGTCGCTGAAATTGATGGGATGCCCGGAGCTATCGACCAGTTCCACCTGCTTGCCATTGGCCTCCACCGGCGGCATTTCGACCTGGTAACCAAGACCGTAAGTGAGGGTAAGCCTCGGTTTGATGTGCCACGAATCCGTGAGATAGATGTTGTAGAAGTCGATGGTATCTTTGTCGAACATGGGTGTTCCCACGGGGTTCAGTGAGAGTTGCGCGCCGCTGCGGGTAAACAACTGCTGCGGCTGATCAACGATGCCCAAGATTTCCGAGTAATACTTATTCCAGGTGTTCACCTGGTTGCTCGGCAGATTAGCCGGTTGAGTGTCGCCAGTGAAGGCGGTGCCGGCGACTTGATTGCCAATCTGATAGACAGGCGAGGTATTGATGCCCTGCCCGTTGTCATTGCGTAGATGGTAATCCCAGTTGCGCTGGTAATTGCCGCCAAACTGTACGATGTGATTTCCCCAGATCTTACTGACGTCGTCTTTCAGCAGCGTGTCATGCCCATCCCAGAAGCGCTGGCGTGTGTTCTGGTTGTTCACGTTATACGGGATCAGGGCATTGGCGCTTTCGCCACCAATCTCGAGCGCACCGCCGAGGCCGGCCAATTGCGGAGGCGCGGCGGAGGTGGCCCATTGCCACCAGATTCTGGTGTAGTTTATGCGGAAGTCGTTTGTGGTGGTCGGGTTGATTGCAGTGGTAAGGCCGCCCACCAGGAAGTCGGGCTTTTGCGGACGCGGAGCGCGCGAGGCTGGTACGCCGAGTTTATCGCCCGGCAGAGCGCCGCCGATATCAATCTGGTTGGTGGTCAGGGTGCTAAGAGCGTAGTAACGATAGCTGCCAAAGAAACGCCATTTATCCCCGAAATCATGATCGACACGACCTACCAGAAATTTGGATTTTGTAGGTAGTGAAACCTGCCCCTGGAAGCCTTCCACGTTGTGGGCATCGCCCGTGTTGAAGTTGTTTGGTTCGGGCTCGAATTTGGTCCACAGACTCTGAACCAGAGGGTTGATTCCAAGGCTGCGCGGATCGCAGGGTCCGGCGTTGCAGGCCGCGGGTTGGTAAGTGGTTCCGTTAACCGTAACGGGATAGGGATTGATGTTGAAAGGGACCCACGTGCCGCCTTCGTTCATCTGTATGACGCCAGCGCGCAAAGTGTCGGTCGGAACCTGCTTGTTGATGATTTGGCTTTGGGGAAAATTGAAACCTTCGTAGCCGAAGAAGAAGTAAGTTTTGCCTCCGAGAAGACTGGGCAGCATGGGGCCGCCAACAGTGCCTCCGTAGCGGTTGTCATGAGTGATGGGGATGGGAGTGTAGCCGAGGTCGCCGCTGGGAGTGTGGTTGTTGTCCCAAGTGTTGGCGCCGCCGATGTCAGACGAATGGTAATACTCGTAACCAGTACCGTGAAACTGATTCGTGCCGCGCTTGGTGATCATCTGGATTTCCGCGCCGCTTGAGCCATTGAAGTCGGCGGTCTGGCCGGCGGTATCTACTTTGAACTCCTCCACCGTGTCCGGCGGCGTCGGCAAGACTCCGCTGGGAGGGTTGCCGGCGCCGGCAAAGGAGTTATGGCCGTAACTTCCGGTGTAGTCCCGCATGCTGCCGTCCATGTCATTGGAGTTGTTGCCGCCGTCCAGCTGGAAGGTATTCTGGTCGTACATGGCTCCCGCGACCGCGCCGTCCGGCGTGACGCCGGGCTGGATTAACGCCAGGCTAGAGGAGTCTGAACCAAAGATAGGAAGGTAGGTCAACGAGGGCCCGGAAACCGTAGTGCCCACGGTCGCGTTGACGGTCTGGAGTTCGGCAGTGGATTCACCGCTCACCTCTATGACACTGCTGACTTGACCGACTTCGAGAATGGCATTCACGTTTAGCACTTCACCGACCAACACATCCTGCTTGTCTACTTTTCGGACGGAAAATCCGGTCATGGTGAACGTCACGTCATAGTTTCCCGGATCGACGTTGACGAAGAGGTAACGGCCGGCCTCATTCGACTTGGTGCTCAGCTCCGTACTCGTGGCTCTGTCTATCAGCCTGACTTTCACGCCGGTGACCGCAGCGCCTTGCTGGTCAGTAACTATGCCTTCCACAGTGCCGGAGGTGGCGGATTGCGCAGCGGCATGACCGACCGCCAGGCTTAGCATCAAACCGGCGCACAAGAGCACAGAAGATACACTTCTCAAAAGCTTCATTCGTTCCTCTTTCTTTTTTCTGAGTGACGACTAACGCATGCGAGGCGGCCATCAAAGAGTTGAAGGCCGTGTTGATGCACTTTCCTGTGCTGCCTAGCTCAGCTCTGGCCGAACGACAAGTCCGGCCAACAGTCGGTGGAGCAAGCAGACGTGTTACGAGCGTGCCAACTGCACGATCCAAGGGTGCAGCCGCTGCGCTTCTCCGCGTTGTAACTAGAAACGCCACGTGCGCCGCAACTAAGCGGCATAAGGTTTTGGTAAGTTTACGGCGAAATTAAAAGGTAAGTCAAGAGGAATCACTTAATCGTGGTTTTAGGTACTTGCTGACTCGGGCGGTTGGTACTGATTTGAAAATGAGCTTCTGATATAAACGGTCCGTGAATATGACACGGATGATTTTCCTGATGGCGAGTTGCGCATGGCTTGTCAGCGCCCAACTGCCCACCAAGAAGGTGTTAAATCTGGCTGCTCTTAAGAGCATGGCGGCCACGGTGGAAGCGGAGGCGCAGAAGCGCAATGTGCATGTGAGCCTGGCGATTGTGGACGACAGCTTGAATCTGCTTTATCTGGAGAAGATGGACGACGCCACGATGAACACGGTGGCTTTTGCGCAGAAGAAGGCACGGCACGCAGCCGCTTTCCGATCGCCTTCCCGCGTGGCTGCCGAGCAGTTCAAAGCGGGCAATATGACTGGCTTGGCCATGCCTGATTACTTTCCCAATGGCGGCGGTTTACCAATCAAAGTGGAGACGGTGACGATTGGCGGCATCGGGGTGAGCGGTGCTGCTTCCGAAGTGGATGAGGCGATTGCGCAGGCGGCGCTGGATGCGACCCCTCTGAAATGATTCGGATTCAAGCGGATTTGACCGCGAAGTCGCTGGAGAAGAAGGTGCGCGCGGTCTTCGAGTCTTCGGCCGCGAAGATCCGTTCGCTGCAGCGTGAATGGAAACCGGAGAACGGAGCCCCGGTCTACACGGTCAACGGCAAGTACACGAGCCGGGGATGGACCGAGTGGACGCAAGGGTTCCAGTTCGGGTCTGAGATCCTGCAGTTCGATGCGACCGGGGAGCGCGACTTTCTAGACGCGGGCCGGCGGCACACGGTGGAATTGATGACGCCGCATGTGTCGCATATGGGCGTGCATGACCACGGGTTCAACAATGTCAGCACATATGGGAATCTGCTGCGGCTGGTGAAGGAAGGAAAGATTTCTGAAGAGGGGCGCGAGTTTTATGAGCTGGCGCTGAAGATTTCAGGGGCAGTGCAGGCGGCCCGCTGGACGAAGACGGCGGAAGGCGGCGGATTCATTTATTCGTTCAATGGGCCCCATTCGTTGTTTGTGGATACGATTCGAAGTCTGCGGGCGCTGGCGATTAGTCATTGGCTCGGGCATGCGTTGATGGGTGAGAATGACGTTCGCATCGACTTACAGGAGCGCCTGGTCCAGCATGCGGAGGCAACGGCCCGGTATTCGGTTTATTACGGCGAGGGACGCGACGTCTATGATGTGCGCGGTCGGACGGCGCATGAGAGTGTCTTCAATGTGAACGACGGGCGATACCGGTGCCCGAGTTCACAGCAGGGGTATTCGCCGTTTAGCACTTGGACTCGCGGGCTGGCCTGGGCGATGTGCGGATTTGCGGAGTTGCTGGAGTTTATAGATTTGCCATTCCTGCGGCGCGCAGCGGAGGCGACTTGCGATTTCTATATCGAGCATTCGGCAGCGTGCGGGATTCCTTATTGGGATACGGGTGCTCCGAATCTATGTAAGTTGGGCGATTGGGGTAGCAGGGCAGCCGATCCCTTTAATGAGTGGGAACCAGTGGATAGTTCGGCGGCGGCCATTGCGGCGCAGGGCTTGTTGAGACTGGGGCGGCTTTTACGGAACGAACGATACTGGCAAGCTGGTTTGACGGTTTGCGATTCTTTGTTTGCGGAACCCTATCTGAGTGGCGAAGGGGGGCACCAGGGATTGATTCTGCATGCGGTTTATCACCGGCCGAATGGCTGGAGCGCGCCGTTTGGCGAGGCTTGTATGTGGGGCGATTATCATGCCCGGGAGTTGGCGTTGTATTTGTTGCGGGAGATTGAAGGTGGGCCGTATTTGCGGTTTTGGGTTGAGGGCTGAACCGGCGCGGACGAGGGGTTGAGATGACTATTGCGGATTTAGAGCAGATTTCGGGACGAACTTATCCGGCGGGACGGCGGACGCAGAATCTGGTGGGTGGAGTTAGTCCGATTCAGGCAACGCAGTTCTCGATGGGTTACGTGACGTTGGCGCCAGATGGCGGGCAGGTGCCTTGGCATAACCAGGAGCAAGAGGAGATTTACTTTGTTGTTTCGGGGTCGGGGGAAATGTGTTTAGGTGAGGAGCGGAGCGAGTTACATGCCGGGCAAGCCGTTTATATTCCTTCACAGGTGTTTCATCAGTTGACGAATACGGGAAGTATTCCGCTCTGCATGATTTACTGCTACGGTCCGGCAGGTGATGTGGCGCATTGGCGGCAGGAGTTGGATGGGACGCTGCCCCGGGCGGGTGTGGAGGCGCCGGCTCTGCCAGCGGGAGCGCGGCCCCAGTTGGCGGGACAAGCGTGAAGACGCATTACGCGGGCATCATCATGAACGGCGTCACGGGACGCATGGGGTTGAACCAGCACTTGCGCCGGTCGGTCTACGCAATTATGCAGCAGGGCGGAATCAGGCTCAGCGATTACGAAACGATTCTGCCCAAGCCGCTGCTGGTGGGACGGAATGCGGCGAAGCTGGAGGCGATTTCGCAGGAGTGCGGAGGCCTGCAGTTTACGACGGATTTGGACGCGGCGCTGGCGGATGAGAACTACCAGATTTACTTCGATGCGCAGACTACGGAACGAAGGGCTGAGTGCGTGAGGAAGGCGATTGCTGCAGGCAAACATGTGTATTGCGAGAAGCCGGTTGCAGACAAGCTTTCAGTGGCTTTGGAGCTTTACAGACTGGCGCGGGAAGCCGGAGTGAAGCATGGCGTGGTGCAGGACAAGTTGTGGCTGCCTGGATTGTTGAAGCTGAAAACACTGCTGGATCTGGGGTTCTTTGGGCAGGTGCAATCGGTGCGGGGGGAGTTCGGGTATTGGGTGTTCGAGGGAGACACGGTTCCGGCACAGAGGCCTTCGTGGAATTATCGCAAGGAAGATGGCGGCGGGATCATTCTGGACATGCTTTGCCACTGGCGGTATGTGCTGGATCACTTGTTTGGGAAGGTGAAGTCGGTTTCGTGTTTGGGGGCGACGCATGTGCCTTGGCGGGTGGATGAGGCCGGGCAGCGTTACGCAGTTACCGCGGATGATTCGGCTTACGCGAGTTTTGAATTAGAGAGCGGCGTGGTGGCGCACTTCAACTCGTCTTGGTGTGTGCGGGTGCGGCGCGACGATTTGCTGACGCTGCAAGTGGATGGGAGCAAGGGTTCGGCAGTGGCCGGGTTGCGCGATTGCTGGATTCAGCCTTATGGGGCAACACCGCGTCCGGTTTGGAATCCGGATGTGGCGCAAGAGTTGGATTTCTTTGCGGGCTGGCAGAAAGTTCCGGAACAACAGCCGTTTGACAACGCTTTTAAGCGGCAATGGGAGCTGTTTCTACGCCATGTTGTCAAAGATGAGCCGTTTCCCTGGGACTTGCTGGAGGCGGCCAAGGGCGTTCAACTGGCGGAGGCCGGCCTGGAGAGCTGGCACGGGCGCAAATGGGTTGATCTGGTCGAAATTTCGTGAGTTTCAGGCGGCTTTTGCCAAGGCTTCGTCGGGTTGAGCCGGCCTTTTCCGATCGAGTTTGAGTTGCAGGTCGGATTTTTTCCGTTCGTCCTGATCTTTTATGCGCTGCATTTTGAATTCGTGTTCTTCGGATTTTCGCTTCTGCGATTCGAACCCATTCCGTTCGCGCATTTGGAAGGAGCGGAGGCGCAGGAGATCTGAAAACGCTTTGTTGAAGCCGCGTTCATGAGTGGTTTCGTAGCGGCGGTAGAGTTCGAACTTCTTCACGTCGGCGATTTCACCGGTTGCCGGGCTGAAGAGGCCTTCCTGGAGACGAACGGCTCGGAGGCGCAGCCATTGATGCATGGCCAGGCGATGGACCAAGTCGTGTTCTGTGGCGGTGGCCGGCTTCCATTCTTTTTCGAACTCAGCGAGATTTTGGTTGTAGGCGTTTTGATCTTCGTTGGCCAGGACTTTGAACTCTTGCGGGTTGGATTCGGCAGTGAGTCCGTGGCGGGTGTTATTGCGTGCGGAGATGGCCTTGCCTTCGCGGGTGATCGGGCCGGTGGAGAACTGGGCATTGGCCCGGTTGGCTTCGACTTGGGCGGTGGATGCGGTCGTTTGCGCCGGACGATCAAAGAAGGCTTGGGCCCGGGCTAAAAGGTCGAGTTCGTTGCCAGCGGGGGAAGGTTCCGGTTCGACAGGGGCTGCGGCGGCCGGGGATTGCAGGCGTTGTTGATAGGCGAGTTTTCTGGCCAGCCGCTCGGCTTCACGGCGTTCGGAACGTTTTGACATGTTTGTGCTCCTTTGAGTTTGGTTTGGAAATTTAAAAGGCTCGCCGTGAGGTGGGTGCCTCAGGCGAGCCTGATTGAAGGTAGCAGGAGCGGGGCTGATTCCGAACACATAGATTTGGCGAAAGTGGTGTAGGTGGTTTGATGTGTTGCGGTTGCGGGTCATGAATTTTCTCTTCACCGGTGAAATGGCTTAATTCCGTGGGATATGACGGGGGCGAAAACGGAGAGGATGAGCAAAGCGCTCATGTCTGACCCGTCTTGTAGATCAGAGGGGTCAGAGGGCTTTTTGCGAGATTGGGAGAGGCCGCTCCCTTACGAGTCGCGGTTCTGTTAGCGGCTGGATTTTGCTGCGGACAGATCTGTTTGAGCCAGCGCTGTACGAACGGTGGACCAGGCGGACTGATTGGGGGCGGGGCTTTGCTGCGGGTCGATCTGATTAGGCAAAAGCGGTCAGTGATGTCTGACCAGTCTGAGAGGTCAGAAGAGTCGGACGCGTTTGATTGCGGACGGGCGGTTCTGGTTATTGGGTCGCTAGCCAATCGTTCATGCGTAATTCCAGAACGCTCAGGGGCAGCGGGCCGCCGTCCAGGATGGCATCGTGGAAGGCGCGGATGTCGAAGCGATCTTTCAGTTTGTCCTGGGCTTTGGTTCGAAGACGAAGGATGGTCATTTCGCCTAGCTTGTAGCCGAGGGCTTGACCGGGCCAGGCGATATAGCGGTCTACTTCGGTTTCGATGTTCTGGTCGTCCATGGCCGTGTGTTGGTGGAAGAAGTCGACCATTTGCTGGCGCGACCAATGCTGGGAGTGGACTCCGGTATCTACGACCAGACGTATGGAGCGCCACATCAGGTTCTGCAGGCGTCCGTACTCGCTGTATGGATCCTGATAGAAACCCATTTCGTGCGCCAGGGTTTCCGCGTAGAGGGCCCAGCCTTCCGAATAAGAGTTGTAATCGCCATAGCGTCGGAATGGCGGGACGGCTTGCAATTCCTGAGCAATTGAGAATTGCAGATGGTGGCCGGGAATTCCTTCGTGGTAGGCAATGGCTTCGACATTTAACAGCAGGCGGTGGGTTGGGTCGAACTCATTGACATTGATGCGTCCCGGGCGAGATCCGTCACCAGCCCCGATGCCGTAATCGGCTGGGACGGCGTGGGGCGCGCGGAACTCTTCCATAGGCGTCACTACGAGCTTGTTTTTGGGAAGCCGTCCGAAGTAGAGCGGGAGTTTGGCGTACATCTGATCTGTGTACTTCTGGTAGAGGCTGCGAACCTGTTCGCCAGTGGTTCCGTAGAAATCTTTGTCCTCATGAATGTGCTGATTGAATGACTTTAGATCGGCATAGCCCTGCGCCTTAGCGATTTGCAGCATTTGAGCGTCGATCTGCTGCACTTGCTTCAAGCCCAGTTCATGCAGTTCTTCAGGCGACATGTCCGTAGTGGTTTGTTCGCGGATGTTCTGGCGGTAGCGGGCGGCGCCGGCGGGCAAGGACCAGACGCCGAACTCAGTTCTACCCTTAGGGGCGTATTCATCCTTCACAAATTTCGCAAACTTGGCATAGGCGGGGAGCACTATGGCACTTACGGTGGGTGTGATTTCATCTGCGAGCCGCTTTTGATCTTTTAGAGAAATGCCGTCCGGAAACTTCTTCAGAGGACTGGTGAACATGCTCTCGTTCACGGGTTTGTGGGCCACCTCTTCGGATTCGCCGACCACCTTTTCGAGCAGATATTTGGGCGGCATCAGGCCATCGCGCATGCCCAGACGCATATCCTGCATGATTTGGTCGAGCGCTTGCGGCAGGCCTCGGAGGCGCTTCAGATAGTTCTCATAATCAGCAACCGTCTTGAAGGGCATGTCGCGGGATAGACCAGCGTATTCGAGATGGGGACCGTTCATTTGATTTACCGGCATTTCCCATTCGTTGAAGGGGATGGCGGCCACTCTGGTTTGAAGGCGCTGCAGGATGAGGGCGAGATTCAGCTTGTCTTCGGGGGACAGACCGTCCTCTCCAATGGACTGAAATTCAGCGAGCGCAGTGCGGGCGTGTGCGGCTCGATTCTTGAATGCGGATGGAGAGTAATCCGTCAGGCGATCATTGAAGCGGTTGTCGCCGATGGCGGTTGCGAATTCAGGTGAATCTTCCAGATCATATTGCCACTCTTTGTCAATCAAGGCGGTGAGTTTGTCGTGATTGGACGCGGGTGTGGTTTGGGCGAAGGCGGCGGCCACGGAGAGGATGACCAGGGTGAGCAATTTCATGATTTGGGTGGAGCCTTCATTTTAGGCTTCAGGCGGTGATTAATGCTGCGGGCAGGCTTGAATTCGCGCAGGGTGGGCGATCGGGTCGATCGGTTTGGCGGGGAGTAGCGATTTCGGGCTGATTGGATCGATTTTGCTTGAGACGGGCATTTCTTTCAGCCGGATGGCGCAATCGTTAGTGGATGAGTCCAAGTTGAGGATTTTTCGCAAAGGCTCCACATCTTTATTGAGTTCGCCCAGTGAGATGGCCTTCTCGATTTCGTTATCCAGATGTTTTTGATTGAATGCTTTGAGGGAGAGGCTGTCCTGACCGCTGGCGAGCGCGGCGAGAAGCAGGAGGGATGGCAGGAATTTGCGCATAGGAATGGGTTTGTTCTCCGCTGGTGGTGTTTGACGTGAAAAGTGGGGAGCGGTTAGCCGGAGAAGTGAGCTTGAGTTTAGCGGTCGATGAGTTGGCTGGCTTCTTTGGCTGGTTGGAGCACTGAGGCTAAGGTGGTTGGCCCGTCGCCGAAGCGGTGGCGGAGCGCGCGATTCAGCGGTTCGGAATAGAAGCGGGCAACGAGTGTACCGAGTAGAGCCGAGGTCAGGATCACGGACACGAATAGCTCCAGAATGAGATGCTTCGGCTTGCCTGCGGCGAGGAACCAGTCGAAGAATGCGAAGACTATGAACATGTGGGTCAGATAGACTTCGTAGCTGCGTTCGCCGAGGCGGAGTAGCGGGGTTAGGAAGCGCGGGGCTTTCCAATTCGTTTGCGCGGCGGCGGTCATCAACAGGCAGACACCGATGGCGAGGATGGACATGTCCAGCCCCGTTCGATCGAGACCCATGCTGGCTGCTTTGACGGAAAAGCAGAGGATGAAGAGTATCAGGGCTGATCCGAGCACCGCGGCGCTGCGGAGGATGCGTAACGGCAGATGGCGGCGAGAGACGAACAGAGCAGTCAGGCAGCCGAGAGCGATGGCGTCCATACTGCCGAGGTAAGAGTATTCTTTCCAGACTTCGTTGCCGTGAGTTAGGAGTGTGCGCGCGAAAGGCCCCATGGCGACGAACAGGACGAGCAAGCTGATGAGCAGTTTGCCTCTGGGGAGAAAGCGGCAGGCGAGCGGGAAGAACAGATAGAAGACCTCTTCGACCGAGAGCGACCAGAGGATATCCCAGTTGGCTGGCAGGTAGCCGCGTTGGGCTTCGAGTACGTTGATGTGGAAGGTGAGCGCCGCGAAAAGGGCTTGCGGGAGGCCGCCGGTTTTCGCTGGAACCACGTAGTTGGGCATCTGGGCGAGATGGAGAGCAGTGAGGGCGGCGAGGAGCAGCAGTAGGAGCGGAGCGATGCGGGCGAAACGCAAGAGATAGAAGGCTCGTGGATTGACGTTTGGGAGTGCGCCCCAGCGGCGGATGGCGGTTGAAGTGATGAGGAAGCCTGAGATGGCGAAGAAGATTTGGACTCCGTATTGGCCACTCCAGACAAGCGACGAGACGAGTTGATGAGGGAGGCCTTCAGCGTAAGGAATGCGGGCAATGCGGAGGCGCATGTTGACGTGATTCATCAGAACGAAGAAAATGGCGAGGCCGCGCAGGGCGTCTATGGCGTCCAGGCGAGTCCAGCGGCGGGTCGGATTGGACGAGTCGGCGGAGGGCAAAATTTATTATGCGGTTGAGGGTAGTTGCTTCTCATCTGAAACAAGGGCAGGCGGCGGCAGTCCAATGCTTTGGAGCTAAAGATGACGGATAAGAACGTGACTGATCACGCTGCCGAGATGAAGAAGATAAACGAGATCATGAGCGGCATCAAATTCGCGATGCTGACCACGGTGGAGGCGGACGGTAGTTTGCGGAGCCGTCCGATGGCTACACAGCAGGTTGAGTTCGATGGCGACCTGTGGTTTTTTACACGGGCCAATTCCCCGAAGGTCTGGGAGACGGACAGGCACGAGGAAGTCAACGTCTCCTTTGCGGATCCAGAGAAGAGCAAGTATGTGTCGGCCACCGGAACGGCGGAACTGGTGCGCGATTCGGCCAAGATCAAGGAACTGTGGAAGCCGATTTACAAGACTTTTTTTCCGAACGGGCTGGATGATCCGGATCTGGCGCTGCTGAAGATCCGCGTGTCCGAGGCAGAGTATTGGGATTCACCGGCTGGGGCGCTGGGCCGGGCGATTCACTTTGCAAAGGCTTATCTGAAGAAAGATGCAGGGGAATTAGGCGAGCATGCGAAGGTAGCGGTCAAGTAGACGCGAGCCTTAGTTCTACACTGCAAACATGCGATTTCTTACTTTTGAGCAGGGCGGGTTGGCGCGTCCCGGCGTTCTTGCGGGAACCGATGTCGTGGTGGATTTGTCTTCCGTTGGCTGCCATTCCTTGCAGGAGATGATTGGTAATAACGAGTGGCTGGGGAAGGCCAAAAAGCTGGCTGCCGACTCGCCGCAGGATATGCGGCATGCGCTGAGCAGCGTCAAGTTGCTGGCGCCCATTCCAAAGCCGCGCAAGCTGATTTGCGTGGGGCTGAATTATCGAGATCATGCGCTGGAGACGAACAGCGAGATTCCCGCGGTACCCACCATTTTCAACAAGTTCGCGACTGCCGTGATTGGGCCCGGGGACAACATTGTGCTGCCGAAGGTTTCGAAAATGCCCGACTACGAGGCGGAGTTCGCGTTTGTCATTGGCCAAGGCGGCCGAAACATTAAAGCCGAACAGTGGCGAGATCATGTTTTCGGATATACGATTGTCAACGATGTGTCGGCTCGCGATTACCAGAGAGCAACGACGCAATGGCTGATGGGAAAAACGTTCGATACGTTTGCTCCCATGGGCCCATGGATTGTTACCGCAGACGAGATCCAAGACCCGCATGCGCTGGATATCAGTCTGGAGATTAGCGGCGAGGTTTTGCAAAATTCGAACACGCGAGAACTGATTTTCAAGATTCCCGATCTAATTGAGTTTTTGTCGAGTGTGTTCACGCTGGAACCCGGCGATATTGTTTCCACGGGGACGCCGGCAGGTGTCGGCGTGGCACGAAAGCCGCAGCGGTTTTTAAAGGCGGGCGAAACGGTTACGGTGAAAATTCCGGCTATTGGCGAGTTGACCAATCCGGTTGTGGCTGAGGCTTAGGCTGGTATAGCTAAGGTGTCTGAGCTGTTGCTGCGAGGAATCGCAGGATGAGTCGACACCTTAGACGGGAAAGCCCTAAATCAGGCCGTCGCGGTGGGTGCGCTTAAGCCTTGCGCCTTTTCGGCGAGGACGTCGCGGACCACTTTGCCAATTTTCAGATACTCTTCGAGATCCGGCGGCTTCACCAGGAATTCGCGGATGCGGAAGGCTGCCAATTTGGCGCGTTCACGAGGCGAGGAGGAGGAACTGAGGACCACGATGGGCACTTCCGCCATGGCGGAAGTATCGCGAATGACCTGGAGAATCTCCAGGCCGTCGTTCTTCGGCAGATTCAGATCCAGCATGATGAGATCAGGCGGAGGGTGATCCGGCCCGAACGTCGTATTTGCTATGTGTTCCAGGACTTCGCCACCATCTTCGAACACGACTAAATCGCATTCAACGCAAGCGTCCTCAAGGGCCATGCGGAACAATTCAACGTCAGGCGGATTATCTTCGACCAGGAAGATTGCGGGCATGAAATGTTCTCCTGCCAAGTTCCTAGCGAGAGTATAGCGTATTAAGCTCTTTTGGCCTGGGAAGGTTGCGGTGTTTGCGACACCAGCAAATCCACGGGCAGGGTAAAAATGAAGTTGGAACCATGACCGAGCTCAGACTCTACCCAGATGCGTCCGCCATAACGTTCCACGACCCGCTGGCAAATGGCAAGACCGATGCCCGTGCCCGGAATTTTTTTGCCGTGGAGCCGCTTGAAGGCAACGAATATTTTGGCGTGATACTCGGGTGCAATGCCGATGCCGTTGTCTGAAACGCAGATCTGAATGTGACCGTCGACACGGCCGAAGACAACCTCTATGCGCGGCTGGCGCTTACTGCGGTACTTGATGGCATTACCGATCAGATTTTGGAACAGGGGCAAGAAATGGCTTTCAAAGCCCTGGATAACGGGCAACCGGCCCACCTCGATAACGGTACCGCTCTCCGCGATGGCCAGCGCGAGATTCTCCTTTACCTTTTGCACAACCTGATTTAGATCGACAGGATGGGCCGGCTCTTCAAAGCGCGCGCCGGTTTCCGCATAGGCAAGAAGGTCAGCCAATAGCTCACGCATACGACGAGTGCCGTCCTCAATGTTGGTGACAAAGCCGGCAGCCTGGGCGTCGATTTGCGTAGAGTAACGGCGTACCAGGAGCTGAGAATAGACCGCGATCATGCGCAGAGGTTCCTGGAGATCATGACTGGCGATGAAGGCGAAACGTTCGAGATCTTCATTGGAGCGGGCCAGGCTCTCATTTGACCTGCTGAGTTCCTGATTGAGTTGCGCGACGTCGTGAAGAGTGTCTGTCAGAGACTCGTGGGCCTTGTGGGCGTCGTCGAGCGCGGCTTCACGAGCCAGAAGCGCCTCGCGGAGTTCGCTATCGCGGGATTGGATGCCGGCCAGCATCTCATTGAAGGCATCGACCAACAATCCCAATTCGTCGCCCGAGAACTTCGTAGCTCGAATGCGGTAATCACGGTGGGCCGAGACGGCGGTACTGACATGGACAAGTTCGAGAATGGGTTTAGCAATCAGAAGCCGTAAACGAGCCGAGAGGAGAAAAGCAACGCCGGTTGAGAAGAGAAACACCACCAGGACGGCTGCTCCGTAGAGTTCGACGCGTTCGTTAATCTCACCCAAATCGTAGATGATAATCACGGTTCCTACCCGGCTGCCTTTGAGGATGATGGGACGCGAAGCGATGAGAACGTCCTTATAAAAGCGGCTGTCCTGATCGGGCTGCGACTGGGGACATTTGGCGGCGGTCCCGGGCCGAGTATAGGTGGCGAACAATTCTCCCGTTGATCGAAAGACGCAAGCCTTTTCGACATGAGTGCGCGCGCGCAGAGTAGCCAAGGTCTCACTGGCGGCGGTGGAGTCGTTGAAATCAAGGGATGCGGGCAGGTTGTCGGCAATGATATGCGAAAGGGCGGAGAGATCGTTTTTCAGATAGCCGCGAAACAGAATCAGATCGGCGAGCACAATACCTACCGCTGAGAGAATCAGGGCCAGGGTGGTGGTGGCCATGATAATGAACAGCAGCTTGCGACGAATGGGCATGTCGCGGAGCCCACTGCGCCATCGATCCAATGCGCGATTTGTGACGTTATCTTTCAACGGACCTCGCGACGGAGAGTAATTTTGAACTTAATCTGAGACCGGAATTAGTCGCTGTTCTCAGATTGATGTCAAAACGGACATGATGGTTATCCAGAACAAAAGCGATGACGCCGCCGCGCTGGAGGAAATCATCTCCTTCGCCCACCGTGAGAACACCGGGAGAGGCCAGGGAAAGCGCAGGCGGGGCAGAATGGGCGGCGGTGTAGATCACCTGGCATGATTTTTGTTGGTCAAGCTGAAGGCGCTCAACAGCAATTTTGTGCCCGCCGACGGATTCCCCTTCCACGATCTGGTCAATCACCCGGCCGAAAGGATCGTCGCCCAGAATGCAAATGGTCAAAGGAGAAGCAGGAGCAGCGAAGGAAGACGCCGGCCACTCCACGTATTTCGTGAAATTTAGAAGGAAGGCAGCTTTGACTTCGTAATCACGCGGCGGCGGAGACGCGGAAGCGCCGGTTGCCAAGACAGTGCCCAGAAACATGGAAAGCGCCAGCCTGGGGAGCCGAGTTCGGAAGCGGATGCCGGGAAGCGACATTATTCATCTCGTCCAGGTGACTTGAAGGTAGGCGCTCCGTCTGATTAATACGTCAGGTCCAGCATCAGCCGTGCTTTCCATGTGAGACGGCTGAAGCAGATTCCGGCCATTGACTGACAATTCAAGGCCGGGTTGAAGTTGCCACGCTAAGCGCACATCGCCGGTAGAGTAAGCCGGAATGTTCATACCCCAAAGCGCACTAATATAGCGGTAAGAAAGATCAAGCTGGAGGTTCTTACCCAGATCGAAGGCGGATTGGCCCATGACCTCATGTTTGGGACTGCCCCCTTCAATACCCCGAATCGTACCAATATCACCGCTGTTGGGCGATTTCTGCAGAATAAGCGTGAGGTAAGAATACGAGCCGTGCAGCCGCCACCATGGTTTAGGACGCCACTCGGGGCCGATCTCGAAGCCCGTGGTATGGCCCAGGAGACCGTTGCGGAACTGAGCAGGCAAGAGCAGGTGCAGCGGCTCCGGATCATTTGATGGCGAGAACGTACCAGTGATCACCTCTTCATCAAACAGATCGTGGTAGTGGTTATAAAATCCGGCAAAGTCCACTAGAACGTTCTTCTTAAAGAGACGCCGATAGCCGATTTCATAGCCGTTGAGTTGTTCCGGAGCAAACTGGCGGTTTGGCAGGAAAGCGGCAAAGGATTGCAAGCCGCCACGGGGACCGGTGTAACCACTGAGAGTGAAGTTCTCCTCCGCGTCCGAGGGCGTGCGAACCGCATGTGTGTAAGCGGCCCAAAAGGTTTGAGTGGCGGTGGGCGTGAAGGAGATGCGGGCGCTTGGTTCGGGTTCAAAGTTAGTGAAGTTTGTGTGGAGAAACTTGCTGCCTACGCTCAGAGTGAGCTTATCCGGCACGAGCGATATTTCATCCTGAAGGAAGGCCGTGTAGAGCTGATCAGTCCGGTTTGCCGGGGTGAACGTCAAACCGGAGACCACGATGGGATCGTAGATGGGAATGACGCGCGCACCAAGGCCCATGGAGATGTGTTCGCGAGAATCGGGCATCACGCGCTGCAGGTAATCAAAGTCGTAGGTGGTGCGATAGTCGGCCAGATTGAGTTCGCGGTGGTTCGTGCGGTCGATATAAGCCTGGACTTGAATGTCATTGGTGGGAGAAAAGGTGCGCTGCCAACGGCCCAAGATATTTGCGCCGGACAGGTATTCGTTCCCGAATAAAATCTGCGAATAAGGCGGAGTGTAACTGGTGGCGCCGGCGCCTTCTCCGACTTTCGACACGTAACCATCGCCCTGCAGCGTGAAACTGCCCTTAAGCTTTTCGTCCCATTCCATACGGAACCCGGTTTGAGCGCTACGCCAAGCGTCGTAGTTGTTGCCGTTGGAGTGATGCTCATGAGCATCGGCTAAGCCTTTAGCGTATACGCGATAAGTAAAATCCTTGCCGTTGCCGCCGCCATAGCGGACCGTGGCGTTGCCCAGGTTTAGATTGCCGCCGAGAGCCGAGACCAGGAGACCTTTCGTATCTTTGGAGCTTTTGGTGATGACATTGATTACGCCATCGACGGCGTTTGGCCCCCATATAACGCCACCGGGGCCGCGGATCACCTCAATGCGATCTATGTCGAACATGTCAGTGTCCTGGGCTTCCCAGTACGTTCCAGCGAAGAGCGTCGTGTAGACAGTGCGGCCATCGATGAGAACAAGGACAGACCGAGTCAAGCGAGTGCCGAAGCCACGTATGCCAATGGACCAGCGGCCTGAATCGATTTGCTGAACCTCGACTCCGGGCGCGAGGCGGAGGGCTTCCGGAATGCTCGTTGCGCCGGATCGACGGATGTCGTCGCTGGTAATCACGTAAATGGCAATAGGGGAACGAAACGCGGGAGTGGGCTCTTTGGACGGAGTCGTTACCTCTATTTGGGACAGTTGTTCGAGGCTCAGAGTCTTGAGATTGGCGGGATTGTCAAAATCAGTATCTTCCGGCGAGCCAGGATCGGTGGCGGCTGAAAGTAAAACGGCACAAGCAAAGACGATGACGCACACGAGCCGTCGGGGAGATCGAGCCAAGGCAGCCAAGCGCATTAGTGTTGCGAATCCTGATAGACCTTTGTTTTTTTAAGAACTAACGAGATTGGGAAGACTTGCGATCCTCGTATTAACTGAAGTATAGGGCAGGCTGCAAGGCTTTGATAACTAGTAACTTAGCGGTGTATTTTGGGTTGAAATAGATGCAGACGGGATGGTAGTTCAGCGCAGAAACGGTATGTAGGCCCGGACGTGAGAGCGGTATTCATCGAAGGATTCGTGAAAACGATCTGCCAGGAGGCGGTCTTCGGCGCGAATGCGGATCTCAGTGCCTGCGAGGAAAAGCAACACGGAAATTGCAGCCATGGGCCACCAAGCCCAGCAGGCAGCGGTCGCCAGCAGCATTACAAACATGGAGAGATAGATGGGATGGCGCACCAGACGGTAGGGCCCGGTCTGAACGAGAGTGTGATCCTCATTGACGGCGGCTTGAAATCGCCATTGGTTGCCTAAATGGCGTGAGGCTACCCAAACGAGGGCAACCGCGGGAGGCGCGAGAATCATGGAGACAAGAAGGGGTAGAATGCCTTTCTGAAACCCGGCGGGCGGCAGACGAAGCCACACCAGGAAATAGCTGGCCATCACCAACCCGATGCCTACTTTGGAGATGGGAGCGGTGGCCACTACCTTCGGTTGTTCGGCTCTCTGTTTGTAAGGCTTAACGAATGCCAGCGCCCAGAAGAGCCAGCAAAGCATAAGTTCAGCGAGAGCAACGATCTGCAGCATGGGCAGATTATATTTGCGTATTTCTTAAGGTTGCAATGGCCCAAAAGGACAGGTACTGGAGTCCTATGCCGAGTGAGCCGGCGTCATGGACCTGTTTTGGTTTTCGACTGGGGGCATGAAGCAGTAAGCGCTGAGATTCGACAGTATGGTTATGGCTATAACCATATGCGAACAAAAATGGTGTATGTCAAAGAAGCGGATGTGCCGTTGTTTGAGCGCGTGCAACGGAATCAGGCGAAAGTATTTCGGCAATGCCAGCCGATTGTTGGCGACGCCAGTTGGCATCACGGGAGAAACCGGCCGCCCGATACGAGGACAAGGGAATGGCTGAGCCATTCCGATGAATTATTCCGGCTTGCGCTTGCGCGGGCGGCGAACGGTTGTTGAGTTGCCGGCAGTGCTGCGCTTGCGAGGCGAGGCGACCTTCTTCGGCTTGGGCGGAGGGGGATTCGGTTCAAAGATGGTGGGCTGTCCCTCAACGATGGGTTGGGGTTCGTCTTCCTCTTCTTCAAAGGCCGGCTCCGGTTCCGGAGTAGGGAGGGCCGGTGGATAGAATTCAGCGCCAAGCTGAACGATGAGGCCGCGTTCCTCATCCGGTTCACTACGGACCACGGTTTTGTCCTGTGCGTAGTTGAGCAGTTCGGAGAATCGCTGGAACCCGTATTTCTGAAGATTGAATTCAGGGAATTCGGCACTCATCCACTGCTCTAATTCTTCAGCGGTAGCGCCCCCTTCCTCCAGTTCCATGCGATGGGTTTCCAGCACGTCGCGAAGAGGCGGCAGAGCGTCTTCAGGACGGGCGGCAACTTTTTCGGGACCTCCGCCGCCGCGGCGTTCGATGATGTAGCGGCCGCCGGAGCCCTGGACGTTGATGAAGTCGGCCTTCTTAAGACGTTCTACGAAATCAGAGAAGCTTCCACTGCCATAGGCGCGTTCGCTAAAGGCAGGGTCGAGTTGCAACATGGTGCTTTTCAGAAGACCTAGCTGCGGTTGGACGGCGCGGCGTTCGAGAACCTGCAGGGCGCGCTCCACGAGAGCCATGGCTTGAGATAACTCCAGTGGCGCGGGGCGCGGACCGCGATCCTTCTTCTCGGGCTTGGGCAGACCTGAAGCGCGATCGCCCTGACGCTCCGGCCGATCCATCCGCATGGCCGGGTCGCGGCGGTCGGGCATGGGTGTCGCGACAATGCTTGATCCGTCTTCGAGAAGCGACTCGTAGCTGACAAACTCATGGCAGTTCTGCTGAAGAATTGTGCTGGTGAAGGCTTTGCCACCGAGCACGAAAACAGTCTTGCCGTATTCCTTGAGCTTGTTAACGAGCGGAATAAAATCACTGTCGCCGCTGACGACGGCGAAAGCATTCACATGGGCGTGGGTGAAAGCCATTTCGAGTGCGTCCAGAGCGAGGTTGATGTCAGCGCCGTTCTTGTCTCCGCGAGGAGACGGAATGCGCTGAACCATCTGAACAGCGTTTTCGGCCATCTGGCGGGTGGCGCCTTCCTGGCGGCCCCAGTTGGCATAAGCGAATTTGGCGACGATATCGCCGCGTTCTTTGAGCGCGGTGAGTGCGAGCGAAACGTCAAACTCGCGCCGCAGGGTCGACTTCACGCCAATCTCAATGTTGTCGTAGTCGACAAACACGGCGATGTTCAGTCTATCTTGCATTAATATCCTTTTTCTGTGCTGAGACATTCTCAGGCAACTTGTTTTACTGAGCCGCGAATGAAATGAATGATGCCTTCGAGCGGCGCGCCCGGTTGAAAAACTTCAGCCACGCCGAGCCGTTTCAGGTTTACAGCATCCTCATCGGGAATGATACCCCCGACGAGAACGACCACATCCGTCATCTCCTTTTCGCGAAGCAACTCCATAATGCGCGGCACAATTGCGTTGTGCGCGCCTGAGAGGATTGACAATCCTATCACCTGGACATCCTCCTGAAGAGCTGCATTGACAATCATTTCCGGCGTTTGCCGAAGTCCAGTGTAGATGACTTCCATGCCTGCATCACGCAGAGCACGCGCAATTACTTTTGCGCCCCGGTCATGTCCATCGAGGCCAGGTTTGGCAACGAGAACACGTATGGGAAGTGGCATATTTACACTGTTTGAATTATAGAACGTTCCGGTTTGGGAATGGTTTATGAAGACTTTGGGACGCAATGGAAACGGCTAGGTATTAGAAACGGCTAGGTATTAAATGACACGTATGGCTGCAATGAAAAAAACATGGCTCATTGATCCGGATCTGGTACAGCGTGCGAAGAAGATCTGTGGTGCACGAACTCAAACTGAGACGGTTACCAAAGCGCTGCAAGAGATGGTCAGACAGGATGAAATTGATAGGGCCTTCCGCAAGTACGGTCCCGAACTGGCAGACATTGAGAACGTGTTTCACTGTCCAATTCCGCCGCAAGGCCGATGAAACTACTTTCCGATACGAATGTCTTCATAGAATTTGAGGCACGGATGTGTCGACCTCTAATTTTCATGAATGATGTCACGACTGATTTCGCGACTGATTTAATGTCTGGGAGCAAAATAGAGAAATGAATCAAAGCGTAGTCCAACTTAAAGAGGCAGCCGCGGAGGCTGCGGCTCAACGGCTTGAAGACGGGATGATTGTCGGGCTTGGTTCGGGCAGCACGGCCACTCTGGCTGTTGCCGCTATCGGCAAGCGCGTGAAGGAAGGTTTGCGAATTACGGGTATTCCGACTTCCGAACAGACTGCCGCGCAGGCGAAATCTTTAGGTATTTCGCTGGCAACCTTTGAAGAGTACGCAAAGTTGGACGTGGCTATTGACGGCGCCGATGAAGTGGAACTCGGATCGCTGAATTTGATCAAGGGCGGGGGCGGCAACCAATTGCGGGAAAAGATTGTCGCCGCGGCGAGTGCGCGTTTTATCGTCATTGTGGATGAGAGCAAGCTGGTCGAGAAATTGGGCAGCAAAGCCAAGGTTCCGGTTGAGGTGGCGCAATTTGGCTGGCAATCCACTCAGCGGAAGCTGCACGACATGCATTTAAATCCGGGCCTCCGGATGGGCAAGGACGGGAACCCTTACATTACGGATGGCGGCAACTACATACTGGATTGCGCGGTGGGACCCATTCCCTCCCCTGGGGCGCTTCAGGCGCAGCTGGATTCAGTGGTGGGCGTGGTGGAACATGGGTTGTTTCTTGGCATGACGTCGGAAGTGATTATCGGCAGTGAAGAAGGGGTAAGACTGCTGCGTCCATGAGGGCGGCCGCGATTTGTTATCCAAGCTCACAAGCAGGTTACGCGACAGAACTGGCTGAGTACGTTGGATTCCACGCTTCGCTGGATTGTGAGCTTGCGGAGTCCAGGACCGCAGAAGACTTCCTGGATCTGATTGAGCAATGCCTGGTGAAAGAGTTTGTGTTTGTGGTGCTGTGCGCAGATGCTATTCCCAGAGCCTGGGCCCGGACTGCGTGGGAACCGATACTGCTCGATGGCTTGCGCAAGAACGACACGCGAGTGGCTTATGTTTCGCGTGGGTCCTGTCCGTTTCCGCCGATTCTGAAGCGGAAGAATTTCTTCGAAAATGGCGAGTTCCGCCCGCTGCGGCGGTGGTCCATTCAGCAGAGGCAGCCGGAGCGTTCGGCACCGGAGGTCTTGCGTGAATGCGCCGCCGCCCCAGAGTTGCTTCCATTGATAGAGGCTCCAGGTGTGGCGACCAATGTTACGACCACCGCCGCAGCCTGGATGGTGCGGCATTGCTGGAGCGATTTTGAAGCGATTTACCATGCACGCTGCGTGCGGCAGACTCGCGCTGCCGCTTTGGGCGGATTGGCGCAGGCCATGGGATTGCGGTTGACCGGGACGACGGACCAAAACTGGGAGGAGTTGCGGAAGGCGGTTTCGAGAGAGCGCAGCTTGGTTCTTTTCGAAAACCTACCTGTGTCGTTGGAAGATGTGGCCGGACTTGGCGGCAAGGCTTCCGTGCTCATGTTGGGGGAGGACGAGCGCTATGTACCGGCGGCTGGTTCCAATGATGAGAGCCTTTATTCGCTGGCGAGTTTTATGGATGGGCGTAAGCCACTCGATTGGCTGGAGATTCGACCTACGGGCCTGCGCGCCTTGCAGTTCCTGTTGAAGCAGGCGAGATTGGCGGAGGCGCAGGAAATTCTGGAGTGGTTGGCAGAACAAGCTAGGTTCTGTGGCGATGTGAGGTCTCTGGAACATTTTCGATGGGAAGAAGACTGGATTTTGGATTCGTGGAACTTAGCGCCGCGCGCCAGAGCGGATTGGACCCGGACGCAGCCCACGCAAATGTGGCTGCGGATCCCCTCCTAGGTCTCGGCGTTTGCTGCATTCAATTGGCTGCCTGACGAGCTGGTAGACTTCACCTGTAACATCCGCTATAGCGTTCCCTCTAACGGGTGCAGAGGGAGCCGAGTGAAGAACATCAAGTTGGTTTTTGGAGCGGGTGTTTGCGCCTGCATGATTTTAGGCGTGGGCTGTTCCAAGCCGGGCGAGCACTCGCCGGTGGCGAGCGGCGGCGATGGTAAAGGCACGGCACCAGCCGCTGATGTGGCGAAGAAGACCGATGACGCGATGGTGAGGTTTGTGAACGCTACGCCGTCAGCAAAAGATCTGGCTTTTGGAGACGCTACTCCGTTTACGGATGTTAAATCGCGCGACATTACGGAATACAAATTGCTTCCCGCGGTCCGACATGATTTCAAGTTGTACATTAATGGAGCCAACTCACAAGCGCTGGCGACTGACAGCGAAGGACTGAAGGCGGGTACGCACTATACTTTGCTTGCGGTCACACAGCCCGACGGCAGTTTCAAGCTGGAAAACATCAATGACGATTTGACGCCGCCGGACCCGGGCAAGGCAAAGGTGCGCGTGATTGATGCCGCACCGGGCGCCACGAGTGTGGACTTGTTTGCCGGCGCTGATAACAGGAGCCTGTTAAGCAATTCCAGTTTGGGCCACGCTACGGATTACAAGCAAGTGATGCCCTCGGCGGCAAACCTCAGCGTTAAAATTCCCGGGCAGCAGCAGAATAACTCGCCCGTGAAGGATATGCAGTTGGAAGCGGGCAAGCTCTATACAATTGTGGTGTTCGGCGACAGGGACGGCAAGATTAAGGTGAAGACTGTAGAAGACGTTTTTACTGACGTTCCGAATGGTTCGAAGGCATAAATTTCCGCCGGATTTTGACGGTCCGGTCGAGTTCATCGACGACTTGCAGGACTTTCAGGCGCAGGTCCGGATCAACGGCTTCAGTTTCTAACCACGCGTGAACCTGCCGGCTGGCTTCCGCGGAATGCTGGCCATCGATGAAAGCATTCAGCCACGCCATGAGGAAGAAGATTTTGCGCTGCTGTTTGATTTGCGGTAGCGCGTCCAGTGATGGGCGCAGATACTGAAGAGTCACATCGGACTGGTTCCATTCGTTAAAGGAAGACAAGCTGTCTTGCACCCAGTCTTCCGGGCGGGACGAGTTGTGCAGATAGTCATCGAAGTAGAAGCTTTTGTTCGATGGGGCGGGTCGCGCCGCCAGCGATGTGTAGGCGTACTTTTGTGCGATGCCCGTGGTATCGCGCTCTTTTTCGGCAGTGAACAGAGGAAGAGCATCGGGATAGCTGTTGGCCAGCAGGGCTGTGATCATGCGCCATCTATCGAGTGGACGAAAGGTGACGCCGGGTACGGTGTCATTTCCGTTCAGGAGATCTTTGAGGGTGTCGAGCGATTTCGCGGATTGCGCGGCTGATACGAAACTTCTAAACCAGAGAATTCGCAAGCCTTGACTTTCGGAATTCTTCATACGCTGGTAGGCCAGGGACTCATAGTTGTGTGTGAGATCGGGGTCTGATGTGTAGTCGTGGAGCGCATTGACGCTGCGGGCGGAGATGGAGCGGACCAGGTATTCATCTTGCTCCGAAGGCAGTTGAGCGAGCGCAGTCTCCAGGTAGTCTTTGGGATTCAACTCGGCGAAGTGCATGGAATCGTAAAGAGCGCCCCAGAGGAGGGTTCTGGTGAATAGATCTTTTTCGGATGAGATGTTGGCCCGGACGTTCTTGAGGCTGGTAGAGTCCAGCAGAAAGAGGCCATAGGCGTGATCATTGCCGTTGGCGAACACATAAGCAGGACAAGCTTTTCCGGCGGCTTGCGAGACGGCGGCGGACGCCTGACTAAATTGCACTCGCATCTGTAGCGGTGGAGAGTTCGTGTAGCCTAACATCACTTCGGTAGCGATAGGCCACAGGACGTTTTCGCCGATGACGTCTGTCTGGTGAAGGGTCAACGCCTGGAGTTTGGAATCCTTGCAAGACCAGGTTGTGGTGACAAGCGGCATGCCGCGGTGCTGAATCCAGGCATCAGCCCAGGTGGAAAGGTTATGGCGGGAAGCTTGCTCAAAGGCGAGAACAAGACTATTCCAATCAGCGTTGCCGTATTTGTGGGATGAGAGATAGATTCGCAGGCCGTCGCGGAACTTGTCGGGGCCGATCAGGAATTCCAACTGGCGCAACAGGCCGGGCGCTTTGGAATAGACGATGGCGCCGTAAGCGGATTTTGCATCTTTAAGGTTGGGGATGTTCTGATAAATGGGCGTGGTGCCCAGGGTGATGTCGATGCCGTAAGCGGCTGGTTTGATCTGTTGATAGAAACGGGCCCAGGTGTTGGCTTCGGGGTTTAGATCTGCCATCGCGTGATAGGCCATATACTGCGCGAAGCCTTCTTTGAGCCAGAGATCGTCGAACCAGCGCATAGTAGTGAAGTCGCCGAACCACTGATGGGTCAATTCGTGAAGTACGGTGATGTTTCGGCTGAAGCGGTCGCTCTCAGTAGGCGCGGTGCGGAACAACATGGCGTCTTCATTGAGGAACGTGGCTCCGGCGTGCTCCATGCCGCCGAAGGGAAAGCCTGGAATCAGCACCATGTCGTACTTGGGGAACGGGAACGGCTGGGCGAAGTAGCGCGCCAAGTAAAGCATGCCGCGGGAAGTAATCTGTTGGATTTGGGGGGCTTCCTCATTGGCACGCGCAAGCTGAGACTTACGGACATAAATGTCGGGAAGGCCTGGCGTAGGGTGGGCTTTCTGGAATGGTCCGGCGGCAAAGGCGAATAAGTAGGTGCTGATGGGCTCGGTTTCGCGGCCGAGCGCCACATTAGAGATGACTTGCCATTCCTTGGGATAGTCCAGTTGGAGCGTGAAGCGGCCTTTTAGATCGGGCTGGTCAAAGCAAGGAAAAGCCATGCTCGCGTCCATGGGTACGAACAGGGTGTAGATGTATTCGCTGCCATCGTCTTTGTCCTGGTAACTGGTGATGGCTTTGCCGGCAGGCGCTATGGACGCTGTGAAATCAATTTCAACCTTGTTCAGACCCTTGGTCACGTTCGGAAGCCTGAGGTGGCCGTTGTCCATGGCAGTAGGAGCGGCGACACCATTTACGGTCAAGGTTTGAATAACACCGTCGCGGAAATCGAGCCAGACGGGTTGGTTGTCGATCAGTTGAAATGTGAGCGCCTCATGCCCACGCGTGGCAGCAGCGTGCGGCTGCAGGTCGAAATGAAGGTTATAGCGAATGTCAGAAATCCGCCGAGCCCGTTCGCTCGCCCATTCGCGGGGAATGCCGTCTGGCGAGGCGGCCTTCAGACATAGCGCAGTTAGGGCGAATGCGAGGAACCTCATTGCGCGAGTTTTGCGGTGAGATGCGCGATAGCGCTTTCGAGATTAACGTCTTCCGAGGCGCGGGTGCGACGTTCGACGAACTCGACTTGACCGGAGCTGAGCTTCTTGCCGAGCGTGATGCGATAAGGAATGCCGATGAGATCGGCGTCTTTGAATTTGACGCCGGGGCGTTCGTCGCGGTCGTCCAAGAGGGCATCCATGCCGGCTTTGCGCGCTTCGTCATAGAGGCGCTCGGCCGCTTCGCGCTGGGTGGCATCGGCGTTGTTCACAGGCGTGATGACGACCGTGAAAGGCGCAATGGAGGCGGGCAAGGAAATGCCGTCTTTGTCATTGAACAGTTCGATGGCGCAGGTGAGAATCCGTTCGATTCCAATGCCGTAAGAGCCCATGATGGGCGTGATTTCTTTGCCGTCTTCGCCGAGAACGCGAAGGCCCATGGATTCGGAGTACTTGTATCCGAGTTTGAAGATGTGACCGATTTCAATTGACTTTGAAATTTCGAGCGGGCCGTTGCAGGTGAGACAGGTATCAGCCGCGGTTGTTTGGCGCAGGTCGAAAAATTCTGGCGTGAAGTCTTTGCCCGGAGTGACGTGGCGGAGATGATAGTCGTTCTTGTTCGCTCCGGCGATCAGGTTGCGGCGGCCTTGCAACGCGAGATCGGCCAGGATGCGTAGGTTCGTGAGGCCGACCGGACCCAGCGACCCGGCGCTGGCGCCGAACAGATCTTCAATTTCGGCGGGGTGGGCTGGCCGCACTTCTTTAGCTTTCAACACGGCAGCGAGTTTGGTTTCGCTGACCTGATGGTCTCCGCGCACCATCACCAGGACTGGTTTTTCATCGCCCACAACAACGAAGCTCTTCATTTGAGAGGTTTCGGGGAGCCCGGTGAAAGCGGCTAGGTCGGCGATGGTTTTGAAGCCTGGCGTGTGGAACTCTTCGGGAACCAGGTCGCCTTCGGGATCAGACAGAAGGGGGGCAGAAGGATGAGAGACCGCTTTCTCCAGATTGGCCGCATAGCCGCAAGATTTGCATTTCACGACGAAGTCTTCGCCAGCATCCGAGGCGACCATGAACTCATGAGACTGGCTGCCGCCCATGGCGCCCGAGTCGGCTTCGACAGCGGTGTAGTCAAGGCCGCAGCGGTCAAAGATGGTGCAGTAGGCTTTATAGTGTTTTTGGTAGGCGATGTCGAGCGCGGCGGCGTCTAAATCGAAGGTGTAGGAATCCTTCATAATGAACTGGCGCACGCGCAGCAGGCCGGACTTGGGGCGCGGCTCATCACGGAATTTGGTCTGGATCTGATACCAGATTTGCGGCAGTTGTTTGTAGCTTCGCAATTCGCCGCGGGCAATGCTCGTCATTACCTCTTCGTGAGTCATGCCGAGGCATAGATCACGGCCGAAGCGGTCTTTGAGGCGGAACATGTTGTCGCCCATGACATCCCAGCGGCCGGACTCTTTCCAGATTTCAGCCGGGTTTAGAGCAGGCAGCAACATTTCCTGTCCACCAATGGCATTCATTTCCTCACGCACAATGTTCTGAATCTTCAGAAGAGAGCGTTGGGCCAGCGTTAAATAGCTGTAAATTCCGGAAGACAACTGGCGGATGTAGCCAGCGCGCAATAACAGCTTGTGACTGATGACTTCGGCTTCAGCAGGCGCTTCGCGAAGTGTAGGGGTAAAAAGGGTGCTCCAACGCATTCGGGTATTCGAACAATTATCGCTGTTGCCCCTTGCTGCATTCGGGTAATGGACAATTAGAAGTGATGACAACCTTAACGGAGCAGCAAGTAATGCAGCGGAGCCTGGCTGAGGAAGACCCGGAGATCTTTTCGGCCATTCAGGAAGAGGCGAGACGGCAGGATAGCCGTATTGAGCTGATTGCGAGCGAAAACTTCACTTCCCAGGCTGTGATGGATGCGACGGGCAGCGTATTCACCAACAAATATGCGGAAGGTTATCCGGGGAAGCGTTATTACGGTGGTTGTGAGTTTGCCGATACGGTGGAGACGCTGGCGCGCGAACGCGGCAAGAAGCTATTCAAGGCCGAATACATTAATGTTCAGCCGCATTCCGGATCTCAGGCGAATGAAGCGGCTTACGCATCTATCCTGCAGCCGGGCGACACGATCCTGGGAATGAACCTGGCGCATGGCGGACATTTAACGCACGGGCACCCGTTGAACTTTTCGGGCAAGCTTTACAAGGTTGTGGCGTATGGCGTGCGCAAAGAAGACGAACTGATTGACTATGACGAACTGGCTCGGCTGGCGGACGAACATAAGCCGAAGATGATCATCGCGGGGGCCAGCGCTTATTCGCGCGTGATCGATTTTCCGCGGTTCCGGGAGATTGCCGATGCGGTGGGCGCAGTGTTTCTGGTGGATATGGCGCACTATTCAGGATTGATTGCGGGCGGTGTTTATCCAAACCCCTGCGAGCACGCCGACATTGTCACTTCGACGACGCACAAGACTTTGCGCGGGCCGCGATCAGGCATTATCCTTGCGAAGGAGAAGTTTGGGCCGGCGATTGACAAAGCTGTGTTTCCGGGAGCGCAGGGTGGGCCGCTGGTGCATGTGATCGCGGCGAAGGCGGTGTCGTTCCTGGAGGCTCTGACGGATTCATTCAAGAGCTATCAGAAGCAGGTTCTGGCCAATGCGCGCGCGCTGGCGGCTTCTTTGCAGGCGGAAGGGTTCCGAGTGGTGAGCGGCGGCACTGATTCACACATGATGCTGATTGATGTGTTTGCCAAGGGCGTGAAGGGGAAGGAAGCCGAGAAAGCTTTGGATGAGGCGTATATTACGGCCAATAAGAATGCGATTCCGTTTGACACGAATCCGCCCTTGAATCCGAGCGGTATCCGGCTGGGCAGCCCGGCTGTTACCACTCGCGGGTTTGCGGAAGCCGAGATGCAGGAAGTGGGCCGCTTGATTGCCCGTGTGATTAACGACGTGAAGTCAGAGGAGACGATTCACGAGGTTCGACGCGGCGTGGCAGAACTGACCGGCCGGCATCCGCTATACGCCTGGAAGCGTTAAGCGCACGATTGCATCGCAATTAGATCATCCGGATAGGCAGAATGGCGCTCAATCATTTCTCCGGCTTAGGCAGGCGTGGGTTTCTTTCCCTTGCTGCGGCTCCGTTATTGACCGCTTTCGAAGCTAAGATTCCGGTTCTGATTGTGGATGGCATCAATAATCACGATTGGGTTGCCGGCACGGCGGCTATAAAGTCGATTCTCGAGTCGACCGGGCGATTTAGCGTAGATGTTTCCACTACGCCGCCGGCGGGTGCTTCTGCAGACGCCTGGGATCAGTGGCGGCCGGTGTTTAGCCCTTATCGGGCGATTATCAACAACTTCAATGGTGGACATTTGAAGGACGGCATCCGCTGGCCGGGACGGGTTGAAGCGGCGCTCACCGACTACCTGAACGCCGGCGGCGGCCTGGTTGTTTTCCATGCCGCGAACAATGCATTCCTGGAGTGGGCGGATTACAACGAGATGATTGGGCTTGGCTGGCGGGACAAGTCATTCGGTCCCGGCCTGATTATCGATTCCGGCGAGCGGGTGGTGGTAGTACCGGCTGGACAAGGACTCGACCCCGGCCATGGCCCCCGGCATGATTTCGTGATGATTGTGCGGGATCCGAGGGATCCGATCACTGCCGGGATGCCAAAGCAGTGGCCCCACCCATCGGAGCAACTGACGCATGGCCAGCATGCCTGCGCGAATCCAAAACACGGCGCGGTGGCGGAGGAACTTCGCATACTCACTTACGCCTGGTCGAAGGATAGCCATCGCAATGAGCCGATGGACTGGACGCGAAGCTGGGGCAAAGGCCGTATTTACACGACCATGCTGGGACATACGTGGCGCGGTGAGGACAACCCGAACTTGCGCGACGTAGGGTTCCAGACCTTGTTTGCCCGAGGCGTGCAGTGGGCGGCCACCGGCGAAGTTAACATCCCGATTCCCGCTACGTTTGCAGCACAGAGCTAGTGGAAGCCACGGCGACGCATCTCGCCGTGCAGAGTACCGTTTTCGCGCTGGGGCGCTGACAGCGCGTGGCCAGTTGTCCTATAATCGGGATTCAGATCACATGAGAATTCTTACTCGGAGCGGCATTATTATTACGGTGGCCCTTAGCGGCCCTGCCTGAGACCTCCGATTGGGTGAATGTGAATCCAACTTTTCGAAGAGGCCACCGGCAGGGAAAACCGGTGGCCCTTTTTATTTTCAGCAGGCGACTTGAATGCAAGGACAGTTCTGAATTATGCGGATTTTTACTTTCGACACCACGCTACGTGACGGAACGCAAGGAGAGTCCATCTCGTTTTCGGCCGAAGACAAGCTGATTATTGCCGAGAAGCTTGATCAGCTTGGCATTGACTACATTGAGGGCGGGTGGCCGGGGTCGAATCCGAAGGACAAGGAGTTCTTCGAACGGGCGCGCGGATTGAAGCTGAAGCACGCGAAACTGACAGCGTTCGGGGCGACGCGGCTGGCCAAAAATCCGGTGGAACAGGATGCCAGCGTCCGTGAACTGGTTGCGGCGCAGACTCCGGTGGTTTCCATCTTCGGCAAGACGTGGGATTTCCATGTGAGAACGGCGCTGGGCATTACGGAAGCCGAGAACCTAGTGCTGATTGCGGACACGGTGGGGTATCTGAAAAAGCAGGGCCGCGAAGTTGTGTATGATGCCGAACATTTCTTTGACGGCTACTTTGCCAATCCGAGTTACGCTTTTAAGACTCTGGAGGCGGCTAAATCAGCCGGCGCGGATGTGCTTTGCCTTTGCGATACGAACGGCGGCAGTTTGCCGTCAAGGCTCGCCGCAGTGGTTTCGGAGGTAGTGAGGCGGTTCGGCGGAGTGATTGGAATTCACACTCATAATGATTCCGAAGTCGCGGTGGCGAATACGCTGGCGGCGGTGGATGCCGGGGCGACGCATGTGCAGGGTTGTATCAACGGGTACGGCGAACGTTGCGGAAACGCAAATTTATGCTCCATTCTGGCGAACCTGGAGTTGAAGATGGGCCACACCACGGTTGGCGCGGAGGGGATTCGCAATCTGACTTCGCTGTCCCGGTTTGTGGCGGAGCTGGCGAATGTGCAATTGCGCCGCGATGCGGCTTATGTGGGGCCCAGCGCGTTTGCGCATAAGGGCGGCATTCACGTGAGCGCGGTGATGAAGGATTCCGCCACTTATGAACATGTCCGGCCGGAGTTAGTGGGTAATCATCAGCGGGTCTTGTTGAGTGATCTTTCCGGGCGCGGCAATGTGAGTTACAAGCTGCAGCAGTTAGGGCTGGATGAGTCGCTGCCCGAGACGGCGCGCCGGGATCTACTCCAAAGAATCAAACAGCTGGAGCATCTGGGCTACGATTTCGAGGCGGCGGAGGGCACCTTCGAGCTGCTGGTGCATGAGGCGGCGCGCCCGGAATTTCATCCGTTCGACATTGTCGGCTATGAAGTAACAACGAAGCTTCTGCTGGATAGCGTGAGTTTAAACGAGACCGTGACGACGGCGAGCGTCACGCTGCGGGTGGGCGAATCAGTGCATTCGGCTACGGCTAGCGGATCAGGTCCGGTGCATGCGCTGGACATCTGCATGCGCGAGTGCCTGGCTTCGATTTATCCGGCCATTCGGAATGTCCGCCTGGTGGATTACAAGGTTCGCGTCCTGGGGGCGAAGGGCGGGACGGCATCGAAGGTCAGGGTGTTGGTGGAATGGAGTGACCATGACCGCTCGTGGGCGACGGTCGGCATTTCAGATAACGTGATTGATGCCAGCTGGCATGCTTTGGTAGATGCTTTGCGGCTGGAGTTGATCCGATTGTTGCCCGGACAGCAGCCTAAGTTGATGCCAACCCGGGACCTCAGCTGGGCCGTGTGAAGAATCGGGATCTACACCGTACTTCGCTGCGATTATGACTCGGCACTTACGCCCTTAGTGAGGGTTCATGCTCCGCGGGTATTGTGCACAATCATCGAATTAGGAATAGCTTCCGGGCTCACCGGGTTCAGCGAGACTTATGGAGGAGATTTCGTGGATTCGCGGCAGGTCAATCGGGTAACATGAGGGTGGCGTGACCCACGGGGAAACTTAGGTTTGGCGGCGCTCTGCTGATCGTTTAGATTTGCCTTAGAAGATGAAGATACCGTTTCATCGTCTGGTGCAGCAGGGTGTCACTGGAGCCAGACTCTTTGCTAGCGGGCCGCTTAAATGCCGCAAGCTCGGGTACTCGCTTTTGAGCGGTAAACAAGGCCTCGAGATCGGAGGGCCCAGCGTTGTCTTCCGAAAATCCTGTTATCTTCCGATCTACGATAAGGTCCTGTCACTCGACAACTTGGATTTCAAACGGGACACGCAGTGGGCGTCTCACAAAGATAGTTACTGTTTTCACAGGAGCAAACCTGCCGGTCAAATGTATTTCGGCGAAGGCTCCGATTTACGGGGCATTCCGGATCATTCCTACGATTTTCTGTTATCGAGCCACAATCTGGAGCACATGGCGAACCCGATCAAGGCCCTTAAGGAATGGCAGCGGGTGGTGAAGCCCGGCGGTTCGCTGGTGATCGTGTTGCCGCATTACCTTCACACGTTTGACAGGAAAAGAACGCCAACCACGTTGCAGCATATGTTGAAAGATTTTGAGCGAAGTACGGGCGAAGACGATCTCTCGCATTTCGACGAGGTGTACACTCCTCCGGCAAAGCCTTCCAAGGCGGCCGATGAAATTCGGGAACTGCTGTGGAATAACGTGGCTAATCGGATGATCCATCATCATGTATTCGATGAATTCAACAGCAGGCAACTGTTGGAGTCAGCCGGGCTAAAGTTGCTGGCGGCGGAAACATATCCTCCGTATCACATCTTCCTGATTGCGCAGTTGTGAGGTACGGCAGTGGCGATGTTAGTTAAGAGCCTGCGGGGAAGCGTGCCTGCAGCGCCGCCGCTAGCTTTTTCGCATCGAAACCGAAGGGGCCAGCCTCCGTCTTGAGACGAATTTTTCCGGTCTCATCAATGAAGTAGAGACGGTCAGGCCAGCCTGTGTAATCCTGCTCCACGCGATTGGAAATGGAATCGATGAGTGCGGGAATGGCGATATGCAGGTTGCGAATACAGGAGTTGGCGACGGTTTCACGATCGGCGGCGGTGGTTGGGTCCTGGAAGATGACTCGTTCCTTGACGTTGCTCTGCATCTGCCAAAGATTGCTGGGATGGGCCTCATTGATGTAGACGATGAAGAACGAGACACGGTCTTTATACTGCTGGTAAAGCTTGTTGAGCGCGGGAACCTCCCGGCGAAAGGGCGGTCAAGTGTAGCTCCCGAAAATGAGGACAACGGGTCTTCCGCGAAGTGATGACAGCGATGTGGAGCCGGAGTGATCGAGGCGTGGAAGCGTGAAATCGGGCGCTTGATCGCCGGGTTGTAAGTGGCCGGTGCGCGCGCTCTTCCACATTGTCTCGAAGGGGAATAGCAGGAACGGGACTGGGCCGGCGTGCATCATGACGCGGGAGAAGGTCTCCGGGGGCTGGTGCATGGCGTAATCGAAGCCAGCGAACCCTACTACATATAAGCCTAAAAGCGGCAACAAGACCCGCTTCACTAATCTGGACTTCATCACTTGCAGAAGTGTACAGCAGGATGGGGTTGTTTACTATCAACCCAAAGTTGCAGGTGAGGAAGCTTATTGATCCAACAACTTGTTCAGACGAATCTCGTCTTGCCTCAAACTGATGGTATGCGGATTGGGCGGCATTGCAGTACGAGCGGGTCATTGGAGCGTGCTGCATTGGAAGCCCGGGCGGCAGGGGCGGAGGCGTTGCAGATTTTTTCCGCTAGTCCGCGGATGTGGCGGGCGAAGCGGCCGGACCCGGTGCAGGTGGAGTTGTTCCATAAGCGGCGCGAGGAGTTTGATCTTTGGCCGTTGGTGATTCATGACAGTTATCTGATTAATCTGGCGGCGCCGGCTTCAGTGGTGCGGGAGAAGTCGATTGAGGGGTTTTGCGGGGAAATTGAGCGGGCCCTAATTATTGGTGCGGATTACCTGGTGACGCATCCGGGCAACTACAAAGGCTTGTCAGTGGAACAAGGCATGTTGAATGTCGCGGAAGCGATGATTCTGGCGTGGCGCGGTGTAGATGAGGCGCTCGCGAAGCGGGCCAAGTTGACGATTCTGCTGGAGAATACGGCGGGAGCGGGGGCGCAACTGGGCGGGAAGCTGGGAGAGCTGGCCACGATCCAGAAGCTAGTGTCCAGTTACATTGACATTCCGATTGGCTATTGCCTGGATACCTGCCACTGCTATGTAGCGGGATTCGATTTAGCGAGCGAGGCCGGTTTTCAGGAACTGATGACTGAGGCGGAAGAGCGGCTGGGGTTGGAGAATGTCCCGGTGATGCATACCAATGATGCGAAGATGCCGTTGGGATCGCATCTGGACAGGCATGCGAACATCGGCCACGGTTATATTGGTTTAGAAGGCTTTCGCCGCGTTATCAATCACCCGAAGCTGAGCGAGAAAGCATTTATTCTTGAGACGCCAGTAGATAAGCCCGGTGACGATAAGCGCGATGTCACGGCCTTGAAGGAGCTGGTATCCCCGAGAAAGCGTTCGACTTTAAAGAGATTGAGTCCAAGTGGCTCGACAGGTGGGCGCAAGACCCCGGCCTCTACGTAGCCGACGCACCTGAGAAGCCCAAGTATTACGTGCTGTCGATGCTGCCGTATCCGAGCGGGCAACTGCACATGGGACACGTGCGCAATTACGCCATTGGCGATGCGCTGGCGCGCTATATGTGGATGCGCGGGTTCAATGTGTTACAGCCGATGGGCTGGGACGCGTTTGGATTGCCGGCCGAAAACGCCGCCATGAAGCAGAACCGGCATCCGCGCGAGTGGACGCTGAGCAATATTGCGGCTATGAAGGCTCAGTTGCAGCGGCTGGGTTTTGCCTTTGACTGGAGCCGCGAAGTGGCTACCTGCGAGCCCGAGTATTACCGCTGGAACCAGTGGTTCTTTCTGAAGATGCACGAGCGCGGGCTGGCATATCGCAAAGAATCGCTGCTGAATTGGTGTCCGGAATGCGCGACGGTGCTGGCGAATGAGCAGGTGGTGAACGGCTGTTGCTGGCGGCATGAATCGACACCTGTGGAGCAGCGCGCCATGCAGCAGTGGTTCCTGAAGACCACCGCTTATGCGGATCAGTTGCTGGCTGATATGAAGCAACTGGAGGAAGGCTGGCCGGAGCGCGTTCTGGCAATGCAGCGCAACTGGATTGGACGGTCAGAAGGCGCGGAGGTGGATTTTCGCCTGGATGGCGGTGTGGGGACGATTCGTGTTTTTACGACGCGTATCGATACGATCTACGGCGCGACTTGCCTGATTCTGGCCCCGCAACATCCGTTGATTGAAACGCTGGTGACCGATGAAGACGAGCGGATGAAAGTCAAGGAGATGGTTGACTCAACGGCTCGTCAGGATCCCGGCGATTTGAAAAAGGCGGGGTTGAACACGGGGCGATTTGCGGTGCATCCGTTCAGCGGCCAGCGCGTCCCCATCTGGATTGGGAATTTTGTGCTGATGGGTTATGGCACGGGCGCGATTATGGCGGTGCCGGCGCATGATGAGCGTGACTTTGAGTTTTGCACTGAATACAAGATTCCGATTGTGCCAGTGATACGTCCGGTGGGTGGCGAACTCGCCACGACCACGCTGCCATTTAGCGACTATGGCGTGGTGCAGCATTCGGGCGAATGGTCTGGCTTGGGCAGTGCGGAGGCGCGCAAGCGGATGGCGGCGTTTGCGAAGGCGCGCGGGTTCGGCGAGGAGACGGTTACCTTTCGCATCAAGGACTGGGGCATTTCGCGGCAGCGATATTGGGGTACTCCGATTCCGATGGTGCACTGCGCGGAGTGCGGCATTGTTCCGGTGAAGGAAGAAGATCTGCCGGTGGTGCTGCCGCTGGATGTGAAGATCACGGGCAAAGGACGGTCACCGCTGGAGAGTGTTGAGTCCTTCATTCATGTGGCTTGTCCGCAGTGCGGCGGCCCTGGACGGCGCGAGAGCGACACGATGGATACGTTTGTGGATTCGTCGTGGTACTTCTATCGCTACTGCGATGCCCAGAACGACAATGCGCCTTTCGATCCGGCGGTGATCGCGAACTGGTTCCCGATTGACCAATATATTGGCGGCGTTGAACATGCGATTCTGCATTTGATCTATTCGCGTTTCTGGACGAAGATGATGCGCGACGTGGGCGTGATTAAGAATGACGAGCCCGTGCGGCGTTTGTTCACGCAGGGCATGGTCATTAAAGATGGCGCCAAGATGTCGAAGAATCTGGGGAATGTTGTTTCTCCGGATGAGATGACGGCGCGTTACGGGGCAGATTCGGCGCGAATTTATTCGTTGTTCGCGGCTCCGCCGGATCGGGATCTGGATTGGCAAGAGGATGGCGTTTCGGGGATCAACCGGTTTCTGGGGCGCGTGTACCGGTTTGTCACGCGGAACGCGGACAAATCCGGCGGTAGCGAGTTGAATGAGGCGGATAAGAAGGCGTTGCGGAAGCTGCATCAGACGATTCAGAAGATGACCAACGATTTCGACAGCCGGTGGCATTTCAATACTTCGATAGCAGCGCTGATGGAGTTGTCGAACGAGTTCTATGCACTGGAGAGCGAGTTGACGCCGGGCGTGGCGCGCAAGGTATCGGAGCAGTTGACGCTGATGCTGGCTCCGTTCGCTCCCTTCCTGGCGCAGGATTTGTGGGCCGAGTTAGGTAACCCGGGCGCGGTGTTCCGGCAGGGTTGGCCCGAGTTCGATGCGGCGCTGGCCAAGGAAGACCTGATTGAGATACCGGTGCAGGTGAATGGAAAACTTCGCGGACATATTCATGTAGGTTTGGGGACAGAGGCGCAGGAACTGGAGCGGATTGCCCGGTTGAACGAGCGAGTGAAGCCGTTTGTGGAAGGCAAGCAGGTGGTGAAGGTGATTGCGGTGGTGGATCGGTTAGTCAATTTTGTTGTGAAGGACAAGTAGGGGAGCGCCCGTCGAGAGGCAGGTCGCTTAGGCTCGCCGCTGAGCGGGAAGCGGTGCGGATTGGGAGGTGGATTTCGGCCATGCGTGTTCGCCTGGGTGCCAGGCAACCGAGTTTCCGGTAGGCTAATAGAACATGAGCGAACAAAATTCCAGACGTGAGTTCTTCCAGACGGCGGCGGGATTGATGGTGGCCGGGACGGCTTGGGCGCAGAGCAGCAGTGCGCCGGCGGCCGACGCGAGCTATAGCGGCGAGGTGGAGTGGCGCAACAAGCAGCCGGGAATGCATTACCGGCGATTGGGGCGGACGGGCTTAATGATTTCCGAGGTGGTTTCGGGCGGCGATCCGATTACCAGCAAGAATTATGAGCATCTGAACCTGGCGCTCGAAATGGGCCTGAATTATCTGGATATGGCTCCGGCGTATGGAAATGGCGATTGCGAACTTGCTTACGGGAAGTTTTTAGGCGGCTCAGCGAAGCGCAACCGGGTGTTTCTGCAGACCAAAGTGAGTGAGTATGGCGCGGTTCGCAACGGGCTGTACAAGAACATTTTTGATGGGCTGGCAAGCGATGAGCAGGCTCGGATCATGGCTCGCGTGGAGCAGCTCAAGGGCTCGAACCTGGCCGAGAAGCCTGGTTATTATTTGACCTATTTTCCGGGGCAGCATGGCCAGTTTGCGTCCAGCTATTTGAGCAGCGCGATGATGCCGGCTTATGGGGACCGGGTGGAGACGCGCAAAGAGTTGAAGCAGTGTGTGATTGATTCGCTGAATGGAAGCTTGCAGCGGGTGGGCACGGACCATTTTGATTTGCTGATGTGTCCGCATGGGGTGAATGTGCCGGATGAGATGGATAGCCCCATGATTTATGAAGCGTTCAATGAGCTGAAGAAGCAGGGGAAGATTCGATTCCTGGGTGTGACTTCGCACAATGACGCCGCGGGTACTTTGCGGAAGGCTGCGCAGTTGGGCTACTATGACGCGGTGCAGATGGCTTATAACGTGATCAATGCCGGATATGTGGACCACGCGATTTTGGAAGCCTCGGCTAAGAATGTCGGCATGATCGGCATGAAGACGGCGCATGCGGTAGCAACGCATCACAAGGCTCTGCAGCCGATTCCGCAGTGGCGGATCGACAAGATCAATCGCGAGATTCCGGGCGATATGAAGGCGCCGCTGAAGGGGTATTTGTGGGTGTTGCAGAACCCGCATATCTCAGCGGTCAATTCGAATTTGTGGGATGAGACGTTTGTGCGGGAAAACCTGGCGCTGGCTGGCCAGAAGGTGGTTTTACAGCAGGTTTAGTTGAAGTCGGCAACCGCGGTTTTGATTATAGTTTCGGTGTTGGTCTTTGAGGCTCGTGGCGTGGTTTCGGTCCACGCCACGGCTACATGGTTGTTGTAGACATCGAGCCAGGTGTAATCGCCCAGAAAAGCGGTTGCGGGGTTGAAGGCTTCGGTGGTGAGGGCGTAGTTTTTGTAAGTGAGTCCTTCGTCTGTGGAGCGCGCGAGAGTCATGGTGGCCTTGTAGTTGCGCGGGTCGGAGCTGCGGTCATAGAAATTGACGTAGACATAGCCCGTGACCGGATCGACGGCGAGCCATTGGAAGAACTGATCTGCGCCATTGTGTATGGGATCGGAATTGACGCGCACGGGCCGGCACCAGGTTCGACCGTGATCGCTGGACATGGATACGAAGACGTCTATGTCGCCGTTTGTGTAGTCGCTCCAACTTACGTATAGCCGGCCTTCGTGGCTTTTTCGAACGTCTACTCCCAGGACGGGGAAGCCGGAAACTCTCCCCACCCCCGGCACTTCGCCGAAGTAGCTGGGCCCGACCGAAACCACGGAATGCGAAGGGGCGAAGTGGAGGCCGCCGTCCTGTGAGCTGGTGAAGACAACGCTGTTGCCGTCGGACCAGACGGCATAGATTGCACCGTCAGGACCGGTGGCTTGCGAGTAGCCGCCAAGGCCGCCGTTGTCGTCGCGCGGCAGGCCGGCCTTGGTGCTGATCCGGATCGGTTGCGACCAGGTTTTGGCGTGGTCGGTCGAACGCGAGAAAAGCATTACCGACTGAGTGAGCTGCCATTCCACCCAGCCTACGTAGAGAGTGCCGGCGTGCGGACTGGCTGGATTGTTATCGGCGTAGATGCGTGGTTCGTCTTCGAACTGGATATCGGGTTCGTTGCCGGCAGGGAAGGCTTTTACGTTGGAGACGGCGGAGTTCCAGGTCTTACCGCCGTCCGGGGATCGCCGCACGATGATTCCGTTTCGATGAACGTTGTGAGCCCAATATGCGGCTGTGCCGAGCTTGTCGAAAGCGATGCTGCAGAGGTAGGCGCTGCCCGCGTTGTCGAACGTGGTGGTGACATCGCCGAGGACTTTCCAATCCGGGTCCGTGGTACCTTGCGCGAGGGAGAAGGTCTGGCCGCCGTCGGTTGAGTAAGCGGCAGTGGCGGTTCCTTGCACTTCTTTTCCGCCTTGAAATACAACCACGATTTGCTTGGGGTTCTTTGGGTTGATGGCGACGCCGGGTTCGGAATAGTGACCGCCGTCCGGGGAGACGATAACGACGTGAGCATGCGACGCCAGGGGGAGCGATTGGGCACTGGCTGGCTCGGCTTGCGCGAATAACGAGACGAGTATTGCCAATAGAAACAGCGCGAGACGCATATGGACCTATGCTCGCATTCACGGTTTCAGTTCAGTTCTGGTGTGGATTGCACGATGGATGCGTTTGTGGCTTATTCCGAAACAGCGTCGAAGGCGCCGGTGATCCTGGACTGCTTATTCGGAATATAATGGTCGCTTGGAGCCGCAAGAAAAAACAATTCTGCATCCGTTTCGAGAGCAAGGTCTGGCCAAACTGGATCGGCGAATGCGGTCATACCGTCTACGGGCCAGTATTGCGGACCTTACCGAGTCTTGGATAGTTTCGAACGCCCCGACCGAGCAAATCGAGAAAGCACTGCAAGTAGCTACGGCTGTTTTCGAAGATGCTCAATTTGCAAAGGATTGGTTGAATCAGCCGAACCTGGCTACCGACGGTAAACCACCCATAGCTTTATTAGGTACCGAGGAGGGCTTCGGGCGTTTGGAGCTACTACTAAGACGCATTGAATATGGAGTCTTAGCGTAAGTGCGGGTCGTGCGACTGTGCACGCGGCGGCACCCTGGGCTGGACGGAACGGGACCGAAGCCATATGGAGGCCGATGGAATTCTGCCGGGTTGTCGTATACACAGCCTCCTGCGGCGCTCTTGCTGTTCTTGAATCCATCGTCCATTTGAATAAATTTCCGGCGAATCTCTGGCTGGTGCGAATTGAAGTGCCAGAAATTCTGGAGGTCGAAGAAATTGACTCACTCCCCGCCGACCCCGTGGCATTCAGACAACTGGGAGACGAGTGGCTACGGCATGGTGGAACAGTGGCGCTTCGCGTGCCTTCTGTGCTAGTGCCGAGATAGTGGACCTGCTACTGAATCCGGATCACCCTCTTTTTCCGGCCATAAAGGTGGTTGATGAGGGTCCGTTTGCTTTCGACTCGCGGATACTGTCGCCACTTTCCATTCGGTAGGCCAAAAAAAAAGCGGGAGCCACTTGGCGCCGCCGCTTTTCTTCAGTGATCAGTTTTCAGTTTAGAAGTTTAGAACGGGCTCTTGCCTTCTGCGGCGGCAGTCAAGCCGATGACCAAGGCAGCTACTGCAGTGATGCCGATGACCCATAGAAAAGTTTTTTCGTCGCTGGGCATCTTGCGGGCAGGGGTTGGAGCGGCTCCGGTGTTGGTTTGCTGATCGGGGGTGGCTCCGGATTGGAAGGACATCTTGGTTCCGGCGGCTACTCGGGTCAGGAGTCCGCTATCCATCACGTTTACCGCGCCGCCTAATGAAGCGACTTCGATGGTCTTGCGATTAACGCGCACGATGGCTTCAGACCCCGGTTCATCCCCTGCGATTTGCAATTGATGGGCGTTGACTGTGAGACCGTTGAAGCTGCCCACTCGGATGGCGCCTTGTTCAAGCGAAACGTGGTCGGCATAAAAGGTTCCGGCGGAACGTGTCGCCAGGCGTAGATCCGCACCGCTGGACAGGTGAATTTCGCTCGGCGCGCTGGTTGTCTGTAGATGCGAGCCGTCGGCTAGATCCGTGTTGCCGGATACGGTCAGCTCATTGACGGAAATCGAACCCACGGATTTGACGACACCGATCGATGGACTGCCGCCGAACAACGGGAACACTAAGAGAGCCAGCGCCGAAACAAGCGCGACCGAAAGTGAACTCCTCATGAAATCTTCTCCTCCTACCCAAACCTTATGTACTATGTACTCTAAAGCACCAAGTATCTTATTGCCTAGTTAATCACATTTGACGGCCATTTAATAGAGCTCGTCAGCGGTAGCCCGCTGCCTGCAACTCGAATAGTTCTGAATACTTACCGCCTAACGCTAACAGCTGGGCATGGCTTCCCTGCTCCTGAACGGCGCCTTGTTCCAAGACTAAAATACGATCTGCCATCCGCACGGTAGAAAAGCGGTGGGAGATTAGAACCGCCATCTTGCCGGCGGTCAGATCGACGAAGCGCTGATAGACTTCGAACTCGGCTCGCGCGTCGAGACTGGCAGTTGGTTCGTCGAGGATCAGGAGCTGGGCATCGCGCATGTAGGCCCGGGCGAGTGAAATCTTCTGCCATTGGCCGATCGATAGATCAACACCGCCTTCGAATCTGCGGCCGAGCATTTGGTTGTACTTACCCGCCAGACGCGAAACAACAGGAGCGGCCAAGCTCTTTTCGGCGGCGGTTTGGACGCGCGCCTCATCTTCCAGTTTTTCAATGCGGCCAAAGCCTATGTTTTCAGTGACTCGCATGTCGTACTTCATGTAGTCCTGGAAGATGATCCCGATTTCATTCCGAAGCGTATCGACCTGATAATCTCGCAGATCGATACCGTCCAATAAGATTCTTCCGGAGGTTGGATCATACAGCCGGGCCAATAATTTCACTAAAGTTGTCTTGCCTGCTCCGTTCTCGCCCACGAGGGCCAGCCTTTCACCCACGTCGAGACGAAAGGATACATTCGACAAGGACGGAGTGGCTGAGTCCGGATAGGCGAAAGACACGTTTTGAAATTCGAAACCACGCTGAATAGGACGAGGCGCGGGGATGGCATCAGGCTTGACTACTATTGATGACTTAGTTTCAAAGAAGTCAAATAAGTCTTTGATAAATAAGGCTTGTTCTGAAATACTGACCAAGCCGGAAACGAGACCTTCCATGATGTTTCGGGCGCGGGAGAAAGCGCCGACCATCAAGGTCAAGTCACCGATGGTCAGCAGACCGGCCAAAGCTCGCAAGACGATGAGAGCATAGGCCAAGTAATAGGCGGCGGTGGGGATGAGATTCAGGAACGATCCGTGAACGGCCCGACGAATGGCTAAGGCGCGGTTTTCGGCGAAGAAGCGTTCGAAGAGCGCTCCCGAGCGCTGCGCCAAGTATTGGCCGAGGCCAAAGATCTTGATTTCTTTCGCGCTTTGATTGCTTGCGCCCAGATATCGCAGGTAGTCGAGTTCCCGCTTCTCCGGCGTCTGGCGGAAGAGCATGGAGTAGTTCAGCATGGCAAAGCGGGTCTCGCCCAGAAACACCGGAATTGTGGCAGCCAGGAGAAGCACTAAGAGCCACGGATAGAAGAAGATAACTGCTGAAATTAAACTTAGTAGTGTAAGTGTTTGCTGGGCCATTCCGGCGAGAGCGGCCAGCATACCCAGCCGGCCGGTGGTCTGGCGCCGGGCACGCTCCATCTTGTCGTAAAAGACAGGGTCTTCGAAGCTCAGGAGGTCGAGTGTGGCCGCGTGTTCCATCAGTTTCAGACTGACGAAGTTGGTGAAGCGATCGCCCAGCAAACTATCGACCAGCGATACTATCCGACCTAGGACATCAGATGCCACGGCCAGCAAGAGTTCTGCAATCAGCAACTTCCAGATCAAAGACCGATCCACTACCTGATGCCGTATGGACCGGACGACCAGATCAATAATCAGTTTGGAGATCCATAACAGAGCAAGCGGGAAGCCGGCAGAGACGAGGCGTAGGACGAGCGTGGCTACGGTAAGGGCGGGACTGGTGTCCCAGACCATTTTGAGCAAGGGAGGCACGTTGCGGAGCGCGGAAAACCGCTCCCGCCACGTCTGTGGCGTGTCCGACGGTTTCGGGGGTGGTGGCCGCATTGCTTTATTGTTGCGTAGGCAAAAGAAAACGCCCACCTCGCAAAAAGTGGGCGTTTCTTCCTATCTCTAGGACGGCCCGGCGAGTCGCAACACGACCGGGTTACGTTGATGGGAGAATCGGCATCGACGGTATCGCGAACCGTCAAAACCGGTTAGTGATTGGAGTGTAGGGCTACGGCAGATTGAAGTCAAGGCCATTTTTCCCGAGCTGAAATCTGGCTTGTAAGTTGAGCGGAACAAACCATTTACGCGCAAAGACGTTTTAAGGCGAGATGTGACTAAAGATTGAAAAAGCTGTGAAAAAGCTGTGACCACGGACAGCTAAGCTATTTCCAGTCAATCAGATACGGACTTTACGATTTTAATCACGGGAGAGGTGCAGAACCGTCATGGCTTCGTCCTCTTCAAGCGTTCCAAAGCGACGCCGGTAGAGGCGAATGCCCGCGTAAATCAAACCAGACAAAAGGCAAAGTGCTACTAGTACTCCGCTCAGGTAAATAATATTCCAGAGCAGTTGATAGAGCGGTTTGATAGGACTTGGCGGAGGCACATCGTTCCAGGTGACCTTGGCTTCGTACTCAATTCGGCTTAGCAGCGAGTTCGCCTGCTGGTCGGAAGCGCCACCGTACACCAGCCCCACCAGCACACCGGAACGCTTCGCGTGGACTCCGGGCAGTTTCTTGAACTGCGCGACGTGGATGCGTGCCATTTCGGGCGTTGGGTAATAAAAGAGGGCCAGGTGCAGGGTTTCGCCGGAGTCGGATTTGTATTCCGCTACTTGGGCTTCGGCGCCTTGATCAAAGCCTGGTTGGGCCAAACCAGTGAGTTGGGGGGCGAAGTCTTTGAGAGCTTCGGGCCCGAGAATATAACGGGCTGAATTAGGGACCAGGTTCTTGACTGGGATGAACGTGACTATAGCGGGAAGCGATGTATTGTGACGATTGGGGAGCTTTTGCAGAAAAGCATCCAACGCGGGCTTAGGCGTGGATCCGTCGAGTTCCACCAAGTAATTGGCGTCGGTAAGCACCGTTCGCTTACCGTCTGTGGTGCAGAAATCAGCCAGCGTGCAGGCGTGACCATCGGGGAGCCGCCGCCATTCCCAGGCGGCCAAGGCCCCCGTGAGATCCTTCATCCGATACAGGCCAACGGAGGCTGCTCCGATTCTGGCATCTGATTTTTGCACGAGACCGAATTCCCGCCACAGAGAATCATCGGCCGCGGTTTGGGAATGGGAAACGGCGGCGAGGGCCGCGAACGTGAGCAGCCCGGTTAGGCTGCGGCTCCATGACATTTTTTGTATTTCTTTCCGCTGCCGCAGGGACAGGGGTCATTGCGGCCAATCTTCGGACCCTGATTGGACACCGGCTGCTGGCTGGCGGTTCCATTGCCGTTGGATAACTGGAGGTCAGCCAGTTCACGATCTTTCTTGCGTTGAATGTTGCGGGTGAGGTCAATCACGGAGCGTTCGGCTTCCCGGCGGCTGGCTTCGGCGCGGGCGGCTTCGGCTTCAGCCAGGCGTTGAGCTTCCATCCGAGCGATTTCTTCCTCGTCTTCCTCTTCTTCGTCTTCCTCCTCCATTAGCTCGGGATGAGGAACCGGAACGCCGTTGCCCATAGCTCCGCCACCGCCACCGCCTTCGATGCGCATGAAGAACAGAAACTTGATGGTTTCGTCTTCAATGCGGTCCATCATGTCCTGGAACATGGTGAAGGACTCTTTTTTGTACTCGATAAGCGGATCTTTCTGACCGTATCCGCGAAGACCGATACCTTCCTTCAGGTGGTCCATGGAGAGCAGGTGATCTTTCCACTGGTTGTCCACGACGTTCAGCATGATAATGCGTTCGGCCTGGCGTAAATTCTCCGCGCCGATCATATTTTCTTTTTTGTCGTAGTACTGCTGAACTTTGGCATTTACGTGATCTTCAAGCTGGCCGGCAGTGAGACCCTTGAGATCTTCCAATTCAATCTGCACGCCGAACTGATTCAGCACGGCGGTCTGGAGACCTGTCAAATCCCATTGATCCTGACGGACGCTGGCTGCGCAAAACTGATCGACATAACCGCCGATAATGCCTTGGACGATTTCGGTAATCCGCGACTTTTGAATGTTGCCGTCAAGTAACTGGCGGCGCATGCTGTAGACGGCCTGCCGCTGTTTGTTCATCACGTCGTCGTATTCGAGGACGTGTTTTCGAGAGGCGAAGTGCTGGGCTTCCACCTGTTTCTGAGCCGCTGCGATACGGGACGTAATGAGCTTCGATTCGATGGGCACATCCTCTTCCATGCCGAGCCGCAGCATCAGATTTTGCATGCGTTCGCCACCGAAGATACGCAACAGGTCGTCTTGCAGGGACAAATAAAAGCGCGAACTGCCGGGGTCGCCCTGACGGCCGGCGCGTCCGCGAAGTTGGTTATCGATGCGGCGTGATTCGTGCCGCTCCGTGCCTAAGATATGCAGGCCACCGAGTTCGAGGACTTCCTGACGCTCGGCTTCGATGTCACTGCGGACCTTTTCGCGGAGGGCGTCGAGTTCGGCGGGCGGCATCACCTCCGGCGATTTCCCGAGTTTCCGCAGGCGCTCTTCGAGCGTGAAATCGAAATTACCGCCGAGAATGATATCGGTACCACGGCCGGCCATGTTGGTGGAGACCGTGACTGCGCTCTTGCGACCCGCCTGGGCCACGATGTGAGCTTCCCTCTCATGATTCTTGGCGTTTAGCACTTCATGCCGCACGCCCATGGTCTTCAAAACTTTTGAGAGCTTTTCGGACTTGTCCACGGAAATGGTACCGACGAGAACGGGCTGCCCCTTTTCATGCAGTGCTTTGATTTCCTTGGCAGCATTGCGGAATTTCTCTTCTTCCGTTCGATAGACGACATCCGCATTCTCGATGCGGCGCATGGGCCGGTTGGTGGGAATGACGGTGACTTCGAGGTTGTAGATTTTGGAGAATTCGGCGGCTTCGGTATCAGCAGTACCGGTCATACCAGAGAGCTTCTTGTACATGCGGAAGAAGTTCTGGAAAGTGACGCTGGCGAGGGTCTGGGTTTCGCGCTCGATCTTGACGCCCTCTTTGGCTTCGACTGCCTGATGGAGACCATCGCTCCAACGGCGACCGGGCATCAGCCGTCCCGTAAACTCATCGACGATGATGACCTGGCCGTCCTGGACGACATAGTCGCGATCTCTTAAATAGAGAATGTGGGCGCGCAAGGATTGCTGCACGTGGTGGTTCATCTCTATGTTTGCGGGATCAAAGAGATTGCCTGTGTTCAGAAGCCGTTCCACCTTGAGCACGCCGCTTTCGGTCAAGGCGACCGAGCGATGTTTTTCATCGACGGTGAAATCACCGGTGGTGTAAGACTGGCCGGGCTCTTTCCCTTCGATGACTTCGCCGCGCTCGAGCTTGGGGATGATCTGGTTGACCCGGTAGTATTTGTCGGTGGATTCTTCGCTGGGGCCGGCGATGATGAGCGGCGTACGGGCTTCGTCGATCAGGATGGAATCGACTTCGTCGACGATGGCGAAATTGAAGTCGCGCTGGACGTAGTCTTCCAGGCGAAACTTCATGTTGTCGCGGAGATAATCGAAGCCGAATTCGTTGTTGGTGCCGTAGGTGATGTCTGAACCGTAGGCGTCGCGGCGCTGCTGATCGTCCAGGTCATGGACGATATTTCCGACGGTCAGGCCGAGGAAGCGGTGGATGCGGCCCATCCATTCGGAGTCGCGGCGAGCGAGGTAATCGTTGACGGTGACGACGTGGACGCCTTTGCCGCCCAGCGCGTTGAGGTAACTGGGAAGTGTGGCGACAAGCGTTTTGCCTTCGCCGGTTTTCATTTCGGCGATGCGGCCTTTGTGCAGCGTGACGCCGCCGATGAGCTGGACGTCGAAGTGGCGCATGTTGAGGACGCGCCGGCCGGCTTCGCGGCAGACGGCAAAGGCTTCGACCAGGAGATCGTCGAGCGAGGCTCCGTTGGCCACTCGCTGCTTGAAATCGACAGTTTTCTGGGCTAGCTCGGCGTCGGATAATTTTTGGAGTTGTGGCTCGAGAGCGTTGATCGCGGCGACCATCGGGCGGATGATTTTAATTTCGCGATCATGTTTCGTGCCAAAGACTTTGGCTAGCGTACCTTCGATCATATATAGGGCTGGGGCTGTACTCTTTAGTTTAACTGTTGGCGGGCTTTGGGGGTGGGACGGCGGCGGTTCTCCGGCAAGACCGCTACAAGATGAATTGGCCGCCGATGAGCAGGGATGAACGCAGATGAACCGATTGTCCAGTTATTTCCCGGACGGTACACTCGTACGCAGGCAGCTCGAATTGCCGCTATTCGGCTTGCACCGGCTTCGGTTTTGACACCATCGGTTTCATGAGTTCGTCCAAGATGGTAGGGGATTTACCTTCGCGGGTCAGATGCGGATATTTTTCGCCGGCGTGGTAGTCGAGTTTTAATACTCTAAAGAAGCCTTGGTTTTCTACGATCACTTCGATCGGATCCTGGCTGCCTTTGGCGTCTCTAATGGCATTGTGCAAAAGCTCATCGGTAGCGCGACGCCCGTTGATGGCAATCAGTTTCATTCCTGGACCTAGACTGGCCTGATCTGCCAGCGAACCGACTAAAACATCCTGAATGCTGAGGTCAGAGGTTTTGAAGCCTAGCGAGTACCAGGCATTCACACCCCGTTCGTAGCTTTCGTTGTCACGGGTGATCTCATTTTCGGTGTCCGTGAATTCAAGCTTGTAGCCGCCCTCCGTGATGCCTTGCAGCGGCGCTTCGGGGCGATTGGTGGTTAGGCGTTCGTTCAGAAAAGCTGTCCAATCGAAGGGCTGAACGGCATTCAGGTTCGCCACCAACTCGTCAAAGGTATAAGGCACCAACTTGGGACCGGTGTCGCCGCCGTAGCCTAGGAAGCGGGCGCAGAAATCGTTTAGTGATTTCTTTCCATTGGAGAGCTTGCGAATTTTCACGTCGACTTCCAACCAGATGAGCGCGCCTTCCGGATAGTAATCGACGGATCGACGCCAGTTATCCCAGGCATCGACGGTTTCATATAGGGTTTGGGCTGAGGTGGCAGTGTCTTGCAGGTCGCGCCAGGTGCGGCCGGGACGGGCATTCATCGCCGCGGCGGAATCAGCCAGATTGCCGAGAAATTGGTCTGCGTTCCAAAGGCCGCTGCGAACCGTAAGGATTGTGGAAGCATATTCCGTGAGACCTTCGTAAACCCATAGCAACTCACCTTTCATGGGCTGGCGATAAGTACTGGTGACGAGTCCTGCGGGCCGGCGATATTTGCCATTCCAGGAGTGGGTGAACTCGTGCGGCAGCAGACTGGCGTTAAGTACGTTGAGATCTTCATCCAGGAAGGCGCGGGCTTCCACGCGGTCGTCACTCGATTGGTGATGTTCCAGACCGAAATGTGCGACGCTGTCGCTCAGGGTCATTAGAAAGTGATAGCTGTTGTAGTGCCTGAACTTGTATAAGGCTCCGGTTTCGCGAATCAGGTTGCTGAAAGAGTTCACTTCATCCGGACTCACAATGAGATCTTCCGGGCCATCCGCGGCCAAGTCCAGGTAGTGCTTCGGCGTGATTTCAGGGGCCAGGGGGATCTCCTTAAAAAACCGGCCGGAAAGCAGCGGCGAGTCAATCAGCATGTCAAGCGTCACCGGTTCGAAATGAATGGCGCTGCCGGAGCGGCTGGATTCAGTCAGGGCGGTACCGAATTTCCAGCCATCCGGAAGGACAATGGTGGGAGCAACGGAAATATCCGCGGCCGCGATTCCAGCGGGATAAAGAGTGAATTCATTCCAACTGAGGATGGCGAGATTGGCGCTGGTGGAGGCTCCGGCTGAGAAACCGGTGGGTTGTGCGGTGGCGAGAAAGTCGGCTTTCGCGTTGAGTTGGGTGACGCCTTCAGGAATGGTGAGGTGGAAAGCAAACATGTCGACGTCGTCGCGAGTCCAGCGAATACGCTGGCCATTGCCCTCAAAGACCAAACCAGCGAGGTTGTCGATGGGACCGGTGGGTCCGTGTTCACCGGGAATCCACTCGGGGTACATGAGGGTGAGCGGGCCGGGTTTCACCGGAATCACAAGGCGGGCGTGGAGGAGTTTGCGCGGCGCGTCTGAGATATCGACTGATAGTTGAATGGGTTCGGCTGCGGACGCGATCGCTGACAAGGCGAGTAAGGCTAAAAGCGGCTTCAATTCTTTATGATAGGAGGCCAGTCGCGACTCGCGACTGGCCTTCCTGATTAATTAGGTGATACTTAGCGGACGCCGACGAGTTCGCTCTGTTCGACGGACAAGCCGAGGCCTTCCGCCACGCCCTTGCCATATGCCGGATCCGCTTTGGCGAAATGGCTGATCTGGAGGCGTTGAATGCGCTCGGGCACACTCGCCATGTGCTTGACAATGTTGTTGATCAGACGCTTCTTGTGATCGGCATCCAGTAAGCGGAACAGATCACCCGCTTGCGTGTAATCATCGTTTCCGTCGCGATGATCATAACGGCCGATTGCACCCTTGGCTTCATAGCGCATTTCGATGAAGCGGTGATCTTCCTTCGCGCCGCCGAAGCTGTTGGGCTCGTAGTTGGGGAAGCCATTGCCGTTGTCGTCGAAGCGCATGAATCCGTCGCGATTGTAAGTGTGAACCGGGCACTTGGGCGCATTCACGGGCAGGGCCTCATAGTTGACGCCGAGACGATAACGGTGGGCGTCCGGATAGCTGATCAAGCGCGCCTGCAGCATCTTGTCGGGCGAGTAACCCATGCCGGGCACGATGTTGACGGGTGAGAAAGCGGCCTGTTCGATTTCCGCGAAATAATTGCGCGGATTGCGGTTCAGTTCCATGATGCCGACTTCAATCAGCGGATGGTCCTTGTGCGACCAGACCTTCGTCAAATCGAACGGATTGACCTTGTAGGTTTCGGCTTCGGCTTCGCTCATAATCTGAACGCAGACTTTCCACTTTGGGAAATCTTTGTTTTCGATAGCCTTATACAGGTCTTCGGTGGCGTAATCAGGATGAGTGCCCGCGAGTTCGTCGGCTTTGTCCGCATCCAGGTTCTTGATGCCCTGCATGGTTTTAAAATGCCACTTGCAGTAGACGCGCTCGCCTTTAGCGTTGGTCAGGCTGAAGGTGTGGCTGGAATAGCCGTTCATGTGCCTGAAGCCATCCGGGGTGCCGCGATCTGAGAACAGGATGGTGACCTGGTGAAGGGATTCAGGTGAGAGCGACCAGAAATCCCACATGACGGTGGGCGACCGCAGATTACTGGCAGGCAGGCGCTTTTGTGAGTGGATGAAATCGCCGAACTTAAGAGGATCACGAATGAAGAAGATGGGCGTGTTGTTGCCGGTCATGTCCCAATTGCCTTCTTCGGTATAGAACTTCACTGAGAAGCCACGTGGATCGCGAGCGGTATCGGCCGAGCCTTTCTCGCCCGCGACGGTGGAGAAGCGCGCGACGAGCTCAGTGGTTTTGCCAATCTGGCTCAGGAACTTGGCTGAGGTGTATTTGGTGATGTCGTTGGTGACCGTGAATGTGCCGAACGCGCCGGAACCTTTGGCGTGCACAACGCGCTCCGGTATGCGTTCACGGTTAAAATTTGCCATCTTCTCAAAGAGAAGATAGTCTTCCATCAAAATGGGCCCGCGTGGGCCGACTGTGACGGAATTCTGGTTATCGCCCACAGGACGACCGCTGTTGGTCGTCATGACTGGACATTGCTGGATTTCAGGTTTATCTGATGGCATAAGAAACTCCTAAATGGCAGGGCGCTTTTGGTTGGATGCTATTGCGGTGTGCCGGTTACTCGTAGGAATACGCTCTTATAGCTGGTATAGGCAACGCCTATAATGCGGGATGTGGAAATACGTCAGCTGCGGTATTTCTGTGCGGTTGCCAGAACCGGAAGTTTCACTAAAGCGGCCGTCCAGGAGCGGGTGGCGCAGCCCTCCTTGTCGCAGCAGGTGTCAAAGCTGGAAGACAGTTTGGGGTCGAAGCTGTTCGACCGGCTGGGCCGCGGAGTCCAACTGACGGAGTTTGGCCGCGCGCTGCTGCCCAGGGCGAATGAGATTCTGCGCCAGGTGAACGAAGCTCAAAGCACCATGGAGACTCTGCACAGCGGAGTGGGAGGACGTCTCCGAGTTGGCTGTATCCCCACCATCACGCCTTATTTTCTGGCTCCCAAGCTGCGTGACTTTGTTCAGAACTTCCCTGAAGTCGATATACGGCTGACTGAGGAAATTACGCCGAACCTGGTTCAGATGTTGCAAGGCGGAGAGTTGGATATTGCAGTGGTGAGTCCGCCGGTGAATAATCCGGATGTCATTTGTAGCGATCTGTTTCGTGAACCGATTTTAGTGGCGACGGCGCAGGATCACCGACTGGCCCACGCAGAGCAGATACGGTTACCGGAGTTGGTGGGCGAGCGGTTGCTACTACTGCGCGGAGGTCATTGCTTTCGAGACAACGCATTGACCATCTGCAACCGGGCCAGCGCTAATTTTGAGGCGACCTTTGAGACGAATCAGTTTTCCAGCATTCTGCCCTTGGTGGCAGCAGGATTCGGGGTCTCGCTGGTGCCCCGTATGGCATTGAGCCAAGGCTCAGGTTGCCGTTTCATTCCGTTGGATCGGGGAGCGTTCCGGCGCGTCGGCTATATACGAAACCGGCAGCACGACGCCAGCGCCGCACAGAAGGCCTTCGTTGGATGGCTTCGTGAGGTTGGACGCGAATGTTCTGTCACTTAGCCCGATTGCGGATGAGCGAAAGGAGGCATAAGCTAAGTTGCAGTGTCAAAGGCGTGCGAGGTCACATTACTACTGAAGTCCGATACGTTCGATATCAGCCGAGCCAGGGGAATGATGCATGAGCTGAATTTCCAGGGTGATGAGGGTTTTCCGTTCACGTGCCTTGATAACAAAGTTCATTTTGATAAACCCATAGACTCCGGCAAAGTGTATTATCTGTGGCTTGCCGACATGGTGCTCACTCGAAAGGCGGATCTTCGCGTCTTTGAACCGGTAAGCCTGCTAAGGCCCATCAATGTTTACATACCGTCCAGCGGGCCAGACGTTAAACTGCTGGACATTGCCACAGGGATTTCAGAGCTGTACCGGATGAGCGCGCTCGATTCGAACAGAGGACCCATTCCGCACGCGAAGCTCGGGCTGTTCGACCCGGCTCGCGACAACATGACGCAATTCTCGGCAGATCTGTGCGGCCAAGTCCTGATGGCGGAGAATCCCACAGTCTTTACATCGCAGATACCGCCCGGGTGTGGTTTGTTGATTGAGAATATTGGCGCGACTCGGGGGGAACCATCTGGTCGATCTTAGTTGCGCTTGAGGCCCCCGACGACTCGGGTCTGCTGAGCAGCCGATTGTGGGACGCTGGAACGCTGGGGATTGAAGAGTTCGGCTCCGCTCTGCGAGCTTATTTCGATGACTCATTAGAGCTTGAAACGGTAAAGCTGCTGCTGCCGGAACTTGAGTTTCAGGTTGAGTATAAGGTTGCGCCCGTGGCAGTTCAGGAGGCGGCCGACCGTGAAGCGATTCTGGTGGGTCAGCGATTCGTCATTATCCCGACAGGGAGAATCCCGCTGGCAGTAGACGCCGGTATGGCTTTCGGCAGCGGGCGACACGAGACGACCCAGCTTTGCTTAGAGGCGCTGGAACGACTTCTGTATCCGGGGTATACCGTTTTCGATGTCGGGTGTGGCTCCGGGATATTGGCGCTCGCTTGCCAGAAACTGGGCGCTGCGATGGTGGTGGGCGTTGATATCGATGAGGCTGCTGTCCGCGTCGCGCGGCAACACTTTTCGGGCCCTGTTTTCGTGGGGTCCGCTGATGGGTTCCCTGACGGCCGAGCCGACCTGGTCATTTGCAATATCACCGGAAAAGTTTGCGATTGGCTGGCAACCGATTTGAAACGAATTACCAAATCAAGCGGCCTTGTTCTGATTTCGGGATTCACTTCAGAACAGACACCGAAAAATTTTGCAGCTATCAAGGTGTTTCGCTTAAATGATTGGGAATGCTGGGTTTGTAATCCACATTCCATTAAAGCGGACGCGCAGGAAAAGCTTGCTGGTGTTCACGCTCATGAGTGGTGGCTTTGAACGCCAATCCCAAATTTACCGATGGCGTATTTTTACCATGTAAAAAGTTCATATATCTAGTACTGCGGAGGCGATGGGGGAATTCCTTAACTACTGTGCGTGGTTGTATTTGCTTGAATTTTGTCGAATGGCTGCGCGATTGCCAAATAACGGCTAAAGATGTCAGTCTTTCATCTGGAAAACTACGACGGGAAGTTAGGCTTAAGGGTTAGGATCAAGACGGTAGACCTTGACCACTGCAGGAGCGGATGCGCTACCCGAAATGGATCGAAGGAACAAGCCGCATCCATTGCCACCCTAAGTTCTGAGTGCAAGGGACCGATTCGTCTGACGGGAACGGAGATTTCCGGACCGGCGAAGAAGACGAACAGTGAAATCTGCATGGACTCCGGTAAGCGAGTGTCGTGTTCGGATTTCGAATCGCATATCGAGGAGTGTAAGGTTTGTGCCAGCCGGGTAGAACTGCAGTTGGACTTTATTGAAACATTAGAAGCAGCGGTCTGCCAGCGGATCGGCGAGCCTGAATCCGAAAAGATCAAGGGGGCACTCCTGATTGGCGCGCCTGAATTGAATTTTGCTGTCTGCGGCGAGATAGATTTTAACGAAAACTTCGGCTTTTAAGCGCTAAGGCGAGCGTCGCTTTGGCTTCCGCGAGTTCTGGGCCCTCCAGGGTCAATCGGGGTGGGCGGACTCGTTCACTACCCATACCAACCTCCTGCTGGACCAGTTTGATGAGCTGGACGAATTTGACCACTGTGTCCATTCTCAGCAGCGGCAGGAACCAGCGATATAGTTCAAAGGCTTCTTCATCTTGGCCCTGCTGAGCGAGATTGAAGAGTTCGACCGATTCTTTTGGGAAGGCGTTCACCAATCCTGCGACCCAGCCTACCGCCCCCATGCTAATTGATTCGACAATGGCGTCGTCAACTCCCACCATTAGGCTAAAGCTTTTGTCCATGATGCAGCGGAGAGACGCAAGGCGACGCACATCGGCGCTTGATTCCTTAATGGCATTCAGGTTGGGGTGCTCAGCGGCCAGTTCATGAACTTGCTCCGGGACATAATCCACCTTGTACGCCACCGGGTTGTTGTAGAGCATGCAGGGTAGGGTTGTGGCTTTCAGGACGGCGGAAACGTGGGCTTTGTTTTCGCGCCAATCACCCAGGTAAACATAAGGCGGGAGAACCATCAGACCGCTGCACCCGGCATCCGCAGCAGCTTTGGCGAGCAACACAGCTTCAGCAGTGCTGAGGGCGGAGATACCCGCCACTACAGGCGCACGTCCGTTCAAAGTCCGAATGATAGTGGCGAGGACTTCCACTTTCTCAGGCGCCGAAAGCGTTGCGCCCTCGCCCAAAGAGCCGAGCGCCACGATTCCGCTGCAGCCGTTCTCGATGAGCCAGGCGGCATGCTTCGCCAGGAAAGCGTGGTCAACGTTCAGGTCGGCAGCGAAAGGCGTGGTAATGGCGGGCATGACTCCGGCCCAGTTCATTGTCATAAATGAGTAGTCTCCTTGATTTCGATAAGGCTTTGCAGGGCAGTGGCGAAAACGGGCGGACGGACGGAAGAAGGTTTCCAGCCGAACAGGTACTCGACAGCCGGTCCGCAGACACGGCCCTGACACGGGCCCATGCCGCAGCGAAAATGCAGTTTGGCCTCGCGCCAGTTGGATGCTTGTTTCAGCCGGCTGAACGGCACATCTTCGCAGCGGCAGACGATTGTCTCCGGAGTTACGGCGGATTTCAGTTCAGGGCGCAGGGCGAAGCCTTGCTTCAAGGCGCGCGTGAAATGTATCACTTTAGAGCGGTTTGTACGCGGGAAGGAGCCGGTGGCGGCATGCCCCGCAATGGTTCCTTCGAGCAGACTTTTATCCGCGCCCCCGAGGCCGGTTGGTTCACCTGCGCAAAAGATGTGGGGAATAGATGTTTGCTGGTGGCTATCCACGGCGACGAAGCCATCGTGCAGCTCGCATCCGAGAAGTTGAGCGAGTTCGGTGTTTGGCGCGAAACCATAGGCGACGGCAAGATAATCACAGCGTTCGTGGATTTCACGGCCTTTATGCAGAAGCGTTACTTGTTCAAGGCTCTCAGTTCCCGCGGCTCGGGTCACCCAAGTGTTGGGGAGAAAGCTGGTGCTGAGCAGGGATCGCTTGAGCTGGACGGCTTGCCGGATTTTGGAAGGATGGACTAGCAGCCTACGCGTAAAACCGGCGAGCGAACTCCACGATGCCTGTTCTGCGATAAGAGGCACTCTCGCGCCGTGTTGTTCCAGAAAAGCGGCGACGGCGAGCAGTAATGGTGTGGTGCCGGCCACGATAATACGCTTGCCTTCAACCGGCAGCCCAGACTTCGCCAGCGCCTGGAGGCCGCCTACTCCGAATACGCCAGGCAGTGTCCAGCCTGGGAAGGGTAGAAACAGCTCGCGAGCTCCCGTGGCAAGCACCAACTTCGAATAAGCGATTTGATAGACCTCAGAGCCATCAACCGTGAGAAGCCGGCGGCCTGAATCCGCGTCGATCAGCCGCGTTGCCGGAAAGAATTCTGCGCCACAAGATGAGAATTCCGGGAATGGTCCGGCATTGCGCCAGATCTGTCCACCCGGCGAGTGGTTGTCATCGATGACGGCGACCGACGCTGCTGATTTCCGCGCGGCTACTGCCGCTGCCATACCGGCGGGACCGGCTCCTACGATCACTACATCAAAGGACTTCATGATGTGGCGATACGCATGCCCGGCCGGCAGAGGGTCTGGCAGCCCCGCACTTGCGGGCGGCCGTCGATGGTCACTCGACATTCATAGCAGGTACCCATGCCGCACAGAGGCGATCGAGGTTCGCCAGAGACGGAGGTTCGGAACCCTTGTAAACCTGTCTGAAGAATGGCGGCCGCAACGGAGGTGCCCGCCTGGACCTTTCGTGGCTTGCCGTTGATGGAAACCTGGAAGCTAGACATGGAGCATCGCTCGAGAGGGCAAGTAAGCTTCAAGCGCAAGTTCGGGGGGAGTGTTGAAAAGCATGCTCGCGAGCAACTTCGCCGTTGCGAGTGACGTGGAGATACCCAGACCCTCGTGACCGGTGGCGAGGTAGATGGATTGGAAATCGGGATGAGGACCAATAAGAGGTAATTTATCCGGCGTGGCCGCCCGAAATCCCGTCCAGGTGCGGATGGCTTGCAGCGAGGCGAGAGCCGGCATGTATTCGATAACGCGTTCCAGCATTCTGGAGAGCATGGGTGCTTCCACGGCCGGATCGCTTGTCCCATACTGACGGGAAGAGCCGATGAGCAATTGGCCGGTACGACGGGGCTGTACATTGAAGGCCACTGAATCCGTAGTGACAGAGTGAGCGCTCTTCAGGTAGCCCAGTTCTATGAGCTGGTGATTCACGAAGCCGGGGTAGCGATCGGTTATGACCAGGTGACCCTTGCGCGGCTGCACATTGAGTCCAGGCACAAGGTTCGTCGCGGCGGTTCCATTAGTCAAAATAATCCATTCTGCCTGCAAACTGGAGCCATCACTCAGCACCGCGATGTTTTCACTCACTTTGGTCACCGATTTTCCGATGAAGAACGTTGCGCCATTGTTTTGCGCTCGTCTGGCGAGATGCCGGGCGGCATTGGGCGAATAGATCACGGCGTCGTCGCTCATTAAGAGCGCGCCCGCCATGCCGGGGCGTAAGTTGGGTTCAGCTTCAGCCAGCGATTTCGTATCCAGGATTTCGACCGGAACATTTCGCTTTGTGTAGAACGCGAATTTCCGGTGGACTTCGGCCATTTCAAAATCGTCGGCCGCGAGCCAGAGCGAACCGCAAGGCAGGTATTCAACGTCCTCAGGAAGATTTTTGGCCAGCGCCTTCCAAAGCAGTTGGGAATAGCGGGTGAGGGCGAATTGCTCCGGCGAATCATCCATGACCGCCAGGTGACCCATACCCGCGGCGGTGGCGCCTCCGCCGACCATCTCAGGCTCAACCACGGCAACACGCAGATCGGACGAGAGTTCAGCGGCACATGCCGTTCCGACGATGCCGGCCCCGGCGATGATTACGTCATAGGTGTTGCTCATGTGCAGCAATGTTCCAGCATAGCGACGTAGCATGATTGTAGCGATGAAAACCGTTGTATCTGAGACGCTGGAACTGTTAGAGGAACTGGGCGTTTCTCGCAGCGCTTATCAAGGCGGCACAATCCCGAGCCGAAGCCCGATTACGGGTGAAGCGATAGCTCACCCACTGTGGCTGGACCAAGCGGCAGCCGGCGAAGTCATCGAAAAGGCGCAAGCGGCTTTCAAACAGTGGCGCACGGTTCCGGCGCCTATACGTGGCGAATTTGTGCGTCTGCTGGGGGATGAGCTGCGTGCCGCTAAGGACAGACTGGGCCGGCTGGTGACCATGGAAACCGGCAAGATTTTGTCCGAAGGGCAGGGCGAGGTGCAGGAAATGATTGATATCTGCACATTCGCGGCCGGACTTTCGCGGCAACTCTGCGGATTGACGATTGCCACGGAACGAAGCCAACACCGCATGATGGAGACCTGGCACCCACTGGGTGTTGTAGGCATCATTTCGGCCTTCAATTTCCCGGTCGCCGTGTGGTCGTGGAACGCTGCGCTCGCTTTGGTTTGCGGGAATGCTTGTGTGTGGAAGCCATCGGAAAAAACGCCTTTGTGCGCGCTGGCTACGCACGCCATTTTCGAACGCGCGGCAAAGAAGTTCGGCCAGATTCCGGATGGGCTCTCCGGTCTGATTACAGGCGGTGCAGCGATTGGGGAAGCTTTAGCGAGGGATCAGCGCGTGCCGCTGGTTTCAGCCACGGGATCAACACGGATGGGACGCGCAGTGGCGCCTTTGCTGGCGCAAAGGTTCGCTAAATCCATTTTGGAGTTAGGAGGCAATAATGCGGCCATTGTGTGTCCCTCAGCAAATCTGGAACTGGCAATGCGAGGCATTGCCTTCTCCGCTATGGGAACGGCCGGCCAACGCTGCACCACACTGCGCCGCCTGATTGTTCACGAAAGCGTCTATGCAGACTTGCTGGCCCGATTAAAGAGCGTGTATGCGTCAGTGAGCATTGGCGATCCTCTGGATGCGGCTACGCTTGTTGGCCCGCTGATTGATGGTCAGGCATTTGCCGCGATGCAAGACACTATCGAGCAAGCAAGAAACAGCGGTGCATATGTAACTGGCGGGGAACGAATAGCTATCGAGGATCATCTTGACGCCTACTATGTGCGGCCGGCGATTGTAGAAGTGGAGGAACAGACGGAGATAGTGAGACGTGAGACATTTGCTCCCATCCTTTTTGTGATGAAGTGTAGGGGTTTGAGTGAAGCGATTGAGTTACAAAACGGTGTTCCTCAGGGCTTGGCTTCCTCTATCTTTACCAATGATTTGAGAGAAGCGGAACTTTTTCTAGCGGCCACGGGCTCGGATTGTGGCATTGCGAATGTGAACATTGGCCCGTCCGGCGCTGAGATTGGCGGCGCTTTCGGTGGTGAAAAGGAAACAGGCGGAGGGCGAGAGTCCGGCTCCGATTCCTGGAAGCAGTACATGCGGCGAGCTACGAATACGATTAACTATGGAAATGAGCTACCGCTGGCTCAGGGTGTGCGCTTTGATGTGTGATGAAGACTAATGCAGCACGTGTTTTGGACGAACTCGGCATCACCTATGAATTGCGCGAGTATGAGGTAGATCCCGAAGATCTGAGCGCAGAGTCCGTCGCCCAGAAGATTGGTTTGCCCGCGGAGCAGGTTTTCAAGACGCTGGTGGTGAAAGGCGACCGCGAGGGCGTTTGCCTAGCTGTCGTGCCAGGTGACGCGGAACTCGATTTAAAAGCGCTAGCGAAGCTGAGTGGAAACCGGAAGGTGGAAATGGCTCCGCTAAAAGAGGTGCAACAGTTGACAGGGTACATTCGTGGAGGAGTGACCGCAATGGCCGGGAAGAAGGATTTCCCGGTGTTTGTCGATGAATCGGTGATTCTGTTCGATGTGGTTTCAGTTTCGGCCGGTGTACGGGGGACACAGATTCTGCTGGCCCCAGATGATTACCTCCGCGCCGTTAAGGGCGTAACAGGCGAGATTGCCAAGCCCAAAGGTTAATCATTTCAGGGTCTCCATTTCGAGCGGCAAAACTCCAGCGCCTAGCATACCCAGGCGTCTGGCGGCGCGGCGGGTCACGCTGAGATCTCGACCCTTGACAAAGGGACCTCGGTCATTCACTCGAACAACGACGGAATGGCCGTTCTTTGGGTTAGTCAATTTCAATCGTGTGCCGAACGGCAGCGTCTTGCTGGCTGCGGTCAATTTGTTGTTGCTGAAGCGCTGGCCGTTTGCCGTAGTTCGACCGTCGTAGCTGGCGCTGTAGTAAGAGGTTGTAACCGTCTCGGCTGAAAGCAGGCCGGAGGCAGCGATCGCGGTGGCAATAACATACTTGGCAAATATCATCCGGTTTGGATGCTCCGGGCATTCCTTAGGTTCGAAAAGTGTCGATCTCGGATTGTCAGTATACTGGGCCCTATGATTCGCCGGATCGCGCTTCTCTTTGTTGCGGTTGGGTTACTGGCCGCGTCTGATGCACCCACTCTAAAGCAGTCACTCAGCACACAATCCGTTAGCAGTGCCGAGATCTCGCCGGACGGCCACTATGTGGCATATCAGGTAACGCAGGCTGACTGGGATGAGAATGAGTTTGTTTCGCAAATCTGGGTTGCGATCACTGCGACAGGCGAGAGGTATCAGCTGACGAGCGGCAAGAAATCGAGCGCTTCACCGCGATGGTCGGCGGACTCGAAGCATCTTGCATTTCTCTCGGAGAGGGACGGCAAACAGCAGATCTATGTGGTGTCTCCGGCGGGAGGCGAACCGTTCCAGGTGACAACGGAAGAAAACGGAGTGAACAGCTTAGATTGGAGACCTACGGCGGATCTCGCGATTGCTTACACGTCCACGGGCCCGGACACCAAAGTTTTGAAGGACCGAAAAGACAAGTACGGCGATTACCAGATCATTGATGGCGATTACCGTATGAATCATCTGTGGCTTCTCAAGCTGCCCGAGACGCTTCCGACAAATACGAAGAGCCTTCCGAAACCACAAGCACTCACGAGCGGGGATAAATTTACGGTTGGGGACTTTTCGTGGTCGCCGGATGGTAGCCGCCTTGCCTTTAGCGCGAGTCGTGATCCCGATCTTGGCTCGCAGGATACCGAACAACTCTATACTGTTGACGCCGCCAATCTCCAGGTGAAGAAGTTACTGGAGTCTGGAGGCCCGAACGGCACTCCGAAATGGTCGCCGGACGGCAAAGAGATTGCTTACGTCACGTCAAACGGAGAACCTTTTTTCTATTTCTCAAATCGCTATGTCGCCAAGATACCGGCTGCGGGCGGCTCGCCAACAGTGCTGACCAAGGATTTCGACGAAGATGCCAATTTGATTGATTGGGGTCCAGACGGCATCTACTTCGATGCCCGGCAGAAGACTGATGCCCATGTGTTTCGGGTTGACCCTGAATCGCGCTCCATTCAGCGCATCACGGGACCGGACGCCTATGTGGGGCTGGGTGCTTCGTTTTCGAATGATCACAAAATGATGGCGGCCGTGGGCGGTGCGCCGAATCAATTCCTGAATGTGTTGGTTTCGCCGGTTGCAGGCTTTGCTCCGAAGTACATCACCGATGTGGAGAGTCAATGGAAGGACTACAAACTCGGGACGCGGGAGGTTGTGCATTGGAAGTCGAAAGATGGGGCCGAGATTGAAGGCATTCTGATCAAGCCGGCGGATTATGATCCCGGCCGCAAATATCCGCTGATGGTGGTGATTCACGGTGGACCGACCGGCGTCGACACGCCGCTGCTTTCGGCTGACCGTTACTATCCGATGGAACGATTTCTGGCAAAGGGCGCGCTTATATTAAGACCGAATTACCGGGGATCAGCAGGATATGGAAGCAAGTTTCGCGCTTTGAATGTTCGCAACCTCGGACTGGGGGACTACCAGGATGTGATCTCGGGTGTTGATTCACTGATAGCCGAAGGTATTGTGGATAAAAGCCGAGTGGCTTCGATGGGCTGGAGTGAGGGCGGCTACATTTCGGCTTTCGCCACGACTTATAGCGACCGGTTCAAGGCTATCTCTGTCGGCGCCGGAATCTCCGATTGGACAACTTACTACGTCAACACCGACATTCATCCATTCACGCGGCAGTATCTGAAAGCAACTCCGTGGGAGGATCCGGAGATCTACAAGAAGACGTCTCCGATCACTTATGTGAATGGGGCCAAGACGCCGACACTGATCCAGCAGGGTGATCAGGACAAGCGCGTTCCGCCTCCTAACTCCTATGAACTTTATCAAGCGCTGAAAGACCGGAACGTTCCCGTCAAGCTGATCTTTTACAAAGGATTCGGGCATCCGATCAACAAGCCAAAACAACAGTTGGCCGTAATGCAACACAACTATGACTGGTTTGATAAATACATCTGGGATGAAGAAGCAAGCGGCGACGGGGGCGACGTGCCGGCGAAGATTCAAGCGCCGCCCGATCAAAAGCTGGCACTCCAGGCTCATGGCGTAGGGGACCAGATCTATACGTGCCAGAGTTCCGCCGCCGGTGGTTATCAGTGGGTGCTGAAAGCCCCGGACGCGCTTCTGTTTTCAGGCGATCATCAGGTGGGACATCACTTTGCCGGACCCACCTGGGAGTGGAATGACAAGAGCGGCGTGGACGGTAAGATGGCGGCCAGCACGCCCGCGCCTGAGCCGGACGCTATTCCGTGGCTGCTGGTGAATGTCGTCCGGCAGTACGGCGATGGCGCGTTGAGCAAAGTGACTACGGTGCAACGGCTGAATACAAAGGGCGGAAAGGCTCCGGCAAGCGGTTGCGATGCGTCGCACACCGGTGAAGAGCAGCGAGTGCACTACGAGGCGGATTATCTCTTTTACGCCAAGGCCAAATAAAAACGAAAGCGCGCGTTGCCGCTGAGCCATTGGATGTAGTTAGTGCCCCAGGCATTGTTGTAGAGGCTGTAGTGAAAGCCTTGCGACAAGTCGGGCTGGTCATTGGAAAAGGGAAAGGGGGACTTCACTCCCAGAGCGACCACGGGCGCATCCAGCGAGCTGATGCCGAACCGGGTTTGTTGATCCTGATAATTCAAAGGACCAGTGATTGCATGCATGTGGCGGTTCCCCTTGGAGACCACATCAAGGGGTGAGACCGGGCGCTCCACCTTGAACATTGTCCAACGTTGCGCTTCGGCAACGGCCGGATGGAAAGAAAGCCAGAGGGCTTCCGGAAGGCGGTTAGCGCGCTTGTCGAACCAGGCGAGTTCAACGGCGATGGGAGCATCATGAGTTGGAACATCAATGGTGAGATAGGCACTTGCCGGCCACGCGGTGACAGCATCCGGCGCCTGCTGGCCGAACGACAATTCGGCTACCAGTTTCTGATCGCCAACCTGCCAAACACGCGCTAACGAAGGATTCCAGATCTGGCTCTTCGCGCCAAAAGATTCGATATTGGGTTTGCCGAAATCTTTGGGCGCCCAATCGGTCTTCACCGTGATGTAAGCAGCCATGAAGCGGTCATAATCCGCTTTCGAAAGTGTCTGATAGCTGAAGAGAGCGAGCGGATTCTGCTGGGAAGCGATGTTCTTTCCGGTGCGTTTAACTTTGAGCATTGTGATGGCGCCAGTGGATGGGTCGAGACCGATGCGAAAGCGCTCCGTATCTAAAATTGCATCCGGTTCCCAGGTGCTTGCGCCGGAAAGATCCGGCTTCACCGGATTAAGCGCGGCGATTCGGTATTCAGCCTCGCTTTTGAGAGCCGGTGGCAGCGCATTGATGCCATCCTGAACGTCCTGCCGTTTCTCGATCCAGCTCCCAATTACGGTCTTGTACTTAGGATCTCCCAGCATGGATGCGAGCGCCTTCGGGGTGTAGTGACTAAAGTCGAGCCAGGTTTTGGTGTCGGTTCCCCAGGTATGTTCGACGGCTAACGAGAATTTCTGAAGGAAGGCCAAATCCTGTGGATCGCCCGGGGCAAGCTTTCCGCTTTTCACCCATTCAGATCTAAGGCGCAGTAACTCCAGCGTACTGGCAAGCTTGAATGGATCGCTGGCAACTCCATGAATCCAGGTATCACCAATTTCCTGCGTTAAAACGGGCAATTGACTTCGGTAGGGCTGCACGGCGTTGGAGATGTCGGTCAGGCTGGCGGCTCGCACTTCGGCCCCGGGAAATTGAGAGCGAAGGTTTGTATAGATCCGATGAACCTCATCGAGGGTATGCGGACCGCTGTTGTCGTCCCGAACTTCTACGGCGATGGCGAGATCAGAGTTGGGAACGGTCACCACGCCGCCGTATTCTGTCCGATGGTACATGACGATCAGTTGCGCGCCATCGACATCTTTCCAAACGAACAGGGGGGGCACGTCGGGCGGCGTACTGGCGGAGTTCACTCCAATATCGAGGAAGGTAATGCCAGAGGCAGCCAGGGGGCCGACTAATCCGCGCGAGTGACCGGGAACGTCCGTCATCTTTGCGCCCGTGGTCTGCCGGTTGAAGCGTTTATCCAAGGCTTTTGAAAAGCCGACGCAGCCCGTGATGGCAGAGCGGTCGAGCAGTTCGGTTTGCCAGGTGAACGGCAAGCCATGCCAGGCAATATCTCCCAGATTGATGGCCCGTTCCATCTGTGCGGCTTCCGTGTGGCCGGCCTGGGACAGATAGGAATACAGGAGCCATGATCCGGTGGTCCAAACATACCGGTCCGAACCGCTTTGACGCATGGTCTCGGCGAGTTTGATGGCAGCCGGATAATATTCGGTGAAGTACTTGCGGATAATGGCCGCCTGGGTATCGACAAAGCCTACGTCCAGGTGGCATTTGAACATCACAAGCACTCGCTTGACGGCCGGCGCCTCGGTTTGAGCAAGCAAGGGCGCTGAGGCAATCAGGCTGGAGACGAATCTGCGTCGGTTCATCAGACCTTAACTTTACCGCTCGGGCAGAGCGCCTTTTTCGATTGTTATAGTCACTCATATGCGTAAATGTTTCGGAGCTCTGCTTCTGAGCGCCCTCTTACTCAGCGCCCACTCCAAATCAGATTGGAAACCGCTCTTCAACGGGAAGAATCTGGACGGATGGAAGCACGTCGGCAAAGGCGGCATGACCGTGGACGACGGTGTCATGAAGACGCACGGCGGCATGGGTCTGCTTTATTGGACCGATTCCAAACTGGGCGATTGCGTTATCAAAGTTGTTTACCGAATGCGCGACAAGAATGACAATTCGGGTGTATTTGTGCGTATTCCGATTGCCCCCACTGAACCCTGGATGCCGGTCAATTATGGCTACGAAGTTCAGATCGATAACCATCCGGAAACCAGCAATGAGGATGAATATCACGTCACCGGCACCTTGTACTCGCTGACCAAGCCGCTGGCAAAGCCTGGTAAACCAGGTCCGGAATGGAACACCATGGAAATCACACTTGACGGTCCCCGCACAGTGATAACCGTGAATGGGGAAAAGGTAACCGACTACACAGAAGGAGATCCAACTCCGCCAAAGAAGCTTGATTTTGAACCGGAACGAGGTCCCAGGCCAAACTACGGCTATATCGGCTTGCAGAACCACGGCGACGACGACGTTGTGTTCTTCAAGGAAGTATCGATTAAGCCCCTGAAGAAGCAGTAATTGAACGCGCCTGTCAGCAGCCAACCCGGCAGCAAACCTAGCACCGACCGACTGGTTCGGGACATGGGGTTCTTCCCCGCCCTGGCGTCCAACATGCTCAACATGGTTGGCGTCGGGCCGTTTATCACGATTCCGCTGCTGCTGGCTACCATGGGCGGACCGCAAGCGCTGCTGGGCTGGGTGGTAGGCGCGGGAATTGCACTTTGCGACGGGCTGGTGTGGGCAGAACTGGGCGCCGCTATGCCGGGTTCGGGCGGGTCATACGATTACCTGCAACAAGCCTACGGTCCGAAAAAGCTAGGCCGGCTCATGGGCTTTCTCTTTTTGTGGCAGGTGATGGTGGCAGCTCCTTTGACCGCGGCATCCGGCGGCGTCGGCTTGGCCGATTATGCGCGCTTCCTGGTCCCGTGGCTAACACCGACGCATCAGACAATTATTGCGGTGGCCGTATGCGCGCTTGCAACATGGCTGCTCTACCGCGATATACGCTCGATTGGCAGAATCTCGGCTGTATTGTGGCTCGCGTTGATGGCGGTCATGGGGATCATCCTGTTTGCCGGCGGAACGCACTTCAATCCGAAAATCGCTTTTGCCTTTCCGCCTGGCGCTTTCAAGTTGACGCCGAAGTTCTTTGAGGGATTGGGCGCGGCTGCGCTTATCAGTTCTTACGATTTCAGCGGCTATTTCAATGTTTGCCTGATAGGCGGCGAGATCAAGCGGCCCGAAGTGAACATTCCGCGAACCATTGTCTACTCGGTAGTGATTTTGGGGATTCTGTATCTGGCAATGAGCTTGTGCATTATCGGCGTCGTGCCTACGGCAAAGGCGATGCAGTCAACCGCCATTGTGTCCGACTTTATGGCTAGCCTCTATGGCCCTGCTGCGGCAGGCTGGATGACGGTTCTCCTGCTGATTATCGCGTTCGCCTCGGTATTTTCGGTCCTACTGGGTTACACGCGTGTGCCCTATGCCGCGGCGGTTGAGGGGCGATTCTTTTCTGTTTTCGCTCGGGTCCATCCGAAGCGGCACTTTCCTTCGTTTTCAGTTGTGTTCATGGGCTTTACGTCGGCAGCGTGCTGTCTGCTCAGCCTTGAGTCGCTGATTAGAGGGCTTATTGTGATACAGGTTGTCACTCAATTTGTGGCGCAATGCTTCGCAGTGGTATTGATTCGTAAACGCCGCACGGACATTGAACGCCCCTTCAGCATGCCGCTTTATCCGCTCCCGGTCATTCTCGCGGCGGCAGGATGGCTCTACATCTTATATGAGAGCGGACCGATCTACATCGCAAGCGGACTTGGACTGGTGCTACTAGGCGCGACGGTCTACCTCATTCGGGCGCGGGGCTTACGCGAGTGGCCGTTTGCGGCTACTGAGTAAGTGCTCTTCGTTTGAGAATTCTGTCGACTGAAATGGCAAAGCCTCCGAGCACTGGAAAGCCAAAGCCGTATGCTTGCGCCAGGAAGAACATGCAGACGGAAAAACTAATGAGCATGATGGAGAGGATTTGACATGCGCCCTTTAGGTCAGGATCTGAGGACTTCATACCCCGCTGAAATGTGAGGAAGGTCATAACGATCGCCGTCACATAGAACAGGAAGGCGGGGATGCCACATTCGCTGGAAACCTGGGTGTACGAGTTATGGGTTTCGTGCCACATGCCGCGCTGGCCGGCGGCCTCCGCTTCCCCGGCCTGGTAAATCTGAAAGGTGCCGGGTCCTACGCCCGTGAGTGGATTTGCCAAAGAAATCCTCAGGCTGGCCAGCAACAGTTGAGTTCTCTGTTCCTGCGATTCCACCGCTTCCTCGGTCCGGTCACTCGGATTGAAGAGCGACGCCAAGCGCTGGGATGCTTCGCCCGGGAGGAAGGGAATGACTGCCAGAGCGATGACAGGAAGGCCCACCAATAGCCCCAGCCTGATTTTTCCCGAACCGGCTTTCAAGACATAGAGGGTGGAAATGATCATGCTGAGAAGCGCGCCGCGCGAGCCGGTACCCAGGATCATGAAACAGGCCAACCCGATGCCGATAATCCCTAAAATCTTGCTGACCGCTGTGGTTTTCGGCCTGAGTGTAAGGTAAGCGAGCGCCGGCAACACGAGGATCAGCAGCGCGGCGAAGTCATTTGAATTTTCAATGCTTGCCCCGGCACCGGACAGTTCCAGACGTCCTGATCGATAGTCGTTGCTGGCGATGCCGAAGAAGATGGGAACAAATCCAGCCAAGCCGATGGTTCGCAATACCCGCGAGATATCCATACGGCTCAGGGCGACCGCCGGAATCAGAGCCACGATAATCAAGGTGGTGCGCAAATAGGGGAATAAAACAGCGAACGATCCCCCCTTCCAGACACTGGTGGCGGTGGCCGCGCAAAGGCAGGCCGCAAATCCAAGCCAGCAGAAGCTAATTGGGTGCACAAACCCGCGGAAGAAGCCACCCGCCAGTAGGGCACTTAGCACTGCGGCACCGCCGGTAATCAGCAGCAGATGGCTGTCAAAGCCGATCTTAGCCATCACAAACTCGTGCAGAAAGCTGAAGCGCAGGAACAAGAACAAAAGGGTAAAGATGAGCGCAATCTTGCTGCCGGTGTCGACAACAGATTCGCCAACCGGCTCTGCGGGCGACAAGGAGATAGGAGCAGATGCCGCGACGACAACGCTGGTGGCGGGGGCTCTGCGAGGCTCGCGAGCAGGGCGCGACGGCACCCATTTTGCCGCAGTTCCAGGCTTAAACCGCGACATATCGATAAGGGACGGAACCAGAAAGCATCTGCAAGCCTAATTTTAGACCAGCAACAATCCAAATCGGCTTAATTCGCGCCGTCCATCAGCGCCAGATGTTTCTGATAAATCGCCTTCCAGCTAAATCTTTGCGATACGAGCTGATGAAGCGCTTGCGCGACACGGAGCCGCTTGGCCTCATCCAAGAGTAGATCTTCAATTGCGGCGGCCAATGCAACCGGATCTTCGACAGGAACCAAGCGGCCGGTCACGCCGTCCTCAATGATCTCCGGAACACCGAGGCAGGCGGCAGCGACTACGGCAGTTTGTGTGGCACCGGCTTCGAGCAAAACGAAGGGGAAGCCCTCTCGCCTGGAAGGCAGGACGAAAAGTGCTGCATTCGTGAGGAATATTCCTACTTTCGGGTGGGGGACATTCTCCAGCATGAGAATGCGCTCGCGGGCCGTTGACTGATCCACCAATCTGCGAACCCCAGCGCTTTCGCCGCCGACAGATCCGCCAATGGTCACCAGCATCAAGTCCGGGAACCGGACGGAAAGCTGTTCAAAAGCTTTGATCAGAATGTCGTGCCCTTTCTTGTGTTCGTAGCGGCCAATGTTTAGCAGGAACATCTTCCCTTGGAGCTCGGCCGGCAGTTGGGATGAGGCGTCCATACGCGAGCGGAAGGCTTCAATATCAATCGCGTTGTAAATCACGGTGGCCCGGTTGGCGCAACGCGGCTCGAACGCCACTAAATCATCCCTAAGACCGCGCGAGCAAGCCACCAGCGCGTCGGCATGGCGCATCATAAAGCGCGCCATCCAGCGGCCGAGGGCATTCTTGCGCTGCAGAACGCGAATGTCTTCACCATGGAACGACAAGACGAACTTGCCTTTGAAAAGAGCGAGCCGGCGAAGCAGAGCGAAGTTGATGGAATCAGTCTCGGGGAAATGGGCACAGACCATCTGGACGTTATGTAGCTCAATGAATCGAGTGAGCGTCTTAAGGGTCTTCGGAAGATTCAGTAAATAGGAAGCCAGACTCCGAAAGGGATGGCTCTGTGGCAAGTCGGGCGATCTTAGATACAGCGATTCGGCGGGACACTGAAGCTGCGGATGACTTGCGGGTATTTCAGTGTCAGAGGTAACCAGCAGGTACGGCTGCCACCGGCCTTCCTCTTTTATAACTCTGACCAGATTGAAGATCGCCTGGTTAACACCGCCGACTCCCGACTCCGGATACCACGTCAGAGTCAACAGATATCCGGGAATTTCAGAACTCATTGGATACGCAGCGAACCTTAAGACTAACATTCAGCTCAAGCCGGGGGGAACGGGCAAGTAAGGCGTTCCCCGCCCCGGTCAGTTGTGCTGTTCGGGGCCGATATTGATAAAGGTGTCCGGAGCGCTCTGGTTGCTATATTCGGTGGCGATCCATGACGGTGAACGGGCAATTTTCGAAATTCGAATCTCGTCCATAATGCCTTGGAAGCCGTTGTAACTATCCGCGCCCAGAGTCAGCGCTTGCGCGGGAGTGAAGGTTGTGAAAGGGGACGTGGAGGTAACCAGGGGAGCGCCGTTCAGGTAGACAACCTGCGAACTCGCCGCTGAATCCCAGGTGTAGACCAGGTGATTCCATTGGTTGGTAAGCGGAAGCTGTGTACTGGTACCCGTGATGCGTTCATCGTTGCTGCCGTTGAGGAAGCCGAAGTACATGGCTGAGTCGTACCAGACTCCGAATTGAAACAGGTTGTTGGTTTCGTGATCGGAGTAGACACCCCAATTCGTTGAGGCTTGGCCGGCAGAGTTGTAAATCCAGCCCTCAAGGGTACCGGCGGCGGTTGGCTGAGCAACAGCCGGAACGGCGAGGTACTGACCGTTGATGCCGGAAAACGAAGCACCTTCGCCGAATAAACCGGTTGCGCTGACGACGCCTGTGTTGACGGTGTTATTGCCTTTGCCTGTGGAGTCTTTGGTCAACGTAGCAAAGTGATATACCGCTGAATAATTGCTGTCCCAAACAGAGGCGGCAGCGGACATGTCCGATGAGACGGCCACATTTCCATAGCAAAGCGTGATGGCTGTACCGGCCGTGGAAGAAAGGCTTGGGAATTTGACGTGCGCTATCCAGACGCCGGCGACTGGATCGTATGACTCGACTTCAAATGACAGATTGGCAGTGGCACAGGTTGAATCAGTGGTCGGAATGATGTCGTAACCGTAAGGGTTTTGGACGTGGCCGCCGTTGGCGCTGTATGCCAGCGTTGGATCTGCGATGGAGATCACCATCGGAATGTTGGTCTGGGCGCTGCCAGAAGCCGGTGAAGCCGTTAGTGTCCGCTTGAAGTAGTAGTGGAAGACCGGCCTGCTGGGTAGCAATGCATACGAAGTTGCGCCCGTTGTGTACAGTGTGGCAGTAGCACTATGGTTCGCTCCGGTCGCCCTCACCACTAGGGGTTGTCCGTTCAGAGAGGCGCCGCTTGCCAGCATCAATAAACCGCCCGAAGTGATGATTGCTCCGGGAATAGCGGTCTGAAGAGTCCAGGTCGGACTCGTGACATCTGAGTCTCCGGTATACCAGTCGACAACGTATAGCTGGACGGATTGCCCGGGTGCAATGGAGGTCATTTGCTGGCTATCAATCGCCCAATGCGGCGTAGTGGAATCAGGAATGATTTCCAGTCCATTGAGCGACGCTGATTTTGCCTCATTGTTCAATTCGGTAAACAGGTACGGATATGCATTTCGATAAATGGGGGCCAATCCACTGGCAACGGTAATGGCTGTGTCGGGAGTAATGGGCCGGACGGCCACCGTCAGCACGTTGTTAGTTACCCGCGCAGGAACGTAGGTATCGGTTGGGGTAGCTATCTGATATTGGGCGGCCCAATTCCAGTCGTAATAGTGCGCTTTGATGACGCCTTGCGTTTCCAGCAGATAAGGTGCTGAGCTGAGTGACTCCGGAAACGAACCCAGAGGCGATCGCTGGCCGTTCCATTCCGCTCCAAACATGTATCTCACTTTGTAATTACCGTTAGGAACCACCAAGTTGTAAACCATGTCGTGACCATACGTGTAGACGCTGGATTCGTAAACCCCATGATCCGGATAGCTGGACGACCAACTTGGATAATCGCTGGAAAGTGTATTGGAAATGCCGGTCTCCATGCCCGCGTCGGGCGACCAGATGTTGCCATTGCCGTCCGTCACGCCGGTTCTGCTACCTGTATCAATGCGAATGGTTCCGGCAGGATTCGCACCGGCCGGCAACACGGTTACGTAGACGTCATTCACGGCGTTGGCGTCAGCCGCCGCAGTTACTTTCAGTACGGCAGTGTTGCCCGCGGTGGTGGTTGCTGGCGGTGTGTAGACGCCCGCGCTTGTGATAGACCCCACACCGCTGACCAAGCTCCAGGTTACGGCCTGGCTAAGCGTGGAAGGATTTACCCATGATTTGATTGGATAGCTGCCCCAAGTGCCCGCTTGAATGGTGAGGACATTCGAGTTCAGGCCAATCGCGGTGCCTTGCAGGGCAACCGGTACTTTGACGGCTGAGCCAGTGGCGGGCGTGGCGCTGATGAGTGCGTAGCTAGAGGGCTGGACGTAAGGGTTGCCTGGATCCACCTGGTAGCTATTGCTGGCGATAAATCCGTTGGCGGTTTGCGGCTGAAGGCTGGACTCGTCGACCACATCGAAACTTTTCGGGCCGATATTGGCAGCGGCAATCAGGCCCATGGCCGCCCGCGTGACTGGATCTTCCGTCAGATCTGTGACAGCTTCCAGTTCGTTGTTACCGCCAATGTCGGCCAACATCATGCCGTATTGCTGGAGCGCGGTGAGCATGGTCACGCAATCGTTATTCAAGATTGAATTGGAAGAACAGACGCTAGTGAGATTTGGACCGCCATTCGCCGCAGTCTTCAACCGGAAGCGTGCTCCGTAGGGCGGCGAGTCAGGTGACGCAGCATTGGCTGTTACCGCTGGCCAAACCAGGCCGTTGATATAGCCGATGCTGGCGGTAAAACGGATTGCATGTTTTATCGTCCCGGATTTTATCTCGTCCAGGTGATAAGACAAGGGCGCTAAAGGCAATCCGGCAGCGTCAGTGGACTGAGTCGGCATGGCGTAAGGGTTCACGCCACCGCCCCATCCGTATTCGTTGACAGAATTCGCGTTGCAGCCGGTGGTGACTCCGTCCTGGCAAGTGAAGGTCTCGAAGTTGATTCTGTCGTCATACATTTCGAAAAATGAGCAGTCATTGGCGCGAACAATGAGGCTGTGATGGTCATTCGGATTGTTGTAGTGGGTTACGCCGACATAGTTGCCGTTTTCCCGTTTCAGACCCGGGCCGCGGCCGGGAAACGGAATGCTGAATGTAGGGAAGCTGGAACCATTGTCGTAATAGGGCTTGATGTTCGCCGTCGGCGTGGAGGCATCCGCATAGGTGATTCCCCACGACGGGAGAATTGTGATCCCCAGCGTGCTCATGTTTGCGGTCCAGGTGGCGCTGCTGGCATGGACCGGAAGCGCTGTGATGGGGGTGTTGAAGACGGAATCGTTCGGCATCACCGGGCAACCGAGCATCTGAGACTGCGGGATGACACTTGCAGGCGCTGTGTAGGTGACGCTGGTGGGCGTTTGATTGCTGAGGGTTCCCGAACCGGCGAGAGTCCAAGTGACATTGGTGTTTGAGGTGATGGTGATGGACTGGCCGGCGGAGGCGATAGGAGCAGAGGGCGTCAACGTCGGCGTCTGGGCAAAAGCAATGAACTGTAAAAGAAGGAAGAAAAGACTGGGGCGCATGTCAGTAGCTCGGGCCGCAGGGGAGTGACCGCGGCTTTCCTTTCGACTAAAAGAGGACCATCGCGGCGGGCGGGATTGATGCGGCACATGGGCGATCAGCCGAGCAGGGGTTGGCGAAGGTATTTAGAATGTGCCAGATGCGGGGCGCGAGTTTTTTTGACAATGAGTGTGAATGGCTCGGGACGGGTTTGGGGCAACGGGGCGGATTACGGATCGAAGACTACGGCGGCGGTTTTGTTCGGCTTCGCGAGGTAGTGATGCCGGGGGACTTGTCGGGTCGCTTACGCTCGCCGTTCTGCTAGCGGCAGCTCGGGAATGCGGACGCGCGCGGGCAGACAGCATTTGCGCGGTCGTGGCGGGGAACAGGGCGGTTTGTGGGAGGCTCGCGAGCGGATTGCGGATCGAACGCCCCCCCCGACGGTCTCGTTTGGCTTCGCGAGGTAGTTTCACGGGGATTTGTCGGGTCGCTTACGCTCGCCGCTCTGCTAGAGGCAGATTGAGAATGCGGAAACGCGCAGGCAGTCTGAGCAGTGACGGAATCCGTATTCTAGATTGGGATTGTGATTCTCTTTCTCCTTATGATGGCTGGCCTTGCGCATGGAAAGCCAACCATCTCGCCCGCCAAACTTCCCTATATTCAGGCGGGTGGAACGGTTCAGTTCAAATCCAACTCGCCCGTGAAGTGGTCCTTAGCGCCCGGCAGTCCTGGATCAATCGATGAAAACGGCACTTACCACGCGCCGGCGTCGGTGGCTGTGCACAACAGCATCGGCGGATGCCAGTTGTTGCCTGATGACCATATTCTGAACACCCGAATTGACGCTCTGCCTGTTCATCCGAAATCCAGCGAGTGGATGGCGATGCTGCCGGATACGCGCTTCACTTACTACCCTTCCTGGGGCACCAACATCGCCGATAGTTCCACGCCGCGCGAAAACCTGCATTTTCTTTACAGCCCCGAAAACGATGGCAAGTACGAGATTCCGACTTGGCCTGAATTGAAACGGGAAAGCGGGGTGTTTAGCTCCCCCCACTCCGAAGTGGACCGTCACGTTGTCACAGTGGACCGGGAAAGCTGCAAAGTTTTTGAGATGTATAACAATTACCCGGAGGGCGACAACACTCAGTGCCCCACGTGCAGCGCCCAGGGAGGTGTGGCTTATTCGGGAATGAGCTATGGGCTACCCAACGCGTCTTCGGATGCGGCCGGCCTATTCGTTGCTCCGCTCACTATCAGGCTAGCGGAGATTCGATCCGGCAGCATCCGGCATGCGGCACGGTTTACGCTCGGCAATAGCTTCATTGCACCTTCATCAGCCTGGCCCAGCCGAGCGCACGCCGGCGCGTGGGGAAAGATTCCTTACGGCACACGCTTCCGCCTGCGAGCGGACTTCGATATGTCGAGCTTCAGTCCGGTGGCGCGCGTCCTGCTCACCGAATTAAAAGAGTACGGCATGATGGTCGCCGACGGTGGTTCGAATTGGGAGATTCAAACCTCCACCGACGTCACGCTTGATCCGGCCGTCGAAAACGCATTACTGGAGATCCATTACCGTGGTCCGCGCGCCCGAGATCTGCAGGCCGTGGACGAAGCGAGTTTGAAGATTTCCGATAATTCCGGCCAAGTGAACCCGCGTAACCAGTATGTGAAGCCAGAAGGAACGGTAACTATCATCGCCACGGACATAAACAATTCCGAAAACGTCTCTGAAGTAATCGTCCCTTTGCGCGGGGTCATAGTGGGAGTTGCCAGTCCGGCATTATGGATGCAGAGCGGCGTCAAGCATCAGCTCAGGGCCTGGGTCAATGGCAGCGACAACAATGCGGTGAGCTGGACGATGAGCCCGCAGGTAGGATCACTGAGCTCAGCCGGCATCTACACCGCGCCCACAGTGGATCGACCTACTACAACCATTGTTTCCGCAGCCAGTGTTGCGAACCCCGAAGCGAAGGCGACTGTCGCTGTGACAGTAATGCCGGCCGGCGACATCCGAGTAAAGGTTGGCAATGCAAGCCGGGCGCCGGGTGCACCTAATCGCAACTTTCCCGACTATGGACCTGATTCCGACGGGCATATGTGGTGGCGGGACCAGGCCGGCGAAGTGTCATGGGGTGTTGTCTCCGACGACTGGAATGAGAACTGGCCTAAGCAGAAAGATATCAGCCTGTTCTACACCAGCCGCTATTCGTTCGGCGACATGGTCTATCGGTATCTGGTGCCTAATGGCAATTATAAGATCTCTTTCTACTTTGCGCAGACCGGGTGCAAAGACCATTTTCCGAAAGACATTCGCGCGCCCATTCATGTTGAGGCGCAAGGTCAGCTCATTTTGCGCGATTACGATATCGGCAGCGCTGTCAACTACACCTGCTTGACTCCCACCGTAAAGTCCATTCCGGCAACGGTGAAGGATAACAGCCTGTACTTCGCGATGCGGCGCGTGACCACTCCCAAATCGCTTCCCAGCCCCGCATTCAATGGGTATACGATCACTCGAGATGATTCTCCGCCCCACCTAGAGATAGATCCGGAAAAGCCTCACGATGTAGTTCCAGGGGACAAGACTCAGTTCTATCCGGTGGGTTGGTATATGAGCAGCGATGCAACCTGGACGCTCCGGGGTCCTGGGTCCATTAGCAGGGAAGGTCTGTACACATCCCCAGTGATTCCTCCGAAGAATGAGGAACGAGTCCGCGTCGAGGCGCACAGCAAGAGCGATCCGGCAAAGACCGCCGCTGTCGAATTCACATTGAAGGCCGGCTCTATGGAGATCACTCCCGAGAAACCGACTTTGGTTCGCGGCCTGTCGAAACAGTTCACTGTTACTTTTGGACACGCGACTTACAGCAACCTGGAATGGTCGTTAACTCCAAACGTGGGAACTATCACCAGCGGCGGAGTTTACAGCGCGCCGGAAAGTATAGCGCAAGATACCGAGGTCACTCTGACGGCGCGAAGCAAAGACCTCACGGAGCGTTCAGTCAGTACAACAGTTCTGGTGAAGGCTGCGCCGGAGACCATCAGAATAAACTGTGGCGAAGGATCAGCGTTCACGGATGCGCAAGGCCATCGCTGGGCTCAGGATTATGGATACAGCAGGGACACCATGCAGAACCACCTAGAGGTTCCAATCTCCGGCACCACTCCAGATATGCAACCGCTATACCAATCGTCACGGTATAGGTACGCGGGAGATCCGTTCAGTTATACCTTTGATGTGCCTAACGGGCGATACTCAGTTACTCTAAAGTTCGCCGATTACGGACACAATGAGGCAGGCAACTACGTACTCGATGTAAAGATCAACGGCAAGAAAGTTCTGAGTCACTTTGATCCAGATAAAGAGCATGGACCACACTGGGCTAATGATAAACTGTTTGAAACCAAAGTTACGGTACAGAAGCTAACAATCGAGTTTTTGGCGGAACAAGGTTCGGCACTGATTAATGGCATTGAGATAAATTATCTCGGCCAGTAACTAACACGTTAAGCACCCTTTAGTGTGTCCTCTATGCCAGCCATCGCCAGCCCTCGACGTATCCAGACCGCTTACGAAGATTCTCGTTTTGAGGAAAGTCTTGACTCTATTGACGAACGAATCGAGACAGCAATGTTTCGCTATCTCGTCGAAGATCTCGAGCTAACAGACGAACAGGGCCATGCGCGCACGCAGCGGGAATTGAGCGGTGACATCGGCCGGAGCGTGTGTAACGAGCTAGCCGAGCTCGGCATCAGCATTAAAAATAAACGAGTTCTGGATTTGGGAGCCGGCATGGGCGGCATCTCTACTGAATTAGCTCGGCGCGGCGCAATTGTTGTGGGACTCGAACCTGGAGCCGGTTGGTGCAAGATTGCTGCGACAAGGCTTCGCACCGTAGGCTCGGGCGCCATTCTGTCGGCGGTTGGCGAGGCGATTCCCTTGGCTTCTGAATCCATAGACGTCATCGTGAGTCACCAGGTGTTGGAGCACGTTCAGAACCCGCGTCAGGTGCTTGAGGAGGCGTTTAGGGTATTAAAGCCCGGCGGCTATTTCTACTTTGCCTACGCTAACTATTTCACGTTTTTTGAGCAGCACTACCGCGTGTTTTGGCTCCCCTTGCTGCCGAAGAGACTGGGTTGCCTGTATCTGAGAGTGCGGGGCCGGAATCCCCAGTTTCTGATGGAGTCCATTACCTACACCACTTTTCATGGAGTTCGGCGCGTCCTTGCGAGGCTTGGTTTCGAATGCATGCGCCGGCAAAAGAGCGCAGATTTGTTCCGTGCCGACAAGACAATATCGCTGAAGTGGGGAATGATCAAGAAATTGCCGGAACCGCTCGCCCTGAATTTAATATCAGCCGTAGATTATTCACGGCGCTTCATGAGCGAAGCGATTTACGAATGCGTGCGCAAGCCGCTCAAGCCTTCTTCAGGTTCTCTATCAAGTACTCACTTGTCCTGAGACTGAAGGCGAGAATCGAAATCGTTGTTGTCTTATCGGTACAGTTCGGAAACACACTCGCATCGCAAATGTAAAGATTTGGGATGTCATGAGTCTGGCCGAAGCGGTTGGTGACAAAGCGCTTCGGGTCATTTCCCATGCGGAGTGTCCCGGTCTCATGCAAGCTGGTACCAGGTGTGTCGATAGGACCGTGCCCCAGATACTCGGCACCGCTTGCGCGCAGTAATTGTTCAATGGAGTGGATGCCGTGTTCACGCATTTTCAGGGTATTCTCGTCCCATTCGAAATGGAGGCGGGCCGCAGGAATTCCAAAGGCATCTTTCACTTCGGGGTCGATATCAACGAAGTTCTTATCGCTTCGCTGCGTGGGCGCCTGGATGTAAAACCCGACTGGAGTGGGATAGCGGCGCTTGATCTCGCGCTTGAATTCGCGGCCAAAACCCGCAATCTGGTCGTAGTAGTAGGGGAATTCGCTGCAGCCGCCATCCGGATAAACAGAGTAACCGCGGATAAAGTTTTCGGCGTGAGGATTATCAATATTCTGCCAGCGTGGAAGCCAAGCCACGGTTGCGGAAGAAACGTTGTCCGGAAAGCTCGGCTGGCCCAGCAATTGTGGAAAGTAACCGCGCCCGATGGTGCCGTAGAGATGATCACATAGATTGCGGCCTGCTTGGCCGCTGGAATTAGCGATGCCATCGGGCCAGTGGCCGGACTTGGAATTCAACAAAATGCGCGCAGACTCCACACAGGAGGCCGCGACAACGACAGCTTTCGCGTAAACCTCCACTTCCTGTTTGGTTTTGCGATCAATATAGGCGACACCCTTGGCTTTGCCGGTATCGGAATCGAAAATGATGTTTTTGGCCAGGACGTTGGTTCTGATTTCCAGATTCCCGCTCTTTTCCGCGGCCGGCAAAAAGAACCAGGGCGTGGAGAAGAACGCTCCCACATCACAACCATCCGTGCAGTTGCCGCAATAGTGACATGCGGGATGCCCTTGGTGGGCGACGGTCAACTGCGCAATACGATCCGGCAAATATGGAATGCCGACCTTATGCGATCCGCTTTCCAGAATCCGATCAATACACCGGAAGTTCATGGCTGGCAGGTACTCTCCGTCCGGATTGCTAGGACGGTTCTGGACCGTGCTGGCCACGCCGATCATACGCTCCACGCGGCTGTAATAGGGGGCCATCTCCTGGTAAGTGACCGGCCAATCCACGTCAAAGCCATCGCGGCTGGCGGCGGTGAAATCAATTTCGCCGAAGCGGGCCGAAGAACGGCCCCAGAAATTCGTCTTGCCGCCGACTGCGAAACAGCGACGCCATGTCCATTCCGTTCCCGGGGCAGTTGTGAACGCGATTTCGTGCTCCCAAATGCCTTCCGTATATTCGTTGTCCATGTAGCCGATCCACTTATCGCGCTTCTGTGGATCGCCGAAACCTCGGAAGGGCATGTCGTAGGGTTGGCGATGATTCTTAAAATCCTTGCTGGGGGTGAGACGACGGCTGCCGTTGAGAGCGCAAACTTTCGCTCCCGCTTTGCACAGGCTGTGGATGGCCATGCCGCCGCCGGCTCCCGTGCCGATCACAATGACGTCGTAAGTTTCTTGAGCCATATGTCAATACCTCGGAGGCGGCAAATGCCGGTGTTCAGGATCGTTTTTGTGCGGGCACTCAGGAGATTGACTGTAGAACTGCAGGCCTGGATAACTTAGCTCTTCTAGACCTATCCGGCTTGTGTAGAAGCCCATCACCGTGCAACGCCGAGCCAGCTTGAAAAACTGCTGACCTTCTTCGTCGCCCCGGTTAAAGGCGACGCTTTTCAGCAATTCTTCCTGCTGGCGAGGATTCAGATCTGCAAATGATCCGCCCTTGGAATTGCGGTCCAGCCACTGAATTCCCTTGCGCAGTCCGGCCATGTCATGATCGCCATGCGCGGCCATAAAATCAATGAACTCACTGACGCCAGCGTCCTGGGCGCCGGGGCTTTCATCCCGCGGGATGATCAGTTCCGTCACAATCTCAATATTCCGGTACTCTTTAGAATTGAAAAACTGCGGCTGATAATTGGCCGCCTTGGGCTGCGTCGCCGCAGCGGCAAATTGCCACCGGAAGAATCCGCCAAATTGGCTAGCAATCGCCGCTTTGCCGAGTAGTTCAAGAACCTGGCGTCTATCGGGAGACTGATTCGCCATAACTTACCTTTCCTTTTAAGAACGGCCATGCCGCGCCAATTAACGTTGCCGTCGATCCGAGCACGGCGCGGCCGAAGGTGGTCTTTGAAGTAGCAAACAGACAGGCCGTCTTCCGAAACACGCGCTCCGCCGGCTTCAGCACCAGATCCCCGGCTGCGGACAAGCCACCCGCAATGGCAATGTGATCGGGGAAAAACATGTTGGAGAGCGTTGCGACGGCAACGCCCAGCCATTCGCCCGCTTGCTCCAAAACGGAGATCGCTTGGGCGTCACCAGCTTGCGCGGCTTCTATGACGTCGCGTAGTGTGACTTCACGCCCGGTTCCAAGCAGAGTCTGGTAATTTCTGGCGAGCGAGTCAGAGGAAATCAGCGCCTCTGCGCAGCCGTGCCCGCCACAAGTGCAAAGCGGCCCATCGCGCTGAACAACCGTATGCCCCGCGTCCCCCATGCAGCCGTAAGCGAAACGGAGAGGAACGCCGGCTACAGACATGCCCACGCCCAAACCGGTTCCACAGGTCAGGCATAGGAAGCGGTCACAGCCTCGCCCCGATCCAAACTCGTACTCGGCCATGGTAGCGGCGTTGGAGTCTACTTCCAGCTCGATTGCGTAGCCCGGAAAACTCTGCTGAAGGCGTTGGCGTAAAGGATACTTCTCAAGCCAGGGCAGATTGGAGTTATAAGCCAGGCCGCTGCGATCTTCGTCAACGAAGCCCGCGATTGCCACCCCCATTTGATCCAGTTCCGGTCCGGCCTGGGCAGCGGTTAGCGTAATCAGTGCTACGAGTTTTTCGGCAAACTCCTCCACGGTCGGCTTGCTGGGGATGGATTGCAGATGGCTTACCTGCCCGTTTGCCGAAACCAAGCCGACCTTGGCAGATGTGCCGCCGATATCAACACAAAGAATCAACGGGTCAGGCAAAAGCCGGCCTCCGTGCTGGTGACAGCCGGCGCCCAGCGAAAGTCTCCCGGCCGCACTCCGCGAATTTCCGCCTTTGTGTAGGCCAGGATTTGCAGAGGAATGGTTTCCACGACGGCTACAAAACGGGCGGGCACGGCTTCCGGCCATGAGCACAACGGCCGTGCTTGAAGACCCTGCACCTCCGGACCAAGCCAGCGAACGTGACCCTTCATTCCCACGACGTCGTTCGCCAAAGCGGAATCGAGCGCCACCGTTTCCGGCTGCGTGCCAAGCACGATTCCGCGAAACGCATCGTCTACCACTTCAACCGGTCCATGCCGGAACTGCGGAACCGACATACCGACAGCAGGGGACTTAGCGGTCTCATGCATAAGCAGAACGCCTTCCAAGACTGCACCCATTGCCGGCCCGCGTCCCAGAAGATAAACAGGCGAACTGTTTTCCAGAAAAGAGTGCCACTCGCCTCGAGACTCCAGCCACTTCGAGATATTTACTTTCAGAAGCTCGATGGTCTGCTCAAGATCTGATTTCGCCTGCTCCAGTTCGCCCTTCAGAGCAGCATGGATCAGGGCAAAAACGGCTAGGGTGGACGAGTAGGTCTGAATAGCTACCAGTTGATCAGCGGGACTGTTGAGAACAATGGAGTGAGACGCCCGGCGCTGCAGCGTGCTCTCTTGAACGTTGACAACGCCAATTACAGGCGTGTTTATTCCGTCGAGCAGCTTCGTGACTTCAATGCTTTCGCCCGAACGGGAAACGAGTATCAGAACGGTTTCAGAATCCAGCAACGAGCGCTGGAAGTAAAGCAACTCGGCGGACTCGATACAAGCCACCTGCAAGCCGGATTCAATCAGCTTTTGCGCCAATGGAATGCAGGCAAAATAGGAAGCGCCCATTCCGCTCAAAACGACTTTTTTGCGCGAGCGGAGCAAGGCCGCGGCCTGCTCGATAGCAGGCCTGCCTTCCCCGAAATGATAATGGGCAACCTGTCTGAGGGCCTGCGCCTGATTGAGAATGTTTTCTAAAAGGGGCGTACTCACTTCAGGTTCTTCCCCAGCCACTCTTCAATGGGTCTGCTGGTCTTCGGCGTGTAAGGCATTTGTATCTTCTGTCCTGCGCCTGCGGACGCATAAGCAGCATACAACGCCTGCATCACCACACGTCCGTCTTCACCCGATGCCTGCAAGGTCTCCTTGCCGCGCACCACGCGCGCAAAGTGGCGCATCTCCTGGGGGATGCCGTAGTTCCAATGTTCTTCGAAGACAGGATAGCTCCACCCGTTAGTCGTCGGAGCTTTTTCGACGGCGTAACCGAACCCGTATTCGCTATAGGTCGGCAAGGCATTGCCCATATGCAAGTCGGCGTAGGTGACGCCACCTTCACCGTAGATCTCGGTCCGATCGCTCATGCCGCCGCGTTTGGCCCAACTGCATTCCACCATCCCGAGTGCATCGTTCTCAAACTCAACAAGGCAGATGGCATGGTCATCGCCCTTGGTCTTATCGCCATGCACGTAGGTGCCGAGTTGAGCGTAAACGCTCTTAATCGCGGGCCGGCCCAGGAACCAATAGCAGAATGCGATTCCATGGCATCCCAAATCCATCATGGCGCCGCCGCCAGCCTGCTCCATGTCCCAGAACCACGGGCTGTGTGGGCCAAAGTGCTTTTCACTCTGCTTCACCAGATGAATCTTGCCAAAGCCGCCCTGGTCTGCCATCTCCTTCGCCTTCACATACTTCGGAGTGAAGAACAATTCTTCGGCATAGCCCAGCATGACGCCCTGACGCTTGCAGACGTCTATCATCTCGTCCGCTTCGGCCAGGGTCATGCAAAGCGGCTTTTCACAGACCACATGCTTGCCCGCATTGGCAATATCAATGGTCATCTGCGCATGCAGCCGGTTTGGTGCAGTGATGGTGACCATCTCAATATCAGGCTCCTTCAGCATCTCGCGGTAGTCCAGGAACACTCGCGGGATGTTGTACTTCTTTGCCAGCTTTTCAGCGTTGCCGGGAGTGGGCGAAGCTACCGCAACAACTTCCGCTTCTTCCGGCATCAACTGAAAGGAGACTGCGTGTATGTCGGCTTCAAACTGTGAGCCGATAATTCCAACTTTTACTTTCGACATTAGACCTCAGCAATGTGAACAGGTTTTGTGAGCCGAAGGCGGCAGATCATTTGCCGGGTTACGCTCAAAGAACCCATAGGGCTTCAACAAAAAACCAATATAAGCGGCGGGCATCACCGGATAATCTTCGGGGCGCGGAATATGCGTGTGGCCAAAGGTATACCAGAGCACTACATCTGTGTTGTCTATGGGCCGGTCGGCTTCCACCCAAGTGGACAATCCATGGTCAGCGAGGCTCTGGTTGGGAAAATCGCCCGCGGCGAAGTTCTCGGTCTCGTTAAAAGGCGTGACCCAAACATGGTGATCCACAAAACGCGCGCGCTTGCGCCACCAGGCGTTCGGGGACGCGAAAGGGACGGCGTTATCGCCCGGTATGAACTTGTAGGCCACAGGTTCTCCCAAACAATTCTTCTTGGCCGGATTGGTGATTTTCCAGGTGCGCGCTGTTTGCAAATTCAAGTGTGCGCAAGCTTGCTTTTCCGTTTTCAAATCAGTGGCTTTTGCGCGGAAAGCGTTCTCAAACGGGTTCGCTTCGTCCAATGGATCAGCAACGATATCCACCTGTTGAATGGTGTTGTGCTCGCCGTCAATATCGAAATCCAGCCGCATGTTGAAGAAGTGCTGGTGATTCGGCGCATACAACTGCGGCGCAATCATGGCTCCGTGAGGCGGTTTCTCATCGGGATGGGTGGCGCCGAGCGAAAGCACGCCCGTCAGCTTCAATTGAAATTCTATGTTTCCGTCTTGATAGAAATACCAGAAGAACCCGTATTCGTAGTTTTCGACCGTCGAAACGGAGGAGACCACTAGCCGGCGAGAACGGCGCACTTCCGGATGATCGGGCAAACGGCGGTCCGTGTGCTTCCACAAGATGCCGTAGTCCTCTTCGTGAATGCAAATAGCATTTTCTATGGTCAGCGCCCGGCCGCGGCTGTCACACATAGCGGCGTCAAGATAGGTGATGTCGCCGACACAATCGCATCCGAGACGCAAGCTGTTGGCGCACATACCCATGCCGTATTCACCCACATCGAAGGCGTTCTTGCGCGCTTGAGTAGGCCGGGGATCCCCATACGGCACCACCATCTCCGTCAGCGAAGCGCGATACAGAATACTGCGGTCCGCATAGCGGACGTGATGCAGCGTCAAGCCTTCCCGCGCATTGAAGCCTATGACGAAATTCCAGTTCTGCCAGCTCATCTGGCGGCCATTCAGCGCGAAGCTAGGGCCTTCCGGCTGGTTGATTTCGAGCGGCTTGATACCCGTTCGAAGCGGACCTACCCGATCCGGAGAATAGTTGCCGGACTCAGGCGGCAAAGGCCACCTGCCATACTCTTCCACTCGCACGACCGTCATCGTGTTCAAGTCGACCACCGGCCGGATGCCCTCGATGGGTCGCGCGTAACCGTTGTCGCGAGAGTCTGATCGAACAAAGCAGAGCGGCCGCGTTAATCTCTTGCCGTGATCCTGTTCCTGACCGCCGTAGTAGCCAGCGCTCCAGATATCCACCATGATCAGAGATGTGTCTGTGATCCCGTAATGTCTTTCGAGCGCGGCACGGAACTCCTCGCTAGCAAGAACCGCCTGCTCGCATTCAATTTGCTCATCCACGGAGAGTGTGGGCTGGGCTCCCGGAGGCGCCAATTGAACGTTGGTCACACGTTGGGCCAGCAGGTCCAGCGACACCGTCGAAGCTTGATTTTGTTCGTTATTCATCAGGACAGCCGTAGCGCGCCGTTCCTGAACAGGGGAAACCGGCCACCCATGAACCGCAGCCTTTGGCGGTTCTTTGAGGGTGACACTGATGATCCTTGTTTGCGGAGTCCAACTGGGCAGCGCCCGAAGCAGTTTCACTGCCTGCTGCACTTCATCCGCAGTCAGAGGTTCCAGGGGGTGACGATTGGAGACATCAACGTGGATGACAGTTTCAGGAGCAGAAAGGTCTTGCAGCTGATTCATACTTGCGCCTCGATTCGCACTGTCTAGTTTATAGGCGACTGGATTCGAGAGCTAAATCACTCAGCAGGATTAGTGGGCTATCAGGCAGGACGAAGCGGTTTCGATCTGAGGGAAGGCTTGCGGTAGGCCGAAATAGTTGCGGATTGCCTCTCGACAGCGTTCACCCGCTTTGCCATCCCAGAATGGCGGGATTACCCCGAGCTTTGGATTCTCCCGTGTCTTTCGCCAAGCAGCCAGAATACTTTCTTTGCTGGTGCCGGCCAGTCGATTGGTGCCAAATTCAACGGTGACGGGGCGGTCGGTGTTCTCTCGAAGCGTCAGGCACTGTGTGCCCAGCACGGTGGAGTCTTCCTGAATGCCGCCTGAATCGGTCATAATCAGCGCGGCCTTCGCTTGCACGTGCAGGAAATCACGGTAGCCTAACGGGTCCATGAGCTGGATCCGTTCCGATAAATCCAGCGCACCGATCCTCTTTCGCGTCCTGGGATGCAGCAGCCAGCACTGAGGCAGGTCTTCAGCGATAACCTTTAGCGCCGAAAGAATTCCGGACAACTTCCGGTCGTCATCCACATTCGCCGGGCGGTGAAGCGTCACGAGTCCGAACTCGTGATTTTCGATTCGGAGACGCTCTAAAGTGTTCGCTTCCAAAGCCTCCCCCAGGTTGTGCCGCAGCGAATCGACCATCAGGTTGCCCACCAGCGCCATTTGCGTCTCATCGCGGCCCTCATTCAGAAGATTTGTGCGCCCGCTCTCTTCAGTAACCAGGAGAAGATGGGAAATGGCATCGGTTACAAGCCGGTTGATTTCCTCCGGCATGTCCGATCAAAGCTTCGCAAACCGGCTTCCGCATGGATCACAACCATACCGAGTTTCACTGCCACCAGCGCACCCGCAACGGTAGAATACACATCGCCGACAACGACCACAGCGTCGGCCCGTTCCCCGACCAGAACCGACTACAGCCGCCGCATGATTTCGGCGGTTTGCTGGGCATATGTTCCTGATCCTACCTCCAGCCGGTGCTGCGGAGGCGGAATTCGCAGATCGTCAAAGAAGTTCTCCGACATGTTCCGGTCATAGTGCTGGCCGGTGTGAATTAGAAGCGTTTGGAAGTCCTGGTCCTGCTTGAAGGCGGCCAGTAAAGGGGCAATCTTCATGAAATTCGGTCTGGCGCCGGCCACCATAGCAAGTCGAATGGGCCTGTTGACCTCGGCCATTCAATTTAGGCCGTATTGGTGCTGCGCCCGAAGTTCCCCAACCGCTGAATAACGTGAATCGCCCGCTGGACCGTCGGATTCCCGGATCCGCTCAGTATCTCTTCCATCGCCTCCATAACCGGCGGCCGCAGCCGGATCAAGAGGCCTGCATACAGAGCAGCGCCCAGCACCGAAGTCGTAATCAAGTGCACCCACGAGTTGTAAATACCGAATGAATTCAGAAGTAGCCGCCACAAAAGAGAGCCGGCGACCATGGCCGCAGTAATCAGGACCTGCGGTAATAGAGTGGCTGCATAATCGCGAACTTTCAGGTCAATTAGTCGAAACGGTATGAGAAACCCGGGATAGGCCAACAAAAGCAAGTAAGAGAGACCATAGGCGACCGCCACTCCAACAGTGCTGAAGCGAGCCCCCAGAATAAACGAGGTCACCAGAACCACCGTGGCAAAAATGGACCACCGGAACATCAGATCCGTTCGCGCCTTGGCCGTATAGATTTGCCCCACAAGGGTAGCCACCGATTGCACCAGTCCCACGGGAGCAAGAATCTGGAAGAGCAAGATTGATCCTACCCACTTGGACCCGAGAACGACGCGAATCAGAGGGCCAGCCAGCACGCCCATTCCGGCCATAATCGGAAAGGTCAATAAACCCACCATCATGCTTTGCCTGACGTAGGCGGACCGGAAACGCGCGTGGTCTGCCTGCAATCGCGAAAAGGCCGGAAACGTAATCTGCCCGATCATGGAACTGATGTTCGAGATGGGCGTGAGCATCAGGTTATACGCCATCTGGTAGTCACCCAGTTCGCTTTGCCCTCGCAGCCGGCCGATGACAATGTTGTCGGCATTTCTGGCAAAAAAATTCACCAGCACCGCACCCGATAGATTCAAGCTGAAGCCGGCTACCGAACGGATGTCCCGGCGGCTGAAGACAAAGTCCGGACGCCAGCCAGAGGCGAACCAGTAGAACAAAAATCCGGTGGCGGCAGTGGCGAGGTTTGCGAAGACCAGGCTCCAAACTCCCTTGCCGGAGTAGGCGCAGGCTAATGCAACGATATATCCCGCCACTGCTGAACCAAGCTCAGCCATCGCCAGCACCCGGTAGCGCATATCGCGCAGCAGGATGGAATTCTGAACAATCCCACACGAAGTCAGCCAGATGGAAAAAGACAAAGCACAAAGGATGGGCACCAGGGCAGGCGTGTGGAAGAATTGAGCAGTCAGCGGGCTTGTTCCGGCAACGATCGTTGCCAGACCCAGCCCTACCAGAAAATTGAGCCAGAATAGGCTGGACAGCAGACGATGGGAAACGTTCAGCCGCTGAACAATGGCCATCCCCGTGCCCAGATCACGCAAGCTTAGGACAAACGCCAACAGTAGCGCGGCCATCGCCATAATGCCGTAGGCGCCCGGCCCCAGAACACGCGCTACCGTGGTCACGGAGGCAATGGATAGCAATTGCCGGCCGACGGTAGAGAGCGTAGACCAAGCCGTGCCCCTCACCGCCTTTTGGGTGAGTGTGGTTTCACCTGGCGCGGTCTGATGATGGGGGTCGGTAACCTCTGGTGATGGCAAGGACTTCGTTTTCTATCTCAGCAGTTCGCTGCTACAAGCGTATGATTTTTTCGGACTGGAACTTCTTCAGGGCATTACGCGTGTCAACAATCAATCGGCTATTTTCAACTACGGCTTTATAGTCAACGTCGGTATGATCCGTGATGATCGCTACGCAATCGGCCGCTCGAACCGATGCAATCAAATCCTGTCTCTTTAAAACCGTTCCCTGCAAATCAATCTTTTCTACAAAGGGATCGGAGAAGGTGACTTTTGCTCCGAGCCTGCACAGCAGAATCATTACGTCCAGCGCCGGCGACTCACGAACATCTTCAATATCGCGCTTATAAGCAACTCCAAGAATGTGAACGTGTGAGCCTCGCACCGGCTTAGAGACTACGTTGAGAGCATTCTGAATCTTTTCAGCCACGAATTCGGGCATCCGTCCATTGACGTGCCCGGCAAGCTCTATAAAACGCGCCTCAATGCCTGCTTCCTTGCTCTTCCAGGAAAGATAAAACGGATCGATGGGAATGCAGTGACCGCCCAGCCCTGGACCCGGATAGAACGGCATGAAGCCGAATGGTTTCGTGGCTGCTGCGTCAATCACTTCCCAAACGTCAATTTTCATTCGGTCGCACATCAAAGCCAACTCGTTCACCAGGCCGATATTGATAAGGCGGAACGTATTCTCCAGCAGTTTGACCATCTCGGCTACTCGAGTGTTACTCACCGGAACGACGGTTTCCAGAGATTGGCTGTAAAACAGGGCGCCCAGTTCCGTACAAACAGGCGTGATGCCCCCCACGACTTTCGGAATATTCGCCGTCTGGAACTTGACGTTGCCCGGGTCTACCCGCTCCGGCGAAAAGCAGAGAAAGAAGTCTACTCCGACCTTCAGACCCGACGTCTCCAGCCGGGGTAAAACCAGTTCGTTGGTGGTGCCCGGATAAGTTGTGGAACCCAACATCACCAGCAAACCGGGATGCATGTTGGCGGCGATCGATTCGGTAGCCGCCACCACAAAGCTCATATCCGGATCTTTGGTCTTTCGAAGCGGCGTCGGGACACAAATATCCACCGTATCCAGGTTGCGAATCACGGAGAAGTCCGTCGTGGCGCGCAGCTTGCCGCTCTTTACGAGCGGCTCGAGGATGCTGTCCGGCACATCCTTGATGTAGGAGTGGCCCTGGTTGAAGAGATCTACTTTCTCCTGACTCAGGTCAATACCCGTTACATCGAAACCCGCTTTGGCGAACTCTACAGCCAGCGGTAAGCCAACATAGCCCAGGCCCAGCACGCCAAGACGGGCGCGTTTTTCCGAAATTCGTGCGTGTAACTCCGCAGCAATGGGCAAAACTTTGACATCATCGGAAATCTCAAGAATCAAAAGCTACTTCCCTCACCGGCCACTGACGTAGGGCCTCAGCCGACATTATAGGGTTAGTTAGCCTTCTGCGCGGCCAAGACGTAGCCCAAGGGGAAGGCAGACCTGGTCTTTCTTGATAGAGACCGGACTATGCCCAGTTTCACCAACCGCAGGCAAAGCGCGGAGTACATCCGTGTCATTCTGCTGAGTTTGGCTTCAGCCAGGCATTTTCCGGTAATATCCATCACAATCTCCGGTGCGCCGCCGTAAGGGGTCAGCGACAACACTTCCATGCCGTGATCGTGGCACATCTGGCGCAGCGTAAATTCGGTGTACCGATGGTAATCAAAAGGCTCCTCATGCAGGCCGTACAGGAACGGAACGCCCATAATGAGCTTGCCTGCGGGACGTAACACCCTTGCCACTTCGGAAAAGAGAAGCGCCGGCCGGTAGATGTGCTCCAGCACATCCGTCAACAGCACCGTGTCGAAGGATTGGCTTTCCAGCATCAGCGGCTGGTTCAAATCCATGAAGTGATCCAAGAATTCGTTCTTGTGCAGAGAGTTTTCCCAGTCTACGCAAGTGACCGCCGTGACCAGGTGTCTATAAAACTCGTAAAACGGAACGAATCCGCAGCCCAAATCGAGCAAATGCCCGGACGCGTATTTTCGGATAGCCGGCTCATAATGCTCGATCAGGCACGTCACCATCAAACGGGACGAAACCGCCACAAGGCGCGGGTCGGGTGATGGCCGAAAGCCTTTAGCCCCAGAAACGACCTTGGTGGGTTTCCAGCGCTCCACATTTCTCATTCGTTAGCATTCTAGCGATCACTCGAATCGACGTTAGCTGAGATAACGCCGCTTGATCCGGAGGATGTCCAACATCGCTGTAAAAAAGTCGGTCGGCTTTACCTTTGATCCGGCGACGTCTGACCATGCTTCCAGCGGATATTCATAGACGCAGCCCGTCATATGCCCCAGATTATGGCTGCAAAGTTTCGAATATCGAGCAAGTATCTCCACGTCGAAAACCCACTTGGACAGAAAAGCATCGGAAAACACCTTCCTGGTGTCATCGTTCACGCGAAAGAGCTTGGCGCCGCACTGGGTGTCGTAGATGGGCAGGCGCAGCGTCACAGAAGCAACCGTGGCGAAGATGCGCCCCAGATAGTGGCGTACGGCGCTGCGGTTGACGTGGCGTCCCAGCAATTGAACGCGCGATCCAAAAACCATAGCCACGTCGGGCTTTTGCGTCAAAATGTCGACAAAGCTGGGAATTGCGTTGAGCGGTGTTGCTAAATCAGCGTCCCAAAACCCTACTGCGTCCAGATCATATTGATCCATTGCATGCAAGATACCCTTACGGACGGCCTCTGCTTTGCCGGCATTCACTGGACAATCCAGCAAGGCAGCGCGATCCGCGTATCCGGCGCACAGCTCTCGCAGCACCTCGGCCGTTTTGTCGCGGCTTCCATCATTCACAAACAAAAAGCGCACTTTAGTATGGGCGGCAAAATAATTTCGAAACGTACGAGTATCCAGACGCGAGGCTTCGTTGTAACATGGCACCACCAGGCACACTCGTGATGGAATGGCCGCGTAAGAGTCGAACATTTTCCTTTCTATTATGAAGAAGGTGCGTCTATAAGTCGGATGAAGAGCTTGGTGCTGGTTACCTTCGTACTGCTTCTATCGATGCCGTTAGCCGCCGCGGACGTGTTGGCCGATGGCTACCACGATATGTACAACCTTCGTTTTGACGCGGCGCACAAGACGTTTCAGGCATTTGAACGCGCCAACCCCGACCGTCCGTTGGGCCCGGTTTCCGATGCCGCCGCCTACTTGTTCTTCGAGTTTGAGCAGCTAAACGTACTTCGTTCCGAATTTTTCGCCTCCAACAATAATTTCCTTTCTCGGCGCAAACTGGACGCCAGCCCCCAGGTGAAACATGATTTCGAGGCGGCGCTAGACAAGAGCAAGCAGCTCTCCGAAGCCATTTTGAAAGTTAATCCGGGTGACCGCGATGCCCTGCTCGCGGAGGTTGTGCGGATTGCCCTGCATGCCGATTACCTGGCGTTGATAGAGAAGGACAACTGGCAGGCTCTGATCGAGATTAAGCAGGCGCGCGGCGATGCCGACGAGTTAATCAAGAAATACCCCGATTGTTACGACGCGTATCTTGCCATGGGTGTGGAAAACTACCTGCTAAGCCAAAAAGCTGCTCCGGTCCGTATGCTGCTCCGTTGGACAGGAGCGCAAACCGATAAGCAGCAAGGCCTGAAATATCTTCAAGTGGTAGCGGACAAGGGACATTACCTGCAGCCTTATGCCAAGATACTGCTCGCTATTGCGGCGCTTCGAGACGACAAGCGTCAGCAGGCCGTCGAACTCCTGAAGCAGTTGGCCGAACAGTTTCCAGGCAATGGCCTGTTTCAGGAAGAGCTGAAGAAACTTAGCTAGCCCAGCAGCCGGAGCGGTCACTGAAGAAACGATCCGGACTACTCAGTAAAGCGGCAGTTTCTCAGGCTGCGGCTGAGGATCTGGCGCGATCGGGCGGCCGAATCCCTTAAATAGAAAAGCGTACGCCCGAGAAACTGCCGTGCGTTCAATCAGGAAAGTAAGCACGGAGGTAAGAACAATGCTAAGGAAGACGATCCCGTAAGTTACAGACTGTAGTTTCGCGCCATCAGTGATGTTCTGCTCCAGCGGCATAGAGGCGAGAACTACAGCCGCCAACCCCTTAGGGCTCATCACAGAAATGAGCGACGCATCCCTCACAGGCGTGTCGCGGCGCAAGCCCAGCCAAGCCGCTGGCACCCTCAGCACAAAAATCAACACGGTTAAGGCCATGGCCAGGTAAATGGGAGTGCCATCGTTGAACCGGATAGAGACACCCACATAGACGAAAAAGAAAGTCTTCAACAGGAAAACAACTTCCGCCAGAAAAGTTCTCTCCTCAATATTTAGCGTGATGGCCTCATCTGGTAAGTAGCGCCGCATCCAGGCCAGGCCGTGAAACACCTCAATATTTCCGAGCACCGCGCCAAACACGACCGCGGCAACATAGCCGCTGAATCCGAAGATTTCCACGACTCCGAACAGAACGAAGACAAAAGCGGGAGTGGTGAAAATCGAGTTCTCCAGGCCACGAATCCGCAGGAGCAATGCCGACCACAAAAAAGCGCTCGCCGCCCCGGCTAGACCGGCCAGCAACAATGTCGCAATGATCTGCCCCAGCATCTGCGTCAAATGCAACTTGCCCAGCCGAAAACTGTCCATGATCCCGATGGCGACCACAATGCTCAGTACGTCGCTCAGCGCCGATTCCAAAAAGACAATTGTTTTCGAGGCTTGATCCATTCGAAGCCGCCGCGTGAGCGGCACTATCACCGCGGGTGAAGTGGATGCGACAATCGCTCCCAACATCAATCCGATTCGCATATCGAGGCCGATCAGAAAGTGCGAAGCAAATCCGATAGCTGTCAGCGTCAGCAGAAAGTTAATGCCTGTGAGCAGGAGGGTCGGGCGAATGGAATTCCTGAGAACATCCAGATCCAGACTGAGGCCCGCCTCAAACAGGATGATGATCAGAGTAACCGTTGCAAAAACCGGACCTATGCTGCCAAAATTCGCCGGCTTCACCAAGTGGAGGACCGGCCCCAGGATGATGCCGATGATGGTGAGCAGCAGAACATCGGGAACGCGTGTACGGCTGAAAATGCCGGTAAACAGGTGCGCACCAAAGATGAGCGCACCGACTACCAGAATGTTCATCGCTACGTTCATGGAATTGGACTTCTTTAAATTGTCAGATAACTGAAAGCTTTCAGCAACCGTTACACGCAAACGCGGACGGTCTCTTAAATGCTACGAACCGGCATGTTGACCACGTCATCCACCTGAATGGACTCCTTTACAGTAAACGGCTCACCATATTTCACGCCAATGAGGTTGCCGTAAAAGCGAGCGATAGAAGCAATGCGGTCCTCGGTTTCGCGCTGGGACGGGAATAACGCGGAGGCTTCGTCAGAATCGCCGTACTGGGACGCATAGCGAAACAGCGAAGTCATCCGACGGTCAAATTGCCTGGTGATATCCACGACAAACGAGGGCGTGACATTCGCATAAAGAGACGAGTAGATGATCTTGCTCGGGCGGTGAGGCGCAGTATCTTCTTCGAGCTTCTTCAAACCCGCTAGAAAGCAGGCCTCATAAGAAATCTCACAGGCCCTGTAATGATCGGGATGACGCCCGGTCCAGTAGGGCAGAATCACGGTTCGCGGACGGAGACGGCGGATCACACCCGCCAGCGTCATTCGAGCCGGTGTAGTGTTCTCCAGGCGTGCATCGGGCCAGCGCAGGTTCTGCCGCCAAGCCAGCAGCATAACTTCCGCCGCCGCCTTGCTTTCCTGAATCCGCAGATTAGGATTACCGCGGCTGCCCATGTCGCCGGCCGTCAGATCAAGCACGCCGGTGCGGTAGCCTTGCTCGGCGCTGCGAATCAGAGTGCCGCCGCAGGTCTGCTCCACATCGTCGGGGTGCGCGGCAATCGCCAGGAGGTCGAGCGGTCGAAGATTCTCAAAGGGCTCGTTAGGATCGTGCATCGTAAAGGAAGGTACGGGAGGGCATCAGCTTGACGAGCACAATACCTGCCAGAAAACCGCCCACATGGGCGAACCAGGCCACGCCGCCACCATCAATAACGCGACCGTTCAGGAACATCTGGCCGGAACTCATAAGCCCGCTGACCAGTTGGATGGCAAACCAGTACAGCAGCATGAAAGCAGCTGGAATTTCGATCGTCGTAACAAAAATGACAATGAACACCAAGGTGACCACGCGCACCCGCGGATAGATGATCAGGAAGGCGCCCATAACCCCCGCAATCGCGCCGCTCGCCCCCAGCGTCGGCACCGGGCTGCCCAAATTCAGAAGAGACTGCACTGCGCCTGCCGCCAGACCGCAGGCCAAATAAAAAATCAGGAACCGTGTGGAGCCGAGCGCGGTTTCAAGATGGGAGCCAAACACCCACAAAAACCACATGTTGCCGAGGATATGCATCCAGCCGGCATGCAGAAACATGTAGGTGAAAAGCGTAGTCAGGCGCAAATGATCCGGCACCAGCGCGTAGTGCGAAACGAACGTACCCGGGCGGGACAACTCCGTGAAGAAGCAAATGAAGTTCAGCAGGATTATACCGACCGTCACTACCGGCGGAAACGCACGGCGCAAGAGGGCTCGAAGTGGGATCATTTCCTATGACTCGATTTTGAACCCGAGGACTGGGCGGCTACCCGAGCGCAAATCTCAGGGTCTTCGCGTCGCCGAACCTTCCCGGTTTTCGCCTTGGCAATCAACGCGTTCACTTCCGATCGGCCGGTCACATTTCCACGCGCGCCAATCGCTTTGCAATTCAGGGCCGCCGCCGCGTTGGCAAATTCCAATCCTTGATTTAGCGGCATCCCTTCGAGAATCGCATAGCAGAAGCCGCCATGGAAGACATCTCCGGCGCCAGTTGTATCAACACACGATACTTCGAATGCCGGCGAATAGACCCAGCGACCTCCGTTTCGTGCCAGGACGCCATTCTCTCCCAGCGTCATGCCAGCTACCTGCATGCCGTATTCAGACTGCAGAGCGATCAACGCTTTGAAGGGATCGGATTCGCCCGTGAATTTCGCCGGCCAACCGGAACCGGCGATCAGGTAGTCCACATTCTTGAGAACCGCTTCAAAACCGGGGTAAACAGTATCGACGTCGATAGAAACCGGAATGCCATGCTGGCGGGCAACGGAAGCGGCGTACGCAGCCGCATCAATATCGAAACCGTCGATGTGCAGCAGCCGGCAACCGGTGATGTCGGCCGGCTGTATCTCGTCGGAGGCCAAGCGCAACGCGCCCGCTCGCTGCCAGAGTACCGTGCGTTCACCCGTTCGCTCATCGATGATGATGTACGCCGTTTGATTTGGGCAGTTATGCCTGACAATGACGCTTGAGATATCTACGCCGGTGCCGTCCAGGCTTTGCCGCTGGATATCGCCGCGGAGATCGTCCCCGACAGTGCCAATATATTTGGCGCGCAGCCCTAGCTTCGAACAGGAAACCATAGCGGTAGCCACCTGTCCTCCGGGACTCAGCATTTCGCGTTCAAACGGAACCTTACCGGCGTAAGGCGGGAACTCGTGAACCAAAAGAAGGGTATCGGTTGCATTCAAGCCGATACCAACCACATCGAAGTTGCTCAACCCTCTAGGCTACCTTTTGTTCACAATCGAAGCCGGCACCTGATAGAGATAGATCACATGGATGTCTCCGGAAACGCCGGAGGTGTCGAAGGTGTCCATCGGCTTCCAGCCGGGAATTGGATAGTCGTAGGAAACAACTCGCGTATTCGGCTTCAAATAGCGCTCCAGATTGGGGCGGACCGTATCGTTAGCCGCGGTAGCCAAATAAAGGGTCACGACATTAGCCGGGCTGATGTCGGTCTTCATGAAATCGCCGTGAATGACCTTCACACGATCCAGAACTTTCGCTTTCTTCGCCTTTTCCAAGGCTTTTTGCGCATACGCTTCGGATAGCTCAATCCCCACCGCGTTTACGCGATACTTCTGAGCGGCCGCTATGAGGATCCGGCCGTCGCCACAGCCCAAGTCATAAAGCGTCTCCCCCGGCTTCAAATTAGCAACCTGAAGAATCTTGTTAACGGCTTGTTCGGGTGTTCCGACAAACGGGGCGAGATGATTGCTGAACTTTTCGAGCGAAGGCTCCTGAGCCTTTGCCGTGACGGCAATGGCCAGCAGCGCTAGTGAAAGCACGAAACGTGACAACGATAAAAGACGCGGTAACCTCATAACCCATCCCCCTTGCCCTTGGACCGATGGCAATCCCTCGGTATAGAACAAGCCAAGCCTGCTTCACAGTCTAAACTAAAGAAGCTAGAAAATACAGGGTTTACTGAGAACCGCCGGCGGTCTGCGCGAGCGTAGCGCGGTCGTGCTTGAAGCGGGCGATCCGGCTGAACATCTCCACAGTGGAAAACCAGAGATCGCGAGGCCGCGAGATGGTGTACTCCGTGCCCTTGAAATTGCGGATTGCGTGACTGATGGAATCCTTCCAAGGGGTGGCCTGGGGGTCCAGGTTGTAATTCATGTAGAAAACGGGACACTCAATCCCTCCGATGCGTCGCAGGTCCTCATCGGGTACATTCGCGTCGAGCATGGCCTTCGGTCCCGCGAAAATCACCGCATCGGTGTGAGCCGCCGGGGTGACCTCGGTGTTAATCAGGTTCTCCAAAAAGTCGGTCTCGCTATGCTTCTGACTGAGTTTCTGAACGTTCACCGTCCCCAATTTGATTTGCTGCAGGGCTTTACCCAACGCCGGGAAATCAATTTTCTCGGCCGCGTCCTGCCGGTAAACCACCTGCCCTTCCGTCATATTGAAGGCAATCAGAGACACGCGGGCCACCCGCGGGTCCCGCTGGATGGTCTTTAAGATGCTCACCAGTGCTTCCGTATCACTGCGTTGCAAAGCCGCCGACACCGCATTCTGCGGAGCAAAGTTCACCAGCAGCTTTACGTTCAGATTGTCTTCTTTGCCGCGCGGCATATCTGTTGCTGTGTCGTTGAAGAACGGCTCCGGTTGGGTCTGCGCCACCTGATCTCGCGATAGAAATAGGGGTATCGGCTTATCCTTGAGCGACAGATTCGCATCCACGTCCCAACTGGTGGCGCACACTCGCTCTTGCCGATCGCGCATCAACCAGTCCACGTGATAGCTGCCCTCGCCGAGATCAATTACGCCCTGCAGGAGAGCACTTCCCTTGGCGTCTTCGTCGATGGGGGGTACCGTAAAGTGCTGTACAAAGTTAGCCGTGCGGTTATCGCCCTCCTTGGGAACCACGCGGAAGACAACGGTCAGCATTTCGCCGTTACCCGTCAACTCCGTTAGCGGAACGTCAACGTCAAAACCAGTGTGAAAACGGAGGTCGAAACCCAATTCCGGCTTGCGCTGAGTCACATTGCAGGGCAGGTCTTTTCTATCCTGGCCAGCTTCCATGACTGTCAAATCAGAAGGAATCAGATTGACGATTTCGCCAGGCTGAGCAGGTTTCAACATCATCTGTCCTGAAGCCGACGTAAAGGCAACCAGAAGCAGCAGACCAGCCTTCGCTCCCAAAGGGCAAAGCGCCTGACCAAAAATCCGACATGAAGGCGAACACGATTCGGAAAACCGCGATGCCATTTCCCCCCCAACTAAATATCCCGGCAACTGGCAATCTGCCGGACGTCCAACTGGTTTCATTATTATGCCCTACAAGAATCGGTAGAAAAGCGAAACTAGTACTAAATATGTTTCGATAGACGACTTACGAAAGTTTCTATCACTGTGGATGCGAATTTGTGGGACTTTCGACTTCTAAATCTCATATCTTTTATCCGCGCGAAAAAAGCTCACTATCCACCCGTTTCAGAACCGATCCCCAATCGCCCGGATGGGGTTGTCGAAACAGCCGCGCACAGGGATACCACACGCTATCCTCTCGTGTCCGGAACCAGCGCCAATCCGGAACAAACGGCAGCAGCACCCACACCGGAACGCCCAGGGCGCCGGCCAGGTGAGCGGTGGAGTTGTCGATTGTAATGACCAGGTCCATGGCGGCAACCTGCGCGGCGAACGCATCCATGTCTATAAGCTGGTCAATGGAGCGATCAACTAACAAAGACTCCGGCAGGTTGTCATGGCTGCCGTATTGCAGGCTCACCCAGCGAATATCGCTTCGTTCGAGAAGGGGTCTTAGCAACTGCAAAGCGATAGAACGCTGCCGGCCTGATCGCTTGTTGTTCGTATGCCAGGCGATTCCCACGAGCTTGCGTCCATCCCTATACCGGCTGCGCAACTCATTCCAACGCTGGAGATCGGGCAGCAAGTAAGGTGATTTGGTGGCGGCGAAATCCAAGGCAGATCTTCGATAGAGACTCAGCAGACTTCCAGTGGGAAGGTGCGCCGCCACGTCTTTACCGGCTTCGCAGCCGGAGACCACCTCGACTTCCGGAAACGAACGCGCAAAGACCGGTTTCAAGCGCGGATCGCAATCCAGTGCGCAGCGGATACCCGCCCGCAGCACATCGGGCACAAGGCCGGCGAACAAGATTTCGTCGCCCACACCCTGCTCACCCCAGAGCAGGAGCTTACCGGAGCCTAACGGTTCGCCACGCCATAGAGGCCGCGGATAACTGCGCATGGGAGTTTGATCAGGAGTCTTCCAGCGTCCCTCATAACTTTGCAATCCAGCGCCGAAATCGCCGTCCATCAACAGCAATTTGGTAAAGACCTTACCGTGAGCGGCTTCGGCATAATCGGGCTTCAGCGCGAGAGCCCGTTCGTATTGCGCAAGGGCTGCTTCCAGCTTGTTCTGCTTCAGCAGCGCATTTCCCAAGTTGTTACAGGCCATGGCGAAATCCGGCTTCAACGTGAGGGCGTGCTCAAAACAGACCATCGCTTCGTTCAGCTCATCTGTGCTTTCGAACGCATTGCCCAGATTGCAAAACGCTTCGGCGAAGTTTGATTTCAGCGAAATGGCCCGGTGATAGCAAATCATCGCGTCTAATATGTGGCCCTGGTTCGCCAGTGCGATGCCGAGGTTGTTGTGCGCATCGGCAAGAGCAGGGTCTGCGATCAGGGCACAGCGATAGCGCGCGATCGCCTCTTCCACCTTGCCTTGCGCTGCGAGCGCGACCCCAAGGTTGTTGTGCGCCTCGGCGTAATCCGGCTTCAGAGCAATAGCGTGCCGATAGCACTGAACAGCCTCATTGAGCTTGCCTTGCGCCTGCAAGACGGCCCCCAGATTCGAGCGCTCAATCGCTCTGCCGAGCAATTCGTTCTTCACAGTGCGGCTAAAACACTTTCTATGACGTTGTGCCAGTCTCCGGGCCTGGACTGGCGAAAGAGTCGCATAGACGGATACCAAGGGCTATCCTCACGCTTCCGGAACCATCTCCAGTCCGGAACAAACGGCAACAACACCCAGACGGGCACACCCAGCGCACCGGCCAGATGCGCGGTTGAGTTATCGATGGTGATCACAATGTCCAAGGCGGCGATCTGAGCGGCAAAACGGTCCACGTCGGTCATCTGGTCAACCGAGCGGTCGAACAACATGGGAGCACCGGCAGTTGCATGGTCGCCATACTGCAGGCTGACACACTTCAGGTCTTCCCGCTGCAGCAAAGGCGTCAACATCTCCAGTGGAATGGTTCGGCTTCGTCCGGTTTCCTTATTATTGGTGAACCAAGCAACGCCGACCAACCGCCTACCGTCGGCGTATCTCGCCCGAAACTGATTTCGCTGTTGCGGATCAGCAACTAGGTATGGCGACTTAGTAAGTCGAAAGGATCCCCTATCCGCCCGGAAAAGCCGCGGAAGGCTGCCCGTCGGCAAATGGGCTGAAACGGGAAGATCCGAGTGCTGAAGAAGCGGGACGGACGGAAAGGAGCGTTCAAACAACGGCCGCAACCGCGCCTGGCAATCCAAGACACAGGACGCGCCGCTACGCAGAACGTCAGGAATCAAACCAGCGAACATAACTTCATCACCGAGTCCTTGTTCACCCCATAACAGCAGGCGTCCCGATGGCAGGGGTTCACCATTCCACAACGGCTGTGAACAACATCGCATCTGCTGCTTCTTCGTCTTCCAGCGCCATTCATATTCGACCCAGCCCGCGGCAAAGTCCTCTTGCAATAGCTGTGTCAAAGCTTTGGCGAAGTGGGCCAGATCAAAGCCGGGCTGCAGCACCAGAGCACGGTCGAAGCACTCCAGCGCCTCCTGCAACCGATCTTGCGCCTTGAGTGCGTTCCCAAGGTTGTAAAGCGCCATCACGAACTCCGGCTGCATCTCCAGAGCGCGCCGGTGGCACTCAACGGCTTCTGTCAACTTCCCTTGCGCTTCATGCGCCAGACCCATATTGCAGAGGGCAGTTGCACAGCCAGGATCAAGCGCCAACGCCCGTTGGTAATGAACGATGGCTTCCGCCACCTTACCCTGTGCCAACAGCGCGATACCCAGATTATTGTGCGCATCTACAAAGTCCGGCTTCAGCGCCAGCGCGCGCCGGAATGACTGAATCGCTTCATCCAGCTTTTCCAGTTTCTTTAAGATGTTGCCGAGGTTCGAGTGATACATCGCCTCGTGCTTGTTAATCGCAATCGCCTGCCGAATCAATTCGACTGCGGTTATATGGTCATCTCGGGTAGAGGCGATCATACCCAGCAGATGCAGGCTGTCGGCCTGCTTCGCATCCAGGGAGAGGATCTGGCGGTAAATCCGTTCCGCCACCTCGATTCGTCCCGCCCGATGGTGCTGGACAGCGCTTCCCAGCAAGCCTGGGATAACCGTCAATGGTTTAGCTAAAGGATAAGAACGACGGCTCATCCCAACTAAAGTGCGCGGCGGGTTAGAGTGTTCTCTATGCGGACCTATTTATTCTGTGCATTGATCTCGACGCTCTGCGCGTCCGGTCAAATCGTGGTTCATGTGAACGACGCGCCCCCGGTAACCGTGGCCGCCACGGATATTGCCAGCCTGTCCCGTCATACAGCCACCCTGAATGACCACGGCAAGCAGGTCAGTTATGAAGGTGTGCTGATGCATGATGTTTTGGCTAAGGGTGGCGTCGATTTCGGTAACGGGCTGCATGGCAAACAGCTTTCGAGCTATGTGGCCGCATCCGCATCAGACAACTACGAGGTGGTCTTTGCTTTAGCTGAATTCGACCCGACCCTCATGGATTCCGACATCATTATTGCCGATAAGCGCGACGGCCAGTCTCTGGCGAAAAAGAAGGTCCGCTAAGAATCGTTGCGCCTCATGATAAAAGGCCCACTCGATCCCTGCGGATGCTTCAAAAACTTGAAATTGTTCAACTCGCTAAGTAGAAGAAGCTCCTCCGAACAGAAGCTTCTTCCCTTCTCGGGTTGTTTTAGCGGGCAGAGCCTTCATCCTGAAACCAGACTGAAGTAGGACCGAGCAAAGTCGGATACGAGATTGCGTGGCCAGCGTTATCCAGCATGGTGACGAAGATGGAGGACGAGGTGCCCGGATCGTAGAATGAGTAGTTCTCCGTGTAGGCGTAGCTCTCGGAGAAGTAGTCGGAGATGTAATTGGTGAGCGTAGCCAGGCCTGTGCTGATGCCGGGACGTTCCACAATCCATTCCGCGCTATTGCCGATGAAGTTTGCTGACGCGGGCGCCGTAAAGCCCACTTCGACAGATTGATTGGTGTTGTAGTTCACAAAGTAGGCGTAGCCCTGAGTCTTACTGGTGTGCCAAACTTCAACGAAGATATCGTCACCGGGAGCCACGGGAAGACTGGAGATTCTGACTTCTCCGTAGGGATACCACTCATACCAAGCTGAATAGTAAGTTGACTTTGTTGAGCCACTGCAATAGGCGTCGGATTCCGAACCAGCCTGCAGCACGTCTCCGCTGCCATATCCATCCATGCCAACCCAGCTGGAAGAATAATCCCAGCTACCTGTGCAAGCGCCGTAAGCCTGAGTGGCGACCGGCACTACGTAATCAGCAATCAGGTAGTAGAAAGTTGACGTCGTATTGTAAGAGGTCGCGCCTGACAACTCGACGACACCGCTCCAATTGCCAGAAGTCGTTGAAGTGGATTCGGATAAAGGCAGCGGTTCCTTAGCGGTCGCTTTCTTCATTGGTCCGTGGAAGATGTTGGTCTGCTCCAGGACTGGCTTGATGCGAACCTTGGAGGCTTTCATAGCCTTCTCCCAGGAAGCATAGCCCTTGGGATTGGCTGCGCCATCGGGACGCGGAGGAAATCCAAAGGTGGCGAGTTCTTCATCCGAAGCCATCAGCGGGTTGAATCCTTCAGGCGGGGCGATGGAAGTGGTGACGCCAGGAAGGTTGGTAGCCACTCGATTCGACGGGATTGGAGCATCAGCGCCTTTCAAAGTCGAGAACGAGGAAACGAGAATTGCAAGCACTACTGCAGAATTTATTTTTTTCATTTTGTTTTGTTTGATGGGCGCCTTTCTTAGCACCCCAGCCTCTCTGTGCAGTACTGCGTTCAGCTCAGAAATCGTTTCAGAAGAATCCGCCAGTTTGTTTCGTAGCTAGCAGAACTGATGGCGCGGTAAGGGCATATTTTCATTAGTCAAATAGGAGCAGGTAACTATCGGGAGGCGAACGCTGTGAAGCCCTTTCCAAACCTCAGCGTCCATGTTTTGGAAATTCTTTTCCAAGGGAAGTAAAAACATGGCTTATACGACAAGAACCACAGTCATCGCAGCGTACCGAACTTTAGCTGACGCTGAAGCCGCCGCTCAGGATTTACAACGATCCGGGGTGGCCCCTAATGAAATCGATATTCAAAGGCCTACGACAACCGGCGGCCAATATGAAGCCAGCACTGAAAGACACGAAGGCGGAATCTCCGGCTGGTTTAAATCGTTAGTTGGATCAGACGACGAGACCAATGATCATGGAACATACGAAAGAGCGTTGAATGATGGCAATTGCCTGCTGAGTGTGGACGCCACTGAAGATCGCCTGGACTCTATTGAAGCCATTCTCAATAGCCATTCACCAGTGGATATTCATACCGACCGGGATGAAGACATCATTCAACGGGAGGCTTCAGACAACCGCTATGACCCGAGCAGAGGCAGTGAAATTCTGGCCGGTGCCGGCAATGTCATGCCTTCTCAGGGCAGAACCGACCCAAGACTGTCAAATACAAAAGACCTAGCAAATACCGGTGAGACCACTCGGGCCATTCCGGTTGTTCAGGAAGAGCTCCAAGTTGAAAAGCGCCGCGTTCTGCGAGGCGGGGTGCGCGTTTACAGCCGCGTTGTGGAAGAAGCAATCAACGAGAGCGTTGATTTGCGCGAAGAGCATGTCCGCGTCGACCGCCGCCCGGTTGACCGCGCCGCCACCGAGGCCGACTTTGCAGCCGCCGGCCGCGAACAAGTGGTAGAGGTTGAGGAGTTTCAAGAGCAACCTATGGTGTCCAAGCAAGCTCGCGTTGTGGAAGAGGTTCGCATCGGCAAGGATGTAACGACCCGAACCGAAAACGTGAAAGACACCGTACGCCGCACGGAGGTGAAAGTGGAAAACCTTCCCGCCGGCTCAAAGACGGACGCCGCCGGGAATTACGATGACAGCGTTTTTCGCCAGGACTTCCAGAGAAACTATGCGTCCGCCGGCGACACTTACGAAACGTATGGGCCTGCCTACCGTTATGGCTACGATGCAGCCGCCGATCCGAGATATCGCGGGAAACGCTTCGAAGATATCGAATCCAATTTACGATCTGATTACGCCACTCGTTATCCGGGCAGCTCCTGGGAGAAATTCAAGGGCGCCGTGCGCACCGGCTGGAACAAAGTAACCGGCAAGATCTGAGATTGATTGATGGAAGAAGACCAAGGCGAAATCATCATTCCGGTTTTCGCAGAGAGTCTGGATGTGGACACCGCTACCGTTGCGACGGGCGGTGTCCGCGTTGTCAAGCGGATGGTGACTGACCAGCAAGTGCTGGATCACCACCTGCGAACGGAAAACGTCGATGTCAAACGCATACCGATGAACAAAGTGGTCGATGGGCCGCTGCCCATTATTCAAACCGAGGACTTGATTATCATCCCGGTAATGCAAGAGGTCCTTAAGATTGAACGCCAATGGGTGGTTACCGAAGAAATTCATGTTTCGAAATCTGCAAGGGTGATTCACTTTCAGGAACCGGTTGACGTTGATCATGAAGTAGTGAGTATTGAGCGCATGGAAGGCTCGAAGTAAGTAAATAGATACTAGAGTGTCTGGCGGACGACCGGTTGGGCAGAATAGACCGGCGCGTGCTCCAGGTCGAAGGGCGACCGCTTCAGCGGGAAAGGACGCAGTCCTTATACGTTCAGGGACTTAAGGTAAGGCACGCTTGGCGGCATCAAGGCAGGATCCTCTTCAAGCTCGACGAAGTAGTTCTTCACGCCGCCCGTTTTTGCGGCTGTAAAGACGGCCTTCCAATTTACGACTCCCTTGCCCAACGGGACCTCGCGAAAGCCAGACTGGGTGGAGGTATCCTTCACCCAGTCCTGGCAGTGCATGGAGAGATAGCGGCCGGGGTACTTGTGGAAATAGGTTACTGGGTTATAGCCCTTCTGCCAGCTGGAGACCTGAAACTGCAGCTTGGTGGTGGCGGGATTGAGTTCGGCAATCATCATGTCGTAAACCGGTTTGCCGTTGATGTACTCGGAGACAAAGCCCTCATTGTGCAGCAATGCGACGATGCCTGCGGCGTGGGCCTTTTCCGCGAAGGTGTTGAAGGGCTCGACGTAACGTTTCACGTCGTCGATTGTCTGGCCGCCCTTAGAATCGAACGGTCCAAGCGCGGCTATTGCCATCTGCGTCATGCCGAACTCCTTGGCATAGGCGATGCTCTGGTCCGCCTTTTGAAAGAGTTCCTCCGGCGCCCAGTGGGCGGAGATGCAGCCCAGACCCCAGTCATTCAACATGCGCCGCAACTGCTGCGGCTTGTATTTCTGGAGGCTCGAAAAATCGTCGTAGCCAAATGGCGAGCACAGCTCAATCTGAGTGAACCCTGCTGCACGCAAGCCCTTCATAGTACCGGCGAAATCCGTACTGATCGACTTTCTGACAGGATAGGTCTGGCAGCCGATCGGCAGACCCAGCGGGTTGGCGGATAGATATGGTGTGGCGGTGAGGAGAGCCGAAGCTGCAGCCCCACCCATGAGAAACATTCTACGGTTCATCGGGTTCTCGGGAAGCAATGGAAGAAACTATAGCACCAGCAGGAAGACGGTCGGCGGCGCGGCTTCTTTGTTGGCGTATTGCCAGTGGTGATTTGCGATGTGCGGGTACCAGCCGAGCTGCCGCTCGTCGAAGGTGCTGGCGCTGCTGAGCGCGCCGCTCAAGTTGCTGGGCTGGGAGAGCGACATGGCTTCAGTCTCTCCGCTGGAAATGTGTCTGAGTGCCCTGCCAACAGTTACGCGTAAGCTTCGAGATCGGGAGTTGTGATGAGCGTCTCTCGATCTCGACCGACTACTGACGCTCGTATACCTCAACATTCTTGAGCACTTGGCCTGTTTTTTGGTCTGCGCCGGTTGTCCTGATTACCAGGTTCTTATAATCGGGGCTGAGTACGATGCGCTCCGTTAAGAGCGGCTTTCCGTGCATCGTGGAGATGATTTCGGTCGTGTGCTCGTCAATATCCTTCACCACGTCGGAAATCCAAGCTCTGGAGGAGGAGGGTTCTCAATTTAGGTGATTGGACCGCCCCCCACTGGAGTGGTGAACTTGAAGGACGCTGGTTTGTGATTTGTCCGGTTGAGGTAAAGCGCGACCTGTCCGCAACAACGGAGACAAGTAAGGCTGGAGAGCAGAAGCTTGAAGATCGGGGGTTGTGGTGAGCGTCCTTCGATCCGCTTACACCGCCTTAACTGACTCGGCCTTTTCAGCCTCGGTGTTTTCGGTCTTCGGCAGCTTGAAATACCCTATGACGCCGATTGCGACCAGGAGGGCAGCGCTTGCGTAGTAGAGGTTTGGAATCCCGATCTTTTCTGCCACCGGACCGGCCACAAACATGGAAACCACCTGAGCTCCCGCCACCAACGACATCAGGCAGCTCATCACGCGTCCTAACAATTCATGGGGTGTCTCGTGCTGGATCAGCGTCGTCGCTGTAATGAAAATCGCGGACGAACTGAGGCCCAAGCCGAGCATTCCCGCCGCAGTTGATCCCATCGTGCCGAACGCCACCGTGGTTAATACGGCTATGCCCATTCCGCCCAGACCGTACACGACCAGGTTCTGCTGCGGGACGTGCCGCGCAAATCGCGTCAGTAACTGCGTTCCGATGATCATGCCGACGCCGGTCAGGGTATTCAGGACACCGTACGCCGCGGATGTCGAGTGCAGCACGTCGCGCACGTAAATGGAGAGTAGCGCGCCGAAGCAGCGCATCGCGAACATCCCCGCCGTCATCGAGACGATTACAAACGAAATTGTCGAGTGCTTGAAGATGAAGCCGAATCCCTGCCGCATCGATTCGAGCAACGCCCCGGATTCGGTGCGCGCTAGCGGCCGGTCGATGGTCAGCGTCATCACCAGCGCCGCAGAAAAGAAAAAACTGAAGCTGTCGTAAAGGAAACAGGAGTTAGCCCCGACAAGCTGCACCATTTCTCCGGCGACGCTCGGGGCGACTATGAGCGAGCCCTGTTGAGCCTGCGACATCAATCCGTTTACTGCCATCAAGCCAGCCATAGGGACCAGCGTGCGCACCGCCACTGATTGCGCCGGGACGAAGAAGGCTGAGACCGTGCTCATGGTGAATAAGATGGCGTATATCACATATAGGTCGTGCACGAACACTAGAGCCAGAACGAGGACGCCGCGTAAGAGGTCGCTTGCGATCATCGTCCGCTTCAAAGGCCACCGGTCCACGAAAACGCCGGCCAGCGGGCTGACGATTGCCATGGGCGCCATAAACGATACCAGCACCATGGCGACCTGTGTCGCGGTGCCTTGCAGTTTAAACGTCACGACCGCGATGATGGCGAACACCGCCAGGAAGTCGCCGAACACACTCACTATTTGCGCGATCCACAAGCGCCGCACGGGCCGAAGCCGCAAGACGTCACCAAAGGAAAGAGGTGTTACCGGTGTAACCATAGGTTTGAGAATTCCCGTTCTGCTGTTACTAAGTCAGGCTAACTGAATTCGGCGTGGGAGTCGAGTATTCTGACAAACGAAATTTGGAATCTATCTACTTTGTAATGAACGCGTTAGACTTCGGTCTAGCCAGATTGGTATCCTTTTACTGGGAAGCGCATCGGGGCTCGCTCTTACTCGCTCGTCAGGCTTGCCCACTTAGGGCTCAGTCACCATCTCCATTCGCAAGAAACGGCGCAGAATTTGCTGACGGTGTTCTGGACTTTGCAGCGTCTGCGCGGTCTAGAAGTGGTGCTTGTCCGCTTTGCCGGTTTAATTCCCCGTTCCCACGAGCGGCAACAAAATAGTCCCCCCCAATCAGACTTAGCTTTGCCGTCCGAGTCCCGGTGGCGCAGGCCGCAACGTAAAGTCGGAAGCGGGCGCAAGAACGTTACCGCAGTTGCTGACAGACGATAAGTCGCCTGCATTCGAATCGGTGATGGAAATCGAAAGATTGGCCGGCGTAACGCGCCGAATGCGGGGCACGCTTTAGCGGGTGGGAGCGTTAACGATCCGCTCCCGAATGTTATCATCGCGGGCCGGATGCAGTTTCGACCTTAACAATAGCTTTCATTTGTCAAAACAGATGTACTCCCGCGTTACTTCAAGCTTTCCTTCGCCGGAGCGTCAGTCTTGAAGCCCACGCGTCCCGCCATCGTTTGAATCTCAGGATTCGCCATAAAGTTCTTCCACACCAGTCCGCTCCGGTAGTTCTCGATCATCACGACCATGGGCGCCTGATTCAATCCCATATTTATGCGGGAGAACCAGTCGGCCTGCAAATTGAACGCATCGCGAAACCCGTAGACGTCCCAAAGCCGGTCTCCTAGTTGACGGTAGAAGTACTTCAGCGCCTGCATGGAAGCATCCGGCGTATAGGGAAACGCACTGACAGCGCCGGTCGGAGCGATGGTGCCGTCGTCCAGCCGCGGGGTTGGCTCATAGTCTACATAGCCTTCCGGACCATCTACCGCGGTGAGGCCCCAGGAATTGGCGCCGTACCCTTGAAAGTGGCGCGGATTTTGAATGCAGTAGGCGCGATTGATCAGGGCCGCATTGCGGCTGTTTTCGAAGTAGCCGGTGAATCGGTCGCGAACGTGGGGATCGAACCCCATAAAAGAATAATCGGTGAAGAAGAGCGGGCCGCCGGTTCCCCTGCCAACGTCAAGCTTGATTCCGTAATAGGAGCGGCCGTCGATGTAGTCCTTCGCCACGCCCGCCCACCCTGTGTAGTAGAGGCTCGCTGAAACGCTGTGCGTGGGCGAAGCAATGGCCAGCAGATAGGTAATCATCGCTTCGTTCCAACCGCTAAGTTGGTGATCGATGTACCACGCGTAGTCCGGTGACCAATGCCAGTAAATGGCTTTCCCGTTCGGACTTCCGCGGAACCAATCCCACTCAACGGTGTTCCATAAATGCGTGATGCGGGCGCGAAGTTCCGTCTCCGCGGATCCGCTTCCCTTGAAATACTGACGCGCCGCTAGCAGACCCTCCATGAGAAAAGAGGTCTCCACGATATCCGCACCGTCGTCGAACATGCCAAAGACTGGAAGGGCGTGGCCTGTGGCGCCGTTCATAAAATGCGCCCACGCGCCGTGGAAGCGATCCGCATTTTTGAGGAAGTCCACAATTTTCAGCAACCGTTCGAGTGCCTGATCCCGGGTAATGAATCCGCGATCGCTGGCGACCATCAGCGCCATGATCCCGAAGCCGCTGGCGCCCGTGGCGATGATGTCATCGTTGCCGGGCAGGTTTTCCCGGGTCATACCCGACACCGGGTGAGCGCCTTCCCAGTAATAACGAAAGCACGCTTCCTGCACCATCGTCAGCAGCTCCTGGTCGCTCATTGGATGCGCGGACGTGGACGCGCTAACCACCTCCGAGGGCGCGGATTCAAGGTACTCCCGATCTTGCGTCGTCACCTTGTATCGGGCCGTTTGGTTGAGCTTCCCGAGAAAGTCGGCATACCGGTGCACACCGGGCACTTGAATGCCGATAGCACGGAACGGCGAGCCATCTAGCGATCGGTAGACTACATAGCGCGCGACGCTTTCGTTTTCGCTTTCAATGGGAGCCCAGCTTAGATCGATGTGACGTTCATAGCCTTTCGCCTGCAGGTTCCGCACCGGGGGAAGCGGGCGCTGTACCGAAGCCGATTCCTCCGCGCCGATCTCCACCTGATCGACGATCAGTGTATGCTCCAGTCCATCGGCCGAGCCCTGCGCTAAAACCACGGTGTTGACGCGGTGCGGTTCGAACGCATGAATGGACGCGGCAGCGAATCGATCAAGCGGAATTTTGATTTGTACCCATTTTCCCGCGGGAACGCCCTGCGTGAATGGCGCGATATCGAGTAGACGGGTGAAATTCCTGCCAGTGTCCCTAAGGGCAACTCGCGGAAGGTCCGCCGCGGCAATCGCGTGTGTGGAATAACACCAAAACGCAAGCGTATTGCCGGGGAAATAGATTTCGCGGTTTCTCCATTCGTCGGCGCGGATTTCCGCTTCCCAGCCCCCTTGGGGCGCCGACTTCCACTCCACCCGCAGCGCGTTAGGGCCGGTAAAAAATGTGTCCGTTTCCACCGGTAACTGGCCCTTTATGAGTTGCAGTGTGCTCGGTGAGCTAACTTTCCCGGCGCTGTAATAATAACGGTCCGGAGCCAGGCTGTTATCGAAAATCACCCGCTGGTAATAAGCCGTATCGGCGCATAGCAAGCTAGTGAGCAACAGCGGCAAAGGGGCCAGCAAAATCCTGCAACAAGGGATTCGCAGATGAGGAAGAATCATGGCTTTGAACGACCTCTACTTCAGCTGGAATCATAACTCCGACAGCAAACCTTCGTTGAGCAGGACTGCGTTGAGCAGGCAACGAACGGGTGAAATGGTTGGGCTGGTAATTCAGAACTTGTGCCGCCAACGAAGACCCGCTTCGTATTCCTGGAGATGGATTTAGCAATTGTGGATGCGTTCAGAAGGAGTGACACGGTGGCCAGCAAAAGTTCCAATTGCTATGGCCGCCCTCTCAAGTTGACGGGAGGTTGCCTCTGCGCGCAGGGCACACGCGAGGACAAACGTACGCTTCAGTCAGGGTAAATGGATTCAGTAAGGTCTCCTAAAGAACTGTATTTAGTTTTTTCTTGACTCGCCTTCGCTTATGCCTTACAGTTCGTCGTAAGTACGTGTCGAGCGTCTCGCTGCGCTCGTTCAGGGAAGGGGCTGTATGAGGCAAACCAAGTTGTTGCCAGACGTAACATTGCTAGGGTTACGCGCTCTACCGATGCGGCGCAACGACCGGCCATCAGGTGGACCGGGGACCTGGAAGTGCCCATTAGGCCGATTAACGGCAATGCTTGCCTTTTTCCTTTTCTCTTCTCTTTCCGCCTGGGCTCAGTATCACAGCGGCTTCCACGGTGTGGTCACAGACCCAAGTGGATCGGCTATCCCAGAGGCCACCGTCACAGCTACGAACAAGGAAACAGGTTTCAGTCAGAAGGCCATATCGGGCGGCAGCGGAGCGTATTCGCTCACCGCGCTGGCGGGCGGCACGTACACCGTCAGCGTGGAAAAGACCGGCTTCGCGAAGAAGGTTCTGGACTCGGTTGAATTGCAATCAGAAACGGTGCAGAGTCTAAATCTGTCTCTGGAGGTTGGCCAAACCTCTACTGTGGTCAATGTCGCCGGGGACGTGGTGCCCGTCATCAACACGGAATCAGCCGAAATCGGCGGCAACATCACGGCGAAGGATGTGGCTAACCTGCCTTCATTTGAACGCGATCCTTTCCAATTAATCCGTTTAGCGCCCGGCGTGTTTGGCGACGGGGCCATCTCATCGAACGGCTCGGCCGCCAGCATTCCTGGAACAAACATCGGCGCCGGGAGCAGCATTTTTTCCGTGGAGAACGGCGTGCAAGCCACCGCCAACGGATCGCGCCAGAATGCAAACAACTTTCAGATTGATGGCGTGCCGGTCAATAGCTCGGTGTGGGGCGGTGCGCCCGTGGTCACTCCCAGCGAAGAGACAGTCAAGGAAGTAAAAATTATTGCCAATAACTACTCGGCTGAAAACGGACGCGGCAGCGGGGCGCAGATTCAAGTTGTGTCACAATCGGGCAGTAATGAATTTCATGGCAGTGCCTTTTTTAAGTGGCACCGCCCCGGCTTAAATGCATACAACCGCTGGAACGGCGAGAGCGGCTTGCAGGATGCCAATGGAAATTTTTATCCAGTGGACCAACCGCGGACCAAGGACACGCAGCGCTTCAACCAGTATGGCGGCAGTCTGGGCGGCCCCATCCTGCATAACAAGCTGTTCGCGTTCTTCGCCTACGAAACGCAGCGTAACAGCTCCCAAAGCATTGCCAGCGGTTGGTATGCTACTCCGCAATTCATACAGAGCGCGGCCACACCAAACAGCATCGCGTCAAAAATACTCGGTTTCCCTGGCGAAACTCCGGTCTACAATCTGATCATTCCGGAAAGCTGCGCCGGTGTTAATCTGTCGCCTTCGCAATGCCGCGATACCGCCAATGGCGAACTTGATTTAGGCTCGCCTCTGAAAAACGGACTCGGCCAGCACGATCCGACCTTCGGGTCGGCAGCCACACCCTACGGTATTGGCAGCGGGTTTGATGGTGTACCCGACGTGGCGTTCTTGCAGACGAACTCGCCTAACATCAACAACAATGCTCAATATAACGGAAGGATTGATTACCATCCCACGCAAGTCGACCTAGTGGCGTTCAGCATTTACTGGACGCCGGTCTATAACCTGAGCTACAACGGGCCCGCGTATTCAGCTAACCTCTACAAACATTACTCATTGGCCCAAGCCTTGAGCGGAATTTGGGACCACAATTTCTCGGCCAACATATTGAATGAATTCCGCATTGGGACCAGCGGCTGGAAATGGAATGAGCTGACTTCGAATCCCCAGGAGCCGTTTGGGCTGCCGGATGTCAATTTTCAGCCGAACGGAGTCAATGATTATAACGGCTTCGGGAGCGGCGGCCAGTTGCAGGGCTTTGGCCCTCCCGGGCCCAGTGTGTTTAATCAGTCCACGGACTCTTATCGCGACACCCTGACCTGGATTCGCGGCAGCCACTCTATAAAATTCGGCACCGATATCACGCATGTCAAATTCCTCGATACTGCGCCCTGGCAGGCCATCCCCGGCTACCAATTCAATAACATCTGGGATTTGGCCAACGACGCTCCGTACTCAGAGGGCGGCAACTTCAATCCCGTCACCGGTACACCGAGCTCAATCACAAAGAATTTACGTGACTACACCATCGCCTTTTTCGTTCAGGATGACTGGAAGGTTTCGCCTAACCTGACCTTGAACCTGGGCCTGCGATGGGAAGATTTTGTTCCTCCCACCGAGACGCAGAACAACATCAGCAATGTGGTTCTGGGAAGTGGCGCCGATGTTCTCTCAGGACTGTCCATTAAGAAGGGGGGCAGCCTTTACAAGAACACCTACACGAACTTTGAACCGCAACTAGGTTTTGCCTGGAGTCCGAGCGCCACGGTCTTTGGACGTAAGTTCGTGGTTAGAGGCGGATTTGGCATGGGCTATAACTTGCAGCAGTTTGCCATTACATCCAACGGCCGGTTCAATCCCCCGTTCCTGGACAGCCTGACTTTGTACAACAGCAGTATCCTCTATGCGGCAGGCTCCAACGAACACGACATATCCAGCTTCCCGCTGAATCCCGCCGCCATTCAAAGCTTTGGCAGCAATGGACTTCCCACCGGAGGCACCGGACTCAACTTAACCGGCTTTCCGCAGAATTTCCCTCCCGCTGTCACCTACCGATATTCCTTGGAAACGCAGGTTGACCTGGGTCATAATTGGATGGCTTCCGTTGGTTATTCTGGTAGCCAGAGCCGTCACCTCACACGCCAGTACAGTAATCTCAACTGGATCTTCTACCCCGCCCTGAACCCCGTGGTCAACAGTGTGGACTGGTACACCAACGATGCCAACTCGCATTACAACGCGCTACTGACGGAGGTGAAGCACAACTTCTCTTCCACGTTCGAGATCGATGTCCAGTACAAGTACAGCGAATCGATAGATGATGGCACTCAGGACTACAATTCGGATCTATATCCATGGAAGCGATCCTACTCGTATGGTCCCTCCGACTTTGACATTGCGCACAATTACAAGATCTGGGGACTTTACACCCCGAAATTCACAAAGACGGGTCATGGCTTCATCGACAAAGTTTTGGGCGGTTGGACGATCAGCGGGATTATCAACGGACACTCGGGGTTCCCATGGACTCCGCAAGTAAACCCCGGTGGCACGATTGAATATCCCAACAGCGGCATCGGTAGCCTCTTTCCGGCCAGCTATCTGGGCGGGGCCACAGAGGGCACCTCGAATAAGACATTCGAAACGCTGTTTGGCAATTTCCCGAAGAACGCCGCCGGAGGCGAAGCTTACTTCACGACTTACACCGCCGCACAGCTGGCTGCCGGAATTCCACCAGCTCCAGTGAATGTTCACCGCAATATTTTTCGCGGCCCCGGGTACTTCGGCAATGACGTCCAGCTGGCAAAAGCGTTTGGACTTCCCAAGCTGCCTGTTTTGGGGGAAAACGCAAAGCTCGATCTGCAGGCTAATTTTTATAATCTGATCAATAAAGAAAACTTGCAGAATCTAAATAGCCCGCAAACCATCGGCGGACCGGAGTTTGGTGTGGCGCAAGGCGGTCTGGCGGGCCGCATCGTCGAACTGCAGGCGCGCTTCAGTTTCTGAAAACGTTTTTTTATGCTGGTTATTTGCTGCGTTTCGGCACATTCCGCAACATAAGCGGTTTCTTCCTGTTTTCGCTTTGTGCCTTCTGCGGACCTCCCCAACAGTTCGATTCGGTTGCAGCGCAAGCCGCGCAGGCCCGTGATTCTGAAAACCTGGATGAAGCTGTCAGGCTGTATCATCAGGCCGTTCAGTTGCGCCCTGGTTGGGCCGAAGGCTGGTGGTATCTCGGGACTATTGATTATGACCGCGGCCAGTTTCGGGAGGCTATCGACGCTTTCCGCAAATTGTCGACGCTGGCTCCGCGGGACGCAAACGCCTTCGCCATGCTCGGGCTCTCGGAAGCTAAGCTTCATAAGGACCAGCCCGCTTCGGCTCACCTGGCGCAGGCGCTAAGTCTGGGCGTAGGCGAGCAGGCAAATATGCGCCAGGTTGTCCTCTTTACTCAGGCCAATCTGCTTCTGGCCGCCGGCGCTTTCGGCCGTGCGCAGGATCTTCTCGATCAACTTGCAAAAGAGCGCAACAACGCCGACGACGACTTACTCATTGCGCTTGGCAGATCCGTGCTCGGCCTCACCTCAGTCGACTCAGGCACCGCGTCTCAGACGCGGGATCTGGTCTTAACCGCGGGACGGGCGGAGATGCTCGCTGCGAACCGCGAAACGAACGCGGCGCGTTCTGCGTATGAAGAATTGGTCACACGTTTTCCCAAGATCCACAACGTGGAATTCGCCTATGGCCGCTTTTTATTAGCGAACCATTTTGACGATGCGGCGGTGGCGGCATTCAAACGGGAATTGGCGAACAGCCCGCAGCATCTCCTTGCCCGTCTTGGGATTGCGGGTGCTTTGTTACAGCTGGATCCAGCAACGAGTCTGGTTTTCGCCGAACAAGCTGTCCAGTTGGCCCCCAAGCTGGCAGAGGCGCATTACCTTTTGGGCGCGTCCCTGCTGGCCACCGGAGATGCTGAGCGTTCTGTGCCTGCATTGGAAACGGCAGCGCAGTTGAACCCCAACGACTCCCGCGTTTATTTCGTTTTGGCCAAAGCATACCGGCGAGTACACCGCGACCGCGATGCTGCGCAAGCCAGAGAAAGGTTTGTCCAGCTAAGCCCGGCCCACTAGTTCGGGCCATGGGACGCGGACATACTGTGCAAAGTTGCTACGCCGTTCTCCAGGTGATAAGATCTCGGATCATGCGCACAGGCCGAGCGCTGTGGTTGTTGCTGGTTGCGTCTCTTTCCTTGAACGCTGGCATCCTGGTACCGACACCTGCGGGATTGCGGAGGCTGACGGTGGAGGGACGCGCAAAGCCTGACGCATCGCTGATCGTGACAAGCGTTAACTTCCAGTTCTCGCCCTTTCTTGCCATTTACGACGATACAGGGTCCACTCTCCTTCGCGCTGTGCTCGGCGCCCAGATTGGCAACCCTGTTGTGAATTATTTGCTGTGCAATGAGGTAGGTTGCCCCGATCAGGAGGTGATCCATCTGGACACAAGCGCGGACGCTATAAACCAAGGACTGGTGGAAGCCTGGAACACCCTCATCCTGCCTGCCCTGATCACGCCTGATTTCCCGCTGCCGATTACCGACCCTGCGATGCGATCCATGCTGGGGGTATCGCTCTGGGTATTCACTCTGAATACTTCACTTTCGAGCGTTAACAGGCACGGCCATCGCGTATATCTCGTGTACGACTTTCAGATCGCAAAGACAATCGGCCCGAGTAATTGACCAGGCTTCCTGCAAGCACTGTCAGTGGGGAGTTGGTCGTGAATATCGACTATAAAAGCAGGCTAGGGCCGCCGACGGGCATCACCTAGTGCCTCCGTTTGTCTCAATAAATCGTCGTCCTGCGGAAACACTCGACGGGCTTCACTCAGTGTGTCATGGGCAGCTTCCTTCTCGCCAAGCATAATCTCGATGCCGGCCAATGCCCGAAAATTCGCCACGTCGTAATCGGGGAAATGGCGAACAGCCCATTCGAAGTTCTCTTTAGCCAGTGAAAGCTTTCCTACGTGCAGATACAATTCACCCAAGGCAAAATGGCACGAGTAGCAATTGGGATCCACTGTCAGGCCTTTGAACAAAGCGGACTCCGCCTCGCTGTAATTAGCTATGTTCAGCAAGATGAGTCCCAGACGGCCATACTCGGAGGCAGCCGGCTTTTGCATCAAGTTCATACGCTTCAATTGCGTTGCCAGCGCCGTCACATAATCCTGTTCACCGGCCGCAATCTGCACCGCTTCTTCAAGCGCCGGCAAATAGCGCGGGTGTGACTCAATTAGGGCCGTGAGTCTCGCCCGGGCAGAGGCGTCGTCACCAGTCGCTTGCTCCGCTTTTGCCAGCCAGTAGGCCGCGTCAGGCGAGCCCGCATCCAGCTTAACGGCTGCCTCCAGAAACTCGCGACCCTCCGCGGCCTTTCCTCGATTCAGCGCAATTCTGCCCTTCGCAACGTCGAGGCTGGCTGACTCAGGCTGCTGTCCCAGAGCCCGAAGAAGTGCTTGCGCGCCAGTCGTATCGTTCAGATCCAGATCCGTTTCCAGGCTTGCCTCCAAGGCATACGCCGCCTCGGAAGGTGCGAGGTTTTCCGGAAGTGGCGCTCCTCGAAACCGGGAGACAAGTTCCTGATCTACGTCCACTAACTCGGACCTGAGCAAGCTGCGAGGGGCGTCGTACTCCAGCAGCGTGCGGTCATCCGTGTTCAATTGGTGACTCCCTTGCGCCAGCCGCCGCACTGCCGAGTCATTCAAAACAAAAAACGCAAACATGCCAGCAGGCCGATGGATCTGCATGGACGCGAAGTCTGCCGCTACCCCGGGCTTTTGCCACGAGTCCTTCAAATGCTTGAGTTGAAACTTTGCCGAGTCCGTGCGGCCCAGCAGCAGAAAATCCATATCGGAGCCGCGCCATAGGGTAACGTTTTCGAAATGACTGGCAAAGGTAGCCGCAACCATCGTTATGTCGTTTGGAGGAAGCGAATAGGCCTGTAGCCACTGAACAAACATCCCGCCCGGCGCAAGACGCTGCCGCGCCGCCGAGTAATATTCACTGGTAAAAAGCGTCGCAATCCCGGCAATCCAGGGATTCGACGGCTCAGAAATGATTAAGTCATAGCTGTCTCGGGACGTGAGCAGGAAGTTGCGTGCGTCGTCGGATATAACTCTTACCCGGGGATCATTCAAGACCCCGCGATTAAGCGACTCAAGATACGGCGCCGCGCGGAGGACCGCGGGTTCAATCTCCACGCAATCAATTCGTTGAACATCAGGGTAGCGGGCCAACGCCGAAACGGTCATGCCGCTGCCGAACCCAATGATCAGAACGCGGCGCGGCGAAGAATGAAACGCCGCTCCCAGATGACCCAGCAGCAGTTGCGTGCGCGAATCCTGTGTTGAAGCGTCGATTTTCCCATTGACGCGCAACGCCGTGTCTCCTTCAGTCCGCACAACTGCAATCGAATCGTTTACTCCTTCCGTCGCAAAAACCAGATCCATTGTTGAGGCGATCTCACTTAGTGTTAGATGTCCCTGGTAAGAACTCCCATACAGCACCGCCGAGATGGACATCAGTGATTGATTGTAGAAATGGGAGGAAAGTAGGATGAACAGCCCGCCGGCAATCAAAATGGCATCCGCTGAGAGCGGAATGACGCGCCTTTGTTTTTGGCTGGAATAAATGGCCACTGCCAGTAATAAATTGATCAATGCCACCAGCGCCACAAGGCGAAAGCTGCCCAATTTGGGAATCAGCCACAGCCCGGTGACGAGCGACCCCATGATTGCTCCAATCGTGTTCGCCGCATACGCCGTTCCCACCGCCGAAGAGACTCCGTGCCTGCTACCTGGATTGCTGTCTACCAGCGCGATCACCATTGGAAAGTTGAAACCAAAAAACACCGCAGTCGGGAGCACGGTCAGAGCGGTTGTCGTGAATTGAGTGAGCAGCAATCCGCCAAAACTATGATTCGTGGCTTGCAGCATCGGTGGGATTGCGCTCACTACAGATTGAAAGAGCATCAGAGAACTCAGTGCAGACACTCCGATGCCGATTTGCACCCAATGCAGTAGCGCCAGCGATACTTGGCGGCGCGGCCGTTTCACCCAGCGCTGAAAAGCCATGCTGCCTATAACGATGCCACCCAGAAAGGTAGCCAGCATCAACGTGAACGCGTAGGTGGAACTGCCAATCATGACGGCCAGCATGCGCGTCCAGGCAATCTCAAATGTCATGGCCGCAAAACCGACTGCCCCAAACATCCAAAGCAGCCAACGGGAGGCGGCAGTACGCGGATACGGTAACTTCGCCTGAAGCTTTCTGTCAGCCGGCAGCTTTCCGTCAAGTGGTTGCCAGTTCCGCCAAGCCATCAATCCGGCAGTGAGATTCAGAACCGCTGCCACTACGATTGTCAGCATCAATCCGACCGCGGGGAGCAGTATGAATCCGGCCAGCAGGGTGCCAAACACGCCGCCTGCCGTATTGACCCAATACATCTGCCCGGTGCGCAAAGCGAACTCCTCGCGGCTGCGAACCGTTGCATCTACCAGAATGGGGAACGTGCCTCCCATTAGGAATGTTGGGACAAAAAGAACAACGACGGCCCCGAAGAACCTGACGCCGAAAAGAAGTGGTGGCCAGTGACTCAGCGCCGGGTAAGCGGCAAGATAAAGCGTCTGGACAACATGCAGAGCTGCTAGCGACAAGCCTCCCGTCAAGCCGATCAGCAGTTCCAGTCGGGAGTACAGGGAAACGGGGTCAGGTCTTTGTGCGCTCCAACGGCTGAGGAAAACGCTTCCGGCCGCCAAGCCGCCCATAAAAACTGCGAGCACTGCGGCAATGGCGTAAACGGTATGTCCGAAAATAAGACCAAGCGCCTTGACCCACGCAACCTGATAGACAAGGCCCGCGGCTCCGGAAAGAAAAAGGCAGATCAGAAATCGAACAATCTTTTTGTTTGGAACGGCAGGTGAAACACTCACCAGGTACGAGTCTAGCGCCCCTAAAGTCCCGCGCTTGGAAACCCTCAAAAAAGGAACGGGAGATAAGGCTTGGAGGTGGTTCTATTTCCGGTGTGTCGATGGGTGACAAGGGCTCGAATGACCAAACCGCATCTTGCGAGTATCCGGGAGCGAACAGAAGAGTTCCGGCGTTGAGCGATTTGACGACCGCTGCCATTCGCAACGATGCGTTTTGCCAGACTTACACGCTAATTAACATACCCCAAGTGCAAAAATCGGAGAATCTGCGAAGCGACTTACTGCAAAGAATCCGTTCCCTCCTGAATCGGGACCTCGGAGTCGTTCCTCACTAATCCCAGCACGATTGCGCCAAGCTTCATAAACTCTTTCAGATCCGTAGGCTTTCGAAAGTATTGAGCCGCGCCGAGCCGCGCCGCTTGATCCCGGTCTCTACTGGCATCCGATGAGCTTACTACGACGACTGGGACTCTATGACACTGCGGGCTAGTTCGAAACGCTTGCAGCAATTCGAGCCCGTTACCCTTAGGCAGGTTCAGGTCCAGAAGTAAGATGTCGGGGCAGGGTGCGCCACCCTGTAAATCGTCTATATAATCCTTGGCCGTCTCAAAATCGGGAGTAACGTGGAGAACATGTTCCAGCCCGGCGGCCTCCAGCGCTTCTCTTACTAACTCGACATCAGCGGGGTTGTCTTCGATTAGAAGAACCTTGGTTTTGTTCATTCTTCTCCGCGCAGTGTAAATGAAAAAGTGGAGCCCTCACCAGGAATACTGTTGGCCCAAATGCGTCCGCCGAACCGTTCGATGATTCGCTTGCAAATTGCTAACCCCAAGCCCGTGCCCGAATAATCGTCCCGGTGGAGACGCTTAAATAGCCCGAAGATATGCTCCGCGTAATCCTGTTTGAAGCCAATCCCGTTGTCCTGAACTGAAACGGTCCAGACGACCCCGGTGGGCGCCGCTGAAATAATAACTTTCAGAGCTGCGTTGGGCTTCGAATATTTCAACGCATTGGAGATCAGATTCTGGAATACCTGTGTCAGTTGGGTTTGATCGGCTAGCACAACCGGCAGCTCGCCCGCCTCGATGGCCGCGCTTTTCTCCTCTATTTGAGCTCTTAGAACATCCAGTGCCCTCGCCAGGCAAACCTCTAAGGAAACGGGCTCTAAAACCGGGGCCTCGCTTTGCACAGTCCTCGCAAAAGAAAGCAGATCGCGAATCAACTGCTCCATCCGCCGCACGCCCGTCCCTATGAACTCGACGTACCGCTGCAACTGCTCTGGATTAGCGGTTTCAAGCCTTTGGACCAAGAGCTGACTGTATGCATTCACCATGCGCAAAGGCTCTTGTAAATCGTGGCTGGCCACATATGCGAATTCTTCCAGCTCTCGATTGACTCGCTCCACCTCCCGACGGGATAGCACCTGCCGTGTAATGTCGTGGACAACAGCGATCAGACCGCGGATAGTGTGGTCCGAGTTTCTTAACGGCTTGTAGGCAACGTCGAACCAGTGGTCCTTAACCTGTCCGTCTCCATCAGCATCATAGGGCACGTACCACTCGCTCGCCGAAAAGGGTTCGCCTTGGTCAACCACCTGATGAAGCGCTTGCCATACCGTATCCGGCAGATCGGGCAACACGTCGGCAATCTTTCGCCCGACAATTTGCCTGCCTCGAACAAGCCGCTCATAGTAAGAGTTGGCGAGCTCAAAAACGAAGTCAGGTTTCTGCAGTACGCAAATGGCGACCGGTGCCTGCTCGAAGATTTGATTCAACTGTTCAATCGCGTGCCGCCGCTCTCGATGAATCAAAAGCGTTCCCCTTACGCGAGCCAGCAACTCACGCGCCGTGAAGGGCTTGACAATGTAGTCGTCCGCCCCCGCCTCACGTCCCTCTGAGCTCGCCTCTTCGCCCGCTCTCGCGGATAGAAACACGAGGGGGATCGATCGGGTTGTTGGGTTGGAGCGTAATTCGCCCAGCAGCCCAAAACCGTCCAGCTCCGGCATCATCACGTCGGAAAGAACAAGATCCGGTTCCGTATCGACCGCTATTTGAACTGCCTGGCGTCCGTTTGCTGCAACCTCGACTTCAAACTCGGCGCTCAGCAGTCGCTGCAAATATCCGCGCATCTCCGCGTTATCGTCCACTAGCAGAATTCGCCCATTTGCGCGCTTCGCTGAAGAAGGAGACGAAACAGTTACACCATCGGAGAAAGGCTCCTCACTCAGCGGAAGCCATCCGAGTGCCTCTTCGACGTATGTGTTAGCCCGCGACGAGTGGGGATGCGACCCAGCAAGGTCATTCAAGAGGGCCTCGCTAGGAACACTGGCGGTTTGCAGCGGGACAGACACGGTGAAAGTGGTTCCTTCGCCGAGCTTGCTTTGAACTGTGACGCTGCCTTCATGCAGACGCACAAGCTCATAGACGAGAGCCAGTCCTATTCCCGTCCCCTCATAGGTCCTGCCTCGCGCACCTGCCACGCGATGAAAGCGTTCGAAGAGATGCGGAAGTTCCGAGTTAGGGATACCGATTCCTGTGTCGCTGACGCACAATTCCACCTGCCCGGCCTTTTCTGTCAAGTGAAGCGCTATCCCGCCTTCCAACGTATACTTCAAGGCATTCGACAGCAGGTTGAGAACAATCTTCTCCCACATGTCCTGATCTACATACACCAAGCGCGACAACGAAGCACACTCGACTGTGAATCCAAGTTTGGCCCGATGCATTGCAGATTCAAAGGTTGATGCAAGTTCCGCTGTGTAGGCGGCTAAGTCAGTAGCTTGAAACTGTGCTGACATTCGCCCGGCCTCAATGCGGGAGAAATCCAGAAGGGCATTCACCAGCCTCTGAAGTCGAAGAGCATTCCGCTGCACTGTCTCAAGCGCGACTCGATCTGGAGATGAAGGCTCCTGATCACGTGCAAGAAGGTCTTCCACCGGTCCCAGCATCAACGTCAGCGGCGTACGGAATTCGTGGCTTATGTTGGAGAAGAAAGTTGTCTTCGCACGATCCAGTTCTTCCAGCGCCTGAGCGCGTTTGCGTTCCTCCTCATACGCTCTGGCACTGGTCAATGCCGAGGCTATCTGCCCGGCGATGAGTGTTAAGAAATCCGAGTAGGCGTCATCGTATGCACAATGCGGATTCAGGCCTACGACTAAGACAGCCGAGTACCCCACCTGACGGGAGGCATTAATCGGCACCAGGGCGGCCCGGTCTGGAGACCGGCTCCACACTCCTGAGGGAAAAAACAAACTTGCTGGAAGTTCGACAATCTTAGTTCTTGCGGTCTGCAGAACCTCATCCAGCGGCCAGAACTTGGGATATTCCCATTCAGCGCTCGCCGCCTTCGTGTCCTTCCCAACGCTGCCAACGCAAAGCGCATCCTCGCCCTCCTGACGTCGCAGATACAGTAAGCCAAACGGAATATCGGACGAATTTGTGGCCAGGGCCGCCAGGCTATTCGCGCAGGCATCGGAGACCGCCCGGGCATCCGTCGTGCGAGTAGCCAATTCCCGCTGCGTGGCTAGTCGCCGCGTGGTGATAACGCGCTGAGTCTCGTCGGTATTTGCACAAAAAATGCCGCATGTTTCTCCGGAGTCGTCTGGAATAGGACTGTATGAAAATGTGTAGTAGGTCTCTTCCGGATATCCGTTGCGCTCCATCATTAAAAAGAGCGCCTCGTCATAGGTGCCCTGATTGCGGGCAATTGTTATCTCGACGCGCGGGCCCACCTGATCCCAGATTTCACGCCACACTTCGGCAGCGGGCTGTCCCAACGCGAGCGGATGCTTTCCGCCGAGGATCGCTCGATATGCATCGTTATAAAGGTTGATGAGTGCATCGCCCCACCACACGAACATCGGCTGTTGCGACGTCAATATGATGCGAACGGCGGTCTTAAGAGATTGTGCCCAACGATGAGGAGCACCTAAAGCGGTTTCGTCCCAGCGAAAGGCTCGCATCAGGGACCCCATCTCACCACCATCTGTCAAAAAGGAAGGCGTAGCCTGTCCGTTGCCGTCGCGGTTGGTTTCCGCCTGTATTTTCATTTGTTTTTAACAGGCTCGAAACCGGCGGAGCCTTTGCGATTGGGGTAGTGCCACCCAATAGTCAACGCGCGTTGCACTGTTCGTCTAATGCTAAGACGTTGCGGCTACCCCTGAAAGCTGCTATTTATACCTAAATGTCGGGCCTCGGTCTGAAAGAACGGTGCACGGCGCGTTTACCGGTAAGCCGCAGCCTGGATCGCGTATAGCTCGGAATATTGGCCGCACTGCGCCATCAACTCATCGTGACTACCAACCTCCACGAGTCGTGCGCCATCCAGAACGACAATCAGATCAGCCATCCGCACCGTCGAGAATCGATGGGACACCAGGATCGTGATTCTGCCGCTGGCATTCTTCTCGCTATTCGCTGCTGCCGCGTAGCGCTCGAATAGCGCGTGTTCGGTTTCTGCGTCTAGCGCGGCTGTTGGTTCGTCCAGCACAAGCAGCAGCGGCTCATCACGCATGAACCCGCGCGCTAACGCTAGCTTCTGCCATTGTCCGAACGACAAATCCACTCCGCTCGGCCAGGTCGGCCCCAGTTGCGTGTCAAGGCCTGACTCAAGGCGGGCGATCACATCGCTTGCGCCGGCGCGCTCTACGGCCGCAACCACTGCCGTGTCGTGATTCAACCGCGGAAGATCTCCCAAGCCAACTGTCTGCTTCGCCATAAATTCAAAACGGAAAAAGTCTTGGAACGCGCCAGCCAGACGCCCCCGCCATTCGTCGGCTGGCAGGCGGGCGAGAGGTGTGTCATCCACCAGGATCGAACCGGATGAAGGCTCGTAAAGCTTAGCCAGAAGCTTGACGAGTGTGGTCTTGCCCGCGCCGTTCTCCCCAACAATGGCTACCACTGAGCCCGCCGGCAGGGTGAGCGATACATCATCAAGCACCACGCGGGATGTGCCCGGATATTTAAACGAGACATGCTCCAGCCGAATACCAAGGCACAGCGCTTGAGGTACGGGTAAATCGCCCGATGCATTGACTGAGGCGGCGTAGTCCTCCAGCCATGCAAGCCGCCGCGAGCCGTCCGCCCAGAACCCGCGCAGAAAGCCAACCTCCCCAACCGTTGCGCCGATGTACGCTGATAGACGTGCGCCGGCGGCAAGCACCAGCAACATCTGAGCAGCCGGCGCGCGAAGTATAGACGATACGAACACCACCGCGCCCACATACCCGCAGCCGAATATCGCCCACGCTAGAGCATTCCACCAGGCCGAACCCCAGCGCGCCGACGCCACTGGGGTATACCAGCTCTGCCAGGCCGCCCGGCGGTCTCGTATGAGCTTCTCTCCAATTCCCGTAATCCGCACCTCTTTGCCTGGCGGGGCGGTCGTGGCCAAATTGAACAAGTGACGGGAAAGCCGGTTTGCTTGCGCCCCACTTTCCTGCGCCGCTCTCTCGATTGCGGGCCGCCATGAAGAGGTCAGTATGGTCGGAACGGCGAACGCTGCCAGCAACAGAAGAGCAGGGTGAACCGACGCCAGGAGCACCATCGTCACGCTGAGCCGTAGCATCCACCCAAGCGTGGAAAACAGTGACACATACATGTGGTCAAGCACGAACACCTGATTGCGCAGCATCGACAGCCTGTCAAGATATTCCGGGCGTTCCTGGTGCCCGACAGTCGCGATGGACGCCTGCAGCCGCGCCACGTGCGACTCCAGCGCGATGGTCACCTTATCCCGGAACTTGCGCTGCAACCGCGTGCTGACCGTGCGAAGAAACCAGGTCGCGGCTGCCGACACGCCGAGCCCGATGGCCGCGCCGTCCACAAGTCCGGGTCTATGCTGGACAACTCCCTCACCAAGCAGCGCCAGCCATAAGGCGAGCAGCGCATCTGGCAGCGCTGCCAACTGTGATAGTGCGAACGACCCCAGCATCAAGCCAGGCTCGTGCCGGTAGCCGAGTTTGCACAACCGCCACATGGACGAAAGCGTTGGCGGTAGCGGCTCAATCCCGCCCGCCGGACTACTGGAGGACGTCATAACTCAGCCCCTCCTCTTCCGGCATGTTGAAGCGCTGCGCCTGCAGATCGAACATCGTCCGGTAACGCCCGCCGCGAAGGGCCATTAGCTGATCATGTGTGCCAAGCTCCATAACCCGGCCTTGCTCCAGCACGCAAATACGGTCAACGTGGCGAACAGTGGAGAAACGGTGGGAGATCAGAATCGTCGTGCAATGTCGTGTAGCCGCAAGCACGCGCTCGAAAATCTCTGCTTCGCCTCGCACATCGAGTTGTGCGGTTGGCTCGTCCAGCAGCACCACTCCAGCGCCCAGCTTCACTGACGCGAGTGCCCTTGCAAGCGCAACCCGCTGCCATTGGCCGCCCGATAGATCGGTCCCACCGTCATAACCCCTCGCAAGCACTGTGTCCAAGCCAGCCAGGTTCGTTGCTCCCGCCGCCTCCAGCGATGCATCAACCACACCGTCCGGAGCGCCCGCCGGAGCCACGTTGTCTCGCATCGGCAATTCAAAACGGATGAAGTCCTGAAACACAGCCGTGATGCGCGCGCGCCACGATGCAATGTCGAACTCGCGAAGGTCCACGCCGTCAATCTCGATCGCACCGCATTGCGGATCGTACAAGCGGCACAACAGCTTCGCAATTGTTGTCTTCCCGGCGCCGTTCTGCCCGACGATCGCGAGGGATGATCCGGCTGGAATTGTGAGATCGAAATGCTCCAGCACCGGCGCTCCCGGAGGAGCCGATCCCTCCACAGGGTACGCAAACGTTACATCGCGTAGCCGTATTTCGCCCTCTGGCTTTCCTTTTGCCGGACGATTGCCGGCGCGCAGCTCGCCCGTCCGTCGCATTGCCTCGCCGAGCCGGAGAACCGCCGCGACCGGATCAGAGGCACCGTCGAGCGCCCAGCTGAATCCACCGAAGGCGATCATCGAAACGCCCACAGCACTCTGTACGAAGGTAACGGCTTCACCTAGACTGATGCGATTAGTAGAGGCGGCATGGGCGAGCGACCAGAAAACCAATACATTCGCAGCCACCACCAGCAGCATGCTCCAGATCACGGGACGCTCCCTCAGCCGGGTCGCTGCATACTGCAACTCGTGCAGGCGCTTGCGCCGTGCTATGAAGCGGTCGATAGTCCACTGAGCCAGGCCGAACAGCCGGAGTTCCTTACTCGCAGGCGGATCCACGGCAAGCCGATATGCATAGTCGGCATCCCGCTGCGCGCCGCGTACCTCTTCCGTGTTGCGGTCGCGCCAAATAGCGCTCTCGCGCAGGAGCCAATGCGTCGCCATCCACGCGCTCATTAAAACAATAGGGGCCCACCAGCTATATCCAACCAGGATCAGTGCGGACGCAAAGCCGCCGATGATCTCCACCATGCCGTTCGCGATGAAATCCATGGAAATAGAAAGAGGAGGGCCAGTCATGGCCAGATCGAAATCGCGCGCAACCGTTAGATCGCTCGCGAGGGTAGGATCCTCGAGGTGTCCGATACCCGGCGGTCGAACGCACGCCTCAGTGAGCCGGTCGTATAGCCAGGAAGCCGTGCGATCTCCCAGGTTGTTCCCGACGACTTGATGAATCGGGTTGAGAACTTGCAATAAAACGAAGATCCCACCCACCAGCGCAAGCGCACCGGAGAGTGCATGGCCGCTTCGCACATCGCCCACCAGCAAACCCATCGCGATCGCAAAAGCCGCCGGCAGTAGCCCTCTCAGCAAGAGCGCTGCCCACCAGGCAACAGCGAGCCCCGGGGCTGCCTTGGGGAGCACGCTGAAAAACTTCCACTCTTTGCGCTCGGTCAGGATTGGGAGCACCCACGCATTCTGCCACAAACACCTGTTCACGGCATGCGGGACAAGCAATTTTGACCGAAACCATACCCGTTGTACCGGCCGCACTTGTTTGAGCGTAGGTTAACGCTTACCTTTACGGTCGTACTGGAAGCATTGATCGAGTGTCACACCAAGCACCGTGGCGACTTTGAACGCCGTCTCGAGCGAAGGTGAATACTTGCCCTGTTCAATCGCAATAATCATTCGCAAAACTGTGTCAAACCTTTTTTACATGAAGTGCGGCGTTAGACACATCGCGGAAGCCTTGGGCCGAGGCTTGCATATACCGGTCGTCGGCATGTCTACAAAGGAGGCGGCTGCCCATTTCGGATGCTCGCGATGTTCGCTGGTCTTGATATGCCCGCTTCCAGCGCGCAAACGAAGGAACGGCTGGGATGGAGTCTACTGGCCCGGGCGCCCCTCACGCGCGTGCGACAAGGAGTCTTATCATTGCGTGGCTGAGACAGTGATATCTGCGGTTCCTCGGCAGTCTTTTGTTGGAGTAGTGCTCTTATATTCCAGACCATAGGTCGATTTCCCAACTGCCGGGTTATCCGGAATGGTACATGCCACCGGAGAACCTGGCACGATGGTTCCGAATGATGTCTTGCCCCCTTTACAGAAACCCGGCGGCACCGTAACTTGCCAGTCGGTGCTTTTCATTGGGCCTAGCGGTGTCCAATACACGACCTGACCGGCAGAAACCGAAGGATCTGAATCAAGGGCGTACGCCGTGCCCTTCTGGTCACATCCAATAAGAATGTTTGGACCTACGCCCTGAGTCAGTTGGATTATCTTCTTCCGTTTCTTAAACGCGGTACCCTTCCCGGGTGGACAAAGAGGGCAGTAATCCACATGGAAGGCAATCACCTGATACCCGTTACCCGACGAATCGCCGGCAGCGGATCCATTCACGGCCGGTTTCACGGGAACAATGGAATATGTATAGGCTCCATCCATATCCTTAGCGACCTTGCAGGATGCCTCGGCCATGACTTCGCCTTTGCGGGTTGTCGTATTCGCAGGCAAATCGTTGAGTCCCCCAACACAGGGGCTCACTGGACCAAGATGAACAACAAACCCTTCAGTCTCGGTGGACAACCATCTCAGTTTCCCGTCTTCGCTGATTCCAGGTAGCGACGCAGTATTTCCGCCCACGACGAAGCTCGTGGACTTGATCTTAAAACAGGCGGAACTTGCAAAGCACATCACAAAAACGACGATCGGAAGCAGCTTTGATCGATTCATAACAGTCCTCCTTTTTGGCCGTTACTTAGGGTGAAAAATTGTGAGATAGCGAGGATCCGCCCTCAAGGATTCGAGATCAGGGATAAGGCCAATTTCGAACTTCGTAGCGCCGTTTTTAAAGCAGGAAGCGAGTTGGTTGAGCGCCTCCTGGCGTAGCCCAAGAAGTTCGAGAGTGCGTGCTTTGGTGAGGAAAGAGTCTAAATCCGTTGCGCCGAAATACTCCGCGCGCTTCAGCGCCATGCGAGCGTCGCTAAGCTTTCCGAGTTTGGCTTGGTAAAGGGCCAGCAGACTCCACCGTGCGCCCTCAGTATCGTTGATTTCAAGATGATGATTTGCTTCCTCAACCGCCCTCGCGTAAGCGTTCAAGGACTTTGCTTTATGCTCGGGAAGCGCGCTGTAGCAATCACCCACCTCGCGCCAAAGTTCGTCGTCCTTCGAGTCAAGAGCGACCGCCTTAAGCGCATAGGCCAAAGCCTGCGTGTATTTCCCTTCCGCACGCAGTGTCTGCGCAAGGTCGGCTGCCGCCACTCCGCTGGGGCTGATGGAGAAGCTCTTTTCGAAACTTTCCCGGGAGTCCTTCAGCAGGCCCAGCTTCAGAGCCATCTCTCCTAAATCATTCAGCACGAATGTATTCTGCGGACTGGCCAGACGGGCCGCGGAGAAAGCGTGAAAGGCATCCTGATACTTGCCTTGCGCTTTACAGACATTCCCAAGATAGTTGTAGGCGAGCCAATAATTGGGGCGTGCGTCTACTACTCTCCGGAACATCTCTTCGGCTTTAGCAAACTGACCAATCTGGAAATAGATCTGAGCTGTATAAATCAGGCTCTGCGGATTCGACGGATCGAGACTCAAGGCGCGCTCCATCTCCTTGATGGCGGAACTGCTGTTGCCGCGAAAAAACCAAAGATTGCCCATCACCTGATGACCTGCCACCAGATTCGGGTCCAGAAGCAGAGCTCTGTTTGTGTTCGCTTGAGCTAAATCGAGGGCCGCAGGATCGTGGCGCACCCAAAAGAGCCTGCCGTAAGTCCAGCCCAACATCGCATAGGCGATGGCGTAACGGCTATCTTCGTTGACTGCGGTCTTGTACTGTTCAATGGCTGAGTCCAAACCGTGGTCGTTCGGCTTGTCCCGTAAAACCTCACCCGCCTGAAACGCGCGGTAAGCTTCCGCTGAGGTAGTGCCCGCATTGAGCCGGGCGCCGGGCTTTACAAACTGACCAACTCCCAATAAATTGGCGGCAACGCGGACCGCCCTTTCAGGCAGCGCCGTCACGTCGTCCAGCGCGCACCTGATAGCCTTGTGACGAAGCACCTGAGCGGCGCCCGCATCCATTATCTTCAACATCAATTGAACAGCTCCGTTTTGGACGGTGGCCGAAGATGCCAGCACAAGGTTTGCGCCGAGTAAGTCAGGTATTTTGTTTAGCGCGAGGTTATCCTTCGCAATACCTCGCGAGGGGATGACGTATAAGTTGTGATCAAAGGCCTCGGCACGGGTTAGCTCGTGCTCAAGCGCGTCAAGAACTCCGCTCAGTAACGGCGCGAAACGACCATTCAACGTGGGCGGCCAATTGACCAGCGCCACAAAGCGCTTAAGCGGTAAAGGGTGCAGCAATGCGCTGATGTCATCCGACTTCCAAACCGTGGTTCCTCCCACTGCGCATCCGGCCGCCCCTGCCGCCAACAACCAGCGGCGGCGTGTCCATAGCGGTCTCGCCGGACCATGGGAATAAGGCTGTTCTGGATCCAAATTTAGTTTGGCGATCGCTTGGTGAAATGCCCGAAGTCTCCGTCGTGGATCGTTGGAGAGGCATTCCGTAATCAGGCTAGGCAAAAAATCCGGAGCGCCGGAAGCGTAAACGCCCGGTGCAAGTTTCAAAGGTTCGGAGTCGGAATCCGGTCTTTTGCCCCCGTACATTTCGTGGAGAACAAGTCCAAAGGCGTAGAGATCGCTGGCCTTGTTAGCCGCTTGTCCCTTGAGCAGCTCCGGCGCCATGTACGCCGGGGTTCCAAGTACATGCGCGGCCGTTGCCACCGTGACATCGCTATCAAAAGATCGCGCCAGCCCAAAATCCATGACTATCGCTTTGATGGCGTAGCGGCACCCGTCAAGCATGATGTTGGCGGGTTTTATGTCGCGGTGGATGATCTGCACGCGATGCGCCGCATGCAGCGCCGCCGCAATGTGGCGCATGACGATTTCTGCTTCAGCGGGGTTGAGGGCATCACGTTCCAGACGCGCCGCCAGAGTTTCTCCGGGAAGCAGCTTCATTGTGAGGTAGCGGCACACCCCTTGTGCGTCCTCATGCTGATCCATCTGATAGATGGGGCAGACGTTGGGATGGGTCACTTGGCGAGCCAGCAGGACTTCCTTCTGAAGCCGGTCCTGCCCTTCGGCTGAAGATGCTAACTCGCCCGAGAGCGTCTTGATGGCAATGGGTGAGTCCTGGAGTAGGCGATCTCGAGCTTCGTACACTTCGCCCATGCCCCCTGATCCCAGGAAGCGGATAATGACAAACCTTTTGGATAATACGTCACCGGCCGAAAAGCGGGTTTTGTGGCGCGAATAGGGGTAACACCGTGTGGCTGCGACGGCCGTCTGTTCGGACATAAGACCAGCGGCGTCAATGGTTTGATCATTGTCTCGAGATTGGCAGGAAGGCATTTCTTAATCCTTCACGAGGACAGAACAAGTCCTGTTCGGTGATTTCGAACCGATATAACTGCACTTCTGCCACCGCGCTCTCTGTTGTTCAGCCCACCCCTTCACTCCAGCCCCAAATTCAACCTTTGCCGAAAAAAGCGTCTTGGAATTCCGCAAATTCCTGCATCTTGACTCCCGCCGGCAGGCCATGCTGGTCGGCGTCATCGGTTAATCGCTCGGCATCGCCGGCACCGCGCTTTTCTACCACGTCTTCACCACCAATGTGGACCTGCGCGGCTCCTATCTGCCCTGGCAGGTCGCCGCCGGCACAGGGTTGGCTGTCTTCCTCATCATCGTGGTGGCCCGCCTTTCTGCCACAAACCTTGGGCTGCAGACGCTTGCGGCCAGGTGCGGGGACGCCGTTTGACCGATTGGTCTTTGCGAGCACCATGGGCGGGATAACGCGCTAAAACTCTGTGAGGCCGTCTAAGGTGACGCCACCGATGATACTTTAAATCCTTGGAAACGACAGAATTGCTGCGATTCAATGGCGCTGTCCAGCGGGACCCCGCCATCGATGCGTGGATGAAAGAGCATGCCGGTGAATTGGGAGCCATCGCACATAAGTGGTTTGAGGTGATGCGAAATTGCGGGGATGAAGTCAGGGAGTTGTTGCATGACGGCTGTCCGGTTGCATGTTTTGGAGATGTGCCCTTCGGCTATGTCAATGTATTCATCTCCCACGTCAACGTTGGGTTCTTTCAGGGCGCATCGCTGTTCGATCCGGTCCGCTTGTTGCAAGGTACTGGCAAGTTCATGCGCCATCTGAAACTGAGACCGGGAAAGCCTGCTAACGATGAAGCCCTGAGGCGGCTCATCGATAGCGCGTACTCGGATATAAAAGCGCGGGTCGAAAAGGGCTAACGAAGAGAAACGCGTTTAGAATCCAACATGACCATCCATCGCATGAGGCCGTAGTCTCGCTCTCGTCCACTTACGGTTCGGACGCGCGGGCCACTCCTGCCTCGGCAGTCCGATAGGTGTGAACTCGCGATGTTGGAGTACCAATGGACTTCCGTGCAGCAGCACCGTTTCCGCGTAAAAGATGTTCTGCACACTCTACAAGGTGCTCCAATCCTTCCATCAGCGGGGTGTTTCAAGAAACGACAAAGGGAAGTCTGCACTCGTGCGATGGGCCAGCTCAATTGGATATCGGCTTTATATGGGCAGGACGCTGCTAGGCATTCAATCCGTTTTTTCCTTACCCACTGCCCAACCAACGCTGTTAAAGGTGACGGCGAGGTAAACGGCAACAATGACTGCAGCAATCGTGTCGACGCTGGAAACCCATGTTCAACTCCCTCGCTACTTGAGTACCAGTAAAAAGTCTTCCCCTCCCCGGTCTTCTAATTGAGTTCTGGCCGATTTCCTATTTCGGTTAGCGCCTTCGTGCCGGTGTTTTGTTCTTTGAGAAGGGTTTTAGAGACCGCTTGTCTGACAAGAGGAGGCCTGAAAACGCCCGGTTGTTATTGTCACGACACTCCAGCCTCCAGCTTCTGGTTGGCCAGGATAGCGATGTGGGTTCGGGGGAACGCGAATTTGTGGCCGAAATCGTCGATCAGGTTCACTTGGCAATCGTATTTGCCAGGGGCGATGTTGGCCAGGGGGATTTGCAGCCACACGGGGAGCGTGGAGTTGCGCGAATCGGTTAGCTTGTTGGCTCGAACGGCGGCCGATTCGAAGACTTTTTTGTTGTCCTGATAGAGCGCCAGGCTGGCCTGGATGTTGGCGCGTTTGAAGTTTTCAGGCAGGAAGTCAGGAATGGTTGGGTCGTAGACTTCGACGTAGGCGAGCATGCTCTGGCTGGGGCGGAAGACTTTGGTCACATTGGGCATGAGCTGCTGGCCGTCGGCTATCAGGGGGTTGGCGGCTACCAATTTCTTGTTATTTTTGACGCCCGCTACTTGGTCGGCCAGTTTCTCGCGTTGGTTGCTTAAGATTAGGGAACTTGTTCGAAGGACCTTCTCAGTATTCAAATCAGGGATGGTGAATGAGCTCTCGAAGGTACCTACTTTGCCATCGCCGTTCTCGCGAGCGATGAATTTCAGCTTGTAGGTTCCGGGCGTCAAAGTGACGCCGGTATCATATTGGATGCTTTTTTGAATTACCTTGCCGGCTGTGGTCTGATCGAGTTTCAGCGGAATGGTGTCGCGGACGGTTGCGGCGGAGCGGTTGCGAGAATCGTAGACTTCAGCGATGAAGTCCATGGCTGTTCCCTGCTTTGCTCCCTTGCCTTGGAATACGAGGGCGGAGCCGGGGACCTTCACGGAGACGGCGATGAAATACTTATCCTTCTCTAGCCGGAAGTAGTCGACTTCGACGGCGAGAGGCAAATCGGTGACAGGATTGTCGGAGAGCATGGCCTGTGACAACTGGGCCTCTTTGTCGGCATCTCGCATGTGTGCAAAGGTGGTGGAAGCATAGTAGCCCTGGCGGTAATCCAGTTTCACTTTGAGTGCGGCGACCTTCGGCGATAGTTTTACCTGAATGCGGCGATAGCGGCCATCCTGCGCGGTGTTTGAACTAACGTAAGAAAGTACGTAGTAACTGGAAAAGTCTTTCTGCACCTGGCGTATGCCCTCGGTCAGGTCATTTGAATCCAACAGCGCTTTGCCTCCTGTGTCGAGAGCGAGAGTTGCTAAAGTCTCCTGTTGATTATGAAAGTTATTGCGATTGGAAACTTGCGTGGAGCCACTATAGAGGCCGGTGCCAAAGGAGGATGCCTGAGTGGCGTCGCCGCCCGGCACCAGCGCCGAAAGGCCGCGGGCATCGATGGGATAGAAAGCGACGTTGGCTCTAATAGCTGTGTTCACCGTGGCGCGCAACTGAGATTGGTTATCGACACCGTTCTTCTGCAGACCGCTTGATATATAGACGAGTGCTTTTTTTTCAGGGTATTGGCCGAGAGTGCGGGCGGCATCCTCAAGCGCGGCCAGTTTCAGGTCGGCGTTAAAGATGTTGAATTCTGTTTCATCGGCCACGAATTGGCCGCTGGCATCCTGCGAATCTGATCCCTCATCGGCGACGCTTGCGTTTTCGCTGGAATCGCCGAGCCTGAAGCTATCGATCTTGTTGATGAGTAAATCACGGTCGGCAGTGAACTCTTGGATAGTCTTCAGAGCGCTGGAATAAACCATGACGGAGACGGAGTCGCTGGCGGTCATCTGACTCTTCAGAAACTTGATGGCGGCGTCGCGTGCCCTGGCCTGTTCGGCGGGCTCCATCGAGGAGAAATCGAAGAACATAACGATGAGCCGGCGATCCTGATATTTGGTCAGGAGCTGGGCGCGAGCTAGAGCTTTGTCCTGATTCGGGTTGTAGCCCTTGGGAGCAGGGGGTGGCAGAGCATCAGCAGCAGTTACCGGCGGAAGCACGTTGGCTTGTAAGTGCTGAAAGTCTACGGCTTGTAGCTTTTGAGGCTTGCCGTCTTCAAAGATCTCGAAATCGTCTTTCGTCAGGTTTTCCATGGGTTTGCCGTTGCGGTCTAAGACCGTGACATTCACCGTCACAACGTTTGTGGTGAGCGAGAAGTGGGCGTCCTGCGGAATGGCGGGTTGCACCATTAACAAGAAGACCAGAAGGGGAGCAAGGAGTTTCAAAAGCGTAACCTCACCACCGCCTGAAGCGTTCGCATGGTTGACGCCGCGCTAGGTAGTCCGTAATTCACAGAATCCACCACGGTATATAGGTTCGTGTAGTTGACATGATTCAACACGTTATTCGACTCTATACGGAATTCGATGCGGCGCCTTTCCGAAAGGTTGAATGAGCGCGCGAAGGCGGCATTCAGGTTGATCAGCCCGGGACCTGGAATGGTATTGCGCCCGGCGTCGCCATACTCGCCGGTGGGCGGGAGAGTGAACGCACCCAGATTGAAGAACTGGCCGGTACCACCCGAAATGGGTTCGCCGGTGGCTTCGGCGCGTCCGCTGCCCACACCGCCGGTTTGCGCTAATTGCTGTGAGTTACCCAGAACGCGCGCGGTTAAGGGATTGCCTGTTTGGGCGGTTAGATTACCGCTGAGCTGCCAGTCTTTCAAGAGCCTGCCTAGGAACGAGTCGCCTGGCATGTGGTTGCCCGGCCCGGCAACGGGAGACGTCCACACAAAGCCCAGAGTAAACTGGTGGCGAACGTCGAAACTGGACAGGCCGCGTTCGGCTGAGATGTTGAGCCAGTTCTGAGCTACTGTGTTCCCCGCCCCGCCGAACGTTGATGAATCGTCTATGGACTTAGCAAACTGGTAGAAGGCTTGGAATGAGAGCCCGTGATTGAAGCGCCGATTCAGGCGGGCTTGCAAAGCATTGAAGATGGAATTGCCTACGGATTGATCAAGGGTGAAACCGACGGCATTGCCCAATTGGGTTTTTTGGGCTGACTCGACAACGGTGCTGCCGGGCGGTGCTTCATTGGGCAGCGTGCGAACGTCCAGGCCAGTGCCCTTGGTTCCTACGTAACCGATATCCGTGAAGAAGCCGCCTCCCAGATCGCGCTGAATGGAGAAGTCCCATGTGCCCGCGTAGGGTGTTCGATAGTTCCGGCCCACGGCGAAGGTATTGGTGATGGCCTGGGTGCGAGTAGTTGTGGGAACGAAGAAGCCGTTATTGAGAGTCAACACATCAGTGGCGTTGGTGTTGACATTGAGGGACGTGGCGAACGGTTGCTGATCAGCCAGCTGAGTATCCAGCGAAATATAAGCTTGACCGTTGTAGTAGATCCCGTAGCCGGAGCGGATCACTGTCGATTTTTTGAACTGAGTGAGCTTCCAGGCGATGGCCACGCGCGGAGAGAAGTTGTGCCGATCGGGATTGATGACTCCGCTAGAGAAGGCGCCTGAATAAGGACCGGTGCCGTTCGCCACCACCGGGGAGACGGCTGCGAAATCGGGTGCGATGTCCAGATTCGTCAGGCGGCCATATTTTTCATGAGGGGGCGCAAAGTATTCGTAGCGAAGGCCGATGATGGCTGTAAAGTTGGATCTTACTTTCCATTCATCCTGAGCGTAAAGCGCAAATTGATTTTGCAGAAAGTAGTCGTTCTGGCTGTTGTACTGGATGGAATTGGATTGCGGCAGACCGAGCAGAAAGTCGGCCAAGTCGTATCCTGTTCCGCTGACGACTTGCCCGGCGGAGTTAATCTGGCTAGTGGCTTCACCGGTGAAGTTGAACGTGCCGCGACCGTTGGGCGAACTCAATATGGCACGATCGGGCCGCGTGTAACCTCCACCGAAGCTGAAGTTGTGGAGACCGTGAAGATAGCTCAACGCTTCGGTGATGCCTTGGGTTTGAACGCGCGCCAGAGAGTAATTTCCGTCCGAGAGAGAACCGAAGTTGGTGAAGTTCAGTGTGGGTGGACCGTAATCCAGTTGATTCTTCGGAGTGCCCGCGATTCCCAGTTCAGAAGCCACGTCTGACAGCCTAGAAAAGTAGGGCGTCAACTGCGTGCGATTACGCGTGAACTTGAATTGCAGGTTACTGATGACGTTGGTAGAGATGTTTCGGGTCCAACCGAGATTTGTGGAAAGGCCGTATCCGCTGGTGGTATCGAAGTAGCCGAACGCCTGTGCGGTGTCGCCGTCGCGCCTTTGATACTGGATGTTGGCGAATAGACGATCTTTTTTCGTGATATTACGTTGGATGCGGAAGCCAACGTTATCGCTATTATTCGCGGCGGTTGTCTCGTATTGATAATTGTTGGCGACACCCGGCTGATTCGGCAGCGGGTAGTAATTTAGAAGCCCCAACGCGATGGGATTCAGCAGACTGCTTGGAATGACATTGCCAGGGAACGCCAGATGAGTGGTGGGGTTGTAAATTGTCACCGGCACGCTGGTGGCATTGGTTCCGAGGGATTGCGTGGCCTGCGAGAGATCCCCGGCTCGTTCAGCCAGCGTGGGCACTGTTTCGGTGAAGAGACTGGGGCTTTTCGATCGTGTTCCAAAGTAGGTCAGAAAGAATTGGGTATTTGGATCTTTAATGATCTTGGGGATGACCAGCGGGCCGCCCACGATTAGACTGAAGCGGCTTTGTGCATAAGCGGCTTGCGGAATGTCGAGGCCGTTCAAAGAGAAGGGCTTAGCGTTCAATGCAGAATTCTGCAGGGTGAAAGAGGCCTGTCCGCGAATCTGTTGATTTCTACGGCGATAATTGCCGAATTGTGCGCCACCCTGGCCTGGTCTGCGGCCATTTGCTCCACCACCACCACCGCGGCCTCCAAAGCCACCACCACCGCCACCTCCGCGACCACCGCCTCCACCAAAGCCGCCACCGCCACCAAAGCCGCCTCCAGAAGCTGCGCCGCCCTGTTGTTGTCCGAACGGGTTGCCGGCAGGATTGCCAGAAGCATCAGCTAAGCCTCCCGAGCCGCCGAAGCGCATGTCGGGACCAGAATCGGCTTGTGCACCTTGCGACAGGCCGGGACTCAAACTGCCCGACACTAAAAAAGACTCGTTACTGTTTGCTCCTGCTGCGGCAGTGTCGGCCGGGCTTTGCGAGGAATTCAGTTCACTTTCGATCTGCTGATCGAATTGCTGGCTCGCTCCCTGCCTATTTTGCCCTGGAGACCTTCCACCGGGCGCGCCTCCGGCAGCACCGGCTTGGAAGGGCCTCTGCCCGGTTGCGCCGGCGCTCCCGCCCTGCTGTTGGAAACGCTCTAAGATGCGCGATGGCTTCAATTCAAGATCGAAGTTCTCCGGTTCTTTGGCAACGGAAAAGTCCAGGCTCGTCGTCATTGGTGTGAATCCGAACATATCGATGGTCACGTTCCAGGCTCCCGGCGCGAGCGGGGGAAACGTATAATGGCCATCGGCGTCGGTTACCGTCGAAAGAGTCTGCGTTCCCTGGGTTACGGTGATGGTGGCGCCGGGGATCGGCTGGCCCGATGATCTGACGAAACCGCTTTGAGCGAAACATGCGCCTAAGATAACGAGTTGCAAGACGACAATACGAAAGAAGCTGTTCATGCGCTGGAGCTAACGATGTGTACCGCTGGATTTTAGTTACCAATCAGGCGAGCACGATTTAAGTGTGGAACAGCCGAAAGTAACGGGTTTCCGGTAAAGAATTCTGAATTTGCTAGTTTGAAGCGAATGGCAATAGATCTTGAAAAAACGCGGGCGGAGATTGAGGCTTATCTTGAGGAGAAGCACATCCCTGTGTTCTTTGGTTACGACCAGATGACGGAGAGCCTCATTCACGTGTCCTGGGACACGGAGAAGCATGCGGATTTTCGTGATTTTGTGGGCGTCGCCGCCAATGCCGGCGCTAAGCTGATGGTTTTTCATTCTGAATCTTTTTCTGAGAGCAGCATTGACGAAGCACTGGATCAGCTGGAAGTTTGTGACTTCACCCGCGAAGAGAAGCGCAATTATGAGAAGCGCCTGAAAGCGTTGCAAGGTTACGAAGGTTTTACCAGTCTCATCAGCCTTTCCTTCACAGTGGATGGAAGGGTTTACCAGTTTGAGTTGCATTCGGATTGGCATGACACTTTGGAAGACATCTGGCTGGAACTGGACGCCGCCTCAGGTCAAATCTCAGATGAAGAGACAGGCGACGGTCCGGTGAGCGGCTACTTTTCGAACAACTAGACTGGAACTCATCACAGATGGCGCCCTCTCAAAACGGCGCTGCCGCGCCAAAGCGTGCGCCAGCACGTTGGCATTTGCCTGCTAAAAGTGTGCCGCAAGCGGATGTATTAAGCCGGACGCTCGCATTGACTCCGCTGGTGGCGAGGGTGCTGGCTAACCGCGGCTTTGACGTAGCTAGCGGTCAGCGCTTTCTTGACCCTACCCTGGATGACCTGTTAGATCCCTACTCCATGCGTGACATGGACCTGGCCGTCGAGCGCTTGTGGGAGGCGATTCAACGGCGCGAACTCGTGCTTCTATACGGCGATTACGACGTCGACGGCACGACGTCGGTAGTTGTTTTGAAGAAGGCCATCGAGATCTTGGGCGGCTGCGCCAGTTTCCATATTCCGCATCGTTTGAAAGACGGCTATGGCATGCGGAGCGAGGTGATTGACCATGCCGCGCGCGGTGGCGTCCGCTTGATTGTCAGCGTAGATACGGGCATTCGGGCGAGCGAAGTGGTGCGCCATGCCAAGGCTATCGGCATTGACGTGATTGTGACGGACCACCATCTGCCGGAGCAGGAACTTCCCCCCGCGCTGGCCGTTCTGAATCCTAATCGCCGGGACTGCGAATACCCGAACAAAAACTTGTGCGGCGCAGGCGTTGCTTTGAAGCTGGTGCAGGCGTTGTTGAAGCGCAGCGACCAGCCGGAAGCACGCCAAGCGGCCCTGCTGGATTCGTTTTTGAAGCCGGTTGCTATTGCGACGGTGGCCGACATTGTTCCTCTCACCGGTGAAAACCGCGTTATTGTTCAGCGCGGGCTCAGCGGCATGCGGCGCGTGAAGAATGCCGGGTTACGGGCTTTGATGACGGTGGCCGGGCTGGATGAAGGTGAGTCTCCTTCGGCCCATCAAGTGGCGTTTCGGCTGGCGCCGCGAATTAACGCGGCCGGCCGGATGGCCACGGCTAAAGATGTCATTGAGCTTTTTCTCACCGACAATGCGGATCGCGCGAAGCAGATCGCGGAACAACTGGACACGCTGAATAGGGAGCGCCAGGAGGTGGAGGCCGAGATTGTGGAGGCAGTTTTGCAGCAGTGCCAGGAAATGGCGGGCTTCGCAGAGAGAACCGCCTTTGTTTTTGCAGGCGAGAATTGGCATCTGGGAGTGCTGGGCATTGTGGCCAGCAGGTTAGTGGAGCGGCTCTCGCGGCCAGTCTTTGTATTGAGTAACGCGACAAGCATGGCTGAAGATCAAGGGCCACACTTATCCGGCTCGGGGCGCAGTATTGCCGGTTTTCATCTGTTAGAGGCGCTGGAGAAGATGCCGGAATTGTTTGCGAAGTTCGGCGGTCACCGGCAGGCGGCCGGGGTGACTCTTGCGGCACATCATCTGGAAGAGTTTCAGCAGCGCTTTCATGAGTATGCCGCCACTGTGTTGACAGCGGATGATATGCGTCCGCAATACACGGCAGATGCCGGGGCTTCCTTTTCAGAATTCGATGAAGGTTGTGTCGAACAGTTGGAGCGGCTGGGACCGTTTGGGTTTGGCAATACGGCCCCACTGTTTTATGTGCAGGGCGCCGAGGTGGCTGGTCCGGCAAGGGTGTTGACTGAAGGAAAGCATTTCAGTGTTCCGCTGCGTCATAGCGGGCGGCTGATGAGTTGTAAAGCTTGGAGTTTCGGAGACCGCGCGCATTTTTTTGAGCCCGGCGCGAAACTGGATTTACTGGTGCAGGTGGAGGACGATGCTTATTCGCGCAAGCGTGGATATTCGCCCTGGTGCGTGGTGTTAAAGGATGTGCGAGCGGCGGGTGCGGGCACTGAAAACCAACAACACTAGGAGGCCTTCTTGGGCAACAGCAACGTTTTGCCTTTTAACTCCGCCAAGAGCCTGTCCACCTGATCTGATTTTTCCAAAGCGGCTATTTTTTGTTCGACGTCAGGCATGGCGCCTAAGACCTGCTGGCCGAGCCCGCGAGCTTCTTCTTCGGCGACCTTAGTGCGCGCGCGGTCGAAGGCCACGTCCTGTTGAAATTCCGCCATGGCGCCACCGGTACGCATAGCTAAACGGGCTCGCCGGTGTTGAGCAATCAGCAACTCGCTCTTGGATTTCGTCTCCGTCATCTTCTGTTCCAGCCGATGCAGGGCATCGCGCAGAATCTGTACGCTGTGCGATTGATCTTCCACCTGTTGGGAAAAGTTGCGAGCGGCGTTCTCGTAGGTTAAGGAGCGCTCCACTGCCGCACGGGCCAGTTCTTCATCATTTTTCTGGAGGGCCAGTTCGGCTTTTCGCAGCCACTCCGTTTGAAGATCGAGATTTTCCTGCTGCTTTCTGTTCAGCAGATGCTGGTCGGCAATGGCAATCGCTACTTGCGTCTTAACCTGCATGTACTGGTTCTGCATATCAAGGAGAAGCTGCTTGAGCAGCTTCTCCGGTTCTTCGGCCTTGTCTATCAGGTCATTCAAGTTCGCCTTTATGAGCGTGGTCACTCTGTCCAGTAATGCCATCGATTCTCCCTTACCGATCGTCCTTGCCAGCCACTGATCTGCTGTTGGAATGGTCGCCCAACCCGCGCACCTTACTCATTAACTCCGACATCTGCATGCCGGAAAGAGTTTCGAACAATGCGGGGATTTGCGCAGCAATTTTTGTCATATCTCCGGTCACCTTGTTCATACCGGTGGCGCCATTTTCGCCGGTGGAGACGATGGTGATCTTATCCACGTTGGCCAGTGGCGCAGCCAGGGCGCGCACGATTTCGGGCATGCTGGAGATCAGCTTATCCACAACGGCCGCCTGAGTCCATTCCTGGTAGGCTTCCGCCTTCACATTCATTGCCTTTGCTTCCGCTTCACCCTTGCGTAGAATGATATCGGCATCGGCTTCACCCTGCAAACGCGTAGCTTGGGCGGAGCCTTCAGCTTCGGCGATCATCTTGCGACGGGATGCCTCAGCCAGGGTTTCTATGCGCTGGCGCTCAATTTCCACGCCCTTTAGAACCGTGGCGATCAGTTCCTTTTCATGGCGCAGAATTTCGGCTTCCTGAACCTTTACTTCACCCTCTTTTTCCACTTGGCGAATTTTCACCGCTTCCATCATTACCTGCTGCTGCATGATGTTGGCTTGTATGTCGTAAGCCTTGTCAGCCTGCGCCTGCTGGCGTTTCACGATCTCAGTAAACTGTGCACGCTTGATCTCCAGATCACGCTGAGATTCAGCTTGCGCCGCTAACGATAATGTCTCCGCCAGCACGCGCTCCTGGTCGGCTTGAGCGCGAGCGACTGACGCGGCGCGCATGGCTTCGGCGCGCCGGATGGCGGTATCCCGCTCGGCCTCGGCGGTTGCCATTTCCGCGTCCCGCTTGATACGCGCCACATCCGGACGCCCCATGTTGGTGATGTAGTCGTTCTTGTCGCGAACTTCCTTGATGGTGAAGGAAACCACTTCCAGCCCCATTTTGCTGATATCGTCGGCGCAGGTCGAACGCATCCGGTCGCCCACCATCTCGGGCTCCTTCACGATCTGCTCCACTGAAAGCTGGCCGATAATGCCGCGCAGGTGGCCTTCCATGACCAGCCGGATGAGGCCTTCGCGCGACGCCTCGGTTTTAGTCAAGAACTGCTCAGCCGCGGTGCGAATGGATTCGGGATCGCTTCTAACCTTAATCTGCGCCACGGCTTCCACTGTCACGGCAACGCCCTGCTTGGTGTACATATCCTGTTGGGGCGCCACATCAAAAGACATCAACTGCAAAGACAACTGCCGGTAGGTCTCAATCATCGGAATGATGAAGGTACCGCCGCCGTTGATAATCCGGGTCTTCCGCAGGCCATACACAATCAGCGCTTCATGCGGACCCGCCTTGCGAAACAATCCGGCGGCGGTTGCCATCAGCACCAGCACCACCAGGACAATCAAGATCGCAATGATTAAAATTTCACCTAACATGTAATTCCTCGCTTAAACGATGCTTTGCGGCCGGTTTTCCAGGGCCGTCTGGGTCATCGCCTCCCAGGTACGTACATAGGCAACGCCTTTTTCAAAGTGAGTGACAATCACTTCTTCTCCGCGCGAAATGGCCACGCCGGTTTCGCTCTTAGCGCAAAGCAAGCGGCGGACGCCTTCATGCAGATAAATCACTTCGCCGACGCCGTCGGCCCGGATGGTGCTTGATACGCGGCCCAACACGCCCACCATGTCGTAGTCGGCCGGGTTCATGACTCGCTCATGCTGCATCAGCCAGCCCAGAAAGCGCGCGAGTATCCAAGCGCCGACCAGACCGAAAGCGGAAGCAATCGCGACATTCATCCAAAGCAAGAGTCCGTCATACTTCGACAACAGATAACCAGTTCCACCGAACCAGGCCAGAAAGACCGCCAGACAGCTCGGGTTCAGCAGGCTCATCAACCAACCTGGAAGATGATGACCTGTCCCCGAATCCCCTGCGTGCGCGTGGGAGCCGGTTCCGTGGTGGACCGGTCCATGATGGCCAACAGACCAATGGTGACCAACGTGGTGACCCAGATTCGCGTGCCCGAAATGCAAGCCACCTAATAACAACGAAACCAGCGCCCACAGCGTACCCACGCCGAAGCAGGTCAAGAAAATTTCAGGCCAATTCATGATGCGCCCCCTTCCCTGGGCTTCAACACGTCCCACAGCCGGTGAAATAAGTCCGGCGTTTCCAATACCGAGGCCAGCAGCAGCACGCACTTCCGTGTGTCTTCGTGCCGTGCAATTTCAAGCAAAGCTTCCGAGAGCTGGCCATCCCTGCGAAACTTTTCGGCGCCTTGAATCAGCCACAGATCAAGCTTGTCTTCCTGGTCGCCAAAATCACTGATCAGTTCAGTCTGGAAACCTTCCGGGTCGTCGACAAGGTAGCCCGGATGTACCTTGAAGAATTTTGCCAACAGCAGCCGCGACGTATTCGTCAAGTGACGCCGGCTACCGTTCTCCAATTGCGACAGATACGACTGGCTCAAAGGCTTCTTCATCTCCGCCCGAATGGCGGACACCGTCTCCTTTTGAGTCATCTCGCGACCCAGGCCGCGCAGGTGCCCTTCTACAAAACGCAAGTAGCGAATTTTCTCTGCGACCGTCATTATTGCAATCTGCAATATACTTATCACTAATTGCGATTCATGGCAAGAAAAATCGCGAGGTGCGCGCCGGAAGTTTTGGGCCGGAGTTGGGTTCCCATGACTTAAGACCAATGAGGAGTTGGCTGCTTTAGCGGCCGATTTGACTTGATGATGCACCCGCATTGCGGATCCGGGCAGGTTCAGCGAATAGACCCGATTTCCACTACAGGCCGAAGCATAGGATGTTTGGTCCGGCAGCCACAGCGAAGTACTGTTTTCCGTTGACGGTGTAGGTCATAGGCGAGGCTTTCATGCGTACGTTGGTCCCGAACTGCCATAAGGTTTTGCCGTTCTTCTGGTCTACGGCGGCGAAGCCGCCATTTGGCTGGCCATAAAGCACCAGGCCGCCGGCGGTGGCCAGTACTCCCGTCCAAGTCTTAGCTCGCGCGGCGCCTGGTTGGGGAACCTCCCAGGCGATAGCGCCCGTTTCGATGTTGATGGCTCGAAGAAAGTGCTGGCCGGACTGCTCCGGGTAACCGCCGGGATGATCGCCGACGCATTCTTCCAAAGCCATAAAGTAGTACAGGCCGGTTTCCGGCGAATAGGCGGTGGAATCCCAGTTAGCCGCGTCGCTTGGGCAGCCGCGCGCATTTTTCACAATTGGCCGGCCATCCGATCCGATTCCCGAAGCCCAGTCAACCCGATGCAGGAAGGGTTTCGCCAGCAACACGTTTCCGTTGGTTCGGTCCAGCACGTAAAAAAAGCCATTCCGGTCCGCATGCAGCAGAATTTTGGATGGCTTGCCTTTATAAGTGGTGTCCACCAGAACGTTGGGCTCAGTGGCGTCCCGATCATTCAGGTCGTGGGGGGTGAACTGATAATGCCATTTGATTTCGCCCGTCGCAGGATTCAGCGCCAGAACGCAATCGGTGTACAGGTTGTCCCCGGGGCGGCCTGTGTCTTCGCTATCCGGCCAGGGATTACCGGTGGCCCAGAACAGCAGGCCGGTCGAGGCATCGTAAGAACCGGTGAGCCAGGTTGACCCGCCTTCGGTATCGGTTTCCGTCTTTTTCGGGACTGTCCATCGCCGCCAGAGCAGTTCGCCGTTATCGACTCTGAATGCGGCAACAAAACCGCGAATGCCGGAGTCTGCGCCGGAGACGCCAGCCACCACTTTGTCACCCACTACTAGCGGCGCAATTGTGGCGCCGTAATGTTGCACTTCGGTTGACGGCGCCATGGCCGTCTCCCACAACAACTTGCCGCTTGCACGGTCCAGCGCCACAATATGAGCGTTGTCGGTAACGAAGAAGACCTTGCCGCCCAAGAGAGCCACGCCGCGATTCGTGCCTAGCCTGGCATCACCCACCAGTCCGGCCGTGGCGGGCCGTGCATAGTGCCAAATGGGATTCCCGGTGAGCGCATCAAGGGCGAAAACCTGATTCGGGCCGGTCACATAAAGCACTCCATCCGCCGCCAGGGGCGTGACTTCCAGGCCAAAGTACGAAATAGGAAAGATCCATTTCAGCTTCAGCGAAGAGACGTTTGCAGTGTTTATTTCTTTCAATGGGCTGTATCGATTGCCCGACTCGTTGCCATTGTAGGTAAGCCAGTCGCCCGACTGCGGCGGTCCCCAGGTCAGATTGCGAGCAGGATCACTGGCGGTAATGGTAGGGAGAATCGTGTCGGCGTTCATCTCTCGCAAGAATCCCGCGATGGCTTTTAGATGGGCGGGCGGTAGATCTCCAAAGGCCGGCATACCCGCCGCCACATTGCCCTGTTCAAGAAATGACCTTAACTGCTGCTGAGATTGCCCCGCCACGCGCGGGTTCATGGTAAGACCCGGACCTTGCGCCGTTCCGCGCGCATCGGTTCCGTGACAGGACGCACAGTTGTCGACGAACAACTGCTGAGGGGAGGGCGACTGGAGGAGGAGCAGAAACAGGAATAACAGCATTTTTAGTGCTCTCGAAGCCAATCAAGGATGCGCGGATTGAAGTCCGCCAGACACTCCAAGTTGAATGCATGACCGGCGTTGTCGTAGAGGTGCAAATCGCAATTGGGAATGCGCCCGGCAATCTCTTCCGCCATCCACGCCGGCGTAAAAATATCGTTTCTGCCTCCAATGACCAGGGAGGGACAGGCGATTTTGTGCAGGGTGTCCAAGGTGTTGTGTGAAACGCACGCGGCGGCCTGTCCTTCAAAACCGTGGACGGTTTGCGGCACAGGGTCGATGGCAGCGGCTTCACGGGCCTTCTGTAATTCGGCGAAGCCGGCATCGTTGTCCCAATAGGGCTTTGTAAAGATCAAAAGTTGCGTATAGGTGGCGAATTCTTCGGGGCGCAAACGGCTCTTGATGTTGCTCAAGTGCGTGAAGATATCGCGGGCATAACGATCACAGCGCGCCCATGGGCACATGAGCACCAGGCTACGCACCATTTCCGGATGCCGCAACGCAAGCTGCTGCCCGATGATACTGCCCATGGAACAGCCGGCGACTCGCGCTTGTTTGATGCCGAGTTCGGAAAGTAAGCCGGCGCAATCGTCGGCCATCTGCGCGCTGGTGTACGGACCGGCCGGCTTGTCGCTCAATCCGACGCCGCGGTTGTCCGGCATGAGGCAGCGGAATTCTTGCGCCCAGCTATCGGCGTGGCTACGCCAGACAGAGCCGCGAGCTGTGATGCCCATAATCAACAGCAAAGGATCGCCTTCACCGCTTTCTTCGTAGTAAAGCTGTATTCGGTTAGTTGTCAGGTATGGCATCGAATGCTCTCCTCGATGCTCACACAATAGCCGATAGTTTAAGCGCGACATCCAGTTCTGGACGAGGCAAGACAAAACCATCCTCCTCACGTTCGATGCTGGCGGTTTCTCGTCGCTGATTCGTCAAGATTTGAGTTTATAGCGTCTCGGGCTTCATGCCCTTGGTAAACCCGCCGAAGCCGAAGGGATGGGGATGGTACTCACCGACAAGTGCGACACGGGCCGATGGTTTGATTTGCGCTTCCAGGCCTAGCGCCCAGTAGCAGGCGTTAACCAATAGCCGGCGGTTTGGCTCTCTGAGAAAGTCTTCGGCGGTTGCCATGGTGGTTGCGAACACGCGGGCTGTCTGACCGCTTGCTCCGGTGTAGCTTTTAACCCAGGCGATCGGCATCATGGGATTGTTAAGCGCTCCCGCAACTGGCGGGTCGGACGGATTCATTCCTGTAAGAACTTGACCGTAGACAAGCACCCGGCTGTCGCCGGGGAGCGGCAAGCGCACTTCGTAGACATCAGTGGCGCTCCATAGGTCGCCGTCGCGGATGCCCGTCAGGATGCGATTCTTTGCTTCACCGGAATTGCATAGGCCGCGGGTGCTCTGCTTGCCATGCTCACCGTGATGGTTGATCCAGGTCTCGCCCAGCACCATTCTTCCGAAGCCGCCGGTGGGAGCGTCCCAACTGTACTTGGCGTACGTCGGGCTCGATTTGAGTTGAAAGGCGTGGGTTGCGGTCCGCAGACCGATGATGGGCCGCCCGGACTCGACGTAGTCCGCGATGTGCTTCATCTGCTCGTCGGGGAGGTCACGAAAGCGGGTGGCGATCAGCATTAAGTCGGCCGTGTCCAGCGCCGCCAGGCCCGGGATGTTATCGAGTTGTTCGGGGTCAATAGCTCCGGTTTTTCGATTGATCGCGTACAAAACGGTGCAGCGAAAGCCATGATATTTGTGTAAGATCTTTGCTAGTTGAGGCAAGGACTCTTCGGACCGGTACTCTTCATCGCCGCTAATCAGAACTATCCTCTTTGTCTGCGCGGCCCGCATGCCCAGCAGCGATCCGAGACCAAATGCGACAGCCGTTCGCCGTGTCATCCCAATCGCCCGGTACGCTCCATCTGAGAACGCACCATCGACACGTAAGGCGCCATCTCCGGCCCGCGCAAATCTTCCATGCGAACTCGCATTTTCCGCTGCCAGTTCGGATACTCGGAGGTTGATCCGGGTAGATTCTGTTGTTCCGTCTCCTTGGTCAAATCTTCCTGATTCAGCAACAGAATCATGGAAGGCGTTTGCGCCAGGAATCCAATCACTCCGTTATGGAGTTCGCCACTCAGTTCCGGGATTTTGCTCGCATCGTGTTCGAAGCTTTGGGAAACCAAGCCCTCCTGGTGGAGGATATTTAACATGCGCTGCTTTTCCAGATCTCGATTTCGGCGCTGTTCGTGGTAGCCATGTTCATCCGCCAAGCCTGCTTGACGCCGCGCCTCGATGTCGCGGTATTGCCAGAAGCCGGCGAGTGTCGCCAAGTCGTGCGTGGAGGATGAAACTAATGCCTGGTTGGGATAACGCGCGCTGGGATTGAAATAGCCGTCGCGGTTTCGCTCGAAGTAGAAGAGCCGGTAACTCAAAATGCGGAAGCGGGCCAGCATCTCACGCATGTCATCCGTCACAGTGCCCAAATCTTCGCCGATGATGATGTTCCTGCTCCGAACGCTTTCGAGCGCGAGGATGCGCATTAAGTCCGTGGCTTGGTCCCGAACGTAGGTGCCCTGTGCCGCCTCCATTCCCGCCGGGATCCAGAATAGCCGAATCAGCCGCATCACATGATCAAGACGCAAGGCTCCGCCGCTGCGCACAATTTTGCGGATGCTGTCGCGATAAAGGCGGTAGCCGTCCTCAGCGTGCGCCAATCCGTTAGGCGGCGGGAATCCCCAATCCTGGCCTTTGGGTGAAAAGTCGTCGGGCGGAGCGCCCACGCGGCAGCCGTTCACGTAGAAATTGCGATGAGCCCAGAGGTCACTGCCGCATTGGTCGGTGGCGACGGCCAAATCATGATAAAGCCCAATCGACATGCCGATCGCTCTGGCGTGAGCCTGTACTTCCGACAATTGCTCTTCCAGGACGAACTGCGTGTACTTGTGATACTCGATGGTTCGGCGATGCGCCGAAGCGAAATCGTGGCAGGCGACTGAAGCGGGATTGTGATACTCGCTCGGCCAATCGCGCCAAGTCCAGCGATTCCGGTCCTGTTTGTGAAGAATTTCGTCGAGTGCCCGGTAAAGCGCGTACTTGTCCAGAAGTTCGCCCTCGCGATTGCAGAAGTCAGCAAAGGCTTGTGCGCGGGCGGGTTCGGCGCTGCGCTTGAATTCGCGATAGATAAGCTTGAGGAAGCAGCGCTTCAGGCGGTCCACTTCGGCGTACTGAACGTAGGCCGCCTCGCGCGCGGCGTGCACGCGAGCTTCGATTTTCGGACTCCGCCTCAGGGCTTGCGCCCAGGCGGACCCGGCAAATTCCGGAACACGCTCCACGTCTATATAGATATGGTTCTTGTAGAAGACGGAGAGCGGCAAGTAAGGGCTGGTGTTGTACGGCACACGATTGTGCAGGGCGTGCAATGGATTCAGGCCGATAAAGCTGAAGCCCACGTCGCCGTGCGCCCAATCGGCGAGCGCCTTCAAGTCAGTGAAATCGCCGCAGCCCCAGTTGCGTTCCGAACGCAAGCCGTACAGCGTGATGTTGAGGCCGGTGGTCTTGCCGCCGTGCTCCAATCGTTCAGGCAAGTAAGCGCGGTCCGGGCAAACAATCACGTTGATCTGCGATATGGAATCGTCATTTAGTGAGAGCCGGAGCGTGTGATAACCGAGCGGCAGTTCCTGAGGCAGCGGCAAGCGGTAAACACGAGCACCATAAGTAGGCGTACTCAGTTCGCGAAGCCCCTGGAGTTCAACCAGATTGTGGTTAGCCGTCAGAATTGAACCGTCTTCGCAGTGAACTTCCAGACTCAGCTGTCCGCTCGCCGTGATGGGCTGAGATAGTTCAATCGCTCTGTCACTTTCGCTGATGACGGATGTTTCGTTGGCCGGGTGACGGATGGAGGCTTCAAAACGGCCAAGCAATTGAGCCTGAATGGCTTCTTGGCTGGAGACATCCCACCCGACCGAGCTCAGCAGTGAACGTAAGCCGTCAGCCGAAATGTGGTGCTGGTGGTGGAAAATGTCCCAATAGGCCAAATCAATGCCGCAGGCGTCAGCGGCGCGCGCCAGGGCTTCCTCATAGCTGTTCGGATAACCGAATGAATAGTGCGGCAAAGCCATCACCTAAAGTGTAGGGGGTGGCCGGATCCGCTCGACCGCAGGCGCGATGGAGAGTTGTTGCGTTCGATGCGCCAATGAGCTATATCTCCGCGCAGTTCTGCTGGCCTTATAGCGAACAGCATTCGAGTACCGAATCTGTCTTCAACCGGTCATTTTGCACAATGGGATTATCAATGATCGCCCGCTATACGCGCCCTGAAATGGGCGCCATCTGGAGCGAGCAGCACAAATATGAATGCTGGCTCGAAGTAGAACTGGCCGCCTCCGAATCCCTGGCCGAATTGGGCGAAGTTCCGGCCGACGCCGCCAAAGCGCTGCGACAACATGCCGCTTTCGAACTGCAACGCATTCACGAAATCGAACGTGAAGTGCGCCACGACGTCATCGCCTTCACCACGGCAGTTGCCGAAAAGATGAAAGCGAAAGGATCGGCCGAGTCATCCCGCTGGCTGCACTATGGGCTCACGTCCAACGACGTCGTCGACACCGCTCAGGCGCTGCAGATTAAGAACGCCTCTGCCGTTATTGAACAGGATCTGACGGATCTCTCCGAGGCACTTAAGAAGCTTGCTTTCGAACACAAACACACCGTGCAAATAGGCCGAACGCACGGGATGCACGCCGAACCTATCACTTTTGGCTTGAAAGCAGCTCTCTGGTGGGATGAATTGCGGCGTCATCGAGCCCGCTTCGCCGCCGCGAGTGAAGAGATCCGAGTAGGCAAGATCTCGGGAGCGGTAGGCACTTTTGCCCATATTGGTCCGGCAGCGGAAGAGTTGATCTGCCAGCGGTTGGGCTTGAAAGCTGCACCGATCACCTCGCAGGTGCTTTCGCGCGATCTGCACGCGCACTACATCGCTGTGCTAGCCGGAATTGCGGCGAGTCTGGACAAAATCGCGCTCGAAATCCGGCATTTGCAGCGGACGGAGATTCGAGAAGTCGAGGAACCGTTTGCCACTGGACAGAAGGGTTCATCGGCTATGCCTCACAAGCGTAATCCGATTGTCTGCGAACAGATTTGTGGTTTGGCGCGTGTGGTCCGCTCCAACTCGCAAGCCGCGTTTGAAAACGTGGCGCTCTGGCATGAACGCGATATTTCTCACTCTTCGGTGGAACGCATCATACTGCCGGACTGCACCATTCTGACGGACTACCTGCTCTCGAAAACGACATGGCTCATATCAGGATTAAAGGTGAACGCTGAGCGGATGACCCGTAATATTAACAGCACACGGGGCCTCATATTTTCAGGACAGTTACTGCTAGACCTCGCTGCGGCCGGCATGCTGCGAGAAGATGCTTACAAGCTGGTGCAGGAACACGCAATGAACGCCTGGGAAAAGGAAGCAGATTTTCGTGCCAATGTGGCAGGCGACCCTAATGTTCAGTCGCGTTTAAATCCGGAGCAATTGGATTATGCCTTCTCTCTGGATCGACAGCTTGGAAATGTGAACGTTATTTTTGAGCGAGTATTCCGTTCTTAGCTCTCCGAGCTCGTAAAATCGACCCGTACATTTTAGCTATGTGTATTTTTGTCGTTTTCGTTTAAACTGTGGTTGCTCATGCGCTTTGTGGCATGAGGATCCAGTGCGCTCGCCAAGTGCGAACTCGGCTTTGAAGCCGAGTCGCGAGCGGAACGCGAAGGGCGAAATGCAAAATAGACTCCACAAATATCCTGTCAGGGGATTCGAATTAGCGCGTGTTCTGCTCGTCGATGACGACCTTACTTCGCGTCTTACGCTGAAGGCCGTACTTGAGGCGGGCGGTTACTTCGTAGATTCGGCGGCTTCCGCCGCTGAGGCCGTTGGTAAACTCGACGACTCTCAATACGAATTGGTGCTTTCCGACCTTCAAATGGAATCTCCGCAGGCCGGTCTCAAAGTATTGGCGCACGCCCGGCAGATGGAGTACAAGCCGGCGACGGCCATTCTGACGACGTACCACAATGAGCAGCGGAAAAAGGGTGCAGACAACCTGCGACCAGTGCTGATTGAACCAGAAGACCTGCCAAGCCTCTTGAGCAAGGTGGCCGACCTGATCAGTCAGCGAGCCGCTCGCATGGTTCACCGCCAGCTACGCGGCGCTTAGGACGCGCTTCTTTCCCAGCGATTCGACTAGAGCCTCGTAACTGTCGAGAGCCCCGGAAAAGAAATGATCCGCCCCCTGAATCCAGTGGATCTCCTTGGGCTCCGGGACGGTTTTGATGAACTCCTCCATCTCCTCGCGTGGCCCGAATTCGTCGACTAGGCTTTGAATGAAAACCTTGGGAATATCGACGTGGTAGACGTACTCGCGATTCGGAATCCGCGTTGGAAATCCCACAGCGAAAACGCGCTTGAGAAGTGATTCCTGCGAACTAAGACGTAGCGCCACGCGCGAGCCGAAGGAGAAACCAGCTGCCATTAATGGAAGATGCGGATAGCGGGTCTGCAACTCACGCATGGCCACGCGAGCATCGTCGGTTTCGCCGATTCCTTCGTCATAGACGCCTTCACTTAAGTTCACGCCGCGATAATTGAACCGCAGCACGACGCAGCCGGCGCGGCGAAGCCCACGCGCCAGCCGGTAGACCACTTTGTTGTGCATGGTTCCGCCGAACTGGGGGTGCGGATGACAGACAACCGCTGCTTCTACCGGTTCATCCTGATCCGGTTCCTCCAGCAACGCCTCTATTCGCCCGGCTTCACCCGGCAGCATGAGCGACTCTATACGCCGGGCCACGTCAATTCGTCCGGAAATTACTGAACTGCATGTCGATCCCGAAGTCCTTCGTCTTGAGAGCAGCTATGGCCTGTTGCAACGTATCGCGATCTTTGCCGCTGATACGCACAACATCTCCCTGAATGGCCGCCTGCACTTTCAACTTGCTGTCCTTGATCACCTTTACGATTTCTTTGGCCTTATCGGTGGAAATGCCCTGCTGGAGGGTGATTTCCTGTTTCACGCTGCCGCCGGAGGCGGTGATCAGGCTTCCATACTGCAAGCCTTTGGTTGGAACGTTCCGCTTGACCAATTTCTGGCCGAGGATTTCCGTGACCGCCTTGAGTTTAAACTCATCGGAACTGGCCAGCAGGATTTTATGATCCTTCTCGTTCAGTTCCACTGACGACTTGCTGTCCTTCAAATCAAAGCGAGTCTGAACTTCCTTCATGGTTTGCTGAACGGCATTCAGGACTTCCGTCAAATCAATTTTAGAGACGACATCAAAGCTGTTATCGGGCATAGGAATCTTGCTCTTTCAATAGTAGGACTATCGCCTGCTGGCCAAAGCCATAACGACGCGCTCAGTCAATTCATCAATGATCGCCGGCATGGCCGAATCCAACGCCAGCGTGACGGCCGCTCGTACGGTGTTGCGGTCCAAGCCGGCGGTTTCCGTCTGGTTCTTGTTTCGGACGGACGCGCGCTGCTCAATCAGCTTCTGGACGGCTCCGAGCAGCACAGAAGCCTCAAACGGCTTGTGGATAATCTGGTCGGCGCCCGCATTCTTGGCGTCGCTCTCGTTGAACTGATCAGAAGGCGCGGCGGCGAAAATGATGCCGATATCGCGGAAGTCCGGCTCTGACTTCATAAAGCGAGCCAGATCGAATCCGTTTCTAGTCGGCAGATAGAGATCGGTAATCAGAACGTCAGGTTTGACGTCGGCCAAGCGCCGCATGGCAATGGCGCCATCCGTGACGCTAACCACCTCGAGCCCCTGCGCCTTTAGAATCTGTTCAGCCAGGCGCAGGGCTTGAGGACTATCGTCAGCCAGCAGAATGCGGCTCATTTATTGTTGAGACGTTTGCGACGACGGGGTCACCGAAGATGGCGGATTCGGTGCGGTGCCGCTGGCGGCGGGATTAGCAGGGGGCGGGGTGGAGGCGGGCGCAGCAGTATCAGTGTTCTTCTTCCGCTTCTTTTCAAGCTTAGCCTGCTTCTTGGCCTGAGCCTCACGCATCTTCTTGATCTCGGCATCCCGGTTGGTGGGGAGCGGCCCGGCGGGGGCAGGGGAAGCGGTTAACGGCTTAGCTGATCCGTCCGCAGTTCCTCCGGAGGCAGTGCGCGCATCGGGCTTGGTATCCAGCGCGTTGCTGGTGGAGTTCGCGACGGAAACGTCTGTCGTTCCAGTACCGGCGGTGGAAGCAGCCGCATCGTTGTTGACGAGAGGAATACTGGCGGGGAAGGTGCGCTTCGGATCCGTCATAGTGGGATTTCCGGAATGGGCCGCGTGGCGCATGTCCGGTCCGCCTTTTAAGAGGCTCATAGATTTCGCCATCATCCCGGGAGCCTTGTAGTTCTCCTTCTCCCACTTGGCGCGTTCCAAGGCTGCCTGGCTCACGGGAGGCAGCGGCAATTCCATGTCCTCTAGCCGCTTCTTGGCGTCCTTAACCTTGTCACTCAAGGGATAGTCGCGAACAATACGTGAGAACATCTCACCGGCTTGTTTGCGGAAGCGAGGACCCATTTTCGAATAAGAGTCGCCGGCTTCATAAAGCGCGTCGCCAGCCCTGCTGAACATCGGATACTGATCCACCAAGGCATTCAACCGGTTAGCCGCGGCCGGATTCATCTGGCGGGTGTGATAGAAGTCACCCACAAAGTATTCGTGCGCCGCCAGACTCTCCTGGATGTTGCGGAGTTGCTGAGTGGCCGCCGGCACAAACTTGCTATTGGGAAATTGAACAATCAGCGCCTTGCATTCATCTTCGGCGCGGATGGTCTGGAGAATATCACGATCGCTCTTGTCCATCTGGTCATAGTGAATGTCACAGATCCGCTTTTGCGCCTGGGCCGATTCCTCCATTCCCGGGTAGAACAGAATGAAGTCCTTATATTCTGCTTCAGCCTGCGCTAAACCGTTAGCGCCTCCCTCACGGAACCAACTGTCAGCAATGGCCAGCTTTGCTTTTGCCATGTACTCGCTGGAATCGTATGTGTTCATCAAGGTCTGAAGTGATATGCGGGCCACTTCATACCGGCCGTGCTCGATGTCCTTCATGGCCGAATCAAACAGAACCTTGTCAGGCTGCTGCGTATTCTTGGCGATCGGCGTTTCGTACTTTTTGTGAACGCAGCCAGTAAAAAGGAAACCGGCGAGCAAGACGACAAAAATCTGCCGGGGCATTTTAAATGGAGACATAGGTCAGCTACACCTTTACAAAATGGGCTTCTTCAGCCTTCCGGCGCAAATCACGCACGGCCTGCGCCGAATCTGGCGCGTGAAACACGGAAGATCCTGCAACAACCCAGTCCACGCCGGCTTTTGCTACCTCCGCTATGTTTTCGGTTCCCACCCCGCCATCGATTTCGATAGCAAAATCAAGCCTACGCTCCGCGCGCATTCGCGCGATCTGGCGAACTTTGCCGAGCGCCAGCGGCAGAAACTTCTGACCACCATAACCCGGATTCACGCTCATCACCAGAACGTAATCTACAATATCTAAAACATTTTCAAGCATCGCTGTAGGAGTTGCCGGGTTGATGACAACCCCCGCTTTAGCGCCATGCTCACGAATCATGTGCAATGTCCGGTCCAGGTTACGGCAGACCTCGTAATGCACACTGACGCAGTCGGCCCCGGCTTTGATGAAAATGGGTGCATATGTGTCTGGATCCTCAATCATCAGGTGATGATCGAGTTTGACGTTCGTGATGCGCCGAAGGGATTCAGTAATCGGCGTTCCGAAGGTAAAATTCGGAACGAAATGTCCGTCCATGATATCCACGTGCAGCATTTCGATGCCAGCTGACTCCACGCGACGCACTTCGTCCGCAAGGTGGGCGAAATCGGCGGCAAAAATGGAGGGGAGGATCTGGATCACTGTACTACCTGAGCCCGTATCGCTTGCGATAATGAATGTCTTGCCGCGATCGGGCAATGTCCGGGTTTCATTGAAAAAAACACCGGTATCTGCCTGACTGGATTCGAACTCTCTCGCATAGTAGCATGAATTAAAAATACGTGACGGCTGGATTTTGGGGCTTTCACAGACTTTACGATGTAGGTGGTCCCTTACAATTTTAGGGAACAGATGCGTGCTTTGTTGATGTTTCCCATGGCGCTCGCGCTGGCAGCTGGCGTCACAGACGCGGCTGACTTATCGTTATTAGCCCCTTTAGCGACCAGCGATGTTCCTCCCTGCTCGATTCGGCGCGGCGTTCGGGCCACGCGCAGCAGCCTGATTGAGTTGAATAACTTATCAGCCTCGATTTCTTCGCAGGCTGTTCGGGAGGGCACGGCTTGCAGCCAAAGTTCTGCGCTGGGAGTGACGGTTCAGAATGTTTCCGAGGAGTTCGAATTGCCCGATCCCGCGGCGAGTACTTTCGCCATTCAGGATATCGCGGCAAATGGCTCGGCGATTCTGCTGACGGCCTGGCCAAAAGTTCAGAATTCACAGGGTGGCCTGTCGATTCAGATGGCGGTGGTTCCTGTTTCGGACGGATCAATCAAGTGGACGGCCGTTTCGCAGTTGCTTCAGTTTCCGGATTGCGACGTGACGTTTCAGCCGCAAGGGTTTTTAGACCCGCAGCACGTTTTGATCGCAGTCGTGCCAGGGAACGCACCGCACGAGAAGGCCGGCTGCACGGACAAAGTACTTTTCTACTCACTAGAATCCGACGGCCACCGGATTCAGCCCTACGACGGGCCGGGGCTGAACCGAATGGCGCATCCGTCTTCGGGAGCCTTGGAATCGTGCAAGACTGATCCCGATCTGGCAGGTGGTTGCTACACGGCACGGGCTCGGCTGGCTGTGGATGACGACGACGAGGGCATGAGTCTATGGCCCGTCGGCGGCGCACATTATCTATCGGTAGAGCAGGAATTGATTCCGCAGGCGTTAAGTGCCCAAGTTTCGCGGAGCATGCGGATCTACGCCACGATGATGATTTGTCCAATGGTGGCCGAACCGCCGACTTCGCGGGCTCGTGCGTGTATTGAGTCGGCGTCGGGGTTTAAAGCGGATCCGATTACGCCTAAGAGCGGGAAGGCGGGTGGGGCTGTGGGGACTCGTAATCGGTAGCGGGGCGAGGCCGTCTTGCGTGATGAGGTCGGGACGCCCGCAAGCGGTTTCGGGGGCAGATTTCGGAACAGGAATACCGAGCCAACGAGGGTACTCTTAGGCTGACCGGTTTCGTTCCAACGGGTTAAAACCAGCAAAATTACCTCACCTCAATTTTGTGCAGAAGCGGTCACTCTAGTCTGAGGTAACTAAGCAGTCTGACTACTCGGAGCAGTCTGACCACTCGGACCAGTCTGACCACTCGGACCAGTCTGACCACTCGGACCAGTCTGACCACTCGGACCGGTCTGACCACTCGGACCGGTCTGACCACTCGGACCGGTCTGACCAGTGGGATGCGTCAAGTGGCGGGGAGAAGTGAGGTGAGTGAGAGATTGAGTGAGTTTCGGAACGAAGTGGGGCGAAATTGCCGGTGTGCGTAGTCTGGGCAGGTGCGGTGGGCAGGCCGGATGGGATCAAACGTTTGGAGGCATCTAAATGATAGATCCTAAATTTAACGAAATTCCGGTAGATGATGTTCTGTTGACTGAAGAAGAACGCCTTTCTCGGACCGCGCAGAAGAGTGCTGTCCCGGCGCGGGGCTTGAGTGTCAATGACACCATCGCTCGCGACGCCAACCTGTCCGTGGGCGGGAGGGGCGTGAATGTGTCCGGCGTGAGCGCCGGCGCTGGTGCAGGCGCCGGATCGACCTGGCTTACGCCCGACCCTTCGCCATCTGCGGCCCCAGAAGTTGTCCCCGGCCCCCGTGGCAGTGGATCAACGCCGCTGGCTGACGCGCCCGACGGCGAAACCTCAACGGACCGCACCAGTTTTGACAAGTAAGGAGGCGTAGAAACCATCCCCGGCGTCTCTCCCGGGCAGCCGCCACAGTTCGCTTTCGCAGTGAAGGCCTTTTGCGGCGGCTACCTGCTTGACGACTGCTTCATCCTCTTCGGATTCCAAAGAGCACGTTACATAAAGGATCTTGCCTTCGGGAGCCAAGATGTCGCCCGCCCGTTTCAGGATATTTATCTGACGAGCTTGATGACGCTGAAAATCAGCCTCCGCGAGACGCCATTTGATCTCTGGATTGCGACCTAAGGTGCCGGTTCCCGAACAGGGTGCGTCTATGAGAATGCGATCGAATTTACGACTGAACGGCAGTTGCTCCGAGGCGTCCAGAACTACTACCGAGGACACGGCAGTCACTGTCCTTAATCTTCGCTCGCTGATATCGCAAGCGATGGCGATAGCGGGATGCGCTTCCATGGCCTGAGCCGTTTTGTTGCCAGGTGCCGAACACAAGTCCAGGTAGTTGTGCGAGGCCGCAAGTTCCAGCATCGGCACTATGGCTTGGGAGCTGATATCGTGCAGGCGTACGCCCCCAGCAGGCGCGGACAATAGTCGATAGCACCCGGGCACCGCCGTCGGTTCGATTTCGACGTCGGGCGGCAAGTCTGCGCCCGGACGTACGCGGATGTATTGCTGCGGCTCATTGAGGGCCGCTTTGGCGATGCCGATGGCAATATCCGATCCGAAGTGAGCCTTCCAACGATCCAGCATCCACGCGGGGCAGCAGTATTGAAGCGCCTCATTCGGCCACTCGATGGCTTCTCGGTTGGTTTTGCGTAGGACGGCATTGGTGAAACCCGAGGCGGCGCGTTTTCGTGCTTTCACAAATTCCACCGAGTCATCGACGGCCGCGTGCGAGGGGATCCGCTCCAGATAGCGAATCTGGAAAATGGCGAGTCGAAGAGCCAAGCGGACGACGAGATCCAGCGATTCAGCCGACCGCCCGGAGTAGCGCTCAATCAGATAATCCAGTTGATTCTGGACACGAAGGGGGCCGAGCACCAGTTGTCCCGCCAATCCGGCGTCGCGGGCGCTCAGTTTTGCGGTGGCGTCGCGCAATAGGTCGGACGCATAACCGCCAGCCGCCACTTCTTCTAAAACGGCGAAAGCCGTCTGCCTGGCCGGCGCTATTCTCTTTTTCATGCCGGTTGTTTCACTGCTGTCATGCTAACCGGAAACTGGTTCGGCAGTCTAAGGACAAGCCGATGGAGTGGACCGACCAGGAAGCCGCCGCCCGAGCGCGCTCAGGTGACCAGGGCGCTTTTGGAGTGCTGGTGGAACGCCACAGCCATGCCATCTTCCGGCTTGCCTTTCGCATGTCAGGGAATGAACATGACGCGGAAGACCTAGTCCAGGAGACTTTCTTGCGCGCTTACACACAATTGTGCAAGTTTGACGACCGTGCCAGCTTCGGCACCTGGATTTACCGGATCTGCGTGAATTGCTCTCTGGACCTGATTCGTAGGCGAAGGCTGCGGCGAGAGCAGCAACCTTTGGAAGACGGAAATGACGGCGTGAACTACTGGCTTGAGAAGGTGGCGGGCCACGATCCGTCGCCCGAACGGCTTTCCCAGAGCCAGCAGATTGCGGAACTGCTTGGTCCGGCCATGGACCGGCTGAGCGAAACCGAACGGAGCGCTTTCCTCTTGCGGCACTACGAAGGCTGCAACATTGAACAGATTGCCGGATTGCTGGGAGTCAGGCCAGGCGCGGCTAAGCACAGCATTTTTCGTGCCGTGCAGAAATTGCGCCGCGCATTGCAGCTAGTGTGGCAGGTGGAAATCAGATGAGTCATCTCAACGAAGAACAGCTGGTTGAGGCTTACTACGAGGGTTTACCGCCGGTCTTGAGGCAGCATCTGGATTTATGTGCGGAGTGCCAGGCTCTTCGCAGAAGCATTGCCGAAACGCTAGTTTCAGCCGATGAACTCACAGTACCGGAGCGCGGGCCGGGTTATGGCGCGGAAGTCTGGGCGCGAGTGTTGCCACGGTTGCCGCTGCAAAAGCCAGCGCCGGCGCTGCTCCGTGTCTGGCTGCCGAGGACGGCGCTGGCGAGCGTCCTGGCGCTCATGTTTGTGGCGGGATTGTTGACCGAGCATAAGCGGAATCAGGTTGCGCCGATTCAAAGCAAGACGAACGAGCGTGTTCTCTATTTGACCCTTAGCGACCATTTAGAGCAAGCGCAAATCACTCTGACGGAACTCGCTCATTCGGTTGCGCCCGAAGAGAGGCAGCGAGCGCGCGATCTGTTGACACAGAATCGCATTCTGAGGCAGCGAACTCTGCGTCATGGAGATGTGGCTGATGCGGCCCTGCTTGACGATTTGGAACGCATTTTAGTTGAGGTCGCCAATGGCAATGGCGATTCGCAACCGGATGACTTGGAGGCTGTTCGCCGCAGAATCAAGAGCGGGAATCTTTTGTTTAGAGTTCGAATCGGCAGCTCAGATGCTCGTCTAAAGGGAGAAAACTTATGATCCGCCCCATTATGCTCGTTCTGGCGTTTGCATCGCTCAGTTTCGGCCAGAATTTTTTGATTGAGGGGTTTCAACCGGCCGGTGAAAGCGACAGCGAGTACCAGCAGGGCTTGAATAACCTGGACGCACGGCAGTGGAATGCGGCAGTGGCGAACTTTGATACTGTCGTTAAGCACGATAAGCGATCTGCCGATGCGGCTTTGTATTGGAAGGCCTATGCGCTGCAGCATGCAGGACGGTTGCAGAATTCACTTGGAGTGATTGAGAAGCTGCAGAAAACGTACCCGTCCAGCCGCTGGCTTGAGGATGCGAAGGCCTTGTCACTCGAAATACAGGCCGATATAGGACGACCAGTGAATCCGGCCACAGAAGCAGATCAGAATCTGAAATTACTGGCTCTTAACAGCCAGATGCAAGAGAATCCCAAGGCAGCACTGCCGTCGCTGCTGAAAGTAATTCAAGCCGGCGACACGCCGGAAATTACTAAGCAGCATGCGCTTTTCGTCCTTGCACAGAGTGATTCGCCCGATGCGCGTCACGCGCTGATGCAAGTGGCGCGGAAGGGAGCGAACCCCGCGCTTCGGATGTCCGCCGTTCGCGTCATGAGCATGCTGGGCGGCGAGAACGTCAGGGCTGAATTGGCGGGTCTTTACCGGTCGGCTTCAAATGCGGATTTGAAGCACGAGATTTTAAATGGAATGGTGCTTTCGGAGTTGGGCTCGGGGTCTCTGCTTCGGGATTTGTCAAAGCCGTGGGCGGGTTCTCAAATGAATGTTGAGAGTCTGGCGCGGGGAGAGCGGCTGATGAGTTTGTACCGGACCGAGGCTAACGAAGATGTTCGGCGGGCAATTCTGGATGAGTTGCAGGCAGAGGGCAATAAGGACGCTTTAGTGCAGTTATCGCGAGAGGAGAAGTCGTCTGTTTGGCGCAGCGAGATTTCGCGACGCGTTGGGTTGGCGAAGTAAGTTGTAGGGTGAGCGTCGCCGAACGCTCACCCTATATTAAGGAGTCCAGGCAACGAGTTCTTGCCCATGAAACAAAGAGCTTAGCCAGAGCTCTCTGTTGGTTTCAATTTGCCAGATGGGTGGTTTGCCCCGGATTGATTTGCTGGGGTATGTGGTTGATTTGGCAGAAGAAAATAAATTTCTGACATTTGAAGCAAGGGAGCTCGAGCAGTTTTGTGTGTTGGTTCAGTAGTGGAACCGGTAGCGAATTTCGGCGTAGATCTGGCGCGCATCGATGTAGTGGGTTCCGCCGAATGTGTTGCTGGTATCGAGCAAATAGCGGGTGTTTGCAATGTTCACCGCATTGAGCGAGAGCGAGAACTTCTCCCCGAACCGTTTTCCGATGGATAGATCGAAAGTGGAGTGCGGGGGAAGGTGGGACGGTCCGTTTCCATTCAGGAAACCGGAGCCGAATTGATATGCCGGCGTGGCCCAGAGGTGTCCGGGTAGACTCAACGACAGAACTGCGCTAGCAGTGTTGCGTTGGTCATGGTCCAAGAGGAAATTGCCGGCCGGTGAATACTCCAGCAGGCCGCCGGTTATGGGTGCTATGCCTTGGGCAATCTGATTCGAATATGCCATCCGCAACTGGGCGGCGTTGAAAAATCGCGGCGAGCGCACGGTTACTTCCGTGCCGTCTATCTCGGCGCCTAAATCCGTTAGCGGAACGAAAATGCCCGAGTTCCCGACAACATCGTGATCCAGAAAATTGCGCGCGGTTGTGTGAAAGTTGTCCACGTCCAAGAACCAGCGTTGAACGGGAATGCTCAATCCGATATCGTGCTGAATGTCGCGTTCGCCATGCAAGGGAACAAAGCCATAGCCTTGTGTTGCCGCAAATTCGAGGGCCGGGCCAGCAAGGCTATCAAGCGGCGGTGGCTGGTAGTAGTAAGCGTAGTAGCCATGGAGAATCCACTTCAACTTCGGCACGCGAATGGCTGCGCCAACGCGGGGGTCCACAGCGTTCTCTTCAACCAGCCCGCCATAATGCTGCAGGCGCAAGCCAAGGTCCAAGGTCAGCCAGGAAGTAAGTTTGTATTGATCTTCGGCAAAGAGGGAATCCGAATTGGCCCAATGCGTCTCGGTTTGATTCAAGATCCCGCCGCCTGGACTTGCGGTTAAGTCGAACAATACATTGTCATGTTGAGCCCAGGCTTCCACGCCGACACGCGCGTTGCTGTTCTTCTTTTGTAGCTGAAGAACGCTGCGAACGCCGAGGTAATTCGACCTGGCGTTGTCATCCAGAACGAAGGGCGTGTCATTTGGACCGCCGCGATATCGAGCGCTGTTGAAGTGAAAATACGGAGTGAGCGAGAAAACCACGCCGTCAGAGAGGCTGTGCGCCCAGTTGAAACCGACCAGGTAATCGCGCTCATGCTCCAGATCCCTTATGCCGGCCGCCTGCTGATCTTGTGTGTTTGGAATCTGGTAGTTGTCGCCGCGCAGAGATGCAATCCAGCGGAACTGGTCTTTGGCGTCAGGGTTGAATAGCAGTGAGAGAAAGCCCCCTTCGCCGCTCTCCTGATCGTGAACGACTTGCGGGATGGGCGTTCCCAACCCTAGTTCAGATCGGTTTCCATCAACGCTCCCGTAGTAGGCAAAACGCCCGCTGTGGCCGCCGACATCGAACTGGTCATCGGTCGAATAGAAATTACCGCCTGAGAGAATCAACTGCGCTTCGTTGTCTCGTTCGAAACCAGAGGGCGTGACAACATTAAGGAAGCCATAGGTACGGTCGCCATATTCGCTGGAGAAACCGCCGCGCTCAATCTCGAGTTCCTCAACATTCTTTGGATTGATGAGCGGCGCAACATTGGCCGCGATGTTGGTGTTGACGACCGGAATGCCGTCAAAGAACCAGTTCACCTGATGACCGCCGCGCATGTGTAGCATGTCATGCACCATGTAGGCGCCCGGCGTAAAGTCGGTAATCATGGAGAGGTTGTTGGTCTGGTCGGCGCCGGGCGTCTGCTGAATTTCCTGCGGGGTCACTTGCGTCTGCACTGTGGAAGTCTGGGTCTCCAACTTGCCTCCGGCGCCCGGTACTTCAACTATCTGGCTGAGGGACGCCACTTCCAATTGCAAATGGACGACGGGCGTTTTCCCCGACTCCACGTTGACTTGTTCTGTGGCTGGACGAAACCCATGGGCTGAGACAGTTAGCCGGTAGGCTCCATTGGGAACGCTCGCTACCTCGAACTCACCGTTTTCGTTCGTCTGCACCGAGGTGGAAAAAGCCGGCCCTGCCCCTTTGATTTCAATGGTCGCCTGAGCCACCGGCCGATGCTGCGGGTCGTGGACAACACCTCGCAATGTTCCAAGTTCTTGCGCCTTCAAAACCAGGCTTAGTAACAACGCTGAGAAAAAGCAGTGCCTAAATACACCCTTAGCCATAAAATCCTCCGTGATGTGAAGGCGCTAGCGCCCGAAACACTCTTCCTCTAACTCAGGAAGACAGGAGGACCGCGCTTTTGTTGAGAGCGCGCGAAGCTTATGCGTAAAAGGGCTTGGGCTTGCGGAGGTGATTGCAACAGATTGCCAACGGCTGCCCGGCAAGATGCTTGAAGTGATGGCAAGAACAGCAGGTTTGAGGCTGCCAAACTCACTAAAGGCTGTTGCGTACATTGGCCGCAGGTAGCGTGAATGGTGGTTTCAGCACCATGACTCATGCCACATTTATGTTTGCCTTCCTTACGGCAGCAAGCAGGTATCTGCGCGGCAGCGGAGATGCTGGACAACGCCTGAGCCGTCGGCAAAAAGCCGCAGACGGTCAGAATCAGTATTGCCAGCAAACGTTGCACTCTCACGATTGTACTCAGAATCGCTCAAGAGAACGTCTGTTGAAGGACTATTGAGAAAGAATCTGATGCTGAGGGTACGATATTACGGTGTTTAAGCTGCATGGAACACGGCATAACTGCACAACAGTCCGGTGGGTTTGGTTCGTCATTCTTCTGTGGAGCCCGATGCTGCTGCACTCGCAGCAATCCAATGCATCGAAGACAGGTGAGGCGCAAACAGGCGGCCTACAGGGCAGTGTGGTGGACTCAAGCGGCGCACCAATTAGCGACGCCGAGATTACGCTTTCGCGGGAGAATCATGCGCCTAAGGTTGAACTAAAGTCAGATAGCGCCGGAAATTTCAGCATCGACCATGTTTCAGTGGGAGCTTATCTGCTGTTGATTACAGCGCCGGGTCTTACGCCACAGACGGTCTCCGGCACAGTGGCGACCGGCCAGATGACTGCACTGCCACAGGTGGTGATGCCGGTGGCAACGCTGACCACGGCCGTGAACGTGACGCTTTCTCCGGTTGAGATAGCCGAAGAACAAATTCAAGTTGAGGAGAAGCAGCGGCTGCTTGGGTTTTTGCCGAACTACTATGTCACTTACGAGCATTTTGCTGTTCCGCTGAATGCAAAACAGAAGTTTGAACTGGCGTGGAAAACGGTTGTCGATCCGGTTTCCTTTGGAGTGACAGCGGCAATTGCCGGTGTTCAGCAGATGCAGAACGATTTCAGGGCTTACGGCAAGGGTGCCGAGGGATATGGGAAACGGTATGCGGCTTCGTATGCCGACTTTGTGAGCGGCACAATGATTAGCGGCGCTATTCTGCCCGCACTATTGAAGCAGGACCCTCGATATTTTTACAAAGGCACGGGAACGAAGAAATCGAGATTTCTTTACGCGGTGGCAAACGCGGTGATTTGCAAAGGCGATAACGGACACTGGCAGCCGAATTATTCGGGGATCATCGGCAGCTTGGCGGCCGGCGGACTTTCGAATTTGTATTACCCGGATCCTGATCGTGGGGCGGGGTTGTTGTTTGTGAATACCTCGATTGGTATTGCGGAGGACGCGGCCGGGAATGTCATTCAAGAGTTTTTCTTTAAGAGGCTGACTCCCCATGTACCACGGAATTGAGGTTGGGCGAGGCTGGATGGACACGGGTGGGACGCCTGATCGGCCTTCGGAAGAGTCATGTTTTCTATCCAGCCCAAAGGCGTTGTTACAAGGACGACGACGTTCGGCTGGAGGCTACACTCTCAACGTAATGCTGGAGTAAAGAGTTGCGAAGATCCGGTTGAGAAGCCCCGCGATTGCCTACGGTTTGCCGTTAAGCGTGAAGATATCAAACATTCGGCCCAGCAGCGTAGTGACGTCTTCGGCCGAGACTCGCCTGGGATCATAGGCGTGCTCCAGAACGAGACCGGACCAGATGACTTCCAGGAGCACCTTCGCCTGTTTCTCGCTTTCTGGATAGACCGCCCCCTCCTGCTTTATCCGGCTCATGAGTGCCAGGTGAAAGGCTTCGCGAATGCGGCGGTGGGCGGCGACCAGTTTCGCCCGGTGCCGGGGGTTGCGCAGCGCATGCAGCTTGAACTCCAGGGTAAGCATGGTCCATTCGCGGTCACTGGCAAGACTCACATAGTAATCTCGCATGGCCATGCGCCGGCTCTCCGGAGTGGGGGCGGATTCAATTGCTTTGAAGATTTTGGCTACACGCTTGGCGGCCTGCTGTTCCAAGAGTGCGATGAACAACTCTTCTTTGTTTGAGAAGTTGGCGTAGAAGGCGCCTCGAGTATGTCCGGCCTCGGCGGCGATGTCTTCCAGGCGCGCCCTTTCAAAGCCGTCCCGGGAGAAAATACGGAGAGCTGCCTGCAGAAGTTTGCGCCGGGTTGCCTCTGTTTTCTGCTGATGTTTATTGGGCGCGAGTGTCAAGTGGAAGTATAGCCCTAGAACATAAACATACACCTATGAAACTTGGTACATTTGTGTACGTACCATGTGGCAAACACCAAGCAGGGCCTTTTTGTTGCTGATGAGTATTACCTGTTGTTACGCTCAATCGCCCGCCGCCTCGGCGAGCACAGGTCCAAGCCGCGCTTCTCAACTACCCTTATCTGGCGGCATTGGCCGGAGCGGGGCAGTCACCACGGACAAATCTTCCATTCAAGTAAGCGGAGCTTATACCGGCAGCGTGCCCGGCAAAGATGTCCCGCCCGGACCTATTAACTTGACCATGAGCGATGCCGTGCAGCGCGGACTTGCCGTGAACCTCGGACCCATCTCGGCCGACAATGCGGTACGAGCAGCGCGCGACCAGCGACTGCAGGCGCTTAGCGCCATGCTGCCCAGCATAGCCGCGAATGCGAGCGATACCGTCTCGCAGGTGGACTTGGCGGCTTATGGCTTTCAATTCAAGCTTCCTGCAAACTCCGGGTTTTCGATACCGACAGTGGTGGGACCGTTTAATTATTCATCGTTACAAGGCACACTGAATCAATCTGTGGTGGACCTGGTTCAGCGCCGCAATCTGCGCTCGGCAAAGCAAAGCGAGCAATCCTCTGTGCTCTCCGCCAAAGATGCACGAGATATTATTGTGCTGGCGGTAGGCGGCACTTATCTTCAGGCACTCTCCCTGGCGGCACGAGTTATTGCGCAACAGGCCGAAGTTACTAATTCAGAGGCCATTTACAAGCGGGCTTCGGCACGCAAAGCAGCCGGAACGAATGCTCGCATCGACGTAACTCGAAGCCTGGTGGAGCTGCAAACGGAGCAGCAACAACTCACCACTTACTCAGCAGACTACCGCAAACAGTTAATATCGCTGGCGCGAATTATAGGACTGCCGCAAGATCGCGAGATCCGGCTCACAGATGAGCTGGACGGGAGCCAAACCGAGATCCCCGACGTGAATCAGTCGATTGAAAGCGCACTGAACCGCAGATCTGATTTGAAGGCCATGCAGGCCGAAGTCAAGGCGGCGGAGTGGGCCGTTTCCTCAGCCCGGGCAGAGCGGTTTCCGTCGGTATCGGTTAATGGATATTACGGAACACTGGGTTCAAGTCCGACAGCATCGCATGGTGTATTCTCAGCGACGGCTTCTGTGAACGTGCCCATCTATCAGGGCGGACGAATCACCGCGGATGTGAATCAAGCCGAGGTTACCCTGAATCAGCGGAAAGCGGAACTGGCTGACGAGCGCGGACGAGTGGAACAAGGCGTTCGCAATGCATTGATTGATCTGGAAACCGCGTTGGGACAGTTCAAAGTCGCGGAAAACAACAAGAGCCTGGCAGCCGATACGCTGGCGCAGTCGCGCGACCGCTTCGGTGCAGGTGTGGCGACTACGCTAGAAGTAGTGCAAGCGCAACAGCAGGTTGCCTCGGCGGACAGCACTTACATTTCAAGTCTGTTTGCACTGAACCTGGCGCGACTTTCACTCGCGCGCGAGATGGGCGATACGGAAACGGGCTTGCTAAACAGCGTGACGCATCACCAAGGGAGCAGGCATGAGTGAGCCAAGTAACGTAAAAGCGGCAGCAGGTTTAGAGACAGCGCCAGCAAGTGTCCCGGCGCGAGACGCAGCGCCACAGCCACCTTCAGCACCGGCTGTCGCAGCACCTTCAGGATCTCCGGCATTAAGGCAGGCCAAATCATCCAACGGCAAGAACCGCGGCAGAGCGTTTGGAATTTTCTTTATCGTGCTGGCCGTGCTCGCGATAGCCGGATTCTTTTATTGGCTGCATGTTCGCCAGTTCGAGGAGACTGATGATGCCGAGGTAGAGGCACATCTAAATGCGGTCAGCTCCCGCATCGACGGAACGGTCATGCGTGTTTATGTGGACGACAACGTGACAGTAAGAGCCGGTAGTCCGCTGGTGGATCTGGACCCTCGGGATTTCCAGGTGGAAGTTGACAAATCCAAAGCGCAATTGGAACAGGCACTCAGCATGGTGGCCGAGCAAAGGCCAAACATTCCTATCACGCAAGTGCAGACCTTGACAGGCGTCTCCACGGCCAGTGCGGATGTCACTACCGCGCGCGCCGCCGAGTCAGTGGCCGATAGCAACGCCGTTGTGGCCAGCTCACACGTGGCGGAATCAAAAGAGCATTACAACAAAGCGATGCAAGATCTGGATCGCGACAAGCTTTTGATATCCAAGGAAGAGATCTCACAACAGGAATTCGATGAGGCAGCATCAACGGTAAAGGCCGATGCCGACGCGGTTCAGGCGGATGAAGCGTCTCTGCAGGCAGCGCTTCGAACGATGAGCCAGCGAAAATCCGAAACGGCAGCCGCGATGAGCCGGCTGCAGCAGGCCGAGCGCACGGGCCCGGCACTGGTTTCCATTCGCCGGGCCGACGTGGTTTCAAATCAGGCGAGCGCTGATACGGCCAAGGCTGAATTGGAACAGGCAACGTTGAAATTAAGCTATGCCAAGATTCTTGCGCCGGTGGCTGGCATTGTCATGAAGCGGTCCGCCGAAGTCGGGGAACACATAGCCGCAGGCCAGCAGTTGATGACAATTGCTCAAGTGGACGACCTCTGGATTACGGCGAACTACAAAGAGACGCAACTGGAGAATATTCGCCCTGGCCAGAGCGTTAGCATTCACGTGGACGCGCTGAAGAAGGATTTTGAAGGATATGTGCAGGATATTGGCGCTTCCACTGGGGCTATTTCCAGCGTTCTGCCGCCCGAAAATGCTACCGGAAATTTTGTAAAAGTAGTACAGCGAGTTCCCGTCCGGCTGCGGTTCAAAAAAGGCCAACAAGGCCTGCAGATGCTGCGGCCCGGCATGTCGGTTGTGCCTAAAATCCGGATCGATCAGTAGGATCAACCATGCCGTCACCTCCAGGCTCACATCGCGACTGGAAACCTTCCTTCAATCCATGGCTGGTGGCGATCACGGTGACGCTTGCCACGTTCATGGAAGTGCTGGATTCGTCCATTGCGAACGTCGCCCTCCCGCACATTGCGGGTTCGCTGGGCGCAACTTACGACGAATCGACATGGGTCCTGACCAGTTACCTTGTTTCGAGCGCCATTGTGCTGCCGGTCTCCGGCTGGCTGTCCACGCTTATTGGACGCAAACGGTTTTATATGACCTGTGTGGCGGTGTTCACAGTCTGTTCCCTGCTGTGCGGCCTTGCCCCTACTTTGCCTTTGCTGGTTATTGCGCGCGTGTTGCAGGGAGCAGGCGGAGGCGGATTGCAGCCTTCAGAACAGGCCATTCTGGCCGACAGTTTTCCGCCCGAAAAGCGCGGGATTGCTTTTGCCATGTACGGCATGGCGGTAGTGGTGGCGCCGGCCATTGGACCGGTGCTGGGCGGCTGGATCACCGACAATTTCAACTGGCACTGGATCTTCTTCATCAACATTCCGATAGGCTTGCTGTCGCTCTTTCTTACTTCGCGCATGGTGGAAGATCCGCCATGGCTAAAGGAAGAAAGGAAGAGCGGGATCAGCATCGATTATGTCGGTTTGTCGCTGATTGTGCTGGGTGTTGCCTGCTTCCAGATCGTGCTGGATAAGGGCCAGGAATCCGACTGGTTCTCATCAAAGCTGATTCTGGGCATGTTCTGTATCGGCGTTCCGCTTTTGTTCGCGTTCTTTCTGTGGGAGTGGTACCACGATGATCCGATTGTGGACGTGCGGTTGTTGCGCAACCGTAATTTCGGGACAGCGGTATTCTTTTCATTCGTCTTGGGGATGGTGCTGTTCGGTTCTACCGTTCTGATCCCCGAATTCTTGCAGAGCAGTTTGGGCTATACCGCGGAGAGAGCGGGCATGGCGCTATCGCCCGGCGGGTTAGTGCTGATTGTGATGATGCCGGTAGCGGGACTGCTGCTGCAGACCAAGGTTGATCCCCGTATGCTGGTGTCGCTTGGATTTCTGGGCACGTCTTTCGCCCTGCACCTGATGACCATCATCTACCTGCAAATCAACTTTCAGACAGTAGTGCAACTGCGAATGTTCCAGGTTATTTTCATGCCGCTGATTTTTGTCCCCATCAGCACGCTGAACTATATCGGCGTGCCCAGGGAGAAGAACAACCAGGTTTCGGGGATGTCCAACTTTGCGCGCAACATGGGCGGCAGTATCGGGACATCATTGTTGGGCACGTTTCTAGCGCGGCAGAATCAGACGCACCAACTGGCTCTGGCGGCGCACACCGCCAACTCAAATCCGAATTACCTACAGATGGTGAACGGGCTCAAAGGAATTTATATGAGCCAGGGTTTTGATGCGGTCACAGCAGCGCACAAGGCGCTGGCTACCGTGTATCAGAACCTGCGCGGGCAAGCGAGCGCGATGAGCTTTGAAAACGCATTTTTCGTGATGTCACTGGCAATTTCGTGTCTGGTTCCGCTGCCGTTTATCATGCGCAGACCACCCAAAGGCGGCAAGCGCGAAGTGGTGATAGAACACTAAGGAACTGATTTGCGAGGCTGGTGGCAGAGAATAGAGGATTGAGACCAAACGAACCTATTCACGAGAAACGAATCATCGTGGCAATTGATGGTCCAGCAGGGGCGGGAAAGAGTACGCTGGCTCGGCGAATCGCCGGAAAATTGGGATTCCTTTACATCAACACAGGCGCCATGTATCGCGCCGTGGCTTTGTGGGCTTTGCGCCTCAACGTGGCTACTAGCGATATGCACCGGCTGGAGCAACTGGCGGAAGCAGCGCAAATAGAATTGACGACCAACGACGACCGGGTCATTCTGAACGGCGAAGATGTGAGCGAAGCCATTCGCGAGCAGCAAGTGTCGGAAGCCGCGTCACAAGTCTCGGCTATTCCAGGCGTTCGGCGGGCTCTGCTCGCGGTGCAGCGCAGGATGGCGGAGACCAGCAGTGTTGTGATGGAAGGCCGGGATATCGGATCGGTTGTTTTCCCGCAGGCGCAGGTGAAGATTTTTCTAGATGCCGACCCACAAGAGCGTGCACGCCGCCGCGCTTTGGAGATGGCGAATGATGGGCAGCAAGCTCCCATCGAATCCGTCGTGGGCGAAATTGAACGGCGTGATGAACGTGACCGCCAACGCAAGGAAGCTCCGCTGGTGCAGGCGCCGGATGCGCAGTTGGTAGACACAACGGGATTGACGCTTGAAGAAGTGGAAGAGATCATCTTAAGGCTGGTGCGGGCCAGGACTTCAAATGGCGTGGCGGCTGGCCGTTAAGCGTTGGAATGGACCATATTTAAGGTGGGCATGGATCGGGAACAGGCCTGGAAAATTGTTTGCGAGTTTGTGGAATCCGACAGTCTACGCCGGCACATGCTGGCGGTGGAGGCTTGCGTTTCAGCATATGCCCGGAAGTTCGGAGAAGACGTAGAGAAATGGGCTGTGACCGCTCTGCTGCATGACTTTGACTGGGAGATTCATCCGGCCGCACCGGATCATCCCATGAAAGGCGAGGCGATCTTAGCCGAGCGAGGCGTGAACGACGAGATTCGGCGAGCTATTCTTTCGCACGCCGATTACAGCGGCGTGCCTCGTGTAAGCCGGCTCGAGAAGACGCTTTATGCCTGCGATGAATTATCGGGTTTCCTGACGGCGTGTTCGTATGTAAAGCCAAGCCGCAGCATCCGGGAAGTCGATACGAAATCTGTTCGTAAGAAGCTAAAGGATAAGGCATTCGCACGCACCGTGAATAGAGACGATATCACTCGCGGGGCAGCGGAGATGCAAGTTGATTTAGATGAGCACATTGCGTTTTGCATCGAAGCAATGCAGGCGCGAGCAGCGGAACTTGGGCTGGCAGGGGCATTAGCGCTCGACTCTTAAGCGCTATCTTGGGAGTAGTCTCCCTTTTGTCCGAATACCTGTTATTGGGAGGTGTTGTATGCAGCTTCCGCCAGAGCGACCCGCCGCTCTCCTGGCTTCCTTTGCGCTGATTCGCGCAGCAAGTCAAATTGTGCCTGCCCGCGAGCGAAGCTATTTCCAAGATGAATGGAAAGAGAAGCTGTTCCACCGCTGGCGCTTCCTAGCGGATACGGGTTTGTGGAACAAGCGCGAGGCATGCCGGCTTTTCGTACAGTCGTTCTGGGCGATTCCGAACGCTGTTCAACATTTCGGGGCTCAGGATTGGGTTCAACGGCGGGTGAGCAGCTTTGTCCAATCGCCGTTCACCTGCCTGGGTGCGCTGGTTGTGCTGCTGGCTCTCATTACCCTCTTCAGCGGCGGCCTGCCAGCAACCCGGAACTTGCTTTTCAAACAGATCGACCACGACACCTCAAAACTGGTCTACGTTTGGGTTCACAACATGCGCGGCGGCGGAGACAGACCACTGCCGGCAGAGGTGGTGGGCGCCTGGAAGACGCACAGTAAGCTGATTTCGAATGCCTCGGCTTTTCGTGCCGTGCACCGAGGCGTTCAAATTAACGGTGGCTTGCCTGAGAAGCGGTTTGTGGTGATTACCGAGCCGAGCTTCTTCCAAGCGATGCATGGCAAGCCCGTGGCTGGAACAGTGAATGCCAGTGCCAATTCCGTTCTGTTAAGTTACGACGCTTGGGTGCAGTTGTTTCGCGCTTCGCCCAGTATTATCGGCCACAACGTCACGATTGAAGGCCAAAGTTATCCGATTTGCGGCATTCTACCCGCAGGCTTTTCGCCGCTGTCCAGGCAGATGGCCATTTATCTGGTGGAACCGCGTTATCTGGAGCAGGATGCTTATGCCGCGGTTACCGCCAGACCCGGAGTCACGGCAGCAGCGCTTGATCATGAATTGACCGACATCGCCGAGAACGTGGCTTACTACTTCCTTCAGGGGCAAGTCCGTTATGGATTTGCGCAGTCGGGATTGTGGGTTCCGGTCAGGTCGTTTGCCGGCGCGGCTTTGGCTTCTGCCATGCTCCTGTTGCTGGTGTTCCGCTTCAAATGGCGTTCGTTGTGGCACCGGCCTAAAGAAGAGAAAGCGTGGATCAGGCGCAGCGTTTTCTTCCTAGCAAAGACCGTTCTTGGCCTGATTTGCGTTTTCACGGGCTGCCTGGAGTGGAGCCGTTCCACGAAAGCGATTCTGTTCGGTAACTTCGACCCGGCCAGCGGACCATTTCTGCTTTGGCTTTACACGCTGGGCACAATGGGTCTTTTGTTCTGGGTCGCATGGGATCAGAAAGAAAGGTGCCGTGAGTGCCTTCAGTTACTGGCATTTCCGGTTCGTATGGGATCACCCGGCAATATACTACTCGATTGGTCCGGCATTGAACTCTGCTGCACGCAGGGCCATGGGGTGTTGCATGTTCCTCACTTAGCGCCTAGCTGGGCTGAAGAAACCGACCACTGGATTGCCCTGGATGACTCGTGGCAAGGCATTTTTGGGCATAAGAAATAAAGCTAAACGCTTTACTTGCTCGCACACCCGTAACTTTTCTCAGAGAATCGCCGAGTACTAATACATAGGGCTTACTGTTTAAATCAGGAGAAAAAAAGTTAAGGAAATACACCATTTGGTACTGGCTAAAACATTACGAAGGGTCTAACATTTGAAATCAGAGGTACGACGGCAAATGAGCGTGGAAGAACTATACGTTGCCGCAACGACGCTTTTCGGGCGTCCTTATGTATTGCCGAAGTTTGTCTCAGCTATACAGATACTCCCATCCGATGAGAGCGGGTCAACAAGACTTGGATTACTAACGCAACTACCGGAGGGTGCTGAGATTGAGATGAGTGGGCCAGGCTTCAACGATGACACTTTGAGAGTGAAGTGTGGAAATGCACTCTACTATGTCTTCCTTGAAGATCTGCAAGTAGCAAAGAAAAGCGCCGCCATGGCGTTTGCCTGAGCTCTGAAGGGGATTGGTGCTTATGCACCAATCATGTGGCCTAATAAAGCCGCATGCTCACGTTGTTAAGCGCTTATCATCGCAGAAATCAAGGCTTTCAAAATTGGTAAGTGGTTTGCAGTTAGTAAGAGGGTTATGAAATGCAAATTTCTTACGCTCCTGTTACTGGCCGGCGGATCTTTATTTGCAGGGCCACGAGTCTTCTTCGGTTTCGGAGTGGGGCCGGCTTACGGCGGTTACTATGCTGCGCCTCCGCCTGCTGTTTATGCCTACGCTGCGCCGGTGGCGCCCTACCCCGGTTATGTTTTCGTTAATGGGTATTGGAACTTTGTGGGCGGCCGCTATTTATGGCAACGAGGTTACTATGCACGCCCTCCTTTTGCCGGCGCCTATTGGTATGGACCGCGCTATTACGGCGGCCGCTACTATTCCGGGTACTGGGGACGCCGCCGTTAAGCCAACTTATAAGGCAAAGACCTTCTGCGTGTATTTTCGGCTAACGGCCAAATCCGCTTCAAGCGAGCGGGTTTTGACCGTGGCCGGTCTGTAGGCTAGTTCAACAACTATCAACGGCTGTAGGCCGGCCTTGTCCAGGTAAGCAGCTACGGCACGATAGTCAATGTCGCTATCTTCGACATCTTCGAGCCACACCTTGTTCTTAGCGCTGCGAACATGAAGTTCCTGCAAACGGCTTCCCACTTCGCGCAGGAATGGGACGGCCTCAAAACCGCCTTCATAGGCCCAATCCACGTCAACGCAGATGGAGACGTACTGAGGATCAGTGTTCCTCAGAATATAGCGCCACTCGCGACCATTGTTGACCAATTGCGGCGTGTGATGGTGAACCCGTAATTGGAGGCCATGGCCGCTGAGAACGCGCCCCATCTGATTGAGCGATTCCGCTTCGATAGCCAGTTCTGCATCTGTTTTCGGCGAGTCCCCGGTTTTCGGATCGGGGTTGGTGACAATCGCTTTACAGCCGAATGGCGTGCAGATATGGCCAACCTCAATGGCAGAGGCAATGGTCTTCTCGGCCAACGCTTTGGTGTGCAAGCCGCCGCCCACGTAAACCGACGGCATTGACAATCCATTGCCGCGAAGAAGTGAAAGGGCTTTGTCGCGAATCTCCGGCTTAAAGAATCCGGAATTCAGCTCGATGTTAGCGAAGCCGGCGGCTTTGGCCATGGCAAAGCATTCACCGATCACATCCCCGAGAAGCTTCTTGCGCTCTTCCGCGTATTGCTGAAAGATATAGCCTTCCACTGACAGTCGCTTATCGGATGCGGTTTGAGCCACGAGGGGTGAAGCGGCAAGCGCCCAGAGAACATCTCGTCTAGTCATTAGTCTCCCTAGTGATTTGCCGGCAACGCCTCCGCGGAGGCTTGGCACTTGCTTGTTTCGGTTGACCAAGCGCCGCTCGCCTGCCGGGCTAGTTATCCAATTAGTTGGTCGATCACATTACCGGATACATCCGTAAGGCGGAAATCACGTCCCTGAAAGCGGTAAGTCAACTTGGTGTGATCGATTCCCATTTGTTTGAGGATGGTTGCGTGCAGGTCATGCACGTCCACGGCGTCAGCGGCGATGTTATAACCCAGTTCATCAGTTTCACCGTGCACATAGCCGCGCTTGAAACCGCCGCCTGCCACCCACATCGTGAAGGCGCGCGGATGATGATCGCGACCGAGGAATTTGGAGTTATTGCGAGCCTCATTCATGGGCGTACGGCCAAACTCACCGCCCCATATCACGATGGTGCTATCAAGCAAGCCCTGTTGCTTCAGGTCCTTGATCAAAGCTGTCGCCGCCTGGTCCGTCTCATCGCAAAGATCCGGAAGACGGTTCACAATGTCATCATGGCTGGACGTTCCATGGTTGTCCCAGCCGCGATGGTAAAGCTGAACGAACCGAACGCCGCGCTGCACCAAGCGCCGAGCTAATAAGCAGTTGTTGGCAAATGACTTCTTGCCTGGAGCGGTACCGTACAGTTCATGAACGGATTGCGGCTCCTTGGAGATGTCCACAAGGTCCGGGACGCTTGATTGCATCTTGTAGGCCATTTCATAAGAGGCGATGCGGGTGGCGATTTCAGGATCGCCATTGCCGGCCAGATGTTCTTCATTCAGTTTTTTTAGCAGGTCGAGCGATTCACGCCGGGCGTTGTCGGAAACCCCGTCGGGATTGGTGAGAAAGAGAACGGGATCGCCCTGTGAGCGGAACTCGACGCCCTGATAGGTAGAAGGCAGGAATCCGCTACCCCAACAGGCCTTTCCGCCGTCCGGCTGATTTTCGCCGGATATCAGGACTACGAAGCCGGGCAGATCCTTGCACTCGCTGCCCAAGCCATAGGTCATCCATGAACCCATGCTGGGCCTGCCGATGATCTGGAATCCCGTGTTCATGAAGATCTGGGCCGGAGCGTGATTGAATTGCGTGGTGTGGAGAGAACGAATGATCGTAATGTCGTTCGCCACAGTCTGTAAGTGCGGGAGTAACTCAGAGATTTCAGCGCCCGATTCCCCGCAGCGGGTAAATTTATATGGCGAACCTAACAGTTTTGGAGTGCCCTTGATGAAGGCGAAGCGCTCGCCGTTGGTGAGTTCCTTAGGAACGTTCTGGCCGTCGTACTTCTGGAGTGTCGGTTTGGGGTCAAGAAGGTCAACCTGAGACGGCGCACCAGCCATGAACAGGAAGATGATGCTCTTGGCCTTGGCTTGCGGCGCGATCACGGGTGAGGCATTCAGCAACTGCGCCAGCGCTGCGCTGCCTACTCCGAAACCAGCCTGCCGGAAGAAATGACGCCGGGTGGAGGCTCGCACTAACTCCAAATCAATATTCATAAGACTGCCATTACTCCTTGGTCAACGCCTCATCCGAGTTCAACAACACATTCGAAACCATGGTCCAGGCCGCTTCCTGAACTGCGTTCTCATCTTCGCTCCCGGCTACCTTATAGGCAGAATCCGGCGACTTAGAAAACTCCTCTGCCTGCTGATTGTAAAAGGCTGTAATGCGCTCCAACTCAGATTGGGATGGTGTTCTAGCGGTGGTCAACCGGAAACCATATTGGATGCGATCCGCAGGCGTATCCCCACCCTCCACCATGATGCGGCGCGCCATGGCCCGGGCGGCATCAAAGAAATAAGGATCATTCAAACTGGTAAGCGCCTGCAACGGAGTGTTGGTTCTTACCCGGCGCACCGTACAGAATTCCCGGCTGGGAGCGTCGTAAGTCACCAGGCTGGGATACGGAGCGCTTCGCCGAAGCATGGTGTAAATTGCACGCCGAGCTTTATCTTCGCCTTGGCTTTCAACCCACTTGTCGTCGGAATAGGGAATGTCCCAAACACCTTCTGGCTGATAAGGAAAAACCGGCGGCCCGAACATCTTCGAACTCAGCAGACCACTGGCCGCGAGCGCCACGTCATGCACAGTTTCGGCATCAACGCGGAATCTGGGACCGTGAGCGTAGAGCTTGTTATAAGGATCGCGGGCCACTAAGTCGGGGGTTACTTTTGAATCCTGGCGATAAGTTGCGGAAGTCACTATCAAGCGTTGGATCTTTTTGGGACTCCAGCCATTCTGCATAAATTCAGTCGCCAGCCAGTCGAGCAATTCGGGATGTGAGGGTAAATCGCCCTGCGTGCCAAAGTCTTCACTCGTCTCTACGAGACCGCGTCCGAAAATGGTTTCCCAGTATCGATTGACGGTGACGCGAGCCGTTAGCGGGTTGTCGTCACTAACCAGCCATTCGGCTAAGCCAAGCCGGTTCGGCATCGCGTTCTTCGGCAGCGGATTGAGCGCACTGGGAACATCGGCATAGACAAGTTCGCCGGGGCTGGTATAGGTGCCTCGCTCGCGGATGTAAGCGGCAGGGCGCACAAAGGTGGGCTCGTCGGCCATCACCAGGGCAGTCACGACGCCTAAGTCATTCATCTCTTTCTTTAACGCCGCCATTTGATCGCGCGTGGCGTCCAAAAGCGGTGATATGGAGCGATAAGCGGCCGATAACTTTTCACGTTGTTCGCTGGTTCGCTGGTTGGCAGGCACATCAAGCAACGGCCGCAACTCGGCTGGAATCCTGGCTATGAACTGCGGGTCTGGCGCAGTGGTGACGGAGATTCGAAAATGGCCGATGTTTCTGGATGCCCGGCGCATTTCATGTTTCAGAGTGATGCTTAGACTACCTGCGGTTATTTCCTGTGAAGGAATGAACACAGCTTGACGGATCAAAGGCGCCGGCTCACCTTCCGTGATAGCCCAACCGGATATTCGACTGGGCTGACCGGGCTTCTTTTCACCTAGCTTACTGGCGGAATAATCATCTTGCGAGTCGTCCGCTAGAACCGTTTTCCAATGAGCGTCCGCCACCTGGAATGAACTCAGAAAGAAATTGCCTGCGGGATCGCGCCCCGGCCCTCCATGCGGAAGGCTGGAATCGGGCATTACCTCCAGACGAACGCCGGTAACTCCTCTGACAGGCAGGGTAGCCTCCAGGACATAGGTATCGGCCTGCGGGTTGTCGCCGCTTGCCAGCACGGAGCCGTCGGACTCAATCTTCAGCGTGGCTCCGCCGAGTGATTTAGCAGTTACCGGCGTGAGGACGGTCCACTGTTGTGGAGCGGCGCGCATCGCCTGCTCCCAGGCGGCTTGGGCAGTGTCCAGTTCCGGTGTTTGGGTATCCAGCTTCGCCTGAAGCGATTCCATCTGACTTTTGATTGATTTACTCTGTGCGGCCTGTTCCGGAGTGGGCAACGGCAGGCTCGGCTCCATCATCCAGCGGTCACCGCCTCCTTGCACAAAGTGTTTGCCGTTCGAGAAGAATGCCAGAAAGCGGTAATAGTCTTTCTGTGGGAACGGGTCGAATTTGTGGTTGTGGCATTGAGCGCAACCGAGCGTGGAACCCAGCCAGACGGACGCCGTCGTGTTGGTTCGATCTACCAGGCTGTAGTAGTAATACTCGTTCACGTCAATACCGCCTTCCTGGTTCAGCATTGAGTTGCGGTTGAATCCAGTGGCGATCAATTGATCTACCGTAGGATTCGGCAGCATGTCGCCTGCGATTTGATCGATTGTGAAGTCGCGGAAAGAGAGATCGGCATTGAGAGCACGGATGACCCAATCGCGATATTCCCACGCCGTGCGCTGTTGGTCTTTCTCATAGCCATTGCTATCGGCGTAACGCGCTAAGTCGAGCCACAAACGGGCCCACTTCTCGCCATAGTGAGGAGAAGCCAGCAGTTGGTCCACAACCCGTTCGTAGGCGTCCGGACGTTGATCGCTCAGGAACTCATCCACCTGCTTTGGGGTGGGGGGAAGGCCGATGAGATCAAGATAGACCCGGCGCAGCAGCGTGGTCTTACCGGCTTCCGAGGATGGCTTGAGACCTTCTTTTTCCAGGCGTGCCAGGATGAAGTTATCAATGGGATTTCGAACCCAGGCCGCATCCTTCACGGCCGGCGGGTCCTGGCGTACGGGCTTAACGTAGGCCCAGTGTTTCTGGGTCTTGACGGCGGCTATGGGTGTCGAGTCATCTGGCCCCGGAGCCCCCGCATTGATCCATTTAGAAATGGTCGCGATCTCCCCGCTTGAGAGGGGCGGTCCGCCGTACGGCATTTGTGGCCGGTCCTGCGCCATGAGCCGGCGCATCAATCGGCTCTTGTCAGCGCTGCTGGGGACGACAACGGGGCCGAAATCACTCCCTTTGAGGAGGGATGCGAGCGAGTCCAGACGCAGGCCGCTTTGCTGAACATCGGGACCATGGCAGGAATAACAGCGGGCGGCGAGAATGGGCCGGATCTGTTGTGCAAAAACAGCTGAACTCGCAGCCGAAGCCACGTTCGCCCTCGTATTGAAAGCGGCCGTGTCGATCCAACGGCGAATGAGAGCTATTTGCGCCACGGTGAGCGGTTGACCTCCCATTGGCATCCTTGTTCCGCCGCCTTCGCCTAGAACACGTTTCACAAGAATGCTGGTTGCACTGTGACCAGGAACAACAGCCGGCCCAGAAGCACCACCCCGCAACAGGGACGCCTCAGAATCAAGCCGTAACTTGCCCATGGATGCGCTGATGTGGCAGGTTCCGCAGGATTTTTGGAAAATTGGGGCGATGTCGGTTTGAAACTGGGGGGTCGCAGCCTGGCACAGCCCCGCCAGACAAACCGCAACGGCAACCCTTGCGCAAATAGCTAGCATAATGCCTGCCTGTGAGTTTATCGAAAGCGTTTGCTTGATGCGGTTAACCTAAACGCTAGTTATGCTTCTTCCCGCTTTCATGCTGCATTTGGCCATGGCGACCGCCGAGCAAGGCCAAGCGGTTCAACTCGCTACAACGGATACCGTCGTCAGACTTCAGGCTGATGAGAACGCACCGAGATTTTTAGATATTGCGTTGCCCGGCGGCCCGGTCTTCAAGAATCGCGGACAGGAAACCCCCATTGATCATGTTGAAGTCCATGGGTCTACAAAGCATCTGCAATGGCGCCTGCAGCCGGATAAAAGCAGCTTTGACCCTCAGCGCACGGAGCTTGTTTATGAGTCAGTTGATCCGAAACTGCGGCTCAGTTGGGAATGGCGGATACGAGCAGGAGCGGGCCCGATTGAGCACGCGATTCGCATCCAGAATTTAAGCAATTCTGAGGTTTGGCTGCCCTTGCAGGATAGCTTTCGTTATAACTTTGCGGTACCGCGCGCCGAAACTGCAAAATTCTTGTGGGTAGAGAAGGGCGCCAGTTCGCCTTCTGACCTGGGAACCCACTTCGGGCCGTTAGGGCAGCAAATGCAATGGACGGGAACATCCAGCACTTATGCGCATCCACCGAAAGGCGCGCAGCGGGAATTCATACCTTACCTGCTGGTCGAGCGCGGGGATGACTCAGGCTGGTACATGGGCATTGAGTTTAGCGGTCGAACGCGCATCGGAATTAGACGAAATGGAGATTCAATAGCTGGTGAAGCTGGGCTGAATCCGAATCCAGGTGTCTACCGGACGCGTCTGGCTGCGGGCGAGATATTTGAGACTCCTACCATCTTTATAGGCAGCTTCAAAGGTGGCCCGGATGGCGCTGCAAACGAGCTTCGGCGCTGGATTCGCGAGGTGTTTAACAATCCAGTGACGCTTAAGAATCCTGCTTATCCGATGTTGGTGAGTAACAGTTGGGGCAGCGGCATGGCGATTAATGAGGGTCAGGCCCAGAGCATGATTCGGGATGCTTCAGGATTGGGCCTGGAGATGTTCCACCTGGACGCCGGGTGGTTCCGCGCATTGGGAGATTGGGTTCCAAACTCCGAAAAGTTTCCGCACGGCATCGGTTCCGTAGCGGACTTTGCGCACAAAATGGGCCTGAAGTTCGGGCTTTGGACGGATTGGACTCAGGCCGGCGAGAGCATGGCGAATGATCCGAAGCTGCACGACTGGCTGACCGTGAACCCTCCAGCCAAATGGAAGCCTGCTGAATTCAAGGGCATTACGATGGATCTCGGCTTTCCTCCGGTGCGCGAGTGGGCGAGCAGAACTGTGGCCCGGATCATTAGTGATTACCATCTCGACATGCTGGAGCACGACGGGTATCTGGTAGCGCAAGGATGCGTGCGATCTGATCATCCCCATACTCCAATGCCCCCAGCGAATGCCCGCTATTTTAAGGACGAAGATTATTCGTGGGTTGAGGGCGAGAATTCCACCGACGTCAGTTATTTTGCGGTTCGGGCTTATTATCAGGTGCAAGCCGAAATGCGGAAGCAATATCCGGGCCTACTATTCGAAATCTGCAACGATGGGGGCCGTATGGTGGATTTCGGCAGCGCCGCGCATGGCGATTACTTCTCCATAACAGATGCCTATGACCCGGTTTCGAATCGGAAGGCTTTTTATGACGCGAGCTATGTCCTGCCTCCAGCCATGATGGAAACGTATGTTCAGAAATGGCCGACTCCCCACATTGAGAACTTTCGTTACATGCTGCGGAGCGGCTTAATGGGCTGGTTCTCTCTGATGCAGGACTCCAACACCTGGACCGCCGAGCAACATCAGGCGGCTAAAAGCGAGTTTACAATCTATAAGACCAGACTCCGGCCATTGATTCGAGCAGCGGATGTGTACCACATCTCAGATCGCGCTGACGGTGTGCATTGGGACGGCATGGAATACTTCGACGCAGTCACACGTCGTGGAGTTCTGTTTGCTTTTCACGGATCTTCAGCCGAAGAGGTTCGCCATGTTTTCAGGCTTAAAGGATTGAGTGACAACGCGAACTACCGGCTTACTTTTCAGGACCACAGTTCGCCTGATTTCACAGCGACCGGAAATAAGTTGATGCGAGAGGGAGTGGAGCTCAAGAACAAGCTGCCTAACTCGTCAGAGCTAGTCTTTATTCAGCTTGAGACCAAGCCCTCCTAAAACATCCATAGGCAGCGGAAAAACGATGGTGGTGTTTTTCTCGACGCCGATTTCGATCAACGTTTGCAGGTACCTCAAGGTAATAGCGGCAGGTTCGCGATTCAAGATCGCGGCGGCTTCCGATAATTTTGCGGAGGCCTGGAATTCGCCTTCGGCCGCGATAATTTTGGCGCGCCTTTCGCGTTCCGCTTCGGCCTGGGCGGCAATGGCGCGCTGCATCTCCTGAGGCAGATCAACCTGCTTGAGTTGCACGCTTGAGACCTTGATTCCCCAAGGTTCTGTGTGTTCGTCGAGAATGAGCCTGACCTTTTCGTTGAGGGTTTCGCGCTGAGATAGCAGATCATCCAATTCCACTTCGCCCAATACCGAGCGCAACCCGGTTTGTGCGGCCTGCTCCACAGCGAAGCGGAAGTTCTCCACCTCAATCACTGATCTGATCACATCGACCACTCGAAAATAGACGACAGCGCTCACTTTCAGGGATACGTTGTCTCGAGTGATGACATCCTGAGGAGGAATCTCCCAAGTCACCACTCGTAGTGAGACTTTTGTAATTTTGTCGATAGGCCATAGAATCAAGACGACTCCGGGACCCTTGGGCTTTTTCAGCACTCTTCCCAGACGAAACACGACCGCGCGTTCATATTCGCGCATGATGTTCAGGCAGCGCAGGATCCAGATCACGAACAAGAAAACGATGAACAGCGAAAGGAAGCTGAAGGGCTCTGTCATGGCAATCCCAACTATAGTCGAATACAAGCAGCAAAGTGGCCGGGCTCTATTTGCTTTAGTTGTGGGATGATTTCTGCGCATTCGGGGATGGCCCGCGGGCAGCGAGTGCGGAATACACAGCCGCTGGGCGGATTCATGGGCGATGGTATTTCGCCCGCCAGCAGGGTTCTCATCCCTTTATTGGATGGATCGACGCTGGGCACCGCCGAGATCAACGCCTGCGTGTAGGGGTGTTTCGGGGCCGCTTGCAGACGCTTGCTTGGCGCTATTTCCATAATGCGGCCCAGATACATAACTATGACGCGATCACACAGATACTCGACAACCAGTAAATCGTGAGCGATAAACAACATGGTCAAGTGCAACTTGCGTTTCAAATCATAAATGAGGTTCACGATTTGAGCCTGCACAGAGACATCAAGAGCCGATACGGGCTCGTCCGCCACAATGAAACTGGGTTGCACAGCTAAGGCGCGCGCGATTCCGATCCGCTGGCGCTGGCCCCCGGAAAACTGATGGGGGTAACGGGTTCGATGGTCGGCGGAAAGACCGACCATCTCCAGAAGTGAGGCGATCCTTGCCGGGCGATCTTGTTTGGATACAAGCCTGTGAATAGCAAGCCCTTCGCCTATGATGGCTTCCACGCTGAGGCGCGGATTGAGGGAAGCATACGGGTCCTGGAAGACCATCTGCATTTCGCGGCGCAGATTTTGCAGTTTCGATTTCGGCGCCGTTAGAACGCTTTCGCCCTTAAAGATAACCTGGCCCGAGGTTGGATCGGTAAGCCGTAAGATGCAGCGGCCCAGCGTGGACTTTCCTGAACCGGATTCGCCCACCAGTCCGACAATTTCGCCTGCGTCGAGCGTCAAGCTCACGTCCTGTACGGCGTGAACTTGGGCGATGACCCGTTGAAGCAACCCGCCTCTGACCGGGAACAGTTTTTTCAGATTCCGAACCTCCAGCAAAGACATGTTAGAGGTCCGCCCATCGCAGGCAGCGCGATGAACGATTGCTGCCGATGTCGAAAAGCGGTGGATCAAGCATGGAACACGCCGCCGCCGCATAGCTGCAGCGAGGCGCAAAAGCGCAGCCTGGAGGCTTCGCGAAGGGGGTCGGCATGCTGCCTGGAATTGCTGCCAGCGGTCTGTGTTCTCCCGTCGCATTCGGCCGCGGCATGCTGGCTAACAAGCCGATTGTATACGGATGCTTCGGACAAGAAAATACTTCCACAACAGGACCTTCTTCAACAATGCGTCCCGAATACATCACGGCCACCCGGTATGCCGTTTGAGCGACTACGCCGAGGTTGTGCGTGATGAGGAGGACGCCCATATTCCGCTCGGCTTTTAGCTTGTTCAGAAGATCCAGGATTTGCGCCTGAATGGTGACGTCGAGAGCGGTGGTCGGCTCATCGGCAATGAGGAACCCAGGATTAGAGGCGAGCGCAATCGCAATCATCACCCGCTGACGCATGCCTCCAGACATCTGATGCGGGAATTCGTGCAGTCGCTTGTCCGGGGCTGGAATGCCCACCAGCGCCAGCATCTCAACTGCTAAGTTTAGTGATTCTTTCTTTGAGACACGTTGATGAAGGGTGATGCTTTCGGCAATCTGATCGCCGGCAGTGAATGCGGGATTCAAAGAAGTCATTGGTTCTTGAAACACCATGGCGATATCGTGGCCGCGGAAACCGCGCATCTGCTTCTCGGAACAAGCAGCTAGATCCACCGTGGTCCCCTCTTTGGTTCGCAACAGAATGCGGCCATTCACAATTCTGCCCGGCGGATCAATCAGGCGCATGATAGAGAGGCTGGTAACACTCTTGCCCGAGCCCGATTCGCCCACAATCGCCAGTGATTCACCCGCTTGGACTTGGAATGAGACGCCATTTACGGACTTGACTATACCGGCACGAGTGTAAAACTGAGTGTGAAGATTTTCCACCTTCAACATTGAAGTGAGTGTAACAACCGAAGGAGATTTGTGCGCTTAGCATTTGGCGGCATTCATACCGAATGCAGTACCTATAGCCGGATCAGAACCAGGACTGAGGATTTTACCGTTTTGCGCGGTGAAGAACTGAGACAGTCCCGATCATTTCAGTTCTTGAACCGCTACCAGCACGATTTCGTACCCACCTTGCATGCCCGCGCTGTGCCCGGTGGTCCTGTGGAGCGCGCCACATACGAATCATTCAAGCAGGAGTTTCTGCAGCGGCTTAAAGCAGCCGGCCACGGTGGATGGCGTGTACCTTGCCATGCATGGAGCCATGTTCGTGGAAGGCATGCAGGATTGCGAAGGCGACTGGATTGCGGCCGCTCGAGAAATTGTGGGCGATAGCTGCGTCATCAGCGCCAGCTATGACCTGCACGGTAATTTGAGCCCGCGCATCATTAACAATCTCGACATGCTCTCTGCTTATCGAACGGCCCCGCACATTGATGTGGAGGAAACCGGGATTCGCGCGTGCAACATTCTGATCAACTGTCTGGAAAAAGGCTTGCGTCCGCATTTGGCGTGGTGCCCGGTTCCAGTGCTAATGCCCGGGGAGCGCAGCAGCACGGTGGATGAACCGGCTAAACGTCTGTATGCGCAACTGGAACAGATTGACAAGGAGCCCGGCATGCTGGATGCGTCTTTGCTGGTGGGTTATGTTTGGGCTGACGAACCAAGATCAACGGCGAGCGTGGTTCTGACCGGCAGCAATGTTGATGTTTTGGAGAAACAAGCCCGGAACCTGGCCCAGCAATACTGGGACGCAAGAGATGAATTCAATTTCGGCGGCGTGAGGACCGGCTCCATTAACGAGTGCCTGGATTGGGCAGCACAGACGAGCACCCAGCCAGTGATTCTTGCAGATTCAGGAGATAACCCGACCGGTGGCGGCGTAGGCGACCGAGCCGAAGTGCTTGCTCATCTGGTGAAACGAGGAATTCGCAATGCTTTGTTAGCTGGAATTGCGGACGCTCCGGCGACCGAAGCTTGCCATGCCGCCGGTGCGGGCGCGACGCTGAAGTTGAATATAGGCGCCACACTTGATCCGGCTGGCAGTGAGCCCGTAGCTGCGATGGCGCAAGTATTACGTCTGGAGGATGGGCATGCAGTAGTACAGGTTGGTGAAGTAGTGGCTGTTTTGACCGCGAAGCGGCGTCCGTTCCACTATTTGAGGGACTTCGAACGCTTAGGTCTTGATCTGACAAGCTTCAAACTTGTTGTTGTGAAGTCCGGTTACCTCTCGCCTGAACTCGCGCCGCTGGCAAATCCAAATTTAATGGCATTGTCGGATGGCGCCATTAATCAGGACATTGAAGGCTTGCCTGCGAATCAATTCCGCGCGCCCACGTTTCCGTTTGTTCGAAATCTCGCGTGGACACCGGAAGTGGTCATCAAATAGATGAGGTGGTTCTTGATGGCGGCCGGCTTGGCGTTGGTTCTGTCCTGTAGACCTATGAAAAGGCCGGCGGACCACCTGGTCATCATGCAGTCCGAAGCGCCGCGCACCATGGACCCGGCAGATCACACCGAGACCTACACGTCTGCGGTGCTTGATCCCATCTACGAGGGTCTGACGCGCTTTAACCGCGAACTGCAGGTGGTTCCCTGCCTCGCGATTTCATGGGCGTCTTCTACAGACGGTGTTCTGTGGACTTTCAGGCTTCGTCCTGGCGTTCGCTTTCATGATGGGACGAGATTTGAGGCGAGTTCGGTGGCGGCGTCATTCAATCGTCTCTTGGACGTGCAGCGTGGATTGGCGGGCGCCAGCAATATTCGACGCGCTTTGAAGGAAGTAGTGGTGATTGATCCGCTGACAGTTGTATTTAGACTCAAGTCGCCTTTTGCGGCGTTTCCCCAGTTGCTCGCTGTAACGCCTGTTGTCAGTCCTAACGCTGATCATGACGGCTATTTGGGCCGTCATGCGGTGGGCACCGGACCCTACCGATTTGCCGAATGGAAGACCGGAGAGTATGTGCGGGAGATCCGAAACGACGACTACTGGGGACCCAAGCCAGCGCCCACTGAACTGCGTTGGATGTGGACTACCGAACCCGCTCTGATGAACATGGCCGTGCTGGCAGGCGAGGTGGATCTGGTGAATCCGCTTCCACCTGTCTTTGCGGATGCCATGCGGCATGACCCAAAGGTGCGGTTAATTGAAGGGAAGAGTTCTGCCGTCTTCTGGGTAGCTCTGAACACTCATTACAAACCACTGAGCGATGTGCGCGTTCGGCGCGCATTGAACTATGCCACTGACCGATTGAACCTGGTGCGCTCCCAGCTTCGTGGTTACGGGCAGCCGGCTAATTCACCCCTAGCGCCGGCCGTGGCCAACTATGATCCGGACATTGCTGGCTATTCTTATGATCTGGAAAAAGCCAAGTCACTGATGGAGGCTGCGGGTTACCCAAACGGCTTTCCGCTCAACATAGCCGTTCAGGAAAACCAGGTGAACTTCGCCGAGGCTTTGCAGGGGATGTGGCAGCAAATCCATGTGGCGCTGAATATACAGCGTTTGGAGAGCGGGGTATTTTCACAAACCATCTTCGGCAATCCGGAACAGAAAGCGGCAACACAGACAGATAGTGTGTTTGCGTCCTGGTCCTCTCCTACATTGGATGCGGAGCGGCAACTCGGGCCGCTGTATCGCACGAAGAGTTGGTCTCCGGCTGGGGCGAATCTGGGCTTCTATAGCAATCCCAAGCTGGACCACCTGCTGGATGAAGCGGCGGCAGCGATTGACCCAGTCAGGCAGCGCGCACTATATCAGGAAGCGCAGCAAATTATTTCTGATGATGCGCCGCATGTGCTGCTTTACTATGCGGTGGATCTGGCTGCGGAGCGGCGCGAAGTCTCAGATCTGTGGCTGTTTCCTGGAGGGCAAGTAGAGTTGGCCTACTGACAATTCGATGAATGCATATCTCGTTCGAAAATTGATGGCGCTGCCCCTGATTCTGCTGGTCGCGTCATTCATCGTCTTTTCAGCAGTTCGTTTGCTGCCGGGCGACCCGGCGCGACTGATGGCCGGGATGCAAGCAGACCAAAGCACCGTGGAAAGCGTACGGCGCCGCCTCGGTTTTGATCGGCCGTTCATTGTTCAATACGCGGGCTTTCTGACGCGAGCAATGCAGGGAGACCTGGGAGAATCAACCCGTTCGCAGCAGCCAGTATCTGCCGAGATCGCCCAGCGGCTGCCGTATACGTTGGCTTTGACGAGTGTGAGTTACGGACTCGCGATTCTCGTTGGATTGGCGACCGGTATTTTCGCGGCAATTTACCGGGGAAGCTGGCTGGACAGCGCAGTCATGTTCTCAGCCATTTCGGGAGCGAGCGTAGCAAACTTTTGGATTGCGTTGATGGCGATGGATCTATTTGCAGTGAAGTGGGGATGGCTGCCGCTGATGGGCGCGGGTGAACCCCGGAGTTACATTCTCCCAGCCATCACTCTGGCGCTTGCTCCCACCGCCGTCATTGCACGAATGACGCGCGGCAGCATGCTGGAAATTATCCATCAGGATTACATACGCACTGCTCGCGCCAAGGGGCTTTCACCTGCACGGGTTTACCTGAAACATGCGCTGCGGAACGCTTTGAGCCCGATTGTTACGATTGTCGGCATGAATTTTGCCGCGCTGCTGGGTGGCGCAGTGATCACGGAAACCGTTTTCAACTGGCCGGGTATAGGCCGATTGATGGTTGACGCTGTCAGATACCGGGACTACGCCACCATTCAGGGCATTACCCTTGTCACAGTTGTCTTTGTTGTGGTCATTAACTCCGTGGCCGATGTCGCCGTTGGATTTCTGAATCCGAGAATTCGTTTTGATTAACTTGCGATTCGGCGGCAGTGTTGTCGCAATCTTGATTATTTGCGCAGTATTCGCGCCGCTCATTGCTCATCAAGATCCATACGCGCAAAATCTGGCGATTACGTTTCAGCCGCCGTCGGTGGCGCATCTGTTCGGATCAGATCAATATGGCCGCGACGAGTTTGCACGAATTGTGTATGGCGCCCGATACGCATTGTTTGAAGTCGCCATGAGCGTCGGCATGTCTTTGCTTTTTGGAGTTCCGCTGGGGCTGGCGGCAGGATACTTCGGGAGCCGCATAGACAGCATCATTATGTGGTCTACCGATATCTTGTACGCCTTCCCGGGCATCGTGCTCGCCATACTGCTGGTTGCCATGCTCGGGCCCAGCTTGTTCAATACTCTGCTGGCAATATCTATTTTCTCGGTTCCGGTTTACACCAGAGTGACGCGCAATCTGACACACACGCTAAAGCAGATGGAATTCGTGGAAGCTGCCCACGCGTTAGGTGCCGGTCCTTGGCGGATTCTGTTGACGCACATCCTGCGCAACGCCATGGTTCCCATTCTGATTCAGGCATCGCTAACGGCTGGCGACGTAATCCTTTCCGCATCTGGGCTTAGCTTTCTAGGCTTGGGCGCTCAACCGCCGGCCGCTGAGTGGGGCGCCATGATGAGCGAAGGCCGTAACTTTCTGGGAGTGGCGACGCACCTGTCGCTTTTTCCCGGACTGGTTATCACCGTTGCCGCGCTTGGGTTCAACTTGTTCGGAGACGGATTGCGCGATCTGCTGGACCCAAAGTTCCAAGGACGTAAACTAATATAGATTTCCCTGCCTTGGCTAAACAATCAATATGCCTGCAACCGATTCTGCGATTACAGTCAGTGGACTTGTCAAGCGATATGCCAAGGCGAAAGTGAATGCCGTGGATGGAATGTCGTTCGACGTGGCGCGCGGAGAAATTTTCGGACTGCTGGGTCCGAACGGTGCGGGTAAAACGACAACCATCGGTATCCTGACAACCGCCATTGTCCCTACGGAGGGAACGGCATCCATCATGTCGATCAACGTCGCGCAAGACCCTATTGGCGTCAAACAAATAATTGCCGTTGTTCCGCAGCAAAGCAACCTGGACCGCAGTCTGCAGGTGAGAGAAATCCTCACCTTTCATGCTGCGTACCATGGAGTTCCGCGCAAGGTTCGGGAGGCGCGTGCCGACCATTTGCTGAATGAATTAGGTCTTGGCGAGCGGAAGAATGAGAAGGTAAATCGCTATTCAGGCGGAATGGCGCAGCGCCTGATGATCGCACGTGCGCTGATGCACGAACCGGACGTTTTGTTTCTGGATGAACCCACCAACAACCTGGACCCGCAATCGAGACTTTTTCTTTGGGAACGCATCCGCGAAATGAACGCACGCGGGTTGACCATTCTTCTGACTACGCATGACATGGATGAAGCGGATAAGTTGTGCCACCGGATCGCAGTGATGGACCACGGCAAAGTTCTGGTGAACAATACGCCTTCCGAGCTAAAGAAGATGATTCCGGGCGGCACGGTTTTGGAAGTCCGTGCGCATGTTCCAGCCGGTATTGTTCGAGAAGCCCTCACCTCCGGTCTTGAAGCGCTTATAGGCGTTGCCAAGGTAGAGATGAGCGAAGACGACAAGAACCCCTTGGAGGCGAGCTATCGACTCTATGGCGAGGACACGAATATGCTGATTGGGCCAGCAGCTCAGGCCGTGCTGGCGGCGGGCGGTGAGGTTCGGGATCTGAGTGTGAAACAGCCGTCGCTCGAAGAAGTATTCATTTTCCTGACCGGGAGGCATTTGCGTTGATAAAGAACCGAAATACCTTAGCTTTGAAGGCGTTCCTGGCTATCCTGCAGCGCGATATCAAGGTGACGCAGCGTGAGTTCATACCTTTTCTGTTGCAGGCGTTGATGCAGCCGCTGTTCTTCCTGTTTATCTTTGGCAAGGTCTTACCCGGAATAGGTTTAGCGGCCGGAGATTTCGCGTCGCTGATGCTGCCGGGGATTGTGGCTCTGACTGGCATGATTGCGGCTATGCAGGGCGTCACACTGCCGCTGGTATTGGACCTTGGCTATGCTCGCGAGATTGACGACCGGCTTCTTTCACCCCTGCCGGTTTGGTGGGTTGCTCTCGAGAAAGTACTGTTCGGGGCGCTCCGCGGCGTAATTGCCAGCTCCGTTATTTTCCCGCTTGGCTGGATTATTCTTGGCAGCGGCTTTGCCGTTCGGGGTGACCGCCTTCCCGCACTCATTGGAATGGTGCTGCTGACGGGCTGTGTGGGCTCCACCATTGGACTGCTGATGGGTACGGTGATCAAGCCAGATCAGATCAGCTTGATGTTCACCTTGATCTTCACGCCGCTTCTTTTCACCGGCTGCACTTACTATCCTTGGGGAGCGCTGCATAACATTCGCTGGTTTCAGATTGCCACTTTACTCAATCCACTAACTTATGCGGCAGAGGGATTACGTTATTCCATGGTTCCTCCCATTGGTGGCCATAATTTTCCGACCCTGGGATTCGGCGTCACGCTGACTTTGCTCAGCGTCTCGGTAGTCGTGATGTTTGTCTTGGGAACCCGGACTTTCTTGCGCCGGGTAGTGACTTAAAGGCTCGCACGCGCTCTTTCAAAAAGCAGCCGATAAACTAAAGATTCGGACGAATGAAAGAACGCGAGCAGATGCTGGACCTTTGGCGCGAGATGCAGGAGCAGGGGTCCGGCGGTGTGCTTGTTACCGTTGTGAAGACGCTGGGCTCCTCTTACCGGCGGCCTGGTGCTCGATTGTTAATTACCGATAGCGGTAAGCGGGCTGGTTCCATCAGCGGGGGGTGCCTGGAAGACGATGTCATCAAAAAGGCGCGATGGTTAACGGAAAAGGGCCCGGTAGTCCGGCGCTACGATACCACGCCCGATGGCGATATCGGGCCAAGCGGCGAAGGTAGCGGCAGTTTCGGACTGGGCTGCAACGGCATCATTTATGTGCTGATGGAGCGGGTGAAGGCGGGTGGTAAGGCATCCGCGTTGTCCGTGATGGAGCGGGTGCATGCCAGCAGGCAGCCTGCCTGGATCGCGCATGTAATTAAGCCATCGAACGAGGTTGCCAGCATCACAGAGCCTGAATTCAGTAGCCTCTTGAAGCTGCATGCTCAGGGTTTGAACGGCAGTGTTGTGGACAGTTTGGCCTCAGGCGAAGAAGTATTCTTCGAATTATTGACGCCCCCGGTGCGCCTGCTGATCTTCGGCGCGGGTGATGATGCGGTGCCGCTCACGGAACTAGCCCGCCATCTAGGCTGGCAGGTTTCCGTTTTCGATGGCCGTGCTCACTATGCGCGGCGTGAGAAGTTCCCCAAAGCCGACGAAGTCATGGTTCATGATTCCAGCGAGCCACTGGATGAGTTGAAGATTGATTCGCGGACCGTGGCCGTGGTGATGACGCATAGCTATTCTCAGGATTTCAATTTCGTTCGTTCGCTGGTCAAGCAACCGTTGGCGTACTTGGGCGTTTTAGGCCCGCGCAACCGAAGTGAGCTCCTATTGAATGATGCGGGCCTGAATGAGGCTGATATTCCCGGCTTCCACGGCCCGGCTGGCTTGGACATTGGCGCCGATGGACCGGAGCAGGTGGCGCTGTCGATTGTCGCTGAGATCCAGGCCACCTTGAATGGACGTCAGGGAGCACCGTTACGTCAGCGCAAGGGCTCTATCCATTCGCTGGAATCGGATGGGCGAACCGCTGGACAATTTGTACCGTCTATCGTCTGCGCTTGACGTCTAACGCTTAGCTGAATCATGGACCGAAGATCATTTCTCACACTCGCCGCGGCGGCTCTGGCCCAAGCCCAGACCCCGGCATTGCCTCCTGCTCCGTCCCAGGTGAAAGGTCAGGAAATGATCAGCAAAGCCCTGGCGGCGCTCGGCGGAAATGAGTTCAGCCACATGCGAAGCGTAATTACGCGTGGCCGCATTTATGGTTTTTTTCACGATAATTTGAGCGGCCTGGACATAGCCAGAACCTATGTGGAATACGCCGATCAGTTACCCGAAAAAGGACTTGCTGTGACAGAGCGCCAGGTTTACGGCAAAAAGCAGGATTACTCCGTTCTGTATTTGCCGGATCAGGCCTTCGACGTTACGTTTCGCGGCTCTCGGCCGATTCCGGATGAGAATTGGGACCGCTACTTCCGCGCCACCCACAACGACATTCTCTACATTCTCCGATTCCGTTTGAAAGAAACCGGCCTGCAATTCGACTATGTGGGCTCAGACGTGCTCATCAGCCAGCACGTGGAAGTAGTGGATGTGAGCGATGCGCAAGACCTGACCATCCGCGTCTATTTCGACCACAACACCATGTTGCCTGTGAAGCAGGTTTATACCTGGCTGGACCCGGTCACGCGAGACCGCAACGAAGAGGTCACTATCTACGATAAATGGCGCAACGCGGGCTTTGGCGTAATGTGGCCCTTTTCAGTGGAACGCGAACGCAACGGCTACAAAACTTATCAGTCCTTTTCTGATTTTGCGGAAGTCAATGCCGCTCTGCCTCAGAAGATCTTTGAACTGCCTCCCGGAACGAAGATTCTAAAAAAGGTAGACTAGGAAAACACCGTATCGCAGCTAGGCTGCGCACGTGAGGTCCCGCTGGGCGTCATGGACTTAGATCAACTTCACACCTTCCTGGAGATAGTCAGGCTGAAGAGCTTCAGCAAAGCGGCCCAGACATGTTATCGGACGCAGCCTGCTATCAGCGCCCAGGTGAGGCAACTGGAGTTGGAGCTGAACACCACGCTGTTTGAGCGGTTTGGCACACGCATTTCTTTAACCGTGGCAGGCAGAATTTTCGCTGAGCACGCCGAACAGATTCTGGCGCTCCGCAAACAGGCGCAGGATGCCATCAATGAGTTGGAACGCGTTCCGCGCGGCGAACTGGTGATTGCGGCGAACGAAGCGACGTGCATTTATGTCCTGCCCGGGGTGTTCGCCGAATTCAAAAAGCAGTTTCCCAACGTGCAGTTGCTGGTCGACAGATCTTACGGCACACGCGTGGTACAAGCGGTTTTGGATAATCTGGCGGATTTCGGTATCACACAGCTTCCGGTGCAGGAAAAGAAGCTTCAAGTTGTCCGCATCCATTCCGATGAAATCAAACTGCTGGTTCCTGCCGATCACCGGCTCGCGGAGCAGAACCGTGTTCTGCCGGGGGACTTGGTAGGCGAACAGATTCTTCTGCCCAAGACCGGCGTAACGCGAACCCGGCTGAATACCTGGCTCGAAAATGTACACGATGAACTCATGATTTCTATGGAACTCGATTCCACTGAAATGATCAAACGCTTTGTGATGGCGAACTTGGGCATTTCCTTTATCGCGCACTCCCACTGCCAGGAAGAAGAGGCCGCCGGCAAAGTGAGATGCATTCAACTCGGGCCTGAACCAATGATTCGGCGGGTCGGGCTAATCTACAGGAAGGATAAGTCCCTGTCGAAAGCGGCACTGGGTTTTATTCAGGTGACGCGCGATCATGCGGGTAATGAACTTGGGGTTGTCCCGTTTCAGCGCATGCGGGCGTGAGGTTTTGATATGGCGGATTTGACGGCCAAAAGTTCGACAATATTTATTGCTGCCGAAGGCGCGACTAAGGTTTACCGTTCGGTAGAAGAAGTACCCGCGAAGATGCGGAAACGTCTGGTGGAAACCACCCAGGGTGTCAATGCAGCCACCATTCTGATAGCTGACAAACGCGGCCGGGAAGAGTTGTTGCGGGCGTTGCAGGGCAGGCCCAGCAATTTGCAATGCCGCGTCGTGGATACGTTGCGTGCCCGTAAGACTGAAACGCCTAAAGCGGTACCCTCCGGCTGGGCAAAACCGTCATTTCAGCGATTCAAATCAGTTCGCATATGGCTGGAGTTGCTCATTCCGGTGGCTATTGGCGCTTCACTTTGGCTGTTTATTGAATCGCATTTCTGATTTGACTAAAGCCTGAATTCAGTTCGTCCGATGAGCGTGTTGTGACCAGCACCTTCGACGACCACCCCAACCCAGCCACCATCCAGGTTCCCACAGGCAAAGCCAACGGAGCCAAACTGCTCGTCCCCGCCACCGTCACGGGCATGGAAGGCAAGCGGCTGATGCTACAGAGCGCGGAACGCATCGGCATGTCTATACCGGTCAGCGTGGAATACAATGACGCAATGTTCTTAGGCGAAGTAATGCTGTGCAAAGCCGACACGGACGGCAATTTCCGCGTCGAGATTTTTGTCGAACAGATTCTGACTGGTTTGCAGAGCCTGATTAAACTGCGCGCCGGTTTGCTTGGCGATGCGGCAGCAGCCATTCCGGGGCGTGCGTTCGCCCCCATTGGTGTTCACGCACACCGTCAAAACTAAGCAACCCCAGTCGCTCTCAGCGTTTCTTTAACTCAAATATTCAAGCGTGCGGCTCTTGAGCTTGTTTACCCCGTCAATGGGCTCGCCCAGGCCTTCGAACTCAAGCGAATAGACGCCCTTAAAACCGTTATCGCGCATTAGCTTCATAGAAGCTTCGAAGTCATCGGCATAGAATTTGCCGTTATCCGCGATGCCGTCCTTGGAGTGGCAGATGTTTGAGGCGTAGGGCACCAGCATCTTGATTTGGGCAAGCGAATAAGCGGCCGACTTGGTGGCAAAATTTCCGAAATCGAGACAGGTGCCTGTCTTATCGGTCCCAAGCTGCTTGATGACTGCCGTCAGAATCTCAGCCGGCTCTGTCTTAAGACTGTCGTTGTGAAACAGCACTCTGATGCCACGCTTATGGGCAACATCAACCAGCGGCGCTAGATTGTCAGCTGCTGTTTTCGCGTCAGGCGTTCCCTTGCCATCCAAAGGCACGGTGATGCTGGGCGACCCGAGAGCAACCGCCACGCCGACCCAGCGTTCGGCTGCTTTTATGACCGCATTGCGATCAAGACCTTTGACGTACGGACCACCGCCAGGAATCCCGACGTCCATCAAATTGCAGCAGCGCGAGCCTGCCTTCTTTAGTCCGGCCTTCACTTTGTCTATCGTGGCGGTACTCGTATCGGCAAAGTGCCCTGAAAGGAACTCCACGTTGTGAATGCCGAAGTGATCCGCTAAAAACTGCGGGAACTCCTCCTGCGTGAGCAATGGATATTTTGCGTTCCTATACTCATGCATTTGCGGCGTATCAAAGTAAAACCGGAAGGGCCAGGAATTGCAGGCTAGCCGGTCCACTCCTTTGCTGTTCCCTGTCGGGGCGGCGTACAGCGCCTTCATTGACACTGCAGCGGCAGTGGCATAAGTGAGGAAATCTCTACGATTCAAAGCTTCAGTCATTTTGTTTTTCATCGAATTAAGTGGAACAACCCGGAGAACGGGCGTAGAAAGCGTTGCCCTTGAAATCTAATTCCTTCAGTCCGGCTTGTGAAGTATAGAAACCCTTAATAGTCTCGGCCTTGATCAATTGAAAGAACTTTGATCCTGGGTTCTCGCTTTGTTTGTCTGCACGCGCATCGCTGAACGATTGCAGAAAAGAAATCTGCTCTGGTGGTGGTAGTTTGAGGAATTCTTTTCCGTATGTAGTTCCGGCTGCATGAGACATCCACGCAAGACCATCGCGACAAGTCTGGGCCGGATCTTCTGTTGCAACGCGCTCCACTCGATCCACTCCGTGATAAGCGACGGCAAGCGCACGGTGAAGCGGAGTCAGTTTCCGGGCTGCTGCTCGAACTCCGTCGGCGCTCGCAACATAGAGATCTATCCACTCCGCCGTCTCATGTACACTTTTCGTATCGTCTGAAGGTTCGCCGAGTATCAGTTGCACCATTCGCCGGATGACTGCGAAATCGGGTTTCGAAAAAAACTGCGGCTCGAAGGGACCGGTCGCCGGACGGACATAGTCAGTGGGGCAGCCGGGAGGGATAGCGTGGTAGCGCTCTGAACTCATCAGCGCGTGACCCAAATGATCGGACGACGGCAAGTAGACGCCGGGCGGCAGAGCAGGTGTGTCTGCCGCGCGAGCCATCAATGGAAAAAGGGCACTGGCAGTAGCGGTTTGGCCCAGAATCACCAGCAGGTCGCGGCGCGTTTGGTCTTTCATAAGTAATTAAAGCTCACGTCTCTTGGAAGCTTCCAGGATGTGATCGGCGGCTCGCACGGAGATCGCCATAATCGTCAGTGTGGGCTCGTAGCAGCCTTGCGTAACGAAAGCCGCGCCATCAGTCACAAACACGTTCTTCACGTCGTGAACCTGATTATACGCATTCAATACACTTTTCTTAGGGTCTGTCCCCATTCGCGCCGTTCCGCATTCGTGAATGTTCTTCCCAAAAACACTGATCCCTGAGTCCGGTGGATTTGGATCTTTCACCTGCAGTGCGTCCAGCATACGGGAGACATCACGCCGCATCGCCTTTGCCATCTCGTGTTCGTTTTCTCCGTAGCTGGCGTGGATTCTTAGAACAGGAATGCCCCAGGCGTCCTTCACTTCCGGATCAAGCTCAACGTAGTTATCGAAGCGCGGCAAGCACTCCCCTTGCGCTTCCAATGAAACCGAGTACGGTATCTCCTGGCGCACTTTTTCTCGCCAGGCGCTGCCGAATCCAGGCGTGGAGAAGGCCTGGTCGTAAAGTTTTTGGCTCGCGGCGCCATCAAAGCGATATCCGCGCAGGAAAGCCGTGTTCTTATGCCCGTCGGTATTGGCGTATTTCGCAATCAGATAGCCACAGGGGTTGCCGGTGACTTCGCGCTTGGAACTCTTGAGCGAGGGCAACTCCCCACCAGCGCCTTCCACGGTGAAGTGATCCATCAGGTAATGGCCAAGCACCCCGTTTGAATTCCCAATACCGGTAGGAAACTGAGGTGAACGGGAATTCAACAGAATTCGAGTCGATTCCAGTGTAGCGGCAGCCACCACCACAATCCTCGCCCGCACCTCGCCATGCTTTCTTGTATTTCGGTCAATGTAGTGGACGCCGTGCGCCAAGCCCTCTCGATTGGTCACAATATGGCTGACCACGGCGTCACTCTGCAACGTGAATCTTCCAGTTTGTGCCGCCGCCGGCAATGTGACGGAGGGACTGTTGAAGTAAGAGGCCGTGTGGCACCCGCGCTGGCATTGGTCGCAGTAGTGGCAGGCGGGACGTCCATGGTGCGGCACCGTCAAGTTAGCCACACGATCCGGCATCACACGGTAGCCAAATCCCTTTTCAATGACGCCTTTGACAAGAACGTCGCCGCAAGATAGGTTCATGGGCGGCAGGAATTTTCCGTCGGGCATTTGCGGCAGGCCTTCTTTAGAACCGCTGACTCCGATGTAGTTTTCTACGCGATCGTAGTAAGGCTCAAGCTCGGCATAAGTGAAAGGCCAGTTTTGCTCATATCCATCGCGCGTGGTGGCCTGAAATTCATAGTCGCTGTAACGGTAGCTCTCGCGTGCCCAGCAGAAGGTTTTTCCGCCCACCTGGCGTCCACGAATCCACATAAACGGCTTGTCTTCGGGATACGTGTACGGATGCTCGCTGTCATTGACAAAGAATTGATGGCTGTAATCGTCACACGCATAGCAAAGTCGCTGGACAGGCTTATCCTCAAGCAACTGCTTCTGATTGCCGAAGCCGCGGTATCTCACCTGGTAGGGCCAGGCGTGCTCACTAAAGTCGCGGCTGGGGACAATCGGCGGACCGGCTTCCAGCATCAGCACTTCCATGCCGCCCTCTGTAAGCTCTTTGGCTACCCAGCCGCCGCTGGCTCCGGATCCCACAACAATGGCGTCGTAAATTTTGACCGGCAACTCCCCGCCCTTCTCTATTTATCTTGCAGCATTATATCGGTTTCACCTTGGGAATCAGTTTGAGCGGCTAGCCTTTCCAGGAAATCTTTCTTCGGACGCTAGCCTACTGTTTACAGTGTGAACGCTTTTCGACGCAAAACTTCGCGCAGCATCAGTGCAGAATATTTCAAGAATGCGTGGGAAATTTCTCAAACCGCAATTCCCCCTGATGTCCAGTTGCGGTTATCGCCCACCGCACAGGATTTGCAAAAAAGGAAATCGTTTATTTGGAGTACGATGCAGTTCGTTCCCTGCCCCGAGCTAGCTCTTGAATAATGCGAATTCCGAGATTGCAATGGGTGCTGCGCTGTCGGTGATTCGAAGCCTCACACGATCCGTAGTCACCGGTTTCTCCGATTTCAAAATCCAAGCCATGCCGATGCTGGAACCAGAACCAAACCGCTTCCAACTGCCGCCTTCCCAGTAATCGACTGCAAACCCACCAATGCGCTGACCGAGTGCAATTGCTTCGCGGACCCGAACCAAATCAAACGTCGCGGGCCGCGGGAAGGTCAATGTCACGGAAGCAGTGGTCACACCTTCGTCCGTGGCCCAGTAGGTCTCACGTTTTCCATCCAGCAGATTCATCGCGAAATACCCATTCCTGGCGTTCGAGGCTGCAATCTTTCCCCCGTCAGCTAAGTTCTGGCCGAAAATGGCCTGCTTCCGTTTGCCGAAAGCGCGCAGCGACGCCTGGTCAGACTCATGGATCAACCCACGCCGGTCGGGCGGAACATTGAGCAGAAAGCTTGCGCCACGACCCACCGAGACGAAATATAAATCAAGCAACTCCTGCGGAGTTTTTACCTTCGAATTCTCAGCCTGATGCCAGAACCAACCGGGCCGGATGGAGACATCGCACTCAGCCGGCATCCAGTATTTGCCCAGGCGCGTGCCGCTATTGTTTTCGCTCTCCACCGTATCGCCCGGAACTCCAGGACCTCCTTTCGCGCCTTTCGGAGTGAAAGTCGCCCAGCATGGGTCGCCCGCGATGCCCTTCTCATTCCCCACCCATCGAATGTCAGGTCCCGCGTCACTGAATCGGCATGCGCCGGGCTGTAATTCGCGCTCCAGCTTCCATGTGTTCGACCAGTCATAGTAGTGCAGTTTGTCGATGGTACGAGTTTCTTTCGCACCGCCATAATAGCCGCTACCGCCGTTCGCGCCATCGTGCCAAATTTCAAATAACGGACCGTAATTCGTCAGCAACTCCCGCAACTGGGCCCGATAAATCTCAATGTATTTGGGAGTTCCATAAGTGGCCTGGTTGCGGTCCCAAGGTGAAAGATAGACGCCAAACTTCAACTGATGCCGGCTGGCCGCTTCAGAGATCTCCTTCACCACATCGCCTCTGCCGCCGCGGAACTTGCTATTGCGGATGGAATGGTCGGTGGTCTTAGTCGGCCACAAGCAGAAACCGTCGTGATGCTTGCACGTGAGTATCACACCCTTGCTGCCTGAATCGCGCAGAGCTTCGCAGATGGCATCGGCGTCGAAAGCGGTCGGATTGAAGATGGCCGGATCTTCGTCACCATTGCCCCACTCCCGATCCGTGAAGGTATTCACGGTGAAGTGGAGGAAGTTGTAATATTCAAGTTCACTCCAGGCAAGCTGCTGGGAAGAAGGTATCGCGCCATAAGGCGATGGTGCGGAAGCGGCTCTGCCCAACTGAGCGGCCGCAATGCCGCCGCCTATCGCTTGCAACAGCCCTCTACGTGTCAGGGAATGCTTGTTCATGTCCCTAACAGCTTAACTACTGTGACAGAATGAACATCCAGGAGAAACGCCGGACATGAAGCAGCCCGAACTGTGGGGACACTTAGCCCCACGCTACAGCATCGACAAACCGCGCAAAATGCTGGCTTTGGACGGCGGCGGAATCCGCGGACTCGTTACTTTGCAATTCTTGTCCAAGCTGGAAACCTTATTGCGCGAAGCGCGGCGCGCGGGTGAGGATTTCCGGCTCTGCGATTACTTCGATTATATTGGCGGCACCAGCACAGGCGCCATCATCGCCACCTGCTTAGCGCGTGGCATGACAGTGGCTGACATTCAGGATGTGTACGTCAAGATGGGCAACCAGATGTTTGAGCCAGCCTTTTTATTAACGCGTCTTAAAAACTTCTACAACGCCGATCCCCTAAAAGCAAAGTTGAAAGAGATTCTGGATGACGCAAACCTGTTGCCCGAACACCTGCGCTGCCTGCTGCTGGTTGTTACCCGCAACGTCACCACAGACTCCGCCTGGCCCATCTCCTCGAACCCTGAAGCTCGCTACAACAAGCTCAGCCGCCCCGATTGCAACCTGAAAGTGCCCCTCTGGCAACTGGTTCGAGCCAGCACCGCTGCGCCTGTCTTCTTTCCTCCGGAAACCCTTAGCTGGGATGATTCAGATCCAAAGAAGACCTTTGTCTTTGTCGACGGAGGAGTGACTCCCCACAACAACCCTGCCTTTCTTCTTTATAGAATGGCTACTCATCCGGCCTACCAGCTCTGCTGGCCGCAAGGCGAGCGGAAGCTGCAATTGGTTTCCATCGGAACAGGCGCTGCTGCTGACCCGACAGCCAAGACCAGCTTCAGTTTGCCGGCCAACCTCACATCATTGCCCACCGCGTTGATGTACGGCATCCAAGTGGACCAGGACATAAACTGCCGGATGGTGGGCCGCTGCACTTATGGAGATTTGATTGATCGCGAAGTGCGGGATCTCACATGCCGCGATCTGGATGAACCCTGCGAGCTGAGAGACTGGATGGCCGCGCCACACAGGCCTTTGTCGACCGATTTAGGCCGGGCGTTTCTCTATACTCGCTACAATGCGGACCTCTCGCGAGAAGGTCTTGATGCTTTGAAGCTCAACGACATTGATACCCAGAAGATCCAAAAGATGGATGGAGTGGATCAGATCGAGAACTTGATTCGAGTCGGCAAGGCCAATGCGGAAGCGCAAGTAAATCTAAATCACTTTGGCGACTTTGTTCGTGTTTAGAAGCGATGCTCAATCATTCGTAGCGGAGCGCAACAACCGGGTCCAGTTTGGCGGCCTTACTCGCTGGCCATATGCCGAAGAACAGACCTACCCCCACCGACACCACAATGCCGCTGACTGCCGCCCAGGCAGGCACATGCGTGGGCAGCGATGGAAACACCAGCCTGCTGCCTTCCGATATCAGCCAGCCCAAAAGCAATCCCGCCACGCCCCCCAGTCCAGTCAGAACTGAAGCTTCCAGCAGGAATTGCACGACTATATCGATACGCCGTGCTCCGATGGCTTTCCTGATACCAATCTCCCGCGTACGTTCTGTTACTGACACCAGCATGATGTTCATCACGCCAATGCCTCCCACAAGCAGGCCGATGGAGCTGAGCACAATCATCACCAGGAATGTCATAGAAGTAATCTGCCGGAACTGCTCTACCATCTGCGCGGCTGTGGCCATGTCGAAATCGTCCGGCTTATTGGCTGGAACGTGACGCCGAATGCGCAGGAGCGCCCGAATCTGGTCCAGCGCCTGCGGCAGCATGTTGTCTTGCGAAGTCACCACCATGCCCATGTCTTTCGAGTTGGGATAAAGCTTCTGCATCACGAAAAACGGAACCAGCACACGGTTGTCTGAACTGTCGAAGAAGGAACTCGTGGGGCGGCGCAGCGTGCCTACCACTTCAACCTCATGGCCATCCACCGAAATCTTCTTGCCGAGAGGGTCCTCATCTCCGAACAGCTCTTTTGTGATATCAGCGCCAATCACCGCCACCATCGCCCGGTGCTTGTCTTCAAAAGATGAGAAGAAGCGGCCCTGGTTCATCTCAATCTGGCCGGATTCCGCGTAGGTTTCCTCCACACCCTGAAAGTTAGTCTGATAGACCGCGTTGCCTTTGTATTTGGTGACAACCACAAAGTTATGAGGTGAAAGCCAGGCCGAGGTTCGGGCGCAAGCCGTGCAAGACTCCCGCAGCGCTTCCGTATTCTCATAGGTCAACTGCCGCCGGTGACGCTGCTCATCCGTCAAATCTGAAGTCTGAAATGCCGGCTCGCGAGACACAATCACTGAGTTTGGTCCGAAACTCTTCAAGACACCCGTCACCGCGCCATCAAAGCCCGTAAGAATCGCGCCAACGCCAATAATGGTACCGGTACCGATGATCACGCCCAGCATGGTCAGCAAGCTGCGAGTTTTATGCGACCGGATGGTATCCAGCGCCAGCATTGTGTTATTGCGAAACGAATTGAAGAAGTTCATGTTAATCGGCCCGTAAAGCCACTATCGGATCAAGTTTTGCTGCTTGCCGGGCAGGATAAATGCCAAAGAATAGACCGACCGACGCTGACAGCCCAACCCCTAGCGCCACCGCCGCCAAAGGCATATTCATGGGCAGCGGAGTGGCACTTCGCACAACAATCGTGAGCATATAAGCGATAATCACGCCGAGTATGCCCCCGATCGTCGCCAACACCGCCGACTCAACCAGAAACTGATTCAAGATATCCTGCCGCCTGGCGCCGAGCGACTTACGGATTCCAATTTCATGTGTTCGCTCCGTCACTACCGCCAGCATGATGTTCATGATGACGATTCCGCCCACCACCAGGAAGACGGAAACAATGCCAAAAGCCATGCCGCTAATGGCCCCGGTCAACTGCTGCCAGGCGCTGGCAAAGGTGTCGGAGCCGAACATTGTAAATGTGTCATCGGCCGCCGGACCCAAATGCCGGTAGGCGCGCAACAGCGAACGAACCTCATCTTCCGCCTCATTGATATGCTCCGGATCAATCGCCTTCGCGAACAGCTCAATCTCGCCGCGGATGCCGTAAGTTTTGAAGTAACAAAACAGCGGCACAAAGACGAACTTGTCCTGCGACTGGCCGAAGACGCTGCCTTGCGCCTTCGATACGCCCACTACCTCGTAGGGGACGCCATCCACCTTAATCGTCTTCCCGATCGGATCCACATCAGGAAAGAATTTGTCCGCCAGATCATGACCGATAAATGCTACCGGAACCCGTCTCTGTATTTCCTGTTCCGAAATTTCTCGGCCTTCACCCACTTGAATGTTCTGAAGCGCCGGGATATTCTCCGTCACTCCGGACATATCAACGCCCGTCATGCTCTCGCCGTTGTAGCTCACCGGCACGCCGCGCTCCGTTTCCATACCTAAATCGCTCAGGAGCTTCGCGTGGCTTTTCACAAAATCGTATTCCTCCGGCTTGATCACCGGGTTGCGGCGCTGCATCTCCAGATACTTCTTCGGATCCCAGTTCCCGATGAACGCAATACGAACCACGCGAAAACCGTCTGAACCCATATCCGACAGCTTTGTTTTGATGTAGACATTCATGCCGTTGACAAACGACATGACGGCGATCAGCGTGCTTGTGGCCAGAATGACTCCCAGCAAAGTCAGGAAACTGCGCAGCTTGCTTTTGCTGAGTGAGTCGACGGCAATCTTGGCCGCCTCCCAAAAGGAGGCGCGAGAACTGAATTTGGGTTCTGCCACGTCTCTCAGTGTACGCACCGTAGCGAGGAAAGGTTCCTTTTTGTGAAGGTTACGATAGTGGGCGTTGCTGCTTCGCTATTTGTCGGCCCTATGGCGTCACAGACGCTCCCCCGCCAAACGCTACGTCCAAGACGGTTTGGGGCTTGAGCGCCGCGCGCAGTACCTGTCTGCCTTTTGGAGCGATCATCTCAGCCGCACTCGCGCCGTCCAAACACGCTGGGCACAAACCGCATGCGGCGATACGCTCACCGTTCTGGGCGCGGGCCCGCTGCTGGACTTCAACGCGATTGCCCTGGCGCCCCGCTTCAAGCGCTTCCGACTGGTGGATGCCAATCCGGCCGTGGAGGCGTATTGGCAAAAGCTGAACACACCAGTTGAACCGCTGATCACCGACATTACAAATTGCCTAACCGCATGGGGCGATGCAATTGAGAGTTGCAAATCCAACTGGTTCGACACGCTCCAGCTGGTTGAGAACATAGGGGCCATTCCAGTTCCAGCCTACGTGCCTTCGGGCGACGCTGTTCTCTCGCTCAACATCTTAAGCCAGTTGGAAGTAGGCTGGCAGGAAACGATGGAGCGCCTGCTGCAAAAGCGTTTTGGCATCGAATTTGTACTCGAACATGAACACGAATGGCTTTTGGCGGCGCGCACAGGCTCGCAGTCTCTGATTGAACAACACCTGGCTGCGCTGGATATTTCCCGTGCCGGTCACATACTGCTGATTACCGACGTCGAGTATGTGGATTACACCGGCAGAAAATACCAGCACAACCGTTACGAGCGGCCGCCCCTGAGCTGGTCGGACGATAAATGGACCGCTGAGCCTGGCATTGACTACGAATTGATTCCGGCGCTGGAAGGCGTTAGCCTTACGCCCGGCACTTTAGGCCGTTGGCTACCCTCGTACCAGCTGGATTGGCATTCAAACTGGCTCTGGCACATTGCTCCAAACGGCACCGAACCCGTTACGTACGGAAAGCTGCACCGGGTTGCCGCATTTAGCCTCCGCTATCGCTCCGCGAACTCCGAATGAGAGACAGTGATGAACGTACTCGTAAAGTGCTTATCCAGATGGAGGTGGGGAGTCACAAACTCCAGGCTCCCATCGCCCGGATCTTTAGGCTGAGCCATGTGGGCACTCGGCATATCTCCACGCCTGCCCACACCCGGATAGCCCGGCTGAAAGGTAGGCAGCACCTCGTGAGTTGCATTGCAGAGATAGATCTTTTTGCCATCAGTGATGCTGTTGAACTCAAGGGAGAGCTTAACCTGGTGAGCAGGTTGGTGAAATACCTCAAATCGAGTAATTGTTCCCTTGAGAATCGCCCCGCGCTCCAACATCTCACCCTTTCTCAGCCTTACATCCCGCACCAGCGTAGCCTCAACGGGCAATCCTGCATACGCCGAGTCCTCATCAATCACGCCGCGCAACGCGATTTGAAAGTAAAGCCCAGGCCGCAGCGGTTCGCTCTCCAGCTCGGGAGCCGCCTCCGAAGCCGCCGCGGTGTCATCTAAGTCAAAGTGGACCGTTGATTCGCCCTTGTATTCATGGCACTCGGAATACACACCTTTGCTCTCGGTGAATACTCCATTCCTGCCGCCTAAGAGCAAGTCAAAGGATGCCGGCAGTAATGAGTTATGGTCCGCAATGTGGACCACCTGATAAACCAGTCGCGTCTCCGCAGCACAGATATCCGTCTTATCGGGAATCTGGTCGCCATTGGCCGTTACGATTAGAGAATAAAGCTCAAACGTATCGGCTTTGGCCGCAAATGACCCGTGAAAGGGCGCTTTTACAAATACCTTTCCCGCCTGTAACTCGTAATGGCTCGCATTCAGCGGCGCGCGGTAGTCAAAAAGATAAACGTCGACGCCGTCCCACTTTTGCCGTCCCTTGTAAATGAATTCGACGCCTTTCTCGCCAAAAATATTGCGCAAATAGCCGTTGAAACTGCCGGACGAAATAGGTCCGTCGCGAACCACTTGCCCCACGCTATTGGCGGAAAATTTATGCGCGCCATACCAGGAGTAAATTTCGCCGCCCTCTGAAACCGCCACATCGAGTTTCAACCGGTCCTGCACTCGCATCGGAACAGGCGGAACAGAAGGCGGCTGCTGACAGGCCTGACTCGGGCGGTCAACAAGGTAGTAAAAGCGGGACAAATCCTGCGCGCAGATGTAATTGTCCGACCGTCCGATGGCTTCCACCACCTTCTCGCGAATCTGGCGCAGCACATGATCTGAGTTCTCATCTGCGCTCAGCAGGCAAGCGCAGAATATGCCTAGTACAGCCAGCAACCTCATTGTTCAGCCAACTTATCACGGATTGTTCCTGTCGCAGGGCTGCCTGGCCATATCAAACAAACCCTGGTCAATTAGAATGACCGTATGGGGCCCGCCTAACCAACCAGCAGTGCCCATCACCTCTGCCCAAATTCAAACGCTTGCCCACGCCTGTGGTTTTGAACTCGCTGGAGTAACACCGGCTGTCCCCCACGTCGATTTCGCCCGCTTCGAAGCATGGCGTCAATCCGGCCAGGCCGCTGACCTCACCTATTTAACAGACCATCGCGGCCAACTCCGATCCAACCCGCTAAACCTCTTGCCTGCAGCTCAGAGCATCATTTGCCTGGGCAAGATCTACAACACGGACAAGCCGCTCTCCACAGACTCGGCGAATCCCGATGAAGGCTGGATCTCGCGCTACGCCTGGGGACTCGATTACCACGACGTGCTCCGCCCTCCGCTGGAATCCCTCATCAAGCAAATCACCGAATTACTCGGCGAACCCTTCGATTCCAAAATCTGCATTGACACGGCGCCACTGCTTGAACGCTCCTATGCTCACGCTGCCGGACTCGGCTGGATTGGAAAAAACACCTGCCTGATCAACCAGCAGCACGGCTCCTGGTTCTTTCTCGCAGAGCTTCTTGTTGCAATTCCTATCGCGCCCGATACTCCCGCACCGGACCGCTGCGGCACCTGCAGCCGCTGCATTCAAGCCTGTCCCACAAACGCCATCGTGCCGAATCCCGCGGGCGGCTCTGATCTCGATGCGCGCTTATGCATTTCCTACCTCACCATCGAGAAGCGCGGCCCCATCCCAGACAACCTTGCTGCCACGCAGGGCCGCCACATCTTCGGCTGTGACATCTGTCAGGATGTCTGCCCTTGGAATCATCATGCCCGTGACGAATTTTCTACCCAGCCGGATTTCGCCGCTCGTCTCTTCGCACCCCATCTTGCGGCCCTTGCATCTCTGGATGAAGAGCAGTTTCGGCGTTTGTTTCGTGATACGCCTATCTGGCGGGCGAAATACGAAGGTTTCCTGCGCAATGTGGCCATCGCGATGGGTAATTCGAGCAACGAGGCATTGCTCCATCCGCTCTCTCAGCTTGCGCAGCATTCGAACCGGACCGTAAGCGAGGTGGCAAAAGTAGCTTACAGCCGCCTAAAAGCCCATCTCGCGATGCGAATTAGTGCCGAACCATAAAGAAAGCTGGAAATGAGGCCTGTTTTTGCATAAAGTAGAACAGTTTAAGTCCGATGATAGAACTAAGAGATGAATTCTACGCAGGCTCCTAGCTCAGCGGATCCCGGTGCGCCAAAACCAGCTTTCTACCAGGATCTTTGCGAGAAGCTCGCAAATCTTTTAGGCTCTGAAACAGATTTTATTGCCAATGCGGCTAATACTGCGGCCCTCCTCTTTCACTCGCTACCGGATGTGAACTGGGTGGGCTTTTATGTCTGCCGGGATAGTGAACTGATCGTTGGTCCCTTTCAAGGAAACCCTGCCTGCGCGCGGATTCCGCTGGACAAGGGTGTTTGCGGCGCGGCTGCGCGTCAAAAAGAGACGGTCCTGGTTCCGGACGTCAGCCGATTTCCCGGCCATATCGCCTGCGATCCGGAGTCGCAATCCGAGATTGCAGTTCCTCTTTTAAGTTGGGGCAAGCTGATAGCTATCCTGGATATCGATAGCGCGTCCGTCAATCGATTCGATGAAGATGATCAGGAGGGTCTGGAGGCCCTCGCCTCCATATTTGTCTCCAGCATGGATTTGAACGACTTGCCTGATTTGTCGGATATCGAGCCCTAGAGTCAAGCAGTGACTAAACGTGGGTCCCTAAACCTGCGCCTCTCGCTGGTCCGCTCTGAAATTCCCGCTAAACTGGTATTTTGGCTTCAACTTTCAACCCTTCCGATATCCAGACGCTTGTGGCGCGCGCCCGGCAAGCCGCATCCGCTGGTCAGTATGAGACTGCGATCCAAAGCTGGCGGATCATTCTGAACCTACTGCCCACCGATGCGGTGGAACGCCCGGGTGTGCAACGCGAAATCGACCGTCTTACCCAACGCCTAAACCCCAAGCCGGCGACTGACTGGAAAAAGCGTCTCGGGCCGCTCGGAGTGGTTATTGCCTTTCTGGCCAAGTTCAAAACTGCTGCTTTTCTGCTTCTCACTAAGGGCAAATATCTGTTCAGTATGCTGGCCTTTTTAGGCTTCTACTGGGCGCTCTTTGGCTGGTTGTTCGCGATCGGTTTTTTTGCCTCCATCTTCATCCATGAGCTTGGTCACTACTTCGTCGTCCGCCGCTATGGAATGAAGGCTCAGTTGCCGATGTTCATCCCGGGCTTTGGCGCTTATGTGCAATGGACCGGGGCTGCCTCGCTGGATCCGGGAATCCGCGCCAACATCTCCCTGGCCGGCCCCTTTTTCGGGTTCCTCTCCGGCCTTCTAGCCTTTGGTCTCTACGCCGCCACAGGCGAGCGTGGCTGGCTTGCCGTCGCTCAGATCGCTGGCTGGCTCAACCTTCTCAATCTGATCCCGATCGGCATTTTTGACGGCGGCAAAGCCATGGACGCCATCTCCAGCGGCCAGCGGCTGGCCATTCTGGTTCTTGCGCTGGCTATGCTCTTCATCGCCGGCGACGGCAACTTGTTGCCCTGGATTGGAGTTGCGGCGGGCACCGCCTATCGCCTATACAAACGCGATACTGTGGCATCCCGCGAACTTGTCGGCTATTACTACATCGCGCTCGCGGTCTGCAACGGCTTCCTAAGCTGGTATTGCATCAACATCGCGCACATCAACACGCGTTATTAGTGGCTTTGCAACGAGATCGCGCCAGAAGCTCTAAACTGACTTTGGCCATTATTTCCGCCATCCTCGAAATCCCCCGCGGAAAAGTCTCAACCTACGGAGATGTGGCCGCGGCTGCGGGCTACCCCGGCTATCATCGCCAAGTGGCGCAAGTGCTTCGCCAGAGCGGCCACGGCCTTCCCTGGCATCGCATTTTGGGGTCTGGCGGCCAAATTAAAACTTCCCGGGACACCGCTCTCGATCAGCGCACCCTGCTCGAAATGGAGGGTGTGAAATTTAACGGCCGCCGGGTTGACATGGCAGCCTGTGCACACCAATTTAAACGGTGAAAGCCTCTACTTCTTCACGGCTTGGAGCGCTCAACTGTGCTCCCTTCCGTGTCACCGAAAGTGCGGCGGCGCGGGTCGCGAACCAGCAGGCGTCGGAAATGCTCAGCTCCTCGCTCAAACCAACCGCTAGCCCGCCATTAAAGACATCACCGGCTGCGGTTGTGTCTATCGCGTCCACCTTCGGCGCTGGCACGAAAATAGCATTCCCATCGCAATGGATCAAACTGCCCCGAGCGCCCAGTTTCAGCACAATGGCGCCGCCGGTTAACCCAGCCAGGTCCGCAGCCATCTTCGCAGCAGTATCCGGCGTTACCTTGGCCGCGCTTCCTCCAGTCAGCGCCGCCGCCTCGGATTCGTTAGGAGTCAGGATATCCGCCAGCTTCAGGATCGCCGCAGGAACGCCCGAGGGCGGAACAGGAGCCGGGTCCAGGATCACCTTTACGCCGCGCCGGCGAGCTTCCCTCGCCAGCAACTCCACTGTTTCGAGCGGAATCTCCAGTTGGAGAAGCAGCGCCGATGCGCCATCCAATACCGTGAACATCGACTGAGCTGTAGCCGCGCTAAAGAGCGAATTAGCGCCCGGCGCCACCACAATCGCGTTCTCGCCTTCAGCAGAGACCACAATCAGCGCCACGCCGCTCGGACCATCCAGACTGAACGCATGCGAAACGTCACAGCCAACGCCGCTCAGATTCCGGATCATTTCGCGCCCAAACTCATCGCGACCCACGCAGCCCAGCATGACCACTTGCCCACTTCGGCTTAGCTTCGCGGCTGCATAGGCTTGATTCGCGCCTTTGCCGCCGGCGGATTGAAGCAGGTCGCCACCCAAAATGGTCTCGCCCCCGGCCGGAATATGTCCCACGCGGACAGACAAGTCCATATTCAGGCTGCCGGCTACGACGATCCTTCGCATTAGGCGTTTTGCTTTTGGCGGCTTTTAATAAGTTGCAGTGCAACCGGAATGAGAGAAACAACGACGATAGCCAGCACAACGATTTCGAAGTTCTTCCGAATCACTGGAATATTCCCAAGTAAGTCGCCCAGCGTGATCATGGCAGCGACCCAACCAACAGCACCCACAACGTTATAGGTCAGAAAACGCGTGTAGTGCATCTTTCCAACACCCGCGATGAAAGCCGCAAAGGTGCGAATGATAGGTACAAACTTGGCGTAAATGATTGTCTTTCCGCCATGCTTTTCATAGAAGTTATGAGTCCTGTCCAAGTATTCCCGGCGGAAGATCTTAGAATTGCGATTAAAGAGTGAATACCCTAGCGTGCCGCCCAGCAAGAACCCGCTGCCATCCCCCAGAATAGACGCTGCGGCCAACATGACGATCATCGGCAAGACCGGCAGTTTGCCAGCCCCGGCGACCACACCTACGGTAAACAGCAGCGAGTCACCTGGCAGGAAAAACCCCACCAGTAAGCCGCTCTCGGCAAAGACGATCAGAAAGAGAAAGGCATATCCCAGCCAACCCGTTAACACCGTCGAAAGCAAATGTATAAGCTGGTTTGGATCGGTCAGACTTTTAATGAATTGCACGCGTTAACCCTGCAGCGACCCGATGAGGCGGCTGATGGTCGCGTCGTTCATCTTGATCTTTCCCTGTTTTTTGAGTTCGGCGACAATACTGTCGCGGAATAGCGGCGATTGCACCTGCTGCCTCTGTTGCGACAAGCTCTCCACAATCGCATTCTTGTTTTGCGCGAACAGGTTCATGTCGGCCGGCACTCTTTCCGTGACACGGCACAGAAACTGGTCGGAGCCGACTGTCACGGGGCCGACCAGGTCTCCCGTTTTGGCCTTGAAAGCTGCCGCTAGCTGAGTTCCGGATCCCAGCCCTTCGGCCGCGCCATCCACGGTGAACGGCGGCGCCGTCTTCACAGCCAGCCCGTACTCCTTGGCAACAGCCTCGAGCGATTCGCCCTTACGTGCCTTCGCTGCTGCATTATTGGCCGCCTCGGCAGCTAACCGGTTCGATTCATCCGCGTTGTAGCGCGCCACCACCTGATCCTGAACCTCGGCAAATTCGGCATTCCGCGACGGCATGATGGCGTCCACCACTGCGAATCCCGATTTGCCCGTCTTATCCGAATTGACCACGTCTGTGACTCCACCCTTGGGAGTGGAGAATATGGCATTCACCAACTGCGGTTCACTCAAATCCGGCAGAGGCGTACGGTTGGTCATTCCATCCAGCTTGAAATACTGAAGCCCCAACTTCTTCGCTATCGCCTCAACGTTGCCCGGGTTTTGCGCCACTTGGTCGCGGGCCGCTTCAACTGCCCGGTTCAAACCTTCCGTGGCCTGCTGTTTCTGAGCTTCGGCATAGAGCTGCGGCTGAGCTTCCGCGAAGGTTTCGGTATGCGCGTCCTGCTTCTCTTCCACCTGAATGATGTGATATCCGTACTCGGTCTCAATCACACCGCTGGTCTCGCCCGGCTTCAAGGAAAACGCCGCCTTTTCGAAATTTGGCACTGTCTGCCCGCGTGTAATAAAGCCGAGTTCGCCGCCCTTCACTGCCGATCCGGGATCGTCAGAATTCTTCTTCGCCAATTCGGCAAAATCCGCGCCGGACTTAATCTGTTTCAGTAACTCCTCGGCTTTCGCCTTCAGCTTCGGAGCCTCCTCTTTCGGCTTACCCTGCGTTTTGATCAGGATATGGCGAGCCCGAACACGCTCCGGCGTGCGGAAACTGTCGATGCTGTCCTGATACTCCTTCTGTAATTCGGAATCCGAAACCTTGGCGCTCAGTAGAAAAGTCACGGTGGAACCAACCACCAAACCAGCGTTTCGCTTCTCTGGAATCTTGAATTGAGCCCGGTTCTTATCGAAATAGGCCTTCACCAGCGCGGGATCATGATTCACTTTCGCCAGGAAGTCCTTACCAGCAAACCCGACATATTGGAGTCCCACTTTGAGGTTCTTCCGCTGATACTCGGCCCGTGCGTCGGAATCCGACACTAACATAGACTGGCGCTCTAACGCTTCCAGGCGCTGCGCCAGCATGGATTCACGCTGCTGCTCCTCGAATTGCGATGGCGTCAAACCCTGCTGCGCCAAAAATGACTTATAAAGGTCCAGATCAAACTTCCCGCCCATCTGAGGAGCAAATTCCGATTGCAAGCTATCGGCTAGTTCCTGGTCAGAAACCTTCAGACCTAAACGCTTTGCTTCATAAGCCATTGCCTTACTTTCCACCAACTGGTTGATGATATTGGGCATGTACATGGCAAGCAGGCCCTTGGGGAGACTCTGACCGCGCGAAATATTCTGAATGGTGCGCTGGACATCAGCCGTCGTCACCTTGTCGCCTGCCACGGACGCCACCACGTTATCTCCCGCCGCGGTGCCGCCGCCCCCCAATCCCCCTGGAATCAGGTAAACAAGCATCGATAGCGCCACTAACCCGAGCAGCACGCCCAGGATGACTCGCGTATTTCTTTCACGGCTTCGAAACAGATCAAACATAACGAAAAGGGGGAAACTCCAGCTCTTAATCGGGAAAACTACACGCCAGGCAAGCCCCATTCCCATCCGGGCAGGGATGTACCCAAAGACTAATCCGGCTAGTAATCTTTGGTCCAAGTATAGCGGAAATAGCTCCTTTCCCTGCCGATTACCAGACCGCCGGCCCTGCGCTGACCGGCGGAACATTCAATACCGGTCACACCGGAGAGGTATGGGTCCCCAACTCTTCACGGAGATGATCGACGGACTTGGAGATAATCTTTATCAGAGCCGCACTTACTCGCGTGTCTTTCAGGGAGGTAGTCTTTGGAATCAAGCCGTATTGAATCGCTCACCCTTATCGCCGCCGTCATTGGCGCGGCGGCGTTGGGTAGCCAGTCTCTGGCAATTGGGAGCGGGGCTGCTTCTGCCGGCGACATAGCCATTCTGCTGGCGCTATTCGGCTTCGACAGCGTGGCAACGCGCTCCATGGCGCAAAGCCTGGCCTTTGGAGGCGTCACCGGTTTTTGCATTCTGACACCCTTTCTTTGGATAGCAGGCAACATCTTAGGCTTTACACTCCCACCAGCCGCCACTTTTTCCTGGACGCTCGTTCTAATCTGGCTCGTTGCGGCCCTGATCTTGTTCGCTGTAGACCGCTTCCGGATGAGTGCGCGCGAATCCATCGGACTGGCAGGGACCGGCCTGGCCGCCACGCCGTCGGCCCCCATAACTTTTACCCCGCCCCCGCAGCCTGCTTATCGCCCGGCCCCGATTCGTGTCGAACCGGTTATCGCTCCTCCCCCACCCATCCCGGCGTCACCGCCACCTGTCAGCGCCACAGCTTTTTATGAGCCGCTCGCACCGGCTGCGCCGCCGGCCGCGCCAGCGTCTGATCCTAGAGCCTCGTTTGAAGCGACCACTGTCTCCGCGCCTATTTTTCAGCCAGCGGTAGCCCCCATCCCCGCCACCGCGCCTTACCATCCGGTGGTTGCTCCTCCTGACGTGACCGCGATTCCTCCTGGCCGCGAAGCGCTCATTTACCTGAACCTGGTCGGAGAAGGACTCAACGTTCTGCGAACCGTCCGCGCAGAAAATCTCGGCCGCGACTACTACCGCATTGCCGACGTTATGCCGGAGAACGAGCAGTGGGAATTCACTCCGGGTCAAGTGGTCCGCTGCCGCAAGAAGAGCTTGTCCAACGGCAAGCACATGGTGGCCTATGAAGAAGCCCCCCGCGCGCAGTAAGCTACTGGAATGGTCATCAAAGATGATGTCGTAGCCGAAGTCTCCACGCCCACAGGTCCCATGCGGACCTATCTCTTCCATCCAGCCGCAGCCGGTCCGTATCCCGGTGTCGTGCTCTTCTCGGAAATCTTTCAAGCCACCGGTCCCATCCGTCGAACCGCTGCTCTCATCGCCGGTCATGGCTTTCTCGTTGCCGTGCCGGAGGTCTATCACGAACTCGAACCTGCTGGAACCGTGCTTGCCTACGATCAAGCCGGCGCTGACAAAGGGAATGCCGACAAGTACGGCAAGGAACTCGCCTCTTACGACGCCGACGCCAAAGCCGTCCTCAATCACTTGAAATCCTTGCCCGAATGCACCGGAAAACTCGGCGTGGTGGGCATCTGCCTCGGCGGTCACTTAGCCTTCCGCGCCGCCATGAACCCTGAGGTATCTGCGGCCGTCTGCTTTTACGCCACTGACATCCACTCCGGTTCACTCGGGAAGGGCAAATCGGACGACTCCCTAGCCCGCGCCACCGAAATCAAGGGCGAGTTACTCCATATCTGGGGCCGCCAGGACCCGCACGTCCCCCTGGAAGGTCGCGTTAAGATCAAGGCCCGGCTGGATGAGATCGGCGCAAACTACCAATGGATTGAAGTGAACGGCGCTCACGCTTTCATGCGGGATGAAGGTTATCGCTACGATCCGGAACTCGCCGCGCTTTGCCATCAATGGCTCTTCGCCGTGCTTGAGCGCACGCTGAAACGCTAGATGTCCGGTCCAGGAGTTAACTGAACATCGGTTCATCTGCGTTAATCCATCCTGTTTGGACACTACAAAAGCTACTTCACTAGCCCGTGGGGCCTGGTCAACACAGCAGGCGCGCCTGAATACCAATTAACAGTAATTGTGGTTAACAGTAATTCTGGATGCAACAAGTAACGCCTTTATGAATCTCATAGTTAGCGCAAGTGAACGCGGGTGGAAGCTGCCTGGCGAAATCTATTCACATCAAATCAGAGGCAGCATTTCGACGTCGCAATCGTCTTGCCTGTCCCTAAGGAGAGTGGATCATGAAAGTTACACAAAGGTCGCTTGTGGCAGTCTTGGCCGCCGCTTTATTAAGTCCCGCAACCTCGTTTGCCGGACAGTCGAAGGATCACAACGATGCCTTTGTCCCAGGCCAGCCGAATGAAACTCGCATCGCTAAGGAGGTAAGGCATCAGTTGGTCACACTACCTTATTACTCCATTTTTGATGACCTCGCTTTTCGGGTGGATGGCGGAACAGTCACACTGCTGGGCGCAGTTGTCAATCCTGTGCTGAAGTCGTCCGCGGAAAATGTCACCAAGAGTGTAGAAGGTGTCTCTCAGGTCGTTAACAAAATTGAAGTGTTGCCTCTGTCGCCCATGGACAACCAGATTCGCCGCGCCATGGCTCGAACCTTATACGGTGATCCCACACTTGGAGACCGCTATGGCAATCAAGCCCTGCCACCCATCCACATTATCGTGAAGAATGGCAATGTGACACTCGAAGGAGTCGTGGCCAACCAGTTCGACAAGAACCTGATTGGCGTTCGGGCTAACTCGGTCCCGAATGTCTTCCACGTGACCAATAACCTTATTGTCGAAGGCAAGTAACCTAACATCATTGAAAGGGCGGCGCATAATAGTTCGAACACCGTCATGCGCTTCGCCCTCTGTCTCGCTCTGCTGGCTTTGCCGATTTGCCTGGAAGCCCAGATCTACGCGGATACCGTCCTGATTGACGGCAGGATCTGGACCGAAAATCCCCAGCAGCCTGAGGCCGAAGCCCTTGCCGTTTGTGGCAATCGAATCGTCCAGGTGGGGTCCTCTGATGCCATTCGGAAGCTAGCCGGCCCGTCCACCAAAGTCACTGATCTAAAGGGCAAGCGCGTGGTTCCCGGCTTCAACGACGCCCACGTTCATTTCATTTCAGGCGGTTCCGCTCTAGCTAGTGTTCAGTTGAGAAATGCCGCTTCACAGGACGAATTCAGAGCCCTCATCGCTGCGTTTGCTCGAATGCAACCTCCGGGAACATGGATTCTGAATGGTGAATGGGATCATGAACGCTGGACTCCCACCCGCTTGCCGGCTCACCAACTGATAGACGCGGTCACCCCGGCGAACCCGGTCTTCGTAGAACGTTTGGACGGCCACATGGGTCTTGCGAACGCGCTAGCCATGCGGCTCGCTGGCGTCGATAAAAGCACGAAGGACGTGCCGGGCGGAGTTATCGTTCGAGACTCCCAAGGTAACCCGACCGGCATCTTCAAAGACGCCGCGCAAGGTCTTATCGAAAAGGTCATACCCTCCGCCGATGCCCATCAGCTTCGCCAGGCGATTAAAGCGGCCGGCGATTACGCTCTGGAAAACGGGGTCACCAGCGTTCAGGATATGTCCGCTTCACCGGACACCCTGCGCGCCTACCAAGAGCTGCTGCTGGGATCCGAACTCCCGGTTCGCATCTCGGGCCATCAACCGCTGACCAGCTGGAGGCAGTTGGCAGCGCCTGGCATTAGCGCCATCTTCGGCAATGACATGCTCCACATTGGCGCACTCAAAGGATTTGCGGACGGCTCGCTCGGCTCTACCACCGCCTGGTTCTTCAAGCCTTATCTGGACGCACCTGAAACAAGCGGGATTGCGAGCGGCGAACTGTCGAAGCCCGATGAAATGTATGCCAACATCCGTGATGCGGATCGCGCAGGCCTTCAAGTGGCAATTCATGCTATCGGCGACCGGGCCAACAACACCATCCTTAATTTCTACGAGCGCGCGGAAAAAGAAAACGGGCCTCGCGACCGCCGATTCCGAATTGAGCACGCTCAGCATCTTCTGCCTTCCGACATCCCCCGTTTCGCCAATCTTCAGGTAGTCGCTTCTATGCAGCCCTATCATCTGGCGGATGACGGCCGCTGGGCCGCTAAGCGAATTGACGCCGAACGCATCAAGACCTCGTACGCCTTCCGGTCGCTACTCGATTCCGGCGTCACTCTGGCCTTCGGTTCGGATTGGCCCGTCGCCCCCATGACTCCTCTCCAGGGAATCTATGCAGCCGTCACCCGTCGCACTCTCGACGGCAAAAATCCCGGCGGCTGGGTCCCTTCGCAGAAGATTACGGTGGCTGAAGCCGTCCGTGCCTACACAGTAGGTTCTGCTTACGCCGAACATGAAGACAAGATCAAAGGTTCTCTCGCTCCCCATATGTTGGCGGATTTGGTGGTGCTCTCCCAGGACATCTTTCAAGTTGATCCAGCGGAAATCCAGAACACTCAAGTAGAGATGACCATCCTGAACGGCAGAACGGTCTACCGGGCTAAACAGCCCTAGGGCTTACTTCGCCCCAGCCGGACCACGCGTCCCAGCGCGAACCCCAACCCAAGCGCCATCAAGAGGCGCGGCTTCGTGATCCGCACCGCCCTCGGCCGCAATGCCGGATAAACGGGAGTTACCGGTTTGGCCGTTCCCATATCAGGAGCCGCAGGCTTAGCAATGGTTGGAAAGGATCGCGGTGGCGGAGTGGGTTCCTCTTTCGGAGTAGGCAGCGGATCCGGCTTCTCTTCTGCGGGCGCACCGGCGCGTGACTTCCCGGGAACCGAATGGCCATTACATCGGTCCGCGTAGACGCGGGTAAACTCCGCGCCAAAAAAGAATATTTGGGCCGAGTAGTAAATCCAAACCACCACCGCCACCAGTGACCCCGCCGCACCGTAGGTGGAACCGACTCCAGCTTTGGCGAGATACAATCCCAGCAAAAACTTGCCGATCGTAAAAAGCAGCGCCGTACCAATAGCGCCCACCGTCACGTCTCGCCACGCTATCCGGACATTCGGAACATATTTAAACATCAGCCCGAAAAGCACCGTGATTACCAGGAACGACACAACGAAGTTGATGCTCTCTAGCACAAAAGCCGGCATCGGCAGAATGCGCCCGAATTCCTTCCCCACGAACTCTAAGGCAGCGCTCGCTAGCAGCGAGATAAGCAGCAGGAATCCGACCGATAAAACCATACCGAACGAGAACAGCCGTTGCTTGAGCATTGCCACAATCCCGGAGGCGTTTTGACCCGGCGCATCCCACATGATGTTCAGCGCGTTTTGCAATTCCGTGAATACGCTGGATGCTCCTATCAGCAACGTGATAAATGCTAACGTACTCGCAAAAATGCCCGAGGCAGGTTTTTGTGCGTTCTTCAACAGCGCCTCCACTGTTTGGGCGCCGTGATCGCCCATCCATTGCCGCGCTTCACTAACCAGAGCGCCCTGCGCGCTCGCATGCCCGAACACCAGAGCGATCACGGCCGTGATCAGCACCAGCAACGGCGCGAAAGACAAAATGCTGTAGAACGCAACCGATGCGCCAAGCCTGGTAGCTTGATGATCGTTCCAACGATTGTATGTTTCTTTGCCCAGCGAGAGGAGTGGTTTAATAGACACGCTTGTCATGTAGATCCAGCGGACACGCCCTCACCGCATTCGTAGATGTACTGCCCCGATGGCGTCCTGGACCCAACTCCCCCTTGCGATAGCAAAAATCCAGTGAACTGGCCCTGGGTACGGATAGTACTGTGGGGGTTGACAAACCAACCCCGCAGGGATTTCTTGACCGATCCTGGGTCACGTGGGACGATACATCCAGTGCCACCCAAATGGCCTTAGGGAGAACGAGATTATGACCAGGTTGGCAGCACTAACGTTGTTAGCATTTGCCTTGACAGGGATAGCCATAGCCGCGAATGGAGTTGGTCCTGGGCCGAAGCCCGCACCACAACCTGCATCCAAAAACGAACCAATCGTAGGGCCGGAGATCGATGCCAACACTGCAGGAAGTGCGATCGCGCTGCTTTGCGGGGCAGTGTTGATCATGCGCAGTTCTAAGAAAAATAGGTAAGCCTTCAACCCAACTGCGGTTTTCCCTGTATCTTGCGAGCAGACACCGGGTGATTAGGGAGAGTTGTGCCTGTAACTTGTGATATTTCTGAGCCTGCAATTTCGTCGAAACAGTTGCAGGCCGAGGCTCCCTGGAGAAAATCCGCCGGTGGCATTCTTTGGCGGCTCGTCTTACTTATTTTCCTTTTCAGCTCTGAAATCACCCTGTCTGGCCTCTGGTTCAACCGCAACATCCTTATTCGCCAGGCCGGACTGACCGGATTTATCGGCCATCGGGCTGGGGCTGCCCTACATGTGGCGGTCGCGTTCGTAGCCCTCTTCCTTACCCTTCGTTTGTTGAAAGATACATCACCAATTTTCGGTGTTGGTACCGGACGTGCTAAGTCTCTTCATTCCATGAAGGTTCGGGTATCACTATCCTTCCTGGTTGCCCATTTTTTCACTTTGGGAATCTGCTACGCGCTAGCCTATTGCCTCTTACATGCAGGCATATTGGGTCTCGAAGCAGACTTGGTAGCAGTGGCATGGCTTGCCGCAGGAATTATTTCAGTTCTGCTTGCGGGATGTGCGGTCATCCCAATTAGCGTGTGGGTGGATTTGACCCGCGGCGCCGGTTGGCTTTGGCTTATTTCGCTTGTGGCCACCCTTGCGTCTGTTCTATTCGGCCGTTTAGTCTCTGGCTTGTGGCAACTCATGGCAGGCTCAATTCTGCCCGTCGCAGGACTGATATTAAGGCCTTTTCTGCCGAATCTCAGCGTAAATCTTTCGACTTTGACCATTGGAACGCCCAGCTTTTCGGTAATAGTACTCTCGGGCTGTTCCGGCTTAGAAGGTATTGGGCTGATTCTTGTGTTCGTAGCGGTGTGGTTATGGCTTTACCGGCAAGAATATTGCTTCCCACGCGCTCTTATTCTCTTCCCAATCGGCGCGTTCGCTTCATGGTTGGGAAATTGCATGCGAATCGCCGCGCTTGTCCTCATCGGAAATGCTGGCGCGCCTGCAGTCTCAGTCGAAGGCTTCCATTCGCAGGCCGGTTGGTTTGCTTTCAACGGCATAGCCATTGGCTTAGCCATCGCCACTCGACGGGTCGCTTGGCTCAAACGGTCAGACGGCATTGACTCCTCTTCCAGGATGACGAGCAACCCATCGCTGCCTTGGCTGCTTCCCTTCCTTGCCATCCTTCTTGCAGGCATGATTGCGCAAGCGGCCGGGATTGGTTTTGAGGTGTTATATCCGCTGCGTTTTTTGGCGGCAGCGGCCGTGCTCTGGTATTTCCGATCAACATACAAAACCATGGATTGGTCTGTTTCCTGGTTTTCACCTTTACTGGGCGCTGTGGTGTTTTTTCTCTGGATCGGGCTGAACCGCCCGGGGAGCGGGCGGTCTGGCGAAATACAAGCCGGATTGGCCTCACTGCCGCAAATCGCGAGTCTGGCGTGGCTCACCTTTCGAACAGCAGCAGCAGTGATAACCGTTCCGATATGCGAAGAACTCGCGTTTCGCGGTTTCTTGATTCGTCGACTTCTGCGTTCCGACTTCGATTCCCTCAACATCAGAGCTTACACTTGGCCAACCGTTTTAATCTCGTCTGTCCTGTTTGGAATCCTGCATGGCAATCAATGGATTGCGGGAACGATCGCCGGCTTGGCTTATAGCGGTGCGCTTCTGTGGCGAGGCCGAATCGGAGATGCGATTATCGCTCATGCCACCACGAATGCTCTCATTGTTGCCAGCGTTCTCGTTGGCGGCCATTGGGAACTTTGGTGATCGCCTGTAAGTCAATTGAAACCTGCAACCGGAAAATGAAAAAACGAACCCATCATCTCGCCGCCGGTCGAGTTCGTTTGGAAATTAGAGCCTAAATAGTTGAAAACGCTGGCGAACACTTCGTTTCGTAATTGGACTCACGCCCTAAAATTAACCAGTCGCAAAGCCTCCTCCAAGGTCAGAACGTCGCGCATGGGCTCTGCAAGTGCGGCAGTTTGGGATTCCTGTCCGCAACTCGCAACCGCCCTCACCACTCCGTCCTTCAGGTAGAAGGCCATAAACGCCATCCCGGCCAGATCGCCCTGAATAAAGGTCTCCCCCCACTCCTCTGCATGACCTAGGTAGGCAATCCGCTTCCCGAAGTGATACGTCCAAAAGAACGGCACGCCTTCATACTTCGCCTGCTGCCCCAGCATGGCGAGCGCGGCTACCCTGCCATGTTGCTGCGCCAAGCGCCAGTGTTCGATTCGTAATCCGTCAACACTGGCGATATCTCCAGCCACCCAGACGTCGTCCGCCGCCCGCAAGTCCGCCCCGACGCGGATGCCACCCTTTTCCGCGGTAGACAAATCATGCCGAAAGCCCAGGTCAGGGCTGACGCCGACACCCATAATGACCAAATCCGCTGGCAACTGCTCCGCGGATCCGTTCGAATGAATGGTCACAGCCTCCTCAGTAATGGAGGTAATTTTCACGCCAAGACGGAACTTGGTCCCCTTACTCTCATGCAGCGTCTGGATAGCGCCTGCTACTTCGTCGCCCATCTGTTTGGCCAAGGGCTGCTTCTCCGGACCCATAACCGTTACCTGGAAGCCTTGCTGCACCAGAGCCGAAGCCGCTTCGAGACCAATAAAACTGGTGCCCACGATCACAACATTCCGCTTGCCCTGAAGCGACTCCTGAATCCGCCGGACATCATCTGGGTGCCGGAGGACATGCGCAAGTTCGGCGCCCGGAACCTCCAGTCGCTTCGGCCTTCCGCCCGTTGCCAACAAAGCTTTATCGAACTTCAAAACAGCTCCCCTACTCAGTTCCGCTTCTCTTTGAACGGAGCTAAGCCGGTTGACGGACTCCTTCAAGCGTTCCACCTGGACCTTGTTAAAAGTGTTCAGCGGCAGCTTCTCTAACGGAAATTCCCCGCCTAAGGCATCCTTTGAGCATTGAGTCCGATCCACCGGCTCTTCGGCAACCGGATCGACCGCGATAATGCGTCCCTCAAAACCATTCAGCCGCAGGGTGGTTGCCGCCATGGCTCCCGCAGCTCCGGTCCCGACAATCAGGAACACTGGAATCGAATGAGTTCGTTTCGCAAATTCGGTTCTCCTCGGCTCAGGATCAACGAAGATACCTTCGCCCTCCACCTTGACAGAAAATGTGTTGAGTGGCTCCATCGGCGGGGGCTCCAGGAGTTCACCGGTACTGATGGCGAATGTGCCGAGATGCCACGGACAAACCAGCCTGCCGTTGCAAATCGCTCCCTCTTCCAGCGGCGCACCGGCATGCGGGCACTTCGCCTGTACCGCCGAAATCCCCCGATCATGGTGAATCACCAGGATTTCCGTACCGGCTAAGTGGACGGTCTTCTTGGTTCCAGGCGGCAGGTGCGCGAGCGGCAGGACAAAGACGTGGGCCATGTACCTTCATCGTGGCGGAGCGCCAATTCACCTGCAATAAGCGAAACTCCGCAAGCAGAACTTACCGCAGCTGATTTTCCACTTCGCGCGCCCAGTCAGGCCGCTTTAGAACTTCGCGCGGCTTGCTGCCGTCAGGCGGACCGATAATGCCATCTTTCTGCATCATGTCTAGAATTCGTGCGGCTCGGCCATAGCCCAGACGCAAGCGCCGCTGCAGTGTCGAGGTGGAAGCTTTCCCCTGTTCCAACACGACCCGCAAGGCCTCTTCGTACATCGGGTCCTGCGTACCATCGAATTCCCCGTCTTCTGATTCTTCGACTTCCTCCTCGGAAGGCGGCGCCATGAGGAAGGTCTCGTCATATTCGGGAGTTGCCTGCTTCTTCCAGAACTCCACAACATCATTGGTTTCGGCTTCCGTCACATACGCGCCGTGTACGCGAGTGAGGCGGGACGATCCGGGCGGAAGGAACAACATGTCGCCCTTGCCCAGCAAATGCTCCGCTCCCATGCTGTCCAGCACGGTGCGGGAATCAACCCGCGTTGCGACCCGGAAACTGATGCGCGACGGGAAGTTGGCCTTGATAATGCCCGTAATGACATCCACGCTGGGCCGCTGCGTTGCGAGCACCAGGTGCATACCCACAGCACGCGCCATCTGCGCCAGGCGCGTAATGCATTCCTCCACATTGGCGCGCTCCAGCATCATAAGATCTGCTAGCTCGTCGATTAAAATCAGCACATACGGCAGCGGCTTAAGATCGTCATTTTCCTTTGCCTCATCGAACAGACCGCGCGGCACAGCTCTAAGCATGGCCATCTTGCGGTTATACTGATCAATGTTGCGGACGCCTTGGGCGGCCAGCAGCTTTAAGCGGCGCTCCATCTCCAAAACCGCGTTGCGCAACGCATTCGTCGCTTTCTTCGGCTCTGTAATGACGGGCGTCAGCAGATGCGGAATGCCTTCGTAAATTCCGAGTTCTACCCGCTTCGGGTCCACCATGATCATGCGAACCTGATCCGGCGTCGCCTTGTAGAGGAACGACATGATCATGGCATTCAACATGACGCTCTTGCCCGAGCCGGTTGAACCGGCAATCAACAGGTGCGGCATGGTCTCGAGCGTGGCGACCTTGATGCGCCCGTTAATGTCCTTGCCCATGGCAATAGTCATTTTGGAGGGCGAGTCATGAAACTCCGCCGACTCCATAATCGCCCGCAAGCTGATGACTTCGCGGCGCGAGTTCGGCACTTCGATACCCACCGTGGACTTGCCGGGCAGGCGTTCGATTAGGACCGACTCGGCCTGCAAGCCCAGGCACAAATCTTCGGTCAAAGTGGTAATCCGGCTGTACTTGATTCCTGCTTCCGGTTTGAACTCAAAGGTGGTCACCACCGGGCCGGGGTTGATCTGCACAACGTTGCCGCGTACGTTGAATTCTTCCAGCTTCGATTTGATCTTGCTGGCTACTTCCTTCAGCTCGATACTGTCGTAGCCATTGCCCTCCGGAATCTCATGCAGCAACTCGGTGGAAGGCAGCTCATAGGAGCGGCGTCGCTTCACCGGAGCATCATTTGCACCAGGAGCAACCGGCGTTACTTCAACCGGTTCCGGCTCAGGAACTTTGAAAACTAGCGGTTCAGTCCGAACTGGAGGAGCTTCGTCGGCCAGGGTGCGGATGGGAATTTCCGTGTCAACCCTTTCATCCTCCGGCATGTCGAAAGGCGGCTCTTCGAGATCCGATGCCACGGCGGCACGTTCCACTGGCTGGGGCTGCACGGCTAGCACGGCTTCAGTATGCAGGCGATTTTCTTCGAGTTCCGCATCCACCGTCTTCCGCCGCCGTGGATTAGCTGTTTCCACTCGCTCTCCCACACGGCGTTGCGTGCGGCGTGCCACGCGCTCTTCGGCTTTAGCTCTAGCCGCAGCAATAGCTTGCGCCCGGCGCTCTTGACGCTTGGCCTTCCAGTTCGCGTTCATCTCCTTGACCTTGGCGATGGGAGCCGCAAACCAGCGGAGCAGGATGGCTGTTTCGAAAGTAGTCGCAAAGTACAGCGCCAGCACGCCAACAGCAGCTGTGATCAACGCCGCACCCATCAAATTGAAGCGTTCGGTCAGAAAATCGGCCAATACCAGGCCCACAAGTCCGCTGGGTCTCACGGCTCCGCCAATCAACCACTGTCGCGGAATCAATCCGCAAGCCGTGGACAGGCAAAACCACAACGCCAGACTGCCGGTGATCCGGAACCCCAACCCTTCGATAAAGGAGGATCGCAGCCATTTCCAACCCACGAGTCCGATGTGAATGGGAAGCAGGAAAACGCTGATGCCGAATATCTGGAACAACAGGTCCGCCCACTTGGCGCCAAACTGTCCAAGCAGGTTGTGTGTCGAAATAACACCGCTTGCCGTATTCCATGACGGATCGGCGGAGGAATAGGAAAGCAGGCACAGCCAAACAGCCATGCTGAGCAAGAGCAATACAATACCTACGGCTTCATTGAGCCGGGTGTGAGGTGTGGGAGAGAGGAAGCTCATCTACCAACAGCAAAGAACCTTCAGAGCAACACCATTATGCCAGATTCTGCCCCGGGAATTTTCCTCTGTCAGCGTCCAAGAATTTGTGCGCCGTCGCCCACTCGTTAGTATCCGCTCTGATGATGTCTTTCAGGCCTGATGTCGAATGTACGTGCTTACCCAATGAGCCAAACTGGGGCTCTAAAAGGCAAAGCCCGTTCACTACAACGGGCTTGCTAATTCAAGTTTAGGGCGGAAAGGAGGCCCTTATGGACCTCTTAGTGATACTCGTTTGAGTATTACTGATGCGCAAATGGCTGATAAAGCTAAGAATCGAAATCGATCTTAGCTGAGTCCGAGGCGGTAGCGGCCAAACCCGCTACCGCCTACGATCACGTTATGAGATTCTTCCACTTTCTTTCAAGTACCCGTCAGTGACCCTGCATAATTGAGGAGAGCGCAGAGCACGAAACGCGCCTCATGCCGGTCATTGAAAATTCATGCGAGCCACCAAAATAGTTGCCACATTGGGACCTTCCACTGACCCAGAAGCCGTGATGCGCAGCCTGTTCGAAGCAGGCGTAGACGTTTTCCGTTTGAATGCCTCTCACGGTACTCAGGACGATCACGCTCGCCGAATCAAAAAAGTGCGCGAGCTTTCCGCCGAGTTCCATACCTACTCCGGGATTCTGCTGGATTTGCAAGGCCCAAAGATTCGTGTGGGAACGTTCAAAGATGGCCCCTGCCATTTGGAAAACGGCTCTGCATTTACTATCACCACCGTTCCTACCGAAGGTACGCCGGAAATCGTCTTCACAAATTATGCCGAGTTCGCGCGCGACGTGAAGCCCGGCGACCCGGTGTTGCTGGCCGATGGCACGGTGCAGCTCCGGGTGCTTGAGACCGACGGTATCGCCGCCCGCTGTTTAGTGGTTGCGGGAGGAATGTTGAGCGACCGTAAAGGCATTAATTTGCCCGGTGTCCAAATCAGCACGCCATCCATGTCGAAGAAAGACATAGCGGACGCTCACTTCGGTATCGAGCAAGGCGTCGATTTTTTTGCTTTGTCGTTCGTGCGCCAGTCGCGCGATATTTTACGTCTCCGCCACATGCTGGAGGAAAAGGACGCAAAGCAGCCTATCATAGCCAAAATTGAAAAGCCTGAAGGCTGGCAGAACCTGGATTCAATTCTGGAAGAATGCGACGGCGTTATGGTGGCCCGCGGCGACCTGGGCGTGGAGATGGCGCTTGAAAAGGTGCCCGCGATTCAGAAGACAATTATTGAGAAAGCGCGGGCCCGCGGCAAATTCGCTATAACGGCCACACAGATGCTGGAAAGCATGATCGAGAACCCGTTGCCCACCCGTGCCGAAGTGAGCGATGTGGCGAACGCGATTCATGACGGCACCAGCGCGGTCATGCTCTCTGCCGAAACCTCAGCCGGCAAGCACCCGACCGAGGCTGTACGCGTGATGGCCCGGATCGCTACAGAAACAGAGGCATCCATTGCTCGCAAGGGCTTTCCCGATAACTGGAATAAGGAAGACTTAGCGATTCCAGAGATTATCGCCGACGCCGCTTACCATTGCGCGCGCACCGCCGGTGTGATCGCGCTGGCCGTAGGCACCACCAGCGGCTCCTCGGCACGGATGCTCGCACGGTTCCGTCCGCCTGTGCCTATTTACGCTTTCACCTCAAACGAAAGCGTCGCGCGCCAGCTTTCGGTGATTTATGGCGTTCGCAGCATTCTTTGCCCAGCTATGACATCGACCGATCAAATGCTGCACACCATGGAAACAGCCTTACTGGAGCATAAATTTGCCAGTCCCGGCGAAAAAATTGTATTCGTTGCCGGCCAGCCGGTCGGATTGCGCGGCTCAACGAATATGCTGAAGCTGCATAGCATTGGCGGCATCCCAAATAAATCTTAAAATGTACGATTCTATTCTGCTTGTTTCCTTTGGCGGCCCTGAAAAGCCAGAGGACGTGATGCCCTTCCTGGAAAACGTGACCCGCGGCCGCGGCATCCCTCCTGAGCGGTTAAATGAAGTAGCTGAGCACTACCAGCATTTCGGCGGCAAGAGCCCTATCAATGACCAATGCCGCGAGTTGATCGCCGCACTCCGTCCCGAATTGGATGCGCATGACATTCGGCTTCCAATCTACTGGGGCAATCGCAACTGGCATCCTTATCTCACTGACACGCTGCGCCAAATGCGCGATGACGGCATGAAGCATTCACTGGCATTGATGACCTCGGCCTATAGTTCTTATTCAGGCTGCCGTCAATATCGCGAGAACGTAATGCAGGCGCAAGCCGAGATAGGCGAGGGCGCGCCAAGGGTAGACAAGATTCGTGTGTTCTACAACCATCCCGGCTTTATAGAAGCCATGACAGAACGCGTGCAGGCGGCGATGAGGCAGTTCAGCGCCTCCGCTCATGGCCTCATTCATTTCGTCGGAACCGCGCACAGCATTCCGTGTTCAATGGCCGATAGCAGCGATTACGTGAAGCAACTCCGCGAAACGCTGCGTTTGGTTGCAACCTCCACAGGCTTGCTCGCGGGCGACCTTGTATTCCAAAGCCGTAGTGGTCCGCCCACGCAGCCTTGGCTTGAACCGGATATCCTGGACCACCTGCGCCACTTGCATTCGCAAGGAGTGAAGAACGTTCTGGTAGCGCCCATTGGCTTCATATCAGATCACCTGGAAGTGATGTTTGATCTGGATACTGAGGCAAAGGAACTAGCCGAGGAACTGGGCATGACCATGGTGCGAGTTCCGACTGCCGGCACACATCCAGCGTTTATCAGAATGCTGCGTCAGCTGATTTCTGAGCGCCTATCGGAAGATGAGCCCAAATTAGCTATTGGGTTGTATCCGCCTAACCACGACGTTTGCCCGGTGAATTGCTGCCCGGCTCCGCAACGGCCGAGTAGACCTCCCGTTTCGGCAAACCCATCTGCTTCGCTACGGTCTTAATCGCTTCCATCCGCTCGACGCCTTGCTGTTCCAGTCGCGCGACCTCCTGCTTGGGATCACCCGTTAAGACTTGCTCTTCGGCACGATCAATCAACAGAGTGATCTCACCCTTGACGCTATCGCGGGCAGCCAGCTTTTCGTGAATGTCGAATGCGCTTCCGCGCAGAAACTCTTCGTGCAGCTTGGTCAATTCGCGGCCGAGAACAAGTCGGCGCGGGCCAAGAACCTCAGCCAGATCACTCAGCGAATCCAGAATTCTGTGTGGACTCTCATAGGCAATCACAGTTCCCTGCTCCGCCTTTAGACTTTCGAACAGTTGGCGGCGAGCATGGGTTTTAGCAGGCAGGAAACCGATGAAGCGAAACTGGTCGGACGGCAATCCGGATGCGGAAAGCGCAGTCAGGGCGGCTGAAGCACCGGGCAAAGGGACGACATTCAAGCCGGCTGCCACTGCTGCCGAAACGGCCCGGTAGCCTGGATCAGAAATGAGCGGAGTACCGGCATCGCTCACCAGGGCCAAAGTTTCCCCATTTTCAAGCCGCTCCACAATCTCGGCTGCACGGGCGGCCTCATTGTGTTCGTGATAACTCAACAAAGGCTTTCGGATCTGGTAATGCTCGAGTAATTTCTGCGTTTGCCGCGTATCTTCGCAGTAGATTGCCCCCACCTCATCGCGCAGCACACGCAGCGCACGTAAAGTAATGTCTTCCAAATTCCCAATGGGAGTTGCTACGAGATAGAGAACGCCTGGCAAGCATTTTAAGTGTATCTTCGTAATGAGCACACTCGAAGCCATGGCCAGACCCTCGCAGCCAGATGAGGACGATCCGCCAGTCTATATCCGTTGGACACCGGAAACCGGTCCATTCGTACTGGAGATGGGGCTCGGCCTGATCAGCCGGTTGAAAATCGAGCTGGAACAGGCTGAACAGGCGAGAGTAGAACTAGGGGGAACCTTCATGGGAAGTTTTCCCACCCCTGATTCTCCGACATTGCTGTTGGATGATCTTGTTTTCGTTCCGCCCAGCACGCTTTCTTCGAGACATGAATACTCACTCGCCCCTCCCCAACTTCGTCTGCTGACCGAAATAAGCCCGCGCGGACGTCCGGTAGTGGGGTTCTTCAGAAGTCACCTGCGGGATGCACCAATCGCACCCTCCACTTTGGATTGGCAGATTCTTCAGGAATTGTTTGCCGAAGGAGTTTACGCGTTTCTCCTGATTGACGGCCGGCATCCGCGTCAGGGACGATTCTATCTGGCAAACGGCGGAAGACTGCCCGAAAGCCCTTCTACGTCCGCATTTCCGATTGACGAAAGAGCGTTCAGAGCGCTTCCCGAAGTGGCGGACGAAGCGCCCTCAGAACACGGGAATGACAGCCAAAGAAAGGAGCTTAGTCTCCCCTGGGTGGGGATCGCCAGCATCGCGATATTGTTATTCCTCATTGGCCTCTGGACATTCGAGAACACCCTTAGACAGTTACTGCGTCCGGCTTCAAATCTGATTGGGCTGAACGTGCTCTCCGTTGAATCCACTTTAAAAATCACATGGGATCACTCGGCGCCGGTCCTATCAAAAGCGCTGGCGGCGAACCTGGTGATTTCCGACGGGCGCAACCTTCGTCAGCTGCGCCTCGACACGGACGATTTGCGTCTTGGTCAGGTGATCTATCAGCGAACGGGCACGAAGGTATATGTTGCTTTGCAGTTGGATACTCCGGGCGTTCAACTGCCACCCCAGACCTATGACTGGAATGGCGAGTAGTCAAGTGATCAGCAGAGTTTAAAGTAATAGCTTGGACCGTCCACCTTTTAGAGCCCGAGCGATTCTGCTTGCCGGTTTGTTGCCTGTTTTTGCGGCGCAAATAATTTATTCAGTGACATGGTCCTTCATTTGGGACGAAGGCTTCCACCTGATTGCGGCGCAGTTTATCGCGGGTGGGAAGCGGCCTTACATTGATTTCTGTTTCCCGCAAACCCCACTGAATGCGTACCTCAACGCAGCTATTCTGCTTCTTTTTGGAGATAGCTGGAAGCCCGTGCACCTGGTAGCGGCGCTGTATATCTGCGGGGCGATCTGGCTGCTGGCGGATTTCGTGCAGTCGCGGCTGCCCTCTGAGCGCTGGCGCACCCCTTGCGCGCTCGCGGCCGGAGTTCTTTTCGGATTGAACGAGATCGTTGTGCAATTCGGTGCGGCCGCGCAGGCTTACGCCATCGGCATGCTTTTGGTGACGAGCGCCTTTCGCGCGGCACTTCCAGCCGCCAGGTCCAAAGGCTTCGCATTTGTTGTCTTGGCCGGCTTGTGTGCCGGAGGAGCGGCGGCATCCACACTTCTTACCGCGCCCGTGGCGCTTGTGATTTTAATCTGGCTGATTGTGCAGCGAGTCCAAGTTCATAAGCTAGCGTTGTATCTGGTTGGCTGCGCCATCCCGTTTGCGCCCGTGCTGTGGTTGTACGCACAAGGGCCCCGGCAGACGACGTTTAACGTTCTGCAGTATCAGGCGCTGTTTCGACGCATCAATTGGGGCGACGTCAATTTGCACGATATGGATTCGCTAACCAGCTGGATCACTTCTCCCTCGGCGCTGATTATCATGGCGCTGGTCGCGGCGGCAATCATTTTCCTGGTCCGGGAGCAAAACCGCGACCTGCGAGGCTTCTGGCTGGCGGCGGCGATCGGCTTATCGCTGGTGCTTTTCATTTCGACAGCTCACCCGACGTTTGAACGATATTTCAATGTGTCCGTCCCTTTCTTCGCCATGCTGGCGGGTCTTGGCTTGTTCGCCGCCGGTTCGAGACTCGCCACACCCCGGCATGCATGGCTTGCCGGCGGCTTGGTTATCGCGTTGGGGTGGGCGATGTTTTTTCGCGCCATTTTCGATGACCGCGACAGCACGCACTGGTCCGACTACGAAGAGGTTGCACAGCAGGTAGCTGAGGTCACTCCAATGAATTCAAATCTCTTTGCAGAGGAGCTGGTCTATTTTCTTCTGAAGCGGACTCCGCCGGAAGGCATGGGGTTCTCTTATGCAGAGAAACTAGAGTTACCTCTGAAGGACGAAGAGCTTCTGCACATCGTGTCCGACAAAGAACTAAAGAAGCGAGTACAATCGGGGGAATTTTACACCTTGCAGACCTGCAAGGACTCGATTCTCGACAATTACGAACCATCAAAGTATTTCACTAAACATGAGCAGCCGAGTGATTGCGATGTCTTCTGGAATCCCAAAGCTCGCAAGTAGCGGCCCTTCTAGGCATAGTCGTGCTAGGTCTGGTACTGCTATGCTCGAACTGAATGGGAAAAGAACTGCGCCGGGAGTTGATTCCGGGCACCCTTGAGCTGATGATTCTGACCACGCTGAGGCGCGGTCCCTTGCATGGGTACGCGATTGCGCAGTGGATACGACAGAATTCGGATGATTTGCTGCAAATCGAGGAAGGCACGCTTTATCCCGCTTTGCAGCGGCTTCTGCGGGAAGACTGGGTGATCGCAGAGTGGGGCGTCTCGGCAACGAACCGGCGCGTCCGCATCTATAAGATCACGGCGGCTGGCCGCAAACAACTGGAGCGCGAGGTTTCGTCTCTGGAATTAATGATCAAGGGAATTTTCAACGTGTTGAGGCCGAGCGAATTATGACTTGGTTGAACAAACGCCGGCAAAATAAATCCGAGATTGACGCTGACATTGAGAGCTATCTGGCGGAGAAGACAGCGACACTGATTGCAGCGGGGCTTACCCAAGAAGAAGCTCAGTTCAGAGCCCGGCGCGAGTTCGGCAATGTGACACACATCAAGGAATTGAGTTCTGATGAGTGGACCTGGGCGGCTTTCGAAGGGATTTCGCGTGATGCGCGCTATGCCATCCGATCTCTGCTGAGGAACCCGGTTTTCGCTTTAACCGCTATTTTCACACTGGCGTTAGGCATTGGAGCGAACACGGCTATCTTCTCGCTGCTGCAGGCAGTGGTTTTGCGGAGCCTTCCGGTACCCGATGCGGAGCAGCTGCGGTTGCTCACTGTGACCCGCAGCACGGAGGGAGCGGAATCGATCTTCTCTTACGCTGTAATGCAGGAGATGCAGACGGGCACCGCTGGCCAGGCTTCGATTGCGGGGTTCTCTTCCATCGCACCGATGAGGGTTGGCGGGCAGGGCGGTATGACCGACCAAGCGGACGCGCAACTTGTTTCGACGAATTTCTTCAGCGTCCTAGGAGTGAAGCCGGAAACAGGCCGGTTACTTGCGCCATCGGATGACAACCTGGCTGGCGCTTATCCCGCCGTGATCAGCGCCGCATACTGGTCGAAGCATTTCGCAGAGGATCCCACGGTAGTAGGGCGTACGCTGATGCTGAACGATACGCCAGTAACGGTTGTGGGCGTGGCGGGTCGCGAGTTCTTCGGACTCAAACCAGGAAGCCGGCCCGATTTCTGGATTCCACTCACAGCGCAGTTTGATGTTCGTTACAACAGGAACGCCTGGGATAGCAACGGCGATGGTTCGAAGCCATGGGTGCCGCAAAGGCAGATTCGCTGGATCTCAATTGTGGCAAGAGTTCCGGACAAGAGCAAAGAGGCACGCGTCGCTTCTATCGTGAACCGGATTCATGGCAGCGATATGCAACGGGAGGTGAAGAGCGGAGGCTGGTCTGACCCGCTGGCGATCAAGCAGTTGCTGCAGTCAAAGGTTCGGTTGGATTCCGGAGACAAGGGCTTAGGCAATCTGCGCGAAGAGTTTTCCGAACCTCTGCTGGCCTTGATGTGCGCGGCCGGACTGGTGCTGTTAATTGCGTCGGTCAATCTGGCGAGCTTGGCCCTGGCCCGCGTCATTGGACGACGCAAGGAGATCGCGGTGCGTTGCTCCATCGGCGCCACCCGAGGCCGGATCATCAGCCAATTCCTGACAGAAGTGCTACTGCTTTCGTTAATCGGAGGACTGGTAGCCATTCCAGTGGCCCTGGGCGCGAGCCAGATTCTGGTGCGCTGGGCTTCCGGTAACGATCCGATGCCGCTGGAGATTCACATGGATGGAGCGATGCTGCTTTTTGTCGTGGGTGCTTCGTTGTTGGCAGGAATCATCTTCGGGTTGCTGCCTGCGCTGGAGGCAATAAACTTCCCACTGGCAGATGCTATGAAGTCGCACGCCTCCGCTGCAAAGGCGATGCGGCTACCCTGGGGACGCACGCTGATCGCGATTCAGATTACATTCTCATTCGTGCTACTGGCGGGAGCGGTGCTATTCGTACGCACGTTCATGAACTACGCCAAGGTGCCCCTGGGTTTTCAACCCGAGCATGTTCTCTCGATGACAGTGGACCCGCGAGGAGCAAGGTATCAGTTGGATAAGTTGACTCCGGTTTACCACTCGATTTTGGAGGCCGTACGGCAGGTTCCGGGAGTGCAGTCAGTTTCCTTCGCAACCTGCGGCCTTGCCCGAGGGTGCCAATCGATCTCGGGCGTGACGATTGAGGGTAAGCCGCAAGAGAACCAGGACATGCAAGAAAATCATGTCAGCCCGGAGTACTTCTCAACAGTCGGTTTGAGACTGGTGAGTGGGCGTCTCTTCACCTACCAGGATTCATCGAACGGACACCAGTATGCAGTGATCAATTCTGAAGCGGCCAAGAGATTTTATCCAGGATTGAATCCGGTGGGAAGGCATTTCGATAAGGTGGAGATTATAGGCGTTCTGGCGAATGCGCGGGTAAACGATATCCACGAGGAAGCCAGACCCATGGCTTACTTCTCACTGGAGCAAAGCCCGGATTTCGCCAGAGCGATGGAAGTTCGAGTTCAAGGAGATCCGAAGCAACTGGAGCAGGCGATACGCAGGGCGATCTATCAATCGGCTCCCACGTTCCCCGTGATGTCGGTGAGACAGCTAACTGACGTGGTGGCGAGCAATCTGCTCCGCGAGCGGCTGGTTGCTCGATTGGCGATGGGCTTTGCCGTCCTGGCGGTTGGGCTCGCTTGCCTGGGTGTTTATGGAGTTCTGTCTTATGCGATCTCGCGTAGAACCTCCGAACTTGGCATCAGACTTGCGCTTGGGGCTGAGGCTGGAGGAGTTCGGAGGATGGTGCTATGGGAAGCTCTCTCGGTGATTCTAATAGGTCTCGGATGCGGCGTTCCACTTGCCCTTGGTTTGACAAGGGTGGCGCGGGGACTGCTGTACGGAGTCTCCGCTCAAGATCCCTCTTCCTTAATGCTGTGCGTGGCCGCGATACTCGTTATCGGCTTTTTCGCTGCCTACCTGCCGGCGTGGCGTGCCTCGAAGGTTGACCCAAGCGTTGCATTGCGCCACGAGTAAGGCTAGATCGAGGCCAGGTGTAATTCATAACTGTTGGCGGCAGTCAAACGGCAGCGCAGGACGTCGTTAGGCATCTCACTGGATGCTACTTGCGGCGTGATGCCAGTGATTCGTTGGCCCTGCGGGGGTTTAAAGCTATACACGCCCGCGAGCGCGGTTTGGATTACGCAGGTGTCAAGTTTGCCGCCAGACCATTTGAGGTTCACGGTCAATCCGCCTCGCGCGCGGAGGCCTTTCACTTCGCCCTCAGCCCAAACCGAGGGCAACGCCGGCAATAAGGTAACAGTGCCGGTATGACTCTGAAGCAGCATTTCGGCGATGGCCGCCGTAGTGCCGAAGTTACCGTCTATCTGAAAGATGGGCCCTTCGCGCGCCGGATGCGTGTCGAACAGATTGATATTGGTGCTGTGCTGCATCAACATGGAAAGCGATTCCCAGGCTTCATCGCCGTCGGCAAGGCGAGCCCAGAAGCAAATGGCCCAGGCCCGGCTCCAGCCCGTATAAGCGCCTCCGTTTGCCAATCGCCGCTCCAGGGACGTTCTCGCGGCTTTAGCAAGGGCCGGAGTTTCGATTGGATCTATCTGGTTGCCGGGATAGAGTCCATACAAATGAGACATGTGGCGCTGGCCGGGGGTGCTCTCCTCGAAATCAATGGCCCACTCCTGAAGCTCGCCGTTCTTGCCAACTTGGAATGGAATCAACCGCTCGGAGACATTGCTCAGCTTTTCGGCGAAATCGGCGTCAGTCCCAAGCACGTCGGCGGCTGATTGGCAATTGTCGAAGAGTTCACGAATCAGCGTCATATCCATGGTGCAGCCCGCACTGGTCATGGCGGGTTTGCCATCGGGCGCCATAAAGTCATTCTCTGTGGATTCAGAGGGGCAGGTTGTAAGATTGCCTTTGCCATCTTCAATCAGCCATGCCAGGCAGAACTCCGCCGCACCCTTCATCACTGGATAAGCATGAGCGCGAAGAAATTCAATATCATGCGTGAATAGATAGTGATCAAAAAGATGCTGGCAGAGCCAAGCACCACTCATGTTCCAGTTTGCCCAGGTTGGCGATCCGACTCCCTGCCCTACTGGATTAGCGCTTCGCCAAATGTCGATATTGTGGTGCGATACCCAACCGGGCAGCCCGTAGGTCTCTTGTGCGGCTTGAACGCCGCGCTGGCTGAGGTCACGGATCAAATCGAAGAGCGGCTCCGCACACTCGGCCAGATTGCAGGCCTCCGCCGGCCAGTAGTTCATCTGGATGTTGATGTTTGCCGTCCAGTTACAACTCCAGGGTGGAGTGACAAGCGGGTTCCAAATCCCTTGCAGATTAGCGGGCTGCGAGCCGGGACGGGAACTGCTGATGAGGAGATAGCGGCCGTACTGGAAATAGAGCGCTAGCAACGAAGGGTCGAGGGCAGAACCCACTGCTTTCAAACGCTGATCGGTCGGCAGTGTGGAGGATTGAGTCGGCTTACCCAGACGGAGGGAGACTCTTCGAAACAGACTCTGGTGGTCAGCAAGCTGGTCCGCGTTCAGTTGTTCGAAGCTCTTTCCGGCAATAGGGTTTAGTGTCGCTTCCGCTTTGGAGACCACCTGCTCCACGGGTGTATCCGGAACGGACTGAAAGCCTTTGTAGCCTGTCGCTGCGGTAATTAGAACAGTAAAAGAGTTGGCGCCCGTCACCACGATTCGATCAGGTTTTGTTTCTGTCTTACCGCCATCTGCTTTCACTTCCAGAACAGATGCGAAATACATACTTTCGCCGGGCTCGTCGGACATGACCACAGGCTTTTCGCTGCCGGGATGCCCGGCACCAGCAACGTGAGCGGCGGCCTTTCCTGTGAGAACGAGGCGATTGGCGGATGGACTCGAAACTGTCTTTTGCAATGGGCCGCCGATTGATATCGTGCAATGGAGTTGGCCGGGGACGCTCGCTTTGGCTCGGAAGACGATGACTTGATCTGGCGCTGAAACAAAGACTTCGCGCTCATATTGAGTGTTTCCTACCGAGTACGAGATGCGCGTGCAAGCCGTGTCGAGATTCAACTCACGCCGGTACCCGGCGACGTTCCCGCCATGGTCGAAGCTCAATTGCAGTTCGCCGAGCGGTTGGTAGGCTTCAGCAAACAGGCCTTGCATTTTGCGGCAGAGCTGGTCGGCTTTATGATAATCCTTGTCGACCATCACCGCCTGTCGAATTTCAGGCAGGTATTTACTGGCTTCGAGGTTATTGCCGTCCTTGGGCTTTCCGGACCAGAGTGTGTCTTCGTTGAACTGAATCATCTCCTTGGCTGGATCACCGGAATAGCCGCCGAAAACCATTGCGCCCAGGCGGCCGTTGCCAATAGGCGTTGCGTCTACCCATTGTGCGGCCGGCTTGTCGTACCAAAGCATAAGGTCTTCGGAAGGCGTGGTGCTCCCGGAAGCGGTATCGGCGGGCAGCCGGGCAGCAAGAGAGAGTGCGCCAGCGGCCGCGATAAAATCGCGGCGGGTAAAGGAGCTCATGTGTGCACCATAATATAGGAATGGCATCTACTGAACGCGGGCGAATTGTGGGGATTGGCGGTATCTTCTTTCAGGCTGAAGATCAGGCTAAGCTTCGGGCCTGGTACCAGGAGAAATTGGGGATTAAAAATGGACCGGAGGGCGCCATGTTTCCCTGGCGCGCTCCCGACCAGCCAGACGCCGAGAGGGTCACGGTCTGGAGTATCTTTCCCAAAGGCAGCGGTTACTTTGGTACGAGTAAGTCGCCATTCATGATCAACTACATAGTGGATGACCTGGATGCTTTCCTGGAGAAGCTTGAGAGTCAGTCAGTCACTATTGATCCTAAGCGCGAAGACGCTCCGTATGGACGCTTTGCCTGGATTTACGATATGGATGGGAACAAGGTCGAGCTTTGGCAGCCGCTGCCGTAGCAATCTGAGCGGAAGCTCGGCGGCAGTCCCTTCTTGCGTTTTAATAGCGGAAGGTGGCGGCCAGAGGGCTGCCGTTTGGCATCTTTTGATGCGGCGCGACCAGAACGTCCCCGGCATGTCGAATGGTTTGCACGGCGGCGGCGTTGATCAGGTCTTCGTCTTCAGGCGTGCCGGTTGCCCGGCCTTTGACGGTGTTGGTGGCTTCATCGAAGACACCCGTTTGCTCTTGGCTGTCGGAGACGATTAGTGTAAGAACGCGGCCATCATGGGCGGCGGTGACAACATCTTTGAGCCGATTCGAGGCGCCCGCTCCGACGCGATGATTCCAATCGGCGAGAGTTTCGTCCAGCCGGGCCTGGTAAGAACGTTCCAAGGCCTGAATGGCGCGGCTGTGCATTTCACCGGACTTCAAACCATCGGCAGAACCTAACACCTCTTCAGTAGCGAGGTGTTGGTAGCTACTGATTCGGCGATAGATCGGGATCTCATACTCAACGCCGCAGAGGACTACGGGTTCGGTATTGCCTCGTAGCAGGTCGTTTACTCCGCGGTCGATTTGCTTGAAGTAGTGGGCGAGGTACTCTTCCTTCTTTTCACGGTCGGCGCCTTTCGGAGCAAGGGCATTGGGACCGGCGGTTCCCTGGGCTCCCAACGTCATAGCATTGTTCACCGCGGTGTGGTCTGGCTTTGCCTGGTTCATCCAAGAGTCGAAGCTGTTTTTGATCTCCGCTGGAAACGAAAGCTCCTCAGAGCTATGCATGGTGCAGTGCAGCAGGCGGGTATTTTTCTGGCTCAGCGCCAGAATATAGAAACTCTGATCCCGGACAAGGTACGGCAACAAAGGGCGTATATCGAAGTGCGGGCCCATGACTATTTTGTCGGCTACTTCGAAATCGAGATGCGCCACTTTGAATACGTCGAGTGAACGGAATATCACAATGGATTTAATCCAATGATCGAGGGCGCCCGGAGCGATTGAATCCCAGTCCGATATCGAGTCGAGTAGCTCACGACCGGCTGCACCGAACTGATCGACCCTGCCCTCGATGCTTCTCAAAGGCTCTCGCCAGTGCAACGAACTCCGCTTTCCAAGAGGCACGTAGGCGGTCAGGCAGGGCCCATCAGTTGACAGAAGAGTGTTGAGGTCTTTCAGCTTTTTGAAGCTTACTCGCTCCTCTTTTACCAAATTCATATCTAAGAGACAAATGATGTCCCTTAAGCGTTACCTTCTGTGTGCTTTAGTGCATATGGTTGAACAGAAACCACAACAGAATCAAGCCGCCCGGAACCCCAAGAATCCATGCAAACAGATATTTCATAAGACAGATCTCCTTCCTGGCAGTTGGAGGTTAAGACGAAGAGAATGTTTCACGAGTATGTCAGTCAGGGCGTTTGCTTCAAGGTTCGTTCGTTCGGGCAGTTCTTCTTGAGCTGAAGGTTGGCTGTTCTGCTAAGCCAATAACACCTCAAACGGCCGCATCATCTCATTGTCCTCATGCTCCAGCATGTGGCAGTGCCAGACGTAGCGCCCGGTGTATCCCTCGAATTTGACGATGATCCGCACAATCGTATTCGGGTCCACTCGCACGGTGTCTTTCCAGCCTGTTTCAGAAGGCTCAAGATCATCCGGCGGTCCCGAGTAAACGATCTTACCGGTCAAAGTGTAGGTATTCAGATCAAACGGTCTGCGCTCCAACACTTGAAAGCGCACCAGGTGCAGGTGAATGGGATGCGAGTCATCGGTCAGGTTAATAAGCTGCCAGATTTCGGTTGAATTCAGCACCGGTTTCTCGGTCGCCGGCATGGCCCACGGCGTAGCATTCAGCAGCATCTTATGCGATCGTCCAAGCCGGTCTTGATTGTCGCCTAAGGTGAGCAGGCGCGTTTTGACGGCGGAGGACTCCGGCGTCTGATCGATGCGCTTCAAGCTTTTGGGCAATATCGCTCCGCCCTTTACGCTGCCGCTGCCCACCCTAAACTCCATAATGCCGGCAAAGCCAGTTCGCAAATAGGCTTTTGCTCCGGCGAAGGGTGCAAAGTCCACCAGGACGTCGGCGCGTTCCCCCGGGCCCAGGATGAACTCCTGAACGGAGGCCGGTTCGCGATGGAAGCCCTGATCGCCGCCAATCAGGAACATTTCGTGCGCTGGTGAGTTTACCGGGTAGTCACGGGCGATAGCGATCCGGTAGAAGCCGCCGTTCGAAGGGTTGAGCATACGAAACCGGTAAGTGCGCGGCTGCAAATCCAAGAAAGGAAACAGCTTGCCGTTGACCAGGATCCCGCCGCCGTAATACTCAGAAACCCAGGGCATGTCAGGATGGCCCGATACGGGGTAAAAAATGTCGCCATCAGGTAAGAACGAGCGATCGAACAATACCAACGGGATCTCGAAATCTCCGGCGGGCAATTGCAGCGAATCCTCGTGTTCATCGCGCAGCAAATATAAGCCCATCAAGCCGGCAACCGCATTCAGGCGGGTGATGCCCATCGCATGATCGTGATAAAAGAGAGCCGTCGCATCCTGCTGGTTCGGATAGTGGGTGGTCGCGCGATCTCCCGAAACGATCCAGCGCTCGGGATATCCATCATTCTCCGGCGCTACTTTACCGCCATGCAGGTGAACCACTGTCCGCACCTGGGGCTTGCCGGCTCCCGCGCCGCATAGCGTGTGGTCAACGGTAAACAAGTGTCGTTCCGGAAGCTGGTTAAGCCATTCCACTTGGATGGCTTGTCCGCGCCGCACATTGAAGGTTGGGCCCGGGCACATGCCATCGTATCCCCAGAAAGTGGTCGCCGGCATATCCGGGTGGCATTTCGCTTGGAACTGCCGCATCTCTACCCGATAGATAGCTTCGTCTTTGGACTCTCGCAGAGGCTTTGCGCGCGCTGGAATCGTTAGTGGTTCGACAAACTTTTTGAGGTCACCGATTCGAAACAACGCCTCCCTGGTTCGGGTCTGGGCCGGCACAGTGCGCGCTAGTACAGCGCTCCCGGCAATACCCAGAAAATCACGACGAGAGAAATTCACCAGTATCGACTATAGCGGCAATTTGAAAGAAGATTGGGAGCTTAAATAACCTGCCATTGGAAATTCATTAAAAAGTCAAGCACACGGCGTAGGTTACTACCATGTACTCCATCTGTATTACGAGGAAGAGGGACTAAACATGGGCAAAGGCCTCCTGCTCGCGGCATCCTCATTGCTGCTTGCTTCCGCGCTCTGCGGTCAGACTGTAACATACGCTCCTTATTTACAACCCGGTGACAACGGACCATTCGGACCAACCGATCAGATCGTCGTCGCTTGGCAAACCGATGAAACCACGCCAAAACCCGACAGCTATAAAGTCGAGTACGGCGTCTCACCTTCGCTTGGGCTAAGCGCGACACCAGCCGGGCGCGTAGTGGATAACTATTTATCGGCCGACCCATCTCTCCCCGTGATTCCCGGTGTTTATGGAGCGCACGTGGACTACTACACAGTGCTTTCAGGCTTAGCTTACGACACTACCTATCACTACAAGGTGGTGGGACCGGGCATGCCGGGAAACGGCTTTACCGCTTCATTCCACACGCGTACCAAGAGCGGGCAATTCTCTTTTGCCGTGGAAGGCGATGAGGGCTTTTTCCCCGGCATCCCGAACACCACGCAAATTGTCGACTTCGAAGCACGAATTGCGCACCTGATTTATGACGCGAACAAGATCAACGTACCAGGCGCATCGAACCTGCCGGCCGTGCAATTCGTTCTGGATACCGGCGACAACATTTACACTTACGGCGACGAAGCGAACTACCGGGACTTCTTCTTTCCGGTACAGAACGCCGATATAGATTCGAACGAGACGGGCGCGCCTATCCTCCGCAATATGCTGTTTTACGTAGTAGACGGCAACCATGACCTGGGGAGCACGGGCGTCTCCGCCAATCTTCTGGCCAGCAATTCCGCCCCGCAGTTCAGCGGAAACGAACAGGGTGGGGATGCGCTAGCATTCTTTAACAACTTGTATTTCCCGCTGAATGGCCCAACCGGCGTGGACATCAACTACACTTGGGACACCACATCCGCCGTTGCCAACGGGATGACATTCTCCTACATGGGGAACACGTACACCTCACCGGCCGCCATTGCAGCCTATCGCGCTTCCACAACGGTTAATACGGGTAAGGGAACGACTCGCCAAATCGATCACCAAAGCAACTACTCGTTCGACACCGGCAACACACACTTTGTCTTCCTGGATGCCAATCCCCATTTGTTTGACGGCATTCTTCCTTCCGGCAGCCCGGCGATCACACCGGAGCCCGCCTACCCGGCATATCCCAACCCGCTTCGGGAATGGCTGATTCACGACCTGGATTCCAGCAATCAGACCTGGAAGGTTGTGGTTTATCACCAACCCGCTTTCACGTCGGGCGATGCAACGCTGCTGAATAACCAAATGCGCGCGATAGCCAAATTCCTGGAGGATCATGGCGTGAACGTCGTGTTCAACGGTCACGATCACAACTATCAGCGCTCGCTGCCTCTGCGCGCAACCGCTCGTACTGCGGGTCCAGTGGTGACCACGGGCAGCCCCGCGCTTTATATCGATCCCACCTTCGATGGCCACACGCAGACTGTTCCGGATGGCGTTCTGTACATCATTGAGGGCGCGGGCGGTAACCGTGATTTCGATAACAACTTACCCGCTCCACGCGGAAGCGGCTTGGGCGTTGACCAGGACGATGCGGCCACAGGAACCTACACCCCCACTCCCGGTTTAACGGTTGAGCAGGGCCCCGCCGACTGGCTGGACACCAACCTGAGCAACCTGGACATGGCCAATCTGGTGCCTAACGCCGGCAAGGGTCCGAAGATTACCAGGAAGCTCAAATCGAAGGTTTTCTCATTCGGTCATGTTGTTGTCGACAACAACAAGTTCACTCTCTACCAGATCTCGGAACCGCTGAAGTCCACTTCATCGGCGACCTCGGGCGACCCCGCTCCGTACGGCACCGACCTCAACGGCAAGCCCCTGAATGATCCAATCGACAACACTGTGCTGGACAGCACAACGGGCTCGCTGATTTCAGCTCCCGAAGACGGTCCTTCGGCCCTGCTGGATGAATGGACCATTACCAAGCCCGACATTACAAACCATGCGACTATTCAGCTGTCTGCCCCGCCCTCCGCGGACGCCAACGGTGCGCTGGTCTACACGGTGCGCGTTTCGAACAAGTCCGCCTACTCCCTCAACGGCGCGCAGATCCATCTGGGACTTACCGGCTACAATACGCTCGGCACGCCCGAAACTGAAAGCCTGACGCTCGACGGTCCAGAAGCCGTCTATACCTTTGGCCGCCTGGAAGCCGGCTCCACCGAGACGGTCCAGATCAAGACTCGCGTGAACGCGAACGCACCTGCCGGCTCGTTCATCTCGACCAGTGCCCGATTAACCTCAGCCACAGCGCTTCCCATTGGCTCTAACGGCGTGATCACGCAGGTGGTCCACGCGGCTCCACTCCCGGCACTTCCCTAACAGAAGCGGCTTACTCATTAGAAAGTTGACAATCATGAATTTTAAATCACTCACTACTCTTTCTGCAGCGCTGCTCGTTTCGATCTTCTCCAGCCAAGCCGCGAACCTGACGGCCACGGCGACTGTCACACCGGATAACGGCAATTTCGATTACTCCTACCAGTTCACGATCAGCGGGGGAAACGTCGACAATATCTTCCTCGGCAGCAATGACCTTTCCCCCTTGAACCTCACCATCCAGGTGGACAACAGCCTGGCAACTAATTGGTCCTGGCTCGGCAATGATACGCCTCAAAACTATTTGCAGTTCTTCTCCACTGACGGCAGCAGTCTCACAGACGATGTGCTGGGAGTGACATTCACCAGCCCGTTTGCACCTGGGTCGCAGTTCGCCGTGGGTGAGTACAGCGCGGACAGTTCCACTACGAATACGATCACGGGTCTTGGCGGCCCGACTTCCATACCGGAACCGGCAAACTTTGGCATATTCGGTCTGGCTCTTCTCGGCACCGGTTTTGTCCTGCGGCGCAAACGCTAATCGTAATAATTCTGCGAAGGGGCCGGATCACTATTTCAACCAATCCGGCCCCTTTAACTCTGTTCCAGATTTAACCTGAGCGTTTTGGCGTTGAACAACCCAGCCGCCGCTGGATACCAGCCGCTGAAAAGTGCCGACACTCCAACAGCTATTCACTTCCACCCCATCCGACCGAACAATGGCCAAGTCTTGCAAGGGCCTCCTCGCTTCGGACAGCTCCGCATGTCGCGACCGTAACTGAGCCGGGGGTATCATCGAACCCCACATCAGATGTTGGAAACAGAGGGACGGATTCTGATCTCGCGCGGCGGCCGATTGCTGCCGCGGCTAGACCAAGAACCGCTGATTTCGAGCGCTGGTAACAAGTGGGCCGGCGTACGGCTGGAGCGGCACCACCTCTGCGGACCGTCGGAATCGAAGGGTGTGATCGACGGATTTCAGATTTGCTGCAACTTGTCGGGTCCAGTCGCGGCGGAGTGGCTGGTGGACGGCGTTTGGCGCGGCGCCACTTTGCACCCAGGCGATTTGTGCTTAGGAACGCACGGCGAATTTCGAAGCGTTACCTGGCGAAGCCCTTACGAATTGCTTCTGGTCTCAATTTCGCCGCTACTGATGGGGGAGGTGAGTGCTCACGCGGGTCAAATCCGGCCGGCAGAAGTTAAACCTCAGCGAGCGTTTCGCGACCGTAATATCGAGTCCATTTGCCGGCTTCTGCTAGCCGATACCGCCGCAGGCACGCCGGTAGGGCCGATGTACGGAGAGCATCTCGCGAGCTCTTTGGCGGTCTATCTGGCGGAACAGTTCGGCCAGACGCAGCCACAACGCTACATGAATGCGAGCAGCCTGCCCGGTCCGGTGCTGAAAAGAGTCTGCGATTTGGTTGAAACCCGGTTGAACACACCAATCGGGTTACAGGATTTGGCGCGCGAGGCGAATATGAGCCGCTACCACTTCTCAAGAATTTTTCGGAACAGCACCGGCGAGAGCCCATACCGTTATCTAATGAAGCGGCGCATTGAGAGAGCGAAAGAAATGCTAGCCAGGGGATGCACCATCGATGAAGTGGCGGCCGGCAGCGGGTTCTCGAGCCCCAGCCATCTCTGTTCGTTGTTTCGAAGATACGCAGGCGTTACGCCGCGTAAGTTCCGAGCCTTGTTTTAGTCAACAAAGAGGACACCGGCACTTGGCCGATGTCCCTCTGTGTCAGGTGTTGGTCTGGATTTTTAAGGATTGCCTTGGCCGGAAAGGAAGGTGAGGCTGTAAGTGAGTGCCGAAGAAGGCGTCTTTCGCTCGAAAATCAGGTCACGGTGTATGCTCTGGCCCGGATTGAGCACGCCATCCGGCAGGAATACTCGCAAGTATGGGTCGCCTTTCTTGGTAATGCCGCTGGCGTTTTCCATGCGGACTCCGGCTGGAAGCCCGTTAACGATAATCAGGAGATGAGTATCGACGATGGACGAACTGGTGTTCGTGATGTGATAGGTATCCATTTCGTCATCGCCTGATTTGGACTTATTGACTTGGGTGGCGAGTTTGCTTGTGACTTCGAGAAACTCGAGACCCTCATCGCGCCGAGCCAGGTGGTCATTGTCATCAATCGCCAGCTTGCTCAGCATAAATCCGTCCTTCGCCCCTAAGGCCGCCAACTCCGGATGATACTTGGAGTAAGTAAGGTCGCGCTCAGTGGGCTGGAAAGCTGGCGTGGTTGACTTCGGGTCATAGTGAACAAGCGCTGGATCGTATAGACCGTTTTCCAAGAAATCGGTCAGTTCGTCGACCTCCCGGTTTGTCAAACCTATACCCGCCGGAAATCCCGGGCCGCGAGGATTCGTGAAGCGCTGCGATAGCGTGGACGCACCCCCTGCTGTTCGATCCTGCGGCATGCCGGCGTTGAAGTACTCGACGACATCGCGGACGCTGGTGAATGAGCCGTTGTGGAAGAAGGTCCGCCCGTCTTTGAGCTGACGCAGCGTTAAGGAACGGAACTTGAACGCGTCGTCGGGGTTGTGAGTAATCTCGCGCCGCCCGCTGTCTTCGGCGTGGTAAGGGTAGCCGTCCTCGCCCAGTTCATTTGGGTCGAGATGGCCCCGCGCCTGCGCGTTCAGCGCTTGGACCGGATGGTCGCCGATTCCGATATTGAAGAAATTCTCCTCGACAAACTTTCCGATTCCGGCGACGTCCGGGTCATTGGGCTGTTTGTTCAGCATCGGTCCGCTATGGCAGGTGAAACAACCTGCGCCACGCTCACCGCCATCCGCCCGGGTAAAGAACAGCTTTGCGCCTCTGAGCTGCTTCTTTGTCAGAGCGTGGTCATTGCCGGCTAGGAACTTATCAAACGGTGTGTTGCGGGTGACAATCGTGCGCAGAAAGGTCGACGTGGCACGGAAGACGGTCACGTCGTTCACCAGGAGCTTCAGGTCGTCACTGGCGTCGGCTTGAGCGGCTTCCACCGGGAAAGCGTCGCGGAACAATTTCACGAAAGCCCGGATGTTCATAAGCTCCTTGGACTCAAAGTTAAGCATGCGGTGGGCGTCGAGGAGCAGAAGCGTCAAGTTCTCCTGAGCGGGGTCGTTGAACGGGTTGAGAGAGCTTGGGGCAGACGGCGGCTCTCCCGCGAAGCCGCCAAGGAGGAGGCGATTGTTGAACGCAAAACCGATCATGCTTGGTGACTCACGCCCGACGCTGTCGAGCTCGTCGAGGCGGCCGGTGGCAAGCAACGCGTTTGGGGGCGGATTGTGGTAGAAGGGAGCGGGAATTGTGACTACCGGCTGGCCCTGGCCGGCCTTGCAAACGTAGGACTTGGCTGCCCCGTCGGGCTGGCCGCTGATGCAATCGATGTCGGTCAAGGTCGGGAGCGCGTCGACCAGTGCGTCGCCCGAGAAAATGGGCGCGAGCCGCTGCCTGCTGAGGATAGCCTGGGGCCGCCGGCGGGGAAAGAAGTTGCCGTGCTCGTCGGTATATCCCCGGCCCTCACCGCCGACGTTGAAGTTAAGCTGTTGACCTGCCTTACCAGCCGCCTCGCCGATGTGGCAGGCGCCGCAAGATCCGGTCTGCCGGGTGGCCTTAACGATCTCTTCGATGTCCGGGTCGGAGGCAGGCACAGTTCCGCCGAAGGCCGTCCCGGTGGGCAGAGGTCCCACCGGGGCCTCCGCCTCGTTGATGTTGATACGGGCGGTTCGGACAGGATCGTGGAACAGCAGTTTACCCAGGTAGCGTTTCGCCTCCGTTGTCTCATAGCGATAGTTCACGGTCCCATCCGGCTGTTTGGGCAGAGGTATTTCTGCATCAGTCGCGGGAACTTTGAGGTTATCGATACCGTCAACCTGCTGGCCGATATACTGCCGCAGCGAATTGGAGTTGATTGCGTCGCTATCGTCTTGCTCCCAGGCATTCGCCACGGCAACCGAGATGACGAGCACAACCGCAGCCCCACCAATCAGTGGAACGAGATGTTTCCTCATAAGTTGCCCCTTTCCTGCGCTCGCCAGTGATTAGCTTCAACGCTCGCGACCTTCTGCTCACTTAGTTCCTTGTTCTTACCACTCAAATGAATTCGCATATGGGCCTATTGAAAACGAATTTTCGGAGCAGGCGGCTAAACATAGCGCGCTTTTGAGCAAGATCACGATAAAGAGCGCATAAACCGCCGAGTTGGTAGAAATGCCCGCTCCGAATCGAACTGCGGATTGAACTACGAAAGCACCCTGGTTTCCCCTAAGCGTTTGCTTGCACCGCTCACTTCGCCCGACGTCAATCTGACATGCTCTAGCTCTATGATGTGAAACGGAATGGGTATCGAAGTCTCGGAATTAGATCGCTTACGGCAGGATTACAAGAGTGCGGTTGACAGGTGGGTAGACGCGATTCGCCAAGAGGAAGCGCTGGCGACCCCTGATCACTCGGTTGCCGCCTGGGACCGCTGGGAGAAAGCAGGCTTTAAGATACATGCGGCGTACGAGGACGCAATCGTCGCCAGGAAACGCTATCAGGACGGATTGCGGCTTCTGGATTACGGATTTTAAGGCAGCCCAAGAAAGGCATTTGAGGTTGGTTGGGCGTTCAACTGGGCTGTCCCGCGGGTGGCGTCAATCCAACCGGTTCGTAGCGCATTTTCGCGACGAACGTAGCAGAGGCCTTGCAGTCCGCCTGATTGAGGTAGTTCGCCGCAATTTGTGCCACTTCTTCCATGTTCTTTACGATCAGCGGATTATTCCAGGCCTGGCGCCATGCCGGAACCAGCACACGAATCCGTTCCCAAACCTGTAGTAACTCACTATTGTTGTGTATGAACAGTGTCTCGTCGACAAGCCCGGCGGTCACGAAGGAAGATGCCATTTCCCAGTAGCTGTAGACCATTCGGAAGAATGGCTCCTGATCTGAACCTGGGGGACACAGGAGCGGAAAATCGCCGGCTGTTTGTGGGCGGAAGGACGACAGCAGCCATTCTCGCGCCTGTCGCATCTTTGGCTCGCGCCTAAGTTCGTAAAGGGAGAGCAACAGTTGCGCTCCCTGATACGCAAGTTGGTCCGCTATTTTTTCTGACTTCAAGAGCTACTCCCTCGCCAGAAAGATACATCGGATGCTGAGAATATTCTTGTGGTCTGACTTGGGATTTGTTGAGCATTTCTTAAGTATGCGGACAATGATGGATTCAAGATTCGATCAACTCGATCTGGATCTGCTAAGGCCTTGGAACGCTGTCACCAGCTATTGCCAAGCCGATTTCGAGCAGCGCAGCCCGGCATGCTTGTGAACCCTTCAGCGTGATCCAGAAAGGATCAGTCGCCATGGTGAATAGATTTGGATCGTGTTCCTTGATCGCCTTCTCAATCCACTTCGGCGCCTCCAATGGGTGACCGGAGCTTAGATCAATCAGAGCCATGATCGCTGATGACAAGTAGCTCCCGGACCTTGCTATTAAGAGCTGTTATTGGATTTGGCGCGCCTTCTCGATGTCACCTAGCAAAGCGCAGCTTACGGCAAGATATTCCAGTTCGACCGGAGAACTTCCGGCAGCGCAACGGCTTTGGCGTAGGCCTTGTTAGCTTCCACCGCCTTTCGTGAAAGGCGCTCAAGGACTGGCTGGATTCCAACCGTCTGAACGACGCCTACGAGCCCACCGGGTTTAAGCCGTACGGGGTCAAGACTTACCCTGTCAAAGGACATGAGTTCGGCCTCCGTGTTTCCGAACAAGACAAAAAGGAACTGATTGTTTTTCTCGATACGCTCCGACGGGCCCTCGCTATGGTCGCTGACATTCATGTAGGAAAAGCCGTTCGTTCAGACATCTGTCCCGTAGGCTCCCAGAGCCTCGCACAAGAGGGATGCCGCTAAGGGCGCCGGCAGAATATTTTCGACATCGCAGTCCAACGCATCCCACCACAACTCGGCAGTGATGGTAGGACTCACGAGCACAATGGGAATGGAGTTTGACACGGCCCTGACGTGCTCAACCAGATCTCTCCAATTCCCATCGGATAAGGCAAGCTCCGTGACGATGCTGGTTGTATCAGATTTCGATTCAAGCGAAGCGGCGGCGGCCCTGATGCTGTTTGCCCACTCCACTTCAAGGCCGCGCCGTTGCAACTCCTGCTCAATAATCGCTTCCGGTTTTTTACGGCTCACAAACATGATCCTTTTTACTCGTACCCCGTTTTGCATTAAATCTGGTTCGCTCGAACCCAACCTAACCCGATAGGCGACGGATTTGACGTAAGCGGCCGTAAGCTGAGAGGTTAAATGCCACGACCTCGCGCTTAAGCATATGATTGTAGGTACCTCATTCACCTTCCATGCCGGGTTCGTCATCCCAGGAAACTTCGGTCCGCTCTACCCGCGAGCCGGTGCCCGCGGCGGCCGTTCGCGAGCAACTGGCGCGCGTGGTGAGCAGCCCCGGCTTCGTCTCGTCGGCAAGATTGAGCCGGTTTCTAACCCACATAGTGAACCGGACGATTGAGGGAGATCCCGACAGTCTGTCCGACAGTCTGAAAGAGTTCTCGATCGCCATGGAGGTGTTTGATCGTACGTCTGATTACGATCCGAACATCGACGCGATTGTGCGCGTAGAGGCTCGCCGTCTCAGATCGAAGTTGAAGGCCTATTACGAGGAAGGATCGGGCAAGATTGATCCCGTTCTAATTGGACTGCGGCCCGGCAGCTACGTCCCGGTCTTCCGCTGGCTGGAAAGAAAGTTGGACGAAGACAGCCGGAAGGTGGCGCCCGCCATAGAAAGTCGCCGCGCGTCAGTTGCTGTGCTGCCGTTTGTGAACATGAGTCCCGAGCCGGAGCAGGACTACTTTTGCGACGGTATCAGTGAGGAAATTATTAACACACTGACGCGCGTTCCAGGGCTGAATGTGATTGCCCGGACATCGGCTTTCCAGTTCAAAGGCGCCGCCGTTGATATTCGAGAAGTGGGTCAGCGTCTCGGCGCCGATCTTGTGATTGAGGGGAGTGTCCGGAAAGCTGGAAAGCAACTGCGGATCACGGCCCAGGCGATTCACTCTGACTCCGGCCATCACATGTGGTCTGAGACCTTCCGACGCGAACTAAAAGATGTCTTTGCGATTCAGGAACAGATCGCGCAATGCGTTGCGGGGCTGCTGCAGGTTCATATGCCAGAGCTACGCGGATCTTCCTCTGCTCCGAACATCGAAGCGCACAACCGGTACCTGAAGGCTCGGGTGCTGATGTTTCAGCAATCTCATGAAACGTTGCGAGCGGCCCTGCGGCAATTGCGCGAATTGGTCGAGGCATTTCCGAATTACGCTCTGGCCTACAGCGGCATTGCCGCCGCGAACAGCTTCCTTGCCATATTCGGCGATGTTTCAGGGCGCGACGTGTACCCAGAAGCAAAGGTGATGGCGGAGCGCGGCTATGCGCTTGATCCTGATTCCGGGGAGACGTGCACAATTCTGGCGGCCATCCGCTGGACCTTTGAACATCGCTGGAACGAGGCGGAGCAGCTTTACGAACGCGCGTTGAGCGTTCAACCAGGAGCCGCCGCAGCCTATATGTCCCGTGGCATGGCGTTACTTTGTCAGGGCAACATTGATGCGGCTGGCGCCGCCCTGCGCCGCTCTATCGAACTCGATCCACTCTCGCCCGGCGATTGCGCACGAATGGCTTATCTTCATTACATCGAAAGCGACTACCGAGCGGCCGCCGAACATTTGAAGAAAGCTCTTGATCTGGATCACGATTACCCGGAAGCTCGATTTTACGACGGCTTGCTGCGTTTCCAGCAGGAAGATTACGACGGAGTTATCGCGTGTCTTTCTGCGTCGCAGGCTCCCTTGGATTTGGGCCTGACAGTCGCCGCCTATGCCCGCAAAGGCAGCCAGGTGCGGGTCCGAAAGGGTCTGGCGGAGCTGAGCCGCGTGGCGGAGAAACGATACGTCACACCGCTGGCGGAAGCTTTCGCGGCAATCGGCATGGGAGACCACGATCTTGCTTTCCACCGCGTGGCAGAAGCCATCGAGCACAAGACGACTTTCGTCAACCTGTTAGCTATTGAGCCGTTTTTTGACCCGCTGCGCGGCGATGGCCGGTTCGCGGCGTTGTTAAAAGAATTAAACCTCCCGCACTAAAACCGCGCCGTAAGCTTACGGAAAGCTTACGGCTCATTACTGCACCCGGACACCCTGATCGAGGCACCATGGCCTCAGGATGGAACGAATAAAGGTAATTACAGCGCGCACAACACTTTTGTGCTGGACAACACAGTGGGCCTTCCTATTGGGAACACTCGGCATGCTACAAGCACAGGAATCGATTGTCTCTGAACTGACGCTTGATGACGCCATTACGCAAGCGGTGGCAAACAACAGTAGTCTCAGGACGGCTGATTTAGAGATTCAACGCGCCGTCGAGGATCTGGCGGCGAACAGAACCAGACGCTTTGCCAACACGCAGGTTATTGCGTTGGGCGCGCAATTACTAACTAAACCATCGGTCACGTTTCAACGAGGATCGCTGGGGGATTACGGCGCCACTGGCCCAATCCCGGCGACAGACCAAACGATTAATGTTGCGCGAAAGCCGGTAGGGGTGCTGTTTGCCTCTGTGGCGCAGCCGCTCTCGACACAATACCGGTTGCATTTGCAGTTGAAGGCGCTTTCGCTCGGCGTAGCCGCGACACGGCAAGATCGCGAGAAGGCGCGTTTGGAAGTGATTGACCAGGTTCGACGGGCTTACAACGACGTTGCAGAGGCGCAAAGCGCGTTGGACAGTCTTCAGTCTTCCCTGCCCTATTACGAAGAATCGAAGCGCTTGGCACTCGAGAACCGAAAGCGAGAAACCATTCTGGAATCCGATTTACTGGGCGTCGATGCACAGCTCTTGAAAACGCAGAATGCGATTCGCGACGCGAGCGACCGGATGGATTCGGCGGCTGAGAAATTGAACGACCTTATTGGTCGCGACATCCACACGCGCTTTCGGGTTTCGGCTATTAACCAGGCCAACACGGTACCAGAGGCGCCGGAAGCGTTGGAAGCCAGTGCAATAGCAAACCGCTCCGAGTTAAAGAAAGCCAAATTACAAGCGGCGCAAGCGGATTACGATGCGCGGGCGAAGAAGGCTGAATACATCCCCGACGTGAGTGCGGCGTTCAACTACTTCACAACAGCGAATTTCGCCAATGCATTGCCCGGCAACATTGCCACAGCGGGTTTGCAACTGACCTGGGAACCGTGGGATTGGGGGCGCAAGCGACAGGAATACGCCGCCAAACGTGTAAAAGAAGAGCAAGCCAAAGTTGCCATCACCCAGACAGAGCGTTCGATTCTGCTCGAAGTAAGGAATGCCAGCCGGCAGTTAGAGACAGCCCAGCGGCAACTGGCGTTGAGCAATGCGGTGGAACTCGCCGCAAGACAGAAGCTCAAGGAAGTTCAGGAACAAGTCAAGCAGCAAGCGGCCCTAAGCAAGGACTTGCTCCAGGCACAGTCAGAGCTAGCTTCCGCGGATGGCCGGCAGTTAGCGAACCTCACGGAGTTTTGGAAAGCCAGCGCGGATTTAAAGAAAGCGATAGGAGAACAGTAATGCGAAGTGTAGCGGGAATTTTCAGCATAATCATGATTGTGATTCTGGCCGGCTGCGGGAAGGTAAGTGATCCAAACCCAGATCCAGTTCCAGTCAAAACAGAAACAGTGGCCAGTCAGAAGGTTCGGCCGGCCTGGCATTATTCAGGGGAGATTCGACCTGATAAACAGGTCCAATTGGCGTTCAAGGAGCCGGGCTACATTGATGCGCTCTATCAATTAAGGGGCGCCGATGGACTGGTGCGAGATGTACAGGTGGGCGACGAGATTCCCGCGGGAACTGTCTTAGCGCGCCTGCGGCGGTCGGATTACGACGCCTCCTTAAGCACGGCATTCGGTCAACAGCAGTCCGCGCTGGGCGCACTGGATGCAGCAAAGGCGGAACTCGATCAGGCGAAGGCCGGCGACACTAAAGCGAATCTCGACTTCCAGCGTGCCCAGGCTCTGTACTCGGCCAAGGCGATGACTCGTCCTGATTACGACGCGGCCGTGGCGCAACACGATGCCGCGGTGGCAAGCGTGCAAGCGGCGATGCGCCAAATTGAAGCTCACCAGGGTCAGTTGAGTGCGGCGCAGGGTCAGATTACAGCCGCTCGAATCAATCTCGGCGACACGAATCTGGTCGCGCCCATGCGAGGAGTAATCGTCAACAAAGAGGTAGAGCGAGGCTCACTGGTCGCCGCCGGCACATCTGCATTCACGCTCGACAATACGCGTGTGGTGAAAGTGGCCTTCGGGGTTCCCGATAGCATGCTCGCGCTTTTCAAAATTGGTTCGAAACTGCCGGTCCAGATAGATGCTCTGGGGCAGACCTTGACGGGCCGCATCACGGAGATAGCGGCCTCGGCGAATCGGGAGTCACGAGTCTTCAACATTGAGGTCACTCTGCCGAACCGAGACGGCTGCCTCAAGGAAGGAATGATTGCCGGCGTTCGTATCGAGCGCGCGAATGCGCAGACAGTCCCGGTGGTACCCTTGACCGCGCTGATCACCGCGGAATCGGGATCGAATAACTACTCGGTTTTCACCATCCAGGAACGCGAAGGCAGGCAATTTGCGGAGTTGAAGAGTGTCAGGGTTGGGGAAACAATAGGCAACTCGGTTGTGGTTGAGGAGGGCCTGATACCCGGAGAACGAATCATTGTGAACCGGACGAACCAGCTTAGCGATAAAAGCCTGGTTCGGGTACTTGACTAGGGAGAAAGACATGACACACGAGACCGACAGTACAAGTTTGATGCACAAAAACAATCTGGCCCGCTTCTTCCTGGAACAGAAGCACATTGCCTGGGTATCGCTGGCGCTTGCGCTGGTTTGGGGAATCGTTGGTCTGCAGAAAATGCCCCAGCGCAAAGACCCGGACATTCCAGTACGTCAGGCGATGATTATCGTCCCGTGGCAAGCGACCTCAGCCGAGCAGGTAGAACAGTTAGTCACCAAGAAACTTGAGCAGGCGATTGCCCTGAATCAATGGGTGACGGAGATTAAGAGCACCTCGCGGACCGGGTCTGCCATGGTTCAATTCGAGCTTGCCGAAAAAGGAAGCTACGACCGCGATAAGGAACTGGACGACGTCAAGATCAGGCTCGATGCTATTCACGATCTTCCGCAGGGCGCCGGTCCAATTCTTTACATCAAGGACTTCGGCGATACGGCAGCGCTGATGCTGACCGTAGCAAGTCCGCCGGCCGACCCAAACCAGGTCGCTTTTGTAAGTAAGTCGGTCGAGGCCGGTATCCGGCAGGTCCGTAGTGACTTTCCTGAACAGTCTCAGTCCCGTAAGTCGATTGTAGTTGTTTATCCAAAGTCGATTGACTCTGCCGAAGTGCAGCGCGCGTTATCCTGGCTCGCCCAACAACTCGAAACGCGGCAGGTAGGTTCCGCCACGCGCGCCTTCTCTGGAGCAGGCTTCGCGGGGATTGATTTGGTCACGAGTATGGATCAGACAGATCTCGCAACTTTGATCACCAGGCTGGCTAACCAGAACTTACAAACCGATGAGTTCCATCCCGATGCATGGAAACCGGCAGTTATCGGCGATCCGGCAACAACGGCCCAGACGCTCAAGGCTGTCGCGGGTGACAAGTACACTTATCGGGACCTGGACGACTTCACCGATACCATTCAGCGCAGCCTGAAAACCTTGTCCATCGTATCGAAAGTGGAGAGGTCAGGCGTTCTGAACGAGAATGTTTTTCTGAACTTTTCGCAGCAGCGCCTCGCACAATACAAACTCAAACCGGCAGACCTTTCTAAGCTTCTAATGGCACGAAATCTGCCGGACACCGGCCAGACGCTGAACGCGCAAGGTCGGACCATCAGCATTAACACCACGGGCGAATTTAAGACGCCCGATGATTTGCGCAATGTGATGATCGGCGCGTCAGCCAACGGGACGCCGCTGTACCTGCGAGACCTGGTGGATATCGACAGAGGCTACGATAGCCCGCCGTCATTCGTGAATACGTACACGCGGCGCGACAAGAACGGCAAGTGGACTACAACACGCGCCATCACCTTGTCGGTCCAAATGCGGAAGGGAGAGCAGATCAACGTCTTCGGCAAACTTGTGGACGCGAACCTGCAGGATATGAAGAAGTCACTGCCGAGCGATTTGGTTCTGGCCAGGACGTCTGACCAGCCGCTCCAGGTTCACGACAGCATTGAACTCTTCAGTCACAGTTTGGTGGAAGCGCTGGTGTTGGTTGTCGTGGTGGCTCTGATCGGCTTTTGGAGTTGGCGAACCTCCCTGCTGATTGCGGTTTCCATGCCGATTACACTGGCCATCACGTTTGGTGTGATCAGTACACTCGGCATCGACCTGCAACAGGTGTCAATCGCATCCCTCATTATCGCGCTAGGATTGCTGGTGGACGTGCCGGTGGTGTCGGGCGATGCTATTGTCCGCGAACTAGGAGCCGGTCAGCCGAGGTTCGTTGCGGCTTGGCTAGGACCCACCAAGTTATTCAAGACGATGGCTTACGCCACCGTCACTAATATAGTTTCATATCTCCCGTTCCTGTTACTGCCCGGAGACACAGGCAAGTTTCTGTATAGCTTGCCCGTAGTGATCAGTATCTCGTTGCTGGCCGCCTTATTAGTCTCCATGACGTTTGTTCCGCTCATCAGTTCGTTTCTGTTGCAAAGCAAAACTGAGACTTCGATTGAGGTACGGCGCAAGCATGGCTTTACAGGCTGGTATTTCCGTACCGCGCAAAGGGCCATTCAGCATAGGAAGCTTTGCCTGGCGGCGTCGCTCTTGGTCCTGGTGGCAGGCGGCATCGTGTTCTCCACATTAAAACCGCAGTTTTTTCCCAAGGACCTTCAATACTTCTCCTATATAGACGTATGGCTGCCCGAAGATGCTCCAGTCAGCGCCACAAGCAAGGTTGCTGAACAAGCGGAATCAATTGTGCGGCGCGTAGCCGAGGAATATGGCGCACGTCACCCGGAGCACGGCCACTCAAAAGATGTGCTGGTTTCAATGACCACGTTTGTCGGCGGCGGCGGTCCGCGATTCTGGAGCAGCGCCACGCCGGAGGACCGGCAAACGAATTACGCCCAGATCATTCTGCGAACGAATGACGATCACGACACGACTCCCCTTTTGGCGCTCTTGCAGCCGGAGTTTGATAAACAAATACCGGGTGCGACTATTGATACCCGGACGCTTGAGACCGGCAAGCCCGTCGGAATACCGGTTCAAGTCAGGATTTCAGGCGAGGATCTGACCCGTCTTCACGCCGAAGCCGGCAAGCTGAAACAGATGTTTCGCGACATCCCCATTGCCGCCAGAGTGAGAGACGATTGGGGAGAGCCAACCGTCAAGGAAGTGATGCGTGTGGACGTGGACCGTGCAAACCTGGCGCATGTCACTAACGCCGATGTTTCCAACTCGGTGGATGCGGCGCTTCATGGAATGACGGTCGGCATCTTGAGAGATGGCTATAAGCAGATTCCCATCACCGGCCGCATGCGAATGCAGGAGCGCGCCCAACTCTCTGACTTGCATAGTTTGTATGTTTTCTCCGGGCAAGACACGCCTCCGGTGCCTCTGGAGCAAGTGGCTACGCTCTCGCTACAACCGGTCTTACCGAAGATCAAGCGTTTTGACCAGTACCGGACGGTTACCATCCAATGCTGGCCCACGCAAGGGCACTTGCCTTCGGAAGTTATTCAGGCCGCCATGCCCAAGCTGAAAGCATTTCAAAACCAGCTTCCCGCCGGCTTCTCCCTACGCTTTGCGGGCGAGTACAAAGAGCAAGTGAGCGGGTTTGGAGATCTGGCAACGGTGCTCACCATTTGCGTTTGCGCGATCTACCTGGCGCTGCTGGCACAGTTCAAGCACGCGGTGAAGCCGCTGATTGTCTTTGCGGCCATTCCTTATGGCGTAGTGGGCGCCGTCGTTTCGCTCGCCATTATGGGGCAGCCGTTCGGGTTCATGGCGTTTCTCGGAATCATCAGCCTGATCGGCGTGATTGTCAGCCACATCATCGTCCTGTTTGAATTCATCGAAGAGCGCAGAGAGGAGGGTGAAGACCTGGAAACGGCATTGATTGATGCAGGCATTTTGCGGTTACGGCCGGTTATGATCACCGTTTCGGCCACTGTGATTGCGCTCTTTCCACTGGCTGCGCATGGCGGCCCGCTTTGGGAGCCGCTTTGCTACGCGCAAATTGGCGGTCTGACCATAGCTACATTCATTACTCTCGGGCTCGTTCCGGTCCTGTATTCTTTCGTTGTGCTGGATCTGAAGCTGATCGAGTGGAAGCAGGAGAAGCCGCCGGTTTCCACCGCGCCGGATGCGAAGCCTGCGATTTACGCGGCCGCCGCCATACTTGGGTAATTGAATGAACATTCAACCTTTTATTCAGTACGCGACATTGATCTCAGTGCTCGTGGGCGGACTCGGGTTGGCAGTCGCGTTCTTCATTCACCGCGATCAGGTCAGGACCCAGGTCTTCCTAGCGTTGTCGGCCCGATATGACGAATTGCTGCACAGCTCTTCGCATGATGTCTGGCTGAGTATTCAACCTGGAACAGTGCTCCCGGACCCGAGCCATGAGGTGACCATCTCGGCGCTGCGGTTCTGCACGTTCGTCTCGCTGACTTACTTTCTCTATCTGGAGCGTCACATACCGAAACGGATGTGGCGCTTAATGATGCGAACGGCTGAGCGCCGGATGCGGAGTCCCGTCTTCGTGCGCGAATGGCAGCACTTGAAATCTGAATTCGAATCGTTTCCGGAGTTTGTGGAGTTTATGACTTCCGTTCAATGCGGAATGCCGAAAGAAAGCGCGCACCTATGACGACATTGTCCGAACCGCCAATGGCCCCTGATGCTCCGGTGTTCCAACCCGAGATGGCTTTTCCCTCTTTGACGGAGGAGATGATTGATTGCATCCGACGGTACGGCACCGAAGTGGAATATGACAAGGAAACGCAGCTGTCCGCTGCCGGTCAGCGCGAAGCGGACATGTTCGTAGTTCTTAGTGGCGCCATCCAGGTCTACACACTGGACGGCCGCAGTCAACTCGAATCGATCATTGAACTGAATCCACTTCAGTTCACGGGCGAATTGAATTTGCTGAATGATCAGCCGCCGCTGGTTTCAGCGCGAACGAGCTTACCTTATACGCGTCTGCTGTGCATACCAAGGCAGAACCTGCGGGAGTTGATGCGCGCTGAGGGTGACATTGCCAATCTGATTACGCAAGCTTTTGTTTGGCGCAGAATCGGTTTGGTTTGGCAGGCCAAAACGGGTGTTGTTCTTTTCGGTCAGGAAGGCGAAGCCGAGGCGCTCAAACTCCAACAGTTCCTGAGCCGGAACGGATATCCCTACCGGTTGGTTCACAATCAGCCTCCGGAAGCATCGAATTCGATCGAACCGGCAGGGCACAGATCTCTTCCAGCAATCGGGTACAGTGACGGACGTGTTGTGTACCGTCCCCGGATACCGGAAATAGCTGACGAACTCGGGATCACTGAGATGCCCGACTCTAGTGCAACCTATGATGTTGCGGTGATTGGCGCTGGACCGGCAGGTCTGGCCGCCGCTGTCTATGCCGCCTCCGAAGGATTGTCCACCGTTGTCGTCGAAAGTGTGGCTCCCGGAGGCCAGGCCGGCGCCAGTTCCAAAATCGAGAACTATCTGGGCTTTCCCACCGGGATCTCAGGCAACCGGCTGGCGCATCGCGCCTGGGTGCAGGCACTAAAATTTGGCGTCAGGTTTGCGATAGCACGGGAAGCCATTAGCCTGGAACCGGGGAGCAGTTTTCATAGGCTCACCCTGACAGACGACGTTCATTTTTGCGGACGAACAGTGATCATTGCCACCGGGGCCAGCTATCGAAAGTTGCAGGTCCGGAATCTCGAGAAGTTTGAGAACCAAGGTGTTTACTATGCGGCCACCGCTATGGAGGCCGCTTTCTGTGGCAACAGCGAGGTCATTGTTGTGGGCGGCGGTAATTCCAGTGGACAAGCCGCGCTGTTTCTTTCACACCGGGCGGCCCATGTTTATTTGATGATTCGAGGAAAGGGCCTTGCTCAAACCATGTCGCGGTACCTGCTTTCTCGAATCGAGACCTCTCCCCGCATTTCCGTTCTGACTGAAACGGAGATTGTTAGCCTCGCGGGCAACTCCCGGCTGAGTGAAGTGACTTGGATAGACCGGCGCAGTGGAGTACCGGCAACCAAGCGGATCTCCAGCGTATTTTTGATGATTGGCGCTGAACCCAACACGCAATGGTTGGACGGGCTTGTAAGTCTGGACGAAAAAGGGTTCGTCAAAACCGGCGGCCGGCCGGCCTTTGAGCAAACGCCGTATGCGACAAACCTGTACGGAATCTACGCCGTAGGCGATGTCCGAAGCGGGTCGGTCAAGCGCGTGGCGTCAGCGGTGGGCGAGGGTTCAGTCGTCATATCGGACGTACATCGGTATCTGGGCCAATCTGCGGCAACGCTCGAGTCTTCCGGCCCCCGTTAGATCGGGCAGTGTTCTAGCGATGGCTGAGGATCCCTCGAGGGACCGACGGCACATCACCGGCATCTAAAAGAATTCCAGTTCGGTTGCGCTTTCGGACTGGACTCCGTTCTGATCAGTTATAGCTGTTTCGCCTGACAAGAGAGGCGCATCCGTGACCGCATCGCGTTCTGGCGTTGAGCTCTCACCTACGGACTATTCATCCACGCTCCCCGACTTACGCGTGATAAGACAATCGTCAAATTGAGACCGCTAAGCGGGTTGTCTGTCGCTTTGATTTCCGATTTGGGTGTGTGTAACGTCTCAGGCTCGTTTGTCAGGTATACATCGAAGCCGGGACACCGGCTATCAATCATCAGAAAGGAAAACTCAACATGTCTGAACTCGAGAAACAAGTGGCGAATCGCCTGGCGAATAACGCCGATCTGGAAGGTGCACAGGATCTCATTGACGCACACATCAATGCTGTCACCGGCGGCTACTTCCTGTCGTTCCTTAGCTTCGAATCCGATGCTCCTCATCCGCCGCACCCGGTTTATAAAGCCCAGTAACGCGTTAGTCCCATAGGGGCGGTGCGGGCTTTCTGGGATAACTCCGAAAGGCCTCAGCCGCTCCGAACTTCTCAGTGACCGCCCGGCAACGCACTCCCCGGCGGCTTGGCGATTGCTTGTCTGTTTTGACCAAGCACAGTGCGCGAGGGCGACAGGTGTCTGCAGGTGGTAAGAAAATGCAATTACAGAATCTCAATATAGTTTTTAAAATAAGCGAACGCTGCAACCTCAAATGTGACTATTGCTACTTCTTTTTCGCCGGTGACGAGAGTTGGAAGAAGCATCCGCCGCTGGTTTCCCGCGAAGTCATACGGGACCTGGGAGCTTTCGCCGCGAGGGCAGCACACGATCAGAAACTCGACGTGATTCAGTTCGTGTTCCATGGCGGTGAACCACTGCTGATGCGCAAGCCGCGGTTTTCCGATATGTGCGAAACACTGCGCAGCTTTGAGGATGGCTTTCGATTCAACTTTTCCATGCAGACGAATGGCGTCCTGGTGGATGAGGGCTGGATAGAAATATTTCAGCGGTACGGCATCTCGGTCGGGATCTCGCTGGATGGACCTCCGGCGGTAAATGACCTGCACCGTCTGGATCTGAAAGGCAACGGCTCTTACGACCGCACGGTTGCCGGTCTGCGCCTGATGCAAAAGGCCGCTTGTGAGGGGAAAATGGCGGCGCCCGGTTTGCTGTGTGTGATTAATCCCTTCGCCGATGGCGCCAAGGTATATCGCCATTTTGTAGAGGAACTGGGCGTCACTCATATGAGCTTCTTGACGCCCGATTACACCTGGGACACGGTGAAAAGCGAACAGGTAGTCCTGGGCGTCGAAAGGTTTCTGCTGGCGGCGCTACGCGCATGGCTGGCAGGCAAGAATTCCAAGATCAGGATTCGCGTTTTCTCTGAGCTGCTTTCGGCACTGGTGGACCCGGCGGCGATGGAGTTAGTGCAAAGCTATCGAGACGATTACCGCAACATTATCTCGGTTTTATCGAACGGCGATCTGGGCCCCGAGGACACGCTTCGGACCGCGGACCCGCGCTTCGCCTCGCTGGGCCTGAATGTCGCAAAGAATGACCTGCGCGACCTGCTTGATTCAGATGCTTGGCAGGAGCAAGCGGACGCGGTCACCATCAAGCCGGAGAAATGCCAAGGTTGCGATTGGTGGAAGATCTGCAAAGCCGGGCGTCCGATCAACCGTTTTTCAAAGGCGAAGGGATTTTCGAATCACAATCTGTATTGCTCAGGATTGCAGGATGTCTATGCCGAACTGGGAGCGTTTCTGGTCAGAAACGGAACGCCTTTGTCTGAACTAGCTCTGCGGCTTGCGAGTTGAGGAATTCCGATGCCATCACGAGCTGACGATCGAATCGAAGGGTCCAGTGAAAAGAAGCCCCGCTGGCGTTATGGGCAGGAGTTTTTTCGCGCGGAAGCGGTGGAAGCCTATACGACGCGCCAGGCTGGCGAGCCCTGGGAAAAGAAGCATCGACTCGAAGGTTTGATTGTGGCTGTTTTGACGGTGATGGCCGCGGCTGCGCTGGCCCTTATATATGTAGGAGGCCGCTGACATTATGGCGACAGCGCAGGCACTGCCTTTCAATGCTGCCCGGGAAGTGCCGGTGATTCTTCAGGGAGAAATCAGCGAGTGCGGGCTGGCGAGCCTCGCGATGATTGCCTCCGCCTGGGGTATGAAGTGCGATCTTGCCGCGTTTCGCGCCAGAGTTGCAATGACGCCGCGCGGAATCAATCTGCGCACGCTGATGAACCTGGCCGCGGGGATCGGCCTGGCAGCCAGGCCGGTACGCATCGGACTCCGACGGCTCGGCGACTTACGGCTGCCTGCCATTCTGCACTGGAATCTGGATCATTTCGTCGTTCTTGAACGCGTAAAGGGTGATGTGGCCACCATTGTCGATCCCGCGCGCGGACGGATGCGGATGTCTCTTGATTCCCTTTCGCCACACTTCACGGGCATCGCGATCGAGTTCACACCCACCGATAATTTTCAACCGGGGCTTATGCGCCTGTCGCGCAGTTTTCGCCGCGCCTGGGTGGATGACCGGCGATTACGCTCGACTGCGCTGAGCGTGCTTTGGCTGACAATCGTGCTGCAACTCACCATTGTTGCGATGCCGTTTGCCTACCGGGATGTGATCGATCAAGCAACCGGATCGCGCGCCCATCCGCAACTGCTTTGGATTGCATTGGGTATCGGCCTGATGATGTTGGTTCAAGCCGGTTCAGCCTGGACAAGAGGATTGGTCATCACTCGTTTGGGCCATATCTTCGTCCACCGCGTTTCCACCACCATTGTGGCGCGTCTTCTTTCTCTTCCGGTGGCGTTCTTTCAGCGACAAATGCTGGGAGACATCCTGGCGCGCGTTCGTTCGGTGGACACAATCCGGCGCTTCGTAACCGACCAGGCAGTGCCCATGGTGATCGATCTTGTAGTGGGTTCTCTCACCGCCTTGTTGATGATCGTTTTCAGTCCGCATCTGGCTTTGATCGTGATCTGCGGATTGGGCCTTGAGATTGCTATCCGCCTGTCTGGGTTACGAAGGCAGCGCGAACTGGCCGAAGACCTGCTGGAGGCGGAAGGCAAAGAAATGTCGCGGCTGCTGGAATCAATGCGCGCCATTCAAGCGATCAAACTGGCCGGCCGCGAGGCGCAGAGGTTCGCATTTTGGGAGAACGAACTGGTGCGTGTTCTGAATGCGAACAGCCGGCTGACCCGGCAGCGCAACAGCGTGGGAGCCATGGTTTCGGCAGTGGCTGCGATGGAGTGGGCAGCAGTTTTGTCGGTAGGGCTTCTGGGAGTGGCATTTGCGCCGGTGAGCACCGGCGTACTGTTTGGCTTTCTGGCCTACCGCGGGGTTTTCCGCGAACGGGTTTCGAGCGTTATGGACAACATCTGGGGCATGCAACTGGCAAGCGTTCATCTGCGCCGTCTGGACGACCTGATGCTGGCGGAGCCTGAGCCGCGAGGGGGCGAAGCGGAGAATCTAGAAGGTCCGGGCCACCTGAAGATAGAACACCTCAGCTTCGGTTACAGCGCCGCGGACCCATTGGTTCTGAGTGATGTCTCGCTCGACTTCCCTGCCGGCGCCTGCATTGCGATTGTGGGGCCGTCGGGCAGCGGGAAATCCACGCTGGTGAAGCTGATTCTGGGGATTGAAAAGCCGCAGAAGGGAAGCATCACGCTGGACGGCGTGCCGATTGATGAGGCAAACCGGCAGGCTTGGCGGGACCGGTTTGGAGCGGTTATGCAGGATGACACGTTACTGGCCGGCTCCATTAACGACAACATTGCGTTCTTTGATTCTCAGTTCGATGCGGAGAGGGTAAGGGCCGTGGCGCAGCATGCGGCCATCCACGACGAAATTCAAGCCATGCCCATGGACTACGGAACGATTGTGGGAGATATGGGTGTCCAGATTTCCGGAGGGCAACGGCAGCGACTCTTGATTGCCCGAGCTTTATATCGGGAGCCGGCTGTGATCCTGTTCGATGAAGGAACGGCTAACCTGGACGCCGTCGCCGAAGAGAAGATTTCGGAAGTACTGGCCCGGCTGGCGCCCACTCGCATCATTGTGGCTCACCGCTCACATCTGCTGAGCGTGGCGGACATTGTTTATGAAGTGCGCAACGGGAAAGTTTCGCGCTTGCGGTGAATCAGGGGGCAATGTGGCAAACCACCTTCAGGAGCTTCGGTACGCCTGGCGGCAATTGCGGCGCGCGCCGGGATTCACTCTGCTTGCGGTTTTGAGTCTGGCACTGGGAATAGGGTTGAACACGGCGATGTTCGCCATCGTTGAGGGTGTCTTGCTTCGCCCGCTGCCCTACGCCTCCTCCGATCAACTGGTCAGTGTGTCGGCGTCTCACGCCGCCAGTTCATGGCTTGATTACACCGATATTAGCAATCAGTCTCGAACCCTTGCGAGCATTGCCGCCTACTCGAACGATGTGGCTGTTGTTCAGAATGACGGGGCATCGCTAAGTCTGGTTGCGGCTGAGGTCACTCCCAATTTGTTCCCTATGCTCGGCGTCCGGCCCTTAAAAGGGCGTACATTCATTCCGCAGGAAGGTGAAACAAATGGTCCACGAGCCGTCCTGATTTCAGAACGGCTCTGGCGGGAGGTTCTGAACGGCGATCCCCAAGTGGTGGGTCATACTCTGCGTGTTAACGGCCGCGATTCAACGATTGTGGGTGTCATGCCAAAGGGACTCGGATTCCCTGAGTCCGCCGGTAAGAACATGGAAAAGGGCCTTTGGCTGCCCTTGCAACCCACACCTGAGATGCTGCGAGAGCGCGGTTATGACTCGCTTTCGATCCTGGGCAAACTCGCTCCGGGGAGAACTGTGCAGATGCTTCGAGTAGAGCTTGGCGTGATTGCCAAACGCATTCGCGATGGCGAACCCGGCTCCAATGGCCAACTGCTTTTTGAAGCCCAGACTTACCAGAAAACGGTAACCGGTTCGGTTGGCGATGTGCTGCTGGCGTTGACCGCGGGCGGTGCGCTGGTCTTACTGATTGTTTGCGGCAATGTAGCCATACTAAATCTCGCGCGGTGTCTGGGCCGCATGCATGAATTTGCCGTTCGCTCCGCGCTTGGGTCCGGAGTTTGGCGACTCATTCGTCAAATGACGGTGGAGGCAGCTTTGCTTAGCTTGATCGGCTGTTTATGCGGGATTGTAGTGGCGCATGCGGCTAACTACGCGGTGCATGCGTTACCGCCAGATCTCCTACCGCGGGCTGAATCGATTGAGGTGCGCTGGACTGCGCTGCTGGCCTCGGCCGGGATTACAGCAGTGAGCACGGTTCTCTGGGCAGTCTTACCCGTGATTTTTATCGTTCGAATTAATCCCCAGGCGCAACTGCGGGCGGGCATCAGAACCGTCAGTCATCGCTCATTCGGGACAAATGTGAGCGGCTGGCTGGTGGGTGGCGAAGTAGCTCTCTCCTTGGTGCTCCTGGTTGCGGCCGGGCTCCTATTCAAGTCGGTTTGGAATTTGGAACATGTGCGGCTGGGCTTCGATCCGGGCAATGTGACTGAATTTGCGGCGATGCCGGCGGACGCGGCGGGTTTCACAAACACGAATGGGGAACCAACGGGACCGGTGGCTGCTCCCGTCTACAAGCCGCTGCTCGAATCAATGAGGTACAGTGCCGGTTTTCAAGACGTGGCGTTGATTTCTGCGCCGCCCTTGTCGGGGCTCGATTTCGAAACCAGCTTTAGGGTCACCGGCTGGCCCCGTAACATTCAGCAAGGCTTCCATGCCAGAATTACCGCCAGCAGCGGCCGCTATGCAGAGTTAATGGGGACTCCTCTGGTGGAGGGCCGCACCATCAACGACAACGATAACGCGCGAGCGCCTTTTGTCGCAGTCATAAACCGGGCACTGGCGCAGAAGTATTTTGCGGGTAAGACCGTCCTGGGCCAGCGATTAGATCTGGGCGGCCAAAACACCGGGATGGTGCAACCATACACCATCGTGGGCGTTGTCGGGGACCAGATAGCTGATGCGACATCCCAGCCTCCGCAACCACTACTGATGCTTTCTTACCAGCAGATTCCGCCAGCTTCGCTCTTTTACCCTGCGTTGGTCAAAACCGCTATGTACTTTGTGGTGAAAACGAAGACGGCCATCAACCTGGTTCCTGCGGCGCACGCCATCGTGCATCGTCAGGCGCCGAATCTTGCCTTAGATCACTTTCAAACGATGCAGGGAGCGGTGGATCAATGCAATTTCGGTTCGCGACTTGGTTTATACATCGTCGGTGGCTTTGCTGGTATTGCCGTGCTGATGGTATTTATCGGGTTGTATGGCGTTCTCTCCCAGCTCGTGAGGCAGCGCCAAAGGGAATTCGGGTTGAGAATGGCCCTCGGCGCCACTCGACAGGGCATCATCCAACTGGTTCTGTTCCGAGGAGGTGTGGTGATTGCCGTTGGGCTTGGCGGGGGCATTGTTCTCGCCCTGTGTCTTACTCGCGTAGTGGAGGCGTTCTTGTACGGAGTGAGCCCTTTGAATCCGCTCACTTTGTGCGTTGGGGTGATTGCGCTGTTTTTGGTCGGCGCTGTCGCGGCCTCTATCCCGGCGTATCGAGCTGCCGGTGTTGCTCCAGTAGAGGCTTTGCGCGATGAATAGATGGCTGGGATCCTTCTTTTGGTTCCGCAGGCTATTGGCCCCGCAGGATCCGGGACGCCGCCAGGAGATCTGGCCGACGAAAATGGCTGGCTGAAACAGCACCCAATCATCGCAATTTCAGGCAGTATCCGCGCGCCTCAGCTCCAAAACCACAATCTCCGGAGGGCAGTTATAGCGTATAGGCAGCGTAGAGCACCCAATCCCACAGGTGGTGTACCCCTGCAAGTCCTTGTACCGCCACGCTCCCCAGCCAAACTCCCGCGGGCAGCGGGCATTCTGCCGGATCGCTCCAATCACCGGAAGCCTCAGTTGCCCGGCGTGCGTATGTCCGCTGAGGTTCAGCCGTATTCCCAAGCTGTTCGCCTCTTCAAAAAGTTCCGGTGCGTGAGCCAACAGAATCTTGAAACCAGCCTCCGGAACATCCGTCATGGCCAGCGGGAGGTCGTGGGTGTTGTAGTCGAAATTATCGTCCAGCCCAATCAGCCAAACGCTTTCGCCGCCTTCCGAGATCTGCGCGGAGTCGTTCACCAGCATGTTGACGCCCAGCGCCTGCAGACGGGGCGCCGCATCACACGGATCGTGATTGCCCAGAATGCCGTAAACCCCGTGGCGGCTCCGAATGGCATTGACGACAGCCTGCATCCGGGGATAGGTCAGATCACACGGCCCGCGGTCGTCGTACCGGTAATCGCCCGTGAATACACACAGGTCACACGGTACTTCCCGAAGCCGTTCGCTCAGCACCTCGGCCAAGCCATCCACACCATCAATATGGAAATCGGAAAGATGCATCAACCGAAAGCCGTGAAATGCGGCAGGAAGGTCGGGAAAGGCGATCTGCACAGTACGGACAATCGGACTTAATGCATTGCGCTTGCCCCGATTGAATAGCCCGACCATGCTCAAGGCGGCTGTTAAGCCTGGCCTTTGAATTTTATGGTCAAAGAAGCGATGAAATGAACCATGCCGGTAGGAATGGCCCATCCGGTAAAATTCCGCTTCCACCGCCAGACGGGGTTGAAGTCGGGTGCGCAACCGCTGAATAGCAGGCGAGGCGATGTCAGTAGATGTACATCTCATTTCGATACAAGCCGAGACGAGGACTTAAGTCTCCTTTACATGGTATCCGTCGAATCGTTAAATTCTTATCACCATTCGGAATAGCCTCGTGGTAACTGCGGTCCAGGGAGTATGATCCAGTTGAGCCGCCGCGAAATTTCAGAAGGAGGAGTCTCGTGTATCCGTTAAATGTGGGGAAGGTTAACTTTTGGCGCGTATCGCTGTCAGTACTAATGGGAACAGCGTCATGCTTCGGACAGGCTGCCGGTAAGCCGGATGTCCTGGTCCTGGTGGATGGAGAAAAGCTGATTGGTCACCTTGAGAGCGCCGACGCCAAAAACGTCACCTTCAAAAGCGACCTGGCTGGTGAAGTGACTGTCGCCTGGGACAAGGTACAGGACCTGCAATCATCCGCCGACTTCGCGATTGCCCGCAAAGGGCAAGTCTTCAATCGCCATCTGGATACCGCCTCAGTGCCACAAGGCAAAGTAACCGTGGAAGCCCAGAAGGTAACCGTGACTCCGGCAACCGGAAATCCCATCGTCATCCCGGTGGCCGATACCGATAACGTGATTCCGGAAGCCAGCTTCATGCGGGCCTTCGGTCACTCCCGCTTCCAGGATTTCTGGACGGGCAATGCGGCTGCCGGATTGGCTTTGGTGGAAGCTACGCAGACCAGCAAAACCTTTACCACCGCACTCAGCCTGCTTCGAACCGTCCCGTCCGAAAGCTGGGCCTCCCCGCGTTATAAAACCAGTTTCAGCTTCAACTCGGCCTATGGAACAAACACTACCCCCGCGGTTGCGACCACACCTGCCGTCACGATTCGAACCAACATCATCCACGCGGGGCTCGAGCAGGATGAATATGTGAACACGCGCCTGTTTCTCTTTGGCGACGCCACGTTTGACCATAACTACTCTCAAGGCCTGACTCTGCAGTATTCGCTAGGCGCCGGCGCCGGCTATGTGGCTCATAAGGACGCGCACCAGGAACTTGACTTTAAAGCTCAGTTGGCCTATACCGACCAGATCTTTAGTGTTGGACCCTCTGTCAGCCTTATTGGCGTTGTGCTTGGCGAGAACTACAGCCGGTCGTTGCTGCGCGGCATCACCCTGAACCAGTCGCTTTCTGTGACTCCCTCATTCAATAAGCCCAGCGACTATAGCGCCAATGGCGTTGTGAACCTGAGCCTGCCTATCACCAAAAAGGTAAACATTAGCGTGGGGCTGCTTGACTCGTATTTGAGTGATCCGCCGCCGAACTTCAAGAAGAATTCGTTTCAGTTCGTGACGAACATCGGCTACAAGATCAACTAACCGGAGAAGACTGGTGCGCGCCACCGGACTGGCCGAGCCGGCGCGCACCCTCCATCCTATTCGTCCTCGTCGGCATGCTGCATATGGGCTTTGGCAGCCGCCACAATCTTCTCCATCTGCGGAGTGGGCACATAGTCATAGTGGTCGAATTCCATGTGAAACGACGCCCTACCTTGAGTCTTGGCAATCAGGTCATTTTGATAGTTGAGCATTTCCGACATCGGCGCATGCGCCTGGATGGCTTGCAAGTTACCCTTCATGTCGGTCCCTAAGATGCGACCGCGGCGACCGTTGAAGTCGCTCATCAGGTCGCCTGCGAAGTCAACAGGAGTCTCGACTTCCACTTTCATGATGGGTTCAAGCAGCGACGGCCGGGCTTGCTGCATAGCCGCTCGGAAGGCCTTGCGGCCAGCCAGCTTGAAGGCCATTTCGGAGGAGTCAACATCATGGTAGGAACCGTCGTACAGCGTAACCCGGAAATCAGTAACCGGATATCCGGCCAGGAAGCCCTGATCGGCCGCTTCCAGAATGCCTTTCTCAACTGCGGGGATGAAGTTCTTGGGAATAGCGCCGCCAAAAATATCGTTCACGAACTGGAACTTCTCGCCACGCGGGAGCGGCTCCAGCCTGATCCAGCAATCGCCGAACTGGCCATGACCGCCAGTTTGCTTCTTGTGGCGGCCTTGCACGCTCGCAGTGCCGCGAATGGTCTCGCGGTACGGAATTTTCGGCGATTTCAGTTCCACCTCGACGCCATAGCGGCGCTTCAAGCGGCTGACCACAACTTCAAGATGCTGTTGCCCGTTGCCGGCCAGCAGAAACTCCTTGGTCTGGGGATCGCGATAAAAGCGTAGCGTGAGGTCCTCTTCAAGAATCTTGCCGATGGCGGTGCTCAGGCGGTCCTCATCATTGCGGGACTTGGCTGAAACCGCATACGCGATAGAGGGCTCAGGCAATTGGACCGCGGGGTATCGGACCCCGTTGGGCTTTTCAGCAAGCGTGTCGCCGGTCAGCGTGTCTTTCAGCTTCGCTACTGCGCCGATATCGCCGGCTCGGAGTTCAGTAACAGGAAGAAGAGTTTTGCCAAAAGGAGCCGCGATATGAGCTAATCGTTCATTCACACCGGAGCGTGCGTTGATCAAGTGAGCATCGTCTCTCAACGTGCCCGCCATCACTTTGAAATAGGTGACGCGTCCTGCAAACGGATCTGCCGAAGTCTTGAACACGAAAGCTGCCGGAGGGCAGCCGGTCTTTGTTTCCGGAGCCGGCATGGTTTCGCCGATGAAATCAGCCACCAAATCCGCGCCAATGTTTTGCAGGCCGGAGGCGCACAGAATCGGGAAGATGCGCCGCTCCTTGACCGCCTGTTGAAGCCCGCTGATGATGTGCTCGCAAGGCAGTGTGCCGGTCTCGAAAAACTCCTCCAGAAGGGCGTCATTTCCTTCGGCGATTAGTTCCACCAGCTCTTCATGAGCTTGCTTGGCGAAATCTTCCAGCGGGGTCGGAATGTCGCCTTCCCTGCCCTTTCCATTCCCGGCAGGGTTGTAGCAATAAGCGCGCATGCGGATCAGATCCAGCACACCGCCGAAATCCCTTTCGGCACCCGTTGGCATTTGGACCATGACGGCGCCGCGACCGAAGCGCTCGTGAATCTGATCGACGACGCGGGAATAATCAGCCCGCTCGCGGTCCAGCCTGGTAACGACAAAGGCACAGGGAAGCTGCCGTTCGGCGGCAAACTCCCAAACTTTCTCGGTGGAAACCTCCACTCCGGCGACGCCATCCAGCAGAACCAGCGCCGAATCGGCGGCCAGCAGGGCAGCCTTAGTGTCATTCAGGAAGAGGTTGTAACCGGGCGTGTCGATCAGGTTGAGCTTCCACTTCTGCCAGGGCATAGCTGCCACCGCAGAGGTAATGCTCATCTTGCGGGCGGCTTCTTCCTCGTCGAAGTCGGTAATCGTGTTTCCATCATCCACTCTAAAGAGCCGTTCGGTGGCTCCGGCGGTATGTAGCATTGCGGACGTGAGTGACGTTTTCCCGCAATGCCCGTGTCCAATTACGGCGATGTTCCTGATGTCGGAACTGTCGAAGACCTTCATGCGAACCTCCAGACGTTGAGGTAAGCAAGTCTTGGATTTGCGCCTGGCTCACCAAGCGCGTGGCTTGCTGACGTTCGAAAGCATATCAAACATTTCGCCAGGGTTGCAGAATGATGACAGTTCGGCCAGCGTCGCCTGATTTACACTACCCGGTTTACGCTCCTTGGAGACCAGGCTCCAGGTTCACAATCTTGGCGTGACGCCAGAGACGTTCCAGTTCGTAATAAGCACGGGCGGAGGTGGAGAAAATATGGACCAGAAAGTCTCCGTAATCCATTAGGATCCATTCGGCGGTAGAGTTGCCTTCCATACTAAAAGGAAGCTCGCCGGTTTCCTTTAGACTTTTGTGAATTTCGTCACAAACCGCCTGCCCCTGACGCGGATTGCTGACCGAACAGATCACAAAAAAGTCAGTGAATGAAGTAACTTCTCGAAGGTCGAGAACTTTGATGTCCTCAGCCTTTTTTTCTTCGGCGCTCCGAACAGCCGTTAGCCAGTTTGGAGTGTCAGCTTCCACGCGGGAAGCGGGGATGAGGGAGCGGTGGGTAGATGTCGTGCAGTTGTCTCCTGCGCTCATCGTACTACGTCAACAGCGACTGGGCAAATCAGTTTTTTTACGGCAAACAAATATGGCAAGGAGGACCACAACCCCGCACGGGAAAAGGAGCAGACTGGCAGGCTCAGGCACCGGGGCGGCAGGTGAATTGGGCGAGTAATTAAAGGTCGCTTGGCCATCGACGAAGGCTGAAAATCCATTGCAGCCGCTGGGTGTGTTGGCGCTCCCGCGGCAAGCGGTGAAGCTGGCAAATGTCAGGTCAACATTGCCTGCACGCTCGAAGTCGATCAGGTATGCTGCCGGGACAGCGAAGTTGCCGCTTTCGAGTTGCTGGGCGCGGCCGTTCATCGTAGGGAACAGAATGGTGTCGATGAGGTTGCCCCCAGGATCATCAATTTTGATATTGGATGATATGGCGTTACCCGATAACAGCACGGCCCCCGAGCTGTAGCTGAACTCGATTCCGTTTAGTGTTCCCAGCGCGGGATTGAAGCCGGGTATCGAAGTGACCACCGGGGCGCCCGTCAGGAAGTTGACCGAAGTGCTGTAGTTCTCCTGGATGGTGTTTGCCTTTGCCGCGGTCAGTGCCAGCAGTGGGAGGAGTATGGTTTTGAGGGCTCTATTCATTGCTTTCGTCTCTGCTTGTAAAACGGCAACCAGAGAGCGATTCCCTCACAGGCCCAGGATGGGACAGTAACGGTAGACATGACTTCAATACGGGATGGCTATTTAGTGCGGGCGGTATTCCTACTGTTTTCATTGCCGATGTTCGGACAGCTTTCGACCGCGAACCTGGAACGGGCTCAGGCAGATTTGGCCAGGATCACAGCGCTGGTTGAGAACGGCACGCTGGCTAAGTCAAGCCTGAAGCAGGCTGAGGAGCGCGTGGCGGACGCACAGGACGATGTGACGCTTTCTGAGACTCTCTATGGAGCTACCAAGCTGGAGGACATGACTCAGAACCAGGTCGATGACATGGTAGCGGCAGCGTCACGGCGCGTAGATCGCGCAGCTGCTCGGGTCGACGAGCGGCATAAGCTGATGGATCTGGGCATTATCTCGCAATCGGAGATGCAAAGCGTGAAGAACGAGCTCTATTCCCGCCAACTCGTACTGGATATGACCAGGAATCGCGTGAACCTTCGGAATCAACTGCTCCAAATGGCCGAGGAGGAGAATCGCTTGCAGGCGCAGGCCGCTTCGGCGAGAAATTTAATGATCAGGTATGACGGATCTGTGCCCTTTAGACTGGCTGATTTGCCGTCCATTGAAAAAGCCTTCAAGGCTCGCTTTAACCAGGATCTGCCGGTAAGCGCAATTGGCCAGACGCGGGTGCATCAACAGATGGGGTTGGACCATAGAAACAAGGTGGATGTTGCCCTCCAGCCCGACGAACCGGAAGGGCTCTGGCTGCGCCGCTATCTGGAAAGGGCTCATTTGTCTTATCTCGCGTTCAGCAGCGCTATGGCGGGAGCGGCTACTGGCGCCCACATCCATATTGGCGGCGGGAGTTCACGGCTGACCGCACGGTAACATTGTGCAGGTGACTGGGCACTCTAAACGCATTCTCATTTCGGCGGAACAGATTCAACAGCGGGTACGCGAAATGGCCGCTGAGATCGAGCGGGATTACGATGGCGCGCTGTATGTGGTTTCAGTCTTGAAGGGCGCCTTCGTCTTTGTAGCCGACTTGACAAGGGCCATCCGAAAGATTCCTGTCAGGATCGAGTTCATGGGGATTTCCAGTTACGGGAACCAGAAGACCAGTTCCGGCCAGGTAAAGGTGACACGCGATCTCGATGTAAATATTGAAGGCCACGACGTTCTGATTATTGAAGACATCATCGACAGCGGCGTAACCCTAAGCTACCTGAAGCGGCTGCTGGAACAGAGGAAACCCAAATCCCTGGCGATTGCCACGTTGCTGGATAAGCCCGAGCGGCGAGTGCAACCCGTGGACGTGAAGTACATCGGCTTCCAGATTCCGGATGAGTTCGTTGTTGGCTACGGACTCGACTTTGCGGAAGACTATCGAAATCTTCCCGACATTTGCGTACTGTCTTAGCTATTTGGGGACAAGGCGGACTTCGAATACCTTCGGCCATAGCTTGCCGGTCAGGAAGATGCGATTGTTCACTGAATCGTAGGCAATGCCGTTCAGGACATCGACCGGATGGTTCGCTATGTCTTCGGGTTTGAGCAGACCGGTTGCGTCAATCCAGCCGAGGACTGTACCGTTACCCGGCGAGATGCGCGCGATCAGATTTGTTTGCCAGATGTTGGCCCAAAGCTCGCCGCGAATGCACTCCAGTTCGTTCAGCATGTCCACCTCTTTGGCGCCGTTGTGGACCTTGATGCGGCGTATTTCTTTTAAGGTTGCCGGGTTCAGTATACGAATCTCAGATGTGCCATCGCTGAAGTAAACATGGTGGCCATCATTGGCGAGTCCCCAGCCTTCACCGTGATAGTGAAACTCTCCGATGCGCTTTAGATCTGTCTTGCTGTAGGTGAAGCCGATATGGGACTGCCATGTGATTTCGACGACGCGACCGTCGATCACCGTGATGCCCTCGCCGAAAAGAGCCTTCGAGATATCCACTTTGCGGATGATTTTACCCGTGGCGAAGTCTTCAATCCGGACGGTTGATTGACCCTCAAGCCCCGTACCTTCATAGAACTTGCCATCGTGATATTCAAAGCCCTGCGTGAAGGCATTCGGATCATGGGGATATGATTTGACCACTTCCGCACGATATTCGGGGGTGGCGGCATGAACGCCCATGACCACTAGCAACAAAAAAGCGATGCGCATTTAGATTGCCTTCGCGGGGTCGCGGCGGGCTACCCACCACTCGTGAGCGCGCGCCGTGGCGAAGAGGGCCGGCAAAGTGATGGCCAGCACCAGAATTTGCTGCCACCAGGGTAGATTCGGGTCGGCTTCATGGCTAAGCGCGTCAGCACCAAGGCAGCAGAGAATGTGAACCGAGAATACCTCTATCGAGGCTCTTCCGAGCCGCGCGAGCGGGGGGAAGATAGGGATCGCGGCGATACGCGTTCCAAAGCTTACCAACAAGATCGCGAGAGCGGCAAAGTCGATGATTCGCACCGGAGCCAGGTGCCATTTGTCGATCAGCCAGCCGTATACGTTCGGGTCTATCCAATGATCGACCGGGCAGTAGCGAAGGATCATAAACACAGAAGCTACCGCAAAACTCAGCGTCAAGAGCCACCTTGGCATTTGCTTGGGCAGTTTGTCGCTTGAATCATCGCTGGCAGCTAAATTCTCGGCGTATATAGTGCCCAACCCCAAGCCGACCATCCACAATAGCTGCCAGCCAAACAGATCAAAGGCGCCGGTGGAGTTTTCCGGCACTTTGTAGGGTAGTAAATTCACGTTTCGGTAAACCCAGGCTCTCAACCCGAATTGAGCTCCTGTCCAGACCAGGAAACTAATATAGATAACGGCGTCCCAGGACCAGCGCCTGGCCAACCAGCGAGCCAAAGGCGTTAGCGCCATGAAGACGACGTACATGGGCAGAATATCGAGCAACGAAGGGCGGTATTGAAGCAGGGCCGCCGCGATGATGGCCTGCTTGGGAGATTGCAAATAGTAGGAAAGCAGATTCTTCAGTGCGTCGCGATGGAAGTGCACGCCAATTTGCGCGACCAGGGTAAAAGCCACCGCCAACAGAGCGCAATGGTAAAGGTAGACCCGCAGCGTGCGCTTTCCTATATCTCGCAATGCGCCCAGTTCGCCGCGCTTCTTTTGCTGGCGGAATTGAATTTGGCCCACCATGAATGCAGCTAAAAAGATAAAACCCTCGGCGCCGGAGACGAAGCCGAAGGTCTGATTTGATAGGTTACTGGCAAATGTGGGCAGATGAGTAAACGTCATCCACACCAACAGAAAGCCACGCAGGATATCCAGTTCAACTACACGGCCGGATTTCTTAGGGGTGACCACGGCCGGCGCTGCTGCTTGTGCCACGACGGTTGGACGGTTAAACTTTCACCTTTGGTTCAGGAAGATCGTGGGCCTCACAGAGCGAATCGAATCCGGCGCGGCCATGCTGTCCATCACAGAACGGCTTCTTGGAGGATAAGCCGCAGCGGCAGAGCGAAATGACGGTTCTTCCCGCTAATCCGTATGAATTTCCAGTGGCGTCCTGGATGGTGAAATCGCCTTCTAAGCGAATGGGTCCGTTATTGAAAATGGTAACTTTGGTCGACATCTCGACCGATGGTAGCAGAGGTTTCGGGATTGCCTCTCTATAATTGTCATCGCAGGTAAAAATTTGATCCAATTCCTTTTCGATTCAGACCGGAACCTTTTCGAGAACGCAATGGGCTTTGCACAGCAGCAGGTGAAACAGCTGATTGAGAAGCAACCGGACTTCTATCCGATGTACACCGAAGGCGGAACCTGGAACCACGAAGGACCGATTTTCACGCATTGGTGCGACGGTTTTCTGCCGGGAATGATGTGGCTGTTTTTGAAGCACGGTGGCAACGACAAAGCTGAGTCCAGATTTTGGATGGAGAAGGCAATTCGGTATAGCCGTCCACTCGAGGAACGCATTTCGGAAGGCGATGTTCACGACCTTGGCTTTATCTTCTTTTCGGCGTTTTACCGTTGGTACCGTTTGACGCGCGACAACGCGATTCACGAATTGGTTCTCAAGGCGGGAAAGAAGCTGGCCGGGCACTTCAGCGATGATGGCCAGTATCTGCAATCGGCGGTGGCGGAGGATTCGATTTTCATCGACGTGATGATGAACGTGGGTCTGATTTTCTATGCTGCGCGCGAACTCAACGATAAGAAGTTACGCGATGTCGCTACAAGGCACTGCATCACGACCCGAAGAACACTCGTGCGAGCGGATGGCTCCACCGCGCACGAGGGCGTTTTCGACACCGAGACCGGAGAATTTCTGCGGCAGACGACGCAGCAGGGATTTCGTGGAGATTCCTGCTGGTCGCGAGGGTTGACCTGGGCGCTATATGGTTTCACGACCTCATACGAATACAGCCGGGATCCCCGCTTTTTGCACACTGCGGAGAGTTGCGCGGATTATTACATTACTCATACTCCGCCCGATGGAGTACCGCCATGGGATTACAACGCACCTTCTGAGCATCGTTCACTAACCGATACCTCGGCGGCCGCCATTGCTGCCGCCGGTCTGATGCGCCTGTGCCGCCACATTGCCGATCCCATGAAGGGACATTTCTATTGGTCAACGGCTATCCATATCCTGAGGACGCTTTGCACCAAATATCTGGGCGCTCAAGATCCTCAATGGGAGGGTGTATTGAAGGGTGGCGTGTATCACCTGCACAAAGATCTTGGGGTGGACGAATCCGTAATGTGGGGTGACTATTATTTTGTTGAAGCCCTGGAGGAAGCATTACGGATTATGCGTTCACATTCCAGCGGCGCTCCGGTACATACAAGTTAGGGGTTTTATCAACCAAATCGGAACACCTTCCAGACTGGCGGGCGGGTGACCCGGATCTGAACGCGACTGGCCCGGTAGCACAACGAACGGGATGCTTTCGAGAGATTGAGTCAGGCTCATCCGACACCTCAGAAATGTCAGATGAGCCTGTTACGTCGGACTCATCCGACTGGGTCGGAGGCGTCAGAGCACTCCGAGGAGTCAGACCAGTCAGTCATGAGTAACCGCTTTTGCAAATTGCAATATTCGGCGAGTATTGGTAGCGAACACTGGTTCGGCAAATCTGCATGCTAACCTGAAAATCCAGTTACCGGGAACATTACGGCTACGGGATTCGTCTGGACTTGTCGGCGGGAGAAACCGATTTCTTGAAGAAAAAGTGGAAAATACTCATTTGGGTTGTCGCATTGCTCTTGGTAGCAGTGGGCGTTCTGGCGAGTGTCAGCATCAGCAAGCGCGGGATTGTAACCGTTCAGACAGGGAAGGTCACACGCACCGACCTGACAGCCCTGGTTACCGCCTCGGGCGAGATCAAACCTCGCAACTACATCAATATTGGCGCCAATACACAGGGACCGGCGCCGATTACGGCAATTTATGTCAAAGAGGGTGACCACGTCAAGAAGGGTCAGATTCTGGCCAAGCTCAAAGATATTCAGGCTGCGGCCGATTTATCAGCCCAACGCGCTTCCTACAATTCGGCTCTAGCCGATTCATCAGCGTTTGAGGCGGCCGCAAAGTCGTCAGACGACAGCATTTCGGTGGCCGAGGCGCAGGTGGATCACGATAAGGCTGACCTGGAGCAAAAAAAGCAGGATCTTGCGCGCAGCCAGCAACTGCTGGATAACAAATTGATTGCGCCTCAAGATTTCGAAGCGAAGAAGGTCACCTTTGATTTGGCGCAGTCAACTTTAACGGCCTCGGTGCGGAGAGTCCAGCAGGCGCAATCGGCAAAAGCTCAGTCCATTGCTCAGCTTTACTCAGCTCAGCGCAAAGTGGCGCAAGCACAAGCGCTGGTGGCCCGGTCAGTGGATATTGTGAACGAGTATGATGCCACCGCGCCGTTAGACGGCGTGGTGACGAATCTTCCGGTTCGCGTGGGTGAAACGGTTGTGCCCGGACTTCAGAACTCGGAAGCTTCCACCATCATGACCATTGCCGACATGTCGATCATCACAGCGGAAGTTCATGTTGACGAGACCGATATTGTCAGCGTGCGGGTAGATCAGCCGGCCGAAGTCACCATTGATGCTATTCCGAATAAGACCTTTAAAGGCAAGGTAATCGAGATCGGCGATACGGCTCTGGTCCGGTCGACGGGTGTAGCCGCATCCCAAAGCACGACATCCAGCCAGGAAGCGAAAGACTTCAAAGTGGTGATCGCCCTGGACATTGACGAAAATCTGGTACGTCCCGGGCTTTCCTGTACCGCTAAGATCACGACCGCCACCCGTCCACGTGCGCTCTCGATACCGATTCAAGCGTTGACCATCCGGCAAAAGGGGCAATTAACCGATCCGAAACCAGGTCAACAGCCACCCACGGATCCAGCTGCGATAAAGGCCGCGAAAGAGGAGCAGCAGGGAGTCTTCGTGGTTAAGGATGGAAAAGCGGAGTTCCGTGAAGTAAAGACTGGCATCAGTGGCGCTACGGATATAGAGGTCTTAAGCGGATTGGATGACGGTCAGGAACTCGTAACGGGCAGCTACCAGGTCATTCGAACCATTCACAACAACGCAAAGGTCAAAGTGGATAACAAGGCGCCTGCGCCCAGCGGGACACCAAGCTAATGCCAGCCGCTACCGACGCAGTAACTGGGCTCACTTCGGCTGAACGGCAGCAGCGGGGCGAGAAGCTAAAAGAAGCCGGGATTGTCATTCGGACGTATGACATCTGGAAGACCTACATCATGGGCGATCAGGAGATCAATGCGGTTTCCGGCGTAGATGTTGAGATTAAACGCGGCGAGTATGTAGCCATCATGGGGCCTTCCGGCTCCGGCAAGTCAACGCTGATGAATCTTATCGGATGCCTGGATACGCCGACCAAGGGTCTCTACTACTTGAACGGCAAACTGGCCAGTGACATGGAAGATGACGAACTGGCTCGGATTCGAAATAAGGAAATTGGCTTTGTGTTCCAGACGTTCAATCTGCTGGCCCGAGCGTCCGCTTTGCACAACGTGGAACTACCGCTGATCTACGCAGGGCTCAATGCGAGCGAACGGGTTAAGCGTGCCCGTCAGGCTCTCAAGGCTGTCGATCTTGAGCAGCGAATGGATCACAAACCTAACGAGCTTTCGGGTGGCCAGAGGCAGCGCGTGGCCATTGCGCGTGCGCTGGTGAATCAACCATCGATTCTATTGGCCGACGAGCCAACCGGCGCGCTGGACTCTAATACGGGCAATGAGATTATGGCGCTCTTTGAAAGGCTCCACTTGCAGGGAAATACCATCGTTCTCGTCACACACGAACCGGACATTGCAGCGCATGCTCATCGCGTGATTCATATTCGCGATGGCAAAGTGGAGCGTGATGAGGCTACCGCCCGCTCTATGCCCAACTAGACATTTGGGCGTTTTCAAGACTAGCGCCATCGTCCTCTCATCTGCTATTACTATTGTCAACAGCCTTGCAACATACAGACGGTAGTTCGCGTGTTCCCCGAATCCTGATGGCCGAAGATAATGCGATCAATCAGCGCGTGGGAAAGCTTATTCTGCAAAAGGCCGGCTACATCATTGATCTTGTGGCGGACGGGTGTGAAGCGGTTGAGGCGCATCGAATCTGTCCCTATGATCTGATCCTGATGGACTGCCAAATGCCAACCATGGACGGTTTTGAAGCAAGCCGCCTGATACGCAAGATGGATGAGAAGCCTCAACCCGTCATCATTGCGGTCACTGCTAACGCCCTGCTTGGCGAAAGGGAACGATGCCTTCTGGCGGGCATGGACGATTACATCTCCAAGCCTTTTCAGGCAGATCACTTAGTAGCGATTGTCCGAAAGTGGGCAGACATCCGTAGTGGAACGGCAACCAAGATAATCTAGAAGTTCTCAGCTTTATTTTCGGAGAAGCGCACACCTTTTTTCTCGCGGCCAAGCGCAGCAACGATAGCCGTCAACACGAACACCGTGATAGCGACCGACGCCATAGCCGTAGAGTAGTTCATGTGTTCTGAGATTACTACTTCGATGGCCCCTACTGAGCTGGCAATTAATACCCCGCACTGATAAGCAAAGCCAGGCAGGAACCCGCGAATGCTGTTCGGCGACAGTTCGCTGAGGTGCGCCGGAATCACTCCCCATGCCCCCTGCGCGAAGAACTGCAAGAGAAATGCCCCGGCGACTAGCCAGCCGGCCTGCGGCGCATAAGCCCATAGCGGAATGACAACTATTCCGCCGATCAGAGCAAGCACGATGGCCTTGCGGCGGCCGACCTTGTCTGAGAAGAAACCAATTAACACGCCGCCCGCAATGGCTCCCACCATGGAGATGGCAGAGATGAGGGAGCGCTCGCCGGTCCCGAAGTGGTGGAAACGCTGCAGGAAAGTCGGGTACATGTCCTGGGTCCCATGCGACACCAGGTTCATGCCCGCCATGAACACGACAAGGTAAAAGAAAAGCTTCCAGTGGCCGGAAATGTTCCTGCCGAGATTGCTCCAGCTTTCGCTCTTCGATTTTTCCCACACTGCCGACTCTTTGACCCGCAGGCGGACAAACAGCGCGAGCAGAGCCGGCAGACCGCCCAAAAAGAACATCGGTCGCCAGCCCCATCTGTCGATAAAGAGCCAGTAACAAAGAGCGGCCAAGAGATTACCCAATGCATAGCCTTGCTGAAGCAAGCCGGAGAGTACGCCGCGCCATTTTGCGGGAACCTTTTCCATGGCCAGAGAGGCTCCCACGCCCCATTCGCCGCCCATGCCAATGCCAAACAGAGCGCGCAACACAAGGAACGAAGTGAAGTTTGGCGCGAAGCCGGTAGCGACCTCGACCACTGAATAAAACAGCAGGTCGATCATCATGGGCAGCCGTCTGCCGTAACGGTCCGCGAGAATACCAAAGATAAATGCGCCGACCGGCCGGAACGCAAGTGTCAGGGTGATTGAGAAAGCGACGGCTTTATCAGTCTGGTGGAACTCGCGGCCAATGGAAGTCAGGCAGAATATGACGAGAAAAAAATCGAAGGCGTCGAGCGTCCAGCCGAGGAAGCTCGCCATGAGTGCGGCCCAATGATCGGAGACGCCATCCTGAGCGTTAAGCTTATTGGCCACGCCGCTTATTCTGCTTCTTTCAATAGCGCGCTGGCGGCGGAGTTGGGCTGCCAAAGAGTTTCCGTGCGGTCCATCGCGTGATTTACCCAGCGGCTCCAGACAAAGAATGCGTCGCTGAGACGGTTCAAATAATGAATCGCTTCCTCCGGCACGGAACCCTCGCGCGCCAATGCCACCAGAAGACGCTCGGCGCGACGACAGACGGTTCGGCATACATGCAGTTCGGCATCCACGCGGGAGCCGCCTGGCAGGACAAAAGAGCGAAGGATCGGGAGTTCAGCGTTCGCTTCATCGATCTCGCGCTCCAACTGCTCCACCTCAACAGGTGTTATTCGGGGTTGTTTGGGATGAACATCTTTGGGAACCGTGGCGAGAATGGAGCCCAGGTTGAACAACTCATGCTGAATGCGCTTCAAAATGGCCGCCAGTTTCGCCAAAGAAACGGCGGCTGGGGTGTAGCTTTCCAGTGAGGTTCGGGCGAGGCCGATGAAGGAATTCAACTCATCCACGGTGCCGTAACACTCGATCCGCAGGTCGTCTTTCGGTACTTTCTGGCCGCCCACCAGCCGCGTCTCACCGCGATCTCCAGTCTTGGTGTAGATACGACTTAGGGTAACGGTTGGTTCGTTGAATTGATCTTCACTCATGTGTCGGGTGACCGAACTCTTGAGTTTATCGTTTTGCAAGAATGGCTCTAAATGGCAACAGTTCAAAGAGCGCTCATAAGCGTCACCGATAAAGACGGCATCGTGGAGTTCGCAAGTGAGCTTCACGCGTTGGGCGTAGATCTGATTTCAACCGGCGGAACAGCAAAACTGCTGCGCGAGAATGGAATTCCCGTTCGAGAAGTAGCGGATGTCACCGGCTTTCCCGAAATGCTGGATGGCCGGGTGAAAACCATTCATCCGCGAATTGCGGCAGGCATTTTGGCGGTGCGCTCGAATCTCGAACATATGCGGGCGCTGACGGAATATGACATTCCGACGATTCAGATGGTGGTGGTGAACCTTTACGCCTTCGAAAAGTATGCCGGCAAGCCCGGAGTGACGCGTGAAGAACTGATTGAGAACATCGATATCGGCGGCCCTACGATGATTCGAGCGGCTGCGAAAAATTGGCAGGATGTCGCCATTCTGGTCTCGCCGGCACAGTATGCGGACGTTCTGGCTGAGCTTAAGAGCGCCGGAATCTCGCAAGCAACGCATTGGAAACTGGCACAGGAAGCATTTCTGCACACAGCCGCCTACGATTCGCAAGTTTCCGAGAGACTGCTGCAGGTGGATGCGGCTGGAATGACTACACAAGAAGAACTGCCCGAACGATTACAAATCTCAGCGGCACGCGCGGCGGTGTTGCGTTATGGGGAGAATCCCCATCAGAAGGCCGCGCTTTATAAGACTGGCGATAACGGCGTTGCCGGGGCGAAGCAACTGCATGGCAAGGAGCTTTCGTTCAACAATCTGGTGGACCTTGAGGCAGCGTGGCTACTAGTTCAGGAATTCAAAGGCCCGGCAGTCGCCATCATCAAACACACGAATCCATGCGGATGCGCACAACAAGACTCCTTGGCTGAGGCTTACCGCAAGGCGCTGGAAGCCGACCCGGTTTCAGCCTTCGGCGGTGTCATTGCCGTGAACCGTGAGATGGATGCCGAAACCGCCAGTGAAATTGCAAAGCTGTTTGTCGAAGCGATAGCGGCTCCGTCGTTTGGGCTGGAAGCGCTGAATATTCTGACTGCGAAGAAAAATCTGCGGCTGGTGCAGGTGAGCGCGGTGGATAAACCGGAATTGCTTATTAAGTCAATTAGCGGGGGACTACTGGCACAAACGGCGGATACGGCTCAAATAGGCGAAGCTGATCTGCAGGTAAAAACAAAGCGGGCGCCGACAGACGAAGAACTGCAAGCGCTGCTTTTTGGCTGGCGCGTTTGCAAGCACGTGAAATCCAACGCCATTGTTTATGCGAAAGCCGGACAAACCATTTCGGTAGGCGCCGGGCAGATGAGCCGGGTGGATAGCGTCAAAGTGGGCGCCATGAAAGCGGCGCTACCGTTAGAGGGAACGGTGCTGGCCTCCGACGCGTTCTTTCCTTTTCCCGATGGAGTGGAGGAAGCCGCGAAACATGGCATCACTGCGGTAATACAGCCGGGGGGCTCAGTGAAAGATCAAGAAGTAATTAATGCCGCAGACCGGTTGAATCTGGCCATGGTGTTTACCGGCATTCGCCACTTCCGGCATTAGGATCGCGAAGCAATGTTTGCTTTGCGGTTGGCATTATTCGTTGTCTGCGCAGCGCTGGTTGTGGCCATTCTGCATGATGCGTTTGAAGTGATGCTGCTGCCCAGGCGGGTAAAGCACAAGATGCGGATTGTACAGTATTTCTTCGACGGTACATGGGCATTTTGGTCCGGCGTTGCGCAGAGGGTCAAGAGTGAGACACGGCGCAGCAACTTTCTTGCGCTGTATGGGCCGTTATCCCTTGTCCTCATGCTGGTGGTATGGGCAGCCGGATTGATACTGGGGTTTAGTGGCGCGTTTGCCGCGCTGGCGAGTCCGCAGTTAAACCTGCATAGATGGCTGAACCAGGCTTACTTCAGCGGTGTCACTTTCTTTACCTTAGGCTACGGCGATATCGTGCCCCATTCGCCCGCGGCTAAATTGCTCGCAGTCATGGAGGCCGGCACCGGCTTCGGTTTTATTGCACTGGTCATTGGATACCTGCCGGTGATCTATCAGTTGTTTTCGCGACGCGAGTCGCAGGTCTTGACCCTGGACGCAATTGCCGGATCGCCCCCTTGCTCATTGACCCTGCTTTCACGATATGCGGAAAGCGGAAGCTTCGACCGGCTTGAACACTTTCTGCTGCAATGGCAACAATGGTGCGCGGAGCTCCTGGAGAGCCAGCTTTCTTATCCAATGCTGGCTTACTACCGTTCACAGCATGACAACCAATCGTGGCTGGCGGCTTTGACTGTGATTATCGATTCCTGCGTGCTGGTTATGGTTGGATTGGGTTCGTTGCCCACGCTGCAAGCACGTTTGACATTTGCGACCGCAAGGCTGGCGATTGTCGAAATGGGCCGGGTACTCGGAGTGAATCCGCAGAATCTGACGGAGGATCGATTGCCTGCAAAGCAGTTTTGCAAATTGGAAGAAGCGCTAGCCAATGCCGGGCTTCCGTTTACCGAGGACGACGCGGAATCGAGACTGGCCGCGTTTCGGGCAACCTATGAATCCTTCTTGAACGGTTTGGCGAAGCATCTGCTATTGCCGTTGCCCGGCTGGATGGCTGAGCCGGGCCAGATAGATAACTGGGCTAACACGCCGCGCGGGCGTTCTGCAAAGCGTTTGTTTGAAGCAGTAGAAGTAAAGGCCAGTGAAGACGAAGCCGACCGCTAGATTTTCAAGTGCAGTATTGTAAGCTTCACTTGGATGTCCAGTAAAGAAAACCAGAAAGCTGCAATTTTGCATGCAGGCACGCCCTACTCGAGAGGAGCTAACCAGTGGCCCGTTTGCGGCAGTGGGTTCGCAAGGTAATCGATTCTGTGAGGCCGAGCGGGCCTGAGGATGAGATGCAGCGAGAGGTGGCTTCGCACCTTCGATTGCTACAGGACGAGTTTGTTCTGAAAGGAATGAACGAAGACGAAGCCTGGTGGGCCGCCAAACGCGCCTATGGAACTCCGGAGCTAGCCAAAGAATTGCACAGAGACGCGCGCGCTTTTATATGGCTGGAGCAGCTTCGCCAGGATCTGCGGTATATGTTGCGACAGTCACGCTTGAGCCCTGCATTTACGCTTGTGGCTGTCCTATCGTTGGCATTCGGAATTGGAGCTAATACGTCGATATTCAGCGTGATCGATTCCTTGCTACTAAGGTCGTTGCCTGTTCACGACGCGGATCAATTGATTCAGGTGGATTCCGTGAATCGGAAGAATGTACAAACTCTGAGAGGGTTTTCGTACCCCGGATATCAACTGATGAAGGCGGCGAGCGGCCGGGTATTGACTGGGCTCTTTGCGTATGGCTCAACGGACACGTCGTCATCCATCTATTCGGCGCTTGCGAAAAGCAACGTAGTTTATGCCGGGAATGCCGCTATTGCAAAGGGCATGCTGGTGTCGGCGGAGATGTACTCGGTTTTAGGGGTGAGGCCGGCCGCCGGCAGGCTCCTGGTTGCGAGCGATGATCTGGTAAAAGGCGGAAGTCCGGTTGTGGTCTTGGCGTATTCCTACTGGCAAGAGCGCTTCGGGGGCGACGCCAGGATAGTTGGCAAGACGCTGGTTGTGAATCGGGTGCCTCTTACCGTGGTCGGTGTAACGCCCAGCGAATTCCGCGGCGTGGAGCTGGATTATGCGCCTGATTTCACGGTGCCGCTCTCCATGGCTGATGCTTTGAAACTGGAGAGCTTGGAGAACCACAATGCCTGGTGGCTGTCGGTGCTGGGTCGAAAGAAGTCAGGCGTCAACAATAGCGAAGTCGAAGCGGCGCTGAGGCCGGCGTTTCGGCACGTGATTGCGGACTTGCTCCAGGCGACGCCAATAGAGATGTTGAGTGAGATTCGCGGCCTGGTTTCGGGGCTGGCGCTTAAGATAACTCCGGCGAGGCAAGGAGCTTCTGCGGCCGTGCGCGCTGAACTGGCGCGATCCTTCGGGTACCTGATGGCAATGGTAATCGTTTTGCTATGCATTGCTTGTGTGAACATAGCGAATCTGGTTCTGGCTCGAACAGCGCATCGGGACCGGGAGATTCGCCTACGCCTGGCTGTAGGCGCCAGCAAGGCCAGAGTGGTCCGCCAGTTAGTGACTGAGACGTTGGCGCTCGCGTTTATAGGTGGCATTCTCGCGATGCCGTGCGCCTGGTTTGGGCCGGCCCTTCTGCGGATGTTTTCGAGTCATTCAGTTGTCGCGTCGATTGATTTCAGGCCGGACTGGCGCGTGTTCGGTTTTGCATTCACGGTCGCGGTGATCTGCGGGGTGTTTCTCGGGGTGGTTCCACTGATGCAAATTACCGAACGTCGATTGAGTCGATCTCAGGGCAGCAAGGCGAGTGACCTCCTTATGGTGCCGCAGATTGCGCTGGCCTTGATGCTGGCGGTGGGCGCAGGACTGCTGGTCCGCAGCTTCCAAAACATCCGGCACGTGGACCCGGGATTTCGGCCCGATGGTGTTCTGGCTTTTGTTGTGACGCATTCGTCGCTCAGGTATACGGGCGCGGGCGAGCTGCAGTTCTACAATGACCTGAATACTCAGTTGGCGCACCTTCCGGGAGCCCTTTCGGTTTCGTTTGCCAAATCAGAGCCCGGCTCCAGCGAAGTGGGAACTTTTGTTCGGATCTCAGGTGAGCCGCCGCCCCGACAGAACGAACCGGTCAGCGCCAACATTGTTGGTTCTGGATATTTTCGGACGGTCGGCATCGATCTTATGACGGGGCGTGACTTTGACGCGCATAATTTTGTAGCCGAAGGTCAGGTGGGTGTAGTGAATGAATCGTTCGCTCGCCGCTACTTCAAGATGCATACACCAATCGGGAAAAGTTTCAGCTTACTTGGTGATAACAAGAACACGATACGGATAGTAGGCGTCGTCAAAGACGTGAAGGAGCACGGACTGCTTCAGCCCGCGCCGATGATGATCTATCTTCCGTATCGGCAGGGAGCGAGTGGGGATCTCACCTTCTTCGTCCGAACACAAGGCGATCCGTTTGCGCTGCTTCCGGCGGTTCGGCAGGTGCTGAAACGTCTGGATCCGACGCTGCCGCTGTCTGATGTGAAAACGCTGGTTTTCGCCTTGCAAAATTCAGTTTCGAGGGAACAGGTTCTTGCTCAACTCTCAAGCCTTATGGGGCTGACAGCCCTGGCGCTTGCCAGCGTTGGCCTTTACGGCGTAATCGCGTATCGAGTGAGCCGGGAGACGAAGGCCATTGCCATTCGAATGGCCCTGGGGGCTAAAAGCACTGCCATATTATGGTCGGTTTTCCGGCGCGTTCTGGTTATTTTGGGTGGTGGCGTTGGCTTGGGATTAATTGGCGTGTTTAGCTTGGGTCCTTTGCTGGAGAGTCTGCTTTTCGGCCTTTCGCCAAACGATCCGGTCATTATCGGATTGGCGGCCGGGACTCTTGTTTTGGCCGCAATTGTTGCGGCTTACGTTCCAGCCCGCCGGGCGGCGAGTGTAGATCCGGCAATCGCGCTGCGCTACGAATGAGTTGAGAAGATCTGAAGAGTCATGCTTTTTCGCGATTTATCAGCGGAAGAATCCAGCACGGTGGAGCCCGCATACCAAGCTTTTCTGAAGACTCAGAGGTCGTTGCATGCGCGCTATGGGCTGCTGTTTCAGAGCGAACATTCGCGACTGGCCGGATCCCTCGCCGGGGCTTTGCTGCCAGGAGTTTTCGGCGAATTGAACGCTGATGTGATTGCTGCCATAGCGCACCACGATTACGGCTGGGACACGAGCGATCAAAAACAGTTTGATCATCTATCGGAGAACGACCCACTCTCATTTACAGCCGTCAGCGCATCGGAGACGTTGCCGTCCTGGATTTCCTCGATAGCCCATGGACGCGAGCTTGGTCCGCTGCCGGCGGTGTTAATCAGCCGTCATTGCTGCCTGCTTGGGACAGGATCCGAAGCCCATGCCGGGTTCGTTGCGGCGGAGACGATCCGCCGGCTGGAGATCGAGCGAACGCTTGTCTGCAGTGCCGAGCAACTTCGCTGCTGGACGGCAGCGCTCGGCTTTTGCGATTTGCTGTCTCTCTATCTTTGTTCAGGCTCAAAATCCCCGGTCACGCTCCCGCTCTGCCATCCCCAAGCGAAAGATGAGGCGCGCACGGTGACGCTCCGATGGATTGACGATGGCCCGCACTTGTCTGAACCTATTTTTAAAAGTGATATCTGCTTTTTTGCCAACGGGCTGGAATACGGCGGCGATCACGCCTCACCCAGGCCGTTGTCCGTGCACTGGGTGTTTGACTAATTCCGACTTGCCATGGCGGCGGCCCAATCCACGGGCAGCGTGCCTAAAGGCAGCAGTTTTCCTTTATCCAAATGCCGAATCGTTTTCGCAAACCGGGCCGCATGCGGGTCGTGAGTCACCATAACGATGGTTTTCGCGTATTCACGATTTAAGCGGCTCAGCATGGTCAGAACATCTTCGGCCGCGGCGGCGTCCAGGTTGCCGGTAGGCTCATCAGCCAGAATCAAGTCAGGATCGGTAACAATGGCCCGTGCAATGGCAACTCGCTGTTCCTGACCGCCAGACAACTGTTTCGGCATGTGGCCCAGACGGTCGCCCAAACCCACCAGTTTGAGCGCAGTCTCGGCATGTTCCATCCGCTCTCGCTTTTTCAGGTTCGTGAGCTTTAAAGGCAGCTCAACATTTTCAAGCGCAGTCAATACCGGAATCAAATTGAACGACTGGAACACAAACCCGATATGTTCGTTACGCCAATGCGCAATTTCCCGGTCATTCATCGCGCGCAGGTTCGAGCCAAGAACTTTGATCTCCCCATCAGTGGGCTTGTCCATGGCGGCGATTAGATGAAGCAGCGTCGATTTGCCCGAGCCCGACGGCCCCATGAGCGCCACAAAATCACCTTTATGGATTTCGAGGTTTGCTGAATCCAAGGCCATGACGTGGAACTCATCACGGACATACTCTTTGCTTAGTTCCTTTGTTTCAACCACCAAATCACTCATGCAGTCCTCCGTTTAGTGCTTCACCACAACCCGCTGACCGTCCTTCAAATCGCCCTCAAAACTGACAATCAACTCTTCCCCGCCCACCAGTCCGCTTTCCACCGTCACGCCCTTGGCTGTGGTTGCTCCTGTGGTTACTGGGCGCTTACGCGCATGTTCGCTCAACACTACGAACACGCTTCCGTTACGCACCGCACTCGCTGGAATGACGATTACCCGTCTGCTGCCGGTCGCCGTGTCAGTCGGCGCATCGTTGTAGAAGGCCACCGTGGCATTCATGTCGGGCCGCAAATAATCGTCTGGCTTTTGCACTTGCACTTTCACTTGCACCGTGGCTTTCGCGCGGTCGGCTTCGGGTGAAACCTGTTCGATATAGCCCTGATATTTGCGATCGGGATAGGCGTCGGTGGTCACAGTACCTTTTTGCTTGGGGCCCAGTTTGGGGAAGTCATTTTGGCTGATATCGAGTTCCACTTGGAGATCGTTCAAATCCGCCATTGTGACGATGTATCCCTTGGCGCCTTTGTCCCCAACGAACCCAGTGGTGATGAATTCGCCCTTTTCAACGTTTCTATCCAAGATGGTGCCTGCTACGGGAGCGCGGATCACCGTGTTATCCAATTGAGTCTGAGCATAAGCCAAAGCGCCGCGCGCCTGTTCTATTTGCCCCAGGATTTGCGTGATCTGCTCCTTGCGAGTACCGGCAACGGCCAAGTCCAGCGTTCGCTGCAAGCTTTCAGCATGAGCGACGTTGCCGTCATACTTAGCTTGCGCATCATCCAAGGCCTGTTTTGCCAGCACGCCTTCCGAAACCAGCTGTTTTGTTCGATCCAAGGTAATCTTGGCGTTCGCCGCATCGGCTCGAGCTTGTTCCACGTCGGCTTTGGCACGATCGATTTCTTCCGGCCGGGAACCATCCTTCAGCTCTTCGAGCCGCCCTTCAAGATTCGCGAGGCTGCCTTTATACTGCGTCACCTGCGCTTGGTACTCGTCGTCTTCCAAACGAACTAACACCTGGCCGGCGGACACTTTGTCTCCCTTGTCCACACCAATCCACTTCACGCGGCCATTTACCTTGGAAGCCACTTCAATCTTGTGAGCGGCAACAATGTAACCAGTGGCGGTCAGCACGACCTGATTGCCCGATTCGGCGACAGCAACTGGCGATTGCACCTGCACGGTCTCTACCGGCACTGCTGTGTTGGTGACTTTCAATAAAAGAATGGTTCCAATGGCCGCCAGCGCTACAAACGTGGCAATGATAATAAGCTTCAGATAGGACTTGGGTTCGCGATCTCGCCGCGCTGTCCGGTCTATACGGAGACTCTTCAGTTCTGCTTCCATGTTTTCTCTATACTTCCCGCAGGGCGGTCAGTATTTCCTTACGAGCCGCTTGTCGCGCCGGCAGGAATCCTCCCACTGCTCCCAGGATGGCTGAAAACGCCAGCCCGACCAACATGACTTGCGGACCGATCTTGAAATTAAAACTGGTTTCACTGAAGGTGCTGAAATTGCCGAGCGCGGTAGTGACGCTGTTCAAAGGAAGCACAATGACGCAGGCGAGGAGGCCGCCCAACAACGATAGAAGGACGGATTCAAGGAAGAAGCTCAGCAGAATGCTTCCTCGGGAGAAGCCAAGAATGCGCAGCGTACCTACTTCTTTGGCCCTGCGCGCTACCGCTGCATACATGGTGTTCATGGCCGCAAAGCAGCTCCCGATGGCCATCACAATGCAAACGAAATAGCCAAGAAACTGAACCGGGGCAGCCGATTTCATTACGTTGCCGTAGTATTCCTTTTCACTTAGGACGGTGACGTTCAAGCGGCGGTCGTCCTGAAGTGAGTTGATGAGTGCAGCGGCGGTAACTTCATCGGTTGCCTGCACCAAGGCCGAACTGTAAGTATCAGGCCGGTTGAAATCCGCGGCTACAGTTGCTCCGTCTCCATAAATTTCGCTGTCGACCGCGGAGCCATGGCCATCCATGATGCCAACGACATTCCAGTAGCCGCGGCCAAATTTCAGGCGGCTGCCGACGTGCAAATCAGGAAACAGCTTGGCAGCTGACTTACCCACCGTTACCTCCCTTTGCCCGCTTTGAAAGAAGCGGCCCGAAACCAAACCGAGCTTACGCATCTCCACCCCGCGCAGAGAAACACCGCGCAAAGTGACATTTACGCCATCTGGCGCTTCAGTGCTCGGCAGGTTTATGACGCTGACAATCTCGAGCGAGGCCAATGGCTGCCCATCAGCACCGGCCTTAATGCCGGGGAAAATCTTGATGATCTGAAACTGCTGCTGGGTGAGCAAGCTGGTTAGCTCGGCGTTGCCGCCCTTGCGCAAAACCAACACTCGCGAAGGGTCGCCGGTCGAGCTAAATGCGGATTGCAGACCAGCCACCAGACCGAGCACGGCCAGCAGTACGGCCACCGTCATGGCAATACCAGTGGCTGTCATGATCGTGGTGGTCTTGCGAACCACCAGATTTCGAATGTTATATGAAAGCGGAATCGCCATCAGCCGCTGTACCTTAGCGAGTCGAGTATGTTGGTTCGCGCAGCATTCAACGCAGGTATGAATGAGCTGATGACACCGATGAAGGCGGCCACAGCCAGGCCGGCAAGCGCTGTTAGCGGGGTGACAGTAAGATCGTGCAGTTGGGGCAAAGTATCGCCGCTCGCTTTCCCCACAATCCCGGATAGTACGGCCGCTAGCGTGAGGCCGATGAAGCCTCCAATGAGCGAAATCGTCAATGCCTCACCTATAATCATGCCCAGAATGGCGTCATTATTGAAGCCCAATGTCTTCAGCACGCCGACTTCTTTAATGCGCTCCCGGACGGACATGGCCATCGTGTTGCCCGAAACCAGCAGAATTGTGAATGTCACGGCCCCGCAAATGGCGATCAGGAAGAGCTTGATATTGCCTAGCAAGGAGACGAAGCTCAGCGCGAACTGGGCTTCCGATTCGGTTTTAGTGGGGGGTGAGGCCTCTTCAAACATGGCGTCGACGGCGCGCGCGATACCCGGTACTGCCGCCGCGCTGTCGGCCAGAATGGCTACCGTACTGATGTTATTGCGACGCCCGACCGGCAGCAGATCACGCAGGTATTCCCAATTGAAGAAGAGCGACGTAGTCTCGTCAGGATCCATGTAGATGCCGACAATTTTCAGATCGAGTGTCACTGGATAAATATCGCCAATGAGCGTTACGCGATCACCGAGTTTAAGGTTCAGTTTTTCGGTCAGATCTTTGGAAATGATGCAGCCGGTTCTCTCATTGATAAAGGCGCGCCGCTGTTCCTCCGGCATTTCCATCTGTGTCCGGATGCTCATAAAGGCTTTCGGCTCCACGCCCAGACGCCCGAACATGTTTTTTGCATTGCGCGCGTCTTTGTAGGTGCCACCGAACCAGTTCCATACCGAGACTTCTTTCACTCCCGGAACGGCTCGAATTTTCGCCTCATAAGCAAACGGTATTGCTTGGGCAAGCGAAACCTTGTGGCGCGTCACCAGCCGCATGGCCTGGCCGGGCGTTTGGTCCTTCAGGAACAAGGCATGATACATGGCCATTAGCACGCCTAACAAGCAAAGGGAAACCGCCATACTCGCGATGGTCAGCATGCTGCGCCGCCGGTTGCGTAAGCTGTTTTTGAACGCTAATGGAAGGTAGCGGAACATAGGGGAGCCCTCCTGTTTGAAAAAGGTTGGTTTAAGTTAGGCTACCTCAAATGCAGATTCTTGGATAGTGGATGTACACAAGCGCCGACTGGACAGAAATAGATATTGGCTTCATGCGCCGCGCTTTGGAGCTTGCCTCTGCCTCCGCCCGGTCTGACGAGGTGCCGGTAGGCGCCGTTGTTGTTTCAAATGGAAGAATTATCGGAGAAGGACGCAACTCGCCCATCGCTAGCCAAGACCCGACCGCTCATGCGGAAGTCCTGGCGATTCGTGCCGCCGGGCAACAAGCACAGAATTACCGGCTTCCCGGGAGTACCCTGTACGTGACGCTTGAACCCTGCGCCATGTGCGCAGGCGCGATTGTTTCCGCGCGTATAGAAAGGCTGGTCTTCGCCGCCCGCGACATTCGAGCGGGTGCAGTCCGTAGCCTTTTTCAACTTGCTGATTCCGATTTGCTGAATCATCGGGTCGCCGTAGAGGAAGGCTTACTCGCAGCGGAGTCGGCCGAGATCTTGCTCGACTTCTTCAAGCGCCTCCGCTAGCAGCCAAGAGAAAAGGCCAGATCCGGGTCCACCAACCGGATCTGGCCTTTTTGAAGACGCTAGTCTCTAATTCAACTAAGCGGCGCGTTTAACGGGAAATCTGAATAACTTCCTGGAACGGGGAAGCTCTTCCAGTTCGGTCTCAACTTTGAACGGAGTGGAGCTTTTCGCCACGGCTTCGCGGCCGGTGCTATTGAAATACTCGTCAATCGGAAACAATGAATGCGGCTGTAATTCACGGAAGGTTTTGCCAAGCTTCTGCTCAATGCGGTAGACCTCATGGAAGAACTCCCCCCGTTCCAGGCCTAACTTGCGGGCGCAGAGCTTCCAATCCGCACCTAAGAGGAAGTGATAGTTAAACAGACGATATTCGCTTTCGCTCAAAGCTCGTCGGCTGACCAAACAGAAATCGGCAATGAATTCTTCATCTTTTAGACCCCAGACGGATCGTCGCTGCCGGCCTGGATTTGCTTCCAGAGAAACGCGGCTAATGTATTTTTCTTTCGAAGCACATTGTTGAAAGCGCGTGTAGCAAGCGCGAAAGATGGCTCTAAATACGCAGTTGCATGGAGCGGAACTACCGCCCCGGCCGGGTCTCAGACCAAGACCAAAACAAATGCTGCAAGACTGCTGCGATAAGCCCAATGTTTCTGAACGGGACCATTCCATTTCTAATCTACTTTCCAGCCTCGGGCGGCCGATGAGTTTATGAGTCAACCATAAGGTACCCGCAGTACCTTGACAAGAAATAATGGAAAAAGTTCTCAGTAGGAAATTGCCTAGATTTTAATGGTGGAGCTAAGCCTTTCCATTACAACGTGTTATAGGCCAACAGAACGCAAATTATCCCTTGTAAAAAAGTGTACTCAGAAGGAGAATAACGTAGGCCTATTTCTGCTTGAAATCAGATTTACCTCCCGGCAAACTCAATTTCGAAGAGCTGACTATTCGTCTTCGCGCCTTTATCAGGCATCGGATTAATAGCGGAGATTACACAGAGCGCGGTTTAGCACGTGCTTTGCGTGTCTCGCAGCCCCATCTTCATAACGTACTGAAGGGGGCCAGACGTTTAAATGTTCAGTTGGCCAACCAGTTAATGATCGGATTCAGCATTACTATTCTAGATTTAATCACGGATGAAGAGCTCCGTGAATATCTAGATAAAAAGAATCCACAATGGCGCGCTTTGAACTCAGCTAGAAAACCGGCTGCCATCGCCTTAGACCGCGAATCCCTGACTCGATTCTTCTTGCGGGAACCAAAGATCGGTGATTAATCGGCCCCGGCTTTTGAGAAATTCTGCTCAGAATTATCTGACCTCTTGAAAACGGCGTTGATGAATGGCGGCGTTCCGGGATCCTCCCAATTTGGTTGTTCTTACCCGAAATGAAACAGCAGGTGGAAGGGTTTTGTTCCGAGTTTGAGCCGAGTCTTGGGCTTTTCTTTGCTCAGGCAGTTAGATTCGATCGGTCGCCCGCCTCTAAACTCTTCCATCCGTTCAGATTAGGCGAGAATCCCGGCCATTCAGCCTGGGTGGTGGCGCGTTTGCTTTTCCGATTGTGCCCGAACGCAGTGGCGTTCCGGCCCAGGAGAGTCAACTTGAACGCTACCGCCGCCGCACCCGGGACCAGGGGCAAAACAGCCAGAGCCATACGCAAGGCATCATTAGACTCGCTCGCCGCGAAGAAGCAGGCCCACGAACTGAAAGTGGTTCGCGATCAGTTGATTCTGGAGCATCTGCCTCTGGTTTCCGCCATAGCCGCTCATATCCAGAAATCGCTGCCCGTTCATATTGAAATGGATGACTTGGTTCACGCCGGGACCATGGGCCTGTTCGATGCGGCCACGAAGTACCGGGATGACAAGGAAGTAGCGTTTCGAACGTATGCCAAACATAGAATCAGGGGCGCCATTTTGGATGGCCTCAGGCAGCAGGATTGGGCCTCACGCGATTTGCGTCGTCGCTTTCGTCAGGTGGAGTCCACTCGCGCAGAACTGATTGCGCAACTTCAGCGTGATCCGACTGAAGCCGAAATGGCCACGGCAGTCGGTCTGAGCCTGCGGCGCTGGGAGGCTTTGATGGTCGATTTCCGAAGCCTCGGGATGGCAGCTTCCCAACTGCGGGCGAGCGAAAGAGAGGATGGCCCTACCGCAGAAGCAACGGCGGCGGCGAACACAGCGCCAGACAATGTCTTTGCACGGGAAGAGCTCAAGGCAAAATTGATGGTGGCCATGCAAACTCTGCCGCATCGGTACCGGCAGGTGGTGAAGCTTTATTACCTTCGCGACCTCACGATGAAGGAGATCGGCGTACTCTTGGGGGTGAACGAAAGCCGAGTTTCGCAGATTCACAAAGCTGCACTGGAGAAAATGCAGTTGATACTGCGCGACACCGGCATTCGGTCAGCCGCCGCGTTTTTTAGCGCGGCTTAACAGGCGCTAGTGGATGGTCAGCGAATAAGGCAGGCGGCGAAGAATACCACCCTGGATAAAGCTTTGAGTCGGCAAGCCGGGCGCTAACTTGCGAAGGTGGGATTCGGCCATTGCTTCGGCTGTCGCATCTGCAGTGGAAGATTCAGTGAGAAGTTCCAGCAGTGAGCGGCGGGGAGGGTAAACAACCAGGTTTGTCTCGCCCTTGGCGGATAAACCTGCTTTGGCTCGGATATAAGATATCGCGTCATTGAAACCGCCCAAATTGTCAACGAGACCATTATCGTGCGCCTCCACTCCCATCCAGACCCGGCCTTGCGCGAGAGCATCCACCTGGTCAATGCTTTTTCTTCGCGCACCCGCTACTTTCGCCAGAAACGAATGATAGGTGCTGGCAATCGAATCATGCAGCTTTTGGGTTTCCGCATCCGACAAGGGGTTTGAGAGCGAATCAATGTCGGCCATTTTTCCGCGAGACACCGTATCTTCGGTGATCCCCAATTTGTCGTAGAGTCCCTTAACGTTTGGCCGGACATAAAGAACGCCGATGGACCCTGTGATGGTGTCAGGGTAGGCAAATATCTTGTTGCCGGTCATCGACATGAGATAACCTCCCGATGCCGCCACGTCGGACATCGAAATAACCAGCGGTTTGACGGCGCCTAACAACTTCAATTCATGCAGGATTTCATCGGATGCGACAGCACTGCCCCCGGGAGAATCAACACGTAGGATCACGCCTTTCACCGAGCCATCATCGCGGACACGCCGAATCAACTTGGAAAATGCGACTGCCGAAATCATCGACTGGCTGTTGTAGCCGTCATTAGGATCACCCGATACAATATCCCCCTCCCCCACCAGTAAAGCAATGCGATCGCCCTTTCCTTGAGCAGCACGGAAATAGGTACGGATATCCACCTTTTTCAGCTCGTTCACTCCGGTCTTACGCTGAATTTCGGAGTACATTTCGTCCTGATAGCCGAGCATATCCACCAATCCGTCGTTCTTCGCTTCATCAGCCATGAACGGACCGGCATCGACCAGCGTTTTCACTTGATCCGCTGTTTTGTGCCTTGACTGCCCGATGGTGGAGCAGAAATCATCAAAAATCTGCTCGACCACTGAATTCAGAACCTGCCGGGTCTCCGGAGTCATAGCTGTCTTGGTGAAAATATCGCCGGCATCCTTGTACTTGCCCATATGGTCCACCTGAACCTGGATACCCAGCTTGTCCAGCGTGTTTTTGAAGTACATCTCCTGCAACAAAAAACCCTTTACCTCTAAGGAGTCATCGGGTGAAATGAAGATCCTGTCGGCAACGGAAGCAAGGTAGTATTCACGTGATCCGGCAGATTGTAAGAATGCATAAACCGGCTTCCCGGACTTTTTGAAATCAATCAGTTCCTGACGGATCTCCTGTAGTTTTCCCCAACCGGCATTGATTGACTGGGGCTCTATGACGAGCGCCTTAATGCGGTTATCGGAAGCAGCCTGGCGCAGGGACGTCCAAAGATCGCGGACTGTGGGTAAGGCTTCCGATTTGAGGAAGGGGATTGGAATCTCTACGGGAGCGGCTTCGGGTATGTCGCCGGAAAGCGACAGGACAAGCGCCGAATTGCCGGCGATACTCGGCGGCTTGCTTGAGAATAGTTTCCCGACTGCCAAAAGAACAATGAAAGTGCCGAGAATCGCCACAACGATTCCCACCAGGAGACCAACAAAGAATTTCCACATAGACCGACCGCCACTGCCTCCGCGTTCAGAGCTTGCCGGATTGTGACCAGAACTCGCTCTATCGAAGCGTAACAAGTCTGAGTGCGGTTGATTTGTTTTCAGGCAGTCTGAGCAGCGGCGGCGATGCTGAACTTCGCTTTTTAAGCACTGACGGGATGGAGGCTGATCATTCCCGCGCGTACCGCATAATCCACCAGATTCGCGCGGTTGTGAATGTCTAGTTTCCTCATCAGGTTCAGCTTATGCGCTTCGATGGTCTTGATGCTCAACGACAGTTCAGAGGCGACCTCTCGCACGGTACGGCCCTGCGCGAGGAACACCATGACCTCCTGTTCACGAGGCGTAAGGGGAGAAGTAGGGGAATAAGCCCGGTCGGTTTTCGCAAGCGCCTGAAGATCGGGTGTTTGCCGCGATAGCCCAACGGTCTCAGGATTTTCAGCCATCGCGGCCTGTCGAATGCCGGCAACCAGCTTAGCGGGCGAAGCGGTTTTCACCATGTAGCCTCGCGCGCCGGAGGCGACAGTCATTGCGAGCCAGTCCGGTGATTCCTGCGGGGCAAGCAGTAGGAGACATGTCGTTTCAGGCAACTGGCGCAGAGCTTTGAGGCACTCGGCATCATTGCGAATCAGATCCACATCCACCACCAAAGCATCCACCGGCGAGTCGGCATCGTTGAGCTTGTTCAGCGCTTCTGCCGCAGTAGCGGCTTCGCCAGCCACTCTCATGTCCGATTCCGCCGCGATCAACGTCGTGAGACCGCGCCGGAAGAGATGATGCGAGTCGGCCACGAGAGTCGAATAGGTTCTTCTTGCGCGAATCATGTTTTTCATCCCCTGTCAATTTTTTTTTCGTCCCCTCTTAATGCCGGCGAGTCTTGCCCTGACGCTCGAGTCCTGATGTGCCGCTTCTTGCAGTCGGCCTGAACTCTTTGGAATCAGACGCTGAACATCCGCCAAAGAACATATCGGGTGAAAAGCACGTACTTTATAGAGATCCGTAGGCCGACCGCTTTAGGAATGCCGGTCGAGAAGGAGTACAGTCTCGCGGCTGTCGGCTTCGCGGGCGCGGTCCAGCGCCGTGCGCCCCGCCCGATCGCGCAATTCCGGCCGCGCACCGTGAGCGAGCAACACCCTAACAGCAGCGGTTCGGCCGAGCGACGCCGCCAGCATCAGCGGCGTCGCGCTGGATTCACGGTCGCGAACATCGACACCGGCGCCGTGATCCAGCAATAACCCGATCGTGGCTGTATCTCCCCCCATCGCCGCATCGTGCAGCGGAAACTCGCCCGAATTGTCCGCCACATCTACCCTCACTCCGTGCTCCAGCAGTAGTTGCGCCACTTTCTTACATCCTTTCAGCGCCGCATCATTGAGATAAGTGGAGCCTGACGGCGTGGGGCGCGTTGCATCGTATGAGCCTTCCAAGAGCATGCTTACAATCTCAGTTTGCCCGCGCAGTGTGGCCGCTTCCATGGCGGAGTCGGCCGCATCTTGAGCTGCCTTCAGAGTCAAGCCCAGCTTGACAAGCGTGGCCACCACGTTTGTGTTTTTATACGCCAGAGCCAGATCGAGGGGAGTTTGGCCAAAACGGTCTTTGGCCACCGGACTGGCGCCCGCGGCAACCAGCGGCGGTATCGCGGCCGCAAAGCCCCGCACACAGGCTAGGTGCAGCGCTTCACGCCCGTCGGCCGTTCGCACTCGCGAAGCGTTCGCACCATGCGCCAGCAGAATCGGCAGTAGATTCAGCCGGTTGTTGAGGATACAAACATCCAGCGGCGTATAGTCCTGATCATCCACGGCAGATACATCGGCTTGCGATTTTAGCAGCAGCTCCAGAACGGGCTGGCTTCCATGTGTGGCCGCCAGATGCAGCAGCGTGCTACCGGACCGGGTGCGAACGTCCTTGCGTGCATGCGCCTGCAACAGCACACGTAAGGCCGTGGCATTTCCTGTTATGACGGCATACTGAATGGCCGAAAGGCCGGACTCAGGATTGCTTGCATTGACATCGGCGCCATGAGTTATCAGCCATTGAACGATTTCAGGGTTACCCCGTAAAACGGCGTCGAGCAGCGGTGTACTGCCGCTAGCATCGCGATCATCTACATTCGCGCCGGCACTGGCCAGCCGTTTGACTTCTTCCAGGTCGCCCCTGCGAGCTGCCTCGTGCAAAAACTCTGACGGGCTGTGCTGCACCTGGGCCAAGGAGGCGAAGGGCGCCACCAGGGCCAGTAAAGCCAAGTAAACTAACTTGAACCGCAAGTCTGCCTCCCGTGATACCCCGTCAGCGCGACGCCGCTCATTCAATTTTCGCCCATTCCGCGCCCATTTCGCAGGTTCTGTGGTTAAATGAATCTAGGTATTGCGTGGTAAAGAGTGGGCGAATAGCCCACTTTTTTATTTCTCGGAGAAGGAAAGTTATGCCCGCGGCGGAAAATTCGGCCCTCACTAGTCATGTAACTCAACTGAGTGAACGTGTCGCCGCAGATGCAGCTATTGAGATTGCCGAGGTGCAGATTCGCGGAGCCGGCAAGAGCCGTCTCGTGCGGGTCTATATAGATAAACCGGGAGGCGTGACGCATGCCGACTGCGAGTTGGTATCTCAAAAGCTGGGTCAATTACTGGATGACGAAAACGTCATTCCGGGTGACGCATACACGCTTGAAGTCAGTTCTCCTGGCGTGGAACGGAGGCTCTCCAAGCCTCGAGATTTCGAGCGGGTGGTAGGCCAGAAGATCAAGCTGACCATGGTCGAGCCGCTCGAAGGGCACACCAGCCTGGAAGGCAAGCTGGAACAGATTTCCGACGGGACTCTCGGTGTCGAGATAGCACCGGGAACCCTAATTCGGATACCACTGAACCAGGTTCGTAGAGCGAACCTGAAGTTCGACTGGTAGCGGCTTTTCGTTACGCATTTCCTAACAGACGAATCATTTTATTGGAAGAGGTTTTGACGTGGCTTCGATTGTTCAGTCTATAGAAATTTTGAGCAAAGAAAAAGGCATTGATCCGCAAATCGTCATCGACGCGGTGAAGGATGCCATGCTAGCCGCTGCGCGGAAACATTTCAGGGGTCAGGAAGATTTGGTCGCCGATATTGACGACGCCACGGGAAATCTTCAAATTTTCAGCCTGAAGCATGTCGTGGAAGCGGTGGCTGACCCGTCCCGCGAGATGACTCTCCAGGCAGCGCGGAAAATAGATGGAAACGCTACTATCGGCGCTGAAATTCGCGAATACAAACCCACCGATGTTCTGGGCCGCATCTCCGCGCAAACCGCCAAGCAGGTGATTCTGCAAAAGGTCCGGGAAGCCGAACGCGACAGCGTTTTTTCGGAATTTCAGGGGCGTCAGGGTGAACTCGTCAACTGTGTCATCAAGCGCGTCGAAGGCTTGGATTACATCGTAGACATGGGCAAAACCGAAGCTCGCCTTCCCAAGAAGGAACAATCCCGGATTGAAAGCTTCAGTGTGGGTGATCGCGTCCGCTGCATTATCAAAGGTGTGGAGCGCGGCGGGAAGAACTCCGGAGTGGTTGTCTCGCGAGCGTCCGCGGATCTTGTGATGCGGCTGTTTGAACAGGAAGTGCCGGAGATCTACGACAATACGGTGGCCATCAAAGCTTGCGCTCGCGAAGCCGGCGAGCGAACCAAAATCGCAGTCGTCAGCCGTGACCGTGACGTGGATAGCGTAGGCGCTTGTGTGGGCATGAAAGGCATGCGTGTCCAGTCGATCATTCGCGAACTGCGCGGCGAGAAGATTGACATCATTGAGTTTTCCGAAGATCCGACGCAGTATGTGACCAAAGCGCTCAGTCCGGCCAAGATATCCCGGGTGACCATTCTCGATAGCGCGGACAAGCACATGGAAGTAGTGGTAGATGACCTTCAGCTTTCCCTGGCCATCGGCAAGCGCGGACAGAATGTTCGCCTTGCTGCCAAACTGATCGGCTGGAAAATCGACATCAAGAGCGAAGAGGAAAAACGTCGCGAACACGAAGAGCGTATGGGCGATCTCGTCATCTCAGGCGCTCCCGTATCGGTTTTGATCGATCACGGCATGTCGGAGGCAATCGTAGAAATACTTGTCGGGGCCGGAATCGGCACTGTTGAAAAGTTGGGTTCGATGACGCCTGAAGAGCTGGAAGCAATTGTCGGCATCGACGAGGAAATCGTCGGACAGATTCAAACCAGCGTTGTAGCCTACTACGGGCAGTACGACGAAGAACAGGCAGTGCAAGGCCAGGCGAGCGGCGAGAACGAGAAAGCTCCCGTAACTGCCAGCGAGATTGAGGATACGATCGACGCGGAAACCGGTTCTCAAAATTCGGGCGAGGCTTTTGAAAACGTCGAAACCGGTGTTTTGGAGCGCGATCATGCTCGCAACGAAGGGGCCCAGACTGAGACCGAGGATGGAACCGTCTTACTTGACTTGGGTCGAGTTGAAGGTTTGTCGGGAGCACCGTCAGCATTGCGCGGCCTCACCTCGACAGACTCGCGGGAAGGGTCATCCGACTAGGGCTTAACACCTGTAAAGAAGTGATACCATAGGAAGAATCGGCGACTTGGCTACAAAGTTTGGTTTAGGAAAAGCAATACGTGCGGCTGGACAGCACCAGCCACGCGCGGCCTTAGATTGTCACACAAAATGTAATCGGCAAATCCTTGGGTCGTTGCTGTATACCGCCTTTTTACGCTTGTTCCTGAAAAGGGGTTATTAGCAGTTCTCTTCTATGAAGAAAATCAGGATTAATGAACTGGCTCGGGAGCTTGAGGTAAAACCCGGTGTCATACTCGACATGCTGCCCGGACTGGGCGTGGATGAGAAGAAGACCCACTCCAGTTCTGTAGATGAAGATGTGGCTTTAGAGCTTCGCCGCCGCTTGACCGGATCCGATGCGCCGTTCAAATTTGCAAGTCACTTCACAAACGGTCATCATGAGGATGACGATATCGAAGATCAAAGAGAGTCCGAACACAATACCGACGAGCACAAAGCCTCTCAGGCTGTCTCACAGGTACAGGAAGTTCGGCAGGAGCAAGTTTCGCCAACTGTAATCGACAAACCGCTGCAGGCAGAAACTCCTTCGCCTGATGCTAAATCAACGGCCCAGGCGCCGCAGGGACAGGCTCAAGGCGTGGAAAGTCACGGTTCGCAGGCACAGAGTGTCGAGGTCCGCGCCGAAGCAACGCGCGCTGGAACGGGGCAGCCTGACGCATCAGCCTCATCGTCAGTGGCTCCTGTGGACGATCCCAAAGCTCAGGCCGGCAAGCTTGCGCCCAAGGGGGAACCAGCTAAGGCGTCTGTTGTCAATCCAAGACTCGGAAACGAGGCTTTCAAGGGTTCGCGGCCGCCTTTCGCGCCGCCGCTTCGGCCTACTTTCAAGGACGAAGCGCGTCCACCTTTTCCCACTCGCAGCGCACCGGTGATGCCGCGCCCGCCAGCCACCAATCTGCCGCTTTCGAGTCAGGCAGGCTCCACCCACCCCCCGGTGGTGCCAAGCGCATCCGGCACGGAGTCGCCGGCCGAGACGGAAAAACCAGCCGTACCCAGCTTTCGCCCGTTACGGCCACCCATGCTTGGTGGCAGTGGCGGAGCAATCCACCCGCCTTTGGCATCCCCATCGGCTCCGGCCACCCCGGGCCTGGCGAACCGTTCTATCTCTATTCCAGCGCGACCGGCCCCGACAGTGCCGTTGCCGCCGTCTGCGCCACGTCAAGCGCCGGTTGCGCCACCAACCTCTGCGCCAGCGGCCAAAACACCAGCCGCCGTTCCCAGCGCACCGGCGCAGCCAACGCCTGGACAGAGCGTGCCGGTCGTAAACCACCCCGTGCCGTCAACACCCAGTCCTGTTGTGCCTGCTCCCGCTGCCCCGGCTGTGCTTCCTGTCAGCGCGCCGTCTGCTCCGGTCGCACCCGTGAGCAGGGAAACTGCGCCCGCGACACCGAGTCACCCTCCGGTACCCGGCCCGCGTCAGCCTCTACCAGCCGAGCCCGCGCGGCGAATTGTCGCTCGTCCGACTTTAGGAACACCCGCTCCTCAGGCCGAGAGACCGGAGCGGCCGGCGCCCCGTCCGGCCTCGGAGTTCTCTCAACGTTCTCAGGCACCGGTGACACCAGTTCCGCCGCCTTCCATTCGCAATCCGCAGCAGCCCCCAACTCACTTGGTCACTCCAGGCTCGCAAGCATCTGCCGGTTCACAAGCAGGCGGAACGCATCCCCCAGTACTACCGGGAGCACCCCGCCCCGCCCCGGCGCAGGTCCGTCCTGACGGTCCACGCCAGGAGAGCCGTGGGCTCACACCCGGTGCTCCCATTGCGCCGCGTCCACAGAGTTCGCGGCCGCCGCTTGCCGGACAGCCGCAAGCTCGGCCCGTGGTGCCGCCCAGACCAGATCTTGTTCAGCGCCTGAAGCAGCAGCAGGTTCGACCCGCTGCTCCTACCCCCGCCATTCCAAGACCGGGCGCACCTGCCGCCCGCCCATCGCCCTCCCCTGGCCAGCCGCTCTACACGCGTCCGCCGGTCCGTCCGGGCCAGCCCACCATGCGGGGACCCGGCCAAACCTTCAATCCTGGTCTGCCTCCCGGCATACGAAGACCCGGTGGCCCTGGCCCCCGACCACCCCATCCCACCTCGCTGAGGTCAGAATCGGCCCAGCCGGTTCCTACTGAGCAGCAGCGCCGCCACACCCCTAAGCCCGGCTCCCGCAATACCGGCCGGAAGAAGGAGCGTGAAGAGGGTAATCTTCGCGAACGTGTTTCCAAGCGCAGCCAGGCAATGGAACTCCCGCCCATCGATCGTGAAATCACGGTCGCGGAGGGAATCACCGTCAAGGAGCTTTCTGAAAAGCTCGGCGTGAAGGCCAACCTGGTTGTGAAGAAGCTGGTGGAAAAGAAGATCTTCGCCACTATCAACCAGACCTTGGACGTAAAGCTTGCCGAAGAGCTGGCGCGCGACTTTGGCGCGTCTACCAACCAGGTCAGCTACGAGCAAGAGTCGACTCAGGATCTCGAACAGACCGAAGTGGCTGCCGACTTCGTACGCCGCGCCCCGGTGGTCACCATCATGGGCCACGTCGATCACGGTAAAACATCGCTGCTTGACGCCATTCGCGAAACCAATGTGGCCTCCCGCGAAGCCGGTGGCATCACCCAACATATCGGCGCGTATCACGTTGAGCGCAACGGTCGAAAGATCGTCTTTATTGATACCCCCGGTCACCAGGCCTTTACCCGCATGCGTGCCCGCGGCGCGAAAATCACCGACATCGTCGTGCTGGTGGTCTCAGCCGACGACGGCGTCATGCCGCAGACATTGGAAGCTATCGACCACGCCAAAGCTGCCGGTGTCCCGATGATTGTCGCCATTAACAAAATCGACAAGCCCGACGCCGCGCCGGAACGCGTGAAGCAGCAACTGGCTGATCGCGGATTGCTGGCGGAAGACTGGGGCGGCGATACCGTCATGACCCCGGTTTCGGCCAAAACCGGCCAGAATCTTGATCTGTTGCTGGAAATGATTCTGCTGGTTGCCGACCTGCAGGATCTGAAGGCAAACCCCAATCGTCCCGCCATTGGCAATGTGCTCGAAGCCAAGCTCGATAAGGGGCGCGGTCCGGTCGCTACCATGCTGGTCCGCAACGGTACGCTGCACGTTGGTGATTTCTTTATCTGCGGTTCATTGTTCTGCAAGGTTCGCGCCTTGTTCGACGACCGCGGCAATCCGGTCCGTGAAGCCGAGCCTTCAATGCCGGTGGAAGTTATTGGTCTGGATGCTTTGCCCGAAGTGGGCGACAGCTTCCAGGTTACGTCCGACACATCGAAAGCGAAGCAGATTGTCATCTATCGCGAAGCCAAAGCCCGCGACGCCGCCATGGCAAAGGGCGCGCGCGTGGCCACGCTCGATTCGCTGCACCAGCAATTCAAAGAGGGCGATCTCAAGGATCTCAACCTCATCATCAAGGCCGACGTGGGCGGTACCGCCGAAGTGCTTTCCGACACGCTGCAAGGCCTGTCTACTGACAAAATCCGCGTGCGCGTACTTCACGCCGGCGTGGGCGCCATTAGCGAGAGCGATGTCCTGCTGGCTTCCACATCGGAAGCTCTGATCATCGGCTTCAACGTCAAGCCCGACCGTAGCGCCGAGGCCGCTGCGCAGCAAGCCAAAGTCGAGATTCGCCAGCACAACATCATCTATGAGCTGATTGACGAAGTGAAACTGGCCATGACCGGCCTCCAAGACCCGGTGTACAAGGAAACCATCCAGGGCCACGTTGAGGTCAAGGAAGTATTCAAGATCAGCAAGGTGGGTACAGTTGCCGGTTGCTACGTCAGTGACGGCTTGGTTCGCCGTGACAGCCAGGTGCGCGTGAAACGTGGCAACGAACTGATCCACACCGGCAAAATTGAGGCGCTCAAACGCTTTAAGAACGACGCAAGTGAAGTCAAAAGCGGAATTGAATGCGGTATCTCGCTGGTGAACTTTAACAACATCAACGTCGGAGATATTTTCGAAGCATTCACGCTGGAACGTATCATGCCGGAACTGCCTTCGCCGGCCGGGCGCTAATCGCCCGGCACATCCTTCCGGTGACGGCGCATCGCTTCGGGTAGGCGAGTTTAAACCGGCTCGCGATAATTAGAGATTGGAACCGCAGCCCGACAATTCGCCCCTCGCCGACCCTCAAGAACCTTTAGAGGTCGGCGTCCCCTATCAATCCGAATCGCTTGAACCACCGCCGCAGCGCGAACCGTTCTGGGGCTGGCTGGATCTTCTTGTCGTCTTCGGCCTGCTGATCGCCATGATCCTGGTGATCCTCTTTGCGGCCGCGGGCGCAACGTTAGCTCTGCCCCGGCTGAAGAATGACCCCACGCCGCTGCTCTTCCCCACCCAACTGGCATTCTATGTGGCCATTTACCTGGCGTTTCAACTGGCTCTTCGGCTTCGCTACGATAAGCCGGTCTTTTCCTCGCTCGGCTGGCAGCGCACCACATCCCCTCGAATCCTGGTTTTGATCGGATTGGGCGGAATGTGCCTCTCACCCCTGGTGAGCGGCGTTGCAACCCTCTTCCATACCCCTGAGGTACACATGGACATCCTGGATCAGTTGAATGACAAGCCCGTCATTCTGGCGCTGTTCGGGGTCATGGCTATAACGATAGCTCCGCTATTTGAGGAATTGCTTTTCAGAGGTTTTCTACAGCCTCTGTTCTGCCGCACGTTAGGCGTGGTGGCCGGCATCGCGCTCACGTCCCTTATCTTTGGATCGCTGCACGCCTTTCAATATAAGTTCGTCTGGCAGTATGTGGCTGCTGTCTCTCTTGTTGGCGCTGTGCTCGGCATTGTCCGCTACCGGACCAACTCCATCATTCCCTCCACCGTTATGCACGCCTGCTACAACTCGGTCGCGGTCGTAGGAATCTTCTTTCAACATAAATAAATGACATCATCTGCAGTTCTAACCGAAACCATCGAGACAATTGAATGGACACCGGCGGGTGTCGTCATGATCGATCAAACGCGCCTGCCGCGCGAAACCGCCTTCGTCACTTGCCGCACTTATGTGGAAGTAGCCGACGCCATCCGCACCATGATTATTCGTGGCGCACCAGCTATTGGCGTAGCGGCGGCGATGGGCGTGGCTATCGGTGCGCTGCATTCGGCCGATCTGGAAGCCGACATGCCAGTCATCTGCGAAACGCTGGCCAAAACACGACCCACCGCCGTGAACCTGTTTTGGGGTATTGAGCGCATGCGGAACCTCTACATTTCGCTGCGAAGCCAGCCGGTTGAAGTGATTCGCGAACGGATGATTGAGGAAGCGAAAAAGGTCCGTGAGGAAGACATCGCCATTAATCGCGCTATTGGCCGTCACGGGGCAGACCTGGTGCCGGATGGCAAAACGGTGCTGACGCATTGCAACGCGGGAGCGCTGGCGACCGCCGGCTACGGAACCGCTCTAGGCGTAATTCGAGCGGCCGTCGAACAAGGCAAAAAGATCGACGTCTTTGCCGATGAGACACGCCCCTTCCTGCAGGGAGCGCGACTGACTGCTTGGGAATTGCAGCGCGACGGCATTGAGACCACACTGATCACTGACAACATGGCCGGTCATTTCCTGAAGAGCGGACGGATTGGCTGCGTTGTGGTGGGCGCCGACCGGATTGCCGCCAATGGCGATGTCGCGAACAAGGTGGGCACGTACTCAGTCGCGGTGCTGGCGAAAGAGAACAACGTCCCCTTTTACGTGGCCGCCCCTATTTCTACGCTAGACCTGACGCTGTCCTCAGGCGACCTCATTCCTATTGAAGAAAGAGCCTCGAACGAGGTTACACATGTGCACGGTGTGCATATGGCGCCCGACGGCATTAAAGTAGCCAACCCGGCATTCGATGTGACCCCGTGCCGATACATAACCGGCATCATTACCGAACGGGGCGTGGCGCGTGCGCCTTTCACCGAAAGCCTGAAAGCGCTGGCAGCAGAAACTGCAAAGGCATAAGCCTGCCAATGTCGAATCCGATATCCTCTAAGTTGCGCCGACTCCTATCTCCCAGCGCACAAGCTCACATTCCAATCTTGTGCCTGTCAGCCTTGTTCATTTCCGGATGTGTTTGGGCCGCCAGCAGTGTATCTGCGCCCGCTTTCCCGGCCATTCTGTCAACCGAACTCAATCGTGAATTTACGGCGTTGAAAGCCAAAGCCGAACCGCCGCCGTATTATATGGCGTATGAGTCCACCGATGAGCAGGCCGATTCCGCTTCCGCCACCCTCGGCGCACTCATTGAAGAAAATCACATGCATAACCGCGGGGTCGACACCACCATCCGCGTCGGCTCGCCCGCGTTTGATAATTACCATCCGCTAAAAGGCTCGCGCGGTGGCTTCACATCGTTTGTTCCACTTTCCATTGATGACGATCCCAATGAGATCAACCGCCAGCTGTGGAGCGAAACGGATCACGTTTATCGGCTGGCTTCGCGACGGCTGTTGCAGTTGAAGACCGATCAGCAATTGCTGGCCGAACAAGCCGATAAAGACGCCGATTTTTCCAGTGAGCCGGCGGCAACCTATTCACAACTGCCCGAAACGTACTCCTATGACAAGCAGGCCTGGGCGCAACGCGTCCGGACCTGGTCTTCGGAGTTCAGACGCCACCCTCTCGTCATGGGGTCGGAGGTCAGCTTCCACGCGCAGCACGAAATCCGAACCTTTGTAAATACCGAAGGCGCCTCTATTGAGCAGGGCCACAATCTGTTTCGCATTGAGATTTCGGGCGGCTCGGTCGCGCCGGATGGAATGGAGCTCAATGACTTCACTAGCGTGGAGGTAGCAGACCCGTCACATATTCCTTCCGACAGAGTTGTGGAGGGTAAGGTTCGGGATTTGGCCAAGATGCTCGACGATCTGGCGGCCGCTCCGCCCGCCGAACCCATCGTTTGCCCGGCGATTCTCTCCGGGCGTGCCTCGGCCGTGTTCTTTCACGAAATCTTTGGACATCGCGTAGAGGGACACCGGCAGAAGGATATTTCAGAAGGTCAGACCTTCACAAAAATGCTGGGCACCAAAGTCTTGCCCGATTTCCTGAGCGTCAATTTCGATCCCACCCTTCGCACTTATGAAGGAAAAGATCTCATCGGGTACTACGAATACGATGATGAAGGCGTAAAAGCAGCCCCGGTGCAGGTTGTACAAAATGGCGTGCTGAAAACCTTCTTGCTGTCACGGTCACCGGTAGGTCAGTTTGTCCATTCGAATGGGCACGGGCGCCGCCAGCCAGGGCATGAGATTGTATCCCGCCAGTCGAATCTGATTGTCGAATCGTCGAAAAAGGTATCGAGCAAGGAACTGAGACAGCAACTGGTCAACGAAATCAAGAAGCAAAACAAGCCGTATGGGCTCTACTTCGAAGAGGTTTCCAGCGGTTACACCACGACCGGGCGTCAAGGACTGCAGGCGTTTACTGTCGTGCCGCTGGTTGTCTACCGCGTCTTCCCCGATGGCAGACCGGACGAATTAATTCGCGGCGTAGATATAGTCGGCACTCCGCTGGCAAGCTTCCAAAAGATCATTGCCACGTCCGACGCACCTGAAATCTTCAACGGCTACTGTGGCGCCGAGTCCGGCAGCATACCCGTTTCGGCGGTGTCCCCGGCCATTCTTGTCTCTGAGATAGAAACGCAAAAGAAACAGAACGCACAGCGCAAAATGCCGCTTCTGCCTCGTCCGGAGGCCGAATAATGGGCAGCCGAACGCTTCTCGCTTTCCTGTTCGCCGGCTTACTCCAAGCGGGCGATCCCGCATCTGACGCGCGGAAAGATGTTCAACTTCGGGCCATGCTCGACGAATTGGCAAGGTCGAAGGCGCTCCAGCTAAATGATCTGGACAAGCCTTACTTTATTGAATATGACAGCGGCGATTCACGGGAAGTCGCCATCGCTGCTAGTTTGGGCGGATTGCTTTACTCCAACAGTAATCACTACCGCGTGCCGCGGCTGGTAGTGCGCGTGGGTGATTACAAGTTCGATAACACAAACTCCATTTTCAGTGGCTTCCCGCGGCTGGGCATGCTGGCGATTGATGACGACTATGCGGTCCTGCGCCAGTCGCTCTGGCTCGCCACCGACAGCATGTACAAGGAAGTCACTGAGCAGATGACCCACAAGCGGAACGCTTTGCGGGAGATTTCCGATCCGGATAAAACACCGGATTTTGCGCCGGCTGCCCCTATTCAGGAACTTGAAAAGATCGAGCCATTCAACTTCGATCAATCCCGTTGGGAGGGCATTCTACGGCGCGCTTCGGCAAAATTTGTCGATCATCCGGGCCTCCACTCGTCCGGTGTCTCATTGCGTGTGATTGGCTCGGCCTATCGACTGGTGAACTCGGAAGGCACCATCATTCGCGTACCGCAGGATTTGAACGATCTTTCTATTCGGACGCAGGCGCAGGGTGGCTGACGGCAGTTACGTCTGGAATCACGTTGCCTTTACGCCAGCAAACCCAGGCCAGTTCCCCGATGAAGCAACGCTGGTCAAGACAGTAGAAGAAGTGGCAAGTGAGACCGACGCTTTGGCGAAGGCGCCTGTGGCAGACGACTATACGGGCCCGGTCTTATTCGATCAGGAAGCGGCCGCCCAGATGATGGCTTCTGTGATGAGCGACGCGGCGCGCTTGCATCGAAAACCCTTAGCCCCTCCCGGCGCCCACGAGCCTCAGGTCATGGAAAGCGTCTGGGCCGGCAAGGTGGGCGCCAAAGTCCTTCCCGAGTGGATGAGCCTGGTGGATGACCCGTCCGTGCAGGACGCTCAAGGCGTTGCCCTGGTGGGCGCTTATACCGTTGATGACGAGGGGGTGAAGGCACAGAAGGTCACCATCGTCGAGAAAGGAACCTTGAAAGGTTTTCTCACAAGCCGGCAACCAGTACGCGATGTGGATTCATCCAATGGTCATGGCCGCTTGCCCGGTGGGTTTGGCGCGCAGGAAGGTGTGATCGGCAACCTGTTTGTGCAGGCGCAAGAGACCACACCTGAAGCACAAATGAAAGCCAAACTGATTGAGAAAGTGAAGGCTTCAGGGAACAAGTTCGGGTTGCTTATCAGACGTATCGATTTTCCATTTTCGGCGGACGTTGACGAATTGCAAAGCATGGCTAGACAGCTTCAAAAAGACGGGTATGCGCGCACGTTAAGTTCGCCCGTGCTGGCTTACCGTGTTTACCCCGACGGGCGCGAAGAACTGGTCCGCGGACTTCGTTTTAAAGAGTTCAGCGCCAAAGATCTGCGCGATATCGACCTGGCTTCCGATCATCCCTACGTTCTCAATTACATGAACAATGGATCGGCCTTCAACTTCGCCGACATCTCTACGGACGCAACTACCTCCAGCGTCATCTGCCCATCGTTATTGTTCGACAGCCTGGAATTAGCGCGCGCCGAAAACGAATCGGGTAAACAGCCGATTGTCCCCGCTCCCGCACTGGTGGCCGTTAAGTAGCAATGCGTATTTTAAGCCGCGCGGTGTTTCGTGAAGTCTACGTCAGCGCCGCCGTGGGAACACTTCTTTTCGTCTTTGTGCTGTTTCTGCGCACTATCGAAAAGTTGTCGGTCTTTTTAGTGCGGGCGTCGGTTCCACTTCCCGTCATTGCGAAGCTGCTGCTGTATGCCCTACCCTCCACGATCCCGTTCGCCTTGCCGTTGGGCGTCCTGGTCGGCATTCTTATCGGCCTGAGCCGGATGTCGGCGGATAACGAGATCACGGCGATGCGGGCCAGCGGCATATCCAGCGCGACAGTTGCCCGACCCGTCCTGCTGCTGGCATTTTTGGCAATGGTTGTCACGGCCCTATCGTCACTTTGGCTCACCCCGCTCTCGCTGCATCTGGAGACCCTGGCGGCCCGTAACTTCGCGGCCGCTCAATTGACAGGCAACATCGAATCTCGAATTTTTGACGAGAAATTCCCCAAAACTGTCCTATACATCGGCGACGTTGAAAACGTCGACAAGCAGGTAATCTGGCATCAGGTATTCATTGCCGATGTAACGCCCAAAGAAGATCTGGAGCGCGAAGGCAAGAACCGCGGCGAGGGTCCGCGCATCATGGTGGCCGAAAGAGCCATCCCGACTGCCGATGCAAAGAACAACCGAATCATCCTCGACATGCAGAATTTCCGCTCTACGGAGCGCGATAAGGACGGCAAGGTCATCACCACTTCATCGCCTAACCAGGTGGAAGTGCTGCAGGCGCAGGAGCAAGCCGAACTGCAAGTCAATAAGACCGTCCAGGAGTTGGATACCTGGCCGCTCTACAAGCGAGTCTTGCGCCGCCATGATCTTTCGCGTCAGGATTACATTGACGCTTCCATCGAATTGAATCAGCGGTTCGCCCTCCCGCTGGCTTGCCTTCTTCTCGCGCTGGTGGGTATTCCGCTCGGAGTGTCATCGCGTAAAGGCGGCAAGTCGGCGGCCTTCGTTCTGACTGTGATTCTCGCCTTTGCTTACTATCTGGGCTACATCACGCTCCTCGGCTTAGCGAAAAAAGGAAGCCTGCCGGTTCCGGTTGCCGCCTGGGCGCCGAATTTCGTCTTCGCCATCGCCGGAATTATTCTGCTTTCGCGCCTGGAAACGCCTGGCGATAATGACGGCTTTGCGCGCTTGCGTTCGCTCTGGATGCGTACGGCCGCTCTGTTCAGGAAATGGACAGACCAGCCGGTTCGCATCGCTGCGCCGCGCCGCTTGCGCGTGGTCTGGCTCAAGCCGATGCTGATTGACGGCTACGTGCTGAATGGCTTTTTGTTCTACTTCGCGGTGCTGTTGTTTTCCCTCGTTGTGCTCATTGAAGTCTTCACGTTTTTCGAACTGCTGGGCGACATGGTGAAGAACGACATAGGTATGTCGACCATGGTGGATTACCTTTGGCACCTTGCGCCCAGTCTCATCTACCAGATCACGCCCATCGGCACGCTTGTCGCCTCGCTGATCTGTTTCGGCATTCTGACAAAGCACAATGAAGTGACCGCATTCAAAGCTGGCGGCGTAAGTGTCCACCGTCTGGCCGCGCCGGTCCTTGTCGCCAGCTTTCTCATCAGTCTCCTGTTGTTTGGATTCGATCACTTCTACATCCCGGACGCGAATCGCCGTCAGGAAATGCTGCGTGCGGAGATCAAAAAGAAACCGGTTGCTACTTATCTCCGGCCAGACCGCCAGTGGGTTTATGGCGATGGTTCGCGCGTCTACAACTTCTTGCATCTTGACCCGGAAACGCATGTCATGACCCGGGTGAATGTCTATGAGCTCGATCCTCGTACCTATCGGATTGTTCATCAGGTTTCAGCCGAACGGGCGCGCTGGGACGACAAAGCGCACACCTGGGTCTTCCAGAATGGCCTCAGCCAGGACATGCACGGTCCGGCGGCGAAATACCAGAATTTCTTCAATAGCACCGCCTGCTTTCCCGAACTGACCGAGACTCCCTCCTGGTTTGTAAAAGAGGAGAAGGAATACAAGGAGATGAACTTCGAGGAGCTAAAACGCTACATTTCGGAGTTGCAAGCTTCCGGCCTGGACACCACCTCATTGCGAGTGCAGTATTACAAGAAGTTTGCGGTTCCCCTGTTTGCGCTCATTATGCCGATTCTGAGCGTTCCGTTTGCCTTCGTGGCCGGAAATCGAGGCGCAATGACCGGCGTTTGGGTGAGCTTTCTGATCGCGATTGGCTACTGGACAATCGGAACGATCTTCGAACAGGTAGGGGATCTGAATCAGTTGCCAGCCATCATGGCGGCTTGGTCTCCAGATGTGATTTTTACGCTCGCGGGCTTATATTTAATGGCTCGCATGCGCACCTGACACACTCCCGTGCCGCAGCCTCATCCAAGATAGTGAACTCTTTCAAGCATTCGGGTTTCACCTAGACAAGCTAGTCTGAACATATGCTGTTAGCCAGGGTTGTCGAAGCGTCTCATCAAATTGCCGAGACAACCAAACGCCGCGAGAAGACCGATATTCTTGCTGCGCTGCTGCGTCAACTGCGTCCCGATGAAGTCGAAGCAGCAGTTGCATTCCTCTCTGGTTCCATTCGCCAAGGCCGCATCGGAATCGGCTATGCAGCCTTACAGCAGACCAGCCTCAACGAAGTCTCCAGCAGTTCCGCTATACTCCCAACGCTCGAAGTAAACGACCTTGACGCCACCTTTAGCGAAATCGCCGACGTTCAAGGCTCGGGTGCTGAACAACGCCGCCGGATCATGCTTGGAATGTTATTCGCCCGCGCTACCCGCGATGAAAAGCAATTTCTGACCAGGCTGCTGGCGGGAGAACTGCGACAGGGAGCCCTGGAAGGAATCATGCTCGAAGCGCTTGCCAAAGCATCCGACATTGAACCGGAACGCATCCGGCGCGCTTCTATGCTGGCGGGCAGCCCGGTCGCCGTCGCGCGCGCCATCCTTGAACATGGCGAAGCGGGATTGACCCAGTTTCATATCCAACTCTTTCGTCCGCTGCAGCCTATGCTGGCTGGCACGGCGGAGGACGTATCTAAAGCGCTTGACGATTTGGGCGAAGCGGCCCTCGAATACAAGCTAGATGGCGCGCGGGTCCAGGTTCATAAATCGGGCGAAGAGGTGGCCGTTTATTCCCGTCAGGGGAACGACGTCACCATAGCTGTCCCGGAGGTCGTCAGCGCAGTTCGGGTGTTGCCGGAAAACAATCTGATTCTGGACGGCGAGGTGCTCAGCCTCATGCCAGATGGGCGGCCTCAGCCATTCCAAGTGTCCATGCGGCGCTTCGGGCGCAGAACGGATGTGGACTCCCTGGCCGTCGAGTTGCCCATGACGCCTTTCTGGTTTGACCTGCTGTATCTGAACGGCAGTTCTCTTCTGGATGTGGAACAGAGCGCCCGGTTCGACGAATTAAAGCGCATAGTTCCCGGCCAGAACTTAATTCCCAACATGGTGACCGGCGACGCCAATCGTGCGGAGGAATTTCTTCATGCCTCGCTGGCCCAAGGCCACGAAGGCGTGATGGCGAAGGCCAGGACGTCACCTTACGCGGCAGGTGCGCGCGGCCAAAGCTGGCTAAAAATCAAGCAGGCCAGAACGCTTGATCTCGTCATTCTGGCCGCTGAATGGGGTAACGGACGACGCCGGGGGTGGTTGAGCAATCTGCATCTGGGCGCTCGAGACACGCGCAAAGGCGGTTTTGCCATGCTCGGCAAGACATTCAAAGGGCTGACAGATGAAATGCTGTCCTGGCAGACTCAAGCTCTATTGAACCTGGAAGTAGCTCGCGACAAATATGTCGTTTACGTGCAGCCACGGCTGGTGGTGGAAATCGCTTTCAACGAAATTCAGGCAAGTTCGCGATATGTCAGCGGTCTGGCGCTTCGGTTCGCACGTGTCAAGCGTTATCGCGAGGACAAATCAGCCGCCGACTCCGACACGTTCGAAACTGTGCAGCGTCTGGCCGGCCTGATTCAGTGATGAGCCGCCGACAATTTCGCCTCTTGTTCTCCACTGAAAATTCGGCTACGGTATAGGAGAACCAATGAATTTGAGCTTGGATTTCAGTGGCACGGTGTCCGCAAGTGAAGCGCTCGCAGTGCAGAGTTCTTCGATTGTGCAATCGCTGGCGGCGCGATTTCTCGAGTCGATGCAGCATGAGGAATCTCCGGTTCGAGCGGTTCGTCATCAGCCAGCCCGCCCGGCCCGCTATGCGGACTTCCCTGCCGCGCTGAACGCCCGGGTTGCAAAGGCGTTGGCGGAACGCGGAATCCAAAAACTCTATACGCACCAGGCTGCTGCCGTCCAGCACTCGCTGGAGGGAAAAAACGTGGTAGTGGTCACGCCCACTGCCAGCGGCAAGACGCTTTGCTACAACCTGCCGGTGGTTCATTCTCTGCTGAACGACCCGGCTGCGCGAGCCGTTTACTTGTTCCCGACCAAGGCTCTCGCCGAAGATCAGCGGCTGGAGCTGCAAAAGCTCAACGACGCGCTGGGAACACCCTTCACCTGCCACAGCTACGACGGCGACACGCCTTCCGACGCACGCCGTACGATTCGCGACAAAGCCAACGTAATCCTGACCAATCCGGATATGTTGCATACCGGAATCCTGCCGCACCATACCAAGTGGGCAAAGCTTTTTGAAAACCTGCGCTACTTCGTCATCGACGAATTGCATTACTACCGCGGCGTCTATGGCAGCCATCTGGCCAACATCATTCGACGCTTAAAGCGAATCTGCGAATTTTATGGTTCTTCGCCGCAGTTCATCTGCTGCTCGGCTACCATTGCCAATCCGAACGAACTCGCGCAGGCCATCACTGACCAGCCGTTCGTGACCGTGGACGACAACGGCGCTCCTGCGGGCGACAAGCACTTCGTCTTTTACAATCCTCCGGTTATCAATCGCCAGTTGGGAATCCGCCGCAGCTATCTGCATGAGACTCGCCGCATTGCCACAGAGTTCATCCGTCAGAAGCAGCAAACGCTGGTATTCACAAACAATCGTCTGGCTACTGAAATTCTGACGACTTACCTGAAGGACGCTTGCGCGCAGTTGCCGTTCTCAAATGAGGCTGTCCGTGGTTACCGCGGCGGCTATCTCCCCAAAGAACGCCGGCACATTGAGCAAGGGCTGCGCGACGGTAACATCCGAACCGTCATTGCAACCAATGCGTTGGAATTGGGAGTAGATATCGGATCGCTGGACGCGGTGGTTCTGGCTGGTTATCCGGGCAGCATTGCCTCCACTCTCCAGCGGGCAGGGCGAGCCGGCCGCCGGCAAAGCTCCTCCATTGCTGTATTCATAGCTTCTAGCGCGCCGCTCGATCAGTACATCGTAGAGCACCCGGAGTATTTCTTTTCCGGCTCACCGGAGCAGGCGCATATCAAGGCCGACAACTTGGAAATCATGCTCAGCCACCTCAAATGCGCAGCCTTCGAACTGCCGCTGCGGGATGGGGAGAAATATGGCGGGCACGACCTTGCTGCCATGTGCCGCTTCCTCTCGGAAGATTTAAAACTGCTCCACCATTCCGGCGATAGCTGGCATTGGGTTCATGACAGCTATCCGGCCGATTCGGTTAGCCTGCGCGCCGTCACAAGCGACAACTTCCTGGTGATTGATATCACGCACGAGCACCAGATTATTGGCGACGTGGATTTCCCCTCGGCACTTACCACCCTGCATGAGAAGGCGATCTATCTACATGATGCGCGGCAGTATCAGGTGGAAAAACTAGATTACGATGGGCGGAAAGCTTTCGTGCGCGAAGTGGATTCAGATTACTTTACTGACGCCGTTGTCTATACGCAAGTCAGCGAACTTGCAAACCTGGAATCTCACCAGGTGAACCAGGTCTCCACCGCGCTCTCCGTGCATGGGGAGGTTCGGGTGAAACGGCAGGTTGTCGGTTTTAAGAAGATCAAGTTCTACACGCTGGAAAACGTAGGCGCAGGCCAGTTGTCGCTGCCGGAGCAGGAAATGCACACCACTGCTTTCTGGCTGCACTTCCCCGGCGGTTTTTTCGGAGACAATTTCGAAGCCTTCTCCACAGCAGACCTACAAGATGCCCTGCACGGCTTAGGGAATGTCTTGAAGACGGTTGGGTCCGTCCTCCTGCTGAGCGACCCGCGCGATCTGGCGGCCGCCGTCCTGGACGATTCGGCGGAAAAGAAAACCTCGTTCGAGCCCGATGTGGTGCTCTATGATAATTATCCCGGCGGCATTGGACAGAGCCAGCCGCTATTTTGCCGCCAGGATGAATTGCTGAAAGCTGCTCTCGATTTGGCATCGAAGTGCGGGTGCGAAGCCGGTTGCCCGAGTTGCGTCGGTCCTCATACCGAAATCGGCATGCGCGGCAAAGACGGCGTCATTCGCATACTGCAAAAGCTGGCTGTTTCTTGCTAATTCAAGCCCAACTGACGTCGACCCAGAGGAGTTAGATCCGCCTCCGTGGCACGGCCCTTGAAGTCAACTTCAAAGTCGTCGGGAGCGAAATCGGGAGGAGTCTTGCCCGCCAGAAATGCAGGCGCCTGTTTCGACAGATAGGCTGTGTTCTTATCGCAGCCGACGGTCGCGGCAATGTACATGACGTTGCTGTAACCCTGGCCTTTATGTTCGTTCTCCACGGCGTGAACCACATCCGAATGCCAGAAAACAGTATCGCCGGGCTGCATTAGCGGTATCGAAGTCAACGCATTCAGCAGAGGCGCATGCCACTCAGGTTCAACAGATAAGGCTCGGCCCGGCTTTGCTCCGCAGAGTTCTGTTTCAGGCACATCGTCCTGCAATGCCCGCAGCAGAACATAGATCATGGCATTCGAGATTGGAATCAGCTGCAGCGTGCCATCGCCCTTGCCTTGCGAAGTCAGCGCGGTCCAGCCCTGGAACGTGCGGAACATGGAGCAGACGGCGGGTGAGGGAATCTCGCGGGCCTCCGGACGCCAGGACGGATCGAAGGCGTTGTAGTTTCGCCAGTCGCCGGAGAAGACGTGCCGGTAGACATTCCGGAAGTTCTTATCCAACCAGCGTTCTACCGACCCGCCATCCACATGCGGCGACAGGCCCAGCGAATTTGATCCCGGCGGGCGCCGGCGAATTCTATCGGCATAAACCGGAACTTCATCGGGATCAAAATGGCGCTGCCCTTCACTCTCACTGAGCCACAGGTGATTCAGAAACGATCGCACCCGCGTCAGTGATTCGGACTGCCGCGCCTGCACTTGCGGACGCGACCAGTAGATGCCGTAAATCTGAGGCTTCGCTGCGGCTAAAGTTCCGAAGTACTTGTCTTCAGCGGCGTGAGCCAGCTTTTCGGTCAGGCCATTCTCATCCACGTAACGGCCAATTTCGTTATCCCATTCCGTTGCCTGCGCCGCTGGAAAGGTGTTTCGAATCACGCAAGCGCCGCGGTCTTTCACGCGGTTTCTGGCTTGTTCGGAAACTGTTCCGGCTTCAATGTCGGAATACTGCAGCGTCGGAATCACATCCTGGCCCGCTTCCCGCTCCTGGACGATCTGGTCCACTTTACGCTTCATCTCAGCTTCCACTTCCTGGAAAATCTGTGTGTAATTCGGCAGATTCCGCCGCAAAGTCTGCTTCACATCTCTGATTGCCTCGGGCAAATTGTCAACTTGGAATTGCATTCGGTTGTTCCCTTCGAGTTCCATTCTATGTAGGCAAGCGTGATGCGAGACCGCACGATAAAGCCAAGTTCTGATACTATTCGGACATATTTCTCATCTGCCGTGGCCGAAATAGAAGGCCTACGAAATTATGCGTCCTCAATTTGAGCGAGTGACCTTCCCTGCCGGTTGCTCAGTCCGCGTTTATAAGCGGGAGATTCCCGAAATTCCGTTCGAATGGCATCATCACCCCGAGTACGAGTTGACGCTGACGCTTAACAGCCGCGGGTGGCGCTTCATTGGCGATCATATTGGACCCTACACATCGCAAGACCTGGTGCTGATTCCTCCTGATATGCCGCACACCTGGGCATCCACCAGTACGCTTGATGCAGCGCAGCCACACACTGCGGTGGTGATCTGGTTTACCGGTGCATGGGCTCTTCAGCTAGCAGAGGTGTGCCCGGAGTTTTCGGCCCTCCGCAAGCTGCTCAAGCGAGCTAACTCCGCATTGAACTTTTCCGAAAATGCAGCCGTGAATATGGAGTCCCGATTGGTGGACCTGCTCTCTTCCTCTCCCAGCAAGCGTTTGCAGGCGACGCTGGCCACGTTGGCGGAACTGGCCGAAGCAGAAGCCGCACCGCTCGCCAGCTCACAGAATGCGCCGGCGGTGACAATGCCCGATCAAGCGGTTCAACTGAATCGAATTTTGAATCTGGTCCACAAGCGCTTCACCGAACCGCTGCGGGTGGCGGATCTATGCTCAGCGGGTAATCTTTCGGTCCGTTCGCTGCACCGCCTTTTCTTGCGTCATGTCGGCGAAAATCTTAGCAGCTATCTGGTGCGTCTCCGGATCGGCCGCGCCTCCATGCTGCTGGTGGAAACGGACCGCGCCATCAGCGCCATCGCTTCAGAAGCAGGATTCGCGAACCTGGCGAACTTCAACCGCCAGTTTCGCGCCGCTCGCCAGATGACGCCCAAGGAATTTCGCCGCTATTACCCGCAACACGGCCGCCTTCCGGACCCGATTGGAGCCAGTGACCTGACGAAACGATCACCCTCTCTGGAGGCGGGAAAACGAACATCTGTGGCTAATGCTCAGCGAGCAAGCTCTTGATGTTTGACTCCATATCATCTTTATCGATCACCCCCGCCCGGTAAGCCGCCGCAACTCGCCCCTGCTGGTCGATCAAGAAAGTGTCCGGCATGCCCTCAATGCCGTAATCTTTGGCTGTATAGTCATCTCCAAGCACAATTCGGTAGGGAATCGGATGCGAGTCCAGCCAAGGCTTTAGAATCTTCCAACCGCCATCGTCCAACGAAACACCCAGCACGGCCAAACCTCCGTCAGAGTATTGTTTATTGAATTCGACAAAGAACGGAATCTCTTGCTTGCAGCCACCACACCAAGTGGCCCAGAAATCGAGCAGCACGACTTTGCCGCGATACTGATTAAGACCCGTTTGCTTTCCCGAGGCATCGGTTAGTGTGAACGTTGGAGCTGGCTTACGTTCACTGGCAGCTAATAATCTGGCGCGAATGTACACCGGGTCAGCCGCGATGGCTGAACCGGCAAGAATCAAGACTGAGAGCGCTGATCTGAAAAACATGGCAATTACTCCTTCATTGTGATGTTAATCGAATTTAGTCTACAATGTGTAGGTAATCATGCTGGGCGAGTTTGAATATCTGCTGCTGACGGCGGCTGTCCGACTGGGTGAAGAAGCTTATGGCGCGGCCATCCGGCAGGAAATTGAGGTCACTGCTAAGCACAAGTGTTCGATTGGCGCGCTTTACACGACTTTGGACCGCCTGGAGAAGAAAGGTTTTATTAAGACCTGGATGGGCGAGGGAACGGCCATACGCGGTGGCCGAGCTAAGCGCATGGTGCAGGTGACCGCTCAGGGCAAAAAAGCAGCAACAGCGTTCTATGTTGCAATTAGGCAGATAAGCCGCGGCGTGTCGTGGGAGGCACAGCGAACTGGGTCTCATTGTGAGTAACGTTTTTGGGCGGTTGCTGATTCTAATCTCCCGGCTGTTGAGGCCAGATGAGCGCGATGCGGTGCTGGGAGATCTGACTGAGTCTGGTGAGACGCCTGCTCAGGCCCTGTGTAGTTTGTTGGGTCTAATCGTTCATCAGCAAGCAGCGCCTTGGATTGAGTGGCGTCCGTGGCTTGCCCTCATTGGAGTGGTCGGCATCTTAGGACCCCGGTTAATGAGAATGGCTTGGGAGGTGGGCACGCCGGCGTTCATGGATCTCCAGATCTACTGGAAGTACGGAACGTCCTACTCGAGCGGCCTGACTCCTCACGAAACGATCATCTCTTCTCTGTCTTCAACTCTCGGGCTTGTTTTCTGGTCGTGGACGAGTGGCTTCGTGATGGGTGCACTATCACGTCGAACCATTTGGATCACAGGAACCGTCTTTCTCGCGATTTGGAGTTATCCGCTCACCTTCAAATGGATGTTCTGGATGATGAGTCATCGCGGCGAGAACCACAGCGCGCCCGGCCTCTCAGTTGTCATTCTAATGATGTCGTTTCAAGGCCTCCTACAGTCTCTGTTCTTTGCTCTTCCGATCACAATCGGAGTTAGACTAGGCCTTAGAAAACCAACTCTGTCGGTTGCACAAGCATGTGCCATCACGGCGCTGATGATCCTCGTCGTGTCAACTTCTGTCTGGACAGGCGGTTGGTCTCAAGCCGCAGTCACACGCTGGGCGACCGGCACGTGGAATTCGGGTATAGGCTGGCAGAGCCGCCTGTTATCGCTGGCAATTCTCAGTTGGCCAGTAACCTACCTGTTTGTGGTAGCTTTCGCAAACACGCCTAAGCCGATTCAGCCGCTTCGGCACCGTATTCCTTGAGCTTATTGAACAGCGTCTTTAAGCTGATGCCCAGAATTTCGGCGGCGCGCGTTTTGTTGTTCTTTGTGTGTTGCAGCGTTAGTTGAATCAGCGCCTTTTCGGCATCACTGACGGTGGTGCCGACCGATAGGCGGACGCTTTCCGGTTCAAATACCTGAGCGGGTGGACGGGCGCCGGCAGCGAAACCGAAGTCGTAGGGCAAATGCGCCACCTGAATTGTTCCTTGACCGGCCATGATGACGGCGCGTTCCAGCACATTGCGAAGTTCACGAATGTTCCCGGGCCAAGCGTATTTCCTGAACGCTTCCATTACTTCAGAGTTCACGTTAGTTACGTTGCAGCTATGCTTGCGGTTCAGGTTTGAAATGAGGGTTTCGCAGAGCACCGGCAGATCGTCCATGCGCTGGCGCAAGGGTGGCAGGGCGATTTGAAAGACATTCAGGCGGTAGTAAAGGTCTTCGCGCAGATCGCCTTTTTTGAGTGCTTCATCCAGGTTGCGATTGGTGGCGGCTACCACCCGGACATCCACAGAGATTTCGGTTTTTCCGGCCAGGCGGCGAACTCGGGAATCTTCTAATACACGCAGCAGCTTCGCCTGGGTGCCTGAGGGCATTTCGGCCAGTTCATCCAACAGAATGGTCCCATGCTGCGCCAGCTCGAAACAGCCGGCCCGGCGTTCCAGCGCGCCGGTAAAGGCGCCTTTTTCATGCCCGAACAGCTCGCTTTCCATCAATGTCTCCGGCATTGCAGCGCAGTTGATGGCGACAAAAGGGCCGTTGCTGCGCGTACTGAGCTGGTGAACCGCGCGGGCTACCAGTTCTTTACCCGTGCCGCTCTCACCCACCACTAGTACTGCTGCCTTGCTGGGAGCCACCTGCCGGATGACGGAAAACACGCTCTGCATCTGCGGCGAAGTCCCCACCATGTCTACCAGGACGCCCGCGTAGAGAAGCCGGCGTTTCAGCCGTTCGGTCTCTTCCGCCAGTTGACTTTGAGAGGCGGCGCGTTCAATCAGAACTCGGAGGGCGGGCGGCTGAATCGGCTTCTCCATGAACCAGAAAGCGCCCAGATCATGGATGGTCTGGATAGCGGTTTCAATGTTGCCGAAAGCCGTCAGCACAATGGAGGGCGGCATGTTGCCGTCAGAATTCAACCTCTTTAAGAGGGTGAAACCGTCCATGCGGGGCATCATCAAGTCGGTGATGATCACATGGGCTGAAAATGTGGCTAATTTCTCTAGTGCGTCTTGTCCGTCGGACGCAGTTTCGGCGTTAAACCCCCACGAAGACACCATGGCCGCCAGTGGGGCTCGCTGTGATTCCTCATCGTCAACTATCAGAACGTTAATACTGTTGCGTGTGGCTTGATTTCCCACGGTTCTCAGTGTAGCCGATCACTGGCTGATTACCATTCCAGGCTTTGCGAAACTAGGGTGATGCCAGACAACCGGGCCGAACCGGAAATAATTGATCCGCCGCCATTCCTGCATACGTGGAGCAACGTGTACGCGGCGGTGCTGTTGTATCTGGCTGTCCTAGTGGCTGTGCTTTATCTTCTGACGCGGCTGTTTCGCTATTAGCCGCATGAGAGCAACGCCGAAAATCCTGGAAATTATAGTCAATACGCTTGCGGATGCAATCGAAGCGGAAGCGGGCGGCGCCGATCGCCTGGAGTTGGTGCGGGATCTGGAGAGCGGTGGATTAACCCCGGACCTTGATCTGGTGAAGCAAATCCTAGCGGCGGTAAAAATCCCGGTACGAGTGATGTTGCGCGAGAAGGCCGCGATGGAGTTGTCCGGCCCCGATGAACTGGCCACCCTTTGCAAGAACGCCGCTGAAATCGACGCGCTGGGCGTGGACGGCCTGGTGGCGGGCTTTATACGGAACGACGAAGTGGATTGGGACACGCTGCACGCGATTGCGCAGGCTGCCCCGGGAACGAAAATCACTTTTCACCGGGCGTTCGATTTTCTCCCGGATCCGATTGCGGCGATTCACCAGCTGAAGAGCCTGCCGCAGGTGGATCGGATTCTGACTCCAGGCGAGCCAGGTGAATGGCCGGAACGCCGGGAGCGCCTGCGCTTGTGGCAGCAGGCTGCGGCGCCGGAAATCACGATTCTGGCGGCGGGCGGAATGTTAGAGCCGGTGATCGCCGGACTCATGACTGATCCGTACATCTTAGAGGTACACATCGGCCGCGCAGCGCGTGTCCCGGCGGATACGTTTGGCGAGGTCAGCCGGGCCAATGTAGCGGCGCTTAAAGGCCTTATCCAGTGAGGGCCCTCGATTGGGTCGTCCTGTTCGCCTGGCTGATATCACTGGTCAGTTACGGCCTGTGGCGAGGCCGCGGCAGCAACACCGTTAATAAGTACTTATTGGCTGGCAGGACGATGCCGTGGTACGCCATGGGCCTTTCCATTCTGGCGACGCAGGCCAGCGCCATCACCTTCATCTCAACGACAGGTCAAGGCTACATCGATGGGATGCGTTTTGTGCAGTTCTACCTGGGCTTGCCCATCGCCATGGTGATCTTATGCATGACGGCCGTGCCCATTTTTCATCGTGCCCACGTGTATACGGCTTATGAGTATCTGGAAAAGCGCTTTGACGCCAAGACGCGCGCACTGGTCAGCAGCGTCTTTTTGATACAGCGAGGACTGGGAGCAGGAATCGGCATCTACGCGCCGGCGGTGGCGCTTTCGGCTGTGCTGGGCGTCTCGGACCGGTGGATTACAGTCCTGATTGGAGCGCTGGTAGTACTTTATGTCACGGCAGGGGGCATTAAAGCGCTGACCTGGGCTGACGTACAGCAGATGACGATGATCTTCATCGCGCTTGTCATGAGCCTATTTGTCGCCATTCACGCGCTGCCTTCCGGCATTTCCCTGCTGGATGCCGTCCATCTGGCCGGGGCAGCCAATCGGATCAACATTATCGACACTCACTTCAACCTTTCCAACCGCTACAACATCTGGAGCGGCTTGATTGGCGGGGCGTTTCTGGCGCTGGCTTATTTTGGCTGCGATCAGAGCCAGGTGCAACGCTATCTGACAGGCAGGTCAATAGCCCAGAGCCGCCTCAGCCTGATTTTCAACGCCTGCGTCAAAATTCCGATGCAACTGTTCATTCTGTTCATCGGCGTGATGGTCTATGCGTTGTCGCTGTTCGTTCAGCCGCCGATGATTTTCCATCCGCTGGAGGCCGCCAGGGCGCAGCAAACAAGCGCTTGGGCTCCGGCTGAGAAGGCCTACAGCAAGGCATTCGCGGAGCGCCGTAAGGCAGCCTATGAGCTGGCGGATTCGCTGCATAAGACGGCAGAACCGGCGCAGAGCCTGAGCGCTTTCCGTGGAGCACAAGCGCAATTTGAACGCACCCGGCATGACGCGCTGAACATTGTTGCCGGGCTCAATCACTCCGGCACGTTCGACGATACGAACTACATATTTCTGACTTTTCTGCGCACCTATTTGCCGATCGGGCTGGTGGGATTGGTGGTCGGGGTGATTCTGTCGGCATCCATGGGCTCGACGTCGGGCGAGATCAATTCGCTGGCAACCGTTGCGCTGATCGACATCTACAAGCGCTACATCAAGCGGGACGCCGACGACGGGCATTACCTGATTGCTTCGCGAGTGTTGACCGTTTTCTGGGCCACTTTTGCCGTAGCGTTCGCCACTATTGGGGCGCGCGGCTTCGGCGCTTTAATCGAGCGCGTCAACATAGTCGGCTCGCTGTTTTACGGCGGGCTGCTGGGGGTTTTCGTGCTCGCCTTTTTCTTCAAGCGGGTACAGGGAACGGCGGCATTCTGGGGAGTGATTGCGGGTGAAGCGGCGATTTTCGCCTGCGCTGCATTTACCGACATATCGTTTCTCTGGTACAACGTGGTGGGAAGCGTGATTGTCGTGGCCACAGGCTTGTTGCTAACGGCAATTCAGATTTTTCCTATAAAAGCAGCCGCGATCGATCGATGAGATCAGTGGGAATCAGCAGACATGACGAGCGGCATTTCAGCGATACCTCCGCCGGGCCAAACAAAGTCTGCACAACCAGAGCCTGCACAACCAGCGCAAGTCAATCGAAAGGAAACAAAGGCTAGGACCGCTGAGGATACGGTGGAGCTGAGCGGCCTGGCGAAATCCGCCGCCGAACAGTCAGGGAGCACGGTGGAGGATCTGGTGAAAGCGGCAGCTTCCGGAGACCTGGGAGCACTGGCGCTTCTGACGATTATTTAGGCTGCGGGCTGGTACAAATTGTGAATGTACACTTACCACCCGGACGAGGGGCATGGCCTCAAGCACGATCCGTTCAATGCCATCATTGGACCCCGGCCAATTGGCTGGATTGCCTCGCTTGACGCCAAAGGCGTACGCAACCTGGCGCCCTATAGTTTCTTCAATGCCTTCAACTACACCCCCCCTATTCTTGGATTCTGCTCGGTAGGCTACAAGGACAGCGTCAGGAACGTTCAGCAGACCGGTGAATTTGTCTGGAACCTGGCAACACGCGCACTTGCCGAGCCGATGAATGCCACATCCGCGATGGTTCCGTCAGAGGTCGATGAATTTGTGCTCGCCGGTTTGACTCCGGTGGACAGCATCAGAGTGAAGCCGCCGCGCGTGGGTGAGGCGCGCGCCGCCATGGAATGCAAGTTGGCCGATGTGGTTCAGCTCAAAAGCGCCAGCGGCGACCCGGTTCAAAGCTGGCTGGTGCTGGGTGAGGTAGTCACTGTTCATATTGATCCGGCGTTGCTCAAAGACGGCATCTACGATACAGCCGCGGCGCACCCGATCCTGCGGGCCGGGGGTCCGGGCGGTTACGCTGAAATCAGGCCGGAGATCATGTTCGAAATGCTGCGCCCCAAATAAAATGCAACTTTTAGGTTGCATTTCTGGACGCCGGGGGCTAAAGTGCAACTATAAGGTTGCGTATCATCATGCCGACGACAGAACTCAACAAGATCGAAGTAAAGACGACGATTCAAGCCTCGCAGTCCCGCGTGTGGCAAGCACTCACGAATGCCGATCAATTTGGTGAGTGGTTCTCAGCCAAGCTGGACGCGCCGTTTAAAATCGGAAAACGGATCGAGGCTATCTCAACGCATCCGTCGTGTTACGGAAAGCCGTTCTATATGGTGGTGGAACGCATGGAACCCGAGCATACGTTCGCCTGGCGCTGGCATCCGGGCTCAGCCCATCCCACTGAGGACGAAACCACGCTTGTTGAATTTCATCTTGAAGAAATTACAAATGGCACGATGATTACTGTCACCGAAACGGGATTCGAAAATATTTCCCTGGCTCGCCGCGCGAAAGCCTTTTCAGAAAATTCCGGCGGTTGGCAGGCGCAAATGGACTCGCTCCAGAAGTATGTCACGGGGGCAGCTTAAATTGGGGGCGGTGCGTACCGCACCCATCTTTGCAGCGCTTGGCGACGAGACGCGTCTTGGACTGATTGCCCGGCTTTGCGAAGACGGCCCCGCTTCCATTTCACACCTGGCCGCGGGCAGCGAGATTTCGCGGCAAGCCATCACCAAGCATCTGCATGTGCTGGCGCGCGCTGGACTTATCCGCAGCGCGCGCGATGGCAGAGAGCGGGTTTACGAATTCGATTCCAGGCAACTGAAGCGGGCGACGGAGCACCTGGAAATGATTTCGCGCGAATGGGAGCACGCTTTAAACCGCCTGAAAAAGCTTGTGGAAGAGGTGTGATTGACCTCATTTGCCCAGGTGGCTGGCGAAAAAGCCGGCCATGATTTTGTCGGCTTCCTTCGATTCCGGCAGAACCGGGTCATTCCAGAACGCGTGCGGCAGTGCTTCGAAAACGACGAGCTGCGCGTCTACTCCCGCGCGCAAATAGGCTCGATGCAGAATTGTGGTACCGCTTAAGAGCAGATCCCTTCCGCTGGTGATGAACAGCGTGGGCGGAAAGCCGGTCAGGTCTGCGTAGATGGGTGACAGAACAGGATCAGCGGGGCTGGTTGCGCCAGTGTATTCCTTCGACTGACCGATTTTGCCCGGAGGTGACAAATGGCCGGAGAATCCATTCAACGCATATATGGCGATTGAATCTCCGACGCGGCTGAAATCGCCCATGCCGGAAAAGATGCCCGTTGCGCCTGGCAGAGGCAGGCTCAACTGTTTCAGTTTTGCAGTGACTTCCGCGGTCAGTATGGCGCCGGCGGAGGTACCGTAGATGCCGATGCGGCCGGGCTCATAGGTTTTCAACAACTCTTTGTAGACCGACACGGCATCGTCCAACCCGGCCGGAAAGGGATGTTCGGGCGCTAAGCGGTAAAGAACCGCTATCACTTTGATTCCCGTCAGATTAGCGATGGGAATGGTTTCGGTGAGTGAGCCCGAATCCGAATTAAAGCCGCCGCCGTGCAGATTGATGAGTACGCGATGAGTTTTTTCGGGGTCTTGCGTCAGCGGGGTGATGACGCGAACGGGAACGCTGGCAATGGTGTCGGACGAGACGTTCACGGGATAGAGCTTCTTCGAGAGGTCTCCGGCGCCAGCTTGCCATTTGTCTGTACCGGTGCGGCGCTGCTCCAGGGTTTGCGGGACAGCTTTGTCAGAGACGACGCGTGAAAGGATTTTTTGCGCTTCCGGACTGATGGTGCCGGGTACGGGAACGACACGCGTGACGTAAGCGGTTCCATCGGGCGCGATGACGCTGGAGTCTTCGTGGGGTTGCTGTGCTAGTGCGTGGGTGGTTAAGAGCGTGGCGATGATGGCGAGGGATGGGACGAGGGGAGGCGGCATGGAGAAGATTGTATGAGAATCGCTGAACGAGGCGTGAGTTTTGTCGCAATCGCACCGACGATGGGAGGAGGTACTTCATCGAAGCATTGGACGGCCAAACAGATTGGCTAGTTCGCTGCGGACAACGGTCTGATCGGCAGGGATTAGGATCGCGAATGTTCTGCAACTCAGGGCGGCAACGATCACTGGGTCTGCAAACCCGGTAGTTTCGCCGCGTCACAGACTTGAGTGCTCTAGTCTGATTGACGATCGTGGCCGTTGACAGAGCGGATGTTTCACCGATTTGCGGAATTAAGCAAATACGGCGTTTGTGGTGCTCCCGAAATGTTTCACGAGATGGGAGAGGCCGCTCCCTCACGGGTCGCGGTTCAGCTGGGGGCTGTGTGTTGCTTCAGGTATTTGGGATGAACCTTTTCGTGGGCTTTGCTCGTATTAAGCAGGCAGAGCTTATGAATTTAGGACATGTTTGCCGCCGCCTACTGAAGACTCCCGCTTTTACAGCAACGACGCTGGTGACGTTGGCCATTGGAATCGGCGCGAATGCAGCCTTGTTTAGCGTGCTCGACAACGTCTTGTTGAAGCCGCTGCCTTATGTGCACCCGGATGAACTGGTGGGCGTGTGGCTAAAGTCGGTTCCGCTCCATTTTGAAGACCTCAACATGGCGCCAAGCAACTACTATATTTTTCGGGAGCAGAACCGGAGTTTTAGCGATATCGGCCTGTGGCGGACCGATAGCGTCACCATCACCGGCGTAGCAGAACCGGAACAGGCGGCGAGCCTTCAGGTTACGGAACGAACGCTGCCGCTTTTAGGTGTGAGTCCCATTCTCGGCCGTGCCTTTTCGGCGAAAGACGATACGGCTGGGAGTCCGCAGACAACGCTGCTGACTTATGGCTACTGGCAATCGAAATTCGGCGGACAGAGGTCGGCTATCGGACGGCGCATTGTGGTGGATGGCACCGCTCGGGAGATCATCGGCGTGCTGCCCGCCGGCTTTCGCTTTCTGAATTCCAAGCCGCTGCTGGTGACGCCGTTCCAGTTTGACCGCGGCAAGTTGACACTGGGCAACTTCAGCTACCAGGGCGTAGCGCGTTTGCGGCCCGGAGTCACGATAGCGCAAGCCAATGCGGACGTGGCGCGCATGATTCCGATTACATATCGATCCTTTCCGCCCTTCCCCGGATATTCCGTGAAGATGTTCGAGGACGCGCGCCTGACGCCCAACGTGCGCCCGTTTAAACAGGACCTGACGGGAGACATCGGCGGAATCTTGTGGGTGCTGATGGGCACGATGGCGGTGGTGCTGCTGATTGCCTGCGCGAACGTGGCGAATCTGCTGCTGGTGAGGGCGGAAGCGCGCCAACAGGAGCTGGCCGTTCGGGCGGCGCTGGGCGCGGGCTCAAAGCAGATCGCTGGGGAACTGCTGATAGAGAGTGTGAGTCTTGGCTTGGCTGCAGGACTGATTGGGTTGGGACTGGCGGCGTTGGGACTGCGCGTACTGGTGGCGAATACCGCCATCAGCTTGCCGCGCATGGATGAGATCTCAATCAACTGGGAGACGGTTGTTTTTACGCTGGCGATTGCGCTGCTGTCGGGACTCTTTTTCGGATTGATTCCGGTGCTGAAGTTTGCGCGCCTGCAAGTGGCCACAGCGCTGCGCAGCGGCGGCCGGAATTCGAGCCAGAGCCGGGAACAGCACCGGGCGCGGAGCCTGCTGGTGGTGGTGCAGGTCGCGCTGGCGCTGGTGTTGCTCATTGGTTCGGGATTAATGATGCGCACGTTTCAGGCTCTGCGGGAGGTGAACCCCGGTTTCAGCAAGCCGGGCGAGGTGCAGACACTGGGCTTTTACATTCCGGAAGCGGAGGTAAAAAATCCGGTGCAGGTGATGCACATGGAGCAGTCGATTGTGGACCGCATCCGGGAACTGCCGGGCGTTTCCTCGGCTGCGTTAATTACGTCGGTACCGATGAGCGGCAACATGAGCAACGATCCGATTTTCGCCGAGGATCACAAGTATGGGGAAGGCCAACTGCCGGCGATTCGCCGCTTTGTGTTTGTGTCGCCAGGATTGTTCAGCACGCTTGGCAACCCGCTGATCACGGGGCGCGACTTCAACTGGACTGAGATTTACGGGTACCAGCCGGTGGCTATCATTTCGGAGAATCTGGCGCGCGAACTGTGGCATGATCCACAGGCTGCCATCGGCAAACGGATTCGCGAAAGCAACAAAACGACTTGGCGCACGGTGGTGGGCGTGGTGCATGATTCGTACAACGACGGCCTGAATGTCAAGGCGCCGGCGATTGCCTATTTTCCCCCGATGATGAAGGACTTTGAAGGCAATGACGTGAATTTGGAGCGCGGTATCAGCATCGCGATCCGCAGCAGGCGCGCCGGATCAGCCGAGTTCCTGAAGGCCGTTCAGAAGGCTGTCTGGACGGTAGATGGAAACCTGCCAATGGCGGATGTGCATACGCTGCAGGAGCTTTATGACAAGTCGATGGCGCGCACGAGTATGGCGCTGGTGATGCTGGGCACCGCCGGGGTCATGGCGCTGCTGCTGGGCGTAGTGGGAATTTATGGCGTGATTTCGTATGCGGTGACGCAACGCACGCGCGAGATCGGGATTCGCATGGCGGTTGGGGCGCAGCAACACGAATTGACGCAAATGTTTGTGCGGCATGGGCTGCGGCTGGCGGGCGTAGGAGTGGTGGTGGGTTTGGTGACCGCTTTCGGGTGTTGCCGGTTGATGCTGTCGCTGTTATTTGGAGTGCAGCCGGTGGACCCCGCCACTTATGGATTTGTAGCGGTGGGTTTGCTGGCGAGCGCGGTGATCGCGAGTTATGTTCCGGCCCGGCGGGTTTCGGCGGTTGATCCGATGGAAGCGTTGCGGGCGGAGTAGCGCGGGAAGAGGCGGCGGCTGCAATTTCGAGGGGTCGGGATTACGGAACGAACTCCGGTTTGACCGGATGAGGGCAGGTTGCGAACGATGGAGGGTCCTGTGATTGCTTTGCTGGAAGGCGTGGACCATGAGACAACGCAGAGTTCTACGGATACAGCGATTGAAGGCTGGCGTGGGGAAGGTTGAAGAAGCCGACTTTGGCGGGATTTCGGAACGGACTGGTTGTTTGTGGGCTGCCACTCGTTTGGGCGGTTCGGTTGGTTTGGGTGTAGTGGTGAGCAGCAGTTTTGATGATCGGCCGCCGATCAACGCAGATGGACGCAGATGAGGGGAATGAGTGAGATGATTGGGATTTTGGGTTAGTCTTTTTTGCCGGTGGGGGTTCCGTCAGGGTTGGCGTAGCCCAGGCGGATGGCTTCTTTGCGCATCCATTCTAGTTCTTTGCCGATGTCGTCTTAGCCTTCGAAGTCCAGGTCTTGAGCGGGTTCGGGTTTTGGCTTGGGCGTGGCGGCTTTGAGTTCGGCGCGGCGGTTCTTCCGGTAGTCTTCGATGGCTTTGCGGGCTTTTGTTAGAGCGTTTGCATTCGCGGTCCGGTAGCGATCGGCCAAGGCCAGGAGTTTGTGTTGTTCCGGGGTCCAGTCGATGAGGTTTGGGTTGGCGGTGAATAGATCGACTTCGAGATCGGCGTAGTGACGATCGGCCCGGCGGGCGAGCCAGTCGGCTTGGATAGCCTTGTGGACGAGGTCGGTTTCGAAGGCGTTTTGGGGATTGTAGCCTTCGAACCAGAGGTTTTCCAGGGCTTGGTAGTCGGATTTGGATTCGTTTTCGAGCAGGCGGAATTTGGTGGAGCAGGTTCCGTGTTTGGTCGAGTTCTGCGAGGCGATGGCTTTGCCTTCGGGCGTGATGGGGCCGGTTGATTGGGGCATGGATTTCAGTTTTTTCAGCTCCTGTTTCTTGGCTTTTCGCTCGGCGGCGCGGCGGATGGATCTGGGCGTCATTTGGTGCTCCTGGACAGTATTGCGGGCTGGGAGAGGCCGCTCCTTGACAGTCTCGGCTCTGCTAGCGGCTTTGGCTTATGTCGGGCCGGCTGATTCCAGAGTGACAGGGGGGTGGGTGGGATTGGTACGGGCTTTGGTGATTGGGTTTGTAAACGATTGAAAGCGAGCGAGATTTAGTTTGAGAAAAATCGCGCTCGCTTGTGACGACGGGTTTTGGAGCTAGTTGGCGGCTGCCGCGGCCAAGCGCGCCTGGCGGTCGTCGTGGCTTTCGCCGTACATGGAAGGAACTTTTGCGCCCATCGGCCGCAGATAGACCGACAGCTGACCGCGATGATGGATCAGGTGGCTCATGGAGAAGTTGAGATAGGCCACGGCCGGAAGCTGGAAGAGGCCGCGGAAGTCGATCTGCCGGGCTAACTGGTCGCCCGTCATTTCCTTAACCGCGCTCACCTTTTCGTGAAAGCGCGCCATATAGTTGCTGATCAGATCGTCCAGGCTGGCGGGTTTTTCGCCAGGTGACATCTCAAATTCGCCTTGAATAATCGACTGCAGGAACGCGATCTCAGAACTGGCGATGTGCCAGGCCAGATCAAAGGCGCTCATGGCATTTGGATCCGGCTTGTAGCTGGCTTTGTCAGCCGGAATGGCCTTCAGAACTTTGGTGGTGATACGGTGCTCGTTCTCCAGCGAGGGCAGAACGGTGTGGAGGAGAAATACAGCCTGTTCGGATGTGATCTGCATGGTTCGAGTCTATTCCAAAACGCGAATGAATTCGGCCATAATCTGATATTTTTCGCTGTCTTCATCAAGGTCCCAGGAGGGGTAGGCCGGGTTGAGGCTTTCCAGGCGAATACGGGTCTGGGCGAAGCCGTCTTCCGTCACGCGTTTTTCACTTTTGTAACGCTTGACGGTGAAGCGATTTTCGTCCGCCCGCTCAGAAGCGCGCACCAGCACCAGCCGCCCGTTGCGCGAACCCTCCACATTGCGCCGAAACACGCACAGGCTGGCGTCCGGAATTTTCGGTTCCATGGAGTGGCCCTGAATCCGGGCGACAAACATGTCCGGATCGAGGCGGAGATCCGGTGGCGTCTCTACCCATTCCTCTGCTTCTATGTCCTCGGGGTTTGTGAGGAAAGGTCCGGCGGCCACAGTGAGCGCGTAGCGAGGCAGGTGAGTCCGGTAACGCACCACTTCTACCGGGACGTGCCGGCGGTATAAGTCAGCCAGAGCGCGCTCAAAATTCCGCACCGTTACGGGCTCACGATCCGTAACCCGGATGGCGCCCGAGACCCAATCGGTCAAGCGGTCCAACACCACTACCCCGCCCTCCTGACGCGCCTGCAACGACAAATCGTCTTCGAGTTCGGAAAGCACTTCGGCGTCTTCTTCCGAGGCAAGCGCATTCCAATCGCGCCGCAGCCGGATGTGCAACTGATCCGTCTCAGGGTCCAGTAAAAGGACCCCGAGCGTTTGCATGCCACGGCCCGGCAGTTCCGAAATGAGAAGGGAATACTGCCCGACGCGCGGCGTGTACTCGCGGATATTGAGGAGGCGGGAGGACATGGCTCGCATAGCTAGCTTATCGTGAGGAGCGGGCGAAAGGCTAGGGATTGATGGAGTACGGTTGGTAGCCCGAACGGGACAAACCCACTTTATTTGGAGGGCTCTACATTCGCCGCCAGCGGTGCACTGGCGGCATAATAACCGCGCCGCGCCCGCACTTTTACGTTGCCGAGATCCACCACCACCTTGACGTTGCGGTAGCTCTTTTCGGTCGGGTTGTTGGAGATGTAGCGGATGATGTACTGCATGGTTACTTCGCCCGCGATGTCGGCCACGGCCTTATACATATTGCCGTCCACCACGGAGCGGTAAGATCCGGTGCCGACGGTGAGCGCATAGTTGCCGTCGTCAGACGGATGGGATAGATAGCCATCGGTGTCTTTATAAATGTCGCCGAGCGGGTAAACGACGCGGCCACCGGTTTCGGAGGCCAGTTTTACCAGCGTATCGTCGGTGGGATTGGCGAAACCAAAGGCTTGCGTGCTGATGCAGTAGATAGTCACCAGATTGCGCTGAGCCAGTTCAACAACCTGAGCAAGTGAATGTTTGCTGGAATTATCGTGGCCGTCACCGACGATGACGATGACGCGGCGCGGTTCAATCGGCTCGCCGTGAACCAGTTTGCGGTTGGTGCAGGCCAGGTAAATAGCGTCGTAAAGGGCTGCGCCGCCGCCGGGTTTCAGCTTGCGGATTTTTTCGACGATGGGTTCCGGGTCGGTTCCAGTGTTGACCGCGACTTCGGCATCCTGCGCATAGTCAATCAGGTAACCGGCGTATTTCGGATCGCCGGTGAGCAGATTTTGCACCAGTTCAATGGTGGCGTCCTGATAGTTCTTCCAATGGATACGGCTGGCGGAACTCATATCCAGCAGGAATCCCACGACGACGGGCTGGCTGCGTTCGCGCGTGAAGAAACGAATGGATTGCGGCTTGTTCTGCTCAAAGACTTGAAAGTCCTCTTTATCGAGGTCAGAGACAAAACGGCCCTTTTCATCGGTCACCGTGACGGGGACGATGACCTCATTGACCGAAATGCTGAAGGGCGCATTGTTGTCCTTTGCATCCCCAGCGGCGGCAGCCGCATCGGCCGCCGGCGCCGCCACGGCTTCCGTGGTGCTCGATGAGCCCTTCTTCAGAGTTTCCTTGGTGACCTCGCCATGGATAGGTTCAGGCGCTGGATTCTGCTGCGCCAGCAGAAAGAGCGAACAAGCCGGAACAGCCGCAAACCGGAGGAACTTAAGGAACTGCATTTCAGGAGATAACCTGTAACAAATTATAGCGGTAAGACAGGGGCTTAGCGCTGCACACGGCCCGATGCGTCACCGCGCACCAGCGCCATGACCTCATCTACGGTAAAACGGTTGAAATCGCCGGGGATGGAATGTTTCAGGCAAGAGGCCGCTACCGCGAACTCCAGCGCTTCCTGGTTCGACTTGAGCTGCCGGAGTCCGTAGATCAGGCCTGCGGCGAAGCTATCGCCTCCGCCGACGCGGTCCACGATATGCGTGATGTCGTAGCGGCGGCTTAGCAGAAATTCTTTTCCGTCGTGCAGGCAGGCGGACCAGCCGTTTGTCGAAGCGCTTTTGGATTCCCGCAGCGTGACAGCCAGCATCTTGAGATTGGGAAAGGTGGCGAGAACGCGCTCGCAAAGCTCCTGATATTTCTCGCGTTCCAGGTTGCCGGACTCCACATCAATGTCTACGTGCACGTTGATGCAGTTCTGGCAATCCTCTTCGTTGGCGATGCAAACGTCAGTCATGCGGACCAGCTGCGGCATGACTTCAACGGCGGTTTTTCCCCAGCGCCAAAGATTCTTGCGGAAATTCAGGTCACAGGAGACCTGCAGGCCGAGGCGTTTGGCGGCATGCACCGCTTCCATGGACAGCTCGGCGGCCGAGGCGCTGATGGCGGGCGTGATGCCGGAGATATGGAACCACGAAGCGTCTTTGAACGCGCTATCCCAATCGATCATGCCCGGTTTTGCCAGCGCGATGGCGCTGTTTTCGCGATCATAAAGAACTTTGGAGGGCCGCTGATTGGCGCCGGGTTCGACGAAATAGACCCCCATGCGTCCGGGCGTGCGGATGATTTGAGAATCGTCCACGCCGAAGCGGCGCAGTTCGCCCAGGAAGCTGTCGGCGATGGCATTCGAGCTGGGCAGAACTGAAATGAATCGGCCAGGCAGGCCGAATTGGGACAGGGAAATGGCCACGTTGGCTTCCCCGCCCCCGAAGGTGGCAATCAAGTGAGGAGTTTGCAGAAGCCGTTCGAAGCCGGGAGGCGTGAGGCGCAACATAACCTCACCGAAAGTTGCTATGAAAGATGACATGCTAACCGAATAGTATCGCTGTCAGTAATGCGCTACTTTGGTGGGCTTGGCCACCGGCGCGGACGGCACCGCCGGCGAGGGTTCTACGTGGATGAGCACGTCGGCGACCCAGGAGAGCTTGCCTTTCACCTCGCTGCGTACGCGGGCGGCGATCTCATGGGATTCGCTGACGGTGAGCAGCGGGTCGACTTCCAGGTGCAAGTCAACGTGATACTTCAGGCCGGTGCGGCGGGCGAAGCATTTTTCAATGCCCAGCGCGCCGGGGACGCGCAGGGCTAAGCTGCGCAGTTCGGCGAGTTTGGAGGATTCCGGCATGGTGTCCAACAGGTTATCTACGGTGCGGCGGACGACCTGGACGGCCAGTCCAGTGACAATCAGACCGATGAGCACGCCGCCGATCTGGTCGGCGTTGCCAAAGCGCTGTGGGTCCAGGATCGTGACGCCCACGGCAATCAGTGCAATGGCCGTCGAGAGCAGATCAGTAAGGTCATGCCAGGCGTCCGCTTCCAGAGATGGACTGGAGATGCGGCGGCCGGTGGTAAATTTGGTGGCCGCCAGAGCAGCTTTCAAAGCAACTGCGAGCAACAGGGGATAAAGGGCGTAAGTGGGCAGAAAGCTGTGCCGGCTGGCGCTGGTCAAACCGTGCCAGAAGATGGCGGCTCCGGCGAGCAGAAGCACGCCACCGACGCCGAGTCCGGCGAGGGCTTCATAGCGCCCATGGCCGTAAGGGTGTTCTTTATCGGGCGGTTTGCCTGCCAGCCATAAGCCAAAGAAGACGATCGCGGAGCACAGGACGTCGCCGCCCGCCTCCAGCCCATCGGAGAAGACCGAGGTGGAGCGTGTGCGATATCCAATGTAGATCTTCAGCGCAGCCAGGAAGATGCCAACCGAGACGCTGAAAAGGGCAATGCGGCGGCCCACCAGCGCTTGTTCAGTGACGGTCAGCGCGACCGGTTCGGCCTGCATCCCTAGAGAATAGCGCGCCGGAGAGAATAGCGCGCCGGAGAGAATCGCGCGCCCGCACGATTTTCGGGATGGAGCGCCAGTTTATGCCGGCTGGCGAGAAATTCAGGTGTTGAATGGCACTGACGTATCGGACCTTTTTACCGATAAGAACAGAGAGAAGAGTCAACTTTCTTGCCAGTCATCCATCGAACGCATTCGGAGAGAGGCGCCTCTCTCGTCCTGTTCACCCTGGTGTCCACGTTTGTGTTGCTGCCGATGATGGGGCTAGGGATCGATGCGGCGTGTCAGTATTGGGTGAAGGCGAGGCTGAGTTCGGCGGTAGATTCGGCGGCTCTTTCGGCGGCTAGATCCTTAAATGTCGGCAACACGATTGCTTCGCAAACCGCCAACGCACAGACGGTGGGTAGGCAATATTTTGCGGCTAATTTTCCTCCCGGTATTTTAGGCACCACTGTCTTTGGAGGCGCGCAAGTCGCCAACAGCGTGAGCATCACCATCAACGAGGTGAGCAACCTGATCACGGTAACAGCCACCGCTGAGGTCCATGCCCCGCTCTACTTTATGCAGTTGCTCCACTTTTCGTCCGGCACGATTGTGGCGACAAGCCAGACCACGCGCCGGAATGCAAATATCATTTTGGTGCTGGACCGGTCCGGCTCGATGAATAACGCATCGAATTCCTGTGCCGCGCTGGTATCGGCCGTTGAGTCGTTTACCAACAACTTTATTGATGGCCGCGACCAGCTTGGAATGATAACGTTCTCCACGTCCGCGAACGTCGATTATGCGCCTACGCTTTATTTCAAATCGGGCAGCCCAGCGTTGAACCCGGTGATTAATAGCCTGGTGTGTGTGGGCGCGACGAGCACCGCGCAAGGATTGACTTTAGCGTATAACGAAATCAAGAACGTGATCAATCAGCCGGGCGCGCTGAATGTGATTCTGTTCTTTACGGATGGACAGGCAAATGCCGTCGTCGCGACCTACCCCATAAAGACTGTGGGGGACAACCGGTACGACGCGGTGAATACGAGCACTCTCGAGTACGTCGGCCCGAGCAGCTGCGCGTCGACGGACGTGCTCTCCGGCGGATTCACCGACTTGTCGGGTTCAGATAATGCAACCGGCTATACCGGGGGAGTCTATGATGTGACGCCGAGTTCCATCTCAGGAGGCTACTCGCTACCGCCAGCCATCAGCGCTTCTGGCTGCGCGTTTAGCTCGACCAGTTCGGGGGCGTTTGGCAGCTACAACGTCCCCTACGGCCGCAAAGATCTTGCCTACATTCCTTCTCAGGATGCCTACGGCAACGCAACCTTTGGCTACAAGCCAGTCGCAACGTTCACGAGCGGCGCTTACAGCGGGCAGATCCGGACAGATAGTCCGCTCGCCATCCGCTATGCGGCTATGAATGCGGCTGATTCAATTGCACGGAAAATCCATTCGGATGCGACCTACGGCATCGTGGTTTACTCCATTGGCTTGTCCGGCAATGAGAGTATCCCGATGGACACCGATTTCATGGAGCGGATTGCCAATGATCCGCGCGCATCGAACTACAACCCAGGTGAGCCGATCGGGATGTTTGCTCTCGCGACGGATAATGCAACGCTGGCGGACGCCTTCAATTCCATTGCGTCACAGATTCTCCGCTTGTCCAAGTGAAACGCCGGGTTGAGGCCAGCCCTGCCTTAGGAGATGGGCTACTTAGAAGATGGAGCGCGCGGTCACGACGTGAGAGCTGAAAAGGTTCCAGATGCCGGTGGTTGGCGGATTGACGAACATCTCGGCGACATAGGCGTACTGGCCCACGGTCAGCGTAATCAAATTTGTGAATGAAGAGGCGCGGACACTGGTGTCAGTCAAGTAGCCGGACGAGCTGATATTCCCGGAGCTGGCGATGATGCCGGGCGTGATGGAAGGGGCGAAGCTGCTGTTGGCCACCGATGTATTGCCAATGGTCAGTCGCTTGACCACCACCGCCTGATTGATGTTGGGGCAATGGGTGGAATCGGCCTGGTAGCCGGCGGCGGCGCAGGAGGTGGAATCCACATAGGTGATGGCGGATAAATAGATCACCCCGCTGCCTCCCGTAGTGGTCATGCCGAGACCCTGCGCCAGTTGATTGGTGACCAGCAACTGACTGCTGGTTTGAGAAAAGTCGACTCCATACGCAAACATGTGCCCGGTATCGCGGCACACTTCGGTGACCTGATTGGCGAGCACCAGGCTCAAGCCGATGACAATCAGACCGAAAAAAAGCGGGACGACTATAAGGCTGGTGCAGAGCACGAATTCGATAAGAGCAGTGCCGCCTTCGCCCGGTTTTCGAACCGCTCTACGGACAGGGAAGTATGCCATTCGGTGGACTTTCCAAAACATCAGAGGCGCTGGCGCTTAGACTCAGCGGGTTAGAGGATCGCCATAAGGGCGCGAGCGGCTTTAAGGCGAGGCCGGCGATGGACACCTGCATGACGTTGCCACCGGCGGTGCTTCCGGCCCCGGTTTCAATCGCCAGGGTGGACGGGTTGTAGTAGGTGACTGTGACCATGGAAGAGGAACGACCGCCGGGGACCAAGCCGAAAGCATTGGCGATGACAACTTCACGAACAGAATCGGCCAGGCAGGTTGCCGGGGCAAGAACCTGCCCGGTGACGCCGAAGCGGACACCTTCGCGGGCCGCATGCTGCAGCGTGGCGCGGGCGAAGATGATCCAGGCCGTATCCATGAGCAGGAATACGAAGGCCATGAGCGGGAGCAAGACCAGTGAAAACTCGACGGTGCTTGATCCCTTTTCGGATTTACGCGTCACAACATCTAGTCGAAAGCAAAGGGCAAAGACTTTAGGAAATGGTGATGAATTTGAGCAGGTTGGTTAGCCGGGTGTTGGGCATTGAGCGTGTAGAGTGAGAAGTGAAAATGCAGACGCTCTCCGACACATCCACTCCCTTGAGCAGTAATCGGCATCTGGTGCGCTGGGTTGAGAAGATGGCCGAGTTGCTGAAACCCGCTTCGATTCACTGGGTGGACGGTTCGGAAAGCGAGTACAACAGCCTCTGCGACCAGATGGTGGCGAGCGGGACTTTCGTCAAGCTTAATGAGGAGCTCTGGCCCGGCTGCTACTATGCGCGTTCAGACGCGAGCGATGTGGCAAGGGTGGAAGATCGGACTTTCATCTGTTCGCTTTCGAAGGATGGCGCGGGGCCGACGAACAACTGGGTGAACCCGTTTGAGATGCGCCGGAAGCTGAAGAGCCTGTTTCGCGGGGCGATGCGGGGGCGCACGATGTATGTGCTGCCGTTCAGCATGGGTCCGGTGGGGTCTCCGATGTCGCAGATTGGTGTGCAGCTCACCGACTCACCTTATGTTGTGGTGAACATGCGCATCATGGCGCGGATCGGGCTGCCGGTTTTCAAGGAGATCGATAAGGACGAGAAACGCGTCGTGCCGTGCGTGCACAGCGTCGGCGCGCCGCTGGCGTCCGGGGCAAGGGACGTACCCTGGCCGTGCAACTCGGAAAAGTATATCGTCCACTTTCCTGAGACGCGTGAGATCTGGTCGTATGGATCAGGCTACGGCGGCAATGCCCTGTTAGGCAAGAAGTGTTTTGCGCTGCGGATTGCGTCCAATATCGCCCGCGACGAGGGGTGGATGGCGGAACACATGTTGATTCTGGGCGTCGAGAATCCGCAGGGCGAGAAGACCTACCTGGCCGCGGCATTCCCAAGTGCCTGTGGCAAGACGAATCTGGCGATGCTGATTCCACCGCCGGGTTTCGAAGGCTGGAAGGTTTGGACCGTCGGCGACGACATTGCCTGGATCAAGCCGGATGAAAAGGGCGAACTGCGTGCGATCAATCCGGAAGCCGGTTTTTTCGGCGTGGCGCCCGGGACTTCCCCTAAGACGAATCCCAATGCGATTGCGGCACTTTCGAGAAACACGATTTTTACCAATACGGCGCTGACGCCGGACGGCGGGGTCTGGTGGGAGGGATTGACGAGCGAACCGCCGGAAGAGTGCCTGGATTGGCAAGGCAACCGCTGGACTCCGGAGGTGGGGCGTCAGACGGGCAAGAAGGCGGCGCATCCTAATTCGAGATTCACGGCGCCTGCGTCTCAATGTCCATCGATTGATCCGCTATGGGAGGATCCCAATGGCGTGCCCATCAGCGCATTCGTATTCGGAGGACGGCGTGCGACGGGAATTCCCCTGGTTTACCAGGCCTTCAATTGGAGCGCGGGCGTATATGTCGGCGCCACGATGGGCTCGGAAACCACGGCGGCGGCGGCCGGTGCGGTGGGCAAAGTGCGCCGCGACCCGATGGCGATGCTGCCATTTTGCGGGTATCACATGGGCGACTACTTCCGGCACTGGCTGCGCATGCAGCGTTCGTTGAGCGTGACGCCGCGCGTTTTTTACGTGAACTGGTTTCGGAAGGATGCCGAGGGCGAGTTTCTGTGGCCCGGATTCAGCCAGAACATGCGAGTGCTGAGGTGGATCACGGAGAGAGCACGCAGTCGCGCCGCGGGGCGGGAGACTCCTATCGGGTGGGTACCGGGTTATGAGGATATCGACTGGCGGGGCTTGGAGTACCCCCAGCAGAAATTCGAGCAACTACAGGAAGTAGACCGCGCTTTGTGGCGAGCGGAGGTCATCGGACACGAAGAACTGTTTATCGACCTGCACGACCATCTGCCACCCGAAATGATCTACGAGCGCGAGTTGCTGATCTGCCGACTGTAGTAATGGAAAAGGGCGTGTACGAGACACGCCCTTATCGCTGTTAACGAAACTATTGAGACTACCAGCGCGAGCCGCGGCCACCGCCACGTGAACCACCGCCATCGCGACGATCGCCGCCGCCACCCTGAGGCTTGGGACGAGCTTCGTTGACGTTCATGGCGCGACCGTTGAGGTCTGCTCCGTTGAGCTGAGAAATAGCGGTTTCAGCGGCGTTGCGGTCCGTCATTTCAACGAATGCGAAACCACGAGGCTGACCGCTGTCGCGATCGGTCACGATGTTGACACGCTCGACACTGCCATAGTGTGCGAAAGCTGCGTGTAACTCGTCCTGAGTGGTCTTAAAACTGAGATTGCCGACAAAAATATTGGTCATAAATCCTTTCCTAACTGCGTGAATTTCTCTCATACTGCACTGGGGAAGCAAGCCAGGAGGCAGTCAATTGGGCGGTGCCTGCGACCGTGAGAGGCGGTGGACAAACACAATGAACCGTAAAAAATAGAGAATCCGGTGCTAAAGGCGAAGGATTAAAACCACGTTCCAGCAACAACTCTTAGTTTTCGGGCGGTAGCCTCCTCTTGCAGTTTACCTTTTCGATGGCCCGATGACAAAGAGTTTTCAAAAATAGCCGCGTTGCGTGAGATTACTTACCCTTCAGGCAAGTATGTCTACTGTATTAAAACTAGTTTTAGTACCAGGGTTTGTCTCATTTCAGGAACGCGGCATAAACTTGAGCAGCTTTCCATTTGTCAGAACCGGTAGCGATCGGCACGCCCCGAGTAATTGAAGGGCTGATTCCGCTTCCTCCGGTCCCGCCATTCTGGCCGTGGACAGAATGCGGAGGAACGGCGTTCGATTACCTTCAACGTGTAAGTGAGCGGCGGCGAAAGGCGAGCGGATCCGCAGAGCGCGCTAAACGGGCCCACAATAGGCCTCACCTGCCCGCGAGGTCCATAACGCCGAAGGTCCTGATTTCCTTTCCCGGCGATAGAGACAACCGGAAAACCGGGTGTGGGGCGAATTTGCTGGCCATACCTATTCAGAGGCAAATCACCCACCAACCAAATACATACTTAAAATCAGGCAGTTACGGAGATCTAGCCGCCTTCGAGCTGTGCCATGTTTCAAATAGGAGCACGAAATTGGATGTGGTGTTGCCAATTTGGACAGACCCCCCGTGCGTCCGTTAAAGTCCCAGGGTCTCGCGCAGCTGACAGTCCCATTCATCGAGCGAGCAATCACGCGAGAAGTTCCTGGTGTAAACGTCATGACAATGCTGCGCCAAAGCCGGCAAATAGTCGCGACGAGCCGCCAAACCGGAAAGCTGGCGGATGCTTTGATCGGGGTTGTCTCGATTCCAAACCCAGCCCACATCATGCTTTTTGATGATCTCGGCGACGAAGGAGTCCGGTGAGCCAAAGAAGAGGACGGGGCGTCCAATCGCCAGGGCGCCAAAAAACTTGGAGGGGACGACTGTGCCCGTCCATTCCTCTCGTAAACTCACAATGTGAACATCGGCGCATGCCAGGCGTTCCTGGAGCCTGCTGGCTGTGGCGAAAGGGATGAATCGGAAATTCCCAAGATTCTGCGCCGAAATCTGGTCCTTCAGGGCATCTACTCGATTACCGCGAACGCTGAAGGCCAGCTTTATGTTGGCGTCCTCGAGTGAATGGGACAACTTCAGCAAATCGGAACAAGAATGAGCACGACCATATGTACCTGAATACATAAGACCCAAACACGCATCGCCGAAGACGCTTTCGCGTTCCGCCTCGCCGACAGGTAGCACAATGGCGGGCTCCTCCAGTGCCCAGGGGACTAGCGTGACCTGGCGCGCCTGCGAGCCATACATCTGGATTCTGGAACGCATGCACGAGCCGATGTCGACGATCAGGTCACACGCCTTGTACGCTCTCTTCATCAAGCCAGCGATTAAGCGACCGGCAAAGCTGTCCGGCTTCAAGAGCCCATCGGCGAAGGCCGCTTCCGGGTACAGATCAAAACACCAGTGAACAATTTTGGTCCGGCGTCGGAGCGCCTTCCACACAATCGCGACGAGAATGCTGAGCGCCGGGTCCGTACCGATGATGAGGACATCGGGCGGCGTTTTGAAGCGGATGGCGTCCAGACTCCAGGCTGCCAACATCCATAGGATATTCAGGATTCTGCCGGTGGGGGAGGCTTGCCGGAAGCGCGGCCGGTTGATGCGGTTGATCTGCACTCCTTGCCACTCTTCCGCAGGGGCAAAGCTCACTGCCTCGTCGCGACAGCCCCGGTTGCAGGGTCTGGCCGTTACCTTCCAGCCACGTTCGGCCAGTCCCTGGCAGAGTTCGGCAAAGTGAATGGCGCTCACAACATCATCGGGGTACAGGTAGTGGTAGAAAACGAGAGCGGTGGGGAGGTTTGGCATTTCGTGGTTGCTGGGTGTGCCGGACGCTGCTGGATGTTTGCCGGACATGGTTTAGTACCCGAAGTGGAGTCAAGTTCTCCCTGCAGCGAAGAAAGATTGAGACTTCGCGTTCGCAGATCAGACTATATTTCCGCGATGGACCATCTGAATACGAAGCAGCGGCGGATGCTGGGTGTTCTGCCGCGTGGCGGTTTGGGTGACATGCTGTACCATTCGCTTTTCGCTAAATACCTAAAGGACAGGCGGCCTGATATTGAGCCGGTCTTGATAGCGCCTGGATATGCTTCATTCCTGGCGGAGCTTTTAGACGTTCAGCACTGGCCCGCTTGCAGCGTTTTGACCGATGCGTCAGCGGGTTTTCAGTTAGACAGCGAACTGGCCTTCTGGCACACGCTCTGGAAACTTCGAGGCGACCCCAAAGTTCGAGGCAACAGCTTAGCGAGCTTTACAAACGATGTTGTCGATCACAGTTTGGCACGCATTTTCGACCTGGAGTTGTTCGATAACGGACGTTTGGGAAATTGGCTATTTCCTTTTCAAGGCGATATCCGATTGTTATCGCGAAGTGGCGTCAACCGGATGCTGGCCTATCATGCCAACGATGTTCTTCTGAATCCCAAACACATCGTCGACCGGCAACAACATGCGCTGAGGCAAACCGGAGAGGCTGTAAATCTAGCCGAGGCCTACCGCAAGATCTGGCTGCGGGCTATAAGCCCGATGATAAAAGTTGGCGTAGGGGCGAGCGCGGTGCTGATTTTTCCGGAGACAGCTCAGGCTCGCAAAAATCTGACTTTGGAGCAAGTGACCCTGCTAGTCCGCTATCTTCGGCCGGACTATCAGATACGGATTTTCACCCGCCAACCGGATCGCTACTGTCCTCTGGGCGTGGAAACTATCGGTTTTTCAGATCGCTGGGAGCCGCTACGCCAGATTTGCACGGCAGCGGCTGTTATCAGCGCAGATACGTTTGCAGCGCATCTGGCAGGAATCAGCGGAACACCTACTTACGTGATCTGCAATGCTGCGGAGCGCGCTTTAAACTGTGAATACTGGGGTAGTCCGTTCAGAAATGTGTTGAATTTTCAGGACGGTTCGAGTTATCGGCTCGATGACGATTTCCGCGCTTGCAGATCCGAAGGAACCAGCCTTTGTTTTCGGGCTGCACTGGAAGCGAGCAAAGAAAGCAAGCGGGACCTGTCCAGGGCTGGATACTCTGCTCTCTTAACGGGTAGCGCCGCCCGTTCTTAGTTTCAGGGCGAAGCCGCCCTTGGCGGACCCGAAGGCGTCCAGTTTTCTCGGGGTAAGCAGCACATAGGGCACAGTCTTCTGAGAAAAGGCCATCCGCCTGTTCGTAGCGCTGAAGGGCGGCGCATGATCACCGGCAATGACGAATGCGGTGGGCGGCAACGCGTCGTCCATCGCCAGGCGGCTCACATTCTGATGGACTCGCGCCACCAGAGTGAACCAGTTGCAGAGCGTCTGGTCTTCGAGCAACGGCGACACGGACCGGCAGTACTGCTGCTGTTGCCGATCAATGATGTTGAGAACTGGAAGATGGGAATCAAGAGTCGCCCAGTGAATGAAGACAGGGGTTTCCAGTGTAGATTGTTTAATCCGCTTGGTAATCCACTGCAGAATGTCTGCGTCACATATGCCGGCTAATCCGCCTCCGCAAGTGCGCATGCCCAAGCGGTCGAAATCGGGTTTGAACAGAGTGGTGGAAAACCCTATCCTTGAATACCAGTGGACGCGATCATAAACTTGCGGGTAGAAGCCGTGAATCCCGACAGTGGCATAGCCGTGCGAGGCGAACAAGTGTGGCAGGCAGGATTGCAAGTCTTGAGTGCTGGCAGAAGCGATGCCATTTGCGAAAGCTTGGCCGCACAATTCGCGAGTCTCTCCATAAACAGTAGGTCCCCAGAAGGGAACCGTGCCCGTGTCTACTTTGTAGCGGCTCTTGAGAGCTTCTGTTTGATAAGGGCGGCCTAACTCAACAGTTGCGGCTTCATTGTCAATCTGTCCCCAGGATTCAAGGAGAATCACCACAAGATTAGTGCGGGTGGCCAGCAGCGCGGTTTGCTCCGCTTTGAGGAATTGCCTGGAAGCCGCGTCGATGACCGTCGGCTGAGTCTGGTTCGTCCTGAATCGCTTAGTGGTCAATATTCTATAGCCCGCGGAGAGTGCAGGCGTCCGAACCAGATTCACTTGCGACCGCCTCAGATCGGCGCCTAACGCCTGGTAACGACCTGCATAGTAATCGGAAGTGAACAAGACGCCAGATGTTGCAGCGGCCGCCAGGGTGATGGCGGCGGGTGATAGGCGGCAAGCCCTGGGAACGAGAACGAACACAGCGCAAAGCACCGAAGCGATGTAGGCGATGACAACGACGGCGTATACCGCAACCGTGCCTGACGGGATCATCGAGAGGTAGGACAGTGATTCAATCGCATCGCCGGCCTTGAAATAGTAAACGCGAGCCACCGGCTCAAAGAGGTCCAGGACGAGTTCGATCGGGATGGTTAAGAACAACACGCAGCGATTCCTGGTAACCGCATAGAGCGCGACGAGAAGGATAAATTCGATATTGATCCAGCCGCGGAAAAATGCGGCAAAGGAAGCAAAAGCGGCGAGCGTGACAAGATTCGGAAGCAATGCCGCACACGTGATGAGGCGAAGCCATGCCCAGCTTCTGGAGGGCGTCCGCTGCGCAGGCGAGCTGGCAATCTGGCCGCTTGCATTGAAGCGCGCCGGATCTTCCGAAACGGCATCGGATGTCTGGCGCATTAAAGTTTGCATGATCGTAGTGCTTACCTGCTTGTCGAATGAAGGTGGAGTCCGCGCCCGTATGTCTTGAGTGCTTGTACCTACCCGGCGGGTGTGGACGCGAGACGCTTGGAATTCCCTGGGACGAGCGGAATCGAAAAGAGCCGCAGGCAGGCGTACTCAACGGATATCCAAAGAATGAAAACAAGAAACGGAGCGTTGTAGAACGTGAATGTTTCAAAGAGGAACGCCGTCTGACCCAAAAGGAGAAATGTCCAAACGCCAGGTCTTTCCCGGAATAACTCGAAGGCCGCTCTCCCCAGGGACGCGGTTAAGAATGCGCCGAGAGCGATTCCGATGATGCCAAAGTCCCAATAGCTTGCGGTCCATGGGAGCATACCCGGCGTGGACCCAGCCTCAGCTGCATCCGGATAGTAGACCGCCATAATGGCAGAGGTGCCGTGTACCAGCGGCTTGGAAGCATACAGCGCGCGCGGGACAAACGACCATAAACCGGAAACCGCGGCCATCCCCCACGCGCGTTCGAAGAGCCTCCCGAAGTCGGAAATGAACATGCTTGTGTTCGTGAAGTAATCGAAATATTCGAGCGTATCCAGTATGCTGCTGGCCGTGCCTTGAATCATTTGAAGCCCAAAAGCCCCGAGCACCAAAATTGAACAGATGGCAGCCCCTATTCGCTTGCTGATGGGTTTGACATTGAAGTGGACATAGAACGCCGCCAGTACGAAATAAGCCAGCATCATGGATTTCGAGCCAAGAAAGTATGCAACGAAGCAGAAAAGGAAGCACAGGGCAAAGACTCCTTGGATGCTTCGTTTTTTCATGAAGAGTGTACATGCGAAGGCCACCATCAAAGAGGCGTGACAGAGCGCCCACCATACACCGGCGCCTTCTCGATGACTTTGGTAAGCAACCCGAGGATTCGTAAACCAAAGTGTCCCGGCGTGACTCGCCAACATCAGAAGGGAAAAAACGAAAGCGAACTGGCAGGCGTTAAAGAAGTAGGTTGCGGTTGTGATGCGTAATTCTGTTTTCGGCGCTAACCAGTGCAGAAATGGAACAAACGGTGACCAATTCACCAGAAATGCAATGGCTACGAAGCCAAAATGAACCGTCGAAAGCATGATGACATGCTCGATGTCATTCAAGCTGTACTGATGAAGGTCGAAAAGACCAAGTTGTAGAAGCAGGACGGGCGCAACGATGGTCTTAAGGCTATAAATGCCGGTGTAGTAGCTGATGGGATGAACGGCGCCCTTAGCTTTTCGCACAACCAGCCACCAGCAAGTCAACAGCCATAACGCGTAAAGAGTGAAGAGCCAATTCATTTGGCGGATTAGTTGCCGGTCTTTCTTTATGAGAGTGCTCGTTAGCCAAAACGATTCTCCAATGGAATGAAGCTTGCTATGGAGATTGTTGGCAGTCGACGGCACTATGTCCAATGTTTGGGTGACCCCTTGAAGAGGAAAGAGCGCGGAGTTCGCCGCGTTGATGAAACGTATTCGTTCTCGAACCGGATGCTTGTCCAGGTGATGCGGATGATCGACAGGATCCTTCAGATCCTAGCGGGCCCGGAGAGCAGCAAGAGGCCAGCAGATCCTCCTAAGCGTCTCTTGATCGCCAATGGTGCGGGGTTGGGAGATGTGCTGATTGCGACTTCGATTTTGCCGCATCTGCGGTCGGCGATACCGGAAATTGAGGTCGGGTTCCTAGTCGGAAGCTGGGCAAAGCCGATTGTGACGAAGCACCCTTATGTCCAGCGCGTGCATTTCATTGACAGCCCCTTGATGAACCGCTCAGATGCCGGAGTGGGGAGGAAGCTGTGGCGCGGTTTGACCTCTACTTATAAAGGACTGAAAGACATTCGCCAGTGTAAGTACGACGCGGTTGTTGACCTGCATTTCAATCTTGGCAATTACGCTGGCGTTTTGTGGCTTGCAGGGATTCCCAGGAGGATTGGCTATGTCAGCGGCGGCTTTGGTCCGCTGCTCACGGAAAGACATAGATGGCAGAACTCCGGTCAGGCAATTGGGGTCGCGAATGCAAGGCTGTTCCGCAGCTTGGGCATCCATGTTGATTCTGTTGAGTTGCTCACTCCTGTGCTTCCCTCCGGGTCTCTGGTTGCGGGGAAGAAGGTCGACCGGCTGTTGCAAGAGCACGAACTTACGGCCGGGATGTATGTGGTGGTGCATGTAGGGACCGGAGCCGCCTTCCGGGAATGGCCGGTGGCCCATTGGAGAGAGTTGATCGCTTTACTCCTGTCAAGGGGCGTTCGGGTGGTTTGTACAGGCGCTGGTGGGCGAGAACAAGCCTTGATCGCGGAGAGCTGTTGCGGCCTGAAAGATGTCGTCAATCTTTGCGATGCGATTGGCTTTGCAGAGTATCTGGAAGTGGTCCGTCTTTCGGCGTTGGTAATCGGTGTGGAGTCGCTTTCGGGTCATGTCGCGGCGGGTGCGAATGTTCCCAGCGTTCAGATCTATTCCGGAGTGTTTGCTACGGAGACTTGGCGCCCCTTAAACAAGCGAAGTAGAGTTCTGACGCAAAATACGCCTTGCAACCCATGCGGGCGGCGAAGAGGCTGTGTTGAAATGACGTGCGTGCGTGGGGTCTCGCCCAGGGCCGTCCTAGCTGCGGCAGATGAATTTCTTCCAGTGGTCCAGGCGCAGGTTTCTGAACTGGCTTTTAGCGAGAACTAGCTGTGGACAAACAGCTATAAACCAGCCCTCGATGGGTGGCGCGCGATCTCGATTTCTTTGTGAGCTATGGCCATCTATCGCCAGGTCAACACGCTGGAGCAGCTTTGGTAGCTATTAGTCGAAGAGCAGGTTATCTCTGCTGGTTACTCCTTTTGATCGCTTGCCCGGTCGCAAGAAGTGGGCGATCTGCGGTTGTGATCGTCTTTGTTTGCCGGCTATTGCGCCTGTGGTCTATCCAAATTGCTTTCTGCACATGGTAAAGACAGCATCATCTCTAGAACCCTAGTGAACATCCTCCTGACAAACGCGTTGTGCGGTTGCCTCTTAGTATTTGGTGGAAAAGCCGGTACGCGATTGGTTCTGGCGGGGCAGCGCGGTGTGGTAGCGTGCCCCCCTGTCGTTGATCAGAGCCGTGGACTCAATCGGCCGTTCCGAATTCGCGAAGGGCGAACAAGTTCAACCTACCCCAGCGAACGATCGCGCCAACGGATAGGCTTGTGCCGAGCATTAAGACCAGCAGGAGATAGGGCGGTGGTATTTGTCGTAAAAGTGCAAGCCCTAGAGCAATTGGGAGCAGGCACATCATGGGCCGGAGCAGGCTGTTGCGGAGGAAATCCCTGGAATCGAGGTGAATGCCATCCACGCGGCGCAAATTGTAGAAGAATGCCCAACTGAAGCTGAAAGTAGATCCGATCAGAGTGCCGATGGCGACACCGATGGCACCCCAGTGAATGACTCCAAAGATGCTGGCGGAAAGATTCACGATGCCTTCCAGGATGGGAGAAAGGAAGATTCGGCGCTGCTCTCCTGTACCCCATACGGCTACGGTAAAAGGATCGAAGACAAGACGAATCACGTTGGCTGCAACGAGAATCTGCAGAATGGGAGCCGCGGCCGCTGCGTAGGCATCACCGACCCAGAGACGCAGAATAGGTCCAGCTAAGACGGCCAGCGGTATACCTGCCAGCAGGTTCAGAACAATGCCGGCCCGGGTGGCATAGAGGACCAGATCGCCTAACCGCTCCTTCTGTCCGGTCGTGTGCAGCTTGGCAGCTGGCGCCAGGAGCGAGCTAAAGATGCTCGTGTTCGTTCCGGCGAGAAATGCAATCAATGTTGCGGCTGTTGAGTATGCCACGACGCTTGAGAACTGATAATGCCCAACGATGGCTAAATCGAGTCCGCTGACCAGTAACATGCCGACGGAGCATGAGCTGAGGCTGGCGCAATACGCCACGAATTCTTTGACCATTTTGGGGCTGACAAGGCTAGGTGCGATTCGAAGATCAGGCAGAATGCGGCGCACCGCCAATAACTGAATCAGGTAAGAAAGAAGGTTGAATCCGCCAAGAGTGGCGGCGAGGACCACGATGTGATGCCAGCGGTAGGCGATCAACACCACGAGTAAGCCCGCGGCCAGCTTGCATCCCCCCGTCGCCATTGCGGGAATTTCGTTCTTTTCATGGCCGAGCAGGACGCCGGTGAGCGTGGATGCTAAAAGACCGATTATCAATGAACCGCCGACAAACGAGAGGCAAAGGCGGAGGTTTGCGATCTGGGCGGGCTTCGCAGCCAGGTAGATGCCGGGAAGAATAACAATGAGTAACGCGAGCCCGACCGCCGCTAACAGTGCGGCTATACCAAACAAGAAAACCGCTGAGCTGGCAACCTGGTTACACTGGTTGCGATCTTGTGTTTGGCGCGTTTGGGCAACGAAGCGGGCCAGGGCCGTCTGTAGGCCGAAATCGAAATAACCGACGCACGCGCTCATTTGCAGCGCCAGTATCCAAACTCCATAATCGGTCGCCGATAGAGACCGAACCAGAAAGTAAGGTAGCGTAATGGCGAGAAGCGCCGATGCCGAACCCCGTGAGACGTTAGCAGCGGCGTTCTTGACGATGGTCAGCGGCGAGCTCATGCCCGTATCGCTTCGCGCAAGGAGCTGATCCACGGCAAGTTCTCTGGAGATTGGGAAAGGACCCGGGCCGACCCGGAGATCACCACGCAGATACTGCTGATCAGGAAACCAACCAATGCACCGGCGCACACGAGCAGCGCACGGGGGGGCCAGGATTTTTTGTCAGGCACGGTAGCCCGATCTACCACCTGAATCAGAGGCGCTTGCTTCGCCTCATCAATGCGAGCGGCTTCATACTGCTTTGCCAAAAGTTCGTAGAGCGTCTCGTGATACTTCAGCCCGCGGAATTTTCGCAGATATTCAAGGTTTGCCTCCGGCAGCTTACCGGCTGAAAGCTCAAACTTTGAGCCGGATCCACCATTCGCTTCAATGGCAGCCAGCTCCGACTTGAAGCTTTTGATCTCCTCTTCCAGCAGTTGCAGTTGAGGATTTTGTTCAGTGGCAAACGAGCGCATGGCTCTCAATTGAACTTCGCGACTGACGATCTCGGCGCGAAGTTGCGCCGCACTGCGAATGAGTGCTTCTGCTTGCCCGGTTGGCGCCAGCATTCCCGTAGACTGTTGCGTATCTTTAAGATCAGATTCGGCCTTGGCCAGCGCCTCTCGCTCAATTGCCAGTTGTTCATCGAAAAAAAGGCGCCGCTGCGAAGCATCTGTGAGAGCAAGGCGGGAGTTCTGCTTGTAGAGCTCGTCTACAAAGGCATTCGCTATGTCGGCAGCGCGCTTAGGATCGATATCCTCGAATGCAATCTTGATGAGCGAATCCTTACCGCTTGAGAACGTAACGTGTTTCGAAAGGGTTTTGCGCGCATCCGAACTTAACTTTTTGCCGTAGACAGTCTTGAGATGGAACTCATTTACGATGTAATCTGCGATGTTCCGGCTGCCGAGCAGACCAATATAGAGGTCGCTCGGGCTTTTGAGTCCGAGTTGGGAGGCGACACTGGAGCCAGCAAGGGTACCGATGGCGCCTGAAAAAGCCGCGATGCTCGATTGCTGCTGCTGAGGGGGGAGAATAATCGCCTCTGCGAGGTACCAAACGGGCAGGCAGAAGGCCGCGACGAGGGCAGCAAGGGCGGCGCCTGCGGTGGTCCCTGCTACCAATCGTTTTTTCCGCAGCAGAAGAGTGAGCAGTTCGACAGCCGAAATAGCAGATCCAAGCTGCGCGGGCGCGGAGACATTGGCGGAGCTTAGTGTGGATAGATTTTCGGCGACCGATGCATTAATTTGAGGCATTTGAAAGAACTAATCACTTCCCCGCACATGCCGACAGTTCGGCGCTCGTAACGCCCGATTGCGGTTTGATTCGCAGCGGGAATCCGAACCGACGTGTATTGCTGCCGTTCGTGGTGGCCGTCGATAGAAGTAAGCGGTGTTCCCTTGGGTAAATTCTGCCTGGTTGAGGCCGGCCAGACCGTTTCCATAATTGAAACAGAAAGCTTCCTGGTTTACATCGGCGGGAATAGATCGTTCCGGTCATGGTCTCAAAAGTTTTAGTGCAAATCAGATTCAAGAGTTCTCAAAAGCGATCATCTTAAGACATTGACTGCGGCGGCGGCCAGGCCAAAGCCGCTGAACACCTGCGACCATTCCACAAAGCCCCGGAGCTTAGATATCTTCGTCACGTTGGTCGGCACTACCAGCGTGTCGCCCGGATACATTCGCAAGGTGTCAAAACGGGCCGTAAAGGCCGAGGATCTGGCCTCTCTGGCGATGATGGCACCGCTTGCGCGAATGACGAATAAGTGACCTTTGTCGGCGTAAGGGGTTGGTCCGCCCGCCTGCCGCAAGTAATCACCTAAGCGCAAATCAGAGGCGAACAGAAAGGACGACTGGTTGTAAACGGTGCCAACTACGTTCAACGTTGAGGGAATAGCAGGAACAAAAAAGCGGTCACCGTTCTCGAGTTGCATTTCGGGGAGAACTTCGGCGCCTCGCGCATCTGGCTGAAGATCGAAGACAATCCGCCCGGATGCCATCGTTTGTCTCAGGCTGTTGACTAGCGTTTGCCTGCTGGCCAGAGCTGCTGCGCCTTCGGTGGACGAGAGAGCACGGGAAGTAAGGGTGGCTGCGCTTTGCTGGATGTCTCGATCCATTTCGTCCAGGAAGTCGGAATAGCGCTTTTGCTGCTCGCGCCGCACGGATTCTCTGGTGAACTCAGCCCCATAAAGATAGGCTTTGGGAGATAACCCGCCGGCCCGTTCCACAAGTTCACGCAGAGTCTCACCAGGGCGCACCGAGTAGACTCCGGCCATATTCACTTCACCTTCGAGCCTCACCAACTTGGTCTGTTCGAACTTGGGAGTCTCGATGTCTGCGTGGGAAAAAATCGTGATGACGTCTCCTGGCTGTAAAACCACATCCGAAGCCGAATCGTGGCTGATGACCACTTTGCCCAAGTTGAATGAGATCAGGCGGGTTGTTAGATTTGACTTGTCAATCCGTTCAATTGACGCGAAGTTCCAATCGATGTCCGGTGCAGGCGGCTGCACATCATTTTTGAAATTGAAATACCGAACTGGGGCAGGCTCTTGATTCGTCACCGCTGCAGCGAGCGATCTATCGCCGCCGGAATTGCTGGTCTCTTCCCTGTATGTTTTGGAGGTAGATACAAGCCTGGCTATTGGATCAGCGCCGGAAGCTTGATCCCGCCTTCCATCTTGGAGGCGGTTTCGCTCTGCCCAATAGTTACGGGTCAAGAGAGCCTGTTTGTCTGGAATCGCGTCACTAACACGCATTCCTTCGTGCCAAGGCAATCGGACCGGGTCTGCCACATTGCCCCGCAACGTGATCGTATTCTCAAAGTGCGGCACAATGGCCAACAGACGAACGATATCGCCGTCAACTAACGTTTTGGACGAGCCATGCGCATCCAGTTCCACATCTTCGGAGCGCAAGGCAGAATGCTGGTTTACCCGCTCCAGAATGGCGCGTTTACCGGCAGCTACCGATGACAAGCCACCAGCGTCCTCTAGAACTTCCCCCAACGAGGTGTTATGGCCGATTTCGTAAATGGCCGGCGTTTCGACTGTACCGAGGATGGCTACCCTCGGGCCGGCGCTTGGGATGAATATGACGTCGCCGGCCTGCAACGCCACGTCCTTGGATTTATCGCCGCGAAGTAGCAGGTCGTACATGTCGAAGGTAGTGATGACCTTGTCATTGCGCTTCAGCTCAATCCCGCGCATAGAGCCACGCGCAGATGGACCGCCGGAGGCGAAAAGGGCGTTCACTAGCGTGCTTAAGGAACTAACCGTGTAAGTCCCGGGACGACGCGCCTGACCAACGATGAATATTTCGATGGACCGGAGCCGGCCCATGTTCACATTGACTTCGAAATTTCTATAGACCCGACCGATAGCGGATCGGATTGCGTCTTGTACTTGTCCAAATTGCAGCCCGGCGAGGCTAATCCGGCCCACCTGCGGCAGGAAAACATCTCCTGAACGGTCGATGGTGAGCGGCTGGCTAAAATTGATCTGCCCCCAGACGCGGACATCGATCTCATCCCCGGGGCCCAGTGTATAGTTTTGCTTCACCGGAACCTGATCAAGAGGCGCGAATGTAGATGGGACACGCTCAAAGAGCCATGCTCCATAAATCGGCAGCATCTGGCCGCTCGAGGATTCGACAAAGCGCTGAAATTCCGTGGGTGATTCGCTGATCCGATATTCAGGCTTCGGTGAAGAAGGCCTGTCGAGCATCAGTTGCGGGGACGAAGACGCAGAAGGCAAGTCGCTCAACCGCTGGGACAATCCGGGGCGATCGATCGTGAGACTGTTAGAGGCACAGTCCAGGGGACCTGCATTGCTTCTGCCGTCGCAGTTTTCATTCATAGCAGGAGAAGGGACCGAAGTGACCGGCAACTGATTCTGAGCCAGCAAAGCGCCAGACAAAGCCAAAGCCGGCGCGCATCCACGGGCGAGAACACGTAGGAAGTATTTATGCGTTATCTCTTGGAGACTATTCAGATTCATTGCTGTTCTTGTCTTTAAAGTGTTCTTTTCGCTCAGGAGTTCTCCAAATCTAAGCTCGGAATAAGCTGGAGGGGCCTTTGATTAGTTCTGCCAGATCCAATTTCTCGGGCTGAACGTCATCTGCAAACTGCTGACGACATTTACCTTTGACGGCCCGAGAACTGGAATGAAATAGCGCTCAACCTGTAACTCGGCTTCGAATAGCCATTCCTTGGTGACAGCAAACTGTGTCGTTAATGAAGCATCTGTTTGCGTGCCGCCGCCGGGCAGAAATCTGGTTCCAGCTTTGATTTGTCGATATTGGCCCTGCAGCTTCGATTTGCCTGACAACCAGAAGTTTGCCGTGCCGATGTAAGCTCGAGAATCCCTTCCAACCCAACTGCCCAGGAGATTACCGTTGTTTGAGTATGAGTCGTGATATTGGTTATTCCAATAGAGAAAGTCACCGCCGTAGTCCTTTCGGTAGAGGAGGGTGGATGCAGTCTCGAAGGTGAAGTCCAACCTCCTGAACCCCGGCAGGTGCGAAACATAAACGCCAGGAGACCAGGCTGAGCGCCTGGGGCTATCAATGGGATTCGGTTCGTCATCAGCATAAGAGTCGGAATACAGTGTCACATAATGCCGTAACCCAGGCAGACGCCAACGAAAATCGAAGCCGCTATGACGATCTCCAGGGGCGTCGGTAGAGCCGTATGGGCCATAGTCCACGCTGTTCACACTCACCAGACTGCTTTCGAGGCTGCCGAGCGTAAGCGGATGCCCGACTCCTCCGAAGAAAGCGGAACGGGTGAAACCTACCTCGAAGTTCTGTGTCAGATCCAAGCTGATCTTCTGCGCATTCACAAAAGGACGCGGAGGCCATTGATGACCAGAAAGCTTTCCAAAGATGATCTCCGTGCGAATCTTTCCCAATAGGGAGAAGGGACCCGGTAACGTGAGAGGCTTGCCCTGCGCGAACCTCAACATATAAAAGGGGGCGGCGTTATTGCTGAAGCTGAAGGCGCTCTGCTGGCTTGGTCCCCACCACAAGCTCTGCTTGCCGTAAGTAATGTTTTCGAATCCGAGTCGTAAGCCGGTATACACTTCCACGGGCTCGACACGGCTGACGTTTGAAATGAGAGTGGCGGGTTGCAATGGGTTTTGGTCAGTAGTTGCAATGAATTGACGGAGTGGCAGGTTGTACGCCGGCGTGCCGGGAGCTTCCTGGTATTCACCTCTCAGATAAAAATAGAATCTATCGGAAACGGCATAACCGGAGACCCCGGTAATGTTGTTGATCCCCTGGCCGTAAGGACGTCCAAAATCATTGAACAGGGTTTGACCGAAATGATAGCTGTCGCGCAGAGGCGTTCCGCTGACATCTATTACTCGGGTATAGAAGGATTCCAGCCGGACCGCATTGCCGCTGGGGTCATCTTCGAACTCGGCTTGAAGGTCCGCTAATACCTTTAATACATAGTTGAGCTGCGACGGTGCATCCTGCCTTTGGCGAGCCTGGGCTATTTCCAGAGCTTCCTGCACTTGCCGGGCACACTCTGATCTCGTCCAGGGCGCCAGGTTTGAAACTTGCTCCGGTATGTAACCCAACTCGGCGATACGCCGCAGGGCCGGGTAAACCCAGCTATCCAGCGGAACGTACACAGATCCTGAGCGTGTTTGAGCGCGGTGCTCAGCCGAGCTAGAGGCAAAACTGTCATGTGCGGTGGGCGTAGAACCAGTTCTGTCGCTAAATCTGTCATCGTGACGCGCCGCATAGACATGCCGCCCGATCCAGTATCCAGCCACTGCACCTACCAGAACATCCGAAGGGAAGTGCTTCCCGGCAGCGATGCGGGAGAGGCTGGTGAGCGAAGCCAGGCCATAAGCCGACCACTGAGTGACCGGTCCGGGATATTCGCGGCCAATAACGGCTGCCGCAGACCAAGCCAGAGCGGCGTGATCGGACGGGAACGATGAGTCCAGCAAAGGCTCACTCCAGAATTTTCCGTTCGAACCCGGACCTAGCCGTTGACGTTGAGAAATAGCGGCCAGAACGTTAGATAGCAAGAAGGAGTTGGCCATTGCCTCGCCCGTCAGTTTGCCTGTCTCCTGCAGATGCTCGTCGTTGGTTAACGCGCCTATCCCAAAGGAGGCAATTCCACCTAGTCCGAAGCTAGCAACACCAAAGTTCGAGATGTTTGAACTGAGAGCACGCACCTCCGGGTTCGTGTGGATCAAGCTCATATTGTGAGAATCGGTCGCGATGAGCAAAGCCGTTAGACCAGTCAGTGGGAATAACCAGCGGATATCACTTTTTTTCAGCCGAAATGGACTGCTCCATATTTGTTTTTGATCTTGCGCAATCGCGCGTACGAAATTAGAGGGCGATGATCTTTTGGGGGAAACAGGACTTAGCTCCGTTTGGGCTTTTATCGCGGGCGCTTGGCACGTGAGCAGCAGCAAAACAACTACCACTGCAGGCCTATGGAATAGGAGAAAAGACATCTAAACTACTGCAGTGCTCCCACCGATCTATTTGTTGCGTAGAAGTTGAAACAAATATCAGTAGCTTCGCTCACGCCACGTAGCAAGGCCTATATTGTTTGATCCAAGCAAGGAAGGAAAATCCGAATATCCAAACAGGTATTCAGTCAACGATCATGAATAGCAGAGATGAAGGAACAATCGCTCTTTCAAAGACAGTTATCTCGAGTGTGAAAAGTGACCATGACGACCCCGTGTCCACTCAATGGGCGCACTCAAAGGGAAAGCGCGCATTAGACGTATTTATCGCCTTATCTTTGCTGGTGCTGACCTTTCCGTTTGTTCTTTTAACGGCCTTTGGCATCAAGCTAACATCGCGTGGACCAGTGTTTTTCCGGCAAAGGCGTGTGGGTTGGAGCGGATCCACCTTTTATATGTGGAAGTTCCGCACCATGCGGACAGACTGCGTCCATGGCCCCTTAGTAACGAAAGTGGGTGATAGCCGGCTAACTCCGATTGGCAACACTCTGCGCCGCTTCAAGGTGGATGAGCTTCCTCAATTAGTGAACGTCATCAGGGGTGAGATGTCACTTGTCGGCCCGCGGCCGAAGGTGCCTCACCACGAAAGACAAGTCCTGATCTATCGTCCTGGCATAACCGGAGCCGCGTCGCTAGCGTTTCGCAAAGAAGAAGAGCTTTTGCATCACCTTCCCGAAGACGCTCTTGACGACTACCAGGTGGAAGTGTTGATGCCACTCAAGCGAAGACTGGATGAGAGCTACATGCGCAGTTCAACTTTGCGAAGCGATCTCAAGCTCATGGTCAGGACCATCCTCGGAAAGGGTGAGCTGATCCAGCAGCATGATCTTTTGCAATTCCAACATTCGCTACTGTCTTTGAATTCGGCTCTGAAGGCAACAAACTCAGCTTTGAGTGCTGGAGCCCAGATTTTTGAAGAGTCGAAGGCCGTCACCAACGCCGCCTGACTTGCAGGAGTGCCCGCGTTTAGGTTTCCAATAGACTTGAGTGATGTCGATTTTCAGTAGGTGCGCAATCGCGCTGGCGCTGTCTTTGTGCTTTACGTTCGCTATCCGGCCGCGCGCCCAGACCAGCCTCCCCGCCAGGGACATTAAGGTAGAAGGCTTGAAGGACCCCGTGGAGGTTTTGCGTGACCGTTGGGGAGTTCCTCACATTTACGCCAGGAGTTCGGACGATCTATTCATCGCTCAAGGCTTCCTTACTGCCCAGGACCGTCTCTTCCAACTCGACTTGTGGAGACGCATCGGCACAGGGCAACTGGCGGAGGTGCTGGGACCCGATTATGTCAATCGCGATCGCATTGCGCGGCTCGTGCGCTACCGCGGGAACTGGGACGAGGAATGGAAGAGTTATTCACCCGATGCCAAAGCCATAGCCTCAGCGTTCACCCTGGGCATCAACGCTTATATAAGCTCGCTGAAGGGTAGCCGGCCTGCCGAGTTTCGAATCGCGGGCTTTGACCCTGGCTTTTGGAGGCCTGAAGATGTCACTGCGCGAGTTGCCGGTTTACTCATGACCGGCAATATGCTCGCGGAAGTGAATCGAACACTGGATGTCAACCAGATCGGTCTAGCTGCCGACGACCGCCTCTTCCCGCCCGATCCGCACATTCCTTTAATCATTCCCAAAAACCTGGCCGTCTCCGACATCACTGCCTCAATTGTCAAGGACTACGTTTCCGCGATCGGCGCCATTCACTTTCCGGGCGAACAGGGAAGCAATAACTGGGTGGTCGATGGCACGATGACGAAGACAGGTAAGCCCCTTCTGGCGAACGATCCCCACCGTGGCATAGAATTGCCGTCGCTGCGCAAGACGGTACACCTGGTGGCACCCGGTTGGAACGTTATTGGCGCCGGTGAACCGGCCCTTCCTGGGGTAGCGCTCGGTCACAACGAGGAAATTGCCTGGGGCTTCACGATCGTCGGAATCGATCAGCAGGATCTATATGTTGAAAAGGTCAACCCAGCCGATTCAACCGAATATTTATATCGCGGCGACTGGAAGAAGTTTGAAGTTGATCAGCAGTCGATCGAGGTAAAGGGCTCAGCGCCCAGAAATGTATTACTCAAATACACCCTGCACGGACCTGTGATTTACGAGGACGGCGAGAAGCATCGCGCCTTTGCTCTGAAATGGGTAGGCACACGTGCCGGAGGAGCGGGCTATTTACCGGCCTTGAAACTGGCGCGCGCCCGCAACTGGTCCGAATTTCGGACTGCTGTTTCGAGCTACAAAATCCCTTCCGAGAATCTTGTTTACGCGGATCGAAAAGGTAATATCGGCTGGATTGCCGCAGGAGAAGCGCCCGTCCGAAATGGCTGGTCCGGCCTGTTTCCGGTGCCGGGCGACTCCGGTGAATACGAATGGTCCGGATTCTTGCCCGCAACCGACAACCCAGCCACCTACAACCCGGCCCAGCACTTCATAGCCACGGCTAATCACAACATTTTGCCGCCCGGCTATCAGCACACACTAGGTTACGCCTGGGCCTCGCCCACTCGCTATAACCGTATCGTTGAGATGCTCACCAGCGGCCAGAAATTTGGCATCGACGACTTTGAGCATATGCAGCAGGATACCGTTTCCCTTCCCGCCCGTGACTTCCTTGTGATCCTGAAAGACTGGCGGCCTGCCGAAGGGACGCAGTCCGCAAGAATTCGTCAGTCTTTGCTGGAGTGGAACTGCAATGTCTCCATGGACTCGGAGGCCGCTCTCATTTTTGAGGTCTGGATGAATCATCTGCACAGTGAAGTCCTCCCCAAAGGGATCGCGTCAACGCGGCTCTCGCCCGAGGTCTTACTGAAAGAGATCAAAACCAGGTCAGATCGGGATTCGCTGTTAAGCAGAACATTGGACGCCACAATGGCTGAGATTCGAGACCATTTAGGACCAGACCAAAGAGAATGGAAGTGGGGCAATCTGCACAAAGTCAACTTTCATCATCCGTTGAAGCGCTCCGATTTTGACCTACCCAGCCTTTCTCGGCCGGGGGATGCCTATACAGTGAACGCGACTGGTGGAACCGGTTATTCGCAGACCCAAGGGGCGTCTTACCGCGAGATTCTCGATGTGGGTGACTGGGACCGCTCGGTTACGACAAACACACCAGGAGAATCCGGTAATCCCGGAGACCGGCATTACGGGGATTTGGAGAAGGACTGGGCAGGCGGAACTTACCACCAGCTTCCGTACTCACGCAAGGCCGTAGAGGCGGCAGCGGAAGAACGGCTCCTGTTGTTGCCGCTTACTCGCTAAACCTCGCTAAACCTTAATGAGAATCGCGAATGAGAATCGCGCGAGCCACCGATAGTAGATCGAGACTTAAAATTGTGAGCCGTTAGACTTACCTAGAGACAATTATCGAATGATTCATCGCAGTTTTAGACTGACAGCCCTGTTGCTGGCCAGCCTTGCACTAGGGCTCGCGCAAAACGCACCACCTAAATTCGACCCGGCTTCCGTGGAAAGAGGACGGCAGACTTTTGGAGCCACCTGCGGCTTCTGTCACGGCACAACCGGAAAAGGCGGAGAAAAAGGGCCTGATCTTCTGCGTTCCGTCCTGGTTCTCGATGATGAGAACGGCAAGAGCATCGGTCCGGTCATTCTTAAGGGGCGCCAGGAGAAAGGTATGCCTCGCTTTCCGCTGTCGCAGGCGCAAATCCTCGACATCGCAAACTTCCTGCACAGCTCAGTTTTGAGCGCAGAGGATCGCGATAACTACAAAATTCTGAATATCGTCACGGGCGACGCAAAAGCAGGCGCCGCCTACTTCGGCAGTAATTGCGTGTCCTGCCATTCCGCTTCTGGCGATTTGAAAGGCATTGCCACCAAATACGAACCGGTTACATTGCAAGGCAAATTCATCGAACCGAACCAGACCTGGACGGAAGGCAATCCGCCCCATACCGTTTCGGCCATATCTGTCACCGTCACCTTGCCCTCAGGCGAGACCTTTACCGGCGAGCCCACTAATGTAGACGATTTCACCGTCTCCCTTCGCGATCACGATGGTAATTACCATTCGTTCCGCCGGACCAGGAGCGGCCCTAAAGTGGAAATTCACAACCGATTGCAAGCTCACCTCGATTTATTAACTCGCTACAGCGATGACGATATCCATAACCTGACGGCATACCTGGTGACCTTGAAATGAAAAGCACATTCCTCCTTCCCATCGCTTTGGCGCTCCTCAGTTCATGCGCGTTCAGCCAGATGCTTGATCCCGCGCTGCTCGCCAAACCAGCAACCGATGCTTGGCCCACTTACAACGGTGACTACTCCGGCCGGCGGTTCAGCACACTGAAGGCGATCAATCAGAGTAACGTGCGTCATATGACTCTCGCTTGGGTTTTCCGCGTCAGAGTAGGCGCAACTCCCAACGCCATTATCGGCGGCGAAGGCCCCATGCCGGAAGGACCACCCAGTGACCCCGGCGTTTCCACAATCAAGGCTACGCCGCTCATGGTGAATGGCGTGTTGTATTTTTCTACGCCCGATAATGCCTGGGCGGTTGACGCGCGCTCGGGTCATGAACTCTGGCATTACTTCTGGAAGACCAAGGGCGGCATCCATATCGGAAATCGCGGCATGGGTATGTACGGCAATTGGCTCTACTTCGAGACGCCAGACAATTACCTGGTTTCGCTGGACGCGAAGACAGGCAAGGAACGGTGGCATGTGGAAATTGCGGATGTGAAACAGGAATATTTCTCCACACCGGCGCCAATCATCATCGGAAACCACGTGATGGTGGGCACCGGCGGCGATTCTCTCGACGTTCCCGGGTTCCTCGAAGCGCATGATCCCGAAACGGGAGCAATCCAGTGGAAGTGGTGGAGTGAACCCCTGAAGAAGGGTGATCCCGGATTTGATAGCTGGCCGGACGAGTACGCCATGCGGCACGGCGGTGGGATGACCTGGGTGCCCGGCACCTACGATCCGGACTTGCATCTCTATTATCTGGGCACCGGCAATCCCAACCCGGTACTAACAGGTAAGAGCCGTCAAGGTGATAACCTTTACACCTGCTCCATCGTGGCGCTTAACGTGGACACGGGCAAGCTCGCCTGGTACTTCCAGCCGTCACCGCATGATACGCATGATTGGGATGCCGCGCAGACTCCCATTCTTATCGATGGCGAAATTGACGGCAAGCCGCGCAAGCTCTTAGCGCAAGCGAATCGAAACGGCTACTTCTTCCTGCTCGACCGCACGAATGGTAAAAACATTGTGACCGCGCCCATGATCAAGACCATGAATTGGGCGAAAGGCTTAAGTGCGAGCGGGCAACCAATGCCAGATCCTGGTAAGGAGGCGACCATTCCAGGCGTCCTGGTTTCACCGCCCACAGGAGGAGCAACCAATTGGCCGCCGCCCAGCTTCGATCCGGAAACGGGATTGTTTTACGTCGGCACTTCTCAGCAGTTCAGTATGTTTTACCTGACCGACACCGACCCACATCCGGAAGGTTGGGGCGCCGCCGAACGCGATGCTGGATACTTTGGCGGAGATCTCGAAGCCATCGATTACAAAACCGGCAAAGTCGTTTGGGACCATCACTATCCATTCAGCGGCGGACCGATTGGCATTCTCACGACTGCCGGCAAATTGTTATTCACCGGCGACGGCGCTCAACACCTCGTCGCCTTTGATCCTACAAACGGGGAGATTTTATGGCATGCCGGCCTATCTGATGACGTCAGCAACGGACCCGAGACGTACACATTAGACGGGCTTCAGTACCTGACGGTCGGCGCCGGAGACTCGCTCTACTCGTTTACCGTCGACGATTAGCTACTTACTCCTCCCGCAGAACCTGCATCGGCTCAACACCTGCTGCTCGAATCGCGGGCAGCAGGGATGCCGCAACCGCAACAATTAATACAGTTAGAATCACTGCTGCCAGAGTGGTCCAATCGGTAGCGGTAACGCCGAAGAGCATGCCCGCGAGCACTCGTGATGAGCTGATTGCAAGGCAGAGTCCGGCAACGCAGCCGACGATGGAGACCGTGACGCCTTGGCGCAGAAAGCCGGTGACAATAGAAGCGCGACTCGCTCCTAAAGCAAGCCGCAATCCAACTTCACGCCTGCGAATCGAAGCAAAGTAGCTCAGCGTGCCGTAGAGACCACTGCATGCCAGTGCAATGGCGGTTAGTGCAAATGTCGTGAGCAACGCAGCCCTTAACCGCCTTTCGGCAAAGCTATCGGAAAGGTGCTGCTCTAACGCTGAGATACCGAAGACTGAACGGGCAGGGTCAATGGAATTGATCACTTTTCGCAACGCCTCGGCCATCGACATCGGACTGCTATGAGTCCTGATCAGGAAATAGGGACTTGGAAAGGGAGCGCTGTTACACCAATAGATAGTTGGTACCGGAGCATGGTCTAGCCCTTGTTCTCGAGCGTCCGCAACCACTCCAGAGATCGTAAGCGGCGGGTTGTCTGGCCCGGAGAGGCCGAAGAGAAGATGGCGATGAACCGGCTGCACTCCGGCCAGGTAGGTATTGGCAAAACTCTTGTTGATCAGTACGCTTTGGTTGAAAGTCCCTGGACGGCAGGATTGGCCTGACAGCAATGGGATCCGCATGGTTTCGAAATAACCATTGGAGATATACCGCGTTTCGGCCATGATCTTATTACGAATCTCACCTGCGCCTTCCTGCAGCTTTACTTCGGCGCGCGAGTCTGCCGGCAACCCGGGCAGCATTGCGGAAGTAGCCGCTGCCGCCACACCCGGCGTTGCTCGAATGGCAGCTAGAGATCTTTCTATACGGGCCACTAGAGCTGGATAGTTAGTCGTCTCGCCATAATTCCCGCTAATGCGGAAGGTCAGTATTCGGCCTGTTTCGAAGCCTGCCGAAACACGTCCCAGCTCCTGGAAACTGCGCAGTAGCAAGCCGGAACTGACTAAGAGAGTGACTGCGAGCGCAACCTGCGTTCCTACCAGCAACCATTGCAGCGGATGCCGGCCGGAAACCTGAGTACGGCTCAGCTGTGCCAGGTCGCCAGCTGGATTGCTGCGCGTTGCTCGCAGAGCGGGAACGAGTCCACAAAGCAAAGTCGTCACCACGGCACATGCCAAGGCATAGAAGACGATTCGCAGGTCAAGAGTTACTTCTTCCCGTCGCGGAAAGCCATTTGCGAAATGACTGAAGAGGAAGGATCCTCCGTAAGCGACGATCAACCCGAGAATGGCGCCCAACAAGCAGAGGACAAAGCATTCAGTCAGAAGCTGAACGACGACGGAGCGGCGTGACGCTCCAAGCGATAGGCGAACTGATATCTCGCGCTCACGCTGCATGCCCCTGGCCAGCAGAAGGGCCGCGATGTTTGTACAAGCGATCATCAGCAATAGAGAAACCGCCCCGAAAAGTATCGCGAGCGATTTTCGGGAATCTTGCGTTGTGATGTCTTTCAACGACTTTACGTCGACACTTAGGTTCTTGTCTGTATCGGGAAACTGCTTCCCAAGTCGAGCCTGAACTGTGGACAAATTGCTGCGAGCTTGAGCAATGGTAACTCCCGGCATCAAGCGGCCGAATACCCTGTACCAGGTTTCGTTTCTAAGCTGCGCGAACGGAGCATCAGAAGGACTCGGCTGCCAGATATCGACATCGTGATCGGGAAACCGGAAATCGGCGGGCATGACTCCGATCACTAAAGCCGATGACTTTTCGAGACGGATCCGCTTTCCGATCGCATTCGGATCCGCATTGAATTGATGAAGCCACAGCCGGTGACTGATGATGACAGCGACGGGACCTCCGAAGTGTTCCTCCGAAGCGGTAAAGTCTCGTCCCAGAGCCGGTGAGACGCCCCACACCTGGAAGAATCTTGATGCCACCATCGCTTCCGTCACTTTTTCCGGTGTCGGGCCCGACAGGTCCGAAACATCTTCGGTGTAGTAGCCGGAAATCGCTTGAAAGGAGCGGTTCAGGCGGTTCCAGTCCTCCAGCCTTGTAGGAGCCACCGGCGAAGATGGTGCCTTCGATGTGCGGTCGAACTGGCGCAGAACCATCAACCGCTCGCTGTGCGGAAACGGCAGCGGACGCAGCAGAATAGCGTTAATCGCGGAGAACACCGCGCTATTCGCTCCGATGCCCAAAGCCAAAGTTAGAATCACGACCGCGGAGAAAGCCGGTGACTTCCGTATCAGGCGAAAAGCGAACCGCAAGTTGGTGAACGTGGTCTCAAGGAGAGGAAGGCGATGAATATCGCGAAGCTCCTCTTTCAGCTGCTCTGGACCTCCGAAGTCCAGCAGCGCTTCGCGGCGAGCCGCTTCGAGGCTCATACCCCGCGCGAGATTCTCCTGGACAAGACTTTCAATATGGTGGCGAAGCTCCGAGTCGAGTTCGCGGTTGAAATCCTGATTTCTTCTCGTAAAATTCCACCAAGACATGTGGGTTCACCTATTCCGAGGTTTTGAGAATGAGACCAATTGCGCCGGAGAGCCGAGCCCAATTCGATTCTTCGGCCACCAATTGTCTGCGGCCCTTAGGCGACAGTTTGTAGAACTTGGCCTGACGTCCGTTCTCGGATTCGCCCCAACTTGCCGCCAGCCAGTCGCGCTTTTCGAGGCGATGCAGAGCGGGATACAGCGAACCCTGCTGAACCTGCAACACCTCGTTGGAAATTTGACGGATTCGCTGAGAAATACCGTAGCCGTGTACGGGTCCTAATGCCACGATTTTGAGAATGAGCATATCCAGGGTCCCCTGGAGCAGGTCTGATTTTTCGGGCTTCATGGCTTCTCTGTGTCTTTCTACATATTGAGAGAACAATAGGTAGAATGTCAAGGAGAAGGTTTGATTTATACGCTTGGACGAGATCGCGATGAGACTGTTATTGCGGGATTCCCATACTGCTCTCGCCTTTTTGAAGCAGCCGCAACATCACGAGCGCTACCCCGGAGACCAAAAGCGCGATACCGCCCAATTGCCAACCATGCGTTCTTACAAAGTCGAACGTACTGCTGCCAAAGTGAATGGCCAGGTACGCCAGCCCAAAATAGCGCACGGATCTTGCCAGGAGAAGTACAAGCACGAAATACTCAATCCTCACCTGCAAAGCACCGGCGCAGAAGACTGGCACCTTAAGAGGCAGAGGAATAGGAGAAAGCGCCGGCACGAACACAGTGACGAGACCATATTTCTGGAACCATCCGTGCAGGCGCCTTCCAGGCCCGGAAGAGATGTGTTTATGGAGGAAAACATCGCCCCCTTTGCGGGCCAAAAAAAAGAGAAAGCTGCAGCCGGCAAGTGAGCCAATCGTCGCCAGAGCAGCTGCCTGGTATGCTTTCTCAGGTGTTTGCGTGCCGATTGCAATCAGCAACGCGTCCACGCCTCCGACAATAGGGACGCCCGCTGAATCCAGCATGGCCAAAACCAGAAGTCCATAGGGTCCGTAGGCGAGAAGAGCAGCCGCGAATGCATGCCAGGCGGCAACCGGGTGAATAAAGGGGTTCAGTAGTTAGTCCGATCCAGAGTTCAGAATAGCTAACAGTGCGGGTTCATCCAGAATGGGGACGTTTAGGCTCTTGGCTTTGTCGAGCTTCGCACCTGCCTCTTCGCCCGCGACGACGAAGTGCGTTTTGCTCGATACGGATCCAGACACCTTACCGCCGGCGGCTTCAATGCGTTCTTTCGCCTCTTCACGGCTCAGTGTCGGCAGGGCGCCCGTTAAAACGAATGTCTTGCCTGTTAAGGGGCCCTGCTTCTTAACAACCTTTTCGGCCGTAAACTGCAACTCCGCCGAGCGCAGGTGTTCAATCAAATCACGATTGCGCTTTTCACCGAAGAACTCACGAATGGAATCGGCCACCTTCGGGCCGACTTCGGTAACTTCCTGAAGCTGCTCCTTCGACGCCGCCGCGATGTCATCAAGACTTCCAAAATGGTCGGACAGGAGCTGAGCTGTTCGCTCGCCGACAAACGGGATTCCGAGGCCATTCAAGACTCGCGCAAGGGGACGTGACCGCGAGCGGTTGATATTTTCAATGATCTTGGAAGCTGATTTTTTGCCCATACGCTCCAGGTCCATCAGCTTTTCTTCCGTCAGTTGGTAAATATCGGCAACACTGTGAACCAATCCACGCGCCAGGAGTTGGTCGACCAGCGCGTCACCCATGCCGTCGATATCCATAACGCCGCGGGCCGCGAAGTGCAGCAGCGTCTCGCGCAAACGCGCCGGACAGTTGCTGTTAATGCAGCGGCTAGCGGATTCGCCCTCCTCCCGCACCACATGACCGTGACACACGGGGCAGACCTTCGGCATGTGAAAATGCTTGCGCTCCGTTCCCTGCTCCACCACTTTGACGATCTTGGGAATGACATCGCCGCTCCGTTCAAGCAGCACCGTGTCCCCGATCGCAATTCCTAGCCGCACGATTTCGTCTTCGTTATGTAGCGTGGCTCGCGCGACAGTGACGCCCGCGATCACAACCGGTCTCAGGTGAGCGACAGGCGTCAGCGCTCCGGTCCGCCCCACCTGCACCTCGATATTTTCGAGTACAGTCGTTGCTTGTCGCGCGGGGTACTTGAAAGCAATGGCCCAGCGAGGCGCCTTCGCCGTCCAGCCAAGGCGGCTCTGTTGATCAAGCGAGTCCACTTTGGCCACCACCCCATCGGTTTCGTAAGGCAGCGTCCCGCGCCGTGTGTCCCATTCGGTGATGAACGCTACAAGCTCGTCCAGATCACGGCATAGACGGCGATGAATATTGACTTTAAAGCCTGCGCCAGCTAGCGCTTCCAGGCTTTCCCAATGGCTCGGGTAAATAGGATGGCCTTCGCGAAATAGAAAATAAGTGAAATAGTCCAGCTGGCGTTTTGCCGTAACTGATGGGTCGAGTGCACGAAGCGCTCCGGCAGCCGCATTGCGTGGGTTGGCAAACAACGAGAGTCCTGCCGCGGCGCGTTCGTCGTTGAGCCGCTCGAAAGACTTGCGCTGCATGACCACTTCGCCGCGTACTTCGAACGTGGAACCGGTTTCTCCCCGTGCTCGCAGCGGAAGAGAGCGAATGGTGCGCGCGCCATCAGTCACGTCTTCTCCCACTCGACCATCGCCGCGTGTGATGGCCTGGGCAAAGTACCCTTCGCGATAATGAGCCGCCATCGACAGACCATCCAGCTTCAGCTCCGCTACGTATTGGAATTCCTCCCCTTTTAACAAGCCTCGAACACGAGCATCAAACTCGCGCAATTCAGCCTCGTTCAGGGCATTGTCCAGGCTAAGCATCGGCGAGCTGTGCGGCACTTTCACAAAGCCTTCCCGCGGCTTGCCGCCTATGCGCTGAGTTAGAGAATCCGGCGTGATCAGCTCTGGATGACCATTCTCCAGATCACGAAGTTCCCGCAGCATGGCGTCATAATCGGCATCGCTGATGCTCGGCTCATCTAGAACATAGTAAAGATACTCGTGATGTTCAAGTTGTTTACGGAGCGATAGAATACGCTGCTCGGCTTTCTCGTCTCTATGGGAGGACATAAGTGATGGATGAAACTATAATGAAAGATTGGAACGACCTCGCGCGAAAAGCGCAGCAATCATCTACAACCCGGTGGCTCGTAATCTGTCGCGAAACCGCCATCTGCTTCACCGTAGCATCGAAGCCCTAGCCGCCCAGGGTATCCGCGCGAAGTTGGTGGAAACCACCGGCCCGAATAGCGCAAGCGCCCAAGCGCGCGAGCAGATTGATCTGGGCTGTGACCTGATTGTCGCTGCGGGCGGTGACGGCACCATCAACGAGGTCGCGAACGGCATGCTTCACAGCGGTGTCCCGCTGGCGATTCTCCCCGGAGGGACAGCGAACGTTCTGGCTCGCGAAATGAAGCTACCCATGAATATTCTGCGTGTCGCTGAGCGAATTGGAAGCATGACCCCGGTCCGGGTTTCCACGGGAGGCCTGCACACAAAAGACTCGGAACGGCGCACATTCCTGTGCATGGCGGGCGCGGGGTTGGACGCTCAGATTGTTTGCAACGTCGATCTTGACTTAAAGGCCGCCGTCGGGAAATTGGCGTACTATATCGGCGGTTTCGGTCAGGTCTTCCGGCCTCTAACGGAGTTTGAGGTCAGCGTTGACGGCAGGAAGTTCGATGCGAGTTTTGCGCTGATCAGCCGGGTTCGCAATTATGGTGGAGACCTGGAAATTGCTCGGGGTGCTTCGCTGCTGCGAGATGACTTCGAAGTAGTCCTTTTTCGCGGCAAGCAGAGTTATCAGTATCTTCCCTACCTGGTCGGCGTTGCGCTTAAACAAACCAGCAAGTTAGCCGGATGCACTGTTGTGCATGGCAACGTCGTCAATTGCCACGCGACGGCCGATTCCGAAGTGTTCGCCCAAGTGGATGGCGAATTGGTGGGAAAACTCGGGGTTACTGCTGAAATCGTGCCGGGGGCGTTAATTTTGATGATGCCGCCTGAATTTCTGGCCAACGAGCAAGCCTACGTAGAAGCTAAGGCCTGCGCGTAAGGCGTCCTGCCATTCATGGACAACGTTACGCACACCCTGTTCGGCGTAACGCTGGCTCGGGCAGGTCTTCAACGACTGACTCCGTCGGCCACCCTTCTGCTTATTCTCTCCGCCAACATCCCTGATATAGACATCCTGGCGCTGACCGGAGGTCAACTGTCTTACCTCGAAAATCATCGGGGTTACACTCACACCTTCCTCGCTTTGCCTTTCCTTGCCTTGGCATGTGTAGGGCTAACGGCATTGCTGGCCAGAAAGAAACTCCCGCTGGGACCGGCCTGGATAGTGGCTTGCGTGGGCGTGGGTAGCCATCTGCTGCTGGATTGGACAAATAGCTATGGCGTGCGTCCATTTTTGCCGTTTTCGTCCAGATGGTTTTATCTCGATTTGAATGCCCTTTACGATGTGGTCATTCTGGCGGCCATGCTGCTGGCGCTCTTTGTCCCATGGTTTATCGGGCTTATCGAAAGCGAGATCGGCGGTCGCAAGAAGATCAAAGGGCAAGGCAGTGCGATAGTAGCGCTACTCTCCCTACTCTTATTCGAAGGCGGCCGGTACACGTTGCATGACAGAGCATTGGCCGAATTGCAGGCGCATGACTACGATGGCGAAGAGGCTATTAGAGTGGCTGCCCTGCCGGAGCCCATCAGTCCACTGCACTGGAGAGGGGTAGTTGAAACGCCTGGCGCGTTTCGGCTGGTTCCAGTGAGCGCGTTTGAGCTGAACGGCGGCTCGGATTCGCGGGTTTTCTACAAGCCTGAAAAATCCAGTGCATACGTCGTCGCCACGAACACGGAACCTTTCCGCTATATGGCCTATTTTTCACGGTTCCCGGTTTGGGGCGAACAGCCCGTAGAGGTTGACCGGTTGCTGGGAAAGCGTTTGGATATGACAGATCTGCGGTTTGGCGCCCCAGGTGAGGGCACCTTTCATGCCATCGCCATCTTAACTCCTGACGGGAGAATGGCGAAGAACTACTTCACCTTTGATTTGGCCCCCCTTAGCCATTAACTGATTCGTCAACGATGGAGCGGCTCACGCTCTGAGCGTCCACCTGGTACGTCCCCGAGCGGACCTTGTCAGCCACTTGAAGGTAGTGAGTGCGAGTGGTCGCAGCGTTGCTTTGCAAGCTATTCAATACCGAGCTAAGCCGCGACAGGTGAGTTTGACTGGCAGATGTGTCCACGTCGTCGGCCGGTGGGCTTTTCGATCGGTTCGACACATGACCTCTAATGCTGACGGCCCGAGTATGCGCGCTTGGCTCTGGCAACGCACCTAAAGATGAAACCTGCGTCATAGTAGTCCCTGCAGACCTTATCGGCCAACGGTTACAGAAGTAGAGGCCGCTTCACACTTTTTTGCTTAGTTCGCCGGGTTAAAGGTGACTAAGAAATATATCGGCGGCGGTTTGGAAGGTCTGAGCGTGGGCCCGCACGGTGTGAGTGATCGGGTCGGAGTAGCCGCCTCCGAGTGTGATCACCAGCGGAATACTCCGCTCGCGAGTCTGGCTGATCACCAGGGTGTCACGCCGGAGAAGCCCTTCCGGCGTCAGATGCAAATGGCCCAGCTTATCGGTTTGCAAAGCATCGACGCCGGATTGAAACAGTACAAGCTCGGGCTTGAACTGCCAGACCCGTTCCAGCGCCGGCTCCAACGCAGCCATGTAGGTCTCGTCATCGGCCCCGCCGGGCAGTTCCACATCAAGGGTGCTCCTTTGCTTGCGAAAGGGGAAGTTGCGGGCGCAGTGAAGCGAAAGCGTAAAGACGAGAGGGTCGTCCTGGAAAATCAGGGCGGTACCGTCGCCCTGATGAACGTCGCAGTCGACAACGGCGAAGCGCTGCAGCCCGGCAATGGCTCGCGCCCATTCGATGGCAACGGCTAGATCGTTAAACACGCAAAAGCCGGATCCCTCGGATCGGAAGGCGTGATGGGTGCCCCCGGCTAGCGTGCCTCCAAAGTCCGTTTCTAGCGCCAGCGAAGTGGCTGCGAGTGTCGCGCCCGCACTGGCCAAGGTGCGAGCCACCAATTCCGGCGACCACGGGAATCCGATTCGACGAGCCACCTGCCGGTCCAAGTTCCCGCTCATGAAGGCGGCGACATAGTCTGGATGATGCACGCGCAAAAGGTCCTGCTGATGAATGAACGGCGCGGGGTGAAAGGTGAAGCGCGAATCCCCCGCAAGAGACTCTCTTAAGAGGCGGTACTTCTCAAGCGGGAATTTATGGCCGGGCGGAAGCGGAAAGTTGTGATGATCAGTATAAAAGAGATCGAGTACGCTGGTGGACTGCTTGACCAAATTCTAGGATAGTGAAAGATGTTCGAATGAGAGGACAACGTTAGATGGCCCGAGCCGAAGCGATCGCGCGGGCGCGAACCGCGCTGAGCGAGCTGACGACACAGTATGGGTTGTCGATGACCGGTGCGGATAATCAGCCGCTGATCCGGCAGGCCGAGGAACTGAAGCTGACGAGAACGGTGCTCTCGCCGCCCAAGATGGTTGTTCCCTGCTCCGTTGAGCTTAAGCAGATCGGGCATGCCGATCCCGTCCTGATTGTGCCGTCAAGCCTGCCCATTGAACTGCTGCCAAGTCACAAGTCGCTGGCGGTCGGCGGCCAGGTGATTTCCATCGGCCGGTCGCTGTATGCGATGTCGTCTTATTTGATGGACGAATCGTGGCGCGCGCAAGGCTTCCTGAATGGCCAGCCGACGCCGCTTCTGGTCTCGATCAAGGGCTCCTACAAGTACCTGGTGAAGCAAAAGTCCTACTTCTTCAAGTTCGAAAACTACGTGGGTTCCAACATCGACCAGCTTTCGCCGATGGAGCCGGACGCCAAGGATCTGAAGCTGGGCAGGTACTACTGGGGCAGCGATCTGACGGATCAGCTCACCCTCGTGATTGCCGAGTATTAGGCCGAAACAGCAACAGGTCGAGGCTAAACGTGACCCGCAGGGCCTCCGGCGCCCTGGCTTGCATCGGACGGTAGATGGAGAGCAGGTTGTCCGCCACGGCGGCCGCATCCAGCTCGCTTGAAGTGGTCGCCCGGCGCTGTTCCATCAGATCGAAGTGTGGCGCAAAGGTTTCGGTGGTTCGGGAGGTACGGTCGCGGCCCGATCCGCGCAGTTCGATCAGATCGTCCGGCGCCGGAATGGCGACCAGCAGACGGCCGTCCGGTTTGAGCACCCGGCGGAACTCCTCCGGATTCATGCGCGCGGTGATGGAAATCACCCTGGAAAATGTCCGGTCTTCGCAGGGCACAAACCGATCGGCGTTGGCGACGACCCACTGGCAGTCCGGATAACGCCGGGCGGCGGCGTCTATGGCCGGGATTGAAATGTCGATGCCCAGAGCCTGGCAGCCACTACCGGCCGCAATAGAGCCCAGGTAAAAGCCTTCGCCACAGCCGGCGTCCATGACGATGTCACCCGGCGCGGCGGCCAGCAGCCCCTGAATCGCTTCGAGGAGCGGCCGGGTCACACCGGCGTCGTGCAAACGCCGGCGCGCCAGAACGGCCGGAGCCGTATCGCCCGGCTGGCGGGAGCGGCGATCCTGCGGCTGCAGCAGATTGATATAGCCGCTGCGGGCCACATCAAAGGAGTGGCCGTTGGAACAATGCCAGCGGCCAGAGGCCCTGGTGAGCAACTGGCCGCAATTTCGAACTGTACAGACTAATCGGATAGGACTTAGGGTATTACGAGTTCCTGACCGACCTGGATCTTGTCGGGGCTTTCCAGCTTGTCCTGGTTGGCTTCGAAGATTTTATGATAGTCGTTCGCGTTGCCGTAGAACTCTTTGGCGATCTTGGAAAGGGTATCGCCACTCTTCACGGTATAGGTCTTTTGCGACTGAGGTTCGGACGCGGAAGCAGCCGTTGCGGCGGCCTGTGGTTGCGGCAGGCTGCTGTCCACTGTCAGGTCGCAGGTGAGATCGCCGTAGGCCGGATCAATTGCTTTAATCTGATTCCAGATTTCGTTCTTGATCTCTTCTGATGGCGCCGCGCCTTGCATGAAGAGCTTGTTGTCCTGCACATGGAGATGGCTCAGCACCACCCCATGCTGCTTAACGGCGTCAAGGACGGGCTGGTACTTTTTCTTTAATTCATCTATTCGTTCCATTTATAGCTCCGCTGCCATGCTAACAGAGATCAAAAACGATACTCCGCGGCCAAATCCTTCATCCGGACAGAGAGCATCGTAAGTGCTACAGCGGCGCGCTGAGCCGCTTTGGCGCCCTCTGCTGTTTCGCTGGCGACTCGGGCGACGGACCCGATGTTCTGGCTGATGTTGGTTGTCCCGCGGGCGGCTTCGAAAACGTTCCGGCCGATCTCATTGGTGGTGGCAGTCTGTTCTTCGACCGCCGACGCAATGCTATAGGACACATCATTGATGGTTCCGATGATTCCGCTGACCTCGCCGATGGCCCGAATGGCGCTTTGGGTGTCGGCTTGGATGGTTTCGATTCGGGTGCTGATCTCCTCCGTGGCGCGCGCTGTTTCCTTCGCCAGTTCCTTGACCTCGTTTGCCACTACAGCGAAGCCTCTGCCGGCGTCTCCGGCACGGGCCGCTTCGATGGTGGCGTTGAGGGCCAGCAAGTTAGTCTGCTTCGCGATGGATTTGATTGCCCTGACAACCTTGCCGATTTCACGGGAGGATTCGCCTAATTGCGCAATGGTGTTGTTAGTGGCGGTCGCTACGCCCACAGCAGATTTGGCAACAAGAGCCGCTTCATTGGCATTTCGCGAGATCTCCCGAATAGAGGCCAGCATCTGCTCCGAACTGGCCGCCATGTTGGTTACGCTTTCAGAGATCACAGCGCTGCTTTGCGAAACCGTCGAGGCTTCGCGGGCCGTCTCTTCGGCTCCACTCACCATCTGGATGCTGGAGGCAGTCAACTGCTCGGCGGATGAAGCCAAGGTCAGCGCGTTCTCGGCGGTAATGCGAAGCGGTTCTATGACGCTATCAAGAGTGGTGTTAATGGCGGCAATGATCTTCTGATAATCGCCGTAATGCCGGGCAGCATTCACCCGCACCGTCAGGTTCCGGGAGGCTGCCGCTTGCGCGAGTTGATTGGTATCGGCAACCAGCAGCTTCAGATTGGCGCGTACGGTTTCGATAACTTCGTTGATGAAGCGCTTCTTGCCGGGCAGTTCGGGGAGGACCGCTTCGAAGTTGCCGCGTCCAAACTCGGCTACACAGGCCATGGCCAATCTGTTAGTAGCTATATGGCTCTCCACCATGTGATTGATGGAGCCTGCCACCTCACGGAATGCGCCTTCAAAATCCCCGGCAGGGATGCGCACGTCAGTGTCACCGGCATTATGCGCGGCAGCCATCGTCTTCAGATCGCCCATCAGCTTCTGAATGGTGTAAACCATCAGATTAAAGGCCGCGATGAGGTCGTTGTTATCCGCTAGCTGCTCCAACTCGACGGCCAGTTTGCCTGAACTGATTTCAGCGGCCAGATGGGTAATCTGTTTAAGAGAACGGTATAGCCCCTGCATCGCCCGAGCGAGAACCAGGGGGCCATCCACGTCGTCGAGTTCAAGAACAGAGCGATGTTGCAGATCTCCGGCGGCGAGAAAATTCGCCAGTTCGGCCACCCGCAGGAGCCGGGTGTGAGTCCGTTTGAAGGCATCGCCCAGTTTGCCGGCCAGATGAACCTGGCGCTCAAGCACCGTATCGCGAAGCCTGTCTTCGGCTAAAGCGTCGGCTTGCTTGATCAATGTAGACATGGCGAGCTCAACCTGGTCGAAATGTTCTGTGCGATCGGAACCAGGGCGGGTTGCCAGAGCGGCCACATTCAACCCGCAGACTTCGACGGTGTTCAAAAGATAGGCATCGGCGGCAGCCTGCATTTCCAGGTTGAAAACCTTGTTCAAAGATTCAATAACCTTGGTGGCGCGCGCGTCTGAGATACCGGCGCGTTTCAGATACAGCCTGGCAATGCGCAGTAGTTGGGGATAGGCGCCGAGCCGCCACTTCAGCGCCCGGTGTGCCTGAGCTTGCAGCCAGGATGAAGACAAGAGGTTCTCGAGGTATTCGCTGCCCCATTGGCTGGCCGCGCCGGTAAACGCCGATTCGAAGGCGGCCGCTTGGAACTCGACTGAGGTACCCACAGCGGCGGCGGCCGGTGCAAGATTCAGAAAATCCTGGGCGATCGCAGATGAATTCGATCTCGCCCAATCCACAAACTCCGTCAGGATGGTTTGATCCGCCTTGCACAGCCCGATATACTCACGGCGCGTGGCGAGATTATCCTCCGTTATGCCAAAGCGCTCGGCGAGGCGGAAGGCTTTAGCTGAGTTATCGGTCATTGGGAGCAAGGTAGTAGCCATAACATTCAATTCAACGGGTGAAATGGTTAGAAACTTTAGTCATTACTGCTTAGTGCGCCCAAATTAGCCGGGTGACCATTTACATAACTTGAAGCGGTAGTTGTATCTCCGGCCGGTTGAGCATCATCCCAACCCTGTAAGCGCAAACGCGCTCAGGTTGGATTGAGAAAAAAATAATGAAAACGAAACTTTTTGCAGGCTTTGTCGTCTTCGGTGCCATGGCGTTTGCCGCCAGCAACACCTATAAAGTAGATGTCGCTCAAGATTCATTAATCGAAGGCAAAACCCTGAAAGCTGGACAGTACAAGATCACAGTAGAAAACGGCACGGCGACCCTGAAGCATGGCAAGGACACCATTCAGGTGGCCGCCAAGCAGGTGACAGAAACCAGCAAGGTCCCAGCCACTGAACTGCTCTATCAGAATGGCAACACTCTGCAGGAGATCCGGCTGGGGGGTTCGAACACCAGCATCGTATTTGATGCTGCGGCCCCCTCGAACAAACCCGGAATGTAAGAGAATCGGCCGCGCATCAGGGCTGTCCCTTCACAATAAGTTCCTATGTGAAGATTGTCCTTCTGCGCGGCTCGTTCCTATTCGGGACGCGCAGTTTCCTCCTGTCATCCAGGAGATAGTAACATTCACTTTTCGGCCTTTCCTCTTCCGGATCGAGTTATTCCTGGAGGTAGTTACCCCTCTCCGAGGAATTGCTCCGAATCAGCCTGTTGTCTGATCTCCGCCCATCAATTTTCTTGGACCGCCACTGCCCCTGAATGCGGAGCAATTTGTACACATCGTCTGCGCACAGGCATGCCCGGAAAAAAAAACCGCCTTGCCGCCCGAAGCGAGTTAGTCGATAATCTTGACAATGTCGCCTGAGGACCGTGCTGTCTCGCTCATCTATCAAGCTGCTGTCGACCGCGAACTGTGGCCCGCCGCACTGCGTGCATTGGCGGATGAGGCTGATTGCCCCGAACTCGCTCTGAACTTGTTCGGCAAGCAGGTTGTGGATGGTACTTCTGTATTCCAGACTATATTCCTGGCATCCAGCGGGGGTATTTACGGCTGGGAGGCTGTGAAGCTCTACACGGATTATTATTCGCGGTTGGATGCGATGGCTTCCGCTGCGGCGCAGCTCGATACGGGCGGGCTTCTGCTTTCGCATGAGCTGATTTCTGAGAAGCAAGTGGCGAGAAGCGAATACTTTCAGGATTTCCTGATCCCGCAGGGTGGCCGCTACATGGCAGGTTGGACTCTCGAACACTCCGCTGAGCGAATGGTCGCACTGGCTTTTCATTCACCGCGCGCGCCATTCGAACGTGAAGCTATTGAGAAATTCGCCGTGGTGGCCGAACATGTGCGCGTGGCGTTTTCCCTGACGGAACGGGTGGCTGGAGACTTACAGCGAGGAGACAGTTTTCGGCAGGTACTCAACCAGACGGGGGTCGCCTGCATTGTTGTGGATGCGAATGCCAGAGTGCTGGACTGTTCGGTGGCGGCGGCCGATAGCCTCGAAACTGGTTCGCCCTTGCGGGTGATTTTGAGCCGGTTGCACGCGCTCCGGGACGGCGATACCGATGCGCTTAGATCGCTGATTAGCAGATCTGCGAATTCCGGCACAGGGGGATTCATTCGAGTTGGCGCCGGCCAGGGGAAGAGCGTGATTTTAGAGGTGGCCAGCGCCGCTGTCGAAAGGGGCCAGCTTCCCGGGTGGCCCAGGAGTGCTTGTGCGTTTGTATTCCTACCGCCCATGCGGCGCGCCCCGGATGCCGATAGAATTCAGGCGCTTCTCGGATGCACCCATGCTGAGGCTCAGGTGGCGGAACTCATGGTTGCCGGACAACTGCCGCATGAAATTACAGAAAACCGCAGGGTAAGCATGAATACCCTCCGAACACAGGTTCGAAACCTGATGGCTAAGGCAGAGGTTCATCGGGCGGCGGATCTGGTGTTGTTGCTGACTAGAAACGCGTAGCGTCGATTTAGCGTGTGTCGCTCCCGCTAGTGGAGCGACACACCATCGCGGCACCTCCGAGAGGCCGTGATACACAACCAGCGTAAGCCTAGGAAATGTCGTTATTCATCACCAATATTGGTGATAAGTATGTATCTCGGCGAACCGCCGGCGAGAAAGGTCCTGGTACCTCAGTTCTTGTCGCGTTTAGTTTTAAACGCCGCCTACGATATGTCATGCAACGAGCAGAGCCGCGAGCCGTAAGGGAGTGGGCCTCCTTCGATCTCGCCAAACGGCTTCCTAGCATTCGGCCCTCGCGGTGGTTGAGCGCGTGAGGAAGTAGAGCGGGCGTTTCAAAAGTCGTTGCCCGAAAGGCTGCTGGTGTGGTAGCGGGAGTCCGTGCTGCTGGGATGCCATATTCCCGCGGGGTCTCGCGACTCAGGTGGAGGGTGTCCCGGCGCTCCGGTGGTGGGGCGGCTCAGGGTGGCGCATCTTGATTGCGAGATTGAAGCGGTGACCCTAACGGGTGGCGAGCGGGAATCTAAGAATCGGGGCAGAGGACGCCGGTGAGCATGATGACTTGGCGATTGCAGTGGCGTTGGTTTGCCCGGCGGGCTCGGCGGAAGCAGTGGGCGAATCGGGACCCGCCGGTCACCTGCACTTAAGGCCAGGCGTTTGAGCAGGTGTAACAACCATCACTTGATCTTTTCCTGAGAAAAGCTAATCTTCTTTGAACGTACGCTTCGTAACCCGGCGTCGAAGGGCATCGTCTTTTGAATCAGCGCAGCTATGGCAAATTCGATATCCTTCCCCACCACCTACGCCACACGGGCCTCCTATCCAGTGAGTTCGGTTTGCGAGACTCGCATGAATCTGTTGGACCATTTGGCCAATGTGTTGATGAAGCTCGGCCTTGCCAAGATTGAGCTCAAGGACAGCATTGAGACGGGCAACGGTACATCGTGCGAGTCGGCGCGGTCTAAAGTCGAGAAACTTCGGATCGATTGCAATGTGGTGAGATCGCAACTGGAGCAGCATCGAACTGCTCACGGTTGCTGAGTGAGTGGGCGGTTACGCGATAGTTAGCGCTTGGCGTACAGAAGGCGCGACTTCTTTGCCCAGGATCTCGATGGCGCGCATCATCTTTGCATGAGGGAGTGTCGACACACCCATTTGGAAGGTGATCCGCGAGAGTCCGCCTAAAGCTTCGTTGACATAGAGGAGCTTTTGAATGATGGTCTCGGCGTCTCCCACAAGCAACGCGCCTGTGGGACCGCGGGTTGCGTCGAATTGCGCACGCGTAGTTTTCGCCCAGCCGCGTTCCTTGCCGATTTCAGTGAAGGTGTGCGCATAGCCAGGAAAGAAATCGTCAGCCGCCTGTTGGCTTGTGTCACCCAGGAAGCCGATGGAGTGAAGGCCAACCTTCAGCCGTTCGGCGGGATATCCGGCGCGCCGGCCGGCTTCACGATAGAGATCAATGAGCGGACGGAAGCGATGCGGTTCACCACCGATGATAGCGACCATGAGCGGGAGCCCGAGCGTACCGGCGCGAACGAAAGAGGCTGGAGTGCCGCCGACTCCCACCCAGATGGGGAATGGGTCTTGAAGCGGACGCGGATACACGGCTTGTCCGGTCAGAGCAGCGCGATGCTTGCCTGACCAGGTCACATGCGTGTTTTCGCGAATGGTCAACAGAAGGTCCAATTTTTCGGCAAATAGCGAGTCGTAATCTTCCAGCCGGAGTCCGAAAAGGGGATAGGATTCGATGAACGAGCCCCGGCCCGCTACGATTTCCGCGCGACCGCCGGAGATGAGATCGAGCGTGGCGAATTCCTGGAACACACGGACGGGATCAGCCGCACTCAGCACAGTAACTGCGCTGGTGAGGCGAATCTGTTCAGTGCGGGATGCAGCGGCAGCCAGGATGACGGCGGGAGCAGAATCCAGAAACTCAGCCCGGTGATGCTCGCCAATACCGAAGACGTCTAAGCCCACCTGGTCGGCGAACTCGATCTCTTCGAGAAGATGGCGCAGGCGTTCCTGCGCGGTTAAGGTCTCCCCGGTGACGGGATCTGAAATGGACGCGGCGAAACTGTCGATACCGATTTGCATGGTGCTTGGTATTGGATGCGCCGGGGAAACAACTCGACGCTGTGGCCCTTAAAAGCCTTCCCACACTAATGAGGGAAAGTTGGATTTGACGCGGAAGCCCAGCGATTCATAGAGCCGAATGGCGGAGACGTTGGAACAAGTGACGGTAAGACTGACGTCGTGGCAGCCTTGGGCGACGAGATCTGCCAGGCAGAGGCGCAACAATTCGTAACCCACGCGTTCGCCTCTTACCCCGGGCAGAATGCAGAGCTGTGTAACGTGTCCCGATTTATCGGACACCATGCTGGCGAGGCACATGCCGCATAGGCGCCCCGTGGTCTCATCAAGGGCCATGATGGAGGAGCGGCTGGAAAACCGGCCGCAGCCAGGATATTGAATGATATTGAGCAGAAAGTGCCGCGCGCCGGGTATGGTGCGGTACTGGTCATTGATCTCGCTATCGACGTGGCCGCGGTAAGCGGCGGTTACCAGTTGAGCGGCTTCTTCCCTGAACCGTTCGCTCCAGCTGGTAAAGCTGACCTTCATTTTCAGGTTTGCCGGCCTTAGCGTTTGGATGGGGATGCGATCAATGGACATGAAGAAGCGGTCATGCCGTTTGAGAAATTGACGAAACGGAAGGACGGCCAAGGGCGCGGGCTTCATCATCAGGAGCTGGCATTCGATGCGATGCAAGCCGGGCTTCAACATCAAGCCCTGGACCGTGGAGCCCAGCAGCATCATTTCCGTGGGTGTGTCGGTAAAAGGCTGGGTCAGGTAGAAGTCGCCGATCAGCCCCTTCCGTTCTTCGACGACGTAATAAGCGTAGCCAATGATGTTGCCGCCCACACGCAAGCCGTAGCCTTGCAGGGAGCGCATGTGAAGGAAGCGCCGGAGCAGATCGGCGGAAGGGCGGAAGTCCCAGTTGAAACGGGTCTGCCAGGCTGAGATCTCCTCCGCCAGCAGAGGATCGAAATCGGAAACACGTAGCGTATGCAGATCCACCAGTTCCGGAAAAGCCGCTTCGGATCGCGCCGCCATCGCTTGAATTATACGTGCACTGGTTCGGCAGTAGTAGGCGCAGTTGTTACAACACCGTCTTTCTGGAAGAATTGCCCGATGCGCGCGGTTGCGGCACGTACTTTGTCATCCTGCTCTATAAGGCTGAAGCGCACAAAACCTTCGCCCATGGGACCGAAGCCGATGCCGGGCGAAACGGCGACTCTGGCTTCCTTCATCAAGGTCTTGGCGAATTCGAGTGAGCCCATGGCTTGAAAGGCTTCGGGCATGCGCGCCCAGAGGAACATGGAGGCCTTCGGTGGTTCCACCGGCCAACCGGCGCCGTGTAGGCCTTCGACCAGGACATCACGACGGTGCTGATAGACTTCGCAGATTTCAGCAGGAGCGCTTTCACATTCGCGCAGAGCCACGACGGATGCTAGTTGGATGGGCTGGAAGATGCCGTAATCGAGATAACTCTTGATGCGGGCCAAGGCGGCGATTAAGCGGCGGTTTCCGAGGCAGTAGCCAACGCGCCAGCCCGCCATGTTGAAGCTCTTGGTCATTGAATAGATTTCGACGGCGTAGTCGGCGGCGCCTGGAACCTGCAGGATGCTGGGCGGACGGTAACCGTCGAAGCCAAGCTCGGCATAGGCAAAGTCATGGATGATGTAGGTTCCATGCTGACTGGCAAGGGCGACGATTTCGCGCATGAAATCCAAGTCCACGCAAATGGTGGTGGGATTGTGCGGGAACGAGATCAGGATGACCTTGGGAAGTTTGGCAGCGTTCTTGTAAAGATCTTTCAGGCCTTGCAGAAAGGTGGCGGCATCGGGCATGGGCAGCATTTGCGCTTCGCCTTCCGCCATGATGACGCCGTATTGATGAATGGGGTATGCGGGATTCGGGGAAACTACTACGTCACCAGGACCGATGATGGCGAACAACAGGTGGGCCAGTGCGTCTTTCGCTCCGATGGTGACGATGGCTTCACTTTCTGGATCGAGTTTCACGCCGTATTGCTTTGCGTAGCGATCAACTATGGCCTCGCGCAGGGGCGTGATGCCGCGCGAAACGGAGTAACGGTGATTGACCGAATTGCGGGCGCATTCAATCATCTTCTCCACAACCGGCTCCGGAGTGGCGCCATCGGGATTGCCCATCCCCATGTCTACGATTTCAATGCCCGCCGCTCGCGCTTTGTCTCTCAGCTCGTTAATCACGGCGAAGACATAGGGCGGGAGCTTTTTTATGCGGTAAAACTCCTCGGTTGGTGGTAGCGGCATATGACCTTAGTGTAACGGTGTGTTAGAGCAGCTATTTCCAGGAGTAGGCGATGGTGCCCAGGGCGCGGCGTCTGAGTATGTCTCCCCCGAATATTTCATAGTGATCGTCGTCGAGCAGATTGTCGACATTTGCACCTATGGACCAGTTGGAGTTGAAGCGATAAATGGCAGAAGCATCGACTACGTTGTAGGCGTGGACGGGACCGGAGAACAGTCCGTTTGTGAAAGGAAAGCCGTCCACCCAGCGGTAGCGAACGTTGGCGTCTAACTTGCCGCGGAAGTAGCCGACGCTGCCACCGGCTTTATGCTGTGGTGCGTTCGGATGAATGACGACGCCGGCCGGCTGCAGACTGGGACTGAAATCGAACCAGCTATAGTTGGCTCCGATACGCCAATGATCAAATATGGTTCGGTCAATTCCGAATTCGACGCCTTGGCTATCCACATAATTAGCGTTTCCGATGGATAAGACGATGGCAGGGTCCCCGTTGGGAAGGTTGGTGAATCCCGGGCTGATGGAATCAATGATTCCGCTGACGATGGAGCGCACGGGAGGCGGAAGCGCGGCAGGAGCAACATACGGCGGGTAAGCCGGATTGATTCCCGGCAGTACATCCGTAATGAAGTGGTTCATAAAGTTGCGGTAATAATTAACCGTGAGGGCCCCATTGACGCCGAGGGTTTTCCGGTAGCCGCCTTCATAGCTACTGATTTTTTCCACGTCCAGGTTCGGGTTGCCTCGCGCAATGATTGGCACCGAAGAGAGCCCGAGGGGGAAGCCTCCGGTGAGAGGAGTAATCGACTGCTCTAGGCCGGACAGGTTGATGGGAAGGCCGGCATTGACGTTGATAAACAGTTCCACAAAGTTGGCAACCTGGAACGCGTGATTGTAAGTCGCCCGCAGAGACTGAGTGGGGCTGAGTTTGTAGATCAGAGCCACGCGCGGGGAGTACTGAATGCTGTGCAGGGTGCTAGCGGCAATATCGCCGGCGAGCGAGAGAGACAGAGAATCCGTCAGGGAGTAATTCAGTTCGGCAAAGAAATCGCCGTGGTCTGCGTGCTCAGGCGCGAAGAGAAGAGTTTGCAAGCCTCCCGGACCGGCAGTGTTGACCCGTTCATGGCCGTAGGAAACACCGCCGGTAAAAGTAGCGTGGCTGCCCCATTTCTCGTGGTTTTGAGCATCGACCTTAAAGCTGGTGTCTTCTTCGGTGATGGGTGCGCCGGAGCCGAATGCCGGTGTGGTTGGAGCGTTTCGAGTGTTGGAAGAGAAATCAAAGGTCCATTGTGGAATTTGAGCCTGGGCACGGCTCCAGGATCTAACGTTGTCAGATTGAACGCGACCTGTGGGGGTGAGAAAAACCACGCCTGACAGTGTTTCGCCACCCGCTTCCAAAATCAAGGATTTACCGCCGCTGAAATATTTTTCTATAGTTGCGCCACCCATTCCAAGGTGGACCCGGTTCTCAGGAATCGGAATGGCTTCTTTGGGCAGACCGGGGTATTCGACAGTGATGTTGCGCGAGCGCGAGAAATCATTACTGCCGTGATAACCACCCACAAACTTGAGATACCAACCGCCGCCCAGCCCGAAAGCAGTGCGGGCTTCGACGCGCTCGGTGTTTAGTTGACCGAAGGTGAAGCGTACTGTACCACCTAGGCTCTCGCGAGCGGCCTTGGTCCGGAGGGCAACCACACCGTTGAATGCGTTAGCGCCATAGACGGCGGAGCTGGGGCCACTGACCACTTCGATCGATTGCAGGTCATCGGTAAGAAGAGCGATGGAGGACCATTCCTGATATCCGAGCAGCGGGATTTCCGGGGTGCGGTCGTCAATTGAAGTCTGGATGCGGCGGTTCAGTGGGGTATTGAAGCCACGTAGATTGAAATTGTAATCGAACAGGCCACTCTGGGTCAGTTCCGCACCCGGAACCGAGGCCAACACATTGGGCACCTGGCCCGATACGCCGGTGAGTTTAATTTGATCTTCGCCGATGAGCGTGACGGCCGCAGGGGCGTTCTCTATAGGTTCAGGGGTGCGGGAAACGGAGTAGACGTCTATCGAGACCAGCGGGTTAGCATGCCACGGGATTGTTTTGTTGAAGGTGCATGTCTGGTCTGGGGCAACATCAATGGAAAAGGATTCGGGCTGTGGTTGGCCCGTAGCGGTGAGTACAAGCGAATATGCGCCAGGAAGAACATTGTCGAAGTGGAATGTCCCGGTGTCGCTGCTGGTGGTTTCGCGCTCTATTTGAGCGCCATGTTTCAGCTGAATATGGACGGACGCCAAAGGGCTGCGGTCATCCCCATTCAGTGTGCCTTCAATACGTCCAGGGTGCTGGGCAAGCAATGAAAAGGACAGGCTGAACAGGGCAGCAGTCAGGACGGAACAAGCCTTGGCGCATAGCACGGTATTAAATGTAATCCGTAGTACAGCACATCCAGGTAAATACATCAAGAACTGTGTAAGCGAACCATGTGAGCTGCCTACCCGATCGATTTACTTCCGACCTGTAAGGACCGGCTTCCCCGGTTACCGTTTAGATCGCAATCATTTGCCCGGGCGAGAGAATGTGATTCGGGTCGTAACGCTCTTTGACCGATTGCCAGTAATCCCAGCGTGGGCCAAAGTGATCGCGCCAGTCATCCGCTTGTAAGCCTAAAGAACCGATGGGATAACTGAAGCCGCCAATCGCGCGACAGGCTTTATAGATGGCTCGATTTTCTGCAAGGAGTTTGGATAGCAACTCGGGATCTCCTGGGGCAATGGCTCGGGAGACGCTTAGTAAGACGACGAAGTCGTCATCCGGCATCCGGCAGAATGAGGGCGATAGGCGACTGGAGACGATGGGATAGAGCAGAATAGGTCCGCCAACGCCCGATGGTTCGAACTTACCCAAGGTCTGAGTTAGAAAACCTGCGGCGCGGGCACCTGGAATGAAGAGATCCACCCATGGGTGAACCAAATCAGGATTGATGGGGGCACTGACAGGCAGAGCGCCAGGTGGGGGTTCCTCAATCCGCATGCCACCTGGAATGTAATCGAGATCTTCAAGGAATGAGGAGTCAGCGGCGGCGGCAAGGGTTAGGGTCAGAACGAAAAGCCAGGGGAAACGCGAAGGTGAGACCCAGACTGAGCGATGCGCGTCGCCCAGAACAAACTCAAGGTGCTCGCGGCGGTTGGGAATGGCGAGACCACGCAGCCCTGCTAAGGGCGTCGGCGACGACGCGAGTTGTTTTAAATTCGACAGGAAGGCTTCAACATCCGCGTAGAGCAGATGAAAGATGCGCGAGCGCGGTACGGAGGGGGTGAGTGAAATATTGGCGCTGACGACGACAGCAAACTGACCGAGTCCTGCTTTGCATGCTTCGAATAATTCAGCGTGATTACAGGGAGAGCAGGTTAAGGGTTCACCGGTTCCCGTAACAACGTCGAGGCTCAAGACAGAATCAGCGACGAGTCCATGTCTAAACGTTGCTTCGCCGACTCCTCCAACGCAGATGGTTCCACCAATGCTGAGTCCCAGGTAATTTGGCAGGACCGGAGGAACGGCGCCAAGAGACATTGAATGCCGCAGGACGTGGCTCCAATCTGCTCCTGCTTGTACTTGGATCGCGGTTGCCGTGCAATCCGTGACTCTGGCCATGGATTGCATATCGATGACGACGCCATTGCTCACCAGCGATTGGCCCCGCAAGCTGTGACCACGGCCGCGAATCGCGAGCGCCACATTACTCTTCGAAGCAGTCGTAATAACGGCGGCGATGTCTTCCAGCGATGACGGCCGAACAATCGCACGCGGTACGGCAGTCGTTATATTTCCGTAATCGTGCGAACATTCGCGAATGGCCGCCGGCTCATTCTCAAGAGATTTTCCCTTAAAAGAGAGCGCCAGCGGAAAAGGTCTTGACATGGAGCAAATGCAGAACATACCATAGCGTGCGAACTAAATCGCAAGGCGCGCAAGGAGAGAGAAATGAATGCAAAAATAACAATCACGAAAGTTGATGACAACAATTTCAACGTCAACTTTTCGCAGGCGATGACGGGTCCCGGGAATGTCAATCCCGGCGATGAAGTGCCGCTCGAGTGGATGCGAGCCGTGCTGGATTACTACGTTAACCACGGAGAAAGCGACGGCACTGTACCGCCTGAGAAGATTCAGAAGATTATCGGGTTCTGGTAGAAAAGTGGCTCGCGAGACGGTTGACATTGCCATTGTCGGGGGTGGCGTCTCCGGGCTCTATTCAGCGTGGAGGCTGGCCCAGCCCGAACAACGGGCCAGCTCAAAGCTGTGCGTGTTTGAAGCTTGCGAGCGGTTGGGCGGCCGGCTTCACACAGTGGATGTTCCGATGCTTTCCTGCAAAGTGGAGATGGGAGCGATGCGCTTTACTTCTTCTCAACTCCTGGTCAAAGGCCTTCTCTCTCACCTTGGCGTTACAACGGAAGTCTTTGCGAATTCAACTCTGCAGCACATGTTTTTGCGCGGTGTGCCCATCGCCATGGGACCAGAGGGTCCGCTTGGGCCGATGCCGTACCGACTAGCCGGCACAGAATCGCCTTTTCCTTTTGCCCTTTTAGCTCAGGCCATGATGCGTGCGGTTCCTAATGCATTTACACTTACTCCGCGGCAGTGGGGCGAGTTTGTAGAAACACAGGAATTGAACGGGAGAAAGCTGTGGGAGTGGGGCTTTTGGAACCTGCTGCAATCGTTCTTGAGTAATGAAGGCTATCAACTGATTTCACAAGGACTGGGTGAGCAGTCTGTATCGGCCAACTGGAGCGCGGCGTTTGCACTGCCGATGATGGCCCAGATCAGCACCGATGCAAGGAAGACGGACGGCCTGCACCGGGCCACGGGCGGATGGGTAACGCTGGTGGATGAACTGGCAGCCAAGATTACTTCGACGCCGGGCTGTGAGATCAGAATGCAGCAATCCCTGGCGGGCATCCGGAAGAGCGGCGACTCGGATTTTCCGCTGGAGCTGCTGTTTGAGGCTGACGGCGGAGAGCAGAGGGTGGGGGTGAAAAAACTCATTCTGGCCATGCCGCGCGAGGCATTGGAAAGAGTGGACATCAGCCGCGAAATCTGCGACTTTCGGGAGGTTTTGCGGTTGTATGAGCAAGTTATGCAGGTGCCTGCATTTAAGTTGTACGCCGCATATGAAACGCCTTGGTGGAGTTCATATTCCGGTTGGGCTAACGGGTACTCGATTACCGACTTACCGATGCGGCAAGTCTATTACGGAGCGGGGCAGGCAGGCGAACTGAGCGATACAAGCAGAGTATTGATGGCGAGTTACGCGGATTTCACGTCAGTCCAGTTCTGGAGTGGATTGGCCTGTATGGAGCCCGACCATATAACCACCTTTGAAGCCGTGAAGAACTCGGGTGCCGAAGGGCCTTTGAATTCCCTGGTGGAGACCGTTAGCGGCCAGTTGCAGGAGTTGCACGGAATATCAAGGCCCCTGCCGAAGCCGATTTGGAGCGCTTATGCCGATTGGACGCGCGGCACTTACGGCGCCGGATGGCATGCATGGCTGCCGGGGATTGACCCGAAAGTGGCCGTTCCACGAATGCGCCAGCCCTTTGGCGACTTACCCATTCACATCTGCGGAGAGGCATTCTCTTATTACCAGGGATGGGTGGAAGGCGCGCTGTCGTCGGCAGAACTCATGCTGGAGAAGCATTTTGAACTGAGCCCGCCCACGTGGCTGCCAACCGGTTACTACCTGGGCCCCTAGCTCATATGTGCTGGGAGTATCAATACCTCAAGCGACAGTTAGGCACGCCTCGCGATTCCATGCTTGATCTGTTTGAGCAGTATTGTGAGCGGGCATACGATGCGCTGGAGGATATGGAATGGTCATGGAAGTTTGCGGCTGGCAAAATACAGGACAATCGCGCTTTCTGGCTGGGCGCAGGTGAGCGGCGCTCCGAGACCAGCAGGCATATGCGCTGGCTGGCGAATGAATTAAGTTTTTCTCCGAACTTGCCGGGGGGAATTGAAACCTGGCGCCGGCTGCTGAATACTAAGACAAACCGGACGCTGGTGGGTTACTCGGGGCGAAATGAGTCTGCGAATCAGCCACCTTGTTTGAAGTTGTACCTGACGCTAGACTCATGCCAAGGCGAAGAGTATCGGGAGTTACTGCAGCCGCTCCACCCGAAGCTGCTGGCGGAAGAGCCGCCAGAGGGAGCACGGATTATCCTTTCCCACGCGGTTTACGAGAACGGGTTCAACTATCCACGCGCCTACCTGTTTTATACGCAACCGATGTTTGCCAACGAAAGGGTGAGGACGTATATGACAAATCTGTTGGGAGCTGAGGCGGTGGCGGTCGCGACGGTTCATCCAAGCTGTGGGGTGGCATTGAAGAACGACACGACAGACATGATGGGGCTGTCTTTTCGCCCGACAGGCGTGGAGTTGCAGGATCACCCGTCGTGGTGGCGTTCGCCTGCGTTGACGCCGTTGTTATGTGCCGCAGGAAAGGTTCCATTGTTGCGGGAACGATTGCACCGTGTCAGTTGGATTACGGTACCAATGAATGCCGCGGTGGTTGGATTTCCTTTTGTGCTGCCGGAGATGAACGTCTACGTTAAGTTGCGGCGGTAGGGCTAGCTGCGGGCCCCACAGGAAAAGTTCGCAAGACGCGGAAGCCCAGAATGGAATCGCGCAGGTGGGCGGGAGGACTGTCGCGGAAGGCGGCTCGGCAATTCCATTCGGGGTCGCGCCATGAGCCTCCGCGGACGATACGGTGTCCGCCGCCGGCTCCAGGACCAGTGAGTTTGGCCGGGTCCGGCGGATACGGGATGCCGTCGATCACCGTAGGTCCTTTGGGGTTGAACGAGTCTTCACACCAGGAGTAAACGTTGCCGGATAGACCGCGCACCCCATAGGGGCTTTCGTTCATGGGGAAAAGATCCACACTTACGCGGAGAGCACGTTTGTCAGTGTGACTGAGGCGCATGCAGCAGAAGGTGGGATCAAGGAAGTTTCCCCACGGAAAGAACCGGCCATCTGCGCCGCGAGCGGCCTTTTCGTACTCCATCTCAGTGGGTAATCGCCACGGGAGATTTTCGCGCGCTGAAAGCCAGTCGGCATAAGCTTTCGCGGATGTCCAGTTTACCAGCGCCTGCGGCCAGCGGAGTTGCTCTTCAGAGCCCGTAAAAATGTATTTGCCCGAAGCATCTTTTTCGACCCCCACGTCTTTGAGGCTGGAGGTCGCGTCCTTTTTTTCCCATTCGTGAGTAGGCGGAGTGTGAGCGGCAGCCTCTTCTTCGCGCCCCTGGCGGACAAGGTCATTCAGGAATTCCATGTAATCGGCTACGGTGACATGGAATCTACGCATCACAAAGCCGTCAAGCCAAAGGCGCTGAGCCGGCAAAACATTGCGCGCCTGGGCATCGCCGCCGCTCCAGAACCAACCTGGAGGGACATAGCAGTCTTGCGGGCCAAGCTCACCGGTCGCAGGCAGGTAGACGGGATGTGACAGGTCAGTTCCCGGGCGTACGCCGTCCCACTGGCGTTGGCGCTCGATGAAAACGGGATAAGTTACGTTTTGGCGACCGGGATGTGAAAGCTGGACGACATAGCTGCCCATCGGCAGGATGTATTCGCAAATGGGAGTTGTACCCAGGTCGGCATAGAAGACCGGAACAAGAACGCGGTGCTGCTCCTCATAGCGATAGAGAACAGCCGCAGCACCGGGAGGATCCGTCAAGATAGAAAGCTTACCTTCTCCCTTCAAATAGTCAGCATAGCGGCTATGGTCGTGGTCACGAAGCAGGATTTCGAACTGAGCAGTGGCATCAGGATCACGCGCCAATTCGGCCTTGGCGTGCTGATCGTGATAATACTCGGCGAGCATTTCATCGGCCGCTTCCAAATCGCCTGCATGCGTTAGAGCGGCGCGGGCTAACTGTGTGTAGCGAATTTCGGCCAGTTGAGCCTCATTGCGCAGCGCGGCGGCTTTATCCTGCAAATCCCAAAGATCGATTTTTTGCGCCACCGGAGCGAAGGGGGGAACTGTGGCAAGTTTGGCTGTGGCTTCGGCTTCGAGCTTGGCGGCGTCCTGCCGCTGGCGAGCAATGGCGGGCTTAAGTTCGCGCGCGTCTGCGAGAACGCGGAGCGCGCGTTCACGGCGTTGGGCGCCTTCGAGCCAGGCCGCGAGAACCGTGGCGAACTCGCCGGCGTTCTGGTAGCGATCTCCAGGCTCACGCGCCATCGCTCTTTCGCAAAGCGCTTTGAGTTCCGGCGGAATGGGCGGCCCGTTCTCACCGGCAGAGGCTCGGCGTCCGAGAGGAGTGGGTGGACCTTCCAGGACACTCAGCAGCTCGCGGGAGATAATATCGCTATAAGGCGGGCGACCGTCGAGGATGTTGTAAAGAACCGCGCCGAGGGAGTAGACATCCGAATGCGGGCCGATGCGATCGAGATCTCCGGCGGCTTGTTCGGGCGGCATGAAGCTGGGCGTGCCGATGACGGCCCCAAAGCGCGTAGAAAAATCGCCGGCGTGCGAAGGACTCTCTTCCGGCGATTGAGATGCAGTGGAGTAGCGAGTTAATCCCCAATCGACAACCAAGACCTCGCCGAAATCCCCGATCATCATGTTGGAAGGCTTGAGATCCCGGTGGAGCACTCCGAGTTTGTGGGCGAAGGCGACCCCTTCACAGAGGCGAAGCAAGTCACCGATGAGCCGAGGCAGCAGAGCAGACTGGTCCACGCCGGGTTGATGCGCGTTGGCTATGACAACTGAAAAGTTCTTACCGGCAATCTCCTTCATGGTGAAGAAGGGCCGCCCGTCCACAAGAATGCCCAGGTCGTAAACGGGAATGATCGAGGGGTGTTGCAGCTGGGATGTGATCTGGGCTTCTTCAATAAAGCGGGCGCGCGCTTCATCGCCTTCGATGTGGATGATTTTCATGGCGACGATGCGATTCAGCCGGGAGTCGCGGACACGATAGACCTCGCCCATGCCGCCTTTGCCGAGAAGGCCTAAATTCGCATAGCGGTCAAGCGGGTCACGCCATGGCAAATCGTGAGACGAGGGAGACATGGGCGCGCGACCGGGGGTGGCATCCAGGGTTTCGAGCATACGAGGAGGGCCCGGAGCTTCAGGGGCCACGACCGTGTTATCCGAAATTTGTTCGCTCATCGCGGGCTTGCAAGATGACTAGGAGCGTCATCCGATAGTCTACAATGAACCCCTACGCTTATCAGTGTTTTTACTAGGACCACTCGATTACTACACTCCATTAGGACGCCGACCTCGATGACATTCCCGGAACAACTCATTGTCAACTGCCGTAAGAGCGCTGAACGAACAGCCTGGCTCAACAACTTGCCGGCGATGGTAGCGGAGTTGACGAAGCGCTGGTCACTGCAAGTGGGCTCGCCATTTGACCACGCGAGTGTCACCTGCTCATGGGTGGCCAGTGTCATTCGAACTGATGGAACGCCGGCTGTGATGAAGCTGGGAATGCCGCACATGGAAGGCGCGCATGAAATTCAAGGACTGCGCTTCTGGAACGGCGATCCGACGGTGCAATTGCTGGAGGCCGACGATGAACTGGGCGCAATGCTGATTGAGTGCTGCCAACCTGGAGATATGCTTCGTTCTGAGCCGGAATCCGCGCAGGACGTTGTTATTACTTCCTTGCTGAAGCGGCTTTGGCGGAAACCAATTTCTTTCGAGGCGATGCACCAATTCCGGCATTTGTCAGCAATGCTGGCGGATTGGCGACGTGAAACGCTGGCCGACGTAGAACAATGGCCGGATGAAGGGTTAGTGAGAGAAGGCTTGCGGGTGATGGAAAGCCTGTCGAAGCCATCCTGCACCGACACGATACTGGCGACTGATCTTCATGCCGGCAATGTGTTGCGGGCACGGCGGGAGCCGTGGCTGGTGATTGATCCTAAGCCATTCGTTGGTGACGCAGTCTACGATCTGGTTCAACACCTTCACAATTGTGAAGCACGTCTGCATGCAAGCCCGATGGAATTGGTGAATCATTTAGCAGACTTAGCGGAGGTGGACCGGGAGCGGCTTCAGCTTTGGACCTTTGCCCGCACTGCTGCCGATCCGAGATCGGATTGGGGCAATTTAGTTTGGACGGACATTGCCCGCGCCTTGGCTCCGTAATCGTCGTATCCGGCTTGCTGCACCGGCGAGCAAGGCTCTCACTGGCCAACGAGCGGGAGTTCGATGAAGCTTGCATGCTCCGCGGAGTGATAAATGTGCTGTACTGCTTTTTGAAAATCCTCCGGCTTCGCCCAGAAAATATTGGGCACAAACGTCTGCGGATTGCGATCGTAAAGCGGGAACCAAGAAGATTGGATCTGCACCATGATGCGGTGGCCGGGCAGAAAGACGTGATTCGCGTTGGGCAGTGCAAAGCGATAGAGCAATGGTTTGTTTGGCTCAATCGGTTTGGCGAGTTCGAACCCCTCGCGGTAGCGGCCGCGGAAAATATCGGCGGCAATCATGAGTTGGTAACCACCCATACGCGGCTGGCCGGCGACTTCGTCCGGATAGACATCGATCAGTTTGACGACCCAATCCGAGTCCTTACCCGAAGTCGAGGCAAGCAGATTCACAACCGGCTGGCCGCTTATTTTTGTTGGCTCGCTTAAAGCAGTGGTGCTGAAAGATATGACATCAGGACGGGTTGAGATATTGCGCTGGTCATCCACCAACCACCGCGACCAGGTGGAATCGGTTGAGTAGGTAGGTGGAATGGGGCGCTCGCGATAGGGGACGGGCTTGGCGGGATCGGATGTGTAAGCTTCAAACTCGCTCTCGCCAGTCTTGGGCGCGGCGAAACTGAGTTTGAGGCCGGAATTCAGATAGAGCGGAGTGGGCGTTATCGAGCAACCGCTTTCGCAACCGGCCGGCCACGAAGGTAGCCGACGCCAGATGTTGGTGCCCGTTTCAAATGCCGACACAACCGGCACGCTGAACTGCGGAGCATCATCTTTCAGATAATGATCCAGAAACGGCCGCAGGATCTGCTGGCGAAAGTAATAGCCGGTGTCGCTCTTGAATTTCAGTTCGCCAAGCGCACTTCCATCCCCGATTTCCTGACCGTGGTACCAGGGCCCCATGACCAGAAAGACCATGTCGTTATTGACGTCTTTCGGCTTCAGCGCCTTATAGACGGCAGTGGCGCCGTAGATATCCTCCTGATCCCAGAGACTATCCACGAGCATCATCGGGACCTTCAAGGGCGCGGCGGCAAGCACTTTATCCATGGCCTGATCGCTCCAGAACTCATCGTAGGCAGGATGTTCAGACAGCTTGTTGAAGAATCCAATCTGGTCCATGCCGTGCAAGCGCGCGATTTGGCCAGCCGAACCCGCCTGGAGGAATTCTGAATAATCGTCGTAATGGCTGCTCCACCATTTTTGTTCGTTGGAGCGGGTGGCTTCCTGCTCATAGACATAGGCGAGGTTAGGCTCGCGAAAGGCGCCGTTGTGGAACCAGTCATCACCGCGCCAGCCATCCACCATGGGGTTCATAGGCACGGAGACTTTCAGCGCAGGATGGGGATTCACCACCGCCATCAGGGGCAGGAAGCCATCATAGGAGATGCCCAGAATGCCTACCTTACCGTTTGTTTCGGAAACGTTCTTCACGAGCCAATCGATGGTGTCATAGGTATCGGTGGCTTCGTCTACCGGGGTTGGATTCTGCGGACCGTGCAGCGGGCGATTCATGATGTAATCGCCTTCAGATCCGTATTTGCCGCGAATATCCTGCACAACGCGAATGTAACCGCCTTCAACGATTACGTCAGTGGCGTTGTCGTAGCCGAAGAGACTGGGCCCCAGATGAGTGCTGGCGACATGCGCGGTTAACTCGGATGCGTTGTACGGAGTGCGGGTAATCAGGATAGGCGCGCGCTTCGCGTCTTTGGGCACAAGGATGACGGTGTGCAATTTGACGCCGTCGCGCATGGCGATCATGACGTCGCGCCTGGTGAAGTCAAAGCTGCCGGCCACGGGAACGAACTTGTCTGGAGTTTCGCTGCGGTAATTGGGATATTTCGGCGTCTGTTCCGTTTGCGCGGTCAGCGTGACTGCAAATATGGATGCGAATAACAAGGAAACGAGCTTCGGTGCAGGAATTCGCGGCATCGGCGTCAAGTGAGGGTAACTCCGTGGAGAGATTGGGCGCCGAGCCTTCCGGCGAGAGCGTTAGATGAGTGTAACTCATCGGAAGGACAAGCCCGAAATAAACTCGTGGTAAGTGATTAGCGCTGACCGCTGAGCGCGGTCGAAATTGGCCAGCTACCTTTCAGCGGCTCTACTTGCCGATTCTTTTGCCAGCAGTCGCTTAGCCTGTGGATCTCCCGTGTTTGCCTCCCTGGCTGTCTGAGCCGGCGTCTCTGCGGCTTCCTTGAGTGCTGCAATGGCCGCTTGAGCAATGCCGCTCAACTGGACTGAATCGGTCTTCCCTGCGCTCGAATCTGTCGTGGTCTTATTTGAGGGTGCGTGTGCCGGCTTCGCGACGGGCTTCGACGACTGAATGGTTGACGGAGGGACGGCCACCTGCGGTTGGGTAAGGGTCAATGGAGAAGTTGTCATAAGTTGGTCCTGCTTTCCTATCGAGCCGGAACGGAACACATTCTAGTAGCATATTCACTTTTGGCCAAAAAAGAGCCCGGACAAGCGGATCTGTCCGGGCTGAGAGGCTACAGTACGGTCGATTACTGAGCCGTAACAACGACGATCATGAAGGTTCCAGCCTTCGCTTTGCTTTTGCCATTTACCATTTCGAGCTCGGCGGTAGGAAGATAGAGCGTCTTGGTTTCCGTATCGAGTCCCATGGTTCTCGCACCCGCTGGCGTACTCACTGTTTGTGCTATGGCGAATTTGCCGGGTGAAATCTCCCGGGCGACCATCAGCTTGCCGTCGCGGCAACTGGCGAAGATCTGATTGCCGTCAGCCTTGGTCGCATCCACGCCTTCGCCAATCGGCAGATCAGCCACAACTTTACCGTTCTCGGCACTCATAACGATCAGTTTCTGTGGTTTGCGGCAACCGATGTATATCCGCTTCCTGGCCACGTCGATCGACATACCCACGGGAGAACCACCCGGCGCCACGGACCAGCGGTTTTCCACTTTTCGGGTAGACACGTTCACCACCGCTACTTGATTCTTATCTTCAAGATTGATGTAGACCTTACCGGCTCCATCAGAGGCCAGGAATTCCGGTGCACCGCCCAGGTCGATCATGTCGATTTTTCCGTTCTTTGGATCGATGTCGGGTTTGAACGTCATGAATAGGCCTTTATCGCCCGACACCGCCATAACCAGGCCACTGGCCTGATCGAAAATAATGCCGTCGGCATCGGGCTGTGCAGCCAGCGAGCCCAACACTTTATAGGTCTTCAAATCAAAGACAACGATTGCGCCGTCGCCGCCACCATCAGTAATGAAACCGCGACCAACCTGCGGAACAAGCGCGACACCGTGGGCTATTTTTTGCCCCGGGATATCGGCGAGGGTTTTGCCGGACACGGAGTCAATCACCATCGTGTGAGTGCTTCTGGGCACGAATAACCGGTGAGTTTCCGGGTCGACAGTGAGGTAGTCCCAACCACCTTCGCCCCCGATGTGAAGCGTCTTTGCGACATGCCACTGGTGTTGTGTTTGTGCCGATAATGCGCTTGCAAATGCAAGTAGTAGACCTAAGCAGAGTGATTTTGTTTTTTGCATATCAATTTTGGGACTAACCAATGGCTATTCTCCAGGTTTCGGGGCTAAAAGTCGATGTCGGGGCTCGTCAGTCCTTGTGTGGGCTTCCGTCCGGATTGACACCGATCTCGGAGTTTCGACCACCCTTGGTCACGGCTGCCTCGTAGCTCACTGAACTGCCTACGGTGACCAACTCGACCTTCTTGATGGGGGCGCCTTGAGCTCTCTTTTGCAAAGCATCCCTGGCGGCCTGCGGCAGGCTTTCCAGGGAGACTTCCTCCTCGATTTCCAGCAATTTGCCGGAGCCGTCAAAGCTCATGTCACGGGATTTGCCGTTCAAGCGGGTTTCAACCTCGTAGACCTTGTGACCCTTCTCAGTCTCTTGGCTTAATCCCACGATAGTTGCGCCTTTGGCGTGCTCCTGAGCCGCAGCCCGAACTGCGGGCGGCAGTTTCTCAAGCGAAATCTTGGTTTCCGCCAACAGACCGATAGCGGCTACTATGGCGAACATTTCATTTCGATAAATCATGTCCCAGACTCCAGGTCCAGTATCGCGCCGGAAACTGAAAGAACACTGAATGGTAGAACGAATGGCAGGCGGCCTGGCGCAATTTGCATCCAGAATGGCGGACTTTGCCCTCCACCCGGTCCAGCGGAAGCCTTAAGGTGGAATGAGGGTTTGCTTTGAACACGCATTTTCGAGTTGGAATTCGCCTGGCCCAAAAACTAGAAGAACTGGGAGTGAACGTGGCCGCGGTTTTACGCAGGGCCGGGATCACTCCGGACCTTTTCGAGCACACGCGCGTGCTGGTCACAACGGAGGAGCTTTTTGCCCTCTGGCATGCGATTGGTGAGGTCAGCCCTGATCCAGAGATTGGCCTGAAACTCGGTACCGAAAACAGAACAGGGCGGTTTCATCCGAGTGCCATTGCTGCGTTATCGACCGCGAACTTTGGTGCGGCGGTTAACCATATGGCCCGCTATAAGCAACTTACTTGTCCGGAAGAGATGCTGCAGGAAAAAACACAGGATGAATGGCGTATCCGGTTCCGCTGGTTGCTGGCTGTCGATTCGGAGCCCCAGGTCCTGACGGAATATTGCTTCGCCTGGATGATGACCCTCGCCCGACACGGAACCGGAACACGCATCTCTCCCTTGCGTGTGGAACTTGTGCAGCGCCGCCTTCATATCGAGGACATTGAGCGGCACTTCGGGTGCCCCGTCATTTGTGACGCGGAGAGCAATGCGATTGTGTTTCGGGCCACAGATGCTCACTCCGCATTCGAGACCCGAAACGCAGAGCTTCTGGACATGCTTGTGCCGCAGTTCGAGAAAGAATTGCAACAGTGCAGCGATCAGGATAGTTTTGCCGCGCTAGTGAGACGCACCATCCAGGAGCGGCTTACGGGTCATCGGCCGGCTATTGAAGATGTCGCACGCAGCCTCCATATGAGTTCACGGACCCTGCAGCGGCGACTGCAGGACGCGGGCTCTAATTACCAGCGCGTTCTTGATGATGCTCGCCACCAGATGGCCCGCTATTACCTGGGCAATTCGGTACTGGAATTAAACGAGGCGGCCTATCTGCTGGGATATGAGGACGCAAAGTCGTTCGCTCGAGCATTTCGAATATGGGAAGGAATTCCGCCCGGCCTGTGGCGGGAGACCCACCGGGCGAGCGCAGTTTCGTAGTTCTAAGGAGAAGTTATGCAAAAGCGGAAATTGGGAAACAGCAATTTGGAAGTCTCAGCCCTGGGCCTGGGCTGCATGGGCATGAGCTTTGGATATGGCGCGGCTCACGACGAGCAGGAGATGATCAATCTTCTGCGGGAGGCCGTGGAACGCGGTATTACTTTTTTTGATACGGCTGAAGTCTATGGCCCGTTTACCAATGAGGTGCTTGTGGGCAAGGCTCTCTCTCCCATTCGCGATCAGGTTGTCATTGCCACGAAATTTGGCTTCAATCTGAATCCCGATGGGAGTCCGGGATGGCAGGGATTGAATAGCCGTCCGGAGCATATAAAGGAAGTGGCTGAGGCCTCGTTGAAGCGACTGAATATCGACTCCATCGATCTTTTCTATCAACACCGAGTTGATCCGGATGTGCCGATTGAAGACGTCGCGGGAGCGGTGAAGGATTTGATCCAAGCCGGTAAGGTGAAGCACTTCGGCCTTTCCGAAGCAGGCCCGCAGACCATTCGGCGGGCGCATAAAGTCCAGCCTGTAGCCGCCTTGCAAAACGAGTACTCGTTGTGGTGGAGAAAGCCTGAGGCGGAAGTAATCCCCACGCTTGAGGAACTTGGCATCGGACTGGTTCCCTATAGCCCGCTAGGGAAAGGCTTCCTGACAGGGAAGATGAATGAAAATACTGAGCTGGCCAGCAATGATTTTCGCAGTACTCTGCCGCGCTTTAGCCCCGAGGCTCGAAAAGCAAATCAGGTCTTCGTCGATCTGCTGGGCTCGATCGCAGAGCGGAAGGAAGCAACACCGGCTCAGATCGCGCTAGCATGGCTGCTGGCTCAGAAACCGTGGATTGTTCCCATACCCGGCACGACAAAATTGTCACGCCTCGATGAAAACATTGGAGCCGTAGCGGTGGAACTAACGCCCGAGGATCTGAATGAAATCGATACCGCGGCCGGAAAGATGACCGCGCAGGGAAATCGCTATCCGGAACACCTGGAAGCCATGACCGGCAGGTAACCCGAAACAGGCGGTCAAATTTGAACCATAATAGGTGTACTTGCCGCGACTAGCAAGCTCTGGAGCTTTAAGGAACTTTCAATGACAATACTCACTGTTAATGGCGTAAAACGCGATCTGAAAGCGCCGGCGGATACGCCTTTGCTTTACGTCTTGCGAAACGATCTGGAGTTGACAAGCCCTCAGTTCGGTTGCGGGTTGGCGCAATGCGGTGCGTGTTCCGTGCTGCTGAACGGCAAGGAAGTACGGTCCTGCATCACGCCGCTGTCGTCGGCAGCCGGCAAAGAAGTCACTACTCTGGAAGGCTTGCCGGCAAGATGGGCGAAGCAGAAAGGGCTTTCGGAGGACAAGGCGGCGAATGTTCTTCACCCTGTGCAGGCCGCTTGGATTGAGGAGCAGACGCCGCTGTGCGGATTCTGCCAGAACGGCATGATGATTAAAGCGACCGAACTCCTGGAGCGTACAGCGTCACCAACACTTGCCGAGATCAAAGAGGCGTTCACTTCTGGCGTTTCTCCGCATCTGTGCCGTTGCGGAAGCTACACGGCAATCATCCAGGCTGTGCAACGCGCTGCCACTGCAATGACAAAAGGGAGTGAAGCATGAGCTCAAACGTGAAGCAAATAGCCGGAATGGCGACGGACGTGTTTGGAGCATCACTTTCGCGCCGTGGATTCGTGAAGACGGGCGGCGCGTTACTGGTCGGTTTCAGCCTAGTGACGGCGGACGGCAGTCAGAGCGCCGGCGCAACCGGGATCGGCAACACGCTTAATCCCGCTCTGCCGGAATCGTGGATCGAGATTCATGCCGACAATACGGTTCTGATCCGCGTGGGCAAGCCCGATTTCGGCCAAGGTACTGTATTTACCGCTTACCGTCAGATCGCGGCGGAAGAGCTCAGGGTGCCGTTCGAAGCAATCACCACGGTGGTTTCAGGCGATACCGACCGCACGCCGGATGGGAGCGGCGCCTTCGACTTTCTGCAAGGCGGCATGCCGAACATCCGCAAGGCCGGCGCCTATGTTTATCACGCGCTGCTGGATTTAGGCTCACAGCAGCTTGGCATACCGAAGGATCAGCTTCTGGGCGAAAACGGCTTCATCTCCGGCGGCCGAAAGAAGGTGTCGTATGGGGATCTCGTCAAGAACCAGAAATTGAAGCTCACGATACCTGTCAAGGGCGATGTAAACAGCATGTTCGGCTTGACCGTCGACGGCGACCCTCCGCTGAAGCCAGTGGGCGAGTACACCATTGTCGGAAAGTCCTTTCCAAACTCGGTGACGATTTCAAAGGTCACGGCAAAGGAACAGTGGGTGACGGATGTACGCCTCCCCGGCATGCTGCACGCCCGCGTGGTACATCCCAAGACGCTGGGTTCACAGTTGGTTTCGGCGGGCACACTGGATAAGTCGCGCTTTCCCAACGCGCAAGTGGTGGTGAAGGGAAATCTGGTTGGCGTGCTTGCCCCCACCGAATGGGAGGCCGTGAAAGCTTCACAACAGGTCGCCGCCGCCACCAAGTGGACCGAGTGGAAAGGGCTTCCTGGAGATCAGCGTCTGTTCCAATTTCTCAAGGAAGATGCAGACTGGAAAGCCGCACCAGCCGCCCAGAGCAAGAACTCCAAAGGCGATGTTACATCCGCTATTTCAAACTCGCCCAAAAAACTTTCGGCTACTTATCAGCTTCCCTTCCTGAAGCACGCGCCGATTGGGCCCACGATGGCGTTGGCCGAAGTTCGTGCGGATGGGATGGTCTGCGTTTACACACACACCCAAAATCCACAAGCTCTGCGCACGAGCATCGCGCACATGCTGAGTACGTCTGTAGACCATGTGGTGGTGCGCACTTTCTCCGGACCGGGTCACTATGGCCGATCCAACGGCGGAAACGCCGGGGCGGAAGACGAGGCCGTAATTCTGTCACAAGCGGTGGGTAAACCTGTTCGTGTGCAGTGGATGCGCCATGACGACCTGCAGTGGTCCACACAATCGTCAGCAGCGTTTTCCGACGTTCAAATTGGAATTGATGCTAACGGCAAGATAGCCGGTTATGAAATTGACCATTACATGCCTGCGATGCAGGATGACCGCTTAGTCGGCGCAATCCTCGCCGGCCTTCCCACAAGCGCCAGCCCCAGCGACAAAGGCTCAATCTTCGGTGTCGCTAACGCAATGCATGATCCCTGGATTTACGACGGGGCGCCAGTGGTATTGGAGCGGGCTTACGGAACACACCAGGTGGGGCAGAAGTCATCGCCTCTAAATGTGGGGCTGCGCGATCACAGCATGAGAACGCCCGGGCAGTATCAACAGAACTTTCCGCGCGAGTCGGCGATCACGGAGGCGGCCGTACTGGCGGGAGCCGATCCGATTGAATTTCGGATTCAGCACGCGCGCGACAAACGGGCTATCGCCGTCCTGGAGTCCGTTCGAGAAGCTTCGGGCTGGCAAACGCGGTCACGGCGCACAGGCGATAACGGTTTGAAGCGAGGCCAGGGTGTAGCGGCTATGTTCCGCTCCGGCACTTACTGGGCTTGCGTGGCGAACATTGCGGTAGATACAGCAAGCGGCGTCATCAAGGTAGAGAAAATGACGATCTCAGTCGATCCTGGAATCGTCATCAATCCGGCACAACTGAAGCGCCAGATAGAGGGTGGTAGCGTCATGGGAGTGAGCATGGCGTTGATGGAGGAGTTGCGCTTTGATGAGAGCGGCGCGGTGTCGAGTGACTGGCACAGCTACCCGATTGCGACCATGGCTGACCTTCCGGAGATCAACATTGTGCTGATTAATCGGCCTGAGGTTGGAAAATACGGCCAGGGATCTGAAGCCGCCAATGCTTTAGCCGCCCCCGCTATCGCCGGAGCCTTTCTCGATGCCACCGGCAAGGTTGCACGGCGGATTCCCTTGAAACCGGCTTATGTCCAGAGCCTGCTGAGCGCCTAAGAGCGCCGCAGGCTTTGCAAAAGTCCAGCCAGCCACTAAATACCCAGCCCCTCTCTCCTATTGCTTTGCAATAGGGAGTGTGAGAAACTCCTCTTGGAAGGCAATACGAGCGTGGGCGAAAAAGCGGATGTTTGGCAAGGGACGTTGGCGCTGATGGTGCTGAAGACCCTGGAATCAATGGGTACTCAGCATGGCTATGGGATTGCGCGGCGCATTGAACAGACAAGCGGCGATCTGCTGTCTCTGAACTACGGAACACTTTATCCAGCGCTTCTCAAGCTGGAGCAGGAGGGCGCTATTGAGTCTGACTGGGGTGTTTCTGAAAATAACCGGAAGGCCAAATTCTACCGGCTCACTCGCTCCGGACGCAAGCGAATTGCTCTTGAGCAGAAGAGTTGGGAGCAAACAACGGCCATTGTCGAACGCTTCTTAGGTCTAAAGGGTGAGACGGCATGAGGGCCCTGCGAGCGTTTGTCCAAAGGCTATTCGGCTTGTTTGCCGGCGAGCGGGTGGCGCGGGAGATTTCGGCCGAGTTGGAAAGCCATTTGGAGCTTCACATCGCCGATAACCTGCGCGCCGGGATGACGGCGGAGGAAGCGCGGCGCGCTGCGTTATTGAAGCTGGGAGGCGTGGTGGCTGCGAAGGAAGCCTATCGAGACCGAAGTACGTTCCCAATGGTAGAGAATCTGGCGCTCGATATACGCTTCGCCGTGCGCCAACTGCTGGGCAATCCAGGCTTTGCGGTGACCGCAGTCATTGTGCTTTCGCTAGGTATCTGCGCGGCATCGGCGATTTTTGGATTTGTAGATGCCGCACTGCTGAAACCGCTGCCTTATCTGGACCCATCGCACCTGGTGGCAGTGGATGAAAGCAGCGCGATGTTTCCGAGAAACAATCTGTCCTACCTAAATTATTTGGATTGGAAGAGGCTCAACCGAGTCTTCACGTCGCTGGATGTCTATACCGGCAGCGGCTACCTTTTGAAAACGGCAACCGGTATCGAACCGGTGAACGCGGCGAATGTCAGTGACGGTTTCTTTCAAACGCTGGGAATACAGCCCTTCTTGGGGCGGACCTTCCGCAAGGGAGAAGACCTGCCGAATGTTCCACAAACTGTTGTCCTTTCTTACGCGTTGTGGCAGAAGCGATTTGGCGGGAATAGGGACATTATCGGCAGAGCGGTTGTGATGAGCGGCGAACAATACACGATCATCGGTGTTTTACCCGCGGATTTTCAGTTCGCTCCCCACGGAGACGCTGAATTATGGACGCCGCTGAATCCGGTGAGCGGCTGCGAAACGCGCCGCAGCTGCCACAACCTGGACGGGATTGCGCGTCTGAAGCCGGGGGTGTCCAGGGAGTCAGCTCTGGCCGAGTTGAAGATCATCGCGCAGGAGTTGGAAAGGCAATATCCTGATGCAAACCGCGGGAGTAGCGCCAGTTTAGATCCCTTAGAAAGCGTAATTGTGGGCCCGCTCAAGCCTGTATTGCTGATGCTGATGGGCGGAGCCTTACTCCTGCTGGTAATTGCGTTTGTCAACGTAGTCTCGCTATTGCTGGTGCGTTCAGAAAGCAGACGCCGGGAGATCGCAGTTCGCACTTCGTTGGGCGCCTCACGCGGCCGTCTAGTGATGCAGTTTCTCACAGAGGGCATTGTCCTCATCGCGGCTGGCGAGTTGATTGGCCTCACCTGCGCTCAGTCTGCAATTCACTTGCTTCTGCACTTGGTTCCGGCGCAGTTGATGGCGAGGATGACTTATTTGCAGGGCGTGGGCGTCAATCCGCATATGCTGCTGTTTGCGTCGTGCATTGGATTACTGTCCACTGCTTTCTTCGCTCTGACACCGCTGTTGCTGATGCCCAAGGGCGATCCGCATGCGGATATGTCGGCGGGCGGACGCTGGTCCGCCGGTCTTTCGTGGCGGCGGCTTGGATCAAAGCTGGTTGTGGTGGAATTTGCCACTGCGCTGGTGTTGTTGATTAGCTCTGCACTTCTCGCGAAGAGCTTTTATATGCTGCTTCAAGTCGATGTAGGGTTTGCCTCTGATCACTTGGCATCCGCCAGCGTGGCGGCAGCCAACGTGGATTACGGTAAGAATGAACAACAAATTGCGCTCGGCCGCCGAATCATCGCGGGCATTTCCGTAGCGCCTGGTATCCGCAGCGTAGCGCTAACGTCGACTTTGCCCGTGACATGCAACTGCAACACCGATTGGATCAGGGTGGTGGGCAAGCCTTATGACGGTCAACACAACGACGTGCTGGAACGCGACGTGAGTTCGCAATATTTTCAGACCATTGGCGCCAAGCTGCTGCGCGGCCGTTATTTCACTGATGCGGATGACGAATCGAAGCCAAACATTGTGATCGTCAACCAAGCTTTTGCGCGGCAATACTTCCCAGGCGAAGATCCGGTGGGGAAGCAGATTGGCGACATCAAGCTTACGCCTAAGTCCTTGCGGCAGATTGTGGGCGTGGTTGCGAACATGCGCGAAGGATCGCTGGAAGATGACGTATGGCCAGCCGAGTATCAGCCGTTCAACCAGAGCCCGGACACGTTTTTTTATGTTTTGGTGCGCACTCAGCAGGATGAACGCGCGATTCTGCCGGCACTCCCCGGCTTGATTCACCGGAGTGATTCGGGCGTGGGTGTTGCGGACGAAGTCAGCATCAGCGACCGCATCAGGAATTCGCCTTCAGCTTACCTGCATAGATCTTCCACGTGGCTGGTGGGCAGCTTTGCAGCGCTTGCGTTGATCCTGAGTGTGGTGGGCCTGTATGGCGTGGTGACATATTCAGTCAGCCAGCGTACGCGGGAGATCGGTGTTCGGATAGCGCTAGGCGCTGAGAAGCGAACCATTTACTGGCTGGTGCTGAAAGAGGCTGGCTGGTTGATCGGGTTGGGAATCGGTGGCGGAGTGTTGGCGTCGTTGGGTCTGTCTAGCGCACTGCGCCATCTGCTCTTCATGGTGCAGCCATGGGACGTCGTGACGCTGACCGGGGTGAGCGTTTTACTGGCAGTGGCGGCTTTGCTGGCCAGCTTTGCCCCCGCCAGCCGGGCTGCGCGAGTTAATCCTATAGACGCCCTGCGGGCAGACTGAACGACACTCTCGGGCTTTCCCGGTTGGTTCCGTGTGCCGTAGCCGGCTTCACCGAATCTTCAGAGACGACGCGTAAATTCGTAAGGAGAATGTCAGCTGTTGTCCGCACTTCGATCCGCTCGGCTTTTATTCTGCTCGCCCTTTGGGCGGCTGCCTCTGCGGCGACACTTACAGGACTGGTGGAGGACTCCACTAAGGCGCGGGTGCCTGATGCTGCAGCCGTGCTGTTGAGTCCGGATCTGAAACGTCTGGCGAGCGCCCATTCGAATGACAAAGGCCAATTTGCTCTTCCGGTAAGCAAGCCGGGAGATTACGTCCTAACGGTTAGTCATCCCGGTTTTGAGACTTACACCGCGCAGCTTCACGTTTCACAAAGCGGGGCTGCGCCCATCGTCGCGATCTTGCAGGTTGCAGCGAAAACGGAGCGGGTGGACGTAAGCGCTACCGATAGCGCCGATAGCGTCTCAACCGATCCGGCGGCCAATCGCGACGCGGTATCGGTAGAAGCAAACATGCTGCAGGATCTGCCCGTTTTCGATCAGGATTACATAGGGACGCTGTCCGGCTTCTTAGACCAGGGCAGCATCGGCACGCTCGGGACGACGATTGTTGTAGATGGGATGGAGCAAAAAAATGCGGGGGTCACGCCGTCGGCCATCCAGAGCGTCAAAATCAACAACGATCCTTACTCCGCGGAATACTCTCGCCCTGGCCGTGGACGCATAGAAATTACCACGAAAGCGGCGGACTCGGAGTTCCACGGAACTGGCAATTTTATTTTCCGGGACTACCACGTGAACGCCCGGAACCCTTTCGCAACGCAAAACCCGCCCGAACAGCGACGAATCTTTGAAGGCGAACTCACTGGGCCAATAGGGCGCAGCAAGAAAACGGCCTTTTTGATTTCGTTAGATCACAAGCAGGATGACGTCCAGTCGATTGTGGTGGCTCAACTGGTAAGTGGACCTCTGCACGAGAACGTCCCCACCCCTGTAAGCGCTACAGACGGCGCCGGACGCGTTACGCACGACTTTAGCGAACGGCATACAGCATCGCTTCAATTCACCTATGAGGATCAAAGCGGCTTCAACCAGTTAGTCTCATCCGGCCAGGGAGGCGGTGGCGCCGGCGGGAGAAACCAAACAGCGGGTGGCTACGTTTTGCCAGAGGCGGCCTATAACACTGACGGTCTGGAACGGCACCTGACCATGAGTGACCGGTTTTCCTTTAGCCCCAACTTACTGAACCAGTTCCAGTTCACGTTCGAGCACAATTTCGACCGCACGACTAATATCACCAATGCGCCGCAGATTAACGTGCAGGGCGCCTTTATCAGCGGCGGAGCCAACGCAGCCCAATACTCGACGGAAAACAACTTCGACTTCCGCGATGTCACAAGCTGGACGCATGGCGCACACACTATCCAGGCTGGGATGGCCGTACCAAATTTGTCCCGCCGCGCGCTTGACGACTTCACCAACCGGCAAGGCACATTCAATTTTGCGACCCTTCAGGATTATCAAAATGGCATCCCCTACTCATTTCTTCAACAGACAGGGCAGGACCGCTTTGTGTTCTGGTGGAAAGAAGCGGGATGGTTCGTGCAGGACCAAGCTCGCGTGGGGCAAAACCTCACCCTTGAGTTCGGAATCCGCTGGGACTGGCAGAATTTTCTGCACGATGACCGCAACTTTGCCCCTCGATTATCCGGTGCTTATGCGTTCGGCCGGGACCGCAAGACAGTTCTGCGGGCGGGCAGCGGAATCTTTCATGACCGAACCGGACAGGGGCCCGTGTCGAGCCTAGTTCGTTATTCTCTGCCGGCCGAACAAAATCTGCTGATTGTGAATCCCGCCTATCCGAATGCTTTCTCCACTGGCTCGACGCTACTGCCGGAAGGGCCCAATGTTTACCGCTTGAATCCGAGCATTCGCACGCCGTACATTCTGCAATACAGCGCCGGCATCGAACGGCAGCTACTGCATTCAGCGACGGTTTCTGCTACGTATCGTGGCGCCATCGGCGTGTCGCTGTTCCAGTCACTGGATGTGAATCAACCGCTGCCTCCGTTGTATCTTGTCCGGCCTGATCCGCAGATTGGGACTTACCAACAGGTGCAATCGTCCGGGCGGCAGGAGAGCAATGCGCTCGACCTTTCGTTCACCGGACGTCTGGGTCGTCATATAAAAGGTCTGGCACAATACACACTCAGTAAGACAATGAACAACACTGGAGGCATCAACTACATTCCGCCAAACTCGTATGACCTGTCCGGCGAGTACGCGCGCGCCGACTTCGATCAACGCAGCCGGTTCAGCATGTTGATGACGTCCACTTGGAGCCGCTGGTTGAAATTGGGCGTGGGACTGACCGCGGCATCGGGCATGCCTTATACCCTTACGCTGGGTCAAGACCTGTATAACACTGGCAACGCTAACGCACGGCCTGTTGGAGTCGCTCGGAATACGCTACAGGGGCCCGGTTATCGGGAACTGGACGTTCGCTGGTCGCACGATTTCATGCTGACGGAGAAGGGCGACAAGGGACCTCAACTGACTCTCGCCTTAGACGCGTTCAATGTGACGAACAGCGTCAATTACGCGCAGCTCATTGGGAACGAGAGTTCGCCGTTCTTTGGTCATGCGGTAGCTGCGTTGCCGCCTCGGCGTCTGCAGGCTACCCTGCGATTTGAATTCTGATCGTTGGCCGGCAGCCTTCGCTGGACCCGCGCTGCCTGCTGGCCGAAATCGGGATTGGAGTGAAGCTCGCCGATAGTGACTCTTGTGTCAGTGATTTCTATCCTTTGCTTCATAGCGATTGGCCTGTTATTTACCGGCCCGGCGCGCCATCAAGATAGACCCGCTAACGGCATTGCGCGAGGATTGAAAGCCGGATTGATCTATGCCGGCTGAACTCCACTCACTCAGCGATGCGCCGACGGGTCACCGGTAGGCGGAGGAGCATGGTCTGTAGCGGCCGGAGGGCCAAGCATCTCCGTCAGAACCGGTTTCAACGCATCTGCCCATACCTGATAACCTTTGGCGATCGGATGAAGCTTATCCTTCGCGTCCATCATGCCGTCAAACAACTTTCCGTCGCCGTCGGCCAGTTTGTCATTGATATTCAGATAACGAATCTTTGTACCATCGGCGAACCTCAAAAGATTGGCGTTGATCTTGTCGACAACCGGCTCCAGCGTCATCCTGTCATTTCTTGGAAAAATTCCCATGATGACGATGTTTGCGGCTGGCGCTTTCTGATGGATGGTGTCAACAATTGCGCGCAGACCGCGCGTGATGTCTTCCGCCTTTGCGTCCGCGTTGCCTGGAAATGACGAATCACTTACATTGTTCGTGCCGGCCAGGAGCACGACGACTTTTGGATTCACCCCATCCAATTCTCCGTTTTCCAAGCGCCACAGAATGTTTTGTGTGCGGTCGGCGCCCCAGCCGAAATCCGCAGCATTCCAACCATAGAAATTCTGTTTCCAGTTGGCCAGCAACTGAGGATAATCTGTCGCGCCCCAACGCCGTGTGATGGAATCGCCTTCAAAGTAGACATCGGTTCCGCCTTGTTTCGCTTTCGCAAGCAACTGGGAGTGGGCTACCAGCGAATTCGCGTCCGTCCGAAAAACGGCGGCATCCGCCGGAAACTCCCAAGGTGTGGGCTTATAGGCGAGCCACTTGTCCGCCCAGGGGATGAAGTATTTCCAGTTCGGCGCGTCCGTGTGCCCGGCGTCATGCTGACGCCAGGAAAGCTTGCCGTCCAGCAGTCCATGATTCACCGGCGGCATTTGCGCGGTGTGATAGTCCTCGTTCACGCCCAAATCCTTTGCGCCTAACAGGCGGAAAACCGAACCGGCGGCCACGGTTGCCATGAAGCTGCCTGATTGGTCCAGCCACTTCGCGTCGCCCATTTCCGGAACGCCATAGCTGATAAACGTCGGCCGAGGTGCGCAGAGCGCAATCAGCTCATTCGAGTCCACGGGCAAATTGCTGGCATTCATGCTTCCCCCGGCCATTTGGGAAGCTCCGTACTTCAGAAAGTTGCCAGCCATCCAGTGGTATTCGCCTGACCCGGTAAGATTCTCCACCGCCTCTCCGAAATTGCGCCTGTGCGGTTTCGTGCCGCCCTCGCCGGAAGAACCAACCAGCGCAATTGCGAAGCGCTTGTCGAATGCCATGGTCACCAGCGCCGCTTTGCCGTAGCGCGACACACCTTCGATACCAACGCGCTTGGCATCCACGCTCGTGTCCGTTTCGAAATAATCCAGAGCGCGCGAAGCACCCCATCCCCAGGCGCGCAAGGCGCCCCAATCTTCCGGCTTGCGAGGCTGTCCTTTATTTGTGAGACCGATGATGCCCTGGGTCAGACCCGCGCCGTTATCGGCCTGAACACTGCTGGTATCCAGCAACGCGTATCCCCAGCCCCCAGCCAGAAGTTGTTCGGTGGACGGGGGATCACTCCCCAGCATTTTTTTAAACTCCGGATGGCTTTCGATGAACTTACGAATGGCCGCGCTGCTGAACATGACCATCACGGGCACCGGTCCTTTCGCATTGCCCGGCATCACCAAGGTCAGATCTATATCGACAGTAAGCGCCGGGTACGCCGCATTATCCACGTGACCCATTAACTGCTTCTGCGTAACCGGGAAGACACCTTCCTTCGTAGAAATTGTCGTCTTCACGGACCAACTGACTCCAGGCACGTTGGGCGGAATGCGACCCAACACCTCGCGTTCGAAGTCTTCCACAATTTCGGGACGCCGCATGGTCCACCACTGTTCCGGTGTCGTGACCTTTTGCCCATTCCTGAGCGTTAGCGCATCCGGTAGATCACCATAGGGATTCGCCTTCGCCTCATCGTAATTGGCATGATTCGCATCCTTTTCATTTCCGCTCGGACCCGGGCGAAGAGCCTTGATTCCCAGCTGATCCATCATGTTCTGATGGTCCTGTTCGGCGGTCCAGTTCAACGGCGGCGCTTGCTGAGCTATGGCCCAATCGAAGACCAGGACAGTCAAAGCGCTGAAGAGGGCGGCCTTTAGAAGGCCAGATCGCAGACGGCCAGGCGTAATCATTTTTTTGGGGAGCGAACGATTATCTTATCCGAGACGCGTTCATCCGAGGCGGTCGTGGCCTCTCACACTGTTCCTGGCGAAACACAACTCAACCCTTCATCAGTGGCTCGCCATTGCTGCGTTGAATTGCTCGAAGAAGCCGTAAAACTTATCTCCGTTGAAGTCGCCTGCAAAGCGCAGAGCATGGACATTTTTAACCAGAATCTCCTTGGCCTCCGGCTGAGTGGAAAGAATTTCCATCACCTCAGAGATGAAGCTATCCAGAGGCATTGCTCTTGGATCGCTTGCCTGATGCTCGCCCATCAATTCAGTCTGAACGTAGGGGGGCGCCAGTTCCAAGACTTCTACTGATGTATGCCGGAGTTGATAGCGCAGGGAGACTGACCACGAGTGCATGGCCGCCTTGGTCGCGCAGTAAGTGGGAGTCAGCGCAAGCGGCATGAACGCCAGTCCGGAGGTCACCGTCATGACGGTGGCTTTTGGCTGCTTCTTCAAATGGGGCAGCAGAGCGGCCGTCAGTTCGAGTGGCGCGGTCAGGTTGGTGGCGATGGTGTCCTCAATGATCGTAGGGTCGGGAGCGTTCCCCAGGTCTTCTGGCTTCATGATTCCGGCGTTGTTGATTAACACATTCAGCTTGGGGTACTTCGTAGCAACCTCTGAAGCAAAGCTGTGAAGCTTGGCCGGATTCTGGACATCAAGGACCTCAAACGACATTCCTGGATTAGCTTTGATCACATCCTCCAGCAGTGCCCTTCGCCGCCCCGCGATGATGACGTGATTGCCAAGCTTGTGAAAGGCCTCTGCCAGACCCCGCCCAATGCCGGAGCCGCCTCCCGTGATGAGGATCGTATTATTTCCATTCGGATTCATTCGCGATGTTTACTCCTTCACTTACGATAAGAGAGAAGCTTCCCTTTGGGAAGTAGGCACTTTCCGGTGCCATACGTACCTGCCGGTTACAAACGTGAAAAAACAAGGCCTTTCCACTAAAAAAATTGTGGCGCCGCTGCAGTTTCAGTCCGCCGGCGGTGCTGTCGCTACCCCGGAGATCGACAGATTGGTAGAGGAGATTATCGCCCGGGTTGCGGACAAGTGGACCATGCTCGTGCTGGAGGCCTTGGCTCAGCACGGCACTGTCCGCTTTACCCGATTGGCGGACTTTGTCGTCGGGATCAGCCAGAAGATGTTGACCCAGACTCTGCGCAAGATGGAGGCGGATGGATTCGTCACGCGCACGGTTCACCCGGTTGTTCCGCCGTGCGTGGAATACACGCTCACTCCGCTAGGTGCGAGTCTCGGCCAGGCGTTCTGTGGCGTCTGGCAATGGGCCGAAGCGAATTACCACGAACTGGAGCAGCATCGGGCAGCTTACCGTCAGCGAATGGGTATCGAGCGCTAAAAGCGCGGCATCGCGTGGACTCTAAATGATTCCCTCAGACCGTGACTTCGTGCGCGTGGTCTCCGAAGATCTCGTTGCAGGACATTCAGGCAGCAACGATATTTGGAGAACAAATTCATGAAAAAACAAACGATGGTGTTCGTGCTCGCAGCTATGCTAAGCGGGCTTTCCTCTACACAGTTAATCGCTCAGGACAAGCCCGCCGATGACAAAATGGCGCAGGATCACATGAGTCAGGATCACATGGCTCAGGATGGCACGATGTCTCACGATTCGATGTCGAAATCGAAGGGCAAGAAGAAGCACAAGAAGGGGTCGGACACGATGTCTAACGACAAGATGAGCGACGACAAGATGAAGGATACTTCTAAGTAAGCAGGTAACTGACTCTTTGCGGATGGCCGGCGAATCATGGGTTGACCCACGATTCGCGGCCTCTTATTCACGACTTGCCAGACTGAGTGGCTCTTGAACTCAGTGCTGGGCCCGAATCGCAGACCAACGATTCATCAGGCTGGTATATGCCGCCAGTTGCTTCGTGCAAGTTGCTACTTCAGTCGCGGTAGGTGGCAGCTCAGAACCCTGCATGCTCATGACGGAAGTGACTAGTTCGCCACTGATTGTGGTAAGTGTCGGAGGGTTGGACGGCGAACTTGGGCCTGCGCCGAACGGGCCTTCCGCGAAATCATTTCCGCCCGCTTTGGGTTCCGCGGGCGGTGCTAGCTCAAGCAATTGTTTGAGCAGCTTGCCGGAAGCCTCGGGTTGGCCTCCTGTCCGCAGCTTCGCGATCATTTCCTGCGCCTGCTGGAGAGCCTTGGCGGCCGCATGGGCGTCGGTTTCCACCTGCCTGGTCAGTGTGAACATTTGTTCTACTTCCGGCGTTACCTTCACGCGCGGATCGAGCAAGAGTGACAAAGGTTGAGAAAAGCTTTCGCCATCCACCGTCAGCACAACCGTATACCTGCCGGGAGGCGCCCAAGGTGCATTGATGGGAGGCGCCGTTCTGTGAGGAACCGCACCTCCCTCATCACCACCACGCCGTCCGCCTATGGTCCCCGGTATCGGGTCATAATGCATGTCCCACAAGAAGCGATGCATACCGGAAGTAGTTTTTAACTCCTGTGGCGGAGCTGGCCAATATAACGGCAAACCGCAATCTGTCGCCTTTGGATCCTGCTGGCAGATCTTGTTGTAGGCTTCGGGATCTGTGGCCGGTTGAGGTCCGGGAGCCACGTCGCTGCTTTGATACGTCCGGACTACTTTGTGTTGATCATCAAACACCTCTAGCTTCACGGACTTTACTGTCGAAGGCAGCGCGTAATCGATGATTGCACCGTTCGGCGGATTCTCGCCGGCAGCCATCTCCGGAGGCCAAGGCGTCGGATCGTTCGTATCGAAACGCACTCGAACAGCGTTGACAGGTTTGAACAGAACGGCCTTCCCGGAGGAAGCATCCGCAGCCTGCCGAAAGGGTGTGATGTCATCCAGAATCCAGAACCCGCGTCCATGCGTGCCCGCTACCAGATCGGAGTTGTATTTGTCGTCTTTGATTTGTATATCTCGGACAGAGATGGCAGGCATGTTCAGGCGCAGGGAATTCCAATGATCTCCGTCATCAATGGAGATCCACACCTGAGTATCTGTGGAAGCAAAGAGCAGACCTTTTTTGTGGGGATCTTCACGGATGGAATTGGCGACGGCACCGGCCGGAATGCCATTATCGATTTCAGCCCAGGTCTTACCGCCGTCATGCGTGCGCCACAAATGAGGATTCACATCGTCGAGCCGCAGAGTGTTGGCTGCCGCATAGGCCGTTCCCGCGTCGAAATGGCCGGCATCCATATTGAAAATGCGAGTCCAGGGTTTGATCGGTGGCGGCGTTACGTTCGTCCACTTCAAGCCGCCGTTGGTAGTGAGTTGAATGAGACCATCGCCGGTGCCGGCCCAGATCACATCCACACTTACAGGCGAAGGCGCTAGAGCAGTCACCGTACCAACCGGCGCAACTTTTACATCTGCTTTATATTTACCGGCATTGTCTGGGATGTTCCACGTCTGCCGCGTCAGATCGCCGCTAATTGGTTCCCACTTGCGTCCTCCATCTAACGTCTTCCACACACCTGAGGTTGCTGCGTAGAGGATATGCGGGTCCTTCGGCGACCAGATGAGGGGCTGAGTGCGCACCATGCGCGGAGGCGGAATAGAAAAAGCTGGATTCGGAGCTGTGCGAGGCGGGCCAATATTCGTCTTCTGCCCGGTGGCGCGATCGTAGAGGCTTACCTTCCCGCCGTAAACCAGGTCGGGATTTTTCGGGTCGGGAGCGGCCATTCCGTACTCTTCAATGTCCACCGGGTGCCAGTCATGAAAGGTGATTTCGCCATCCATGCCGCGGCTGTCAACGCAGGCTGAACCGGAATCCTGCTGCCCGCCGCATAGCCGGTAGGGAAATGCATTATCGGCTGTCACGTGATACATGGCGGCAGTGGGCTGGTTGTACCAATTGCTCCAGGATCTGCCGTGATTGGCGGAGATCACTCCTCCCTGGTCACTGACCACAAGAAGCAGGTCCGGATTATTGGGATTGATCCAGGTCTTTTGATAATCGTCTCCGCCGGGTGCGCCGCGAACCGCGGTCCAGGTTGTACCAGCGTCATCGGTGCGCCACAGAACGGTGGAGCAACTGTAGACTACGTCCGGATTCTTAGGATCAACGGTGACGGTGGGCAGATCCCCGCCGCCGATTCGAATGAGAGGGCGCGGATCATTCTTGCCGGTCGCTAGCGACCAGGTTGCGCCGCCATCGCTGCTCTTATACAGGAATGTGCTGCCGGAAGGCCGACGCACTCCCGGAGGACCTGCGGGCGCAGGCGAGTTCACAGCCACCATGGCGTAAATCACTTCGGAACGGCTGGGTGCAATGGCAAGATTGGCTTGCGCTACCTCAGGCAACCCTGCCGTCAATTTCGTCCATGTTGTTCCGCCGTCGGTCGATTTGAAAATTCCGCCGTTGTCGCCTCCGAAAGACTGGTTCTCATAAAAACCTTGTTGCTGCTGCCACAGAGTCGCATAGACGATGTTCGGATGAGAGGAATCGATGCGAACGTCATTCGCGCTGGTGTATTCGTCCTTGTATAAGACCTTTTCGAAGCTAGCGCCTCCATCGGTTGAGCGGAAGACGCCCCGTTCGGCGTTGGGCCCGTAGGGATGACCCAGGACGGCAACAAACAGGCGGTTCGGGTCTGAGGGATCCACTTCGATATTGGCTATCATTTGCGAATCATGCAAGCCGAGGGAAGTCCAGGTTTTACCAGCGTCGACAGACTTATAAATTCCTTCACCCACAGCGAGATCGGGACGGATGATGCCGGCTCCTGTGCCGACGTAGATAATGTCCGGATTGGAGGGAGCAACCGCGATCGCTCCAATAGAACCGGTGGCTTCACTGTCAAAAAGAGGCTGCCACGTTGATCCGTAATCAGTAGATCGCCAAACGCCTCCGTTATCAAAACCGATGTAGAAGACGTTCGGCTGGCTGGGCACACCGGACAAAGCGCGAGCGCGTCCGGCGCGAGTGGGCCCAATCTGCCGCCAATGCATTTCGTTGTAGAGCTTGGGGTCGAGTGTCTGGGCGGAGCTGAACGAAGAGAGCGAGAGGAATCCAACCAGACACACGGAGAAATGGTCGAGGAAGAAGCGAAGTAAGCGAATGGGCAAGAAGAATTTCCCTTCCAGTGTCGGCTAGTTTAGCAACTATCTTGCAAACGACTTGGGCGGACCACCAAGTCGGAACGGCCACCCTACCTCACTCAAAACTACAGCCGTCTTCGAATGTGAGAATGATTCGAAGAGGCGAACACCAATGAATCGATCCGATGTTACGGCACAAGTTTTGGATGCCAAGAGACGACTTGGCCTGACATGGAAGGCGATCGCGGCTCACTTAGCGGACGGCTCGCCCGTCTTTTACACTGCTGCACTCTTAGGTCACCAAGCGCTGAATGTTGACGAAGCGCGCAGGGCAGCCGACCTGCTGGAACTAAATGAAATTGCGGCGATGGTGTTAGCCGAGGCCCCCGAACAGCGCGGAGCCGGCTTACCAATGCCGCCCAGCGATCCTCTCATTTACCGCTTTTACGAATTGGTACAGGGATACGGCCCGACAATCAAGGCTCTGATCAACGAAGAATTTGGAGATGGCATTATGAGCGCAATCGACTTCAATATGTCGATTGAACGTGAACCTGATCTGAAGGGCGATCGGGTCAGAATTGTAATGTCCGGCAAATTCTTGCCGTACAAGCGCTTCTAAGATACCCAGTGGGAATCGATGAATGAGTAAAGCGCCCATCAGTGTAGACGAATCGGAAATTGATCGATTTCTGAGCGCTTGGTTCAACGTCAGGCAGATCATTCAAGCGGCCAACTTCAACCATTTTCATAAAGCCGGCTTAAGCGCTACTCAGTTCATGACGCTCAACCTCATTCCCGTGGACGCAGCAGGAATTTCAATGGGGGAACTGGCCAGACGAATGAATCTGAAGCCTGCCACTGTCGCGCAAACAGTTGCCAGCTTAGAAGGCCGCCGCATGCTGAGCCGGACAAAGAGTCCTTCAGACGGTCGTCTTGTTCTCATCAAGACCACGAAACTTGGTCGAGAGCTGCAAAACTCAGCCGCGGGTCAATTCCGTGACTATATTCGAAGCTTGTTCCTGGAGATGCCGCACCAGCGACGCGCCGGCTTGATTGCGGGACTGGAGAGTTTAGTCCGCTCGGCGAATACCGCAAATGAGCTCTCAACGGATCCGGTTACTCGCCGTGTGGATGACGCTCCTCCGGCGAGGCATAGTTCTCAGCGAGTTCGGAAGCCGAAATCTGAATTTTCGAATGGCTCGTAATTACTTCCGCAATCTTTTCATCGCTGTGCCCTAACTTCCTCAGGTGCTCTATTTCGTCGCTGATCATACCGACGAAGGCTTGAATCGGAAACTGCTCGGGTGCCTGGCCTCCAAACTCCCTAAGTGCCTCTTGAGCTCGGACGGCTTCTTGTACTGGATAGGTTCTTGTTTCGTTGTCCATACAGTTTGACTCCTTGAACTATCTTTCGTACTACGAAAGATATTGTACAACGAATGACAACCGGAAACATGCCGCCCGAAGAGTACTGGAGTATTTATGCGCCTTCGGTATTGATGGGTCCGTGAGCTACTCGTGCCGCAAGATATATGCCGGCTCCATTCTAATCACGCGACTGGCGGGCACCACGCAAGCCATGGCCGCGGTGACGATCAGCAACAGGCTGACGCCGGCGATCGTGACAGGATCGCTGGCGGTAGCGCCGAACAGAAGACCGCGCACGAGGCCGCCCAGCGAGAGAGCCATTACAAGACCCCAGCCTAATCCCAGCAGGACCGGAATTAAACCGTACTTCATCATCAACCGCACCAATTCCCAATGGTTGGCGCCGAGCGCAAGCCGCAGCCCGAGTTCGCCTTTGCGCTGTTCCACGTCGTAAGACACAATGCCATAGATCCCGATAAGGGCCAGAAACAGAGCGGCCAAACCAAAACAAGCGGCCAGTTGCGTCTGAAAGCGCCGCTGCGCCGTCGCGGCCGAGACAATCTCCGAGAGCGTGCGAACCTCCGAGACCGGCAGGCCTGGATCAATGGACCAGATGGCACGCTGAACCGGATGAATAAGCGCTTCCGTAGCGCCGGCAGTTCGGAAAACCAGACTCGCGCCGCCAGGAAAGGTACGAATCCAAAACGGAACATACACGATCAAGGTCGGTTGCTCATCCAGCCGCCCGTTATAGGTATCGTGCACAATTCCCACTACTTGCGCGTCACCGACTTGCGACCCGGTCTCGAACTTCTTGCCCAAAGGATTCTGGCCGGGCCAAATCTTCGCCGCCAGGCGTTCGGAGAGGACGGCCACCTTTCTGGTGCGATCCTGCGGCTCTATGGAGCGGCCATTCAGAAGCGCAATGCCAAGTGTCTGAAAATAGTTCGGACTCACGAACCGCACGTTGACCAGGATGGGCGCCTTGCTGGACGGATCGATCCAGTCAGCGTGGGAGCCCTCCAGTTTGATCCCGTTCACCATGCTTTCGCCGGTGAGTGGCAGCCCTTGGACGATTGCCGCCGAGCGAATCCCCGGCAAAGCGCTGACTTGCGCTAAGGCGCGTTCGAAAAAGCGAGCCCGGCTGGGCGCATCCGGGTACCGGCTGTCGGGAAGATCGAGGTCGATGGCGGCGGCACGCTTCTCGTCAAAGCCTTTGTCCACATGCAGCAAGTTCACGAGGCTCGATATCAGGAGGCCGGCCAGGAAGACCAGCACCGTGCTGAGAGCCACTTCACAACCCACCAGAGTTTGACGCAGGCGGAGCGAGCGGCGGCCAGCGGTCACGGCCGGACCACTGGAGCGCATGGCTTCCTGCAGATCGGATTGAGCGCTGCGGTAAGCGGGTAGCAGGCCCGAGACGCAGGCGCACAGAATGGTGAGGCTCAGCGAGAAGAGCAAGACGCGCCCGTCAATGTGCACTTCCCCGATACGCGGCAGCGCAACGGCCGTGCTCGCTTTCAGTAGTTGAATGAAGGCTGCGGCGAGCCCAATGCCGAAGATGCCGCCGAGCGCAGAAATGAAGAGTGACTCCGTTAAAAGTTGTTGCATCAGGCGGCTTCGTCCCGCTCCTAGCGAAGTGCGGATCGAGAACTCCCGGACGCGGCCGTGGCTGCGGGCGAGCATCAGGTTCGCCACATTGACGCATACAATGAGGAGCAAAACCAGAACCGAGGCGAAGAGTACCCAAAGAGTCCCGCGGATAGAGCCGCCGATCACATCCTGCAGAGGCTTGCAGACCGGACGCGGTTTACTTTCCACCTGATGAGCCGCCGTTAATTGTCGTGTCAATACGGTGAGTTCGGCCAGCCCCTGGGACAGCGTTGCGCCCGCGCGAAGGCGCGCGAAGACAATGTAGTCGTAGTCGCCGTCCCATTCGTTGATAGCCGATTGAATGGGTTCGAAGATCTGGATGTGCTTGCCGAGCCCGGCCAATTGCCCCAGATCGTCGCCAGCGGGAAAGGCGAAGTCGGGAGACAGGACTCCCACAACGTTGACCGGCGCGCCTCCATATAGGATCTGGCGTCCAATGATGTCAGGGGCCGAATGGAACCGGGTGCGCCAAAGCGAGTCGCTAATAATGACCACGCCGGAGTGACCGGGTTCATCCTCTTCGGGCAGGAAGCCCCGCCCCATCGCTAATTTAGTGCCTAGCACCTGGAACAGTCCCGCGGTAGTCTCGACAGCATCGAGTTCGATGGGTTCGCCCGCGCCCGTCAGCGTACCGCTTGAGCCGCGGAGAGCAACCATTCCCTGAAATGTCCGGTTGTTGGCCTGCCAGTAGCGGAACTGCTGGAAATTAACCGGCAGTTTCGGGTAAACGTGCGCCAGCGCCGGAACAAATTCCTGAATATAGGCGAGTTCACCAGGCTGCCTATAAGCAAGTGGCTTGAGGAGGATGCCGTCAACAAGCGAAAAAACCGTATTGGCAGCGCCGATTCCGAAGGCCAGCGAACCTATAGCGATGCACGCGAACAGAGGCTCTCGGCGAAGCGACCGGGTCAGGTAGCCGAGATCCTGCGTGAAATGCTCCAGCTGCGGCGGTATCCATTCCGAGCGCGTGGACTCGCGGGCGAGGGTAACATTACCGAGATCCTGGCGAGCGGCGCGGCGCGCTTGTTCGGGCAGCAGTCCACCTTCGCGTGCCGCCTCTTCAGCCATTTCCAGATAGGAGGCGAGTTCCTCGTCCAGGATGTGTTCGCGCCGCTGCCGAGTCCAGGGCAGCAGGACCGCCAATCGCTCAAGCCAGGTCTTCATTCTGCCTCCTTCGGATGGAGCACCAAGCCGATCGCCGCCACAAACTCTTCCCAACGCGAGATGGAAGCGCTCAATCTCTTTCGGCCTGCAGAGGTCAGTTTGTAGAAGCGGGCGCGGCGCCCGGTATCGGAACTCTTCCATTCCGCATTGATCACGCCTTGCAGTTCAAGCCGCTGCAGTGCAGGATAGAGCGAACCGGCCTCAATCAAGAGGGCTCGGTTTGAGGCCTGCCGGATGAACTGCGCGATGCCGTAGCCATGCAATTCACCCAGCAGAAGCGTTCTTAACACAAGCATTTCTAAGGTTCCCTGGAGAAATTCAAGTCGGTCGGGTTTGTCGCTTGCCATAGATAGCCGAACTATAGATAGTGATTCTAACTACGAGCGGTGGAGCACAAAAGTTCCGATAATTTAGAAAATCAAAAATATTTCTTCGTATAGTACTTTGCCACTTATGTTCCTTCTTCCGGTATAGCTTCTGATCTCGCGCGAACGCATCGTTTCCAAAACCCCGCCCTGCCCTGAGGTGAAGGTCAGATCTTGACGAAAGGTGGTTGGTATGGAGTCCAACGGCTACGGGGTGTGTTGCTCGTCACTTTCTGCTGTGCGGGTGCGCCCACGCCCGCGTCCACGGGACCCGCCGTTGCCAGGCCTGCTCCGATAAACGATCAATACAACACATGCACCGTATTTGCGACGTCAGTGGTATGAAAGTGGAGACAAACTGCATTAATGCCGGCCAAGGGGTCGCGTCAAGAATGACATCTCACAGAACCGTGCGGTTGCGTAGTCTACTGCTCTCGATGTTACTTCTAAAGGTCAGACATCCTCTGTCCGGTGGTGCGCAAGCACCGCGCCGCCGCCAAAGAAGAAGCCCTGAAGGCCACGAATCAGCCTGACGTCATCTTCCGGACGGCCACGACTCATTTGCCAGAGAGAGCAAGCTGCCTAATCGCCCAGTCTCCGGGTTTCCAGTAAGATCAGGCCGCAGGCGCCACGTGGACCTATCACGCGCATTGCTGATCTCTGCGAGGAAATTGCTTCATATCTCTCTTGCCCTCGGGCACGCGCCGTTCGGTTTGTCATCGGCTAGCCAAAGGTTGAGAGCGGCGGATCGGTTGCTCCCCGTAACACCCGGTGCGTTGGCAAGTCGGACCGAATCACCCGTTATCCTCTTCGCTTTAACAAAGCCTAAGCTGATAAACAAGCTAGGCAAGTAGTCGCAACTCATCCTCACCTAGTGAAACCTTCAGTCTCCTAAGAGGGCACCGCCCTCTCGCGCGCGCAAGCCGCCTCCCCAATGTTCCGCGCTTCGCTTGTGCAGACCTCCGCTGCGCTCCGCCCTTTCGATTCGTTCCCAGGGTGGGGACACCCCTCGGCCTTGCACTTGCTACCTCCCGCCTTCGCCAGGGGGCAGGGGTTTGGCCTGCGGTGGAAAAATGAGACAGTCGAGTTTGGGGACACTTTCAGCGAGAGGAGAAGGAAGTGTCAAAGCAGGCCGAACGGCACTGAGAACCCCGGTCCTCCCAAAGCGAACGAGAGACTGTAAAGCGCTTGCAGCAGCGGGCCATCCTGCGCGACGCCGGGATAGGTCATTGACCAGATAACGGAGGATGTGACCATCATGTTGATCGCAGTAGCAACGCCCCCGAGCAGTGCGATATTGGGCCCAGCTGCGTTGACTCCCAGAAAACGGAGCTGGCTCACAACTGCCGCGGTGAATATGCCCACCGGAATGGCCGCGCCAAACTGAAAAAACGCACACAGCAAAACAGCTGAAGGACGCTCCAGGAAGAAGGTGGCAATGGTCTTTTGCGACTCCCATGGTCCCGGAGAGAATGGTTTGCCGCCAAGAGCTGTTACCGGGAATAGATCGGCCATGAACAGCGTAATAAAAATTGCAGCGGTGATACCGAGAGGTGGCCCAGCAAATCCAGTGGGGCTTGGTTCAGGCATTTGGTTATGCTCCATGTCGTTTCTGCATAGAATAGTTCTAATATGGAACGATTTATAAATGCAACAATAATCCTTGGTGACCGAGACCTCCCAATCTGAAAACAACCCTGCCAGGCCCGTTAGGGGCCGGTCGTCCCCCGCTTTTCTTCTGGCGCAGTTGGGCGCTCATGCAGCTTCAAAGTTCGCCGAGCGTCTTGGTGAAATCAATTTGGTGCCCGCGCATGCGGGCGTTCTAAGGATTCTGGCTGCGACGCCTGGGATTACCCAGCAGGCCCTGGCGAAGGCTTTGGGAACGCTTCCAAGCCGATTGGTCAGCTTGGTGGACGACTTGCAGGCCAGGGGCTTAGTCGAGCGACAATCGAATGATGAAGATCGCCGCCGTTACGCCCTTTGCCTGACTGACGAAGGCGTGAGGCTGCTGGAGCCCATTGGCAAAATCGCTCGGGAACACCAGCGCAAGTTGCTGGCTGCGCTCTCGGAAGAGGAGCAAAAGCAGCTCTCCGGCTTGCTGAAGCGGGTGTGCGCCGAGCAGGGATTACTGGAAGGGATCCATCCCGGTCTTGGCCACTAGCTTCGCGAACTGGCCTTGCCAACCAGGGTTTGCCAATCAGGATGGCGTTTGGCCTAGGGATTGGGCACACCAGGATTCACTGGCAGCGGCGTCCGCGGCAGTTCAGAATCGGGAAACCCGCGGATGATCTTAAAAGTTCGATCCCATCGAGTCCGCGTGAAGAAATGCTCCGCTAAGTCGATTGTGTGGGTCAATAGGGAACCGGCCGTCGCGCCTGTCAAATCTTCCGTGGACGCCCGGTATGACCAATAGACAATGAACGGCTTGCCAATAATGTTGTCTCTGGGAATGAAGCCCCAATACCGGCTGTCAGAAGAGTTGTCACGGTTGTCGCCCATTCCGAAATAGTGCCCTTCGGGGACAATCACCTCACCTGCACTGACATTCTCGTCAAGCATCTGCTGCTGTGCCTGGCGTGCAAGATCTTCCTTCACGGGACGGCAGCACGGCCAAGGAAAGTTATCGAGGGCGGGATCGTAGGCGTATTTGTGGTAAACGTACGGCTCGTACAGTCTCTGTCCGTTTCTGTAAACGAGCCCGTTGGTAATCCTGATGCGATCGCCGGGCATCCCGATCAGGCGCTTGACCAGCATTTCGTTGAGATCAGGTGAGTAGCGGAAAACAATAATGTCCCCATGCTTTGGCTCTTCGTAAGGCAATAGGAGCTTACTAATGGGGCCGGCTGGTGCGTAGGCAAGTTTATCAACCAGAAGATGATCCCCCACAAGCAGTGTGTCCTCCATTGAACCCGTGGGGATGACGAATGCTTGGCATAGTGTTGTGGTCCCGAATAGCAGTAGAAGGATAGTCACTGCCCATTCGGCGATACTGTGTCGGTTCTGTTTCACGGCTTTCGGCTGAGCAGTTTTCAGAGGAGTCTTCACCATTTTGACCTTGTAAAGGTGGTACGTCCGTTGCGTATCGGTGGTTCGAAAAATCTACTGCCGTTCGAATACCAGGTGATTATGAATGGGCCGGTCGGGTTGATAAATCGCGTCAACGGTAGTCGTCAGTGTTCTTCCATCTGGCGACACCACGCCGTGCACATCCTCGATAACTCTTCCGTTTTGCATCCAGATGTCATGAAAGGCTTTGCCTTGAATTTTCGAAGTAGCGCTGGCATTCTCCATGCCCGTCACGGCAACTTCTTTTCCGTCTGACCAGGGAAAAGTTACTTCAGGTGACGAACGCCATCGGGCGTGAACGTTATCGTGAAGTCCTTAAACGCAGGGCCCGGATTGAAGCTCGACTTCGCCAAATCCAGCTTCCAGGTCCCGGTGAATGGGGTGGTGTGCCCGCTTTGCCCTGCAAGCAGCATCACCGCTCCGAACAACAAAACCAGCGCCTTAGGGGAGTTGAGAGCCAACTCTCTTGATGTCCATAGGTCTGTCCCTCTGCCTTGGCGCTCAACCACCACATCGCCAACACCCTCAAACAATCGCGCGAATCGCCTTCACCGGAAGCAATATAACCGCCGCTACCAACTCCAGCGCACCATGTACCGCGATTCCCGCAATGCGGAACGGCAGCAGAATCAACCAGACAATCGGATAAAGGAAGAGCGCGGCCAAGGCGAGCGGCCAGCTTATCACGAACAACGCGCACCAAAGTAGGAAGATCAGCATAGGGGCCTCACTTCGGATCTACGTTTTGCGCGCTCCCATTGTTCCGTTGGGCATCACGAAACGGTTTGGTTTTGGGGTTTTCGGCATTCCATTCAGGCACCTTTATGGAATTCGCAATGTTCCAGACAGCCAAAGCAACGGTTCGGTCCACTTTGGCCATATTGTCGTAATCGATCTTCTGCCATTCATCGCCCACGCCGTGATAATCGGGGTATTCGAAGGCCGTACACAGCGTGTGTGCGGGAACGCCTTGCTCGGCGAGTGAAGCATTGTCGCTGCGCACAAAATATTGGTCGCTCCCGGTGTCGTCCTTATATATCGCGATGCCGGTCGATCGGCCGGCCTTCTCCAGGTATTTGGTCACGTCGGAATAGTCATAGCCAGTAACGCTGGCGTTGGCGATTTCAGGACCTTCACTTGAATCGGTGCGGCCTACTTGCTCCAGATTGATATCGGCGACCGTCTTCGATACCGGAAAGATGGGGTGACGGCCGTAATAATTTGAGCCGAGCAGGCCCCGCTCTTCACCGAAGAAGGTGACGAACACAATAGACCGCCTGGGGTGTAAGCGCGCCAGAGCTCGGGCGATTTCGATAACAGAAACTGTTCCGCTGCCGTCGTCGTTGGCCCCGTTGTAAATCTTGTCTGTGTCCGTGGGTTTGGATTCGCCCAGATTTCCGACGGTTTGGCTAGTGCCGATGTGATCATAATGCGCAGTGACCATGACGCAGGTCGATTTCAAAGTCGGATCTGAACCGCGCAAGACGCCAATGACGTTGTTAACCGTTACTTTCTGATCTTGAGGCGCGGGAATATTCACCGAAAGAGTCAGCGCCGCGGCTGTATTTAGCGCCGCAGCCAATTCAGTGCTCACCACTTGCAGAACCGGCGGCGCGGCATCGTCTTCTGCGTAAATAAAATCAGTGCCGGAGGTTCGCCGCTCCTTCGCTGTCACCAGCACTTCGAGTAACGCTTTAGACTTGGCAATCTGCTGATCGAACGCACGGCCCTTCATAGCCACATCCATCCTCTCGGCAGCGGGGATGGTTGAGTAATCCATGACGGGCGCCATCACAACCCGGCCTTCCAAATTCAGATCCCTGAGCCGGTCCGGATTGCGTTCGCCGATCTCCAATACAGGCGCATCCTTTATTAGAGCGGCTGCTGAAACTTTGAGAGCCGTGATTTTGTCCGGTGCGATGGTAATCGGACCGCTGCCCTGCGCTGACACCATAAGTGGTTCACTCAGCTTAGGCAGCGTGCGTGAGATCATGTCCGCACTCTGGAAATAACCATTGTTGCCGCCGGGCTCAAGGCCGGTCGCACGAAATTGAGAAGAGATGTATTCAGCCGCTATAGCAAGGCCCCGAGATGGTGTGTAGCGGCCTTCCAATAGATCTGATGACAGAAATGATAAGTCGCCCTTCAATTCGTTCGCGGTGATCGAATTGAGAACACGCGTCAGATAAGGGCTAAGTGGATGGACTGGTTTTTTCGTTTCGGCCTGACAAACTGCGAAAGCAAAAAGGCTGGCAATAACAAGTCTGAAACGCATGCGAGTCGAAACCGAAGTATAGCCCGTTATCGACTCTGCCAGACTCAGGAAGGACGCCATGAACGGAAGAAACAGAACTGAAACAAGCACCGAGGATCTGAAGAATGCAATTCTCGACAGCCTGATTTACGATCAGGCCCGCTATCCGGGGCGCGCCACGCTGCTGGATGATTACCTCGCTCTGGCAACGGCCGTTCGAGACCGGGTGACCGAACGCTGGGTGGCTACCATGCACGCCTACGCTAAACAGGACGTTCGTGTTGTTTGTTATTTGTCTGCGGAATACCTGCTGGGTCCACAACTTGGCAACAACCTCTTGAACCTCGGCATAACGGAACCGGCCTACCAGGCGCTGCGTGAGCTGGAGCTTGATCCGGCTGCTGTGTTGGATGAGGAGCCGGAGCCTGGGCTGGGCAATGGGGGACTGGGCCGGCTGGCTGCCTGTTACATGGACTCGCTCGCCACGCTCCAGCTTCCCGCTCTTGGTTTCGGCATTCGTTATGAGTACGGCATCTTCGACCAGATCATTCGCGATGGCTGGCAGGTCGAGGTAACGGATAAGTGGCTGCAATGGGGCAATCCTTGGGAAATCGCCCGTCCGGAGGGTGCCGTCACTGTAGGCTTCGGGGGCAAAACTGAATCCTATTTCGACGACCAGAGCCGGTATCGCGTTCGCTGGATTCCGGACCACGGCGTCCGCGCCATTCCCTACGACACGCCTATTGGCGGCTATCAAACCAACAACGTAAATACTCTGCGGCTATGGAAAGCCGAAGCCATTGAATCTTTCAATTTCCGCGCTTTCAACACGGGGGATTATATCGGTTCGGTGCGGGAGAAAGTGCAGTCCGAAAACATCACCAAGGTTCTCTACCCGAATGACGAGACCATGAGCGGCAAAGAATTGCGTTTGGAACAGCAATTCTTTTTCGTCTCGGCTTCGCTGCAAACGTTGGTGAAGATTCACTTGCGGCAGCACCGTCCGCTGGAGGCCTTTCACGAAAAGTGGGCTATCCAGATGAATGACACGCACCCGTCAGTTGCCGTGGCGGAACTGATGCGGCTGCTGGTGGACGAACACGGTCTGGCGTGGGAGGCCGCTTGGAATACCACCGTCAAGACATTCGGCTTTACTAATCACACGCTGATGCCGGAGGCGCTGGAGAGATGGCCTATCGCATTGTTCACGAGTCTTCTGCCTCGCCATATGGAGATTGTCTTTGAAATCAACCGACGGTTCCTGGATGACGTCCGCGCTAAGTTCCCGAATGACGACGGGCGTTTGAGGCGCATTTCCCTGATCGACGAGACCGGCGAGCGCTACGTTCGAATGGCTTATCTGGCCACCGTGGGGAGCCATGCCGTTAACGGAGTCGCGGCGCTTCACTCCGACCTGCTGAAACATGACTTGCTTAGCGATCTTTTCCAGATGTACCCGGAGCGCTTCAGCAACAAAACCAACGGGATTACCCCTCGACGCTGGCTGGCTCTGGCGAATCCGGCGCTGTCAAAGCTGATTACCAGCCGAATTGGCGATAGCTGGGTGTCGAATCTGGATGAGTTGCGCAAGCTGGAGGGCTATGTAGAGGACGCGGATTTTCGTGAAAGCTGGCGCAGCACTCAGCACGCTGTGAAGCACGATTTGATTGACTACATTCACAACAAAACTGGCGTCTCCGTAGACCCCGCCTCCATGTTCGACGCCATGGTGAAGCGCATTCACGAATACAAACGGCAGCACCTCAAGGTTTTGCATATTGTGACGCTTTACAACCGCTTGAAACGGAATCCGTCACAGCAAATGGTGCCACGCACATTTCTATTTGGCGGAAAGGCTGCCCCCGGCTACTTCATGGCAAAGCTGATTATCAAACTGATTAATTCAGTGGCGGAGGTGATACACAATGATCCCGCTGTGGATGGGCGTTTGCGCGTCGTGTTTCTGCCGGACTACAACGTGACGTTCGGGCAGCGGGTTTATCCGGCGGCAGATCTGTCTGAACAGATTTCACTGGCCGGGAAAGAGGCGTCGGGAACCGGCAATATGAAGTTTGCTGTGAATGGTGCGCTGACTGTGGGCACGCTGGATGGAGCAAATATTGAAATTCGACAAGCCGTAGGCCCTGAGAACTTCTTTCTATTCGGCTTGACCAATGACCAGGTGTATGCGAAGAAAGCAGAAGGATACCGGCCTAAAGAGTTCTATGACTCGAACTCCGAGTTGCGTGAAACGCTGGACGGGTTAGGCTCAGGCCTGTTCTCCCGTGGCGACGCATCGCTGTTCCGGCCGCTTTTAGACACCCTGCTTTATCGCGACGACCCCTACATGCTGCTAGCCGATTATCAATCTTATATTGAATGCCAGGACCGCATCAGCGAAGCGTATCTGAATACCGATCAGTGGACGCGTATGTCCATACTGAACACCGCGCGGATGGGGCGATTTTCTTCCGACCGCGCGGTGCGTGAGTATAGCGACGAGATCTGGCACGTGAAGCCAGTGCCTGTGAAGCTTGGTTAATGAACTAAGTGGATGCGGTAAAGGCTGGTGCTCGCCGTAATGTATAAGGTACGTTCATCAGGCGGAGCCCAATTGAGATTGGCCGTTTTTTCCGGCATATCGAGAGTGCCAATGTGTTTACCGTCCGCGGTAAAAACCCAGATGCCCCCCGGGCCCGTGCTGAAAACGTTTCCGGCCTTATCCACTTTCATTCCGTCCGGCGCGCCAATCCGGTTATCTGAATTGGCGCTCGCGAAAAGCTTGCCTTTCCCCAGAGTTCCGTCTGCCATGACCGGATACTTCATCCAGATTTTATTCTTCGGGTCGGAGCAATTCACGTACAGAAACTTCTGGTCAGGCGAAAAAGCGATCCCGTTAGGGCGTGTCAGATCACTCACCAGCAATTGCAATTTTCCATTCGCCAGGCGGTAAACGCCATTTACTTTCAATTCTTTTTTGGGGTCGTTGTCTTCCTGAGTGGCTAGACCATACGGAGGATCGGTGAAGTACAAGCTGCCATCATTCCGGTAAACCAGATCATTAGGGCTATTGAGCCGCTTGCCCTCATATTTATCCACCAGGATGGTGATAGGACCCTTGGGATTCATTGTTTCCATGCGCCACACGTCTCGGTTCGCATGTCCGGCCACCGTCAACCGGCCTTTGGAATCAAGCGTCATGCCATTGGAACCTGGTTCTTTGCCTCCGAATGGCGTCTTCTCCGCCCAGCCGCTGGGGTGCATGAAAACAGTCGCCCCTTGGCCCGGGACGAATTTCTCGATAGCGTTGCCGGGGATATCGGCAAACAGGAGGTAGCCGCCGTTTGGTATCCAGATGGGGCCCTCCGTCCAGGTGTAACCGGTCGCCACCTTTTCGAGCGTCACATTCGGCGCGAAGATCTTGTTGATGGCCGGATCCAGCCGTTCAATCTTGGCAGGCTCGCTTGAAGGAAGCTGCGCGGCAGTAACGCTCAGCACCGTCATCGCAAGCGGCACGAAAAAATAACATGTTCGGAAATTCACGCGAGAATTGTATAACAGCGCTGCGTACAGACGGGTAACATGGTCGTCTATGAGGCTGTTGCGATTGGTTCTATTCCTTTCCGTATTGATTGCGCCGCGAGTCTTGTGCGCAGCTGACGAAGAATCTGTTATCAAGACTGTCCTGGAAACTCAAGTGGCGTCATGGAACCGCGGCGACATCGCAACCTTCGTCACCACCTACTCAGAAGACTGTATCTTTATGGGGGAAAAGATCAGTCAGGGACGCGAACAACTGGCTCAGCGTTATCAACAGAAGTATCCTTCTCGCGCCGCCATGGGTGATCTCACGTTCAAGGATCTGCAGATTCACCTGCTGGACAAAAACTATGCCATGGTCACGGCAAAATGGCATCTGGATCGGGCGCCAGACGCGGGTGGACCAGTAGGCGGGGTGTTTAGCCTGGTGCTTCGCCGCAGCGGTTCCACTTGGCAGATCATTCTGGATCACACCAGTTGAAGGCCCTAAGCTGGGACTAGCAATATGCGGAACCACCAATGGGCATTGATGGCAGTCCTGGCGCTCACGTTTGGCGCAACACTGGGCGCAGAGATTATTCCTGAAGCTTTGCTCTCCTTCCCGGCGCAAACGCAGTATATGGAATACGACAACCTGGCGGCACTGCGGAAATTGCCGGACTATAAGACACTTCGCGATCGTTTCTCAGGAAGGCCGCTGGAAGATGCTAAGGCGGCCCTGATTCGTTTGAGCATAGCGGAGGATCAAGTCCGCGAAATTGTCTCTGGTTCCAGTTCGAAAGCCTTCTACGGCGTCTTCGAGGGCACGTTCAGCGGACAAGCAGCGGCCATCCGTGGGCGGCAGCGAGGTCTCGCTGTTAATGTGTCATCCACGGAAGCGTTTTGCGTTCAAAAAGGAACCTGCATCACTTTCCTGGACAATTCGTTGGCCGCATTCGGGACTCTTGCCGAGTTAAGAGAAATGCTCGAAACACGCCAAGGCGCAATGCCGCGCCTGACATCAAATCGCAACGTGGTAACCCTGATTGAAAACACTGACCACCAGGCGCCCGTGCGCGGTGTTATGTTTGGGGCCGAACTCAATAGTACGTTGGCCGACATGCTGAAAGAGTCCACGGGCTGGAATATGGATTGGTCGCATCTGTCTTCGAACATCACCGCCATGAGCTACAGCGTAAAGTTTGATGCCAAAGCTCATGTTGCCGCCACGTTGCAATGTGCGTCGAGTACCGCAGCGGCGATTCTCTCGCAAACAGTGAACGCAATGGGAAGCTTGCAGTCAGTCAGCGCTTCTGGCAGTGTGCCCTTTCAGAATTTGCGGGTTTCCTCGTCAGGCCACGTGGTGGATTTTAAAGCTGATACGCCTTTGCCGGGCGCTGTTCCCAGCAAGTAGTTCATACCCTTTCGGAAGTCTTCTTCCTATTCACCATTCCGGCCCAAACCAGATCCGTCACTTCATCAGCGAACCCTGTGGTCAACGGCGCGCGGCTGATCAACAGGCGATAGTAGAGAGGCCCATAAATGGCATCCATCACGATCTCCAGGTCTAAATCCGGATGCAAATCGCCGGCGTAGCGTTGCATAGCCTTGATGGCGAAGTCCCGCCGCGGCCGCACCCAGATGGCATGGAACGCTTCAGCCACCTTGGGATCGCTTTGTCCAGCCGCAATGATACCCTGGAAGACTCGGCCGCGGGGCCCGGTCAGCAGCTTCACAAAGTTGTGTAGCTGAAAACGAATGTCGCCCTCCAAGCTGCCGGTATCTGGAAACGGCAGTTCTTGTGCCACGGCTTCGCGCAATGCCTCCAGCATCACCGCTTCCTTATGTGGCCACCACCTATAAATAGTTGACTTGCTGGCTCCGGCCCGCTCAGCGATGGAATCACAGGTGATGCCCGGGTAGCCCAAATCCTCTAAGGCCTCAAGAGCGGCCTGGAGAATCCGCGAGCGCGCGTCCTCATCCCGTGGCCTCCCGCGACCGCGCAAAGCTTCGTCAACCACGCTTGAATCATTCACTCACATGTCAGATACAGAAACCCGAGGCAAAGTTCCACTTTTCCGAAACCTGAACGTATCGAAAATAATCACTGCAATAGAATGTGGATCGTAAAAATCGCCTTGACGCGGCCTTATACGTTCATCGTATTAGCGCTTCTGATCCTAATTGCAGCGCCGATCATAATTCTACGCACCCCGACGGACATCTTTCCCAACATTAATATCCCGGTCATTTCCGTTGTCTGGAACTTCACCGGCCTCAGTCCGGATCAGATGGAAGGACGCCTGATCTCGCCGTACGAACGCGTATTGACCACCACGGTGAATGATATTGAGCACCTGGAATCGTTTTCGCTGAACGGCATCGCGGTGAACAAGATCTTCCTGCAGCCTTATGCGAATGTGACCACTGGGATCGCGCAAGTGACGGCGGTTTCGCAGACCATTCTCCGGCAGATGCCCGCGGGTGTGAACCCGCCGCTGATCATCACTTATAACGCGTCCAGCGTGCCCATTCTGCAACTCGCCCTTTCCAGCAAGACCATGCAGGAGCAGGACTTGAACGACATCGGCTTGAATTTCCTGCGGCCGCAGCTGGTGACGGTGCCCGGCGCCGCCATTCCCTATCCTTACGGTGGCAAGCAGCGCCAAGTGATGATCGACCTGGACCAGCAGGCGCTGCAAGCCAAAGGGCTTTCGCCGGTGGAAGTCGTGACCGCGGTCGCGTCACAGAACCTGATTGTGCCTTCAGGAACCGCCAAAATCGGGCAATTCGAATACGACGTGGACATGAACTCCAGCCCGAAGGCCATTCCCGAGATCGCTGACTTTCCAATCAAAGTGGTTGGCAACTCAACAATTTACGTGCGCGACATCGGCAGCGTTCGCAACGGGTTTGCGCCGCAGACGAATATCGTCCGCCAGGATGGCCAACGTGGCGTACTTCTCTCCATCTTGAAAGCCGGCAACGCGTCCACGCTAGACATTGTGAAAGGCACGAAGGAATTGCTGCCGCGCGTTGCTGCTACATTGCCGCCCGATCTAAAAATTCAGCCGCTCTCCGACCAGTCGATTTTCGTCCGCGCCGCCATCAACGGTGTGGTGCGCGAAGCAATCATCGCAGCGTGCTTGACAGGTTTGATGATTCTGCTGTTTCTAGGCAGCTGGCGCAGCACGCTGATTATTGCCATTTCAATTCCGCTGTCCATTCTGACGTCCGTCATTATTCTGAGCGCGTTGGGCGAGACCATCAACATCATGACGCTGGGCGGTTTGGCCCTGGCGGTCGGAATTCTGGTGGACGACGCTACGGTGACCATCGAGAATATCGAACGCTACCTGGAACTTGGTCATCCGCTCGATGAAGCCATTCTGGAAGGCGCGGCACAAATCGCGGTGCCGGCACTGGTATCCACCCTGTGCATTTGTATTGTCTTCTTCCCCATGTTCTTTCTGAGCGGAGTGGCCAAATACCTCTTTGTGCCACTGGCTGAAGCCGTTGTGTTCGCCATGATTGCGTCATACATTCTTTCGAGAACGCTGGTGCCGACCCTGGCGATGTACCTGTTGAAAGTGCACGGTCATGGGCGGAAACGGACCCGCAATCCGCTCGTGTTGTTCCAGCGTGCGTTTGAAAGGCTTTTTGAACAGACGCGCGCACAGTATCAGGCAGTGTTGACAACACTGGTGTGGCGGAGAAATCTTTTTGTTCCAATATTCCTGATTTCCTGCGTGGCGGCGCTTTTCCTGATTCCTGTTCTAGGTGAAGACTTCTTCCCCACCAGTGATAACGGACAATTCAAGCTGCACGTTCGAGCGAAGACGGGAACGCGCATTGAAGAAATGGCTCGGCTTTGCGACCTGGTGGATACTGCCATTCGCAATCAGGTGCCGAAAAGCGAATTAGAGACCATTCTTGACAACATCGGTCTGCCGTATAGCGGATTGAATTTGTCTTACAGCAATTCCGGACAGATTGGCACCGCCGACGCCGACTTACTGGTCAGTCTTACCGAGAAACACAGACCTACGGCAGAATATGTGAAGAAACTTCGCGAGACCTTGCCGAAGCAGTTTCCGGGCGTTACGTTCTATTTTTTGCCTGCCGATATCGTGACCCAGATTCTTAACTTTGGTCTACCATCGCCTATCGATATCCAGATCGTCGGCAACGATGCACTTAAGAGCAAAGCCTACGCAGACCGAATTCTTCCCGAGTTAAAGCAGATTCCGGGCGCGGTTGACCTCCACGTCCATCAGGTTTTCGATCAGCCGAAACTCCACATTGAAGTGGATAGAACCAAAGCGGCCGAGAGTGGCTTCACCCAAAATGATGTGGCTCGCAGCTTGCTGACCTCTTTGAGCGGCAGTTTCCAGACGCAACCGACATTCTGGCTGAACCCGAACAACGGCGTGAGCTACAACCTGGTGACTCAGACCCCGCAATACCGCATTCAATCCATGCAGGACATGCAGAACGTGCCGATTTCGGGTGCGGGTCAGAAGACACCCGAAATCTTGAATGACGTCGCCAGCATTGAGCGTGAAAGCGAACCCGCGATCGTAACGCATTACAATATCCGGCGCACCATAGACATCTACGGTTCGGTGCAGGACCGGGATTTGGGCGGGGTTGGCAAGGACATCGAAAGGATTCTTGCAGCGAACAAGAAATACGTCACGCGCGGAACGGAGGTATTTGTACGGGGCCAGGTGCAAACCATGCAGACTTCATTCATCGGCTTGCTGGCGGGCCTCGCCGGAGCCATTTTGCTGGTCTACCTCTTGATTGTGGTTAACTTCCAAAGCTGGCTCGACCCCTTCATCATCATCACGGCGCTTCCGGCTGCGCTCGCTGGAATCGTGCTCTTCCTATTCGTCACGCACACCACCGTCAGCGTGCCGGCGCTGATGGGAGCCATCATGTGCATGGGTGTGGCCACGGCAAACAGCATTCTGGTGGTCAGCTTTGCCAAAGACCAACTGGAGAAGCATGGTAACGCGATTGAGGCCGCGCTGGAAGCAGGCTCCACTCGATTCCGTCCGGTCCTGATGACCGCGCTGGCCATGATCATCGGGATGATTCCGATGGCAATTGGAATGGGCGAAGGTGGCGAGCAAAATGCGCCGCTCGGGCGCGCGGTAATTGGCGGATTGATGTTCGCCACCATCGCCACACTGTTTTTTGTGCCGACAGTGTTTGGGCTGCTGCACACCCTGGGCCGCAGGGACAAGTCAGTGAAACAGCAACAGAGCCAGTTTGAGTCAGTGGAGCAAAATCATGCAAGTTGAAGAAGAGCAACAATTACCAACAACAGAAGTAACCCAGGGCGCTGCTCCCCCGAAGGCGGGCATTCGTGGACTGATGATCATCGCGCTGGTAGGCGCCATTCTGCTGGCGTACATAATCTGGTCAGGTATTGCATCGCGAACACAGGCGGGTAATGCGCTGGCTTCGGAAACCACTCAGCAGGCCATTCCGGCAGTTTCGGTCATCGCCCCTAAAATGATGCCGGGCGCGCAGGAAATAGCTTTGCCCGGCGGCATGCAGGCATTTCTGGATACACCCGTTTGGGCGCGCTCCAGCGGCTACGTGAAGGCCTGGTATCTGGATATTGGCGCACACGTCAAGCAGGGTCAGCTGCTGGCGGTCATTGAAGCACCCGAAGTGGATCAGCAACTCACGCAGGCTCGCGCTCAACTGCAAACCGCCGAAGCGAATTTCAGGCTCTCGGAGGTGACTGCGGAACGGTATACGAATCTCTTTAAGACCGACTCGGTCGCAAAGCAGGAAGTGGACAACGCGGTTCAAGATCAGGCCGCCAAAGCCGCGGATGTATCTTCCGCCAAGGCGAATGTGGCCAGGCTGGAACAACTGGTGGCGTTTGAGAACGTAACAGCGCCGTTTTCAGGTGTCATTACAGCACGAAACATTGACGTGGGCGGCCTTGTAGATCAGGGCGCAAACTCTCCGGGCAAGGAACTGTTCCATATCGCGTCCATCGACACCTTACGCACTTACGTCAGCGTGCCGGAAATGTACTCGCAAGCTGCCAAACCGGGTGTTCAAGCTTATCTAACGTTGAGCGAGTTCCCGGGCCGGCAATTTCACGGCCAGGTTGTTCGGGACGCCAACTCCATTGATGCATCATCGCGCACGCTTTTGGTAGAAGTGGATGTAAAGAATCCGACGGGCGAATTGCTGCCGGGATCGTTCGTATCGGTGCATTTGAAGCTCCCCTCCAAGGTTCCGGCAGTGACGGTGCCCTCCAACACACTGTTGTTTCGGTCAGAGGGACTGCGCGTGGTTAGAATCACAGATGGTAAGACGGAGCTGGTGCCGGTTATCATGGGTCGCGACTTTGGCGACAGTGTGGAACTGGTGTCAGGCATCAAGGCTGACGATCAGGTCGTGGTGAACCCGAGCGACTCCGTTACAAGCGGTCAAAAAGTTCAGATAGTGAAACAGGGGAATAGTTAAGGTATGAAGGTCCAATACGGCTTGCTGGCTTTGGCAATGGCCGTCTTGCTTGTCAGTTGCTCTGTGGGCCCGCAATACGCTAAGCCCAATGTGCCCATCGCGCCGGCATATAGTGAGCCGGCCCCGCAACAGTATGCCGAGACGCCGGGATGGAAAACTGCACAGCCAAGCGACGCCATGGTGAAGGGCAAGTGGTGGGAGATTTTTGGCGATAGCGAGCTGAGCGGCCTGGAGGAGCAGGTGGGTCCGGCAAACCAGTCTTTGAAGATCGCGGAAGCCAATTACCGGCAGGCCAGAGCCAACATTCAATTCCAACGTTCATTCCGCTATCCCACGGTAAGCGCCGGGCCCGGCATTACGGGCAACCGCGTCTCAGCACACACACCCGCCGGTGCACCTGGACTGCAATATGGGCTGTTTACCCTGCCTATCAGCGCATCCTTTGATGCTGATCTTTGGGGCCGAATTCGAAAATCCATTGATGCGGCGAAAGAGCAGACGCAGGCATCGGCCGCTGACCTGGAAAACGTCAAGCTGGAGCTGCAGACTGAACTGGCTTCTTACTATTATGAGATCCGCGGCTTGGATTCGCAGAAGCGGCTGCTGGACGATACGGTGGTGGCGTATCAGAGGGCCTATGATCTGAACAATAATCGCTACCAGGGAGGCATTGCTTCCAAGGCCGAAGTGGCGCAAGCCAAGACACAGTTGGATCAGACACAGGCGCAGGAAATAGACTTGGGTGTGCAGCGCGCGCAACTAGAGCATGCCATCGCAGTTCTGACCGGCAGGCCGCCCGAGGGTTTTCACGTTTCAATAGCGGAGTTGGCCAACACCGTTCCCGTCGTTCCTATCGGAATACCTTCTCAACTGCTGGAACGCCGCCCCGATATTGCGGCCAGCGAACGGCAAGTAGCGGCGGCCAATGAACAGATCGGCATTGCCAAGGCAGCCTTTTATCCGGACCTGGTGATTGCGGCAGAAGGCGGCTTCCAGGCCGGCAATATTGTGAACTGGTTTACTTGGCCCTCGCGCTTCTGGTCGGTTGGTCCACAACTGGCGCAAACCCTCTTCGATGGCGGCCAGCGGCGAGCGCAAGTCCGGGAATCGGAGGCCGCTTATGACGCGACAATCGCCAGCTACCGTCAGACTTCCCTAACTGCTTTTCAGGAAGTGGAAGATAACTTGGCGGCGCTGAGGATTCTGGAGCAAGAGACGGCGAAGCAGCATGAAGCCACCCAATCGGCCGAGTTATCTCAGCAGTTGGAAATGAACCGCTATAAGGGAGGCCTGGTGACCTACCTGGATGTCATCACGGCCCAAAGTATTGCGTTGAGCAATGAACGCACCGAGGTGGCGCTGATGCAACGGCGCATGGACGCAAGTGTGCAGCTGGTTCGTGCTTTGGGCGGTGGCTGGGACGTTAGCAAGTTACCCAAGTCGTAGACGAAGGCTTTGTACTTCTCAGAATTTCAGCCGGGCCCGTACTTGCTCGAAATAATGCGCCCCAAACAGCAAGACTGAAACCCGAGCCCTGCGGGAGCCCCGGCGACAACTCCACAACACCAATCGTGGGTCTTGCGGAGTGCGGCCCACGAGCCCGAGCTTTTCCCTCCAGCCGCTCGCCGATAAACCTTCCCTCCCATAGAATAAAACCGTCTTAGGGATGTGGCGTTTCAATCGACGAAAGCCCATCCGCGCCCGGAAAAAACGGCTTAAATGCTTTACTGGTATTGTTCCTCGCTAGTCCGGTAGCCAACCGCTGCTTGCTCAACACAGATCAGAAATCACCAAGCCTCCGCGCAGGCGTTGCCGGGCAATCACTTAGGAAACCATGCTGATGGAAACGAACACTTGAGACTTCTGCTGGAACCTGTCATCCGGCCTCGCGCCGCGAGGTTTGCACGCCTCTGCGCTGGCGCGGCGCTGTCTATGTCCATCGCGGTGCTGATCGGCTGGTGCTTTGATATCCGTGTTCTCAAGAGCGTTTCGCCCCTGTTCGTCACCATGAAGGCGAACACGGCTTTCGGGATTCTCTTCCTGGCATGTGCCATCTTGATCCGCACGATCCATCCCCGCCCTCGCTTAGCACGGGCAGCTACTCTGATCCTCGCGTTGTTGGTCATGGCCATCGGGGGCTTGACGCTTATCGAGCAGTATGGTCACCTCGGTTTCAGCATCGACCAACTGGTTTTCCAGGATTTCGAACACATTGGAACCCCCAATCCCCCTGGGCGGATCGCACCCGGGACAGCGGTTTCGTTCCTGCTGCTAGGCTTTGGTGTCTGCTGCTGTGATTTCACACTCGATCTCGTCACACTCCCCGTTCTCCTCGCCGGATTGCTGGCGACAACAGCCCTGCTGGGTTATGCATACCAGTTGGAAAGCCTGTACAGCGTCCGCTTGTACGTGTCGATGGCGGTCCATACAACCGGCTCTATCCTTCTTCTTGCGGCTGGCCTTCTGGCGACCCGAGCCGGGAGCATATTCGTGGATGTATTCGACGCTTCGGACGAGATCGGCAGATCTGCCCGCCGCCTCATCGCCGGAGCCCTGATCATTCCGCCCCTCGTCGGTCGTTTGATTCTAGCCGGCCAACAGGCAGGGTGGTATAGCACCGAATTCGATGTTGCGCTGTGCGGCGTGATGAATATCTTCCTGATCGGGACCCTCGTGACCCACACAGCAGTCACCCTCCGCCGGCTGCGCGATCAACAACTACGCGCAGAAAGGGACCGCAGCGATGCTATTCACCGGTACGAGTCTTTGGTGAATAACCTTGAATCCGCCGTGCAGCAGCGCACCGCCGAATTGGAGGAGCAGAAGCAGGCCGCGCAGGACGCCAACCGCGCCAAGAGCACTTTCCTCGCCTCTATGAGCCACGAGATTCGCACGCCGATGAATGCGATTCTCGGCATGGCGGAACTGCTCGCCGAGAGTCCGCTCTCGGACCAGCAGGCTCAATATGTGTCGGTATTCCAACGCGCCGGCGCGACTCTGCTGACGCTGATCAACGATATCCTCGACTTCTCGAAAATCGAATCCGGCAGTTTCCATCTGGAAAAAATTTCGTTCGATTTACATGCCGCACTCGCCCGGTCCATCGAACTCCTGCATCCCAAAGCAGTAGCGAAAGGACTCTCGGTGACGCTCGAGATTGCGGAGGAAACCCCGGTGAACGTACTCGGTGATCCCAATAGGCTCCAGCAGATTCTTCTGAATATTGTCGGCAATGCGGTCAAATTCACTGACCGGGGCGAGGTCCGTGTGGTCGTGAACCCCCTCTTAGCTGGGCGCCCCGGCGAGATCGAATGCCGGGTCATAGATACCGGCATCGGGATCGAGCCCGCCATGATGAACAAGATCTTTGCCGATTTCACGCAGGCCGACGCATCGGTGACCCGGAAGTACGGGGGCACCGGCCTTGGACTGGGCATCGCCAAACGTCTCATCCAATGGATGGATGGCTCGATCAAGGTCGAAAGCGAAGTGGGGCGAGGCAGCACGTTCCGCTTTACAGCGTCTTTCGTCACTCTGGACGGTTTCACTCCTGTGGGCAACGAGTCAGCCCCGGGCGACGCGGGAGATCTTGCGGGTCACCGCGCTCTGATTTTGGACGACGATCACACCAATCGGGTCATCCTGCGAGAGATGCTGCAAGCGATGGGCTTGGAGGTGTGGGACTTCGCAAATACTGAGGAAGCGCTTAAATCGTTTACCAGCGAAACCCGCTCTGGACAACCATTCTCTCTCCTTCTGCTCGACTCTCGGATAGCTGAATACGACGGCTTCCAGGCGTTCGCCCGTCTGCGCGCCGTCGATCACACGATCCCGGCGATCATGTTAACGTCGGACGATCGTCCAGGAGAAGCAACGCGATGCCGGGAGTTTGGCATTGCTGAGTATGCCGTGAAGCCCGTGCAACGCCGCGAGCTATTACGAATCGTTTCAACGGCACTCCGCCGTTCTACCGTTACCAACCTGAGCGGGCCTATGCCGAACGATTGCGACTCCGCAATCGGGATCCGCATTTTAGTCGCCGAAGACTCCCAGGACAATCGTTTCCTTTTGGAGCGATACTTTGCTGAAACTCCCCATCAGATCACGTTTGCTGAGAACGGAGCGCAAGCCGTCCAGTTGCACCGGGACCACGAATTCGATTTGATTCTCATGGATATGCAGATGCCCGTGATGGACGGCCGCGCTGCCGCACGCGGCATCCGCGGCCTTGAGAATCAGCGCAACGGCGCTCGCACCCCCATTCTGGCGCTCACAGCCAATGCTCTGACAGGCGACTCCAAGCTGAGCATAGAGGCAGGATGCGATGGCCACTTAACGAAGCCGATTACTAAACAGCGGATGATGGAGGCCATCCGCCCTTATGTGCCTCCCGCCCGGCGGTTGCCGCGGGTAGAAGAGACCATTACCATTCAAATGCCCGAGGGTTTAGAGGAGATCGTACCGGCCTACCTCGTGCAGCGGCAAGAAGACGCGCGTACTCTCGCCGATTTGCTCGCGATTTCTGATTTCGCCTCCATCCAGCGGATCGCTCACGACATGAAAGGAACCGGAACATCCTACGGATTTGAGCAACTAACTCAACTGGGAGCAGCCATAGAGGACGCTGCCCAGGAATCGAATTCGCAACGGCTCGGAAAGTCCGTTGCCGAACTTTCAGCTTACCTGTCTCGTGTGCAACTGAATTAGACCCAGAGGGGAATCTATTGACTCACCGACGGGAGTAGCGTCATAAGGCGCTGGCGCTCACGCGCGGCGTCTTCTCGGTCCTGCTGCCGGGCTACTTCCGCTATCCAGTTTGCCCGCTATCAGAACATGCCACGTCATTAACTGCTTGAATTAGGCTTCGTGATGATCCACCATCAGATGAAATTTCTCGGTTAATTCGTTCCAGCACTCACCAGCCTCTTCTAGCGATGCTTCGATTCGATTCGGTCCAGCCGTCCGCCGCCGTTTGTTTCCGCCATTCGCTATCCCTTTGCCTCCGATTTTCGCCTAACGGCGGATTTCTTTGAGCGTGCCTCAGCACGTGTTTTAGCGGCCGCACGGGATTCCAGACCATCGCACGCCCTGGGCGAGCCGAGCGCTCGACTATGAAAGTGGACATTGAGAAAGGGACCGATTGACGCTGAGGAAGAATGCAGACTCAGTAACTGTAAGTAGAGCCTAAGTATTTGACAAATCTGGTGAGCGCGGTAGGAATCGAACCTACAACCTAGTGATTAAGAGTCACTTGCTCTGCCAATTGAGCTACGCGCCCGGTAAGGTGGGTGTGACCGGCAAACAGAAGTCGCCTACGTCAATATAGCATGGAGACTCCGCTGATTGTGGCAGAATGAGACGCATTATGTACAAGCGTGCGTCAGTACTTTTTCTGTCCGCGGTGGCGGCGGTTTCGGCTGCTTCCGGCGCTTTCACCATTGAGCAGGTGATGAGCGCTCCGTTTGCGTCGGCCATCCAAGCCGCTCCCACGGGCGCGAAAGTCGCTTGGCTATTAAATGAACGCGGGCAGCGAAATCTGTGGGCCGCGTCCGGTCCCGCATGGAAGGCGCAAAAGCTCACCAACTTCAGCCAGGACGATGGCCAGGAAATCGGCGAAGTCGCCTGGTCTCCCGATGGCGCTTACTTACTATTCACCCACGGCGGCGATTTCGAAATGGGGCGCGAAAATCCAAATCCGTCCATGATGCTGACTAAGCCGGACCAGAGCATCTGGTCCGTTAAGCTGGACGGCAATCCGGCGCAAAAACTGACTGAAGGTCATGGCGCCGCGATCTCGCCCAAGGGCGACCTGGTTGCGTTTCTGCGCGCCGGGCAAATCTTCTGGATGAAGCCTAACGGCGGGGATGTGGTCAGCGTCGCCGCTCAATTGGGGAACGCCGGCGATTTAACGTGGTCGCCTGATGGTTCTTCGCTGGCTTTCGTCAGCTCCCGCAAAGAGCATTCCTTCATCGGCGTCTACAACCTGTCCGAAAAGAGCATTCGCTACCTGGACCCCAGCGTCGACTCGGACAACTCTCCCGCCTGGTCGCCCGATGGCGTCAGCCTCGCCTTTATCCGCATTGCCGCCCGGACCCGCGATTTTGAATTCGGCCCCGAAAGAGAAGCCGAGCCGTGGTCGATTCGCGTGGTTGATTGTCATTCAGGCCAATCCAGAGAAGTCTTCCATGCGGAGAAAGGAACGGGTAGCGTGTTCAGTCCGGTTGTCGCCAAAACCCAGTTGGTGTGGGCGAGCGGCCGCATCGTGTTTCCTTGGGAAAGAACCGGCTGGCGTCATTTGTATAGCGTTCCAGCGGCCGGCGGAGCGCCGTCGGAACTCACTCCCGGTGAAGGTGAAGTGGAGCACGTAGCGGCGCGCAACGAAGTCGTTTACTATTCGGCAAACTTCGGAGACATTGACCGCAGGCACATCTGGTCGGTCAATGCGAACGCCGACAAACCGCCGGTGGAAGTCACTTCCGGCGAAACCATTGAATGGGAGCCGGCCCCTGCTGCCGATGGTTCCGCACTGATGTTCCTCGCTTCGAGTTACAGCCAGCGGGCCCATGCGGCCGTTCGGACAAATCAGGCCACCATCCGGGCGCTCGCCCCCGAAACCATCCCGGCAGACTACCCGGCTAAACACTTAGTGAAGCCGCAGCAGGTCATCTTCACTGCCGCTGATGGCATGCAGATTCACGGCCAGCTTTTCCTCCCGCCGGCGGATGGCGCGTCCCGCCATCCGGCGCTGCTCTTCTTCCACGGCGGTTCACGCCGCCAGATGCTGCTTGGGTTCCACTACATGGAATACTATTCGAACGGTTACGCCATGAATCAATATCTGGCCAGCCAGGGCTATGTTGTACTCTCCGTGAACTATCGCAGCGGCATCGGCTATGGCCTGAATTTCCGCGAAGCGCTGAACTACGGTGCAACGGGAGCCAGCGAGTTCAACGACGTCACCGGAGCCGCTTTATACATGAAGTCGCGCGCCGATGTTGACCCAGCCCGGCTTGGCTTGTGGGGCGGCTCTTACGGCGGCTATCTCACCGCTCTGGGGCTGGCGCGCGCTTCCGATCTCTTTGCCGCCGGAGTGGATTTTCACGGTGTGCATAACTGGAACGAAGTCATCAGTAACTTCAATTCCGTTTATGACCCGCAGAAACAATCCACCGCGGCAAAGCTGGCCTTTGATTCTTCGCCGCTTGCCTCCGTGAACACCTGGCGATCTCCCGTCCTGCTGATTCACGGCGACGATGACCGGAACGTCCCGTTTTCCGAGACCATTCATTTAGTTGAAGCGCTGAGAAAGCAGAATGTGCCCTTTGAAGAGCTGATTTTTCCGAACGAAGTGCATGATCTATTGCTGCATCGCGATTGGGTGGCGGCGTACAAGGCCGAAGCGGATTTCTTTCACCGCAAACTACAGTGACCGGATAGACTGCGCCACAATCTGCGCGACGTCGCGCAATTCCGGCGTTGCACCATCGGCCGGAAGAGCTCCCAACGCATCTCGGAACATGCTGTTGCAGAAAGGGCACGCGGCGGCAATCACGCTGGCACCGGTTGCCTTGAGTTCGGCCGCGCGTGTATGACTGACTCGCGATCCGGTTTCCTCGCCCAAAAACGCAAGGCCCCCGCCCGCGCCGCAACAGAAAGACCGCTCGCGTGCGCGAGGCGGATCAATGGCTTTAGCAGAAAGCGCAATCAACTCACGCGGCTGATCATACACATTCCGGTAGCGGCCCAAGTAGCAGGGGTCATGAAACACTGTCGTCGTCTGCCCCCCGGTTTTCGGCAGGCGCGACGCATGACGCGCCAAAAACTCCGTGTGATGCTGAATCTCCACCTGGATGCCAAACTCGCGCCAGTCTTCCGCCATGGTCCGGACGCAATGCGGACAGATGGAAACAATCTTCTTGACCGCAGCCTGTTTGAGCGATTCGCCATTCGTCTCGGCCAGCTGTTGAAAAACAAGATCATTCCCCAAACGGCGCGCCGGGTCGCCCGTACAGCGCTCTTTCTTCAGCACTCCGAAACTTGTGCCCAAGTGCTGCATGATGGAAGCGAAATCCGCAATAATCTCACGCCCGTTCGGATCGAACGCACCCATACAGCCAAGCCATAGGCAATATTCCTGACTGCCGTCGAACGCGGGCCACTTTTGTTTGGCAATGAACTTATCCCGTTCGGATTGTGAGAAGCCCATGGCATTCCCGTTTCTTTCCAGGTTCAGGAAGAGCTTGGTGCCATGATCGTCTTGCCAGGTCCCGGTGTTCACCGCTCCGCGCCGCAGACCAATGATCATGGGCAGATGCTGAACGCCTACCGGACATTGGTATTCGCACGCGCCGCAAGTGGTGCATTGAAAAACGGCTGTCTGCGAAATAGTGGCTTCCAGCAGCGGAACATCCGATTCGGGGCCCTGATTGCTGAGGTAATCGCGCACGCCCAGCGCTATGAGTTTAGGATTGAGTTCCTTGCCGGTGTTGTTCGCCGGACAATGCTCCGTGCATCTTCCGCACTCTACGCACGAATATGCCTGCAGCGCAGTAATTTGCGTGATGTCTTTGCCCGTTACCAGGCCGAAGTCTTCGTCTCCCTGCAAAGGCGGAATCTGGCTGAAGGTTTCGCGCTTCAGGAAGAGCGTCAAGGGGCTCAGAATCAGGTGCAGGTGCTTGGTATGCGGTACCAGAGGCAGAAAAGCCAGCAGCGTCAACGTATGCAGCCACCAGAGTATACGGCCCGCGGCCGATGATTCAGCCACCCACCACCCGGGCATGTAGGTGACCATGAGGAAAAATATCAATAGCGCGATAATGCCGGATTCATACGATACCGGTTCAAGCCATTTGGGCCGCAGCACAAAGCGGCGGAAAGCAAGCGCGGCAATGGACACTGCGCAACAAACCGCGAACGCAAACGCAAACCAGAAGTAGAACGCGCCGAAGCCCTCATGCCGGTTAAGAAACGGCAGGCCCAAACCGGCGGCGATGTGGTTCAGCGTTACCAGAGCGAATGCGCAAAAGCCCCAGAAGACAAAGGCATGAAAAATACCGGGCGCCGGCCGTTCCTTGATCACCTTCGCCTGGCAGATTACCTCCCAAACGAAGACCCACACGCGATTGGGCACATCCGTCAGATGGAAGTCGGAATCCGGCTTGGCGGCCCGAATTTTGCGGGCGATCTTCCCGAACCGAGCCCAGAAAAGTGCGGCGGAAAGGATGATCAGCGCGCACTCCGCTAACTTTTCCACAATCGTGAAATGCGAATAAGAGACTTCCGGCTCGACTATCATGGTTATAATGCGATACGTCATATCGGGTGCTGCGGGATTCATTGGCTCACATCTATGTGACCATTTGATCTCCGCGGGCCATCAGGTGGTTGCCCTCGACAACCTGATTACGGGTCACTACGAGAATATTAAACATCTGGCCGGCCGTTCGGAATTTGAGTACCGTCACCAGGATGTTTGCCAGCCGGTGAAGATCTCCGGGCACGTGGATCGTGTATTCCACCTTGCTTCGCTGGCCAGTCCTGTCGATTACCTGCAGAACCCTTTAGAGACCCTGGAGTCGGGCTCGACCGGCACTCGGAACATGTTGGAACTTGCTCTGGAGAAGCGCTCCCGTTTCCTGGTCTCCTCCACGTCGGAATCCTACGGAGATCCGCTCGAGCACCCGCAGGCGGAAACCTACTGGGGCAATGTCAATCCCGTCGGTTTGCGTTCCTGCTATGACGAAAGCAAACGGTACGCAGAGGCAATCACCATGGCGTACCACCGCGTACATGGCCTCCGTACCAACATCGCGCGCATTTTTAACACCTACGGCCCGCGCATGGCCTTGAATGACGGCCGTGTCGTGCCGGCATTTATTGACCAGGCGCTAAAAGGGAGGAATCTGACCGTCTTTGGCGATGGCTCACAAACGCGCAGCTTTTGCTACATCTCCGACATGGTGGATGGCTTACTTCGGCTCAGCGAATCCGACGAGCCCTATCCTGTCAACCTGGGAAACCCGGTAGAGATGACCATTCTGGACTTTGCAAAGGCGATCCAGAAGCGCTTCCCCGAACCCATTCAGATTGAGTTCCGGCCACTTCCATCCGACGACCCCAAACTGCGCCGCCCCGATATCACCAAAGCTCGACAGTTGTTGCACTGGGAACCCAAAGTGGGGCTCGAGGAAGGGTTGACCAAGACCATCGCGTACTTCAAGGAATCGCCCTGGCTAGAAATGCAACCTGTCTACCGCGAGCCCAAAACTCTGATGACTTAAATGTGGCAATGGCGAAGGCCGCGCTTCGCCAGATATTGCTGGTGGTATTCTTCAGCCCGATAGAATATTTGCGCAGGTTCTATGACAGTCGCCACCGGACGCCGCAGCTTTCCTGACGACTCCAGGGCCGACTTAGCTGCCCGCGCCACCTGTTCCTGCTCCGGTGAGTGAAAGAAGATAGCGCTGCGATATTGCGTGCCGTAATCAGGCCCCTGGCGGTTCACCTGCGTCGGATCATGCATCTCAAAGAACAGGTCTACCAGCGTCCTAAAGCTGACTTTTTCCGGATCGAAATCAACTTCAACTACTTCCGCATGGCCCGTTGCGTCGGTGCAGACATCCTTGTATGTTGGATTCTTCAAATGGCCGCCTTCGTAGCCTGAAACCGCATCGATAACACCGGGGACCTCCCGGAAATTGGCTTCCACGCCCCAAAAACAGCCGGCGCCGAATGTCGCTTTTTCAATCATCTCTTCATTTTCGCGCGTTTGGGGCGACAGGGCGATAGCTCCAGGGCAGCTGCAGTAGCTGAATAGGCTCGCGGTGTTGATTGGGCGGACGCAGACCATCGCTCTGCCGGCTTAACCATTCAGTGACAAAGCTTGCAGCCCAATATTTATGAAGGCTGGGCTTTTAGCCCCTTGTCAATCCGGGTTATGTCACCCCCTCCAGTTTGTGCATGAGCAGCACCGATCCAAGCGGCTCGGCATCGTCTCCGGATGCTGAACCGACGGTATTTTTGGCGATGGCTAATAGCGGTATCTTGAACGGTTTCCCTGGGTATCCCAGCTAGCGGCTGTCTCAGGCCGCCCGGCGCGGGATTTCGAAACGAAGGGCTGGGGAGGAGCTTCGACGAGGGCTGAAGTTCGAAACGGACGGGTGGAAGGCGTGGCAACGAGGATTGAAGTGAGCAGGGATTAACAGGATGAACGCGGATGGGTGACTTTCAGAGCGAACTCGTGATGCGCGGAGGGGGGTTTTTGATTTTTGTGCGTGGTTGGGCCTGGCGGGTTGGTTGTTTGATTTTGAGTTGGTTACTTTTTGCCGGTGGGGGTTCCGTCGGGGTTGAGGTAGCCGAGGCGGATGCTCATTTGCCGGGCTTCTTCGAGGAGGTCGTGGTCGCTCGGCTCTTCGCGATTAATTTTGGCGTGGCGGAGGGCTAGTTTTTCTTCATTGTGTTTCAGGGTTTGCTGCTTCTGTTTTTCGGCTAGGCGGGCTTTGCGGTAGTCTTCTAGAGCTTTTCTTGCTTTCGCTAGCGCGTTTTGATTGGCTACTTTGTAGCGGTTGGCCAGGCGCAGTTTGTCCCAGTCGAGTTGGGTCCAGCTGGCTAGGCCTCCCGGAGTTTGATTGTGGAGGTCGGCTTCGTGTTCGGCGTATTTGCGTTCGGCACGGCGGGCGAGCCAGTCGGCTTCGACGCAGGCGTTGAGGAGGTCGGCTTCGAAGGGGTTTTCCGGGTTGTGGGGGTTGACGTTGTAGCCTTTGAACCACAGAGTCTTGAGCGCCTTGTAGTCGGCGATGGATTCTTCGGTGGTCAAGTGGATGGTTCGCGCGCTGCAGCCGTGCTTGGTTGAGTTTTGAGCGGCGATGGCTTTGCCTTCGGGCGTGAGCGGACCGGTGCTTTTGTTCGGGGTCTGGAGGATGTTGTCACTCAGCATGTGCTTGATGCCCTTTTGCTCTTGTTTTTTGGCTTGGCGCTCGGCGGCGCGGCGGAGGGTTCTTGACCTCATGGATGGTTGTGGCTTTCCGTGTTGAGGATGGCAGGGGGTGGGACGGGATTGGTGTTGGTTTTGGCGGGGTGGGTTGTAACTGGTTCAGGGCGTGGGAGATTCAGTTATGAGTTTTTTAGGTTTGGCCGTTACTCAGTATTTGGGCTGGGGCGGATCCGAAATGGTTGGGCTGATGGGTTTGGCTGGGTGGGGATTACATGGATGCCTTTGACCGTGGGAACTTTTCGAGGGTGTAAAACAAAATGTGTAAGCTCTGTTTCGGTGAGTGAGCGCGGAAGTGAATAGTAAGACGTGGAGGTAAAAACTTGGACCGCTATCCATTCGACATACAAGATGTCGACTACGCCTGCACCGGCTACTGCCGAG
>CAWJUX010000006.1:0-777177 GCA_963846175.1 Bryobacterales bacterium | reverse complement strand
CTCTGAACCTGACGGATTCTACTTGCAAAAAGATCTCGTAAACCGCACTATGGGTTCTCGAACGATGCCAACTGCGACGGCCACTCTACTGACAACTCTGCCCCTTTCAGGCTGTGATGCTTCACGAGTGATGTTCTCGCAGCTATCTATAAACCTCATCGAGGCGCCAGACCAATCGAAGGGCCTGCGGCCAACCCGTTTCTGAGAAGATTTCAAGAATCTCGAAAATCTGTCCGAGTGTCCTCTCATCACGAGCCTCAAGGCGGTAATCCGCAAGAATTGACTCCGTGATCTTTACCACCTCTTCAATGGCAAGCGAGTCCAGATTGAAACCTTGTTTCCTCCCGGAGACCACGACCTCCCAAGCCATCTCAATAACGCCCTGGGGATCAATCGCCAGGACACCATTGAGTATCTGCATGAAGTGATAAGCGGTGGGGCCCGCCAGAACGCCTGTCTCCGGTGTTCTGGCGAAGTTCAAGATTTTCTTGAGCAACGGCTTCACGCGCCAGTATAGTTGAATCCGTTCGGCAGAAGACGCCTCAGCATCAATGCCCTGGCGAACATTTGGCTTGGAATCAAGTACGAAATATAGGTGCGTAACCAATTGGTTCATGATGGAGTAGAGGTCGCGTGTCGGCGCATCCTCAACCCCTGCATCCGTCGGCGCAGGTTTCGCGTTGCTCGCCGCGACCAGACCCGTTGCGGCGGCTTCCAGGGCTTTCATGAGCCACTCGACCGCGTTCTCGACAGAGATATTGGCCTCCACATCAGCAGTTCTTGATGGCTTCACAAAGGGAAGAGCCGCCGTTACCCCGTGGCTCAGCGGTTTCGCATACTTTACAGGCTCGTCCAGCAACTGTGCGCTCAGGCCCGTCGCCCACGGATGCTTTTGAACAATGCAAAGCCATATGGTGATGGCCATGAATAATCTCTCAAGCTCCGAATGGTAGGGGCCGTCTAGCACACGCCGCGCGAGTACTGAAAGAACTATTACGGATTCCTCCTGATTGCGTCCAGTGACTCGCCAGAGTGATTCAGCGACACCCTGCAACACTACGACGTTCATGTCCCTGTTCGCAATCTCCTCCAATAACTGCCAGAACGCGTCTGGCACGACCTCGGATATGCGCCAGAGATCGGAAATCAGCAGATACCTTACGGAAGGGACGGGATCGATTGCGAGTAACCGAATCGTTTCGAGGATCTCCGGGTCTGTTCCACGGCTCAGCAGAAACGGGAGCCCTTGCGCCGCCTCATGTCGGGGGGCGTCGTGCCAAACGGGCGAGGTATAGTTTTCATCCATGTCCGCGGCCGGTTCTGGAGACGCATCCCGGGCGCAGCGTAGAAGAACACGGCGCGCAAACAACGTGATTTCCTCAGTTCGCCCCTCAACGACGAGGACAACGCCGTTGGCAAACTGGGCCAACTTAGTCAGGCAACTCGCTTTCAGCGTTGCGTCATCAACTAGGTCCAGTGCCAGCAGGCTTTCAAGGTGAACCGCTGTGGAGTAAGCGGCTTCAACTTTTTCACGTGTCGCCTGATCGCGCCGAGTTGAACCAAGCGCCTGGATGAGCTCATCGGCTGCCTGCCGGAGTTCCTTGTTAGCAGGAAGCGCCAAATCGACGCCCTGCCCGGCGAGCCACATATCTTCGGTGAAAGTTCGTCCGCCGCCGCTAATTGTGACGAGTGGCCGATTCTCTGGCAAACTTTGCGTTGCCTCGAGATCCGCCCGGATCGCTTTCGCTTGATCGGTCAGCAAGAGGGTTGGTGGTATCTGCGCAATGAGCCGGTCACGAACACGCCTGCGCCGTTCGCGGTGCTCCTCGTCCGAAGTCTCCACTAGAGCGACGATGCAGCTCTCCACCGACCTTCTCTGTTCCACTGAGAACTTCGTGGCGAAAACGGCAATCAACTGGCCCATTTCGTAGACTGTGTCCGGGCCAATGAGCATGGGCTCCGCCAAGCACAACTCATGCGCTTGACCGATAAAACGCTCAGGGTGCTCTATCGTCGCTGTGATCAATCGTCGCCACAGAAATGCGGATCGCACCTCATCGCGAAAGAGGTCCAGGATCGCGCTAAGCGTTACGGTCGCGTCAGGGCTTTCGGAGAAATCTCCTATGGCGCGACCTACATCGTCGGCCATCCGGGTTGGCTCATAGTGGTCGTGTCCCCGGTCCCATATATAGCTGCTGTCCCGCATATATAGCGCAGTGCCGCCTCGGAACGCGAACGGCTTTGTTACGTCTGCGACCGAAAATCCTTGATTAAGATGCCGGCGTACGTGATGAGCCTCAACGAATGGGTCGATGCATCGAATAGCAGCCCTGACGGCCGAAAAAGGCGCGAGTTTGAGGTATACCCGAAAGTACTCGAGGAGGAGATACTGGCACAACTGGAAGTCCTGGCGGCGGGTGCTCGTCATGGCAAGGACAGGTCCGCCGCCCATAAGGGTTCTCTCCTCGCTCCGGACCTCTGTTAAAAAGACCAGCAGGTAGAGAAGCTCAGTGAAGGCAGGATCGCTTGGCGTGATGTCTCCGATATACTGCACGACTCGGTAGACAAGTTGGATTGAGAAATCGGGCTCTTTTGTGACGGCAAGTATTGGTTCCAGCAGTTGGCGGGACCCTACGGGGTCGCTCTGATAGGTTTGCGCTACAAGCGGAACGCCGAATCGAGCAGCAATCGAGTCCCACCGCGATGCAGGTTCCTTGTTCTTCTCAGTCCAGATCCAGAGGAGGAAAGCTCGGGCGATAATACCTATTTGGCTGAAACTTTTACCCAGCGGATCCCTCTTGATCTCCTCAAAAAAACCGAAAACGATTAGACCGAACTCCCAGGAAAAAGCCCACCGTAAGTGAAGGACTAGCTTAGCGAAGAAATCGACCCAGAGCAGGCTACAGCGTATATTCCATGCCTGGATTGCTCGCAAAAGGCGGAGGACCGCCTCGGGACCGTGGATGGTGTCGCTTCCTAAGGTATTAAGAAGTGGCATAAAATCTTCGAGGGTGCGCGCCTCCTGGACGACTACCGTTGGAGGGAGAAGCTGACCCAACAGTCGGATACTCGCTTCCGGGCTCGCAAGCACACTGTGATAATTGCTCCAGAAAGCGGCCCGATCTGCGTGCCAGAGACGAGCGAAGAAGAAGACTAGACTTGGACGGAGGAACAACTGCCGTGACCGATCTTCTGAGAGAAAGCGCAGCAGGCTCGCCGGCTGATCATCCAGAAGGAGGATGCTAACCGCATAATCGAAAAGGATATTGTGGTGGAAGCGGATGCGCTGGGCTGAGGACGACGTCTCCGTCAGCACTTCACGGCTCAACAAAACCTGCCAGCTATCTTTCAGCGCCGGATCATAGACCTCTATTCGGACCACCGAAAGAGAACGCTCGGCGATCATGTTCTTCAGAATTCGCCGCAGGATAACTTCCCTGTCAAAACCCCTAGGGCCGTCAGCGACGCGACGTTGCCAGAAGAGCCGCAATAACTGGATCTCCGAACTGATTGGAACGAGCTGTTCAAGATCGCCGAGAGCGGGCAGAAGCTTTTCTAGCAGCCAGAGGTGAAAGGGAGTTCGCAACAGACTTTTGAATTCGCTCGTAGCGGCATCCAGAATTTTCGAGAGCTCCGGCGATGTCGTGTGAAGCTGCTCCAGATCCATATCGTCAAAGGCAGGAATTACGAAATGGCGGCACGGGATTGCGGCATCGGCGAGCTCAGAACCGACGGCTCCTTTCCTGAACAGGTCGAGAAGCTCTGGTGATTTCTTGGCATCGTAGGTTCTAACGCTGACGACGACGTTCCACTTATCCCGGAGTTCATGCCGCGCACGCCGAATCAATTCGAGCGTGTTTTTTTGGGTTTGCTCATTACGGGCTGCATCATAACCGTCGATGATGAGGATGCCGTTTTCTTCACCAAGATCCGGTTCGGCGAGGCTTGTAATGAGATCCAATCCCCCATAACCGAGTTCGCGGCGTAAGTCCGCCTCGCTGACATCGCCAAGCGTGTCGATCATCAAAAGGAGATAGGGTGTACTTCGCGCATCCAACTGCTCGGCGAGTTCGCCAAGCAAGTAGGACTTTCCCACGCCAGGACCGCCGACAATGACGCCGCTGTCAGCGCTGACGAACCTGTGTAGATCAGCGAGAAGTGTAGCCCGGTCAATCCGCATCTTTGATCGCTCTCTTCTTCATTCTTTGATTGTTTCGATTGATCCATTCGGGCTGCGGCGCAGGTGCCGGAACGGCATCTGCCGCCGCGCGGGGTGGAACGATCAAAGTCGGTTCGGCGGGGACGGCGCACGCAATCGCAATCTCTTCTATGAGATTTTTGAGTCCCTCATGTCTCTGACCTTCGCGATTTTCGTAAAACACAACTCCAACGGCGTATTTTCGCCGATAGCTTTCGGCGGCGGATTTTGCCGCGGCTGTGTCAACATCCGGCAGCGCCATGATGGCGAAATGATGATCTTCTTTCCATCGCCAAAGGTCATCTGTGACAAGCTCAAGCATCTGCCTAAGATACGGATCATTGAGGCCGAACCCAATAAAAACTACTCGACGCGTGGCGAGAATGCTCCAGAGCAATTTCCGGTGCAGACTCCATGGCGGCACGCCAGATTCGAGCTGATCGATCAGGCCCTCAATCGAAATCGCCTGCGGACCGACGTCGCGATCTCGAAGAACGTCCCGGATTGCTTGGCGCTGCGCTTCGTTGAAGCGCGAATGATATTTATCCATGTAATCACGGCCTGTAAGGATAATGTCTTTGGGCCGGTCGTAGCGTCCGTGCAAATGCGCAATTCGCCGAGGAACGCCACTGTCACGGTTCAACGACGCTAAGAATTCCGAAACGCGGCTTGTCGAATCGCTTTCTATGACGAGAAATCGATCGGCTGTAGTCGTCGAGCGATCAGTCAGTAGTAGCGCCAGATCAAGAGACGGATCGTAATTCGTGGTGAGAATGCCGCGGCTCGGAATTTTGACAAGCAGGCGGTGAAAATCATCGATGTCCCGCTCTCGAAACTCGCCCGAAAGAAAGCTGAAGTATCTATCGAGCTTTCCGTCACAGCGGTTGATGAATGCTTTTATTTCGTCTGCGTACCTCAATGGGTCCTGCGGAGGATCGGGCTCTGCGGATCGGAACTCAGTGTCGTGATCGGCCGCAATGCCGCGTGCGAGCGCGGCGAGTTTAGACAGCAGAACGGGCCATGTTGGATACCTCAGGCGAGCGCTGCAACCCGAGCCGATGATAAGTACCGGCTCCTGTGAAATGAACAGATGCATCATCGCGCGTTTGCGCGTCTCGTTTTGGGCCAATTCCGCCGGCGCAAAGAGAGGGTCTGTCCATGGATCAACAGGCATCTTTTCGCGCCTGCACTTCGCACCGTTTACACCTAGCGGCCATAGGTCGAAACTGGCACCGACCTGCCAGAAATCGCGTCAATATCACGCGGAGGGCCAAGTCTCGATTTTCGCACTCCGAGAGTTCAGTTCGGCGAATTCAGAGAGCCATCGAGAAAGTAACGAGCCAATTCGGACACCCATTAGCCGCGGAACGAATTCAGCTAATGCGGACCGAGCAAAATAAGCCAGCGACGGCGCAATCCCAGTCCCCTTGGAACAAAGACGCGAGTCTTCGAGTTCCGTGCTCGGCGAGGTTGGGCGATCTTACCAGTTCTGATTGCCCCGACAATAAGCGCTATTCCTTCGCTCATCATGCCACCCGGTCGGTATTCAAACCAATTTCACCAGAGCCTCAGGAACGCGCCGCACCCAAACACCCTACCCACCACCCCCAACACCCAACTGCTGCAACAAACCCAAACGATCGTAATACGCCTGGTCCTCAACAACCTTCAAACCAGCAAAACGAGTCACAGTCACGCCCTGCACCGTCGTCCCCTTGCCAGTCGGAGGAATGCCTAGAAAAACGCCCGTGTGGGTGCCGGTGGCCGACCATTCGCTGGCGACCAACTCATCATCTCCCATCCGCCGTTTAATGTGGAGTTTCAAATCCGGAAAGCCGGCTCGGATGGCAGCCAGCGAAGCCCCAATCTGTTGGATGCCGCGCAAGTGGCTCAGGGCTGAATGGATCCACGCGGACGGCGTCCTCACTATAGACCTGACTCAGTAACGCCGCATTCCCGGTATTCCAAAGCTCAGTCATCACATCGAACAACGCTTCGATACTTGGCGATAGCATAGCTTGCCTCGACGTGTATTCTACGCCTCCGCAGCCCTCCCAGCAAGTGACTCATTTGGAGGAACTCGCCCTCGGCCGTTCACGAGCCTAGGCAAAAAACTGACAACTATATTCGCCGCTCGCTCAACCACTTACAACCCACCCCACGCAAATCCACGCCAATCCCGCCCCACCCCCTGCCATCCTCAACACGGAAAAACATGAGGTCAAGAACCCTCCGTCGCACCGCCGAGCGCCAAGCCAAAAAACAAGAGCAAAAGGACATCAAACACATGCTGACCGACAACATCATCCAGAGCCTAAACAGAAGCACCGGCCCGCTCACGCCCGAGGGCAAAGCCATCTCTGCCCAGAACGCCGCCACCCACGGCTGCTCGTCACGCACCATCCACCTGACCACCGACGAATCCATCGCCGACTACAACGCGCTCAAAACCCTGTGGTTCAAAGGCTATAACGTCAACCCAAACAACCCGGAAAACCCCTTCGAAGCCGACCTCATCCACAAGTGCGTCGAAGCCGACTGGCTCGCCCGCCGCGCCGAACGTAAATACGCCGAACACGAAGCCAACCTGCACAATACGAGCCCGGGCACACTGGAAAGCTGGGCCCAACTCGACTGGGACAAACTACGCCTGGCCAACCGCTACAAGGTCGCCAATCAAAACGCGCTCGCGAAAGCCCGCAAAGCTCTCGAAGACTACCGCAAAGCCCGCAACACCGAAAAACTGCAGCAGCAAAAACGGAAGCACAACGAAGAAAAGCACACCGCCAACATGGCAAGAAGCAAGGCTAAGATCGACCCCGAAGACCTGAACTTCAACGAAGTCATCGAAGAAGCCCGCCAACTCAGCATCCGCCTCGGCTACCTCAACCCCGACGGAACACCAACCGGCAAAAAATAACCCATTCAAAAATTCAACCGATCCCACCCGCCAGGCCCAACCACGCCCAAAAATCCAAAAAACCCGCCCCACTCACCCGCCATCCATCCGTTTTTCAGCCTCTGGCCACCCCGCCCAAGCAAAAATCGCCCCTAGTCAAGCATCTGTCCAGAAATCCAGCCCCAGTCGAAGCCTCTCCCAACCGTTCGTTTCGAAATCTAGCGCCGGCAACCCCACTCCCGACCAGTTCGTTCGGAAATCACCCATCCGTGTCCATCTGTGTTTATCGGCGGCCCATCAAAAACACCGCCGGCAATCAAAAAACCTCAATTATCGTTGCCGCCCCAGTCGAAGATATTCGAGATCACATCCCCAACCACCTCGCCCATTACAACGTTGCCCAGCAAGTTCCCGCCCAACGGCGAACTGGAACTCCCACCCATATACCGGCCTTCGCCTTCCACCTGATCGAAGACAGACTGAATAGCGATCCGCCCTGGCCCCACCACTCGAAGCCAGAGATACCCCATTCCGCTGCCCGCGCTAAACCAGGCCGTCAAGCCTCCGCTGGGGCTCTCCCAAAACAGATCCATCTGCACTGTCGGATCTTTGAAAACCAGCGCAGTGGGCTTAATCAGCATGACCTGCCCCGGTTCCAGCCGTCGCACGAAGACGTTCCCGGCCGCATGCAGCAGCAACAGTCCAGGCGCGCCCGTTGCTCTGAAGCGGTCCATGACGCGGCCCAGCGGATAGCAAGTTTCGGTCTCGTTGTCCTTGCGGGCCTGGAACCAGATGTTCGTTTGGAACCAATCGTAATCAACATTGCCCGTGGCCGCCAGGAAGAGATGCTCGCGAACATCGATCTCCTGGTTGTGCTGTAGCGGCATGGCAATCAGTTCACCGGGGCTATCCTGCGAAAACGCAATGTGTCCCGGTCCGCTGGCCTGCGTCATGACGAGCGGCAGCCCGCCCAGCATGCGCTTCCATGCGCCTTTCATGCTCATGGCGGTAATGGCGACTTGCGGGTCTTTCCACAGCAGAACGTGATGGGTGAAATAGACGCTATCTTCGGCAGCCAGCTTGAGGTCGGCCACCGGCACATATTTGCCTTCAATCTGACAAACGGAGTTGCCGAACTGCAGCTTGGCCATGTCTTTGCGGCCCGGCAGTTTGGCCCAACCGGAATTGGACTGGCCCGAAGAAAGGTTCAGCGTAGCGCCGCATTGGGGACAGGTATTCTGGCTGCCTTGGACCACGGCCCCGCACCACGAGCATTTCAGCGTAGAACCGGGAGTAATCGGTGTGGCGATGATCTGGCCTTGCGGACCAATAGGCGGACCAGCTGTTGCAGCCGCAGGCGCAGGTGCGACCGTTGCCGCCGCAGGCGCAGGCGCGAACGCTGCAGCCGCAGGCGCCACTGGCCATGCGGGCGCAACGGGTCGGTTCTGAAATGGAGGGGGTGCCGCATTCACGCGACTTCCACAACCCACACAGAAGTTGGCGCCGTCAGGAACTTTGTTGCCGCAATTCGTGCAGAACATGGGAATGGCGCCTCTCTACTCGGTTTTATGGTGGACGTACATGGATTGAATGCCCACCCGGCCCGGTCCCGTCATCTTCGCCAAACTCATATTGGTGCCGCTAAAGAGTCCGGTTCCCAGACGTTGAAACTCGACATCCATTTGCACGGATGAGTCCTTGTATAAGAATGCGCCGGGCTCAACCATGATGCTTTCTCCGGGGCCCAGCTTTCGTTCGAAGACGTTGCCGTAGCCGTGGAGGATGAGCAGGCCGGGTGCACCGGTGGTAATGAACCGGTCCATATACATCCCTTGGCCGCCGAACAGAATGTTTGCCAGACCCTTGACGCGGACGAACGAATAATTGATCTGGTGTGACGACAAAAGGAAAGCATGCTCGCGAACATCCAGCTCCATACCGGGATGAAGCGGCAGCACCACGAGTTCGCCGGAAGCATCCCGCGAAAAGGCAATGCGGCCAGGGCCCGTGGCCACGCTGATGATGAACGGCATCCCCGCGAACATGCGCTTGAATCCGCCCGAGATCGACAGGACGGAGAGCGAAAGGTTCGGATCCTTCCAAAGCATGACGTGGTGCTCGAAAAAGATGGAATCATTCGGGCCCAGATTGATCTCCGCCACGGGCACGATCTCGCCTTCCACCTGGCACGTGCTTTCGTTGAAGTGGATTTCGGTCATGTCGCGTATCCGCGGGGCCTCCCGCCAGCCGGATTCGCTTACCAGGTTGCGGATATCCAGCGGCGCTCCGCAGGACCGGCAAGCCAGCGCAGTTTTCGCGTTCATACTCTGGCACCATTGGCACTGAATGCGCTCCAGTGTCTCGCCCGCAGGCATTTGCATAGGATCGGTCATCATTCTTTCCCGGGATGAAGAACTTGCACGAGCACCCATGATATCCGACCTGAAAAGGCGGCCGGCTTGGCGCAGGCTTTAGAATGAGGCGTGTCTGAAGTTCTCCCGCAATTGCGGTTCAATCTTGATTTTCTTCCCTCTAACGACAACAAAAAGCCCGGCTTGTATATCCGGGATCCTTATCATTACTCGGATGCAACGCTCCTGGTCCCGCCGCCTCTAGTGGCGGCGCTGGAGTGTTTTGATGGCGTGCAAACAACGTTGGATTTGCGCTCGGAACTGGTGCGAATCACCGGCGAGATTCAAGTGGGCGACATCGAGAAGGACCTCTATGATGCCCTGGACGAAGCCGGCTTTCTAGAAAATGACCGGTATCGGGAGCTAAAGGCCAAGCGCGAGGCAGCATTTATTGATGAGCCGTTGCGTGAGATGGCCTTCGCGGGCTCTGCCTATCCGGCGGAGAAGGATTCCCTGGCGAGACTATTGAAGGCCCGTGTCGGACCGAATGTCGGCAAGCCTTCGACGATTGCAATAGCCGCGCCGCATGCGAGTCCGGATGGCGGCTGGGAGACCTACAAGGCGGCTTATCAGAATCTGCCTTCCCGGGAAGAGGCCGCGGATAAGACCTTCGTCATTCTGGGCACTTCGCATTATGGGGCGCCGGAGCGGTTCGGATTGACGCGAAAGATTTTCGAGACTCCGTTTGGTAATGCGCAGAATGATGTCCGGCTTGTTGACGAACTAGCGGCGGCGGCGCCGGGTGCGATTCGCATGGAGGATTATTGCCATGCGGTGGAGCACTCTATCGAGTTTCAGGTGCTCTTCTTGCAATATCTCTATGGGCCGAATGTGCGGATTCTGCCCATCCTTTGTGGGCCTTACGTAAAGAGCGTTTACCAGGGCGGGATGCCGGAAGATACCGCCGAGGTGGCGCGATTCCTGGATGCCCTGGGCAATATCGGTGCGCGTGAGGCCAGTAAGTTGTTTTGGGTTTTAGGGATAGATATGGCGCATATGGGGCGGCGCTATGGCGATCCGCTTCGCGCCACCGCGAACCTCGGCGAGATGGTGGCGATTGAGCAGCGGGACAGGGCGCGGATTGCTTGTATCGAGGCGGGAGATCTGCAAGGCTACTGGTCGTTAGTGCAGGATGGGCATGATGACCTGAAATGGTGCGGGTCCGCTCCCCTGTATACGTTTATGAAGGTTATGCCGGGGTTGAAGGGTGAATTGCTCGACTATCATCAATGGCAGATTGACCCGCAGAGCGTGGTGAGTTTTGGCGCTCTGCGGTTTGAGAAGAACTGAGCGGCTGCCTACTGCATTTGGCCGCCGCCCCACCAGTAACCGGTGCGGGTGCGGATTTTCAGGCCGGGGCGGTCGACGACAACTTGGATGGTGTGATATCCAGGTGTTTCTTTCACGTCTTCAGTCGGCGTGTAGCTGAGGATGTATTGGCTGTTCAAATCTGCGCCGATATCCTGAATGGCATCCTCCAGAGCATGCTGGCGCGCGAAGCTATAAGTGTTGCCGCCGGTTATGGACGTGAGCGCTTCGGCAGGAGTTTTCTTGAACAGATCCCGGATGCTGCGATACACAGGAGGCACCGCACTCAGCGCGTTCGTTTCGTAATTTTGCTGAATATTGGAGGACTCGCTGCGAACTTGACCGCCGGGCAGCGGAGGCATGCCTTCCACCGGGATTCCTGCATTGGCGGGGCGCGGGTAGGGTTCCTTCTTCATGATGGTGGTCACCATCTTCGAAATGTTGATGGAGTAGACCACAATATTGTGGAACTGAATCTGCCGGATGGCTTCCGGTAAGTGCATCTGGCTGCCGTTATCCACGTTGCGGCTCATCAGAACAATCACCCGGCGGCGTGCGTTGCCTGGATCGTGGCGTTCCAGCATGTGATCGGCGTAAGTGACAGCGTCAACCAGAGCCGCCACGCTCGAACCTGTGCGAATCTTTTGCATCGCATCATCAATCTTGTCGGGATCGCTGGTGAAGTCCTGAAGGTCGTGCATTTGATGATCGAAGGTCACGATTGCCAGGTCGCCTCCTTGACCGGTGACGAGACCGTGCATCAGGATGCCGGATTTCTTGATGACAGGCAAGAGTGGTTCGGTGTCCGCGTTTGATTGAATCAGCAGGACAACAGACATGGGCTGCTCAGTGACTTCCGCGTCCACTTTCTGTTTGTGATTATTGTCGAGGACTTCGAAATCCTTGGCCTGCAACCCGTTCACATAGCCGTGGCCATCGGGGTCCAGAACGCTGGTCGGCACCAGGACCACCCGCTTTGTTACACGAATCGTGTTTGCGTCCGTTTCGGCGTCGAATGTCGATGACTTAATATCTGCTGGTTTGGCCTCAGGAGTAGCAGGCTTGGGTTTGGCCGGCGCGGGTTGAAGCTGGCCCGGCTGCGGCGGTGGTCCGGCAGGAAGCTGTCCGGGCACGATTTGTGCACTGATAAAGCCAATGGAGACAAACAGATTTGCAAGAACCAGGGAAAGCCGGGGCGCGACACGCATATTGTAGAGATGTCTTTAAAGCGTTGCTAGTTTCTAGTACCGCTTCCAGTTTCGCACTCGGTTCCCGCAAGGGCTGTCTCAGTGGGCCGTGTTGCCCCGGAGAAGGTTCACCATGTGCGGAATCAGGGTATCAATCACTTGCAGTGAAAACAAAGCGCCCGCCGGCGAGCCGGGCAGGTTCACGATGAAGGCTTGCTTGCGACTGCCGGCGACTCCGCGGGAGAGCACTGAAAACTTTGTCTGCTCCAAGCCTCTGATGCGCAAGAGTTCGGCAATGCCGGGAATTTCGCGATCAAGAATAGAGCGAGTGGCTTCGGGTGTGACGTCTCTGGCCGCGATGCCGGTTCCCCCGGTGGTGAGGATCACGTCGGCAGTGTGATGGTCGGCCCAGGCGGAAAGAGCGGAGGCGATTTGTTCGCACTCATCAGGGATAACGGATTCAGCGATGATGTTCCAGCCGAGTCCTACACAGTGCGCGTGCAGGGCCGGACCGGACGCATCCGGGCGGGTTCCGTTGGCGGCGGAATCACTGATGGTGAGGATGGCGACCCGAACGTTCATGAATTTGGTTCCGTTTGGCTGCGCGCGAAATCGCCGGATTTGCCGCCGCTTTTTTGCAGCAAGTGGATTTCGCGGATTTCGATGGCTTTGTCCAGCGCCTTGGTCATGTCGTAGATCGTGAGCGCTGCAATGGAGGCAGCGGTCAAAGCTTCCATCTCAACTCCGGTTTGCGCCGTTGTGGCAGCGGTGGCGGTAATGCGAATGCCGGACGGTTCTATGGCGAAGTCAACTTGCACATGGCTGAGGGGGAGTTGATGGCAGAGCGGAATCAGATCAGAGGTTTTCTTCGCGGCCATGATTCCGGCGATACGCGCCACTTGCAGCGGATCGCCTTTCTTGTTGCTCGGAAGGGCGGCCAGAACTTCAGTTGACATGCTCACAAACGCATGAGCCGTCGCGGAGCGTGGGGTCGCCGCCTTGGCGGACACGTCCACCATGGCGGCTTCGCCTTCCGTGTTGTAGTGGGTGAGGCCGCTCATGGTTTCAGCATGACTCGAATCAGGTCGCCAGTGTTCCAGCTTTCGCGGTCGTGATCGGCGATAAGAAAGACATTGGCGCGCGCCAGAGCGGGAATATCGCTGGAACCTTGCCAGGGAAGGTGTTCCAGGCTTTCACCGTCGCTGGCGAGATGGGCGGGAAGGAAGCGCGTCAGGCCCAGTTTGTGCTTGAACGGTTTGGCGAAGCGCGCGGTGAGCAAGGGGAGCAGCGGGTCGCTTATGCCAGCCAGCAATTCCAAAGCGGCTCGCGCGAACAGTTGATAGGTGATCAGGGTCGAACCAGGATTACCAGGTAAGCCGAAAACCGGCCTTCCGTTCGTGGTTCCGAACGCGGTGGGTTGACCGGGTTGTACGCGGACTCGTTCGAAGTGGAATTGTACGCCCAGTGCACGCAGAGTTGGTTTCACCAGGTCATACTTGCCGGCGGAAACGCCTCCCGAAACCAAGAGCAGATCCTGTGTCAGACCGCGTTCCAGCAGGGGTTTCAATAACTCCACGGTATCGCCCGCCACGGGCAGGATGGTAGGAATTCCTCCGCTGGCCGTGACGAGTGCGGCCAGCATGTAGGAGTTGGAATTGCGGATCTGGTGCGGGGCCGGTTGCTGCTCCAGCGGAACGATTTCATCTCCGGTGGCGAGAATAGCTACGCTCGGTTTCGTATAGACGGTGACCTGCGAATGTCCGGTCATGGCCAGCGTGGCGATGTGACTCGCGTCTAGTTTAATGCCAGGGGTGATTAGGATGGTTCCGGCGGGTGCTTCGGCGCCGCGATTGTTGATGAATTGTCCCGGTTCGGCCGGGCGATCAGTCTGAATGCGGCCGCCGTCGAGACGTGTGATGTGTTCCACCATGACGATGGCGTCTGCGCCAGAGGGCACGGGCGCGCCGGTCATGATCTCGATTGCTTCGCCCGGATGGAGCGGGACTTCGCTGGCGTCGCCTGCGCGCAGTTCGCCCCGGACCTTCAGCGTGCCGGGAACGTCGGCGGCGTAAACGGCGAAGCCGTCGCGGAGGGAACGTTGCAGAGTGGGGTAATCTCGATCGGCGGCAACGGGTTCGGCGAGAATGCGGCCGTGCGCTTCCGAGAGCGCGACCTTTTCGGCCGGGCGCTCTCCCAGGACTGCGCGGATTGTGTCGATTGTGATCTGGCGAGCAACGGTGAAATCAAGCGTTTGCATGGGCGGCGGGAACTATGGTGCTGAACCACTCGTATTCTAAAAGTACATGATGACCGAGTACGCGCTGGAAACAAGGGGCTTGGAGAAGGTGTACCGCGGGCGCTTCGGAGGACGTGAGATTCGCGCGGTGACCGACCTCTCTATCAAGGTTCCGGTGGGCGCTAAGTTCGGTTTACTGGGCGCAAACGGGGCGGGGAAGACGACGTTCGTCAAGATGGTGCTCACGGCCGTGCATCCCACCGGCGGCAGCGCAACCATCTTTGGCCGCGATGCGACCGAGCCTGAAGCGCGGCGGCCGGTGGGTTACTTACCCGAGAATCACCGATTTCCCACGTACCTGACAGGTAATGGAATGCTGGACCTGTATGGCGCGCTGTCGGGCCTGGATGTTGCCGAGCGCAAGAAGCGCATTCCGGAATATTTGGATTTGGTGGGACTGAACGGCTGGGGTGAGGTTCGGATCAGGAAGTATTCAAAAGGCATGCTGCAGCGGCTGGGGTTGGCGCAGGCGCTGATACACAAACCACGCTTGCTGATTTTGGATGAGCCGACCGATGGTGTGGATCCAGTGGGCCGGCGCGAGATTCGTGACGTGTTGAACCGGCTGACAGGCACCGGCGTGACGGTGTTTCTGAATTCGCATTTGCTGAGCGAAGTGGAGTCCTTTTGCGAATACGTGGCGATTTTGAAGAAGGGCCAACTGGCGCTTGAAGGCAAAATCAGCAGCCTGGTGGCGGGCGCCGGTTACAGCATTGTGGTTTCGAACTTGCCGGAAACGGTGATGGAAGGCTTGCGGAATAGCGGGATCGCGATTTCAACGCACGAGATGGGATTTGAGCTGAGAACGCGCAGCCGGGAAGAAAGCAATATGGCCATTGACCGCATTCGAGCAGCCGGCGGCATGGTGGAAGCCATGCATGCCTCCAACATTTCACTCGAAGATGTTTTCATCCGGACCACCAAAGCGGAGAAGGTAGCATGAACGCCCGCGTCTACGGAGCATTGATTGCGGACACGTTCCAGGAAGCCAAAGCCCGCTGGCTCTTTTGGGGCCTGTTCGGGCTTTCCAGCTTGTTGATCGCGATTTTTCTATTTGTGTTGCGTATCGACGTTGTGCAGAGCGCAGTTTCCATTATGGGAATCGAAAGAAGCGTGCACCAGGTCTATGACATACACCGGTTCGTAAACATGTCGTACTCGTGGGTCTCCACAACGCTATACATCTGGGGCACATTTCTGGCGGTTTTTGCCTCGTCAGGCTTGATTCCCAGCGTATTGGAGCCGGGGCGCATTGCGCTGTTGCTTTCAAAGCCTATGAGCCGCACAACGCTTTTGCTGGGCCGGTATGTGGGCAATCTGCTGGTGGTGCTGCTCAATCACATTTACCTGATTGGAAGCATCTGGGCCATTATCGGCCTGAAGACCGGAATTTGGGACGGACGCTTTCTGCTTTCGATCCCCATTACTGTCTTTATCTTCTCCGTGCTGCTGTGCGTGGTGGTTTTGATTGGTGTGATTTCAGAGAGTGCGGCCCTGTCAACCATGGTGGCGGTTGCGCTTATGCTGATCAGCACGATTCTGGCGCAGCGGACGTTGGTGGTGAAATTGTTAGATTCGGAATGGTCCCGCCAAATATGGATGGGCTTATATTGGTTCATCCCGAAGGTTTTTGATTTAGGCAACGCGCTGAGACAGATCATCCTCTTGGACAAGGATGTGGATCTGTGGACGCCGATGTTGACTTCCGCCGCGTTCGGGCTTGCCGTGATGACGTTTGCCATTTACCTGTTCCGGAGAAAAGATTTTTAGTGCGCGTTTATTCAGCTTTGTTTCTAGTCGCTATTGCCTTGCTGGCTGGTGCCTGTCACCGGAACACGGGCGCGGGAGTGGAAATTAACTCCAACCTGAAGGGCTACATTCCACCCAAAACCAACGTTTTGGCGGGAGTGAATTTTGAAAAGCTCAAGCAGGCTGATTTTTACAAGCGTCATCAGGGGCAATTGGCCCTGCCGCAATTGGATCAGTTTTCAAAGCAAACCGGCGTAGACCCACGCCGCGATCTAGCGAGCTTCGTGGTGGCTTGGGATGGGGTCAGCGCTATGGCCATGGTTCAGGGCGGTTTTGATCCGAACGCGATCAGCCAGAAGTTTCAGTCGGGCGGCGTGCCCTCTGAAAAGTACAATAAAGCCACTCTTTATGGCGATGGCAGAAGGGGCGACCTGGTAGTGCTGCCAAAGGGGATTTTGATTGCCGGCCCGGTGGAGTTGCTGAAGAAGTCGCTTGATCAGAATGCCACCGGCGGCGGCGGAATTTCAGAAGACTTGCAGTCGCAATTAACGCGCATCAATTCCAACGCGCAGCTTTGGTCAGCCACATCAGGCATCATTTCGCTGAAGAATATGAGTGTGCGTAGTGACATGGCTATGAACTTGGCGAACATTCTCGACTACGTGGATGCGTCGGCGGTGGGCGTAACTGTTGCTTCCGGGCTGAATCTGGATGCGCATTTCACCTGCGTGTCCGATGAAGGCTCACAGCGGGTTAACGATGCTTTACGCGGGGTCATCGGGCTGGCGCGCCTGAGCACGCCGGATGCCCAACTGGATCAACTGAAAATCTGGGATTCGATTCACGTTGAGAAACAAGGGAAAGAAGTTCATGTCAGCGCGGTGTTAGATTCCAATCTCGCTGAAAAAGCTTTTTCCGTAATTGGGTCAATGACGCGCAGATTCTAAAGAGTAGATTTGCCGCCCTCGCTGATGTAATTGCGATTCCAGCCCGGTATCTCAACCGTGACGTCACCCTTAACGACGGCCTGGCATCCCAGCCTGGAACGTAGAGTCAGATCCGGCAGCCATGTCGAGACGGTCGAGCTCATCATCCTCGGCTTCCGATAAATTCTTTTCACCTTCCAGGACAATAACGTGACAAGTGGTGCAAGCGCAGCTTCCGCCGCAGGCATGTTCAAGGTGTACGTCTTTATTCAGGGCAATATCGAGGATTGATCCAGGCTTTCCGTGGTCGGTATACGGGAGCTTTCCGGTCTCGAACTCAACCGTACGGTTCTCCGGCATGAAAGTAACTTTGGGCACACACCATTCTACGATTTAGCTCAGTGAAGGCTTCGTCATACTGGAGCTAGTGTTTGAGAAAATAGAAAGTAATCTCGCCTCCGCGTTGGAGCAGGCGCTCGCCGCCAAGTTCAACCTGGACATGAAAGTGTCCTTGGAGCAGCCGAAACAGACATCCTTCGGGGAACTGGCAGTTCCCGTCGCTTTTCAGCTCGCGCGGCAACTGAAGCGCTCGCCGAAGCAGATAGCGGAGGAACTGGCTGCGTCGGTAGAGGCGCTTCCCGGTATTGCCGGTCTTGAGATTGCCGGCAACGGCTACATCAATGTGCGGTTGGACCGGGCGCACTATGCGCTGGGCCTGCTAAAGGATGTTAGTACAGCCAAGAGTAAGTCCACCGGGAAGATTGTGGTGGAGCACACGAACATCAATCCGAACAAGGCAGCGCATATCGGCCATTTGCGCAACGCTATTCTGGGTGACACGTTTGTGCGCATGCTACGGCAGCGGTTCGCCGTTGTCGAGGTGCAAAACTACATCGACAACACGGGCGTTCAGGTTGCCGACGTGGTTGCCGGGTTCCACTTTCTGGAACACAAGACTCCCGCTGATGTTCGGGCGCTCATTTCCGATAAGGGTGTCCGCTTCGATTACCTTTGCTGGGATCTTTATGCCCGGATTTCGGCCTACTACAAAGACAATCCGGAGGGGCTGGCCTGGCGGGCCGAGACTCTGCATGCCATCGAAGCGAATGCAGGCGATCTGGCTGTCTTAGGCCATCTGATTGCCGATGCCATCGTGAAGCTGCATGTGGCGACCATGCTGCGATTGGGAATTCAGTATGATCTCTTGCCGCGTGAAAGCGAGATTCTGCACCTGAAGTTCTGGGCCACCGCGTTTGAGTTGTTGAAGGAACGCAAAGCTATTTATTTTGAGGAGCAAGGGAAGAACAAGGGATGCTGGGTAATGCCTGCGTCCGCGTTTCGGGATACATCGGCGGATGAACCGGAAGATAGCGGCGCGGAAGACAGCAAGGTGATTGTCCGGTCGAACGGCACGGTGACCTATGTAGGCAAAGACATCGCTTACCAGCTATGGAAGTTTGGGCTATTGGGCAAAGACTTTTATTACCGCCTTTGGTCTATTTATCCGGATGGCCACATACTTTGGGCAACCACCGATTCTCCAGGGCCTGTGACGGATTCGGGCGCAGTAACTAACTTTGGCGGCGCCAACAAGGTTTTTAATGTTATTGATTCGCGCCAGGCTTACCTGCAGGACGTCGTGGTCGCCGGTATGCGCGCGCTGAATTTTCAGCAGCAGGCGGATGCGTCCGTTCATTTCTCGTATGAGATGGTTGCCCTTTCCCCGCGAACTTGCGTGGAGATGGGGATTGTCCTTTCCGATGAAGACAAAAAGCGCGCTTATGTGGAGGTTTCCGGACGCAAGGGGCTGGGCGTCAAGGCTGACGATCTGATCGACAAGCTGATTGCGACTGCCTTGGCCGAAGTACAGAACAGGCACCCGGAATTTGCCGCGGAGGACAGCGAAAAGACGGCCAGGCAAATCGCCGTGGGCGCCCTGCGTTATTTCATGCTGAAGTTTACTCGCAATTCGGTCATTGCGTTTGATTTTCATGAGGCGCTGAGCTTTGAGGGCGAAACCGGTCCTTATGTGCAATACGCGGGCGTTCGCGCCCAGAACATCTTGCGCAAGCTGGCCGAACGTGGCGAGGCTCTCCCGGACTTTCATGAGCTGAGCCGCGAAGTTCTGCAGGAATGCATGAGTTCGGAAGACGTCTGGCAGTTGGTTCTGATTGCTTCGAAGACCTTAACGGCCGTAGAACGCGCTATTCAGTCAGGCGAACCGGCGCATGTGGCTAAATATGCCTTTCAGCTGGCGCAGAGTTTCAACAACTTCTATCATGAACACAATGTCCTGGCGGAAAAGGACGTGGCTCGCCGCCATGCATTGTTATGGGTGACTCACTATGTTCAACAGCAGCTGGAACGAACGTTGCAAGTGCTGGGCATTGAACAGCCCGCTTACATGTAAGGAATTAAACTAAAAGCACATGGCCAGTAAGAATTCGTTTGGCGCAGTCTCTACTTTGCGCGTTGGCAGCATTGATTACCAGATTTTCCGCCTGGATGCGTTGGAGAAGGGCAGACTGGGGGCCAAGCTCTCGCGAATTCCGTACTCCATCAGGATTCTGCTTGAGAATCTGCTTCGCTTTGAAGACGATAAGACCGTTAAAGCTGCGGATATCGAGTATGTGGCGAATTGGGACTCGAGGTGTGCCGCGCAAGAGATTCAGTTTCGCCCGGCGCGCATTCTGCTTCAGGACTTTACTGGCGTCCCTTGCGTTGTGGATCTCGCTGCCATGCGCGATGCGCTCCAAAAACTTGGCTCAAAACCGGAGCTGGCTAATCCTTTGATTCCGGCCGATCTGGTCATTGATCATTCGGTGCAAGTGGATGCATTCGGGACCGCTGCTGCGTTTCAAGAGAATGCGGTTTTAGAATTCGGACGTAATCAGGAACGCTACGCCTTTCTGCGCTGGGGCCAGAAAGCATTCAGCAACTTTCGCGTAGTGCCGCCGGACACCGGCATTGTTCACCAGGTGAACCTGGAATACCTGGCCAACGTTGTCTTCAGCGATACCAAGGATGGCGTGCTGCAGGCGTATCCAGATACGCTGATGGGCACTGATTCGCACACCACCATGATCAACGGTGTTGGCGTGGTGGGCTGGGGCGTGGGCGGCATTGAAGCAGAGGCTTGCATGCTAGGTCAGCCGATCTCCATGCTGTTGCCCCAGGTGGTGGGTTTCAAGCTGACGGGCCAGATGCCCGAAGGTGCGACGGCCACTGATTTGGTTCTGACTGTTACCCAGTTGCTCCGCAAGAAGGGCGTAGTGGGTAAATTCGTTGAGTTCTATGGCGCCGGCGTCAGCGCCCTTTCGCTGGCGGATCGGGCCACCATCAGCAACATGGCGCCCGAATACGGTGCGACTGTTGGCTTCTTTCCCATTGATTCGGTAACGCTGGAGTATCTGCGGCTGACGAATCGGAGCCCCGAACTGGTGAGCCTAGTGGAGGCTTATTCGAAGGAACAGGGCTTGTTCCTGACAGCCGATTCACCGGATCCGGTTTACTCAGACACGCTTTCGCTGGATCTTTCGAAAGTGACGCCCTCCATGGCAGGACCGAAGCGTCCCCAGGATCGTATTGAGCTGGCTGACGTGAAGAACAATTTCCTCACGTCTCTGGGTGGCTCACCGAGATCAGCCAAATTGGCGATGAATGGACATAAAGAACACATTCACGACGGTGCGGTGGTGATTGCGGCTATTACCAGCTGCACGAATACATCAAATCCGTCAGTGATGGTGGCCGCGGGGCTGCTTGCCAAGAAAGCGGTGGAAAAAGGGCTGACCGCTAAGCCGTGGGTGAAGACCTCACTTGCTCCCGGTTCGAAAGTGGTCTTGGATTACCTAAACGATGCCGGACTGATGCATTATCTGGAGCAGTTGAAGTTTAACCTGGTGGGCTACGGTTGTACGACTTGCATCGGCAACAGCGGTCCGCTGCCCGACAATGTAGCGGCCGCCGTCACTGAAGGAAAGCTGAATGTAGCGGCAGTGCTTAGCGGGAACCGGAACTTTGAAGGCCGCGTCAATCCACTGGTGCGTTCGAACTACCTGGCTTCGCCGCCGCTAGTGGTGGCCTATGCGATTGCCGGACGAGTGGACATTGACATCACGAGAGAATCGCTCGGCAAGGACCAGCACGGAAAAGACGTGTACCTGCGGGATATCTGGCCCACCAATCAGGAAATTGAAGCGACCGTGCTGGCGTCGGCTCGCACTGAGTTCTTCAGCAAGGAATATTCAGAAGTGTTTACGGGCGACCACAACTGGAGCTCTTTGAAGGTGCCTACCGGCAACATCTACGAGTGGACCGCGGACTCTACCTACATCAAGAAGCCGCCCTATTTCGAACACATGGTGGACCCGCTTACTTTTGTTCGCGATCTCCATGGCTTGCGCGCGCTGGCTGTGCTGGGTGATTCGGTAACAACGGATCACATTTCGCCTGCGGGATCGATACCGGTTGACAGTCCGGCCGGCAAGTATCTCATTGGCTTGGGTGTGAAGCCGGGGGATTTCAATAGCTACGGGGCGCGGCGCGGCAACCATGAGGTGATGGTGCGCGGCACCTTCGCCAACATTCGCCTGAAGAATCAAATGGTGCCCGGCGTGGAGGGCGGTTGGACGCGGTACCAGCCCGCTGGTGAAAAGATGTTCATCTATGACGCGTCCGTTCAATATCGGGATCAGGGCGTCGGACTGATTGTGATTGCAGGCAAAGAATACGGCTCCGGTTCATCGCGAGATTGGGCCGCGAAGGGGACGTTGCTGCTGGGCGTGCAAGCCGTGATTGCCGAAAGCTTCGAACGAATTCATCGATCCAATCTGGTACAGATGGGTGTGCTGCCGTTGCAATTCTTAGAAGGTGAGAATCGCGAGAGCCTTGAGTTGACGGGTGAAGAAAGTTTCGATTTGCAAGGCATACCGGCGGCTGTGGCTGGATCAGACGGAAATCAGGTGACGGTGACGGCGGTGAGTCCGGATGGTGGACTCAAGCAGTTTATGGTTCGCGCGCGTATCGACACCCCGCAGGAAGGCGAATACTACCGAAACGGCGGTATTCTGCCCTATGTCTTGCGTCAATTAATCAACAATGAGGCGGCGAACGGTTAGTTGCTTTGTCTAACCAGAACCGCAGCACCACGACGCGCAAAATAAAGGGCCGTGCTCCTTTGTTGGTGGCTGCGGGAGTCATTTACCGGGATGGTGAGATTCTGGTAGGCCAGCGGCGTCGGGGAGACCGGCATCCATTGAAGTGGGAATTTCCGGGAGGGAAGGTGGAGTACGGCGAATCCCCCCAGCAGGCTTTAGTGCGCGAGCTGTCGGAAGAACTTCAGATCATGGCGAAAGCGGGCGTTGAACTAGCGCGCTACGAGCATGACTATCCGAGCGGCAGCCGGGTGCACTTACTCTTCTTTGCGGTAACCGAATTCAGCGGCGAACCCAAGGCGCGAGTTTTTGAAGAAATCAAGTGGGTGCCGCTGGCAGAACTTCCGCTGGTCGACTTCTTGGAAGGCGATCTGGATTTCGTCAGGCGATTGGCGCGCGGCGATTACCAGAATCAGCTTCGGTGAGCGGGCGGGGCGGCCCTAATCGAGATCGAATGCGCGTTTGGGCGGCGTATCGCTCTTGTCTTCCTTGGCCATCTTGAGGAGTTCGTCAAATTTCCTTTCGCGCACTTTCTCAGCGCCCAAGTGCGACGCGAAGCTTTTCTCAAAGACCTCATTGCGCTTGGCGGCTTCGCCCTTGAGACTCTGGACAGCGGCTTGCAAATCCTCAATCAGTGGTTTTTTTTCGGGCTCTTTGTGGTGGATAACGGCATGCGTTTCGGCATCTATTCGTAGGGTGGTGCCGCAACAGGGGCATGCCACGTCGAACATGGAATTAGTGGGCTGAGCCATAACGGAATCGTAGCGCAAATGCACAATCTTCATTTATGGCTGACTCAACTGTTGAGCCACTATGGTTATCCGGCGCTGTTTACGCTGCTGGTGTTCGGGATTGTCGGCCTGCCGGTGCCTGATGAAACGCTGCTGACGTTCTGCGGGTATCTGATTTTTCGGGGCAGATTGCGATTCGAATTGACTCTAATTGCGGGCTTTTGTGGAAGCGCGGCCGGCATTACTATCAGCTATCTGACGGGCCGACGTTTCGGGCGACGGATCGTAGCCCGGTTCGGCAAGTATGTGCATTTGACTCCCGAGCGATTTGAGAATCTGGAGCGGACGTTTCAGCGAGTGGGCGCACCGCTGTTGACATTGGGCTACTTCATCCCTGGGGTGCGGCATTTTACGGCATTGGTGGCGGGCATAGCGGAATTGCCCTTTCGGCGATTTGCCATTTTCGCTTATTCGGGCGCACTGCTGTGGGTGAGCACATTTTTGACTGTGGGTTATCTTGTAGGAGATGGGTGGCAAAACAGTTCTGAGGCCATTCACCACTATCTTGTTATCGTCATCAGCGCCGGTTTGGTCATCGCTCTGATTTGGTGGTTCTTGCACTGGCTGCGCGGCTCCAAAATGCGGAGTCACCACTGACGGCTGTGCTATGTTGGCGAATGTTAGTGTCGCGTGAACGCGGGAGTAACTCAATGGTAGAGTCACAGCCTTCCAAGCTGTTGGTTGCGGGTCCGATTCCCGTCTCCCGCTCCAAGTTTGCGTTTTCACTGTTGACGTTTTAGAAGGCGCAACTTCTCCCAGCTTCCATCGGACGTCCAACCGCCGTCGACGGCTAGCGCCTGACCGTTGACAAACCCGCTTTGATCGCTATCCGCAAGGAAGGCAATGGCCTTGGCGATATCTTCTGTACTGGCAAAGCGGGCCATCGGCACACGGCCCGTGATGTCCGCATCGTCGTAACTTCCGGCCGCCTGGTCCGCAACGTCCATTTCTGTCTTCACCCACCCCGGACAAACAGCATTTACACGCACGCCACGCCCACCCCATTCGGAGGCAAGCGTGCGAGTCAGTCCAATCAAACCATGTTTGGATGCGTTGTACGCAACGCGGTCAGAGATGCCCACCAAGCCGGCCACAGACGCAACGTTTACGATTGAACCGCTTCGTGCCGCCAGCATCGTTTCGCCAATCAACCTGGCGAGCAGAAATGGCGCGACCAGATTGACTCTGAGAACCCGTTCGAAGTCGCGGACGGTTGTATTTTCGGCCGGTGAGATATGGCTGATTCCGGCGTTGTTCACCAGCACTTCAATGCGACCGCATGATCTTAGGATCTCTTGTACGGTCTTGGCCGTCGCGCCTTCATCCGTGATGTCTGAGACACAGGGCATCGCCTTTCCCCCGGCCGCTTCAATGGACCGGACCGTGTCTTCGGGCGATATCACATCAATGATCGCCACCGTATAGCCTCGCTGAGCCAGCAGCTCGGACGTACGTCGTCCAATCCCTTGGGCGCCCCCGGTCACCACGGCGACAGGTTTCTCGTGATGCATTATTTCAAATTCCTTCGTAGCGGCTTTCGTGCCATCATAGCTATCTGAGTCTGCCATGTCGAAGAAACCAGGTCATCATCACAAAAAACCGACAGTTCCGGCACCGCCCCCTAGTCAGCCAGGCCAGCAAGTCACCGGAGACCCTGTGTTTGCCCAGCCTCAACCGTCGCCCGATCCAACCAGTTTTAGAGACCCGGTCACCGACCAGTCTTACGCAGAGGTGGTCACTGTCGGCGCTATCCCGGAACCGGCGGGAAATGCTGTCGAACCTATTCTGACTCTGGCACAAGTGTATGGAAGCACCGGGGAGGCGAAGGCTGCGATGATAACGGCGGCAGGGCAAATCGTGTTTCACTCCGTTGGCGATACGGGTAGCGTTGCCGGTCCTACTACTCAATCTCTGGTTGCCGACAAAATGGTGAGCGACTTTACGGAAGCAAATCCAGCCGACGTGCCTTCATTCTTCTTTCATCTCGGCGATGTGGTTTATTACTTCGGCGAGGCCACATACTACTACGACCAGTTCTACGAGCCTTATCGTAACTACCCGGCGCCTATCCTTGCGGTTCCTGGAAATCATGACGGTGTCGTGTATTCAACCGACCCTGCCCCTACTCTCGATGCATTCTTGCGGAATTTCTGCGCGACGACGCCATCGCAATCGCCCGACGCGGGAGGCTTGCTTCGGACCGCGATGATCCAGCCGGGAGTCTATTTCACCTTCGACGCGCCGTTTGTGCGAATCTTAGGCGTCTATAGCAATGTTCTGGAGGATCCAGGTGTCATCTCGGATGAGAACGGGACCTACCCTGCCCTTGATCAAAGGCAAGTGACCTTCCTGGCAACTGCGCTTGCGCGCGCCAAAAGTGAGAATTATACGGGCGCTGTGATCATAGCGGTACATCATCCTCCGTTCACCGGCGGCACGTCGCACGGGGGCAGCCCGGTGATGTTAAAGGACATCGATTCCGCCTGTGCGACGGCCGGCTTTTATCCACACGCTGTATTCTCCGGACATGCGCATGATTACCAGCGATACACCCGTCTCATCAACGGCTACCAGATCCCGTTTCTCGTGGCGGGATGCGGCGGCCATTCTCCGCTCTCCAAAATTCGTGGCACCTATCGAACTCCGTACAAGGTGGACGATACGTTAACTTTAGAAAGCTACGATGACACGAACTTCGGCTATTTACGAGTGGTAGTGAATGCCCAAACCTTGACGGTGGAGTTTCACCCTCAAAGCGATGGCGGCGTCACTAAGACGCCGAACGACCATGTGACGATCTCTCTAGCGAACCGCACTGTCAGTTAGGGTTTCTCGGTAGATTTCACCGCGCAAACAGGACTCCATTGTCCCGTGCATTCGATGTTCGATACCAAGTACCCACTATGGATGGCTGTAGATGTTGCGGGTTCATTGACATCCTAAAGTCTGAAACAATCGAAAGGCGGTGATGGTCTTTCAGCATATGAGCGTCGGCTATGCTGCGGGGCCGCATTAGCCTGCACACGGCTGGAGACGCTTCAGTTTCCGCTCTCATTTTTAAAAATGATTACCAGTTATGAAGCAAATCTGGAAGTGTTTCTTGACCAACCTGGTCCATTTCAGCTAGTGGCTTCTGTGAATCAGGATCACTATTGCCTCCGGTGCTCTCGATGATTTTGGAGCAAGAAGCATCAGTTGAAAACTCGCGCCACGCGGCACCTCTTGTAACTCGGCGGCGCTATTTCTTAGTGCCGTTTTTTAGCCTCTGCACCATCGCTGTTATGATCGGCGCAGCTGAGGTAGTAGCTCGGGTTGGCTGGGCGGAACACACCTCGAACCCCTGCCTCACAGAAGACTATTTGCATGTTCTGCATGCCAAGCCCAACTGCGAGGCGAGAACCAAAATAGCAGAAGGTCCCTGGGTTGACTATCACTTCAACGCCTGTGGCTACCGTACGTTCGATGCCTGTGGAGCAAGACCGGCCGGCGCTATCAGAATTGCGCTGATGGGGTCTTCTATTCCTGAAGGCTTGCACGTGCCATTCGAGCAGACAGCGGGAGCAAGAACGGCCAAGGCTATTTCTGCAGCCACTGGACGTCCTGTGCAGTTGGAAAACCTCGGGCTGTCCACTTTAATGCCCGTTTACGCCTATCGCCGCCTGCCTGAAGCGATTGCACTGCATCCAGATGTTGTCATTTGGCCGGTTGCTCCATTTGATGTGGGTGAGCCGCTCAATCGAAAGACGCTGCAAAGTGTCGATGAAGGCCGGCCAATTGAGGCGGATCTGTTACCCCCTAAGCCGAACACACCATTGAAAAAACTGCAGAACTTCTTGAATGACAACGTCAGGGCCTCGCTTGTCGCCCAGCATTTTTTGTTCTCAAATCCGAATACGTTTGTGAATCTTCTCCTTGGATACGGCGAACGGGCGGCTTATCTCCGAAATCCGACTTCAGCCGCATGGGAGAAGCATTACTCCGATTTCGATCTTATTCTGTCCAAAGTGGCTGCGAAGCTTCAAGCGGCGAACATCCCACTACTTTTAGTCGCGGTGCCGTCGCGGGAAGAAGTTGGATTGCTGGGTCTTCAATCTCGACCGCCCCATACAGATCCTTGGGACTTCAGCCGGCGATTGCAGTCCATGGCTTGTAAGTACAACATCCAATTCGCGGACGCGGTGAAAGAATTTGCCAGACACCCGCATGCCGACCGTCTCTTCTACTATGTGGATCTGCATCCTACCGGACAAGGGCACGCTTTGATTGCTGACGCGATCGTGCGAAAGTGTTTAGACGGAAGCGTTCCGGCAATAACCGGGAAACAAAGGAATTAACATGGGATCCGCATCCTTCGAATTTATTGGCTTCGCGCTTTGCGTCATTATCTTTTTTAATTTGCGCCGCTCTGTTGCCTGGCGTCAACTTGTCTTGCTGGCCGCAAGCTTGGTGTTCCTCTCCTTTTTCTCCAGAAACCCTCTGGTTTGGATCCCATTCGCTTGTTTTCTCGCCTTTGGTTTTGTCAGCTTGAGGATGATGCAAGCCGGTAATCGCCGCGCTGGTTTTATTCCCATCGTTATTGCCTGCATCGCAGCGTTCATCTGGCTTAAGAAATATACATTCGTTCCAGCGGCACTATTCATTCACTCACCGTACATTACGCTGGGGCTGTCTTACATCTTCTTTCGTGTGCTGCACCTTATCATTGACGCTCACAATGAGCAGATTCCTGAGAAGGTCAGCCTTGTTTCCTACTTGAACTACATGCTGAACTTCGCCACCTTTATTTCAGGCCCGATACAGACCTTCCAGGACTTTGCGAAGTATCAGCTGGCGGAGAAGCCGCTGGCGTTAGATGTTATCAGCGGAGGTCGCGCGTTCGAGCGGATTGTGGTGGGTTTCTTTAAGGTGAATGTCCTTTCGCTCACTCTGTCCATGGTGCAAAATCAGGCACTGACAGCGCTAAAAGCGACTGATTCGTTCGACAGCCGCCTGCTGCAGGGGATCATCATTGTTGTCAGTTATCCCTTGTATCTGTATTGCAATTTCTCCGGCTACATCGACATCGTTATCGGAATTGCGCGCTTCCTCCGGATCGAGTTGCCTGAGAATTTCAATCGGCCGTTCTCGTCCGATAACTTCATGAACTTCTGGAGCCGCTGGCATATCACGCTCTCGGAATGGTTGAAGACTTATGTGTACAATCCGCTGCTGATCTCCAGCATGCGACGGTACCAATCCATCACTCTCGAACCGTTCCTGGGTGTGTTCGCTATCTTCGTCACGTTCTTCCTGGTGGGTTTATGGCATGGACAGACATCTGAATTCATCTTTTTCGGATTGCTGCAAGGCGGCGGAGTTGCTGGCGTAAAGCTTTACCAGATCCTAATGACTCGCAGAATGGGGAAGAAGGGCTACCGGACTCTTTCCAACAACCCCATCTACAATGCCTTCGCGCGCGGCCTGACCTTCACCTGGTTCGCCTTTACTCTGTTATGGTTCTGGTCAAATTGGGTGCAAATCGGCGACATCGCTACCAAGATGGGTCCCGCGGTGATCTTGTGCGCTATTTTGATAACCATTGTGGGCGCCACCGTGATCTTGTCGGCATGGGAAATGGCGCGTGAATACGTGCTCAGCTTTAAGCTCAACCGTGAGCCGGTTGTCACTTCGCTGTATGCCCGCACAGTTTGGGATACGGCCATCGCCGTCATCAGTCTGGCTACGGTCATGCTGATGAATGCTCCTGCTCCTGAAATCGTCTACAAGGCTTTCTAAGACGCTGCGCGGCGGCCTTTTAAGCGGCATCGCGCGGTTTCGCAAACCGTTACCTCATATGATGTAACGGATGAGACGTGCCGCTTTAGCGCTTACTGCTATCTTCACTGCGTTTTCTTATGGTCAATATGTCGATACCGCCGCAAAGCCCCAGGGCAGCGGTAAGAACAACCCGGCGCTGGTGGAGACTTTTCGCAACCGCGGTTTAGGATTGTTCATCCACTGGGGCGTGGATGGCTCGCTCGGCGGCGTGATCTCCCACTCGCTGGTGGGAGCCTCGCCTGATTACGTGAATCGCTTCTTCGATACTCTGCCGCAATATTTTAATCCAGAGCAGTATCAACCAGAGGAATGGGCGCGGCTGGCCAAGCTTGCAGGCTTCCGCTACGTGATGTTCACGGCGAAACACCACTCCGGCTTCTGTATGTGGAATACCGAAACCACAGACTTCAGCGTGATGCACACTCCTTACGGAAAAGACGTGATGGGCCCGCTGATTCAGGCTTTCCGGAAGCAGGGAATCGCCATCGGGATCTATTTTTCGCCCGATGATTTCTGGTGGTTGCATCAGCATCACATCACCATCAACCGGCACGTTAAGGGCGTTTATCCGCAGGACGTCCCGGAGTTCATGGACTACACAAAGCGGCAATTGAAGGAGTTGCTGACTCAGTATGGTCCCATCGATTATTTCTTCTTTGACGGTCCCGCCGAACAGCTAACAGACTATGTATGGCAAATGCAGCCGAACGTAGTGATCACACGGGGTGTGATGGAAACTCCGGAGCAGTACACGCCCGGCGTAGCGCTGCCTGGAGCATGGGAAGGAAATCTCACCATGGGCACTGAATGGCCCTGGAAAGCGACGAACGAACACTATAAGTCCGGCACCGAGTTGATTGACACGTTGATTGAGACTCGCGCCAAGGGTGGAAATTTGCTGCTCAATATCGGCCCAAAGCCAGATGGAACCATCGCGCAAGAGCAGGACGAGCGCCTTCGGGAGATTGCTCTGTGGAACTTTGTTAACGGAGAAGCCGTTCATGAAGTTCGGCCCTGGGTAGTGACGAATGAGAAGAATGTCTGGTTCACCAAGCAGGCGAATGCCGCAACGGTCTACGCCTTCATCACGCATGATGAGCACTGGCGGCTGGGAGATTCCCGAACCATCACTCTACAATCTGTGAAGGCGACTGCGGACACAAAAGTCAGTGTTCTCGGCCAGTCTGACCAAATTGTGGAGTATAAGCCGGACGTAAATCCGAAGACCAGCTGGACGCAAGAGAAGAGCGGCCTCAAGATTACCGCTTTTCGGGCCCAACGGCTTTACACGGACCGCAGTTGGCCTGATCCAGTGGTTCTCAAGATCACCAACGTGGAGCCCGGGATGAGTCCGCCGCAAGTGAAGACTGCCACTGCCGAGTGGAATCCTGCCACTCGCACAGAAACTCTGCATGGCAGCCTTGACGACTTGGGCAATTCTGCTCAAGTGAAAGTAGGCTTTCAGTTTCGCGTGAAAAAAGACGGCACAGATCTTTCAGAAAGAACAGAGCCCTGGACCGACCTGCCAACAGTTCCCAAAGGCTCCACCGGCGACTTCACTTACTCTTTGCATGGACTAACGCCGAGCCGTGATTATGAGTTTCGCGCTCAAGTCAAACATCCATTGCTAACGGTATACGGCCAGGAAATGACCTTCCGCACTGCTCAAGCGGATAAATGAACTAGGCCAGAGCCAGATTCAGATTCTCAATGGCTTCGTCGATCTCGGCAGTGTTCTTATAGCCGACTGTCACACTATCCACACCCGCGTTTCGAAATGCAAAGCGCATGGCAGCTTTGCGGTCTTCACGGGTGGTAAAGCGACCTTCGCCTACCAGCTTCATGCTGATTACACCCATGTTTTGTTGCTTCACTTGATGAACGTGACTGACCACTTCAGGAACGTTTCCGGGCTCAGCAGTGTTGTAGTCCTCGCCATCCATGGCCGTGCCCTTGTGGTTCATGCGAATCATGGCAACATCCAGCCACTGATTTCCAGGCATCTGGCGTAAAGCGGGGAGACCATGAACGGAGGCGCCGTGCGTTACCACCGCCTTACGCGATTGTGCTTCCAAAATTCCATCCTGCCAGCGCATGCTGTCCGTTGGCCAGGACGCGACGTGTTGCCAATGCAGGAGCAAAATGTCGAAGTAATCGGTGTTGGCGAGTTTCAACAGCTCATTAATCTTTTGCTGCGGATCGACGTCGTTGTGCGTAGTCACTTTTGACATGAGCCGGTAGCTGTCGCGCGGTATGCCTTTTAAGGCCACGCCCAACATCCGGTGCATGTCGCCGTATGACTCGGCAGTCTCAAAAAAGCGAATGCCGCTATCGTAAGCGTGGCGAACCAGTTTGGTGAATTCCTCCTGACCCAGATCGCGCTGTACTTGGCCGCTGTGTGTTCCCGTGCCGAACGCGAGACGCGTTACTTTAACGTTCGATTTCCCAAGCGTTACCCAGTCTGTTGCCGACGAGCCTGCGGCGAATACTGGTAGGCTTCTGGTCGCGGCAAGCGCTGCAACACCAAGTCCGGTCTTCAGTAGATTACGTCTGGAGCAAATGGCCATGCTGTCCTCTATTGCGAGGATCGTATCACATTTCGTGCCTGCGATAGCGATAAAATCACCTGCAGAAATAAACGGTCCCGATCTATTGCGGAATGACAAATACGCGTGGATTGTGCCTCATATTGCCTCAATTTTCGTCTCCGCTACGCTGGACTAATGGAATGGTATGAGCCTGATGTCAAGGCGCTCGAGTTAGGTTTCGCTAAACATCCGAAAGGTGATAACCCGCCGGTTTTTTACGGAAGCTCCTCGATTCGTTTGTGGACCACTTTGGCTGAAGACTTTGACCCTCGCGTGCTGAATCTGGGATTCGGAGGTTCTACGCTGGAGGCTTGTGATTATTTCTTCTCGCGCTTAGTCCCGCCCGTCAAGCCGCGGTCGCTTCTTATCTATGCGGGTGACAACGATCTGGGAGATGGAAAGTCTGTCGACAAAGTTTTTGCTTCGTTCCAGTCGCTGGCGGCAAAAGTCGAACAACAAGTTCCTGGAATCCCCTTCGGGTTCGTCTCGGTCAAGCCAAGCCCGGCGCGCTTCCCGATCATTGACCGGATCGTTCAATTGAATGATCTGGTGCGAGCTGATATCGAGATCCGGCCGCAAGGCTATTATGTGGACATTTTTTCCAACATGCTGGACGAAGAGGGCAAACCGCAAACCCGATATTTCCAGGACGACGGCCTCCATATAAATCACGAAGGCTATCAGCTTTGGAGTTCTCTGTTAGAACCCTATCGCAATCAAATATTAACCGAGCAAAAGTTACACTTAAACAGTTCCCCGTTACCCTAAAAATCAAAAGTGCACAGGCAATATCACAAATGGTTTAGCCATACGCTTGGGCGCAACATGGAACTTCTGGTGTTTGGGCACGCAGGCGCCAAGGTCCTTGTTTTTCCTACCCGTGCGGGGCGCTTCTACGACTACGAGAACTGGGGCTTGGTGAATGCTCTACGTCCCTCGATAGACGCGGGAAACATTCGCCTCTTTTGTGTTGATGCCATTGATTCGGAAAGCCTGTACTGCAAGGATGCGCCTGCCTGGGCGCGGGTGGAACGGCACCGCCAATATGAGCAGTACATCCTGGGCGAGGTCATTCCGTTCATGCACTCCGAAAATGGCGTCCCGTTTCTGGTGGCTCACGGGTGCAGTATCGGGGCGTACCATGCCCTTAGTCTGGCCTTTCGGCACCCGTCCTTGTTCGGCAAGGTTGTGGCCTTGAGCGGCCGTTATGATTTAACCCGGCCTTGCGGGCCATTTGAAGACCTGTTTGGCGGTTACTATGACCAGGAAGTCTACTTCATCACGCCGAACCATTTTGTGCCCAACCTGAACGACCCTAAATTCCTAGATCCGCTTCGCCGGATGGAAATTATTTTTGCAGTGGGCGAACATGATCCGTTCCTGGAAAGTAATCAGATACTCAGTCAGGCTTTGAGTCAAAAAGGTCTTCCACACCAATTCGCTGTTTGGCCAGGTGAAGCTCATCGCGCTCGCTATTGGCGCGAGATGGTGGCAGTTTACCTCTAAACTACTAGTTCCTCTATGTGGTCTTCATAGGCCAGACCACCTTCTCCCCATGGCGAATAGCAAGATTCGCCAGGTGACCTGCGTTAGCGGCCGCTACCCCGGCTTCGATGGGCGCGTTCGGCTCTTTGCGGCTTTTCACTGAGTCACAGAAGTTCTGAACGTGGTCAATGGTGCCGTCCTGAAAACTTTTCTCAGTTAGACTCGCTTCACCGTCTCTGACACCCTCACGGTGGATGGCAAATTTCGACCTATCAAGCTTGAGAGTTCCGGTAGTCCCTCGAAACTCCAGACCGCCATCGTCAATGGAGGAAACCATTGTGCCTTCGTAATTCACCTGGAAGCCGCCGGATGGCCCCTGATACCGCAACACCGATTGAACCGTGTCCGGACAATCCCACTTGTCGAAGAAGTAAGTGTCTCCCATGCCTTCCACCAACCGGGGAGCCGGATTGTTCATGGCCCATTGCGCCACATCAATCCAGTGAGTGAACAGGTCCGTCATGGCGCCACCACCGAAGTTCCAAAACCACCGCCAGCGCCGGTACTTTTCTTCGCTGAACGGCTGATCTGGAGCGTTGCCCAGCCAGCGTTTCCAATCCAGCAATTCCACTTCGATCGGCTTCGGCCTTAAATGCTCCTGGTAATTCTGAAACCAATACGTCCGAATTTGAGTGATTCGGCCGATGTTGCCGCCTTGAATTAAATCAACGGCGCTCCGAAAGTGTACCCAGCTGCGCTGCTGCATTCCGCATTGCACAATTCGCTTGGACGCGCGGACCGCCCGAATCACGGGTTCGCCTTCTTCAATGGTGTGGGTTACCGGCTTTTCAACATAGGCGTCCTTGCCCGCGGCCACCGTGTCGGTGAGAACCTTCACGTGCCAGTGGTCTGGAGTGGCAATAAAAACCACGTCCAGATCTTTTCTGTCCAGCAGTTCCCGGTAATCCAGGTGTGTGCTGGTCAGGTTGCCGTAGCGCTGCCGGATGGCGTCGCGTCTTGGTTCATACACATCGCAGGCGGCCTGGATATCGAAACTGCCCACCCGGTCGGCGGCATCCATCAGATTGCCCAGCCGTCCGCCGCAGCCAATGATGCCCGTCCGGATCAAATCGTTTGACCCAGACGCGCGAGCCGCGCTCAATGCCGTCAGGCCGCTGGCTACTAAGAAGGTTCTCCGGTTTGTCTGCATATCACGCCGCTATGTTATCCCAGCCTTTTCCGTGCCCGCGATACAATCGCGTTCGATGCGCGCGATATTTGCCGTCCCGTTGGTTTGCTCCGGCCTCCTTGCCTTCGTTGTGACAAGGCCGCCTGATATTTCGTTTGAGAAACACACCATTGATCTGGGCGCCAGCGAATCCGCCGCCATCTGCGATATCAACGGGGATGGGCGGCTGGATATCGTGTCAGGCGAGAACTGGTACGAAGCGCCGAACTGGATCAAGCATCACTTTCGCGACATTTACTACACCAACAACTATATTGATGACCTGAGCACGTTGCCGCTTGATGTGGACAAAGACGGCCGCGTCGATCTGATCACCAGCGGCTGGTATTCCAAGAAAATTGCATGGTGGCGCAACCCTGGGAACAGCGGCGTCTGGGAGGAAAAGACCATTGACAGCGGCTATCCCATCGAATTCTCATTCCTGGTGGATCTCGATAACGACGGTAAAAAAGATGAAGTCCTTCCGCAGTTCGGAGATGATAAAGCTCCTCTTGCCTGGTATGAGCGCGGCCCCGGCGGTATGGTTAAGCACGTAGTCAGTGATCGGAGTTATGGCCACGGTATTGGTGTCGGCGATGTCAATGGCGACGGTCGCAACGACATTCTGACCCCACAAGGCTGGCTCGAAGCGCCTGCGGACCCGCGTAGCCCTCACTGGAAATTCCATCCGGATTGGAAGTTCGGGCTACTCGGATTCATGTATGTTGCGGATGTGAATGGCGATGGCCGGCCCGACGTAGTGACCTCCATGGCCCATGACTTCGGGATCTTCTGGCTGGAGCACAAGGCCGATGGCTCCTGGGAGAAGCATATGATCGACGATAGTTGGTCTCAGCCCCACGCCATGACCATGGTGGACTTTCGTGGCGATGGCAATCTTGGGCTTCTGACAGGTAAACGGTTCATGGCGCACAACGGTCATGACCCGGGCTCTCATGAGCCATTAGGTGTCTATTGGTATGAGCGCATAAAGATTCCCGGGTCCAACCAAATTGATTGGGCCAAGCACGTGATCGATTATGGCGGTCGAACCGGCGGCGGAATTCAGATTCCTGTTGCCGACATTGACCAGGATGGCGACCTCGATTTTGTGGTTGCCGGGAAGAGCGGTCTCTTCCTGTTTGAGAACAAGACAAAGTAGGGTAGCGCGTGCAAACAAAGATATATGACGTGGTTGTGGTTGGCTCAGGAGCCGGCGGCGGCACTTTATCCTCACGACTGGCCAACTTGGGGGTCGATGTTCTGGTTCTTGAAGGCGGACCTGCCGTCAACACTCGAACTGATTTCAATACGCATGCGCTCCCGTTCGATTTTGCATCTCGTTCCATCCCCACCATGAAGCCTGGCAAAGCGGGCTTCGATAGCGAACGAAGTCGCGGCATCGGCGGAAAAACCATGCTTTGGAACGCCGTTGCTCTGCGGATGAGTCAGCGCGATTTCAAAGGCCGCCAGCACGACGGCGATGGTGAAGATTGGCCAATAAGCTATTCGGAGCTCGCGCCTTATTATGACCGCATCGAAAGCGAAGTAGGCGTCTGCGGGAACCTTGATCATTTAGAAGATCTGCCCGACGGCATCTTTCTGCCTCCCGTGCCCATGAAGTGTACGGACAAGATGATTCAAGCCGGGGCAAAAACTTTGGACGTGCCCGTGATTCACGTCCGCAAGGCAACGCTCAGCCGCCCGACGAAGACAAGACCGTCCTGCCACTTTTGTGGAAACTGCATGTCCGGTTGCGATGTTGTCGCCAAGTACAATTCAGCTGACGTTCAAATGTACCCGGCGGTAAAGGCGGGTAAGCCGCTAACGATTCAATCCAACAGCATTGCCTATGAGTTAGCCGTTTCAGATGAGGCGCGTGTAAGTGAGGTCCGGTACATTGACCGTGAGACGGGAGCGCAAGGCTCGGCTCAAGGCCGGGTAGTGATTGTGGCGTGTGCGTGTGTCCAAAGTGTTGCGTTGTTGCTAATGTCCAAATCGAGCCGCTTCCCGGCCGGGTTGGCTAACTCCAGTGGTCACCTGGGACAAGATTTCATTCCACATATCACCTGCGGAGTGGAGGCCTTCATGGAACCTAGCATTGGCCAGCCCTCTGTTAACGATGAGGGATTCCTGGACCACGCGTACATTCCCTCTTTCATGCATAGCCGCCAGCGAGATTACCCGCGCAGCTTCGGTGTTCAATTCAACTACCAGAACCGGCGGTCAGTGGGTTGGGCGCGCTCATTTCCCGGCATGGGGAAGAGCTACAAGGATGCGATTCGTGCTCACTATCCCGCCTATCTGACCTTTACCGCCTATACCGAGATGCTGCCGAATGCTGAGAGCTTTATAGATCTCGATCCTCTCAGGAAAGACGAGTACGGCATTCCGCTCGCCCGGCGTCACTGGGTATTGTCACCGACCGATTGGAAGCGATACAACGATATGAAAGAGTGGAGCCAGCGCATTTTGCAGGCGAGCGGCGGCAAGATCCACTCTGTCGGAAAAACTCCAGAGACGAATCATGAAATTGGGGGTTGCCGCATGGGAAGCGATCCGAAAACCTCTGTCCTAGACGCCACTTGCCGGGCGCACGATGTGCCCAACCTTTATGTAGCCGACGCCAGCGTCTTCCCAAACGCCTCAGAAAAGAATCCGACGTTGACCATTATGGCGTTGGCTCTTCGCACCGCTGACACAATAGCGGATCGCTTGAAAAAAGGAGAAGTCTAATGCCGGTTTATTCGACTGATCGCCGCGGAGCGCTGAAGATCTTAGGCGCTATTGGCGCCAGTTGCGCTTGCCCCACACCAGGTAACGACTTGTTCGGACGTACGGCGGACGAGTTACCTCACGCTCAACCGCCAAGCGTTCCCTCGGCGCCTGGCTTCTTTACACCCGCTGATTATGCGACTATCTCAAGAATCTCAGATTTGATCATTCCGGCAACTGACACGCCCGGGGCTGTTGCCGCCGGCGTCCCAAAGTACATTGACATGATTGTGAGCAGGAATCCCGGTCAGCAGGCACTCATGGTGGATGGTCTTCGCTGGCTGGACGAAGAAGCAAGACTTCTGGCCAACTGCCGTTTTATTGAGCTAACCGAATCACAGCAAATCATACTTCTGCAGCCGCTTTGCGAAGCCGCCGATCGCGGACGCCTCGCCGGAAGACTGGTCCAGTTCTTTGCGCTCACCAAAGGTTTGACGGCCGATGGCTATTACACCTCGAGTACTGGACTGATGGATGACCTGAGCTATAAAGGCAACTCCATGATGGCGAGCTATCCCGAGTGCACTCATGAACACTAACCATCGAACCTCGATATGATGTTTCCAAGGCAAAAATCAGAATTATGATTACTCGACGGGATCTGCTGGTTGCCGCTACGGCGACTGCTGCTGCCACATTAGTAGATGCAAAGCCGAATCAGGCAAATGCCCCCTGGGGTAAAGCTGTCTTAGGCGGATCTCCCACCGCATTTAGCGTTCGGGCGAAAGCGGCCAAGGCGAATAATCAGCCTTTTGACATTGTTGAACACTGTCACCGGCTGGGTCTGTCGGGCGCAGAATCCGGGCTTTTCTCGCCATCGCCGGAATCAGTCAAGTCCATGCGCCAGAAGATCGACTCTTACAACATGGTGGTGATGGTGAACGTCCCGTTGCCGAAGACGGAGGCTGATGTCGCGCAATTCGACACCACTGTTGCCGCAGCTAAGGAAGCGGGGATCACGGGGCTGCACGCGGCTATGACGGCCCGGCGTTATGAACAGTTCGATTCGTATGCGGCATTTCAGGCCAATTTTGCGCAATGCCAGCGTTCCGTGGAACTGGCTGAGCCCGTCCTGCGCAAACATCGCATTCGCCTGGCAGTAGAAAACCATAAAGGCTGGCGGGCCGCCGAACAGGCAGCCTGGATGAAACGGATCAGTAGCGAGTGGGTAGGTGTCTGCCTGGACATGGGCAACAATATTTCCCTGTGCGAGTTGCCGGATGAGACCTTCGATGCGCTCACTCCGTATGCGATTTTCTCCCACATGAAAGATATGGGAGTGGCGGACTATCCTGACGGTTTTCTTCTGGCGGAAGTTCCGCTGGGACAGGGCGTTATCAATCTCAGGGAACGAGTGGCGCAGCTGCGGCGTAAAGATCCGAACATGCTGTTCTGTATTGAAATGATCACTCGAGATCCGCTGAAAATCCCGATTTTTACCGATCATTATTGGGCCACGTTCTCTGACCCAACTACCGGAATTCCAGGACGAGATGTGGCCATGGTTCTGGAGATGGTGCGAAAAAATCCACCCAAGACGCCGCTTCCCATGCCCGATCAGCTTCCTCTGCCGGAGCGTATAAAAGCGGAAGACGAATATAACTTGGCGTGCATCCGGTATGCTCGCCAGAATCTGGATATGTAGTGCTAACAGAGATTCTTCTAACTCGCCGTGAGATGCTCGACATGACGCTGCGGGCCGCCGCTTTGCCCGGTGGCAGTCTGTTCTTCGCAAAGTGGTTCGACAAGCAGCCAGCCCAGTTGGAGAACTACGAGCCGAAGTTTTTCTCTCGCCAAGACTTCGCCGTCTTGCAAGCCTTCACCGAGATACTGATTCCCACAGACGACACTCCAGGAGCGCGCGAAGCGCACTGCGCCCATTTCATTGATTTCGTATTGAGCAATTCTTCAGATGTGCCGCAGTCTCAGTCGAATTGGAAGGAAGCGATGCAGGCGTTGAAGTCGGCAGGCTTCCATTCCGCGGATGCGAGCCGTAAGCTGGACTTGATCACTGAAATGGCCAGGCCTGAAGCCGAGCCGAAAGCTACTCACCCGGCTTATTTCGCGTATCGTCTGATTAAGCAGCAAAACACATTCGCGTTCTACACCTCACGAGCGGGAATGATTGAAACGCTGGATTACAAAGGTAACTCCTACAACATTTCGTTCCCGGCCTGTAACCATCCTGAACATCAAACCGTTTAACAGTTAAAACAACTGATGGCAACCAAATACGACGCAATTATAGTCGGTTCCGGTGCTTGCGGCGGGTGGGCCGCCATGCAGCTTTCCCAGGCAGGAATGCAGGTGTTGATGCTCGAGGCGGGCAGCCCAATCGAACCCGCGCACGATTTCCACCACGTCTGCCTTTATGATCTGGATTATCGCGGCCGGGGTAAGCCTGGATTCGCTAGAAAATATAGCGGTAGTGAACGCAACTACCGCATCATGCTGGATAACACGGAGAATCCATACACAACGTCTCCGGAGACTGTGTATCGCTGGGGCCGGTCCCGTGTATTAGGCGGACGTTCGCTGCATTGGGCGCGCGCTAGTGATCGAATGGCTGATTACGAATTCAAAGCTGCGTCTCGCGACGGCTATGGCATGGATTGGGCGGTCAGCTATGCGGACATGAGTCCCTATTACGATCGCGTCGAGCGTTTTATTGGTGTAAGCGGCGCACGCGAGGGGTTCCCTCAATTTCCAGACGGTGAGTTCCTCCCGGTGATGCCGCTGAACTGCGCTGAATCCATCTTCACTGCTGCCTGTAGAAGCCTCGGCTGGCCCACCACGCATAGGCGCTTGGCTCAACTCACACAGATTCACAATCGGCGGCCGCCGTGCCACTATTGCGGCAATTGTGTGAACGGCTGCGACGTGGGCGCGATGTTCAGCACTGTTTCAACGACGCTACCGCCCGCTCTAAAGACCGGAAGACTCGAAGTAAGAACTGACTCCGTTGTTGCGGCTGTCCGTATGAACAGTGAAAACCGGGCTAGCGGCGTGACCTACATTGAGCGCTTCACCGGCAAAGCTGTAGACGTAGATGCTACCCACGTGGTGCTGGCCGCTTCCACGCTTGAAAACACGAGATTGCTGCTGCTTTCGGCCAAGGGGGGTCTTGCTAACTCCAGTGGAACTCTCGGCCAGTACATGATAGATCAGGTCAGTGGCGGCGGAGCGGCTGGCTACTTGCCGAAGCTGAAGGGTGGCCCAAGCCGCCTTGACGACGGCAAATCGGCCGGCATCACCATTCCCAACCTCGTCAACATTGATGACAAGACCAAACAAAAGGATTTCATTCGGGGTTATGTGATGAATGCCACCGGCGGACAGAGCGAATACCCATTGTTCGCCCCATCTTTGCCAGGATTCGGCAGTTCCTGGAAGAAGGAAGTCAAATCGCGCTACGTAGCTCAGGCCCGCGTGTGGATTGCCGGCGGCGAAATGCTGGCGCGCAAGGAAAATTTTGTAGAACTGGATCCCGAAGTGAAGGACCACTGGGGCATCCCGGCTCTCAAAATTCACTTCACTCATTGCGATAACGACTACAAGCTGCTGGCTCACTTCCAGGCATCAGCTGAAGAGCTGTTTCACAAAGCTGGCGGAGAACTCATGAGAGGCATGGGCGAAACCGGACCCGTCGGCTTCCCTGGCGCGCCCGGCTCTCCGGATGCTCCTCCTTCGACGCCTCGACGCGACATCATCGGAGGTTCCATCCATGAGGCCGGCACCGCCCGAATGAGCGTCAATCCGAAGGACGGGGTTCTGAACTCATACTGTCAAACTCACGATGTCCAGAACCTCTATGTGTTCGGCGGGAATGCTTTTCCTTCGACGGGCGACAAACATCCTACGTTGACAATGATGGCCTTGACTGCGCGCGGCTGCGATCACTTGCTCGCCAGCACCAAAGCGTAGAGCGTATCCCCTGCGCCCACAATCAAGTACTGCTTTCCATCCAGCATCCAGGTGGAAGGGCCATTGCTCACGCTGGCCTCCAGCCGCTGATTCCATAGAATGGCGCCGCTTGCCGGGTCGAAAGCAGCCAGATGATTCGAATCTCCCGTAAAGAGCACATGTCCCGCTGTGGTCAGAATGCCGCCGCTGATACCGCCTGCATCCGTCTCATGCTTCCATCGCGTCTTGCCCGTTTTTACATCGAGAGCGAACAACGCAGATTTGCTGTCGAACGTCCCTCCACCGCCGCCGCCATAACCTTCCGGCTGGTCGGAGGTGTCATACAGGTAGGAGAGTCCATAGCCCTCAGTCCCATTCACATAGAAAAGCTCTGTTTGCGGATCATAACTGGGTGGGGGCCAATTAGTCGCTCCCAGCGGAGGCATGTCAATCATGGAGCCATCGACCTTGGGCTCCTTCGCCGGATTTGGTATCGGTTGCCCTCGTTCATCCACTCCTTTTGCCCAGTTACCAGTTCCTGAAAATGGCTTCGAAACCAGCGCCTTCCCGTTCGTCCTATCCAGCACAAAGAACCATCCACAACGCCCGGCCTGCGCCAGTAACTTGCGGTTGCCCAGATCGAACAATACAGGAGTCTCGACGTTATCCCAATCGTGCGTGTCATGCGGGGACGCCTGGAAATACCAAACCAACTGGCCCGTGTCCGCATTCAGAGCCACAATCGAAGCCGTATATAGATTGGCGCCCTGCCGGCTCTGTCCCGCAAAAACAGGATTAGCATTCCCCGTTCCCCAATAAAGCAGATTCAGTTCCGGGTCATAGGTGCCGGGTAGCCAAGTCATCCCGCCGCCGTGGTCCATCGAGGCCTGGCTAGGCCAAGTCTCAGATCCCGGATCACCCTTCTTCTGCGGCTCACTCCACCACTTCCACTGAAGATCTCCAGTCTCGGGGTCACGCGCCTCCAGATAACCTCGGACATCCATTGCATCTCCGCCTACCCCGACAAGCACATGATTCTTCACAATCATGGGCGCCATCGTCGTGAAATATTGCAACTTCTCGTCGGCTACTTTCCTGCGCCAGCGCTCCTTACCATCTTTCAAATCGAGCGAAATAAACCATCCGTCAGGAGTCAAGAAGTAAAGCCAATTGCCATAGATTCCAACCCCGCGCTGTCCCACCAGGTGCCCGCCATGATCTTCAAAATCGTAGCGCCAAACCTGATCGCCCGTCCGCGCATTCACGGCGAACACATGGTCCGGTATCGTGAAGTAAAGCACACCATTCACCATCAGAGGAGTGGATTTAATAACCGGGCTGCCGATGCCGCGCTGAGGCCCGACGCCGGTAATTCTGTACATCCAATCGATCTTCAGGCGATACACATCAGTGGAGTTAATTTGATCCAGCTCGCTGAATCTTCGCCCTGAATAGTCGCCGTTGTAGGTGGGCCACTCGTCACTGGGCGGATGGAACAAAGTCAAAGCTTGTGGATTCAATGTTTGTGCTGGCGTCAGACTCGCCAACAACATCAGCGGCAATAAAAGCTTCACTTCAAACTCACCAGGTAAGCCGTTAGATTATGCAGATCTGCATCCGTGTATTTCGCCAGCAACTCCCTGTGCCCTGCCAGTTGGTCTTGTAATTCCACCTTGACCGTGGACCGCGTCCAAGTATGTAAGTTCCCATCCGCATCGCGCAATTCAACATCGAAGTCGTCCAGCTTGACCAGAGCGCCATTCACCCTGTCTCCATTCGAAGCAATCACCACCGCCGGCTTTGGCTGATTGGTCACCGGCCATGCAATTCGCGCCAGCATGACCGAAGCCTGCGGGTACTTTGTACCAACGTGGGCCAAATCTCCTGTCGTCGAGTGACAGGTTGAGCAATTGCGCTGGAAGAAAGCTTTACCCTGCTCGGCGTCACCGGTCAATTGATTCCGCTGTTGATCATAGGTCTGCCTGTAGGTTCCCCTGTTGGCGACTAACTCCACCTGGAGATGAATGTACTCGGCAATGTCATAGATCTGATCCTTCGTCAAATCAGGGAACGGGGGCATACCAGCCTGCGGCCGGCCGCTCCGCACAACCTCCGAAATGTCTTTTCCCTTCTCGTCATGCAAAACAAGCGGCGAACGAACCAGATTAGGGCCCTGCGCTCCGCGCGCATTCTGGCCATGACAAGTAGCGCAATTGTCCTTATATAAGGGTTCACCCAGCTTGGCTGCCGCCTCGTCAGGAGCTGGACCAAGGCCTAAAAAGTCGTGAGTATTCTGCTTGGCCGGCTCCTGAGCCATCAATAAACAGCAGCCCGCCACCAGGACCAAAATCAATGAACTTTGTCTCGCCACTTCTTAGCCAGTTCCTCATTCGCCAGAGCCTTGATGAACACTCCACCAACCACTGAGCGGGCTTGAAATCCCACTTGCTTTCCGGTCTTGGTGTCATACCAGTCAGTCAGCGGCACTCGAGAAGTCGTTTCGTTGAGCCACTTGAAAATCGGATTCATCAAAGCACGAAAATCGTCCGGGTTCTTCGCCAGCGTCGCAGTCCAAATCTGCCAATCCAGCTTTGTGTAGTCCGCACGGTTGTCCAACGGAAGTCCGTATAGGTTTAGGTGCTTCAGGTAGAAAGCCATCTCCGTTTCTCGCACTCGGGAAGGGAACAGGTTGAAACCCAACATTTGATCCCAAACCAGATTGTACTTCTGGCTCCAAGTCCCCTGCTTATCAAACGCCAGCTTGTAATGATCTCCGTCCAGCGCCATTTGTTGCCATTGATCTGCCATTTGCTTGGCGGCGCTAGCATAATCGGTAGCGACATCGCCCTTGCCAATTCCTCGCGCCATTTGTGAATAAGCGTCCAAGCCTTCTATTGCTTTAATCGAGAGATTCGCGTTATGCGCTAGGTGACCGGCAAAGTCATCTGTACTCAGCTGGTTCTCAGGGTCGAGACCTTTCGATCGTAAATACTCAGCCCACTTCGTAAGCTGAGGCCAATAGTTCTCGGCTAGATGCCAGTTGCCTTGCTCACGGCCCAGCGCAGCCATCAAGATCAAGAGATTGCCGCTTTCCTCCACAGGCATCTGGTTTTCTTCCGTCCGCTCGCCACCTCCATAAACTTGACCATTGGCAAGCGGATAAGTACCCAGGTCATGCGGCGCAAATGGCCAGCGCCATCGGGGCAGCGCCGAATACTTCAAAACCGGTTCTAACTGGGCCTCCAGCAGTGCGGGGTTGAAGAACAGAAAGAACGGAGCCGAGGGATAAAGCACGTCTACGGTTGAGATGCATCCATTGCTGAAGTTCTCCTTGGGAAACATCAACGGCTCGCCATTCAAACCGGCGGCGAGTCCATGCGCCGCCAGCGTCTGCCGGAACGCAAGTGTTGCCAGTTGCGCATATTCATCGCCTCCAGCGCTCTTCAGATCTGCCGTAAGGTCGCTATCAAACCGCTTGCCCCGTTGTTCCAGGTTTGAATAATCAGCCTCTGCCGCTTCCAACAGTTGCCCGGCTGTTTGACCATTGCGTCTCCAGTACGGCTTTAATTTCTCATTCAAATACTCAATTGAAAAGGGTTCGGTATAGGCCAGCAACACATGCCGTTTCTGTATCTGCGAGCCGTCCAACGAAAGAGAAAACATCACATCCAAATGCGCCGCCTGCTTGGCGGCTTGCGGCATTTCCAGGTCGTCCGAGTCGGGCAACTTCCCCGAGTCCACAAAGGTGTTCATTACGTTCCGTGCGGCCACCAGCGTTGCATTTGCTTCCTTCGGGACAGCCACATGAAAATACCCCCAGTCCCGCCGCAAGTCATCACCGGACCGTTCCAGCACCCGTTGATCGCGCGACCCCACGCTCAGCATCCTGAGCGCCCCGGCATCGCTATGCCCCCAAGTTAGCTCCTGGTCACGATTGTCTACCGCAATCACAGGGTCGGAATCCAGCAAAATCTCCACATCATGCCGGGCGCCATCGGTCGCGCTCACTTCCCAGGTCAGATAAGTGACCGGTCTCGCCATCACATCGACGTCATCTGGAAAAGCAGGGGTAAAGAACGACAACACAAGCTGAATTCCATTGCCCCCGAACGTGTATATCGTGTGTGTCGGCGTCACCGACAAGGACCGCTGCTCCATAGCTGGAAGCTCGCGCCTCGGCCTAACGCCCATGTATCGATAAATCATTCCATCCACGCGTATGAGACCGCTAAGCGGCTGTTCTGCGCCGGTCCAATGCTTGGTATTCGCATCCGTCAACTTGTCGGCCATGGACCAAATGCTGAAGTAAGGATCAAAGGCCACAAGAGGCGTTGCCGGAGGCCGCAGCGTCTGTGATTGACAGACCGCAATCGACAAGAGCATGGCGAAGGGCAGTAAAAGTCGTGTAGCGGCTATTTTCATGAAGACCAAGTGGCGCAAACTGCCTATGCTATCCCATTCGTCTCTTGCGAAAGCCTGCCGCTATATATTGAAGGGGCAGACTCTTATGACGAAGACACTGATCATCCTCTCTGCGTTCGCAATCGCCATCACTGCATGGGCGCAAAAGCCGCCGGAGGCCATGCCGCCTGGTCCAAATCCGAACTCGCAATACAGGCTGGGTCCGGATTCTTTGCCGCAGGATGGCGTCCCAAAAGGCGAAATACGCGGTCCGTATCATCTTCCGAGTCAAGCCTATCCGGGAACACAACATACTTACTGGGTCTATGTGCCCGCACAGTATGATCCTTCAATTCCAACGGCCTTGATGATCTATCAGGATGGGCAAGCCTTCAAAGACGAAAATGGCGATATCCGTGCACAGAACGTGATGGACAATCTGATTTACCGCCGTGAAATCCCAGTGATGCTTGGCGTCTTTATCAATCCAGGACGAACTCCAGAGCAAGCGGAGCCCTCCCCGCAGACCGGTTGGGGTGACGGCACAACCAATCGTGGCACCGAATACAACACGCTCGACGATAAGTACGCGCGCGTGATTACTGGAGAGTTGATGCCCGCGCTCTATAAGGAGTACAACATCTCAAAGGATCCCGAGTCGCACGGCATTGGAGGTTCCAGCTCTGGCGCAATCGCGGCGTTCACAGTGGCTTGGCAGCGTCCCGATGCCTTTCACAAGGTGCTAAGCAACGTCGGCAGCTTTGTTGATCTTCGGGGTGGTCAAGTCTATCCCGAGTTGGTTCTCGCTAGCGAAAGAAAACCGATTCGCATCTTTCTATGCGACGGCCGCAATGATAATCGAGGGACCGGCCGCGATGGCGTTTACAACCAGAATCGTGACTGGTTCTACCAGAACGTCCGGCTGATGAAGGCGCTTACCCAGAAGGGTTATGACGTGAACTACACCTGGGGCATGAATCTTCACGGTCAGAAATTTGGCGGCGCCATCATGCCGGACATGATGCGCTGGCTTTGGCGCGATGGGCCCGTTTCTACTGATCCAAACGACATGACGGAGCGTTCGTTCCGTCAGCCCCCTGCCAAGTCCACTAACTGACAAACCAATTTGGCCGCGGCGATATCTTCAATCGCAATGCCTACCGACTTGAATATCACCGGACGGCTGCGCTCTCCAATACTCGCGCCATTCAGCAGTTCTCCAAGCTCCGCGGTGACCGTAGCCTCGGGAATCAGGATATCGCCGGGTTCTCGCATGGCCGCTTCTCGAGATTCCACCACCACCGGACCCAGCATGGCTTCATTATCAAGTTCGCGTCGGTCGTGCGTAACCGCGCCCACGGCGCAAACCAGTGCATTAGGCTTAAGCCACTTGCCCATCAATACGGGATTCGGAGAACTGGTCAGTGTCAGCGCCACGTCTGCATCGCCCACCGCTTCTTCCGCGGTCGTGACGCGTGCTCCTATCTCGTCCGCAAAGCGCTTCGCATGATCTTCCGAGCGGCTCCAGACTCTAACATCGCTAAACTGGCGAATCATGGATAAAGCCTGAAAATGAGAACGCGCCTGAACACCGCTGCCTAGAATGCCTAGAACGCTTGCCTGCGGATGGGCCAGCAGATCCACCGCAACCGCTGAAACAGCAGCCGTTCGCATCTCAGTAATTAACCGGCCATCCATCACCGCCATCGGCTCGCCCGTGTCGGAGCGAAACAACTGGATCATGGCCAGATGCGTGTGCTTTTGCAGCGTCGCGTTTCGTGGATAGAAGGTCACCAGTTTTGCTCCCATAACATCTCCGTAAACCGCCGGCATCACGCCGAACCAGCCTGCATGTGCCGTCACAGGCAAAACCGTTCTCACCGGCTGTACCGCACGTCCTGCGGAGAAGTCCATCAAGGCTCTGCGGATGACGGGTATCAGCTCAGAGTAAGTTAGCACCGCGCGAACTTGAGGTTCATCCAGAAATCTCATCACTGCGGCCACACCGGACTGGAAAGCTGTATGTTCCAGACGGGTCCACCTACATACTGCTCGGCCATCGACTTGACAAACACTGGTACCTCCTTTTCGGACACCCAGATATACATGTCAGGCGGCTGCTTGCCTACCATTGGCGCGATCAATCCCGCAACTCCTCCCAATTCAATTTTTACTTGAAACTTGGTCGCCTGATAAGGGTAGCCATCCACCGTGAACCGGTCTTCACCCAGCGGCCTGACTTTCAATTTGACCAGTCGAGGCTTCGGAGTAATAGCCACGTAGGAAAGGGTAGTTTCCTTGGTTTCAGGCGAGATATTCTGCACGAGGTCAATAATGTCGCCATTTGCTAAGTCAGGTTGCAGGTCGAAATGTTCGGTCGCAATACGCTCTTTACCCTCTTCCGAATAATGCACAATCACCTTGCCAGTGTTGACATCGATTAACGTATCTGACGGATGCGGAAAGATGGGCCCTTTCTGGATGTGATGATCTGTCAGAAGCCGGAAAGTTCCCCTTTGAGTAAATGTTGTTGTATCTTCGTCCAAAGATCCGTCCTTGAAATGAAATACCAGACGGGAAGTAACTTGATCACCATGCACCGTCTGGGTCAGATCTCCGGCGGCCAGTACCTTGCCCCCGGCTGTTCTCAAGGAAAGAAATCCATGAATCGAACCCTCGGTATACCGGACCGAAACGGGTTCTGCAGGTAGTAAAGTAAAACCAAACATCACTACAGTCAAGGCCCGGAAGCTAGACTTCATTACTGCTCCGAAGTAATCGCCTTGAGAAAGCGGTAGTAAAAGTCTACGCCTTTGTAATACGACTCTACTCGAAGCCGCTCGTCTTTCCCATGCGCCCGAATATCGTCGGAATCAATGGCGACACCGTTGATGCCGTAACTGGGCAGGCCTGCGGCAATCGTATAAATGCTGTCTGACGCGCCCGTCTCCATCTCGGGAACCACCGGTGCGCCAGGCCACATTTGGCCGGCCAGCGAACGAAGCGGATTCATCACATCGGGCCGCAGTGGGGGAGGCAGGAACGCCTTCGTATCAGGCGCTTTCTCCAGATACTCACCCGTTCCCGGATCCTTATACTTAACGGCAATTTTAGGATCTGCAAAAATCCGCTGTAAATCCTGCTGCACTTCCGCTTTCGAATGCCCTGGCAGAATCCGGCAGTTCACCAATGCTTGCGCCGTCTGCGGCAGCGCATTATCAGCATGTCCGCCGCTGAGCCGTGTAGCGACACACGTCGTCCGGATCGTCGAGTTGAATCTTGGATTATTGGAGAGCCGTTCAATTGCCTCTCGATCCGGCGTCGGCTTCAGCATCGCTCGGATATCGGCTGCCACTTGTGGAGTCTCCGATGTCGCTATCTGCTCGAACCACGCTCGAGTGACAGTATTCAACTCAAAAGGGAAAGAACTCTGCTCCAATCGCCCCAACGCATCGGCGATTTCATAGATCGCATTGTCTTTAGTGGGCAGCGAGCTGTGTCCGCCGGGGTTCGTGGCGGTCAGCTGAAAATCCGCATACAACTTCTCAGTGGCTTCCACCTCAACGTCCACGGGCTTACCATGATCCGTCATAACGCCGCCGGCATCTGGATTCAGCACGTAATCCGCGTCAATTAAGTCGCGGTGATGCTGCAGCAACCAGTCCACGCCATTGAACGTTCCGCCCTCTTCGTCCGCCGTCAGGGCCAGAATAATGTCCCGGTTAGGTTTGTATCCTTCTTTCAGGAAACGGATCAGCGTGGTCACTGCGATAGCGTCGCTGTCCTTCATATCCTGAGTGCCGCGACCGTAGAAGTAGCCGTCCTTTTCAACAAGCTGAAAAGGATCTGTGGTCCAATCGGATCGTTTCGCTTCCACCACGTCCAGGTGCGCAATGATCAGAATCGGCTTGCCCTTGCCGGTACCGCGCAGCCGGGCTACCATGTTGCCCTTTCGATCATTAGGCCCCATCACCACAACATCGCTGCTGGGCAAACCGGCGTCCAGGAGGCGTTTCCGCATCGCTTCAGCCGCAATACTCGTGCTGCCCACCGAGTCAGTGGTGTTGATCTCAATCAGTTGCTTGAAGATGTCATGGGATAACTGCCGCGTGGTTTCGTCCAGCTCCGCGGCTTTCACGCCAACAACCAGCAGACTGGCGCAAAACGCGGTGGCGATGTATCTTCCAATCGGCATCAAGCGTTGGTATTCCATATGTCGATATGCCATTTCCAGCGATTATTTTCCTCGCGCCAATAGACCACGTATTTCACTTCCATCTCGCTGACCGGTTGCCCCGCCGGCTGAACGGTAAGAACAGCCTTCCCAATCTCAACCAGTCCATCTGCTGAGATCGTGAGATCCAGTGTGGTCAGCTTCGCAGCCGAAGCATTCACTGACTGGATAACACCCGCCCAGAATTCTTTGATAGCCGGCCTGCCCGAAATCATGGGCGCGCCGGGCGGCAAAATCCTCGCATCCTCCGTATAGATCTCGTCCAAGGCGTCGAAATCGCGCTTGCCGAAAACCTCCTTATCGAAGATCTCGTTGGTCCGGGCCATGCTGGCCCGGATGTGGTCTGATTCCACTGAGGCTGACGTTGACATAGCGGAAGCCTAGCACAACAGTTCCGGTAAACTAGTGCGAGAGTCGGGCCGCCTCCACTTCCTGCCTCCAGTGGGCTCCTTTGTCGGAAATCCTGAAAAACATTTTCCTCATCGTCAGCGCAGTTTTCCCCGTAGTGAACCCGCTAGGCGGCGCGCCTTTTTTCCTCGCGCTCACGGCCACATCCTTACCCGCCGCCAGGCGCGCGCTGGCTCGTCAAATCGCTTTCAACAGCTTCTTCTTGCTGGTGGGCTCCTACTTTATCGGCTCTCACATTCTGGCCTTCTTCGGCATTTCGCTGCCGGTAGTTCAGGTCGGTGGCGGCCTGGTTGTCATTTCAACCGGCTGGTCCATGCTGAAGAGCCGGGATGAAGACGAACGTCATGCGATGCGCAAAGATATCCACCCGCAAGATACGTTCCGGCAAGCCTTTTATCCCATGACCCTGCCGCTGACCGTCGGCCCCGGCTCCATCTCAGTCGCCATCACCTTGGGCGCGAATGCACCGCCCACCAGTCAAATACTGACCGTTGTCCCCGCCGCCATCGCCGGTTCGCTGGTTATTGCAATCACCATTTATCTCTGCTATGGTTTCTCCGACCGCCTGGCGCGCATCTTAGGTCCCACCGTCATGAGCGTCATCATGCGCTTATCGTCTTTCTTACTCGTCTGCATCGGCGTCCAGATCCTGTGGAACGGCGTTAAGGCGCTTCTGTCGACGCTGCTTGTACCAGGTCACGCCTAGCAGCGGGAAAAACGCAAATCCCGTTGTACAATTGAGAAGGTTCGCCGGGATAGCTCAGTTGGTAGAGCGGCAGTTTTGTAAACTGCGGGTCGCAGGTTCAAGTCCTGTTCCCGGCTCCAACACTTTCAACCCACTCTCCGAATTGGCTCTACGCCAGCTCTTTTCTAACGCCAAAGCCCAAACAGACCGTCTACAGGTGATAACCTCGTCATCAGCGAGATAAATTTCATTCTTACAAGGACGAATCATGGCAACCACTGAACAAAAGAAATGCGCCCACCCCGCTTGCAGCTGCACGGTGGAGCACAACGAAAAATACTGCAGCCAAAGATGCAAAGACGCCGGTGACGAAGTCGAAATCTCCTGCGACTGCGGACATCCCGGTTGCTCTATCGCCGAATAGCGAATTGCTAGCGGGACAACGCTACTAGTGAATCGTCTTGGTCTTGCGATTCATGTAGTCCATCAACAGGTAATTCCCAAGCGTGTAAGGCGTAGTAAAGTACGCCTTGCCGCGGCACATCTGAGTCACTTTCTGCACAAACTGCACCAGGGCGAAATCATTCGCCAGCATGAATGTGTTGATCAGGATCCCGCGCTTTTTACAGCGCCCCACTTCTTCTAATGTCTGGCTAATCACCAGCGGATCCAACCCATACGCATTCTTGTAGATGCGTCCATCCTCCAGAGTCAGCGCCGAAGGCTTGCCATCCGTAATCATGATGATCTGCTTCATGTCCTTTTTTTCCTGCGCCAGCAACCGCTGCGCCAGAATCAGGCCATCACGTGTATTCGTATGATACGGACCCACCTGCACTCGCGCCAACTCGGAAATCCGCAGCTCCTCCGCCGAATCATGAAAGAGCACGCAACGAAGCGAATCACCTGGGTACTGAGTACGAATCAGATGCGATAATGCCAGCGCCACCTTCTTCGCCGGGGTAAACCGGTCTTCGCCATACAGAATCATGCTGTGACTGCAATCCAACAACAGCACCGTCGCGCAGGAACTCTGATACTCGGATTGATGCACCTGAAGATCGCTATACTCCAGTTGCAGCGGCGCGGCCAACCCTTGCCGTTGAATGGCTGAGAACAAAGTCGCATTTACGTCCAGATTCATCACATCGCCAAACTCATACTGCTTCGATCCCCCGCTCGCATCAATCCCGGTGGCTGTATACCGCGTGTCGTGCGCGCCGAAGCTCGACTTGCCCAGCGAACCCATCAAATCCTTCAGCGTCTTAAATCCCAGGAAGTCAATGGCCTTGTCGGTTACCTGAAAGCTGATATCACGGTCAGGCCCTCCCTTGCCGCCCGGCGCCGAGGGATCTTCCGGCGGTGGCGCGTCCATATTGATGTAGCCGCCTTCCTGTAGCTTGTTGATCAGATTCTGAACCAGCTTCTCGCGCTGTTCACCGGACATGGTCTCCAGCATCTGCTGCATCTGTTCCAGCCGTTCTTCGCTGAAAAGGTCGCCGCTCTCGAGTGCCCGCTGAATCGCTTCTTTGAGCTGCTCCAGCGTATGTTCGTTCATTTCCGTGAACTGCATATACGGGTCCTGATAACCGCTCTGCAGGAAGTAATCCGACAAAGCGCGCAACAGGTCGTCCATCTCTATTCCCAGATCTTCTTCCGAAAACTTGGAATACGATACGCGCCTCATATTTGACTCGCCTTCCTAGTTCAAATTCCGGCGGCCGCCGCCTTGTCCCCGTCGGGATTCGAAGTCGCCTTTGCGCTGCTCGCGTTCTTCCCGGCTCCGTTCGTCGCGCCCGGAACGTTCGCCGGCAATAAACTCCAGTTCTTCATTCCGGCTGATTCGCTTGTGTGCATACAAGCCCTCCAGAATGAACTCCCCGGCTGAAGCTCTTAAAGCATCGCTTTCACTCTCACCCAGACCCAGCTTATTGGTGAAGCTCAACAGGTCTTGAATGCGCCCTAGTTGTTGAACCAGCGTTGCGGCCGAAAGGTCGTCATCCAGCTTCAAAGATCCACCCAGCTCAAACCACTGCACCACCTGCCGCAGGTTGACGTTGTCGAAGTAAGTGCTAAAGACTTTGCCCACTGCATTGCGAATCAGCTCGCGCCCAATCGCATCGCCGCCCTTTAGCTCACCCTCGTACTCCAATTCCAGCTTGCCCGTAATGGATGGCAGCGCCGCATAAAGGTCAAGCACGCGCGGAACAGATTCCTTATCCTTTGATCGCAACGCCCTTCGCTCCGCATTCGATACTACGTTTTCCAATACCGAAATCGGCAGCCGCTGCGAAACACCTGACCGCTTATCCACGCGCTTATCCTCGCGCGCCAGAAACGCAATCTGTTCCACTACCTCATGTATGTAGGGCGGAATCTCCATTGCCACCGACGAGCGCCGTCGCGTCCACGCCTCTTGCCGTGTAATGGCGATGCCATGCTCAAGTGTAAGCGGATAATGCGTCCGAATCTCGCTGCCGATGCGGTCCTTCAACGGCGTAATGATCTTGCCTCGCGCCGTATAATCTTCCGGGTTGGCGGTGAACACCATCATCACGTCCAAAGGCAGCCTCACCGGATAACCTTTTATCTGGACGTCGCCCTCCTGCATAATGTTGAACAGGCCTACCTGCACCTTGCCCGCTAGATCCGGCAATTCGTTCAACACGAACAGGCAGCGGTTTGCCCGCGGCACCAAGCCGTAATGGATCGTCAATTCGTTCGAGATATCCTGGCCCGTGCGTGCAGCCTTAATCGGGTCGATATCGCCAATCATGTCGGCAATTGTTACGTCCGGCGTCGCCAGCTTCTCCACATAACGGTCTTCCGCCTTCAACCACGCAATTGGCGTCTCATCGCCCATCGCCGATACTTTGTCGCGGCAATGCCGGCAAATGGGCTGAAAGGGATGATCGCGAATTTCGCATCCGGCAATGTATGGAATCTGCTCGTCAAGTAGTCGAGTCAGCATGCGCGCCAGACGCGTCTTCGCTTGGCCTCGCAAACCGAGCAAGATGAAATTGTGCCGCGAAAGCACCGCGTTCACTACCTGCGGCACCACCGTATCTTCGTAACCCATCACTCCGGGAAAAAGGGTTTCCCCGCGTTCGAGCTTACAAATTAGATTAGAGCGCAACTCTTCCTTCAAGGTGCGTTCCGGCGAAATTCTGGCAGCAAATTCGCTGTTTCGGAGAGTGCCCAATGTCACGGGCAGTTCAGTGTAAGTCATGAAGTTGGACCCGCGGTCGGTTTTCATGCTCAAGTCTAGCAGTGAATTTTGAGGCATCCCCCACCCGGCCCTCCCCGTTTGTGATATGTTCTCGATTCATAACCTGCCCCGTGGACTATCAACTTAACTGGCGAAAATTACAGCAAGTCGGACTTAACGCCTATGAATCCCGATCCTATCTGGTCCTTATGGGACACTCTCGCTTCAAGGCTTTGGAACTGGCGGCGCGCGCTCACGTGCCGCGCCAAAAGATCTATGAGGTGCTCGACAGCCTCGTAGAAAAAGGCTTTGCGCAAGTCGTTCAGGAAAAGACCAAGCTGTTCTCCGCGGTGGACCCCAGCCTCGCCATCCCCGGTTATCTCGCCCGCCGCAGCAAACTTCTCCAGCACGAACTCACTGAGCAGGCTCGCCTCGCCACGGGGCTCATCGAAGACCTGCGCAACGCCTACCACGAAGGCCAGGACGGCCACGGCACCCTGGATTTCCTGAACCTCGTCAACGATCCTACCCAGACTGCCATCCACTACCGCCGCATGCTGACCACGGTCACCAAGAGCTTCATGGAGTTCTCCCGCGCCCCCTTTGCCGTTGACCCGCTGGATGAGCAACTAGTCAAAGACGCCGCCGACCGGGGAGTGCAAACCCGTATCCTAATAGAGGCCGGAGCCCTTGATGCGGAGCATCAAAGCCGCTTGGGAGAATACACCGAACATAAGATACAGATCCGCTTCTCAGACCGTTTGCCGTTGAAGCTGGCGCTGTTTGATGCCAAGTGTGGCCTGGTGGCGCTGCTTGATCCGGTGTTGACCCGCCCTTCGTGGACCTCCGTTGTTTTTGAACATGACGGGTTCGCGGAGGCGATGGCAGGATTGTTCGAGTCCTACTGGTGCCGGGCACGTACCGAACTGCCGGGCAACAAACTGGCTCTTCCGGCAAACTGAGCCCCAGGCTCAGCAATTCCCGCGCATTCGAAAGAGGCGCATGCCGGCCAGTTCGGCCGGCCGCCGTCGCTATTCACTGCACCGCCGGCAAGCCAACCTGCATCCCAAACCCACTCAACAAACTCTCCGTAGCTCGCTGATACTGCACATATGCCTCCTGATAACTCACATAGGCATTAACCAGCGAACTCTCAAACGTAGCCAACCGGGTCTGTGAATCCAGTAATTCGAAGTCTGTACTATCGCCCAATTGATACCGCTCCTGCTCCGCATCCGCATTCTGCTTCGCCAAATCCCGAGCCTTCAACCCTGCTTGAATCGTCGCATCCGCTAACTCCAGAGAATGCGTCGCCTGCCTGACCTCTAACGTGATCTGCTCCTGCACCTGCCGTTGTGAGTACTTGTCATGGGCCCGCTGCACCAGCGCATTGGCTAACCCCGCCTTGGCGGATGAATTGCGAAACGGAAACACCGCGGTCAAACTTCCGCCATAACTGGGAAATTTGAAGTCCAGAACCTGCTGCAGGGTTGTGCCCAGACCAGGCGACGGCCCCGCCGAAACCAACCCTACCGTGCTGCCCGCCGATAGCTGGTTAAACCCAGGTCCTGACGATCCGCCTTGCACTCCCAAATCCAGACGGGGCAATAACTGATCCCGACTCAACCGCGCATTCATGTCATCCACGTTGACGGCCATGGAAGCCGCGTTCACCTCCGGCCGGTCATGCAGAGCCTTTTTCAACGCATCTTCAAACGGCAGAATTGTTGTCTTCTCAGGAAGCAGAGACGGATCATCGTCTAACACCAGATCTGTACTGCGCATCTGCTCCGTCAGGTCTGCGCCAATCAACCGGCGCAAGCCGTCCAGCGCCACTTGATATTGAAACTGGGAAGCCACCAGATCCCGTTCGCGCCCTGCTAACTGGCTCTCCGATTGCAAAATCTGCAGCTTCGAAAGCGCACCCAAATCCAGCGCCTTCTTATCATGCTCATATGACTTCCGGGCCAACTCCAGAGCCTGCTGATTCACCCGAATAGTCTCGCGCGCTAACACCGCATCCCAGTACTGCACCGCCGCTTGCGCAAGCGTTGCGTTGATATTCGACTCACTGGTCTTCGCTGTGATCACTATTTCCGACTGAGCCACCCTGATCGGAATCAAAGCTTCCAAATTCCGCCGGCCCTGCAGCAGCGGTTGCGTCAAGCTCAGATTTAGATCGCCAAACAGCGAAGGGTAAGAGTACCCGTCTCCAGAACTTCTGTTGCCGGTGAAATTCGCCTGGAATGTCTGCCCTGTCGGAAGCAGTTGCTGATAATTGATGCTGGAAGTCTGACTGAGGGCGTTGATGGTTTGAGGAAGCGTGACCTGCCCTCCCCCAAACGATCCACCGCTTCCGAGCGATCCACTACTTCCAAACGATCCGCTACTTCCACCTCCATACGACAGGGGAAACACCGATCGAAGAGTTTGAAAGCTGAGATTCAGAGCAGGATCAAACGGCAATTTCGCCGCTGTCAACTGATTGGCGGCTGTATAAACGTCTAACCGGCTCAGCTGAATATCCGGCGAGTTCCTCAACACCAACGTAAGAAAATTCGGCAACAGCAGATGAAGCTTGCCATCCTTGATGCGTTCGCTTAACCCGCCTACCGGTTCCACCTGTACGTCACGTGCGGTGAATCGCTTGCTCCAGTAATCTTGAAACACATTCTGGGCTGGAGTAGCGGGAACCAGCAAGAGGCTTAACAGCCAACAACACCAGTGACGGAATCTATTCATATCTAAGAGCTTCAATAGGATCAATCTTTGCTGCTTGACGCGCCGGATAAATGCCGAACAGAACTCCTACGGCCATCGAAACTCCAAATGCAATCACTATGGAGGTGAACGTTACAATCGTCTTCCAGTCGGCGGTTTTAGCAATCACCCAGGAGAGTAAATAGCCAAACGCGACTCCCGCCGCGCCGCCGCCCATTGAGATCAACACCGACTCCAGCAAGAACTGCCTCACAATATCGCTGCGTCTGGCGCCGGTCGCTCGTCGAATGCCGATTTCACGGGTTCGTTCCAGTACTGTCGCCAGCACAATGTTCATGATGCCGATGCCGCCCACCAGCAGCGAAATTGCCGCAATGGCAACCATTACATAAGTGAAAATTGTCTGAGAACGCTGCTGCTCGGCCAGCAGCTCAGCCGGTATGGTCACCGAAAAATCAGGCGTGCTGTGGTGGGTTGAGTTCAGAATCGCGCTCACAACCCGGGCCGTAGCCGCGCTATCCGCGCCTTCTTTCAACCGAATATCCACACCTTGCAAATCATCTTTCAAAAAACCACCCGCATCATAGAACCGGTACTGAAAAGTGGAAAAGGGCACATAGATCAACTGGTTCGGATCAGTCGCTTGCGTCCCGCTGCCGGAACTGGTGATCGGCTGCAGTACTCCGATGACACGCAGCCAGGTGTCATTCACCTTCAGGTACTTACCCAACGCGCTGGTGTAGCCGAACAGGGAGACTTTTGCCGCGTTCCCCATCACGCAGTTCGTGGCGCTAAACGCGGCGTCCTTCTCGTCGAAGCTGGCGCCCTCCACAAATCTCCAGTCATGAATGCGCGCGTAAGCGGGCGACACTCCATAGAACTCCGGCATGTCGCCGGTCGGGCGGGGAAGCATCTGCGTAGGATGCAATGACTTCCGGGGCGAAATCAACTCAATCGCGTCCACATTCGCCGTCAGTATTCGAACATCGCGTTCGGTCAACCCAGGTGAGGCCCGCCGCCGCTGTTGTAGTTCCTGAAAGCTCGAAGCCGCATGCGAATCAATCAGCACATTGCGCACTCCCAGTTGCTCAATAAACCGCAGCGATTCCTCCTTCGCACCCGCGCCAATCGCCAGCATGCCGATCACTGCGCCCACTCCGAAAATAATCCCCAGAGCAGTCAACACCGTCCGTGTCTTCTGACTCCAGAGATTCTGCGCCGCCAGGCCTATGTCAGCCGAGTAGCGCCGCACCCAGTTATCGCCGCTGACACGCTCTTCCACCATCACTTGGGCATCGCCTCCAGCGGTCCAGTGCTCTGCTTGTCTTTCTTCGGGGCGGCATCCGTTGGGTTCGCTAGCGCCACTTCCTGGTCCTGCTGAAGACCGTTCACCACAACCTTAGTCTCGTTACGCCGCACCAGCGTCACATCTTTCCGCGCGAAGGTTTTGCCCGATCGCAGAAACACATAGTTCTTGCCGTCGCTTTCAAACAGTGCCTGCGCGGGCAGCCACAACGCATTCTTCATCGTCTCCGTGGTAATCTCCACCTCGGCCGACATGCCAGGCCTCAGTTCCTTAGGCGAATCATCCAAAGCCAGCTTGCATTCGAAATGCCTGTCCCAAGGGCTCCCCGACACGCTTCCCAGGTCCGTCACATGCCCACGCAGTTTCTGATAAGGCAGCGCAACCACCGTCAGATTCACCTTGTCCCCCACCGATAAATGTCCGCGATCCAGTTCGCCAATGTTCGCTGCCACCTCCCAATGCGTCAGGTCGGGAATCTCAGCGACAGCCATGCCTGGTCGAACGGAATCTCCCACCTGAAACGTCGGCAGCACCATGCCGGAATAGATCATATTCACGTTGGTATTGGTTCGGATGGAGACATAGCCCGCGCGCTCCGCTTTCAGCGTCATCGACTGAATATTCTGCTTCGCCGTAAAGACCTTCGCTTGCGCCTTTCCTTGTCCCGCCATCTGCATTTTGATGCCGGCCTCATCCGTGTCTCTCTTGTTAGTGCGGTCTTGTTTCAACTGCGCCAGCTTATCCTTCGCCACAGCCACCGCCAGGTCATTCTGCTTCGCCACAATCGCCGCCAAAATGGGATTCTTGCGCGCCTCGAGTTCAGCCAGTTCCAGATCGGACTGCGCCTTTGCCAACTCATATCGGGTCTCTTCCTCATCGGCCTGCAGTTGCGCGGTCGCCTGCAGGATGTGCTGCTCCGCTTCGTGGAGGTCGGATTGCGCCTCGCTCATGGCGAACTCCTGGTCGGTCTTGTCAAACTCCACAACCGTATCCCCGGTCTTGACGGCGGCGCCGTTCGGCAGCATGCTCCGGATATGTAACTCGGAGGCGCCGGTCATGGGCGCCGTTAAGGCCTGCGAGTTACCACCTCGTACCTCGCCTTTGGCAAAGATTGAGAGGGAGACATCCCCGCGTTGCACTCTCACCGTGGGCACGTCCGCCTTGCCGATTGTCACCGACTTTTCGTAAATCATCACGGCGGCCCAGCAAACCACCGCAATCAAAGCGAGTGCCGCCAGCCACCCGATGACGCGTCCTCGTTTCACAGGTTTTGGAGAACGCACCTTAGAAGCAGCCGTGTCTCGCGGCTCCGCCTGTCTGGGCGGAGAGATCAAAGAGCTCACTTTGTCACCTCGGGCGGCTGTAACAACGCAACCAGTGTCCCGTTTCGAACACCAGAGATGGCCACCTCATCCGGGTTGCGCGCCAGCACTTCCACCGCCACCGCCGAAAACTGCTTCGGGCCTTTCACATATACCGTCGGCTTTCCCGCTACTGTAAACAATGCTCGCGACGGAACTGAAATCACATTCTCAAGTTTCCGTTCCACGATGCCCGCCGCCGCGTTCATGCCTGTCCTCAACCGAGCATCCGGATTCGTGAGCGCAGCGTAAGCCCGAAATGTGCGTGTAGGCGGCCACTCCTCAAAACTCTGCTCGGTCAAAGGAGAAATTGAGACCAGCTTCGCCTTCATCGTCTTCTCCGGAAACGCGTCCACATGCACGTTTACCTCATCGCCCTGTGAGATGCGTCCCCGGTCCTCTTCATCCACCTTGCTCTCCACCTCTAAGGTGTTCAAATCGGGTATCTCAGCAATGGTTGCGCCCGGATAAGCGTGGTCGCCTACCTTATAGTTCTGCGCATTCATCCAGCCTTGCGTAGTGTTTGAAAGATAGCTGATGTAACCGGCGATGGGTGTTTTCACCTCAATCAGCGCGAGCCTTTCTTTCACCAGGTCAACCTCGGCTTGTGCCTGATCCCGCAGCCGTTTCTGCGAAGCAATCTTGGCGTCGTTTGATTCTTTGTGCAGAGCCGCGGTTGAGATCTGTACCGTCACTTTCTCCTGCGCCATCTTCGAATCAATGGTGCTTTCCTCGCCTTGTATCGGGCTGACAATTGCTTTCTTCGAAGCCTCCAGTTCGGCTTTCTCCATGTCTGCCTTGGCCTGCGCTAAGTCCAACCGGTCTTTATCGGCGTCAATTCGTTCCTGCGCTACTGCCTGGTCCAGCGAAGCTTGCGCCTGATGCAGCGCCTCCGTCTTCTCACGCAGGTCCTGCTTCAGCTTGCTGGCATCGAAGCGCACAACCGCGGCCCCCGCCTTCACCATCGAACCCGCCGGAGCCAGCCAGATAATTTGCAAGTCCGGCACATCAGGCGCTTCCAGTTCTACCTTGCGTTCGGCAGTCACGTTCCCGCGGCACGTCACCAGGACAGCGAACTCACCCTGCTTCGCCGTCGCCGTGGGCAAATCGGACGTAGCTTGGGCGCCTCTAAAATGCGACCACGCAGCAATCAATCCGCCCCCCAACGCTAAACACACCAGCACGCGAAGCAACATCCAAATACTTCGCTTCTTCATCGGCGAACCCCTGCCGCCACTTCGGCAGGCACTTGGATATCCACCGCCGCCGACAAATCCGGCAGCAAATGCGGATCGCTTCCCGCCAGCCTGAACCGCGCGCTGAACGTCTTAATCGGGTCATCTACTCCAGACGAAGCCACCGGACTTGCGGACATATAAGTTGCAGGGAACACTGCCCCCGGAAACGCATCCAGATGGACCGTCGCCTGCTTTCCTTGTGTCAGTGCAATCACATCCGGCTCCTGGATAGACGCTTCCACCTCCATCTCTCCGGGGTCAAACAACTGCAGCAGCGGCGAGCCGGGCCACAACTGATCGCCCTCCTGCGCATGCCCCATCGAGTTATTCCGATACACATTCTTCAGCGCAACCATCCCGTCCAGAGGAGCCCGCAGCGCCAGTTTCTCTATATTGGCCTTGGCCCTGTCCACCGCCACTTTCTGCCGGTCGCGCTGTAATTCCAGAATCCGGCTTTCGGCCGCCTCTGCCTGCTCGTGGAACGCGGTTGATTTCTTCAGGCTGGCGACATGCTCTGCGCCATCCCGAACCTTGATCTCATCTTTCTGCCGCTCGATATCGGTCAACACCGGCCCCTTGCGCATCTCAATGTGCGCCTTCGCCAGGTCCGCTTGCGCTTGCTCCAAATCGGACTTGCGCTTCGCCTGGTTGTTGCGGTGCTCGGCCGCCTTCTGATCCACCTGATGACTCAAGTCTTCGAACTTTGCTGCGGCATCGCGCAGCGCTTGTTCTTCTTTGGTGCTGTCAAACTCCGCCAGCAGCGTGCCCTTGTGAACCATCACTCCATTCGGAATCAGTTTGGTTAGCGTGACATTGCCGCCCTGTCCTTCAATGCGCGGCACCTGAACAATGAAGGATCTCACCGGTTGAATCACCCCGGTGACGCGCACCGTGCGCGTACCGGGCGCGGCCGGAATCATCAATCCACAGGTCAGGATAAGAAATCCAGTCGCCCCAATTTTCATCCCCGTCTCCCCCGAAACCCGAGTCGTGCTCTCAATTGTACTGAGGCAACCATAAGTTTCATGGCTAGCCCTTTGTCGCAGATGGCCAGATTACCTTCCGGTGGAGACGTTTGCATGGCCGTTCATGGTTTCCACTGACAGGAAGAAAAGCTAACCAGGCGATTTAGAGACGCAAGACTTTCTCCAATCGTGCAGGAAAATGGGCGCTCAGCGCCTGAAGATAATCTTCATTGGCGGAGCGCCCTTATGGTTCCAGCGAATGGTATTACGCCGGTCTAAGGAACCTAAGCTTTGCGGCGGCGCAGACTGCCCGCGCAAATCAACAATCCTCCGGCCATAATCGTGATGGTTGCCGGTTCTGGAGTGGCTGAAGCTGTGGCGACATTGTCAAACTCAAACGCCTTCTCACAGGAAGAGAACTCCACGCTCTTGAATGTTGTGCCCGCGTCGGCAAAGAAGTTGACGTAGTAAGAACCATTGTCACCCTCTTCTGAAAACCTGCAATCGGGATCCAAGCCGTCGCCGTTAATGGTGAAAGTCTTGCCGTTGCTTTCGGTGATCTTCAGATGGTTTGATTCGTCCGGCGATCCCCAATAAAAACCAAAATAAGTGGCCGGAGTGCTCAGCGTATCTACAATTGTGCCGGTACCCGTCGTCAGATACGTCGATGTGTCCCCGCTCGGCGCCTTGTAGAGGTTGCCATGGCTACCTTGCACCAGCGGATTTGCAGGGTTCGTTCCAGAAGCCGTAAATCCATTTGGCAGAGTCGTATTGCCATTGAAGGTGATGGTGGTCGCCCCGGCCACTGACGTCATCATGCCTTGGTTGCCATCCAACGATCCGCCAATGGTCATGGTTGTGGCGCCGGCGCTCGTAGCCAGGCCCAGCGCAATCGCCGCGCAAAAGCAGAAGGAAGGGATTTTGGAGAGAGTCATTAGGTTGATCGTGTGCCTCATTTCGTTGCTGTCGATTACGATCATCAATCGTTTTCAACGCGTTCGAAAAGGGTTAAGGCGTTTCGCAACTCTATGACTCGAAACGGCTTACTCTCCACCCAAATAGGGTGGCCGCTTAGCTGCGGACGAACTTCAAAACCGCATCGCGATCCATAAACTCAATCCCGCTCAAGCCCAGCATCTCGGCGCCCTGTACGTTGGCGATCTTGTCGTCGAAAAACAGAGTCCGCCGCCGGTCCGTTCCAATCCCTGCCAGGCAGCTCTCATAAATCTCTGCCTCCGGCTTGACTGACTTCACTTCGTAAGACAGCGTCACGTGGTCGAACATCTCAAACCTGTCGGTTCGCGCCTTGATCGCTTCGCCCAAATCCTGAGGCATGTTGGAAAGAATCGCCAACCGCTTGCCGGCAGCCTTCAATTCCTCCACAAACGCCCACATGCTCTCATCAAAATTCATCCAGCTCACCGTGTCCTGTTCCACCAGTTCGCCAATCTGGCTCAACGAAAGCAGGCGGTCTGTAGCCAGGCCAATGCCGCTCCAGTAATCAATGGCCGAAAGCAGACCTTTGTCATAGTCGGCCCGGTCTTTCCAGTAGAACTCTTCAAACTCCTCTACGGAAATTCCGGCAATTGCGGCCATTTTCGCCTGTTCTTCCGCTGTTTGGTGCCGCACCAGCACGCCGCCGTAATCAAAGATGAAACCGTCGTATGAATTCTGGAAGGACATGGTGGTTTCAGTGTAACTAACTGGTAAAATAGAGAGGTAAGGTGAGCCAGTCGTAAGCGGTTTTGTTTTGAGCCACTTGCGCTTGTTTCATTAGAGCGCATTGCGCGCCGATACTGGTACTCACCATCCGTATTCTGAGGAGTTTTTCCCTTTGGCCGAAAAAGACGGTTCCGGCGATAGCCCTTTATTCCCCGCCGGCGACACCAAAAACCTGATCCCCATCAATATTGAAGACGAGATGAAGCGTTCGTACCTCGATTACGCCATGAGCGTGATCGTGGGCCGCGCCCTCCCGGATTGCCGGGACGGTCTTAAACCCGTCCATCGCCGCATCCTTTTCGGCCTCCATGAAATGGGCCTCAGCTTCAACCGGCCCACTCGCAAGTGCGCCAAAATCGTCGGCGAAGTCCTCGGTAAATACCATCCGCACGGCGATACGCCCGTGTACGATTCGTTGGTCCGCATGGCGCAGTCCTTCTCCATGCGCTATCCGCTCATCGATGGCCAGGGCAACTTCGGCTCCGTCGACGGCGATCCGCCGGCGGCCATGCGGTATACCGAGGCCCGCCTCTCCAAAATCGCCGGCACCCTCCTTGAGGACATCAACGAAGACACCGTTGATTTCCGCCCCAACTACGACGACAGTGAGCACGAACCGGAAGTCCTCCCCACCCGCGTCCCGAACCTGCTCATCAATGGTTCATCCGGCATCGCCGTCGGCATGGCCACCAACATTCCGCCGCATAACCTGCGCGAACTGATCAACGCCACCATTGAGCTGGTCCAAAATCCGCAGACACCGCTCTCGCGTATTATCGAGCTGGTCCCCGGACCCGATTTCCCCACCGGTGGCTTCATCCTGGGCCGCGCCGGCATCGTCGACTACTACACCCGCGGCCGCGGCAGCCTCCGCATCCGTGCTAAAGCCGAGTTCGAAAAATTCGGCAAAGGCAAAGATCGCGACTCTATCGTCGTCACCGAACTCCCTTACCAGGTCAACAAGGCGCGCCTCATTGAACACGTGGCGGCGCTGGTAGGCGAAAAGAAAATTGAAGGCATCTCGGACGCTCGCGATGAAAGCGACCGCGACGGTATGCGCATCGTGTTTGAACTCAAGCGCGGCGAGCAGCCCGAAGTGGTTCTCAATAACCTGTTCAAGCAAACCCAGATGCAGGTCAACTTCGGCGTCATCATGCTCTCCATCGTTCACGGCCAGCCGCGTGAACTCGGCATTATTGAGCTGATCAAGCGCTTCATCGAACATCGCGTCGATGTGGTGCGCCGCCGGACAGACTTCCTGCTCCGCAAAGCCCGCGCCCGCGAGCACATCTTGGTCGGGTTCCAGAAGGCGCTCGATAACCTCGACGCAATCATCACGCTCATCCGCGCCGCCAGCGATACAAAGGTGGCGCTCGCTGGACTCGTTCAAACCTTCGAGTTCACTGAGATCCAGGCCAAAGCCATCCTCGAACTCCAGTTACAGCGCCTCACCGGCATGGAGCGCCAGAAGATCCTGGATGAACTGGCTGAGATTCAAAAGCAGATCACCCGCTATCTCGAGATCCTTGGATCCGAAGCCGTCCTGCGCGCTGTCATCATCGATGAACTCAAGGAAGTCCAGAAGGATTTCGGAGACGATCGACGCACTCAAATCATTGAAGATCCAGGCGACATCAGTCTTGAAGACCTTGTGCAGATGGAGGATGTCGCCGTCACCGTCTCGCGCGGCGGCTATCTGAAGCGCACCTCGGTAGACACCTACCGCCGGCAAACGCGCGGCGGCAAGGGCCGCATCGGCATGGGAACGCGTTCAGAAGACGCGGTGGAGCACCTCATCATCGCGTCCACCCACGCCTACATGCTGATTTTCACCAACATGGGCCGCGTCTACTGGCTGAAGCTATATGAGATTCCGGATGCCAGCACGACAGGGAAGGGAAAGCACATCTCGGGCCTGATCACGTTGCAGCCCGACGAATCCGCGAAGGCCTTCCTCGCCGTCAAGGAGTTCACGCCTGAGAAGTTTATCGTCATGGTCACGCGCAAAGGCGTCATCAAGAAATGCGAACTCAGCGTCTTTGACAATCCGCTTTCACGGGGCATTATTGCTCTGGGCTTGGATGAAGGCGACGAGCTCCTGGGCGCGGCCATCAGCACCGGCAAAAACTGGATCTTCCTGGGCAGCCATGAAGGCATGGCTATCCGGTTCAACGAAGACGAAGTACGAGCCATGGGCCGCCAGGCGCGCGGCGTCCGGGCCATGGACCTGGACGAAGGCGATTACTTGGTCGGTCTGGAGGTGGTGGACGACGAGGGTCTCATCCTGTCCATCTCTGAAAACGGCTACGGCAAGCGAACCCCGCTGACGGATTACCGTCTGACCGCCCGCGGCCGCAAAGGCGTCATCAACATGAAGACAACGGCCAAGGTTGGCAATGTCATCGGTGTGCTCTCTGTCCGCGAAAATACCGACCTCATGATCATCACCAAGAACGGTCAGATGATCCGAATCGAGTCCGGCGAAATCCGCCAGGCAGGCCGCTCCACCCAGGGCGTCCGCCTCGTCCGAATGGAAGAAGGCGACCAGGTCGCTGCGGCATCTGTCATTCCCGAAACCGAAGAAGATCCAAATAAAAACGGCGAACTGCCATTGCAGTAGACCCGTAGCTTCAAAACTCGCCAGGGCGTTGCACGGTCATTCCAAGCCGGATTTAACTGCAGCGCCCTGAAATGATGTTCAACTCTCTCAAATCCCCTCAATCATCCAGGCATTGCTATTGCGAACTCCGCCCGACAAGGCAAAATTTCGGCCGTCCGGAGACGGAAGGGCCGCGATGAAACTCCCGCCCCCCAAATCCTTCGAGCGCCAGACGGTTCGTGTTCGCCCCCGCCTGTCGACATAGAACAGCGTCCCGCCTGCTGGCGAAGACGACCCGCAATAAAGTCCGTTCCCGTCCGCCGACCAAACCATGCTTTCAATATTGGGCCATCCTTGCACGTTAATCTCTTCATCCTTAGCGCCCGTCAGTGAAAGCAATTGAATTCGCAAATTGGCCTCCCCTGACTGCGTCATAGCCACTGCTACGCCATCGGGAGCAAGCGCGAAGCTGAATAAACTCTGCGGGTTTACCTTAATCAGCCGCAGGAGTTTCTGCGCTCCGCTGACCGGGTCCAGGGAGGAGACGGGAATACCGTCTCCATTGCTGGGCCCGATAAGGACGCATGATTTTGCCGGCGCACGAGAGCACTCCTGGTCTTCCCACCGGCTGCCGGAGAGTTCGAATATAGATCGGGGCACTCCACCGTTAACGGACACCCGCATGATCTTTTGCCGGGGAGGTGCGCCGGCGGCGCCTGCTACCGTCTCCGAGTAAAGGACCGCATCGCCATCCGGGCTAAGGCGGGGGAGGTCCGCCAGATCCCGTCCTTCGACCAGAGCCTCAGCCCACTTGGCTCCAAGTGCCTGTTTGTAGATGCCCCATTTGCCGGAGCGGTCGGAGGAGAATAGGATTGACTTGCTGTCCGCTGTCCAGGCGGAGACGAAGTTATGCGCTTCGTCGCTAATGAGCAGTTCAGGGTGTGTCACGCCCATCCGCTCGCGACTGATCCCGCCCCTGTCTCTCGCCACATAGATCTGTCCCGGGTAGGTCACTTTCTGCAGGACCACCCGCTTGCCATCCGCACTGGCGCTCAACCCGATAACATCGTAGCGGGACCACCGGGTTATCCGCTCGGGTTCGCCCCGCGCAGTGAAGTTGTGGGAGTCGATGCGAATCTGCCAGAGGTTCGCGTCCACATCCGATTTCTCAGCTCGCGAAAACACAATTCGGTTGTCCGGCAGCCAGCACAGGCTACGCACCCACTGCATGTCACCGGCAGAAGTAAGGATTGAGTTTGCTCCATGCAGATCGGACGTTTCCAACGACTGCCGCGCTCGCCTGGCTCGAATGTAAGCCAGGTGCTTGCTGTCGGGAGCCCAGCACACGGACCACGTAAATTCGTCGGGCGTCAGAGCCACGATTCGTTGCGCGCTGCCTCCGTCGTTGTCCATGGTCCATATCTCCCCGCCCAAAGCGCCTTCTCTCAGCGGGCTGAAAGCGATCCGAGTTCCGTCGGGTGAGACCGCGTATCCCCTGGCGCCGTCGCGAAGATAGCGCGAGGAATTTCCCGCTGTGGAGAGCGCCCAAACACTCCCCGTTGCTCCCGGCCCCGACGAGTGAACCAGCAACTCCGTTCCGCCTGGAAACCAGGAGTCCACATAGAGAGACGTATCCACCACGTTCGCCACTGGCGGTAGTACCGGCCGCTCTTCTCCAGTCGAAAGCAGCCTGACTCGGATGCCGCTCCCGTCGGAATAAGCCAGGTACTTACCGTCCGGGGAAACAGCGGCGCTCAGCACGTCGTTTGCGCTCGAATTGAAGGTCAGGCGGCGCTCGGTTCTTTCCACCGGCGCACTTGCTTTGCCTCTCCAAAAGTCGGCGATGCCAATCGCCGCGGCCGCACTCGCAACAACAATCAGGGCAATGACGCTCCTATTCAGCCAGCTCACCCGCTGGTCTCCGGCAACCGGAACCGGGCGAATCGGCTTTGTCTCGGTTTCATCACTCAGATCTTTGACCGGTGCAATGAACTGGTAGCCGCGTCCGGCTATCGTTGCGATGAAACGCCGATCGTTGGGGTTTTCGCCCAGCACCTTGCGGATCATGAAAATGCTCTGGCTTAAACTCGACTCCTCCACGACCGTGTCTGGCCAAACACTCGAGAGCAATTCGTCCTTCGTGATAAGCCGGCCATGATTCTGAACAAGAAAAAGCAACGTATCGAGCGGCTTACCGGTCAGCGGCGTGGGAGTGCCCTCTCGCGAAAGCACCCTCGATTCTGTATCCAATAAGAATTTTTCAAAAGCGTATTGGGGCATTGTTCAATCCGTGTCGAGGCCATCTGAGGGCAATTCAGAAGGATTGAGACGGCTTGATCCCGATTGAAGACTTAGAGACCGCATTGGTTCAAACATGTGAGTCGTGAGATACATTTCCGTTAACTTCTTCCGCTGCACGATCTTAGGTGGTTTGCTCACCGCCTCTTTCACCGGGCCCTCTCCGCTGATCGCTAAACTGGTCACCGCCGGACCATCCAACGCGATCGGTTCTGACAAGTCTACCCCTGAACTCACAGTTCGTGTTTATTCCTTCGCCGGACTTTCTCCATGGATCGTAGAAACGGCTGAGAAGGAGGCCTCTCGCACAATGCAAAGTGTTGGTATGAAACTGAGGTGGGTGGATTGTGCCCCCGGGAAAACATCCGCCGCTTGTTCCTCGTGGCCTTCCCCGGCTGAGTTAGTGGTCCGACTGCTTTGCAACGCCTTGCCTCACGCCAGTCTTCTGGCCCTGGGAGAAGCCCATTCTCCCAGTAGCGATGACGTCGGGAGTAATGGCGCAGCTTTCATCTTCTACGACCGGATTGTGGCATTGCGAACGCAGACTCGACTCATGCCATTTATGTTAGGACGCGTGATGGCGCATGAGATGACTCACCTGCTCCTGCCGAAAGAACCTCATTCCGAAGCGGGTCTCATGCGAGGACAATGGCCTACGGACGACTTGGATTTCATCAATTTAAGACTTTCGATCTCCAAGCGATCTGCCCGCTTCCTGCGGATGGAAGCGTACCGAAGGGTACTTCTCGCGCGTAGTGCGGTTATCAATTGATAGCGAAAGAGGTGGACATTCTGGTTATTGAACCCAAACAGTAGCCCCGCCGGGAACCACATCGCGAGTGCCAACGTAGAGTTGAGCGTTTGCGGAGGCCGGAATCATTTCCGCCTGGCTGGCGAAGTTAGTCGCCACCCAGAAGCCGTCGCGCCAATCGACGATGAAGTTCGGAGCCAGGTCGGCAGGCTTGACGCCGGCATCGGCATAGATCTTGTGAACGAGCATCCGCTCCAGTTCGCCATCGAGCGTGTCGACGCCGATATAGGTCACGCTTCCTTTGCCCAACTTGCGGGTAATGGCCGCGGCCTTTCCGGCGTAGAACTGGTCGGAATAAGTGGCCAGGACGTCAGTTCCCGCGTCTGGCTCCAGCACATCGGCCCATGTGCCCCAGGAGAAGGTTTTGCCGTTCGCTTCGACGTGTCCCTCAACGGGAGCGGGCAGCACGTCATAGATCGGGATTCGCGCGCCAATCAGCGGCAGAATCGCCGCAGCCCACCGTCCTTCGCGAAGCTGGCCCGCCATGTTCTTCTGCCCGCTGCGGCAGGTCAAAATCAGATGCCCCCCGTTTTGGGCATAGTCGGTGAACCGTTTGACTAACTCCTCGCTCATCAGTTGATAGGCGGGAGCGACGGCAAACGGGTAATTCTGAAACTCACGGTCGGGCGTAATGACATCGATGGGCGCCATTGCGCTTTTTAAAGCTCGATAGTACTTCATCCAATGGGCTTGCGTGTCCCAGCGAGTGGTCTGTTTGTGGTTGTCGATGTCCCACTCATTGTCATAGCTGAACAGGAACGCAGTACGGCGAGCCGCATAATCGGCGGGCTCTTTGGCATTCGGATCGTAATGTTTGCGCAGCTCAACGATTTCAGACATGGCCTGCGAGTATTCGCGACCGCCTGGCGAAGGCGTCACGCCATCGGTCTCGACAAGCCCTTTGTGATAAAGCTCGGAGCCGAACAGCGGTTGGCGGTAGCGGTAAGTACAAACCAGGCGTGCGCCCGCGCCAAAGGCTCGCAGCAGCCACATGTGAATAGCGCCCGGCAGCGGCCAGGGATTCACTTCACCCCAGTTGACTTGGCCCGGTTGCAGTTCCATGGGGCCGGAGATGCCGGTGAAAGGGCGCATGAAGTCGTGCATGAAAGACATGACCTCGCCGCTCCCTAAACGAAAGCCGAGCGGGCCTTCGTTAAGGTTCCCGTGAACAGGGTAGTGCGTCCACGAAAAGACGTCCAGAGTGCCCTTCGACAGGTCGGGGTCCACATCTTCATGCATGGTCATGAAGTTGGTCGTGATCCATTGGTTCTTGCTGTAAAGCCTCAAAATACGTGCCTGAAACGCGATGTAATCGGCGGCTTCGTGCGCGAACCACCGGTCGAAATCGAGCACGGCGTGTGGGCTTGGATCGGCCACCAGCGTCTCTTTATTCGGAATCTCAATCTGATCGAAGTTCTGGTAATTTAATGACCAAAAGGCGCCCCCCCAGTCTTTGTTCAAGCGGTCGATGGTTCCGTACTTCTCTTTCAGCCACTGGCGGAATTTGGCGCGTGCCGCCGGGCCATAGGAATAGCGTTTACCGTAATGGCTCAGCTCGTTGTCAATCTGCCAGCCCCAGACGCGCGGATCATTGCCGAACTGCTTGGCCAGTTCCGTATCGATCTTGCCGACATACTCGCGATAAAGATCTGAACTCCAGTCGGCTTGTTCGCGGCTGCCATGCTGTATGGCGCGGCCGTTCGCGTCAATCATCAGGACTTCGGGATGCTTCTGTGTCAGCCATATAGGCGGCGTGGCGGAGGGCGTGCAGAGCACCACTTTCAATCCATTTTCTGAAGCCAGCGCGACGTTCTTTTCCAGCCAGCCAAAATCGTATTTGCCTTCCTGCGGCTCCATGAAGATCCAGGCGAACTCGCCCATGTGGACGTATTCCATGCCCAGTTTGTGAATGTTTGCCATGTCGCGCGCCCATTGGTTTTGCGGCCAGGCTTCGGGATAGTAGTAAGTCCCGATCGTCAGCATGTCCTTTTTGGGGAACCAGTCTTGCGCGAATAACGGAACGCAGGTGAGGAGGACAGCAAAGAGAGCGAGTCTTGGCTTCATTGCATTCAGGGTAGAGCATACAATCGAAGCCATGTGCCGTTTGTCCGCATTCACCGCAGTCCTGTGCTGTGCTTTTTCCGTTAGTGCTCAGAGTATTCAATACCTGTCAGCCAAGAAGGTGTTCCTGATCACCACCAAGCAGTCGTCCTATGCCATGGGCATCTCGCCAAGCGGCCAATTACAGCATCTGTATTGGGGCGGTCCGTTGTGGCGCGCCGATGATGTCGCGGCGGCCACGCAGAAGGAGGACATTTCGTCGTTTGATCCGCGGCAGATGATTGAGGCGGAAGAGTATCCGGGTTGGGGTGGTCCCCGCTACTACGAGCCGGCGCTGAAGGTGACGCGCGCGGATGGCGACCGGGACCTGGTGCTGCATTACCTTTCGCACAGCATTGATGGCGACCGGCTGGAGATCACGCTGAAGGACATCAACGATGACATCGAGACGAAACTCGAGTACCGCGTCTATCCGGACTTCGGCATCATCAGCCGCAAAGCAACCGTACTGAATAAGAGCAATCAGCTGGTGACGGTGGAAAGCGCCCAATCGGCGACCTGGAATTTGCCGGAAGGCGACGGATACCGGCTGACTTATTTGAGCGGGCGATGGGCGGCGGAAACGCAGGTGAATCATGAACCGGTTCATGAGGGCCAGAAGGTGTTGGAGAGCCGGCTGGGGCATACGGGGCACAACATGAATCCGTGGTTCGCGATTGATGAGGGGAATGCCGATGAGCAGCATGGCCGGGTCTGGTTTGGCGCGCTGGCGTGGAGCGGCAACTGGCGGATTACGGTGGAACAAACACCCTATAAGCAGGTTCGGGTGACGGGAGGCTTCAACTCGTTTGACTTTTCGTGGCCGCTAAAACCGGGCGCTTCGCTGGAGACGCCTGAGTTTTATGCCGGCTATTCGGAGCACGGTTTTGGCGAGGCATCCCGGCTCTTGCATGGTCTTCAGCGCAATGAATTCAAGGGCAGGCTGCGGCCGGTGCTTTATAACTCGTGGGAGGCGACTGGGTTCAATGTCTCGGAGGAAGGCCAGAAGACGCTGGCCGATAAAGCGGCCAAGCTGGGCGTGGAACTGTTTGTGATTGACGACGGCTGGTTTGGGAAGCGCAACACCGACCATGCGGGACTGGGTGACTGGACGGTGAATCCGCAGAAATTCCCGAACGGACTGAAGCCCTTGATTGACCATGTGAACGGTCTCGGCATGGAGTTCGGGCTATGGGTGGAACCGGAGATGGTGAATCCGGATAGCGATCTTTATCGGGCGCACCCGGACTGGGTGATGAACTTTCCGGGACGGCCTCGCAGCGAATTACGAAATCAACTGGTGCTGAACCTGGCGCGCGACGATGTGCGGGATTACGTCCTGGGGTTTCTGGACAAGCTGGCGACCGAGTACAACATCCGCTATTTCAAGTGGGACATGAACCGGACATTCGCTGAGCCCGGTTGGCCGGAAGTGCCGGTCGAGCAGCAGAAGGAACTATGGGTGAAGTATGTCTGGAACTACTACGACATCCTGAAGCAACTGCGGCAGAAGCATCCGAATGTGGAGATTGAGTCGTGTTCGGGGGGCGGAGGCCGGATTGACTTAGGTGTGCTCCGGTATGTGTCCGAGGTCTGGACCTCCGATAACACGGAGGCGTTTGACCGGCTCCGGATTCAGGAAGGGTTTTCGGAGGCTTATGCGGCTAAGTTCATGTCGGCCTGGGTGACGGATGTGCCGAACATGAACGGGCGCTCGACTCCGTTGCAGTATCGGTTTCTGGTGGCGATGCAGGGGGATTTGGGGATTGGTTCGAACTTGAACAAGTTCACGGATGCGGATTCGGCGCTGGCTACGAAGATGATTGCGCTGGACAAGCGGATTCGGCAGACAGTGCAGATGGGGGATTTGTACCGCCTGCTGCTGCCCGACGAGAATGATACGACCTCCAATGAATATGTGTCGCAGGATGGCAAGGAGGCGGTTCTGTTTGCGTTCCGCCATTCGCAGCAGTACAACACGCCGCCGCCTACAATCCGGTTGCGCGGGTTGGAGAGCCGGAGTGTTTACCAGTTGGAGAAGCTGGACGGGAGTACGGCGGAGTTTAGCGGGGCCTATTTGATGGAGCATGGGTTGGACCTGACGTTGCGAGGGGATTTCGATAGCACGATTGTTCTGTTGCACCGGCGCTGAGGTTTTACGGGAAAATAGGTGCCAGCACACTCAAACACAATTGAACCGCAAAGGCATTTACCGATTTGCGTCATGTTTGAGCCTGCCATTTTGTGGAAGTCGGCACGGCCGAAGCAACTGGGTGCCTCGTGCGCGTTGGCGGCGATCTATTTTGTGTCCACTCCGTCTCTCTGCTAATGTGTCGTGGATGTCGCAGCCTGTGCCCGAACCGTTGAGCAAAACCACAGAGACTCTTTATCGATCCGAATCGGGCAGAATTCTGGCGACTCTGATGCACCTGCTCGGCGATCTCGACCTTGCCGAAGAAGCCATGCATGAGGCTTTCGCCGCCGCCCTGGACACTTGGCCGCAGACGGGCATACCGAAAAACCCCCGCCCCTGGCTCATATCGACCGCGCGCTTCAAAGCCATTGACGCGATGCGCCACCGGGCACGATTCGACGCCGCGCAAAAAGACCTGGCACTCCGCCTCGAAGCGCGCATCAACGAAGCATCTCACGAAGACGAGGAGATCGAAGACGATCGCCTCCGCCTCATCTTCACCTGCTGTCATCCCGTTCTTCCGCCGGAAGGACAGGTTGCCCTCACCCTCCGCGAAATCTGTGGCCTGAAAACAGAGGAGATTGCTCAGGCATTTCTGGTCACGTCGGCGACGCTCGCGCAGCGGATCGTGCGCGCAAAGGCCGTTATCCGTGAGAAGGCAATTCCTTACCAGGTGCCCAACTTACAGGAATTGTCGGCCCGGTTGGGAGCCGTCCTCCAGGTGGTGTATCTCATCTTCAACGCTGGCTATTCGGCCGAAGCAACACGCGCCGAACTCAACTGTGAGGCGATTCGTCTGGGCAGACTTCTCCTTGACCTTCTTCCCGAGCCCGAGGTGATGGGTTTGTTGGGCCTTATGTTGCTGCAGGAATCACGCCGCGCCGCCCGAATCTCTCCAGAAGGAGACCTGATCTTACTGGACCACCAGAATCGCGCCCTATGGAACAGCAACCAGATCGCCGAAGGCATCTCGCTTACAGAGAGGGCCCTTGCATCTCGCCGTTTCGGCGCTTACACGCTGCAGGCGGCGATTGCGGCAGTCCATGCCGATGCTTCCACCGCCGCATCCACGGACTGGAGGCAGATCACGGCACTCTACGACCGCCTCCTGCGCATCCAGCCATCTCCGGTTGTGGAACTCAACCGCGCCGTTGCAGTCGCCATGTGCGAGGGTCCGGAGAACGGCCTCCGCCTGATCGACCACCTGCTCGAACGTGGCGAACTTGCTAACTACCATCTTGCGCACTCGGCACGGGCGGAACTGTGCAGAAGGCTGAATCGGATTCCGGAGGCTCGTACTTCGTATGAGAACGCCCTGTCATTGGCCCGGCAGGAGCCCGAGCGCCGCTTCCTAACTGGTCGCCTTCAGGAATTGAAATAAAAGCTTGCGCTGCTGTCGATTCTTGCCTACCTCGGACGACTATCGGGTGAACCATCCAGCAACGCGAGTTTGTGACGCTGGCTGCGAACCAGAGGGAGACCTGCCATGAAATACATTTGTTTGGGATACTTCGAACCCGAAAAACTCCAGCGCATGACACAGAAAGCGCAACACGCGATCTTCGATGCGTGCTTTGAGTACGACGATCATTTGCGTGCCAACGGGCACTATGCTTCAGGAGAAGCTCTTCAACCTCCGGAAAACGCATTGACCCTGTATTGGAAGAACGGCAAAGTCGCCACGACGGACGGTCCCTATTCAGAAACCAAAGAACAGCTTGGAGGCATTCTAGTGCTCGAGGCGCGAGACCTGAATCATGCCATTCAGCTCATTTCGCGGCATCCGGGTTTGCAGCTTGGACCGTGGGAAATACGACCGGCTGCGGATTTGAATGAAATGATGAAAGAAAGCGAACAGCGGCGGAAAAATACTGCGCAATGAACGCGAGCTTTCGGTCAGGAGCAAATTGTCAGCACAAGAATCGGGGAGGAGAAAACACAGATGTCAAAAGTTCGTGTAGCGGGTTTCAGCGTTTCATTGGACGGGTTTAGTGCCGGGATCGAGCAGAGCCTCAGCGATCCTCTCGGCAAGCGTGGAAAGGAGATGTTTCAGTGGTTCTTTCACACCCGGACTTTCCGCTCTATGGTCGGGCAGGAGGGTGGATCCGGCGGGGACATCGACAATGAATTTGCCCAGCGCGCGATGGACAACTTTGGCGCCTTCATTCTCGGCCGCAACATGTTTGGTCCCGTGCGTGGCGCATGGCCGGACGAGTCGTGGAAGGGCTGGTGGGGCGACGATCCGCCGTATCATGCTCCCACCTTTGTTCTGACCCACTACGAGCGTCAACCCATCGTCATGGAGGGGGGAACCACCTTCTTCTTTGTTACTGGCGGAATCGAACAAGCCCTCGAACTCGCGAAGCAAGCCGCAGGCAGCAGAGATGTCAAGATCGGAGGCGGCGTGTCGACAGTGCGGCAGTACCTGAAGGCAGGACTGATCGACTCCCTGCACCTTGCATCGGTGCCTGTCCTCCTCGGCCAGGGTGAACCCCTGTTTCAGGACCTGGACCTGCATACGCTTGGATACTCGGTAACCGATCGTAAGCCCTCGGAATACGCGACTCACCTCGTGTTGGAGAAAGTCTAGGGGTAATTCATTCCGAATTCCGCAATTCCGCAATTCCGGGGACGCTCCACATAACCACCCAATTGCCGTGAGCCCCACCGCCTCGCGGCCGGACGGCATCGCTATTTCCGCTCAACGCGTCCCCGGACATACACGAACCGGCTTCTAAGCACATCGCTGCCACTGCGCGCCCGCCAGCTGGAACCGTATGCAAACGCAAAATCCCGCAAAACCGCCTTAGAACATAAGTCGATAAAAATGTCTGAAGAAAGGCCTCGATCAATGTAAGATTTTGTCGCCAAACAGTCTACCCGCATTGGAGAAGCCCTCACGCAAATGACTTTGCCGGAGTATTTTGCGGAATTCAAAAACCTCCTGCAAGCAGAGCTGTTTCCTGTGCTTAAATCAGGGGTCGGTCCACTCAGGAATCACAGCAAACTCTTGCCAGCCATCCTGGCCTCGGAACCGCTCACACGGTCTGTTCAACACCGTGCTTTAGCGCCTTCAGGCCGTCTCAAATGCAACCCCCTCAAGGGTGCCTCAGCCGAAGGTATGCCCCCTCTCAACCAGAGTGGCGCCATCATGACCGCCGTCTTTTGCAATCGCTGCCTGAACTCCGCTGCCGTAACTAGCGCAAGCTATGTTGTCAGCCACTTGTTCTGCGAGTAAACTGTCCTGGCTCAGTAGCTGGTAAGCTTCATTCAAAAGCAATGTTTAGGCAAACCAAGAAGACCCAGCAAACGCTTCTCGACAACCTGCAAAACCGCATAAAACGCACATTCCGCGAATCGCAAACTCTTTGTAAGGCCCTTTTCTAGATACGTTTTGCAGGACGGTCACCACCCTCAGATAATTATTTTCACCCAAATAAGCCTCTGCCCCTCAACCACTTTCAACCCTTTCGCCAAATCCTCGCCCCCTCAAAATTTCCAAACCGCTGCTACTCTCAATCAGGCTTGCGACGAGGCTCCCATCTCTCCGCGAGCCATTTTTATTAGCCACCCAGGAGGCAAACACACCATGTCCAAACGCACCGAACGCCGCGCCGCTGAGCGTGAAGCCCGCAAAGCCGCTTACAATGCCCTGCGCCAGAACCGCGCTCAAGGGCGCGAACAGCAGGAACAACCACAAGACCTGAATGCTCTCAGCCCGGCCTTGGTCGTCGAACCCTCCGCCACCCGAATGGACCAAGAAGCCGATTTGCTGGCCCGAGCTCAGGCGTTCTTTCAAAGCGGCTCCGTCACCATCGAAGACGTAACCTCAGCCTCAATCTCCGAAGCCCAGCTCACCGCCAATCGGGCGAATGCCCAACTTTCCACCGGCCCCATCACCCGGGAAGGGAAGGCCAAATCCGCTCAGAACGCTCTCAAACACGGACTAACTGGCCACGCCGTTCTACTGCCCTCTGACGATGCCGCCGATTATCAAAGACGCCTCGAAGCCTGCAAAGACGCCTATCAACCCGTTGGTGAAGAAGAACAGCAACTGATCCAGTCCATCGTCGATTCTTTATGGCGCATCAACCGTGCGCAGAACCTCCAGATCGGAATCATGTACAAAGGCGGCCTCGAATTCGCGAATCAGTTTGCCGGCGAGGAACCCGCCCGGCGTCGCCTGCTCATCGAAGTGGAAACCTACTTGAAATATGAAAAATCCATACGGAACCTGCAAGTTCAGGAAGCTCGCCTTCACCGTCGCTACGAAAAAGACACTGCCGAACTGAATCGTATTCAGCAGGCCCGCAAAGCGCGGGAGCGGCAAGCCGTAAAGTCATCACGTCCTAACCCTAGTTCGGAAAATGGCTTCGATTTTTCAACTCGGAAATCCGAGCGCTCTGTCACGCCACAACCAGCCTTGCCGAGCCGCCGCTACCAGGCCTCGGCCGCTGCAAATCCGCTCTCATGAAACAAAAAAGCCCCCGGACCGAAGTCTGGAGGCTCTTCACAAACCAACTGGTAACACTCAGCCGCGCGCCTCTAAAAGCGTTTTGCCTAAGTGTGTCCGCTTACTAGGCAGTCACCGTGCCGCGCAAGGTCGGATCACCCGATCCGCTCGTAACCTGCAGAAAAGCTTCATTCGCAGCCCCCGGAAGCAAGCTCCAAACCTTATCGGCCATGGCCTTTTCTTCCGTTTGGATCTCACGCGCCAGCTTAGCGGTAACGCCGTCGTTGGCCGCTTCGGCTACGGTCGCCATTGCTTCGTACATGGCCAGCTCGCTATTCTCAACCGCAAAGGCCATCATCAGATTCTGCGTTACCCGTTCTTGTTTCTCGTGGCCAATTTGCGCGGTCTTCGGGCTGAGTCCAAAAACATGCGCCAGAAAACTTTTCGCCGCTGAGGGACTGCCTCCCAACGCCTCCAGACGCGCCGTTAAGCGTTCGTGCTGGTGCCGGGTCTCAATTGCATGCTTTTCGAAAGCCGCTTTCACCGTCTGGTCGTCACCTTCTTTGGCGAAACCTTGAAGCTGACTTTCGAAGCTCCGTTCAGCCGCAATCGCGTCTTCCAAATATCTTTTGATTACATCTACACTGGTTTCGGCCATGATTCACCTCTGTTGGTAAGACCAGAGGGAACCAGCCCGAATTACATGGGAAAAGTGACGGTTACTTGCTCAAACCGCCGGAAGGGTTCGTCGCCCAGGGCTGCGGTTGGTACTGCCAGCCCCGGCTCACGTAATCGCTGGAGGTCACAATCATCATGATTACTAGCCAAATCAGGCCGGCCACACAGAACAGCCGGGTCAAGGCCGTGCTGTAGCGAATGCCCATAAAGATCCAGGCAACCAGGCTGACTTTGATCAAAGCAATAATCATCGCCACAACAATGTTGAACGGTCCGAAGTCAAAGTAAGAAGCTGCGGTCGTCAAAAAGGTAAGGCATATCAGCGCGGCCCACACGAAGACCAGCGTCTTCACTTTCGGGATATGTGCGTGCGTCGCCTCGTGAGAAAAGTCTTGTGTGTGTGAACTCATCGAGTGTGTCCAATCAGGTAAAGCAGCGGGAACAGGAAGATCCAGACGATATCGACGAAGTGCCAGTACAGGCCGATCATTTCCACCGGCGTAAAGTATGTGGCGCCCCACTTATTCTTGAATGCGCCGATTAAGAGGTAGGTGAGCAGACCGACACCGACAATCATGTGGACCGCGTGCATCCCGGTCATAGCGAAATAAAGAAAGAAGAAGATCTGTGCGTTATGGGCAAACTGCGCCGGTTCGTAAAGAAAGTTCGGGCCGGGAATGAAGTGCTCCCGGTACTTCTCGTGATACTCAAACGCCTTCACGCCCAGAAAGGCCAGGCCGAACACCATGGTCAAAATCAGGCAGACAATCTGCGAGTTGCGCTTGCCCAGCTGCGCCGCTCTGACCGCCAGCGCCATCGTCAAGCTGCTACAGATCAGCACGGCTGTGTTCGCGCCGCCCAGCGGCACGTTCATGTGTTCGCTGGTGCTGGCAAATGCCGCATGAAACAGGTTGCGGTAAATCACGTACGCGGTAAACATGCCCCCGAAGAACAGCACTTCCGTAATCAGAAATGTCCACATCCCCAGCGTGGCTGAGTCCAGCTGTTGATCGGCGGTCGTAAAGTGGTGTCTTAGATGTGGATCGTGCTCAATATGAGCATCGGGATGAGCAACGACAATAGTGTCAGCCAATGACTTCCTCCAGCGGACCGTAATTGTAAGCTTCTTCAGTCACGATCGGGGTTTTATCAAAGTTTAGCGTAATGGGCGGCGAATCAATCTGCCATTCCAGGCCGGCGGCTTCCCATGGATTCTTGCCAACCTTGGGGCCCCAGAACCAGGAATACGTCAGGTAAATCATCGGAATCAGGAACGAAATGGCCAGCACCGAAGCGCCCGCGGTAGAAAGTACGTTCAGCGTCTGGAACTCGGGCGGGTAAGCGCTGTAGCGCCGCGGCATGCCCAGATAGCCCAGCACAAACTGCGGCAGGAATGTCAGGTTGAAGCCGATGAAGATCATCAAGGCCGCAAACTTAGCCCAGCCTTCGTTGTACATGCGGCCGGTGATCTTGGGCCACCAGAAGTGCAGGCCGGACAGGAACGCCACCACCATGCCGCCCACCATCACAAAGTGGAAGTGCGCTACCACAAAGTAGGTCCCATGCAGGGCCACGTTGGTTGCCAGAGTAGAGAGGAACAAGCCGGTCAAGCCGCCGATGGTGAACAGCCCGATAAAGGCGAATGCGTACAGCATGGGGCTGTCAAACGTAACCGAACCCTTGTACATTGTTGCCGTCCAGTTGAACACCTTCACCGCGGAAGGAACAGCAACGAAGAAGCTCAGGAAGGAAAAGACAATACCGGTATACATGCTCTCGCCGGTGACGAACATGTGATGTCCCCACACCAGAAAACCTAGGACGGCAATACCCATGGATGAAGCCGCGATGAAGTCGTACCCGAAGATTCGCTTCTTGGAGAAGCAGGAGATCACTTCGCTGATGACGCCCATTCCCGGCAGAATCATGATGTACACAGCTGGATGCGAGTAGAACCAGAAGATGTGCTGGAAGAGAATCGGGTCGCCGCCGACTGCCGGATCAAAAATGCCGACGTGCATCACGCGCTCCATGCTGATCAGCACCAGGGCGATAGCGATCACGGGCGTTCCCAGAATCTGAATCAAGCCGGTGGCGTAATGCGCCCAGACGAACAACGGCAGCCTGCCCCAGCTCATGCCGGGTGCGCGCATCTTGTGAACCGTCACAATGAAGTTCAAGCCGGTGAGGATGGAGGAGAACCCCGCAACAAACGCGCCGAGCGCCGCCGCCAGAACGTAAGAGTTCGAATAGGTTGTGCTGTATGGCGTGTAGAAGGTCCAGCCGGTGTCGACGCCGCCTCGCGCCACCGCATAAATCGCGAACATCGCCCCGATGATGTAGATATACCAGCTGAGCAGGTTGATCCTCGGGAAAGCCAGATCTTTTGCCCCAATCATGATTGGCAGCAGAAAATTGCCGAGCGTCGCGGGTATCGAGGGTATAAGGAAAAAGAAGATCATCACAATGCCGTGCATCGTGAACAGCCGGTTGTAAACTTCAGGCGCGAACAGCCCGGTCGGCGTGGTGAGGTGAAGCCGGACCAGCACCGCAAAAGCGCCGCCTATGAAAAACATCAGCGTGATGGAGAACAAGTACAGCAGCGCTATGCGTTTATGATCGACCGTGAAGAGCCAGCTTTTCCAGCCGTGCTCCACATTGAGGTAATTGACTTTTTCCTCCTCAAAAGGAAGGTCGGGACTTTGGGGATTACTTGTTACTAGGGTGGCCATTTCTATACCTCGGTTACTGCATCAGTGTCGCGGTCAATTTCGGAGTTGCTGGTGCGGTCTTGGCCTTCGGGGCTATAACCACCGGCGGCTGTTGACTGCCCTGCTGGGAGGCAGGAGTGTTCGGTGAAAGTGACTTGATATAAGCAATCAATTGGATTACTTGCTCTTCACTCAGTTGCCCCTGGAAATTGGGCATAATATTCGGTTCAAAGCCCGCCACAATTTTGGCGTTGGGCTGCAGGATGGATTCCCTCAGGTACGCGTCGTCCGCGATGACCGTGCGCCCGTCATTCAGCTGCACCGGCTTGTTATAAAGCCCTCGCAGAATAGGACAGCGGCCTTGCTGGTCCAGCAGATGACAAGTGGAACAACCGTTCTGCGAGAAGAGCTGCTCACCTTGTTGAGAGAGCGAGCCGGTAGCCCCGCCGCCTCCCGACCAGGTTTCCCATTCGTGGCGCTCCATCACCGTTACCCAGCCGATCATGTGAGCGTGCTGGTTGCCGCAGTACTCGGTGCAAAACAAATGGTAGGTGCCCGGCTTCGAAGGGGTGAACCAGATGGTGTCGTAAGTGCCGGGCACCACGTCGTGCCGAACCCGGAAAGCAGGTATCGAAAAGCTGTGAATCACGTCTTCTGACGCCATGGTGAGCTTCACGGGCTGGCCCACGGGAACGTGGAGCGCATCAATCTCGCGGTACCCGTTCGGATACTGCACTTTCCACATCCACTGCTTGCCCGTAACGTAAACTTCCATCGCGTCCTTTGGCGGAGTCACAGCTGCGTAGTAAAGATCCGCCCCCCACCAGAACATCACCAGCATGACGAGAAAAGGAATGATGGACCAGGTAATTTCAAGAACCGTCGAACCTTCAATCTGGGTCGCTATGACGCCGGGGCGTTTGCGGTACTTAAAGGCGAAGAAGCCAATACCGGCAAAAATGACGATCGTCATGATGAACGAGACGATGCAAAGAAACCACCAAAGGTCATCAATCGGGCCGGCTTGTTTCGAAGCTATTTCGGAGGCAAAAGGGAAATCCGCCAGGATCCCCAAATTCGGCGATATGAGGTTAGCCAACATGTGGCACTTCCTTCCACTGATCTTTCATATTCTTTTTGCGGTCGGACAAAATGCTCGTGATCACGAATCCCGCCACTAACAAAACCGTCAGGCTTCCCGCAATCTTCAGGATGTTGGTGATGGCCAGCGTGTATTTGCCGGTGGACGGATCATAGTGGAAGCAAAACAGCGTAATGTAGTCAACCGGCGATCCAATCTTGTCCTTCGACGCTTCCACCAGCGCCATGCGCACGTCCTGCGGGGCATACGCCAGTCCATAGAAGTAGCGCGAAAGCTTGCCTTCCGGCGTGGCGATCATGATGCCACCCGCATGGACAAATTGCTGCGTCTGCTTGTCCCAGTTGTATTTCCAGCCGACAGCTTCCGTCAGCTTATTGATTGCCTCCTGGCTACCTGTCAGAAAGTGAAAGCCTTCGCCGTAACCGGCCTTCTGGAAACCCTTGGCGAAAGCGGCTTTCTTCTCAGTCGCGTCGGCAGCGGTATCTTTCGGGTCGAAGCTGACAATCAACACGTTGTAGTCGGTGCCTGGCTTCAACGGCAGCCGGCTGAGGCTGCTTTCCGTTTCCTTAATGCTCATGGGGCAAAGGCTGGCGCACTTGAAGTACACCAGAGACAGCACAACCGGTTTATCGCCGAAGTAGGTTCTCAGCGGAACGGTGGCGCCGCTCTCGTCATGAAACGCAAGGTCTAACGGAATCTGGGAATTGAGCTTTTGCTCCAGGCCAACGCCCTTTGCAATCGCCGGACGTGGGTACTGAGCGAAAGCGGCGGTAGCCGCCAGGGTCAGCGCTCCAAGTCTCATCCAGAATTTACTGCGCATTTTTGTGAATCTCTCCTTGAATCTGCGGCTGCTGGTAAGCAGGTGGCATATCAGCCAGTCCGTGCGAAAACTCTCGTCCCTGTCCGCCTGGAATTGTCAAACCGGCGGGTTCGCCGGAATGAGTGTTGATCTTCGAGGCAACCACATCGATCGCCGTGGTGATCGGCACGTGCATGTGGCCGGCCGCGTCTTTACCGGAGCTGGCCAGAACTTGCGCCTCGTGCGCGTGCATTTCCGGAAGATCCATCCATGGCAGTCGCTCCAGTTGAGGAGCGGGCGGAACAACTCGCGCCGGCGACAGGGGGCTGGGCAACTCGCCGCGCGGATGTGTGGATTCCAGGAATTTGTCGTAGCCGAACATCAACGCAAAGCAGAAAATAGCTAGCGCAGCCACAATTCCCAGCGAGTAAACCACCACCTTCGCGGGTGCGTCGGACGCTTCGAAAGCAACGTCGCCGGCAGCGCTTGTCACAGCCTTGGAGTTAAACTTTGCGTGTTCGCTGATGCCGGTTGATTTGTGATGCGGACTGCTCATGCCAACACCTCCTGTGGAAGCGGTTCTTGTACCCGCCCGTCCCGCAGCGGGAGAAGCGGACTGCGGCGTAGTTGCTTGATGAACATAAAGACCCAGATGCCGCCTAATCCAAAGAACGCAGCGAAGTCCGTCCAGTAGATCTCAAATCCATTGGATGTTCCCAACAGTGCGCCGGCGCTGTGATTTCGGAAAGTCGGTTCAACAACCCAGAACAGATCGATGGCGCGCGCGCAAAGCAGCCAGATGGCAACCTTCATCAGTCGCCGTGGGTCGCGTTTACGGCCCTGTGATAGTAGCGCCAGGAAAGGAATCAGGAACATCGACATCGCTGTCACAACTGCCAAAACTTTCCAAAACCCTGTGGTTCTATCGAGATACCAGCTGATTTCCTGCGGCAGGTTTGCGGGCCAGGTGATGATCAGTTGCGAAGCAGATAAGTAAGCCCAGAAGATGGTGAAGGCAAACATCAGGTTGCCGAGATCGTGCAGAATCTTTGCGTTGATGCGGCCGCCGAAACGATCGCCTTTGGAAGCAAGAATAATCGTCAGGTTCGTCAGCGCCAGGGTTTGCACAACATTTCCGATGAGCAGCATGCCGCCGTAAACGGTCGAGTAATACTGCGCATCGGCGGAAAGGAGCCAGTCGATATAAGCGAATGTCGCTGACACAACGAATATAAGCAGGCAGGGTGCGCTGAATGCGCGCAGTCTTTCACGCAGACCGAAAGCACCGGTTCGATCCTGCTCGTCATACCACTTGTTGATACGAAGGCCGATCAACATCCAGATGCCGAAGTAGATGACGGTGCGAACCAGAAAGAACGGAATGTTCAGGTAAGGCGCCTTGTGATGCAGGAACTCGTTCGCGCTCACCAAATCCGGGTGGGTCCAAGGATACAGATACTTCATGCCTGCGAGCAGCACGACGAAAAAAAGACCGATCAGGGGCAAGGTGCGCATCTGCGCCACCAGGAAGCGGCGGGCCGTCGCGCCCCATTTTCCGCCCACCACGTTGTTCAGCAGCAGAACGCCCAAGCCGCCAATCCCGAATCCTGCCCAATAGAGAAAGGCGAACAAATAAGATTGGAAGAAATGCTGCGGGCTGGAGATAAAACCCGCCAGGCAAAGCAGCAGGCCCAAGCCGCCCACAACGCCGGCAACACGCTCCACGCTGGCGGCCCGGGGGCTTAGTTTGATTTCGGGGATATGAACAGTTTCAAAAGTTGGTGCGAGTTCGCTCACTTAGTTCCTCCGGCGGCTACGCCACCTGCAGTTGATTCGGCATAGCGGGCAGCCACATCGGCAGGAGCATTTTCGCTCGTCTGCAGCGCGCGAATGTAGGATGCAATGCGCCACCGGTCGTCCACCGCTACGCGGGATGCGTAGCTGTACATGGACCCATAGCCGTTTGACATGACATCGAAAAAGTGACCGACGGGCGCATCGATCAGCCGCTGATCAAGATAGCTGGGTGGTTGGCGCAAACCGCGGCTCACAATCATGCCGTGTCCATTGCCCAGGCGTCCGTGGCAAGGGGAGCAGTAGATATTGAACCGCTCTTGGCCTCGCAGCACATCGGCCTTGGTGATGGTAATCGGGATGTAGTCGATATCTTTGCCGTTCACCTTGCCGGTGTAGCGGGCGGCGTCTAAATGAAGCTGGCCACGCGCCACCGTATCTTCAATCGTCGGACGCGCGGAGCGGCCGTCGCCAAAGAAACTGGTGGCTGCCAGCGGTTTATAACGCGGCTGGTTGTGCATGTCCTGGCGGCACGCGCTCAACAGGAGCACGGAAGCCACTAAAGCGGAAACTCTAAGCGGGTACAATCGCCACCCCTCTCCCGCCCAAACCCTCAAGGAACTCAGCGGTTTCGCGCGGCTGGAACTTGGGATCGGACGATTCGATACAAAGAAAAAACTTGTCGATCGATGCGCGCTGGAAGGCAGCCACGTTGAACACCGGATGATACGGTTGCGGCAAGCCATTCATCAGCAACATGCTGATGACGCCCGTCAAAGCTGTGGATAGGATCATGCACTCGAAGGTGATTGGAATGAATGCCGGCCAGCTGTTGGTGGGCCTGCCGCCCACGTTGTGCGCGTACGCTACATTCGTGATCCATTGAAGGAATGAGAAGCCGCCGATCGCCCCACAAATACCGCCGATCAGGGCGCAAAGCGCTACTTTGTTCTTTTTGTAGCCGATGGCTTCAGCTAGGCCGTCCACCGGCATAGGCGCGTACGCGTCCATTTTCCGGAAGCCGGCTGAGTAAGCTCGGGTACAAGCTTCAATCAAATCTTCAGGGGTGTCAAATTCGACCAAAGCCCCGTGTATCTCAGGATGTTCAGAAAGTTTTATCTCACTCATACATGCTCCTGAACCGCGTGCGCGGCTGCATGCGCGCCTTCGTGATGAATGGTTTCACGCTCTTCAAAGATCGATATAGCCGGCAACAGGCGTACGAAGAGGAAAATCAGCAGCATAAAGAAGCCGATGGTTCCAATGTATGTGCCCCAGTCCCATTTGGTTGCTGTGTACATGCCCCACGATGAGGGCAGGAAGTCGCGGTGCAAGCTCGTAACGACGATGACGAATCTTTCCAGCCACATTCCGATATTGACGACGATGGAAATGCACCAGACGGCCCAGATGTTGCGGCGGACCTTCTTTGACCACAGTGCTTGCGGAATCGCAATGTTGCAAAGAATCAGAAGACAGTAGGACCACCAGTAAGGACCGGTCATGCGGTTCCAGTACATAAACGATTCGTACTTGTCGCCGCTGTACCACGCGAAAAAGGCCTCGAGACTGTATCCGTAAGCGACAATCAAACCAGTTCCGAGCATCAGCTTGGCGGCGGACTCAATGTGACGCATGGTCAACAAGTCGCGCATGTTGTACCAGGAGCGCAGCGGAATGATTAAAGTCAACACCATCGCGAAACCGGAGTAGATAGCGCCGGCCACGAAGTATGGCGGGAAAATTGTCGTGTGCCAGCCCGGTAGCACGCTGATTGCGAAGTCAAAGCTCACGATGGTGTGGACCGAAAGCACCAGGGGAGTCGCAATACCCGCCAGGATCAAATAAATCTTTTGATACCGGTGCCAGTGAATAGCCGAACCGCGCCAGCCGAGTGACATCAGACCGTAGACTTTACGCATCCAGGGCGCCGGAGCGGTGTCGCGCATGGTGGCGAGATCGGGAATCAGTCCGACGTACCAGAAGACAACCGAAACGGTCGCGTAGGTTGAAACGGCGAAAACGTCCCATTCCAGCGGGCTCCGAGGTTGCGGCCAGAGCCACATGGAATTGGGGTAGGGAAGCAGCCAGTAGAACAGCCAGGGCCGTCCAAGGTGCAGAATCGGGTACATGCCGGCGCAGGCGACCGCGAACAATGTCATCGCTTCGGAGAACCGGTTGATGGCCGTTCGCCAATCCTGTTTTAAGAGGAACAAGACGGCGGAAATCAGTGTTCCCGCGTGGCCGATACCGATCCACCAGACGAAATTGATGATAGCGAAGCCCCAGCCGATGGGAATGTTGATTCCCCAGATGCCGGTACCACGAACAAATAGCGTGAAGACGCAAAAGGTCAGCAGGTTCACCAGGCAGAATGCGATGAAAACGCCTATCAGCCATTTGCGCGGCGATTTGTTGAAGGGGAGATAAACGACGCCGGCAATCCGCTTGGATACCGACTCATAGCTGTGTCCTGGTCCGATGTTGGCCAAGGGCCCCGGATCAGGAATCATTCCTGTGGGATCGACAATTTCGAGCTGATTATCCACGCTGACCTCTTAGCGCCTCGTTTGAATTTCTGACATAACCTAAATAAGTCGTCCGGGGACGCGTATTTAGGTCGTCCAGCAAGCTGTAGTTTCGTTTCAACGCCTGCTGTTTTGCCACATTGCTGTGGGGATCGTTCAGATCGCCGAAGGTGATTGCCTGGGTGGGGCAAACCTGCTGGCAAGCCGTTAAGATTTCACCGTCGCCTATGCGGCGGCCTTGCTTTTCGGTGCTGATTTTCGCTTCTTGAATACGCTGGACGCAGTAGGAGCACTTCTCCATGACTCCGCGGCTTCGGACCGTGACATCGGGATTGCGCATGCCGTACATGCTTTCGGTCTGCCAGTCGGAGTAGAGATAGAAGTTGAAGCGCCGTACTTTATAAGGGCAGTTGTTCGAACAATAGCGAGTGCCGACGCAGCGGTTGTAAACCATCTGATTCAAGCCTTCCTGGCTATGGACTGTGGCGGCGACCGGGCAAACCACTTCGCAAGGCGCATTTTCGCAATGCATACACGGGACCGGCTGGTTGTACATTTCCGGCGTGTCCAGGTTTCCGGCATAATAACGGTCAACGCGAATCCAGTGCATGTGGCGTCCGCGGATCACTTGATCTTTACCGACTACAGCGATATTGTTTTCCGCCTGGCAGGCAATGATGCAAGCGTTGCAACCGGTGCAAGTGTTCAAGTCGATGGTCATGCCCCACTTGTAGCCTTCATAGGTCCACTGGTTGGGGTAAAGCGTCAACTCGGCAGGAACGGCCGGTTCTTCGCGCGTTGGGAAATCAGGATGTTCTCTGTATTCAGAAAATTCAGCGGCGCGAACCGGGGCGCGTTCGGCCATGGTCTGCATTTCCTGGACATTCGCCAGGACAATTTTGTCGCCGGTCTTAGCGATTGCGCCGACAGCTACAAGAGGCGTTGCGTTGTCCTGAATAAGGTAAGCGTTGTAGCCGATCTTGGTGCCCACGCGGCCGGAATTGTCGCGGCCGTAACCGAGGAAGACTGTTGCCGATCCGACAGCATGGCCAGGAACGATGAAGACCGGTCCGGTGGTGCTTTTACCATTCACGGTAATCTTGACGACATCGCCGTTTTGCAGCTTCTGAGCTTCCGCGTCTTTGGTGCTGACGTAGACGGTGTTTTCCCAGGTGACTTTTGTCTGCGGCTTGGGCAGTTCCTGCAGCCAGCCGTTATTTGCCCAGCTGCCGTCGCCAATCATCGGATCGGGGCGGAAAACGATTTCGAAGTTGGCCTCCGAAGCGCTCAGGGACGGCAGGCTGACTTGACCTGCTGCCTTGATTTCATTGGAGGTGGATCCTTCCATGAAGCCGTTGTGAAGAGTGGTCTTCCAAAGGGTGTCGAAATCGTTCTTTTTCTGATCCTGCCAGTAGGCTTTTACGATCTCGTGAGAAGACTGATCCGGCTTGCCTAACAGAATGGTGAGTAGTTCGTGGCTGGACTTACCGCCGTAGAGTGGTTCGATCAGCGGCTGCATGATGGTGGTTGTGCCATCAAACGCGCGGGCGTCCGACCACGTTTCCAGGTAATGCGCTTCCGGAATGTGCCAGTGGCTCCAGCGCGATGTTTCGTCGAACATCTGACCGAGCCGAACCACCAGGCGGGCCTTCTTGATGGCAGCTTCAAAGTTCAGGGAAGCAGGCGCGGAGTAAACGGGGTTGACGTTGAGGATCAAAAGATCTTCCACATGTCCGCCATTCAAATCGTTGGCAAGTTCTTCGAGGGTGTGTGTATTGTCGGGTTCGACAGCTTCTAGCACCTTTACTGTCGTGCCAACGTTGCCGAGCGCCATATTGATGGCGTGGGCGGCGAGGTGAACGCTTTCCGGCTGGAAGTCACCGGCGATCACAACGGAGCGCCCTTTGGCCTGTTTCAGATCGTCGGCGATCGCCGCGACCCAGCTTTGGGCCGTACCGCCGTCCGGAGCGGAAACGCCGCAGGCCTTGGCAAGTTGATAAGCGATGCCCGGGATAGCGGTACTCTTTACGGCAAAACGGTTATCGGCCAAAGATCCGCTGACGGAGGGAGAGGATTCAATGGCGTAGAGGCGGGCTGGTGTCTGGCCTTTGTCGATGCCGCGCTTCGCGCTGAATTGGCGGGCATAAGCAAGGGCTGCTGGACCGTTATTCAGGAAGTCGCTCTCAAGGCTGACGATGATGTCGGCCTTCGAGAGGTCGTAGGTCACAATGGCGGGCTTCCCGGCAATCTTCTTGGCCGCGCTGGCCACGGCCGGATTTACGGAGGGCTCATGGATGTACCATTTTGCCCCGGGCCACTGGGTGAGCAGCGTGTTCATCTGGCTGATGAGCGTGGGGGAGGTGGTTACACCGGTGAGGACCGCCAACCCCTCGCCCTTGCGGGTGGCGATGGACTGGGCTTCCGTGCTGAAAAGTCCCGTGAACTCGGGCCAATCGCTGAGACGGCCTTCGTGCATCACGGCTTCCGAACGGTCAGGATCATACAGGCTTAATATGGACGCCTGTTCGTATACGGTAGTGGACCCTAGGCTGGCCGGATGATCGGCGTTGCCTTCCGCTTTGGTCGGCCGGTTTAAATGGCTTTCAACCAGCAGGCCGCGGGCATATCCGGCGGTGGTCATGGCGGTGGCGTAGAACAGCGGCAAGCCGGGAATGATGTTTTCCGGCTGACGAACGTAGGGAACGATCAGCTCTTTGGGCTGTTTGGTACAGGCAGCAGCGCCGGCCATGGCGAGGGAGGCGGCCATAACCTTAAGAAGGCTGCGGCGGTCCATACCCTCAGGAATCTGACCGGAGAGGCCCGGGAATTCCTGCTCCACGTATTCTTTCAGTTCGTTGGTTTCGGCGGCTTCATCCAAGGTGCGCCAGAACGCCGGCCCGCGACCTGACGCTAACCGTTCGCGCAAGGCGCCAATGTCAACGGCTTTTTGCGGAGTTTCGACGGGAGTTTCAACCTGCTGCGATCTGACTTCCAGCTGAACTAGAGGGCTGTGCTCGTGGTGGTGGCCCATAGTGGCTCCGTTTGTCGGCAAATTCGGTATCTCTTTCATCGGTGGCAAGTGGCGCAATCAACCAGTGATTGCACATGATTTTCCTTTGCGAGCTGGGCTCCCACTTCCGCCTGATTGTCCGGGAACTTGTAGTCCATATTGAAGATTTCGGTTTTGGGCCGGAGGTAGGCTGAAGGATTCCGGTGACAGTTCAAGCACCAGTTCATATACAGGGTGTTGACTTTGTACACCCAGGGCATTTCGTTGATTTGCCCGTGGCAGGTAGAGCAGCCGACGCCCTTGGCAATATGAATGCTGTGATTGAAGTAAACGTAATCGGGCAGGTCATGCACACGCGTCCACTCGATGGATTTGCCACTTGCCCAGCTCTGGCGGATCGGCTCAGTGACGCTGGCGTTGTTCCAGATTTGGGAGTGGCAAGACATACAGGTTTCGGTGGGGGGCAAGCCGGCGTAGCCGGAGTTTTCGACGGATGTATGGCAGTAGCGGCAATCAATGCCGTCGTCTTTGACGTGGTGCTTGTGACTAAAGAAGATGGGCTGAACCGGCGCAACACCTACGTCGGTGACCCAAGGTCCTCTATCGATCACGTAAGCGATTCCGATGGTGGAAAACACCAGAATCACCGCGGCTGCGATAGATACTTTTGCAATTGAGTTAGCGCTCGGGTGGAATAGTTGGGCCATATGTGAGATCTATAAGCTGCAATCAGATGCAGACGGTGTGTCTCTAATCAAAAGTATAAGACGATTCATTCGAGAAGCTTTCTTATCAAACCGGAATGATTCTTGCCATGCAGGAAATCTCGCGGTGAAACCAGAATGGTTGCGCTTTGATCGTGATTTCGCGATATAAGGTACTAGTTGAATGTTTTATCACACCACTCGCCGGAATCCATCAAAGGCTCTTCTTTGCCATCGTTTTGGACGCCTGCGACATTGATTTCGCCTGAGCCGATCATCCAGTCTACATGGATCAAACTATCGTTTGCCCCCTTGGCTGCCAACGCGCCAGAGTCCATGTTGTGGCCGTCTCGAATGCAACTGCTATAAGCCTGGCCTAAGGCGATGTGGGAGGCGGCGTTCTCATCGAATAGCGTGTTAAAGAACAGAAGGCCGCTCTGTGAAACCGGGGAAGAATGGGGCACGAGGGCGACTTCGCCCAGCCTGGATGCGCCTTCGTCGGTGGCAATGAGGTTTTGCAGAACTTCCTGGCCGGCAGTGGCGTGTGCCTCTACGATTCTTCCGTTTTCGAAGCGAACCTGGATGTTTTCGATGAGCATGCCCTGATAGGAGAGAGGCTTGGTCGCCGCGACATGGCCGTGCACCCGGTCTTTGTGCGGCGTGGTGAAGACTTCTTCGGTGGGCATGTTCGGTATGCAATGGAGGCCATTTCCAGCGGTCGTGCCGCCGCCGAGCCAAAGATGATCGTCGGCGAGACCGACCGTCAGATCAGTGCCGGGGCCGCGGTAATGCAAAGCTGAATAGCGCTTTTCGTTGAGATAGGCGGCGCGGCGCTGGAGCTGGGCGTCATGGGCGCGCCAGTTTTCGACGGCGCCTTCCTGCATCACTCGCGAACAGCTGAAGATGGCATTCCACAGGCGTTCCATGGCGGCATCTTCCGGCTCATCCGGGGAAATGGCGCGCGCCCAGGCGGGAGTGGCGCTGGCGACAATCGTCCAATTGATTTCGTGCCGGGTGATGATTTCCATGGCGGGGCGGCTGGCCTTGGAGAGCGCCACGTTGGCGCGTGAAACCTTTTTGGAATCCTGGCCGCGGAGGAGGGATGGATCGCCACCAGCGATAGCCAGGCGTGCGCTGCCGGCCCGGAATGCGCTGGCGATACCGTCGTGGAGCCAGTTGGCGGCTTTGTCGAAGCTGCTGTCGGAGGCGTGTTCGAAGCGGAGCAGGGCGGTGAGCTCGTCATTTAAGAGGGTGGTGACCAGGGACGCTCCGGCTTTGTAGGCGTGGGCGGTGATGCGGCGCGCCAGGGGCAGGGCGTCTACGTTGGCCGTCATGACTAGTTCCTGGCCGGGGGCTAGGCCGAGCCCGACATGGATGGCGACTTCGGCCAGGCGGTCAAGGCGGGTGAGGTGTTCGGGGGTGTTCAGTGCGGGCACGCTTTTTATCTTGCTACATGGGGCAACGGGCTACATGGGGCTAGAGCATGGAGCTTCCGAAACTCAAGTCGTGAGGGAGTGGCAGGTCCGTCAACTAACGTGTACGCAGGGCCGACGCTTAGAGTCGGGGACTGCTCGGCGTAGGACTTCGTGGGTGAGCGGCGCAGTGTCACCTTGGCCGAGGAAAAGAAACCGGAAGAGATTTCCGATCGGATTTCCTTCTGTCCATCCGAAGTAAACGTGGGGCACACGGCCGCTTTTCTTTTCGAGAGAAATGAGGATAGCGGCGATCGCGTTGGCGACCACGGGACTTCGCGCGCGCAGCACGGAATAAGTTCCGATCCGTTCGCCGCTCACGCATAAGCAATCTGAAAACTCAGAAGCATCTCCACGTTCCAATTCAAGAAAGTAAATGCGTTCCCTCGGATCGAGACCATGGCTCTCGCGAAGTCTTCGATCGGCTTCAGCAAGGGATTCCTCGGTTTCGGAGCGCGGCTTGCGGGCGGCCAGACGAAAGATCTGATCTTCATCCTCGGCGATCAATGCTTCGGCGGAAGGATCGAGTTCGACTGAGGTAATGCGCAATTCAGTCGATCGCAGGGCGCGAGAGACGAGAGACACGGTGATGATGGCCAAGATGAAAATGCAAGAAATCTTCAAGCCTTCGGGGCGCTCATAGATATTTAAAAGTGTGGTGTACCCGAATGCGAGCGATATGAGGAGGAAGGGCCAACGAAGGCTGCTGCCGCGCCACAAGGATAGAGTGACCGCGACGGACGCGGAAGTGATCAAGACCAGTACCCCGGTGGCATACGCGCCGCCCTGCGCGTCCACGTTCGCATGAAATAGAAAGGTGACGGCGAAGGAGATGCCGATAAAGACGAGCACCAGCGGCCGGGATCCACGAGCCCACTCAGGCGCCATTCCCAGGCGAGGTAAGTAACGGGGAATGAGGTTCAGAAGGCCGGCCATGGCGGAAGCGCCGGCGAAAGCAAGAATCAGGATGGTGCTGAAGTCATAAAGAGTGCCGAAGCCATTGCCCAGGTACTTGTGGCTTAGATAGGCTAGAGCGCGTCCATTCGCTTCGCCGCCTTCCTTAAATTTTGAGGGCTCGATGAGGAGGGTGGTTACGAAGCTGGTGGCCAACAGGAAAATGCTCATGATGGCGGCCGCTGTGACAAGAAGTCTTTTGGCGTTGCGGATCCGCTCGACCTCGCCGGACGCGGAAATAAGTGGCATAACCGCCACCCCCGTTTCAAAACCCGAGAGACCGAGCGCCAACTTAGGAAACAAGAGCAGCGACACCCCTATCATCACCCAAGGACTGCCTTGATGGCTGGCCGTTAGGTTCTCTTGCCAGAGGTGAATCAGGTGCGGGTGACGAAGCACTTGCCACATCGCGACGGAGGTGATGACAGCGTTTAAACCGAGATAGAGCGCGACCAGTAAAGTGGCGATGCCGATGGCTTCTTTAAAACCTTTGAGGAAAATGACGCCTAGGCAAAAGAGAAGAAACAGGGTGACGCCCAGCTGACTTTTGAGTGCGCCGGGGACAAATGGATTCTGGTTAAAGTGCGCCGCCGCGTCAGCCGCGGACAGAGTCATGGTGATGATGAAATCCGTGGTGGCGAAGCCCAGCAAGACGAGAACGAAGACTTTACCACCCCATTCAGGAAAGAGCTTCTCCAGCATGGCGATGCTGCCTTGGCCGTTGGGGCTGGCGGCTGCCACTCGCCGATATACGGGTAACGCGCCCAGCAGAGTCACAACGACCAAAATCAATGTAGCGACAGGCGACAGGAACCCCGCAGCGAGAAACGCGATTCCCGGCTGGTAGCCGAGCGTTGAGAAATAGTCCACCCCTGTCAGGCACATGACTCGCCACCAAGGGTGATGCCGTTCTGGTTCGCCGCCGATTCCTTTCGGGATTCGTAGGTCGGCTAAGAGCCAATCCGAAATGTTCAAAGGGGTTTCTTGTACGTGTGCAAGTGACGCGCCCATCCTTCGGAGAGTGGATGCTGCATTAACAGATGGTGTTTCCAGATAAGGGCGCAACGGGTTACCCGCCGTGCGTGACAGCGAGAATTCCAGATGAGTCAGAGCGGCTTCGCTATGATCTTGTTTAATGAGTCGTGCTGTTGTCCCGCCATCTTCCGCGCCGGAGACGCCCTCTGGGTCTGCCGAATCGTCGCAACTGGGCAGTAGCGTTTGCATCAAGGGCACTGTCGTCAGCCACGGAGATTTTTATTTCGACGGCGAGATGAAAGGCTCGATTGAGGCGCCAAAGTCCACCGTGACGATGGGCCCGAATGCGAAGGTGGAAGCCAGCATTAGGGCGCGCAAGGTCGTAATCATGGGCACCGTTCAGGGGCAAATGGAAGCTCTTGAGAGCATCGAGCTCCGGAGGACGTGCCGGTTGGTAGGTAACTTGCTCACGGATCGAGTCGCTATGGAAGATGGTGCTTATTTTAATGGTTCGGTTGAGATGTGCCGTCAGACTGGTTCTTCCTCGGATGCGGCTGGGCCCGAGGAGAAGTACTCACGATTGGTCGATCTGAAGAACTTGCGTGGCCTTAGCAAGACTGAAGAAGCTGAGCTGGAACGGCTCGCTTCGCAGCAGAAGGCCGAAGCGCCCTTGTTCATGGGTTGATGAAATGGCGGCCCGGCGACGCGTGCGCCGGGCTTGGCGAGTTCTTGTCTCAGCGACGGCAGCAGATGGAATCCGTGAGGTATCCTTCACTCGGCCTCAGCGCCGAATTGCTTTGCATACTCGGCGGTTAGGCGCCGCCAACCGCCGAGCTTCATCGCCTCAGCACCAGAAATGCGTCCCATGGGAGTTCCGCTGAGAAAGCGATCCAGTACGTCGAAACAGATGTGCCAGCCCGCAGCGCCCCACGAGATGAAGCGGTGATCGATGTTGTGCCACAGCCGTAGGCGCGTGCCCCCGCCGTACGCTTCGAGTTCCCACCGCATATCGCCGTACTCCAGTACGTTGGGAGCGTCGGCTCGCGTCACCCTTGCTTCGGTCACCTGGCGCGTTGCCACCCAGGTGAGCTTCGCTGTTCTTCCAACCCTAGCCATGCTCCCATCGGTCTCAAAGGGCGCCCATTCGCGCAGATGCGCCGGGTCGGTAAGCGCCTGCCAGACTTTTTCGGGCGGGTGGCGGAGCTCTCTGACGAGAACGAGCGTCCACTTCTCACCGTCCTTTTGTATCTGCGCTCCGCGGGCCGGACCCGGCGTATACTGCTCGCGCTCCGTCATCGCCGTCTCTCCTTAGCTTCAATAGCTTGCCAGTTGGACGAGCTGAATGAGGTTGCCGCAGGTGTCGTTCAGCATCGCAATGGTGGAGGCGGTCACGTTGGTAGGGGGCATCGTGAACTCGACGCCGTGAGCTTTGATACGCTCGTAGTCGCCCTTGATGTCGCCGGTGTAGAACATGGCCGCGGGCTGGCCCTGTTGAAAGATAGCCTGCTGATACGCTGCGGCCGCGGGATTGTTGTTCAGCGCCAGCTGGAGCTCCGTGCCGTCCGGCTCCTCAGCCGAGGCCACGGTCAGCCAGCGAAACGGGCCCTGACTGAAGTCGGACTTTTTGGCAAAGCCCAGCACCTCCGTATAGAAGCGCAGAGCGTTGTCCTGGTTATCGACGTATACGGTGGTGACTTTGATTTTCATTTCGGTTCTCCTTTTGTCACGTTCGCGGCTTGGGCCGCGCCGTCTTTTGCTTATTCTTTCTTTTGGCAGGTCTTTTCGCTGGTGTTTTCGTTGGTGTTAACTGATCCATGCGGTCAAGGTGGCGTTCGAGAGCATCTACGTGGGCGGACCAGAACCGGCGGAACGGAGCCAGCCAGGCATCCACCTGCTGAAGCGGTTCAGGTTTCAGACGGTAGAGACGGCGCTGCGCGTCCACCGTGGATTCCACGAAACCGGCCTCGCGCAGCACGCGCAGGTGCTTTGACACCAGGGGCTGCGGCATGCGAAGTTGACGCTCAATCTCTCCGACCGACTGTTGTGACGAGACCAGCAGGCTCAAGATCGCGCGCCGGTTCGGCTCCGCAATGATTTCGAACACGGATTCCACACTCTGTATATACCTCATATGGCATATGCGTGTCAAGGCATAGATACGATTTCCTAGCCGATGTGCGGGAAGGATTGGATCACGGTACCAGAACCAATAGAGTTTTGCCCACGACCGTTGTAAGGCCGTCTAGCGTGCCGATGAAATTTGAAGAGAGTAACGGCTGGCTTTGCAGATGCCATAAGATCCCGGCGTTTTGCCAGGCGGCTTCGCGCGCGGCACTGACGTTCCAGGCGGCGATGGTGTCCTCGAGACGAGATACGGGCGGAAGAGCATCTCCCAAAAGACGGACGTGTAAGGTTTGCCTGGCCGTATCGATGAGACTGTCGAGCGTTGTGTTGAGACTCGTGTAATCGGTGTATTGCGGACTGGAGTATTGCGGCTGAAGGGCTCTGCGCTGAGAGGTGGCCACGATGGCCTGAGGCAGGTCGTGATTGATGTGGGCGTTCATGCCTGCCAGGGCGAACTGGATCCGAGCAATTGGGGCTTGATTCCGTGAATCCAGTAGCGCCTGCCAACAGCCGGGAGTGGATTGGCCGGAGAGCGATGAGGCAATCGCGGCGAAGTAAAGCCGGGCAAATTGCACGTCGAGTTCGGCTAGCCATGCGGAATCCGCGAATCCGCCCGAGGCGATGCGGGTCTCTACGGCTTGGGTCACCTGGAGGTAGAGCCCATTGAACCATTTCAGGCCGTCACCGTCCGCGCAGGTGGCTTGGATGAATTCCATGGTCTGGATGACGTCTGGGATGGTTTGTGGGGGCGTTTGGACTGCGGCCAGGAGGAATGGGTCGTAGGGGAACATGGGTTCTCGCTTTTACAAGGATTGCTTCAGTCAGGCTTCCATCTGCGAGCGGTAGGCTCTGCTTAGCATAAGCTCTGTGCGGTCGTCTGGGAGAACGATATAGCGTCTAATTAAAGTTGTTCAGGGTTGAGCGCCAGTTGTAAGTAGCGGTGATAATTGAGCTTGCAGAAGATGAAACTTGCCGGTTCGAAGCGTGACCATTCGAAAACCATGTCTGTGGTCCGGGTCGCCAGCGGGAACTTCCTGGAGATGTACGACTTCATGGTGTTCGGCTACTATGCCGCGGCGATTGGCAAGGCGTTCTTTCCCAAAAGCAATGATTTCGTCTCGCTGATGTTGTCGCTGGCGACGTTCGGCGCTGGATTTCTGATGCGGCCGTTAGGCGCCGTCATCCTGGGCGCCTACATTGATCGAAAAGGGCGACGCGCCGGGCTGATTCTCACGCTGACGCTGATGTCGGTGGGCACACTGTCGATTGCTTGTCTGCCGGGTTACGCGACCATCGGAGTTGTTGCATCGGTCATTATAGTGCTCGGACGATTGCTGCAAGGCTTTTCCGCCGGGGTTGAACTTGGAGGCGTGTCCGTGTATCTATCCGAGATTGCGACACCTGGGCACAAAGGATTCTTTGTGAGCTGGCAATCGGCGAGCCAGCAGTGCGCGGTGATTTGCGCGGCGCTGCTTGGTGTGGTGGTGAACGAGACTTTGACAGCGTCGCAAGTGTCGGCCTGGGGCTGGCGCATACCGTTGTGGGTAGGGTGCGGCATTATTCCCTTTGTGATCTTGATTCGACGATCACTGGCTGAAACGGAAGAGTTCACGGCGCAGAAAGAGCATCCGAGTTTAACTGATGTGTGGCGATCGCTGGCTGAAAACTGGCGTGTGATTATTCTGGGGAGCATGCTTGTGATCATGACGACCGTGTCGTTCTATCTGATTACCGCCTATACACCGACATTCGGCGGCAGCGTGCTTCATCTGGCCAGCCGGGACAACCTGGTTGTGACGCTGTGTGTGGGGCTGTCGAATTTGCTTTGGCTGCCCACGATGGGGGCTTTGTCGGATCGGATTGGACGTATGCCTTTGTTGATTGCTTGTACGACGCTTGCGCTGATCAGTGCTTATCCGGCGTTGTGGTGGCTCTCAAGTCAGCCCTCGTTTAGCCGGCTGCTCGGGGTGGAGTTGTGGTTCTCGTTTTTGTATGGGAGCTATAACGCGGCCATGGTGGTGTTTCTAACTGAAATGATGCCGAAGCGGGTGCGGACTACGGGGTTTTCGATTGCTTATAGCCTGGCGACGGCTTTGTTTGGCGGATTTACTCCGGCGGTTTGCACCTATCTGATTCATGCAACGAATAACAAGGCGATGCCGGGGGCTTGGTTGGGGTTGGCGGCTGGGTGTGGATTGACGGCGGCGGTTATTTGTCAGGCGCGTGGTTTGGGGCGGGAGGTGGGTCGGGATATTGACGCCGTTTCCGCTTTGCAGCGATTACCAAGTGCGCTCTAAGAGACTATAGCCTTTGTGACGAAGGAGCCTTGATCACTCTGCCATTTGGGCGGCGCGCGAGGGTTGGTGGACTTCTGCTCGCACGGGCGTTATTCGCTGAAATTTCAGATCGTGCCATATTGAGGGCTGGCAAGAGATGGTGCATCGCGAAACATTTCCTATCCGGTTTTTTGAGGCGGATGCCAATGGCAACGTGACGGCGGCGTCTCTGGTTCGGTTTGCTCATTCGGCGGCTGATGGGCACTGTCGCCTGTTTGGGTTGTCTCTACATGAATTGCTGGCAGAGAACAAGACTTGGATTATTACCCGGTTCCGGTTGCAGATGGAGCGCTATCCGCAGAGCGGGGAAGCGGTGACGGTGGAGACCTGGGCTTCATCGCGGACGAATGGGATTCGGGCTGTTCGCGAGTTTTGTTTTGTGGACGAAAGCGGCGAGAGCGTGGGCCGGGCGGCAGGAATTTTTTTGATGATGGATTTAGCGCGCAAACGGCCGGCCCGATTGCCTCAGGTAGTTGATGACATGGTGGATGCGGAACGGAGTGATCCCGAGGAGTTTGAAATCCCGCGGCTGCGAGCATTGGGGCGGGTAGATGGGGAGCGGCGTTTTGTGGTTGGGTGGAAGGAACTGGATGCCAATGGGCATGCCAATAATGTGAGCTATCTGGAGTGGGCTCTGGACGCCGCTCCTTTGGAGTGGAATCGAGACGGACTTTTGAGGCAGTTGGATCTGGAGTTTTTGGCGGAGGCATTTTATGGGCATGAAGTCACTTCCCGGGTTGAGGTGGGGGAGGGAGAATGTGGGCATCAGTTGGTAAGTGGGGGCGGGGTGACGTTGGGGTTGGGTCGGAGTTTGTGGGTAAGAGGAGCGAGGGCTGACGGCGAGTAGCGAGTAAGATTGCAGGGCAAATTAGGGCAGATTAGGGACAGGCAACTCATTCCCGAGGCCGCTGGCGGATTGTCTTTGTTACTAAGTTGGTTCCGGCCTCAGGAATGAGAAGCCAGTCCCGAATTTGCGCGCTGTTGCGTCAGGCCGCTACCAGAGGAATTCTTTAGCTTCTTCCCGCCGTTGGTAGCTGTCGAGGACGTGGACTACGCGGATCTTTTTTAGCTTGGCGGGTGAGAGCTGGCCTAGGGGGACGTAGACAATTTTTCGGTTGACCCGGGCAGCCAGTTGGCGGAAGGCGCTGCGCGGGGGCTTCGCCGCTATATAGACTACGTTGCGCTCCATCGAATAATCCAGGCCGGCCATCAGGAGTTTTTCGGCTTTTGATTCTGCCAGGTCGTAATCGGGGTCGGACCAGACGTCGTACATGCGACGCGGCGGCAGCGTCATGAGCAGGCCTCCATATTCGGCGCGTCCGATGCCTGGACCGATCAGATGGTCGAAGGGCTGAGTGGAGTAGAACGCCATGTCGGACTCATTTTGATGCTCGCCGAGCCAGGTGGTCAGGTAGGTGTAGCGGTTGGTTATATCTTCGTCGAAGATGATGATGACGGCGCCGACGTCGCCCGAGAACTTGCCTAACTCGCGGACGTAGAGTTTACCTTCGTGCCAGTTGCGAATGGTCTCGCGAAGGTCAATACCGTCGCGCATGGAAGAGAGGAATGGCTCAACTGATGAGCGCTCTTCCGAGAGCATGGTTTTGGCGTAGTTCTTCAGGAAGCGGCCGTAGTTTTCAATCACGAGGTCTTCCGGCGGATAGGAGCAGATGGAGTGGCCTTCGGTCTGGCTGGCCCATTCGCCCTTATATTTTTCGCGTTTGTGAGCTTTAAGCCCGCGGGGTTTGAGGCGCTGCTTCATCTGCGGCAAGCGGCGGCGGATACGGAGTTTGCGTGTCCGAAGCCATACTTCATCACCGGAGAGGTTGAGAGTTTCGATGTCGTCTTCGGCGGTTTGCTGGATGCTGAAGCGGTTGGCCATCTGCCAGACTTCCCACGCGTAGTTGTCGTCTACGATGCCGCGAGAAGCCAGGGTCAAATCATAAATGCCGGGGATGAGGCGACCATCCAGGACGGCGAGGTTGCGGCTGAACTTGGCGAGCAGAAGTCTTTGCCAGCTTTGCATCTTGTCGCCGGTGTTGATCTCGTATTCTTTTTCGGAGGCGCGCAAGAGGCGCAGTTGCCATGCGAGACGTTCGACCCTGGGCGCGGGCAACTCATAACGGCCTGCTTCATAAATTTCCTGATAGTAGGGCGGCTCCAGGGTGACTTCCGCCAGGCAATCCGGATGGAGATTGAAGAGTTCGGCTTGCTGGAAGAGACGGGTACGTGGAGCTGCGGGCGCTTCCTGCGGGGTCTCCATGGCGTCGAGCACGGGGTCAAGGAGATTGAGTGAAAGGACTACCGCTACTTTTGCGAAGGGATCGACGCCTTGCAGCTTCCAAGCCATGGCGGCTGCGTGAGCATTGAGAGCCGGGGTGCGCGGCTGCGGATGAACCCGATAGGCTTCGACATAGCGTTCCATCCCGATGACTTCGACGGCGTGGGGCTCGGGATATGTGTCGCTTAGGTGCGGGCGTTCGAACGAAGCGGGTTCGAGGAAGACGATCGGGGCATCAATATCGAGCGCGGTGCGCATGGCTTCGGTGAACGGGTCGCCAGGTTCGATGGGAATGTAGGTGGCCTTGCCTTGCTCGCGGTCGTCATCTTCCGGGATGAGGATGACCGACATTTTGGGAAGGCGGTCGAGAGCTTGGCGATAGGGCTTCTCGAGTGAAGTGGGGAGTTCCACCGCAACGATGGCGGGGCGGAGTTCGAGTAACTGACGCCGGATGTAGCTGGCGAATTCTATTCGTCCAGGAACGACGGGGAGGTAAGTGAGTGGGCCGCGCTGGATCAGGCCTCGATCGACAGCCATACTTACCTTCGGGCGTAGCGCATGGCTTCGTCGCCGAGGACGCTGCGGATGGCAAGCCCTAACTGCAGGAGCGCGGGTTTAGCGCTGCTGCCATTTAGCTTCAGAGCGTAGCGGGCGACATTGACGCCGTCGCGAACGGTATAGCTTTCGTCGGACGCATGGGCCTGTTGGAGGAAGTCGGTTACATATTGCAGGACGTCTTCGGGCGAGAAGGGCAAGTTGGCGCGCAGGATGGCGAGTTCTTCTTCGCGCTCCGGGAAATCGATCAGGATTTGCGGCTGGAGGCGGGAGTGGATGTACTCGGGGAGATCGAAGGTGGAGGAGTCTTCGTTCATGGTGGCGACGAGACGGAAGTCGGGGTGAGCTTTTATTTTGATACCGGCGACGATGGATTCGACATAGCGGCGATTATCGAGCAAGGGCGCAAGGCTGGCCCAGCTTTTTTCGCTCATGCGGTTACCTTCGTCGAGGATGGCGACGCCGCCGCGAATCATGGCAGTGACAAGCGGGGAAGCCACGTACTTCAGTTGAGCGACGCCTTCAATGACCGGAGTGATGAGCAGGTCTTCAGGACGAGTGTCCACGGTGGCTTGGGTGATGTAGACTTCGCGGCCCAAGCGCTTGCCGGCGACATAGGCCATGGTGGTTTTGCCGACGCCGGGTTTGCCGAGCAGGCGCGGGTTCATGGGGACGTCGCGATCTTCGATGACCATCCAGGCGGCCATTAGCTGGCGCATGGCTTCTTCCTGCCCCACCCACGTGACATTCAGTTCATCCGGGTGGGCCAGATGCAATTCGACGCCTTCCAATACGACTTTCATTCGCTGACTATTCTGCTCCTGTATTCGCGGAACTTTCTCAATTTTAGAGACTTAAGTGATAATTCCGCGGGCTTCCTGCTACTCCTTCATCGTAGACCCTTCGTCGTAAAATGAAAGTCTTCACGAACGAATGCGAAATTTCTGCGGCCTGGCCTACGTGTGCGATCTTCATGGCTCTTCCGGGGCGGTTAAGGTGAGACTCTCTTAATGGCGGAAATGGAATCGATTCAGCGGACGGAAGTGGCTGCGCCGCAGGTAGATTACGCATTTTGGGACGTGCCGGGGGCGGAGTTCAAGATTATCTATTCGCTGCCGCTTTTTCACGAGATTGATTTTGCTGTGAATGAGGGCTACCGTAAGATTCCGCATGGCGGGATTGAGGTAGGCGGTGTGCTGTTCGGCAGGATGGACAGCGAGTCGGTGCGTCTTGAATCATTCAGGCCGATTCATTGTGAACATGCCTCAGGGCCGTCGCTGCAATTGTCGGAGAAGGATTTGGCGCGGTTGGCCCAGCAGTTGTCGGACGCGGCCAGTGATGCGGAGTTGCGCAGCCTGCAACCGGTGGGCTGGTTTCTGGCGCACACGCGCAGTCCACTGGAACTTACCGAAACTGAGGCCAAGCAGTTTGAGCGGTTTTTTCCCGGGCCGCATAAGGTAACGGTTCTAGTGAAGCCGGAACGGTTTCAGCCGACTCGATTTGGCTTTTTGGTTCGGGGTTTGAACGGTGAGATGCCCCGTGAAGCTACGCCGAACGCGGTGATTCTACCGCTGCCAGGACGGGCGAAGAAGGCAGGGCAGTTTGTGCCGTCGATCCCGGCGCCTGCGTCTCCAGTTGGGGCCGGACGCCGGATGGTGATACCGGCTGCGCCGGAGGCGGAATCTGCCAGCGGCGATGGAGTTTTGCCAGACCGTGAGGAGGAAGCGGGCCTAAATATCGAGACGGTCCCGGCGGAGACTCAGGACTCAGATGCCGTTGGGGCACTGGAGGATCTACGCTCGCCTGACGAGAAGGCTCGTGCGCGGCGGATGGCCCGGGAACGCGCTCGGGTGATGGAGGAGGCTTTTCCGCCAGGAGCGGCAGTTCCCCCGCCCGCACCTACGCCGCCAAGCGCCGTGACTCCGCCTTCGCCGGTTTCACCTCCAATAGCCGAAACGGGGACTCCCTGGTCGGGCGGCGGTTACATGCCGGCGAGTGATCCGCAGCGCAGTTATGCGCTGGATGAATACTCGCGGGTTGCGCCGCGCGGTTCGCTACTGACCGGGAAGTCCAGTGTCGTGTTAGCACTGGCAGCTTTGCTTGGGTGTCTTGCGGGGTATATCGCTTATCTGCAATTGCCAGCGCAGGTTATCCCGCTGGATGTGCAGACGGTCAACCACACAATTATTGTTTCGTGGCCTGCGAATGAAACGAAGAATGCGGTGTATGCCACTATCCGGCTGAATGATGGCGCGCCGGTACCGTTATCGGCGGAGGAGCGCCTGTCAGGACAGATCTCACTGGCAGCCGAGAAGGACTTCAAAGTCGAGTTAACCGCTCGAAATTGGATTCGCGACTGCCGGGGTATTGTGCGGTATGTCAAACCCGCGAATCACTAGTCCGCGTTACGAAGATCCTCACCCTTCATCTGCGTAGGACGGTCGAGCCCGAGGATTCCGAGGAGCGTTGGAGCGACGTCTTTCAGCGCGCCGGTTTGTTTCAGGGTCACTGGTTCGTTGCTCATGACGATGAAAGGCACCGGGTTGAGCGTGTGATAGGTGTGGGGACCTTTGGTGATGGGGTCGATCATGGTTTCGGCGTTGCCATGGTCCGCAGTGACGAGCCAGGTGCCGCCGACGCGTTTCAGCGCTTTGTAGATGGCGCCCAAGCCTGAGTCTACTGCCTCCACGGCTTTGATGGTGGGAGCGAGTTTGCCTGAGTGCGCCACCATGTCGGCGTTGGCGTAATTCATGACGATCACGTCGAAGCTGCCTTGCTCAATGGCTTTGACGACCTTTTCTGTGACTCCGGCGGCGCTCATTTCCGGCATCAGATCATACGTCGCTACTTTGGGCGAGGCGACTACTTCGCGCTCTTCACCCTTATATGGCTTTTCTGTGCCGCCATTGAAGAAGTAAGTGACGTGGGCGTATTTTTCAGTCTCGGCTACCCGCAGGTTTTTCCAGTTGGCCCGTTCCATGACTTCGGCGAGGATGTTGTCAGGATGCTCGGGCGGAAGGACGAAGGGCAGGGCAAAGCTCTTGTCGTACTGCGTCATCATCGTGTAGGTCAGATTTTTGGGGACCAGTGAGCGCGATGGCGTCTCGAGAGATGCATCAGTGAACGCCATGGTGATCTCACGCGCACGATCGGCGCGGTAGTTGTACATGACGATGCTGTCGTCATCGCGGATCAGGCCGATGGGTTCGTTTCGCGAATCCACGATGGTTACGGGTTCAATGAATTCGTCGGTGATCTGTTTTTCGTAGGAAGCCTTGACGGCCTCGGCGGCGGATGGAAATTTGGCGCCGCTCCCTAGAACCATGGCTCCAAAGGCGCGAGTGACGCGCTCCCATCGCTTGTCGCGGTCCATGGCCCAGTAGCGGCCGATCACGGAAGCGATCTTGCCTACGCCGATTTCGCGGAGGTGTTTCTCGAGTTGCTCGATGAAGCCTAATCCGCTTTCGGGAGGAGTGTCGCGGCCGTCCATGAAGCAATGGACGAAGACTTCGGTCAGCTCGTGCTTCTTGGCCAGTTTGAGCAGGGCATACAGATGCTCAAGCTGAGCGTGCACTCCGCCATCGCTGCAAAGGCCCATGAGATGGAGACGGTGGCCTTTGGCCTTTTCGATAGCGTTGAGGAGGGCAGGGTTGTTGTCGAAGGCGCCTGAGCTGATCATCAGGTCGATTCGAGTGACGTCCATGTAGACGACCCGCCCCGCGCCCATGTTCATGTGACCCACTTCGCTGTTGCCCATCTGGCCTTCGGGCAGACCGACGGATTTGCCGGAGGTGTAGATCAGCGTGTTCGGATAAGTAGCCAGCAAGTGGTCATAAGTGGGCTTGCGGGCCAGAGCAATGGCGTTGCCTTCGATGGCGGGTGAGTAGCCCCAGCCGTCCAGAATAGTGAGAACCAGAGGCTTCTTGTTGGTCATGCTGACTTACTGGCGGAAGGCTTTCTTGCCCAAGTAGATGGCGGCTGAGCCGAGTTCTTCTTCAATGCGAAGCAACTGGTTGTACTTGGCGATGCGGTCTGTGCGGCTGGCGGAGCCGGTTTTGATTTGACCCGCATTAGTGGCGACGGCGAGGTCCGCGATGAACGCATCTTCAGTTTCGCCGGAGCGGTGGGAGACCATGGCGGTGTAGTTGGCGCTGGCGGCCAGGCGCATGGCGTCGAGCGTTTCGGTGAGCGTGCCGATCTGATTGACTTTCACCAGGATGGAGTTGGCAACGCCCTTATCAATACCCTGCTGGAGACGTTCGGAGTTGGTTACGAAGAGATCATCGCCGACGAGCTGGATCTTCTTGCCTAAGGCATCTGTGAGAGCTTTCCAGCCGTCCCAGTCGTCTTCGGCCATGCCGTCTTCGATGGAAATGATGGGATATTGCGATGCCCAGTTAGCCCAGAACTCGACCATTTCGCCGGAGGTTTTCTCGCTCTTGTCCGATTTCTTGAAGACGTACTTTTTCTTGCTCTTGTCGTAGAATTCGCTGGCTGCGGGGTCCAGGGCGATTGCGATTTGTTCGCCGGGTTTATAGCCGGCTTGAGTAATAGCTTCCATCAGCACTTCGAGGGCTTCTTCGTTGGCCTTGAGGCTGGGTGCGAAGCCGCCTTCATCGCCGACGGCGGTGGAGTAGCCGCGCTTCTTGAGAACGGTTTTGAGCGTATGGAATGTTTCGGCGCCCATGCGCAGCGCTTCAGAAAACTTAGTTGCGCCGATGGGAGCGAGCATGAACTCCTGGAGGTCCACCGAGCTATCGGCATGCGCGCCGCCGTTGATGACGTTCATCATGGGCACGGGCAGTGTGCGGGCATTGACGCCACCGATGTACCGATAAAGCGGAGTCATTTCAGACTCGGCGGAGGCGCGAGCGGCGGCCATGGATACGGCCAGAATTGCATTTGCGCCCAGTTTGCCTTTGTTGGGCGTACCGTCCAGGTCGAGCATCGTCTGATCAATAAGGGTCTGGTCGGCAGCGTCTAAGCCAGCAAGTGCAGGCGAGATCAGCTTGGTTACGTGGTCGGCGGCTTTGGTGGTTCCTTTGCCTAAGTAGCGGCTCTTGTCGCCATCGCGAAGCTCCACAGCTTCGTGCTCACCGGTAGATGCGCCTGAAGGCACTGCGGCACGACCGATGGTGCCGTCCGCCAGTATTACATCGGCTTCCACGGTGGGATTGCCGCGCGAATCCAGAATCTCCCGCCCAATAACTCTGACAATTTCCATGCGTTTCCCAATGTAGCAAGCAGAGCAGGCTGTTAGGGCTTCGAGCTATAATTGAACAAGACTGTTAAAGGCAGGTGAATTTTAATTGGCAGAAGTCCATCTGCAAGATGGCGAGACGCTTGAAAGCGCTCTGCGACGTTTTAAACGCAAAGTACAGCAAGAAGACATTGTTAAAGAAATTAAGCGACATTCTTTTTACCTGAAACCGGGTGAAAAACGCCGCACGAAAGAAGCTCTCGCCCGCAAGCGCAACCGTAAAAAGCGCCCACGTGAGATTGAATAGTTCGAATAGCTAAAAAAGCCCGCCTGAAAATGGCGGGCTTTTTTCATTCGTAGCGGAGTGCTTCGGCTGGGGCGATTTTCGCGGCAGTGCGAGCCGGATGAAGCGTCGCGATGAAACTGGTCAGTAAGGCGAGGGCGGCTACCCAAATGGCATCGGTCCAGCGGCTGAGAAACGGTACGTAGCTTAGGGCGTAGATCTGTTCGTCGAGTTGAAGCAATCGGAAATGGTTGAACAGCGCCGAAACTCCATAGCCGATGACCAGCCCGATTAGGCATCCCAGGCCGCCGATGATTAAGCCTTGCAGCATGAAGATGCGCTGCACCTGTTGACGGCGTGCGCCCAGGGACATCAGGATCGCGACATCGCGATGCTTCTCCATGACGAGCATGACGAGCACAACTAGAATATTGAGCGCGGCGACTAGTTCGATGAGGCCTACGGTGATGAGACTGACGGTTTTTTCAAGGCGTAGGGCATTCAGCAGCGGCCGGTTTTGCTCCATCCAGGTTTGCGCGATGAGTTTGGGCCCGGTGATTTTTTCCACTTGCTGCGCGACTTCCGGTGCTTGGAAGATATCGTCGAGGCGCAGTTCGATGGTGTTGACCACGTCCGCCAAGTCTAGAACTCGTTGCGCCATGGGCAGGGAAGTGAAGGCCCAGGCGGAATCCAGATCGTAAAGACCGGATTCGAAGAAGCCGACGACGCGGAAGTGAAACAGGCCGGGAACCATGCCCATCGGGGTGAGCTGGCCGCGGCTGATGATGGTGACGCGGCTGTTCAGGGGGATGTTGTTTTGCTCGGCGAGCTTTGCGCCCAGGACGATGGCGGGTTCATGGACTGGTTCATCGAAGACAGCGATGGAGCCGGCTTTCAAATGGCGCAAGAGTTCGGGCGGCGGATTCCCTTTGCCGAAGGGCACGCCTTTCAAGACGGCGCCTGAGCCCACAAGCGGTCCTTGAATGGCGACCTGACCGTAGAGGCCGGGCGTGGCGCTGACGACATGCGGGATTTTGAGCAGGCGGGGGATGAGCATCTCCCAGTTGCTGATTCCGAATTCCGGATTGCGTTCCAGAATGTTAATGTGCGCAGTTGCGCTCAACATGCTGGCTTGTAGGGCGCTCTGGAAACCGTTGTTGATGGCGAGCGCGATGATCAACGCGGCCACGCCAGCAGCCACTCCTAGAATGGAAATCACTGTAATGACGGAAATTACCGTCTGCTTCCGCTTGGCCGCGAGATAACGAAGCGCGACCATCCACTCAAAACGCGACATGTACCAAGAACAATACTATTAGTTGATGGAAGTATCGGCTGAGGATCTGACGCCTTTTCTGGAGGATTCGTCAGGCTATAAGGGTTCGGCGGAACGGCTTTTTGTACCCTCCACCATTGAGGAGGTGCGTGAGGTTGTTCTGGAGGCATCGCAGCGGAAGATTCCGCTGACTGTGGCGGGCGCTGGCACAGGATTGACGGGGGCGCGCGTGCCCAAAAGCGGCTGGGTGATCTCGCTGAGCAGGTTTCAAACGTTGGAGATTTCAGCGGGCAGGGCACGCTGTGGAGTGGGTGTCAGTTTGGCGGATCTACATCGCGAAGCTGGTAAGACGAAGCAGTTCTTTGGTCCGAATCCGACGGAGACTTCGGCTTCCATTGGCGGCATTATCGCGACGAATGCCGGCGGCGCGCGCAGCTTCCGCTTTGGCGCGGTGCGGCATCATGTGCTTTCGATCACTGCCGTGTTTATGGATGGGCGGGTGGAGACCTTTCGGAGGGGCGATCGGGTTCATTTCCCTTATCAATGTGTGAAGCCACCGGCCACGACCAAGAATTCAGCGGGATACTATTTGCAGCCTGATCTTGAGTGGGTTGAATTACTTTCCGGCAGCGAGGGGACGCTGGCCATTATCACCGAGGCGGAACTGCAACTGCTGCCGGAGCCTGCCGCGTTGCTCAGCGGGGTCGTTTTCTTCCGGAGCGAGGAGGCTGCTCTGGAGGCGGTGGAGGTTTGGCGGCCTATCGGCGGTTTGCGGCTATTGGAGTCACTAGATGAGCGGTCGTTGAATTATTTGCGACCCAGGTACACGGATATCCCGGCAGACGCGAAATCGGCTTTGATGATTGAGCAGGATCTAAGTGGGAACGATGACCCTGAAGTCGAGAAATGGCTGCAGCGGTTAGTTGCTCAGAGTGCTTTTGAAGAGCAGTCCTGGTTTGGGCTAAGTGCGGTAGACCGGGAGCGGTTTCGAAAGTTTCGGCATGATCTGCCGGTAATGATGGTGGACCATGGGCGTCGCAGCGGGGCCAAGTTCGGGACAGATTTTGCTGTTCCGCTGGATCGGAACCGGGAGCTTTACCGTTTCTATGTGGAGCGTTGCGAGGCTTTGTTTGCGGGGCATTATGCAATCTTCGGACATGTAGGGGACGCCAATGTCCATGTGAATCTGCTGGCGCGTGGACCGGAGGATGCGGCGGTGGCCGAGGAGTTGATGACGGAGTTCGCCCGGTTTGTAATCGGGTTGGGTGGGACGGTCGCAGCTGAGCATGGGGTGGGGAAGCATAAGACGAATTTGCTCCGATTGATGTATCCGGCAAGTGATCTGGAGGCGATGAAGGCGGTTAAGCGACGGGTGGATCCGGAGTGGTTATTGGGGCAGGGAACGATCTTCGAGCGGTAGGTCAGCGCAAAGCAATTTCTGCCAAGGTTGACGCCGATAGCTCGGGACTCTTCGCGTGCAGTATTATAGAGCCGCCAACTGAGGGAGGTATTCTCACGTGTCATCTTTTAGGATTGGCATCAGCATGGCGGGCGCTGTTTCCGCCGGAGCGTATACGGCAGGCGTCCTGGACTTTCTGATTGATGCGCTGGACGAATGGCAGGCGGCCAAGGAGAGCGGCGCGATTGTCCCGCTTCATGACGTAAGCATAGAAGTAATCTCGGGCGCTTCGGCCGGCGGCATGTGCGCGGCTATATCCGCGGTCCTGCTCAAAGAGAATTTCGAACACATCCGCGACACAAGCAGAACGGGTACGAACAACCGCTTCTACGAAGGCTGGGTCAATCGGATTGACATTACGAAGCTACTGGGAACGGACGACTTACAGAAGGCGGGAGCGCCGGTTGTCTCGCTGCTGGATTCAACAATCATTGAGGAGATTGCCAGCTATGCGCTTACGCCCGGCGCATCATCCGTAAAGAGAAACTATGTCTCACCCGATCTCACATTGTTTCTTTCGCTGACGAATTTGCGCGGCACGCCGTACTCCCTCAATGGCGCCTCGCCGGGTTCGATCGAAGAGACCACTTCTTTCTTCGGCGACCGCATCCGCTTTGAATATGTCGGACCCGGCAAGAGCGTGCCTAAGGCGCGGTGCGCGCATGCTCTGGATTTTACGAAGCCTGGTCCAGACGGAGGCTGGGGAATCCTCAAGACGGCGGCTATCGCGACGGGCGCGTTCCCCCTCTTTCTGGCTCCTCGGATTTTAGAGCGGAATTTGTGTGAGTACACTCCGCCCATGTGGGAGTCTGTTTCGTCGGAGGCAGAAGGCACACCGCCGCCCATCAAGCCTAACTTCCCGCCCGGTACTCCTGATCCGCTTCAAACGCTCAACGTGGATGGCGGAGTTACTAATAACGATCCCTTTAATTACGCGCACGACCATCTGGCGAAGCTTGCTCCCGCGTTACTTGACCGCAGTGGTAAGGTATCAGCGATTGCCGCTGACCGGGCGACGATTAATGTCGCTCCCTTCCCGAGTACCGAGTTGTTCGATCTGAGTTATCAACCTCTTAAACGCCGGAGCATCTTTGCGGTTATGGGAAGCCTGTTGGGAGCGTTGATTTCGCAGTCGCGTTTTTTCGGAGAATCACTCAATCAAGTCATGGAGGGCGCTACGTTTGACCGGTTCGTGATTGCTCCCTCCGATCATCAATTGGCCTCCGAGCACGCCGGAGGTCAGGAGCAAAATCAACCGCCAGCCCTGCAGTGTGCCAGTCTAGGGGCGTTCGGCGGGTTCTTTCATCGAGGTTTTAGGGCGCATGACTATGCGCTGGGCCGACGTAATTGCCAGAAGTTTCTCCGGGACTCTTTTGTGCTTCCGGCAGATAACGTGATTATCAAGGCAGGGCTTGATCTCTTGAACCCGGCGGCCAGGACGGCCGTGACTGATCAATTTAAGCGCCCAGCACCCGGCGCGTACTATGAGGACTCAGGGGATTGCGAGTCAGGCAAACCACTGCCCGCGGCACAGGCAAGCACTTCAGATGTTTGGTTCCCGATCATTCCGCTTTGTAGCAAGTCTCTCACGCAATGTATTCCTCGTGTCGAACGGGCCAAGGTGAGTAAAGCTGATCTTGATTCAATTGTGAAACTGATCCTTGAGCGCTTCAAGAAGGTCGTTTCTGTGCTTCTTTCCACGATTCCTTCCACGCCGCTGCGCATCTTCCTGACCATTGGGCAGCCGGTTATCCGGTTTCTGGCTCGTGGTCCTCTGCGCGATGCGTTAATACAGCAACTCGGCGACGCTTATAAACCGTGACGGTGACACTACAGCACAGCTTCCAGCCGCACGTAGCTCGCTTCCATTCCCGCCTCCATTCCTGTTGCGAGCATAGCCGCGCGTGTCTGAGGGTCGGGCAGCGTCATTCGCATGGTCATCAGCGTTCCCGTGCCGTCCGCCTCGAACCTGGTTTCGACATGATTGTCCGGGGTAGGGTCCGGCAGGTACATCCGCTCTACGTGAACGATCCGGCTGTAAGGCTGAAGTTCCAGATATTCGCCGGTCAGGTGGAATCCAGCGCCTTTGCCGTTTGTCCACTCGTAACGAATTTTGCCGCCCGGTCTCGAGTCATTGATACAGACCGGCATTGTCCAGCCCTCCGGGCCGAGCAACCATTGCCGGATTAAATCCGGATCGGTGTGGGCACGGTATACGGCCTCTGGAGTGGCGGCGAAGCGCCGGGTAACCACCAGGTGCGTATCGCCTTCAGTCTTCAGCGTCAGCTTGCTCATCGTTTTTCTCCTTTTTGGGTTGTTCCATACCGGCCAGAACCTCGTCGAGCCGGTCGTAGTTTTTGTCGAGTGCTCTTCGGAGTAAGTTGAGCCATTGGTCTATGGCTTCGATACCTGCCTTGGCGAGGCGGCGGGGGCGCTTTGTGCCTTCGATCCGGCGAACAATGAGCCCTGCATCTTCAAGCACTTTCAGGTGTTGCGAGACGGCCGGCTGCGTCATTTTGAATGGTTCGGCGAGTTCCCTTACCGTTGCCTCCCCGTCGGCCAGACGCGCAAGGATAGCCCGGCGCGTCGGATCCGCCAAAGCGGAGAAGGCGACATCGAGGCCATTCATAAGTACATTGTTATATAAGCTGTCAATTATGGTCAACAGTTATTTTGAGGTGAGTTCCTCAGTTCGGCGTCTTGAATGATAGCGGGCCAAGTTTTGCGGCTACAGCCAGCGGGCTAACACCGTTCTTTGTCTTGGGTTCGAGGTTTACGGTTCTAACTCGCGCAACTTTTTCACCAACCCAATCTCTCCTTCGGGTCGAAGTAAGGGGAAGAGAATGACATCGCGGATGGATTTCAGGTCGGTCATGAGCATGGTGAGGCGGTCGATGCCGATACCTTCGCCGCCGGCTGGCGGCATGCCGTAGGCGAGGGCGCGGATGTAATCTTCGTCCATGACGTGGGCCTCTTCGTCTCCACCTTCTTTGCGGGCGAGCTGTTGCTCGAAGCGGCGGCGCTGTTCTTGCGGGTCATTGAGTTCGGTGAAGGCGTTGGCTATTTCCATGCCGGCAACAAAGAGTTCGAAGCGCTCCACAAATTCGGGTTCGTCCCGCTTGTTCTTGGATAAAGGCGAGACGTCGACTGGAAAGTCGTAGATGATAGTGGGTTGGATGAGCTGGCCTTCTACGTGCCTTTCAAACAGATCCACCAGAGCGGCGCCGGGTGTTTGCTCCCGTGAATGCGACTTCAACCAATCGGGAGATTTTACGTCATCCAGCGAGGGCTTCAGTTCACCTCGCCAGAAGGCAACCAAGGCTTCGCGCATAGAATATTCGTGCACGTTGCCGAAGTCAAGTTCATTGCCTTGGTATGTCACACGAGTAGATCCGGTGGCTTCGATGGCGACCGCCCTTAACAGGTCTTTGGTCAAGGCGATCATGCCGCGGTAATCGGTGTAGGCCTGGTAGAACTCGAGCATCGTAAACTCCGGGTTGTGGCGGGTTGAGACGCCTTCGTTCCGGAAATTACGGTTGATTTCGTACACACGCTCGATTCCGCCCACCACCAGCCGCTTCAGATAAAGCTCGGGCGCGATGCGCAAATAAAGATCGATGTCCAGGGCGTTGTGATGCGTAATGAAGGGACGCGCGGTGGCTCCGCCGTACAAGGCCTGCATCATGGGCGTTTCGACTTCGAGGAATCCGCGAGCATCAAGTTCGCTCCGGAGGGCTCGGATGATTTTGGTGCGCGTGACAAAGATTTTCCGCACTTCGGGATTGGCGATGAGATCCAGATAGCGCTGCCGGTAGCGAGTCTCCACGTCTTCCAGGCCGTGCCATTTTTCCGGCATGGAGAGCATAATTTTGGCCAGGAACGTGAGTTCCTGCACGTGAATGCTCAATTCACCAGTCCGCGTGCGAAACAGGTAGCCGCTGACGCCAATAATGTCGCCCAAATCCAAGAGTTCATAGAGGCTGTAGGCGGTCTCACTGACATCGTCCTTGCGCACATAGACCTGCAAACGTTCGCCGTTTTGCGAAAGGTGCATGAACCCGGCCTTGCCCATCCGGCGAATGGTCTGAATGCGGCCGGCGACCTTTACCTGGAGCTTCCCGGACAACTGTTCAGCGGTGTGGTTGCCGTAGTCCGCCAGGATTTGGGGGATGGTGTGGGAGAAATCGAACGCTTGCCCGTAGGGGTCAAAGCCGAGCGCGCGAATCTGGGCCAGCCGCTCATGGCGCTGGTGCAACATGTCATCTTCTAAAGCCAACGAAGCTCCTTCTGAACGAAAGCGCCGGGATTCATGAAACCGCCGGCATAAAAAAAAACGGCGCGCCAGACCGGCGCGCTTGTGCGGGTACTTCTTTACCAGCTTAGTCGCTTGCTATTTGCGAACTAAGACTTCGCGCAGGTGATCGCGCGTGAGAAAAAATTTAACGGATTCGGCCTTTTCAAAAAGCCTCTCAATGGTCCGGTTATTGAAATACTGTACGTGCTGGTCGCCGCCGCGATTGAACATCAGCAGTGTCTTCTGACTCTGTATGCGGTAGTTATGCACCGGAATCCTGGTTACCTTCTCGTCGGCATTGAAGAACGCGAGGAGAAGACCGCCGGGTTTGAGGACGCGAAGCAGTTGTTCCACCGTCTGTTCCAAGACCGGCGAAACCAGGAATTGCATGGCATCCCAGACCAGCGCCCCATCGAAGAACTCGTCGGGGAAAGTAAGCGCCTGCTCCACAAATCTCTGAGCCGTACTGGCGGCTTGCTGCCCATCATAAAAATCATTGCCAAAGCACTGCTGCATGGTTCCGAGGATGTCGTCGGATGAGATGCGGTGTCCGGCGTTGGTGATGAAGCTGATGTTTGCCTGACTCGCGCCCGACATATCCAGGACAGAGAGGCTTTCCCGGCCTTGCAGAAAGCTGTAAAACTGTTCAAAGCCATTGCTGAGGCGAGTCTGCGCTAAAGGCTCTTTAGAAGCGGGTTTAGCGAACGGTACCTTGGCGGCTCCGAATTTCATAAGTCGGCAGTCTGGTTCTTTTTTGCGGAAAACGTGCTGGCCGCAAGGACCGGGTTAACACAGCCGGCCCTTGCGCCAGGAATAATTTAGCGTCCAGTGCCGCCGACTACCGCCGGCGTCGGCGTCACGGCTGCCGCGGGCACTGTAGCAGGGACTGGCGCGGGTACCGGCGCCCCCTGAGATGTGGGCCGAGTGGTGGACTTTGAAATATCGATGCTTCCTTTAAAATAAGCGCCGTCTTCAATGACGATGCGGCTGGTTTTGATGTCGCCCACCAGCTTCGCTTCTTTTTTGATGTCGATCTTGTCGGTGGCGTCCACGTTTCCCTGAATGGAACCCTGGATGATAATTTCGCGAGCCTTCAGGCCGGCTTGAACGCGGGCGTTGGGTCCGATTGTAAGGCGGTGTTCGTGGCACTCGACGGTACCTTCCACCTCTCCATCGATTGTCAGATCTTCCCGCGCGAAAATCTGGCCCTTTACGGTGACGTTCTTGCCCAGGGCTGCTGAGCCGCCGATGCCGCGGCTGATGGGTGTCGCGTCCGATTCAAAAGTTCTGCTTGGCGATGACATTGGTACTGCTTCTCTCCTCTGTGGTTCAACTGCGGATGCTGGCGCAGCGGCCGTGTTCACTGTCGGTGGCTTTTCGCCGAGGCGCTGTGGCGGCGGCAGCTCCTCTTCTTTTCTTTTACTCCACATGCAAAAAGTATCTCCTCAAGTTTGCTCCATTCATGTTACTACCTTGCAATATTCATGTGGGTATCGGTGTTCTTTATCCTCCAACTTTATTATTTTCAACGAGATTTTCCACGTTCGCATTGGGTCTGTAATAATACACAAGGTGTCTAAAGTTCGTGATTTGGAAGCGCGGCTGGAACGCGCTGAGCAACAACTTAGGCTTTTTCAACGTGTCAGCCGTCTGATGACTCGCGATATGAGCCTGGACGGCGTCCTCGACGAGATAGTGGCGCTGGTCAAAGATTTCTTAGGATGTGACTCCTGCCTGGTTTATCTGGTTGAAGACAATCAACTTGTGCTATTCGCGTCGAGCGACCAGAACCATTCCAATCTAGGACGTGTCCGCCTGAGGCTGAATGAAGGCTTAACCGGCTGGGTAGCGCGCGAACGGCGACTGCTGGCGATATCGCGGGAGGCTTACCATGACCCTCGCTTCAAGTATTTCAAGGATCTCCCTCAGGACACATTTGAGGCCTTTCTCTCGGTGCCAATTATTTCGCAAAATAAGGTGGTCGGCGTGATCAATGTTCAGCATCGCGAGGCGCATATTCACTCGGGAGGCGATATGGAGATGCTGAGCACGTTAGGAGAGCAAATCGGATGCCTGCTGGTGTTGTCGAAGCAAAAGGATCCGGTAGCTTCGATCAGTTAGCCGGGTCGCCCAGGTTTGACACGGGCGCGGCCCCGAAAACGCGGGAGCGAAAACTTACAAAGTAGCGGCGGCAGGGGATGCAGCGGTAAACATGGGCTCCCAAGACGAGCAGGAAGCGGCTCCAGCGCGACAGGTGGACGTCCGTTCTAGGCCAAGGCAAAACATCTAGCCGCAGGCATTTGGGGCAGCGTGCATAATCCCGCATGGCAAGCATCCAGACGCTGCCGAAGAAGCGCTCGCCGCAGCCCAGGCAGCGAAACGGGAAGATGCCCAGGAACATTCCGCGAATCTCTCCCAGGCCCTGACGCCGTGAACGGCGGACATCAGCGCTTGCGCAATGCGGGCATTGGAAAGCGCTCTGATTCACGCAGGCTGTACTTCCTCTGATTGGAGTTTTGCGGATACGTATTGGGCGCGGTGGTTCACAAACGCTTGCTGGAGCTGCAGCATCAACTCCCGATTCCGGTTCAGGGCAACGCCGTCGATTTCGAAAATGGGCAGCAGATCACGAGTTGTGGAGGTGATGAAGCTGACGTCGCTCGCCGGCATGTCGGCGGGTGTCAAGGTTGCTTCCTGAAAGCGAAGGCCGGGAACGTTTACTTCCTCCAGTAGCAGGGCTCGGGTAACGCCGGGAAGACAACCCGAGGTAGCCAGCGGCGGAGTGACAATGCGATTTCCAAAGACTGCGAAGACATTAGCCGACGTACACTCGCTGATCTCGCCCTTTTCATTCAGCAGCAAAACTTCATCGAAGCCGTTGGTGCGAGCGGTCTCGTTCCACACCAGGTTTTCCACCCAGGAAGTGATCTTTGCTCCGGCATACGGGCTGACGCCGAAACGCCCGTTGGGAACATAGTTCAACCTTACGCCTTCGCCCCAATGGTTCAGATCAGCGGTAAAGGCCACCAGGTCACAATCCTGTGCGATCTGTGTACCTTCGAAGATGCCGCCGCGGTTGCGTACCAGCGCCACTCGCAGCGTGGCATTTTGCGCTCCGTTGGCTGCCACCAACTTCAGGAGTTCAGTTTCCAATTGAGTGGCTGAATAGGGGAAAGGAACATGCATCCGTTCCGCGTCAAAACGGAGGCGCGCATAATGACGGGGAAATGCGAACAAGATGCCGTCGCAGACGCGAATTGTGCTGAAGACGCCCCAGCCGTTCATATAGCCGACCTGACCCGGCGAAAGCAGCTTTTCCGCCGTCCCGCGGATCTCGCCATTATGAAGTAAGAAGCGGTGCACCCCTGTATCTTATCGAAAGATCAAGGCTGCACGTAGTAACGGCTAAGCCATAGAAAGAGATTCCGCAGAGCGTTACCACGATGGCTGACACTGAATTTCCGCTTGTCATCCAGCTCGCCAAAGCTGCAAGCGAACGGAGGGTAATAGAAAAGCGGGTCGTAACCAAAACCGTGGGGCCCGGCTGCTGAATTCAGCAGTTGACCCTCAACGACGCCGCGAACGGTGTGAAGCACCTGTCCTTGCCGGGCAATGGCGATGGCGCAGACGAAACGCGCGGCCCGATTGGCTTCGTTGGCCATATTGTCCAGCAGCAATTCGTTGTTCAACTGATCTGTGGCGGATGGTCCGGCATATCGCGCTGAGTAAACACCGGGCGCGCCACCCAGCGCATCCACTTCCAACCCCGAATCATCAGCCAGCACCAGGTTGCTGGTAAGACTGGAATAGTGCAAGGCCTTCAGACCGGCATTCTCCTCAAACGTGATGCCATTCTCTTCGGGCGGTGCGATTTCTTTCAAACCGGGGAGCTTGACCAGATCGAAACCGGTGATCCCCAGCTCGCTCGCCACTAGCTGAAATTCCCGCAATTTGCCGGGGTTGCTGGAGCAGGCAAAAATAGTTTCCATCAAGCTTTGGAACGTGTGGCGATAGCCGCGTTTTGTAGGTCCCGCAAACCGGTGAGGCCAATTCGGGCGAGTGCGATCAGTTGAGCCATTTGATCGTCATCAAATGCCACTTGTTCGGCGGTGGCCTGCACTTCAACGAATTTGTTGCTGCCCGTCATGACCACGTTCATGTCCACATCGGCGCGGGAATCTTCTTCGTAGGCAAGGTCCAGCATGGGTACACCGGCGACCAGCCCTACGCTCGTGGCGGCAACCGAATCAATCAAGGGACTCTTGGCGAGTGCTTTATATGCGACGAGTGTGTTTAAGGCGATGGCCAAGGCGACATAAGCGCCGGTGATGGCTGCGGTCCGGGTACCGCCGTCCGCCTGAATGACGTCACAGTCGAGAATGACGCTGCGCTCGCCCAATGCTTTCAAATCGACGACCGAGCGCAGGGCGCGGCCAATTAAACGCTGGATCTCGTGGGTGCGTCCGGAGGGGCGTCCTTTCGTCAATTCGCGAGGTGTGCGGGTGGATGTGGCGCGGGGCAACATGGAATACTCGGCAGTCACCCAGCCCTTGCCCGTACCCCTCAGAAAACCGGGAACGCTGTCTTCGACAGTAGCGGCACAAAGGACGCGTGTATTGCCGGATTCAATCAGTACCGATCCCTCCGCTGTCTTCAGAAAATCAGTGGTGATTCTTGTTTCACGGAGTTGGTCCGCCGCTCTACCATCAGTTCGCATTCGTTGTTATGTTAGCCAACTAAGTAGCGGAACGAAGCGAAAAGAACAACAGCAGGCCGGCCATGATTATCGCTAAAGCAACCAGGACGAGGCAGGGTATGGCCGCTTGCCGGGGCATGCGGGATGGCGGGGCCGCCGCAGCGCCACGCTTTTTGATTTTTGGAGATCCCATTGCGTCATTGTGCTCAGAGTCCTACCGGCTGGATGATGCGCCGCAACATTCAGCACAGGACATCAGCATAGGACAAGCGAGCAGAAAAAACTCTACTTCTTAAACAAGCTATCAAACGCGGCGCGTGCATCGGATGCGTTGCGCGGCGTTTGCACCGTTTGATCCACGACTCGCGCCTGGCTGTAGCCGCCGCCATTGTGGACAGCATCGCGCGCAACGGTCACCATGGGCGCAAATAAGGCGCAATCATTCACCTGATCCTTCAGCGGTATTCGAGCCGGAATAGGCTTGGTGCATTGGAAGCGAGTGGATGAGTCAAAGTGGACGCACTGCTTACAGCAATGCAGAGCGGCACTGCACTTGGGACAGAAACCTTTGAAATCAGTGTCGCCTGCCAGCGTAGTTGAGCATTTGAAGCAGCGCGATGCAACCACACTTTGCACCAATCGGGGCAGCTTCGGGCCAGTGATATCCAGCGGTTGTTTAGGCCCTTGTTGCTTGGGCCGATCGGCGCGGTAACCAGCGGATCCTCGATCTGAATCGTGGTAGCCCGCTTGTCTGTATTTGCGATCTCCGTCCATGCGTTGATCGACTCCTTGGGGTTCCAGTTATCCGGTCGAGCACTCCGATTCCTGTGTCGTTCGGAAACTGGGAATACTTCAGGTGCGCACTTGCTCCGTAGTACAGGCACCCAGAAACTGAGGCCTGGACTCTTTCAAGTTCGGATGGTTTTCGTTTTAGCGGATTCCAGCTATCGGTAGCAACTTGAAGCAGATCCCGCTTGCACCTACCCCTTATGTACCACGAATTAAACTGCAACACCAGTCCCGCCACAGCAATTTTAATTTAGTCGCGCGAAGATGAAGTTCTGGGGTCAAGTCTATGCGCTGTTTGTTTTCGGCCAGATGCCCAAATGAAAACGTCTGTATGTATAGTCGATGTTCGATCTTTTGAAAATACCGATGACCGCGGGCCCTGCCCACATGACGGACCGGTTAAAGAGCGGTGCCAAGTTTCTGGCTGTGCAGATTGTAGTGGGGATGACACTTGGCTCCGTGCTAGGAGGAGAGACCCAGAAGCCGCTACCCGATCCAAGGGAATTAATGAAGCGCGCCCGCAGCACCCTGCTGCAGTCAGAGAAAGACCTTGAAAAATACTCGTGCAGGGTGCTGGAGAAGAACGAGGAATTGGATGATAACGGTTCGGTGAAAAAGGAACGTTCAGTGCTCAAGGAACGCTTCTACGTCAACGGAATCCAACTTGAGCACATTCTGGCCAAGGATGGTGTGCCGTTATCCGGCCGGAGCGAGCGGAAGGAGCAGGACCACGTCAACAAAGATGTAAACCGCTTCAGCGATCAAAGTCAGGCCACGGGCGAAATCGACCGGGTGGGCAAGGAAGTGAACTCTTTTCTGCGTGCGGTCCGATTTACCAACGGGCACCGGGAGACGCGCAATGGGCGTTCAATTATTACGTACGACTTGTCCGGCGATCCGTCCTTCCACCCTAAAAATCTGGAGGAAAAGTTCGCTAAAGCTCTGGACGGACGCATTTGGATTGACGAAGAGAGCGGCCAGCCGCTAGAACTCCGCTTTCAGACGGATCAGGATGTGAGGATTGCAGGTGGTCTGTTTGCTAACCTTCACAAGGGCTTCAAACTTCATGTATTGAGAGAGCGCCAATCGGATGGCGCGTGGCTCACTAAGTCCGTGGATGGGACCGGCAGCGCACGTATTGCGCTCTTCTTCAATCCGCGGTTCAGATTTAGCGAAGAAACCCAAAAGTGCCATTTGTATACGGTAGAAACACAGCAAAAGCTGGAAGCGCCCAAACCATAAAAATTGATGTTGAACAGATTAGTTATCGAAAATTTGAAATACCGATGGGTGCGCACGTTTCTAAGCGCGCTGGTGGTTGGCTTTCAAATCATGTCGATTTTGACACTGATAGGGCTGAGCCGCGGCCTGCTGGAGGACTCGGCCAACCGGGCCAAGGGTACCGGCGCGGATATTTTCTTGAAGCCCGGCACACAGGGCACCTTCTCCTTTTCGACCGGGCAAGTGGACCAGAAGTTTGTCCAATTTGTTGCAAAGCAGCCGAACGTGGCCATGGCCGTGGGTGTGCTGATGCAGAACGTTGAACTGGTCACGTCCATCAGCGGCGTGGACATACCAGAGTTTTCTAAATTGAACGGCGGTTTCCACTACGTTTCGGGCGGTCCGCCGAAAGGCCCGGATGACCTGCTGGTGGATGAGTATTACGCGCGCCAACATCACTTCGAAGTAGGCCAGACCGTTACTCTGATAAAGCATGTCTGGCATGTTGCGGGCATTATCCAAGGGGGGATGCTAGCTCGCCTTGTCGTGCCCCTGGCTACCCTGCAATACCTGACGGGGAACGGGGGCCATGTTTCTCAAGTTCTGGTGAAACTGGAGGACCCGTCGAAGGTGAACGCCTCTGTGAAGCAGCTTGATGCGGCGACGAGAGGCAATCTGCAGGCGATTTCGATTCAGGACTTTGTTTCGCAGTTCAACATCAACAATATTCCTCAACTCAAGATTTTCATCAACGTGGTCGTTGCCATGACCGTAATGGTCGGGTTTCTGGTTGTGTTCCTGTCGATGTATACCGCTGTCGTGGAACGAACCCGCGAGATCGGAATTCTGAAGGCCCTGGGCGCGAAGCCGCTCAAGATCATCGATCTGCTGATGCGGGAAGCCATTGTGCTTTCTCTCATTGGCTGGATCCTGGGCGTGGGTCTCGCCTATCTGGCGAAACTCGCCATCCTGAATACAATCCCGGCCTCGCTCACCGTGGTTGACGTTCCTGACTGGTGGCCGAAGGCAGCGGCAATTGCTTTGGCGGGGGCCATTTTAGGCGCTCTTTATCCAGGCCTTCGGGCGGCGCGCCAGGATGCCATTGAGGCTCTGTCGTATGAGTAGCGGAACAACATCAAAGAGCACAACAACAAGCGCCAGCATGATTCAGGTTCGTAATTTACGCAAGACTTACCGGACCGGCGATGTCGAGGTTCATGCGCTGCGCGGCGTTAACCTCGATGTGGAACACGGCGAGTTTCTGGCGATTGTCGGGCCATCTGGTTCGGGCAAGTCCACTTTGTTCAATATTCTGGGTGGCCTGGCGCCTCCCACATCGGGTGACGTGTTTATCGACGGCGTGAACCTGCGGACGATGACTGATAGTCAGCGTACGGAGATGAGGCAGCGCAAGGTGGGTTTTGTATTTCAGAAATACAACCTGCTGCCGACGCTTTCCGCCGCCGATAACATCGCTCTGGCTCAAGATATTGCACACGTCAAGACTCGTCCAGCCGGCTTTAGCCAGACCTTGGAACTGCTGGGAATTCAGAATCGTCTGCAGCACAAGCCACGGGCCCTTTCGGGGGGCGAACAGCAGCGGGTGGCCATTGCGCGAGCGCTGGTGAATCAACCGGCCTTGTTGCTGGCCGATGAGCCTACGGGAAACCTGGACACAGCTAACTCCACGGCAGTGTTAGGGGTTCTGCGGGATCTGAACAAGCGGATCGGACAGACGATCTTGATGATTACCCACAATCCGGAAGCGGCCGCCTACGCCGACCGGATTGTCACTATGCGAGACGGCGAAATTCAAGGCTAAACAAGACTTAATGTGAAGCTTTCATGGTAGCCTCTATCTTATTGATGGCTATTTGATTAGATATGTCAAATAGCTTCGGGGCTCGTTTGGCCTCATAACTCTGATACACTACTGCGCAACACTTCTCATGTTGCAAGTCTTTGCGTTCCTGCAAACTGCTCCGCCTACGAAATTACTTTCGCTAGGAACTATTGACCTGCTGGTCATCGCGCTCTATTTTGTGATGGTGCTGGGGATCGGCTTGTACCTCAAGCGGTTCACCAAAACCGGAGAGGATTTCTTCCTTGCCGGGCGCGATATGAGTTCGTGGGTCGCCGGCCTCAGTTTTGTCGCCGCTAACCTGGGTTCGCTCGAACTGATGGGGTGGGCTGGATCGGCCTATCAGTACGGCATTCTGGCCACTCACTGGTATTGGATCGGCGCTATTCCCGCCATGCTTTTCCTGGCGATTGTGATGATGCCGTTCTATTACATCTCCCGGACGCATTCCGTGCCGGGATATTTGAAGCTTCGTTTTGGCGAATCATCCCGGCTGTTGTCGGCCGTCAGCTTCGGGTTCATGACGGTGCTGATGAGCGGCATCAATATGTATTCCATGGCGCTGGTTATGCGCATCATCCTGGGCTGGGACATCAGCTTCAGTATCTGGATTTCGTCCCTGACCGTGATGGCGTATGTATTTCTGGGCGGCCTGCTTTCGGCGATCTTTAACGAAGTTTTGCAGTTCTTCCTAATTTGGCTGGGCGCAATTGTGATTTCGATTCTTGGCCTGGTGGAAGCCGGCGGCTGGCATGGCATGGTGGCGCGCATTCATGAGCGCTGGCCCGGACAGGACTACACGCACATGTGGAGCGGTCTGGGGGCTTTCAGCGACAATCCCATGGGAATCCACTGGACGGGCATAGTGCTTGGGCTGGGATTTGTCATTTCCTTTGGTTATTGGACGACGGATTTTCTGGTGGTTCAGCGGGTGCTGGCGGCGAAAGATCTCCGCAGCGCGCAGATGGCGCCGATTATTGGCTCAGCCTTCAAAATGGCGGTGCCGTTCATCGTCATTCTCCCGGGGCTATTGGCGCTGGCTGTTTTGCCGGAACGTCTGGTGGGGGAAGGGCAGGCCATTAATGGGCTGCACTCTTACAACGAAGTTTTGCCGCTGATGCTGGCGCGCTACTGCGGCCCGGGCTTGCTTGGACTGGGTATAACCGCGCTGATTGCCGGGTTCATGTCGGGTATGGCCGGGAATGTGAGCGCATTTGCTACCGTCTGGACCTACGATATTTACCGCGCCACCATTAATAAAGATGCGACGGATGCGCATTACGTCAGCGTGGGCCGCTGGTGCACCGTACTCGGTGTGCTGGTCAGTATCGGCACGGCTTATCTGGTGATGCAGTTTGCCAGCATTATGGATTACGTCCAGGCGCTTTTCAGTTTCTTCATCGCGCCGCTGTTTGGGACCGTTATCTTCGGCATGCTGTGGAAACGCGCAACACCGGCCGGTGGGTTCTGGGGTCTGCTTTGCGGCACGACGAGTTCGATAGTGATGTGGGCTTGGGTAAAGCTTGATCCCTCCGCCATTTCTGTGATTGCGCTGTCGCCGCATGCCAAGGACATGGCCGAAAATATGTACCGTGCGCTTTGGTCGTGGCTGATTTGCAGCGCGGTCACGGTCGTTGTGAGTTTAATGACCAAACCCAAACCGATATCGGAACTGACCGGGCTGGTTTATGGCGCGACCGAAATTCCCTATGAGAAGGGCTTGCCATTGACGCAGCGGCCGATGTTCTGGGTGGTTCTGGTTTCCATTGTCTTCATCGCGCTGAACATCATTTTCTGGTAGAGGAATTATGCACGGACCCGGTTTTCTTTCCATCTGGTTTTTCATCGGCCTGCTGCTGACGGCTTACGGTATTCTGATTTTCGGCTCCGGCATTTATGAGCTTTACGTGCCGCCCGTCCACCCGCCCGTATTAGCAAATTTGCACATGGGGATCTGGTGGGGTATGCTGCTGCTGATCATCGGACTCGTCTACTTTATTCGCTTCTATCCAAAGAAATCCTAAAAACATGCCTGTCACCCCAAATAAGACTCCCAAGCTTGGACTGATTGTCGGCAATCGCGGCTTTTTCCCAGACCACCTGGCCGCTGAAGGCCGCGAGGAAATGATTCGCGTTCTGCAGGCCGCCAATGTTGAGGTGGTCGCACTAACGCCCGAAGAATCAAAGTTCGGCGCGGTTGAGACGTTCACCGAGGCAAAGCGATGCGCGGAACTCTTTAAGAAGCATCGGGACACCATAGACGGTGTTGTTGTCACCCTGCCGAATTTTGGCGATGAACGCGCCATCGCCGATACACTCCGGCTTTCCGGACTTAACGTGCCCGTTCTGATTCAGGCGACGCCCGACAGCAAGGGCAAAATGCTGATTACTGACCGCCGCGATAGTTTTTGCGGCAAGATGTCAGCGTGCAATAACCTGATGCAATACCGCATTCCTTACTCCCTGACGACGCTGCATACGGAATCTCCCAGCTCAGACGTTTTTGCTAAAGATCTGAAGTGGTTTCTGGGAGTGTGCCGGGTGGTTCGCGGACTACGCGGGCTGCGTATTGGAGCGATTGGGGCTCGTCCGCAGGCTTTTAATACCGTTCGTTACAGCGAAAAGATTCTTGAGAGCAATGGCATCTCTGTCATCACCATCGATCTTTCCGAGATTCTAGGCCGCATTGATCGTATGAAGGATGACGATCCAGCGGCAGTGGGAAAGCTGAACGCCATCAAGAGCTACGTCTCAACCAATGACGTTCCGGCCACGTCGCTGATGAAGATGGCCAAACTGGGCGCGGTTGTCGACGGCTTTATGGCCGAAACAGACACCGTGATCAGCGCGGTTCAATGCTGGACATCGCTGGAAGAATATTTCGGAGTGGTGCCTTGCACCGTGATGAGCATGATGAGCAACGATTTGATGTCCAGCGCCTGCGAAGTGGACATCGCCGGGGTTGTCGGCATGCATGCTCTGCGCATGGCATCTGAAACGCCGAGCGCGCTGCTGGACTGGAACAACAATTACGGCGACGATCCGAACAAGGCCGTCTGCTTTCATTGCAGTAATTTGCCAAAGCACTTTTTTCAGGACGTTCGCATGGATTTCCAGGAAATTATTGCGGGCACAGTCGGCAAGCTCAACACGTTTGGCACCTGCGTGGGCCGTGTAAAGGCAGCGCCCATGAGCTACGCCCGTATTTCGACGGACGATGATACCGGTGAGATTCGCGGTTACGTGGGCGACGGGCGCTTTACCGACGATACGCTTGAGACGTTCGGCGGCGCGGGCGTGGTGGAGATCCCGCGGTTGCAGGATCTGCTGCGCTTCATTTGCGAAACAGGCTTCGAACACCACACGGCGGCGAATCTTGCGCCGGTGGCCGATATCGTATACGAGGCGACGACAAAGTATCTTGGTTGGGAGATGTATTGGCATAGAGCATGAGCACGATCGTCGCCGGAGTTGATTTCGGGACGCTCAGTGTACGCGTTTCCATTTTTGACAGCAAACAGGGAAAACTCGGCGCAGGTACAGCCGAGTATCCGCTACACCGCAAGCGGGAAGATCCCGACTTCGCCACGCAAAGTCACGACGACCACATGTCGGCGTTGGCGCTGGCCATGCGGCGGGCCGTGGCTTCCGCCGGCATCCCAGGGCAATCCATTCAGGCCCTGGCGCTGGACACAACCGGGTCGAGCGTCATTCCAGTGGGCCGCAATTTGGAGCCGCTGGATGACTACTATCTTTGGTGCGACCACCGGGCCTGGCATGAAGCCGCTGAAATCACTGAGAGAGCGCATGCCACCGGCTTGCTGGCGATCAAGTGGTGCGGCGAAACGTATTCGTCGGAATGGGGATTTTCGAAATTACTTCACTGGCTGCGCAACAATCCGGCCAAGCGCGATAAGTTTGTGACGGCATTTGAGCACTGTGACTATGTGGCGACGGTGCTGTGCGGCATTCATGAGGTAGCAGAAGCTCCGCGGAGCGTTTGCGCCATGGGCCACAAATGGATGTGGAATGAGTCTTTGGGCGGACTTCCACCGGAGGGATTCTTAAGTTCAGTGGATCCTTTGCTGAGCGGCATCCGGCCCAAGCTTGCCGGGCGCTATCTGACATCGAATTCACTGGCTGGGATCTTGAGCGGCATCTGGGCGGAACGGCTGGGTCTGCAAGGTGGAATTCCTATTCCGGTGGGCGCATTCGATGCTCATTGGGATGCGGTGGGCGCCGGGGTCAAACTGGGTGATGTGGTGAATGTGATTGGCACATCCACATGCATTATTGGCCTTTCCGATAAAGCCAGTTTGGTGCCGGGCGTTTGCGGGGTTGTGACCGGTTCGGTGGACCCGCACTTAACCGGGATTGAAGCGGGGTTATCGGCGGTTGGCGACATGTTCGAAGCCATTGCCCGGCGCGCGGGAACCACCGTGGCTGAGCTTTCGCGGGGTCTGGAAGCCTATCGCGCCGCTGAAACCGGTTTGCTTCGAATGACCTGGGATAACGGCGACCGGACGGTTCTGGTGAACCCTGAACTGGGCGGTGTGACGTTTGGTTGGCACTTGAATAACACGGCGCAGGACGAACTGTTTGCCGCCATTGAAGGGACAGCCTTCCACACGCGGATCATTCTGAACCGAATGGCGGACTATGGCACTTCCGTTGAACGCATCATCAATGGGGGCGGCATTCCGCAGAAGAACCCCGCGCTCAACCAGGTTTACGCCAACGTTCTAAACAAGCCGATTCTGGTCCCGGAAGGCGACGTCACCAGTTTGGGTTCGGCGATTTTTGCGTTTCTTGCAGCCAAGGCTTTTCCATCGATAGGCGCGGCCCAGGATGCTCTCTGTCCATCGTTCCGTATCTATCTTCCCGAGAAGGAAAGCGTCGCTATTTACGACGAACTTTTTCGGATTTATAAGCGGATGTATTTTGCGCTGGGTGTGCGAAAATCCGAGTCGATTGCAATGGGGGAGATTCTGCCGCAATTGCGCCATTTGGCGGAGCGGGTTCGTAAAGCGAAATGAAGCTGCACACGCTGAGAGACGAAGTTCTTCACGCCAATTTGGAGCTGGTGAAGAACGGGCTGGTGGTTTTCACTTTTGGAAATGCCAGTGGCTTCGATAGGACAACCGGCTTGGTGGTGATAAAGCCCAGCGGTGTTCCGTATAGCACGCTGGCGGCGCATGACCTGGTGATTACGGATCTGGAGGGCAATATTGTGGAAGGCAGTTTGCGGCCTTCGTCGGATCTGCCGACTCACCTGGCTCTTTATCGAGCTTTTCACGGGGTGAACGGGGTGGTTCATACGCACTCGCGTTACGCCACATCCTGGGCGCAGGCAGGCATGGAAATTCCGTGTTTTGGAACAACTCACGCCGATTATTTTCCCGGTCCTATACCGGTTACCCCGCACATGCGGCCGGCCGAGATTGAAACCGAATATGAATGGAATACCGGCCAGGCGATCGTGAAGCGGTTTGAGGGTTCAGATCCGCTACGGACTTGCGCCGTGCTGGTGGCCGGGCACGCACCATTCTGCTGGGGCGAGAGTGTTTCCGCGGCGGCTCATACCGCCGTTGTTGTAGAAGAGATTGCCCACATGGCTTATCTGACAACAGCTATTCGAGCCGAGACCCAGGCGATTTCCAGCAGCCTTCACAACAAGCACTTCCTGCGCAAGCATGGCCCAGGGGCTTACTACGGACAGCCAGAGAAATGAAGCGGATTGTTGTTCTTTGCATTGGATTTGCCTTGGCGGCGATGGGGCAGCAGTTGCGCCAGCTACACCCGGGTTTTAATCTTTTCTCCCCGGAACAGGATGTACAACTGGGCAAAGAAGCAAAAGCTGAAGTTGAAAAAACCAAGCCGATTGTCCATGACCAGCGGCTGGATGCGTACATCAACGGTTTAGGTCATCGCCTGAACGGGTCGCCAAAGACGGGTAAATTTCCTTTTTCGTTCGAAGTGATCAACGACCGGAATATTAACGCTTTCGCGCTGCCGGGCGGTCCGATTTTCATTCATTCCGAGGCAATTGCGGCGGCGCAGAATGAAGCCCAGCTGGCTGGGGTGATGGCGCACGAAATGTCGCATGTAGCGCTCCGTCATGGGACGCACGAGGCGTCCAAGGGGCAGGCGCTGCAGATTCTGGCAGGACTGGCCGGGAGCGTTGCCGGCAATGGAATGCTGGGGCAACTGGCGCAAGCCGGCATTGGTCTGGGCGCAAACTCGGTCCTGCTGCATTACTCGCGTACGGCGGAGGCCGAAGCCGACTACAACGGAACGCAAGTCATGTACGATGCCGGCTATGACCCGCATGAGATGGCGAACTTTTTTCAGATGCTGGAAACCAAGGGTAGCGAAGGTGCGATGGCGCAGTTTCTATCCGACCATCCGACGCCGGGAAATCGAGTGAAGGCCGTGGACGAGGAAGTACGGCTGCTGCCTGCGAAGCAATATTTAGGAGACTCAGAAGAGTTCGCCCGCGCCAAAAATATCGTCCTCCACCTACCTTCTCCACCCAAGTAAGGTAAGACATGGCTCCGGCAGGCCTGGCCATTCTTGTCCGCTTAGCTCTATTCGGCATCATTGCGCATAGAAATTGAGAGAGTGGAGCTTCGTCGCAGTGTTCCCCTCTAATGAATCCCGCATAACTCGCCGATAGGACGGAGTAGGCAGACCATTGGTTTGCCCACGACGCTCAGGATGCGATTGTCGAACTCAAGGGCGGTATTCCTACTGCTAGCGCTGGTAGCAGTCTATCCGCGTTCAGTTCTGGCAGTGTTGAATCCTGCGCAGGCTATTACGCAATATGTCCACGATGTTTGGACAGCGGAGAGCGGGTTGCCGCAAAACAGCGTGCTGTCGATTGCTCAAACCCCGGACGGCTATCTATGGTTGGGCACCGAGGGCGGGTTAGCACGGTTTAACGGGGTAGAATTTAAGACTTTCGATAGGGAAAATACGCCTCCCCTGCACGCAAATGAGGTCGATTCACTGTTGCTGGACCATCAGGGCGTTCTTTGGATTGGTACGCATGGCGAGGGGCTGACACTTTATCAAAACGGAGTCTTCACACCCTCACGGCTTCCCCTGCCATCAGGGACTGTCCAGACCCTGTACGAAGATCCTTCCGGTGATATTTGGATTGGATTTGACGGCGGCGGTATGGGTCGCGTACATCAGGGCAAACTCCGAGTCTTTACCCGCAAGGACGGGCTCGCCGATAATTCGGTCTTCGCGTTTTCGAGTGATGGCGATTCCGGATTGTGGATAGGCACGGCACGCGGGTTAAGCCATTGGTCTCACGGTGTCATTACGGCATCGGGCCCGGGCGATGTTCTTGCTGGACGTGACATCCGATCGCTGCGCCTGGCGAGTGACGGCACACTTTGGATCGGAACGAACGGTCAGGGTTTAGCGCACCGCGATTCCACTGGTACATTCTTGCTTACTCGTAAATCAGGATTATCGTCGGACAGCATTTTCGCGATTGTCGAAGACCGCCAAGGCGCACTCTGGATCGGCACCACCGGGGGCGGAGTAGACCGGATTTACAAAGGCCGGGTCGGTACGTATGGCTCTAAAGAAGGATTATCGGGCGATGATGTTTGGGCGCTCACGTTCGACCGCGAGGGCAGCCTCTGGATTGGCAGCGCGGGCGGCGGGCTCAATCGCCTTCGCGAGGCGCCCTTTGTTCCGCTTGGCGAGGCGGAGGGTCTGCCCTCGAATGTGACTTTGGGTATTTTCGAGGATCACGACCGAACGATCTGGGTCGGCTCACCAGATGCCGGCGTCACCCGCGTGGCTGGCGGCAGGCCAATTGCCACCTACACTGAAGCGGATGGTCTTGCTTCCAACCGCGTCTTTTCCATCACGGAAGATGCGCAGGGGGATCACTGGTTTGGAACAGCAAAGGGCGTGTCGCGCCTCCACGGAAATAAGTTCACCACCTATAGCCGGGAGTCCGGCCTGTGCGCGGAAGTGATGCGCAGCGCCTATGCCGATTCCAGCGGCCGCGTCTGGTTGGGTGGCCGGGGCGGCATCAGTATGTTCGATGGAACCAGGTTCACCAACCTGACAATGGCTGACGGACTTGTAGACAATGACGTTTTAAGCATCTACGAAGACAAATCCGACCGATCAATGTGGTTCGGCACGGCTAATGGGCTTAGCCATTGGGTCAATGGCCAATGGCGAAACTATCAGACATCCGACGGTCTTCCGGCAGATGCCGTCTTCGCCCTTTCGGGCGACGCAGATGGCACTTTGTGGATTGGCGGAAACATTGGCGGATTGATCCGGTTCAAAGCGGGAAAGTTCGCGGCAGCAACCACCAAAAATGGCTTGTTCGACGATGAAATCTTCTGCATTCTCCAGGACGACGCCGGTAATCTCTGGATCAGCAGCAATCGAGGGGTGTTTTGCCTTCGAAAGTCTGAATTTGCTGAAGTGGCAGCAGGCAACCTGAGGCATCTGGATGTACGGAAATTCGATGAACGGGATGGAATGCGCAGCCACGAGTGCAATGGCGCTTTTCAGCCGGCCGGATCGAGATTCAGAGATGGGCGGCTTGCCTTCGCGACCATGAAGGGGCTTGCCATCGTTGATCCTGCCACGACTCGCATCCGCCGGCTGGCTCCCTCAGTTTTGATCGAAAGAGCCATCGTGGACGGTAAGTCATATGAAGGCGCAGAATCCATCAGGCTGGCGGCGGGCTCGGACAAGATCGAGTTTTCTTTTGCGTCCACCAGCTTTATCAATTCGGATCGGACCCGTTACTTTTACCGTTTAGAGGGCTTTGATAACAATTGGACCGATGCCGGAACCCGTCGAAGTGCCTTCTATACCAATGTTCCGCCGGGTGGGTATCGCTTCCGTGTCTACGCGATCAGCGCGGAGGGTGTAAGGAGCGCCGCTGACGCGTCGCTGGACGTTTTCATATCTGCCCGCTTCTACCAGACCCCGGCCTTCCGTGCGCTCATTATAGTCGCCGGGGTGGCTTTGGTGATGCTTGCCTACCGGGTCCGTGTTCGCCAGCTGAGACTCAGCCAGCAACGGTTAGAGGCTCTGGTTTCCAAACGAACTGAGCAACTGGCGGCAAGCGAAAAAAAGTTCCGGCAATTGGCCGAAAACATCCGTGAAGTCTTCTGGGTGATGGAGGCTGACACGGGCTTATTTTCTTACGTCAGCCCCTCCTTTCAGCCGTTGTTTGGCATTCCGGAGATACAAATACTTCAAAATCGAGAGTTTTGGCTCAAGTGGGTTCACCCCGATGACCAGGAAGCGGTCAAGCAGTTCCACGCCCAGTCTCAAACCGGCGCTCTGACCGATATTGAATATCGCGTCGTCAACGAGGGCACTAGCTACTGGGTACGAGATCGAGGTTTTCCGATCCTCGATTCGGCCGGCAAATTGGAACGCATCGTCGGAGTGGTCGAAGACATCACGGATCGCAAAGAGGCTGAGCGCGTGTTGCGGCGATCCAATGAAGAGCTTGAGCAGTGCGTTATGGCTCGCACCACTGAGCTTTTGTCTTTGAACCAGGCGCTGCAGGACGAAAATCAAGAGCGCCGCCGCACGGAAGAAAAACTGAAGAAAGCGAAAGAAGTAGCGGAAGCGGCGAATCGAGCGAAGAGCGAATTTCTGGCCAACGTGAGCCACGAGATTCGGACCCCCATGAACGGAATCATCGGCATGACCGATCTTGTGCTCGATAGCAATCTGACCCAGAATCAGCGGGAGTATCTAAGCGTTGCCAAGGGTTCCGCAAACGCGCTGCTGACAATTATTGACGACATTCTGGATTTTTCGAAGATGGACGCCCATAAGTTGACGCTTCAACCGGTACCGATGAGTATTGCCGACTGTGTGTCACAAACATTACTGGGATTGTCCGCGAGAGCCTTGGAAAAGAAGCTCTCGCTGGAGCATCAGGTTCACCCGAAGATACCGCAACTGCTCATGGGAGACCCGACGCGCCTGCGCCAAGTGCTGATTAACCTGGTCGGAAATGCGATCAAGTTTACCGGGAACGGCGGAGTCAAGGTCAGCGCGAAGTTGGTGGAGGAAAGCAACGCCGAAGTGTGCCTTGAGTTCTGCGTGCAAGATACTGGCATTGGCATCGCGCGGGATCAGCAGCAACTCATTTTCGAGGCATTTCGCCAGGCGGATGGTTCCTACACCCGGGAATTCGGCGGGACCGGCCTAGGCCTCACCATTTCCTCTCAACTGGTTGGTCTCATGGGCGGCCAAATCTGGGTGGAAAGCGAACCCGGGAAGGGAAGCCGTTTCTATTTCACGGCTCGCCTTGGGGTGGTGGCGGAAGCGAAGCCATTGCCGCAAAACAATACGTCGTCTCGTCCGCTTTCGGACGGTTCGCGTTCAGATGCGGATTCGGGTCTGCGAGTTCTGCTGGTGGAGGACAACCCAATCAATCAGCGGCTGGCGCAAGTGATGCTGGAGAGAAAGGGCCACAGCGTCATTGTTGCTGGGAATGGACGAATCGGGATCGAAAGGCTTCAGGAGTGCGGCTGGGCAGTAGATGTCGTCTTGATGGACGTCCAAATGCCGGAGATGGATGGTTTGGCGGCGACCAGCGAGATTCGGCGTCTCGAAGTCCATCGCAAGTCGCGCCTGCCAATTGTGGCGCTTACCGCACATGCGCTTGATCGTGACCGGGAGCGTTGCCTGGCGGTCGGCATGGACGAGTACTTGAGCAAGCCCATTCAGGCCGAAAGGCTGAACGCTGTCCTTAAAGGCCTGGTGCAAGGCCTGGCAGTGAAGTCATAACGAACCAGGAAATAGCGAGTGATGAATTGGAGCCGCGCTAGTCCAAAGGCTTGAATTCCATATTTCAATCGATCGCGGGCGATGGCGTTCTGATTGCGGTTATCGCCCATGGCCTGATAGGAATTTCTCTGGTCTGGGACAAGGTCCTTCTGAAAAGAAGAGAGACCCAGAACCTGCTCTCGTATGTGTTCTGGCTGGGAGCCATCAGTATTTTCGGACTGATTCTGATGGCGTTTGGCTTTCGGTTCCCAGGATTAAAGCTGGCGGGACTGGCCTTTATCGCGGGTCTTTTGGATCTAGTCGCCTCGTTCTTCTACTATTCGGCGCTCAAATCCGGAGAAGCATCAGAAGAACTGGCCGCCATGGGCGGATTCGCGCCCGTGATTACCGCCCTTCTGGCGATTCCGATTTTAAAGGCGTCGATCGGAGGGCACGTCCTTGGGTTTCTCCTGATGACCGCGGGCGGTTTTGCCATGTTCTTTGCCGAGAAAGTAGCGCTGAAGAAAATGCTGCCTAAGATTCTGCTGGCTGCGTCCGGATTTGGCTTGATGAACGTTTTGCAGAAAATTGTTTTCAACCATACTAACTTTGTCAGCGGATACGTGTTCTTCACTTTGGGAACGTTTGCCGGTTCCATGGCCTTACTGATTCCTCCCTCATGGCGCCGGCAAATCTTTCGCACCTCAGAAAAAGCTGAGCCGAGAAGCAAGTTTGGCTATATGGTGAACCGATTCCTGGCTGGCGTCGGATCTTTTCTGGTGGTCTATGCACTGAGCCACGCGAGTCCTTCAGTGGTGCAGGCCATCTCAGGATTTCGCTACGTTGTGATCTTCATCGGAGCTTACTTCATTACCCGATTGAAACCAGCGTGGTTCAAGGAGGAGTTTCAGGGAAGAGCCCTGGTGATAAAAACAATCGGGACATGTCTGGTGATTGCGGGTTTGATTCTGACGGGCTTGCATCGAGAAGCGGGCGGCCAAGCGACTCCATAAACGGTGCGCCGGGGGAGCGAGAAAGAGCTTACCGCTACAATCGCTGACAGATGGCCCAATCTCCCTGGGGCGAAATGCCCGTCCAAGACAGCCACGTGCATTTTTTTTCGCACGCTTTTTACAGCGCACTCGCGCGACAGAAGAAACTTGCTTCTGTGGAAGAACTTCAACCACTCCTCGGATGGGAAATACCCGAATCGGACCCTACTCTCCTAGCGGAAAAGTGGGTCGCCGAGATGAATACCAAGGGCGTGGAACGACTGGCGCTTATCGCCAGCATGCATGGCGACGAGGCAAGCGTCGCCGCCGCCGTGGCGCACGCGCCGTACCGCTTCTACGGCTATTTCATGCTGGATCCTACCCAGCCGGACGCCCGGGGGCGCATGACGGAAGCGGCGCGGAATCCAAATCTGCACGCGGTTTGTTTGTTTCCCGCTATGCATACCTATTCAATTGCGGACGCCCGCGTGGTGCCGCTGCTTGAAATCGCCTCAGATAATCAAATGGCCGTATTCGTTCATTGCGGGGCCATGAGCGTGGGAGTTAGACAAAAGCTGGGGCTGCCCAGCCAGTTTAACCTCAAGTATTCGAATCCATTGGACTTGCATCCGGTGGCGCTTCACTTCCCCAAGATCCGATTTATTGTGCCGCATTTCGGCGCCGGCTTACTTCGCGAGACACTCATGCTGGCGGATCTTTGCCCTAATGTCTCTTTGGACAGTTCCAGCAGCAATCGCTGGGTGAAGTATGAAGGACTTGAGCTTCGAACGGTTTGGCAGAGGACGCTCGATGTAGTGGGTCCGACGCGCCTGATGTTTGGAACGGACTCGAGCTATTTTCCCCGCGGCTGGCACACGCCAATTTTTGAACAGCAGGTGAAGATCCTTTACGAACTCGGCATGGATACACCTGGCGTGGCAAATATCCTGCGGTTCAATCTGGAAAACGTTCACGCTTCGCGCAACGCTCTCAGATCAACCTGAGATACAAGTTTTAACGGGCGTCGACACTCCTCTAACGTAGCCCGATGCAAACACTTCCTCCGAAAACCCGTCAATAACGCACGTTACAGACATCATCGGCATTCAAACTGCTGTTTCCGGTTGACCCGCAAATTCGCTTTGCGCAGTTGGCTGAAAACGCACCTGCGCTCGGTTTGTCGAAAGCATTTCGACCAGAATCTTCACTTCAATTAGAAGGCTTCCACCCCAATGCAACTTCGCGGCAAACAGTGCCGTTTAGCCGGGCAGGGCGGCCGAGTCTCTCTTGGGTCAGCCGCCCTTTTCCGGCTTCAGTTTTCTAATGTGACCGCCTCTCCAAGTCGGCTACTAACTCCTCGGACCCGAACGGCCAACCGGTGTAAGTGGCTTTGGCGCAGCGCGATGGACGGTATCGCACACTGCAGTCCACTCGCCGGGATTCCTCCGAACTCGCGACCATTCTTAGTCCCGTAGACTCTGTTCATCCGGTCGCCGCCGAGATGCGCTGCCGCGCTCGACCAGCGACATTCCGCCGCCTTGTGACAGAGTCCCGCCTGCACCGGAATTGAACTCAATGTAAGCTGCCTAACCTGACAACTCCACTTCGTTTCGAAACGCAACTAACATCGTCCTGGCTTCTTCGTTTCGAAGCCCAACAACCGGGGACCGAGCCACTTCGTTCCGTAACCATCACAACGCCAAACCAACCCTCACCACGCGCGGCCCAATCTGCATGGATTAAGGGTGAGCTTTTTGGGGTCACGCTCACCTGTTCCTTCCGCATTTGCCGCAACACAAGCCATACATACTCAATAGCCTGCCTCCCTACTTCGTTCCGTAAAGCAACGCGGCAGTGCTTGCCAGCCGAGGACGCACTCCCAGTTCCAACAGTGCCGCCCGGCGGCGACGTGTAGCTTTCCATTTGCCGCCATAGCGCAACGCTCTCAGATTAACCTGACATACAAGTTTTAACGGGCGCCGACACTCCTCTAACGTAGCCCGATGCAAACACTTCCCCCGAAAACCCGTCGATATCGCACGTTGCAGACACCATCGGCATTCAAACTGCCGTTTCCCATTCACCCGCAAATTCGCTTTGCGCAGTTGGCTGAAAACGCACCTGCGTTCGGTTTGTCGAAAGCATTTCGACCAGAATCTTCACTGCAATTAGAAGGCTTCCACCCCAATGTCATCGTGGGAACCGCTTCTGAATTAGGGCAACTGGCTGAGCAGGTGGATCTTGGCATCGTAAACCTTTCCGGCCTGGATCACGCTGTGGTTGTGTTGACCCGCTGCGGCAACGCGCCGGTGAATGACGTGACCCGCGTCATTTTTTGGCAAGCCTTCGGCGTTCCGGTGTACGAGGTCTTCACCGGCTTCGATGACGCCATTCTTGGCATTGAATGTGAGTTGCATGAAGGCTGGCACATCAGGCCGGGCGTGCGCCTGACGGAGTTTCAGGGCGAACTCATGTTGCAAACTGCGAGCGTCGCTTTTTTGCGTACCGGCTTGACTGGTTTTCTGGTTGACGACGCGTGTCCTTGCGGTCGCGCCGGCCAGCGACTCTTGAACATCGAGCCGGTGAATACTCTACAGTTTGACCACCGGACGTTGGCCGCCATCGCTTAGCGGATTCGATGCGAAAACTGCGCGAAAGGAAAGGGCGTATGCGAATTCGCCAAAGACGCCGCTTGCATTTTGCCGCCAAGCACATGCGGCGTCAACAAATCATGCTGCGACGGGTCCACCGGCTGGTCCGGAGCAAGCTCGCTCATCTGTTCCTCTACCTGACACGAACGAAGCCGAGCCGTTTCCAGCGGCCGCCGGTGCGCTCGAAATCCTTTTAAGGCGACAGCTCATTTAATAAATTGTTGTCAACCCGATTCGCCATGCCGCATGATCGTAAGAGTGCAAACTAATGGAGTAGAAGAGGCTCGTCAGAAGTTATTGTCTGGCGTAAAAAGCTTTGCAAGCCACGTGTTTCCAGCGAAGAGAGAGGCGTACGAACGCGTTGTCCGCGAGGGACAGACGCCGCATACTCTGTTCATCACCTGCGCCGATTCTCGTATTGAACCTGCCGCGATCACTCAATCGGAGCCGGGCGATATTTTCGTCTCTCGCAATATCGGAAATCTGGTTCCTGCTTACGGAGAGATGTTGGGTGGCATCTCGGCAGTGATCGAATATGCCGTGTCAGCGCTTCAGGTAAAGCAGATCGTGGTTTGCGGCCATTCGGATTGCGGCGCGATGAAGGGACTGCTCAATCCAGATCAAGTCGCCAAGATGCCGACTGTTCGAACATGGCTGCGGAATGCGGAGGCGGCGCTCAGCGTTGCGAAGGCGCTCCACGACGTGAAAGGCGAGCCGGTGGATTTGAACAATCTGATTGAACAAAATGTGCTCTTGCAACTCAGCCACCTACGCACCCATCCATCGGTGGCGGGGCGGCTGGCGCTCGGCGAGATCGGCTTATCCGGTTGGGTCTACGATATTGCTCGCGGAACCGTCATTATCTTCAATGAGCAGTCGGGCAAGTTCGAATCCGTTCAGGAAGCTCTTTAGTAAACCGCGCACAACGCACTGCGTGGAGGGTCGGCGACTGCTTGTCTGTGTTGACCAAGCACCGCCTGACTGACAGGCTAGTGAGCCGATTTTAATTCGGTCAGGCGGGCTGAGACAACCTTGGCTCCTCCGCCTTTGGAAAAGAACTCGATCTTGTTCGCTCCGGCATTCGGAAATACCAGGTTTGTCATGGTAAGGGAGCCTTGGTTGGCGAATAGTTCAAGCGAAGAGCGATCGACAACCAGATCTAAAGCCAACTCGCCTTTGAGAGTGAACGGGGCCTCAATCCGGGCCGGAAAATCTTTGCTGAAGTTGGCGCTGCCGGAGTGTGTGCGATCGACATACAGCTTGCTATGAGCTTTGTCATAACCGGCCAAAGTATAAAAGCCGTTGTCTGCAAGAATTTTCCAGCCGGTATCAGCCGACGACCCCACGTCCAGCACTGTTTTCAATTGATAAGAGTGGTCCTTTGAAAGCGCCGTGCCGCCTGGAAGTCCCGTACTTTTCTCCACCAGCGCCTGTAGTTCATCAACCGGAGCCTGGTACAGCCGGAGTCCATCCGGCCCTTGCCGTAACGTCAATTTTCGAGGCAAAGTCATCTGTCCGCGCCACGGGTTGGTGGGCAACTTCGCGGCATATTGCCAATTGTCCATCCAGCCAATCATCACCGGCCGATGTGTGGAAGGAAGGTTGTTGAATGTCAATGCGCAATAGCAGTCCTTGCCATAATCCGTCCAGAGAGTCAGCGATGCCGGATTGTCATTCTTGAACTGCCTGCCGTCGAACTGCCCGATGAAGTATTGTTCACCGGAGCCGCCCTGAAGCGCGCCGGGATTCAAGCCGACTTTCAAAACCCACCGTGATTGGCCTGGCTTGCCGTCCACCGGCAATTGAAAGAGTTCGGGACATTCCCATTGGCCGCCGGTTGCTCCGGCAGGCCCGAACTCACTTACCGGCTGCCACTTCTTCAGGTCGGGAGAGCCGTACAAGGCGACCTTATGATCATCGGGAAGCGACACAGCCATAATCCATTGCTTTGATTGAGCAGACCACAAGACCTTGGGATCACGGAAGTCCGTCATGTGGAGGTCAAGCACCGGGTTGCCGGAATATTTTGTAAAGGTGCGGCCCCGGTCATTGCTATAGGCAATGTTCTGTGTTTGCAGTGATTTCTTTCCGTTCGCGGCAGCCGTGTAACCCGTATATATGGCCACCATACAAGCGCGCCCATCCTTACAGAAGCCGCTGGTGTTGTGCTCATCAATGACCGTGCTGCCGGTGAAAATCGCAACTCCATTTGCTTCCGGAATAGCCACCGGCAACTGCTCCCAATGGATCAGGTCGCGGCTGACCGCATGGCCCCAACTCATGTGCCCCCACTGGTCGCCAAAAGGATTGAATTGGAAGAACAGGTGATATTCACCTTCGAAGTAAACCAAGCCGTTTGGATCATTCGTCCAATTGACCTTCGGTGAGAAGTGAAACTGAGGCCGGAACGGCTGATCGTAGGCTTTATCGGCAGACGCAGTAGCACCGAGTAGGGCATTAGCCGTCAATGCCAGGAAGGCAGCGGAACACAAGCGCGCGTGGCGTAGCAAGGGGTTAAACTCCTTCTTGAAAGCATATGCGAACCTCATTAGACATTTACCGGTGAGCAAGCTTGGTATCCTAACCATCGCCTACTCACTTCCTCATGCCCGCTCTCCCCAAGTCCCTGCCTCGAATATGTGTGGCCTTGGGTCTGCCAAGCCCTGCCCAGCTTTCGCGTGTCGCCGCGGATGAGTACAAGGATGGAAATTGCTTTCTCGAGTTCCGCCTGGATTATCTGGAGACGCCCGAAGCCGGTGTTGAAGTTTTGCGCGATTTCAAGAGAAAATATCCAGATGCCTATGTCCTGGCGACGTGCCGTCATCGTCAGGCATCCGGCCACTTCCAGGGCGATGTTCAGCAGCAATTGCAGATTCTGAAAGACGCGGCCCATTCCGGCGCGAGCTTAGTGGACCTGGAAATCGAGACTGCCGAGCAGACCAAGCCCGAATTGAGCGCGCTGCGCGAGCTGGCGCCCCTGTGTCTCTCGTATCACAATTTTGAAAGCACCCCCGCGCTCGCGCCAATTCTGAAACGGTTGGAACGAATACCGGCTGATGCATACAAAATAGCGGTGACGGCGCGCAAGCCCACCGACAACCTGCGGCTTTTCGATTTCGCGCGTGCGCCTCACGAGCAGCCGCTGATTGCCATGGCGATGTCCGAAATAGGGCTTGTCAGCCGCGTGCTTTCGTCCAGCATGGGGAGCCTGTACGCTTATGCGACAGCATCGTCCGATCCAGGTACTGCACCGGGCCAGGTGTCCGCGAAGATCATGCGGTCGCTTTACCGATCTGACAAGCTCACGCCGCAGAGCCGGGTCTATGGCGTTATCGCCAGCCCAGTGGCGCACTCCAAGAGCCCGCTGATCCATAACCGGGCCTTTCAGGCTCGCCGCCTGGATTCGGTTTATCTGCCGTTCCTGGTGCACCCGCAGCAACTCGGCGATTGGATGAAGCTGGCTGCGCAACTCCCGGTTTGCGGGTTCAGTGTCACTATTCCGCACAAGCAGCGAGTGATGCGGTATCTGGATGTGATTGAACCCCAGGCCAAGCGCATTGGTGCAGTGAATACAGTCTGGCGCAAGGCAGGGAAGTGGCGTGGCGCCAATACGGACGGCGAAGGCGTAATTCAGCCGCTTTCAAAGCATCTGCGCCTGGCACACGCTTCCGTATTAATCGCAGGTTATGGAGGCGCTGCGCGCGCAGCGGCGATTGCGCTGTCCGACGCATCAGCCAACGTGACCATTACCGGCCGCAATCTGGCGGCGGCAGAGACGCTGGCGCGAGCCGTGAAGGGTGAGGCAATTTCATTGCAGCAGGCCCAGGCAAGCCACTTCGACGCTCTCATTAATGCGACGCCGCTGGGCATGTCGCCGAACTTAGACGGATCGGTTTTTGAAAGATCAATCCCGGCGGGTGTCGTGATGGATATGGTTTACAATCCGCATGAAACCAAATTGCTGAAGCTGGCCAAAGCGCAGGGAGCTACCATTATTCACGGCATCGACATGCTGCTGGAGCAGGCTGCACACCAATTTGAGATCTGGACTGGCGAAAGCGCACCGCGCAGCGTGATGAAGCGAGCGATTGAAGAGCATTAGCCTCGAAGAGCATTAGCGTCAATGTTATGCGATTTTGCGCCGCTGGTTCGCTGCGCCCGTCGCTTCGCGGTGTAGATGACTCAGGTTGATGCCTTCCATGGTCACGGCGACGAAGCCGATCAGCAAAAGGGGCAGCGTCACGACCGCCCACAAGATCAAAGAGAAGCGTTTGGCATGCGCTGCGCCTAATCCGAACATGATCAAGGTTTGCGCCGCGACCCACTGGAAGGCGCCGAGATTCCCGGGCGCCTGGGGCACGACGCTGCTCAGTCTCAGCAGCACCATCATGGTGAAACTCGCCATCCAGGAAACGGGCAGAACATTCGCCCGCACCAGACAATAGATGGGCAGGATCTGGGCCAGCATGTAGAGGCCGCTGATCCCGAAGGAATAATACAGAAAGCGCGAGTGACCGATCAGGTGCAGGTCGTCAATCAGCGTATCGAACCATTTGGGCCATGAAATGCCGAAGACCTTGTCCAGTGATTGCTTGCGCGAGTACATGGCAAATCCCAGAACGGCGCCGAGAAGCAGGATGAGCGCGCCCAGGAAGTAGCCGCCCTTGAGCAGAACGCCGGGCAGATGGCCCATTCTGAGGGTGATGAAGAAGCAGGCCATCAGCCACACGCCGTCGAAAATTCTTTCAATCAGAGCTGAGGCGAAAGTGACCGACAGCGGGACTTCCGAGGATTGAGCCAGCAGGAAACAACGCACGAGTTCCCCCGCACGGAGGGGAAAAACCTCGTTGGTGAACAGTCCAACGTAAATGGCGATGAGCGTTTGTATAAAGGGAATCTTGCTGACGGGGTGCAGCAGTGTCTTCCAGCGCCAGCCATGCAGCAGGTAGACAGCGCCATCAAACGCCAGCGCGAAACACACCCAGCCCCAGCGCATGTGGTGGACTTCCGTCCAGATCATGGATAGCCCTGAGTCTTTCAGCACCCAGGCCATACAAATCAGCGAAACCAAGTTCGCCAGAATAATAATCGTCCAGGAGCGGAATTTAGTGTTCCGCACTCCTGCGCGTATCGGAATCGCCTTGGTTCCCAAACATTCCAATAGTACCGCCGAGCGGTCGTGGCCATTTACAAACCTTCACGATACGTATAAGCCCATGACCGACTTCACTTTGCGCAGCGTATCTTCTGAAATCGGCAGAGTATGATCGCGCCCCTGCCTGAGAACCGAGTCGATATAACCCGGGTCGGTAGTAATTTCCCGGTAGCGCTCTTGAATGGGCTCCAACCGCGCCACGACGGCTTCGGCGATGCGCTTCTTGAAATCGCCGTAACGCATGCCGTCCACCGAGTCCTTGGTGAGAGCTGGGTCGCAGGCTTGGCCGATAGCGAGTAAGTTGGCGATTCCCGGGCCCATATTTTCGATGTCCACCACCGGGGCGGAATCAGTGGTGGCGCGCATGATTTTTTTCGTGGCTGTCTTGGGATCATCCAGTAAGGCAATCGCGTGGCCGCTGCCTGTAGCGGACTTACTCATTTTCTGCGTGGGGTCATCCAAGCCCATGACACGCGCCCCCACCGTGGGCAAATGCGTAGCGGGCATCACAAAGGTCTCGCCGTAGAGCGAATTGAACCGCTGTGCGATATCGCGAGCCAGTTCCAGGTGCTGAGTCTGATCCTCGCCTACTGGGACAATCGCTGCCTGATAAAGCAAGATATCCGCTGCCATCAGGACCGGGTATTGCAGGAGGCCATCGCCGATGGTTTCCTGCTTTTCCGCTTTGGCTTTGAATTGCGTCATCCGCTGTAGCCAACCTAATGGCGTCACGCAGGTTAATAACCACGCCAGTTCGGCGTGGCCCGGCACGGTGGATTGCACCACAACAGATGATTTCCCGGGATCAATCCCGCACGCTAAAAATAAGGCCGCCGTTTCGCGAATCTTCTGTTGCAGCTCTTTCGGCTCCTGATAAACCGTGATGGCGTGCAAATCTACAATGCAAAAAATGCTCTCGTAATCGCTTTGAATTTCCGCCCAGTTTTTGAGTGCCCCGAGATAATTGCCTATATGTAACTGACCGCTGGGCTGTACGCCGGATAGTACTCGTGCTCTCATTGAATTAGAAATGGAACTTTCATCGTAAGGGATGCCTGTCATAGAAATTGAAAAGTTGGTGTACGGCGGTGACGGTCTGAGTCGCATAGATGGTCAGGTGGTTCTGACTCCGCTCGTGCTGCCCGGCGAGCAGGTTTCGTTGGAGACCAGCAGAATAAAAAAAGGCCTCTTGCGAGGTAGCGTCACAAGCATTGATCAGGCCTCGCCCCATCGGGTAGAGCCGCGCTGTCCGTATTTCGGCACGTGCGGCGGCTGCCAGTATCAGCATGCCGGCTACTCGTTTCAGGTGGAGCAAAAGCGCGCCATCCTGCTGGAAAATTTGCAACGCCTGGGCGGGATCACTTACGCAGGCGAGGTTGAAGCGATTACTGCTGATCCCTGGTTTTACCGTAATCGCATTCAGCTGCATTTCGAAAAAGGGCGGAGCGGATTCCACCGGCTCGGCTCGAATCAGCTCATTCCGGTGGCGGAATGCTTCATCGCAAGCCCGCTCCTGGTGGAGGCCATACGCAATTTAAGCTCGCTCGCTAATAAGCCAGAATGGCCGGGTTTTTTGCAATCGCTGGAATTATTCAGCAATGAGTCTGAACTGCAAATCAACGTGCTGGATTCCACCCGTCCGGTGGCTGCGCGCTTTTTCGACTGGGTGAGGAATTCACTTCCCATAGCGCCCGGTCCCGTTTCGTATGAAGCTGTCGGGCATAAATTTCGCATCAGCCATGGCGCATTTTTCCAGGTCAATCGCTTCCTTATCGATCGGCTGGTGGAAGAAGTCATTGGTCAGGCTGCGGGCGAACACGCTATCGATCTTTACGCCGGGGTGGGTTTGTTTTCGCTGCCGCTTTCGGCAAAGTTTGCGCGCGTCGATTCGGTGGAGCGCAGCGGCCCCGCCGTGCGCGATTTGGAATTCAACGCCCAGGAGGCCGGTCTACAAAACGTGTCTGCAAAACGCGTCTCAGCCGAAGACTTCCTGCGGACGGTTTTCCAGTCGCCGGATTTGATTATTGTCGATCCACCGCGTTCGGGGCTAGGCAGTGAAGCGACGCAAGAGTTGCTTCGCATTAAACCCAGGAAGCTGACGATTGTCAGTTGCGATCCTGCCACGCTGGCGCGAGATTTGAAGCAGCTTACGTCCGCTTTCACCATCAAACGGATGACGCTGGTGGACTTATTTCCCCAGACCTATCATCTGGAGACGGTGGTTCATCTTGAGCCCGCTGACTAAGCCATTCCACTTTCGAACCACCAGTTCAAGAAGGGTCAGAGCAATAGCCAATCCCAAAAGCAAAGGCCACAATTGCCATTCGCTGTAAATGGTTCGGCCCCCTGCATCGAAGATATCGCTTGGTGCGGGATTGAAGCGTCCACCGGTCAACGCGGCAATCTGTTTCAGCAGATTCTCGTTCGTTCCGTAATCGTGAGATTCCTGGTCCTGGCGGTAAAAGCCGGTCTCAGGGAACGCGATTGAATCTTGAAGCGGCCTGATCCGGAACAAGCCAGTGCTCTCGCCAACATGGACATGGCCTTGAAAGAGCCGGTCTGAAATCCTGTGCATGTTCACCGGCTGCTGAAATCCGTTCGGCCCCATCGCATAGATGGCGGGAATTTGCTGCACTTCGGGCACCGCCGGCGCCAGCCGGTATCTCACGATAATGTCGCCATTAGCGGAATCGAAACTCGTATCGGCATCCGTACTTCTGACGTGCGGAAGCAAATCTCTTGAGATGTTAATCCAGAATTTGTCATAACCGGGCCACGATACCCAGGCTTGCGCCCACCGGCTTTTCGCATCGGATGTGAAAACGGCGGCGCGGCCGAGGCCAAATTGCCAGCGCACGTAGAGCGGATCTTTCTTCTGCGGATCAATGGAAAGGATGGTTTCGGCATCCGGCTTGGAGATGAAACGGGTGTAGCCGCGCAGCGCCGGCGCGGATGCCAGATCCACTCCCTCCAGTACTTCAGCCTTGCTGTCTACAATTGGCATCAGCGGCTTCTCAACGGCCGTGGCGCCGCTGTAATCCTGGACATCTTTTAATAGAATCTGCTCCAGGCCTTGGGGTTCGTTCAGAAAATAGCTCTTTCCGCCTGACACATCGGCCACTTTTTCCAGATACGTCCGGTTCACATCCTGACCCAGACCGACCGTCGAAATGGTCACCTGATGATCCGCGGCGTGGCGCGCGAGTTCCAGGCTGTCGCCTTCTTCGGAGATTCCATCTGTCATCAACACCACGTGTTTGTAGGTAGCTGCTGACGCTTCCACCTTGCGATACGCCTCCGTGAGAGCAGGCGCAATCTGCGTGCCGCCATCCGGCACAATACCGACAATCAACCGTTTGATCAAAGCTTTGTCTTCGGCCTTGCGCATGGGTACTGCCCATTGAAAGGAATTGTCGAAAATCAAGACACCGATGGTGTCTATAGGGCGTAAATGCTCCACGACACCGATGGCCGACAGGCGCGCCAGTTCAATCTTGCGGCCCTCCATGGAGGAAGATTTGTCAATAATCAGGGCAACGCAAGTGCCTTCCGGAGTTTTTGGGGGCGCCAGTTTGGCGGGCAGAGCTTCGTCCAGGGCATCCAGCTTTTTGTCTTCCTTGTAAACCTGATGTTCGCCGCCAATCAGCAGCAAGCCGCCGCCGCTACGAACATACTCAGCGATCCTGCGCTTTTCTTCATCTGGAATGCTGTTCAGGTCCAGATTGTTCAGCACCAGAAGCTGCACGGACGATTCATCGAGCGAGCGGGGCGCGCTCATGCGCGTGACATCGAATCCCGCCTCCCCGAGCGCCTTCATCAGATTGCCGTCCGCTTCGGGCGTGTCGCCGGATAACAGCCAGACTTTTGCGCGACTTAACGTGATGGCTTGCTCGAACGGGATGTGGTTTACGCTTCCCTCCACCGCAATTGCGCCCACCGTCTTGATCCGGGCATGCACGCGAATGTCGTTGGGACCCGGTTGAAGCAAGACACTGCTATCGCCAAGCCCCTTGTCTTCGGCAGAGAGCGAAATCTCCGCGTTCATGGCGGAGGGGGATTCGATGTGCAGATCAATCGGAATTTGCTCGCCGGCAAAGCCGGTTTTTGGCATTGAAACGGCGGTCAGCCGTAAGCCCCCGGTCCAGCGGCCGGTTAACGGAATGGTGTCCACCGGCACGTGTAATTGCTGCAATCCGGCAATGGCGCGCGCGGTTGAGCCTTCATTATCATTGCCGTCACTCATCAGAACAATGCGCGGGACGTAGCCGGAGGGCATCGCGGAAAGCGTGTCGGAAATGGCTGCTTCAAAGTTGGTTGAATTGCCTGAATCGTCCGAAGTGGGAACCAAGCGGACGCCGTGCGCCATCTCTTTGGCCTCCAGAGGCCGGGCGTGGCTGGAGAAGGGAACGATTCGCAGCCAGTTCCTGCCTTGTTTCTTCGCAATCTCACCTACCAGCGATGAGGCACGATCAAGGTCTTTCGGCGTGATGCTCTTCGACGTATCCACCAGCAGCACCGCCGCCGTGCGACTATCCGGCATGTTCAGGCGCGGCTGAAGCAGCGCAAGTAGGATGACGGCCAGGGCCGCGGCTTTCAACGCTATCGGAATCTGACGCCAGGCGGTGCGCTTGTTTCTGCCAAAGAACCACCACTCGGCAGCCAGACATAATGCAGCCGCAACCGCCAAATACTTCCATAAATCGGTAGAGGAGGGCCCCATTTGCTCACTGGGCGGCAAACCGGCGGGTACATCTTTCGGCGTCCAGCTATAAGCGGCAATATCCGGCAGCGTCAGAGAGAGAATGCGCTCCCGCTGGTTTGTGATCACCCGGATGATGGAAGGACGGCTGGCGAACAGGTTCAAGCTGTTTCCATGCAACGTGAACGGGACACTGGCGCCCGCTTCATCAAGGACGCGTACCGCCGTTGTCTGCTCGCTGGCGTTCAAGGTCACGGTGGCCGGACCCATGGGGAGCGCCATCAGGTCTGCCTCGCGGCGATTCTCAGGGGCCAACCAGTTCAAAAGGTGCGAAACCAGCAAAGGTGTAGTCACTTCGAACCGCAAGGGCCCGGAGAGCGGATCAAACCCAATCACCGCCAGAGCCGGCTTGCCGCCAGTGGCGGGTCGCGCCAAGACAACATTGCCTTCGTTAACGCTGGCTACCGGGACATCACCATCAAAATCCTGAAAGACATTGGCATGCGGTAAGCGGGTTTCTTTGGCGTGCAACCCGCTGAAAATGCCTGACTCGCCATGCCAGACCGTCACCATAGCGTCGCTTACGCTTGCCTTCACGTGTAACGGCGACTGCTCGCGCGCAGGATTGATCCATAGCGCCGGCAGTGCTGGTGAGCTTGCCGGGACAAAATCGTCTATCAGCACTACATCTGCCTTCGGTTTTGGCGTATAAGCGCCGGACGAATAAAACTTTGCATTCAGGCGATGGTCAGCTTCGAGCAGCGGCCGCAACACTTCCGGACGCGAAGTAAAGACTGCGACCGACAGGGCGGCCGGATCAGGCAAACTGATGCTGGCTGTGTCGTCCGACGGGAGAGTGTCTCCAGGAGCCAGCTTCACCAGAAACTTTCCGGCGCCGGTGGAGGTAAAAACGAGCGTTGAATTGGCTTCCTGGCCGGGCGCTAAGCGTAGCAGGCGCGGTGTGAACCGGCTATTGCCGAACTGGCTTTCGATGCGAACGGACTGTGCTTGCGAACCATAATTCCGGGCTGTGATGGTAGCCTGCCATCCGGTGACCCCGTTTACGTCCCGGCGTACGTCCAGGCGGGTTAAGCCTACATTCTCGCGTCGCGCTGTGACGGGTACCATGCGCAAATGCTCAGGCCGTTTTGAAGTAGGCGTTTCCTCGGCCGAAATGGCAGGACCAATGTAAACTACGTCTCCACCGGATCCTGATGACCACGCCTGGGTCTGATTTGCAAATTCAAATGCTTGATTCAGATTTAGCGCGGAAAAGTCTGAATTCATCTGGTCTACCGCGTCCAGAAGCTTCGTCCGGTCACTCGTGAAGGAGCTGACGGGAGAGGCGATACCGCTCACGCGCGCTATCAGGACCCGATCGGTAACGGCGAGGCTCCGAACATATTGGCGCGCGAGCCGCTTCTCTTCTTCTAGTACCCGGCCGCGGCCCGTTGCCTGCACTTGAGCCGACCAAGCGGACGTGTCCACCAGAAGAATATGGTCGCGGCCTTGTTTCTCCCGCGAGCCCCATTGCAATTGCGCGATGGCGAGCAACAGCAAAAGCAATGCCGCTAATTGCAAGAGGAAAGACCACGGGTCTTGAACCTTCTTACGGCTCTGCTGCCCCGCGGCGCTTTTGGCCGGCGACCAGAAGCGCAAGGTGGATACCACTTTTCTGCGTTTGCTTCGATCCAGCAAGTAGAGCAGACTGATTAGCCCGCTGAGGACTCCAAAAAGCGCGAAAAATTCCGGAGCCGAGAGATTTAGGAAAAACATCTATTGGCGGCCCCGCACCATCATGGGCCCGAACACCGCATCTTCTAAAGGCATCCGGGTGGACATGCTTGCAAAGCGGCCACCGTTTCGCAGAGCGAGAGCCCTCAGTTGACCTTGATACGCATCAAACTCCCGCGTATATTCGTCCCGGGCGTCGTCGTCAATCACCATCTTCAAATGTGTGCCGCTTTCCGCATCCACCAGTTCGAGTTCCCCCAGATCGGAAGGCGCCCGGTCTTCGTCGCCATACACCTGAATCAGCAGCAACTCATGGCCGAAATCCGCCACATACTGCAAAGGCTTGAGACAATCGCCATCTTCCAGAAAATCAGACAAGATAACAACCAAGCCACGTTGGGGATAGGTGCTGAGAAACTGACGAGCCAAGTCAAAAAAACGGGTACGTCCGGCCGGTTTCAGGTCTCGCAAATACTTTTCCGCGCCTTTAAACCGATGGCGTCCACCGCTGGCCAGCATGGGGTCCTGCAGTTTGTCGGCAAACGGCTGCAGCAGAATGCTATCCAGCCGTACCAGCCCGACGTACACCAACGCGGCGGCCAGTTTCCTTGCATAATCAAACTTGGTCGGCTGGCCGGAGCCGTGCCCTACCGCCATAGAAGCGCTGACGTCCACCAGGAACCGGACCGGTACGCGGGGTTCCACCTGGAACATCTTCATAAATAGCTTTTCAAAGCGCATGTAGGCGCGCCAGTTGACGCCACGCAGATCATCGCCCTGATGAAAATTGCGATGATCCAGAAATTCCTGGCCCGGGCCGGCAAAGTGCGAAAGATTATGTCCCCCGACAATTCCCGGAAACGATTTCTGCCATTGCAAGGTTAATCGCTCCAGGCGCTCCAGAAAGTGTCGGTCAACTAGCGGTTCGGCAGTCACGGCCTGCTCCCTAAGCCTGTCAGGATCGCTTTATGCCCTTGAGAATCTTTTCAAGGATAGTGCCTGTGTCCTCGCCATCGGCGTGCGCATCGAAATTCAGGATGATGCGATGTCGCAACACGCTGGCTGCGACGCTGATCACATCGTCAATGCTCAAATGCATGCGCCCCCGAATCACCGCCAACACCCGGCCGCATTCAATCAGGGCCTGAGCCCCGCGCGGTGAACTGCCGTAGCGGACGTACCGGTTCGTGGTTTCCAAGGCGCCGGACGTTCCAGGCTGAGTTGCCATGATCAGCTCCACCGCAAAATTCTGAACATGCGGCGCGACAATCACCTGGCGGCAAATGCCCTTCAACTCTGAAATCTGCTCACGATTCAGAATCTGTTCCAGTTCGACATCGCCGCTCTTGGTGGTTAGCTCCACAATCCGGTTCAGATCTTCGCGCGAAGGATACGTCACCAGAATCTTCATCAGGAAGCGATCCAATTGAGCTTCCGGAAGCGGATAAGTACCTTCCATTTCGATGGGATTCTGCGTAGCCATTACCAGGAAGGGTGTTTCCAGAGTGTAGGTGCTCGTGCTGCTGGTGACCGTCCGTTCCTGCATGGCCTCCAGCAAGGCGGCTTGCGTTTTCGGTGTGGCGCGATTGATTTCGTCAGCCAGAACCAGATTCGCGAAAATCGGCCCATGTTGAAAACGGAAATTCTTGTGGCCATGCTCGTCCGTCTCCATGATCATGCTGCCCACAATGTCACCGGGCATCAGATCCGGAGTGAACTGGATGCGCGAATAGCGCAGATCCAAAACGCGGGAAAGAGTTCGCAGAAGGGTGGTCTTTCCCAGGCCGGGAACACCTTCCAACAGAACGTGACCGCCGGCGATCAGGCAGATGAGAACGCCTTCGATCACTTCCGACTGGCCAACAATGACTTTCCCGATTTCCTCGCGGACACGATTTATTTCAAAACTGGCGCGTTCAATACCAATGGAGTCGGCACTTAGTGTCTCTGGCATCTGTTGAATCATTCCAGGGTAGCGTCATACCGCTTGAGCAGCAGAGGGGAACACCATATTCAATGGTTGCACGCCCTGTTTGGCGCAGTGGGCGAAGTACAGCCGGCTGTAACTTTCCAAGATAAAATCCTGCCGAGTGAAGCCGAGCTGGGCAGCGGTCTTGTCGATCCAGGAAGCCGAACCCTCCAGTTCCAGATAGTTTCCGATAGGCGTTTCATCGAAGGTAATGATGCCGTCACTCTCCGGGCCGCCGAACTCCGTTCGATACTTCTCATAGCGAAAGTATGTCTGGTAGCCGAGATGCCCCAGAATCTGGTGCATCGTCTCGAAGGATTCGAACATGAGCTCCAGTTCGGGTCTGCTTTTGTGTGGACCAGGTTGATAAGGTCCTTTCCAGGTGAGCAGATTGCGCCCGCCCACGCGCCTGAGCCTGAGCAGCATCTGCGCGCTCCGAAGACTTTGCCGCGCTGTGTCATAAACGAAATTCGCCTCAAACACGCGCGGCGCTGTTACGTTCATGTGGAGGGAGGCCGTGCGCACGGCGGCTTCAGCGCCGGTCCAGTCCGGAACAGAGATTTTGACTTCAGTTTCAATGGCGTTTTGCGTTGACATAAGATTTGCCGTCAGCCACAGTGTCGCATCTATAATGAAAACTGCAGTGCGCCTGTAGCTCAGTTGGATAGAGCGAATGACTTCGAATCATTAGGTCGGGGGTTCGAGCCCCTCCGGGCGCACCAGACTTCATAAGAATTGAGCTCTACGCCCTTCTCCTTTCCTTCAAGGCCTTAGGAAGACGCGGGTTCGAGCGAATCTCCACTCCCCGCGTCTTGAACGGAATATTTCCACCGACGCAAAGGCAGTCTAAACTTGAAGCATAACCGCGGCTGAGACCCACGGTAGCGGACCAATTGATGACCACGAGAATCGTCTGGACAGGCTAAAAGCGGCAAGCCGAGAGATGAAAGACACTCTGGTGGTGATGGGGCGCTTAGAGGCCAAGGCCGCCGCGGGCATCAAAGAACACGCCGAGTTTATCGCCGACCATGAAGAACACATCAGATTCATGCGGGCAGCGGACGAGCGCCACTCGATAACAATGGCGGAGTTCGACGACAAGCTCAACGCGCTTATAGACATGATGGGCCGACAGCAGGGCGGCATAGAACCGCGCTGAGCTACCGCTTCACGTAGCACTACAAAGATCGAAGGCAACAGAAACTCGGCATACATTCCCAGTAGACATCGCGACGAGCTCGCAATCGGTCGCGATGTCCCAACCTCACCCAGCCGGGAGCTTGTCCGCACCAAGCGGCGCGAAGGCCAAACTCAATCAGGGCAACTTATCGTGGCGGAAAAGGATCCCCCACGGACTGCCGCACGAGTTTAATTACTTCACCCCACCCGAAAACAACTCTGACAAACAGGAACCCCGAGCCGGCAGCGGATGCCGGGGATCCTGTTGCGAGAGTGAGCGGCGTGAAGATAAGCGGGTCCTGGTCCGCGATCGTCTGGACATTCACCTCAGGAATGTGGGCCCCCCAACTGCCGTTGATGGTATCGATGAATTGATTCGCGATGATCGCGTAGCCCGTATTCGTCGGATGGATGCCGTCAAGGGTTGTAATTCCCCCCAGAAAATCCAGATTCAAAGTGTTTCCATCCACTTTGTAGCCTCGCTGATAGAGGCGGTCCAGCAACCCCTTGATGTCCACCATCAAAGCGCCATGCGCCAGAGACTCGGCGGCAATGATGAGGTTGTAGCACGAAACAGCAGAGCGCACTTGCAGCGCTTGCGCTTCAGTGAGAACACAAGGTACTCCGGACGTGGTTAAGCCGGCTTCCGGCGAGGGACAAGTGGCTGGTATTGGGCCATTCATTTGGCCGGTGAGTATCTGATTCACATAGCCCGCGCCCGTGATCCGAACCGTATCCTGCTGTCCGATGCCGAGCCGTTCCGCAACGGTAGCAACCGGCAATCTGTATTCCTGGGCAATCTCGCGCACCGTCAGGAAGTACGAAATCTCCGTCACGTCGGGAATATTCGCCGTGATGATCCGCGCGCCAGTCGCACTGAGCTGATCGAGAACGGTTGCGTAATCTTTAGCGAAGCTGTCAATAGGCGTCAAGGTATTTAATTGGCCTGTCAACGCCGGCACTAACGCATCGTTGTTTCCGAGCCATTCGATTGCCGTGGTGGGATGCAGTTGTGTAGCCAGTTCGATCTCCGTCGGCGCGTTCCCGCTCAGTAAGCTGGGAAACCCGAGTACGTATGTTGCGAAGATCTGAACCGAGGGAGTGGTGGGGCCTATCTGCGCGACGGGTCTTAGCGTAAGCGCCTGGTTAAGGGTCGTTCCCGGGACCGACACATTCGTGTTCTGCACGGTTAGGTTCTCGCGCATGGGAATTGCCGTGCTCGGATCCGGCTGGATGACAGGAGGAGGGCCCAAGGTTACTAACTCCAAGACATTCGGAAGGCCCGGAAAAGAAACTAGGGGAAGTGTCAGGTCAGCGCCCGCTTGCTGAGCGAGTAATGACGCGAATCCATGTGGTTGTTGACTGTCGAGAAGAGAAAAGTTCTGTACGCCTGCTGACAGCGAGTCACCGACAACGACCAGCCGCGACCAATCGGCTGGCTGCTCGGTCTTTGGCGAAGCACAGAGTGCAGTCGCGCCCGCGAGTAGCAATAAACCGAAAGATAGTGAAAACTTATGATTTGCTGGCATTTGTCCTTAAGTAACGGCGTTCGGCTATAGTGAGCCGCCCTCCGATGCTAACTCGCCGGAGTTATAGTCTCAATCGAGATAACTACTGGTAACGCGCTTACAATGCGCCAACGAAAACAAAAGCCTTAACGCTTCAAAGAGTCCATCAAGTTTCGCAAAGGCTTAGTAATCGTCCAGGACTTCGATTGTTCCATGCTCAGCCTGGCGGCACGCTCAGCATCCAGTAGCTGTTGCGCCATGCGGAAGTCTCTCTCGTAGGCGGACAGAGCAATTGCTCTCTCGGTTTCGTCACGGGCACGATCTTCCGCCGCGCCTAACAATTCCTGCAAGGCTCTCACTTGTTGCCATGCTTCTCTCTCGCGCGCTTCCGCTCCGGCTAGCGCCGACTGGGCTTCCGCGGCCTTCTGCCCGGCCGTACTTGCAACTTGCTGGAGCCTGGCGATTTCCTCGTTCGATGGCTCCGCAGGTCCGCCGGCCGCGGAATGGGATCGCAACGCGTCCGCGGTGGCCGTGAGCGATGCTGTGACCCGCATTTCCAGTTCCAGCCGTAGTTCCCGATCGGAACGCCAGTCGGGGGGTAACAGGAAACTGGGGTCAGTGGAATAACTGAGTAAAGAATATGGGAAGTCGCTGTAGAAGCGGACAACCGAGTCCGAGAGCGTGAAATTACGGAAATCGTCCGCTTTCTCCGCCGAAAATAGAACAGCGCCCGACGGTTCTTCCCGCAAGGTAATTCGGCGAAAGTCTATGGCCGCGATGGCGTCCGCCGGATCGATTCTAAGCGGGCCGCCGTGGTTGCCCGCGGGAAGCAGGAGTGAGATCTCGCTCCACTTATTGAATGGGACTGATTCACTGACGCTGGCGTCTTCCGAATACCCAGATTCACCGAACAGGTAAACCTGCACCTTGGTGGTTTCCGCAACGGGCTTCTGCTGCTCGGCGGCCTTGGCTTCCTTCTCCGCTGGCTTGATGAGTCCCTGCGTTTGCTCCAAGTAGACCGTGTACATCACATAGTGCCGGCGTAGACGTTCGGCCACCGCCGGGGAGCTATTAAACAGCGCCGAAAGCAGCGGCGGCTGGTCACCGGCTTGGTTATCTTTCCGCAATACACCGAGGCCCCAGCATTGGTGAAAAGCAAACGTATCTCTGTATTGCTGAGTCAATTCACTCCATAGGCGCCAAACCCCAAAATTGGCATGCCTGACAGAAATGTCGTGCATGAGGATGATGCCGCCAGGCTTCACTTTGGGAAACCAGGTTTGGAAGTCGTGCCTCACCGCTTCATAGGTGTGCAACCCGTCGATATGAAGAAGGTCGATACTTTCATCCGCAAAGTGCTCCGCCGCCATATCAAAACTGGTTCGCAGCAGATAGGAGAAGCCTTTGTAATGCGAATCGTTATACTGCTTCACATTGTTGAATACATCCTCACCATAGAAGCCGGCGTGCTCCTCGCCCTGCCAGTGGTCCACCGCGTAGCAGAGGCAATCGATGCCGTTCTGGAAGACGCTTTGGCAGAAGGTAAAGTACGATTCGCCCCAGTGAGTGCCCAGCTCCACAATCAATCCCGGCTGCATAGCCGCGATCAGGTCATGTGCAAAAGCCAGATGGCCAGACCAGGTGCCCAGGTTGCCGGGCTTATAACGGAGGGGAACGAACGATGGAGTGGGCAGATCGGAAATCACTGAAACTTCTGACGAAAGTGTTTGTGCAGAGGACAATTTAGGGTTACCGGAAATTCAAATACATCCTGGCGCAGGACTACTTAAATTGTCGCTTATTACATTGCCTTTCTATTCTCGTGGTGTCTCCCACGGGTGTTGATTATGATGCTGCCTACTGCTTCCGCTGATCGCGCGTAAACCAAAAACCTGTTTGTCGCGTCTTCTTGTATAAGCTTTATTAAAGATGTTCCCTCACGGTAAGAAGTCCCGGTTCTACCTGGCTGCATTAGCGGCAGCCCTGTTACTGATTCCCGCCTGCTCAGCCTTGAATGCTCAGGACTCGCCCCAATCGCAAGATGGCGAAACCGTTGCGAAGCCCAAGAAAAAGCCGAAAACCGACGACCAGACGCCGACGGACCAGCCGCAGATTCCCTCCGAGTACAAGAAACCGCCCATCCCCTCCAGCGACAACCCGACCTTTCGCTCCACCGCCACTACGGTGAACGTGGACGTTTCCGTCCTGGACGACCGTAACCACTTCATCCCAAACATTTCGCAGGACCACTTTCGCGTTTTGGAAGACGGCGTGCCCCAGGAGATTACTCAATTCAATAAGGGGCAGGCGCCGTTGACAATTTGTATGCTGATCGAATTCAGCGGCCGCTTCCAGCGTTTCTGGAGCTACGGGTGGGCTGAAACGCTTCAGGCTTCTTATGGCTTCCTGCAAACTTTGCAGCCGGACGACGCAGTGGCCGTGGCTGAGTACGATCTGCACACCACCATCCTTTCTGATTTCTCAGCCGACAAGCGCAATGCCGAACAGGCGATGTCGCAGCTCCGCATTCCTGGCTTCAGCGAATCGAACGTCTTCGATGCTTTGACCGACATGGCCGACCGCATGTCAGGCATCGAAGGTCGCCGGGCGATTCTGCTGCTCGGCACAGGTCTCGATACGTTCAGTAAGCTGACGTTCGATAAGGCGCGTAAGTCGCTGCAGGAATCCGGAGTGCCCATCTACACCATCAGCATTCTGCAAATTGCCCGCATGATGGCGGAGGGGCGCGGCGGCGGGGCCGAAATGGATTTCCTGCAGGCCGACAACGAAATGAAGACTTTCTCAAAAGAAACCGGCGGGCTTAGCTTTTTCCCCCGTTTCCCCGGCGAATACCCGGAAATCTTCCGTCAGATTGAAGCCGCTCTGCGGGATCAGTACGTGCTTTCCTACCACCCCACAAATGTTGCGAAAGATGGTAAATTCCGCCGGATCAAGGTGGAACTGATCAATCCCGAAAACAACGAGCAGCTCCGAATCACTAATGAAAAAGGCAAGGCGATAAAGTACCAGGTGCTCGCTAAAGCCGGGTACAAAGCTCCTCGGGAAGTGGAGTAAGTCTCGCTGGCGTACAAAAAGCGCCTTTCCCCGAAAACCTGTCAAGTCCTGGATGTCGCGCGCTTTGTTCTCGATAGAGATGCATTGACACCCCATTCGGCCGTCTGCTAACTTTGCCAAGGTTCGAATGAGATCGGCTTCTCCCTATCGCGCGTCAGGTCACACTTTAATTTTGATGGTGGACGATAATCGCGACGGCATCTTGGCTCGGCGGTCAGTTCTGGAAGAATTGGGCTACAAAGTCATCACTGCGTCTTGCGGGCCTGATGCTCTCAGGCTTGTCGATGAGCACGAGTTCGATTTGGTGGTCACCGACTACAAGATGTCACCTATGGACGGCTTGGAACTGATTAAACAGCTGAGAGCGAATGAGTTTCGCAAGCCCATTATTTTGCTCAGCGGGTTTGTTGACACGTTAGGCATGCGTCCGGAGTCTACCGGCGCCGATGCAGTTGTCCAGAAAAGCGCCAATGAAGTGTCCAATCTTCTGCGGCATACCAAGCGTTTGCTTAATCCTCCGCGAAAGCCCGCTAGCGGCTCAGGCGGATCCTCGTCGCAGGTTCGGGGCAAGATCGCCTCTTCCTGACAATCCTTAGCAGTTGATGGTCAAATGGGCGCGTTCGAACGCTGCTTTATAGTGAAGTAGCAGTGAACCTCTCGCGCGCCTTATTTGTCTTGCTGGCGGTATTTCCCGGCTGTTCGAACGTCTTTTCGGCCAGCGCGGTTCGATTGGAAGACCTTTCGCTTCACGACCGCATTGCCCAGTTGATTGTCGTCCGCGGCTACGGCGACTTTCCCGCTGAAAGCGACCCCGAGTACCAGCGCTTCCGCCACTGGATTGAAGTCGACCATGTGGGCGGATTCATTATCGCCGGGCGTATTCGAAACGGCAACGTGATTCCCGCTCAGCCATTTGAAATGGCTGAATTCATCAATCGCACTCAGCGCGAAGCGAAAGTCCCGCTGCTGGTGGCATCTGACTTTGAACGCGGCGCATCCATGCGCGTCGCTGAAACGGCTCGCTTCCCTTACATGATGGCTTTCGGCGCCGCGCATGACCTGGACGCTGTCAGGCAGCTCGGGCTGGCTACCGCGCGGGAAGCGCGCGCACTGGGGGTGAACTGGGTTTTTGCGCCTGATGCCGACGTCAACAATAATCCGGCTAATCCGGTGATCAACATCCGTTCTTTTGGTGAAGATCCGCAAGCCGTGAGCGATGCTGTCTCTGCATTCATCGACGGCGCCCACTCAGACCCGGCTAATATCGTCCTGCTTTCCGCCAAACACTTTCCCGGCCATGGCGACACAGCCCAGGACAGCCACATGCAGATGGCGACGCTCAGCCAGTCCAAGCAGCGAATTGAAGCCGTGGAACTGGCTCCTTTCCGTGCCGCGGTGGCTCATCATATCGACTCCGTCATGACGGCGCATATGGCGGTTCCCGCGTTTGAACCGGAAAATGTTCCCGCCACTGTCTCGCACAATATCCTGACAAACCTCCTGCGGGACGAACTGGATTTTAGAGGCATCATCGTTACCGACGCCATGGAGATGCAGGGCGTAGCGTCCTTGTACTCACCCGGCGAAGGGGCCGTGCGTGCAGTCGCGGCGGGCGCCGATGTTTTATTGATGCCCACGGACCCGCAAGCCTGCATTGAAGCCGTTGAGGCGGCGGTGAAGAGCGGACGTATTTCGGAGGAGCGTATTGACGCCAGTGTTCGGCGAATTCTGGCCGCGAAACAGCGCGTGGGGCTCTTTGATGACCGGTATGTGAAGCTTGACGACATCACCTCGCGGCTCGATGCCACTAATTCAGACAAGCTCGCTGAATCCGTTGCCGAACGAGCGCTCACGCTGGTGAAAGACGATCAACATCTTTTCCCGCTCCCCGCCTCATCCGCTCCTTGCCTGGTTGTTCTAGGCGAAGGCTCGTTTCCGACACGCGGTGAGACGCTGGCTCGCGAATTAACCCGTCGGGTGCCCGGCCTGAAAGTGTTCCCGGCGTCTTCGGCCATGCCGGATAGTTTGCTGGCGGCGTTCGCTGCCCAGACGTCAAGCTGTAAGGAAATCTATGTTGCAGCCTTTGTGACCGTTGCCGCCAACCGGGGTAGCGTCAATCTGGAAGGCGGGTTGGGCGGCCTGTTGAACGCAATGATCAAAGCGGCGCCGCCGGTGGCGCTGATTTCATTTGGCAATCCGTACCTGCTCAAGGATTTTCCCGGAGTTGCTGCTTACGCAGCCACCTTCAGCACGGCTGTGACTTCCGAAACGGCAGTGGCCAAGGCCCTTGCCGGCGAAATTCCGATCTCGGGGAAAATGCCGGTGTCCATTCCAGGACTCGCTCAAATTGGCGATGGTCTCTCTGTACCAACCAGAAAATCAATCGCATCTAAAGGAACGAAATGATCAATATCACCTGGCTGGGCCATTCCACATTCGCCCTTGAGTTCGAAACCGGAGAAGTTCTGGTTCTTGATCCATGGATAACGGGGAATCCTTCTTACCCTGCCTCTTACAAATTGAAACGCGTGGATGCCATTGCCATCTCGCATGGACACTTTGACCATGTCAACGACGTGCTTCCCTTAGCGAAAGAATTCGGTCCGAAGATTGTCGGAATTTTCGAAGTGGCGTCATTCTTCGAAAGCAAGGGCGCCAAAAACACCATCGGCATGAACAAAGGGGGCACCGTCGACCTTGGGTTTGTGAAGCTGACCATGACGCACGCCTTACATAGCAGCGCAATCAAAGATGGCGATCAATTAGTCTACGGCGGCGAGGCTGCGGGTTACATTCTGACGTTCCCGGACGGCCGTCGCGCATACTTTGCCGGCGACACGACAATCTTTTCCGATATGTCTCTCTACGCCGATATCTACAAGCCCGAGATGGCGTTCCTTCCCATCGGCGACCATTTCACGATGGGGCCGCACGAAGCCGCCCATGCTGCGCGTTTGCTGAAAGTAAAACAGGTTATTCCCATGCACTATGGAACTTTCCCAGCACTTACGGGAACTCCTGAAGAACTGGCATCCAAGCTGGAAAAAGATGGAATCCGGGTTTTAACCCAGCAGGCCGGCACACCGTCCCAGTGGTAATTTAGGCCGGCGCTAACACGCTGGATACGCCCCGGCGGATGTAAGTTCGCCGGGCGTCTTCATACCCTCGCTCCATCCATCTCTCGATGCGGTTTCGGTTCCACGAAAGCGCTTCCTGATAATGGCCCAGCGGTTTCTCAGGCCGAATGAGCGTGACGCCAGCTCGAATGGCCGACCGGATTCGGGGCGCGAAAAGCCCGATCGGCTTGACGCCGGCGCGATACCACCACGGGCAATCAAAATGCATGGCATCCACTGCCACAATCTTCGTGGCGCCCATCTCCACCGCGGCCCAGAGGGGGACGTCTTCCAACAAACCGCCGTCCGTGAAGGTTTTCCCGCCGATCGAAACTGCGGGCATGGCAAGGGGGATCGACGCCGATGCCAATAGGTGTTCTGGTGTGACGGCCATGCCTTGGAAAAGGTGTGACCGCAGGTACGGTAATTCCACCGTAACCAGACCAAACTTTGCCGATGGCCGGTAATCCGCGAAAATTCGCGCCACCAGCTTCTGCAAAGGTTCGTGGTGAAACAATCCTCGCAGAAGACCCGGCTTCGGGACACGCAGCAGCACATTGCTTCGCGATTCATCGCGCCACATATCAGTCAGGGCGCTTCCATTGCAATCACCCGCAATGGCCCACCCGTTCAGTGCACCCACCGACGCTCCGACAATGTAATCCGGCCGGAATTTTGCTTCCGCAAGATAGCTCCAGACTCCGGCCTGATAAGCTCCAAACAGTCCCCCGGATGAGAGGACAAGAGCCGTTTTATCGGCAGAAGACTCGTTTTTTTCGATGTCGGCGGAGACGGGCGTTTCTGAAAGCAACTACCTTAAGTTTTGCACGTTTTGACTTACCCGGATCAAATCTACCGTGCCAAAAGACAGAATTGAACGCGAACTTGAACAGCTAAAAGAGCTGAGGTCTGCCGGACCTTCGGACGGATCCACCAGACACTTGCGGAAGGCCCTTTCAGACCGCTCGAACATCATCGTAGCGAAGGCAGCCGCGATCGCAGGCGAATGGCAGTCGACGACACTGCTGCCTGCGCTGCTTGAAGCGTTCATCCGGCTGCTCGATTCTCCCGAAACAGATCCTCAATGCGCGGGCAAGATAGCAATTTCCCAGGCCGTGAAAGATCTGGGCTATGCTGAGTCCGCCATTTTTCTCCGGGGTCTGCGCCACTACCAGTGGGAATCTACCTGGGGCGGCAAAATCGACACGGCGCCGGTTCTGCGCGCCACTTGCGCTTTTGCCCTGGTGCAGTGCACGGATCTGCCGCGTCATGAGACGCTGCTTCATCTGGTGGATGCCCTTTCGGAACCGGATGAGCGTGTGCGTGCCGACACGGCGCGGGCCATGGAGCAAATGGGTGGTCGCGAGGTCAGCCTCCTGCTTCGCCTGAAGGCCCGTTGTGGCGACAAGGAGGCTCGTGTGATCGGTCAGATTTTGGAGTGTATTCTCGGGCTGGAAGGCGCGAACAGTGTCCCGTTCGTAGCCGAGTTTCTGAAATCTCAGAACAAAGAGATCGCCGAAGAAGGCGCCTTGGCATTAGGCGCTTCACGCCTCCCGGAAGCTATTGCCGCTCTGCAGCAGGCCTGGCTGAATCTGAAAGCGCATGCCGATGGAGCAGTGCTGTTGAGAGCCATCAGCGCCTCCCGCCAGGACTCCGCCCTCGACTTTCTGCTCCATCAGGTACGCACAGCCCACTTGCACAAGGCAGAGGATGCTTTGTTCGCTCTCGCTCTCCACCGTGACTCTGAGCAGATCGCGCAACGCGTTAAGAGCGCCATCGCCGAGCGTCAGGAGTTGGCGCCCCTATTCCGAGAGAAGTTCGGTTAACTCGATTCTCTATTCGTCAGCAACCGGAGGCAGTGGTCGCGCCGGCTTGAACACCACCACTCCGAGCGGTGGAATGACTACCGATGCTGAAGCCGCTCTTCCGTGCGATGGTGCGTCGGATGCGTAAAGATAGCCGCCATTACCCATATTGCTGCCTCCGAACATCTCCGCATCCGAGTTAAAGATCTCGCGATACTCGCCCGATTCCGGAAATCCGATTCGGTAAGCCTTATAAGGCTGCGGCGTGAAGTTGCAGACAAACACCAGATGATCTTCCTTGCGCCGGGCGCGGCGTACGAAAGAGATCACTGAATTGTGGGCATCATGAAAGTCAATCCATTCGAAGCCCCAATACTGAAAATCGACTTCGTACATTGCCGGCTCGCTGGCATAGAGCCGGTTGAGCGCCGCATTGAATGCCTGGAACTTTCGATGGACCTCAAAGTCCAGCAGCCACCACTCCACCTGGCCTTCAGAATTCCACTCAGCCGTCTGGCCGAATTCACACCCCATAAACAGCAGTTTCTTGCCGGGATGTCCGTACATGTAGGAAAGAAACGCTCTGGCGTTGGCAAAGCGCTGCCACTCATCGCCGGGCATCTTGTCCAGCAGTGCCTTCTTCCCGTAGACTACTTCGTCGTGAGAAATGGGTAGGACAAAATTCTCGGTGAATGCATAGACCATGCTGAACGTGATGTCGCCCTGATGAAAGCGCCGGTAGATCGGATCGCGGGAAAAATACTGCAGCATGTCGTGCATCCAGCCCATGTTCCACTTCATAGTGAAACCAAGTCCGTTGAGATAGGTGGGGCGCGATACGCCGGTGAAAGCTGTGGACTCTTCGGCTATCGACATGGCGCCTGGAATCTGATGGATCAGCTCATTCGTCTTCCGCAGGAAATTAATAGCGTCCAGGTTCTCATTGCCGCCGTAAATGTTCGGAACCCACTCGCCGGCCTTGCGTGAATAATCCAGATACAACATGGACGCCACCGCATCCACCCGCAGCCCGTCGATGTGATACTTCTTCAGCCAGAACATGGCGTTAGAAATCAGGAATGAGCGCACTTCATTTCGGCCGAAATTGAAGATCAGGGTGCCCCAGTCGCGATGTTCGCCCAGCCGCCAGTCTTCATGCTCATAGAGGGAAGTTCCATCGAAGAACGCCAGGCCATGGGAATCCTTCGGGAAGTGTGCCGGAACCCAATCGACAATCACGCCGATGTTTTCCTGGTGGCATCGGTCCACAAAATACATGAAGTCTTCAGGCGCTCCGAACCGCGAAGTGGGTGCGAAGTAGCCGGTGACTTGATAGCCCCATGACGGCGTATACGGATGCTCCGCAATCGGCATCAACTCGATATGCGTGTAGCCCATCTTTTTGACATAAGCCACCAGCTTGTCGCCCAGTTCGCGATAAGTCAGATAGCGGTTGTTTTCGCCGCGCAGCCACGAACCCGCATGCACTTCATAAATAGCCATCGGGCTGTCTAGAATCTTTATCGCGGCGCGGTGCTCCATCCAGGCATGGTCGTTCCATTCATGTTTGGTCAGGTTCGCCACCACGGAAGCGGATTGCGGCGGCGTCTCCATATAGAAGCCGTAAGGGTCAGCTTTCAGTTGGCTATGGCCGCGGAACTTGGATTTTACGGAGTATTTATAAGGCGTCCCTTCGCCAACACCGGGAACAAAGATTTCCCACACGCCGCCTGTTCGCGCCCGCATCGGATGCCGTCGAGTGTCCCAGTCGTTGAAATTGCCCACAACGCTGACGACGATGGCGTTCGGCGCCCAGACAGCAAACCTGGTCCCGGACACTCCGTTAATGGTGAACGTATGAGCGCCAAAGCTGTTATAGCCCTCGTAATTCGTTCCTTCTGAGTGCAGATGTAAATCGAAGTCGCTGATCAGCGGCTCAAAACTGTATGCATCCTCCAAGTCGGTGCTGTTGTCCGAAAAGTCTGTCACCCGCAATTGATAGCTGGAGGGCCGTGACGGCAGACTTGCTACAAACAGGCCCGTAGGATGAACCCGCTCCATGGGTATGGCCTTGCCGCCCGTCAGCACATCTACATACTTGGCGTGAGGCTGAAATGTTCGTATCAGCCAAGCCGCGTGTGCTTCGGTGCCGCTGGCATGGGGCCCAAGAACTGAGAACGGATCCCCGTGATATCCACCTGTGATTGCTTCTATCTCTTGGTCTGTCATAGCAGGATTATTATGTCAGCACTTGCCAAACTGGAATGAATGTATCTTCAGGATTTCGTTCGCTCGCTTGAGAAAGCCGAGCTGCATCTGCATTTGGAAGGGTCTGTTGATCCACAAACCATACATGAACTGGATTCGTCACTCTCTCTGGATGAGATCAACACGAACTTTCATTACAAAGGATTTGCGGGTTTTCTCAAATCTTACGTATGGGTGTCCAAACGGCTGAATTCTCCCGCCGCATACGCATTAGCCACGCGCCGTCTGCTCGAAAAGCTGGCAGGTCAAAATGTCCGCTACGCTGAGATTACGCTCTCAGCCGGCGTGATTCTCTGGAAAAACCAGGCGGTCGAGCCCATTTTTGAAGCGATCCAAGCCGAAGCTGCCAGGAATACGCAAGTAGAAGTCGGTTGGATCTTCGATGCCATTCGCCAGTTCGGAGCTAATGACGCCCGCAGAGTTTTTGATCTGGCCAGGGAGTATGCAGGACGCGGAGTTGTGGCCGTTGGGATCGGCGGCGATGAGGAACGCGGCCCTGCGCTGTGGTTCGAAAATCTCTATCGCGAAGCCCGCGAAGCCGGACTCGGGCTAACTTGTCACGCCGGTGAATCCACATCGGCGGAAAGCGTCTGGCAGGCCCTCCGCATCGGTGCGCAACGCATCGGCCACGGTATCCGCTCCATTGAAGACCCGGACTTGCTGGAGGAACTTCGCTCGCGTGACATCCCGCTCGAAGTCTGCGTCTCCAGCAACATCTGCACGGGCGTTATAGACAACATCCGCAATCATCCCCTGCGCAAGCTTTGGGACGCCGGCGTCCCTATTGTTCTCGGTACGGATGACCCGGCGCTTTTCTTCACCGATGTCTTACACGAGTACACGTTGGCCAGCGAAATCCTCGGCTTTTCGCGGGACGATTTGCAGACGCTGGCTGCCAACAGCTTGCGCTATCGGTTTAAGCGCTGATTGCCGTCAAATCTGAATCGGCAACGTACGAATCCGTTTTCCTGTCGCGGCGAAAAAAGCATTCGCCACTGCCGGTGCGATGGGGGGAACGCTGGCCTCACCCACGCCGCCGGGCTCCTCTTCGCTCTTCACAATGTGCACTTCGATCTGCGGCATTTCATCAATCCGCAACATCTCGTAGCGGTCAAAGTTCGACTGCTGCACGCGGCCTTTGTCGATGGTAATAGCGCCCTTCAGAGCGGCAGTCAGTCCATAAACGATGCCGCTTTCCATCTGCTGTTTTACGATCATCGGATTCACTACACGGCCGCAGTCGATGGCGCATATGACCCGGTGCACGCGCAGCTTGCCCTGGTCCACGCTGACTTCCGCTACCTCCGCGGTGAAGCTGCCGATGTTATTCACCAGCGCGATTCCCTGAAAACGTCCTGCAGGAGCCTTGCCCCATCCCGCCTTCTCTGCAGCCACGTTCAAAACACCAAGCGCGCGCGGTGAATTTGCCAGCATTCGCCGCCTTGCTTCCAGCGGATCCTTGCCGCCGGCAGCAGCCAGTTCATCCACAAAACTCTCCGCAAAGAAAGTATTCTGCGAATAGCCGACCGATCGCCAGAACGACGTCGGAACGCTCGATTCCGCCTTCTGGTATTCGAGATGGAAATGCGGAAACTCGTACGCCAGATCTTCAATGCCTTCCACAGCAATGCCATCGACGCCATCGCCATTTCCGAAGAATGACGGGCAAACCACCTTGGCCGTAAAAGCATACGGCCAGCCATCGCTATCCACTGCGCCGCCGAACTTCACATAAGCGGCTGGACGGAAGGGGCCGTTCTGAATGTCGTCTTCCCGCATCCAGGTCAGCTTCACAGGAACTCCCGCGGCCTTTGCTACCTCAACCGCTTCACCGATGAAATCTGTTCCGCCGCGTCGCCCAAAGCCACCACCCATGAACATGCTGTTCACTTGCACCTGTTCAGGCTTCAGGCCAGTAATCTCAGCGGCTTTCTGGCGTGCGCCGCTCTGCATCTGCGTGGAAGCCCAGATTTCACAGCGATCTGGCTTGACGCTGACCGTGCAGTTCAGCGGTTCCATGCAAGCATGGGCCAGGTAAGGAGCTTCGTATATCGCGTCCAACTTTTTGGTTGCTCCCGCGATTGTGCCCGCCGCGTCTCCTGCCTTTCTCCCGACGGCGCCCGGCTTCTGGGAAAGCTCCACCATTCGGGCCCGGATGCCAGCGCTGCTCAGATTCGCATTTGTCCCCTCATCCCATTGAATAGAGAGCGCTCGTCGGCCTTGCATTGCCGACCAGGTGTTATCGGCGATCACTGCCACGCCGTTGGATATTTGCACTACGTTTTTCACGCCGGCAACAGCTTTCGCCTTGGATGCATCAAAGCTTGAAACTTTACCGCCGAACACGGGACATCGCTCCGTCACCGCATACAGCATCCCGGACGCCTGGGCATCAATCCCAAATTTCGTCGCGCCGCTCACTTTTCCGCGCGTATCCAGGCGTTTGGCGGACGTTCCAATCAGCTTAAATGTTTTCGGGTCCTTTACCGGAATGTTCAGCGGCACCGGCAAACGCATGGCCGCGTCCGCTAAGGAGCCGTAACTTGCGCGCATACTATTGGCTGGGCCGATCACAAAGCTATTTTCTGTGCGGACCTTCGCCGCGTCCACACTCCACTGCGCTGCGGCAGCTTCCACCAACATCGCTCTCGCCGTCGCCCCGGCCTGTCGCAACGGCGTCCACATGGTCCGGATGCTGGTACTGCCATAGACACCCTGCATCGGCCCATACAACGCCGGATCAACCGGTGCAAACTCCGTCCGCACCTTGGACCAGTCGCAATCCAACTCGTCAGCCAGAATCATGGCCAGCGATGTCAAAGTCCCTTGTCCCATCTCACCTTTCGTGATCAGAAAGGTCACGGAATCATCCGGGGCGATATGAATGAAGGCAACGGGCTTTACAGCCATCGGAGCCCGGTTCCGTTGCGCAAAGCTCACCATCTTCGGCGTCCAGATAGCTACCGCCAAGCCGCCCGCGCCCAGCAGCAAACCTCGACGTGTGATGACCCCGCTCATGCCCGCACCCCCTCAGCCTTAATCTCCGCCGCTCGATGCAATGCTTTTCGAATCTGATTGTAGGTACCGCACCGGCAAATATTGCCGCGCATTGCTTCGTCGATATCCGCGTCGGTAGGGCGGGAGGTCTTGGTCAGAAGGGAAGCCGCGGCCATGACTTGCCCCGACTGGCAATACCCACACTGCGGCACATCTTCCTCAATCCAGGCAAGTTGCACCGGATGCGTGACATCCGCGGAGAGCCCTTCAATGGTGGTTACCGATTTCCCGGCCAGACTCGCCACCGGCGTGATGCAAGCCCGAACCGGGTGGCCGTCCACATGCACCGTGCAGGCTCCGCAAAGGGCGATACCACAACCGTACTTGGTCCCCGTGAGTTGCAGCGTGTCCCGCAGCACCCAAAGCAAAGGCATCTCGGCAGGTACATCCACCGTCTCCTGCTTGCCGTTTACAACAAACGTAACGCCGCCCATATGAAAGACTCCTTGAAGCTGTAAGTTTAAGAGTAACCGCTATGGGACGAGACTTTCTTCTTGCTCTGCTGCTCGCCTTGTCACCGCAATCGAACGATTGGCTCGTTGTGCCGGGCCTGCGCGCCGGACCCGTTACCGCGAAAACAACTCATGCAGACCTCATTCGCCTCTTCGGAAAGACGAACGTTAAGGAAGACGATGTCTGTATAGGGGACGAATGCAGCCCAGGCACAATCGTTTTTGCCGATCGGCCTGACGCTACTTTCATGGTCGGCTGGAAAAACCCGGAGATGAAGACGGATATCTTCGCCGTCTACCTCTGTTCGGACTTCAGTTCCAAGGCCTGTGTCTGGCACACTGCGGAAGGAATTACCAGAGGCACATCGTTAACGACACTCGAACGCCTGAATGGAGGGCCATTCACCATGCTCGCCTTTGAAACCGATGCGGGAGGCACGGTTTTGTCCTGGCGAGGTGGTCTCCTGGGCGGAAAAGGACTCTGGGTTGAACTTTCGCCTCGGCCGGATCAGACCCTTTCCAAAGAAGCAGGCGGGGGCGGAGACCTCTCCTCGTCAGATCCATTTCTGCAAACGCTGAACCCAACAGTCACCCGCATTAGCACTACCTTCTCGAAAGAAAGAAATGATCGTCACTAGCTCCAAGGCGAGCAAATTATCGGCTCGCATGCCACTCACCACCATCCTTGCCGGAACTAGCATATTCCTTTCCGCATTCCTGTTGTTTGCGCTGGAACCGTTGATCGCCAAACGCATACTGCCCTGGTTCGGAGGATCCTCCGCTGTCTGGTCCGTCTGTCTCGTCTTCTATCAGATCGCGCTGCTGGCGGGTTACTACTACGCGCAACTCGTGACTCGCCTGTCATCGCAAATCAAGCAGGCAGCCATTCACATCTCGTTGCTCGTACTGGCGCTATTCCTCCTCCCCATCGGCCCAACGGAGCGCTGGCAACCGGGTTCTCAAAGCTCACCCGCCTGGCTGATCCTCGAAATGCTGACCGCCGCCATCGGCTTACCTTTCGTGCTGCTTTCCGCTACAAGTCCCCTGCTGCAGGCATGGCTCGCGCGCCGCGGTCATCAAACCCCCTACCGCCTCTTTGCCCTTTCGAACTTCGCTTCGTTCGCAGCTCTGCTGGCTTACCCGCTCCTCATCGAACCGAATCTCGATGCCACTCAGCAAAGCTTCTATTGGTCCATCGGCTTTGTTCTGTTTGCCATCGCGTGCGCTTTCTTCACAGTCAACAATCGCAATCCGGAGCTATTTGTCAACGTTGAGGATCGGGATCCCACACCAGCCTCCCGGAAACTGTATTGGGTCGCTCTATCCGCTTGCGGCTCCATGCTGCTTCTTTCGATCTCGAATCACATCGATGAAAACGTGGCCGCCGTTCCACTGCTTTGGGTTCTGCCGCTCGCCATTTACCTGGTCAGCTTCATCATTGCCTTCAGCTCCCTAAACCTCTATTCCCGGTCGTTGGGCGCGCGCCTCCTTGCCTTCGCTTTGGCGATGGTGGCTTACGCTGCGTACGACATAACCGCGGTCCTGCCCATCCAAGTCAGCATCCCGGTCTACCTGGCCGGCCTCCTCATCGCCTGCGTGTTCTGCCAAGGCGAACTTTATCGTTTGCGTCCACCGAAATCGCAGCTCACCGGTTTCTATTTGGCTATCGCCGCCGGAGGCGCATTGGGAGCCATCTTCGTTGGTCTGATTGCACCCCAAATCTTCGGAGGCATTTATGAGTTGCCGCTAAGCCTCACATTCACGGCCGCTCTCGCACTCGCCTTGAATTGGAAAACCGGCGGCTGGGGAGGTCGCGTTCTTTGGACGGGAATGACCGCATGTATGGCCGCCGTTCTCGTCCTTAACTGGCAAGCCTACACGAGTAACTCGCTTGTTTTGAAACGCAGTTTCTATGGCTCTCTCCGCGTTGTCCAATCGCCCACTGCTGGACCCGATCAGATCAGAACGCTATTCCACGGCACCGTTCAACATGGGGCCGAATTTCTGGAGCCCGCTCGCCAAATGCAGCCCACCACCTACTACGCGCCTGATTCCGGAATTGGCATTGTTCTGAACGATTGGTCGCCCGAACCGAAGCGCGTGGGCATCGTCGGTCTCGGCGCAGGCACGCTCGCCGCGTACGGTCAGCCGGGCGACCTCTTCCGCTTCTATGAAATTAACCCGCAGGTAATCGATCTGGCGGAGCAGTATTTCTTCTTCCTGAAGCAAAGCAAAGCGAAGATCGATATTGTACCTGGCGACGCCCGCCTTTCCCTCGCACGCGGAAGCAATCCTCCCTACGATGTTCTTGTCCTCGACGCCTTTTCAGGAGATGCCATCCCGGTCCATCTGCTGACCCGGGAGGCGATGGCCATCTACATCAAACACCTGCAGCCCCAGGGAGTTATCGCCTTTCATATTTCAAACAACTTCCTGGATTTAGAGCCGGTCGTTCGGCAGCTAGCAGACACCATGCGCTATCCCTGTCTTATCGTTAAGAACCACGCTGATTCCGATGAGCACGTTCTTGCCTCCGAGTGGGTGATCGTCACCAAGAACGCCGGTGTTCTGCAGAATGAGTCGCTCAAAATCCGCTCCGTGCAGCCTTCCAATCGCGTCCCGTTGCGAATATGGACCGACAGTTATAACAGTTTGCTCCCCATCCTCAAGGCTCCCGAACTCCGCTGAATTTAAGCAACTTTAATCAGGAAGTCCTGATTTTTTAATGCAATCGGTTGAAAGGTTGTAAATCTGCGAGCGTCTCATTAGTCGTCAGAAAGGTTTCAAGATGACAAAAACAATCAGAGTAGGACTAATTGGGTTGGCGTGCTTCGGCGTAAGTGCCTTTGCGCAGGATTGGTACCACGACCGCGATGATCGCTTTCGCGGTGAAGAATGGCGCGGTCACGTATTTGAACAGGTGCGTATGGACCTCGACCACATCAATAGTGCTTATCGCGCCGCCGAAAGAGAAAGGAAACGGCTGGCAAGAACAAGGGAAGAACTGGGTGACTTGCAGGAGAAGCTGGAGCACAGCCGGTACGATGGCGGCGAACTGAATGATGTGGTCGATTCCATCAGAAAGTCGTCAAACGACGAGCGCCTGTCCGGACGCGATCGCGATGTTTTGCGCGACGACTTAGCTCGCCTGGAAGACTACAGGGCCAATCACGATCATTGGAGACGCTAGGTTAAAGAGGTTTTGAGTCATCAGAGGTTTTGAGTGAGAGGTGCGGTGTGGGTCAGGACTGCAAGGCCGCCAGGTCTTCCGGTCGGCCCACATCGCGCCACTCTCCCTTGATGGGCGAGATCTTGATCCGGTGGCCGTCCGTCAGCATGGCCTCAAATGCCGAAGTCAGTTCATATTCGTTCCGCACGCTCGGCGTCAATCTCGCCAGGTAGTCGAATATAGCTGGACGGAAAATATAAAATCCGGCGCTGTTCCAGTTTGTCGTGGAAGTCCCTTTCGGCGGCTTTTCAATGATTTTGGTGATAATACCTGCCTCATCCACGTAAACGGCCGCCCCTTGCCAGGGATCCTCCACTTCCTTCACCGCCAGAACGGCTTCCGTTGCAGCGTCAAGCGCTCCCATGGCATTTAAATACTCCCCGGCACTGCACATGATGTCGCCAAAGGTCAGCAGAAAGGGCCGAGGGCCGGCAAAGCCACGGGCGAGCAACGTGGCCGAACCCGTGCCGTTCACCGGTTCCTGAACCCGCAGCTCAACCGCGAATTTCGAATGTTGAAAATGGGCTTCAATCGCCTCGTGGTGATACCCCACTACAATCAGGAACCGTTTTACTCCGGCCTGACTCAGTCGCTCCAAGATATGCTCCAGCATCGGCCGGCCGCCGATCAGAAGCATGGGCTTGGGAAGGGTTTCCGTCATCGCTCCCATCCGGGTGCCGCGGCCGGCCGCCAGAATAACCGCCTGGTCAATTACGGCTGGCATAAAACGCTCCGTCAGAGGGTTCCGCGAAAATAATGTGCTCGTCACGCCGGTAGTCTGGATGTCCCGAATAGAAGTCGCGCTCTAGTGCCGTCACAATTCCGTCCCGGGTTTCACTCGAACAAACGATAATGGCGCACCCGCCGAAACCTGCGCCGGTGAGACGCGCGCCATCCGCTCCGGCTTCATTTGCGATTTCCACAATGGCGTCTAAAGCCGGGACACTCACCCTCAACCGATCGCGCAGACTGGCATGCGAGGTATTCAAAAGCTCGCCAAAGTATTCCCGGTTACCATTCCGCATAGCAGCCACCGCTTCGGTCACCCGCCGGGCCTCGGTGGCCACATGTTCGGGCGCACCGGGCGCGTTCCGGCACCCGTTGAAGCGCGCGTTCGCCGCACCGGATTTCTCAGCACGTGTGAGGCTATGTGCAATCACGAAGCGCCAATCTTCAGGAATCGGCACGTACTCCACTCGGAAGGGCGCGAAATGAACCAGGGAAGCGTGTCCGGCGCGCGAAGCCAGGACAGCGGCATGGTCCATCCCTCCGCCCCGCGTGCCCACAAAATATTCGCCTTCCGGAAGAATGGACATCAGCTCATCAAGTCCTGCATCAATGCCATTTGCTTTCAACAGCCCAAGCGTAAACGCCGTCAGAAGCGCCGAAGACGAGGAAAGACCCGCGGCCGAGGGCAGGTCTGAGCTGACTCTTGCGTGAAACCCATGACAAACAGGCCACTTAGAGAGCACTGCCTGCACAGCCGCTTTCAGATAATTGGCCCAGTCGCCGGCCGGCCCGGGAACCAGATCTTCCCCCAGGCGAAACTCCCGCATCCCCCAACCGGCAGACTCCACTTGTATGCAGGGATTGTCATTGAACCGGAACTCGGCTGTTACGTACCGCTGAATTGCCATGGGAAGCACCGGCTGGAGGTGGTAGTCTATGTGTTCTCCAATCAGATTCACCCTTCCAGGCACACCTATTTTCCATTTATTCGTCAATCACTTCAGCATCCCACGGGAATTCTTGGGTCCTGGGAAACATTAACGCATCCACATTCGTATCTACGTTGCTGAAGTGTTGTGGGACGCTGAAGGCATTCCGCTCATTCGCTAGGTTCTTATTGCGTGATTGTATTGAAATCAAAACACTGCTTACTTGTTCCCGCAGCCATAGGCCTGCTATTCGTCTCCTGCGCTAAAAAGGAGGCGCCGAATCCCATGGCCATGATGATGGCGCAGGAAGTGCCGGTCCGGGCCGTGGCTGCTAAAGCTCAGGATGTTCCGCTGGAAGTCACGGCGGTGGGCAACGTGGAAGCCATGGATTCCGTGGACGTGAAGTCGCGCGTGGCTGGCCAGGTGCTTCATGTTTACTTTCAGGAAGGCCAGAGCGTCCAGGCCGGGCAGTTACTTTTCGAAATCGACCCCGAGCCTCTGCAGCGCCAGATTGCCCAGACGGAAGCCGACTTGGCCAAAGATGCCGCTCTGGAAGAGCAGGCACGCGCCAACGTCGCCAAAGATCAGGCAATGCTGACATCGGCCAAAAGTCAGGCCCAGCGCGGAGTCGAGTTGCAGAAAGAAGGCATCTTCTCGCGCGAGCAGACCGAACAACTAGTCGCCTCCGACCAATCGGCCAGCGCTTCACTGGATGCGGACAAGGCAGCTGTGGCGAGCGCTGAAGCCTCCGCGAAATCAGATCGTGCGCGTCTTGCTCAGACACAACTTCAGCTGGCTTACACCAAGATACCGCGCCCATCTCCGGCCGGGCCGGGGCGATTGCCGTGAAACCGGGCAACCTGGTCAAAGACAACGATGTCGCGCTCGTCAGCATCCTGCAAATCTCGCCCATTGAGGTTTCCTTCGGTGTTCCGGAGGAACTATTGCCGGAAGTGCAGAAGTACAACGCTGAACACCCGCTTCAAATCGAAGCGGCCGCGGGCGGAGTGACGTCCACCGGCAAGCTCGTATTCATCGACAACTCGGTGGATGCAACCACCGGAACCATAAAGCTCAAAGCCCAGTTCGCAAACCCGCAGCATGCGCTGTGGCCGGGTCAGTTTGTGGATGTAAAGGCGCGTCTCAACCTCGAGCGCGACCGCGTCGTGGTACCCAGCCGTACGGTGGAAACCGGTCCGCAAGGCAAGTTCGTCTGGATCATGAGCCCCGATGGAAGCGGTGTCTCCATCCGGCCTGTGAATGTGGAGCGCATCTTCAAGCCGCTGCAGGGCGGGGAAATCTCCGTCATCAGCAGCGGAATTAAGCCCGGTGAAATGGTGATTTCAGAAGGGCAAATGCGATTAATGCCGGGAGCCAAGGTCAAGGTTCTGCCGGGCCAGAGCCAGTCGTAACAGGAGAACCAGTAGCATGCATTTTACCGACCTGTTCATTAAACGGCCGATTACAACCACGCTCATCATGGCGGGCATCATGGTTTTTGGCCTGCTCAGCTATTTCTCTCTGCCGGTCAGCAATTTGCCGGCAGTCGAATACCCGACAATCGAGGTCGGCGCTTCGCTGCCCGGCGCGAACCCCGACGTCATGGCATCTTCTGTGGCAACGCCGCTCGAAGCCCAGTTCTCTACCATTCCCGGACTCGACAGCATGTCGTCTTCCAGTTCGCTCGGCACAACCAGCATCACGCTGCAGTTCAATCTGAACCGAAATATCGATGCGGCCGCGCAAGACGTGCAGGCTGCCATTTCTCTGGCCCAAGGCGCATTGCCCACCAATATGCCAGCGCCGCCATCGTATTCAAAGGTGAATCCCGCGGACCAGCCCATCCTGTATATCGCGGTTTCATCTCCCACGATGACGCTCTTCCAATTGGATCAGTACGCCGAAACGCTAATGGCGCGACGTATTTCAATGGTGGGCGGAGTAGCACGGGTTCAGGTCTTTGGCTCGGCTAAATACGCCGTTCGAATTGATGCCGATCCAAATAAGCTGGCGGCGCATCAGTTGGACCTGGAAACCATTCGTGGCGCTCTCAGTTCCGGCAGCACCAACTTGCCGGCCGGGTCGCTCTATGGGCTCTCAAAAGCTTATTCCGTGCAGTCCGATAGCCAGCTCACCAACGCGGCCCAGTTTGGCCAGCTGATCGTCAGCTACAAAGACGGTGCGCCCATTCGCGTGAATCAGGTAGCGCGTGTGTTTGACAGTGTCAGTAATGACAAATCCATTTTCTGGATCAACGGCAATCGCAGCATGATTCTGGCGGTCCAAAAGCAGCCGGGGTCGAATACGGTGGAGGTTGCCGACAACGTCAAGGCTCTTCTGCCCGTCTTGAAGCAATCCATTCCGGCCGGCGTTATCATTGGCCGCTCCTTTGACGCTTCCGAAAACATACGCGACTCCATCGCCGACGTGAAGTTCACGCTACTGCTGACCATTGGCCTGGTAATCGCGGTCATCTTTGTCTTCCTCCGCAACGTTTCCGCCACTTTAATCCCCAGTCTTGCCGTTCCGCTCTCGCTGCTGGGAACCTTTGGAGCAATGAAGCTGCTGGGCTTTACTGTGGACATTCTCTCCATGATGGCGATGACCCTTTCCGTCGGATTCGTCGTCGACGACGCCATAGTCATGCTCGAAAACATCGTCCGGCACATGGAAATGGGCAAACCCCGTATGCAGGCTGCCATCGAAGGCGCGCGCGAAGTGGGCTTCACCATTGTCTCCATGACCATCTCGCTGGTCGCCGTCTTCATCCCGGTTTTGTTCCTGGAGGGAGTCATTGGCCGGTTGTTGCGCGAGTTTTCAATCACCATCGCCGTCGCTGTTCTGATTTCCGGTGTGATCTCGCTGACGCTGACTCCCATGCTGTGCAGCCGTTTCCTGCATCATGAAAGCCACCCCACGAATGCCTTCTACGTCGGGTCTGAAAAGTTTTTCAACTGGCTGAACCGGCAATATCGGATTACGCTCGAATTCGTGATGCACCATCGGCGCATCACCCTGCTCACCAGCGTGCTGCTGACGGTGGCGACGGTTTGGTTGTTCGTAGTCATGCCTAAAGGCTTCATGCCCACGGTGGATCAGGGATTCGCCTTCGGCGGCACCGAAGCCGCCCAGGATACTTCCTTTGACGAAATGGTCCGCCTTCAGTCTCAAGTGAACGACGAGCTGAAAAAGAACCCCTGGATAGAGAGTTTCGGCTCAGGTACCGGCGGCATGGGGGGGCAGAATCAGGGCTTTCTGTTCGCCAGTTTCAAAAACGATCCACATCGTCCCAAGGCACAGCAACTCATTGGTGCGCTTGAGCAGCAGTTCGCCAAAATTCCTGGACTGATGGTTTTTCTGCAAGTGCCGCCGCTGATTTCTTTGGGTCAGAATGAAGGCCGCGCTCAGTATTCGCTGGCGCTTCAGGATGCCGACGTCAAAGAACTCTTCAAATGGGCTCCCGTTCTGGAAGCCAAGTTGCGCACGGTACCCGAATTGCAGGATGTCTATAGCGACTTGCGCCTCAGCAGTCCGCGCCTGGACGTGCATATCGATCGCAACAAAGCTCTTGCTCTGGGTGTTTCGCCCGATGCGATCGCCAATACGCTCTATGACGCTTACGGCAATCGCCGGGTCACCACCATCACCGCCGCCTCCGACCAGTACGACGTAGTTCTCGAAGTCTCGCCGGAGTTTCAGCGCAATCCAAACGGTCTGGCCGATCTGTATATTCGCTCCAGCAGCGGCAAGATGGTTCCGCTGGCGGCAGTGAGCGATATTCAACAGACGGTGGCGCCGCTGAGTGTCAGCCACATTGGCCAGTTGCCCGCCGTGAACTTCCAGTTCAACGTGAAGCCCGGAATCTCATTGAGCCAGGCGACAGCCGTGGTAGATCAGGCCGCCCACGAAATCGGTTTGCCGGATACCGTCAGCTTCAGCTATCAGGGAACGGCGGCTGCCTTCCAAAACTCGCTGCGGGGTCTGGGTATTCTCTTGTTGATCGCAGTCGTTGTGATCTATCTGGTTCTCGGCGTCCTGTATGAGAGCTTTGTCCACCCCATTACCATCCTTTCGGGTCTTCCTTCAGCGGGCATTGGAGCGCTGCTCACTCTGCTGCTGTTCGGTGAGGACCTGAACCTCTATTCCTTCGTCGGCATCATTCTTCTCATCGGCATCGTCAAGAAGAATGCCATCATGATGATCGATTTCGCTTTGGAAGCACAACGCAAAGAAGGCAAGACTCCGCTCGAAGCCATCGTCGAAGGCTGCCTGCAACGTTTCCGGCCCATCATGATGACCACCATGGCGGCTTTGCTGGGCACGCTGCCGATCGCCTTCGGGACCGGCGCCGGCGGGGAGGCTCGGCGTCCGCTGGGTATTGCGGTCGTTGGCGGCCTGGTGGTTTCCCAGTTGTTAACGCTCTACATCACTCCGGTGATCTACGTTTACATGGACCGTTTGCAGAACTGGGGAAAAACAAAGAAACGAGCACGAACCTTTGACTTGCCCGCGCCGCAGACCGCTGCAGTCACAAAATATTGATTGCCCGCGCCGCTAGTATCGCCAGTGTTCCCAGCGAAATGCTGCTTTGAATCATCATCAGGCACTTGGCCCATCGCGACAGAACCGGCACATCTGTAGGCGAAAACGCAGTGCTCGTGTTGAACGCCAGGAACAAGTAATCGATGAATCCCGGCCGCCACCCTTCCTTGACAGACTTAAAGCCTTTCGGCAGCATCATCTGCGGAAACAGAAAAGCGCCATCCGTATGAAATTTGCGCACGTCGCGTTCATGGGGACCGCCCGCATCCAAACGCCAGTACCAGGTGGCGAACACTAAGATGTTGCACACCCAGAGCGCGGCCGCCGCGCGCAACAAATCCTTCGGCGCCTCTTGTTTAGAAGGCAAACCGTGGATTAGCAGCGCCAGGGACCATCCCACTGAGCACGTGATCACCACGCTGATGCAGATGCCCAGAACATAATTGAGCCTGCCCCAGCCTAGTCGTTGCGCCCCGATTGTGGGGACTAAGAGAATACAAAGCGCTATCAGCAACAGCCAGTTGGGGCCAGGCGTCAGCCGTTCCGGCAGCCAGCCATAGAGCGCACCGACAGTGAGCACTGATAACACCGCGGGCCACCGTGGCTCCGCTTTGAACTCAGTTGGCGTTAACGTATCGGTTTCAGTCGGGGAGGTTGCCGGCCGCTCATTCTGCATAACTACAAAATAGACAATATGCGATTGAAGATTGTTCAAGCGGGTGAGAAGGTTTTGCGGCAGCGTGCCCGCGCGCTGACTCAGGATGAGATACGCAGCCGCGAGACCCAGGAATTAATTGAGTCCATGCGGGAGACCATGCATGATGCGCCAGGCGTCGGTCTGGCCGCGCCTCAGGTGGGAATTGGTCTCCAGCTTGCCGTGATTCAGGACACCGCCGAGGCGGCGGCTGAGTACCTGAAAGAGAGGGAACGCAAGCCGGTCGATTTTCACGTGATCATCAATCCCGTGATCACTCTCGAACCCGGTGATGATGTGTCGTTCTTTGAAGGCTGCTTGAGCGTAGCGGGCTCTACCGCTGTCGTTGCAAGGGCGCGGCGGGTTCACGTCGATTACCTGGATCACAAAGGCCAGGAAAGGGCCATCCACGCCACCGGTTGGTACGCGCGTATTCTTCAGCATGAAATTGATCACCTGCACGGAACGCTCTACGTGGACCGCATGCTGACCAGAACGTTCATGACGGTGGATAACTTCACCCGCTACTGGAAGACCGCGGGCAGGGAAGACTGGAGTGAGTTACTGATTCACTAGCATTCCAGCCTATTTAGTAAGGGCTTGTTCGTAGTGGTAAGCCACTCGGAACATGGTGGCCTCGTCAAAGTGATTGGCTAGAATCTGTAAACCAACCGGCAGTCCTCCCGGCGAAACACCGCAGGGCAGACTCATGCACGGAACTCCTGCCAATGAGCCTGTTAGCGTGTAGATATCTGAAAGATACATCGCCAGCGGATCATCCACCTTTTCGCCGATTTTAAAAGCGGGGAACGGCGATACGGGCGTCAGGATGGCATCCACCTGCTGGAAAGCCTTGCTGAAGTCTGCCGCAATCAGCGTTCGAACCTGTTGCGCTTTGCGGTAGTAAGCCTCATAGTAGCCGGCGCTGAGAACGTATGTCCCCAGCATGATACGGCGCTTGACTTCCGGGCCGAAAGTCGCCCCGCGGGTATTGCGGTACATATCAATCAGCGAGTCGCCCTCGGTTCGCACCGTATACCGGACGCCGTCGTACCGCGCCAGATTCGAACTCGCTTCAGCCGTAGCAATGATGTAGTAACAGGAAAGCGCATACTTCGTGTGCGGCAGGCTGATTTCCTGAATCTCGCACCCTTGCTTTCGAAGTTCGTTCGCGGCTGCGTGGATCAAGTCGCCGGTTTCAGCGTTCAGGCCCTCAAAATATTCCTTGGGCAGACCTAGCTTCAAACCTTTCACCGGCAGCCTCATGGCCGCATGATAATCGTCAATCGGCGCAAACGCGGAGGTCGAATCCATTTCATCCCGGCCGGCCATAGACCGCAGCACTGTCGCCGCATCTTCCACATTCCGCGCAAACGGTCCAATGTGATCCAGCGAACTCGCAAACGCTACCAGGCCATAGCGTGACACCCGCCCATAAGTGGGAGTCACACCCACCACACCACAGAAACTGGCTGGCTGGCGGATTGATCCGCCCGTGTCGGAACCGAGCGAAACCACCGCTGTGCCTTGCGCCACGCAAGCCGCCGACCCGCCGCTGGAACCGCCAGGAACCCGATCAAGCGACCGCGGATTCCGCACTGGGCCGTAAGCCGAATTCTCGTTGGAGGAACCCATGGCGAACTCATCGCAATTGAGCTTGCCAATGACCATCGCGCCTTCCGCTTCCAGCCGCGCCACCGCCGTTGCGTCGTAAGGCGGAATGTACTTTTCCAGAATCCGCGAGCCGCAAGTGGTTCGCAAGCCCCGTGTGACAATCACGTCCTTCACCCCCAGCGGAACTCCCGCGAGAGGGGGCGGATTCAAACCCTGCGCAATTTCCGAATCGACTCTAGCGGCGGTCGCCAGGGCGCGCTCGGGAGAGAATGTCAGATAAGCATTGGTCTTCGCATTCTCCGCCTGCACGAAACGCAGCGCCTGATGCGCCAGTTCCGTTGCGGAAAACGCCTTCTTGCTCAGACCATCCTGAATCGCAGAAATCGTGAGGCTTTCAATTTCGGGAGCGCTCATCGTTCTATGACTCGCGGCACTTTGAAATATCCATGCCCGCTCGCGGGCGCGTTCGCCACCGCCTCCGCATTCGCCAGTGGCAAGCGCACTACATCTTCGCGTAGCGTGGCCGTCTCGTCGGCATCGAATAAGACCTGAGCCATGGGTTCCACGCCGCTGGTATTTACTTCGCGCAGTTGTTCAACGTAGGTGAGGATATGGCCCAAGTCCTTTGACATTCGCAGTACTTCGTCATCGGACAGACGAAGATTCGCTAAATCAGCCACGTAGCGCACTTCTTCTTCAGATAAATTCAAGCAATAGCCTTCTTACGGGAGAGTCGATATACCTTCTTTAGCACAGGATCTTGTATCGACTCTGCCTCGTCCTGCAGATCCAGCGGCCCCAAGCCCGTACTTCGCAAATTCCCGATGGCATTCCCGGAAGCATCGGCTCTTTGTGGCTCCCGGCGTTGGATACCCACTCGAAATTCGATATCGGTGATCGAATCGTTGCCGGTTGCCTTGCGCAGCCGTTCGACAATTTGCCGGCTCAACGTAAAAAGTTGCTTCTGCCAGGTCGCGTCTTCCACTTCCACAATCAGCGTCGATCGAACCATTCGCAGCCGCGAAGTATGGGCGGCAATGACTTTTCCGACAGCCGTCGGCCACACGGCACGGGCAAGTTCTTCAGTGGGCAGAACCTTATTGGCGATTTTAATAGAGTTCAAGACCCGGGCTGCGCGTTCCATACAAATTCTCTGACTGCCCGGGGGAGGAAAGCGGTCGGTTTGAAAAGTGTAACACGGGCGGAGGAGGGTGTTAAGTCCCGAAAGGCTAACACCCTCGGCCTTAGCGCAGACTCGGAGGTTATCTGTGCTTGCTGACCTTTGGATTATGACTCGTGTGTAACGGTTTCTTTCATTTTCAGTTTGAACGATAAACTGGAGCTATTCGGCCTGGGATGCTAAGCCCGCTTTCAATTACGGATCAAATTGCGGCCTGCAAAGTCGCTCGGCGCGCCATTATCCTCGCCCATCACTATCAAGACCCCGAAATTCAGGAAGTCGCGGACGAAGTCGGCGACAGCCTTGAGCTGGCCCGCGCTGCGCAACGCTTTCAAGGCGAAGTGATTGCGTTCTGTGGAGTAAAGTTCATGGCCGAAACCGCCAAAGTACTCAATCCGGCCAAAACAGTTGTAATTCCAGATCTGAGGGCGGGTTGCAGCCTGGTGGACAGTTGCCCCGCTGCCGGCGTGCGCGCTTTCAAACATCGCAATCCGGACAGCGTCATCGTTAGCTATATCAATACCTCGGTAGCGGTAAAGGCTGAAAGTGATTACATCTGCACCGCGCGAAATGCCGTTAGTGTTGTGAATTCCATTCCAGCTGAAAAGCCGATCCTCTTCGTCCCCGACATCAATCTAGGCAACTGGGTCAAGAAAGAAACGGGCCGGAAGAACATGCAGATCTGGCAGGGAGCCTGCATTGTTCATTCCACCTTTCCTGCTCGGCGCCTCCACACTGCGGTCGCTGAGCACCCAGACGCGCTCGTGGTCGTGCACCCCGGCTGCCCAAGTGAAGTATTGCGCCTGGCCGATTTCGTTGGCTCCACTTCGCAGATAATCGAATGGTGTGCGCGCCAGGACGCGCGCGAGTTTATCGTACTGACGGAGAGTGGCGTCCGCTTCTCGCTGCAGCGAGACTCGCCCGGTAAGCAGTTCCACTTTGTGCAGAACGAAAACTGCAATTGCAGCGAATGTCCGTATATGCGCATGAATTCATTAGAGAACTTATTGAGTTGTCTCGAAACCCTTTCGCCTTGCATCGAAATAGAGCCGGATGTGATCGCGCGCGCTCGTCTGCCGGTTGAGCGCATGCTGGAAGCCTCTTGAAGCCACTGATCCAAATCGATAATCCGCTGACAGATACCTTCGGTCGCTTCCATTCAGACCTGCGTATCAGCGTCACCGACCGCTGCAACATCCGTTGCTTCTATTGCATGCCGGATACAGGCGCGGAATTCAGCCCCATCAGCAAGCTGCTGAGCTTTGACGAAATTCTCCAGTTTCTATCGGTGGCTGTACCGCTCGGCATCCACAAAATCAGGCTGACAGGCGGCGAACCGCTTCTGCGGCCCCGGCTTGCCGAGTTGATTTCTGGCATTTGCGCGATGGACGGCATTCGGGATGTAGCCCTGACAACCAATGCCGTTCTGCTTGCCGAACACGCCGGGTCTTTCTACAGAGCAGGCCTGCGCCGTCTCAACATTCATCTTGACACGCTGGACCGCGAACGCTTCCGTCAAATTTCCCGGCGAGACGATTTTGCAAAGGTAATGCGCGGACTTGAAGCCGCCTTGGACGCAGGTTACGAATCGATCAAAATTAACGCGGTCGCTATCAAGGGCCTAAATGAGCCGGATATCATTCCTCTGGTCCAGTTCGGCAGAGAACGCGGTATTGAGGTTCGCTTCATCGAATTTATGCCGCTGGACGCTCAGAATATCTGGTCGCTCGACCGGGTTCTGACGGCCGGCGATATCATCGCCCTCTTGCAGGGCGAATTCGGTGAGCTCACTCCGGTCGCAGATGCCGACCCGCGCGCCCCGGCCACCGAGTACGAATTTGCCGACGGTTACAAAATCGGAGTGATCGCCTCCGTGAGCAGGCCATTCTGCTTGAATTGCAACCGCCTGCGCCTCACCTCTGACGGTAAGTTGCGCTATTGCCTCTTCGCCAATGAGGAAACGGATGTGCGCCATCTGCTCAACGATCCGGCGGCCTTGACCCGCGCCATTGGCCAGACAGTTCACGATAAGTGGATCGGTCACCAGATCCACCAGACTAATTTCCAGGCGCCTCAGCGGCCTATGTACTCCATCGGCGGCTAAGCGCTTACGTTTGGATAGAATCAGGCCATGCGAAGTCTTGGCCTCTTACTCGGCGCAATATTTTTACTTACTGCTCCTGCTGGTGTTCTGGAGGCGGCGCCCCTCCGGATCGTCATTATTGGTTTGGTTCACGGACACGTCGGCGGTTTTCTGAATGGCAGCGCCATTGTTCCTGCCGGAGGCGCTTTCCATCGGAATGACGTGGAAATCGTGGGCATTCAGGACCCGGATAAAACTCTCTTCGACAAATATGCAAAGCAAGGCAACTTAGCGCAGTCTCTGTACTTCGCCGACACGGATGCCATGCTGCAGAAAGTCCATCCGGATGCGGCCTTCATCTTCACCAGCACCTTAGGTCACACTGAGGCCGTCTTGGCCTGTGCCCATCACGGTGTTCCCGCCATGATGGAAAAACCCTTCGCGGTCAGCTATCACGATGCCGTCACCATGGCTGATGCGGCAGAAAAAGCTCACATTCACGTCCTGGTTGATTATGAGACCTCCTGGTACGCCAGCAACACCGAAGCGTACCGGCTTGTAAACGACAACTCGCTCGGCGCGTTGCGCAAGATGATCGTGCGCGATGGCCATGCCGGACCCAAGCTGATCCATGTCCAGTCTGAATTCTTTCATTGGCTCACCGACCCGAAGTTGAATGGGGCCGGCGCTTTGTTTGACTTTGGCTGTTACGGCGCTGACTTAATGACCTGGTTTATGCACGGACAGGCGCCCACCTCAGTAGTGGCGATCACCAGACAACTTCAACCCGAGTACTACCCCAAAGTCGACGACGAAGCCGACATCATGCTTACCTATCCCAAGGCCGTCGCTATTCTGCAAGGCTCCTGGGATTGGCCCTTCGATCTGAAGAACATGGACGTTTATGGCGCAACGGGGACTGTTAAGACGCTCAAATCCGATCGCGTGGAGGTCCGGCGTAAAGGCGAGAAAGAGCCGCAGGTCACCACCGCTACTCCGTTAACGGCGCCCTACGACGATCCCATCCACTATTTGCGAGCCGTCCTCAACGGAGAAATCAAAGAAGACGGAAGCGTATCTTCTCTGGCTACCAACGTGATTGTCAGTGAGATCCTGGATGCCGCCAGACAGTCTGCCAAGACTGGCAAGGCCGTCAACCTGCCGTTGCCAAAATAACTTCAACGCGCGTAAGCGTAAATTACCGCGAGTAAGCCAACAGCAGCGGCTAGCGTCAGGCTGTGCCGGATGGTAAACCGGAACAGCTTCGGCTCTGACTCCGGTTTCAAGCCTGCCGCTGCCGCCGCCACAGAAATGCTTTGCAAGCTAATCATTTTGCCCATGACGCCGCCGGCCGAATTCGCTGCCGCCATCAATGTCGCGCTCAAACCCAATCGTTGAGCCGTGATCTCCTGCAAACTGCCGAACAACGCGTTAGACGAGGTGTCGCTGCCGGTCAAAAACACACCCAGCCATCCCAGCATCGCGCTGAAAAATGGAAACGCGAAGCCGGTGGCCGCGAACGCCAGGCCCAGCGTCGCCGTTGAACCTGAATAATTCATCACAAACGCCAGCGCCAGCACCGATGTGATGCTGATAAACGAAAACCGCAACTGGACCGCTGCGTCCCACAGAATCTTCAAATACAATTGGACACTGACCCGCAACACCAGCGCGGACGCTAATGTGGCGATGGCGCAGGCGCTCCCGGCTTCCGCTAAAAAGCGAAATCGGTAGAGCGCCGCATACTTCGTGGTCTTAGCCACCACGGGCGCCGTCTGCACAACCACGTTGTGCAAGCCCGGCCAGGGAATAATGACGTTTGCCGAGTTGAGTAACGGCTTCAGCCACTCACCGCTCCACAGTAGAATAAAAACCACCAGCAGAAGATACGGCATCCACGCCCAAACTACTTCGCCCAGTCGATACTCAGACTTTAGCTCCTTAATCCCTGCCGGATGCCACAGCTTCAAAAGGACAATCAGCGAAACCACTGCGGCCAACGAACTGAGAATGTCGGTCAGATAAGGTCCAATAAAGTTCGAGACCACGAACTGCACGGTAGCAAAACTGGCGCCGCATACCAGCGCCGCCGGCCAGACACGCCGGAGTTCTTTCACGCCGCCCATCACCAGCACCAGATATGCCGGAATAATCAGTGAGATGGGTGCGCAAAGCCGGCCCACCCACCGGCTGAGTTCCTCAATGGGCAGTCCCGTGGTCGCGGCCAGTGTCACCAGCGGTATCGCAATAGAGCCAAACGCAACCGGCGCGGTATTTGCCAATAGACAAACCGCCGCGGCATTGAACGCATTAAATCCGAGTCCGGCCAGAATCGCCGCCGCGACAGCTACTGGAGTGCCGAATCCAGCTGCTCCTTCCAAAAACGCGCCGAAGGCAAATGCAATCAGTAAAGCCTGCAAACTCGGATCGTTGGTCAGATGGCCAATCGAACTCTTGAGAATTTCGAACTTTCCGGTCTCTACGGTTATCCGGTAAAGAACAATCGCCCAGAAGACCACCCAGAAGATCGGAAACGTGCCAAACGCTGCACCGTAAAGCGCCGCATCAAACGCTAGCACCGGTGGCATGCGATATGCGAATAGCGCCACCAGCAGGGCTGCCGCCAGGCCCACAATGGAGGAGACCCACGCCGAAACGCGACGCACGCCGATGGCATAGAGCAAAGCGGCCACAGGGAGTGCCGCAACCAGTGCGGACCAGAAGAGACTTCCAGCAATGGGAGTGTAGTTTTGTTCCCACAAGGGAGCCGCCTAGACCAGCCGTCCAGCGCCTGCGGCTGGCTCGCAATGATAATAAACGGGCGCTAATTGAAAACGCTCCTGATAAGCGGCTGTTAGCTTCTGTTCGAAATCCACCAGGGCCTCAGGCGCAACCAGGCTGACTGTACATCCGCCAAAGCCACCGCCTGTCATGCGCGATCCATAAACGCCTGGAATCTTAATCGCGGTATCCACCAGAAAATCCACTTCTTCGCAAGTGATCTCGTAGTCGTACTGCATGCTGCGGTGAGAGGCCACAAACAAGCGTCCCATTTCAAGCAAATCGTGCCTCTCGGCAGCTGCGGCCAGATCAACCACCCGCTGGGTATCGGAAATGATGTGCCGGGCCCGCTTTCGCGGAATCAACGGAACACTGTCCTGAATCTTTGCAAAAAATTCCAGGCTCACGTCGCGCAGGCTCTGCACATTGGGATCTATCGCCTGGATCGCTTCCACCGCTTCCCGGCACTCCGCCACCCGCTCGCGGTACGCTGAGGTCCCCAACTCGTGCTTGACCATTGAATTCGCCGCGACGATTTTCACGTCATGTGGCAGCGTGACCAGATTGTGGGTCAGGCTACGGCAATCAATCTGCAGCGCAGATCCGGCTTGGCCGAATACGGAAGCGTATTGATCCATGATTCCGCACGGCATCCCCACAAATCCCGACTCGGCGCGCCGGCCCAACTGAGCAAGCTCCAATTTTGGAAAGTGACGGCCTCCCAGCAAAGCGATGGCGGTGGCAATCTCCAGCGCTGCGGATGAACTCAGGCCGGACCCGGCTGGCACCTCGCTCGCGATCACCATATCGCAGGGCCAGATTTCCATTCCGGCCTTCTGCAATTCCCGCGCAATACCAACAAGGTAATCGCTCCACTCGTGCCGGGGCTCGGCTGTTGCCAGCTCAGCCACAGGGATAGAAAACATTTCGTCCAGGTCCCTTGAATAAGCCTGGAAAAGCTCATGCCCGGCGGGGGCAATGGCCACATAACACGCCATCTCCAACGCTATGGGCAAAACGTAACCTAAATTGTAATCGGTGTGCTCACCGATTAGATTAACCCGTCCGGGAGCCCGGTAAACGGAAGGGGCGGCTGCTTGCTGCGGAAATGTTTCTACGAATAGTTCTATGATTTGGTTCGGAACGAGAGCCAAAGTAAACATCCTCCGAATACAAAAAGCATCGCGCCGCACCAAAGATTTACATTGGTTTCAGCGTCGAGTGCTGCTCGAACTTCCGGTCGAAAAATGCCGTACAACAGCAAAATTAAACCCAGCAGCGAGAACAGATATCCGGTGGGCCTTCTCAGATCATCCATAACTCTTATCTCCTTGCATGCCGCGCCCTACCAGAAAATCAGGTTTACAACGACGAGCACTGAAATGACAACCACGGCCAACGGCGCTGGACGCTTATACCAGGGCGCATTTCCTTTGGGTGGCATATCGGTGACGCCGTAAACCAGGTTATGCAATTCCTCGTCTGTCTTCGGTTTCGTCACCAGGCTGACAACGATCGTGACAAGGGCGCAGGAGGTCCAGGAAATGATGGCGATCCAGTAGTTCTGAGCCATCGTGGAGGCAAACTCATGCAGGTTCATGATCCACCCGCCCTTGCCTTCCGCCACGCTCATGCCATGAACCAGTGCTGCAGCCGTGGTCCCGGTAAGCAATCCGGCGAAGGCCGCGTGGCCGGTGGTTCGTTTCCAGAACATGCCAAGAAGGAAGGTCGCAAACAGCGGAGCATTCACAAAGGCGAAGACTAACTGAAGAAAGTCCATCATGTTGTTGAAGGAAGTCGCCAGGTACGCTGTGCCGATCGAAAGAACGATCCCCACAACCGTCGTCGCTCGCCCCACCCACAGGTAATGTGAGTCGGCGGCTTTCTTGTTCACGTAAGCCTGATAAATATCGTAAGTGAATACCGTATTGAAGGCTGTGACATTGCCCGCCATGCCTGACATGAATGATGCCATCAAAGCCGTCAAACCGATGCCCAACATCCCCGATGGATAAAACTGAGCCATTAAGGTTGTCAGCACCTGATCGTAATCGGGACCGCCGCCGGGTTTTATCGGCAGCATGTAGCCGCTGGAACCTTTCATCAAAGCAACTGCCGCAATCCCGGGCAGAATCACGATAAACGGCATGAAGATTTTGGGAAATGCTGCAAACAATGGCGTTTGCCGGGCGCCTTCCATGCTGTCCGCCGCCATGGCTCGCTGAACCACCAGAAAGTTGGTACACCAATAGCCGAAAGACAGCACGAAACCCAGTCCGGCAACAAGACCGAAAAGCTCAACCCCCATCGGATTATCGGTAGTGTGGGCCACATAACGCCAGGAATGCGTCATCACCTCGGGCAAGCGTGCGGAAATGCCGCTCCATCCGCCAGCCTTTCGAACCGCAAAATAGGATAACGGCGCAAAGCCCAGGACAATCAGGAAGAATTGGACCACCTCGTTATAGATGGCGCTGGTCAGTCCACCGAGCAAGGTGTAAATCAGCACAATCACGGCCGAGAGCAGAACAGAAGCGGTAAAGCTCCAGCCCAAGACTAGCTGAAACAGCTTCCCAAGCGCGTACATACTGATGCCGGAGGAAAAGATCGTCATGACGGCGAAAGTAATGGCGTTCAGCCCTCGGGTCTTCTCGTCAAAGCGCAGCTTCAGATACTCAGGTACGCTTCTGGCTCGGCTGCCGTAATAGAAGGGCATCATGAACACGCCAACAAAAACCATCGCCGGCACTGCGCCCAGCCAGTAAAAGTGCGCCGTCATGATGCCGTACTTAGCCCCGGAAGCGCACATGCCAATCATTTCCTGCGCGCCCAGATTGGCGGCGATGAACGCCAGACTGGTGATCCAGACCGGCACCGCATGACGCGACGTCAGGAAGTCTGCACTACTCTTGATATTCTTCTTTGCCAGCCAGCCAATCCCCAGGACAAAGGCAAAGTAAATAACGAGACTGACGTAGTCAATGGCACTAAGAGTCAAAGGTTCTGTTCCGCCCGTTGGGATTGTACCTCAGAGCAAAGGTAAACGCTTAATTGGAATTCAATTTTCGCCCGATTCAATAAAGAGTGGCAAAGTTTTTGCCCTCAGTTCTGTAGCGTTCGATGTTGGGGCGCCTTGTGTTTCTTCGGCTTCTTTGCTCGCACATGTACACAAACGGGAGAACCGGGAATGCTCGAAGCACAGAAGATCGCGATAAAAAGCAGGGTCAAAGAAAAACGCATCGGAAACACCTCTGATGTTCAGTGGTTTCCCGATGCGCTTTATCTCTAGTGGATCGTCAGCCTAGTAGCGGTAGCTCTCTGCCTTGTACGGACCGTCGGGCGATACCCCGAGATACTCAGCTTGCTTCGTGGTCAGGGTTGTCAACTTGACGCCGATCTTTTCCAGGTGCAAACGTGCCACTTCCTCATCCAGATGTTTGGGAAGAGTGTAGACGCCTACCTTATAAGTGTCCTTGTTCTTCCAAAGATCCAGCGCAGCCAGTGTCTGGTTGGAGAAGCTGTTGCTCATAACGAAGCTGGGGTGACCGGTAGCGCAACCAAGGTTCACCAGGCGGCCTTCAGCCAGCATGAAAATACTATGGCCATCGGCGAAGGTGTACTTATCCACCTGCGGCTTGATGTTTGTTTTCTGAACGTCGCCGGCTGTGTTCAAGCGGTCTACTTGAATTTCGTTGTCGAAGTGGCCGATGTTGCAAACAATCGCCTGATCCTTCATGTACTTCATGTGCTCGAAGGTGATGATGTCCACGTTACCGGTGCAGGTGACATAGATATCGGCACGGCCGAGTGTTTCTTCAATCGTGGTGACTTCGTAACCTTCCATCGCGGCCTGCAGTGCATTGATGGGATCGATTTCAGTGATAATGACGCGAGCGCCAAGTCCACGCAGCGAGTGAGCGGAACCCTTGCCCACATCACCATAACCGCAGACCACTGCCACTTTTCCCGCCACCATGACGTCGGTCGCTCGCTTGATGCCGTCAGCCAGCGATTCGCGGCAACCGTAAAGATTATCGAACTTGCTCTTGGTCACTGAATCATTGACGTTGATAGCGGGCACTAGTAGCTTACCCTGCTCCTGCATCTTGTATAGGCGATGAACCCCGGTCGTGGTTTCTTCGGCCACTCCGCGCCATGCTTCAACAATCTTGTGCCACCGGGTCGGATCTTCGGCATGAACTTTCTTCAGAAGGTCCTTGATCACCTTCTCTTCGTGACTTTCCGACGGTGTGTTCACCCATTCGCTGCCGTTTTCCAGTTCGTAGCCTTTGTGAATCAGCAGTGTGACGTCGCCGCCGTCATCAATCACTAATTGCGGACCCAACTGACCTGGGTGAATGACTGCTTTTAAGGTGCAATCCCAGTACTCTTCGAGCGATTCACCCTTCCAGGCAAATACCGGAACTCCGGCGGCCGCAATGGCCGCGGCGGCATGATCCTGCGTCGAAAAAATGTTGCAGCTCGCCCAGCGCACGTCGGCGCCTAAATCAACCATCGTTTCAATCAGCACGGCCGTTTGAATGGTCATGTGAAGAGAGCCGGTGATCCTGACGCCGCTAAGCGGTTTCTGCGCCGCATACTTATGGCGGATAGACATGAGGCCGGGCATTTCCTGCTCGGCGATTTCGATTTCTTTGCGGCCCCAGTCGGCAAGTTTGATGTCTGCGACTTTATATTCAACTGCAGTGCGATTCAGAGTGGTAGAACCCATTCTTTTGACCTCACCTGAGATTATATCTAATTATCTTGATATGTTGATAGAAGAAGCTCATTGTTTGCTGGCAAATGATAATTAAGTCTCTCCGGCTGTTGGGTGATCCGGCCCGTGTACGTCTTCTTCTGCTCTTAGAGAAGGAAGAATTATCCGTCGCCGAGTTGCAGGAAGTCCTTTCCAAGGGGCAGAGTCAAATCTCCACCCACTTGTCGCAATTGAAACAGGCGAGCCTGGTGGAGGACCGCCGCACCGGCAAGAACATCTTCTACCGGCTGAAATCAGGCAAAACCGTCACTCAGGTTATGGAACTGCTCAGGGAGGCGACCGGCGAGATTCCGGAAGCCGGACAAGACGCCGAGGCCCTGCAACTGGTGATGGCGAAGCGTCGCGACCGCATGCGTTCCTATTTCGACGCTCTGGCCGGACGCTTCGGCCGGGAATATCTGCCGGGCAGAAGCTGGCAGGGCCTGGCCGAGGTGCTGCTTCGCTTGATGCCGGAAATGTCCATCGCCGATTTGGGTGCTGGGGAAGGTACGTTCTCGCAATTGCTCGCCTTGCGTGCCAAAGAAGTGATTGCCGTAGACAACTCGGAGAAAATGGTTCAGTTCGGGCGGGAACTCGCTCTGAAGCACAAGTTGAAAAACCTCAAGTTTCGGGTCGGCGATCTGGAAAGCCTGCCCATTGAGGACGGGAAGGTCGATCTCGCCTTCTTCTCCCAATCGCTCCACCATGCCCAACATCCCGATAAGGCAATCTCTGAGGCTGCGCGAATCTTGAAGCCGGGAGGGCGAGTCGCCATCCTGGACCTCCAGCGACACCAGTTTGAAGAAGCGCGTGAAATGTACGCAGATGTCTGGCTGGGGTTTACGGAAGTCGAACTGCGTAAGTTCCTTAAGGTTGCCGGATTTAAGGGAATCTACACCGCTGTAGTCCACCGGGAGACAGAACCACCGCACTTCGAAACCATCTGTGCTTTAGCCGAGCGTTAGTACTTCAAATCCATGGACTAACAGTGACATTCTTACCAAAAACTTGATAAAGTGGTCGTGAGAGGCAGTGGATTCTGACCGCTGCCTCTCCGAATTAGGCTAAAGCTCAATTTCGATCTTCAGCTTGGTTCGCCGCCTCCGCAGTACGAGTACTACGAACACGAGAATCATAGAAGAGTTCCATAAAGACCTCCTGTCCGCTCTGACTTGAATTGCAAGCCCGTTGTTCTAGCAACGGGCTTTGCTGTACAGAGCCCCTGGTGGCTCATTCAGCCAAGTCCATGCGAACAACTGCCCGCAACTCGCATCGGAGCAGCGAAATAGTAGTAGGCTGACTGTGCATTTCTTCGCAGGGCGTTGTTAAAGTGTGTTTGTAAATTGTTCGAGGATCGCCAGGGGGCTGGTAAAGGCCTCTAGTCCGCCTGAATGGCGCGGCTAAGAGGCAAATTGTTGTCGTGTTGTTATACTCGTTATTTGTGTGTTCGCGGGAACAGGAGGGGTGCGCTTGTTCATTAGCCTCCAGGAGTTAGAGCTACGAAGTGTCCGTTTTGATGTGGACGTCCCAGCGGATCAGATTGATTTTGACAGTAAGCTGAAGCAGGTCTCGGAATTGCACGCCGAAGGCTCAGCCAGCTTGCTCAACCACGCATTAGGTGAGGTGAGAGTGCAGGGTTTTCTGCATGTTGAAACCGAAACCTCTTGTGATCGTTGCCTGGAAGCGATAAAGCTTCCAATCAAATCTCCTTTTGACCTTGTTTATATGCCCGCCGGTGACTCGGCCGCTGGCGGCGAGGATGAGATTGACGAGGCAGCGGTGGAAGTGGGCTTCTACGAAGGTAGTGGCCTGGAATTGAACGACGTGCTACGCGAAGTGGTTCTACTGGCTTTGCCGATGCAGATCGTCTGCACTGAACTTTGTAAAGGAATTTGTCCCGTTTGCGGGCAAAACAGAAACCAGCGCGACTGCCAGTGCCAGATGAAGGCGGTCGACGACCGCTGGAACAGTTTAAAGAATCTGCGGGCCGAAATGGCTCGCGAAGGAATTAGAAAGTAGGAGTTTTACAATGCCAAATCCCAAACGCCGCCACTCAAAGCGACGCACCTCAACACGCCGCGCGCACGATGCCCTGACCATTCCCCAGCTCACTGAGTGCCCTAACTGTCACGAAAAGATTCGGGCTCATCGGGCCTGCCCAAAGTGCGGAAAGTATAAGGGCCGTGAAGTCATTGAAGTGGTCGAAGCTTAAAGCCTTCTGGAATAGTCGTCCTGCATGGTAACTATAGCCCTCGATGCGATGGGCGGCGACCATTTCCCAAGACCTGAAGTAGAAGGCGCCATTCAGGCTGCAAAGTCATTCGACGTAAAAGTGATCCTGGTCGGCCGGGAAGACGCCGTCCGGAAAGAATTGGGCCGGCATCGTGGCTGGGAAGACCTACCTATTGCTGTCCAGCACGCCTCCGAACAGATCACGATGGAAGATAGCGCCGGAAAAGCCGTGCGCGCCAAGAAAGACAGCTCTATTCGCGTTGCGTCGCGGCTGGTCAAATCCGGCGAAGCCCAGGGTGTTGTGTCTGCTGGAAACACCGGAGCGGTTATGGCTACCGCCAAGATGGTCCAGGGCATGCTTCGCGGTGTCTACCGCCCTGCGCTCGCCTCAGCCTTTCCCACGGTTAAAGGTGGCTCGGCCGTGATGCTGGATGTCGGAGCTAACGTAGATTGCACGCCGCAAATGCTGGCGCAGTTCGCCGTAATGGGAACTGCGTATGCCCGCATGATTCTGAAGGTTCCCGAACCCCGCGTCGGGCTGCTTTCCATCGGTGAGGAAGAACATAAGGGAAACAGTCTCACTCATGAGGCCTTCCCGCTGCTGAAAGAGCTGAGACACGTCAACTTTGTCGGTAACGTCGAGGGCCGCGACGTTTACACCGGCGATGTGGATGTAATCGTCTGCGATGGCTTTGTCGGAAATGTGGCGTTGAAGATCAGCGAGGGCTTAGTGGAAGCAATCCGTTTAATGCTCCGTGAATCGATGGTCAAAACCACTACCCGCAAACTGGGTGCTTTTCTTTCGCGCGGAGCCTTCGCCGATTTCAAAAAGCGGGTCGATTACACCGAATATGGTGGCGCCCCCTTGCTCGGACTGAACGGGATCTGTGTCATTTGTCACGGCCGTTCAAACGCCAAAGCCATTTCGAATGCAATCCGGGTGGCCAAAGAGTTTGCCACGGGCAAAATCGACGAAGCCGTTGCATCGGAAATCGGGCAGTAAACATCTCCGATACAGTAAATCTGTATGCTCAAACGCTTGTCTGCGCTGATCGTTGCCATCCCCCTGCTGGCGCTGGCGAAAGAGGATCCGGTTCAATGGACGCTGTCGCCCCAAACAGGAAACGTCGCACCTGGCGCTAAGGCTACTTTCTCGCTCGATGCCACGATTCAGAGCGGCTGGCACCTCTACTCCCCCACAACGCCACCCGGCGGCCCCATCATCACCCAAATCATTCCGGCTTCCAACCCAGCCTTTGGAAAGTGGGGCGTTTACCGGCCGGTTCCGGTTCGCAAGCTGGACCCCAATTTTCAGGTAGATACCGAGACGTACACGGGAGCCGCCAAGTTTCTGATTGAGGGCGAAACGGCGAAGTCCGCGAGTGGCGTGGTCCCGGTTTCAGTAACCGTGCGCTATCAGGCCTGTTCGGATGTGAAGTGTCTCCCTCCGGTGAAAAAGACGGTTGAAGCTCAGGTGTCGGTAACCGCGGGCGCTCCAGTCGCCCCTCAGGCCATCCCGGCGGGTTATGCACTGGTGGGCGCAGCGATTCCGCCGTCCGCAGCGTCGACATCGGCAACCTCGGCCTCCGTGCCAGTCACTGCTGCGTCCCAGGATCTTCTGCCGTTCCTTTTGACAGCGTTTGGCTTCGGGTTGGCGGCGCTTTTCACTCCATGCGTCTTTCCCATGATTCCTATTACCGTCTCGTTCTTCATCGGGCAGGGCAGTGAGTCGGGCAAGAAGAAGTCGCCTTGGGCGCAAGCTCTAGTCTTCTGTTTGGGAATCATCGTCTTGTTTACGGGGCTGGGATTCCTGGTCACTGCCATCGCCGGACCTTTTGGAGTCGTTCAACTCGGGTCCAGCGTTTGGGTCAATGGCTTTATCGCCTTGGTTTTCTTTATCTTCGGGCTAAGCTTGCTGGGAGCTTTTGAACTAAGCCTGCCCTCAGGTTTGCTCACCCGGCTTAACAGCGCATCCCAAGGCAGCGGTTACACGGCCACTCTCCTGATGGGATTGACTTTCTCGCTGACTTCCTTTGCCTGTATCGGGCCTATTGTAGGTCCGCTGCTTATTGCCTCGGTACAACAGAAAGGCGCCCAACCAATTTTAGGAATGCTGGCATTCGCAACTGGTCTGGCGGCGCCATTCTTCCTATTGGCGCTCTTTCCTTCGTATCTGCAGAAACTGCCGCGCAGCGGCGGGTGGATGTCGCGGGTAAAAGTAGTTCTCGGCTTTATCGTCCTGGCGGTGATGTTGAAGTACATCAGTAACGTGGACCAGGTTCTGCAAACACACTTCCTCACCCGCGAACGGTTTCTAGCGGGCTGGATCGTGCTATTTGCTTTGCCGGGATTGTATCTGCTGGGCATTATTGCGATGGAGGGTATCAAGCGCGATGAGAAACTCTCGGTGAGCCGCGCCTTGATCGCTGCTGTGTTCCTGATCTTCTCCATCAGTCTGATACCCGGCTTATTCGGTCAACGGCTAGGGGATATTGACGCATTGATTCCAGAGTCCACCGTCCAGGCCGCCGGAATTGGGGGTGCAGGCGCCCCCGTTACTGCGGCATTCAAGAACAATCTCGACGGAGCTCTGGCGGCGGCAAAAGAGCAGAATAAGCTGGTCCTGGTGAACTTTACTGGTTATGCTTGCACGAATTGCCACTGGATGAAAGCAAATATGTTCACCCGCCCGGAGATTCGAACCGTGCTAGACAAGATGGTAATCGTCGACCTGTTCACTGACGGTACGGATGCTGAATCGGAGAAGAATGAGAAGTTGGAGGATCAGAAGTTTTCGACTGCGTCCATTCCGTTCTACGCCATCATGACTCCTGACGGAAGTGTGGTGGCCACATTCCCTCAGTTAACCCGCAATCCACAAGAGTTTCTCGCCTTTCTCGAAAAGAAGACCCCGGCGGCATAGTTTCCTGTGGTCGCGGTTGTTTAGTTATGGAAGATGCTTTTCAGTTTCTCCAGAATGCCCTTCTTCGGTTTTTGGTCTTTGGTGTTCTGCGGCTGGGTACTTCCATCTGCGTTTAAGTCCGGAGGCGGGGCCGGCGCAACAGGTGTCGATGAACCATCCATCGGCGGAGCGGTTGGTAGCTGCTCCCAATTCGCATACTGCGTTACACCGCCGGAATGAAGCGCGCAGAATTGAACCGGTTGAGTTCCGGCCAAATAGTACTCGTTGCGTACCAGGTCTCCGGGGCAGGAACTGGTGGCAAGAGCTCCGGTGCTGATATCGACCTGTGCACTCACAACGCCGTCAGGGATGGCAAAGTTCGTTACGTCCCGGTAAGCACGGTGGTGGTGAGCCCGCTTCATGAAATCCGTCCAAATAGGCAGGGCTGCCTTGGCGCCATCCATTTTGATGTCGTCGTAATTGTCCAGTCCCACCCAGACCACGCAGAGCAGCTTGGAAGTGAATCCAGCAAACCAGGCGTCGTGTGAAGTGCCGGTCTTGCCGGCCGCGGGGAGATCAAATCCGCGCGCACGAACCCCCGCACCGGTGCCAAAGCGAAGTACATCTTGCATTAGACTGACGACAAGATAATTAACGCGTGGATCGATCACCCGCTTGGTTGCTGGCGCCGCGGACCAGATTTCGCGGCCGTTCTTGTCCACAATGCGCGAGATCAACTCGGGTTTCACGAACACGCCGTCATTAGCGAATGTCGTGTAGGCGCCCGCCATGTCCAGCGGTGTCACACCGTAAGCGCCCAAGGCCATTGAGGGGGTCGCCCGCACGTCGTCTAACCCCACCTGGTGAGCGAGATTGGCGACATTTCGGTATCCAGCACGCTGGGCCACTTCGATGGCTGGGACGTTCAATGACTTGATGAACGCGGTGCGAACAGTGACATCGCCCTCCCATTCGTCTTTGTGATAGTCGGTCGGCGAATACGCTTGGCCCCCGAAGTTGAAAGTCTGTGGGGTATCGGAAAAGAGTGTGGAAACCGTGACCATATCAGGCTGATCACTGAGACCGGTGTTTAGCGCGGCGGCATAAACGAACGGTTTGAAAACGCTGCCTGACGGGCGGTTGGCAATCGCGTGGTCGAGCTGACTCGAACCATAATTACGTCCGCCTACGAATGCCTTCACTTCACCGGTGTGCGGGTCCAGGCAAAGCAAGGCAACCTGAGGCATCTCGAGCCGGCCGCCTTCTTTCTGTTGCCGCTTGGCGAGTACCGCGTCCAACTGCTTCATACCTTCGGCTATTGCCTCGGTAGCATCACGCTGCAGTTCCGTATCCAGTGTGGTGTAGATTTTCGCGCCGGATTGCTGAAAATCCTCCTCGTCGAACTTATCCGCCAGGCGGTCGTTCACGAGATCTACAAAGTAGGGGGCGTCCGCGGATTCACCACCCTGCCGGGCGATGACCATGGGGGCGGCGCAGGCGGTGTTGAATTGGGATTCAGTGATGTAGCCGTTGTCGAGCATCTGCTTCAGCACAACGTTCCGGCGGGCTTTGGCCCGCTCCGGCCACTTGACGGGGTTTCGGCGGCTGGGTTCCTGGATCAGGCCGGCGAGTGTCGCGGCTTCCGGAAGAGTGAGGCTGCCGATGCCTTTTCCAAAGTAGGCCTGGGCCGCTTCGCCGAAGCCGCGGATATCAAATGACCCGCGTCTTCCGAGGTCTACCTGATTCGCATAGTATTCGAAGATCTTCTGCTTCGTCAGCTTCTGCTCCAAATGCAGCGTGATCAGCAGTTCATCGAATTTACGCTGGAAAGTTTTGCCCGGATCGAGCCAGAGATTCTTGGCCAACTGCTGCGTGAGAGTGGATGCCCCCTGACTTTTCTTGCCGCTTCGGAGATCGACAAAGATGGCTTTCGTGATGCGAATGGGATCGAAACCGGAATGCTGGAAGAAGCGTTTGTCTTCAATGGAAATGACAGCCTGAACCAGAATCGGGGGGATGTCGTCGAATTTAACAAGGCGGCGCTTCTCACGGCTCTTATCGAAGAGGGTGCTGAGAATGGCCGGCTCCAGCGTGTATTCCGTGCGGGCGGAGTTGTCACTAAGAGCAATGATTTGAGTAATCTTGCCGTTTGAGCAGCGGATAACGCCCGGCTCCGCATTGCTGTAGGAGTGGTCGCCTGGGAAAACTTCTATGGCGTCGGGCCGAAGATGATACCAACCCATGGGGTTAGCATGGGCGTCCTCGGCGTAGCCACTTTCTCTGAGGCGGGCTGCGAACAGGGTGGGCGTTCCGGGATCTCCCACTGCCACCATGTCGGGTGAGGCAAAAAGGACTGAGGAATTGGGAAACGGTCCGTGAGCGAGTTTCTCGTCGGAAATCCGGGCGAGATGAACGTAACTAAAGATGACGAAACCTACCAGAACGGCCAGTGCACCGACACAGCCGGCGAAAAGGTATCGGCTTACGTGAGCGGCGGACTTACTGGGGCCAGTTCGGCGGGAAGAGGAGTGAAGTTGTGGAACTTTTATGCGTACGGGCAAAATTTCAAGCCTAAGGGGACGGGTGCGCGGAGTGGCCTATTTCCGAGGCTGACTATACGATTCTAGCTCTTTCCAGATGTTTTCATCGTGAGGCTGCCAGTCAGGAAGTTCGCGCCCGGCTATCTGGAGTTCGGCGATGCTGAGGGTTCCATGGCCATACGGGCAAATGTACTCGGTTCGCGGTTGGCCGAACATGACGATGTGACCCCAGGAACCGGTTGCCACAGGCATCATTAGCCGCCGCAGACAGGTCCGGCAGCGTCGTCTTTGATCCCAGATGGCCAGGTAAAACAGGCCCGCAGAGGCTAGTCCGATGCCAAAACTGAGAAAGGTGAATGGCATATCGTGCAGAAACGGCGGAAGTGCCGGGCCATACTTCGGCAGCGGAACTTCAGCTTTGGGATAGAAGAATATGAGAGCCGATTGGAGACCGAAACCGACGCCGGACACGCCTATCAGCTTCGCCAACAGATATAGCCAGTACCTCATACGTAAGTAGACTCCAAGAAAGAAATAAGGGTTCCGATTCTAAGCCCGGAGCGCATTTTTGGCGAGGAACAATAAATTCGCCGGACGTTCAGCCAGACGGCGCATGAAATAGGGGTACCAGGCGTCCCCATAGGGGACATACAAGCGGAGACGGTAGCCCTGACTGACGAGTTGGCGTTGAAGGTCCCGGCGAATGCCATAGAGCATCTGAAACTCAAAACGAGCGGGATCGAGCTTTTGTTCCTGAATATGACTTAGCGCCGCGCGAATAATGTTCTCATCATGGCTGGCAATGGCGGGATGAATGCCGATGGAGAACAGGAGGCGCATCAGGCGCAGATAGTTCTGATCCACGTCCGCCTTATTGGGAAAGGCCAAAGAGGGCGGCTCACGATAGGCCCCTTTGCACAGCCGGACCGGGATGCCGTCTGCTGAAAGCGATTTGATGTCGGCCTCACTGCGCAGCAGATAGGCTTGAATGACGGCGCGGACATGCCCGGGAAATGTCGCTTGCATGTCTTTGACCAAGGCGACGGTTCGCTCGGTGTACGCGGTGCCTTCCATGTCGATTTCCACCCGGGTACCCATACTTTGAGCGCAGGCAATGAGGGCGGCCACATTTTCGCGGCAGGCGGTTTCAGAAAGGTCCAGTCCGAACTGGGTTAGCTTCAGGGAGACGGTCGCCGACAGGTTTTCCCGGCGGATCTGGTTCAGCGCTTCGAGATAGGAATCCCTGGAATGGGCGGCTTCTTCCAGGTTTTTGACGTTTTCACCAAGGTAATCCAGCGTGCCCAGGATGTTGTCTTTGGCAAGGTTTTTGAGGACCTTAATGCCATCGGAAAGGCTTCGGCCGGCTACAAAGCGCGAGGTCATTCTCCGGGAAGCGGCCGAGTTCTCCATGAAATTGCGTAGCCACCGCTGCTCGGAAAGGTGGAGTAGTGTGCTTCGCAACATGCAACTGATTTAAGTATAGGTGCCGGGAGGCGAGGCTTGGGTACTTCCTTGATGTGAGAGAGGGGAATGGTAAGTCGAGCTTGAATGTTGTATAACCGAAGGAGACAAGGCGACGGTTGTCAGTCGTCGCCCTGTCTGGTACTAACTATCGCGCAGACTTAGTCCAGCGAATCGTGAGAACCATAGTCCCAAACATCGAGACTACCTTCAGTTTGAAGTGCATGTAACATCACCTCCTGCGGCAAGCAGGATTGAAAGGCCGGGGGCTGCTACCCCGGCCGATCGCTTAGCCGCTCTTGTGCGGCGTCACCATCGCTGACACTTCCTTTCAATCCGTTCCGCATGATTCAGTAGTGGGGATGGCTAGATTTTGTCTTCGCTTTTCAAACGCAGCTTTGGATTTCTCTCCTCACGAGCCAGTCGTCGACAGGTCTATGCCCAGTTCGCGTTTCAGTTCGATCATCACTGCGGGATCGGTGAGGCTGCCTTGCGCCAGCGTGGGAGAGCCGCCGCCCTTGGCGCCATGCTTCGCCAGGACCTGCTTTAGGAGTGATCCCGCGTTGATCCCCAAGTCGGGAGAGCAGGATAATAAGACGCCGTCAGCGCTTTGCATCAAGAGGATTGCTTTGGATTGTGAAGCGTAGGCTCTGGCCTTGGTGCGCGCCGGTTCGTCTATTTGCGTTTCAGTTGTCAGATGACGGCGGATGCCATCGGACTGGGACGGCGGAACGCCGTTATAAAGATCCAGCCCTGCCCGGCTTGCTGCCGCAAATTCCAGCCGCTGATTTTCCTTTTCGGCTGCCGCGAGACGCTGCTGGAGGACGGCCACTTGAGGTTCAATGCGGTCGATTGACGTGGCCAAAACTTTCGCTACGCGACTCAGGATTCCGAAGTCGGACTGAGTCTGGGTGACCGCCCGGTTGCCGCAGACAAAGCTGACGCGGGTATTGCCGCGGATCCTTTCGGCATCGCGAATCTGGAGGGGCAAGACTTCAGCAAGTGCTTCGAGATGCGTGCCGCCGCAGGCGCTCCGGTCAATGCCGGGGAGTTCTACGATTCGAAGAGTGCCGGATCGTTCACTTGCTTTTCGAAGTCCTTGGACGGCATTGGCGTCTTCAAAGGTTACAGCGATGCGCGGGTTGGTACGCGCGAGTTCGGTTGCCCTCAATAGGACCTGATATACGTGGGATTCAGTTAGATCCCTGGTTCCGAGTTCGATGGTTGATACCTCATCGCTCATCCGGAAGCTCAGGGTGGGAATTTGAAACAACTCCTCAAAAACGGCGGATAAGAGATGTTGACCGGTGTGCTGCTGCATGTGATCGTAGCGGCGCCGCCAGTCGATCTGCGCCCGGATCACATCCGCGCTCAAAGGAGCCGCCAGGAAGTGGATGACTCTATCGTTCTCATCCACGACATCGATTACGGGAATTTCGTTCAAAGTTCCCAGGTCGTGGGGCTGGCCCCCCGAGGTCGGATAGAAGATAGTCTCGTCCAACGTGACGCGCAAGCCATCTTCGCTGCGGTGGATGACTTTGGCTTGTATTTGGGCGAGGTAGCTATCGGTGTAGTAGAGCCGGCGCGTCATGTTTCGATTATTAGCTGCCAGCGCTTGGGGACATTTCAGATGGGTTGGCGGGTGTGGCTTGGACGTATGGTCTGCCTTGGTGCGCGCAGCGTTCGCCATTCGGGCTTCGCGTCTGCCTGCGGTTTGGCAAAAGCGGTCACTCGTATCTGACCAGTCTGACCAGTCTGAGACCTCGGAGGAATCGGACCAGTCGGAGATATTTAGTTTCAATTCCGCCGGATGCACGGGAGTTAAAAGGGGAGAGGATGGCGCGGCAGTGGGCGACGAGGGGGAACGGACCGGCAAAAGCGGTCACTCCTGTCTGACCGGTCTGAGACTTCAGACCAAACTGACCGGTCTGAGGGGTCTGAGGAGTCTGACTGGTCTGAGGAGACTGAGAAGGTTTTGGGAGACTGGAAAATACCTGCTCCATCCCTCGTTTTTGCTTTCGGAACTTTTCGGATTTAAATCCGTCTTGGTTGTGCATAAGGAGTTTGCGTGAGAAACAATCTGTTTTGTCTGGGCGTTTTGATGATGGCGGCCTCGGTCAGCGCGACAGCGAGCGTCGACAGCGGGTTGATCGCGCTGGTTCCGGCGGGGTCTAATCTGGTGGCGGGCATTGACGTGCAGAAGTGCCGGAGTTCGGATTTCGGACAGTATCTGCTGAGCAAGTCGCAGGCCGACGATGAACATTTCGAGCAGTTTATGACACAGACAGGCTTCGATCCACGGCGGGATCTGGAAAGCGTTGTCATGGCAAGTACGGGCAATGAAACTGGCGGAAAGCCGTCTTCGTTTGCGATTCTGGCCCGCGGTAATTTCGACGAGAGCAAGATCAGCGCGCTAGGTGTATCAAAGGGCGCGGTTGCCGAGAGTTACCAGGGTGTGAATCTGCTGGTGAGCAAGGATCATGGCCAGCAAGTGGCGTTCGCATTTCCGGATACTGGTGTAGCGGTGATGGGCGACCTGGGCAGCGTGCACCAGGTGATTCAGAACTTGACCACCCCCAGCACGCTGAGTGTGGACGTGACGAATCGCATTAACTCGGCTGGTACGGCAAATGATGCCTGGTTCGTGTCGGCCATGGGCGTGCCGCTGCTCGGTAAGGATTTGATGAGCGCGACGACTGGTCAGAATGGCAGCGAAGCGCAGGCGCTGAAGTCGATTCGGGCGGCGGATGGCGGCGTAAAGTTCGGGTCCGTTGTGTCGGTCAGCCTGGATGCGGCGACGCGGTCACCGCAGGATGCCACTTCCCTGGCGGATGTGTTCCGGTTTATGGCAAGTATGCTTCAAATGAACCGGCAGCAGGATCCGCGTGCGGGGATTTTAGCTGGCTCGGTCGACAACATGCAACTGAAAGCGGACGGGGACACCGTGCGAGTTGGATTCGCAATTAGCGAGAAGAGTCTGGAACAGATGGCGGAGATGAATCCGCAGGTGCGTAAGTAACGCCGCAGAGACTGCTCACTTCAGAAAGGCCAGGCTGGCGTAAACGACGCCGATGGCGGCTAGAGCCGCTCCTCCGAAGTACATAGCCTTGCGCTTCGTCAGAATGGCGAGTGAGGAAAGCACAATGGCCACTTCGAGGAAGACTTCGCCGATGTGGAAGCTTTTGGCTTTGGTGTCCGCTTCATCGCGTTCTTTTTCGTAGTCGCGGGCCTGAAGCTGCAGCTCTTTCATCTCTTTGTCGTATCGGGCTCCGTCTTTCGCGTATCTGCCTACGGCGTCCGCGGGGGCTTTCAATTGGGCGAGAACGTCCTGGCCAACCTGCGCGGAGTAGCGGCGAATGTTTTTGGCCTGGTAGAACGCCCATTCATCGGAACTCTTTTGTTGGGACAGGAGCATTTCCGTGTTGAAATGCTGGCCCAGGACCGAAACAATCGCCAGAAGGGCGGCAATAATGGCCATGCTGCCCGCCACCAGTTTGTCGAAAGGTTCTTTGGCGTGATGGACGTGCTCTTCTATTTCTTCGTTTTCGGACATGTGCGTAGATTATGACGCAGCGGCGGATTTCAATTGATCAGAAATCGCTCGCACCAGGCGGCGGTAATTGAGTTGCGGCAGGGTTTCGAAGGGAAACCATTGACCGTCGCACCAGGAGGAGTAATACCAGCGCGAGAAAAGGGCAATCTGCTCCAGGCGATTGCCGGTTGCCGCGGGTGCAGCCAGAGCGGTCTGGAGGAGTTCCCGGAGTAGGGAATCGAGCGAGCGGCTGTCCGGGGCCTGATTGGGGGGCAAATGGAGGTTGAGGGGCGTTTGCCAGTAGCCGGCGAACAGGGGCCAAATGTTTACCGAATCGGGCTGGATGGCTTTGGTGAGGGCGACTCCATGAAGCTGATCGACGCGAGCTACCACTTTGTCACGGGCGGCGATGGCCGCCTGCACCTTCTCGATGCGCTTGTGAGCGACGGCGGCTTGTTCGAAATCGAGTTCGGCGGCGGCACGGTCGCGGGCGGCGGCAAGCGGCTGGAGGGCACTTTTGCCCGCGGTTGCGAGGAAATCGAGAACACGGGCGGACTCGCTCGCGTACTCTTCCGGTGAGACGGCTGATTGACAGGGCCGCAGGCACTGGTTCATTTCGCCGTAGATGCAGCCGGGGTGGTCAGGCGAAGGTTGCAGGGTTTCCGTGCAGCGGCGCAGCTGATGGAGGCCTGAGAGATGCTCTTCGTAGAGCTGGGCGTCATCGCGGGTGCGGAAAGGTCCGAAGCGGTTGGGATTGGAACGGCTGAGGCGGTTGGCTATCTCTAAACGTGCGAACCCGGAAGCCTGACTTAAGCCGATAAACCACGGTAGGCGAAGATGGAGACGCCGGATGTACGAATCCGGGTAAGCGGCGCGGGTGAGTTCGTAGAGAATAAGAGAGGTTTCCAAGCGAGAGGAAACCGTCCAATAACTGACTGAAGTTATTTTCTGAGCAAAGTTGCTCAAACTTCCGGTCGAGGCAGTATAGGATGGGACGAGTAGACGATTCAGTCTGCGCCTCAAATTGATGGACCAACTGATGTGCGGCGGATTGCCGGTTGTGGCGAGGGAATAGATTCCATGAGCGGCGGGAATGGCCAGAGCGTCTTCAGACAGTGTGTCCACCTGGGGCACAAAAATGGTTGGGATAGGAACTTGCAACGGATGGGGCTGCGGCCTCACTCCAGATTGTACAGAGTGAACGTGGCCAGTCCGTGTGAGTTCGAATGAGAATGGGAGATTACAGACAACCGAATTCTGATAAGAGGCATGTGAGGCTAACACTTGACACATGCCGATTGCAGTCTAGAATAGGTTGATATTTCGCTATGCAGGGTTGTCAGCACGAGCGAACCGAATTTTTATACCGGCGCGACGGCGTAGATTACGTGCGATGCCTGGAGTGTGGACAGGTTTTTGAATCTGAAGACCTGGAATCGGTTCCCGTATACGAAGAAGAAGAAGTACCAGAAGAGAAGCACAAAAAGCGTCGCTGACCCGCCACGTCTTGCCACTATAGACGTATGGCCGCCTCCACTCGCGTGTCTCCCGGTCAAAGGAAAGTCTTAAAGGCGCCGTTGCGTGTCGTTTCGATCGGCGGCGGCACCGGCCTGTCGACGCTGCTGGGCGGCCTCAAGCGGTACGCCCGAAGCCAGAACCCCTTGCTGGATGCGACGCTGGCGGGTACCCGTCCGGAGGTGGACATCACCGCCGTGGTGACGGTTACTGACGATGGCGGCAGTTCGGGCCGTTTAAGGCGCGAGTTTGACATTCCCCCGCCGGGCGACATTCGCAATTGCATGACAGCCTTGTCTGAAGACGAGGATTTGCTGTCACAGCTCTTCCAATACCGGTTTTCCAGCGGGCGCGGGTTGAAGGGGCACAGTTTCGGCAACTTGTTCCTGGCGGTGCTGAATGAGATTACCGGCGATTTTGCGCAGGCCGTGAAGCTGTCCTCTGAGATCCTGGCCATTCGCGGCCGTATTTTTCCCGCAACGCGTGGCGACGTCACGCTGGAGGCCGAGTTGATGGACGGCACCGTGGTGAGCGGCGAGACTAATATCAGCAAGAGCCGGAGCGCGATTAAACGAATCATGCTGAAGCCTGAAATCTGCGCGCCGATGCCGGAAACGATTGAAGCCATTCTGGCGGCAGACCTGATTACGCTGGGGCCTGGCTCGCTTTATACGAGCATTGTTCCGAATTTGCTGGTGGACGGTTTACCCGAAGCTATTGAGCGGTCGCCCGCGATGAAGGTCTATTTTGTGAACCTGATGTGGCAGCCGGGGGAAACCATTAACTTTACGGCTTCCGCGCATTTGCGCGCCATCCAGGAACATGCAAAGCGCGGGTTGATTGATACAGTGGTGGTAAATTCCGCTACCATTCCGCCTGACCTGAAGCGCCGGTATGCCAATCAGAAGGTGAAGCCGGTGGAGAACGATTTAGAAAACATCCATAAGCTGGGCGCCAAGATTGTGACCGCGGACCTGCTGGGTGATTCGTCCATGGCGCATGATAAGATCCGGCACGATCCAGCGGCACTGGCCAAGGTTGTGGTGGATCTGGCAAGCCGGTCACGGGCCTATCAGCTTCGAAAAGCTGCTCTGGCGGCGCACCGGACACGAATTTCGCAGAACGTATGAACAGCAAAGATGTGACGGTTGTGATTTTGGCCGCGGGCCTGGGCACGCGGATGAAATCGAAGAAGGCGAAGGTTTTACATGAAGCCGGCGGGGACACGCTCTTAAACCACGTGATCCGCGCCGCGTTGAATGTGGCTCCCCCCGAGCGGATTGTAGCGGTGGTGGGCTACCAGGCGGAGCGTGTTCGCGAGAGTGTGCGTTTCGCCGGTATCCGGTTTGCGGAGCAGACTGAGCAAAAAGGCACCGGGCACGCGGTCATGTGCGCGCGCGCAGTGATTGAGGGCACGCCTGGCGGCCTGGCGGGGCAACTGCTGATTCTGAACGGCGATGGACCGCTGCTGACGGCGATGACTTTGGAAAAGCTGGTGCAAACACGGGGGATAGTGACGACGCGTGTCAACGATCCCACCGGCTACGGCCGCATCATTCGCGATGAAGCAGGCATGGTAGCCGCGATTGTCGAGCAGAAATCAGCCACGCCCGGGCAGTTGAAAATTCAGGAGATCAATACCGGCGTTTACTGCTTCGATGCGGAACCGTTCTGGCAACATGTTGACGAGATAACGCCCTCGAATGCCGCTAACGAATACTATCTGACCGATATGGTGGACATTCTGAGGCGGCATGGACATCCGGTCGCTCCGCTGATGGTGGAGGATGAGACTGAGCTTCTGGGGATCAACACCAAAGTGGAATTAGCCGTCGCTGACCGGATCTTGCGCCACCGTAAGGCCCAAGAGCTCATGCTGGCTGGAGTGACGATTGAAAATCCCGCCAGCGTTTCGATTGATTTGGACGTGGAAGTTGGCACGGACACTGTAATTGAAGCCAATGTTCAATTGCGGGGGCAGACGCGGGTGGGGGCGAACTGCCGGATCGGTACGGGGTCGGTGGTTCGTGATTGCGAGATCGCTGACGACGTTATGATTCTGCCTTATGTAGTGGCGGTGGATTCGCGGATTGACAGCGGAGCGTCGATTGGCCCGTTTGCACGGCTCAGGATGCACGCCGAGGCGGGCAAGGATTCGCATATCGGCAATTTTGTGGAACTGAAAAATGCCAGGTTCGGTGAGGGGGTCAAGGCGAGTCACTTGGCCTATTTGGGCGATACCGTGATTGGCATGGGCTCCAATATCGGGGCCGGTACGATTACGTGTAATTACGATGGCCACAAGAAGCACCAGACCACCATTGGCGACGGAGTCTTTGTCGGGAGCAATTCGACCCTGGTGGCTCCGGTGACGCTGGGAGACGGCGCTTTTGTGGCGGCGGGATCTGTGGTGACAAAGAGTGTCGGCGCGGATGCGCTGGCGATCGGGCGCGCCCATCAGAGCGAGAAGCCCGGTTGGGCTAAGCGGCGGCGGGAAATAGCGAGGAACAACTCCAAGTAAGAGAAGATCTCTCCGTGTGGGAGCCTGGAATCCGCCAGGGGTTCAGCACCCCGGCCGAAAGCGATCGCTTACTCACTCAAATAAGGCTTCATCCGGTTCTGCACCAGAATCGCGCGGGCCTTCTGCGCATCATCCGGCAGCACATAGAAAAACGCTCCGGCCAGTTCACGCCGGAACAACAAGCCGCCCGTGTAGTTACCCGTTTCTACCAGATAATCCAGCCCGGCCTCAGTAAACAATCCTTCAAGCCGCAACGCATCGCGCAGCCGCCGCGCCATAAACACCAGATCCAAATCCGATTGTCCAAAGAAGTCAGCCGGCTGCCGCATTAATTTGCAACGATCCCGTCAGAGATTGGAAAAGGGGAGTAGCTCCGCGAGCAACAAGATGCGGACTTTAATTCAGAACGGCGGCTCAACCCCTGATTTAAGCACAGACACCCTTGGCAGACTTTGCCAGCCGCTCAGCTCAACGGTGAACGAGCAAGCATTGCAGTACGCGTAAGCTGAATCATTGAAGCCTTTGTGAACAAGTAATGAGCGAAACGTTTCCTGCAACGCTCGCAAGAACCTTCTGGCTCCCCCATCTCAGCATGATCTTACGTACGGACGCCTAGGCTAGCAGAGTGCCTTTGAAACAAAGTCTGGTAATCGCGTTTTACAGTGGCTACAATCGGTGCTTGCCTGACTATAAGCTACAACTTTGCAACCTGTACGCTGCCAGTTTCAACGGACGACTCGGAGGCTTGGGCGGCAATCGATGAGCTCATCAAGGCGCAAGGACCGCCTCCGCCGGTTTTCCAACGCCTTCACGATGAGCTGACAGCGAGGCATCCATGCGATGGCCCACTATGGAACGACTTCGGCCACAGAGTCCCGGTAGTTGGAATTTACTCGCGGGTTCAAGAGGTGATGCCATTCGTAATTGACACCGCGACCGGTGCGAGCCTTCAGCGGTCGGCGCGTTTTCGGTTGGCACATTACGGCTAGCATTAAGCCTCACCGGCTGCTCGCCTGTTACGCTCATCCAAGATGAGGTTACCCGGAGCAGAACGCGCGGTGGTGGACCTTGCCAAACTGCGCGAGTACTGTTTGAATCCGCAGCATCCGCGAGGGCGACACAAGGCTCGTGTATTCACATCTGCTTTGAATCTGCATCAGGCTGACGCAGAGTTTCTTAGAACCCAACTGCTTGAGGCCGCAAGACGGACTGACGTGATGGTCGGCGAAGCAGATGAGTATGGCCAGCGATACGTCATAGATTTTGAATGTGTGAATGGAACTCGGCGCAGCTTGGTGAGAAGCGCCTGGATTATTTTAAAAGGCGAAGACTTTCCCCGCTTAGCGACTTGTTATGTACTATCAGAATAGGTTTTTGAATGGCTGACTTAGAACTGCTTTCCGTGGTTGCATTGACAGAAGATCTCTCTGCCAAAGGACTTCTGCGCGGTCAAGTAGGCACCATCGTCGAAAAACTTGCCCCGGGCGTTTACGAAGTTGAATTCAGCGACGATGCAGGAGAGACCTACGCTATGGTGCCAGTTCCCTCGACTCTGCTAATGCAGTTGCATCACGAACCTAAACACCACGCAGCATAACTGCAAGCCGATAGCTCAGACTTCCAAAATCTCATACATCTGCACCCCGATAGCTGAATTGCTCAAATAGCGCTAAGTACCTGCAAATAGGTGGTTTGCAGCGAGTTGCAGACAAGGTGCACGGTACGTCCGTTTACATCGAAGTGATTGCACGCGTAGTTGGGTTGAGTAATGGTTGTAGTAATGGTTGCGAAGTAATGGTTGGCAGAGGGTGTAAAAAGGATTGTGTAAACGCGGTTCTCAAAGAAGGACGAAGATAGGAGAACCGGATGGCCATTCGAAAAGAACTAATTGATGAGTTGATCGCGACCAGCGGGGGTAGCCTGATCGGGCCGGACGGCTTGGTGAAGGAATTGACCAAGCTGCTGGTGGAGCGCATGCTGGCCGGCGAGATGAATCATCATCTGGGCTATGAGAAACATGACCCGGACGGCTATGGAAGCGGCAACTCGCGCAATGGGAAAAGCCGCAAGACGCTGAAGGGCGAAGCGGGCGAGATGACGATTGAGGTGCCGCGTGATCGCAATGGTACCTTCGAGCCCAAGCTGATCGAGAAGCATCAAACGCGCTTCGAGGGATTCGACGCCAAGATTCTGTCGATGTACGCGCTGGGCATGACGGTGCGCGATATCCAGGGTCACCTGCAAGACATGTACGGAGTGGAGGTAAGTGCCGGGCTGATCTCGGAGGTGACCGACAGTATCCAGGAAGAAGTCAGAGCCTGGCAGGACCGGCCGTTGGAAGCGCTGTACCCGATCGTCTATTTAGACGCTTTGATGGTGAAGATGCGGCAGGATGGCAAGGTGGACAACCGAGCCGTGTACACCGCGATCGGCATCAACGTGGAAGGTCAGAAGTCGGTGCTGGGGCTGTGGGTGAGCGGCAATGAAGGCGCCAAGTACTGGATGTCGGTGTTGCAAAACCTGAAGAATCGCGGGATGAAAGATGCGTTTGTGATTTGCACGGATGGACTGAAGGGCTTTCCGGAAGCCATTGAGGCGGTGTTTCCCAGCACCTTAGTGCAGACCTGCATTGTGCATTTGATCCGCGCCAGTTTGAACTTTGTGAACTGGAAAGAACGTAAGCAAATGGCGGCAGATTTAAAGCCGATCTACCGGGCGGCCACGGCGGAGATGGCGGAACAGGCGCTGGCTGAGTTTCGCGTGAAGTATCCAAAGCACCAGGTAGTGGCCGATGTGTGGGAGCGGAGCTGGCAGCGGGTGATTCCGTTCTTTGAGTTTCCGGAAGAGATACGCAAGATCATCTACACGACGAATGCGGTGGAGTCGCTGCACATGACGCTACGCAAGGTGACGAAGAATCGCGGCTCGTTTCCGACGCAGGAAGCGGCGATCAAGCTGTTGTATCTGGCGCTACAGAAGGTGGCGACCAAGTGGCACACGGTGCAGGGGTGGCGGGAAGCGCTGCGTCAATTTACGATCCGTTGGCCGGAGCGGATGGAGCAGGCCCGCCTGGGCTGAAGGGCGTGACAGTCGGAAGAAATCAGCCTGCGGCAGCACGGTATTGGAGCGCCCCATTCCCGTTTCCCCGGCCCGGGGAAAAGCCGGGGCGGGAGGGTTCCCCCCACGCCGGAGCACGCTGACTGGCCAGCCAAAATCGCTGGCCCGCAGTTTGCGACCGGCTCCCCCCACAAGAGGGCTGCCGCCCCCTTGTGCATCCCCCGCATGGCCAGTTGGAAGACCCAAGCTGCGGGGCTACAAACCGCGTTTACACAAAACTGTTGACACCGCCCCGCAATCCGCCTTTGCAGCCGCGCCACCTCTTGCTCCTGCGGGTCGCCATCTACTCTCTTTGAAACCGTGGGCGCGCCCTGACTTCCTTTTCCAGCGGCTTTCCAGGCATACAGAAACTTACATCGAATGCCCAACTCTCGCGCTACCGCAGTCGGACTCTCGCCCGCTACGATCCGGTCCACTGCTGTCCGCTTGAACTCCGGACTGTACTTGCTCCACCGCCGACCTGCCTGCTTTGACACTTCCTTCTCCTCTCGCTGAAAGTGTCCCCAAACTCGACTGTCTCATTTTTCCACCGCAGGCCAGGCTGCCGCCCCCTTGTGCATCCCCCGCGTGGCCAGTTGGAAGACCCAAGCTGCGGGGCTACAAACCGCGTTTACACAAAACTGTTGACACCGCCCCGCTAAGATCCTCCGCTCCACTCTGCGGTGACTTTTCGCTTTAACTCACAACGGCACAATCACAAGACCAAGCTTCTGCTTGCAAACGGCTGGGTTCCCCAAAAGCAAACCAGCCTAAACCGCCCAACGCCGTCCCAGCCAACCGCCCCGTCCGGCTCACCCACCCCGCCACCCCCAAAACCCCCATTCCGCGCCAAAGCAAAAAAATCTTCTCTCTCCAAATCACCAACTTACCCCCAATTCCCCCCACTGTCTCGCTTATCCATCCGCCAACCTGAAGGCGTCTGAGAACCCACGCCTGGTCCCATCGCCAGACCAACTTCTCAATCACCTGAACGCAAACTCCAAATCAACCGAGAGAAACATGAGCGTAGTTCTTGCTTACAAAAACTTTGCCGCGAACCGCAACATCAGCCACATCGGCCTGGGCGTCGCCGCTATCAACACAGCCAAGGTTCTGCAGCACAACGGAATCAAAACTGTCGTTTGGCCCATCATCAACGCCGAAGATCTGCGTCGCCGTCTTCAGGCCAACCCGTCTGAGGATGTCATCATCTCCGCCCCCTGGATTCCGTCGCCCGAACTCCAGTCCCTCGCCACGGATTTCTCAAACACCCGGTTCAGCGTCTGTTGCCATTCGAACGTCGGCTTCCTGCAGGCGGACCGTAACGGCGTCAAGCTCGTTCGCGAAATGATGGAACTGGAAGCCGGCACGGCCAACGTTCATCTAGCGGGCAACAGCCGCCGCTTTTGCGATTGGGTCCGGTTCGCCTTCAGCGCACCCTGCGCTTACCTCCCCAACCTTTACTACCTCAATGACGAGCCCGTTCCGCAGCACCGCCCCTTCACCGGCGGAACCTTGCGAATCGGCGTTTTCGGCGCCACCCGTCCCTTGAAAAACATGATGACCGCCGCCGGCGCAGCCTTGGAAATCGCGCGCAGCCTGCGAGCTTCACTGGAACTCTGGGTTTCCGGTGGCCGCACGGAGGGGGGCGGGGAAGTGGTCCTGGGTGCTGTCAAAGAGATGCTCGCCGGACTCCCCGGTGTCAACTTGGTTCTCAACGGCTGGCAAACCTGGCCGCAGTTCCGCCGCACCGTGGGCAGCATGCATCTGCTGCTCCAACCCAGCTACACCGAATCCTTCAACATGGTCACGGCCGACGGCGTGGCCGAAGGCGTCCCCTCCGTTGTCTCCAGCGCCATTGATTGGGCGCCCGAACACTGGAAGGCCGACGTAGACGATACTCTCTCCATTGCCCGCGCCGGACGCCGCCTGCTGAACGATCACATGGCCGCCGCCGATGGCCGCCGCGCTCTGCTCAACTACATAGCCGGTGGCGTGAACTCTTATCAGCACTTCCTCGTTTCGTCTTACTAATCAACGCTCAATAAACATGCAATCGCCATAAGAGAAGAAACGGTACTTCTCCTCCACGGCATGCCGGTAAGCCCGCATCGTCAGATCATACCCGGCAAACGCACTGACCAGCATCAACAAGCTCGACTGCGGAAGATGAAAATTGGTAAGCATCGCATCTGTGCCCCTGAACTGATATTGGGGATGGATGAAAAGATTGGTTTCGCCTTGCATCGCCCGCAGTCCCCCGCGCAGCATAGCCGTCTCCACCGTGCGTACACTTGTGGTTCCTACGCAAACACGGCGCTTTGCCGCGCGCATGCGCTCAGCATCGACCTCCGCGATTTCAAAATATTCTTCGTGGAGTTCGATGTCTGAGACTTTCTCAACCCGCAGCGGCGCGAATGTTCCCAGGCCGACATGCAAAGTGACATACGCAATCTCGGCTCCGGCAGTCCGGCACTGTTCCAGAACTTCGGGCGTAAAATGCAGCCCGGCCGTGGGCGCGGCGACTGATCCTCGCTGCTGCGCAAAAACTGTCTGATAGCGCCCCTTATCGCCGCGGTCTGCCGCTCGATGGATATAAGGAGGCAACGGTGTCTCGCCGATCTCTTCCAACACTTGGGCGATCGGCTTAGTTGAACTGAACCGGATCGTGCGCTCACCGAATTCGCCGTGCTCCAAAACTTCCGCGCTCAGTTCCGGATTGAAAAGAATTCGGTCGCCTTTCAGTGTTCGTTTGCCCGGTCGAACCAGGCATCGCCACTCGCTCTCCGCGTCATCCAGCGCGCGTAACAGGAACAGTTCCAGCTCGGCGCCATCTGGATGATTTCTCCGGCCATGCAGCCGGGCAGGAAAAACGCGAGTGTTGTTCAGCACCAGGCAATCGCCGGGACGAAGAAACCGGGGAAAGTTCGAAAACTGGTCATCTTTCAAGGATTTTCCATCCCGCGAAACCACCAGCATGCGCGAGGCAGATCTTTCTTGAAGCGGCTTCTGCGCTATCAATTCCTCGGGAAGCTCATAATGAAAGTCGGAAACTTGCAAACTCTTATTCTAGGGATTGAAAGCTCATGCGATGAGACCGCAGCCGCCGTTGTGGCGGGCGGCCGTGACGTTTTGTCGAGCGTTGTAGCCTCCCAACTTGACGTTCACGCCCAATATGGTGGCGTGGTGCCGGAACTGGCATCGCGCGAACACATGCGCGCCATCACACCCGTTGTTCGTGAAGCGTTGTCCCGAGCGGACATAGACTACTCAAACCTTTCGGCAATTGCCGTTACCTCTGGACCCGGACTCGTCGGTTCTCTGCTGGTAGGCGTCACTTACGCCAAAGCACTTTGTTTCGCACGCCATCTGCCGCTGATTTCGGTGAACCACATTGAAGGGCATATTCACTCGGTGCTTTTCCAGCACTCTGAAATTACCTTTCCCGCCCTGGCGCTCGTCGTCAGCGGAGGCCACACTCACCTGTTCGAACTGGCCGAACCAGGCGCCTACAAACTGCTGGGCAAAACGCGCGACGATGCGGCAGGTGAGGCCTTCGACAAAGTCGGCAAGCTGCTCGGCTTCCCTTATCCAGGCGGCCCGGTTCTCGATCAGATGGCGCCCTATGGCAACCCGAAAGGCGTAAAATTCACCTTTGCCAAGATGAGCGGCAACCCGCTCGACCTCAGCTTCAGCGGTATCAAAACCGCCGTCCTCCGCTGGACCGAATCGCATGACGTGCAAGCCGAAATCGCAGAGCGCCGGAGCCTCGTCAACCCAACCTTGGATCAATTGCTGGCTGCCACCCCGCAAATTACGCGAGACCTGATTGCCAGCTTTCAATACACCGTCATCGAAGAACTCCTGCGCCGCGTGGTCACCGCCTCGGAACTCATCAGCGCCGAATCGGTGATCGTTGCCGGAGGCGTCGCCGGCAACTCAGGCCTGCGCAAAGCCGCGCAAGCTCGCAACGGCCTGCGCTTCTTCTTCCCGGCTGCCGGATTATCCACCGACAATGCCGCCATGATCGCCGCCGCCGCCTACCCAAAGTTCACCCGCCATGATTTCGCTGGCCTTGATTTGCGGGTCAAGGCGAACCTCAGCCTCGCCATTTGAGCGGGCCGTCTAGACTGGCCGTCTAAACTGGAGGTAATGGCCTTGCAAGCACCTCCGCAACAAACACCGAAACTGCCGATCCCGGGCGTGGAGAATATCATCGCCGTAGGATCCGGCAAAGGAGGCGTCGGCAAGAGCACTGTCGCTGTCAATCTGGCCATCACGCTAGGCAAACTCGGCTACGCCGTGGGACTGCTAGACGCCGATGTTTACGGTCCCAATGTGCCCCTGATGATGGGTGTCCGGGCCACGCCGCAGGCCGTCGGCCAGCGCATCATGCCGCTCGAAGCTCACGGAGTTCGGCTCATGTCCATGGCCCTGCTGAACCCCGGCGACAAGCCGCTCGTATGGCGTGGACCCATGCTCAATTCCGTGATCCAGCAGTTCCTGCGCAACGTGGAGTGGGGCAACCTCGACTACCTGGTGATCGATCTCCCGCCCGGCACCGGCGACGTCCAGCTAACCCTGATCCAAACCACGCCGCTAACCGGAGCCGTTGTCGTAACCACTCCGTCGGATGTTTCGATGGAAGACGCCCGCAAAGCCGTCAACATGTTCGATCAAGTCCGCGAACCCGTCTTAGGCATAGTCGAGAACATGAGCTACCTGGAACACAATGGAGAAAAGCTCTACGTCTTCGGGCAAGGCGGAGGGGCCCAGACCGCCCGCCTGATGCGAGTCCCCCTGCTGGCCGAACTGCCCCTGGATATGGATACAAGGGCTGGCGGGGACGCCGGAAAACCCATCGCCACCATCCCCACCCATAAGCAGGCTCAATTGTTCGTAGCCCTCGCCAAAGCAATCATCGAGCGGGCCGAAGAAGTCAAAAAGAAAGAACGCCCAACCATCACCATCTCCGACTAGGCTCTACCTCTCCGCAGTCCCTGGCTGATTCCATCGTCTGCGATAAAGCCACAGGCCTCAGCTGTTGTTGCGGAGGGAGTTCGTGGACCAGAGCACGCGGTAGACCTTCTCGAGGACTCCGCGCCCATGTGTTGGACACCCTCGAAAATAGCTACGAGACCCTCTCAGTAAGTCATTGAAGCATCTGCGTTGATCGGCGTTTATCCGCGGCCCACCATCATATCCCCGGTTCCCCGCCGCGAATCTCTCGATGGCCGCTGCCTTACTGAACCGGGTCCACCTTCAACTTCGAGCCCGTAGACCACTCCGTAAACGGCCGGATCGTGGTCACCACATTGTCCCGCTCCCGCCAACTTCCACGCGTATAGTCGCGGTTCATCGTTGCAATGACTTCAAGTGGAATCTCCTTCGGACACGCGGAGGTGCACTCGCCGATATTCGTGCAGCCGCCAAATCCCTCAGCGTTCATCTGCGCCACCATGCGAATAGCTCGAATATCGCGCTCGGGCATACCCTGCGGCAACACGCTCAAATGGGTAATCTTAGCCCCGGTGAAGAGCGCCGCTGAGGCATTCGGACAGGCTGCCACGCAAGCTCCGCAACCGATACAAGCCGCGGCGTCCATAGCCCGATCCGCCACTTCCTTCGATACGGGAATCGCATTCCCATCCGGAGCGCTCCCGGTCGGCACCGAGATATAGCCGCCGGAAGAAATGATCCGGTCAAAAGCACGCCGGTCCACAACCAGGTCCTTGATCGCAGGGAACGGACGCGCCCGCCAAGGCTCCATCACAAGCTCCGAACCTTCTTTGAAGTGCCGCATGGTCAACTGGCAGACCGTAGTCGCGGGCAGTGGGCCATGGGCTTCGCCGTTGATCATGAAACCGCACGATCCGCAAATCCCTTCCCGGCAGTCATGCTCGAACGCGACCGGCAATTCGCCCTTCTCGATCAGGCCTTCGTTCAAAACATCCAGACACTCCAAAACAGACATGTCTGGGTTCACGTTGTCCATCGGATAGGTGACAAACTTCCCACCCGAGGTGCGGCTCGGCTGACGCCAAATCTTCAACGTCATTCGCATTTACTTGTAACTCCTCTGGCTGGGGTGAACATACTCAAACTCCAGTGGCTCTTTCACCAGGTCCGGCGCATTGCCCGGCCCGCGATAACCCCATGCCGCCACGTACGAATAATCCGCGTCATCGCGCTGTGCCTCGCCCTCCGGCGTCTGGTATTCCTCACGGAAGTGACCGCCGCAGGATTCGTTGCGGTCCAGCGCATCCACGCACATCAACTCAGCCAGTTCGAAGAAGTCGGCTACTCGGCCGGCCTTTTCCAGGCTCTGATTCAATTCATCGCCTGATCCCGGAACGTTCACGTTTTGCCAGTATTCCTCACGCAGGTCGCGGATTTGCGTAATGGCGCTGCCAAGTCCATTGGCAGTGCGAGACATGCCGCAGTAGTCCCAAACGATTTTGCCCAGTTGCCGGTGGAACGAATCCACTGTCCGCTTGCCCTTGATGCTCAGAAGCTTTTTAGTGGTTTCGTGCACGCAGGCAACGGTGCGCTGCACTTCAGTCGCCGTCTCGTTCACTGCTGGGAACTTGTTGGTTGCCAGGTAGTCGCCGATGGTGTATGGGATCACGAAGTAACCGTCGCTCAAGCCCTGCATCAGCGCGCTTGCGCCTAGTCGGTTCGCGCCATGGTCAGAGAAGTTCGCCTCTCCCAGAACGAACAAGCCGGGAATGGTGCTCATCAGGTGATAATCCACCCACAAGCCGCCCATCGTGTAGTGGATGGCCGGGAAAATACGCATCGGAACCTTGTAGGGGTCTTCATCCGTGATGCGCTGGTACATATCGAAGAGGTTGCCGTAGCGCTCTTCGATCGTCTTGCGCCCCAATCGTTCAATGGAAGCGCCGAAGTCGAGATAGACGCCCAAGCCCGTTTCACCGACACCGCGACCCTCATCGCAAACCATCTTGGCGTTGCGCGATGCCACGTCTCGCGGAACCAGGTTCCCGAAGCTTGGATATCGTCTCTCCAGATAATAGTCGCGCTCGGCTTCAGGAATTTGATCGGGACTGCGCTTATCGCCCTGTTGCTTCGGCACCCAAATGCGGCCGTCGTTCCGCAAGCTTTCGCTCATTAAGGTGAGCTTGGATTGATAATCGCCTGAGACCGGAATGCAGGTCGGGTGAATCTGTGTGAAACAAGGATTGGCAAAGAGGGCGCCGCGCTTATGAGCGCGCCACGATGCGGTAACGTTCGACCCCTTGGCGTTGGTCGAAAGGTAGTAGACGTTACCGTATCCGCCGGTTCCCAAAATCACGGCGTCCGCGAAATGGGTGCTGACCTCACCCGTCACCAGATTGCGGGTGACAATGCCGCGTGCGCGGCCATCCACCACAATCAAATCCAGCATTTCGGTGCGCGGGTACATGGTCACGGTACCCGCCTGAATCTGGCGCTCAAGCGACTGGTAAGCACCCAGCAAGAGCTGTTGGCCGGTCTGGCCTCGAGCGTAGAACGTTCGGGAAACCTGTGCGCCGCCAAACGATCGGTTGGTCAACGATCCGCCGTACTCCCGTGCGAACGGAACTCCCTGCGCGACGCACTGGTCAATGATGTGGACGCTGATCTGGGCTAAGCGATAGACATTGGCCTCGCGCGCGCGAAAGTCGCCGCCCTTCACGGTGTCATAGAACAACCGATAGATGCTGTCGCCGTCGTTCTGATAGTTTTTGGCTGCATTGATGCCGCCCTGGGCAGCTATTGAGTGAGCGCGGCGCGGGGAATCCTGGAAACAAAAGCAGCTGACCCGATAACCAAGTTCCCCCAATGTCGCAGCCGCGGATGCGCCGGCTAATCCCGAACCAACCACGATCAGCGAATGTTTGCGTTTGTTTGCCGGATTCACCAGCTTCAATTCGAAGCGGGCATTATCCCACTTCTGTTCAATGGGACCATCAGGAATGCGGGCGTTTAAAGTCATCGAATAATTCCTGTAAGCACACTTAGCGGTATAGATATGAAGCCGGCGGTAACAACCACGGCGAAGACCAGCGCAGCCTTTCTCAAGATGGGAGTATGGCGGGGATGATTAAAGCCAACGGATTGGAACATACTCCAAACTCCATGGCGTAAGTGAAGGCCCAGCAGGAGCATGGAGAAGATGTACCAGGCGGAAACCCACCAGACAGAAAAGCCGGCCACCGTGTTGTGATAAACATCACCCTCAATAAATCCAACGCCCGGGTGGATGATGCCGGCTGTCAAATGTAACAAGTGGAAGATGATGAAGGCCAGCAGAATGGGGCCGCTCCAATACATAGTTCTGGAGGCGTAAGACGAACCCGTATTCTTGCGTTTCGCGTAACCCACCGGACGGGCAGCGTTGTTGCGCAAAGCCAGGCCGGTAGCCGCCCAAATATGCAGCCCGACCGCAATCAGCAAGCCGGCGCGTACCGCCCAAAGAATTTCCGGCGCTCCATGCAAAAAGCGGCCGTAGGCGTTCAGCTTTTCAGGCCCTTCAAAAGTTTGAAGATTGCCAATCATGTGTCCAAGAACGAACGCAAAAAGAATCACGCCGCTGACAGCCATGATGACTTTCTTACCGTTGGTGGATTCCCAAAAACGCGCAGGGCGAATCTCACGCACGCCGATCACTGTGGTGGCCATGTAAGTGTTCCTATGTGTTTAGATTGCTAGTGTTAGGGAGCGAAGCCTTCTTTTTTTCACTTAGGCAAGCGCTCACCATCCAGAGTATCGCAGGCAGCCGATCCTGCATTTCCAGCCAGGAACCAGGTGAGGAAGTGTTTTCAGGTGGCGTCGTAGCCGGCAAACTCAACCTGAAGAACATTACCCAAGTAATTGATGTCCTGATGGATACCAATGCTGCTGGTGTAGTAGGCGTAGGCGGTAGTTTCTTTTAACTGCCCGAAGAACCGTTCCGAATCCGTTTGCGGGTCCTGCTCCTTCCGGGAAAGTTCAGTTAGCAGCGTCACCCGTTGCGCCTTATTTAATGGAAGGAACGGAGCAAGACCTTTGCGCCAACTTTCCTTGTCTTCCGGCAGAAAAGCCTCGGCCACTGTTTTATCGATGAACTTCGCCACTCCGGCGGCATGTGCGCCGGGTGAATGAGAGTCGGTCGGAATGATCAGGTCAGTTAATTCATCCAGCGCCGCGAATTCTTCTTTCGTGAAGTACAGCGGTGCATCCGGGTCTCCCGCTGTCAGTTGCAGCGTGGGCATCAAGGCCGCGCCGGCCATCAATTTCAGCAGATCTCTGCGCTGCATCTAAACTTCCCCCTTCTTGAGCTGGTCCGCCAGATGGTCGCAGGACCGCCAGCATAACGCCATGATGGTCCAGGTTGGATTCTGCGCGGAGGCATTCACGTGGGTACTGCCGTCTACCACCAGAAGATTCGTCACGTCGTGGCACTGCTGGAATTGATTCACTACCGATGTCTTCGGATCATTGCCCATGCGTGCGGTGCCTAGCTCGTGGATGGACCAGCCCTCCGGCATCATCTTGTCTGAGCTGGAAACAATCTCAAACTTAGCGGCTTCGAACATTTCGCGTCCGGAGGCCATCATGTCTTTCGCCATCTTTGCTTCGTTCTCGCCGAACTTGTAACTGAAGCGTAGAACCGGAATACCCCAGGCATCTTTCACATCGGGATCCAAGTCCACGGCGTTCTCGTAGCGTGGGAGCACCTCGCCGAAGGCTTCCATTTCGATGGTGGCGCCGGCGTAGTCGCGAACCTTCTTCTTGTATTCTTCGCCAAAGCCGGGCGTGTCGAAGGCCGTGCCCGGCGTCATGCCGCAGCCGCTGCCGCCTTCAAATCCGTAGCCGCGCAAGAACTCTGATTTCTGCCCGTTCACGTTGCGGAACCGGGGTATATAGAAACTGCCCGGCTTGCCATCATCCAGGGTGCGTTGCTTGCCTACCAGGTCCGGCATGAAACCAGCTACCCGCGGACCCATCATGTGTTCACAGAAGTTGTGGCCCACGTGGCCGCTGGAATTGCCGATGCCGTTCGGATAAAGGCTTGATTTCGAGAGCAGCAGAAGGCGGGCGCTTTCGAGAGTAGAGGCGGCCAGGATGACGGATTTTGCCTTCGCCTGATAGCTCTTGCGAGTCTGGCTATCCAGGAATGAAACTCCGGTTGCTTTGCCCGTGTTTTTGTCGACAGTGACTTCGAAGACTGTCGAGTTCGGCCGCATGGTCAGGTTGCCGGTGTCGTAAGCGGGCCGGATCAAGCCGGTTGGCGAATCGAACGCGGCGTGAATATCGCATCCGCCCACGTGGCGGTTGCAAGCTCCCCGTCCATAGCAACGGCTGCGATACTTGTTGTGCTTCAAGCCTTCGGTCGTCACGCCGGCGCGATAGGGAGTGGCCACCCGGCCCATGCCTTTCAATGTTTCGCGCAGATGCAGTTCCGAAGCTGTAAGTTTATTGGGCTTCTGGAATTTCCCATCAGGCAGCCAGGGAAGATTTTCCGGGTGCCCGGAGATGCCGAGGTATAGATCTACTTTGTCGTAGTAAGGTTCAACGTCGGCGTATGAAATGGGCCAATTCTCACCATATCCGTCGTGGTCTTTCGCTTTAAAGTCGTAATCGGAAAGCCGCAATGACAGACGGCCCCAGAGGTTCGTCTTGCCACCTACCACGCGCGACCGCACCCATGCGTAGTTTGTACCCGTGTAGGGATTCTCTTTTTCGTTGACTACCAGGGTCTTGGAATAATCGGTGCCTGACCAGCCTTGAATGTAGTTCTGTACGTTCGTATACGCCGAACTGCTGCTTGTATAAGGCGGTTTCCGGACCGTGTACTCATTGGCTGTGAGCGCGTGATAATCCGGCGGCATCTTGCCGCGCCGGGGATGATCGTAAGGCCACTCCATGGAATGGAGAATCTTACTTGTATCCTGATACTTTCCGGCCTCTAGCAGCAGTACTTTGAGGCCTTGCGAAGTCAGGACGTGAGCGGCCATTCCGCCAGCGGCGCCGGAGCCAACAACAACGGCATCATATGTGGTGGAAAGATCAACCTCGGGGTTGGAAGGCGGGAATTGAACTAGCATCTGAAATTAAAATTATATGCCCCTCCATTCGGCAGTTTCAAAATGCTCGAAAGGAGCCAAGAACGTCGCGCATTAATCATCGGCCTGGGCGGAGTTTTTTGGTTTAACCACCCGTACCTTTTCGCCATCCACCAGCGAATCGGGCGGGCTGGCAATGACCAGATCGTTGGCGCTCAGGCCGGTCAGCACTTCCACTGTATTTCCGAAATCTTTGCCCGTGGTGACCGGCAGCAGCACGGCCTTATTATCCCGGACGACCGGCACCCGCAATCCTTGAGAGCGGAAGATGAGCGAGGTAGCAGGAATCACCAGCGTGCCTGCTTGCGACTTCATCTTGAAATGCACTTCCGCGAAAGCGCCGGGCAGAAGCTGACCCTGGTGATTCGGTACGTCGATCTCAACCGTAATGGTTCTGGTGGCCGGATCGAACGAATCTGAAGTTCTCACCAGTTTCCCGGGAAAGCGGCGGCCGGGCAGTTCGGGCAGTGTCAGGTCAGCTCCCAGGCCGGGGCGGGTTTGCGCCGAGTAGACTTGCGGAACGTTGACAAAAACGCGTAACCGGTCGATGGCAGCCACATGGAAGAGCTCATGATTCTGCGTTGAGCCGGATTGAATCAGTTGCCCGATATCCGTTTCGCGAGCGGTGACCACGCCAGTGAAGGGCATGTACACTTTCTCGAAATCCACCATTTGTTCCAAACGAGCGACATTGGCCTGGGCGGCCTTGACAGCCGCCACGTGCGAGGCTTCAGCCTGCACGGAGTTATCCACATCCTGTTTGGCTACCGAATCGCTCTTGTAAAGGTCGGTGTAGCGGGCGGCGGTGATTTGCGCCAGCCGAAAATCAGCCTGCGCGCTGGACAGGTTATCGCGCGCCTGTACCAGTTCCTGGTCCACTTCAGGAGACTCGATCTCAGCCAATAGTTGGCCCTTGCTGACATGCGCGCCGATGTCGAAATACCAACGCTTCAGGTAACCGCTGGTTCGCGCGTAGATGGGGGCGTCAACATAAGCTTGCATGTTCCCGGGCAGCACCACCTCCTCGGCGGGAGCGCCGACGGTAGGCTTTACGGTACTGACCGCCGGAGCAGCCGCATAGTCGGTGTCTTTCTGCAATGTCTGGCGAGCGCGCAAGCGCGGCAAAATGCCGGAGATCACCAGCAAAGCGGCAATGATGATGACGCCCAGGGTCAGCAGAACGCCTTTGATCATAGGTCTGCTCCCGGGCGCGCCTTGCGGTGCATGATGGTGAACAGCGCGGGCACAAAGAACAAGGTCGCGACAGTGGCGAACATCAAGCCGCCAATCACAGCGCGGCCTAACGGAGCATTCTGCTCGCTTCCTTCGCCCAGTCCCAGCGCCATGGGCAGCATGCCTATCATCATGGCAAGCGCAGTCATCAGCACGGGGCGGAAGCGAACGAAGCCGGCAAGAATGGCCGCTTCGCCCGCACTCCGGCAATCAGGCAATTGCTCCTTGGCAAAGCTCACGAGCAAAATGCTGTTGGCGGTGGCCACACCCATGCACATGATGGCTCCCGTCAGTGCCGGAACACTGACGGTTGTGTGCGTAAGAAACAGGAACCAGCAGATGCCTGCAAGCGCGGCGGGCAACGCCGAAATAATGATCAGCGGGTCAAGCCAGGATTGGAAGTTAATGACGATGAGCATGTAGACGAGAACGATGGAGAAGGCGAGTCCGCCCAACAATCCGATGAACGAGGAGCGCATGGTTTGAGTCTGGCCCCGCAGGATCACCTGCGAACCGCGAACGAGCGAGCTTCTATTGCGGTCGATCAGTTTTTCAATGGCGGTGGACACCGAACCCAGGTCAGTGCCTTGTACGGATCCATAAATGTCGATGACCGGGGTGATATTGTAATGCGAAACCGAGGCCATGCCATTGCCGCGCTTGATGGAGGCCACGTCTGCCAGTAGCTCCTGTGCGCCGCCTGTGCGTCCAATCGGGATGTTTCGCAGCGCGTCAAGCGAGTTCATGTCGTGCTGCTGGGCTTCCGTGACGACGTTGTAAGTGACCCCATTCTTGGGGCTTAGCCAGAAGTTTGGGGAGGTCTGGAAGCTGCCGCTGAGTTCCACCAGCACGTTGCCGGCAATCTGCAGGGCGCTGTAGCCGATGGTCTGGGCTTTCGTCCGGTCCAGATCTACGAACAGTTTCGGCTGATTGCCGGGCTGTTGAATGCGCAGATCCACAGCTCCCGGGACGTACTTTACCTGCTGCATGAGCTTGTTGGCGAAGGTCCGGTTCGATTCCACATCCCGGCCCAGCACCTGGATGTCAATGGGCGCAGGCAAGCCGAAATTCAAGATCTGGCTGACCAGGTCCGCGGGGAGGAAGTAAAAGAGTGTTCCCGGAAACTCATCGGGTAGCTTACGCCGCAATTCGGCAATATAGTCTGCCGAGGGATGGTGATTCTCCGCGAGCGAAATAAGAATGTCGCCGTCGGCAGGTCCTACCGTGCCGTTGTTCCCGTAAGAAGTGTTGAGACTGCTGTAGGGGAGGCCGATATTGTCCAGAACGTTCTCAAGTTCCGACGGAGGAATGATCTGCCGGATGCGGGCTTCCACAATGTCGAACAGCTTGGCGGTCTCCTCAATTCTGGTTCCGGTGCGTGCCCGGACGTGCAAACGCAGTTGGCCGCTGTCCACTGAGGGGAAAAAGTCCTGGCCCAACCAGGGGATCAACGACAGGGAAGCGACACAGAACGCGAGAAACAGCACAACGAAGACTCTGCGCCGCCTGACGAAGGATTCCAGAAGGCCGCGATAAGCCGTGCGAAGGCGCTCGAAATTCGCTTCGAAGCCTTGCTGGATGTGCGCAAAGACGCCCTTGCCATGGGAAACCTCATGCGGCGCATGCCCTTTCAACAGGTACTTGGCCATGGTGGGCACAATGGTGCGCGACAGAAAGTAGGAAGCCAGCATGGCGAATGAAACGGCTTCCGCCAACGGCACGAATAGGTAACGCGCCACACCCGCCAGGAAGAACATGGGGACAAAGACAATGCAGATGCTGAGCGTGGAAACGAAAGCCGGGACGGCAATCTGCGCCGCGCCATCCAGGATGGCTTGCTCCACTTCTTTACCCATTTCAAGATTGCGGTTGATGTTTTCGATCTCAACGGTGGCGTCGTCGACCAGGATGCCCACGGCGAGCGCAAAGCCGCCCAACGTCATAATGTTGATGGTTTCGCCCAGGGCGGCCAGTGCAAAGAGCGAGCAAAGAATGCTGAGCGGAATGGAGACGGCAATGATGACGGTGCTGCGCCAACTGCCCAGAAACACCAGAATCATGATGGCGGTCAGGCAGGCTGCGATGATAGCTTCGCGCACGACCGAGTTAATGGAAGCGCGCACGAAGATAGACTGATCGCCGATCAGCTTCACCTTCAGTTCCGGCGGAACTGTTGTGAGGATAAAGGGCAGCATCCGGCGCACGCCGGCGATGATATCCAGTGTGGAAACGTTGCCGTTTTTGTAAACGGCCATGAGAGAGCCGCGCAGCCCGTCCGCACGCACAATGTTGGTCTGCGGCGTGAAGCCATCGCGAACGTGGGCCACATCGCGAATATAAATAGTGGCGCCATCCTGGCTCTTGATGGGCAGGTTATTCAGCTCGGAAACCTCGTGCGGGCTGCCGTTGATCTGGACGTCATATTCCAGTGAGCCGATCTTCGATGTGCCACCCGGGAGAATCAGATTCTGACTTCCCAAGGCTGACACCACATCCGTAGGACTCAGTCCTTTTCCCAGCAACGCTTGCGGATCGAGGTCTACCATCACCTGGCGCTGTTTTCCGCCATAAGAAAAGGGAATAGCGGCGCCCGGGACAGTGACCAGTTGGGTGCGAATGAAATTCTGGCCGATGTCAAATAACTGCTGTTCGCTCAGGCCTTGTCCGGAGAGCGCCAGTTGGAGGATGGGCACCGTAGAAGCGTTATAACTTACGATCAGGGGCGGAGTGCTGCCCGGGGGAAGGCCTTTCAGAATCGTCTGACTGACGGCGGCGCTTTGGGCGAGAGCGGCGTAGAGGTTGGCTTTCGGCTGAAGGAAGAGCTTGACGACCGCAATGCCGTTCATCGACTGGGATTCCAGGTGCTCAATGTCGTTCACGGTCGTGGTCAGCGTGCGTTCGCAGAGGTAGACGATGCGTTCCGACATCTCCTCGGCGGAGAGACCCTGGTATTGCCAGATGATGCTCACCACCGGAATATCGATGTTCGGGAAAATGTCGATAGGCGTCCGCGAGATGACTACTGGAGCCAGCAGCAAGAGCATGAGCGACAAGACAACAAAGGTGTACGGTCGCCGCAAGGCAAGGCGAACGATCCACATAAAAACAACTCCCTAGAATTTCAAGTGTATGTTTTGAGGGCGCTATCCGCGCGCAAGCGGTTACAGCGCGGGCTATTGGATCAAGAACTTAAATACAGTCACCTGATGGAATTCTACGCCCGGTAGCAGGATAACGGTAGGAAAGTCGGGCTGATTGGGGCTGTCGGGGAAATGCTGGGTCTCAAAGCAGAAGCCGGAGCGGAATCCATAAACAGCGCCTTCCTTGCCGGGAAGTCTGTCCGGCAGATGGTTTCCGGTATAGAACTGCATCCCCGGCTGAGTGGTGTGAACTTCCATCACGCGACCAGACGGAGGATACATCGCGCGTGCAGCCAGGCGAAGCTTTGCTGCAGGGCCATTCAGGACATAATTGTGGTCATATCCTCTTGCCAGTACAAGCTGCGGGTCATTGCCATCAATCCGGTCGCCTACGTTATGCAGGTGCAGAAAATCGAAAGGCGTTCCGGCGACAGGACTGAGTTCACCGGTGGGAATCAAGTGTTCGTTGACGGGCGTGAAGGTGTCGGCGTTGATCATCACCTCGTGATCCAGCACGGTACCGTGGGCGTGTCCGGCGAGGTTGAAATAGGAGTGATTCGTCAGATTCAGGATGGTAGGTTTTTCGGTCGTGGCCGTGTAGTCGATGGATAAAGAGTTGTCATCACTTAGCGTGTAGACCACCGTTGTGTGCAAAGTGCCCGGGTAGCCTTCCTCACCGTCTTGGCTGGTGTACTGCAGGGTCAACGAAGAATCGCCAGGCTCCGCGTTCCACTTCACTTTGTCAAAGCCAAGGGGGCCGCCATGGAGCGCATTCTCGCCATTGTTTTTCACGAGCGTGAAGATTTGGTCATGCAGTTCGAATTTGCCATTTGCGATTCGATTGGCGTAGCGACCTATGAGAGCGCCGAAATAGGGGTTCTTTTCGAGATAGCCCGCCAGCGTGTCGAAGCCGAGCACGATGTCTTCGATGTGGCCTTGGCGGTCAGGGACTTTCAGCGTGACGAGCCGGCCTCCGAAGTTGGTGATGGTGGCTTCCAGGCCATTGGCATTCGTCAGCGTGAAGAGATCAATGGCGTCGCCATTATGCGAGTGACCCCACGGTTGCTTGGTTAGTTTCGACACAAGAATCATGATATCCGGCGGCCCGGTTAAAGGATGCGGGGTCGCTTACGTTCGCCGCTGCTGGAGGCTGAGTTGGACAATGGAGACTGTCACCGATCAGTTACGGAAACACGAAGGCTGTCACCGATTTGGTCTTTGCCTAAGCCTTGGCCGCGGTGGTTGCTTCTTTGCCGGAGAAGGGCATTACTTTGCGCGGCTGCATATCCGTTATTGGCTTTGCGTGCAGCGGGCGCTCCTGCAGAATCATTTCGCTGGCTTGCACCATGCGGTCTGCGTGGAACCAGCGCTGGAATGGCGATTCGCAAAGCAAATTGCAGATAGCGGCCAGACTCATACCCTGGTGATGGACCATCCAGCACTTCACCAAATTGTATTTGCGCGTTCTGAAGGCCCGGGTAGCCGCGGACGTGTAATCGGCTGATTCGTAGAAGCCGTACTCGGCGAGCCAATCCTTACCTTCCATGTCCTGAAGGTTTTCCACTGCCGCCGCCGGGTCGATCATCAGCGCCAGACAGCTCGAATAAGGCGAAATAACCAGGCTGCCGGCGCGGGCCACGTTCAACGCCAGCCCGGGAACGCCAAAAGCGGAGTACTGATAATTCCCCTGTTCATCTGTTTTGCTGTACGCAGCTTCCGATATGCCCCAGGGCACGCCGTGGTTGCGGCCATAAGCCTGTTGCGCGCGAACGGCGGCGCGCACTGCCCGATCCAGCAATGTATTGGCATGTGATTTCATCCAGATCACCGGCATCAGGTATTCGAACATGGTGCCGGTCCAGGAGATGAGCGTCGTCTCGCCTTCGCAAGCGGTGTGTTGCCTGCCGAGGCGGAACCAGGCATCCTGAATCACATTGTTTTTGGCCACGGCAACGAATGTGGCGGTGCGCGCTTCCGATGCCAGCAAATCATAGCAGGAATTGTTCAGCGCCTTGGCGGGAACATCGTAGCCAATGGACAACAGATTCCGGCCCTTGTTGGCGAGGATGGAAAAGTCCATTTCTTCCGACAGCTTTTCGCAGCCGGCGATGATTTGCTTCAAGCGGGCCGCTAAATCCTGCAAACGAACGCGGCAGCCTGGCAATTGCTGTGTCAGCGAATGCAACACGTTGTACAAGTCGCCCGATATATTGGGCTGAACCAGCAGTGTGCGCAGCGTTTGATCGAGTTCGCGGTAATAGGCTTCCGCGTTGCCGGGAGTCAATTCGAATTCCGGCAGCTTGAAACCCGGTAATGTCAGGACGCCCTTGTTCTCCGGCAGAAACCAGGGTGCAAAAGTTCGCGTGAACTCGCGCAACGCGTCCACCCGTTTCTGCAATTCAGCGGCAGCCCACGCCGGCGCCACGGCGGCGGGTAATTTGGCTTCCAGCAGCCGCGGCATCCATACGGAAACATTCTTCTCTTTAAATAAGCTGGTGAAGGCTTGCCGGTCTGAGGGTGTTTCTTCGAGCAGGCAATAGTGATCTGCAATGGCGGCCAGAGTTTGGGAACTGATCAGCGCCCTGCGCGACAACTCCCGGCAGCCTTCTTTCAGACTCCAGAGCGACGCCACAAAGTTGCCATTATCCACGCTGGAAATGAACTGCGGCTCAATCGGCTTCAGGGTTGTGGTCTCATACCAGTTCACAAAGTGGCCGAAATGGCGCGGCAGCCGCAGGATGGTTCTGAAGGTGCGTTCCGTCAGCATGAGGAACTCTGAGAGGTTGATAAAACCCAGTTCCAATGCCGCCTGCCGCGAGTTCAGCAGCAAGCCTAAGTTAGTAGGGGAAAGCCGCTCCGCTATCCGGTACGGGTTCTCCTGTACGTTATCCGGCACCAGCCAGTGGTTACTTTCGTTGCTGAAGGTGGCGAAATAACGCCAGGTTCTTAACGCGATTTCGCGCACGAACTGCCGCTGCTTTCCAGACAAAACATACTCTTCATCGAGCGGCGAAGCATTCAGCCAGTTGGAAAGCAGCTTGGAGCACGCCCAAACGGTCAAGAACGGCAGCGCGTAAATCGCGGCTTGGGGCCGCCAGACAAGGGGCACGGCCAAAATCAGGCACAGCAGCGGCGTCCAATCCAGATAGGTATCCACCGGCGTTCGTTTGCGAATGCCCAGTTCGGCTTCGGTGGCGGTTTCCCACTCCAACAGACTCCGGTGTGTGATGTAGCTGCGAATAATGGTGCGCACGATGGCGTCCACGGAAACCATAGCCTGATGCGCCAAAAACGCGGTATTCAGCGCGATGCTGACATGGGACGTTAGGAAATCAACCCAGGATTGCCGGACGGCTTCCAGGCTTCGCCCGGCCCAAGCGCGAATAACTGCAAAAACCAGGCGGAAATAAATAGGCAAAAACAGCAGCGCCAGGGTGACGATTGTCCAGAATCTGGGACCGCCCGGAAGCACATACCAGCCGAAGACCAGCAACAGGAATGTGGCTGGCTCCATCAGGCTGCGGCGCAGATTGTCCACAATTTTCCAGCGAGACACCAGCGAAATAGGATTTCGAACCAGCTTGCGGGATTCGTCGGGAACGCGATTGAAGATCCAGCGCACAATCTGCCAGTCGCCACGCAGCCAGCGATGTTTGCGCCGGTTGTAAGCGCTGTAATGCGAAGGATAATCGTCAATGACTTCGATATCTGACGCGAGGCCCGCGCGAGCATACGCGCCTTCGATCAAATCGTGGCTGAGCAGCGCATTGCGCGGGAAGCGGTGCTCCAGAACCTGGCGCAACGCATCCACATCGTAGATGCCTTTGCCGGTAAAGATGCCTTCGCCATAGAGATCCTGATAAACGTCGGATACGGCGCGCGAATAAATATCGATGCCGGTCTCACCCGAGTAGATGCTGGCCAATCGCGAGCGGGTGGCTGAGTGGACGCTGATGCCCACGCGCGGCTGCAGAATGCCATAACCGCGGGTGACGATATTCAAATCGGGATCTACCAGTGGACGATTCAGCGGATGGGCCATGGCGCCAATCATCTTCTGTGCGGAGCCGCGCGGCAATTGCGTATCCGAATCGAGCGTCAAAACGTAGCGAATGTGCGGCAGCTTAGCCAGGTCTCCCGCCTTGACGGGAAACGGATCGAAGGCGTCGCGAAGATATTGATTCAGGTCCAACAGTTTCCCGCGTTTGCGCTCAAAGCCCATCCAAGCGCCTTCGCGCGGGTTATACACCCGGTGGCGGTGGAACAAATAAAACCCGCCGTAAGGCTCGCGGCCATATCGTTCGTTCAGTTCGTCAATGAGTTGAATAGCCAGATCCACCCGGCGGTCCGTCTCGCCAATGGGTTCAGATGAATCAGGCAAATCGGTCAGCAGCGCGTAACAAATATTGGGGTCGCGATTCACCAGATAGCGAACTTCCATGTCTTCCACCAGCTGGCGAATTTGCTTTTCGTTGATCAGCAACGTCGGAATGGCCACCATGGTGGCGCAATCGCCGGCAACTGCTTTCGAGAAATCCAGCTTGGGCAAAGGGCGCGGCGACAGGACGGTTGTCACCAAATAATTCATCAGCTCGACGGCTGCGCCGGCCGCGGGCAAAGTCAGCAGCAAAGCTCCAAAGATGACGCCCAGGCTCCCCTGTTGGCGGAACAAGCTGGTAATCAGCACGACCACGGTAATCAGCGTGACCGCCTCTATGCCGATGATGTAGATCTCATCCGGGAAGCGGTGGAAGAGATTTTGCAGGCTAGAACCGATAGACCGGCGGTAATTTACTTGATCGTACAGTTCTTCGCGGCCCACTTCATCTATCAGGTAATAGCCAATGTGGCGCGCCCGTTCGCGCAAAGCCGGTGCAGCCAGTTCGCCTGCTTCGGCCAGTGTGATCACTCAGCCGGGCCAGGTCAATCTCACCCAGGTCGGACCTGTGCGCCACCTTGGCCACCTGGCTGAGGTACATCTGGCGGCTTTCAAATTGCATGCGCGGATAGACGCCCGAGGGGTCGGTCTGAAAAATGCGATGCACCAGCGAAATGTTTTCCAACGTGTCGCGCCAGTCGCGCTCGCCAATGAAGCGCAGGCTGCGTATCAGGCGGCCGACATCGAAAGAAGTCGCAGCCGCGCCTTGCGCCTTGAAGGCATCAATGGCCTGATTGCCGCGCTGGGAAAGCAACTCCAGCAGGCTCAATTTCAAAGCCATCAGCATGCCCCAGACTTCGTTCAGCCGCAGGTATTCAATCTCCTGCACGGATTCCAGGTAGAAGGAGAAGGCTTCTTCCGATAGCTCATAACTGCAGGCCGCCATCATGCCGCGCGCCAGAATGATGGCTCGCGGAATGGATTCCTCAGTTGCGGTCCGGACCAGCGGCAACTTTTGCAGGGCGCGGACGGATTCGCGAAGATCCTGCAGTTCCGCATGCACCAGCCGCAAGTTATCGTACAGCCACTTCAGGTCATCTGACGGCTCGGGACTATCGAGAGAGTAAAGGCGCTTTTCCAGTTCCGTCAGGCGAGCGAAACTATTCCGCGCAATCTGCTTGGGGCGGGTAACTCTGCCATGGCCAATCCAGGCGCAGGAGCGAGCCGTTTCGCGTGCATGGTCACGCAACAACTCACGGTCTTGCTCATTAAAAACAGCCTCATTCGCCTGCTGGGGTTCGACTTTTTGCACTGCATCTGTCATTTTCGCTCTTTCCGCTATCTGTAACTCGCGGCCTGGAGTTCAAACATCTCGGCATAAATGCCCGCGCGCGCCATCAATCGATCGTGACTTCCTTCTTCCGCTATGGATCCGTTTTCCAAAACGATGATTCGTTCAGCCATCCTAACCGTTGAAAACCGGTGTGAAATGAATAATGCCATCTTGCCCACTGTTAGTTCGTTGAATCTCTCAAATACTTCGAATTCGGCGCGCGCGTCCAGCGCCGCGGTTGGTTCGTCCAGGATCAAAACCTGCGATTCGCGTAAGTAGGCACGCGCCAGCGCCAGCTTTTGCCATTCGCCGCCGGATAAGTCCACGCCGCCATCAAAACGCCTGCCCAGCATCTGGTCATATTTGCCGCCCAGCTTATTGATGACGTCGTCCGCCAGGCTTTTGTGCGCGGCTTCGCGAATGCGTTGGAAGTCGTCCAGAAACTCAATTCGGCCCACGGCAATGTTTTCACGCGCGGTCATTTCATAGCGCATGAAATCCTGGAAGATGACGCCGATCTCACGGCATAAGTCCTCAATGTTGTATTCGCGCAGGTCGATGCCATCCAGCAGAATCTTGCCGGCGGAAGGATCATAAAGCCGTGACATCAGCTTGACGATGGTGGTTTTACCTTGGCCGTTTTGACCGATGAGAGCGATCCGCTCGCCGGGCTCCAGGCGGAAATTCAGATTCCTGAGAATCTCTCTGTCCACGCCCGGGTAGTGGAAGCTTACGTTTTTAAATTCAAAGCCTTTGCGGATGGGACGAGGCGCCGGGAGCGCATCGGGTTTGGATTGCACAGTCGGCTTCATGTCGAAAAAGGCCAGCAGGTCGGTGAGAAAAAGGGCCTGGTCTGCGATGCCGGAAAGGAGAGAGAAAATCTGCGAGATGTTGTTTGACGCATTCATGATGCTCTGCGTCAGGAAGTAGAACGTGCCCAGAGAGTACACGCCGGTGACGGTTTTGAAAATCACCCACACATAAGCGCCGTAGTAGCCGCTGGTGCTGAGCAGCGAGAGCAGAGATACGCGCGATGAGCCTTCGTTTGGCCAGCGCCATGTTCTCGTCGAAGATGCCATTGGAAAGATCAGTGAACCGGCCTGTTAGAAAATCGCTGAGTCCGAAAAGCTTCAGTTCCTTGGCCGCTTCCTTGCTGCCGCCCAGTTGCCGCAGATAATCCAACTGGCGCTTGGCCGGCGTCTGGCGGAAGTTTTTGGCGTAGCTCAAGAACGCGTAGTGGCTCTCTCCGAGGAAAGCGGGAATCAGGCAGCAGACCAGCAGCAAAAGCAGAAGCGGCGCGTGAAAGAGGATCACGACGGAGAGCGAGATAGTGGTGATGGTCTGCTGGAAGAGGCGGCCAATGGCCTGAATCATGCCCAGGCGGTCCGTAGCTTGAACGCGCGCGCGTTCCAGCCGGTCATAGAACGTGGGGTTCTCATACGCCTGCAGATCCAACGCCGACGCGTGCCGCATGACTTCAATGCTGACGTGGCGCGTGTAGCGGTCAGCCAGCACCGAGTCATAGTAATCAATCATGCGACTGATCATGTTGCTGAGGATGGCGAGCCCAAACTCGGCGGCGGCGAGCAACCATAACTGAGAATCCAGCTTCGCAGTGTGGTGAGCGATCGCATTGATGCGATCGATCAGCAGATCCGTCACCCAGGCGATACTGACGGGAATGACCGCGACGAGAACGCGGGTAATCAGCCCCAAGGCAACCACATGGGGCCCGGACTGCCAGACGATGCGGAGCACGGGCGGGATATTTTTGAGTGCGGTTAGCCGGTCACGCCAAGCGGAAAAGAAATCCTGGTTTTTTTCTTCGGTCACCAAATCCACGTTTCGAAGTGTAGATACACTCCAGGGCTTCCCCGTTGCTCAGACTGTTTGCGTTTTTTCTTCGCTTGCCGCCGGGCCGCCCGGCGAAGGCGTCAGGCGATCAACCGGAGCCGGATGTTGCGTGCTTCCATCTTCATGGCTGGACCTTTGTGAACCTGTATGCCTATCAGTCCATCCATTTTGCGGTTCACTCCATCATCGTCTATCAGGGCGCTCATCAGACGGCCGTTGATGTATTGCATCAGGACGTTATTGCGCGCCACGATGTGCATGTCGTTCCAATCGTCAGCGTGAATCAGGCCCTTTAGCTCGCCGGAATCGCCCAGGACCCCTACCACGCCGGGCTTCTGTCCGGCGGCGATGTAGTTCGACTGGCCGCGCAAGGCAAGGAAGCCGCGCCCGCGCTCCTCATAGATCTGCCCCGTAAACATCTGTTCGCCATCAATATCGGCCTGGTAGCCTTTCATGGCCCACTTGATGTCAGGCAGTTCAATACTGCGGTATTGAATGCCGCTGTTGAACCCGGTCAGCTTATACTCCAGCTTCAACTCGAAGTTCGCCGGGCTGCCTTTTCGCCAAATGAGGAAGGTGTTTTGCGGGGGCTGATTTTCTTTCGTCGTCTCCCCAATCAAAGCTCCATTTTCGCAGCGCCAGAACTTCGGGTCACCGTCCCAGCCGTCCATGCTCTTGCCGTCGAAGATGGGCGTAAAGCCGGTCTCCGGAAGCGGCGCGATCAGTTTGCTCAGGTCGTGCGAATTCTGGGCGAAAGCAGCGGTCACGGGAATCACCGCCAGTGTTCCGATAGCGGCGCGGCGGGTTAAATTGTCAGGCATTTTGCTCCTCCGAAATAGCGACCCACTGGCGCGAATGCGCCGATTTCAAAACCGCATCCGTTACCTGTTCTGTCAGTAACGCATCACGAAATGTGGGCGCGGCGTTCTGGTTGTGGGCGGCAGCGTCTAAAAAATCTGCAAACTGATGGATGAAGGTGTGTTCGTAACCAATTTGCAAACCAGGAACCCACCAGCGGCTCATATAAGGGTGGGCGCCGTCGGTCACATGAATATCCTTCCAGCCCCGCACCCGGCCTTCATCGCTGTGATCGAAATAGTGGAGCCGGTGCATATCATGCAAGTCCCACATGGCGGACCCTTTGTCGCCATTGATCTCCAGCGTGTACAACGCCTTGTGGCCGCGCGCATAGCGGGTAGCTTCGAAGGTGGCGAGCGATCCGTTCTTGAAACGCGCCAGAAACGCACTGGCGTCGTCGATGGTGACCGGTTCCACATGTCCCGTCAGATTATGCTTCCGCTCTTTGATGAAGGTCTCAGTCATCGCGGACACTTCATGGATCTTGCCGTTCAGCCAGATGGCGGTGTCAATGGTATGCGCTAAAAGGTCGCCCGTGACGCCGCTGCCAGCGACGGAAGCATCCAGACGCCAAAGCGCCGCGCCTCCTTGGGGCAGATCCTGAGACATAGTCCAATCCTGCAGGAACTTGGCGCGGTAGTGGAAGATACGTCCCAGGCGGCCATCGTCAATAAAGGATTTCAGCAGGGTCACTGCCGGCACGCGCCGGTAGTTGTACCAAACCATGTTTCGGACGCCGGCTTTTTCGACCGCGGCTACCATGGACTCGGCTTCGGGCGCAGTGCGGCCTAACGGCTTCTCGCAGAGCACCATCTTGCCTGCGTTTGCCGCCGCAATCGCGATCTCGGCATGGGTATCGTTTGGTGTAGCGATGTCTATAAGATCGATATCTTTGCGCTCAACCAACTGACGCCAGTCGGTTTCGAAAGACTGGTAATTCCAGCGCCGTGCAAAGGTTGAAGCCGTCTCGGCTGAGCGCGCACAGGCGGCGGCCTTGACGGGAGTGTAGGCAAGGTTGAAGAAATGGGCGGTCTGGTGGAAGGCGTTGGAATGGGTACGCCCCATGAATCCACACCCCACCAATCCGATTCGTAAATCAGGCATAGTTCCATCCATGTGCGTCTCGAACGGCCAGCATAATAGCCAGAATCTGGTTCCACGTTTCCTGGCGCAACATCACTTCGTTCGGAAACATACAGCCATCCCAGCAGATATGCCGAAAAGCTTTGGTGATCTGGCCCTGATCATCCCGCATCCAGGCGCCCGCGTCTCTCACAACGTCCAGTTTTCCGTTGGGGTCGCCGGGCAGGCAATGCCGTCCGGTTTTGTCATGCGCGCCTGAACCCTTGACCGTGGCGTCGTTTTGCGCCACATGGAAATCAAAAGTCCAGGGCCGCAGCGCACTGGCCATCTTCTGGTAAGCGGCCGAAAGGGTTTCGCGATCGGTCCAATCGAAGTCTTCGGGCAGAAGACGATCTTCGGGCGCGTTATATCCGGCGGTGAACAGAAGCGTGTGGGCCATGTCAGCCTGGAAGCCGAGGGTTTGAGGACGGTTCACCATCTCCAGCAACTCCAGCATTCTCCGCCAGCTATGCATGGCCGCCCAGCAGATTTCGCCTTCCGCGGCCAGCCGTTCGCCAAAGTTCTCGGCAATGTCCGCCGCCTGCTGGAACGTGGAGGCAATCAGCGCGGTGTTGCGCTCGGGATCAGCCGCCCAGTCCGCCGGGCTGGCCGCCGAGTCAATGCGGACAATACCGTAGGGCCTGATGCCAAGGTTGCGAAGCTTCTGGGCAATGGCGCAGGCCTTCTCCACCTGCTTCAGAAATCGCTGCCTGTCTTCCGCACTGCCCATCGCTGAACCGCCGCCGGTGGGAGGCCAGACTGGCGCCACCACCGACCCTACGACCAGGTTCATCCCGGCAATCTTGTCGGCAAGCGCCTTTAAATCGTCATCAGTGGAATCGATGTTGACGTGCGGCTCGAACAGGAAGAGATCTACGCCTTCAAAGGTCTCGCCGTCAACCGCAGCGTGTGATGTCAGGCGCAACATGGTGTCCAGGTCAATAGCTGGTTCAGCGCCCGGGCCTTTGCCCACCAGCCCCGGCCACATAGCGTTGTGCAGAGCTGGATATCTATTTTTCGATGGCATTTTCCGGATTACCTGGTCCAAAGTGCTTCAGCATCACGAGGGGTTCCGTTTCGCTCAGGTTCTCAATCTCCACGCCTTGGCGGGCTATTTCGCTGGTGACGAAGAGTTCATCTTCCGTCATGGCGCCGAAGCGGATCATAGATGGCGTGCTTACGAAATGCTGACCAACCGTGCCGTGCCCTTGCGTCAAAATCAAGCCGTAAGCGGCGGCGTCTTTGATCGTTGCCTTGCGCCGGGGAAGAATGGTCAGCTCTTTTGCTGAGTAATAGCGCGTTCCATAAGTGACCCATAGCTCGCGATAACCAAGCTCTTCCGTTTGGTCAAGTGGATGCGCCGGTTTCGGAAACACCTTGTTGCTTCTACCGAATTCCGGATTGACGTTTGCTTCCCAATCCAGCATGCCTACCAGAAAATCCAGGTCGTTGTGATACTCGCGGGGCACATCCTTCACCAGCAGAGCGCGGTCTACCGGCCTGCCATCCACCAGGGATTGAAACATGGAGAAGACATCGCTGTTGACCTGGGGCTCATACGTCACCAAAGAGCCGGGTGCATGCAGCACGCCTGGATCTATTTGCCATCCTGCCCCGGGCTGCAAGCGGTAGGCGCGCGCCAGGAACAGAATGCCGTTATCGCCCTTGTTCCAATCGGCCAGACATTGCCTTACCTGGTCCTTGGTCGTGCCGGGCTCAAGCCCCATAAACGTGTGGGGAAAATTGTTATCTTTCTGGTTGTACTGCGGCGGGAAATAATAAGCTTCCGGCTTGCCGCGCTGGCCTGTGAGCCTGGCTACTTCATCGTTCTGATGAAGATGGTGCGGAATGGGTCCCAGGTTGTCAAAGAATTTGCAGAGCAGATTCCAGCCGCCTTCGCGGGCCATGACATCCGCACCCAGCAGCAAATCTCCCGCAGTCTCCACCGCTTCTTTCAACAGAAAGCGCGATTCACCAGCGCGAACATAACTCAGGCCTTCATCCTCTGGTGTGCCGGGTCCGTTCGACGCGTGGGTGGTGGAGGAAAACCAACGTTCGTTGATGCCGCCGCGATGGGCTCCCAATGCATACAAGTCGTCGGGATGCAGCTTGAGGCGTCCGCCGGGGATCATAAATGACCTGGGAACCCAACAAGGCTCCAACCGGAGGATGCCGTTTCCGGATTTCAATGCTTCTCTAATCATGAGTTCTACGCACGCCAATATACTCCATCACCGCGAGTCACCCTAAAACCCGGATAACGTTAGCGGCAAAGTAATAACGTTGGAACTTTACGTATAAACTTTGATAAGCTTACTGACCATTGAGGGGTTAGTTGGGCGAACCAGAGCTAAGTTGCTGTTCGCTAAAGCTTTTCTATTATGAGCTTCCATGGACGTGAGGCAGTCTCCATCGAGAACGAACACCTTCGAGTTACCGTTCTCAAAGAGGGCGGTCATATTGCTGAAATCCTCCACAAAAAGCTCGGATTGAGTCCGCTCTGGATTCCTCCGTGGCCAAGCGGGGAACCGTCTACTTACAGTCCGGAGCAACATCCGGAGTATGGACTCAACCAGGAAAGCAAGCTGCTGATGGGCATTATGGGGCACAATCTCTGCCTCCATATGTTTGGGCCGCCTTCACCTGAAGAAGGCGCCGCAGGACTGACTGTTCATGGCGAAGCTTCCATTGTGAGATACGAAATTGAGCCGCACGAAGCTTCTCTAAAGATGAGCGCGAGGCTGCCGCTGGCGGGCATGACGTTTCAGCGCACGCTAACGCTGGCGGGAGATACAGTCACCTTCGAGGAGACAGTGTGCAACACGACCGCACTAGACCAGCCCATTGCCTGGACACAGCACGTCACACTGGGTCCTCCGTTTCTCACACCCGCTACTCAGTTTTTTATTCCCGCCTCGCATTCGCGAACTTTTGAAAGCCCCGATTTTGATGGTGGTGTTTTGAAGCCAGGGGCTGACTTCAAGTGGCCTGCCGCTCCGCTCTGCAACGGCGGAACGTTAGACCTGGGAAGGTTCAGCGGCGGTGACGCGGCGGGAGATTTTCCGTTCTCGCGCTTTACTACTCATTTGATGGAACCGGGAAAGCCGAGCGGCTTCAGCGTATTTTCACCCGAGCACAAGCTGGCGATTGGTTATCAATGGAACCGGGAAGATTTTCCGTGGCTGGGCTTATGGCAGGAATACAAAAAGCGAGATATTGCGCCCTGGAATCACACCGCCGTGACCTGCGGACTGGAGTTCGGTGTTTCGCCGTTTCCAGAGACGCGGCGTCAGATGATCTCACGGTCTCCGCTCTTCGGAACGCCTGTCTTCCGGTGGCTGCCGGCCAAGCAAAGCGCAACCGTCGCTTACAAGGCGTTCGTCAGGCCGGCCGAAAGGCTTCATGAGGATGGTCTCTAAATGAGTGAGAACATCCTGCGCGCAGTCGATATACGGAAGTCGTACGGCGGCGTTCATGCGCTCAAGGGTGTCTCACTCGATCTTCAAAAGGGAGAGGTGCATGCGCTGGCGGGTGAAAATGGGGCGGGGAAGTCCACCTTAATTAAGATCCTGGCCGGGGCGACACAGGCTGATAGCGGCCAGATCTACCTTCACCAGCAACTGGTGAAGAACATTTCGCCCAGGCGGGCGCGTGCGCTGGGTATCGGTATTGTCTATCAGCAGCCCAGCCTGTTTCCTGATTTAACAGTGGCTGAAAACATTGCGCTGGCGCGCGAAAGCGAGTCTCCCTGGTCGCGTTTGAACTGGCGCATCAACTGGAATTCACGCCGAAGTATTGCCGCTACGCTACTCGAAACAGTAGGCGCTCATTTTTCTCACAATGCTTTGGCCGGTTCGCTGACCGCTCCCGAACAACAATTGGTGGAAATTGCCAAAGCGCTGGACGCAAAACCATCGGTGTTGATTCTGGACGAGCCCACCGCGACACTGGGAGACCAGGACGCGGAAAATCTTTTCCGGCTGGTGCGCCAGCTGAAAGCCCAGCAAACGGCCATCGTTTACATTACCCACCGCTTCGACGAACTGTTTGAACTGTCAGACCGCGTGACGGTCCTGCGCGATGGGGAATGCGTTGAGACCTGTCCGATCCGCGAGATCAATCGCAATGGTTTGATTCGCATGATGGTGGGCCGCGAAGTCACCTCGGTTTATCCGAGCCGGGAAACGCAGGCGGGCAAAGTGGCTCTGGAAGTGAAAGGCGTGACGTGCAGGCGGAACGGAGTCAAGAACGTTTCCTTAAAACTTCATGCGGGTGAGATTGTCGGATTAGCCGGCCTGGTGGGTTCCGGACGTACTCAGCTAGCCGAATGCCTCTTTGGCCTAACGCCCAGAGATTCGGGCGAAGTGATCATTGAGGGCAATCGGGTGGATGTGAATTCCGCGCGCGACGCCATCGCCAAATGCCTGGCGTATGTTCCTGAAGACAGGCGAAAGCACGGCCTGATTCTTGGAATGGACATTGCCGCCAATACAACACTTTCAAGCCTGGCCAAGATCTCGAAATTTTTTATCTTGAAGACCAACATCGAAAGTCAGTCCGCGGACGACTTCACACGGCGTCTGCGAGTAAAGACTCCTTCCGTTCACACGGTGGCGGGGAATCTCTCGGGTGGTAACCAGCAGAAAGTACTGCTGGCGCGCTGGCTGATGACGGAACCAAAAATTCTGATTCTGGACGAACCGACGCAAGGCATTGATGTGGGCGCAAAGGCTGAGATATACGCCTTGATGAATGATCTGGCCAGCCGGGGAATTGCCATTCTGATGATTTCCTCAGACATCAACGAGGTTTTAGGAATGAGCGATCGCGTGATGGTGATGGCAAAGGGTGAAATCAGCGGCGAACTGAGCCGGGCCGAAGCGACGCCTGAGGCCATTCTGCGGTGCGCACTCGGACACAAGGAATTCGTGCTGGAAGGGCAAGGAGTCTGAGTTGACATTCCGCCGTGAGTGGCCTTGCCTGGTCGCTCTCCTTTTGCTGAGCCTGGGCATGTTCTTCGCTGCGCCCGGCTTTTACTCTGTTGGGAACCTGCGCGACATGCTGCTTTCGAATGCCCCGCTGCTGCTGGTAGCGGCCGGAATGACGTTCGTGATTATCGTGGCGCAGATTGATATCTCCGTGGGCTCGCTTTTCGCGGTGGTGGCGCTGGCTTCCGGTGCGCTGGCGAAAGATGGGTGTCCGGTGATGTTGCTTCCGGTTCTTGCCTTGTTGATGGGAGGGGCCATGGGCGCTATGAATGGCGGCTTTGTGGCCTTTCTGGGGGTTCCCTCCATTGTTGTGACGTTGGCCACCATGGTGATCTGGCGCGAGTCTTTGCGGTGGGTCAGCGGGGGTGCCTGGATTGAAGGATTGCCCGATAATTTCCAGTGGCTGGGTGTGGGACAAACCACCGGTAGAATCCTGATTGTCGCTATCGCGCTGGCGATTTTTGTTTTTCTCTCATGGGCGTCAAGGTATCTCTGGCTGGCTCGCGCGGTGTTCGCGACCGGTTCTGATCGCGAGGCCGCCCGGGTGGCCGGTGTTCCTGTCCGGCATGTCGTGTTTTGGGTCTTTGTGCTGATGGGAGCATTGACGGGACTTGCCTCATTCTTAAATGCCGTGCGATTTTCCGACGTTCCCGCCAACGGCGGCGTCAACCTCGAACTGAAAGCGATTGCCGCTGTTGTTGTGGGTGGAACGCCCATCACCGGAGGCAAAGGAACGCTGCTTGGCACTCTGCTGGGCGTGATGTTGCTGGGCTCGCTCGGCCCGGCGCTGGTCTTCCTGGGCATCAACCCGTTTTGGGAAAAGGCCATTCAAGGAGCCATCATTCTTTTCACCGTGCCGCTTGAAGCCTTCCTGAGCCATCGACGCCAAAGAGAGGCAGTCGTCTAGCTTGTGAACCGATCAAGACACGAATTTATTCTCTGCGTCTTTATCGCGCTTGAATTGCTGTTTTTCTCATTTACCGGGCACCACTTCCTGACCATTTACAACGGTTTCGAATGTATCCGGCTCAGTGTGGAGATCGGTCTGCTGGCGCTTGCGCTGACCCCGGTTATCGTTACCGGCGGTATTGATCTATCGGTTGGATCCATGATGGGGCTATCCGCCGTGCTGTTCGGAATGCTTTCCCAGCAGCTTCATTGGCCCATCGGTCTGGCCATTCTCGCCGTGCTTGTGATGAGCGTCGCGGGCGGACTGCTGAACGCCTTTCTGATCTCCATACTCCGCGTGTCGCCGCTGATCGTAACGCTCGGCACTTATTCGCTCTTCCGGGGCATCGCGGAAGGCATCACGGGCGGCGCGGTTAATTATTCGAATTTTCCCGATTGGTTTCTGCTCTGGGGCCAAGGCTATTGGGGTAACGTGTTTCCGCCCCAGACATTACTTCTGATCATCGCCGCCGTTGCTTATTGGGTGCTGCTGGAAAAGTCCGTGATTGGCCGGGTTCTGTATGCAATGGGCCATTCCTATGAAGGCGCTCGTTATGCCGGAGTTCCGGTGAAACGACGCATTGGGCTGGTTTATGTGCTTTCCGGCCTATCCGCCGGTCTGGCGGCTTTAGTCTATGTGGCGCATCTTGGTCAGGCGAAGTCGGACGCGGGCAACGGCTACGAGTTGACCGCCATTACGGCTGTGGTGCTCGGCGGGACGTCTATTTTGGGCGGATCCGGAACCATCGTTGGAACGCTACTCGGTCTGGCCGCCATCATTATTCTGCAAAATGGTATCCGCCTTTCCGGCTGGCCCACGGAATCGGCCGGCGTAGCCACCGGCATTTTGCTGCTGCTCACCTTGGTCCTGGAACTTTGGACCCGGCGTCAGCAGGCCACGGAGACCGATGGATTTGGCCGCCGCAGGTTTCTTGTTTTGGCCGGCGGGGCGCTCGCCGTCCTCACTATTCTGGCGGTGCTGCGTCCCGCGCAAGCATCTCTGGGCAAAGGTTCGAACCGGCGCATCACCGTCGGTGTTATGCCGAAAGCAAAAGGCGACCCTTACTTCATCAGTTGCCGGATAGGCGCAGAACAGGCCGCGCGCGCCGAGAATGTAGAGTTGCTTTGGGATGGGCCCACAGGTCTGGATGCGGCCAAGCAAAACGAAGTGGTGGAGGGCTGGATCACTCGCGGCGTCGATGCCATCTCGGTGGCGGTGGAGAACGGGCCCGGGATCTCCGGCGTCTTACGAAAAGCGCGTGAGCGCGGCATCAAAGTGACTACCTGGGATGCCGACGCCGAACCGGATGCTCGCGATTATTTCCTGGACCAGGCCACTCCTCGCGACATTGGCGTCACGCTGGCAGATGAAGCGGCCCGCATCATGGGACAGGCTGGCGAACTCGCGATTGTGACCGGCGCGCTGAGCGCAGCCAACCAGAATCAATGGATCGGCTTCATCAAAGAGCAGCTTGCCGCGAAGTATCCTGCCATGAAACTGGTAGCGGTTCGCCCCAGCGATGACGACCGCGACAAGGCATTTTCAGAAACGCAAACGTTGATGAAGGTTTATCCGGATCTGCGCGTGGTTGTGGTCATTTCAGCACCAGCGGTTCCGGGCGCTGGAGAAGCGGTGAAGCAGGCCGGTTCAAACCAGGTGAAGGTGATTGGACTTTCGCTGCCGAATCTCTGCAAGCCTTACGTTCATGGCGGTCAGGTAGAAGCTGTCGTTCTCTGGAAAACAGGGGATCTGGGTTATCTGGCCGTGACTGCTCCGGCGGCTCTGGTGCGGGGCACTTTCCCGCTGGGCGCGTCGAAATTCCCGGCGGGGCGCTTAGGCGACCTGCGTGTCCAAGGCAAGGACGTGATCCTAGGCAAGCCCTTTATCTTTCGCAAAGACAATATAGATCAGTTTAATTTTTGATCGGACAGTTTAACGGCGGGTCAGCGGTTTCGATATAGATGAAGCTTGTCGCCCACGGAAGCCAGCGGCGATACTTTACCGGAGTAAAGTGCGAAGCCTGCAGATTGACTAAAGGCGTGAGCGACAACACATATTTCGCCTTCACGTCAGGTGTTTCCTCACGCCAGAAAACCTGGGTATCCGGCGGGCCATTGCAATCGTCCGTCTCCCGGTAAGCATCATCCGGATAGTCCACGGCCTCGTTGTTGACATGCCCGGTCAAGTCGGTTTGCGTCCAGGCATCGAATTCAAAACCGCCTGAAATTGTGTTGCGAGGGTTCCCAGCTTGCATGATTTCCCTGGTTGCCTCGAGTTTCGCGCCGGCCTCGGCAAAGTAATCGTGGGTGGTTGCCACAGCGTAGATCGTGAAAACGAATGCCGCCGCCAAGCCCACGCGCCCGATGTTGCGAGCAGCACTCAAAATCATCGTCAACGCTAAGAAGAAGATGGGAATCATGTATCGGTCGAACAGACCAAACGAAGTCGCGCGGTAAGCCAGCACGGCAATGTAGACGAATGCAAATGGAACCGCGAGCATTTCGAAATGACTCGCTCCCTGCGTCCGAAAACGACGAATCAACGCCGCTATCGCCAGCGCAAAGCTACTGAGCCCAATGGTTCCCAGAAGTAACATGACGTGCTTAGAAAGAATCTCCGGCTTTTCGCCGTACACTACCGTGCGTGGCGAGATGACGCCGTACTTAGTGATGGTGTTGCCGAGCCAAGGCATGGGTTGGCGCAAACCGTGCGTGATTCCCAAGGCCGCCAGAACCATCAGCACCTGAACCCAGACGGGGATCCTGCGCACCTCCTTCACGGCCAGAATCAATGAAAATGGGATCAAAAGTACGGCTACTCCCAACAGATCGCGAGCTAAATCACCACTCGAATTCCCCATAATTTCCTGCCAGGACAAATCATGCAGATTGTCCATGGTTGTGTCCGCCGGAACATACGGTTGCTGACCCAGCCAGTGCGATGCCGATGCCGCCAGTACCACTGTCAGCAGCAAACAACCGCCCACAAATACTCTGCCGCGAATAGTGGAAAATCTCTTCCACCCCAGCACCGCCAGAAAGCAGATTCCGGAGACCCAATAGATCTGGCGCACGCTGCCGCTCAAGAAGGCAAAAGCAGTGACGCCCAAGGTCCAAAGCATGGCTGCCGAATCACTCTTGCTGGCCCATGCCTTCATCGCGCATAGCAAGGCGGCGGCGAATAGCAGGAACGCCGGCATATCCGTCATATAGGTGGCGATATTGGGTAAGATGAGGGGCGAAAAAAGAAACGCAATGACGCCGAAAAACGCCTGGTTCTCGTCTGCGACGACATTTCGGAACAGACTCCAAAGCACAGGAATGGAGCTGAGCGTCAGAACCCAGGTGGATGCCCGCACCACGGTGAAGGAGAATCCGAATAGCTTGACGAACAGCGCACCCCAATAAGCTTGAAACCCGATAAGAGGCGCGGACCAGCCGTTATATCGCAGGTGTCCGGTCTGCGCCAGATCGCGAGCAGTACGGATGAACGACCAATCGTCATTCATACCATTTTCTACGTTTGCGTGTATGAGGAACAAGGCGGCGATGAACATCAACGCCGCAATCAGCTGATATCTAATAGCGGTAAGCCGCACTCTGCTTATCAAAGCACGCCGCGTGTTTCAGATGTGAGTTGCGAACGAAAGGGAATTGGGCAAGTTTGCTTGATTCGGATATTTCAATACCGGTTATGGTGCTCCGTGGACGTTTTTGCGAGATAGGGAAAGGCCGCTCCCTCACGGTTCGCGGTCTGCTGGCGGCTGTGTTTTACTTCAGCTAGAGTTAATTGTCAGCTGGCGTCGAGCGGATAATCGAGTGAATAAAATGCAGCTTCCGAACGGTGGGAGCGGGCAAAGTAAATGGATAAAAATCCGGCTGCCCCATACTGCGGCAAAGCTCATTCAGAACCGCCGTCAGCTTGATCCACGAATTCAAGAGATCCAAGAAGCAAGCCCGGTCCTCCCCGTCCTTCCAAAGCGCATCCGGAGTAAAAGGGATAAAGGGCATTTTCACGCTCTGTGCGCTTAGGCCAAAACTCGACGCGGTGCTGAGAGTATCCAGCATGTGCATGTAGTGCGCCCATGTCTCCGCCCAGTCTTCCCAGGGGTGAACGCTGGCATACGCACTTACAAAACTGCCGGGCCAGTCACGCCGCGGCCCTTCCGCGTAGTGGCGTTTCAAGGCCTCTTCGTAGTTGCTGCGCTCATCTCCGAAAAGATTGCGAAATGCATCAATTTGCGAGGTGTTTGCTACTAGCTGATCCCAATAGTAGTGCCCAACCTCGTGCCGCAAATGTCCCACCAGCGTTCGATACGGCTCATGCATCTGGGTACGAATCTTCTCGCGAGTGACGTCGTCCGCTTCTTCAATGTTCAGCGTAATCAGACCCTTGTCATGGCCGGTCATGACCTTCGGGCCGTTCGGGAGTGAACGCAGAATGTCAAATGCCAAACCATGCTCGGGGTCTTCCGAAACCTTCGACCTCACACGTAGACCCAGCCCGATCAGAGCCGAGACTACGCGCCGTTTCGCTTTCTCAATGCGCGCCCAAAGTTCTCGATTCTCGAGAATTGTGAGATCCGGAATCGTACGGTTCAGCCGGCAACACGCACAAAGCGGTTGTGGTTGATCGATATTGGAAACGGGCACCAGCCAGTTGCACGCCGCCGCTGTACTCACATTCGCGCAACGCCAGTAGCAATCGGCGGCACCTTCCATGGAGTGATCGGCCGCCACCCAGGTTCCAGCGTGTGGGCCAGATTCGATGGGCAAAACCTGGCCAATGAACGGATCATAACCTAACGCCGTACGGCACCTTAAACAAAAGCTGTTGCGAAAGAACAGCATGCTGCCGCAGCGGCAGGTGTAGGTGCGCTGCATGTGGGGCAACCCATCCTGGGTCTCAACAGAACATAGTTGTCCTTCCAATTCATCGAACAGCGAATGCGTACTCACCTCGGGCCTCTGACTACTAGACCCCGGAACGAGGCTTGAGTTGCGCTCGAAAATGATTAAGGCCCTAAACTCGCAGTTCTGGTGAAGTTACCTGCTCCTCCACGGGCTCCATGTCAACCGCTACTTCCAATTTGTGATCGCGGCCGCCCAGAATCACGCCGCGAACGGGCGCCACATCGTTGTAATCCCGCCCCCAGGCAAGCGTCACATGCCCGTCCGTTGGAACCAAATTGTTGGTGGGGTCAATATCCAGCCAGCCATAGTTGGGGCAATACACCGACAGCCATGCGTGGGTGGCATCTGCCCCGACCAGGCGAGGCCTTCCCGGCGGCGGAAACGTCCGCAAGTATCCGCTCACATATCTTGCGGCCAGACCAATTGAGCGCAGACACGCTACACCCAAGTGCGCAAAATCCTGACAAACGCCGCGCCTTGTCTTCAGCACCTCTTCGGACGGCGTGCTGACAGTGGTCGCTTTGGAATCGAATTGAAACTCGCGGTAAATACGATCCGTAAAATCCAGAACCGCCTCCGTGATGGGCCGCCCTGCAGGAAATGAGGGAAGCGCATAAGCCGCAAACTCCGAATTTAACCGAACCCGCGGGCTCTCAAAAATGAATTGATACGCATCCATGCCTGCTGGACTCCTGTCCACCGGCAGGCCCTTCATCACGACATCCCATGGCGGCGCTCCCGCCGGCCAGCTCGTGTTTCGCTCATCAATGACAACTTCGCTGTAAGCGTCTAACTCAAAGTCCTCATGCGGCTCCTGAATGGTGAAGTACTTGATGACGTTGCCGAAGTAATCTACTCGTTGAGAATGCGCTGCCGGCCGGGGAGTAACGGTAATCTGATTTTTAATGCAACGGTGGTGGGGCAGAGAGCGCGGCGTCATGTAGACAGCGTGGCTGCCCACAGACACAGCGTTCTTGTAAGCGTAATGCGTTTTGTGCCGGATCCTATAAGTCATGGAGAGCTGGTTTGAATCGCGAACTAGGCGCCAATAGTGATGGCAAACGTCCGCGCGTGACTGAAGTATGTGTTGGAAACATTATTGGACCACGAAGGTAAGAGCTCTTCCAACTCCCGCAATTGCCGGTCCAAGTCGAAAAAGGCTTCCATTTTGCCGGGCTCCATGGCGTCCGGACCTGAATAAGCCACTCTTGCCAGATCTATTGAGTCCAATCGCGCAGTTGCGCGCTGAATCGTGCGGAGATCCCGCGCCACATGTCTGGGAAGTTTGGCGTATAAATCACCCAGATGATGCAACTGAAACGCCAGAGAGCGCGGATTCAGCGGATCCAGCATGAGAACATCCAATACGGCAGCAGGCTGCAATGTGGTGTAGTAGCGCGACCGATACGTCATGGAACTATCCGCCACCTCCAGCAGGTACTCCAGCAACGTCCAGCTATCTTCATCCAGCGGCATAGCCAGTTCCCGCACCTGCCTCGCCGTATAGATTGCGCGCTCCAATCGCCGGCCCATACTGATGAACGTCCAGCCGGGACCGCGGGTAATGTTTTCCCGCTCCAACCCGGCAAAAGAGGAAAGCAACTGCAAACACGTGTCGAGTAAGGCGGTCAGGTCAGCGCGAGACAAGTCTTCATCGGTGCTCAGAGCGCCTGAAAGCTGTCCAATCAGCCGAGTCATATCCTGCGACAGACGTTCCCGAACGTTTCCACCGACACGATATAGTTCCGCCAATGTGGACGCCAGGCTATCCCCCCGTTCCTCATTGCCCAGCAGCGAAGTAATTTCCGTATCCAGGTCCTTCTGTGTTGCGGGCCGGTCCTCGGGAAGTGTGCTTCTGCCGGATTCCAGGCATGCGTTCAAGCGGAAAAGGCACACCAGTTCCGCCCGCCCGGCCCTTCGGATGCGTTTCGTGATGCAGCGCAAAATCCGCGCCACGCACTCGGCACGTTCCGCATAGCGGCCGAGCCAGAAAAGGTTGTCCGCCACTCTGCTTGGCAGATCAGTTGAGGCGCGCCGCAGTTCCACCGGGTCATTGCGCCCACGTAGCAGGCTGAAGTTATCCGCCGGCTGATCTGACAGGACCCAGGCGTCCTTGCTGAGGCCGCCGCGCTGCATGGAAACTACCGATTCTTCTTCGCCGGCAACCCGCACCAGGCCGCCGGGCATGGCCATCCATTTGTCGCCGGTATGCAGCACGTATGTCCGCAACACCAGGCTTCTTGAAAAGATGTGGCCAGAATCCCAAACCGGCGCCGTGGAAAGCGCCACCTGCTCCTGCGCCACATATTCATAGGGCCGAGCCTGGATCTGTTCCGCCAGTTTCTTCTTTTGACTTGCCGAGAGGTTTGCTCCGAAGACGGCCTCCATCCGCCGCGCCGGGAAGGCCGGTTTAATCACCACCTGGTCCATGTGCTCAATCACCCACTTGAGCGCATATTCCTGACCGCACCACCACGTCGCAACCGAGGGCAACTTCAGCGGCTCACCCAACAGGTGCCGTGATAGCCCGGGCAAGAAAGGCATGATCGCCGCGGTTTCTATCACCCCGCTGCCCAGGGCATTGGCGATTCGCACATTTCCGGCGCTCACCGCATCCACCAGTCCAGCTACGCCCAGAAACGAATCGCCGCGCAGCTCCAGAGGATCACAGAAACTATCGTCTACGCGGCGAAGGATGACGTCCACCGGCTGCAATCCTTCCACAGTTTTCAAAAAGACTTTGCGGTCGCGGACCGTCAGGTCGGCGCCTTCGGCGAGCGTAAATCCCAAATAGCGGGCCAGGTAAGAATGCTCGAAGTACGTCTCGTTATACGGTCCGGGTGTTAGCAGCACAATCCGCGGGTCATCGCGGCCTGCCAAACCGATCAAGGCATCGCGCTGGGCCCGAAAGAAGGATGCCAGCCGCCGTACATTGGTGGCGCGAAAGAGATCAGGCAGGACGTCGGACACGATCGTGCGGTTTTCAAGCGCGTAGCCGGCCCCTGACGGCGCCTGCGTGCGGTCTGACAATACCCACCACCGGCCGTCGGGCGACCGTGCCAAATCAATGGCCAGCAGATGCAGATAGCTATGCCGCGGGATCTGCAGACCCGCCAGCGGCCGCAAAAACGCAGGATTCGCAAACAACAACTCAGCCGGCAATTTCCCATTCGCCACCAGCCGTCTGCGGCTGTAAAGATCTTCCAACAGCAGGTTCAGCAACTGCGCACGCTGAATAATTCCGGCCTCAATCCAGGCCCACTCCTCTGCGGAAATCAGTAGCGGAAGCGGATCAATCTGCCAGGGCCGGTTGAGCCCGCTGGGGTCGCCGTGAATGTTATAGGTGACGCCGTTTTCGCGAATGCGGCGCTCCGCTCTTCGCCAGCGGCGGCTCAGCTCATCCTGGCCCATAACTTGAATGGCCTGGATAAAGTGCTGCCAGTGCGGGCGAGGCCTTACACCGTCTGCGCTGACCTCGTCATAAACAGGCGGCCCAGGCAAAGGCAGCTGAAGCAGGTCTGTCATCATCGGCGATTTAACCCGGTTCAACAGCTTTTCTTAAAACGCCGTCGGATGTTGTAATCGCCGTGTTCACAGTCCAGCGGGCCGGTCGCCGCAAGTCAAGTGTCATTGGCAAATTTGAATTGCTCTCTTCTTCCGGCGCACGCATGGGACCCGGTGTGTGCCCATAAGACTGAAAGCGCGCCAGACGGCGGCTCTCCGCTTCGTAGGCATTCACGGGCCGCGTAGTGTAGTTGCGTCCGCCTGGATGCGCAACGTGATACATGCATCCGCCTACGGAACGATCGTTCCACTGATCGACAATGTCAAACACCAGCGGCGTATGCACGCCAATGGTCGGGTGAAGACATTGCGGCGGCTGCCAGGCCCGATACCGCACAGCGCCTACCGCCTCACCTGGAACGCCGGTTGGCTGCAAAGGCACCCGGCGGCCATTGCAAGCGACCACAAAACGTGTTCCTTTCAGCCCCGTGGCCTTTACTTGAATCCGCTCTAATGACGAATCAACATTCCGCACTGTGCCGCTGGCACCGGCCTCTTCACCCAGAACATGCCATGGCTCCAGTGCACGCCGCAGTTCCAGGCCCACGCCTGCTGCGGCCACCTCGCCGATCTTGGGAAAACGGAACTCCACATGGCTGCGGAACCATTCCTCGTCAAAGTTATAGCCATAGTTGCGCAAGTGCTCCAGCACGTCGTGGAAGTCCTGCGTCACAAAATGCGGTAATAAGAACCGGTCATGCAACGCTGTTCCCCACGCCACCAAGCGCCCGTCGTAAGGCTCATCCCAGAACAGCGCCGTTAATGCGCGCAACAGCAGCATTTGAGTGAGGCTCATCTGCGCGTGCGGCGGCATTTCAAAAGCACGCAACTCCACTAAGCCCAGGCGGGAACCAGCGCCCTCCGGCGGATACAGCTTATCGATGCAGAACTCGGCGCGGTGCGTGTTGCCCGTCATGTCTACCAGCAGGTTGCGGAACAGCCGGTCCACCAGCCAGGGCGGACACTCGCCTTTCGGCAACTGACTGAACGCAATTTCCAGTTCGTAGAGCGAATCCATGCGCGCTTCATCTACTCGGGGGTGCTGGCTGGTTGGTCCAATAAAGACACCGGACAGGAGATAAGAGAGCGAGGGGTGGTTCTGCCAGAAGGCCACCATGCTGCGCAGCAAATCGGGCCGGCGCAGAAACGGGCTGTCTGTGGGCGCTATGCCGCCCAGCACAACGTGGTTGCCGCCGCCGGTTCCGGTATGACGGCCGTCATGCTCAAACTTCTCGGTGGCCAGCCGCGCCTGTCGCGCTTCCTCGTAAACCACGGTGGTGGTCTGCTTCAGCTCCTTCCAATTGCGAGCCGGCGGAACATTCACCTCAATCACGCCTGGATCAGGCGTCACTTTCAGTTCATTCAGCCGCGGGTCTTTCGGTGGGGTATAGCCTTCCACCCAAACCGGCATTCTTAAATAAGCCGCTGTGTCTTCAACTGCCGAGATCAAGTCCAGGTAGTCTTCGAGCCTGGGCACCGGCGGTAGGAATACATGCAGCCGGCCTTCGCGCGCCTCCACGCAGAGCGCCGGCCGGGATGCACCCTTCGATGATTCACCCTCTTGAGGTTCCGGCGTGGCCGGCAGCGGGTCGAACCCCTCCCCCTCTTCACTGAACAAGTCCCGGCGGCTCAGCTTGGGCGGCAAAACGTTTCGTTCTGCAAACGGATCCAATTCGCGGTCGTACTCGATGTCCTCATCCGCCACCCAGGGCAAGGAATCCACTGGAAGCCTGTATCCAATGGGCGAATCGCCCACCACCAACTGCAGCCGCTCCGGCCGCAGGAACCACGGCTGGCTAGACCAGTAATACCGATCTCCATGCATGCGTCGCCGCAATGGCAGAACGTAACCGACCGGCTTTTCCAGACCGCGATCAAAGACGCGGGCCATTTGCGCCCGCTCTCTTTCGTTCGCCAGCTTCGAATCTACTGACGATACGTTGATGGGCAGCTTGTGCTCGCGCCATAAATAGTAGAAGGCATCTTCATAAGCCGCCATCAGATGCTTTGATCCCACTTGCAGCCGCCGCGTCAAGGCGTTGACGAATCGTTCGGCTTCACCAACCTCAAAGCCATAATCCTTGTCTTCCTGCGCAATGAGGTCGACGTTGTCCCAAACCGGCTCGCCGTCCACCCGCCAGTAACAGCCGAGCGCCCAGCGCGGAAGCACCTCGCCGGGATACCACTTGCCTTGACCAAAATGCAATAGCGCGCCCGGCGCCATCTGATCGCGAATTCTGCGAATCAGCGTGACGGCCCGGTTGCGTTTCAGCGCTCCCATGGCATCGCCATTCCATTGCGGACTATCCGGATCGTCAATGCCCACAAAGGTCGGCTCGCCACCCATGGTGAGGCGCACGTCGTGCTCTTGCAGATCCTCGTCCACTCGCCTGGCCAGTGATTCCACGCGCCGCCATTGCTCGTCGGTGTACGGCTTAGTTACGCGCGGCGTTTCATTCACGCGCCGCACGGACATGTCGAACTCAAACGTGACGTTGCAAGGGTCTACCAGGCCGGTGATCGGCGCTGCGCTCGACGCCTCCGGTGTACACGCTAGAGGAATATGCCCTTCGCCGGCGAGCAATCCAGACGTGGGATCGAAGCCGATCCAGCCCGCACCCGGCAGATAAACCTCCACCCAGGCATGCAGGTCGGTAAAGTCGCGCTCCGTCCCTGAGGGACCGTCAATGGATTTCTGGTCCGGAGTGAGCTGAATCAGATAGCCGGAAACAAACCGTGCCGCCAGGCCCATGTGCCGCAAGACTTGCACCAGCAGCCAACTGGAATCGCGGCAGGAACCTGTCCGATTGCCCAGGGTCTCCTCACAGGTCTGAATGCCGGGATCCAGGCGTATTACATAACCCACTTCGCGCTGGACGTACCGGTTGAGCTCTACCAGAAACTCTACGGTCCGCTGGCGGTGGCGCGAAATTTTCCCAGTGAAGGCGCCCAGCAGCGGGCCGGCCGGATCCGGTTTTAGAAATGGTTCCAGATCCTTCCTCAGCGCCGCATCGTAGTCAAATGGATATTCCTCGGCAGCAGGCTCCAGAAAGTAATCGAAGGGATTAATGACCGGCAGTTCTGCCAGCAAATCCACCTCAACCAGCAATTCAGTAGTCCTTTCCGGGAATACAAAACGAGCCAGATAGTTGCTGTGGGGGTCTTGCTGCCAGTTGATGAAGTGCTTCTCAGGCGAAACCTTCAAGGAATAACTGAGGATGGGGGTTCGTGAATGTGGCGCCGGCCGCAGTCTGACAACCTGGGGGCCAAGATTCACCAGCCGATCATATTTATACCGAGTCCGATGGTGGAGCGCAACTTGAATGGGCAATAACCGATTATGGCCCAGTGCGCGGCATCTCGAAACCTGAATGCAAGCGGGTAGGGATAATTACCTTCAGTAATTTTGTCTGACAACGGGTACCATTCGTACTCGAAATACTTTTCTAAGAGCGCGGAGCCTGACGAGAAGATCGGCGCATGCACCGCAAATCGGAGCTTGGCGGGAGCCTTTCCTCCGCCTGTTTCGGGTCCAGTTTAGGAAAGGGCGGGAGTCACTCTCAACTGCATTGAATTAAAGCGGCTTAACTCGCTTGAACGTGTCTTCATCCGGTGTGACACATTTCCACAAGCTTTTAGGCAATAGTGAAAACGACCGTTACCCTCATCTTTACTAGAGGAGAGGATTTTAATCACTAAAACGTTGGTACTCGCTTGTAAACGTGGTATTACAGAGGTAGGTAGTCGGGTAGTCCCACGAAGGATAAGCGTGAGTCTCATCTTCACTCGATGTGGCTTACAAGGCGGGAGCATGGCCGGAACGGGCTTGGCTGCCGCTAAGAGGCTTGGATTGTTGCACCAAGGCAGTATCAAGATGGACGCCAGAGGACTCTAACTTGCAACTGGCGATCAACTGTCGAGGGACGGACGCATACCGATCCTGATCTGACCTTAGGGTGCGGACCCTATACATCGATAGAACCTGTTTCCAGTTCGGATTGTCGAATTTCCATGAAGGTCAAAACGCGCGTATGTCCATAGAATCTCGCAGTCGGATGATTAGCTTTCGCTTGACGGCTGAAGAGTATGACCGCTTCCGTGAGCTCTGTTACAGCCACGGAATCAGAAGCGTATCAGAAATGGCCCGTACGGCCATAAACATGATGCTTTCCCAGCCGGGCAGAGCTCCTCAAGAGACGCTCGAGACTCGCGTATCGGAGCTGGAGAGCCGCCTTCATCTGCTATCGATGGAGATCAAAAAGCTGAGCCAGCACCCGGCTCACAGTCTGAATAATGATGTCGCCATTTCCGCCCGCACTGCCTGAGTTTGTTAATGAAAAGGTTTGAAGCCATGCGCTTGAAGTTTTCGTATCTGCTTCCGTTTTTGGGCTGCATGCTCCTGACGGCTTACCCGGCCGTCGCGCAAGCTCCCATCTTTCCGACACTCGACCCGAACGCTCCCGCGCCCGTTACAAACCAAACGAAGACCCAGTCGGCTCCCGAGACCACTCCCAAAGCGGCGCAGCCGCCCGCGCAGGCTCAGCAAACGCCCGTGCCGTCCGCGGACGCTCCGATTTCTGAAAAGGTCGCCGCGGCTGATAAAGCGAACGAAACGGCGACTCAGTCCAGCGCCTACGTGCTTGGTCCCGAGGACACCCTCAAGGTCCTGGTGGCGAACCTCGACGACATCGGTGAAGATCCCTACCCGATTGATCTACGCGGTTACATCACACTTCCACGCATTGGCAGCGTGAAAGCGGCTGGCCTGACGCTGGACGAATTGCGCGCCGAAGTGACTAAGAGGTATCAGGAATATCTTCAGGAGCCGGTGGTGACTCTCTTCGTGGCCGATTATCGCAGCCAGCCGGTCTCCGTTCTGGGCGCAGTGGGAACACCGGGTGTCCGCCAAATCCGCGGCCAGAAAACACTTTTCGAAGTCATCAGTGAAGCAGGCGGTTTGAAGCAGGACGCGGGCAACAAAATTACCATTACCCGCCAGATAGCCAACGGCCCGCTGCCCCTGCCGAATGCCGTGATGGATCCCTCCGGCCGCTACAGCATCGCCGATATTAATATCCGGTCCGTGATGTCGGCGCGTGATCCCGCCGACAACATCCCTGTGAAGCCGTATGACGTCATCACGGTTCCGAAAGCCGACCTGATCTATGTCATCGGCGCGGTGAAACGGGCCGGCGGTTTCCCCTTGCAGGAACGCGCGAATATGACCGTCCTCGAAGCGCTGGCTTTGGCTGAGGGCCTCGACAAAACGGCCGCCAGCAAAAGGGCGAAAATCCTTCGCACGGATGACTTGACGCACACCCGTACTGAACTGCCCGTGAATGTACAAAGCATTCTCGACGGCAAGGGCGACGACATGCCTCTGCTGGCCAACGACATTCTCTTTATTCCGGGCAGCCAGGCCAAGGCCGCTACCTACCGCGCCTTGGAAGCGCTTGTTCAAACCGGCACTGGTATCGCCATTTACCACCCCTAGAATCCAAAATGAATTCATCTACGTCGCATCAGGATCTGGCAGTTCGGCCATCATATCGCCCCTATGGGCTGCCGCCGAATCGGGGTATTCAGCAGATTCCTTCTCCCGAACGCCCTCAGTATGAGCAGCAGGCAGACGATTCCATCGGCATTCTGGAGTACGTCCGGATTATTCGCCGCCATCGCGGGCTGATCATTCTGTTTGCCTTCCTCGGTTTGATTTCCGCTGTGCTTTACACCATGCCGCAGACGCCGCTTTACCGGGCGCGGGCCGTAATTGAAGTTCAGAACATGAACAACGACTTTCTGAATACGCGGCAGGTGAATCCGGTGTCTGAGGACAACACCTCAAACGCGATGTCTGACGTGCAAACGCAGATGAAGATCATTCAAAGCGAAAGCCTGGTGGATCGAGTCATACAAAAGCTGAAGTCGGAGGGCAAGCTTCCAGAACTCAAATCCACGAGCCGTTTTGCCGCTATACGCAAGCTCCTGAACCTGCCCGAAACCAAAAATCCTGATCCGGATTTTACGCAGGAGCAATTGGCCCTACGCAGCATCATGGTCCATCAACTCGGCCAGACGCGCATCCTGGAAGTTTTGTTCACGTCACCCAACCCTAAGTTTGCCGCCGACTTCGCCAATACGCTGACCAGCGAGTACGTGGACAGTAATATGGAAGCGCGCTGGCAGATGAGCCAGAAAACGGAAGAGTGGCTGAATCGGCAGCTCGACGACATGCGCGTCAAGCTGGAACACTCGGAAGCAGCGCTGCAACAATACGCCGAGCGATCCGGACTGCTTTACACGACACCCGCTTCCGGCAGCCTTGAGAAGACGAATGTCTCGGAAGACAAGCTGCGCCAATTGCAGGAATCACTCTCGCGGGCCGAAGCTGACCGGGCCGCTGCCGAGTCCCGCTATGACGTTGCTAAAACCGCCGCGCCCGAGTCGGTAGGCGACGTTTTGAACGATGCCTCGCTGCGCGCTCTTCAGGAAAAACTAACCGACCTGAAGCGCCAGGAAGCGCAAGCCCTGACTATCTATACGCACAAGGACCCCAAGGTCAAGACCATTGAGGCCCAGATCGAGCCGCTGCAGGCCGCCTTCGAAGATGAGCGCAACGCGGTCATCGCGCACATTCGGAACGATTACGATTCCGCTGTACGCCGCGAGAAGTTGATTCGCGACGATTACAACTCGCAGTCGGCGGTGGTCACGGATCAGGCTGGAAAATCCATTCAATACAACATTTTGAAACGCGAAGTGGATTCGAACCGCCAGCTGTATGAGTCCACCCTCCAGCAGGTGAAGGAAGCCAGCGTTGCCTCAGCCATCCGCGCCAGCAACATCCGCATTGTTGACCCGGCAAAGCCGCCGCGCTTTGCGTTCTCGCCGAACGTGATGGCTAATTCTGTGATCGGTCTGGTTGGCGGAACGGTTCTTGGCGTTGTTTTCATCCTGATCCGGAGCCGCGCCGACCGCACGCTTCGCCAGCCCGGTGATGTGACCTTCTGGACGCATGCGCCGGAGCTGGGTGTGATCCCCAGCGCCAAGACTCAGGGAGTCCGCCGCCTGCCCATAAAATCGGAGAACTCGCTGGGCTTGCCGTTGCCGAAAGGCAGCCAGGAACCCGTGGAACTCATTACTTGGGATAAGAAGCCCAGTCTGGTGGCCGAAGCATTCCGCGCAGTGCTGACTTCCATCCTCTTTGTCGGTGAAAACGGGAACCGTCCCAAGATGTTGGTGATCACCAGTTGCGGTCCCGGCGACGGCAAAACCACGGTTGTCAGCAACCTGGGTATTGCGATGGCTGAAATCCGCCGCCGCGTGCTCATCATTGACGCCGACATGCGCCGCCCGCGTATGCACCAGTTATTCAGCTTGACCAATGAGGTGGGGTTAAGCACCTTGCTACGCGATACCGCTTCCAATGAAAACCCCCTGGATTTCATTCAGGAAACCCGAATCCCGGGTTTGTACGTGCTGCCCAGCGGTCCCGCGACAGCTTCCGCCGCCAACCTGCTTTACTCGCAACGTTTGCCTGAGTTGCTGGCCCGTCTGCGAAACGAATTCGACATGGTCCTGCTCGACACGCCGCCCTCGCTGCAACTGACTGATGCCCGCGTGTTGGCCCGTATGACCGATGGCGTGGTGTTTGTGGCCCGTGTGGGCCAGACCACCGTCGATGCCACGGTTGCGCTTCACAAGCGCTTCTGGGAAGACCACACGCGCATTTTGGGAACGGTCTTGAACGACTGGAATCCCAAAGCTTCGGCCAATGGCTACTACGGCAACGCATCCGGATACTCCGCATATCAACATCGGTATGGCGGGAATATTGACTGATCCGTTTAAAGGTTCGGTCCGGGTCGATAGCGCTAACCGGGTGTTCGCATGAGCGTCGCCCGCTTTGCTAAAACCGGTGCGTCTTTGATGAGCGGCCAGGGCATCCTGGTACTGACCCAGCTTTTGTTGCCGCCGCTGTTTATTCATCATTACGGCGTCCCGGTTTACGGCGAATGGATTGTATTGTCTTCAGCTGCCCAGTATTTGGGAACGCTGAATTTTGGACTTCACAACTTTGCGAATAATCACGTAGCCATTGCTTACAACCGCGGCGACATGGATGAAGTCAACGTCATCCAAGCCACCGCTTTCGCCATCGTGCTCGGCATGGCGGCCCTGGTCGCGGCGCTGGCCGCCTGCTTGTTCCTGATGCCGGTTTCCTCCTGGCTGCACCTAAGCCTTTCTTCAGCCGCAGCGGCGGGCACCATGTATCTGCTCGGGCTGCAACTGTTGGTTCGGATGATTTTCGGATTCCTGCAAAATGCCTTTCTTGTCACGGGCGAACTGCATAGAGGAAATAACTGGCTCAACCTTCTTTCCCTGGTAACCCTGGCCGGTTCGGTGGCGCTGGTCATACTGCACTCGCCCTTTGTCTGGATAGCCGCCGCTCAGGCCATGACCACCACCGTATTCACATTTCTGGTGGGTACCGACCTTCACTTCAATGGGGCGGTCGCGTTCCCGAAGCTGCGCTACGCCAGCCGTGCTCGCGTGATGGACATTCTGCGGCCTAGCGGCTACTTCGGCATGCTGTTCTCGGTGTCGTTCCTGGTCTATCAATTACCGGTAGTCATTTTGCAGCGAATGCTTGGTCCGACGGAGGTCGTCATATTTTCGATCACGCGGACCATCTACTCCATGTCCCGGCAGGCTTTGACTTCCATCAGCACAGCGCTGGGACCTGAAATCACCGAACTGTTCGGCAGAGGCAATTGGAGCGCGCTACTGCGTCTGTATGACTTATCCGAGCGCGGCGTATTTGCCCTGGTTCCGGTGGTCACCCTGGCAACGTTCCTCGCCACGCCGTCCCTGATGGCGGTCTGGATTCACAAGCCCGAGCTGTTTCACTTTGACGTCTGCATCTATATGGCGCTCATCTCTGCGGCGGCCGGCATTAAAGAACATAAATATCAGTTCCAGATATCCATCAATCGCCATGCCGAAATGGCCCGCTTTCTATTTTTCACTTATGTCGGCATGGTGCTGCTGATGATTCCCGCGGTCATGCAGTTCGGCATAACCGGCTTTCTGTGTCTCTGGCTGATGACTGAAGTCGCTCAAATTATCTACATCGTCCGGCTCAATCAGCGGCTGTTTGCGGAACATTCGAAGTTGGATATCTCGCTGCTCTATCGTATCGGCGCTGTATTGCTTTTTGGCATGGCCGCCTGCTGGGCCATTGCCGCCGCCATGCGGCTGCAGCCGATCATCGTCCAACTTGCGATAACGCTGCTTTTTGCGGTAGCTCTACTGGCGCTTGAGTATCCGATCTTTAACTTGTCAGTGCTTCGCGAGAAACTAGCGGCGCGTTTTCTGCGCTCAAAGGAACTGACCGAGGCGGTTCCCTAAGAACTCCGATGAAGGCGCTCCACGTCATCTCATCCATCGATCCCCGCCACGGCGGCGTAAGCGAGGGCTTGCTTCAACTAGCAGAGGCTTCAAGGGAGCTCGGCTGCACGGTTGAAGTGGCTACGCTGGATGCGCCCGGCCAGGCTTTCCTGAACGACTTTACTTTTCCCGTTCATGCCCTGGGTCCGGGACGCACTCATTTTCAGTATTGCCCGCGTCTCCTCCACTGGCTCGAGGACTGCATTCGGTCGTACGACATCGTGGTCGTTCACGCACTTTGGCAGTACCACAGCGTTGCGGTGCGGCATGCCGCCTTGAAACATTCTGTGCCGTATGTGGTCTATACACATGGCATGCTCGATCCTTACTTTAAGCGGGCATACCCGCTCAAGCATGCACGTAAGTGGTTGTTCTGGCCCTGGGCGGATTACCGTGTTCTGCGCGATGCCCGGGCCGTACTTTTTACCACGGAGGAAGAGCGGCTGCTGGCGCGTCAATCCTTCTGGCTTTACTCAGCAAAGGAAGTGGTCGTCAATTTTGGGACCCGGCGGCCCACCGGAAATCCCGATCTCCAGCGCGACGCTTTCTACAGCGCGTTCCCGGAACTGAGGGAGAAGAAGATCGCTTTGTTCATGGGACGGATTCATGAAAAGAAGGGCTGCGACCTTGCCATCCAGGGTTTTGCCAGTGTCTTCGGTGATCGCTCCGACTGGCAGCTTGTGATGGCAGGACCGGATCAAACCGGTTGGCGTGCAGACTTGACCCGGATGACGGCGAAGCTCGGTATCGAGAAACAGGTGACTTGGACGGGCATGCTCAACGGCGAAGAAAAGTGGGGCGCTCTGCAGGCGGCGCAATTCTTCTTTTTACCTTCACACCAAGAGAATTTTGGCGTGGTAGTGGCCGAAGCGCTCGCCTGCGGTCTTCCAGTCTTGATATCGGACAAAATCAATAGCTGGCGCGAAGTCAAGGATGGCGGTGCGGGCCTGGTGGCTGCCGATACATTGCCCGGCACGGTTTCTCTGCTCAAGGACTGGGTCGCATTGAGACCTGCCGGACAGTCACTCTTGCGAAGCAGGGCAATCCCTTGCTTCAACGAAAAGTTTGAAATTCACCAGGCCGCGGCAAACCTGCTGGAGACACTGCGAAGCGCTCTCGCGAAGCCGGCGGTGACAAGCGGCAGTCAGGCGCAGGATTTTCTCTCCCATGTCTGAGCCGGATCCATTTCTTCAGCCGACCTATTCACGGGCAAACCGCCTTGCCCGTTTAACATGGGGCCTGGTTTACGCCTTGTTGTTCCGGACTTCGCCGCGCCCGCTACACGGCTGGCGTTGCTTCCTCTTGCGCCTGTTCGGCGCGAAGCTCGCCGCCGGGGTCCATCCTTATCCAACAGCACGCATCTGGGCGCCGTGGAATTTGATCTGCGACGAAGCCGCCTCTATCGGTGAGGACGCCATCATCTACAACCCAAGGCTGTTACATATCGGGTCACACGCCATCGTCTCGCAATACGCGTATGTCTGCGGAGCTACCCACGATTACGAGGATCCCGCCTTTCCAACCGTTGCTTATGACATGAGCCTAGGTTCTTACTCCTGGATTTGTGCTCGAGCATCCGTGCAGCCAGGCGTCAATGTCGGGGATGGCGCAGTCCTCGCGCTTGGCTCCGTCGCGACACGAAACCTGGAACCGTGGACCGTCTATGGCGGCATTCCTGCAAGGCCTCTGAAGAAACGCATGATGCGTCACCCACACTCCGAACGACAAGGATCGCTCCTGGAAGCGGCAATTCCAGAATGACGGTGCTCAAAATGATTCGCCACACAAAAACCCACCATCCGAATCTCGTGCACGATGCTTCTACTAGCCTTAACGGCGTTGAACAAAATGTAATGGGCCAACCAAAGCTTCTATCTAACGTGGCAGTATTGCCCAGTTTCGGGGGAAACTAACTATGAGCACACTAGCCAAGCCGGCCTTTACTATTCCTACAGATCAATATAGGCAGATACTAGGTCTGCAATTCTTTACCGGTAGCGCTGCGGATGCTGTCGACTTTATGCGGACCGGAGGGCTCCTCGTTGTTCCCGCCGCACCCGCATTAAAAAATCTTCCTTTCGATTCGTCGTACCGCGACGCCCTTCTTAACGCTGACCTGACAATTACCGATAGCGGGTTTATGGTGCTGCTTTGGAATCTCCTGCAGCGCGATAACATCCCTAAGGTTTCCGGCTTAGCTTACATGCGTGAATTGTTGAAGCAGGATTATCTCTGCGATGCCGGCAACACGTTCTGGATCATGGCGACCGAAGCCAGCCAGGCTCGCAACGCCGAGTGGTTGAATTCCATTGGCGTACCGGTTTCAGAGGCAAATTCTTATATTGCGCCCATGTATGGCGACATCATCGAGGATGAAGCGCTGTTGGAGCGTATTCGAGCGCGCAGGCCGCGTCACATCGTTGTGACCATCGGAGGCGGCAATCAGGAGCGGTTAGGGCTGTACTTAAAACGTAATGTTGATTACCATCCATCCATCCATTGTGTAGGCGCCGCGATCGCGTTCCTAAGCGGTGATCAGGTCCGGATTCCTGTCTGGGCTGATCACTTGTATCTGGGCTGGTTGTTCCGTTGCCTGTCGGAGCCAAGGCGCTTCATCGCCCGCTATTGGAGCGCTCGAAAGCTGCTGCCTCTGATGCTCCAATATCGCGACCGTCTGCCGGTTTCGGAAGGGCGCCGGTCATTAATTGAAAATTAAATTGAAAACTTTAAAAGGAAGAAACACTAGGTACTAGAGGAGTCCCTTCTGAAGATGGATAAAAAGAGAGTTCTCGTCGGTGGAGCCGGCGGTTTCATCGGCGGTCATTTGGTGAAAAGACTGAAAGCCGAAGGCTTCTGGGTTCGCGGCGTAGATTTAAAGGAACATGAATACAGCCAGACCCAGGCTGACGAGTTCATTGTTGGTGATTTGTGTGATCAGAACGTGGCGCGCGCCGCAGTGGAAGACATACATGATGTCTATCAGCTCGCGGCGGACATGGGCGGGGCCGGTTATATCTTCACCGGCGAACATGACGCAGCGGTCATGCGAAATTCGGCTACCATCAACCTCAACGTCCTTGAGTTCGGCCGCCTGGCTGGGGTAAAACGGTTTTTCTATTCCTCGTCCGCCTGCATTTATCCGGCGTATAACCAAACCGATCCCGACAACCCGAGGTGCTCTGAAGATTCTGCCTATCCGGCGGAACCCGATAGCGAGTATGGATGGGAAAAATTGTTCAGCGAACGATTATACCTGTCGTACATGCGCAACTGGCATGTCGCGGTCAGGATCGCGCGGTTCCACAATATCTTTGGAATTGAAGGTACCTGGACGGGTGGAAAAGAGAAAGCCCCGGCGGCGATGTGCCGCAAGATTGCCGAAGCGCCGGAGGGTGGCCAGATCGAGATCTGGGGCGATGGCAAACAGACTCGATCATTCCTTTACGTTGACGAATGCGTTGAGGGTGTCCGGCGTCTGATGGAGTCAGATTTTTCCGGTCCGGTGAATATCGGTTCCGAGGAGATGGTTACCATCAATCAACTGGCTGAGATCATCATGAGTATCGCAGAAAAGCCCTTGGCCATCCGGCATATCAATGGTCCGCTGGGCGTTCGTGGCCGCAATTCGGATAACCGCCTGATCCAGGAAAAGCTGGGCTGGCAGCCAACACAACCATTGCGTAAAGGTCTCGAAAAGACCTATTCATGGGTATCTGAGCAGATTACGAAAAATGTGCTTGTCCCTTCTCTCGCTTAACTGAGACCCAATCAGGGGCGCGGTTTTTTCCGCGCCCCTTTTGTCTGTTACAGACCCCGGCGCAGCGGAGTCCACCTTGCATCCGGGTCTTGAACACTTGCCACGGTGAGGCTCAACTCCTCGCCTAATTTGCTAAACAAAATGGAATCCCAAACAGAATCCCAATCGCTGCCTTTCGTTGTGGAGGAGGTAACTCCGCGCAAGGTATCGGTGAATCGGCCTATTGCTACTCTGTCGTGGTTCCTATTCTCGGATGTAATCGCATTTACGCTATCGCTGGTGCTCGCTTCCCTCGTGCGCGACTTTGTTATGTCGAATCACGACCGGCCGATCGCCGGGACACTGCTTCCCGCCCTGCTAGTCACGTTAGCGACTTTCACTGTTGCCGGTCTTTATCCCGGAGTCTGCATCAATCCGGTAGAAGAACTCAGGCGCTCCTGCCTCTCGCTCGCGCTGTCGTTTGCGGCCGTCTGGACTGCCACGTTTTTTCTGCATGACCTGGCGGCGTCCCGGCTGGTGTATGGACTGGCGTTCCTGCTGGGCGCGACGCTGGTTCCCATCTGCCGGGCTTTGGTCCGGAAAAGCTTTTGCCGGCGTCCCTGGTGGGGTAGCCAGGTGGCGATTCTAGGCCTGGGAAACTCTGGCCATCTCCTCCTCAACACACTGATCAACAGCCCTCAAATCGGCTTAAGACCTTTTGCTGTCCTGGACGACAATCCGGCGCGCTACGCCTCGCTGGATCCCAAACTGATTCGCGGTCCGCTGTCTCGCTGCCTGGAAATCACGCAACAACACAAAATTTCGTACGGCATCATCTGTATGCCGTCGCTCGAACGCGAGGAATTGTTGGGCCTCATCGATCTTTATAGTTGCTGTTTCAGCCATGTGCTGGTGATTCCGAACCTGATCGGCATGACCAGTCTGGGCATCTGCGCCCGTGAGATGGGCGGCATCGTGGGCTTGGAAGTCACGCGTCAGCTTCTGCGGCCTTCGGCCCGTTTTGCGAAACGAACTCTCGACCTGGTTATCACGCTTTTACTCTCGCCTTTTATCGCCGCGATCGTGGCGATAGCGGCCATTCTGATCAAACTCGAAGGACCCGGGCCGGTCTTTTATGGGAACGACCGGGTAGGATTCGGGGGTAAGATCTTCAAGGCCTGGAAACTGCGCAGCATGCAGGTGAATGCGCACGATGTTCTGACGAAGTACCTGGATGAGCATCCGGAGGAAGCTCTGGAATGGCATTTCACGCAGAAACTGAAGAAGGATCCCAGGATCACCCGCATTGGCGCTTTCCTCCGCAAAACCAGCATCGACGAGCTTCCCCAGTTCTGGAATGTTCTGATCGGCCAGATGAGTGTTGTGGGGCCCCGGCCCATGCTGGAGAATCAGGTGGAGATGTATGGACCCAGCTTTGGGCTTTACAAGCAGGTGCATCCGGGAATAACCGGACTGTGGCAGGTATCAGGACGCAATCACCTGAGCTTCAGCGAACGCGTTAGACTGGATAAGTACGTAATACAGAATTGGTCGGTATGGCTCGATCTTTACATCCTGGCGCGCACGGCTGGAGTTGTTTTGACCGGCACTGGCGCTTACTAGCAGTTCAATCCGTTTCGTCATTCCTTTAGGGGTCGAATCATGACGCGTGGATCCATTTTCCCCAAACAACAGCCCCATAGCATGCTGCTGAACGTGCATGTCTTTGGTCTGCCCATCCGCATGTGGTTTATTGCGCTGGTTTCCGCACTGGTCATCGGCGAACTGACTTCCGTGCCCATGTGGCCGCCGGTTATTTTTTATCCCTACTGCGCCCTGAAATTGCTCGGCTTCATCGCGATTGGCATTCTGACGCCGATCGCTTTCTGGCGTTTCAACGCGCTCAACCGCGGACTTCTCTACGCTGCTTTCTCGGCGGCTCTGGTCGAAACCCTCCAGGCGATTGTCAATCGCGGACACAGCGGACATGCCTTCCACTGGTATGAGCTGGCGGTGAAACTAGTCCTCATCCTGTTCGGCTTTTCTATTGGCCTGGACATTCGTTACGAACGCCAGTTGAAGTTAGGTCCCGTCCTGATCCTGCTCCACGGCGAGCATTAGAAACAACTCAAACACAAGAGCGAGGCGAGTTCCAACGGGAACTCGCCTTTGTGTATTTTGGGACTGCGATGAAAATCAATTTCGCCCGGAGCACCCGTAGCTCACCGAACCGGTGACCGCGCTTGTGAAGTTGACAGTCACGGATGCCGTTCCGTTGTAGGTGATCCAATAACGATTTCCGCTGCCCGCATCGAACTGGGGCTCAGCCCAGCATTCGGCATGTGACGAATAGGCGCCGCTGAAGTTGTATGTTGCCGAAGTGGCGGCATTGAAACTCAATTCGCCGGTCAAGTCCGTGTTGTTAGCGGTGGCGCTGCGCAGCGATTGCGTGGCTATGTAGCCTACGCCGTTCGCATCCGCCGACAACGATAAGTTCGAAAACGGCGTCAACATCTGAGTTGCTCCAAAGGTGTAACTCACCGCATTGCTATTCGCCGTCATGATCCAGCGCTTGTTTGTTTCGTCGTATTGAACATAGTCATAAGCACCGGTACTGTTGGCTGCGGCCAGAATATTGGGTGTAGCGCTACAGGGTGAATCACAACCAATTCCCACCGTCCACTGGTCGCCCGGGCTGTCGAACATAAGGCCATAGCTCACTTCGCCGCTGATATGGATGCCCATTGGGGATGTGTACTTGCCGCCGTGCGATTTGTACATCGTCAGGGGCGTGTTGTTGTTCAGTCCCATCATGGTGTCGCTACCCTGCAGCGGCATGTTGTACTGCAATCCGAATCCGCCGCCGCCCAGGTTCGGGTAATAGCTTTCCAGAATCATCTTTCCAAAGGAAAAATGCTGGGCTGGATATAGCGGCTCTTCCACGGTGTCGCCGGCCGTCCAGGCGACATTATTTGGTCCAAGCGTCAAGGTATTGCTTAAGCCCCCGGCCTGTTGAACCGAAGTGACCTCCGCCATGGGATAGAGCACATAGCCATTCGCCGTGGCCGCATCCCAGCGGCTACTAAGCGGTTGGTAAGTTCCGCCACCGGCGACATAGAGTTGCAGGGAAGTGCCGGATGTGGAAGCTACCGCCGGCCAGGCGAACCGGAGTGTCCCGGTTATGGCCTGCAATTTGGTGGTAAACGTTGAATCCGTTACGTCATCGGCGGTTAAGTCGAGCAGATAGCCGCACACCCCGCCCGCTGCAATGGTTGCGCCTGCCACATGGGCCTTGGAAAATGTGGCCGTGAAGGTCTGTGCCGTCACCGCTGACGGATAAACCATTTCGAACCCGCCGCCGTCCGCCACACACACCAGCGTCGACGTTGTAATCTGCGCCATTCCGCCCACTAAGAAAGACGAAGGCGTGACAGTTGCGGAACCCGGATTGTTCACGCTGGTGCCTAGTTGCCCGATCATCGTACTGACAGGCCAGGCGGTTCCTGTTCCTGTCACTGTGGTTAAAACGCCCGCCGCCGTATTCACGCCCGATATGCTTCCCGCCGTGATTGTGCCGGCGTTCAAGCGGATCAGGAAACGCCCTGCGCCTTGTGTGTTGCCGGCCTGTGTTGGATTCACCGTGACGGTGGTGGCTCCAGGGGCCGGCGAACCGGTCAATGTTCCCTGATAGGCGGCATTGCCCATGTAGACCTGATTATCCTGGGCTTCGCATCCTTCGTCCGCCTGTGCATTGAAGCCGCCCCAGCAATAGACATAATTCGCGATACCCAGCGAATCGCCTATCGAGTAATTCCTGGTTGTCAGGCTCAATCCGATATGCTGCCCCGGCGTATGCGAGTAATTAGTCAGCGCGAGCGGGGCGTAAGTGGTTTTGTCGATATATCCGAGTGACAGTTGCTGATTGTTGATTCCGCCATCCCATGAATTCTGCAGAATGTAGAGCGGAGTGACGATAGCGGCTGCAAACTGCTTCGAGTAATAGTTGTAAACCCAACCGTTGGGGGATGTGATCAGCCCGTCGCGATAACCCCACGGGTTTACCGCCATGCGCGCGTCGCCATACCTTTGATCGAAGATGGTAATGTTTCCAGGGGTGGTCGAGGGCAGTCCTTCGTTGTTTGGATCCAAGCCGTATCCCGGCACTGCTTCGGTCTTCGTGTAGCTTGGGGGCACCAGAACCGAGCAGGAGGTGGTGGTCCCACAGGCTGCGATCGCACCCGCGATTCCGGTCGTCGGCGTCACCTCATGATCTACCGCGCTGGTGATATCCCGCAGCTGAGTACTGTTCGCATTCCCTTGCACTGCGCCTTGCAACGTGGGAAGCTGCCCAGGCGATAACCGCGTCTGCGCTAATGAAGTCACCGTCATCAGCATCGCCATAAGAACGGAAACCCCCGCCATGGTCATGGGCCAACGCCACTTAGCAATTTTTAACTTCAACACTAACTCCTTTGCCGCCGGCTCATTACGGCGAGCGTCTTCTGTTCTCCGCTGTTCTCCCGGAACAACTTTTTTCACCCACAGTCTCCGTCTGCGAAAATTAGAAGACTCGCTAAAGATCAGCCAACTAGTTGACGTTAGGCCGGATATAAGTTTCTCCATTTTGGTGACTAGCCAAAGCTTCGTTAATGCCAACTTCTAAAAATTCAAAGTGGCGCCGCAGCATCCTGCTGCTTGCCATCCTATTCTGCCTGGCCGTCGTCATCCTATCGGTAGCGCCTATCAATCGCATGGCTCTCGGCACCCGCGCTCACCAGCGGGCGACTCATGCCGATATCGTCAAGGCCGACCGGATTCACGTATCGGTTCATTTGGCTCTGTTTGGCGCGCTGGCCTGCGTCGGCTGGTTCGCCGCACAATCCATCGCAAAGAGCCCACGCAAGGCGGTTTTGGGGAAAACTGTGGCATTGACCGTGGTCCTGTTTATTGGATTCTTCACAGAACTGCTGCAACATCTGAGTTTTCGAAATGCGCTGGAATGGAATGACGTCTTTACGAACTCCGTGGCAACTCTTTGTGCCTTCGCTTTATGCGAGCTGATCTTTGGCTCGCGCCTGAATCCGCAGCCGCGTCCACAGATCGCCGATGCCAATGCCGACACGGTTGCTTACGTTCTCCGCGATAGATAAACTCAGAACTGTTTAACTATGTCCAGCACACGACGAGCATTTTTGCAAGCTGTTGCCGCCGTTCCACTGATTGCTGCTGAACCGGTGGTTGCCGCTGAACCGGCTGGTCTGCAAGTGACCTCCCCCGCTGAGCACTTTCCCTCTGTGCCGAGACGCCGCTTGTCTGTGACGTCTTATCCGTTTCGCGCTTACATCGAAAGCCCCACCAATGGCGGCCGCAACAAAGACCTCCCCGGCATGGACCTCACCGAATTTCCGGGCATGATTGCCAAACGCTTTGGCGTCCACAACATCAACCCGCTGGGGGATCATCTGCGCTCTACCGACCCTGATTACCTGAAGCAGTTCCGGGTGGCTATCGATAGCGCCCAATCCCATCTGGTGGATTTAGGCTTAGCCGGCCGCGATTTTTCCCATCCTTCCCAATCCGTTCGGGATGAGGCGCTAGCCTTCGGCCGGCGCTGGATTGACATCGCCGCAACGCTGGGATCTCCCAGCGTTCGGCAGCACCTGCAATCGCCCGTCCGTGACACGGTTCCTTCAGTGCCCGTCACCGCGGAGTGCCTGGGGCGACTGGCCGATTATGGAGCGAAGCGGAATGTGGTGGTGAATCTGGAAAACGACGCCCCCGGTGCGGAAGATCCGTTCTTCATTGCCGAAGTCGTCAGCAAGGTCAATCATCCGTATCTGCGCGCTCTTCCCGACTTCGGCAATTCCATTCGAGGGCACGATGCGCCGTATAACTACAAAGCCGTCGGCGCCATGCTGACGCACGCGTACAACATGTGCCACGTCAAAGCCGAGGTCAAAGGTAAAGAGGGTCAGGTTTATCAGATGGACCTGCCCGCTCTTTTCGCTTTGGCCCGTGAACGCTCCTATCGAGGCTACTTCTCTATGGAATTCGACACCGCCACGGGCGATCCGTACAAAGGCACTGAAGCGCTGGTGAATGAAACGCTAAAGTGTCTGGCCTAGCGTAACCCTTAATCAACCGGCAGGCGGCCCGAAAGATAGTAGCGCTGAGGCTCTCCATGATGACCGCCCAAAGCAGGTGAGCGCACAATATGCACCGCGACCGGTTGGCCCGCTTTGAACTCGGCTTGCGCCTTCACCACGTCATCCGGCGATGAGACACGCTGGCGGTTGATGGCAAGAATGGTATCGCCTTCCACCATGCCGATGTCGTCAGCGAAGGAACCGGGGTCAACCGTGACCACCTTGACGCCCGATTTATCGTCAATGGAAAGGTCTGACCGCTCCTTTTCGGTCAGGCGCTGAATCGTGATGCCGAACCGGGAAGGCTTCGCACCGGTAGCGCTGGGAGTCACCGGCGGGGTTATATTCGTCACCTGTGGCTGCCCATTCCAGATCACAGACCGTTCGGCGATATCCAACTTGTAATCCAGCTTTTTGCCTTCCCGGTCAACCGTCACGTTCACGGCGGTCCCGATGGGAAGATCCGCCACTCTGTTTGCGAGGTCCTCGCCGTCGCGCACAGGTTTGCTGTCAATGGCGACAATCACGTCATCCGGCTTAATACCGGCTTTCCCAGCGGGGCCAGACGGCGAAACGGAGCCCACCAGCACCCCGTGATCGAGGCCGAAAGCCAGCAGGGTGTCGGCCTGGCTGGTGGTGTTCCGCCAGCTGATGCCAATGGAACCTCTGATGACGCGACCCTGACGGATGATCTCGTTATAGACCTTCACCGCTGTATTCGACGGCAGCGCGAATCCGATTCCCTCATTTGACCCGCCGCGGGTGGCAATCATGGTGTTGATGCCAATGACTTCGCCGCGGGTGTTGAGCAAAGGGCCCCCGCTGTTGCCTGGATTGATGGCCGCATCAGTCTGCAGGAAATTTTGAAAAGTACCGGCCAGCGGGAGGTCGCGGCTGGTGCGCTGCGCGCTGATAATGCCGGCGGTCACGGTGGCTTGCAGCCCGAAAGGCGAGCCAATAGCAATCACCCAATCGCCCACCTGGACGCTGTCCGAGTTGCCGATCTGCACCGGAGCGAGAGGGCGATGCGCGTCGATTTTGACGACTGCGACATCGGTTTCGGTATCGAAGCCAACTACCCGCCCGCGGTATTCCGTTTCGTCCCCTGCCACGCGAACCTTGATTCGGTCGGCATTTTCCACCACGTGCTGATTGGTGATGATATAGCCGTTCTTATCCACCACAAAGCCCGTGCCTGAACCTTCGCTCCGGTAAGTTCTTGGCTCGGGTTTTCCGAAGAATTTCTTAAAAACCTGCGACGGCTCATGATCCTGTTCGCTGCTGTCGGGCGAATCCGGAGCGGCATCATCCTCGTCAACGGACGGGCCTGTGTGCTTGCCGGGCTTCGGCAGATAGTCCGATTGGATATAAACGACCGAAGGTTCTACGCGCTTGGTGAGACGTGTGAACTCGTTCGAGATCGGAACCGCTTCGGGAATGGAAAGCGGCGAAGCGTCAGGAGCAGCCGCCTGGGTTTGGCGATCAGCCCTTACGCCAGTGTTCAATATAGTGCCGATCACAATGCCGATGCCAAGGGTGCACAAGAGCAGACCGAAGCTTAAAAAGCCGCGCTGACGCTTAAGCCGACCAAGGTATTGCAAGATTCTAGGAGCCACACTGAAGCCTTAGCTCTCAGTATAAAGAGTTGCAGACGAGTGCGCGGGCTTGATTTCAACGGCTACTATGCCCAATAGAATGAGCGAACCGCCCACAAAAGCGAACCAGCGGGCTTGTTCTCCGAAGGCAATAGCGGTAACCAGCGCGAAAACAGGTTCGAGGGCGAAGATCAGGGCAGTCCGGGTAGGCGTGGTGTGCTTCTGTCCCCATGTCTGAAGCGCAAAAGCCAGCGCTGTGGCGAAAACGGCAGTCAGTACGATGGCCCAGACGACTGAAGGCGACCATTTCGCAGCGGGTCTTTCGACGGCCAGAGACACCGTGGAGAGAAGAGCGGCGCAAGCAATTTGCCCCAGCGCGACCGCTTCCACCTTTTCACGCTTTGAGAAATGCCCCAGAACTAGAAGATGGAAGGCAAACGCGACCGCACAGCAGATGGTCAGAAAGTCGCCGAAATTGATCGAGAAAGCAGTTCCGGAAGAGGGCATGGTCATCACAATCATTCCGGCCGTCGCAATGGCGACGCCCGTGAGTTCGCGGGCGGACGGTCTCTGCCGGTAAATGGCCGCGCCCATCAGCGGCACCAGCACGATATAGAATCCCGTGAGAAACCCTGAGTTTCCGGCGCTGGTATAGCGCAGGCCGAAAGTCTGCAACACGTAGCCGGACCAGAGCAGCAATCCGGCGATGAACCCTCCCCTGAGTCCGCACCAGAGCTGGGTCCGGGTCATTTTACGAAACGAAGGCAGGAAGAGCAGCAGAAGGCAAAGCGACGCGAGTGAGAAGCGGAGCGAAAGAAAATAGAGCGTTGAAATTTGTGTGATTGCCTGTTTGACAACCACGAATGTTGTACCCCAAACCAGGGCGACCAGAGCCAGCGCCAAGTCTGCCTGCCAGCGGGCTGTCTGCTTTTCGACTGAGATCAAGGCCTAGACCTAATCCGCCGCAGAGGGCGCGCCAGGCTGGCACAAGGCCGCCAGTATGAGGAGGATCCGCCGCAGGCCCTGTTCGCGGCCTTCAGGCGAATACCACTCCTGGGTCGTATGCGCGCCTCCGCCTTGGCCGCCCGCGCCAACAGACACGGCCGGCAGGCCCATGGAAAGGGGGACATTTGCATCCGTGGAAGCGCAATCCAGGCGTGAGCGGATGCTGAGGTACTGGTCGACCGAGTAAATGATCTTCAGGAGCGGCGAATCTTCAGGCAAGCGGCCGCCGGGACGAGAGCCCAGTTCGCGAACCTTAGCCGTGAGCCGCGCGTTCCGGGCGGTACGGTTGCCATTCTCCAGCGCACGCTCTACGCAATTGGTCAGCAGCGCGGAAAACTCCTCCAACAAGGCCGGTTCTTCGGAACGAAGATCCAGTTTGGTCCGAGCGCTGGAGGGGATGGAGTTCACGCTGCTGCCCCCTTCGACGATGCCGAAGTTGAAGGAACAACGAATTCGGCGGTCCGCCCCGAGCCTTCCGTTGGCATCTCTGGCAAACGAATAGATGACGTCGCTGATCGCGTGGACGGGATTAGGCGTGCCGTAATCATTCCAGCTGTGGCCTCCAGGACCGTTGAAGCTGATTTCAAAGCGGCGGCTGGCCAGCGCCTGGGCGGTGACGTGTTCAGAGGACGGCCCATCCAGGACTACAAATGCTCTGAACTGCTCGGCTTGCGGATGATGGCGGCAGAGATAGCGCATGCCGCTCAAATTGCCTTCGCCTTCCTCGCCCACATTGGCCACCAGCAGAACCGACGAGGCAATAGGATACAGATCAGACGTTTCAGAGAAGACGCGAGCCAGCGCCAGCAACGCCGAAAGGCCGGACCCGTTATCGGCCGTTCCCGGACCAATCAGCCTTCCATCCGGTGAGTAGTGAATGTCTTCCGGACGGCCGGGCGCCAGCACCGTATCCAGATGTGCGGAAACAACGGTAAACGGTCCCGTGGCTTGCGCGCCGAAACTGGCCACCACGTTGCCGGCGCGGTCGAGCGAAGCATGCCAGCTCAGATTCGTCAGTTCACGAACAAACCATTCGGCGCGCGCCTGCTCGAAGAAAGTGGGTGCGGGAACGCGGCACAACTGCAGGTGGATGTCATTGATCCAGGCCCGCTCACGCGCGAACCAGCGTTGAGCCTGGAAGAGTTCCGTCTCCTCAGCGAGCTGAGCAATACGGCGCGATTCGACCGGGATGCGAGATGTACTGGGAAATGTTGTTTTCGGTTGTGTCGCCAAACTGGATACCCAGAACTCAAGTCAAACCTTCAGTTTACTGTGCTGCTGTGCCACGGACGAGTTCGGCCGGCCCAGTTTGTAAAAGCGGCGTGACCAATCAAAGGCCATCAGAACGTCTCCCTGGCCAAGGTTGTGGCCCGTTTCTTCCCAGTGAAGCGTAACCGCTGCTCCCGCGCTCCGCAGTTGCAGCGCCAGATCCTCAGCCTGATCGGTTTGAACAATGGGATCGGCAATACCGCTCAGCACGAGTACTGGAAGAGAGTGCAAATTATTGTGTGGTGAGTGATCGTCGGCTGCCATGCCACGCATCAGGATTGCACCCGACCAATCGCCGTGCTCATGCAGCAAAAGATGCACAGCCATATTGGCGCCGTTTGAGAAGCCGGCCAGCACCAACGGTTCCCGCAGTTTGTAATGCTTGGCCGCATCCCGTGTGAATTTCGCGAGTTCGGCCGTGCGCGCGTTCACTTCAGGATCCGTGACGGACGGATTGCCTGGACGCGCGAAGAACCGGTTCGACCCACGATCCACAGCATTCCCACGGGGACTGAGCAAAGCGGCGCCCGGTGCAATAGCACGGCCGAACGCAATCAAGCTGTTTTCATCGCCACCTGAACCGTGCAGGAGCAATAGCGTGGGCGCTCCAGCGTGCGTGGCGGGTTCGAAGCGGTGTGTAAACCCTAATTCGATATGCTCCTTCATGGGGGCGGCTTTCAATATAGCCTGATTCCGCCCGTTTTTCGAAGTGTAACCATGACTCGGACTACGTTGAATCCGGCTGCCTATGACGACGCCGCTTATCATCTAGGCGCTCCCGCTTTTACGGCCCGGCAGCTTAATCCCCGAAACGCGGGAACGCACATCGGCATGTATCTTGGCTGGATCATTGCCAGCCGGCTGGAGAGTTTCTGGCTTCGCCAAAGCGCTCCGGAGGCGGTGGAAGAGGTTCGCAGCAAACAGATAACCGGCCGTGACTTCCTATTCGCATACTGCGGCGGACGCCTCACGAGTGAGGCTTTGAATAAAGAGGCGCAGGAATTCACCGATTGTTATTACGAAGAAGAGTTCCTGCGTGACTTCGACGCAGTGCTGGTCTCGAGAACCAACGGAACCTACACCGTCGCCGACACCTGGATGAATTATGGTCGCCTGGCTGCCATCATGGATTCGCGGCTCAGGGACTTTCGCGGCATGAAACCGACGCCAGCAGGAAAAGGGAACTAATGCAGCTTTCACGCCGGGAGGTACTGCTTGCCGGCCTGGCATCCAGCTTGAGTTTGGCTCAGCCGCCGGCTACATTCGTTCGCACCAAGGGCCGGGACATCCTTTCCCCGAGTGGGAACAAGCTGCTTCTGCGCGGAATCAACCTGGGCAACTGGCTGGAGCAGGAAGGCTACATGTTCCTTTTCGACAAGGGACCGGAAGCGCCGCGCGAGATTGAAGAGTTTGTGAATGAATTAATCGGCCCGTCTGCAGCCGATGAGTTTTGGCAGGCTTATCGCCGCAACTACATCACGCAATCCGACATTCGGTTCATTCAGAAATGCGGCTTCAATTCCGTTCGAATTCCTCTGCATTACAAGTTCTTCACCGCGGATTCGGGCTTTGCGATGTTAGATCCCGTCATTCAATGGTGCAGAGACGCGAACCTTTGGGTGATTCTGGATATGCATTGCGCGCCCGGAGGTCAAACCGGAACGAACATCGACGATAGTTTCGGCTACCCTTGGCTCTACGAAAGTCCGGAACAGCAGCAGTTGCTGATTGATGTGTGGATCCGGATCGCGCGCCATTACCGCGATGAGCCCATCGTTCTGGGCTACGATCTGCTGAACGAACCGATCCCCCACTTCCCGCGCTTACGAAAATACAATGCTGCGCTGGAGCCTTTGTATAAGCGGATCACGGCTGCCATCAGAGCTGTCGATCAGAACCACATCATCATCCTGGGCGGTGCGCAATGGGATTCGAATTTCGATGTGTTCGGGCCGCCGTTCGACAGCAATCTGATTTATCAGCTCCACAAATATTGGATGCCGCCGGTGAAGGCTTCTCTGGAACAGTACCTCAAATTTCGGGAGAAGTACAACGTGCCGCTCTGGTGTGGTGAATCGGGCGAGAATACGGACCTTTGGGTGAAGCAGTTCGTGACCACCTTGGAGGCCAATGATGTGGGCTGGTGCTTCTGGCCCTACAAGAAGATGGAAAAATCTTCGTGCCCGGTGTCCATAGTGAAGCCTGCCGGATGGGACGCGGTCATCGCGCTTGCGCAAATGCCGTCGGGTACGGGCAATGCGGAGAAACGGATTGGGGCGCGGCTAACCGTCGAAGATTCAAGGAAGGCTATGGCTGGCCTGCTGGAAGCGGTTCTGTTCAAGAACTGCCGGGTGAACCCAGGCTATATCAAGGCGCTAGGTCTCACCGTTGCTCTGAAGTAAAGCGGCGCTGGTTAGCGCTGGCTCTCGCGAGATTCCAGATATTCCGCGGGAACGTCTTCTTCGTCCACTTCTTGAGTGGTAACCGGTCCGTCGCCGGCAGGCCGGGCATTCTCAATGCCGCTCACCACCGAGGCCTCAAACGCGTTACCTTCCTCCAGAAGCTCCAGGACGCTCTCTGATTCGCTGTCCTCCGGATTGTAAAGGCCCTGGGTGTCCCCCGACTGGCCGGCCGAGTCTGGCCCCAGGTTAATGTCATCTTTTGGCTCGCGCTGAATCATACTCCGATTCTCCCGTATTTAAGCCGTTCTAGGCGCTGGTACTACTTCTAAAAGGCCCGGAATTCAGTACAATATGGGCTCGTGACTTTTAACAAATCCCTCTTGGTGGCTTGTGTAGCCCTCTCCACAGTATTGAGCGCGCAGGATGTCAGCACGTTGAGAGCGCTGAAGTGGCGTCAGATTGGCCCGTTCCGGGGAGGAAGAGTAGCGGCCGTTACCGGTGTGGAGTCTCAGCCGAATGTGTTCTACTTTGGCGGCGCGGACGGTGGAGTTTGGAAGACAACCAATGGGGGCTTTAACTGGCAATGCGTCTCAGACGGCCAACCGTTTGGCACGGCTTCCATCGGAGATATTGCGGTCTCGGAGTCCGATCCTAACATCGTTTATGTGGGCACCGGTGAGTACGATATCCGGGGTAATGTCGCAAGCGGCGACGGCATGTATAAGTCCACCGATGCCGGCAAAACCTGGAAACACATCGGCCTGGAAAACACGCGCCAGATCTCGCGCGTCCGAGTGAATCCGAAGAACCCGGATCTGGTGTATGTTGCGGCGCTGGGTCATGTGTGGGGTCCGAATGACGAGCGCGGCATTTACCGGTCGAAGGACGGCGGCAAGACCTGGGACAAGATCTTCTCTCGAGGCCCGAAGGCGGGAGCCAGCGAGTTAGTCTTTGACCCGACAAACGCGAACATCCTTTACGCCGGCTTCTGGGAGGCTTACCGCAAACCTTGGGATCTGGAGAGCGGCGGACCCTCCAGCGGTATCTTCAAATCCGTTGACGGCGGCGATACCTGGAATGAACTCACAAAAAATCCTGGACTCCCCAAAGGCGTCATCGGCAACATTGGGCTCACGGTTTCGCCGGCTAATCCCGAGCGTGTCTGGGCGTTGATCGAAGCGGAAGACGGCGGAGTTTTTCGTTCCGACGACGCCGGTAAAACCTGGAAGAAGATGAATGACCAGCGCAAGCTGCGGCAGCGCGCCTGGTACTACGGACGCATCTTTGCCGACACGAAAGACCCGGACAAGGTCTACGCCACGAACGTTGAATTCTTTCGTTCGGACGATGGCGGCAAAACCTGGAACGCGATTTCGACCCCGCATGGAGATAACCACGTTTTATGGATCTCCGCCAGCGATTCGCAGCGCATGATTGAAGGCAACGATGGCGGCGCAACCGTGAGCACTAACTCCGGCAAAAACTGGACCACCGAAGACAATCAGCCCACCGCCCAGTTTTATCGGGTGGCGCTTGACGACGACTTTCCCTATCACGCCTACGGAGCACAGCAGGACAACACCACCGTCACGATTGCGTCCCGCTCTTCCTCCGGCAGCATCGGCGAACGCGACTGGCATCCGGTTGGCGGCGGCGAAAGCGGCTGGATTGCGCCCGACCCCAAGGATTCGAATATCGTCTTTGCCGGTTCTTACGACGGCCTCATCACCCGTTACGACCATCACGACGGCCAGACGCGAGACATCACCATCTGGCCGGACAACGAGATGGGTTGGGCGCCGGACAAGCTCAAATACCGCTTTCAATGGACGTTCCCGCTTTTGTTTTCAATGCATGATCCGAACCTGATGTTCGCGGGCGGGAATGTTCTGTTTGCCTCCAGTGACGAAGGACAGAGTTGGAAACCGATTAGCGGAGACCTGACTCGCAACGACAAATCAAAGCAGATTTCATCGGGCGGCCCCATCACCAAGGACAACACCAGCGTCGAATATTACGACACCATCTTCACCGTGGAAGAATCGCCGGTGCGGAAAGGCGTGATGTGGGTGGGATCGGACGACGGACTCGTCCATCTGACTCGCGACGGCGGCGCACATTGGGAAAATGTCACGCCGAAAAATGCTCCCGAGTGGATGCAGATCAACTCCATGGAGGCGTCGCCCTTTGATGCCGGCACGGCCTACATCGCGGGAACCATGTATAAGTTCGACGATAACCGCCCCTATCTGTATAAAACAGTCGATTACGGCAAGAGCTGGCAGGAAATCATCAACGGCCTGCCATCTGGCGCGTTTACTCGCTGCATTCGGGAAGACCCGAATAAGCGGGATCTTTTGTATGCCGGCACTGAGACCGGCATCTATGTTTCTTTCAATGGCGGTGCTAAGTGGCAGTCCCTGCAATTGAATCTGCCGGTCACTCAAATCGCGGACCTGGCGGTTCAGAAACGCGAACGGGAACTCGTGGCCGCTACGCATGGCCGAGCCTTCTGGATATTCGACGACACGAACGTGCTGGCCCAGTTGAGCGAAAGCTTGATGAATGAAGAGTTTCACCTCTTCGAACCAAAGCACAGCTATCGGGGCGCGTTCGGCCGCGGCTATGGGAGAGGCGGGGCAGGGGGAACTAACCCCGCGAACGGCGCGGTGATCTACTACTGGCTCAAGAGCAAGCCTGCCGGCGACGTAACCGTCGAATTTCTGGACGGAAGCGGCAAGCTGATCAGGAAGTTTTCGAGCAAAGCGATTAAACCGGAACAGCCGACCACTCCGCCCGAGGAGGAGGACGACGAGGACCAACCCGGCCAGAAGAACGCAGTCGCCCCTGCCGAGCAGGGTTTAAACCGGTTCGAGTGGGATCTGAGATATCCGGACGCAACGCGCTTTCCCGGCATGATTCTCTGGGCGGGAGGTGTTCGCGGTCCCGCTGTGGTGCCCGGAACCTATCAAGTGCGGCTCACGGTTGATGGCAAAACGCAAACACAGAAGTTTGAGGTTCGAAAGGATCCACGGCTGACCACTACGCCCGAACAGTTCAATGCGCAACTTGAGCTAGCGCTCCAAACGCGTGACAAACTAAGCCGCACAAATGAAGCGGTGATTCAAATCGGCCAGACGCGCAAGCAAATCGATGAGTTGACCGCTCGCCTGGAATCCGCTACACAGACGGACAAATCCAAGGCGGTGCTGGCTGAGGCGAAGAGTCTTTCAGCGGAAATGACCCAAGTGGAAGAGGCTCTCTACCAGACCAAGAGCAAAGCCAGTGAAGATCCGCTGAACTTTCCCGTCAAGCTGAACAATAAGCTGGCCGCGCTGCTGAGCGATATTGAATCCTCTGATGCGCAGCCAACTGCGGCGGAACAGCAGGTCTATGAAGATCTTGCTACCCAGATCAATGCGCAGCTGAAGTTGTGGAACCAGATAACGGAAGAGAAGATTCCCGCGTTGAACAAGAATGTCCGGGAAGCGGACGTGCCCGCCGTCACGCTAAAGAAGGCGTCAGAGCCCGGATCTTAGCGGCGTCCCGGTCAATCGTTGAACGTCCTGCGCGGTCACGCCAGGGGCGGTTTCCATCAGCAGCAGGCCCTCGGGCGTTACACGGATCACGGCAAGTTCCGTGATGATGGTATCCACCACTTTTCTGCCCGTGAGCGGCAGCGTGCACTTGTTCAAAATCTTGGGCTCGCCGCGCTTCGTGGTGTGTTCCATGGCGACAATCACGCGCCTGGCGCTGGCCACCAGATCCATCGCCCCGCCCATGCCCTTGACCATTTTCCCAGGAACCATCCAGTTGGCGAGATTCCCTTCGCAATCCACCTCCAAGGCTCCCAAGATACTCAGATCCACGTGGCCGCCGCGAATCATGCCGAATGATTCGGCGCTTGAAAAATAGGAAGTGCCGGGTAACTCGCTCACCGTCTCCTTACCTGCGTTGATCAAATCCGGATCTTCATTGCCGGCCAGCGGATAAGGCCCCACGCCCAGCATGCCGTTTTCCGATTGAATAATCACTTCAATGTCCGGCGCAACATAGTTCGCCACCATTGTCGGAATGCCGATGCCGAGGTTGACATAGAACCCGTCGCGCAGCTCCTTCGCCGCCCGTCTGGCGATGACTTCTCTCGGATCCGTCATTTTGTTGGTCCAGTGACGGTTCGACGCTCAATGCGCTTCTGATAATGCCGGCCCACCACCATGCGCTTTACATAGATGCCTGGCGTCACCACGCTATCGCCGTCGAGTGTTCCCGGTTCCACTAGTTCTTCCACCTCCGCGATAGTGCAGCGCGCCGCAGTGGCCATCATGGGATTGAAATTCCGCGCGGTCTTGCGGTAGACCAGGTTGCCTAAGCGGTCCCCCTTCCATGCCTTAACGAAAGCGAAATCGGCAGACAGCGCATGTTCCAAGAGATATTGCCGGCCGTTGAATTCGCGAACTTCCTTGCCATCCGCCACAACGGTCCCGACGCCCGTGGGCGTGTAAAACGCGGGAATACCGGCGCCGCCCGCACGAATGCGCTCTGCCAAGGTTCCCTGGGGCACCAGCGTGACTTTCAGCTTGCCCGCAATCACCATTTCCTCGAGCAGCTTGTTCTCACCCACATAGCTGCCAATATGCGAAGCAACCATGCCGGCTTCCAGCATCAGGCCCATGCCGAAACCGTCGATGCCCATGTTGTTGGCAATGGTGTGCAGGTTGCGAACGTTCCTGGCTATCAATGCGGCAATCAGATTCTCAGGAATCCCGCACAATCCGAAGCCCCCGAGCATGATAGTAGAGCCGTCCTGCACATCGGCGATCGCGGCCTCACAGCTTTCGTAGACCTTGTTCAAGCTGAAAAGTCTATCAGTTGTCGCTTAGCGTGAACGCGATGTATGCACCGCCCTTAGGGTTGCCTGGTTTCAGTTCGGCTATGCCGGCTGCGCAGAAGACAATGTACTCGCGGCCGTTCACGTCATAAACCGCTGGAATGCCTTCCATGGCTGTAGGGACCTCGGTTTCCCAGATCACTTTCCCGGTTTCCTCATCCACCGCGCGCACTTTGCGGTCTCGAGTGCCAGTGAAGATAATGCCGCCAGCAGTTACAACCGGTCCATACTTCGGGAAATGCACACCGGTGTCTTTAATGCCTCTAGCGGCCAATTCGGGAACGTCACCCATGGGAATCTTCCACTTGATGGTGCCTTGGTTCAAATCATAAGCCGTCAGCGAAGCCCAAGGCGGAGTGATGGGCGATTCGCCTTCTGCCGTTAGCATGAATCCAAAGCCGGAGCGGTAATGCGTCACGGGCTTAGCAGTAGCGGAACTGGTTCCAGGCGCTGCCGACTTCACATCGGTTGGTGAACTGCTGAACAGAAACGCCATCAGATGCTGCAGATCATCATGCTTCAAATCAGCAAAAGCAGGCATCAGGCCTTTGCCGTGCGTGACCATGTTCTCCACCTGCTGGCGGTTCATGTGCGAGCCGACATGTGCCAGAGAAGGCACAGTCGGCGGTTGGCCTTGTAGATCCGCATGGTGGCATAACTGGCATTTCGCGCGATAGACTTCCAGTCCCTGCTGCTCCGGTGAGCCGTTAGGAGGAGTTGCTATCTCCTTCTCGGGTTCCAGTTTCAGCATGGAGGGCAGATCTTTCGATGCTACATAGAGCGTGCCGTTGGCGGGGTCAATCGCCGCACCACCCCAATTGGCGCCGCCATTGTTGCCGGGCATTTCAACCGTGTTCCGCAAGCCGGGAGGCGTGAATAAGCCCTCGTTGCGAGCGCTCTCCATTTCATCCTTGAAACGGGCCCGTTCCTCGTTTGGCATGTAGTTGTTCAAGTCCGCAGCCGTGAAGGTCTGGCGCGCAAAGGGCGGGGGATTGGTGGGAAATGGCTGCGTCGGCCATGTTTCCTCGCCGGGCATGTCTGATTTCGGGACAGCCCGTTCTTCTATCGGCCAAAGGGGCTCGCCCGTGACGCGGTCAAAGACAAACAGGAACCCTTGTTTGGTGGCCTCCGCCACGGCGTCCACCATTTTTCCGTTGTGACGGATCGTCAAAAGTTTCGGACCGGTGGCGGCGTCGTAATCCCAGATGTCGTGGTGAACCATCTGGTAATGCCAAATGCGTTTGCCGGTGCGTGCATCCAGCGCCAGCAGGCAATCTCCGAATAGATCGGCGCCCAGGCGGTCGGCTCCATAAAAGTTGTACTTGGGGCTGCCGGTGGGGACGTAAACAATTCCACGTTTCTCATCAATCGACATCGCGCTCCACGAGTTGGCGCCCCCGATGGTCTTCCAGGCATCTTTCGGCCAGGTGTCATAGCCAAACTCGCCGGGGTGCGGGATCGTATGAAACGTCCAGACGAGTTGTCCCGTGCGCGTATCGTAGGCCCGAATATCACCGGGCGCGGACTCGTATTCCTGATTGGTCGCCGATCCCAGAATGATCAGGTTTTCAAACACTCGGCCTGGTGTCGTGGATTGAACCAGAACAATGCCTTCCGGCTTGCGGCCCAGTCCTTCGCGCAGATCCACGCGTCCGTTTTTACCGAACGAGGTGATCAAGCGGCCGGTTTTGCCATCCAGCGCCTGCAGGTAATTGTCTTGCGCGTACAGAACTCTGCGGTCAGAGCCATCGCTTGACTCCCAGTAGTTGAGGCCCCGATTGTTGATGAGCCGGCTGTTTGGGTCAGTCTTGTGGATCCAAACCTCTTTCCCGGTAGCCGCATCCAGCGCCACAATCGAATTGTTCTTCGCCATCACATACATCAATCCGTGGTCGACAATCGGATCGAAGAAGTAGTGATTCTGGTCGCCTGTGGAGTAACTCCAGGCCATCTTCAGCTTATTGACGTTCGATTTATTGATCTGGCTTAAGGCCGAATACTGAGCTGAATCAGGACTGCCGCCGTAAACGGTCCAGTTCCGATAGCCTGAGTCTTGGGCGTTCACTGCGAACGCGGCAGCGAGAAGTGCGGAGGTTATAACTTTGAGAGGCAAGTGACTTGTTCGCAAAGTATAGCAGTAGTAATCTCAAACAATGAAATTCGTTAAAAGGTTTTTGCCTCTTCTTTGTATTCCCTTGCTCTCCATGCTGGCGGTTGCGCAAGACGGCCCCACAAAACCGCTGCCGGGTGAGGACTGGGTTTCCTTGTTCAACGGAAAAGATTTGTCCGGCTGGGTCAAAATCGGCAAAGAAAGTTGGACCGTCGAGGATGGCGTCATCCATGGCAAAGGAATCACGCAGGATTATGGCTATTTGCAGACTGAGAAGTCCTTCCAGGATTTCCAGCTCTCTCTGAAGTTTCGCTGTGAAGGCGATGGCAACAGCGGAGTGTTCTTTCACACGGCGTTCAAACCGGGCACCGCTGATGTCACCCAGGGTCTGCAGTTCGAGGTCGATTGCACTATCGGCAAACACACCGCCGGAATCTATGGCGATGGACGCCAATGGATCGTTTGGCCTGCGCCGGAAAATGAGACCGTCGTCAGAATGGCTGAATGGAATGAGTACTCTCTTGAGGTCGTGGGAAATCGTTATCGGGCTCGCCTGAACGGCGTCCAAATGATCGACTTCACTGACCCGACTCCCAAGTCATTCGACGGTCCCATTGCGCTGCAACTGCATGCCGGCGGCCGCGGCAACATGAAATTCCGCGACATCATGATTCGAGATTTGTCACATCGACAGTAAACTACGACGACATGCGGGTCATCTGGCCCGTCAGGATCAGATCAAAACGGCGGCGCATTTCTTTTAGATAAGGGGCGTCGCCGCCATCCAGTTCCAGCGTGGCGGTTCCTTTGTACCCGATGTCGTGAAGGGCCTGGTAAACGGCCTTCCAGTCAATATCGCCCTCACCCAGGGGCACCCACTTGGCTTCCATCTTTCTGAAGTAAAAATCTTTGATATGAAGCTTCGCAATGCGCGGTCCCAGCGTGCGGATCCAATCCTGCGGATAGCCATAAAGAACAACATTGCCCACATCGAAATAAGCGCGAATGCGTGGCGACTGATATTCGTCGATGTAGCGCGCGAACTCCAGCGGACTTAGCAGAAACTTGTTCCAGACTTCTTCAAGCGCAAGCGTCACCTTCAGTTCTTCGGCCAGCGGAATCAGTTTTTTGATGGCCGGCTGTGAACGTTCGTACGCTTGCTTGTAGGTAGTCTCGGCATTCACCACAGCCGGCACCAGCAGCACGGTCTCCGCTCCCCAAAGGTGAGCGTTGCGGATAGAAGTTCGCGCGCCTTCCAGTGTCTTTTCTACCACCGCCGGATCGGGCGAAGAGAATGGATACTTCCAGTGATCCATGTTCATCACCGAGTGGATGGGCAATCCGCACTTCTCAGAAGCTGCTTTCATCGCCTCGGCATCAGCCTGCTTTGGCGTGGTGGGACATTCGATCCGCTCAAAGCCCGCATCCTTTGCCAGCTGGAAGCGTTCCATGATCGATAAGTGATTGGGAAGCATGCTGTATTCAACAGCCATGGCGATGGGCAAGCGCCCGGAGGTATCGGCTTGTGCTTTGGACATCGCGGCCAAAGCGGCGCTCGAAGCTAGGGTGGACTGCAGGAACGTTCGGCGAAGCATAGGTATTCTTCAAAGATTCGCACCATGTGACGTTCAGAATCAACAAACTTCTGTTGCTATTGCTGATTTTTGTTATTCTGTTCCTTAACTTTCGTTCCTTTTTCTTTCTCCTATAGCGAGGTGCTCTTGAAATCAGATTCAGTCAACCCAGACCGCCGGGATTTTATGAAGGGGGCGGCCGGGGCATTCGGCGCTTCCCTGATCACCGGCTTTCCCGCCATTATTTCCGCCCAGACCGTCACTAACGCCATTAAAGTAGGCTTGGTGGGTTGCGGCGGACGCGGCACGGGGGCGGCCTCCCAGGCGCTCCATGCGGATGACTACGCGGAACTCACCGCCGTGGCCGACATCGCCCAATCCCAGGTGGATCATTCTCTCCAGACCTTGAAGAGCATTGGCAAGATTGGTTCCCGGGTCCTGGTGGAACAGAAGAATGTCTTCCTTGGATTGAATGCTTACCAGCAGTTGATTGACAGCGGCGTGGACGTGGTTCTGCTGGCTACGCCTCCCGGTTTCAGGCCCACTCACTTGGCCGCCTGTATTGATGCCAATAAGCACGTTTTCTGCGAAAAGCCCATCTCCACGGATGCTCCCGGCGTGCGCTCCGTTCTGGCGACCACCGACAAAGCCACGCAGAAGAATCTCTCACTGGTGTCCGGCTTCTGCTGGCGCTATAACCAGATGATTGAGGAAACCTTCCAGCAACTGCAGCAGGGAGCGATCGGCAAAAAGGTAGCCTATTACGCCACGTACTACACCAGCCCCGTGAAGCCCATGCCGCCGGCCAGCGAGCGCCCTGCAGGAATGAGCGATACCCAGTGGCAGTTGAAGAACTGGTACAACTTCGTATGGAGCTGCGGCGACAGCATTGTCGAGCAGGCCGTCCACAGCGTCGATAAGATTGCCTGGTCGATGGGTGACCAGCCGCCCACAAGTTGCGTTGGCGTTGGCGGCAGAATCATTCCCGCCGAGGGCGGAAACATCTATGACCACTTTGAGGTCAATTACCTTTATCCGGATGGTTTCCGCGCCTTCTTAGCGTGCCGTCAGATTGAAGGCTGCTACAACGAAAACGCCGACTACATTATGGGCGTGGATGGCAACATCACCATCGGACGTGGACCGCTTCCCCGCGTCGAAGGCAAAACCAACTGGACCTACACGGGACCCAAATACGACATGTACCAGCGCGAACACGATTTCCTGTTCGCCGCCATTCGCCACAATAAACCGATCAACAACGGCAAGCGCATGGCGACAAGCACCCTGCTCGCCATGATGGGCCGCATGGCCGCTTACACGGGTCAGGAAATCACCTGGGATATGGCGCTTAATTCACAGGAACACATCTTCCCCGAAAAGGTGGATTGGGACGGCGCACTGCCGGTCGCCCCGCGCGCTCAGCCTGGCATTACCAAGTTCATATAGGCCAAGTTCATATAGGCTGTAAGACATGTTGCTCGCTCCCATTGTTGGCGGTCTGTTGTTGGCGGCCGGCCAGCAAACCGCGTCCGTCGACTTTACTAAAGATGTTGCTCCCATCCTTGAGCAAAACTGCGCCGGCTGTCATCACGACAGCTCCGAGCCGAAACACATCAACCTGACGTCCCGCGAGTTTGTGCTGAGTCACAAACTCGTGGTTCCCGGCCAGCCGGATGCCAGCCCGCTTTACACAACCATGAAAAGCGGGGCTATGCCTCCCACCGGAAAGCTGAGTGCCGGAGATATAGATACCATCGCGCGCTGGATTCAAGCGGGCGCAAACTGGCCGGCCGACGTGACTCTCAAGGTCGCTCCGAAGCCGGCAGCGCAGGCAGCCGCTGCCTCCGGGCCCGGCGGCGAGTTGGAAAATGTTCGCCGGATCCGCGAGCGGATCGAAGCGAACGCTTCCCACAAAGAAGCGGCGCCTTACACCGTCCAGGTTCCCAACACCACCGTCTCGTATTCCATGGTGCCCATCCCGGCCGGGCAGTTCATGATGGGTTCCACTGCTAAGCCCGATGAACAACCAGTCCACCAGGTCTCTATTGAGCCCTTCTGGATGCAGGCCCATGAAGTCACCTGGGATGAATATCGCCTCTTCATGTTCGCCAAGCAAGCGGGCGAAACCACCAACAAAGATTCAACCGTCGATGCCGTCAGCCGTCCCACCCGCCCTTACATGGAGATGAGCTTCGGTATGGGCATCAACGGCTTTCCAGCCATCAGCATGACGCAGCACGCGGCCAACAAATACGCGGAATGGTTGAGTGCGAAAACCGGCGAGTTTTACCGCCTTCCGACTGAAGCCGAGTGGGAATATGCCTGCCGCGCCGGCACCACCACGCCTTTTTACTTCGGCAGCGATGTCGCGCAACTCAAAGACTACGCCTGGTATTCAGAAAACAGCGGAGGGAAATATCATACGGTTGCCACCAAGAAGCCGAACGCCTGGGGCCTTTATGACATGCTCGGCAATGTTATGGAGTGGACGTTAGACGCCTACGCTCCCTACAAAGCCGGTGCTGAAAAAGAACCTTGGGTAAAGGAAACGGCCCCGTATCCGACTTCCGTGCGAGGCGGTTCCTGGAATGATCCCGCGGCACAGGTAGATTGCGCCGCGCGCGTCGCCTCCGATCCATCCTGGAAGCAACAGGATCCGCAATTGCCGAAAAGCATCTGGTACGAAACGGATGCGCAATGGCTCGGTTTCCGTCTCATCCGGCCCGCTGTGGTGCCTTCCGCCGAAGAAATGTTTAAGTATTGGAACAACGGCGTTGAGCATGATGAGCAGTAGATTCCTCATTTGGTCACTCTTCGCTGTTCTGTCATCTGCCGCCCAGACTCCGGCTCTCCAGCGCTACGAATCGGTAGAGCCGCATATGGGTACGCTCTACCGGATTGAGCTTTATGCCACCGGGCCGCAGTTGGCTGAGGAAGCTTTCAAGGCGGCCTTTGCACGCGTCGCTCAGCTCGACAACGAAATGTCCGATTACAAGCCGGATAGCGAACTCAACGTCGCAACCGCGGCCGCTGTCGGCCATCCGGTCCATATCAGTCATGATCTGGCCACCGTGCTGGAGGCCGCGCAAAAGCTTTCGCACGAGACGGACGGCGCTTTCGATGTGACCGTGGGGCCGCTGACCAAGCTCTGGAGAGTCGCCCGGAAACAAGGCCAGGCACCCGGCCCGCCAGCGATTTCGGATGCCATGGCGCACTGCGGTTTTCGGCGTCTGCACGTCGACGCAGCGGCTCAAACCATGCAAGTTGATTTGCCCGGAATGCAACTCGATTTAGGCGCGATCGCCAAAGGATACGCCGCGGATGAAGCCTTACTGGTGATTGGCCAGCTCGGCATTCACAGCGCCCTGGTGGCCGCCAGCGGAGATCTGGCTTTCAGCGATGCCCCTCCCGATCAGCCCGGTTGGAAGATTGGCGTTGATTCGCTGGATGCCTCAGACCAGCCATTCACCCGAGTGCTGCTGTTGAAGAATGCAGCCGTCTCCACTTCAGGAGGCGAGGAACAGCACTTGGATACAGGCGGCAAGAGATACTCGCACATCATTAATCCGAAAACGGGGATGGGTCTGGAGACCGATCTCACCGTGACCACCATTGCTCGCCGCGGACTTCAGGCCGATCCGTCGGCCACCGCCGTCAGCGTTTTAGGCTGCCACAAGGGCCTCGAGTTCATCGATAAAGATCCGCAACTGGCCGCGTTCATTCTGGAAAAGAATGGCGGCCGGGTGCAGGCGATCGAATCATCCCGTTTCAAAATCTTAACTTCAAAGGAAGGCTATGGAAACAACTGACCGCCGCCTGTTCATGAAATCGGCAATAGCCGCCATTGCTGCTGGCGCGACGCCGCTCTCCGCGGGCACAGCCTCAAACAAGCCGCGCCTCGGAGTTGTGGTGGAAGTGGTGGGCAAACAGACGCCCGATCAGGCGATCGCGAAGGTCAAAGCCTTCGGCCTGACCACCTGCCAGGTCCATGTGGGCGAATCCCCGGCAGGACTTGCCCCCGCTCTGACCGCCGCGTTAGCCAAATATCAGGTGGAGGCCACAGCCGTGATGACGCTTGGACCTGGCAAGATGGTGTGGGATTTCTATCAGGGTCCGAAGACGATTGGCATTGTGCCGCCCGAAACCAGAGCGGCTCGCATGGATTCACTTAAACGCGCTTCTGACCTAGCCGTAAAATGCGGCATCAAAGCGGTTCACACGCACTGCGGCTTCATTCCGGAAGATCCCAACACGCCCTCTTATCCTGGCGTAGTGGCGGCCATCCATGATGTGGCGGCGCACTGTAAAGCCAATGGCCAAGCGTTCCTCATGGAAACCGGCCAGGAATCGCCCATCACTCTGTTGCGCGCGATTGAAGACACCCATCTCGACAATATCGGCGTAAACCTGGATACCGCCAATTTGATCCTCTACGGCAAAGGCGAGCCCGTCGGCGCGCTGGACGTGGTGGGAAAGTATGTGCGCGGTCTGCACGCGAAAGACGGTCTGTATCCTACTGACCCCAAAAAGCTAGGCGAAGAAGTAGCCATTGGCCAGGGCAAAGTCCGGTTCCCCGAAGTGATGGCCAAGCTCTGCGCTCTCCACTACACCGGCCCCATTACCATTGAGCGCGAGATATCCGGTACCCGTCAGGAAGCGGACATTCGCGCTTCCGTCACTTATCTGCAAAACTTAATCGATAGTAGTTACGCAAAGGCGTAAACTACTTAGACAAGCGAGAGGATCTCATTGTTCAGCTTCACCTCAGTCCGGCTCAGTATCATGATGTTCCTGAACTTCGTTGTTTGGGGTTGCTGGTACGTCACCATCAGCACTTATCTGACAACAACCCTGCACTTTTCAGGCACACAAGCCGGTGCGGTTTTCGGAACCACTGCGCTTGCCTCCATCATTTCTCCATTCTTTGTCGGCCTAGTGGCGGATCGCTTTTTCTCCACCGAGCGCGTGCTCTGCGCCGTTCATCTGCTGGGCGCCGTCTTACTCTTCTTAGTAACTAAAGTCACCAGCTTCGGCGCAGTCTACGGCCTCATGCTGGCGTACTGCCTCTGTTACTTCCCGACGCTCGCGCTGACCACCTCCATCACTCTCAAGAATTGTCCGGATGCGCGCCAATTCCCCCTGTTCCGTGTCTTTGGAACCTTCGGCTGGATTGTCATCGGCCAAATCGTGGGACAGCTTCGGATCGAGACCTCGTCCAACCAATTCCTGCTCGCCGCCGGTCTCTCCGTCATTACGGGGCTCTTCTGCTTGACCTTGCCGCACACGCCGCCCGCAGGAAAGGGAAAAGCCATCACCGCCCGCGATATCCTCGGCCTGGATGCGCTGGTGATGTTGAAAAATCGCTCTTATCTGATCTTCGCCATTGCCTCCGTGCTGGCGTGTATCCCGCTGACGTTCTACTTCTCATTCACCAACAAGTATTTGAATGACGTCGGAGTCGTTAACGCCGCCGGCAAAATGACTTTAGGTCAGGTCTCCGAAGTCGGCGTCATGCTGGTCATGCCCTGGGTCTTCCGTCGAGTCAGCGTGAAAGCCATTTTCCTGCTCGGCCTGGCAGCCTGGAGCTTCCGCTACGGCCTGCTGGCTTACGGAAACGCCGGTGCATTGGTCTGGATGTTTTACCTCGCCATCATCGTCCACGGCGTCTGTTATGACTTCTTCTTCGTCACCGGCCAGCTTTACACAGACCAGGAAGCCCCGCCTTCTCTTCGCAATACCGCCCAGGGCTTTTACACGTTCATGACGTATGGCCTCGGGATGTTCATCGGCTCACTGCTCTCCGGAGTCGCACTCGACTTCTTCAAGACAGGAACCGAAGACCACCCCGTCTATCACTGGACAAGCTTCTGGCTTAGCTCCAGCATCGCCGCTCTCGTCTTATTTGTGGCAATCGCGTTGTTCTTCGCAGGGAACACTATGATTCGCAGCAAGCAGAACGATCCGCTAACGGACGCCAAGCTGGTGGAAACTACGCCTTAGTGACGACGCGCTGATTGGCGGCGTCCCAGTGCAGATACTCGCGTTTGCGGAACGATTGCACGGACATATCGCATAGCACCACTCCATAGAGTCCCAGCATGCAATCGCAATTCAGCGGGCCGTTCACGCGGATGGCCTGCTGCAGGTTTCTATGGTGGAGTGTCAAATCTTCTGCGCCGGTTTTCGTGTAGGTGTAAGGCTCAGCCTTTGATTCTTTCTCAGGCTTAATGGTGAACCCCGTGTCAGTGAAGTAAAGCGTCGCCTTGTGGCCTCTGATCATGTGGTCAATGGGCGCATCATTCGCCATCGACGACACCAACTGCATCGTAGGGCCGCCTGGATAGTCAGCCAGAACATTGAATGTGTCCGGAATCTCAGCCACGCTGTCCTTGAATTCGAACTTCCCGCCGGTTGCCACGACATACTCGGGATAAGTCAGGTTCATCGCTTTCAGCAGCCGTGTGGCGCGATGAATAAACAAATCAGTGGCAATCCCCCCCGAATAATCCCAATAGCGACGCCACCGGAAGTAGCGCTCCGGATCCCACTCGCGCTTCGGAGCTGGCCCCAGCCAGGCGCTCCAGTCGAGATTGACTCCAGGCTTCGCATCGGCGTCAATCGGGTAGTCATCGCCGGACCAGAAATCGCCCTGATAGTCTCGCGAATAATCGATCTGCGCCAGCACAATATGCCCTAACTCACCCGCCTTGATATGGTCATACGCAACCGCATACGACTCATCGGACATGCCCTGCACGCCCACCTGGAGTTTGCGCCCGCTCGATTGCACCTTCTTGACCAGTTTCTGAGCCTGTTCAATGGTGTGAGTCATCGGCTTCTCAACGTAGACATGCTTGCCCGCATCCAGCGCATCCATGGCCATCTGGTAGTGCCAGTGCTCGGGCACGGCAATCAGCACGTAGTCGATGTCTTTGTTATCCAGCAGCGCTTTGTAATCGGAGAGAGGCTTGCCACCGGTCAAATGAGCGGCTTTGTCCAGGCGCTTGGAGTAGATGTCGCAAACGTTGACAATCTCCAGATTGTCTCCGTCGCGCATCTTCACCAGCGTCTCCATGTGATTGGTAGCCATGCCACCCGCGCCAATCACGCCAATGCGCAGCCGGTCGTTTGCGCCCATAACCGCAGAATAACTGCGCGCACTCATAAGTGTCGCGGCGCCTAGCGCTCCCACAAAATTTCTACGCGACAGGGAAGAAGTCATTCCAAAATTGTAAGCTAGTGCCCTTACTTGAACTCGACCGTACTCTCGCCCGAGTACTTGTGATAATTCCGGAAATCAATCGTGTTCTTCGAACACACGGAGGTCCCGCGAAAGCACGTCAGATTCTCCGAATGAACTGGCAGAAGAAACTTGCTGGTCCCCAGGAAAACCGGCTCATAATCCACCGTCATCATGATCGTGTCGCCGGGGAAATTTTTCGGCACGTTCTCCGCCTGAATCTCTATATGCCGGACCTCCGCCGTCGCCTTATCCACCCAGACTGCGCCGCTATAGGAAGGCCTCAACTGCTGGCTGCCCATGGAGATGAACCAATCGGAGCGCGGCAGCGCCACCTTCAGGTCATAAATGGCAACCGCCGTATGCCCCACGCTGGAGGATTCCCGGAACTTGAAATCCGCATTGACATAAGGGGAGAAAAGGTTCCTCAGCGTAGTCGCAAACTCGCCCGTGGAGGTGGACCCTCCCAGTTCCAGCATGCTCTTGTTCGTGCGTTTGCCGCCGACCGAGATCTCGCGGTAGTCTTCTTTACCGTCTTCATAGATCACCTTCGCCGACAGCACATCCTGAGGCTGAAATCCTTCCGACCGCGAAGGCTCCATGTAGCGAGTAGTCACCTGCTCACAAACAAAATTGGGCAGACCTTGTGAGAACGCCTCGGACCACTGCCGTGTCTTCTCAATCAAGTCGTTGTAGGAGGATGGCTTGCGCTGCGCTTCGGTTTTCTCATCGCCAATCGTAAAGTCGATGGAGCCATCCGAATTGGCCTGTTTCGTTGGGGCGGCGGTTGAACTTTTTCCTGCTGGCTTAGCGGCTGTGGCTGTGGCAGGTGGATCATCGTCGCTCGCGGAATCCGGAGCTGCCGGCTTGCCGTGATGCAGCCTTGGCCGCCCCGGTACATCCGGCTCCGGCCCCAGGTTGCCGCCATGCGCGTCCGCAGCGGCATTCAATGTCTGCTTTGCGTCTGGCTGACTGCCCGATCCGGCGTTCGGACCCGCTGCCGGCGTCATCAGAGTAGGCGCTGCGGAAGCCGCTGCCTTTTGCCCCGGGTCTTTGCGAAGATCCACCGTAGCCGCCGTCAAAAACCACTCCTGGTCCTCAAATGCATCCACATGCACAAACGCATCTTCGGTCAACTTGTCTATGCTGCTGGCGGCGCCATCTTTGGTGACTTTTGTTTCCTGGTCCACAGTGAACTCAATTTGCCGGCCGTCATCCGTGTGAATCTTCAGCTTCCCCGCCGAGGTGTTAATCACGTAGCCTTCTACATGGAAGTCCGGGACGGCATCCTTTTTTTTCTCAGCCTGCTTGCTCTTTTTGGACCGCTTCGGCAGTGAGATGCCGGGACCCATGGGAGGGTTCTGACCCGGATATTGTCCGCCGGGCGGGTACTGACCCCCAGGCGGGTATTGGCCCCCAGGTGGATATTGACCGCCTGGAGGGTACTGGCCAATCTGCCCAAACACCGGCAGCATCAACAGCCCCGCCACCGCAACCCAACTGATAGTCTTCACTTCACTGCCTCACCACTTCAATAAAACAAGCTCCGAGCAGAATCCCGGCCCCATAGCCGCTAAAATTCCCCATGTTCCCGGCGTCGGACGGCGATTTTTCAATGTTTCTTCCAACACAAATAACACTGACGCCGAGGAGAGGTTTCCGGTTTTCCTTAAACACATCCAGGACGCATCCAGCGCCCCATTCGTCAGCCCCAGCGCTTTCTGTGTCGCTTCCAGAACCTTCGGGCCGCCGGTATGAATGACAAAGCTCTTTATGTCTTCTCTCTTCAATCCATGATCCGCCAAAAATTCGGCGGCGTCCTGTCCCAAATTCTTCACCACTACATCCGGTACATCGCGCGACAGAATGATCCGAAACCCCTTTTCGGAAATATCCCAGCCCATCACCTCTTCGGTGTCGCTGTAAAACGTTGAGCGGGTAGCCACAATTTCCGGACCCGAGGGAGCCGCTTTTTCCCGCCCCTCGTATTCCGAACCGGCCACCACCACGGCTGCCGCGCCATCGCCGAACAACCCGGTGGAAATCAGATTGGCGGCCGATAAGTCGTCCGGCTGAACCGTGAGCGAACACAACTCGACCGACAGTAATAGGCACGCCTGTTTGGGGAACGCCTTGACGTAGTCCGCCGCGCGCGCAATCCCGGCCGCACCCGCCACGCATCCCAGCCCGAATATCGGTATGCGCTTCATGCGCCTGTTGAGGCCCATGCGATTTATCAGCCGCGCTTCAATCGACGGACTGCAGACACCGGTAATCGAAACGAAGAAGAATGCGCCAATATCTTCCTTGTCGACACCTGACTCCGCCAGCGCCTTGCCCACCGCTTCTTCGCCAAGGTCCAGCGACGCTTTGATCCACGCGTTATTCGAGTCGCCCCACTTTGCTTGCGGATACTGTTCTATCGGCAGGGCCAGATATCGCCCATCCACCTGAGCGGCTGCGTGCAGCCTTTCTAAGACATCAAAGCGATCCAGCCGTCCGCCCCAATACTTTCGAAAGGCATCAATCAGTACTCGTTGAGAGTAGTAATAGGGGGGAAGCGCCGTAGCGGCGGACAGAATATTCATGCGCGTCGAAGGCTGCCCGTCTGTCGCCGGTTGGTCGAAGATGTGCTCATAGCTACATACACTCTCTCAAACAACCATCTGAAGGCAACAGGTTGGCAAAGAATTTAACAATTCTTGGTTGGAAACATCCGCTCATGCCTCACGCGTTAGCTTCGCCTTCTTGAGAACTTAGCCAAACTTCATCCACCTAGGAAGCATGGCTTCCTCTGCAACCATTCAGGACTCGGCACTCACTCCGGAGGAGATTCTGTATTGGCTGGCGCTCCGCATGGTTCCCGGTCTGGGGACGGTCACGATAAATCGCCTTCTGGGTTCCTTGAAGTCGCCGCAAGCTATCTTTCGCGCCTCGGTCTCAGAGTTGGAAGCAGCCGGCCTGAGTCCGGCGCAAGCACGCAATGTTTGCTCGGGTTGCTCATTTGAAGATGCCGCCGATCAGCAGCAGAAAATGCTCAACTTCGGCGCTAAAGTAATAACGTTTCAAGATACGCTTTACCCGCAGCGCCTCCGTGAAATCTTCGACCCGCCGCTTCTGCTCTTTACCTCAGGCAATCCTAAGCTTCTGAGTTCCCACTCCATTGCGGTGGTCGGCACGCGCCGCCCCACACCCTACGGTCTGGCGGCCGCTGAACGCGTCAGCGCCGATTTGTCGAGAGCGGGTCTGGCCATTACCAGCGGGCTCGCGCAGGGCATCGACACCGCTGCGCACCAGGCCGCGCTGAAGGAAGGCGGGGAAACCATCGCGGTTCTCGGTTGCGGCGTGGATGTTCTCTACCCATCCAGTAACCGGAAACTCTACTCCGATATTCAGCAAAAAGGCTTGCTTCTGTCCGAATTCCCCATGGGCGCGCCTGCCTTCCCTCAGAATTTCCCCATCCGAAACCGAATCGTCAGCGGCCTTTCCGTAGGGGTGCTCATCGTGGAAGGCGCCCAGCACAGCGGCTCCGCCATCACTGCCAGACTGGCGATGGACCAGGGAAGGGAAGTCTTCGCCCTTCCCGGCAACATCACCTCGAAGATGAGCTGGGGGCCTAACCTCCTTATTAAGGATGGAGGCGCCAAATTGGTTCAGGAATGGACGGATATCACCAATGAACTGCCGGCTCCCGTCCGCCGCGATTTAGTCCGCAAGGCCCAGCAGCTTACCCTGGATGAACCCGCCGGCTTCGCCGCCGCCCCGAATGACGCGCTCTCCGATGCACCCTTGAAAGCGCTGGCGCGCAAGCTCCTCAATGTCCTGCAAGTCGATACCCCTCAACAACTTGAAGCCATCATTGAATCTTTTGAGGGGATCTCTTCATCTGAACTGATCAGCGCCCTGTTTGACCTCGAAATGTCGGGTTTGGTTCGCCAACTCCCCGGCAAACATTTCGTGAAGGTGTGGTAGATCTTCAGGTAGATCACAACAAGCCGTGTGGTACAAAGGGTAGCGTTCGGGCACCAGCGGAGCTTTACCGGCCCCGCCGGAGCAAAGAATAGGTTAAAAAGAATCTCGTATGGCAAAATCGCTCGTCATCGTTGAGTCCCCGGCGAAGGCGAAAACTATCGGCAAATACCTGGGCAACCAGTACATCGTGAAGGCCTCCCTCGGCCACGTGAAGGATCTCCCCAAAAAGGATCTATCCGTTGACGTCGACAACGACTTCACGCCCAAATATGAGGTCATTGAAGGCAAGAAGAAGCTCATCGCTGAGTTGAAACAAGCCGCCAAAGGCGTCGATTCCATCTACCTCGCCGCCGACCCTGATCGCGAAGGCGAAGCGATCTGCTGGCATCTTAAAGAAGAACTCGAACCCGCCAAGCCCGGCAAACCCGCCATTTTCCGGGTCATGTTCAACGAAATCACCGCGGCGGCCGTGAAGAAAGCCTTCGAAAAGCCGCTGAGCGTCAACGTCCACTTGGTGGAAGCCCAGCAGGCCCGCCGCATTCTCGACCGCCTGGTAGGCTACAAGATTTCCCCGCTGCTGTGGGACAAAGTTCGCCGCGGCCTCTCCGCCGGACGCGTTCAGACTGTCGCGGTGCGAGTCATTGTGGAGCGCGAACGCGAAATCCGCGCCTTCCAGCAGGAAGAATACTGGACCATCGACGTTGCCCTCAACGCCAAAAAGAATCCGGTTCTTTCAGCGCGCCTCTTCAAGCGCAACGATGAAACCCCGGTCATCGGCAATGAAGCTTCCGCCACTGAAATCGTCAACGACTTGGATGGCGCCTCTTACGTGGTCAAGTCCGTCGCCACTAAAGAGAAGAAGCGCAACCCGGTTCCGCCCTTCATCACGTCCACTCTGCAGCAGGAGTCCTCCCGAAAACTTCGCTTTAGCGTCAAGCGCACCATGATGCTGGCGCAGGGGTTATATGAAGGTAAGGAAGTCGGCAAAGAGGGCGCAGTCGGTCTCATCACCTACATGCGTACCGATTCGACGCGTGTGTCGGACGACGCTGTCGCTGAGGTTCGCGGCTTCATCACCGAACGTTTCGGCGAATCCTACGTTCCGGCTCACCCGAACGTTTACAAGACCAAGAAAGACGCTCAGGACGCGCACGAAGCGGTCCGCCCCACTTCCGTTCTCCGCACCCCGGAGTCGCTTGAGTCCTACCTGGCTGAAGACGAGTTGAAGCTTTACCGCCTGATCTGGATGCGCTTCATCGCCTCCCAGATGAATCCGGCACTGCTCGATCAAACCACCATCGACATCAACGCCACCGGCAAGAGCAAGACCCCGCATATCTTCCGCGCCACCGGCAGCGTTCTCAAGTTTGAAGGCTTCCTCAAGATTTACGAAGAAGGTAAAGACGCAAAGGACGAAGAAGACGACGACCTGAAACACAAGCTGCCCGCCGTCACCGAAGGCGAGACGCTGCGCTTCAAGGAAATTCTGCCTGAGCAGCACTTCACCGAACCGCCGCCCCGCTACAACGAAGCCACTCTCGTCAAGAAGCTCGAAGCCGACGGCGTGGGCCGCCCGTCTACTTACGCCTCCATTCTGTCCACCATTCAGGATCGCGAGTACGTCAAAAAAGAAGGCGGTAAATTCGTCCCCACCGAGCTAGGCATGGTTGTTTGCGACCTCCTGCTCGAGAGCTTCAATGATCTGTTCGACGTGAAGTACACCGCTCGAATGGAAGAAGAGCTTGACGAAATCGAAGACGGCAAAACAGAGTGGCGCGCCGCCATGGGCGAGTTTTACACCCGGTTCTCCAAAGATCTGGAGCACGCCGAGCGCACCATGACCGACATCAAGCGGATGGAAAAGCCCACCGACTTGATTTGTGAAAAATGCGGCAAGCCGATGGTCATCAAGTGGGGCAAGCACGGCAGCTTCATCGCCTGCACCGGCTATCCGGAATGCACCAACACGCGCGAACTCACCGTTGATCTGCCTGACGTCGATACCACCGCCAATCTCGGCGAACAGGACGAACAGGAATACTGCGAAAATTGCGGCCGCCCCATGGTTCTCAAAAAGGGCCGCTTCGGAACCTTTTTTGCCTGCTCCGGCTATCCCGACTGCAAGACCACCAAGCAAATCGGCGGCGAGCAGCGCAAGGACGTACCGCTCGAAGAAAAATGCCCGAGCTGCAACAGCAACCTGGTGCAGAAGTTCGGACGATACGGCGAATTCGTCGCCTGCAGCAACTACCCGACCTGCAAGTTCGTGAAGCAGAAGACCATCGGGGTACCGTGTCCCAACTGCTCGGAAGGTGAGATCGTCGAACGCCGCTCCAAGCGCGGCCGCACCTTCTTTGGCTGCAACCGTTACCCCGAGTGCGACTTCGTTGCCTGGGGCAAACCGCTGCAGGAAAAGTGCCCCGAATGCGGCAGCAGCTACATGATCGAAAAATATCTGAAGGCCGGCCCCACCGCCCAGTGCCCCAATCCCGAGTGCAAATACAAGCACCCGCTGGAAGTAGCGCCCGAAGAGGCCATCAAAGAAACTAACGTCGCTTAAAGCAGGGTGGGGGACGAACCGCCCAACTAAGCGCTCACCCACACCTGCACCACTTGCCCTCCAGCAGAGCGGCGAGCGTAAGCGACCCGACGAGCCCCCAACGCCGCTTCTAAGCGCCAGCCCCGAACCGGCCCCAACTCACCATCCCGCCTACACGCGGCATCGGAGTGCTTAAGGCTGGACCAGCTGAGCGCTAGCCGGACATTCCGGCAAAATGGGACGTCGTATGGATTCTCCCTGTCCGGGCTTCCTTCCGCGTCCTTGGGCGCCTTGTGCCCAACAGCGGCCAAGTGCCCACCTATTCAACTACTCTGAACGGTGTGCCGGATCTCCGTATGGGACGCCCAGGCGCCCACCCCAAGCAGAAATCCAAAGTCATACCACCGGCCCTTATTATTCGTTTTGTAAACACGAATCCCTGGCGCGAACAAACTGACCCAAAACAGCAGCGGCGCAATACACCCATGCCATAAACCGGCCCAAAATCCGGCAGGCTTAGCATCCGGCAGCTTATGCTTCGAATCCGGTCCGGCAATGGCAAGAATATTGGCCATGAGATATCCAACCAAATCCCGCGCGTGATTTCTAGGCCAACTAATACAACAAGAACGCTTTGCGCCGCTCCTCGAACTCAGCCGCCTCGCGCTGCACCGCCAGCCACAACGTCAGCGGATCCGCCCCCGCCTTCAACCCCGCCACCAGTTCATGATTCCCAATCAACCCGGCACACTTATCAAAATCCAGCTTGCCGGGATAGAGCGTCTGCAAAGCCGCCGCCACTTCAATCCCCAGCCGCGTGCTATCGAACGACTCCCGATCCGTCACCACAAACCGAACGCCCTCAATCTCCTGTCCCTGGAAATTCGAAGCGGCGGGCGTGAAGCTGGTCGGATAAACCCGCACACCGGGAACAAACCGCTGGTTCAAAGCATCCGCCAATTCACGCCCTTTAATCCAATCCGCGCCAATCTGCTCAAACGGCGCATCCGTTCCGCGTCCCACTGAGTAATTCGTATTCGCTTCCAGCATGGCAATGCCCGGGTACAATAGCGCCGCATTCAAACTCCGCATATTCGGCGAAGGATTCACCCACATCAACGATGTCGAATCAAACCAGTCGCCGCGCTGCCAGTCCTTCATCTTCACCACATGCAGATCCGCATTCCAGTGCTGTTCACTATTCGCAAGCGTCGCCAGTTCTCCAAACGTCATCCCGTGGCGCAGCGGCATATCGTAACAGCCGGTGAACGACTCCAGATCCTTGTCCATCGCCGGTCCCTCCACGCGTACTCCCGTGATCGGATTGGGGCGGTCCAGAACGTAGAACGGCTTATGCGCCTTGCCTGCTTCTTCCAGCGCATAAAGCATTGTGCAGGAATACGTATAGAAGCGCGCGCCAATGTCTTGAATATCGAAAACCACCGCATCCAGGTTCCGCATCTGAGCCGCCGTGAGCCTTCGCTCATTTGTTTTATACAGGCTGGTCACAGGAATCCCGGTCTTCCCATCTTTGGTATTCGAAACGTTTTCCTGATCGGCCTTCCCCTCCAGGCCGTGTTCCGGCGAGAACACTTCGGCTACATCGATCTTTGCCGCCACCATCAAATCCAGATCGCGATTGCCAGCGCGGTCCAGCCCGGTCTGATTCGTAATTAAGCCCACGCGCTTGCCTCGCAAAGTCTTGAACCCCTCAGACTCCAGCACATCCAAGCCAGTCTGCGTCTGGGCAGCCCGCGCCACATCTCTATGCACGCCGGCGCCCGACATCGTCTCCGTGTAGCCGGTGATCGCCACCGTGTTCGGAGGATTGGGATCATACACGGCCGCCACTCTCGTCGCGATCCGCGAGCGTAGCGAACTGAGCGAATTCCCATGGTGAATATGCACCACATTGGTCAGCAGAATGATGAACGTTTTGCTGTACGGGTCCATCCACATCGATGTTCCCGTGTACCCGGTGTGGCCATAGGAACCAATCGGAAATAACTCACCACGGTTACTGGAAAACGGCGAATCGATATCCCAGCCCAGTCCTCGCAACACCGGCTGATCCGCCGGACTTGCGGGCTCCGTGAACTTGCGAATCGTTGCCGGAGCGAATATCTGCTTGCCGTTCGCCTCGCCCATATTCAAGAGCATCTCGGCGTACTTCGTCAAATCCGCAGCCGTTGAAAAAACTCCGGCGTGGCCGGCAATGCCCCCCATGTAGCGAGCGGTGGGGTCATGCACAACGCCATGAATGGGCTGCCCGGTCTCTTCATCCACCTCTGTCGATTCAATGCGAGGAAGCAGCGCAGCCGGCGGCTGGTATTCGGTTTCCGTCATGCCAACCGGGGCGAATACCTGTTCATGCGCAAAGTCGGCCAGCGTCTCGCCCGAAAGCCTCCGCACAATTTCACCCAGCAAAAGGAAGTTGATGTCGCTGTAAATGAACTTCACGCCCGCGGGAGCAATCGGCTTCATCGTCAGCGCTTTCTCAATGCCTGTGTCGTAGCCGTTCCAGCGCGGCGTCAGCTCGACATCCGGCGCCAGGCCAGAGAAATGTGTCATCAGCAAGCGAATCGTAATATCACTCTTGCCGCCCTGAAATTCCGGCAGGTATTTCGTCACCGGATCGTCCAGCCGGATCTTACCTTGCTCGAATAGACGCATAATGCTGGGCGTTGTGCCAGTCACCTTGCTCAGCGACGCAACGTCGAAGATGGTGTTCATCTCCATCGGTTCCCGCGTGGGAACCAGGGAGCGGAAGCCGTACGCCTTCTGAAAAACCACCTGGTTGTTGTGCCCGATCACCACCACCGCGCCCGGGATCAGGTTGGTCTGAACCGCATCCTGTACCATCCCGTCAACATCAGAAAAATCAACCTTTTGCCCGTAACAAACCCCGGTAGCCAGCAACACCAGGATGAAAAACCGATTTGTGCTCAAGCAATTAGGTTAAGTCAGGTCCGCCATGGAATGCCTCAACTTTCGCCGTTTTCGATGAAATCGTTCCCCGTGGGCCGGGTCCACATTACTTGCTTTTAATGTAGACTTCAGGACTCTTTCACCTAATTTCTGCCACACTGTTTTAGAAAGCACACAGTGCTTCAAAAGAGACGAAAGAAGGAGCTATCCACAATGAAGAAACTTATGATCGCCGCAATGGGCCTGTCACTGCTGACCGGTACTGTCGTATTCGCACAGAACACCAGCACCGATGGAACCATGAAGAAGAAGACCCACAAGAAAAAGGCCAAGAAGACCGACACCACTTCAACCATGAAGTAGGTCTTTACCGCCTAAACGGTATCTGTAATGGCTCCTGGACGGTAACGTCTTCGGAGCCATTGCTGTTTTTATGCCCTCCTCGGAACTTGTAAAAGTTAGGTAAAGCTTCACCATCCCCGCCCGGCGGACTGATTAAATAGTGGGTTGATGGAATCTGCGCCTTTTACGCCTACGCGCATCCTGGTGGTGGACGACGACGTGAAACTCTGTCATCTCATCCGCGACTACCTGGAACCGCTAGGCTACGAAGTCGCGATGGCGCACAACGGGCCTTCCGGAGTAGACCTCGCTATCCGGGGCGTATTCGCCGCGCTGATCCTTGACGTCATGCTGCCCGGTTTTGATGGTTTCCAGGTCCTCCGCAAAATCCGCGCCTCCTCCAGCGTGCCCGTCTTGATGCTCACCGGACGCGGCGAAGAGGCCGATCGCATTGTCGGCCTCGAACTGGGCGCCGATGATTATCTTCCAAAAACATTCTCCACTCGCGAACTGCTTGCTCGTTTGCGCGCGGTGATTCGCCGCTCCGTCCTGTCCGCTTCCGCGGCCGCTCCCAAACCGACAGACGTCGTGAAGGTAGGCGAAATCTCCATTGACCCCGAAGCCCGCAACATCACAATCGCCGGCCAGCCCGTGCTTCTCACCGCCATCGAATTTGATCTTCTGCTAGCCTTGGCGCGTGCGGCCGGCCGGGTTAAATCCCGCGAACAATTGTTGCTTGAGGTGGCGGATAGGAACTTCGATGTCTTTGATCGTTCCATCGACGTTCACATCTCTTCCATTCGCCGCAAGCTGGGTGACGACCCCAAAATCCCCCACTACATTGTCACCATTCGAAGCGCGGGCTACATGCTGAAGCGTCCTAGCGCGGAACCTGTTGAGCAATGAAGAGTATCTGATGCAGCGTCCCGGCCTGTCTCTTAAAATCCTCCTGGTCGCCTTTCTGAATCTGGCGGTTCTTTTCGCCGTTTTCTTGACCATTGCATTGGTCCAGTTCAGAGTTGATCTTGGCTCATTCCTTCTCGCGCCGGCCCGCTTTCGGATGTTGTCGGTCTCGCATGAGGCCGGCTTGGAGTTGCAATCGCAGCCCCGCAATCGCTGGAACAGTCTTCTAGCCCAATACTCGTCCAATTACCCGGCCACCTTCTTTCTGTTCGATCAGGACGGCGCAGAATTAGCGGGCGATCCTGTCCGCCCACCCGCCTCGATTCTTTCGGATCCTCACCCGCCGCAGCGCCCTGAATCAGAACGTCACTCTTCTTCCCCTCATGAAGCACGCCGCGACGGCATGCGCCGCGACCATCCGCCACCCGGTCCGCCGCACCACCACAATCCGTCCGAGATCCACTTCGATCGCACTCTCAACCCGTCCTACTACTGGGCCGCAGTTCACATTCCGCTGCGCCTCGATTCCGGCAACGACGATCGCAATCCGCCTATGGACGCGCGCCTGGTCTGGCGCTTTCCCTCCCTGTGGAGCAATTCATTTTTCTTTGACTACAAACCCCTGCTACTGACCGTCGTACTCATCCTGGTAATCTCCGTCGCCTGCTGGCTGCCGCTCATCCGTTCGCTCACTAAGACCATTTCCACCATCACCGCCGCCACCGGGCAAATCGCCGAAGGTCACTTCGAAATCAAGCTGCCGGTCACTCGCCGCGACGAGCTGGGCCGCCTCAGCGATTCCATTAATCAAATGTCCCAGCGCCTGGCCGGCTTCGTCAGCGGTCAGCGCCGTTTTCTGGGTGACATCGCGCATGAACTCTGCTCTCCCGTCGCCCGTATTCAAATGTCTCTAGGCATCCTGGAGCAACGCGCCGCCGAAGCCGACCGTCGCTATATCGAAACCATCGACGAGGAAGTCCAGCACATGTCCACGCTGCTGAATGAGTTACTGTCTTTTTCAAAAGCCAGCCTCGGCGTCACGGCGGCTCTCCAACCCGTTTCCATCAAGGAATCAGTCGATCGCGCCATCGAACGGGAGCAGATGGACGGCATCACCATCAAAACGGACATCCCCAATGCACTCATCGCCAGCGCCCAGCCCGACTACCTGTTTCGCTCCATCTCCAACGTGCTTCGCAACGCCATCCGCTATGCCGGAACTCAAGGTCCCATTGAGATCTCAGCCCGTCAGATTGACCACTTCGCAGTCATCACCGTCGCCGATCATGGTCCCGGCGTTCCGCCTGCCGAACTGGATGAGATTCTAAAGCCCTTTTACCGGCCGGAATCCGCCCGCCAGCGCGAAACCGGCGGTGTTGGCCTCGGTCTGGCCATCGTGCGGACCTGCATGGAAGCCTGCGGCGGAAACGTTGTCTGCCGAAACCGAACGCCAAACGGCTTCGAAGTCGATCTTCGTCTCAATCTCGCCATCCTCCCTTCCAGCGGCATGATCTGATGGAGTATGTCCTCTGTTCCGCTGCCTAAAGTAACGCGCGCCGCGATTGTCGTGGCCCTGCTTCTGGCTTTTACCTCATTCGTCTCCGGCCGCACCGGACCCATCATGCTGTTCGCCATCTCTTTCGTGGCGCTGCTCTCCGCCATTTGCATGCTTCTGCGTCAGGCGTGGGGCGCGTGGGGATTCGCTATTCTGCTTGTCCTCTCCATGCTCGCCATCTTTTTCTTTGCCATTACCGGCCAGAGCGCGGGCGGCTTTGCGCAAGTAGCCATCGGGCTCATCATTTACTTCGGCATCGCTGTGCTGTTCTTCTTTGCCGGGCTGGGTCTTCATTTAAGCGGTGCAAAACACGGTTCCCCCATTCCATGGATTCTGCTGGCTCTGCTACTCTCCGTGCCCTTCATCTTCTTCAGACCCATCAGCATTCCCAATAACTCCATGGAAAACACTCTGCAACCCGGAGACTTCCTTCTGATCGACCGTTTTCAAACCCACCCCAAATTGGGAGATCTCATTGCCTTTCATTACCCGCTCGACCGCAGTGAAATTCTGACCAGGCGCGTCGTCGGACTCGCGGGCGATCATCTTCATTTCGTCAACGGCACGCTCTACCGCAATGGCATCGCGGTCTTGGAACCCTACGCCACTCACAAGTCCTCAGCCAAATCCAGCATGGAAGATTTCCCGGCAAACACCAGTCCTATTGGCTTGCAGTCTTCCGGGCGCACCATGCTCGCCCGGGACGTAACCAACGGCGATGTCGTAGTTCCGCTTCACAAATACTTCGTGCTCGGAGACGCGCGCGACACCTCGTTCGATAGCCGGAATTGGGGCTTCGTGGACGAACGGGACATCATCGGCGAACCGAGGTTCATCTACGATTCCCTCGCGTCCGACCCGGCCGATGTCGGTCAAGCACAGGCAACCCATCCCCCGACCCGCCGCTGGGACCGCGTCTTCAAGACTTTGTAAACGTGCAGACAGATTTGTAAGGCCCATGTAAAACCTGCGAGCCAACCGCCTGTTTTGGCCGTTCAATAGGGTGTAGCAGCCATTACTGCTCACCCGAAAGATAAGGATTTAAAATACATGCCCTCTATTCACAAGTTACTCTTTACCTCGCTGTTAACCGCTGCCGCACTGCTGGCGCAAGGCCCGCCTCCGCCGCATCCTGGTGGTGGCCGAGGTCCCGGCGGTCCCGGCTTTGACCTTCACGTTCCGCCCGTCGCCGGCGCTCCTTTTTCAGCCACCGGAACCTTCACACACCAGGTGACTCTGGCTGACGGAAACCAGATTGAACAATCTCACACCGCTCAGGTCTATCGTGATACTCAGGGTCGAACTCGCATGGAAATGACCATGAAGACGCCATCCGGCACGACGAAAACCATGGTCACCATCATGGACCCCGTTGCCGGCTTCATGGCCCACCTCAACCCCGCGGATTCAACCGCGTTCAAACAAACTCTGCCGCCGCATCATCCCTCCGACGCCGCTGCCCGCCACGAACCACCCGCTGGTGAAGGCGCCCCGCAAGTTGTGAAAACCGATCTTGGCACTGCAACTATTGCTGGCGTGCCCGCCACGGGAACGCGTTCCACCATCACCATCCCCGCCGGCGCAATGGGCAACGCACAAGCCATTACGGAAAGCCGCGAAGTATGGACTTCCACCGCCTTGAAAATTCCGCTAAAAGTGACGATGAACAGCCCCCTACATGGCTCATCGAGCATGGTGGTGACTAACCTTTCGCAAACCGTGCCTGAGGCTAGCCTCTTCGAAATTCCTTCCTCCTACACCGTCAAGGACGCACCTGCCCATCACGCTCACGGCGGTCCGGATGGCCCGCCCCCGCCGGCTGGCGACGTCAACTGAACCTATGGGTCGTCCCTGGGCGTCCCTCTAAGCGTTCCACTTTTGACGGACAACGGGAGTCGGGGAACCCACGGCTCCCGCCGAACCAACCGAAAACTGCGGCAAGAACTGTAAGTCTGGCGACAAAACTTTAAGTAGAACTTCCAATCTTGCTGGAGTAGAATCTCCGCATGAACAAAGAGGCTCGGTATAAAGAGGCTCAGTATGCGGAGTTCGGTTGGAAGGACGCAAGCGCCCTTCCTTGTCACGGGTATGTGACTCCCCTCCTGTTAGCCCTCTGTCCGCCCCTTTCGCCTGGAACACGCGTGCTCGACATCGGCTGCGGCAACGGATTGATAGCCGGGGAATTTGTGAAGCGCGGCTGTCAGGTCGTTGGCATTGATTTGAGCCCACTGGGAATCGAAATCGCGCGCCAGACCTATCCAGCCGCGCGCTTTGAATTGCTCGGGGCAGACTCGGACGTCCTCGAAAGGCTTTCGGAGCAGCCGTTCGACATCGTGTACAGCACCGAGGTCGTTGAGCACCTGTATGACCCCAGAAGCTACATGCGGGGTTGCCTTGCCGCCACCAGGAAAGGCGGCGTATTTATTTGCTCCACTCCCTATCACGGATACCTTAAAAATCTGGCGCTTTCCCTGGCGAACTCCTGGGACAAGCATGCCGACCCGCTGACCGATGGCGGCCACATTAAACTCTTCAGTCGCAAGACGCTATCCGCCCTCATGCTGGAGGCTGGATTTTCCAACCTGGCGTTCAAGGGATCCGGCAGGCTTCCGTTTCTTTGGAAGAGCATGCTCATTCGGAGCGAGCGTCTTTAGCCGAGAAGACTACCTGTTTATGAGGCTGGCTCTGGACTCCACGGCAGTGCTACACTCGAATGTGCGGCCGCGGATTCTTGGTGTTATCCCCGCCCGATTTGCCTCCACCCGTTTTCCGGGTAAAGCCCTTGCCTCCCTCGCCGGTCGCCCCATGATCGAGCACGTTTGGGAGCGAGCCTCCCTCTCCCGCTATCTCACCAGCCTTGTTATTGCCACTGACGACGATCGCATTGCCGCTGCAGCCCGCAAGTTTGGCGCTCGGGTCCGCATGACCAGCCCACACCATGCCACCGGCACCGACCGTCTGGCCGAAGTAGCGTCCGCTGAAGAAGCCGCCCTCTACGTCAACATTCAAGGCGATGAACCGCTGATCAATCCCGAAGCCATCGATGCCGCCATTCTGCCCCTCGCCGCTGATCATGAAATCGCCATGGGCACTCTGCGCAAAAAGATCGACTTCCCCGATGAAATTCAAAATCCCAATGTGGTCAAAGTAGTCACCAACCTCGCCGGCGACGCCATCTATTTCTCGCGCTCACCCATCCCTTTTGAACGCGACGGGCGTCCGGGCTTGCCGGTTTATTTCAAACACATTGGCCTCTACGTTTACCGCCGCGATCTGCTGCTTCATTACCCCGACTTACCCGTCGGCCCGCTCGAACAGGCCGAGCGCCTGGAACAGTTGCGCGCGCTCGAAAATGGCTACCGTATTCGCGTCGTCGATACCGAATATGAATCGCTCGGCGTGGACACGCCGGAAGACTTATTGCGCGTGAATCAAATTTTCTCGCTTACTACTCAAGGTGCTCCATAATGGAGGGCAAATCTATTCGGAGGACTGAATGTCAAAGTATATTTTCGTAACCGGCGGCGTGGTCTCGTCTTTAGGGAAGGGAATCGCTGCCGCGTCCATTGGCTGTCTTCTGGAAAGCCGCGGCCTCCGTGTCACTCTGCAAAAGTTCGACCCCTATCTGAACGTAGATCCCGGCACTATGAGTCCGTTTCAGCACGGCGAAGTATTCGTCACGGACGACGGCGCCGAAACGGACCTCGACCTCGGCCATTACGAGCGCTTCACGCACGCGCACCTGACCCAGAGCAACAATCTCACCTCCGGCCGCATTTACGAGAACATCATCACGCGTGAGCGCCGCGGCGATTATCTCGGCAAAACCGTGCAAGTCATTCCGCACGTCACCAATGAAATCAAAGCGGCTTGCCGCAAAGTGGCGGCCGATGTGGATGTCGCCATCGTCGAAATCGGCGGCACGGTTGGCGACATCGAATCGCTGCCTTTCATTGAAGCCATTCGCCAGATGCGCCACGAAGAAGGCCGCGAAAACACGCTCTTCGTTCATCTCACTTTGGTCCCCTGGATTGCCGCTGCTCAGGAACTGAAAACCAAGCCCACTCAACACAGCGTGAAGGAACTGCGCGCCATTGGTATCCAGCCCGACATGCTGCTTTGCCGCAGTGAGCGCCACCTGCCGGATGATCTAAAGGATAAAATCGCCCTGTTCTGTGACGTGGATGCCCGCAACGTCATCACTGCTCGTGATGTGCAATCGGTTTATGAAATCCCGCTGCTGTACGCGGAACAGGGCGTGGATGAATCCATCCTGAGCATGCTGCACATGAAGGCCGCCGACCGTGATCTGACCCGCTGGACCGACATGCTCAACCGCATGAAGAATCCCGTCGGCGAAGTGAGCATCGGCTTAGTCGGCAAATACGTCGAGTACGAAGACTCTTACAAGAGTCTCAAAGAAGCTCTGCTGCACGCGGGCATTGCCCACCAGACCCGCGTCAATATCGAATGGATTGAATCCGAAAAGCTCGAATGGCCCGAATGCCGTGAGTACCTTCAGCGATTCGATGGCATTCTGGTGCCCGGCGGCTTCGGCAAGCGCGGCATCGGCGGTATGCTGCTGGCGATTCGTACCGCGCGTGAAGACCGCATCCCGTACTTCGGCATTTGCCTTGGCATGCAAACGATGGTCATTGAATTCGCCCGGAATGTCTGCGGTTTAGCCGATGCCGATTCCACCGAATTTAATCAGGACACCCAGCATCGGGTCATCTACAAGCTGCGTGAACTGCTCGGCGTCGATGAACTCGGCGGAACCATGCGCCTGGGCGCCTATCCCTGCAAGCTGGCTGATGGCAGCCTTGCCCAGCAAGCCTACCGCTCAGTGCACGTGAGCGAACGCCACCGTCACCGCTTCGAATTTAACCGCGAATTCGAGCCCACCTTAACCCAGCATGGCCTTCAACTAACAGGTCAAACCCCGGACGGCGTCTATGTGGAGATCTGCGAGCTGCCGGATCATCCGTGGTACCTCGGTTGCCAGTTCCATCCCGAGTTCAAATCGAAACCGCTGGAGCCGCACCCGCTCTTCACCGCTTTTCTGGGAGCGGCATTGAAACACCGTGAGCAAAAAAATCAACCGCATGCTCAGTCGCAGGTTCAGGAATTCTCGCACGCTCAATGAAGTCTTTCACTGTCGGTGGCGTTACCTTTGGCAACGCTCAACCTCTGTCCCTCATAGCTGGACCGTGTGTCATCGAAAGCGAAGAACACGTCCTCTTCCTGGCGCGGGCCATTCAGTCGATCGCTGGCAAATACGTATTCAAAGCCTCGTTTGATAAAGCCAATCGAAGCAGCGTCCATTCCTATCGCGGACCGGGTGTCAAAGAAGGGCTGCGAATTCTGGCCGAAGTTCGCAAGCTCGGCATTCCGGTTCTGACGGACATTCACGAACCGTGGCAAGCCGCCCAGGCCGCCGAGAGTGTGGATATTCTACAGATCCCAGCCTTTCTTTGCCGCCAGACGGACCTGCTTCTGGAAGCCGGCCGCACCAAAAAAGCGGTGAATATCAAGAAAGGCCAGTTCGTCTCGCCGTCTGATTTCCTCCACGCTGCTGAAAAGGTAGCGGCTACCGGCAATCAGCAAATCATACTGACCGAGCGCGGCTCTTCCTTCGGCTACAACAACCTGGTGGTGGACATGCGAGGCTTTGCCACCATGGCCGCCAGCGGTTACCCGGTTGTCTTCGACGCCACGCATAGCGTTCAGCTTCCCGGCGCATCCGGCGTCTCCTCCGGCGGCCAGCCAGAGTACATCGAAACGCTCTCCAGAGCCGCGACAGCCACCGGCATCGCCGGAATTTTCGTCGAAGTCCACGAGGATCCGGCCCGCGCCAAATCAGACGGAGCCAATGCCCTCCACTTGAATCTGCTCCGCGATTATTGGAGGCGTATCACCTCGCTCGACTGGCTGGTCAAGCACTTCTAGCGCAGCCTTCAGCCGGAAGCTGACAGCGGACCAAACGCCACATCACCCGCATCCGCTGCCAGTGTCATTCGATACTCTGGGCCACGCCGCGGATGAAACACCAGCGCAGGACGAAAGCACGCCACGCAAGTGCCTGAAGGTCGTCGAACACTCGGGTACACAATGCCGCTGGAACCTCCATATAGAAGTGCATGAGCTAAAGCCTGAGGCGCGGCGTAGCACTGCGGGATCGGTCCCGGCGTCAGGCAAACCGCGCGTTCCGCCTCATCCAGGTAGTGGTACTGACCCGAGAAATCGGCCAGGAAATCGACGTACTCAAACGTAAGCCGCTCAGTGATTCGAGCGTCCCGCAGAAAACGTCGCTTGTGAAAAGCAACTTCGGCAACGGAGGTCTCAAGCTCAGCGCCGGCATACCAGGCGCCGCGGCCAGGACTGTTGAAGCGGCCACCGAAAGGACTGGGGTGAGAGAACGCGGCGTTTACGATGTGCGCCTCCGGCACGCCGTAAAGTAATTCGCCGGGCCCGATTTCCGGCATGGCCCCCACTTCAGCCGACTTTCGTTCGTTGGTGGCCGCGTCCAGTTCGCTGAGATCCATCAACACCTGAGCGGGAAGGTCCAGCGTCGCAAGAACGCCGGGCGTGCTGTATTTTGTCGGGATCAGGCGGTGGGTGGCAGGCCGGTCGAAGGGAGCGAGGTAAGCCAACCTAGTGGCCGCCTCGGGCCGCATCCAACAGGCTTCGGACTCGCTGCAAACCGGGGATGCCCACACGAATCACGTAGTCCAACGGCGCTTGGCCCCCGAACAAAAAGTTGTCGTTAGACCGCGTCATCCAGGTATCTGCCAGATCGCCAGGCAAAAGTATATGCAATGCCTTGTAGATTCCAACCAGGTAGGAGATACGAGTGAGTTCGTCCTGGCGAAGCGTCCCAGCGGCAGATTTAAGCTTGTAAACGCTCGACCGCGGCATTCCCCCCAGCAGTTCACCCGCCCGCTCCGTGGAAACGTGCCACTTGTCCAGAATGGCGAAAAATCCATCCACGGCAGATTGGCTCAGGCGCTCACGCGTCTCCAACTGGCTGAGCTCCGGATAAACTTCGAATTGGTAGCCCGGAACGGAATGGAGTGGAACGGTGGTCAGAGGCATGGAACTCCTTGGTCCAACTATCTCACTATAGACCAGAAATGTCCATACGGGGATTCAAAAGCCCCGAGTTCCGACTTACCCGACTCCCAGCCAAGTGGTGCTTGGTCAACACAGATCAGAAATCACCAAGCCTACGTGCAGGCGTTGCCGGCGATTAAATTAACACTTCGCCTCTCAAACGCCTCATTGTAAAATCAAGCAACTCATGTTCCCACTCCTCCGCCGGACTCTTCTCCTCGCCACAGTCCTAGCTCCTTTGTCGTTCGCTCAACTGCAACCTCTTCCGAAAGAGCTGGTCCAGCACGGCAACGATTACTTTCAGCAAAACTGCGCCTTCTGCCACGGTCGTGATGCGGGGGGCGGCGAAACGGGCCCTGATCTGACCCGCTCCAAAGTTGTCGCCGGCGATGTCGCCGGAAACCAGATCGGCGTTGTCGTTCGTGGCGGCCGAGCAGACAAAGGTATGCCCGCCTTCAACATTTCCGATGCGGACCTTACCGCCCTCGCCGCCTTCGTGCACACCCAGAAGACAATCGCTGAGTCCCAGAAGGGCGGCCGCAAAGGCGTCGATACAGTCGACCTCCAAACCGGCAACGCGGATGCCGGCAAAAGTTATTTCAATGGCGACGGTCATTGCGCGACGTGCCATTCGGCCACCGGCGACCTGGCTCACATCGCCTCCAAATATGAAGGCCTGAAACTCGAAGAGCGCATGCTGAACCCCGAAGGCGCCCCCGCCAAAGTCACGGTCAAGCTCAAGTCCGGCCCACCCATCACCGGCCGGCTAGTCTACCTCGACGAGTTCACAGTAGGAGTCCGTGATGACCAGGACCACTACCATTCCTGGCCCACCAAGCTCGTTCAGTATTCCGTGGACGACCCGGCCTCCGAACATGCCAAGCTCCTGGCCAAGTACACAGACGACGACATTCACAATTTGATGGCCTACCTCCAGACCCTCAAATAAGGACCATCACCATGAAAAGCATCCTCCGGCCGCTACTCTTTACCTCGTTCCTGATTGCTCAATCGCTGCTGGCGCAAGGAGTCGATAACTCCATGCTGCTGCACCCGCCCGCCGATTCCTGGCCCGGTTATCACGGCGATTATTCCGGCAAGCGCCACAGCAGCCTCACCCAGATCACGCCGGAAAATGTGTCGCAACTCGGCCTCGCCTGGGCCTTTCAGACCGGCCAGAGCGCTGAGTTAAAGTCCAGCCCGCTGGTGGTCAATGGCGTGATCTACCTCACTGTACCCGACAACGTCTTTGCCGTGGACGCTTTATCGGGCCATCAGCTCTGGCATTACAAATACCCGCCGAATAAGGGCTTTCATATTGGTCATCGCGGCGTCGGCATGTATGGCGATTGGCTCTTCTTCACTACGCCGGACGCCCACCTTATCTCGTTGAACTCCAAAGATGGCACGGTTCGCTGGGACGTCAAAGTGGCTGACTCTGAAAAGGGTTACTGGACCACCGTCGCTCCGCTCATCGTCCAGAATCACGTCTTAGTCGGCGTCTCGGGTGACTTCGATAACCTCCGGGGCTATGTCCGCGCCATTGATCCCGAGACCGGTAAAACGCAGTGGGAATGGGACAGCACCCCCCCGCCCGGAACGCCGAACGGCACCACCGGCGGCACCACCTGGATGACCGGCACCTATGATCCTGATCTGAACCTGGTCTACTGGGGCACCGGGAATCCAACGCCCGTCCTCACGGCTTCCACTCGTCCCGGAGACGATCTTTATACCTGCAGCATTGTCGCGCTGGATCCCTCCACCGGCAAATTGAAATGGGCCTTCCAGCCCTCCCCGCACGACACGCATGATTGGGACGCGGTCGAGACACCCGTGCTCGTGGACGGCATGTTCAAGGGTGAACCGCACAAGATGCTGATGCAGACCTCGCGCAACGGCTACTTCTTCGTGCTCGACCGCGCCACCGGCAAAAGCCTCTTGACCGTTCCTTATGGTCCGGTGAATTGGGCCAGTGGCATCGATAAGGATGGCCGCCCCATGCCGAATCCCGCCAAGGAACCCGCGCGCGACGGCCGCCTCGTCGCGCCCGATGAAGGCGGACTCACCAACTACCGCTCTCCCAGCTTCGATCCCAAGACTGGTCTCTTCGTTGTCGACGCGCACCCCAGCTACGGCATTTACTTCGCAAAACCAGAAGATGGAACCTTCGGCTGGGCCGGCGCGGATTACGGAGTATGGGGCAGCGCCGTCCTGGAAGCCATTGATTACCAAACGGGAAAGATCGCCTGGTCTCACCCACTGGGGCCACACGGCTCCGGCGCAGGCGTCCTGACCACCGATTCCGGCCTCTGCTTCACCGGAGACGCTCACGGCAACGTACTCGCCCTCAAGACTGCCGACGGCGAAACCCTCTGGCACGCCGGCACCGGCGCACAAATGCAAACCTCGCCCTCAACCTTCGAAGTCAACGGCCGCCAATACGTCCTAACCGGCAGCGGCTCCGTATTGTTCGCCTGGGCGTTACCGGAATCGACAGTCGCCTCGCGCTAGTTCAATTCCCTTAGACTGCAGTCATGAGTGGTGATAAAGCGGGCCATGACTTTGAGCCCGCTTTATGGGCTCGACTCATCCAGGCGCCCGGCTCAATGGGCGCCTAAATACGAACTGAGCCCTATTTGCAGTTCACGGATGATCATCGCCCTGGTTGAGCCTTCTACCTTGGTAGGCATGATTACAGCCGCCTCTATCATGCCCAACACAATGAAGCAGGTGACATTACGCTGTAGAGGAGTCATCTGGGTGGCGCGTCTTTTTAGATAGAGGTTTACCGGGGACATCGCCAGGTCCTCAAGCGGGCGGCACTGAGCGCCCAGATGCCGCAACAGCACTGTCAGTTCTGGATGCCGCTGTGCAATGAACATCACTGCTTTGATGAACAGCTCGCTGAAAACAACAGGATCGTCTTGCTCGGCAAGAGCAGCCGTCTGCTCGCTCCAGTCAGCTTCGATCGCGATTGCCAGGCGGTGCACAATTGCCTCGATCAGTTGCTCGCGGCTCGAGAAGAAACGATACAACGAGCCAGTAGCCGAATGGGACTGAGCAGCCACCGCAGTCAAGGTAAGCGCATCGAAACCATCCTTGATCAAAATGGCGGATGCGGCCTCGATAATCGCTTCGACGCGCTGCTCGCCTCTTCTCTGTAGAGGGCGAACACGCAGGTCCGATTTGCTCCGTGTTTTGGCCATCGTTTTGTCGTTGACAAATGCGAGGAGTCCCTCTAATATCGTTATAGAGATGCGAGGACTTCCTCTAGTTTGTCGGTCCTACCCAGCCATCAGCATAGCCTGAGTGGCACTGAATCATCGAGAGCAACAGTGAAACCTAGCGGTAACTGCGTTTTGATCACGGGCGGTGCAAGCGGAATCGGCCTTGCATTAGCCGGACTTTTCGTCAAGAACAACAACATGGTCATCGTGTGCGGACGGGACCAGGCCAAGCTGGAGGCCGCTCAACGAAGTGTACCCGGCTTAATCGGGCTACAAGCGGATGTAGCCGATGCGTCGTCTCGCGAACAGCTCGCGAATGCGATTCAGTCCCGCTTCTCAAATCTAAATGTTTTGATCAACAACGCCGGCGCATTAAACATCACGGACCTGACGAAGCCGCAACACGTCGAGATTCTTCGTTCCGAAATCGCGGTGAATCTGGTGGCGCCGGTTGCGTTGACATCGTTATTGCTGCCTACACTAAGCCGCAACCCGAACCCGACCATAGTGAATGTCACGACCGGATACGTCTGGCTGCCTAGCGCTCGCACGGCCGCTTACTCCGCCACCAAGACTGCGCTCCACATCATGACGGAAGCGCTTCGCTTCCAACTCCGGAATACGCCGGTTTGTGTGGTCGAAGTCGCCCCGCCCCCCGTGGATACAGCTATGTCGTCGCATTACGTCGGCTCAAAAGCAACACCGGAAGGAGTCGCGCAGAAAATCTATCGCGGCCTTCGATCCGGCAACGAAGTGATTGCCCTCGGCCCGTCGAACGTCGCCCGCATCTTGGGTCGCCTCAGCCCTGATTGGGCCTTCCAGTACATGAACCGCATCGAAGCGAGCTGGCCGGCACCAGAGGATCACGCGGGAAATTAGCACGCAAAGTGTACTGACACGGAGACTTCTCCGGGCACCGGCAGTCTAGACGCCATTCCCTCACATCGACAAGCTGAGAATCCCCACGTTGGGCGTCGGCTTGTAGGGAGCAGCGTCAGTCCTCACTAGCGGATAGATCTGCTGCGATCACAACATCAAGCGACCCGAAGCATTCGGCCATGCCCCTGCGACCGCTTCACCCCCGAACGCGAAAACGTTTAATCCTGACAGGCTGGTGAGGAACGAAGCAGATGGAACCCAGCGCGTCAGGCGACCAAGGGGTGGGCCAACTTCCCCCCAACCCCATTTGGGGCCACAACGTTTTCTCTTCAATGCCAGTTTCCACGCGCCCCGACGATTCGCGGAACCTCACAATGGCACCGTGGACGGTGTTTTCCCACTTGGGCTCGCCGATTTGTTCACAAGGACGGCGATGCCGCCAATGCAATGAGACTTGCTTCCGGTAAGGCTCGGAACTGCGTTGCACGACAGCCGACCGGCCGTCTTGTGAGTTTTCAGAGCTTCGCTCTGGCATGCGCGTGCCATCATTAATTGAGAAAACATCACACCCGGAGCAATGACGGAGACGGATTACTTGTACGACGTGTTTTTTAGCTATAAACGGAGCCCCGAGATTCGCGATTGGACGCGCCGTGTTCACAGTAAGCTGAAATTCTGGGTAGGTCAGCGGATGGATCGCGAGCCGAAATTCTTCTTTGACGAAGACGCCCTGGAATTGGGCAGTACCTGGCCGGACGAGCTGAGACGGGGACTGGGGGTGTCGCGATGTATGGTTAGTGTGCTCTCACCTTCATACTTTCGGTCGGACTGGTGTCTGGCCGAGTGGGGGACTTTCCTGGCTCGCAAGAAAATCACAGGAAAGGACCTGATTTTCCCAATGTGTTTTGCTGATGGCGAGCATTTTCCACGAGATGCTTACGAGATCCAGCATCTGGATGTCCGCGAATACGCCTACACCGTCCCTAGCTTTTGGGATACTCCGCGTGCAGTGGATTTGGAAGACAAGTTGAAGAACCTTGCCGGGAAACTTGCCCACTTCATCTCGACAGCTCCGGAATTCCGGGCTGATTGGCCGGTTCAGCCCGCTGAACGTTTACCAGACGAACCCATCCACCTTCCGATACTCTAGAAAGTGATCACACTATCTTCTCCCGAAAAGATGGGATTTGTTTATACCTTCTACTCGTTCAAGGGTGGAGCGGGCCGGACCATGGCCCTGGCCAACGTAGCCGCGCTCCTTGCCCGCTGGGGTCACCGCGTCCTAGCCCTCGACTGGGACTTGGAAGCGCCGGGGCTGGAACGATACTTTGTAGGCGAAAACGGGCGTAGTCCCGAGGTGGACCCACAGAGGCCAGGAATGCTGGAGCTGCTGCTTTCTGTCTCGGACGAAGACCGCCGACCTTGGCGCGAGTGCGTGCAGTCTATAGAGACCGAGCCCAACGTAGAGCCCATCTCCCTTATTTCGGCTGGTAGGCGGGACCAAAATTACAACCAGCGGCTTCAAAGCATTAATTTCGAACGAATGTTCGAAAAGCAAAGCCTGGGAAAGTATATCGATCAATTGAGATCGAGTGGCTCGAAAACTTCGATTTCATTTTAGTCGACAGCCGAACTGGTTTTACGGACATAGGAGGGATCTGCACGGCGCTTCTTGCCGATGCCTTAGTCGTGCTCTTTACCGCGAATGATTCCAGCGTAGACGGAGCGATAGATACAGTAAGACGGGCGCGTAAAGCCCGCACACGTCTTCCGCTTGATCGATTCGCACTGGCAGCAGTGCCCGTGCCATTAGGCATCAGAGTTGTACCGAGTACGAGAGGGCTGAAACCTGGAAGAAGATCTTTGCCAATAAGTTCAACACCTTCTATCGCGATTGGTTACCAAACTAGATAACCGTGGAAGAGGCAATAGATACGCTCGAAATCCCGTATATCCCATACTGGAGTTTCGGCGAGCGGCTACCCGTCATTCGTGAATCCAGCCCCGAACCCGGCAGCATCAGCGGCTCATATGAGGTTCTTGCTCGCTTACTAGTCAAACGGCTCGATTGGTATTAGCTTTGAAAGAGGTGTCTGCCGCCTGTTCCGCGCGCTCCACACACAGCCTAATCAACAGTGGCTTGACACCGTGCGCTCGGCGCGAGCGGGACCGAAAACAGCTTCTCGCCGCAGTTATATGGAAGTGGTCCATTACTGCGTAGATTCTCCAATTGAAAGGCCTCAAGCCAACTCTTGGAAGCTGCCCGTGAAGCTCAGCTACACACCACCGGCTGGCCATTTGGTGTCGTCCTAGACAGAGTGGATGGAGCGCCTAACCAAGGGCGGACGGGATCGTCGCACAGATCCAGTCGAGTTTCGCTTCTTCGGCGAAAGACTTCGACTATTGGTATCTCCGGAAAACGGGGACTTCTACATACTCGTGTCGCTCCACGAGCAGGACGCAAAGCCGGACGCCGTCGCACTCCAGACAAGGGTATATCAGACCACTGAGGCCCTTCAGCATTGCGCCAGGCTTTACCGCAAACTCGGCGCAGATGTCCGAGCGACCGTTACGTTACGATGGCTTACGGCGGCCTCAGGGAAACCCGATTACTCGACATCCAGGCCCGGAGCGGCTACGACGCATTTGGAGCCGCCGTCGAGGACCATGTCTCGACAACTATTAAATTTCAAATTAGCCAAGTCGAGTCGGAACTGGCTTCACTGGTCGAGCAACTTTGCGCGCCGCTTTTCGTACTGTTCGACTTCTACAAACTTCCGCCTAAAACCTACGCGACTCTAATATCCCGATTTACCTCCGGACGGATCTAGCAACATCTTTGGCCAGACCCCCGGATGTTCCGGGGACGATGTTCCGGATGTTCCAGGGACAGTCACCATAATTACCGAACTCGTTCATGAGGAACGAAGCCGATAGAGATCCAGCGTTATACGGACAAGTGACGACAAATCTTCCCAACGCCCGGCGGCTACAAAACCCGCGTCACAAGATAAACTAGCTGGTCAGATGGCGACGGCTCCGCAGCACGTACGGCGAGAACGAGTACCTGCACACGTCATACCGGCCATATTGCGATTATGTCGACGGCTTCGTTCTGAAGCGAAATTTGAGCTCACATCCGCACGGACGGCTGCACATATTGATCGCAGCCTATCTTTGGCAACGCGAACAGCAGTGGCAGATTCATGCGGTTGTGGAGGTTCGATTGAAGATCCGGGCGCGCAAATACCGCGTGCCAGACGTTATGGTTCTTGGCGCAGCCGCCTCATACCCGGCAGTAATCGAGGAACCGCCATTACTTTGTATAGAGATCGTTTCCCCCGACGACAAATTGGCGGACTTGGTGATAGCGCGGGGGATTACTTGGCTATGGGTGTGCAGACTACCTGCATTCTCGATCCGGAAACAAAGCAGGCCTTCATCTACTCGGGCGAGGGAACAGTTGAATCATCGGAGCCGGTGTTGTGTTGTGGCCAGATCGAATTACCGATCGCAGAATTATTCAGCCAGCTATAGAGCCAGCGCGTTCAATGCTTCACATTCCGGTCGGTACTGGATGTTCTTCTTCCCCGGATCAACAAAAGCCTCCCCACGTGCAACGTGATGACTTCGAGGCTAAATTTTGGCTCGACCTCTCCGCCTGAACTAAAACTGCGACTGGACCCGAACCGTCAGGCCGTCTGTGGTCGCGGCGGATTCGCCCAGTGTCCTGACTCATCTTTTCCGCTGACGACAACGCCTTTTTCGTTCCAGCCCAAGCCGGCTCTGACCATAGCCGGGCAATAGCGCAACGTCAGGCCGCAGCGGCGTTTGTTCGATTGGTTCGCTTCGGAACCATGCAACAGCAGGTCGCTATGAATTGAAATCTCACCTGCTTTCAGCTCGACGTTGATCGGTTCGCCGAGACGTTCCGCGTCCGGCACCGTTTGATTCAGAACATTACCTTCATCGGTTTCGCTGAGCGAGTAAGTCAGATGGCCCAATCGGTGCGAACCGGGAATGTAGCGCATGCAGGCGTTTTCGACGCTGGCATCATCTATCGCCAGCCACGCGGTCACCGCCATGGAAGGCGTCAGGGGCCAGTAGCTGGAGTCCTGACGCCAGGAGACCCGTTTGCCGTCGCCAGGCATTTTGCAGAAAAAATGTGACCCCCACGCGATGACGTCCTCTCCAATCAGATCCTTGATGCGTCCCGTAATTCGCGAATCGGTGAGGATGTCGTAAACACGCCTATGCCGCAGATGTGCGGTGCTGATGGAGTAACTGTCGCCTCCTGCTGCCAGCGTCTGGGCTAGCAATTCATCGAAATACGCCCGGATCGCAGTGATCTCTTCCTCATCGAAGATCCGGATGCCCTTCAGGTATCCATCGCGATTGAAGGCAGCAATCTGCTCAGGCGTGAGCACTTGCGGGTGCTCCGCATCGACGGATGGAAGCGTAGATCGCGTTCGAGCTTGCTCAGGTCTTCCGTCGTCGGAATAAAGGTCGGTGTGGCTGACGAGTTCATATTTTGATGTTGTCAGTCTATCGCGCGTGGCCCATCCACAGCATTGTTCTAAACCCATCCGGACAAGGCCGGATCTATTTTTCTGATCGTCGTCCGGGACGGCCCACTTCGCAGCCTAAGTTTTGCTGGACACGCATAATATTCTGCAATCCACTCTGCCGGTTCGTCGCACTCCCCCAAATTGAACCAGGCCGACCTCACCGCGCCGCCAGTCCGGTGAGCGCGTCACCGCGAAATTGGGGGTCCAATCAAACGCGTTGCGCATAAAATCGCTCTAAACGAACCAGGTAAACGATAGCCGGCCTTCAGCGACGTTTACACGACAAGTAGCCCTGACAGATAAGCCACTACGTTTGCCAGGCGATACCGGAAGATCTTGGCGGGATCGACATACGGGACGCCGGAGACTCCGATTTCACTTGCTTCTGTGTTTGTCGAGAAACTTACCCTTTATGAGACTGGCCGGGGCTTGGTCGTATTGGCAAAACAAGGCTTAAGGCCAGTCCTGTGCGCCGTGGAAGATGCGGAGATTCAACGGTATCGCCTTTCACCTGATAAACGACAACGTAAGGCAACGGTGGAAAGGGAAGCTCGCGGCGTCCGGGCATGCGGCGGCTCTGCCTTCCCATGTTCGGAAAATCTTAAAGCTGTGAGCAACCTTCATCGATGATGGTGGCAACACGGCTAGCCGCTTCCGGGTTGTCGCGTTCAATCCACACGCATAGACGTTCTAGGTCTTCGGCGGCGGGTAGAGACCACCTGATTTTCATCAGGGTTTGAGAAAGTGCCGCAGGCGATCGCCTACCTGTTCATGGGTGAGAAATTCGCCACGCTTAAAGCCGCTTCACCCCGTTTGACGGCTTCAACAAAACGGTCTTCTTCTTTGAAATAACGCGCCACAACATCACGCACAACCTCATCAGGGTTCATGCCCTCCTGTGTGGCTCGTTGGCAAGCCGCGCTTGCACGTCTGGGGTGAATTGCACTTCCATAGTTCAAGCCTACGAAATGACGGGCGGCGGGGCAATACCCTTGAAAAAGTCGCGTCCGATGAAATAAGCGTATGGGCCAATGCGTGATCTGCGGTGTACCGTTACCGGGGAAAAGAGGAAACGCTACGAGCATCGAGCGCCAAAGGGAAACCGCGCTGGAAATCGGTCTGGGGGGTGGGCGTGGGCGTGGCACAGGAACACGACCGCGAGGGCGGCGGTAAACGATGGATGCCCTCACCAAGTTTCTTACACCCTACGTGACGATGTTTCCCGTTGGCGGTTGGGTGCTGACCATAGTTACGCTTGCTTGGGGGTATTCGTTTGGCGTTTCCGCGGACAGTCACCATAATCTCCGAAGGCCGTACAACCCGTTCGGGGTCGATTTGCCTGTTTAGCGCTGACCTGAACTCTCAATCAGCGGCTTGCCGACAAACCAGCCAGGTGGATTGCTGTGATCGGATCTATTGGGGTGTTCCGTGCTGCGATCATTGATAGGCTTGCCGTCAAGCCCTTCTCTCCGTGATTCAATTCAGTGCGGTAGATGGGCCGAAGGAGCAGCCATTATCGCAAGGCCGTCTCGTAGGTGATCCGCGCTCCGGGTCCGAGTTTAACCTCGTCTCCGCCTTCGGTGTCGATAACCCAGTTGACGCCTTTTCGCGAGTTGGCTGGAAAGCAAGTCAATGTGCGTTCGTCGTCAAAAACAAAATGTGTATCTCCGCCGGGGTGATCAATTGTTACCTCTATGAGGCGGCTTCCGATCATGGTAGGTAGTACGGCGAGAATCTTGGAAGTCGAGTCCCCGCTGTTCACAAGAACCTTGTCATGATGTTGCAGTCGCACACCGCAATTGCGGACGATGATCCAGACCGACCCGACCCGCTCAGACTTCCGGACCCTTTCCGAATCGGGCAGCGGTTTATGGAAATCAAGGCAAAGCTCGTCGAGGTCTTCTGGCGAGTACAATTCCGGTGAGGTGCCCTGCTCGAAGCTGTGCTGAATGTTCAGCCGCAATCTCCAGACCTGTGAATCCCAGAGAGCCTCCGTCAGGCCGCGCAGGTACTGAGCATCTTGCTGCGTCATCAGTCGGCGTTCGCCTCCTCCGTGATCGACGACTCTGAGGCCGTTGTCACACTCGGCCCCAGCGTCAACCACTCGGCATCACCGTGCCTGAGGGACCAGCGGGCGTCCTCTTCAGAAGTCAACACAAATGTTCGAAGCACAACGTCGTGTGTGAATCTCAGGATTGAGTCGCCCGTAGATTCCAGAATTTTCCCGGATACGAACACAAGACCGTTTATCGCGTTTATTGCTGCTTCCATTTCTGCTCGATCATCCTCTGATCCTGCTAACACGCGATCCCCCTGTTCGATGCGCCAAAGAACACTTCCGCACTGCAGACTCCATTCGCCTGAGCTATGGTTCGTCAGATCTTGTTCGACTGTTCGCTCACCGAATTCGAGGAATGGAGTCGAACCATAACCTAGCCAACAACCATTCGCCGTTTGGCCAACCAGCGGGCCAAACGGGTCCGGTTGAGCTTCAGGGTTCCTATGGGCGAATTCGGCGTCCGGCACAACCACAATCATAGAGGAAGCTCGTGCCCGCTCGGCAGTTGAACTGACGTCCTCGTGATGGGGCCAAGGAGGCCCCTCACGTGAAGAATAAAAATGCCGCCGCGAGTAGGAAACCGAAGATTACTCTTCGGCTGCCCGATCTTGATATGGCCAAATCGGCAGTTCTGAATAGCCTGCCATCGAAGGAGTCCCAACGAGGATACCGACATGCGATCGAGGAATTTACCGCCTGGTATTGCTCCGAACCACGGCTCTCGTTCAACAAGACGGTGGTAACCCGATACCGAATTTATCTGGAATCCCGACAGCTTGCGCCCGGCACGATTAACGGAAGACTGGCTGCGGTTCGTCGACTCGCCTACGAAGCGGCCGACTCCGGCCTTCTCAGCCCAGAATTGGCCGCTGGAATTCGGCGGGTAAAAAGCGTAAAGAAGCTTGGCGTCCGCCTCGGCAACTGGCTGACCGTTGAGCAAGCAAGAGAGTTATGGCAGGTGCCCGATCCTATGACGTTGAAGGGCAAGCGGGACCGAGCTCTGCTTGCAATTCTGTTGGGTTGTGGACTGCGGCGGAGGGAAGTTGCTGAACTGGATGTCGCTCGACTTCAACGCCGCGAGGATCACTGGGCGATTGTCGATTTGATGGGCAAGGGTCGACACGTCCGCACGGTGCCTGTCCCAGAATGGGTCAAGGCTGCGATAGATTCATGGCTGGCTTGCGCTGGAATATCGAATGGCCGCCTGTTTCGATGCGTCTGTCGCGCAGGCAAGACCTGGGGCGATGGGGTATCAGAGAGGGTCGTCTGGCACGTAGTAAAGGATTGCGCCAAGGCGGCAGGAATCCAGAAGCTGGCGCCACACGATCTTCGTCGCACGTGTGCACGCCTTTGCCATTTGGCCGGTGGCGAACTCGAACAGATCCAATTTCTCCTTGGGCACGTCTCCGTTCAGACAACGGAAATCTATCTCGGCTGCCGACAACGCCTGCGAGGCGCAGTCAACGATCGAATTGGAATCGAGCCGCAGCATTGATCGAAATACGGCCAAGAGCTCGACCACTTGGCCGTATAACGCGCTACCGTCACTTGTGGAGACTGATGAATTCTTTATCCGCGCAACGCCGAGTAAGCTACACGTTCGCAAAATAGCCGCGGCCCGTGCCGTTTTGGTGCAAACATTTTTTCGACATAATGGTTTTATGATGATCACATTGAGCGCGGCCCGACGAACCGACGGTATGCTCAACTTTGACTACGACGGTCCGGGCGGTTTCACAACCGTTTTGAAGCACGGGCAGTTGCTTGGACAACTATCGTCGAGCAAAGCCACAAGCAAAGAGATTGAGCTATTTCAAGAAGCCTTGAGGCTGTCTGGTCATGCCTCAATCACGTTCGAGCCGCGCATCCGCACATTTTTCTGCTGAACAACGGTGGCAGCGAACACGGGGATTTATCGGACGCCGAACCTGCCCTTTTTGGAACACCGCCATCTTCCACTTGGCCGGATAGCGCCCGCTGCTGAGGTGTGCAGTCCAAAAGGCGTTTAAAGCCCCCCATTCCGGAATTTGCGATCTGACAGTCAGATCGTCCGCCACTCCAAACCTACAAAACACCACTGACACCGCCAACCCTCCATCGCCCCCCCACCCCCAACAAATCCGCTAAACAAAACCCAAACACCGAATCAAACACTTCATGAGACCGAAACCCATCTGGGACCGCCTGAATGTCGAGCTCCTCCTAACCCAATTCGTAGCCTGGCTACCCTCGCTTCTCGCCGCCATGCTGATTCTCTTCTTCTTCTGGCTGTGGTTCCGCCTAACCCATAAGGCCCTCCGCCGCGTACTTCGGCGGGCCGGGCTGGAAGAGGCCTTCACTTCCATGCTCGTGAGCGTCTACCGGTTCACCATTCTCGCCGTTGGCGTCATCATGGCTGCCAGCCAGCTCGGCATCAACATTGGAGCAGCGCTCGCCGGGCTCGGCGTGCTCGGCCTCACCATTGGCTTCGCTGCGAAGGATTCGCTAAGCAATATCATGGCCGGCTTCCTCATCTTCTGGGACAAGCCATTCCACGTGGGTGAGTGGGTCACGCTGGCTGATCATTACGGCAAAGTAGCCGAAATCACCATGCGCACCACGCGGGTCCAGACGCGCGACAACAAATGGGTCATCATCCCCAACGCCACCGTCATCGACCAGATCATGATCAATCACTCAACGCATGGGGAAACACGCCTGCAGATCCCCGTCGGCATTGGCTACGCTGACGATATCGCAAGCGCCCGACGCGTCATCCTTGACGTCTGCGCGCATGCCGATTACATCCTCAAAGATCCCGCTCCAGCCGTTGTCCTGAACGATCTGGGCGCGTCCACCGTAGATCTGCTCGTTTTCGCCTGGATTGCGGATGCGGCCAATGAAAAGCCGCACTTCTTCGCCCTGCTGGAAGCGGTCAAGCTGGCTCTCGACAACGCCGGCATTGAGATGCCGTGCCCGCAGCTTGATCTGACCGTGCGTTCCATCTCTCAACAGGTGCTGTCGCAGGTCGGAGCCCCCGAACGACGCCCCGCCATCACCAGCTAGAGCCATGGGTTCCCGGCAATTTGAACCCGAAGCGAAACCCTGTTAACAGCCAAACCTAAAAAACCCACATTTATATTCGCCACGCCCTGAATCACTTACAACCCAACCCGCCAAAACCATCACCAATTCCGCTCAAGTCGCTGCCATCCTCAACACGGAAAGCCGCAACCACCCATGAGGTCAAGAACCCTCCGCCGCGCCGCCGAGCGCCAAGCCAAAAAACAACAGCAAAAGGACATCAAGCACATGCTGAGCGACAACATCCTCCAGACCCCGAACAAAAGCACCGGTCCGCTCACGCCCGAAGGCAAAGCCATCGCCGCTCAAAACTCAACCAAGCACGGCTGCAGCGCGCGCACCATCCACCTGACCACCGAAGAATCCATCGCCGACTACAACGCGCTCAAGACTCTGTGGTTCAAAGGCTACAACGTCAATCCAAACAACCCCGAAAACCCTTTCGAAGCCGACCTCCTCAACGCCTGCGTCGAAGCCGACTGGCTCGCCCGCCGCGCCGAACGCAAATACGCCGAACACGAAGCCGACCTCCACAATCAAACCCCAGGAGGACTGGCCAGCTGGACCCAACTCGATTGGGACAAACTGCGCCTGGCCAACCGCTACAAAGTAGCCAATCAAAACGCGCTAGCGAAAGCAAGAAAAGCTCTCGAGGACTACCGCAAAGCCCGACTGGCCGAAAAACAGAAGCAGCGAACCCTGAAACACAACGAAGAAAAACCAGCCATCCGCCAAGCCAAAATTAATCGCGAAGAGCCAAGCGACCACGACCTCATCGAAGAAGCCCGGCAAATGAGCATCCGCCTCGGCTACCTCAACCCCGACGGAACCCCCACCGGCAGAAAGTAACTAACTAACTCAAAACCAAACAACCAACCGGCCAGGCCCAAACACGCCCAAAACCCCCAAAATACCCCGAAAATCACCCATCCGTGTCCATCTGCGTTAATCCCTGCCCCACTTCAATCCTCGTTACCGCCCCAGTACCAGCGTCCGTTTCGAAATCTCCAGCTAGCAACCTCGCACCCACCAGTTCGTTCGGAAAATCACCCATCCGTGTTCATCCTGTTAATCCCTGCCCCACCTTCATCCCTGCTGCCGCAGTACCCGCGTCCGTTTCGAAATCTTCAGCCGGCAACCTCGCGCCCCACCCGTTCCTTCGGAAAATCCGTGTTGGTCTCTGTCAATCTGCGGCCGGCGCTCCTCTAACTTTTTGGACGGGAGCTAGCCGTTCATCAGCTCGGTCTCCCGGCATCCAATACAGTTCCTTTCGAAATCAGAGGTCCCGCCAACCGGCCATCCCGATTTCGCTTCAAAATTCACCCGCTGCGCACGCAACGCCATCTCCCTCTTCTGTAAATCCCAAAATTCGAAAAAAATCTTTCTTCAACTCAATCAATCACATAACCCCAACCACCCCACCACGCCCAAACACCCGCCTGTCAATCTCAAACCGAAATGGCAAGCGCGTTCACCCCGATATCGGATCTCCATCAGGATCTAATTCACGCCGCTCACCGCCGCCAGTGGCTCCGCCATCATCTCGACCATCTCGAAACCGAACTCCAAAAAACTTTTCTGCCGGCCCACCACTGGCGTCCGGCCATAACCAAACATCTCCGCACTCTCGAAACTCGTTTCTATCAGGCTCAGCGCGAATTCTACCGCCTCCGCAAGCTCTTCCTCGCCGAAAACGCGCCCCCAAAAAGCTTGGGCAAACAAAAGCCGCCCGGACCCCAGTCGGAAACGCCCGCTGATCCCGAAGTTGATCCCGAAGACCTCCCCATCACCCTGCGTCAAACCGCCAAAATCGAAATCCTTAACGGAGAAACCGTCACCACCATCATTGGTCCGGACGCTGCCTGGTTCCTGGCTCACCGGCCCTACGGAAAGGGCGTCAAATTCGGCCGCACCCTTTGCTTTGTAACTGCCGAATTCCCGCCCGAGTATGCCTATGCGTCTAGCCACAACGGTGAACCCGTCGAATTCGCCCCCTTTATCTTCGTTACCTATTCTCAGGACGAATTCCTCCGCCTCTGCCAGTTGGAAATCGACACACAAGCCCCGCACCTCTTGGACGGCGAACGCCTCGGTTTCCAGCGCTTCGAATGAAATCACCAACGGACACAAACAGCATGCGAACAACGACACAGAAAAAATCCCAAGAGCGCCCATTAACCATCGATCAATGGATCGAAATCGAAACCATCAACGGTCAAACGGTCCTCTCCTACTTCCCGCCTAACGAGGTTTTCGAGCGAGAGCGCCGCGAAATGGACCCGCCCCCGCAACTCATCTACCGGCGGCTTCATTTCGTAAACGGAGTCCCCTTCGAGTACATGTGGACTCAGCCGGACGCCCGGATACGGCAATACGGCGGCCTCTGCCTCCATCGCTTGACGCCCGCTCTCTGGGCGTCCGTCCTCCATCGCGAGCGCCAGAACAATCATTCGCGCGTCGTGGCGCCCGATCACTACATCAAGCGACCCGAAGCATTCGGCCCCTGTCCCTGCGACCGCTGCACCGCCGAACGCGAAAACGGGGAATCCTGACAGCCTTAGTGTGGAGCGAAGAACGCAAGGCGTCGCGTACCATGAGGTCATGACCTTGGCGCAAATGCTAACTCAGCAAGAGTTCATCGTGCTGGATGGAGGTCTTGCCACCGAGCTCGAAGCGCAAGGCGCTGATTTGAATCATCCGCTCTGGTCGGCCAGGGTTCTTGTCGAGGCGCCGCACCTCATAGAGGAAGTGAATCTCGAATACCTGAAAGCCGGGGCCGATGTCGTCAGCACGGCCAGCTACCAAGCCACCATACTGGGCCTCATGGCGGCGAGCGGTGTTACGGCGCCGCAAGCCGAGGCCATTTTGCGCCGAAGCGTTGCCATTGCGCAGCAAGCCCGGGACCGCTTCTGGTCCGATTCTCAGAATCGGAAGAACCGTTTGAAGCCGCTGGTGGCCGCCTCCATTGGGCCTTACGGAGCCTACCTGCATGACGGCTCGGAATACCTGGGCCATTACGGCCTCTCTCGTATGGATTTGAAGGATTTCCATCGCGCGCGTCTGGCCATCCTCCTGGAGTGTTCGCCGGACGTGATTGCTTTCGAATCGTTTCCCAGTCAAGTGGAGGCCGAGGCCGTCCTCGAATTACTGGCTGAGTTTCCGAAAGCCACCGGTTGGATCAGCTTCACCTGCCGGAACGAGTCTGCGATTTCGGAAGGCACGCCGTTCGCCGATGCCGTTGCCCTGGCGGCTTCCTCCCCGCAAATCGAAGCCATCGGCGTCAATTGTGTCGCCCCGCGCCTGGTAGAGCCGCTTCTAAAGATTGCGGCGAGTGTCACGGATAAACCGTTGGCGGCTTATCCGAATAGCGGGGAAACGTTTGACCCTGCCACATGCAAGTGGGCCCAGGCCAGTGAACTCTCCACCCTCGAAAACTCTGTTCTGGACTGGTACCGGGCGGGAGCCCGGCTCATTGGCGGCTGTTGCCGCACCACTCCGGAAACCATCCGGTTCGTCCGCTCGGCCTTGTCGCGAATGCATCAGTTAGCCTGACAGCCAAGCGGTGCTTGATCGATGACAAAAAGAAATTGCCAAGCCTCCGCGCTGGCGTTGCCGGGCGATGCCTCGGGAGTGTGATAGAGTCCGTCGAATGGCTAGTACGCGTCGTGATTTTTTCTTCCGAATCGCCTGCGCCGGAGCCGCTCTTCGCATCATGAACGCTCATCCATTAGGTAAACCCATCGGTCTTCAGCTCTATACGGTCAGCGCTGAAATGCAGCAGGATTTCGCCGGCACGCTGGCCAAGGTGGCGCAGATCGGCATCAAGGAAGTTGAGATTGCGCCTACTTACGGCAAGTCTGTCGCGGAGTGGAAGGCAGCGCTGAACCAGAACGGGCTGCACTGCCGCAGTGTTCATTTATTCGATCCTGCCCAGACTCCCGCTCAAGCGATGGACTTCGCCAACGAGCTTGGCGCCGCCTATGTGGTGACGTCCATCAATCCGCCGCCGGAGATCCTGGCCAAAATGGGCGGGGCGAACCCTGACTGGACGACACTGATCAAGGCTGTCGAAGGCATGAGCCTGGATGACTGGAGGAAGAGCGCCGATATTGCCAATCAGCTCGGCGAGCAGGCCGGCAAGCACGGCTTGACGTACGCCTATCACAACCATAACGTCGAGTTTAAGAAGTTTGGAGACACCACGGTCTTCGAAATGCTGATGAGTTCTACTAACCCGGCAAAGGTGAAATTCGAGCTGGATTGCGGGTGGGCTTCAGCCGCTGGATACAACCCTGTAACGCTGCTGGAACAGCATCCCGAACGCATCCGGCTGCTGCATATCAAGGCCTTCCTGGATGCTCCGGCGAATTTGAACCTGGTGGGTCCCGACGCCCCGAAGCCGACCGAACTGGGGCGCGGCAAACCGGATTACAAACCCATTTTCGCCACTGCTGCCAAAGCGCATGTAGAGCAATACTACATAGAGCAGGAACCGCCATTTACCGAAATGACGGCCCTCGAAGCCATTAAGGTCGATTACGATTACTTGCACGCGCTGCGTGCCTGATGGCTACTTGCTCTTCCTGGTGTAAGCGCTGTATAGCTCGGCTATTTTCTTTTTTGAGAAGTCGCCCGGGTGAATGACAACGCGGTAGCGGAAGCGGAGCTGTTCACCAGCTCGCATGGAATAGCCGCCGGCTTTGGCCGCCGCGGGATCAAAGTCCTTCACCCCGAAAGGATTCACCGCAAACAGGCCATAGTCGCGCGAGTGCCAGCGCGGTGGATGGTTTAAGTTTTCCGGGTTATCGAACATCACGATACCCACTTTCTGCCCATCCACTGTCCCGTCGTAATCCACCCAGTCCGAGCGCTTACCCCAGACGTTCTTCTCCGTCTGGGCGCCTTCCGAACTGGTCATCAAGCCGCCGTTCTTGCCTGCCATGCTGTCAGCCACGCGAATGGCGAAGAAGCCTTCTTTGGTATCCCCGAACTTCACGGCCTGTTTGGCGGTGAAGGTCGAGTCTACGTCTACCATGCGTACTTCTTTCTCCATGCTGAACGTGAGCAGCCGTTCTTCCTCCAGCAGAACGCCCTGACCTGGAACCTCCCAATTGAAGGTCATGTCGATAGAGCCGGACTTCTTGCCGGGCTTGATATCGCCGGCGGTCTTGAGCGTGATTTTGCCCTTCACCTTGGGATTGTCGCCGCTGGGTTTGGAGTCCGGCTCCATCTCCCAGAAATTCACGCCGTTGATGTCGCCATAGCCGGTCCAGAGCCCGCGATGGTGGGGATGGTCATGCGAATCGTTTTCGATGTTGTCCATGGGCCAGCGACGCGTTACAACCAGGCCGGAAGCAGTTCGAAGAGGGGCCAGAAATGGCTTCGCATAAGCCGGACCGTAAAAGAAATTTGAGAAGGGCTGGCCGTTGATGGTGACGGCAACATGATCACCGGCTACGTTCTCAAACTCAACCTGCGCGGGAAGCCGGCTCGCCGCCAGTAGTGATAACCCGAATGCAACAAGGCAAGAACTAAACGTTCGCATGGATAGGCCTAAAGGAATGTCTTGAACTCCATCACATCTCCGTCCTGGACAACATACTCTTTGCCTTCCGTTCGTAGCCGGCCCAACTCTCTGGCGCGCGCAAAAGACCCAGCCGCCATTAGATCGGCATAGGCAACGGTTTCGGCCGAGATGAAGCTCTTTTCAAAGTCCGAGTGTATGACGCCGGCCGCCACCGGAGCTTTGTCGCCGGCATGAATGGTCCAGGCGCGGGTTTCCTTTTCGCCAGTGGTCAAATACGTCCGCAAGCCCAGCAGATGATACGCCTCGCGAATCAGATTGCTGGCCCCGGTGTCCTTTACGCCCAACCCTTCCAGATACTCGGCGCGCTCTTCTTCAGAAAGCGTCACGAGCTCTGATTCGATCTCCGCCGATACCACCACTGCGCTGGTATCGTGATGCTCTTTTACATAGGCCCGAACCTCGCGCACGAACCGGTTATTGTCGGCGTCTGCCAAATCGCCTTCAGCCACGTTGCAGGCAAACAGAGTGGGCTTGGCGGTGAGCAGGAAGAACAGTCGCACCAGTTCCTTTTCCTCCGGTGTGAGGTCCATGGTCACTACGGTCTTGCCGGTGTTCAGATGAGCCTCCAGCTTTTCGAGCAGCTCCACTTCGGCGATCGCTTTCTTGTCGCCGCTCTTGGCCGCCTTCTGCTGCTTGGCCTTGCGCTTTTCCACCGACTCCAAGTCCGCCAGCACCAGCTCGGTATTGATGATTTCGATGTCGCGCACCGGGTCTACGCTGTCCATGACATGTTCGATGTTGGTGTCTTCAAAACAGCGGACCACCTGAATAAGCGCATCCACTTCGCGAATATGGCCCAGAAACTGGTTGCCTAAACCCTCGCCCTGGCTGGCGCCCTTCACCAACCCGGCGATATCCACAAACTCGAAAACCGCGGGCACGATCTTCTGCGAACCGCTCAGCTTCGCCAGGACATCCAGCCGCTCGTCCGGTACGGTGACCACTCCCGTATTCGGCTCAATGGTGCAGAACCGATAGTTGGCCGCCATTGCTTTTCGCGTTTGGGTGACCGCATTGAACAGCGTGCTCTTGCCCACGTTGGGCAACCCGACAATCCCTGCTCTTAACATTTACGTGCTTACCTTCATATGCAGTTCTTATCTTCGCGTACCGTCATATCTCCGAATGCCATGATAGTGACTGTGCAGTTCGCCGATGAACTCGAGAGAGTTCTCCCTCCGGACATTCCCAATCGGGAGCTTCTGATTGAAAAGAGCTCCCGGCATCTGGATTTGGTTTTACAGGCGAATGAAATCATGAATCTGACGCGCATTACCAGTGCGCGCGAAGCCGCCATCAAGCACATTCTGGACTCGGTGCTGCCCTGGGCGTTCTTCAGAGATGCCAAACGAATTTTGGATGCCGGCACCGGCGCGGGCTTTCCCGGCATACCGCTCGCGCTGGTGCTCCCCGGAGCGCGCTTCACGCTGGCGGAGTCCATTCAGAAGAAGGCCCGATTTGTGGACGCCGCCGTCGAGTCGCTGCATCTGCCGAATGTCCATGTGGCGGCTGACCGGGCCGAGGATCGAGCTGTGGCTTTGAAACCGGACATCATCACGGCCCGCGCCGTGGCTCCGCTTCACAAGCTGCTGGATTTGTTTACCCGGTCCCTGAAGCAGGGAAGTCAACTGATCCTTTACAAAGGCCCTGAGGTGGAGGCTGAAATAGCGGCAACCCGGTTTGTGCGGCTGCGAGTGGAAGTGCTGGCGCGTTACGAGTTGCCGGATGACATGGGAACCAGGACCATTGTCAGTATCCAATTTCAGCGCTGAACTTTGCCCGCTTCGAACGCCAGCAGGAGCCAAGCCGTGATGAAGGCGATGCCGCCAATCGGCGTGATGGCCCCCAGGACGCGCACGCCGCTGATGGCGAGTGCGTACAAGCTGCCCGAGAAGATGACGATTCCAATGGAGAGCAGCCAGCAGACGCGGTTAGCACCGGATAGGCCAATGGCGCTGGTTCGGGCAAGCAAGGAAACGAGCAACAGGCCTAGCGCGTGAATGAAGTGGTAAAACACTGCCTTCTCATAAACGGCCATGGAGTATTCGCTGAGCCGGTCTTTCAACCCATGTGCTCCGAATGCGCCGAATGCCACGGCCAGAGCCAGAAAAATCGATCCAACCGCGGTCCAGTTCATCAGCGAGCCGTTACCGCGTGCTTGTCCTTGCACTCTTCGCTGCAGTAGTAGAAGATCTCACGGCCGCTCCGGCGCTGAAACCTGGTGGACTCGGCAACATACATCCCGCATACCGGATCTTTGTGGAGCTCTCCGGCAACCGTAACTTTCTCCCTCGGTTGGGCTTGCTGACGCGGCGGGGTATTAGTGTCTGAACTTGTTGGCCCGTGCTGCCCGAAGCCTGTGCGCGCGGACTGTGAGAAGCTTCTCATCATGCTGCTGAGAATGGCGCGCGCCGCAAAGGCGACGATGATGGTAACAAGCAGTTCTAGAAGAGCGCGGAACATAATGATGGGGACTCCTTTCGAGTCCCCATACTATTTTGACTGAGCTGAAACAAAAAGAGTTCTACTTTTTCTTCTTCGTATTCTGAGGTACCGAGACTTTGGTCTGCACAGTCTCACCCATGGCCTGTAACATGGCCGTTGCTTCGGCGGCATGTGGACCGGAGGGCGCCAGGTCGAGGTAGTTCTTCAGCGCTGTTGCGGTCTCCGGAGGATAAATCTGCTGCCCGGTCTTGGGATCGACTTTGCCCTGCATCATCTGCAAGCTGCCATATTGATACCAGGCTTCGGCATACTTAGGGTCGGCATCGGCAGCTTTCTTGAAGAAGTCGGCCGCTTCCTGCGGATGACCGCCATTCACCATGTTAGCGCCCATATTGAAGTACGCTTTGGGCGCCATGGCCGGATCAAGCTGGGCGGCTTTAGTCAGGGCCTCGGTGGCTTCGGGCATCTTCTTCTCAGAGCCATAGAGGTTGCCGATCTGGTTGTAGAGGGCAGCGTCATTCGGTTTCAGCGCCAGGCTCTTGTTGTAGGCGGCAATGGCTGAATCAAACGCCTTGTTCCGGTCGTCGGGACTGGTCTGCGCCTTTCCCAATCCGGTGTACGCTTCACCCAGGGAGTTCCAGACAGCAACTTGCGACGCGTCCATTTCTGAAGCCTTGTTCAAGCTGTCGATAGCGGCCTGATATTCAGTTGCCTGCTTCGCCTTATCGGGCTCAGCCACCGCCATTTTCATTTGATCCTGAGCGGCGTTAAACGCATCATTCAGGGCCTTGTTCTTCTTCATGGCCTCTGAATTCTTCTTCAACTGCGCTTCGTAGGCTTCCTTCTGCTCCTTGGTCATAGCGTGTGACTGCTCTTCGGTCATCTGGCCATTTGCATTGGCAGCTTGCGCCTGCTGCTGCGAAGCCTTTACCTGCTGCAGATTAAAGTTGATGGGCTTGGAATCGCTATAGGACGATTGCACGCCGTTTACTTTGTCCACTACCTTGCCATCTACCTGGCATTCAATGTCGTATTTGCCAAAGGGCAAACCTGTGTAGAGCCAGTGGCCCTTCTTGTCGCTCTTGACCTGGTAGTGGCCCTTGATGTCGGTGCGGTTCAGTACAATCACCGCCCCCTTCAGAGGCGCGCCGTCTTCACCCTTCACGTCGCCTTCCAGAGTAGTGGTCTGCGCCCACAAGGCACTGGATGCTAAGAGCACCAAACCACTGGTCAAAAGCAATCTTTGCAACCCGGCGAACATATGCTTATTCATATCTCCTCAATTCACTTTTCCGCCCTTCCATAATATATCTCCGCCCTGTAGGCTAAGACGCTTGCCTTCCCTATATTCGCAACTAGTGGCATTTCGCGTGCATCCATTACGCAGCACGTTGGAGTTGATACATGTTAGGGAATGTTAGGGGAATGAAACATTTGATTCAGCGGTCCTTGCCGGGACTACTGGCTAGTGCTTTTATAATAGTTCCGCTCAGCGCTCAGGATCTAACGCAAGCCGAAAACCTGTACAAGCATACTGCTTATGAGCAATCGCTTGCGGCGCTGAACAAAAACACTGGCGATGCGGCGACTAACTTTTTGGTCGCGCGTGATTATTTCATGCTGGGCGACTTCAAAAAATCAGTGGATTACCTTTTGAAAGTGACGGCGGAAGCGCCGGGCAATAGCGAATATTGGGATTGGCTGGGGAAGGCATACGGACGCCGGGCAGAGACGTCAAACATGCTCTCGGCGCCTGGCTTCGCGACCAAGGCCCGGGTGGCGTTCGAGAAATCGGTAGAACTGGACGGCCGGAACAGGGATGCATTATCGGATCTTTTTGATTACTATCTTGAAGCTCCAGGGTTTCTCGGCGGCGGCTATGACAAAGCGATGGCGGTAGCGGAAAAAACCTCTAAGTTCGATGCTGCCGAGGCTTACTTCGAGCAAGCCAGGCTGGCCCAGAAGCGCAAGGAGTACGAGGCGGCAGAGGTTCACTTTCGGAAGGCGATTGAAATCGGCCCTAAACAGATTGGGCACCTTATTTCGTTAGCGCGCTTCCTGGCATCGCAAGGCCGGTACCGCGAAAGTGACGCGGTGTTCCAGAAGGCTCAGGAAATTGCTCCGGATTCGCCCGCTATCTGGTACGACCACGCGGACGTATTGATTAAAGATAAGCGCAACTTGGATGAAGCCAGGAACCTGCTTCAGAAGTATGTCAGCGCGGAAGTCACCGCCGACGACCCGCCGAAAACGGACGCGCTTCGCCTTCTGAAGCAAGTGGGCGGCGCCTAAACTACTGTTAGATGAAGTTAACTGAAGCGGTTGCCTTCAGCCTCCAGGCGCTGAAGGCCAACCGCCTTCGCACATTTCTGACGGGTCTGGGCCTGATCATTGGCAATGCCTCAGTGATTCTGGTTGTTACGATATCGCTGGCCAGCAAAGACCTGATTCTGGACCAGATTCGGGGCATCGGTTCAAACCTGGTTTACGCCGATTACCAGTCTCCCGGTCAGAATACGGCGCAAGTGCAGGGCGACTTCGTCAAAATCGCCGACGCGCAGGCGCTGCGTGATCGACTAGGGGAGTCCATCGTCGCCGCCACTGCCGTCATGAATGGCCATGATGAAATCGTCATCAGCGGCAAGGTTCACGAAGTCACCTTGGACGGCGTGGATCCGGATTATGCGCGGGTGCGCAATCTGGAATTGCTAAGAGGACGTTTCATTGACAGCGGCGATGTGGCTTTGCGGCAGCATGTGGCTCTGCTGATCAATAAGTTTGCGGTGCGGCTATACGGCAGTCAGGACGCCGCTATCGGGCAGAAGATCAAAATCCATCAATTGCAGTTTACGGTTGTGGGTACGTTTAAAGAGCGCACCAGCACGTTTGGCCAGGGCGAGATCACCGACGACACAATATTGATTCCGATTAGCGTGATGAAATATTTCGTGGATTACGAACGTATTGAGCCGGTTTACCTTCAGGTGCGCAACGCGGCCGACGTCCCGGCTGTAACAAAGCAGGTGGGTGAGATTCTGCAAAGCCGCCACCGGGCCGGCACCACTTACAATGTGCAGAATCTTGCCGCGATACTAGACACGGCAAATGAAATCGCAACCATCCTCACGATCGTACTGATCATTGTGTCCGCTATTGCGCTCATCATCTCGGGCATCGGCATCATGAACATCATGCTGGTGACGGTTACGGAAAGAACACGGGAGATAGGGCTGCGAATGGCGGTGGGCGCCTCGCGCAAGGAAGTACTACTGCAGTTCCTGGTGGAATCTGTGCTGATCAGCATGGTAGGCGGAGTGATCGGGATTGTTCTCGGGCTGGCTTTGCCTATCAGCGTCAGCCTGATTACGCCGAAAGTACACGTGCCCATTTCGCCGTTGTCAGTGATTGTGGCGTTCGGTGTTTCGGGTGTGGTGGGTGTCGGCTTTGGCTTGCTACCCGCGCGCCGCGCTTCGCAGTTGAACCCCACTGAAGCGCTTCGTTACGAGTGAGTAAGCGGCGAAAAGCACGCCGGTGTAAAACAAGTCGCTAAGTACGGTTCTTGCGAAGAAGGGGAGAGCCGCCACATAGCAGCCGATGAGGCCGGCCGCGCTGCGCGGGTAGAATGCCTCAGCGCCGAGCCATACAGCAAAGTTGGTAAGCAAGAAGAACTGCGTACTGGCTAGCAGGGCGACGGATGCGATTCGAGCAGGATTTGACGAGCGAGCGAGTAAAATCCGGCCTAACAGGACGTTTACCAGAAAGCTCAGATAAATGACGGGCGTGAGCGCGGAGTAGGCGGGAGCACCGTGCAAATAGCTGAGGATGGGGTCAGTGACAAGCATGGCCAGCAAGGGGATAACATAAGCCTGCCATCCTTTCAGCCGAGCGCCGCCGAACACAGCCATGCCGCCAATGGGAGCAAAATTAGGTGGGTGGGGAACTAAACGGACCAGCGCCGCAGCTAATGTCAGAGACAACGCTGCGGGGGTGAACGACGACGACTCTTTACTATCCATGACTAAGGTTGAATTATAGCTAAATTACCAAGCGGACGGAGGATCACTTGCGGGGAAGCTATCTTCAACGGTGATATCGTGCGCCTGGTCAATTTCATTGCGACGCTTTTTGGCGCGCTGCCTGGTCCAAAGATTCCAGCCGATCAGCGGCAGAGATGCGCCGAGAATGAAGTAAGCCAGCCAGAGAGATCGTTCTTGGGAATCGGTTAGTTTTGCCATCTAAGGTTAGATGCTATTACTAGGATCGCTGTTTCAGGCTAACCGCCGGAGGCTTTGCGAGTGCTGCTGAGAGTCGAAGCCAGCGAATTGCGTGGAATCCCGTTCACAAATGGCTTCACGAGCCAACCAAGACCCGCGGGTATGCCACGTGACAGCGAAACGGTTCTGCATTCGGCTATCACTCCGGTTTGAACTTTCTCGAGGCTCCAATAAGAGTAGAGCTTCCACATAAAGCCGTCGCCTTCGCCGGGGGGGAAAATCCTTTCGTCCTTTGAACCGGCGCCTTCCACGGCTCGAATGTCATCGGCGTGAGATTTAGCCGTCCATTTATCAGGACTTAGCTCGCGATAGTGTACGGTTTGGATCACATCAAAGACAGCCGGCAGCAACTGCCCCCGCTGTTCCAAACGCCAGTAACCAGTGATGTCTTCGCCGTTGCGGCTGATCAGGTGGGATTTGATAACAGGGGGGTAACGGCCAGCGTGGTGGTCAAAGTCCTGGAGTACATCCAAAACCTGCTGCATGCTTTTGTTCGGTATGTAAACAGCTCCATACCAGTCATGAATCAGGCCACTGGAGACAGATTGTGGATTGGGACGGATTCCGGCTTCAACCCACACCTGGCCATTCTTTACTTCTGCTAGAGCGGAAGGGTCCTCGTCAATACGAAGGAAGGAACGTTTACCGCTCCACCGATCCTGCAATTCGGATTCGACTCTGCTCACGTAAGCTTGGAATTCAGCTTGCGTGTCGGATTTCAGCTTGGTTCTAAGCGAGGCGAACTGCGCTTCCGACGGCCGGCAAACCGTCGTAAGGAGGCAGCAAAACAGCCCCGCTTTTATTGATAATCGAATGCCCTATTGTATCGTGCGCGGGATGAGATCCGTCTGCAGCTGCGGATTCGTTGCGGGCACCGTGCGAGTGGGCAACCCGTGTTCAGCCAGAATGATGTTTCGGCCTTGCGCTATTGCACTGGCTTTGTAGAATGCTATGTCGCGGTTGCAGCCCTGGCGGCCAAAACCGCAGTCACTGGAGACGATGAGCTTATCCAGCGGGATGAACTTCAGCGCCTTACGGATTTCAGCGGCGACATCTTCCGCACGGTCTGCCTGAAGGGTGCGATGACTGACCACGCCGACGCAGATCTTCTTTTTCAAGTCGTTCTTGAAGGGCTCGAATAATTCAAGATCCTTCTGATTGCGGTCTTTCATTTCGAGGGTCCATACGTCGCCGCGGCAACGCTCCAAATAGATTTCGATGGAGTTGGCGTAGCTGGTGTTTTCCATGACGCGCTGCATGTTGGGATTGCCCCAGCAGGTGTGAATCCATAGTTCCACGTCATCCAGCCCTTGAACTTCCCGGTTGAATGCATCAATCATGAATTTGACTTCTTCATGATCCTTGCCGTAGGTGTTGGCCATGAAATGAAAGGTGGGCTCTTCAATCTGGATACAGCGGCAGCCTGCATCGCGCAGAGCGAGCAGCTCCTTATTCATGGCCTCCGCCATGTCCCAGATCACTTGACGCTTGTCGGTGTACTTGGGCGTGTGAATGTCGAGGAACAGCGCCATGACTTGTGAACTGCAGGTGCCGAATTTTACGGGCTTGCTGGAGTTCGCCTGGGTCATGCGCCACAGTTTGGGGTAATCGAGCGAACGGTGCTCGATTTTATCGACTACGTGGGGCCAGCGCCAGCCGGTGTAAATCTCATTCAGTAAAGTGCCGGGCGGATAGTGAAGCCAGGGAGCGGTGGTTTCTTCGGGCTGAAAGTAATCGCCTTCGAAACCGGCCCAGCGCTGTAAGGGATAGTGATGCCAGGAACGCCCTGCCAGATCCTCGTCGAGGTGGAAATCGCCGTGAGTGACGATGTCCAGACCGGCGCGTTCCTGATCACTAATGACAACGGCTAGAGCATCCTGGAATTTCTCGCGAAAGCGAATATCAAGCATGCACGTGTCGAGCGGCCGCCCCCACATGCTCACATCGAACCATCGAGGACGGGGAAACGAGCCCGTCACGGTACTTGGCAGAATCAGATCTGCGGTTGTAGTAAACATGCCTCTAATGATGGCAACATGACTTGGGAGAAGTTGGCGGAACGTCCATGGCAGGGCTGCGATCAAAGAAGCCATCGGGCTTGAGCATGAATCCGATGGTGCCCACCGGCATTACGGGCCAATCTTCCGGCCGCGCGATGTGCGTGTGGCCGAAGATGTACCACACAGTAATTTCCGTGTCTTCCACGGGACGATTAGCTAGCGTCCAGACAGGCAGGCCATCACCGGTCGGATGCTGGTTGGGGTAGTTGCCGGCCGCAAAGCGTTCGTCAGGGTTATAGGGCGTGACCCAAAGATGGTTTTGCGTAAAGGAGGCGCGGCGCATGAGGCCGGAATGGACCTGCGCCATGGGCGGTGCGTTCTCACCGGGCATCAAGCGATAGGCGACAGACCGGCCGTGACGGTTTTTGCGGCTGGGATTTGTGATTCTCCAGAAGCGCGATGTGCCCGTGTTTACGCGGCGCTGCGCTTCCTTCTCCGTCTTTAGAAGAGTTTCTTCCGCGACGAAGGCATTGCCGTGCGGGTTCTCCGGGCCCATGGGCAAGCCTACGGTGTTTACCTCTGTGACGGAGTTGTTGGGTCCATCGATGGCCGGGACGAGCCGCGCTGCGAAGATGTGCTGGTGATTCGGCGCATTGAGCTGCGGCGCGATTTCCACCCCATAAGGCGAGTGATCGCCCGGCTTCAGCGCGGTGGTGTTCACGATGCCGGTCAGTTTGACTTCGCATTGGATATTGCCGTCTTGATAGAAGTACCAATAAAAGCCGTATTCGTAATTCCCTACAGTGGCAATGAAGGACACCGATAAGCGGCGCGATCTTCTGACCTCAGACTGATTTGTACGCCAGTCCGTATGCTTCCAAAGAATGCCGAAGTCTTCCTCATGCAGACACACGGCGTGCTCCAACATGAGCGCGTGGCCCTTGCTGTTGACGAGCGGGAAATCAAAATAGTGGATTTCGCCAAGACAATCGCAGCCCAGCTTCAGTGAGTTCGCCAGCATGCCCAGCCCGTATTCACCGATGTCAAAGGCATTCTTGCGAAAGTATTGTTCGCCGGGATCGCCGTAGGGAACGACCATCTCAGAAATGGAGGCGCGATGGAGGATGGGCCGCTCTCCGGTCTCGTCGGTATAAGTGATGCTGTTGAGGACCAAGCCTTCGCGCGAAGTAAACGCGACGCGGAATTTCCACTTCTGCCATTCCACCTGATGGCCGGTTACTTTGAAGCTGACGCCCTCCGGTTGAACGATTTCAATGGGCTTCAGGTCAGTGCGGACGTTCGGGATGTACTCCCGGGCCCAATTACCGTTTTCAGGAGGTAGGGGCACTGGCCCGTACTCTTCGATGCGCAGAACTTCGAGCTTGTTGACGTCCACTACGACAACCATGCTGTCGATGGGATGTGCGTAGCCATTGTCCCTTTCTTCGGAACGAACGAAGCACAAAGCTCGCATGAGCCGGCGGCCCATGTATTCCGGCAGTTCAGTACCGTAGAAGCCGGCGGACCAGGGGTCAACCATCACGAGTTCTGCTTTTTGAATGCCGCGTCTCTCCAGGGCCTGAAGGAATTCGGGATTGCGGCGGACGGCCGCCTCGACCTCAAAGAACTCGTCGAGCATGATGGCCGGTTGGATACCTTTGGGCAGTGGTTTGAGTGAGGTGACTGACTTACTCTTGAGATCAACGATGGCTTCGTAGCCAACTTCTTCCTGTCGATGGAGTAACACAACAAAGGCTTGCCTGCTGGTCAGCTGCCTGGATGACTCATGCAGAGTGATGGAAACAAAGCGTGCGCTGTCTCCCAGGTGAGCGTTGTTCCGGAGGATGGCGGCTGCTTCCTCCAGTTCCGCGGATGTGAGGGAATCCAGCGGATGGATAGTGTCGGTCAGATTGAGTTGCGGCGCGTGCGCCTGCGGCATTACTTCCGTAAGTTCCATTTCGTCGCCTCGCTTGGATCATAGTGTAGAGCATCCGTGCTATTCTGAGCGAATTCCTGCCGCAGGCAAGAGGGCGAAAATGGCTGAAATCAACAAGCCGTCCATGTACGGCGCGCTCGAAAACGAGATCGAGATTTATAAGAAACGCACTCCTAAGTCGCACGAAGCGCACCAAAGAGCTTCAGAGCGGCTGCCCTTAGGCGTCGGAAGTAACTACCGGTTCTATCCTCCTTATCCACTATTTGTCAGTGATGCAAACGGGGTTGTCTTTCACGATCTGGATGGCAACGCTTACACGGATTACAACCTTTGTTATGGCGCATTGATGGCAGGGCACTGCCATCCCGCGATTGTGAAGGCCGTGGAATCCCGCCTGAAGCTGGGCACTATCTATGGGATGCCGCACGGACTGGAACTCGAACTGGCTGACGAAGTTTGTGCGCGCTATCCGGTGGGCATGGTCCGTTTTACGAACAGCGGCGGTGAAGCGACCATGAGCGCTTTGCGATTGGCGCGAGCCGTTACGAAGCGCCAGAAGATCGTGAAGATGGAAGGCGGCTATCACGGCGGCCACGATGGTGTTTCCGTTAGCGTTAAGCCGCAGGCTGCGGATTTTGGAGACCCGCGCCATCCGAATACAGTGATTATCAGCGCCGGTGTTTTGAAGGCGACGGCAGACGCTACGATTGTTGCCCCTTTCAATGACCTGAGCGCGATGGAAGAGATTTTCGAACAGAATCCGGGCGAGATTGCGGCAGTGATTCTGGAACCCATCATGATGAACATCGTGTTTGTGACTCCGGACGACGGCTATCTAAAGGGTTTGCGGGAGTTGACGAAGCGCCATGGCGTGATGTTGATTTTTGATGAGATGAAGACCGGCGCGAAACTCTGTTATGGCGGCGCTTCGGAGTATTTCAACGTAACGCCGGACATTATTACTCTGGGTAAGTCGATTGGCGGCGGCCTGCCGCTGGCCGCTTTCTGTGCGAGTAAAGAGATGATGTCAGTGATTGCGGACCAGAAGATGTATCACGCGGGAACTTATAACACCAATCCTTTGGTTATGGCCGCGGGTCTGGCTATGTTCCGCGAAGTGCTGACGCATGATGCTTACACGCACGTGGACGCTTTAGAGCGCCGCTTAGTGGAAGGCTATAAGGCGATTATCGCTAAGACCGGATTGGTTGCCTATGCAGATGGCGCGGGCGCCAACGGGGCCCTGCTGCTGTATCCGAAGCGCATTCGCAACTACCGCGACTGGTATGAGCATGACAGCGAAGTGTGGATGCACTACTGGTTCGGGATGACGAACCGGGGTATTGTTCCTCAGCCTTTCTGGCCGGATGAGCAATGGACGCTTTCGGTGCAGCACACCGAGCGCGACATTGATGCACATCTGGCAGCCTTTGCCGATATTGCTCCCGCCCTAGCAGTGGCTCAACATGAACGGAAGTTAGCGCCCCAAGCCGTCTAGACCCAATCACATGGCCACGCCCGCCGCCGGCACCATCTCACAAGCATCCGCATCACTGGTTCGGGCGCTTGGGGTTAGTGACCTGACGTGGCTTTATCTGGTGGCCGTGGTGAACCTGAACGTGGTTCCGGTTGTGGCGTCGGATGGATTCCGAGTGCTGTGGCTGTGGGCGGCGGTAGTGCTCTTCTTTTTTCTGCCGCAAGGCATTGGCGTCATTGAGCTATCGGAGCAAAGCCCCGGTGAGGGCGGCCTCTATCTGTGGACGAAGGAAAGCTTCGGAGATTTCCACGGGTTCCTTTGTGGCTGGTGTTACTGGCTTACTAACATGTTCTTTGTTCCGGCGCTACTGGTTTTCATCACCGGCATCACTACTTACGTGGGCGGCAGCGCGGTTGCCGGGTTGAATGACAACAAGCTTTTCTATTTCGTCTTGACGATTGCTTTTCTCTGGCTGACGATTCTGGCCAACATCTATGGTCTCGGCGTGGGCAAGTGGGTGAACAACATCGGCGGCATTGGGGCGCTGGTGATTGGCGGCGTTCTGATGGCACAAGGCGCAGTGGTGGTGCTGGGACATAAAAGCCTTGTGCACTTGCGTGATCTTTCTCCGGCGAACATTCACGGCTTGCCGCTCTCTTCTTTTGGCGTGATGTGCCTGGCGCTGGTCGGCTTGGAATTGGGGCCGATCATGGGAGATGAGATACGCGATCCCCGCAAGACTGTGCCACGCGGAGTGCTGATGGGCGGCATATTGAGCATGGTGATGTATGTCGGATGTACGGCTTCGCTGTTGACGGCAGTTCCCCAGAAAGAAGCGGCGGTGGTGCAGGGGTTGTTGCAGGCCATCGACAAGATGAGCGCCCAAATGAATCTCTCGTGGATTCTGTTGCCGCTGGCCTTATTGATGGCAGCCTCGATTGCGGGTTCAACTTCGGCGTGGGTGAGCGGATCCGCGCGCATCCTGTTTGTCTGCGGGTTGGACCGCTTTTTGCCGAAGGCGCTGGGCAAAGTTCATCCGAAGCATCATTCGCCTCACATCGCGCTTGGGATGTTCGGCACCCTCGCTTCGTTGATTATCGCCATGAGCTTCATTGGCGCATCCGTGAAAGAGGCGTACCTGACGTTGCTGGATCTGGCAGTGGCTCTGCAGATGATCTCGTACACCTATTTGTTTTCCTCGTTGGTGCAGAGATCGTTTTCGAAATCCCGCCCGGTCCGCTATTTCCCGCGACCGTTGCTGAAGGTGGTCTCAATAGTGGGGTTGGCGATGTCGGTCACCGGTTGCGCGATGGCATTTGTTCCCTCGAGTCAAATTGAGTCGGTGTTGTCCTTCGAGGCGAAGATGATTGGCACGCTCGCTTTGTTTCTGGGCCTGGCAGCCTCTTTATTTTTCTATTACTCAAGACGCAAGCCGGCATTGGCTTTCGGGCAGAGCTGAAAACCTATTTATGAATCGCATGCGGATGTACATCCAGGGTGAGTTTGTGGAAAGCAGCGGTGGAGGCTGGTTCCCGGTTTACGATCCCTCAACGGAGGAAGTGATTGCGGAGGTTCCGGATGGAAATGCCGCTGATGTAGACAAGGCGGCGAAAGCGGCGCGTGCTGCGTTTGACGAGGGTGAATGGCCTCAGACCAGCGGCCAGGCTCGGGGCCGGCTGTTATTCAGATTGGCCGACAAGATTCGAGCGAACGCGGCGACGCTGGCGGAGATGGAAGCGCGGAACAGCGGTAAGCCGATTGTTGAGGCCGAATTTGATATTGCCGACGCGGCCACTTGCTTTGAGTATTACGGCGGCTGGGCGACGAAGATCTCAGGCTCTGTGAATCCGGTTCCCGATAACGCGTTGAGCTTGAGCATTCGCGAGCCGGTGGGTGTGTGCGGGCAGATTGTGCCTTGGAACTATCCGCTGTTGATGGCGGCGTGGAAACTGGCTCCCGCGCTGGCGGCCGGCTGCACGTGCATTCTGAAGCCGGCTGAACAGACGCCGCTAACGGTTCTGGAGGTAGCCACCTATTTCAATGAGTTGGGCTTCCCTCCAGGCGTGATCAATATTGTCACCGGCTTTGGAGAAACTGCCGGCGCGCCTTTGGTGGCCCGTCCGGAAGTGGACAAGATTGCATTCACAGGCAGTAACTCAGTAGGCAAAGCGATATTGAAGTCTGCGGCCGATACCATTAAGCGCGTCACGATGGAATTAGGCGGAAAGTCACCGAACGTGTTCTTTGAAGACGCGGATTTTGAAGCCGCGATTGATGGCGCTTTATTTGGCGTATTCATCAATCAGGGCGAGGTTTGTTCGGCGGGCAGCCGGCTTTTGGTGCAAAAGTCGATTTACTCCAAGTTTGTCGAGGCGATGGCGGCGAAGGCCAAGACGATTACGGTAGGGCCGCCACTGGACCGAGCCACCAAGATGGGCGCGCTTGTCAGTAAAGAACAGTATGAACGAGTGCGCTCTTATCAGGAAATTGGAAAGGGTGAGGCGAAGCTGGTTTCCGGCGGTGGACGACCTGAGAAGCTCGCTCGCGGATATTACGTTGAGCCGACGATTTTCGCCGATGTGCAGAATTCGCATCGCATTGCGCGCGAAGAGATTTTTGGACCGGTTGCTTCTGTGATTCCGTTCGAGAATGAGGCTGAGGCCATCAAGATTGCGAACGACACACCGTTTGGTCTGGCGGCGGCGGTTTGGTCTCGAGATATCTATCGAGCGCTGCGCACGGTGAAGGCGATCAAAGCAGGCATTGTCTGGGTCAACCATATGCAGCCGACTTATGTGGAGGCCCCTTGGGGCGGATACAAGCAATCGGGATATGGGCGTGAACTCGGGCCCTGGGGCGTAGAAGAATACCTGGAGACCAAGCAGGTTCACATCAACTTGAATGAGCAGCCAATCGGCTGGTATTGAGAACATTATGAGCGAAACCCGTTGGACAGATAGAGAGTTGGGCATGGACCGCGCTATCAACCGGCGCGATTTCCTGAATGGTGTGGCGGTGGCGATAGGCGCGCTGGGAGCGGCGGGTAGCGCGAGCGCGGCACAGCTGTTTGCGCAGGATACGGCAGGATATTATCCGCCGGAGCTGACGGGCATGCGAGGCAGCCACGACGGGTCATTCGACATGGCGCATGCCTTGCGAGATCCAAGCTTCTGGCAGCACGCGGGAACACTGAACGACACTGGGGAGAGTTTTGATCTGGTGGTGGTGGGCGGGGGAATTAGCGGGTTGTCAGCCGCCTACTTTTATCGCCAGCACCATCCGGCCGCGCGCATTTTAATTCTGGACAACCATGACGATTTCGGCGGCCACGCAAAGCGAAATGAGTTTCGGCCCAACGGAGAGCTATTGCTGGCGAATGGCGGTACGGCTGAAATAGACTCGCCTTTTGACTACAGCAAAGAGGCGCTTGGTTTGATGGTTGCACTGGGGATTGATCCGGTGGCGCTTTCCGATACGGCCGAGAAGGCGGCGGACCATAAGATTTTTCATAACCTGCAAAGCAGTGTTTTCTTTGACAAGGAAACGTTTGGAACCGAGCGGTTGGTGGTAGGTGAACCGCACCGGCGTGCGCGCCATGGAGGCGGAATGACATGGAACGAGTTCATGGCCAAGACACCGCTTTCAGCAGAGGCGCAGGCAGACATGGTTCGTCTTCAAGAAGCCCAGGTAGATTACCTTGCCGGGCTTTCGGATGAAGAGAGGAAGGCGAAGCTGTGCAAGATGAGCTACCAGGACTTCCTATTGAAGCTGGTCAAGGTGCATCCTCATGTCGTTAGCTTTTACTCGACGAGCACACAGGATCTGTATGGCTTGGGCATTGACGCCGTGGGAGCTTTAGAGTGCTGGGCGCTAGAGTACCCAGGTTTTCAGGGCATGCACCTGGAGCGCAAACCGACTCCGCATCTGAGTTTTACGGCGCTGGGGGAAGTTACTCCAAAGAAGGAATATTATTTTCATTTTCCGGATGGGAATGCATCTGTGGCGCGGTTGCTGGTGCGCAATCTGATACCAGAAGCGTTGCCTGGAAAGACTGTCCAGGACAGCGTCACGGCGCGTGTGAATTACGCCAAGCTGGATTGCGCCGATTCAGCAATTCGAGTTCGTTTGAGCAGCACAGCCGCCAAGGTGCATCAAAGCAGCGCTTCAGAAGTGGAAGTGGTTTACGGGCGCGAGAAGCAACTCTATCGCGTGAAGGCGAAAGCGGCGGTGATGGCTTGCTGGAACATGATGATTCCCTATGTTTGCCCGGACCTTCCGGCGCAACAGAAGGAAGCCCTGCACTATGGGGTGAAAGTTCCACTGGTTTATACGACGGTGGCGGTAAAGAACTGGAGAGCGTTTCAGAAGCTTGGCGTTCAGCAGATTTCCGCGCCGGCGATGTATCACACACGCGTGAACCTGGAATTGCCGACGGTGATCGGCAGTTACAATGCGCAACCCAAGTCAGTGGATGATCCTGCTTTGATTCGGATGTTGCGAACACCTTGCAAGCCAGGCCTGCCCGCGCGTGACCAGCAGCGCGCGGGACATATGGAACTCTTCACTACTCCCTTTTCGGCTTTTGAGCGCAGTATCCGGTCCCAATTAGTTCGGATGCTGGGAGCGGGCGGATTCGATCCCATTCACGATATTGACGCGATCACCGTGAACCGATGGCCGCATGGATACGCCTATGAATACACGCCGCTTTGGGATGGGGAATGGACGCCGGGACAGCGTCCGTGCGAGATCGCCCGTAAGCCCTTTGGCAGAATCACGATCGCCAACTCGGACGCCGCCGCTGCTGCTTATACGGACCAAGCTATAAACCAAGCTTATCGGGCAGTGCGAGAGTTATCTATATAACTTGTCGTGGTATTCATCGAGATTTGGTGCTAGCCTGATCGGATGCAAAGCCCCGCCTCGACGGTTCACACCTCCAGGGGACTCAAGCGGGCAGTGTTGTCCGGCAATGAGACGTTAGCGCAATCTGTGGCGTTGATTGCTCCTACCGCGGGCCCCTTGCTTTCTATTCCGCTGGTGTTCGCATCCGCCGGGTCAGGGACGTGGCTCGCGTACGTGGTGGCCACAATCACGATTGTTCTAGTGGCGCTGAACGTGAACCAGTTCGCCAGGATCTCGGCTTCACCCGGATCGCTTTATTCGTACATCTCTTCACACATGCATCCCATTGTGGGGATGGTGGCTGCATGGGCGCTATTGATTGCCTACCTAGGAACGGCGACGTCCATTGCCGCGGGTCTGGTGAATTACACCAATGTTTTGCTACGTGCCTTGTGGGGCGTAGAAGCGCCACAGTTAGTCATTGGATCTCTTGGTGTTGCATTAGTGGTGATACTTGCGTATCGAGACATTAAGATCTCCACTCGCCTGATGCTTGGGCTGGAAGTGGTCTCTGTGATTCTGATTGCCTTAGTTGCCGGAGGAGTGATTCTGCGTCACGGCGTGAATGTTGACGTAGGCCAGTTGACGCTGCAGGGCCTGACGCCCGACAAACTTCGATTGGGGTTGGTGTTGGCAATTTTCAGCCTGGTGGGATTCGAGAGCGCCACATCTTTGGGAGATGAAGCGCAAAATCCGTTAACCACAATTCCAAGGGCGGTGAAATGGAGCGGAATTCTGGCAGGCTTGTTCTTTATCTTCTGCGCCTACAGTGAAGTGCTGGGCTTCCGAGGGGAAGCCGAGGGCCTGGAGAAGAGCGTGGCGCCGTTTGCGGTGATGTCTCGCAATGCCGGTTTGCCCGCGTTCATCAGCATTGTCATTGACGTGGGAGGAGTTGTCAGCTTCTTCTCCTGTGTGCTGGCGTGCGTAACGGCGAGCGCGCGAGTACTGTATCTGATGGGCCAGAAGGGAGCGGTGCATTCGCTTTTCGGTGAAGCGCACGGTTCGAACCAAACCCCCCACCGGGCTGTGGTCTTGAGCGGATTAGTGGTGTTTCTCCCCTTGACGGCTCTCATCTCGATGGGTGTTAGCGTCGTGGATATTTATGGCCTGCTGGCCACGCTGGCCACGTTTGGTTTTCTCACGGCCTACATACTGGTCTGCATTGCCGCGCCTGTTTTTTTACGCGCCAAGGGCCGGCTGACCGTGCGTGATCTGGCGATTTCGGGGTTGGCGCTGCTAGCGATGGGTTTGGCATTCATGGGTAATATCTACCCGGTTCCGCCACCTCCATACTCCTACGTGTCATACATTTATGTTGGTCTTTTAGCGGGCGGCCTGGCGTGGTCATTGTTGATCAATTCCAGGACGACGGCTTTTGGTGACAAGCTGAGTAGCGACCTGGATGCGGTGGTTGAATAATGCGTCGCCCCTCGATGCTAGAAATAGCGAAAGCAGCTTCCGGCGCAGCGCTCCTAATGGTGTTAGCTGGACCTCATTCAGATTGATGGAGGCTATCGACTTTTTGAATTGGGCTTCCTTCCGTAAAAGAGCTAGGATGATTCAAACAGTTAGTAGCGCTTAATACACAACTATGAAGTTATTGCTGGTGATGGCTGTAGCTGTTCCCTTGCTTTTGCAGGGACAAGAGGGGAAATCTCCGGCTTCCGAGAATGCTGATACCGCTAAGGTACAGCTTGAGGAAGGCATCCCCGTGACGAATCAGCTGGTGATTGAAAAATGCGCCGGCTGCCACACGAAAGACGCGAAGGGGAACCTGGCGCGTATTTCCTGGGAACGCTCCACTCCAGAAGGATGGGAGGAAGCGATCAAACGGATGGTGAGGCTTCGGGGCTTGAACATCAAGCCTGAGGAAGCACGAGCCATTGTCAAGTATCTAAGCACGGACCACGGGCTAGCTCCAGAAGAAGCTGTGCCCGTCATGTACTACGCCGAACGGCGACTTGTGGACGAAACCATTGTTCCGAACGACAACGTGAAGGGCGCTTGCGCCAGCTGCCACGCGTTTGCGCGGCCGCTGTCGTGGCGCAGGTCGGCGAGCGACTGGAAGTTGCTGGCGAACCTCCATATCGCGCTGTATCCACAGGCGGATGAGTTGTTCCGCTATGGCTTGCGGGCGGGCGACGAAGGCTCCGCGGGCGCTGGCGAGAAGGTAGTGCCGCTGGACGCAGCGTTAACGTACCTGGGAAAAGCAGCTCCGCTACAGACTCCCGAGTGGGCGGCATGGCGCGCTAGAATGCGTGCGCCGAAACTGGCGGGCAGATGGCTGGTGTCGGCTGATGTGCCAGGAAAAGGCAAGTATTACGGCGAAATGGTGGTGGAGCCAGGCGCGAACGCGGATGATGAATTCACCACACGCGTGACTTTGAAGAGCGTGAAGGATGGTTCGACCATAACTCGATCCGGACATAGTTTGGTTTACACCGGGTATGCGTGGCGGGGTCACTCCGCGGGGACAACCGCACCTGGCAACGACCCGGATGACTTGTCTCGCGAGATGAGAGAAGTGATGTCGGTTGCAACGGACCAACTCTCCGCTCAAGGCCGATGGTTCTGGGGGCAGTATCAGGAATTCGGCATGGATGTGAAACTCCAGCGCGCCTCTGCCGAACCTACTTTGGTTGGCGTTGACAAGGCCGCGCTTAAGTCAGGGACCAGCGGCACTCGCATCCGCTTGATTGGAGATAATCTTCCGGAGCAATTAGCAGTTGCAGACCTTGATTTCGGGTCGGGTGTGACGGTGGACAAGATTGTTTCTCACTCGGCGGGCGAGATTGTTGCTGAAGTAAGCGTGGCGGCGAGCGCTCTTTCGGGAAAGCGGGATATTGTTTTACACCGGACGGTGCTGCCAAGGGCGATTGCGGTTTATGACCGGGTGGACTACATTCGAGTGCTGCCGGATTCAGCAATGGCGCGTCTGGGGAGCGATCATCATCCACGCGGCTTCCAGCAGTTTGAGGCGATTGGTTACCAGCGCGGCGAGGATGGCAAACTGCACACGGCCGATGACGTGGAGCTTGGGCCGGTAGACGTCACATGGTCAGTGGAGGAATTTATTGCTGCTTATGGCGACGATGATAAGAATTTTGTGGGAACTTTGAGCCCGACCGGATTTTTTGTTCCTGCGAGCGACGGACCGAATCCAAAGCGTCAGTTCAGCCGCAACAATTACGGCGACGTATGGGTTGTGGCAACGGCTAAGAATGACAAGAGTAAAGATGGCCGGCCTCTGGTGGGCAAGTCGTATCTTGTTGTGACGGTGCCACAGTACATGCAATGGGATCAGCCCGAGGTAGGACAATGACAACCACAGCCGAACAGACGTATAGACTCGGCGAATTTCATCCCTTTGAAGCCGAAGGGGAGCGTTTCTTGTATCTTGTGCCAGCAGGAGCGATCTTTCAGGTGGACGAGGCAGTTGAAAAGCTGATTGCCTGCCTGGATCATTCCGGCACTCCACATGATCGAGTTATTGAAGGGCTGGTAGCGCGGGGACTTTCAACCGCCGACGCAGAGGAACTGGTCTCCGAGATGTATCACGCGAATGTGATTACGTCCGAGAGGGGCGTGGCGGAACGTCCACAGACTCCGCCGGTTGCGTTTCCCCTGCAAACGCTGGTGATGAACCTGACCAACCAGTGCAATCTTTCGTGCCAATATTGCTATGAATTCGGCGCTGATAAGGTTGCGACGCCAGAAGGCAAGCCGAAGTTCATGGGTCTGGAGACGGCCAAGGCTTCCGTGGATTTTCTTCTCGCCCAAGCGGAGGGCCGACGGTCCGTACACATTACTTTCTTCGGCGGGGAAACGCTGATGAATTTTCCACTGCTGAAGCAGGTGGTGGCTTATGCGAAAGAGAAGGCGGCTGAGAAGGACTGCCATGTGGACTTCAGCCTGACGACGAACGCGACGCTGCTGACGCCGACAATCATTGAGTTTCTCTCAGAGAACCGCATCGGCGTGACAGTGAGCATGGACGGCCCGAAGGAGATGCATGACCAGCTGCGCGTCTTCGCAAACGGCAAAGGCAGCTATGACATTATCGAGCCCAAGGTCAGGGCGCTGATTGAAAATCACAGAACGCGTCCGATTACCGCGCGCGTCACGTTGACCGCCGGAGTCACGGATGTGGTGAAGATCTTCAAGCATTTGAAGCAGGATCTTGGTTTTCACGAAGTGGGATTCGCGCCAGTAACAACTTCGCCCAACCAGCTTTATGCCATCAATGACAAAGGCATGGACAGCGTTCTGGATCAGTTCCATAAGCTGGCGCAGGAATATCTGGAGTATGCGCTGCGCGGGGAGGCACATGGATTCTCGAACGTGAGCGACACGCTGGCGGAGTTATGCCAGGGCGTGAACAAATCACACCCTTGCGGAGCGGGCTTGGGACTTATGGGCGTCGGGCCCTCGGGGGATATTGCTCCTTGCCACCGGTTTGTTGATTCGGATGAACATGCGCTGGGACATATATCAACAGGCATTGACCTGAAGAAGCAGAATGATTTTCTGAGTCGAGGTCATATCGACTCAAAATACGATTGCCACACCTGCTGGGCGCGGCCTCTGTGCGCCGGCGGCTGTCATCACGAAGCATTTGTACGCTATGGCGACACTGGTCATCCGAACTTGCATTATTGCGACTGGATTCGTGATTGGACGAATACTTGTCTGGAAATCTATGGCGCTATTGCGGCTAAGAATCCCGGGTTTTTACAACAGTTTGCAGAGAGGAAGTCATCATGAAACACATGCGAGCATTGAATAAGAAGGCGGCGCGCATCAACGACTACGTGAAGTCTCGCACGGAGATTGCGGATGTTGTCGGATTACAGGACCCGAGGCCGACGCAATCCCGGCCCCATGTTCCCACCGGATGCGCTTTGATGTTTTCGCCTGGCTGGGAAGTGGATTCCGCTGGTGGCACGGCGGGACTTTGCCAGCCGGTGGAGCGCGATATTTACGATTGCTTTGTCAGTTGTTACTGGCCGGCACAGGTTCCTGACCATTTGAACAACTCGCCGGATTGGGCAAGCAAGTGCGCGGCAGCCACGAAAGACTGGCGCAACCTGGACCTGATTTTCCCATAGAGCGTAACTGTCAACGGCAGACACAACAGGCTTCATGAAAAAACTTCTATTGCTTCTTTCCGCACTCTCCGGAGTGGCGGCCGCGGGGACTCTGTACCTGCCCGCCTATCCGGCAAGTGTGCTGGTGTTTGACGAGGGTAAAGGCCAGATTGTCGATAAGATTCCGCTGGTGACCGGGACGCCTATGTCCATCCGGTTGTCACCAGACCGGAAACTGATCTATGTGACGACCATTGATCATAACGGCATAGAAGTGATTGACATTGCCACGCGTAAGGTAATTAATCATTTCGTGTTGAATACTCCTACAAAGCAGTTTCGCTTTTGGGGTGGCGCACCTGATCCCAGCGGAAAGTATTTCTACACGGTCACGAAAGAGATAGATCAACAGATCAGCCAGTTTGACGTGGGAAAGCCCATGTACACGGTGGTTGACTTGGCCCAGCAGAAGATTGTGAAGACAGTTGAGGTGCCGAAGGATGTTGCGAAGGCGCGTGAGTTTGATTACGCGGGTTCAGCCTTCCAGATTTCACCAGACGGTAAGTATCTGTATAAGTTTGGGGAAAGCATCTCTGTCCTGGATGCGAGCGATTTCAAAGAGATCGATAAGATTGATTTGGCAAAGCCCGAAATACCCGGGATGGAGAATGTGCGAGTCAATGGAGGGGCTTTCGGAGGAGATTTGGATCTCGCGAATGAGCCAGGCGAGCATATTGCGCTGTTTAATTCCCAGGATCCGATTGTGCACAGCAAAGTCTTTGGGCTGGCACGTTTCAACTTGAGTACGCGCCAGATTGATTTCACGCCGATTGGGCCTTCTCCTACCGGGATGTCGGGCTTTCAAGTCACTCCCGATAAGAAATTCGCTTATAGTGTGGCTGTGACCGGGATTCACGGAACAAAGTCCTGTGAGTTTTGGGCTTTCGATTTAGGCACCGATCAAATCATTAAGAAAGCACCCGTGCCCTGCCGCACAAGATTCACGCTGGGAATATCGACGAACGGCAAGAAGCTGTACATATACGGCGCTGGCTTCGATATTGAGGTTTATGACGCGGCGACTTTGAAATACGAAAAGACCTATGACTTGAGCACCGACGTTACCTACGGAGGTATCGTCGAGCTGCCGTAGTTCAGTTTTATTTCTCCACAACCCACGTCGGTTCGGAATTCTAAAAATTCGTTTAAAGGAGGGTAGGGTATGTTCGCATGCTCCCCAGAGAGTACGACTTTTCAGATGTCCCGTAAGCGCGGGGCGGCGCGATTTATTTCGCGCTTTGTACTAGTCGCGGTTTGCGCAGCGACGTTTTGCCTTGAAGCCCATGCGCAATCGACATTCGGCACCGTGTTAGGCACGGTGAAGGATCCATCAGGTAGCGTGGTTCCGAAAGCAATTGTGCAGTTGACTAACACAGGCACGGGTTCTACTCGCTCCTCAGTTACTAACAACAACGGGTCTTATGAATTCGTCAACGTCGATGTTGGCACTTATAAGATCAGCATTGAGGCTACGGGGTTTCATAAATCCGAGTTCGATCCTTTCGAGCTGGGCGCCCGGGAAACCAAACGCCTGGATGTTGACATGCAAGTTGCTTCACAAGCGACAACAGTCAACGTTGAGGCGCAGAGCGTTTTGACCACAGATGTGTCCAACGTTGCGGAAACGAAGGGAAGCCGTGAGTTGACTGATTTGCCGGTGTCGATCACGACGCGCGCCAGCGGGTCGACAAGCGCGTTCTCCACGCTCTCGGCACAGCCCGGCGTGCAGACCGATACCAGCGGCAATATCTCGGTTGCCGGTACGACTCCGGGCCAGATTTCCGTGAGTATCGACGGCATCAGTTCGGTGGGTCCCGGGAGCATTGGGGCGCTCACCGAGATGTTCCCTTCGTTCAATGCAATTGAAGAAATTCGAATCAGCGAAACTATGAATCCGGCCGAATATGGCGGGGTGGCCGATATCACCACCATCTCGAAATCCGGAACGAACAGTTTCCACGGCGGGGCTTTTGAGAACCTGCAGAATAGTGACTTTGACGCTAGCGATACCTTTAGCCATGTCGCGCCGCTGATCAAAATGAATAACTTCGGCGCGTTTCTGGGCGGCCCGGTGATCATTCCCAAGCTGTATAACGGACGCAATAAGACATTTTTCTTTGGCAGCCTTGAGTATCTGCGCTTGCCGAAACAAACGACACAATTGATTTCCGTGCCAACGGCCGCGATGCGAAGTGGTGATTTGTCGTCTTATTTGTCGGATGCCAATGGCGGAAGCGCCAATCAGCTCACGGGGTACGCGAATAATCAAATCCCGACCTCGCAGCTGAATCCTTACACTCAAGCGCTGCTCAAGAGTTTTTATCCACTGCCTAATTATGGTGCGCCAGGGCTGGTGGCGAATAACTATCTGGCAACCTTTGGCGATCCTATTAACAGCGCCCAGGGCGATGTTCGAATTGATGAGCAGATCACGCCGAAGCACCTTGTTTATGCGAGATACACCTACAAGAATCGCCGGGTGCTGAATCCCCCATACGATCCTTCCGGAAACATTGGCTCACCTTACATTGGCGACACTAGCCAGCCAGAAGTGGATAGCGCGTTGGCGGTGGCTTATAACTGGGTGATCAGTCCAACCCTGGTGAATGAGGCGCGAGGAGGCTTTAGCCGAATCCATAGCGCTCCGAGCATCAATGTCAATACCAACAGCATTGTCAATCAATTGGGAATACAGAACCTGCCATCCATTCCCTCGTCGCCGGATGTGCCGAGCATCAGCCTGGCTGGGTTCATGGGTATCTATGGAGCCGATAATGACACGAATCCACGGCAGGCGACGACGCAATTTCTAGACAACCTGACATGGACGAAGGGCAAACACACGATCAAGTTCGGCGGAGATTTCCGCTACTTAAGCAGCCTGTTCACGGATGTGTTCAATAACTACCGGCTAGGCAGTTATCAATTCAATGGCACCACCACCGGAAGTCTGCTGGGTAGCGGGTCGGGCGCGCCACTTGCCGCCTTCCTGCTTGGTATTCCAGATGCTACGACCATCGGCACAGTATTGAATCCAACCACCGATGCGTACTCGAAGCATTACGCGTTTTTCGGGCAGGATGACTTCAAGGTAAGCCAATCGTTGACGTTGAATTTTGGGCTTAGATGGGAATACCACCCCATGTTCCGGGATCACCAAAATAATCTAGCCAACTTCGATCCTTCATACACAAGCACGGTTGACGGCCAGACGGTAAATGGCGCTGTGATTTTGCCGGGCCAATCGACCTTCGCTCTGGTGAATCCCGGATTTGCGGAGACCGTCGCGCCCACGCCCATCATAACGGCGTCGCAGGCGGGGGTGCCTCCTTCTTTGCGTTTCTCACAGAAGACCGACTTCGCGCCTCGTATTGGTTTCGCGTATCGCGTTGGGGGCAGCAACAAGACGGTCATCAGAGGCGGATATGGGCGCTTCATCGAGACGCTTCTTACCTCGCAAGTGATTGACGGGTGGGCGGTGGAAGCGAGCGATATCGCGACGTTCACGAATCAGCTGGATACAAACAACGTCCCGACCTATCGGGCCCCTTATTCGTTTCCGTCGAATATCGCGCAGCCGGGCACATACTTCTTTGACCTTGCCTCGAATGTCCACTACAAGGACCCGAAGATTGATGAATGGGATTTGACGTTCGAACGGGATCTGGGAAAAGGCGTTGGATTCAGAGCTTCTTACGATGGCAACCATGGCAAGAACCTGGGGACGCTTATCAATCTGAATCAACTTCACACAAACACGCAGGGCTACAACGCCCTAGCGACTGATGTTCCATTCCCAGCGGTTTCTTACATCGCCTACCAAACGAACCTGGGCTTTAGCAACTACAACACCGGGACATTCTCCGTCCAAAAGCGCGCCGCTAATTTCCAGTTCGAGGGTAGCTATGTTTACACCCGAAACCTAACCAACATTTACGGTGCAACTTCCGGCAGTACCGCCAGTTTTGGTTCAGCTAATGAATTTGGGGGCACCCTGAGTGATCCTTACAATCCGAACCTTGACTATGGAAACACTCCTTTCAGCCGGCGACATCGCTTTCTGTTGACATTCCTTTATGAATTGCCCTTCGGCAAAGGGAAGCAATTCGTGAATGGCTCGAACCCGATTGTCAGCCGCGTCGTAGGAGGATGGACGCTGAGCGGCATTGTGCTTGCGCAAAGCGGACCGTTCATGACCGTCAGCACTTTGAACGATCCATCGGGAGTGGGATACAACCTCTTCAGCTCCAACGGCGGACGGGCGGATACGGTGCCGGGCGTGGCCCGCTATACCGGTCAGAGCCTGAATCAATGGATTAATCCGAATGCTTTCACCGACCCGGCAGACAATATTGGCCGCTTCGGCGATTCGCAGCAGGGAAGCGTTGTGGGACCGGGGACGAATGCGGTTTCTCTATCACTGCTGAAACGAGTGGCGATCACCGAGTCGGCTCGATTCGAAATAGGCGCGCAGGTGGCGAATGCGTTCAATCATCCGAACTATCTGGCGCCTTCAAACCTCACTGTTGGTGTGTCCGGGTTTGCACAGATCAATGCCATGCAGAGTGCTGAAGGGGGCGGACCGCGCGCCATTCAATTGACCGGCCGTATTACCTTCTAAGAGGCATGAAAATCGTACTTCACTTTGCGGCGGTCCTGCTGCTACTGGCAATGTCAGTGGGAGCCTGGGCCGCCGAGCCTTTGATTGGAACCTGGCAGTTAGACCATCAGGAACTAAATGGCCAGAAAAAGGAGACGGAGCCGGTGACTCTCCGTGTGACCTCGGATGGCGACAAGTTTCTGTTCGCCTTTTCCGTTCCCGTGAACAATATCGACTTTGTCAGCATGACTTACACCACCAAACTGGATGGTTCTGAGGCTGACGTGAAGAATGCGAGAGGAGACAAGGTGGGAACCGTGCAAATTTCCACGCCGTCGCCGTCGCACTACAAAGTGGTGCTGAAAGGCGCGAACCGGCCTGAAAGCGTTGCGCACTTGACGGTTTCGAGCGATGGGAATACCCTGACAAGTGACTCAGATGCGGCGCAGAGCAGTAACTCCGCCCACCTGGTTCAGACATTTATCCGGCATTAGGTGAAACTGCTGAGCAAGTCGCGCGCGAGTTCGGTTACTCCTTGGCGTCCGGAGTCCGTCGGCGTTAGCTTTCTCCGGCATCCGCGCCGATTGCTGATCCGCCGGATTGCTTTCCAGATTCACCTGTGGATAGGCATCTTTCTGAGCATTTATGTTGTTCTCATCGGAATCAGCGGGTCCATTCTCGTTTTCGGAGCCGAACTTAGCGGGCTTGAGAATCCCAGCCCGTGGAAAGCAATTTCATCTGACGCAAAGATTGCCGCATTAGGTTCTGTTGTCCAGACATTGAAGACGTACTTTCCCCATACGCATGTCATTTCAATAATGGCCCCTTCCGGGCAAGAGCCGGTATTTATCGCCACACTCCAAACTCGCGGAAGAACGGTGGTGGCTTGCGATCCTGTGAGCGGGAAGTTCTTAGGTGAGATACCAACCCGGCCCTCCCGCCTGGAGTGGATTTATGACCTGCATGAGAACTTGCTTACAAAGAGAAAGGGCCGGGTGGTGAATGGAGTTGGCGCGGCGCTTTTGACGGTAGCCACGGTCACGGGCCTGGTGAACTGGTGGCCCGGCGTCATGCACTGGCAACGCGCGATAAAAATCGATTTCCGCCGCAAGTGGAGGCGGGTGAATTATGACATTCACAGCGCAGTAGGGTGCTGGAGCTTCGCCCTTCTGCTCGTCTGGGCGCTGACCGGGATTTATTTCGTCTGGCCGAATGAGTTTCTGCATCTGACAGAAAGGATTTCTCCGGTTGTTAACTCCGTGGCTCCAGCAGTAACTGTGCAGCCGGAGGAAAGTATCTCCAGACTTGATTTTGATTCGATAATTTCCAAGGCAAAGGCGATGGACCCCGCAGCGAAATGGAAGGGAATCATTTTCCCTGGTACCCGGCGAAGTCCATTTCAGGTGCTGATGTCAAGGCGACCGGGAATCGGGCGGGACTATGAGGACACGCTCTATTTTAATCCTTACAACGGTGAGTATCTATCCACATGGAACTATGGCGTGAATAAAACGCTGGGGGACTGGCTGATCTGGGTGCAGATTCCACTGCACTTCGGCACGCATTGGGGAGTTTTTGTAAAGTGCATCTGGGCGCTGATCGGTTTGGCTTTGCCCACCTTGGCGGTAAGTGGACTGTTGATGTATTGGAATCGCTATCTGGGAAAGCGATGGGCTGAGCTATGCAGATGATGCTCAGCCGGACGATCCTGGGCCAATACCGTCGCACGCTCCGCTTTCTGCGTCCGTACACGCGAAAGTTTTTCTTGCTGTTTGGGATAGGACTGATTTCAACAATCGTTACGTTAGCTCAGCCGTATCTCACCAAGCTGTTGATTGACAACGCTCTCTTGCGTCGCAATATGCACGGCCTGTGGTATCTGGCCGGATGGATGGCCGTCTGCGCTGCGCTGTCCTTCGTGCTGGGTCTGGTCACTACACGCTGGTATACGCAACTTTCCGCATTCGTTCTTTTTGATATGCGTGAAGAAGTGTTTCGCAGGCTGCAAACGCTGTCGCCCAGGTTTTACGCGAAGACAAAAACCGGCGACATTGTCTCGCGGCTAAATGGCGACATTAGCGAGTTGCAGCGATTGAGCGCCGACACGCTTTTGTCCGTACCATCCAATGTTCTGTTTCTGGTTGGCAGCGCCGGGATGATGGCTTATCTAGACTTCCGTTTGTTCCTGGTAGGCGTTGCGCTGACGCCATTGGGCTTCTGGGCCATGCAGCAGTACCAGGGGCGATTGCGAGCGCAAGTGAAGACACTGCGTGAACAGAGCGCTGATATCGGCAACTTTCTGATTGAGGCGATTCTCAGCATGCGGCTCATTGTCTGCTCCAACAGCCAGCAACGCAAAAATCAAGAGTTCAAGGACCGGAACTTTCGCTTCGTTGATAGCTTGCTCAAACTGCAGGTCACTTCCTTTATGGCAGGCGCGTTGCCGGGGGCGATTTTGACGCTATCCACCGCGGGTCTGTTCCTGCTGGGCGGCTCCATGGTGATCCGTGGCACGTTCACCATCGGGGGTCTTATGGCCTTTATGGCTTACTACTCGAGACTGCTCTCGCCCGTGCAGAGCTTTATGGGTTCGTACTCGGCACTCGTGACCGGCTCGGTTTCGCTGCAGCGTGTGTTTGAGTTGCTTGACGCTCCAGTGGAAGTGAACGAACCAAAAGATCCTATTGCCCATTCTTCCGGCGGAGGCTCAATCGAGTTCGATGATGTCGACTTTGCATACGATAGGCGACCCATTCTTACCAACGTTTCGTTCACGGTATATCCGCATTCCGTTTGTGTGCTAGTGGGGCCAACAGGCGTGGGTAAATCGACTGTCATCGATTTACTTTTGCGTTTCTACGATCCGTCGCGTGGAACGATCAGGCTAGACGGGGATGATGTTCGAGAGTTGTCGCTTTCCAGTTTGCGCGGGGCGATTTCGCTTGTGGATCAGACCCCATTTCTGTTTCATGCCTCCATCCGGCATAACCTTTTGTTCGCCGCTCCGGAAGCCTCCGAGCTTGAGATTCAGGCGGCGCTGCAGTCAGCCGGCATTCTTGAATTTGTTGAGTCGCTGCCAGAAAAGCTTGAAACGACGGTGGGCGAGCGAGGGCTCGCTTTGTCGGCAGGCCAGCGGCAACGGTTGGCAATTGCCCGGGCGCTTTTGAGGAAGCCTTCGGTTCTAGTCTTGGATGAACCTAGCTCGGCGCTCGATCCCACGGCCGAGTTCATGCTAGCCGAGACCTTGCGCGAGTTAGCCAATACCTGCACGGTGTTCGTGGTGAGTCACAGGGCAGGTTTGTTGGACATTGCAGATCGGGCCATAGTGGTTGAGGGAGGAACGATTGTTGAGCAGGGGCATCCTAGAGAGTTGCGGCGGGTAGAATCGGCGCTTTCACGCCATTTTAGAGATCCAGCATTGGTTGGTACTGATGCGTAAGTCCGTCGCTATCAAGGGGGGCGGACTGGCGGCCTGCTGCTCAGCCGCGCTGCTGAGCAGGGCAGGATTCACTGTGAACGCCGAGCCCCGAATCAACGGGAGTTCTCCGGTGCTGATGCTCAGCGAGCAGACACAGCTTCTGCTGCGCGATGTGTTCGGCGGTGAGGCGCTGTTTCGCGGCGCTATCCCGATTAATCGCCGCGTTGTCTTATGGGGCTCCCACACAGAGCCGTTGGTTTTGCCGCACTCCGGATTGGTCATGAGTGAGTCGGCTCTTCTGAGCCGGTTGTGGAGCAGTGTGCAGGTTGAATCGGATGGGGCGGATTCATCTAGTGGCTGGTCTCTGATCTCTGACAAGCGGAGTTTGCATGCAAGTTCCCAGTTTGAGGTTGGTTCAAGAACAGCTTTCACAAACTCGGTTCAACTAGACCAAAACGCTGCTAAAGACACTTGCTGGGTGGAGGCAACAAACGGCGGGTGGCTTTTTCTGATTCCATGCGGTGATGCTGCCGGGTCTTTGATTTCGGTGGGAGCACAAGCCGAAAGTCTGCTTTCGGAGAGTTGTTTAATCTCGAAGCAGATCGACAGCCTGGGGGTGACAACGGGTTGTTTCCTGAGTCATCCAAGGATTTGCCATACGCTTGGGGGCTATGGCTGGATTGCCTGTGGAAGCGCGGCGGTCGCTTTTGATCCAATTGCGGGCGAAGGCGCCGGTCATGCATTGCGCGAAGGCATTCTGGCTTCGGCAGTGATTCGCGGCCTGGATAGAGGTCATGAATGGCAAGACCTGATTAGCCATTACTCGAACCGGCTACTGAGCGGATTTGTACGCCATCTGCATCATTGCATTCACTTTTATGAATCGGTGGCAGGCAATTGGTGGCATGTGCAGTCACAGTCACTGGCCAAAGGCGTTCTGTGGGCGCAAAATGAGTTGGACTCGCAGCCAGGCGGGGGTTTTCGACTGAATGGCTTTGAACTGGAGTCCCTGCGGTGACTGCACTTTGAAGAGAGGAGAGACTCAGAGAGATCTAATGACTATTGTTCGGTTCTTGATTCTACTTTTGCCTGTTAGTTTGGCTTGGAGCCAGAGCGACGGCCCTGTACCTCCAGAGACAGAACCGGGAATTCCGGTAACCGACTATACGACGATTCAACGCTGCAGTGGCTGCCATAAGGCAGACGAGAAGCAGAATCTGACGCGTATCTCCTGGATCCGCACCACGCCAGAGGGTTGGGAGGAAGCTATCAAGCGCATGGTTCGCCTGAATGGCGTGACACTGACTCCAGACGAGGCTCGACATATCGTTGCTTACTTGTCGAAGGATCACGGCCTGGCGCCGGAAGAAACTGCGCCGAACCGCTGGTATCTGGAAATGCGGCAAGTCTATAGCGAAGCGACGCCAAGCGCGGAGATCCGTATGGCTTGCGCGTCGTGCCATTCATTTGCCCGGCCCATGACCTGGCGCCGAAGCGCCACCGAGTGGCGATTGCTGGTGAACATGCATATTGGCTACTTTCCGGTGTCTGAGAACAATAGCTTTCACGCGCGGCCCCGAACCGATGGTTACGGCATTCTTCCCGCTTCGCTGAACGCAAACAGCAGCAAGCCGCCGGCGCACTATGTTGTTGACGACGCCTTGGATTACCTGACGAAGAATAATGACTTGCATTCCGCCGCCTGGTCCAATTGGCGGGCTTCTATGGTGAGTCCGAATTTGGCAGGGCGATGGGACATCGTGGCCGCGGCTCCAGGGAAGGGGAAGTATTTCGGTTCTATGACGCTGTCCGCCGGGTCTTCTCCTGAATCGTTTACTTACTCAGCTGAACTGGTTCGGGTGGCCGATGGATCGAAGGTTTCGGTGACCGGGCAGAGCTTTATCTACACGGGTTATGAGTGGCGAGGCCGCGGGCAGGCTCCTGCGATTGGCGCAGTGCGGCAGGTGATGGCGGTCTCACCCGATCAGTCCCTGATCCAAGGTCGCTGGTTTTGGGGCGGTTATCAGGAGTTCGGCTTGAATGTGACCGCGCATCGCGCTTCGGGCGAATTGACGGTGCTGGGTACTGACATCTCCTCTATTCAGGCGGGTTCTAAGAAGGTAGCAGTCAAGATCATGGGCGAGAACTTTCCTGCAGGTTTGAAAGCCACCGACATAGATATGGGAACCGGCGTCCATGTGACGTCAATAGAGTCGTCAAGACCTCGAGAGATTACCATCACAGTTGATGTGGATCCAACTATTATTTCGGGATTCCGGAGTATCTCGATCAAATCGCACACTGCTATTAACTTATTCGCGGTCTATGACAAAATCGATTCCATCAAGGTTTCCGATGAATCGGCGCTCGCTCGACTGGGTGGAACGAGTCATCCGAAGGGCTATGTGCAGTTTGAAGCGATTGCCTACAATCGCGGTCTGGACGGCTTGCCAAACACGGCTGACGATATTAATCTCGGTCCCGTCTCGGTGAAATGGTCCATGGAGGAATTTATCTCGCACTATGGGGACAATGACCGGGAGTTTGTAGGTTCCATCGACAATGAGGGTTTGTTTACTCCCGCCGGGGAAGGACCGAATCCGCAAAGAAAGTTTACGACGAATAACACAGGTGACGTTTGGATTGTTGCTAATTACAAGGGCCTGTCAGCCAAAAGCTATTTGGTGGTGACAGTGCCCCTTTACGCGAAATGGGACGAGCCGGAAGTTGCACAATAGGAGCAAATCTTCATGAAATATCTGAAGCCGCTGAACAATAAAGCGGTGCGGGTGGAAGCTTATGTCGATGCCAGCCGCGCGGATGTGTTTGGACTGCAGCAGGGACCCATGCCTACCCGGCCGCAAGCTGTGCCGCATTATCCTACAGGCTGCACTATTGTGTTCTCACCGGGATGGGAGGTGGATTCGGCTGGCGGTACGGCCGGCCTGTGCCAGCCGGCGGAGCGCGACCTTTATGACTGCTACGCCACGTGCTACTGGCCGGCACAAGTGCCTGACCACTTGAACAACTTTCCGAACTGGACCAAGTCTTGCGCGGCAGCGACCAAGGATTGGCGGGATATCGAACTGGTGTTCCCTTAATGCGAAAACTCGGAGTGTTGTTACTTCTGGCGGTGTGCGTAACGCATGCCAAGACCTTGCTGTATCTAGGCACTTGGCCGAATCAGGTGCTGGTGATTGACGAGAGCACTTATCAGATACTGAACCGGATTCAGATGAAGACGGATGTTCCACGAAATCTCGTGCTCACGCAGGATCATTCAAAGATTCTGGTAGTCACGCTGAAGGACACGGGTATTGAAACGATTGATTTGAGTCGGGGTGCGGTGGTGGATTCGTTCACGCTGGGCAGCACGAATGAGCGAGTTTCCATGGCGGGTTTAGCGGTTGATCCTACCGGGCAGTTTATCTATTGCAACCTGACAACGTCGAAGAAGCTAATAGACCGTTGGGAAATAGGAACGCCCAAGCTTTCCGTCGTTGATTTAAAGCAACACAAGATTGTCAGGGAGGTGGAGGTTCCCATCGCTGAGAGGCAGCAAGCGAGCGGCGGATATCGCGGCGGCAATTATCGGGTTTCGCCCGATGGCAAATCCCTTTACCAGTTTGGCAATGCAATCAATGTGTACGACACCTCCACGCTGAAGAAAGTGCAGACGATTGACTTGGCGAAACCCGGCTTCCCGGGTATGGAGAATATCACTTTTGCTCCGGAAGTTGACCCGAACGATGGACCGGATATTTTGAGTGGGATCTTCAACACGGAGGATCCGATTGTGCATCGACAGACGTTTGGCATTGCGACCTTTCATCTGAATGAACGCAAGTTTGACTTCACTCCTATTGGTCCGGCGGTCCAGGGCATGTCGAATGTGCGGTTTACACCTGACCATAAGAAAGCTTATGCGGTGGCGATTAGCGGGACACACGGGGACCGGCATTGCGAGTTTCTGGGTATCGATGTTCCGGATTCGAAATTGGCTCAGCGGCAGGAGTTTGCTTGCCGGCCCAGGTTTTCGTTCTCTACGTCATCGAATGGGAATGATTTGTTTATCTATTCGGCCGGGTTTGAGCTTGAGGTTTATGATGCCGCTACGATGAAGCTGCAGAAAACTGTGAGCATGGACGCCGATATTACGACTTCTATGGTTACAGTGACGGATGGTGTGGCTGGTGGTGGCCGCCTCTGAGCCGCACTGCGACGAGCCACTGGGGCTTTTGCGACATGGGCCGGTTGGCGGGTTGCGTAGCAGCGCCCCCTGGTTCTCGCCTGAATGCACTGAGCCCATCCGTCCGCCGTAGCATGTGCAAAGCTGCGTTTTGCGCAACATGGAAAACGCATGTGTCATGAAACCACCGAAAGGATTGCCTTAGAGTAATGTGTAACGAAATAACTTCAATGTGAATCCTATAAGGTCAAACATTTTCATGCAGACTGAAAATAGTGGGCTGGATCTTAATGGATGATGGGACCGCTGAGATTCACCAGTATGAGTAGTAGCGACCAAACCGCCGCGCTGAGCGAAATCCTGCTACTCGAGGAGCCGGCACGGTTCCTCCTCTCTTCGATTGTTGACGCCTCAGAGGACGCCATCATCAGTAAAGACCTGAATGGCGTCATCAGCAGTTGGAACAAGAGTGCAGAGCGCCTCTTTGGCTACACGGCGGAAGAAGCCATCGGGAAGACCGTTGCGGAATTGCTGATTCCTGCTGATCGTGAAAACGAAGAGCAAAACATTCTGTGCCGCATCAGGCAGGGTTTACGAGTGGATCACTTCGATACCGTCCGCCACCGCAAAGACGGAACGCTGCTGGATATTTCGCTCACGATTTCGCCAGTCAAAGACATGAGTGGGAGAATTGTGGGCGCGTCCAAGATCGCCCGCGACATTACGGACCGGAAGCGGACTGAACAGTCGGCATTCCTTTTGAGCGCCATTGTTGATTCTTCCGACGACGCGATCATCAGCAAGGACCTGAACGGCGTCATCACCAGTTGGAATAAAAGTGCGGAGCGGCTGTTTGGGTACACCGCGACAGAGGCCATCGGTAAGACCGTAGCGGAGTTGCTCATTCCGGAGGACCGGCAAGACGAGGAGCCCAGCATTCTCGCCCGGCTGAGGCAAGGGGAGCACGTTGACCACTTCGAAACCATCCGGCGTCGCAAAGATGGCAGCAGGCTGGATATTTCGCTGACGATATCGCCGGTGAAAGACGCGGCCGGCAATGTTGTGGGCGCCTCCAAGATCGCCCGCGACATCACAGAGGCGAAGCGTATCCGCCAGATCCTGGCCGACAGCGAGGCGCAATTCCGGCAACTTGCCGACAGCATGCCGCAGATGGTCTGGACCGCCAGAGCAGATGGTTCTGTGGATTACTACAACCATCGCTGGTACGATTTCACGGCCAGCACCAGCGAAGCTTCCAGAGTCCTCAACTGGCAGCAGTTGATTCACCCGGAAGATTTATCAGGCACGCTGGAGGCTTACAGCAACGCGATTCAATCCCGTGAGCCGTTCAATGTCGAAAATCGAATGTGGGACGGTCATCAGCAGCGCTGGCGCTGGTTTGTGGGCCGCGCTCTCCCGGTTGGCGATTCGAGTGGCCAGATCACAAAATGGTTTGGCACATGGACGGATATCGATGACCAGAAGCGCGTCGAAGACGAGCTGCGGCGTGCCAACAGCGGGCTGGAACAGTTCGCATTTTCTGCCAGCCATGATCTGCAGGAGCCTCTGCGAGCCATCAAGATCTATAGTGAATTGCTGGAAAAGCGCTACGGCGCTCAACTTGACGGGAAAGCTCTGGAGTATATGCACCACATGCGGAATGGAGCAACCCGCATGGAAGCGCTGGTTCGCGATCTGCTGAGCTACACCCATACCTTGAAGCCTTACGAGCGGGTTGCGGTAACCGACGCGAACGAGGCATTGGCCAATGCAATCGCAAATCTTTCCAGCATGATCTCCGAGAGTGGCGCGCAAGTCACAGCCGAGGAATTGCCGCCGGTCACGATTCACGGGACGCACTTGCAGCAGTTGTTTCAAAACCTCTTGAGCAATGCGATCAAGTATTGCGCGCCCGACAGGACTCCTGAGGTGCACATCGCCGCCGAACGCGGCGATCAGGCGTGGGTCTTCGTTGTGCGAGACAACGGCATCGGGATTGAAGCACAATATAAGGAGCACATTTTTGGTCTTTTCAAACGTCTCCATGCAGCTAACGAATACTCCGGGACCGGGATCGGTTTGGCCATTTGCCACCGCATCATGCATCAATACCGTGGGCGGATCTGGGTCGACTCCGTGCCCGGACAAGGATCAACCTTCCGATTCGCCATCCCTGACAGCTAACATGAAAACCAAGCATGTGCTGGTGGTGGAAGACAATCAGGCTGACGTGCTGCTAATTCAGGAAGCAATCCATGCGGCAAATTTGGCTGTTGTCGTAGACGTGGTGAACGATGGGGCACAGGCAGTGGCGTTCTTTGATCGGATAGATAGCGACAGTAGTCTGCCTTGCCCGGAATTGGTGATATTAGACATCAATCTACCGAAGCTTGACGGCGGCCGGGTACTGAATCACTTGCGCCAACGAGCCCGCTGTAAGGATACTCTTGTACTGACAGTCTCAACTTCGGATCAGGTGGCAGATCGCGAGCGGATGACCCGGTTGGGAACGAATGGTTACTTCAAAAAGCCCTCCGAATATGAGGAGTTTATGAAGTTGGCCGATGTCGTCCGCACATTGCTCGGTAAAGGGTGAACGGTCTCGGTGGGCGCAGGCATCAGGCGGCGAGGGGAACAGGAGTGAGAGTTATACCTGCGAGGCGAGCGATGCCGATAGAACCCTTAGTGACCTCCAGAGTTGAGTAATCCCGGTTACTAAGTTACTCGCCCGAAATTTTCCTAACAGTGTCACAGCGACTTCGTAATACGTCTATGGGGTATGTCTCGCGCCACTAGATTTTTGCTACTACCCTTTCTACTAGCTTCAGGGATTCCGTTGCTAGCTCAGATCAACGCCAGCCTGTCGGGAACCATCCAGGATCCAAGCGGGTCGGTAGTTCCCGGTGCACACATCAAGCTTCTGAATAACGGCACTCAAGCAGCCCGAGATGCGGTGTCGAATGATCAAGGGTTTTATCGCTTCAATCAATTGCCTGCTGGGACTTACACGCTAACGGTTGATCAGAAAGGATTTCAAGCCGCCACCATCAATTCGATTGCGGTAGCCGCAGACCTGCCGCAGACCGCCAACGCCACTTTGCAGCCGGGCAACATTACCTCTTCGGTAACAGTCTCGGCGGAGGCGGTCCCTACGCTTCAGACGGCGGACGGAAGTGTCAGTGGAACTATCACGAGTCAGTCTTTGGAGAGTCTACCTACCTATGGCAGAGATCCCTATGCGTTAATCCGGACACAACCGGGTATCGCCGGGACGGGCGCTCAGGGCGGAAACGGTCAGACTGCTTTTCTGGGGAATACTTCTGGTCCGGGGCAGTCGAGTGTTGGAATATTTCAAACCGAGAACCAAGTGCAGGTCAGCTCCAGCGGCCAGCGCGTTGAACAGAATGTTTACTATATCGACGGGGTGAACGTTAACAGTTTAGGCTGGGGCGGAGCGGCGGTAGTAACTCCCAACTCAGAATCGGTCCAAGACCTCACGGTGGTCACGAGTGACTATGACGCGGCGGACGGGCGCGGCAGCGGAGCGCACATTAAGACAACCACCAAGGCCGGTACAGATCAATTCCATGGCAGCGGTGTGTTTCTCTATCAAGATCCCAACTTCAACGCTTACAACAAATGGGGCGGTCCGAATAATGCGCCGCCGGTTCGCGTGCAAAACAACTTCCGGCAGTACGCGGCAAGCGTGGGCGGACCCATCGTCAAGAACAAGCTATTCTTCTTTCTCTCGTATGAGGGCCTGCATAATAAGTACACCACTTATGGCCAAACGTGGGTCACCACGCCGCAATATCGCAATATGGTGATGGCGGCGCGGCCCAATTCAGCCATTGCCAAGATCTTCTCTTCGGCGAATGTCAACCCAAGGATAAATGCGATGCTGGGCGGACCTTCCGCGGGCTGCTCCATCTTCGGAGCTAACGCTGCGACGATGTGCCGGCAGGTGGCGGGTGGCCTGGATCTTGGGTCACCTGGGCAAGGCGTCGGCGGGACGCCATACTATCCCATTTATCCGTCGAATGGTTCTACAGGTGGCGGCTTCGACGGGATTCCCGACATTCAGTATGTCCAGTACTACACGCCGGCTGAGCAGATAGGGAATCAGTTCAATGGCCGTTTTGACTTCAGCCTGTCGCCGAACGACACCGTTTTCGGATCCGCTTATGTCACTCACCTGAATTCATGGTCGGCGCAAAGCGCTTCGGCCTCGGCGCCTGATGCAGACGTTTACCTGAAGCCGCTCAACACGGCAATTACAGCCGGTTATATCAAGAACTTCAGCCCGACTACTATCAATGAGCTGCGCGGGAATTTCACGCGTTTTGCCGACAACCAGTTGAATGATAATGCCGGTGTCAACTTCGGCATTCCGCAAATCCAGGTGGAGTCCTATCCTACGGGCAATTTACAGGTAGCGGGAATCCTGCAGAGTCCCGATACGCCCGCCATTCTCGCCCAAAATACCTACGAAGTGCATGATACGGCGACAAAGATCATCGGATCCCACACTCTGCGTTTCGGGGGCGGCTTCCGGTGGGAGCAGGATAACAATAATCTGAGCGGAGCTTCCCGGCCACTTTATTCTTTTTCCGGTCTTTGGAATCTGGCAAATAGCGCTCCCATTTTTGAACAAGTGTGGGCGAACTCGAGCACCGGAGGCGCCGCGGGAACAGCACGCTATTTTCGGGACCACATTGCCTCCTTGTTTACGCAAGACGATTGGCACGTCAGTCCCAGTCTCACCATCAATCTTGGTCTCCGCTGGGAGTATTTCTCGCCGCTTACTGAGCAGCGAGGCGACCTCTATAACATCTTTCTTGCCGCTACTGGTCCGAACGACTTAGTGAACGCGCAGATTCGTAAGGTGAATCAACTCTGGAATTCGAATTGGAAGGACTTTGAGCCACGGTTTGGATTTGCCTTTTCGCCGGCATCGCTCCACCAGAGATTCGTGGTGCGCGGAGGCTTTGGGGTTCTGTTCAACCGCCAGAACGACAATGTGTTCAGCAACGTCCAACAGGACAGTCCACAGTATTACCAGTTCAGCCTGTGCTGTGGAACAGCGCCCGCGCCCTATAGTTTCGGTACTCCCTTTGCCGGTGGCCAAATTCAGCTTTACACCGGCAACAACCGGGCGCCGAATAGCTATCCGGCCAACACCTACCTGGCGACGGGTGTGAACCCCACCAGCGGAACCCCCAACGCCATTGGCGGCGGAGCGCCTCCAACTATCGGCGTGTACGGCGCGTGGCCGAATACGCCCGATGCCTACACCGACATGTACTCATTTGAGACGCAGACGCAGCTCTGGAAGAATATCGTGCTTACGGTCGGTTATCAGGGAGCTATCAGCCGGCATCTGATCCGCATCGTTGACCAGAATTTCTTTTATCCGCAGACAGTCGGCACACAGTCCAGTTATTTCTACGCGGTTTACGTCCCGACGCCAGACGTGAATGCGTCGTACAACGCCATGAACGTTCATTTATCGAAACAATTTTCACAAGGCTTTTCGATTGACGGCACCTACACGTGGAGTAAATGCATCGACATGCTTTCTTCAGAGGGACCCGGCGCGCAGACGAACCAGACGGACCCGGTGCATGCGCAGACGGACGAATATGGCTCTTGTGATTATGATTCGCGTCACCGGTTAACAGCCAATGGATTGTGGACACTGCCTATTTTTCCGCACGGCCATGGTTTACTGCATTCGCTGTTCGGAGGTTGGCAGTTAGGCGCCATTCTCACAGCGTACTCAGGGTTTCCGTGGACGCCTGTTACCGGCTTCCAGCAATCCATCGCTCCTGTCACCAGCGCTGCCACTATCAATCCGGTAAGACCCGCACAGTATTACGGGAATGCCCTGAATAGCAGCGTCTCGAATAATTGCTTCATCAATGGCTGCCAGTTTGGAGGGACGAATCCGCAAGTAAGTATCGTGGGGACGAGCTACTTCAACATTTCCGCCGCCGGCGCGCCGGGCATTGGGAGGAACTCCTTCGTAGGGCCGCGCTTTTTCTCGACTGACGCCACATTATCCAAGCGGTTCGCTCTGCCGATGATCAACGACCAGGCAGGTGTTGAATTCCGCGGCTTTGCTTTTAACGTTTTTAACCAGCTGAACTTGTCGCCATTTCCCTTTGGCGATCTGGATACCCACGTCGAAAATCCGAACTTCGGCCGTCCTGATAGTGCACTGGCCGGGCGGTCAATCGAGTTGCAGGTCCGGCTGACATTCTAATTGGATTTCGCCGCGTCTAAGTGCAGGGCGCCTGCCTGGGATGTAGATCAATAGGCAGATCAGGACTCCTGAAATGGCGGTGAAAGACGGTTCCGGAGCTGAGCTATTGATCATCGTCCATGTGCCGGCGGTGTCGCTGGCAGCATTTCCAATATAGGTACCGGGGCCGATGTTCACTTGCACGTAATCCATCGGTGCAGAGGGCACCAAGATACTTCCGCAAGCAAAGGGCGCTGAGCATGAACTTTCAGACAGCGCTATCGAACTAGTCACGCTTTCGGCTTCACCAATCGTAAACGCCCAGGTTGAGATGTCTCCCGCTGCGTCCGTCATCACTTCGCCCAAAAGAAAGGAGGACGGGTCTGGATTTGCGCTGTTGATTGAGTAAACCCCGTCAAAAGAGCTCCAGCCGAGCAGAGTTGAATTCTCTGCGAACGTATTTTCAGGATTGAAGACATAAGGTGTTAGAGCCGGTAGGGCGTGATTAACCGTAAAGCTGGCTGTGAAATGGTCCTCGGTTGTGAAGGGGGAACCCGACACGAAATCGTAGTTGTTTCCGGTGTACGTGTACGTCACATCTGCTAAACAGACGGGTGCAAGCGTGAGCAAAGCAAGCTGCGTTACTGCCAGGAGCTTCATGTCGTTTTCCTTCGTGCTGAGTGTACTCCATGAAGCGACAAATCAAAAGGCAAGGCGCGGCACAGCCATTCTCAGCGAGTGAGAACACTCTCGAAGAATGCAAAGCGCGCCGGGTCGGCCGGTGGAATAGGTGCGTTCTTATCGCCCAGTTCCATAATTTCGTGAGTCGCACCGGCCGGTGCCCACTCGGGCAGTCCGCTGCCGTTGGGATCGCCAGTTTTCGCGAAATTCGACCAATAGGAAGAGAGCCTGTCTGCAATCTTGTGATCAGCATCGGTAAAAGGCCGGTCGGACATAGACAGCGTGTTCATCACATAAGGGACTTCGGAGGTGTGAAACGCGCCAAAGCGCTGCGCATCCGGGCCTGGCAGCGTGTGATCCCAAAGATAAAGATAAGCTGCCGTCCTGGCAGTCTTGGCCCGCTCGCGAGCCCATAAATACATCGAGACTAGCGACTGATCATGCGCACTCGCTACCTGCGAAGCGCGCGCCTCTTCGTCATTATCTGCCGGATAGAGCTTCAGAAATTCGTCTGCCCTATCTCCGTATCGTTTTTGCGCCTGCGCTCGAAAGCTCTCAGCCGTCACCGGAGCGGCAGGACCCAGACCGCCGAGTTCGCCCAGGTTAGCGCCGGTCAGCGTCGGGACATCGTTCTGCAATCCCTTCTGAATGGTTTCGCGAATTGAGATGGGCTGAAGATATCCGTCAACAATGGGACCGAAGCGAAACATGGATGCCTGACCATGGCCGTCGGCCGGAGGAGGCACGGGCTCCATCAGTTTTTGCCAGCTCAGAGCGCGCAAATCGGCCAATGAATTTGCCCCTTTCGCCTTGGCGAACGACTGGCCATCCGCCTCCGCCTGAGCCAGTGTCCGCGAAGCCAGGCTGATGCCGGCGCCTCCAATGTTCGATCCTCCGCTTTCGACAATCGCGCGCTGGAATAGTCCTTTGGCGAGCGGTGACGTAGTCAGGCTATGGACCGACATGCCTCCTGCCGATTGGCCTGCGATAGTTACCCGGTGGGGATCTCCGCCGAAGGCCGAGATGTTTCTTTGGACCCATTGCAGGGCTGCCACCTGATCCATCAATCCGTAGTTGCCGGATGCTTTGTGTCCTGATTCCTTACTCAACTCAGAGATAGCCAAGAAACCCAACACACCGACGCGGTAGTTGAAGGTCACCACCACCAGGCCTTTCTGCGCGAGCCCCTCTCCGTCATAAACCGGGACCGCGGCCGAGCCTTCCTGGAAACCACCGCCGTAGATGTACACATAGACTGGCCGCTTCTCGGAGGCCGCTTTCGCCTCCGTCCAAACGTTCAGGTAGAGGCAATCCTCGCTGATCTCGGTGTGGGCCATGAACTCGTAAGTCCATGGCTTTCTCTCCGTAACAATGTTTTGAATGCAGCTTGGCGAGAACTGATTAGCTGTGCGAACGCCGCTCCAGGGCTTAGCCGGCGATGGTGAAGTCCAGCGGCTGTTGCCAACTGGGGGCGCCGCGAACGGAATGCCTTTGAACACCAGCACGTTCGAGTCTCTTCCGGAGACACCGGAAACCAGGCCGCTCTCCACTTTCACCGGCTGCTGAATAGCGGCCGATAAGGTGGCCGCTTCTATTGCGGCCAGGAACAGCGAAAGATGAATGATTCGCATATCAGTCAATCTCCTCCTATGCAGGTAGTCTTTTCTCCGCGGTGCCTAGTAAGTTGCGTTCGAGATCATATCAATGGCCACTTCCATTTAGGTAACCGTAGACCTCGCTACTCGTAGCGTAAAGCCCGAACAGGGTCGGTATGGGCAGCACGGAGCGCAGGCGCAAGTGCCGCAGCTAGTGCAACCGCGACGAATAATGCCGAGGCTGCGACGTAGGCAAAAGGATCTGTGGTGGCGGTATGGAAGAGGAAACCCTTCATCATGTTTGTGACGGCGTAGGCAAGTACGACTCCGATGACAACTCCAGATAAGGCCAAACACAGAGCTTGTATAAGAACCATCTTCAAAAGGCTGGTCTCCGGTGCGCCGAGTGCGCGACGAATGCCCAGTTCCTGAGTTCTTTGGGTAACGGAGTAAGAAAATAGGCCGAATACGCCCGTAACGGCAAGTGCAAGGGCCGAAAAGCTAAAAAATGCGAGAACTTGCATCAGTAGGTTGCGCGAGCCGAATTCGGCCTCAATTCGTTCTTGCATGGGTTCCAGGTCTGAAACCGGTTGACTGGGATTCACCGATTGCACAGAGCGGCGAACGGCCCCTTCGAAGCTTGCCGGATTCCGATTGACACGAACGGCGAGCATGGCGGATGGTGTGGGAGATTGAGCAAACGCGACGTATGCGCTGCGATTCCATCCGGTGCCTTCCATATTCTGGTGGGCGTTGGCCACTATGCCGATAATCTCCGCAGGTGCTTTGTTTACACCGCCAACCAGAAGGCGCTGGCCAATCGGATTGGGTCCCGCCGGATAAGCCGGCCAGAAATGGCGCGCCAGGTCTTCGTCGATCACGGTCACCCGCTGTGCTCCATCAATATCGCGTTCAGTAAATGTTCGGCCTCGTTTGAGCGGAATTCGAAGAGTGTCGAAATAATCGGGAGACACGATAAAAAGCGCCGCGAGAGGGCGTTGGTTTAACGGCAGAAGGGGTTGGCTGGCGTTCTGCACAGGAGTCCCGGGATAGCTTGTCATTGGTAATGACAAGGAGACCGATGCGTGTTCCACCCCGGGCACGGCCGATAGGAGTTGTAACAAGTCATCGAAAAAATGCTTGGGCTTGACGCCGAGCGGAAGAGCAATGCGTGCTGTCAGCAGGTCTTGCGGATCAAAGCCGAGCGGTTCGGCGCGCAGGCGGAAGATGCTTTCAATCAGCATTGTGGTGCCGATCAGCAGCACCACAGAAAGCGCGACTTGACCGCAGACAATCAGTGATCTCACTCCGGAGCGCGCCGACGCTCCTCGACTGGCGCGGAGCACAGCCATCAGATCAACTCGCGAAGCAGTTAGCGAAGGCCCCAGGCCGAAGATGATGCTAGTGAGTAAGGTCAGCGCCATGGCGAAAGCAAGCACCACGGCATCGAACCGAATTTCGTTTGCCCGCGGAATGCCCACGGAGCCAAGCTGTCGAAGCGCTGTCAAACTGAAGAAAGCCAGCAGTGCGCCCGCCGTGCCGCCGTGCAGAGAAAGCATGAGACTTTCGGCTAGCAAGTGCCTCACAATGCGCGCCCTGCTCGCCCCAAGCGCGCTCCGAACGGCAAATTCAACCCGGCGGGCCGCCGCACGCGCCAGCAAAAGGCTGGCGAGATTGGCGCAGGCTATAAGCAACACAAAACCAACCGCACCCGATAACAGCCAAAGCTCCACCTCGACGCTCTGAACCACAACATGTTGCAACGGTATTACTGCTGCTGGAGTTTTCGGTTTGGCGTCGAGCATAGCGGGATTTCTTTTGGCATAGGCAGCCTGCAGCACCACAAGCTCGGCACTCGCCTGCGCGAGACTCACTCCGTTTTTGAGCCGGCCAAAAATCGTCAAAAATGGACTTAAGGCGCGAGACTGCGGAGCAAACTGCGGTGAGTCTTCGGGCTTTGCCAGCCACACATCCACATCGGAGGACGGGAAGGCGAAGTTGGGCGGAAGAACTCCGGAGATTGTATAGGCTCTCCCGGCAAGGTCCACGGTTTGGCCAAGCACGTGGACATCGCCCTCGAAACGCCGCCGCCACAAATTACAACTGATGAGCACAGTGTCATCTGGCTCTGCAAACCCACGGCCCAGCAGCGGCGAAATTCCCAGTACTTGCAAGAAGTTGTCTGTCACGCGTATGGTCTTCAGCAACTCTGGCGCGCCGTGGTGGCCCGTGAAGGCGAGATCCTCCTCCATGGCATGAGCGCCGATCGACGAGTAACTTTGAGCGCTCACCTTCACTTCAGAAAAGTGCTCAGGCGAGGCCCCACTGGAAATTAGGACCAGTCGATTTGCGTCAGGGTAGCCCAAAGGCTTCAACAAAACGGCGCGAATGAGACTAAAACTGGCGACGTTTGCGCCTATTCCCAGAGCAAGCGTAAGAACCGCTGCCAGGAAGAAGCCCGGTGTTTTCCATAATGAGCGCAAAATACTCATACGGTCAGTATGGAGGCGCCCGTACCTGCTACTGCCTTGATTTGCGACAATCTGATGACCGCCGGGACTTACTTGCCGATACGTTTCAGTATGAATTCGTTCCGGTGAACCCGATCTTTGCTAGGTTGTAAAGCAGTGTAGTAACAGCTATATTCGCCGTGTGAGCAGTTATATTGATAGGTCTCGCCGCGACTTTCTGCAGAATCTGGGCACGCTGGGAGCAAGCACACTAGCACTGCCGTTACTCGCCAAACCGGCTCAGAGCCAGGGCGGCACACCCGGCTCCACGCCTATTCCGATTCAGCACGTTCTGGTTTGCGTCAATGAGAATCGATCATTTGACCACTACTATGGCCATGCTCCGTTCGTGGGTTCCTATGGAGTCCCGCCCGGCTACTCGCAACCCAACGGGTTGGGTGGAAGCATCGAGCCCATACCGTACTACGTCACCACGACACCTAATCCCACTCATGATTGGCCGACCATCCATGCCGAATGGGACAAGGGCAAAATGGACGGTTTTTACACGGCGAACGGCGCGTCGGCCATGCTCTACTACACACAAGCAACGCTGCCTTTCTATTACAGCCTCTTTCAACACTTCAGCTTGTGCGTGCGCTATCACTGTTCACAACTCGGACCCACTTATCCTAACCGGCTGTACACTGCCGGCGGAACAAGCGGCGGAATCACAACCAACAATTTAACGGCTGGCACGCTGAATTGGCCTATTATTCTCGACCTTCTCGAAAGCCATAAAATCAGTTGGAAAGTCTATGGTATTGAGCAGCCCTGTTCGGTCAGCAACACCGTGGGCGCGGAGTACTGCGACAATATCTTTCAATTCTTCAAGCGCTGGTATGCGGATCCGAGAGTAACAAGCTATAACGAGTCGGACTACTATTCAGATCTCTCAGGTGGCACGCTGCCGCAAGTCTCATTCCTGATGACGGATGACATCTCGGGCGAGCATCCTCCCTATGATCTTGATTACGGCCAATCTCTGCAACAGAAGCTGATCACTGCTTTGATGCAGTCGCATTACTGGTCGTCGTCAGCTTACATTTTTACCTATGACGAGGCGGGCGGCTTTTTCGATCACGTCGTGCCGCCGGTACTGGATGCTTATGGCGCAGGCATCCGCGTACCGACGTGGGTGATTTCTCCGCACGCAAAGCCCGCGCATCTGGAGCCGACGTTTTACGAACACTCCTCGATTCTAAAATTCATTGAACGGGTATTTGGGCTGCCGGCACTCGCTTCCATAAATCACGAATTCGACAAGCAAACTCCCGGCGGGGCCAACAACAACGCGGCTAACGGGGCCGCCTATGGGCCGCCGGCTCCCCCGCGGGACGGCCGTAAGGACGTTGGCGATCTCTTTGAGTGCTTCCGCTTCTAGCGGTCTCATCAACACCGGCCATCAATAGACTGGACTGCACCAGGCTCTGCCGATATGCGAGAATCACGCATTACGGGAGACCCGATGTCCGACAAAACAGCCGCCGATCGATTCAAAGTGGAGATTAGCCGTTCCGCAGACACTGCCCTGGTGCAATGCCATGGCGAGCTCGTATCCGGTGTCACCGATATTCTGTACCGTGAAGTTCGGCCGCTGATTCCAGAGAGCAAGCAAATCGTCCTGGATTTGAAGCATTTGAGCTATCTGGACAGCGCCGGCCTGGGTATGATTATGCGTCTTTATATCTCAGCCAAAGCTTCCAGATGCGATCTGGAGCTGGCAAATATTGGCGCGCGTGTCCGGCAGATCCTCGGTCTCGCTAACCTGATGTCGGTGCTTACCGTAATCGGCGAGAATAACATTCGCATACCTTAGGCGTGGGATCGACTCTGCAGGCGGCATCACTACCATCACCCAGGCACCTGCACCCTCAACCCACCGGTTCAAATATGCGCCCCATCGCCCTCTGTATATCGGTAGAGCGTCCAAACCACCGCCAAACATTTCCTGAGCGAAGATTCTCCGCACTCAGCAATGTAATTCCCGTATTGATTCCCACCACATCCGGATTAGCCCAATGCGTCATCGGATTGAAGGCATCCGTGAATCCGTACGGCCCATAAACCCAATCGCCAAAGCGCTCTTGGGCCAGCCGCAGCCCCGGCAGGCAAATCTCAGGAGCAAACATCAGCGAGCCGCCCATGGCGCTCGGCGCTATTGTTCCATCCAAGTCTCTACGCGACGTCGGGCTGCCCCAAATCACATAGCCAATATCGCTGTCCGATGGCACAAGGCCCCAAATATCCGCATCCAGTCCGGGGTATAAACTCCGCAAGCTCTCCCACAGGGCGCGAAAAGCATAAGTGGCCACTACGGAATTTTGAAAATAATCAACTTGAAATGGCGGTCCGTCGCACAGCCCGGCCAGATGCATCCACGCTTGCGAGTATTGATGCGTGAACAGAGGGCCTCGTCCCACAAACCTGTAGCCGCAGAGCTCCATCTCCGCGCGCCGAAACGCGTACCAACAGGTTTCTGTTAATCCTTGGGTTGGCGAGGCAATGGCCAGTAGCGACAAGATCGAGTTCTCGTCATAATCCGTCCACTCCGCGTTCAAGAATCCCGCTTCGGGTGTCCAGCCCATCCGGAGGCGCCCGGTGGCTTTGTCGTACAACCAGGCAAAATCGACTCGTTCGTACAAACCCTGCGCGAGTTGGAAGATCTCTTTATCTTCCCGGAAGTATTGTTGCGCCGTGATGACGCCCGCCAGCAGAAATGCCGTATCGATGGTAGATAACTCGCAGTTCCACACACGCTCTCCACTCTGCTGGTTGGCGAAGTGGTAGAACCATCCGCGTACCGTTTGCTGGTTGTAAAGAAGGTGCCGCAGCGCCACTCGCACTCGTTCCCGGCACCCGTCCAAAGCCCTCCACCTGCGCTCAGCGCCAATGCACAAGGCCGTTAAATAGAAGCCTGTGAGGGCCGTACTGGCAACGCGCAGATTTCGTCCCGGCACCAGAGTCCCATCACCACGGGAGCGATCCAACACGAGCCCCGTATTCACGTCCACCTGCTCCCAGAAATACCGGAAATTGCGTTGGCCTAAATCGTCCAGGAAGTCTTCGTCAGATTGGGTCAGCGCGAAGCTTCGCTGAGCCAGGAGCGGAATTGCAGCCGAAGCCGCTAGAAAGCTTCGCCTGCTGACAATACGTGTTCGCGACTTGCCCCACATCCGTTATCTTGAACTATCATGCACCGCTTCCTATCCCGGGTTTTACTCGCAATCCCTCTTGTGCTCACTCCACTGTCCGCGCAAAGCGAAGCCAATCCTCCCTCCATCCGCGTGCATGGCGAGTCACTCGTGTCGGTGACGCCCGACGAAGCGGAAATGGATGTCGGGGTCGTCTCTGAAGCGGCTACCGCAGAGGCAGCCAGCGCGCAAAACACAGTCGCGGTCAATCGGGTGGTGGAAAGCCTGCGCTCGATGCTCCCCGCCGGAAACATCAAGACCATCAATCTCTCCATCAATCCAAATTTTCGCTACCCCAAAGAAGGCACTCCGGTGATCCAGGGATATACGGCGACCAACACCGTTCGCGTTACACTCGACAATCTCGATGTACTGCGGCAGGTGATCGGCGCTGCTACCAAAGCGGGCGCCTCCAGCATCAACCGGCTGAACTTCACGCTGCGGGCGGAAAGTGACCGCCAAGCGCGCGCGAGGGCGCTCTCTGAGGCTGCTGCTCAGGCTTCTTCAGGTGCGACGGCGCTGGCCTCTTCACTGAAGATTAAACTTGGCCGGATACTGCGGGCGGAAGAAGGTCAGCCGCTCGTCGTTTCGCCGGCGCCTCAAATCGATGTGGGAAGAGCACAAAGCACCGACATGACTCCCATCTCGCCGGGCTATATCCAGATCCATGCCAACGTGAATCTGGAATATGAAATCATCTACCCAGGGCGGCGGTAGAGCCGGGTAAGACGGAAGATAGACGGCGGGTAACCTGAACAATATGTCTGACAATCAAGCCACGCAGGCCGACCCACGAGTTTACCTTGCGGCCGAACGGACCGTCCTAGCCTGGATTCGCACCGGCTTGGCGCTGATGGGTTTCGGTTTCGTCCTCGCTCGTTTCGGTATCTTTCTGCGCAGTTTGACGCTGGGCGGAATTCTGAATAAGGCCAGTTCGTCCACTTTCTCCGTTTCGATGGGCACCGCCCTGATCGCCGTGGGAGTGGCTGTAGAACTTCTCTCGCTTGTGAGCTACCGGCGACTGATACGCGATCTGAACAACGGAATCGAATCTTTCCGCCAACCGTCCTGGCTGGCAACATGCGTCTCGATTCTCATGGCGATCGTCGGCTGCACCATGGCCATTTATCTGCTTTTTTTTCGATAGGCCGAGTACGCGCCTCGCTCCCCATCATTCCCAATATTGGGATGTGCCGTTGGTGAACAATGCATTCCCAAGAGCGGTCATGTTTAGGTGACAGACCCTAGAACAACCTCGGAATATCCATCGGAGGTTCTGGCCTAATAGCTGCATCACTTATTCGCGGAGGTTACTGTGAAAAGACATCCGCGGGTAATCAGCATTGTTCTCACTTTTACCTACACGATCTGCGGCAGCGTCGCAGTCGAAAGAGATATCTGGGCACAGCAGGCAAGCCGCGCCGAAGCCATGGTGAGGCAGGGAGAAATGAACGACGCCCTGACAGCCCTAGGTCGCTTGATAGAGTCATTGAGGCGATCTGACCCGAAGAGTGTTTTGTTACCTCGTGCGTTAGACCGGAGAGGATCGCTGGAACAACACCTCGGACGTCTCGGAGAAGCTGAGCATGACTATAGCGAGGCGATTGACTGTTGGAGGGCGTCAGGGACACCTCAGACTGCCAGTTTAGCCACCGAGTTCAACAATCTAGCCTCTATCTATTCGTCCAGTGGACGGCTTAAGCAAGCGGAGGCAATGCGACGGGAAAGCCTTGAGCTACGCCTGGAATTGTTGGGAAGCGATAACTCGGAGGTTGCTCTCTCCTACTCGAATCTAGCTGTAGATCTCTTCCGGGAAGCAAGCTACACAGAGTCTTCCGACTTATGCAAACGAGCTCTGACGATCTGGTTAGCGCTAGGACCCGAGAACAATCGCTCCGATTTAGCATTTGACACGCTGGCGCTTATCGAATTACACACGGGACATCCGGCCGAAGCGCTGGCCTTCGCATTGGCTGCACTGGACACATACCGAGCGTACGCCGGAACAGATACTTCGGAGAGCGCCAGCTATGAACACACCGTTGCGCTCGCCTTGCAGGCAAATGGCCAGCTTGAGGAGGCGAATCAGGAGTTCAAGAAGGCTCTTGAAGACTTGGATGAATTAAAGCATGGTGCGGTCTCCTCGGTTCGAATCGGATTATTAATGGATTACGCGCATCTTCTGAATCGATTGAAGCGTGCGCGGGAGGCCAAGCGTTTGGAGCGAGAAGCTGCGTTGGCCAAGGAGACTCTCGTCAAGGAAAATCACTGGCAACAAACAGTTGACCTGAATTCGCTACTGCAGAAGCGATAGCAATGGTCGCTCTCATTCATAGCGAAGAGCGATGAGTGGATCCACTCTCGTGGCCCGCAAAGCCGGCAGAACGCTTGCTAACACAGCAACGAGCGAGAGGACAGACGCCGAAACAATGAGCGAAATCGGATCGCGGGCGCTGACTTCAAAAAGCAGGCTCTTTAGTAACTCGGTTAACGCAAGCGCTCCACCCAGCCCGATTAGCAGGCCGACAGCGGTCAGACTAAGGCCTTGCTTCACAACGACGTTCACAAGATCCCAGGGAGATGCCCCCAACGCGGAGCGCAGTCCTAACTCGTGGGTTCGCTGCGTGACGGTGTACGAGATCACGCCAAAGAGACCTATGGCTGCCAGAAGCAGCGCGAGCCCGGCAAATGCCATTAAGAGAAATGTTCGTAGTCTATTTCCGCCGAGTGACTCGTCTTTCACTTGTTCCAGCGTCTTCACGTCGGTAACAGCCTGGTTCTTATTCACCTGCCAAACCGCTTGATCTACTGACTTGGTCAGCCGGCTTGGATCAAAACTGCCCCGAATGACCAAGCCGGAGCCGACAGAAGGACTCTGGGAATACGTGACGTAGATTCCCGGACTTGAATCATCCAGGTCTCCTACCTTTTCATCTGCGACAACTCCAACAACTTCCCAGGGAATATCATTTCCCAGGGCGTGCTTGGCCGGAATAATCTGCTGCACTAGAATGCGCTTACCAATCGGATCTTCCCCTTTGAAAAACTTTTTCGCCATGGTTTCGTTGATAACCGTAACGGGAGCCGCCGCCTGCGTGTCGTTATCCGACAGCGCCCGGCCCCTGCGAAAATGCATCCCAAGCGCATGGAAATAAGAAGGGCTGACCATCTTGAAAAAACAATCCGGCCGGTTTGAGATGTCTGTGACGGGTTTGCCTGCTATCTGGAAGGGCATCCCATAGCCCCAGCCTTGTAGTGGCAGCGCGGAGGTACTGGCGGCGTCGCGAATGCCGGGAACCGCCTGCAGGCTATCGAGAATTTCTCGGTAATACTGGCTGATTTGATTTGCTTGCGTGTATTGTTTGTCGTCCATCGGCAACCACATGGTGATAACGTTCGTGGAATTGAAACCGGTATCCACCTGCTGCAATTGATAAAAGCTCCGAATCAGAAGGCCCGCGCCCGCCAGCAGTATGAACGCCAAAGCAACTTCACTAACAATCAGCAGCCCGCGCAGCCTTAAACCCGCCGCGCTGGAGGTAGAGGAGCGGCCCGCTTCCTTCAGCGCACCGCCTGGATCAACGCGCGTGGCCTGCAAGGCTGGCGCTACTCCGAAGAGAACGCCAGTGGACACGATCAACGCGGCAGTAAAGAGCAATGCACGCAAATCGAGCGAAACCTCGGCTTCCGGCGGCAGGTAAAACGGCGGCAGGGAGAACAGCAGCAAGCGCAGAAAGACCATCGCTACACAAATGCCCAGGCAGCCGCCAGCTAAGGAAAGCAGCAGGCTTTCCGTCAGAAACTGTCGGACCAGTTGCGGAGAGCTTGCGCCAACTGCACTGCGAACGGCAACTTCCCGGTCTCGCGCCGACGCCCGTACCAGCAGCAAGTTTGCGAGGTTGACACACCCAATCAACAAGACCGCCGCCACCGCCGCTAACATGATCCACAAGGAGTTGCGAAGATGCTCATCCACGAAGCGGTCCTGATGCCGGTCGAGCGTGATGCCCCAGCCTTTGTTGGATTCCGGATAAGCTTTCGCAATGCGGGCGGCGATCCCTGACATTTGTTGCCTGGCGGCGGCAAGAGTCACGCCAGGTTTCAGTCGTGCCCAGGCTCGCATCCAATGGAAATCGCGCGTCATGTCCTGTGGTGCAAATGCGAGCGGCGTCCAAATGTCCTGATACCAGCGATCGAAACGCGTTCCCCCCGGCAGCACGCCGATAACGGTGCAAGGCCGATTGTCGAGAATCAATTTGCGCCCAATGATGTGGCGGTCGCTGGCGAAGCGGGTCTCCCAGATGCGATGGCTCAATACCACTACCTGATCTTTTCCCGGCTGATCCTCGTCATGGGCAAATGTGCGTCCCAGTATTGGGTTTATGCCGAAGATTTCGAAGTAAGGCGCAGATACTCTTGATCCGCGCAGTTGCACGGGCTCTTGTCCCCCGGACAGCGTAACGGAACCACCGGTCTCAGCGGCCATGGCCGTAAACACAGTGTTCTGATTCTTCCAGTCCAGAAAGTTCATGGTGGAGATGCCATTGCGGTCATACCCGGGAGGCTTTTCCCACACTTCCAGAATTTCTTCGGGATGAGGGTAGGGAAGCGGCTTCAGCAACACTCCGTCCACGAAGCTGAAGATAGCGGTATTTGCGCCTATTCCGAGCGCCAAGGTCAGAATGGCAACAGCGGCAAAGCCAGGGCTCTTCCGTATCATCCGGAAGCCAAACCGAATGTTGCTCAGCAGTTCATTCACTTATGATTGCTCCGTTGTTAAAAAGGCTAAACGCAGACGAGATAGTCCTTGCGTCATTTACTTCGGAAGAGACAGGAAGGTTACAGAGTCACAGGCTATTTCGTCAGCACTTGTTCAATGAATTCCAAGGCGCGCGGATCGCCGCTCTGGCCGAGCCAGAAGAAGGCTTGCTTACGGACCTCGGCATTCTTTTGAGTTCGGGCCACTTCGATCAGGCGAGGCACGCCATCGTCTTTGGGAAGCTGAGATAGAGCAAAGACAGCTTTCTTTTTCACTTCCGTATCCGGATCGTTCTGGATGGCGTTAGTGATGGTCTCGGCGGCTTGCTTGCCGGCTTTTTGAGCGAGCCAGAAAAGCGCTTGGCTGCGAACGTGGGGAGCTGTGTCGGTCTTAGCGACAGACATCAAGGTATCCAGTCCCTCAGGCTGCTTACTAATAGAGAGAGCGAACACCACTTTGTCGCGCACGCTTTCGCTCGGATCATTCTTCATCATTTGCTGAAGCGTTTGAACGCCACTTGCACCCCGGCTGGAACCAAGCCAGAAGGCCACTCGCTCGCGCAGCTTCTCGGGTTGATCGGCGGCCGTAAATTGATTCAGAATCGTGTCGGCCTCGGGTCCATCATGTTGGGCAATCGCAAAGACAGCTCCGTCCGTCATATGTTCACTGCTGTTTGAAATAGCAATCTGGCGCAATTCGGCAAGACTCGCTTGAGCCGGCACACCCGTGAGCCACACAAAAGGAAGGCCGCCGCCATCCAGCGGGCAGGACATTGAGAAGATCTGGACTTTCCCGATGCGGTTGTTTTCCACCCGAAAGAGCACGGCAGCCGCATTTGAACCCTCCAGGTGGACCGGTTCACTGGAATGAACACTCACCATGCGGTGACCCGAGTCGCCTTCCAGCCAGCAGCCGCGATTGGAGTCGTAAAAGCAGCAGCTTTCATCCTTACGCACCGCCTCGATTTGATAACCGAACCATGTGGGCGAAGCACTGCGAAGCTGTGAATCCAGATTGCCGGAAAATGGCCGCACTTCGAGCCGGGCGTTCGACAACGGCGGAGCGTTTTGCGCCACCAGCACCGACGCACCGATGAACAGAAGCAGTGTTTTCATTTCAAAATCTCCATCATGTAGTCAGTTACTTCCTTCGACTGAACCAGCGACATCTTCTTGACAATCTCGGTCCTCATCCCTGGGTCCTTTTCCGCTCGCGCCAGATCCACTAAAGCCTTTCCGTTCTGCTGTAGAAACAGTGAATTCAGCACGGCCCGTCTCACTTCGGGATCAGAGTCGGATTGATAGATAGAAACCAGGAGGTCACCGCGCCCGTTTCCGCCCATCAATCCGAGCGACTTGATAGCCGCTGTTTTCAGCTCACGCTCTTTGGAAGAGCGCGCTACTTCGGCAAGCTTGTCAGAGTCTCCCGTTAGGAAGAGCGATTGCAGGATGGCCTTCTTGTTCTCGAGTGACGCCTCTTGCTGGTACAGTTGCCACAATTCGTCCTTACCGCCGCTGATTGCCAGTTGGTGGATCGCTTCTTTGCGTAAGCCTGGATTACTTTCCGTCTTGGCAACATTTAAGAGAAGGCCGCGTGACCCGGATACCATGAAACTCTTCAGAATGGCGCTCTTCACGCGGTCATTGGACGAAGCTTTATAGATGGACACCAGTTCGCTGCGTGTATCGTCACCGCCCATCATGCCCATGTATTGCAAGGCCTTCATCTGCAAATCAGGACCACTTGCCCCTTGAGCCATCTCAGAAAGCATTTTGCGGGCCTCCGGCGTCGGATTTTGTACGAGAACAAACAAGCCCCGCTCCTTGATTCGTTCCGAGTTATTGCTTGTAAGCAGCTTGCGCAAGATCGGTAATGCTTTGCCCGGATCGGAATTCATCAAACTGTTCAAAGCGATCAACTTCAGCTCGTCGTCTGATTCCGATGCCGGACTCACCGGATTGCCGTTTTGCCCGCGGATTTCCACCTCAAGCGCCTTAGCGTCGTTAATCCAGCGGCTGGAGGCGTAATTTTGCCGCAGATCCTTGAGGGTGCCAAGCGCGCTGTCCCGTTGGCCTGCATGGTCCTGCGCATAGGCCAACCAGTAAAGAGCCGCGTCGCCGTTACTATCCTTATGGGACGCAGCCTCCTTTAGAAGTGAAATGGCCTCGTCCCAGTTGCGCGCATCAAGCGCGCTTAAGCCCTTCTCGTAATCGGAGTTGCCATCTCCTGCGACATGCGCTTGCGCATGCTGCGCCTCATCCGGAAGAAAGTCCTGAGCCATCAATGGCGTGAGTGGCGCCGCTAACAATACCGCCGAAAAAATCCAGTTTTGAATCATAATGCTTCTTTTCTTTCCCGTATAGCCGCAGAGGCAATGCGGACTCTGAACAACAGTCCCTGTTGCCCGATTTCTTGCCGGGCATGCTCCAGACCGTCCGGCGATGACGGGTCAGGGCCGTTGGCCACGTCAAGCAGCACGCGCTCCAGATCGTCAAGCAGGGCCGCATCGGTTAAGTCACCCATCCGCGCGGCTGTTTGGCGCAACAGACGGTTCGCTCCTAACAATTCGTGGGCGCGATCGCGCTCGTATGCCAAATCCGGAGATCCGCCGCCGGCATTTGCCACATTGGCGAGCACGATTTGCGACTGCTCCAGATGATCACTCAGCGACATGAACAAGACCCGCTCCCGTTCACCCTCCGAGATGCCAGCGCCCTTGCCGCGCTGCGACAAGCGCCCGGCCATAAAGGTAATGGTCAGGGCCGCCGCTAACGCAGGCACCAAAAGCCACCAGCGCAGCCACCATTGCTGCTGCGGCTTGTCAGGCGGGAGCTCGGACGCGACACGCTTCCACATCTCTTGCCCATGCGAAGAGTTGCGTGTAGGTATTGGAAGCTGCTTGAATGTATCCAGAACCTCCGTCAGCCTTCCCAACCGGTCTCGGCATTCCTCACAGGCAGACAAGTGTTCGGATGCATCCAGCTCGCCATAGTAGCTGTCCAGAAGTTGTTCGTCACTCAGATGCTTCATCGCTTTGCTCCCCAAGCCGGCTCCAAAGCGGCGCGAAGTTTTTGTACTGCACGGAAGACAGTCTGTTTGGCTGCACCGGGTTGGAGCCCCAAGGTCCGCGCTATTTCATCTATGGGACAGTCCTCGTAGTGCCGCAGGATAAATGCGGTTCGTTCCGCCTCGCTCAGCATGTCCAGTGCAGGCCCGAGCATAGCGGCAATCTGGCTGCTTTGGGTCAGCCGCTCCGGAGAAGGTGTCGCGGCGGCAACCTGGTCCAACCAGTTGAAGCCTGCGTGATCGCCATCGGCGGCAGAATCTTCTTTGCGGCTCTTCCGCGCTCGAATCAGGTTTAAAGAACAATTCACGCAGATCCGGTGCAACCACGTTCCGAAAGCAGCCCGGCCATCAAACGTATGAATCTGTTTGTAAGAGCGCAGGAATGTTTCCTGCACCAGATCCTCCGCGTCCTGCTCGTTGCTAGTCATAAGGAAAGCCAGGCGGAAAATAACCGGAGTATGCCGCTCCACCAGCACGCGAAAGGCGCGCTTGTCGCCCGAGCGCACCTTTGAGGCGGCCTCTGCATCGGTCCATTCCATCCGTCTGCTGCTTAGACACTCAACATGGGAAGCGGTCACTGACAAGATAACTTTTTTGCGCCGGCCCCGCATAACATCAAAGCGGTCACTGGCGTCCCAGTATTGGGACACTTGTCACCCGCAAAGATCGCTAAGTCGCTGAAACCATGTTGGACCTGGAATGGCTGCGTCCATGCGGACGGAGACTACATGCGCCTCTTCTTTGCAACAACTGCTTTCCTCTGCTTATCTGCCACTCAAATCTTAATGGCTGCTGACCACTGCACCGCCGAAAACGGGAATGACAAGCGGCCCACAGTGGCCGAGAGCCGTGAGCAGCGTCTGCCCGCCGTTGATATGACAGCGATCGACCCCGGAACCAACGGGGGAATTCGTGTTCATGGTTGGAACAGTCCAGACGTTCTGGTGAAAGCATGCATCCATGCTTCCGCCGCAACGGAGGCCGAGGCCAACTCGCTTCTCAAGCAAGTGAAGATCGTGCGCGGCCCAGGCGACATTCAACCGGAGGGCCCGAGTGTTTCCGACACTCAATATTGGCAGGTCTCTTACGAAATCTGGATGCCCGCTAACTCGAACTTTGAAGCTCATTCCGTGAATGGGGGTATCAGCATTGAATCGGTGGAAGGGAAAATCCGTTTTCGCACTCAGAACGGAGGCGTCACTCTACAAAACGTTGACGGAGACGTGGATGGCTCAACCGAAAATGGCGGTCTCACCATCCACTTAAGCGGTTCATCCTGGCGGGGAGAAGGTCTACGGGCCGAAACGCAAAATGGCGGCATCAATCTGCATGTGCCCGACGGCTATTCAGCTCGTGTGGAAGCTTCCAACGTCAATGGCGGCTTCCATGTGGCTTTTCCCGTGCAGCTGAACGACAGAAACCTATCTTTCGATCTGGGTTCCGGCGGCGCTCCCATTCGCGTTAAGACGGTTAACGGCGGAATCAATATCAGCAAAGAGTGAGCGCGTAGGTGCAACTCACTACTGCGCATCCTTCAAGAACTCGGTTCGATATTTTGGCGCCAGCGCTCTGACCTTTTCCACAAACTCGGCTTGCTGCTTTTCGTCAAGCTTAGGCGTCGCGGTCGTGCGGGATGCGACCGGTATACCCACCTCCGCAAACAACTTCTCCTGCCCAGCCGGCGCACAAATGCAGAGCATTCGAACCGTCTCTGAGGAGGAATTGTGAAATTGATGGGGCGCATTGGCCGGAATATTGACGGTTTCGCCGGCCTTCACAACCGACTTCTCTCCTCGGAACGTCGCCTCTATTTCACCCTCCAGAAGAATGAAGGTCTCTTCAAAGTCATGGCGATGGGGAGGAGGACCGCCGCCGGGTGGAATAAACATATCAATCAGACTGAACTTTCCATTTGTCTCGTCACCGCTCAACAGGATGGTATACGTGTCGCCCACCAGACTGATATGCGGTAGAGTCGGATCTTTATCAGGACGGGCGAGTGTGATTGTTCGCGCCAAATCATCCGCTGGAACTGCGGGGTACTCCGTATTCTCTTCAAACATATTGCTTTCTCCTTCACCCGGTACTTGTCAAGCGAGGTGGTCTCAGCCGTAAAATCCTTTTAGCAGCATCACCCATTGTATGGACGAGCTTCGCAGACGATTGGCGGCAGAGATGTCGGGTCTGGGCGCGCATTGCTCTTTCGACGAGGGACACCCTCTGCTCGAACGCCGCATGCGTGATGGCCACCCAGGCGCACGGCGTGCCTGGGGCGTCACGATAATGGATCAACTGGAAGGAACTCCCGAGCCGAGCCGTGCGTACTTAGTTCCCGATGAGAACCCGGCGGAATTAAAAAATGAGCGAAGCAAATAGCGGCTTAGGGCAGGCGGGAGACGCAGTACAAGAGAGCGGGTCTTCGCGGCGCGCGACATTCCGAACCGCCGGCGCTCTTGCCTTGCTGGCGGTTATGGCGGCTCTGGCGGGAGGGGCGGCCCTGCGGGAATCTCCCACTTTCGACGAAATTCCACATATCGGCGCAGGCTTAAGCTACGCGGATCGGTTGGATACTCGCTTCAATCCGGAGCATCCACCTCTTGAAAAGCTGCTGTCAGGAGTCTTCATGAAACTGGGCTCGGTGCGCGCAGACTACGGCTCGCCCCAGTGGACACTAGGTGCCACGCTTCCTGCCTCGTTTCTGTGCGAGTGGACTTTTGGTGATTGGGTTTTATTCCATTGGAACGATCCACACAAGGTGCTCTTTTGGGCACGATTGCCCCTGTTGCTGATTACGCTTGTGCTCGGCTGGACCATTTATTGGATGGCCACCCGGCTGGGAGGACCGTGGGCTGGGTTCCTATGCTTGAGCCTCTACATCACTACGCCAACGTTCTTAACCTTTGGTCCGTTAGTGCTGACGGATATTCCCATCACGCTGTTCGCGTTGTTAATCGTTTGGAGCTTTGCGAACTTATGGCGAGATCCCTCGCCTGCAACGACTTGGAGATTTGCCTTTTGCGTGGCAGGCGGTATGCTGACAAAATTTTCCGTATTGCTAGTACTTGTTGCTAGCCTGATTGCAGCTCTGAGCACGCGCTGGGCGCCGTTGCCTGCCGCGACAGGCGAGCCCACGGAGCGCGCCGAAAGGAGGGTCTGGCGGCGGCGACGCTGGTTCGCTACTTGGAAAGGTATCGCAACCGGTCTGGTCTTGACTTATCTGTTCGACCTGTGTGTTTCGTGGAATCAGCCAACCGGTATGCTTGCACAGCAGATTCCCGCGGCCGCGCTACGCCGCCTGTTGATGCCGGTTGTGAACTCACTTGTAGGCGCGTTCTTTATTCTCGCGCCGAACCGGCCCTCGGTTTTCCTGATGGGCCACTCGTACCCTCACGGAACCTGGCTGTTTTTCCCGGTGCTGTTCCTGGTGAAATCGATCCCGGTGTTTCTGGTATTTCTGTGCGCCGCGCTGGCGCTTGGAATTTGGTTGCGAACGAGCAACCCGCGGCTCACTTCGCCGCTGCCCGCCCGCTACCAACTGCATTGGCGATTCCTCTGGGTGGCGCTGTGCGTGTATGCCGCTGTGTGCCTGCTCATCAAGCTGGATGTCAGCATCCGCCATTTCACGATTCCGATAGCCCTCTCGATTCTGCTGGTGGCGCCCCTGCCACGCTTGATCGACTCCCTGGCTGTGGTGGGACCGCGCATGCCTCGAATTGCAGGCGCGCTGGCGGCGGTTCTGGCGTTGGATGCGATTGTCGTCGCCGTTTCCAATTACCCGTGGTTCATGCCCTACCACAATGTCTTGGCTGGCAACCGGCCAGGTTACGAACTGTTCGGGGATTCGAACCTCGATTGGAACCAGGGACTGTTTGCGCTGGAAGACTTTGTGCGGGCACACGGATTGAGGCGAATACCGCTGGATTTCTACGGATCGTCGGAGCCGGAGCCGGTCGTCCCGCAAGCGCAGATCTGGGACTGCCAGGCGCCGGCCGCCGCCGATGCAGGGCAGTGGGTGGCAGTCTCCGCCAACGTCATCCTGGATGCCCGAAACTGCGGCTGGCTGCTGAATTATCCGAAACAAGCGATAGCTGGAGGGAGTATGTACGCTTTCCAGTTACCGTCTCCCATCCCCGCGGCCGGGGCGACAGGCGGGCCGCCGCTTAGCAAAGACCGGCGAGTCCTGCTCGGCTCGTTTGGCGAGAAGGATCTTCGAACTTTTTTCGTGGAGGCTGATCGTAAGCCGGAGTCAGTCGAAGCTGCCATGAAGACGATGGCGGAGCCGAGGCAAAAGCCACCAGGAAAATAGAAGCGATTGGACGCTACGAGGCTGCCTCTTCGCCGACGTCATGGAGCTTAAGATGCCGTGAAGCTGATCCCCTTAAACGGCCTTGCACGCCGAAAGAACAGTGCTCGCTGTCTCAGCATCGGCAGCCCGAGCGATCATCACCGCCCCCGCCAACAGGCACAGCTTTCGTAGGGCCGCGGTGCGATTCTCTTCGGCTGTTCCAGCCTCCGCCAGAGCAAGCTTTTCAACAGCACCATTAAAGCCTTCGGAAAAGGTTTGCTTCACGGAGGCAGCCGAACGGGAAACATCCAGGCTGAGGGCAGCAATGGGGCAGCCTAATTCGGGATGCTTGAGGTGTCCTTCAGAAAGGTAATGCTTATAGTACTCCTGAGCGCCTTTTTCTAACCCAAGATCCCGATAGCATTTTCCAATCAAATCCAGAACTTCGCCGAAAGCATCCTGCAGCGCCGCGCTCACAAGCGATTCCTTGGAATCGAAGTGCCGGTAGAACCCGCCATGGGTGAGGCCGGCCTTCTTCATGACATCGTTCACGCTCGTCGTCTCGATCCCACGTTTTCTCATCAGGCACGAAGCGCCCTTAACAATCCGTTGATGGCTCTGGTCCATTTCCACCTGCGAAACACGCATCTTTTCTGCTCCCGGACAAACTTTGTCAAAACATTTGCTTGACTCTTTAGAGGATACCTGTCATCTATAGAGATGTCAACATCCAACGCCCAGTGCGCTAAGTCCACGCTTCATCCTGGATCCTGAAACGAGACCAGCAATAGCGAATTTCGCCAAAAACGTCTTGGAGCGACGCCTTGCACTTGACCAAATCATCGCTGAGCAGTAATAAGGTAAACCAGGTTGAACACCGAAACGCATGAACCGAGCCATCGCGGTGAACCACATGATCCATCACGGTGCGCAACTCGGAAACTACTTACGGGTGCCGAATATTCCTGTGCCGTTTTTCGGCCCATCTGCCGATGAACAATCTACTTGAACTGAGGAGGGACACAAATGAAGCTGTTACACAAAACTTTCGTAACGCTCTTATTGGCTGCGATGCCGGAAGCGGGACATCGCTTAAACGCCCAGAGCGTCTCAACTGCGCCCATCGCCAATGTGCCAACCACTCGAGTCTTAGCGATTGGACATCTCACTGACGGAACGGCACGAGAGAAAGTCATGACTCTGCTGCAGCAGGAGGTCCGCGACACCGTCCGTCTGTACCTGTCAGGCAAGCTCGATCAATGGTACACGCGCAAAGACCAGACCGGAGTCGTGTTCATCTTGAACGTCAGTGATGTCGAGGAAGCTCGAACTCTATTGGAGCACCTTCCCTTAGGTCAGGCGAAGCTGCTGCAGTTTGACTTGATACCGCTCGGCCCTCTAAGTCCGCTTGGATTGCTACTGCAGGAGCAATCCGGCGGTAAGTGACCCGCGTTCATTCGGAAAATATCCACCTTCGAAGCCGCAGAGCTCGAACGAGGTGGCCACCGATAAGTCCGCTTCACAACGGCGGGCAAATCCAGCGCTTCGGGTAAAGCGATACGAGACGCTGCCTCTGCCGGTTGCCGCTTCGCTCCGCACTTTCCACATCGTTCTGCGATTTCGCTCGCCAGACGGTTGGGGATTACTTGGTCTGGGTCGCTGTGAACTCGCCCTCAGCGCTATACTCCTCGACGTTGACGGACCCGGTAATCTTTTCGGCCGATTGCACCGTGCCGCTGTAAGTGAGCGTGATGGGACCACCGTTGTATTCGCTCTTATAGGTCCAGCTCACCTTCTTGCCATCCACTTTTCCGGTAATGTTGACCGCACCCTGCTCTGAGGTGCAGCTTCCCGTCAAGTCGCTGTCCTTCTGTGTCAGCGAGCACGCCATTTCGCTCTCATTGCCGGCGATGTCGTTGTGGATTTGCCATTTGCCCGTGATGCCCGGGTTGTCTGCTGCCAGCGCTGCGGTTGCGGCTGACAGTAATAGGAACGAGAGAAGTGTTTTCATGTGCTCGCCTTTCGTATGCGATCTGGCACTCAGTGCCATATTGAGGAGTATACATGGCATTGTGTGCCAGATGCAACACCGGAGGACCCTGTTGTCGCGAGGGGTCACTTCGTGCTAGCTTTACGTTGTGTGGCGAATTCTTCAGCATTGATAAACCCGGAAAAGCGGGGACGGTCGAAAAATCCCGCAGGCACCCTGCACGCTCGTAAGCAACAGTTCGTGCACGATGAGATCTGGGTCACGGCCATCGGCTTGTTTGCGGAAAAGGGCTTCGACGAAACCACCGTCGAAGACATTGCGGCTGCTTCAGGCTTGTCGCGGCGTTCGTTCTTTCGGTACTTTTCCTCTAAAGACGATCTGATGGCGCAGGCTGTTCTCAGTTATGGCATTGCGCTGACGGAGGCGATCTCCACTTTCCCTCCTGAGTACCCTCCCTCCGAGGTCTTGCGGAGCACCGTACTGTCGGTAGCGGGGCAAGCGGTGGCACATCCCCAGACGCGAACCATTATGCAGATTGCGGCGAAATATCCAGCCGCAAGAGAGGCACAACTGTCTCGCTTTGGAGAAGTGCAGCATCGGGTTGGGGAGGCGTTTGCCCAGCGTATGAAGCCAACGCGAAAAAACGATCTGGCACCGAAGATTCTTGCCGCCCTCACGCTGTCGATGATCGACACGGCCCTTCAATACTGGTTTGAGCACGGACGGCAGGACATTTCCGCCATCGTAGACCAGGTGTTCACCACCTTGGGTCAAATATGCGATGAAAAGCTGGCGCAGACGCCGGCGGGGCGTCATCAGCGCGTCCGCAATATCGATTGAGCGGTAGCGCATCCGGCATCTGATATCGTCAAGATCTTTCAGTCACTCAAACACTCATGAATCGAAGACAAGCCGTCTTTTCCCTCGGTAGCGCGTTCGTCCAGCCTGGCCAGGGATCTTCCAACACCAAAACTACCGGAGCCGAAGCCGCGCTTCCGCTTGAACAGTTTCAGCCGCGCAGCATGTTGCACACACAGGAAACGAAGGTGCCGCGTGCAGCTTATCCGGTTATAGATTTTCACACACACATCACGCATGCTGGGGGTTTACAGGGCCCGGGCGTCATCGGCTTCGCCGCAAGCGCGCAAGAATGCCTGGCGGTCATGGATCGAAAGAACATTCGCACCATGGTTAACCTCACCGGCGGTTACGGCGAAAATCTGCAAAAGGCCATGGATAAGCTCCAGAATGCTCATCCCGGCCGTTTCCTGGTGTTTACCGAACCGGCCTGGAGCCTGGCTGCCAACGCGGACTATTCACGCGTGCAGGCCGACCTTATCGAAGACGCTCACCGGCGGGGAGCAAAAGGGCTCAAACTTCTTAAGATCCTGGGCCTCTACCTGCGGGAGAACGTGACGTCCGGCAAATTGGTCCGCATTGACGATCGCCGTTTTGACTCCATGTGGGACGCGGCGGGATCTCTGAACATGCCGGTCGCCATCCACTCTTCTGATCCGGAAGCATTCTTCCTTCCGGTGGACCGCTATAACGAACGGTGGGAAGAACTGCACGCCCATCCAGACTGGTCGTTTCACGGAAAGGATTTCCCCAGCAATCGCGAACTGCAGGAGCAGCGACGCAATGTAATGCGCCGCCATCCGCGGACCCAGTTCGTTTGCCTGCACGTGGCGGATTCGGAAGACCTCGCCTACGTATCTGAATGTCTCGATGAGCATCCGAACATGCACGTTGAAATTGCGGCTCGAATCGGCGAACTGGGACGCCAGCCCAGAGCCGCGTCCAGCTTCATCGACAAATATCAGGATCGAATCATGTTCGGTACCGATGCCGTTCCGGGCGGGGAAGACACACCGCAGCAGGTATTCAACGATCAACTCTACGAGATCTACTATCGCTTTCTCGAGACAGGCGATGAGTATTTCGACTACGCGCCCGCCATTGTCCCACCGCAAGGCAGATGGAAGATTTACGGTCTTGGCCTCAGCGATCAGGTACTCCGAAAAATTTACTCCGGCAATGCCGCGCGCCTGTTAAACCTCGCCACGTAGACTTCCGTTTCACCGGCCGGCGGCAGCGGAACGTTCACGCGTATTGCTCTTGCAGCAGTCTACATCGGATACTAGGTCTACCACATGAGCACAGCTCCGGCATTGTCGGTTAAAAACCTGCGCAAGAACTATGGTGACTTTGAGGCGGTACGCGGGATTGATCTCGAGGTGCAGCCGGGTGAGGTGTTTGGGTTGCTCGGTCCAAATGGGGCCGGCAAGACGACAACCATAGAGATTCTAGAGGGGTTGCGGCCGCGGACAAGCGGTGAGGTGCAGGTTTTGGGGCTGGATCCAGCATCGCAGAGTAATGCAATTAAGGACCGCATTGGGGTTTGCCTGCAGGCGACGAATTTACCGGACAAGATGAAGGTGAATGAAGCGCTTCAATTGTTTGATTCGTTCTACTCAAGACACACGGACCGGGAGAAGCTGCTGAAGCGGCTACAGTTGTGGGACAAGAGAGAGACTTGGTACAAAGCGCTTTCGGGCGGCCAGAAACAGAGGGTGGCGCTGGCGCTGGCGTTGTTGAACGAGCCTTCGCTGCTTTTCCTGGATGAGCCGACAACGGGGCTGGACCCGCAAGTGCGGCTTGAGATTCATGGCGTTATTCAGGAACTGAAGCAGGACAAACGTTCCATCTTGATCACGACGCACTATATAGAGGAAGCAGAGAGGCTCTGTGACCGGGTGGCTATTATTGATGCCGGGTTGATTATTGAGCAGGGTCCGCCGCGCGAGATTCAGCAGCGAGTGCTAGGCCATACGATTGTCGAAATTACTACGGATGCGCCGATTCCTGTCTCGCAACTGCCGGAGAAGATTCGCGAGCAGAAGTACACACTGCGCGGCGATGGTCATATTTTTGCAATGCAGAGTGAGAAGCCGGCGGCTTTGATTGTGGAGCTGGTGAAATTTGTAGAACTTCATGGACTGGTGCTGATGGACATTTCCATGAAGCGGCCCACGCTGGAAGATGTGTTCATTGAACTGACCGGAAAGCATCTGCGCGAATCATGAAGGCCTATTTAGCTCAAATCCGAAGTAATCTCCGGCTGATGCTGCGCGACCGGTCTGTGCTGTTTTTCAGCTATCTGTTCCCGTCGATTTTCTTCTTTGTCTTTGCCGAGGTTTTTCAGGCGAAGAATAACCCGGCGACGATGGCGCAGGTGATTTCAACTGTACTGATTTTAGGCGTGTTGGGCAATGGGTTCTTCGGTGCGGGCATGCGGACGGTGGCCGATCGCGAGACCAACGTGCTGCGGCGGTTTAAGGTTGCTCCGATCAGTGCCGCTCCTATCATTGTGGCTTCCATGGTGGCCGGCTTAGCCGCTTATCTGCCTACGCTTTTCTTTTTTCTGTTCCTGGGCAAGGTGATTTATCATGCGCCGCTCCCGCCGAATCTGTTTTCTCTGGTAGTGTTTGTGGCCATTGGTTTGGTTGCGTTTCGCGCCATGGGAATGATTATCGCGGCGGTAGTCAATTCGGCGCAGGAAGCCAGCATCCTGATTCAGATTCTTTACTTGCCTATGCTGTTCCTGAGTGGGGCGACGTTTCCAGTGTCGATCATGCCGGTGTGGGTGCAGTCCATTGCCCACTTTTTGCCGGCAACCTACTTGTATGAAGGCTTGCGGGGCATTATGATTACCGGGCACAGCATTCTGGATAACTGGGAGGCGGCTCTCGGGCTGATTGTCACAACCTTTGTGGGGTTGTTCGTTGGGGTGAAGCTTTTCCGGTGGGAGAAGGAAGAGAAGATTGCCGGCAAGGCCAAGCTTTGGATTTTAGCGGTGATGGCGCCGTTTGTTGTCATGGGCGTTTACCAATCGCGGACGCACGACAGCATCAATAAGACAAAGATTCTGGAGCATCAGCAAGCGCGACGCCGGTCGTTTCTGTTCCAGCATGTGCGCGTGTTCGTGGGCGATGGGACAGTCATTGCGGACGGCGCGGTGCTGATCCGGGCGGGCAAGATCGCGCAGGTTTTTGACAAGCCGGTAGCTGACACGAAGGGTTTGAACGCTAATGTGGTGGATGCGGCCGGGAAGACGTTGATGCCGGGCTTGATTGACATGCACGTCCATCTCGGTTCTCCGGGAGGGGTTTTCGCCGACCAGACGAAGTATATGGAGCCGAACGCCGGGCTGCGCAGATTGGCGGCTTATCTTTATTGCGGCGTTACGGCGGTTCGAAGCACAGGGGATTTTCTGGATCAATCGCTCACGCTGCGATCACAGATCAATTCGGCCCGGTACGACGGGGCTGAGTTGTTTGTGTCCGGCCCGCTGTTTACTGCGGAGGGCGGCCATCCGGAAGAACTGCTGAAGGCGTTTCCTGCGAACATGCGAGCTCAGGCGAGGGCTCAGTTTTTGCGTGAGCCGAAAACAGAAGCCGAGGCGCGGACGCAAGTGGATGAATTGAAGAAAGCTGGCGTGGATTCCATCAAGGCGGTTCTGGAGTCAGGCAATGGCGTTTGGGGAACGTTCAACCGGTTGGATCCAGAAGTTTACCGAGCGGTAGTGAGTGAGGCGATTAAAGATGGTCTGCCGGTGATCACGCATACCGGAAGTGTCGCTGATATGAACCTGGCGATTGATGCGGGAACCTCCACGATTGAGCATGGAGCGATGATGGAGTTGACGCCGCCCGACGTTTTTGCGCGCATGAAGGCGAAGAAAATCTCCTATGATCCGACGTTGAGTGTTTACTACGGAATGGCGGAGATGGGGACTCGAAAGACTACCGCTTTGGACAATTCACTGCTGCAAGCTGTTGGTCCGCAGGAACTGCTGGCGGATACCAAATCGGCAATTGCTAAAGCGAAGGCTTCCCATGACGAAGCTTACTATCAGCCAATCTTGCAACGGGCGAATCATAATCTTCTGACCGCGTATGAGGCGGGAGTATCGTTAATTACAGGATCGGACGCCGGTAACATGATGGTGATACACGGTCCTACGGTCCAGCGCGAAATGGAACTGTGGGTGAAGGCGGGCCTTCCGGCGGCAGTTGCTTTGCAGGCGGCGACTCACAATTCAGCGACAGCACTAGGGGCGGCGAAGCGGCTTGGGATGATTAAGACTGGGTGGGATGCCACCCTGATTTTGCTGGATGGAGATCCGGTTCAGGATATAGGAAATACGGAACACATCAACTCGGTTTACTTTAAGGGTGAACACGTGGACCAAGGTGATCTGTTTGAGCAGTATCAAGATTGAAAAAAGAATTAGTTCGCAAGCGCGCTAAACAAGCGCCGATATCAAAGAGGTCACGACCGGGTGATGAGAAGTCTTCGCCGGCCGCCAAGAAATTCCGGCCGGTGGGGGATAGGTTTCGCTCCGGGGCGGAGAAGTCGCGTCCTGGGGACGAGAGGCCGAGACCGCTCGCTAAGAAGTATGGGGCTGCGTCAGATAGGTCACGGCCCGCTGATAGGATTACTCGGCCGACGGCGGACAGGTCTCGTCCTGTTGCCGGGAAATTCGGGTCCGCAGCGGATGATTCGCGGGATGGTTCCGCCAAGTATCGGTCGGCAGGGGACAGGTCTAAGCCTGTTGCCAAGAAGTATGGGGCTGCGGCGGCTCAGTCTCGGCCTGCCGGCGAGAGGTTTCGACCGGCCTCCGATCGCTCTCGACCGGCGGTTAAGAAGTATCGACCCGCACCGGATAACAGCCGGCCTGCTGACAAAAAGTTTCCACCAGTAGCGGAGAGGTCACGGCCGGTTGCCGCGAAATTCCGCTCTGCCGCGGATGGTTCACGGGCTGGTTCCGAGAAGTACAGGTCGGCAGGGGACAGGCCCAAGCCGTTTGCCAAGAAGTATGGAGCTGCAGCGGATGAGTCCCGGCCTGCTGACGGGAAGTATCCGCCAGTGGCGAAGAGATCGCAGCCGGTTGCCGGGAAATCCCGCCCTGACGCGGACGGTTCGCGGGATAGTTCGAGACGATATAGGTCGGCAGGGGACAGGCCCAAGCCGTTTGCCAAGAAGTATGGAGCTGCAGCGGATGAGTCCCGGCCTGCTGACGGGAAGTTCCCGCCAGTGGGGAAGAGATCGCAGCCGGTTGCCGGGAAGTCCCGCCCTGACGCGGACGGTTCGCGGGATAGTTCCGAGAAGTACAGGCCGGCAGGGGACAGGCCCAAGCCGTTTGCCAAGAAGTATGGAGCTGCAGCGGATGAGTCCCGGCCTGCTGACGGGAAGTTCCCGCCGGTGGGAAAGAGATCGCGGCCGGTTGCCGGGAAATTCCGCTCTGCCGCGGACGGTTCACGGGCTGGTGTCGAGCGATATCGGCCGGCTGGGGACAGGCCCAAGCCTGTTGCCAGGAAATATGGGACCGATGAGGGTAGGACGGCGTCGGACAGATCTGAGCCTGCTGCTGAAAAATTCCGGGCAGCCGAAAAGTCGCCGATGTCGCCAAAGCTGCCGCCCGCAGCCACCTTGCCTCTGTCGCGCAGCAAGGGACCGAGAGAATTATTGAAGACGCTGGACCGGGTACTGTCCAAAGCTGGCCTCGGGTCCCGGACGGAGGCGCGCAGTTGGATCGGGTCGGGACGGGTACGTGTCAACGGGTTGCTGGTGCAGAGCCCGGATCATTGGGTCAATTATAAGACCGATAAGGTCACGCTGGACGATAACCCCATTGATACAGTGGAGCGGCGCTACATTCTGCTCAACAAACCCAAAGGCTACCTCACGACTTATAAAGATCCGGAAAACAGGCCGACGGTTTACGACTTGCTGGACGGGGTGGACCAGTTTCTCGGGACGGTGGGACGGCTCGACCTGGATACATCCGGTTTGCTGTTGCTGACCAACGACACCGAACTCGCGGAGGCAGTCACGAATCCGGCTTACAAACTGGAGAAAACCTACCTTATTAAAGCGGCTACCTTGCTAACCGAAGAGCAGCTCGGAAAATTGCGGAATGGAGTGGACCTGGACGATGGACCGACCCAGCCTGCCAAAGTGGAAGTCGTCCGCCAGGCAGGGAAGCACACGTTTCTGGAGATGACAATTACCGAGGGAAGAAACCGGCAGGTACGAAGGATGCTGGAGGCGGTGGGGAGCTGGGTACTGAAGTTGGTGAGGATAAAACTAGGGCCATTAACGTTAGACGATTTGAACATCGGCAGCTGGCGTGACCTGACGGAAGCCGAGGTGGCCATACTGGCTTCCGGGAAAATTCGGCCGAAAAGTAGGATATTGAACTCCACACCGTCTTAATTGGTCATGAGGGTTGCAGGTCCGATATCGCCAAAGTGACGCTTCATGCGTTCACGCAATTCAGCACGGGCTCTTAGTAATCTGCTTTTTGCCGCGGCAACGGAGATGCCTAACTGCTCCGCTACTTCAGGCATAGGACGTTGTTCCACATCGCGCAGAAGAAATACGTTGCGCAGCAGTGGGGGTGTGCGCTTGATTTCATGCTGCAAAACTTTCGCGACTTCGAATTGGCCCAGTTGCTGTTCGGGCGACTGGCGGAAATCTTTCAATTCAAAGGTCAGGGTTTCATCGCCCGGTAAAGCGTCGTCCAGGTAGGCAAATTTCACCCGGCGCGCTTGCCGGAGCTTCATCAAGCATTGGTTCACCACGATTCGCGTGAGCCAGGTTGAAAACTTCGCATCCTGTTGGAACTGGCTGATGTGCTGATACGCCTTCCAGAATGCGTTCTGGACTTCATCTTCGGCGTCCAATTTGTCTCTCACGATAGAGAGAGCGACTTTCATTGCGGAGGTTTGATGGCGCCGGATGAGTTCACCGAACGCAATCTGATCTCCTGTTTGGCAGAGTTTTACCAGTTCGGAGTCGGGAGTCTCCCGATAACCGGCTGGGTTTTGCATCTGCCCAAATTCAGAGTCATCCATGATCTTAAGCCTCTATGCATGACTCTACGCCTGAAACGACTCCAATGATAGGGTCCACTGAAACTCACTTTAGTGTCACCGAACTTTCCGAAGCTGAAGTTATAGGTGATAAAACGATCTTGAGAGAAACTGAAAGCAATGACGATAGCGTACGTCGTCTGCTTTCCAATTACGAGATCGGCCAGAAACTGCGCCAGCTCCGCCTTCGCAAGAAGATCGCACTGGTAGATCTAGGAAAACACACGGGTTTATCGGCCTCCATGCTCTCGCAACTGGAGAACGGGAAGCTGGTGCCGACCCTCCCCACGCTGGCGAAGATCGCTATGGTTTTCGACGTGGGCCTTGAGCACTTTTTCACTGACAGGAAAGCGCGCCGGGTCTTTTCCATCGTCCGGTCCAATGAACGATTGCGTTTCCCGGACTTAGCGGACAGCGCTATCCCCGGATATTTCTTTGAAGTGCTGGCGTTTGGCGCGACAGACAAGGCTATGTCCGCTTACCTGGCAGAATTTCCCAAGCGGGAAGGAAGAATTTCGCGCCATCACACACACGATGGATCCGAGTTCATGCACGTCTTGAACGGGACTTTGGCGATAAACTATCAGGCAGAAGATTACATCCTGCACGCAGGTGACAGCGTTTATTTTGATGCTTCCGAACCACACTCTTATACCGGGCGTTCCGAGGAAAGCGCGCGTGCGCTGGTGGTTACTTCGCTGCCTCGCTTGTAGCTGCTGGCTGGCGCTGTGGGCCAATAACACCGCGTTCGCGGGTTCGAAGTGGACAGAGCTTAACGTAGGGCCGTTTTACGTGGCGACGGATTCGGATGAGTCCGCCGCAAGATATGACTTAACCCAGCTGGAACAGACCCGGTGGGTTCTTAGCGGACTCCTGGAGATTAAGGAGTTAAATGCCGCTTGGCCTTTCCGGGTACTGATTACGAAGGCGGGACAACCTGGCGGCGAGTTCGCTCTTCACAACGGTTACTATCTGCTGGTCACCAGGCCTGGAGCGGCTTTGCCGCTGGGGCAGGTGAGCCGGTTGTTCCTGGCCGCAAATACGCCGCGTATTCCCGCAGCCGCCGAACAAGGCATCGCGGAACTATTCGACACGTTGAAGGCGAATGGGCCGCATGTCTCCTGGGGCGGCGAACCGGTGCATCCAGATTTGGCGTTTGCGCGCATGCAGCTGTTCGCTACCAAATTCGATTACAGCGCGAGCTTTCACATCCTGGTAAACTCGCTGCGAAATGGGAGCACGCTCCCTGTAGCCGAGCGCAACGCCTTCGGGAAGGATGCTCAGGCGCTGGAGCAGGAGGCGGCCGCTCAGTTGTCGGCTAACAACTGGCAGGCTGTTTCCATTTCGGGTCGGCCGTTGGATCCCAAGCGCGACTTCGGAGAGCATTCACTGGATGCAGGCATAGCTGATGTATACCTGGCTTCGGCGGCTATTTCGGCAGATCCGGACAAGGCACAAGGATTGCTGAAACAACTGCTGAATGAGGGCGGGCAGGCGCAGACCTTGGCCTTGGAGTCGCTAGGCGATGTGGCGGTCGCAAAAAATGAGAAGGCGAATGAGTATTGGGAGGATGCAATGCGCGCGGGCAGCAAGAGCGCGCAGGTTTATTTCGACGCGGCGTCCGATCAGCCCCCGGACTTGGCGCTCCCGCTTCTGAAGAAGGCAGCGCAATTGAACCCAAGTTGGGCGGACCCGGTCTTTGCGGAAGCCGAGGCGACACAGGACCCGAAGCAGCGCGAGGCGTTGTTGAAGCACGCGATTCAGTTGAATTCCCGGTCGAGTGATTACTGGGTGAAGCTGGCTCAGGCGCAAATGGAGAATGGCGAGGCTTTGGCCGCGCAATCCAGTTGGGCACGAGCGGAGAATGCCGCTCCCGATGATGCGCACCGGGAAGCGGTTGAGAAACTGCATGCGGATATGGAGTCGGCTCGATTGGATCAGGAAGAAGCCGGCCGCAAGCAGGAACGCGCGGCCGCAATCTTGGATGATCAGCGGGCGCAGCAGGCGGAACAGGAACGTATCCATGCCGCTGAACTGCGTGCGGACCAGGCGTCGGCGGAGACGAATGGTGGCGGGTCTTCGAGTGACGTCGACGTGGTGGATTGGAATTCGTTGACCAAGACACAGAAGACCTATGGGCATGTGGTGACGGTGGACTGCCGGAAGAATTATGTTCGAGTGGCGGTGAAGGATCTGCGGGGCAAGACTCGGCAGCTGTTGTTCCAAGATCCGCAACAGAAAACGTTCTCATGCGAGAACAAGCCAGAGCCGAGGCAGGTGGTAATTACGTTTCGCCCGCACGATGACGGCGTTCATGGAACCGATGGGGACATAGTCAGCGTGGGATGGCGCTAGACATCACGCTCCGGCTTGTGACGCCGGGCGATGTTGACGCTCTGGAAGCGATCGAGCAGGAAGCTTTTCCAGATCCGAGCTGGGTAGGCGCCGATTTTCTAAATTTCGATTGTGTGGTGGCGGAAGTGGAAAGGGACGGCGAAATGGCAATCGCCGGCTTCCTGGTGTCGCGTGAAAACTTTGCCGGAAGCAACGACACACCACCCGAAAGGGAGATATTGAATATCGCTGTAGCAGCAGAATTTCGGCGATTAGGTATTGGTGCGATGTTGTTGGAACACGAAGCGAAACGGGGAGCCACGGTGTTTCTGGAAGTTCGCGAGAGCAACGCAGCGGCCCTGCATCTTTATAGAAAGACTGGCTTTACGGAACTGTCCAGGCGGCGGAATTATTACGCCAATCCAGTGGAATCAGCTATTGTAATGCGCATGAAATGGTGCTAATTTTGGGCTACCGCTGGAGAATTATTCTCTGGCGGAAGGAGATTTTAGGATGGAGCATTCCTCTCAAGACGAAGAATTAAAGGCGCATCTGCTTTCGACGAACGAGGAGTTTCGTTCGCTTTCAGAGCACCATGCGCATTTGAAGCATCAGATTGAAGCAATTGAGTCAAAGCCCCACGTTACCGGGGAGGATGAGCTTGAAGAACAGCGACTAAAGAAGCTGAAGCTGAGCTTGAAAGACCAGATGAACGGCCTACTTGCCAGTTACAAACACGCAAGCGTCAATTAACTCCCCATGGACGCCAGAGGATCTGAGGAGGTCCTCTGGCTGGTTTCACAGCTTAGTTGAACCCCCACTCGCTACGCGAGCCGACTTCAGACTTCGGCTGGCTGTAGGTTAGACACCGCGAATACAATCTTGTTTAACAGTAAAGTTGATCCGTTCGAGCGGTTTCGTCTGTTCTCTCGCGTTTGCCTACTCGCTCCATTCAGCAGCCCGGTCAGATGCCTCCACCTCCGCATGTCTGGGCCGCGCGGGCGTAGAGACTTCCAGTTATTCAAACCGCGCTGGCCGCTCCGGGCTTTTCGCTGGTGTTAATGTATGGATACATTCAGTCCATCTTCCTTATGTAGACGAGCCTGGTTCTAGTTCCGGCCTTAAGAATGGTGCGATGGCCTTAACCTTATCGTAATAATGATGGTGGCGGAAGTTCAGGGCAAGCATAATCTTCCAATCGCGATTGTGAGTTAGAAAGGCCTCCAGGAGGTATTGTTCGTTCCAGAACTTACCCTGCACTTCGAGCCACTGCTTTGGGTAGTCTTGCGGAGAAAAGATGTCATGTACATGAACGAGGACGCCGCTCTTTGGGGTTGGTAGCAGTCGGAGATACTCGAAGAGCACGTCTCCCTGCGGTCGCATCATGTGCGAAGAATCAATGAACAGGATATCGTTTTCCTCAAGCTCGCCGAAGAACGAGACGTCGACATCCTCTACTTTGGATCTCACCACCGTGACGCCGGCTTGCTCGAGCCAAGGCATTTCAAACGGTTCAATACAAACGTGTTTGCAGCGATAAGCCTGTTCTTCCTGCCGGCTTTTCTGAATGGCCTTGATGGCCATCAAGGTGGAGTTCCCGCTGCCGATTTCAAATATTCTACTGGGCTTTACTAACCGGATAAATTGATACCAGCACTCAGCGTCGCCCGGGCCCGAACTGACAATTGTGCATGTAGAACTCTAAGGCGTTCGACTTCTCCGTTGGTGTCGCCGTTAGTTCACCGGCGTACGATAGCTTCTCGAGCAGTTCAAGTTGCCCGTCTGTGTTCCAACTTATTCCGGGAAGTGCTCGCTCGCGGGATAAGGTCACCTTAAGGTCGGAGTAGTCGAATCGTGGCTCATAGTAGTGATTCCGAATTGGGAAGACACCAACATGGATCAGCGCGGCCTTGCAACGCGGAAACCTGAATATACCGATGTCGCACATCTTTTTTTGCAGCAATGCAAAAGGGTACAAGAGTGGGAGTAGCAGAGCGTCTGCAATTCCAACAAGCCTTGAACGTAAAGTCAAAGTAGGTGCTCCCTGTGTTACAGATGAAGTTGGCTTGCGTTGATGATGAACACGATTTGCATAAGAATTGCATGCTGTGCGGCATCGTCAATGGCTAAAGTGGCCCCAGGTACTTAGACCGATTGTAATGCGCAACTCGGGTCGGGGAGGCTAACCGCACTTGGCGCTCTTCTCTTACCTTCAATGAAATCTAGTGGACGTCGCTCGATATATGCCGGGCCCCATTTTCTTCACGCCACTAGACGGGCAAACAGACTGGACTGTTAAAGTTTGCCCGATTGATAACTACTGCGCCGCGTTAAAGCTCCCGCCAAACATGTTAGTAACCAGGGAAGGATGTGGCACCGTTTAGAGACTCTTACCCGTAAGAAAGCCCTTTGTATTTCCCGGAAACGGACTGGAGCCAGACACTTGCGGCGGTATTTACAAGTAGATCGACTGTGCCGAATCGGCGTAACCTCCGGCCACGTTTACTTGCACCGTCTGGGAGGAGGTGTTGATCATGGCCGGTGCGGTCGAGCCAGTGGAGTCTACAACAAAGGTCGTGTCTTGGATATTGGATAGTAGGGGTACCGTTCTGGCTGCCAGACTGATTCGAGGTAACACCCTAGTCCGGCGATTGCGCGCTTTGACTGTGTTAGTTGGCGGAGACAGGCGACGGTGCGGGAGGATTCGCAGCGGTTGTCGAGTCGTGCCGGCGTCCGGCAAGAAGTAGGCCGATCCAACAGCTCACCGGCCAGGTGAGCAGCCAGGACAGCCAATACCAGTGCGGCCATCCTTTGCTCCAGTTGGGGATGATGGCGGCTACCCCCATCAACTCACCCAGCACGAAGAACCAAAGGACGTGCCGCCACGCGCTGCCCGGGGCGAAACGGGCGCAAAGCCACGCGCACAGGATGGAGATCACCACAAAGAACGCTGTGCTGGCGAGGAGTGCAAAGTTGGAAGGAATGTGTCCTTTCACGAAGTCGCCGGGGAAGATCAGTGATAGAAGCGGGTCGGTCGATAGGACCAGAACGACCGAAAGCAAATAACAACCAAGTACCACCGCGATGGATTTCAGCATGGGTTTTATCTCCAGGGAGGGGAATCCGCCTTTCGGCTGAGGGCACTTTATCACTTCCTCCGCGCTCTATCAATAGCAATTTTTGTCTTGACATATATTCCTATATAAGAATATGATTTCATTAATGGCTCGAGCGGCTACCACCACGGATGTTTTTAATGCAATCGCGGAGCCGCGGCGACGGCAGTTGATCGATCTCTTATTCGACGGCAAAGACCATGCCGTTAACGACATGGTTGCGGTGTTGCAACTGCCTCAGCCTGCCGTATCAAAGCACTTGGGCGTGCTCCGCAAAGTAGGGATTGTGAAGGTAACGAAGCAAGGCCAGCTTCGGCTTTACCGGCTTGATCCCGTGCAACTGAAGCCGGTTCACGATTGGGTGCGACAGTATGAACGCTTCTGGAGTCATCAACTGGATCGGCTCAAGGAGCGAGCTGAACGCAAAGCTTCCGAAGGGATGACTCAGAAGAGCCAACTCAACAAAGACAAGGAGAAATGATTCATGTCAGCAAACGTTTCAGAACAGGTGGTTCAGACCTTGGAAGTGATCAAGGATGAATTCATTGCAGCGCCCATCGACATCGTCTTTGAGTCGCTGCTGGAACAAATGGGCCCATTCAACGAAACACCGGACGGCGCACCCCTACAAATGACCCTTGAAGCTTGGCCTGGCGGCAGGTGGTTGCGAGATCTGGGGAACAATAGCGGCCATTACTGGGGAACCGTGCAATCGATCAAGCCCCCGAGTCTGCTGGAGATTTGTGGGCCCCTGTTTATGTCCGCGCCGGTGATGTCGCACTTGATTTACAGGCTGACTGCGGAACCCGGAGGGACTCGCCTCAAATTTGCTCATCGCGCCTTCGGCCAGATTGCTCCCGAGCACCTGGATGGCTCACGGATAGGAACGGGTTGGAGCTATCTGCTTTCCAGACTGCGCTCAAAAGCGGAAGGCAAAGTAAAGGAGGTGAAGTGATGACGACCGCAACTTACAAAGCCAATAGTGTGGTTTCGAGAGACGAATGGGTGGAAGCGCGCCGCGAATTGTTGGCGGAAGAAAAAGAGTTCACTCGTCTGCGCGATGAAATCAGCAGGAAGCGGCGTGAACTGCCGTGGACCAAAGTAGAGAAGAACTACAAGTTCCAAAGCAACCGCGGAACGGAAACACTGAGCGAGCTTTTTGAGGGTCGCAGCCAGTTGATTGTTTACCATTTCATGCTGGGACCCGGCTGGGAAGAGGGATGTAAGAGTTGCTCTTTCCTGGCGGATCATTTTGACTCTGCGCTAGTGCATCTGGCACACAGAGACACCAGCTTCGTTGTTATTTCACGCGCGCCGTTCAATGAGATTCAAGCTTTTCAGAAAAGAATGGGATGGAAATTCAAGTGGGTCTCTTCTTATGAAAGCGATTTCAATTTCGATTTTGGCGTCTCATTCACCGCAGAAGAGTTAGCTAAGGGCGAGGTGCCTTATAACTACACGAATATGCGGTTTGGGATTGAAGAAGCTCCGGGCGCCAGCGTGTTCTACAAAGAAAGAAACGAAGTCTTTCACGCGTACTCAACTTTCGCGCGAGGCCTGGATCTACTGCTGGGAACTTACAACTTTCTAGATCTAACGCCCAAGGGGCGCGATGAGGATCAACTGGCTTTCAGTATGTCCTGGGTTCGTCATCACGATAAATACGACGACGGCTATCGCGTGGACGCCGGGGCCGGCTACGTTCCGCCCAAGGTCAGGAAGGAGTGTTGCCAGACTGCGGAGCACGTGGAATGAGGCGCATGCAGTGCTGCTCCGTGCGTGACAAGAAGTTTGTGGGGTGGCTGCTTCCGGCGGCCATTCTTACAGCTATCCCTAAATGCCCGATTTGCCTAGCGGCGTATCTGGCTCTTGCCACCGGGTTCGAGATTTCCTTGACAACGGCAGCCCACATCCGAGTAGTTTTGATGTTGGTATGTGCAGTCTGCCTGGGCGTTTTTGCCTTCAGACAGATGAGGACTTGTTGATTTGTACAACGCAGAAGAGATTGTCGTCCGGGTCTGAGAGGACCACGAAGTCATCGCCCTCGCGATAACGCCAAGGATAGCGCCTAGCGCCAAGTTGAATGAGCCTCTTGACTTCGTTCTGTTGATCAGCAGTGTAGAGGTCCAGGTGCAAGTGACTTCGTTTACCCGTACGGCGTTCGGGCAATTGATCGAGCGAGATATTGGGTCCCTGTCCGGTCGGATCCTGCAGGACCACCCAACCATTGTTCGGAGGATTTCTTGGGATGTAGTGGAGCGCTTCCTGCCAAAACTCCATCATCTTTTGGAATTCATAACAACGGATGACGATGGAACCAATCTTCATGGTTCGAGATGGGCCGCTATCACCAGGTAAATCCGCCAGAAGGCGGCGGCCAGGCACCAAGAATCTGGCGCTTCAGTACGATCCGGCCGAAGTGATAGGCATTATGTGCGGCGAGGCTGAGCAACTGATCTTGTACTGTCATGATGCGATCGGGATTGCCGCGGCGTGAAGGGCAATGGATTTCCAGAGCGAGACGATCCGGATCGCCGGCGATCGCAGCCGCACGGTTTGCGCCAGCAAGAAATCTGTGGCATAGCTGCTGCCAAGTTTCGGCAGCTGTATCAGCATCCGTGGGAAACGGGTCGTTGGGAGACACTGGATAGGGTGTCTTCAAGCCAGAGACCCAGTCGAGGGTTATCTGCTGCCAGAAGGCGAGATGCCACAATTCACCGTAGATAGTTCTGGGAGATCCCGCGATATTTTGGTGAGCCAAAGGCTCCGGCAGTGCTTCGAGGATGTGGGCGGGAGCGGCATGGGCGCTCTCTGCAATCAAAGCCTGGGCCAGTTCGTTCATTGCCGCCGCAGTTAAGGAAGGCTACTTGATGAGTCCCAGAGCTTCCAGTTGCGACTTGGGCGAGGGCGCGGCGAAGGCGGCCTGGCCGAATGTTTCTTTCACGACACCATTCTTTAAGGCCACCCCATAGGGCGGGTCGACGAAGGGGAAGGTTTTCTTCAGCTTGTCCAGTTCAAGACTGGTTCCGGCTTTGAACCCGGTGTCATGCAGAAAACTGGCTGCCCATTGCGGATTGACGGTAGGGATAGAAACGACGCGAGTATCGGTCCAGTCGAAGCCGGACATGAAGCGCGCGGCGGCATCGCAATGCATGCAGGACGGGTCGTAAAAGAACACGAAGACTTTGCCTTTAGAAAGGTCGGCTGGTTTGCCGTCGACAATCACAGGGTTGGGGATTTGGGCGTGGACAATTTTAGAATTGTTCCAGGCGTAGCTCGCTCCGGAAACCACCGCGAGAGAGGCTAGGATAGCGACGGGTACTCGAAAGCTTTTGACTCGATCAGACCACAACCAGGCGGCTAAACCGAAGAGCAGCATAATGCCGTCGGTAACAAAGAACATGGGTCCGATAGTGCGCTTGATGATGGGAAAGCAGCCGCAGGCTTTCCCGTTGAGCACCGGGTAGTAATAACCGACCCAGCCGATGAAGAAGATGATGAGGGCCGAGCCAAGGATGCCGCCCCAGCGACGATACCGCGGCGTGAACAGGAGGAATGCAGTGAACACTTCCAGGGTGCCGAGGAGCGCCGCTCCATAGGCTCCCAGACCGGCCGGAACCTGAGCCTGTTCCAGCACTTCACCCGTTACGAATGGTTGCAGCATTTTCCAGCCGCCGGAAACCAGGAATATGATTGCCAGAAGAACAGCGCAAACGGCGGCGATTGATTTCTGTGCTTTCCCTGCGTCGGGCACGCTAATGGAGGCGGCTGAGCGGTTTAATACATCCTGCATAAGATTAGTCCTAATTGTATTCTGATTCTTACTCAATGGGAAAACAACGTGTTCTGGCGCTGCTTCTGGCGGGTTGCCTGTGTGGTTCGGCGAACGCCGCTTCGAAGATCGACGCGGAGGTGGCGGCGATTACCAAGTCGGCCGTATTGATCGACACGCATAACGATATTCCGAGCTTTACGGTCAAGGGTGTGGATATCGGGACGTCGACCAAGACCCACACTAATATCGCCAAGCTGAAGGAGGGCGGTGTGGGGGCGGTCTTCTTTTCGGTGTATGTGGCGGGGACGTATGTAGAGGGGAATCATTCGGCCAACCGGGCACTGCAAATGATTGATACGGTTCGGCATGACGTGATTGAAAAGTATCCGGAGACTTTCCAGTTTGCGGGGACGGCGCAGGATTTCGAGCGGGCGCATAAACATCACAAGATTGCGGCATTTATGGGGCTGGAGGGTGGGCATGCAATTGAAGATAGTCCGCGCCTGCTTCGTGATTATTATGCCTTGGGCATTCGATACATGACTCTGACGCATTGGAATACGAATGGTTTGGCGGATTCTTCAGGGGACATTGATAAGCCTGGCGTAGAGCATCATAACGGCCTGACGCCGCTGGGCAAGGAGATTGTGCGGGAGATGAACCGGATCGGAATGATGGTGGACATTTCGCATACCGCCGACAAAACGTTCTGGGATGCCCTGGAGACGAGTTCGGCGCCCATTATTGCGTCGCACTCGTCGTGCAGGGCGATTAGCAACGAGCGGCGGAATATGACGGATGAGATGATCCAGGCGCTGGCAAAGAAGGGCGGCGTGATTCAGATTAATTTCAATTGTGCGTTCGTTTCGCAAAAGGTTTCGGATGCGGAGAAGGCGAAGCAACAGCCGCCTTTGCGCGCCACGCTGGCGGATGTGGTGGCGAATATTGACCATGTGAAGCAGATTGCCGGCATAGATGCGGTGGGGATTGGAACGGATTTTGACGGGATCGAGTGTGCTCCGGAGGGTTTGGACGATGTGTCAAAGTTTCCGAATTTAACTCGGGCTTTGCTGGAGAAGGGGTATAGTCCGCTGGAAATTAAGAAAATTTATGGCGGGAACATTCTGCGGGTTATGCGTGAGGTGGAGCGGGTCTCGGCGGCGCGCGGTGGTGGCCCAGGGCTGGTGCATTGAGTCTGACTGGTCTGAGGGGTCTGACTGGTCTGAGGAGCCAGAAATATCGGAGGAGTCGGACCAGTCGGATACCTCAGTCTTCTCTGACTGGTCAATCTGGTCAGACAGGAGTGACCGCTTTTGGCGACTGGCGTTAGTGTTCGTGAGTCTTTGCTTGTTGCCAGTAGGTTTCTAACGTCTCCAGCGGGGTTTCGGGCATGGTTGAGCCTGAATTTGCGGTTGCCTCTTCTACAAGTTTGAAGCGAAATCGGAAGCGGGCGTTTGCTTTGCGCAGTGCTTGCTCAGGATCTACCTTTAAATGGCGCGCGATGTTGACGATCGTAAACAGAAGGTCGCCTAACTCGTGTTCTACATAATCCGGACGGTTTGCCGCCTGGGCCTCCGCTAGCTCGTTGGCTTCTTCGTGTAATTTGTCCAGAGCTCCTGAAACATCAGGCCAGTCGAAGCCTTGGCCGGCGGCTTTTTGACCCAGCTTTTCGGATTCCACTAACGCGGGAATGGACCGCGGTACACCGTCCAGAATCGATTCAGCGGGCGTATGACCCTGTTCTGACTTCTCCTGCTTTTTGATCTCATCCCAGCGCGCCTTCACTTCCTCGGGCGAATCTGCCTGGGCGTGGCCGAAAATGTGCGGATGCCGGCGAACCAGTTTTTCGTTGATCCGGTCTAATGAATCGGCAATGGTGAACCGCTGTTCCTGTGCTGCCATTTCGGCAAAGAATACGGGTTGGAGGAGTAGGTCGCCCAGTTCCTCCTCCAGTCCTTCCCAATCGCGCTGATCAATGGCATCCATCACTTCGTAGGCTTCCTCAAGCAGGTAGCTCTTAATGGTGTCGAAGGTCTGCTTCTGGTCCCACGGACAGCCGTTTGGGCCCCGCAATCGCCCCATCAAGCGAACCAATTCTGCGAATTTCTCACCGGCTTCCTGAAACCTGTCCGTCACGGCTGTTTCTCCCGTATCCACTTTACCCACGCATTGCACCCAGGCAAGTAGAACCATGCAAAAGTAAGATAGTGGTTGCCATGCCTGAAACTGACGAAGCCGATTTCCCTCTGCCCCCCGCCAACTTTATGTTCCTGGTTGAATCCATCATGGTGCAAACGCAAGTGCAGCTGGGTATTTTTTCGCTAACCGGCGACGACGAAAACACGGAGCCAAACCTGCCAGTGGCGCGTCATTCCATCGACTTGTTGGCCATGCTGCAGGATAAGACGCGCGGAAACCTTTCGACCGAAGAGCAACGATTTCTCGAGAACGGCCTGACCGAGTTGAGATTCCGCTATGTTCAGGTCAACGAGCAATTAAAGAAAGAGCAGACGGAACCTGTGGATACTGAGCCAGAAAAGCCGCGCATTATCATGGCCGACGGCGGGAAGGGCATTAAAAGCTCATAAATGCTCGCAGAGTTCGAGCGGGCATCCATTCTGGTTCTTGGTTCGGGTACGAGCGTGGGCGTGCCCATGGTGGGTTGTACCTGCAAGGTCTGCCGATCCGTGGATCCGCACGACAAGCGGCTGCGTCCCAGCGTGCTGCTGAAGCTGGGCGACAAACGCATCCTGATTGATACGTCGCCTGATCTTCGCTACCAGGCACTGCGCGCGTGCATTGAACGGCTGGACGCTGTGCTCTTCACGCATTCGCATGCGGATCACATTCTAGGCCTGGATGATATCCGGCCATTCAACTTTATGCAGCGTCATGACATTCCCATATTTGCCTCGGCAGAGACGCTGAAGACGATTGAGAGCACCTTTTCGTACGTGTTTGAAAAGGCGCCCAGTGAATCCAGCCGGCCCCGTTTGACAACGAATATCTTCGATAGCGAACCGTTTGAGGTAGCGGGTGTGGAGATTCTGCCCATCAAAGTGGCGCACGGCAAAGGCGTTACCCATGGTTTCCGGTTCGGCGACTGCGCTTACCTGACCGACCATAGTCAGATCCCGGTAGAGAGCATGCAGCGACTAATGGGCTTGGACGTGCTGTTTCTGGATGCATTGCGGCACAATCCCCATCCGACACACTCTACCGTAGAGGAATCACTGAAGATTGTTGAACTGTTGAAGCCGAAACGCGCTTATTTTACTCATATTTCGCATGATTTGATGCATGCGACTCTGGAAGAGCGATTGCCTGCTGGTGTTCATCTTGCGTACGACCAGTTGGAAATAGCCATAGGACGGAACGCAGCCGCATGAGCGCTGAAGTTTTTCGATCGCTTGCGGAAGCGCAAGGCCGGTTCGGTCCCGCGGCGGTGGCGTTGGGCAATTTTGACGGTGTGCACGTAGGACATCGCGCTTTGATCGCTGCTATGTCGGAATGTGCAAAGCAGCGGAATTTAGCTCGGGGTGTTCTCACCTTTCACCCGCATCCCACCGTGCTGGTTGCGCCCGATCGGGTGCCGCCGATGATCTGCACGCTCGAAGAACGCATCTTGTTACTGGAATCGCTGGGTGTTGAAAGGATTCTGGTGTTGCCTTTTACCAACGAGTTATCGTGCTGCAGTCCGGAACAATTCGTTTCGGAGGTGCTGGTGGACGCGCTCGGCACAAAGGCAACTTTTGTGGGCGATAACTTCCATTTTGGACATCGCCAGGCGGGTACGCCAGCGGTGCTCACTGAGTTGGGCAAAAGCTACGGATTTGAGGCGCACTTTCTAAAGCCGGTGACGTATCGGGGCAAGGTGGTGTCGAGTTCGGAGATTCGAAAGGCGCTTAAAGATCGGCATCTCGGGTTCGCTTCGCGTTTGATGAGACGCTGCTTTTCGGTGTCCGGCGAAGTTGTCACGGGGCAGGGGATAGGCTCGCGCCAGACGGTGCCCACGCTCAACATCCTCCCGGTGCCTGACCAGCTTCTGCTGCGTGGGGTTTATATTACTCAAACCTTTGATTTGGCGACGGCGCGCCACTGGCCGTCCATCACAAACGTTGGAGTGCGGCCTACATTTCCAGGTGACGGGGTGACGATTGAAAGTTACTTGTTGACGGCTTTGACGGGGGAATCGCCAAAGGGTATTCGAGTGGAATTTCGCCGTTTTGTCCGCCAAGAGCGCGCTTTCGAAAGCGCCGAAGCATTGAAGCAGCAGATTCTGCGCGATGTCGGGCGAGCGCAAGCATATTGGAGACGCTGCGAAACATTGAGGTAATCGACCTTCGGTATACTTCAGTGAAAAGGAACAGTTTAGGGTAATTGCCATGCCGCTTTCACAAGGGAAAATCAAGCATTTAAACGCGCTCTCAAATAGCAAAGGAGTAATCGCCGCGGCTGCCATGGACCAGCGCGGCAGTTTGCGTAAGTCCATTGCTTCAGCAAAAGGTGTGTCTCAGGACGCGGTCTCGGACGAGATGATGTCCGAATTCAAGATTGCCGTCTCCAAAGTGCTGACGCCGCATGCGAGCGCGATTCTCCTTGACCCCGAATTCGGTTTGCCGGCTGCGAGAGCACGCGCGAGCAACGCGGGCCTGCTGCTGGCCTATGAAGAGAGCGGTTACGATAACACGAAGCAGGGGCGGCTGCCCGATCTACTGCCGCACCTTTCAGTGAAGCGCATCAAGGATTTTGGCGCCGACTCGGTAAAGATCCTGATCTATTACACGCCTTTCGACGACCCGAGCGTCAACGACATCAAGCACGCGTTTATTGAACGGATTGGCGCGGAGTGCGAGTTTTATGAAATCCCGTTCTTCCTGGAATTTGTGGGCTACGACCACGCGGGCGGCGACGAGAAGGGCTTGGAATATGCCAAGAAGAAGCCCGAAGTTGTCATTGGCGCGATGAAGGAATTCAGCAAGCCGCAGTATCAAGTGGACATGCTGAAGGTGGAAGTGCCGGTGAACGCGGTGTTTGTGGAAGGCAGCATTGTCAATAAGGGCCAGATTGCTTACACGCGCAAAGAAGCATTGGATTGGTTCCGCAAGGCTGCTGAAGAAGCGACCAAGCCCTTCATCTATCTGAGTGCCGGCGTCAGCAATCCTGAATTCGTTGAGAACCTGGAGATGGCGGCCGAGGCGGGCACCGATTATTCGGGCGTGTTGTGCGGCCGCGCGACTTGGAAAGAAGGCATTCCGGTTTATGCGAAGCATGGCATGAAGGCCTTGGAAGACTGGCTGGAAGATATCGGCGTGAAGAATATTAATGCAGTAAACGAGGCGATCAAGCCGGCCAAGCCGTGGCAGTTGAAGGCCGGATTACCCGTACCCGCGTAACATGTCATTTGCTTCTATCTCCGAAGCTATAGAGGATTTTCGGCAAGGTAAGATTCTGGTTGTAGTGGACGATGAGGACCGCGAGAACGAAGGCGACCTCACTATTGCAGCCGACAAGGTTACGCCCGAAGCCATCAATTTTATGGCGACACACGGTCGCGGTCTGATCTGCCTCGCCATCGATTCTGCTACTTGTGACCGGCTGGACTTGCAGCCTATGTCGCCGGTAAATACCGCGCGTTTCGGCACCGCTTTTTGCGAAGCGATAGATGCCGCTGAGGGCACGACGACAGGTATCTCAGCCTACGACCGGGCGCTAACCATTCGCGTGGCCATGGACCCGAACTCCCGTCCCGAGGACTTAGCTCGGCCGGGCCACGTGTTTCCGCTGAGAGCGCGGCCTGGCGGCGTACTGGTCCGCTGCGGCCAGACGGAAGCCGCGGTGGATCTGGCCAAACTCGCCGGGTTTTCTCCTGGTGGAGTGATCTGCGAGATTATGAACGACGACGGCACCATGGCGCGGGTGCCGCAGTTAGTGGAGTTTTGCAGGAAGTTTGATCTCAAGATGATTTCGGTGGCGGACCTGATTCGCCATCGCATGCAGATTGAGCGTGTGGTCAACCGTGAAGCTTCCGGGGTGATTCACACGCCGCAAGGCACTTTCAAGACGGTTCGATTCGTCAGCAAGGTCAACAGTGAGGCGCACCTGGCGCTTGTCTATGGCGACGTTGCCGGCAAGAACAATGTGCTGGTGCGGGTGCATTCGCACTGCGTATACGGCGATGTTTTCCAATCAACGGATTGCGACTGCCGCGTCATGATTACGGCTGCGTTAGAAGCGATTGTCAAAGCAGGCGCTGGTGTTTTCCTTTACCTCCATCAGGCTGGTCCGGGGCTTCCTACGGTTTGGCGAAACGGCAGTCATGAGATTCTGACGCATGACCGTGACATGAGCAAATATCAGCTTTCCGAGCGCCATCAACCGCTGCAGCATGAAACCGGACTAGGCGCCCAGATCCTGTCTGATCTGGGATTGACCACCATTCAATTGTTGACAAATCATCCGCGCAAGGTAGTTGGCCTGGAGGGGTTTGGCATTCAGATCACTCGCCAGGCGCCGCTCTCCCTCTAGATGCGCCTTACCTTACTACTTCTCATCACGGCCGGGCTTGTACCCGCACAAGAATTGACGATTTCGCGTTTGTTTTCGCGGCCCTTTTTGTGGGGCACGTGGCCAGCGCAAGTTTCGTGGGCGAAGAAGGCGCATCAACTTGGATTTCTATGGAATGCGCATGGGGAAGCTTTCCGAGATTTGTACGTTTATGATGCGGATGCGAAAAAGCTGAGCCGGCTGACGGATTTGGCCGGCGAAAAAGATCCGATCAATGACTCCGAGACTGACCTGGATATTCATCGCAAGAACTATTTGCCGCCTCGTACCGGAGTGGCGTCTTATGACTTGTCGGAGGATGGAAAACAGGCTGTCTTCTCGTATCGAGGCGACCTATATCTGGTGGCGACGGCTGGTGGGCCAGTACACCGTCTGACCAAGACGAAGGCCGTAGAGAGTAATCCGCAGTTTTCTTTCGACGCAACTCGGATTGCCTTTACCCAATCAGGGCAACTGTACGTGATGGTGTTGGGTGGTGGATTGATTGAACAGAAGACGGATATCAAGTCGCCGGCTTCGCTTCAAGGATTTGAGTGGTCGCCCGATGGCAAGCATCTAGCCTACGCAGTTCAAACGAAACCGGAGCGAAGTCAAGTGTTGCCGAACTACTCGGGCCAATTCGTGACAGCGCCGCCGTTCCCGCGCAGCGTGGCGGAGGATGAGCCCGAGATGCAGCAGCTCTATATTGTTGCCAGCAGCGGCGATAATCCTGCGCGCCTGCTGGACATGGGGCATGATTCTTATGCGGTGCGTTCACCCAAGTGGTCGCCGGATTCCAAGAAGCTCATCATTCTCACGCAAAGCAAAAACTATAAAAGCGAGGAAATTCGAGTTGTGGATGCCGGCAGCGGCGTGCCTGTTACTGTCTTCAAACAGACAGACGACCGCTGGATTGAGATCTCAGATGCGGGTTGGGATCAGCAATCGAAGGAGCTTTGGTTCACCAGCGATCAACCGGGCTTTAAGCAACTGTACGTTGTAAAGGCAGATGGCACTAATTTGCACCAGTTAACCAAAGGGAATTGGGAGATTCACAACGATCCGTTTTCCCATTCGCCGCAGTGGATTGGCAACTTCATTTATTACTCGTCTACCGGGAAAAGCACAGCCGAAAGACAGTTTTATCGCGTGGATGCGAGTGGCGGCAATCCAGAACAGTTGAGCAGCCGTGAAGGTTTGAATATTGGCTGGATTTCAGAGGACGGCGAGAAGCGGGCGCTGATGGAGGCGGATTCGCGGAATCCTTTCGACTTATACGTGGATGGATCGCAGATCACTAAGTCTCCATTGCCCGAGTTTTACCAGACTAAATGGGCTGAGACTCGTTATTTGAGTTACCCTTCGCCTAAGGATCATAAACCGGTGGCGGCGCGGTTAATGCTGCCGCCTGGATTTAATCCAGACGACCCGAAGCAAACTCCACGTCCAGCCATTGTGTACATTCATGGTTCAGGCTATGCCACCAGCATTCTTAAGCAGTGGGGAAGTTATCAGGAACTGCGCTACGCGTTCAACAATTATCTAGCTAGCCGCGGCTACGTGATTCTGGAGATGGACTACCGCGGGAGCACCGGTTATGGCCGTGACTGGCGCAGTGGTGTTTATTTGGATATGGCGGGTCCCGATCTGGAGGATGTTCTAGGGGGCGTCGAATACCTTCGCAGTCTCAAGAACATTGATATGAAGAATGTGGGGATCTGGGGCTGGAGCTATGGCGGTTTTATGACATCCGCGGCACTGTTCAAGGCTCCTGGAGTTTTCAAGGCCGGCGCCGCTTTCTCTGGCGTGTATGACTGGCGCAATTACAATGCGGGATACACGGACGAACGGTTGACAACTCCGGCTGAGAATCCGGAAGCTTACCGGCGCAGCTCGCCCATTTACTTTTCCGGCCAATTACAAGACCATCTCTTAATTCTGCATGGAATTGTCGATAGCAACGTGTTGTTTCAGGATGCCGTTCAACTTTCAGAGAAGCTGATACGGGAGGGCAAGACCTTCGAAGAGTCTTACTATCCGGAAGAGAATCACGCTTTTGTCAGAGATGAATCACTGCAGAATGCATTTGGAAAGGCAGCCGCGTTCTTCGACACAAATCTGCATGGGAATTGAGCTGGCACTTCCGCGTTTTTACCCGATCATTGACACTGCCGTTCTGGAACGAACTGGCTTCTCTCCCCTTCAGGTAGCCGAAGCAGCGGCCGCGGAAGGCGTCGGGATTCTGCAGTACCGGCACAAGGACGGATGGACGCAAGCCAATTTCGATGAAGCCCAACGAATCGCTGAAATTTGTGTGGCGGCGAAGATTCAGTTTATTGTGAACGACAGGGCCGATTACGCACAAATTCTAGGCGCGGGACTGCATATCGGCCAGGACGATTTATCACCTGTAGCGGCCCGTAAAGTTATTTTCAACACCATACTCGGATTCTCCACACACAATGGTTATCAACTCCGCCGAGCGTCCGAGGAGCCTGCCGATTATCTCTCGCTGGGACCGATTTTTGCCACAACATCGAAGGAAAAGCCTGACCCGGTGGTGGGTCTGGACGGATTGAAAGCTTTGCGGGTCCTGAGTACGAAGCCGTTGGTAGCTATTGGCGGCATCACGTTGGAGAATGCGGCGCAAGTGCTGGCAGCCGGATCGGATTCAGTAGCGGTGATTTCGGGAATTATTCCTCCTGAAGCGGCTGAATCTAAACTAAGGGAGAGATTGAGAGATTGGCGTCTTATCACAAGGGATGCTTAAGGAAGATTACATGAAATACGTAGTGAAACGCGCGCTCTTTGGAGTTATTTCTCTGACGAGCGCGTTTTGTTTAGGGGCGAGCGCCGATCCGCAACCGCCGAAACTTCGATTGCCGGAAATAGTAGCACCGGTCAGCTACAAAGCCGAGTTAACGCTTGATCCGGGGAAAGATACTTTCGATGGAAAAATCCAGATCAAAGTGGATGTGAAGGAAGCGTCGCACATCGTCTGGTTGGATGGCTCGAAACTGACGGTTTCGTCTGTTGTGTACAAGGGCAGCGGGCAGACCATAAATGGCACTGTGGCGCTCGAGGGTGATGATTTCGTCGGCCTTAAGTTTGACTCTCCTGTGCCAGTCGGCAGGGGCGAGATCGACATGGTCTATCAGGGCAATGTGCGAACGCAGGATAGCTCGGGTGTGTTCCGCATGCTCGACAACGGAAATAAGTATCTGTACACCCAGTTCGAATCTACGGATGCGCGGGATGCCTTTCCTTGTTTCGATGAGCCGTCCTACAAGGTTCCATGGCAATTGACGCTGACAGTTCCGTCGAGCGACTCGGCTATTAGCAACACAGAAATAGTGAAGCAGGAGAAACACGGCGAAGATACAACCTACACGTTCCGCGAAACAAAGCCGCTGCCGAGCTACTTAGTAGCTTTCGGGGTAGGACCGTTTGACTATGTGGATGGGGGGACGGCGGGACGCAATCACATCCCGGTAAGAATTGTCACGCCAAAGGGGCATGCCGACGAGGCGAAGTATGCCGCGGAAGTGACTTCGACCATCATTACGCGGCTGGAAAATTACTTCGACATCCCCTTTCCGTACTCCAAGTCAGATCAAGTGGCTATTCCTGTGACGTTTGGTTTTGGCGCCATGGAGAACGCCGGGATGGTTACTTACGCACAGACGCTTATTCTCGCCAAGCCCGGCTCCGACACCACAAACCGCCAGCGCGGGTATGCGAGCGTGGCGGCGCATGAACTGGCTCACCAATGGTTTGGAGATTTAGTCACAACGGCGTGGTGGAACGATATCTGGCTGAACGAGGCATTCGCTACGTGGATGGAACAAAAGATTCTGCGCGAGTGGAAGCCCGAATGGGACACCGATGTGAGTGATGTTTCCTCAAAGCTTTATGCCGAGGGTCAGGACAGTCTCATTACGGCGCGCAAGATTCGGCAGGAGATTCAGACGAAAGACGATATCAGCAACGCTTTCGATGGAATCACTTATCAGAAGGGCGCGGCTGTCATTGCGATGTTTGAAAATTGGGTGGGACCGGAGCAATTCCGGAAAGGTGTGAAGAGTTACCTCACCACGTACTCGTATAAGAATGCCACTGCTCCCCTGTTCCTGGATGCTATCAGTACGGCGAGCAAAAAGGACGTAACCACAGCGTTCTCCACGTTCCTCAATCAGGCTGGTGTGCCGGTGGTCTCTATGACTTTGGATTGCAATCAGAGTTCACCCACCTTGCACTTAGAGCAGCAACGGTTTGTTCCGTTGGGAACCAAGGCGCCTGAAACGCAGACTTGGCAGATTCCACTGTGCGTCCGCTATGGCAGTGGGACAACCGGTGAGACTGCCTGCGAATTGATGACGCAGCCGAAGCAGGATTTGGCGTTGAAGACCTCCAGTTGCCCGGCATGGGTGGAAGGGAATAACAAAGCCAACGGTTATTATTTTGTGGATTATCAAGGTGCGCTGCTGAATTCATTGACTGCGGGTGATATGGATCAGCGGCTGAAGCCATTGGAACGCGTCGATTTCATGGGTAATGCGTCGGCGCTTTCTGGAGCCGGCAAGATTTCGGCGAGCGACGCGCTATCGCTTGTACAGACTTTTGCGAATGATCCGACACGGCAGGTTGTGACGAGCGCCGTGAACCTGGCAACACGGCCGGTTGGGCACGAGATTCCAGAGGGTCTGATGCCGAATTATCACCGTTTTGTGCAGAAGAACTTCGACGCTCGCGCCAGACAAATTGGATGGATGCCAAAGTCTGGCGAGGCTGACGATGTGAAACTATTACGGCCCACTTTGGTGAGTTTTGTGGCGACGAACGGCGATGATCAGGAGTTAGCGTCAGAGGCCAAATCACTGGCCGGGAAGTGGCTTGCTGACCATAAGTCGGTCGACCCGAACTTAGTGGGTTCCGTACTGAATACGGCGGCTTACTTCGGAGACAAAGCACTCTTTGACCAATTGGCGGCTAATCTCAAGACGACTAAAGACCGTCAGGAACGCCAGCGAATCATCAGGGCGATGTCTAGTTTTCGCGATAAGGATGCGATAGAGGCAGGATTCAACGCAGTCCTGAATGGCGATGTTCCTTTTATTGAAGGCGCCGCGCTGTTGTTCGCGGGGCAGGGGCAGGATGCCACCCGGAAGCTCAGTTTTGCGTTTCTGAAGGCGCATTATGACGAGATTCTGGCGAAGCGGCCTACCGGCGGCGGGTTCGATTTTGGCTCCGAGTTGCCTTATGTGGGCGCAAGCTATTGCGATGCGAGTTCGAAGGCCGAACTCAAGGAATTCTTTGAGCCTCGGGTGGACAAGCTGCTTGGCGGCCGGCGGACATTGAACCAGGTGTTGGAAAGCATTGATGTTTGCATAGCGGAAACGGCTGAGCAGACTCCCAGTGTTGAAGCTTTCTTGAAGAAGTACTAAGAGGGGATCAATCGAAAAGGGCCGCTCTACTTCCAATGTAGGCCGGCCCTTTTGTTCTAGAAGCGGAAGTGAAGCGCTACCTGCAGAATGCGGGGGCCATTCGTAGCGGAGACGGTTCCAAATAACGAGCTATTAATGTTGGTGTCTGGATTCTTGAAGTTCGCGTGATTGAACACATTGAATGCATCCAGACGCAGTTCGCTGTCCAGCTTTTCCCTGAACAGGAGAAGGTGCTTGGAGAGCGAAACGTCGGTGTTAATGGAACCAGGACCGCGAAGTGCGTTCCGTCCCAGAGTGCCATAGGTAAACTGGCCCGCCAGGGCCGCGGCATCGGTTTTTGACGTGGTGTCCAAGGCTAGAAGGTTTGAGTTTGAAAATGCCGCGGGGTTGAAGTAGAAGTTCGCGGTAGTGCCGTTAACCGTCTGCTGGTTCCGGGCGTTGTAAGTGGCGACGTTCGGCAGCACAAGGTCGGCGCGAACGTTGCCCGCTTCGCCATCTCCTGCCGGGCCCGGATCGGTATTGGTCGTGGACAAGCCGGCTAGGACATCGATCGGAAAGCCTGAGCGCCAACTCACGATCGGATAGATGCTCCAACCTTTGGTCAGTATCTTGGGCCCACGGTCCCATAGATGATTGAAGGGCAAATCCCAACCCCCCGACAAGCTGAGTGTCGATCGGAGATCTGTGTCGCCGGAGGCGTAAAGCTCGTGATGATTGTAGTAGGGAACAACCGAATTGCGTTCGCGAAAGCCGGAGGCATTGTCTAACTCGTGAGACCAAGTGTAGGCGAACGTAAAAAATGTATTCCCGAATTTCGAATTGCTGGAACGCTTTGTCAGGCTGGTCTGCAGAGCATTGTAGTTGGCGTTGGAGACGTTTTGGAACTCATACAGATACCCAAACGTGGAACTGTTCGTGTCGCCGGGATCGTAGAGCCGGCTATTGGAACCGAGCGGATAAGGATTAATATCCACCAGCGAAGTCAACTTATGCGCATCGTATCCCACATAGCCCACTTCGAGGACCATACCCGCAACTAATTCCTGCTGGAGGTTTAAATTGTATTGGTAAACGTAGGGCGTCCGAAGATGTGGATCAACCAGGTAAACGCCTCCTCCGGAGCTAAGCGGCAGGAACGGCGCATAGCTGACGGTCGAAGCGGGAGGAGTTGACGGGAAGCCATTCGGCGTATTGGTGTTATTGGTGGCGAACGGCGTAGTCTGGAAGCCAGGGTTCGCGGCCGGGTAGATATTCACGCCTCCCACGGTCTGTGGAGAGCTAAAGTTCAATGAGGGTTCATTGTAGAAAGGCGGCGTTCCGTTGAATTGCAGATTGTCTTCGCCCTTCAAGACGTCATAGAACACGCCGAAGCCTCCGCGGATAGCGGTTTTTGCGTTACCGAAGACGTCCCAGGCGAAGCCTAGCCGGGGCGCCCAGTCATTCTTGTCGGGAAAGTTGGTGCCTTTGGGCGCGCCCGGATCTCCAGGGAATAACAAATCAGTGGGCGCATTCACGAACCTGCTGGATTGCGCCCCGGGCACGAAGGTGAAAGAACGGCCCTGAGTATCGTATTTCGGCTGGGAGTATTCGTATCGCACGCCAAGGTTGATGGTGAAGTTCTTAGTTACTTTCCAATCGTCCTGGAAGTAGCCTGCGTACTGGTTTGTACGGATGTTGCTCAGCGCCTTCGCCGCCTGAAAGTAGTTGTCCGGCAAGCCGAAAAGAAAATCGGCGAGGTCGGTTCCGGATCCGACGGATGTACTCGGACCATAGAAGGAGAACGCGCCGTCCACATAGTAAGAGTAGTTGGTGTTGTTTTGGTAGGGCGAAAAGAAGAATCCGCCCTTCAGATTATGTTTGCCTTTGTTCCACGAAACGTTGTCATAGTAGGCGTAAACCGTGTTGGCGAAAGTAGTAGGCCCACCGGGATTGAAACCGATGTTCAATCCGGTCTGGTTGAAATAAAGCAAACTGGGGCCCGTAGTCAGATCGGGCGTGACCTGAATGCCCAGCGCTTGCGGGCCAGGCAGATTGGAAGTGGGAGTACGGTCGCTCGGAGTGCTGCGAACAGCTGAAACTCGCAACTCGTTAAACAGGGCCGGCGTGAAAGTGTGCGTGTAGGTGATAGTACCCGAATATGTTTGATTGTAGTTAGCTGCCGTATAACCCGTGACATTCGCTGAACTGAAGGGATTCGTTACTTTCTCATCGTGCGCGGTAAAGGTTCCGGAAATGATGTCCCGGCTGGTCGCATTATAGTCGAGCTTTCCAAGATACTCATTGCTGTTATCCACCGCCGACGCTGTCGGAAACAAAAATCCGCTGGGCGAGGTGGGAATCAGGTTGTTCTTGAAGTAGGCTTGCGCCACCGGATCAATGCTGGCCGGATTGATGATGCCTTGACTCGCTAGCTGCGGGTTCGATTGGTACTCGGGATTGGCTTGCAGGAACGCCACCACGTTCGGATCTGGCGCCGTGTAGTTGTTCGTGGCGTGCGAAAAGTCACCGATAGCCTCGGCCGGTGTATACGTTTGAACCTGGCCCGCGCTCATCACCTGGCTTTGCTTCTGGCCTTGATAGGAAAAGAAGAAGAATAACTTGTTGCGCCCGTCCACAATGTGCGGAATGGTGATGGGCCCGCCAATGGTCAGGCCGTATTGCTGCCGCTTTAGCACCGCCCGCGGGATGCTCTGCTGGTTGAAAAAGAAGTCGTTCGCGTCGAAATAATCGTTACGCGCATAATCATAAGCGGTCCCATGAATGCTATTGGTTCCGCTCTTAGTGACAATACTGACGATGCCGCCTGCGTTACGGCCATATTCCGCGCCGTAAGTGCTTTCAATGACGCGAAATTCGGCCACTGCGTCGGGGTTCGGATTGACTACAACGCCGTTTGAAAGCAGATCGTTATTCAGCCCTCCGTCGAGTAAATAGGTGACCGAATCCGTGCGCCCGCCGCCGATACTGTAGTTGCCGGCCGCCCCGCTATCCGAATTTGTCGCGGTGACTCCGGGCTGAGTTGCCAGAAGATCCAGCGTATTGCGACCGTTTAACGGCAACTCGAAGATGGCTTGCCCGGTGACGGTACCTCCAACGGTGGAATTCTGCGTCTCGACGGTGCTCGCCTGCGAATCCACCGTCACCGTATCGGACACCTTGCCTATCGATAGTTTGAGATCGACGCGCAGCGTCTGGTTGATATCGAGAGCGGCGGGGCTGGAGTCTGTCCTCGAAAAACCTGGCGATTCCACGCTGACCTGATAGGAGCCGATGGGAAGGTGGCGGACTTCATAGAAGCCGTTCGCATCAGTCGTGACCTCGTGCGAAATTTTTGTGCCGGCGTTTGTGACCGTGACTTTCGCTTGCTGGACTACCGCGCCTGTGGGGTCGCTAATCACGCCCGCGACGGTTCCCGTTGCATCCTGTGCTCGCAAAGCGAGCGGCAGGGTGAACAATAAGATTGCTGTGATTTTGAATAGGTTAGGAAAAGAAACGCTCATCCGGTTTGTGTTACTCCATTCTGGTTCTGGGAAGATGCAACAGGGCTCGAGCCGAACATGGGCACTGGAACCAGTAGGTTAACACTAATTTCACTGAATCGAACTTTACGTTCTTAGCAGCTTTCGGAAAGCTCTTCAGCGCAGCGTATGCCGGAAGCAATTGCGCCTTCGATGGAGGTAATGGAAAGATAATCACCGCAGGCAAACAGACTTTCGGACCTTCGCGATGACTTGCGAATGATGTTGAGCGCCGGAGGGGATTGGAGGCTCAAAGCTTCGGATATTGAATAGGTCCGCAGGTGCCGCCACGCCAGCGCCTGGCTTCCATACCAGTCCACGAGTTGCGTCCTGACCTGATGTTCCAGTTGGACCTCATCATCCACCACGCCCAGAACGGTGGCTGAAATCAAAGACCGGCCCGGAGGTGCATAGCTGGGATGGAGTTCCGTGGGAACCACCAGGTTGTTGATGGGACCTGTGGCTTCACCGTTCAACACCAACCACCGGCCTTTCACGGGTGAATGGTCGCTAGCGTAGTAGAGGCACGTAACACAAGCGCTGCGAATATTCTTCTCCTCGCGATGTAGTCTAGCCGCTTCCAATTCCTCCGTGGCCAGGACAATGATATCGGCTGCCATTCGAATGCCGCTTTCCAGCGTTACGCCACCGCTCTCTATCGATCTAACACCGCAGCCCATTTGCAGTACACCGGGCTTAAGCCGATTCGCCATCTGCTGGGGAATGGCTTGTATGCCCAGTTTCGGCAAGGCTGCTTCACCTTGCGAGAACATACGCATGACGAACTCGAATTTGCGGCTGGACGTCACCATGTTCGGCTCCAGAAAGATGCCGCCGAGGAATGGCCGGAAAAACTGCTGGATCATTTTAGGCGAGAAGCCGTCCTCCCGCAGGCGCTGTTCTGTGGTTACTTCGGGCCTGCCCAGCAAATCGCGCAGCGAGCCGCTTGTCACGCGCCGCCGTAGCGGCAGAATGCGGACTTTGTCGGCGATTGTGCCAATGGGCGCAAGCATTGTGGAAAGCGCGTCGGAAGGCCTGCGAGTGGGGTCGCCGACTGTGTGGAACTTTCCCTTGTAGCGGACCTGCGCGCCCGGATAAAAGGACTTCAATTCAAGCGCGCCGTAATCGACGGTCTGTTGGGTTCTTGGGTAAGCAGTGAGGAGAACCTGGAAGCCCCGGTCAAGCCGGTAGCCGTCCACGACGTAAGTGCGGACTCGTCCGCCGACGCAATCCGACTTTTCAATGATTTGGCATTCGATGCCGAGTGCCTGTAGTTTTAAGGCACAGGATAGACCGGCGAGGCCTGCTCCCACAATCAGGATCTGCTTTTGCGCCATCAGTCTATTTGACTATGTTCTGCCAGCAACGCACGTTCGGCCTTTGTCCAATAGCGCGAGAAGCGGCGCAGGTCAAGTTTGCCAGTCAGGTGTACAAAGGGCTCCGGTATCTCGATTTCAACGGAGGCTTCGGAGCGCAGGCGGTTGATTTGCTCTCGCAACGTGGTGTCCGCCGTGTCCATCACTCTAATAGTTTGCGCCCTATTCTCCCGTTGAAAGTTGAGGACTTGAGAGACGGGGTCGCCGCGCCGAATCTCAACTGGTAACTCCAGGAGACACTCGTAGATGAAGCCGACGCGCTTCAGGCTCCATTGCTCGCGGATGAGCTTCGCCTCATCGAAAACGTAAACTGCGGGAGACTCGCCGTACCACTGGCGCAGGGCATCGTCGTGCAGCCAGATGACCTCACTCATGGCTGCTCTCTGCGAAACAATTTCAGGCTGAGGGATTCATAGGTGTCCTCGAACGGGCAATCATTCCGGCGCAAACACGTGGCGCAGTAAGCCCCCTCGGTATAACGCTCTAGATTTTCCCGATTGAAGATGTACGGCTTGCTGCTGAACGTGGAGGCGACCCATTGCCAGGACAGGTTGTTCGACGCGGGGTCGCCATCCAGCAGGTGAATGAGGAACCAGCGCGCTCCGGCTTGCCACTTCGTACGACGCCAGTGCACCAGGTAGGCTGCAAACCACATGCGGGCGTGATTGTGCAGATATCCCGTGGTGATCAGCTGTTCCACAAATCCGTCCATGCAGCCGAGTTGGGTGCGGGCGGTAAGAACATCGTCAGGCAATTCGTCTGCGTAATCCCCGGTGACGAACCCCGTCTTCCAATCTTCGCGATCCTGCCAGATTCCTTGACCCCACTCGAAGTAGAGGCGCTGCCAGTAGTCGCGCCATGCCAGTTCCTGGACAAACTTGTAGATGGGCTGTAGACCCTTTGCTGGCTTGATAAAGTACCCGGCCACTTCACGCAACGTCAGGACGCCGTGGCGTAGATAAGGGCTGAGCTTGGAAACGTGTCCGGTGAGAGAGTTGCGGGTGGCGGCATAGCGAGCGACTCGGAACCCCACCAAAGCATTCCGCGCCGCTTGCTTGCCGCCTCGGGACGGAGCCAGGCTCCCGTCCATCGAGGCAAGCCCGGGGAATTGTTGTCTCAAGTACTGCGCTAAGTCGCTGCGGTCGGCGAAATCGCGACGAAGGGCATCACTGTTTGCCACGTTTACAAGCCTCGCTGCAATATTTAACGTTTTTCCAATCCCGTTCCCATTTTTTGCGCCAGACAAAAGGTCGCTGGCAGGCCACGCATATTTTGGTGGCCAGATGCTGCTTTTTCACCTGCTTCAACTTGCTTGAGATGCGCCGGGCAGACCCCAAGGTGGAAACTAACCGCAGACCACAGCGTCCGTAGCAATTCCGCCGCCCTCAGTGCAGAATAGTAAGGACCCGGTTCCGTGTTAACATCTTGTAGTCGGCGTTTCTTGCCGTGAATTGAGGTCACGGGACGTCCGCGCTATTGGAAAACTTCCGGCCGCACGTTGGCGGAGATTGCTAAACGGTAAATCGTCAGATGCAATCCCGAGTCATCTCCCGCTCAGATTCGTGTAGCAAATCAGTAGTTTTCAACTTGGGTTTTGTTCACCGCAGGGAATAGGAATTAGAGTTTAGGCTAGGGCAGTGATATGGCGAAAGAGAAATTTGACCGCAGTAAACCGCACGTAAACATTGGCACGATCGGGCACATCGATCACGGCAAGACGACGTTGACGGCGGCTATTACGAAGACGTTATCGAAGCACAATCCGAAGAACAAGTTCCGGAGCTTCGATTCCATCGATAACGCGCCGGAGGAAAAAGCACGCGGAATCACAATCGCGGTGGCGCACGTGGAATATGAGACGGCGAACCGTCACTATGCGCACGTGGATTGCCCCGGCCACGCCGATTACATCAAGAACATGATCACCGGTGCGGCGCAGATGGACGGCGCCATCCTGGTGGTAGCGGCGACCGACGGTCCCATGCCGCAGACGCGCGAACATATTCTGCTGGCCCGCCAGGTGGGTGTGCCGTTCATCGTGGTCGCCTTGAACAAGGTGGACATGGTGGACGACGCTGAGTTGCTGGAACTGGTGGAACTGGAAGTGCGCGAGTTGCTGACCAGCTATCAATTTCCGGGCGACAGCCTGCCGGTGGTGCGCGTGAGCGCACTAGGCGCCTTGAACGGCGAACCGCAGTGGGAAAAGACAGTGGACGAGCTGATGGCGAAGGTGGACGAGTACATTCCGATGCCGGAGCGCGCCATCGACAAGCCGTTCATTATGCCGATTGAAGATATCTTCTCGATCCAGGGCCGCGGCACGGTGGTGACGGGCCGCATTGAGCGCGGCATCTGCAAGGTCGGCGAGGAAATGGAAATCGTCGGTTTCACCGACACACGCAAGACGGTTGTGACCGGCGTGGAAATGTTCAAGAAGCTGTTGGATGAAGGCCGGGCCGGGGACAACGTGGGCTTGCTGCTGCGCGGTATTGAAAAGACCGACGTGGAGCGCGGCCAGGTGATTGCGAAGCCGGGCACCATCAAGGGCTACAAGAAGTTCAAGGGTGAAGTGTACGTGTTGTCGAAGGAAGAAGGCGGACGTCACACTCCGTTTTTCAACGGCTACCGTCCGCAGTTCTACTTCCGCACGACGGACGTGACGGGTGTTGCCAAGCTGCCGGAAGGCATGGAGATGGTGATGCCGGGTGACAACGTGGCGGTTGAGGTGGAACTCATTACCCCGGTCGCTATGGACAAGGGCTTGCGGTTCGCGATTCGTGAAGGCGGCCGTACCGTGGGCGCCGGCACGGTTAGCGAGATCATCAGCTAACAAAAAGAAATAGGAATCAGCCAGATTTATGCCACGCGAAATCATTCAGTTCCAGTGCGGTGAATGCAAAAACCGCAACTACAGCAAAACCAAGAACAAGCGGACCACGACAGAGCGGATTGAGCTAAAGAAGTTCTGCCCTTTCTGCCGCAAACATCAGCCGCATCGCGAAACCAAGTAGGCAGGTATTACTGAAAACGCGGCTTGTACTTACCCGATGACGGCAAGTATAAGTCGCGTTTTGCTAGTCTTGTATAGGTAGTTCAGATAGGGGCATAGGCTAACGGTAAACCAGCGGTCTCCAAAACCGCCTTTGGGGGTTCGAATCCCTCTGCCCCTGCCAGTTCCATTCCGCTTTAAACCCCACGCAGGCTTCAGCTATGAAGCCATGCTGACCAAGAAAGAATTTTTGAACAGTATGGAAGCGACCACAAAGGCCGTGAGTTGGCCTGAACAGACAAAGACTTACATTGAAGAAGTCAAAGCGGAGATGCGCCGGGTATCCTGGCCCACGTGGCCCCAGGTGCGCGCTACCACCGGTGTGGTGATTGCCGCGGTTTTCTTGTTCGCTGCCTATTTCTGGATTATTGACGCCGCCGTGAGTGCCGGCATCACCAAGGTTCTCAACGCATTCACCCACCGCTAGGGCCGGGCGGTAAACGACAGGTCAAAAGGTAAATGGCAAAAGACAACATCGAGCACGACGAAGCTGCTGCTCACGAAGAGATCCCTTCCGAACATACCTCTGAGACGGAAGAGTTGGAAGAGGCCCCCTCGTTGATAGCCCACGAGGAGTTGGATGGGGCTGACGTTCTGGAAGAGGACGCCGGCGTTTCAGTAAATGAAATTCACCCGCTTGCCTCGTCGGTTGCGGCGGCAGCGGTCGAGCCGGTTGCCGAGCCGGTTAGTGATGACCCGGCGCTAAGCAAGCACTGGTATATCATTCACGCCTATTCCGGGTTTGAGCAAAAAGTTGCGGAATCTCTGAAGACGCGCTCCCAGGCATTCGGTTTTTCTGACCGTCTGGGTCAGATTCTGATCCCCACGGAAGAAGTGGTGGAACTGCGCAACGGCAAGAAAGTCATCAGCAAGCGCCTTCTCTATCCCGGCTACGTGCTGGTTGAGATGGAGATGGACGACGAACTGTGGCACGCGGTGAAATCCACTCCGCGCGTGACTGGTTTCGTGGGCGGCGGCACCAAGCCGGTTCCGCTAACAGCGGATGAAGTGAATTCAGTTCTGTACCGCCAGGCATCCAGCGCAGAACGTCCGCGCCCGAAGATGAATTTCGAGAAGAGCGAGACGGTGAAGATCATCGACGGCCCATTCACCAACTTCTCCGGCAAGGTGGACGAGATCAATCCCGAGCGCAACACTTTGCGCGTCATGGTGACCATCTTTGGGCGATCGACGCCCGTGGAACTCGACTTCCTGCAGGTTGAAAAAATTTAGCTGCTTCGCGTCGGGTTTATGTAAGAGATTTGAATTAGTTTGAGGAATTAAGAAATGGCAAAGAAAGTAACTGGCGAAGTAAAATTGCAAATCCCGGCGGGAAAAGCAACTCCTGCGCCTCCGGTTGGTACCGCCCTGGGACCCCAGGGTGTGAACATCATGGAATTCTGCAAGGCTTTTAACGCGAAGACGTCGGGCAAGGATCAGGAAGGCTTGATCATACCCGTTGTCATCACCATCTTTTCGGACCGGTCCTTCACGTTCATTACCAAGACTCCGCCCGTCGCGATTCTGGTGAAGCGCGCTGTGAATCTGGCGAAAGGTTCAGCCGAGCCGAACAAAACCAAAGTGGGCAAGATCACGATGAAGCAGATTGAAGAGATCGCGAAAATCAAGCTGCCTGATTTGAACTCCTTCACGCTGGAAGCAGCTATGGAGCAGGTGAAGGGCGCCTGCAAGAGCATGGGCGTCGACGTCGTTTAGGGAAACACAACAATGCGCCTGGCCGCCGTCGCCCTCTTCGCAAGTCTTGCATTATCCGCGCAAACGACGGTGGAACGGCCGCCTATCACGGGCTTGGCCCACGTCGGATTTTTCGCCAGTGATCTCGACAAGGCCGACGCGTTCTATGGCAAAGCTCTCGGCTACGATCATTTCAGCGTAGATAAGCCGGCTGGCGGCTTACTGCTGAACTGCTACAAGGTCAATGACCATCAGTACATTGAAATCTATCCGGGGCTGAAGGGCGACGAGCAGGATCGCCTTTCGCACGTTGCCTTTGAAACGGCGGACGCACGCAAGCTGCGCGACTATCTGGCTTCGAAGGGTGTGACGGTGCCTAGCCAGTTGAAGCTAGGGCCGGACGGCAACTATACCTTCATGGTGGATGATCCGGAAGGTCGCCACATTGAGTTCGTGCAGTATGCGGCGCATGGCGTGCACGGCAAGAAATTCGGCGTCATGTTGCCAGCCACACGCGTTAGCGACCACATCATCCATGCGGGCTTCATCGTGCACGACCGCGCCACCGAAGACCGCTTCTATCACGACATTCTGGGATTCCAATTGAAGTGGTACGGCGGCATGAAGGACAACGAAGTCAAGTGGCTGGACATGCGCGTTCCAGAAGGCACGGATTGGATTGAATATATGCTAGGCATCGAAAATCCATCGGTTAAGTCACGCGGCGTGAACAACCATTTCGCACTGGGCGTGAAGGATATTCACGCTGCCGATGAAATCGTGAAGCAGCATGGATTCCAGCCGGGCGAGGAACCCAAAATCGGGCGCGATGGCAAGTGGCAGTTGAACCTGTATGATCCTGATCTGACTCGCGTAGAAATGATGGAATTCAGGCAAGCACAGCCGCCCTGCTGCTCGGAAATGATCACGAAATAGCTGCGCCGATTCTCACTACCTTACGTAATCCTTTCGCCTTATTGTTCCTTCCTCGTCTTTCCGCTAGGCTTGTTTTAGATTGTTGCCGTTGACCAATTAACAATCAATCGCAACAGCAATCCATTGGATGCCAACGTCCGGCATCTCCCTTCAAAAGTCCGAGTTCGACGCCGTCACCGTTTGACCATCTTTTCGAACGCTACTTGTGTGGCGCAGCCGCCATTAGGCTTGCGTCCACTCGCGAAAACCGACTTTGGTGCTTCGTTCGCGCCCCCCCTTAACCAACTAGTTTGATTTTTAGAGGAGACCAACAGATGAAGCTGAATACATTTAAGACAGTCCTGATTGCCGGTGCACTTTCGATGGGTGCGTCCGTTTCACCGGCCCTTGCCGGGGAACGCATACATGTGAGCGTCCCGTTTTCTTTTACTGTCGGAACAACCAAGATGGCTGCCGGCGATTACAATGTGACCGAGTCTGAGAACGGTTTAGTAACTATTGCGGGTGACAAAACATCCGCCATTTTCCTTACCGTCCCCGGCGACAGCAAAGACAAAAATGCGCTGAGCTTTATGGACAACGCGAATCGCAACCTGACCGCCATAGAAGTCAGCGGAGCACAGAGCCGCGAAATCCCCATGCACAGCACCGCCCGCAAAGTAGCTTTTGTCAGCTCTCGCTAAATAGCCACGCCGGCGAGAATAACCGGAAAGGCCCCGTCCGCCTTCCTTTCACCCCCTGAACCGCTGTCGATTCCGGCGGGGAGTGGAGTGCTTGGACGATGTGTTTTCGGATATCGAACTCAAGCAACTTTGCCGGTGTTGTGACCTTCACGCGATTAGGTCTAACGGTTGCGTGGATTGAGATAAAAGACTCAAATCCAGCCGCTCAGAGGCCTTCGCATGAAACCCTGTTTAATCCCCGCAGGAGTAGTGTGTCTGCTCCTTTGTCCTATCCTTCTCGCGCAGGATTCAAAATGCAATCACTACTTGGTTTCGCTTTACCAGTTGGAGCATAAGCCCAGCAGGGAGGCGCGTCATTTGTTCGATAAAGGCACTGCCGATATGAAACGCGCAGATTACAAAGCCGGGCTGAAATCGTTGGCCCAGGCTCTGCAAATAGATCCCGATTTCTGGGAAGCGCAAAACAATGTCGGGTATGCGTACCTGAAACTCGCAGAGAATGCGAAGGCGGAAGAAGCCTTTGAACGAGCTGTCAAAATCGACCCTGAAAATCCGTCTGGATATACCAACCTCGGCGTATCGGCCTTGCTGTTGAATGACTATCAGCTAGCGGAGGAGGCCGCTAAGCGCGCGCTGCGCTTCGGATCGCAGAGCGCTGAGGCCAAAGCGCTGCTGGGCTTGGTCCAGGTAGCAGAAGGGCATTACTCCTCGGCAGCCCACAAGTTGCTCGAGGAAGCGAGCACAAGCGTTCCGGCCGCGCAGAAGATGGTGAACGATTGGAGCTTCGCCGAGAAGGCGCGTGCAAAGTTGATCATCGTGGGAGCAACGCAGCCTTAGACTTACCGGCCGGTCGGCTTTTCATTGATGGATTTCCCCCGCATTCCCAGCTCGATCGCTTCCATATTCGCCAGCTTGTTATCGTCTATACGGAACCGGAGAACCGTTCTGACGTGGTGCCAGCCGTGATTGCCGGCGGCGCCCGGATTCAGATGAATGAGGTTCAGATTTTGATCACGCATCACTTTCAAAATGTGGGAATGTCCCCCGATAACAACATCGGGTTGGATCTCGGTTAATTTGGACTTGAGACGTTTATCCCAGGCCCCAGGGTAGCCGGAGATGTGAGTCATAAAAACCTTCAGGCCCGCACACTCCCATGCCAGATCACGAGGCACGGATGCGCGCACATCCGGGCCGTCTACATTTCCCCAGACACCACGCATTGGTTTGAATTGCTTCAATTGATCGAATAGTTCAACCGGGCCGAAGTCGCCCGCATGCCACACTTCGTCGCAATCCGCGAAGTATTGAAAAATAGCGGGATCCAGGAACCCATGTGTGTCAGAAAGCAAGCCTATCTTCAAGTAATCAGGGTACCGCCGCTTTGCTGAGCAAAGAACCTTGCCAGAGCAGGCTCTGCTCAAGTATACTCGCGAGTAGGTTGTAGTCCGTGCGACTATTCATCTATGGCGTCTGCACAGCGTGCCCCTAACTTAATTCAGCCTATTCCGATAGACCGGAAAGCAGCAGACAATCTGCGGTTTATTCGGGACACAATGGAACGGGCCGCCTCGTTCACAGCGGTTCCCGGATGGGGTGGCGTTGCTATTGGATGCTCGGCACTGCTTGCCGGCGCGCTGGCTCAAGGCAGGGCGTCACAAACGCAATTCCAAATCTGGCTAGTGGAAGCTGCGGTGGCTATGCTGTTGGCCTTCGTGACCGTCCAGGTAAAATCCAGACGCTTGTCACAGTCTTTGGTGTCCAGCCCTGCCAGAAGGGCGCTGCTAAGCTTCATGCCGCCGCTCCTGACCGGGGGAGCTTTGACTTTCGTCCTGGTTCAACATGGCTTGCTGCTGGTCTTGCCCGGATTGTGGCTTCTGCTCTATGGAACGGCGGTTATGACCGGCGGCGCATTTTCCGTGCGCATCGTGCCGCTGATGGGGCTCTGTTTCATGACCCTTGGTGTTTTAAGTTTCCTGGCGCCGCCCGCGCTTGGAAATTTGTTTCTGACCTCAGGCTTCGGCTTGATCCACATCGCGTTCGGCATCGTCATAGCAAGGAGGCATGGTGGCTAAATCGTCGGCGGCAGCAAAAACAGCGAGACAGAAACCAGTAGCGGATTCCGAGCCGGTTGAAAGTTCCGTCCCCAATCTGGACCGGATCATTCATGAGCGGATGCGCCTTGGCATTGTCAGCGCTCTGGCTGTGAACGAAACACTGACTTTCAACGAACTCAAGAAGCTCTTACAGACCTCGGATGGGAACTTGAGCGTTCATGCCCGAAGACTGGAAGATGCCAGCTACGTCGAATGTGAGAAAACGTTTGAAGGCCGTATGCCAAAAACCGAGTACCGGCTAACGGCTTTAGGCCGAAAAGCGTTCGAACATTACCTGGATCACATGGAAGCCCTGATTCAGGCAATGCGAGAGCGCTAAGCTTCCTGTATGCATCGTCGTGAACTCCTTGCGGGGCTGGCTGCGTCCGCCCTCGTGTCACAGGCTCAAACAAACCCTATGAAGTCGTCCAACACATTTCTGGAACTGAAAACCTGGCGTCTTCACAACAGCTCGGAAGATCAGGCTGCCCGGCTTTCGGAATATCTGAAAACCGGGCTGAGCCCGGCACTGACGCGTTCCGGCTCCGCCCTGGTCGGCGCTTTCGCGAATGTGATTGGCCAGGATGGTCCCTATTATGTTTCGCTGGCCCAATATCCCTCATTAAGCGCATTTCAGGAATCGCTTGCCTACCTGGCTTCAGACTCCGAGCATCTGCATGAACTCCAGAAGCTATCGTTGGGATCGCAGTTCCCGTTCGTGCGAGTAGAGAGCAGTCTGCTGCGCAGCTTCGATGTTTTTCCGTCCGCGGCCCTGCCCGAAAAAGACGAAAAGCGCTCAGCGCGCATCTTCGAATTGCGCACTTATGAGTCGCAGTCCTACTACACGCTGACACGCAAGGTTGGCATGTTCAATCACGGCGAGGCGCAGATTTTTGAGCGCTTGAAAATGCGTCCCGTGTTTTTCGGAGAAACGGTCGTTGGTCCGCGCCAGCCGAATCTGACCTATATGCTTTCGTTCGATGATCTGGCGTCGCGGGATAAGCTGTGGGGCGAGTTTGGGAGTGACCCGGAATGGAAGGCGCTGGTGGCGAATCCGGAATTGAAAGACCCGGAGATTGTGGCGAATATCAGTAACGTTATTCTGCGACCGCTGGCGTTTTCGACCATTCGATAGTCAGCCGGCAAAAACCGGTCCTTAATCAAACGCGCACAACACTCGCGCAAAGGCTCGGGGCTTTAGAGATGCAAAAATCTAGAGCCTCGCTAACTTTACTCCCAAAGCCGCCGAATGACTGAAATCATCACGATTCCACAAAGTATCGAAACCCCGAGTAATCCCCAGAAATAGTCCATCCGTCCATACAGGAAGTTGCCGACGGTGAATAGTGCTGCCCAGATCAGCATGGTGCCGGAAAGCCAACCCACCATGGCCAATGGCACATTATCCTTGCCTTCCCACTCGCGCGCCTGCTGTTCGGTGAGGCCGGCCCGTTCGCGCACCGGTCCCCAGCCCGGGCCAAAGGGCCTCACCTTCAAATAGAATTCCACCAGCTTCTCCGGGTCGGTCTTTGGACCTACGTACGCGGTGACGACCCACGAAACCGTGGTGAGCGCAATCGTTATAATCAATTGCTTGTCAGACGAAAATGCATGTCCGTTGCGCGCCAGCACTAGGAACACCACCGAGATCAGAAAGGAGCTCAACATGGCGACAATTTCGCACCAGGCCGTTACGCGCCACCAGAACCATCGCAACAGATATAGAAGGCCGGTGCCGGCGCCCACTTGCAGGATCAGGTTGAAGGTTTCCTGCGCGGTTTGCAGCACAAAGACGAGCGAAGAGGAGCACACAAATAGCAAAATGGTGGCCATGCGGCCCATGAAGACGTAATGCTTCTCGGTCTCTTTCGGGCGCAGGAACCGGCGGTAGAAATCATGAACCAAATAGGAAGCGCCCCAGTTCAAATGGCTCAGAATCGTGGATGAATTAGCGGCAATCAAGCCGCCCAGCATCAGCCCGATCCAGCCAACCGGGAGAAAGCGCAACATGGCCGGGAAGGCGATATCCGGGCCCATCAGGGTTGGATCGGCATTCGGAAAAGCCTTCTGAATGTCCTGCACTGTCGGGTAAATCAGAAGGGACGCGAGCGCCACCAGAATCCAAGGCCATGGCCGCAAAATGTAATGCGCCAGATTGAAAAACAAGACGCCGCCCAAGGAGTCTTTTTCGGACTTCGAGGCCAGCATGCGCTGCGCTACATAGCTGCCGCCGCCGGGCTCCGCACCCGGATACCAGACGGCCCACCATTGCACCGCGATCGGCATCACGAATACCGCCACCGCGAGCGTCCAGTTGTTTGTGAAGTCGGGCAGCATGTTCAGGTAATTCAATCCGCCAGGCCCGTGGAGCGCCGACACTTTGTGAATGAGTCCACTCAGCCCACCCACTTGTGGCAATTCAACGGCAAAATAGGCGGCCGCGATTACCGCTGCCATTTTGATGAAGAACTGGAACATATCGATAACCAGCACGCCCCACAATCCGGAATGCGCGGCGAACACCACGTTCAAACTGCCTACGGCCAACAGGGTTTCCCAGCGGTTTAGGCCGAACAGGATGCTGGCGATCTTGCAGGCGGCCAAGTCCACGCTGGCCATGATCATGCAATTGAAGAGCAATCCGAGATAGATCGCGCGAAAGCCGCGCACCGCGCTGGCTGATTTTCCCGAATAGCGGAGTTCGTAAAACTCAAGGTCAGTCAAGACACCGGACCGCCGCCATAATCTGGCATAAAAAAACACTGTGGATACGCCCGTCAGTGTAAAAGCCCACCATTGCCAGTTGCCAGCTACGCCCTGAGTGCGGACAATATTAGCTACCAGATTGGGCGTATCACTCGAGAATGTCGTCGCAACCAGAGAGATTCCGGCAAGCCACCAGGGAACCGATCGCCCGGACGCGAAAAACTCGGATGTGCTTTTTCCGGAGCGTTTTCCAAATGCCAGGGCGGGCAGAAAACAGAGCAGAAGACAGGCAGCGGCAATTATCCAATCGATGGGGTGAAGAACCATGGGCTTGGGTAAGCATACCAACTGAATCAGATATTTCCGGGATAACGGATCGGAGAATTAGTTCCGAATCTAAACACAGAAGTTAAGGTAGCGTCCCAATCCATGCTCAGCCTTCGGCATATTATTCGGCTCTTTATCATCTGGAACTTCGTGATTGCCACATCTTCCTTCGCCGATCAGCGAACGGTGAACTGGAATGGCCCTTACACCGCCTGTAATCACCGCTCTGAATTGTTGAAGCACGACAGCATGGATATCGGTGTTAAGTTTTCCACTTCAAATCCGGAACTGGAACAGCAGTTCCGGCAGGCGTTAAGCTTCTGGGCGGCAATTCTGGATATGCGCTGGCATGAAGACAATAGCGAATCTTGTGCGCTGCAACTGGTAGATGGAACGCCAGACATTCTGAAGCGCTCTATTGTGGCGCGGTCGCAATTTACCGATTGGGACAACTTTCAGGGGTGGATCGCGTTCAATCCGACCGCTCCGCTCAATCAGACCGAGTTGTATCTGACGGCGGTACATGAAATCGGCCACATGCTGGGACTGAAACACAACCAGAGCGCGCGTTCAGTCATGTATTACCTGGATCTGGAGGGACCGGAGTATCTGGACGCTTCCGATTTAGCGTTACTGACTACCCGGCACAAACTGCGCGCCAACGTGCAACCGCGCATTCCTGTAGTCAGCTATCAGGAAGTGGCTGAGCTGAAGCGTTAATTTACGGCGTTCGTGCGCTATCTACAATGGAACCAGTGTCGTTCCTCCCTGTTGATCAGCAAATTGCCTACTTAAAAAAAGGTCTGGCCGAACTTATTAGCGAAGAAGACTTGCGCGAGCGTCTCACCAATGCGCTCAAAGAAAATCGTCCGCTGCGCGTCAAAGCAGGCTTCGATCCCACCGCGCCGGACCTTCATCTGGGTCACACGGTCCTGCTTCGCAAGATGAAGCATTTTCAGGACCTTGGCCACACCGTCATCTTCCTGATTGGCGATATGACCGGGCTCATTGGAGACCCGACCGGACGCAATACTTCTCGGCCGCCCATGACGCGGGAGGACATCAGCCGCAATGCCGAGACATATAAGGATCAGGTCTTCAAAATTCTTGACCCGGTGAAGACGGAGGTCCGGTTTAATAGCCAATGGCTGCAGCCCTTGTCATTCGAAGAAGTCATCAAACTGTGTTCCAAATACACGCTGGCTCGGCTTCTGGAGCGGGATTACTTCTCTAAGCGCTTCAAAGAAGAAGTGCCTATTTACATGCATGAGCTGCTTTATTCACTTTCGCAGGCCTACGATTCCGTGGCCCTGCGTTGCGATGTGGAGATGGGCGGGACGGACCAAACCTTTAACCTTTTGGTAGGCCGGGCTATTCAGGCGGATTACGGACAACCGCGCCAGATAGTAGCCACTGTGCCGATTCTTGAAGGGCTCGATGGTATCGAGAAGATGTCAAAGTCCAAAGGCAACTACATCGGCATCACGGAGCCGCCTAAAGTCATGTTCCGCAAGATCATGCAGATCAGCGACGACCTGATGTTCCGTTATTACGAACTGCTGACCGACATGCAGATGGAGGAGATTGCAAAGCTCCGGTCCGCAGTCGAGTCGGGTTCAACGCTGCCGATGGAAATCAAGATGGAACTCGGCCGCCGGATTGTGAATGACTTTCACTCCGCGGCCGAAGCGAACGGCGCCGTAGAAGCCTTTGACCGGGAAGTGCGTCAGGGTCTGGAACCAGCCGATACCGAAACGGTAGATCTTCCTGCAGCCGTACAAACGGATAAAGGTATTCGGTTGGACAAACTTCTGGCCGCCGTAGGTCTGGCGGAAAGCGTCACCGATGCCAGTCGCAAAATCAAAGCCAATGCTGTGGAAGTGAACGGGCAGATTGTCAAGGAACTGCTGCTGTCCGAGCCAGCCGAGATGTTGGTGCTACGCCTGGGCAAAAAATGGAAGCGCGTCCGTTCGGGTCGGCCTAACTAATCATAGATTCCGTGCACGAACCATTCGTGAGTTTTCGATTCCTGGTAGATGCGATAGAGCGCGCCGTCGTCGAGTGCGACGTCCCATTCTTCCCGGCTCCAGGCAGTCTCGGCCCACCATTCGCCGGCGGTTTTCCAAGGTCCGGCAGAGCGCAGAACCTGTCCTTTGACGCCATCTGCGAGGATTTTTCGTGGCGTCAGTTGCACCAGTTGAACACGAGCATGTAGCGCAGGACGAAACAGCCGCATGGCCAGCCGGAGCATTTCCGGTTTAGGTTCGCCGGGTGTGGCATTGCCCTGGATAGGCGCAGATTCGGGAAGAGAATGATTGCCGAAGGCGTCGGGGCGATGGGTATTGAGCAGAACCGGCACGCCCACATTCTCCGCTCCTACCATGCCGGCAATGCGCGCAAGGGTGACTTGTAATTTGTCGGGAGCGGGCGTGGGCGGAAGAAAAATACCGCCCTGAATCCGTTGCGGAGCCACCGGAGTAATGCGCAGCATAAAGGCGCGCACAGGCGCGCCGGTAGGATGACGCTCCAGATGGAGTTGCAGCAGTTTCAGGATGGTGCGCGGATCGTCCAGCGGGACAGGAAATTCAAGCCGGCATTGATAAGGTTGGGCCCGCTTTGGCTTATCGATTTTTTCATCGTCCGTGGGCGGCTCATCGAGATCGAAGCAGACTTCGATTTCGCGGGCAGCGCGGGATTGCGACCGCAGCTTATGGCAGAGATCAACAGTGGCCCGGCTTAATAAAAACAGCAGCGGTTCGAGCAGTTGCAGGGAGTGCTCGAGTTCTACCCGGACTTCGTAGCTGGTGGGTTCGCCGTGCAGCCGCAACGGGCGAGTGACGGTTCCGGCGGCGAGTTTGCGCAGATAAACGCCTGCGGGGCCCAGGCGTTCGACCACCCCTTTTTCGGGCAGCGCAACCAGGTCTTCGCAGGTTTTGACACCCCAGCGCAGGAGGATTTCCAGCAGCGAGGGAGTTAAGTTAACGCTGTCATATTCGAATAAGGCGGCAAGCGGGACGGGCGCTAATTTCAGGCGCTCTTCGCCAGGGGTTACCAGCGTGACACCAATGTAATAACGGGCCATGAGAATGGCGGCATCCGGATTGGACGCGACCGCCAGGCTGGCTTGCAACTTGGACTCAAACCCGGTGCGGCAGATTTCGGAAGCGATCTGATGGGGGGAGCCGAGGAGCTGGCGCAAAGGCGCTATGGAGAAGACAACCGTGTTGCTGGAGGCCTGTTCGACTTCCGGGGAAAACCGCTGAGCCAGCTGGAAGAGAGCGTCAGGCAGCAGGTTTTCTTTGGTATACAGACTGGCGTACATGTTGGAAGCTCAGGCCACTGCAGCCGGGATAAGCAGGGACTCAGGGCGGATCACGGTGATTTTGGATTGTGCGGATTTGCGAGGCGTTGCCGTGGATTCCAGCGCCAGAAGGAGGGTATTGGGAGCCTGTCCGGTCCAATGGAATTTTTTGGCCTGGATTTGCAATCCATTGCGGGAGCAGGAACGAGCCTGCTGATGTTCGCCGCAAATGAGCAAAATTGTAGGCGTGTTTTCAATTGCTCGCTTAAAACGGAACCAGTACGAAAGGGGGATTTTATTCAGAATGGATGGATTTGCGCCGCAAAGATCCAAAAGTACCATTCCAAAACCCCCGGCGTGCAACAGGAGATCTACAGAACGAATCGCGTGCTCGGCATTGCCGTTGCATCGGATCCAGGCGAGCGGGTGGAGGGACACGCCGGTTTGAGTAAGAGAAGCGGGATTGAACTGACTGGATAGATCTACATAGGCGCAAACCTCGCCTTTACTTATAGATTCAGACAGTATATAAAGTGAAAGTGAAGTTCTACCTGAAGATTTTGCACCATTTATTTCAACCAGTGATCCACGACTTAACCCAAATGGAAAGAATGATTTAAGCCTCGGAAGTTCAAGTGATGGCAGCCGGGATTCTTCATTGATAAAGTTAAGTTCAGAAGCTTTCATCCATAAAGACTCGGATTTCTGAACCCCGCCCATATTCGCCATTTATTCGCCTTGTTCTATTCTGCAACAAACCTGCTGCGAAATCAATGCGCGCGCAAACTACCATGACGCAGATACAAAAACTCAACCGTATTTTGTTGCAGGTCTAAGTACTAGGTATTGGTTAATTAAAGAGGTTAGGATAAGTGCAGTGAACGAAAACGTAACCACCGCACTCGACCAGTTTTCGCTGGATCACTATCGCCAGCTAGCCGAACTCCGCTTTAGAATTCGGCGATATCTCCAATATAGTGAACAGGTTGCACGTGATCACGGACTCGAGCCACAACAACATCAACTCATGCTGACCATCAAGGGGCTGCCGGAAAATACACTGCCAACGGTGAGTGCGCTGGCTAACCGGTTGTGTCTACGTCATCACAGCACAGTGGAGCTGATTAACCGGCTGGTGGAGCGCGGCGCGGCGGTTCGGAAGCCGAGCCAGCGGGACCGGCGGCAGGTGCTGGTGGAATTGACGACGGAAGGGGAAGAATTGCTGGACAAGCTCGGCCCGAATCATGAGCAGGAATTGCAGATACATGCCCCTGAACTGGTGAGTGTGCTCGGCGAGATATTGGATGCCTCTACTGCAGGGGTGCAGAAACACGCCGAAGATTCGGAGCAGTCGTCCAGTGCAGCCATGGCGCACTAAGCTTTCTATCTCGCCGAAAATGGTGAGATGAAAAGTTACCGGAAGGAACTGACGTTTCAGGTTCCGCAGCGAAGAGCGCTCCTGAATATTACTTCGCAAGTCGAAGAGGCGTTGCGAGACAGCCGGATTCTCGAAGGGCTGATTCTTGTGAATGCCATGCATATTACGGCATCGGTATTTATCAATGATGACGAATCCGGTCTGCATGCCGATTATGAGAAATGGCTGGAGAAGCTGGCGCCGCATGCACCGACTTCCCAATATCTGCACAACCGGACCGGCGAGGATAACGCGGATGCCCATTTAAAACGACAGGTAATGGGGCGCGAGGTGGTGGTGGCGGTTACCGGTGGGCGGCTCGATTTTGGCCCCTGGGAACAGATCTTTTATGGCGAGTTTGACGGTCAGCGACCTAAGCGGGTTTTGATCAAGGTGATTGGGGAGTGAGGATACTCACGCCCGCCGCGAAATACCTCAGTGCCCTCCTTTGAATAATCGCTTGACTCTGACGCTGCGTTAGGACTGAATATGGAGTCGAGAAAGGAATCCGCTTGGCGCAGGCGGGACAAACGGCGTGGTATCAGGCACGGGCTTTTGCCGAACTGGCAGGGGTTACCGTTCGGACGCTCCATCATTATGATCAGCTTGGGCTTTTAAAGCCGCGGAGGCGGTCAAGTAAGGGCTACCGGTTATATCGGATGGAAGATCTGGAGAGGCTGGAACAGATTGCCGCGCTCCAGTTCCTTGGGCTGTCATTGGCTGAAATTCGGCAGGTACTGGAGCAGAAAGCACCATCGATAGGCGAGGAGTTGGACCGTCAACAGAAGGCACTGCTCGAAAAGAGACGGTTGCTGGACGGGGCGCTCAGGGCGATTGACGAGGCGCAAGTTGCCATCCACGAAGGTAAGCCTACGGCAGTGCTGTTGCGACGGATTATCAATGCGATGGACCAATACAATGATGCGAACTGGATGATGAAGTATTACTCGCCCTCAGCACAAAAGACGATTGCTGAACGGGCAAATTCCTTTACGCCGGAAATGCAGGCGGCGATTTCGGAGGCTTGGAAGCAGTATTATCGGGACCTGGCAGCGCTCCAGGAGCAGGATGATCCGGAAGGAACGACGGCTACAGAATTAGCCAGCCGGCATCGTGAGTTGCTGGCGGCATTCACAGGCAATGATCCAGAAGTTGAGTCGGGTTTGCGGGCGTTATATAGTGATCGGGCGAATTGGCCGATTGAGATGCAGGAGCGCATGGCCGAATATGAGCGCTCCCGAGTTGATGAGTAGAAAAGAGGACTCTACCGTCTAATTCTTCCGAGCACTAAAGCGGAACGCCCACGCGCCAAACAGAAGCGTTGCCAGACAGAGGTAAACAGTGCCGGGTTCAGGCGTGGGTACGGGTTGGGGAGAACCGCCGGGCGTTGTCCCACCAGGAGTTGTCCCACCAGGAGTTGTCCCGCCGGGAGTCGTTCCGCCCGGCGTTGTCCCACCAGGAGTCGTTCCACCAGGCGTTGTTCCGCCGGGAGTCGTTCCACCCGGAGTTGTTCCGCCGGGCGTGGAGGTCAGTGGGAAATTTGGATATCCAATACGGCCTACCAGCGGCTCGGATCCCCAGATTGACTCGCGCGGCAGGAACGGCCGGTTAGTCGTCTGCAAGCTTGGGAGATTCGCAAGCGGGGATGGTTCGACGGGCGTCGTGCGCGGTTCTTCGGTCGGTAGGCCGCCAACTCCGGGCGGCTCAGCCAGGTCCAGTCTCGGCAATAGATCGTAGCTTATAGGCGGCAGTGATAACTGCAAATCAGGCTCGTGTAGATTTGTGGCGGTATGAGGCTTATCGGAAAGGCGATTCCCGCAGCGGGCTCGCGCGTATTGAACGCCGTCGGTTAAAAGCAATTCACCGCGGGGAATACGTAATTTCTTTTTGGTCCAATAAACCTGATTTTTAACCCGGTACGATACATATTCAAGCCGATCATCAGTCAGCCGGACAAGGCTCACGTGGTCTACGTTGAAGTCTGAATAGTGGGCGCGGACTACAGCATCTCTTGTATGCGCATAGCGAAATTCCTCAGGTGAATACGCTCCCCCGGCTATAACGGAATAAGGATAGCTGGGCCTGAGCGAACGAATGAGGGATGACGGTCTGTCTGCTGTTTTTGCCGTATGGCGAGAGAGCGGTTCGGCGTTATGGGGCTGTAAGCGCCAGACTTGAAAGCTCGACATCGCTGACAGGGCGAGGAAACCAGCAACAAGAAACCAAGCTTTTTTCATGCTGACCCTTCTTACTTTAAAAGGCCTTGTAAGTAGTTTCGGTACGTAAGCAAGACTTCGATAGATTAACATTTTAAGACTGAAATTGGAACGCGGGACCGGCGAAAGTTCCCAGGTAGGCTGCGCAAAGTCACGTTTTTGAAACCTTTTTTTGAGCGGCAGATTGGCCAACCTGATTTGCGGGTGGCGTTTCTCACCTTATCGGCCACAACAAGCTATCAACTATTTAACGTTTACGTAAATCATACGCGTGGATCGCGCCACGATAACACACCCTGAACCGCAGTTTAGCCTATGGCATAGCGTACTGAAAATATTAATCCACTTTTAGTGCTGCCATAATCAGTAAGCTGTACAGTCTTGGCAATGAATTCAACGGCGATTCGTCAAACGACCTCTATCGCGTCTGATCGTGCAGCGATCAACCGATATTTAGAGATCCTGCTTTGCAGACATGATGAGGCAGCAGCCGGAGCTGTGTTTGAGGCGATGCGCTACGCGGTTTTAGGCTCGGCACAGCGAATTCGGCCGATTCTGGCGCTGCGGATCGCCCGCCTGGTACATGCTCCGCAAGACCTGACGCTGGCTGCGGCCGCCTCCGTAGAGCTTTTGCACTGCGCATCGCTGATCGTCGACGATCTTCCTTGTATGGATGATTCGCCATTCCGGCGGGAACGGGCCGCCGTACACATCCGGTTTGGCGAATCAATAGCCATTCTGGCGGCGTTTGGGCTGGTGGCTTTGGCAGCTCGTTCTGTCCTGGAGCCGGAGTGCGCGGTGGCTGAGCGGGAACGGGCAGTCGACTTTCAATTAGCTCTCTTGCGCAGCCTGGATTGTTGCGGCTTAATTGCGGGACAGGCGTTGGATCTGGAAAATGCGTCGGGTCAGCGCAACCATACAGATTCGTACATCTCAGATCTCAAGACAGTCCCTCTGTTTACGTTGGCGGTACACGCCGGCTCGCTGGTTCCGATCAAAAATCCGGATTCGCGAGCGGTGTTGTCGGGTTTCGGCCGCGAGTTTGGACTGGCTTTTCAGATGAGCGACGATTTGCTGGATGGCGAAGAACAGGATCCGCAGCCGTTCCGCGAGAAGTTAGGGTTGTTGCGCGCACTGGTGGCGCACTTCGGAGCCGCCGCGCAAGACCTGGAATCCCTGATCGATTATCTGAATGACCGAGTTTTCTTCCAAAACAGCTTCGAGTAAGCGAGTTGCGGTGATCGGCAGCGGTTTTGGAGGCCTGGCAACCGCCATCCGCCTACAGAATCGCGGCTATGATGTTCATCTTTTTGAAGCACGCGACAAATTAGGCGGCCGCGCCTATCTATATGAACAGGACGGCTTCCGGTTTGATGGCGGCCCCACCGTCATTACCGCGCCTTTCCTGCTAACTGAACTATTCGAACAGGCGGGCCGTAACCCGGCGGATTACATCAAACTGGTCCCGGTTGAACCCTTTTACCGGATTGAGTTTCATGATGGCCGTTTTTTCGAATACGGCAGTGACGAGGCAAAGACGGAGGCCCTGGTGGCCGATTTTGCGCCTGGCGATCTGGAGGGCTATCGCAAGATGGTCCAGCATGCCAAAGCAATTTTCCAAAAAGGCTTTGTGGAGCTTTCCGACCGGCCCTTTCTGAAATTCAGCGACATGATCAAGATTGCGCCGGACCTGATCCGGTTGCAGTCCTATAAAACCGTTTACGAGTTTGCCGCGTCATATGTCCGCGACCCCATGCTGCGGCGGGTCTTTAGCTTCCATCCTCTATTAGTGGGTGGGAATCCGTTCCAGACCACTTCGATTTACGCGTTGATTCACCACCTGGAGCGTCAGTGGGGCGTGCACTATGCAATTGGCGGAACGGGTGCGATCATTGAGGCGCTCGGCAAACTGTTCTGCGAACTGGGCGGCCACATATATCTTTCGACGCCTATAAAGAAGATATTAGTGGAAGATGGCGCGGCGAAGGGTGTGGAAACGGGGGCAGGGAAGACTTTGCGGACCGATGCCGTTGTGAGCAATGCGGATGTGGCGAACACCTATATGAAGCTGGTGGCGCCGGAGCACCGCAAGAAATATACGGCGAAGAAACTGGAAGGCATGCGGTACAGCATGTCCTTGTTTGTGATCTACTTCGGTACCAGCAAGACGTATCCGGACGTTAAGCACCACACTATCATTTTGGGTGACCGGTATAAAGATCTGCTGAAGGAGATCTTTGTGGATAAGCATTTGTCAGAGGACTTTTCGTTGTATCTGCATAGGCCCAGCGCTTCAGACGCGAGCATGGCGCCGCTCGGTTGTGATTGCTTTTATGTGCTGGCTCCGGTGCCAAATCAGAAAAGCGGTATTGACTGGACTCAGCAGGCTAAGCCTTTTCGTGATCGCATAATGAACTTTTTGGATGCCCGTTACCTGCCCGGCTTGCTGGATAGCGTGGTCAGTGAGCGGCTTCTGACGCCGCTGGATTTTGAGACGACACTAAACACCCATTTGGGGACGGGCTTTTCGTTTGAGCCCATCTTTAGCCAGTCGGCGTGGTTCCGTCCTCATAATGAGTCGGAAGATGTGAAGAATTTGTTTTTTGCGGGAGCGGGTACCCATCCGGGCGCCGGCGTTCCGGGTGTATTGTCATCTGCCAAGATCGCGGAGCAATTAGTGTGTCAGCGGCTGCAATAGAAGATTTATATCGACGGGCTGGGGTCGCAACGGCGGAGGGTTCGAAGAGTTTTTACTTCGCCACACGATTCTTTCCTCCCCATTTGGCGGCGGCTGCGCATGCGGTGTATTGGTTTTGCCGCTATACGGACGATCTGGTGGATGAGTGCGGCAATCAGGAGCAGGGCGCTCGGGATTTGGCAGCTTGGGAGTTGGCGCTCGGGAAATGTATAGAGAATGGCCCGGGCGATTGCCAGCATCCTGTTTTGCAGGTTTTTCTAGACACGGTTGGACGCTATGAGATTCCGCTCGAGTATGCATTTCAACTGATAGAGGGCATGCGCATGGATCTGGATCGTACGCGTTACCAGACCTTTGATGAGTTGCGCGTTTTCTGCTACCGGGTGGCCTCCGTGGTCGGGTTGATGATGTGTTGGGTTATCGGCTTTAAAAATCCGGAAGACCGTGCGCGCGCGCTGCCGCATGCGGTTGACTTGGGAATTGCGATGCAGCTGACCAACATCTTGCGCGATGTGGATGAAGACCTGGCGCGCGGCAGAGTCTACTTACCTCTCGATGAAATGGCTCAGTTTGGTTACTCGGTTTCGGACTTGGAAGCCCACAACCGGAATGATGCATTCTTAAGGCTGATGCAGTTTCAGGCGGACCGGGCTCAGAGCTTCTATGAAAGAGGGAACGCCGGTATTTCAATGCTGCACCCGGATGGGCGGTTTGCCGTTGAGATTGCTTCTAACGTTTATCACGAGATTCTGGTGCAACTGAGGTCGTCCCATTTCGATGTATTTGGCCACCGTACAGTGGTTCCGGCCGGCCGCAAGTACTGGCTGACAGCCAAGAGCCTGGCGATGCCCATTGCCCGGCAATCGGCCGGACGTTTGCTGTTCTGGAGAGGTTCTTGAAGGTTCGGGAAAACATCTCCAGGACCATCCAGATTTCTTCTGCCGGCAGCTTATTCGGTCTCTTTGTTCATTTCTTAGCCTTCTATTTGGCCGGCACCCCACTTCTCACGGACCAGATCTCCGAGTGGATGATGGCCCGCACGCCTTCGCGATTCACGGTGGCGATTTTATCTTCGATGGGCAACTGGGCCAAGCCTTGCGCCACCACGGGCGCTCTGGCTGCGTTGGGCTTCGCGCTGTTTCTGTGCAGAACGGCGGGACTTCGCTTTCCGAAGCTTTGGCGCATGCCGGCGATTGCCGCTATTGGCATTGCGGCAGGTTGCTTCGTTTGTTATTCGGTGGGCTACTCGTCGGTGCCTGGCGCCTTTGCTTTCTGGATTCCAGCGCTTGCAGTGGCAACCATACCGGAAGCAAAGGGGCAGCGGTCGAAGGACGCGGAGCACTTGCCCCAAAGACGGCAGTTTCTAGCCCCGGCGATGATGTCTGCGGGTGTGGCGGCGGTGGCGGCTGAGAGTTTTTTGCGCGAGAGGATCTTGGATAAACGCGCGGTGCAGCCAGTGGAGCTATTCCCATTTCAGCCGCCGCTGGCATATCGGGATTTCGGCAGCGGATTGGTGCGCAAAGAGATCACGAGCGTGGCTGAGTTCTATGGCATGAGCAAAGATGCCATTGACCCGCTGATTGATCCGAATGTCTGGCGGCTGAAGATTACGCTGGATGGCAGGTTAATCCGGACGGTTAGCTTTGGCGAGTTGCTGGGCATGAGCCGGGAATACCGGTATGTCACGCTGCGGTGCATCAGCAATACGCTGAAGTCTGACCTGATGGGCACTGCGCAGTGGGGTGGAATTCGCCTGTCACAATTAGCGGACCGCCGATCCTTGCCTGCGGACATTATTGAAGTAGCGTTTATCGGCGTCGAGGGTCATGACGACAGCTTGAAACTGGATTATGCGTTCGGGCCGGATTCACTGCTGGCGATGGGCATGAATGGCAAGACGTTGAGCCGTACGCATGGCTTTCCCTTGCGTTTGCTGGCGCCTAGTTACTATGGTTGCCGTAACGTGAAATGGCTGCGGGAAATTCGGTTTGTTTCGAAACCTTATTACGGCACCTGGCAGCGGCTTGGATACACGAAGGAACCCTTGATTCATATTGCATCGCACATTGATCACATGCGCAGAGATGGCGGCTTGTTAGAGTTCGGCGGCGTATCGTTTGCCGGCACACGCGGCATCCAGCGAGTGCGAGTACGGGCAAATGGCGGGGAGTGGCAGCCCGCGCGTCTGGAACCAGCGCTTTCGCCTTATACGTGGACGCGCTGGTTGGCGCAACTATCCGCTCCTGTAGATGCTGCGATTGAAGCGAATGCCCAGGACCGGACTGGCGCCTGGCAAGAGCTTGAGCCGGTGAATCCATTTCCGAACGGACCGGCTGGACCGACAATTGTGACTGCGCGCACATGACTGAGTTTTTATGCCTGGGGGTCAGCTTCGGGATTTTCTTCTTTTTGTGGAAGTCACGGATTAACTATTTGTTGCTTGGGCGATTGCCAGTTGCTGAGGACCAGGCAACGCCTGATTTGACGGTGATCATTCCCGCTCGCAATGAGGCGCATCAGATTGCGGCGGCTATCAAGAGCTTTCCGAATGTTCCGGTGATTGTTGTCGATGACGGATCGACGGATAGCACTGCTGAGGTATCGAGGACTGCCGGAGCAATGGTGATACCGGCTCCTGCGTTGAGGCCAGGCTCGCTGGGGAAACCGAACGCTTGTGCGGCGGGGGCCGCGGCGGCCAAAACCAAATGGATTTTGTTTGTGGATGCGGACACAAGCTTTGATCCGCGATTTGCGGCGTCGGCGGTCAATCATGCGGAGCGCAGCCGGCATGACTTGCTGACGGCGTTTCTGAAGCAGAAATGCCACACGCTGGCTGAGAAGGCATTGCTGCCCTATAGCTTTGCCCTGTACTTCACGGGCGTTAGCGCGCGCGCGGTAAACAAGACCGGGAGTTCGGCGGCTTTGGCCAATGGGCAGTGCTTGCTGTTCCGGCGGTCGGCCTATGAAGCGATCGGCGGCCACACGCAAGTGATATCGAGCGTAATCGAGGACATGGCGATCGCGCAGTTGGCGAAGCGCAAGGGCCTCTCGGTTCGTGTGATCCGGGCGGAGCATCTGGGCAGCGTTCGGATGTACGACAGTCTCGGAGCCATCTGGCGCGGATTTCAGAAGAACTCTTTCCGCTTTTTGCAGGCTGATCCGGCGGCGGGGATCCAGGTGGTGATTGCTTCGATTCTGCTGACCTCCTGGCTGCCGGCGCTAATAGCCGGCTTCGGCGATTATCCGAGCCCATTGACGCTGCATCTGCTACTAACACCTACTCCCGCTTTGCTATTGTTTTTCGTGCCATTTCTAACTTTGCTGCCTTGGTACGAAGGCGTGAGCGTGGGCATGGCTCCGGTAGCGATTTATCTTTTCCAACTAATTGCGTTGAACGGGATGCTGGTGACCATTTTGCGACGGACAACGGACTGGAAAGGCCGGCGTGTCTGAAGCAGTAAACATTAAGATCCCGTGGAAGCTGATTTTCCGCCTTGGGCCTAACATTCTGGAGCGGAAGCCTACTGATATTGATTCGTTCACAGCCGCGGTCTGCAGCAGCATTCACCCGCAGCCGCTGTTGGAAGGACTGGAGAATCTGCCGGAGAATCCAAGATTTGTTCTGGCGGCGAACCACTATCAGCGGAAGGGCTTGTGGATTCTGTTTCCCGCAGCAGTGATGACGCAGATTGTCAGCCAGCGGTATGGGCGGACAAGCGCTCCGGTGCGTTGGATGGTAACGGCAAATTGGCCTCGAGTGAAGATGGGACCGTTTAGTTTCGCATCTCCCGGTGATGCTTTGCTGCCCCGCGTGGCGGATGCGCTGGCTTGTTATCCGGTTTCATTTGCGGGTTCGAACCAGTCGTTCACGGCGCGAAGCCTGCGGCGGATATTGCGCGACGCGCCGCGGTCTGACCGGCCGTTGGGAATCTTTCCGGAAGGCGTCGGAGGCAGCGCGGGCGTGATTACCAAACCGATTCCAGGAGTGGAGCGTTTGCTGGCGCATTTGGCGAAGGCGGGAATGCCGGTAGTTCCCGTGGGCATTAGCGAGCGTGATGATCAATTGGTGTTTCGAGTCGGGAATTTGGCGCCGGCTGGCGAGGTCCTAGGGGCGCGGAATTCGGCGGAGATGGTTCTGGATCGCATTCGCGGTTTGATTTAGGCGGGATCGCCTGGACACACATTCGGCTTCGCCCGCGTCCTACCAGCGAAATGCCATACCGGAATATCGACAGCTATGGAATGATTGGCGATCTGCATACGGCTGCCTTAGTCAGTTCTAATGGATCAATTGATTGGTGCTGTATGCCGAGGTTTGATTCGCCTAGTGTCTTCGCAGCGATACTGGACGACAAAAAAGGCGGCCGCTTTCGCATTGGGCCGGCTCAGGAAGACCGTTGCAAGCAAATGTATTTGCCTGATACAAATGTTCTGCTGACGCGCTTTTTGAGTGAGGCGGGTGTGGGCGAAGTCACCGACTTCATGCCCTGGCGCACGGATACCAATTCGCCGCAGGCCATCGTTCGTATGGTTCGATGCGTGAGGGGCTCGGTCGATTTTGAACTCGAGTGCCGGCCGGCTTTCAATTATGCGCGCGACTCGCATGAGGTCAGTGTTGCCGAACACCGGATCACATTTCGTACTCCCGAAAATAGCCTGACGCTCAGCGCCGGTGTTCCGCTCAGTGCCGATGCGCATGGCGGATGTCAACATAAATTCACTTTGAGGCAAGGGGACAAGCTTAATTTTGTCCTGGAAATTACTGAACACGGCGAGCCGCGGACTCCCGCAGACATCGATCACTTCGCCGCCCAGAGCCTGAATCAAACGATTGCCAACTGGCGCAAGTGGGCGTCCAAGTGCACCTATAAGGGGCGCTGGCGCGAGATGGTGATGCGGTCCGCACTAACGCTCAAAATGCTGATCTACGAACCGACGGGCGCCATTGTGGCCGCTCCCACCTGCAGTTTGCCGGAGTTCATTGGCGGCGTGCGGAATTGGGATTACCGGTATACCTGGATTCGCGATGCTGCTTTCACGATTTATGCTTTGCTGAACCTTGGATACCACGAGGAAGCGGCGCGCTTCATTTCTTGGCTGCAGGATCGGGCTGCGGAATCTCAGGCCACCGGACCTTTGCAGGTGATGTACCGGATAGATGGTTCGTCTGCGCTTCAGGAGATCACTCTTGATCACTTGGAGGGATATCAAGGATCCAAACCGGTGCGTGTAGGAAACGCAGCCACTCAACAGTTACAGCTGGATATTTATGGAGAATTGATAGATTCCATTTACCTGTATAACCAGCACGCTGAACCGATCAACTATGATCTTTGGCTATACGTTCGCAAGCTGGCTTACTGGGTTTGCGATAACTGGGAACGGCCGGATAACAGTATCTGGGAAGTACGCAATCAGGAGCAGCAGTTCACATACTCGAAGGTGCAGTGCTGGGTGGCTCTCGACCGCACGCTGCGCATGGCGACTAAGCGCAATCTGCCGCTGGACATTGAGCGCGTGCGGCGCGTCAGCCAGACGATTTTTGAACGCGTTATGACGGAGGGCTGGAACGGAAAGAGTTTTGTCCAGGTTTTGGGCGGCAATGATCTGGACGCTACCAGTCTCTTGTTTCCGATTCTGCAGTTCGTGACGCCGCATGACCGGCGAGTGAAGGCGACCATTGACCGGATTAAAGAGGAGCTGGTCTCGGACAGCTTGGTGCACAGATATAAACCGGAAGGGGAACGCAGCGATGGGCTTCCTGGAAGCGAGGGTACGTTCACTGCTTGTAGCTTCTGGCTGGTGGAGACGATGTCGCGTGCCGGCAGGCTGCGAGAGGCACGGTTTTTGTTCGAAAAGATGCTGACGTATGCCAATCACCTGGGATTGTACGCGGAGGAAATCGGGTTAGCCGGCCAGGCGCTAGGGAATTTTCCGCAGGCATTCACGCATCTGGCATTGATCTCGGCGGCGTTCGATCTGGATGAGAATTTGAATCAGGCTCGGCATCCTTAAGAGGTGGCGTTTCGCTGCCAGCGCTCGGAAGCGATGAAGCCGAAAAGGCTGGTGCTTTGATTCTCCAGCGTGAAGCCATGGGCCCGCAGGGCAGTACTGTAGTCGGGAAGGCTGGTGGTTTTGAGGCGGGTCGCTAAGCGGAAGAAGAAATACATGGTTGCCAGCCATACTTTGCTGAAGAATTTGCGCCAGCCCTTTTCGAGTTGGCGAAAATCCGAGATGATCCAGAGGGAATGCGTCTTTGATGCGCGTGAGATATTCGCCACCAGATCGCTGACAGTGGCGGTGTCGAAACAGTCAAGAAAGAAATGCGAACAGATGACGTCGTAATGATCTTTCCTTAATGGGTGGTCAATGGCGTTGCCTTGGGTGAGATGAACCCTAGTGGCGGCAAGGCGCTTGCTTGCTTGGAGTAACATTCCCCCGCTGAGTTCGAGGGAGTCAATTTCAAGACTAGGATAGGCGTGAGCTAGCGCCTGTGCGAATCTCCCGTCACCATCGCCCAGTATGAGCACTCGCGATGCATTGGCGAAAGCACTCAGATAAGTCGTCCGGTGCTGCTGGAGCCGATTGCCGAATGCGATAGTTTCGAGAAGCCAGTAGAACGGGGCGATAAGGTCGCAGTTCACCTATCGCCAGCCCACCAGCAGCAGGGGAGCAAGGAAGGGAAGGTCCGCCCAGACTCTTAGTTTGTCGGTGCCCAAGTGATTCGCGTGTTCGTCGGCAACGGCCCAGAAGCCGGCGGAACAGAGCAATAAGGCCCAGGCGGCGTGGTCTGAGAGCTTATCGGAAAGAGTCAGCAAGCAGATGGCGCAGGTCAGCGCGGCTACCAGTTTCATATTGTTGACCAGCCATTGCGAGATCTTATCTACGCGGCCGGATTCCCAAACTTCAATGGCGGAACAGTTCATCCAGCACAGCAAAGCGAAGAGGATAGCCGGCAAAAACAATTGCGATCCGCTCGGCGCGCGGCTGATGGGTGCAAGAACAGTCCCAGCGGCGAAAACGATTCCCACAGTCGCTTCCTTCGGCAGCCAGCGACGCCACTTGCCATACATGGAATGAACCGCAAAAAGGTACGCGCAGACAGCGAACGAAACCATGAGTCCGCTGCGCAGAACGGCGGCCGGCAAAAAGAAGATGCTACCAGTCAACAGGCTAAAGACGATGGCCGTGAGAAGGTAGCAAAAAGAACGGTGACTGCGATAGAAGCTGTGACGAGCGGTTGGATAAGGTACGACCAAATCCTTGGTGTCTAGCAAACGGTCCGCCAGATAGATGAGCCAGACGGTAAGTGGGAGAGCGGCGCGAGAGGCAAGCGTGAGTGTTATCCCGGTTTCTCTCGCAAACAGGTCCTGCCATAAGGCCGCGATAAAGGGCGCATCCAGACTGAGGAGATTCGGCCAAAGCCAGAGAGGAACCTTTGCTGCCGAGCCGTTAGGCTCGCTAAGCAGCCTGGATGAGATGGAAGATGTCGTTGCCAAACCTGTCGTTGCCAAAACTATGAATGTGGACGAGAAACACTGCTAAATTGTAACGTTCAGTGCAGGTTTGCTATTCATGAACTAATGAATTCTCGCACCCTGCTATGCGCCTGGCTCGTTCTGGCATCCACCTCCCTTTTAGTGAATGCGCAGCAACCTTCTTCTGATGCAAAGAGTGGGATTGACCTATCGGCGATTGATAAGTCGGTGGATCCATGCCAGAACTTTTACGCCTATGCGTGTGGTTCGTGGAGGAAAAACAATCCGATACCTCCAGCGTACTCGCGCTGGGGCCGTTTCAACGAATTAGCAGATAAGAACCTCGCCATTTCGCGCGAGATATTGGAAGACGCGGAAAAGAACCAGCAGCGGTCGCCGCTCGATCAGAAAATTGGCGGCTTCTATGCAGCCTGCATGGACGAGGCAGCGATTGATAAAGCCGGTGACAAACCCATTGCGCCGGTGCTCACTGCCATTCAAGCTCTTTCTTCAAAGGATGCCCTGGCGCCCGAAGTGGCGCAGTTACAAAAAGAAGGTGTCACCGCATTTTTCCGCCTGGCATCTGAGCCTGACTTTGAGAACTCCCGGATGACGATTGCCAATGTAGACCAGGGCGGCCTTGGACTGCCGGATAAGAGCTACTATGATCGGCCCAAAGATGAAGATCTCCGTCAGAAGTACTTGCAGCATGTGGCGAATATGTTTCGCCTGGCCGGGATATCTGAAGCGGAAGCGCAGACTCGTGCAAAGGCGGTGATGCAAATCGAGACCGAATTGGCGTCCGCTTCGCTCGATCGAGTGAGCCGCCGCAATCCGCACTTGACTAATCACAAGTTGACGCTGGATGATCTGGAAAAGCTCACTCCCGCTTTCGACTTCAAAGCCTACCTGGCGGCGATGCACACTCCGGAATTTACTTCCCTCAACGTCGGTGTGCCGGATTTCTTCAAAAACCTGAATACCGTGTTAGAGAAGACCAGCTTGGACGACTTGAAGAGCTATCTGATGTGGCACTACATTTCAGCCTACGCCAACACCTTGAGCAAGCCGTTTGTGGATGAAAACTTTGATTTTTATGGGCGCTATCTGACAGGCGCAAAAGAATTGCAGCCGCGCTGGAAACGCTGTGTTCAATCCACTGACCGCGAGCTGGGCGATGCACTGGGGCAGGAGTGGGTGAAGCGCGCCTTCGCAGGCCAGTCAAAAGAGAAGACACAGGAACTGGTCAACGCAATTGAGAAGCAAATGGCGGTGGATATTGATTCGCTGACGTGGATGAGCGACGCGACCAAGCAACAGGCGTTGCAGAAGCTGAAAGGCGTTACCAATAAGATTGGCTATCCGGAGAAATGGAAGAGCTACGCGGCTGTCCAGATTTCAGACACCAACTATCCAGCAGATGTTGTGCATACGACCGAATTCGAAGTGGAGCGAAGGCTGGCAAAGATCGGGAAGCCGGTGGACCGCCAGGAGTTCGGGATGACGCCGCCGACGGTGAACGCCTATTACAGTCCGCTGGAGAACAACATCAATTTCCCCGCAGGCATTCTGCAGCCTCCCTTCTACAACAACAAGGCGGATATGGCGGTGAATTTTGGAGGCGTGGGCGCTGTGATCGGGCATGAACTGACGCACGGATTTGACGACCAAGGCCGGCAATATGACGCCGATGGAAATCTGCGCGACTGGTGGACCAAACAGGATGACGAAGAGTTTCGCAAACGTGCCGATTGCCTGGTGAAAGAGTATTCAGGCTTCAGCCCGGTGGAAGGTTCAAATGTGGACGGCCGGTTGACCCTGGGTGAGAATGGCGCAGACAACGCGGGCATTCGCTTGGCCTACATGGCTCTTTTGGGCGGCCTGGAAAATGGTAGCGTCAGCAGTGCGAAGCTGGATGGGTATACGCCTCAGCAGCGCTTTTTCCTTGGCTTCGCGCAGATCTGGTGTGCGAATGAACGGCCGGAAGCCCTGAAGAATTCTGTTCGGACTGATCCGCATTCTCCTGGCGAATTCCGCGTGCTGGGCGTAGTGGAAAACGACCCCGATTTTGCGAAGGCATTCGGTTGCTCCGCTGGCCAGCCGATGGTATCGGCCAACGGTTGCCGCGTTTGGTAATTGAGGCGGTCTTACACTAAGAAGCACATGGGCTTTTGCAGGTTAGGGCATTGTTATTCCAGATGGATATGGGTTTGTTTCTTGTTAAGTGCGGCGTTGCTCCCACGTTTGCACGCCCAGAGCGGAGTGGACTTATCGGCTATTGATAAATCGGCAGACCCTTGTAACGACTTTTATCAATACGCCTGCGGGACCTGGCTCAAAGACAATCCCATTCCCGCTGATGAGAGCAGTTGGGGCCGGTTCAACGCCCTGAATGAACGCAACCAGACCATACTTCGCGGCATTCTGGAAGACGCCGCTGCGCATATGGACACTTCCGAGACGGACCAGAAGATTGGCGGATTTTATAAATCATGTATGGACGTGGCCCATTTGGATCAACTGGGCAAGCAGCCGCTGGAACCGGAACTGGATCGAATCTCCAAGATCAACGATACGCATGAGTTGATGAATGAGGTCGTTCGATTGCAGTTGCGGCAGGACCCGGTGCTCTTCAATTTCGGATCGGCGCCGGATCCCAAGAACGCGAAACAGGAAATAGCGGATCTGGACCAAGGCGGCCTTGGATTGCCTGAGAAGGATTTCTATCTTCGGACCGATGACCGGTCAGTGGAACTCCGGAAGCAATATGTCGCGCACGTCTCCAAGATGTTCCAATTGCTCGGGATCGGAGCTGCCGAAGCGGACAAGAAGGCTGCGACGGTGATGGCGATTGAAACGGCCATGGCCAATGTCTCCATGGGTATAACGGCACGCCGGGACCCGAAGAATGTCACTCACGAAATGACGGTGGCAGAACTCACGAAATTGAGCCCGGACTTTAATTTTCGGGCCTACTTCGCTGGCATGCACACGCCCGGGTTCAGCATGCTGAATGTGGATGTCCCGGCATTCTTTGAAGGTCTGAGTAAGCTTCTGGCATCGCGTCCCGTTAATGAGTGGAAAGACTATTTAACCTGGCACTTGGTGCATGGAGACGCGGCTTTCCTGTCTCAGCCATTCCTGGAAGAGAACTTTCACTTCTACGGCACCATCCTGTCCGGAACTCCTGAAATGCGTCCGCGCTGGAAGCGCTGTGTGGATGTGGTGGATGGCGAATTGGGAGAAGCATTGGGGAAAAAATACGTCGAGAAGACGTTTGGTGAGGAAGGGAAGGCTCGCACGCTCGCGCTGGTTCACGAGATCGAGCAGGGGATGTCAACCGACATCAACTCCCTTACCTGGATGAGCCCGCAGACGAAAAAAGAAGCGCAGCTGAAGCTGAGCGAGGTTACCAACAAGATCGGTTATCCGGACAAGTGGCGGGATTATTCCACCGTCAAAATAGAGCCCACGGATTATTTTGGCAACGTAGTCCGCGCGAATGAGTTTGAGGCGCGGCGCGATTTGAATAAAATCGGCGAGCCGGTGGACCGCTCTGAGTGGGGCATGACGCCGCCGACGGTCAACGCTTATTACAATCCCACGGAAAACAATATCAATTTTCCCGCCGGTATTCTGCAGCCGCCGTTTTACTCCAATGCCGCGGGCGATCCTGCCATTTACGGGGCCATCGGCGCAGTGATTGGGCATGAATTAACTCACGGCTTCGATGACGAAGGGCGTCAGTTTGATGGCGACGGGAATTTGAAAGACTGGTGGAGCAAGGAAGACGAGGACCAGTTCAATAAGCTGGCAGACTGCTTTGTGAATGAATATGGCGGCTTCAGCCCTGAGCCAGGTATCGAGTTGAACGGTAAGCTCACGCTGGGCGAAAACACGGCAGACAACGGTGGAATCCACTTGGCTTATGCGGCCCTGATGGACGTGCTGAAGAAGAAGGGTGTGTTGCTGACTGAGAAGACGGACGGCTATACGCCCCAGCAGCAGTTCTTTATCGCCTTCGCCCAGATGTGGTGTGAGAATCAACGGCCGGAAGAAGCGCGTGTCCGTGCGCAGACAGATCCACATTCACCCGGCAGATTCCGCACCAATGGAGTGCTTTCAAATATGCCGGAGTTCAGCCAGGCTTTCTCATGCAAAGCTACCGACAAAATGTATGCGGTGCATGCTTGCCGGGTCTGGTAATCCAACCGGCACACCATTCAACACTTCGCCTCGTATAAAACAATGAAGGATCATTCTATCTATACCCCCAATCCGCTGCTAGAAGTGGGTTTTCCCATTGGCTTTGCCGACGTGAAAGCTGAAATGGTTGAACCAACAGTTCTTTCGTTGATTGAGCAGGTGCGTAACCGGATTGCCGCAATCGCCGATCCAGCCGCCCAACGAACTTACGACTCGATCTTGATGGCACTGGACCACGCGACTGAGCCCCTCGACTTTGCCATGTCCATTGTTCGCCACCTTGAATCCGTGGCGACCACCCAGGAGTTGAGGGAAGCCTTCAATGCGGTGCAGGGTCCGGTCAGCCTTTTCTATACCTCAATTCCGCTTAATTCGGAGTTGTGGAACGCTGTCAAACAGGTAAGCCATAGCGAGGAAGCCAAGACGCTGACAGGGGTTCATGCCAGGAACTTGCAGAAGACCATCACCGGCTTCCGGCGGGCGGGGGCCGATCTGGATGCCGCCGGCAAAGCAAAACTGGAAGCAATTGATGTTGAGCTAACGAAAATCACAACCAAGTTCTCGCAGAATGTTTTGGATGCGACCAATGCCTTTGAACTGGTTCTGACGGATGACGCGCAACTGGCCGGACTTCCGGAATCTGCGCGGAGCGCAGCGCGGGAAAGCGCCAAGGCCAAAGGTAAAGAGGGCTGGCGCTTCACTCTGCAGGGGCCGAGTTACGTGGCGGCTATGACTTACCTGGATGACCGGCAGATTCGTAGGGACCTGTGGGACGCGAGCACCACGCGCGCAACCATGGGCGAGCTGGATAACCGGCATCTGATTCTGGAAATTCTCAAGCTGCGGCGAGCGAAGGCGGAACTGCTGGGTTATCGCGATTTTGCCGACCTGGTGCTGGATGAGCGAATGGCCCACAGCGGCGAGCGAGCCCAGTTGTTTGTGGAAGATCTTCGCAACAAGACTCTCCCCTATTTCAAGAAAGAGAACGAAACGCTGCAGGAATACGGCGGCAGAATCGGATATCCGACGGTGGAAGCCTGGGACATCTCCTATCTGGCGGAGAAGCAGCGGAAGGAAATGTACGATTTCGACGAAGAGGAACTGCGGCCCTACTTTGAATTGAACAAAGTGGTTTTGGGCATGTTTGATCTCTTCGGGCGTCTGTTGGGGATTAGCGTGGCGGAAGAGCCTGGCGTTCAAGGCTGGGACCCGGCGGTGAAATATTACCGCGTGAACGATTTAAAATCCGGACTGTTGCTGGGCGGATTCTACACGGACTGGTTTCCGCGCGAGAACAAGCGTGGCGGCGCCTGGATGGATTCGCTGCTCACCGGCAACCCCGACGCCGGCATCGCGCACATTGGGCTGATGTGCGGTAACTTGACTCCGCCCATTGGCGAGGCAGCTTCTCTGTTGACCCATCGGGAAGTGGAAACCATCTTCCATGAGTTCGGGCATTTGCTGCATCATGTATTGAGCCGCGTACCGGTGCGGGCGTTGTCAGGCACCAATGTTCCCTGGGACTTCGTGGAGCTGCCCTCGCAGATTATGGAGAACTGGTGTCTGGAGCGCGAGGCGCTGGACTTGTTCGCCCGGCACCATGAAACCGGCGAGCCGATACCAGACACTCTCTTCCAAAAGATGTACCGGGCTCGAACTTTTAGAAGCGCCAATGGACAAATGCGCCAATTGGGGTTCGGGCTGGTGGATCTCAAGCTGCATCGTGAGTTCGACCCAAATGGCGGCCAGGATGTGATGGCTTTTGCCCGTGACATTTTGGCGCAGTTCACACCGGCCGAACTGCCGCCGCATTACGCCATGATTGCCAGTTTCACCCATCTGTTTGCGAGTCCGGTGGCCTACGGGGCCGGCTATTACTCCTATAAGTGGGCAGAGGTTTTGGATGCGGACGCTTTTTCGCGTTTCCGTCGCGAGGGCATCTTTAATGCTGCGACTGGAGCCGATTATCGCGTCAACATCTTAGAGAAAGGCGACAGTGTCGACCCGGCGCAGTTGTACAGGCAGTTTATGGGCCGCGATCCAGATGCAAATGCTCTGCTGGAGCGCCTGGGATTGCTGCGCGCCGCGTAATGACCACCTATCACCATGTCAAGCAGTACTTCAATGATGACTGAAGATCCGCTCAAAGGCGCGTTGGCCCGGATTGCGGATTTGGAGGCTGAAGTTCGGGCGGCTCAACAGGTGGCCGAAACGGCCAAACAGGAATTACAGTACTTCGTTTTTGCCGCCAATCATGATCTTCTGGAGCCGTTGCGCGCAATTACGACGTATAGTCAGTTGCTGGAGCGCCTGTATGCAAATCAGGGTGAGAGTAAGGAAATCACCGGCTTCATTACTTCGGGCGTGGAGCGCATGAAGCGGCTGCTGGAGAATCTGGTGGCGTACTCACGGGTTGATCCGGCTCCGGCTTTGACCACCATCACGTTGGGCGGAGCCATTCAAATGGCCAAATACAAGCTGGGAAGCGCCATCAAGGCGGCCCAGGCTGTGGTTCATGTGGCTGATCTGCCTGAGATCTCCGCGCATGAGGGGCAAGTCACCCAGTTGCTCGAGCAGTTGATTTCGAACTCGTTGCTCTACCGAAGACCCGATGCTCCTGTGATTCAAATTGAGGCTCAGGAAGACGAGCTTGCGGAGGGCCCGGCGGTCATTCTCAAAGTCAGAGATAACGGTGTCGGCATTCAGCCGCAGTATTTCGAACTGGTTCTGCAGCCATTTAAGCGTTTGCACGGTAAAGAATTTCCTGGCAACGGTTTAGGACTTGCGATTTGCAGCAAGATCATGCGCGCGCATAAGGGCAAATTGTGGATTGAGAGCGACGGCTCCTCCTGGACCAGAGTGCATGCAGCCTTTCCGCTTTAGAGCCAAGGCCGGCTCATTCGGGGGTTGGTCTCAACCGCTCTGGTGTATTTCAACCACGTCCTACCCTCCCGATGCCTTACAAGTAAAGGGAAACAAGGGATTTTGATGTGGCAGGTCAATTGTAAGTGACTCATGCGTGAAAGCGAATCTCAGTTTTGGGGCCGTTTTGGTCTTGCTTGTCCCCGCCGTCTTTGGACAATGGACACCGGCTCCGGCCGGTGGGCCCCCGCCTGCCGCTTATCCGCCAGGCCAGTATCCCGATGGCGGGAGTTCAAGCCCTGCCCCCACAGAGGCGGGGCCGGAAAATCCTGATCCGGCAGACCTGCAGCATGGCGTAGCGCGGCTCAGCATCGTCCAGGGGGACGTGAACATCCAGCGCGGTGATAACGGCCAGTTGACCGCCGCCCTGGCAAACGCTCCGGTGATGACCCATGATCAGGTGCAGACTTCGGCCGGATCGCGCGCTGAATTGCAGTTCGATGAAGGGACAATCCTGCGGCTCGGCCCAGACACTGCCCTGACTGTGGCTGATCTGGAGTTTCAGAGGGCGCAAGTTCAGTTGGGCCTCGGGACACTGATTTTCAGAGTGTTGCCTAATGCGCAAACCCAACTGGAGATTGACACGCCCAGTGTGGGTATTCGCGCCGTGACGCAAGGCGAGTACCGGATTTCGGTCTTTGACAATGGGACATCACAGATCACGGTTCGCAACGGCCAGTTGGAAGTGTTCGGGCCGCGCGGATCAGAACGGATTGATTCGGGTCGATCTGTGATTGTGCGCGGTGATGCTTCCGATCCGGAGATGCAGACGATATCCGAGGTGCAGCGAGATCAGTTTGAGCAGTGGAGTGAAGATCGTGACCGTGACTTCGACGCGCCGCGAAGTTATCAATATGTAAATGCTGGCGTCCAGGGCGCGGCTGATCTGGACCGGTACGGTAATTGGGTGCCCTCCGGCTATGGTGAGGTGTGGCGTCCGCAGGGCGTGGCTCCCGATTGGTCGCCCTACAGTGATGGCCAGTGGAGTTACACGGATTATTATGGCTGGACCTGGATTGACTACTCGCCCTGGGGCTGGGCCCCTTACCACTACGGTCGCTGGTTTTGGAATACCGGGTATGGTTGGTGCTGGTTCCCGGGCCCTCGCGCGTATCGGGCATATTGGAGTCCGGCGCTGGTTGCATTTTTCGGATTTGGCCGTGTAGGCGTCGGATTTGGCGGACTAGGATGGGTCGCTTTGGCGCCGTACGAACGCTGCCATCCATGGTGGGGCGGACGGAACGGGTACCGCGACGGCTTCCGGGATGGTTACGGGATCGGCTCTTACCGGAACTCATTCGTTCGGGGCGGGGCAGTGACTGCGGCCTACAACGGGTTCGGCGGACCGCATCAGCGATTTACGTTCGCTACCCGATCTCAAATTCAAGGCGCAAGCGCTTTCAGCAGTAGGCTGCCCGTTTCGACAACCCGAGCCAGCTTTGTCTATTCCAACCGCCAGCCCTTTGCAAGCAGCCATTTGGCGGTGGCGCAATCCCGTAGCTTCTTCCGTTCCTCGTCGGCGGCCGCGAGGACACCAAACGGGTTCACGGGCGGAAACCGGAACTACGGCGAGGCTGGCGCTGGATGGCATTCATTCGGAGCGCCCGCTCCCAGATCCACCGTCGCAGGCGCGGCAAGCGGTCCGGCGGCGCGTGGTTATTCAGCGGCTGGAGGTGGTTGGCAGAATTTCGGCCAGCCGTCGCCTGCACCACGCTCCAGTTATCACTCTTTCTCAAACCCGCAGGAGTCAAGCGGCTGGCACAGTTTCGGCCAAGCACCGCCCAATACCCGAAACACTTATCAAGCACCGAGATATTCGGCGTCTCCCAGCTATCAGGCGCCGCGTTCGAGTTATCCCGCCGGCCCCTATTCAAACGGCCGTACGCCCGGGAATTACACATCAGGCTGGTCTGGTGCGAACCGTGAGCAAAGAAGTAATAATTCTGGCGGAAGAACTCAACCTCAAAGTGCTCCCCAACCCCGAAATAGCGGCGGTGGCCACGCGGAATCCCACTCAAATAATAGCGGAGGCGGGCATCATCGTTAGAAAATAAACTCGGGTTTTCCCTCGGGCCTCGCTGCCATTAAGAATTGGCAGGAGGCCCTTTTTTTTGGTTAGGCGCTACATTCAGACGCGCATTTATCGGATAACGTTATGTTTTTTATCCGTTTCATCTCATTTAACTGCAAAAGTACTAGTAATGGAACCACCAAACAGTTTAGACTGATGTCAACCCTCGTTAATTGAGCACTGAGATCTAAACTGTTTATGAAAATACCATTAATTATGCTGGCATTTACTGCGGTGATGCAAGCCAGAACCATAACAACCTCACCTATACCGCATCTTCAGACGGTGAGCTCCCAAGGGACAGTCGCCGCGAACAGTTACGCCGGCTGTCAGATTGGCGCAAATGATTCAGTTTATAATACGCCAATTGCGTCTTTACCTGTACACTCGAATTCGGCCGCTTGGGTCGCTCAGAGTCTGAATATTGGCGCGGTTCCCGTGACGTTCTTGAATAGTTTCGGCGTAAATATTATTAATAATTCGACGCCTATTACGGCCTCGCCGACCTTTTATTACACCCCGCGCTTAAACGGGAAACCGTTTGTATTTGCTCCTAATCCTCGAAAGAGAGAAAACGGAGAATTAACGAATGATGGCCAGGCTGATCATCATCTGATCAGCATCAATCATCAGACTTGCCAGGTCTATGAGAGCTACCAGGACGGGGGAGGCGCCAACGGTACAAACGCCCAATCGGGATATACCTACTCGTCCACCAGCTATGGGCAGCCCACCGGGGGAACGACCGATGCCGCCGGGCTCCCGCTCCTGCCCTTGACCATGCACTTGTCGGAATTGAATTCCGGGTCCATCAACCACGCCTTGCGGTTTACCTCTTGCACAGGTTGCATCAGCAATCAATATCTCTGGCCGGCGACGTCCAGCACCGGATGGCAAAGCGGGGCCGCGCCCATGGGATCACGCTGGCGCTTGAAGAGCAGTTTCAACATATCCGGCTTCAGCCCAAAGGCACAGGTTGTCTTGCGAGCGCTGCAGAATTACGGCATGATCTTGGCCGACATTGGAGGAATCAATCAGATTGAGACCAATTCGGACGTAAATCTGGATGCTTCGGCCGCTGCGGCGCTGACCGAGATCAGCTATTCAAACATCACCTCCGCCAACTTTGAGGTGGTAGACGAATCTTCGCTGATGATGTCAAGCACTACGCAGCGGGTCAAAGCCGAGCTGACAGCGCCGCTGCAAACCGTTTTAGTAGGGACGCCTTACACTAGTTTGATTTTCCAATCGGGGCAAAATCTTTCGTTGAGCTCGTGGGTGAATGGCTCCGCTAACACGTCGGTGACCTGGTCCGCCTCGAAGGGCACGTTTTGGGGTGCATCCACTTACATACCGCCTTCGGTGTCAACGCCTACTCCAGTGACACTCACTGTGACAGCCGCGGCCAGTTCATTGGCCACTGCCACGGTTTACGCCTGGGTGGTTCCGGCCGGTACCATCCGGATCGACGTCGGCAACCCTAACAGTTACACGGATTCGCAGGGCCATCAATGGATGGCTGACACTCTGGGTTTCGAATCCGGCAGCTTCTCCCAGCAGAATGATAACTATCCTTCAAACATTTGGGGAAGCATACAGAACGCGCCGCTCTATGAAACTTACAATTACACCTGGGGAGACGATTTCACTTATGGACCTTTCGTCGTTCCGAATGACACTTACCTGGTGACATACTACTTTGGCAGAGGGGAATGCAGCGGCATTTTCGACCCGACGGGCGGGGGCTCAAACCTTGCGCCTGGTCCGGTGATTTTGGACGTCAATGGAGTGCTGACCGCTTTCGATATTTCAAGTGCCGAATCCGACACCTGCCGGATTCCCGCGAGCGCCTCGGTAACCACCACGGTCACGAATAATTTGCTGACCGTTTCTCTGCGCGCCTTGAACAATGGGACCGTGCAGAGCGCACCTCAGTTGAACGGTCTGACCATCAGCACCCAGTAGTCAACGGGTGCGAAACACTCCGCTTCAGGCGGCGTTTCGATAAATCGGTTAAATCCCTGAGAAGGCGTAACTTCTTCTTAGTTCACTACGAAGCGAGAGGAGGGGCCAGTGTATTTGCTGGCCTCCAACAATCATAAAGAGGTGAGTCTTTGATGAAGTACGCTATTTTTCTTTCAGCACTTTCTTTTGCCGTCGGTTTGACGCAAGATGTCCAAGCCGCCGAAGGCACTTGGACACCTAAGTCTGCCGTGTTTGTAATGACTAACGGCGCAACCAGTAACAAAGTGTTAAGCTTCACTCGTCAAGCCGACGGCACTTTGAAGGCCAGCGGGAAATATGAAACAGGTGGCCGTGGCAGCGGCGGCACAACCGATCCGCTGGGATCACAAGGAAGCCTGACGTTAAGCACCGATCACTCGTTGCTTTTTGCCGTGAATGCCGGTAGCGGCACGGTTTCTTCGTTCCGCGTAGATGGTCCGAAACTTGAATTGGCGGATGTGAAGCCAACTGAGGGCAGCGCTCCCGTATCCGTAGCGCAGTTTGGAAACTTGGTATACGTCCTTAACTTTGCCGGCAACAGTAACGTGATGGGCTTCAGGGTGGACGACGGGATACTATATCCGATTGCGGGGTCGCAGCGCTATTTGACGACCTCCAATTCCGGTGCGAGTTCGGTATCTTTCAGTCCTGACGGAGAATATCTAGCGGTCTCAGAGAAGTTGACCAACAACATTGATATCTATCCTGTGCTTCCAAATGGCATGCTGGGCACGCTGGTCACCACGAAAGACCAGAGCGCCGGTTTGTTTGACGTAGGCTTTGCTCCCCAAGGCACGCTGGTCGCGGTACACGGGGGACCCACCACCATCTCCTCGTTCAGTATCGGGTCAAGCGGTGACCTGACAACACTGACGGGCGCTCTTCCGACCCTAGGAAACGGCAGTTGCTGGTTTGCCTTTACGCCCGATGGCCGATACGTGTATGTGGCAAACTCCGCTAGCAGCAGTCTTTCCGGCTTTAGCATCAGCGCGAGTGGTCTGTTAACGGCTCTGCCTGGTGAAGTGGCCGCCACTTTCCCAACTGGCAGTGTCGATCTGGATATCGCCATTTCAGGTGACGGGAAGTATCTCTATGCTCTCAACGCAGGGACGGGGACAATCGGTGTAGAAGCGATTCAGCAGGATGGCAGTTTGAAATTGGTGCAGATCCTTCCGGTACTGGGCGCGAAGATTGGGCAAAACGGAATCGCCGCGCTCTAGAAGTTGTTTTGAGTTGACATAATACTTGTTATCGGTCAATCCGGGAGGAGATAAGTCAGGCGTGGACACCATGCTCCACGCCTGAGTCTTCTACACCCTATGTCACAAGTTCCATCATGACAGGCTTTTCACTCAAGGTTTCGATGGAACTCCGCGCGATGGCCTCTCTCAGCACAACTGCTGAATGCGGCAGCAGGTCGAGCGGCTCGTCCTGCTTGACCGCACGGGGTTCGTTTGGAATTGTGTCGATAGTATTTAACAGGACTTCCCAACTGCAGGCCTTCGTACAGGCCGGCAGGTAGAACGCTATGTTCTCGTGATGCGGGTTGAAACACATCAGATAGGTATCATCCTTTAGCGGTTCGCCGTCCTGATTGGTGTCGCTCAAGGTCCGCCCGCTGAGCCGGACGCCCAAGCAGCGGACCCATCCGGCATTCCACTCGTCTTCAGTCATCTCATGCCCATCCGGACGGAACCAGGTGATGTCCTTAACATCCAGTTCGTCCACCTTTTGCGTGCTGGATTTGGTGGGACTGATCTGGCGATCCTGGAAGAACTTGCGCCTTCTCAGGTTCGGATGCGCACGCCGCAGGGAAATCAGATTAGTGGTAAAGGAAATCAGGGCCAGTTTGCGTTCATCCAGATTCCAATCCAGCCAGCTGATTTCGTCGTCCTGACAGTAAGCGTTGTTATTTCCGCCCTGCGTGCGGCCCATTTCGTCTCCGGCACACAGCATGGGAACGCCCTGTGACAGCAGGAGAGTCAAAAGAAAATTGCGCTTTTCCCGTTCGCGCAACTCGATGATCCGCGGGTCGTCGGTAGGACCTTCCACGCCGTGGTTCCACGAATGATTGTCGTTTGAACCGTCCCGATTACCCTCGCCGTTGGCTTCGTTGTGTTTTTCGTTGTAACTCACCAGGTCATTGAGAGTGAAGCCATCGTGAGCGGTAATGAAGTTGATGCTGGCGGAGGGCTTGCGTCCGTCCCGCTGGTAAAGGTCGCTGCTTCCAGTGAGCCGGTAGCCGAGTTCAGCCAACTGCCCATCGTCGCCTTTCCAATAGCGGCGGACCACGTCCCGGTACTTGCCGTTCCATTCCGCCCATAAAGATGGGAATTGGCCAACCTGGTAGCCGCCTTCGCCGACATCCCAGGGTTCGGCAATAAGCTTGACGCAGGACAGAACCGGGTCCTGGTTGATCACATCGAAGAAAGCCGAAAGGCGGTCGACATCGTGCAATTCTCGCGCCAGCGTCGAAGCCAGATCAAAGCGGAAGCCATCCACATGCATCTCTTCAACCCAGTACCGCAGGCTGTCCATCACCAACTTGATCACCTGGGGCATACGCATATTCAGCGTGTTTCCCGTGCCGGTGTAATCCATGTAGAAGCGGGGACAATCAGCGACCGTTCGGTAGTAGGTTGTGTTGTCGATACCCTTGAAACTCAGAGTAGGTCCAAGGTGATTCCCTTCCGAGGTGTGATTGTAGACGACATCCAGAATGACTTCCAGGCCCGCCCGATGAAGCTCACGAACCATCGTCTTGAATTCCAGTACCTGTTGTCCCCGGTCGCCGGAGCTGCAATAGTGAGCTTCCGGCGCAAAAAAGTTTGTCGTGTTGTAGCCCCAATAGTTCCGGAGCCCCTTATCAAGCAGCGTTTTGTCCTGCAGGAAATCATGAACGGGCATCAGTTCCACCGCGGTGACACCCAGCTTTTTCAGGTATTGGATGGAAGGAGGAGACACCAAACCGAGATAGGTGCCCCGCAATTCTTCCGGAACCTCGGGATTTCGTTTCGAAAAACCCTTGACGTGAACTTCATAGATCACCGACTCGTGAAGCGGTATTCGAGGTGGCGTGTCGCCCTTCCAATCGAAACGCGGCGCTGTGACGACACCCTTGGGTATACCTTTGGCATCATCCTCATCGCACTTCGCATGGTCTCCGGCCGGATCACCCAATTTGTATCCGAAAACCGGGTAGTTCCAGTCCACTTCTCCCGCAATGGCCTTAGCGTACGGATCGATAAGGAGTTTGGCCTTGTTAAAACGCAAACCTTTATCCGGATCATAAGGTCCATCCACCCGGTAACCGTAAAGTTGACCGATGCTTAGGCCGGGAATGTAGCAATGCCATACAAAGCCGCTGCATTCGGTTATGGAAATGCATTCACTTTCCTCTTGGTCCAGATCATTGAACAAACAGAGTTCAACGCCCGTTGCGTTCTCAGAATAGATCGCGAAGTTGACTCCCGCCCCGTCCCAAGTTGCGCCCTGAGGATAGGGCGAGCCTGGCAGGATCTTTCTTGCTTTCGACTGCTTTTGCACCCTCTTTTGTTGCTCCCTCATCAACCAAGATGCTTAGTTCCTCCAATTGTTTCCTACTGTAAAAAAATGAAAATATCTGACAGTGATACGTATATGAAAAACGGAAGATAGAGTCCATATTTGTGTAAGTCGACACACTACGTGTGTCAACGAGGCCAAAGATGACTCTCTACATCACCGATAAGGCCGAAGAGTTTCGAATTGAAATCTCCGGAGAATTTGCAGCTTCAGCCGTCACGGACGCGGCTGTTGCCTGGAAGGCAGCACTCTTTACCAACGTTCCGCGACGTATCAGTGTTGACATCACTCGAATCACCGGCTACGATCATGCCGGCTATCTGTTACTCCGGGATATGCACGCACACGGAACACACATCGTGGCGGGTACGCCGAGATCTTTGAGGTTCCTGCGGCAGATTTCAAGCCGGATGAGCCCGATGCCTGCTTCCCTGCTGGACACTGATTCGAACGAGGAACGCCCGGTCCCCGCCGGTGCTGCCGACTTTCGGAGGAATAAGAAGGTGAGCGGCGAACGGCTTACCGTGTTGCCGCCGCGAGCCGCAGCTTCCGGCAAGTAAGCCAATTTTGGGGAACGCGCCACCGTTTCCCCACATCCTAGTTGGCGATGCCTCTCACATCGCAAAGCTCCGCGCGCCGGGTGTTTCTCAAAACTCTCTTAGCGGCGCCTGTATTGCCTTCCCTCCTCCGCGCACAGTTTTCCACCAGCGTAAAAGTCATTAATGTACTCGCAACCGTGCGGGACAAGGACGGCAAGATCGTCAAAGCTTTAACCAAAGACGACTTCACATTAACCGAAGATGGCCGCCCGCAGACGATTTCCTACTTCAGCCAGCAGAGTGATTTGCCCTTGATTCTCGGGTTGCTGATTGACACCAGCGGCAGTGAGCGCCGGAACATTGCCACCGAGCGGGACGCCAGTTACAAGTTTTTGGAATCCGTACTGCGTCCGGAGAAGGACAAGGCTTTCATCATCCACTTTGACCGCGAAGTGGAACTGCTGCAGGATTTGACTGCCTCTCGTGAGCGGTTGGAAAAGGCGCTGGACTTGGTTCAGGCGTCAAATCCTCAGCAGCAGGCGGGCAATGGAAATGATCCGAATGGCAGCGGTGGCGGTGGAAATGGCGGCGGAAACGGCGGTGGTGGAGGAACCTGGGGCGGTGGGGGAGTCGGGTTCCCGGGTGGTGGCGGAATGGGATGGCCCGGTGGTGGTCGGGGTGGAATGGGCGGCGGCGGACGCCGCGGTGGAGGAGGCGCGGGTGGCGGCCGCCAGCATGGCGGTGGAACAAAGTTTTACGACGCGGTGTACCTTTCCGCGGATGAGATTCTGCAGAAGCAGCAGGGACGCAAGGCCGTGATCATGTTGACCGACGGAGAGGACAACGGCAGTAAAGAAACGATTGATTCGGCCATTCGCTCAGCTCAGCGAGCGGAGATGCTGGGTTATTCCATCCACATTGCGGATTCCGAGGGCGGCGGATTTTCTCGCGGATTTGGCGGAGGCGGTTATGGTGGAAATCGCGGCGGCGCTGAGCGAGTCGATGGCAAGAAGATCCTGAAGCAGATTTCAAAGGCGACGGGTGGCGGGTATTTTGAGTACAAGAAGTCGCTGGATGATATTTACTCCCAGATTGATGAGGAACTGCGCAATCAGTACAGCATCGGTTACACGTCGGACAAGCCGGAATCCGATGGCGGTTTCCGCAAGATCGATGTGCAGGTAAAGCAGAAGGGACTAATTGTGCAGAGCCGCGACGGTTATTATTCGTAACTGGCTCGCGCATTAGAATCAGCGTCACGCGCATAATTAAGTTGTTTGCCTGAGACACCTGAGCGCACGAATCTCGCTTCCTTAGTAACCAATTTCGACTTGCACGGAAGAGACATTGCGATTGTCTCCCTGCGCGGCGTTCGCGAAAGCAGAACCACCTATTCGGAACTCGCTCAGATGACGCGCCGTTTTGCGGCCTACTTAGAGCAAAACAACATTCGCAAAGGCGACAGAGTGCTCATTTGGGGCGACAATTGTGCCGAGTGGGTAGCGGCCTTTTTCGGCTGCGTGATGCGCGGTGTACTGCCGGTGCCGCTTGATTACGCGGGTTCTCTCGAATTCGCCGTTAACGTGGCAACTGATGTTCAGCCTGGCTTGGCCACGGGAGACGGTCACAAGCTTTCCGCATTAGGAGTGAGGCCACTGCCCTTCTCTGACTTTGGCTCTTCCCTGCCCGCTCGCGAAGCCGAAGCAATCCAGGACTTGAACGCCTCCGACGCGCTGCAGATCATCTTCACCTCTGGCACCACGGGAGAGCCCAAAGGCATTGTCCACACGCACGGGAACGTGCTGGCGAGTCTTCTGCCCATTGAGCGCGAGATGAAGAAGTACCTGAAGTATGAGCGACCGTTTCATCCCGTCCGCATCTTGCATACACTTCCATTGAGCCATGTTTTCGGGCAATTCATGGGGTTATGGACGCCGCCTCTGCTTGCCGCCGAACTGCATTATGAATTGCGTCCGGTGGCTCGCGAAATGCTGGAGAAGATCAAACGGGACAGAATTTCCGTGCTGGCTGCGGTACCGCGGGTGCTGGACCTGATGCAGGCTTACGTGGTGGCGCGGTTTCCTGGTTTGGAGGCTCGCATTGAAGGCGCCGCAAAGCTCAATGCCTGGCAGCGCTGGTGGCATTTTCGGGATGTCCACAAAGCGTTTGGCTTCAAATTCTGGGCATTCATCTGCGGCGGTGCATCGCTTTCATCAACGGCGGAGCAGTTCTGGGGACGGCTGGGTTTTGTAGTGGTCCAGGGCTATGGAATGACGGAGACAACCGCCCTGGTGAGCCTGAATCATCCCTTCCATGCCGCCAGCGGCACCATTGGCCGGGTTCTGCCGGGACGCGAGGTGAAGCTGAGCGAGGATGGCGAAGTGCTGGTTCGCGGCGAAACCATTTCAAACACTGTCTGGCAGCAAGGACAAATTCAGAATCAGTCTTCCGAATGGCTGCATACCGGAGATTTGGCCGAATTTGACGAGAAAGGCAATCTCAAGTTCCGCGGGCGCAAAAAGGAGGTCATCGTCACCTCGGCTGGGTTGAATATTTATCCCGAAGACTTGGAGTCGGCACTCAACAGGCAGGCGGGCGTCAGAGCGTCTGCCGTCATCGAGGCGGAAACGGAAAGCGGCCCGGAACCGGTGGCCGTCCTGGTGCTGTCACCCGGCACTTCCGGGGAGTCCGTGGTGGAGGCTGCCAATGCCAGGCTGGCGGACTACCAGCAAATACGCCGCTGGCAAACGTGGCCTGAGCCGGATTTGCCCAGGACGTCCACCGGCAAGGTGATGAAGCGTGCCATTGTCCTGAAACCTAAAAATGACTCCGGCGGCGAACTCAATCTCGATAGTTTGGGGCGGGTTGAATTGCAGGCCCAAGTGGAACAGCAATTTGGCGTTTCGCTCACCGACGAGGATTTGTCGAAGGTGCGTACGAAGGGCGAGCTGGACGACCTAGTGCGCAGAGGCTCGTCAAGCGTCAGCGTAAAGCCGGATCACCGGTATTGGAAATGGCCGTGGAATCCGCTGGTCCAGCTTGCGAGGGCGTGCTTTATCGAAGCAGTGGCCATGCCGATTCTGCGATTCTTAGCCAAGCCGAAGGTGGTGCGTCAGCCCAAGGAATGGCCCAGTGGTCCAGCGTTGATCATCTGCAATCACCTCACCTCTTACGATGCGCCGTTTGTGCTGCTCGCCTTGCCGCACCGTATTCGCCAGCGCGTAGCGATTGCTATGTCGGGCGAGATGCTGCGGGATTTCAAGAAGGGCCGCGCTCATCCGCTTTCCCCCATTGCTTACTGGCTGATTACCGTCCTATTCAACGTTTTCCCGCTGCCCCAGGCTGCCGGATTTCGAGACAGCTTTCGGCACGCGGGCGAGGCCGTTGACAAAGGTTACAGCGTATTGGTTTTTCCGGAGGGCCGCAGATCTGATGATGCACAGCTACAACCTTTCCGCTCGGGATCAGGCTTGCTTTGGCAGGAACTCGGTGTTCCCGTGATTCCGGTCAGAATCGATGGCCTGGGAGAACTCAAGACCTCGATTGATCACCGATGGTTCCGAACAGGAACGATTTCAGTCAGCGTTGGCGACGCATTGACGCTTGACTCAGCGGCCTCGGTCGAACAACTGACCGAACAGATGCACCGCGCGGTTTTGACGGCGTAATCCGCGGCAACGGGTTCTTGTCGAGACCTCCTATAATCGGAACATGACTCGCAATGAGTGGCTCCGATCGCACGAACAGGACGCTGTTCGCACACAGATGTTCTATGCCCGCCAAGGGACGATCACGCCTGAAATGGAATATGTCGCCCGGCGTGAAGGCCTCACGGCGGAACTGATTCGGGACGAAGTCGCCTCCGGACGGCTGATTATTCCCGCCAACATTCATCACGCGAGCCTGGAACCCATGTGCATCGGCGTTGAATCCCGATGCAAAATCAACGCAAATATTGGCAATTCGGCGACCACTTCGCACATTGATGATGAACTGGACAAGCTGCAATACGCCGTAAAATACGGCGCAGATACGGTGATGGATCTTTCCACCGGTGGCGACATTCCGGCCATCCGCAAAGCAATTATCAGCGCTTCTCCTGTGCCGATTGGCACCGTGCCGATTTATGAGGCGCTGAGCCGCGTCCGCCGGGTGGAAGACCTGAACATCGACGTCTTGCTGGAAGTTATTGAAGAACAGGCTGAGCAAGGCGTGGATTACATGACCATCCATGCAGGCGTTCTGGTGCAATATATCCCGCTCACTTCCAAGCGCATCACGGGCATTGTGAGCCGCGGCGGCGCGATTCTGGCCGAATGGATGGTGAAGAACCATAAGCAGAACATGCTGTACGAAAATTTCGACCGCATCTGCAAGATTTTTCAGAAGCATGACGTCAGCTTTTCGCTGGGTGACGGACTGCGCCCGGGCTGCCTGGCCGACGCCAGCGATGCTGCGCAATTTGCTGAGCTGAAAACGCTGGGTGAATTGACCAAGCAAGCCTGGCAATATGATGTGCAGGTGATGATTGAAGGGCCAGGCCATATTCCCCTGGACCAGATTGCTCTTCAGGTGGAGAAGGAACGCGAGCTCTGCTACGACGCGCCATTCTATACCCTAGGCCCGCTGGTGACTGATATTGCACCCGGCTACGATCACATTACTTCGGCCATTGGCGCGGCGATGATCGGCTGGCATGGCGCTTCTATGCTCTGTTACGTCACGCCCAAGGAGCACCTGGGACTGCCGAACAAGGAAGATGTGAAGCAAGGCATTATCGCGTACAAGATTGCGGCGCATGCGGCTGATGTGGCGCGGCATCGCAAGGGCGCTCGCGATCGCGATGATCAGCTTTCCAGGGCGCGCTTCAATTTCGATTGGCGGCAGCAGTTTGCCTTATCGCTGGACCCCGAAACGGCTGAAGCAATGCACGATGAGACGCTTCCGGAAGAGGGCTTCAAAGACGCAGCGTTTTGTTCCATGTGCGGGCCTAAGTTCTGCAGCATGAATCATTCGGCGAAGACGCGTGAGTTCACCGCGGAAGACGCGCAAGCCGTGCTCGCGGGTGAGAAGGCGGAACCCTTGGTGAGGCTTCCGTAGAGCGCTCGCCTGAAATCGAGCCGGTTGAATATTTGATGATGTCGAGTCCTGTACGCGTCATGCTCACAAAGCATGACGCGATCAACTCCGCCTAACCTTTAGCCAAAAGACGGCGCAGTTCCGTGAACGAAACGGCCGAGTACAGATCTGCGAATTCGGGCGTAAACGGCAGGACCATAACCCGGCCGCCCGTAGGCTTGCCGGCGCGGTCCAGCGAAGAGGCCAGCATGACTCGGGCGTGCAGATCTTCGCCGTGTGTTGCGTCATTGACCTGCTGCCAAACTCTGGCCGCGTCGTCGTAGTTGCCACGAAGGAAAAAGCCATAAGCCAGGATGGGCTGCTTGACATTCTCAGGCAGGCTAAGGCTTTGCACCTTACCTTGCCAGGCTGCGATGGGTGTGGTTTTGTCGTCTAAGAGCGCCGCAATTTCCGGCAAGGCGACAGATTGGCCGCCGGTCTGAACTAACAAGGCGACCGTCTTCTTGGCCCCGTCAAAATCGCCGCCCATCAATTGCCAGACGGTCACTTCACCCAGCGCAATAGCTTGCAGATTTGGCGTTTTGAATTTAGTATTCAAGACCAGATCAACACCCTTCTGGCGTTCTCCCGACATGACCTGCCAGGCGCCATGCAGAAGAGGCCGCAGTTCCTCATTCTGAACAGACGCAAAGAACTTATCAGCCACGGTATCGGCGCGCTTCTTATCGCCTTCCAACAGGATGCAAGTGGCAAGTTCGGGATAGACGGACGGCGATTTGTCGATGGAATTGAAGACGCCCTCAGCCTCTTTATATTTGCGAAGCTCCATCAAGCCGCGGGCAAGTTGGAAGCGCAGTTCCGGATTCCCTGGATTGAGCCGGGCGGCACGGCGTAACGACTCTTCGCCGGCTGCGGAATCGCCTTGCAAAATCTGATTGTTTCCGAGTACGGTCAGGACATCCAGGTCATTCGGCGCGAGAGTCAGAACCGCATTGGCAGCTTTGATCTGCTCGGCAGGAGGCGCGCCCTCCAGGCGATTTATGCTCATGTCAAATCTTGCGCGATCTAAGGCGGAGAATGCCGCGCGGTGGGTTTTAGCATCGTCGATCATTCGCTTCAGGTCAGCCTTCCTGCCAAGAGGAATCATGTCCATGAGGGAAGTCCAGGCCAGCCCCAGGTTCTGGTCCTGATTGATGGCCTGGTTCAGATACTGCGCGCGCTGTTGCGGATTATTGCTGGCATCGGCCGCCGCCAGCGCCTCCACAGCGGCTTCATTCTTCGTAGGAAAATCGACAGCGTAGGAATCAAGTTTCTTTGCAAGGCTATTCAAGGCGGGGAGAAGCATGGACGCCGGCGATGCGTCCGCGGTGTCTGTCTTGATGACCTTATGAGTGGTGTTATTGACCGTGGCGGCTTCAATATGGATCCCGCCGTTTCGGCTCTCCAGGGTAATGCGGAGTAGCCGAGTTGCGCCATTTTGCGTTGCGCCCGCTTCATCCACAGCGAATCCCGCAATAAGGGTGTGCGCGGTCACGAGGTCCTGTTGCACAACGATGGGCGCGCCCACCTTCAGCCAGCCGGAAGCAGGGTCGCTAATCAGCACATTCGCCGGCAAAATAGCCATGCGCTCAACAGTCGCCTCGTGCTTGCTGCAGCTCGCGGCGATAAAAATTAAGCCGGCGAGAGCAGCGGCCGCCGAGCGGGGTCGGATTTTCAGTGTCAGATTAGAACCTCTTTAAAGAGGCTTTGGATTCTGGGCGAGCAACTGGGCGAAAGCGGGGTCTCGCTTCAAAGAAGCGAATTCGGGCATATCGGGAATCTTGTTTCGATCCTTTACTCCCTCTTCCAAAGCCTTACGGAGATAGATTAGCGCACGCTCGGAAGATCCCGTGGAAGCATACATTTTCGCCAGATAGAGATGGTAGGTGGCGCGCTCTTCCACATCGCGCTCCTGCATGATGGTCCCGAAGTTGCCGTGATGTTCAAAAACGTCCGGATCAAGTGCCAGCGCCTTCTGATAATAATCGGTAGCCTCTTTATAATCCTTCCGGGCGAAATAAGCGGCGCCCAGGTTGGCGTAAATACAGGCCGCCGGAGTCTGCAGCTTCAACGCACGTTTGTACAGGCTGATGGAACGGCGATAGCTCTTTTGCGAGTAGTAGACGGTCCCCAGGTTGTTGATTGCTTCCGAATAACGCGGGTTTATTTTGATAGCGTGCTCATAATTCTTGCGCGCCAGATCAAGCTGCGACATCTGGTGGAACGCGATGCCGATCTTATTTGCCAGCACGGCGGAGTCGCTGGGTCCATCACGATACATGTCAATGGCGTCGCGATACATCTTCCGCGCCATATAAATGTCTCCGCGAAGCTCATTCGTGAGTGGAGGCTGAACCGCCGGCGGGGGCACGTTCGGCGCAGGCTGGAAGCTTTTGGCAAAATCTGAAGGCTGCTGGGCCTGGCAGAGAACAACAACAAATACGGGAGCGAGGGCGAGCCGGATGGTATTGCGAGCGAGAAGCGAAATCATAGGATTCCCCTTTCGAAACCTACTATAACGCTTTTCTACGAGTTTGACGGCGTCCTCATTTCTTTGAAGTGAAAAGCGAGCATTTCACCTTGGTTAAAACTGGCTGATTGGAGAATCCTAAACATTACATCTGGCGGTTGGCTCCTTTCGTCGAAATTTTGTTGAGCCTCAGCAGTATTGGGCTCAACAAGTTAAGAAAGGAATCCACGTAGCATTTATGGCGTTTGAGGTTTATTCAAGAATTCTCCGGTCGGCTCTGTTGCTAACCGGAAGCGCTTTGATCTTAGCTATAAGCGGCAAGGCCACTACCATTATTGGCGGTGACACTTCCGTCGCTCTCAACACAACAACCGTTAGCGCGTTGACCGGCCTCGGCTTTTCGATTGCCCCTATATCGCCCGCAACTCTGATAGGCGTCACCGCCACGTTCCCGATCACCGGCGGCGACACCAGCACAGGCATCATTGATCACTCGGGTGGGTTGGCATTTACAAAGAGCGGAGTGACGGCCGACATCGAAGATTTCGTGATAAATCTGACAACGGATAAACTCACGGGGTCTTTGATAGCAGGCGCCACGATGGCGACCAACGTCCCATTTTTCGACATCGGAATGGGCGACGCATTAACGCTCGATCCAACCTTGGCCGCGACGCTGTCGAGCGCTTACGGCATCCCCAATTTGTCAGGCGCCGCTATCGGCATCGCCACCGTATCGCCGACGCTGGCTCCTGAGCCGGCTACTCTTTCCATGGCCGGAGTGGCCATTTTGGCAGCAGCCCTAGCGGGGGGCAAGAACGGGCGCAAGAAGCTGCAACTGGCAAAGTAAAATCAACGTTCCTGTCGTTCAGGAGGGCCCGGAGACGGATGTTCCGGGCCTTTTCGCTTTAGCCACGCCTCCAGCCTGCACGAGCCGTTTTGGAGGTAAACTCAATGGTCATATGCAGCCCTTGCATTCTTATCAGTTGATCTCGTTTGTAGCGACTCGTGATTTGAATCTAGCCAAAGAGTTCTATGTTGATCGGCTGGGTCTGGAGTTCGTTCACAATGACGGCTTTGCGCTGGTCATTAATGTAAGCGGCAACATGCTGCGCATTACCAAAGTCCATGAACTCGTCCCAGCAGTCTACACGGTCTTAGGTTGGCACGTGCCGGATATTCTGAAAGCGGCTCGCGATCTTCAGGAAGCCGGAGTCAAGCTCGAGCGGTTCCAAGGACTGGAACAGGACGAACTGGGAGTTTGGACGGCTCCCGGAGGGGCCGCTCGAGTGGCCTGGTTCAAAGATCCCGATGGAAACGTGTTGAGCGTGTCCCAGCATTAATGCCGGGAACGCGCGGAAACATTGAAGCAGATGGCTTTTCCATTATTGAAAATGTCCTTTCTGAACAATCGATAAATCGTCTTTTAGCTGCGTTGGGGCGGATCAACCAGACCGACTCCATACGCAGCCGCGGCGGTGTTTTTGCTGTGCGCAATCTGCTCGATTTATCTCGGGAGGTCAGAGAACTTGCCGAATCAGAAGCAATTCGATCAATGGTTGAGCCGGTTTTGGGTACGAACAGCTTTCCTGTCCGGGGAATTCTGTTTGACAAGATCCCCCATGCTAACTGGACTGTCCCGTGGCATCAGGATTTGACGATTGCCGTGCGAAGCAGAGTAGAAGCGGAAGGCTTTGGGCCATGGTCAGTCAAAGCCGATGTCCTCCATGTTCAGCCGCCAGCTTGGGTTCTGGAAAACATGCTTGCAGTGCGGATGCACCTGGACCCTTGCGGCCCGGGGAATGGGCCTCTACGGATAATTTGCGGATCGCACCGGCACGGCCGGATAGCCGAGGCGAGTATTGCGGGCCTACGCGAAAACTCTGTGGAAACTGTTTGTGAGGTGGGTGCGGGCGGAGTCCTGCTTATGCGGCCGTTGCTGCTGCATGCATCATCTCCGTCCAGAGTCCCAGCTCATCGCCGCGTCATTCACTTGGACTTTGCATCCACACCATTACCGGATGGCATGCAATGGCTGACAGGACAATATTGATACCTTTCCGTCTAAACGAATAACCGCATGTTCGTTATACTTGGTTTTTAGCCTGCGGAATTACTTTTCCATGAATAACAGCTTCAAATGGACCGTCGTCGGCAGCTCTGCCTGTGTCGTTGTACTACTTTTGCTCGGCGCCAACAGCGGCCGGGCCGTCGCCACTGATGATGTTTACGGACATCTGAAGGTCTATACGGAAGTGCTTGAACATATCAAGCTGGAGTACGTGGAAGAGCCGGACATGAAGTCTGTCACCCTCGGCGCCATCAATGGCTTGCTTGAGAGCGTAGATCCATTTGCCAGCTACCTGAACGCAGACCAGTACAAACAGTTTGAGAAGACTGCCGATACGGCAAAGGCCGGCGTTGGGTTAGTGCTGGCGAAGCGATACGGCTACGTCGCGGTGGTGGACACGCTTCCTGGTTCGCCGGCTGAGAAGGCGAATATTTCCACTGGCGATCTGATTGAGACCATTAACAAGGTAGCCACTCGCGACATGCCGCTGGCGTATGCGGAGCAGTTGTTGCGCGGCGATAACGGAAGCACCGTAGAGGTCTCGGTTCTTCGTTTGAAGAATCCTGGTGAGCCGCAAAAAATCACCCTGACCCGCGCCTCTATCGGCGTCCCCGACATTACAGCAAAGATCTTGCCGGGCAATGTCGGTTATTTGCATGTGGCCACGCTTGAGGGCAATCGCGAAGAGCAGGTTAAGAACAAGCTGGCTGAGTTGAAGAAGCAGGGCGCGGCATACATGGTTTTGGATCTCCGCCACTGCTCAACAGGTGATCAGGAAAAGGGCGTTCCGCTGGCCAATTTGTTCCTCGACAGCGGCTCCATTGCTTCCTTGCAGGGCCAAAAAGTAGAGAAGACCGAATACACAGCGAAGGCTGAAGCCGAAGTTTGGAAAGGCCCTCTCGTGGTGATCACCGATCGCTCAACGGCTGGGGGTGCTGAGATCGCTGCTGCAGCATTGCTGGATGACAAGCGGGCGCAAGTAGTGGGCGAGCGCAGCTACGGCGACGCCAGTCTCCGCAAGACTATTCAGATGGATGATGGCGGAGCTGTGATTCTTTCGGTGGCTAAGTATTATTCTCCCTCCGGCAAAGCGATTCAGGATACCGGCGTGACACCGACGGTAGCCATTGCCGAGAACGACAGTGCTCCGGATGTTGATTCGGATGGCAATCCGCTGCCCGGCACTGAAGAAAAAAGTACAGAAGACAATCTGCTAAAGAGGTCCGTCGACTTAGTCACGGGCAAGACGACGATTGCGCAACTGAATGCAGATCCAAACGCTCTTCCCGCGGAAGTAGCTCCTGCCACGCCGGCCCGCAAGCCGATTGTCGGAGAACCCAAGTAGTTTTTATTTAACATCCGGACCCCCGCGTGCGGCCGGTTATCAAAGGACAAACACACTACATATGCCTCTCTACGAATATGCCTGCGAGAAGTGCGGCAAAGTATTCGAAGTGATGCAGAAATTTGCAGACGAACCGCTTCAGGTGCATGAGGAATGCGGTGGGAAGGTTGACAGGCTGCTGTCAGCTCCCGCGCTGCACTTCAAAGGCAGCGGGTTCTACATCACGGATTACGCCAAGGGCTCTGGAACCGGCAATTCCCATGGCAAGAGTGAGGGTGGCCATTCCGAGGGTTCGAAATCGGAAGGCCACAAATCGGAGTCTTCAAAATCGGACTCTTCCAAGTCCGAATCTAAGTCGGAAGGTTCTAAGTCGGAGGGCTCCAAGTCGGAAAGCTCAAAGTCCGATTCAGGATCTTCCTCGTCTTCTACGCCGTCGAACACAAGTTCTTCCAGCGGCTCTTCAAGCAACTCAAAATCCTGATCTGATAGAAAGAAGAGCGTGGTGAATAGACGCGAATTCTTAGGTGCCGCGACACTGGCTACGGTCAGTAAGCCGCTATTTGGACGCTCCGCAAACGACAAGATACAGATCGCATTGATCGGTTGTGGTGGGATGGGCCAGGGGGATGCTCGCAGTTCCACCGCCAGCGGTCTCACAAAGTTGGTGGCGGCCTGCGATTGCTATGACGGCCGCCTGGAGCGCATGCGAGAGATGTACGGCTCCGACATCTACACGACTCGCGATTATCAGCAGATCCTGGCGCGCAAAGACATTGATGCGGTGATCGTCGGCACGCCCGACCACTGGCACCGGCAGATTTCCATCGACGCGATGAAGGCCGGTAAGGATGTCTATTGCGAGAAACCGATGGTTCAGCATCTGGACGATGGGCTTCCGGTCATTGAGGCTTATCAGCAAAGCCACCGGATTATGCAGGTGGGAAGCCAGCGGGTCAGTTCCATTGTTTATAAGAAGGCGCAAGACGTTTTTCGGAGCGGCTCGCTAGGCAAGCTGAATATGGTGGAAGCCTGGTGGGACCGCAACTCCGCCACGGGCGCATGGGAGTATGCGATTCCGGATGATGCCAGCACGCAAACCTGTGACTGGGATCGCTTCCAGGGGCGCGCGCCGAAGACAGGCTTCGATTCGAAGCGCTTCTTTCGCTGGAGATGCTACCGCGACTATGGCACGGGCGTCGCGGGCGACCTATTTGTCCACTTGTTCTCCGGGCTGCATTTCATCACAGGATCGATGGGACCATCCCGGGTTTTCGCCACCGGTGGCTTGCGGTATTGGGACGACGGGCGTGATGTGCCCGATCTATTCTATGGCATTTACGACTATCCGGAAACAGCCTCGCATCCGGCATTCAACCTGATATTGCGAGTTAATTTTGAGGCCGGCGCGAAAGAGAGCCAGGGCTTCCGGTTCATTGGCAGTGAAGGAATCATGACCGTGGATCCGAACGTGACCGTTACCTATACGGCGCCGGAGAAGGAACCGGGCTATACGATTGAGACCTTCGACAAAGATGAACAGGAAAAGTTCCTCCGGCAGTACCACCTGAAGTATCCGGAAACGAAAGCTTCTCCCAAGAACATGAAAGATAGCCATGTGGAGACGTATGATCCGCCGCGCGGATATAGCGACCACCGTGATCATCATCTGAACTTTGCCATGGCGGTTCGTTCGCGTAAGCCGGTGGTGGAAGACCCGTCATTCGGATTTCGAGCGGCCGGGCCGGCGGTGCTTTCTAATATGAGCTACTTTGAGAACCGCATTGTAGAGTGGGACCCATCGGCAATGAAGGTGAAGGCATAAGCGATGTACTCACCTAACGACACAGTTCAGATTGCGCTGATTGGTGCGGGCGGCATGGGCCAGGGCGACGCAAAGCTCTCCACTTCCCTTCCCGGCGTAAAGTTGCTGGCTGCTTGCGACTGCTATGACGGCCGCTTGAAGCACATGAAGGAAGTCTACGGACCAGGGACTTTCACCACACGCGATTACCGTGAGATTGTGGCTCGAAATGATATTGATGCCGTGATTGTGGCCACGCCGGATCACTGGCATGTGCCCATCACCGTCGCCTGCCTCAAAGCCGGCAAGCATGTTTACTGCGAGAAGCCGATGGTCCACCGCGTAGAAGAAGGCGCCGCGATGATCGAGGCGCAGAACAGTTCCGGCAAGGTGCTGCAGATTGGCAGCCAGTATCGAAGCTCATTGACTTACAACAAGGCGCGCGAACTGTTCGCCACCAATGCGATTGGCAAGTTGAATTCAGTGGAAGCGTGGCTTGACCGGAACACGGCCATAGGCGCGTGGGAGTATTCGATACCCACTGACGCCAGCACTCAAACCTGTGACTGGCCGCAGTTTCAGGGAGACGCCGCGAAGTGTGCCTGGGACCCCAAACGTTTCTTCCGCTGGCGCAATTATCGCGACTATGGCACGGGTGTAGCGGGCGATCTATTTGTGCATTTGCTGACTGGTTTGCATACCGTGACCAATTCCATGGGACCCACGCGCATTTACGCTGCCGGTGGAACGCGCTATTGGAAAGACGGCCGCGATGTGCCAGACGTCATGTTGGCCACTTTGGATTACCCCGACAGCGATGAGCATCCCGCATTCAACGTTATGCTTCGCGTGAACTTCAAGAGTTCGCTCCCAAAGGAGTCGGCTGGTGTGAGATTCATCGGGAGCGACGGTGTGATTACGGCGGATTACAGCGGCGTGAAACTGGAGAAGTCGCCGGTGGATAAGACCCCCGACTACCGGAACGGATCATTCCAGAAGGCGGTCCGGGATGAGTTGCATCAGCAGTTCCTGAACGAATATCCGAACGCTGAGTCGAGGGTGGACGAAAAAGATGTGGAGATGTTCGACACCACCGGTCCGGATGCGCAGCTAGAGCATCATCGGAATTTTTATCGTTCCATCCGTGAGGGCCGGCCCATGATTGAGGATGCAGTGTTTGGGCTACGCGCTGCCGGACCGGCGTTATTGACGAATGTAAGTCTGTTCGAGCGACGGATCGTGTACTGGGATCCCAAAGAGATGAAGCAAGGAAAGGTTTCCGCAACCTAGCCGCTTGATTATTAATTCACTTAACAGTCTCTTTGCCATCCTGGCAGGAGCTCTGCCCCAGACCGGCTGCCCAGGCCACGCCCTGCTCAATCAGCCTCTTCGTATTCGGTTCGCTGTAGCCCTCCGGCCGGTGTCCGATCGCTGAATAAAACGAACGGCCATTGCCTACGCATTGCGTCCAGGCAATGGGATGATCACCCATCCGTATGTCCACCTTCCCGGTCATCGGCCTGTAAGTGCTTTCATCCAGCGTCACAAGTATATGCGCACCTTTGGCGCGCGGGTCATTCTTGAACGAATACCATTCATCGGTCATCGTCCATTCTGGTTGTACGCCCTGCACGATGGCGTCTTTCGTGTCGTCCACTTTCAATTTGGCCGCTTGAAACTGCGGCGACATCGGGTGGCTTCGAAAGCGAGCGCCAATCAGTGTGTCGGCATACCAGTCCCAATCGTAATAGAAATCGCCGCCCGACCCATGCAGAGCAGCAAATCCGCCGCCTTGTTCCACATACGACTTGAAGTCTTTCCGTTGCGCCATAGTTAGAACATCGCCGCTCACGTTGTTCCAAACAACCGCATTGAACCGCTTGAGATCTGCTGCATTGAAAACCGCCGCATTATCGGTGTAGACGATACTCCAGTGTTCGCTCTCCGCTATCTGCTTTAGCGCCGCTTCACCGGCATTGACGGAAGGATCATCGCGGAAGCCATTGCTCTTTGAGAAGACCAGGATGGCGGGACGTTTCAGTTCCACCGGAAGTTGCGGCGGCGTGTGGTCATAACGAGCGCATCGGGCCACGGCGTCTGCATGGGTAGGCGAGATCTGCGCCAAATCTTGATCCAGCTTGTCGAGTGTGGTCTCCGGCATTGGAATGAATTCGGAGGTCAAATTCCTGATCGTCAGGATATCCGCCAGAGTAGGGGGCGTGGCGCCCGTCAACATCTTGGGCAGCCCGGTAAGAAAACCAGGAGCATCCTGATCAATGACGGCTTTCGTCTTCGGGTTCAGCAGAAGATCGAGGAGGGGTGTACCCGCCGTCGAATAGGCCCTGAACGCGGCCGGGCAGTCGGTCTCATCGGGTGCGCCGGCACGTGCGGCGGCGCATGAAGCGACACTGACCAGCAGGATAAAGCCCAGCAGCGTTTTCCTTAGGCGAAACTCACGGTGGTCGATAGGCATTGCGTTTTTGCCTCCCCTGCTTTGCATCACAAACATCGTACACGCAGTGAGGATAGGTTCTCTCACGAATCTTTACGGAGTCCCCAGGCTTGAAACCGGCTGAACACCTTTATAGTCCCCTCCTCAGTGCCCGCCGAAGCTAAATCTCAACAGAGCACCGCCGAGCAAAACATTGCTCCAGGCGTCAATCCATGGTTCGTTGCGCTGGCTGTTATTCTGCCTGCGTTTATGGAAGTGATCGATACGTCGATTGCCTCCGTTTGCATCCCTTATATCGCCGGCAGTTTATCGGCTTCGAATGATGAGGCCACCTACGTTCTGACGTTCTACCTTCTTTCGAACGCCGTGGTGCTCCCCGCCAGCGCCTGGCTTTCGCTGCGATTTGGGCGCAAGCGCTTTCTCATTTCGTCCATTGTTATTTTCACCATAGCGTCGTTCTTCTGCGGTTCCGCCGACAGTTTGGTGATCATCCTCATCGCTCGTCTGGTTCAGGGAGCAGGCGGCGGTGCTTTACAGCCTTTGTCCCAAGCCATCCTGACGGAGAGCTTTCCACCAGAGAAACGCGGCATGGCCATGGGCTTGTTCGGATTGGGAGTCGTCGTCGCGCCGGTGCTTGGGCCCACTTTGGGTGGCTGGCTGACGGATAATCTTTCATGGCGTTGGGCGTTCTGGATTAACATTCCGGTAGGCATTATTGCCGTCATCCTGATTGCCCGCTTTATTCAAGATCCACCCTATATCAAGGACGCCAACCCGGGAAAACTGGATTTCATCGGGCTCGGTCTGCTGGCGATTGGATTGGGTTGCATGCAGATCATCCTCGACCGCGGTCAACAGGCCGACTGGTTTGGCGCCACGTGGGTCCGCATTTCTTTTGTCTTGATGGTGATTACGCTGGGCGGTTTTTTATATTCTCAGCTCACGCGCGAAAAGACGCTGGTTGACTTACGGATTTTCAAGAACCGCAACTTTGCGTTCGGGTGCCTGCTGATCTTTATGTTCGGCGCGGCTGTCTATTCCGCCGTAACGCTGCTGCCGCTTTATTATCAATCGATGCTGGACTACTCGGCCTGGGGTGCAGGACTAGTGGTTTCGCCGCGCGGCATTGGCGCAATCCTCGCCATGCCGCTGGTAGGCATGCTCGTGGCCAAAATGGACACGCGCTATCTCGTTTCCCTGGGCTTCGGCATTTTTGCCGCTTGCAGTCTGGTGTGGGGCGGTCTCACGCTGCAGATTTCGCCGTGGTCCCTGCTTGTGCCGATCATCATCAGTGGCTTCTCGCTGGGCATGGTATTCGTACCTCTCTCTGTCACCGCACTCGGCGACTTGAAGCCGGAGCAAGTGGGAAATGGAAGTGGACTCTACAACCTTTTGCGCAACATCGGAGGAAGCGTGGGCATTTCTGTGGTGGAAACGCTGCTCGCACGCCATTCTCAACTTCATCAGGATCGATTGGTGAACAATATCGCCTCCACGGGAGGTGCGTGGCAGCAGCGCGTGAATGCGCTGACTCACCTGTTTATGGCGAACTCAGACCACGCCATGGCTCATACTCAAGCCATTATCCAGATCAGCCGGCAAGTACAGCGGCAGGCCGACCTGATGTCCTATATCGATGATTTCCGCTATATGGCGCTGGCTTGCTTCCTATGCGTTCCCATGGTGTGGCTGCTCAAGCGCGTCAAAAAACCAAGCGGGGATGTTCCGGCGCATTGAACTCCGCTGCTACTCGGCGAGATAACCCAGCTCCGATGTGACTGATTCACTGCCACCTACCCCGCTCTGCTGCATCAGCTTCGCCACCAGGCCGGTCCAGCCGGTCTGATGACTCGCGCCCAGGCCGAAGCCGGTATCGCCGTGGAAGTATTCGTAGAACAGAACATAGTTCTTGAATCCGGGCGCTTGGAATAGCTTGTTATCGCCGAACACAGGCCGGACTCCATTCGCGTCCGGCATGAAGAGCGAGACCAGGCGCTGAGACAGCAGCTTAGCCGCTTCATCCAGCGTGACGCGATTGCCGGAACCAACCGGGAACACAACCTGAAACGAGCCTCCAAAATAGTGGTGCAGGCGCTGCAGCGCTTCAATCAGCAGAAAATTCATAGGGAACCAGATGGGTCCACGCCAATTGGAATTTCCTCCGAAGGTTCCCGTGGTGGATTCGGCTGGTTCGTAGTCGATCTCGAAGTGGCTACCCTCGAGTTCAAGCAAATAGGGATGCTTCAGGTGATAGCGCGACACTGATCGTATGCCGTACGGCGAAAGAAATTCGTCTTCATCGAACAAGCGCGCAAAAATCCGCTGAAGCCGTTCTTGATTGACGATGGAGAGCAGCCTTCTCTTACTGACGCCGGGTAGGGTCATGGAGGCTATGTCTGCCGTTAAGTCAGGCCGGTTGTCAATGAACCACTGCATGCGGCTCTGAAAGCCCGGATGCTGATTGATCAAGTCTTCATCCAGAGTGTCTGAAGCAAACAGCGGCGCCAGGCCGACTAGCGAGCGCACGCGCAGCGAGCGGCGTCTGCCATCGGCTGTGCGTAAACGATCGTAATAAAAACCATCCTCCTCGTCCCACAGCCCGGTGCCTTCCGAGTGATTGACAGCGTCCGAAATGTAGATAAAGTGTTCGAAAAACTTGCTGGCGATATCTTCATAGACTTGGTTGTAAGTGGAAAGCTGGAGCGCAATCTTCAGCATATTCAGGCAATACATTCCCATCCACGCCGAGCCATCAGACTGCTCCAGAAGCCAGCCGCTGGGGAGAGGAGCGCTCCTGTCGAAGATGCCGATATTGTCAAGGCCCAAAAAGCCGCCTTCAAAGATGTTATTCCCTTCTGAATCTTTGCGGTTGACCCACCAGGTGAAATTCATCAGCAGCTTATGGAAAACACCTTCAAGAAACAGGAGGTCCGGGTGGCCCTTGATTTTTTCGTCGATCTTGAAGACGCGCCAGGCGGCCCAGGCATGCACTGGCGGATTCACATCGCCGAACGCCCACTCATAGGCCGGAATCTGGCCGTTGGGATGCATGTACCATTCACGCAGGAATAGCGCCAACTGCCCTTTTGCGAAATCAGGGTCAGCAGGCGCGATTGCCACCGTGTGGAACGCCAAGTCCCAGGCGGCATACCACGGATACTCCCATTTGTCTGGCATCGAAATCACGTCTTCGTTGAAAAGGTGACGCCAGGTGGCATCGCGGCCATACTTGCGTTGTTCCGGCGGTTTCGGCATCGCCGGATCTCCATTCAGCCAGGTGTTTACGACAAAGTGGTAATACTGTTTGCTCCAGAAAAGGCCGGCAAACGCTTGGCGCTGCACATGGCGCGCTTCTTCCGGCAAGCCGTCTGAGAGCTGGCAATAGAAGTCATAGCTGTCGGCTATGCGCGCGTCAAAGATCTTGTCCACCGCTTCCCATGGGACCGTGGGAGAACCGGGGCGCGAGAGCCTCAAATGAATGATGCTCTGCTGATTGGGTTCCAGCTGCACACGGTACACGCCACAGGACTTGGTGCCATCCAGATGAGGATTCACAACTTCTTTGCGGTTCCCAATTATGTATTCGTGAAACGCGTCTTTGTAATAAATATTCTCCCCGCGCATCCCATATAGCCGCTCTGTATTCGTTTCATTGCCTGTGAACAAGAGTTCCGGCGAGCCCTCGAAATCGAGGTGGAAATCTCCAAGATGGAATTGCGAGGCCTGAATAGAGCAATCCGATGTGCGCCAAAGAGTAGGCTTTGGCCTGCGGTCATCACCCCAGGTCCAGGTGTCTCGAAACCAAAGCGTGGGCATGATCACCAGCGGCGCAGCTTCCGGACCGCGATTCAGCGCTCGAATGCGGACGAAGACATCATCGACATCGTTCTTGGCGTATTCGACATAGATATCGAAATAGCGGTTTTCCGCGAAGATGCCGGTGTCCTGCAGCTCATATTCGGGGTCATGGCGGTTCCGCTTGGCGCTCTCCTGAACAATCTGGGAATAAGGAAAAGCGGCTTGCGGGTACTTGTACAGCCCCTTCATGTAGGAGTGCGTTGGCGTTGACTCGATGTAATAGTAGAGTTCCTTAACATCCTCGCCATGATTGCCCTGGTTCCCGGTCAGGCCAAACAGCCGTTCCTTCAGAATGGGATCTTTGCCGTTCCAGAGGGCAACGGCGAAACACAGGTATTGATGGTTGTCACAGATGCCCAGGATGCCGTCTTCGGTCCAGCGGTAAGCTCGGGATCGGGCATGGTCGTGAGGAAAATACTCCCAGGCAGTGCCGTTCTCGCTATAGTCCTCGCGTACCGTGCCCCAGGCGCGCTCCGCCAGGTAAGGCCCCCAGCGCTTCCAGTGTTTAGTTCGAGCTTCCGCATCGGCCAGGCGTTGCTTCTCGGCTAACAAGGGCGATTTCATAATTTAGGGGTTGCTTGGACAGTATAGGACAGGGCTTTCGACCGCCAGAAACTCTTGTCAAAGCTGCGTGAACAGCCTGACTGCTCAAAGCACGTGGACCGAAGGCAGCTACTGCTGCTGGTTCACCACGGCCAGCACCGCATCTATACCCGCTGTTGCGTCAATGGCGGTCAACCCTTCCACAGGCACTACTGTGAACGTATTCGGAGGGAACGATGTGGTTTTTCGCAAAGCGGATCCGGCCGCCGGCGTGAGCGAAAAAGCATCGATCTGCACTGCGGCGCTGGCAAAACTTTCGGCTTGCAGATTGCCCCCGGCACCATTAGCCGCCCGGCGGAGCCGCTGGTCCGCTTCCTGCGCATCATCCAGAAAGCTTCCAAAGCAAAGCTGTAAACCAGTAAAAACAAGATGTTTCGAGTTCACCAGTGTAGCCCGGCCCTTATCCAGCCGCACCAATTCGCCCTTCGGAGCTTCGCTGAGTTGGCCGATCCCTTCACAAATGGTCGTCTCGGTAACCGGGTCGCGTAAGGCTTGAACAATATTGATTTCACTCTTAGGAAACGCCGCTTGAACCAGCGAGTGGCGAGCATCGTATTCGCCATTGCTTAGCGCGGAGGTGAAACAGGTGAGTGTCAGCATGCGATCCGGAGCCACTTTCGCCTCCGCGGCAGCGCCTTTTAGGTGATCCACGGAATCCGGGAAATTCCGGCCATATTGGCCCGCTATGAAAGCCAATCCTTCGGGATTAATTGTCTTGTGCGTCGAAACCACCGCTTCAATCACCACTTGGGCGGCTTCGGAGGCAAGGCCACCCACCTGAATAATCGAGAGTACCGGCAAGGGTAGTTTGTGGTCGGTGAAAATGGATACCGCTTCCGATTGAACCCGGCGCGCGTCGCCCGTTCCGGCCACGAAGGCGCGGAGTTTGACGATCGTTTCTCCATGCGTGTCGCGGATCAGATCGCTGAGGCTCTGGCGGATCTGCGCGGAAAGCCCTCCAACGCGCAGGAGGGACGAGATATGGAAGTCCAGTGTCTGTGTCTCCGTAGTGAGCGCCATGGGCAGCTCAGTGGGCAGCGGGAGCACCTGGGGCTTTGGCTCTTGATACTTCTTGCCGTCGTGCTGAGAAGCCGGGGCGCACAGTGCGATGCTGGCCCAGATGATCGTCCCTAAACAGATTGCAAATATTTGCCGCATGCAGTTTTAACTTCTTAGGCTAGCTTGCCTGAGAACAGGTACGTTGGCATGAACAGGTCCGGATGTTTCTCAAATCGCATTGGCGTGCCACACCAATCCAATTTGGTATGCTGATGGTCGATGGCGGATCTTTCACAACTCCTCCTGGATACTGAGTCTGGCGTGCCATTGTACCGGCAACTCGCCGATTCTATCCGAGGTTTGATAGAACGAGGCGTTCTTCAGAACGGTGAAAGATTGCCGGCCACTCGCGAACTTGCCAACCAGTTGAAACTCAACCGCGCCACTGTCTCAGCGGCATACAACATGCTGGAACAATCGGGCATTTTGCAGGGCCACGTCGGCCGGGGGAGTTTCATCGCCGGAACTTCGCCAGCTTCCCTGGAGCAGCAATCGAAAAGCATAGATTGGGACTCCCTGCTGGGACCTCTTGAATTCCCCTCGGGACCGGCTGCCGAAGTTGAAATCAACCTGGCCACATCCAGGCCGGCCGCGGCCAATTTCCCGCTCGCGGTTTTTCGGAAACTAAGCAAAGAAGTGGTGGATTCACCCGAAGCGCTGCCAATCTTGCAGCTGGGTTCGCCTCATGGCTATGGACCCTTGCGCCGCTATCTGATGGACGAAGCGGTGCGTTCCAACGTCGCTCGCGGCGGCGACGACTTGCTGATGACGAACGGCTGCCAGCAGGCGCTCGACCTGATTGCGCGCCTGTTTCTGCCTTCCGATGCGGCCATGCCGGCGAAGGCGGTGGTTTTGGAATCGCCTGTCTATCACGGTTTGCTGCGGGTGTTCTCGCGAGCCGGAGCCAGTGTGATTCCGGTGGCGGTTGATCAGTCTGGTTTGGATATCGATGTGTTGGAGGCGATGCTCGGGCGCACTCGTCCACGATTGATTGTGGTGACTCCAAGCTTCCAGAATCCAACTGGCGCCACGCTGTCCCTGGAACGCCGGAAACGGCTCTTGGAGATGACACACCGAAGCGGCACCGTCGTGATTGAAAACGACATCTACTCGGAGCTTCGCTATCACGGCAAACACCTGCCCACGTTGAAGGAACTGGATACCAAGGGGAATGTCATTCTCCTCCGGAGTTATTCCAAAGTGTCTTTCCCGGGGCTGCGCGTCGGTTGGGTGCTGGGTCCAAGGCCGGTCATTGCGCGGCTCGCTGAAAGTAAACAGATTTGCGATCTACATTCAGATCAGTTGTCCCAGGCCGTATTGTTGCGCTTCGCGCAGTCTGGAGAGCTCGCTAAGCATCTGGAGCGCACTCGCGCAGAGGGACTGAAGCGGCTTGAGGCCGCCATGGCTGCCTGCAAACGATTTCTGCCTGGTGGATCCAGTTATACACGGCCCGATGGCGGCATGTGCCTGTGGATTGAATTGCCTGCTCCTTTAAATGCGGAGAGTGTGTTGCCGCGAGCCGAGAAGCGAGGCGTTAGTTATCTGCCGGGGAGCTTATTTTCCAACCGTCCGGCCCATCGGCGCGGATTGCGGCTTAGCTTTGGCGCGGTGACTCCAGAGCAGATTACTGAGGGCATTCAGCGCATCTCCGAGGCTGCCTCGGAGGAGTTGGAAATGCTGGCGGCGCGCTCGAGGCTGGAGCCGCTCACGGCTGTGGTTTAGGTGAACAGGTCTTTTAGAGGAGAGATGGCATGAACTTGAAGAGCGATACCTTCCGATTGAAGGTTGGATTGGCCGAAATGCTGAAGGGCGGCGTCATCATGGACGTCGTCAACGCAGAGCAGGCGGTAATTGCGGAGCGCGCGGGCGCCTGTGCGGTGATGGCGCTGGAGCGCGTTCCCTCCGATATCCGCAAAGAAGGCGGCGTTGCCCGGATGTCGCAGGTGAAGATGATCCGCGAGATCATGCATAGCGTATCCGTCCCGGTGATGGCCAAGGTACGTATCGGTCATTTCACGGAAGCTCGCATTCTCGAAGCGCTCGGAGTGGATTACATCGACGAAAGCGAAGTTCTGACGCCTGCCGATGAAGAGCATCACGTAGATAAGGCCGATTTCAAAGTTCCTTTCGTTTGCGGCGCTCGCAACCTTGGGGAAGCGTTGCGGCGAATTGCCGAAGGCGCAGCCATGATTCGCACCAAGGGCGAAGCCGGTTCGGGCAACATTGTGGAGGCCGTGCGCCACATTCGAACCATCGTGAAAGAGATGCGGCAGTTGACGGTTCTCGGTAAAGAAGAGCTGGTGCACGAGGCGAAAAACCTGGGCGCGCCCCTGGAACTGGTTCAATGGGTGGCGGCCAACGGTAAGCTGCCGGTTCCGAATTTCTCGGCCGGCGGCATTGCCACTCCCGCGGACGCAGCGCTGGTGATGCAACTCGGCGCGGAGGCCGTCTTCGTAGGTTCGGGCATCTTCAAATCCTCTGATCCGGAAGCCCGGGCTAAGGCAATTGTGAAAGCCGCGACTTACTACAAAGATCCGATGAAACTGCTGGAAGCGAGCGAAGAACTTGGCGACGCCATGCCTGGCCTGGATATCTCCAAACTTCCCGAAGCCGAATTGATGCAGACCCGCGGCTGGTAGCGAGTGGATAAACCAACTATTGGCGTTCTGGCGCTGCAAGGTGATTTTGAAGCCCATCGCGCGGCGCTGGAGCGCGCGGGCGCCGAAGGAAGAGAGGTCCGCACAGCCGCGGACCTCGAATCAATTGATGGGCTGGTGATTCCAGGCGGCGAGAGCACAACCATGCTGAAGCTTCTGGAAATGGAGAACCTATTTGCCGAACTGACGGCTTTTGGCAGGCAGAAGCCGGTATTCGGAACCTGTGCCGGCGCAATTCTTATCGCCACCCAAGTAGAGAATCCCTCGCAACCGTCGTTAGGTTTAATGGACTTAACGGTCGAGCGCAATGGCTACGGGCGGCAGATTGATAGCCGCATTGCGGAAATCGAATTGGACGGCGAGAAGATGGAGGCCGTCTTCATTCGAGCGCCCATCATCCGCCGGGTAGGTCCGGAAGCCCGGATTCTGGCCAGCTATGACGGAACCGCGGTGCTGGTGGAGCAAGGGCATCACATGGTAGCTACCTTCCACCCCGAACTGGCCACACGAGACCTGGTTCATAAGCGCTTCGTCGAAAAAGTAGCCGGCCGGTAAACTGTAGGTAGCGTGTTCAACGTTCTTTTTGCTTGCATCGGAAATTCGTGCCGCAGCCAGATGGCTGAAGGTTTCGCGCGCCGTTATGGCAGCGATGTGCTGAATGCGTCCAGCGCCGGCCTATTGCCCGCGCCGATAGTTCAGCCAGAAACCATCGAAGTGATGGCGGCAAAGAACATCGACATCGAAGACCAGTTTCCGAAGAGCATCCACGAAGTGGAACTCGAAACATTTGACTTCATTGTCAACATGAGTGGAACTGCCTTTCCGGTGGCCGTGCGGGCCGAAGTGGTGCGGTGGGATGTGACGGATCCCATGGGTCAACCGGAAGAGGTTTACCTGCGCGTCCGGGACCATATCGAGAAGATGGTCATGCAGCTGATTCTGCAGTTGCGGCGCGGCGTCCCGGGCCCGGTTCAAGGCGCCCTCGAGCTCAAGACTGCCGACGTTCCAAAAACGAGGCTACTCCCCGTGAGAGCGAAACCTGCGGTGAAGAATTTGGCCGCCAAGCCAGATGAACCACCACCCCAGCGATTTGGCTTTGGCCGGGTGCGCCGGGCGCGAGATTAATCTAGCAATCGGCCCGCTTGTTCTGTCGCGCCTTTTTAGCGACCGCGAGTAACGTAATCGTAACAGTGCCGAAAACAGCACACACCGGAATGGCTAACGCCGGAGCCACGCCCAACTGCCAGGCCCCGCCGGCCAGCAGGCAGGTTGCGGCAATTCCCGCTATCTGCTTCGAGCAAAACCTGGCCTCCACCAGGAAGCAGAGAAATGAGCAGATGACAAGCTCAAGCCCGGCTTTCGAGGGAGGCATGCGCCAGGGTAATGAAAGGCCGCCGGCAATCAGCATGGACCCCATCACCCCGAAGTAGATCCTGCCAATCCAGATCGCCTCGCAGTACAGCAGCAGTATGCCGGTGAGTACCAGTACAAAGGCAATGTTTTGCACTTCCCGTTAGCTATTTTGCCCGGCGATGGCAGAAATTGAACGGTCTTCCGGAGGCTCGATCACCTGGCCGATGCCAGTCGGTAGCTCAAACCAGAAAGTGGTTCCCGGAGCCGGAGCGTTGTTGCGTATCCCAATGCTCCCCCCCAGGCTTTCCACCAACTGCTTGCTGATAGCAAGGCCAAGGCCGGTCCCGCCGAACCTCCTTCGTGTGGTGCCATCCGCCTGGAAAAAGGCTTCGAAAATTCGGCCTTGAATGCTTTCATCCACGCCGATTCCCGTATCCCTCACCTCGCATCGCATGACCGAGGCGTCGTCGTTAGCCGTTAGAATCACGTCCACACTGCCGGTCGGCGTGAACTTGACGGCATTGGCAATCAGGTTTGTGAGAACCTGGCGGAATCGAACGCAATCACCTATTACCGTCGAGGGAACATTAGCTTCGATTACGTAATTCAAAGCCAGCGACTTAGCCGCTGCACGGATTCGAAGCATTTTGATCACCGCTGAAAGGCTCTCGGCCGGATCGTAAGGCTCGTTCTGCAGCGACAATCGTCCCGCCTCTATCTGCGACAGATCAAGAAGATCGTTGATGATGGTCAACAGGTCATTGGCGCACTGGTCGATAGCATCCGCGTATTCTTCCTGTTCGGGCTTCAGATCTGTACTCTTCAACAGATCAATCATCCCCATGATGCCGTTCATAGGCGTACGCAGTTCGTGCGAAGTATTAGCCAGGAATTGCTCTTTCAGTTGAGTCGCTTCCCTAGCCAGGCGTAAGGCGGTGCTCAGCTCGTTGTTCTTCTCTCGCAATTCGCGCGATGATTCGCGCAGCTTTTGTTCAGCCTCTTTTCGATCTGTAATATCCCGGCCGATTCCTTGAATAGCCACCGGATGGCCGCGGCGATGGACGATTCGAGTGCTCACTTCTATAAAACGAGGCCTCCCGGACTTCGGGAGCAGCGGCAATTCATAGTGTTGCGTGGCGCTTCCGCCCAGATGTGCGCGAATGCTGTCTTGGGTCTTGTTACGCACTTCCGGCGCAATTAGATCTTCCAGATTCCTCCCCAAAACTTCCGCGCGGGAATAGCCTGTCATCGATTCAGCGGCCCGATTCAGAGCAATGATTCTACCCTTGAGGTCGTGGATAAAGATCACGTCGTGTGCATTCTCAAAAAGCTCACGAAAGCGTTCTTCGCTAGCCCGCAGCTCTTCTTCTGCTTGCATACGGTCGGTAACGTCTTCTACAAGCGCCACGCGGGCATCCGCATTGTCGGAAACGAACGGAAACACCACCATCTTGACCATCAGCGGCCGTTTATCCGAACGCTGCTGGGCCATCGGTCCCAGCCTGTTGGAATGTTCGCGCAAACTGGTCATCATTTGGCTGTTAAGGGCGGAATGCTCAGGAAAAAGATCACCCAGGCTCAGTGTGCAGAAAGTCGCCCGGTCATACCCGTACAATTGCGACGCGCTGGGATTTCCGTCCAGAATTCGCAGATCAGCGGCCCGGTAAACTACTGCAGGAATAGGGTTTGCCGAAAACAAGTTCTCGTAAACCGATACTCGTTGATTCAATGAAAGAACTGTCGTCTCAAGTTCTTCTATTCGCCGTTTCAGAACAATATTGGATTCGGAATCATCGTCCGAATCTACACTCGCTTCCGCTCTGTATGGGTAAGGGGGGTGTACCATTGGCTTTCGATTCGGCCAAGTGAAACCTTTCTTATAATCTACCAGGACCTGAGTTTGGATTATATTCGCTTTTCGCCTAGGTAAACGTACTACCTGACCCTACACGGTTTTGTAACACCCCGGCAAAAGTTTAGCCGACTAAACATTATTCGCTAGGTTTGTTTTAACACCGAATTAATCCGCAAGTCATGCCCCCGAAACACTATTCGTGGACATTAGGGTCGGGGGACCTGAAATTTAATGTCTGTTACAGCCCGCAGCTCGCTTCAGTTCTTGTGGCAGGACAGCAATATTCCGGGCGACGTTCGCGCTGGCGTTTCTTTGCACAGCCATACGATGTACTCAGAGGAAAGCCTCGGCATGGTGCCTCGTTACACGGCACGCGTTCCTTACCTGGGTAAAGCCATCCGCGAGCAGGAAGCGGAGTATGACCGGCAGAAGGGTAAAGCCTTCAACTTTCAGGATGCCTTCTGGACCCCGCCCTTATCCCCAAAGCAGGCGTACCGTCTCGAAGAAAAGCAGATTCAGCGGGTGTTGCACCTTCCCGGGCTGGTCTCTCTGACCGATCATGACGACATTCGGGCCGGCTCCACCCTGCGGGTGATTGATCGCTTTGCTAAGGTGCCAGTTTCCACCGAGTGGACCATTCCCTTTGGCGAAACGTTCTTTCACCTGGGAGTCCACAACCTGCCGCCGGCGTCTGCCGCTGATATCGCCGCCCAACTTGCGCAATATACCGCCCATCCCGACGAGGAGAAACTGTGCGGATTGCTCCAGATGCTCAACTCCATGCGGGAAGTCTTGCTGGTTTTAAACCATCCCCTGTGGGATGAAAAGGGTATTGGTTTGGACGCTCACCGTCAGATTTTAGAGCGGCTGCTGACGCTTCATGGTTCGCGCTTCCATGCGCTGGAACTGAACGGCCTGCGATCTTGGAATGAGAACCGCCAGGTGGTGGCAGTAGGCCGCGACGCAAACCTGCCCCTGATATCCGGCGGCGACCGCCATGGAAGAGAACCAAACGCCATCTTGAACGTGACACGGGCCTCCACCTTTGCGGAATTCGTCCGCGAAGTCCGTTTCGAGGGTTTTAGCCATGTGGTGTTCATGCCGCAATATCACGAGCCTTTGCGGCTCCGTATCTTGCAGACCATGGTGGACGTAGTGCGTGAATATCCGGAAAACTTCGAAGGCCGTAAGAAATGGGGTGACCGCGTGTTCTGGCGTCATCCGGAAACCGGCATTACCCAGCCCTTGGCGAAGATTTGGGGAGACGGCGGCGGTCCGCTAATTGTCAAACACTTCATTGCGGCCATGAGATTGCTCGAATGGCGCGGAGTCCGTTCCGCCTTACGGCTCGCCTTGTATGAGCGAGGCGCTTCAACCATGTGGTCCGATTCGGAGGCGGCTTGACGGCTTCAGCAATGCGCGAGAGTATGAATCAGACGATGTCTGAATCCGTGCTCCGGACGATGCCCCGGCCGAGGGTAGCGTTCCTGCCCGATACGTTCCACGAAATCAATGGCGTTGCCCACACCAGTCGTCACTTGGAAGCCTTTGCCCGTCGCCGCCAGCTCCCGTTCCTGAGCATCCATGCGGGCGCTTCAAATGAGTTAACCGTCGATGGAAACGTGCGGATCCTGGAATTGGAGCGCGGTCCCGCCAGAATCGAACTCGATTCAAACCTCCACTACGATCCTTTCTTTCTCCGTCACGTGGGTCGAGTCCTCGCCGCGTTTCAGGACTTTAAGCCGGATCTGATCCACCTCACCGGGCCTGGTGACCTGGGAACCCTTGGCTGCTCGTTGGCGTTGACCATGAGAATTCCACTGGTCATCTCCTGGCACACAAGCCTGCACGAGTATGCGGGCCGCAGATTGGAAAAGCTCACCGGCTTTTTAGGCGATGGCACAAGTCATGCCGTAGGAGCAGCGGCCGAGGGGATTTCTTTGCAAATTCTCCGGGCGTTTTATTTCTCCGCCAACATGGTGATGGCCCCAAACCGGGAATTAATCGAACTGACGCGCCAGCTAACCGGACGCCCCGTCTACCTGATGGAGCGCGGCGTGGACGCTACTCTTTTCCATCCGTCAAAACGAACCCGCCAAGGTGGCCCTTTCCGGATTGGTTACGTCGGCCGCTTAACCACCGAGAAGAACGTGCGATTCCTGGCCGATGTCGGCAAGGGACTGCTCGCCCGGGGCATCACCGATTTCGAGATTGTGATTGTGGGAGAAGGCTGCGAAGAAAACTGGCTGAGAAAACACGTCCCCCACGTGACGCTGACGGGCGTACTGCGCGGTGAGCAGTTGGCGCGAGCTTACGCTGACATGGACCTGTTCGCCTTTCCCTCCAAAACGGACACGTTCGGCAATGTCATTCTGGAAGCGCAGGCGTCGGGAGTTCCCTGCGTTGTGACCGATGCGGGTGGACCGAAGTTCCTTGTCACACCCGGCGTTACCGGTCATATAGCTTCAGACGAAATGGACTTCGTCGAGTTTGTGGGCGCCATTGTGCGCTCCTCAAATCTGCATTCCAGAATGCGCCATGCGGCCCGGGATTATGCTCTGAGGCAATCCTGGGATTCGGTCTTTGAGTCTGTCTATGACTCGTACATGACCTGCTTACCGGCTTTTCGCGCGGCTTAAGCGCTTTGCGTTGTAGCATAGCGAGTGCATGGAGCAATTTGCCGGCTTAGCACTTGCCCGCCGTTTGGAACGCGCCGAGGGCTCTGCTGCGGCTGCGTTCATTGAGGCCAAGGGCGGCGTCTCCTGCTGGACCGAAATAGGTGGCGCGCTGGCATTGTTCGACGGAGCGGCGTCGCCTGTCACACAAACATTTGGTCTTGGACTCGGTGAAACCGTTTCTGAAGTGCTTCTCTCCCGCATAGAAGACTTCTTCCTTACAAGAGCCACGCCGGTACGGCATGAAGTCTGTCCTCTCTCGGGAGTTGCTTTGAGCACAGACCTTGCCACCCGCGGCTATACGCCCTTCGAAATGTCGACGGTGCTGTTCCTGGATCTTTCCCGGTTAAGCCAGGAGGACCGTTTGTCTCCAGATATGCGCGTCAGAATGGCCATCGCGACGGATGCCAGTGCATATTCGATTGCTGCCGGAGTGGGGTGGAGCAGCTTAGGCGATCTATCGAAACTGGTCACGGACATGACACAGATCATGTTGACGACGCGAGGTTATGTCCCCTATCTGGTGGAAGTCGACGATAGTATCATCGCCACCGGCGGCCTTGCTATACACGATGGCGTAGCCTTGTTTGCCGGCGCAAGCACCGTTCCAGATGCGCGCGGACGAGGAGCGCAGCGGGCGCTCCTCGAAGCAAGGCTGAGCCACGCAAAGCAATCCGGTTGCGATTTGGCCATGTTGGTAACCGAGCCCGGAAGTGGTTCGCAGCGCAACGGGGAACGCTCTGGTTTTCGGGTCGCTTATACCCGGACTAAGTGGCAGTTGGCCGTCGGCGGACCGCCTGCTGATTCCTTTAAATCACCCCCTCGCTAAGATGAAAGGGCGTGGATCTGCCTGTCACTCCGCCGGTATTGCCGATGTTGGCCAAACGCGTCGAAGATATACCCACAGGCGGCCATTGGATCTACGAGCCCAAGTGGGATGGCTTCCGGGCGCTTGTATTTAGAGACGGCGATGAAATCCTGATTCAAAGCCGCGATGAGAAGCCGCTCAATCGCTATTTCCCTGACTTGCTGGACCCTCTGAAAGCCGCCCTGCCGTTGAAGTGTGTATTAGATGGCGAGGTGGTCATTGTCAAGAAACATGGACTTGATTTTGACGAATTGCAGTTAAGGATTCACCCGGCCGCCTCTCGCGTTCGACTCCTTTCTCAAAATAGCCCTGCTTCCATAGTTTTCTTTGACGTGCTTTGTGAAGGCCAGAATGACTTGCGGCAGACTCCGTTCGGGCCGCGGCGATTGATCCTCGAAGGCCTCCTGGAGTCAGCGAAGCCGCCTATTCATCTGACCCCAGCCACTACTGATGTGGACGTTGCCAGGCGCTGGTTTCAACGCTTTGAGGGCGCAGGTCTGGATGGAGTAATGGCCAAGCCCAACTCCGGATTGTACGAGCCCAACAAGCGCACCATGCTCAAGGTCAAACATGAGCGGGAATGTGACTGCGTCGCTGCCGGCTTCCGCTGGCACAAACAAGGTGACCAGACTCAAGTCGGATCATTACTCCTTGGGCTGCATAATGCCTCCGGTGTCCTTCAGCACGTGGGAGTATGCTCCAGTTTCTCTGTCGATAAGCGGCATGAACTTGCCGAGTTCCTGAACGAGTACCGGCTCAACGCGGCAGAAGGCCACCCATGGCTCTCAAATCATGAAGACGCACAGCGCCTGCCGGGCGGGCAGAGCCGATGGAGTCAAGGCAAAGACTTATCCTGGGAGCCGTTGCGTCCCGGCTTAGTAGTTGAGGTTGCCTACGATCACATGCAAGGGGACCGCTTCCGCCACGTCGCGCAATTCCGCCGCTGGCGCTTTGATAAGGCGCCGTCAGACTGCACTTACGAGCAGCTCGAAGTAGTTCCTCCGCAGGAGCTATTTGAAATTTTCGGCATAGGTCGCTGACAAGTGCCTGTTACTCAGCGTCTGCCGAGTCTTCCTCTGCAGGCCGTAAAGCTTCCGGAACGTTGCGCAGATTCACCCGAATGCGTGTCCAGGTGGAAGAGCGGCCTCGCATGGAATCCACCAGCACATCTTCGACTGTCAAATATTGAGCGGCCTCGGCGTGGCGTTTCTTCCATGACTCCAGATCGGCCAGCGCCGCCTGTTTGTCCGCGGACTTGGCCACCACAAGCAGCGGCATTTTGGCCCGGCGGGAAGGCATCACGCGCTTGGGTTCGCCTTCTATCTTTTTGAAGTGGGGCGGCCAGGGCGCGTCCCCGAGGCCGTTGGCTTCGTCTTGTGCCGCCATTTCCAGCAGCCGATCCAACGACCCTGCCGCATCATCCATGCCCTGATGCGGATCTCCCATTTCAGCGAATCGTTTGGGCACTGTGAACACCGTGAAAGCCGAAGGATCACTCTCCGCGACTTCATCCCAGTGCAGTGGCGTTGACACACGGGCATCAGGCACGGGGCGAACGGAATAAGCCGAGCACGTGGTCCGATCCTTGGCGTTCTGGTTGTAGTCGAGAAACACGCCATGGCGCTCTTCTTTCCACCATTTCGATGTCGCCATTCGCGGAACACGTTTTTCAACGGCACGAGACAACGCCAAGGCGGCGCGTCTGACTTCCGTGAACGTCCACTTGGGTTGAATGCGGACGTTGACGTGAATGCCTCGAGAGCCGCTGGTCTTAGGCCAGCCTTGGAGGCCTACCTCCGCCAGAAGAGCTTTCACTTCCAGCGTCACCGTGCAAACATCAGACCATTCAACACCGGGCCCAGGGTCAAGATCGACTCTCAATTCATCCGGATGTTCCAGATTGCCAGACCGGACTGCGTGCGGATGTAACTCAATGCAGCCGAGGTTTACAATCCAGGCAAGACCGGCCGCGTCATCAACCACCAGCTCTTCTGCCGTCCGGCCGGATGGAAATGACAGTGTCGCGGTGCGCAGCCACTCGGGTCTGTCCGACGGCGCGCGCTTCTGATAAAAGGCCGGTTGCTCGGCTCCATTGACAAACCGTTTCAGAACCAGGGGACGGTCGCGAATGCCAGCCAGCGCGCCCGGCGCAACCGCTAAATAATATTTCACGATGTCTAACTTAGATACTTTCGCCTGGCTGGAAAAATAGGGCTTGTCAGGGTGGGTAATGCGTACCGCACGACCGGCGACACTCAGAACTTCAGCGTCTTCATCCTTCATAGGAACAAGCCTACAGCAGCAATTCATCTGCTCAGATCCGTTTGTTCGCGTGCTGGGCTTCGCGGTATCGCAAACCACCTGAAGTAGTTATAATTGCGGGTTGATCGGTTCGCGGATGAGTCGAAAGTCGTGGCAAGGAAACCAAGGTTCTTCGCTGCTCTATCGAAACGTGGCGGCCATTTTGTTGTTATCGGGAATCAGCGCGCAAGGTCAGCAGGCACCGCTGAGTCCGGCCAGACCTTGGGACACGCCACCGGGAAAAGGAATCGACAGCCGCCTCGCACAGCGCTTTGAGCGAGCCACTGGACGGTATCAACTGTCACCTGGGAAAGTCTACACCTTGCCTGAACTCATCGACCTGGCGGAGGAGCACAACCCGGACACACGAGCGGCCTGGGAAGCTGCCAAAATACGTGCGGGTGCGTTGAAGGTTGCACGCAGCGAGCTATATCCCACATTGGCCGCGGCGGCCATGGGCCAGACACTCCAGACTGGAGTTCTACTCTACAGTTCGTTTGCCCTACAGCAACAAGGAATCGTTGAGGGCGACTTCACTGTGAACTACACGCTGTTAGACTTCGGTGCCAGGCAAGACCAGATCGCCGTCCAGCGAGCGAACGTCCTCGCCGCCAACTTTGATTTCAACGACACGCACCGGCGCATCATCTTCCAAACGATAAGTTCGTATTACCAGTTGCTGAATGCGAATGGACAAAGGCGGGCCGCCGAAGTGAACCTGGAAAATGCTCAAGCCATTCAGCAAGGCGCCGAAGCGCGTTTGACCAATGGATTAGCGACGCTGCCCGATGTCCTGGAGGCACGCAGCGCCACTCTGCAGGCGGAGTATGATCTTCAATCTACTATCGGAGCGCAGGAAGCCGCCTCTGGAGACTTGGCCACACTGCTTGCCGTATCCCCGGAATCGGAGTTCAGTGTAGAGGACATCACGGCGCTGAAGATACCGGACCAACTGGTAGAATCCGTAGACGAACTGATTAAGAGATCGCTTCAGCAAAGGCCGGATTTGCTGGCCAAACTGGCAGACATTGAAAGTTCGGAGGCCGCCGTGAAACAGGCCCGTTCAGCTTATCTTCCGGATCTTACATTCCAAGGCATGTATGGTTACTTGAGAGCGTACGGCGATCAGTTGCCCTACCCGGGCACGTATGGGAATGCGCGTGTTTACAACGCACAGCTCAACTTATCCTGGACAGTTTTCGACGGCGGTAAGCGGCGCGGAAATCTGGATGAGGCGGAGGCGGCCGAAAAGCGCGCCGAGGCGGAAGCGGATTCGGCTCGGGACCGGGTCTCCAATGAAGTTTGGCGATCTTATTCAGACGCAAAAACGGCATTAAGGCAGCGCATGGCGGCAATCTCATTTTTGCAGGCGGCAACCTCCTCTTACGATGCGGCGCTGGAAGCCTATAACTACGGTGTTCGCAACATTCTGGATGTCTTGTCGGCGCAGAAAGCTTTGGCTCAGGCACGCTCATCCGATATCACCGCCAGTACCAAAGTATTGACGAACTTCGCGGATTTGGCCTACCGTACCGCGGACCTGCTGAAGGCGCAGGCCCAAAAGAATCAATGAAGAAGGCAATTCTTCAACTCGCGTTCATAGCCTGCTGCCTGCCCCTATGCGGCTGCGCCCATGCGCCTGAGTTTAATATTCTCGGCTCTTACTTCCCGGCGTGGATGCTTTGCATGTTTGTGGGAATTGTCTGCGCCGTCGTGCTTCGCTTGCTTGTCCATCGTTTGCAGCTCCACGAATATGCTCGTCCCACTGTGCTGACTTATCCAAGCGTTGTGCTTTTCGCCACCTTCATCACGTGGCTGGCCTTCTTCTACTAGCGGTTCAAGGGCGCGCCAATGGCTGACAATCAACAACAAACCATCCAACCACGCAGGCTTCCCTTCCCGTTCATCACAGTAGCCGCGGTATTGGGAGCGCTTGTCACTGGTCTGCTGGTCATTCAGCAAATCGACACCGATCCCCGAACGGACGACGCTGAAGTGTTTGCCAACTTCATTGGCATTGCTCCCGTAGTGGAAGGCCCGGTCACTGCGCTGGCCATACATGACAACGAGTATGTGAAGAAAGGCGACCTGCTGTACATAGTCGACGAAGCGCCTTATCTTTACGCCTTGCAAAACGCCAAAGCACAGCAGGCGCAACTGGAGGGCGAGATCGCCAATGAGCAGCGCCATATTCAATCGCAGGGAAATGCTGCGCTGGCAGCACAGGCAGCTACCCATTCGGCGGCCGCGGCGGTCCGGCAGGCGGAAGCCTCCATTGAAGAGATGCGGGCGGATGTGCGCCATTCGGAAGCTCTGGTAAAGCAAACGCAGGCCGAACTGGATTACACCACCAATAACTTGCACCGGCTGGAACCACTGCTGACCAAACAGTTCGTGACGTTCGATCAGGTAGATCAAGCGCGGTCGGCTGCCAAAGCGAAGGAAGAAGCAGTGCGTCAAGCCACAGCCCAGCTGAACCTCTCCGAGGCGCGGCTCAATTCTGCCTTGGCAGAGCAGACTGCCTCCGTGGCTGCGTTCGAGCAGCGTGGCGCACAGGCAACGCAAAGCAAAAACGCTATAGATCTTCTGGAACCTTTGACCGCCCAGCGGGCCAGCCGTGCCGCAGCGGTGCAAACGGCAGAGTACAATTACACCCATTGCCGCGTGTATGCGCCCTTCAACGCTCGGGTCACAAATATGACCGTGGCGGAAGGCGCTTACGTACACGCCGGCCAGCAGTTATTTACGCTCATTGATACGACAACCTGGTGGGTCCTGGCCAACTACCGCGAAACTCAATTGAAAAATATCAGGCCGGGTCTTCACGCCGACGTCTATTTAATGTCCCACGCCGCACACCGGCTTGATGCGGTGGTGGATAGCGCAGGTTTTGGCGTCGTGCCTGATCCAGCCATTCTCGGTATGCTGACGCCCGGCTTGCCGGACGCCCAGCGTACCCTGAATTGGGTGCATCTCGCCTCGCGTTACCCTGTTCGCATTCGCATTTTGAGTGCGGATGGAGAGTTATTGCGCATCGGCCAAAATGCCGTCGTCACTGTGCGCAACAGGCAATAATGGCGACTGCTGCAATACCTGCCGGCGCCGCTCAAAACCAGCCTGTCGGCGGTTGGCGCTGGTTTGCTGACTTCCTTCGCAAGGAATTGGCGCCCTATCCGGGGCGCACCTGGATGGTTGCCCGCATGACCATTGCAGCCACCCTGATGATGTTATGCATCATGGTCTTCCGCATGCCGAATGCGGCACTCGGCGCGTATTACACGCTGCTTTTCTCCCGGGACAACGCGCAGGCCACTATTCGCAGTGTCGTCCGCTCGGTCAGTTCGGTCTGCATCTCCCTCTTGTATGTCACCATTACTGTGCGCCTGTTTGCAGGCGACCCCATCTTACATCTCTTATGGGTGGGCGGAACACTCTTCATAACATTCTTCTTAATCAGTGCGCTTTCGGAGTATCTTGCCGGTACCGCGTTTGGATTTCTAGCAGTAACCTCCATTTCGGCGTGGGATTTCCCGGCCAACACAGATGTGCTGTTCGGAAACACACTTTGGACCGCCTTAGCCGTTGTTGTCGCCGCGCTTATTACCACAGCGGTCGAGCTGATTGCCAGAGGCATTCATCCGACGGATGAATTCACAGACCAGTTATCGGACCGCGTCAAAGCGATAGAGGATGCCGTGCGGTGCATTGCTGCCGGCCTGGTTATCGGAGCATCGCCACGCCACAAATTAGAACAATACGCCATCGTCGGAACGGCGTCGTTGCGCCAGCAGCTGGCGCGCTCATCGTCTGGCGCTTCAGACATCGCCCGCATGAGTGCCGTTGTGGCGCTGGTGGGCCGACTGGTGGATGTCACCGCCCATGTCATTGCTCAGCCGCATGTAAGAGCAGAGGCAAACCACGAAGCCTGGCGTCAGGTTGCTCAGCGCTTGTCAGCTATACGGGCAGCCATCAAAAGCAAGAACTTTAGATCGCTCGCTGATTTGGATACGCTCTATAGCTATGACGGCAAAGATGCATTTCTGTCCGACGTCCAAACCACCATTGACCAGATTCCCGAAGTTTTCTCCAGCCTTAATCCCCTAACTGAATATCTGCCTTCAGTCATTGACTTCAACCGGCCTAAGCGGCTCTTCAAGGAGGATGCGTTCGCGAACGTAGATCACATTCGCTTTGCACTCAAGGGTACGCTCGCGGCGCTCTCCTGCTATCTGCTTTATAACTCCATTCAGTGGCGCGGCTTGAGCAGCTCCATTTCCACCTGTATGATCACGGCTCTCTCCACCCAAGGCTCTTCCAGGCAAAAGCAGTTGTTGCGCGTGACAGGAGCAATTATCGGCGCAGTTGTGTTCGGCATGACGTCCCAAGTCTTTTTTCTGCCGCACATGGATAGCATTGCCGACTTCACTATCCTCTTTGGAGCCGTCACCGTAATAGCTGCCTGGATGACCACTTCCAGCCCGCGCATCTCATACGCCGGCGCTCAGACCGCCTTCGCTTTTTATCTGACTCAGTTGCGAGGTTTTGGCCCACAAATATCCTTGACTGCCGCACGGGACGACGTCATGGGCATCATGCTCGGACTCGCGGCCATGTGGATCACCTTCGATCGCCTCTGGGCGAAGGATACCGTATCGGAAATGTTGGACGCATTTGTCGCCAATGTGCGCAGAATCGCCTGCTTCGACAGCATGGTTTCCGGCGATCTTAGGTCCATAATCAACAGAGCCCGCATTGAGCGCGCAGAAATCCAAAACACTTTTGACCAGATTCGAAACATAAGTGACTCGCTGATTTTTGAGTTCGGCGATAAGTGGCAGCAAAAGCTGAATGCGAGGAATGAGATGCGGAGCTGGCAACCCCAATTGCGCACCTATTTCATTCTGCAAGTCGGCCTCCTTCATTTCCGGCTACTCGCTGAGGACAGGAGCATCGAGCCTGCCGCCGAACAAAACGTTCGCCGCAGCGAGCAGATTCTTTCGTTGCTGGCGGATCTGGCCGATAGAAAGAAGCAGGAAGAAAATGCTGCTATCCGCGGCCAAGTTCAGAGTCTGACCGCCCGGTATGAAGGTGAAGAGAACTTTGAAGATGTGCCACAGCCCAGTCAGCCGCTGCGGCTCTCACGTTCTATGTTGAGTGTGTCTTTGTCGCTGGCGAGGGAAATGACGCTTCAATAGAAGGTGAGACCTCTCAAAATATTGCTGCTCTTACCGGCTGTGCTGGCAACGGCATAATCAACCTCAACCGCCGCTTCCGGCGTAGGTCCACAAAACAAGTCTTTAGGACCATTGCGAACCAGCACGTGGAGCGGGTCTGGCACGGCCACGGTGATGACGCCATGCTCGGTGCCCAGGCGAAAGCCGGTAAGCCGGCCGGAATCGCACAACACCTCGCGCAGTCTGGCATGGGTCCGTTGAATCTTATCCGTTGCCTCAATAAAAGGGTTCCAGTCGGTTGTGCCGTGTGGGACGCGTGTCGTCACCATTTGTGATCGGCCTTCCGAATCGGTCTCGTACTGAACGGTCAAGTCCGTCTTCGCAACATATTCCAACTGTCGCGCACGGGATCTCTCCGAATCGTTCTGGGCGGCGTCTAGCGCATGGCGGGCGGCTTCAATAGCCTCGTTCCTCCGGTCCAAATCCAGCAACGTCGAAGACAGGACGGACCAATAGGGAAAGCGTCTGGCGCCGGCCGGAACTTTCATCGCTCTTAATTGCATGACCGTCTGCTCACTTAGTCCCACACGGCTATAGAGCAGAGCCAATTTGTAGCGCGCGTCATCCAGTGCAGGGTCGATTTCAACGGCGCGCTCCAAAGCCTTCCTGATCGCTTCAACGTCGCCGCCCGCATCTTCCGCCAGCAGCGCGTAACGATAGCAGAATGCCGCATCGTTTACATCCTGTAGAAAGGCTTGATTCCAATGCTTTAGCGCTTCCTCACGATTGCCTTGACGCAAGGCAATCTGGCCCAAGGCTACAGAGAACTCAGGATTCTTAGACTCTCTCTGAGCCAGATTCGCATATCTGGCGGCGGCCGCGGGAAGATTGCCGCTAATCAGCGAGACTCGCGCCAGCAGCGATTCCCTCTCAACCGGCGTTAACTCTGAAACGCGAACAGGCTCAGTCTCAATTTGACTATGTAAAAGGAATTCTTTTGCTCTCGTCTGTCCAGTCCATCCGTGCAAATCGGCAGCCAGCCGATCCAACGACACTCCGTATGTGTCTTGAATAGCCTTGGCAGGCATCTCGCCCCCGCTGAGTGCGGTGACAAGATCGCGAAACTTGGACTGGTACGCGGGCGAAGAAACCAGCAAGTCCACCAGCGCCCAGCTTTCGGCGTAAAACATATCTGCGGCCCTTCGAGTGATAGTGAGCTCAGCTTCCCTGCTCGAGTCAAATAGAACCTCCAGTGGAATCCAAGGCTCTCTCCGAAGAGCTTGCGTCCTGGCTGGAAGATCGCCCCCGAGTTCGTAATTGCCGCTGCGATTCACTCGCAGAGTCGAGAAGAACTCAGCCAGGCCTTCGTTGAAACAGGCCGGCAGTTTCAGGCCGCCGTTGTGCAGCACAAAATGGGCATATTCATGGGCGGCCACGCCGGATTGGTCTGCCTCCCGCATGACAATGTAATCGCGCCCATCCTCCGAAACAAAGAACGCATCCGCAATGGGGCGGTTTCGATACTCGCCGTATTCCTTTTCGGAACTGAACTCGACAATTTGCAGCGACGGATGATTCGTTTTGTTCAATGCCGGACCCAGCAACCCGTTTTGATGGAACGAAGCCCGCAGTTGTTCAAACCATTTGAGATCTAGACGCGCGCCACTCGCGCCGGATTCGGAAAAGACCGTGAAGTGAGAGTTCGTGGCCACCGCCCATCTGCCTGCGTCCGCCGGCGCAGCGCCAACCTTGCAGATCAAGATTGCAAAGAGAACCAGACGCCTCACGGTTCAACAATATCAAGCAATCAGCCACTAAAGAAAGGGCGGCAGGGATGAACGCAGATGGACAACGGATCTTGAACGAGATGTTGAACGAGTTGACGGAGCACCCCACCATCTGCGTCCATCAGCGTTAATCCCTGCCGCTATTTTTTCTTTAGAAATCCCGCTGCAACCTCCACTTTCACCCTCCTGCCTCTCCCACCCGCTAAACTTGAACCGTGAAAATTTTGGATGTTGGCTGCGGTATTAACAAATACCCAGGCGCCATCGGCATAGACCGAAACCCGAAGACCAAGGCAGACGTGATCGCTGACCTTGACCAGTTCCCTTTCCCTTTTAAAGACAGCTCCTTTAACGAAGTGCGCGCCGCACACGTGATTGAACACGTCGGCGACGTCATTCGAACTATGGAGGAATTCCATCGCCTGCTCACGGACGGAGGCCGCGTGGTCATCCTCACGCCGCATTACACAGACTTCAGTTCGTTCTGTGACCCCACCCATAAGTGGCACCTGAACAGTTTCTCCTTGCGCTACTTCGGCGAAGATAACGCCGGCTTTGGTTATTACTCGGCCGCCAGATTTCGTGAGATTTCTACCCGCGTGAAGTTACTTGCCTTGTGGAGATACCTGGGCTTTGAACTCCTGGTAAACCGTTCACGTCGGTTCCGCAAATTCTGGGAGTTCTATCTATGTTACGTAGTCCGGGGCAAATTGATCGAATGGGAATTAGAAGCCGTAAAAACGTAAAATGGCCTTTGCAGCCACACCAACTGCTTTGGAAGCTGAGTGACCGGGCGCGCGAATGGAGCGAATCTCGAACGCTGACGCCTGCTCTTGCGCTGGGTAAGAAGGGCGAGGATCTCGCCCACCGGTATCTTCAGCGTGCCGGCTTCAAAGTGGTGGCGCGCAACTTTAAGCCCGGTGAGGACTCAGAAGTCGATATTGTGGCGCGCCTTGGTGAACTGCTTGTGTTCGTCGAAGTCAAGACGCTTGCATCGATGCAGCATTCCGCGCCGGACCGCGCAGTCGGCCCGGACAAGGAACGCCACATCCTGCGCGCCGCCCGCTCATTCGCCACTCGCGCCGGCGTCGAATGGAGCCGGTGCCGGTTTGACATCATTTCGGTTGTGCTGGACCAGCCACCAACCATCAGGCATTTTGAGAACGCTTTTTCACCAATAATCTAGCGTGCGCTCGCCCTAAAACAAGGGTTTTGTTTGCATCGAATACTCGCGCAAAAGTGCCCCGAGCGCATCATCCTGGGTGGAATAAACCCGGACCAGATAATGCCTCGAGGACTTCAGCCGCGGAATATCGACGTCAATCTGGTCGTTGGCATTCGTCGCTGCCCCCTGCCAGATTTTTCCGCCTCGTGCATCCACCACCTCTACCGCGACAGAGCCCGGCGGCAGATCATTGGCATCGAGATGTAAGCTAAGCGGCGTCCATGCTGCAACGTTGGTCACTTCGGCGCCCCGGTAAGCTGAGATATTCTCCTGCCGAGGTATCGACACGACGGTAAGCACCAGCGCGCAGGCCGCCACTGCGCCGCCCGCGAGTGAAAACCTGGTCAATGTCAACCAGTTCCCAAACCTCGACTCGGTCTGTTGGTGAGCGATGCTCGCGCACCGCTCCGTCACGTGTGATTTCAATGCTATCTTGGTCGCCGTGATTTGATATTCCAGCGCTTCCAGCTTTTCCACACAGCCTTCGCAGGCCATGATGTGCGTTTCCACAATCTCAAGTTCCTCCTCATCGGATCGGTTCAGCAGGAAACGCTCCAGTGCTTCTTCGTCCGGATGATCACGATAAGGTTCATTCATTGTCGTCGGGAAAAAAACCAATTTCTCCATATCAGACTAGTACTCCAGGGAGCCCTCATACTCTCACCAAAACTGAGAAAATTCCGCTGTTCGCCAGCTTTTTCTTACCAATCTCCCCAAATTTAGCCTTGGCACGGCTTTTCAAAAGGCGGAATTGCGTTTCGCTCAACTTCATTTCGCGGCAAATCTGTTCTTGCGTTTGCTCATGCAGATAAAAGCGAACAAGAACATCCCGGTCCTTTTGCGACAGTGCCGCTAGCGCGCTCTTCATCAGTTCCGATTTTTGCCGCAGCATGACTTCCTGTTCCGGATTCTGATTTCTGTCGGCTACAGCTACTCCGGTGTCCATGTCGGCCTGCTCTCGCCGGTTTTGGACTGCGTCCTCTATATAGGCGGCCACTTGACGCCGGACCACGGTCCTCACAAAACCCATCAGCCTGTCGGGCTCGCGTAAATCTCCCCGGCGAATGGCATTCACGACAATCAGGAACGTGTCATGCACCTTGTCCTCTAATTCCTGGGGACCCAACTGGCGGCAAAGATAATACCGGATACCTCGACTGAACATCTTATACAACTGCTCCATGCCGGCGTCATCGCCCGACTGAATCTTCGCAACCAGGACATTCCAATCCACGTGCGGATAAACAGGTCTGGAGGTCCGGTCACCGGCCTCCGGTCTTGTCTGACTAACCTCTGGCGCTGACACCGGGGGAAATTTGTGTTGAGTCGCAACCATATCTGTTCAGTCTTTGACCTACTCCTTTGAAATCACGGCAAAAGCACCCCAGAACGACGGAGAAGCCTGATAACCCTTGCCGTTTTGCATGTCCATTTGTGTCCGCCGTAAAGCCAGCGCCGCCCGCTGGGCCGTATCACCGGATTTGACTTCATCTAAGTGCCGGTAAAATGTCGTAAAAAAATGTCCGGAATCGTCCGGAGTGGGCCAACTGCTCACGATTACGGCTGCCGCTCCTGCCAGCAGCCAGGCCCGGCTTAAGCCGATGAGGCCCGCGCCGGGAATTACCTTCCCCTGTCCCGAGGAGCATCCGCTGAGCACCACCAGGCTTCCCGGAACATGCAAACTGGCGATAGCTTCGGGTGTCAGCAGCTCCGGAATCCCGTTTCTCACACTGAGCGCCAGCGCCGCTTCCTGTGGCTGGTCAGGGGGACTCACCACATGCACCGCAAAATGGATTACTCCCGCTTCTCGAGCTAATGCGTCGGCCAGATTTTCACGGGTGGCGTACTGGCCTGTGAGCAGAACGGGTGCAGCCGCTCCAAAGGCCTTCGCCGCCGACCTCACTTCCCGGTCACTACCCACCAGCCGTGCCAGTATTGGGCCGCTCGTCGTCGTTTCGGCGTCCTCTATCCTCGCGCTGGGCAGCCGGGAATCGGCTGCATTATAAATTGGGTCCCCTAAGCCGATGAACCTGTCGTTTGCCGCCGCAGCGGGCCTGTCCAACAAGAACAACTCGCTCGGCAGAAAGCGCAGGCTTTTGCTCTGCACCAGAAATTCAGAGCCCGCTGTTCCCGGCCGGAGGGTTGTTCCCGGCCGCAGGCTGGTCAATGCGCAGAAAGGGATGCCTTCCAGCAATGCGCCGTCCGCAACCACCATCCACTCAGCACGATTCCAGATATCCGCCGGCAGGCCACCAAACAACTCACGACTGAAATCCGCTGCCGTCGCCGCCACATGGTTGCCGGAACGCACAGCCGCTGCAAAAGCGTTCGCTCTTTCCCGCAGTTCACCCTCGCCTGGAATTTTGGCTAAATTCACTCGCTCCCCGGTAACCGCCCATATATACGACTCGCTCTTGCCCAGCGAAATGCTGAGTAACACCTGATCCCCGCTTAGACCCCGCTGGATATATCTAAGTGAATTCCGACGGGAATTTTTCTCTTCGGCATTGCTTTGTTTAGTAACTTTAATGCCATTTTCGTTTTCTAAGCGTGAAATCTCAAAGCGGATCCGCCGTAATTGAGCCTTGTCCTCGCTCTTATTCCCGCCCAGCGTCACCTCGCCTTGAGCGGATTGCAACTGCGACAGCTTGAAATAGTATTCATCGGGAAGCTTTGAATTCGTACCGTACACCAACCGGATTTGTTCCCGCAAACTCGCTGCCCGGTTCTCCGCCAGTACTTCCAGGGCTTGCGCAGCCAGGTTGTTATTGCCGGTCTCCAGCGCTAATTCGGCGGCCAAATGAGCATAATCCCCGTACACCGATTGCAACGCCGCTACCGTCTGTGTGCTCGTGGTGTCGCCGGGAAGTGCGCTTTGCCGCCAGTTGGATGCCTCGCCAACCGCACGCATAAACTCTGCCAAAGCGGCGCTTTTATTTCCTAACCCCTTCAGGATTTGCGCCTTGACGTGAATGGGATAATACTGCGGGCTGGAAGTGAAAACCGGACTTCGGCTGGCAAGTGCCTCGTCAATCAACTGTAAGGCCCCCTTCCAATCAGGGTTCTTTCGGATCGTCTCCAGCTCTGCCAGGTGTTCATGCACAAAGGCCTCGGTGTCCTGGTCATTGCTTCTCTGAGCCAGGATTAGTGCCTTGCGTAGCGCGGCCTCCGCTTCTGGCACATTCCCCTGCCGAACCAAAGCAGCGCCGCGAAGATCCCATATCAACCCTTGCAGTTTTGTGTCTTGCGCCATTTCAGCCAGGGAAATCGCTTCATCTGAGTCCCTATAGCCCAGAGAATATTTTTCTAAATGAAAGCAGATGTCCGCATGATTTTGCAGTTCGGAAGCCAGCAGCGCCATCCGCGAGTTCTTGTCCGAATCCGGAATTCTTTTCAGAAATTCAACCGAGCGGTCGGCTTCCTGCTCAGCCCCGGCCCAGTCGCCCATCAGTGAATAAATGGCCGCAATATTCGCGCTCGCAGCTCCCGCTGACCTGAAATTCTCCAACTCCTGTGCAATCGCGGCGCCCTGCTCCAAGGCGCCTAAGGCAGCGTTGTAATGATGTTGCAGCGATTGCGCGCGGCCGAGAAGAATCAGCGCCTTTGCTTTGCCGGATAAATCAGATCGCGATTCGGCCAGCCCTAAAGCATGCAAGTAAGCGGCCACGGCTTCGGTTAAGTGACCGCTATCCCTTAATCGAATACCTTGCTTGAGAACAGAATCCACTGATTCGGTTCCCGCTTCAGGAGAATTTGCCTGCTGAGTTCGGGCGGCTTTACTCGGCCCTGGGTGCGGATAACACAGCACACTCAGCAGGAAGATCTGCGCAGCTAGGAACGGAACAGGTTCCCGCACTGCTTGCTTCACAATTTCCAGACGATGGCTTTCAGCCGGTCCCTAGGGGAGCCGACCCCACAAACCTAACACCCTTGTACTAGGAAGCGCAAGACTAACCATGGATCAGTCCAGCGTAATTGTACTACTCTCCGAATCCGCGATCCCGCTCAGAGTTTCAGCAGTACTAGATCGCTGGTCCAACGTCATCGCGATTCCCGCGATAACGACAGGCGCTAGCACCCAGCTCATGAAGAGCACGCGAAACGGCGGCGCAACGGCTCCCATGGCTTGACCGCTCACCATCACCGTCCCAATGATGAGGATGTAAGCTGCCATACCAAAACGGGCTCGAGGCCGCGTCGATGGGAGAACTGTCATATAGATTGCTAAACCGCCTATGGTCATCGCAGCTTCCAGTAGCAGCTCCACGGGAAGATTTCGCCACAAGCCAAGCCCAAACGCGGGCGAGTCTGCAAAGGCCAGCGGCAATCCCTTGAGATGCACTATTCCATCCAGCAGAAAATGCGAGACCACCGCCAATCCAACCACAAAGGCCGACCATCTTCGCTTCGTGATTAGCCGCGTGATGTACCGTGCCAGCGTGCTCCACCCGAGAGTCGCGAGCAACCCGTGGGACCAGGGAAAAGTAAACATCAGATAATGCTTCAATCCATAGTCGGGCGGCGCCTGATAACTCTCCCAACCGGCCAGCACAAACCAGCCAAGCAGAAAGTCCGGCAAGAGTGCGGCGAACATCAGCCACCCCACGTTCAACTGTCGATCTGCTCGCTTAAGTCCAAGTCCAACCGCTATATGTCCGATTCCCATCTCGCCTCTCCCCCGGAAGCTCAGGCGCCCTTCTTGTACGACTCAGCCGCCACTTGAACTCCCTCCGCGTAAGGTGTCCCGGCAAAGCCAAATTCCTTCGCGAACTTGCTGGAGTCGAAAACGTAGGGGTATTCGCTTTGGTACAGCATCTCCCAGGATTCACGCACCACTGGATCAAACCAGCCGTAGGCGCGCAACATCGGACGCTTCAAGACCATATACTTTGGCTTCACCCCGAATGCACCGGCAGCCAATTCGATGAATTGCTGACCCGTAAGCGCATCCGCCGCAGTCGGTAGATGCCAAACCTGGTTCCACGCTGTCTCCCGTTTCACCGCCATCCAAATGCCGCGCGCCGCATCCGGCGTAAACGTAAGCGAATGTGGAGCTTTGTCGTTCACCAGCCACATCGCTCGTTCCGCCTTTGCAAAATGCTCGAAGACTAATACATTCGGCACTCCGTGCTTCGTATCCGGTCCGTAGAAGTCAGCCGCGCGAGCGATCATCCCCGTCAGATTTCCCGCCTCCACCTCACCCATGAGGGCAGTTGCCACCCTCGCGCGGATCTCGCCCTTCTTTGAGCAGGGCGCATAGGGCGTGCTCTCGGTCATCGGACCATTCACCCTTCCATACATGTAAACGTTATCGAAAAACACCAGCTTTGCCCGGGCTCGTTTGCAGGCCTCTATCGCATTGGCCATGAGCTTTGGCCAAGTCTCCTGCCAAGTCTTCAAGTCATACTTCAGACCAACAAGCAGATAGGCAACACTCGATCCGGCCACCGCCTCAATCGTCTGTTGCCGGTTGCTGAGATCTGCCGCGAACACGTGTCCACCTGCCCTTGGACTTGGGTTTCGCCCCACCAGCCGGAAAGGCGTCTTGTCTGCTGCTAAGAGTTTGGCGAGTTCGTCGCTGATCGGGCCGCCTGCCCCAAGAATTGTATGCATCGTATTGAGCCTTTCACCTATTCTAAATACCGCTCGGTATCCAGATTCACTTGGGTATCCTGAAGATGCAAGATGCCGCCAGAAAAAATGCCTCGCCTGAACCGGGAACAAAGTCAGCTTCAAACGCGCGAACGGCTGATGGCGTCCGCGCAGGAAATCTTCGCCCTCAAGGGATTCGCCGGAGCTTCGGTGGACCAGATCGCCGAACACGCCGGCTATTCCAAAGGTGCGGTCTACTCAAATTTCAAAAGCAAAGAAGCACTGTTCCTTCAGATCTTGCAGGCCCGCATGTCCGAGGAGATTGAGCAATTACGTGCCCTGTTCGATCTCGCCGGTTCTGCGGAAGAAACGCTTCGCGCTTTGAAAAAAAAATACACGAGCCTCGAAAAGCAATCCGTTTGGTGCCTGCTATCTACCGAATTCCAGCTGCAAGCCCGCCGCAACCCGGAGTTTGCGGAGCCCTTCGCCGCCCTCTACCGCAACCAGCGCAAGGCCGTGGCAGGCTTGGTGAAATTGGTGGCGGAACGAGCTGGTGTGGAACCACCTGCTAATGCAGAGGAAGTGGCTACCAGCCTCATGGGCATGATGCATGGTATCGCCCTGCAGCACGCGGCCGATCCTAAAACCGTATCAGCGGCAACCGCGGGCAGGGCTATCGAGCTGTTATTAAGCGCTGTTCTCGGACAGGGGCCATTCGCCACCGGCCGGAACCATCGCGACCTCCAAAGTGGAACGTCGACAAGGAGGGCATGATGCTGACGAGACCTGGGGTTCTTCTCCGAATAGAAGGAGCCGCCCTTTTCACTTGCAGCCTTTTCTTCTATCACTCTATGGCTGGGAATTGGTGGCTATTCCTGGCGCTCTTCCTCTCGCCGGATCTCTTCATGCTTGGCTATCTGGCCAACGTAAAACTCGGTGCCACTCTTTATAATCTTGCTCACGCAGATGCCATACCGTTGATCCTCTTGGCGGTAGCGTACTCCCTTCACCAACCAGTTGTCCTGACCATCGCACTGATCTGGCTGGCCCACATTGGTTGGGATCGGGCCCTCGGCTATGGCCTCAAATACCCCACCTTCTTCAAGGACACCCACCTGCAACGGGTCAATGCGAAGTCTTAAGTCATGGCCAGCCTTTCCGCCACCGCCCGATATAATCTAGCTCTCCATGCATATGAATTTTCAAGATAAACAGGTGGTGGTAACCGGCGGAGCGAATGGCATCGGGTTCGCCATCGCCAAAGGTTTTGCTGCCTCGGGCGCCAGCGTCTGGATATTGGATTTACCGTCGTCGAATTTAACCGAGATCGCCGGTTCCATTGGCGCTCAGGCTATCGAAGCCAATGTCGCGGATCAAAGCTCACTTCAGCAGGCGTTCGATCAGATTCCAGCGCCTAACATCGTCTGCGTCAACGCCGGAATCAACAAACTTTCGCCCTTGTTGGAAGTGGAGCGTGCCGATTGGGATCGCATTCTCTCCGTCAATCTAAGCGGAGCTTTCAACACCATCCAGATCGCCGCGAAAAAGATGCGCACCACGGGAGGCTCCATCGTGATCACCGCGTCTACCAATTCTTATGATGGCGAGCCGGATCTGATTGCCTACAACGCCACCAAAGCTGGTGTGCTGGGCCTGTTACATACCGCGGCCAACGAGCTGGGACCTTACGGTATCCGCGTGAATGCGGTGTGTCCAGGACTCATTAGAACCCGCCTTAATAGCGAAAGCTTTTCGAATCCAAAGCTACTCGCTAATTATTTCCAGCATGTCGCGCTTGGCCGTGGCGGTGAACCGGAAGAAGTGGCGCAAGCCATTATGTTCCTGGGTTCAGACCTGGCGTCTTACATTACCGGTGCAACGCTGCTTGTGGATGGCGGCCAAATGGCTTCGAAATTCGGCACCTGGGGTCAGCAAGGCGACACCTTCGACGGACAACGCTGGCGTCGCTCCGGCTAATAAATCGCCGCTTCCCCTTCCGGGCGCGTTTTCCAGCGGCGGTGAATCCACATCCATTGATCGGGATGCTGACGGATCACCTGTTCCAGAAAACAATGGATGCGCTGAGTATCAATTGCGACATCGCCGGTCATCGGAATCTCGGGATAGAAACGCAGAATGTACCTCTGCGTTTCCTCATTCCAAAAAGCGAAGCCTGGAATTACCTGGGCGCCCGAATGATAGGCGAACTTCACAAACGCGGAATTGGCGCAAGCCGGAACGCCAAAGAAATTGACAAAAACGCCTTCGCTGGCGCTGGCGTTCTGGTCAATCAGTATGCCGACTGCTTCGTTCTTGCGAAGCGCCTTTAACACATTCCGCGCCGCATCTTTCTTGTAGATCAATTGATTGCCTGAGTGCGCCCGGCGGCGTTCCACCAGTTCATCAATCAATGGGTTATCCAGCGGCCGGACCATCACGTGCATCGGTTCGGTCATCCAGGCATGCGTGTAAGCGCTGAGTTCCCAATTGCCCAAGTGCGCCGTAGCCACCAGCACGCCTTTGCCCGCGTGCTTAGCTGTTTGGTAATGCTCTAGGCCCTCATAGGAAATCCATTCGCGGACATTGCGCTTGTCAATCTGCGGAGCGCGCGCTATCGCCAATAGCAAACGGCCTACGCTTTGGAACGTTCCGTCAATCACCCGCCGCCTTGCTTCCACGCTTAGTTCCGGCATGGCAAAGCTCAAATTCCGTTCCGCCACGCGGCGCAGCTTAGGCAGCGATAAATCCAGCAGCCGTCCAGTCCACGCCGCAACCTGACGCGCCATCGGGAGCGGCAGACTCTCCATCAACTTGACAAGTGAAAAGGCCAGCGCGTACTCAGCCCTGATCTGGAACGTACTCTTCTTTTGGCCCAACTCTGTACTTTATGCGACGCCGCTAATCAATCCAGCCGCCGCCCAGCACCAGATCGCCGTCGTAGAATACGGCTGCCTGACCGGGCGTAATGGCGCGCTGTGGTTGGTCGAAAACGACTTCCACCTTGCTGTCGTCGCCCACCGGCACTAAGGTCGCTTCCGCGGCATGATGCTTGTTGCGGATCTTCACTTGCGCTCTGGTTGGCGTTTGCGGTGCGGAAATGGAAATCCAATTCACCTGACTGGCGTTCAGGCGATCACGTAACAATTCTGTCCCCCGCCCCACAATCACACGCTGCGAAGCCGGCTCCGTGGCGATCACATAAAGCGGCTCGCTCGCGGCCACGCGCAATCCCCGGCGCTGTCCCACGGTGTAATGGTGTGTCCCCTCATGTTGGCCGACGACGTTACCGGCAGTATCCACAATCTCACCACGTGTCTCCGTAGTGTCCAGGCCTTGCTCCTGAAAGTAGGCGTCGATGAACGCCGCATAGTCGCCGTTCGGAACAAAGCAGATCTCCTGGCTATCGTTCTTGTCCGCCACCGGCAAACCAAGATCCCGAGCCAGCACCCGCACGTCGCTCTTCACCATTCCCCCGAGCGGAAACAGGCTCCGAGCCAGTTGCGCCTGCGTCAGTCCAAAGAGAAAGTAGGTCTGGTCCTTGGAAGAATCGACGCTGGTCCTCATCTGATGCCGTCCGGTCTCTTCATCAAAGCTTAGACGCGCATAATGGCCCGTCGCGATCTTATCCGCGCTGACGCTATCCGCCATCTCCAGAAACTGGTCGAATTTCACGAAGTTATTGCAGAGTGTGCAAGGAATGGGAGTCCGTCCCGCCAGATAGTCGTCCACAAAAGGCTTCACAACCGACTGTTCAAAGCGCTCCTCAAAATTGACAACGTAGTAGGGGATGCTCAGGACGGAAGCCACATACCGCGCGTCATAGACGTCGTCCAGTGAGCAGCAACGGCCCGTAGCTCCACCCTCAGGCGTGAGTTGGGGCAGCCGCCGCTGGTTCCACAACTGCATGGTCATGCCTACCACGTTGTGGCCTTCGCGCTTCAGTAAACCGGCCACCACGGAGCTATCCACTCCGCCCGACATCGCCACGGCTATGGGCTTCTCAAACTCGAACAAGTTGCTTCTCACGTATTCTGTTGGATGACGCACCAACCACGCTGACTAAGTCGCGGATCAAATGATTGATGTCTGCCAGCGTGTTCCCACGTCCAAAGGAAAACCGGATGCAGCTTCGCGCCTCCTGCGGCGTCAATCCCATGGCAAGCAGAACAGGCGAAGGTTCAATAGAGCCGCTGCTGCAGGCCGAACCGGTGGAAACGCACAGGCCCCGCATATCCAGCGCAATCAGCAAGGCTTCACCCGGCATCGCTGGAAAATAAACGTTGCTCGTGTTGCCAAGCCTCGGCGTCAAGGCCGCATTAATCCTCGCCTCGGGTATTTCAATCATCAATCGCCGCTCAAATTCATCGCGCAGTTCCGTCACCTGCCGCTGCTCATCCGCCGAGCACAAGCCGAGCGCACAATCCAAAGCGACAGCCCCGGCCACGTTCTCTGTACCGGCTCGCAAGCCGCGCTCATGCCGACCGCCCAGGTGCAGAGATCGGAGCGTCACACCCTTGCGAACATAAAGCACGCCCAGTCCCTTCGGCGCATAAAACTTATGCCCGCTGACCGTGAATAAATCCACGCCCAACTGCGTCAGATTCACCGGCATCTTGCCCACTGCCTGCACGCCGTCGGAGTGAAGCACAATGGCTTGCCCCTCTGCCCGGCGCACCCGGACCAATGCGGCTATCTCCGCGACCGGCTGAATCGCGCCCGTTTCGTTATTCGCCATCATGACGGAAATCAGGCCGGTATTAGGCTTGATAGCCTGAGCGACCGCCTCAGCCTGCAAAAATCCGCCGGCGCTTACCGGCAGATAAGTCACCTCGATGCCTTCGTTCTCCAATTGGCGGAACGGCACCATCACAGCGGGGTGCTCTATCGCGCTGGTAATGGCGTGCATACCGGCCTGCAGGATGCCGCGCACGGCCAGATTGTTACCTTCAGTTCCGCCGCTCGTAAAAACAATCTCGCTCGGGTGCGCCCCTAACGCTTGGGCGATGCTGCGGCGCGATTGTTCCAACAACTGGCGCGCATTTTGTCCCGCCCGATGAATACTGGAAGGGTTCCCGAAACACTCGCGCGTAACCCGATCCAACGCATCAGCGACGCGCGAATCCACCGGAGTGGTCGAATTGTGATCGAAATAAAGCAAGGCGGGGTGTACCTCTAGTTTAACTCTCCTGAGCAGCAGCACAGCCAAGCGGTGCTCGGCTCGTCCAATGCCCCAACCGCCGAGCCTCCGCGCCAGGCGTTGTGCGCGTTTACGTGAGAGCGGGACAGCCAGGCTGTGCTCTGTGCGCCTATTACTGAGGAGATGTACGATGAAAAGAACCCATGACCGCTCTAGAACCTGCCGTGTTTAGCAAAGCGTCGGAGTTTAAAAACCGCCTGAAATCTAAAATCATCGTGGCAGATGGCGCGATGGGAACCATGCTCTACGCCAAGGGCATCTTTATCAACCGCTGCTTTGACGAACTGAATCTATCAGCTTCCCAACTGGTGAAGGAGATTCATCAGGAATACGTGAAGTGTGGCGCAGAATTTATCGAGACCAATACCTTTGGGGCTAATCGCATTCGCCTGGCAGCCTTCGGCTTTGCTGAAAAATTGAAAGCCATCAATGAAGCGGGCGTTCGTCTGGCGCGGGAAGCCGCCGGCGAGAAAGCGTTCGTGGCCGGCGCTCTAGGCCCGTTGGGCGCTCGAATCGAACCGCTCGGCCCCATTTCCTACGCAGAAACCCGTTCCGTTTTCCGCGAGCAAGCCGACGCTCTCCTGGCCGCCGGTGTAGACCTGCTGGTGCTCGAAACCTTTTACGACCTTCACGAACTCAGGGAGGCCATTTTCGCCTGCCGTGAAGCCGCGGGACCTGAAATGGTGATCATCGCCCAGCTCACCGTCAACGACGACAGCACGCTCGCCGACGGCGCCAATGTCGTCAACTACACCAAAAGCCTGGATAGCTGGCCCGTCGACGTCATTGGCATCAATTGTTCCGCTGGACCAAAGGTCGCGCTCGAAACCATCGAAAAGATGGTGGCGCTCACCAGCAAGCCTCTAAGCGCTATGCCCAACGCGGGCGTCCCCACTACTGTCGAAGGCCGCAATATCTATCTCTGTTCGCCCGAATATATGGCGCAATATGCCCGGCGCTTTCTGCTGGCTGGCGCACGTGTCATCGGCGGCTGCTGTGGCACCACCCCGGAACATATCCGGCAGATTTGTAACGAAGTTCGCTCACTCCAACCTGTCCAGCCATCTGCTTCCGGCGCTCTCATCGTAGACGGCATGTCGCCCAACGCCAACCGGCTTCAGAAGGTTCCTGTTGGCCAGAAATCGGAATTAGGCGCCAAATTGGCGGCTGGAAAGTTCGTCGCTTTCGTCGAAATCCTGCCCCCGCGCGGCGTGGACGCAACCAAAGAAATTGCGGGCGCCAAGTTGTGCAAGGATCACGGCATCGATTGCATCAATATCCCCGATGGACCACGCGCCAGTGCGCGCCTCAGCGCCCAGGTCACCTGCCAGATTATTCAGCAGAAGGCCGGTATTGAAGCCGTTCTCCATTTTTGCTGCCGCGATCGCAACATTCTCAGCATTCAGTCTGAACTCCTGGGCGCGCAAGCCACAGGGGTTCGAAACCTGATCTGCATCACCGGCGATCCGCCGCGCATGGGCACCTACCCCGACGCCACCGCCGTATTCGACGTGGACTCCATCGGTTTAACGAATATCGTCAACAACCTCAACCAAGGACTCGATATCGGCGGAAATCCCATGGGCTCCCAAACCTCTCTGCTCATCGGTATCGGCGCTAATCCCGGCGCGCTCAACATGGATGAGGAACTAAAGCGCTTTGCCTGGAAAGTGGAAGCCGGCGCAGAATACGTGGTCACGCAGCCGGTCTTCGATCTCAATCTCCTGGAAGTCTTTCTGCGCAAGGTCGAGCAGTACAAGCTTCCCGTGCTGGCCGGTATCTGGCCGCTCACCAGCTTTAGGAATGCCGAATTCATGGTGAATGAGCTCCGTGTACCTGTTCCAACGGACTACATGGACCGCATGCGATCAGCCGAGAGCGCCGACAAGGCGCGCGCCGAAGGCATCGCTATTGCGCAGGAAATGTGTACACGGGTGCGGTCCATGGTGCAAGGCGTTCAACTAAGTGCTCCTTTTGGCCGGTATGACATGGCCGTAAAGGTTGCTGAAGCGTTGGGCGAACGCTAAACTGGCGTAGTAGTTGAATCAAGGTAGCAGGAAGGCAACCCCTCTTTCTAAGTGGCAACTGATCTCGTTGAAGTAGACCCCAAAAACCCGCCGGTTTCCGTAGTAAATCGTGCGGCGGACGAAATCTCGCGGGGGAGAGTGGTTGGCATGCCGACAGACGCGCTCTACGTTCTGGTCGCCGACCCGATGAACCTCCACACTGTAGGAAGGGTTTTTGCCTCTAAGGGCCGGGAGCCCGTCCGTTCCCTGCCCTTGGCCATCTCCGACTTATTGATGGCTGAGGAACTGGCGACTGAGTTGAGCAGCCGCTTCTTCATCCTGGCCCGTCACTTCTGGCCCGGCCCCCTAACTATGATTGTGCCCGCTGCCGCCAAAGTTCCACTCAAGGTCACTGGCAATACCGGCCGCCTTGCGCTGCGTCACGCCAAAGCTCCCGTGTTAAACGCAGTGATCGAGAAACTGGGCCGCCCTCTGATTGCCACCAGCGCCAACCTTTCCGGCCAGCCCACCATCCACAGCGGTATCGAATTATTTGCCGCAATGGATGGAAGCATAGACCTGGTCATAGATGGTGGCGCTTGCAGCGGTCTCGGCTCGACGACTGTTGACATCACGGAACCCTATTGGCGTGTGATCAAAGAGGGCGCGATATCGGAGAAAGACATTTCCGATCGTCTCAAGGGCACTTAGCCAGAAAGCCGGTTACATTGGCTACGGCAAAACTGATGCCGTGCAAGTTCTTCTCCTGAGGCACACCCGGAATGGGTCGAGGATAAGGAGAAGCAACCGCGAGATCTCCTAGAAAACGTACCTCGGCTCTTGGAATATTGGCATCGGCATTTACGCCAATGACTCCCGGCATGCAACCCGGGTAGCAGGCTTCTCCATTCATCTGCCGCGCACTGATAATTCGCGCGCCCGAGCGAGCGGCCCGTTCAATAGAACCCCGCAGCCTTGGCTGGTGAGTTTCATTGCGCGTTCCCAGACTCAGGTTAATGAGATCTGCGCTTTGATCGAGCGCCCATTCAAGCCCCATCACGAGTTGGTCGATACTCGCCGATAGCTGCCGGCCAAAGATTTTGACAATCAGCAGATCCGCCTCCGGCGCTTTCTCATGCACGGCCGCGGCGACGGCCGTTCCATGACCCAGCCAGTCCACAAAATCACTCGACAGACCTTGCGGAGTGATGGCAATGCCTCCAACCACATTTCCAATATGCGGATGCCCGGGTGTAACGCCGCTATCCAAAATCGCCACCAGCATCAATTAAGGAAAGCATAGCCCGGCATTAGAATGGATTTGCACGCAAGAAGCTAGCCTTCGCCAAAACACTATTTATGGATCAGATGACTGAATTAAACGCCAGCCATAACGCCGAGATCGAACGTATTCGCACCGAGTACAAACGCAGGCGTGAATCGCTACCCTCCGGCCTGTACGCCTGGAGCCGTCCGGCGAACCTTTTCTGGCACAGCCAACTCTTGCGTGCTTGCATTCCCGCTGTGGCGCGCGAGGGCCATTTCCCGCTCGAAGGGCGTCGCGTTTTGGATGTTGGCTGTGGAACGGGAACCTGGCTTGCGGAATTTCTGCAATGGGGCGCGGAAGCGAAAGACTTGTGCGGCATCGATCTGGATGAAGGCCGGCTGGAGACTGCGCGGAAGAGACTGCCCACCGCGGACTTGAAAACCGGGGATGCCAGCCAGTTGCCATGGCCCGATGCGACGTTCGACGTTGTGACGCAGTTCACCGTCTTTACCTCGATTCTAGACTCGGACCTGAAGCGCCGGATCGCTTCCGATATGCTGCGCGTTTTGAAGCCAGGGGGCGTCGTTCTGTGGTACGACTTCCGGTTCAACAACCCGAGTAACCCGAATGGTGAGGGGAATCGAGGCGGCGGAGATAAGGTCACTATTTGCCGGATGCCGTATAAGTCTTGAGAAGACTACGCTCGCCCCGCCGATCGCGCGCGCAGTCGTGCCGCTCTCATGGACGGCGACCTTGCTGCTTGAGCACATCCCGCTGCTTCGGACCCACTACCTCGGCGTAGTGGGCAAATCAACGTGACTTTGCCTACGCCTAGTGATGGGAGAACGCTGAAGACGCGTGCTGCTCAGAGGGTGGGATACTGGGACATCTGGTTCAATTCAAGTCCGGCATTTGCGGGGGCCGAGGAGATGAAGCATCTAACTTTCGGCCTGCTTTTTTCCGTCCCACTTCGTCCCTTCAAATAGATTCGACTAGTTTATTCAATTCAGCCCGAATCGAAATGATTTACCGGAAATTCTCCACGACCATAATGTCGCTTTCCTGCCGCTCCACACCCGCATAAAGGATCCAACGGCCGTCGTGAGAAACAGAGAATGATGGCCCGCACTTATTGACGCGGGTACCCTTGGGCAACGTGCATTGTATGGTCATCTTGCTGGAGGCGAAATCCAAGCAGTTGATGGTTGCACCCGTCACACCATAGGGGTCGACCAGGCAGATCCCGTCGTCGAAAAGACCCCAATAGTAAGGTGATCCGCTGTGCGTAACAATTATCTCCGGGCCGCCTGTCACGGGCTTCCGCCAAATTCCCTGTTGGCCCCACTTAGCGTAGTAGACAAATTTGCCGTCACGAGATTCAAAGGCGTCCGCTCCGCCGTTCGTTGTTACGGCGACTGCCGGGCCGCCTGACGCTGGCGCCTTCCATATCTCATTAGCGCCGCTGCGATCCGAACGGAAATAGATCCATCGGCCATCGTGTGACCAACTCGCCATATCTTCCTGAGAGCTCTCGGTCGTCAAACGTCGAATTGGTCCCCCTTGCGAAGGAACTACATAGACATCTTGCGATCCTGACTTCATTGAATCGAAGGCAAGATAGCGCCCATCGGGAGACCAGCGAGGCGTTCCCGTTTCGGCCTTCAAGTCAGTTACCTGGACCGGATTAGAACCGTCGCTGTCGGAAACCCAAATATCATCTGTTCCGGCCCGCGCCGATGCAAATGCAACGCGGCGGCCATCCGGCGAATATTGCGGATTAGTGTCATCCCGCGTAGACGAGATTAATCGCGTTATTGCGCTGCGCGGGCCGGCAGATCTCTTCTTACCTGCAGGACCATCGATACGCCAGATATCCAGATCTTCAGACGCGTCCACGAACGCCAACCGGTTGCCTTTCGTTGCGATTGCCGGATCGCTCGGGTTGTAACCGAGCACTGGCAGCAGTTCGGGATCTTTGTCAAACGCTAGAGTCCATAAACCCCGCTGTGCCGCGAATACCAACCGGCGCCCATCCGAAGCCCACGCCAGCCCTCCGTAGTCGATCTGTCGGGGAGTAACCAGCTGAGGTTCACCCCCAGGGGCCTTTTCGGCGGACATGGGCAGGATGTAAAGGTATGCAGGGTCGGGCCATTTCGTTCTCGAACGCGTGAACGCCAGGCGTCGACCGTCAGGTGAAACCGAGGGATTGCCATCGCCCCAGGTCCGGCCCGTCGGCCAAGTTAACCGGTGAATTGCTCCGTCCTCGATCCCCAGCAGAAATATCGCGTTGAGGTCCTCTCGTTGGCGTCCTACGATCGCAAGAGCTCGTCCATCGGGGAACCACGCGAGCTGTTCGCTCCCGTCAGACCATTGACGCGGGTGTCCGGGGTGCTCTGGATCTGCTTGCTCAGGCAGATTCGCCACAATGCGTTCCGGACCGCCAAGCGCAGGAATGAGGACCACTTCTGTACCCAGTGGCCCATCACGACAAAAGGCAATACGGCGACCGTCCGGAGACCATACTGGACTGTATTCCGGCCGAGGGTCACTCGTGAGCCTCAAGGCCCTGTTCTCACCCACCACTTTGACGTAAATATCGAAGTTGTCGTGATTTTCCCCGTCCCAAGCGAAAGCGAGCTGGCTGCCGTCGGGAGACAAACTCGGATCCGTTTCACTGCCGGGGTAGGTAGTAGCTGGAGCCACGTGCATCGTCCCGCTAATCTTTGGTCGGCGGTCTTCGCGCCGACCGTTCCAGATGGCGACCCCAATACCGGTCGCGAAGAGGACCCCGAATAATGCGATCCACCAGATCAAACCGATACGCGACCCCGTTCGAGCAACTGCCGATTCCGACGATTGCGGCTGGACCGCAACCAACTCTTGTTTCGCTGTGGCTGCGCTCCTTTTTACCGGAGCCAGAAAACGATATCCGTACTTCGGCACGGCCTCGATCCATGCACCGCCGTCCTCCCCCAGTAGCTTGCGGAGAGTGGAAATTTGAAACGAGAGGTTGGCTTCCTCGACAACGGTATCTTTCCAGACGCTCTCCAGCAACTCGCGTTTGGTTAACAAGCGCCCGCCGTTCTCTACCATAAAAACCAGCAGGTCAAAGGTTCTTGGCGGAACGTTAACGGCCCCGCCGGAACATGTAAGGACTCTCGAAGCAGGATCCAACGTGAAGCAGCCGAAGTCGTATAAGTCGCTGGATGCACTCGACATCAAATCCGCCAAGAAAGTCCTTTGCGAACGCCAAACCGATTCTCATCGCTCCAAAGGACGCACGAGCAGCACGCTGTCACAGACTTTCGCCATGCGCACCATGGCAGAGCAACCACAGTGTACTACGATCTCCTGGTGCCCGCGGTATCGCTTTATTCGCGGGCAGCGGGCGTGACGCTTTGAGCCCAACCGACGGAAATTGTATTATCCGGAATGCCGAGATGGTTCGAGCACTAGACTTGGATGCTTGCCGCGCAGAGCCGGTCAGCGCTGTGGAAAAGGCCCTTGTCGCGCACGAGATCGGGCATGAATACGTCTGGCAGCAGTTCGCGGACGCAAGGGGTTGTAATGACATGAAGCGGCTTCGTGAGTAGAGCTGGCATGCGACGCAATTGCCATTCGGGTCGCGGCGCAGCAGGGTGTCGTTGGAGCGTTTACAAGCGGCGATCGAAAAGAGTGATTGGTATAGCAGAGAGCAACTCGAACCAGCATGCGTATCCATCTCTCAAGGAACGAAGACGCCTCATTAAAGAGTGATCTCTGCTTGAAAGATGATCGATCGCACACTCTTGTCGACTTTTCAGACCACTGAATAAGGAAGGTAGTGTCTGAAAACCGACTCGTCGCAATGCTCATCGGTAATCCCGACGCAGACACGCTGGCTTCCGATAGGAAAGTTGTGAGTTGCAATTGGGTGTCGAGTATCAACACCCATTTACGAATCGGAGATGCCAGCCGCTTGCCATGGCCGGATGCCACATTCGATGTGTGGCACAGTTCACCGGACTCAGACCTGAAGCAACAAATCGCTTCCGACATGATGCGTGTTCTAAAACCCAGAGGCATCATCCTCTTGTATGACCTTCGGTTCAACAACCCGGACAATCGGAAGGTGCGGGGAATCGAGGCGGCGGAGATAAGGTCACTATTTGCCGGATGCCGTATAAGTCTTGAGAAGACTACGCTCGCCCCGCCGATCGCGCGCGCAGTCGTGCCGCTCTCATGGACGGCGACCTTGCTGCTTGAGCACATCCCGCTGCTTCGGACCCACTACCTCGGCGTAGTGGGCAAATCAACGTGACTTTGCCTACGCCTAGTGATGGGAGAACGCCGAGGACGCGTGCTGCTCAGAGGCTGCTTCGCTTCCCTTGATGTCCATACGTTCGATCAGACCGTCTGCGAGGGTGTAAGAATGCCAGACCTCGATGTCTGAAAGCACTTTCCCATCAATGCTCTTAACGAGCTGATGGACTCGAACATCAATCTTGCCCGCTCTGCGGTCGATTACCTCAATCGGTTCCACGTGAGGATCAAACTCTTTCCATTGGCGGCTCCAGTAGGAACGAATCTCTTCTTTCCCGATGACACGCCCGCCTTCAGATGCCTTGGGCCAGTTGACGCTCTCGCTCATGAGCGCCAACGCGCCATCGATGTTCCGCCGGTTGAAAGCAGCGTAGACCTCCTCGATCAGCGTCTGTGTGTTTGGCATACGGTCCTCCATGTTGATCAGGTTTAGCCTGCATGACCATGATAGGTCTGTCAAACACGGTTGTCGGATCTTGTTTGGCAAAGAATCGGCTTTTCCTGGCATTGTAGGAACTGTGGGCCCAGCGACGGCTACTCTGGCCTCGCATTAGGGATACAAATAATGGCAACGTTTCCATTGTTTGCGCGGCCAAACCCGCTTCAGGTACAGTTTGGCATTCATGATCCCGAAACGCGGTCTTGAGCTTACGCGGAAGACATTCGTCCAGCAAGGACCTTCATCCCAGTCGACTGACTAGAAGCGACGACGAAAGGTTAAGAGCATGAATAGCAGACCCCCTCGTTACGGTCGGGAAATCGTCCAAGAACTCGTCCAAGGTTTGTCCACCTTCGAGATAATCCAGCAAAGCCTGAAATGGCACCCGTGTGCCTTGAAAAACCGCCGTTCCTCCTAGAATGTCTGGATCTTTAACAATAGGGTGAGCTGGTTGCATGAGCACCTTGATTTCTGCGATCACGACTATTCCTTAATGACAGGTCTCGTTAAAGTGATAAAGTGCGATTCACGCTTCGTTTCGCCACGATCAACGGTTGCGCTTTCACCGCGTGCGCTGAAACGCATGGCTATGAATGCCACTGCCATAACACCTTAACGCCGTATGCATCACTGTATCCGCATGCAGCGAGTGATCGGGCAAACCGCTGCCAGGCGCACGAGCGAACAGTTTGTCGCCCGCGCAGATCAATCTGAACCCACCGACTTCGGCGATGGTAGCTGAGATACATCCCATCCGCCCCCCAAAGCTTTGATCAACTGAACCGTAGCAGTGATCTGTTGGACTTGTAGATTGACGGCAATCTGTTCCGCCGAGAGCATCACGGTTTGGGCATTGAGAACGTTCAAATAAGAATCTAAGCCGGCGGTATATCGAGCGTTAGCCTCCTCGAGCGCTCTCGCGGAAGCGTGAACGGCTGCATCCTGGCTTTCGATTTCCGCCGGCAAAAGCCGAAGGGAGCAGAGATTATCTTCCACTTCCTGAAACGCCGATAGAACGGTCTGACGGTAGTTGGCGACAGCTTGATCATATGCCGCCCGATATTGCTGCACGGTGGCTCTTCGTAGGCCGGCATCGAAGATGGTCTCGCTAATGCTCGGACCTGCCGACCAGACTCGACTCGGCCAATTGAGCCACTTAGTGAATTCCAGCCCAGTGAATCCGGCTGACACATTCAGAGTGACGTTTGGGAAAAAAGCTGCTCTGGCCATACCGATCCGGGCGTTGGCTTGCGCCACTAGGCGCTCTGCAGCGGCAATGTCGGGCCTGCGCTCGAGCAAGGTTGATGGAACTGATAGCGGGACTGCCGGTGGATCGGCAGGTAATTCGCTCCTGGGTAAAGAAAAACCAGAGGGCGCTTTACCGGCGAGAACGGCCACCGCATGTTCATATTGGGCGCGCACCGCAGTGATGCTGATGTCCTGCGCTTTCGTTGCCTCGAGCTGGGCTTCCGCTTGCGCGACTGCCTCATCTGTTCCAGTACCGCCCTGATATTGCGCGCGAGTGATACGAACATCATCGGTGTAAGCGGCGATGGACGAATCCAAGAGTTCTTTGAGCGCATCCTGGGCCCGGAGTTGATAGTAGTCCGCGGCCATTTCCGCCTGCACTGTAAGACGCACGTTCTGAATGTCGGCTGCGCCGGCCTGCGCGGCATATTGGCTGGCTTGCACGGTATGACGCACGCGACCCCACAAATCTGGCTCCCAGGACACATCGAACGGAAGTGAGAAGGCCGTGTAAGTGACGCCGGCTGTGTAAGGGCCGAAGTTAGATAGACGTGAGTTGTTGATCGATGCGCCGGCTGTCACGGTTGGGAAATACTGCGACTTAGCCGCGCGTACAAGCGCACGTGCTTCGGCAAAACTCGCAACCGATGCCGCCAGGGTCTGGTTCGATGCATTGACCTGCAGTTCAAGCTCGTTAAGCTCTTTGTCCTGGAATGCCTTCCACCATTCGCCACGGGGTGCAGTATCGGCCGGCTGAGCCGATTTCCAGTCATCAAGCCCCGCCGGGCCTGCTTCTTTGTATTGCGCGGGAGTTTGAACGAGAGGCGGAATATATTTCGGTCCAATCACGCAGGATGTCGAGGCCGTCACTCCAATAACAATCGCCGCCCACATTGGATTTATTCGTCTCATTTGTCATCACCTATTGGCCGATGTAGACATCGACTAACTCACCTGGATACAGAGTTGTGCTCGCGCTCCTCTCGATCTTAAAGATGAGCGGCAAAACGCGAACGTCAACCCGCTCAGTGCGCTGATCGGAGAGCTCAATTTTTGGCGAGACGTAAGGTTGAGTACGGACATAGGTAAGTGAGAGCTTGGTGTCGGCGCCTCGCACAGATAACTGGGCGTGCATTTTCGCAACCGGGGGTAGCCGCGGAACCAGAATCTCGTCAACGTAGCAACGTACATTCAGTTGAGCCGCATGGCTTCCTAGCATGAGAACCGGATCCATCCCCTGTGTATAGCTGTCATACGCGCCCTGCGAAGAAACAAAGCTTCCTACAATCGTGTTGATGGATAGTACAACTCCCTCACGCGGTGCCCGTAAAGTGTACTTGGCAAGCAACGCACTGGATGCGGTATAAGCTTTGCGCAGAGCAGCATACTGACGCTCTTGGGTCGTGACGTCATACGCCCACGCTCCCGCTTTAGTGAGCGCATAGCTTTTCTGCGCGACAGCCACGTTTGTCTTGGCAACAGCGGTCGCGTTCACCGCACTATCGAGAGCGTCCTTGCTAACCGATCGCGGATCAAGCCGGGAAGCGGTCATTTGCTTTTCCATGCTGTCTCGGGCTGTCTTAAAGTTCGCTTCAGCGGCTTCGAGCTGAGCTTCGGCGACATCCAGATTCTCCTTCCTCGGCTCCGCTTTCAATTCCTGCAGCAGCGAAAAGGCGGCTTCGGCTTGCGCTTTCTGTTGAGCTGCGGTCGCCGCCTGGATGGATGTATCGATCTCCAGCAACGGGGCTCCTTTACTGACCGTTTGGCCTTCGCTTACAAAGATCCGTTTCACGGTGCCCGGTACTTCTGGGTAGATGTTGATGTTTTCACCGCTTGGCTGGTCGCTTTCGACGATACCCTCCATGTAGATGCCACTGCTGTACGGGTTCGAAGGTGGTTGAAACGCCGGGCCAGGCAACTTCGGCTGGATGTTGAAGTAGTAGGCGAAGGCACAGCCCGCCAGTATGCCCATGAATGCAAGGCCGAACAAAATGTTGTTTCTCATAATGTTGTCAACTCCTTCTTGGCAACTTCGATGCCAGTCAGGCGTCCGTCTTCCATTTCAAGAATCCGATCGGCGAATTCGTAGATACGTGAGTCGTGCGTAACAATCAGAATGCACCGATTCTGATTGAGGACATTCGTTCTCACGAATTTCACGATCGCGCTGCCGGTCTCGCCATCGAGCGAGGCAGTTGGTTCATCCATGATGAGGATGTCAGGCTGGCTCGCCATGGCTCTGGCTATGGCTACGCGCTGTTGCTCGCCACCGCTCAACTTCACTGGCGGAAGTTGGGCACGTTTCTTCAGGCCGACGATCTCGAGATAATGATTGGCGCGATCTAAGGCGTCGTGCCAGTTCTCACGCCTAAGGATTAGAGGAATCGCGACATTTTCAGCCGTCGTCAGACGCGGGAACAGATGATAATCCTGGAAGACAAAACCGATTTTGCGTAGGCGAAATTCAGCGAGCTGGTCGGCATGGAGTTTCCAGATATCGACTCCTTCGACGAGGACGGTGCCTGCATTCGGTCGCAAGATTCCGGACAAAACACTTAGCAGGGTCGTTTTACCGCTGCCCGAGGGTCCAGCGATGTAAACCATCTCTCCGAAATAAGTCTCGAAGTTGACGCCGCGAAGCGCCATGGTCCGCGCCTCACCTTCCCCAAACCACTTCTGGATATCGGTTGCCTGAATCGCCGGTTTGGGCATGATCAACCTCTAAAGATGTCGAAAGGCTCAATACGCAGCACCTTGCGCACGCCAACGTAGGATGAGATGGCCACGATGACAAGAACCATCACAAACGCCAGGAACAGATTGCCGTAGGTGATCATGGCGAAGTAATCCGGCAAGCGCTTTCTGGCAAAAAAAATCAACACAGAGCATAACCCGACGCCAAGACCATACCCAGTGAGTGAGGTGAATGTGGCTTGGAACAGAATCATGGCTATCAGTTCATGACTCTTGGTCCCGATAGCTTTGAAGGCGCCAAAGCGTTCCAGGTTTTCCAGGATGAATGTGTAGAAGGTCTGCCCGGAAATGGACAATCCGACAAGGAAGCTGATAGCCGTGAGAATCAGCAGATTAGTACCCATGCCGGTTTGATAGATATAAAAATTCGAGATCTTGTCCATGAACTGGCCTTCTGTCACTGCCATGTAACCGAGGGCGGCCACCTGCCGCTCTATGCGATCCGTGTCACCTTTGGTTTTTGGCTCGACTAGCACGTAAGTGATGGTGTAGCGCGGATTGGGAATGTACTGAACCGCCCGGTTGTAGGTTGTATAAAGTGTCGGAACGCCGAACAAGCCGGAACTTGCCACTTTAGCGATGCCTACAATAACGCCGCGGTGATCATTAAGTTCCATTTCCGATCCAACTTTTGGATTTCCCAGCTTGGGAAACTCCGCATCCTGTACTGCAAAGAAAGCATTTTCCGCATAGATATCTTCAATCCTTCCCTGGATAACGTCCGGCCTCCCAAAGAGGCTGGTATCGTCCAGTCCAATTACGGTGACTGACTGATAGGTGCCGTTGGATAGTTTCACCAGTGCACCGCCCGAATACAGCGGAACCGCATACTTAACACCTTGCATGCTTCTAACTGCATCCAGAATGTAGTCGGGCATCGGAATGGAGTTCGCGACCGTCTGCACGGAGCGATCCATGACCCAGATTTTTGCCCCGATGTTAGTGACGGTGGCCGAAGCGTGGGTCAGCACACCGATGAACATGGACGTGGCGAACATCATCCCGAAAACAGCGAATGTGATGCCAATGAGCAGCGCCGTGAATTTCGCCTTGTCGTTGACGAGTAGCTTATAGGCGAGTCTAAAAATGCCTAACATTAGCCGTCCCGTTGCCTCTCTTTGTAAACGTCGCTTCGCATGCCAATCGCTTAGGGCTTCGCACTGACCAAGCCCCTTCTTGAGGTAGCGACGTTCGGCTTAGTCTCGGCCTCTCCACCCGACTTGATTTCGCAGCTCGACTGAATTCCCGGCAAATGCTCCTGGCGGAGACTTGTCCAAAGTTCCGCAGAACTAAATGGCCCAGCACTTGCGGACGCAGTTCGGACTTGGCCGTACCAGGCCGAGAGCCACGGGATGACGTGCAGCAACTTCACCTTGGCTCCGGCCAGTTGAGCCAGTCCGCGGACAGGGGCGGCGGTCTCGATACTTGACTCCGAGAAGTCGACCGGGAATAGGATCGAGTAGAACGCCTGAATATCATTCATCTCGATCACTTAAGAGCAAGTCGTTGTCCTCTTAAAACGGGTGGGAGCGCTTGGAGCTGAGACCCTCAGGAGCTTGTTCAGTGCGCGTTTTGACTCAGCTTAGGCGAGAGTGGTGGGTCCAATCGCACACTCAATCGCAAGTTGCGGCGAAAGCCGCCATTTGAGCCAGTGTCCCTGACCTCGTTCCACATCGTCTTGAGAGATCAAATGCACTATTGAACCCAAGTCTTCTTCGGCTTTTATCTGGCCCGAAAGGCTGCTTGTTACTGTTGGAGCGACTTGATATATTCGCTCAAGTTCTGGATTCGCAGTTCGGCTTCGGCATTGGGCCGTGAGGATGTACAAGCATCCGAAGCAGTGGTCCCCAGACGGGCATGTCTGTTGAGCCATGCGCGCCACCATTCCCTGCCGAATGTTGTTGCGGACTTTCATTGCAGGAGGCTACCCGGAAGATGTCTTGCGCATGCTCCGGCAGGTTCCATCGAACGGAAATTGGTAAACCCTCATTGAAGACGTAGGGCATGATGTCGTCTTCTTTCGCACGTGAGATGCCGGTGTCATCCATCCGTGGTGGACCTCTACTTGCTTTGGGAGAGGTAAGAGGTGTAACCACATGACAAGCATTACTCCGTACGTAATCGGATGGGCGACTTTAGCGGTAGCCGTTGTTGGGCTGGCGGTATACCGGAAGTTTGTTTCAGCGCATCAAGAAGATCGCTATGTACATATCTCCGAAGGCGAGGCGAGACTGATTCCGCATCAGGTCGCAGTAAACCAGAGGATTGCGCTAGTAGACCGTTGGGGAGAAATCCTGACGCTCTTCACGCTCATGGTCGGCATTGCATTGGCCTGTCTTTATGTCTACCAGAAGTTGTAGAGCGGCAGCAGGGGTGACTCAACGCTCGCTCACGACGGTCAAAACATAGATGGCAAGATGGCCGCCCGAATCCACAATCGGGCGGCCGGCAACCTCACAGTCTCTATCTGATCATCGGAGATCCTGATTCGGGTACCGGCAGCCAGTGACGACGGTAGCTTCAGTAACAATCGCCACAACTCTGACCATCCGCTAAATCACCCTAAAATCAGCGGACGAATTGACAACCAGATAAACCATCCAGACACGCCGAAGGCCGAGTTCGTGCAACATTGCCCGCTGATAAACCTTCTTAACGAGCCGAAAACAGCCTCAAGCACCCGCTCACTCACCTCGTCAAACCATCCCCGTTCAAAAATCCGCGTTCATCGGCGTTCATCAGCGGCCCATTCGCAACATCCGTGATTCCAGCCCAAGCCACCCCGTCTGTTCTTGCAATCCAGACCAAGCCCAGTTAATTCCCCCAACACAGTCCGTTTCGAAATTTCACAATTCACTCGCCGGGAACGCCCCGCTCTCAAATAGGTCCCAAAATTCAAAAAAAAAATTTCTCGAACTCAATCAATCAGATAGCGCAAGCTCCCCACCCCGCCCAAACACCCGCCTGTCAACCTCAAACCGAAATGGCAAGCGCGTTCACCCCGATATCAGATCTCCATCAGGATCTAATCCACGCCGATCAGCGCCGCCAGTGGCTCCGTCACCATCTCGACCATCTCGAAAGCGAACTGAAAAAAACTTGCCTTCCGGCCCACCACTGGCGGCCGGCCATAATCAGACATCTGCGGACTCTCGAAACGCGTTTCTACCGGGCCCACCGCGAATTCTACCGCCTCCGCAAGCTCTTCCTCGCTGAAAGCGCGCCCCCAAAAAGCTCGAGCAAGCAAAACCCGCCCGAACCCCAGCCGGAGACACCCATCGATCCCGAAGACCTCCCCATCACCCTGCGGCAAACCGCCAAAATCGAAGTCATCAACGGAGAAACTCTCACCACCATCATTGGTCCGGATGCCGCCTGGTTTCTGGCACACCGCCCCTACGGAAAAGCCGTCAAATTCAGCCGCACTCTTTGCTTTGTATCCGGCGAACTCCCACCCGAGTACGCCTACGCGTCCAGTCACAATAGTGAACCAGTCGAATTCGCTCCCTTTCTCTTCCTTACCTATTCCAAAGACGAATTCCTCCGCCTCTGCCAGCTGGAAATCGACACACAAAGCCCGCACCTCTTAGACGGCGAACGCCTGAGTTGCCAGCGCTTCGAATGAAATCACGAAAGGAGCAAAGAATAAATACATCAGCTATCGAACACACGAGAAAAGCGATTTGGAAGGATATGCGGAGGGTTTGAAAATTGGCAGGGCGGTCTAACGAACTCAATACCGCGGATCGAAGAACCAGCGCCGCGCCAATCTCTGATGAAATCGGCGCGGCAGCAAGCGAAACTTAGGTGTTGCTGGTCGGGTTGGGAACCACGCCGTTGTAGCCGTTCTTCATGCGCTCTTCAATGACTGCCCAGACCTTGGGGTCGCAGCCTTTCCATTCTTCCACGGCTACGTTGCCCAGATAGGGAAGGTATTCGACACCCATCTTGCTGGAAAAGAACCCGGAGATCGTCAGTTCCCGAATCTCAGTGAAGAACGGCACCCAGGGATTGTCTTCGGCAGCAGCTTTGGCCGGATAGGCAATGCGGTCCAGAATCTTCTTCTGGTCGTCGCCGGAGATGTCGACAAAGTTCTTGCCGCCCATCTTGTTGCTCTCATGATCCAGCCACATCAGGCCGCCAAAAATCTTGGCGGTCAGGTCCAGGTTGCCATCCTGCTCGGCCCGGAACGCAATCCAGTCGTCCAGGAATTCCGGCACACCGGCCTGGCTGGCGCTCCCGCTGTGTTCGTCGGCGGGAATAATGAGATCGCACAGGACGTGTACGGTCTGCCATTGGTGGTCATCGAAGGTTTGGCGTTTAAAGGGTCCGCTCGGGCTGGCAACCTTAGCGGCCATGTGCGTGTGATCATGCGTTTCTGCGCTCACAAGAGCGGCGGCGGCAGGGACTGCGCCAATAATTTGGAAAACGTTGCGGCGGCTAATTTCTGACATGTTGGTTATACCTTAACGTTCAGTTTCTTCACTTGATCGACGATGTATTCGGAGGTGCGCCATCCCAGCGCGGTGATAGTTAGCGTCGGATTCTTGTCGGCATTGCTGACAAACGGCGCGGCGTCGGTGACGAAAAGATTTTTGACGTCCCATGCCTGGCAATATTGGTTCAGCACGGAAGTTTTTGGATCGTCGCCCATGCGCGTGGCGCCCACTTCGTGAATAATTTCGCCGCCGCGCGAGATGCCCCAGTTGGAGGTCTCATCGGCTTTGTCGGTCACAATGCCGCCCATGGTGTGGATGATGTCCTGGAAGGTCTCCTGCATGTGCTTGGCTTGCAGAATTTCGTCCTGGCTCCACTTGAAGTGAAATTTCAGAACCGGGATCCCCCACTGGTCGACCACTTTGTTGTCAATTTCGCAGTAGCTGTTTTCGTTGGGAATCATTTCGCCGCGGCCGGCGAAGTAGACTTCTGCGCCGAACATTTTGCGCAGGTTCTTCTTCATCTCGACGCCGTAACCGCCGCCGAGCCATTTTTCGGCATAACCGCCCATGACGCCCATGCCGGGCTGTTCCCTGCCTCCGCCGAGCTCAATGTGATAGCCGCGCGCGAACGGAACTTTGTTGGCCTTCTGTTCTTTGTACAACCACCAGGGCATGTACATGTGCATGCCGCCGACGCCGTCTTCATTCTGGGGCGGCAGATCCTGCATGATAGGCAGGAAGCCGCTAACCGAGGAGCCGACCGTATCCATGATGTACTTGCCCACCAGGCCGTTGGTGTTGGCGATGCCGTTCGGGAATTGCGAACTCTTAGAGTTCAGCATGATGCGGGCGGTTTCGCAGCAGCTGGCCGCCAGGACAACAATCTTGCCGCGCACTTCGTGTTCGGTGCGGGTCTTCTTGTCGATGTAAGAGACGCCGTTGGCCTGCCCGTCAGGACCCAGCGTGACGGCGCGAGCCATGGAGCCGGTGCGTACTTCAAGATTGCCTGTCTTCAGCGCCGGTTTGATGTGAACTCCCGGCGAGTTGAAGTTGGCATTGACGCCGCAGGAACGGCCGCATTGCGCGCAATAATGGCAGGCGGCGCGTCCGTGAATGGATTTTGTCAAAATGGCCAGGCGCGAAGGCACGCAAGGAATATTCAGCTTGTCCGATGCTGACTTAATCAGACGTTCGTAACCGCGCGGCGCGGGAGCAGGCAGGAACTTTCCGTCGGGCGTATTTTCCAGGCCTTCGTGTGAGCCGAAAACGCCGATGAGCTCCTCAGCCTTGTCGTAGTAAGGAGCAAGGTCATCATAAGTGATGGGCCAATCGAAGCCTTTGCCGTCGCGTGAGTAAGGCTTGAAGTCATAAGGCCCCATACGCAGAGAGATGCGTCCATAGTGATTGGTGCGGCCGCCCAGCATACGGGCGCGCCACCACATCCATTCGGAACCTTCGGCCTGGGTATAAGGCTCGCCGGGAACGCGCCAGCCGCCAACGGTCGTCGCGTCAAAGCTGCCCCAGGGCTTGTCATGTGTGCCGGCCGCACGGTGCGGATACTGATACGGCCAGGCGAACATCTTGGAATCCTTGGTGCCGTCGAACCAGTCGCCGGCCTCCAGCATGCAGATTTTTGCGCCGGCGAGTGAGAGCACATGGGCGGCAACGCCACCGCCCGCGCCGGAGCCCACGATAATGACGTCGTATGTTTTCGAAGTGGAATTTGTTTGCATCGCGAGCTTTTACCTACTTATTGTTATCACAAGGAAGACAAGGAAAAAGAAAGGTCAATAAAGGGGATGCGCCGCAGCCCATCCCCAGTTTTGTTTAGTGCCTTAGAAGTTGAATCGAAGCGAAAGTTGCAGTTGGCGCGCCAGGTTGGTTTTGCTGGTCACCATGCCAAATTGCGACGACGTGGGGTTGTAGTTAGGCGCGCTCCAGTTCGGGTGATTGACGAAGTCATAGGCTTCGGTACGGAACTCGAAATACTGGTGCTCCCGGATGCTGAATCGCTTGTAGAGAGAGATATTCCAATCCTGGAAGCCAGGTCCGTGAATGCTGCCCCGGACGCCCGGTTGCAGGTTGAATGTGCCGGGTGCGGGTGCGGAGAAAACGGAGGTATTGAAGTAAGTGGGTGATTGGGAATTGGTTTTGGGACCGGCAAAGCCACCCAGAATATTGGGCGTACCGTTCTTCACCCAGAACTGCCCCTGGCTGCCGCAGCCAAAGCTGCCCAGGTCTGTGCTGCTGACGCCTGCATAGTCATTGTTTGCGCCTACACCGCAAGGCGTGCCGGTCTGGAATTGGGCCGCGCCCGCGATTTCCCAGCCGCCTAATAACTTGCCTGCCAGATTGTCTTGACTCTTGAAGAACGGCAGATCGTAGAGATAGTTGACAAGAGCCACGTGCCGCGAATCATACTCGGCGGGTCCCCAGAGATTCGACGTGTTTCGAGGGTCCGGAACAATGTCTCGATAATTTGAGCCGTTGTCCATGGTCTTTGAAAGGGTATAGGTGACTCCGAACATGAAACCACGATCGAATCGGCGGTTCCAGCTGACCTGGAGGCCGTTGTACAGGGACCCAACTGTGCTTTCTTCTTCCTGAATGACGGCATAGCCCGCGTAGGGCCGGAAGAGATTGATGTTGGCGCCAGGGTTGGCTTGGCGAGTACCTGCCGGAGCCTGATTGATGTCATAGACCTGCCATCCGTGATAGCCGCGATGGCCCACATAAGCGACCGACAGAGTAGAACTCAGCGGCAGCTCCCGTTGGAACGTGGCGTTCCAGTTCCAACCCACGGGTTGTTTCAATTGCGGGTTCAGCGTTGTGGCTGTGATGGCCGCGGCCGTCCCATTCACCAGCGCCGCGCCGGGATTATCCACACTGACGTTGTTTACCGTAACAAACGGCTGGAAAGGAGAGTTGCCACCCGGGAAAATGTTATCCAGCAGCGGCATCGCAGTCGAGAACTCACCGCCGCCGGTTCTGATAACGGTCTTGTCATTGAGCTGATAGGCGATCCCGAGCCGTGGCTGAGGGATGTTGTTGGTTCTGATGTAGGACTTCGAGAGCTTTGGATCAAAAAGGCTGTTGCAGGAAGCCCCGTCACATACCGGCTGCGTGGCAGCCAGGACGCGGCCATTCGCTGAACTCGGGAAGCTGCTGAGGCCGGGAATGACCATGCCGTTGTACGGATTACCGGTGCCCAGCAGCACATTGCCGGCGGCGTTCAGGGACACGGCGTTTGCCGGATTGTAGAGCGCTCCATCAAAGTAATCGGCGTTGCCCCAAAGCGGATGGAAGCCGTAGATGGTGGTCATGCGGATGCCATAGTCAATGTGCAGTTTAGGCGTTACCTTCCAGGAATCCTGAGCGAATTCCTCAAACTGGGGACGACGCCAGACGGTGTAGGCGCGCGGACCGATTTCGGTATAACTGTCGGCATAGCCGAGCGCGAGATTGGCAATGCTGGCGCCCGAAGTGGCACCTGCGCCGGCATCGCTGAATGAGAAGTTGCCGTTCTGGTTGTTGCTGCCGCCGGGGACAGTGGCCACGTTGATCTGGTCCTCGTCGTTTTCACCGGCATATTCAAAGAAGAATCCGAATTTCAGCGTGTGGTTGCCGATGATCTTTGTCAGGCTGTCCGACAGGGTGAAGATCGGACCCGAGGAGTGGGACGGATATGGACCGCCGGCCAGCCCGTAGAAGTTGTCATTCAGGTTGACGGTCGGGATCTTGTTCGGTTCATCCTTTCCGCTGAAGAGATAAGGATAGGTGATGGGCAGAGCCAGATTCTGACGGTTGAAGCCGATCTCCGCCGTGTCTACCGGAATGTAAACGTCATCCAGACTGTAGGTACCGCGAAGTTCGTTGACCGTGGTTGGATTGATGGTCCAGGTCCAAGCAGCGGTGTTGGTCTGGTTCGGACGGTTGAAGTATTTGGCGGTTTCGCCCGAGCCCTGATCGAATGGATCGAATTCGTTATAGGCGAGACCCGACCGTCGTAGTTCGATGTGGTTGTTGTTATTCGGGACCACATCCAGGTTCCAGATATCTTTTCGCTGGTTGATGGGTTGAGCCGCCTGGGCGATCCAATTGGTGGTTCCGCTCAAGAAGCCCGCGGTCGGCGTCGGGTAGGCATTCAAAATGGCAAGGCCGTTTGGGCTAAGACTGCTGGCCGGGATAATGTTGCCGGGAATCGGTTGACAGCTTGCACTGCCTACTTTGGAACACGTGCCCGGGAAGTAGAGTTGGGTGGGCTTATACCAAGGGTTGATCGACGGGTTAGAAGACAGCAGTTCGCTGAAGTTACCTTGCCGCATCAGTTCCGTGGGGACGGCCTGTTGTTGTGTTTGGGTATTCCGTTCCCGGATCCAGTCCTGCGCGATAAAGAAGAAAATCTTTTGGCGGAATTTGTCCAATTTGCCGGGAATGGCAACTGGCCCGCCAACAGAATAGCCGAAATTGTTATAGCGGAAAGGCGAAGCAAAATCCGTGGACTTGCTGAGATTGCGAGACCAGGTATTTGCATTTAAATCCGAGTTGCGAAAGTACTCATAAGCGCTGCCATGAAAATCAGTGGTCCCGCTTTTGGTGACGATGCGAATCTGGCCGCCGGCGGCGTTGCCGTATTCAGCCTGATAGTCGGCAGTAAGTACCTGAATTTCCTGGGTGGCATCGACGTCGCCGACACCGATGACTGCGCCGTTAGCACGAGTTCGCATGGCAGGCGCACCGTCTACAGTAACTTGCGTGTCCTGGCTGCGAGTGCCGTTGATGTCGAAGGGATTACCGCTAAGACCAACGCCGTTGAAGTCGCCCAGCGTAGTGGTGCTGAACACACCGGGAAGGAACTGAGCCGTGTAAATAGGACTCCGGCCATTGAGTTCCTGATCTTGAATTTGTTGACCGGAAACCTCCGCCTGGACAGCGCCAGACTCAGTTTGGAGCACTTCGGCGGTGGATGAGACTTCCACTGTTTGACTCATTTCGCCGACGGCGAGCTTACCATCCAACTCAATGGTTGAGTTGGCCTGAAGCTTGTTCGCTTTGCTGACGAATTGCTTAAAGCCTGCGGCCGAAGCCGTCAGGGTGTAATTACCGGGTATAAGGCTGGGTACCGTATAGTGCCCTTGAGTGTCGGTCGTAACCGTGTGCTCTTCTCCAGTGGCTTCGCTTCTGATGACGACTTTTGAGTTAGGCACTACCGCGCCCGATGGATCCCGGATGTAGCCGGTGATCGTACCGACGTCCGATTGGGCGAAGAGTGCCGTTAAGACAAACAGAAATATTACAGTCGATTTGCAAACGTGTGCAAATTTCAACATGGATAAATTCCTCATAGAATTATTTATGTGTAATGGGAAGACCTAGCGAGACTGCCCGGTTGATTATAAATTTCCTAAATAGCCGTGTCGTTACCGATTTTTTCTTGGGTATAAGTACGGGCTAATAGTTCATCAATCAATCGAAAATAGCACAACTAACGAGGAAGTCTTTGCCTCAGCGGGCAAGCAGGGTGTTGGACTCGACAGGCGTTCGAACGGCGCCGCGCGGGAGGTCGATTTCAAAGCAACTGCCCTTCCCCGGTTCGCTTCTGACGTTGATCTGGCCGCCGTGCGCCTTCACGATGCTGGCAACAAAGCTGAGGCCTAGTCCGAGACCCTTTTCCGGGTTGGGATCGGGAACACGATAAAAGCGATCAAAGATGTACGGCAAGTGGCTCTCGGGGATGCCTACGCCCGAGTCTTCCACCACCACTCTTACCCCACTCGCGGTGTTTTCGGAGTGTACTTTCACCCAGCCGCTTTCGGGTGTGTATTTGATGGCGTTGGAGAGAAGATTGGTGATCAGCCGCTCTATTTGCGTGCGGTCTGCTTCGCACAAAACAGGCTCGTGAGCAGTTTGGATGAGGGTCAATGATGCGGCTTCGGCGGGGATCTGGAATTGGTCCACCAGGTCCTCCGTAATCTTGCTCAAATCGATGACGGTTTTGTTCGTAGGGAGCTGGCCCGATTCCGATTGCGAGAGCAGGAGTAACGCGCGTACCAGGTTCGACAGGCGTTCGACGTCTTGCAGCGCATTTTCGATGGCTTCCTGCAACTGCTCTTTGCTGCTGGCGGTAAAGAGCGCCACTTCCAACTGCCCTTGGATGGCCGTGAGCGGCGTGCGGAGTTCGTGCGAGACGTCGGTGGAGAATTGGCGGATCTGTTCGAAGGAAGCTTTGAGCCGGCGGCTCATCTGGTTGAAGGAATCAATCAGGCGATCGAGTTCATCGTTGGCGCCGCGCTTTGGGATTTGAAGCCCCAGGCTGGAACCGGTGATGTCCTGGGCCGCGCTATCCACGGCCTGCAAGGCGCGCAACGCGCGGCCTGCCGAATACCAGCTCATAAAGCCGCAGACGACCAGCGCGATGGGCAGAAAGATGAAAAAGTTACGCCGGAAGCGGCGCAGGACCAACTCATCGTCGACCAGCGGGCGGCCCTCGGCGACATACCAGCGGCGTTCATGATCGAAATCCAGAAGGGTGCTGCAGATAATTTCGTAAGGCACCTTATCGGTGCTCACCACCGTCTTGATGATCGGTTCCTTGGCGCGTTTAATCTCCTCCAGATCCTGCTGGATCACTCTGGGATCTGCCAATCCCACGAGCGAATGGTCCAGAGACGAGGATTGGTTGATGTGGCCTTGATCATCGACGAGCAGGAAGACGTCCCTGAGCCGAGCAACGATGGCGTTCTCCTCAGGATCGCTGGGATCGGCGAACCAGTACGGATCGCCGTACTTATCGAAGTGGATGTAGCCTTTGAGGGCGCCGAGTTCGTCTTTCAGCGCTTGCTCGGTGCGCGTGTTGAGTACTGACCTCAGGAGGGTCGTTCCGCCCACCCCGGCCAGCACCAGAACGGCCGTCAGCAGCACCAGAAACGTGCTGGCAAGCCGGAAGCGCAACGTGCGAAAGATCCGGAATTGCGGAAAGGCGAGGTCGCGCATACTCCACTGGTTAGTTCATGGCCTCGGACGTTGCGTAGGGACGCGCTTCCGGAATGTCCAGCATGTAACCGATGCCACGAACCGTGTGAATCATTTTGAGTTGAAATTTGTCGTCGATCTTGCTGCGCAGATGACGAATGTAGACATCGACGATATTGGTCAAGCCGTCGTAATCCATGTCCCAGACGTGTTCCACAATCATGGTGCGGCTCAGCGGGCGGCCGCGATTGCGCATCATGTATTCGAGGATGCTGAATTCCTTCGGCGCGAGTTCGATGTTCTCGTTACTGCGCGTGACTTTGCGGCGAATGCAATCGAGCGAAAGATCTCCTATTTGCAGCTTCTCCGGAGTAGGCGCTCCGCGGCGGAGGAGGACGCGAGCACGGGCCAGCAGTTCCACAAAGGCGAAGGGTTTAACCAGATAATCGTCGGCGCCCTGTTCCAGCCCCTTGACGCGATCGTCCACCGAATCTCGAGCGCTGAGAATGAGAACCGGTGGTATTACTTTCCGGTTCTTGATTTTCTGGAGAACCTGGAGGCCGTCCATGTCTGGGAGGCCAAGATCGAGGATCACAAGATCGTATTCGGTGGCGTGAACACGGTCAATGGCGTCGCTGCCATTATGGACGAAATCGACGGCGTAGCCGGCGCTTTGCAGTCCCCGAGTTAAGAAGTCGGCAATTCGCTTTTCATCTTCCACGACAAGTAGGCGCATGTTTAATTTTGGTGAAGACTGAACTTGAAAACTCGATTATAGGGGTTAATCAGTCACCGGAGGCGCGTTGTGGGGCGGGGGCTGTGCGAAATAAGCGTTTCAAGTCGTCAAAGTTCGTCTGCATGTAGGAAAGCAGCGTCATCAGCGCGATGAGGCAGAAGGTGAAGATCAATACCTGCGAGACGGAAAGACTTTCTTTCCAAAACCCGAACCAGCGGCCGTAGACCAGTTCGATATGTACCCAGTAGATAAGGAGTGACGTAACGCCCAATTGGCGGAACAGGCTCCACCGGACGGGATCGCCCGCCAGGTTAACCCAAAGGTACGCGACGGCGATAAGACACAACACAACCCCGAGCTTGATCATGGTCAGGCCCGGACTGTTCAACCAGAAATCGCTCTTGGTGTAGATGGAGTAAGGCAGGCCGCTGAGGTACTGCGACGTGATCATGAGCACAATGCCCAGTCCAAGCCCCCAAAGCACAACATTGCCGAGTTGTTCATGCTTGACGAGCCGCAGCACGCTTCCCGCCGCCATGCCGAAGGCCAGAAACGCCGCCCACGGGAAAAAGCCGAAGTAGTTGAAGCTCGGCAGCAGATAGGTTCGGAGGAGCGACGGAAGAGCATTGGGATCCATCTGACTTGCCACCGGCGCAAGGCAGGCCACCACCAAGCCAAGGATGGTGCAAAGGCGCGCGCGTTCGAGCGTCGTGAAGACTGCCATCGGCGCGAAGATAAGCATGGCGAAGCCCATGCAATTAAGGATGTCGACTTTGAGTATTTCGCTGGCGGGACTCGTTGGAAAACCGAAAACGAACAATTGGAGGCGGAATAAGAAGGCAATCAGAAACAGATAACGGCTGCGCTTGAGAGCCGCCCATACTTTCTTCCAGGGATTGGTTTCCTTCCGATCCTGACTGTGCATCAGGAACGCAAAGGTGATGCCTGTGAGAAAGAGAAAGATGGCGGGGGGCAGACCGCCTGCAAACTGCGACAGCATGAACGCGTCTTTTTCGCGCAGGTCAGTGCGAGTAAAGGAATGAAAGGTATGTCCCTGCAGCATCACCAGTGCGGCCAAGCCGCGCGTCCAGTCGATAAATCCGAGTCTGCCCGGACCGATTTTAGGGCTCTGTGCGCTCATTCAGTAAGGAATTGGAAGCTTGATTTCTCACGAACTGCGCTTGGGGGTTCCCGGCGCCATTTTAATTTCCAACTCTCCCTTGAAAGATGGGTTTAAGTGGATGTTCGTATACATTACTTTTCGATAGTTGCCGTTGGCTTCATAAAACTGCTGCTGGACCGGATTAGAGCCCCCGACGGGAATCCAGATCTCGACCTTGCTAAGGTGGTCCAGCATTGTCTTGTCCTTGGGAACCAGCAATAGCTTAGTCGCGTCCACGCCCAAAACGTTTTCAACACCCTCCGGCGTGATGGTGTAGCTGCCGGCCAAATCGTCTCCGGAAGTTCCGAAACCGAGCAACAAGTACTGGTTCAAAACATCGCCATTTTTGCCGAGATCGTAATCCTGGTAGTACGGGCCGTTGGGATAGTAAATCCGAACAGTCTTGCCGAAGAAACCGATTTCACGCGATTGCGCCGCGTCCTTTTGAGCGGAGAAATCAATCACGGCGCGAATGGAGTTGTTTTTGCTCTTCTTTAGCTTGATTGTGCCCATGTCAGTAACTTTGTCATCGATGACGGCTGTATACGTCACCATTTCCAAGTTCGCCTCCATGGCGTGCAGTTTGGGAGCATCGGCGTTCATGCGAGCCAGGACGGCGGACAGATCTTCGGCGTTGGCCAGTATGGCGGACAAAGCGAACAGAACAGCAATAGCCAGCGTGGGTCTAACAGGACGGATCACGATTCTCCCAGGGTTTTCACAGGCTGCGCACAAGCGCGCCAGCAGCTTTCTCATCTACACGGTTTGAGTGGATCGGGATCAGTTTGGTTGCGAAGTATAGGCGATGAAGCCCCGTACTTCCTGCTCTCGTTCGTCGCGCAAGGCTTTAATGCCGGCAATATGCCAGTTCTTGTGAAGACGTTGACGGATCAGGTTCGTAGCCACGGCGGTACGATCGGGCGCCGGCACATCATCCAGCAACTCGCCGGCAATGAAGGCCTGATTGGCGCTGATCAATATCACGGGAGCCGCCTTCGGCTGATCGTGAAAAAATGCGCGAGGAGTAGCGAAAATGAAGATCAGGATCAAACCAACAACAACGTCATATTGCCAAGTGGCGCGCGGGAAATCCCAGAAAATAAGTCTTCGCACTTCTTCCAAGTTATCAATACTTCCGCATAACCGCCAGTACGCGTCCCTGGATGTCCAGCGAGGAGGGGTCCACATAGATAGGCGCCATGGAAGTATTGGCGGGCTGCAGGCGCACACGTCCATCGGATTCCTTGTAATAGCGCTTCAACGTGGCCTCGCTGCCACCGATCAGAGCGACTACGATATCTCCATTTTTCACAGAGTTCGTACGCTCAGCCAGAACATAATCTCCGCTGCAAATGTGGTCATCGATCATGGACTCACCGCGCACTTCCAAAGCAAAGGTCCCTTCGTGGCCAAGGAAGTCAGTGAAGTGAAGCTGTTCGGGATTTGGAATGGCTTCCACCGGCGCTCCGGCAGCAATCCGGCCCAGCAGGGGTATGCTTGACAACTCTTCGCCAGCGGATTGCCGAGCACGATCCACATCCATGCGCCGGTCCCGTTCTTCTTTGGAGAATCGCTCCGCCACTTCCAGTGAGCGGCTATGGTTATAGCTTCGGCGGAGGTATTGCTTGGATTCAAGCGCCTGAATATGCTTGTGAACCGTGGCAAGGGACGCCAGGCCCAAGCCGGTGGCTATTTCCTCATAACTGGGACTATACCCATTCTTGGTAATGAATTGAGAAAGAAAATCCATCACCTCTTTCTGTCGACGGGTTAAAGCCATGCGATTTTGCTCCTAGCCTCTCCAGTATTGGCGAAGAAATACCGAAAATCAAGATCTTATTTGGCTTTGATAAAAATGCGGAGTGTTTTCTACAGGCCGTTGACTTAGAATCGGTGCTAGTAGTTCCCAGGCTGTCACCGTTTTCAGCTTGGTGAGTCTACCTTCGAAATAGCAAGACGAATGAACGAGCAAGTACTCCTATACGCTGAGGACGAAGATGCGGCAGTGTTCCTGATGGAAATGGCCTTGAAGGAAGCCAAGATCGCCGTAACTCTACATCGAGTTTCCGATGGAGAGGAAGCTCTAGCTTACCTGCATAACATGGGAGCCTACGCGCGCGCACCGAAACCGAACCTGGTGTTTCTGGATTTAAACCTGCCCCGAAAAAGCGGGCACGAAGTCCTGTCCGCCATTAGAGAAGACGACCAATTGCGTGCCATGCCCGTAGTGGTGTTTACTTCGTCGTCGGCGATTTCCGACCGGCGGAAATCCATGGCGCTCGGAGCTCAGATGCACATTACGAAACCTTCTTCTTTTGACGGCTTTGTCGAGGCTATCCGCGGGGCTTGCGAGAGCGCTGGAATCAGTCCCGAAGACAACACGCGAAGCAACGGGCACTATAAGGATTAGGAATTGAAGTCAGTTCATCCCGCACATACCGGTTCCACAGAAGCCTGAGCCGCAGTTTCCTTCTCCACAGGCCGACGCCGGGGATGAGGCTTTCGAGGCTGCGGCGCGGGCGGAAAAGGTTGAATACTGGGTAGTCAGGTGGTCCTGTCCGCAAGCCGGGCAGTTGACCGATTCCGTTTCGGCGGCGCGCCGGATTAGTTTTTCGAATTTGGTTCCGCAGTCGTCACAGGCATATTCAAAGATCGGCATAGCCTCAGATTATCAATAACCGGCGTTTCATGTTTTGCGTAACCCCGGGCGTTGTCGCATCGAACTAACATACGGATATGCGACGTCGGGACTTTTTAGCAAAAACTGGAGCGGCGCTTCTGTTAGCCGCCGCCGGGCCAGCGGCTCTTCTGGCGGAAATGAAAATGAAATTGGTGAAGATTGTTGACTTCACCGAAGATGGAAAACGCAAAGGGGTAATGGAAGTGGAAAAGATCCATAAAACAGATGCAGAGTGGAAATCGCAGTTGACGCCCGAGGAGTTTGAAGTGGCTCGCAAAGCGGGCACCGAACGCGCCTTCAGCGGCAAGTACTGGAATAACCATGAGCATGGCGTTTATCGCTGTATTTGTTGCGGGACCACGCTGTTTTCTTCCGACACGAAGTTTGAGTCGGGTACGGGATGGCCCAGCTTCTGGCAGCCGATTGCAAAAGAGAACGTCGAGACAAGAACTGACGCCAGCTTTGGCATGATGCGCCAAGAGGTTCTTTGCGCAAAGTGTGACGCGCACCTGGGACATCTTTTCGACGACGGTCCCCGGCCCACGGGTTTACGTTACTGCATGAACTCGGCCTCGCTGGATTTCGTTAAAACCGCCTAAAAGCGAACCGCAGAACATTCTTCCACCTGTTTGCGTAGGCTACAGAGTGGAGGGTAGTGTGGTCTTCTGTACGAATTGCGGTAGTCAGCTGGCGGATGAATCGAAATTTTGTGTGAACTGCGGGACGCCTATCGGGGTGGCAGGGGCAGACAGTTATACGGCTTCGCCGGGCGCTTATCCAGCGGCAGCGCCATTGAAATACGACATTGAAGGGCATAACCTTCAGATTGCTCGTGTGCACATGCAGCCGGGCCAGGAGATCTACGCCGAAGCCGGCAAGATGATCTATAAGTCCGCGGCGGTGGAGTGGACCACCAGGATGACCGGGCAAACCTTAGGGGCAAAGATATTCGGCGCCATCAAGCGAAAACTGATGGGCGAATCGCTGTTCTTCACCTATTTCCGAACGAACACACCCGGTGAAGTTGGTTTCGCGGGCAGCTATCCGGGCAAGATACAGGTGATCGATTTAGCGCCGGGTCAGGTCATGATGGTGCAGCGCGATGGTTTCCTCTTCGCGCAAAGCACCGTGAACCTCGATATCGCGCTGGTCCGCAGAATGGGTGCGGGCATTCTGGGCGGCGAGGGGTTCATTCTGCAGAAACTGACCGGACCTGGCCTTGTTTTTATTCACGCCGGTGGAGACCACGTGGATTTCAATCTTGCGCCAGGCGAAATGCTGCAGGTGCAGACGGGCCACCTGGTGGCATTCGAGCCAACCGTTAATTACGACATACAAATGGTGGGCAGTATCCGGACAGCGATCTTCGGCGGCGAAGGATTGTTTCTGGCCACCCTGACAGGGCCTGGGCGCGTCATATTGCAAAGCCTTACGTTGGAGCGATTGCGGCATGAGTTGGCGCCGGCGGAACATCGCGGGGCGGGTCAGGAGAGTTCGAATCCGCTAGGTGCGGTGCTGGGTGGGAATATCGGCAGTTTCTTCGGGTCGGACGACTGATGCCGGGTTGCTGAGGTCAAGTCGTGATAAGCTGAGCATCCGGTTTATGAAGGCAGATAGAGTTGAAGTCTCTCACGATGCAAAAGACAACGTTTGGCTGATTCGCATTCAGGTGGGCGATGAAGTCATTCGACGGCGGTGTCACGAACCGAAGAATGCGGGTGAGGAAGTTTTGCGTGACGCCGCATCCAGGACCGTCGCCGACGAAGGATATACGATAGACCCGCTGAACATCGTCTTTTCCTAAAGCGGTTGGTCTTTAGCAGGGGTATTGGGCCATGAACATTTCGCTGAGCGGCAAAGCGGCCATCGTTACCGGTGCTGGTCGAGGCATCGGATTGGCGATCGCTCAGGCGCTATCGGAAGCGGGCGCTTCCCAGTTGCTGGTCGATATCGATGAAGCGGCACTGGCAGAAGCGCGCGCTGAACTCATAGGTGGTTCGGGAAAGATAGCGACTCTGGCGGCGGACTTGACTGAGGCGGGAGCGGCCGACGTTGTGGTGGGGAGGTGCCTGAGTGAGTTTGGGTCGATTGACATCATCGTCAACAACGCCGGCTACACCTGGGACAACGTGATCCAAAAAACGACGGATGAGCAGTTCCAAGCCATGTTGGATATTCACGTTGTTGTTCCTTTCCGCATCCTCCGCGCCGCCTCTGCCTGGATTCGCGAAACGGCGAAGAAAGAGATTCAAGCCGGAACGCCAGTCATGCGCAAAGTCGTGAATATCACCTCTATCTCCGGGTTGGATGGCAATCCCGGGCAGGTGGGATATTCGTCAGGGAAGGCTGCGCTGGTCGGGTTTACCAAAACCATGGCCAAGGAATGGGGCCGCTACAACGTCAACGTGAATGCGGTTGGCTTCGGGTTGATTGATACCCGGTTGACCAGGCCCATGGACGAATCGGACGCCAGCATTGCCATTGGTGAGCGGCAGCTGCAAGTAGGCATGCAGTCGCAAGTGCGGGAGCAGGCGACCAGGCTCATACCGCTGGGCCGCGTGGGAACTCCGCGGGATGCGGCGAACGCGGTTTTCTTTTTTTGCTCGCCGCTGTCGGATTACGTGACCGCAGAGACCCTGGTTTGCGCGGGCGGCCTACACTTTTAAAGCAGCGGTTCGGGTCCTAGGCTTCACGAGGCAAGATCGCGAGGTCTACCGGATCAGTTCCTACACTCAGCATCGTAAAGAGGGCGGCGCCGGATTTCCATTTGTTGCTTCGAATGGCCTGCACGTGGATAACACCCAAATCGCCCGACGCCCGGTCCAACACAAGAGCGTACTGGCTGTCCGGCGTCACCGCTAACAGTGACGGCCGGCCGCCGGTCTCCACGAAGCCTACGACTTTGCGGGTGTCGATGCTCAGAATGCAGACACTGGAGCCGGTGCTAGAGCCGACGAATAGGAAAGCGGGAGTTTCCGAACACGTCATAGTTCCCGGATCCCGGCCGGCGAGCAGAGTTTGATCCACCTCCATGATCTGGTATGGAAAAACGACCGCTACACCATCCATCCCGGCGCCTGACACGAACAACTGGCCTTTATCGTGGTTGAAACACAAGTGGTCGGGCCGCATGGCAAGCGGCAATTCGGTCACAACCCGCAAGCTTGGAATATCCAGCGCCAGCAGGGAGCGGTTTTGCAGGTTGGCGCATAACAGGATTTTGCCGTCGTCGCGAAACCGGATTGCTCCCAGGGGAGGCGTCTGCGTTTGATTTCGCTGGCCGGAGCTTAACTCCAGCAATTCGACGGCTCCCGAGGAGCTGGCGACCGCCACATAGCCGGTGGAAGAAAAATCCATGGAATCTGCGCGAACGGACAGCCTGTGCCGGGATACGGTGGCCAGCGTTTCCAGATCTGCGGCGATCAACTGGTTGGAATGGCCTGCCAGAGCGAGCAGGTGGCGACCGTCCCGCGAGAAGCCGATCTGATCCAGGTGATCGGCCAGTCTCCTAGTCCGGCCGAGAGCCAAGCTGTTGTTGACTACGTGTACAGTTCCATTTGCAGGGGTGAGAACGTAAGCCCTCCCTGCCCCTTCTACTACTTGAGATGGGGAAGCGTCGAGACCGATGGTAGCGGACAGACGAAACCGGGTCAGATCGATGGCGGACAGAGAATTGTCACCGGCATTGGCCACTAATCCATAGCCGAAAAAGCCGGTACCCTTCGCCGGTCCGCAGGCCAGGAAGGTTGCTGAAGCGGTGGCGGCTAGCCATTGGCGGCGGCTTAAGTCCCTCAGTTTCACCGACATACTCTATAGCTCAGCATGAGGTAACTAGTGCAAGCACTTGAATCCATTGCCCTTATTACTAGCAATCATCCCGGTATACCCCTATGCTACGCTCGGAGTTTATTCGGGTCCTCTGAAACAGTTCCATATACATGAATTTTAGGTCAGTTTTCAGTCTTTTTTCGTCTGATCTAGCCATAGATCTAGGCACCGCCAATACGCTGGTATTCGCTAAAGGCAAAGGCATAGTTGTTAACGAACCCTCAATCGTCGCAATAAACAAGAATACAGGCGAGATTGAAGCGGTGGGCAAAGAGGCCAAAGAGATGGTTGGCCGAACCCCGGGCAATATCGTGGCGATACGTCCGATGAAAGACGGCGTCATCGCAGATTTCAAAGTGACTGAGCGTATGCTCAATTACTTTATTTTGAAGGCCCACGGCCGCAAGATGTTGGTTCACCCGCGTATCGTGATCGGCGTGCCCAGTGAAATCACGCAAGTGGAAAAGCGAGCGGTGAGTGAATCAGCCTATCGCGCTAAAGCCAGCGAAGTTCATCTGGTGGAACAGGCCATGGTGGCCGCCATCGGCGCTGGTTTACCTATCACGGAACCCTCCGGCAACATGGTGGTGGATATCGGCGGCGGCACGACGGACGTGGCTGTCATCTCCCTATCGGGCATTGTGTATTCGCGTTCGGTGCGCGTGGCGGGCAATGAGATGGACGACGCCATCATGAATTACCTGAAGCGGAAGTACAATCTGCTGATTGGTGAACGAACAGCGGAGCAGATCAAAATTACCATCGGCTCGGCGTACCCGCTGGACCGGCCGCTGACGATGGAAATTAAGGGCCGCAACCTCATCGAAGGCGTACCGAAAACCGTCACAATTGAAGACAGCGAGATTCGCGAGGCTCTTTCGGAGTGCATCGCAACGATTCTGAATGCGATTCGCGTGGCGCTGGAACGAACTCCTCCGGAACTGAGCGCCGACATCAGCGACCGGGGCATCGTACTGACAGGAGGCGGCGCGTTGATTAAAAATCTCGACCGGCGCATCCGCGAAGAAACGGGCTTGCCCGTCTCAATAGCGGAAGATCCTCTGGCCTCGGTTGTGCTGGGGACGGGAAAAATGCTGACTGACTTTAAACTCTTGCGTAGAATTGCGATTGAATAGCAGTTAGGGGTGCATGGAAACTTTTTTAAGCCGCTATAGGAACCTGACGGTTCTGATGATAGTGGTGGCGGCCCAGTTACTGTTTCTGGGCTACCAAGTTCGGGCAAATAAGGACGACCGCCTGATTCGAGTTTGGGCTGTAAGTGCCGTTACGCCAATGGCGGGCGGAGTAGAGGCGATTCGCCACAACACCATCGGCTTCCTGGAAGACTACTTTATTTTGCTGGACGTGCGCGAGCAAAACCGGAAGCTGAAAGCCGAAAATGACAAGTTGCGGATGGACAATATCTACTTCCGCAACCAGTTAGACACTGCGGAACGGGCTCGCGCGCTCACCATTTTTCAAGCGAAAACCCCATCGAAGACAGTGGCTGCGCGTGTGATCGGGAACAGCACGGTGGCAACGGCCAAGGCCGTGTTCATCGATCGAGGCTCAACCAGCGGAATTCTGCGCGGGATGGCAGTGGTGACACCGGAAGGCATCGTCGGGAAGGTTATGGCGGTCTACCCGCTGGTGTCACAAGTTCTGCTGGTGACGGACGCCACGTTCAAGGTAGGCATCGAGTCGCAGAAGAACCATGTTCACGGTATTTTGAATTGCGGGAGCGGCCACTGCATTGTGGAACAGGTGCAGGACGAGGACAAGCTGGATGCCGGAGAATGGTTCTATACCTCCGGTGAAGACCGAGTTTTCCCGCGCGGGTTTCCCGTAGGAACGGTCACCTCAAGCCAACCGGGGCAACCGGGTCAGGGTATGCGCGATGTCAAGCTGAGTCTGAGCGGCGCCCCAGGCGGTGTGGAGGCGGTGCTGGTGGTGCTGGAGGGCGTCCACCAAGACATTCCGACCGGGCCGAAAGCGGCAGAGAGCACCGTCAAGATGCTGCCTCCGCCCCCTTCCCGGCAGACGAAAGAACAGAATGCAGCGGAGCAGGTGCAAACCGAAGCCGACAAGATAGTGGCGAAGTATGAAGTGTTAGGCAAAGAAGAGAATCACGTCTATGGGGCCATCAATTCGAATGTCCCCAACTTCAATGTAAAGCCCGGCGGCGCCGTTCCCGCAGCCTTCGCGCCGCCAGCGGTGGCGGCAGCCGTTCCCGAAGATGAATCAGAGGATTCCAAGCCGATTTCAGGAAAGGCGCCACCCGCGGGTCCACCGGTTGCGAAACCGCCGGTGGCTCCGAAAGTGTTATCTCAGCCCAAATTTCCGCCGGAGCTACCGCTGGGCAGTCCGCGCAGGAAACCTTCGGGGGCGCAGGATACCAGCAGACCGCAATGAATCAGAGTAGCGATCAACTTCTCCGGCGACCCGCCCGGGAGTCATGGTTCAGCCGCTTCCAAGTGGTTGGCCTGGCGCTTCTGACGCTGGCTGCCATCATCTTCAAGGTCTACCTTCCGCGCATCATTCCAAGCACCTCATGGCTGGAGCTGCCGTTGTTATTGACAGTCTATTTTGGCCTGACCCACCCCAACCAGATTGTCGCCCTGCTATTCGGCACGTTTGTGGGACTGGCCGAGGATTCGCTCGCACCGGATTATTCGCCGATCGGGATGTTTGGAATCACAAAAACACTGGTGGGTTATTTTGCAGCTTCGGTGAGCATGCGCTTCAACGTGGAGAACTCATTCATACGCCTGGTGCTGTGTTTCTTCTTTTTCATTTTTCATGCCTTTCTGTACTGGGTTATGCGACGCGCACTGCTGGGGCAGATTATTCCTTTCGACCCGCAGGCGACATTCATTTACGGCGGCCTAAACGCTGTGGTAGCCGTTCCTTTGTTTTTAGTTCTGGATAAGATGAAGTTTTCGGGTAGCCGGTCGATTGTGGTCTAAAAATGCCTTACGCAGATGAACAAAATGACCGTGAAACCGTCACTGAGGCCCACCTATTTCGAGATGACCCTAAGGATGCCGCAACCAAAGTTGCTGTCTTCCAATACCTGACCGTTCTGGTGTTTCTGTTCCTGATTTCGGGTTTCTGGCAACTGCAGGTGCAGAATCCGGAACACTATACGGAAGCGGCTGAGAAGAATCGCATTAAGAGCACGCCCATGCTGGCTCCGCGGGGCAAAATTCTGGACCGGGATGGGCGGGCGATTGTCGATAACAAATCTTCTTATTCCCTGCTGCTGAATCGCGACATGATCAAGTGGGAGCATTTGCCCCAGATCGCGGAGGCGCTGAGCCTGGATTACGAAGATCTCTCAACGGCGATTCGCCGCATGAAATCGCAGCCGCAGATCATCATCAAGGATCAGTTGACGCGCGATGAAATAGCCTGGGCCGAATCGCACCGGGACGCCTCTTCATTCCCGGAAATGCAGCTGATCCGCAGCTGGCGCAGGCAGTACCCGCAGGATGGTTTTGCGGCGCATGTAGTGGGCTATGTCGGCGAAATCAGCGAGAGCGAACTCGACGCGCCGCAGTTTCTGGATTACCACCCGGGCGACATCATCGGCAAAGATGGCCTGGAGAAACAGTATGACAAGGAACTACGCGGGGTAGACGGGCAACAACGCGTTCTGGTGGACAACACGGGCCGCGAGCGCGAGATGCTGATGTCGCAGGAAGCGGAAGCGGGCAAGGATCTCAAGACTACTTTGGATTTGGATCTGCAGGCAGTGGCCGAATTGTCGATGGCGGATAAGCATGGCGCCGTGGTGGCGCTGGATCCGCGCAGCGGCGATGTGCTGGCAATGGTGAGCGCGCCAGCCTACGATCCGAACAAGTTCACCGGGCGGATCAGCCGCAAGGACTGGAACGCGATGATGACGAACCCGTTGAAACCGATGCTGAACCGCGCCACGCAGGCCGAATTTGCCCCGGGTTCGACGTTTAAGCCGATTGTAGCGCTGGCGGGTCTGGAGTCCGGTGTTGTGAATCCGGAGACGACGTTCCATTGCGGCGGCGGCGAGTCGTTTTACGGAACCTACCGGGGATGCTGGCGGCATACCGGTCACGGCAGCGTGGCGCTGCATTACGGCATTGTTCAATCGTGCGACGTCTACTTCTACAACGTGGGTGACCGCTTAGGAATTGATCGCCTGGCGCACTATGCGGAGCTGGCAGGGTTCGGGCATAAAACGGGAATCGATTTGCCAAACGAACGAGAGAGCACGATGCCGTCCACTCGCTGGAAACAGCGCATGTTCCGGCAGAAGTGGTTCGCGGGGGAAACCATTTCGGTGGCTATCGGGCAGGGCGCTGTGACTGTTTCGCCGCTGCAACTGGCCGCGGCGATTGGCGGGCTGTCCGTTGGCGGGAATTGGTACCAGCCGCACCTGAGGAAGGTGGACGCGCCTAAGCTTTTGCGCGCCGGGAATCTGAATCCGGAAAATGTCCAGCAGGTGATTGCTGGCATGTATGGAGTGGTGAACGAAGGCGGCACCGGACGATTTGCGGCGCTGCCGGGCATCAAAGTCTGCGGAAAGACGGGCACGGCACAATTGATTTCGCTGCAAGCCCAAAAGGGGAACGTTGCCCGCAATTTGCAGGATAATGCATGGTTCGTTGGCTTCGCGCCGGCCGAGGCGCCAGAGATTGTAGTGGTTGCGTTATTCGAGAACGGCCAGCACGGGGACAAAGCCGCCTGGATTGTGCGCGATGTCATGAAGGCCTACTTTGACAAGAAAGCGCGGCGCGAGCATCACGACAGCGTTGCTCAATTTTTCGGCCCGAGTATTTTCGCTGAGCCTGTACGCCTGCTGGCGGAAGCCGCCAGGCCGCTGGAAAGCCCGGCGGACGCGCCTCCGGTAAAAATGAGAATTCAGGAATGATGGGCTATCGATCCATTCGGGACCTGGACTGGTTGCTGCTGGTGGTTACGCTTTCAATCTGCGGGCTGGGCGTTCTGCAGATTTACAGCGCCACAAACTCCACCAAGTGGGCCGACGCCTGGTGGAAACAACTGATCTTCGTGGGCACCGGGCTGGTGATGATGTGGATCACTTCAATGATTGATTACCACGCGCTACTGGAACGGGCGCCCTACTTCTACATCGGCTCAGTAGTTCTGCTGATTGCGACGATGTTCATGGGTAATAAAGTTTTCGGCTCTACGCGCTGGATTCGAGTGGGTGGATTTACCTTGCAGACCTCTGAGTTCGTCAAGATTGTCCTGATTCTGCTAGTGGCGCGCTATCTCACCGATGTACGGCTATTGGGTTCCGTTGAGAAGGTGAATGGCGACAAGCGTCTAACCTGGAAAGACTTGGGCAAGCTGGGAGGCTTAGTGGCGCTGCCGATGCTTCTGGTGATGAAACAACCGGACCTAGGGACGTCTATTACCTATGTACCTATTCTGGTTGCAGGAGTTCTTATAGCAGGGTTACGCTGGAAATATCTGGCAATTATCACGGCTGTAATAATTGTTAGCTTGCCAATCGGCTATCATTTTCTTAAGCCGTATCAGAAAGATAGGCTTGCCAGTTTTGTGTCTCCAGACCGGGATCCTAAAGGAACGGGGTTTCAGGTGATTCAATCCCGCATAGCAGTCGGCCACGGCGGCATGTGGGGGCGTGGGGCCAAGGAAAGCTCACAAACACATCTGGGCTTTCTGCCGGTTCCGCATACGGATTTCATCTTTTCTTCGTTTGCCGAAGAGCACGGCTTCGTAGGCATTGTAGTTGCGCTAGTGCTGTATTTCCTGCTGATTATGCAGGTGGTGCAGAACGCCCAGACGGCTACAGACAGAGCAGGTTTGTTTATATGCATGGGTGTGGCTTCGTTATTGCTATTTCACGTTTTAGTGAACGTGGGCATGGTGGTGGGGCGTATGCCTGTCACTGGTATTCCACTACCGTTGATGAGTTCGGGCGGGTCAAATACCTGGTCGATTTTTTTGATGCTGGGATTAGTAAACGGCGTCAGGTTAAGAAGATTTGTGAATTGATTTAATTGGGCCTCTGCGTTGAGGCCGGTTCGACGAGAGGGGTCGGACAAGAGGAGCGGAAGATTTTCGGATTGCCATCAAGTTTTAGATAGAGGTTTTTGCGGATGTTCAGTTTGAGCAGGTCTCCATTCGCGGGCTGAGTCACTCAGTCGCTGGGCGGTTCCGAAGTTTGGAAAGGTCTGAGCGCAAAGCAATTCCGGAGTTCAACTGCTCTCCCATCGGCCCCATATGAGGCGGTGAAAGATGAGTAAGGAACTGGTGATTGGATCCAATCGCCACGAAACGAAGGTAGCTGTACTCGAAGACGATCAGTTGGTCGAGCTCTACTTTCAACGCGCAAACGAATATTCGCTTGCGGGAAGTATTCATAAGGGAAGGGTGACGCGTGTGCTGCCTGGCATGCAGTCAGCCTTCGTAGATCTGGGTCTGGAACGGGACACGTTCCTGTATGTCTCAGATTTCTTCGAAGAACACGACGAAGACATAGACACGGTTACGGAGGAGAAACCGGAACGCGGCAGGGAGGATCGCGGAAGGCGGGATCGGGGAGGCCGACCGCAGCAGGATCGCGCCCCGGTAGTTGCGGCTGCGCCGGAACCGGAACGTTATGTTGCACCTCCGGCACTCATTGGCGATCTGGAAGAAGAACCGGACGAGCCTGAAGAGGCGGCTGCCCCGCCGGTAGCTCCGGTTTTGCTTGCGGGCGAGGTGAGGGCGCTGGACGGCCAGAACCGGCCGGCCAACAACGACCGCAACCGTGGCAATGACGATAGAGGTGGTGACCGCCGGGGCAGGCGTTCGCGCCGCCGCCGCAGCCGTGGAGGCAAAGGCATTCCGGATAATAAGTATGCTCAGCCGGCTGCTGGCGACGCTGCCGGGGCTTCGGTGGAAGCTGCCGGGGATCACGTCCATTCGGGACCGGAGCATTCGGGGCAGGATGAGGTGGAGGAAGAAACCTTCGCCACGGCTGCCACCGAAGTGGTCATTCTGCCGGGTGAATCGCTGGCAAAGTATCGAAGGCGGCCGGAAGCGGCTATTCCGGTTGCTCTGGAAGGGACGGCCCAGGACGAAGACGACAGCTTCGAGGACGGGGGCGCCGCGCAGCATGACGAAATGGGTCATCAAGAGATGGGCCATGACGAAATTGCGCATGAGGAAAGCGCCGACTTTGAGGACGCTCATGACGAGATCGGCCACCATGAAATCGGCCATGACCAGATCGATCATGACGAGATCGACCATGATGAGATTGCCGCGGAGCTAGCGGAAGAAGCCGAGTCGCTGGCCTTAACCGATAAGGTTTTCGGACATCACGACGAACCGTTCGAAATGGCCGAAGAGGCCAAGATTGAAGAAGTACGGAATGACCATCCTGCTGAAGAAGTTAACGTGGGGGCTGAGCCGGGATCCTCGCCAGTCCTGACCGCCACGGTCATTGAGTCAACGGTCATCGAGTCGACGAATGAGGGTCTGGAATTCCGTGACGATCGCCAGGAGTTGTTACATGACATCTCCTGGAGTCCCGAGCGACGCGCTGCGGAGGAGCTATTTTCCAAGGTGGTGCCGATTCGCGAAGATGAATCGGCGGAACACCTTCAGCGACCGGCAGGACTTTCTGCCGCGGAGGCGTTTGAGGCGGAAGTGGAAGAACTGGATGAGACCGGTTCTATCGCCAGCGTTCATGACTTAGCGCCTGAGATTGAAGAAGCTTTGGAATCGAGCGACTTCGAAATCACTTCGCCAGAGATCACGGACGCAAACCAAACGCCGCAGACCGCTTCCTTGCGGGAGCAGGGCGGACGGTATCCGCATCGCTCGTCGCGCCGGATGCGGCGCCGGCGCGGGGGGAATCGGTTTGAGGGTCAGCCTCCGGCGGTTGGTACGCCGGCCGCTGGCGTCACGGCTCCGGAAAGTGTGGGAGCCGGCGCGGGATCGGCAGCAGCATTTGAGCCGGAAGTGCGGGTGGAAAGCCGCGAACAGCGGACTGACTCTTTCGAAGAGCGCACCAGCGAGCGGCCGGAACGCGCTGAGCGACCGGATCGGGTGATGCCTTCGATTTCCGATCTGCTCAAAGCGGGCCAGGAAATCATTGTCCAAATCGCCAAAGAGCCGCTGGGGCAAAAGGGCGCACGCATTACGTCGCATATTGCTCTGCCGGGCCGCTATGTGGTCTTCATGCCGAGCGTGAATCATCTAGGAGTGTCACGCAAGGTTTCGAGCGACGAGGAGCGGCAGCGGTTAAAGCGCATTCTGCAGGCGCATCGTGTGGGCACGACCGGTGGGTTTATTGTTCGGACGGCCGGTGAGGGAGTTCCTGAAGAGGAAATCGCGGCTGACATGAATTTTCTCTACACTCTCTGGCTTGATATTCGCCAGAAGGCAGAGAAGAAGCCCGCGCCGGTGCTGCTGCATTACGATTTGGACGTGGTCCAGCGCATTCTCCGCGATCAGATCACGGAAGACTTCAAGGCGATCTGGGTTGATAACGAGGATCTTTATGAGAGCGTGCTGACGTTCATGCAGCGCTTCCAGCCCGCGCTGGTCCACCGGGTAAAGATGTACACACGGTCGGCTCCGATCTTCGATGCGTTCAACATCACGCAGGAGCTTGAGAAGGCTCTGCGGCCGAAGGTGTGGCTGAAGTCCGGCGGATATCTGGTGATCAATCAGACGGAAGCGCTGGTGGCGATTGATATCAACACGGGCAAGTACGTGGGCCGGTCGAATCGCCTGGAAGACACCATTGTTAAGACCAATACGGAAGCGGTGAAGGAGATTGTTCGCCAGATCCGGTTGCGTGACCTGGGCGGCATCATTGTTGTCGACTTCATCGACATGGATGAGCGAAAGAATCGCCAGAAGGTGATGCAGGCGCTGGAAGAAGCAATGCGGGCCGACAAGGCGCCTTACAAGATTCTTCAGTTCAACGATTTCGGGCTGGTGGCCATTACGCGCAAGCGCGTGAAGCAGAGCCTAGAGCGGACGCTTTGCGCTCCGTGCCATTACTGCGAGGGCGCCGGTTACGTGAAGAGCACGCAAACGGTAATTGGCGAGATTCTGGTGGAAGCGCAGAAGCTGGCCAAGGCGATTGAGGGCAAGGACGTGCTGTTGCGGGTTCACCCCGAAGTGGCCAAAGTGTTGAAGGCCAGTGATAACAAATACCTGGATGAACTGGAAGAAATTCTGGGACGACCGGTGCTGGTCAAGGGCGACCCTACGTTACATATAGAAAAATTCGACTTGGGCTAAACTGAAGGTGTTCCCAGGGGAGAGGTGGCCGAGTGGTTGAAGGCGCACGCTTGGAAAGCGTGTTTAGGGGAAACTCTAACGTGGGTTCGAATCCCACCCTCTCCGCCAGTTTGTTTGCTATTAGCAGGACGTCCAAGTCTACATCGACAAGCTTAGCGAAGCCGTAACGACTGGCCCTTATCGCAAGTTCCGGTATCTCCTCAGCGACTTCAAGAGATTTTCCGACGCCATGGGAAGTCGCCCATAACTCGGCTTCGAACTATGTGGAAATCGTCAAGGCGTTGTTTGGATTCGTGACGGCGAACGCTATGGATTGCGGCGAATTCGGCGGAGCGCGTCAAAAACACCGAGGGCAAATCGAGCGAAAACGTGAAAGGACGCATCCCATTCAGCGACGCCGACCTGGGCGCGCTTTGATGCTGCCGGGAACGCCATAGGTATGTTTGGCCCCTGCCCTCTCGTAAGAGGCGTTCAGTGTATGATCAACGGGCTAAAAAATGGAAGGGATAGCCTCCATGAACGTTCAAATCACCAAGCCCGAACTCGAGGCAATAATCAACCAACGGCTTGAGACTGGCGCATTTAAAGACGCCGAGGATGTGGGTTCTGCAGGCGCTCCGAAACGGTACAGCGCCGCATTGCGAAAGGCTCTCATATTCGCCTTATGTTCGCCATCTGTTTATCGTGCTCTTACTTCTCGGCGCGAGTTGAAGTGCTGATTGGCAACTCCGCATTGGCGCATCCATTCCAGGCGTGCCGCCGTTCGGTCACAATGGTCCCAAGTCTGACGCGGCTCAAAGATCCATCGGTACAGTAACCAGATCAGCTTCGGAGTAATTTTCATACCTGCGTTGGCATCGGTCACGCAAAGATGGCAAATTAGGTCAGATTAGCCTGAGTGCGCCCCTGCTGAAAGCTCTTTCCTAAACTGGATTTTGTGGACTCTGAGCAGGTAACAGAGACAATCATTCCGCACTCCGACTTCGGCGACCCGGACTGTTGCGGCTGTCTGATCGGCATCAAACATGGAAGTTCCGCAGAAATCATCTGCAATGAATGCAGCGCCGTGATCCGAACCGTCTCGGTCGAATCGCTGCAGCAGACACTGACGGACATGGAATTGTCGTTGGACTTGTGCAGTGCTATGTGCCCTCATTGCGGGTCAACTAATCTCTTCCCTGGCTTTTCGGAGATTCTGGCTTTCACCTGCAAGGAATGCGGAGAAGGAGTGCTCCCGGTAAGCGATGCGACTGAAACATAGCGCTGGGCGGCTATGAAGATGGTGAGGTAACGGCGGCCCAGAGAGCTGGGCTGCACAACGAATCGGATGCGTACCAGCGATTCGCGTAACTTTTTTCGTTGCACGCTGTCAATTGCTCAAAGGGGGGACAACGGATGTCTTCTTTGACTTTTTTGCGAGTGACTCGCATGCTTCTTTGCGGGCTCTTTTTTACCGTCGCTCCCGGCTTTGCAAGTAGCTACACCTTTGATTTCTCCGGAGAAGGTAGTTACGTACGTTACGTTAAGGGGAATGACTACAACGTAGTTCCGGGTACGTTTAGCGGGGAGGTGAGGTTCAGTTCCGATGTCGATCCCTCCGCGAGGACTCTTTACTACCTAGACGTGAGTGCTTTCTCCATGACCCTTAGCTTCCTTCCTGATACTGGCACGGGTGAGTTCGGTTGGACTGCTGGACTTGCCGATTTGGGTCCATTCAGCTTCAGCGAGGGAGGGTCGCCAACAGCGCCATACTTGGAGGTGAATGCAGGGCTCTTACCAGACCAATCGAACCCCTTTCAATTCACAGCGGCGCTTTCCCTCTTTAGCGACGGTCTAGGCGTGTATTCGCGCTACAGCGACATACCTTTCGCAAGTGCAGTTATCACCTACACGGCCACCACGGCTTCGCCAGAACCGTGCACCTTTGCGCTGATCGGTAGCACAGCGCTCTTGTTGCTGGGTGCCCGGCGGGCAGCGCTACAGGGACTTTCACAGGGACATCGGTTCAATAACGCGCGTAAATCCTTAGCAACTGTTATCCATTCGCTCGCCTCAGTGTAATTACCTCAGTAGCTTAGCAATTCACCGCTCGGAATCTGCTTTTCTCGGCGGAGTTGCTTCTTCCGCTTCTCGGTTGGCCCACGAGCCGTTCGACCGTCGCCTTGTGGGGAAACTTGTGGGACTCTCCTTCAATAACCTGCTATACGCTGAGTGCTCCTTGATACCTGGATGTGACGAGCATTGCGTCTAAGCCAATGATTCTGAAGACTTGTTATCACTCCTGATCACGTGTGATCGCTTCGGTACAGACGTGAATGCCATAGCTGTTAACCGAGGGGTTCTAGGTTCGAATCCTAGCTGAGGAGCCAAAAGTCGTTGGATTCTGCTTTTAAGTTTCTCGTCGATTTCACCGCCTAACATATACAGTTTGTCTGGTATTGAGGCACGTCCTTCCTGTTGCCATGCTGAGTGCGTTGTGCCTTATAGCCATAATCGCTCGTTTCTGAAGCGCGCTCTTGCATTCGTTACCAGGCACCCAACCCACGAGGCATCTCAAGACGCTTGTTGTCATCTTCTAAACGGCAAGAAGGTTGGGATCAACGGCCCGCAGACCTGAAACGCGCTTCAATGATGCCGCTCACATCGCGCAATTTCGGAGTGTTCAACTTGCTCTTCCAGCTCGTAAACAAGACTCCTGGAACACCTGCCGCATTGATGCAGTGATCAGCAATCCATGCATCATCGTTATCCTCAAGTTCATTCACGGGCGTTCCACCCAAAGCGGTCTTCCAGGATGCACGGTAGCCGGGCGCATAGCCAACAATCAAATCAGGTGCGATCTTTTCGTTCACTGCTACCGGCCGCTCCTCATACACTGATTCCACAATTTGTCGCCCGTTCACAGGATCGCGCCAGGCCAGCAACTGTTCGCGGAGATTAGCTACGAGTGCCCCGCTCTGCTCACCCCGACGTACAATGCCGTGTACCTCTCTTCCATACAGATTCAAATACAAAGCATTTAGCCCGATGGCATAAGCCTCGGTAGACGCCCAATCAATCTGCGCTAGAGTCGTGTCATCTTCGGGCGCGCCCTCCAGTCGTAAAAAGCCGCGGTGCTGCAGCCATGCGTTTAGATTCACAGCCCGATCAAATGAGGTGAACCCGTGATCTGAAAGCACGATCAATGGAACCCCGGGAAATGAATGTTGGATCTCTCCCACCTGCGCATCGGCCGCTCGATACACATCAACCAACTGCCGGTCGTGTTTTCCCCAAAGGATGTGTGAATTCTCATCCACAGTGGATATGTAGAAGAAGAGCAAACCTCCCGCAAAATGCTTCAGCTCATAGCGGAGCAGCTTACTCTCTTCCTGCGCAATTAGCCGGGTCTGCGACAGGAACTCATCCAGCGTGAAAACATGCTGGCGGAGCGCCGCTGTGTCTTCCGGTATTCCCAGCGTGAAGAAAAGTCCCGTCTCACGAGCAATCTTTTGCGCCCAGTGCGCCGGATACGACACCGGCAGGGCAGGTGCCTGCGGGTCGATGTTAATGGGCGACGAGTAAAGCTCAAAAGTGCCTCTCAAGCTCTTTGCATAGAGCCGCACCATGCCCTTCACTGTCGAAACGTGGGGAATCAACGAGAAGTCGACGCCTACCCAGTCGGACCATTCACCCTCCTTCAGAATGACCGCCCTCCCTCCTGACTTCACTCGGATCAGCCCGGTCTCCCGATCTAGTTCAGCATCCAGCTCGGCTGTTGTAGAAACCCCGTCTTTCCTCAATGAATTGGGCGGCCCCTCAAGTGGTAGAACAACGTGTCCATCCTTCAGCCGGACCTTCACAATCTGGCCTCCTGATACTAAGTGAGACACCTCCTCTGGATTGTCAGTGAACAGTGTAAATGAGCCCAGAGTGCCGCGTAGATCTGGTGTTCCCATTCCAGAGAGCGCCGTTCCGGCGGACTCAACCGGCGGATAGTTCGTTGGCATTCTAATCACGCTGACCGCGACACCTTGATCTGAAAGCCGTTTCCAGAATGGGGTGCCCTTGCGGAAAGAGGTAACGTTCGATGGTGTTAACGGCAGCAGGTATGGTCCGATGGGCACCATCCAGCGCGGCTGCTCACTTCCAGACATTGACGAAAATGGTTGCAGCGTTTCCGGATCACGATGGACGAAATCGAATATGCCATGCTCCGCCGGGTCAAGTCCGGTAATGAAGCTCGACCACGCCACCGGACTCTGCGGGGGCGTGGTGGTTTGCAGCCGGTAGAACGAGCCTTGATCTCGCAGGGCGCGCAGGTGAGGCAACACGCTCCAGTGGCGTTCCACGAAGCCCGGGTCCATTCCATCTATCCCCAAGGCAATCAGCCCTGGCTGCTTCTTCGCAGCGCTGCATCCAGTGAAAGCGGCTAGCGCAAACAGGCACGACAAGGAGAACCCGACCGTGTTTCTTCTGCTGCGCGCTGTCAAGGTTGCCCGAGGTATCCCAGGCTGCGAAGTTGGTCGATGGTGCGTTGGTCCAACTGTGACGTGCCCGTATGCCCTATGATGCTGCGCAGCTTGTTCTGCACCTGGATCCAGTCGCTCAACGCGGCGATGTCACTCTCCACATCATCAGAGTGTTGTGCAGCAACGTCATGCTGTTCCGCGCGATCATTCAACCGATCATAAAGCTCCACCTTTTTCAAGCCGCTCCTGGCCGCTTTGTTGCGGTAGATGAACTTCCATTGGGCAGTGATCAAAGCAAAGCTGTCCACGCTGTTCTCTGGAACAAGCCCCTCTGGACGCGCAGCCGCGAACTTCGAGGCGACCACCAGACCTCGGCGCGTGAATGTTGTTCCCTTAGTCAAGGGCAGCAAACTCTGACCTTCACTCACGGCGGCCGACTTCAATTGCAGCATATCCAGGATGGTCGGCATGACATCAATCAGTTGAACTGGATTAGCAACGTGCCGAGCCTGCGGAAAAAGAGTTGGATTCCACATCATCAGCAGTCCGTGAGTGAGCTCCTGGTACACGGACTGTCCATGAGCGGTCCAACCATGGTCCCAAAACTCTTCGCCGTGGTCGGACAACACAATTACCAGCGTGTTGTCCAGAATCCCAAGTTGTTTGAGCTGCCGTATGAGAGCTTCAAAGTTGTGGTCGTTGTTCAGGATCTCGTCGTCATAGCGGTCCTTCGCCTGCTGAATGAAGCGGCCCGGGTTCAAGCCTGCTTTCACGCACATCTCGCGGTTGATAACGGCCCCGCCGCCATACTCGTGATTGGTCTTAAAGCTGGAATACTCACGTTCGAAACTGGCGGTTTCAGATGGTTTGGCGAAAGCGCTCTCGACCAGCGCCGGTGGATCATACGGCGCATGCGGATCTGTGGCGTGGGCGTACAGGAAGAACGGTTCGTGGCGATGCTTCTCCAGCCATTCAAAAACAACCCTGTTCAATGCCGCTGAATCTGTTGCGCGATCCACCTCCGTGTTGATCTGGCGTTGCACCACAGGATACTCCAGCATATAATCGAAACCGCGATCCAGTCCCGTTGCCCTGCCTACGAACGGGGTTGACACAATGCTCGATGTGACGTATCCGGCCGAACGGAGCTGGGATGCCAAGGTGACCGAGCCCGCGGGTATCGTGTCCACATCGGACACGATGCCATGTGTAAATGATGGAAGCGACGTCATCAGCGAGGCAATGGACGCCTTCGTCCAGGTTGCCTGTGTTTGGCAATCGTCGAAGACGATACCGGATTCGCCGAGCTTCTTCAGAAAGGGCGTTGTATTTCGCGCGTAGCCATACAGACTTGCATGATCCGCGCGCAGCGTGTCTATCGTGTAGATCAAAATATTCGGCCTGCTGCTCTCGCCCCCGCTGATGACGGGATTGGCCCAAAGGCCCAGCGCGCCCTGTTTTGCTGATTCGGTCTGAAGTTGTAGCTTCACCTCACGCCCGGCCCAGCGCGACAAATCGATGTCGGCATCCTGCCAGTTTTCCGTATCGGTCAACGTTCGTCTAAAGATCTCTTGCGATGCACCCTCCACGTTCAGGTGAAATGTGACCGGTGCATCCTTCATTGCTAAGCCCATGCCGAAGTGAAGATGCGCGTTGCGTGGGAGCGAAAGCTGAAAACCGACAGTGGAGGGTGAATGCACGTAGATGGCATCCCGGTACTCGTCGCGCTTCCCTACATTTGCCGTCCCGGCCGGTTTCTGGAAACTGGCGGGCTTGGGGATGAGCTTGATGGAGTGGATGGCAACGGTTTGATCAAGGCTATCCGTCGGCATTACGCCCAACAACCTGCTGCCTTTGGGTGCGTCGACATTTACCTCGAATCGATAGAGATTGTAAACGCCTTCCGGCCCAAGATCCTGCTTCGCCTCGAAATCGCCGACCTTGATTTTGATCTGATGTCCGCCTTGAGCCGACATCCTGATTTCGACTGCCTTATAGAGGTTCCAGTCAATGGCCGGCTGCTTGGGCGCAAGGATCACCGGGGTAGACCCTTCGCCTTTCACCATCAAGTCGCCATTGCGCACTCCCACGCGCCCGCGCACCAGTTGCCAGGTTATGTCAGATGTGGAATAGAAATTCTCCCAAATGACCGGGTCGGCAGCCGTCGCGCCGGCGCCTTCCGAGGCTGCATTGACGGTAGCGTCAGGCAGCCGGTCGCTCAGGTGAATGGCGATGGAGTTCGAAACCTGCATCCGGCCGGGTGCGCTACACCAACCCGGAGTCAAACTAACAAGAAGCAGGACAGCTGTTAGAAAACGCAAACCACATCCTAGCTTAATCGGCGGCTACTTAGAACTCCAGGCGAGCACCGACTTGAATAATTCTAGGGCTATTTGCCTGTGAACTCATATTAATCAGTCCGGTGGTCGAATCCGGATTGTTCAAAGTCGGATGGTTGAATACGTTGAAGAAGTCGCCGCTCATTCGCAGGCGAATTCGCTCGGTAATCGTGAAGTACTTGAAGGCAGAAATATCCTGATTCCAAGCCGGCGGTCCCAGCATAAAGTTGCGCGTATTCCAGCTCAGGTTGTCCGTGATGGGAGTCAACACGGTGCTTCCGTCGGCTAAGGTCTGGTTCACTTGATTATCAAAATTGTCACCCAGCGGATGAATGGCCCGCAATCCGCGATCAACGGGAACTAAGGCTTCCAAAGCACTCACGTTCACGCCCGTCGCTTGCGTTGGATCAAAGTCGCCCGCAAACCAAAGCATATGGTTTTGTCCGAAGATGTTCAGGTTGAGGCGCTTGCCTGAGCCGATGGAAGGATTTCGGAACTGGTATTCCGAGGACGCGTTGCCCATCCAGAAGCCGCCATCCCAGGTGCCGGTAAACGCGAGTTGCCAGCCTCCTACTAAGGCATCGACACCCCGGTTGACATTGCCCAAGTAGGCTTTGCCCTTGCCGAATGGCAATTGATACAACCCGATCCAAGTCACACGCTGCGGCGGAACCTGGCTTGAATTTGTATACAGCAGGCGCAGCCTCTGAGCAGCCGACAGGTTCGGGTCGCCAACAAGTTCCGCATTGGCAGGGACCGACCCCGAAGTTCCTCCGCCCTGATTGCCGCCCCCACTGGAAACCGCGTTTATGCCGCCATTTCCCCCGAAAGTAAAGCCTCCCGCGTCGTTAGTGGTCAGCGTATGCGTGTATGCGTAAAAGAATTGGAATGATAGGCCGTTTGAAAATCGTTTGTCCAAGACCGCCTGCACACTGTTGCTGTTCGAGTAGCCGTTGTGTTGGACCGCACCATAAGCGCCCCCGTTCAGGCTATTCAGATTCCAGTTCGGATCCAGTTGCCGTTGGTAATAGAGAACCGGCGCCGGCAGGCCTGTCTGCAACTGATAGTTGTAGCGCGATAAAGGAGCATTTACATCCCAGTTCTGCTGAAGATTGCTGCCATGGTTGCCCGTGTAAGCCAGCTTGAGAATCAGATTCGACGCCAATTCATGCTCGATGGTGAAGGTCCACTCCTGCATACGATTGTCGTTCCAATGATGCGCGTCCAGAGCCAGGAATCCCTGCGCGGAAGAATCAACTGCGCCGGGCGCCACCGTGGCGGTTCCGCCTGCCCCTAATTGGTCCGCCGAACCCGGCAGCGCCGTCAGCGAGTAAACGCCATTGGCGCCTTGCAGCGTGTCAACATTGTTCTGATAGCGCAAATTCAAAGGCGGATTTATGCGCATCGACTGCAATATTTGAGATAGCGGAAGCGGCCAGTAATACATGCCATAACCGCCTCGAACCACCCACTTCTGGGCAACTCTATAGGCCACCGCCAGGTGTGGCGAAAAATCAGTGAGCACGTAGGGTGTTAAAGCACTGGGAAAGCCGGCGGAATTGGCAGAAACTCCAGTCAGCCCGCGATTCGCCCAAGCTGAGATGACTGGCGCGGGCAGCCCCGGTATGGAGCTCAGCGTGGTGTTGCCCGGCAGGATCACTTGCATCGACGTGGGGCTCAGCTGGTTAAGATCAATCGTGTCCAGCCGGTTGTACTTTTCTTTGTACGGCGTCCACGTTTCCCAGCGAAGCCCCAAACTCAAGGTCAACTTCGGCGATAAGCGCCAGGTATCTTCGCCGAAGAGGCCGAACTCCTTTTGCCTGAAGTAAAAGAAACCCCGGTTGTACTGATTTGAGAGATAACCCGGCAGCCCCAGTTCAAGGCTCGCCAAGCCGGACCCCGTAAACGGCGTAATGGCCTGTGATGAGGCATTGTAAAGACCCGTCCAATTACTGCCGAAGAACTCGGAACCTTGGGATTGCTGCAGTTCCTCGACATTGTTGTACTCGCTTCGCCCTTTGAAGCCAAACCGCAGGCTATGCTTCCCCTTCACCGCAGTCACGTTATCGTCCATCTCATACTGAGTCATGTTCTGCGCCTTCTTATTGTCGGAATCCCAACCGCCGTAGTAGAACATGTTGTAGGCGTCCGTGTACACCGTTGGCCAGCCTGTGGCTCCAAACGGATTGGGCAATCCCAGCTTCGAATCCCAATTGATGTTATCCGCCCCCGTTCCCTGATGATTCGCGGAACGTACGGCGCCCAGTTGCAGATCATTCAGCAACGATGGGCTAAACACATGGGTAAAGTGGGCCGTGATGTTATAGACGTTTGAAGTCTGGGCTGAACTGCCGGTTGAATTGCTTTGACCTACCGGGGGAAAACCGTAGTGGCCGCCATCCTGAAGAAAGTCATAGTGGGATCGCGTAAACCTGACAGAGAGATTGTCTTTTTCTGAAAAGACCTCATCATAGCGGCCCGTAATGGAATCGGTATTGGTGTCCTGCGGATAGTAGGTCTGGAAGTTCTTTCCGACCCACGGATTTGCCGAGGCATTGGGCCCGGAAGGTGAAGGTGAAACGCTTCTGAAGCCGTTCAGTACCTGCGTGTTTAAGAGTGAAGTGGGAATCTGATTGTTGGGAAACGGCGCGCGGCTTCCGTTAGCGGTTGTGGTGTAAGGATTGTAAATCGTGAATTTGTCGCCGCTGGAATCCGTGATGTTGCTGAAATCGCCCGCCCACATGGCGTCTGTCGGAACGGCGGTTTGTTGGAACAGTTGCTGGCGTTGCTTCAGGAACTCCTGATCGTAGAAAAAGAAAACTTTGTTCTTGACCACTGGTCCGCCGACAAACCCGCCGAATTCGTTGCGAATGAGCTTGGCTGGCGTATTGCCATCCTGCACGGCCCGCGCGACCAAACCGCCGTAGTTGTCGCGTAGAGTTTCAAACAGGCCGCCGTGAAACTGGTTGGTTCCGCTCCGAGTCACCAGCTCGATAGTCGCCGGCCTGTCGAAGGCCGCGCCTGAACCGGCGGTCTCAATCCGGTATTGCTGGATCGTATCCAGGCCGGGCTGTACGCGCGAAATGCCGCCGCCGAAGCGGTCAACGTAAGACATTCCATCCAGCAGCATTTCGGTGGAACCGACCATCATGCCGTTCGTTCGCGGGCTGGGTGCGCCCTGCGTATTTTGGCCGCCTTCCACGCCCGGGGTCAACGTGAACAGGTTACTGATCTGCCTTCCATTCAACGGCAAGTCGTGAATCTCACGCGCGGTCCGGACATCGCTTAGTTGCGATCCTTCAGTGGAGATTTGAGAGGCAGCGTCCGCCACTTCAATCTTGGCCTGTAGTGTTCCGACAACCAGCGACGGATCTACGGTCACGTTCTGACCGGCCTCAATAGTGAAATCCGTCTCCCACTTCTGAAATCCGCTGGTTTCCACCAGCATGTGGTAGGGGCCCACCTGAAGGCTGCCGAAATAGAAGAGGCCCGCCTGGTTTGCTTTTGCTGTGCGAACCCCTCCCGTAGCTGTGTTGGTCAACGTGACCGTAGCATTCGGCACAATCGCCTTTGAAGGATCCTGCACCGTGCCGGTGACTACCCCGAGTCCGGTCTGCGCAGCCAGAGAGAACGCACAAAGCAGATACAGAAACAAGAACTTTCTTGCTCTCGACAAGAAACTAGCCATAAATAGACCTCTTTTGCCGTTCACGTAGATTGAGGGAGAATATCAGACTAGTTGCAAAGCTGTCAATGCTGATCACCAGCTCGCCATTGACCGGGGAAGAAAGATGCTATTCGACGTCGGCAAGAGACGCCAATGGCTTCGGCGCACGTCGAAATCCTTTGGTTAACGCAGCCAGATAGATAGCGCCGACGGCCAACCAGATGAAGCCCGCTATTTTGGCCTTCTCGCTCAAGCTCATCCAAAGATAGAAGCATGTTAACGCTCCCAGTGCCGGCGAAAGCAAATAGCTCACTACCTGCCAACCGCTCCTGCGGCGTTCTCGAAAGAAAAAATGCCGGATGACGCTCAAATTGACCAGGACGAAGCCGGCGAACGCTCCAAAATTCAACAACTCGACGGCAATCTCGAATCTCATAAAGAGAACGCCGATAAGCGACATCCCCGCCATCAGATAAATGCCTCGTGTGGGCGTACTGAAGCGAGGATGGATGTAAGCAAAAATGCGTTTGGAAAGAACTCCGTCGCGCCCCATGCCGTAAAGCAACCGCGATGCGCCCGCCTGCCCGGTCAACGCGCTAGCCAAGCCGGCCACCAGCAGAATGAAAATTAAGCTTCCGAACATGGCGGTTCCGCCGATCCGGCTTCCGATGTCTAAAATCGCCGTCTCCGATTCCGGGAAGCTTGTAAAGTCAGGCCAGACCAGCGCTGCAAGATAAACGGTTGCAAAGCAGATTACAGTCTGCAAAACGCAAACAAGAACGGTGGCAAAACCAATATCTCGCTTTGGATCAACCGTGTCTTCCGCGAGAGTGGAGATGGCATCAAAGCCTATGTAGGATAACGCCGCTACGCCTGCTCCGAGCATCAGGGGACGAAGCGCGAAAGTTGCGGGATTGAACACGGCCCGGGTATTGAGCAAGCCTCCCCAGCCTTGTACCAAGACCACATAGCGCGCGGCTAAAACCAGGAAAGCCGCGGCGCAAATAGTCATCAACGCCATCATCACTTCGCCGGCACGCGCTGTGACTCGGATTCCGGGTATGTTGATCAGCGTCAAGAGCATAGTGAATCCCACCGCCCATACTTCGTAGGGGACCGCCGGTACCAGTCGATGTGCCGTGAGCGCCGCATAGATGATACTTTCGAGCGGAATGAGGAAATAGTCGAGGATCATGGCCCACCCTGCCAGGAAGCCGATATGCTCATTCAGCGAACGTTGCGCATAGGTATAGGTGGAGCCTGCCGCGGGGAAGGCGGTCGCCATCTTTCCATAGCTGGACGCCGTGAACAGCATAGCGGCCATGGCCACCAGATATCCCAGCGCTGCGTGCCCATGCGAAATCTGTTGCACAATTCCGTAGACCGGATACGGCGCAGTGGGCGTCAGAATGACCAGCCCATACAGAATCAAATCTCTGCGTGTGAGCACCCGACGCAATGCCGCCCGATTTTCGCTCATCTTTCAGCGGGCGTTGTTCCCGCAAAAACTCTGCTCAACGGAAGCGCAGCGGCGCCGAGCAAGGCAGCCTCACCACCCAAGGCCGACGATTTCACCAGCAGGTTGCGAGGTCCCCATAAATCCAGGTCATAAGGGAGTTGCTTGCGCAACTCGGGTTCAATCAGTTGCCACGCCTCCGCAACAACTGCATCAATCACTATCGAATCCGCGTCCAGACCCCAAATCAGATTCGAAATACCGATGCCCAGATAACGCGCCGTCTCAACAATGGTTTGCTTGGCGGCGGCGTCGCCCTCTTTGGCCCAAGCCACAATGCGGCGAACGCGGGCTGATGTATCCCCGGTGGCAGGCACCTGCCAGGCGCCAGTCAGCATAGCATACCGGTCGCAAATTGCCGCATTGGAGATCAGGCGCTCAAGGCAACCCGGTCGATCATGCCTTTCACTACTCTCAACGGCTTCGATAACCACTTGCCCCAGTTCTCCGGCCGCCATGTGCGGCCCGTGGTAGAGCTTGCCATCGAGGAGCAGTCCCATACCGACGCCCTCATCAATCTTCACAAACACGAAGCAATGAGAGCCCAGAACCTCTGTGGGACCGTAAGTATATTCGGCCAGCGCGGCCGCGCGAACATTGTTTTCTACGAATACCGGCTCCGGCACTAAGCTCTCCAGAATGGTCTTGATAGGCGCCTTCTTCCAATTAGGGCGGCCGCCCATCACGAGCATGCCGGTGTCACTGTTCACAATCCCGCGTACCGCTATCCCCAAGCCGGGCAATCGGTTCTCGCCGAAGCTTCGCTTGAAACGCTCAAAGTGGACCACAATCTGCTTCAAAGTCTCTTCCACCGAAGCCAGCGTCCGAAAGTGACTCGTATCGGCAATGCGCCCGTTCATTGTGGATACCGCGCATCGTGTCTCCCAGTTCTGTATCTCCGCCCCGAAAATGACTCGACGCCGTTCCAGCGCCAGCCGCCGTCCGGGGCGCCCGCCTGTCGAGCTGGCCGCGCCATCCTCGCGTACCAGCCGGTCTTCCAAAAGCGCGGTTACTATGCGCGAGATGGCGCCTTCGGATAAGCCGATATGCCGCGCTACGTCGGCGCGCGAAAGATAATCATTGTGCTGGAGCAAGCCAAGGATAGCTGCGCGATTCGCTCCGCGGACCTCGGGAGCGCGCAGTACACGCCTGGCCGCCACCGCCGTCTTCAACATCCGTATCTATCCAATTGCAAGTAAGTTATCCTAACCGACGGTTCGAAGCGTTATTGAATAGATCAAAGCTCCCGCCAAGCACCCAACCGTGAACCACAGCGCCCAACTCTGATTCCATATTCGAGCTTCGGGATACTGTATGTCGATCCAGGATCTGCTCAGGTGGACCGGAGTAAGCCCAATCACCAACCCTCCGCCGGAAGCAATGGTGGTACTCAGCTCGCCTTGCTTTGAGATGGCTTTCAGCAGGCCGCGCGCCGCGGTCACCGGCCGCACCCGCCAGCAGATTTCGTGCTCGGGCGGAACTCGTAATGCCATTGTCTCCAGCAGAAACCCGTCGGGCGGACTCAAACGCCAACTCTGCTCTACGTCCGCGCCGTGAAGCGTCACAACCGATGGTCGATCCACTTGCAGTGGGGCCCATCCGAACGAACATTCCATCACCAATAACAAGACGGAAAACGGAGCCAGCAGGATCAGCGAGGGGCGTAGCATTTGCCAGAGAAATCGTCCATTTGCCGCAATCAATTTTCGTTGCGCGCGCAGCACTAACGCCGGCTCGTCTGAATATAGCTGCAGCTCGAACAGGTACGCGATGATGTGATTGATTGCACTCCGCAGTTTCGGCCCGTCAGTAAACCTCTTCAAGCTCCAAGCCGACAGGAATCCGGAGACGACTGCCGAGAATGTGACGAGCAGGAAAGCTCCGCCACCGAGTTCCACCGGCATCATTTCAGATAACCAAGACCCTGCAGCTTTTGAATCAGCTCTTCCTTGCTGCCGGCCTGTTCGAGTCGCGCCAAGTCTTTCTCCATCGCGTGTTCAATGAATTCTTCGAGCGAACTATAGCCGGCTTTTTCCACAATCACGCGCGCTCTCTCGCACAGAGCCTTATTCAATTTCACGCTCGATTTCGATGCCATCAGATGATCGCCTCGAGGGCCTTGCCTTCCATCCAACGCGGCGGCTCGACACCGAAGAGTTTCAGTGCGGTAGGAGCCATGTCCTCAATCCCGGCATCGTGGCCAGCCAGCTTGCGGTTGCTGAAGAGCACCCCAGGCACCGCTGCCGGATCGACACAGTGATCACCACTCCAGCATTTCAGATTATCTTCGAATACCTGCTTGCTGACCGCGCCCACCGCCGCACTCCAGGACGCGCGATAACCCGGCGCAAAGCCCATCACCAGATCGGGAGCGGCATCCCGATAGGGACCGCTATAGACGTCCCACGAGTCATAAGCATTGCGGATTGCCACCTCGCCGTTATGGTCAAGTAAGCCGATTAGAGCTCGCGTCAGCTCCACTTTCAAGGCCGGTGCATGTTGCGGCTCTACAATGCCCTGCGCCTCACGCCCGATTAAGTTCAGATAAATTCCGCTCAATCCGAATGTGTAGGCGCGCGTCTTGCCCCAATCAATATCCTCGAAGTAATCGCCGCCCTCCTGCTTTCCATCTATCAACTGCAGATACCCATTCTGCAGGAGCCAGGTGTTCAGATTTACGCCGCGGCGGAAAGAAGTAAAGCCATGGTCAGACAAAACAAAGAGCGCTGTGTCCCGGCCGGCGAACTGTAGCGCCTGGCCTACAATCCGGTCCATATCCTGGTACATGCGTTCGATGGTATGCCTGTATTTGGGATCCTTACTTTCGGCCCGCGCCGGATCAATATGGCGATAGAACATGTGTTGAACCCGGTCGGGTGTGTCGAACACGCAAGCAACAACGCCGTGCAGGGTGGTTTCCAGAGCGTTCAGAAACATGGCTTCCCGTTCCTGCTGAATCAGTTTGGCTTGTAGAAGGAAAGCGTCTTCGTCGATCGCTCCCTCATTCAATGCCCACGTATCTTCAGCCATGCCCAGAGTGGCGAACGTTCCGAGCAGCTTCGCCAGATATACGGCATAGTGACTGGGATAACTTACCGGCAGGGCAGGAGCTTCCGGATCGATTTCGACAGGCGTTGCATATAAGGACGTCTCGTCGCCCGATTCGGTCAATAGGAAACGCACAATCCCCTTTGCTCGCGAGAATACTCCCTTTGAAAATTGCAGCCGCAACCACGGCGTGTACTCGCCTGTATGCAGTTTGATAGCGTGGCCCTGAATATGCAACTCCGTGCCCTTTGTAATGACAAACGGAACCGCACTGCTTTCCGGACCGGCCAATTCGCCCCTTAACTCACCTTCAGCGGCAATCAGCGGCAGGCACGCGCCACCTTCGCAAGTTCGTGTGGCAGACCTGGTGCTGAACCAGGCGAACGTACCTTGGGTGCCCCGCAAATCAGGCGTGGACATGGCGGACAGCATTCGACCTTTGAAGGCTTCTGGAGGGAAAGTGATGGGCACACGCAGAATGGTGCTCGAAACGCCATGTCGCCCCAGAATCTTCCAAAAAGGTTCACTCTTCCGTCTCAACTCGACGGATGCACGGGAAATGGGGAACGTCCATTTGCCTATTTTCAGAAATCTTGAAGGGGGCCGAACCTTCGCCGACGACAGTTCAGGAGCATACGTCCGAAGGTCGCGATTGAGAAAGTCGAAAATATTGTGCCGCCCGGGATTCACACCTGTTGCGAACGTTGACCATGCGACCGGAGAAAGCGCCGGGAATGTAGTCCTCAGCCGCTGGTAACTTCCTTTGTCACGAAGGCTGCTCAGATTCGGCAGCTTGCCTTCGGCCATCCATCGCTCCGTCAGCACCGGATCGAGGCCGTCCAGGCCCAAGAAGATTGCTTTCCGGACCTGTGCCTTCTGATAGCGCTTCCTCTGCCGGATCGCAGTCCAGAGAATGCGAAACGGCCAAATTGCAAGCGACAAGACACTGGCAAGAAGAGACAGGAAAATGGTTAAAAACGAACCCAGAAAGGCAAAACCCGCTCCCGGGCCGATATAGGCGGGAATCATCGCAATTGCCCTTCGATGAAGGGAACTTCCAGAACCTTTTCATGCTGGATAGGCCCATGTCCGAAGTAACCGTCCTCCCCGAACAGTTCGCCGTGATCGGCTGTAATGGTCACATAGGTGTTGCGCGGCAGCAGATCGAACAGTTCCTCTATAACCCCATCCAGATAGCGCACTGCCTCCACTTGGCGGTGTCTCAGTTCCAGCAATTTTGCCTCATTGAACATGCGGCCGCGCGTTCGCTTCAACTTACCCCCCACAACGTGATCATCCAAATGGCGAAACACGCCATGCACACCGCTGATGCGCGGCCACTCCTCAGGCGATTCGTCCGGTAGGGCGTACGGATAGTGCGTTTCACCCACATTCAAGAGATAAAAAGAGGGGCCGTCATCCTCAAACTTAATCTCCTGCAGCATCGCTCGCATGTCGTTGTGGCGGTTCATCAGCTTGTAGGTGTCAAATCCGCTATTCAGGATCGTGAGGGGATTCAGCACTGGCAACGACACCCGGGCATGTGTCGCATAGCCCAAGTTTTGCAACAGAACCGGCAGGTATAAGCGGGGGACAAAACGTTTGAACTCTAAATCTGTCGCACCCAGCCGCTCGTTGAATTTGAGGAAATCCTTCTGGTAGTAATCGGACGCGAACACGCCGCGCGGACTCGTGTGCGGCATCAGCCCCATTAGCAGGTTGAAATGCGAAGGCGCAGTCCACGAAGCGTACGCCCACCGCCGCTCCAACCGGCCAAGCTTTCGCATTGCCTTTGGCTTCGCCTTGACGAACGCGTCATAGCGGCAGCTATCGAACACAATCAGAAGATAGTTATTCTGTTCTGCCATGAAGCGGTAAGCTCATGATACGCTTACTTGCGAACGACAACTAAGGGTCGGATTGCAAAGTTGAACACCTCGCCGGAACTGCAGCGCAAGCTCGTTGAACATGTCGACGCACATGCCGATCGCCTGCTCGACATCACTCGCAAGCTTATCCGGACCCCTTCAGAGAACACGCCGCCTCACGGCGCCGAGGAACAATGCCAGCAATGGCTTGCCGAGCAAATTGCAGACTGGGGACTCAAGCCGGACCTGTATCGGCTTTCAGATGTGCTTTCGCTGCAGAGTCATCCGCTTTATTTCCAGGGCCGCGATTATACAAGTCGTCCCAATCTCGCCACGCGCCGAAAGGGCTCCGGATCAGGTCGCAGCCTTGTTCTATCCGGACACATCGATACAGTTCCACGCGGCACCCAGGATTGGACCCGCGACCCCTTTAGCGGCCAAATAGAGGGCAATCGTCTGTATGGCCGCGGTTCGAATGATATGAAAGCGGGTGTCGCCGCAAACTTGTTCGTTTTGGAATCGCTTGACATGCTTAAGCTTTCCCTCAAAGGCCACCTGATTTTCGAATCCATCGTCGATGAAGAATTTGGCGGCTGCAACGGCACTCTTGCCGGCCGTCTGCGTGGTTACAATGCCGATGCCGCTTTGATTTCCGAGCCGTCTTCGCTGCGCATCTGTCCGGCCCAAAGGGGTGGCCGAACGGCTCATATTCGCTTCCAGTCCGCTGCTGCCGGAGTTCTGGATAGCGGCCGTTTTCCATCTGGCGTTATTCCCCAAGTCACCTGTTTTCTGAACCAGTTGCCATCCTTCGCCCGCGAGCGCAAAGCTGGAGTTCAGGTGCACGAAATGTATGTAGGAAGTACCGACCCGGTTCCCGTTGCCGTCACTAAAATCTTCACTTCGCCTTGGGGCTATGCAGAGCCAATTACAGTTCCAGATACGGCTCACCTGGAACTCTATTGGCAGCTCATGCCCGGCGAGACACAGCAGGATGTGGAAGCTGAATTTTTTGGCTGGCTAAATCACCTGGTCGAGCAAAATGCCGAGATCTTTCCGGCGCCCCCCTTAGTCGAATTTCCCTTGCGTTGGTTGCCTGGATCGGCCATTCCAGCTTCGGAGCAGATTGTCCAGCAACTCTCGGCCTGTGCTGAAGCAATCCTCCACAGTGCGCCCGCAATTTGCGGCATTGAGGGCCCTTGTGACCTTTTCGTTTTCCACCAGTTCGGCATCCCTGCCGCTCTCTGGGGCCCTCGGGGCGGCAAGGCGCATTCCGCCGACGAGTATGTCGAAATCGACTCTCTGATCTCCGCGGCGAAAGTTCTGTTGCTCTTTGCCGTTGAATGGTGCGCCCTCGCTTAGGCATGCGACGCTTTGTTTTATTACTGATGGGCGTTCTCCTGCCGTGCGCGCTTTTCGCCCAGATTGCCTCGCCCAAATTGCTGGCTATCGGTCAGCCTGATTCAACCGATCTCAAACGATTCACCGCATCTATCTTCGCTCAGTCCCATGCAGTGACGCCGCGCGAAAAGGCTGAAGCAATCTGGCGATTCTTCCTTACTGATGGCCGCTTTGCAAAATCAGACTTCTGGTATCACATCGCGGGCTGGAGTTACGAAGAACCGTGGGGTGAGGTTCTCGACCCCATGAAGCTATTGAATAGCTACGGGTTCGGCTTGTGCTATCACATTGCGCCTTTACTGGAAGCCATGTTCGATGCGGGCGGCTTCGCCGATGCGCGTTGCTGGTTCCTGACCGGTCACACGGTAGCGGAGGTGTTCTATGAAGGCTCCTATCACTACTTCGATTCAGACATGATGGGATACAACTACGCGGGCGACGGATCTTACAAAGGAAAGAGCATAGCCTCTGTCCGCGATCTTGAACGACACCCCGAAATCATCCTGGGTAAGCTTTCCTCGCCTGACAGCGTGAAGCCGGGCACGGTAGACAACCCTTGGTATCCGGCCGATGTGCGAGCCGGCGCAATGCAAGATCTAGCTGCGCTCTTCTCGACCGCCGCCAACAACTATCTCTACCCCTACACGCGTTACGCGGTAGGTCACAGCATGGATTTCACGCTTCGCCCCGGCGAGAAACTGATTCGCTATTTTTCCCCGGAGGAAAAGAATCTTTATTATCTGCCGTACAAGTATGACGGGAAACAATGGACTGAATTCCCGCAGGAGTTTGCCGAGTGGAACATCAAAACCGCCGACGGACCGCGCAGTCAGAAAGATTCCAGGCTGTGGGCGACCGGCCGGCTTGAATACGCGCCGACTCTCGACCCATCTGAACGTCTTACCGTCATCGATATGCCCAGTCCTTATGTCATCATCGATGCGCATTTTTCTTTAAGTGTTCAGCTTGCTTCCTCCGATTCCGAGGTCTTGATCGAGACATCCACCGATGGCGGCCACTCTTGGGTTTCGGCTGCAAAGCGGAATGGTCCCTTCACCGGCACTTGGACAGCTGAACCGGCGGTTATAGTCCGCACTGCTCACGGCAGACTCACGGCGGTGAGCGGCACATATGGCTACAAAGTTCGAATCACGAGATCCGGCGCTGCGAGTGTTTCGGCCGTCTCGCTAGTCTCGCGCATTCAGGTTAACCCGCGAAGCTTGCCGGCTGTTCACCCCGGAGTAAATCGCTTTACTTACTCATCCGCAGAGCCTGTTGAGCGCACCAGTGTTCCCGTGCCGCCTCAAACCGCACTTCTGCGCCACCTCCAATGCATCACCGAAAGTGGTCAGGCGCTCCTGGTTCCGGAAGAAGGCCAAACAGGCGAAGCAATCTACGAACTCTCGGCAAAACAGGCTGCCCTTACTGGCTTCGACGCAGGAGCGCGCTTCCTGGACATGCCCGACGGCTTAGCGCCTGACAAGCTCACTGCCGAGGTACGCCGTTCCTCCGTGCGCACAAAGCTTGGCGAGGTTTCGCTATCCTGGTCGCACTCTTTAAACGGGCCTTTCGCCGAACTCTGGAGATGGGACAAGCAAATGATCTGGCGCGATGGCGATCCCATAGATCGCATGTTGCTTTGGCCTGAAGTGTTTCGCTCGGTTCGCGGTTTGAACGTCGGCGACACTCGCGTGTATGTTCGACTCCGTTCGTCCGGTCCGGCTATCGACAACATCCGGCTCGCCACTTACTCACAGCTTCCTCAACCAAAAGGTCGCATCGCCATCAATCAGCTTTGGCTCGAGGATGGTGTGAGTCACGAACATACTGAGCACTTGGCCGCCGGTGTTCGTACTCACGATTTCTCTTTGAGCGCCGGACCGGACATTCAGAATATTTCCGTGACCCTCACCGCTGAACCAACATTGCCATGAAGCCACTTTTTCTACTGATTGTCATAACCACCGTCTCACTTGCCCAGAGTGTGTCGCCTCTGCTCAGCCGAGGCTATACAGTTCTGCCGGTGCCGCAAAGAGTGCAACTATCGACCGGCGATATCACCCTCAATGACGATTGGAGTTTGCAGTTCGGTACCGGGGTGAATTCCCACGATATCGCCGCGGATGAATTGCATCGCCTTTTGCTAGAGCGGCACGACTTTACCTTGCACAGTCTGCCGAACGCAAAACATGTACTCAGCCTTGCCGTCGACCCGAGCGCAGTAGCCGTCACTGGCGTCCACGACAAAGACAAGACTTCCATAGCCGCGCAAGCGTACCGTCTGGCAATTGCTCCAAATAAAATCGAAATCGTTGGCAATTCCTCAGCGGGCCTATTTTATGGGATGTTGACGTTGATTCAACTCCTTCGGCCCCAAGCAGGCCATCTCTACCTGCCTCAGGCGGTCATTGAGGATTGGCCCGACCTGCCCGTCCGAATCATATATTGGGACGACGCTCATCATCTGGAACATCTCGACGACTTAAAAGCCGCCATTCGTCAAGCCGCCTTCTACAAGATCAACGGATTTTCGCTCAAACTCGAAGGCCATTTTCAATTTGCTCATGCTCCTTCGATCGTTGATCCGTATGCTCTCAGTCCAGCCGAATACCAGGAGCTGACTGACTACGCAGTGCGCTATCACGTTCAACTTATTCCCTACTTGGATGCTCCCGGCCACGTCGCCTTTATCCTGAAACATCCTGAGTATGCCAGCTTGCGTGAGTACCCGGAAAGCAATTACGAATTTTGCAGCACCAATCCCGATACATATCGCTTACTCGAGAATATGTTCAGCGACTTGCTGGCGGCCAATAAGGGTGGTAAGTACTTTGTTCTGTCAACGGACGAACCTTACTATGTCGGTCTGGCTGAGAATGCGCAATGCCACGAAGCTGCGCGCGCCAAGGAACTTGGAAGCGTAGGCAAGATGCTGGCCGAATTTGTCACTAAAACTGCTGATTACCTAACCCAGCAAGGCCGCACGGTCATCTTCTGGGGCGAGTACCCCATGAAGCCTGAAGACATCAATTCGCTGCCGGGCAATCTGATCAATGGTGAAGTCTATGGCCCGCAGTTCGATCCGGTGTTCCGCGCGCACGGGATTCGTCAACTGGTTTATACGTTCACCGAGGCGGAAGAACAAATGTTCCCCCGATATTATGTATTTCCCTCGCCAGCGCCCATGCATAACGCGGAGGATTCTGCAAAGGGCAGGGTCCAGGACATGGTCGACAGCATTACCTTCACCTCAACGGCGAATCTCTCATCTACGCGCCCTGACTCTGCCCACCCAGATCAGGCCGATGTCATGGGAGTTTTCATTGCCGGATGGGCTGACGCCGGTTTGCATCCCGAAACATTCTGGTTAGGCTATGCAACTGGTCCAGCCGCCGCATGGAATCGCAGCTTTACGAATGTGCAGGAAATGCAGGCTAGCTTTTATTCGCTTTTCTATGGCCAAGGCGAAGCCGCCATGGGCCGCATTTACCAACTGATGAGCGAAGGCGCACAGATTTGGCATGACACGTGGGAGACTGGCCCATCGGCCCGGCGCAAGCCAATCTGGGGCAACTCATACGCCATTTTTAATCCTCCGCAACCTGCGCATGACCAGTATCTTCCGCCACTTCCTGTCCCACATGGTGCTCTGCTGCATATTGATGGGGATTGGGCTGGCGAAAATAAAGCTCGTTTGGACCTCGCGGAACGATCCCTTCAATCAAATGACGAGTTGCTCGATCTGCTCTACTCAGCGTCCCAGCGCGTCAAGTTGAATCGATACAATCTTGAAATCTATCTTTCGGTCGCCAGACTTTATCGCCAGAACCTGTTCATGCTGGAGAATCTTGCGCAAATCGCCGCCTATCTCAACCAAGCGGAGACTCTAGCGGGTCAAAGTAAGGCCAAGGAAGCAGTAGAAGCAATGGACCACGCACTCGACCTGGCCGCAGCCACAGAACATGGCCGCAACGTCGTTCTTCGGGACGCCACAGCCACATGGTACAAGAGCTGGCAGCCTCGTGTAGCCTCCGCCAACGGTCGAAGCTACCTTCACGAACTGGATGACGTCAAGGACCATGTGCCCGACCGTACTGTCGATATGAGTTATCTGGTATACCGCGAACTGAATTACCCGCTTGGCGACTGGGCTGATGCCGTTGTTTTGGTTCGCAATCAATACGCAACCGCTCACGGCATAGACGTCCGTGACGTGAAACTCGATTGGCAAAACACTTCGGAGATTCATCCATGAGACGCCGCCAACTTCTCCGCTCTGCAGTGGCCCTACCTGCAGCAGCACTGCTGCCCGCCCAATCCAACAAGACGGCTGTGCATGATAAAGGCCTGCCGGCCGGTCCGCCGCTTGTTCCCCCGGGAGTGGACGAAACTCCTAATACGCCCGTTGTACCTCCTGATGAAACCGCGGCAACACTCAGACGCACTTTCGCCCCGGACCAGCTTGCGGCACTAGCCAAGCTGGGCGACATCATCGTGCCCTCATTCGATGGCAATCCCGGTGCTCGCGAGGCGGACGCCGCTGAATTTCTAGACTTCCTGATCGGCTGTTCGCCACAGCCTCGGATTGACCTCTATAAGAACGGTTTAAACACGCTCGAAAGGAACAGCCAAGAGAGATTCGGGAAATCCTTCACGCAGCTCACGTTGCCTGAAGCGGATGAAATTCTCGCTCCGCTACGCGAGCCGTGGTCGTATTCCGCTGCTTCCGGCGATTCATTCCGTGCCTTCCTGATCGCCGTTAAAGGAGACCTGATCCGCGCCACTGCCAACTCCCGGCCCTACATCGACGCTATTTCGCAAAAGCGCCGTCCGCGTAACGCGTCCGATTTTTACTGGTACCCCATTAGCTGAAAATGTTTCATCGCACCTACGACGTCGTGATCATCGGTTCCGGAGCATCCGGTGGAACTGCTGCCCGCCAATTAACTCGCAAGGGCATCCATTGCCTGATGCTTGACGCTGGTCCAGCTGTCGATTTCACCCGCGACCGTGAACTGAGGAAGGTCTACACGCTTCCCTATCGCGGGTTTGGCCAACCCGGCCGTTTCCCACACGTCACGCAAGCCGACGAATACACAGAAAATGTTTGGGCGGACGAAAAGCAGAATCCTTATTCATATCCCGATGGCGATCCATACTTCTGGGTACGCGTCCGCCTGGTAGGCGGCAAAACCCTATTCTGGGGCCGCGCTTCATGGCGGCTCAGCAACTACGAATTCAAATGCAACGATCACGATGGCTTTGGCGAAAACTGGCCCATCGAGTACAAAGATCTTGCTCCTTACTATGACCAGGCTGAACCCATGCTGCGCGTAACCGGACGCAAAGAAGGTCTGCCGCAACTTCCAGACGGCGTCTTTATTCCGGACGACTCACAAGATTCAGAATCTTCGCGCCGCTTCATTCAAGCCGCAAAGCGTAAAGGGATTGCCACAACCAAAGAACGCGTCGCTACAGGCCAGCTTGCCAGTTCTGTCAATCGCATGTTGCCAGATGCGCTTGAGACCGGCAAACTGCAGATTGTTTCAAACGCGGTTGCCCGCCAAATCACAACCGACAAGAACACTGGCCTGGCAAACGGCGTCATCTTCATCGATCGTCGCAGCAAGCAGGAGTTCCACGCCAAAGCACGAACTGTCGTGGTGGGCGCATCCTGTCTCGAAAGTACTCGTCTGCTTTTGAACTCAGGCATCGCCAACTCGAGCGGCGTGCTTGGCCACTACCTGTTCGACCAATTCTATGTAAAAGACGTAGTCAGCTGCATCGTTCCCGAAGCTCGTGGCGGGCATCCTCGCAAAGGTCTAGTCGGCGGAGATGGCTATGTGCCACGATTCCGCAATCTCCAGACTCGCGAGAAGGATTTTATCCGCGGCTATGCCATGGATTGGAATAGCGGCGGCACCCCTCATCCGGATTACCTTCCGAAGTATGGCGCCGAGCTGATCAAAACGCTTTATGAGTTGCAGGGAGCTTCGTTCAGTCTTACCGCGATGGGCGAAGTATTGCCACGCTATGAGAACTTTGTTGAGATCGATAAGTCAGTGGTGGACGCATGGGGCATACCAGCTCTTCATATACGCGCCAAGTACGGCGACAATGAGTTTGCCATGGCGAAAGATGCCATGAACACGTCGGAAGAACTCTGTCACGAAGCCGGCTTTGAGGTTTTGGGTAAGCACTGGCAAATGGTCCCGCCGGGGGAAAGCATCCACGAACTGGGGACATGCCGCATGGGATCAGACCCAAAGAAATCAGTCCTCAATGGTTGGAACCAGTCACACGACATTAAGAACCTTTTCGTCGTAGATGGCAGTTCTTTCGTTTCGGGCGGCTCACAAAATCCGACCCTTACTATTTGCGCTCTTTCCATGCGGGCTTCCGACTATCTTGCGGACCAGATGCGCAAGGGTAATATCTGATGCGCTTTATCTTCTTGTTCGCCCTGGCAGTTGGCGGCTGGGCTGCGCAGACTACAGTTGTCGGTCAGCCCATTCCATTCAGCCATAAACAACATGCTGAAGCCGCCCATTTACAGTGCGCGGGCTGTCACAAGCTGGCTGAATCGGGAGAAGTGTATTCCATTCCCACCGGCAAGTCCTGCATGGCATGCCATTCCCAGATTGCATCCGATGCGCCTGCCATCAAAGACTTAAAATCCTATGTTGACGAGAACCAGCCTGTGCCTTGGGTCCGAGTCTATGAGATTCCAAGCTTCGTGGAATTCAATCATAAGGCGCACTCGGATGGGGGCGTCCACTGTGCCACCTGTCATGGCAACGTAGCCGCTCGCAGCCGCCTTTGGCGCGAGACCGATATCAGCATGGGTGGATGTTTCAACTGTCACAAGCAAACGTCGGCCAGTACCAACTGCGCTACCTGCCACAATCTCGAATAGCTATCCTTGCCGCAGAACTGCTTTGCAATAGTCGAAGCATTTCTTCACCTCGGCTACCGTATTTAAGCCCGGTATATCGTCGTTGTACTCGTATTCGATATCGGCAGCTATCGGGTATTCTTTTTTCTTTAGCAGTAGTAGCACGGGCTTGATCGGCGTGTTGCCCAGTCCAAAGGGAGTGCCTGGGCCATGATTCTTCTTTCGATCTTTAATATGCAGACAAGCGATTTTCTGGTGATGCTCTTCAACAAACTGCACAGGATCGAAACCGGCTGCGCTGAAGTGGCCAATGTCTAGATTGATAAGAAACTGCGGAGACAAACTCAGTCCGCGAGCGAAGCTTTCAGGCGTAGAGAACTCGTTGGGCTTATCCGTCTCATCATGCCCATGCAGAGCTACTCTCACACCATACTTCTTCATCGGTTCCACTAATCGCCGGGCGCAAGTCAATGTTGTCGACGTTGTAATCAGGTCAGTGCCCAGCGCCTTGGTTTGCTGAAATCCCCGATCGATTTCTTCGTCAGAAATTTCATCCCTGAAATTCAGCGAATAGGCGAAAAGCCGAATCCCGGCTGTGTCAAATTTGTTCTTGATATTTGTGAAGTAGCTCATCGGCGTGCTCAATCGCCATTGCTTCAACTTGACGCCCACAAGACCTGCCGGCTCGACATGTCCCATAAACAACTCACAGCTTCCGATCCCAATCTCTTGCATGGCGCTGATCGCCGCATTTAGAGGCATCTCGCGAAAACTGTAAGTCTGCACACCCAGTTCTACACCGTTAAACCTCGAATCCATCTTGGCGGCTAAATGATTTGCCGTCAACGTCGCCACTGTCACCTTTGCCCACTGCCGTCGCGTGTACATGTGTTGCATCTTACTTGATCTCTGCCACAGAAGTCACCGCAATCTGGCGGGCTTAAGAGTCCAAGCCTGGAGGCGAGCCATATCCAATAGCTCAATCGGATTGAAGCTTTCGGGGTGAATCGGCCAGGCGAATGAAGTGCGGGCATCTGTGGAGACATATTGCTCGAAGCCAAGCGTGCCGTGTACCGCGCGAATTGGCCCCGATGACAGGAAGTGTTCCGCCAGAGTGGCAGCGAAGTCGCCGAGCGATAGGGTTCTAGGACCCACAAATACTTCACTCGGCAGGCGATTATTTCTCTCGATGAAAGAACGTACATCCTTTACGGCTGCGTCGAAAACAAAGCCAGGAATGGTTTCATCCGTATAGGTAGTAGCGCCATGACGTGTGGGTCCGTCCACGTAATGCGCCGGAAGACCAAGCAATTCAAGCAGAATATCCGCAGCGGAAAGATCACCGGAATCCACCGACAGAAAGGTGATATCCCGCTTGAAGTGCCTTGCCAAAGCGAGCCGGTCTACCGCTGGCGGAATAGGATTTGCATATATTCGCAAGAGGTCAGTCGCGGTAACGAATTGGACACTGGGATTAGACTTTGCGTGCTCTACGTAAGCCTTCAGAATTCCAAAACATCGCTCTGCCTCTTCTTTGCTACGCCGCTTCGGCGAAAGCCAAGCTTCTTTGTCTCTCACAGCACCCTGCGCGAAGTTAACGGCATCCCAAAATTCGGTATGTACCATCTCGGTGGGATGATAGACCGTGCTGATCAGGCCGCCGCCGGACTTCCTAAAATGTTCCGACGCGGCATCGAATTGCTGGTAGGTCACTGATTCCGGGGTTTTGTGGTCGATGTCGACACGAATCTGGTAAGGACCCATGTTGAACACGTAAAGCAATCCCCCGTACCAGACAGGTTGATTGTTATACCCGATTTGAGTCCCCTCATCCAGATAAACATGGACCCCCATCTTGCGCAGAGCCGGGTTGGATTGCGGCGCCCAGGATGATCCCGGTTGTCCATAGCAAGCAGGTCTGACATTGAAAATACGCGCGACATCCTCAAACCCTGGAATCTGCGTGCGCTCGAATTCTTCCGCACCTTCCAAGAGGTCAAAGTGTTGCAAGTATACGGACGGGACGGGCTGAATGCTATGCCAATCGGAGTGGTAGCCGATGCAGTGTTTACTCATCGCCTGGATCACATCCAGGCGCCCACGGCGTTCAAGCACACGGGCCTTTTCACCAACTACTTTGAAGGTTCCATGCACGTCCAAGGACGTAAGATCATTTGCGATCCTGAGGGCCGCATCGTCAGCAATGGGGTCAATGTAGTCTTCCGTATCGAACCAAAGAACAACGTAGGTCGTCCCTTGTCCGGCGCGAACATTATTAGCGGACAACAACAGCAAAGCAACACAGCAGAAGACAGCCCATCTAATCATTGGAAAGTTGGCAACCCGGAGTGAACATACATTGGACAGCTCATTGATCCATTGTCAACGAATCTGGTCAAAGCAGCTAAGCTCCCACAGCAGGACCTAGGAAGCCTGGCCCTCCTTAATTTCCATGTAGCGATTGACTTCAAGATTGACGAATTTGTCGACTCGATTGCTCGGGGCGGCCCAATGAATTTCGAGTTCATCGACCTTTGATGCTGTTCCAACGCCAAGAACTTCACGCGGATCGTGGGATGACAGGTAGCTGCCCCCGCCGCTCTTTAAGCGATGCATCGTTTTGCCGCCAGCCTTCCAAACGATTTTTGTGCCGATCGCGTCGCGATTGCAAGTAACGCCTTGAAGTTTGATACCCAACCAATTATGGCCCTTCGCAGCGTTGTTTCTTAGCAGAACTGGCGCGTCCCCGTTATTGGCGATCAATACGTCCAAAGCGCCATCGTTATCGAAGTCGCCGACAGCGAGACCGCGGGCCGGAAACATCTTCTGGAAGACCGGTCCAGCACTCGGGCTGACATTAATGAGCTTGCCATCCGGCTCCTGGTGAAAGAGCAGCAGCGGCTCGCGATAGCGGACTTGCTCGGAGTATTTGTCGATCATGTCGTCGGGGTGCCCATTGGCAAGAAAGAGATCGATGAGGCCGTCGTTGTCATAATCGAAATACTTCAAGCCCCAGCCGCTCAACAGGCGGGTGGATTGCGCAACGTTGTGGATATGGGAAACGTCGCGGAAGCTTTCGGTCTTGTTGTTCTGATAAACGGAGAACATTTCCTGATCAACGTTGGCCACAAAGAGGTCCTGCCAGCCGTCATTGTTGAGATCTGCCGCATCGACTCCCATTCCGGATCGTGGCTGTCCATTGTCACTAAATCCTACTTCTGCCTGCATCGCTATTTCCTCAAATTGCCACTTGCCGTTCTTGTCGGGTCCACGATTGGCAAAAAGGAAGTTCTGCACGGTGTCATTGGCCACAAATAGGTCCATTCGACCGTCATTATTGATATCGGTCGCGACAACACCGAGTGATTTGCCGAGAGATTTGGCGATGTCAGTTCCCTGACTGACTTCGGTGAAGGTGCCGTCGCCGTTGTTGTGATAGAGAAAACTCGCCGTACCTTTGAAAATTCGCGGGATGCAATAGTAATGACGGTGAAGTTTGTTGTCGCCGCACTCAAACTTGTGATTCGCGCTGTAGTCAACAAAGCTGCAAACGAAGAGATCCAGCTTCCCATCATTGTCGTAATCGAACCATACTGCGCTGGTGGTCCAACCGGGGGTGGCCAGGCCGGCCTTATTCGTTACATCCGTAAACGTGCCGTCATGATTGTTCTTGTAAAGAATGCAGCGGCCGTAGGATGTGACGAAGATGTCAGGGTAACCGTCGTTATCGAAATCTCCAACGGTAACACCCATGCCGAACGTGCCGCCAGCTACTCCTGCTTTCTCAGTGACGTCGGTGAACGTGCCGTCGCGATTGTTCTTATAAAGTGCGTTCCGAATGGGTTTGGGCGGCGTCCAGAAGTCGCAAGGCCCACTGTTCACCAGGTAGATATCCAGCCAGCCATCGTTATCGTAGTCGAGGAAGGCGCAACCCGGGCCCAGAGTTTCCGGGAGATAGCGATTATCGGACATCGCGTTATTGTGCACCCAGTTAATACCCGATGCGGATGAAGGCACTTCAACGAAGAGCGCCGCGGATGGTTGGGCGGCAAGCTTACTAAAGGGAAGCAGGCTTAAGCCGGCCATGCTTTTCAGCAGATGCCGACGTGATAGAGCGCTCATGCCACAATACCTCGGCCTTCAATAATGCGAATGTAGCGGTTGAGAGGAACATCGGTAAACGTTTGAACCTGTTTGCCCGGGGCCGGCCAGTGAATTTCCAGCGTGTCTATTCGCGCTGCTTTGCCGATCCCGAGAACCATGCGCGGGTCGTGGGACGAAAGGTAACTTCCGCCGCCTGTCTTAAGGCGAGAACGCTTGACGCCACCGGCGCTCCAGAAGACCTTTGCGCCGATTGCATCGCGATTACTGGTTACACCCTCGAGCGTGACACCGAGCCAGTTATTGCCTTCTGCTGCATTATTTTTAAGAAGCAGCGGCGAACCTCCATTCACGCACACCAGAACGTCGACCGCTCCGTCATTGTTGAAATCGCCGACTGCCAAGCCTCGGGCGTTGAATGCACGGGAGAACGCTGAGCCCGCCTGGCCGCTCACATTATGGAGTTTACCGTCGTTACCCTGATGAAAAAGTAGCAGCGGCTCTTTCCAGGTTACTTTCAAGGAATATTGAGAGATCATGTCATCGGGATGGCCATTGGCAAGAATGAGGTCAATGGCTCCATCGTTATCGTAGTCGAAATACTTTAAACCCCAGCCGCTGAGAAGACGAGTGGCCTGCGCGACGCCTTCGACATTGGCTTCATCCTGAAAGGTGCCATCTTTATTATTCAGGTACACCGAAAACATTTCCTGGTCCACGTTGGCGACGAACAGATCCTGCCAGCCGCTGTTTGTCAGGTCCGCCGAATCGACTCCCATTCCTGAGCGAGCTTTACCGTTGTCGCTAAAACCCACGCCGGCTTCAAGTCCCACCTCGGCCCACTGCCAGACGCCATTCGGGCCGGGGCCTTTGTTGACATACAAGTAATCCTGAACGGTGTCGTTTGCAACAAACAGATCCATGCGTCCATCGTTATTAATATCGGTTGCGACAACACCCAAGCCCTTGCCCCTGGTCTTGCCGATAACAGTTTTGCTCCCTACCTCCGTGAATGTTCCGTCTCCATTGTTGTGGTAGAGATAACTAACCGTGGGAAGAAAAACCTTCGGAATGCAGTAATAATATTTACCCAAGGAATTACTGCCGCAGCCCGATCGATGATCGGGCGAGTAATCGACAAAGCTACACACGAACAAGTCGAGCCTGCCGTCGCCGTCGTAGTCGAACCAGACGGCGCTAGTGGTCCAGCCTGGAGTTCTCAGGCCGGCTTTGTCGGTCACGTCGGTGAAGGTACCGTCGCGATTATTTCGATAGAGTATGCATTTGCCGTAGGAAGTGATGAATAAGTCAGGCCAGCCGTCGTTATCGTAGTCCCCAACGGCAACGCCCATGCCGAAAGTGCCTCCGCCGACGCCAGCTTTTTCTGTCACGTCTATGAATGTGCCGTCGCGATTATTTTTATATAAAGCGTTGCGGAGAGGCTTTGACGGGCTGAAGAAATCGCAGGGTCCTGCATTTACCAGGTAAAGGTCCATCCAACCGTCATTGTCGAAATCAAAGAACGCCGCACCGGGCCCCATGGTCTCGGGAAGATGCCGGTGTTCCGACATGGCCGCTTCGTGGACAAATTCTATGCCGCTGGCAGAGGCTGGAACTTCTGTGAATATTGGTGTTTCGGCGGCATTTATGCGCGGCGCATGCAGGAGACGAAGTACGCCGGCAGAAGCAAGCGCCAACCAGCGCCGTCGATGGAATTCAGTCAAACCAACTACTCCAACGTAAACGTAACGGATTCTTCCGCAGTTTCTATACCCTGCTTCACATGGAATCGAATGCTGTAATTACCGGGAGCTAAGCCCGGCGTGGGCACGGTGGCCACATATTGAATGCGCCCCTGTTTGTCCGGCTCACCTAAGGTGGGAGAACCCTTCCCTACCGGCTCGCCATCTCTACTGAATTCCATGTCAAGAATGGGCCTCGACGAAACGCCAGCGTCAGGGTAGATCACGACGAAGAAGGACATGCTTTGAGCGTCAACTTTCTTCAAAATGGGAGTCAACGTAGGAGTTATGATCTTGTCGCTCATCAGAAATGGGTTTTCGTCAGATGCCTTTTCTTCGTTGTTGTGCAGTCCCCGCATCATAGCTACGCTGCTAATGCTGAGCTTGTTCTGGAGCACCGGCATGAAGAACACCGATTTCCGGACGCTGACAGTTCCGGTTGTGCGATCAAGGACGCCAGCTTCCAAGGTGTAGCGGCCAGGAGGCAAATCAAAGTGCTCGTCAGCAATGAAGTGGCTGGCGCGCATCACATTGACGTCCTGGGCTGTCGCGGCCAAAGGGACATCCTTACTTAACTTGCGAACAACCACCCCTTGGCTGTCTTTTACAAGCATAAGATAGGCCAAATCTCCCTGGTAATTCGTGGTGGCCTTATCCTGGTTGACGGTAACGCCATTGAGCGGAACATCCACCAGAAGGTCACAGAGGGACGGACTAGTCACTCCCCGGAAGTGAAGGCCGGTCGCCTGGAAAGGAAACGATTTCGGGAGCGGCTTAGAATCCAGCGCCTTCATCAGCGGCAACTCGTACGGCGAGATCACATCCCCGTTGCCAAGCATAGAAGGAGGAAGCGCGAAGTAGCCAAGCCTGGATTGGAGACGCACGTTGTTGCGCGTAGTCTTCAGCGACACCTGGCGAAAGCTGCCGTCGTACTTCTCAATACCTGGGTCATATGTGATTTCGTAGTAGGTCTGGAGATCTTCGCTTACCCGACGCAGAGGACCCCGGAAATCGTTGGTATTGGCAATCAGGAAGCCCCCGGTGGATTCCGCTAAGTTGGCAAGCGTGTCCTGAGTATTTGCCTTACCGGCGTTGATGGACGTGTCAGCGGCAGCCGCCATGGCAGGTGTAACGGAACCATTTCCGCGCCGGGAGAAATTGGCGCGGGAGGCGGATGCGGCATCCCGTAATTCCGATACGGCCTCCTGATTCAAACTGGCGACATTCAGTCCGCGAGCGTCTATGGAATAGAACGTAACATTGAAGCGGTTGGCGGTGCTGATGACCGTCTTGAAGACCTCCTCCATGCCCTGAGGCACGCCAAACCCCGACGAAAAGAACAGGACTGATTTTCTGCCTGGCAGGCGGTACTGCTGTTTGACAGCATCGAGCAAGCCAAAAATGGCGGCGCGCCCCGTCTGGGCCAATTCAGTGGTTCTGGTCAGAAGCAGCGTGTTATACATCATCTGCGCCATAGCCTGGTCTGCGGCGAGTCCTGAATCAGGCGCACCGCCTGCTCCGGAGCCACCTCCGCCCGTGGACATGTTGCCGAGTTGCTCGCCGAGAGAATCTCCGCCGCTGGGGGCGCCCATTAACTGCTGCATCTGTTGCTGAATTTGCGCGGAATCCGACTTGAACTCTGAATACTTGCCGCTAGTGGCTCTCTCAATGCCTTTCGCGATCAGATCCCGCTTGTTCGTAAAGGGCTGAATAGCCTCGAGATTCTCATCGAGAACAAGCACCGCCATATAGACGTTGGCAGGCAGATCCTCTTTCAACAAGTCGAGCGCGGCAGAGCGGGCCAGAACCCGAGCATTCAAATCCAGACGGTTGAAGATGAGGGTCATGAGCCGGACCTCATGCAAAGGATCGAGCTTCTTTGGCGCGGCTGGAGTGCCTGATGCGGTATGGTTAGCGGCCTCAGCTGCGAAGACCTCAGAACCTCGCACCAGGCGCATCGATTTTATAGTTCGTTTCGAACCGTTATCGAGCAGTTCGAGATCTTCTACTTTCAGGTCGGTGACCGGATTACCCTTCTTATCGCGAGCCACAACATCGAGCAGCACTTCATCCGTGCCAGCGCGAATCACAGTGGGCTCGTTTTGCTGAACGAACCCAGCCCCGGTCTGGGGGCCCAACGCAGCAATCACCACACACCAGCTCAGAAAACGCGCTTTCATCACGGCTCCAAGGTGAACGTCACGGTTTCAGCGGCTCCGGCGCTCCCCTGCTTGGCGATGAAGCGCACCTGATAGTTGCCGGGCTCAAAGCTCTTGAGGGGCGCGGTTGCTATGTAGGGTATTCGGCCCTGTGCGTCCGGCGCTCCCGGATCAGCTGAGACGTTGCCTAAAACCTGTCCATCTTTACTGAACTCCATCGTCAGAACCGGCTTTTCGCTATTTGACTTGTCCGCGTAGATCACAACGTAAAAAGGGAGGCCATCCGCATCTGATTTTTTCACGGTGGGATCGACGTAGGGAGTAATGAGCTGGCCCCGCAGGAGCATCGGATCGTCAGGATTGCTCCCGCTGGCGGCGGGTTTCATGTTACGCACCACCGCAACACTGCTGAGCCCGAGAGCGCTGCCCACGGCGGGCACCATAAAGCTGGACTTCCGGGCGCTGACTTTTTCCCCGGCGCCATCCAGAACGGCTGCCTCAAGCGTGTATCTCCCGGGCGAAACCTGGAACGGTTCGGCGTAAACGAAATGGCCGGCCTTAAACGCCTCCAGCTTGTCCGGCGTTATCTTCAGCGCTATTTCGTTGCGAAACTTCTTGAGGATTTTTCCCTGGCTGTCTTTGACAATGGCGACATAAGCGAGCCGGCCTTCGAATTGTCCGGCAGCTTTGTCTTCCGTCAGGGTGAGGTTTCCAATGGGAATATCAAGGACCACATCGCACGTGGGAGCGCCGGCAATGCTTCTGAAATGCATACCTGCAGACTTAAAAGCGAAGTCCTTTGTCAGCGGTTTCTGATCGAGAGCTTTGAGCAGAGGCACTTCGTAAGGCAAAACAACCTGTCCATTGCTTGCCAGATCGGGCGGAAGGGCAAAATAACTGGAGCGGGCTTGCACGCGATAATTCGTATCGTCCGTTTTCACGCTGATGGTTCGAAGCGAGCCATCGTACTTCTCAATCTGCGGATCATAGGAAATTTCGTAGTAGGTCTGAATTTCCTCGCTAATTCGGCGTACAGGATTTTTGAAGTCATTCGTGTTGGCAATCAGCTCGCCACCTGTCTCTTTTGAGAGACGCGCAAGTGTATCCTGCGTGTTGGCTTTACCGCTGTCCATGGCGCGATCCTGTGACTTAGCCATATCGGCTGTGACATTGACGCCGGGAGTCGCGTTGGCTCGAGCCTGGCTTGCGGCGGCGCCGAGATCCTGAATCGAATCCTGATTTGCCGACCTGATGGTAAGCCCGTGCGAGTCTATAGCGTAAAAGCTCACATTTGATCGATTGGCAATGCTGATCACATTCTGAAAGGCGGTGTCCGCGCCCTGGGGCACGCTGAACCCGGATGAAAACAGAAGGATCGATTTTCTGCCTGGCAGGCGGTATTGTTCCTTCACGGCGTTCAGGAGAGAGTAGATTGCGTTCCGACCGGAGTCAGTTGCGGCATCCTCCGTCGTAGCAGTCAGCATTTGTAACATCATTTGAGCCATCGCGGCATCCGCGGCCGATGGACCGCTCGGCGCCCCGGCAGCTCCGGTTCCGCCGCCGCCGGTTTGCATGTTAGCTGCCTGGCTTGCGAGATCTTGACTGCCCCCTTGAAAAGGCCCAACTAGCTGGGTCAGTTGGGAGACCACTTGGGCGGAGTCCTGCGTGAAGTCGTTTGCGCCGCCAGTGGCGCGGTTAATCGCCTTTTTCAGCAACTCCCGGTCATTTGTAAAGGGCTGAATCGCCTGCAGGCTATGGCCGATAGAAAGCACAGACATGTAAACGTTCTGGCCCAGCTCTGACTTGATGAGCGTCAGAGCCGCGTCCCGGCACAGAAGGCGTCCATTCTGATCTAAGTTGTGAAAGATCAAAGTTACAAGCCGAATCTGGCGCAGCGGATCGAGTTGGGACTTCGCGCCGCTGCTGCTTATCGATTCAGTACCCTGGACCAGCCGGAACGATTTGATTGATTTCTGTGATCCGTTGTCGAAAACCTGGAAGTCACTTTGCTTAAGATCGTTGATCTGACGGCCCTTCTTGTCGCGGACAACCACGTCCAACAGGACCTCTTCTCCGCCACCGTTTTTGAAGACCGGAGCTTGTTTGTCGTTAGACACCTGAGGAGCGGGAGCTTGGGCAAAGCTTGAAAAGCCTACGGCTAAAAGACACAATAATGAACTGGCGACTCTTCTCATGGGTCAACTCTCTTTCGTGGTTCCTGGATTAATTCGGGTAGGCAGCTTTCGCTCGTGAAATTCGAATATCGTGATCAGCAAACTGATGATGCGAACCGGGCAACTCGATCTTTGGCATATGACAGGAAGCGCAATCTCTGACACCCACCTTACACAAAGCAGCTCCAGGTTTGCCACCGGCGGCGTGACAACTGCGACATTTCACGTCATAATTTGCAGATACTCTATCAATCTCCGAGTGCGGATCATGGCACGCCACGCATGCGATTCGCTTGTCGTCGGAGTCATAACAACGGCTATTGGTCAGCCTATAGGGCTGAAAGCGAACGTTCAGTATCCCTTGGGGACCATTGCTGGCAATCTGCTCCCAAGTCCGATGGCACTGGCCGCAGAAATTGTTGGTTTCTTCGGCGGTCATGCCGGTGAGTTTCTTCATGCCGAAAAGAGCAGGGTCACCCGTTTTGAGGCCGGCCAGATGATTAGTGGTATCGCCATGGCAGCGCTCGCATTGAACGCCCGCAACCATGGTGTCGAGAGTCAGTTTAGCGTTCGTAACGGATCCAGTGGTATGACAGTTGAAGCATGCCAGTTTCTCGCGCTCGCCCATCGGCCTGCCCATGGCTTCCATGAGAGTTGTTGGCTTGAACTTCTGGTCTCCCATGGTTAGACCAAGACCGTCCACCTGTTTGTAGTAACTGACAAAGCTTTCGTAGTAGGCGCCGTCTTTCTCCAGCACGTACGTCTGGCCGGCGGCGCCTAAGCCGAAAGCCCAGCCTATTCGCAAGGTCAAAGTGTCCTTGCCGTCGCTGACGGAATAGGAGCTTTCCTCGCCCTTTCTCTCAATCCGGTATGAGAAGCCATTCGAAGTAAAGGTCATCAGAGGATGGCTTTTTAAAACGCCACATTCAGCAACCAATTCGGCCGCGTGGGCCATGGATGTAGCCGGATGGGGCTTCGCCTGGCTCGGATGACAGGAGCCGCAAACCCGCACTGATCGAGAGCCGGTCTCACTGGCATAAGTTGAAAGAGCTGCCAGGGCGAACAGTAAAGCAACTCTCATGGTGAACTCTTGTTTGCTTCATCAGAAGCCTTGCGCTCTTTTAAAAATTCCTGCCGCTCTTTCGTGGCATCTTCTTTGCGGCCCACTTTTGTGTAAGCGGATGCCAGGGCCATGTGAACCTGGGGACTGCCGGGCGCCAGCGAACGGGCCTCTTCGAGTTCAACAACCCCGCGCTTCGGATCTATATCTCCTTCACTCAGGACACGGCCCAGAACAGCATGCGCCGGGAACGAATTGGAATTAGCTTTGACGGCCGCTTCGGCATAGGGCAGCGCCGTTTTGTAGTCCTGCACTCGCAAATATTCAGAAGCAAGCGTGACTAAGGCTGGGACATGGTTCGGCGTGGCTATGAGTTCTTTCTTGATTTCGGCAAGGCCGGCGTCGACGTCACTGAACAGCAGGAAACTTCCGTAAAGGTAGTGGATGTTGGGCTGGTTCGGATATTTGTCGACAGCTGCTTTGAGCTCGGTAGCCGCTACAGCCGTTTTCAGGGCAGTCGCATCGTACATGGCGCGGCCTACGTCGAGGATCATCTCCCGTTCAGCAGGTGGCAATTCGCTCGGCAGCAGCGGCTTGCGAAGAGCCGCAATCCCCATTGCTTCGACGTACTCGGGCTGATCTATATTTCGCTGTGCGAATAAGCCAAGGGTCTTCATGGCTTCTTCGAACTCTCCGTTGCGGGTGAGCAGAAGGGCGTAATGATAATGAACAACATCGGAGATGTTCTGTTCAGCGCCAATACCTAGTTCGACGCCTCGACGAACATGCTTTAGCGAGCTAGGGTAATCTCGTGTCTGAAATTCGCAAAGCCCCAGCATGGCCCAGCCGGCAGCGACCTCGGGCTTAATCACAGTCAAATGTTTAAAGGCGTCGCGTCCATCGGCATACTGATCAAGATCGTAGTAAAGAGTGCCAAGGTACCACCAGCCTTCATCCCAGTTAGGCTTCAAGGCAACGCCCTTTTTATAGACCGCTATGGCGTCATCAATCTTATTGGACTGACGGTCATCCTCTCCTTGCTTTGACAATTTCTGGAGAGTTGCGTCAACGCTGCCGGCCTTGACCCCAGCTTGGCCGCCGGGAGCAACTCCGGCAAGGAAAGCGAGAGATGCCAATACTAAATAGCCAAGCTTCATTGGGCGGCCTTCTCTGCGTCCGTGTGCTTGACGCCCGGCTGCTCCGCCTGTTTTTCAGCGTTCAATTGCTGTACGATGGCGCGTTCCCGGTCACCGTCCTGCTTGCGCTTTTCGCGATAGTAAACAGTGGCAAGCGAGACGTGCGCCTCTACGAAGCTGGGAGCCGCTTTGACAATCGATTCTAAAGAAGTTCGCGCTTCAGAAATTTTGCCGGTTGCAATGTTCACCAAGGCAATCTGATATTGAATTGCCGTGTCAGAGGGGCGAACCGCTTCGGCGCGCTGGAAGTAGGGCATCGCGTGGTCGTAATCCTGGTCTAAGCGATACATCGCGCCCACATGGAGGTTAGCCTGAAAGTCATTTGGATCATGGTCCAGCGCTTTAAGGAAGGCTTTGCGACTGCCCGCCAAGTCGCCGGTCGCAAAAAGAGCCTGGCCATAATAGGACCACCCATCGGGCAAGTTTTCATTCAATTCAACTGCTTTGGCAAAATCAATCACGGCCGGGGCAAATTCACGAGCGCTGAACTTGGCCGTACCCATCAGGAGATGAACTTCGGCCGAATCACCATTTTTCAAAATCTGGTCGATGACCAACTGCCCCTGGGAGACCTGACCATCCCGCAGAAGAGCCATTCCAAGAAGATACGCAATCCCGAGATCGTCAGAGTGTTCCTGTCGTAAGGGAGTGAGCAGTTCGATGACATGTTTGTTCTCTCCCTGGCGCAGATTGCAGTCAGCCAGTAACATGGTGGCCTTATAGTTGCCCGGGTCGGCGGAACGAACCGTTTCGAGTTCTTTGGCGGCGTTTCCGAATTGGCCTGATTTGTAGTAAGCCAGAGCTAGATTCAGCCGGACCGCGTTATCTGGCTTGGTCTTCAGCGCGAGCGTGTACTGCTCAATGGCTTGTTTGTACTGACCCACGCCAATGAGGGCCGCGCCTAAATTAGATCGGACCTGCGCCGCATCCGGGTACATGTCGAGAAAGAGCTTGTAATTGTGAATGGCCTCTTCAAGCTTGCCTTGCTGCTGGAGAGATACGGCTTGTTTCAGGATTTCCTGCGGCGACTGTTCAGACTGCGCAGCCAGAACAACCACACACATGGTGCAGAGGATAAAACGGAACATTACAGCGATTGCCGAAAGTCTAGCATGCTTCTAACGATAACGAAAAAGGCGGGACAGCTTGCGCCGTCCCGCCGCCTCCGTGCTGCAGATTCTTAGAAGAAGTACTTCAGAACGAACTGAACGGTTCGGTTTCCACTTTGGTAGAGTGCGTAACCGAAGTTCGAGTTCGACAGCTTCCCGGCGCCATTTAACGTCAGGTTCAAGTTGTTGTCGCCACCGGCCGGATTGTAGGAGTTGAGGGGGTGATTCAAAAAGTTGAAGGCTGAAACCCTGAGTTGGAGCTTTCTGACCTCGCCCATTTGGAAGTTCTTGAACAGCGAAAGATCACTGTTGAAGAAGGCCGGGCCTTTAATGTAAGGCATCACGTAGGATCCGTTATGCCCAGGGGTCGGAGCCGCAAAGCAGTTTCCGTTGATGTACTGATTGGCGGCCAGGTTCTTGCTTGGATCGCACGTGAGTACAGGTTGTACGGAAATGTAGGGAGTGCCGTTGATGACATCTTGCGTAACCCCGAAATTGCTGTTGTTCGTGGGTACAACAATGCCGCCCGGAATGACTGTTCCTGGAGCCAAATCAGCGCTGAAGTTGAAATTGGAACTTCCTACAGCCTGTAGCGGGGATCCGCTTTGACCCTGGGTTGTGCCTGAAATCTGCCAGCCATTCACAAGGCCTTTCAGGAAAAGGTTGCCATCTTTAAGTATTTGGCCCATTTGGTATACGTAAGCCACATTGAAAATATGAGTTCTGTCATTAGGCAGAACACCGTAGTTTACAGAAGCATCAAGCGGATCACCGATACCGTTTGAGCTGTTTTCACCTCGGATGCCCAGCGCCTTACTGAAGGTATAGTTCGCAAGCCAGTTAAAGTGACCGGACTGCTTATTCCAGCTTGCCTGGAACGAATTGTAATTCGAGTAGTTGTTGTGTTCCTGCTGATAGATCTGTCCGTATTGAGGATATGGATTATAGGAACTGGAGCCGGTGCCGACCGGGCTGAGCGCCGGACTGGCGGCGCTACCAAAAATCCCAGGCACATTGAATAAGGCGCCTGGCGCAATAGCGTTGATGTTGCCGTAGGTTCCGTTGCTGGCGTTGTTCAGATACTTGGATTTATTACCGACGTAAGAGAACTCCGCAGTGGAGGCCCAGGGCATTCGCTGAGAAATGGTGAAGCTGTAGCTGGTGGTGAGCGGTTGTTGGGTGTCCTTTAAATCAAGCACCCTAACACCGCCAGGAGCAACCGCGCCCGGAGTGATCGAGGCCAGATAACCAAAGGTAGTAGGAGCGTTATTGGCAGGCGTCGGAACAGTGTAGTCGTAACTTCCCGCCGCTAAGCGAAGCGCAGCGGCCTGAACGTTCTGTTCATCGTGGAAACGGTACTGACCCCAACCGCCGCGAAGCACCGTCTTTCCAGAGCCAAAGACGTCCCAAGCCAAACCGAAGCGAGGATTGTAAAAGAATGTGCGGCTATTCGTCCCCGACAGCGGGATAGCGCTATCGATGGAGTGCCAGGCAAATCCGTCCAACTGAGTGCCGGAATCGCTCCCCACATAGCGGGACGGCAAGAACACGCCAGCACCATGACCCTGGTCATCGGACCAGGGACCCAGATGATCCAATCTCAGGCCATAATCAACCGTCAGTCTGCGCGAGACCTTCCACGAATCCTGGGCAAAGAAGGCAATGCTCGTGTAGTGCATGTTGATGATGGGGTCCGTATTGGATTCGGTGTATTGAGACATGATCCCGGTCAGCATGTCTGCATAAGCGTTACCTGTAGACGCTTGTCCCCAATTCGAATAAACCTGCTCGCCGTTGACATAGTTGTTGCTCGGCTGCTGGTTTCTGGTTCGTTCCCAGTAAAAGCCAAATTTTGCAGTATGGGTGCCCCAAACCTTGGACAGGTTGTCGGCCAGGGTTGGCAGCCACTTATCGGCGTACAATGTATTGTTTTGCTCGTATCCGCTCGGGTTGATGATATTCGCAATTCCGTCGCTCCAGCCGGTATAAACCGGCAACTGGTTGTTGGGAGCGTCATTGAAAATGTGCTTGTAGCCAACCCCAAGGTCCGTCGCGTTGATCTTCGTCGGGTTGGCATACTGGAACGCCACATAAAGGTTCGTATAGGTGAACACCAATTCGTTGGTCAGAGTCGGGCTAAATACTTTGGTCAGGTTGGTTGAGATGGAGTCTGACGTGTTCGGCTCTCTCTGTGAACTCGGGTACGGAACGGCGGGACCGGTGCCCCACCACAACGTGCTGTTGTCGTGGTTCACTTCGCGCTGGCGGTTGTAGCTTACAAATAATTTCGTGTTGTCGCTAATGCTCCAATCGACACGAGGACGGATCTGGTACATCTGATCGGAGTGCGTCTCGGAGTAGATGTAGTTGTTGCCGTTGTTCTGCGCCGGATTGGCATTTGGCAGCGGGTAAAGGTTCAGGGCCGCAACCCCCTGGGGAGTCAGTGAGGAAGGCGCCAAAATGCCCGTCGACGTCGCCACGTTATTGTGCGACCCGTTCTGGGTGGCAGGGCCGGTAACCGAACCGCCCGGGTTGCTGCCGGCAAGATAGCTATTCAGGTAAGCGGCGGAGAAATTCCCATTGCGCATGTCGGTGGTGGGCACGAACGATGTGAAGACATCATGCGAAGGGTCCTGCACCTGCTGCGTGTAGTCCTCATATGCGAAGAAGAAGAAGAGCTTGTCGTGATTTTTGTTGAAGTTGGTTTTAGGAATGATCACCGGGCCGCCGATATTGAACCCTGGATAGTAGAAGTAGGTATCAGGCTTCGGCGCATTCTTCTTGCCGGTCAGCGCATTGGTGCCGAGATCGTTGTTGTAGGCATTGGTCGCATCGAAGGTCGCATCACGAGCATACAGGTATGCCTCGCCATGAAACTTGTTACCGCCTGACTTACCAATAGCAGCAATGACGACGGGTCCTTTGGCGTTTTCCGCTCCGAAGTTGGAGGTCAGCACTTTCATTTCCGCGGTCATGTCCGACACCGTGTTAACGGCTTGTCCGCAGTTGCAACCTGGATCGATGATATGCGCGCCGTCGGAGGTGATATCCAAGGCGCCCGTCCGCTGACCGTTAGCGGAGAAGCTGCCAACCGGGCCCGCGCCAGTGCTCTGCTGCTGAGATTGCCATCCCTGGTTAGCGCCGTTGCTTCCAGTCAGCGCAAAACCCGGCAGCAACTTGATGAATTCCGCCGCGTTCTGACCGACAATGGCTATGTTCTGCAACTGCTGCTGTCCTATAACAGTTGACTTTTCTCCTGAATCGACGGGCGTCAACTCTTCGCCAGTGCCAGTCACTTCGACGGTTTGGGTTGAAGAACCAACCTGCAGCGAGATATTTGACAGGTTACGCTTGTCACCGGTGTCAAAGTGGACGCTTTTCTGCTCAAAAGTCTCGAAGCCTTTAGAAGTAATAATGACTGTGTAGTCGCCAGGCTGGACCGCAGTAATAGAGAAGAAGCCGTCGCTGTTTGACACAGTTCGGCGTTCGTCCCCGGAGGAATCGTTTCTCATGACCACATTAGCGCCAGGAACGACTGAACCCGTGGGATCCGATACGGTCCCTGTCAAGGTACCCGTTGATTGGGCTAAGAGGAGAGAGCAAGAGAGGGAGAGAAGAATAGCTAGACAGAGTAGCTTATACGGAAATTTTAATGTTTTCGCGAACATGAAACCCCTATGAATGTTGCGTCACCATCTTTGGGTGGACAACCGACTCAAACTTTGGATTAGTGTACAAGCACTAACAAAGGTACACAATGTACTAGGGGTTACGGAGACAAAAAGAGTAACGTTACCGAATTTAGTTCTTTAGAATCAATAGCGTTACACTTTCTAAAAGCGAAGTAAAGGCAGGTTAATTGAACTTTCCGCCGTCCGTTTGATATGCTTTCCGAGTAGCTTTAATGCATTATGGCGACCACTGCTACTCAACTACAAGCAGAGCGCGAAGAGGTAGAGGTTGTCCTCAAATCGAGGATTTTCAACCGGGCGCCGAGCCTCGCGAGCTTTCTAAGATACATTTGCGATCAGCACTTCGATCGCAACGCTGAAAATCTGAAAGAGTACTCCATTGCCGTCGAAGCACTAGGGCGTCCATCGGATTTCGATCAAAAGAAGGATTCAATCGTCCGGGTTGAAGCCCACCGGCTGCGGAAAAGGTTGGCGGATTATTACAGCACCATTGGCGCCGACCACGCCGTCCACATAGTCATTCCTAACGGTCAGTACGCTCCGCAGTTCGTATGCAAAGGCCGGAATGAGAGCCAGAATCAGGAGGATCTTACTCCGCCCGTAGCAGTTGATTTGAATCAGCCTGTGGAGCCATTGCCGGAGGCAGTGCCGACCCTGCCTGTCGAAAACTCCCTTACAGGCAGACCGAAATCCTCAGGTTTCGGCTTTTTGATGATTGCCGCAGGTGCATTGGCCGTGGTGATTGCCTTATCACTCTACTTTGCGTTTCGCGCGGGGGGACGCAGCGCCGTGCGCGAGGTTTGGCATGGCGCCACCTGGGAACCGGTTGCGAGTGAGTTCCGAATGCTGGCTGGCTACCACGGGAAGCCATTTGTGGACAGGCAGGGACGCATCTGGCAACCGGACAAATATTATGACGGCGGGGATTCGATGGCCCTGCCTCGCGATGTGCTTTTAGAAGGATTGCCTGACCCGGGCTTTGCCAAGACCGAGCGAGAAGGTGACTTCCAATATTCAATACCAGAGCGCCCGGGTACATACGAGATTCACCTTTATTTTGCCGACGTGGAATCGCAGGCGTCGGATAGTGCGAGCGTCAAGCTTTTCAGGGTGTCTCTTAACAGGAAAGTTGTGCTCGAATATTTCGACCCGTTGTCGGATGCCGGAGCGCCTAACCGACTAACATCCCGGGTATTCAAGGACATTCGGCCGGGATCAGACGGGCGAATTCATTTAAAGTTTGAGCAGCAGGGACGGAAGCCGATGCTTCTCGCCATGGAGATCTTATGGTCTAAACCCGGCACGATTCGGCCTATTCGCATAGTAACTGGAAACCAGTCAGTTACCGACCCTGACGGTTCTGTCTGGATGGCAGACCAATATGCCGTAGGCGGCATGACGGTGCAACGCCAAAGCAGTATCCAAGACAGTGAACTGAAACCCCTTTTCGCGGGCGAGCGTTTCGGGAATTTCAGCTACCGAATTCCAGTGCCGCCGGGCAAGTATCGGGTGCGACTCTTCTTCGCGGAAACCTTTTTCGGCAGCAAGCTACCCTTTAGCGGTCCGGCCCAGGGACCCGGCGCTCGCGTGTTCAATGTGTTTAGCGGCGGGGTGACACTCCTGCGTAACTTCGACATTATCAAGGAGGCGGGAGGACCGAATCGTGCGGCGGTCAAGACCTTTGACGATCTCGAACCTAATGCGCAGGGCAAAATTGTTCTGGAATTCGAACCGGTCCGAAACTATGCCGAAGTGAATGCTCTCGAAGTAACCCAAATGGAGCCTGACAGAGCCCCAACCCGGCAAATGGGCCTTTGAGTTGGAAAGGAGAGCTTTACAACCTTTTTTGCGGCGCTTCGTTCTGGATGATTCCAACTCCTTCTTTGATCATCAGAAAGCGATCTTTGGGCGCATTCAAAATTCTCTCGTTAGCACCACTCGGCCAACGAATCTCAAGGTCCACCTTCTCCTCTGAACCCAGGCCGAAGTGCAAGCGCAAGTCATTGGCGGAATAAAAGCTGGACTGGCTTAGCACTTCCTGCACCTGCGTCTTGCCCCCGTAATGGGCTGTTACACGAGCGCCGACTGCTGACCGATTCGATTTCGTTCCGACCAGCTTGATCTTAATCCAGTGATTCGTGCCTGTCACATCGTTTCGAAGCAACGATGGAGGCTCGTTCAAGTTGAGAATTAGAACGTCGATATCGCCGTCGTTATCAAAATCGCCGAAGGCCGCGCCTCGGCTTCCATGCGGTTGGCTGAGAGCAGGACCAGCCTGATCAGTCAGTTCTTCAAACTTGCCGTTTCCCAGATTGCGAAAAAGCAGGCGCGGACTTTTAAATGGATAGTTCGGCAAGGTCTTTTCGACCTCGGGGTATACGCTGCCGGTTACCCAGAATAGGTCCGGATGCCCATCGTTGTCAAAATCGAACATGCCAGCGCCCCAACTGATGAACCGGTTCTCTACGCCTAATCCGGCTGAATTGGTCACGTCCTCAAAATTGCCTTTGCCATCATTACGATACAGGACGGCAGTGTCGTCGGCAAAGTGAGTCTTGAGGATGTCCAGATTACCATCCAGGTTGTAATCGCCAATGGCCAGGCCCATTCCGGCTTGCTCCATTCCATCCTCATTTAACGCCACGCCGCTCTCCAGGCCCATATCGGTGAAAGTTCCGTCGTGATTGTTCTTCAGCAGGAAGCTGGGTGTGGAGTCACAAGCCACATAAATGTCGGGCCAGCCGTCATTGTCGAAATCCGCTGCGACGGCAGTCATACAGTAACTGCCTTTGCACTTGGAAACGCCGGATTTGTGGCTTACGTCGGCAAATGTGCCGTCGCCATTATTGTGATAGAGGGTAACGCTGCCGGGTGTTAATCCTCTTGGCCCGCAGTTTACCGGAATACCTTTCCAGTTGCAGAATGAGTTTTCGCCGGGCTTGGGAATGCGGCTTCGGTCAAATTCCAAATAATTTGATACAAAGAGGTCGAGCCTGCCATCGCGATCATAATCCAGCCATGTACTTCCGGCGCCCCAGCGTTTGCCGTTATGCAGGAGCCCGGCTTTTTCCGTAATGTCGGTGAATGTGCCGTCACCATTGTTGCGATAAAGGATGTTCTGGCCCCAATTGGTGATGAAAAGGTCGTCAAAGCCGTCATTGTCGAAATCGCCGACGGCTACCCCGGAAGCCCAATCGCAATGGATTAGCCCGGCATTGACCGTGACATCAGTGAAGGTGCCGTCCCGATTATTTTTGTAGAGCCGGTTTGAAGTGCCTTCGGGCGCACCCTCGAAGCGAGTGCCGCTCAAAAGGAAAACGTCCAGCCAGCCATCGTTGTCGTAATCGAGGAAGGCGCAGCCACAGCCAACAGTCTCGATGATGTAGGTTTTGTGACCTTCCGGCCCGTAAATGAGCGGCGCGTGCAAACCGGCCTGACTCGCGATGTCGGTGAACGAAGCGTTGAAGGGCAGACCGGAGAATTTGCCGCGCGGTTGAGCCTTTACGGTACGAGACGAGACCCCCTGGCCCAGTGACTGCACGGCCGGAACGGCCAGTAATGACAGGAGGGTTCGGCGCGTCATTGCACGTCGGCTTTCGGCTGGGGAGATGAGCCCAGTATCAGAGCTTCGTCGCGTTCCAGGTAGTTCTTTCGGAGATCCTGTGACAGCGCCAGTTCCTTCTGCGCCAGGTCCGTTTTGCCGAGCTTCCGGTAAGCGGTGAACAGCTGATAGTGGACGTTTCCGTAGTGGTCTGTTGGAGCAGCTTTCTGAAGCAGGGGAACGGCATCGGCAAACTTCCCTAAGCGCAGATAAGCGGTTCCCAACAAGCTATTGGCTTCGGCGAGGTCCGGTTGGAGGCGCAAGGCGCGCTGGAGATAGGGCACGGCCTTCTCATTGTCCTTGTTCTCGACGTGAAGGTAGCCCAGAAGATACAGAGCGTGGGTGCGCTCCGGATCTAGGGAGATGGCCCGTTCAAGTTCAGCCTCCGCCGCCGATTCGTCGGTTTGCTGGTTCACGTAGAATTGTCCAAAAGCCTCGTGGAGTTCTGCTTCGTTCGGACCTGCGTCCAAGGCGGCATGGAACTCTTTGAGTGCGTCGTCGATCTCCCCCCGAACTGCCGCGCTTTCAGCGCGCATCTGACAAGCCCGCCAGGACGTTGGAAAGGCCAGTTGCAGTTTTGTATAGGAGTCGATTCCGAGTGCCTGGTAGGATCTCGCTAACCAGTAACTAGCCTCGGCATTTTCTTTTGTTACGCCGGACACGTCAGCGAGATCGCCGGCGGCTGATTCATATTTTTGCAACCAGTAGTAGGATCGGCCGAGTAGCAGTTTTTGCGCCGGCGTTCTGGTTTTTGCGGCTTCAAGCAACGCTATACAGCGGCTGTACTGATGAGCCTTGCAAGGGTCTGCGGTCGCCCGCGGAGCTGCTTTGGCCACTTCGCCTTCGAACGACTTCCACTCGCTCTCTGTGCAGGCGGGGTCGTTCGAACTCAGGCAGAGAGATGCTAAAAGAAAATGCCTGGCGGGACTCTCCGGGGCGGACTTCAGGGTTGGCAGTTCCGCCTTTGCCGATTCCTGCGAAAGGTCAAATGAAGGAAAGTCCCTCTGTACTTGCAGGAACTCGGGCGATATTTCCCAAACCCGCTGCAGAGACTGAAGGGCTTCTAGCGGTTTGTGAGCAGCCAACTGCACGTTTGCCAGTCCCAGCCAGCCTGATTCGTTGCGAGCATCGAGCTGGATTTCAAGCCGGAACTCTTTATCGGCTTCCTGCAGAGCTTGGGCATGCAGATAAGACTGGCCCATGGAGGAGTGCAAGCCCGGCTGTTGCGGGTCGATGCCGGCGGCCTTCTTATACTCCTTCAACGCGTCTTCCCAGCGGCCTCTCTGGAAGAACAGGTCGCCCAGAAAGCGGTGTCCCCAAACGGAGTCGTGGTAGAGATGAGCACCGCGATAAGCCAGGCGGGCGGCTAAGTCCAGATACTCGTGTCCGAGCTTGAAGTAGGCCTCCGACTTGTCCGCATCGAGCGAAGCCAGTTGCTTGAACTGTCCGGCGGCGCTTCCGAAATCGGCCTGTTCGAGGTACGCCGACGCCAACGCCTCGCCGGCGGCACTATTCGACGGGTCCAGCTTCAGAGCTTGCTTCAGGAAGGGAATACCCTTTTGCGGGGAGCCCAGTTTAAGGTAGTCCATTCCAGCAATGACCGCCGGACCCACAAGATTGGGCCGTTCATGTAGCGCCTTTTCCAACTGGTGCACGGCAAGGTCATATTGGCCGAGGCTATGGTAGGCAATGCCGAGATTGACCTGCGCTTCGACTAAGGTGGGATCGATGCCGAGAACCTTCTTGAACTCGTCTGCCGCCCGCTGAAACTGGCCTTGCTGGAGGGCGGCCTGGCCGGCGTGAAAGGACTGCTCAAGCTGATCTTCGATGGACTGGGAATTCGTTACTCCGGAGGAGATGAAGAGCAAGGCAGAAAGAAGGAGAAGTACGGCTTTCACTTAACTTACGAGTTTACGCCGGGCAGAGTGAACTGCCCGGCGTTGACCTCTTAGGATTAGAACGTCATCCTTAAGGCCATTTGGATAATGCGGGGCAGGTTATATTGCCCGGTGATCTGGCCAAAGTTGGAGCCGCCGCAACAGTTGGTATTCGGCGGATTGAATTGAACGCGGTTGAACGTGTTGAAGAACTCCGTCCGGAATTCAAGGCCGATTCGTTGATCTGGACCGAACTTCGTGTTCTTGAAGATCGCGATGTCGAAGTTTTTCGATCCGTCATCCCTGATGTTAGGTTCGGTGCGAGAGTCGTTGCCGTAGTTGTAAGAGGTGGGGTCACCCGATGTAAAGACGGACGTGTTGAACCAGTGAGCCAATCGCTGATCCAGCGAACCGGTGGTCAGGCTGGAAGGGCCTGTCCGGGTGGGCCGACTACAGCCCGATTCCGGAATACCGGCATTGCTGAGTGCACCAGGGCAGCCGCCGATGATTACGGGGAATCCGCTTTGGAAGGTGATGATGGTGTTCAGTCCCCAGCCGCCGACGATTTTGTTCGCCACCGGGTTCAGGTTCTTGAGGAACCGTTTGCCGCGGCCCACCGGCAGGTCGAGGACGGAGGCCAGGACGAAGCGCTGCGGAACGTCAAAACCGTCGAGGCTGCGTGCGGAGCGGAGATTGTAGGCGTTCGAATCACCCCAACTGGGGGAGGCAGCTTCGAGCCAGTTGATTTCGGAGTTTGTGTTGTCGATCAGCTTTGAAAAGGTGTAAGTGGCCAGGATCTGTGCGCCGGCCGCGAACCGCTTCTGAAACTTGGCTTGCAGCGAGTGGTAGATGGAATCGCGATCGTCGGGCTCAGCCATGGTCACGTCGTCGTATTGAGGATAGGGCAGAAGAAGTTGTCCTGCCTTGATGGTTGGATTCGAGCTGACACCACCGGATTGCACGACGCCATAGAAAGGGTTTGGAACCAGCGCATTCAACGCGGCCACTTGGGCGGCATTAGTGGGCAGGTCAGCCGTCGGAAGCTGATTCAGATCCTGATTATGGGAAGGCAGGTGAGTACCCTTCGAACCGGCATACGCGATATCGAAGAGCGCGTTTCCGGGCAACTGACGCTGGATATCCAGGTTCCACTGCTGTACATAGGGCGCCTGATTCGAACTGAGCGGGGCTTCCAAGCCATTGCCTTGGACATTGACAAAGCCTTGGTTGCGGCCGGGCGGCTGGTTGACGCCGTTCGGAAACGGATTCGAAATGGGATATTTCGGCGTAACGCCATCGGCTTCTGTTGTCAACCAAGTTGTGCTGATCGAGTTGATGAAGAGGTTATGTGGCGCGTCGTCCCAGCGGATGTCCACGGGAAGGAAGAAGATACCGTACCCAGTTCGCACAAGCGTATTGCGATCGATCTGATAGGAGAGGCCAATGCGGGGACTCACGTGATTCCAGGACGGGAAGGCCGTGCGGCTGGGGTGCGCGGAGGTATCTACGAGATTGAAGCCGCCTTTGAGTCCGGGTATCCCGGCGGCGGCGGCAATGGGACTTGGTTCGGTGGGGTTGAAGACGAGAATGCGGTTGTATCTTTCCGTCCAGTCTCCTTGCAAGTCCAAGCGAGCGCCAAGGTTCACCGTCAGTTTGCGAGTCGCCTGCCAGGTATCTCCCACGTAGAAGGCACCATAGACATTTTGGTCTGCGGTTTGGGCGGGCTCGGTAGCGCTGCCGCTGTTGCCGTAGCCCAGCAGGAAAGAAGCGACTCCGATGCCGGAATTGATGCCAGGGACGCCATTCTTAGGATTTGCCGAAGTCATACCCGCGTCGAACTGGAAGAGGCCGGCTGGATCGTTGCTTTGATAGTAATTGTTGCGGAGCAGGCGGAACTCACCACCGAACTTCAAATTGTGGGAGCCCTTTACCCACGAGTAGGCCGGCTCAATGCTGAGCGTATCGTCGTGAGCGCCGATGCCGCTGCCGGTGCCTTGAGAGCACCAGTCGCCATTGCCCCAACGACTATCGCCCGGAGTCTGGCCGATGCAAACAGTTGGGATGTGAGTGTAAGTCAGGTCCGGAGTTAAGGCGGCCCAATTTGGTCCGAACTTCGACAGGTCAATACCCTGGCTGAGTGGCGTGCGCAGATAGACGTAGCGGGTGTAGCCAATGTGCAGATCGAGAACCTGGGTGGGCGAGAAGGCAATGGTGTCTCCCAAGCCAGCCTGGTTCGTGACTGTATCTTCAGTGCAGCGGTCACTGCAAACATCATTGAAGGGACTATCGGGCAAAGACAAAACGTGCGACCGGGTGTAACGGGCAAAAAGCCTTTGCTTCGAGCTGGCGCTGTAGTCCACGCGCTCATTGATCTGGTTGACATTGCCGCCGGTGCTATAACTTTCGACTAAGTCACCGAATGGATTGCCGTTCTGGTTGGGCAGCGGATAATACTGCAGCAGCGCAAGCGCTGTCGGATCGAGGCGAGTGGCCGGCAGTACGTTTCCGGGAAATGCGGTTCTGCAAGCCGGTCCACCTGACACGCAATTCGAACTGGTTAATGGATCGTAAATCGGGAGGACGGAGCCGACGCCGGTTGAGCCAACAGACGAGAAGATTCCCTGGCGTTCCTGTGCGGTGGGAACCCAGGTTGTGAGAGCGCTTCCTTTGCGCTGCCGGAAACCTTCGTAAGTGGAAAAGAAGAAGAGTTTGTCTTTAATGACAGGGCCGCCGCCGTTGACGCCGAACTGGTTTTGGGTAAATGGAGGTCGCGGGCTACCGCCGGCGTTGGAGAAGAAATCATTGGCGTTGAGGAGTTTATTCCGAAGGAATTCATAAGCCGAACCGTGGAATTGGTTGGTGCCTGATTTGGTGGAGAGATTGATGACGCCACCGGCGAAACGGCCGTATTCAGGACCTAAGTTGTTCGTTTGAACTTTAAATTCCTGGATGGCGTCCTGGGTGGGAATCACGGTGACAACGTTCAGGTACGCTCCGTTTGTTGGTACGCCATCGATCAAGATCTGGCTTTGGCCAGCCTGACCGCCGCCGATTTGAAAGTCTCCAGCAGCGAACGGGTTGGCGCCCACCGGGTTTCCGGTGGATGAGTTGCCGGCCGAAGGCGAACCTTGCGGCACGACGCCGGCGGTCAACGCGACCAGGGCCAGCGGATTGCGGCCGTTGAGTGGCAGGTCAGTCACGCTGCGTGTTTCAACCACTTGGCCCAGAGAACTTGTCTCCGGTTGGAGCAATGCTGCTTCGGCGGTCACTTCCACCGTCTGATTGAGTTCCCCTACCTCCAGGGCGACGTTGATTCTAAGTCCGCTTTCAATTTCTACAGTGATGGGCTGCCGTTCGAACTTTTTGAAGCCAGCCTTCTCTGCATCTAGTTTGTAGCGCCCGGGAAGGATGTTCACAAACGTATAGTTACCGGAGGATTCTGTTTGCACGGTACGTGCTTCCGCAGTATCCAGGTTCGTCAGAGTCATTTTGGCATCCGGAATGGAGGCGCCGCTGGAATCGGTGGCAGTTCCGGCAATCGTTCCGTAAACGTTCTGGCTCAAAGCGGCAGTAGGTCTCAGCACAAGAGCAACTACAGCAACCAAAGAAATAAGCGCGATCCTTTTTAATTTCGGCATTTTTGTTCCCCCCAAAGAGTTTGTCCGGGCCACAAGTACAGGAAGGGTATCGGATACTGCGGAAGCCGCAAAGCGACGCCCCCGGGATGGTAAGTTATACTAGTTTTGCATTATTGTCAAGTGGGGAGTGACCGTGCTTAGTAGTGACCGCAGCTCTTCCCTTCCACTGCTGGGCCGTGGGGCAAAAATTCTAGGCCACTGGCCTCTCAACGACCTTGGAAGGTGCAAATGTGCCCGGTGAGGTAGAACCAATTTTGTGCAGTTGCCTCGCCTGGGTCCCCGGTCCTACAATCTGGGCAAGATTTCCAGCAGTCTGAAATTTTTCCCAAACAAGTCGATTGACCTGGCTTAAGCGATTCCCATATAATCGCCTCACGGTTGCGAAACATTCATCATTAGTTAATAGAGACGGCTGTTCAGGCTTTCTGATCGAGCCGGAAATATTTCCCAGCGCGGTTTCGTTTGTACCTGGATATTGAGAGGAAGATGCACAGACAAATGAAGACTCTTAGCCTGACAGCTTGGTTGTGCTGTCTGATTCCGGCCTTTGCGCCGGCTGCAAACGTGGACGTTAAGCAACAAGGCGACCGGATAGAGGTGACGATTGGAAACAGGCCCTTCACAACTTACTATTTGGGACAAAAGGCCGCCAAGTCATACCTGATGCCGCTTCAAACGGCAAAAGGCTTAGTGATCAGCCGCCCATTCCCGGTTGGGAATGACGTATCAGCGGGCGATCCGAAGGCATCATCCTTTGAACCTCATCAGCGGCCCCTCTATTTTGCCCATGGCAATATCGACGGATTGAACTTTTGGGCGGAACCGGGATTTCAAAAATACTACGGCGACCATTCACGGCAGCCATTTGGCCACATGGGCAAGCCCAAAGTGATTGACATGCATTCGGGCCAGGACTCCGGTGGAGTAAAGGCAACCTTTGAGCTCGCCGATCCGAATGACCGCGTCATCGGCCACGAGACACAGACGTTTTCCTTTCAGGGCGACGAGAAGCGACGAATAATTGACTGTGATTTTATCCTTAAAGCCAGCGACGGGCCCATTGACCTGGGAGATACCAAAGAGGGAACGTTCGGGATCCGCCTCGGTCCGGAGCTAAGCGCACCGCTGGGCCACATGCTGAACTCGCATGGAGGTGAAGGCGAGAAGAATATCTGGGGAAAGAGTGCTGATTGGGTGAACTACTCTGGCTCCGTCTCAGGCCAAAAGGTGGGAATCGTCGTATTTGACCATCCGAAGAGCTTCCGCCATCCGACGACCTGGCACGCTCGCGGCTATGGATTGCTGGCAGCGAATCCCTTTGGAGCGCGGGAATTCACCGGCGATGCCAAGAAGGATGGAAGCTGGACAATTCCTGAAGGCGACTCCCTCGAGTTCAGATACCGAGTCTTGATCTACGATGGCGAGATGAGTCCAGCCGAAATCAACTCCGCTTATCAGAAATATGCAGAACAACCTTAATTGGGTCCGGGAGCCTGGCCAATTCCTCCGGCGGCTAGTCTTACTTACTGTTTCAGTCAGTACTGGCTTCTGCCAGGAACAGCCGAAGTTGATTGATTGCCATGTCCATCACAACGGCGACGTGGGTTTCCTGAACAAGCTCGTGACTAAGCTTGAAAGCCTCCAAGGTATGGCCATGCTGATTGTTGAACCGAAAGATCTTAACGCGGTAACAGACTTCATGAAGGCCCATCCCGCGCGGCTGATAGGTTTGGGACAACTCGACCTGGATGCGCCATCAGCGCTTCAAACAATAGACCGCTTTCATCAGGCGGGATTCAGAGGCCTGGGCGAGCTCACTAAACCACAATACTCATACGATGACAGGCGCTATTGGCCGTTGTATGAACGAGCAGAGAAGTATGGAATGATCATCCTCTTTCATACCGGAATCGTGAATCGAACTGATCCTGAAGTCCCTTCCGATGTGAGTTCTGATCGCATGCGGCCGTCCACCCTGGATCTTGTTGCGCGACGGTTTCCTAAACTGACCATCATTGGAGCACACCTGGGAAATCCAGACTACGCCTGGGCCGGCGAAGTGGCGCGCTGGAATCCAAACGTCTACTTTGATGTTTCTGGATCCTCATTGATCAAGAAGGAGGAGGACTATGCGTTTTTCAAGTCGGTCTTCTGGTGGACCAGTGTGGCAAGCGCCCACACGCCTAAATCCAGCGCACCGGCATTCGAGAAGCTGGTCTTCGGTTCGGATGTCTTCGAAGGCGATCTTGGCGAGTTGGACCGGGAATTGGAACGGTATCACCATATGCTGGACGCGTGCGGGGTTTCGCCCCAGGTGCAAGCCAATATCTTTAGCGGCACGTTGTGGCGGATTCTGAACAGATGAATTCTGTGCAGACAGTCTCGTGCAGCGTTTGTTATGCCAACGATCTTGCCTGAACTTACTGGGGGCTCGCAATACCGCCGAGTCCACCCACTCGACAGGACCTGCAAACACCCAAGCCCCCGAAGTTTCCTATAATCTGAGCACAGCGGTTATTTAGGCTAGCCTCTTCGGCCGCGCTCAGCGTCACGGGGGAGAAAGCCAGGTCGTTCACGGTGAATGTTTGAGGAGGCGGTACCGTATTAAGAGTCGTGCTCCAGGCGCTGAGGCCGGACGCTAGCGTCCCAGGAATAGCGGCGCTATTTGTACATGTTGTGGCATTCCCGCCGCTTCCTGCGAGTGTCGAAACCAGTTCCACGACAACCGAGTTAGATGATATCTCTGCCACGTTGGCCAGAATGTCGTTATTGACCGAGAGAGAGACTAACGCCCCGGGAGTCACCAGACAAGAACAGCAGGAGATTAGTTGCTCGCCCGGAGCAAGCGCGTAAACGTTGACACATAGGTTACCGGTGGGTGGCCCAAATCCGGGGCCATATAACTTGGCTCCATTCTCGCCGGTATTGGTGATATTGATTACGCCGTCCCCAGCGTTTAGATGGGCGGCGTAAGAGACTTCGAAAACCGAGCCAATGGTGATTGTCGCGGATGCTGTCGGTCCAGCGATGGTTTCATCAGAGCTGATGGGCCCGGTGGTGTTCACAAATTGACCTGTGCTGGTACCAGTGAGGCTAACCGTAAACGTGCAACTGCCACCATTCGCTGGCAAAGTTGCGCCGGCTAAAGATATTGTTGTCGAACCAGGGCTGGCAGTTATGCTTCCTCCTCCGCAGATGCCGACCAGACCATTGGGGGTCGAGATTTGAAACCCAGTCGGTAACACGTTAGTAAACGAGATTCCTGTGAGCACCTCACTCTGATTCGGATTTGTCACCGTGTATAGCAGTGGGACGCTTCCGTTGGGAGGAGCGGCGACCATCGGAAACTTCATGGTTACTGCCGGCGGCGACGCCACAGTGATGCTGGCTGAAGCCGTGTTTCCAGTGCCGCCCTCATTGGAGGAAACAGGGGAAGTCACGACACTGTACATTCCTTCGTTCGCGGCTGTCACTCTCACGGCAACCTTGCAGGAGCTATGCGAGTGAACCGTGGCGCCGGTGAGTGTTACAAGGCCGGTCCCCGCAGTTGCTACGGCTGTCCCACCACAGGCAGCACTCAGTTCATTGGGTGCAGTGATTAGCATCCCGGGGGGTAAGACAGCCGTGAATCCAACACCAGTCAAGGTGTTCGAGCCGATATCTGAAAGAGTCACAGAAAACGTGGAGGTGGCGCCTGGTATAAAGCTGCCTGGTGAGAAGGCTGCGCTCATCCCGGGGGGAGCAATTACGTTAAGGGTTGATGTGGCCGAATTTCCTGTACCACCCTCAATTGAAATTACGGGCATCGTGGCGTTAGTTAGGGGACCGCTGTTGGCGGCTTGTAGACTAAACGTGATCGCGCAAGACCCTGCAGCACTAAGCGTCGCCCCGCTCAAGGAAATTGTGGTCGCGTCAGGCGACGTGGTCATAACGCCTCCGCAGGTATTGGTAAAGCCTTTCGAGGCGATCACAAGGAGCCCAGTTGGCAGTGCGTCTACCAGGCCAACTCCCGTTAGTGGGGCGCCATTGGGGTTGGTCAACTGGAAGTTCAAATTCGTGACGCCATTCAGCGGGATACTGTAAGGCGAAAACCCGGTGGTCACCCGAGGCGGTCCAATTACAGTAAGGTTGGCCCACGCGGTGTTGCCGCTACCGGCTTCAATGGATGAAATCGCCGATGTTACATTGTGCTTCGTGCCGGTCGAGCTTGCCTGCACATTCATAGTGATGCCGCAAGTAGCCCCCGGGGGCAATGTCCCACCGGTCAGACCTATGGTGTTGGAATTGGAAACTGCCTGCAGAACCCCGTTGCACAAATTTGCGGATCCGGCTTGGCCGGCCACTTGAAGTCCCGCAGGAAAAGTGTTCGTAAAGGTAAGCCCTGAAAGCGAAAATGCGTTTGGATTCGTAATGAGGAAATTGAGGGCGGTGATGCCGCTGAGCGGCATGGCGCTGACTCCGAAGCTCATCGAAAGAGCGGGTGAGCCAAACACCGTCAGCGTTGCCGAGGAACTATCACCTACGCCACCTTCCTTGGAACTTATGGCCGACGTGAAATCATTCTTGACGCCTAACGTCTTTGCGGCCACATTCAACGAAATTGAGCATTGGCTGTTTCCAGTGACAGTGCCGCTCGTGAGGCTAATCGAATTCGCTGTAAGACCCACGCTTCCGCCACAGGAGTTTATCAATCCGCTCGGACTCGCGACGCTCAGACCCACAGGAAGTTGGTCATTGAAGCTCAACGCGGTTTGAGTAAGTGTGTTTGGGTTGGAGATCTGGAATGTCAGGCTGGTTGAGCTGTTCAGCCCCAGGAACCCGACGCCGAAGAGGCTCGTGATACTCAGCGGTGCAGAGACAAAAATGCTGGCCGTAGCGATATTACCGGGGCCGCCCTCATTCGAAGAAACGGGCGAAGTAGAGTCGTTCTGTAGCCCGGGAATGTTGGCGGCAACATCCAGAATCAACGAACATTGTCCACCGGCCGAAAGTGTTGCGCCAGACAAACTGATCCCGTTAGAGCCGGCGGCGGCGGAGACAGTGCCCGCGCAGTTGTTAGTCAGCCCGGTGGGGTAGGCCACGGCAAGTCCGCTCGGGAATTGGTTTGTGAAACCCACCCCGGTAAGCGCGCTTGCGTTGCTATTCGTTACCGTGACGACAAACGGAATAACTCCATTCAATGGAATTGATGCGGCACCGAAAGTAGTCGTGATGACGGGAGGAGCAATGACCACAATGCTGGCGCTGGTTTGGCTGCCGCTTCCGCCTTCATTCGAGTTGATCGCGGCCACGGTATTGGTTTGTATTCCGGCGACAGTACCGATAACGCTGACACTCAAAGCGCAGGTACCCGCTGCCGTCAGGGTTGCTCCACTCAGACTGACCTGGGAGGAACCTGCTATGGCCACCACAGCTCCACTACAGGTGCTCGTCAAGGCGGGATTCGTGGAAATCTGGAGACCGCCCGGAAGGTTATCGGTGAAACTGATGCCGGTTAAGGAAGTGGCGTTGGAATTCGAGATCCCGAACGTGAGAGTCGACGTTCCATTCAAGGGGATAGAGCCATTGGCAAATGTTGCAATTAAAACTGGCGGCCCAATTAAAGCAATGTCGAGTGAAACGCGAGTGCCGGCGCCTACTTTGATCCAAGGAGAGGCGAGTTTGCTTTTCGGCCCAAGCGTAAGCCCGGCTACAGCACCTTGGCCAAGTACAAGGATTGCCAGACCAATATTGACCAACGCAAGTAGCAACTTTACCGATTTATGGGTCATATGCCGCCGCCAAGCTTAACAGAGACAATATGGATCGACAACCGAGTTTAGTAATATCTCTGCTCGGAGTATGGTACGCATCTTCCCGCCAGTGACTGCTTCGTTACTGCTTGGTAACTTTAAAGAGATGTATGATATTGGCAAGTGATCTGTAATCGCATCGGAAGCGATAGAGATTGACACCGCTCTCGGTGCCCACTTCCGCCGGGCCTTGATTTGCCGGGCTCCTGGGTTAAGATTGGGTCTTTGACAACGGGTGAATTGGGCCTCGAGGTAGCTTTTGTTTTTTTTAGTGAGAGTCCTGTCAGCCTCGCGGAACAGATTTAATTCAGTAGGATTTGATATCTGTGTGGAAGCGAATACTCACTCGCAACTGCACTCACGAAGTTGCCTGGTGGAATAATAGCCTGCTCGGCAGCACGGCGGCGGTCTCGGGAATACTCACTGGAGCTTCTTTGCATGAGGAGTCCTCCAGCATTCCTTGAGACCGCTGCCCTAACACGCCTACGATAGCCTCCCCGGGTTTCTCCCAGTAAACGACGGATCTAGCTGTTGACAAGCTTCGAAGCCGTCCCTATCCTACTAGTTTCCGGCTCATTCGCAAAAGTACTACTGCCGCCGCCCCCAGCTCCCTACCGATACACACGATGAAATCAAGATCCAGATCTTTCGCAGTCCTCCTTTTTCCTGCCCTTTTTGTTATGACGGCCGCCGCACAAGCACAGTCGATTGTGCACCAGATTAGCCTTCCCTCAGGCATGGCGTGGTGTGACGACAGCATGATCAACGGACTCTTGAGCAATATCAACAGCTTCCGAATTAAGCAAGGCGTACCCGCGCTGGCTGAGAGCACGCTGGGTATGAAAGACGCGGAAATGCGCGCAGTCCAACTTGGCATTTACATGGCGAACAACCCGCCAAGTGAGCCCGGATGGGATCCGCATACCGGTTACGATACGACTGCAGCAGGCCTGGGATACGATTTGGTAAGCGAAAATTTAGCGTGGGCTACTACCGACCCCGTCTATATCGTTAACTCGGTCTGGCAAGACTCGCTGCACCTGGCCGCAATGCTCTCGACAAGCGCAAATGTTACCGGCGTCTCTTGTGTGTACGCAAACGGCTGGCCTTATTGGACGTACGAACCTGGGGTTGGACAAGCCTCATCCAACCCGCCGCCGACCGCCCCACCCACAACCGTGATTGATCCCACGATCACCGCTCCTACCCTGGACTCTGAAGAAACCGCGCTGCTCAATCTAATTAATAATTTTCGGGCGCAAAATGGGGTTGCTCCTCTTCAGGTCTCCGCCACGCTACAGACCGCCGCCCAATGGATGAGCGCAGATATGGCGCAAGGTAATATCCTCAGCCATATCGATACGCTTGGCCGAGGTACGGATACCCGACTAGTCGCATTTGGATACAACTACAGCCCCTGGGGGGAAAACCTGGAAGCTGGTGATAGCGACGCGCAGGATGCGTTCTCGAGCTTTGAAAATGCCTGCGATCCCGATGCGACGGGGAATTGCACCTTTGCACACCGCAACAATATGCTGAGCGCCAACTTCACGTCTATTGGGCTGGCCCGAGCTTACGGAGCAAGCTCGGCATACGGTTGGTACTGGACGACCGATTTCGGAGGCTATCTCGATAAGCCCCTCTTACCGGTCACCGGTAGCGTGCCAAAAATTTCATCCTTTCTCGCCACACCTTCGACAATTACCGCCGGTAAAGCTTCTGTACTTTCCTGGAGCGTTTCAGGTGCGAGCTCAATCAGCATCAACAATGGGATTGGGACGATTGTAAAGGGCTCATCAGTATCCGTGGCTCCAGCGAAGTCTACCACTTATGTTCTAACGGCAAGCAATGGCTCCGGGAGCGTGACAGCAACAGTAGCCGTGACAGTCACCCCATCTGTGAACGATACGCAACCGCCGACTGCGCCAATCTTAAAAGCGGCGTCCGTTAAGAGTTCCAGCGAGGTCGACCTGAGCTGGACCGCGAGTACTGACAATGTGGGCGTTGCTGGCTATGCGGTGATTAGAAATGGATCTGATGTGGCTCATGTAGCCGGCAATGCCCTGGCGTTTGTTGACACTAACGTGAACCCATCCAGCCCCTACACTTACACCGTTCGGGCCTTTGATGCAGCTGGCAATGCTTCACCGGCGAGCAACAGCATCACGGTGACTACACCAAGCTCGCCTACCACGCCAACCTCAACAGTATGTCCGGCGCCTGCGATCGGCGCGTTTACAGGCTGCTATTACAGCAACGTGCTGCTGCTCGGAAATCCGGCTATTACAAGAAAAGATAGCCAAATCAACTTCAATTGGGCTAACACTCCGAACTTCTCCGTTCAATGGGAAGGCTACTTCACTTTTGTGCAGGGTTCTTACGTTTTCACCACGAATTGCAACGGCGGCGTACGCCTATACGTCGACGGCGGACTCCTGTTAGACATTCCACCTAGTGGAACGGTTGAAACTGCATACGCGGGCTTGGCCGTGACCGGAGGACAGCATCTGGTCAAGGTTGATTACTACAACTCAAGCGGAAGTGCCACCGCGCAAATTTCCTGGGCGCTAGCCACCCGCTAAACTGACCGTCACTTTAAAAGCAAGGGACACTTTTTATAGCATGGGGTCAGTTCTCGTGGCTGAATTCCAGAAGCTTCCCGATAACGGCTGCGCGAGAGGTCACGTTCAGTTTGAGCATGATGGATTTGACAAACGATTTGACCGTGTTGGGACTGATGTTCATATGCTCCGCCGCCTCCTTGCCGGTTGCTCCCAAGGCAATGTTGAAAAGCACAATCTGCTCTCGGCTGGTGAGATGAAAGCGTCTAGACAAGACTTGGACAGCATCTGAAAGCGAGACTACCTTTCGTAAACGAACAGCGAACATGGGTTCGTGCTCGGACCCCACCCATTGCTTAAGTGGGAAAACGCGGCATCTGAAGTCCAGATCCCGCGAGCGAAACGGATACGACGCCGAGTAGGAGTGCTCGTTAACTGCTCCGATCAATACAGACTTGAGCTCCTCTGAGAGGGTCACTTCCTCAGCGGAGCCGCTTGCCGGATTGGCCAAAATCTGGCGCGCGCCTTTATCGAGTGCGATGATACGCAGGGCCGCATCAATCAACAGAACACCTTCATTTTCCTGACTAACGGAGTCTTGAGACGTATTGGCAGGGAGGGCTACGTTCGACACTTTTTCCGTCCTGGCACTCCTTCGAGAGAACGCATAAGTTGCGCGTTCGTCTTCTACGGGCGGATATGAGTGATAGATGTGTCCCAATTCGCGCCTGCTGTTCTTGGTAAATTGCCGATATATTCCGAAGCTGTCCAAATCGACCCATCGCTTGCGGCCACTGCTGTCGAGAAGTCACCCCAGCGAGCAATATAACCATACGGGGGGTAACCAGTAAATCCGTCCTCCGGTAACGTGCCGGGCCCAGCAATGTAAACATTCTTAGGTGTCGAAAATATGCTCACGGGAACATAAACCGCGCTGGGATAAGTTTTCGGCCCAACAAGCGTAGCCGCGATATCCCCGATACCGTTTTCATTTACCGCAATCGACGTCCGCAAAAGGTTGCTGCCCGGAACCACGAGGTAGCTTTGGCTCACCACGGCCGCCGCCAGAGTCTTGTTGCGTAAAGTTGGCGAAAGGATAACAAGAGCTCCTCCCACAACACTCTCACTGTTCTGATCCAGGGCGCTCGTGGAGAAGGTCAGATAAAGGCGTCCCCCGGAATAGGACAGGGACAAAGCCCGAGTGTCGCCGCCATCCAGGAGCGGCAACGGCGCTTGTGGATAATTTGCCAGCCCGTAGGGCCGGTAGCCGTCCGGCTGAGACGCCACGTCGGGCATGCTGTAGGAGAGAGTGGTTATCACGGTTTGCACGAGCGACACGGCGGGGTGGTCCGAGTTCAGTGAACTGGTGTTTGACATCGCCCAGACAGCGGCAGACTCTCCCGCTGAATCGTACACGGTGCTGGCGAAGTATTCCACGCCGGAGTTTGCCAGGAAATAGCTGGCTCCAGGCGGCGTAGTTGCCGGCTGAACGGAAAATTCATAGCCCGTGACGAGCGGCAGCTTGAAGCGGAAGGCAGCAGGAGCCTTGTCACCAGCGGCGAGTGCTGCTTTCGAAACCGCCAGAATGCTGGCATTGGCCAAGTTTTGCGAATCCGAGTTCAACTCGTTTGAGCTGATGAAGAAACCGTACCGGTCTGCGCCGATTTGAGGATAATCCTCAAAACAAGGGCAAAGCGGGTTATTGAGATCGGTTGTATCGGCGACGTAAATGTTGTAGGTCGCGGTCGGGTCTGGAGTCTGACTAACGGCCAAGTACAGGTGAGACGAGGCCAGCGTGTTTCCGAACATGTCATTGTCTTGAGCTCGCTGCAAGACGAACCACCGCTGCACGTCACGATCATAGTAAACCCTCATATCCGTGGGGTAAGGCCCATAGATTTGGGTTGTCCGATCATAGGCCGGAGCGAGACCAAACAATTGATTACTGGCTATTGGCGCTGGCAGGAGCGGATTCCCGGAACTGTCATAAACCTGAATAGCATTGTTCACTCCTTCGAGAACGTAGTTCTCTGCGACCGCAATGCTAGGATTTGCCGGCTCGATGGTAAATTGATTCCCTCCATCGGCGTCCCGCTGGTCCAACTGAGTCAGACCATTGAAACTAACTCCTCCGCCAGTTATTGGCATAAGGTTCACAGTCGGCGCACTGACAAAACTCCTGGGAAATGAAGAATGCTGTTGAGGCGCGAAGGACTGTGAGCCAAATCGTCTGTCAGGTGGACGAGCATGTTTCGGCAGAACCTTAGGGAACTCTGGGAGGGGTTCCATCTGCCCGCTTGATTGCTTAACCCGTCGCCCCATGGCGCGTTTTACATCAGACACGCCAAGAGAATCCGCATGAGCCACGTCCATGGCATTAACCGTGCCCGTCAGCGTCAACAGCCCTGTGGCGTTGTATCCTCCATAATTTGTTTGGGTAGCTGCTAATCCGGGCCGTCCTGTGAACAGAAAAAGCGCGCCCACAGCAAGCGCTAGACGCAAACGGCGGAGACACATCTTCAGGTTTGCCCCTTTGTTTCGATGAGCCAGCACCCACACACTAATCCCCAAAAGAATGAGAAGAGTCGATGGCTCGGGCACGTTGCTGGAGCCACCGGTCACCTGGAACTCCGATATGGTGAGGATGCCAGGTTCTCCGGTGTTATCCATACTCGTGACGCTGAATCCAAATGTCTCACCCGGCTTCACCGAAAAATGAACTGAACCGGAGCTACCATCCGAATCGGCGAGTTGCACAAAGGTGGCGCCGAGTAGATACCCTCCCGCGTCAAAGCCTGGCGAATCAGCAGAGGCGTAGGACCAATCGAAGGCAACGCTCTCCAGCGACGGCGCGGTTGTAGTTGCATTTGCCGCACCGGGATAGCCGTCACCGTTGTTTGGACCGGTAATGGTCAGCAGCGAATCATTATTGCTGACCATAACCGAACCGTCCGCGCTCGAGTCAGTGAGGAAGGTCCCGGTGTCGGCAAAGTTAAACGTCAGGCCCTCGAACTGAATCGAAGCCCCGGCTGCGGGTCGCACCAGAAAACTGCTCAAACTTAACAAGCACAATAAACCAACGAGCAGTCTGAACACTTTCCCATTTTTGTTTGACAAACTATCCTCCTCCGCTTTGATTGGTAAGTTCACAAGTCTGCCGGCGGCAGCTAACTGGCCCTGCCAGGATCCGAGTGGGTCGTTTCTTCTACTCGAGACTGCGGACCGGCATCATCTTCGCCAGCGGGCCCGAGTACCTCACGAATGCGTCTTCTCGCCAGGTCGAGCGTGGCATCAAGCTCACCTAAAGTATGGGCTACGGAGCGCAGATCGCCATGAAGCGTGCCCGATTGTGCGTCGATTGCCTTAGTTCGCTGCAGCACTGTATCGCGCGCAAAATCGGCGAGGCTTCGCGCGCCAGCCGCTTGGCAGGATTGCAGCAAGGCGTTATATTCCACTTCAGAAACTCTGAACGCAACCAATTGGGTTCTTTTTTGTAATACAACCATTTGTCGACTCGCTTCGTCCCGCGGGGCTCTCGCGTTATGTTGAATGGCCTTCCGCCCCCGACTACTTACAGAAGCCCTTCTGCTTTCCCCTGCCGGCCAGCTTTCCTGATCGTTATTGAAACGACGACGCCGACCACTCAAACAGTCAACTGGTAAGGCGTATGTAAACAGGGGCCAGCGATCGAAATACACACAACGATACACTTTGCTATCTCCGACGATCTCCGAACTCAGAAGGATTATACGCGTGTAGTAGCGCGTTTCAATATGTTGAGTGACAGTTTAGTACTGGCTCAAAATACAAGTCGACCAATAGTTTGTTAGCTGCCCAGCATTTTGCGAGCTTTCATGGTCGCAGCATACCCATTGAAAGGCGGCGGCGGAGACGTTACCCACTCCGGCTCATCTAGGATTCGGATTCAACTCGTTGATTCTAGGCTATTTGCTTAACCGGCCCGACTATCCAGGTGCTTATACGTGTAAGCGGCAGGTCACTTTTACGTACTAGTAGCCATTCTTTGGACTACTCCCTTTGGGGGATTGAGGCTAACACATCCTGCTGATAAATTTTCACACGGAGGATTCCTCATGCACCTTCTCAACAAGGTAGTTTTCGCGACCCTCGCTACGTCGTTGGTCGCTTTCGCTCAGAACCCAATTACGGCCGATTCACCTTTTCAGGTCCGCTACGCATCCAACCTGACCGCTGGTGATTCAGTTATCAATATGACTAATGACGGGGCAAATGGCGCAAGCCTGTACGGCCCTGGATTTGGTGGAGCCACCGGGAATATTTGCGTCAATCTGTACGCACTAGACCCGGCCGAAGAGCTGGTCTCTTGCTGCTCTTGCTTGATCACCCCCGGTGGTCTCGCCAGTGTGTCAGTGGTGAATAGCTTGATTGTTAACCCCGCCACAGGCGTGAAGCCGACCTCCGTAACCATTCAGTTGGTCAGCACGCTCGCTGGTACAGGCGGTAGCGGTACCAGCTGCGGTCAGAGTGCGGCAACAGCAGAAACCGCCACCCTGGCGGTTGGCACCCTGGCTTGGGGCACAACGCTGCACGCGGCGCCGAGCGGTGGATTTGCAGTTACTGAGACTGCTTTCTCACCCGCAAGTTTGAGCGCCGGTGAACTCGCCAGCCTTTCCAACCGTTGCAGAGGCATCATCGGCAACGACAGTGGCGCCGGTATTTGCTCTTCCTGCAAAACCGGTGGACTGGGCGGTATCCACACCAAGCTGTAACCTTTACAGTTTGTAATAGAAAAGGGTCGGCCAGCAGCAACATGCTGGCCGCCCTTGACTTGAGCTTAAGCAGTTTTAAGTGGCCGCCAGTCCAACGGCTCTAATGACCATTCGGAGGTTTGCTTTGAAAAACATTTGTTTGCTACTAATCGCACTCACCGCTCCTTTCTTTTTACTCAGTGCGGATAAAGGCCCAGAGGTATGTCCGGCCGGCAATCTGCCTATCCTAGAGATCAATGGTGTAAAACTCGCCATGGCCGATCTCGAGCAGAAAGACCCAGCGGCTCTCTTCCAGGCAAGGAGTGCATATTATGACGCCGAACGTAAGGCTATTGACGAGTTTGTTGCCAAGGATCTGCTGGAAGAACAGGCGAAACGTGAAAATCTCACGGTGGACCAACTGATTGAGAAGCATGTCGGCAGCACACTCCCGAAGGATCCATCAGAAGAGGCGCTGCGCGTCTATTATGAAGGCGTTGACACCAAACAGCCGTATGAGGCCGTTCGCCAGCAGATAATCGATGCCATACGCCAGCGACGCCTGTCCAAAGCGAAAACAGATTATCTGCAGTCGCTACGAAAACAAGCAAGCATTACGGTTCTCCTACAAGCGCCTCGCGCCGATATTTCTGTCAAGAATGTGGCAGTCCGGGGCACAGTCCACGCGCCGGTGACTATTGTCGAGTACGCCGATTATGAGTGCCCCTATTGTCAACAAGTCCAACCTGTACTGACACAGGTGGAAAAGGCTTACGCCGGCCAGGTTGCTTTCATCTACAAAGACTTTCCACTTCCCATGCACTCCCATGCCCAGAAAGCGGCGGAAGCTAGCCGCTGCGCTGAGGCGCAAGGAAAATATTGGGAATACCATGACATTCTTTATGAAGATAAGCAGCTGGAAGTGCCTGCCCTGAAAGAGTCGGCCCGCAAGCTGAAACTGGATGAGGCTTCATTTGCCTCCTGCCTCGACTCGGGTGCTGCTGTGAAATCTGTGAAGGAATCCGCCGATGAGGGTCAATCTCTCGGAATCCAGGGTACGCCTACTTTCTTTATCAACGGTCGTTACTACAACGGAGCCCTTACTTTCGATCGCCTTCGTGCCGCGATTGACGAGGAACTTGGTAAGTCCCAATCGAAATTGCCGCCGCAAGTGGCAAGTCGGTAAACTGGACCAAGCTTGTACGCGCGCTCGCGATGCAACCGAACAGATTTCTAAATTCAGGGTTCGCCCTGATTGATTCATAGCCGAGGGGAGATTTACTATGCGGTTCAGTCTGCTGATACTTATGGCCGGACTTTTAACCACCGTCAACTTGTGCGGAACAACTATAGATTTTCAAGTCACCCCATTGGGAACGGACTCTTCGGGAGATGCCGTTGACCGGCTGACCTACACGGTGACAGGATTGACACTCACACCCCTTCAGGAGCTGGACTTTTTTTTCAGTCCGGCTCTTTACCTTAGTTTGTCTGATCCTGTCGTCGATAGCGCCTACAGCGTATTCCTGGCGCAGCCGAACAATCCAGCCGGAGCATCAGGCGACTTTGGCTTGACTCCGATCTCCAGCACCAAATCTGTCACCGGTCCGTTCAGTATCGACGTGACATTAAAAGATCTGGAGGGTCCCGGTCCCGAAGCGTATTCAGTGAGTCAATTTGATCAGAGTGGCAATTTTGTAGGAATCATCTCTTCCGGTATTGCTTTACCAGTTACCGGAGTGATGACACCCGAACCCAAAGACCTTACCTTGACCGGCCTCGCGGTGGTTCTCCTGTGCCTTTTTAAGGCCGCGCGTCCCGGTTTTGGTGAGCAGAGACCCAAGTAAGTTACCGATAACTGGCGAATTCAAACTTGTGAGGCGTTAACATGCGATACGTGTGCCCGGCCGCGGCAGCCTTAATTGCTGCCATGATTTTTGCTCCTACCAGCGAAGTTGTTGCTGCGGGGGGACCTACTGGGTTATCCATTGACCAGAATTACACCTTCGTCAGCCAGGCGAGGGCGACCAGAAGTACGTCCTACTTCACATATCGCGCTGAGCTTGCTAACACTGGCGCTTCGCTAGCTGAGGTAACTGCTACAGTGACCAGTTCGGTGCCTGGCGTAACCGTGCTTCCGACCAGAAATACCATCCATTTCTGGTCAGTACCCGCCAACGGTAAAGCGACAAGCAGCGACACGTTCACAATTCTGATTGATCCCACAGTCCCGTTCTCATTTTCAAGTCTTTCATGGTCCTTTGATAGTCCCTTCGCAAATGCAGGCCCTGCTCAAACCGTTCCCGTCGGCCATACGGTAAATCTCAATGGTGGAGGATCAACCGACCCCTTAAACGCAGGTCCGTTAAGCTACAGCTGGTCATTTGCATCAATTCCAACCGGCTCAGCTGCTGTTTTGGCCAATCCTCAGAGTGTTGTGCCCACGTTCAAGTCGGATCTGGCCGGAGATTATGTTGTTTCATTGACCGTCAGTAATGGAATTGCCAGTAGCAGTTCAAACGTCACCATCAGCACTATCAACTCAGCTCCCGTCGCAAATGCCGGCCCTAATCAAAGCGTGTCAGTCGGCTCGACGGTGACCTTAAATGGAAGTCAGTCTTACGATGTAGATGGAAATCCACTTACCTTTTTCTGGTCCATAATAAGCGCTCCGCCGAATAGTACAGCCACGCTGTCTGGGTACAGTTCAGCTTCGCCAAGTTTCACCGCCGATCAGTCCGGGACTTACATTCTAGGCCTGAAGGTTAACGACGGATCAGCGACCAGCGATCTCTCTACAGTTACGGTTTCAACAGGCGACACTGCGCCGGTCGCGAACGCGGGCCCCAACCAGTTCGTATCCACTGGCACTACTGTCCAATTGGATGGGTCTCATTCAACCGATGTCAACGGCAACCCGCTTACGTACAAATGGAGCCTGCCGATGACACCGGCGGGAAGCAACGCGACACTCAGTAATGCGTCTGCGGTGAATCCGACCCTTGCGGTTAGCGTGGCCGGCACCTACATCGCGCAACTCATTGTAAATGATGGGACGACGGACAGCGCGCCGTCCACTGTGATCATCACGACTAATGCCACCCTACCCCCGTTGGCGGATGCGGGTCCCGACCAATCGATTGTGGCTGGAACTTTGGTCACACTTCATGGCTCCGGGTCCGATCCGCAGGGGCTTCCTTTGACCTATAAATGGGCGCTTATCAACGTTCCGCCCGGCAGTCAAGCCCTGCTTTCCAGCAACACGGCGACCTCACCCACATTTACTGCTGATTTACCCGGAACTTATATCGCGCAGCTTATTACCAACAATGGGCATGTCAACAGCACACCCTCGACCGTGGTCATAACCACCGGCGCGACACAGCCGGTGGCAGAGCCTGGAAAGCCCCAAAGTGTGGCCGTGGGAACGCTGGTAACACTGAACGGCAGCGGATCATACAGCGCGGACCACAGCCCCTTAACCTACTCATGGTCTTTGCTTCATGTACCGGCGGGCAGCGACGCGAGCCTTTCCGGCGGCAACACGGTCTCGCCGCAGTTCTCCGCCGACGTGGCTGGGATTTATGTAGCTCAGCTAATCGTGAATAACGGTTCCCTGAGTAGTGACCCGGAAACGGTGGCCATATCGGCGAGCGTTCGAGACATTTCGCTGTCGCCCAACCCTCTCAACCTACTGCTGAATGCGGCGGCCACGCTGACCGTTAAATTGACGCAGCCGGCGCCCAGCGGCGGCATGCAGGTGAACTTCAGCGGTTTCAACCCGTCAGTCATTTCAGTCCCGGCAAGCGTAGTCGTGCCCGAAAATACAACCAGCGCGACGGTCACCGTTTCGCCGTTAGCTGTCGGAACGACCGGTATTCTGGCTAGCGCGGCTGGCTATATATCTGGAAACACCGTTGTAAACGTATCGAGACCTTCACTGTCGGTCTCACTCCCAAGTGGCGTTGGAATCGCGCACTCGGTCACCGGCGCTGTTACTTTAAGCGCACCCGCCCCTGCCTCAGGCACAACCGTAATCCTGACCTCCAGTGCTACCGGTGTGGCGACAGTCACGCCGAGCCTTACTTTCCCGTCTGGCTCCACAACCCAATCCTTTACGGTGAATGGCATCACAGCAGGGTCTGCCACGATTAGCGCGTCAGCCAGTGATTATGTTGGCGGCAGTGCAAATATACTCGTGGTTCAACTTGGGGCTATCGGTCTTCAGGCGAACGTCGTCGTCGGGCCCGGTCAATCGGCACCGCTGAACGTCATGCTGTCTTCGCCCGCGCCGGATGGCGGCGAAACCGTAACACTCGGTAGCAGTAACTCCAAGACATTGACGGTCACGCCCTCTGTCTTCATTCCCAAGGGCGCCACCACCCCCGCCACTCAACCACAAGTCACCGGCGTTGCTTTCGGGTCCGCTACTGTTACGGCCAGTGCGCCGGGCTACCTAACCGCCACGCAGACCGTTCAGGTTTCAGCAACGCTTAGCTTCAACCCGCCATCGCTCTCGCTGGGAACCAGCGGAAGTCAGACCGTTTTGTTAGGTCTTTCGGCGCCAGCGCCGGCGGCGATCACTGTGGCCTTGGCGTCCGGTAACACCGGCGTAGCAGCCGTGCCTTCATCCGTCACGATAGCCGCGGGAGCCAGCAGCGCACCCGTGACCGTCACGGCCAAGGGAACCGGCTCCACCACTATCTCAGCGACAACAACCACGCCCGGCATCGGACCGGGAAGTTTGGCCGTCACGGTCGCCAGCTTTGGCGGCATCATTCTTCCTTCTTCTGAGTCCGTTGGTCTCGGCCAGTCTTTCTCATTCCCCGTTACCCTTTCTTCCCCAGCGCCTCAGAATGGCATCACGGTAACACTGGCAAGCACCGACCCGACGAAAGCGACGATCTCGCCTGCAACGGTATTCATCGCTGCAGGGCAGACGCAGCCGGCTTCGCAGCCTGTCTTGACAGGCGTCTCACCTGGCTCGGCTGCCATTACTGCCTCAGCGCCTGGCTTTATATCAGCCAGCAGCACCGTTCAGACCACAGCGTCTCTTAGCTTGGCTCCGCAGAACATCACGATCAACTCCGGTATAACGCAGAACCTGACACTGACGCTCTCCGGGCCTGCGCCCGCGGGTGGCATCACTTTGAAATTAGCTGCCAGCCCCACTGGTATTGTTAGTTTGCCGGCAACAGCGACGATACTGGCAGGCGCGAAAACCGCGACTTTCGCGATTACCGGATCCGCGGCCGGCTCTACAACGATCACGGCCAGTTCCGCCACGCTAACAAATGTTTCCAGCGCGACGGACACCATCACGGTCCAAGCACTAGGCGCGATCCAATTGCCGTCTGGTGTAACACTGGCGCCCGGCCAATCGCTTCCATTCGCGGTCACGCTGCCCTCAGCAGCCCCATCCGGCGGAGTTACGGTTCAGCTGTCAAGCAGTGACACCACGAAGGTAACCATTTCGCCGCTGAGTGTGACCATCCTGGCGGGTCAGACCCAGCCAGGCACGCAGCCGCAGGTAACTGGCGTAGGCTTCGGCTCGGCAACCATCACTGCTTCCGCCAAGGGCTATTCGACTGGAAGCCAACTGGTAACCGTAGCGAGCAAGCTCACCCTCACACCCACACCATTGACGCTGACAGGACCTCAAAGCCAGAACCTCACGTTGACACTGTCCGCGCCCGCACCGTCCGCGCTCGTCTTCAATCTGGCGGCCAGTCCGACCGGGATCGTGACCATCCCGTCCTCGGCGACGATCGCGCAGGGCGCGACGACGGTCAGTTTCCCTGCGACCGCCACCGGCTTGGGAACAACCACGATCACTGCGACCCCCACCGTCTCGAATATTTCCACAGCTTCGGCAAGCGTGACGGTTGCGAGCGGCGGAGCGCTCTCGCTTCCTTCAGGCGTCACCCTGGCCGCGGGCGAATCGGAGGCGTTTCAAGTGACGCTGCCGGCGGCCGCTCCTGCCGGAGGAGTCACCGTTACGTTGATTAGCAGCGATACCACAAAGGTCACCATTTCACCAACCACGGTGACTATCGCCGGCGGAGCCAAACAGCCCGTAACGGCGCCGCAAGTCACGGCGGTAGCGGCCGGATCAGCCACCATCACGGCGTCGGCTCCGCTCTATAGTTCGGCGAGCCAGAGCGTCCATGTAAACGGCGCCATCGCGCTAACTCCCCAAAACCCAACAATCGCCGCGACCAACAGCCAGACGCTGACACTGACTGTTTCCATCCCGGCGCCCACCGGCGGTCTGACCTTCGCGGTCAGTTCGAGCAATACCGCCATTGCCACCGTGGCTACGTCCACCGTTACGATTCCCGCAGGCTCCACAACAGTTGGCGTTCCCGTTCATGGTGTAGCCCCGGGCACTTCCACTATCACCGTGAGCGCGCCGCACTTCGTTGCCGCCAGCGATATCGTCACTGTGATTCAGAGCAGCGAGATCATAGTTCCCACCTCGCTTACAATAGGCCCGGGAAGCGTTCAGACGTTCCCCGTCACCTTGGCGACGCCCCCCTCGTCGCCGGTCACCGTTACGTTAACGAACAGCAATCCGGCCGCGGCGACGCTGAACTTCGACAGCATATCCTTCAACGCGGGTTCCACCACTCCCACGCGACAACCTCTGATTACAGGCGTAGCTAATGGCCAGACCACTATCACGGCTACCGCACCAGGTCTTGGCAGCGCCGCTTCCACGGTTAATGTTGCCATTACCGCGTCCTTCATGCCACCGAGCCTGACGATTTTCGGCGCGACGGGCACCGGCGGCCTGACGCTCTCCCTGTCTTCGCCAGCCGTCAGCGATACCACGTTCACCCTGACTTCCAGCAATCCAAGTGTCGCGACTGTTCCGGGTCTCCTCCACTTCACGGCGGGGACACAAGCCCTCGGCTTTAACGTCACCGCAAGCTCTTTAGGATCCACCGTGATAAAGGCCAGCGCTCCCGGCTTTGCAGATGTCACTGCAAATGTCAGCGTTCAAGCGATTCCGCCAGTCACCCTGTCAGCCGCTAGCACGACCATTCAGCTTGGTCAATCCACTACGCTGACCGCGTCAATCCCCGCGGCAGCACCGATCGGCGGGGTCACCGTGACCTTGAATGACAACAACTCAAACACAGCGCTCGCCACGACAACGCTCACCATTCCGCAAGGCAGCACCAGCGCCACCACCCAGGTGAATGGCCTCAGCCTTGGGAATTCGAACATCACCGGGTCGGCGCCAAACTACCTGCCTTCGAATACGTTGACCTTGCAGGTAGGCGATACCATCAACTGGACCACCCCCACTTTGACCATAGTCGGGAATGGCCACCAGGGACTCCTGACGCTAGCGCTGGGTTCTGCGGTGCCATCCGGTTCCAGTGGAATCACTATCAATCTGAGTTCGTCCAATACCAGCGTCGTCACCGTTCCGCTGACAGCTACCTTCGCAGCCGGAAGCGGGACTCATCCGACAATCCAGATTCCGGTAACTTCAGTAGGACCGGGTACAGCGACTATTCACGCCAGTGGGCTTAACATCCCCGATGTGGATGCCACGGTAACCGTGGAAGCCACGCTAGCCATCACGACCACGTCCTTGCCGAGTGGCACAGTCGACTCGCCTTACTCTGCGCCGATCAAGGCTACCGGCGGCACTTTGCCGTATTCCTACTCAGCAACCGGCCTGCCCTCGAATCTCTCGATTAATAGTTCGACCGGCCAAATTACCGGAACTCCGGTAGCCTCGGGACCCAGCACTGTGGTTGTCACAGTGATGGATTCCAGCAACCCGGCGGCGTCAGTGAGCGCTACATTTAACCTGGTTATCAATAGCGCGGCCCCGGCCAGCATCGTGGCCACTTCCGGAACACCTCAAAGCGCGAAAACGGGTACCGCATTTGCGCCGTTCGTCGTCACGGTAAAGGATTCACACAATAACCCGGTCGGTGGCGTTGTCGTTACGTTTACCGCGCCCACGTCCGCACCTACCGGCACATTTGCGGGAGGCGTGAATACCGCCACCACGAACGCCTCCGGTATGGCTACGTCCGCAGTCTTCACCGCGGACAACATGACAGGAAACTACTCAGTAACAGCCAGTGTTGCCGGCGTGTCCACGCCCGCAATCTTTACTCTCACCAACTTGCCGGGACCCGCGGGCAGCATCTCGGAAACCAGTGGTACCGGTCAATCCGTCCAAGTCGGGACCGCCTTCCCTGCTCCGCTGGTCGTAACTGTGAAAGATGCCAGCAACAATCCGGTAAGTGGTGTTGTTGTCACATTCACAGCGCCAAGCTCCGGAGCCAGCGCGACCTTTGGTGGCTCGAACACCACGACCGTGACCACGAATAGCTCCGGCATCGCGACCTCACCCACGGTAACCGCAAATAACACAAGCGGAACTTACACGGTGCTGGCAACTGCCGCGGGGGTCGGTACGCCAGCCTCATTCGCCCTGACCAACCTGACGGGTCCAGCTACTTCGATTGCCGCGACCGGCGGAACACCGCAGAGCGCATCCGTGAATACCACTTTTGCCTCCACCCTAGCTGCCACGGTCACGGATGCTCATGGAAATCCAATTTCTGGCGTTACCGTCACCTTTAGCGCACCACCAACTGGAGCCAGCGGCACTTTCGCGAATGGAACGACTAGCACTTCAGCCACAACGAGCACCCTGGGCGTGGCAACCTCTTCCGCATTCAAAGCGAACGGAAATAAGGGAACCTACAGCGTGAACGCAACTGTTGCCGGGGTAACCACACCCGCCACATTCACCCTGACAAACGCAGTGGGCGTCCCCTCCTCGGTCACAGCGACCGGCGGCACACCTCAAACGGCGGAGCCGAACGCAGCCTTCGCGTCCCCGTTTAGCGCAACCGTGAAAGATTCCGGCGGCAACCCGCTGAGTGGCATTGTAGTTACGTTTACAGCGCCGCCGTCAGGCGCAAGCGGCACGTTCGCGGGCGCCGGATTATCCACATCCGCTACGACGAACGCTTCCGGTGTAGCCACCACATCAGCCGCATTCACAGCGAACGGCACGCTAGGCAGCTATAGCGTCACGGCGACGGTTGCCGGTGTTTCAACCCCCGCAATTTTTGCCCTGACAAATGCTATTGGTCAACCTGCTTCGATCACAGCGACTGGCGGCACTCCGCAAAGTGCTCAAATCAACACAGCGTTCGCCACGGCGCTGACCGCTACCGTGAAGGATTCCGGCGGCAACTTGGTCAGTGGTGTGACAGTCACATTCACCGCGCCTCCGTCGGGCGCCAGCGGAACCTTCAGCGGCAAGGTTACGTCGCTGTCTGTTCCCACTAATGCTTCCGGCGTCGCCAGTGTCACTTTTACTGCTAATTCCGCAACTGGAACTTACTACGTAACCGCCAGCGTTCCGGGTGTGACCAGCCCTGCCCTCTTCAAGTTGACAAATATCCCCGGTGCGCCCGGGTCGATCACCATCACCAGCGGCAATCCGCAGGCGGTTACCATCAACACTGCCTTCTCACCCTTCGTGGTCTTAGTAAAAGACTCGGCAGGTAATCCGGTCAACGGAACAACCGTGACCTTTACAGCCCCAACCAGCGGTCCGGGCGGGACATTTGCCGGTGGCATCAATACCGCCGTCACCAACGCTTCGGGTGTTGCAACATCTGCGATATTCACCGCTAACTCAAAGGCTGGCAACTACACGGTGGTAGCCTCTTCCGGAACAGCGTCATCAGCCATCTTTATGCTGATAAACAACGCCGGACCGGCTGCCTCCATGTCGGTCGCCGGCGGTTCCGGGCAGAGTGCGGCCATCAACACCGCCTTTGCCAACCCGCTGAAGGTCCTGGTTGTGGACGCCGGGTCTAACCCGGTAAGCGGTGTCACGGTGACCTTCCAGGCACCCCCCAGCGGCGCCAGTGGAACGTTCGGATCGAGTGTCACCACGACGGCGGTTACTGACGCCAGTGGTAACGCCACTTCGGCTTCGTTCACGGCAAACAATACGGTTGGTCCCTACAAGGTGACGGCTTCTGCCGGATCTCTGTCGACGAGCTTCTCGTTGAACAATACGCCAGGCGCCCCGGCCAGCATCGCTATCGTCAGCGGCTCGGGTCAAAGCGCCACGATAAATACGCAATTTGCCAATCCACTCGTTGTCATTGTGAAAGATGCGGGCGGCAATCCTATTCCTGGCGCGAGTGTCACATTTAACGCTCCTGGAAGCGGAGCCAGTGGAACTTTCGCAAACGGCATAAACATCGCCACCACCGATAGCACAGGCAAAGCCACTTCCATGGCCTTCACCGCGAACAGCACCGCCGGTACTTATAAAGTAACGGCTACTGCCGCCCCAAGCGTTTCCATCAGCTTCAGCTTGACCAACAATCCTACTGTACCGGCCAGCATCACGGTGGCGGGCGGATCAAGTCAATCCGCAGTTATCTTGACGGCCTTTGCAACGCCACTTTCTGCCCTCGTGGAAGACTCCGGCGGCAATCCGGTCAGTGGCGTTCCAGTGACCTTTACTGCTCCCGCGTCCGGCGCAAGCGGTACGTTCCCCGGAGGTGCTCTCTCGGCTACAGTTAACACGGTGAATGGCGTGGCCACCGCCCCCACCTTTACCGCTAACAGCGTCGCGTCCCAATACTCCGTGGTAGCTGCCGTCAGTCTCACCATTACGACTAACTTTAATTTGACCAACCGGCAAGGTCCGCCTGCCGCGGTAGCGGTCTTAAGCGGGTCGGGCCAGACTACTAATGTGAATACGACCTTCGCGAGCCCCCTTCAGGCCGTGGTCACCGATGTAGGCGGTAATACGGTTCCCGGCGTAATGGTCACCTTCACCGCGCCAAGTTCCGGAGCGAGCGGCACGTTTGCGGGTGGTTCAACTACCGCTTCTGCCACTACCAACGGCGCAGGTATTGCGACGTCCAGCGCTTTCTCCGCCAACGGCACGGCAGGTTTATACTCTGTGCTCGCCAGCGTTAGCGGGATCTCCAGCACGGCGGCGTTCAGTCTCACCAACGCTTCCGTCTCCGGCGGCCCGACCATCACTGTAACCGGTGCAAACATTGGAAAGAACCTCGAACAGACGATCACGATCACAATGAGTCCGGGGCCCACCACCACTACTCCTGTGACTATCACTTCGAGCGACTCGACTATGGCGCTTGTTGGCTCGGGCACAATCCTTGGCAAAGGCACAATTACCCCAATGATCCCGGCGGGTGAAGATACATTCCAGGTCTTCATCCAAGCGCTGGTTGGTTCAGGCAGTACCACAATTACGGTGAGTGCGCCGGGATACTCAAGCGCTTCCTCCGCAATTACGTTTAGTCCATCCGGTTTCGCCATCGCCGGGACGAGTGGCATCGGGGGAAATTTCAGCGTCTATCAAGGAACGACCACGCCGTTAACCGTGTACTCCGGAATTGTCGACGCGAACTCCGGCATGTTCACAACTCAAGAGCCCATCCGCGGCGGCTACTCGGTGAGCGTTCCGGTTAGCAGTTCTAATACCGCTGCCGGCACTGTCTCACCAACCAGCGCCGCTTTCACCGGTGGCACTTCAACGGCCAGCATAAACCTCAAGGCCAACGCCGGCGGAACGGGTAGCACCACAATCAGCGTGACCGAGCCAAGTGGCTTCACAACTCCGAGTTCGGGCGCAAGCGTCACCGCCACTCTCCAAGAGGTGAGTTTCGTTCCCTTCAACGACACGGTTGGTCAGGGTCTGGAACAGTCCGAGAATGTAACTTTGTCTGGACCAGCCCCCGGCGCCATAACGTTCACCTTGACCACCACGAGCCCGTCGCTACTCTTCTCAACGGATCCGACAATGGCAGGGATGCAGACACTAACAATTACCATTGCGCCCGGACACTCCATCAGCGCGCCTTTCTATGTACAATCTCTTGCCTCTAGTGGAAGCGCAAGCTATACGATTTCCGCCGACGGATACACATCGGCAAACGGAACCGTGAACTTCGCTCCTGCTTCCCTGCAGCTTCAATCGCCCGGTGGCCTGGGAGCGCCAAGCTTCACCGCGCCCACCTCGAATCCGCCTGCCACCATCACCGCTTACACGGGATATTTTGATGCGAGCAGCAATTTCAACCAACAACCAGTCGCCGGCGGTAATCCGCTGACAGTTAACTTTGTCAGCAGTAACCCCTCAGTCGGCACGGTAAACCCCGCCTCAGCTACCATCGCGAGCGGAGCCGGCACGAGTTCCACCGGCGGAGCCTCGACAACCTTGACGCCGGTAGCAGCCGGGATGACAGGCGTCACCGCGAGCGCTCAGAATTTCGCCTCGGCCCAGGTCACGGCGAACTACACCTTGCAGGGACTGAACCTTGGTCTAAGTTGTAACGACACAACGGTGGGATATGATCTCTCCACGCAGTGCCTTGTCTCGCTACCCAATAACGCTGGCACCGGCGGACAGGTTGTCACAATAGGAAGCAGTTCACCCTCACTGTTGTTTGTAGCTAACTCCCCAGTGGGAACAGGAACTCAATCTCTCCAGATCACCATACCGGCCGGGGGATCAACTGCCACATTCTATGCTCAGGTAACCAGCAGCAGTGGCAGCGGCAACATCACCGTCAGTTCCCCCGGTGACACATTGGCGTCCACGATGGTGACGTTCGCGCCGTCCGGTGTCATCATTTTCCCCAGCACCAGCGGATCTCCGAACAGCACGGGAACAGTGCCGGTTTTGGTAACCTGGCTCGACTCCACGAACACGCCGCAGCAAGGTACTGATGAGTTGTTGATCACCGGAGTCACCATCGGACTTCAGACCAGCAACTCCGCGGTGGCCTCGGTTGCGTCAACCCTGAACATCCCGGCCAACAGCCAATTGGCCAGCCTACCGGTCACATTCGGGTCGGCCGGCTCTGCCACTATCTCTCTGACTCAACCAGCAGGCTTCACAACACCGAACACCGACACGTCCAGTTCAGTCACCGTGCAGTGACAGTTTGGTCGATCAATGGGAGGGTAAACACCCTCCCATTGAATTCGGACCGAATTACCGAGACAAGGGAACCTCCGCATGCGCCTGTTTAATCTCCTAACTGCTGCTGTACTGTGCACAATGGCCACAATGCCGGCCTTGGGACAAGCCAAATTCGTTGCCCCAGCCGGCGGGACAATCGGCCGAAACCTGGAGGCCTTCACCAATATCAGCGTAATTGGGCCGCCACCACAACAGACACTGGCCATCACGATTTCAAGCGACGATCCGTCGCGCCTCCTAATCGCCGCGGCGGCCGATGTGGCAGGCGCGAAGACACTGACCCTGAGCTTATCGCCCGGCCGCTCGCAGACGACTGACTTCTACCTGCAGGCGGTCGGGGAAGCGGGAGCGGCAACTTACACAGTGACCGCACCCGGATTCGAAAAGGCTCAGGGAACCATCCAGATCGCACGTTCCGCAATTTTGATTGCGACGGTTTCGAAATCGCTGATTCTCAAAACGACCAAGGGCGAACCCCGTCGGATTATCGCCTATACGGCCGTACTCGATGAAGCCGGCAACACTGTCGACCAGCAGCCAATTGCAGGTGGCCTATCCGTAAAAGTGGGCATTACCAGTTCAGACGAGAAAGTGGGTTCTGTTTCCAGTTCTCCGCTGGTGCTGAATGGCGGAATGACATCGGTTATCGCCGAGTTCAAGCCGTCGGCTCCCGGCACCGCTGTGCTCACCTCGAATTCCCCTAATGGCTTCCAGCCAGCGCCTAAGAGCGACGCGATCGCGGTGACCGTCACACTCCCGGGTTTGGCTGTCTTGGGCGAGATTACTGTCGGCAAGAATTTAGAAGTGCTGGGATACGTGTTGTTAGGGGAAGATGCTCCCGCAGGCGGACTGGATGTTACGCTGACCAGCGAAGATCCCACAAGACTTCTTCTCTCGGCTAGCGGAGACACACTTGGGTCGAAAACATTGACGCTGCACGTTCCAGCGGGCGAAGGCCGGGCCCCTTATTACATACAGGGAATGGCGGAATCCGGAACCGTGAATTATACTGGGACCGCAAATGGATACCACAGCCGCCCCACTCCCATCGCGCTAGCGCCTTCAGGGCTGATGGTCGTATTTGCACCCTACGGACCACCGGATGAAGGCGAGTTCCTAAAGCCCATGCCGAGGCCAAATGACCGGCCTCTTTTTGCCTCGCTCTCCGACAACAAACCTCTCTGGCTGACCATCTGGCCCGTTTATCTGGATCCCACTACCCGGCGCGGAGCTGACATAACGGCTCAACGCCTGCGCCCTGGTCTATCGGTGAAAGTAGATTTAGCGAACAGCAACCCGGCCGTGGCTAAGGTGGACGAGTCTGTCACTCTGACAACTAAGACAGTTTGTGCATTTGCCCAATTCCACCCGCTCAAGGTGGGACAAACAGTTGTATCTATTAACACCCCTCCGGACTTCATCACGCCATCCAATGCAACGTCGGTAACCGCCTCAGTTCGCGAGTGAAGCGATCATGCCAGGAGACTAGCCCCCTGATCTGAACTTCTAAGTACGAGCTTCCGCTGGAAATTCATCCCCCAACGCTGTTTTACCTAGGTATTGGGTGTCACCAGAAGCCTCAGTTTTGTTTTACTAACGATCGCCATTAGGGCGCCTGGCTTAGCACAAACACAACCGGGCTTTTCGCGAGATATTGCGCCCCTTGTTTACGCCAAATGTGCGCCCTGTCACCATGCCGAGGGTCCCGCGCCTTTCTCGCTCACCTCTTACGAGGACATCAGAAAACACGCTCACCAGATTGCTGATGTCACGCAAACCCGTTACATGCCCCCTTGGCTTCCCGAGCACGGTTACGGCGATTTCCAGAACGAACTCCGCCTCACGGATTCCGAAATCCGAAGGATTGCTCGCTGGGTTCAAGCGGGTGCACCCAGGGACCATTCATTCGAACCTGCAACTCAAGCAAGCGCCATGAACGGGTGGACGCTTGGCACGCCGGACGTTGTGGTGCAAGCTGCCCAACCTTATCGGGTACCTCCCGCTGGAACGGACGTTTTCTGGAATTTCGTTTTGACGCCGCATCTGAAAGAGAGCCACTACATTCGAGCTATTGAAATCCGGCCTCAAGACGCGAAGCTGATTCATCACGCGAACGTCATCGTGGATCCCCTGGGCTCCATCACCAAATCCTTTCCGGGAATGGACGTGAGCGTTCCTCGCAACCCGCTGGATTTGGACGGACACTTTCTGTTCTTTAAGCCTGGCGCCACAAGCTATGCCGAACCCGACGGTTTCTCCTGGCGCATTGACCCTGGCTCCACGCTAATTCTCAACACTCACATGCAACCAACGGGTAAAGCTGAGTCCGAACAGCCGGCGATAGCTCTTTACTTCACCGATAAGCCTCCCACCCACTTCCCCTATCTCCTGCAGCTTGAAGATGACGGCCATCTCAAGATACCGGCAGGCGAACACGATTTCGTCGCAGGCGATGATTTTAGAGTTCCGGTCGATACCGAGGTTCTTGCGATTTATCCTCACGCACACTATCTAGGCAAACTTCTGGAAGCTTATGCCACGCTGCCCGATGGCCAGCGCAAGTGGCTGATTCGCATTCCGGATTGGGACCCGAACTGGCAATCCGTCTATCGCTATCGTGAGCCTGTCAAATTGCCTAAACGAACGCTGATATCGATGCGTTATCACTACGACAATTCAGCTAATAATCCGCGTAATCCAAATCATCCACCGAAGCGTGTGGAGGGTGGCAATCAGGCTTCAGATGAAATGGCGCATTTGTGGCTGCAAGTGTTGCCCTCGGATCCTCGAGTCGGCCGCCGCGTCCTGGCGGAGGCTTGGGCCAGCCATGAGCATGATAAGGATCCCCGCAACTACGCGGCTGACTTAACGCTCGGCTCTCTGGCTTTGGTGCGTTTTGACGCACTGTCCGCCGTGACTCCGCTGCGCGAAGCGGTGGCGCTGAATCCTCGCGATGCCATCGCGCGCAATCTTTATGGGACAGCCCTCGCGTCTACCGGGCGCAATACGGAAGCCAGCCAACAATTCCAGGAAGCGCTCAAACTCGATCCCGACTTTCCAAATACCCGCTTCAACTTGGCTCATGCCCTCGCGAAATCCGGGAAGACTGACTTGGCAATTGAAAATCTGAAAAAAATCTTGAGCAAATATCCCAATGATCCAGCCGCCACTGCGTTTCTAAGGCAATTGACGACCCGCTAAACTGGACGTGCCTACCTCGATGGATGGTAAAAGACAGAACCCAACCATTTCGGTTGGTCTTCACTCGCTTTGGCCGAGTAAGGCAGAACGTTACCAGTTTGCGCCACTCCATTTACATTCACAACGTGTGTGATCAAGGCGCCCGGAGCCTTTCCCGATTCAACCCAGGTCATGATGGGAGTCAGGAGATCCACATCGAAGGGTCCTTCTCCCCCACCGCAATGATAAACACCGGGGAACAAGTACAGCTTCACGAACGAGTCGGCTCCTGGACCCATGTAGGCATTTACTGCCGAATAGTACGCAATTGTATTCAATGGCGAAATGTGGGGATCTTCCCAACCGTGCCAAAGAATCAGCTTTCCGTGGCTATTTGCGAAGCCGGATAAGTCAGGGTTCGTGGCGTCATAAAGCGAGTGCATCGGCTTGATGCCATCAAATGTCTTCTGGTTAAATTGAAAATCAGCTAGCGTGTAACTTGCCGGCGGACTCTTCGCATAGATCAAGTGCTTGATCGTATCCAGCGAAATAGTGCCGCTTAAAGTTCTTGCATCCGGACCGCTGGGCACAAATACGCCCCGCCAGGCTAACTCACTACCCACTTCGGGACCGCTGATAACAAGTTGCTGTCCTTTGGAATCGTGCGCTCCGCGGTAAATCTCGCGGGCAACCTTCACCTGTTCAGACGTAAGGCATTTGCTCGGATCTTCGCCGGCCTTACATTCCACGACAACCGGGTCAAAATGGCAAGTTCGCGGATCATTAATCAGTGGGTTTGCATGGCAGGCCGCCATCGCGGCAGCATGCAGGATCGGCAGTTTGTCCGCCGTCAGAATCGCATGACCAGCCGGATCGCTATTCACTCGCGCGTTCCAGCCGTGATAGAACGTATTTTGAGTGATGAAATTCATGGCTGGCGCTCCGGCCGTGATTCCATCAAAATCATCTGGAAATCGCTGAGCCTCCATCAGAGCTTCGCGGCCACCATCGGAGCAGCCCGCAAAATAGGAATACTTAGCAGGCCGGCCGTAGTATCGGCTAATCAGTGCCTTGGCTGCCAGCGCGGTGACATGAACACCGCGGTAAGCAAAGTCAATACGGAGTTTTGGATCATCGCCCCACTCGCCACCCACCCCCTCGTGCCCCATGTCGGTGGAAGCCAGAGCGAACTCGCCATGTTCAGCCACTCCGCAGCCACGGTCATTTTCCACGTGTATGCCGAGGTGACCGCAAAGCCCTCCGCAACCGGTCTGAAGATACCGCTGAGTCCAGGAAGTTAGCGGCAGCCTCACCTCGAAATTCACGTGAGGATCTACAAATCCAGTAACCTTGCAGAACGCGGCTGGTTTTCCGGCTATTTCCTTCTCGGCAGATAGGATGTGAATGGGCGCATCCGCGACGCCGCTTAGGTTGGCATCCTTCAACGCCTCGCATTCCATCACGGGAGCAGTGGGCTGAAGATCTGCCGCTTGCAAGGAAACGGCTGCAAAGGCAATCCAAACTAACCAGATAGCTTTCTTCACTTGAGAGCACTTTCCTTTCGGCTCAAGATCTCCATGACGTCGCTGAACTGCTCCGGCCCCGCAGGCCCGAACTTAGACTTAAAGTCCATCTCAACGCTCCAGGCCAGCAATCGAGTCGTAGCTTGGCACATAATGGGCTCGACATTCACTGATTTCAAGGTCTCAGCAACCTCAGCCATTTCCTGCGCGCGCCGTTCACCATGAACCACCACCCGCCCAATCATATAGGTCGCCAGACTTTTCCAATTCATTCCTGGAAATGTCTCATCAAGAGATCGAAAGACCCTCTCCTCCGCACCGAAACTACAGGCCGCGCGAGTCGCTTCGAACAGCAGGGCTTCCAACCCTTTCACGACAATGCTGCGGCACATCTTGACCGCAGCCGCGGCGCCGGTGTTTCCATCCATCACCTCGAGACACATGCCGAACGGAGCCAGGTCTCTCACTAGTTCGGGAGCGGCGGAACCTGTCATTAGAATAGGAACTCGATGTTGATAGGGCGGCACGGGAGCCATAATGGAGGCTTCTACAAACATGGCCTTGTTACTACACACTTGCGCCTCAATAGAGCGCTTGGATGCTGGCGATACAGAGTTGAGATCCACATACAGATGTCTACTTGTTAGAAACGCAGCAGTCTCCAGGGCAGCTTGCAAAGCGGATGAAGCGGTGACGAGAGAGAACAGGAGCGGCGCTGCTTCCGCCAGTTCTGACGGTGAACGGACCAGCGTTGTGCCGGTTTCGCATGCTCTCGATTCAACCAGCGGCGTGCGATCGATATCGTATGCGAACGTATATTGCAATCCTGCCTGCCGCAACCCCTTGGCTATTTGAAAGGCTGCTTCGCCAAACCCGAGAAAGCCTATCGTCGTAACGCTCAAGCTTCACCGTCGCGCCATTCCACACCGAGTTGGGCTAACAGTTCCCTTAGGCCATACATATCCAGGCCTAATTCCCCTGCTTTCAATCGCTCACGCGCAAGTTCTTCCTTCTGACGCCGGGCTTCAGCCAATTGCGCGACTTCGGAAACGCGATCTCGCGGCACAACAACCACTCCATCTGCGTCCGCCACAATCGCATCGCCCGGTTGCACCAGCGCCCCGGCGCACACCACATCCACATTGACCGAACCCGCGGTGGCTTTCACTGTTCCCTGCGCTGAGATTGCTTTGGACCAGACAGGAAAGTTTATGGCTTCCAGTTCCGCCACGTCGCGAACCCCTGCATCGATCACTAATCCCACTACGCCATGAGCCCGGCAGGATTCCGCCAGGAGTTCACCGAACATTCCGTCCGTCGAAGGCGATGTGGTGGTCACCACCAATATGTCCCCAGGTGAGACAACTGCCATGGCAGCGTGAATCATCAGGTTATCGCCCGGTTGACAAGAGACGGTCACGGCGGTGCCGGCGGCGCGCGCACCTGGATAAATGGGGCGCAGATAAGGTTGCATTAACCCTGTCCGCCTTTGCGCCTCGTGTACCGTCGCTACTCCCAGAGTCCCCAACAAATCAACGGTCGCACGGTCGGCCCTGCGGGTGTTCTTGACAATCACGTTCTTCACGACAGTTCCTCCGTGACCTCGGGATACACCCGCTCGAACGCCTCCGCATATTTGATTTTCTTGCCAGAATTCCGAACCGCCTGAACCCCGCGCCGCTTCCCTAAATCCGTGTAATAGTCCAGCAGATGTCCCTGCGCGTGCATGGACTCCATGGCCGCTTTCTTCTTGTCCCACACCGAAGTAATGTCCAGCAGCACTTGCGGCTTGAAGTTACACTGCTCCGGCTGGTGAGGTTCAAACATAAACACGGGCGGAGCCCCCAACTCCTTACCGGGCGCAGGGTACCCTGCCGCTTGCGCATAGACGCGAGTCTGCAAGGTCACTTGATTTGCCGTCGGATGATCCGGGTTGTACGGGTCAAGAAAAGGATGTGTCAGGACAAAGACCGGCTGGCGTGTCCGATACTCAGTGACCATCTCGCGCACGGTCTCCTCCGAGGGAACGAGCGGATAATCGCCTGAGTCGAAGAAGCGTATATCCGCGCCTAAAATGCCCCCGGCGCGGCTTGATTCTTCTCGTCTGATTTCTTTCACGCGTTCCACGGTCATGCCCTCTTCTTTCCAAGCGCCCTGGCTTTCGCCGCGCTCACCAAATGAAAGGCACAGGATGCGAACGTGATATCCGCGCTCCGCGTAGAGCGCAATCGCCCCGCCCGCACGCCACACAAAGTCAGCGGCATGCGCGCTTACAACGAAAATCGTCTTGCCGGAAGTTTGGTTCATGGGAGTTTCGAGAAATCCTTTATTCCACCACTGGCGGAGTGCCGTACGTATGAAAAGAATCTACTGTCTTTAGGCCCCAGGCTTGTCCTTTCGCCCGGTCGGCTTCGGTCCAAACCACCGGCGCCCAATCGGGGTCGAATATTAAATACCCGCCGAAAGCCAGTTCGAATCGGTTACCGCCAGGTTCAAAACAGTAGAGGAAAAATGTCTGCCCAATATTGTGCTTGTGCGGTCCGGTCTCAATCGGAACGCCGGCCTCCACCAGAAGGTCCGCCGCTCGCAGCACTTCTTCCCGGGCGTCCATGAAATAAGTTACGTGATGCAGCCGTCCTCGCGCACCCCTGTGGTCGAGTGTCACCGCAACGTCATAACTCTTGTTCGTGACGCTAAGCCACGCGCCACCTTCCGAGCCATCCTCCAACACAATTTGTTCCGTGACCCGCATGCCCAGCCTTTGCTGCAGGAATGTTCGTGTCGCTGTGACGTCCGCCGCAAGCAGATTCACATGATCCAGACGCCGCGGCGCGACGCCGCTGAGCGCTCTGCGCTGTGGCTGATTCTTGAAACACGTTTTCAGCTCTGCCGGCGCCGCAAATTTCTCGGTTTCATAGTAGATCTCAAATGGGTGCCCGTCCGGCGTTAAAAATCGAAAGGCCGCGCCATGTCCAAAATCGCCCGCCGTCCAATTTCCTTCCAGGCCTTCCGCCAGATCTTCTAACGTTTTCTGGCTCCTCGTGCGGAGGGCGACATGACCTAAACCGGAGGTTTTCGAAGCCGTCAATTTCAATGTGCAGACCTCATAATCGCCCCACGCCCGCAGGTATACGGAATCCCCTTTTCGGCCCGATTCAGCCAGCCCAACCAGGTCTTTGAAGAAAGCCAGGCTCTTCTCCGGTTCCGGAGTCAAAATTTCTATATGCCCAACGTGAGAAACATCGTGGAAAGATGGCGCGAATGACATGGCCGCAAAGCTGAACAAGTGGATCATACAGCACTCTTGCACAATTGTGCAAGTAGAACTTATAATCGACTAGAGCCATGCAGACAGCCGAACCTGCCAGAGCCACGCGTGAAAAACTGATTCAATCAGCCGAACGCCTTTTCGCGAATTCAGGGTATCGAGGAGTCTCCGTGCGGACTATTGCCTCTGACGCCGGCGTGAACTGGTCGTTGGTTGGTTACCACTTTGGCGGCAAAGAAGGATTGCTGGCCGAGATCTACCGGCGTCATTGCAGCAACATGAATGCTGAGCGAATGCGGCTACTCGGCGAAGCTCAGTCACGCTCCAATCCACCCTTACTTGAGGAGGTACTCGAAGCCTTTGTACGACCTGCTCTTGCGGTAACTCACGATGGCAGAGGGCAGACCTCGTTCAGCCGTTTGAGGGCGATTCTCGCGGCGGAAGACTCGACTCTGCTAGAGCACCTGGTAGCCGAAAACTTTGATTTCTCCAGCACCACCTTCCTGAAGGTCTTGCATGCCTGTCTACCACACCTTACTCCTGACGAAATCCTGTGGCGCTTTCATTTCATGCTGGGCACAATTTACTACTCAGCCTCAGGGCCGCATCGGATCAAAGCGTTCTCCCAAGGCCGCTGTGATCCGGGTGATTTGGAAGCGAATGTCCAGCATGTCATTCCATTTCTTGCGGCAGCCTTCCGTGCGCCCGCTGTTCAAAGGGCGCCCACAACTCGAAGAGCACACCGATGAATGATCAAATTGGCATCCCCTGCATGTTGATGCGAGGCGGAACCTCCAAAGGCGCCTACTTTCTTGCTGATGACTTACCCATTAATCTAAAGCGGCGAGACGCTTTGCTGCTGTCCATCATGGGGTCGCCGGATGCCACTCAGATCGATGGCCTTGGAGGCGCTCATCCTCTACGTAGCAAAGTCGCGATTGTCAGAAAATCTGTCCAACCAGGCATTGACGTCGATTTCCTCTTTGCACAGGTGGCGGTCACCGACGCATTGGTAGACACCTCACCGAACTGCGGAAACATCCTGGCCGGAGTGGGCCCCTTCGCAATTGAACGAGGAGTCGTTGAAGCTCAGGACGGTATCACGGTCGTCCGGGTAATGATGCTGAACACGAACACTGCTGCGGAACTGAGAGTGCAAACTCCCGGACGACGTGTCTCCTACCGCGGCAACGCCAGAATAGACGGCGTTCCGGGAACGAGTGCGCCTGTAGAGATTTTCTTCATGGATATCGCGGGTTCGGTGTGCAAGTCTCTGTTGCCGACCGGAACTGTCGTCAACATAATTGATGATATCCCCGTCACCTGTATCGATAACGGGATGCCTGTTCTGGTTATCCAGGCTCAAGCCTTAGGGCAATCAGGCTACGAGTCCGTATCGGCGCTGGATCAGGATCTGGAGCTGAAGGCAAAAATAGAGAGCATCCGTTTGCAGGCAGGCCGGTTGATGGGACTCGGCGACGTATCTTCAGCCGTCATTCCGAAGATTTCCTTGATTGCACCTCCGATAAACGGCGGCTGTCTCATGACTCGTACTTTCATTCCGAAAGCGTGCCATAACTCGATTGGCGTGTTCGGAGCTGTGTCAGTAGCTACCGCGTGTATCCTTCCGGGTTCAGCCGCTCAAGGCGTAGCTGTCGTCGAGCTTGATTCGAAACAGTCCTTGTCTATAGAACATCCGTCAGGTGAATTCACGGTCAATCTGGAGTTAGATCTTTCCGGCCCGCAACCCGTAGTCAAACGGGCTGGCCTTCTGCGTACAACCCGTGCGTTATTCGACGGGGTAGCTTACGCTCACCCTGACCTTCTATGAACACCATCACTAAACTCTACTTTGCCCCGCCAAAGATCGACCTCGCCTTACTCTTGCTCCGGGTCTGTGCGGGCTTTAGCTTATTCCTGAAGCACGGCTTGGAGAAATTGACAGGCTTTTCCCAAATGGCTGCCCACTTTCCTGATCCTCTTCATATAGGACCTGTTCCAAGCCTGGCAGTTGCACTGATCTCAGATGCCATTTGTTCCGTTCTAATCATTCTCGGCCTTGGCACTCGCCTGGCGGCAGCATTCATCGCAATCAATCTGTTGGTTGCGTTCAGCCTGGTCCACAATTTTGCCTTCTTTGGACAGCGAAACGGTGAGCTGGCGTGGGTCTATCTCGCAATCTCTGTCACATTAGTCATAACCGGCGCCGGCAAATTCAGCCTCGATCAACTCATTCGAGGTAGGACCACGGAACATGTATAACGGGAAGACCCGCCTAGCCTACTTCACGTGAACCCGCCAGTGACCCACGGCTACTCTCATTGAGATTCGGAAAGGCCTTCAATGACTTGGAGAATGCCCGCTCATACTTCAGGCGGAACGCCTCTGGAACTCCATTTTTCCACGGGCCTGCAAGTAGCTCCGGCCTGGGCCCAACCGCGAAAAACATCTCGAACTCCCGCCCTTCTTTTATGCGCACCCGCCCGCGCGGCTCGCACTCAATGAAATCAGAAACTCGCGAACAAGTGGTTTCAGATAGATTCACCCGGTTTGCCAGGCCGGCTGACTCCATGCGAGAGGCGAAGTTTACTGTGTTACCCCAGATATCGAACGCAAATTTGCGCACACCCACAACGCCGGCAACAACGGGTCCACTGTAGAGCCCGAGGCGAATGCTCCAATTTACACCTTTCTCCGGGCGAGCCAACCTCCGGGCGGTTTCCACCATCTCCAAGGCAGCTAGTACAGCATCGACGGCGTGCGACGGAGATGGTATTGGGAAGACCGCTGGCAAACATATAGGCGTCTCCAATTGTTTTGAGCTTCTCCAGCCCATATCGGCCTATAATTTCATCGAAAGCAGTAAAGTACTCGTTCAGAGACGAGATAAGTTCCGAAGGAGGCAGTTTCTCGCTCGACAGAGTGAAGCCAACGAAATCACTGAAGCACACCGTCACATCTTCGAAAGCTGTTGGTTTCACCGACCCTGTTGTGCGCAACTCAGCGGCTATGGGCTTCGGCAGGATGTTCAGCAGGAGCGCCTCATTCTGATCACGCTCCGAACGTACTTCCGCCGTTCGCTCTTCCACAACTGCTTCAAGCCATCGGTTTCTAGCTCGCAAAGCCCGGAGTCGCCATCGGAGAATTAGCCATCCCGCCAACAGAAATGCCGCCACATAGAACGCGTAAGCCCACCAGGTGCGATACCAGGGTGGCAGCAGTGAAAACCGGAATACCGCTTCCGGGCTAACCTCTCCATGCGGGTTTCTCGCCCGTACGTGGAAGTTGTATCTGCCTTCCAGGAGATTTGTGTAGTCTTTGCGTGTTTCAGTGCTCCAGGGGGACCATGCTGAATCACTTCCCTCCAAACGAACCTGATATTCCACTGAGGCCTGATCTTCGAAGAAAGGAGCTGCAAATTCGAAGCGGAACGCGTTCTCGCTATACGGAAGTCTCAGCTTCTCTGTTTCGTTGCCATCGCCCCGATAGAGCGGCGTGTTTTGGTTCGTCAGGTTCACGCTGCGGAGCAGAACCGCAAAACGGTCCTGCTTTCTTTGAGCGGGCGCTTGGTATCGAAAAAGCGTTCCGCTGGCGCCCGATGACCAGCAGGTGCCATCCGGATCCAGGTGCAGCGCAAACAACTCGGAGATCCCGGCCTGCAGGAGAGGTTGCGGGAACCAGCGATCTCCCCGCAGAACGCCTTGGTAACCGTTCCCGGTGATCCAAATGTTCTTCAACGCATCTTCCCGCAAGTTATATACGCCCAGGTGGCCTCGCGTAAACCGCTCTCCCAGTTCAGCATCAGGAACAAAGCTTTGAGATGATTTGGAGAACTTCAGCAAACCATCATTCTCGGAAGCGTAAACCACGTGACCGCGAAACCAATACACGTTCTCCCATCCAGCCGGAACACCTTTATCAGCCCTGAATTCCGTAGCCTTGGGAGTGTCTTCGCTGAAGTCTATGCGCCAGATGGAATCCGCCGTTGTTGCCCATACCTGGCCATCAGAGGCTTCGACCACAGTTCGAAACTCCTGCCCCTTCCCCACTTCCTTCTTCACCACCTGCCAGGAGTTGCCGATATGCTTGAGAACCTGAACACCGTCGCTACCGGCGGTATAGACGACGCTCTGGTCGTGGCGAGAGAAACTAATGTCGTAAATGACCCCGCCGACGATTCGATGAATTGCTCCGTCGCCAAGAAGGAAGAGTCCGCGCTCGGTGCCGGCGAAGGACAAGCCATTGTGCTCGGCGATGTCGAAAACCATATCCTGCAATCCGGCAACGGCGCTAAACACTGGGGCCGCGCCCCGAACTGTGCGCATGCGGAAAACGCCCAGTGAGGTGCCCACGTACAGGACTCCGCCCAACCGGCCAATCGCATATACGCTGCCACGCAACTGCTGCTGCTCACCAAAACTGGTGAGCGAACTGACCAGGCGAACGATGCCGTTGTCCGTCGTCAGCCACAAAGCGCCGTCGCGGTCGGAGTAGATATTGGAGATGTAGTCGCTCGGCAATCCATCTTTAGTTAGGAGCACCCGCTCTAACTGGCCTTTCGAGTTAAGAATCACCAGGCCCCCGGTCTTGGTGCCTACAGCGATATCGCCTGTCGGCAACTCACTGACGGTATAAATCAGGTGCTGCTTAAAATATCGGTCCGCCTCGGTAGCAATCGGCTCGGGCGGACCCACGGCGAAACGAAACAGGTGGTCTGGGCTGGCCAGTAAGGGAGTTGCGCTCCGCGAGGCATTGACTATTTTGTTATAGCCCTGAAAGCTGCTGATTAAATCTTTCCCACGCATGGTCAAGAGACCCTGGTCGGATGAATTGATGAAGAATTCGTCGTGGTAAAGAAACGCGCGGCCGAATCGCTCAGTCGGCTTAAAAACTTTCAAAGTACTGCCGGCGGTGTAGAGGAACAGTCGTCGCTGCGAGGCAAAATAAACACCCTCCGGCGTCGGAAGCACGTCCCAGACATCGGTAAAAGATCGATCTTCCGGCGGGACCAGGTTTAATAACGATACAAATTGGGATGCGCCTGCCGCATCAGCCGATAGGTATCCAAAGATTCCCTGGCCACCAACGAAGAGGGTGCCGCGTGAATCGATTCCGAACGCTCGAACTCCTGACCGTATGGAGAGCGGAATCCGCCGCCAGCTGACTCCGTCAAACTCCAATATGCCGTCGGTGTTTCCGAAATACATCACACCCCGAGCATCCTGGATAGCGACCCAGTTTTGCGGGTTGGCAGCGTAATCCTTGGCAGCGTACCTTTGAGTAAGGAACGATCCCGATTCCGGGCTAAGATCCGCCCTAAGCGCGGTGCTTGCAATGGTCGCGAGAATCAGAACCAGCGCAACACGAAGCATCACTCTGGAAATCAGGAATGCAGTTTCTTTTTGACTGCTAAACCGCCCAACAAAAATATACCCACCAGGAGAATGCTTGCCGGTTCCGGCGAAAGCGTCAATTGGGTGCCTGTGTCTACGCCGTCAAACGATGAAGCACCGTTAGTCCCATCCAGCGTGAACAGAATACCAACAGTTTCAAAACTCATGGCGGGATTTTCAAATGTGATGGAGGCAGAGTAAGGGTAGCCGGTGACGGGCGTACCAACGGACAGCTTATCGACAGGTCCGCCAAAACAGGTTCCAGGGAAAAAATAAATCGAATCGTTACAGAAGTTCTCGGTCACGGTGACGTCCCCGGTCGGAGGATCGATCCTTACAGTCGAACCATGGATAACTGGAGCCGGGTCAATCAGAATATTAAAATCGATTTCAAATTGAACGATCTGTCCGGCGTTAGCAGTAAACGGCGACCCGCCCGCATGAGTGAACCCGAACCCTTGATCGCTGGCTGACGGCGTCAAAATGATATCGGAGGTCGCTGGTGCGTTGCTCAGCGCGTGATAAGTGAAATTAGAATAGTCGAGAACACCGATAGCGCAACCTGAGGAAGCAGGAAAGTTGTAACTGCTCTCGTAGGTATCAAGGCTCGCGGTTCCGCATGGACTAACCGTTGTGGCTGTCGTGGCGAATGCGCAAACACTCCCAATTACCATCAAAAGCGGCAACAGAACTTTCATCACACTCCTCTAACCGAATTCGGGATAAATCTTCGCCTTACGGATTGTATCAGCGAAACAATCAGTGCGATAGTCGTTCAGCCTCGGATTCGTACCGCTACTAGAGTCATGTCGTCGTGCTGCTCCGCGCCATCCGCCCACTTGTCGGCTGCCTGGACAAGTTCGTCTGTCAAACCGGAAAGTTCGCACCCGGCATTTTTGCGCAAGACGCTTTCTATCGTGCTTTCATCCCAGAACTCCTGCATAGGATTCTTTACCTCCGTGAGGCCATCCGAAACGCAGACCAACATGTCATCCGGGTCGAGCGGAATGCATCCTTCGCGATAGACAGAGTTCCCAAGCATACCCACCGGGATGTTGCCTCCAGGAGGGCTCTCCAGCCGGCCATCCTGCTTCACGATGTAGGGCGGTATCTGACCTGCATTGACGTAGCGCATCTGGTTGCGCTCTGGATTAATCACGCCGCAGAAAAGCGTGGAATAGCGATCGTCGCTTGACGTCAAATGCATGGCCTGGTTTAGCTCAGTAACCACTCTGCTCAGATTCTCTGATTTCATGGTCAAAAGGCTTCGCAGCAGCGTGTGAGTGCTGGCCATCAGCACGGCCGCCGGGACACCCTTGCCGGAAACGTCTCCCAAGGTGAAGGCGAAGGCGCCGTTGCTCAACGGGAGTAGATCGTAGAAATCTCCACCAACAAACCTGGCCGACCGGAAGAAGGCGGTGTACTCAAGCCCCGGTACCGGCGGGAAGGACCGCGGCAGAAGTTTCATTTGAACATCACGGGCAATATTCAGTTCATGCGTCAAAAGGCGGTTCAATTCTGCCTCGTGACGCAGCCGCTCGGTCTGAATCGCAGACGCGGCGTAGACAGCCATAAGACTCATGAGTTCCGCGTCCTGGTCACTGAACCCGCCCGGTTTGTTCAAGACCTGCAAGGCGCCGATAATCCGATCGGAAGCGTGCAGTGGGATGCACAGTACAGATTCCGTCTGGTAACCGCTGGACCTGTCCACGTTCCGGTGAAATCGCAAATCATTGCTTAAATCATTTGCAATGATGATTTCGTTCCTCGCGACAGACGCGCCCACAATGCCGGTATTCAGCGGGATTCTAATCTCGTCCATGCCATCGGCTACGCGCGTCCAAAGCTCTTGCTTGGTTTCGTCAATTAGCCACACACTGGAGCGGTCGCCTCCAGCCAAATCCCTCGCCAGGGCAGCGTGCAGCCCTACCAGCGCGGATATGTCCTGCTCGCTGCTGATCTTCGCCGCGTGTTCGAGGATCACTCGCGCAATGCGGGCCCCGGATGAATCGTCGATCGAACTCATGTTTTCGGCAGATTCGCCGTGACAGCAGTTTTGCCGCTTACGCCGACCAGCGCCTTCAAGTACTTCAAGCTTTCTTCCAATGCGTCTTTCTCCCGATTTGCTTCCCCAGTCGACTCCCAGGGTTCATCGCGATAGGGCTTTCCACGGTCGGCGATCTCACGATACCGCTCGAACTCCCAAGCCGGCATGTTTTGATACTGCTCCCAGAAGCTCTTGTTCTTAAAAGGCAGGATCTTGGGGCCGAAAACAATTGATTCCAACGACACAGCCCTCCCTGGACACAGCTCAATGTACTTCTTTATGTATGTGTCGATATCCACATTGCCCCGCCCCATTTGCACCCACGTGACCGCTGCGCCTTCCGGCACATTCCAAACGGCGCTATCCCGGACGTGGCTTGTCAGTACGTAGGGGTGTAGCACGTCTAGCGTTAAATGTGGATCTTCCATAGTCCACAGCGGATTACCGGAATCGAGACAAACGCCGACGAACTCCGGACCCGCTTGCTCTACCAGGCTCTTCAGTTCGCGGGCTTGCATGTCGCCGGCGTGGTTCTCAATCGCGATCTTTATTCCGCTGTCCAAGGCCTTCGACCGTACGCTATGCAGCACTTGCACCATATCGCTGATTCGCGCTTCTATCGGCCCAGGCTTGCGGTCGTCGGCACTTCCCAGCACACAGCGGACAATCGGCGACCCGATAATCTTCGCCGAATCCATCATCCTTGTGAGTTGATCGAATGCCGTTCCCTGCGACGCCTCAAACATCTTCGAAGTCGGGCAGATCGACTTCATCCCGATTTCAAGCTGTAGTCCGAGGCTTTGAGCATGATTCCGGACACTCACCAGATGCGCCGGATCCAACGACCCCAGGAACCGTATCTCGGAGAAATGGACCACTTGGACGCCTTGATTGGCGCAGTAATCAAGGAACTGGAACGCTGTCCACTTCTGGCCCCGCAAGCTGAACAAATCAATGCCCAATCTCACCGGGCTGGCGGGAGCTGATGTCAGGCCAAGCGTCGAAGCGGCACTCAAAGCAACAAATTCACGGCGATTCAACATTTTTTAACGATAGAAAATTTTCTGAGATATAGCAGCCGGGTTTCGAGTCAAACGGGCTGAATGATGATCATACTGCTTATAGTCTTATTGTTGGTCTTAGGCGGAGGCGGCGGGTATTGGGGCCACAGCCGTTGGGGTTACGCCGGCGGCGCTGGTATTGGTCTCGGCACAATTCTCGTGATTATAATCACCGCCTACGCTTTAGGGATGTTCCGGTAATTTATTGGCTATTGCTCCGCAGCACCCTGCCCGGCAGCAGACTTGTCATTTTACCGTTGACAATCACCGGTTTGCCATTCACCAGCACGAACTGCATTCCTTTGCTTACCTGATTAGGGTTTTCAAAGGTTGCCAGGTCGGTAATGGCGGCTGGGTCAAAAATGTCCACGTCGGCCCACATACCCTCCTTCAGCACGCCTCTGTCGGCGAGCCGAAGCCTCTGAGCCGGTAGCGAACTAAACTTGCGGATCGCGTCCGGCAGAGTCAGCAAATGCTCCTCTTGAACGTATTTGCGTAGAATTCGAGGGAAGGTCCCATACGCCCTTGGATGCGGGTGTTCCTTTCCTAGAATTCCGGTCGGGGCCGTGCCTTGCGAATCATTGTCGATGGATGTCCAAGGCTGTTTCAATGCAAGCGTTATGTCGCTCTCCGACATGGCGAATACTGCGACGGACATCGCCGGGTCCTCAATTAAGAGGTCGAATATCGTGTCGATGGGGTCCGTGCCCCGTTGTTTTGCAATCTCTGCGATCGTCTTGCCCTGCAAAGGCAGCAGCTTCGGATTCTGCACTACCGATATTAAGATTGCTTCCGGCCCCGGTATCTCTTGCCACTCGTTATCCCAGTCCCCGCCCGCCGCCATCATCTCCTTGCGAATGCGTGCGCGCGCGCCTGGATCCCTCAACCTGGCCACCATTCTTAAATCTCCGCCATCATGAACCCACGGCGGCACGAAGGCTGAAAACGTATTGAACCAGGCGGGATAAGCGTATGTGTCAGCCGCTACATCAATTCCCCGGTCGCGGGCCTCGTTAATCTGTTTAACAATCTCGGGCATACGCCCCCAATTTTGTTTTCCCGCTGCTTTCAAGTGCCAGATCTCAACCGGAATATGCGCCGCTTTCCCAATTCGAAACGCCTCATCAAGAGCGGCATCAATGCCATCTCCCTCGCTCCGCATATGCGTGGCGTAAGTGCCCCCGTAGCTTGCCGCCTCAGAGGCCAGCGCAATTAACTCTTCCGTCTTTGCGGCAGGCGCCGGTGCATATTGCAATGCCGTCGACAATCCCACCGCCCCGTCCTCCATAGCTTGCCGGACCAGGGCTTTCATCTGCTGCAGTTCAGCCGCCGTCGGGTCGCGATAATCGTCGCCGATGACTGCGCGCCTCACCTGCGTAGCGCCCACATAGCTCGCAAAGTTGATCCCAATCCCCTGTCTTTCCAGCCGTGCAAAATACTCGCGGAACGTGGTCCAGTCAGCCTGGATGCCATAGTGCTGATAAGTCGCCGCATCCGCTGCCAGCAGCTTCTTCGTTTGAGGCGCAGCCGAATTACCCTCGCCCGTGATCTCCGTCGTTATGCCCTGGAAAATTTTGGACGGAAGATGCGGATCAACCAGCACCGACAACTCAGATTGCCCGAGCATATCGATAAACCCCGGTGTCACCACCATTCCGCTGGCGTCTATCTCGCTCCGGGCGTGTGCATTCGTCAGCTTACCGATTCGCACAATTCGCCCATTCTGTATCGCCAGGTCAGCGGCATACCAGGGCGATCCGGTGCCGTCAACAATGTGTCCGTTCCGGATGATGACGTCAAACACCGGCGTCTGGGCGGTTGCCAAAGCAACCGTGATCGTGGCCGCCAACCCAACCACTCGTGTGAGTTTCAAGTTTGGATTATATGAGAGACTCTTGGAATGGCAAATAAGCCCGGCAGTGTTTCAAGCGCAATGACCTGGATGTTCGTCCTGTCTATCCTTTTGTTCTGGCTGCCGCTTATAGGACCTTTGATCGCGGGCTTCGTCGGGGGCCGCAAAGCTGGGTCGGTGGGTAACGCTGTCCTGGCAGCCATTTTGCCGGGCGTTATTGTGGGCGTCGCTCTCTTTTTCCTGGCCTCCATCCTCACTGGCATACCAGTATTTGGCGCCATCGCGGCTGCAGGCGGTGTAGCTCTGGCGTTCGCGCATATCGGGCCTTTGTTGCTCGCCGCCATCGTTGGTGCTGTTCTCTAAATCTTGAACAGGAACTTACCGGACTCTACCGGCCGGTTGAGGCATTAGCTCGCGCACGGCATCCACTACCAGATCAGGCCGGTCCAATTGAAGCCAGTGCGTCGTGTTCGGAATCTGCGCATGCCGGCTTGCTGGATTATTCCGCGTCCAGTCGTCTCGTTCGGCCAGTTCTGCGTGCGTCGCCGACGCGGCTGACAAAACAATCATAGGAATATGCGCCGGCACCGGCATGTTCAACGCCTGGCTCGCCGCGGAAGGTAGCAGGCGTAAATATTCAGCCATCAATACGAACGATCTGGGTCTTGACCAGTGGGCGCGAATGGGCCCATGCGTATCGGGTGGGAGTTTGCGAATTTCGCCGGCCAGACGGTCCATGACCGCGCTACCCTTGCCGGCCGAAATGCGCGCCACCACCGCGGGCAACTTCCGGCTGCCGCGGGCAACCAGCCACAACGTCGTGCGCACCACTGCCAGCCTCGCCATCAACCCTCCGCGTCTGGACAACCGGGCCGCGATACGCAATCGTCGCTTATGCTGCCGGTCGGGCTTCGAGTAGGTGACTAATGAAACCGGGTCTACCAACACAAGGCCCATGACCCGGTCCGGATGCCGATGCGCAAAGGTGCGCGCAATCAATCCTCCAAAAGAGTGCCCCACCAGGATCAAGGGCCCTGTCACCCCAAGAGCCTTCGTCAGCGCATCCAAATCTGCAAGCAAGTGATCCACGGTAGGCGCCTCCCGGGCATCCGAGCTTCGGCCCAGGCCAGCCCTGTCATAGGAGATCACACGCGCAAACTCGGCTAGCAGCGGAGGCGTAAAAAGCCAGCTCAGCGACGTGGCGGCCAGGCCCGCCTCTAAGATCACCACAGGCGTTTCCGGCGAATACTGCTTGCCATGTTCAATGACATGCAGCCGCCTCCTGGCATCAATCGGAACCAATTCACCCGGTGCTGGATATTTGCGCAGGTCATGGCGCTCCGCCAGAACCTCAACAACCAACAGCGCCACCATCGTCGCAGCAAGAACAATAAGAAATGCAAGCACAGAATTTAGACTTAGTCTGCCACCATCAGCTCGCCGGGAAGTACCGGGCGCGTCCTCGGCAGCAGGCCATAAGCGCAGGCAGTGGCAACGGCTACCAGCACGGCGCTATATATAGTCAGCTTCTCGATATCGGTAGCATGCGTTTTAGGCAGACTCTTCCAAAGAATCAACAGCGTTGTTTGAGCTACGGATATCGACCAAACCGCACCGTAAAAATACCTCCGCTCAAAACCCTCCCCTTTGGTGGATCGACCGGCCCGTGGCAGCACGCCCAAAACTCCAGCCGCAAGCACCATCATCAACACCGGAAAGTAGCCGTAAGCATAGATTTGATCCAGGATCCACCGTCCTGTTGCCACCGCCACCATCAAGCCAGCCAAGTTCAGAACCGCAAAATTAAGCAATGCGTTCCAAGCAAAGCTGTAACAGACCCGGCGATACATTGGATTCGGCTTATCTTCGTTGAAAAGCAGAATATAGGGCTTCGGCTCGACACCGGGAAGCTGGCCGAAATAACCGGCAATCGCGGTCCCCAGCAGCACAACGCCAAGCCAGAGCCAGTGCATGGCATTGCCGCCACGAGCGAAAAGATCGAAAGTAAGCGGCCCGGGGGCAAGGAAATAAACAAAGATCCAAATGGGCAGGTGATTGATGCGGTAGTGAACTTTGTTACGCGCCCTAATCTTCTTTTTGTTTACATATTCGACCTTGAGTGGAAAGGGCATCCTTAGGCATCGTACTACTCAGCGCGCCCATCTTGCGCAGGAATTTGGCCCACGGTTCGCCTATGTTAACTTGTGAACTGAAATGCAACTTTCCTCAGTTTTCATGGCCGGAATGCTGGTCATGGGGCCTTCGCTCTACTCCTTCGGGCAGACCGCTCAAACGCAAGGCAGCCCTATTAAGGAAGCCCAGACGGAAGAAAAGCCCTCCGAAGCGAAAGGGATGCCGCCCAGGGCTAGCGCTTCTGAGTACCAGGCCCAAGGCGAAGCCGGCACTCTAAAGATCGGGGCAGAGTTTGCTGGCCACTCGGTGCCCCGCCCCGAAGGCCCGCTCTCTACGGAAGAGTTCGTCGTAGTGGAAGTGGGGCTGTTCGGTCCGGCGGGCGAAAAGCTGATGGTCTCACCCGAAGATTTCTCCATCCGCATCAACGACAAGAAGACTCCAATAGCCGGCGTTCCTTACGGCTTTGTCACACACTCTTTGAAGGACCCTACCTACCAGGCGCCCGAAGAACTGGCGGCGAAAGAGAACAAATCGAAAAATGGACTCAGCACCGGCGCCAGGGAGGAAGGCTCCATGCCGGTGATTGTGCACATACCGATTGCTATGCAGCGTTCCATGGCTGACTACCTGCGAAGATCCTCACTTCCCATTGGTGACCGAACGCTGCCCGAAGCCGGTTTGCTGTTCTTTCATTACTCCGGCAGGGCTCCAGGCATTCATTCCATTGAACTGATCTATTCAGGTTCTGCCGGCAAAGCCACAATGCCTCTCCAGCCCTAAATGCCCAAGTCTGACGGCCCCATCTGCCTGGTGGTGGGCACTCCCTGCTACGGCAGATTAGTCACAGACCTATACGCTGGTTCGCTGCTGAAGCTCCAGGTCGCCTGCATACAAAGGTCCATCCGGTTGCAGGTTCAGATGAAGGGGAGCGACGCGCTGATCACTCGGGCGCGCCAGAACATAGTGGCAGACTTCCTGGCCAATGACGCGGCCACTCATCTGATCTTCATTGATGCCGACATCGGCTTTGAGCCCGAGCAGGTCTTTCGCTTGCTCGATTTCGACAAGGACGTGACTGCCGGTGTCTATCCCATTAAGCGGATCGACTGGAAGAAGGTCAGGAATGTTGCCGAATCGGGTATGAGCCCACTGGAATCGGCAGCACTTTCCTACATGATCGAATTTCAGGCGGGCGGGAAGATCGAAGCCACGCAAGGATTCGCCAGTGTGTCGTTTGCCGGAAATGGCTTCCTGATGATCAAGCGAGCCGCCTTGCTCGCCATGATTGCCCACTATCCCGAACTGCGCTACGCGCACGATCATAAACCGGACGACAAACTCGCCGGCAGTACCTGGCGATACGCCTTGTTCAACTGCATTATTGATGAAGCCACCGAAACTTACCTGAGCGAAGACTTCAGCTTCTGTAAGCGCTGGACGGACATGGGTGGCGAAATCTGGGCCGACTTGGAAAGTCGCCTGACACATGTGGGCACAATCAGCTTCCGCGGCGATATAGCCACGCAGTTTAGTCCCTCCCAAAGCTAGAACACGCACCATTTAATAGCGTTCCGGCATCACCGCTCGCATAAACTGGTCCGGGAGTCTGATGAATGAAACTCGGCCTGGGTCTATACCGGCACATGCTCAATCCTGCTTACCTGGCCTTCGCGAGGCAAGTGGGCGCCACGCATGTCGTGGTCCATCTGGTGGATTACTTCAAGGAAGGCGGCTCAGCCAATCCGCCCCAGAATCAGCCCACTGGACAGTTGGCCGGCTGGGGTCATGCTGGCGATCCGAACCAGTTATGGACTATCCAGGAACTGCGCGAAATCAAAAAGCAGATTGAAGACGCCGGATTGATTTGGGAGGCAATTGAAAACTTCGATCCAGCACATTGGTCGGACGTGCTGCTGGACGGCCCTCGCAAGCATCAGCAACTCCAAGGCTTGAAAACCATCATTCAACGCGTGGGCGAAGTAGGCGTTCCTATTATCGGATACAACTTCAGCATTGCCGGCGTGGCGGGTCGCGTCACCGGCCCGTTTGCGCGTGGTGGTGCAATCAGCGTCGGCATGGATGGTCCATTGGATGCGCCGATTCCGAACGGCATGGTGTGGAACATGACCTATGATGCTGAGGCCTCGCCCGGCCATGTGCCGCAAGCCAGTCCCGATCAGCTTTGGCAGCGGGCCGCAGATTTTCTGAACGCGTGCCTGCCCACAGCCGAACAAGCTGGCGTTCGGCTGGCCGCCCATCCGGATGATCCGCCGCTCGCTAGCGTCCGCGGACAGCCCAGGCTGGTGTACCGTCCCGATCTTTATCAAAAACTCATAGACATCAATCTCAGTCCGTCCAATCAGCTTGAATGTTGCGTGGGAACTCTGGCCGAGATGCAAGATGGCAATGTTTACGAAGCAGTAGACCAATACAGTGCACAGCAGCGCATCGCTTACGTTCATCTACGCAACGTTCACGGCAAAGTGCCGGCTTACAAAGAGACGCACCTAGACGATGGCGATGTGGACGTACTCCGCATCCTACAAACTCTTTACAAGAACAACTTCTCCGGAATTGTCATTCCCGATCATGCACCCTTATTGACTTGCGATGCGCCATGGCACGCTGGTATGGCTTTCGCCATGGGCTATCTTAAGGCTTGCTTCAAAGCGATTGGCGCGGCGTAGCAACCTCCCGCGATTAAATAGAGCGATATGACTTTGATCGAAGAACCCCGGTGTGTCGCTCCCACGGGAGACCATTGCGGCGAAGGTCCCGTTTGGCACGCGGCTGAACACGCATTGTATTGGACCGATATTAATCGCTTCCTGATTCACCGGTTCGATCCGACAAACAACAACGTGAAGTCCTGGTTCTTTGAGGAACCGGTCACCGCGCTTAGTCTGACCGACCGCGATGACACATTGGCGGTGGCTCTGGGCTCACGCTTACTATTTTGGAAGCCCGCTTCCGACGAACGTAACGACCATGGATTTCATTTGGCTGGCTGGCCGGCTGTCCGTATGAATGACGGTCGGTCCGATCCGCGTGGCTCTCTCTGGCTAGGCTCCATGCGAAACAATGTCAACCCCGACGGTTCATCATCGGAAGCGGGCGGAACCGATGGCGTTCTGGTACGAATTGACCCGAATGGCGATGTGACCGAGTGGAAGCGCGAAGTCGGAATTGCGAATACTGTAGCCTGGAGCCCGGATCATACGCGCTTCTATTTTGCTGACACCCTGGACAACAGAATCTGGAGCTACCAATATGACCAGGCAACCGGAAATATCTCCGATGAACGGACTCTTCTGCATGGGTTTGAGCGAGGGCTCCCCGATGGTTCGACCGTCGATAGCGAAGGCTATCTTTGGAACTGCCGGTATGGCGGCAAGTGCATTGTTCGCATCTCGCCGGCTGGCGCAATTGATCGAATCATTGAAATGCCCGTCTCAAATATCACCAGTTGCACCTTCGGAGGCTCCGATCTCCAAACGCTCTACATCACCACCGCTGCAAATGGAGCGCCGGCCGGCCAGCGCTTTGCCGGAGGATTGTTTTCCCTGCGCGCCAGCATCAAAGGTCAACCGGAAAACCGGTTCCAGGCCTTCGGTGAAGCGCAATGAGCGCGACTATCTGGCACGATGACCAGGAGCTGTTTGCGCTCGCCCGGCGTGAGTTGTTCGCATCGGTTGTCGGCGACGTGATGGACAAGTTGGAACTGTTCCACCAGTTCCTTCCGCCCGCTGTCAAGCCCCTGCGCCAGGACATGGTACTGATTGGCCGCGCCATGCCGGTTCTTTCCGTTGATGTTTTTCGTGAACGAATTTCAGGCTCGGCCAACAAGCTGATGGAAAAACCGTTCGGCTTAATGCTGGAAGCGCTGGATGATCTGAAGCCCGGCGAAGTGTATGTGAATACCGGCTCATCGCCGCGTAATGCCTTATGGGGCGAGATGATGAGTACACGCGCCATGAAACTGGGAGCCGCCGGCGCCGTGCTGAACGGCTATAGCCGCGATACAAAAGCCATACTAAACCTGGATTTTCCAACGTTCTCCTGGGGCAGTTATGGTCAAGACGCCGGGCCGCGATACAAAGTGGTCGATTACCGCGTGCCAATAGAAATTGGTTCGGTTCTGATCAGGCCGGGTGATATTCTCTTCGGCGATGTGGACGGTGTCTGCTGCGTCCCCCAGGGAGCAGAAGCCGAAATCTTCACGAAGGCGTTTGAAAAGGCGCGAGGCGAAAAATTGGTTAAATCAGCACTGGAAGAAGGCAGCAGCGCAGTAGCCGCGTTTGCCAGATACGGAATTATGTAATGTCACGCACTCTCAATTTGTGTTCTTATCTCGCATTTAGCGCGATGTTCGCAAGCGCGCAGATGCCCACGGCCAATATCACCATTGATATCGGGGCGCCGTCCGCGCACGCCGTCAGCCCGACTCTTTACGGGCTCATGACGGAAGAGATCAATTACTCATACGACGGCGGCCTGTACGCCGAGATGGTTCGAAATCGCACCTTTCAGGACCATGGCTTCGGCGGCGTCGCTCACTGGAGTATCGAACATCAAGGCAGCTCCATGGCGACGATGAACGTGGATCTCAACGATGGGCCCAGCGCGGCGCTACAGCACAGTTTGGCGATTGATGTGACACAGGCCGATGCTTCAGACCGTGCGGGCGTCGGAAATGAGGGGTACTGGGGAATGGCGCTGCGCCCCGGCACTACCTACAAAGGCTCCCTCTATGCAAGAGCCGGCTCCGCCGAACTTGGACCCTTGTATGTCTCTTTGGTAAATGACAACACAGGTAAGCCGGTCGCCAGCGCCACTCTGCCAAACTTATCCACTGGTTGGAAGAAATACGACTTCACTCTGTCCACCGGTAATATCGAGATCTCCTCAGAAAATCATCTTCTCTTGACGGTCGGGCACAGCGGCAAGCTCTGGATTGATCTGGTCTCTCTGTTTCCGCCCACTTATAAAGACCGGGACAATGGAAACAGGCCGGACCTGATGGAAATGATGGCTGGCATGCATCCCACCTTTCTTCGGCTGCCCGGCGGTAACTATCTTGAAGGAGATCAAATTGACGAAAGATTCGATTGGAAAAACACGCTGGGTCCACTGGTGGACCGACCCACGCACAGGGGACCTTGGGGCTATCGATCATCGGACGGCTTGGGATTGCTCGAGTTTCTGGAGTGGACGGAGGATCTGAACATACAGCCGGTGCTCGCCATTTACGCCGGTTACTCTCTCAAAGGTGATCATATTCAACCTGGACCCCAGCTAACACCGTTTGTTGATGATGCGCTGGAAGAGATCGAATTTGCAACTGGCAATAGTTCAACAAAGTGGGGCAGAGTTCGTGCGAACTTAGGGCATCCGGCTCCGTTTCCGCTGACCTACGTGGAGATAGGGAATGAGGATGGGTTTGACAAGTCAGGCAGCTACGGCGCACGGTACGCACAGTTTTACAAAGCCATTAAAGCAAAGTACCCGCAACTGCAATTGATTGCCACGGCGCCCGTTACTCACTTCAAACCTGATGTCATGGACGATCATTATTACAAGCGCGCCGATGAATTCTTTGCCGACGTAAATCACTACGACAAAGCAGACCGCGACGGCCCCAAGATATTTGTGGGCGAATGGGCCACACGCGAAGGTTCGCCCACCACGAATATGGGTGCGGCGCTGGGTGATGCGGCCTGGATGACCGGCATGGAACGCAATAGCGATCTAATCGTGATGGCCAGCTATGCCCCGCTGTTTGTAAACGTCGATCCGGGTGGCATGCAGTGGGAATCCGATCTGATTGGATATAACGCGCTCAGCAGTTATGGATCTCCCAGCTACTATGCCCAATGCATGTTTGCCGAATACTTAGGAACCGACGTTCCCACTAATAACTTTTCGGGAGGAAATTCGCGTTTCTTCTACTCGCTTACTCGAGACCGGGCAAAAGGTCTGCTTTATTTAAAACTGGTGAATGCTTCTTCGAGTGAGCAAGCGGTGCAAGTGGATATTCAGGGAGCAGCCAGCGTCGCCTCAAAAGCCAAGTTGGTCTCGCTGACCGGCGCAGATACAGCCGCCACGAATACAATTTCCGCTCCCAAGCGCATCATCCCATCCACAACCTCTGTGAACATTACGGGCGCAAAATTTAGCCACACCGTTCCTGGTTATACAATCCAGGTCCTGGAACTCCAAACGAAATAGCGCGGCGATAAGATTGAAACTGACCATCCTGAGTGGTCAGGCTCTTTTGCTGGAGGCAATCTTATGGCTATCAAACTGACTGTTAACGGGCAACCGAAAACAGTCGATGTTTCTCCTGACACGCCGCTGCTTTGGGTGTTGCGTGATGTGCTGAATCTGCATGGAACGAAGTATGGCTGTGGCATCGGTCAATGTGGAGCATGCACTGTTCACCTGGCGGGCCAACCGGTTCGCTCCTGTCTTACGCCCTTGTCGGCCGCGGCAAACGCGCATATTACAACCATAGAAGGGCTTTCTCCCAATGGATCGCACCCGCTGCAAGTTGCTTGGTGTGAGTTAGACGTGGCGCAGTGCGGATATTGCCAGGCGGGTCAAATCATGTCAGCGGCGGCTTTGCTGGCAAAACATCCAACGCCAACGGACGCCGACATTGATGCTGCTATGACCGGGAATGTTTGCCGCTGCGGCACTTACGTTCGGATACGGGAAGCGATTCACCAGGCTGCTTCCAGGCATTCAAATAGAAGCGCTGAATTGCTTCAGCCGCAAGTCGCCAGTGAAGTAGGAGGGCTCTAGTCATGCGAGTAACTCGTCGCTCTTTTCTGCACGTGACAGCCTTGGCAGGCGGCGGCTTGATGATCGGTACGGTCGTCGAGTCCAAAGCTCGCGCCCAACAGCCGAATCAGCCGCCACTCAGCCCGAATGATTTCATCAAAATTGCTGCCGACGGCACTGTGACGCTGGTCGCTCGCAATCCTGAAATCGGCCAGAACATTAAAACGATGTTGCCGATGCTGATTGCCGAGGAACTGGAAGTCGATTGGAAATCAGTAAAGATCGAACAGGCTAATTACGATCCAAAGTACGGCCAGCAATCCACCGGCGGGAGCCGTGCGGCGTCGAACAACTGGATTCCCATGCGTCAAGTGGGCGCAGCCGGCCGAACGATGTTGATTGCGGCTGCGGCGAAGAAGTGGAACGTCCCCGAATCACAGCTCTATGCTTCGAACGGCCATGTCTATGATCGCCAGACAGACCGTTCGCTTGGTTATGGAGAACTCGCGGGGCTCGCCGCTACCCTGCCTCCGCCCGACCTGAAGTCTCTGAAACTCAAAGAGAAGGACTTCAAGATCATAGGCAAGCCTATCGCCAGCGTGGATGCGCCCGACATCGTCGTGGGTAAACCCATCTTCGGAATCGACTTCTCCATGCCCGGCATGCTTTATGCCGCCTATGAGAAGTGCCCTGTTTTTGGCGGCAAAGTGGTCAGCGCAAACCTAGACGAAGTCAAGAAAATGCCTGGCGTCAAGGATGCGTTTGTCCTGGCAGGCCAGGTAGTATCCACTGGTCCGCTGGTGAACAATGAGCCTGGCATGGAGCCCGGCGTCGCTATCGTCGCCGAGACATGGTGGGCTGCCCAGACTGCCCGCAAAAAGCTGAACGTTAAGTGGGACGAAGGTCCGGCCGCCAATCAAAACAGTGACGACTTTGCGAAAAAAGCTCAGGAGTTGTCGCAAACTAACGGTCGAACGCTCAAGAGCGAAGGCGATTTCGATGCATCGCTGAAGAACGCTGCCAAGGTGATTGAGGCGAACTACGAGTATCCGTTCATTTCCCATGCGCCGCTGGAGCCGAGAAACTGCAGCGCGCATTACAAAGACGGGAAGCTTGAAATCTGGAGCACTACCCAGCAGCCTGCTTCCGGCCGTAAGTATGTGGCCAAAACCTTAGGCATGCAGGAAGATGACATTACCATTCACCTCCTGCGCGCGGGCGGCTCGTTCGGCCGCGGCTTGAACAACGATTACATGGTGGAAGTAGCCAGCATTGCCAAGCAGGTCGGTGTTCCGGTTAAGTTGGTTTGGTCTCGCGAAGACGATATGACTCACGATTACTATCGTCCGGGCGGCTTCCACTTCCTGAAGGGCGCGATAGATGATTCCGGCAAAATCGTTGGGTGGCGCAATCATTTTGTGAGCTATGGCGAAGGTGAGCACTTCTCGCCGGCTGCTCAAATTCAGCCGACGGAGTTCCCCTCCGGATTTGTGCCGAACTTCGCCATCTATTCATCCGTGATGCCGCTGGGGTTGAAAACCGGCGCTCTGCGCGCACCTGGAGCCAACGCGCAAGCCTGGGTGATGCAGTCGTTCATTGACGAACTGGCCCACGCCGCCGGCAAGGACCCGGTTGATTTCCGTCTGGAACTTCTGGGTGTACCCGGTAAACAGAAAGTGCAAGCGGCGGCCAAGCCGAAGGTCGAGAATGAGCCCGCACACGAACCCGACGGAAAGAAAAAGGTTGCCTATGACGTGGACCGCATGCAAGGCGTCATGGAGCTTGCGGTCGAGAAATCGGGCTGGGGCAAGCGTACGCTTCCTAAAGGCACGGCGCTGGGGATTGCTTTCCACTACAGTTTCCAGGGTTATTTTTGCCACGTCGCCGAAGTAACGGTGAGTGACAACAAGGCCATCAAGATCAACAAAGTCTGGGCCTGCGGGGACGTGGGCAGCCAGATCATCAATCCGAGCGGCGCCGAGGCGCAGGTGCAAGGCGGCGTGATTGACGGCATCAGTGAGTTGATGAGCCAGGAAATCACGCTACAAAATGGCCGTGTTGTCCAAACCAATTACAATACTTTCGGTCTGACACGTATCAAGAATGCGCCCCAGATTGAAGTGCATTTCAAGTACAGCGATAATCCGCCCACCGGCTTGGGCGAACCGGCGCTACCTCCCATTTTGCCGGCGGTCTGCAATGCGATCTTTGCCGCTACGGGTGAACGCATTCGCAAGTTGCCGCTGAATAAGATCGGCTATAGCTGGGCGTAGTCAGCTCTAGTGAGTGAGAAGGGTCTCCCGCAGGCCCTTCTCCAAAAAACTCCTAAGGTCCTGTTCGTTCACTTCCGGCTCTCCTGGAGCCACATTGCTTAACTTCCCCGCACGCATCCAGCTTTCGAGTTGATCCACCAAGTCAAATAGGTGCTCAAACGAATCGATCACGAATAGCAGCGGCTGATAGTGATGGATTTCGAATGCTTGATTGATCACCCATTCCAGTTGAAATGGATAACGTTGAACTTGTGCGGATTCGATGGCGTGGGCGATCTCGCCAGCTGAACTTAGCAAGCCGCTTCCATAGACCTTCAGATCGGCGCCTGAACGCATCAATCCAAACTCGATGGTGAACCAGAAGAAGCGCGCCATCGCCCGGATCATGCTTTCCAACTCATCTTTGGCGTCGTTCGCGATCTCGGCTGCCGTGTGCGCGCACTCGCCCAGACGCACCAGCGCATCGGCAAATAGTCTGTCAGTATGCATTGGCACGTGTCCGGCGATGTCGTGAAAGATATCGGGCTCAGGCAGATAATCCAAACGGTCGCGATGCCTGATCGTGATCGTGGTTGGAAATTCGCGATTGCGCAGACAATCGAAGAACACAAAGCTCGGTACATAACCGCTGACTGCTTTGGCCCGGAAACCTGTGAGCGGATTCAGAAACCTGTTGACTTGTTCCAGCCGGGGGACGCGATCCGGGTCAAAGCACAGCGACTCAATTCCCCGAAGAAAATGCTTGTTCGCGTGACGCTGCCACTTCGGCAGCATGCGCTGGTAAAGCTCATGCCAGGCAGCATGGTTCTCCGGGGTGTACAGCGAATATGGCTGTTCGATGTATAGGTCCCCGTGCGAGCGCGCTTCTTCGATATAGGGGGATTCGGTAGTCGTCAGACCGGACTTGGACATACAGACCTCGCCGATTCCAATATAGCTCCACTCGCTAGTGGTGCGCTGACAGAATCTTTCCCGTACACTCCCCAAAACCGATTCGACGGAAGCCCTCCCGCCGGCAGCACGCCCGCAGCGTAATTTCATCCCCATCCTGCAGAAGCGGCAGTCCTAACTCGAGCAAACAGCCCCGGTTCTCTTGATTGGGACCGGAAATGGTTCCGCTCCCAATCAGATCTCCCGGGCGCAATGCGCAACCGTTCGAGGTATGGTGTGCGATCATCTGCGCAAACGTCCAGTACATGTCGCCGAAGCTGGCGTGGCTGAGCCGTTTCGAACCGTTAAGAAAGACTTCGACGCAAATATCGAACGCTCCTTCCGTGGTCCGCAAATAAGGCAGCTCTACCCTGCCCTCCCGGCGCGCCGGCACTCTGAACGGTGCTAATGCATCCATCGTCACTACCCAAGGCGAGACTGATGTGGCGAAGCTCTTCGAAAGGAACGGTCCCAATGGCTGATATTCCCATCGCTGAATGTCGCGAGCCGACCAATCGTTCAGTAGGCAAAAACCAGCCAGATGCGCTTCTGCCTCTCCGATTAAGATCGGCTGGCCCATTGAATTGCCTGGTCCCACAAAGACAGCCAGCTCTACTTCGTAATCCAGCTCATTCGTTGGCCCAAAGAGGCCTTCGCCCAGTTGGCCGCAGGGACGCTGCACAGGAGTTCCACTGACCACAATGGAGGATGCCCGGCCGTGATAAGCAATCGGCACATGACGGTAGTTCGGCAGTAATGGGTTGTCTGGCCGGAACAATGCGCCTATATTGCGCGCATGATGGATGGAAGCGTAGAAATCGGTGTAGTCACCGATGACACACGGCAACAAAAATTGGCACTCGCTCTGGGGATAAAGCAGCTTTTGGGGCATGTCTTCGCGCAAAGCACGGCTCAACAAGTGCCGCAGAGATGTGCGATCCGCAGCACTTAATTTGAAGAACGCTGAAAGATCAGTTCCCTCGATCCACGGCCGCAGATCGAGCACGAAATCGCCGATGCCCACGCCTGCATGCGGCTGCTGTTGATAGAGGAATGCGGCGAGGGGCAGATTCTGAATAGGAAAGTCGCCGGCCTCGTTAGCTGACGCAACCCAGCTTCGCAGTTCAGGATCGTGGGTCTCGTCCACCATCGCTAATCAAGCCAGGACAAATAATAATCGCGGTCTTCGGCAGTTGCGGCCTGTTTACTGACCTGGAGGCTACGGAACGTGTCCACCATCACTGCCAGTTCATTTGTCTGCTTCTGACCAAGCGAAGCTTCGGTGCGGCCAGGTTGCGGCCCGTGCGCCAAACCATCAGGGTGCAACGTCACAGATCCGTATTCAATGCCCTTACGGCTCATGAATTCCGAGTTTGCATAGTAAAGCACCTCGTCCGACATCACGTTCGAATGGCTATAAGGCGCAGGCACGGCTTCCGGATCAAAATCAAACGGACGCGGGCAGAAAGAACATAACACAAAACCATCGCCTTCAAATGTCTGGTGCGTAGGCGGCGGCATGTGAAAGCGGCCGACGCGCGGTTCAAAATCGTGAATGCTCAATGCCCACGGGTAGTAATAACCATCCCATCCAATCAGATCGAACGGATGGTACGCCATCACCATCTCGGTGAGGGTATTCGCCTTTTTAACAAGAATGGGAAACTCGCCTTTTTCATCGTGCGTTTCGATCTCTTCCGGAGCTCTCAGGTCGCGTTCGGAATAGGGGCTGGCCTCTGTCAACTGGCCAAACTCATTGCGATATCGCTTGGGTGTTCGAACGTACCCGGCACTTTCCACCACCACCAAAATACGGCGAGCAGAGGTGAATTGGTATCGATGAAGAATGCCGCGGGCAATCACCAGATAGTCGCCGGACTTGAACGGCAGCTTGCCGAATGGCGACTCCAGCACGCCCTCGCCTTCACTCACATAAACCACTTCATCCGCTTGCGCGTTACGATAAAACGCGGAAACGTCCTCGGCCGGGCTCACAATCGACATCGAAACATCGTTGTTGAAAACCAACGGCACTCGAGCCGTAATGGTGTTGCCGGGTTGGATTAACTGCTTTGTCCGGAAATGCCGGTGCTGCAATGGCGCCGGGTCCGCGGCCTCCCAATTCACCGGCATCGGCTTATTGACTGCCCTTACCGCAGTCGGCCGGCTTACGTGATAGAGCAAAGAGGACGGCCCCACAAAACCCATATTGCCGACCAATTCTTCTGCGTAAAGCCCGCCCGAAGGACGCCGGAAAATCTTGTGACGTTTGGAAGGTATTTCGCCCAACTGCCGGTATATAGACATCAGTTTCCTTTCTTCATTACGCTCGGCTTCACCATGGCGACGGTGCTCTTCCGCCGTGATGCTTCACCCCAGAATTCGCGTCCCAACGCGTTCAGTTGTCCGCTCGTTATATCTGCCACTACAGCATCATGGGCTGCTACGGCATCGCGCGCCTGAATCGCGTCCACAATCGGTCTCAGCAGCAGTTCGATATCGCGCGGCGCCTGTTTGGAACTGCTGACAGCCAAATAAACCAGGCGCACAGACCGGTCTAAAACTCCTCCGAGCAGGCTTTCCAGCTCGCGATTATGCGACATTCGTGCAATTTGCAGATGGAATTGCTGGTTCGATTGGATGAGCTGATCTAAGCCCCTAGGCTCCTTTGCCGCTCGCAAAGCTTCGCGATAACACAGCTCCAATTGTTCAAGTTCGACCGCTTCGGCGCGAGTGGCCGCAAGTTCCGCCGCAATGCCTTCCAGAATAATTCGGAGTTCCAACAAGTCCCGCACCCCCCGGAAGGTCAATTCTGGAACGTAATAGCCGCGCCTGGGAACGGCTGCCAGCAACTGTTCATTGTGTAGACGGTTGCAGGCTTCACGGAAAGGCGTGCGGCTAATCGCAAAACGGGCCATCACGTCCGCCTCGCTCAGAAAACTGCCTTCCGGAAACTCACCGTGCAGAATGCCGTGTTTCAACTGGCGGTAAGCTCGATCTGCCAGGGTTCCGTCCGCACTCGTCTTTTTGCGCTTCGCCATCTAATCCCGAACCGAATATACTACAGGTATATCTGCTTTATACCATGTCACTGACTGAATCTGAACAGCTGCAAATCCTCATTCCGCCGCACATTGCTTCCATGCGCGCGTATGAGCCTGGTCTTTCTGCCGATGAGATTCGCAAGCGGTTCGGAATCGACAACGTCATCAAACTCGCTTCGAACGAAAATCCGCTGGGCACATCGCCCTTAGCCATTGAGCGGGCCCAGGCGGCGTTGCAGGACATGCGGCATTATCCGAGCGGCGGTTTACTCTTGCGAAATCAACTGGCGCAACTGTTCGACGTGAAAGCAGAGAACGTGATTGTCGGCGCCGGCAGCGAAGGAATCATGGCCAACATCATGCGGACCTTCCTTTGTGATGACGATGAGGTTCTGACAACGGAGGCCGCTTTTTTGGGCTTTCAAGTTCTGGCCAAGGGCCGCGGTGTGGCGTATCGAACGGTTCCGTACAATAACTACCGCTATGACCTGGACGCTATAGCGGCGGCGATTCGACCCCATACGAAGCTCATCTATCTGGCGAACCCGAACAACCCAACCGGAACATTCTTTACGCGTCAGCAGTTTCTCGAATTTCATCGCCGAGTGCCGGACCGCGTGCTGATCATCCTGGATGAAGCGTATTTCGAATTCGCCATGGTGGATCCGTCCTATCCGGATTCGATGCATTATCGCTTCGACAACGTGATCACGCTGCGCACTTTCTCAAAGGCTTATGGGCTGGCATCGGCCCGGGTCGGTTACGGGTTCGGGCACGCAGGTCTTATCGCCATGCTTTTGAAAGTCAAACTGCCCTTTGAACCCAGCGGGCCTTCGGAAGCGGCGGCGCTGGGCGCGTTGGAAGATCGCGAGTTCATGTTGCGCACCGTCGCCAACAATGCGCGGGGGCTGGCTTTTCTGCAGAAACGCTTGCCGGAGGCAGGTTTCCGTGTATTGCCCTCGGCAGGCAATTTCGTCATGGTGCAATTTGATTCGGCCGAAGAAGCAACAGCCATGTTCGAGGCGCTTCTGCGGCGCGGCATCATCGTTCGTCCTCTAGCCGCCACCGGCCTACCCGCATGTCTTCGCATTTCCGTCGGCACTATGGACGAGAACGAAGCTCTTATCGCAGCCATTACTGAAGTTCGAAAGGAATTGGAGTCAGCGTATGCAACCAACTACTGAGCTAATGGAATCCGCCGGAACGACCGGCGATTTCCTTCCCATTCAAGGAACAGATCACATTGAGTTTTACACCGGCAATGCTAAACAGGCGGCCTATTTCTATCGCGCTGCCTTTGGCTTTGGACTGGTGGCGTATCGCGGACCGGAAACCGGAAATCGTGACTCGGTTTCCTATGTTTTGGAACAAAGTAAGATCCGCCTCGTCTTCACCACTTCATTGAAGCCGGCAGGCGAGATTGCCGAGCATGTCATGCGTCACGGCGATGGCGTCAAGTCCATAGCACTGTTGGTGGACGATGCCGAAAAAGCCTGGCGTGAAACGACGCGGCGCGGAGCTATCAGTGCCGCTGAACCTTACATTCTGCGCGATTCAGATGGCAAGATACGGATTTCCGCTATCGGCCTTTATGGCAATACGGTTCATACGTTTGTGGAGCGCGGAGATTACCAAGGTGCGTTCCTGCCCGGTTTCGTTCGCGTTCCCACGCCTGATCCGGTCGCACGGCCCACTGGTCTGTTGCACGTGGATCACATGGTGGGGAATGTGGGATGGGGCGAGATGAACCGCTGGGTGGATTTCTACGAAAAGGTGATGGGATTCCGTCTCTTCAAGCACTTTGACGATCAGGATATTTCGACCGAATACTCGGCACTGATGTCGAAGGTAATGACCAACGGCAACGAGCGAATCCGCTTTCCCATTAACGAGCCGGCTGAAGGACGGCGCAAGTCTCAGATCGAAGAGTACCTGGATTTCTATGGCGGCCCTGGCGTGCAACATATTGCCATGGCGACCCACGATATCGTGTCCACGGTCAATAAGCTGCGCGACCAGGGAGTTGAGTTCCTGCAGGTCCCGACCACTTATTACGACGGGCTGATCAGCCGAGTCGGGAAGATTGACGAACCAATTGAGGACCTCTCGCGACTGGGCATCCTGGTGGACCGGGATGACGAAGGCTACATGTTGCAGATTTTCACGCGGCCTGTAGAAGACCGGCCAACTCTGTTCTTCGAAATCATACAGCGCAAAGGCAGCCGTAGTTTCGGCAAGGGCAATTTCAAGGCCTTATTTGAAGCTATCGAGCGCGAGCAGGCCCGGCGCGGCAACCTGTAACTCGCTCGCCCAAAGTTACTTCAATTACTAACTGTGCGAGACCTCTTCTTTGCGGGCGCACCTTTAGTAGCTGTTGCTTGTCCGGCGGGTTTTTTCAAATTTGCCAAGCTCTTGTGAAGGGCTTCGGTTAGGTCGACAACGCGGGGCTGGACGGGCGGCTCGGCGGCAGGAGTAGCGGGTTGGCCCTGAACCTTTGCAGCGATTAGGGCTTCTAATTTTTCGCGGTAGGTGTCGCGGTATTTCTCTGGTTTAAACGGGGCGGCCAGGGAGTGGATCAGTGTTTCGGCTAGTTTCAGTTCTTTCTCACTGACCGCGGCAGTTTCTGTGCTGTACTCTTCGTCGGAACGAACTTCCGCGGCATAGAACATGGTGTGCGCCAGCATGCCGGCTCGACCGGGACGAAGCACAACCACGTGTTCCCGGTTGTGCATGGCGAATTTGGCGATGGCCACCAGGCCGGTTTGCTTCATGGACTGGTAGAGGAGTGCGTAGGCTTTCTCGCCGGCTGCTTCGGGCGACACGTAATAGGAGGTTTCGAAGTAGACCGGATCGACCTCGGCGAGGGCGACGAATTCCTCAATTTGCATCTCTTCCGAGGTTTTGGCCGCGGCACTTTTCAGCTCTTCCGGGTCGATTTCAACGTAGCGATTCTTCTGATATTCGTAGCCTTTCACTACGTCCTGCGCCGATTCCTGTTTGACGGGAACGTAAGTCGGCGCAGGCGGGATTTCGAGTGGGATGCTTTTGGGGACGAGTGTTAATTTCGGCTCGCCACGAGTAGGTTTTGGTGGCGGCTCGGGAATGGATGGTTCTTCTCGATGCAGTCGGCGGAAACTCACCCGCTCGGCTCGAGCAGCACGAAAGAGGCGAACCGGTATCGAGATCAGCCCAAAGGTAATGTAGCCTCGCCAAACCGTAGAAGCCATGATAATTCCTCTGCAAGTAGGATTTCAGAAGACGCAAAGGGTTTCAAGCCCCGAACTGGTTAGTATGGAGCAATGCGTGAACCCAAGGTCGAAAAGGTCGAGTACTTTCCGGTCAATATTAACTACACTCACATGGAGAAAAGCTCGCAGGTGGATCGCGCCGGGGTTTCCGACATCGTTGTCAAAGCGACATCAAGCGAGGGCCTGGTCGGTTGGGGCGAGAGCTGCAGTGGGGCTAATTTAGCGTCGGTGCTGGAAGCGCTGCACGCGATGACGCCGTTTGTGGTGGGCAACAGTACCTGGGAGAGTGAACGGATTCGCACTAACCTCTGGCACAACGGGCTTTGGAATTTCCGTAAAGGTACGGCGAATTTTGCCTATGCCGGCGTCGATATGGCGCTTTGGGATTTGTGCGGCAAGTCGGTGGATCAACCGTTGTACCGATTGCTTGGCGGCCGATTGCGGAACGAAGTGAGCTACTTTTACTACCTGGGCTGGGGCGATGATGACGAGCTCACAGCACAATGCCTGGATGGACTTGGCAAGGGCTATCGCGTTTTCTACCTGAAAGTCGGCAAAGACATTGAAGTGGAAAAGCGGATGTTCGACACGGTGAGGTCCGTGCTGCCCTCCCACGCCCGGCTGCGAATTGACGCGAATGGCAGTTGGCGAACAGCGGAGGCGATCCGGAACCTGGCGCGACTGGGTCCTGAGTTTATTGACTTTGTGGAACAGCCGGTTGCGCCTGAACCGATTGTGAATATGAAGGAGGTTCGGGCTCGCGGCGGCGTTCCGGTTTGTGCGAATGAGGGGCTTTGGAGCACGGAACAGGCCTACCAGCAGATTTCGGAACGAACGGCGGACGTTTATTGCTTCAGCCCTTTTTGGGTGGGATCCTTGCTCGAATTTCAAAGGCTGGCGCGCGTGGCGGCCTTTGAGGGACTGCAGGTTTGTAAGCACACGCATGGAGAGTTCGGCATCTCGGCGGCTGCTTCGCAGCACGTTTTGCTGACCCTTCCGAACATTGTGGAGGGCAACCAGCAGACGGCGCAGATGATGCAGGATGACCTGCTTACCGAACGCCTTCCGATTGCGGACGGCCCGATTTGGGGCACGCCGACCGGCAGCGGACTGGGCGTGGAAGTGGATGAAGAGAAGCTGGCGCGGTATCACGAGGATTATTTGAGACACGGGCAGATTCTGCCCTATGCCCGCGAATCGGTACTCGCCTGATGGCTGGACGGGTGCAGGGGAAAGTCGCGATTGTGACCGGGGGAGCGTCCGGGATGGGGCGTGCCGGGTCGGTCTTGCTAGGGCGCGAGGGCGCTTCTGTGGTGGTGGCCGATATTCAGTTGGACAGGGCTGAGGTGATCGCCGAAGGGATCCGCGCCAGCGGCGGTGACGCCATCGCGCTTCGGTTGGATGTGCGCGATGCGGTACAAGTGGAAGCCACTGTGGCGCAAGCGGTGGAGCGGTATGGCCGAGTGGATGTTCTCTATCACAATGCCGTGGACGGCAAGTTTGTGAATGAGCAGGATCGGCGGTTAACGGAATTACCGAATGAAGTCTGGCACAAGATGATTGATCTGGTGCTGAGCGGAACATTCTATTGCGCCAAGTATGTGGGGCAGCAGATGATCCGGCAGAAGAGCGGGTCGATCATCCTGAGTTCCACGGTAGACGCGCTAGTGGGGTGCGCCGGGCTGGATTCGTATACAGCGGCCAAGGGCGGAGTTGTGTCGCTAACCCGTTCGTTTGCGGCTGGTATGGCGGCAGACGGCGTGAGGGTGAATGCGATTTGTCCCGGGTTCGTTGCGACGGAGCCGCAACTGGAATGGCTGCGGCGTCCGGGAGCGCAGGAAACTATGCAGATGCTGCACCTTCTGCCGGTTCCTACGCCGGAGCAGGTGGTTCCGTTTATGCTTTATCTGGCGAGCGATGAGTCCACTGCCGTTACCGGCGGTATTTTTCCGATTGATGCAGGGTATACGGCGTTCAAGGCCAACGTCAATCTGATGGGGATCACGGCCGCCCAGGCCTGATCAAGCCAACCGCGCGCGGACCCCGGGATCGGTATCGGCCACGAGCATCTCGGTTTTTTGGGCGATGGCTTCGGTCCTTATGTAGGCCATCGCCACGATCTCGTTGAGGGCGGGCGAGTAGGCGGCCGAGGTGATTTCACCCACCGCGGAAGCGTCCGGAACGGGTTTGGCGGCGACCAGTTTGGCTCCGACAGGGGGCACAACGTTTCCCTCCATGCGGATGGAGGTGAGAAGGCGGTGGACTTGGCCTCTGGAGCGGACCCGCTCCACAATTTCCTGACCAAGATAACAGCCCTTATTGAAATTGACCGCGTGGAGCGCCTGGGTTTCCTGAACGAGGTAGCGATCCGTAATGTCTTGGCCGTATCGGGGGATGCCATTTTCCAAACGAACCACCTCCCACTCGTCTGCGGAAGCTTGCGGGATGCCTGAGGCGCGAAGGCGTTCGCGAAATTCAGGGCTGCTTTGCTGAGGTATCCAGATACGGAATCCCAGGGGGCCGCTGGCAGCGGCGCGAGCGATGTATCCGACGCCGGTAGCGAGGATGGCCAGCGGCATTTCGGGGATTGGGAATCCCAGCTGTTGGAGAGCGGCGGCACTGTCCGGACCTTCGATGCCGACTTCGAACCAGGTGGAGGTTTCGTCGGTGACTTCGGCATCGTCGGCGATGATGTAGCGGTCCAGGTGATTAAAGATTTGGGCACCGGTTTGCGGTTCGGTATCGAGCCAGTACTCGTCGTTGATCCGGAAGATGTTGGCGTCGGCCGTGATGCGGCCTTTGTCGTTCAGGAAGAATGCGTAGACGCCGCTGCCAGGGAGAAGGTCGCGGATGTTGTTGGAGCACATGGCGTGGAGGAGGCGGCCGGCGTCTGTGCCGGTGACGCGGAGTTTGCCCCGGTCGGTGAGGTCGAGCCAAGCTGCACGGGTTCGTAGGGCGTTATAACTTGTTGGTTCCACGGATGTTGGATGTTTGCCGGAGCGAAAAGGCAGCAGATGATTGCCAGGGAGAGTGGTGAGGGGGAAATTGCAGAACGAAGTCGGCGGGTGGGTGGCGGCAGCCCTTGTCCCCGCCTAAACACACAGTGACCCGGAGCGCGACCGGTGGTGGTAAGCTTGACGCTTGCGATGAATCCGTAAGCCCTACACCCGAACTTAGTCGGCAAGCGCCCCTGAACCATTTTCGGAGGTGCATGGTCTTATTGGCTCTGTTTCGAGCCTTCGAAAGGATTCTCAATGTCACAAACGCTTTGCCATTTGGCGATCCGAACCTACTCGACCACGGACTGGCAGGCAGTTCTCGATATCTGCATCGAGGCATTCACGCCGATTCATGACGGGTTTGCACGTTCGCTCGGCAGCGAATTATTCTGCTTGATCTACCCGGATTGGAAAGCGTCCAACGAGTCGTACCTGAGGTCACTTTGTGAGACAGACGAGTGCAAACGAGTCCTCGTCGCGGAACTGGACGGCTCTATCGTTGGTTTTATCCATTACGAATTCAGGCGGGAGAGAGCATCCGGGAAGCTCGGCCTCAACGCAGTTCACCCCAGCCATCAGGGCAAAGGCATTGCCGCACAAATGTATGCTCGCGTGTTTGAGATCCTGCAAGCCGAGGGGCTAAAGTTCGCACAAGTCGACACAGGCGGCGACGAAGCGCACATTCCCGCGCGCCGCGCCTACGAGAAGTCTGGCTTTACGCCGGTTCCGGTGGTGCATTACTTCAAGAAACTGTGAATGCGCATGAGGACTAAACCAGAAGCGGGAAAGCTCATCATCGTCTGCGGCCTTCCGGGCTCGGGCAAGACCACGCGCGCCAGACAGTTGGAGCGGGAACTGCCCGCCATTCGTTTTAGTGCCGACGAATGGATGGCTGACCTGGGCGTTGGACTATGGGAGAGCGTCACCCGCGGGCGCATTGAGGAGCTGCAGTGGAAGCTTGCGCAGAACCTTCTGACTCTGGGGTACACAGTCGTGATCGAGTGGGGAACGTGGGGAAGATCTGAAAGGGATGCGCTTCGCGACGGAGCCCGAGCCCTCGGCGCCGCGGTGGAACTCCACTTCCTGGACGCACCGCTGAACGTCCTTCTTGAGCGAATCCGGCACCGCGGCGCAGAGTCGCCGCCGATCACGTCGGACGACTTGACTGAGTGGGATGGGCAGTTTCAGCGCCCTTCCCTGGAAGAAATGGCGCTCTTCGATTCCGTGCGCTCCTAGAGGGCATGGATTTCGGAACGAAGTCGGCTGTTGGGTGGAGGGTATTTTGAAAAAACGAACCCAATTCGTGGCTGCTAGACCTTTAGCGGATTCGGGTTTAGTTCACGGGCTCGGTCTAGGGCGGCTTGTACGTGGGGGAGGATGTTTTCGCGACCGATGCGGTCAGCCAGGTGGGTTCTTTGGATGAGTTGGGCGGGCTGGTTGCGGGCTCCGCAGAGGAGCAGGGTTTTATCGGCCTGGTGGAGACGCTTGGCGAATGCTTCCAGAGCGTGAACGCCGGTGGCGTCGAGAGCGGTCATGTTCCGGAGGCGAAGGACCACGACGGGCGGCAGGAGATTGATATCGGGGGCCGCGTCTTCGAGCTTCTCTGTGGTACCGAAGAGAAACGGTCCGTGGATGCGCAGGATGGCCAGGTAGGGCGGCAGCTCCTTGTCCTGGAGAATGTGGGCGCGGCCTTCCTTTATGTATTCCGCTGTTACGAGTTCGACGGTGGTCGTCTGGGCGACGCGGTAAATGTACAGGAGCGCGGCAAGAACAATGCCGACTTCGACAGCGACGGTCAGGTCGGCGACAACGGTGAGCAGGAAGGTGGTGGCCCAGACAGCGATGTCGGCTTTCGAGAGTTTTAAGATGTTGCCGATTTCACGCCACTCGCCCATGTTGTAGGCGACGATAAACAACACTGCCGCCAGGGTGGCTAAGGGGATAAAGCGGGCCAGCGGCGCTGCCACGAGCAGAATGACAAGCAGAGTGAGCGAGTGAACGATTCCCGAGACCGGTGTGCGGGCGCCCGAGCGGATGTTGGTGGCCGTGCGAGCGATGGCTCCGGTGGCGGGAATACCGCCGAAGAGGGGTGAGGCGAGGTTGGCCAGACCTTGCGCTACCAGTTCGACGTTGGAGTTGTGTTTCGTGCCAGCCATGCTATCCGCGACTACGGCGGATAAGAGACTTTCCACCGCTCCCAGGAGCGCCACCGTCACGGCGGAAGGGATCAGGGGTGCGATGTCCGCCGCGTGGAAAACCGGCATGGAGAAAGGTGGGAAGCCAGGAGGCAGCCCGCCGAATTTGGTGCCGATGGTTTCGATTGGCAGCTTCGCAATGGCCACGACCAGGGTGGCCAGCAGCATGGCGATGATGGAACCCGGAATGCGCCGTGTGATCCTCGGCCAGAAAACGATGAAAAGCAATGTCGGGAGCGAGATCGCGACGGCGGTCCAGTTGATGGTGTTCAGGTGCCCTCCCAAGGCTTGCATGCGCGGAATGAAGGCGCTGGGAACGTTGGCCACTGTCAGCCCGAGAAAGTCTTTGATTTGGGTGGAGGCGATGAGCAGAGCAATTCCGTTGGTGAAGCCGACGGTGACGGGTCTGGGGATAAACTTGACGGCCGCGCCCAGACCGGTGATACCCATGACGAGTAGCATGAGCCCTGCCATGAGCGTGACCAGGGCGAGGCCGGAAAGACCGAATTTTGCGGTAATTCCGGCTACGATGACGACAAAGGCGCCAGTAGGTCCTCCGATTTGAAAGCGTGAGCCACCGAGCGCTGAGATGATTCCTCCGGCTACGACGGCGGTATAGATGCCCGCTTGCGGAGTGACACCACTCGCGATGCCGAAGGCCATGGCCAGCGGCAGGGCGACCAGGCCGACGGTGATTCCAGAGAGAAGGTCAGCAGCAAATTCCTGGTTGCTGTAGTTTCGGAGGCAACGGACTGACTCCGGTAACCACTGGCTTGGGAATTGCATTCGTAATATTACGATTATGCGCGTGGATGGACACGGGAGTCAAAAGGGCGTTAAGCAGGGCGAGGCGCCGCTTACAGCGCAAAACCGGCGGCTCCCCGGGCAATGGAGTCTTAGTTGGCAAGCCCCCCTTGCGCGAGCTGTGGTTCTCAGTTTGGGTTATCGTTGCCTTTGCAGAACCCGATACCGCCACGAAGCGTGTAGTTACCTTCCGGAACCGGTGCGGAGCCGGGGGGTCGGACTTCCCGCCACATAGGGCGTCCCCCCCCGGCACCTGTTTTCGATGGGAGCGGGCGGTTTGATCGGGACCGGTTTTCGGCTGGTGAATTGTACCATCATTGCCGCGCTCCTGACCCAGCAGAAACTCAATGTCCTGGTAGATGGGCAGATTCTTGCCGTTTTCCGTCCAGTAGCTTTTGAAGTAAGCGCCCAGCGTTCCCCCTATCAATTCACCGGCGCCGGCGGTGAGCGACTCGGCAATCGATCTGGCCAGTCCGTGGGCAAGAGAGTGTGATAATGTCCTTTATCACACGTATGGAACACGGAAGGCAAGAAATGTTTTTTGCCAGTGGTTCGATTGCGCTATTGTCTCTTCAAGCTGTGCTTACCAACCGTTACATCCGCAGAGTCGAATTAGTGAGCATCGAAGTTTATTCTTTATTCTTCCCGCGGGACTCGCAAAGAGCTTGTGGCTTTCCTCAAGGCTCGCGGGTACCGTGAGACAGGTCACTTATGGGAATGGCCGAAAGGAACCGTAAATCTGCATTGGTTTAGAAGCGAAGACTACACATCCATGGATGGAGTAGAAGCTTCGGTTTTTCCACCCACAGAAGTACCGGCAGGCTTCGGTTCATGTGAATGGGCTCTTCATACTCGTACTAGAGTCGCCGCCAGCGGAGGCGATAGAAATGAGCAAAACGAGGTTATACGGGCTGCCAGACAGAAATTTGGAGGCAGCTTCTATAACGACTGGCATGGAAAGAACAGATATACACCGCCCGATAAAGACCAACCATCACCCGTAGCGCGTGGAATTTTCCAGATTCATGTTCGCACCGTAAAGCGCCTTGATGATGTCGCATTTGTTCTGCCGCATCCCATGGAAGGATTCGTGAGATTTGAAGGTACAGAATACGAATCCGTGGCTGCGAATGACCCCACGCGAGTGTTATATAACGCGTTAGTTCCTTTTGCAGTCGCTGCGCTGGAACACTTTTTTGATAGCGCATTTCGAATTCTGCTGCGCTACGACAAGAATGCTAAGGACAAGTTGCTCAAGATGCAGAGAAAGGTCGAGTTGGCAGATGTGCTCGCTATTTCGACCAAGGAGAAGTCTGTCGAAGATGTGGTTGCTGATTGGTACAGCTTTCAGAACACTGAGAGTATTCATAAAGCCTTCTATGAATGGTTTGCCATTGACATTTGGAAGCTGTTTCGCCAACGACGCAGGATTGGGAAGCGTATCGATTGGCTCGAAAAACGTTTCTCAGCCCTAATCGAATTCAGGCATGGAATTGTTCACCGATTTGAATACAACCCGTGGTTCAAACGACAGGATATAGAAGAAATCCTAGAACTTTCCATCATGCTCATTGATGTGTTTGTTGAGCATCTTGAGATTACTCGAAAAGAGAAAACTCGACTGTGGCCAGAGATGCTGCTGGGCAACAGAAAGCTTGCTAAGACCTCCATTCAGTCGCCCCAGAAATCCATTCGCCCAACAATTATCGATCTCTTTGATTGAATCGTCACTCCGCCAAATCTGGACGGCGAAGCCATGTCCTGTTGGTGTTCAACACCTTCAAGTCGTGTGGCGCATTTTGAGCGCTTAGCTTTAGCTTGCAATCTGCAGCGCTGCTTGCGCGCTTTGGCGCAACTTTGGTTGTCAACTTCCGCTAATCTGTCGCGGAGTTCACTCTAAACGCAAACAAAGTGTCGCCGGCGGGGACCAGGAGATATTGCGTTCCGTCGAGCATGTAGGTGATGAGACCCGCGGTGGGGGAGCCGGTGATACCGGCGTGCCAGAGAATTTTGCCGTTTGTGGGATCGAAGGCGATGACGTTGCTTCCATTGCTGGTGAATAAGAGATTGCCGGCGGTGGTGAGCGAGGAAACGACTCCGTTGCCGCTCGGCCAGTCGTGACGCCAGGCGGGCTTGCCGGTTTTGTAATCGAGCGCGAGCAAGGCTTCCTGCCCGTCACCGATCTCGCGATCAAGGCCGCCCCAGCCTTCGGGCCGCTCGTCTGTGTCGGTCAGATAGTACATGCTGTAGCGCTTGCTGGTGCCCACGTAGAGCAAACCGGTTTGGGGATCGAAGCTGGGCGCAGGCCAGTTGGTTGCTCCGCCGGAATCGGGCGAAACAATCACTCCGTCCGTGGTGGGGTATTTGGCTGGGTCCGGCACGGGAGCGCCCACGGAGTTAAAGCTCTTCGCCCAGTTCACGGTGTCCAGAATGGGTTGGGTCAACAGATGCTGGCCGTTGGTGCGGTCGAGTAGGAAATAGTAGCCGTTGCGGCTGGCCTGGGCCAGCAGCTTGCGAGGCTTGCCTTGCCACGTGCCGTCGATTAAGACCGGCGTTTCAACCGCGTCCCAGTCGTGCACATCATGCGGCGAGACCTGGTAATACCAGGCCATCTTGCCGCTGTCCGGATTGATGGCGACGATGGAGCAGGTGTAGAGGTTGTCGCCCTTGCGGCTTTTTTCGGCCATCACCGGATTGGGATTGCCGGTGCCCACGTAATAGAGATTGAGTTCGGGATCGTAGGTGCCGGGCATCCAGGTTTGGCCGGTACCGTGAGCGGCGGCATATTCGTCCGGCCAGGACTCCATGCCGGGTTCACCTTTGCGCGGAGTCGTGTTCCACTTCCACTGCAAGGAGCCGGTTTCCGGGTCGCGCGATTCCAGGAAGCCGGGATTATCCAGATGGTCGCCGCCGATACCTACCAGAATGTGATTGCCGACGACGATGGGGGCGACGGTGGAGGTGTAGTCGAGTTTGGGGTCTGCGATTTCGACTTTCCAGCGGAGTTTCCCGGTAGACGCCTCCAGGCTGATGAGATGGCTGTCGGGAGTTTCAAAGAAGAGCCAGTCCTCGTACATGCCTAGGCCGCGATTGCCGATGGTGCTGCCGGTATTGGCCGGGTATTGATAATGCCAGAGCGTGCGGCCGGTGCGCACATCCGCGGCCCAAACGTTGTTGGGCGCAGGTGAAATAAAGAATGCCGTTGACCAGCAGCGGCGTGGACTTGATGGTGATATTGCCGGGCCCGTTGGCCCCGAAACGCGCGGCCCAGGCCAGCGCCAGGTTCTGAACGTTCTTCGAGTTGATTTGCGTCAGGGGGCTGAAACGGCGACCCGAATAATCACCGTTGAAGGTGGGCCAAGTGTCGGTGGGCGATTTCAACAGCGCCTTGGGATCAAGACCTTGCGCGGTTGCCAATGAAGCCACCGCGAACAGAGAGAATAAGAATGATTTCATTTCAGAGTGGCCAGATAGGCGGTGACGTTGTGGATGTCGGCGTCGGAATACTTGCTTAACAAATCAGCGTGAGCCTGGATGGGATCGGTAACAGTGACTTTGGGCTCGCCGCCATTGCGCGTGAAGGAATGATATTGACCCTTGTCGTCGCGCAAGGCAACGTTGAAGTCATTAATGAATTCCAGCGTTCCGCTGAACTTATCACCAGATGGGAGAACCACTGTTACCAAGCGTTTATGATCACGACCGGATTGGGGCGCCAGCCAGCGGGTTTGCAAAGACAGGGCGTCGAACTTTTTGCCAATGCCGGCCAGGTCTTTCTGGGCCGAATGACAGCTGGCGCAGTTTTGGCCGAAGTAGGCTTCGCCCTTTTGAGGATTGCCCGTCAGGACGTCTTTAAACTCATAGGTACTGCGGTGGTCGGCAGCGTAGGTACGAACGTGCAGCCAGGCCACAAGGTCTGAAATTTGGGCCTCGGTCAGCCCGAGCTTCGGCATGCCTTTGTCCGGACGACCCTCGCGCAGGACGGGCGCGATGAGAATGCCCTTTTCGTCATCGAGAACGAGAAGCGAACGGATGAGGTCCGGCGCTCCGGGTCCGCCTTTTCCAGCGGGTCCATGACAGCCGGCACAGTAGGCCGCGAATGCTTTGCCGCCGCGGTCGACGGCAGCCGGGTCCTGCTTTGAGCCTTCCAGCGCAGCGGCGGTGATGCCGGACTCCAGCTTCGGTTTATGTGAGTAGTCCACTGTGGGTTCCTGCGCGAAGGCGGCAGCCAGCAGGGAGAGCAATAAGCAAGAGGTGCTGATAAGGGGTCTGATGCGAAACATTTAGCTGCGAAGGGTCCTCAGGAAGCCGGCCAGCGCGTTCTGGGCGATGGCTGGGCTGTAATTACAGGTGGGGTCTTTCTCAAGACACATATAAACAGTCATACCGCAGCGGCACGTGCAGCGCAGGGTGCCGAGGAGCTGGATGAAGGCGGCACGTTCGCCAAGGTTCAATTGTGAGACATCGACGCGCGGGACAAAGGCTACGGAAGGCACGCCAGAGGCGCGCGCCATGGCGAAACTCCAGACGTTGTTCGCCTGATCTGAACAATTGCCCTGCACTCTGCCGGTCCCGTCTTCATTGGACCTTGAGCCGCAGGTGAAGTGCAAGCCGGTGACAAAGTTTGTTCCGTTTGTGAGCGTGATCTGGCCCAGCGAATCCGACTGCCACTTGCCAACCGCTTGCGAGCTGCCGTTCAGGAGAACGCGGAAGCTGTAGTCTCCGTAAAGTTCGACCAACTCGTTCAGGGTTTGACCGTTGACATTGACGCTGGCTTGCCAGTTTCCAAACAGGCTGGAGGGAGTCACAGGCGGCGGTACGACCGCTTGCGCTTGCGGGCGGCGCAGGGGCTGATCAGGCGGCGGTTGGACCGGCAGGCGGGTGCTCTGCGCCTGTTGAGCCGGGGTGGAACCGGGAAGCTGCGTACTTTGAGCCGTCTCGGTGGGCTTCTTGAGCGAGAGAGCGATCAATGCGATGAAGCCAAAAACAGCACAGGCTGCGATGACTAAGAACCATTTCGCGCCGGAGGCTTTCTTTGGGGGCGCAACGGTTGGCTGGGGCGTGGGGGCGGGTTTAGGAAAACCGAGCGCGATCTCTAAAGCCGCAGCTAGTTTCGCGCAGCCTTCCGCCCAATCCTGCTCCGTGATCTCCAGGGCTTGGCGGTCACAGAGGGGCTGCAGGTCAGGCGGCAGTTCATGCTGCTTTGGCATTTTTGCGCCTCCCACCAGGACGGGGAAGATTCGCATGTTGCGTTGTAGAGCGGCGACGACCTCGCGCCGGACAGTGTCTTTGGGATCATCCAGGCGGCGTGTATCGTCATCGCCTTTGATGTTGAGCCAGTTGCACCCGATGACCACGACGCAGGCATCGGACTGGCTGAGGACCTTGACGATGGCTTCCTGCCAGTCGACGCCAGGCTCGAGCGAGCCGACGTCGCGAAAGACGTGACCGGGTAAGCGGGCGTCGAGATAGTCGTAAAGGCGGCCGGAATCGGCACGACTATCATCGCGCCGATAGTTGATGAATACGCGACCGTAATTGATGATGATTCGTCCCGCTGCCATAGGTGAAGCTTAAAGAAAGTTTATAGGATGAGATTGAGGTGATGGAATGTCAAAGGTTTTGGATGAAGTTCTGAATGCGAATGAAGTCTACACGGAGACGTTTGGAGAGCGCGCGTCACTGGCTATGCCTCCGGCCCGTCGCTTTGCGATTTTGACGTGCATGGATGCGCGGCTGGATCCGGCGAAGTTCGCAGGACTGCGGGAGGGCGATGCCCATGTGATTCGGAATGCGGGTGGGCGCGCGAGCGATGATGCGATTCGGTCGCTGGTGATTTCGTATAAGCTGCTGGGCACGCGCGAGTGGTTTGTGATTCATCACACGGACTGCGGGATGCTGACGTTTACGAGCGACATTATGCGCGATCTGCTGGCGAAGAGTCTGGAGACGGCGCGGATTGAGAATGGCGCCTGGGCGGACACGGAGAATGGACTTGGTTCATCGGCGGGGCAGTATGTGGAGTGGCTGACGTTTAAGGATCTGGCGAAGAGCGTGGTGGCGGATGTGACGCGGATTCGGACGCATCCGCTGGTGCCTAGCCGGATTCCGATTTATGGGTATATCTATGAGGTTGGGACCGGGAAGTTGTTGGAGGTTCCGGAGGCGATGACGGCGGGTGCGGCGGATGCTCAGAGCCGGGCGGCTTTGGGGTGAGGTACGGGTGGTTGCGCGGGGCGGGTGCTGGCGGTTGTCGGGTACTTGCGCTTAGGTAGATCGCTGACGGTCTGCCAGTATTGTTCATGTGGGGATTGACTTTCTGAAGTAGCCCTGTGATTAATATGGACGTTCAGTTCACATCTGAGCAAAAAGCTTTTGTCCGCGAGGCTACCGAGACGGGACGATTCAAGAGCGAAGAGGCCGTCGTCCAGGAAGCCTTGTCGCTTTGGGAAGAGCGCGAGCGGCGACGCTTTGAGATCCTTGCAGCCGTTGCCCTGTCAGAGAAATCACTTGCTCGAGGGGAGGCTCGCACTGTGACCAGCCGCGAGCAGGTTACGGGTCTTGCCGATGATGTAAAGCAGCGCGCTATGGCGAGGCTGGCGGCGGAGAGAACGGCGGGATAGTTTCGGGTCTTGGGACGAGGGCGCGCAGACTTGGGACCAAGTCTGCGGAGGGTCTCGGCGCAGGATTACCTCATCATTTACCGAGTAGAGCGCGACGAAGTGGGTAACCGAAAGACCTTCCCCTGCTGGCTCTGGCCGAATCCCGCAAAGCCGTCGCTGCCTCGGAGCAGAACGCTTTTGGTGCCGCCACGACAGGCTAGTGTTTACCAAAGCTAATCTGACCTTCGCGAAAAGCGGTCAGTCATATCTGACCAGATTGTCTGGTCTGACTAGTCAGACTCCTCTGATGCATCAGACCTATGCCTCAGACCGGGGTTCGCACCATGGGGTCGGAATTTGGGCGACTTACTCTGTTGAGTTCGGCGCTTTCGACGACAGTTGTGGTGCTCCTGGGAGATTTTGCGAAATTGGGAGAGGCCGACTCCCTGACGGTCGCGGCTCTGTTGGCGGCTGTGGTTGTATTGGCGGGTGTGGTTGTATTGGCGGCTGTGTTTTACATCCCACCGGTGTTGGCGGGTGGGGCTGTGTTGGCTTAGTGGGTTCTTTGAGCTAGAGTTTTGTGGCGGTTAGTCTTAGGCGGCGGTAGTCAGCTACCCAGATGGAGGCTTTGCGGAGTTCGGGGGCCAGATCTTCGAGGACTTCTTCCAAGGCTTGCTGGCGTCTTTCGGGTGGCAGGGCTTCGAAGTAGAACCATTTGAATTGGCGGATCCAGTTGGCCATGCCTCGGTCGCCTTCGAGAGGCGTGGGGCGGTCGTAGAGTTCGGCGGTGCGGACTTCGAAGCCTGCGGCCTCCAGCAGCGAGGCGTATTCGCCGACGGAGGGGAAGTAGTTGTTGGAGGCTGGGAGGTTGTCTCCGAGATAGCGCGCTACGGTGGAGACGATGGCGCGTTCGATGGTCTGGATGTTGCCTTGGCCGCCTAACTCGGCGACGAAGCGACCTCCTTTGCGGAGCGCTCTGCCCATGGCTTGCGCCGCGGCGCTTGCGTCCAAAACCCAGTGGAGCGCGGCGTTTGAGAAGATGGCGTCGAATTCGTTGAGGAACGTCATCTTGGTGACGCTTTCCAGCACGAATGACAGGCGGGGGAAGTTTTGGCGGGCTTGGCCGATCATGTCGGGCGATGAGTCGAGGCCGACTACGGTTGCGCCGCTGGCAGCAATTTGTTCAGTTAGCTGGCCGGTGCCGCAGCCGACGTCTAGAATGCGTTCGCCTGTCTTGGGTTTCAGAATCTCAATGAGTCCCTGACCGAACTGCCAGACAAAGCCGTGACGAGCCTCATAGAGTTCGGCGTCCCACTTCTGTTGCCTCACGCGGTGTAGGCTTTCAGGAAGAAATAAACGATGACGCCTGTGACCGAGACATAGAGCCAGATGGGGAATGTCCAGCGCGCCACTTTCTTGTGGAATCTGAACTGAGTGCGGGTGGCGTACCAGAGCGTGAGGAGGATCAGCGGGAGCGCGACGATGGAAAGAAAAATGTGGCTCGCGAGAATGGCCAGGTAGACCGTGCGAATGGCACCGATTTGCGGAAATTTCGTATCGCCGTGATACGAGTGGTAAGTGATGTAGCTGACCAGGAACAGCGCGGAGAAAACGGTGGCGCTCACCATGAAACGCATGTGAACCAACCGGTTGCCACGCTTGATGTTTACGAAGCCGCCCACCAGGCAAATGGCGCTTAGCGAATTCAGAACGGCGTTGGCGGCCGGTAAAGACAACACCCATTCCGGAGCAGCCACTCGGCCCTTGAAGTAGATCAACCAGACCAGGAAGCCTGCAATGGCGGCGCTTAAGGCGAGTATGGCGGGAACGGGACCGCGTGAAAGACGCGCGTCGGAAACGGAACTTGGAGTGGTATTGGCCATGGCTAACTAATTTTGACTGAGTGCATCGGCATCATGCAAAAGGGTCTTCATGTCATCAGGATCAAAGCTGGAGTAGTAACGGCGAATGAAGCCGCGTTGATCTACTAAGACGAACTTCGTGCTGTGTTCGATTTTGCCCAGCACATCGCCGACGTGAAAGGTGCTCCACGCTAATAGATGCACGGTTTCGGGCGAGCCGGTTAGAAAACTCCACCGTGAAGTAGCGCCGCCGTAGTGGGCTGCGAAAGTTTTTAGGGCGGCCGGGGTGTCGCGCGCGGGGTCGACCGAGATGGAGACGAGCCGCACACCAGGATCGACCTGCCGGGCGAAGGCATGCATCCTGGAAGTCATCATGGGGCAGGCGGCGGGGCAATTGGTGTAAATGAAATCCGCCACCCAGACTTTGCCATCCAACTCGGAGGAACGGAAGGGATTGCCATTCGAATCCACCATGCTGAATGCGGGCACGTGATCATAGCGGGGCAGATCAACCGATCTGTGGCATCCAGCCAGCAGCAGGCAGAATGCAGAAACCGAAACCGCGTGTCTGTTCAAGAGTTCAAAACCGGACGGGGTCACACACCATGAGAATGTACAGAACCGGGAGGTAGACCACGGAAGTGAGCAATACGCGGCGGGCCCGCAGACGGGTTTTGTCCATGGCGACCTGGACGCCTGAATAGAGGAAGAGCAGTCCCATTCCGAGGGCTCCGATGAGATAAACGTTGCCTGTCATGCCCATCCATTTGGGGAGCAAGCTGATGGGGATCAACAGCAGCGAGTACAGCATGATTTGACGGGCGGTTGAGACTCCATCGGGTTCGACGACAGGGAGCATTTTGATGCCGGCGCGGGAGTAGTCTTCGCGATACATCCAGGCGATTGCGTAGAAATGGGGGAACTGCCAGAGGAACAGGATGGCGCCGAGCACCCAGGCCTGCGGTGTGAGAGCGTTGGCTGCTCCGGCAAAGCCGATGAGCGGCGGCATAGCGCCCGGGAAAGCGCCCACGGTGGTGGACCACCAGGTTTTCTGCTTCAACGGCGTGTAGAGAAAGAGGTACATGACCAGGGTCAGGGCGCCCAGGCCGGCGGTGAGCCAGTTTGCGCCGAAACCCAGCTCCAGAGCGCCGAGCAGGGCTACCGCGATTCCGAACAAGAGCGCCGGAGTGGGCTGGATTCTGCCGGAAGGCAAGGGGCGCATCTGCGTCCGCTTCATGTGGACGTCGGCTGCGCGTTCATACCACTGGTTGAGCGCGGCCGTGCCGGACGCCATGAATGCAGTGCCGATGAGCGTGTGGAACAGCGGCCAGAAGAGAAACGGGCCTGAATGCCCGAAGTAGTAACCCACCGCGGTGCTCATGACGATGAGCCAAGTAATGCGCGGTTTCGTTAACTCTAAGTAATCTTTCACTGTCGTGGTCAGGGAAGCGCGGTCCGAAGCCTCTCTGTAATCTACACTAGCGGGGAGTCGGAGGTCCCCAGGTCTGGAAGCCAACAGTTTTAGTGTACTCCTTCTTGTTTGACAAGAATGATTCTGGTTTTGATCTACAGAATGGCGCCGAAAGACGCGAGGGAACGGCAGATGATATTTATTAGGATTGAATCTAAATCCCGCTCAGCCCTTAATTGGCGTCATTATGGGGAGTAAATCCGATTGGGAGACGATGTCGCGCACTCGCGACACGCTTCAGACGCTGGAGATTGCGCACGAGTGCCGGGTGGTTTCCGCCCATCGGACGCCGGATTGGATGGCGGAATACGCCAAATCGGCGGCATCACGGGGTTTGGAGGTTATTATTGCGGCGGCGGGCGGGGCGGCGCATCTGCCGGGCATGGTGGCGGCTCATACGCCTTTGCCGGTGCTGGGGGTTCCGATCAAATCCAGCATTCTGAATGGGGTAGATTCGCTGCTCTCGATTGTCCAGATGCCAGCCGGAATTCCGGTGGGAACGCTGGCGATTGGCACGGCCGGGGCGGTGAATGCGGCTCTGCTGGCGGCGGCGATATTGGGGAATAAATATCCGGAGATTCGGGTGCGGCTGGAAGAGTTCCGGTCGCGGCAGACGCAAAGCGTTTTAGAGGATAACCAGCTTTGAAGCAGACAGCGCCGGTGCTACCCGGCAGCACTATCGGCGTCCTGGGCAGCGGCCAGCTTGGGCGCATGTTTGCAATTGCCGCGCGGCGGATGGGGTACCGCGTGCACACGTTTTCGCCGGACGAAGATACACCGACGGGGCAGGTTGCCGACCTTGAGATTCAGGCTCCTTATGAGGACCTGGATGCGGTGCGGGAGTTCGCGAAGAATGTTTCGGTGGTGACCTTCGAATTTGAGAATGTACCGGGCGCCACGGCGGAGGCGGCCGCGGAATGCGCTCCGGTTCGTCCGGCAGGAGATGTTCTGCATACGACGCAGAATCGGCATCGGGAGAAGAGCTTTTTGGCAAAAGCCGGCCTTCCGCTGACGGCGTTCCGGCTGGTGACGTGCCTGATGGAGCTGGAGAATGCGATTCAGGAGTTGGGCTATCCGGCGATTCTGAAGACGGCTGGATTCGGGTATGACGGCAAGGGGCAGTTTCTTATTCGCCGGGCGGATCAGCTTTCGGCAGCGTGGGCGGCGATGAACGGGCAACCGGCGGTGCTGGAGGCGTTTGTCGATTTCGAACGGGAGATTTCAGTTGTGGCGGCACGGACGGTGCGCGGCGATTTTGTGCCGTATGGCGTGCTGGAGAATCATCACTGCGATGGCATTTTGGACATTTCGCTGTCGCCGGGGCGGGTGTCGGACGAGATTGCGAAGGATGCGGTGGCGATTGCGCGGTCGGTGTTCGAAGAGCTGAATGTGGTGGGTGTGCTTTGCGTGGAGTTCTTCGTGACGAAATCCGGCAGGTTGCTGATTAATGAGCTGGCGCCGCGGCCGCATAATTCCGGGCATTTGACGGTGGACGCGCATGTGACGAGCCAGTTTGAGCAGCAATTGCGGTGTGTGTGCGGTTTGCCGCTGGGGGATGTGACGCCGCTGTCTTCGGCGGCAATGGCGAATCTGTTAGGCGATCTCTGGACGGATGGGGAGCCCAATTGGGTGGCGGCTGCGGGTGAGCGGAATGTGAAGCTGCATCTTTATGGGAAGCTGGCGGCTCGGCCGGGGCGGAAGATGGGGCATCTTACTGCGTTGGCGACGAATGTGGAGACGGCTTTGCGGGATGTGAGCCGGGCTCGGGAGTTGTTGGTGGAGCGGTGAGGTTTTGGCGGCCCTAGGGTAAGCGCTCAGGCTGTACGGGACAACGCTGGTTTCAAAAGCGGTCAGTCATGTCTGACCAGATTGAGGTATCTGAGGAGTCTGATGCTTCTGACTGGTCTGAGGCCTCGGACTGGTCTGACTCCTCTGAGGTGTCCGACTCCTCTGATACGTCAGAGGAGTCGGAGATGGAGTGGGGTGGGGGCTACTTTTGGGTGGCTAGGAATTCGTAGCGGTTGCGGTGTTCTTCGCTGAAAGCTTTGGCGGGGGTGTCGAGCTGCATTATTTGGTAGCCATCGGAAGCTTTGAATTGCGGCCATTTCGGTAGGTCTGGGCCGTTTGGATCACCGGTTTTGGCGAAGTTGGTCCAATAGGATGCCATCAGATTGGCGAGCTTTTCATCTGATTCGCGCCATTTCAGATCTTTGTTTTTCAGGTCGTCGAAGACGAATTCGATGTCAGCGGAATGGTAGGCGCCGTTGGCGTCAGCCGGCGGTGGCAGCACGTGCGTGAAGAGATAGCGATAGACGGGAGAGTCTCCGGTTTTGACTTGCGCTTCGATCCACTTCCAAGTGGCGAAGGCGATGAATTGATCGCGCGCGTTATCGGCTGCGGATTGCCTGGCTTGGTCGAGGTTTGCCGCGGGATAGAGTTCTAAAAACTCGGCGGAGCGGTCGCCATACTTCTTCTGGGCATCGGCGGTGAAGCTTTCTACGGTTGCTTTGGATTGTTCGGGAGTTCCTCCCTCATTCTTGTTCCAACCTGCCAGCAGGGGCACGTGGGCCTGCTTACCGGCGGCATAGATCTCGGGCACTGATTCGGGGAGGAAGTAACCGTCGACAATGGGTGCGAAGCGTTCGCCATCTGACGGTTTCACGGAGGCTTTCAGGAGTTGGTCGGCGGGCATGGCGCGCAATTCGGCTAGCGTCGAGCAGTGGATGGAGTCAGCGAACTTGGCGCCCGAATCTTCAGCCTGGGCAAGGGTTGGCATGGGCAGGCTGGTGGTGGAGAATGCGCCGCCGCTTTCGCCGATGGCGCGGGCGAACAGGTCTTTGGATTCGGGAGCGGCCATCAATTCGCTGACGGCCCAAGAACCGGCGGATTCACCGAAAATGGTGACTTTGGAGGGATCGCCACCAAAGGCCGCGATGTTCTTCTTGACCCAGGAAAGAGCGGCGGCCATGTCTTCCAGGCCGTAATTGCCGGAGGAGTGGTGGGGCGATTCCTTGGTTAGCTCGGGATGGGCGAGGAAACCGAAAACATTCATGCGGTAGTTCAGGCTGACGAGCACGACGCCGCGCTTGGCGAGGTTTTCGCCATCCTGGCGGGGTTCGGAGGATGCGCCGGCGGTGAAGCCGCCACCGTGGATCCAGAACATGACCGGGAGATTAGCGGACTTCGATAAGTTGGAGGTCCAGACGTTGAGGGATAGGCAGTTTTCGCTTGGCCCGGGATCGCGGAAGATCATGTCGTCGAAGATTCGGGCTTGCATGCAGCGCGCCCCAAATTCCTTAGCGTCCTTTGTGCCTTTCCACGGAGCTTCCGGCTGCGGCGACTGCCAGCGGAGATTCCCGACGGGCGGTGCGGCGTAGGGGATGCCTTTGAAAGCATAGACTTTGGCGGTGCTGTCGTAGACGCCCAACAACTTACCATCGCTGATTTTGACGACTGGCTTCGCGGCGAAGGCCGCAGTGGTGAAAGTCAGCAACATGGCCGCTAGCTGGAATTTATTTTTCATCGGCAGCCAGTTTATTACATTTGCTTATGGGTTTCGGCTTGGCGTGGGCTGGAAGTGATTGAAAATTGGCGGGACGCTATGGAATGCCACTAAGGTTTTCAAAAGCGGTCACTCATGTCTGACCTGATTGAGGAGTCTGACTGGTCTGATAAGTCGGAGGAGTCGGACAGGTCGGAGGAGTCGGACAGGTCGGAGGAGTCGGACAGGTCGGAGGAGTCGGACAGATCGGAGGAGTCGGATATAGCGGAGAAGTCGGACACGTCTGAGGGGTCAGAGGTATCGGACTTCGGTGGGGTGGTTATATACTCAGCTAATAATCAAACCGGGCCATTCCATGTCGATAAGCTTCCGGTTCAGAAAACTGAGCCATGGCAACGCCGACCACTTTTTCGGAGCGCAATATACCCGCTCCGTTTGCTGACTACGAACTCGGTGCCGCCTACGATGAGATGTTCCGGTCGCCCAACCGGCCGCGTTCTCACTATCGTTCGCTGTTCACTAAGTTGCAGAGTCTGCCCGCGGAAGAACTGAAGCGCAGCAAACAGGAAGCGGACCTTTCCTTCTTTAATCAAGGCATCACCTTCACGGTTTACGGCAAGCAGGAAGGCACGGAGCGGATTTTTCCGCACGATTTGTTGCCGCGCATCATACCTTGCGCGGAGTGGGAAACGATTGAGCGCGGACTCACCCAGCGAATCACCGCGCTGAACCTGTTCTTAAAGGACATCTATCACGAACGCAAAATCCTGAAAGACGGCGTGATTCCCGGCGAGACCATCTACACCTGCAAACATTTTCGCCGCCAGATGCGCGGGGTAAAAGTGCCGCGCGATGTTTATGTGACGGTTTGCGGTTCGGACTTGATCCGTCTGCCGGACGGCAACTTTGTGGTTCTGGAAGACAACTTGCGCGTGCCGAGTGGCGTGTCCTATATGCTCACGAGCCGCAAGGTCATGAAGCAGACGTTCCCGGTGCTCTTCCGTAAGTATGGCGTCAAGCCGATTGAACATTACAGCCAGGCATTGCTGTCCACCTTGCGGTCGCTGGCGCCCGAGGGCAGGTCAAGTTTGACGATTGTGCTGCTGACTCCGGGCGTTTATAACTCGGCGTATTTTGAGCATGCCTACCTGGCAAGACAGATGGGTATTGAACTGGTGGAAGGGCGCGACCTGGTGGTTCACGACAACTTTGTCTACATGCGCACCACCGGCGGCCTGAAGCGAGTGGATGTGATCTATCGACGCGTCGATGATGACTTTCTGGACGCGCTGACGTTTCGCCCAGACTCGTCACTGGGCGCAGCGGGCTTATTCAATGCTTATCGCGCGGGGAATGTGGTTCTGGCAAATGCCTTAGGAACCGGTGTGGCCGATGACAAAGCTATCTACGCCTATGTGCCGAAAATTATCAAATACTATTTAGGCGAGGACCCCATCCTCAATAACGTGCAAACGTTCCTGATGACCGATGAGAAGGAACGTCAACATGTTTGCTCCAACCTGGACAAGTATGTGGTGAAAGCGGTGGGCGAATCCGGCGGTTATGGCATGTTGATTGGTCCGCACAGTACAGAGAGCCAGCGCCATGAGTTTCGGGATCGCATTATGCATGATCCGCGCAACTACATTGCGCAGCCGACTATCTCTTTATCTACCGCACCCTGCTTCGTGGAAGATGGCAGGATTGAGCCGCGCCACGTCGATCTGCGGCCGTATGTGCTTTTTGGTGAAAAAGTCACGATTGTGCCCGGCGGCTTGACGCGCGTGGCGTTGCAAAAGGGTTCGCTGGTGGTGAATTCGTCGCAGGGCGGCGGATCAAAAGACACCTGGGTCCTGCAAAACTGATTCTGGAGAAGCTTCTATGCTGTCACGAGTAGCCGATAGTCTTTACTGGATGAGCCGCTACTTTGAGCGCGCCGACCATTGCGCACGCGTTCTGGAAGCCAATCACAACCTGATGCTGAATCCATCGAAGACGGCGATTGAAGAGCGCTGGCACCGGATCACGGAGAATCTGGGGCTTGGGCCGGATTCGAATTCGCTGGAGCCGCAAGCGGCGATGGTGGAATTGCTGACGGATTCAAGCAACAGATCCTCCATTGTTTCCTGCATCACTCTGGCGCGCGAGAATGCCAGCCAGGTTCGCGAGCAGATTACGTCCGAGATGTGGGAGAGGCTGAATCAGCTTTATCACGAAGTGACGCAAATGGCGGTCCAGTTCCGGCGATCACGCGACTTTGATGTGCAGCCGATTTTTTCCACCGTCCGCGAAGGATCATTCAAGTTTTATGGAGTAACGGCGGCCACCATCAGTCATGGCGAAGCCTGGCACTTTATCCAACTCGGAAAGTATATGGAGCGCGCGTGCGCATTGCCCTCATTTCTGGATGCCGTATTTTCCAGTTCTACTTCGTTAGACGATCTGGATTGGGTGGGTGTGCTGTCGAGTTGCGCGGCCTTTGAGGCCTATTGCAAGGTGTACACAGCAGACCTGCGGCCGGACCGAGTGGCCGAATTCCTGCTGCTCAACTCCGAGTTTCCGCATACCGTCCGGTATTCGGTGGACCAGATGCAGAGCGCACTGAGGGCAATTCCCCGCCCCGCTCGCGAACATAATCACCGTCGCGTGGAACGCATTGTCGGGCGGCTGTGTTCGTCGCTTACCTATGCGGAAATCGATGATATGATCTCGCGCGATTTTCCGAAGTCGCTGGCAGCAATTGTCGAGCAATGTGAAGCGCTGCATATTGCGATGCACGAAACCTATATTGACTATCCGGTGGAAACCGCATTTGAGGCGTAATGGTTTATTCGATCCGGCACTTTAATCGCTATCGGTACAGCAAGCCCATTTCGCAGAGCACGCTGGAGGTGAGGATGCATCCGCGCAGCGAAAACACCCAGCGGTGTTTCACCTTCGAATTGACAGTGAACCCCAAAGCGCGCCTGTTCTCATACATGGATCATATCGGCAACACGATCTACCATTTCGACATGCCGCAGCCGCACACAGAACTGACGATTGTGGCCGACGCGCTGGTGGATGTGGAAGCGCCGGATGACCTTCCCGATAAACTCGCTCCCGATGCATGGGCCGAGCTCGATCAATTGGTGAGCACAGACGATTACTGGGACATGTTGATGCCGAGCCAGTTCGCGCGTTCCTGTTCGGAGCTGGAGGAACTAACGGCCAAGCTGGATTTGAAGGAGCGCAACGGGCGCGACCCGCTTACGCTCATTCGAGACTTGAACCAGCATCTTTATGATCAGTTTGAATACGCGAGGGAAATCACATCGGTCGATTCGCCGATTGAAGATGCACTGCGATCGCGGCGCGGCGTATGCCAGGACTTTGCGCACATCATGATCACGATGCTGCGAGGCTTGCGCATTCCGGCGCGCTACGTGAGCGGCTATCTGTTCCGGGACGCGGAGCACAAGGACCGATCGGCCGAAGGCGCCACGCATGCGTGGGTGGAAGCTTTACTGCCGGGGTTGGGCTGGGTTGGCTTTGATCCGACGAATAACCTGGTGGCCGGCATTCGTCACATACGAACCGCGATCGGCCGCGATTACGCAGATGTGCCACCTACGAAAGGGACGCTGCTGGGTTCGGGTTCAGCCGCTTCCGATTTGAAAGTGCGAGTGCGGGTGACGCGCGCCGACACGCTGCTGCCGCCGGAACCGGGTTATCCGATAGAAGAGCGCACGGTGAGCCAGTCTTCGCGCCCGGAAGATGGCCCGGCGCGAACGGTTGTTGCTCAACAGCAACAGCAGCAATAGACCGAACCAAAATAGAGCATAGACCGTATACACTACTTGAGGAGAAAATGATGACACACCGCTCAACTCGAGCCTTACTATTGGCCTGTCTGCTTGGATGCATTTCCGCTTTCTGCTTGCTGGCGCAGGATCACAAGGACATCTTAGGCAAGTGGAACATGGTTTCGGAAACCGATGGCGGCGACAACGTGAACTGGACGCTGACCGTAAAAGACAGCAACGGGGAATTGACGGCAGTGTTGGCCTCAGAAGACGGGGAAATACCAGCCAAGGACTTCAATTATGCGGATGGGGTCTTGAAATTCAAAGCCCCTTATGAGGGCGAGTACTACAACATCGAACTGAAATCCGGCGCCGAAAAGCTGGTGGGAACCTGGACCGGCGGCGGCAACTCGGGCAAGACCTCGGGAACCAGGAGCACACCCTAACCCGCCTTTTCAGAGTGCGGCTCGGGTATGCGCTCAATCGGCGCTGAGGCCAATCCGATCATCATGCCACCACCCACCAGCCCGTTGCGCAGTAGTTCCAGACGATAGCTGGAGACCCGCGCCACCCCGGTGCCGTGGTCATCGGCTTCCGGACCTACTTACGCCTCTAAGCGCAGTCATCCCATATCCGAAGCAGTAGGCCGCAAAAGTTTCACCTTCAGGTTCATCGCCGTCCCGTTGCGCACAACCGTAACGGTGAGCACATCGCCAACCCGATGTTGCGACACGGACCGGACCCAGGCGTCTTCGCGATCCACTGGTTTGTTGTCGATGGCCACGATCAGATCGCCTCGAATTCCGAGTTCGACGTTACCGATGTCGACCACCTGCGTGGCTCCGCGGATCCCTGCGGCTTCCTCGGACGAACCGCTGATGACGTTCTGCACCAGCAACCCGCCCTTGCGCGGTAGCTCGAGCGCCTCCGCCAGGTCACCCGCCACGTATTCCGTCGTAATGCCCACCTTAGGCCGTTCTGTGACTCTACCGGCCTGGTAATCGCTCAGCAGGGCTTTCGCCCGATTGATGGGGAGCGCGAAGCCGATGCCTATGTTGGTCTGACCCAGAATGGCGGTGTTGATGCCAATCACAGAGCCGCTGGAATCCAGCAGCGGGCCGCCGCTGTTACCGCCGTTGATGGCGGCATCGGTTTGGATCATGCCCTCCAGACGATGTTCATTCTCGCCGTCGATACTACGGCCGATGGAGCTGACGACGCCGGTGGTTAATGTTCCTTCGAGGCCAAAGGGATCTCCGATGGCGAGCACTTTCTGACCGACCTGAAGGTGTTCGGAATCGCCCAGCCGCAAAAAGGGAACCTTCTTTTTGGGATCAATTTTGATGAGGGCAAGGTCATCCGAGCGGTCGATATCCAGGGGCTTCGCATAGTACTGACTCTGGTCAGCGAGCGTGACCTGAATCTTGCTGCTGCCCGAGATCACATGGAAGTTGGTGAGGATAAAACCCTCATCGTTGATCAGGAAGCCGGAGCCCAGATTCTTGGAGGCGACAGCGCCGTAGAAGAAGTCTCGCCGCACGGTAGTGGAGGTGATGTAAACGGTGGCGACCTGCGATGTCTTGTAAATATCGATGTTGTTTTGTTCGTCAGGCGTGAGACCGGCGCCGTGGACCGCTATCGGGTCAGACCAATGGAGGCCGGCGTTGCGCAGGTTGAAATTTGCGTGCCGGGTCAGCCAGACAAAGACGATGAAGAGGGCGAACGCCCATAGAAAGACTCGGGATTTCAAGATGAGGCGGCCTCTGCTAATTGTCTCAGTTGGACGTATATTTTCTCGATTTGTTTGGTGGTCTCTTCGCGAGAACCGTTGGTGTCGATGATGTAGTCGGCGAAGCGGGTGCGCTCAGCGTCAGAGAGCTGGCGGGCCAGGCGGGATTCGGCTTCGGCCTGGCTGATATGGTCGCGCTCGACGGCGCGTGCGATCTGGATTTCGGGGCGGCAGGAGGTGACGATCAGACGGTCAAAGTGTTTGTAGCGGCCGGTTTCTATCAAAATGGCGGCTTCAACGACGGCGATGCCTTTGGGCTGTTCAGTTTTGAACTCGGCGATAGCTTGCTCCTCCAGCTTGAAAACGGCGGGATGGACGATGCTATTGAGCTGCTGCAAGACTTCAGGCGAATTGAAGACGATTTTGCCAAGCTCCTTGCGATTGATGGTTTGATCGGCGTTTAGGATGGCTGGACCGAAGAGCGCGATGACCGGGGCGTACGCTTCGCCTGTTGGAGCCAGCACTTGATGGCCTAATGCATCCGCGTAGATGACATGGCAACCCAGGGCCTCCAACTGTTGGGCCACCAGCGACTTCCCGCTGGCATAGCCGCCGGTTAACCCGACCTTAAGCATGCTGTTCGGCGAGTTGAACGGTGTTCGACATCAACATGGCGATGGTGAGCGGGCCGACGCCTCCGGGAACAGGCGTGTAGAACGAGGCTAGATCCTGCATGGCCTTGGGCGCGACGTCTCCTACCAAAGTGCTGCCATTTTTCTCGAACGCGGCTAAGCGTGCCGGGTCGTGGGCCAAGATGGCGCGGGCGGTTTCAGGATCGGTTACGCGATTCATGCCGACGTCGATGACCACTGCGCCGGGTTTGATGTGCTCTTCCGTGAGAAAGGCAGGACGGCCGATGGCCGCGACCAGGATATCGGCCTGGCGGCAATGGGTCGCCAGATCCCGAGTGCGCGAGTGGCAGATGGTGACAGTGGCGTTCTGGTGGAGGAGCATCAAGGCCATGGGTTTACCCACGATGTCACTACGCCCGACCACCACGGCGTTTTTACCGGCGATGGGGATTTCATAGCGGCGCAGCAGTTCCATGATGCCGGCCGGAGTGCAGGCTCTGGGACCGGGTTTGTTGACTACCAGGAGTCCGAGGCTGGTGGGATTAAAGCCGTCCACGTCGCGCGCCGGATCAATGACGAAATCGGAGACGCGCTCAGCGTCGATCTGGGGCGGCAAGGGCATTTGGATGAGGATGCCGTCGATGGAGCGGTCGTGCGCCAGCGGTGTGAGCGTTTCGATTAATCCTTCGGTGGTGATGTCGCCAGGCGGATAGAATTCAACACTGCGGATGCCGAGATCCCGGCAGGCTTTGATCTTGTTGCGGACGTAGATTTGGGAGGCTGGGTCACCACCGACCAGAACCACTGCCAGAGCGGGGGGGCGTTTCAAAAGAGCGATGCGCGAGTGGAGCTCGGCTATGATTTCGGCGCTGATTTTCTTGCCGTCGAGAATTTGGCCAGGCATGCATTCGGAGGATAACAGTTCGGGGCAGCCTACATGGCGGCCAGGCCCTTCAAGTTCCAGCCGGAAATACGGCTGCCTTCGAGTTTGTTACCGTTGGGGCCTTCCCAATGAGTCTCCAGGCTGAGGTAGCCTTCGTAGCCATCATTCTCCAGCGCCTGGATCTGTTCTTTCCAGGCTACGTGACGGGTTCCCACCGGGCCCCATACGGGCGTGTGACCTTCCATGTGGCAATCCTTTACATGCACGTGGGCGATCCGGTGAGGCGGCAGAAGTGAATAGCCATAGGGAAACGGCGATTCGCCGGCCACGAGACAGTTGGCGGGGTCCCAGACCACTTGCAGATTCGGGTTGGAAACATCTTTGAGGATACGGGCGGTTTCGGTTGCGGTGGCGATGTTGCAGGCGTGTTCGTTTTCCAGGCCGATGATGATGCCGTGCTGCTCACCGGCTTCGGCCAGGTCTGCCAGCGCCTGGGCGATTGCCGGCTGGCACGCTTGGGGGTTCACGGTGCGCCAGTAGGAGAACACCCGCAGAATTCGGGCGCCGAAGTAGCGGGCAACGGCGAAGGCGTGCTCGGTAAGGCGCGGCTGATCTTCGAACGTGTTGCGCGAATTGAAGACATCGTGCTGAAAGCGGGTGTCCAGATCGGGACTGTTGGGCAGTACGCATTTGAGCAGCGGAGAGGCGATGGAGAGGACGGAAATGCCGGCAGCGGCGAGCGCGTCACGGGTGCGGTCCAGTTCCTCCGGGGTCAGATCCATGATGTTTTTTCCATCTACCACGCGCAGTTCGGCGGCGGACATGCCGATCTCCTGCATGACGGGAATGGCTTCGCTCAAGGTGGTAGAGAACTCGTCGGTAATTGCCGCAATCGGCATTCGGGGTGTAAAAGTGGCCATCTCTATACTTGTAGTATGTTCTTCCGCCGTGACATACCGAAGGTTCCTACTTTTTCTGAGCGCGTGGATTCGTTGAAGAAGGCCGGTTTTGCGGTTGAAAGCATGGCGGATGGTCGCGCGAAGGTACAGAAACATGGCGTGGCGCTGGTGATCGGCGACGAAGGTAAAGGGCAGACTCAAATCGAGAGATCCGGCTTGGTGATGAATGGCGAAATTGCCACCCTGCTGAGCACCGGGTATCAGATGTTCTTAGTGACACCGAGCGGTAAGCGCTATCCGGCGCAGGCCGAGCAGTTGAAGGCTTTACATGAGTTTGAAATGGACATCAAAGACGCTCTGGGTCTGACCGATCTGTACAACACATCATTGGGCACCACCAGCCGTAACCATGTTTATGACCGAGTGACCAAGCGGGACAGCGGAGCACAGCCTAAGCCGTGGGAGCACAAAAGCACGGCGGGGCACATTATCAGGTAAAGCCTGCGGGGTCGGGTAAAGCCTTCGGGCGCTCACCTTCCCTATCTTGCGAGAGCGCAATTTACGAGAACCGGGAGCCTTGAGATTGAAGATTTGTTATCTGGACGCGTTTTCAGGCATCAGCGGCGACATGACTGTCGGCGCTTTGCTGGATGCGGGCGCAGACTGGCACGGACTGCAACAAGCTTTGGCCAGCTTGAACCTGGAAGCGTCTTTCAGCTTTGAAAGAACGAAGCGCAAAGGTATCGCGGCGGGCAAGTTTTCAGTCAGCCATGGCGAGCAGAAGAAGCACCGGCATCTGCCGCATATCCAGAAGATTATTGGCGCGGCCGACCTGACAGATAAGGCGCGGGCGAATGCGCTGGCTGTGTTTGACCGGCTGGCGCAAGCTGAATCCAAATCGCACAACGTGCCTCTGGAGAAAGTGCATTTTCACGAAGTCGGCGCCATTGATTCCATCTGCGACATTGTGGGAGCTTGTGTTGCTTTGGATTCGTTAAGTGTGGCGGAACTGTATTGTTCCAGAATTAACGTGGGCAGCGGAACGGTGGAGACGGAACACGGCACGCTTCCCGTCCCCGCTCCGGCAACGACAGAGCTATTGAAGGACAAGCCGATTTATGCGGCGGGGCCGGCAACAGAATTGACGACGCCCACCGGCGCGGCGCTGTTGAGCACGCTGGCTGTGGGTTTCGGCGCATTGCCGGCCATGAGAGTGATCTCACAGGGTTTTGGCGCGGGCGACAAAGAATTTCCGATGCAGGCGAATGTGCTGCGGGCACTAGTGGGCGAGAAAACCGGCGCGTCCGAGGCGACGACGGTCAACGTCATTGAAGCTAACATTGACGATTCAACGCCGCAAGTGCTGGGCTATGCCATGGAAAGGCTTTTGGAGGAAGGCGCATTAGATGTGACGCTTTCTCCGCTCTACATGAAGAAGAACCGGCCAGGTACGCTGTTATCCGTGATTGCCACGGTGGACCAGGTGGAGCGCTTGGCGGCGGTGATTTCGGCGGAGACATCCACGCTGGGCATGCGGATTTTTCAAGCGGAACGGCGGGTGCAAGTGCGACAGTTCTCCGAAGTGGAGACAACTTATGGAAAGATTCGATTGAAGCATGCGGAAAACGGCATGGCAACGCCTGAGTTCGATGATTGCCGGCGCGCCGCGCTGGAACACAAAGTGCCTTTGCGCACCGTGATTGCAGAAGCACTGAAATAGATGAGCAAATACTATCTAACGACCCCTATCTACTATGTAAACGCCGCGCCGCACATCGGGCACGCCTATACCACCATTGCGGCGGAGACCATCGCGCGCCTGAAACGGCTGGAGGGGTTGGATGTGGTGCTGACTTCGGGCACCGACGAACACGGCACCAAGGTGGAGCGGGCCGCGCTGGCGCAAGGGAAGACGCCGCGCGAATTTGTCGACTTGATTTCCGGCGAGTTTCAGAGCGTCTGGAAGAAACTGGACCTTCAAATTGATCGCTTTGAGCGGACCACTTCTGCGAAGCATGCAAGGCTGGTGAATCAGCTCTTTCGCGACTGCCAGGCGAACGGATACATCTACAAGGGCTCCTATACGGGTCTCTATGCGGTTGTCAGCGAGGCGTTCGTCAACGATGCGAAACCGGGCGATATCGACCCGGAAACCGGCAAGCCTTACGAAGAGGTGACGGAAGAGAATTACTTCTTCAAGCTGTCTGAATTCACTGACCGGATGCTGCGGTTTTACGAGGAGAATCCGGAGTTCATTCAGCCTGAAATTCGCCGGAACGAATTGGTGGCGTTTCTCAAGCAAGGCCTGGCGGATCTTTCCATCACGCGCACGAGCCTGAAGTGGGGAATTCCGCTGGAATCAGACCCTGCGCATGTCTTCTATGTCTGGTTTGACGCGCTTACCACTTACTACACCGCGGTGGATGGTGAGAATCGCTGGCCGGCGGACCTGCATTTGGTTGGCAAGGAAATTACGCGCTTTCATGCCATTTACTGGCCGGCGTTCCTGATGGCGGCCGGCTGGCCTTTGCCGAAGAAAGTCTTCGCGCATGGGTGGCTGTTGTTTGAGAACGACAAGATGAGCAAGTCGCGCGGCAATATTGTGCGGCCCACGCCGATTGCGGAAGTGATGGGAGTGGATGCTCTTCGCTATTTCCTGTTGCGCGAAGTGCCCTTCGGCAGCGATGGCAGCTTTAGTTACGACGCGCTGGTGGGCCGGTATAACTCAGACCTGGCGAATGGGCTGGGCAATCTGGCCAGCCGCACGCTGACAATGATCCAGCAGTACCGCGGCGGCGTTGTGCCTGAAGCCGGGTATTCCGAACACATTCTGGAGCGCAGCCGCGAGGTTTCGCTCGCAGCCATTGAGGCCTATGATCGCTTCGAGTTTTCGAAGGCTCTGGAGCTGATCTGGGGATTTATTGCCACGTTGGACAAGTTCATTGTGGAGCGCGCGCCCTGGAAGTTGGCGAAGGATGAATCAAAAACAGCGGAGCTGGATGAGACACTCTATACGCTGTTTCACGCCATGCAAAAGGTTTGCCTGCTGGCTTACCCGGTCATTCCGCACACGACGCAGAGGATATGGGAACAATTGGGAATTGAGACCCCCCTGGCAACGCTGCGGAGCTGGGAGCCGGAACTGAAAACGAAGCCGATTGGCGCGATTGAACCGGTGTTTCCGCGCCTGGACGTGAAAGTAACTGTGGAGAAGATGCAGCAATTAGAAGTGGCCGAAAAGGCGCATCAGGCGGAACTACTGGGCAAAGCGCCCGAACCCAAGACGCCGGCGATTACGATAGACGACTTTGCAAAGGTGGATTTGCGGGTAGGCGAAGTGAAGTCCGCCGAAGCCGTCAAGGGCGCAGACAAGCTGCTGCATTTGAAGGTGGATATCGGGGAAGCCGAGCCGCGCACGATTGTGGCCGGCATCGCGCTGGCGTATAAGCCGGAAACGCTGATTGGCCGCAAGGTGGTGATTGTCGCGAATCTGGAACCGCGTAAACTGCGGGGTCTCACGTCGCAGGGGATGATTGTGGCGGCGAGCCTGGAAGGCGGTTCACCCGTACTGGCAGCATTCCTGGAAGAAGTTCCCGTGGGAGCACGTCTTAAATAAGCGTGCTGGTGGATACACATTGTCATCTGGACGATTCGCAGTTTGAATCTGACCGCCAAGCGGTCATCGACAGAGCGCGCGCGGCCGGAGTGGACACCATGCTGGCCATCGGGACGGGCAATGGGCCGCCGGATCTGGAAGCGGCGGTACGCGTGGCGGCTGAATACTCGTTTATTTACGCAACGGTGGGCGTGCATCCCAACGATGCCCCAAAAATCGCTCCCGATACTTTCACAGATCTTGAACGGCTGCTATCGCATCCTAAAGTCAAAGCAGTGGGAGAAATCGGGCTGGATTATCACTGGGGTACCCCCAAGGAGATCCAGTTTCCGGCTTTTGTCCGGCAGCTTGAGATTGCAGCGGCAGCAAAAATGCCTATTGTTATTCACACACGCGATGCCTGGGCCGACACCTTGGACCTGCTTCGCGCGCATTGGGTGGGGAACGGACTGCCGTGCGTGATGCATTGTTTCACGGGCAATAAAGATCAGGCGCAGGAATGCCTGGATTTGGGATTTGATCTCGCCTTCGGAGGCGTCACCAGCTTTCCGAAAGCGACGGAGATCCGGGAGGCAGCGCGCATGGTTCCAGCGGACCGGCTGCTGCTTGAGACGGACAGCCCGTATCTGGCGCCCGCGCCTTATCGCGGCAAGCGCAACGAACCTGCGTATATAGCGCAAACGGCCAAGGTGATTGCAGATCTGCGCGGACTCAGCATTGAGGAGTTAGGACGGCAGACCACCATGAACTTCAACCGCATATTCAAGATGGAAGGGAAGAATGTTCAGTAAGATCCGCCAGTCTATTTCGGCACGTGAGGCGTTCGAACTTGTAAAGTCTGACCTGGAGGCGGTTGAACGGGAGATCAGTGTTGAATCGGTGGCTTCGATTCAGGCAATTACCACGATCAACCAGTATCTGCAATCGGGCGGCGGTAAACGGCTGCGCCCGGCGTTGCTGCTGCTTTGCAACCGGCTGTTCGGGCCTCCGAATGATTGCGCGCGGCGGCTGGCGGCGGTGGTGGAGATGATTCACACCGCCACGCTGGTGCATGACGATGTGATTGATCTGGCGCGAACGCGGCGCGGGCGGCCATCGAGCAACGTGGTGTGGGGCAACCATATTTCGGTGCTGGCGGGTGACTGGCTGTACATGCAAGCCTTTCAGGTGGCGTTGCGGGAGCGCAACTTCCATTTGCTGGATGTGCTGATTTCGCTGACGCAGCTGATGGTGGAGGGCGAACTGCTTCAGCTTGACCGTCTGCGCCGCATGGACATCAGTGAAGCCGACTACATGGAGTTGGTGGATCGCAAGACGGCTAGCCTGTTTTCAGCTTGTGCAAGGTTAGGCGCCATTGCAGCGGGCGCCGATGAGACGACAGAAAGCCTGCTGGGCGACTTTGCCTGGAACCTGGGCATGGCGTTCCAACTGGTGGACGACATACTCGACTTCACGTCAACCGAGAAGATTCTGGGCAAGCCGGCGGGCAACGATCTGCGGGAAGGCAAGATTACTTTGCCGTTGATCTATGCGCTCGAGAAGGCACAGAGCGAAGACCGCAAGTGCATTGAAACTATCCTGACCGATGGCAATTATGAGAACGTGCCCTTCATGCAGGTGCTCAAAATTCTAGATCATCACAAGTCGATAGAAAGAGCCTACGAGCGGGCACATAGCTTCTCAGAGAAGGCGCGCCACCTGATCACGGGATTTCCGGAGAACGCCGCGCAGCGGGCCTTGCTGTCGGTTGTAGATCTAGTGACCGAGCGCGCTTCTTAGAGTTCGATTACACCGGATCGCTTCTTGGTCATGCCGGCGACCGACTGCGCATGATTTAACGCCGCCGTCAGTGACACCCCGCCGACACAATTTCCAATCAGGGTGGGCAGCATATAGCCGACCAGGATGGACCAGAAGGTCCGGTTGCCCACCATCACTAGAAACATCACTTCCACGGAACCGGCGATGATATGGGTCAGTCCGGCCAGACCGACGATGTAGGTGACGATGATGATGACTGCCAGACGGCCAGTGTCGATGGCGGCGAGCATCCAGACCACCATGGCGATCAGCCAGCCTGCAAAGATACCCCGCAGAATGGCGACGCCGAACGTCACGTCGGCGGCTTCGGTTGCGATTTGGAGCATAGCGTGGCGGACTTCGGGGTGAAACATCGGCGTCGCCGCGACTACCCAGGAGAAGAGAAAGGCGCCAAACAAATTCGCCATCAGCACAATGGCCCAGAGGCGGGCAACACGCAGGAGCGTGGAAAGGTTGCGCCGGGCCAGCAGCGGGATGATGGCAGTTAGCGTGTTTTCTGTGAATAGTTGCTGACGTCCGGTGATAACGATGAGGAAGCCGAGAGGATAGCCTAAGCGGGCGATGAGGGGAGTCCATCTGGCCTCAGGCAGGTAGGCGCGGAACAGAGCCATGGCTACTAGCGAGAAACCCATGGAAAGGCCGGCGGCCAGCGCGGACCAGGCGAGAGCGGCTAATGGACGATTCAGTTCTTCTTCACCGTCGTACCGAATGGTTTCATGGACGACGGTTGCTTTGACGGAAGTTCGGTCTTCAGCCTCCTGCTTTTCACGCTCGTTGAGATCCGGGGCAGCCTGAACTTCTTCCATTACAGGTAGAGGGCGGCGGGAGCTATCCAGTTACGAAATGCGGGAAGCGAGCGAGCAAGCAGCCGCCGGCTCGCCCGAGTCACACCAGCTTTTGTTTAGAAATGGGTAATTCGCGGATGCGCTTGCCGGGGGCCGCGAAGATGGCGTTGCAGATGGCGGGCGCCATGGGCGGGACGCCGGGCTCGCCGACTCCGGTTGGCAGAGTTTCGCTTTCGATGAGATGAAGGTTCCTGACAGTGGGCGACTCGTTCATGCGAGCCACGGGGTTGATCTGTCGATTCCAGGAGCGGACTTCCCGGATGAGAGGGTCAAGCCAGAGAATGGCCGGGCGGAACGATTGAGCCAGCGCAGTGGACGGCCCTTAGGGCTTTGCGGAGGCCGGTTGCCAGAGTTCGATCTTATTCCCATCCTGGTCATAGATCCAGGCGAAGCGACCGTAGGATTCATTCATTCGCTTGTCGTCAATCTTTACGCCCTCTTGCTTCAAGCGGTCGAGCAAAGCATCCAGATCATCCACGATGTAGTTGACCATGAACGATTGCGTGGCTGGGATATAGCCGGTGGAAGCGGGGAAAATGGTCCAGACCGTCACGTGCTCCTTCTGCGGGTTATCGTGTTCGCGCCACGGCAGCATCGCGCCTCCGCCTTTGTCAGCGAGTCCAAGATGCTTCGAATACCATTCGCGGGTCTGATCACGATTAGCGGATTTGAAGAAGACACCGCCAATTCCAAGGATGCGCCCGCGCTGCTCCATTTTGACAGGCGGTTTCGATTGTTCGGGTTGCGGAGATTGCACGTCCTGTCGTGCTTTTGAGCCGGCCGAGATGAGCAACAGCGAGCCGAGCGCAATTGTGCTCCAGAGCATTCGTTGCATCTGTGGATTATACATTCGAATGGAGCGCGGAAGCTCGGCGTTTTCGGCTGTGCCGCTTCTAAGCAAAGATCTTCTTCAGGTCCATTTCCAGCGGCGGGTTGTCGATGCGGAGGATGTCGCCTTTGCACTCGCGGAGGCCTTCGCTCCGGGTCGCGGTATAGGCGCGCTTGGAATTGGGGTCCAGAATCCACACCTGAGCCACGCCTTCGGCAATGTAATCGTTGCAGCGTTTTTGAACGTCCGAGAAACGGTCATCACGGATGATCTCGAGACACAGGAGCGGAACGCGCGACGGCGGCTCTTCCCAATTGAACTGCTCGCGCAGCAGACGCAGATTTTCGCGCTCTTTGTTTTCTTCTTCTGAATAGAAGCGTGCTTTCTCGAATTGATGATTGGCGATGGCGTGCTCCATGGCCTCGACGACGGCATCGATCCGCTTCTGAATCTCCGCCAGCTTTCCGGCGGGATCCTCGTCGTAGCCTCTTTCGTTTTCTGTTGGGGGGTCGTCAGCGTAAATGGCGAAGCTGGTTGTGCTGTTGGCGACGCGTGCTTGAGTGACTGTCCTGATGCCGCCGCTCGCTTCGCGCTCGGCGAGCCACTGGCCGACACCGGCAATAAAGGCAGATCCAAGCTGCCCAGGCGGGGTTTCCGATTTCCGCGCGTCCTCCCGAATCGAGTCCAGCGTAAGACCTTGTTCGCGTAACAATTCAGCGGCGAAGGTTTTCTCCTCGCGAAGGATGCCGAGGAGGAGATGGAGCGTGCCAATGTGCTGGTGGTTGAGCCGCGCCGCCTCTTCGGCGCCATAGCTGAGAGCGCGCTTGCACTCGTGGCTGAGCGGAAGATCGACAGAGGTTGATACCTTCTCACGAAGCGAGGCATGCGCCTCGATCTGTCTGCGAATGGACTGAATCGCGGCCTGCGAGGGCAGGAAGCGTTTGGTCAGCTCCTTGTCCACCCGAAGCAGGCCCAGCAGCAGGTGCTCGGCTTCGATGTACGGGCTACCGAACCCGCTGGTTTCGTAGCGCGCGAAGAAGATGGATCGACGGGCTTTTTCGGTGAAACGCTCGAACATATCTGCGGGTTACTCCAGGGGGATGGGATGGGTGAGTGGATGCATGAATGAATGATCGGCGCAACTGAGCGCGTCGATTGCTGAGTTGGGCAGGCGGGAAAGATCGTTAAAGCATGCTCTCTCATCTACCCTGCGCTCTAATCTACCGTGTTTTGGATTCCCTGATCGTCGAGAGAAGTTTGCGGTGGAGTGAGGGGGTGCGCGGCGCACGACATTTGTGGTGCTCCTTGGACGTTTTTTGGAATTGGGAGAGGCCGCTCCGTGACGGGTCGCGGTTCTGTTAGCGGGCTTGGTTGCTAACGGGGCGGCGGGAGCGCCCAGGCTGCGCGCGTGGGCGGGTTGGCTGGGTCGGGCGTTAGCGTTGCGCCGTTGAAAATGAAGCGGTAGGTTCGCTGCGTCGCGTGAACCCATTTGGCCAGCAGCACGTCTGCGCCGTTCCCGATGCTTAGATTGCAAGTGTTCAGTTGCGCATCAGTTAAAACAGCCGTACCCAGCTTTGCAGTCACGGTGACAAGGGCGGGAGTGATAGCGACCGTTTCGATGGTTCCGGTTATGACGGTGGCGGGCGGAAGGTTGCCCACCGGATTGCAGCCGCTGTCATCCAAGCCGAAGAAAATCGGGATTTGATTGTCATCCGCTTCCGAGGTGAAATCGAGCAGGCTCAGGTAGGTGTCTGCTACGCCTTGATGGCTGTCGGAACCTTCGCAGAGCAGCAAGTCGCGGCCATCGTGAGCCGTTATTTTTTTGCACGGCCCTGCAGTGATCCAGGCGGGACGGAACTGCACTTGCTTCCAAGTTCCGTTGTCATGCGAGAGCAAGAAAGCGCCCCCCAAGCCATTGGCGTGTGACTCGCAACCGCGGAACGCCACCGCGGCATTGTCCGAACGCGGGCCTAAAAAGTGGCCGTAAAAGACGGAGGCGATCTCCAGACGATCCGCGGCGAAGTCGGTTCCGGCGGGACAAGCGCGGCAGCCCTCGGCTTGGGCATTGTTGCCGCAGACAGCGCGAAGCAGTTCGATTCGTTCGTGCGCTGTGGTCTTCGCCGCATCCGACGGCAGCGCGAAGGAAAGGGCGAAGACCAGAAGCTGCCCGAGCACTTAGACCAGCTTGTGTTTTGAAATGGGTAATTCGCGGATGCGCTTGCCGGTGGCCGCGAAGATGGCGTTGCAGATGGCGGGCGCCATAGGCGGGACGCCGGGCTCGCCGACCCCGGTGGGCAGGGTTCCGCTTTCGATGAGATGAACGTGCGTGACGGTGGGCGACTCATTCATGCGAGCCACCTTGTAGTCATTGAAGTTCCCCTGCTTGATTTGGCCATCAGCAGCAGTGATTTCGCCCAGCATGGCAACGCTGGTTCCGAAGACGGCCGCACCTTCGAATTGCGCTTTCACGCGGTCCGGATTGATGGCTTGGCCGCAATCGGCCGCCATGTAGACCGTGGGAATGTGAACTTTACCGCTCTTATCGATTTGCACTTCCACCACAGTGGCGACGTAGGTGAGGAAGCTGCGATGTGCAGCGAAGCCCCAGGCGCGGCCGGGTTCGGTTTTGCGGTTGGCCCAGTTGGATTGCTCAGCAACCGCTTCAATGACGGCGCGGAGCTTGCCGATATCCAGCGGGAAGTCTTTGCCCGACTTGCCATAGTTATCGTACTTGGCGTGCTGGGTGTTGACGTCGAGAATGCGCGGTTCGCCGAGTGCCGCCAGCGTGTATTGAATGGGGTCCTGGCCAGCCGCATGAGCGCATTCGTCAATAAAGCTTTGCACTCCGAAAGCGTGATAGATATTAGCTACCGAGCGCAGCCAGCCGATGCGCACATGAGCGGGCGCGGGACCATTTTCCGCCTGCAGATTCGGGATGTCGAAGGGCATGTCCAGGAAGCCCATGCCGAGTTCGCCGGTGCCGTAGGTTTCTTTAACGTCAAAGAGCGAACCGATGGGTGGGTAAGCGGTGCGCTGCAGCCACGCGGAGGGCTTTCCGCCCGGTTCGAGACCGGCTTTGAAATACATGGCCGAGGAGGCGTGATAGTAATCGAAGCGGATGTCTTCTTCGCGAGTCCAGGAGACCTTGACGGGCTTGCCGGTTTTCTTCGAGAGGATGGCGGCTTCAGCGGAATAATCGGCTTTGGACTTGCGGCCAAAACCACCGCCCAGCAGGGTGATGTGGACGATAACATCTTCCGGCTTGATGGCCAGCGCCGCGGCTACGGTTGACTTGACGCCATCCGGATTCTGCGTGGCGGACCAGATGGTGACCTTGCCGTCCTGGTAGTGGGCAACGGCAGCCGGCGGCTCCATGGAAGCGTGCGCGAGAAGCGGCGTGTAGTAAGTGGCTTCGACCGTTTTCGAAGCGGACTTCATGGCCGTCTCGGCGTCGCCGGTGTTGCGGACTACACGCTGGGGCGTGTGAACCGTGGCGATCAGGTTCTTTTTGTAGGCTTCGGATTCGAAGATGGCGTTTTTGCCCGAATCCCAGTCGATTTTGAGTTTTTTGCGTCCCTGGGATGCAGACCATGTGTTGTCGGCAATAACGGCGACGCCGCCAAGAGCCTGGAAACCATAAGGAGGCTTGGCGTGTTCAATGGTCAGGGTCTGCAGAACGCCAGGGACCTTTTTCGCTTCCGCGTCGTCAAAGGAGCGCATGGTTCCACCGAGAACGGGCGGGCGCTGAATGGAGGCGTAGACCATACCGGGAACCTGTACGTCGAAGCCGTACGTGGCGTGACCGGTCACCACATCATGCAGATCTATGCTGGGAACGCCTTTGCCGATATAGCGGAACTCAGAGGCGGGTTTGAGGGTGACGTCCGCCGGGGCCGGTAAAGGCTGCCGCGAAGCAGCAACCACCAGATCAGCAAAGCCCACTTTACGACCCGACGGCGAGTGAATGACTTCGTGATTGTCCGCTTTGCACTCGGTGGCTGGCACGTTCCATTGAGCGGCGGCGGCACGCTCCAACATCACGCGGCCGGTTGCTCCGGCATTGCGCATGATGTCGTAGAAGTCGCGGATAGAGGCAGAGCCGTCTGTGTCCTGCGAGCCGTAGATTTTTTCGTCGCCGATAGCTTGCTGAACGTGAACACGATTCCAGTCTGCGCCCAATTCATCGGCCACAATCATGGGCAGCGTGGTGCGAATGCCGGTGCCCATTTCCGAGCGATGGGAAACGATGATCACCGAACCGTCGGGGTTGAGACCGATCCAGATATTGGGCTTCCAAGCGGCGGCCAGCTCATCAGCTTCCGCAGTACCGATGACCGAGGGCGTGACTTGAGCGGCCAGAATAAGCGCGCCCGCGGAGAAGATGGAGCCGAGAAAGCCGCGACGGGAAGCGGTAGCGATCTGCGAGGGGTTGCCGGTCAGCGATTTCATGCCTTCACTCCGGAAGCGGCAGCGGTCTTGATGGCGGCTTTGATGCGCTGATATGTGCCGCATCGGCAGATGTTGCCGGACATGAATTCTTCGATCTCGTGATCAGTCGGGTGCGGCTTGGCTTTGAGAAGCGAAGCCGCTTGCATAATCTGGCCGGTCTGACAGTAGCCGCATTGGGGCACGTTATTCTCCTGCCAGGCGAGCTGGAGCGGGTGGTCTCCGGCGGGGCTGAGGCCTTCGATGGTTGTCACCTTTTTCGCGGCCGCGGCCGACATGGGAGTGACGCAACTGCGCTGGGCGACTCCGTCGATGTGCACCGTACAAGCGCCGCACTGGCCGATGCCGCAGCCGAATTTCGAGCCGGTCAAGTGGAGGTTGTCGCGGAGATACCACAAGAGGGGCATTTCGGGATCTCCGGCGTATTCGCGCACCTGTCCATTCACGTTCAAATTGATCATCAAATCTGCCTTATTCATCAGTAGTGTAGCGAATTTTGGCAGATTTAGTTCGTCGGCGTGGGGTACAAGATGGGGGTTTATTCGTTTCTAAACGCCGCAAAGGACCGCCAAACGATGAAGTCTGGCGGTCCCGGTCCCTCAGCCACTATTAAGCGGCATTCGGATGCAGAATTACCTTAGTCCAACCGTACTCACGCTTATCGAAATGATCGTAGGCGCTTGGGGCATCCTCTAAGGGCAGTTCGTGCGAGATGATTATCGATGGGTTCGCCTTACCGTGATGAATCAGGTCACGGAGACGCCGGTTATAAGCCTTGACGTTGCACTGACCCGTGCCCATCTTCTGTCCCTTGAACCAGAATTTGCCGAAATCAAACGCAATCTGCCCCTGCTTCGCCAACTTATCATCAGCGCCCGGATCCTGCGGAACGAAAACGCCCACAACGCCCAAAGTACCGGTGGCCTTCACCGCATCCACCAGTGAGTTCATCACCAGGTTCGGCACTTCTTTGCCGGCGGCATTGTGGCACTGATAACCAATGCACTCGGCGCCGCAATCCGCACCCAGCCCGTTGGTGAGTTCGCGAATCTGATCGCCAATCTCGCCGTCCTTTGTATCAATGGGCGTAGCGCCAATCCTTTTCGCCAGCGCGAGGCGATCGGCTTGCCCGTCCACAACGAAAATCTGGCTGGCTCCTTGAATCCGGGCTGACATGGCTGCCATCAAGCCCACGGGACCTGCGCCGTAGATGAGGATGGACTCACCGGGTTTTAAATCGGCCAATCGCGTAGAATGCCAGCCGGTGGGAAAGATGTCCGAGAGCATGACATAGTCCTTCTCTTTCTGGCTCGCATCTTCGGGCAATTGCAAACAATTAAAGTCTGCGTATGGAACACGGAGATATTGAGCCTGGCCGCCCGCGTAGGGGCCCATGCCGGCGAAGCCGTAGGCTGCACCCGCCATGCCCGGCATGACACTTGGGTCTGCGCAAGTGAGGCAAAAGCCCGTGAGTCCGCGCTCACAATTAGCGCAGAAACCACAGCCAATATTGAACGGAAGAACAACCTTGTCGCCCTTCTTCACGCTGTCAACGGCTTTACCTACTTCAACAACTTCGCCGAGATTTTCATGTCCCAGAATCTTCCCTTTTTCGACATCGGTTCTGCCCTCATACATGTGCAGGTCTGAGCCGCAGATGTTCGTGGTGGTCAGTTTGATGACGACATCGGTCAATTTCTCGATCTTGGAATCCGGTACGGTGTCGACGGAAACTTTCTTCGGTCCGTGATAAACAAGTGCTTTCATAATTTACCTTCTTCTGTGCCAGGCAGTTATTGAACTCTGCGCTTTCGATAGGCGACCATAGGGCCACCTACCAAAAGCAGGAAGCCTGCTGCCCGTTCAGGCATTAAGAGCGGCTCTCGGTGACTGCCGTTCCTGGAGTCGGTGGATCGTGATAGTGACTACCATCCGTGTACCGGGCGTCTGAACTTCTGCGTAGAGCGAAACGTGCTTGCAGTCACCGTACTTTGATGAGACTTGCCCTTCCTGCACATGTTTCTTTCCATATGGCGGGGTATTTCTACGACCCGTAGCATTGCTCTCAGCAGGGCTACGAGGCTTGCGATATTCATTCGCGGTTGTGGCGTTGTTTCCGCCTGAACCGCATGGCCCTTGAACTCCAGCAGCTTCGGCTACTCGTAAAGAGGAGTTAAGACTTGACCGCTCCTCAATTGCCTATCGTCCGGATCGTTCCCGTTGTAGCGCACGCCGTGGCCGTCTTCGGTGACGAGCATAAGGCGTCTCACTGGCTTTCGACTCCCTTGCCTCTGTTAGAAAACCGCGCTCCTTCAGAACTTCTCAATTCCGACGAAGGACTTCAGCGCGTGGAGGAGCTTCTTACAAGAATCGAACACAATATCTTTTCGTAATGCCAGTAGCCGGGTATCGCGTTTGCCGGCGCATTTACGCACGTCTGGACGGCGAAGGATCCCGCAAAGGAGGCGGTCGGTGGAATTCTCCTGGCCAGCCGGCTGTCTACATGGCCCAGAGTGTCGCTCTCGCAGTATTGGAGAACTTGGTCCATATGTCCCGCCAAGATTATCCAACCGGGTACGTCATCGTGAAGGCCATTGTGCCGGATCATGTCCGAATTCTCGACCATATTCGCTTCCTTGACATCCGGTTGCGCGACCCCATAGGAGAACGGAAAGCAGGGGACGATTGGATCGCAAGCGGCGAATCGGCAATCCACCGGGTGCCTTCAGGGGTGGTGCAGGGGGAATGGAACTACTTAATCAATCCCCAACATCTCGACTTCGCGCAGATCACGGTTGAATCTCCCGTGCCGATGCGCTTCGATCAACGGCTGTTTGACGGCGAGTGAGATCTAAACGATGCTGGCTTGGAAGCCATTGGAGTCCTCAGACCTTGCCTACCCAAGCGCCAAAACTATTCTCGGCGCGGCAGGCGTGGGCGTCCACGGTACGAGTGGGTAACTAGTTTTTCGGATTTTTTTCTTTGCCGCGCGCAGGCGCAGACGCATGCACCATCTCAGGGGTCTTTTGCGCCGGTAGGCGTTCTTCCTGCTCAGGCGAGATGCGGCGCTGGCGAGTTACCCGTTCAATCTTTTCAAACCGGCCCGACTTGATACTTCGCAAAGCGGCTTCAATTACTCTGACGTCCGCAAGACCTTCATAGCCATCGGGTTCGGGGTCTGTTCCATTTAGAATGCAGTCTGAAAAATATCTCATCTCGCCGCCGAACTGATCTGTGTTCTTAAAGCTGTGATGAACCTTCTTCTCACCCGTCTTGACGGTAAATTCCAGCGGCTTCCCGTAGACAAAACCGGGGTTGGCTTCGAGCAGCCCCTTGGACCCCACAACCGTGTACTGATCCATTTCATTGCCGTAATAGGAGACCGTAAACTGTGCAATGCGTTCTTTCGGAAAACGGAGGACCACGCTCACTGTGTCGTCAATGTCTGGAAAGCCGGATGCCGGATGCCGAGTTGCTGTGGCGAAGGCCTCCGTGGGCTCGTCCTCAAAAAGGTTCCTGATTCCATTGATTGGATAGGGGCCCATATCGAAAAGCGGGCCGGCCAACACGCCGTTTTTCACGCGGTGATTGTTGGGATCGATCAACTGGCAAAAGGTGGATGTAAAGAGGTGAACTTCACCTAATTCGCCGGATCTAACTTTTTCTATGGCTGCGATGGTGGCGGGCTCGAAATGGAGCCGGTAAGCGACCATTAACTTCGCTCCCGACTGTTGTTGAGCGTCGATGATCTGCTGGCAAGCTTGAGAGTCCACTTCCATAGGCTTCTCAAGCAGGACATGGATGCCGGCTCTCAACGCAGGCACTGCAAACTCTGCATGCCGCCAATTCGGCGTTGCGACATAGAGAGCGTCTACCTGAGAGGAATTGAGCAGGCGTTCAAACTGATCAAAGCTGTAAGCATCCGTCACAGAGTACATTTTGCAAAGCTCTGATGCCTTTTCCGGATCGCCGGTGACCAAGGCGGTGATTTCCGAATTTGCAGTGTGTGCAACACCGGGCATCATTCCTTCCTGAGAAATGCTACCCAGCGCAACAATCCCGTATCGTACTTTCTTGTCCGCAGAAGTTCCTAAGATGTTGGGGAGTTTCATAAGTGTACCCGCCTATATGACGGCTGTGGTGAGAGAAACGCGGACCCCGATAACTGCGTGGTCTAAAGAACGACTGTTATTGGAAACGCGCACCTGACAATTTAGTCTCATCATCGACGTTGGCTATTTGTGCAAGACATGCAGCATGAGTTGCGACGACCGGCTTAACCCTACTAACTGAATCACTTCATGTAACTAATGCCAGACGCAAACATTACCGGCAGCCAAGTGCGCGTGTATAAGATACCGACCGACGCTCCCGAAGCCGACGGTACCTTTGAATGGAACAGCACAACCATGGTGCTGGTGACCGTTGCAGCAGCGAATCAGACGGGCATCGGTTACACGTACGCCGACGCGGCTACCGGAACTATTGCACAGACCCTTCTGAATAACGTCGTGCAGGGTAAAGACGTTTTTGACCAGAACGATATCTGGTTATCCATGCTTCGGCGCGTCCGGAACTCAGGCGAGTGCGGCATGACGCAAATGGCCATTGCGGCCATCGACAATGCTCTCTGGGACCTACGCGCAAAATTGCTGGGTGTTCCCGTTGTGAAGTTGCTGGGGGCCGTGCGTTCCGGCGTGCCCGTCTATGGAAGCGGCGGCTTCACCTCCTACACCGACGAACAACTCACTGAACAGCTAGGAGGTTGGGCGCGGGAGGGATTCCGCATGGTGAAGATGAAAGTGGGTACTCATCCGGAGGACGATGTGCGCCGGGTCAAAGTGGCGCGAAGGGCCATCGGCAACGGTGTGAAGCTCTTTGCGGACGCCAATGGCGCCTACAGTGTCACCCAGGCCATAGATCTGATGCACGAATTCGCGGCAGAAGGCGTCACCTGGATGGAAGAACCCGTCAGTTCGGACAACCTTACCGGTTTAGCCCAAGTGAGGGAACGTGCGCCCAAAGGAATGGACATTGCGGCCGGCGAATATGGCTACACGGCCTGGTACTTTCGCCGCATGATAGAGCAGCAAGCCGTGACTGTGTTGCAGGCGGACGCGACACGCTGCGCCGGAGTCACAGGTTTTCTCACCGTCGCGGCACTGTGCTGGGCGGCGGACCTACCGCTTTCCTCCCACTGCGGACCTAGCATGCATCTGCATGTCTGCTGTTCCGTTCCCCGGGCTGTTCACATGGAGTTCTTTCATGACCACGCGCGCATTGAACGGCGTTACTTTGATGGTTTCTGCGAGCCGGTTCAGGGCATCATGTCACCGGATGCCGGACGGCCCGGCATGGGGCTCGAGTTCAAGGAACAGGATGCCTCGAAATATCTGGTGCACTCATAAGTTTATTTAGAAAGAAAGCAGGATTAAATGGCAAAGCAAGTATCCGACCTTATCGTCGAACGGTTGTTGGAGTGGGGCGTAGATACGATTTTCGGTTTTCCGGGAGACGGGGTGGATGGCTTTTTCGAGTCGTTGCGCCTGCATCAAGACAAGTTAAAGTTCATCCAGGTGCGCCATGAGGAGGCTGCCGCGTTTGCGGCCGTGGGTTACGCCAAGTTCACCGGAAGGCTGGGCGTCTGCTGCGCCACGTCAGGACCGGGCGGCGTGCATCTGCTGAATGGACTGTACGACGCAAAATGCGATCAGCAGCCGGTACTTGCCATCACGGGTCACACCTTCCACGACCTGATTGGAATGGATTACCAGCAGGATGTGGATTTGGACAAACTGTTCATGGATGTGGCGGCGTTCAATCAACGCGTGATGGGACCTGCGCATGCGGTGAACGTGGTCGACATGGCGGTGCGAACGGCCTATGCGCGCCGCACCGTTGCGCATATCTGCATACCAAAGGATATACAGGAGTGGCCGGTCAGCGACAAGCGCCGGAGCAAGGCCAACGTTCCGAGCCACAGTGGCGAGTGGATTGAGCCCCCCGGGGAGAAACCTCCGCAAGACACGATTAGGCGCGCCGCCGATGTCATCAACGAAGGCTCCAAAGTAGCCATCTTCGTGGGCCGCGGAGCTCTACACTGCCGCGAAGAAGTGACTCAACTTGCCGAGACAGTTGGAGGCCCGGTTATCAAAGCGCTTCTGGGCAAAGGCGTGGTGCCGGACCGGAGTCCCGTCACAACCGGAGGGTTGGGTTTGCTGGGAACGGCGCCATCCGTGGACGCCATGGAAGAGTGCGACACGCTGATCATGATCGGCACCAGTTTCCCCTACATGGAGTTCCTGCCGAAACCGGGGCAGGCGAAATGCGTGCAGATAGAAATCGATGCTACACGCGTCGGCCTGCGCCACCAGGTGGATGTTGGCTTAGTCGGCGATTCGAAGGCGATTCTGACCGCATTGCTCCCGCTGCTTAAAAAGAAGGACGACCGCTTTCTGAAAAAAGCACAGGATCGCATGAAGAGCTGGAACGAGCTGATGGAAGAGCGCGGCACTCGCCAGGACATGCCGCTTAAGCCGCAGGTGGTGACCCACACTTTGAACAAGTTATTGAAGGACGATGCCATCGTATCGTCGGATAGCGGCACCATTGCTACCTGGACGGCGCGCCATATTGAGATGCGCGGCGATATGCAATTCTCTCTCTCCGGTTCTCTCGCCACCATGGCGAACGGACTGCCCTATAGCATCGGCGCAGCGGTGGCTTACCCGGGGCGGCAAGTGGTTTGCGTGGTGGGCGATGGCGGCCTGACCATGCTGATGGGCGAAATCGCGACGCTGGTTAAGTACAAGCTACAGGTGACCGTGATCGTGATCAAGAATAATGTCCTGGGCCAGATCAAGTGGGAGCAGATGATTCTGGAGGGCAATCCTGAATTTGGCGTCGAATTGGAGCCTATCGACTTCGCCAAAGTCGCCGAAGCGTGCGGTGCGCGTGGTCTCACTCTGGAGAGGCCGCAAGATGCTGAACAGATTTTGCGCCAGGCATTGAACACACAGGGGCCTTGCGTCGTGCAAGCCGTGGTTGATCCCAATGAACCGCCGATGCCGGGGAAGGTGACTACCGAACAGGCGCTCCATTTTGCCAAATCGCTGGTGCGCGGCCAAAAGGATGCGGCTGAGATTATAAAGACGGTTCTCAAGGATCAAGTTCGCGAGGTTGTTTAGCGAATGGAGACCTTAGCGTCCGTCGAGCATGAACTGACACTAGCCGCCCATCGCATCCGCGAAGGCAAGTTCCAACGCAGCCTCTCACTTCTTACCGCGGCGACCAGTATCGTCAGCGGCCTGGAAGTGGCTTATGAACATTATCGCGGCAGTTACAGCCGCCGCGTCATGTACACTCCGGTGATTCTGAGCGCGCTGCTGGCAGGATCCGCGTTTGCCGCATTCTTCAGCCGGTCGGCCGCGCGGACACTTCTTCGCGCTGTCTCCGCCGTTACTTTGCTGGACGCTTTCGCCGGCTTCTATTTCCACATTCGCGGCATCCATCGCAAGCCCGGCGGCTGGCGTCTGCCCATGACGAATATGATTATGGGGCCGCCGATTTTCGCTCCCCTGCTATTTGGCACCAGCGCCTATCTGGGCCTGATCGCTTCCTTCCTGCAGCGCGGTGACGGGGATGAGATTTATCCGTCAAACAAAGATGACGACGGTTGGTGGATGCGTTTGCTGCCGAGTTCGGCAGACCGCGAGCTGCTTTCCTACGAACAGGACATCAGAGAGGGCAAGTTCCAGCGCCAGGTTGCCATGGCTGCGGGGGTGAGCGCTTTGCTCAGCGGCTTTGAAGCGTATTACTCGCACTACAAGAACAACTTCCGCTATAAAGTGCAGTGGTCGCCCATCGTTATCGCTCCCCTGCTGGCGGCGGCCGCGTTTGCCTCCACGCGCAGCAAAAAGATTGCGGGCACCTTACTTCCAGCGGCATCGGCCCTGGCCAGCGCCGACGCCGCTATCGGCTTCTACTATCACGCGCGCGGAGTGCTGCGGCGTCCGGGGGGCCGCAAGCACCTGGTCTACAACATCATCTACGGGCCACCTATTTTTGCTCCGCTGCTATTTGGCGCAGCCGGCTTTCTCGGGTTCATGGCCAGCCTGCTCCGGCGGAGGCATTCATGAGTAACTACAAAGACACTGATCCGGCCCTGCGGCCTACGGATCCGACGACTGGGGAGCCGCTCCCATTGCAGCAACAGCCCGGTTATTATCCAGGATTCAGCACGCTATCGCAAAGCCCTTTCTGGGATGCGGCGACCCGGCAGACCGTTTTTACAAGGGTGGAACAGCCACCGGGTCGCCGCTTTTTTACGGAAGAGGAATGGATGTTTTGGGAGACGGTCTTCGACCACCTGATCCCGCAGACAGATAGAACTCGCGAACGTCGCATTCCGTTGCTGCCGCCGCTCGATGCGCGGCTTTTTGAAAATCGCACCATCGGCTATCGCTACGAATCCATGCCGCCCGACCGTGAAGTTTACCGGCTCGGAATACAGGCGATTAATGAGGAAGCGAACGCTCGATTCAACGGCGACTTCGTTTACCTGGGCCACTGGCAGCAGGAAAAGGTCATGAAGGCGATTCACGACCGGCATCCAAACGGCGGGCAGGAGATTTGGAAACGAATGTCGATTCACCGCTTCTGGCAGATGATCATGAACGACGCTATTGAGGGTTATTATTCGCATCCGTGGGCTTGGGACGAAATTGGTTTCGGCGGTCCCGCTTATCCGCGGGCTTACACTCGCTTAGAGCGCGGCGAACCGGAACCGTGGGAAGTCGCAGAGCGGCGGTATGACTGGACACCGCCCGACCAAAGCGTTTCGGACGAAGTGGAACCACTGCACCATCTGAATACCGAAGCAGACCAACACTCGCATGTCTCCCGCGAGCGGAAGGAGCAGAAGCAGTGAAATACCCGCTCAACGGCTCTTTCAACGGTTCTTCGAGCGGCAAGCATATGCTCGGTGTGATACAGAGCATCCACGCGCCGATGAAGAAATTCGGCCCGCAGGATTCTGTGGATTACGTCATTGTCGGCGTCGGTTCGGCGGGCGGCGTTCTTTTGCAGCGCTTGTCGCGCGCCGGATTCAACGTAGTCGGCTTGGAGGCGGGACCCTTCTGGGATACCGAACGAGACTGGGTCAGCGACGAGACCGGTTCACACCAACTGTATTGGGAAGACCCGCGCGTGACAGGCGGCGCCGATCCGCTGGCTCTGGGCGCTAACAACTGCGGTAAAGGTGTGGGCGGAGGTTCGGTCCACTGGGCGGCTTTTACTCCACGATTGCACCCTTCCGACTTCGAAGTTTACACGCGCGATGGAGTAGGCGCCGACTGGCCGATTTCTTACCAGGACATTCTCCCTTATTACGAACAGCTGGAACGCGAAATGCCGGTGGCTGGTCCCGCTTATTATCCGTGGGGGCATCCGCATGGCTATCCGTATGGCCCTCATCCTATGGGCGGAGTCGGCAACACTTTGATTAAGGGCTGTACCGCACTGGGCATTCCGGTTTCCATAGGTGGACCTGTCGCCATTCTTTCGGGTTCGTTCGGGGATCGTCCCCATTGCATTTACCGCGGCTTCTGTATTCAAGGCTGTAAAGTAGGGGCCAAGGCCAGCACGCTGATCACGCATGTGCCCGATGCGATTGAATCCGGCGCGGAGATACGCGACTACTCGATGGCTTCGAGAATTGAGCTGGGAAAGGACGGCCGGGTGACGGGGGTTCACTATTTCGACCGGGATGGCGAATCTCACTTCCAGAAGGCTAAAGCGGTCATCGTAAGCGGCTACGCGATTGAGACGCCGCGCCTGTTGTTAAACTCCGCCTGCCGCGGTTTTGAGAACGGACTGGCGAACTCCAGCGGCACCGTGGGACGTTATTTGATGGCGCAGGCCGGCAATGTGGTCATAGGACGCTTTGAAGAACCGGTGCGTATGTACAAAGCCCCGCCGGCCCATGCGCTCACCGAAGAGTTTTACGAGACAGATCCACGCAACGATTTCGCCCGCGGTTTCGCCATCCAGACTGTCGGACCTCTACCGGTTGCCTTCGCGCGTCAAATGCTGGCAGCTAAGAAAGCGTGGGGATGGGGGCTTCGGCGGGAGATGATGGATTACAACCACTGGGCAAGTTTCGGACTGCTCGGCGAAATTCTCCCGTGGGCTGATAATCGCGTCACGTTGTCAGACGACACCGACCAGTTTGGCCTTCGCGTGGCGCATGTTTCCTTCCATCTTCACGACAACGATAAGAAGCTCATCAAAGCGGCTAAAGAGAAAACCATGGAAGTCATGCGAGCGGCCGGCGCAACTGAGGTAGTACAGGAAGCCCGGTACGCGCACTTAGTGGGCGCCGCGCGCATGGGAGCCGATCCGGAGACCTCCGTGGTGGACCGCTTTGGCCGCTCTCACGACATCGCCAACCTCTTCATTTGCGACGGCAGCATCATGCCTACGCAGGGTTCGGCTAATCCCGGCCTGACCGTACAAGCCCTTGCCGCTCGAACCGCCGATTACCTGATTTCGCAGGGTCAGCGTATTTTCTCGTCGGACGAGCGCGACATGACACAACCTGCTATTTGCCGCAAACTTGCACCGCCAGCCACCTGGGGCAAAGGCGTTCCCAGGCTCACCTGACCGCGCCAGGCGCCCGATGGCGTTATTCGCACCCGTTTAATCGTCGGGCGTCGCAGTTAAACAGTAGCCGCTGGCTGCGTCAAAGAGTAGATTGACATTGACGGCCAGTGCTTACATCATTGAGACAGCGTGCTTGCGGGTGCGCTGCCGACGCCGATGCCGCCGGGATCGACGGGGTCAATGCGGTACACCCACTGACCCGCCGTAGTCTGCGTTGTTGTGAGTTGAGCAATCAAAGCATCCACCTTCTGGCGCGCGGGCGTCAAAGAGCAAACAGGATCGGTAGCTGCCGCATCCCCCGCCAGCAACATCGCCTGGCAACGGCACCCGCCATAGTCGATGGTTTTCCGGTCACAAGACCGGCATGGTTCCTGCATCCACTCATCGCCCCGGAAACGCTGAAAAACCGGCGAAGATTCCCATACGGACCGCAGCCCCTGTTGTGTAACGTTCGGGAATTCGAGACCTGGGATCACGCGCGCCGAGTGGCATGGCATGGCGAAACCAGCGGGATCAATCAGCAGGAGGCTTCTGCCCCAACCACCCATGCAGGCCTTCGGATACTTCGCGTAATAATCCGGCAACACGTAATCAATCCGCATACTGCCGGCCAGCCGCGTTCGGGCTTCTTCGATGATCGGCAGCGAGGCCCGGAGTTGCTCGCGTGAAGGCAGGAGTTCTGCACGATTTTCCACGGCCCAGCCGTAGTACTGCACGTTGGCAATTTCCAGCTTGCCGGCACGTAACTGCTCAGCGAAGCGAATCATCTCGGGCAGCCTGTCGATGTTTTGCCGATGCACCACCAGGTTGACGGTGAAGGCAATGCGATGTTCGCGGATCCACTCCGCCACCCGCAGCTTCTGGGCATGTGCCGGGGTTCCCGCAAACAGGTTGCCCTGCTCCGGTTCACAGTCTTGAAAGCTGAGCTGGATGTGGTCCAATCCGGCTGTCACCAGGGCATTGAGCCGGCCCTGCGTCAAGCCCAAACCAGACGTGATGAGGTTGACATACAAGCCGCGGCTTCGCGCTGCGGCAATCAGTTGTTCTACATCGCGGCGCAGCAGCGGTTCGCCACCTGTCAAATGCAGATGCCAAACTCCCATAGCGGCCGCCGCTTCGATGACGCTCAGCCAGTTTTCGGTCTCGAGTTCAGCCGACTTGCCTTGCATGGCCAGCGGGTTCGAGCAGTAAACGCAATGGAGGGGGCAGCGGTGGGTCAGTTCCGCGATGAGAGCCTGGGGAGCGGCAATCATAGGAATTCCACCGCTCCGCGCTCCGCCAGCCGGGTCAGAAACGCGGCCGTCTCCTGCACCACTTTTGTGTACTCAGCAGAGGGAAATTCGCGAAGCAGTTCGTCCACAATTTCAGGAACTGTTTTGACGCCATCACAGGCCTGGACGATGCGCGCTCCGGGCCCCTGCAATCGCAGCACTCCTTCAGGAATCAGCAGCACATCCCCCGCGGGCGCAAGCCTGCATCCGGGTTTCAATCGCGGTTTGCCGCTAGACAAGTCCGTCATACCGCGTGTCGTCATACGGCGTATCCGGGAGGCGCCCAGCCTGGGGCGACACACGCGAAATAAATGGCGTCCAATTGCGCCCATAAAATGTCGCATTTGGCCCGCAAAGCGGCGATCACGAGTTCCTGGTCCTCGCGCGTGGCTGCCTTCCGTGTCACATAATCCAAAGCAAACGCCGCGTCTTCGGGCGCTTGAGTCAAACGCGCAGTGAAGTACATCAACCCAGGCTCAAGCCATGGATAGTGCTGCCGCAGAGCTTCGATTCGAAGGGAGATCAGGTCGCGCGAAAACAATTCCGTCAACGACGAGGCGACGGCTTCCAGAAACGAATGCTTTGAAACCAGGTCCAGGTACGCATCGACCGCGTAGCGCACGCCGGGCAGCACGCTGCGTTCGGAAATTACATTCTCCCGGCAGGCGCCGGCCGCTTCCGCCAGGCGTATCCACTTCTCAATTCCGCCCGCGTCATCGCCAATGCCGTCGTGGTCCAGAATCCTCTTCAGCCATGCGCGCCGGAAACCTGCGTCCGTGCTGCGGGAAAGGATGATTGAGTCCTTTATCGGAATTCGGCTCTGGTAGTAGTAGCGATTCACGGCCCAGGTCTGCAATTGTTCCCGCGTCAACTTGCCCTGGTGCATCAGCAGGTGAAACGGGTGTTTGTGGTGATAACGCTCGGGTCCCACACTGAGCAGTTCCTGTCTCAGTTGGTCCGGCGAGAGAAGAGGCACGGAAGTCATCATTTTATAGTTTCAGGTGCATGCCGTCATAGGCGATATCCCAACCGGCTTCACGAACGGCCTTGTGTTCCGGGCCCGCTTCATCCAGCATGGGGTTCGTGTTGTTGATGTGAATGAAGATCTTGCGCGTGTTCAAATCCTGCAGGCAACGGATTGTCTCTGAAACAGGCTGGTGTCCCATGTCGCTCGCCCGTTTGCCGGAACCATGGACACGAATCAGTTCGTCCTCGGACCAGAACGTTCCGTCAAAGAACACGGCATCGCAGGTTTCAAATTGTTCAACCCATGCCGGCAGAACGTGGCTGACGCCCGGGAAGAATGCCACGCGATTCCCGGCATGTTCCACGTACAAGCCGAGGACCGCTTCTTCGGGAGGGAATTGACTGGCCCGCTCCGGCGAAACAAAACCGGGAAAGCCGCTCTCAGTAGTGACAGGCGTACAACGGATACCGGTGTCGCCAATCAGAAACGCCTCGTTGGGGACGATGTCAACCCAGGTCACCTGATTGGGAATGCGGCGCAGCACTCCGAACAGGCTGTTATCCTCCGTCAGTATTCGGCGCACAGCGCTCGTTGCATAGACGGTCAGCGGCTGAAACTCGCGCAGAAGAAGCAGGCCCAGCGCCGCATCTACCTCGGCAGACGGAATGACGATGGCGGCAATAGGCGAACTGCGAACCGCTGAAGAACGCGGCTGCAAGGGAGGGAAGGATTCGATTTGATACCGGAGATCCGGACTGGCGTTCAACAAGATCCAGCTCTCGCCATCCACAGAGATGGCGAGCTGGTTTTGTGATCGTGGACTTCCTTTAAATTGCCCGTGCCGCAGTCGACAGCAGTTGGGACAGGAGCAATTCCATTGCGGAGAGGCTCCTCCCGCCGCTGCACCAAGGACACGGACGTGCATCCCTGTTTAAATCTCGGGATTAGCGTAGCTAGCAATTTCGCAGCTCAGGCAAACTTCTTCGAATTGCGGGGTGGACCATTCCATAATGTGTAGTAGCTCCTTTCCAGTCATTGTATATCTGTTTACATCCGTAATTTCTGCAAAGATACTACCAGCGGCTCCCTTGTGCTCGTAAAACGTGTGCTCGTAAAACGGATCCCTCATTGACCCGCTGGCCTGCTTCTATTCGGGCGCTTCGTCACGGCGCCTTCCGCACTCTGTGGCTTGGCTTGATTTTCTCCGCAATTGGCACCTGGATGCAGATTGTGGGCCAGAGTCTGCTGGTTCTGCAACTGTCGCACGGGTCGGCGTTCGCGCTCGGCTGCGTGTCTCTGTCGCAAGCCAGCGCCTTCTTCCTTTTCGCGCTGGTGGGCGGAGGATTCGCAGACCGCGTGGACCGCAGGCGCCTGCTGCTGATGACACAAACATGCCTGATGCTGATCGCCCTCTGCCTGGGCGTGTTCACCGTCGCCGGCATCGCGACTGTTCCGCTGATTGCCGCCGCGGCCTTTGTTTCAGGAGTAATCCTCAGCTTTGATCAACCGGCGCGCGCCGCGCTGGTTTCCACCGTAGTGCCCAAAGAAGATTTGCTGAATGCGGTGGCATTGCAGTCATCCGTCTTCAATGCGGCTTCGATTGTCGGTCCTGCGGTTGCGGGCTTAGTGGTCGTCCGGGCGGGCATCGCAGCAGATTTCTTTCTGAACGCCTTCAGCTTTGTAGGCGTGCTGGTTGCTTTGCTGAGGCTGCCGGCCGGGCCGGTCATACCGCTGAAGCGAGACAAACTGATCAGGCAAATAGCAAGTACGCTCACTTCTGTGCGCGGCGATCGGTTGCTCGTTTCATCTCTGGTCATGTACGGTGCAATCCTGCTGGCCGGGCCTTCGCCACAGTTGCTGCTTCCGGTGCTGGCGCAAGAGCGATTGCACACCGGGCCGGCAATGCTTGGGCTTCTATTCTCCGCAGGCGGCCTGGGCGCGATGCTGGGCGCATTGGTGGCCGGTGCGCTTCCGCGCGCAGACGTTCGTTGGGTTCACGCCGCTTTACTCGTCTGGTGCGCCGCACTGGCCTCGGTGGGAACCAGTACGCTGCTGCCGGTAACTCTGATCTCGCTCGTCCTATTGGGAGCATCGCAAAGCCTTGTCGGTGCGGCCACGGCTACCCTTCTGCAGATGCGGGTGCAGGCTGAGCAGCGCGGCCGGGTCATGAGTTTAAACACGCTGCTGCTGATGGGCTTTCGTCCGCTGGGCGATTTTCCGCTTGGCGCGTTGATGACGAGCGTAGGCGCCCCAGTCACGACTCTCGTCAGCGTGGGAGTGGTTCTGGTCAGTACGGTGTGGGCAAAGCTGGCGAACACGGCTGCGGATAGGCCAGAGGCCTTGGATTCGAAATGAGCTGGATGGTCTCCCAAGTAGTTCCCATTGCTGGCTCCTTTAAGGGATACGGTAAAAAGAAGAGGTTCATCTGGCATCACTCGACTGGTCGCAATGTCCCGCCGTCGAAAGCATCCCTGGCAAGGTGAGCGGTGCATGGGTCCTCAAAGGCACCCGCATGCCGGTATCCACCATCTTCAAAAATCTCGCGGCGGGCATGTCCGTTCACGAAATCACGGAAGTCTTCGACGTGACGGAAGACGAAGTGAAAGCCGTATTGCGCTTTGCCACGCAGAGCCTTGAAAAAGCTCCCGCTTACGGATGAAAATTCTTTTCGACAACGACACACCCGACACACTATCGCGGAGCATTACAGGGCATGAAATTTCTTTCGCCCGAAAGCTCGGCTGGCATGAACTTAAAAACGGTGACTTAATCCAGAAGGCGGAGATTGCCATTCTTGTTCTCGGCAACCACAAATGCCGGTTGTGAGGCTGCATATTGATCGCATTGTTGAAGCCATGAAAGCCGAAGCCGTGAACGCAGCCTCACCCGGCAGCTTTGCCGAGGTGGACATTCCGCATCCGTCCTAAGGAAAAGCGCCTTCTACCGACGCAACAATCGTCTGCTGGTCTATATGCGGGCAGTATGAGCCTTGATGCGCTCGCGTGGAAAGACACCTCACAGCTGTTAAGGCATCTTCCATCTCTTGTGATATCCAAGGCATATCTTGAAATTCCTCACAACGTCTTACTTGGCGCTGTTGCTGGCGCTTACCGCCGGGTTGAGCGCCAATGCCCCGGCCGAAACTGACATACGACTTCGCACCAGCTTTGATGACGGATGGCTGTTCCAGCGTCAATTCACCGGATCAGGAGCACTGGGCTCGTTTGACCGCGACACTTCCCGCGCCGCAGAAGTGGAGCCAGCGTTCTTGGACGCAACCAAATCCGCCTATGACGACACAAGCTGGCAGCGCATCAATCTTCCTCACTGCTGGAACGCGTTTGACGCAACCGATGTAACGCCGGGCTACTGGCGAGGCATCGGTTGGTACCGCAAACATTTTTCTCTGAAGCCAGCCTACAGCTCAAAACGGGTCTTCCTCTATTTTGAGGGCGTCGGGATGGTCTCCGAATTCTGGCTGAATGGGCAGCGGCTCGGAATCCATAAGAGTGGATTTACCAGCTTTGAATTTGACGTGACCCCTTATGTCCGGTTCGACGGAGCCGACAATGTTCTCACCGTCAAGGTGGATAACCTCTATCACGCAGAAATCCCGCCGACTGTGAAGACCGACTATACCTTCTATGGCGGAATTTATCGTCACGCCTGGATCAGCGCACGAAATCCGCTCTACATAGACCAGGTCAACTGGACCACGCCTTCAGTAAGTGCAGAAAAGGGTAGTCTGCAAATCCATACGCGCCTTAGAAACACCACAAAGAACGCGCAACAACTATCCCTGGTCAACTCGATCATCGACCCGCAGGGAAAGCAAGTGGCGTCTCTCTCGACAAACGTAGCGGTGAACGCCAATGCTTCAAGCGATCTTCAACAGAGCGCGCAGATACTCAGTCCTGCGCTCTGGAGCCCGTCTTCACCTGCCGTTTACAAGATACTTACGACGGTCACGAACGCATCAACACCAAATGCATCCACCCCAGTCGATGAAGTGCAGAATCCACTGGGCTTTCGATGGTATGAATTCGATCCTCAAAAAGGGTTCTATCTGAATGGGAAACGGCTTCAGCTTCAAGGCGTGAATTGGCACCAATCCTACCCGGGCATGGGGAATGCGCTTCCTGACTCGCGGCAATGGAAAGACTTTCAGCTGATTCGAGAAATGGGCGTCAACTTTTGGCGGACATCGCACTATCCGCACGCGCCCGTCACAATGGACGCGGCTGATAAGTTAGGCCTTCTGGTTTGGGAAGAACTGCCGGTGAACAAGGAAATCGGTAACACGGACGAGTACATTGCCAATGTGAAAACCATGGCCTCGGAAATGATCGACCGCGACCGGAACCACCCCTCAGTGATCGTTTGGGGCATTGCAGGAGAGGTGAACGCACCGCAGGAGATTGCCAAGCGGGTGGTTGCCAGCACGGTGGCAGCCTACCGTGAGCTCGACCCCAGCCGCCCCACCGCGATGCATGAACCGCGGGGAGAAGACATTGAGGCTCTTGTCGATGTCAGCGGACTGGGAGCATCGAAAGAAACCGATACGGAGCACGCGCGATTCTCCAATCGCGCTTTTATGACGGCGGAATATAGCGCCGCTCTCATCGGCCGCGCTATTTACGGAGGCGGAACAACCAGCGAGGAAGAAGGCTGCGAGAAGCACGAAGCGTATCTTGCCCAAATTAACAAGCGGCCGTGGCTTGCGGGAGGAGCCATCTGGCACGCTTTCGATTACGACGGCGAAACATACGACGCTGTGATTCCGCACATCGTGTCATTCGGAATGACCGACATCTGGCGGATTCCCAAGGAAGTATATTACTTCTATCAAAGCCAGTGGAGCAGCAACCCGATGGTACATATCGTCGGACACTGGACTTGGAACGGCCACGAAGGTGAGACCAGGCAAGTCAAGATCTACAGCAACGCTCCGGAGGTGGAGCTCTTCTTGAATCAGGAGTCTTTAGGCTTGAAAAAGGACCTATCTGGCGACCTGCAGCATCCACCTCGGCTTTGGGATGTCGTGTATAAGCCGGGCGTTTTGCGTGCTGTGGGACGTTTTCCAGACAAAGAGGTAACTGATGAGCGAAAGACGGCCGGCGCGCCTTATCAAGTCCTTCTGCAGGCGGATGTGAGCACGCTTCGATCCGGTGACCGCGAAAGCTTGGCTTACCTGACCGCGACGATTGCCGACCAGGCAGGTACACCGGTGCCGGACAGCAATCAGGCTGTCACTTTCACGCTTTATGGACCCGGTGAATTGCTGCCGCAGCAGTCGCTTGATTATGGAAAGGGATTTACCTGGCATGTGGTCGGCGGGATGACAAGAATTGCTTTCCGGTCAACCGCGCGCTCGGGAACTGCCGTGGTTAGTGCGTACGTTCCCGGCCTGAGGATGGGACGAACCAAGATAGACGTCAGTTCGCCCGGCAAAACCGACGAGATGGACTATATCGAAGCAACCGGAGAAAAGCTGAAATGATCGCCTCAACAAATGTGATCTCAATCCCCCAGGAGCCAGTTGCCCAGGTTATTGGAGCCGGGTCGAACGGCCAGTTATCAGGCCGCCTCATTAGTCTTGATGCCTATCGCGGCCTCATTATGCTGTTACTGATCTCGGATGGTCTCGGGCTGGCCTCATTGGGTCACCACTCCTCTTTGGCGTGGATCGCTCCACAGATGGATCATTCCGAGTGGATCGGGTGTACATTGTGGGATCTGATTCAACCCGCTTTTACCTTTATGGCGGGAGTGGCCATGCCCTTCGCCTTTGCGCGGCGCATGGCCAGAGGCGAAAGCTTCATGCAACTGCTTGGACATGTCGCCAAGAGATCAATTTTGTTGATCGTCATCAGCAACATCCTTTCCAACATTGATGGCGGCCATGACCGGCCGGTCTTCCAACTCATCAATGTCCTGGCGCAGTTAGGCTTGGGTTACTTCCTTTGCTTTCTCATCACAAGATTGCCTTTCCGGTTCCAAGTAGTTTCAGCAGTGTTGTTACTCGCCGGCTATTGGGGCCTTTTTGTGATGTTTCCAGGTCCACAAGGACCGTTTTCGCCGACAGGCAACATTGGGCTGGCAATTGACAAACTGTTGCTGGGCTATAACTACTCGGGCGGTTACGCCACCATCAACTTCATTGGCAATGCGGTGACAATTCTATTCGGCTGCTGGGCCGGGGACCTGCTTCGCAGCGGAAAAGCAAATAGCTATAAGTTGAAGGTGCTGTTGGGCGCTGGAGTTACTGCACTGCTTCTGGGCCTGGCGCTCGCGCCGGTGAATCCGATGATTAAGCGCCTCTGGACAGCCTCCTTCACGTTCTATAGCGGCGGGTTCGTTGTGTTCGGTCTATCCGCCTTCTTTTGGGTAGTCGAGATGAAACAGCGAGTCCGCTGGACCTTCCCGATGTTAGTTCTTGGCGTTAATTCGCTCTTCATTTATTGCTTGTGGCATGCGTTGTCCGGTTGGATTAACCGGAGCCTGGGCGTCTTCACCGGCAGATTTTGGTATTTGCAAGATTTCGGCGTTATTCCCCAGATGCTACTCGTGGTTCTGGTGATGTGGTCCGCTTGCTACGTCTTATACCGGCGCAATTTCCTCTTGAAAATCTAAACACATGTCAGAATTCGAGACAGCTGTGGACGCCGTCGTCAGCGGCGATCACTCAACACTGAAGCGCCTGCTGGAAGAAGATCCTCAGTTGGTCCGCCTGCGCTCCGCACGTCCGCACGCGGCCACCCTACTGCATTATGTCGCCGCCAATGGCGTAGAGGATGATCGCCAGAAGACGCCGCCCAATATCGTAGAAATCGCCGCGATGCTTCTGCATGCCGGCGCGGACGTAGACGCCCCCGCAAACCTATACGATGGTAAATCTACAACTCTCGACCTGGTTGCCACTAGTGTTCATCCGGAAAGGGCTGGGCTGCTGGAGCCGCTTATCGAGAAACTCCTGGCGTTCGGGGCGAAATTCGATCACTTGCTGATCGACGCTTGCCTGGCGAACTTCCGGTTGCATGCCGCTGAATATCTCGCGGCGAAAATAACTCATCTCAGTTTTGAGGCTTCGGCTGGTCTCGGAAGGCTTGACGAATTGCAGCGCCAGATGACCAACGGATTTCTACTTGCCTGTGAATACGGCCGCAATTCAGTGGTGGAGTTTCTGCTCCAAGCCGGCGTCGACATCGCGGCACAGAACCGCCAGGAACAAACAGGCCTACATCTTGCCGTGATTGGCGCACAGATTGAGACTGTAAAGCTACTCATGAGTCATAACGCTCCGCTCAGGGTTATGAACATGTACGGAGGAACTCCTCTCGGCCAGGCAATCTGGTGTCAGGAAAACGGCGGCAACCCTGACGTTTATGCCGCCATCAGAACGCACCTGGAAACAGCCCGCTAAAGCTTCATCTGTTGTTAATGAGAAAGCGTGCCATCGCGCCGGAACGCCTTTCCTTCGAGCGCACTCCAATCAGTAGATTCAGCAAAAAGCGCTGATGACGAACCTAAAAGGAGGTTCTAATGACAAAGAGGGTTGGGTTTTTAGGATTGATGGCAGCAGCGGCTGTCGCCTTGTTTCAGCCGGCCGTGATGTCAGCACAAGACCGGTACGACTATCAGCGCGGACATGAGCAGCGTGAGTATCACGACTACGGCCGTGATCACCGGCGGGGCGATCGGGATGGATGGCGGGGCGACCGCGATGACTACCGGCGCGAGTATCGGGACGGCCAGTACAGGGACGATAGATATCGTGCAGAGGAATGGCGTGATCACGACGGCTATGCGCGCCGCTACGCACCGGTTTACCCATACGGCTATGTAGCGCCCGCTCCTGGATTCAGCTTCGGCTGGTATGGCCGCTAACGACAAATGACTCGGACGGCAACCGCTGCCCTCCGAGTCATTCGCCTTCCAAGGAGCTTATTGCAGCGAGTTAAACAACGGTGCGACGTCCAGCCAACAGGCTGATGACAAACAGCACCAGGAACACGACGAAGCAGATCTTCGCAATACCGGCAGCTGCCGCAGCAACGCCTCCAAAACCCAAAACCGCAGCCAGAACTGCAATTACTAGAAATACCCAGGTGTACCAGAGCATATGTTTTTTTGTGTAGCCTCCGGTTCTTCTATAGCACCTGGCGTGCCAACGGCTTAGCGTTGCAAATATTGGGGTTTCAGGCCCTATTTGGTTACATGAGAGTGAAGAATTTTCACTCGATAGAAATTTGTACTGGATGATACTTCCACTTATATTCAGGCAAAGGGATTCTCGAGCGATTTACTCTGCGGCGTGAATAAAACCCCGCCCTCCGGAGTAACTCGCATATCATCTTCCAGCCGCAAGCCGAACTCGCCAGGGATATAGATTCCCGGTTCATCGCTGAACGTCATGTTTGCCTGGAGAAGCGTGCGATTGCCACGCACCAGGTAAGGCCATTCGTGGCCGTCCATGCCGATGCCGTGGCCGACGCGATGGCCGAAGAGCTTGTAATCGGGTCCGAAACCGGCGGCTGTAACCACGTTGCGGGCCGCTGCATCCACCGCCTGACACTCAGCGCCCACCTGCACAGCGTCAAGTGCCGCCTTCTGCGCCTGGTGGACCACATCGAATACCCGCTTCATTTTGTCGCTCGGCTTGCCCAGCACAAATGATCGCGTGATGTCGGATTGGTAGCCCTCGACCTTGCAGCCGTCGTCAATCACAATCATCGTGTGATCGCGAATCACCTGCGGGGCAATGCTGCCGTGAGGATTCGCACTATATTCGCCGACTTCGATGCTCGCCTCGCCGCGGAACCCGACACGTTGATAGCCGGCATCCACCAGATTCCCCGCATCCTGTTGCGTCATGCCAGGAGAGAGCGCTTCGTAGACGGCCTTGTAAACCTTCAGAGTGGCTTGATTGGCAATGCTCATCAGTTCGATTTCATGCGCGCTCTTGATCATCCGGCAGCCAGCCGTCACCGGCGTAGCGCTTACCAGCGTCGCGCCGGGCGCAGCCTTTGCAATTTCATTGCTGAATACAAAGGGAGTGCGTTCCTCAATACCCAGTGCGCCGCTGCCGATAGACCGGTCCTTCAATCCCTTGCCGACCAACTCGAACGGACTCTCATCTTCATGCCAGGTAAGAATCTCGGCATCAGTCAGCGGGCTGTTTGACAATTGCTCCACCGCGCGGCTTTCTTCGAATGAGGGACAGATGGTGAAGGCGCGGCCTTTTGCGGGAATCACCACCGCGAAAAGACGTTCGCTGTTTCCCCAGTGGACGCCCGTAAAGTAGTCCAGGGATGTGCCGCCGGCAAATAGGACGGCATCAATCTTGTTCTCAGCCATTAGTTCCCGTGCCCGGTCGATGCGCGCCTGGCGTTCCGCCGTGGTAATCGGCTTCGCCTGCGACCGCATGGATGGAAGCGCGGCGATGGATGGCGGCAACTTGCCCTTCGATTCAGCACCCAATAGGCGCTGCGCGCCGCCGGCGGCAAGTAACGTTCCCGCGCCTCCGAAGCGCAGCAGGGATCTCCGATTCACATGCATCATCTGAGACGTTGAGGTTTTCACGATCCATTTAGTATGCGTCATACGATGAGGTATGGGACTGGATTTTCTGCTCTTCGGAGCTCATCCGGATGATGTGGAATGGGGCGCCGGGGGGACACTGCTGATGATGAAGCAGCAGGGACTGAGCTTGGCCATCGTCGATCTTACGGCCGGGGAAATGGGTTCCCGCGGAACGCCTGAGGAGCGCAGCGAGGAAGCCGAAGCTGCCGCCAGTTTCGTCGGCGCAGTAGCTCGCGAGAACCTGCAACTGCCCGATTGCGGCTTGGTAGATACGCCTGAAACTCGCCGTTTAATCGCTAGCACCATTCGACGCTTTCGGCCGAAAGTTGTCATCGCGCCTTATTGGGAAGACCGGCATCCTGACCATGCGGCCGCTGGAGCCATGGTCCGCAACTCCGCTTTGTTCTGCACGCTTCAGAAGCTGGAGAACTCAGAACCACCACACAAACCGGATCTGTTCCTCTTTTACCTTTTGCATAATTTTGACAAGCCCACTCTCGTAACCGATATTTCGGCCGTTTACGAAACCAAGCTGGAGTTGCTACGCCTGCACCAAACTCAGTTTGCAAAAACCGCCCTGCAATATGGTCTTGTCCCGCAAGGTATGAATGATTACCTCTTTGGCCTGGAGTCGCGTGATCGTTTCTTCGGCTCGCTGATCGCGGCAAAACATGGCGAAGCGTTTGTCGTCGATGGTCCGCTAAGGATCAATTATCTCTCTCGCTTATTCGCTGACCCGTGTGGTTAGTAGTTTTGCATAATAGCGGAAGGCCATAGGGAGGCCGAATGCAGGGCATGATGAAGACCTTTTTTGCAGTTTTGGCAATCATAGCGTTTATTTGGACACCGCTGGCCCGGACAGCTGACGCAGACACCGTCACTGGAAAGTGGCATTTTGTGTTCGATACCGAAGGCGGAGACCGAACCTTTGACTCGATCTTTGAACAGACCGCAGACAAGGTCAGTGGCAAATGGGATGTGAGCCCCTCAAAGGCCAATGGCGATCCGGTAGCAGGAACTTTCACCCAAAAGCAATTAGCTCTTGAGGGAACCATCAACTCCGAAGAGGCGGGACCGGGAACGCTCAAGATCAAGGGACAACTGGCCGATGATGGAACTCTTTCGGGGAGTTGGGTTTTTCAGGATTATTCAGGCACGTTTAAAGCGACTCGCCAGAAGGAAGAGCCGGCGGCGAAGTAGGTTCGGTCCCGAAGCGAAGGACAGCTTCAGCCAGGTGGATTTCATCGCCCGGCTCTAGAACTGCGCCATGCCCGCCGTGATGAACCGGTTGGCTGACGCCTTCCCTGAAGATATAAACGCCGCAGTTTGCCGCGCCTTTGTAAATACGGTCGTTGAAGAGGCGGTATTGCCCCGTCTTAGCGTCTCGTTCAATATGGGCGTGCTGTCGCGAGACACTTCTGCCGACCGCGTTTTCTTCGGAAAAGGCAATATCGTTCCGCCGGGTGGGGCCGCCAGCCTGAACGGCCTCTCTGGTCCGGCCAATGTTGATCCAGGGCTTCTCCAGCCGCACTTGTAAAGGCTCCGCCAGCCCCGAAATAACGGCCAGGTAGGCAAACTGATCAACGGGAGTAATGTATTGAGGCTTCGCCTCTTCCAGCAGCGCTTCCACCGCCAGCCATTCCTGGTTCGGAGCGGGCAAGGCATCACTCGTCGAGACATCCACCCTCAGGTCAGAAGGGAACTTGTAGTTTGATCTTGCCAGTCCGTTTCGTAATTCCTCAGCGAAGTATCCCGACAGAAACGCGCTGCGAAACACCGCCGCCTGTTCAGAGGGCACTCCCATCAGGTGGACCCTTATCAAGTTGTAAGGGAAGACAATTTTGCCACCGGCACGGTGCGCCTTTTCCTTCACGGCATCCAGAATGGCCAGGCGGATCTCAGCCAGTTCTGGAGCGTCCTTTGATATTTTTTGCCCGCCAAACGGCGCTTCGAAGATTGCGCGCCCTAGTCTTTCAATAATGTTCGATACGGCCATAGTTATTTGCTCGACCCGGGTTCGGAAATGATCTTGGCATCGCGCGACGCTTCCACCAGCTGCCGGGCAATGGGTGCTGCGAACTTAGCGCCATACCCGCCATGTTCCACCACCACGGCGAATGAAATCTTGCTATTGGCATCCGGCGCGTCATAAGGTGCGAATCCAGCAAACCAGGAGTGCGGCTCGCCCTCATTCACCTGGGCCGTGCCCGTCTTGCCCGCCACGCTGACATCCAGGCCGGACATGACGCTTCGGGCCGTCCCATTAGTCACAACGGAGCGCATGGCCTTCTGCAGGAAGACAGCCGAATCGGCCGCCAAAATGGGATGGGGCGCATCCTGCCGTTTATTGCTCGGGTCTGTGACCCACTTGCCTTCAGGCATTTGGCCAGCATCCGCGATGGTAGCGGCCACGCGCGCCATCTTGAAGGGCGTCATCAGCGCTTCGCCTTGACCGTAGGAGGTAAAGGGCAGCATCTGTTTGACCTGATCCGGAGTCCCCACCGAAACTCCGAGAAGATTAGCCGTATCCCGCAAAGCCTTCGAACCAACCGCATCCACCCCAAGTTGCGCGAAGTAGGCGTTGCAGGACACTGTAATCGCGGCAGCCATATCAAGGGTGCCGTGCGCGTGGTCCTTGACGTCATCTCGAATCGGCCGGCGCCAGCCAGGGATAACGGTACCCACGCGGCCATCACCTAACGGATGGCAGTTGTAGCGTTTCTCGGTGGCCCGAGGGTCAATTCGCAGGGCCGCCATAGCCGTGACCAATTTAAAAGTGGAGCCAGGCGGATACTGCCCGTAGCGCGCGCGATCCAGCAGCTCATCCGGAGTTCCACTTGAATTCGGCGGCGGTGTGGGATAACTCGCCAGAGCCAGGACCTCGCCTGATTGAGCATTCATCACAACCAGGGCGCCTTTCTTGTGCGATTTCTCCAGGTTTTGCCGCAGGATTTCGTTGGCCTTGAGTTGCAGCCGAATGTCGACAGTGGACTCCACATCACGGTTACGCTTCAGCAGCGCCTGCAATTCAGGGTTCGCCCGTTGATGCCGATAGCGCACCACGGGAGCAAGCTCGGTGTAATCGCGGTATCCCTGAAGCCGCCCATTCGAATCGTGCTCAATTAGCGATGAGTTCGTGGCATGGAACTTTTCACCTGTACGCAAATCGCCTAGAAGGTGCTCGGTCGCGGGGCCGAAAGGATAGAAACGCGTGTCCGTGCGTCGGCAAGCCTGGTCGATATCGATGCCGAGCTTCTGGTAGTCCGCCCGGCGCTTTTCGAGTTCATCCCAACTGCTGGTCGCCAGCAAAACACCGTTACGGTCAAAGATATTTCCCCGCGGAATTTCCGCAGCCAGCAGATTGAGTCTGGGATTGTGTTCCGGGCGTTTGACGCCATCGGCAGTAAATACCAGGGCATCCCGCGCCACCAGTTGCTTGTCTTGCAGAAGTTCGACCACCGCCGCTCGCGTCAGCAGCGCGAGCGCGGCGATCCCCAGCGTGGCTGCCACTAGCCGCAAAGGCACGCGAAAGACAGGCTCAATGCTGATGCTCTCTTCTGCTGCAATCGCACTCGACTGGTTGGAGATTCCTGCCAGCACGGCAAAGATAAAGAAATTGGCCAGCATCGCAGTGTTGCCGGAACTCAAGAAGGGAGAAACCACGCCTGAGAGCGGAATGGCGCCCAAGGCGCCGCCGGAGATAAGCAACATTTCAAGTCCCAGCAAAGCGCTGAGACCCAAGCCGAGAAACATCCCGAATTCGTCTGGCGCTTCCAGCGCGATACGGAAGCCGCGCCGTAGCAAGAACGCGAAGAGCAAAGCGATGGCGGCAACGCCCGGTATGCCCCACTCCTCAGCGATAGAAGCGAGTACCAGGTCGGTATGACCGGCAGGAATGACGCTCGGATCTCCCCAGCCCGGACCGGACCCAAGCGGTCCGCCAGTGGCAAAGGCCCACAGCGAGTGAGCCAGTTGGTCTCCGCCTCTCACATCGTTATCCCAGGGAGACAACCACATGGAAACCCGCTCCACAACCGTGTGCGGCGTTCCCAGATGGTTCCCGATGACAACGCCAATCACCAAGGCGGAGACGCCAAGCAGCGCCAGTCCGGAACGTCCGCGCGCCACCGCAAAGAGAATCAGAAACAGGAAACCCATAACCAGCGCCGGCCCCATGTCTTTCAAAACGAAAAACATCACCAAAGCGCAGGACACCCCGAACATCACCGGCAGGGCGTGGTTCAAGCGCGGCAGGTTGAGCCCGGGCAGAATCACCTTGAGGCGAAGATCACGCAGGTGCTCCCAATTCTTGGCGAAATAGGCAGCCATGAAGAACACAACCAGAATCTTGATAGCTTCCACGGGCTGAAACGGTCCCAGGTTCACCTTTGCGTCGCTACCTGTCGGACCAGAGCCGAATCCTACGAGTGCCGCAAACAAGGCCAGCGCCAACAACAGGGGCGTGTAAATCATCCTGGCAAACCGCCGGTAGTCAAACAGCTTGAACAGCGGCAGAAGCAGCAACGCGCATCCGGCCACGCACCCCCAGGCGAACTTCTTGAATTCCAGCGTGTCGCGCAAAGGATCGCGCAGACTGACCATTAGCATCAGGCCCATGCCCGAAAGGAGTAGGAGAGCGGGCAGAATGGTTCCGTCCGCTCGGAAGCGTCGAATGCGCCAGGCAAAGTGAACCACCCAGAACGCAGCTAGATACAGCAGCGTCCACAACGCGTAGATTTGCAGAAACTCGCGCGGCGTGCGAACCACCACTTGCGGTTTGATCTTGCTAATAGGCAGCAACGGTACGCTCAACGGCGCAGTTTTCCGCGCAGCGATTGCCGTTTGCCAGAGGGCCTGAGCGCGCGGATCTGCTGCGGCATCTTGAGCTGTTAAGCGAAGTCGCGAAATAGCTCCCACGTTCGGCAATTTCGGATGCCCGGATAAAAACGCATGCAGGCGTTCGTTGTTATAGGCATCAGGCACAATCGCCTGGTCGTTTGACACCGCATTCAGATTGATCAACCCACCAGAAACAAGCTTGGCCTGTTCCTCTGGAAAATCTTGCGTCTTGGCGGAAAAAACGACTGCCAGGCCACAGGCTACCAGCGCTGTGGCGCCCATCAGCCACCAGAACTCCCGCCGCCGTTCCGTATTTCGGACCGGGGCATTGAACGCCAGTTGCGGTTTAGCCCGCGATTCCCAACTCTTGGTTACTGCCATTTACGAAACCCTGAATGTTTGTCTGTGGCAGGCGTACTGCCGCCGGCGATACGGTCCTGCTCTGCCTTGTCCTGATCAATCTGTTCCAGATTGGCGCTCACGTTTGAGTAACCAACCAGCGGCTCATACAAGCTGCGCGCTCGCTCGGCGTCGGCTTTCGACATGCTGAGCCACTTGTCCGCGGCATCCTGATTGGTTGCGCTTGCCTTGCGTGCATGGGCAAGTTCCCACTCCGAACGATATAAGTAGCCATCCGCCTCTTCAGTCGCTTCGCGCGGACCTAACTTATATCCGAGATTCTCCGCCTGCTGAAACTCGGGCATCGCCTCGCCGATGTTACGGAACGAATAGACATATAGGCGGGCCAATCCAAGATGCGGATCGGGAGACTTCGGCAGATACGAGGCAGCCTGCCTAAAATCGTCAATGCTCAAGTTGGCGCGCGGCGGCCGTGGATTTTGCACCATATTGAGATAGCCCTCGGCAACGGCGAGTTTGCCCTTCACTTTACTGTCGGAAGGTTCAATCTCAATAGCCCGGCGGAAGCACAGCTTCGCGCGGCTCCAGTCATAGTCGCTCAAATGTGGGTTCGAGCTCGTCCGGTAGCCATCCAGGATGTTATCGCCCGCCGCGATCAAATTGTCGCGCAAGGCCGTTTCCGCCCAGTTCATCGGTGAAAAAGGTCCTAGCATGGAATTCCGGCTCTTGAGACTCTGATACAGATTCCAGTCTGACGCCACAATCTGAGCGGAATCATGCGCGTAATCACGCTTGCTGCGCAAAGGCTCAGTGGCCTTTTCAATCCGGTAGTAGTAAACCACCGGCAGCAACATCAGCAAACCAGCTAAGATGCCCGCCAAATGCGCGATGGCGAGGTTTCCCATTTCAAAGCGGCCTGTCCGCAGCTTTACTTTCACCGGCTTTAGGTGCACAGGCGCAGCCGGCTGAGGAGTGAGCCTGGTGGGCATGCTCGGCCTGGAACTCAGCCTGGTCGGATTAGCCGCTGGCCTTGGAGCCGGCGTCACGGGACCGTTCTTCTGAATGGTCTCGTTGGCTTCCCAGGACATTCGCTGATTCGTCGCGGCGGGCTGACGCTGATCCAGGAAAGCGCGCAAGTCCCGCTCAAACTCGTCCGCCGAGTGATAACGGTGATTGATATCGCCAGCCAGGGCTTTGGCAATGATGGCTCGCATCGGCGCCGGAATGTCATCGGGCAGCGCGCGCGGGGGACGCCGGGATTGTATTAAGCTCTCCAACCGTCGTGTATCCTGCGCCTGATAAGGAGGCGCACCGGAAAGAGTTTCGAACAGCGTTACACCCAGCGCCCACAAATCCGCGTGAACATCAACTTGCGAACTGTTGAGCCGCTCGGGCGAGCAATAGCTTGGGCTTCCTAAGTTGTGGCGAGTCAGGTTATGAGTCGCCGTAATCATCTTGGCGATGCCGAAATCCAATAGCTTTAGCTCATCCTTTGCGCCAATCTGGATATTGGAAGGTTTGACGTCCCCGTGCACAACCGCGGTCATTCGCCCGTTCACGTCAGACACAAACGAATGGAGCGTCCGTAATTGGCTGCAGATCTCCGCGCCGTATCGTGCCACGCGGCGTGGGTCCAGACGCTTTTGCTGCACTAAAATTTCACCCAGGGTCTGCCCTTCGAAATATTCCAAGGCAACAAAGAAACAGCCCTCGAGTTCCCCGAAATCATAAACTTCCAGAATGCGGGGATCCAGTGTATGTAACTGCCGTTGGAGCTGCGCGCCGCGCTTTTCGGCTTCAATCACCAGGCGGGTGTAATCGTCGCGTGATTCTTCAATAAGCTTCAGCACAACCAGACGCCCATCGGCGCCTTCCCGCCCCAGGTACACGTCCGTCATGCTCCGGCTTAGCTTACGCACAATGTCGTACTTGCCGAACCGGCTCGCTTGCACCATTCCTAATGCTTCCCTTCGCGCTTCTTAGCCTCTGATGGACCGGCTTTCAAAGGCTCATCAGCGCCATTGCCGCTAATCAGATTCTGCTCCATTACCGGCTTTGCCAGGGGCCCAATCTCAACGCCCGGCCGCGCGGCGTTCACCATCAGGCCATTTTGCAGAATCTGGTTGTGAACGAGTCTTGGGGCCGCCACATCTTCAATCGCGACTCCGGCGCCTGCGTTGCCGTGAATGAAATCGTCATGCAAGTAAGGTCGGGAATCTCCCTCAATGCGGACCCCGGAGTAGATGGCTCCCGAGATGTCCATATTGTCCAACTCGATGGATGAATCAACAATCAGCACACCCGTTTTCAATGGGTGGGTATCGTCCGCCGCAAGTTTTAGTCCATTGACGCTGGCCTTATGAACTCCGCGCACGACAATCCCGGTTCCCTGCTCCGCCGTGGCAGCCGGGTCACACCGCACCACTGATTCACCAGGAGTTTTCGCCGTGATATCCACACCATCCTTCAGCACCAAGGGTCCCAGATACTCACCAGGCTGAACCAGTATGGTGTCACCGCTGGCGGCGGTCGCTAAGGCATCTATAATCGCTCGCGCGTTGGAGGAATTCACCTCAATTACGTGCGAGACCGGCGCGGCGACAGGCTGATCCTTCATTGCTCCGGGCACGGTTGTAGCATGCACGATCATCCGCCAAAGGCCGAAACCGGCGCCCATTCCTGCCAATAGCAAGAGTGAGTATTTCAGCCACTTGGGGAAACCGCCAGATTCACCGCGTGGGCGAGTCGTTGCATGTCGAGCTCTGGCTTCCTGACCGCGCCTGGACCCACTTCCCACAAAACCAGCGCCGGCCACAACAATGGCGCTGATATTGTCTCTACCCCCTGCCGCGTTCGCCGCTTCCACCAGGTGCTGAGCGCAGCGCCCGGCGTCTCCGTCGTATTGCTCCAGAATTTCCGTGATCTCGCCAGCCGTCACGCAATCCGTAAGGCCGTCGCTACATAAAAGGAGCGCCGCATCCTCGCGAAACGGAAACGCATGCGTCTCAATAAACTCCTCATCGTCCAGCAGGTGTGGCGCTGACCCGACGTCGCGAAAAACTTCGTTGCGGCGCGGATGATGCATAGCCTGCTCCTCGGTGAGGAGGCCGTGGTCCTCCTGCTCTCCAACAGGTGAGTGGTCGCAGGTGATTTTCTTCAGTTGGCCGTTCCACAGCATATACAGCCGGGAATCGCCCACGTGGCCAATTGATACTTGACCGTCTTGCATCACTGCTAGGGTCAGAACGCAAGCCATTCCTCGCCATTCTTCCCGCTCTTCGGAAAGGCGGTAGATCTCGTTGTTCGCGGCGCAGATGGCGGCCTTTATATCCTCAGGCGAATTCACATTTTTGCTGATAACGTCCAGGGCGACAGAGGCCGCGGTTTCGCCTGCGGCGTGGCCGCCCAAGCCGTCGACAACCAGAAAAATACCGCGCGCTTCATCGAACCAAACCCGGTCTTCGTTGATGGTCCTCTGCAAGCCGGTGTCGGATGCCGATCCGGCGCGCCAGCGGGCGGCTGTTGTCATGATCGCTTCCGGATTTTCCAGTTTAAGACCACTAAAGCCAGCACAAACAGAAAGAACACCACGGTGAACGGAACATGCGCGAAGTACAGGAATGTCACTTCTTCACCTCAAACCGGACCGCCAGAACTTCGCCTAGATTGAGTTCAGCGCCGTCTGGCAATGGCTCCTCAGTCCCTTTGCGCAAACGCTTCCCGTTGAGCCAGGTCCCGTTCGTGCTTAGATCTACCACGAAATAGGCGCCTGTAGCCGGGTCGCGCCGCAGGTTCAAATGTTCGCGTGAAACTTCGTCGTTCGTGTAGAGAGCCACGTCCATGGCGCCCTCTTCCCCGCCCCGTCCCATTCGGACTTTGTTCTGCGACATTTTATAAACCTGCTGACCAGACTCATCCTGATAACGCAACTCGGCGTGAACAAGGTCCACCGGCTTCCGCAAGATGGTGGGATCCGTGTTGCGTGGCAATGTCTCGTTTGCGCTATTGCCCTTGGGAACGGCGGCGGTCGGTTCGCGATTCATGAGAGTGGTTTTCGTGCCCCGGTAGCCGGGTTGTTGCACTTCACTCAGTTCGGAATGGATTTCCACATCCCCGTCCGGAACCTCGCCGTCGGGCAGAAATTCAATATCCCAGTCGTGGCAGGAGATTTTGTACTCCTTGCCCGCCTTCTTTCGCCGGCCCAGAGCAAATCCCGTGGGCTTGGCATTCATCTCCGCCACACGCGCCCGCAAAGCCTTCTTGGCGTCATCCAGGATCAGTTCGAAAATACCGGACAGCGTCGCGTGGTCCTTGGCGCTCAGGTAAACAGTGAAAGCGCAGGGCAGCAAAACGGAATAGGTCATCTCAAACTTGCCCAACTCCATGTTGCGCAGCAGTTCTCCAATGATGATGTCGCCGCTTAGCCTCTGTTCGCTCACGCACTACCCCTTTCACAGTGACGTAACCCAATGAACCGAAAGTTCCAGTCCTGCCGGCAGGACTGGCCTAGATCAATAAGAATTAATTCTTGCACTGGACAGGCTTGATGACAGTCCGAAGATTTGATAACGTGATCGTAGGGGAAGGCGGGGTTCAACCGCCTCCCCCTCGGACGCAGCCTAGATCTCAACTTCGAGTCTTAGCTTAATCCGCCGCTTGCGCCCGATAATGATCGCGCAAACGAGTATCACTAAGAGGTCCATAAAGACCTCCTTTCCGCTCTAATTTAAATTGACAAGCCCGTTGTCGTCGCAACGGGCTTTGCCGTTTAGAGCCCCGGTCTGGCTCATTGGGCAAGCACGCGCTTTCGACACCAGGTTTGCAATCATCAGCGGAGCGGCACTAGATGAGTGGCCAACAGACGCAAAATCTCTTTCTTGTCATCGAAAACTTTGCAAACGTGAGTCTTGAATGGCCTTTGAAGATTTGATAACGTGATCGTAGGGGAAGACGGGGTTCGACCGCCTCCCCCTCGGACGCAGCCTAGATCTCGACTTCGAGTCTTAGCTTAATCCGCCGCTTGCGCGCGATAATGATCGCGCAAACGAGTATCACTAAGAGGTCCATAAAGACCTCCTTTCCGCTCTAATTTAAATTGACAAACCCGTTGTGGTAGCAACGGGCTTTGCCGTTTAGAGCCCCGGTTTGGCTCACCGGGCACGCGCGTGCGTTCGACACCAGGCTCTCAATCATCAGCGGAGCGGCACTACGTGAGTGGCCGACAGACGCAAAATCTCTTTCGTGTCATCGAAAACTTTGCAAACGTGAGTCTTGAATGGCCTTTGAAGATTTGATAATGTGATCGTAGGGAGAGACGGGGTTCTACGCCTCCCCCTCGGACGCAGCCTAGATCTCAACTTCGAGTCTTAGCTTAATCCGCCGCTTGCGCGCGATAATAATCGCGCAAACGAGTATCACTAAGAGGTCCATAAAGACCTCCTTTCCGCTCTAACTTTGAATTGATAAGCCCGTTGTGGGAGCAACGGGCTTTGCCGTTTAGAGCCCCGGTTTGGCTCATCGGGCAAGCGCATGCTTCCGGCACCAGGCTCTCAATCATCATCGGAGCGGCACTAGATGAGTGGCCGACAGACGCAAAATCTCTTGCTGGTCATCGCAAGCTTTGCAAACGTTGGGGCCAAGCACATGCCTCCGACACTAGGTTTGCAATCCTCCCAAAGGTGCGCTAGAGGCTGGTCAGTTTACAATTTCTTCCCTAATCGCACCCATCGTCGTCGCGTTTGCATCCAAACGTTTGTTCCCCGCAACTCAAAGGTGTGCTTTTTTGAGACACTTGACATCATTGTTAGACTGTTTGCTTAAGGAAACCCACAAGGCTTCTGATTGAAGAGTTCGATAGTTATACCAAGTTACGGCGTATGCTTAGCCGAGATGAATTCGACCCACTAGCTCCCCAGCGCGAAGCCGCCATTTTCTATGGCCTGTTCCTGCGTGGCCACTCTGCGGATGCTCTCCGCAAGGATATAGATGTCCCTCGGCCCATGCTCACCAAATGGCTCCAGCCCCAGCGGTACGAATCCCACTTCCGTGACTCCCTGCGCCAGATGTACACCTACCGTAAAAAGGTTCTCGCGATTTTCGATGAATTGGTCTTAAAAGAAAAGCACCGGGTCCGCGTCAACTAGCGCGCTAGACTTGGGCAATGGAACTCCCCATCTACCAGGTGGACGCGTTTGCGAGTGCCGTTTTTAGAGGCAATCCAGCCGCCGTCTGCCCGTTGCAGGTATGGCTTCCCGACGAAACCTTACAGTCTATCGCGCTTGAAAATAATCTCTCCGAAACCGCCTTTGTTGTCAGGACTGACAACCGGTTCCATCTCCGCTGGTTCACCCCGCTGGCCGAAGTGGATCTTTGCGGCCACGCCACGCTAGCCTCCGCTTTTGTGCTGTTCGAATACCTGAACCAGCCCGGCGAAACCATCTATTTCGATACAAAGTCGGGTGAACTGACTGTCACTCGCAACGGAGAACTCCTAACCTTGGATTTCCCCTCTCGGCCGCCGGTCGCTTTCGAACCTGATCCACGCCTTGTGCCAGCCATCGGAGGCAATCCAACCGAAGTTTTGAAGGCGCGCGACGTCATGCTGGTGTACGGTTCGGAAGCTGAAGTTCTGGCTTTGAAGCCCGACATGGCGGCACTGACTAGATTGGATCACTTTGCCTTCATCGCGACCGCCCAGGGGGAAACATCAGATTTCGTCTCCCGCTTCTTCGCACCGGCTAAGGGGGTTCCGGAAGACCCGGTGACCGGTTCGGCCCACACCACGCTGATCCCCTACTGGGCCGGAAAACTGGGCAAAACAGATCTGTTTGCTCGCCAGGTTTCTCCCCGCACCGGCGAACTCTATTGCAAACTAGCGGGCGACCGCGTCAAAATCGCCGGCTACGTTGCCCCCTATTTGCGCGGCGCCATTTCGATTTAGGCCTCGGAATGCCTGTCAAAGCCAAGTCCGTCTGCGCCCTGGATTGTCCCGACACCTGCGCCGTGCTGGTCACAATCGATGACAGCGGCAAGGCTGTCAAGCTCTCCGGCGACGCCGGGCATCCTTTCACGCGTGGTTTTCTGTGCGCCAAAGTCACCAAATATCTAGACCGGCAATATCACCCCGACCGCCTGTTGTATCCCCTCCGGCGCATCGGCGCTAAGGGAGAGGGTCAATTCGAGCGGATTTCCTGGGACGCAGCTTTAGACGAGATTGCCGGACGCCTGACTGCCATCTCAAAGGAGCATGGATCGGAAGCAATTCTTCCGTATAGCTACGCCGGCACCATGGGACTGCTCAATGGCTCAGGCATGGACCGGAGATTTTTTCATCGCCTCGGCGCCTCACGTTTGGACAGAACCATCTGCGCCTCGGCCGGCGGTGCAGCGCTTGAACGCTCCCAAGGCATTCGGATCGGCATGCCGCCTGACCAGTTTTCAAAGTCCCGGTTAATTATCGCCTGGGGAGCCAATATTCTGGGCACCAACGTCCATTTATGGCCCGAGATCGTGGCGGCTCGCCGAAATGGCGCAAAATTCTACGTCATTGACCCGGTAAAGAACCGTACCGGGCGGGTGGCGGACAGGCACTTCGCCATCAACCCGGGCACTGATCTTGCCCTTGCGTTAGGTCTGGTCCACATCATCCTGCGAGACCGCCTGGAAGATGAAGACTACATAAACCGGTTTAGCAACGGTATCGGAACACTGCGCCAGCTTGCGGCAGCTTATCCGCCGGACAGAGTCGCCGCTCTGTCCGGAATTCCTGCCGCAGAGGTCGAGCTATTGGCCCACGAATACAGCGCTACAAAATCTTCGGCTATCCGGCTGAATTATGGTGTCCAGCGTAGTGACCGCGGAGGAAGCGCTGTACGAGCCATTGCTGCACTTCCCGTTCTGACAGGCGCGTGGCGGGTTGCAGGTGGCGGCCTGCAGTTGACAACCTCCGGCGCTTTCCAATTCAATCGACAAGCTCTGGAAAGACCTGATCTCCAGAACAGCTCTCCCCTGGGCCGTCCCGCACGGGTGGTGAATATGAGCCATTTGGGGCGCGCCCTGCTTGAAATGAATCAGCCGCCGGTCAAGGCGCTGGTGGTCTACAACTCAAACCCGGCTGTGATCGCGCCGAATCAGACCAAAGTGACACAAGGCCTACTGCGGAACGATTTGTTTACCGTCGTTCTGGAACAGCTACGGACTGACACGACGGACTACGCCGACCTCATCCTGCCTGCGACGACCTTTCTGGAACACACTGACCTATACCTCGCGTATGGGCATTATCATTTGCAATTGGCCCGGCCCGCTCTCCCCGCGCAAGGAGAAGCCAAATCCAACGTCGAAGTGTTTCAGCTGTTAGCAAAGCGAATGGGGTTTCGGGAGCCGTGTTTTGAAGACTCAGAAGACGACATGATTCGGACACTGCTGGATACCGACTCGGAATACCTGAACGGCATCACCCTTGAACGCTTGGATGTCGAACATTCGGTAGCACTAAAAGGGTGCGGTGATTCAAGCCGTCCTTACCTGCCGTTCGCTGAAGGTGGTTTCAAAACCCGCTCGGGCAAATTTGAGTTCGGCGCGGAAGACCTGGAGTACTCCCCGCCCCTCGAATCGCGGCATGGTAACCCGGCGCTTCGCTCCCGGTTTCCTCTGGAACTGATCTCGGGCAAGAACGACGACAGCATGAACAGCACCTTCGGTTTTCGAGAAGACGTCGACAGCCAGACGAGCCGGCTCTCGATAAACTCCAAGGACGCCGCGCCGCGGAGCATTGCCGCCGGTTCCAAAGTGAAGGTTTTCAATGATCGCGGAGCGTGCTATTTCACAGCAGACATCAACGACGACGTGCCACGGGGCGTGGTGCGTGCCCGCAGTTTAGCTTGGCGGCGCGGCGCTCGCGGCGGGTTCGGAATCAACCATCTAACTTCAGAGAACCTGACAGACATCGGGGGCGGCCCCACCTTTTATAGTTGTCTTGTCGAGCTGGAACCCGCTCAATAGGCGCCGCACTTACTTTTTTCCCTGGGCATGAGAATTTCTGCCCACGCTCCTTACCTCTTCAAAAAATGTCTGGCGCTGTTCAGACTGCGCGTAACGCTCCCACCCGGTTTTACACATTCAAATATGTGCCCTTAATTAAGGTGTTCGCGCCTTGGTTCCGATAAGAATTCGAGCTGGGCGAGGGAATTGCTGCCATCACAAACGTTTGGCTGTCTAATTGCTCAAGCTGTGTGGTATGATGCAGAGATCCAAAGAGGATTTGCCAGTCAATCGGCGGTCCCGCGGTGTAGACACGTCAGCTTCGGGTTTATTTCTCGTACCGAGACGAAACTCGTCCGGGTGCTCATTACCCTCTACTCCGCAGCGGAAAACCTCACAATCGAAAGTTCTCTGCATTGTAGTTGACATTCGAAGACCGTGGAAGTCGCGGCTTAGCTTTAGGAACGAATGGTTCGTTTAGCTGTGAGCAAAGCAGTATTGGGTGCGAGGAGAGAAAAATGACAAAAATAGAAACAGACAAATATAAAAGAATTCTGCTGGACAAGCAGACCGAACTGGAAAACTTTGTGCGGAATCGAGACGGTATCGCCATCGAGAAAGCCGCCGACGCAATTGATGAAGTGCAGCACGCCACCGAACGGGAACTGGCAATTCGCAACCTTGACCGCGAGACCATTCTTCTTCGGAATGTACGATCCGCGCTTCGCCGCATTGAGGATGGCAGCTTCGGCGTGTGCATGCACTGCGACGAAGACATCAGCCTGAAGCGCATCAATGCGGTGCCTTGGGCGCCCTATTGCATTCAGTGTCAGGAAGAAGCGGACCGCCAGCGCGCGGAAGGCGAAGATAGCTTCGAAGAAGACCTGCTGAACGCTGCCTAAATCGAAGATTTATCCGTCACCCAAACTTGCGACTTTTCCAGGGAGATCCTAAGCGGGATCTCCCTTCTTCTGTCTCAGCCGCTTTACATTTCCATACATAGAAGTTCCCCGCCCGCCGCCCCTTTGCGTAACCTGTACTGGGTAAATACCGCCTAATAGGCTTAGCAACTTACCAGCAAAGCAGCAGTTCGCCATATCCATGTCAACCATTCCGTCATTCCTCCGGCCACTTCTTCTGGGCGCGGCGGCTTCGTTACTGACTGTTCACCCCGCCGGAGCGCAGCGGGCCACGCCACCTGCCGCCACTGCGCCGGCGAAGGCTCCGCTGGATCACGTCATCGGCACCATCACGGCCGTTGACCACTCCGCTCAGACGGTAACGGTGCAGGAGGATAAGACCGGAACCGTTCACACCATTCAGCTGGCCGGTACCAAGACCCTTCTGAAGGTGGAACCTTCAGCCAAGGACCTAAAAAACGCGCTTAGAATTACCTCAAGCGATTTAGAGGTGGGTGATCGGGTAGATATACGCGGCGCCAAACTGGATGACGCACCTGCTACCATCAACGCCCGCTCGGTGATCCTGATGTCAGGCCGGGCGCTTCAAGCGACTCACGAAGAGCAAGCGGCAGCCTGGGCACACAGTTCCAGTGCTTTGGTGACGGCAGTGGATCCGGCGTCCGGAAAAATAAGCGCCGATATGAAGGCGGGGGGCATCACAAAGCCAATCTCAATTGAGACTTCAGGCGTCACCGAATTTACCCGGTATTCACCGGACACAGGCAAACCAGTGCCCTCTCAGATCTCGCAGATCCAGCCTGGCGACCAGGTAAGGGTCATCGGGAACAAGAATGATGACGAGACGGTAATTACCGCCCAGCGTGTATACAGTGGAGCCTTTCGTACGATTCCAGCCACGATTGTGTCTTTAGGCACAGATGGAAAATCGATGACCGTCAAAGATCTGGCCAGCAAAAAAGAGGTGACGGTAACCCTCGCGAGCGATGCCGCCGTCCACAAGCTCCCGCCCACCATGGCCGGATTTTTGGCGCGGCGCTTGAATCCTGGCGCAGCCGGTCCAGGCGGTCCCGGTGGTGCGAACGCATCCGCCGCCCCGGGTGCGCCCGCCGCGGCACAGGGTACTCCCGCTCAGGGAAGCGGTGGTGCGGGACCTGGCGCTCCCGGCGGCGCGCCGGGGGGCGGCCCAGGCGGTCGCGGCGACGTCTCACAGATGATTGCACGCTTGCCGGTTATTCCCGTCACTGATTTGAAGGCGGGCGACGCGGTTGTGATCTCGGGAGTTGCTGATGGCGCCGGCAATTCACATCTCATTGCAAACACGATCGTGGCAGGCGTTGAGCCAATCTTCCAAGCCGCGCCGCAGCAGCGCGCTGGCGGCCGCGGCGGCAGCGGTGTCGGCGGCGACTGGGGCTTGGGCGAAATGTCCAGCCCTCAATAAAAACTACCAACTCAAGCTCCTTTCAAAAATTAGATGAAGAAGAACACTACACCTGTATTCGCTCGATTGGTCCTCCTTGCGGTAGCGGCAGCCCTCACAATGTGCGGGCAGACGGCGGCTCCGCTGGCGACGCAGAATTTAGCTGCCCAGACCCGGGCAGCCGGGCGCAACGGCGGCGCCGTCCAAGGAACCGTAAAAGACAACACGGGCGGCGTCATCCCCGGCGCCACGATCACTCTCTCCACAGCCGCTGGCGTGGTGGGAACCACCACCACTCAGGCGGACGGTACATTCACACTCCAGGGAATCGTCCCAGGGAGCTACACAGTGAATGTCTCCTATGCCGGACTTCAGCAGGCCGCTCCGCTGGTCATCAAAGTTGTCTCCGGCCAAACGGCCACCGCCAACCTGGGCATGACGGTGCAAACGGAAAAGCAGGAAGTCACGGTCAACGAGTCGGTGGATAATCAGATCTCGACCGATCCATCGAACAACGCCACCGCGCTTGTCTTGAAAAAGGAAGACCTGGATTCGCTGCCCGATGATCCCGATGATCTCCAGGCCGACCTGCAGGCGTTAGCCGGCCCCTCCGGCGGACCAAGCGGTCCGCAGATTTATGTGGATGGTTTCACCGGAGGCCGGCTCCCTCCGAAAGAATCCATCCGTGAGATTCGCATTAATTCAAATCCCTTTTCCGCGGAATACGACAAACTGGGCTATGGCAGAGTTCAGATCTTCACCAAGCCCGGATCCGACAAGTTCCACGGCAGCGGCTACTACAACATCAGCGATGGAATTTGGGATTCGCGCAACCCATTCCTGAGTTACAACCCGGCATTTCGAACTCAACTTTTCGGCGGTAACGTCAGCGGCCCTCTGTTCAAAAAAGCAAGTTTCTTTATCGACACGGAGCGCCGCAATATCGACGACAACGGAATCATTACCGCCACTATTCCTACAAATGATTTGCTGAGCACCCTCTCCTACCAGACAGCGGTTCACACTCCTCAGCGCCGCACCACCGTCAGCCCCCGCGTCGATTGGCAATTAGGCACTAATAATACGCTCAGCGTGCGGTACGAATACCTGCAGAACGACCGGGTAGTAGCAGGAATAGGCGGGTTCAATTTGAGCAATATCCAATTCGGCGGCCTGAACTATGCCAGCAATGGCTACGGTCAATCGAACAACGAGCAGGAGGCGCAAGTCGTTGAAACCGCGGTCATCAATCCTCATATTGTCAACGAAACCCACTTCAGCTATGACCGCGAATTAACCAGTATTGCCAGTCAGAGCGACGCGTCCGAGCTGATGGTGGCCCAGTCTTTCGTTGCCGGCGGCTCAGGCTATAGCGCCCCGAATTTCCCGAACAATACCGATCTGCAAAATTACTTCGAGATGCAGAACTACACGTCGGTGACCTGGCGCACTCACACGACAAAGTTCGGCATCCGGAGCCGAACAACGTTTCTAACCGACAACAGCGCCAGAAATTTCAATGGCATTTACCAATTCCTGGGTGGTACTAATGAGCCGTATTTAGGCTCCATTCTGCAACCCGGCTTGACGCCGGTTAGTGGTGTGTCAGGGCCGGTCATCGCGAATCTTTCCTCCATTCAACAGTACCTGACCACTGTCCGTCTTCTGAATGCCGGTTACACCAGCCAGCAAGTCAATCAAATGGGCTATGGCCCCTCGAAATACACCGTTAGCGCGGGCAATCCACGTTTCAACTTGCAGCAGACGGACCTGGGACCGTTTGTTCAGGACGACTGGCGTGTACGTCCTAATCTCACTTTGAGTCTTGGCTTACGCTTTGAAGCACAAACCGACATTCCCGATAAGAATGACTGGGCGCCCCGCCTGGGCTTCGCATGGTCGCCAGGCGCCAAAACAAATAGCCGGCCGAAAACTGTATTCCGCGGAGGCTGGGGCATGTTCTACGATCGCTTTGGAGCCTCCAGCGTGGAACAGGCTGAACGCTACAGCCAAGGCAATAATCTCAGCACTTACACGCTGAATAACCCAGGCATTTTCAATGCGGCCTTCAATACCCCACTGCCGATCTCAGACCTGACTTTGGCGCTCAACAACGCCGGCCAACGATATCAGATCGATTCGAGTTTGAGGTCGCCCTACCTGATGCAGACGGCTATTGGCATGGAGCGCCAATTATTCGGCCACACTACGTTCAACGTGAATTACCTGAATGCGCGCGGGGTACACGAGTTGCGGACTGTGGACATCAACGCGCCGCTGCCTAGGATTGGCGCATTGCCGCCCGGAGCGAGTAATTTTGTAAACAGCGCGACTATCTGCTGCCGCCCGTATGAATCATTGTTCAACGGCGACATCTATGATTACCAGTCCACCGGAACCTTCAAGCAGAGTCAGTTGTTGTTGAATGTGAACTCGCAAGTAGGGCGTTGGTTGACACTGTTTAGCCGCTACAGCATTTCAAGAGCTCACAGCGACACCGACGGGCTGGGCACTCTGCCATCCGACCCCTATAATTTGCATGCTGATTGGGGCCGTTCATCGTTAAACATTAACAACACATTTTTCCTGGGAGGCTCAATTGCGTACAAATGGGGATTGCGGCTCTCGCCCTTTATCGTTTTGCGTACCGGCATGCCATACAACGTGACGACAGGCACAGATCTCTATCTGCAGGGAAGCGGAACACCCACCGCCCGCCCAGGCCTCTCCAGCACGCCCACACAATACTATGCGCCGGGAGTGGGCTATCTCAATCCGGATCCGCTGGTGGGATCTGCCATCATTCAGCGGAATGCGGAGATAGGACCCGGCGCCATCAGCATCAATCTCCGGCTTAGCAAGACCTGGGGCTTCGGCACGACGAAATTCTCCGGCCCGTCTGGCGGCGCGCATGCGGGAGGCGGTGGGCGCTTCGGGGGTGGAATGCGCGGCATGGACGCAACCACTGAGCATCGCTATAACCTTACGGCTTCCATCAACGCCCGGAACGCCATCAACCACGAAAACCTGAACACGCCAAACGGTTCCATGACTTCGCCCTACTTCCTGGAGTCAACCGGGATCTCTGGCGGTTTCGGAGCCGAATCGACTGCCAGCAACCAACGGAGAATCGACCTTCGCCTGCAGTTCTCATTCTGACGTTCGAAGCTTGCTTGATATTCTACGATCGCGGCGGAGCGATCCAAGCCGGCAACCATCGAACGCTTAACCGGGTTCGGTTTCTGCCTCTCTGGGGCTACCCCAGGGGAACGTGAAGACCTCCCATCTCGTCGCGTGAGATTGACTGCGACAATCGCAGAACGTCTCACGCACAGTAAGATTCGTTGGACGCCCCCGCCGCGGTTTTTGGCAATGACGCGGCAATCGTTAATAGATGCGCTGGCACGCTGCCTGCTGGCGGGCGATCCCAGTTTCGACGGAATGGCTCAACGCACGGAGCATCTTTTCGGCCGCCGCTGGTATTGGGCGTTGCGAATGGCTCGCCGCTTCACAATCCGCTGCGAGGGCAAACTTCGGCCTCTTCACCGCGATGTGACGGAGTTCATCTCGAGCGACAAGTCCTTTCAGCTTGCATGGCGGCGGCTTCGGCACAAACTCACCCCAATTCACCTGCTCACTGCATCGCCGCGGATGCAGCCGGTTGCCGCTGCCGAAACTTGGATCTCCCGCGGATCGAATCGGCTGGAGCTCTGGCTGACTGGTTCTGGCTCAACTACGGCGAGTTGGATTGGTTTGCCGATTTAAAGGGTGTTTGCTCAAACGCTAAGGACCATCGTCTGAAGCATTATCATTACCGGGCGCTGCCAAAAGCGAATGACGGCATCCGGCTGATTGAATCGCCTAAACCGCGACTGAAGGAAATGCAACGCCAGATTCTCGATGAGATTCTGGCCAGCATACCGTTGCATCCTGCTGCGCATGGATTTACGAAAGGCAGATCCATTCTGACGTTTACCGGGCCACACGCCGGAAAGCAGGTCGTCTTGCGGATGGACCTGAAGGAATTCTTTCCGACGTTTACTGGCAGCCGCATTCAGAGTTTCTTCAGGACCATCGGCTATCCGGAATCACTGGCGGATCTGCTGGGTGGGATCTGCACGACTTCCGCGCCCTTCCGGCACGAGAACGATTTGTACGCCAAGAGGCATCTGCCGCAAGGCGCGCCCTCATCGCCGGCGCTCGCCAACCTGTGTGCTTATCGAATGGATTGCCGGTTGACCGGCCTTGCAGAATCAGCGGGAGCAATTTATACGCGCTACGCCGACGATCTGGCATTTTCCGGCGGCGAAGACCTCGCGCGACGCGCCGATAGGTTCTCGCTGCATGCAGCGGCCATCCTGGCGGAGGAAGGCTTCACCGTCAATCACCGCAAAACGCGCGTGATGCGTCAGGGTGTTCGTCAACATTTAGCGGGCCTGGTTGTCAACGAACACCCCAATGTGAACCGTTCCGATTTCGACCGTCTGAAAGCCACGCTCACCAACTGCGTTCGACGTGGTTTAGAGAGCCAAAACCGGGACGGACATGCCGCCTACCGCTCTCATCTGGCAGGCAGGGTTGCCTTTGTCGAGATGGTGAACGCGGCCAAGGGCAAACGCCTGCGCGAAATCTTCAACCGCATTCTGTAGCTCTTCGACTCAGGCTCCGACTTCCTGCTTTGCCTGGTCGACAATATCTTCCAGGTAAGTCCGATATTTCTTCAGCAGTTCGTCGGTGCTTGCTTCAAAGCGCATCACCAGTACCGGCTGCGTATTAGACGCGCGGACCAAGCCCCAGCCTTCTTCGAAGGGCACACGTACGCCGTCGACATCCACCACGTTGTAAGTCTTTCGCACCAGCGACGCGACTCTCTCGACGACCGGGAACTTCTTGTCGTCAGGACAATCCACCCGCAATTCAGGTGTGGAAATCAGCTTCGGAATACCGTTCAGCTGGTATGACAGCGGCTTACCGGACTTCGAGACGATCTCAAGCAAGCGGCAGGCCGCATAAAGCGCGTCGTCATAGCCGTAATAGCGATCGGCAAAGAACATGTGGCCGGACATTTCACCGGCCAGTTCAGCGTGCTCCTCTTTCATTTTGGCTTTGATCAACGAGTGGCCGGTCTTGAACATGATTGGATTTCCGCCCAGTTCGCGCAGCTTGTTGTACATGATCTGCGAACATTTCACTTCGCCGATGAAGGTTGCACCAGGTTTCCGCGTGAGGATTTCGCGGCCGAACACCAGCATGAGCATATCGCCGTAAACAACTTCGCCGTTCTCATCTACGGCGCCGATGCGATCGGAATCGCCGTCAAACGCAATACCGAGTTCCGCCTCGTTTTCTGTGACAGCCGCCTCCAGGTGCTGGAGGTTTTCAAGCACGGTGGGATCCGGGTGGTGATTCGGAAAGTTTCCATCCATGTCGAAGAACAACTCCGTCGCATCGACATTTAACTTTGCTATCAGCCGGCGCACCACCGGTCCCGCAGTACCGTTACCTGCGTCGAGCACCACTTTTACCTTGCGATGAAAGTTGAACTGAGACGCAATCTCATCGACGTAGGGTGTAACTGCGTCCAGTTCTTCCACCGTGCCTTCGCCGGCTTCAAAATCAGATTCATGGATGATCTTGTAAATCTGCTGAATCTGGCTGCCGTGTAAGGTACCACTTCCGCAAACTGTTTTCAGGCCGTTATATTCCGGAGGATTGTGGCTTCCGGTGATCATAATCGCGCCGTCAGCTTTGAAATGCACAGCCGAGTAGTAAAGAACAGGAGTTGGAACAACACCGATATCAATCAAACGCGCGCCGGCTGAAAGAAGGCCTAAGCTTAGCGCAGCGTGAATGCGGGAACCGCTGAGTCTGCAATCCCGGCCCAGGCAAATCGTGCGGCCGCTGTGGCGGATCAGGTAAGTGGCAAGCGCTTTGCCTAAAAGTTCACAATCGGCGTCAAGCAATTCCTTATCGGCAATGCCACGGATATCGTACTCGCGGAAAATACTCTGCTTCAACATACAGAGACAGGATAGCGAGACACGCCCGCATTTCCTATCAGGAGCGAAGCATTTCCTTGCGCACAACCAGGCTGTCGAGATACTCCATATCCAGGGCGTACCCGAAACCAGGTCCGTTCGGAACGGCTATTGAACCGGTGGCGCTGACTTCGACGGGAGGCGTAATAATGTCGCGCTTCCAATAACGTTTACTGGCGGAAACATCGCCGGGAAGTACGAAGTTGGGCAGAGTGGAGAGCGCAATGTTGTGGGCGCGGCCAATGCCGGATTCAAGCATTCCTCCGCACCACACGGGAACACCGGCAGCTTTGCATACGTCATGCACGCGTTTAGCCTCAGCGAAACCGCCGACTCGACCGAGTTTTATGTTGATGATGCGGCACGCCTGCATATCGATAGCTTGTTGCGCCTGATGAGCATTCCGGATACATTCATCCAGACAGATGGGAGTTTGCAGATGAGCCTGCAAACGGGCGTGATCGATGATGTCGTCGTGATCGAGTGGCTGTTCAATCATCATGAGATAGAACTCGTCCAACTGTTTGAGATGATCAGTATCGGCCAGTGTGTAGGCTGAATTGGCATCGGCCATCAGCTTTATGTTTGGAAATGCCTCGCGTACGCGGCGAATCACTTCCACATCCCAGCCCGGCTTAATCTTCAACTTGATGCGCTGATAGCCCGCTTCGAGTTCGATCTGAATCTTTTCGAGCAAGAGTTCGATTGAATCCTGAATGCCGATGGAAACACCGCACGCAATCTCCATGTGTGCGCCGCCGCCAATGGTCCGGTAGAGCGGCTCGCCGTTGAGCCTGGCCTGCAAATCCCAGACGGCCGCTTCCACTCCACCTCGCGCCATTTTGTGACCGCGTATATGACTGGTGCGTTCGCCTACTTCGGCGGCCGATGAAAATTCATGCTGCAAGACGCGGGGGCTGATGTAATCAATCAGCACCGGCCAGACGGAGCCGGTCCACTCCTCGTTATAGAAAGGATTTTCGCCAGCCGTCACTTCGCCCCAGCCTGAAACTTCGCCGGAAATGGCTTCTACCAGAATGATGTCGCGCTCATACGTGCGGCTGAAGCTGGTCTCAAAAAAATGAACGAGCGGCATTCGAATATGCCGTAAGACAAGGCGATCTACTTTAATTCCCATTGGCCTAGTAAGTACGTTCCTGACTCTTCAGATTTTTCAAAACCTATTACGGCCAGATCTTCCCGGAAAAATTCCGAAAACTCGCTGGCGATTCTCTCCTGAATTTCGCGCGCCCGGTCAGGCTGCTGATGTTTCAGCTGAGCGATATTGGCCGGCACTTCAACACGCGCAACAACTTCCGGCGGTTCAGAAGCCAGCCCATTGCAGATAGCTTCTACGCGCGACGATTTCACCCACCACTCAGGAACTAGACGGTCTGTGGGCAAAGAACCGTGCAAATGACTACTGGTTGTCCCGTACTGGTTGTACACGTACCGTCGGATAATAGCGCCTAATCGTTCTATATTGAAGTACGCGTTCTTAATCTCCAGCGGATCAAAGGTCCATTCAATCAGAGAAACGCCTTCGGCCAAGGCGTATTGGCGCTGTTTCAATTTCATTTGACGCCCCAAACCTGTGTTGCGGTACTGAGGAAGTACGCCTAACATGTGGCTGTGAAGGTAGCTTTGTCCGTTTTCCTTCAGCCCCGGGATGCAGATGCTGAATGCGACCATCTTGCGGTTATGAAAAGCGCCAAGAACCTGGCCTCCGATCTTGTCAGCCACGATGAAAAAGCGCAGCGGGAGCAGTTCAATTTCCGAGTAGCCCCAGATCGCCTTCTGGAGTTCGACAACGTCGGCGAACTCTTCGAATTTGGAAAGCTGGTGGATGGTGATGTCCTGAGCAGGCAAGCGCCTATTTTACTGGCTGCTCTTTCCGGTTTGCAGTACCGGTACCTGGGATAGACTGGTGGCGATCGCAGCAAGAACCAGAAGTAGGAGAAGTCACTAATGCCTTTTAGATCTTATGCTCCATTCCCTGGAAGCGCCCGACGCGCGCCGAGGGCGGCGAAGTTTTCCGGAGCGCCCAATCCGCAGGAGATAGTCAGCGTCACGATTTATCTGGATCGAAAATCACCGGTTGAACACGCTGGCCAGCCCATGATTACTCACCAGAACAGAGCCGCTTTCAGTGACGCTCACGGAGCAGATCCGGCACATATTGATTTGGTGAAGGAGTTCGCCAATGAGCATGGTTTGACCATTGTAAACAGCAGCGTGATAAAGCGCCAAGTGATTTTGAGAGGCACCGTGCTCACGATGAGCAACGCTTTTCAAGTGGAATTGAATTGCTACGAGAGTGAGTTGGATGGGAAGTCATTTCGAGGCCGCACCGGAACTATTTCACTGCCCGAAGAACTGCACGGTGCGGTGGTGGCGATTCTGGGTTTAGACAACCGCCCACAGGCTCGCGCACATATTCGCCGAAAAAAGAAGAAGAAGCCGGTTGTGCAACCGACCACATTCACACCGCCGCAGATCGCGCAGATCTATGGCTTTCCCACGGGCGTCAACGGCGCGGGGCAGACGATCGGAATCATTGAATTAGGCGGCGGGTACACGCCGAGCGACCTGACCACCTACTTCGGGAATTTAGGCATAACCCAACCGAACATCACAACAGTTTCGGTGGACGGCGGAACCAACACTCCCGGCGGGGCTGCCGACGGCGAAGTGGAACTGGATATCGAGGTAGCGGGCTCGATCGCCCCTGGCGCCAATATCGCCGTTTATTTCGCTCCGAATACGGATCAGGGTTTTATCGACGCGATTACGGACGCCGTGCATGATACGGCGCGCAGCGTTTCCGTGATTTCCATCAGTTGGGGAGGACCGGAGGATAGCTGGACGGCGCAATCGCAGACTGCCATGAATGCGGCGCTGCAAGATGCGGCCGCGCTTGGCGTCACGGTGACAATTGCCTCGGGCGACAACGGATCAACAGATGGCGAAGCGGGGGGCGCTTTGCATGTGGACTTTCCGGCATCGAGTCCGTATGCGCTGGCCTGCGGCGGCACGACGCTGGCGGGAAGCGGAAGCAGCATCACGAGCGAAGTGGTGTGGAATGAAACAGCTTCGAACGAAGGGGCGACAGGCGGCGGAATCAGCGCGGTCTTTGCGTTGCCTTCCTATCAACAAAACGCCGGTGTACCGGCATTGCCGACAAATCAATTCGTGGGCCGGGGAGTTCCGGATGTGGCGGGCAATGCCGATCCTACTACTGGCTACGACATCCTGGTTGACGGCTCAAGCGAAGTGGTGGGCGGCACAAGCGCGGTGGCTCCGCTTTGGGCTGCGTTGATTGCACTGCTGAACCAGAAGTTGGGCAAGAACCTGGGATTCGTCAATCCGACTTTGTATTCGCTGGGATCGGCTGTGTTCAATGACATTACTTCCGGGAACAACGACGATGGCGGTCTCGGGTATTACAGCGCGGGACCCGGTTGGGACGCTTGCACAGGTCTGGGAAGCCCGAACGGGGCGGCTTTGCTGAGTGCGCTTTCCAGTTCAACGACGTAGGCAAACGTGAGCGATACGGTCCAATTGACGCTCGTTCTGCGGCAACCACCGGGATCGCAGCAGATTGCGGAGAGTTTGCTGGCTGGGACTTATGATCCGGCGCAGACGAAGCCGGCGGACATTGCTGCGAGTCCGGCGGATGTCGCAGCGGTCGTGTCATTTGCGGAGAGCCATCGACTAGAGGTTGTTTCAGTGGATCCGGCAGCGCGGACGGTGCGCGTTGCAGGGTCAATTGACGATATTGAAAAGGCGTTTGGGATTACGGCCGGCGGGGCGGCCGGGTTGGAGTATCGGGGTCCTATGAAGCTTCCAGGTCAGTTGGATGAGATTGTGATCGCGGTTTTAGGATTGGATCGCCGACCGATTGCCAGGAGGTAATGGGTAGTTTAGGGACGGCTTGCGCCGTCCCTTCTGGTTTTGTTTAGGCCCAATCGGTAGCGACCATCGGCAGGCGGCGGATTCGCTTGCCGGTGGCGGCGAAAATGGCGTTGGCCAGCGCAGGCGCGGTGGGCGGAAGTCCGGGTTCGCCAATGCCGGTGGGCGGCAGCGTACTGGGCGTGATGTGGACTTCGATAAGCGGTGTTTCATTCATGGGCAGTGTGCTGAAGCGATCGAAGTTGCTTTGCACGGCGCGACCGTTTTTGACGGTGATCTGGCTTTTCAGGGCGGCTGTCAAGCCGTAGATGATGGCGCTTTCCACCTGGGCCCGGATACCGTCAATGCTGACGGGCGTGCCGATATCGACAGCCGAGACGACGCGGTGAACTTTGAGCTGTTTGTTGGTGACTTCCACTTCGACTACGTTCGCGACGTAGCTATTGAAGGAGTAGTGAACGGCAATTCCCCGCCCCTGCCCTTGCGGCATCGGATTTCCCCAGCCGCTCTTGTCTGCGGCTAATTGCAACACGGCTTTCAGCCGGTTGGTGTCGAGCGGCACGGCGTCTTTATTGATGGGATCTTTGACCATGCGGCCATCGAGTTTGGCGAGCCTGAACGCCAGTGGATCGGTACCCGCAGCATGCGCCAGCTCGTCCATGTAGCTTTCCATCACGAAACCAATGGAGGAAGCTTCCACTGAACGCCACCAGGCGCGCGGAACACCTGATTTTGTGGGCAGGTATTCGAGCTTGTAGCTGTTCATGACGTACGGCATCTGGGTGGTGCAACCCAGTTCGGAAGATTCCGGTGTGTCTTTGGGGCTGAACCATTCCGAGATCGGCGTGGAGGTGCTGCGGTGACGCCAGGCCGCGATATTGCCCTGGCTATCGACTGCACCCGAGATGCGATGGTATGAGGCGGGGCGATAGAAATCATGCGTCATGTCGTCTTCGCGCGACCAGATGAGCTGCACTGGCTTGCCGGGGACTTTCTTCGCGATCTGACCGGCTTCCGCGCCGAAATCGGCTTGATAGCGGCGACCGAAACCGCCGCCGAGAAGAGTGGTATTGACTTTGATGGCGGTGGGCTTGAGACCAGTTACTTCAGCGACGGTGGTCCGAATCCAATCGGGCCCTTGTGCAGGGACCCAGATCTCGGCGCGATCGCCGTCGAAGCGAACGGTGCAGTTCATTGGCTCCATGGTGGCGTGGGCCTGGAACGGTAGTTCGTAATCCGCTTCCACGCGCAAAGGCTTGGAGGCCGATTCAATAGCCGCGTCGGCGTTGCCGTTGTTGATGATGACTTTGAGGCGCGAATCGACGATGCGGCGGAACTCGCTGCGGAGGGACTCGCTGCTTTCGCTGGCGTGCGGACCTTCATCCCACACGATCTTCAACTTTTTGCGGGCCTGCATGGCGCTCCAGGTGGAGTCGGCCACGACGGCGACGCCGCCCCAGGAGTGAACGCTGGGCACGGCGTCAATAGCAAATACGTCATGGACGCCGGGCATGGCTTTGGCTGCCGTGGCGTCAAAGGTCTTGACTTTGCCGCCGAAGACCGGGCAACGCTCCACCATGGCGTAGAGCATCCCGGCAGGACGCACATCGATACCGAAGACCGCGCTGCCATCGGTCTTGGACGGGATGTCTTTGCGGGGCACGACGGTGCCGATGATCTGGAACTCTTCGGGCTTCTTGAGGGTGACTTTGGCGAAGTCGGGAATGGGCAGTTGCGAGGCGACTTCGACCAGTTCGGCGAACTTGAGCTGAGACGTTCCGTGAATCACCGCGCCGGATTTGACGGTGCAAGACTCGGGGGATACATTCCATTTCTGAGCGGCGGCTGTGATCAGCATGGCGCGCGCAGCGGCGGCGGCTTGACGCATGCCCATCCAGGCCCCGGCTACGCTGCCACTGCCACCGGTGCCTTGATCACCGTATTCGGGATCATTGGGAGCCTTTTCCACGACCACATCTTTCCAATCGACCCCGAGTTCGTCGGCGAGCACCATCGGCAGCGCGCTGGAGATGCCCTGGCCCATTTCGGAGCGGCCGGAGAGCAGGGTGACCGCGCCGCTTTGATCGATACGAATCCAGGAGCGGAACGGACTGACGACCGGGGCCTTGTCTTCGCCTTTGAGAAGGCGGGGAGCATCGAAGCCGATCAGGAGAACTGCGCCCGTGCCGAGGGTCTGGAGAAGGCCGCGGCGCGAAACGGGAATGGATTCAACGGATGTCTTCATACGGCACCTGCCTGGGTATTGTTCTTTTGCATGTCGGCGGCAGCGCGAAGGACCGCCTTACGGATACGCTGAGCGGTGCCACAGCGGCAGATGTTGTGGGACATGGCGGCGTCCACATCGGCGGCGGTGGGCGTGGGGTTCGTCTTCAGGAAGGCAACGGCCGTCATGATCTGGCCGGACTGGCAGTAGCCGCATTGCGGCGTTTGCTCAGCGATCCAGGCCTGCTGGACGGGATGACTCCGGTCCGGCGACAAGCCTTCGATGGTGGTGATCTTCTTGCCGGCTGCCGTGGAGACGGGCACCGAACAAGAGCGCTGGGCTGCGCCGTTGATATGAACCGTGCAAGCGCCGCACTGAGCGATGCCGCAGCCGTATTTGGTGCCTGTCATGTTCAAGGTATCGCGGAGAACCCAGAGCAGAGGCGTTCCGGGGTCGACGTCGACGGTTTTCGACGTCCCGTTGACTTCAAAGGTAATGGCCATAGTTGTCCCTCAGTGGATGAACGTGTCACTTGTCAGGATAGGACAAATTTTTAAAAGCCTGGCGGCTGATCCGCGGCGACGGCAAACTCGCGCTCCAGAGCGATGCCGGCGCGGGCGATTGTGCCTTCGTCGAAGAGCCTGCCGATGAGGGTGACGCCGTGCGGAACACGGCGGGGCGGGGAGAATTTGGGCAGCGGGTTGTTTGGATCCGGCGCCCAGTCGCTGCGGGCTTCCGAGACTTCCACGAAGCCGGCGCGGAGGGTGAGCGAAGGGTGACCGGTGAAGTTGGTGATGACCAGCATTTCATCGCGCAGGGACGGGACCAGAAGCAGGTCTACTTCAGTGAAGACGCGGGCCATTTCCTGAGCGACTTTGCGGCGCAGGCGGTCTGACTGGACGAAGTCTACGGCGGAGAGGAAGCGCGATTCGCGGAAAAGATTGGGCCAGGCGTCGGGGACTTGAACCTTCAGTTGTTCGGCTTGCCCGCTGAGCGTGAGTTCTTCGAAGGCGGCGGCGCCTTCAGCGAAGAGGATGAGGTTGAGGGAGTCGTACGGCCAGTCGGGGATCGAGACCTCGACTGGAATCATGCCGAGTTTCTTGACAGTTTCGAGCGCGGCGCGGTCTACGTCGGTGGCGGGGTCCTGCTTCATCCAGTCGGGGAAGTAGCCGACGCGCAGTCCGTGGATGGGTTGATTAACGTCGAAGTCGAGATGGCTGGGGACGCTGGAGAGGTCGCCGGGATCGGGGCCGGAGATGGCGTGCAAGACGAGAAGTGTGTCTTCGACGCGGCGGGCCATGGGGCCTAGTTTGTCGAGGGACCAGCAGAGGGTCATGGCTCCGGTACGGGGGACGCGGCCGAAGGTGGGCCGCAAGCCTGTGACGCCGCAACGCATGCTGGGGCTGACGATGCTGCCGCCGGTTTCGCTACCGATGGAGAAGCCGACGAGGCCGGCGGCGGTGGCCGCGCCGGGACCGGCACTGGAACCGGAAGAGCCTTCCTCCAGCAGCCAGGGATTCATGGTTTGACCGCCGAACCAGATGTCGTTCAGAGCCAGCGCACCGAGGCTGAGCTTTGCGATGAGAACGGCACCGGCGTGGTTGAGACGGTCGACAACAGCGGCGTTTTGAGCGGGGATGCGGTGCTGGAAGGGTTCGGCGCCGTAAGTGGTTGGGATGCCGGCGGTATCGAGGAGGTCTTTTGCGCCCCAGGGGATGCCGTGCAGGGGCCCACGGTAGTGTCCGGCGGCAATTTCGCGGTCGGCTTGGCGGGCTTGCGTGAGGGCGTGGTCCCGGGTAATGGTGATGGCGCAGCGGAGTTGGGGGTTATAGCGCTGGAGGCGTTCCAGGTACAGGTTGGTGAGGCGTTCGGAGGTGAGCTGGCGGGCTTCGATCCAGTGGGCGAGCTGGGCGACGGAGGCGTAGGCGATCTTTTCGTCGCTAGGGAGCGGGGCGGCGGGCAGCGTAGTTCGGACGAAGCGATTTTGGGCCGGAAGTTGGGGCTGGCCCGGCAGGACGGCGTTCCACTGGGAGTAGGGCGGCAGGGTGGGTTCGAGGGAGATTTTGCGGGGTCCGGTGCGGCGTTCGTAGAGGGCGGCCATGGAGGTGCGCCAGCTTTCGGCGGCCATTTGGCGTTGGGGCTGGGTGAGGGTGATCTGGACCAGCTTTTCGGCTTCGGCGAAGGTGGCGGGCGACACCTCCGGGCCGACGGCTGGGCTGGTGTTGAAGGCTGAGGGTGTGCCGGGTGGGGGCGCGGGCGTCTGGCGGCCTTCGAGGGCGGCGGCGGTGGTTCCGGCGAGCAGGCTGGCTTTGATGAAGTTGCGTCTGGATTTGGTCATTGGGGGCTATTTTCGGACGGCTCCGTAGTAGAAGGAGCGACCGAGTCCGATGGTGAATATGGCACAGCCGTAGAGGGCGTGTTCGAAAGAGGAGACGAAAAGGGAGCCGGTTTGCTGGTAGCGGTAGGCGAAGAGGAGTCCGGCGGCGAAGGTGAGGGCTACGGCTAGGGCGTTGCGAAAGATGATGTGGACGTAGGCGAAGGCAACGGCGCTGGCGAGAAGGAGGGCCCATTGCGAAACGAACAGGCGCTGATAGCGGGCAAAGATGAAGGCGCGGTAAATGATGCCTTGGGGGTAGACGGAGAGGACGGGGTAAAGGAGCATGACGGCGGCCCAGAGGGTTGGATTGGTGCGGGGAAGGTTAAGGAAGATGGATGGGGCGAAATGGCGGATCAGGAGGGCTCCGATGAGGGCGATGGGTAGGAAGAGGGCCAGGATGGATGGGACGGCGGGGCGGAAGGGGGTTGGGTTCCAGAGGTTTGTGCGCGGGAAGGCGGGGTCTTGGTAGAGGGTGACGAGGCAGTAGGCGGTTAGGAGCCAGAGGGCTGGGATGGCGGGGATGCGATGGCGGGTGAAGGCGAAGAGGGTGGGGGCGGCTATGAAGAGGAGGAGGAATTCCAGAGCGCGGAGAGCCACGGAGGTCAGGATCGCATGGCGGGGTTTGGGGGGATTTCGGAACGGAGTGGGTGGTGGGCTGGGGCTCGCGCTTCGGGCGTGGTTGGGGGCTTGGTCGGGGCGCTTACGCTTCCCGCTCTGTTGGGGGGTTTCGTGCGGGAGGAGGATTGCGGAAGGCAGTCGGGGTGTCGGGTCGCTTAGGATGGCCGCCTTCTAGAGGGGTTGCGGTGTGGCGGGTGAGGTGGGCCGGGGCTGGCGCTTTGGGCGTGGTGTGGGGGTTTGGTCGGGGCGCTTACGCTTCCCGCTCTGTTGGGGGATTGCGGTGCGGGAGGAGGAGTGCGAAACGAAGTGGGTCGAGGTGTCTGGTCGCTTAGGTTGGCGATTTTGCTGAGGGATTGCGGTATGGAGCGGATTACGGAACGAAGTGGTTAGTAGTGTTTTTGCTCTAGGTGGGGCTTCAGGGCGGCTACCCATTGTTCTTGGAGGCTGCTTAGTTTGGCGGCGGCGGTGGCGTGGAGAGCGGTGGCGGGTTGGTTTTTGTGGCCGGTGGCTAGCTCGAGCCAGGCTACGCCTTGGGCGAAGTCGTTGGGGTTGATATTTGGGCCTTCTACGAGGAGCCTTCCAAGTTGGTATTCGCAGGTGGGATTGGCTTCGGCGGCACAGAGGCGGAGATAGTGCTCAGCTTGTTTAAAGTCTTTCTTTTGTTCGGCTTTGGAGGCTAGCTGGAGGTCGGCGGCGGGTTGTCCCATGAAGGCGGCGGCGGGCAGATCAGTGGGCATGGGCGGGGGTGGGAGGCGCTTGCGCTGGTAGGGCAGGCGGAAGACGACGTCGATGGTGGTGAGGACGGGAATCTGTTCGGCGTCCATGGTGCCGGGTTTGTAGTGCCAGTGAGCGACGGCTTCGAGGGCTTTTTCGCCGAGTCCGGCGGGGAGGGGGCTCAGGATTGACGCGTGGGTGACGCTTCCGTTGAGTCCGATGACGGCCTGCAGAACGACGGCGCCTTGGATCTGGGCGGCCAAGGCTTGCGGGGTGTATTGGGGGTCAGTGGAGTGGACAAGTAAGGGCGGCGTGATGGCGGGGTTCAGGTGCGCATAATCAGAGGCCGCCGAAACGGGGGGCAGGGTTTGAGCGGGCGCGAGGCCGGCAAGGAGCAGCGAGAGTAAGAGACGCATTCTCTCCTCTGAGTATGACGCTGCTAGCAGCGCAGAGCGGTCAGGCGGCCGGGTTTTCGCGTTCGGCGGTGCAGCGGTCGCATGGGCATGGGCCGAAGGCTTCGGGGCGCTTGATGTAGTAGTCGGGTGCGAGGACCTGGGTGTGGTTTTGGTTTCGCTCACGACTGAGCACGGTGGCCCAGAGGTCAGGCGTCAAGCGGTGAAGGATGAGGCCGCCGTGGTTCCGGATCTGTTCTGGCGGATCAGTCCACAGGTACTCGGCGGGAACCCCGTTGACGAAGTGGATGCGCCGGTAGATGAGCTGCGCCGGAGGGTCCAGATCCAGGCGTTCTTTTTCGAACTGTTCGTTGGGCGGGTAGTATTTCACTACGGTTTTGCCGTCGACGGTTTCAATTTCGATCCACTGGTCGTGAGTGATTGGGTGTTTGGATTTTCTGTTATTGAGTTTTGTCATGCTGCTTGGTCTTGCGCCGGGGGCAGGTTGCGGCGTTTGTAGTCGAGGCGTTCGCCGTCGAGCAGGTGGGGACTTTGCGTGTCCAGTTCCTGCTGACAGATGCGGATGAATTCTTCTTTGGAGTAGTAGATGAAGACCCAGCCAAAGCCCGAGAAGGTTTCGCCGTTATGGGTGGCGGCGTAGGCGTATTCGGGCGGGACGATGCCTTCGGGAAATTCCAGAGTGCGACAGAAACGGACGCCTTCGTCGAAGGATTGATTTTCGACGAACCACTTGGATTCGGTGTCGATGATTTTGGTAATGGTCTGGCCGTCGATGACTTCGATCCGGGCGGCTTGACGGAGGGTGATGGGGACGATTTGGGTGGGGCGGTGTTCCTGCGCGGGCTTGGAGTTTTTGTTGATGGTGGGTTTGGCCTGGGCGACGGTTTCGGTGGCGATGAGTCTGCGGCTGCGGTGGAATTGACGATCCGCCTGGTAGAAACGAAGCTCCAGGGTTCGGAGACGTTTGTGGATGGAATCGCGCCAGCGATGGGCGGGAAGTTGGATTTGTTCGAGGGCGAGTTCGAAGGCGTCGAGTTGATGGCGCAGGCGATTGCGGCGATTTTCTGCGTGGATTAGGTCGGATTGGAGTGTGTTGGGCGCGAGTGCCATCTCGGTTTCAAGATGCGGGATGGGGTGTTGCGGCGAGGGGCGGAAGGTGAGTTATGTGGTTGTGGGGGTTGGGGAAAGATTTTTTTTGGATTTTGGAAATGGGTGCGCAAGGGGGCTGGCGCTGAGAGGGGATTTTGGAGGGTCGGGTCAACAAGGATTGAAATGGGGCAGGGATTAACGCAGATGAACGGGGATGGGCGATTTTGGGCGTGGTTGGGGGTTGTCGAGTCGCTTGGTGAGAGGTGAATCCAATCGCTAGGGGGTGACTTTTACGCCTTTCCAGAAGCTGATGTAGTTCTTGATGTTGGCGGCGGCGGGCTTGGGGTCGGGGTAGTACCAGGCGGCGTTTTCGTTCTTCTGGTTGTCGACGACTACGTGGTAGTAGTGGGCGGTGCCTTTCCAGGGGCAGACGGTGGTGTGATCGCTTGGTTGGAGGTAGTCGCTTTTAACCGCGTCCGGAGGAAAGTATTGGTTGCCTTCGACTACTTCGGTGCGGGTGCTCTCGGCGAGCGTGGCGTGGTTCCAGGTGGCGGTTGGCATGTTAGGAGAAGATGCCGTGGGCGATGAGGGCCAGGCCGGTGCCGAGGACGGCCCCGACGATGACGTCGCTGAGGAAGTGCATGCCCAGGAGAATACGGGAGGTGGCGATGCTCAGGGCACAGAAGAGCAGGATGGGCAGGCAGACCGGAAAAAAGAGGCTCATGGAAATGGCCACGGCGAAGGCGGTGATGGTGTGGCCGGAGGGGAATGAGAACTGATCCGGCGGCAGGAGTGTGGCCCAGACGTGCGGTTCGATTTCGCAGGGGCGGCGACGGCCGGAGAGCTTTTTGAGCGACGTGAAGAGACCGACACCGACGAGCGCGGCAGAACCACCGGCGGCTACGGAGGCGAGGCGGTCAGAACCACCAAACAGGAGAGCGGCTAAGCCACAGATGTACCAGAGCCAACCATCGCCAGCGCGAGTGGCCGCAATGGCCCACAGGCGAATCCAGCGGGGGGCAGGCCATTTGTTCACCTTGCGCATCAGCTTGTGATCGCCGGTGGCAATAAACTGCAGCATTGTCTGGTGAGCCGTCATCGAAGTGGCCTTCCTGCTATACAGTCTACGTGATTTCGCATTACTTCTGATCCTGTTGTATTCGAGAAGTGATTACAGGGCGGTGACAGTATGGAGAAGAGTTGGTGAACCCGCGCGTTTATGGCGTAATGGCGTACTCTGTGGCCCTCGCAAGTAACATAAGAGTTGATAAAACAGCCGATCCTCGATTTTGTTTACTTTGACGCGGGTGGCGGCCACCGCAGCGCGGCGCTGGCGCTACAAGCCGTGATTCATTCGTGCCGTCCGGACTGGACCGTTCGCCTGGTGAACCTGCAGGAGGTCCTGGACAGCCTGGATGTCTTCCGCAAGGTGACGGGCGTGCGGCTGGAAGACCTCTACAACCAGGCGCTGGCGAAGGGATGGACGCTGGGGTCCGAGCTGCTGCTGCCGATCATGCATGGGGTGATTCGCATGTATCATCCGTCGCAGGTTCGTTTGCTGACCGACTACTGGGCCGCGCAGAAACCGGACCTGGTGGTCTCGCTGGTGCCGAACTTCAATCGCGCGATGTTTGAGAGCCTGGCCGCGTCGTTGCCGGGCGTGAAGCTGGTGACGATTATGACGGATCTGGCGGATTTTCCCCCGCATTTCTGGATTGAAAAGCAAAACCAGTATCTGATTTGCGGAACGGACCGAGCGCTGGAACAGGCGCGCGAAGCCGGTTATGACGAGCAGCATGCGCTGAAGACGAGCGGGATGATTTTGCGGCCGCAGTTTTATGAGAGCCAGAACGCCGGACCGGGCGGGCGAGCGGGAATCGCTTGGGTTGCGTCCGGACGTGCTGACAGGGCTGGTGCTGTTTGGCGGCGAAGGGTCGAATGTGATGGCGACGCTGGCGGACCGGCTGGGGAATAGCGAGCAAGAGCTGCAGTTGATTATGATGTGCGGGAATAACGAGGCCGTGCGGAAGCGCATTGAGGGGATGAAGACCCGCAACAAGATCATTACCGAGGGCTTCACGAAGCGCATCCCTTACTTCATGCATTTGAGCGATTTTCTGGTGGGCAAGCCAGGGCCGGGGAGTATTTCCGAGGCGCTGCGGATGAATTTGCCGGTGATTGTGGAGCGGAATTCGTGGACGCTGCCGCAGGAGCGGTATAACGCGGATTGGGTGACGGAACAGGGTGTGGGGTTGGTGCTGGAGAATTTTCGAACGATTGAGCCGGCTTTGCAGGAGTCTGGTCAGTAGCGGGGAGTTGGAGGCGATGCGGGGGCGGATTGGGAAGCATGATAATCAGGCGGTGTTTGAGATTCCGCCGATTTTGGAGCGGATTTTGCGGGAGCGGGAGTTGGATTAGGGGTGAGCGGGCGGTGGTCAGGGCCCGGGATGCACGGGTTGGTGTGAGTGGGTGGTGAGGGTTGGGCGGTTGGAGATGAGGCCGGGGGGTTGGCGGCGTGGTGTGAATTTATTTAACCGGCTGGCGGGAGTGCGGGGTTCCTGATACTTGGATTGCCAGTGTTTGGGTGGGAATCGTTCGATCGAGCTTTAGCGAGCGATTTCGACCTGGGTTAGTAGGCCCAGACCGACATTACGCAGCGGGATGTGCTTGTGCAAGGCGGAGATAGGTCGGCGAGGTACTTGCGGGAGCGGGGCGTGATGCGGCCCAAAAATGGCTTTGATGGCCCGTGGCACAACTACCAATGTAAACGGTATGCACAAAAGCTCGCTCCTACCGACATCTGGGTTGAACTGGCCCAGTGCTTTCATTGCCAAGGCGACGCATTTCACGAAGAACCTAAAGATACCGCGCTATGGGCTTTCCGCGCCTGAAAAAACCCGCGAAGCTGTAGGTTTGCGTAGACTATGAGACTCAGTGACCGCACTATCGAGAACTTGGCAAAGATGGTCACGGGAGAGGCGCAGCGTTTTCCCTATCGCACAGGATCCGAACTAACGAAATTTTTCAAACGTTGCGGCCTGTCATTTGTGCACGATGGAACCGCCCGCGCAACGTGGACCTCAGAGCGGCTCGCGGAACTAAATCTAGGTTCAGCCCAGTCCGCTGATCTGCCATCTGCCGATCTATGCCGCGTCATCACAGAACTATTCGATCCTGACGATTATGAAGATCACAACGATGATAGGGCAGACAGCAAGGGTTTGGTCAGCATGGAAGAGTATGCCGCCATCGACGAATCGTTACCAGCGCTCAACAGAATCATCGCTCGACATGGTCTTGTAGCCTATCTCGACGAGTCGGGTCGATGCCACCTGAGAAGCACTGGAACCGGTGTCAGCACTGCCAACCTGACCCAACAAACCCGCCCCCTTTCCGCCGAGGAGATCGTTCAACGCCAGAAACTGGCCGCTTTCCTCGACACCGCGAGCGAAGATGATTTCATCGAAAAGGTCTTAGTTCCACTGTTCCAGCGTCTCGGTTTCCGACGCGTCAGTTTGACCGGCCACAAAGACAAATCGCTGGAGTTCGGCAAAGACCTGTGGATGAAGTACCAACTTCCCACCAGTCATTGGCTCTATTTCGCCGCGCAGGTAAAGAAGGACAAGATCGATTCGAACAATGCCAGCGGCAGCAAGAACGTGTCAAACGTACTCACACAAGCACGGATGGCGCTTGACCATCCTATTTTTGATTCGGAGACAAACCGAAGCGTGTTGCTCGATCATCTATTCCTTATATCGGCAGGAGAGATTACCAAAGCGGCTCAGTCCTGGCTTGTTAGGCAACTCGATCAGAGCCAGCGTCGCCACATCATCTTCATGGGCCGCGACGAATTTCTCGACCAGTCCGCGCGCATCCTGCTCGATCTACGCCTTGCCGAGGAGCCGCCCACGACGACCGACGATGACCTTCCCTTCTGAACCGCGATATGTCGCCCAGTGTGTACCATGACGGCCGAGCAGTCGACGTAAAACGCGCTACGGTCGTTTGTGGCGGTGGCAATCCTTGCAAACGACGTCACTTAACCACATGCCGACAAGACGTCAACGTGGATTACAACTGGAAAAAGCGGAGAGAACTGGTCGTCCCCACACCTCATGATTTTTATTCCGTATTCAATTCATCACACTGCCTGAAGAGCCCGAATCGTAAGGGAACCGCTGCTGCGTTACTCACGTCTTATTGCCTTTCCAACCTCCTGCCCTGATTCGACACATTGATTTCTCGATCCACGCCCATCGCGATCAACAATGCCGATTTTTCCTCGGGCGTTTCAGCAAATGGATCGAGCCGAGCATGCTCCGCCCACTAGTTACGGCTCAAAAAAGTCTTCGTCTATTTTTTTGATGTGAGGGTATCTGATCCGAGAGCCGATATTCTGCTGAACCATCAAAGCTGCCAACTGATCGCCGTCTATCAAGACAATACGTTTGCTTAGGAATTCGGCGGTTTCCTTTGCAGAAGGTGAAAACGTCGATGTTGTGACGAATAAGCCCTTGGTAGCTTTGTGTCTGTCTAGGCTGCCGAAGAAATCGCGGATCGCGCCGGATCCAATATTGTTTCCTGCGGCGTAGCGCTTGGCCTGTACGTAAACGCGGTCAAGGCCAAGAGCGTCTTGGTCGATTACTCCATCAACACCGTCATCGCCAGAGCGGCCAAGGGTACGGCCAGCTTCAGCACGGGAACCGCCATAGCCCATGCTGAGAAGCAAATTGATGATTAGCCGCTCGAAAAATTCAGGCGGCGCAGCGCGTACACGGTCCAGCAAATCTTGAGCAAGCGCTACGTCGATCTGCTTATGGGCGCGCCGCATGATTTCGTCTGGCGTGTCCGGTGTATCCGGGAAAACCCGCATTAAAGCTGGCACACCGGGGTCTGAAAGAACGCGAGCTTTCATTTCGGCCGGAGCTTCGTCAGCGGCTGGGGATTGCGACGCCCGCGCACGCTCCTTGAAGTGCTGAAATTCCTCAAATTGGCTAAGGAAAGCATTATCGATACAGGACGGATAAAGTGGCCAGCGTCTGCTGCCCACGCGGCGTTATTTTAAAGTGCCCGCGTCTCGTGTTCTCGATCAAGCCCGCTTGCGCTAAATAGGTCTTGGCCCAATGTACTCGGTTGCTGAAAACTGTCTGCCTGCCAGACGGCAGTAATTCGCTGCGCTGTTCTGGGGTGAGGTTCAGTTCATCGGCCAATTTTTCAACTGCCGCACCGATCCGGACCTCTCCTTTGGAAGCAGTAACAAGGACCGGTAGCATCAGTGATTGGTAGTCGGGAACAGCCATTTTCAGAAGTCACCCTTTTTGAAACGGGGCAAGGAAAGACCCGCTTAGGCTTCTTCGTAACGCAGG
>CAWJUX010000005.1:0-200506 GCA_963846175.1 Bryobacterales bacterium | reverse complement strand
CGTTCTTTGGGGGAGAACTCTGCTGTGCATTTCCGCCGCCACCCCCTCCGCCGCTCGTGCCCGCAGGTTGAGTAGAAGGTCCAACATCAATAATCGCAATAACCGGATCCGGATCATCAATCCACTTCAGCGAACAACGGGAGGGGTTACTCCCATCTGGTAATGCGTACGAGCCGCTCGAACAGACCGTCTCCCAATGCGCCCCACTCGGATCCACATTAGCTAGCGGACTTCCCAACACATACGCATACCCATTCCAACTCTGCGGATTCATTAAATCCGCTCCTGCATTCCCTGGATCTACACTCACAAACCGACCCATGGCCGCCCCGAAGTACCGAGCATTGAAATAATCCAGCCCACTCTCGGAATCCCGCACCTGCCCGGTAAACTTCTCCGTCACCGCATCCGCTGCCCCAAACCCCGGCGTCGTCCGCCCACCTGCCCCGCTCACTTCCTCGCCAAAGGGCAAGTAATCATGCCGCCCAACTACATTGCCGCTGGCGTCCATAACCAGGCGCACACTGCCCAAATGGTCCGTCCCGAAATAACACGTCCCACACGGACTCCCATTGCCAGACGCATTCTCCGTCGCATACAACGTTCCGCCGCCATCCCGTATATAGTCCCGCGACCACGAGCCGTTCACATACTCCTGCGCCAATCCAAACGCGTCGTACACATACACCGTCGTCGCTGCTACACTGCCGGACGTCAACCTACCTCCAGATAGGTCTCTTGCGTCATCGCCCCCGGCTAAATTGTACGCGCGAAGTACGCCACCACCGTCCACTCGGCTTGCGAGAGCATCTGTCCCGCCTGGCCCTTGCGCCGGATCTTGGCCAGCGATTCGGTCGGCTCGGCGAGCGGTCCACCACCTCCAGCCGTTCCTCCCGCGCCGATTCGAGCAACTGCTTCGCGATCTCCGATGTCGAGACGTTCTCGCCCTTCCGGAGCGCCGTCAGCTTGCGGATTTCGTCCAGCCGCTTGCGCAACGCTTCGCTGATCCGCAGCGATAAAGTCTGGTTCTGCTGTGCCGCTTCCGCCATGTCCGACAGCTTAACTCATGTATGTCATACATGCCAAGCATCGGACATGAAGCTGAATTTGAGGCGTTTGGCGAGGTTCCTCTACAGGAACCGAAAAACACGAACACCGCTGGTTTCAACAAGGTACTCTACAGGAACCCAGGTTCCCCTACAGCAACGTCCCCAGGGGTGACGTGTCTATCCTAAGCCGGTGCGCCAGCACCGTTCTGATCTGACAGTTGTCACCACCTTGTGACGGCTAGCGCCCAAGCGAGACGTGTTACCAGGAATGCCGCAAAGCCGAGCAGTACTCCCGCTTTGTTCTCGGCGAACGCGAGACAAGTCAAGCAGATTAAGACACACAATGCGAAGAGGTATGGTCTGCCGTCGCTCTGGGTCAGACTGAAGGATAGACAAAACCCAAGCAGCCCGCTGATACAGAAGACAACCCCCAGTGCTACGTCCTTGCGGGATGGTTCGTTCGCTTCCATAACCTGCATTCGTTACCAGCCCACCAGGCACGCTACGGCAGACCCGGCGTAGGTGGCACCGTCGTAGATTAATTTGCCTTCGGTGATAGTCCCGAGGATGGCCCCAGCCAATTTCCCCGCTGCCGTGGACGCTACGGTTTGGGTCGTGATTTCAGCCGCAGCATAGTAAGTTCCCGCTCCATTTTGTGCAAGTTGGAAGCCAGTCCGGGTGGTGATGCTCCCAACACCGTAAACGGCGGCGTTCAGACCGGCCCCATGTTGAACGCTTTGCAAAGCGCCGTCTCGCCGCTGGCCAGGTCCGGTGATCAAGTCCGAAATCGTGGAGAAGTCGTTAGAAGCAACGTTCTTTAAAAAGCTCGGCGCACTGTTCGGGAGCAAGGCTGCGAGGGATACGCTGTTGGCCTTGTCCGATGCGCATCTCATCACGTTTGCAATCTGGGTTGCCGTCCCGTTCTTTGGGGGAGAACTCTGCTGTGCATTTCCGCCGCCACCCCCTCCGCCGCTCGTGCCCGCAGGTTGAGTAGAAGGTCCAACATCAATAATCGCAATAACCGGATCCGGATCATCAATCCACTTCAGCGAACAACGGGAGGGGTTACTCCCATCTGGTAATGCGTACGAGCCGCTCGAACAGACCGTCTCCCAATGCGCCCCACTCGGATCCACATTAGCTAGCGGACTTCCCAACACATACGCATACCCATTCCAACTCTGCGGATTCATTAAATCCGCTCCTGCATTCCCTGGATCTACACTCACAAACCGACCCATGGCCGCCCCGAAGTACCGAGCATTGAAATAATCCAGCCCACTCTCGGAATCCCGCACCTGCCCGGTAAACTTCTCCGTCACCGCATCCGCCGCCCCAAACCCCGGCGTCGTCCGCCCACCTGCCCCACTCACTTCCTCGCCAAAGGGCAAGTAATCATGCCGCCCAACTACATTGCCGCTGGCGTCCATAACCAGGCGCACACTGCCCAAATGGTCCGTCCCGAAATAACACGTCCCACACGGACTCCCATTGCCAGACGCATTCTCCGTCGCATACAACGTTCCGCCGCCATCCCGTATATAGTCCCGCGACCACGACCCGTTCACATACTCCTGCGCCAATCCAAACGCGTCGTACACATACACCGTCGTCGCTGCTACACTGCCGGACGTCACCTTCTGCACCCGGCGGCCTAGAGCGTCATAATAAATCTGCTCTACCCCGCCTCCAGCGCTCGGTGTCTCGTGCAAGGATATCATCCGGTTCTCGGCATCAAACGCAGCCGTGTTCCCATTCACCGTCATTAAGTTCCCGGCCGCATCGTAGCTCCACCGGCTATCCCGATTCGTACTCGAGTTGTAGGTGTTCGATGTCGGCGTCACACTCGCCAACGGCACTCCCGCTGACGCCGAAACCCACATGTTCCCCCAAGTGTCGTATTGAAAGCTTCTCGACCAGTTCGCCGTCCCTCCCGTCGTATCACTCGCACTCGTCAACCGGTTCAAACCGTCATAACCAAACTGAGCGTCAAAGCGAGCCAATGACGAATAACCAGTTCCACCTTGATACTCCGTATAGCCCTGCAAATTCCCATTATCGTTCGTGTTGTTCGCGGTTGGGCACTCGCTGTAAACTCCGTAGTTGCTCGGATTCACCCCCCAATTCGGACAGGTAATCAACAAGAATGAACTGGTGCTGTTATTGCGCGCCTCATACGTCTCTGGAGCTTGCATCCGAGAATTGATTGCGCTCGCATGTGTCACGTTGTTTCCCCGCGTGAAATAATAAGACATCCCATTTGGCCAATAGATCTGCTGAGTAATATAATTCGACGTTGCCCCATTCAGCACGCCCGATAACGAGTTAGGCCGACCCACCAGGTCATAACCCGTCGTCAGCACCCGCCCGTCCGGATAAGTCTCGCTTGTCAATGCGTCCGCCAAGTTATAGCTGTAACTAAAAGGATAATAGCCGCTTCCAATCGACTGTCCGCTGCTGACGACGTTCCCACGAGCATCGTACGCCCCAAAGTAAGTGGTCGAGACACTATTTCCGACACTCGTCAACCGCCCATGCGTATTGTTTGCGTTCGCACCCGCTGCGCTGTTGTCGTAATTGAACGTGACACCAGGTGTACCGTCTGAGTAGGTGACGCTCTTCACCCGATAAAGAGCATCGTAGCTGTAAGTCTTGCTCTTCTCGCGCGCATCTGTCACTACTCCTACATTCTGCAAATTGTCATATTGCTGGTATGTAGTAGTCCCAGTCTCTGGCTCGGTCGTCGAGACAAGCCGGCCCGCTGCGTCATAGTTGAACGTCCGATTCTGTCCTCCAATTCCGACCACAGTCAAATTTCCGTTTGCGTTGTAAAGGTAGATAGAGGCTACGTTGGCGTGCCCTGGATCCTCAATCACCTCATGCAGTCTTCCAAGTCCATCGGAATAGAGCGCCTTTACCTTACCCGCCTCATCAAGAACCCGGTAGTGCTCGGATCAGCTTATGATCTCGATGGCTCATCTCGCTCGAATGGAGGTCAATCAAAGACTGTTGCGAGGACTTGCCTTCCTGCCCCTTAATTACCAGAGAATAGGTATCGTTTTGCGTCCGCGACGTGTTTGTTATAGACAACACGACAGCTCCGCTCGGTACCGTGAAAGAGGTGGGGTAAGGACCGAACCGTGTCACTCGAATTGCGATCACGCTCGCTGTTTCGTTCGGCTGCACCTCCGGCAGCGATTGTGCCGGCAGGATACTGTTCCATAACAATAGGTAAGCGGTGAGCGCAATTCCTCGGAGGGAGCTCCTGCGCCAACGAAATCTGTAAGTCTGCACCAAGCTCTCCGAACGCCAGATATGGCCTGCGTTGAACAATATTATGAGAACAGATACTTTGTAAAGAAAATAATGTGCTCTCTAACCACTTACGGCGCTGCTGTAATCGGTAATACACTACAGGCGATAGCATGCCTCTATAAGTCACGTGACTCGATGTGTCGCTTTGACGAATGAGCAGTTTAATTGACAAGAATCGCGAAGCGTTTGTCAAGAACCTTCTATCGCAGCGAAACGGTCTTGGACCGCCAGATCACACAAGCAGCCCCCACCCCGACTTACCGCCCCAAAATGATCCTCTCGGAAGCGAATAAGCGGGACGCAAGTCCCAGAAAAAAACAGGCAAACGCGATGGAAAGCAACGCCGAACCAATCAATACAGCCGCCCCCGGCATCTTGCCTCCCAGAATGTCCACCGACAACGCATACTGGCCTAGAATCGGGATCGGTTTCATCCAAGGATGGTCGCCCAGCGGGTAAAACGTTGCGAACATTCCCGGCAAGATCGCTACCAGCACCAGAAATGCCATATAGCTCTGGGCCTCTTTAAAGGTCTTTGCAAAACACGCCAGATACACCTGCAAGGCCGGCGCAATTAGCCCTACCGGCGCAATGACGCCGAAGATCAGCAGACACTCGGGGACGCCCAGGTGATATCGAATTCCGAGATCCTCCAAAGAGAGATGAGACATGACATAGGCCGTAATCCCTAACGTGGCCGCCATGCCGACCAGCGACGCCACGCAGGCCGCCAACCACTTGCCCGTAATCAGTTGCCATCGCGGAACCGGCGTAATCAATAGCGGCTCCAGAGAGAAACGTTCTCGCTCGCCGGCTGTTGCGTCTGTCGAGATCTGCATGCCCGCCGAGAAGGCCGCTGCAATCAGAAACAGCGGAATGATGTTGAAAATAGTGGCGGCGCGTTCCTGCGCGTTGGAGATCTCCACATCTTCCACCTTCAGCACGGTCGCCACCACCGGACTTACTCCGCGCGCCATCAGCCGCAAGCTCCCCATCTCGCCGTTAAATCGGCTGAGTAAGTTCCTCAGCCGCTTCACTTTCGGTTCTGCCGATTGGCGCGTTGAATCCGACACGACCTTGACCAGCGCCGCTCTCGACTGTCGAAACTTCTTCGCAAACTCCTTATCGATCACCAGCACGAACTCCTGCTTGCGTTCGCGCACCGCGGCCTCCGCATCGGCCGGGCCCTCCGTCACGTCCACGCCCGATTGCTGCTCCAGCCAGTTCACCAGAATGGGCGCATACTGCCGGCCCACAATCGGAACCTTGATTTCTTGTGCGGATCGCTGTTGCCCCGCCAGTTGGTTCAGCATGAACGCAATCACCAGCGGCCCGAACAACGCGCTCAGCAGCACCGTGTACAACGCGCGCCGGTCCCGCACGCCGTCCGTCAGTTCCTTGCGCATCACTACGCCGATCAACGAAAGGTTCATACTGCCTCTCCCTGCAATCCGACCAGCGAAACAAATGCATCTTCCAGATCGGCCTTCCCGGTTTTCGCCAGCAACTCATCGGCGGTTCCTTCGGCGACTACGCGGCCGGCCGCGATCACCACAATGCGGTCACACAACGCCGAGACCTCCTGCATCACGTGGCTCGAAAACACCACGCATTTGTTCTCCGCTTTCATCCGCCGGATCACATCGCGCACCGTTCGCGTGCTCGATACATCCAACCCGTTGGTCGGCTCATCCAGCACAACATTTTGCGGATTGTGAATCAGCGCTCGCGCAATCGCTACCTTCGTCCGCTCGCCATGCGAAAACCCGCCCACGCGCCGGTCCGCGACCGCTTTTAAATCCAGCAAGTCGAGCCAGCTCTGCATGCGTGTTTCCAGTTCCTGGCCGTAGATACCCTGCAAATTAGCGAAATATCTGATGTGCTCGCGGGGCGTCAGCCGCTGATAAAGCCCCGATTGGTCGGGTAGAACACCGAGGCGGGATTGGGCGGCTATGGGGTCGGCCACGACATCCAGACCGTCCACGCGAATCGTGCCCGAATCCGGCCGAACGAGGCCATAAATCATGCGCAGAGATGTTGTCTTCCCCGCCCCGTTCGGGCCCAGCAGCCCCGTAACGGTGCCGTCCGCCGCCTTGAACGAAACATCCTGCACCGCTGTCACTGGGCCAAAATGCTTTCTGAGGTTACGGGCTTCAATCATTTCAGCAACACCGCCATGGGATCAGGTCCCGCCGGCGCGAGAAAGAAGGGCGGCCGTTCCACCTTGTTCACGCAGCTGGAATCCAGATGGGCCGCCGTGCCTTCGTTCAGAAACTGATCCATCAGTTTCAAAACGCAGCCGCTGGACCACGCGCCGTGCCCGGTATTCGGCACAATAATATGCTTCGCGTTCTTCCAGACGTCGGCAATCTGCTGCCCCCAAACCGGCGGCGTCACGGGGTCCAATTGGCCCGAAAGAATCAGCGCGGGCACGGCTGATGGAGTGTTATCGAAATAGTGGGCGTCCACCTTGCCCTTTGGCCAGGACTCGCAAATTTTATAACGGTCGTCAGCAATCTCAAAACCCATAAACGTGTTGGCCGCTTCGCGTTCCAGTGCGCCCGGCGGAATGTGCGTGTAATCCTCGCTGCAAACCACCGAAAAATGCATACCTTGCGCAATGCTGCCCGCAGTCGGATCGAACGCCGCGCCCAGCGCCAAGTAGCCCGTGAAATTGCCCTTTTCGCCTTGCTCGATCAGCAGCGGCAAGAGCGCCGATGTCAGCGGTGAATACAGGGCCGCGAAAGTGGTTCCTGTCACCAGAATGCGCTTGGCGTCCATGTCCTTCTCTTCGCCCGTTCGCGGGTCCACATAGTGGACGTGCTGCGGGTGCGCAGTCAGCTTGTCCAGCAGCGCTTGAAACCGCTGCTGAATGTTGGGAAAGCGCTTTGAACAGGCCGCGTCTTTCGCGCAATCCTGGAACAAAAGGTTCAATGCGCGCTGGCTGTCACGCGCCATGTAAAGCGGTAGCAGAATATCCGGCGGCGCTACCCCGTCAATGATCACCGATCGCGTCACCGATGGGTGCTGGCGAACATAGACAATGGCCGCGCGCGTTCCGTAGGAGCCCCCGTAGAGGTTGATCTTTGAGTAGCCTAGATACTGGCGGACATCGTCCAGATCGTCCATCGCAATCGGCGTTGTGTACTGCGTGACATCAGCCTTGCTCTTGTAAGAATCCAGGCAAGCCCGCAGCCGCGCCATCATCGCAGGCATTGGGTCTTTATTGGTGTCTTCCTCCTCGTCGTCAGGAGGTTTGCATTCCAGCGGATTCGATTTCCCGGTCCCGCGCTGATCCACTAGAACAATGTCGCGATTGGCTTCAATGCGACGGTATGGTTCTTCCAGAATGCCGGCCAGTTCAGCCGCGCCCTGTCCCGGACCGCCCGCCAGAAAAAAAAGCGGATCGGGCGCAGCCTCTTGTTTAAGAGCCGGCAGAACAACAATTTTTAGCGAAATCTTGCGGCCCGTTTTGGCCGCTCGATTCTCCCAAACCTCCAGCTTTCCGCAGTAAGCGTCGGTTGGTCCGTCAGCCGAGGCGCAGGGTTTCAAATGATCCAGCGGAGAGGGCGTGTGCAGGTTGGCACACGAACTCGTTATCAGGAGCAGCCAGGGAACCAGGTACTTCTGCATAGCGGGGGTTTCCCGCTAGTCTACACAACATGGCCTGACCCGTAGCGTTTTTCTCCGGCGTTCACCGCAAAAGGCAACCGGTTTTCTTGCGGAGGCAGCGGGCAAGTCGCGTAGGGAGTAAACGTACAAGGAGGGTTATAAGAACGGTTGAAATCGAGATCAACCTTGCCGTTCACCGGCAGAGGCGTGTTCAGCATGCGTCCGGCCTGGTAAGTCAGGTCTTTGTTCGTCAGATCTTTGAAAAGAAAGTAGAGCGTTTTGCCTTCGTAGATTGGCCGAAGCCGGTAATGAGTTCCTTTGTAACTGAACTCCACGAAACCGGGGCTCTCCTCCATCTCAGTCTCGCCCAGCACGTTCAGAATCGGTATCTTTTTCACATCCGGAATGAGCCGCCCCTCGAAATGCAGTTCCGGATTGATGGGAAAGTACTGCATTCCAGCGAACTTTTTCAAAGTAGGGCTTTCGCTGTCCTTCGCTCGCACCGCGAAACGGTCGCCGCGCTTGATGATAAAAAAAGAGATCGAACCCGCGTGAACCGTATCGGGCTTGTCGTCGTCATAACTCAAAGTCTTTGTGCCCGAATGGTCAGCCGGAGTGAATGTTATTTTCGCAGCCGCCAAGTGCAATGTGCCAACATGCCCTGGAGCCGATCCCTTCGGCAACACAAACTTATTCGAATCATCTGAACCAATGGTGTTATCCCCTGGAGTCAGCCAGAAAAGACCCACTAACGTGAGCCAGCCGTTCGGTGATCGCAGTCCGTTGTCGCGATGCTTTTGCCAGGCTTTGATCGAATCTTCATATCCAGTCGTCATGAGCGCAAACATCATAATCCCTATCAATGATCGGGTCATGGCTAATCTTAACTTATGCAAGCCATCTGGATCGACCGCAAGACGATAGCTGTGCCTGATGCGAACGGCAGCAATTACTCAATAAACGGCCAGTTTCCTTTGGTGTCGACCAACGATCCCAAGATCTTCCATGTGCCCGATTTCAACCCCGAAATTTTGAAAGGCCGGCTCTCCGTTGAAGGTGACAATTACAAAACGGGAATCCAAATTGCCGGTGTCCTGGACGATCTCTTTGCCTTCGATGGCCAACTGGGCCCCCACTTCGGGGAGTACGAAAACATCAGCATCGCCGTTTGGGCGCCCACGGCCCAATCTGTAAAGCTGTTGCTCTTTAACGCCCCGGAAGATCAAAATCCGGCAGCCACGCTGCCGATGTTGGAGGCAAATGGCGTTTGGTCCGTGGAAATCGAAGATGCCTGGCGCGGCAAATTCTATCTGTTCAGCGTCACCGTGTTCGTTCCGAAATTGAACCAGGTGGTGGAAAACATCGTCACGGATCCCTACTCTTGCGATCTGGCCTTGAACGGCAGCAAGAGCCGGCTCACGGATCTGAACGATCCGCAAACCAAGCCCGAAGGCTGGGATGAGCATTCGTCTCCGGCAATCGCCTCGAACGCCGAACTGACAATCTGGGAGTTGCATGTCCGGGACTTCAGCGCGAACGACTTCACCGTCCCGGAGAACCGTCGCGGCACCTACCTGGCGTTTACCAAGACGGATTCGAATGGTATGCGCCATCTTCGCCGTTTGGCTGAAGCCGGCATCAAGGCCGTGCATCTGCTGCCTACGTTTCACTTCGCCAGTGTTGATGAAGATAAATCAAAGTGGCAGTCCCCCGGCGACCTTTCCGTCTTTCCGCCGGACAGCACAGAGCAGCAAGCCGCCATCACCAGGATCAAGGATTGCGACGCATTCAACTGGGGTTATGATCCGGTTCACTTTTTCGCGCCCGAAGGCTCCTATGCGGTAGATCCGTACAGCCGCGTGAAGGAGTATCGAACCATGGTCATGGCGCTCCACCGCGCCGGCCTCCGTGTCATCCAGGATCAGGTCTTCAACCACACAAATTCAAGCGGTCAGGCAAGAAATTCAGTGCTCGACAAAATTGTTCCTGGCTATTACTACCGCCTGGATTCAAACGGAAATGTGATGAGCGCCACCTGCTGTTCCGACACCGCCAGCGAGCACCGGATGATGGAGAAGCTCATGGTCGATTGCCTGGTGCAAAATGTTCGGCATTACAAAATCGATGGCTACCGCTTCGACTTGATGGGCTTCCATTACGTGTCAAACATGTTGAAAATCAAGGCCGCCCTGCCGCCCGATGTTTACCTTTACGGCGAAGGCTGGTTCGCCGCCGAAACGGCGCAGAATCCTGCTAAGCCGCCGGCCATCCAGAAGAACATGTACGGCACCGGCATCGGCACGTTCAACGACGGCTTTCGCGACGGCATTCGCGGAGGCAACCCATTTTCAGATCCCCGCCTCCCGGGCTTCGTCACCGGCAACTTCGCCGTCGCTGACGCGATCCGGGCGGGCCTTAGCGGCGGCTACGGAGCTAGTCCGATTGAATGTATCAACTATTGCTCCGTCCACGATAATCAAGTGCTGTTCGATGCCATCCAGCTCAAATCACCGGCTGGCGAAGACATCGCCACCCGGGTACGCCGCCACATACTCGCCTTGAGCCTCATTGCTTTCAGCCGGGGCATCCCATTCTTCCACGCAGGCGATGAGCTGCTGCGTTCCAAAGACATGGACCATAACAGCTATAACTCAGGCGACTGGTTCAACAAGATCGACTTCAGTTACCAGACAAACAACTGGGGCGTCGGCCTTCCGCTCGCCCCTGACAATGACGAGCACTGGCCCATCATGCAGCCCTTGCTGGCGAATCCAAAGCTTAAACCGTCAACCGCCGACATCCTCAACACGCGCGATGCCTTCGAAGCATTCCTGAAGATCCGGACGACTGATCAACCGCTCGAATTCCTAAGCACAGGAGAAGGAGTAATCGCTATGCGAGCCGGTGAAAAGCAGCTCATCATCTTCAACGCAACCACTCAAGCTTTCTCATTCCAGAACGATCAATTCAAGGAACCCCATCCCGAACTTCCCCACAACGCCACAATCGAGAAAGGAAGAATCACCGTGCCGCCGCTCACCACCGCGGTTCTGATTCAATCGCGCAACTCTACAATCGTCGCGCCCGCGCCGCCTTCTGCCGGAGTAGCCGGATAGAAACGGCTCACATGCGGACTCTTACCGAGAAGCTCGCCGACGGCCTTCTTCAACACGCCCATGCCATGGCCATGGACAATGCGAACGCGGTTGACTGAAGCCAGCGCCGCGGAGTCGATAAACTTGTCCACCTGCTCCATGGCTTCTTCCGCGCGCTGGCCAATAATGTTCAGCTCACGGAAAGAAACGTCCCAGGTGGGTCCGGCTTCGAATCGAACATTCTTGGGGAGCTTCGCTTGCGCGGCTTGCCCCGTGACCACTTCAAGAATGTCCTCGCGCGGCACTTGCATTTTTAAAAATCCGGCTTCCACTTCCACCAGACCGTTTTTTAAAATCCGCCGAACGGTAGCAATTTCGCGGATATCCCTGAGACGGACTTTCGCTCCTTCTTCAATTTTTGGAGCCTCGGGGGAACCTTTCGTTGTAGCAGCGGGCGTCATCACCTGCTGCGCCTCTTCCTGAAACTCGCGTCGAGTCTTGGAAACAAGGCGCTGCGCCTGCTCTACCGCTCGACGCTGTTCGGAAGTTTCGGCAACGCGCTCCATCATGATCTGCGCCCGCGCTTCAAAGTCAGCCACCAGATTGTCCGACTTCTTCTGCCACTCCCGCTGACGCGCCTGCTCCCGTTTCAACCAGTCCTGCTCCAGCGTTTCCTGGCGCTGTTTCAGCTCGCGGGTGGCTTGCTCCAGTTCCCGCCCCATTCGGGCATTCTCGTCGTTCTGCCGGTTTAACTCCACCAGCAACTGTTGGAAATCCGCCTGTAATCGAGGCAAAACACTTCGGGCGTGCTCCAGTAAGGCAGCCGGCAACTGCAAGCGCGTCGCAATATCCAGACCTGCGCTCTTCCCCGGAACGCCCAGTCTCAACTGGTAAGTAGGCTGCAGCGTGGACTCATTGAACCCCATCGAGGCATTCAAAACGCCGCTGGTTCGAGTGCCATAAAGCTTCAGCGGCAGCAGGTGAGTCGACGCCAGGCAAAACGCCCCCGACTTCCGGAACTCATCGAGCATAGCAACGCCTAATGCGCCGCCTTCTTCCGGATCAGTAGCACGCCCCAGTTCATCCAGCAGCACCAGGCTATCCGGAGTAACTTGTTCCAGCATCTGCTTCACATGCAGCAGGTGCCCTGAAAAGCTACTCAAGCTTTCTTCAATAGACTGCTGATCGCCGATGTCGGCCAGCACATCATCCAGCAGCGGGAACTCCGCTTTCACCGCTGGAACGGGCAAACCGGCATGCGCCATCAAGGCCAGGAGTCCGCACGTCTTCATGGTGACCGTCTTGCCGCCGGTGTTCGGTCCGCTAATCAACAAGCAGCGGCGTGACTCATTCAGCTCAAACGAAATCGGGACAATCGGCTTCCGCTGCTTCCGCAATACCGTCTCGAGCAAGGGATGCCGCGCATCCTGTAACACCAACTGTCTCGGCTCATCCGCTGGGCTGAACTTGGGAATCACGGCATCATAATCACGAGCAAAGGTAGCCTTCGCAAAGATCAGATCGAAATCCGCCAACGCCTCAAACGTATCGGCAATCTCATCCGAGTGGGTCCGCAGAACGTCGGTGATTTCAGCCAGAATGCGCTCAATCTCGCGCAGTTCGTCCTCGCGCAACCGGACCAGCTGATTGTTCAGGGCTATGGTTTCCAGCGGCTCCAGAAACAGAGTCCGTCCGGTTCCGCTGGACCCATGAATGACGCCATCCACGCGACCCTTCTGCCCAGCCACAATCGGCACCACGTAGCGATCCTCGCGAATAGTTACAAAGTCCTCCTGTAAAGTGCCGTCTTGCCGATGCGAACGAATGAAGCGCTCCAGCGAATCCTGAATGCCCTTTTGCTGCTTGCCGATATCGCGACGAATACGCCCCAACGCGACGCTCGCTTCATCAGAAAGGCTGCCATCCGGCAAAAACGCACGCAAGTAACGCTTGGCCACATCGCGCAAATCAGCCAGTCGATGAGCACGGCCCGCCATCATCGGGAAGCGGTGCGAAAGGCTCGTGAGAACACCGCGATACTCGCCCGCCAGCGCCAGCGTATGGAACAAATCCAGAATCTGGCGCCCATCAAGGGAGGCGCCTTGAACCATCAATGTTCTGACCGGGCCTTCTACGTCACGAAGCTGGTCAAACCGGAGACGAATCAGTGAGTTCTTACTATCGCCGCCTGCGTCGCTCAAGTACGTGATAGCCTCGCCCGCCTCCGTCAGCGCAGCCTCCAGTTCCGCACGGCTGCCATTCGGTTCAAGGCCGTAAACAAGCGACCGCCCGGCTAGCGATCCGGCGTAACGCGCCAGAAGTTCCAGCAACTCCGGGAATTGAAGCGTATCGATACTGCTAAAAGGCATGGTTACGGCCGGCTCACCAGGTGATGCGTCACGTTTCCGCCACGGCACAATTCAATCACCTCCAGCGTTCCTTCAGTCAGAGGCAGATCATGCAATTGATCCATTCCAAACCAGCAGGCGCTCTTCGAATCATCACCAGCTTTCAATTCGCCGCCATTGACTGAACAATAGAAATCCACCAGAACATAGTGATATTCGCATTCGCCGTTCGCGTCCGGCATGATGCGTTCAAAAACCGTGGCTAAACGGGTAGCCGTCACGGCAAGACCAGTTTCTTCCAACACTTCGCGAGCAACCGCATCTTCCAAACGTTCATTCGCATCCACCAGGCCGCCCGGCAAAGACCAAAAGCCCTGGAGCGGAGGATTACCCCGCTCCACCAGCAGCACTTTATCGGCGTCAAAAATCAAAGCGCCAACGCCCAGCAAAGGGTGCTTCGGGTACTGGCGCGAATTCGTTTGCACTATTTACGATCCAGCGCAATCAACTCAATTTCGATACCCACGTCCCGAGGCAAGCGCGCCACTTCGACCGTAGTCCGAGCCGGCGGGTTCGTCGGGAAATAGCTGGCATAGGTTTCATTCATCCTGGCGAAGTTGTCCATGTCTTTGAGGTAGACATTTGCTTTCACCACATCTTCAAGACCAAGCCCTGCGGCTTGCAGAACCAGTTTTAAATTTTCCAGCGCCCGACTACATTGCGCCTGAATATCGCCCGTTTCCAGTTCGCCAGTGTCAGGGTCGGCGGGAATCTGTCCGCTCAAATAGACAAAACCGTTCGCACGAACAGCCGGGGAATAAGGTCCGCCCACTTTGGGCTTTGGTGGAAATATGCTTTCTTTCACAACTTCATTTTGCACTGTAAGACTTTTGCCTTAGCCCGGACTCGCTCCACCGCACCAGACCGATTCCCGAAAAAACAACAACCATCGCCACCACGCCTCGCACACCAAACGGTTCGCGGAAAACCAGCCAACCGAGAAACACCGCCACAATCGGATTCACAAATGTGTAGATGGAAACCACCGCCACCGGCAAACGGGCCACCGCATAGATGAACGAACTGTAGCCTACAATAGAACCGAAAACCACAAGATAGGCGACGGCGTAAACTGTTCGCATCTGCACGTGCGCCGGTAGGGTTTCGGTGATTGCCGCCGGAACAAACATGGCCAATCCGGCAGCCAACTGCTGAACGGCTCCGCTGACGAAAGGCATCCCTTTGGAAGGTACGCGCTTCTGCAAAAGGGCTCCAAGCACCCAACCTGCGGCGCTAATCTGCAGCAGCCAAAAGCCCACCACCGTCTTACCCTGCACACCCTCGGACACCGCGTCAGGATAGATCAGGTAGATGACGCCCAACAGGCCCACCAGCAATCCAACAACCGTTGCGCCTAAAGGCCGCTTGCCCTGCGGTAGCAGTGCATCAATGCCCACCATCCAAAACGGCGCGGTCGTATAAAACAAAGCGGCCAAACCACTTGGAATAATCGTCTCGGCTAACGCGAGAAACCCATTTCCGATTCCAATGCAAATGGTTCCGCAAATCGCGGTTAGCCAGAGCTCGCGCCCGCGCGGAATCGCAAGTCCCCCCAGGCGCGCGGCCACCAACAGAATGGTTCCTGAAATCACATAGCGAATGGCGATCAGGTAAAACGGCGGGAGTCCTTCCAGGCCAATTCGGATTCCCAGATAAGTAGTACCCCAGAAAATGCAGACCGCTGCCAGCGCCAGATACGCTAAACGGTGGTGGGTTGAAGTGTTTGTTCGTTTAATCTCTCGATGGTAACTTTCGCAATCCTGTTGCGGTCCATCTCAGTTACGGTAAATCGACGGCCTCCATACTCCACGTGCTCTTTTGCCTTCGGGATATGGCCCAGATGCATCAACAGAAAACCGGCCAAGGTCTCGAACTCAGCCTCGCTGGGCAGAACAATGTTGTAGCGCGTTTCGAGTTCACGGATGGTCGTGCTGCCCTCCAGTTCCACCGTCTGCCCCTGCGCGAGCGGAGCCGGACGCACCACGTCATGCTCGTCGCCAATGTCGCCAAAAACCTGTTCCAAAACGTCTCCGAGAGTGACCAGCCCGGTTACGGTGCCGAACTCATCTACCACCAGCGCCATGTGCGTGTGATTCTTATGAAATTCCTCAATCAATTGATTGAGCGGCTTGGTTTCAGGAACAACCAGGGGCTTTCGCACAAAGCGCCGCAAGCGGAATGGTCTGGTGGAGCGGTGCCTGTCGTGCGCAAACCGCCGTTCGTCCCAGACACGCATCAGATCCTTGTAATGAACAATTCCGATGATCTGCTCGGGGCCACCCTCATAAACGGGGATGCGCGAATACTTGTGTTCCATCATCACGTTCAACACCACGTCCAAATCCGCATCCACGGGGAGCGAAACAATGTTGTTTCGCGGCGTCATGATCTCGCGAGCGATGTATTCAGAAAGTTCAATCAGGTGCTCAATCGCGTCCTCTTGAAACTTCTCCAAATGCCCTTCGTGGCGGCTTGATTGCACAATGAACTTGAGTTCCTCCGCGCTATGGCCTCCGTGCGCATGTCCGGGACCACCCAATCCCAACACTTTCAAGATCAAAGCCGATGATTTCTCAATCACGATCACAAACGGCTGCGACAGCTGATAGAAGACCAACAGCACTGGGGCGGCTAAGATGGCGACTCGATCCGCCTTCTCCAATGCCAGATTCTTCGGCACCACCTCGCCGATGATCACATGGGCATAGCTGATACTCAAAAACGCCAGAGCAAAAGCTATCCCATGCAAAATGAATGGCGAGATGTGAACCTGCAGCGGTGTCAATGCCGAACGGAGAATGCCGTACAGCGTATCTTCGCCAGCCCACCCCAGGCCTAAACTGGCGAGCGTAACGCCGAACTGTGTTACGGATAACAACCTTCCGGGATTAGCGAGCAGGTTCAGCGCACTTTGAGCGCCAGCCTGCCCTTGAGCCGCAAGCTCCCGCAAACGCGACTGGCGAACAGAGACGAGGGAAACCTCGGCTGCAGCAAAAAAGCCGTTCGTCACCAGAATCAATAACAGAAGGATGAAGCGGATCAACATCTCTTACAGAAACGAAAAATACCTGCCAGAGTAAAATCTAAAAGTGCTAACCCGCGCTGTGCGCATCATCAATGTGAGCATAGCTCTCCTTGCACTGCTTCTCGTATTCGCTGTCTACTGGCTGGCCTTCCGCCCACTCCCCAAGACATCCGGCTCCATCAGTGCTCCCATTGGTTCCAGTGCCATCATCAAACGTGACGCGCGAGGCATTCCGCATATTGAAGCCGCCTCTTGGCAGGATGCCATTTTCCTGCAAGGTTACGTTACAGCTCAAGACCGATTGTGGCAAATGGACGGCATTCGGCGCTTTGCCGCCGGCGAATTATCGGAGGTTTTCGGGCCCGGCACACTGGCAACCGATGAGCGCGCCCGCCGCATGCGCCTGCGGGAAATCGCCGACAAAGACCTGCTGAATTTGCCTCAAGATCAACGCGCGGTGCTGGTTCAGTACGCGTTGGGAGTCAATTACTACATAGATACGCACCGGGGCGACTATTCGCTCGAGTTCTCATTGCCTGGCCGCGCGTATGACCCACAGCCGTGGCAGCTGCGTGACACGATCCTGGTCGGCTTAGTCATGTTCCGCAACCTGACGGACACCGCGGATCAAGACTACGAACGCGGTCAAATCGTGGGGCCGAACTTCGATCTTGCGCGTTTCCACAGCCTCTTCCCAGCGTCAGAAGGACAGTATCTAAGTCCCGGGTCTAATTCATGGGCGGTCTCCGGAACTCACACGGCAGATGGCAAACCAATGCTGGCGAATGATCCGCACCTGGAGCCGACTGTGCCCGCGACCTGGTATCTGGTTCACTTAAAGGCGCCGGGCTTGGATGTTTCGGGCGCAACGCTGCCGGGCGTACCCAACGTGATTAGCGGCCACAACCAGAACATCGCCTGGGGAGTAACCAACTTACAGACAGACGCGCTCGATCTTTATAAAGAACAGCTCGATCCTGCGACGGGACGCTATGTCTTCAAGGGTCAAGTAAGGCAAGCACAGCTCGACCGTCAGACGATTGCCGTCAGGGGAGCCAAACCGGTGGTTGTCGATACCTGGGTGACGGCTCACGGACCGGTGATCGTGCAAGAAGGCGCCAACATTTACTCCATGCGCTGGACCGCAGCTGACGGCTTCGGCTTCCCCTTTATGGAGATCAATCAGGCCTCAAACTTTACCCAGTTCAGGGCAGCGCTGAGCACCTTCTGGGGGCCAACGCAAAACTTTGAATACGCGGACAAGGCCGGAAACATTGGCTACCAGGCGGCTGGGCGCGTGCCAGTACGCCGGAACTTCGACGGAGATTTTCCGTTAGATGGCGCCAGCGGCAATTTTGAATGGGATGGTTACATCCCATATGAGCAGATGCCCGTGGTTTACAACCCGCCGTCCGGCATTGTGGCGAGCGCCAACCAGAAAACATTCCCCCCCGACTTCCCTTACAACGTTCCCGGCACCTTCGCGGACAAGTACCGAGTTACCCAGATCCGCGCTTTGCTGAGCGCGAAACCGAAGCTTACCGTAGACGACATGCTAGCCGTCCAGAAGGATGTCTACTCAGCTTATGATCACTTCCTGGCAAAGCAGATTGTGGCGGCTTGCCAAAAGACCGGGTGCAAGAATGACCTCGCGGAGGAGGCCGTTGAGATTCTGAAAAAGTGGAACGGCCAAATGGACAAAGGCGAGTCAGCTCCGGTCCTCACCCAGTTTGCTTCCAGAGCCCTGGGCGTAAAGCTAACTGCGGCACTGCATACAAAGTACACCGGGATTCCGCGCCCGCAAATCATTCAAACCATGCTCCAGAACCGCCCAGCCTCCTGGGTTTCGCAGGATAATTGGGACGCATTCATCAGCGAATCCTTCAACACCGCCCTGAACATCGGGCGCGAACGACTGGGCACACCGGTCAGCAAGTGGCGCTGGGGCCAGGTGCTCCATTGGGAGCTCGATCATCCTGTTGGCAAACAACTGCCATTTGTCGATCGCCTATTCGACATAGGTCCGGTGGAGATGAGCGGCTCCGGCACAACCATCAAACAGACGACAGCCAAGCTCGGGCCATCCGAGCGGATGGTGGTGGATTTCGGAGATCTTGACAAATCCGTTCAGAATCTGGTGGTGGGCGAATCCGGATTTGTTGCCTCCGAACACTATAAAGACCAATGGCCGGCTTACTACGCGGGAACAAGCTTTCCCATGGAGTTCGAGCATGTCGATGCTCGCGAAACGCTGCGAGTGAATCCGTCGAAGTAGCGTTTCCTGCTAAACTGCGCTGATGAATTGTCTCAGGGTAGCTCCGGCAATCCTCATTCTGGCCGCACTATCTAACGCGGCTCCGCGCTTTGTCATCTCCTTTCCGGCAGCGCGCAGCCAAGCACCGCTGGACGGCCGCATTCTTCTTTGTCTCTCAACCGACCCTTCTGACGAACCTCGCAACCAGATCAACGACACGCCCGCCACCCAAATTGTCTTTGGAAAAAACGTCAATGGTCTCAAGCCGGAACAATCAGTAACCGTGGATGAGAACGCTTTCGGTTACCCGATCCGAAGTCTCGCAAGCGTTCCCGCAGGCGAGTATTATGTGCAGGCGGTACTCAATCGCTATGAGACGTTTCATCTTGCCAATGGGCACGCAGTCAAGCTGCATCCAGACCATGGCGAGGGTCAGCATTGGAACATAACTCCAGGCAACCTGTACAACAAGCCGATGAAAGTCAAGATCAGCCAGAACTCCGAGGTCAAGTTATCGCTGTCGGAAGAAGTTCCGCCTGTGCCCGAGCAAAAGGACACCAAGTACATCCGGCATATCCGAATTCAGAGCCAGCTATTGACTAAGTTTTGGGGGACGCCGATGTACCTAAGCGCCATCGTGCTGGTGCCCGAAGGCTTTGACGAACATGCCGACGCTCATTTCCCGGTGATGACCTTTCACGACCATTTTGTATCCAGCTTTGACAATTTTCGAACTGAGCCTCCAGACGCCAACCTGAAGCCGGACTATAGCGAACGCTTTCACATTTCGGGCTACAACAAGATTCAACAGGAGGAGGCTTACAACTTCTACAAGCAATGGATCTCACCTGACTTTCCACGCTTTCTGGTAGTGAAGATTCAGCATGCGAACCCTTACTATGACGATTCCTACGCCGTGAACTCGGCGAACCTCGGACCCTACGGCGACGCGATTGAGTCCGAGTTGATGCCCGCGTTAGAAGCCAAATTCCGAGGCATTGGCCAAGCCTGGGCCCGCTTCACCTATGGCGGCTCCACAGGCGGATGGGAAGCCCTTGCGGTGCAGACCTTCTATCCAGACCACTACAACGGCGCATTTGCCGCCTGCCCTGATCCGGTGGATTTTCATGCCTACACAGTTGTCAATCTGTATGAAGACAAGAACGCTTACGTGCTACAAGGAGCGCATCGACAGGTTGAAGTGCCGGCGATGCGCGATTACTTAGGCCATGTCACGGCTACTCAGCGCGATGTGAATTACTACGAACTGGCGCTTGGGACCGATGGACGATCCGGCGAACAATACGATATCTGGCAGGCGGTTTTCTCACCTACTGGCGATGATGGCTACCCAAAGAAAATCTTCAACAAGCTAACAGGCGAAATAGATCATGAGGTAGCCGCGTACTGGCGCGACCACTATGACCTGACCCATATTCTGGAGCGCGACTGGCCAACCCTTGGTCCTAAGTTACAAGGCAAGATCCATGTCTACGTGGGCACGGCGGACACTTACTATCTGACCGATGCCGTTTATTACCTGCAGAACATGCTGGAGAAAACCAGCAATCCGCACTACGACGGGGAAATCAAATATGGCGACCGCGCCGAACACTGCTGGAACGGCGATCCGAACCTACCGAACTACTTATCCCGGCTGCACTACAACACGATGTATCTGCCGCAAATACTCGACCGCATCAAAAAGACTGCGCCGACCGGGGCGGATCTTACTTCGTGGCGCTACTAAGAGATAGCCAGGCAGATCTTGCCGAAGTGTTGCTGACTTTCCATGTGACGGAGCGCAGCCTTGATCTCCGTCCACGGGAATACTTTGTCGACGACGGGCTTGATCTTATGGAGCGCGATAGCCCGATTCATCCGTTCGAACATGACACGCGAGCCCACGTAGATTCCCTGCACTTGCAGGCTGTTCACCAACAAAGCGGTGGGACTAATGGCCGGTTCTACACCGCTCAGAACTCCAATCACGCTAACGGCGCCATGGGTGCGGACAGCGCGAAGAGAGCGCGGCATGGTATCGCTGCCGCCGACCTCAATTACTTTGTCGACACCTTCGCCACCAGTCAGTTTGCGGGCTTCGGTCTCCCATTCAGGAGTGGTTTTGTAATTGATCAGCTCATGCGCGCCCATAGCTTTGGCGTGCTCCAGTTTTTCATCACTGGATGACGTAATGATGGTTCGCAAGCCGGCAGCGAGAGCGAATTGGAGAGCGAAGATAGAGACGCCTCCGGTGCCCTGCAACAAGACCACATCACCAGGAAACAGCGGCGCATATTCGAAAAGCGCGTGCCAGGCGGTAACCGCGGCACACGGCAGCGCCGCCGCCTCTTCAAGTGTCAAATGCTGAGGAACTGCGACAAGACCCTCCTCTGAGAACGTCCGGTACTGGGCCAGAACGCCATCGATGCCTCCGCCCAAGGCGGACGAGTTCTTTTCGCGTGAGGGAGAACCTTCCACCCAAGTTTGAAAAAAGCATCCGGCCACACGGTCGCCCGGCTTAAAGCGGGTCACATCGGGACCCACTTCCTCCACCACACCGGCGCCATCAGACAGGGGCAGCATAGGCCGCTTCAGTTTCGGATTGTATTTGCCGCCCACCATCATGTAGTCGCGGAAATTCAGCGATGCAGCAGCCATTTTCACCAGAACCTGGTTCGCTACGGGGCGCACTATATCCCGCTCAGCAAACGCGAGGTTCTCTATTCCAAATTCCTGTATCTCACAGACTTTCATTCCTGAATGACCTCTTGTTGCATCAACTTCTGGTGCTCGAGCTTCGCTCCAAACTCAATCAACTGCTCCAGCTTTCGCCGCGCTGAACCGCCGTCAATAGACTGGACGGCCAGCGAGACGGCAGAGCGCAAATCCACAGCATGGCGGGCCAGGAACAGGGCTGCGGCTGCGTTGGCGACGACGATCTCCCGCTTGGGACCGCGCTCGCCGCGCAGAATGTTTCTAATAATGGTGGCGTTGGTTTCCACGTCGCCGCCTTCCAGGTCTTCAGGCCGGGCTATGGGCGAACCGAAATCACCGGGCAGCCAGCGACCCTTCTGCACTTCGCCATCTTCCACCTGGAAGACAGTGGTGGGACCAGTGACGGTGACTTCATCCAAGCCATCCGAACCATGCACCACGAAGGCCCGTTCTACGCCTAACCTGGCGGCAGCGCGGGCCATGATTTCGGCTGCTCGCACCGAGAACGCACCGATCAATTGCATCCGCGCCCTAACGGGGTTAGTGAGCGGACCCAACATATTAAATACCGTCCGGCCTTTAAGCAGCAAACGCGCCTCTTGCGCGTGCCGGACAGCGGGATGCAACAGTGGCGCGTATAGAAATCCAATGCCGGTTTCGCGAATACAATCCGCTACCTGCTGAGCCGACATGCTGACGGAAACACCCAGAGCTTCCAGCACATCGGCACTCCCGCACTGGCTGGAGATCTTGCGATTTCCATGTTTGGCCACGCGCAGACCCGCTCCGGCGACCACGAAGGCCGTGACAGTGGAAATGTTGAACGTATTGGCGCCATCGCCGCCCGTTCCACAGGTATCCAGAATAGGGTCTTCGGACTGGTCCAACTCCACGGGTTCAGCCATCTTGCGAATAGCGGAAGCGAACCCTGTCAATTCGTGGGTGGTTTCACCCTTTCGACGGAGGAAATGAAGGACCTCCGCGATCTCTTCTGTAGACAAGCTGCCCGACAGCATCCGCAGCATAAGCGCTTCGGCTTCCTGCTCGCTGAAATGCACGAAACTCCGGAAGGGCAGGTGAGATTTTCCCGAATAGCTCATGAGTAAACCTGCTTCCAACAGACCGCAAAACGATTCCGCAACAGCAAATTCCGAACTCTCCCTTACTTTTTGGCCGCCAACCAGGCTCCCAGGAAAACCGCCCCGAAACCTGCCACCACGCTCCCCGTCAAATAAAAAAAAGCCGTGAGAAGGTGGCCTGCACGCGTTGACAAGTACGCGTCATATTCAAAACTTGAGAATGTCGTGTAGCCGCCCAGGAAACCGATAACCAGGAGAGCCTGCAAAAACGGCGCCGACATCTTCCATCGCTCTACTAACAACGTCATCAACAGTCCGATCAAAAACGAACCCGTAACGTTGATGGCGAATGTCCCCAACGCAAACTGCGCATTCGGGAATCGCTGCAAAATGGCCCTACCCAAAAGATAGCGCGTTAGTGATCCTAATCCTCCACCCGCGACTACACATAAAGAACGAACCATCTAAGCAATTAACCATTGTGACGTACTGCAATTCCGTAACGTCCGGCGCATGTACTGCACTACCGCAATTAGATACGCTTAAAACCGAGGCAAATCAACCATGCTTGTTGTGATGAAGGCCCAAGCCGGCCCGCAAGAAATTAAGACTGTTTGCGAAAAAATCGAGGCCCTGGGCTACAGGCCGCACATCATTCCCGGGCAGCAGCGCACGGCCATTGGAATTACCGGCAACAATGGCGCGCTGGATGCGCTGGAGTTTGAAACACTGCCGGGGGTGGCCGAAGCCATCCGCGTTTCCAAACCTTATAAGCTGGTCAGCCGCGAAACGAAGCGCGAGAACACGATTGTCTTTGTGCACAAAGTGCCGGTGGGCGGCGATCAAATTGTTTTCTGTGGGGGCCCCTGCGCCGTGGAAAGCCGAGAGCAGATCCTGGCTTCGGCACGAATCGTAAAGAAGGCCGGCGGCCAACTTTTGAGAGGCGGCGCATACAAGCCGCGCACTTCGCCCTACAGTTTTCAGGGCCTGGGCGAAGAAGGGCTGCGCTATCTGGCGGAGGCGCGCGAAGAGACGGGGCTCGGCATTGTGACCGAGGCGATTGACGTGGAGACATTCGACCTGGTGGAACATTACGCGGACTGTGTGCAAATTGGTGCGCGCAACATGCAGAATTTCTCGCTGCTGCGCCGGGCGTCGCGTTCGCGGAAGCCGATCCTGTTGAAACGCGGCATGTCTTCCACGCTGGATGAGTTTCTGATGGCCGCCGAATACATTCTTGCGGGGGGAAATTACAACGTGATTCTTTGCGAGCGCGGCGTGCGCACGTTTGCCGACCATACACGCAATACGCTGGATTTGAGCGTGATTCCGGCCGTGCAGAGTTTGAGCCACTTGCCGATCATTGCCGACCCAAGCCACGGTACGGGCAAGCGCGATAAGGTGCTGCCGATGTCGCTGGCGGCGGTGGCGGCGGGTGCTTCGGGGTTGATTGTGGAGGTGCATCCTCATCCGGATAGCGCGATGTCGGATGGATATCAGACGCTGACGCCGGAGCAGTTTGAAGAATTGACGGAGGAGTGCAGTGCCATTTCGGAGTTGCTGCTGGCACGGCGAAGGGTGCCGGCTTTGGTTTGAGAAGGCGGGCGGCTGGCCAAGTATTGCGATAGGGTTGTTTGCCATCGGAAATTGGCTTCGTTTGGCAAAATCACTTTTTTCGGTTCTCATTCGCGCCGTTGCCGGGTTCATTCCTGATGAGTTTTTCTGAAAGTGCAGCTTTCGCATACGACCCCAGCTTACGGATGCGAGGGGTATCGGCTGTTTGGGGGTCTTCGATAAAGCCTTTTGATCTGTGTTGGATACGAATTTTCTGCTTTTGTGATGGCGTCCGATTAGTTTCCTTCTTCAGCTTTAGCTTTGGAACCAATATGCTGGCGGCCGTTTTCGCAGGATCGTGAAGATCGGAGCCTAGCCCCCGCTGATGCAGCGTCGTGCCTTACGCTGGGCGGGAGGCTATCAAGGCTGCGGAGCTAAACCTGCTTCGGCGGTCTGCAGTTCCAGACTTACTCGTTCACCGTTGATCAGCACAAATCCCATGTTGATGAGTTGTTGTCCCGTCAGGTCATAGTCCTGATAGCCGAGCAGTGCTGTCGATGGAAAAATGAATTCGACCGCTACACCCGCGCCCTCGGCGGTTCCGGCAAGGCGGACGGTTGTACTGAAGTCAAGTCCATCGAAATCAGCAGGCGCCTTAATCGCGGCCATCACCGGACGAATCAGATGGGCGATGTGCTCGTCGAAAGCCAGCGCAGCCGTCTGGTAGCGTGAAACGACGGCAGTTTGCTTCAGCGAGGTGACCACTGAGAGCTGCAGAAACGAACCTTTGTGGAACGCGATGAAAGCCGGCGGTGCGTAAGAAACGAAATTCGCCTGTTTTCCCAGCTCCCGGACCATCCGATCCAACTCCGGCTGGTGCAAGTCCTGTAAGGTTCGCAGGCTGTTTGCGGAAACGGGCGGAGCTGCCTCGGCCCGGAGAGCGACCGGAGCCGGCACGGATGGCGGCCAAGCTAGCGACTTGGGAGCCTGGCTCGGCAACGACCCCGAGACAGTCCGTAGGTCTGTCGCAAGGGCAGCCCGGGCTTCCGCTTCCAAAGTTGCCGAACCCGGAGGAACCAGCGGCGGCCTCTTCTTCTCTGTGGGTTCGGGAGTAGGCAGGCCCCAACCCGCCAGCGGTTCGCGATTGACGAACAACTGGCCCTGCAGGAGCGCCGCCTGCCGCTCGCCGGGCGTGACCGCAGCGATGAGTCGCGATGCCGCACTAGCGGGAAGAACAAATGCGACGTTCTCGGAGTTCTCGTCGGTGACGCCCAATAGTCTGCGGCGCACGTGTTGCGAAACCTCAATGGCAAACGATTGCACTCGCTCTTCGCCGGCTAGCACCGGTATCGCCGCTTGCAGCATGGGAGCCACAACGTCGTCCAATGTGTGTTGCGCGCGCTCCTCCCTGTCCATTAGCTCCGCGGAATAGGATGCATAGTAATTCGCGGTGATCTCCAGCACCGTCTGCTCACGAAACTTGTCAAACCGAATGGAGCGCTGATCACTGCGCTTCTGCTGTTCCTCACTGATACCTAACGTGCGACTGAAGTAGAGCGGATAGGGGAAAGGGTGGGCCGAGATCTGCGTCGCCAGATTTTTCAAGTCCGCCATGTGCTTTTGCTGCAGCTCTTGCAGATCCGCGTCGTCCACGATCTCCTGAGGTGAGATAACCTGTGCAAAGGCCTGACTGACCGCGAAAGTCAGCCCGACAGCGCTAATAAGAGTTTTGATGGTTCGCATACACATGAGGGTGGCTGCACCCGAGTTTTCTATTTGAGTGCAAAATCCGCGGGGGTATCGCCCGCGACCTTCACCGGCTTCGACTGCACTTTGAGACCTTCGTGCCAGGCGGAGACGGTATACTGGCCATCCGGCAAGTCCGCGATTTTGTAACTGCCAGTCTCGTCAGACACCGCGAAGTAGGGGGTGGGAGTCACGACGAGCCAACCGGACATCTCCGAGTGCACATTACAAAGCAGCGGCACGACGCCTGGAGTGTCGAACTTGAATGCGCGCTTCTGGCCCGAAGGCCAGGTGCCTAAGTTATGGCTGAGCTTCTTGTTGCCGCCGATCCCGGGCCAGAAGATATTGTGAGCGACGGTATCACTGTTGAGAAACTCCACAGTAGATCCAACTTGCACAGCCGCCACGTGAGGCTGAAACATCAGCCCTTTTTGATCAATGACTATTTTTTCGGTGGGCGGTGGAAACGTCTTACCGGGAATCGCCTCGATATACACAATCGAAGCTCCCTTCCCACCACTCACCTTACCGGAGAGCGTGCCTGCGCGAAGGGTAGTGGCCCCTAAGATCAGACAAACGAGAACTCCAGTCAATGCAGCTTCAAGCCGACTTTTCATAGTTTATCCCTCTCGAAATACGCTTCAATACACAAACTCAAAACCAAACAATGCGGTGCTTACGCGGAACGGGTTAGCCGCGACCAACAAACTGGTGGCGGGATCTATTGTGGTGCTGTTTATCTGCTGGGGTCGATATTGATATTCAAAAGAGGCCTTGATATTGGGGTGAATGAGGTACTGCACGCCGGTAGTGAAACGGTTCCGCGTTGACCGAACCGCGCCAAAAAACGGAGTGTTGCCGGCCAACATGAGACCGTTTATACGGTCCGCGCTGGAATTGACTCCGTCCCACCGTTGAATCAGCATGAGGAATGGCAGAGGCAGGTAATCTACCTCAACGAGACCGCCGTTAAATTTGGCAGGATTTCCGGAAACGAAACCAACCGGAGAAGCACTGGTGGGCCCAATAGGCAGAGGAATCAGCGCTCCGGTGGCATCCACCGGAAGCAGGTTGTTGTCTTTGCCGTAGATGTACACGCCGAAGAGATTGAAGGTCCGATAATTGAAGCTGAAATCGCCGCCTGCCCGGTAATAGGGTTCCTGCGCATACAGCACTGTGCTGGTTCCTTCACCAGTAAGGGTCGCCAAACCCTGCTCAGACTTGCCTCTCATGTAGAAGCTACCCAATGTCAGGTAGGTGTGATCGTGAGGGCCTGTCGTCCCCGCCGCTTGAACAGCGTGGCGGCTTTCAGGATCACGTTCGAGATTAAAGCGATAGGCGAGACGTCCATACAAGTTCTTGTAGCTGGAGTCCGAGGCGAAGCCCACGCCACCTGCGCTGCCGCCGGTTGCGGAAGGGACATACAAGCTGGGTGTCTGGGACATACCACTGGTGTTCTGGTCAAAAAGCGCGAGCGAGTAGTGGTAGCCGCCATATGTGTGGCCGCCGCTTACTTCCACTCCCTTCGCCGGATTAGCAAACGTGAATTGATTATTGACGTTCTGAGATTGCGATGCGATGGAACTGATGGCGCCGATGTTGGCTTCTGAGTAAATGTCGTAAGGGCTGATATTGATGTTGCGCGCTTGACCTACCGGCAGATCGAGTTCGAACTGACCGACTCGCACATTCAATGAATCGGTGGGCAGCTTTAGGAAACGGCTGAGATTTACAAAACGAAGATAGGCGTCACCCAAGCCTCCGTTGGCATTCGAGCCAGCAACGCTGATGTCGTCATCGACCCAAAAGGCGATATCGCTACCGAAATTTCCTGCGCTGAAGATGCTGAAGTAGCCGGTTTCAAAATCGGTAGCGGGTATTAGTTGTGGCACCGTTCCCGGTGCGGTCAGCGAGTTGAACTTATTTCTGTTGTTACCGGTCCACTGGAAAAAATTGTTCATCCTCAAGCCAATGGGTGGGATCCCTGGGATTGAACCGGGCCAGACCGTCTTAGGCCACGCTTGTTTTTGTGCTTCAGCTCCTAGCAGGGTGGGTGCGACCTTCAGAAAATCTGCATCGTCTTTGGGAAATTTAAAGCCGGCATCTTTGAACGCCTTCCCAAAGTCATTCAACTTTGGGAAATCAAGGTGACATGTCATGCAGGATGTCTGATACTGCCGTGAGAAAGCAGGTATGGCGTAAACCTTGGTCGGTCTAAGCGTAAGGGTTAGCGAGATAGACAGAACAGCAGCAAAAATCAGAAATTCGAGCGCTTTTCTGGCTCGCATGGGATCTCCTCTGGCACTTGCGATTTAGCAGGTCGGCGATACCAGTGCAGATCGGCCGCCATTCGTAAAGGGCTTTGGCTATGCAGGTTTCGGCGAAAGCGCGGAGAAGAGTTGGGTGATTTGACGCAGGGAAAGCCGATGCTAGCGCTCAAAGGCTCACACCGAACGACAGGTGGCCTGTCCAAGACGCGTCGGCTCCACGGCTATTTACGTGCGGAGAACATTTGGTGACCATGAGAAGAACCGTGCAAGCCATATACCCGGCATTCCGCCGAGTCCAGCGAGTCGAGCCCAAGAAGATTCTGGCAATGGTTTTAGCGTCGTTATTACCGCTGATGGGTCAAACGCCGGTGAAAACAGTCTTAAACAAGGTGGATCGAGTGACCGCCGTGGAAGGTGAGAGCTGGATTAAGCACCTGGGTAAGACGTTTGAGACTACCAGCATGGGCAAGACATGGAGCTTAGGACCTCCACCGCCCGTACCGGGTGCGAGTCCAACTAACTGGCAATCCAATTTATCCTCTGGCTATGCCACCCGAACAGTGACTTTACACGGCTCGGATGTGTACCGGCTGAATTGCCGGGGATGTCATCAGGACACCGGCTTGGGTGCTCCTCCAGAGATTCATTCCGTAGTTGACCCGGTTCGGGCGACTTCAGTAGAAGCCATCATGGCGCGAATGAAAAAGATTGGTATGGACATCAGTCGGGCAGACGCAAAGGTGCTGGCGCAGCAAGGCAATGCCGCTGTGCTGGAGCGCCTGCATAAGGGTGGTAACGAGATGCCGCCGTTCCCCCAATTGACACAAGCGGAGATTCAGGCGCTGATACCGTATTTAAGACTTCTAGCCGGCGTGCCTGGAGCAGAGAGACAGCAAGTAGCGGCGACCGAAACGGGCGCTCTTCGTATAGGCGAGCAAATTGTGAAATCGGACTGCCACATCTGTCACGACGCGACAGGCCCAAACCCAACTCCGCAGCAAATCTTTGATGGAGCGATACCGCCATTGAGCACGCTCACAATGAGGACGAACCTGCCTGATTTCGTTCGAAAGGTGACCGAAGGCTCGCCTATCGCGATGGGCGCGCCGCAATCCCAATATCGAGGGAGGATGTCAGTGTTTTACTACATGAGCCAGGACGAGGCGGCGAGCGCCTACTCGTATCTTGCGCTTTATCCTCCTAAGAAGTAGGGCAGATGGAGTCGCGGCACGCCGCGAGTTACTGTCAGCTATACCTAGTTCCTGGTTTCCTCACACCGCCGCGGCACCAAGCTGTTACGCTCGAATAGGCCACAAGATGCTCATGTGCTCTTTGGAATGTACGATTATTCGGAGATAAGCACTAGCTAGGGTCGCATTCCGGTTCACGGCCTTGACGGACTTCCCCAACTCGGCAGAGAGCCATGCGTGTGTGACGTCTTCACGGTCTCCACCCATTCGTTTCAGCCATTCGATTACATTTGCCTTCTCGAGAACAGTGGTTTCTGAGTCCTTACTCAACTCCGCTGGACACGGGCCGTTGACGCCCGCAGTCCTAAAGTTGGCGGGCCTCGATCTGCATGAATACTCCACTTTATCGAACGCACACCCGAGCCGGCCGGACCCAACTACCCGATGAAGTTCACATGTTTCGGAGCGACCCCGTGAAGCTGCTTTCATCGAATTTCGTCCGAACGACATCTGTCAAGGTTTTTGTCAATCCGAACGATTTGAACGAATACTTTATGGATTTATCTTCCGAGGATCAGCGTGTTCCGAGGATCAGCGTAGAAAACAGCCGGTATCGGCGAGTATTCTCAGTTCGCGAAAGTCATAAACACGCTGGTGAAGGCAACCTTGGGATAGAGCTTAGTCACGAGGAGAGGTGGGCGTATTACCCCTCCGCCACAGGTAATCGCGCCGCCTGGCGGGGCTCACACACCAGCCATGTGAGCGACGTATTCTATGGGACTGCCACAACCCTCCACCTTCGCTCCCAGCCGTTGCAGCGCGTCGATGGCGAGCAGCCGCCTATGGGCATTAAAGGTAATTACGTCAGCAAACATTCCCCCAAACGTAAAGGTCTCCGGCGGCTCGCACAGCGCATCGACAAACGTGTCCTGCCACGCGCTTCGATTGCGCACGTCGGTGAGTACGCCGTGAAAGGCTGCATCGGCTTTGTTCATGCGCGCCAGCATGGCCGAGGGCGTTCTATCTTCCGGCGGTGCGTTATCCAATAAGGGCATGCGGCCGCCAGTCATTGCCGCAGCCCAAACTTCCTTGGTTTGGACCATCCGGTCCAAAAGCTGGCGTAGACTTTGATCCGGGCCATCCCAGGGAAACACCTTTACCTGGTTCCTCAAGGGATGGTCCAGTTGTTCATCGTTCAGCGTCTTCGCGAGTTCAAGAAGGCGCTGTGTATGCCAGGACTCCTGGCCGGAGAAAATATCGAAGAGATCCATGGATTGATCAGTTCCTTTCGTGTCATTCTTGCCCGAATAGTGATGAATTCCGTTTGTGGCGTGCAGATGGGTGTACGTCACTCCCATGCGTCGATAAAGGCTCGGTGAAATCTTGAACGCCTTGCCGAACGCCCGGATGAATGCTTCCAGCGATCCGTAATTTGCGTTAAGACCGATCTCCGTAACCGAGAGGTGCGTGCGAGACAGCTGCCATGCCGCTCTTTCCAGGAGTAGCCTCCGGCGCATGGCCACCGGTGTTTCCTCGATCATGGCCCGGAAGACGCGATAGAACTGTGTCCGGCTGCGATAAGCGTGGCGGGCGAGGTCCTTTGCATCCTGGTCCTGATCGAGCGATTCGAGAACCACTTCGCTCAGGTGTTGCGCTTCGTCCACACAAGGAAAAATATCACTTGGAAGAGCGCTTCCGCCTGATTGGGCGTCCCAATTTCCGTCGGGTGCGGCGTTAGTGGACCGTCGGTCACTCCAGTCCGTGGCGCTCCGTGGACGTTTTCGGGGGCTGGGAGAGGCCGACTCCCTCACGGTCGCGGCTCTGCTGGGGGCTGTGTTTTGCTTCAGGTAGAGGAGCCTTGCAGAGCCGCTTTCGAAGAAAGGATTTCGAGGACGTCCTCGGCGGCTTCGAGGGGACGGTCCGGCTTTGGAACGTCCGCTCCGGCAGCGAGCAGAGCCTGCGTTACGCCTGGGTAGTCGCCCTTATCCCGCTCCCAACTGTGTAAAGAACCATGGAGCGCCCAAGCAAGCGGGCTACCTCCGTGTTCGGCTTCGAAGATGTTGACAGGCGCGTTGTGGGCCAGGAGAGCGCGAACGATCGCCAGGTTGCCATGCCAGGCGGCGTAGTGCAGGGCGGTCTGGCCGTTGTCGAGTGCGGCGTTCGAGGGCCAACCGCGTTCAAGGAGGAGTTCGACGGCGCGAGTGTTGTTGCGGGTTGCCACTCCGATGATGCGACGGGCGGCGAAGGGGCTGAGCCGGGCAAAGAGCGCGGGGTGCTGCTGGTGGACCTGTTCGACGAGGGCCTCGTCACCGATCTCGGCCGCTAGTATGAGACGGAGCCAGGGGGCACTGCGCTGCATGAGAAGCTCGAGGACGGCGGTGTGGCCGAACTGGTGGGCGATCAGGTGGGGCGACTTGGTAGGGCCGAAGCCGTAGAGGTAGATGCTGCCTCCGGACTTGGGATCGCGCTTAGGGAAGTAGCGTTCGGCGGATGCCATCAGGATATCGGTCTGTGCTCCGCGCGAGATGAGGAAGCGCACCACGTCATGCCGGTAGGGCGATTGCCAATCCATGTATTGCCTGGAGGAGACCAAATACTGCGCGGCAGTGGATTCATGGTCGATGTCGCGAGCATCGATGTCCGCGCCGTGATCGAGCAGAAGGGCGGCGATTTCGACTGTAGCAGCGAAATGGAGCGGCAGTTGACCGTCGCCGCCGCGTGCGTGGACGAGGGATGGATCGGCAGCGAGGAACTCGCGGACATGATCAACCATGCCGAGCCGTGCGGCAGAGTGTATATCGACAAGAGCGCCACGCTAGATCAGGTATTCCGCAAGGTTGGGACTTGCGGAGTCGAGGACGCCGAAGCCGCCAGCCCACCAGCCCGAACGTACATTGATGCCGGCGCCGGCTTCGAGCAGGGCGTCGATCATCTCTCGGTCTTCCTTGTGAACGGCGGCGACAATGGCGGGCACGTCAAAGCTATAGTTCGGCAGCGGCCTGTCGATCTGCGACTGCAAGCTCGGGTGACGGGAGAGGACGTCACGAACAAGCGACGCGTTGTTGGTTTTGATGGCTGCGGCGAGTGCTTCGAGCGGATCTTCGACGGTGACATCGATGTGCTGCTTGAGCGCGGGCCAGGCATCAAAGCCGTATTCACGAGCGATGACGTGCAGAGCATCGGCCAGTTTGGGCTTCGTGGAGATGCCGAAGGAAGCAAAACGCGCAGTGGCGCATGCATCCGATGCGAGACCTTGCTGCAAGAGGATGCGGGCTTGTTTCTTTAGATATTCGAGGTTGGGACGCGAGGGACGTTCGCTCAGGGACATGACTCACTCCTTTTAGTGCCCGCGATCCGCTTCGCCGGGCGAGAAGAGAGTTTGGTTGTAGGAAGCCAAGAGCAAGGTGGGATGATCCCTTTCCGCGGACGGGGTGCACCCTTGACGTGCCTCGTTCAGAATAGCATCGAACCCTGAGTCATATTCAGACTTCTAGGTCGGGCAGCGGATCGATCTTGTTGTTGCTTTGGGTTGGCGTTCGGCTTTCATCTTTCGCATATCGGACCGAATTTGTCGCCATTCACAATCCACCCATTGAATACCGGACCTAGTCGGTCTTAGATTGAAGTTGGAGACGTTGATGGCTGAGTAGCATGCCTCGGCATTCAGGCGCTTCAAATCAAATAGCGGCCGAGCTTCGCACAAGTGGAGCCGAAGGAGATACGTGTCTGGGCAGGTGTTAAAAACCATCATTTTGGGTTTATCGCTGGTAGCCATTGCTTCCGCCGGAAGTGCCGGCGGCCGCATTGAAGGGCGCATCACGGATTCGAGCGGAGGCGCCGTTCAAGGCGCAAAAGTCACTGTCGTTAACGATGCGACGGCTTTGACGGCGGCGACCCAAAGCGGCTCCGATGGGGGCTATGTGTTCCCATTGCTTCCCATCGGTCATTATTCTCTCGCTGTCAGCTACCCCAATTTTCGGCCTTATCAGCGTACTAAGATCGTGCTGGATGCCAATAGCGCGCTAGTCATCAACCCAACGCTCAAGCCCGGCGACCAGAGCCAAACCATCACGGTGACCGATAACCCGGTGCATGTGGAGACCGCCAGCACTCAGATGGGGGAAGTAATTTCCGGGAGCGAAATGACAGCCGTTCCCTTGAACGGCCGCGCCTTTACGGACTTGCTGTCTTTGCAACCGGGTGTGGCGCCCGCCAGTTCTCTCAATGCCAACACCGTGCAAGACGTAGGCGCCAGCTCTTTCTCTCCTTCCGGCGATCTCAACTCCGGCAATATTTCCATCAATGGGCAACGCGAATTCGCCAATGCGTTCATTGTGAACGGCAGTGATGTCGAGGAAGACGTGAACATGGGAACGTCCATTGTTCCCAATCTGGATTCTATTGCCGAATTCCGCATTTTGACTAATAACTTTGATGCGGAATATGGCGAGTTCAGCGGCGGCCAAATTAACGTTGTGACCAAATCCGGGACCAATAGCCTGCATGGCGATGTTTTCGAGTTTTTGCGGAACACGGATCTGGATGCACGCAACTTCTTTTCACCTGCGCGCGGCGTATTTCAGCAGAATCAATTTGGAGCGACTGCCGGAGGCCCCATCCGGCGCGACAAGGTTTACTTCTTCGTTGATTTTCAAGGGACGCGTCAGAAGCAAGGCGTGGATACCGGCAACCTACCGGTGCCCTCAGCGCAGGACAGGTCCGGCAACCTCTCCGATATGTCTTCGGCACTGACCGGATCGGTAAGTGGACCTTATCTGGCGAGCTTGCTGTCGCAGCGATTGGGTTATCCGGTCTCATCAGGCGAAAGCTACTACACGGCAGGCTGTAACAACAACGCCCAGTGTGTGTTCCCGAACGCGGTGATCCCTCAGCAAGCCTGGTCCACTCCGGCGCAAAGACTGTTGCAATATATTCCGTTGCCTAATTCGAGCGCTAATACGTTCGCTACTTCGGCTTACAACCAGACGCTGAACGACAACAAGGGGAGCGCCCGCGTTGATGCAAACACGCGTTTCGGCCTGTTAGCGGGGTATTATTTTTTGGATCACTACTCTCTAAACAACCCGTATCCAGTGGCGCAAGGCGGCGCCAGTGTGCCCGGCTTCAACGCCCTTTATACAGGCCAGGCGCAACTCGCCAGCCTGACTGACACGAAGACATTCAGCCCCACAGCGGTTAATGAACTGAATCTGAGTTTCATCCGGAACAACAATATCGCGGGCCAGCCGCAAGGCGGTCCGGGGGTTAGCCTATCGTCGCAAGGATTTGTGAATGCTGCCGGCAATCCCTCCATCGTTGCGCTTGCTCCGCAGTTAGAAGGCGTTGAGAGCCTGGTCTTCAATAACTTTTCCATTGGCACCAACACCAATAAGCTGAAGCAGGTGAACAATACCTATCAGGTATCGGATGGGTTCTCAAAAGTGGCCGGGGGCCACACTATCAAATTCGGCGGTGAATTCCACTACGACCAGATCAACGCCAACCCGATTGCGCAATTCAATGGCAACTTTGTTTTTACCGGCAGTGAGACGGGGAATGACTTTGCCGATTTTCTGATCGGCGCGCCGAGCCAATACAACCAAAGCCAACTCAACTTTTTCTACAGCCGGAACAGATATCTCGGCGGCTATCTTCAGGACAGTTGGAAAGTTTCGCCGACGGTGACCTTAAATTACGGCCTAAGATATGACCACATCGAGCCCTGGCATGAAAAGTACAACCAGATTTCGACCTTTGCCCCAGCTCAGCAATCGGTGGCGTTTCCTGGTGCGCCCGCCGGTATCTTATATCCAACGGATCCTGGCGTGGGCAGCGGAATCGCACCGCCTGGAAACGAATTCTCACCTCGAATCGGAATTGCTTATTCGCCCACACGCGACGAGAGCACACTTTTGGGCAGACTGCTGGGCGGCCCTGGCAAGACGAGTGTGCGCGCAAGCTTAGGCATGTTTTATACCGCGATTGAAGCCCTCACAGTATCTGTAGCGGCCGGCAATGCGCCGTATGGAACCACCTACACCAGTCCCGCTCCGCCGCTATTTGACAATCCGTTTGTTTCCGCAGCAACCGGACAAGATTTCGGCCAGCCGTTTCCGGTAGCGCTTGCTCCGTTGAATGTTACGAGCAAGAATCCAAATTCGAGCGTCGATTGGTCGCAATATGTGCCTATCAGCGGGATCCCGGGCTATCTGGCATCTAACAAGATTCCTTACAGCGAACAAGTGATGTTATCGCTGCAGAGGCAGATAGGCACCTCTACTCTTCTCAGCGCAAGTTACGCGGGCAATGAAGGCCATCATCTGTTAGCCCTGGTGGAAAACAATCCGGGCAATCCGGCGTTATGTTTGGGTCTGAGCCAACTCAACCAGGTTGCCCCAGGCACCGTGACATGCGGCCCATTCGGAGAAGACGCTACTTACACAACAGCCTCAGGCCAGGTGATCCATGGAACTCGCAGGCCGCTGGGGTCGAACTTCGGGAGCAATGCCAACCAGGCGACCATCGGCAACTCAAATTACAACGCGTTAGAGCTGAGTATGCGCCACACAACCGGGCGGCTCCAGCTGTTGGCTTCTTATACGTACAGCAAGTCACTGGATCATTCGTCCAACCTGGGCGAGGCCATCAACCCGCTGGATTATGCGCTGAGTTACGCCATCAGCTCCTTCGATATCAAGCACAACGTGGTTGTCAGTTACGAATACCAATTGCCCATTGACGTTCTGGTTCACGCTGCAAATCGGTGGACCACGAACTGGAGCCTATCCGGTATCAGCCGTTTCAGCAGCGGCTTTCCGGTCACATTGGTCAACAATACAGACAATTCATTGCTGGGTACGAATCCAAATGGCGTGAATAATGCGAGCGTTGACGAACCGCAGTACAGCGGCGGCGCACTCAATTTAAACTCCAATCCGCGAAACGGCGCACCCTACTTTGCTCCGGATGTGTTTAGTGCTCAGCCCATAGGGACGCCCGGAAATAGTCAGCGGCGTTTCTTCTACGGACCGGGTTCGGAAAACTTCGACATGGCCATCAGCAAGAAATTTACGCTAACCGAGTCCATGGGTGTCTTATTCCGCGTGGAAGCTTTCAATGTGTTCAATCATGCTCAGTTCTTTGGTCCACTATCGGTGAATGGAACTTTGGGCAGTTCAAGTTTTGGAAATGTTGTTAGCGCGTCTGCTCCGCGGATTTTGCAGGCGGCGGTTAAGTTTACGTTTTGAGCCGGGAGGAGCAGTTCTCGGTCAAGGCTTCCCAAGATGAATTAGCCGCAGATAAACATTGGTGAACGCAGATGAGCCGATTGTCCAATTATTTCCTGGACAATACACGGGCATCAAGACGCCGCAGTGTGACCTTGGCCGGTTCACTTAGTGCAGGACGCTTCGCGTCTGTGGGGGCGGGATGTTGGAGACGACTTGCCGGAGGTGGGCGGCGAAAAAATGCGGCTCGCTAAGTGGATCCTGCGAGAAGTTGACACGAGGCAGGTCTAGAACCGCCCGCTAAGAGTTGCGCCGGGGGTCCCGGAGTGGTCCGATCTTGATGGGCCGAAAAAGAAACGGCGTCAAGGGCTGATGTTTGTCAGCCCTGACGCCGGAAAAGATTGGATCTTTGTTTTTTCTACGCGCGCGAGCGGCGCTTGTAGAGCGAGGCGCCTACCAGGAACAGGCCAGCGGCGGCGGCGTAGCCTATGGTTGCGGGTTCGGGAACACCAGCGGCATCAAAGGTTACAAACTGTCCGCCGTGGGGGCTGACGCCGGTGAAAACTGGAGTCACAATGCCGGTGCTGGTGTCCAGGATGCCAAACTCGTCGCCCACGTCAATGTAAACAGATCCGGGAGCGAGGCCGTTGGCGGTGACGCGGTAAACGCTGTTTCCACCCGTATCGGCGATATAGAAGAATCCGGCTGCGGCGGTTGGGAAGAGCGTGTCATCCGGCTTCCCGGCGATCGTCTTACCATCGGTTCCGAGCAGATTAATAAACGTCTCATATTGATTGGCTGCGCCGGGGTTGTGAATAAAGACGATTTCGCGGTCGGCTTCTCCGGTCAGGGCCAACTCGCCGCCCGGAACCAAGATGAGCGAATCGGAGTCCGCAATTGTAGTGGACATCTGGGTACCGGTGGCTAAATTGGTGCCGGTGAAAGTCGAGCTCAGAATGGAACTGGTGGTGATGGGTGAATTAAGACCTGAGGTTACTTTAAGCACCACCGCGTCGCTGCCGGTGACGGGATTGGTTTCGCTTAGAAAAGTGGTTCCGTTCAAGAACGTGGCATCGTCAAAGCCGCGATTTGCGGGATTATTGTAGATGCTGCTCCCGTATTGATAAGACTTGGTTCCGTTTGTCGTCGGGTTGATGACGGTGAGACCGGCGTTTGCGTCATTGTTCTGCAAGGCCCAGACCGAGCCGGTGGGATCTATTCTCAAGCCATCGACGTTGCCGCCAATGGTCCAGGTGTGCTGAACCGTTCCTGACGGTGTATAGCGAACCACGGTGCTGGAGCCGCTGGCCCCGGTAGAATCGGAGCCGTTCGTGTAAGAAACCCAGAGCGAGCCATCACCAAACACGACTGAATCTGGCTGTGTGCCGCCAACCGCAGCGCCGGTGGCTAAGGTCTGGACGTTGTAAGTGGGACCAGCAAACACCATGTTTCCTGTCAGAACACCTACGGATAAGATACAAAGCGCAGAAGCGCGAAAGTTCCCCATTATGAACTCCTTTACTCAGTAAACATATCGCCCGTGCGTTTCGCATGCATGACAAAGAACAAGAAATGACGCCGGGACTATTAGCAGCAAGGGAGTTACTGGGGGTTGCCGCTGCCGTCCGTGCTCCAGCTTTCCGTTTGGAATGCAATAAATATTGCGGTCCACGATGTGGAACCCGGCAACTGGAAGAAGATGGCGCCGTCCTGCCAGATTCCGTTGTCGCGAGCAAACGCGCCAGGGACTGGATTGCCCTGGTTCATGTGTATGTCGTGAATGCCGGTTCCATCGGTGTACTGCGAGCCAAACGCGTAGATCAATCCATTCGAGTCTGACGTGGCCTGGTTCAGCAATTCAATGACGGCATTATTCAGGTTGTCAGAGCCGTCTTGAGCCGGCAAAGGCAGCAACTGCATGTCGGCAAGCGTGACGATGGGTTGTCCCGCGGTGCGACTGCGGATGAAATCGACAGCCGGGTCGCCTTGCGTGCTGATGGGATTCATACCCTGCGGGAGCGACGTCAGCAAATCGGCATTGGGCGGTTGGAAGTCGCTGTTGATGAAGTAGAGCACCTGTGAATTGTCGGAAGACTCGATGTTCACCGCCACCTGATATTGCTGGCCGCCTGCGTTGACCGGTATCAGGTAATGAGGCACTTTGCCTCGGGGACCGCTAAGACTGCCTGGTTGCGGGTCACCAACTAGAACGCTGTATTGGAATATCGGCAAGTTTTTCTTTCCTTCTGCATTTGAATGGACGAGATTCACGCGGCCCGCGCCAACTCGGAAAGATTCTATCTTTACACGATCTTTCAGTTGAATTCCGGAACGTCACAATCCAACGACGTTTAAAACAAATTAGAATGAGAATGTCTTGATGAAATGATGTGGAAAACCGGCCCGAGGGGTCTGTAACCCGGTAGCTGCTCCGACGTTCTTATGTGAATTATCGTTTTCAAACGTTATTTGCCTCGAGCGGCTTGAACAGCCGCCGTTTTCCCGTTAACTTGGGCGAGTTATTCATGCCAGCAGCAGACATCAGTTTTGAACGCCCACTACCGGACAGCCCAGACGCTGAACGTTTTGTATTGGGCGCTGTAATGAACGATGATTCGTCGTTCCTTCAAGTGGCGGGAACAATCACGGCCGACGACTTCAGCCTGGAAAAGCACAAGCGCATCTTTCTCAGGATGAGTGAGTTGCACGAACGCGGCGAAAAGGTGGACCGCGTCACATTAGCAAACGAGTTGATGCGGCATGGACAGTTGCAGTCGGTGGACGGCCTCAGCTATCTGGTATCGCTGGACGATGGTTTGCCCCAGATTCACAATCTGGAGAGCTACGTCAACATTGTCAAAGAAAAATCGCTGTTGCGGCGCATCATCAACGTCTCTCACGACACCATCAACCGGTGCCTGACATGTGAGGACGATGCCAAGCAGATTCTGGGCGCGGCGGAAGACGCGTTCATGAAACTGGGCGACAACAGCTCACGGAATGCGCTGGCGACGCCGCACCAAATCATCAATGAATACGACGGAGGGATCAATGCGTTTCTGGACACCAGTAAGCGCATTAAGGGCATCAGCACCGGTTTTCTGAAGCTGGATGAAATGACCGGAGGCATGCGGGAAGGCGAACTCATTATTCTGGCAGCCCGCCCGGCCATGGGTAAAACCGCGTTCGCTTTGAACATCGCGCAACATGTGACCAGCAACCCAAAGAATCCGAAGGCCGTGGCGGTGTTTTCGCTGGAAATGTCGAAGGAGTCTTTGCTGACGCGTATGGTTTGCGCAGCGGCGCGCGTGGATCAACAGCGCTTCCGGGCCGGTTATCTGAACCATGAAGAGCGGCACGCGCTGCAGGATGCGCTGTTCAAGATTGTCGAATCGCCGCTGTACCTGGACGATACCGCTGGCACGAACCTGATGGACGTACACTCCAAGCTGCGCCGCTTGCAGGCAGAGCAGGATTTGGGGCTGGTAATCATCGATTACCTGCAACTCATGCAGGGGCGTGGCCGGTTTGAAAACCGGGTGCAGGAGATCAGTTCGCTTTCGCGCGGGTTTAAATTGATGTCGAAGGAATTGCGGGTGCCCTTTCTGGTGCTTTCGCAGTTGAGCCGCGCACCGGAAACCAGGCCCGGAGACCACCGGCCCATGCTGTCCGACTTGAGAGAATCGGGGTCCATTGAGCAGGACGCGGATATGGTGGGGTTCATTTTCCGGGAAGAGGTTTACCGTCCAGACAAGGAGAGCCTGAAAGGAATTGCGGAATTTATCCTTGCCAAGCAGCGTAATGGGCCTACGGGACGAGTGAAATTGGCGTTTTTGAACCGGTTTACCAAGTTTGAGAATTTAGCGGCTGACACCGGCGACGATGATGCGCCCTTTGAGTAGAATGAAGGGCAATAGAGAACACTTGCCCCGACGATACGTAAACGTTTACACTCTCCTAGAAAGTTCGACGAATTTGGGGGAGCAGACACTTGGCCGCCAGCATTAAGGATGTAGCGAAACACTCAGGCGTTTCCATTGCGACGGTTTCGCACGTTTTAAACGGGACTCGTCACACTCGCCCGCAGACCCGCGAGCGAGTGCTGACAGCCATTCGGGAGCTTGGGTATTCCCAGAATCAATCGGCGCGCAATTTGGCGCGCGGCACGAGTTCGTTGTTAGGTGTCCTGGTGTCCGACGTTCGCAATCCATTTTTCCCGGAGATCACGGCCGCTTTCCAGGACCAGGCGCTGGCGCACAACATGGACGCGATGCTGATCAATACGAATTACGATCCGCAGCGGACGCTGAATTCGGTGCGGCGGCTGATCGGTATGCAGGTTCCGGGCATCGCGATCTTCACCTCGCAGATTGACGACACAGTGGTTGATCTTCTGGCGCAGAAGAGAATCGCAGCGGTTTATCTGGATCTCGGCAGAGTGGATACAGCGGTCAGCAATATTGTTCTGGAGTATAGCCAGGGCATTGATGCGTCCTTGCAATACCTATGGGATCTGGGCCACCGCCGCATTTCCTACATCAGCGGCCCTCCCGGACTGCTCTCCATCAGACGCCGGAAAGATGCGTTTCTGCAGTCGGCCGCAAGGCTGGGAGTGGAGGTTGCATCGGTGGTGGATTCGGATTTTACAGTGAGGGGCGCTTACCAGGCGTGCATAAAAGTGCTGGAAGGCAAGCGGCCCAGCGCCATCATGGCAGGTAATGATCTGGCGGCAATCGGCGTGCTGCATAGAGCATATGATGCGGGAATTCGAGTACCGCAGGACCTTTCCGTGGTTGGCTTTGACGATATTTTGCTGGCCGAGTTCACGCAGCCGGCGCTGACTACGGTTGCGGTTCCGCGCCCGGAACTGGGCAAGATCGGGTTTGAGACCCTTTGGGCCATGCTGTCCGATCCGCATTTGACCGGGCGGGAGATACGCGTGCCGACGACCCTTCGGATTCGCCAATCGGCGGCGCCGCCGCCGCATACACCATAGCGACCGGCAGAGTTCCGAGGAAATCGACAGTTCAACTTGGAAGCTTGCCTTGCAAGTTGAACTGTCGATCTGTCATGCTGTTACCAGCAGCATGTCCCGTAAGAATTATGAAAGCGAGGCGACCGAACTCGCGCTGGCATTAGGAACGCTTGTGCGACGGCTGCGCGCGACGACGCCTTCGCAAGCCCATGAACTTTCCTGGACTCAGAAGGCGGTGATGCTGCGCCTGGAGGCCGAGGGTCCCGCGACAACGGCAGACCTGGCGCGTGCAGAGGGCGTAAAGCCGCAATCCATGGGCGCCATTGTTACGGCGCTGGAGGAGATGGGATTCGTCGAGCGAACTCCGCACCCCACGGACGGACGCCAGATGTATGTTGCGTTGAGCGCCAGAGGAGCGAGCATGCGGAATGAGATTGGCGTCGCCAAGCGGACTTGGCTGGCGGCGGCGATTCAAAGGCTCGACGCGGGAGAAAAAGAGAATCTGGCGGCCGCCATTGCGCTGATCAAGCGCTTGGGGGAAGTGTGAACGAGCCGGAAAGCAGGCCGGGTCCGCTAAACTCTCTTTCACACGCATGGCGCGCTTTGCGTCATCGCAATTTCAAGCTATTCTTTTCAGGCCAGAGCATTTCACTGATTGGCACCTGGATGACGCGGTTGGCTTCGAGCTGGCTGGTTTACCAACTGACCCATTCGGCGTGGCTGCTGGGCATGGTTAACTTTGTGGGGCTGATTCCGGCGTTCCTGCTGGCGCCGTTTGCGGGTGTGTGGGTGGAACGGCTGAACCGCCGGAAGCTGTTGGTGTGGACACAAGCGTTGGCGGCTGCGCAGTCGCTGGTGCTGGCCGCGCTCACTCTGGGGCATGTAGTGACCATTGGCGAAGTGATCGCTCTTAGCGTGTTTCAAGGCTTGGTCAATGCGTTCGATCTGCCGGGGCGGCAGGCCTTCATGGTGCAGATGGTGGATGACCGGAGTGACTTGAGCAACGCTATCGCGTTGAACTCTTCCATGGTGAACGGAGCGCGGCTGATTGGGCCTGCTCTGGCGGGGCTGGTGATCGCGATGGCCGGCGAGGGCTGGTGCTTTCTGATTGATGGCGTCAGTTATTTTGCGGTGATTGCGTCGCTGCTGATGATGCGGGTTAAGCCGCTGCCGATTAAGCGCGCAGCGGCCAGCATGCTGGAGCAGATGCGCGAGGGTTGGAATTACGTGAGTGTGTTCCGTCCCATTCGCAGCATTCTTCTGCTGTTTGCGTTTTTGAGTTTATTAGGAACTCAATATAACGTTTTCCTGCCGATTTTTGCGGGCAAAGTGCTGCACGGCGGACCGAACACTTTTGGCTGGCTGACAGCGGCATCGGGCGTAGGCGCACTGGCATCGGCGCTTTCCCTGGCCGTGCGTAAGTCAGTAGTGGGGCTTACGCGCACGATTCAAACGGCCGCGATTCTGCTTGGCGGTGGGTTGATTGTCTTAGGTCTCTCGCATTTCTTGTGGCTCTCGTTGCTGATGATGCTGGTGGTGGGCTTCGGCCTGATGCAATGCCTGGCGGCCCGCAATACGGTGATTCAAACCCTGGTGCCTGAAGATAAACGAGCCCGCACGATGAGTTACTACACGATGGCTTATGTTGGCTCGGCACCGTTCGGCAGCTTACTGGCAGGAGCGATGGCGCAGCGGGTGGGCGTTTCGAACACGGTGGTGCTGACTGGGGTGTTGTGCCTGGTGGCCGCAGCGTGGTTTGTGTTTGAGCTACCAAAGATGAGGGCAATCATGCGGCCGATTTACGAAGGAATGGGCTTGCTGGCAGAGCGGACTGTGGAGGAGGCGACTGCGCACTGATTTGCTGCGCGCAGGTTGCGGGCTCTGAAGCAGTAAGGAGTGTTCGGCGAAAATGAACTCATGGCGGGCATGAAAGCTGTGGTGATGTACGAACCGGGCGGCGCGGAAGTTCTTAGAGTGGAGAGCCGGCCCGTTCCGACGCCGAAACGCGGGGATGTTTTGATTCGGGTGAAAGCGTTTGGGCTGAACCGATCGGAGTTGTTCACCCGCCAAGGGCATTCGCCACGTGTCAAGCTGCCACGGATCTTAGGGATTGAAGCGGTGGGAGTGGTGGAGGAGGCGCCGGGAGGGGAGTTCGTTAAAGGCCAGACCGTAGCTACTGCCATGGGCGGTATGGGGCGGCAATTCGATGGTGGATACGCGGAATATACATGTGTACCTGCGGGCCAAGTGCAAGCGATTCAAACCGAACTTCCCTGGGAAACGCTGGGCGCGATGCCGGAGATGTTGCAAACCGCGTGGGGATCATTATTTAAGTCACTGCGCATAGAGCGGGGCGAGCGCCTGCTGATTTGCGGCGGAACGACATCCGTCGGTTTGGCGGCGGCCGCCATTGCGAAGAGCCGCGGCGTGTTCGTTATTTCGACGACCCGCAACGCGGAACGAACTGATTTACTGAAAGCGAGCGGCGCGGACGAAGTGATTATTGATTCGGGCTCGATTGCCTCAGAGGCCAGGAAGATATGTTCCGAGGGCGTGGACAAAGTGCTTGAGCTGATTGGGACCACCAGCTTGAAAGACTCGTTGCGCTGCGCGAGGCAGGGCGGGATTGTATGTATGACCGGGATTGTCGGCAACAAATGGTCATTCGATGAGTTTGCGCCGATGGAGGCGATTCCCACGGGCGTGTGTTTGACCACCTACGCCGGAGAATCGGCTGATTTCATGCGAACTCCGCTGCAGGAATTGGCCGATAAGGTCGCGGCGGGTACGCTGCGCCTGCAGGTTGGCAAGACCTTTCCGCTGGATGAAATTGTGGAAGCGCACCGGTGTATGGAGGAGAACAAAGCCGGCGGCAAGATTGTTGTGTTGACCTAATTACCAGGCGCGATGGACACGAATAACAGACAAGCGGCTGAAATAGAGATAAGACCACTTAAGACGGGTGAGGACGCCACCGCGTTTCGCACTCTGAACGAAGAGTGGATCACGCGCTATTTTGCGCTGGAAGAAAAAGATCGCGAGGTTCTAGGCGATCCTGACAACACGATCCTGCGCAAGGGCGGACAGATCTTTATCGCCTATGCAGACGGAGAACCGGTGGCATGCGCAGCGCTGATACCGATGGCGAATTGTGTGCAGGAACTTTCAAAGATGGCGGTGACACCGCAGTTTCGAGGCAAGGGAGTGGGCCGGAAGCTGCTGGATCACGTGATAGCCGAAGCGAGAGCAACGGGTGCGAAGTCGCTATTTCTAGGCAGCAGCACGAAGCTGCCAAGTGCAGTGCATCTGTATGAATCGGCCGGCTTCCGTCATGTTCCGGCAGAGGAGCTTCCGCCCATGCCCTATGTACGCGCAGATGTGTTTATGGAGTTGCGGTTCTAAAGCCAATCTCTTTCCGGAGCGGCGATATTAGGAAGAGATGGATGCTAGAACGCAATTGGTGCAAGAGGCTTGGATCGGGGATGCGGTCTTGAGTCTCTACGCACGATTAAAGATTTTACGTGAGGATGGAGCTTTGGACGGGCCCAAGAGCGCGCGCATGACTTCGAACCAATTCCTGGGGACTTTGGGCGAGCCGACTAAGGTTGAGGCGGAGGTAGGGCGAGTATACGCGCAAGCGGGCTTGGAGGGTGCGTTTGCCTGGATTGAAGAACACGTTATTCCGATGTTCGAAAAGCAGGAGTCGAACCGGCGAAAGAAGCTGGGTTTTCAGCGCGAAGACGCACGGACAAAACCACTGTAAGTGCTTCATTTCGGAGGGGGCGCGAGATCAAAGACGGCTTCCAGTTCGTCGAGATCCATTTCGGCCGAGCGAATGTAGCGCTGCGCCTGTACGAGATCCCTGGAGGATGCGGCTGTTTCGGCGTGCTGAAGATTTGAGTTGATGCTTCCAATCAATCCTTTTGCTCGTGCGGAGGCAGGATGTGGGCCGAGGCCTTTAATTCTTTCCTGATCAGATTTCAGGCGCAGACGAAGCTTAGCCTGTGATTGACCAATAGCGCGAGCGGGAGACGCTTCCGGCTGGGTGGGTTTGGCTGGTCTTCTCGGTGTGCCGGCCGGGGCTGGCGCTGAGTCGACCGCTGCGGGTCCGGAAGACGGGGACGCGTTTCGACTCCCGACCGAGTTGAATTGAGTGGTGAGCGTTGCTACGAGCGCGATGGCTGCAGCGGAAGAGCCGATGGCGAGCCAGACATTGCGCTTCGATGGTTTAGGGACCGGTTGGCGGGCAGCAGGCGCCGGCACGGGTGGGGCGCGAGTGGGCGCCGGCGCTTGAGGCATCTGTCGCATCCGTTGAAAGTCCGAGGCTGCCTCCGGGATGAAGACAGGCGCGGCATAGTCTCCCCCGTGGGTTCTGGGCGGCTGTGCGAAGACAGCAGAAATAGCCGGGTCAGACGGTGCTGCGGCCAGAACGGGCATGGAGATCACGTTGTAGGACATCAGGGGTTGAGCCGCTTCCGCAGGCACCGCTTTTGTGAGCAGCAGCCGAGAGCCGATCTCAATCTCGTCGACCAGGATTCTGAGGTTTGGCCGCAGCGTTCCCGCGCGCTTCGGTGTCAGCATGAACACGAAAACGGAAGAGTCCCCGGAAGCGGGAATGCGAACTTTTTTTGGCTCGGAGGGTGGATCAAAGCCGGGCGCTTCCAGCAACAAGGTGACGGACGTGGATAAGAGCTTGCCGGTGGGATCGCGCGGAAAGTCAATCTCGACCGTGTTCGATTTCACGTCTTCGGCAGTGGGTGAATAGGTTCTATCGAGTTGCAGAATCGACTTGAGGCCGCCAGAGTCTGTGGTACGGAACATCGTCACCAGATCAGTAGGTTCATCAACAACGACGGTGGAAGCAATAGCGGCATCCAGAACGCGCTCCTGAGTTGAAGTTTGGTTTGTTGCGACCGGCACAGGAGTTTTGACGGCTTCCAAGCGTTCTGCATATAGGAGTTCGCGCAGGCGGCCGGCGACATCAGAGAACGCTTCATCTGCATTCGGCCAGGAAGTAACCGGGCGTGCGCTGGTGGGCAGTACCTGGAGTTTGGCGAATGGCAGGTCGTGCCATTCGACGGGACGCAACAGGATAGGAATGACCTTTGCCCGGCCTTCCGTATGGCGTTGGAGAGCGAAGGGAAGTTCTACTTCAAAGATATATTTGGAAGCGAGAAAATCAGCGCTAACCAGGAGAAGGATGACTCCGGCTCGCTCCATGGCCAGCTGAATTTCAGCAGCCCATTCGCTGCCGGGTTCTATTTTGCGGTCGTACCAGTCGCGGATCAGGCCGGATCTTTTGAGTGCTGTCAGGTGTTTTTGGAGTTCCTTGCAGAGGGGTTCGTCGCAATGCGCATAGGAATAAAAGAGCTCTACGGAGGTGGGTGGTGGATGGACGGCGGTCGCCATGGGAGGTCCTGACTCGGTGCGATTACGATATCAGGTTTGGCGCTGGGGGAACGATTGCGAGACGTGTCGGCGGGCGCCTGCCTTTGTGATCTGAGGCAGGCACCCTCGAGGTGGTTGGTTGATTAAGCCTTGCGGCGGCGTGCCTGTGATCCGAGCAGTATCAGCGGCGCGGCCATAAGCAGGAGCGTAGACGGCTCGGGCGTGGCGGTAGCGGTTACACCGGCTGAGGCTGTTGGTGTCAGCGTACCCTGATCGCCCAGGTCGATTGCCAGGCTGAGGTTCGCCGGTATTGTGCCCGCGGCATCACTGTAAACCGAGAAGGCGAAGGTGGAGCCGGCGGTGTCACTACCGTTTGGCGATGTGATGGCCGGGCCTGAGAAGTCGAGTTTGAAGGTCAGATTGTTGGAGAATTTGTACGAATCGAGGACCTCATTATCCTGACCAGTCACATTCGTGATGTCGATGGTAGAAGGGATGGGGCCACCCGTCACGCCAGTCCCGTAGACGGTTTGCGAACCGGCGTAGGAGCCTCCCGCAACATTCGAGATACCGACGACGGCGGTTTGGAAAGCGCCGACGCCCGGGTTGAATTGAAAGTCCAGTGAGCCGGTGGTTCCATTCAGCGCGCTGGTGTTGACATCCACGGTGTAGGTGGAAGCGCTAGCGATTCCAACAGAGAGAAAAAGGAGGGTTACCATTTGTTTTGTCATGTTCTTTGTCTTCCTATTGGGTGATCACTTTGGTTGAGTAGCTAACGGCCGCGAGAGTGGGGTCATTGAACACAGCGGTGACAGTGGCTGATTGGCCGGGGGCGAGCGAACCAGAGGACAAAATCCGCAAAGCAGGAGCACCAGAATACGTGGATGTTTCGTTGCTGAGCGTCACTCCCGAGGGGAGCGCGCTAAAAACGATGGAGAGTGGCGCTGCCACCGGGGACTTGGTGTTATTTAAAATCGTGATTGCTTGTGAGTAGCTCTTGGTCAGACGGTTGTAAACGAGTCCGCCGGTGGTAACGGGCAGGTCCACGGGCGTGGCCGGGGGAATTGTTCCCGGCGTGAAAGAGATGCCGCGGAGCACTTCACCAAATCTAGCGACTCGCAAATCACTGAACCTTTCATTGGCGGCGAGGGCAGGATCAGTATTCGCTAGGACGTCATTGATGACAACCAGCTTGTTGGGATCAGCGCCCTGGTCGCCGGAATTGCTCACGGTGGAAGTGATGGCCCAAACGGTGACGGTGCCATCGGAGTTCACGCGGCCGGTGATGTTGCGCAGGCCGTCGGTTGCCGGGCTAATAGCAGCTGGATAATTGGGAACCGTATATTGCTGACCCAGATTCAAGCCGTTTGTAAGGACGTAAACGCGCTTCCAGACGCCGCCTTCAAGGATCCACTTTTCCAGCCCGGCATTGGGGCTGGTGGCAGCATCGGCGATGGCGCCATCACCTTCGTCGGCGACGTACAGCGTTTTGGCATTTGCGAAAAATAAGCCGAATGGGTTGGCAGCATTCGGTGCTTTGGCCAGGGTTGTCGGGAAGCCGGGCAGGATGGTGATAGGGGTAGTGGCCGCGGTGGCAGGCGTGGGCAGTGTGCCTTGTGCGCCTACCTGGTAGACCGTGTTAATACCATTGCCGCCGCTACCTTTGGCGACGTAGAAGGTGTTGTCGAAAACGGTATCGCCGCGGAAATTATTGTCCTTGCCCTTCTTGTCCTTCTTGTAGCCGTATTGGGTGATGGAGAAGTCGCCGATTTCTTCCGGGGCGCCTGGCGCCGTACCAGGGGTGATCAACTGAGTTCCGGCGGAAGCTATAACGTTCGCCGGAGTACCGCCGCCATTATTGGCGTTGCCGACCGCATAGTAGAAACCATCGGCCAGGAAAGCAGCGCGACCGTTGTTACCTGAGTAAGCGTTGGTTTCGGTGATGCTCGTGTCACCGTATGCGTTAATCTGCAGGACCGCGCGATAGAAGGCTGAACCTACGGGATTGGTCGGATCGATTACGCCGGGAGTGTTAGAGTTTGACACATCCAGCGTGTTCACCGGCGCGATGTAACCCATGAAGGTGATTGCGGAGCGATCTGCCGACAAATTCAGAGCGAGTTCAGATTTGGACGAAAAGCTGGTGACTAATAGTGAAGTGGGAATCGAGACGGTGTTGAGTAAGGTTCCATTCGTGGTGATTTGATCCAGGTAGATAGGCGAAGTTATTCCGAAGCTACCATCTGCGTTGGCGTTTAAGAAAACATCGGGATAGGAACCGTTATTTGTGGCCACACCAGGGCAGGAGGCTTGAGCCCCGCAAACCGGCGGGAGTTGTTGGCCCACAGTGACCGCAGATGCCGGTGCGGAATACACGCTGCGAGATAAGACAAGATTGCCCGGATTGAAGACGGTGGAGGAACCGTCTCCAAAGGCGGTAAACGACATGGAGAGACAGGCGGACGCTAGAGCAGCTAGCCTGATAGTTTTCTGATACATTGATTGGTCTGTTGGTTAACCCTTATAGAAATTGGGGTTTGCGATCCAAACCCCAAAAGAACCTATCAGGCCAATCTTCAAAACATGTAACAGTCAGGTTACGGCTTCATTGCAAACACCAGATGCCGTAGTGTTGCGAGAGGGGAAAAAGCGGAAGCTTAGTGCTCGTGGTGCTCGCCACGTTCTTCCCGGCGCACCTCACGATGCTCTTCAACCCGCGGCCCATTCGGCCGACGATAGGGCTCAGCGTAGGGATGCACATAAGTCCGGGTGTTCCAGGACCGCACCCACGGACGGTTGTCGATCAGTATCGTGTGTTCATGCCAGCCGAAGCCAACGTGCGCCCACCCAAATGGTGCGAAAGCCGCACCGATTGCAATACCTCCGCCAAAGTTGAAGATGAAACCGGCATGCGGCCTAGGAGCGCCGAACACCACGAAGGGGCTGTACGCCGGGACAAAGTAGAGGCCGGGAGTTACAGGAAGTATTTCAATGTCCCCGGGTCCCAGCGTAAACAACGCGTTCGTATTGGTCAAAGCGGGGGTCTCGAAGATAACCGTAACTGTCTGCCTGCTGGCGCATTCGCTGAACGGCATCCATCACCTCGGGACGCTGCGCTAACACGGCGTTGCCCAACTGGTACGTCCAGTTCATGTTACGAGCCATGTAATCCAGAACCTGTGGAAACGGCAGCAGCGCCATGACACTGGGATCGAATTGCAAATTGTCTGCTTGCATAGCCTCAGCCAACGGCTCCCCGTGCAAATACGAGTGCTGCGTCGCCCATGTGGCGGCGTCAGGAAGCTGGTTCGAGTAAGTCGCGGCGGTGAGAACTTGGGCCAGGAGACCATCCGGGTAGAGCGCAATGGGACCAACAACCTGATCCAGCTGTTGTGGTGACTGTAAGGGCGGGGGCTGGTTGTAGACGGGCTGTTGCGGATAGCCTTGGGGCGACGGGTACTGCTGCTGGGGATATTGCGGTGGTGGATATTGCTGCTGTTGAGGCGGCGGATACTGCTGCTGTGGGTATGGCTGTTGCTGGGCCGGATACTGCGGTTGCTGCTGTTGCGGATATTGATCTTGCGGCTGCTGCGGAGGCGGTGGATAGGGCTGCTGGGCCAGACCTAAGGCGCTGGCGAAAAGTACGGCAGGAAACAGTCTTTCTAATAGACGTGCTCGCATGTCAGTTTCTCTCTCCTAACTGGTGAGACGCACACGCGGAAACACAAGATACTGTCAAGCGACAGTATCTTGCATTAACGAAAATTCAGGCAGGCCAAGGATTACGCTGGTCTTAGCTGCGGTAGATGTCAATGAACTTGTGCAGCCGGTCGAGGCCGCGTTCGAGTTCATGCATGGAGGTGGCGTAGGAAATCCTAATGTGTTCGTTCGTACCGAAGGCCTCGCCCGGGACCACGGCTACCAGAGATTCAGCAAGCAGTTTGTTAGCGAAATCGAGCGAGTTTTTGATTCTGCCCGACTTGTAAGCGACGCTGATATTCGGATAAGCGTAGAAGGCGCCTTTTGGAACAGTCAAAAAAACATCTGGGATCTGACGTAGACGATCAATGACAAAATCGCGGCGGGTCCGATATTCGGCGAGCATCTGGGGCACCGAATCCTGCGAACCGCGAAGCGCCTCAATGGCGGCCTTCTGCGCGATGGAAGTGGGATTTGAGGTGCTATGGCTTTGCAGTTTCATCATGGCGCCAATGATAGGCGCGGGCGCGAGGGCAAAACCGACACGCCAGCCCGTCATGGCGTAGGTCTTGGACAACGATCCGGCAACCACCACCGTTTCCTTGGCTCCCGGTTCAGCGGCAATGGAGAACGGCGCATCGTCGTAAAGGAACTGGCAGTAACATTCGTCGGTCATCAGGAGAATGTCCCGCTTGGAGGTGAGTTTGTAAATGGCGCGGAATTCCTCCTGAGAGAGCACGGCTCCGCTGGGGTTTGAGGGCGAGTTGATGATAACGAGTTTCGTTTTGGCCGTCAGGTGCTTTTCAATCAGAGCGGCAGTGACTTCAAAACCTTTGGTTTCGTCGGTTTCGACGAACACGCAAACGCCGCCGGCATAATTCACCACATCCTTATAAGTGACCCAGTAAGGCACCGGGATGATGACTTCGTCGCCAGGATTGATCAACGCCTGCATCAGGTTGAAGATGGCGTGTTTACCCCCGACAGTGGCCATGCATTCAGCAGGTGTGTAGTTGGTGCCGAAATCGTGGTGGTGGCGCTCGCAAATCGCCTCACGAAGCTCCTGTATTCCACCCGTGTTGGTGTACTTGGTGAAATTGGCATCCAGCGCGCGGATAGCGGCTTGTTTGATGTTGTCCGGAGTGGGAAAGTCGGGCTCGCCAGGACCGAAATCGACCACGTCTGCGCCTTCGCGGCGGAGCCGTTCGGCATCGGCAGCCACTTTCATGGTGGAAGAAACACTAATTGTGGAAATACGTTCGGCGATTTCGGCGGTAGCTAACATTACAAAACCAGTTTAGAACGTAACGGAAGCCCCTGCGCCGAAGCCTTAATGGAACAATGGAATTAGTATCCTTCCAAACGCCTGAATGTATTTTTCCAAGCTAGAAATCCCCTGCGAACACTTTGTTCTTGATAACGGACTTTCGGTCATCGTGCACGAAGACCGAAAAACGCCCATTGTTGCGATTAATATCTGGTACCACGTTGGCTCCAAAAATGAGCGCCCGGGTAAAACCGGGTTCGCCCACCTTTTCGAACATCTGATGTTCGGCGGCAGCGAACACCTGCCCGGCAGCTATATCGAGGCGATGGAGCGCATTGGCGCCACCGACCTGAATGGCACAACCAGCGAAGACCGGACTAATTACTTTGAGAACGTTCCGGTGTCGGCGCTGGATTATGCGCTATTTGCCGAGAGCGATCGCATGGGTTTCTTTGCAAATACCATTAGCCAGCAGGTGCTGGACCTGCAGCGCGGGGTAGTGCAGAACGAGAAGCGCCAGGGCGAGAACCAGCCTTATGCGGTAGCTGAAGAACTGATTGTGAAGTCGACCTATCCGGCAGCGCACCCCTATGCACATACCGTGATCGGCTCCATGGAAGACCTGGATTCGGCAACGCTGAAGGACGTGCAGGAGTGGTTTAAGACCTACTACACACCTTCCAACGCGGTGCTTGTCATTGCCGGCGATATTTCCATCCGGGAAGCCTACGAGAAGGCCAAGCGGCACTTCGGCCAGATTCCTCCGGGGCCACCCGTGGCGCACCAGCGGTCCTGGATCGCGAAGATGACAGGCGAGCACCGCGAGATGGTGCAGGACCGGGTCCCGCAGGCGCGTCTTTACAAGATGTGGAACGTGCCTGGTTACGGCACGGCGGCAGCGGATTACCTGCGACTGACAGCGGGCGTGCTTTCGAACGGGAAGAACTCGCGCCTCTACAAGCGGCTGGTGTATGACGACCAGATCGCGACCCAGGTGTCAGCTTACCTGGATGAACGCGAGATCGGCAGTCAGTTTGTGATTGTCGCAACCGCTAAACAGGGCGAGGATCTCGAAATGGTGGAGAAGGCCGTGGATCAGGAAATGGCTAAATTCCTGGACAGCGGACCCACCGCCCGGGAGCTGGCGCGTTTGAAGGCACAATCTTATGCGTCGTTCGTGCGGGGCGTCGAGCGAATAGGGGGGTTTGGAGGCAAATCCGACATTTTGGCGACCAGCCAGACTTATTTAGGATCGCCGAATGGGTACAAGGCCAAGCTGCAGCGGCTGGAACAAGCCGGTTTTGCGGATTTGCGGGATGCCGCACGCGAGTGGCTGGCAGACGGAGTTTACACGCTTGAAGTGCATCCGTTCACGGTAAGCGTGCCCACGACGGCGGCTAATGACCGAAGCGCACTTCCCGATCTAGGCAGGCCGCATGATTTAAAATTGCCGGCTCTGCATGAGGATCGCTTATCGAATGGATTGCGGCTGCTGGTGGCGGAACGGCACGACATTCCAGTTGTGAACTTCTGGCTGGATGTGAACGCGGGATATTCGGCTGATCAATCAGCGCTGCCGGGTACGGCGCGAATGGTTTCTTCTCTGTTAACGGGCGGCACCAAGCGGCGAAGCGCATTAGAGATTAGCGACGAGATTCAGATGCTGGGCGCTCAATTGACCAGCGGAAGCAATCTGGATATCTCGACGGTTTATCTATCCTCATTGAACGACACGCTGGATGAAGCGCTGGATATTTTTGCTGATGTCGTGCTGAATCCAACGTTTCCTATATCCGATTTCGTCCGGCAACAGCAGTTGCAGCTGTCATCCATCGCCAACGAGAAGGTCACTCCGCTTCAGATGGCTTTGCGGGCGCTGCCACCCATCCTTTTCGGCAGCGAGCACGCTTACGGAGTTCCGCTAACTGGATCGGGAACTGAAGAGAGCGTACAGCGAATGAGCCGCGAGGATGCGGAGAAATTCCACGCTGCCTGGTACAAGCCGAACAATGCGGCAATGATTGTGGTGGGCGATACAACGCTTGCGGAGATTAAGCCTAAGCTGGAGAAGCTTTTTGCTGACTGGGTGGAAGGTCCGGTGCCTTCGAAGAACTTGGAGACGGTTCCCCGCCCCGGCAAATCGGCCATCTACCTGGTGGACAAGCCGGGCGCCTTGCATTCCGTGGTGATTGCAGGGACTATTGCTGCGCCCCCGAATGCCCGTGACGAGATTGCGCTCGAAACCATGAACAACGTGTTTGGCGGAACCTTCGGAGCACGGTTGAACATGAATCTTCGAGAGGACAAGCATTGGTCTTACGGCGCTGGATCGGTCCTGTACGGAGCTTCCGCGCAACGTCCGTTCCTGGCCTATGCTTCGGTGCAAGGGGATAAGACAGCAGACGCCATTTCCGAAATCTTGAAGGAGATGAACGGCATGCTGGGCAGCCGGCCCATTGAGCCGGAAGAGTTCGAGAAGACCAGGCAGCAGCAGATATTCGAGCTTCCCGGTTCGCATGAAACCATGAATTCCATTGGAGGACTCTTTAGCGATTTGCTGCAGACCGGTTTGCCGCTGGATTTCTACGACAGCTATGTCAGCAATGTGACAGGTTTGAGCATTAGCGATTTGGAAGCGGCGGCGCGGACGATTATTGACCCGCATAGAACGGTTTGGATGGTGGTTGCGGACCGGACTCAGGTGGAGACGGATCTGCGGAAGCTGGAGCTTGGGGAGATTATTCCCGTCGAGATGTAAGGCAGTGGAGTTTGCGGTGAATAAGAAGCCTATTCGCCGCAAGATCTGCGGTGAATAAGCCGGGGGTGCGGCGAAAATGCGCTATAATCACCGCAGGAGTTGCGGAGATTAGCTTCAATGTACATCCATGAGCGGGAGGACTGGCCAAATCTTCATTGGGATGTAGGCGCCATTCATGAGCCCCTGGCGGCAGTTCGATACAGTCAGGGCATTTTGAGCGGTCATATGCAGGCCCTTGGGTTTGATGTGCGCAACGAAGCAGTCCTACAAACACTGACGTCCGACGTCCTCAAAACCAGCGAAATTGAGGGCGAGCGGCTCGACACGCTGCAGGTGCGGTCCTCCATCGCACGGCGACTTGGCATGGATATCGGCGCTCTTAAGCCTGCCGACCGCCATGTGGAAGGCGTCGTCGAAATGATGTTTGATGCCACGCGCCGCTATGAAGAGCCGCTGACGGCTGATAGGCTCTTCGGCTGGCACGCCTCCCTATTTCCGGGGGGCTACAGCGGCATGCGAAAGATCCAAATCGGTGGATGGCGCGATGACAGCGGCGGCCCGATGCAGGTTGTCTCCGGCCCAATCGGGCGCGAGAACGTCCATTTCGAAGCCCCGGCGGCAGCACGGCTCGACTCCGAGATGGGCACCTTTCTCGACTGGTTCAATGCCGAGTCCACTCAAGACGCCGTGCTGAAAGCGGCAGTCGCCCACCTTTGGTTTGTGACCATTCATCCTTTCGACGATGGCAATGGACGCATCGCACGCGCGGTGGCCGATATGACGCTGGCGCGATCGGAACACAGCCCGCAGCGGTTCTACAGCATGTCGGCCCAGATTCGGCAGGAACGCGCCGCGTACTACGAGATGCTGGAATCCACGCAAAAGAGCAGCTTGGATATTACGCCTTGGATGAAGTGGTTTCTGGGATGCCTTGGACGCGCCATCGAGGGCGCCCAGACCACGCTTGGAAGTGTGCTGGATAAGGCGCAATTCTGGCAATCCACTGCCGGCATTTCGTTGAATGACCGCCAGCGCCTGATACTGAACCGCCTCCTCGACGGCTTCGAGGGGAAGCTGACGACATCGAAATACGCCAAGCTGGCCAAATGCTCGCCGGACACTGCGTTGCGCGACATCCAGAATCTGATCGAGCGGGGCATACTGATCCAAAGCCCGGAAGGCGGGCGCAGCACCAGCTACGTGCTGGCCCACGGGACTAAAGTAGAGGCGCAAGCTGCTTACTCCACGCATTTATAGAGGATGCCCGCTGCTGCTCATTGCTTTTGCCGGCCTTGGCGCGCCGCTTCGGACAATTCTAAACACGTTCAACTTTGCTTTAAAGCCGCACTTTGCGGAGCCGTAGCGCGTTGGTAATCACGGAGACCGAACTAAGTGTCATGGCCGCGCTAGCGAGCATGGGACTCAGCAATATTCCGAAGAACGGATACAAAAGACCGGCGGCTATCGGCACGCCGATCACGTTGTAGATGAAAGCAAACATCAGGTTCTGCTTAATGTTCCTGATGGTTGCCCGGCTTAGTTTGACCGCTCGAACGATCGCGCGTAGATCGCCCTTCACCAGAGTGATACCGGCAGTTTGCATGGCAATATCGGTGCCGGTGCCCATGGCGATTCCAACATCGGCTGCGGCCAAGGCAGGAGCATCATTCACTCCATCCCCTGCCATCGCAACGGTGTGTCCTTGCCCTTGCAGCTTTCTCACGGCTTCTGCCTTTTGAGCCGGCAGGACTTCCGCTTCTACTTGATCAATGCCCAGTTGTTGGGCGATTTTGTTGGCGGTCGCTTGTGAATCGCCGGTAAGCATCACCAATTTGATGTTTTCGGCGTGCAGCATCTTGAGCGCTTCGGGAGTGGTCTCGCGCACCGGGTCGGCTACTTCGATGACACCGGCGGGCTTGCCGTCTATGGCGGCAAAGATGGCAGCTTCGGATGCTGTCAGGCCAGTGATGTCTATGCCTGCTTCCAGAAGAAAGTTCGGCGTGCCCACCAGAACCAGGTGGTCGTTAAAAGTGCCTTGAACGCCTTTGCCGGTGACGGAGGAAAAGTTAGTGGCGGTTCCGAAAAGCCTGCGGGCATCGGCAAACTGCACAACGGCATTCGCAAGTGGGTGTTCGCTCAGACGTTCGACGGCGGCTACGGAAGACAGCAGTTCCTCCCGCGTGAAAGGTGAAACGGGATTGACGGCCAGCACGCGCGGCCTGCCTTCCGTGAGAGTACCGGTTTTGTCTGCCACAAGGATGTCCAGCTTGTGCAGCGTCTCTAGAGCTTCCGCGTTTCGAACCAGAATGCCCAACGTGGCGCCGCGTCCGGTGCCGACCATTATGGACATCGGCGTGGCTAAACCCAAAGCGCAAGGGCAAGCGATGATTAACACGGCGATGGCATTGACAAGCGCATGGCCAAAGCGTGGCTCGGGACCCACAAACATCCAGATGGCAAATGTAGTGAGAGCAGCAACGACAACGGCGGGAACAAAATAGCCAGCCACTTTGTCGGCGAGCCGCTGAATCGGAGCGCGCGTCCGCTGGGCTTCACTCACCAGGCGAACAATCTGACTCAGCAGCGTCTGACTGCCGACGCGTTCAGCGCGAATAACAATGCTGCCGGTCCCGTTCAGGGTTCCGCCTGTCACTTTGGCGCCTTTCAGTTTGGCGTTCGGCATGGATTCGCCTGTGACCATGGATTCGTCGATGACGGAACTGCCCTCCACAATTTCGCCGTCGACCGGTACTTTTTCGCCGGGTCGAACACGCAAAAGGTGGCCGATTTGAACTTCGCTGAGCGGCACATCGCGCTCGATGCCGCCGCCGACCAAGCGAGCGGTTTTGGGAGCAAGATTCAGCAGGCTTTTTAGAGCACTGCTGGTTTGGCTTCGCGCCCGGAGTTCCAGCACCTGGCCGAGTAATACCAATACTGTAATCACGGCCGCCGGTTCAAAGTAGGAATCCAGTTTCGGGAGGAACAACGAGGCCAGACTAAACAGATAGGCAGTACCTGTGCCCATGGCGATCAACGTGAACATGTTCCAGCGCTGGTTTTCGACGGACGCCCCACCGCGTTCGAAGAAGGGCCGACCGCCCCACAAAACAACCGGCGTGGCGAAAGAAAATTGCAGCCATTTCATCCAAGAGGTTTGCCAGAACATTCCTGCCAGCAGGGGCAACGTCAGCACAGCGCAGATCCAGAAGCGCCGCGTCATGTCGATCAGTTCGGGAGTGGTCTCGTCAGAAGCCGTAACCTCTACGGGCTCCAAGGCCATTCCGCAAATAGGGCACGTGCCCGGACCCTGTTGGCGGATTTGCGGATCCATGGGGCAGGTATATTCTGCGTCAGCCGCATTGGACTTTACCGCAATCTGGATGAGGGGAACCGGAGGAGCATCGAACTTCTTCTTACAGCCTGCCGAACAGAAATAAACTGTTTTCCCATCTTTCACGCTCTTGTGAATGGCGGTTTCGGGATCAACCTTCATCCCGCAGATGGGGTCTGTCGCTAAAAGCTCTGTCGTCCGCATGATTTATAGATTTCCGCCATGTACTTCATGTCGCGCAAACCTTCGTCGCCGTTGCTCTTTGGTTCTTCGTTGTTGATGATGCAATCGGAGAAGTAGTCGGCTTCGCGTGTGAACTGGGCCGGGTCCTTCTCGGTGCTGGGAACGTCGATCTCCGGTTCGCCGTGGATTTTTGCATTCAGGTGAATGCCTTGATAACCGAAGGCGGGTTGGAGTTGCAGAACACCCTCAGACCCGTGCACGCGAACATAGCCGTCCATCTGAGCTCCGTACGTGGTGTTACAACTGGCCACAATGCCGGAAGGAAAACGCATCACCCAGCTCACGTTTTCCTCTACCTGATCAAAGCGCCCGTCGTGATCAATCACGGAGCAATAACCTTCTATGTAGCGGGGCTCTTCTCCGGTCAAGTAACGACAAGCGTTGAGCGAGTAAACGCCCATGTCCATGAGCGGCCCACCGCCGGCGAGTTTCTTATCGAGACGCCATTCGCCGGCCTTTTCGACGAAGCCGTTGGCGCTTTCGATGGCCTGGACGGCACCCAGCTTCCCTTCTTTGATCAGCTGGATGGCCTGAAGATTTACCGGCTCGTATTGGCAACGATAGGCAATCATCAGCTTTCTTCGGGCAGCGCGGCAAGCGTTGATCATGGCCTGGGAGTCGTTGACCGTAGTCGCCATGGGCTTTTCGCAGAGTACATGCTTGCCCGCTTTAGCGGCGCGGATTGTGTATTCGGCGTGCATGCTGTTGGGCAGAGCAACGTAGACCGCGTCTATGTCCTTGTTGTCGGCGATTTTGTCGAAATTGTCGTAGTTGTAGATGTTTGTGCCGGGCACCTTATACTCGGCGGCGGCTTTATCGGCCTTGTCCAAGTGGCCGCTGACGAGAGCGACAACGCGGGACTTCCTGGATGCTAAACATGCTGGCATGAAATGGCCGAGCGAGATCCTGCCGAGACCCACGATGCAGTAGCCGATATGATCTTTTTTGGGTTCATCCTCCTGTGCGGCGGACGACGAACGAAGCAGCGGCGCGGCGGCCAGAGCCTGAATCATGTGGCGGCGAGAGATGTTCATTGCCTCCAGGTTATCCGCTTATGAAATAGTTGTTGCAACGAGTATCATGAAATTTATGATTCAGCAGGAGGCAGCGCTTAGTATTCTGCGGGCAGCAGATCTGATCATGCAGGATGGCTCGGCTATATTAAAGCCGTTTGATTTGACTGGGCCCCAATTCAATGTGCTGCGGATACTACGAGGGTCTCCCGACGGACTGTCTTGCGGCCAGATTGCCGAACGGATGATTAACAAAGATCCGGATGTTACGCGTCTGCTAGACAGAATGGAGGCACGCGGGTTGATTGTTCGAGAGCGGAGCGACATGGATAGACGAGTGATTAATTCCTGTATCAGCGAAGCCGGGCGTGATCTGCTCCAACAGGCAGATCCCGCTATCAGGCAAATGCACGAACGCCAGTTTCAGGGCATGACGGAACGCCAGATGTCTCAGATCATCAAACTAGTGGAACAGATTACGCCGCCTTGCGAAGCCGCTTAAGAGGCGTGAGCAGCGAGAGGACCAGTTGCTCGTAGTAATTGGTTGACTTAGTCTCGCCGAATTTCTTCGCGAGATCCTTCAGATGTCCAGAGAGATAGCAATCCATGACGGCGGGATGAATGTAGTATTTCCTGCAGGTGGCAGGCCGGTTGCCAAGTTTTGCTGCAACGTTTTTGACTACATCAACGAGCACTGTCTTAGTAGCCCCGGCCTCCACGTCCGAGCACTTCTCCAAAAGATAGCCGGCAGCCAGACAGGTCCCGCCCCAGGTGCGAAAGTCTTTGGCGGTGAAATCTCCGCCAGTAATCTGGCGCAAATAATCATTCACATCGCCGGACTCGATATTCTGCGGCTTACCTTCTTCGTCCAGATATTCAAACAGCGAGCTGCCGGGCAGATCTTTGCATTGCCGTAACAAGCGCGCGAGTTTCCTGTCATGAAGCTTGATCTCATGATTCTGGCCGCTTTTGCCGCGAAACTTAAACTTGAGAACGCCGCCGAGAATCTGCACGTGCTGATTGCGGAGGGTAGTGAGGCCAAACGAACCGTTTTCTTCGGCATACTCCTCATTGCCAATCCGTATGTAGCTGGTTTCAAGGAGGCGAACGACAGCCGCCACGATCTTTTTCTTGGGCAGTCCGCGCCGATTTAGATCACGATCCACCGCCTTCCGTATTTTGGGAAGAAGCCGGCCGAACTCTCGCATGCGGTCGAATTTCACGAGATCTCGGACCTTTCGGTATTCGGGGTGGTATCGGTATTGCTTTCGCCCGCGCGCGTCGCGGCCGATAGCTTGAATGTGATTGTTGGGCGACGGGCTAATCCAGACGGATTCCCAGGCAGGCGGAATCACCAGACTTTTGATTCTGCCTAAAGTTGTCTCATCTTCCACGGGATCCCCGTTTGCATCGACGTAGAAGAAGCCATCGCCTCGACGCTTCCGCTGGATCCCGCGACCACTGGGAATAACGTAGCGCAAGCCCGCGAGCTTCGCGGACGCAACTTCATCGGGGAGTCCGGACATGCAAGTCTGACGCTGTCCGTCAACAAATCAATACAGCCGCCTGAGATCTTAGTAATCGGCCAAGCGGGTAATCGCAGCCATGGTAGCGAAGGCAAAAAAAAGTATGTCCTGGTTCCAGAACACAAATGCGGTCAGCAAGCACAATATGGCAAGCTGAGTGCGCGGCTCAAGTGACCAATCAAACATCGGGGTTATACAGGTTATAGTGACTGATCGGGTGACACAAGTCTCTAATAAAAAGAAGTTACATGGGAAGATTTCTGGTTTATCTACCGCCGGCAGCTTGAAAACCTGCCGAGATCTTCCGGTAAGTGTCCTCCAGAAGCTCTGGCAAAATACGGGTTTCGGCAACGGTCGTCATGAAATTGGCATCGCCTTTCCAGCGCGGCAGGACGTGAAGGTGAAGGTGCTGCTCAATGCCGGCACCCGCTGCTTCTCCTAGATTTAAACCTAAATTCATTCCGTGTGGCTTATAGGCGTGTTCCAGAATCGCTTCCGCGACTCGAGCCAACCGCATCATTTCCGCCGTTACATGGTCATCCAACGCTAGCAGGCGCGCAACGTGTTGATAGGGAGCAATCATCAGGTGCCCGCTGGTATAGGGGTAGCGATTCAGTAGAACGAAGCAGAATTCAGCGCGGTGGGCCACCAGGTTTGCTTCATCATTGTTCGAAGCGGCGGCATCGCAGAAAATACATTGCGATTTATCCCTCTGAGCCGTTATATAGGTGGACCGCCATGGTGTCCACAGATGATCCATGTCAATACCAGACCAGACTAGCTATGCTGCGTCTTGACTGGTTCCTCGACGGGTTCATGGACCGAATTATTAACCAAGTCCCGCAGTTCCTTGCTGGGCTTGAAGAAGGGGATGCGCTTGGAAGGAACTTCCACGCGCGAACCGGTTTTCGGGTTACGGCCAACCCGGGGCTGGCGCTGACGCGTGCGAAAGCTGCCAAAACCACGAATCTCAATTTTGTCGCCCTTGTGAAGGCTCATCACAATGCTGTCGAAAATGGTTTCGACGATCGTCTCCGAGTCCTTGCGTGTCATCTCGACTACCTTTGACACTTCTTCAATGAGCTCAGCCTTCGTCATGCTTGGATCCTTATCGTGAAAATTGGCCATCAGCCAGTGGTCTTATCGTCGGACTGATGCTGCTTGATGACATCGCCCACAGTGGAAGTAGCTGCCACGGCCTGGCGCTTATAGTCCAGCAAGCGATTTTGTTCATCGTCTTCAGAGATCGCTTTCAGGCTCAAACCGATACGTTTTTGCGCTTCATTGAGCTTTATAATTTTGAAATCGAACTCCTCACCGACCGGAAGCGCGGGTTCATCGGCAGAAGGAGCCTTACCGCTGCGCCGGAAACCGCTTTCATCGGTTATTTCGCTGCGGTGACACAGGCCCTCTACACCGGGCATCAATTCCACAAAGACGCCGAATTGAGCGGCGCGGCAAACTTTGCCTCTGACGATGTCACCAAGGTTGTAAGTACGGAAGAAAGTCTCCCAGGCATCCGGCTGAAGCTGCTTGACTCCCAGCGAAAGGCGGCGGTTCGGCGCGTCGATGTTCAAAATGACAGCCTGAACAATCTGGCCCTTCTTCACCAGCTCTGAGGGGTGCTTGATGTGGGCGGTCCAGGACATATCGGAGATGTGGACCAAGCCGTCAATGCCTTCCTCAATTTCGACGAACGCGCCGAAATCAGAAAGCTTGCGCACCCGGCCCTCCACGACGGAACCGATGCTATACCGATCGGCGACAGTAGTCCAGGGATCGGCCTCCAACTGCTTGATGCCAAGGGAAATACGGCGATCTTTGGGCTTGATTTCAAGCACAACCGCTTCAACCTGGTCACCGGCCTTAACAACCTTGGCCGGATGCTTCATGCGCCGGCTCCAGGTCATCTCGGAGATGTGGATCAAGCCTTCCACGCCGGGCTCGAGTTCAACAAAGGCACCGTAGTCTGTGACGCTAACGATGCGGCCGATGACACGGCTTTGGGAAGGGTAGCGCTCCTCAATAGTTACCCATGGGTCGGGCGCCAGTTGTTTGACGCCGAGTGAGATTCGCTCCTTTTCGCGATCAAACTTGAGGACCTTGACCGTTATGGTCTCCCCGACGTGAATGATGGATGAAGGGTGCGTGACATTGCCGTAACTGAGATCGCTCACGTGAAGCAAGCCATCAATACCGCCCAGGTCAACGAAGGCACCGTAGTCTGTCAGGTTCTTCACGACGCCCTGGACAACGTCGCCTTCGTGGATGTGCTCCAGAGCAAACGACTTGCGGGTGACGGCCTCGGTTTCCAGCAGCACACGCCGGGAAACCACAGCATTGCCGCGTTTGCGATTCAGCTTAAGAACCCGAACCTGCATTTCCTGGTCCATATAGGTGTCCAGGTTATGTACGGGGCGCAGTTCAATTTGAGAACTGGGCAGGAAGGCGACGATACCGATGTCGATGGCTAAACCACCTTTAGTCTTGCTGAGGACCTTGCCCGTAACCGGTGTGCCCTCGGTGGCAGCCTTTTCCAGGTCATCCCAGATGTGCATGCGGCGGGGACGCTCATAGGAGAGAAGGATATATCCCTCCACTTGATTCCCACTACGGTCAAACATGACCTCGATATTGTCGCCGGCCTTTACGTTCGGCTTGCCTTCAACAAGCTGGAACTGTTCGGCCGGGACGAGCCCCTCGGTTTTACGGCCGATATCGACAATTACCTGCTTTTCAGAAACACTAAGGACGTGGCCATGCAGAACTTCGCCTTCGCGCTGTGTGCCCTGAATGTTGTAGTTATCCAGGAACGCCTGATAATCTTCAGCGTTTTCCAAACCTGGTGCCTCAACATATTCGTCAGATGAACCGGCCATATATGTTGTTTCAGTGTCCTAGATTAACGGGCCTCAGATTCGAATCTTTTCAGTTCCTGCAATCCGTATAACTTTGCCGGAAGCAACCATCCAGCGGGGGACGGTCAATCGGGAGGCGTCAACTTATTGAGCAGTCAGTACTTTAGGAAATATAGCCGACCGTATAAGGGAAGTCAACCGGAAGTCAGCTACCGGCGCACTGTATCGTACTAATGGCCGCAGCCGGGGGCCGATCTAGACTCAAACTTCATATATACTATAGTTGCGGTTCAATCTAGGCCGCGCAAAGGGAGTTTTCCTATGTTTGAAGGACTTTTACAGCCAAGCCACCTGTTGATCGTGTTGGTGGTGGCGCTTTTCATTTTTGGACCGAAGAAGCTTCCGGAGCTGGGTCAAGGCTTAGGTAAGGGTATCCGTTCTTTCAAGGACAGCATGCGCCAAGCGACCGAAGAGCCTGAGAAGGTAGAAACGCCAGCTGCACCTTCCGAGTCCGTTAAGCAATAACTTCTCGAAAAATTGACTTTTGAATAAAGCCCGAAGGTATGGGTGCGCTTGATAAAGCACCATACCTTCGGGTTTTTCGTTTCCAGCGATAACCCAATGCGTGGCTCAGCGCAAAAATTTCCTGCCCGGAAAGATTTGCCCCCGGCGGTTATAGCTTCCTGATGACGATTCTCAACGTATATCTCTTTTGTTTTTAGTAGATTACGCCTTCTCCCCTACCCCTTCCAGGACATTGGCCATTCACCTGCCATAGGAAGAGCGTGACCGATAAGCGATGTTGCCGAGTTCCTGAGCAGGGACCTTCAACAACGAATTCGAATTAAAAAAACAGAAGCGGAGAGAGAAGAAATGACTACTGAGGATTTTGGGAAAGCATATCAAAAGGGATTCAATTTAACCGTTCGGTTCCTGGTTTCGCGTGGACTCTCGTACGATTCGGCGTTGGATACGGCACAGGCTGCCTGGGCAAAAGGTTGGGAACGCCGCGAACAATTGCGCGATCCTTCGCTGGTTTTGACCTGGACGAACAGCATCGCATTGAATATTCACAGAACCTTCCTCCGCCGCGAACCTCAGACCCAGACTCTGCCAGAGTTACAGGCGCCAGCGCGCATGAATGTTGCCGCTATCGACGTTAAGCGCATCCTGAATGAGTGCAAGCCGAACGACAGGGTGGTTCTCGAAGGTCATTACATCGAGGGTTACAAGGTACAGGAGATTGCCAGCCAAAATGGATGGTCGGAAACGGCCGTGCGGATTCGGCTTCTTCGGGCCCGCAGGAGTGTGGAACGCCGTCTGACCAAGCACAAACACTCACGACTGAGAAGCTTGGCCGGTAAGACACGGAAGGCTTTGGCCACGGCAATGGAAGTTGACGGTTACGAAGCAAAGGTAGCGTAGTCGTTTCGTCGGATTAGATCCAGGTGAATGAGGAGAGGGCGGCACCCCTAGGGTGCCGCCTTTCTGTTGTTTAGCCGGGCTCCTGATTTGGCGCCTTGCCGGATATTAGCTGTTCTCACAATAGCTTTGTGACGCACTCCGGGTTAGGTCACCTCTCTGATCGCGATCTCAACGGATGTTGTTGCGATCGACGGTCTTAGCATCCCGAAAATTTTACCGTTTGAATGGATTATTCCCTTCCCTGGGGCCAAAGTCAGAGGTGTTTGGAGCCGATAGATCCATAGCGAAAGGAACTCACTATGGTTCGGCCGATCTATCTAGACCCGTTTATTGTATTTATCTTGCACTGCTTCGGATTTTGAGTTAGCTATGCCTTAGCGATACCAGCGGGTGGACGTGCGCGGTTCGTCTTGCGGGTAAGAGGCACACGAGTATGCCGAGCCGGGCAATATCATGATTACGCTGCATTCTCACCGGGTCGTGCGGTTCAACACCCAAAATTGATTTGCGATCAGACCCTACACAGATCAGACCATTCAACAGAAAAGTGGCCGGTGCCCCAGCGTTCTGATACCAGCCGTCTCTGAAGCGTGTGCGTCTGGGCGAATTTCCAGGAATTCGGGCATCGAATAAGCTGGGCGGCCACCTGGAGCGGACTGCCTGAGGTCGTGGACTTGGACGATTACAATGCGTTTGGCATCAGGATAGGGGAAGGGTTCAAGCAGAACGTTCTCAACCACACTAACGATGGCAGTGGCTGATCAGATTCCAGGCGCAAGAGCGGCGACGGCCATCGCAACGAAGCCCTGGTGTTTGGCGAAACCCTGAGACAGTAGCGGACGCCCTAGTCGAGACTGTTCATGTCCGGCAGGACGAAATCAGGAGAAGGTAAGTTCCGCTTTGCGAGAATACGGATGAAAGTATGTCGAAACAGGAATTCCAAACTGAGGTCAATCAGCTTCTTCAGCTGATCATCCACTCGCTTTATTCACATCGCGAAATTTTCTTACGGGAGCTGGTTTCAAATGCCTCCGACGCGCTGGACAAGCTCAAGTACCTGACGCTGACCGAAGAAGCCTACAAGTCACTGCCATTCGATCCGCGGATTGACTTGGAACTGGACGAAGAGAAGCACACGTTAACGATTACCGATAACGGGATTGGGATGAGTGAGGATGATCTGATTTCCCATCTCGGCACCATAGCGCGGTCGGGCACCAAGAACTTCCTTTCGAATCTGTCGGGTGATGCGAAGCGTGATTCCAACCTGATAGGACAGTTCGGCGTCGGTTTTTACAGCGCGTTCATGGTGGCTGACAAGGTAGAAGTGGTTTCGCGGAAGGCGCTGGAAGAAAAGGCATGGCGCTGGGTGAGCGATGGCAAGTCTGGCTATGAGATTGAGCCCGCTGAACGCGCTCATCAAGGCGCGACGGTCACGCTGCATTTCAGTGAGGAAGGTAAGGAATTTTCCAATAGCTGGAAGCTGCGGGAAATCATCAAGAAGTACTCCAATCACATTGCCTTTCCGATCTTTCTTACGGCCGACAAGAGTGAGTGGGATGAGAGCGAAAAGAAGTCGGTCAAGAAGCGGACCACCGAGCAGGTGAATGCGGCGAGCGCTCTATGGAAACGTTCAAAAAGCGAGCTAAAGGACGAAGACTACAAAGAGCTGTATAAGAGCATTTCAGGCGACTGGGAAGACCCCATGCTTTGGTTCCACACCAAAGCCGAAGGAACCATGGAGTACACGACGCTATTCTATATACCGTCCAAGGCTCCCATGGACTTGTATCAAGCTGGGTATAAGCCCGGAGTCAAGCTATACGTCAAGCGAGTGTTCATCACCGATGATGCCAAAGAGTTGCTGCCGCCGTATTTGCGGTTTCTAAAGGGAATCATCGACAGCGAAGATCTACCGCTGAATGTCAGCCGGGAAATTCTCCAACAGAACCGGATCTTGAGCGCCATCAAGACCGCAAGCGTAAAGAAGGTGCTGTCGGAATTGAAGTCGCTGGCGAGCACAGACCCAGAGCAGTATACGAAGTTCATTGAAGAATATAACCGGCCTCTCAAAGAGGGCATCTACAGCGACTTTGGAAATCGCGAAACGCTGCTGGATCTGGTGCGTGTGAAAACGACTAAGTCCGAGGGCTGGACGAGTCTTGCCGATGTGAAGTCCCGAATGAAAGAGGGCCAAAAGGGCATCTACTACATTACGGGTGGCGAAGACAAAGTGCTGCGCTCCTCGCCGCTGTTGGAGATCTATAAGAAGAAGGACATTGAGGTTCTGATACTGGATGACGAGATTGATGAGTTCGTTTTCTCGAGCATCGACAAGTATCAGGATGTCGAGTTGAAAGCTGTCAACAAGAGTTCGGCCGGCGAAGATCTAAAAGATGCGGCCGACCAGGACAAGAGCGACGACCTGAAACCGCTCCTGGAAAAGCTGAAGGGGATTCTGGGCGACAGTGTGAAGGACGTGAAGGCGTCAACCAGGCTGGCGGACAGCCCATCTTGCATTGTTTCGGATGAGGATGAACCCTCTATGAAAATGCAGCAGATGCTGAAAGCTATGGGCCAAAAGGGCTTGCCTGCGCCTAAGCCGACCTTGGAGATCAATCCGGATCATGAGATCGTCAAGAAGCTGTTGGGTTCCAGTGATGAGGAATTGATCAAGGATTCGGCTTGGCTGCTATTTGATCAGGCCCTGCTGATTGAAGGATTGCCGGTTGAGAATCCGGGTTCTTTCGTACAGCGGTTGAATCGAGTTTTAAGCCGCGCGGTGTAGGACGCTCGTGGTTGTTCACACAACACTGACCATCTCCACCAGGGGCAAGGGGCTGTATCCGTTTACCCGACAAGTGTCGGAATGGCTGCGGAAGCAGCAGTTCAGCAGCGGCGCGCTCGTCGTGTTCATCCAGCACACCTCCTGTTCCCTGGTGATTCAAGAGAACGCAGATCCGGATGTCATTCTGGATCTGCGTGATTTTTTCGAACGCCTGGTACCGGAGAAAGGCGAGGGATTCAGGCATATAGCGGAGGGTCCGGACGATATGACATCACATATTCGTTCGACCCTTACTCACACCAGCATCACCATTCCAGTGATTAGCCGCGAGATGGCGCTAGGTACCTGGCAGGGGCTTTACGTCTTTGAGCATCGGGCGCATCCGCATTCCCGGCAAGTCGTGTTGCAACTCATGGGCGACTCGTAAAGCTTTATTCTTGTTGATCAATATACTCCAAAAGCCTCGTTACTTCCGCGCGATCGTGCTCGCCGGTGGCTAGTGACTTCGCATACTCCGCCGCCTTCCGCGCTTCAGCGAACCTGTCTGTGTAGGCGTAACAATAAGCTTCGGTGTAGGCGACGGCGTAAGCATTCTCGGGGCGAAATGAACGCACCTTTCGGAGGTCAGCAAGGGCAGTTTCATAATCGCCAATTTCCGCTTCTACTAACACAAGTTCTAGTCTGGCATCATTGAGATCAGGGCTTAGCGCGAGCGACCGTTCAAGCAAGGGAATGATCCGGTCTGGAGTTTCCCCCGCAACATGGTCGAGATGGGCGAGATAGAAAAGTACCTTCGGATCACGGGAGTTCCTAGCGGCGGCTTTGCGGAAATGATCTCGCGCTTCCTGCAGATCTCCCTCTCGGAGAGCCAGATATCCGAGGGCTTCTTCGGGCTCGGAGTTTTCGCTTAACTCGCTTGCCGCATTGGACAAACGGCTCTCCACAGAAGCGCGAGTACCGGGGCTGGTTAACGCCAGGTCAGCCAAGTTAATGTCCATCTCCGAGTTCGAGATGGTAGAAGGGGCGGCGGATGCGGGTAGCTTTTTCTCACCTGCAGTTAGCCGGGCTTGAATGAGCGGTAATTTTGCGCCTTTTAAATAAGCGTGCAGTTCTTCCTCAACCTGGCCAATAGTCTTGCCGTAAACGAGTTGTAGACTTTCCTGGGAACTGTGCCCCGCTGAGACATTGCTGAGGAACTCTGCAAATCGGACAGCATAAGCGGGATTCGCCACGAACATGTGAGCAAGCGCCCAGCTTTCGGAATAGAACAATTTCATCCTGTCTAAATCTGAGTAGTAAGGCGAGTTTGAGGAGACCTGAAACAGCTCACAAAGCGGCAACCATGCGCGGGACCGCAAGACGCTGAGCCGGCCGGGCACCGGAGATCCAAAGGTCACACTCTCACCTGACACCTGATAGGTAGAGTAGAAATCAGCCAGCCCCTCGTTCAGCCACAACGGGAGAGTAAGACCCGAGTGCGCAACGACGAAGTGGGTAAATTCGTGGAGAGACACTTGGCGATGACGCGCGTCCAGGTCTGGAAGCACAATGTAATCGCCCCGATGCGTTTGCTGGTAGTAAGCCAAGGACCCGGCATTCAGCCGGTATTGGTTGTACTCGATCTCCGAGTGGAACGCGATGATTTTCAACTGTGGGCTTCCCTCCATCCGGAGGAGACTAGCCTGGGCTAAGGCGTTGCGCAGTTGCTCAAACGATTGCACCAGCGGCTCGGCTTCCCTGGGGTCACCTTGCGAGTAGACCTCAAAGTTGGCTTCCTGCATTCGAGTCCACCTAGCCTGCTCTTGCGCGGGAGCGAGAACACACAGCAGAAGAATTGGAACCAGAGCGCGTCGTGAAGTGCCCACGAAATCTCTATCGGCATTCTTCTACCGGTTGTTAAGGCGCCGAAATCGTATGATTTGGTATGCCTTCGAACGAGTGGGCGCCAGCCGATCACCCGGCAGCAACCGGCGCCGTCACTGACATTCCGCTGATGACTCAAGCCGCGGGTTTGGCCCGCTTAACCGCCCTGGACGCATTCCGGGGAGCGGCCATGTTGCTGATGGTGCTGGTGAACAACGGCGGCGGACCGCACTCCTATAACCAGCTTGAACATTCAGCGTGGAATGGCTGGACCTTGACTGACACCGTGTTCCCTTCATTCCTGTGGATTGTGGGGGTCGCCATCACGCTCTCGTTAGGCAAGCGGTTGCAATCAGGAGCATCGCGGACCGCGCTGATTCCGCCCATCTTGCGCCGGGCGGCCATCCTCTATCTGCTGGGATTCGCGCTTTATCTGCCGCCGCATTTTGACCTTTCACACAGCCGCTTTTTAGGCGTGCTGCAGCGAATCGCCATCTGCTATCTGGTTGCCTCACTGATTTATCTGTTTACGAACATCAAAGGGCAAATAGCCACCATGGCTGGACTTCTGCTGCTCTACACAGGTTTGATGTTTTACGCCCCGGTCCCCGGCTATGGCGCCGGGCATTTGGACGTGGACGGCAACTTCGCGCACTATGTGGATAGCGTTGTCCTGGGCGCGCACAACTACGCCTCGACAAAGACCTGGGATCCGGAGGGCGTTGTCAGCACTCTACCTGCCATTGCTACCTCACTGCTGGGCATCATGGCGGGCCACATTTTACGGCGGAAGGAATCACTGCTGAAGCGGATCGGCTGGCTGGCTTTGATCGGCGTCGTGTTGATCTGCGCTGCAGAGGTGTGGAGCATCTGGATGCCTATAAACAAGAAGCTCTGGAGTTGTTCGTTTGCACTGTTGATGGCGGGATTGGATTTTGTTGTTCTATCAATTAGCCTTTGGCTGGTGGATGAGCGCGGCTATAAGAAGATAGTGAAGCCTCTGACGATAGTCGGAATGAACAGCATTGCAGTATATCTCGCCTCGGAAGTGCTTGCAGAGATCCTGGATTACGTCCACATCGATGGATCCAGCTTGCACGAGATCATTTACAGTCGCTTCTACGCGCCGATTGCGTCGGTGAACAATGCTTCGCTGCTTTGGGCATTGAGTTTTGTTGCACTGATGTATTTGGTTGCTTATGGAATGTACAGAAAAGGTTGGTTCTGGCGGATTTAGCTCCGATCGGTTACCGGAAATCGTTTACGCGTAAACGCAAGCAATATCTTTAATGTGCTTCACCGTACGTTCCACCTCATCGTCTGTTGTGTAGAAGTGCGGAGCGATGCGAATACCCGCTTGCGGCCGGAAGTCTACCAGAATTTCACGCCGTGCCAATTCCCGTGTGACTTCCTTGCCGTTAGGCACGTCCAGAATGACAACGCCGCCGCGCCGTGCCGCTTCCCGACAGGTCCGCACAGGAATCGATAAGGAATCGGCCAAATCCATCAGCAATTGAGTCTGCCGCAGCGACTTGGCTCTTATCTGTTCAACTCCTATCTCATTGATGATCTCGTAGCCCGAGCGCGCCGAATACAGAGCTGGTACATTCGGAGTGCCATTCAGAAAGCGCATTGCGTCGTTAGCCAGTTTGATTGGACCTCCCTCAAATGCAAAGGGCTCGCGGTGTGCCTGCCATCCAGTGGCCGCTGGTTCCAGTTCACTCCATAAATCGCGTCGCACATATAGATAGCCTGCGCCCGGACCGCCGCACAGCCACTTCACTGAGCCGCCAGTGGCGAAGTCCACTTGCAACTCACGCACATTCACCGGCACACATCCGGCCGATTGATACAGATCCGCCACAACCATCGCACCCACCGCATGTGCCCGTTCGATGATGGCTGCCAGATCCTGAATGTAAGAACTGCGAAACGCCACATGCGAAACCGACACCAGCCGCGTCTGTTTATCAATCGCTGCCAGCATGGCTTCCACCGGCAACGTCATGCCGTCTGCCGATGGCGCCTGCACAATCACCGCTCCCTGCTTCTCCAGACCATAATAAATATAGTCGTTGGAAGGGAAATTCAGCCCATCCGTCACCAGCTTGTTGCGCGGTGCTCTCCAGTCGAAACAGGACGTCACAACCCACTGGCAAATGGAGACGTTCTGATGCATCACCACTTCGCCCTCAGCCGCTCCAATGATGGAGGCGATGAGATTACCTACGGTCAGCGGCATGTCCCACCAGCCTTCTTCCCACGCTCGAATGCCGCGCGTTGCCCATGTGTCGGTGAACTGCTGTATTGCCTCCGAAGCACGCCTAGGCATCGCGCCCAGCGAGTGGCTAATCATGTAAGTGGTGTGCGCCAGGATGGGAAACTCCTTACGCCAGGCCAGTAATAAATCGGTCATAAGGACCGCCGCCTCCCTAATTGCCAAGTCAACCAAAAGAAGCACAGCAAGGGTAATCCGCAAGTCAAAGTCAGGCGAAACTCCCTGGTAAATGCTGTCGTCAGCAAAATCGCCGCCATCAAGCCCGCTCCGGCCAAACTCGAATAAGGATACCCCCACATGCGAAACGGGAGTTCGGCGTCATGGTGGGCACGCCGGAAATACAGGTGAGTCACAAAAATCATCAGCCAGGTAAACATTGCGCCAAACATGGAAATGGCAAGCATCAGAGTAAAGGCAACCTTCGGAAACAGCACATTCAGCGCCACCGCTACCGCGATTCCGGTGGACGACAACAACAGTGCGGCCGCCGGTGTCCCGCGCGCGCTGACTTTGCCAAAGACCGTGGGCGCATGCCCCGCCCTCGCCAGGCTGAACATCATTCTTGCTGTGCAATACAGCTGGCTGTTCATGGCCGAGAGCGCCGCTACCAGAATAATGAAATTCACCACGGCAGCCGCGAACGGTATGTGGGAACGCGCCATCACAGTGACAAAGGGACTCTCGCCTTTGCCCGACTCCGTCCAGGGCACAATCGCCAGAATGATACTCAGCGTCAACAGGTAAAAGAGGACTAAGCGGCCTGTTGTAGCCCGAAACGCTGTTGTGACGGCACGACGCGGATCAACCGCCTCGCCCGCGGCGACGGCAATCATCTCAATACTGAGATAGCTGAATATCGAGACCGCCACCGCCACCCACATACCCCAGAACCCTTTGGGGAAAAATCCTCCACGCGCGGTGTAGTTGCTGAAACCCGTGCCGGCAACCATCCAACCGCCCAACAGGATGAAAACGATAATGGCTGACACTTTCAGTGCGGAGAATGTGTATTCCACGGTCCCAAAAACCCGCACGTTCAGCGCGTTGACCGTCACTAGAATGGAGGAAAAGCAAATGATCCAGCACCAGCCCGGTACCGCTGGACACCAAAACCGCATATACACGGAGATGGCGGTCACTTCTGTTCCCACCGCCAGCACAAGGGAAGACCAGTAGGCATACCGAACCAGGAATCCTGCAAGGGGGCCGACATAAAACTCCGCCCACGCGCCAAACGAGCCAGATGTCGGATGCGCCACCGTCATCTCCGCCAGGCAACCCATCAGCAGGAGCGAAATTACTGCCCCCACAGCATAGCTGAGAATTACCGATGGTCCGGCAAAGCCGATCGCAAAACTGCTGCCCAGGAAGAGCCCGGTACCGATGGCTCCGCCGATGGCAATCATCGCGAGCTGCCCCGAACTTAGCCCGCGCGAGAGACCCTTTTCGCGGTCCTCAATGACATCGAACCGCTGAACGTATATGGAGGTAGGCGAGTCTCGCTCGGATACGCCAGGTCTTGTCATCTATTGCCCCTAGTCATTTGGCACCTGATTCTAACCCACCACTGGACTCGCGCCGAATTTCTCTGGAGAGCCTTTGGAAACTTTTCCAGCGATCGCTTCTTTAAGGCACTTACATCGCAATCCAAGCAGCAAGCGAAGCGAGCTTTTCATCCCGAGTCCAAGGCGGCCCGAGAGACTTGCTGAGTCCATTGAGACACCTTTCCAGATCACCGACAGAACACCCCAAAACACCACTAGCTTTCTCCCAGATTTCCCGTTCTTTGACTCTGATAACAGCGATTCCGCAGTGCTCACACGCACTCACCAGCACCAGACGGAAGAACTCGCCTTCTGCCGTGTGCAGCAGCGGATGCGATCGCAAAATCATCGCCAGTTCCGGCAGCGGTCGCCCTGAAGCAAAAATAATTCCCGCGGCGACCACCGCCGATCCATCATTTCTGATCTCATCCACCAGATTGCTGATTGCTCTTGTAGCTAAGTCCTCGGACCGCCGATGCAGTTCACGAATCAAGGATGCTGGATCGGAGCAGCCGGGCGCTGCCGCAGCGTGGTACGGCTGCTTGGAGCCGGCCATGGCAGAATCCGCCAGCTCGATTCGACGCCGTCCCAAAATCACAGGTTCGCGCGACGACCCGGTCGCTGCGACCGCGCATGCCCATCCCGAATGAACGCGAAACCCAAGCGCTACCGTCCGATGCACCACGCAAATCACTATATGATGGGCCCGTGAAACCCACCGTCGTCGAAGCTGTTGCGCCACCGCTCACCCGGCTCAATGAAGATGAGCAGTTCTTTCAAACCTCCGTGCGACGATTCGCGCGCGAACGTCTAACGCCGCATGTCCGGGCCATGGATGAGGCGTCAAAGTTCCGAAAGGATCTGCTGGATGAGATGTTTGAAATGGGCTTGCTCGGCATCGACATCAGCGAACAATATGGCGGCCAGGGGGGAACGTTTTTTCAGTCGATCATCGCCATTGAGGAACTCGCCAAAGTAGACCCGGCCGCCTCCGTCATTGTGGACGTGCAGAACACGCTGGTGAACAACGCCATCGAAGCCTGGGGTACGCCTGCGCAGAAGAAGAAGTACTTGAGCAGGCTGGCAATTGAAAGCATCGGTTCCTATGCGCTGTCTGAACCCTCCGCCGGCTCGGACGCCTTTGCTCTCACCACGCGCGCCACAGCTACCGGCGATTCTTACTCCATAACCGGCCGCAAACTCTGGATTACCAACGCTGCCGAAGCTGATATCTTCCTGGTTTTCGCAACCATTGATCCAGCCGCCGGTTACAAAGGAATCACCTGCTTTCTGGTAGAGCGCGGAACACCCGGCTTCACGGTAGGCCGCAAAGAAGACAAACTCGGAATCCGCGCCTCATCCACTTGTGAACTGATCTTCGATAACGCGCGGGTTCCTGCGGACAACATTTTGGGCGAACACGGCAAAGGCTATAAGGTAGCGATCGAAACCTTGAACGAAGGACGCATCGGTATCGCTGCCCAGATGCTTGGCTTGGCGGAAGGGGCGCTTGAGCACGCCCTCCAATACGCGCGCGACCGCAAACAATTCGGCCAGCGCATTGGTCAGTTTCAAGGCGTGCAGTTCGAAATCGCCGAGATGGCAACGCAGGTAGAGGCCGCGCGCCTGATGGTCTATAACGCGGCTCGCCTGCGCGACGCCAAGCAGCCTTTCGTCACCCAAGCCGCTATGGCGAAGTATTTTTGTTCAACCATTGCGGAGGAGGTCGCCTCAAAAGCGATTGAGGTCTTCGGAGGCGTCGGATTTACAAAAGATTACCCGGTGGAAAAACTCTATCGCGATGCAAAAATAGGCAGAATCTATGAGGGGACCAGCAACATGCAGCGCGTCACCATAGCGAAAGCCCTGCTGGATCTGCCTCGCTGAAACCACTTCTGATGAAAAATCCGTCACAATAGGGAATAGTCGTCATGAAGTCTCATATTTGTGCACTTGCTCTCATTTTTCTTGCTGCGTCTGGCGTGGCAAGCGCGGTGGAGGTTGGCAAAGATCCCAATCCGGCCGAGATCCAAGACATAATTCGTAAATTCACCGACAAGGAAACCGAGTTCGCTCGCGCCCGTGAGCTTTACACCTACCGGCAGACCAGCAAGATCACCGAGACATCGCCCGCCGGCGGCAGCTTTGAAGTGGTGGAGGAAGTGAGCTTCGATGATCGTAACCGCCGCACATCGCATGTCACCTACGCGCCTGTCGTTTCACTACAAAACATCGTCATGACTGGCGAAGATGAGCAGGATCTGCGCAATGTGATGCCTTTCGTCATGACCAACGACACGTTGAATGAGTACAACGTCACTTACAAAGGCCGCGAGAAAGTGGACGAAATCACCTGCTACACATTCAATGTCGCACCTAAGGTGCTGACGAAGGATCGCAAGCGTTACTTTGATGGCGAAATCTGGGTCGATGATCAGGACCTGCAAATCGTCAAGACCTTCGGCCGCAGCACGGGCGCATTGCGCCGCGGTGAAGATCAGCAATTTCCAAAGTTCGAGACCTATCGCGAACAAATTGACGGAAAGTATTGGTTCCCCACTTACACCTACGCTGATGACACCTTGAACTTTAAAGACGGCCAGTCACAGCGCATTAAAGTAGTGGTCAAATATGACCATTACAAGAAGTTCCAGTTCAAGACGGATTCGGCCATTCAATACGGAGCGGTTGAGAATGATCCGCCGTCCAGCAAGCCGCCGTCAACACCCAAACCGCAATAGTACGAATGAGATTTTTTGCTTTCCTGATACTCTTTACAATCAGCGGCTTTGCAGCTGATTCCACCCGGCCCTCAGTTCACGTGAGAAACTTTGCTGTAGTTAATGATCATATTTTGCGCGGCGGCGAACCCACTGCGGAAGGTTTGAACGAACTGCATGCTGCTGGCGTAAACCTCATCCTCGACCTTCGTGAGCCGAGCGCAGCCACTGAGTTTGAGAAGCAGCAGGCCGGCAAGTTAGGCATGGACTATCGAAATCTGCCGCTGCGCGAGTTTTCGGCGCCCACTGCCGCCCAGATCAAGACACTCCTGGACCTGATAGACCAGAACAACTCGCAAAAGATCTTCGTGCACTGCCGCCGGGGCAAGGATCGCACGGGAACTGTTATCGCCTGTTATCGCATTCAGCACGACGGTTGGACCAACCAGCGCGCCCTCGAAGAAGCTCACATGTTAGGCATGAGTTCCCTCGAATACGGAATGCGGTCTTTTATCCTCCACTTCACGCCGATTTCAGTAGTAACCGACCCGGCACTCGTGACGCATTGAGAGTTGCTCGACGGACCTTGGCCGGGGTAGCGGCCCTGCTGACGCCCCGGCGCGTTGTTAGCAGCTTGTATCTCCCCTTGGCCAGCCACGGGCGGCGTGACCGTGCCCGAAACAACAGCGCCGTTGGAATGATTTGAGTACGCCTTAATTCGCCGAACCTAACTCCGCGCGGATCGCATCCGCAATCCGAGTTGTCCACTTATCCACTTCTTCATCCGTCTTCGCCTCAATCATCACCCGCGCCAGCGGTTCCGTACCTGAGAACCGAACAACCACTCTACCGCTTCCGGAAAACTCCTTCTCCGCCGCACTAATCTCCGTCTGAACCGTTTCGAGCTCACTCAAAGGCCGCTTCACCTTGACTCGAATATTCACCAGCTTCTGCGGGAAATTCCTGATCTCCGCCACCAGCGTCTCCAACGTTGAGCCCGAATCGCGAACTATCTCCAACACGCGAAGCGCGGTCAGCAGGCCGTCGCCTGTGGTCGCATGCCTTAGAAAAATCACATGGCCTGATTGTTCCCCGCCAAGCACCGCCCCGCGCCTCACCATCTCTTCCAGCACATACTTATCGCCCACCGGCGTCCGCAACATCTCAATGCCTTGCGATTCCAACGCCTTCTGCAATCCCAGATTCGACATGACAGTCGCCACCACCAGGTCCGCATCTAACTGCCCCGCGCGCTTCAAGTGCGTTCCAGCCAGATAAAGCACGGCATCGCCATCCACCACTTGCCCACTGCCGGCGACAAACAAGGCCCGGTCCGCATCCCCGTCGAATGCAATCCCCAAGTCCGCGTTAATCTCCAACACGCGCTTTCGCAGATTGTCCAGATGCAATGATCCGCAATCCAGATTGATGTTTCGTCCGTTCGGCGAAGCGCCGATCCAATCCACATCCGCACCTAACTGATTAAACAAGCGTGGCGCTACCTGGGTAGCCGCCCCGTTCGCACAATCCACCACCAGCTTGAACGGGAACTTGCCTGTAACCGTTGAAGCCAAGTAATCGGTATAAAGATGATCCAATTCAGGTTCGGCTTGCAGATGAACCGGCGTCACCTCCACTCTGGAAGACAGCCAATCCAGCATCAGAGTTTCAAGGTGCAACTCCACATCATCCGCCAGTTTGAAACCCGAATGACTGATCACTTTCAACCCGTTGTCTTCGTAAGGGTTGTGCGATGCCGATATCATCACCCCAGCGACGAAGTGCCCAGTTCGAGTCAGATACGCCACACCCGGCGTAGTAATGACCCCGGCGAACCGTGCCGCCACACCCGACCGCGCCAAGCCCCCGGCCACCTGCTCAGCCAGCCAAGTCCCGCTCTCACGAGTGTCCATTCCGATGACGACTTCGGGAGATGATTCTTTGCCATTTTGCGGGCTGGTCTCACATGCCCATTTGCCCAGCGCTACACCCAGCGCATGTGCCGTCGCCGCATCCATGGGCGGCTGTCCCGCTACGCCGCGAATTCCGTCTGTTCCAAAAAGCTGTCTCGCCAAAATATAATATCCCGCTCGAAGAGTGGTCCTGGACCATTCCTTTTATACCGAAAACGGCAAATCAACAGTCTTTCGGGCCGGAAACATTGCAACTCTACTTTATTGATCTGGATTCAATCAGCGGTGGGCTTAGAATCGTAGATGAAAAGCGATGAACATTTCTGTTAAGAGCGAATACGCTCTTAAAGCGGTCTTCGATCTTTCGGCTCAATACCAGGCGGCTCCCCGCGGAACCCCCATGCCCCCCGTCAAGATCGCGGAAATTGCGCGGCGTCAGAAAATCCCGCAGAAATTCCTGGAACTCATTCTCGCCGGTCTCAAGCAGAACGGTTTCGTGGATTCGCGCCGTGGCGCTGAAGGTGGATATCTGCTGGCGCGTTTGCCCGATTCCATTACCGTGGGTGAAGTCTTGAGGGCTGTTGAAAGCATGAAAAGCTCCAACCGCACGCTCAAGGAAGATCCATTTGGCGTCATCTGGCAGCGCGTGGATGAAGCCGTATCTGACGTGCTGGACCACACAAGTTTCGGAGAACTGGCACGCGAGTGGCAAGCCAGGAACACTCACTACGTGCCCAATTGGGAAATTTAGGAAAAGGAAACCAACAATGATTTATCAGGACAATTCATTCAGCATTGGCCGCACCCCACTGGTCAAGCTGAACCGCGTCGTCAACGGCGCCAAGGCAACCGTGCTGGCCAAGATTGAAGGCCGAAACCCCGCATATTCGGTCAAATGCCGGATTGGAGCGTCCATGATTTGGGATGCGGAAGAAAAAGGCATTCTCAGGCCAGGCAAAGAGATTGTGGAGCCTACAAGCGGCAACACCGGCATCGCGCTGGCATTCGTGGCGGCAGCTCGCGGCTATTCCATTACCCTGACTATGCCGGAAAGCATGTCGCTGGAGCGGCGTAAGGTGCTGAAGGTTCTCGGCGCTAACCTCGTGTTAACTGAAGGCGCAAAAGGAATGAAGGGCGCCATTGCTAAAGCCGAAGAAATCCGGGCATCGGACCCTGACCACTACTTCCAGCCGCAGCAGTTCAACAACCCCGCGAATCCCGAAATCCATTTCCGAACCACCGGGCCTGAAATCTGGGAAGATACCGGAGGCGTTGTCGATGTTTTTGTCTCAGGCGTAGGGACCGGCGGAACGTTGACCGGAGTCTCCCGCTACATCAAGAACGAGAAGAAGCATCATCTGACCACGGTAGCTGTGGAACCAGTCGCCAGCCCGGTCATTACCCAGACGCTTGAGCACCAGGAAATCAAGCCCGGCCCACACAAGATTCAGGGTATCGGTGCAGGCTTCGTCCCCGGCAACCTGGACATGAGCATGATTGATCGCGTGGAACAGGTGACTAACGAAGAGTCGATTGAAACGGCGCGCCGCCTGGCTCGCGAAGAAGGAATTCTATGCGGAATCTCATGTGGAGCCGCCGCCAGCGCCGCAATCAAACTGGCACATCTGGATGAGTTTGCGGGTAAGACCATTGTGGTTGTCCTGCCCGACGCCGGTGAACGCTATTTGAGTTCGGCGTTGTTCGAAGGCATGTTCGACTAGCTTTTCTGGGACTCACCTTACTGTTCGTCGGCAGGGTGAGTCCAAACCTCATTAATTCTGCCTAAGGGACGCAGGTAAGCGGTATATCGTCTCACGCTTCAAAAGCGGTCACTCAAGTCTGACCAGTCTGTCACCTCTGACTGGCCAGAGGGGTCGGATGAGTCTGCTGTCTCCGACTCCTCTGACCAGCCGGATCAGTCAGACTTGCGATCGCTTTGGATATACTCTCGCCCGACAGGAGACCTCATGAAACCGGCCAAAACCTCAAGCGCAACAACTGCAGGTTGGTTTGTGTCGCGTTGCTATTCTTTATGGTCCCCCAGAGTAAAGCACTCTACCCTGCTCACAACGTTGCCACGAGTTCACAAAACCGCGGCCAACGTAGGAAGCGCATTCCAAACCCATCTTCACCAGTTCACGGCCAAGCGCAGGACATTCCAGGCGCATGTCGCGGATGCCCACCTGAGACGTGAGGCCGGCCAGTACGCCGCTAGTGTTTCCGGGCTGAAAACGTGCGGGTACCTCCAGGCATTTCTCGTTCGGCGTACGGCTATCCTACCGTTCTCTCCGACGCCAACGCCTTCTCTAAACTGAGTGGCTTACCCCCGCTGAATTCGTCTAACTTCGAGACTATTTACCCGGAAGGAAAGCCCAAGAATCCCAGTGATGGAGTGAATCAAGGCTGGGACACCGAGATTGCTCTTGATGTTCACGCCGGCGCTTAGCGCACGCTCAATCTGCACCTAAGTGTCGCCGTGAAGCTCGCAGCACGACGCGAGACGCACGCCTTCGGAACTGCGTCGCTGGAATGTAAGCGAGCGACGATCTTCCGACTGCGGCTGGATCACGTCACAACCTGGAACTTAGCGACGGGTGGCTGGCAACTAGCCCAACAGAACCTATTCACCAACACTAGTGATCGGTTAAGAGAAGTTAGGATGGAACTTTCTTGCTAGGGCGTCGGCTTTCTCCAACTCGACTTTTGCCTGCTTCCTTTTAGGATCTCGCCGCACTTCCGTCTGGGCGTGGAGATGGTGCTGCTCGATGCAAAACTTGAGGTGATTCCATTCCTCATTGGAAGGGCTGTACTCCGCATCATCCCGTTCGAGGCGCAAAAGCAGTTGCGATCTGACGGGATCATGTGCGAACTTTGTGACTGCTTTCTTGAGAGTGTCACGCTCGTCCGGACCCGGTCTGAAGTGGGACATATTGAACCGTTGCCGATGGTATCACTTATTCGAAATCGGCGCTCATGCATTAAGACTGAACTGCGGTTTCATTTGCCCTGCCTGAATGGAGCTTCACTCTGCCTCGGAAGAGGACTCCAGCGTCGCTTTTCCGTTTATTCTTCCGGCGCAGACCATCTCCCCGTTCATGCCGCCGGGCTTTTTGACGACGTTCGTCACTCGGCAACCAGGGTATCTGCGGAATAAAAGCTCCGTATTCGTCAATCTGCTCCTGGGTTAGGCAAACCTGTGTTGTGTTTGACGTCGATTGCGCGCCGCTCGGATCTGAACCCGCTCCAGACTGCCTCTGCGTCTGGGTCGTTACTTCCCATAATCCGGCTTTTCTGGTTTGGCCCAACACTAAAGCTGACAGTGCCACCAGACATAAACCTGCGCCGATGTAAATCCTGGCGTTTCTATGATGCGCAATCTTATCAAGAGCTCAACCGATTAAACTGCCAATGGTTCTCCAACGGCCCAAGAGCTTATCAGGTTGGTTTGATCCGCGCAGTGGCCGCTAACAAGAACTTTGCATCTCGCAAACTCCGCTCACAGCCTGTCGCCCGGCTGCACGCATCAACTACCAACCCATCTCGCCCGCTGCTCTTGAACCGTGTTGATTCGATTTCTGTCTTTTGCCGGGCCGAGGGGGCGCCTACACTTACTCGCGGTCGTTTCGTGCGGAACAAAGCGAACGCTTAATGAACAGAGTGCATCTACTTATTGTTCCTCTAGCTGAGTCCGTGAGGCTCCCACTCTGATGCTTCTACCTATTGCCCTGCTTTCAACTGTATTGGTTGGTGTTTTCGAGCTCATCCTCTTTCTGGGGGCTATCCTGCTGCTCTATCACGCTTGGAAAACGTACCGGCGCCTTTCTACTCCGCGCATGGTCTACGAAGCGCGCGCTGAGGTCCACAACCGTGCTAATCTGCAAACCGAGGTTGTTCCGGAGAGAAGAAGCCCAGCGGTAGCTGTGTTGGCTGCCCCTGCCATACTTGTTCCGGTCGTCATCAGTCTCGCCATCCTTGCCTTCACCTTCGCAGGCCGCGAATTAGTAAGTTTGGCTTTCCCCGCTGGTCAGGATGAGCCGAAGGAGGTTCCGCCCGGGAGCGTGAGGTATGTGACCACTTCAAACGGAACAAAACTCCGCATGGAGATTCTTGGGCGCACCGATGGACCGTCACTAATTTTTACTCATGGTTGGGGAACAAGCAGCACCGAGTGGTACTATGCCAAAGAGCATTTATCTGACAAGTTCCGTTTGATCTTTTGGGATCTGCCAGGTCTCGGCGGTTCCAGCCAGCCAGCAAACCGAGACTACACGTTGGAAACGATGGCGAGAGATTTGGATGTGGTGTTGAGCCAGGACAATGGCAAGCCAGTGATCCTGGTCGGTCACAGCATTGGTGGCATGATCAATTTAACGTTCTGCCGCTTGTTTCCCGATAAACTCGGCCATCAGGTTTTGGGCATTGCCGAGTTTGACACCTCCTATACTAATCCGGTCACAACCACGAAGGATGCGAGCCTTTCACAGGCTCTTCAGAAGCCGGTCGCGGAGCCACTACTGCACGCAATGATCTGGCTTTCCCCGCTCTTCCGCATAATGAACTGGTTCAGCTATCGAAGCGGACTCGCACAAATTAACAATGCAAAAAGCGCTTTCGCGGGGGCCGAAACCTGGGGACAGGTGGACCTCATTGCCAGCTATGGGTACAAGTCCTCCCCCGCGGTCGTTGCCCGCGGTACTCTGGCCATGTTTCATTGGGATGCAAAACCGGTGTTAGCCGGCATTCCTGTGCCAGTGCTGATTGTCGTCGGCCAGCAGGACACCACAACGTTGCCAAGCGCAAGTGAGTTCATGCATGGATCTATTCTGCACTCCACGCTGGAAGTAGTCACTCCTTCCGCACACTACGGTTTGCTGGAGCAGAATCAGCGATACGACACCGTCTTGAGCACTTTTGCCCTCGCTTGTATGAAAAACCACTAGTCTGTGTTGAAACAGAAATCGAGCGACCGAGCATTGTTCTCAAAACCGGTTCTTCTAGAGCCCGCAAAGACCATTTTGAGTACCGGAACGTCTCCTGCACAGTGTTCCAACAAGCGGTCGTGCTTCGCCAGATATTTTGAGCGCGGGTTTCCATACCCCCGTGGCTCTAATTACTGATTCCAGTAGGGGCGTCGTTCCGGGGACCGTCCACCAGAGGAGCACCGAGTGCTTTGCGGTTGAGGCGCATAAGTTGCCGTTATCCGAAAGCCTGTCTCCCCAATAACCACCGCACCGATAGTGTCCGCCTGGGCGTCCAGCCAGTTAGCCGCTCGACTACTACAACACCCGATGACGACTGGGATAACCACTGCGACACACCTACTCCTACTCCGATTAGGACATGGCGCCCACAGCTAATCCCGACAAGTATTCGGACCAACTGCTGGACGCCTACCTATTTGTCGAAAATGCGGACGCACTTTATTCCGAGTACGCAGCCCGAGGCGTGGCGTTCACTCGGCATCTCGCCAACATGCCGTGGACATCGCGCGAGCTTGTCGTGAAGGATTGCTAGGGTCGACTCCTCGCCCTCGGCGCAAACCTCTGGTTAGTCAATCAATCGGGGTCGCCACGCAGCAACGCAACGGTACCCGCTACATCCGCAGCAACAACTCTTTCCCTGCCTCAACTTCCACCGGCAGAACCGTATGTGGCCTTCCTGGATACCGCTGCAAAACAACTTTGGCGCCAATTCCGCTCAGCAGTTCACACGATTGCTCCACCCGCTTCCACGGTACATGGGGGTCGGGGTCCCCGGAGCTTAACAGCACCGGTGTGCCAGCCAGATCACCCGTAAGCGAGATCGGTTCCTCCATCGGACCAATTAAGCCACCGGTAAAAGCGAGTAGCGCCCCGTAGCGCTGCGGATGGCGCGCTACAAACTCAGTTGCCAGACAAGCTCCCTGTGAGAATCCGCAAAAAACAACTTGCCGAGGCTTCAAACCAGTGCTCGTGGCACTAGCCAGCGCTTCTTCTACCTGCTTGAGCGAGTCGGAAAGAAAAGGTTCATTCTGGTGACGAGGCGCCAGGAACGACAAGGGATACCACGTGTGCCGCAGTGCTTGCGGCGCCAGCAGAGCGAGATCACCATGGGTGAGTGCCCCGCCAAGCTGAAGCATTTCTTCTGCACTGCCACCTCTTCCGTGCAACAGGATTATTGCTCCGGTCGCTTTTTCCAGCGGAGCGCCAGCCCTGAGGACCGGCAGACTTTCGCGATTGTGTATGTTCGTCATCGGCTGGCTCCTGCCGGTGTTGCTTGCGAAGTCTTATGCAGTTCGAGTGGAGTCAAAGTACGTTCAATTTCCTTGCGCATAGGCTCGTACCAGTGGGGAATGCGCAGAGCCTCGCCAAGACTTTCAATGGGCTCGTCAATCAGGAAACCGGGATTGTCCGTGGCCATTTCGAACAGAACGCCACCAGGCTCCCGAAAATAAATGGAGTGGAAATAGGTTCTGTCCTGAACCGGTGTCACGCTCAGATGCGGAGAGAGAATGTTTCTCCATTCGGCCTGAGCTGCATCATCCACGTTACGAAAGGCGATGTGATGCACGGTTCCAGCGCCCATCCGTCCTGACGGTGCAGTTTCATCGATCTGGATATCGATGAACCGGCCGAGAGCGTCCCCTTCCGGAGCAAAACGAATCACACCATTTTCTTCGCCAACCCGCTCGAAACCCATGAGACCTAGCACCTGTTCGGTCCCCGCCGCGCTCCGTTCCAGTAGAGTGACCCCATAGAAGGCCTGTATGGCTTGGCTTGCTCCGATATCACCGTATCGAGGAGCTTGGGTGGCCCGGCACTCCGTGTTCTCAATGAGTTCGAGAATCATTCCATCCGGATCACCGAGCGTAATCACCCGGGCGCCAAAACGAATTCTTTCTGTGAATGGGACACGTTTGGACTTCAGGCGCTCGGCCCAAAACGCGAAGGAGCCAACTGGAATGCTAAACGCAGTGGCAATCGTCTCGCCCGCGCCCAAGCGGCCCTTACCGGCGTGCGGCCAAGGAAAGAAGGTTAGAATGGTTCCCGGCGCGCCCACATCATTGCCGAAGTAGAAATGATAGGTGCCCGGGTCATCGAAGTTGATCGTTCGCTTTACGAAACGAAGACCCAACACTTGCGTATAGAAGTCCAGATTTCGTTGCGGATCGGAGGCGATAGCGGTTACGTGATGAAGTCCCACAATAGGAGTGGACATAGTAAGTTCCTTTCTTGCTTTTACAGAAGTTATGCTTTGGCTGGAATTGAGGCGGGGCAACTACCCGTTCTTGGCCGCGAACGTGTTCTCTTCCAGAGTTTGAGCCGCAAACTGACCGAGCTTTCTCAAGCTCGCGTAAAGCTGCTCCTTCTCTTCGCTCCCTAAAACTGACATCACTCGCTCCAAGTCCTGCGCATGGTCCTTAAAGGCCCGCTCAATCGTGAGTCTGCCTTCAGTTGTAAGCTCCAGTACCCGCGCCCTTCTGTCCACGGACGTAGTTTTCCGGATCACCAACGACCTTTTCTCCAGGCGATCCACCGCAGCCGTCATAGAGCCGCTGGCGAGTAGCACTTTTGCCTGAATGTCCGAAATCGTCAACGGTCCCTTGTGCAGCAGAGCTTCTAACACCATGAAGTCGCTCAGACAAAGGCCCAAGTCGGCGATACTGCGCTCCACCAGCGTGCTGACTGCGCGATGACAGCGGGCCAGCACAATCCAAAGTTGAGCGGCGTTCATTTTGCTTGCCTTGTTCTTCATGCCTTCTGTTGAGATGCATTATCCTCATCAAAAGATTCTCGACATCGAGATAGGCTTGTGACGGTGTGAGGATCTTATCCTCTTTTTAAGAGTCCGAGATCACCAGGCTGGCGAGAAGCCAGACAGGGTCACAGATTCTCGTGATCGGTCAAGAGAAGTTGGGATGGAACTTTCTTGCCAGGGCGTCGACTTTCTCAAGCTCGACTTTTGTCTGCTTCCGTTTCGGATCCCGCCGCACTTCCGTCAGGGCGTGGAGATGGTGCTGCTCGCTGCAAAACTTTAGGTGATTCCATTCTTCATTGGGAGGAGTGTAGTCTGCGTCCTCCTGTTCGAGGCGTGAAAGCAGTTGCGATTTGATGGGATCGTGTGCGAACTTTGCGACTGCTTTCCTGAGAATGTCGCGCTCGTCCGGACCCGGTCTGAAGTGGGACATGTTGGACCGCTGCCGATGGTATCACTTATTTGAGATCGCCGCTCATGCAGGCCTCCACTGCCGGATTATTGCGGCTAACGGCTGATGCGAGATACTCGGATCAGAGTGAAGTTAAGTGACACATCGCCGAAAGCGAGCCGGGTCTATTTCGAACGACTCGCGGCGATGACACCTGCCGAACGCGTGCGCATAGGCGCGGCACTTTGGCAGGCGGCCCATTCACTTCAATGGACCGCAACTCGCCGCAAGCATCCGGATGCGGACGAAGCCGAGATTGCCTTTCAAGTGGCAGTTACTCGTTTCGGAGCAGAGCTGGCGCGAGCTGCTTATCGAAAGACGTGATGTCGCCCGCCGACGCCTTTGACATCCTGCGCGCTGCGCTCGAGGCGGCCGGAATTCGTTACGCTGTCGGAGGGTCCTGGGCCAGTACCGCCTACGGTGAACCGCGCTTCACAAATGACGTCGACATTCTGGCGAATGTCACACCGCAAAACGTGGCGGTATTCCTGAATCATTTGCCCGATTCGTTCTACGCGGATGCGGAAGAGGCATTGAGCGCGATTCTTCGCGGCAGACCTTTCAACGTGATTCACATGCACACTGTACTCAAGTTCGATCTCTTTCCTTCGAGTGCATTTCCGCTTGGCAGTGAAGAATTGGACCGAGCGGTCTTACTCGAAGACACCGGCCTGTCGAAATCCCCCGCGTGGTTTGTCACGCCGGAAGATATAATACTCGCCAAACTATATTGGTTCAAATTGGCTGGCGAGGTATCGGAAGTACAGTGGCGTGACATCACGGGTGTGGTTCGTGGGTGCTCTGCAAGCCTTGATCACGCATATCTGGAACGTGCCGCTTCCGACCTAGGGGTTCGTCATCTATTGCACCGGTCGCTAAGCGAAGCCTAGCCTAAGAGCGAAGCCACATTCTCCGGTTGGCCAACAATACAGAACAAACCGGAAACCAAACCCAACGCTAGTCACGGGCGGCAATGAAAATAAGCTTGAACTCAACTCCTCTTGTTGCCGGCCCCCCTAGCCGCGTGATCCTGCTACGACAGGCCCACAACACCATAACCTTCCCCGCTCCTGTCCCGGAACTACCCGCGTGAAAGGCGCGCGAGTTAATGGCCGCCGGTCTTGATGGCGACCTCATTTGCGTCTTCTATAACTTCTACGAGGGGAATGTAAGAAAACCAGCTCGAGCTTTCCTGATCACGCTTTTCGCCGTTCCTGCGAGTCACCTGCGCAGAGTCGCATTGCCACATTGCATCAACGCGTTTTTCAGAGCCGAACTTCCATCCCGTCCCTTAAGCCTCGGCATTTAGCTGGACTAGACTTGATTCATGATTCGTCAGATCGCGCCTCAGTTCTTCACCACGAACGTTCCCGCCACTCTCGCCTATTACAAAGACAAGCTCGGCTTCGAATGTCTGGGCAGGTGGCAAGATCCGCCAGTGTACGCCATCGTGGCACGCGACCAGTAGGCGATTCATTTCCGCTGCGTCGAGCCGCCCACAGCCAATCGCGATAAATACTCTGAGGAATTGCTCGACGGCCACCTATTCGTCGAAGATGCGGACGCACTTTATGATCAAGTACTCAGCCGGGCGGTGAGTTCGCCTGGCATCTCGCCAACATGCCGTGGAGTCCGCGCGAGTTTGTCGTGAAGGATTATGAGGGTCGGCTCCTCACCTTCAAAGCAAACATATAGTCCATCGCAGTTGCCCCCCCGCAAAACTGTCCTACATCCCAAAATAAACCTCGTTGAGCGGCCAGGGTTGAAGCCTGTGCGTTCGGTCGAAACCGCTGAAGACCGCACGTATCGCGATACGCGAGTGTGCACAGCACACCTGATCATGGGGCAGGCAAGATTTCGCAAATGCTCAAGTCATACCGATCCGTCGTCGGGGCGGTATCGTTGATCGTCACGGTTGTTCCACTCAACGGCGTAGTGCTGCTCTGCATCTGAACCCAAAACGTGTCCCCTACGGAAGTGGCCACGTCCTGGTGAACGATTGTTTGTCCTAGGCCGACAGTTCGGGCGGTGGCCTTGTCGAAATCGTTTCCAACGCCGACCACCCAGGATCCGTTGCGCGTCGTGACGAGACTCGCCGACGGCGCGCCTGTTTTCGCATTAGCTGTACCCACGGCTCCGATGGCGCCAGAGCCGTTGGTCCCGGAAGGATCTATACCGGTAAATGTAACTACCGTCATCGAAGAAGTGACACTCTGCGAGAGGGTCGCAACAACCGAGGCGCTACTGAGGGTTGTGGCAGCAAAGGCCCGCCAAATCTCGGCGCTTCCGCTCTGAACGTTAGTTCTCTGCACCAGCAGCCACGTCAGCCCACCGCCCGTAACCGTCTTCACACTTGTATTTGTACCGCTCAAGTAGTCCGTCGAAATAAACGCGAGCAATAACTCTCCTGCGGACTTGGTTGAAAACACCGGAGATGTCACCGTGGCGCTCTTAGTACCGTTTACAGAGACGTCGACATCCATCGCAAGGGTAGCCACTACGGTACCCGTAAAGTTAGCTGTGCTGTTGGCAGAGTTGATCATCACGCTCTGGCTTGGCGGTGTGAACGTCGAGCCGGTTTTGCTGGGAGTAACTGTGTAATTCCCATTGAGCAGACCGTTGAATGAATAGTTGCCGTTTTGATCGGCTGTAACTGTAGCGGTTGCTGCCCCAGTGAGCTGGACGCTCGTTCCGTAGCCGATGGCTACGGGGCTGATAGTGCCGGAGATCGTGTAAGTGGGAACTGGAGTAGCTGAGAAGTTAACTCCCGTCACAGCACTGCCATTCACCATAATGGATCGGTTGGCTGGAGCAAACAAGAAGCCTATTGCGCTCGGCGTGACAGTGTAATTCCCGCTGAGTACCTGACTAAAGCTGTAATTTCCGGAGCCATCCGCAACCGTTGTCGCACTCGTTCCATTTTCACCAGTAGCCATAAGACTGACCGTCGACCCTGCTCCGCCACTGATAGTTCCGGAAACCGTATAGGTAGGAACGGGAGTTGCAGTGAAATTGATGCCCGTTGCGTTGGATCCGTTAAGCGTGACAGGTTCGCTGGAGGGCGTGAAGGTGTACAGCGGGTTGTTGGGCGTAACGGTGTATTGACCGTTCTGAAGCGTGTTAAAAGCAAAGTCCCCGGATCCGTTTAAGCTGGCGTTGGCCGAACTCTGACCGGTTAGTGCGACACTGGTGCCCGTCCACGCGGACGAGGGCGATACGGATCCTGAAATGCTGTAGGACGGTCCGAGGCCGGGCAGAACCTCGACAATTGTCATATTGTACGAGTCTGTTGTTGGCGCGACATCGTTGAGAGTTGCGGCCGTACCCGCCTGTGGCACCACCTGGTTCAGAAGCTGAACCCAATAGGTATCGCCCGTTTTCGTCAGATCCTGATAGATAACCGTCTGACCTGTACCTGGCGACCGCGCTACTGCGTTGTCGAAATCGTTTCCAACGCCCAGGATCATGGACCCATTGCGGGTCGTTGTCAATGTTGCAGTCGGAGCTCCGCGTGCGGCGGAGCCGCTACCCACCGCGCCGATTGCTCCGGATCCGTTCGTTCCAGTCGAATCGACTCCGGTCAAAGTCCGCACCGTAATTGATGCGATCACGCTTTGGCTCAGAGTTGCCGTAACGGTGACGTTTGTAAGCTGTGATGCGGAGAACGCTCGCCAAATCTCCGCGTCGCCATGCTGGGTGTTGGTGCGGCCGACCAGAGCCCACGTCAGACCAGCGCCGGTCACACCGGTGACAGTGGTATTGGCGCCGCTCAGATAGTCCGTCGCGATGAACGCAAGCAGCAACTCGTTGCCTTGGACCGTCGAAAAGCTCGGTGAAGATATGCTGGCGCTGGCAGACTGCGTGGCGCTTGATACGGTTGCGTCCGGACCGATGAGCTGCCCCGGTACGTTGACCGAGGAGCCGGCGCTTGGTGTTTCCAGGTTCGCGCTATCATCCACGGCGCGGCTCTGAATCGTGACTGCACCGGGCGTTAAAGCAGTAAAGCTGTAAGACCAATTGGACCAGGTAGTCCCCGGCGTTGCCCGATGCCATGTTACTGCTCCATCCACCGATACCTCGACCGCCGCAACCACGCCTCCGCCCGCATCGGAGGCAGTGCCGGTTACAGTGACGAACTCGCCGAACGGGATGGTTGCTCCCGATAGAGGATAGGTGATGACCGATGTGGGCGGTGCGGTGTCTGTCGACTTGCTTGCCGCAACCAATCCGGACTGCATTGTCGTGGGCTGAGCTCCCATGTCCGCAAGCAGGTTCACAGTCGCCTGCTGAATTCGAATGTCCGGGGCTAAACTGCCGTTATCGTGATTGCTGTCAAGGCCCCAAGCCCACTGCACCGTTCCAGCGCCAAACACCAGGGCGCCGCTAGGCGCCCGGTACGTTGTGAGACTGTGGGTGGCGGTTCCTGCTCCGTAGCTCGCACCCCAATCAAGGAGCAAGTCGGTTGTCAAGTTATAAGTCGCGCTCGACAGATCGAACAGACCTGGGGGGCGGAATCCATTGTCGAGATCGGAATCCCACTCGTAGCCCAGAGTACCCGCTGGAAGGGTGGCCGTCTGTCCAGCCCCCAGATTTGCGATAGACGTGTTTCGCCAAAATCGCAGTTGGCCGTATGCGGCCGGAACTTTAATGGACAACAAGTTGTTGTCGGTGCCTGGCCCGTTCACATCGAACTCAGTGCCGGTTAGGGCATTTTGTGGCAAACCGCCATCTGCCGGCGGACTAAATCGAGGATCGGCCCAAGTGCCTGTCCAGGTCGGCGGATCAAGCGGGTCGATGACAGCGTTCGCGAGAGTCTCTTTGTAACAGACCAGAGTGCGGTAAGGAGTGCTTGTTCCATCGATGCTCGGTTCCCAACGCGTCTTCCAGAAAACCTCATTGCCGCTGAAGAACGCCATGTTCACTCCCGCGGCCAGGGCGGCCTGGATATTGGTCCGTTGTGGACCCGACCAGTATTCATCGTGACCAACCGAAAGGTAGACTTTATGGTTCGTAATCAGGTTGGCGTTTCTAACCGCATCGACGCCAGTCGTATAGGAAACGTCGTATCCGTTCGCTTCAAGCCAGCGGATCATCGGATACTCGGCGTTGAACAGCCATGTCCAGGTCTCGAATGATCGAGTTTCATACGGCCGGTTGTAGCTGACCTTATAGGCACGATTGGAGAGGTCCCATGTGCCAGGACCTCCGTAGAGGCTGTGCCCCTTGCCTGACATCGGGTACGGATTATACGCCTCCCAGGTCTCATCAGACGTTTGAAAGGAGATGACAGACTGGCCTGAGTCGTTCCTGACAACGAAGGGAATGTGGCTGGCCCCCCCGGTCTTGGCATTGTAGGGCTGTGCGAGATAGAGTCCCGATACTGCGTTCGCAGGCACTTGCCACGATGCCGAGACCGCCCAATTTCCGCAATCAAGGAGATTGGTCGTCGAATCGGTCATGCAGGCCGGTTGCTGTTGCGGTAGCGTGGCTGATGGATTGATGGTGGCAATCAATCGTCCGCCGAGGCCGCCGTAGTATCCAAGCCTGTAGATATTAATGACGTAGCTAGTAGCAGTCGTATTGATCTTGAAATTGATGGTCTGGCCTGCGTTCACACTAATGTCGGTGGCAAAGCCCTCGAGAGTATTATCGCCCCAGGTTTGCCAATCGGGGACCCCTTGCAGTTGGTTTTCGCAGGCCACGGGGTTAGCACAGCCCTGAGCTTTTGCTGAACGGGCACTCAGCAGTATCAGCAGTAACAACAACGCTAATCCACAACGGCTGACTACTTGGAAACCTGTCATTCCCGCCGGGAGAGAAGAGCGGACCCGTGAGATTCTGGGTCGATACCAACTGCCCGTCAACAACTCGTTGCCCGAAAGGCGTCCAGCCAACCGCATCTCAACCATATTGAAAGCCCCTCGGTGCAATTCGGAAGCCATGGCGACCGACGCCGGACACAGATAGGCGTCGGACTGTCCCGAGCGCTTATGCGGCTTGTACATACAAGCCAGACTAGGCGGCAAATAAATGCAAGGACTCGTTTGAGACTTGGCTCTCGCTGAACGAAAACTTAGGACTAAAGGTAAAGAAAGCGTAATAAGCCTACAGGACAGGTGTCAAGGCCCCGGGCGGATAATGACGTGCGAAGCGCAATCTCCGGACACCTCAACGTACGCAAGTTAAAGAAGGAATGGCTACGACGAAACGGCGAAACGGGCGGACACCCATTCAATGCTCTCCCTCGCAAGTGATGGCTAGCCTAGCAGACCAAGCGATCGGTGGTGGGCCGGTGAAAGAAGTTTCTATTCTGTTTCGCCCATAGTGATGTGCTGAGCGCGCCAAAATGGCGGCTCGTTGTGGGCCAGCCTCCTTCCGCTGCCAGAGAGTGCTTTTTGGGAGTGCGGATCGAAGAGCATACTTTCTAGAACGCCGACGATCCGTCCACAGCCATCAGGGTTAGCGTGGCGTGGTCGGCTTCTTCCTTAAAGAACCACTGAACCGGCACTGCCTTTCGTTGCAACAGCACGAGATCGGCCTTTGGGAATCTCCTCCCTCGCGCTAGCCTGAACTCATGCCGCGTCTTCGATGCTTGGCGCTCCTGTCAATCTTCATCCCGCTGTCGTTTGCACAAACGTATGCCGAGCGCCTCGGCTGGAAACCCGGCGACCGTGTGGTCATCCTTCACGTCGATGATGCCGGAATGTCGCATGACTCAGATCGCGGCGTTATCGAAGCCACCGGTCAGGGCATCGCCAATTCGTTCAGCGTGATGATGCCTTGCCCTTGGGTGCCGGAAATCGTAAGTTACATCAAGACCCATCCGGCCGTTGACGCCGGTCTTCACCTGACTCTCACCTCTGAATGGAAACTCTACCGTTGGGGTCCTGTCGCTGGCAAGGCCAATGTCCCTGGTCTGGTAGATCGCGAAGGCGCTCTCTGGCCTGGCGTTGACGAAGTCGTCCAACACGCCGTTGCGGCTGAAGTGAAAAAGGAAATTCGCGCGCAATTGGATCGAGCCCGTCAGATGGGTTTTCACCCCACTCATCTAGATACCCACATGGGCACTGTCTACGCCACGCCCGAATTCCTCCAGGCCTATGTCAAAGTTGGTGAGGAAGAACATATTCCCATCATGTTTCCCGGCGGCCATGACACTCTGCTCGCGGCCCAATACCGGGATACCGCGATCCAGGAGCTTAAGAAACAGGGAAAGTATCAGCCGGGGCAAGCCATTCCTGAATACGCGGGCATTGCCGCTGCCAGGCTCATGGCCCAAAAGATTTGGGATGCTGGGCTTCCTATCATCGACGACCTGCATAACACCAGTTACGACTGGATTCCACCCGCCGGCGAACACGTCAGCGATGCCGTTCTACGCGATTGGAAGGTCAGGAAATATGAGCAAGCTTTTCATGACCTGAAGCCCGGCATCACCATGGTCATCATGCATTGCACCGACACTTCGCCGGAGTTCGACTTCATCTCACCTTCTGGAAAGATTCGTCGCGGCGACTTGCTTGCGATGCTCAGCCCTGAACTTCGCGCAGCTCTCCAGCGTGAACACCTCATCCTGACCACCTGGCGCGAACTGGGCGCTCGCCGAAACGCTCTCATGACCCGGCAATGATCGCTACCGCCCCTCGCTACCGCCCCCTAATACATCACAAAAGCCCAGATCCGGTCCCCGGTCGCGGCAATGACATATTGACGCCCATCCAACGTGAACGTCTGCGGGGCATTGCTTACATATCCAATCCGCGTATTCCACAACGGTTTTCCATTCGTCGCATCGTGCGCCACTAAATTGCCGGCGCCGTCGCCGCCAAAGACCAGTCCGCCCGCAGTCGCCAGCAATCCGCCGCCGCCCCCGCCCTGGCTGTAATAGGGACGCCTCCAGGCAATGTTGCCCGTCTTGTAATCAATGGCCGTCAAGTACGTTCCCGTGGAGCCCAGTTCCGCTTCTTCCTTGCCGCCCAAACCCATCGAACCGCGCGGATCCAGATCCGTCAGATAAAACTCAGAAAACGTATCATGCTCGGATACATACAGCAATCCGGTCTCTGGCGAGAAGGCCGGAGGTTCCCAGTTGATCGTCCCGTCGGAATTAGGCGAAACCAAAGAGCCGCCCACGGTCGCATTCTTCTCCGGATTCAGCTTCGGACCGCCGGATTTGTTCAATCCGTCCGCCCAATTCGTATTCATGCCCCACCGGCTGGTCACCAGATGTTCGCCAGTCGTGCGGTCAAGCGTAAAGTAATAACCGTTGCGCGATGCAGTCAGCACAAGCTTCCGCATCCTGCCGTTGAACATCGCGTCCACCAGCACCGGCGTTTGCGCGGAGTCATAGTCGTGCATGTCATGCGGCGACGTCTGGAAATACCACGCCATCTTACCGGTATCCACATTCACCGCAATCAAAGAAGACGTAAAAAGGTTGTCCCCGGCGCCGCGCGTACCGTTCGTGAATGCAGGCGTCGGATTACCCGTTCCAAAAATGTAGAGCTTCGTTTCCGGGTCGTAAGCGCCCGGCATCCAGGTCTGCGCACCGCCATGCCGTGCAGCGTCAAGGCTCGCCCAACTATCCAGTCCGGGGTCGCCCTTTTCCATCGGCACCGTGTAGTGCTTCCATTGCAATTCGCCCGTCTCCGGATCGAAGGATTGCAGGAAGCCAGGTGAATCGATATCGTTACCGGTCCCCACTAGCACATGGTTGCCCACCACCACCGGCGCAGGCGTCGAGAAATACCCTTCATCCACATCGGCAATCATCTTGTGCCAGCGTTCCTTGCCGGTCTTGGCGTCCAGCGACACCAGATAATCGTCCGGCGTTTCCATGTAGAGATAGTTGTTCCACATGCCGACGCCGCGGTTGCCGATATGCGTTCCGCCCTTCGTCTTCCAGAAGTAATGCCAAAGCTCATGACCATCGCGCGCATCCACCGCCCAGGCGTTATCCGGCATGGTGAAATACAGCGTGCCATTCACTTCCAGCATGGAAGCCTTAATTGTGCCGCCCCTGATGTTGATATCTCCGGGACCCTCGCCGCCGATAATCACCGGTGCGGGATGCTGGTCCCGGCGTCTGCGGACAGTGCTGTCCTGCCCATTTCCGGGAGTCACCTCGGTCATCCAGGCCAGCGTCAGACGCTGCACGTTGGAACGGTCCACCTGCTTCAATTCGCTGTAGCGCTTTCCCGAATAGTCGCCGCTATAAGTCGGCCATGAATCGCAAAGCGGCTTCACAAGGTCCGCAGGAGAAACGCCCGCGTTTTGCGCTTGCACATGAAAGGGCGCGGCCGCCAGGCAGGCGGCAATAAGCAATAGATTAATCTTCATTTTCTTGAATTTCACTTCAGGGTTACCAGATAGGCGGTCACGTCGTGAATGTCTTTATCGCTGAGTTGCGGCAGCAGATCGCGATGAACTTTCAAAGGATCATGGACTACCACTTGCGGCGTGTTTCCATTCCTTCGAAAGGTTTGCTCGGTACCATCAGCCATCGCAACGGTCACCAGGAAATCATCCACACGCATCAGCTTGCCTTCCACGGTTTGTCCGGAAGGCAGCGCAATGGTTGCCGTCACAGTATGAGCGTTCGGCGCAGCGCCGGGTTCGTCGTCTCCGCCATGTCCGCCGCCCTCCAGCCATGCATCCTGCAAGCGCTTGGGGTCCTTCATCCGCGTCGCAATGCCATTTAAATCGCCAGTGGCTGAATGGCAGCCGCTGCATTTCGCCGCAAAGAAAGCCTTGCCTTCCTCGGCGTTACCGACCAGGATACTGGGCACTTCTTGCCCGGCTGAAGGCGGCGCGCCCTGCCTCTGAATCGTCGCGATCACGCTTCTCACGTAAGCGGCGGCGGCGTAAGCGTCCGGGTCGCTCAGCCCAATGGCTGGCATGCCCATCTTCTGCCGGCTGCCATGAATGATTGGCACAATCAGCTCACCGTTCACGTCGCTAAGCGCCACCTGCGAGCGCAGCAAATTCGGACCACCCATATCGCCGCCGCGCAAATCCGCGCCATGACAACCGCGGCAGTTGATCGCATACAGCAACTTCCCATGCGCAATCTGTGCCGGATCGCCCGGCGGCCGCTTCTGGCCGGGAACAAATCCGCCTCTGCGCGCCGGCTGATTGGGTGGCAACTGGTTAGCTGCCGGTGCAGCGCTTGCGGGCGGAGTGGATTGAGCGATGGAACTCCCTGCAAAGGATAAAATGGCGGCGAAAACAAAAGCACTCACGACTGCTGGTTTGAACAGATAATTAACCTCAACACTGGAAAGCTCGCAGGAGCGGCTTAACAAGTATTGTACGTATGACCTTTTCAGCAGTTTGCTCCGCTGCCGCCAGCGTCAGCCCACCCGCAAGACAATCTTCCCAATCACTTCGCCGCTCTCCATCCGCGCATGCGCCTGGCTCGCATCTTTCAGTTCAAACACCGAGTCAATCACCGGTCGAATGCCGTTCTTCGCAGGCAGCAATGGCCAAATCGCCCGCCGAAGAGCTGCAGCCACCATCCCCTTTTCCGCCGGAGTTCTCGCCCGCATCGTGGACCCCAAAATGCGCGCCCGCTTCTTCAGCAACAACCCTAAGTCCAGCGGACCCGACGCCCCGCCCTGCGTCGCAATAACCGCCAGCCGCCCTTCGGTGGCCAGCACTTTCAGGTTCCTCTCCAGATACCCGCCACCCACCATGTCCAAAATGAGATTCACCCCACGTCCTTGTGTCCACCTCGCCGCTTCCTCCGCGAAATCCAGGGTCTTGTAATTGATCGCATGCTCCGCCCCCAGATCCAGGCAGACCTGGCACTTCTTGTCCGACCCCGCCGTCACCACCACCGTCGCGCCCAACTGCCGGGCGAGCAGAATACCCATGCTGCCGACCCCGCTGCTGCCGCCGTGAATTAAAACCGTCTCACCCGCTTTCAAGGCTCCACGAGTGACCAGGTTGTCGTATGCAGTGAAGAGGTTCTCAGGCAGACTGGCCGCTTCCACCATCGTCCAGTTCTCCGGAACCGGAAGCGCCTGCTCCACCGGCACAGCACAGTATTGGGCATAGCCGCCACCAGCCAAAATCGCGCAAACCCGGTCTCCCACACGAAACTCAGTCACGCCACTACCCAATTCCGCAACCGTCCCGGCAATATCCAGACCCGGAATTGTGGATGCCCCGTGCGGCGGCGGATACTTGCCTTGGCGCTGCAACAAGTCAGCGCGCGCTACCCCGGCCGCATTCACCCGGACAAGGATTTCACCTGCGCCGGGAACCGGCGTGGCATGCTCCACCGAAAGCAACACTTCTGGCGGCCCGAACTTCGAAATTTCAATCGCCTTCATATACATCGATTAGATCTCTTTACATCTCTTCAAAAACCAGAACAGCTTCCCGTCCGTCAAGCCCTCCAATGACTGCTTCTCGCTTTGCCGCAGGGTTACTCTTTGCCGGCACACTACTTGGCCAGACCGGCACTGGCGTCAATTCCGCTACCACTACCACTCAACAACAACCTCCGCCGCCAGATCCGGAAATTCTAGAAGACGGCGGCTTCTCTATTGGAGCCTTTTATTGGTTTAGCCAGCCGCAACCTTATCTATTCAGCGGATCCACGGCGACGGCCTTTGGAGACCTCGGCTACTTTGGGAAATCCAAACGGCCGGAAGGCGCTGAAGTGAATATTCCAGCCGGTCGCGCTGACACTCTGCGCATCTCCTACTTCCGCGTTCAGGGCGACACGAACGAAACGCTGGGCGTGCCCGAAACCATCTTCAGTGAAGCCTTCAGCGCAGGCGACTATATGGCGTCCACCTACCGCATTCAGAACGTCAAGGTCTCCTGGGACTACCTATCCTATACGTTCCAAAATCGAATCCGCTTCAAAACGCTTTACGAAGCCCAATGGACCACTGTCTCCACCGACGTGAGCGCCCCATTTGTGGCGGCCACCACTGATTCCAGCGGCAACGTGAACAACAATTCGGCGCACGGGTCAAAGAACCTCTTCTATCCCACTTTTGGTGTTAAATTTGAACAGCCGGTAACCAAGTCTTTCCGCTGGGAGGCGAAGACTGATGCGTTTGGCTTGCCCCATCATTCCGATATCTGGGAGGCCCAAGTGGATGCGGCGCTCCGAATCAGGTCTCTTGAATTGTTTGCAGGCGGCAAGCTGTATCATCTTAAGACTGGCCCCCAGACCGATCAGTATTTCGCCGACACCCTGCAGGGCGCTTTCGTCGGCGTCCGCTACTACTGGCGCGGCGAGCAATAACTTCCGGAATGAGCCCTCTCGATCTATCTAGTGACGCCGGCCTCGTGGCCATGGTGCTGTTGACCGTTAACATCCTGCTCGGCCTGTTTCTATCGGCACGCTACAACACCGTGCGAAGCTGGCCGCATAGACGGCTGCCCATCTTTGACATCCACAACTGGACGGCTTACATCGCGCTAGGGCTCATTCTGCTTCATCCGGCACTTCTGTTGTTTGTGAATGAAGCGCATTTTCGAATAGTTGATCTTCTGTTTCCTATTCACTCCCCGAAACAAACCCTCTTTAACTGTCTGGGTGCAGCGGCGTTTTACTGCGTGGTGTTCGTCGTGGCCACTTCCTACTTCCGTAGCAGACTTGGCAGCCGCCTCTGGAAGAAACTGCACTACGTTTCCTACGCCGCCGCCGGGCTACTGTTCGTTCACGGCATTTTGGTCGACCCGGCTCTAAAAAATCAGCCGCCCGATCTACTGGATGGTGAAAAGGTGCTGATCGAAGTCTGCGCCCTGCTGATTATTGCCGCCACCATCTGGCGCATCCGCTACCAGCCAAAAAAGATTTCAGTCGGCGCGACTGTAAACAAAGTTGACTATGAGGCGGTCTAGGGCTCTGCCGGCGAGCCATGATCGCCCGGCACATCCAAAATAATCACAGCTACCAATCCCCGCCTAATCGCGTCCACATCGCAGAATGCAAGCCGTAATCTTCGATATCGACGGTACTCTCATCGATTCCGTTGACCTCCACGCCAAAGCCTGGCAGGAAGCCTTTCAGCACTTCGGACACAACTTCTCGTTCGACAAGATCCGCAGCCAAATCGGCAAGGGTGGCGACCAGTTGCTGCCCGCCCTCTTGCCCGAAAGCGAAGTTCAGGCCCAGGGCAAAGAGATGGAAGAATATCGAAGTAGCCTCTTCAAGCAGAAATACCTGCATGAGGTGAAGCCTTTCCCGATGGTCCGCCCACTCTTTCAACGACTACTCACGGACGGCTGGAAAATCGCCCTCGCCTCGTCGGCTAAAGGCGATGAACTGGAAACCTACAAGAAAATGGCCCAGATCGCCGACCTGCTGGACGCCCAAACCTCCTCGGATGACGCCGGCAAATCCAAGCCTCACCCCGACATCTTTCTGGCGGCGCTCGACCACCTGGGCAAACCCGACCCGCACGATTGCCTAGTCGTCGGCGACTCGCCTTACGACGCCGAAGCTGCTTCAAAAGCCGGCATTCCCGCCATCGGTGTCCTCTGCGGCGGATTCAAACTTGAGGAGCTTCAACATGCCGGCTACAAATCCATCTTTCGAGATCCTGCGGATCTCATCGAACACTACGACCAAGCCTTTTGTCAACCGGCTTCGGTCCGCTGACGGAATTACCGGAATTTGGTGTCCTTCACTATCTGTCCGCCTTTCATGACGAAGGCTACATGCTGCAGGATACTGACGTCAGCCAACGGATCGCCTTCTACCGCAATCAGATCAGCGTACTTGCCGGGCTCGATAGCGCCCACGCGAGCCTCCCACCCCATCAACTCCGCCGCATTCACGGTGGCGCACCGAATGGCCGCCGCGGGAGTAAGCCCGCGCTTCACAAGTGCGGCCAGTTCTCGTGCGTTCTTGCCTTGCAGTTCCACGTTTCCAGGATCTGAGCCACAGGCCATTTTCACCCCAAGATTCATCGCCGTCGCAATCTCCTGTTGGATTCCGCTCAAAAATTCAGCCATGCGTTGACGTTGCTCGGGAGTAGCCGGATCATTCTTGTGCTTTTCAAAATCAGCATCCACAACCGCCACGGTAGGCACAAGAAAGATCCCCTTCTCTTTCATCAACTGAATCGCCTCCCGGTCGGCCCGATGCCCGTGCTCAATTGAATCCACTCCCGCGCTGATCGCGTTTTTGATCCCCTCCGGCGTATTGGCATGGGCGGCAACCTTCAGTCCCTGCTTGTGCGCTTCTTCCACTGCAACCCGCATCTCCTCGATGGTCAGCGTCGGGTGTCGCCAGTCCGCATAAACTTTGATCAAATCGGTGCCGTGGCCAATTTGCTCACGGACGGCGCGCCTTGCCTCCTCAACACCGCTGATCATTTGAGCGCCGCCGGGAAAAGCCTGCAGATCCGGTGACACGCCGAAGGGAAAGTACTGGCCAACTGCCGCGATGGCGCGTGTAGCAACTTGCATCCGCGGGCCTTCCACCAGGCCCTGCTGAATAGCATCACGGAGCGCAACGTCGGCGTAAGCTGATCCTTCGTTCTCCACATCTCGAACCGTCGTAAAGCCGGCCTCCAGGGTTACCCTCGCATCCGCGGCCCCTTCCAGCGCCCGAAACGCCTCTGATTTGGTCGCCAGGCCCAGCAAATAACCATGGCGCTCATCGGCAAAGCGGGCCATCAGGTGCGTGTGGCAATCAATTAGCCCCGGCAGAACCGTTAACCGGCCCAGGTCGATGACCGCGAGATCCTTGGGACTATGCGCTCCTACTTGCGCTACGGACCCAACTTCTTTGATGCGCCCCTGCTCTATCCAAATTGCTGCATTCTCTAGGTAGGTCGACGTGCGCACATCGAGAAGCTTCCCGGCTTTCACCAGAACGGACGCCGGCGTGGCTGATTCGCCCGTTTGCTGGGCGCTACCCCGGGTAGCTTGAAACAACCAACAACAAAGCAACGAGGAAGCTTTGCTCCGCATTTTTTCCGCCCTACAGTAGCCCGGCAATATACCGCAGGGCCGTAAGGCTAGGCAGAAACGTATAAGCAGACCCGCGAGTGGTCACCAGGCGTGGAAAATCTGAAATGACCACAGGCGTCTCATTCTCCCGCGGAATCACAAACTTATTCTGCCCGTCAACTGAATTCCCGAGTATCGGATCGGTCGTCCCCTCAATGCGCGGCGCGAAAACGCTTCCGTTCATCCACTCAGACATCAGGAATTCGAATTGATCTTTAATGCTCACTCCAATGAACAATCCCAGCAGTCCCCGCTTGATGCCGTCGTTTGGTTGCGCAGCATCATAAGGCGGCCCATAAGGAACACCGCGGCGGATAATTCGATGGCGCGAACCTCCATTTCCGGCAATGGTCGCGGCGCGCGGGTTCGCTCGCCGCATGTGCGAGCCGATTGGGCAGCGATAGCCGCGCCGGTCGTCATAAGCCTCCGTATTGGCCGCTGTCGGTGCGTAGTCGAAACCGTTCATCTCAGACAAAGCCAGCGGCTGGGCCGGCGAATCCGAATCAGGCGACAGCGTGAGCGGCGTCCCATTCCGCCAGCGGCCCACGATCTTCGCTGCCAGAAGCTCTCCGTCAATGCCATATCGCGTCTGCGATTGCGCCAGCAGATGATCAAACGCCGCGCAATCCTGTTCCAATATCCGCAGCACCATAAAACTGCCGTTGCGGCCCAGTTCGTCCGGTGTGGGAACCGGGTAAGTGAATTGATCAAACTGACTCGGGTAGCCAAGCAGAAACTCACCCAGCGGCGCAACCGGCTGACTGTCCGGAATAGGATTTCTCAGCCCGCAATCAATCGTGGGCTGAGAAAAGCCATCGCGATAACCGAAGTGCGCTTTGCCTCCGGCAAGAACGTCGCCCGGCAGCACGCCAATTTCGGACCATCCGTTATCCGCCGATAACGTCTCACGCAGCAGCGCCGTTTGCGCCTCACGAATTTCACCGGTCTGCGCGAAAAGCAGGAGCAAGGCGTGCAGGCCCGGCTTCCCCAATCCGTACTCCCAACCCTCTGCGGAACAGGAGCCTGTATCACCCACTTCGTCACAGCGATTGAACGCGCCTGCTGCGAACTCCTGTGGAAAGGAGGTAAGAGAGGCCGCTGGTGCTCCTAGCGCCCCCAAGCCGTCGTAAGTCAATCCAATGTTGATGCAATAGGCAGGCTTCGTGTCCCACAGCGTGCCGGGAGTGATGCGAAGGTTCCCAAGCGTCTTGCGCGCCGCCACCGCATTTTCCACTCGCAGCAGAAAATAGGCCGCGCAATCCATCCCATAACTCCGCAGAATCAGACCTTGAACATCGTCCAAAGGCACCCCCATCCGCTACCCCTGATTCAGCGCATCCAGAATCGTCACAACGGAAGCCTGCGGATAAGCACTGTAGAAAGGATCAATCCCGCGCAAATCGTGGGCCTTCACATACGCCAGAAAAGCGTCCCGGTTCTGCTGCACCGGCAACGGAGGTGCGTCGTCCATATGTGCCAGCAAAGCATTGAAGACATCTCCAATCTCATCGATGAAGTCATTGATGTACTTCTCGAAGGACCCGTCGTAGGTTGTAATGACCGCTAACTGGGTGTTATTAGACAGGAAGACAAACCGCGCGAAATGTACGGTCTTCAGCTTCGTCAATGCCACCCAAATTGGATTCTGTTCCGGTGGAGCACTTTGAATCTTGGCCAGCAATCCATTCAGCTGAGCGTAATCGTCGGCTGACTTTATGTTCATAATCAACGTGAGCGGACTTTGAATAATGTTCACAGCATGCTCCTTGCACTTAGACCCGTAATCGCGTGCCAGAAAAGCATATCAGAATTGGCGAACTGGCGGTCACCCGGACCCGCCTGGGAATTAGCGCGATAGTCGCGGACCTAGCCGGAAGGGTTGCAGCGCACCATCATTGTGGTGTTTGGCGTGAGCAGCGCGAAATAAACGATTCCTGCAGAACGGACGTAACCGAAGCTTCCGCTGGCTTGAGAAGAGGCGCGGCTGCGCTGACTCGAATCGTGTTCTTGCCCACACCGAGTGCAAGCCCAAGGTCCTGGACCGTCGTGCTGCCGATGAACACATGAACCGCAATTTGCACATCTAAATCCCTCGCGGCTACCGGCAAATGGATAGGTTCCCCGTGGAGACCGCCGCAAAACTAAAAATACCGAAATTGTCTGTCCCGGTGGAGCGTTCAATTCCATTGGCCAAGTTTCTCGCGTTTACCGAGGTTGGGGCTAACAGCGCTCAGTTTGATCAAGACCCGGCCGCTCAGATCACCAGTGGAAACAACGGCCTGCGAGAAGAGTGAAATGCAGCTAAAAAATAGGAATGTGAAAATAAGTAGCTTCTTGGAAGTCGCGATGCCGTCCTCGATCAACGAATTGGCTAACGCGTTGGGTCGGAAGGTTTAGGGTTCCACAGAATTGCTAAAGTCTGCAACAGCTTCACAAACTAGAGAAATCCACCTCAGTGGCAAAAGCGCCATTTGGGGCACCGGTGTTCAAGTTATACGATAGCCTCTCCTGGAGGTTTCGGCCATGAGACACACTGCTGGCTCACACGACAACTCTTTGCGTTGTTCTTTTTGTGGCCAGAGCCAGGAGAAAGCGGGCAAGCTAATTGCAAGTCCCGGCGACCGCCCTCGCGCCTACATCTGTGACGAATGTGTCGCTGTTTGCGAGGCCATCATCGAAGACGACAAACTCGAACCTGGAGGTTTGCCATCACACCCGTTACTCATCACCAGAATATGTCATATATACAGTTCTGCTGTAAAGCTTACCTGTCTTCTTGTGGCAAGAACATTCCCTTGATCACCAACAATTGTGGCGCAGGCGCCCACGCCCGCCGCGCCGAGAATCGTCTCGGCGCTTAGCTCTTTTAAATGGCCGCGTCTCATGGTGATGATCCTATGAGCACTGGAAGGTCGCGCCTAAACGTTTGAGTCAGCAGCGGGACAATAGAGCAGAAGAATGCCCGCTATCGTCGCCTGCCTGTTACTACTGTTAGTCTCCATCCCCAAACTCAGCCTTGCTCAGGTAAACCCTTCCTGGACTACTCCGATTGCGCCCTTTCGAATTGCCGACAACCTCTACTACGTGGGAAGCCAAGACTTGGGCAGCTACCTCCTCGTCACGCCTAAAGGAAACATCCTCATCAATCCGAACTTGGCGGCCTCTCCATCTCAGCTACGGGCGAGTGTGGAGGCGCTTGGGTTTCATTGGAACGCCACCAAGATCCTGCTCAACAGCCAGGCGCATTACGATCACGTGGGTGGTGCGGCGGAGGTGATTCGCGAGACCCATGCGCAAAATATGGTGATGGACGGCGACGTGAGCGTCGTGGAAACCGGCGCACGGGCAGACTTCCTGTCGCCTTCGCCGAACATCCTCAACTATGCTCCTGCACACGTTGATCGCATTCTCCATGACGGAGACACGGTAAGCCTGGGCGGTGTGACACTAACGGCCCACAAAACCGCCGGCCATACGCGCGGATGCACCACATGGACGTTGCGCGCTCACCTTCCAGGAGAGCCGGCGGGGACCATGCGGAATATTGTCATCGTCGGAGGGACAGGTTTTTGGTCGGAGTACCATTTCATCGCCAAACGCGGCCATCCCATAAGCTACCCCGGCATCGTTCAGGATTTCCAGCATACGTTTTCGTTATTGCGTGCATTGCCCTGCGACGTATTTCTGGGAGCCCATGGTCGGTACTTCAACATGCTCACCAAACTGAAGCGCTATCCGAACCAGGGTCCCCATGTTTTTGTCGACCCCGAGGGTTATAGGGACTTCATCGCTCACGCTCAAGAGACTTTCGAGAAGGCGTTAAGCAAACAGAAGACCGCCGCCGCTCATTGAGCTTCCGCCCCCGGCCGTTTCGGTGGTTCTCGCCCTCGCCGGCCTGCTCTATCGGAAACAGCGCCAGATCACGGATGCCCAAACGCACAAAACACGGATGCCCAAACGCACAAAACAATGTTGCTGGTCGATTCCGGGTCCGACACCTTTCACCGATATACGCTCGTGCCCTCGTTGGCGAAAAAGAGCAAAATCGCCCCTTCACGGAGGGACTAATATGGCCATCACCAGCCAATGGCTCAAGTGCTTGATTCTGCTGTGATCTGGCGTTTTGATTGCCGACAACGTGAATCGGCACTTCGTGATGGAAAGCAGTAGCGTGGAAATCCCGAGGTGTCCGCATTGAATACTGTGCAGCCGCCACTGGGGCGCTTCACACAGTCAGCGATGAACCTGCTCTTTCGAAACGGACCCAATTTGAATCCAACACCGCGAACGCCGCTCGTACGCCTCTCGGTTCGCAGCCCACTGCTTCTTTTCGCAATCAACCCAAATCAGATCCGACAAATGCCAGCCGCGCAAACGCAGCAACCGCACGCCGCCCGCGCCTGCTATTTGAGCCGCCCCGCAAATATCGAGAGTTTTTGGAACAATCCCAATCCGCCGCCAAACGTCGTCCATTTGAAAGAACCAACCGCAACGGGGGCAAACGAGTCTTCGCCCTCAAACAGGGCCGCCATGTGCAGTCTTCCTCATTGGAAGGTGCCCGCGTCTGCCGCATCAGACAAAACACCTTCCAAACAAGCCGCTGAAGACGGCAACACTTCAATCGGCGAGCGGGTCCAAACCGGAGCGAGATGCAGCACGAACCCCCGGACAGGGCCTTCGCCGGCAACGCTCTCCACGCCGGCGAGCAGTTCCGGCTCACGGCCACCGCGATAAATCTCAACCGTACGTGTCTCGGGATCAATCAGCCAACCCAGTTGAGCGCCATTAGCTAGCCACTCCCCCATCTTGTCGCGCAGCGTGCGGAGGCGATCGGAGTTCGACCTCAACTCAATCACGAAATCCGGTCACAGATGCCAGTAAGTTTCGAAACTCTCCGCGCTCAACTCGCGAATCCTGCTCTTGTCAACCCACGAGGCATCCGGGGAGCGGCGCGCTCCGTTCGGCAACACGTAACCGGTACGGGAGTCATGGGCGACTCCCCTTCGGTCCTGCTTGGCCCAACCACGCAATTGAAAAGCCATTTCGGAGTTTTGCGCTCCGGTGAAGGTGTAGTTAAGCGGCATGACAATGAGGAAGCCGTCTGCGTTTACTTCAAAAGAAAGGTCTGGATGTTCAGCGCAGAACTCGGCGAACTACTGGTCATTCATCGGAGGGGCGGTGAGCGTCGCCGGGAGGTAGGCTTCGTCAATCAGGAACGCCATAGACCAATCTTAACTTGCTTCCGCGTTTCCACCGCACTCAATTTGCTCGGGGCCTGCAGTCCGCCTAACGATAGCGCGCTGGCGTCATTCAGTCATTAGAATGCCTCCCAATTGAACCCCGAAAAAAGGCTAGGCGACGGTGCGTCTGGTGACGTTTCCCATTCGCGAAGACGCTGGGTACAGCGCGGATGTGGCAGCTTTCCTTGCATTGAAACACTTTCCCGCTTCCACTGATATCCAGCAAATGTGGGTGCGGTGGATCTACTCAGCAGTCTTTGATAGAAAGCCTGGTTCGCCGTTTACTCTAGCGAAACATATGGCTGATGCTCGTGCGGACGGGCTCAGTGGCTGGGATCCGATTTACGAAGCTGTAAGATCTCACGTGCGCAAGCGCCTGCGTTGCGGAGAGAAGAGCAATGTAGAAACAGGCATCGATCATATCCGTGCTGCTGCCGACCGTGGTTCGCCGGCACTCGCCGTTTTGCTTAGCCAGGCTCGCGGAGTTTCAGGCACGGCTGAGTGGGACGACTGGCGCCGCAAAGATCCGAAAACGGCCGAATGGATGGAGTGCTATCTGCATTCAATGGCACAAGAAGCGGCAGGGGACCGAGACTGGCTTCGTGCGTTGAAGGAAGCTAAACAGACGCTCGAGTTTATGGAAGAGCGCCGTTCGCTCTAAAACCTAAGGCCCGGGTTTGAAACGGAGGTTGGCCCACTTGTAAATTCAACAGTATTGTTTGCCTCCAGTTGCCTTATCATTCAGCCAACCCAGGAGGAACAAATTTACAAGTTCAGCCTTACCGCGAGCTTCTTTTTGGCTGCCGTCAGTTTGTCTGCGGAATCGTACACATATCAGACCATCACTGCTCCGGGAGCGACTTCCACGGACCCAGTGGGAATCGATAATCAGGGACAGATTGTTGGGAATTACACGAACTCGCTCGGCACCTGCGGCTTCATCGATACAGGCGGGACTTTCACGACGCTTCCCGGCGTTAAAGTGATCAATAGCAGCAGCAATGGAACACTCCTGGTTAGCACAGCCAACGGATTCGCCACCTACTTTAATGGAAAATATTCGCCACTGACGATTCCTGGTTACGCCTATTACCCGCCCCAGTACAACATACCGCCATTTCCGATTACCCCGGCAGCCATCAACAACTCGGGCCAACTTCTGGGCAATGCGGTCTTTAACGTCTATACAGGGCAATTTCTGGTCCAAGGTAATCAGGTGACGTTAATTGGAGAACAGATTGAAAATCCGGTGGAAGCGAACGGCCTGAATGACCAGGGAAGCGCAGTTGCGAATGAGTACATCATTATCCACGGTGGGAATGGCATGCCAACGGCATTTGGCGCGGTCTACAATTCATCGACAGGCAATTGGATTTATGTACAGGCTGTTTCTCCGGGATTGCCGTTTCCAGTTCAAGCCCCAACTGACTTTAACGCGATTAACAATCTGGGCCAGGTAGTGGGTTCTGTCATGACTTATAACAACGGCTTCGGATCCGCCGCTTTGTTGTACAGCAATGGGGCTTTCACCTATCTGGACGTTCCAGATACGAATAATGCTTTTGCAATGGGCATCAATGATCTTGGCGAGATAGTGGGTGTAGATAGTAGTATCAATCTGGTAGCTCCCGATCAGGGCTTCCTGGCTATTCCAGAGACGAATACAGCGGTGCCCGAACCCATGACCGGTATACTCGGCATCCTCGGCCTGGCGGTGGTCTGCACGTTGAAAAGCAACTTTTCCCAGCGTCGCTGATCGCCACGCGCCCCGTCCGTTCCGAACAGCATCGAACGGCCTTCAGTAAACATCCAAGCAACTTGGGTTCGGCTTGAGTTCAGGGACCAAGCGGAATCAGATTGCTAAAATTGAGGCGCAAATGACATACGATGTTGTGATTATCGGCAGCGGTCCGGGTGGGTATTCGGCGGCTGTTCGAGCGGGTCAGTACGGGTTAAAAACAGCCCTGATCGAGCGGCAGACGCGGCTGGGCGGAACGTGCCTTTTAGTGGGTTGCATTCCGACGAAGAGCCTGCTGCATACGGCGGACGTTTGGGACTATTTTAAGAATTCTTCCGCGCAGGGAATCGAATGCGCCGGCGCTCAGTTGAACTATCCGCATGTAATGGATCGGAAGAACAAGATCGTCAACAAGCATTCTAAGGGCATTGAGTTTTTGATGCGCAAGAACAAAGTGGACGTGATCAAGGGCACGGCGAAGCTGCAGGGCGGCGGGCGCATTGAGGTTACGGGCGATAAGGGTACGCAGACCGTGGACGCGAAGAACATCATTGTTGCCACTGGTTCCGAAGCGCGCATGCTGCCGGGCTTGCAGCCAGACCCCGAATTGATTCTTACCAATATTGAGTTACTGGACACGCAAGCGGTTCCGCCGCGGCTGGGTATTATTGGCGCGGGTGCTGTGGGTGTTGAGTTTGCATCGATCTTCAAGCGGTTTGGCTCGAACGTTACTATTTTAGAAATGCTGCCTCGGCTGGTGCCGGTTGAGGATGAAGAGATATCGCTGGAACTGTTGAAGCACTTCAAGAAAATGGGCATTCGCTGCGAGACTGGCGCCAAGGCTGAAAACATTCGTAAGAATGAAAAGTCCGTCAGCCTCACAGCCACCTTGGCCAACGGCAACAAGGAAGAAATGGAGTTCGACAAACTCCTCATCGCCGTCGGCCGCAAGCCCAACACAGACAGTGTGGGCCTTGAAAATACCAAAGTGGAGCTGGATCGGGGCTTTATTAAAGTCGACGGCAACCAGCGCACCGCCGAACCAAACCTCTACGCCATCGGCGATGTTGTCGCCGGTACGCCGCAGTTGGCGCACGTTGCCACCGCCGAAGGCATGATTGCCGTGGCCCACATCGCCGGCAAACCGGCCCGGCCCATCAACCGCAATCGCATTCCCGGCGCCACTTATACCGACCCCGGCATCGGCAGCGTCGGCCTGACCGAAGCTCAGGCGCGCGCCCAGGGTTTCGACGTCAAAGTCGGCAAGTTCCCCTTTGTGGGCAACAGTAAGGCCACCATTCTGGATAAGCATGAAGGCTTTGTGAAGGTGATTACCGATGGGAAATTCGGAGAAATTCTGGGCGTTCACATCATCGGCCCTGAAGGCTTTGAGCTGATTGCCGAGGCCGTCACAGCCATGGAGGCGGAAGCCACCGTGGAAACCATGCTCAGTACCATTCACGCTCACCCCACCATTTACGAAGCCATAGGCGAAGCGTTCAATGCGGTCTACGGCCAGGCGATCAACATTTAACGAATGCCGCGGTCATTGGTGATAAACGATGTCGGCCGTTTGCGGTATGCCGATGCGCTGATTTTGCAGTCGCAACTGGTCGAATCGCGCAAGTGCGGCGAGGGAGTCGACACGCTTCTCTTCCTTGAACATCCGCACGTCATCACTATGGGCCGTAACGGCAGCGAGACCAACATTCTGGCTTCGAGCCATATTCTGGAACGCACCGGAATTGATTACTTCGAGACCAATCGCGGCGGCGACGTTACGTATCATGGTCCGGGGCAGTTAGTGGGCTATCCAATACTTGATTTGCGAGAATGGAGGCGCGATGTTCATGCCTATTTCCAGGGTGTGGAACAAGCGTTGATGGATGCCCTGGCTTGCTTTGGAATTTGTGCGGAACGTATTCCGGAGCGCGGCTACGAAGGTGTCTGGGTGAATGGCGCGAAGCTGGCCGCCATCGGGATTCATATCTCCCGCTGGATCACGTCTCATGGCTTCGCTTTAAACATTGATACGGACCTGGATTATTTCAAATATATTGTTCCGTGCGGTTTGACCAAACCGGTTACTTCGCTGCGCCGCTTGGGCTGCAAAGCGAGCCGGGAAGAAGTGCTGAGCGCCGTTGCCGCTTCTTTCGCCCGGGTGTTTGATTATCAGTTGGTGACGGCAGAACGACAGTTGCAGGAGACGCGATGACCGATGTAGTTATGCCCCAGATGGGCGAGAGTATCACAGAAGGCACACTGACCCGCTGGCTCAAGAAGACCGGCGACAAGGTGGAGCGCGACGAACCGCTTTTTGAAATCTCCACTGACAAAGTGGATACCGAAATCCCCTCCCCGGTAGCTGGCTTCCTCAGTGAAGTGCTGGTCCAGGAAGGAACAACTGTTGAGATCAATGCAGTAGTGGCGCGCATCGGCGATGCTCCAGGTGCTGCTGCGGCTCCTGCTGCTCCCAAGCAGGAAGAAAAGCCGGTGGTCAGCACTCCGCCATCGGTCGGCGTCGGACCATCGGCCGCCGCTCCTGAGGTGCGCACCCAGGTATCGCCTGAGGCTCCGCCGCCCGCTCCCCAACCGGCTGCCGCTGGTCCCTATCCGATAGAACCGGAGCCGCCCGCACCTGCCCCCCAGCAGGCCGATGCACAAGAGGACCAGGGTCCGTTGTCTCCCCTGGTGCGCAAGATGGCGCGCGAGTACAACATTGACCTTGCGCAGGTAAAAGGCACCGGCGCAGGCGGCCGCATCACCAAGCAGGACGTGGAAGCGTACATGTCCTCACAAGCGGCTCAGACTTACTCCGCCGCCAGCCAGCCACCGGCTCCGCCGCAACCGCCCCAGCCTCCGCCACCCCCGCCCGTGATCGCGCCGCATCCCACGGTTGGCTCCGCTCCCCCGCCGCCACAGCAACCCTCCGCGCCCATGCCGTTGGCTGAGTCCGCCAAGATTCGCAGTGAACCCATGAGCACCATGCGGCAGAAGATCGCCGAGCACATGATCAACAGCAAGCGCACTTCGGCCCATGTCACCACTGTGCACAAGGTGGACATGACCAAGATCGCCAGACTGCGCGACAAAGCCAAGACCGAGTTCCACTCGCGCAATGGCTTCTCGCTCACCTTCCTGCCTTTCGTCGCCGCCGCAACCGCCGAGGCTCTCCGGGCATTCCCAATTTTCAATGCCTCCATTGACGGCAAGAACATCATCTATTACCGGGACATCAACCTCGGTATCGCCGTGGCGCTGGAAGGCGGCCTGATCGTCCCGGTGATTCGCAACGCCGATGAAAAGAACGTGCCCGGCTTGCAGCGCTCCATCGTCGATCTCGCCACCCGGGCCCGCTCACGCCAGCTCAAGCCCGACGAAGTCCAGGGCGGAACCTTCTCCCTCACCAATTTCGGCAGCTTCGGCAGCATTTTCGCAACCCCGGTCATCAACCAGCCCCAGGTGGCCATTCTCGGTGTGGGTGCCGTCGAAAAGGTCCCGGTCGTCATTGAGGGTGATGCCATTGCCATCCGCTCCATCGCCCATCTCGCCCTGACCTTCGATCACCGCCTCATCGACGGTGCTCTCGCCGACCAGTTCTGCCAGAAAGTGAAGGCTGTTCTGGAAAGTTGGTCTAAGGACATCCTCTAGGGTGCTATTTTTTCGGATGAAAAAGTACCAGTGGTCATCCAGAATACACATCGGAAGACGATTCTTCCCTGGCTTGCCCTAACGTTTCATTCCGCCACTACCGCTGGCGCTCCCTCTAGTCCCTTTCCGGCTAAAAGGGGTGCCGATACTATTAGGTGGTCCAGTATAGTTCTCTAGTACTTGCTTTAAGTTGCAATGAATACGGCCCGGCATCCAAGGGATGGCCGGGCCTTTGCTTTATACCGTGAATGAGTAACACCTGAAGGGGGTGACAGCCAACCGGATTATTAACTGGATGTTCGAGTTAGAGAAATTCAACTATACACCTCCTCCGGGGTTGTGTGCACAAATTCACTCTTGACGAAATCTTAATGCGGCGTTAATATTCCAGACAGGCCAAGACCAAAACGAAAGATTTTTGAATCAAGGAAAGAGGTCCGTGCATGACCTTTCAGGTCGGTGAAAAGGTAGTTTATCCGAATCATGGAGTCGGTACTATCGAAAACATCAGCTCCCGCAGTTTCGGAGCTCAAATGGAACGGTTCTATCTGCTTCGGCTTTCTCCTAGCAGCATGACTGTTATGGTTCCGTTTTCGCATGTCGGCGATGTAGGCCTGCGAAAAGTGACTAAGTGCAGTGAGATCAATCGTGTTTTGACCTATCTGGCGGCGGGGCATCCATGCTGCGCTCAGGATTGGAAAGACCGGTTTAAAGAAAACTCAGACAAGATGAAGGGTGGAAGCCTGCTGGAGATTGCCGAGGTGTTTAAAGCCCTGGTAATGATTCGCACAGCCAAGCCGCTTTCGTTCAGAGAGAAGAAGATGCTGGAGCGGGCGCGCAGCATGCTGATTCTGGAGACTTCCGTTGCGAAGTCGGTAAAGGAAGAAGAGTCCATTTGTTTGATTTCAAAGGCGCTGGCCAAATGCGGCTTGCCCATGCCTCCCGCCTTATAAATAAGGTTTACCCGTAATAATTTTCAAAGGCGGCCAGACTCGAAAGGTTCTGGCCGCCTTTGTTTTTGGCATTCGTTATAATCGGAGTGCCTTTCGAAGTCGCAATGGCGCTATCGTCTAACGGTTAGGACGGAGCCCTCTCAAGGCTTAAATAGGGGTTCGATTCCCCTTAGCGCTACCAATTACTCGTCATCCACAATGCAAGCATCGGATCTGGCTCGCGGGCCATTGCTCTTCTGCTTAACTCTTGCACTCTGTTCAGGGGAACAACATTTTTGGGACAAAGGCGATCCGGCTTCCTGGACTCCGCAACAGATCACTCAGTTGGAGACGGCGTCTCCCTGGGCCAAACGGGTCACGGCTGAACTGCTCAGCAACAGCTCAAATATGGCTACCAGCACACCGCGCGCAACGGGCGGCAGTCGGGGTGGACGCTATTCCTCCCGAGGTTCAGGCTCGGAAACACCGGTGCAGATGCCGAAACTCCAGGGCTTGGTCCAATGGGTGAGCGCGAAACCAATGCAGACGGTCTTGAAACCAAAACTGCCGCCCAGCTTCCAGGGCCGGTATGTGATTTGCGTCAGCGGGCTGCCGGTAGCCCAGGATATGACACAGGCCGCAGAAGATACTACGCTGCAATTGAAGCACGGCGAGACGATCCATCCCGAGTTTGCCTATCAGGACCCGGCTGATACTTCCGCAGTTTACTTTGCCTTCCTGCCGTCTATGATAGACGGCCAGGAGGGTAAAACGCTGGTCTTCGATATGGCCATCTCGCCTTACGGTATCAGGGCTAAGTTCAACGTTGCCGAGATGAAGTACCACGGCGAACCGGCCTTCTGAACACATTAACGCTAGAATTGTCCCGATGCTGACAGTTCTCTTATTGATAGCTGCGGCTCAGGCGCCCGCCGGACAACTTCCGGACGCGCCCGGGCGACCGACAGTCCAGAAGGTGTGTGGCGCCTGCCACGGAATGGACGTGATTTCCGCTAAAGGGCGCACGCGGGCAGATTGGGAACAAGTGATCGCCTCCATGGTTTCGCGCGGCGCCAAAGGCTCTGACGCGGAACTCGGACAGGTGCTCGATTATCTGGCTACCAACCTGCCACTTTCCACAAAACAGGCGGCAGAGCCTACAAGTGCGGTGCCCGTGAAACGGAAAGGTATTGGGGCGGGCGCGAACGACGCGCAGATTGTGGATGAAGCATCCGCCGCGCGCGGCCGCAGCATCTATGCGGCCGATTGCATCAATTGCCACGGCCCCAAAGCGCGTGGCAACGAGCACGGCCCGGATCTGGTTCGGTCGCTGACCGTTCTGCATGACCGCTACGGCAGCACCGTTGGACCCTTTTTGACCAAGGGCCATCCCTTGCAGAGCGGCCAGCCGAGTTCCGCCATGACACAGGCGCAGGTCGAGGACATTTCCAACTTCCTGCATCAACGCGTGGAAGACACGCTTCGCAGCGGACCTTATAGCAAGGTCATCAATGTGATGACCGGAGATGCGAAGGCCGGGGCGCGGTATTTCAGTGGCGCGGGCAACTGCGCCGGCTGCCACTCGCCCACGGGAGATTTGGCGGGCATCGCCAAGAAATTTGATGCGCCTGACCTGCAGCAGCGCTTTCTGTTCCCTGAGCGGGTGGGCTTTGTTAACGGCCATGTATTGAGCGCCAAACCAGAGACTGTGACGGTGAGTCCGAGCGACGGCCCGGCCGTTTCTGGAGTGCTGCTAACCATGGATGACTTCAACGTCGCCTTGCGCGATGGTCAGGGCGAATACCATTCCTTCAAACGCACGCCGGACTTGAAGGTGGAAAAGCACGACCCCTACGAGGCGCATGAGGCGCTGCTGGATCAATACACGGATAAAGATATACACAACGTGCTGGCCTATCTGGAGACATTGCAATGAGAACGTGGCGATTTGGGATCGCGATCGCAGCTTTGATGGCAACACTCAGCGGGGCCGCTGAAAGAACCGAGTGGACTACCTATAACGGGGACTACTCAGGCCGCCGGTATAGCGACTTAGAGAAGATCAACACCGGCAATATCGATGCGCTCAGTCTGGCCTGGGTCTACCGCGCCAGCGGGGGTAGCGACCCCATCTTCGGAGGAGCCATTAAAGCAACTCCGCTGGTAGTGGATGGCGTCATGTACTTCTCATTGCCTGACCACGTCTGGGCGGTGGATGCGCGCACCGGCCGCGAAATCTGGCATTACTCGTGGCAATCGAAAGGCGGCATTCACATTGGCAACCGGGGTGTAGGCGTATATGGTTCGTGGCTCTATGTAGAGACGCCGGACTGCCATTTGGTCTCGCTGAACCGCATTACCGGCAAGGAACGCTGGCACCAAACGGTTTGCGATCTGGACCAGTTCTACTTCGGTTCGGTGGCGCCGGTCGTGATCAATAATCACGTCCTGGTAGGAGTAAGCGGGGACGATCTTGACATCCCCGGCTATCTGGAATCGCGGGATCCCGAAACCGGCGAATTGCAGTGGCATTTTTCCGTTCTGCCCAAGCCCGGCGAGCCTGGTTCCGAATCCTGGCCGAGCGCCGAAGCGATGGCTCATGGCGGCGGTATGACATGGGTGCCCAGCACTTATGATCCGGAGCTGAACCTGGTCTATCTGGGCACCGGCAATCCGCAGCCTGTAATCGCAGGCAAGGGCAGGAAAGGCGACAATCTCTTCACCGAGTCGATTGTGGCCCTGAACTTGGATACGGGCAAGATGGTCTGGCACTTCCAGGCTTCACCTCACGATACGCATGACTGGGATGCCGTCCAAACGCCCGTGTTGTTCGATGGCGAGATCGATGGCCAGAGGCACAAGCTCTTGGGGCAGGCGAGCCGGAATGGATTCTTCTTTGTGCTTGACCGGACGAACGGCAAGAACCTGGTAACCAGCCAGTTCGTAAAAACGAATTGGTCGCTGGGCGTGAACAAGAACGGCCAGCCGATTCCTAACCCGGCCAAAGAGCCCCAGATTGATGGCGCTTTGGTGTCACCGAACCAGGGCGGCGCGGCAAACTGGCCGCCGCCCAGTTTCAGCCCGCAAACCGGCTTGTTCTACATCAATGCCTCGCGGGGCTTCAGCGTCTATTATGTCTATGACGACGACGAAAAACCGGAAGGTTGGGGTGGGAACGATCGCGGCGGCTGGGCCGAGTCGATGCTTCAGGCCATTGATTACAAGACTGGCAAAATTCGCTGGAGTCATAAATGGGAAGGCTCCGGTATACGCTCCGGCTTGTTGAGCACGGCCGGCAACCTGCTCTTCGCGGGAGATCCCGAAAACAACCTGGTTGCCCTGAATGCAACAACGGGTCAAGCGCTATGGCATGCCAATCTGGGAACCGCCATGAGCAATGGGCCTATCACCTATGAGTTGGATGGAACTCAGTACCTGGTGGTGGGCGCAGGCGATACTTTATACGCTTTCGCCATGCTGCATAAGTAATGCCTTCTCCTGGTACCGTAGTGGGAATGAGCAACCCGTACGCCAAGTTTGTCGGAGACCAAGACCCCATTGAAATGCTGGAACGGACGCCGCGCCTCATCAGTGATCTGGCGCAGGAAATCGGCCAGAGCGGATTGGACAAAAGCTATGCACCCGGCAAATGGACTGGCCGGCAGATTCTGGCTCACCTGGCGGATTGCGAAGTGGCTTTCGGCTTTCGCTGGCGGCAGGTCGCCTTCACGCCGGGCGTTGAGATCCAGCCCTTCAATCAGGATACCTGGGCAGCCAATTACTCCAAACTGGAGCCGAAGTGGGCCTTAGGCGCCTTCATCACGGCACGGCTCTGGAATGTGGAGTTTCTGAAGACCTTGCCGGCTGAGGCGTTCGAAAATAAGGGCAACCATCCCGAGCGTGGCGTGTTGACGCTACAGGACATGATTGAAATCGCCGCCGGTCACGATGTCAATCATCTGGAGCAACTGGAAGCGCTGGTCTCCCGGTAGCCGCGGCATTGGGCTTTATAAGAGCCGATATCGGGCGCGTGGCCCGGCTAGCGGTACCGGTAGCGATTGCAGAGCTTGGCTGGATGGCGATGACCACTGTGGACACCATCATGGTTGGTCCGCTTGGGCCGGCCGCTATCGGAGCGCTCGGAGTTTCGAACAGCGCCTTTTATTCGATCGCGATCTTTGGCATGGGCCTGCTGCTGGGCCTTGACACGCTGGTTTCGCAGGCACATGGAGCGGGCGACAAACCGGATACTCACCATTCCCTTGCACAGGGCGTCTATTCGGCCGTCTTCATCTCGATTCCTCTCACCGTCATCTTCCTCTATCTGCCGGCTGTCTTTCGGACTTTCGGCATCAATCCCGATGTCAGCGGACTGGCCGAGTTGTTCGTCAGAACGCTAAATTGGAGCACGCTCCCGCTTCTGCTTTACGGCGCTTTTCGCCGCTATTTGCAGGGCATTGGCCATGTGCGCCCGGTAATGTTTGTTCTGGTCAGCGCGAACCTGGTGAACTGGTTTTTCAACTGGCTGCTGATTCAAGGACGTTGGGGCTTCCCTGCCCTGGGAGTCACTGGCTCGGCGCTCTCAACCTGCCTGGCGCGCGTCTACATGGCGTGTTGCCTGTTGTTTTTCATCTGGTACTTTGAGCGCGGAACGGAACCCGGCTTGCACAGTTTGATTCGACCGCCCGATCCGGCGCGTTTGTTAAAGCTTCTGCGTCTGGGCCTTCCCGCCGCGACTCAGATTCTACTGGAAATCGGAGCCTTTGGCGCGGCTGCGATGCTGGCGGGCCGGTTGAACCCGGCTGCTCTGGCCGCTCACCAGATTGCCTTGAACTGCGCCTCCGTCACTTTTATGGTGCCGCTTGGCATTGCCTCCGCTTCGGCAGTGTCGGTAGGCCAAGCCATCGGTAAAAAGAATAAGGCACTCGCCCGCAGCAATGGCTACATTGGCATTGGCTTGGCGTGTGTTTTCATGGCTTGCGCGGCGGTCACGTTTCTTAGCGCGCCAAAGCAAATCATCGGCTTCTACACCAGCGATGTCGGCGTGAGGAACCTGGGAATCAAGCTGCTGGGAATTGCGGCGCTGTTCCAACTCTTCGATGGCATTCAAACTGTTGCCACCGGCGCTTTGCGCGGCTTAGGCGAAACGCGAATGCCCATGATCGTCAATTTCTGCGGCTACTGGCTGATGGGTCTGCCAATCGGCTATGTGCTTTGCTTCCAGCAAGGCTTCGGAGTAGTGGGCCTCTGGTGGGGCTTAACCATGGCCCTAGTCATCATTTCGCTGGTGCTGCTATTCGAGTGGCATCGCAAGACCAGAACGTTTTGATTTCAGCAGTTCCAGCACTTCTTCGCTGGGTTCGAGCTTCTCGGCGTGAGGGGGGATCATGGACCCGGCGTCCAGCAATGCTTGCACAGTTCCAACGAAATCTCCTGTATCCCACCGCCAACCGTTTCCCGACCCGTATATTGCCCAACCTAACGCAACATCACTGTGTTCAAGCGACTTTAAGGTCAAGTCCGGACCAAAGCGGAGAATCTCATTCGTCATCTCCGAGTTGCCGTTGAACGCGGCCCAGTGCAGCGCCGTAGCGCCGGCCGCACCGCGCTCATTCACTGGCCAACCCGCTTCGAGCATGAGCCGCACGGCTTCTGTATTGTTGTTTTGGGCGGCATTGGGCAGTTTGCGACGATCGGCAACGGAAAGCGCCCGGGCCGCCTCCGGGTACTTTGCCAAAAACTCTCGAAAGGTGGCCTGATCACCAAGTTCACAGGCTAGCGCTAGTTTCATTTCATCCGGCGTGCGCTCCAACAGCAGTTGATATACATCCTCATGCCCAAAATCACGCGCCACTGAATGCGCAGATCTATGCGCGCCCAGTGTCCAAATGTAGATCGTGCCGCCAGCCCTCGGATCACGCTTCGGGAACCACTCCTCGGAGACGGTCATACCGATGCATGCCGGATCAGCATCCAGATGCCGCCCTACCAAATCGGCATCGCCTAACGCAGCAGCCATCAGAATATCCGTCCGGCATCCGCGTGAAACTAAATACCTGGCAACGTCCTGACGGTCGTTCGGATAGTGCCGCTTCTGATCTACCCGCAACATGTACTGAGCTGCGGTGGATTCGTGATCCACATCGATTGCGTCTATATCCGCCCCATTGGCTAGCAGGAATTCCGCTACTTGGACGGTAGGCGCAAAATGCAAGGGCTTTTGCCCATCGCCGCCACCAGCGTGAACGAGACCGGGATCTGCACCCACTAACTCTGCCAGTTTCTCGACCATTCCCAGGCGCGAAGCCGAGTGCGCATCCAGAACTGCGCCGCGATCGACCAAAAATTGCACAAGGCCGGGATCACAGTCATCCAGAACGCCGAATCCGCCGGCCCACCATTCTGTCCTTTTGCGGATATTGGCGCCAGCTGTCAGCAGGACATCGATAGTCGCACGGTCACTCCTCTGCACTGCAGCAAATAAAGCATGTATGCCGAAGCCGTCGTTTGGTAGTGGATTATCGATTTTAGCCGTCAGCTCCGGATGGCGCCTAAGCAATTGGCGGACACGCTCCGCGTCGGAATCGGACACGGCCGCTTTCAGAGCCTCAGCAGGGGATTGACCCAGTGACTCGACGTAGGCTTTCATTTTGACCCAGGACGGGAAGCCATATTCATGGGCCAGCGCATGCTGTGCGTCAGCCAGTTTGCCCTGCGGCATCGTCTGCAGCAGTTCTTTAGCTTGTTTCTTCAGAAATTCGAGACTTGGTTTTTCAGGCAGTTGACGAGACATTGCTCTCCTTAAAAGCCCGGTGTCCGCTATGACGGGCAGAAGAGAAGTCTGTGATCTGCACTAGAAATCAATCAGGTGGGATCATCCCTTTCCGCGGACGGGGTGCAACCTGAATTGCGAATTTGAATGATATCAGATTGATATCAGGCAAAACTATGCCGCTACTTCGCCGTGAACGTCAACAACCGCATCGCGAGGGTTAACCGCCGGCTCAGGCAATCTACCTGTCCAATTCGCCCAACCCCAGAAAATCGCGGTTGAAGAGCTCAGGATCCCTGACGCCGCGCCAATGAGCCGTATCCCCACGTGCTGTGAGGCGATACCCGCGGCCATCATGGACAGCATCATGGTGGACCAGTTTACGGTCTCAATGGTGGAGAAAACGCGTCCTCGGAAGCGGTCGTCCACATGGCGCAACAAGCTGGACCAGTTCAAGACCGAACTCACTGCAACAGCAGCACGCGAAAGGCACATGAACGCAAGCGCCCAATACCAATTGGCCATCTGACTAAAGACCACGTAAGCGCCGCCATGCAACAGGTAGCAAACGAAAACAGTCAGCTTGTACTGCTTAAAGCTGATTCTCTTTCCCAGGTAGTTACCAATGATGCCGCCAATCAGCAGGCCCACTCCGGCCATTCCCCACAACTGGCCTAAACCGGCCGCGCCACGTTTGAACAGCATTTCGCTGAAGAGCGTAAACAGCACTTGCGCAGCGCCGCCTCCGCTGGCCCACCCGACTGCAATCAGGCCGATTCCCAAGATCAGAGGCGTCTTGAAGATATACGCGAGGCCCTCGCGATAGTCATGAAGAGGATGGGCGTTCTTGATCTCCTTCAAGCTCCGATGAGCTCTATAGTGACCGTCCTTCGAACGGAGCTTATAGATGCAAAAAGCTGAAACAAAGAACGAGAGCGAATTAAACAGGAAGGCGAACTCGAAGCCAAAGCGGGCTGCCATGGTGCCGCCGAAATAAGCGCCGGCAGCAAGCGTCAGCCAGCCGGTGGTTTGCGTCAGCGAATTGGCAGTGTGAAGCTCTTTCTCCGTGGCGATAGCGGGGAGGATGGCGGAGCGTCCAGCGCTGAAAAAGGGCGACGCCATCATCAGCAACGCGCTGAGGAGATACAGCAACCAGGTCTGGTGATGACCCAGCGTGAGGATGAAGCCGAGGGCAATGAAGCCGCGGACGAGATCGCTGGCAATCATGATCCGCCGCCGGTCAAATCGGTCGAGAACGATTCCGGCTAGCGGGCCCATGCACATAGCTGGAATGGCGCGCGACATCATCAGCGTCGCAATGATGGCGCCGCTATGCGTCTCGGACATGGCCAGACTCAAAACGGCAATGTTGTTGAAATGGTCTCCGATCTCGCTGACAATCTGCCCGGTCCAGGCAAAACGGTAGTTACGGTTCCGGGCTAATAATCGAGTGAAATCAGACATCAGGGGCGCTGCGCAGCAACTTCGAGATCAGAATGGCCTGGCCCAGATGACGCTGGGTGTGCTCGCAGACATGGACGATCAAGCCTATGACCGTGGTGGGCATGTGCTGGCGCCCAACGACACGGGCCTCCGACAATGCTTCTATTCTAACGTGAAGGAGCTGCTTCTCGGCACTCAAAAGGGTTTCACCTATGAGTGTGAGTAGCCCGCCAAGGCTCTCATCCGGCGTGTGTTCGTTTCGCAGAAAGGCCAGTTGAGCGGCAGCTAATTGATTTCCCGTAAGATAAGTGGTGAGGCGGTCCACGCTCCCGGCAATGTGTTTCAGATGATAGCCGAGAGAGTGTTTACCGGCGACTGGCCGCCAAAGTTGTTCGTGCCCAATGCCCTGGGTGTGGGTCTGCAGATCTTCGCGCACCTGCTGAAAGCTGAAGAAAACCGGCATCACATGGGCCGGTATGCCACTTAGCGGCCCACGGAGCCATGGTTCAGGTTCAGGTTCAGTTCGTTTGGCTGAGGTTTCCATCTCGGTTAGGCAACCTTAGGCATGTCATGCCGATTATTCGAGGCGCCAAATCTCTACCGCATGTTGCCGGTGTGGCCCAGCGAATAACGGCCCGGCTGCGGGTAAACGCACAGGCCATGCGGTTGATCACCCACCTTAATTCGGGCGCGCAAAGCACCGGTTTCCGTGTTGAAAACGTATACTTCCTTGTTATAACGGCCTGACAGCCAAAGCGATTTTCCGTCCGCCGACACGCCACCCATATCCGGGCTGCCCCCGCCTGGAATCTGCCATTTAGTTGCCACTTTGTTGGTATTGACATCAATCAGCGAAACCGACCCTTCGCCGCGATTCGATATATAGGCGTATTTTGCGTCGCGGCTGAAGTAGATGCCGTGGGCGCCTTTCCCGGTAGGAATGAAATCCACTTGCTTGAAAGCATTGGCGTCAATCACATGAACGCCGTTGGAGTCCATATTGGCGACATAGAACAGCTTGCCGTTAGGAATGATCCTGCAATCCTGCGGCATGCCCGCCGGTGTCAGTTTCAAGTGCGCAATGACTTTTTGCGCGGCCACATCCACTTTAATCAGCTCACTTGAAAACTCGCAGGTGGCAATCATAATGCGGCCATCTGACGTGAAATCCGCGTGGTTCACTCCTGCGCAGTTGACAGGCACTCGATTCACAATCTTCATGGTTTGTGCATCGCGGAAGTCCAACCGCTTTTCGCGTTCCGCCATAATGATGGCGAACTTGCCATCCGGCGTAAAGTACATGTTGTACGGATCGTCTATGTGCATGCTGGGACCCTGCTTACCGGTCATCGGGTCAATCTCGGTAAGCTGATCACCCAAGTCCTGCGCGACCCACAATTTCTTCAAGTCCCATGAGGGAATCACATGCTGCGGTTCCAGCAACCCCTTGGTATGTTTCGGCAGCGCGAAGTGTCCAATGATTTTGTATGTCTTGGGATCGATGATATCTACCGTGTCGCTTTTGCAATTTGGAACGTACACCCTGGCGGGCATATCCTTGACAGCGTCAGCAAAGTGTCTGGGGGCAGCGGCGGAGTAGAGGTTGTTCGGGTCCAGCACCGGTGGCATACCGGGCAGGACATCGATCTTAGGTACGGCAGACGCGCACAAGGCAAAGGCGCTGAGAGCTAACGTCCACCGAAGTTGGTATTTCATATCTCAATAAGTACTGTATCGCGGTACGCCATCACGTCCGGTTTGCAAAGTTCAAGTACAATTCAAGGTAGAAATGGCAGCAAGCGTCGATCACGAATCCGAGATTCTCCTGGGCAACAAGCAGTTGCTGGCTGTCTTTGCGGTAGTTGCCTTGTTGCTGGCTGTTGCATTCACCGGCGGCTACATGCTGGGCAAGAATTCCGCGCAGAAAAAAGCTGCAGCCGTGGCGGCTGAAAAGACAAACGACACCGCAAACGACGCCGGACCTGTTACGAAGACGCTGACGCCCGACGATTCATCCGGTTTCCCACAGGATGCTGCTGCCCCACTTCCCACTCGAGAATCGAAAGTGGAATCATCTCCGATAGTCGTGCCGAAACCCAAGCCCCCTGCTGAATCATCCAGTGCTCGAGTGGGCGGGGCGTTACCGCTTGGCGCTCTCCCGGAGGGTGTTCCCAGAGCTGGCCAAACGTTTGTGCAGGTAACCGCGCTAATGCATAAAGATGCCGAAAGCACGGCCGAGGTCTTGCGCAAGCAGAACTTCCATGCTCGGATTGCGCCTAAGCCCGGAAGCACAACCGTCTATCGAGTGCTGGTGGGCCCGATAAAAGATGCGGCGGACCTGGCAGCCACACGCGACGCCCTTCGCAAGGTCGGTTTCCGCGACGTGTTCGCGCAACACTATTAATCTAATCCGCGCCAGCAGTCCTACTGGACTTGCGGTGCAGGTTAGCTTGAACGGACTGCGCCCCTAATCGCGTCTCGAAGAAGGGGTAGCGATATGCGCCAGAACAAGAAATCAGACCCGGCAACATACACGAAGCCTGAGTTGCGGGATCGAGTCAAGGCGAAGGTTGTGGCTGGTGACAAGGGCGGTGATCCGGGACAGTGGAGTGCGCGCAAAGCGCAACTGGTGACTCAAGCCTATGAGAAGCAGGGCGGCGGCTACAAAAAGCCACGCAACCAGGCGCAGAAAAGCCTTGAGCACTGGGGCGAAGAGAAGTGGACCACTTCGGACAAAAAGAAGGCACGCCGCAAGGGAGGAACCACTCGCTACCTGCCTGAGAAAGCCTGGGACCGGTTGAGCGCCCAGGAGAAGGCGGGTACGAACCAGGAGAAGAAACGAGGCTCTCGCGAAGGGAAGCAATTCGTCGCGAACACACCGGCTGCGGAAGCGGCACGCAAGAAGGCCTCGAAGCAGACTGGCACAGCTAAGAAGAAAACGGTTGCCGCATCAAAACGGAAATCGGCGGCAAAGAAGAGCACCGTCGCCAGCAAGAAGCTCGCTGCGAAAAAATCAACAAAGCGGGCATAGCAATCGCCACCCAACGTCGCTTGATTTACGCTTAGCCCGCTGCCATGCTTTAAGGCATGATCAAGCGAATCAAGTTCATCGGAATTCCCGTCAGCAACCAGGATCGAGCACTTGCTTTCTACACGGAGAAGCTGGGCTTTACCGTATTGACCGATCAGCAATTTTCCGAAAGTCAGCGTTGGATTGAGTTATCCATCCCCGGAGCCGAAACCGGCGTCGTCTTGTTCACGCCGCATGGCCAGGAAGACCGCGTTGGAACATTTGTCAATACGTCTTGGGCAGTGAGCGACGTGCAGGAGGCCTACTCTGAGCTTCAAAGCAAGGGAGTGGAGTTCGCCGGCCCTCCCCAAAAGCAGCCTTGGGGATCTTTCGTCATGATGAAAGATTCAGAAGGCAACCAGATTGTTCTCGCTTCGAACTAAAACCTGGCGACTTGGCTGCGGCGGGTAACGAGAAGTAGAAAGTAGCGCCCCGGCCACGGCTCCCCTGAGCCCACATCCGACCGCCATAACGGCTCACAATACGCTGGCAGATGGCCAAGCCCAAGCCTGTTCCCGGATATTCCTCTTTGTGGAGACGCTTGAATAGTCCGAAAATTCGCTCGGCATATTGCTGATCGAAGCCAATGCCGTTGTCCTGTATCGACACCAACCAATCAAGCCCCTGCTGTTCGGCACTAACCTTAATTTCAGGCGTGAGTCCGGGCCGCCGGTACTTCACAGCGTTCGAAATTAAATCCTGAAACACATGCGCCAGTTGCTGCGTATCGCCTCGAACACACGGTAGCGGCCCCACAGTAATCCTGGCCTCACTCTCTTCTATACGGCTGCTCATGACGGCTCTTGCCTCCGCGAATGCTGCCGAGAGATCGGCTATACCGACGGGCAAGTCTTCCCTATGAACGGCGCGGGAGAAGCTCAGCAAATCCGTCAGAAGCGTGCCCATTCTGTGAACACCCTGCCGGATGAATTCGGCGTATTGCTGCATCGTGAGATCGTCACTTGACATGCGTTTCAGCAGCAGATGCGCATAAATGTTCACCATCCGCAACGGCTCCTGCAGGTCATGACTAACAACATAGGAGAACTCTTCCAGCTCCTTGTTGACGCGCTCCAGTTCCTTGCGCGCCAAGAGTGGCACCGTGACATCCGCCAGCACGGTAATTAGACCGGTAATGGCATCGTCCAGGTCGCGGAGCGGCGTATAAGCAACGTTGAACCAGTGATCTTCAATAACGCCGTCGTTGTCCGAATCGTAGGGCACGTGCCAATCATTGGCAACGAAGGTTTCGCCGGTCTCCCACACCTGCCGGAGAGCGTCCCAGACGTGCTGGCCTACTTCAGGAATAGCATCGGCAAAACGACGGCCAACCAGCTGCCGGCCGGGCAAGAGCCCCTGGTAAGTGGGGTTGGCCATCTCCACCACGAAGTCCTTACCTCGCAGAACACAAATGGCAACCGGCGCCTGCGCAAAGACGCTCTGCAGTTTGCGCTCGCTGGCGGCTAAGGCTCGTGGTAGATGGTTGCGCTCGGTCACATCGCGCGTCGAGCCAGCCACCGCCCTTACTTGTCCATCGCCGCCCACAACGGGAGCGAAGATATATTCGTAGTCCCGGCTCTCGCCTTTACCGGGGCCGGTGAAGGGAGTCTCGTCCCGGATGCTTTGCCGCGTCTCAATCACCCGGTTAATCTGTTGCTGCAGACGTTCCGCAAGCTCTGGCGAATAGTCCAGTTCAAAGAAATTCTTCCCCGTTACTTCATCAAGCGAGCGATGAAGTAACGACAGAAGAGCGTGGTTCGCGTAAGTGAAACGGCCCTGCAAGTCGAAGGTATAGACAAAATCCGGCGTGTTTGAAAGTGCGGTATCGAAAAGACGCCATTGGTGCCGCAGTTGCTCCCGGTACTCCTTGTGCTCGCTGATATTGCGGCCTTCAGGCACAATCAGAACCACTTCACCGTGCTCATTGCGGATTGGATGAAGCAATATATCGAAGGTCGGGGTCTCCCCATTGGGGCGGCGCAATGTTAGTTCGTGGCACACAGATTCGCCCAAAGCGACGCGTTGTACCGCCTCTTTTAGCAGCTCAGGGGCTCCCGGTGTGTTGACGAACCACGGTCCCTGCCAGAAGGCTTTTCCCACAACATCCTGGCGAGCGCTATGGGCAAACTCCAGAGACGAACGATTGGTCTCCAGCAGTGTTCCATCAGGCGCCCACAGGCCGATATATTCACAGGTGCCGTCTACGATGGCCCTGAGCCTCTCTTCGCTATCGCGTAAGTGTGCTTCCGCCAGTTTCTGAGCATCGATGTCGAAGTTGACGCCCATCATTCGCTCCGGTGCGCCAAGCCGGTCATAGGTAATCTGGGCTTGGCCGCGCAGCCAGCGCGTTTTACCCCAAGGCAAACCCACGCGAAATCCGTACACGCATTCCAGCTGATGGCAAGCCATACAGGCCTTCAACTCAGCCACGACGCGTTTAGCATCGTCCGGCTCCAGCAACATCTTCCACGCATCGAATCCCGGCTGGAAGCTACCGGGTGGCAAGCCGTAGAGCGCTTCAAACTCCGGCGTGCAGATGATGCGGTTGTCCTTTATGAGCCAGTCGAAACTGCCGACTCGTCCAGCCCGCTGGGCGCGGAGAAGCCGGTGCTCGGATTCGCCCCCCGACCTTTGCTGAATCAGGCTCAATTCGTGAAGCGCGCCCAGGGCTCTACGTTCTGCCAGCACCTGTTCGGTGACGTCCTCCACTGAGTGAAGAATGTATTGCACATTACCTTCGGAGTCGAGGACAGGCGTGTTGAGCGCGTTCCAATGCCGCTCTTCAAATCCCCCGCCTAGCTCCTCCGGATACGCCAGATCGTATCGCTGCCCAGGCAGCTGACTGGCTTCTCGAGTAGCGAGGAGTTGTTCAAGAGAAGCGCGGAGACTCGCCACCCCGTTCGCATTTTGGTTCTCTGGATTATCCGGAAAGACCTCGAAAACGCCTCGCCCTACCAGATTTTCCCGTTGAACGGCCGCCGCCTTGAGGTAAGCGTCGCTAGCGGCGACCGTGGTAAAGATCGGGCAATTGGGCAGCAGTACCAGTTGCGCCAGAGGTGAGGATTCCAGAATCGCCAGCAGGGCCTGCGAACTCAAAGCAGGTTTTGCTGTTCCATTTGAATTGGTGCGAACTCTGGAGGCCACAATTCATTGATGCTGAAACGCACCAGGAATTTCGCATCAGGACCCATTTGTACCGGCGCGAAAAAGGGAAACAAGGAAGCGCCCCGCCCGTAAATCAACTAGTGAATCGTGCGGTCTTTTCGGGAGTCGTTTTTTCGGAGATAGACCGCAAATTTCTTTTTCGCGCGGCGCAGTTTCCAATCTTTGTAGCTGTCGGAGGCGAGCAGGTTAGTTTGGGCGTAGAGCCGTCTCCCTCGTAGCAGGAAGTACCCGGCGGCAAGGCCGCCGATATCCGCCAGAACGGCAACACTAGCCGGTCTGCCGCTTGCAACCGTAGTAAAAGATTGGAAGATAACCACTCCGGCGATGATCATTACGAAATACTTCGACTTCATCGGGATGAGAAAGCCGAACAGGATGCTGCGGTCGGGAAAAACCACTCCGTAACCCACCAGCAGTCCCAGAATGGCGCCGGAGGCCCCCAGCGTGATGCCGTTCATTCCCCCAAAGATCAGGGAGGCCACAACGACAGTAACGCCCGCGATGATGCCGCACAGGAAATAGAAGCGGATGAAGCGCGGTGTTCCCCAGGTTCGCTCCAACTCGGCGCCGAACATCCAGAGCGCCAGCATGTTCCAAATCAAGTTCCAAATGTCACCGTGAAGAAAGATATAGGTGACGACTTGCCAGATGGCAAAGGCATGAATTACCCGCTCCGGGATTAGGAATAGATACTCGAGAAGGGCGGATGCCTGCAGACTCCGAAGGATCAAGTACAGGAGAGAAGCACTTGAGGTAATGATGAGAAGCCACTTAGTTCCGGCGGGAAAGCGGCTGGAGGGAACATATCGATTCGCATGCGGCCGTGAAGTAAGTGCCATTCAGTAAGAAACGACCTTTAAAACAGAGAATAACAAGAAGTGGGCCACGCACACTTGATTGGCGCAAGAACCGGACTTGAATTGTTCATCCAACATCGAAGCGTGTTTCGGGAGAGCGCATAGCCAAGCGGTGCTCGGCTCATCAAATACACTAGACGCCGAACCTCCGCGCAGTGCGTTATGCGCGGTTATGTGGAGACGAATTACCGAGCATCCGAGCCGGTATGTCTTTTCAGGATGGAGGCCGCAGTGTTTACTAAGACGGCCACGATAAGCCAGATTAGCCAGTTCGATAACGGACCAGCGCTAAAGACAAAGCTATCGGTCCAACCGAGATTCCCGGCCAGCGCCCATATCGCAAAAGCGTAAGCGGAGAAGACAGCGGGCCCCATCAGGACCGCCACCAGTACACCAAACTGCTGAGCTGTATCACTCGCCCATCCCAGGGCCGAGGTGCCAGCTCTTCCTGCAGCAAGCGTCGTGGCTTGCAAAACGTTGATGGCAGAAACCCTCCCTGGTTCCTGCTGAATTGTTACCGCTGTCGCACGAGACTCAATCATGGAAGACCCTTCTAGAACTACGATGCATTTCAAGGACCGAAAGTTCTGGCATTCGATATTTTCTTAGTTATGCAACAGATACACCAGATAATGGCGACGGAAACTACCAAGCTTAGTAGGAATTCTTTAAGAAAATTCAAATTTGCGGTTTGACTCAGGGAAATCCTAAACCCTTCTAACTTTCGATGGATAACTCATCGGCACTCAGGCCGTGAAGCTTAATCCGGTATGCGTATGCGCCCATTAGCCTGGCTAATACGAAAGCCAAGCCCGACACAACTAGATACGCCTGCCGGTTGTTCGGCAGATTACGCAAAAAACGTAAACGCGGAACACTTCCCAAGTCCCATCCCATCTGACAAAACAAGATTGTGAAGGCGAGCAGTCCAACAATTACAAAAATTGTGGAGAGCGAGAGAGCTAAGACAACGTCAATGCGGGTTGCGGGACGAATGACAACCACTTTGCGTGGGCGAATACGAACTTTCACAGCTATAGCCATCATGTCCAGGGGCTAGCTCACTATAGCCGACCCGGGGCAAATATTCAAAGCAGTAGAATGCTGAAACCGGAGGCTGGCACTTTTTCGGGTGTTCTATGCGCCATCTTCACTGCTGGCCACTTCATCGGCGCAGGGCCAGGAAGACCAGAGCCGCTTTATATACTCTCTCCTAAGGACATCAGATGAAAAAAATTAAAACCGCAATCGTTGGAACCGGATTTATGGGCAAAGTACACACCGAAAATGTGCGCCGTATACCGAATGTGGAGATTGCGGCAGTTGTCGGCAGCCGGCCTGAGACCGCGCAGAAATTTGCTGAAGCAATGGGCATCCCGTTCGCCACCAGCAACCTCACCGAAGTGCTGGAGAACAAGGACATCGACGCGGTTCATATTCTGACGCCGAACGTGGATCACTTCCCGATGTCGCTCGCGGCTATTAACGCGGGCAAAGCCGTGCTTTGCGAAAAGCCCATGACCATGACCGTTGAGGAAGCGCGACAGTTGGTAGCGGCGGCAAAAGAGAAAGATGCCGTCAATGCCGTTCAGCACAACCTTCGCTATTACCCTAATGTGCAGCAGATTCGCCAGATGATCCAAGCGGGCGATCTTGGCGACATACTCGTGGTGCAGGGCACTTACTCGCAGGACTGGCTTCTCTATGACACGGATTGGAACTGGCGTCTGGATGCGAAATCGAATGGCAAGCTGCGCGTTATGGGCGACATCGGCTCGCATTGGATGGACATGATTCAGCATCTAACGGGCTTATCCATTACCTCCCTTTGTGCCGATCTCGCTATCTTTCACAAGACCCGCAAACGGCCGAAAGGCTCAATCGAAACCTTCTCCGGCAAGAAACTCGCCCCCACTGACTACGAATCCTTTCCTATCGAAACCGAGGACTTCGGCATGGTCCTGCTACATCTGGGTGAGCGGACGCGCGGATCGTTCACAGTCAACCAGATGGCCGCCGGCTGCAAGAACTATTTTGCCTTTCAAATCTTCGGGACGAAAGCGAGCGTCGGCTGGAACCAGGAACAGCCGGACACTCTTTGGATTGGCCATCGCAACGAGCCAAACCAGATCATCATCAAGGACGCTTCGCTGTTTTACCCAGCCGCGGCAGCCTTCGCGGATCTACCCGGCGGGCACAGCGAAGGCTACGACGATTCCCACAAGCAAGTGTTCAAACATTTCTATGCGCGCGTGGCGGATAGGTCAGTTCCGATCAATTACCCGACCTTCGAAGATGGCCTTCACGGAATGATTCTGCTCGAAAAGGTATCGGAAAGCGCCGAAAAACGAGCCTGGGTTGACGTCGGCTAGTACATCTTATCGCTGGTGCAGGAGCTTTGCGGTAGGGGTGGTTTTCCTCGGTGGCGTCGTTTTCAGCGCCGCGTTGAATGGCCACCCCAATCGAGTCTCCGCCATAGACGCGTTCTGCCAATCCGTGCGACGTGAGTTTGCTGAAATGGAGCCGCGCTACTTCTCGGGCCCGGACCCATGGGTTCAACTCGATAGCCCGCCGGAGGCTTTCTCTGATTTAGCTGTCGCCAGGGTGTTTAGCGAAGGGACGCGCGTGTGCTGGGTCATTCTCCAAATGTCAGATTCGGGCAGCGCCTGGTTCGAGACCACTAACTACTTCTTCAGTGAGAAAGGGGACATCCAAAAGCGCGAACGCCATTATGAACAGGTAGACGCGAACATGCAGATTGAAGAAGTGACTTACTTCGCCAACGGTAAACCAATTAAGGATTCGTATCACCACGCGCCGCTTGCCGCGGGCGAAGAACGCCCGGACAAGCTGGCCGATCCCGGCGCGCCGCAATATTTCAAGACAACGGAACTGCCGCTCCTATTTGCATGGACTGAGTGGCATCACTTGGCGCTTCGCTAGTGATAATGGTTTTGGATCTGATTTACCGCTGCACTCGCAACACGAATGAAAGGGCTGATAGAATTTTTGCGTCCCCGGCGAGCGCAATATTAACCCGGCGAAGAGTCAATGCACACTTTCGACCACAGCCATTTCGCTTTAGCCTATTGGCATGGCAAAGCAAAGACAAGTAACCTGCTGCAGACTTTGGGTGGCGTGCGCACCCTTACGATTACTAATCAGGACACTTTAAATAGGGCCGCCCGCAACCCTGCTAAGTGGAAGCGATGGAAGATTAAGCAAAAGGTTGACTCGTTGTTGAAGAATCACGAGGAAACTACAAGACCGTGAGAGCCGTGCTAACTGCAGCAAGCGAATCTTCGTTAGACAGAGTTGCAACCTATCTAATGGAGACAACCAGACTGCCCGCTGGAAGCCAGGGATTTGATGGTTCTACGCTGGATGCACGGCGGGCCACCGCTTGAGTGACCACGGTATGGAAGCGAGCTAGAAAATGACGTATTTGGCCGAACACATGGCCCTTAGCCTTGCTCTCGCTGCGCTGTTGGGCTTGTGTCTCGGTTGGCTTTTGTGGGGTTCCGTAGCACGCCGGCAAGGCCAGGAGCAGCGGAATAGCGAATTCGAAGGAATAAGATCGCTGGGAAATAGAGATCTCTTCCTACCTCCCACCGATCTCCGACCATTTTCCGTCGTTTCGGAGAGTCATCGGCCGGCAACTTCGCCGGGGACAAACAGTTACGCGCCGACAGACGCGAGGCTGGAAATCACAAACTCACATGACCCCGACCCAGAGAAATTAATTCGGGAATTGGATTCACTTCGCGAACAGTTGTCCTTGGTACAAGCGGAATCAAACAACCTTCAGGCCGAGTTAACGGAAGTGACGAACACCAAAGCGGCCAACAGCCTTTACGTTCAAGCACTGCTGGGGCAGATTCATAGCACTGAAATTGAGGCGCGTGGGGCCCAATTGCAAGACCTGCAAAACGGGCTTGCGCAAGGGGGAGAAAGCGAATCGTCTTCCCGGGAGCTTGCGGATTTGCGGGATCGTTGTGACCGGCTGGCGAGTGAGCGTGACAGCTTGTCGTCGGAATTGTTCGTGGCGAGCAGGAGTGTAGCCTGCGATACGGCCACTGAAGGACTTGTGACGGAATTCGAACGCTCGCTGGCAGCCAAGGATCGACTCTTATCGGAGCAGGCGTCAAGGGTAGAAACCCTGCTTTGGCGCGTTGCTGAACTTGAGCCCTTCGCTGCAGAAGCACCTAGGTTGCAGGAGTCTTTGCGGCGGCTTGAGTCCCAAATCGCCGGCCATGTGACTTTGAATGCGGCGCATTCTGAACACATCCGCTCATTGGCCAGCCGCGTTACTGAGCTTGAGTTGCAACTGCAAATCGCGCTGGAGGAGAAGAATGCCGAGAGCGCGGCGCATCCGGGAACGGTGCAGGGACAGGCGGATCTGCCGGCTGAATCCGAGACGGTGTATGCCGAGACAGTTGACCGGAAAGAGATCGAGCTCCAGCAGTTGTCAGCCAGCTCCGACCGCTCGCAACAGGAGCTGGCGCTTCCAAGATACCGGCAGTTTTAGCGGCCATCAAACAGCAGTTGTGCTGGCGCCCACTTGCGCCTTCGCGAACTCGAGCGAGAAAGCGGAAGAGTTGCCTGAAGTGGAGGGCAAGCTAGCCCGCAGTCACGCGGTGCGTGTCTTGATCACTGTCTAGCTAGAGCGGCGAATAAATGGCCCATAATTTCCTCATTTCGAAGTTCATCAATTGGCGTCTTCAATTGTTAAATTCCAGAGCGATTTCCTTGGTCACGCTTTTTCTTCGCCAGCCGAATCAGTCAGCGGAGTACTCGGCCGGGACTGCAACACCGCGCCGGGTAATCTTCTCGGTCATGATGGTGTTCCGCATGAGAAGAGCCGAAACCAGGTAAGCGGACGCACAGCCGCTCAACAACGGCAAAATAGCCGACTGTTGATGAGTGGCTTCATAGGCAAACGCAAGCGACGTAAAGAAGGCGCGCGAAGCGCCCGCGAACATCGCCGCCATTCCTACCAGGCCGGCCACCCTGATGTCCAGCAGGGGCATGCCGAACGCAGCATGGCAAGCGGCATTCAACAGTCCCCCACACACAGAGCCTACGCCTCCGCCGATAGTGAATAGTGGCGCCAGCGTGCCGCCAGAAGTGCCGCTGCCCAGGGCAATAGACCAGGAAGCCAGCTTCACCAGGCAGAAGACCAGCAAAATCTGGCCGCCAAATGAATTGTCCAGGATTCGGGTGATGTTGTCGTAGCCGACTCCTAAAGTATGTGGAGACATCAATCCGGCAATCCCCACCGCCACACCACCGATGGCCGGCCACCACATCCAGTGAATCGGAAGGTGTTCGAAAAGATCTTCGATCCAGTAGACGAGCTTAGTGATGTAGATGGAGAGGACACCGGCTACGCCTCCCACCAGCGCGTAGCCGAGAATCGAAGGCGCGCTTACATGCGGAATGGCCGGCATAGGAAACACCGGAGCATCACCCGTGATCGCAAGCCGGGCGGCGGCCGCGGCCGCACAAGCAAAGCTGACCGGAATTAGGGAGCGCGCTTTAAATTCAAACAGCAGCAGTTCGACGGCCAGCAGAACGGCCGAGACAGGAGTGCCAAAAGTGGCCGTCATACCGGCGGCGGCTCCGGCGGCCAGCAAAGCCTTTCTTTCCGCCGCAGTGGTATCGATCAATTGCCCTAAGAGCGAACCGAGCGCTCCGCCGGTCGCAATGATAGGTCCCTCGGCCCCGAACGGACCACCGGTTCCAATAGAGATGGCGGCGGAAAGCGGCTTTAGGAACGTGACCCGCGCCGGTATGCGGCTTTCATGGCATAAGACTCGCTCCATGGCCTCAGGAATGCCGTGACCCCGAATGGCCGCCGAGCCGTACCGCGCCATGAGACCGACCATCAGCCCGCCGGCGACCGGGACGAGAATGCTCCAATAGTGGAGCTTGTTGTCGGCGGGAGAGACGAACGAAGTCGAAAAGACTCCATAGTAAGCGACATTGGTAAAGAGGCCGATTAAGCGCATCAACGCTTGGGCAATCGCCGTCGCGAGCAGACCCAGCCCCATCGATAGCACTGTTATGAAAACCGTACGCTGGTCAGCCAGATACGGAACTTGCGGCGTCACGGCCGCTTGCAATTCAGGTTGCAGCGAAGGCGCGACGGGCAGGCCGCCGCCTGGTGCAATCAGATCGTCGGGTAATTCTTTGGCCATTGCACCCTCTACTTTTTGCCTTTAGTCTCGAAGAACATGGGCGGCGTCTCTGCCCCCATCCCGCTGAGCAGCACCCATTCCCGCAAAAGCGCACTCAGCTTTTTAACGCGTTCCGGCTTCAACTTCGCGAGCGCTTCAATCAAACGCTCCTGGGGTGTGACAAAGCTCGACTTCAGTGCCCGGCTTCCCTCCTCGGTGACGGCCAATTCCAAACGCCTCGCGTCAGCTGCCGATTGGCTGCGTTTAACTAGCTTCGAACGGACCAGCCTGCTCACGACTACCGAAACGGAGCTTTGATGGGTATGCGAACGGGCGGCCAGGTCATTCACCGACATCACACCGCCAGCGGCCAGCGTCTGCAAGACAAACAACTGAGCACCACTGAGGCCGAGGCTCTTTTCGGCGGAACGCGAACTCACTTCGAGAGCGTGCACAATCCGCCGGATGTTGTCCATAACGGTTTGGCAGTCATCTTTGACATCATCCGGCATCTAATTCCAGTATATATGGGCTCCCATATAAATTCAGGGTGAGAGAAAGTCCGGAATCATCGCCAACGGGACCTCGGCTATTTTTGCGGCGGCCGGTCTTCTTTCGGTTTCTCTGCGGGTTTCCGCGCTGGAGGAGGTGGGGGCGGAGGCTGCGGCTGCCGTTCGAGCCGTTGGTGCTCTTGCTCCTGCCGCTGTTGCATTTGCTGCTGTTGCTGCTGGTGCTGCTTCTCTAACTGCTCCAACTGCTGCTGATGCTGTTGTTGGACTTGCTGTTGCCGGGCTTGGTCCGCCTTCTCCTGTTGCAATCGTTGCTGTTCTTGCTGCTGCTGTTGTTGTAGCTTCTGATATTGCTGATCCTGCTGTTGGTGGAGTTGGATATTCTGCTGCTGGTGCTGCTGCTCCATGCGGGCAGGCGCGGGTTGAGCCGTAGGAGGACGGTCAGCGTTCCCAATCGCGGCGGGCCGGTTCGCTTGGGGGCGATTCGGGACCGGCTGATTTGGAGCGACCTGATTAGCAGCCGGCTGATTTGGCGCAGGCCTGTTAGGCGCTGGACTGGTTGCCTGCGGAACATTGGGGGCTGGGCGGACGGCCGCTGGCTGGGCGGCCGTTCTGTCGGGTGGCGGGCCATTATTGGGGCGTTGATTTTGGACCGGCGTAGCCGGCGCATTTGCCGGCCTCGTTTGCGTGGCCACTCCAACCTTGGCCGGAACTCCAGGCTTCGCTGGAGGCGCTATTCTCACCTGCGGCACTGCGGCTTGCTCCTGGGCCCGTTGCGGGCTAATCTGCCGCTCCTGTGCAAGCGATAGGGGGCGGCCCTGGTTCGATTGGATCGCCTCCTGGCGTTTAGCAAATGTTGGAGGCGGAGGCGGAGGTGCGGTTTTGACCACCACAGCACGTGCTTGCAGCGCGGCTGGCGGCCTTACATTCACTGGACCTCGTCCCCCCAGCACGGATTGAGGCTGCGGGACGGCTCTGGGAGTGAGCACCGCGACCGGAGCCGAAGCCACTTGACGGGGATCAACGCGAACCGCGTTGTTTGCCACAGGCCGTCCAGAGCTGAAGGCTTGTGATGTGGTCGCAGTGACCCCTCCGGGCACTCTTTGGTTCACGTAAGTCACATTAGTGACGTTCACCTGCTTGTTCACAATCACATTGGTGTAATAGTTGTTGATCACCGTTGTGTTCACGGTGGTGCTCGAGATGTTTACTCTATTGAAATAATCCCGTCTCACGGGGTATGAAGGCACATAGACCTCGCGTGGACCGAGCGGGAACCAGCCGACACTGCTGCCTAAGGAAATGCCGACACCGAAGTTGGCGCCGCCAATCCAGGCCACCAGTGCCGGCGCGTACACGGGCGCTACATAGCCGGATCCGCTGTACCCCTCTCGGCGAGGCGGGCAAGGCACCCATCCCCAGTTATTGCTCACATTCACCCATCGGCCATAGTGGAAGGGCGCAAAGCCCCAGGGCGCGTCATCCACCCAGGTATAGCCCCAAGGCGCAATGTAGGCCCAATGGCCAGAGTGATAAGGAGCCCATTGGCCGACAACGCTGTGCGGAAACCACACCATGCCGTAATCCGGCACGGGACGCCACCCGCCGTTGTCATCCAGGTCGTCGTAGCCAATAGCGTCGTCGGAAACATAACGGGCGGAGACCGAAATGTCCTCATGGTGGTCGCGCTGTTCGCTCCAGCGTTCGAAATCGTCCGAAGAGGCAAGCGGCTCCATATCCGCGTTCAACTGGTCGAGTCCGGTGAAAGTATCCAGCTCGCCGGCATGTACGGTGTAAGACGATCCCCCGCCCGTTACCTCACCTTCGCCGCGCCGGTCCTCAATGACGGTTGTGTCCCCCGCCTCATTGACCCGGATTTCGTAAATGCCAGGGCGCAGAACCGAAAATGCCAGGTTGGGAGCATCTATCTCAAAGTTCTCGTTTTCGGCCAGGCGTTTAACACGTACGCGCAACGTACCCGCGGTCAATTGCAACTGCGCCACGTTGTCAGTCAGGTTCAAGAACGAAAAGCCGGTGTTCTCTGAAAGATGGATGGAAGCGGATCCAATGTGTAGAGCGGCGCGCGATCCGCGGTCTGCCCAAAGCCTATCGCCGGTTGTCATAGGGCGGTTGACCATCGCATCCACCCAATCCTGAGTACCCGCTGGCTCAAACGATACAGCCCCGCTGGTATAGCTGATCCGAGCGACCCGGGCGGGTGGATCGTCATACTGATCTTGGGCGGACGCCGCTGCCGGCCCGATCAGCGATAAAAGGGACAGCAGGCATCGAAACGCGAGGTTATCATACGACATTTTTCGAATTGACTCCGAAGTGTAGTCTATTCAAAGCGCGAAATTGTATCAGAACAAATCAAGAATCGCCGTAATGCGGGCAAACATCTCAGCCGATGAGAGGAGTTGGCTCCCCGGGAAGATAAAATGGCTGAGCAGGTGCCAAGACTCGTACGTTTTTTTTCGATCTTAGCTTGGGTCGCCACATCAAGTTTCCTTGGTGGAGCAGATCGCCGCTCTCATTTCGAGGCGTTGACCTCCATCGGAGCAGTCACGCACCTAACTGCAGATGAGGCCAGGCAATCGAGGCCCGTTCACCTTAGGGGAATAGTCACATACTTCGACCCTAATGGGCACAGCCTGTTCGTTCAGGACGAGACCGGGGGTATTTTCGTGGTTTGGAGCGGCGCCGCTAAGCATCCGGCGCCGGGCGATCTCATCGACTTGGAGGGCGTCTCCGCATTTGAGGATTTCTCTCCACAGATCGCTCAGGCGACTTTTAGGCCGCTGGGAACCGCGCCAATGCCCAAACCGCTCCGGGTTACTTATCTGCAGATGGCCAGCGCCCGGGCAGATAGCCGCTGGATAGAAATTGAAGCCACCGTGCGAGAGACCGCACATTTGCACTTAGACGCAGACGCCAATGTTCTGTGGATGCGACTAGCTATGGATGGTGGCCTAGTCGACCTATTCGCCCCTTGGAGCAATCAACTACCGAAAGATCTCGTGGACGCCAAGATCCGCCTTCAGGGCGTCTGTGGGGCTGATTTCAACGCTAAGAATCAGCAAATAGGCATTCAAATCTATGTACCGTCAATGCGCTACATCCAAGTGATCGCGCCTGCTAAGCCGTTCGACCCATCTCCGGCGCCCATCGCTCAGTTGCAGCGTTTCGGCTCGCCTTTCTCGATAGGGCGCCGAGTCCGGGTCGCTGGTACGGTCACTGCCGCAATTCCGGGCAAGGGCTTTTACGTCCGCGACGCCTCGTCGGGGCTGTACGTCGAGACTCGGCAGGATATTTCGCTGATCCCAGGCGATCAGATCGAAACGCTCGGCTTTGTTCAGATCTCGCCGCCTAATGTCCGCCTGGAGAATGCTTCGGTAAGGCTGGTCCGGCATGGCGTGCCAATGAAGCCCTTGCCGATCACTGTTGAACAGGCTCTGACTGGCGCGTTCGACTCCGAACTGGTCACTATGGAAGGGCGGCTAGTTCAGACTTCTGTCTGGCAGCAACGGGCCAACGTACTCACCACTCTTACTCTGCAACAGGGGCACAACAGCTTCTCTATTTCACCTGCTCCCGGCACACATCTGGGTGAATTGCCCGCCGACGGCTCCACGCTTAGAGTCACAGGCGTACTGAATGACGAGATTGATTCTCTTGATCGAGTGGTCGCTATTAATATCCTTTGCCGGTCAGCCCGCGACATTGTGATCGCTCAACGAGCCCCGTGGTGGACGTTGCGAACCTCACTCGCGGTGATGGGCGTCCTTTTCGCATTGGGCGCGGCGGTGTTCGCCTGGGTGCTTGTCTTGCGCCGTCGAGTTCGTGAACAGACTAGGTTCATCCGCCAGAAGCTTCTTCAGGAAAAAGCCTTAAAAGAAGCCGCTCAATCCGCTAATCGCATCAAGAGCGAGTTCTTGGCAAACATGAGCCATGAACTCCGGACGCCGATGAATGCCATCATCGGCTTCTCGGACCTGCTTGCGCAAACCCCACTGGACGAAGAACAACGCGACTACACCGAAACCATCCGAGAGTCGTCTCAATCGCTGCTACATCTGCTCAATGAACTGTTGGATCTCTCGAAAGTGGAAGCGGGACAGATGTTCCTGGAGGAGATTTCATTTTCACTCCGCGACCGCGTTAAGCAAGTGTTCCAGTTGATTGTCCCGGAAGCACAGCGCCGGAACCTTGCAACTCGTGTGGAGATTGAAAACGATGTCATGGACGGAGTGCTGGGAGATCCTCATCGCTTACAGCAGGTGTTGCTGAATTTGCTGAGCAACAGCCTCAAGTTCACCAAAGAAGGATGCGTTGCTCTAACCGTCAAATGCCTGGAAAAGGATTCGCAGGCCTGCTACCTGCAATTTGCCGTCACTGATACCGGCATCGGTATCCCTCCCGATGCACAACAGAAAATCTTTGAGGCGTTTCAACAGGCTGACGGGTCTATGACCAGAAAGTACGGTGGAACCGGGCTGGGACTCGCTATATGCACGCAGATAGTGGCCCTATTCGGTGGCAAAATCTGGGTGGAAAGCATGCCGGGCACAGGCAGCAGCTTCTTTTTTACCGCGCGCTTCAAGCTGACGCCGTTGTCTGGCCTAGATATCACTTCCAGTTCGGAGGTCGAACTGAGTTTCCGCTAAGCTTACCTGAATTTTCAGAAACCCAAACCTCACGTCACTGAAGTTCTGATCGAACTGCTCGGCTTTGACTCGAAACCTTTTTACCCAGCTTGCCCGCGGCTGCCAGACTTTCGAATCTGACGCTCAATAGCAGAATACTTCGGATTGAACGCCGGGCTCCGCTACCACCAACCGGGGCGCAAACAAAGCCCGGCTGCTCAAGGCGCGGGATGCCAGATTCCGGACCAGTTCCGGGTGATTGTTATGTTCGCTAATGTGGCCCAAAACAACTGTGTCAATGCGTGTGTCTAAATCGTTCTCCACGAAGCGTGCTGCCACTTCATTCGACAGATGTCCGCGCCGGCTCATCACGCGCTGCTTCACAGACCACGGATAAGGACCGACGCGCAGCATTTCCAGATCATGGTTCGACTCCAACAGCAGAAAATCGGTCTGTTTCAGGTGAATGCGTAGCGAATCTGGAATATAACCCAGATCAGTGGCAATACCCACCTTAATGCCCTGCGCTGAAAGCGTATAACCAACTGGGTCGGCGGCATCGTGCGGGATCGTGAAACTCGCCACATCGAACTCGCCGATGGTGAATCCACAGCCCGCCTGGAATGTCTCGGTCACGGGCTGATTTTCGCCCCAATCCACATATTGGCGGGTGCCGCGCGTCAGGTAAATGGGGATGGGGGAGTTGCCTGCCTTTTCACGCGCCCGCGCAGCTGCACAAAGTCCGCTCGTGTGGTCCGAGTGCTCATGGGTGACTAAGATGGCGTCCAACGTACAAATATCTTCGCCGATAGCCGCCAGACGGCGGGTAATTTCTCGGCGGCTCAGGCCGGCATCCACCAGAATTCGCGTGCGCGAAGTTGCAATGAAAACCGAATTGCCCGAACTGCTGCTGGCGAGAATGCAGATTTTAACGATTTGCCACTCTCCTCAAACGTTGTCGACTAATTCTCATATCGACCGGGGGAGGATCAGATTAAGCTTACAGGACTAGGTATAGCAAATTGACCGAACATTTGTATCAAAAATGTTCTGGGCGTCGGTTAACGCGGTTGCTGGTTGATCTTCCATTGGATTTGGCGCAACATCCCTGTCCAGGTATTAGTGTCGGAGGCAGGGATGCCTAACCGTAAAACCAACTGCCGCAATTTGACTGCAGCCGATTCAGTGGTCCGTTCAGGAATATACCCCGAATCGGTCAGGATCTGATACAGCAGGGCGGTGATGCGTTCGAGTTCAGCTCCTTCCGCGCGGGGAGTAGCTTCGAAGCGCTGGGCGGCCGCCTCGCTGTTCCGGCGCAATTCGTATAAAGTGATAGCCACGGCTTGGCCCAAGTTAATGGAACCATGTTCTTCCCGAGCTGGAATTCGGTAAAGCCAGTGACAGTGACTGATGTCTTCGTTGGAGAGACCGAACTTCTCAGAACCAAACAAAAGCGCGACATTCGCAACAGAGAGCGATTCGTTGAGCAGTTGGCCTGCAGCTTCCAACCTGTAAAGCGGGAGATGGAGGTCTCGATTGCCGACAGACGTGCTTCCCACCGTAAGACTGCAATCAGCAATGGCGGCCGCTACGGAATCGAAGACTTGCGCCTGCTCCAGAATGTAGTGAGACTTGACGGCCGACTTGGCTTCACGAAAGGCGACGTCGTACGGCCGCACCAATCGCATGTCGGTATAGCCGAAATTGCTCATGGCGCGGGCAGCCGCGCCGATGTTCAAAGGGTTGCGCGGCGCTACCAGCACCACGCGTAAGCCCGAAGGGGCAGCCGTGGCGGGAAGGTTCACTCCTGTTCCAGGTAGGTGTAGCCGTTCAGTCCTTCTTCGTAAAACTTCAGCAGGCGGCCGGATTCTTCGTAGCCGATGCGCTGTTCGCGAACCGCCACTTCTACGTCTTTACGGAAATCGTCGAGCAGCGATTGCGAATTGAATTGCACGTAGTTCAAAACTTCCCGGACAGTGTCGCCCTGCACAACAGTTTCAAGCACGGTTTCACCATTTTCATCCAGGCTGACGTGCACCGCATTGGTATCACCCAAGAGGTTATGCAAATCCCCCAGAATTTCCTGGTAAGCACCCAGCAGAAATGCGCCCAGGAAGTAGCTATCTTTTCCGAAGGAGTGCAAGCGCAACGTTTTCTTCACATCGCGGCGGTCAATGAACTGGTCCACTTTACCGTCCGAATCGCAGGAGATGTCGCCTAGCACCCCGTTGCGTGTCGGCTCTTCACTAAGCCGGTGAATCGGCATGATGGGAAACAACTGCTTGACTGCCCAGCTGTCGGGCATACTTTGGAAAAGCGAAAAATTGCAGAAGTAGGTATCGGCAAGCAGGCCTTCTAGCCCTTCTAGCTCCTCAGGGAAGTAATCCAACTCGCGTGCGAGTTTCAGGACTTTGCGGCAGATGGCCCAGTAGAGGTTCTCGGCCTCGGAACGCTGTTCCAGTGTCAGATAGCCGAGGCTGAACAGGTTCAGGGCCGAATCCAGCGCTTGCTGCGCATCGTGATAGGATTCGAGCAGATTTTTCTTTGTGACCGACTTATGCGCCTCATAGAGGTCAATCAACGGCTGCTCCGAATCTTCAGGGATGGAGGCGGGCAATTCCTCTTCACCGAAACCGCTCACGCCCAGAACATTGAAAACGAGCATGCTGTGGTAGGCGGCCACGGCGCGGCCGCTTTCCGTGATGATAGTCGGGTGGGGCACCTCGGCCTCGTCACAGATGTTCTGAATGTGGTACACCACGTCGCGGGCATACTCTTCCAGCGTGTAGTTGACGCTTGATTCGAAGTCCGTCTGCGATCCGTCGTAGTCGATGCCGAGTCCACCTCCGACGTCCAGGTACATGAGCCCTGTACCCGCCTTTTTTAAATCAACATAAATGCGGGCGACCTCAATGATGGCGGCTTTGATCTGACGAATGTTGGTGATCTGGCTGCCGAGGTGAAAATGCAGGAGTTGCAGGCTGTCCGCCATACCCCGCTCTTTTAGGAACTCGACCGCTTTGAGCGCTTCGCTGACGGTCAGGCCGAACTTGGAGCGATATCCCCCCGATGATTTCCAGCGTCCCGAGCCGCGGCTGGCGAGTTTAACGCGCAGCCCGATAGTGGGCTTGACACCAACCTGTTCGGCGTGACGTGTGATCAGTTCCAGCTCTGTGAACTTTTCGACGACAGGCGTGATGTTGCGGCCAATTTTCTTGGCGAGCATCACCATTTCGATATATTCGTCATCCTTGAAACCGTTGCAAATGATGGGGGTTTCATTGTCCGCGACAGCGAGCACAGCCAGGAGTTCGGGTTTGGAGCCGGCTTCCAGTCCAAAGCGATACGGGTGTCCAAATTTGTAAACAGCCTCAACGACCTGGCGCTGCTGATTTACTTTGATCGGGTAAACGCACTTATAGCCGCCTTGATAGCCGTGTTCACGGATAGAGGTATCAAAGGCTTGGTAAAGCTCCTCAAGCCGATGCTTAATGATGTCGCCGACACGAATCAGAATTGGTAACGAAATGCCGCGCCATTGGAGTGTGTCGACCAGCTGCTTGAGATCGATACGGCGCGTCGCATCTTTCATGGGATGAACGAAAAGATTCCCGTTCTCCCCAACTGAGAAATAGCCTTTGCCCCAGCTGGCGACGTCGTAAAGTTCAGCCGCATCAGTGGTCGTCCAACGGTCGGCGGGCTCGCGCACTTGCGCAGAAATGGGTCCAGTGGTCTTAGTACTCAGCGGGGTTACTCCTCCTCAATTAGAGCATGAAAAACCCGTTCGAATTTACTTCGAAAGCAACTGCCGACGGGTGCGCCCTGAGTTCGGGCCTTGAGTTCTGAAGGCTCAGTCCCAACCAGGTCCCTGCACAGAATGTTTTCCGCAGGCCTAAGACCTTCACCTAGTACTCGAATATGATTTCACTCTTCGGTTTGGGATAGAGGAACTAGCGATCGAGGAACTAAAGGTTAGTGGCACTTTCGTCGATAGAAGCTCAGTAGGACAGATGGCGGCCAAACAGAAAACGGTTTCTATTGATACCTGGCGGGGAGAGAACGCCATGGCCGCTGCTCTTCTCCTGGCAGGAGAACAAGAAGCCGCATCTCGCAACAATCCCGCCGGCAAAACTCCCCCCGGCGGAATATCGCCCAGACTGCGCGACGTCCAAGACCGGGCGCCTTTGAAATGCCGGCTATTGGTTGTCGCCGATGCCGGCGTACGGGAGCAGATTAGCGTGGCACTGGCGGATCTAAACCACCAAATGTTCGAGGCCCAGTCCACCGAAATAGCCTTGTCTCTGCTGGCAGCGCAGGTTGTCGATCTTATCGTCGTGGCATTGAAGGTTCCGGCGATTGGCGGGATCGCTTTTTGCGAGACATTACGAAAACTGGATGCCACCCGCTTGATTCCAGTCTTCATCCAGGCTGCGGCCGATGAGCAGCACTTGGAGATCCGCGCCATTAATGCCGGCGCCGACGAGTTTCTCCCTTGGCCGCTGACGCCAACTGCTTTGCGCGCTCGGGTGCATGCCACTCTTCGCCACAGGGCGATGATGGAGATGCTGGACGATTCCGAGGCAGTTCTCTTTTCGCTGGCGAAGACGGTTGAAGATCGCGATCCGGATCTGAGCCAGCATTGCTATAGGCTCGCCTTGATGGCCGCCGGCATGGGAATTGCACTCGGGTTGTCTGCAGCCAACATCCGCACTCTGCACCGGGGCGGCTTTCTTCATGACATCGGCAAAATCACGATTCCCGATCATGTTCTTTTCAAGGCGGGACCGTTAACAGCGGATGAATGGGCAATCATGAAATCCCACACCGTCCGCGGAGAACGCATTTGTGCGTGCTCCCGATCACTTGCCCCGGTGCTCCCCATCATCCGCAGCCATCATGAGAGATTCGACGGAAGCGGCTACCCTGACGGCTTAAAGGGAGAGCAGATACCGCTGCTGGCGCGCATTCTTCAAATCGCCGACATCTACGACGCACTCACAACAGAGCGCCCGTACAAGCGGGCTTACACGCCGGAAGAAGCGCTCATCATTATGCGTAACGAGACGAGAAAAGGTTGGCGCGATCCTCTCCTGGTAGAGACATTTGCCGAGCTTTTACCCGCCTTCCGCCATCCCGCGGTTTTGGATTCAGCCAATCTCTCCCTACGGGCTCTGGCGGTATCGCTTGAGGATTATCGCCGCGAATCACTCCTGGTCCCCGCCTCTACGGTTTCGTGAGAGACCTCCGACACTAGAAGATTCTGTCTTGCTTCTGCATACTGCCAAAGGTGCCGAGGTTAGCCAGCGAGAACGAAAACAGATATTGGTTTTCGTCACGAATCCCGAAATTGAAACGCCGTAATTCGAAACTAAACCCACAGCAATCAGTGTTATAGGTCCCCTGCACGAATTCAAACTCCGTGCGATCCAGCAATAAATCAAGCGTCACGTTGCCGCCCACGTTCCAGCCTTTACGGGTGCTGGTTCCATAAGACGCTCCTAACGTGATCTGGTTCGCCTGGGGCGCCAGCAGCGGAATGGCGGTGATCGAAGTATTCGAAATCGTCGTAGCATATTTCGATTTCCGGAACGAGGCTGAAAGCGACCGGTCAACGAACTTGTGCTGTAGAGGATCGTAGGCAGCCCGGTATTCAAAAGATAGAAACGAAATAGGAGTGAGCGTGATGGCGGATTCTAAAGGGGAGTACGACCGCGGACCATTCAGGAATGTGTAAGGCGTCAGTTCAAGAACGGGAAGCACCTCATTTCTCTGCCCGGCCACAACTGCGCCCCCGAACGAAGGATCGAAATACCGGGCCTGAGCAATGTGCCAGGTCAGGAGTTCCGTGACCTTTCCCGCTTTGTCCTTCTTGTAAATCCGATTGGTCAAATCCAAGGTCAGCTGATTTGTGTCAGACAAGATATCCGTTTGATCAAAATGGATAATCCGGTTGAAATTTTCCACACCCGTGACGTATTCGTAAGTGGCTCCCACCTCAATCACGTGCTTCAGCTTCGCCCCAAGATGAAGCCACGGGGGCGGCACGAATACCCGTTCTATCGAAGGCAGATGCAATCCCAGCGCGAAATCAGCGTCTCTGCGAAATAGATTGTTGGCCTGGATCGCAACGTTATAGGCAGTAGTCACCGGAGGGCAGGTGGGATAGCCGCCGCAACTACTCGGTGTCTCGAAGGCAGTTGAGTTGCTGGAGTAATCCTTACCATAGTCCGTCAGGCCGAGCGTCATGCTCGGCGTCAGCGTAAAACCTGCAAATTGAAACGCGGTGGAGACTCTCGGCTCCAGATCGGTGCGGGGAACAATTCCCGAGTTCAAAGTGAACACGCAAGCGCCTCCCGAAAGAGTGTTAGGCGCCACATAGGATGTGAATTTGGGACAAGCGGCGGCGGAACCGGGGGTAATATCGCCTAAATAATCGGACTCCTGGCGGTCCTCCAGTCCGAAACTGCTGTTGATGGAAAACCAGATCGGCAATGACTTGCTGATCTGCTGATCGCGGCCCCGGAACTCAACGGAGGGCAATTGTTGGATGGCTACATCGTTGGGCGGAGCGCTTTCATAGGTGGCCGTTTCAAACAACTGATCGCGCCGAAACACAATATTAAGCGAGTAAGCGCCATTATTGAAGTGCCGCTGCAAGTAGCCGATAGAGCTGACCTCAGACGACATGGCGGTGTTGAAGGAACCGGCAAACTCCTGGCGAAAGAGGTAGGAACTGAGATAGTTGTAATCCAGTTTGCCGGTGAAACCTAGAATTTGCGTTTTGGCGCTCAGATTGAACTCTTCGCCGCCTTCCTTTAGACTTGGGCCAAACTTTTGAGGAAGGCCCTTATCCTGAACAGCATAGAAATTGAAGTTGAAGTCGGTCTTATCGTTCGGCTTGCCTCGAAAATCTAGCGTATGGGCCGGACCTCGGAGCGTGAAGTATTGCAGAACGTAATCGACGTCATAACTGCGATTGATAGCCCAATAGTATCCGCCGCCAATCATGTAACCCCGGATGCTGCTGTTGCCAATATTCGGCGTTAAGAATCCGCTCTGGCGCGGATTGCGGCCAAGCGGACGGTAAAAATAGGGCAGATAAAGGACGGGAACGTGGTGAACGCGCAAGACTGCATGCCGGGCGACGGCGTTCTCGCCTGGGACCACGTCGAATTTAGGCGATGAGAAAGTCCACCACGGTTTAGGGATTTTGCAGTCAGTAATGAAACCATGATGCAAGACATACCGGTTCTTGATGCGGTCCGCCCACTTCGCTTCAAAGTAGAAAGGATTGGTAGTGGTGAGAGCGCCCACGCCGGTCAGAATCTTGGAAGGCGAAGTACCTTTGATGGCGAAGAACCTTCCTTCTTCAGTCCGGATGTTGTACTCGGCATGATCGGCGTTGAGAATATCGCCCGAAGCGTAGTGCTCCATGTGGACATGACCTCGCGCGTAGGCCCAATCCGTGTCTGAGTTGAAATCAATCTCGTCCGCCATGATCAGCATTTCAGACGTTTGAAGTTTCGCTGCGCCCTTCAGGTATTTCCACTCGGCTTCGGAGGTTTGCGTGGCTGCGCTATACCAGATTTCATCGTTAGGCGGGAGATCTGCCTTTTTGGGATGAACCGCGATCTGTGCGGAGAGCGGGGCGAACGCTGCTAAATTTAGCAGGAACAACAGTTTGAACGCGAAATGTTCTAGACAAACATCACTAATTCTGTTAGAAACAGAAACTGAGGGATGTTGTTGCTTGGTTGAAGAGGTCAATCGAAAACCGTAACATGCCCGGCGAAATAACCGCATGCCAAGATGCGACGCAGACACCGGCGTCAACTGGAAGAGAGACTCATGACCTGTCCGCATTGCGAAACCTGGATCTTAGACGGCGATCATCGTTGCCGGCGTTGCGGCAGACGCGTAAGGAACGCCCCACAACCCTCATCCAGTGCTCTATCCAGCCAAAGCTTTCCAGCGTCAAACGACTCCACAGCACGAGATTACCAATACGAGCGCGCGCCCTACATTGAGCCGCGCTATCAACCGGTTGAGAGTGCGCGGGCAAACACAAGCCCTGCGCCGGCGGTAGATGCGGACGGCCAGCAGACTTTATTTTCAAATCCGAATCCATCCCGGCTGGTTTCATTCGACAGCTTCGCCTCACCGGCGGAGCGCGAGGCGATTCGCGCCCGCGAAGCAGAGTTCGCGCGGCCTCAGCCGCTAAAGCAAACGAAGATGGAAGTGCGGCACGCCCGGCCGCGCAAGAAGACCTCTGCGGATCAACAAACCCTGGATTTGTTCGGCTCCGAAGAAGTCTTGAGCTTGCCGCAATCTCACATCATCTGCGATGCTCCAGTAGCGCCCAATTCACTGCGTATTCAGGCAGCGACCATTGACGGGCTGTTGATGCTGGCAGGTATGGCGCTTATCTTAGCCGGCTTCGCTTATGTGGGCGGCCTGGAAGCTCTCGATAAGCATTCCATACCCTTTCTGATCGCGGCTCTCATCACAGTACCGATCTTTTACAAAGCCATGTGGGCGTTCATGAATCGCGATAGCTACGGCACAAAAGCGGCCGGGTTGATCATTGTGGATTTCGACGGTAACCCGCCCTCACAATCCCGGCGCTATCACCGTCTTTTGGGCAGTTTCGTCAGTGTTCTAGCCGCTGGTATCGGATTGGTGTGGGCGCTGGTGGACGAAGATTCACTCACCTGGCACGACCATATTTCCAGTACCTTCCCAACGGTAGCCGACCTTTAAGCGGTTTTGGTGTTCCCGGCCGGGATGACCACTGCCGACATAGAGCCTTTCGACTTCGGCATCCTGGGATCCGCGCCGAAAGCATGAATCTGGTCACGAGCGAAGTCGGCCTCCGCCTTTTCACAGGTGATCACGATAGTCCGACCGGTACTGTCCACCTCTACCGCATGCCGCCAAGCGTTCTCGGTCGACATGAAGAAGAGCTTTTGCAACATCTCTATGACGTAGTCGTATGTGTGCTCATCATCGTCAAGTAGAACGGCGTGGTATAGCCGCCCGTGCTCATCCTGCTCAAAGTCTTGTTGCGCGGGACGGGTCTCCGGAACAACGACAGCGCTCTTCATCCCTTTGAGCACTATATTAGTTCACCGGGTCGAAAAATGCCCTTTTGGTGCTACTCTAAAACTGTCTTGGCTCTTTAACATTGGGGGCGCACCGGTTTCGACGGGATCGAATCGTTGTCATGAAGGCGTGTCGGGTTCCGAGCTCCCGTAAAACGATCGGAAAAACACAACTGCCAACAATCAGCAGTTTGCTTACGCTGCTTAATTAAATAAGTAGCCGCTTCGGTTGACGAGCCTGTGCGTTAGCTAGTAAGCGTCATCTTACAGGATGGGCCCAAGCTTCGGTCCGGAGCCCATGGCTGACAACAATCGGACTAGGTAGGTTGTCGCTCTTGCCGGTTTTTTAGGCAGCCACTGAAAAAAAAGAATCGGATACACACGTAGGCTTTTGACGGCGGGCTTTCTCGGACGCGGGTTCAATTCCCGCCGCCTCCACCAAGTATTTGTGCTCTTTCAGAACCTCACCGTGCCCTACGGTGATTGGCACTCTTTTGACCCACCTCCCGCTGCTCTTTCCTCACATCAATCGATAACAAGAAAATCCTTATTATCGACACACGCGATTACGCAATAACATAAATCGTGCCAGAATCCCTTATTATCGATTCCGATGAGAGCAACCGAAAACCCCGGGGACGATCTGGGCGTTACTTGCAGCAGCTTACCGGATACAAAGCATTCATACCAAATCCCCTCCCGCCCGTTCCTCCAGTCGCTATGGATGCCCGAATGCTGGATCTTCTGTCGAAGGCAGACCGGGCGATAGCTGGCTTGACGGCGCTTCCGAAATACTGCCGGATCCACGTCTTTTCGTGGTGATGTACGTCCGCAAGGAAGCTGTGCTATCCAGCCAGATCGAAGGCACACAGGCATCGCTCATAGACGTATTGGAGTTTGAGGTCAAGCCGGAAGAGGCCCAGAATCCTCATGACATTGAAGAAGTAGTGAATTACCAGGCAGCCATGCAACACGGCTTGGCCCGCCTAGAGGATCTGCCGCTTTCACTGAGACTGGTTCGTGAGATCCATGAAAAGCTCATGCTCGGCGTCCGCGGAAGCGAACGAGCTCCGGGAGAATTCAGGACGTCTCAGAATTGGATAGGTCCGGCTGGCTGTAGTCTCGCAAATGCTCTCTTCGTTCCACCGCCGCCGGATGACATGCTTCAGGCACTCGGCGACTGGGAGAAATTTCTGCATTCCCAGGAAGAGCTGCCGTTCTTAATCAAGGTGGGACTGGCGCAAGCCCGATTCGAAACCATTCACCCATTCCTGGACGGAAACGGCCGCATTGGACGACTGTTGATCGCTCTCCTGATGTGCGAAAAACAAGTTGTGAAGAGGCCTCTTTTATACCTGTCGTACTTCTTCAAGCAGAATCGCGATGAATACTACACTCGACTGCAAGCCATCAGAGACTACGGCGACTGGGAAAATTGGCTGAAGTTTTTCTTAATCGGGGTCGCTGAAGTGGCAAACGAAGCCACGGAGACGGCTCGTAAGATTGTGAAGCTGCGTGAAGATCACCGCGCAATGGTAACGGCCGAACTAGGCCGAAGCGCTGCCAAGGGGTTGGAATTGTTGGAGCAGCTATTCTTCGGTCCGGTAATTACCGTCAGATCGATAGTCCCGAAACTTGGTCTGACATTTGCAAATGCCAACAAGCTAACCACCCGCTTCTTAGAGCTAGGCTTACTCACCGAAATGACCGGCTATCAAAGAAATCGGGTATTCGCTTATCGGCCCTACCTCGATTTGTTCTGACACAGAAATCAAGTGGTGGTGACGAAGCAGAGTTACCCGTGGGCGTTCTCACCAATTACTATTTGCCCACCATCGCCATGCCAACTCCGGCGTGGCCGCATTCATATAGTAGAGAGTGTCTCATCAATTAACTCTCAGCAAGTATTCCATCGGAGTCGGTGACCGCTTCGCGCACCAGGCGCAAGCTCAATTACAGGCCTGTCTCTTAGCCGCCGGCGCGGGCGCAACCGTCATTCCGGTCTGGAACAAATCGAACCGGGAACACAACATCATCGGGTCAGAGCCGGTAAGCGTGCGCCAAGCCGCAGACGCAGCGGTCAAAGCGCTCGGCTGGTCGCATCCTTATCACGTGGATGCAGACCACATCAACTTCGACACCGTGGACCGGTTTCTCTCCCCAAGCGATTTCTACACAATCGACGTGGCTGATTGGATCGGCAAGCCATCGACCGGCGAAGAATCAGCTGCGTTCGTGGCGAAACATCCAGAACTGCTGGGCGAGTTGAACATTCCAGGCACCTCGGCTGCCGCGCATTTGACAAAAGAATACGTAGCCGGGACAGCCGCGAAATATTTGGCGGCAGTGAAGGAATCCGGCCGGATTTACCGCAAAATTCTGGAGCACAAGGGTGCTGGCGAGTTCATTCCGGAGGTTTCCATGGACGAGACCGACAGTCCGCAAACGCCGGCGGAGTTGTTGATCATCCTGGTCGCCATTGCGGACGAAGGCATCCCCATTCAGACCATCGCCCCCAAGTTCACAGGCCGCTTTAACAAGGGCGTCGATTACGTGGGAGATATCGCTAAGTTCACTCAGGAATTCAGTGATGACCTGGCAACCATCGCATATGCAATTGAGAAATACGGGCTGCCGAAAAACCTAAAGCTCAGCGTGCACTCCGGCAGCGATAAATTTTCGATTTACAAGCCAATGCGGGAAGCCTTAAGAAAGTTTGACGCGGGTGTCCATCTGAAAACCGCCGGCACCACCTGGCTGGAAGAGTTGATCGGCTTAGCGGAAGCGGGCGGAGCCGGTTTGGCTGCGGCGAAAGAGGTTTATGGGCATGCCTACGAGCAGCGCGAGGCGCTTTGCCAACCATACGCCGCCGTTATAGACATCAATCCTTCCCAATTGCCATCTCCCGAGGAGGTGAACAAGTGGACTTCGGAGCAATACGTGTCGGCTCTTCGGCATGATCAGAGCAATCCAGCATTCAATGCCAACCTTCGTCAACTCCTACACGTCGGCTTTAAAGTCGCGGCAAAGCTTGGCCAGAGATATCTAGGGTTGCTGGAGGAATTCGAGACGCATGTATCGAAGAACGTGACCACGAACCTTTTTGACAGGCACATCAAACCATTGTTTGTAGACTAACTTCTTGCTGATCTCTCTCTTTATTACGTGCTACAACGACACTCTTTTTCCTGACACCGGAAAGGCAGTCGTAGCGCTGTTGGAGCGATTGGGACATACTGTCGAATTCCGCTCGGCTCAAACATGCTGCGGCCAAATGCACTACAACACGGGTTATCAAAAGGAAGCGCTACCCCTGATGGAGCACTTCCTGGATACCTTTAAAACTGCCGAGGTCATCTGCATCCCATCATCCTCCTGCGTCGCCATGATTCGTGATCATTATCCAAAAATGGCGGCGCAGACCGGAGATCCTGTTCTCGTTCACCTCGTGGCAGACTTGCTGCCGCGAACATTCGAACTTACTGAATTATTAGTGGACAAACTTGGCGTGACCGATGTGGGCGCTTACTTTCCGCATACCGTCACGCTTCACCCCTCTTGCCATTCGCTACGCAGTTTGCATGTGGGCGATAAGCCCGCTCAATTGTTGCGTAATGTGCGCGGTTTGAATCTGATCGAGTTAAAAGAAGCCGACCAGTGCTGCGGGTTCGGCGGAACATTCGCCGTGAAGAATCCGGACGTGTCCGCCGCCATGCTCTCCGATAAATTGACCTGTGTACTTGAAACCAGAGCTGAGATTTGCACGGCAACCGACAACTCATGCCTCATGCAAATCTCCGGCGCCCTCAGCCGCCAGCGGACAGGGGTGCGATGCTTGCACTTGGCGGAGATTCTGGCATCAACTGAGGAAGCGGTCCTTTGAGCGTCCACGTAGGCGAAGCCTCAACTGCCGCTAAATTCCCGGCGGCGGCTAAAAAGCTGATTGGCAACACGCAACTGCGTCACAACGTCCGCCACGCGACCGACGTCATTCGCAACAAGCGCGCCAAAGTAGTTTCCGAAGTCGCGGATTGGCAGCAACTCCGTGATTCGGCCCATGCCCTCAAGCAGCACACCCTGCGGCATTTAGATTTCTATTTGGAACAATTCGAATCCGCCTGCACCAACGCCGGCGGACAGGTCCATTGGGCGCGCGATGCGGATGAGGCGAATCGCATTATCGTCGATCTGATTAGGGCGCACGGCGCTAACGAAGTCATCAAGGTGAAAACCATGACTTCAGACGAGGTGCGCATGAACGCTGCCCTGGAAGCGGCGGGCATAACGCCGCATGAAACGGATTTGGCTGACCTCATCGTGCAGATGGGTGCGGATAAGCCTTCGCACATTGTTGTTCCCGCACTTCATCGCAACAAAATGGAGATCCGGCGGCTCTTCATGCAGAAGATGGGCCTTAAGGAACTGGGTGATCAGCCGGAAGATTTGGCTGCCGCGGCGCGCATGTACTTGCGTGAAAAATTCCTGCGGGTTCCCATCGCCATTAGCGGTGCGAATTTCGCCGTGGCTGAGACGGGAACCGTCTGCGTCGTGGAATCCGAAGGCAACGGGCGCATGTGCGTCTCGCTCCCGAAAGTGCTTATCAGCCTCATCGGAATTGAGAAACTCATTCCCTCGTTCGCTGATCTCGAAGTCTTTCTGCAGCTGCTGCCCCGATCCGCCACCGGCGAGCGGATGAATCCTTATAATTCGTTCTGGACCGGCGTGAGGGCCGGAGATGGGCCGCAGGAATTTCATGTGGTCTTACTGGATAACGGCCGCACTACGGTTCTAAGAGATGAGGAAAGCCGCGAGACCTTGGATTGCATCCGCTGCGGCGCCTGTCTCAACGCCTGTCCTGTTTACCGGCAAACCGGTGGCCATGCCTACGGGTCAGTTTACGGCGGCCCCATCGGCGCGATTCTGACTCCGCAGTTGCAATCCATGGATCATTCGCAGAGCCTGCCATACGCCTCTTCGCTGTGCGGCGCTTGTTACGAAGTCTGCCCGGTTAAAATCAACATTCCGGAGATTCTGATCCATCTGCGCAACAAGGTTGTCGAGCGCCACGACGATCCGCCAATCGAGCGCTTTGCCATGAAAGCTGCTGCCTTTGCTCTGGATAACTCCACGCGCCTGGGCGTTGCGCAGACGCTGGGGCGCATTGGGCAAATTCCCTTCTCTTCAAACGGTGTCATTACGCATCTACCAGGCTTTTTAGGTGGCTGGACTGCGGTTAGGGACCTGAATTCAATACCCGGGGAGTCGTTTCGCGAATGGTGGAAGAAACGTCAGAACAGCCGCCAGTAATCTCGGCGCGAGAAGAGATTCTCAGGCGCATTCGAGAGGCCACGCCCAATCCTAAGGCGACGGCTGAATCAGATTACGCACACATTCCGCGCGAGTACCATATCGCGGGGCTGTTGGATCTAAATGGCCGCTTGGACCTTTTTGTTGATCGCCTGCATGACTATGGCGCGACCGTCTACGAATGCCTGGAAGCTAATATCTCTAAAATTATCGCTAAGGCTCTGACCGAGCGGAACGTCAGGAAGCTGGTAACCGGAATCGACTTCCCAGGCGGCTGGATTCCTACCGGCTTTGATTTCTGTCCGGATAATGACTTGATGACCTCGGAGCTTGACGCTTTCCAAGGGGTCGTGACTGCTTGCGCCATCGCTATCGCGGAAACCGGCACCATCATCCTGCGGCATGCGGACGAAGAACCGCGCCGCGCCGTCAGCCTGATTCCCGATTATCACTTGTGCATTGTCTTTGCCGAACAATTGGTGGAAACGGTTTCGGAAGGTATCCGGCAGATGGCGGCCATGGGCAACGTTCCCTTGACTACCATCTCCGGTCCTTCCGCGACTTCGGATATTGAGATGACCCGCGTCAAAGGCGTGCATGGGCCGCGCACCCTCGATGTGATTTTAGTAGTGCAGTGAGATATACGATGTTAGAGCATGCTGTCCGACATCGCCCAAGAGATTTTTCCTGCGCTTGAGCAGTTTCGCATTGAGCTGCCGTCTTGGGGCTTTGCGAACACGGGTACTCGATTCGGCAAATTCATTCAAGCCGGCGCAGCAACCAGTATCGAAGAAAAGTTCAGTGATGCAGCCCAGGTGCACTCGCTCACGGGGATTTGCCCCACCGTGGCCTTACATGTCTTATGGGATTTCCCGGAAGGTCTGGCGAGCACGAGCCAAGTGGCAAAGCTGGCCGGCAAATACGGCGTCCAGCCTGGAGCCATCAATCCCAATTTGTTTCAGGATCAGGCTTATAAGTTCGGGTCGTTCTGCAATCCGGATGCGTCTATCCGGAAGCAGGCGCTAAAACATTCAAGCGAAAGCATCGCCATCGCCCGCGAGTTGCATTGCCGCGACATTTCATTCTGGCTGGCAGACGGTTCCAACTACCCAGGGACCGCGAACATGCGGCAGCGCAAGCAGTGGATGGATGATTGCTTCCGCTCGCTACATTCCGAACTAGCCGCGGATCAGCGCTTGCTCATTGAATACAAACCTTTCGAGCCAGCTTTTTATCACACCGATATTGCAGACTGGGGCATGGCCTTGTGGTTCGCGAGATCAGCCGGCCCGAAAGCAAAAGTGCTGGTGGATACCGGCCATCATTATCAAGCGCAGAACATTGAGCAGCTTGTCGCCTGGCTGCTGGCGGAAGATATGCTGGGCGGCTTTCACTTCAATGACCGCCGTTATGCGGATGATGACCTGACGATGGGCTCCATTGACCCCTACCAGGTATTCCGCATCTTCCACGAAATCCTGTTTTTCGAATGGGAGCAGGGACAGCGCGCGGACATCGCCTACATGATTGACCAGAGCCACAATCTTAAAGGCAAAATCGAGGCCATGATTCAAACCGTGACGGTGGCGCAGGAGCTTTACGCCAAGGCCGCTCTGGTGGATCATGCGGAACTCGTGGAAGCGCAACACGCTTGTGACCTGGTTCGCGCGGAAGCCTTGTTGCAGGATGCTTTTGCCACTGATGTGCGCCCTGCCATTCGTGAATGGCGAGGAAGTAAAGGTTTGCCGGCTGCCCCCATGGACGCATTTCGTCAGAGTGGTTATCTGGAAAGAATTTCGATCGAAAGAGCGGCGCGCAATATGGCAAGCGTCAGCTCTTATGCATAGAGAGGATTGAACAATGGCACAAACGATGGAAGCGACGCAGTACCTTAAAGATCTCTGGGATGAGACCAAGGCCGCCGGCTTACAAGGCGATGAACTTGCCCTCCTGCGCTACCGGTCAAACCTCTTGGGCGCGGACCTGCGCATCACCAATTTCGGCGGTGGCAACACCAGTTCCAAGATCACGATGCCTGATCCTTTTTCCGGCAAGCCCACGCAAGTGCTCGCCGTCAAAGGCAGCGGCGGAGACTTGGGCTCCATCAAGGAATCCGGTTTCGCGCTGCTCTACATGGATCGGCTCAATGAGCTCAAGAGCCGGTATAAAGGCGAGGCGCATGAAGATTCCATGGTCAGCTTTTATCCGCTGTCAGCCTTCGGCGAAAACCGCGTGGCGGCGTCAATCGATACGCCGCTGCATGCTTTTCTGCCCTTTGCGCATGTCGATCATCTGCATCCCGATTGGGCCATCGCTATTGCCGCCAGCGCCAATGGAAAAGAAAAGCTGGCGGAGTTCAACCAGCAGTTTGACCGCAACATCGTCTGGCTTCCTTGGCAGCGGCCGGGCTTTGAACTCGCCCTCATGCTCGAAGAGGCGGTGAATAGCCACTCCGGCTGCGACGGCGTCTTGTTAGGCAGCCATGGCCTGTTCACCTGGGGCGATACGCAACGCGATTGTTACCTAAGCAGCATCCGCACCATTGACCAGATGGGCGCATTCATCATGCAGCACCAAGGCGCCGGTGAGCCGCTGTTTGGTGGCGAAGAACACGCGCCGCTGCCTGACCGCGCCGAGATCGCCGCCAGCATTCTGCCCGCCCTGCGCGGCATCGTGTCCTCCAACAAGCGCGTGATTGCGCATTATGCCGACCACGCCGACGCACTGGTCTTTGCAGGCTCGAAATGGGTGCGCGAACTGGGCGGCCTGGGGACAAGCTGCCCTGATCACTTCCTGCGCACCCGCATCTGTCCCATGTTTGTGGATTGGAAGCCCGGCCAGCAGGACCTTGCTGCGCTCAAGCAATCAATCGAACAGCGGGCAAAAGAATACCGCGGCGAGTATTCCAGTTACTATTCGGCGCACGCTACTAAAGACTCTCCCGCACTCAGGGATTCCAATCCGTCCGTGGTCATCATCCCCGGCATCGGCTTATTCGGTTTCGGCAAGAACAAGAAAGAAGCGAGGATCACTACCGAATTCTTCATCAACGCCATTCACGTGATGTCGGGCGCCAATGCCCTGGACGGAGGCGCTGCTCCAAGCACCTATCCACAAGCAAGGCGTCCCGAACACTCCAAGGAGTTCGTCAGCTATAAAAACTACGTCGCATTGCCACGGTCAGAGGCCTTTCGTATAGAGTATTGGGCGCTCGAAGAAGCCAAGCTGCAGCGCATGCCGGCCGAAGCCGAGTTCAGCCGTAAGATCGCGCTGGTTATTGGTGGCGGCAGCGGAATCGGCCGCGAAGTGGCTCTATTGCTGGCGCGCAAAGGTGCTCACGTAGTGGTCGCTGATTTGAATGAACAAGCCATTGAAGCTGTGTCTAAAGAAGTGGCCGTAATTGCTTCCTCCGATGCAGTCGCGCATACGACGGTTGATATCAGCTCGTCCCAGAGCCTCGCGGATGCGGTGAAGTTTACCGTCAAGCATTTCGGCGGTGTCGATGTCGTTGTGAACACGGCTGCGATTTTTCCTGTCGGTGGCGAAAACGGAAAGCTTTCCGAAGCGCAGTGGGGCAAAACCTTTCTGGTCAATGTAACCGGCAACTACCTGCTGGCAAGCGAATCAGGCTGGGTATTCAAAGATCAGAAGCTCCCCGTTTCCATGGTTTTAACAAGTTCTGCTAACGCCGTAGTCGCAAAGCATGGATCAGAAGCGTACGACATCAGTAAGACTGCGCTAAATCATTTGATTCGCGAGCTGGCCATCAGTCTTGCGCCCCATGTTCGTGTAAATGGCATTGCGCCGGCCACAGTCGTAGCGGGTTCAACCATGTTCCCGCGTGACCGCGTCATGCAATCGCTGCAAAAATACAAAATCGAATTCTCCGACACCGAGAGCACGGAGGAATTGCGCACCAAATTGGCCGGCTTCTACGCCCTGCGCACCCTGACACGCCGGCCCATTTTGCCCCAAGACTGCGCCGCCGCTATCGTTTGGCTGGCAAGTGAAGAAAGCGCAAAGACGACCGGGCACATTATTCCCGTGGACGGCGGTTTGACTGAGGCCTTCCTTCGTTGAAGCGCATCTGCTTCCTGCTTCAAGTCAAACCCGAGCGCCTCACCGAGTATAAAGAGCGTCACACAGCGGTCTGGCCCGAAATGCAGCAGGCGCTCCGGGAGACAGGCTGGACGAATTACTCCATTTTTCTGCGCGAAGATGGCCTGCTGGTCGGGTATCTGGAGAGCCAAGACTTCGAAGCAGCCCGCGAGCGCATGAGCAAATTGGAAGTCAACGCCCGCTGGCAGCAGGAGATGTCAGATTTCTTCGCGAGCCCACCGGGCGTTACCGCTGATCGCGCCATGGTTCCGCTCGAAGAAGTGTTCCACCTGGATTAGTTTCGAACCCCGGCGAACCATATAGAGGAAGCGTTAGCGCTTCTTACGAACCAGCCGCCGAGCCTTTTTCACTACACCGGGAACCGCTGCAAACGCCTCTTCCATCAGCGCCTCCTGCTGGTCATGATGCACCTTGGCCGCACCTGCCGCTGGACTCGCCGCCGGACTGCGCCCGACAAATCCAAGCTGACGCTTGTGACCATTGCCTGTCGCCAACTGTTCCAAAGGCGGCTGCATCTGTTCTTCCACGAAGTACCACGGGCCCATGTTCTCCGGCTCTTCCTGAACCCAGAAGAGCTCTGCGGAATCCGAATAGCGCTGCAGAATATCGGTGAGGCGTTGCAGCGGGAACGGATACATCTGCTCCAACCGAACAATCGCCACATCGGTGCGGCCCAGTTCTTCGCGCTTGTTCAACAGGTCGAAATAGACCTTGCCGGAGCATAACAGAATTCGGCTGACATTATTGCCTAAAGCGCTGTCGTCACCAATCACTTCCTGAAACGTTCCGGTGCTCAAGTCTTCCAGCGTTGCGGTCGCCTTCGCATAGCGCAGCAAAGACTTCGGCGTGAAAACAATCAGCGGCTTTCTAATCCCGCGCCGGTCAGCGCCGCCATGCATTTGGCGACGAAGCAGATGGAAATATTGCGCCGCCGTGGTGCAGTTACAAATCTGCATATTGTTTTGCGCACAAAGCCGCAGGAACCGTTCAATCCGCGCGCTGGAATGCTCCGGCCCCTGCCCCTCAAACCCATGCGGCAACAGCAGCACCAACCCACTCGGCTGATTCCATTTTGTTTCCGCGGAGGCAATAAACTGGTCAATGATAATCTGCGCGCCGTTCACAAAATCGCCGAACTGCGCTTCCCAAAGCGTAAGGGTCGTCGGCGCGGCCACGCTGTAGCCGAACTCAAAGCCCATCACGCCATATTCGCTCAATGGACTATTAATCGCTTCAAACTTAACCTGGTTCTTGTCCAGATGCTCCAGCGGGAAGTAGCCCGTGCCTGTCTCATAATCCACAAACTCGAGATGCCGCTGGGTAAAGGTCCCGCGCGACACATCTTCGCCGCTCAGTCGCACCGGCGTGCCTTCCAGCACCAAGCTTCCAAACGCCAGCGTTTCTGCAAAACCCCAATCGATGGGAGCACCGTTCGTCGCATCGCGCCGTTTCTCCAGCAACGGCTTCAACTTTGGATGCAGATGGAAATCCGCCGGCAGCGTTGTGCAAGCCTCAATAATCCGCGTCAACATGGGACGCGGCACCGCAGTCGTTGGAATGGGCTGCGAAATCTGTTCTGATTCGTCCGGCGCAAACTGGCCAATCACAAAGTCTTCACGACTCTTGCGCGCTTCGTCGTAGGTGTTGCTCAATTTCGAGCGCACACTCGACCGCAACGTATCCACCTGCTCCTGCGCTGCCGTTTTTTCGCGCACCAGGCGCTCCGCATATTGCGTAGCAATCGTCAGTGTCGCTCTGATCTTGCGGTACATCACCGGCTGCGTATAGCTCGGGTCATCGGCCTCATTGTGACCCTGGCGGCGATACCCGACGATATCAATCACCACATCTCGCTTGAATTCCTGCCGGTACGCGTAGGCGATCTGCGCCACCCGCAAGCAGGCTTCAGGATCGTCACCGTTTACATGGAACACCGGCGCTTGCACCGACAACGCAATATCGGTGCAATAAGAGCCGCTCCGTCCGTCCAGCGGATTGGTCGTAAAGCCAATCTGATTATTCGTCACAATGTGGATGGTGCCGCCAGTGGTATAGCCCTTCAATTGGGAGAACTGAAAAACCTCCATCACCACACCCTGACCAATAAAGGCCGCATCGCCGTGAATCAGAATCGGAATCACGCGTTCGCGCTTCGTATCGTTTAACCGGTCTTGCTTCGGGCGAACCAGCCCTTCAACCACCGGGTCAACCGCTTCCAGATGGCTAGGATTGAAAGCGACCGAAACTAAAATTTCCCGCCCGTGCGTAGATTTGAAAACGCCTTTCGCGCCCAGGTGATATTTAACGTCTCCTGCGCCTTGCACGCTCTCGGGATCAGGCTCGCCATCGAATTCCGAAAACACCTGCGCCATCGATTTGCCGACGATATTCGCCAGTACGTTCAATCGGCCTCGGTGCGCCATTCCGATCACCGCCTCATGCCCATTGGCATTAGCAGCCCGCTCCAGCACTTCATCCAGCACCACAATGGTGCTCTCCAAACCTTCCAGGCCGAAGCGCTTTTGGCCCACAAAACGGTTTTGCAGAAAGTGCTCGAACTCTTCCGCCTGAACCAATCGGCTCAAAATTCTCAGGCGTGTTGAATCCTCCAGCTTCCACAAATTCGTGGTCGCCTCCATGCGTTCCTGCAACCACTGCTTCTGCTGAGGGTCTTGGATGTGCATATACTCCACGCCGATGGAAGCGCTGTAGGTGGTCCGCAGCCGGTCCAAAATTTCACGCAGCGTCTCAAACGGCTGATTGTAATGCGCAATTGCTCCGCTCGGCGCTTTCACCAGACCCGACAAGAACGGCCGGTCCAGATCCCAGATGGAAAGGCCATAAGACGAAGGATCGAGATCCGGGTGATAACCAGGATCACTGCCAAGCGGATTGGTATTAGCTAAGAAATGCCCGCGCGTACGATAAGCGTTGATCAACTGAATCACCGCGGCTTCTTTCGCCACATCGGTGTTGATCATGCTGCCGTAATGTGCCGGTGAAATCGATTGATCCACCTGCCACTTCAGCGGAGTAAACGGAATCTTCAGATCCCGGAATACTTGCTCGTAGAAATTATCTTCGCCCAGCAGTGACTGCTGCAGCTTCGCTAGGAACGCACCCGATTCAGCGCCCTGAATGATGCGATGGTCATAGGTGCATGAGACCATCACTACTTTGCTGAGCCCAAGTTGATTTCGTGTCTCGGCGCTGGCCGCCGCAAACTCGGCCGGGAACTCAATCGCACCGGTCGCAATAATGGCGCCTTGTCCGGGCATCAAGCGCGGCACCGAACCATAGGTGCCAACCGTACCTGGATTCGTCAGCGAAATCGTGGACCCTTCAAAATCGGAAACCTGCAGCTTGTTGGTGCGCGCACGGGCCACGATGTCGTCGTATGCCGCCACGAACTGCGCAAAATTCATGCCGTCAGCGTTCTTGATGTTCGGCACTTTGAGCGAGCGCGTTCCGTCCTTTGCGGCGATATCCACCGCCAGGCCGATATTCACCTGCTGCCGCACAATGCGAAAGCTTTCATTGCCGTTCTGCGCAAAAGCATGGTTCAAGCCGGGATTCGCCTTTAAGGCTTTCACAATCGCCCACGCGACCAAGTGTGTAAAGCTCAGCTTTCCTTTGCCCTGCTGCGCCCGGTACTTGTTGATGATGTTCCGGTTCTCTTCAATCACCCGCACGGGAATCCGGCGCTGCGAAGTAGCCACCGGAATCGCCAGACTGGCCGTCATGTTCTCCGCAATGCGGGCGGCGGCGCCACGCAGCGGAACTAACTGGTCGCTAGCCCCAATCGCCGGAGTCTTCGTCTCTGCCTTAAGCGGAGCAACCGGAGCCGCTTTCTCCAGGGAGGTAGCGGCTGGAACCCCAATAGCAGGCGGAGGCGCAGGCGCAGCGACAGCGGAAGAAACAGGAGGGGCAGGCACGGGGGCAGATGGAGGAGGCGGGGTAATCGGAGCACTAACGGCCGGAGCAGGAGCGGAAACTACCGGCGCGGCTGGCCCTGGCGGCGGTTGAGGCGTTGTCTGCACTGGCTTTGCATCCCCATTGGTATGCAGTTCCGGAGCATGCTCGTCCTCTCTGATAAATAAATCGTTCCAACCCTCATCCACACTTGAGCTATCGAAACGGTGCAGGTAAAGGAGATCATCCTCCAACCAGCTATTAACACCCAGCGTGGGGTCCTTAACTTGTTGCATGTGATTGTTTTTTGGGCATCCCGCGTCCCAAAGACGCGCTAACACACGAGCATTTCAGCAGGCCTGAAAGCTAAATTTTTCCTGTGACTTCATTGTATCGGAGCGTTGACACAATCCATCGCCACATTGCCTGAGTCATCATACTGACCTCACCAGCTAAACTAACCAGTAATGACTCTAGATGAGCTAGAAAGAGAGTACGTTGCGCTCCGACAGCAAGGTGAAGCTGTGCGGAGCTATCTTTGACGCACCTCGCAAACGTGAAGAACTAAAGAATTCCGAACAGGAAATCAACGATCCCAACTTCTGGAATCAGCCCGAAAAAAGCCAAAAGCTAATGCAGCAGCGCAAACGCCTGGAAGAGGCTATTGCGCAAGCTGAACAGATCACCACTTCGCTCTCCGACGTGGATACGCTTTTTGACCTCGGCCGCGAAGGTGAGCAAGTGACCGTCGAGCTCGAGCGCGAAATGAAGGGCCTTGGAGAAAAGCTTGAAGTGCTGGAAACCGGCATGCTGCTCTCCGGTGAGAATGACGCGCGCGACGCGATCGTCGTCATCCACCCCGGCGCAGGTGGAACCGAAAGCCAGGACTGGGCCGAAATGCTCTTACGCATGTATCTGCGCTGGGCCGAGCGCCACCGCTTTGAAGCCGTCATTACAGACCGGCTCGAAGGCGAAGGCGCAGGTATCAAATCAGCCACCGTCGAAATTAACGGCGAGAATGTCTATGGCCAATTGCAGGCCGAGGTCGGTGTCCACCGCCTTGTTCGCATCTCGCCCTTTGACGCCAACGCCCGCCGCCATACCTCCTTCGCCTCTGTCTTCGTCTATCCGCAAATTGACGATGAAATTGTCATCGACATTAAACCCGAAGATCTGAAGATCGACGTCTTCCGGGCCAGCGGCGCCGGCGGACAACACGTGAACCGCACCGAATCGGCTGTACGCTTCACTCACCTGCCCACTAACATCGTGGTGCAGTGTCAGAATGAACGCTCACAACACAAGAACCGCGCCAGCGCCATGAAGCAACTGCGCGCCAAGCTCTATGAATTCGAAATGGAAAAGCGCCGCAAAGCCGACGCGAAGGTGGAAGAAGGCAAACTCGAGATCAACTTCGGCAGCCAGATCCGCAGTTATGTACTCGCGCCTTACCGCATGGTCAAAGATCTTCGCACCAGGCTCGCCATCGGCGACGTCGATCGTGTGCTGGACGGCGATATAGACAGCTTGATCCACGCCTTTCTTGTCTGGCGCAAAACCGGCCGCATCGCGGGCGACACCAGTGAAGATCTGCCCGATTAACCCTGCCTGATTGACCCTGCCTGATTGATATGGACCACCTGATAGCCCAAGCCGCCGAAATCATTCGCCAGGGCGGCTTGGTCGCTTTCCCGACCGAAACCGTCTACGGGCTCGGTGCAAGCGCCCTCAACCCGGAGGCCGTCGCACGCATCTATGCCGCGAAAAATCGGCCCTTCGCCAGCCCGCTAATCGTCCATGTCTCCGATAGCGTCATGGCTCGCGCGCTTACCGAAACCTGGTCTGATCTGGCTGAAACCTTGGCAGCCAGATTCTGGCCTGGCCCATTAACGCTCGTCATGAAGAAGGCGCCGATGGTGCCGGACATCGTAACAGCGAATCTGGATTCAGTCGGCATCCGCATGCCGAACCACCCCATGGCTCTGGCGCTTATCCGGCAAGCGGGCATACCCATTGCCGCTCCCAGCGCTAACCGCTTCACGGAAATCTCTCCCACCACTGCTCAGCACGTCAAAGAGAGCCTGGGTGATGCCGTCGATCTAATTCTCGACGGCGGCCCCACGGATGTCGGCATTGAGTCCACAGTCGTCTCGCTGCACCGCCACCCGCCCATGATCCTCCGCCCGGGCATGATCTCGCGGCATGATCTGGAGCACTCAACCGGTTTGCATTGGGAAATCCAGAAAGACAAGCCGCACATTGTGGAGTCTCCCGGCCAGCATCCCCGCCACTATGCGCCCCGGACCAAGCTCTATCTGCTGGACGAAGGCATCACGCCTGTCCATGGCAGAGGTCGAGTAATTGATATGCCGCACGATCCCGCCAACTACGCAGCCCGCCTTTATGCCGAGCTGCACACTGCGGACTCGGAAGGTTGGGATTGGATTGCTCTTCGCAAGCCGCCGGAAACAGAGGAATGGGCCGCGATACGTGATCGTCTCGCGCGCGCAAGTGAATCTTAAACGTTTACCAGATCAAACGCCTTGCGGTGGTCCTGTAAAAACTGTTCCAAACCCTTTTCGGTCAGCGGATGATGGAACATCTGTTCCATCACTTTGTACGGTAGCGTGACAATATGGACGCCTGCTTTCGCCGCCTGTATCACGGAAAGCGGCCCCCTCACCGAAGCAGTCAAAACTTGAGTTTTGAACCCGTAATTACCATAGATGGTCATAATGTCTTCCACCATCTCAATGCCCGGATACCCAATGTCATCCACTCGCCCGATAAATGGGCTGACGATGTAAGCCCCGGCCTTCGCCGCCACCAGCGCCTGCGCCGCGCTAAAACATAAAGTGACATTCGTGCGAATTCCTTCCTTTGCCAGAACCGAAACCGCCTTGATACCCTCCGCCATCAGCGGCACTTTCACCACCACATTCGGGTGAACCGTCGCTAGCGTTCGCCCTTCCTGAATCATCTCCGGCGCAGTGAGGGAAACAACTTCAGCACTGACATCGCCATCAATCAGATCGCAAATCCGTCGCACCTGTTCTTCCACCGGAATTCCTTCCTTGGCAATCAGGCTCGGGTTTGTGGTCACACCGTCCACAATTCCCCAGGCCAAGGCGCTCTTCAGTTCAGCCAGATTAGCCGAATCCAGGAAAAACTTCATTCTTTATCTTCAGTGTCGCTTTCCCCCAAATGTTATCAGGCTTTCTTGCCTATCACTCTTAATTGGGCCCTTATAATCAAGACGAATGCCCGTTTCTCTGGCGACCGCGAGTCGCCTTTCCGCTATCCCAAGCGCCCGGATTTTCCAAGACGTTCCACTCGCGGGCTATACAAGATTTGGTATCGGTGGACCCGCGTCTCTCTTGTTCGACACGAATGACGAAGCCGCTTTCGTTGCCGCCCTCAAAATCGTGCCGGGCAATCCTCACGCCATCATTGGCGGCGGAACCAACCTTGTAGTCGCAGACGCCGGTTTCGACGGCATAGTCTTGCGATACACAGGAGATCGCATCCGCCGCCACGAACTCATCATTGAAGCGCAAGCCGGAGCGATTCTTCAATCCGTAGTCGATTTCGCCGTCTCGCACGCCTTGAAGGGCCTGGAGACGATGACCGGCATCCCAGGCTATCTCGGCGGCGCAGTGTACGGAAACGCCGGCGCTTATGGGCGTTCCATTCATGAAATGGCCGAACACGTCCGCTTCTTCGATGGTGAATCCATTAGGGAATTTGACAATGCGCAGTGCCGATTCCTGTACCGCGACAGCATTTTCAAATCGCACAAAGAGTGGGTCATTCTTTCAGCCACATTGCGCCTCGCTGAAGGCGACGCCGTGAATCTCGCTCACATCGCCGACGAAATACGGGCGATTCGCGACGCCAAATACCCACCCGCCATGAAATGCGCCGGCAGCATATTCAAGAATCTGCTCTTCGCCCAGCTCCCCGCCCACGTTCAGTCGCTCATCCCCGCCAAGGTCGTTCGCGAAGGCAAAGTCCCCTCCGCCTGGTTTCTGGAGCAGATGGAAGCGAAAGGCCTTCGCAAAGGTGACATTCAGGTGGCCAGCTATCACGCAAACCTGATTTATAACGATGGCAACGGCACCGCAACTGACTTGGTCTGGGTCATTCAGGAGTTAAAAAACCGTGTCCGCGAAAAATTCGGCTTCGAAATCGAAGAAGAAGTCCAATATGTTGGCTTCGAGCCTGCGGGAGTCGACTCTATCCTCAACCACGACGCCACGCAGATTGGGCGGTTGGCCTCCTGTTCTTAAAGCCGCACTCAAGCTTAGTTAGCCATTGCCCCGGAGGAGGGTCTGGCAAATGGTCCGTTGTGGAAGTCAGGCTGACTAGTTGCGCCATACCTAAATTACCCACCTTGGACACCTAGGCCTAATGTTGGCTCATCGTTACCCTATTTAGAACACGTCCATAGCGCAAGAACTCCGGCACAAAGAACAGGCCGGCGCAGTGGCGCCTTGCGTAAGTGGAGGGTCCAGGTGGTTTGATTTTGAGACCGCCATTACAATGAGGGGGATGGGCCATGAGGTGCACCCCGGATTTAGCCTCAAGGCGATTTTTCAGAGCCGGGTGATGGACGGGGATGGGTATTGTGGTTGCAATTTACCGGCTGGAGTTCAGACGCCATCTGCCTCGAGTCAAGTGAGACCCACGATCAGTCGGCGATTGCGGAGTGACTTACCTCCGCCCTAACATCGAAGCGGCGGCAGACCTCCCGCACGACTTCGATCACATAGGCTGGTGCTTCGGGAGAGATGCGGACGGATTCTATGAGCAAATCCAAATCGCAGCAGGCCTCCATTGATCGCTTCGACCCAATGACCATAGCTCTGAGTTCCTGCTCGTACGAGAACTCTCTCCGCTTATGCAAAAACCACTGCTTCACATCTTTCAGCAGAGGCTTGGAGATTTCATCTCGTGTGTAATCGATATAACGCACCTTGCCGATCCAAACGTGATCGTCACAACGGTGGAAGGATCGACAAAATCGTTCAAACGTTGATTGAATCGCAATTCCGTAGTCTTTGGTACAGCGTAAGACGCCCACATCGCTACACGACCTCATGATCCTTAGGTGCCAATGACTCCTACCATCTTGTACATGCCTATGACCTCGTTAGCTTCTTCTTCCGTAAGGCCCTTAACTGCTTCATATACAGCTCAAGGCAATGGGGCAAGCTGGGGCGGCTCAACTTACCTTCGAAGCGATCGAAGCTGATCCGCAGCCGCGAAAAATAAGGATCGCGTCTGTAGAACCCGAAGCGTTCTCGTCATCTTGCCGCAATGCCGCCCTGTATTTATCGAATCAGCAGAGCCGCTAGCCGCGGCCAGATTGAACCACATATGCGCCTGAACAAAATCTTGAGGTACACCCCTGCCTTTTGCAAAGAGGACGCCTAGATTGCTTTGCGCTTCAGTGTTGCCTTGGTCTGCTGCTGCACGGTACCAATTAGCTGCTTCTCTATAGTCCTGCTTGGTCCCTTTTCCATTGGCACAAAAAAAGCCTAGCTGTGATTGTGCCGCTGCGTAGCCCTGGATTGCCGCTGCCCGATACCATCGCGCGGCTTCACCGTAGTCTCGTGTGACTCCCATCCCTGCGGCGAAAAATGAGCCCAGGCTTGCCTCGGCCTGAGCTAATCCCTGGTCAGCTGCCGCCCGGATCCATCATATGGCCTCTTTGTAGTCTTGCTGAACTCCAGTCCCGTCAGAGTACATAACACCGAGCATGAATTGGGCATTGGCTTCCCCTCCATTTCCTGCAGCCCGAAGCCACCGGACAACCTCCTTGTAGTCTTGCGGGACACCCAAGCCTCTTTTGTACATAAGTGCTAGGCGCAGCTGAGCATCTGTGTTCCCCTGGTTGGCGAGCGGAACAAACTCTTTGAGGGCTGACGCATAATCGCCATTTCGTAGCGCTTGCAGTCCAGCCGCCAAATCCCCAAATCCCTGTATGGACAGCAACAACAGCAGAATCGCGATTTTCACAGCTACATCATATGCTCCGACAGTCTTGGCCTATTATTCATGCTGGTCCGTTCACTCGCAAATTGCGAAAACACCGGGGGCGGCGAAAGCTCTCTGCACCGACTCCCCTTAGTTTGCGAATTACAACGATTTTCAGACCCGCTCGGGCGGTTGAGGTGTAATGGCGAGTTCGTCTTAGATTCGTCGCGAAGCTTCAGCAAAATCGGACTATTGGGTGCAGGCGCGGAAGGCGACGGTGTAAGCGAGGAATAGCATTTCGCGGTAGGAGGCTCCGGGTTGGGGCTGGATACCCGCACCAGCTCAACCCCAAATCAAAAAATATGCAATTGAATCCGCAAATACTTCTTTGGCTGGGCCTTTATAGCCTTCACCAAGTCATCCACATCTCGCGTGGCGCCCGTCGCAGCATCATAAAGCGCCGGATTCACCATCAACTGCCCAAGCGTCCCCTGCCCCGAGTTGATCTTGTCAATGGTTCCATCAACCTTACTTAATGTCGAGCTAAGCTCGTTCGCAATCTTGTCGCTCTTTAACAATTGCCCGGCAGTGCCTTTGCCTGCATTCAAATCGGCCATCATCGCATTCAATTGCGTGACCGATTGATCCAGATCTTTATACAGCTTGGAGTCATTCAGCAGCAAGCCCGCGCTGCCCTTTCCTTCCTGCAGATTTTGCACAATTCCATCCAGCTTCGTAACTACGTTGGCTACCTGGTTGTACAGGGTATCGTCATTGATCAAGTGCCCAATAGTTCCATTGCGGGAGTTCAGGGTTGTGCTCAACTGCTGCACCTGGTTCACCGTAGCCTGCAGACTGTTGTACAACGATTCATCGACCAGCAACTTGCCGATCGTGCCCTTGCCCACTTCCACCTGTCCCACAATGTCCTGGACCTTGGCCAATATGACCTGCAACGAATCCAACACTCCATAGCCTTGCTGGATCAACGCGTCGAATTGCCTCGTGTCAGCCGATTTCATGGTTGCGTTGGGCTCAATAATAGTCGCTGCGGTGCCTTTGCTGATGCTTAGAAATTTAGTGCTGCCCAGCAGATTGTCCGCGGAAATCGCCACCACGGAGTCGGAGGGAATCTCCTTCTGCATATCCTGATCCACTACGAAATCCACCTTGATAATGCGTTGCGGACTCGTTTCGCCGGACAGGGCAACCTTCGCCACCTTGCCCGCTTGAATGCCGTTAATCCGCACCGGCGAGCCGGCGGTCAACCCCGCGGCATCGGAAGTGAACGCATGCAGCGGAATTTCCTTTTCGAAAAAATGCATGTTGCCGGTCAACAGGAACACCAGCAGCGCAACGCAAGTCAGCGCCACAATTCCCAGAATTCCAACCTTCAACTGCGCAATGCTGACCTTTTGTTTACTGGGCACGGTTCTCCTCGTGTCTCACGAATCTCTTCACATAAGCATCGGATGACTTATCAAGTTCCTGACGCGTTCCAAAGAATACAATCTCGCCATCCTTCATCACAATGAAGCGGGTGCGTCTTCGCTTGCGCTCATCTTTACAGCGATCCATCCCCACTAATTCTTGCGTTTCAGCGTCATATTGGTATTCGGCCATGATCTCGCCGTCTTGGTAACGGTGCGTCACAATGAGAGCCGCGCTGTTCCTCACATCGCGCTCCTTCGCCACCAGAGCCATGATGGTGTTCGCCGTAATCGGATCCAGCCCCGCTGTGGGCGAGTCATAGAGCACCAATGGCGGTTCAGTCACCGTTGCTCGCGCTATGCCCACTCTGCGACGCATGCCTCCCGATATCTCCGCTGGGAACTTATCGAATGTCTGTTCGAGTCCGACAAAGCGCAAAGAGTCTCGAACTTTTTCCTCGTTGTCGCCGTTCGCCGCCAATTTGTCGGCACTGGTTACCCGGTTCGTTAGCGGATACTCCACGTTCTCGCCTACTGACAGCGAGTCAAACAATCCGCCTTCCTGAAACAGAAATCCAGCGCGGCTCCGCAGCGCAAACAAGTCCTGCTCCGCCATCGCGCGCACATCCTTTCCGAAAAGCTTGATGACTCCCTGGTCAACCTCAATCAACCCGATCACAGCTTTCAGCAGCGACGTCTTGCCGCTGCCGGCTTCGCCGAAGATAATCCGTGTCTCTCCGGGATTCAGCTTTAAAGACACGTTCTTCAGCGCCCACTTATCACCAAAGCGCAGACTGACATTCTCTAGCGCGAGTAAGGGCTCTTCTGCCATGTTTTTTATAGGTTGACGAAAATTTTATCGATCAGGAATGTGACGATAAAAATCCAGATAGAAGCCGACACCACAGCCTCAGTGGTTGCCCGCCCCACCCCTTGCGTTCCTCCGGTGGTCCGCAATCCGTAAAAACAACCCACCAGGGAAATGATGATTCCAAACAGAAAGGGTTTCAGAAGTCCCTGAGCAAGGTCGTTCAATACCAGGGCTTGCCACGCCGTGGACCAGTACTGTCCGGCCGAAATAATGCGCAGCAGCGGTACCGCCACCAGATAGGCGCCCACCAGACCCACCGCATCCGCGATCACGGTCAGTGTAGGCAGCATCACCGCCCCCGCAATTAATCGTGGAGTGACTAATTTTTGCACGGGATCAGTTCCCAGCGCACGCATGGCGTCAATCTGCTCCGTGACTTTCATCGAGCCCAGTTCGCTAGCGATGCCCGAAGCGTTTCGTCCCGCCACCATTAGCGCCGTGAGCACGGGTCCCAATTCACGAACCAGCGTTAATGAAACGATTGTGCCGACTTCGCTACTGGCGCCATATGTATTCAGGGCGCGAGCCATCTGGAGAGCAATAATCGCGCCGCTAAAAGCGCCGGTCAAAAGGACAATGGGCAAACTTCCAAAACCGATGATGTCCATCTGCATCGCGACATCATCCCAGTAATGAGGACGCCGGATAACGTTGAGGAATGAGCGGCCGGCAAGAAGAATAAAATCCTGAAAAGCCGCAACTGGAGAAAGCAAACCAGAGGTCAGGAGAGCCAGCAAGAATCGACTCCCGACCTAGGCCTCGCCTTCATCCTTCGAGCCTAACACAAGCTAGAACCCGGCCGGTCCAGCGCCTCTGACCCGCCCCGGGGGCTCGTTAAGCCTCGATCAGTCGATCCTGGCAAAGGCCAGGAGGTTTTTTCCCAGGAAGCTGTGCGTGAAGACATCTACGAGTTTGCTGATTGGTAACACGTAGCGATCGAAAAAGCGTAGTGCCTCGGCCGAGGGTTCATCTCGCCCCTTCTGCATCATCTTGAAAAGCATCGTGACCAGGAAGCCTGCGGAATCGCAATACCTCATTTCAGTGATGATAAAGCCGCTCGACTTTAGCTTCGAAGCCAGGTCAGCCTTGTTATATCTTCTGTAGTGGCCGACGTGATCGTCCATTGAACTCCAAAGCATCTTAAATGCAGGCACATAAATGGCGAGAGTTCCGCCGGGCGCTATTTTTCGCCGCAATTGCCGCAACACCTCTTCGTCGTCGGGAATGTGCTCCAAGACGTTGGAACTGAAGATCAGGTCGAAAACACCAGCGGTATCCTCTATCCCAGAGTAGGTAACGTAGCCCCGCTCCTTCATGATGTTTGCCAGTATGGGATCTAACTCCACGCCCTCTGGTTTAACACCGGTAAGCGTCTCAAATAGCACGCTAAGTGTACCCGTACCGGCGCCAAAATCTAAAACCCTCGCAGCTTTTCCTTTGATTTCAGCGCCTCGAATGATTCCCTTGACAATCCAAGTGTTGTATCTCCGCAGCGCGTCCTCAATTTTTAGAAGAAACTCGGTTCCCGAGTAATCGCGTTGGACTTTGGTTTGCCTTGCTGCCACAAATCGATAGTAATCCAAGCCTGAGACACGCGCGTCCAACTCTACCTCAACCCTAAGCCGCCCGGGCCAACTCCCCCGCCACCGGCCGCTCATCTACTCCTGAACCCTCGGCCGCCAAATACCCCAACCCCACCACCACTAAAAACATCGTCAGAACCTCACTATCTCCGAGGTTCACATCCGCAACCCCCTCCACCAGAATCGCGATCACCACCGCAATCCCGCCATGCAACAAAAAGCGCCGGTCATTCCGGCCCGGCGGCAGCGCCCGCAACGCCCGCCCATAGTCCCAAAGAATCTGGCCCAGCATCGCCAGCATCACCAGCATCACCGGGATCCCCCGCTCCGCCGCATACTCCAGATATAAATTGTGCAAATGCATATACGATCCCGAAGGCAGCGGTCTCGGCACATCCGCCGGCAAGTAACTCATAAACTGCTTGCGCGGCATCTCCGGCCCCAAGCCAAACCACGGATGCGCCTCAATCATCCGCACCCCCGTCCGGTCCAAAATCGTCCGGAACTGATTCGAATCATCGCGCCCGGGGTGCACGATAGATTCCGCCCTCTCCCGAAACGTGTGCGGACCCAAAATCAACGCCGCCCCAATCACAACCGGAACCAGCGCCGTCACCCACTTCTTCCAGAACCAGGTCAAGTACAAAAGCGACACCGCCGTCGCAATCCAAACCGCCCGAGTCTCCGCCAGCACCACGCCGAATCCCATAAAGAAACCGAGGATCATCCACAGCCATGCATAGCGCCGCGCCGATGGTGAAAAGAACAGGAACGCGCTCAGCATAATCAGCACCAGCATTTCCAGCACACTGAACGTATACCAATGGCTCATAAAGCCGGTAATCCGCTCGCCCATGTACGCCGCATAGAAATCCCGATGCATCGCCATGGCCGCATAAAACTTATGCGCAAACTGAACAAACCCGCGAATCGCACTCACACTGCCCAGCGCCGCCCACGCCATTACCAGCCAGCGCGCAATTGCCATGTCCCGCAGCAGCGAATAGACTACCAGCAGCTGCGAAAACACATAGATCTTCTTCACTTGCGGAAAGCCCGCCGCCGGATCTCCCGAAAGCAAAACCGCCACCAGTGTTCCCAGCAGAAACAATCCCAGTAGCCACTTGATCGGCGGCAGCCGCAGCTTTTCACCGCTCAAAAACAGTGCCGCCAGCGAAGCACCCAACAAAATCTGAGAGGGCGCAATCCCCACCACAATCACCGCCGATGAGGCGAACGCCAGCCAGCGAGCCACCGTCAACATCACTGACTTATCCAGCTTCATACAAACACCTCAGTATGACAGCCAAACTGCTGCTGCCATTGGCTTGCTCGTGTATTTTAGGGTGTAGTGGCAAAAAAGCTCTCGGTGATCGTGCCCGCCTTTAATGAGGAGGCGACGCTGGCCTTAGTCGTTGAAAAACTGCTGGCCGTCCCTTACCTTCACGAAATCATTATTGTCGATGATTGTTCTACAGACGGAACAGCTCAAGTCTGTGAACTTCTCATGCGGCGCAACCCGCAAGTGCGCAGTCTGCGCCATGCTAGCAACAGCGGGAAAACCGCCGCTCTCAAAACCGGGATAGCCGCCACCACAGGCGATATCGTTCTGGTCCAGGACGCCGACCTTGAATATGATCCCGCCGAAATCAAAGAAGTCATTCAGCCCATCGTCGACGGCGTTGCCGACGTCGTCTACGGCTCCCGGTTCCTGGTTCGCAAGGCCGCTCGCGTCCTGTACTTTTATCACTTCCTGGCCAACAAGGGATTGACCTTCTTCTCAAATCTACTCACAAACGTCAACTTGTCCGACGTCGAAACCGGCTACAAAGCATTCCGCGGCGAAATCATCCGCGACATGATCATCACTTCCTCCGGCTTCGGATTCGAAATTGAGGTCACTGCCAAGGTCTGCAAGCTGCGCTGCTCCACTTATGAAGTACCCATCTCCTACTACGGACGCACCTATGAGCAAGGCAAAAAAATCCAGTTCAGCGATGGAGTTGCGGCTTTCTGGTATGTCATTCGCTACAACTGGTTCACAAGTCTGCAGAGCTCCTTTCGCACGCTGGGCCATGCCAAACGCGTGGATTCAGAGCCAAACACGCACCAGGCAACTCAGTGAAGTTCGCGTGGAATAAGTTCGAACAGCGGCTGGCGCTACTTTTCGCAGCTCTCAGCTTGGCTTCCGTCGCGTATACCTTCTCGCGTCCGCCGCAACTGCATCTGACACTGGAAATGGCCGCATCTGCGCCATCCGCCGCTCAACTGTTCTACGACATTGGCAACGGCTTCAATCAAACGGATTCCGACACTGTCCCCATAAGCACAGGGTCGTTGAGTTCGTTCCAGACGCTCTCATTCCCACTTCCGGAAAAGACTCTCCTGCGTCTCCGCTTTGATCCGCTCACCACTGCGGGCAGCATCGTCATTCGCAATATCGCCATCCGGAATCGCAATGCTATCGTGACCGCTTTTGCACCATCGCAAGTCACAGCATTCAATCAAATAGCAAATCGCATCGAACGCCAAAGCGAAGTCGAGTTCGCCACCCTTCCCGGAGCAAACGATCCCGGACTCACCCTCTCATTCCCCAAACCCATTGACCTGCACGCGGTCGCCGCCGGGCAAAATCTCCGCCAACTCGCGCTCATCAATCTAGCATTCCTCTGTATCTTCTGCGCACTATTAGCAGCCAAGCGCAAGATCCTCGCGCTAGCCGGCAAGTCACTAAACGTCATCAACCGCCTGAATGCCCGCCTGAATCAACTGGCCGAGACTTTCCCAAGAGACTCCTTTCTGAAAATAGATGCCCCGGCGCTAGGCATCTACTTCGGCCTGGCCGTTTTGTTTCTGGCCGCCTGCCTTCTCGACCTCAATGGTTCCTCCGCCGGCATGTACCGCGTATATGGAAACGGGCCCAACGCGAAAATCCTGATCGGGTCGCCCAAACCAACGCGCGTAGACGAGTGGGCCTATTCCACGCCTGACGTCTTTAATCAATATTTCCGTGCCGATCGCTTCGCCTTTCAAGACTCTGTCCTGGGCAGTCACAACATCGCGCTGGCCGGCAATGTTCCCGTCAAGCACATCTCCGCCCTGTTCCGCCCGCAATTGTGGTCCTTCTTCGTACTGCCCGTCAGCTATGCCTTTTCCGTTTACTGGCAGGCTAAATCCCTCTTGCTGGTCGCGGGCGTTTTCACGCTTCTTCTCCTCGTCACCCGCTCCAGCCCCTGGGCCCTGGTAGGAGCGCTTTGGTATTTCTTTTCGCCGTTCATGCAGTGGAGTTTCTCCTGGCCCACCGGGCTTCCGGAGATGGTTGGCTCATTATGTATTGGACTCGTTTGCTTCTGCTATCTCACTGTTGGCCAAAGTCGAAAATGGCTTGCCCTTTCAGCCGGAGGCCTGGCATGCTCCGGCATTAACTTCGCCATGTGCGCCTATCCGCCGCACCTCATCCCTCTCGCTTGGGCAGGTCTCTTATTAGCCGGGGCCTGGTGTTTGTCGAACCGTGACAGCATTCTCACGGCTAACCAACTCACGCCAAGAGTCGCGGCCTTGCTGCTCTCATTCACCGTCATCCTCGCGGTTGGATTCATTGTCTTTAGGGATCTCAAGCCGGCCATCAACGCCGTTGCCGAAACCCTCTACCCGGGCCGTCGCGTACTTGCCGGCGGCAACCTTCCCATCTGGGGCCTGGTATCTCACTTCCTTCCCTGGACCGAAACTGAAAATCACTTTCCCGCGGCTCTACGCAATATCTGCGAAGGTTCCGGCTTCCTCTGGCTCGCACCGCTCACTCTCTTCTGTCTGCCTAGTCTCCAGTTGTCATCCTTTCAAAAGGCCGCTCTAATCTCGCTCTGGATATGCTTCCTGATGCTTTTCTGCTGGTGCGCGTTCCCCATGCCTGCTATCTTCGGCAGCCTCACCGGACTCGATCGCTGCGCCGGCTCACGAACGCTTCCCGCCCTAGGTTTAGCCAACGTCGCAATCGTGGCCTTGACCATGGCTTGCTTAAAACGCGGAGTCACTTGGGTCGGATGGCAATGGGCGATTCTAACGGCCGCCTTCGTGTTCTTCCTCGCCGCGTTCTGGGCCACCAATGACCAACTGAACAAGTTCTTCAGCCCGCCTGTCTTGGCGGCGGACGCCTTGTTCGCCGCCTTCCTGGGCATGCTGCTCATCACCGGTAAAAGCCGGCAACTCGCGCTCTCGCTGCTCATTCCACAGGCGCTCGCCTTTGGATTTATCAATCCAGTGGAAATCGGAATGCGCGAATTCACCCGGTCAAACTTCAACCGCTTCGTCCAATCCCACCGCGAAATGCTTCAAGGAAAATGGCTCGTCTACTCGGACACACCCGTCAGGTCCGGCTTCGTCGCAGAAGCGGGCTGCGAAGTCTATACCGGAACCCGCTACATACCCGACATTGATCACTTCGCCCTGTTCGCCGCACGCGGACTCGACTTGAACACCTTCAACCGCCTGGGTTATTTGGACGCCCACCCGATCGCCCCGGGCGAGCCTACGCGCTTCATTCAAGTCAATCCAATCATCGTCAAATGGGAAATAGCGCCCACTGATCCCCTGCTCACGCAAATTGGAATCCGCTTCGTCACCTTTGATTCCCAGCCCCAGCCCAACTGGACCAAGGGACTCACACCCGTAAACTCGGCTCCAATAGATGGTCTCTGGATTTATCAGCTGAACGCGTCGCCTCGGTGATGCGCAGATTGAATGCCCAAACCATCGTGAGAACAAACCCAATTAGGGCCAAGACATGCAGCCCCATCATCCAGCGGTTCAGCGTCGCTGCCAGGGCGCTCGGAAAGGCGATGTTCACAAGATCAGGCGCATAAATCACCCACTGGATTGCGCATTGGACCACGCAAACCAAAACAGCAAACCACCCCGGTATCGCCCGGAACGCCAATACCGAAGAGGTCATCGTCATCATCACCATCGCGTACGGTCCCTGGTGTAAAACCGTAGTTGCCGGTTTGAACATCAACAGAATCCAAAGTGCCGCCGACGCCAGCGACCATAAAAGCATAACCTCGGCAGCTTCCGTTTCCTTTTTGAGTCGCCTCTTCCTATAACGGAATAATAAGAACACGAATCCAAATCCCACAAATCCCAGTGAAGGTAGAAAGAAAAAGAATTCCAGGCCGCGAATGTCCGCCTGTGCATTCGGATTTCGAAACTGAGTGATTTCTCTCAGAAACTCCATCTCGTGACCAAATACCGGACCTAAATTCGCCACCTTAGCGTACACCCACCTGTCAAACGACTCATTGCCATACGCTCCTACAATGGTATGAAGAGCAGTCTTGCTGGAAACTTGCTCCACACCCGCGAAATGGTACTTCAGCAAGCGGTCTCCGGGCGGATCCACAAGCTTCTGATATGCAATCCACGGAGCGTACAACAAGATCGCCAACCCAGCGATGATCGCGCTCTCTTTAAACACGTCCTTTCGAAACTTGATCAAAACAAGGGGAGCCAAACCCAACAGCGAAAATAGGGCGCCTCCATGAGCTAGTAGACTGCACGCAAGCAGGAAGCCCATCAGCAACCGAATCCACCACGCGCCTCGCCTGCGCTGTGGGCGAACCGCGATAATCGGAATCGCAAACGCCACAATATATGCTGCCGCTAACAGCTTCGGCCAAACATAGAAGGTGTTCACAATTGTGAAGCCGCTCATGTACGTTGTGCCAAGCACCAGCGCGGTAGTTAATCGCGAAGCCCGAATTGCACGCAGCATTAGCCACAGGGCCAAAATCCACAAGCTCTGCATTACTGCCGAGGCGACCCCATAGGAAAGCTGCTCGTCCCTAACCCATGAATTAACGGCCAGTATCATTCCCGCCTGGAGGGGAGGCCGGTCGCTCGACAGCCAGTTCAGAAAGATCGGAGTGGGAATATGCCCGTGCTCCAGTCCTTGAACGAATAGATAGGGTATCCAATTATCGGACGGTAGCTTGTGTGAAAACCGGGTCCTTTGGGTGGTAATAGCATTATCTAGGCCACCATATGAGTAGCCCAATGCTAAGATGCCCAGCGAAGCAAAAAACGTGAGGAGCAAAGGCGCCAGCAATGGCTTCAGCAGCCTCGCTCGTGACCGGCCCAAGCGCACCAACAACAGAATCAAACTCACACCGAATAGATAAGGTGTTGTGGCGCTTAGAACATGCCCTATCTTTGCCGATAGCACGTAAGTAAAGAACAGAACGTATCCGGGAATGGAGACGCCAGCCAGCAGAATCAGCCCGAGTTTCAGCGTCCCGCGCACTCCTAATACAATGGCGAGAGCGCTCAGCGCGAATCCGGGCACGAAAATAAGTGTTGTGAAAAGCCCCGTGTTTCTTAAGATCTTGGTGGCTTCGCGGCGAGCCGCCGTTTTCCTTGGTACCGAAGGACCGCTAAAGCCGAACCATCCCATCGGTCCAGTGGACCGGTCTTGCGCCACCAACCGAAGTTCCTTACCGCGCCACGAATCTGGAATACTGAACTCGTACAACTGCCAAAATGCGGCTGGCTCCTGATCCGGTGTTAGATCCATTCTCGTGCCGTCAGAAATGTTCTCCAAAACCAGGCTTAGACCGTCACCTGTTGGATCCCCCGTCAAGTAGATTTCAAAAGGCCCGTTGAGCCGAAACGTACTCGTCACTGCCCTTCCCACAGTGGCGTCACCCTTGCCGCAATAACTTCCCCAGGTCTGAACCGGGACCTGAGTCACCCCTCCGCCCGAACAAAAACCTTCATTCTCCGCTAAGGTAACGTTCGCCGCTGACACTCCGCCAGCCAGCAGAATCCAACAGCCCAACAGACGGATAGATCTGATAAAAGTTCGTAAAGCCAAACCACTACCCTACCGTATCCGCGTGCCTCCGTGCCCTGCCGCCAATCCCGCCCACCTTAGTAGAATGTGATCGAGTGTCTCATTACGCATTGGTTACGGGTTCATGCGGACTCATCGGCTCCGAAGTTAGCCTTCACCTCTCAAGAAACGGTTATTCAGTAGTAGGCGTAGACAATAACGAACGCGCCGTCTTCTTTGGCCCGGAGGGAGACACCTCCTGGTCGCTTAACCGCCTCCGCCGCGACATCCCTGGCTATCAACACCATGATCTCGACATCCGAAACCGCCCGGGCGTTCTCCAACTCGTCGCGGGTGTCAAACCCAAGGTCATTGTCCACACCGCCGCCCAACCCTCGCACGATCGAGCCGCCGCGATCCCATTCGACGACTTCGACACCAACGCCGTCGGCACCCTCAACGTCCTCGAAGCCGCGCGGCGAGCCTGCCCCGAATCGCCCTTTATTCACATGTCAACGAACAAGGTCTATGGCGATCTCCCCAACACCATCGCACTCAAAGAACTCAAAACGCGCTGGGATTACGCCGACCCCAACTTTGAAAACGGCATCCCCGAAACCTTCTCAATCGATCAATCAAAGCACTCCATCTTCGGCGCATCGAAAGTAGCCTCTGACGTCATGGTTCAGGAATACGGCCGCTACTTCAACATGCCGACCTGCTGCCTGCGCGGCGGCTGTCTTACCGGTCCGAATCACTCCGGCGTAGAACTGCACGGCTTCTTGAGCTACCTGGTCCGCTGCAACGTTCAGGACCGCGAATACAAAGTGTTCGGCTACAAAGGCAAGCAGGTCCGCGACAATATCCACTCCGAAGACGTGGCCAACTTCATGCTCAACTTCGCCGCCGCCCCCCGTTCAGGCGAGGTCTACAACATCGGCGGAGGTAAAGAAAACGCCTGCTCTATCTTTGAGGCCTTTGCCCAGGTCGAGTCACTCACCGGCAAACCGCAGCGCTTCACCTACCTTGATGAAAACCGCGTTGGTGATCACATCTGCTATTACAGCGACCTCCGCAAAATGAAAGCGCATTACCCCAAGTGGACCATCACGCGCCCGCTTCAAACCATCTTCCGGGAGATTGTTGAATCCTGGCACGCGCGGCTCTTCCAGACTGCATGAAAGTTCTCATTACTGGAGTCTGTGGCTTCGTCGGTAGTCAGCTAGCAAAACACCTTAGGCAACTCGTTCCTGGCATCCGGATCTTCGGCCTCGACAATCTCAGTCGCCCCGGCTCCGAACTGAATCGTTCCGAACTTCGTTCGCTTGGCATCCCTCTGACTCACGGCGATCTCCGCCAGCGCAGTGACCTAGAAACCCTGCCCGCCTCTGACTGGGTCATCGACGCCGCCGCCAACCCCAGCGTCCTCGCCGGAGTGGACGGCAAAAGCAGTCCGCGTCAGCTTTCCGAACACAACCTCGGAGGCACGCTGAACATCCTCGAATATTGCCGCGAAAACAAAGCCGGTCTCATTCTGCTCAGCACCAGCCGGGTCTATTCCGTTAAAGATCTCGCCGCCCTCCCCATGCGCGAAGCAAATCAAAGCTTCGAATTGGACGCCTCGCAAATTGCCACAAAAGGCGTCACGGCCGAAGGTATCGACGAAACGTTCCCCACTCGAGCGCCCATCTCTCTCTACGGCGCGACCAAACTAGCCTCGGAAGTGATGGCGCTGGAATATGGAGCCACCTTCGGCTTCCCGGTCTGGATCAATCGCTGCGGAGTCTTAGCTGGCGCCGGCCAGTTCGGTACCGCTGAACAAGGCATCTTTTCTTACTGGCTGCACGCACATGCATCCAAACTGCGCCTTCGCTATATAGGCTTCGGAGGCTCCGGCTGGCAAGTCCGTGATGCCTTCCACCCGGCTGATCTCGCCGCCTTATTAGCGATTCAAATTCATCGAGATCCTCCACCCGACGCCATCTTTCACGCCAGCGGCGGCTTGCTCAATTCCATGTCCCTGGCCCAGTTGACTGCATGGTGTGACCATCGCTTCTCACCGCATCAACCCGAAGCGGACCTCAAGCCTCGCCCTTTCGACATCCCTTGGCTGGTGCTCGATTCCACACGCGCCCGCACCGAACTCGGCTGGGTGCCCAAGCGCTCATTGCTCGCCATCCTTGACGAAATCGCCCAACATGTAGAAGTGAACCCTCACTGGCTTCAACGCTGCGGAGCAATATGAACAGTCCCGCCCCGGATCCAAACCGCCCGCCGCTGACATTGCTCAGCATCGTGATCCCTGCGCGCGATGAAGAAGGCTGCATCGTCTCCACCGTCGAACACCTTCATCTGGAACTGCGCCTGAACAACGTGCCCCACGAAATCATCGTCGTCGACGATGGCAGCACCGATTCCACCTGGCCCAAGCTCACCGGTCTCGCCCTCACGCTCCCTGAACTTCGTCCCATCCAGAACAAGGGCCGGCACGGCTTCGGCTGCGCCATCATCTGCGGTCTCGACCAGATCAACGGTGACGCGGCCGTAATCATGATGGCCGACGAATCCGACGACTCCCGCGACGTCGTTCGCTACTGGGAATTGCTGAACGAAGGCTGGGATGCCGTCTTTGGTTCCCGCTTTATGCGCGGCGGAGGGGTCATCGATTACCCGTGGCTGAAGCTGCGCATCAACCGCATGGCCAACTTCTTCATCCGCCTGCTCTTCAACATCAAGCTCAACGACACCACCAATGCCTTCAAGGCCTACCGCAAAACCGTGATCGACGGCTGTCGCCCGCTGCTCTCCCCGCACTTCAATCTGACGGTCGAAATCCCGTTGAAGACAATCGTGCGCGGCTACAGTTGGATCGTCGTGCCCATCACTTGGCGCAACCGTCGCACCGGCGTACCCAAACTCAAAATTAAGGAGATGGGCAGCCGTTATCTGTTCATCTGCATGTACGTCTGGCTTGAAAAGTATTTCAGCCGCGGCGACTACCGGGCCTCAGGCAATCACTGAAGTGCAGTGCGCGCACTTGCGGGCGCCGATCGGAATTTCGCTGAGGCACTCCGGGCACGCTCTGGTTGTGGGGGCGGCCGGTGCTTCGCCGCGTTTGAACCGGGCCATAAGACTATTCACCGGCAAAACCACAAAGAAGTAAACCGCCGCGGCAACCAGAATAAAGCTGACCACGGCATTGATAAAGTCTCCTACGGGAAAGTGGGTGGCGCCGACGGTAAATCCCAGGTTTGAGAAATCCGGCTTGCCGACTATGGCCGCAATCAGCGGTGTGATCAGGTCTTTAACCAGAGCCGTCACCACAGTCCCAAACGCCGCACCAATGACAACGCCCACCGCCAAGTCAACAACATTCCCGCGCAGGATAAAAGTTTGAAAACCTTTGAGCATGTTTCTCCATTCGTTGCACGATGCTTCGCCTTCGCCAAGGCAGGCCATCGGCATCGACTAGACTACTAAAGCAACTCTCTAATAAACAACCACCGGCTCCAAAAAGTGTCAGACTCCTCCGACTTATCCGATACCTCCGTACTCCTCCGACCTATCAGACTCCTCCGACCTATCAGACTGGTCAGACATGAGTGACCGCTTTTGGAAACCGGCCACACAAACCCTAACGCTTCTTCAACTTCGTAAACGCCTGCTGCTTTTCCTCACCCTGCACAATCAGCTTGTCATCCCCGCTGTAATAGGTAAGCTCCTTACCCCGAGTAACACCCTTCTGGCTATCCACAAACTGCGGCGACCCACCCGTCAGAACAACCTTATCCTCTTTCGTGAAGTACTCCCCATGCGCGCTCGTCCCCGTCCTCGTCCGGTTCCCCGCCACTGCTTCGAAAACCTTCACGTTCCCATCCCCAATCGCATGGTCCAGCGACGAATCATTACTATTGCTATCCGTCTTCGGACTTAAAAACGCCTGCATCTGCTTCGACGTAACCACCATCTTCTGCCGAGTCAACGTCACTCCACCCGTATACAGCGCCAACCGGCTGTCGTCGTGATAAACCAAATCCGGAGCCTTAACCGTCGTAAACAGCGGGTCCGGACTCGGCGTCCCATCCGGATTATTCTTGCTATCCACCAATTCGCTCACTACATCACCGCAGGCGTGCAGGGACTCCGCACCGCGATCAATATCAATAGTATCCGCTGAAATCCGGTTCGCCCCTTGCCAGATCACCGCATGCCCCGAGTACGTGATCTTCGTATTCTCATCGCGTGAAATCATCTTGTCCGCCTCCGCTTCCATTGATTTCGTCGCGTCCAACATGGAGGTCCCCGGCTTCTCATTCTGATCGGGCGCATGCGTCGATCGCACATGACCCGTCGCATCCATATCGCCGCTGTTCTGGTTCATCACAATCAAGTCCGCGCTCGTCGTGCCCGTGTTGTCCAGAACATGCGCCTTATCGGTCAGCGTGATCCGATTGACATCCTGCAAAATCTGCGCCCGGTCGGCTGAGGCCTTGCGCTCCCCCTCCTGATAGCGGAAATGTCCCACCTGGTCAATACTTGCGATGTCATTCGAGTCCGGCTTGAACTTGGCAACCATCCTGTCGCTCCACGTGTAAGCCGGAGCCGGCGGCTTCCCGTCCTTCGTCTTCACCGCTGCCGGAGGCTTATCGGTGCGTGTCTTCACGTTCGCCGCAGTGAACGACTCCACATAACTGTTATCCCCGTAAATCACCTGCAGATTCGAGCAATCCACCAAACGGTGGGGCAAACCCGCCCGGTTCGGCTTGAACTCCAGCGTCGCTTTATCTGGCGCATGAATCTGCTGCACTTCCTGGCCGCCCGGCTTCATTTCCAGCAGAATGCGCTCACTCCGCAGCACACGCGTATCCGCTTGCAGCACGCCTGGAACCGGCAAAGGCTGCGAAATCGCAACCGCGTGCCCTTCCGCCGTTACTTCATGCAGATTGCTGTTCGAAATCTGCTTGTTATCCGCCGTCGTCTCCGTCTCCACATCGAAACGCAAATCCGCACGGTCACCGGTCACAATGGTCTTGGCGGCCGCTGTTGCCGAGGTGATCCGGGCATCCTTATCGCCCAAAATCTCATCCACCGCCCCGTCATCGTTGAACTTTGCAGTCATGTTCGCGGCTGAATACTCCACCAGCCGGCCGTTTCGGTCGTCCGTTCCCGCCGCATCCACCGAATCGATCTGGTGCAGCCGCCCATCATCAAGCGTCACCACCGAACTTTTCGCCGCAATCTTCAGCGTCTGCCGCTGCATCTTCGACCAGGGGCTCAAATAAACCTTCTGCTCCCGTTCCTTGTAAACCAGGTCATTGGTCTCTACATGCAGCTTGTTCTCCGGCGCTCCGGACCCGATCCAGTCCAGCGAAACCGCCGACTTCAAATGCAGTACCCGCGTGTTCGGGTCATACTCCGCGCCCACCGCTTGCCCGCCGCCCTGCGGAAACACAAACTTTGCCAGCTGATCCGTCGAGGCCTTGCCGGATTTTGTCTCGTAAACTACGCCCGTAGTCTCAATATGAACGTATTTGCCAAGCGTCTTCGTATCATCCGGACTCACGCTCACAGGCACACTCATCACAACAGTTACCGGACCGTCGGAGCGCATCACTCCGCTGCCCTCACTGAACAGCGCGCGATCTGATTTAACCAGCGTGTACTTGGAATTGTCTTTATTAAATAGCCGCAACACTAGTCCCTTCAACTGGAACGTTGAAGGATCTTTCGTCGCCTGAAACGACGCCGCTTCCACCCGAACAATCGGCTGATTCGTAACCGGATCATCCTTGCCATAGCTCCACTTCCGCGCCTGCGCTTCATACTGCGTTTCGACATGGGGAGCGGCAATCGGATGCGGCTTGGACTTCGAAAGACGAAGCCAATAAGTGTAGCCAACGAGAACCGTGAGGAATATCGCGGCAAGTGCAAGAAGTACTGAAGGCCGCCGCATAGTTAAGGAGTGACGATACTTCTAAGTTAACAAGCAAGGCGAGGATTTTTCTGAACCTAATCCGGGCACCAGGAACTTTATCAAGCAAAAAGCCGGCTGCCCCGGTTGAGGCATGCCGGCTCTCTTTCTCTTACGGAAGACGCGGTTTTAGTGTTGGCTCATTGCACAACCTGGCTTCCCGCTGGCGAAATGCTGCCGCCATAGACCGTGTCTCCGCCATACAAAGCAGTGATGACGTGCGTGCCTTTTGCCAGGCTTGAGAGAGACAAGACAGCGACCGTTCCGTTGAGCGGCACTGTACTCAGCGGAACGCCTCCATCCAGGAAAGTAACGTAGCCGTTTTGCCCGGCGGCTGCGCCACTGACCGTGGCGGTGAGCGTGATGAATTGGCCGGATGTCGCCGGATTAGACGAACTCGAGACGGTGGTCGTGGTGGGAAGCAGCACCCTCTGAGAGAGCGGCGGCGATGTGCTCGGGGCTAATGTGCTGCTTCCCCCATATACTGCGGTGTTGGAATGAGTGCCCGCCGCCAAACTCGATGTCGAGTAAGAAGCGGAGCCGCTCGCCAGGGCGACGGTGGCCAGCGTTGTGGTTCCATCCTTGAATGTCACACTACCGGTGATTCCGGAGAGCGAACTGGTCACGGTTGCCACAAATTTGACCGTCGCGCCGGTGAGGGAGGGATTGATCGATGACGTGAGCGCGGTCGTGGTCACCGCGCCAATGGTGCTTACCGTCTGACTGATTGCCGGCGACACGCTTTCTGAAAACACCGAATTGCCACCATATACGGCCGATATGGAATGAACACCGGAACCTAGACTAGAGGTCGTAAGAGTCGCGGTAGTCCCGCTGACTGAACCCGTGCCGATGCTGGCGCCGCCGTCATAGAACGTCACAGTACCTGTTAAGCCGCTTCCTCCTGAAATGCTGGCAGTAAATGTGACTGGTTGACCGTAGCTAGACGGATTAGCGGACGATGTTACGACGGTAGTCGTCGGCTTAAGGGGCGAAGTTCCAACAGCGAGGTAGACCGGTATTGTCATAGACATTCCGCCTCGGTACTGAGTAAGAACGATCTCTCCTGTGTAGAAGCCGGCCGTAGCGGGAGCTGAAGAGTTCACACCGACGGTTAGTTTTGCTGGAGTGGTGCAGCACTCGTTGCCCGACGGATTCACAGTGAGCCAATTGCCGCCATTACCCGCGTATGCAAAAGCGCTGATATAGAAGTTAGTGCCCAGACTCGAGATCGTCACCAGTTGAGCAGCCGGATTAGTTCCTCCCGGACTCTTGGAGAAGGTGACTGTATCCAGTTGCTGAAATACGTTACTCCCAATAATGACGCTTACGGGTATGGTGACAGTACTGCTTGCACTCTGCAACAACACTTGACCCACGAACGTACCCGCTACTAGCCCCCCACCGGGCAAATTGGCGTTGTTCACACCAATGGTCACAGCCGAAGGTGCAGTACCTGAGGACTGCGATACCGTGAGCCATTTACCACCGTCCGCCGTGCTTGTGGTGAGATTCCAAGTCAAGGAACCGGTGCCCGCATTACGAATTTGTATGGAGTGGCTCGCAAGGTTTGCGCTGCCGGTGACATTCGAAAAGCTAAGCTGGCCCTGCACGTTATCAAAGAAAGCGGTTGTGGAGGGCGCGACGGTAAGCGTAACCGGAACCGTCATAGACATGGCGTTGCCGGAATACTGCGTGAAAACGACCTGTCCAGTATAAGTGCCGGCCGCCAGAGTCGACGCCGCATTCACGCCGATTGTGAAGGCAGTCGGAGTTGTGCAGCACTCGTTTCCGGTTGGCGTGACGGTCAGCCAATTGCCGCCATTCGCGGTTGAAGCTTGCGCATCGATATAAAAGCTTGCTCCAGTGCTTGCAACAATTATGCTCTGTGGCAAGGGGTTTGCGCCTGCGTAAGGCTTCGTGAAATTCAACGCGTTCACTTGCAGGAATACGTCGCTGCCCACGTTTACAGAAACGGGAACGGTTGTAGTGTCGCCCGCCGTCTGGAACACCAACTGGCCTGTAAATAAGCCTGCTACTTGGCCTCCGCCCGGCAGCAGCGCAGGGTTGATACTCACTGAAGTGGTGGAAGGCGCACTACCACTGCCCGCTGAAATACTCAGCCACTTACCTCCGTCGGAAGTGCTCTCGGTTGCTGTCCAATTCAGGGCGCCGGTCCCCGCATTCCGTATCTGTAACGGTTGGCTGGGCGGCGTCTTACCATTGGTTTGCATAGAGAAGCTCACCTGTCCTGGTAAGTTATCGAAGAAAGCACTGGTCGCCGCGGAGACAGTCAGTGTCACCGGAATGGTCATGCTCATGTCATTGCCCGAATATTGTGTGACAACTACCTGCCCGGTATAGGTCCCCGCCGGCAGATTAACTGCAGGGTTCACGCTAACTGTGATGGATCCTGGCGTCGTACAACACTCCCTCCCACTCGGAGAAACAACAAGCCAGCTACCGCCGTTTGCGTTCGAAGCTGACACGTCAAAGTAGAAATTACTGCCTGTTGAAGCGATGGTGAGTGTCTGGGGCAGAGGATTGGCGCCCGCGTATGGCTTCGTGAAATTAATGCCATTCACCTGCTCGAAGACGTTGGCGCCCACAGTCACGCTGATAGGAATCGTGGCCGTATCGCCCGCCGTCTGAAAGACGAGTTCACCCGTGAATGTTCCCGGCAGAAGACCTCCGCCCGGCAGAGCAGACTTGTTTATACCCACAGATACAGCACTGGGCGCTGAACCGCTTGAGGCTGAAAGTGACAGCCATGCGCCACCGTCCGACGTACTTGCCGAACCGGTCCAGTTCAGGATACCGGTGCCTGCGTTTCTGATCTGCAAACTCTGATTCGGCGGAGTATTTCCACCTGTTGCAAACGAGAAACTCATCTGGCCAGGAAGATTGTCAAAGTAAGCTCCCGGTGATTCCACAATCAGCATCACGGGAACTGTCAGCGACATGCCGTGCCCCGAATATTGCGTAATCACAACTTGTCCGGTGTAAGTGCCGGCAGCAAGCGACGCATCAGGATTCACGCTGACCGTTACAGACTCCGGCGTGATACAGCACTCGTTGCCGGAAGGCGAAACGGTCAGCCAGTTTCCACCGGTCGCTGAATATCCGGCTATATCGAAGTAGAAACCTGCGCCCGTGCTAGCCACAGTAAGTGTTTGTGGCAACGGATTGGCTCCGCCAAACAGCTTGGTGAAAGTAATCGGGTTCACCTGTTCGAAAACATCCGCGCCCACAGTAACAGTAACTGGAACCGTGACGACATCTCCCGCGGTTTGGAACACCAATTGGCCCACGAACGTTCCGGGCACCGCACCCCCATTCGGCAGCTTAGCCGGGTTGATTCCAATCGTAACCATAGAAGGCGCAACACCGCTTGAAGCGGAGGTGGTCAACCAACTGCCGCCATCGGCCGTAGTGCCGATCAGTGTCCAACTCAGCGTGCCCTGACCCGCTTTTCGAACTTGCACCATCTGACTGGGAGGTGCGCTGCCGCTCGTTATCAGCGAGAAACTGACCTGTCCCGGCATGTTGTCGAAGAACGTTTGCGTATTTGCGTTCTCAATCGTCAACGTCACCGGTACCGTCATCGCCATGCTGTGACCCGCGTATTGAGTCACCACCACTTCAGCGGTATAGGTGCCAGCCGCAAGCGAGACTGACGGATTCACACTCACGGTGATTGATTCCGGCGTGATGCAACACTCGTTGCCCGAGGGCGAGACACTTAGCCAGTTGCCCCCTGCGGAATTGTAAGCAACCACATTGAAGTAGGCGCTTGTTCCTGTGGGTGAAATCGACACGGTTTGCGGCAGTGGATTGTTGCCGCCATATGACTTGGTAAAGTTAAGAGCGTTCACCTGGGCGAAGATGTTCGCGCCAACCGTCACGCTGACCGGAATCGTAATGGAGCTGCCCGTCGTCTTGAAGACGAGTTGCCCAATGTAGGTTCCTGGAAGCGACCCCGCGCCAGGTAGTGCGGACGGCGTGAGCCTAACAGACAATGTGGAGGGTGCCGCGCCACTAACAGCCGACGCACTCAGCCAGTTACCGCCATCCGCGGTACTCAATGACAAGCTCCAATTCAAAGTGCTCACACCAGCGTTTCTGACCTGAATAAACTGCGCGGGTGGCGCATTGCCACCGGTAAGCATGGAAAAGCTCACCTGCCCTGGCAAATTGTCAAAGAAAGCGACGCTCGCCGCTGACACCGTCAGCGTCACCGGCACGTTCAGTGTTCCGCTTGTGCCAGAGTACTTGGTCAGGACAATGCTACCGGTGTAAGTTCCCACTGCAAGCGGCGACGACGGCGCAACAGAAACAGTAACGGCAGATGGAGCAGTGCAGCAATCGTTGCCCGATGGACTCGTTTGAAGCCAGTTACCTCCGCTCACAGTGGTAGCGGCGACGCTGTAATTGAAACCAGCTCCAGTGCTACTCACAGTTAAAGTTTGCGGGAGCGGGTTAGCTCCGCCGAAGGGCATTGTGAATGATAACGCCGGGATGTTGGCAAATGTCTGCGCATTCAAAGAGCCGCAACAAATAACGCCGAGTCCGAATAGAGCAACCTTGAACAGTAAGCTCTTCAACATAAAGGGGTCTTCCTCCAATTGCGCCCTAGCCATTAGGGCTTTGACGCTACTTCGCATTGCGCGAAACCGACACAATAACTGTCAAGAAATCCTCGAGAAACGGAGAAAGTGATGGGAATTTAGATCAGCCGCCTACCGGAGTCGATATAAGCTGGATTTTTCGGGCAGGTTCATACGTTCGTAGAGGTTCACCAGGGCCGCTCTCAAGTCCCCCACCATATCGCCTGGAGGCTCATCTTGCTTGCTGAAGATGGAGAGAGCAGCAAGCAACGAAACCTCCGCCTCGTTGTAACGACCCTCAGTCAGCAGAAGTTTACCCAGGCCTGTGTCAGTTAAGGCAATATTCTGATTGTCACCGTGGACCGTCGCTTTGAACATATCGAGCGCCTGCCGGAAGAGTTGTTCGGCTTGTGCGTATTTCTTCCGAGCCACACAGATGCGCGCTAAGCCGGCACACGCCACGCCAATCGAGACATGTTTTTCCCCATAGACCGAGCGATAAATCTGAAGTGCCTGCGAGTAATGACTTTCGGCGGCATCGAACTGTCCGCCCGCCAGTTCGATTTTCCCCAAAGCGATGAAGATATTGGCGACACGGTGGTGGGGCCCGGAGTGGTGAGCCTCCTCAATCTTCAAGGCTGTCATCAAAAGACGTCGAGCCTCCGAGTATTTCGTTTCGGCAATTAAGATCTCAGCCAGGAAGACCGTCGCGGCCGCGACCTCCGGATGTTGACCCCCAAACCACTTCTCGTCAATCGCCAGAGCTTTACGGGCATATTGCTCGCCCTCGGCGTAGCGCCCTTCCACGCTGTCTATCTTCAATAAGTTCATGTAATCGGAAGCGACATTGGGATGGTTCTCTCCATAGCGCTGTTTATCCATCTCCAAAGCCCGCTGGTTCAGGGTCTTAGATGCCTTGTAATCTCCAAGGTCGAAATATGCGATTGCGAGATTTGTCGTTACATCGCTGATTGCATCAACGGCGCCCTTTCCAGAAGTAAGGGTAGCGAGAGAACCTTCCAGCACAGGAACAGCTTCAGTGTAAGCACCACGAGACATTAAGATCTCACCGAGCGAGGCTTTGGCATTTGCCAATTCCATACTGTTTCCGGGCAATGCTCGTTGGTCGATAATCACAGCGTCGCGAACCCACTTCTCGGCTTCGCCCATGCGGGCTTGGTCTCTGCTTAACTGTGCCAGCGCCAGCATGGTTTCTGCGACTAACGGTTGATCCGGTCCATAGATGAGCTTTCTCTGCTCCAACGCCTTTGTGAGCATGGTTCGGGCTCGATCATAACGGCCCAACACCTGGTCGAGGTTTCCGAGTGTCTGATATAACTCAGCTTGAACCGCCGGCTGATCTTTGATGTTGAGTACATCTTTTTCTCCGCGATCAATAAGCGTTACAACTCGCACATCGCTGGATGGGCCGACATCGTCATCGCCGCCGGCGAACAAGCCGAGCATGAATCGTTGCACAGCGATAGCCCGCGCCGCTTCTGACTGGGCGAAATCTCGAGCTTTCGACAAACGAATCGTGTAGAACGCCGCCAACGCAGCCAAGGCGAACAGCACCGCCGCGACGGCCGCAATCTGACGGGCATTCCGTCGCACAAACTTACTCAATGGATAACTGACGTTGAACGGCCGGCGTGCTTCCAGTGGCTCACGTGTAATGTAATGGTCAATGTCCCGCCGCAAAGCTTCCACTGATCCGTAGCGCACGGCGGGATCCTTGTGCATGGCTTTGGCGCACAGAGCATCTAAATCCTGCCAATCCACACTCGTCCGGCTGCTCAATGCCGCCGCTGTGCTCGACGGCTTTCGCGGAACTTCATTCAGCACTAGGTTTCTTATCTGTTCGGCTGTCTTATTCGAGAAATCAAACGGCAGCTCGTTTGTGAGAACTTGATGAAGAATGACGCCGAGCGCATAAACGTCCGCCTGCACCGTGGTTACCTCAGATCGGATCTGCTCCGGTGCGGCATAGGCGAGTGTCAGATAGTTCAGACCTGTCGGAGAACCACCTCGACCGATCGCTGACTCTGCGATGCCAAAGTCGAGCAGCTTCACGACACCGTCTTGCTCCACAAGGACGTTAGACGGTTTCAGATCGCGATGAATAACGCCGTTTTGATGAGCAAACTCGACAGCTTTGCAAACCACGCCAAATAGGTCCAGGCGCTTTCGAACGGAAAGGCAATGCTCCTGGCAGTACTCGACGAGAGACAACCCATCGACATACTCCATAGCGAAGAATGGCGTGCCATCAGGAATCGTGCCGGCGTCGTAGAGTTGCGCAATCGAAGGATGTTTCAGGTGCGCCAGCATCTTCTGCTCGGCTGCAAAACGCTGTCGCCTTTCAGGAGAGATGGCATCGTGCAAAACCTTAACGGCGACAGAGCCGCCGTAGTCCTGACGCTCCGCCAAAAACACCTTGCCCATTCCGCCTTGTCCAATCGACTCCTTCAATAGGTATGGGCCGAAGGTCTGGCCAAGATAGATACTTGGATCCTCATCAAAGAACTGAGAGATCGCATAGGAGAAGCTTCCGGTGATGCACCCGGCGCCCGCATCAGCTTCCAACAGGGCGATCACTTCCTGCTGTAACTCCTCATCGCCTAAGCACGCTGCCTGGACGGACGAAAACTGCTCGCTCCGTGGCGTATCGACGACCGCATGGAAAACGCTTTGTATCATCGTCCAACGGGCCGGGCTCATGGATTTGTCTGCCTCTCTATCGGTGTTTAATTCACACGGCCCAGGCGAACTTTAAGCCACGCTTCAGCTACTCGCAAATCGCGTGCCACTGTGCTCTCAGATAAGTGGAGGTACGCGCTAATCTCGGAAATCTCGAAACCTCCGAAATACTTCATCTCGAGGATGGTGCCCTGGCGAGGCTCAATGTTCCCGAGTCCTTGAATCTCCGTGTGAAGATCCAGTAACTGGTTGTTGGTTGGAACCTGGGCATCGAAGGCTTGCCCCAAGGTAACCTGGATCACGTTCTCGCCGCCCCGCTTCCCGGCGACCTTTCGGCGCGCCGCATCGACCAAGATCTGGCGCATGGCGCGACCTGCGATTCGCTTAAAGTGCAAACGGTCTTTCAGTGCCAGATGAGGAGAGCCCTGCAGGCGTAAATAAGCCTCACCGACGATTTCAGTAGTGGCCAGCGTGGCGCTCCGATCACTGCGCTTGATAACGGAGGCGAGCCGCCTCAACTCCTCATAAACGGCGCTGAACACGGCGTCAAACAGTTGCTTATCGACCAACTCCTCGCTAGATTCAACTCCCCTGTTGAGTGACGTTGTACCTGCTGATTCCAGTGGAATGATAGCTCCCTATGTGCTGAGGCCATGTCCGACGAAAGCGTCTTGTCTTGACCCGCACTATTATTCCACAAATACCGCTAAAGCGACCATGAGGTTTTTGCTATTCCGAAGTCAAATCCACTCCACCCCACTCGAAACCAGCGCCCCACCCAGCAGATGCGCCGCGTGATTATCCGCCGCCGTCAAAACCTGCTCCGCCCTCACCTTATCGTTGGCCACCGTCACTACCGCTACCACCGATCGCTGCCACGAATCCAGTCCGTCAATCTCGGCCACCGCAACATTAAACCGGTCGCGTAACCGGTCTTTCAAACTTTTCACCACGTGCCGCTTGTCCTTCAGCGAGTGTGAATCCTCTACATGGATTTCCAGGGTCAATACTCCAATAACAGGCATCGTAAAAAATTTATTCTTGCATCTTGGACTATACTGTGCGATAAACAGTATGTGGCAACCAGTGTATGACTGACACCAGTATAGAGCCGTTTGAAAATCTACGCCTCGAACTGCGCCGCGGCAGCCTCGTCGTCGCCGTCCTCGCGGCCCTCCGCAGCGAACAATACGGCTACACCTTGCGCCGAACGCTGGCAGACCACGGCATGGCCGTCGATGAAGGCACGCTCTATCCCCTCCTTCGCCGGCTCGAAACACAAGGCCTGTTAACCAGCGAGTGGCGCGAACAAGACAAGCGCAACAAACGCTTCTACCGCCTGAATACGGTTGGCGCAAAAGTTCTCCACCGCTTGCTGGCCGAATGGGACCAAATCGACGCTTCCCTTAGGGCCGTTCTAAACCAACCAGGAGGAACAAATGGAACTCATTGAAAGGTATCTGCAAGCCGTAAAGTTCTGGCTGCCGAACCAGCAAAAAGACGACATCATTGCCGAACTCTCCGAAGACATACACGCGCAGATCGAGGAGCAGGAGACTACCCTCGGCCGCAAACTCAATGGTGCCGAACTCAAAGCCTTCCTCAAAAAGCGTGGGCAACCCCTGTTGGTAGCCAACCGCTACCTCCCGCAGCGCTACCTCATCGGCCCCACGCTTTTCCCCATCTATTGGTTCGTTCTCAGAATCGCGCTGATCTGCTACTTTGCGCCATTGCTTCTGCTGACCGTCTTTGTCGATCGCGACATACACTTTTCGTTCTTAGCCTCAGTCATCAACCCTCTGGTCATCGTGACGCTCCTCTTCGCGGCATTCGAACGTTGGCCGCCGAAGTTTCTCTCTGAGGACTGGGACCCGGACCACCTGCCCATCGTCCATGCGAAAAACCAGATCCCGCGCTCCGGTTCCTTGATCGAGCTTGTAGTCAACCTGCTCTTCGCCTCCTGGTGGATCGCCAACATGTATGCACCGCAAATCGTGCATCTTTCGCCACTCTGGCCCTGGTTCTTCTGGAGTTTTCTCGCCCTTGCCCTGGCCAACGCCACCGCCGCGATAGCAAACCTCCGCGAGCCCTACTGGACCACCCTCAAGGCTGCGATCCGCCTCTTCACCGACTGCGCCGGTGGAGCACTTTTCTGCTGGCTCCTGAAAGTCAACATCCTGGTCGGCATCTCCGCTTCCAGCCTGACCGCCGCTCAGGCTATCTCGTTGACCAAGACCATCAACACGGTCGTAGCCCAATGCCTCGGACCCACAATTCTCGTCAGCCTTCTAATCGCCTCATTCGACGTCTACCGGCTCCTGCGACTGCGCCCGAAACCACCCATGACTCCTTTGGCAAATGCCTCCACTCACGCAAGCTATACAAGCTAGACACTAAGACTTCTTGCACCAAAGCAAATCTGCTTGTACGGTTCTGCACTAAGGTCAAAATATGCCGAGGATGTTGATAAGGAGTGGGAGAGCGGCCGATCGTCCCGCCCTTTTGATGAGCAGCGGAACGTTCGCGAGTTCGACGCATGAAACGGGCTGGCAGCAAAGAAGCGAACGGCGTCCGATCTGTCACGGCCACCACGATGACAGACACCGATCGGGTAAGTGCTTCACTGGCAGTCATTCAGGATCGAATTGAAGGTAACCGACGCCAGCACACCCCAGACATTGTTTCCAAAAACCACCGCTCTTTCCTTACCCTCAGGCACAGAAGCGGCATCACTGGCCGGCCTGCATGCTCCGGCGGCACTCCCGTAGCAGGTACCGCGAGTGGAATTTGCACTCCAAATACGGCAGGCCAAAGGAGAGGAATTTCTCGCCCCAGGGTTGTGGCAAGTCGGCGCGCTGAGCTTGCTGTTTATTTCGGGAACCGCTATCCTCAAGAACGCTTATGGACACCGACAACCGACGCCTCCGGTTTTGTCTTTTGCCTGATTCTCTAAGCTTGAGGCTCGGTCCATTCAGTTGGCCTTCTCAAAAGCTGATTGGGCTAGTCGTTTTCGTTCTGATCTTGGCGTCAGGCACGTTCGGGCAATCAATTACTGCGACACTCCACACCGGCATGTATCCGCAATCAATCGCGGTGAACCCGGTGACGAACAAGATCTACATTGCTAACTACGAGGGCAATGACGTCACGGTGATTGACGGCGCATCCAATCGCATTACTACCGTCCCAGTGAAGCAAAACCCAATATCGCTGGCTGTAAACCCGATCACAAACAAAATATATGTCGCTAATTTTGCGAGCAATAACATCACCATCATTGACGGCGCAACCAATGGCGCGACTACCATCCCCGGGGGGCAAGAACCCTGGAGCGTCGCCGTAAACCCGGTCACAAACAAGATTTATGTTGCAAATTACTACGACGGCACCGTAACTGTTATCGACGGCTCAACCAGGGTCACGACAACCGTACCGGCAGGAACGACGCCTTACGGCATCGCTGTAAACACCGCGACCGATAAAATCTATGTCGCAAACAACCGCAGCAACAACGTAACCGTCATCGACGGAAGCAACTACAGCTCCGTTACTGTGGCCGTTGGATCCGGTCCCAATTCGATTGCGGTGAATCAGTTCACGAATAAGGTTTACGTAGCGAACGGTAATAGCAACAATTTGACAGTCATCGACGGAGCCACAAACTCCACATCGACGGTCGCAACCGGCGCGAATCCGAACATGGTTGCCGTGAATCCGGCGACGGACAGAATCTACATCGCCAACTCCGGAAGCGCCAACGTTAGCGTCGTAGATGGCACGAGCAACCGCGTAACCTTGCTGCCCACTCCGGGGATTCAGCCTTCGGCCCTTACCGTTAATCCGACCACGAACCAGATTTACGCGATGAGCCCTTCCAGTTCCGCCATGACAGTCATTGATGGTGTGACCAACACGTTGACAACGGTTTCGACCGGAACGCACGTGTTTGCGGCGAGTGTGAATCCGGTAACCAATAAAATTTACGCTATCAAGTATTTGGATAGCACCGTTACCGTGGTCGACGGCTCGACGAATGTTCTTTCGACTATCGCGGTCGGAACTCTACCCGTCGCAATGGCGGTCAATTCGGTCACCAACAAAATTTATATCGCTAACTTGGGAAGCAACAACGTCACGATAATCGATGCAGCGGCCAATGGCGCCACAACGAACGTGCCTGCCGGGAACACGCCTACCGCGATAGCCGTCAATCCCGTAACAAATAAAATCTATGTTGCGAATGAGGAGAGCGCCAATGTGACTATAATTGATGGCGCGACGAACCAAGCGGTCACCGTCGAAACCGGTATACAGCCCATAGATGTGGCAGTAAACCCGGTAACGAACAAGATCTATGTCGCGGCCGCCGCCAGTAACTTCGTGACAGTCATTGACGGCGCCACTGATGCCACAAGCTCCGTTGGAGTCGGCACAGACCCGTGTCGGCTGGCCGTAAATCCGACCTCGAACAGAATCTATGTTCTAAACTGCCAAAGCCATGATGTGACGACCATTGACGGCGGGGCCGATACAGTAGTGGCCACGATTCCTGTTGGGTCTTTTCCAAATTTTCTGGCAATCAACACTCTGACGAATACTCTTTACGTAACCGACCCCAGCAATGGGACCTTATTCGTAATCGACGGAACTACAAACGAGATTCGGCCGGTCTCGGTTGGAAGCAGCCCGCGGAACGTGGCGATAAATCCATTGACCAACAAGATCTATGTCGTAAACGCGGATAGCTCGAATACCAGCGTTGTCGACGGAGCTACCCTTCAAGTGACTAACGTTCAAACCGGGGTGGAACCGATAATAGCGGCGGTCAACCAGGCAACAAACAAGATTTACGTCTCCGATGATTCTGGCCTGTCTTTAGTCGTGATCGATGGTACTACTAATACGGTTTCGTCCCGTGCTTTGGGAACGCGCCCGAATGTCCTTTCTGTCAACCCGGTGACCAATCGGACATATGTCGCAGGCACGTATTCCAAAATCGTTACGGAGCTTGTTGAGGAGCGAGTTGAGCCGATTCCCCTGACGACCACCATCGGTCCGCTGCCCGGTAACGCGACCGATCTTCCCAATCCAGCTTTCACGTTTACAACTGGGGGTACTACGCTCTCCGTCCCCGAGGTCGCTTTGTTTCAGGTGGATACATTACAGAATGCCTGGCAAGTCGCCTCCGGAAACGCGCCGAACTTCAGCGGCGCCCTGGCATCGCTGCAGCCTGGGCTCCACATCCTCTATGCCTATGCCGGGGACGGACAGGAATCCACGTCAGTGCAGCCAAATGCTCCGCTGGTTGGCTCCATCCAGGCGTACGGCTTCCTAGTCGAGCAGCCCCCATCTCTCCGTCCTCAGTCCGTATCTCCCAGTTCGGGCGCTGGAGCGACGCAAACTTTCACGGCCGTTTACTTCGATCCCAAAGGCGGATCAGATATCCTCAACGCGGAGATCCTGTTCAACCCTACCCCCAGCGGCGTCAGCGCATGTTATGTAATGTATCTGGACAAGCTACTTTACCTGCAAAACGACAGTTGGACTGGCTGGTCTAAAGGAATCGCTCCGGGTTCGTCAGGTGTGCTGTCGAACAGCCAATGCACCGTGTCCGGGAAAGGGTCGGCCTTTGCGACATCAGGTAGCACAGGCATGTTGCAAGTGGCGCTCACATTCAGCGCTTCGTTCGGAGGGGCTAAGAACGTCTATTTGCGAGCCTACGGAGTCGATGGAACGAACAGCGGTTGGGTCCAGAAGGGCGCATGGGGCGCCTCGCTTGGGCCGCCGGCGGCCGTTTCCGTCTCGCCCAACTCCGGCTCTGGTACAACCCAGACATTTACTGCCCTCTATACAGACCCTAACGGTGTTCAATCGGATCTGCTAAACGTTGAACTCGCGTTCACTGCCGGACTGGCGACACACCCGGCCTGCTATGTGCTCTATCAGGGCAGCAAGCTCTACCTTCAAGACGATACTCAATCAGGGTTTTCGGGCGGCCTGGTTCCTGGCTCCTCCGGCAAGGTCTCGAACTCCCAGTGCACGCTGTCAGCGGCTGGCTCCAGTTTTACTGCGTCAGGCGGAACGGCGACGCTGAAAGTTTCACTTGTTTTCAGCAATTCCTTCGCGGGCTCACAAAACATTTACCTGCGAGCTACCGAAAGCGACCACAGTGAAAGCAACTGGGCGCAACTAGGCGCTTGGACGCCGTAAGGGCTCGTCCAGTTCACGCGCTACTCCAACTTTACGTTCGCGATCGGCCAACTGATAGCTCGAATCCCGCCGGCGGCGCTGAGTTGATTCCGCTACTTTTCGCTGGGGCTATCGTCCGCCTTCAGATCCCCTAACGCATACTGAATCCCCGCCAGCATATGCATCACAAACGGCCGGGAGTAATACATCTTCTCATCATGCCCATTCGCTTCATAAAACATGCGGCCCTGGCCAACCCGCTGGACGTAACTCAACGCATAGTCTCCATCCGTGCGCCTGGTCGCGGCCGGCTCCTTAGCCTTATCCTCCGCACTCATTTTCTTATAGTTGATGCTGGTCAAGACATGCACCCGCTTGCGGCTGAATGAATCCTGCGCAAACGTGTAAGTTTCATCCACAATCTCGAATCCCTTCGGAGGGAACATCGAAGTCAACGGGCTATCCGGATCATCAATCTTCACCGGAATCAAAGTCGGATACGTCCAGTGAAATTTAAAAAAGCCCCCCATCATCTCGTTGAACTCCGGCCATGTCCCTGTGGGCGCAACGGCCGCCTCGCCGGAACCCCGGGGTGGCGACGTATGGTAGGTATCGGTCGCGGCATGAATTCCGGCAAGACCCTTGCCACCCTTCACAAAGTCCATAAGCGCCTTCCGGCGGGACTCCGACACAGCCTTGTCATTCGGATCATCCAGAAACTCACCCGTCGTGCTGTCCAGGAAAATCGCGTCATAATGCTTCAGATTTTCCGCATTGATATCCGCCGCATCATAAGTGATCGTCGTCATCCATGCGCCCGTCTTGTCGCCTAGATACTCGACCATCTTAGACGCCAGCGGAATCGAAGTATGCACCCACCCGCTGGCCTTGCACAACACCAACACATGCCGAAGACCCTGCGGTGTCGCCATCGGCTTGTCCGGTAGCGCCGCCATCATCGCCGAAATATCCGCCGGCTTGGCAAACTGCTTCTGCGGACACCCACGGCTAAAATTCCCCTCGAATCCTTCCGCCGGACAAGGCTTTGCCGTCGGCGCATTCTGTGCAAACAACGCACTACATAAAAAGCCGCTCAAAACGGCAACGCTTAGTTTCGTCATGATCTGATGTGTACTCCGCTCCCGGAAAATCCTCCCGGCACTGCAAATCGAGAGCAAGTGCTAGTGTATGCCATCCGGGCATGAGCGACTCAGCTCTTTCCAGAAATCCCCCGTCCCGTCAGCGTCTACAGAATTGCGGCGTTCACTGCATCCAGGACAGCTGTCTTTTCCCCTGGATTTAACGCATCAAAGCTTCTCCCTGGGTATTTCTTGCGCGTGACATAGTTGATGGACCACAGAATGTCTGAGGAGATTCCCATGTCATTCGCAAGGTTCTTGCTCTTAAGCAGCTCCTTGTGCGCAATGTAGAATTCTGGAGCTGCATTGCTCGCCGCCTTGAACTCCATCTCTCGCTTCGATTTGCGCGCCTGAAAAAAGCCGGCGAGTATCGGAAAATCGTTCGGGCGTAAAGTCACGTACTCTAACAGGTTGTTCGGCTCGCGAAAATCAGTACTTCCCTCGTTTGGAAATGGATCGATCCCGCGATCTAGAATCATCTGCCAAAGCCCTTGTTCCACGCCATCGATCGGCGCTTGAATCTTGCCAATGTCTTGAAACAACTTAGAAATAGAGTAGGCCCCTATTTGTGCACCGAATTGGAGCACCAGCAAAGCCCACTGGACCTGGTGCGTAAACTCTCCATGCGCGGGCGATACTCCGGGATCTTTCCACTGCTTGTTATCTTGCAGGTTCTGGTTGAACGCCGTAGTCTGCACAAAATTGACAAACTTGGGAACCTGGTCGCTGAACCCCCCGGGGGTCTTCAGGATATTTCCCAGAGTGGACGTAACTTTCTTGGCGTAAATGTCTTTCGGGGTTATTAATGCCGGAGCCGTTCCATTCTTGGCGGGCTGCTTCAGCGAATCGATACGCGCGGCTAACTGCCCCTTCGCCGACTCCACCAAATTGACGCCAATAGTGGCCTGCACTCTGCTCTCAAGTGCGGTGAGTTGCGGTTTGGTGACTTTGATGCTGCTCAGAAATTCCGCTGCGGCAAAACAAGCATCCAAAAAAGCCGGCCTGTCAGCAATCGCAGCATTCGCAATGCTGCCTGCGAAAGACTTAATTTCCTTGTCGAACGCGACTCGTGACGGCATGGAACCTCCGTTATTAAAGGGTTCACGAACAACCTAAACTTTTCCACAACTATATCGTGTTTATCTCGAACACCTGTCACGCTGCAATCAACCAGAGCAACTAAAACCAAAACCGGGAGCCATCAGTCTTCGCTAGCCATGTAGTGCCAGCCGTACCCACTTAAAACCAAGCCGCTAGCAGAGCCGCAAAGCCG
>CAWJUX010000004.1:0-686216 GCA_963846175.1 Bryobacterales bacterium | reverse complement strand
GTTCGCAGAAACGTCACACGTCACACCTTGCCCTCAAACGGCTGATGCTTCAGAAACCATCGGGCATCGGTATCCAGCACCTTGGTCACAGTCACCCCATCCAGTACCTTCTCTGTTGCCGCGTGCGACCGGTACTGCGCCCCTTGTACTGCGGTTCAGGTCCTACGCTCTCTCCGGGGCAGGCCTCCTTGGGTTTCGTTCCACCAAGCCGAGCCCAGCAAGCGCAACATGCGATAGACCTAATGCAGCGCCTGGTAGAACCAATTTCCAACTATCGAAGCCGTCGCTGTACCAGTAACAGCCTCCTTCTGAGCTAACCCAAGCCGCCCTAAAACCCCAAAACGCATCTAGCAGAACCGCGACTGTCAAGGAGCGGCCCCCACCCTCACCCAACCCAGGTCCTTAGCGGCCGCCCCAGCCTCCTCGCCTTCCCATTCCTGTGCAAAACATCTGGAAAAACAATGAAAATCAAACATCTGCAAGATATTTTCGCAATCGTAACCCAAACAAAACAAACTACGATCAAACCAGCAGCGCAATTTCCCAAATCATTTCCACAACAACTGATGAAGAAACCCCTTGCCAAGGTGGGGTAGTCCTGATATTCTGGTCAAGTCGCCGCGAGAAAGACTGAAAAGAATGGAAAGCGGCGAGGCACTGATAACGAGCTGATTTAAAGAGAAATTCCTCTACAGCTTGTATCTAAAGCGTGAGTGTGATAGAGTTAAGAACGGCGCGTGACGCTGTTTAAACCGCAACTCATGGCCAGGTATAGTGAAGGTAGCAAATCGGGCTGCCAGTCTGAATAAGATTGAGTGTAGCACCGGTTCGGACACCATAGCAGTAATCAAGCGGTCCTGAAGTACTCCTAACTACCTACATTTAAACAGGGATGTAATCCCGACAGTTTCTGGATTAGGAACTGGGGCGATTCTAATGTAATCGTTTCCACTCAAATCCAAACGGCTTTCGAGGCCGGCAGACACTGAACTTTGCGGAGCAATCCGTTATCGTTTTGTGACCTGCGCAGTTGTTTGACAATCTGGTTGGACGCAATGAAGTAATTCGTCAGAATTTTTTTGAGTAACAACGACCGGAGTATATAAAATCAGTCCTTGTGCTTTCAATAGCACATTGGTTGAAGCGATGCGAGCCCGCAAGCCAATAAAGGTTCTTAGTAGCGTCATGCTGCTGAGATCCCTATGGGTCCAAGGGTAGCTAAAAAGCCTAGACCAATGCAAGGGCGACTCTAACAGATCAAACGAGAGTTTGATCCCGGCTCAGAATCAACGCTGGCGGCGCGCTTAACACATGCAAGTCGAGCGAGAAAAGGGCAACCTGAGTAAAGCGGCGTACGGGTGAGTAACACGTGGATCATCTACCTTTTAGTGGGGAATAACCCTGGGAAACCGGGGATAATACCGCATAATCCTGTGAAGGGAAAGCAGCAATGCGCTGAAAGAGGAGTCCGCGGCCGATTAGCTAGTTGGTGAGGTAATGGCTCACCAAGGCGACGATCGGTAGCCGGCCTGAGAGGGCACACGGCCACACTGGCACTGAAATACGGGCCAGACTCCTACGGGAGGCAGCAGTGGGGAATCTTGCACAATGGAGGAAACTCTGATGCAGCGACGCCGCGTGAGCGATGAAGCCCCTCGGGGTGTAAAGCTCTTTCGGCAGGGACGATAATGACGGTACCTGAAGAAGAAGCTGCGGCTAACTACGTGCCAGCAGCCGCGGTAATACGTAGGCAGCGAGCGTTGTTCGGAATTACTGGGCGTAAAGAGTGTGTAGGCGGTGCTCTAAGTTTGGTGTGAAATCTCCCGGCTTAACTGGGAGGGTGCGCCGAAGACTGGAGTGCTCGAGCGTGGGAGAGGAAAGCGGAATTCCTGGTGTAGCGGTGAAATGCGTAGATATCAGGAGGAACACCTGTGGTGTAGACGGCTTTCTGGACCATTGCTGACGCTGAGACACGAAAGCGTGGGTAGCAAACAGGATTAGATACCCTGGTAGTCCACGCCCTAAACGATGCATACTTGGTGTCGGCCATTCAGTTGGTCGGTGCCGGAGCTAACGCGTTAAGTATGCCGCCTGGGGAGTACGGTCGCAAGGCTGAAACTCAAAGGAATTGACGGGGGCCCGCACAAGCGGTGGAGCATGTGGTTTAATTCGACGCAACGCGAAGAACCTTACCTGGGCTCGAACGGCTGAAGAACTCCGGTGGAAACACTGGCTTTCCCGCAAGGGACTTTAGTCGAGGTGCTGCATGGCTGTCGTCAGCTCGTGTCGTGAGATGTTGGGTTAAGTCCCGCAACGAGCGCAACCCTTGCCCTGTGTTGCTAACCGAAAGGTGCACTCTCAGGGGACCGCCAGCGATAAGTTGGAGGAAGGTGGGGATGACGTCAAGTCATCATGGCCTTTATGTCCAGGGCTACACACGTGCTACAATGGGCGGTACAAAGCGCTGCGAACCCGCGAGGGGGAGCTAATCGCAAAAAACCGCTCTCAGTTCGGATTGCAGGCTGCAACTCGCCTGCATGAAGCTGGAATCGCTAGTAATGGCATATCAGAACGATGCCGTGAATACGTTCCCGGGCCTTGTACACACCGCCCGTCACATCACGAAAGTGGATTGTACTAGAAGCCTGCGTGCTAACCCGCAAGGGAGGCAGCGGTCCAAGGTATGATTCATGATTGGGGTGAAGTCGTAACAAGGTAGCCGTAGGAGAACCTGCGGCTGGATCACCTCCTTTCTAAGAGAGAACGTGGCTGGAATCACCGAAACAATGTGGCCTTAACGGGCCGCAAAGTAAGTGGTAGCCGTTCCAGTCCATTCATCCGGTCTTCTCCACTCGAAAATTCTGATCTATTTCATGCTGCTCATGCTGGTCGTGGGTAGCAGCGTCCAATCGGCCTCGATTATAATTAGTGAGGCCATCCGCGAAAGCGGGTGGCCAAAACTAAGGGGGCTGTAGCTCAGCTGGGAGAGCGCCTGATTTGCATTCAGGAGGTCGCCGGTTCGATCCCGACCAGCTCCACCAGTTTTGTTTTGAAGTTAAAACGAAGGGCCTATAGCTCAGCTGGCTAGAGCGCACCCCTGATAAGGGTGAGGTCAGTGGTTCAAGTCCACTTAGGCCCACCAAATCATCGGTTAACCGTAGGTTGGGTCATCCAGCTATCGGCACACGTACGAGCTTCCAGACCAGAACCGCGCGCGTAAGCAAGCGACCAACCATTCCGAAACACAGAAACGAGTCCCTGGCCTAACCATCCAGTGTTTCCTTCCTGTTGTTCGGCAAAAGCCGGAAGCTTTAAGCGACCGGTTCAGCCAACACCGTGGGCCTGCCGCAAGGCAGATCAAGATCTTTGACAATTGAATAGTTATTGACGGGCAACTACAAGGTTGCAAATAACAAGTTCTGCTAATTTATTGAATTAGACGAAATAGCGCAGTCCGGCTGATAAGGCCGCACTTGGTAGTCTGCCAGGTGTGGGACCGGTATAGTCGGGCTAGATAGAAACTCAAAACGTAGAGTTAATTTTATGGTCAAGCTACTAAGAGCATGCGTGTGGATGCCTTGGCGCAAGTAGGCGATGAAGGACGTGGCTAGCTGCGATAAGCTTCGGGGAGATGCAAGCAATCTTTGATCCGGAGATTTCCGAATGGGGAAACCCAAGTCAGGTAACTGGCTTATCTTTCGGTGAATACATAGCCGACTGAAGCGAACGGGGGGAAGTGAACCATCTCAGTACCCCTAGGAAGAGAAAACAAAAGTGATTCCGATAGTAGTGGCGAGCGAACTCGGAACAGTCTAAACCGTGCAATTCGCAAGGAAAGCACGGGGTTGCAGGACCACAAATAATAAGGTCCCTCTGGGCGAAAGTCCAGGTGGCCCTTATTATCAAAGAGGTTATAGGAAAGCGTTATGAAAACGGTTTGGAAAGGCCGGCCAAAGAAGGTGACAGCCCTGTATCTTAAAATGCAATCTTAGCTTCAAGTGGCTCCTAAGTACCGCGGGGCACGTGAAACCCTGTGGGAATCCGCCGGGACCATCCGGCAAGACTAAATACTCACTTGCGACCGATAGTGAACTAGTACCGTGAGGGAAAGGTGAAAAGAACCCCTGTGAGGGGAGTGAAATAGTACCTGAAACCGCATGCTTACAAGCAGTGGGAGGACTATGGCCGCAAGGCAATGTCTGACCTCGTGCCTATTGAATAATGAGCTGGCTAGTTAGTCTCAGTGGCAAGGTTAAGCGTAAGCGAGCCGTAGCGAAAGCGAGTCTGAATAGGGCGTTCAGTCGCTGGGATTAGACGCGAAGCGGGATGATCTACCCTTGGCCAGGATGAAGTTCGTGTAACAGCGGATGGAGGTCCGAACCAGTGTTGGTTGAAAACAGCTTGGATGAGCTGAGGGTAGGGGTGAAAGGCTAATCAAATTCCGTGATAGCTCGTTCTCTCCGAAATAGCTTTAGGGCTAGCCTCGTATGGTCCGTCTCGGTGGTAGAGAACTGATTGAACTAGGGGCCTTTCCAGGTTACCGAATTCAGCCAAACTTCGAATGCCGAGAACGAGTAATACGGGAGTCAGACGGTCAGGGCTAAGCTTGATCGTCAAAAGGGAAAGAGCCCAGACCATCAACTAAGGTCCCCAAGTACATGCTAAGTGGGAAAGGAAGTCGAGTTCCTCAGACAGCCAGGAGGTTGGCTTAGAAGCAGCCATCCTTTAAAGAAAGCGTAATAGCTCACTGGTCGAGGGATTCGGTGCCGACAATCCAACGGGGCTCAAGCATGTCACCGAAGTTATGGACCCATTGGGGTGGTAGGAGAGCGTTCCTAACGAGATGAAGGTATACCGTGAGGAGTACTGGATTGTTAGGAAGTGACTCTGCCAGCATAAGTAGCGATAAGGCAGGTGAGAACCCTGCCCGCCGTAAGTCTAAGGATTCCTGAGAAAGGTTAATCCGCTCAGGGTTAGTCGGGGCCTAAGGTGAGGCCGACAGGCGTAGCTGATGGACACACGGTTAATATTCCGTGACTATGATTGATCGATCAAGACCGATGGGGGGACGCACCACGTAAGTGAGAGCCGGATTGGTAAATCCGCCGGTTCGTGTGCCAGGAAAAGCCTCTAAGGAGATTAATCGTACCCGTACCACAAACCGACACAGGTGGACGAGATGAGTATTCTAAGGCGCTCGGGTGATGGAGTTGCGAAGGAACTAGGCAAATTAACCCCGTAACTTCGGGAGAAGGGGTGCCCACTTCGGTGGGCCGCAGTGAAACGCGTCAGGCGACTGTTTAACAAAAACACAGGTCTCTGCTAAGTCTAAAACGACGTATAGGGGCTGACGCCTGCCCGGTGCCGGAAGGTTAAAAGGAGAGGTTAGCGCAAGCGAAGCTTTGAATTGAAGCCCCGGTGAACGGCGGCCGTAACTATAACGGTCCTAAGGTAGCGAAATTCCTTGTCGGGTAAGTTCCGACCTGCACGAATGGCGTAACGATCTGACGACTGTCGGCGCGCTCCGCCCGGCGAACTTGTGGTTCCGGTGAAGACGCCGGATGCCCGCCACTAGACGGAAAGACCCCGTGCACCTTTACTATACCTTTGCAATGAACTATGGTGCGTTCTGCGCAGCATAGGTGGGAGGCTTTGAACTCAGGCTCTTGGGCTTGAGGGAGCCAACGGTGAGATACCACCCTGATCGTACTGTGGTTCTAACCTACTTCCCTTATCGGGAAGAGGGACATTGCAAGGCGGGTAGTTTGACTGGGGCGGTCGCCTCCTAAATTGTAACGGAGGCGCTCGAAGCTTGGTTCACTCTGTTTGGAAATCAGAGGGCGAGTGCAAAGGCATAAACCAGGTTGACTGCGAGACCTACGAGTCAAGCAGGTGGGAAACCAGGACTTAGTGATCCGGTGGTTCTGCATGGAAGGGCCATCGCTCAACGGATAAAAGGTACGCCGGGGATAACAGGCTGATCGGAGTCAAGAGTTCATATCGACGCTCCGGTTTGGCACCTCGATGTCGGTTCATCGCATCCTGGGGGTGTAGAAGCTCCCAAGGGTTAGGCTGTTCGCCTATTAAAGCGGTACGTGAACTGGGTTCAGAACGTCGCGAGACAGTTCGGTCCCTATCTGTGGTGGGCGTAGGAGATTTGAGGGGGCTTGCCCTTAGTACGAGAGGACCGGGGTGAACAGACCTCTTGTGATTCAGTTGTCTAAAAGGCACAGCTGAGTAGCGAAGTCTGGTCAGGATAAGTGCTGAATGCATATAAGTACGAAACCTTCCCCAAGATGAGATCTCCCTGAAGAGCCGTGAAAGACGATCACGTTGATAGGACAGATGTGTAAGCACAGTAATGTGTTGAGCTTACTGTTACTAATAGCTCGTTCGGCTTGACCATAAAATTTACTCTGCGCTTGTTTGAGTAATCTTGTTCAAGCAACCAAAATTACGTAGGCATCCCGTCAATAACTATTCACAAAGATTTCGTTATCCGCGAAACCAGTTTGTTCCGAAATTTGGAACATCAAGTTTCGGGTGATCATAGCGAGAGGGTTCCACCCGTTCCCATCCCGAACACGGAAGTTAAGCCTTTCAGCCCCGATGGTACTGCACGCGCGAGTGTGTGGGAGAGTAGGTCATCGCCCGATTATTTATCAAAAGCCCCGCAGCTCACAAAGCTTAGCGGGGCTTTTTGGTTTCTAGCCTCGCAGTCTCTTCAGCTCTTACCCACTCCGTTCCGAAATTCGACCTCTGTATTTCCGCTCAATTGAAAACCATTGATTACAAACCCATCCTCTTCCCTACCCAGCCTCCGACCTCCTGCCCCAAACCACTCCACCCACCAACTCACACCCTTAGTACTCTTATTTCCCCTGATTACTCTGATAAGGTGTAGGTAGTAATCCCAACTAACCGTGAGATCAATAATAGGGCGTGAGATCGATGCTGCGGCAGTCGGTCGTTCCGCTAATGCCGTCTGGAAACCTGCTATGGACCTTCACAAAATCATCGCCGAATTGCAATCGGAGAAACAACGGCTGGACGAAGCGATCGAGGCGCTGGAACGCCTTTCAACCGTCGCCGCGAGCGCAACAAAAAAAAGAGGACGGCTGGCACACGCCAAGTCGTCCAATGACGATTCGAATTCGAACTCTAAGCCAGCGTCGCGAACCGGAAACCAGCCTTCGTAAGCTTTTCCGCATCTAGAGAATGCCGCCCATCCAGGAGATAAGCGGCACGCATCGTTTTCGCAATCGCTTCCCAATCCAGATCGCGGTACTCATTCCACTCAGTAACCAGCACGAGTGCATCGCTGCCTTCTGCCACCTGCTCCGGAGATTCGCACAGCACCACGCCCATGCCCCCGTGTTCCTTCGTGAACTTCTCCATCGCAATCGGATCGTGAGCCTTCACCCGTACTCCCCGATCGATCAACTTCTGGGCAATCTCAATCGCCGGAGCTTCTCGCAAATCGTCGGTGTTCGGCTTGAATGCCAGGCCCAACAACCCGATCGTGCGGCCTTTCAACAGCTTCAGTTCGTTTAGTAATTTCTCCACCACCCGGTCGCGCTGCCGCGAATTGATCTTTCGCGCCGACTCCACAATCGGCATATGCAACCCATACTCGCCGGCCGTGGCAATCAGCGCCGCTGTATCCTTGCCGAAGCACGAGCCTCCCCAGCCAATACCGGCGTTCAGGAACCGCGGTCCAATGCGTGAATCTAAACCGATACCCCGCGCTACTTCCGAAATGTCGGCGCCCACGCGCTCCGCCACTAAGCCGATCTCATTGATAAAACTGATCTTCAGCGCCAAAAATGCATTGGCGGCGTACTTGATCAACTCAGCCGATGCCAGATCGCTCGACAGTAGCGGCACCGCGCCTGTGCTTTCCGGCCGCGCCAGGTAGGTCGGCGGCGTAAAGGTCTGGTCCAATATAGGCCGGTAAAGCGTGTACAGCACCTCCAGCGCCTTAGGCTCATCGGCGCCAATCACAATCCGGTCAGGATATAAGCTGTCATGCAAGGCAGAACCCTCTCGCAGGAACTCCGGGTTGGATGCCACGGCGAAGTGGACGCTATGCTTGTCGTCCCGTGATGAAATCGAATCGCGCAGCAGCGAATCAACCCAGTTTCCGCTCCCGATCGGTACCGTCGATTTGTTCACCACCACCGTAAACCCGGCCGTCATGTACTGACCGATTGACTTAGCCGCCTGAGATAGATACTCCAGATTAGGCGCTCCCGATGGGGTTGGCGGCGTTCCGACCGCAATGAACACGACATCTGCGTGGGGAATGGCTTTCTCGTAATCGGTCGTGAAAACCAGGTTGGGCCGTGCTTCAGCCAGCAGCTCCTCTAAAAACGGTTCATAAATCGGGATCTTCCCGTTCTGGAGGTCCGCAACTTTGACCTCGTTTGTGTCCAGGCAACAGACGTCATGGCCGGTGAAAGCTAAGCAAACTCCGGTGGTCAGACCGACATAGCCGGTCCCGATAATGGCAACGCGCATCCCTCCAGTTTAGACGGCGCCTGTCGTATGATTACGAAGTATGAAATCACTGATTCTCTGTCTGGTCGGCCTACTCGGAACCCAGATGCTGCACGCCCAAGGTAAGTCTGCCCTTGTTGATGAACTCGTGAAACACTGGGAAACCTCCAAGGCCCTCACTCTGGCAGTGGCGAACGCCATGCCGGACGACAGTTTCTCATTCAAAGCGACGGAAGGCGAGATGAGTTTCGGCGCTCAGATGAACCACATTGCCATGGCTGACGGCAATTACTGCTCTGCGGCGCTCAGCGAAAAGAACCCAATGCAAAAACCGGCGGATGACACCAAATCCACTGCCGTTCAGAGCCTGAACACCGCCTTCGACTACTGCATTGGCGGTCTTAAGAAAATGACCGATGCCGACTTGCAAGCTACCGTCAACAGAGGCGGGCACTCCATCTCAAAATTTGAATTGTTCCTAGGCGCCTTTACCCACACTGCACATCATCGTGGGCAGGCTGAAGTTTACCTGCGTTTAAAGGGTGTTACCCCTCCCGACTACAAGTTCTAACAGAGTAACTGCGTTTCACCTCCTCCATCCAATCTGAGGAGGTTGAAATGGAAAGCTTTTCAACAAAAATATGTCTTGGCTGCCTCGCCTGCGGCGTCTTCACTGCCGCGGCGTTGCTGGCACAGGGTACAAGCCCGGATTCAAAGTTTGCAATGGCGGCAGCCCACGGAGGCGCCGCCGAAGTGATGATGGGCAAACTGGCTGCCGGTAAGGCAACCAACCCCGACGTCAAAGCATTTGGTCAGCAAATGGTCGATGATCACACTAAAGCAAACGATCAACTAATGTCTGTTGCCCAATCTGACAACCTGACCCTTCCCTCAAAACCCGATGCGAAAGAGCAGGCTGAGTATCAGAAGTTGTCCGCCATGTCGGGCTCGGCTTTTGATAAAGCCTATGTCAAAGCCATGGTGAAAGACCACGAAGAAGACGTAAAAGAATTCACCAGGGAGTCGCAAAGCGGAAAGGATCCTAAAATCAAGGACTTCGCATCGCAAACGCTTCCCGTCCTGCAAGGTCACCTGGACAAGATCAAATCGATCGAGTCCAAGATGATGAGCAACGCAGGAGGTATGTAATCGATGGCTAATGAATTAAAAGGGCTGAAAGTAGCAATTCTCGCCGCCGACGCATTCGAGTTCGTCGAACTGGCTGAACCTAAAAAAGCAATCGAGGCGGCTGGCGCCAAAACTGAAATTATCTCGCTCAAGAGCGGCAAGATTCAGGGCTGGAATCACGATAAGCCCGGTGACGACAGCAATACCTTCAAGGTTGACAAAACCATTGCCGACGCTAAAGCCAGCAATTATGATGCCTTGCTGTTGCCTGGTGGAGTAAAGAATCCCGATACCATGCGGGTCGATGCCGGCGCGGTTCACTTCGTCAGATCGTTCTTTGACGAGAACAAGCCTGTGGCCGCCATTTGCCACGGACCATGGATGTTGGTGGAAGCGGGCGTAGTGAAGGGGCGCAAGTTGACATCCTGGCCATCTCTGAAAACCGACATCACCAATGCCGGTGGAGACTGGACCGACCAGGAAGTGGTCACTGACCGCGGACTCGTCACCAGTCGCAAACCGGATGACATCCCGGCTTTCAATAAGAAGTTGATTGAGGAGTTCGCCGAAAAGCAGCAGTAGTGGACAGCTTGATTCTTCACCCTTCGGTGAAGGAAACTAGGGAAGACGAACGTGTGAAACGCGTCCGTCTTCTTTGCTTATGAGACAACTTTTCGTGATCGCCGCTCTGGCTTGTGGTTTGCTCCATGCAGCCGACTCCGAATATCGGAGCCTGCGAAATTTGGTAGATAAAACACAGTCAGATCTGCAGGCGGCTTCGGACCTGGCGCATGGAAACAAGCAGAACGACCGGTATCACAAAGCCCAGGACCGTCTGTCCCGGCTGGATCGCAGCCTCTCGCACAACAAGTACAACAAAGGCGCGATGAATGACAGTATTGATGAATTAAAGAGTATTCTGGATCACAATACTTTGCAGGTCAAATACCGGGATGCACTCGCGCGCGATTTGGTGGATCTGAAGATCGCGCGCGACCGCCACTAGCATTTAAGCTTCCTGAATTGTGACCGACTTGATCGTGTCGCCTTGCTTGACCGCATCCACCACATCCTGGCCGCTTTTCACTTGGCCAAATACGGTGTGCTTGCCATCCAACCATTCCGTTTTCACATGCGTGATGAAGAACTGGCTGCCATTCGTATTCGGACCAGCGTTAGCCATGGAAAGTGAGCCCTGTTTATGAGCGTTCGGATTGCCTCTGGTCTCATCTTCAAAGCGATAGCCTGGGCCGCCGCGACCTGTACCGGTGGGGTCTCCGCCCTGAATCATAAAATCGGGGATGACGCGGTGGAAGACGGTACCGTCGTAGAAACCTTCGCGCGCCAGGAAAACAAAGTTGTTGACGGTTTTTGGCGCGTCTTTGGCAAAGAGGTCGACAACGATTGTGCCGCGCGACGTGTCTATGGTCGCAACGTAATTCTTGGATGGATCGACCGACATGGCCGGCGGTGCGGAATACTGTTTGCTCATCCCCTTTAGTTTAGGGCAGCATGAAAGATCAGAGGAATATGCAACACTTATTGCCGCTAGTCCGTTCCGAAATGAAGGTGTCCCGGCAGGTTAGCGCGGAGGATGCGCGGACGCTCTTCCCGGAGGCCTTCGACGCGCAAGCCGCCCTCGCCGGACTTGCTTTTCAATCGGGCGATTGGGATAAGGCGCATGAAATTGCTCAGGACGTACTCACGCGTGAGGGTAGCTACTGGCATGCGATTGTGCATCGCACTGAGCCTGATTTCGGAAACGCCGACTATTGGTTTCGCCAGGTTGGCGAGCATCCGATCTTTGCTGAGTTGCATTCTCGTGTTACGGAAATTTTGGAAGGGGAACCGGTTAATGGCTGGAAGCTTGGTTCGACTTGGAATCCCGGCCAAATCATTAACTGGACCCGCGAAGCGCTCGCTTCAGGTAACCAAAAAAGCCAATTGTTGCTGCGGAGGTTTCAGGAAGCTGAAATCAAATTGCTCTTCGCGTTCTGCACGCGCAAAATGGACCGGTGATTGCGGGCGCTAGGCGATCTGCTTCGACGCCGAGAGATCGGCTCCAATGTCGATCACAGGGTTGTATGTGAGAATGCGACCGCAACTTTCGCAGAACATGATCTTGTCGCCCTTGCGAAGATCTTGAAAAAACTGGGGCCGCAAGGACATCTGGCAAAGGTCACAACGGCCCTCGGTGGCGTCGGCAATCGGGCGGTTCTTGGTCTTTTTCCGGATGCGCTCATATTCTTTGTAGAACTCGGGCGTCATCTGAGCAGCAATTGTTTTGCGCTCGGTTTGCTGAGCCGCGAGTTCTTTTTGATGAGAAGCTGTCTGATCTTTCGCGCGCAGCTTTTCAGACTCTACCTGCTTCTGTTCGGTCTTCAACGCCACGTCCGCCTTCTTGACGGCGCCATCCAGAGGTTCAGACTGCTCCATCAGTTCGAGAATGCGGTCTTCGCACTTGCGGATCTCGCCTTCGGCGTAGGCGATTTCATTTTGGAAGGCCTTGTATTGCTCATTGTTCTTGGCGCCGAGCATTTGATCGCGCAACTTAGAGATCTTTTGCTGGTGTACTTGAATGTCCCCGTCGAGCTTTTTGCGGTCCCGTACGTTAGCGGCCAACGCAGCCCGGTCGGCTTCCAGTCTACGGGTGTGCTCCACAAGCTTCTTCTCAACGTCGGCAATGTGTTTGGGTAGGGCCGCGATCTCAGTTTCGAGACTCACGATCTTACGGTCAATGGCCTGGAGCCGCAGGGCTAGGACCAGATCGGGCTGCATTTACTCTGACTTTAACACCTGTAGGGCTTGGATAGCTCTAAGGCACGAGTGCGCAGACCATAGACCAGATGAAATGCCGTAGCAAGCTCTTGCACGCGGCATAGCCTGCAGGCCGCAATAAACAAACACAAGGCCAGGGGAACCAACAATCCCAGTTCAAGAATAAAGACTCTGCGGGCCATTGCCAGATGGATAGCGAATTCGTGATCCAGCAATGCCAGCGGAGTGGCCATAATCAGGGTGGCCGCGGATATTCGTAGAAATCGACCTGCTAAATATCGACCGTCAAGCCCGCGCAACTTGCGCCGCAAGCCTTCAAAGAGAAACATTGCTTCGAATGACATGGCGAGAGAAGTGGTTAAGGCCATGGCGACAAAATTCATATGCAGCACCCGGAGCAGAAAGAGCGGCAGGCTGAAGTTGAAAACGATCGAAAGAACGCTGAGATACATGGGCGTTCGTGAATCGGACAGTGCGTAGTAGGCAGGAACCAACAAGCGGGCTGCGGCGAATGAGACCAGACCCGCAGAGTAACAGGAGAGCGCCAAAGCAGTTTGTTGCGTGTCGTAAGCCTGAAAGTGGCCGCTTTGATAAATAGCGCCGATGAGGGGGCGGCCCAGCACGATCAGGATCAAGGAGGCAGGGAGCGTAAGCAGGAACACCAAAGCAAGGGAACGCGACAACGTAGTTTTAAATTCGGCGAAATTTTGAGCGGCGGCGCTGCGCGAAATAGAGGGCAGCATGGCCGACGCTAATGCGACAGCAAAGATTCCCATTGGGAACTGCACAAAGCGCAAAGCGAAGCCCAGCCAACTCACGGGTCCATTGCCGCCGCGCACAGGGTCAGTAAGGCCTGACGCGAAGCTGGTGTTGATGATGAGGTTAATCTGCATGGCGATGCTGGCCAGGACTGCCGGCAGCATCAGCCCGCCAAGCTTACGCAGACCCGGATGATTCCAGCGCCATGCCGGCACGAAGCGAAAGCCCATGCTGCGCAGGCGCGGAACTTGCCAGGCGAGTTGGAATGCTCCGCCCGCCAGAATTCCATACGCCATGCCTTCAACCTTGCTGATATGAACAGCCGGCCCGATCAAGAAGCCGATTAGAAGTCCAAAGCCAATGGCGCCTACATTAAAAAAAATCGACGCCGTGGCGGGAATGCCGAAGCTACCCTGGGTGTTCAACATACCGGCAGCTTGACTGGAGAGCGCCATCATGAGGAGGAACGGAAACATGATGCGCGACAGGCGAACGGCGAGTTCAAACTTGCCTGGTTCAGAGTGAAAGCCTGGCGCCAGCAGGCCAACCAGTTCCGGCGCGAAGAACATGCCTAGAAGACAAAGGCCACCGACGAAGACGAGAATGGCTGATGTTACCTGCCGGGCAAGCTCTTGGGCGTCTTCCTTCGTGTCAATCAACGACGCAGTGAAGGTGGGTACGAAGGCCGAGGAAAACGCACCTTCGCCGAGCAGGTCACGCGTGAGGTTCGGCACGCGGAACCCGAGCAGAAACGCGTCATGGGCGAAACCGGCGCCGAAGATATACGCCATCAGCATTTCGCGCGCTAATCCGCTGATGCGGCTGAGCATGACGGCCGCTGACACGATGCCTGCGGAACGGACGACCTGATCCGGCTGCGAGACGGGAGCTAGCTCTTGTTCAGGCGCTGAAGCCGACTGGGCCCCCGCCGTCATAACGTGCATCTGAATAACCGCGCAAAGTGAGAGAGATTACAAACTATGGTGATCCATAGTTAGCGTACTTTTCCGTACTCGTCAAGGAATTGCGCTATGGTGCGGATACCAAGATAGTAATTGGCCACACGGTACTTTTCGTTCGGGGAATGCAGGCCATCGTCGGGCAATCCAAAGCCCATGAGGACGGTGGGGATAGCTAAGTGACGCGCGAATTCACCCACGATTGGGATGGATCCCCCGCCACGCGTGAAGACCGTTGGTCTGCCGAGCGCTTCCGAAAAACACTGCGCGGCGACGTGAATGGCCGGGTGATTGGGGTTCACCACGACGCCCGGGGCTGCGCTCAGGGCGCGAACTTCGGTCTGGATGCCTTTAGGTGTGTTGCTTTGAACCCAGGCTTTGATGCTTTCCAAAACCTTGGCGGGGTCTTGATTGGGTACCAGCCGGACGCTCACCTTCGCCACGGCCTTGGCGGGAATAACAGTTTTGGCTCCAGTACCGGCAAACCCTCCGGCTATGCCATGAACTTCAAAAGTGGGGCGTGTCCAGATGCGAGCGAGGACCGGCTGATCGGGTTCGCCGGTGAGTGAGCTTGCGCCGATGCTTTGGAGGAATTCAGCGTCTGTGAAAGGCAGTTGCTTCCAGCTTTCCAGTTCTTTGGCATCGGGCGGGGCAACGTCGTCATAGATGCCGGGGATCAGGATGCGGCCATCGGCGTCTTTGGCTTTCGCCAGTAGCTCGATCAAGCCATAGACGGCGTTCGGGGCGGCCCCCCCGTAAATGCCGGAATGGAGATCTCGCGCGGGGCCGTGCGCCTCGATCTCCATATACATGAGGCCACGGAGACCGATGCAGAGCGTGGGAACTCCGTCGGCGAATAGTTCGGTGTCGGAAACCAGGGCGACATCGGCCTGCAGCTTGGCCGTGTTTTTCGGAACGAACTCTGCGATGCCTTCGCCGCCGACTTCTTCTTCGCCTTCGATTAAGAATTTGATGTTGAGGGGAAGCTTGCCGCCGTGCTGAGCGCGCAGGGCTTCGACGGCCTTGATGTGCATGTACATCTGGCCCTTGTCGTCGCAGGCGCCCCGGGCGTAAATGTTGCCGTTTCGGATGGACGGCTCGAAGGGAGGCGTTTCCCAGAGTTCCAGCGGATCAGGAGGCTGAACGTCGTAGTGACCGTAGCAGAGGACGGTGGGTTTGCCGGGCGCATGGAGCCAGTCGGCATAGACCAGGGGATGACCTTGGGTAGGGATGAGTTCGACGTTCTCGAGACCGGCGGCTTTGAGGCTGTCGGCGACGAAGTGAGCGGCCCGTTCGACGTCCGGCTTACGTTCGGGGAGGGTGCTGATGCTCGGGATGCGGATGAAGTCGAGCAGTTCGTTCAGAAATCGGGTTTCGTTTTGCTCTATGTATTCGACGGCGGTGGGCACTCTTTGAGTATGCCAAGCGATTGGGCGGGCAGTCGGACCAGTCGGAGCAGTCGGAGGAGACTGACGTATCAGAGGAGTCGGAGGGCTCAGGCCAGTCGGAGACATCGGTTGAGTCAGATCAGTCGGACTTGACAGATGGGTCAGACAGGAGTGACCGGTTTTGGATTTTGGTGGTGCTGGGGCTTTGGATTGGTTTAAATGCTTATCTGTATGAGAATGGGGGTGTGGTCCGAAGGTTTTTCTTGGGCTCTGGGGCCTTTGTCGATTTCGCAGGACTCCAGCATTTGCGCCAGTGAGGGGGAAAGTAAGAAGTGATCGATTCGAATTCCTCGGTTCGTTTCGAAAGCTTTTCGGAAGTAGTCCCAGAATGTGAATTGGCCGGTTTCGCTGGGATGCAGGGATCGGAAGGCATCGGTATAGCCAAGGGCCAACATGTCGCGATAACAGGCGCGCGGTTGGGGCTGAAATAAGGCGTCGTGAATCCAGGAGGCGGGCTTGTGGCAATCGATGTCTTCGGGGATCACATTGAAGTCGCCACCGATGAGTGTCGGAATGCCATCGCTGGCCCAAATTTCCATTTGCTTCTTGAGCCGGTCCATCCACAGCAGCTTATAGAAAAACTTGTCGGTGCCCACCGGATTCCCATTGGGCAGGTAAATGTTGGCCATCCGCACGCCGCTGATCAGGACCTCCAGAAAGCGGGCATGCGCATCCGCCTCATCGCCCTCCAGGCTGCGGCTGACGATTCGAATTGGCTGACGCGACAAGATGGCGACGCCGTTATACGCCTTCTGTGTGACTGCGGCGCTTTGATAACCCAAGTCTGCGAAGATTTCGGACGGAAACTCCGTGCCTTTCAATTCCTGCATGAGCAGAACATCGGGGTTTCGCTGTTTGAGCCACGCGATCACCTGGTCCAGGCGAGCTCGCAGAGAATTCACGTTCCAACTGGCAATCAACATAGGTAACGAGGGTTTCAGCCGCCTCGACGGATGGAGAAAACGGCGGTCTCAGCCATCAGATTGGGCAGGCTCTTTATCTGAGTGCTGCCTTGGAGATAGATCTGCCGTTCGATGATCCAGTTTTGCGCTTTGCAGAGCAAGACGAAGTCATCAATGGTCAGGAAGTGCAGGTTGGGCGATTCGTACCAATCGTAGGGGAAGAGCTCGGTCCGTGGGGCGCGACCACTGAACAGGTGGGCCAGACGAGTGGTCCAGTGGCCGAAGTTAGGAAATGAAACGATGCCGTGGCGGGCGACGCGAAGGATCTCGCGCAGGACTCGCAAGGGGTAGCGCATTTCCTGAAGGGTTTGGCTCAATATGACGAAGTCGAAAGCTCCATCAGGATAGTCGGCCAAGCCCTCATCCAAATCGCCTTGATACGCGGACACGCCGCGGGCGATGGCTCGACGCACCTTATTCGTGTCAATCTCGATGCCTTGCGCTTGGACCTGCTTGTGCTCTCCGAGCCAGGCGAGTAACTCACCCTCGCCGCAGCCCAAGTCCAGGACTCGGGATCTAGGGGCGACGAGTTCGGCGATCATGGCGTAGTCGGTGCGCGATAGGATTTCGGGATTGACAGGTTTCTTGGCTGCGGGAGATCCGGCCCGATCCAAAAAGCCGGTGATCATTTCGCTTTGTTCCTTGGTCTCCACCAGGAAGGCGTCGTGCCCATATTGGGAGGGCAACTCGCAAAAGGCAGCGTCTACATTGCGGCTGCGCAAAGCGCTGACCGTCTCAAGCGATTGGTAAGTCGGGTAGAGCCAGTCGGACGTGAAGCTGAGAATCAGGAACCGCGTGTGGGTCTTCTCGAAGGCCTTGGCGAGCGACGAATGTCCCGCTGAGAGGTCGAAGTAATCCATCGCTTTGGTGATGTAGAGATAGGAATTCGCATCGAAGCGGTTCACGAACTGGCTGCCGCGATAACGCAGGTAGCTCTCTACTTCGAAATCGACGGAGAAATCGAACCCGAAGACATCTTTTTCGCGCAGCCGGCGGCCAAATTTCTGGCGCATGGAGGCGTCACTCATATAAGTGATGTGGCCTACCATGCGGGCCACGGCTAAGCCGCGGGCGGGAGGTTTCGAATCGTAGTAGTCGCCTTCGTTCCAGTCGGGGTCGGCCATCACAGCCTGGCGGCCCACTTCGTTGAACGCAATCTGTTGAGCGCTGCTGCGGCTTGTGGTGGCAATGGGAATGGAGGCAGCCACGAAATCGGGATAGGCAACGGCCCACTCCAGAGCCTGCATACCGCCCATTGAGCCTCCGGAGACTGCCAGCAGGCGGGGAATGCCCAAATGGTCAACGAGCATTTTCTGCAGCCGGACCATGTCCCCGATGGTGATGACCGGAAAAGTCATGCCGTAGCGTTTGCCGGTGCGGGGGTCAAGGGAGCCGGGGCCGGTTGTGCCGCGGCATCCGCCCAGCACGTTGCTTGAAATGATGAAGTAGCGATTGGTGTCGAACGGAAGTCCCGGGCCGATCATCGCTGACCACCAGCCAGGCTGCCCCGTCTCTTTGCTAATGCCGGCGGCGTGGGCATCCCCTGAAAACGCGTGGCAAACCAGGATGGCATTGCTGCGGTCGGCATTGAGTTCACCGTATGTTTCAAAGGCGATGTTCACCTCCACCAAGGTGACGCCGCAATCGAGCAGCAGGGAAGGGAACGTTGCGATTTGAGTCTCTACGGTGAACGAGGTTTCAGCTATTACCGCCATGGCACTTGCAATTGCACGATAACATCAAAGACAAGTTGCGAATTCCAGTTTTGCTGTTTTTGTTTTGTGCTGCCTTTTTCCAGTCAGATGCTGCGGAGAACCCATTTGCCCCGCTGATGCTTTATAACGGCACCTGGCAGGTGACCCGCAAAGGCGAGGCGAAGCCGGACACTGTGGTGAACCAGTGTTTGAAGACCGGGCACTTTTTTACGTGTGACCAAAGTGTCAACGGCGCTCCCAGTGCTCTGCTGGTGTTTATACCCAGGGTGGACAAGCCGGGCCTGTACTATACACAAAATATCCGACCGGAGGGACGAGCCACTAGCCGCGGTGATTTGGAGATCAAGGGGGACGTTTGGACGTTCTTAAGCAATTGGGATCAGGGCGGACATAGTACGTTCTATAAGACCGTGAATACTTTTGCGGGCAAGACCCATATCAAGTACGAACAGTTTGAAAGTACCAATGATAAGGACTGGACCATGACGAACAGCGGTGAAGAGAGCCGCGTGGCCGGTGCCAAGTAAGAGCCTCAGGCGATATGTCGCGTTACTGCGCGGCGTCAATGTTGGAGGGAAGAACAAGCTTCCCATGGCGAGCCTTGCGGAGCTGTTCGCCCAGGCACGCTGCGAGCAGGTGTCGACTTACATCCAGAGCGGCAATGTGGTGTTTAGCGCGAAGAGCGAGGTTGCCACAGGAGTGCCGGCTAAGGTTTGCGCGGCGATCGAAAAGCAGTTTGGGTTTCAGACGCATGTGGTGATGAGAAACCAGAATGAGATGGACCGGATTTCGAAGGCGCATCCGTTTTTGCGAAGCGATCTGTCGTCGGATCCGCTGCATGTGGTGTTTCTAGCGGCGGCGCCTTCGGCTGAGGCAATAGCGGCGCTGGATCCGCGGCGGTCGACGCCGGATGAGTTTCGGGTGATGGGGCAGGAAATCTATCTCTATTTGCCGAATGGGATGGGGCAAACAAAGCTGACCAATGCGTATTTCGATTCCAAGTTGAAGACGGTTAGCACTGCCCGCAACTGGCGGACTGTACAAAGGCTGCTGGAGATGATGCAGGCTTAGATGTGCAGACGGTAATTGCCCGCATCGCATGAGACTTTGCTTCGGTTGTGCGACCACTTTCCCGAACGTCAGGCACTGTGTTCGTCTCCAGCAATTTCGGCGCTTGCAGCGTCGCTCGGATAGTTGAAAAATAGCTGATTGCCGTCGAGATCATCGACAATCAGAAGTCGATAGCCCCATGACCCTTGCTTGACTACTACGCCTTTGGCCTCGAGTTCGGCGCGCAGCGCCTCCAACGCGGCGACCGCTGCCTCCGGCGTTGGCGGATCGACGTTAAGGGAAATGAAGATCACACCCTTTCCGGTCTTCTCCGGCGTCAGGTTGTCGGCCAAAATGAGAGCGCAGCCCTGCCGGTCCACCTGTGCGACTCGTGCTCTGCCTTCCTCGTCGTAGCACCAAGGGCTGGTGAAGCCAAGGAGGTTTACGTAAAAGCGAAGCGAGGTATCAACGTCCTTGACGTGCAGGATGGGTCGCGCGAACCAGTCGGTCATAGACTACATATTCTCCAATAAGATCTGACAAAGAGAACCTTTTCCGCCACGCCTTCACCATTAGTCGCTTTTTGCGACAACTCGAAGCTTCGTCCCTCTTGGTCTTACGCATCCTCAGCACTTTTGGGCTCACGCAGGTGCTGATAACTCAAGGTAAGCTTCCTCACGTGCCGCCTGCCGAGCGAATGGTCGAGCGGACAGTCGAGGTCCTGCGGGCTGGGATGAACGCAGCGCCCAAGTCGGCGAGATAACCATAGTTATTGCAAAAAAGATCGCGTACCCAAATAAAATGAGCAACGTTTATTTTGCAATCACTGGTTACATCTTGCATCTACCAAGACATGAGCCCCCGAATCATGGTTTCTTAAAACAAGAATCCGGGTGGGCTGAAAGTGAGTGAAGTAGATGGCGTCGACGATTGTGGTGGCAGGAGCAACTGGGAACCTTGGGAAGCGCGCGGTCAAGTCGCTTGCTGCACGCGGGGCGGCCGTTAAAGCTCTCGTACGCAAATCGACGGGTGCGGACAAGATTGCCGAGCTCCAAGCTCTCGGCGTCGGAGTGGCCGTGGTCGACATGGAAAAGGCACCTAACCTCGCAAAGGAGATGAATGGTGCGCAGTGCATCGTGTCGCTTGTCGCGGGGCTCCGCGATGTCATCGTGGACACGCAGACAGTCCTACTTGAGGCTGCGCTCTTGGCGGGTGTACCCAGGTTCATTCCTTCAGACTTTTCCACGGACTTCACGAAACTCACGCCCGGGGAGAACCGCAACTTCGATCTTCGTCGCGAATTTCACGAGAGACTGGATGTTGCGCCCATTGCATCGACGGCGATCTTCAACGGCGCGTTCGGCGAGATCCTCACCTACGACGTACCCCTGCTCGACTTCAAGAAGAAGGTCGTCGGCTACTGGGAAGATCCAGACTGCCAACTCGATTTCACAACCATGGATGACACAGCGGCATTTACGGCCGCGGCCGCATTGGATCCGGAAACGCCAAAATCCTTACACATCGCGAGTTTTCGCGTCAGCCCGAACGAACTTGTCGCTTTTACAGGCAAGACATTCGGGAGCCCTTACGAACTCGTTCGTCTGGGCAGCCTTGAAGAGTTACGCGCCTACAACAAGCGTGAGCGCGCCGCGCATCCCGAAGGCGAAAACGAACTATATGCAAGCTGGCAACAAAGCCAGTACATACAGAGCATGTTCAGCACTCATCACGAATCCCTCGACAACAATCGATACACCGGGATCACGTGGTCCAACCTTGAGGAGCTTATCAAGCCACGCTAGTAGTTATGCGGCATCACTCGATCCGCTGAACCCATTGGCTCCGCCAGTCGGGCGCCTCGAAGGGATCCGCGAAATACTGTGTCTCGTGCACAACCTTACCGTTGCGGAATTCCATAATACTGACTGTGTATGTTGGCCGCCCTTGATAGGTGATTGTGTATTCGGTTATCCAGAGATCATCTTTTCCGAGAACTCGCTTGACGTAAAAACCGGATGGCTTGCCTGGATGATGACTACGCAAGGCCTGCAAGTTGCTTCGCCCGAGAATTCGTTCACCTGACTGAGGATAATCGCAGACGACATCCTCATCGTAAATATCGTGTTCTGCGTTTGCATCACCGGCTGCCGACGCGTGCCAGTGTTCATTCAGCGCTTCACGGATTCGTTCTTCTTGCATGAGTTGCTCCCACTGCGGTTTGGACTTCCTGATCATTTACATTGTGGAATGAAATCAGGGCTGCCGGTCTTTACTACTTCATTGAACCTTCTCAAGCGACTGCTGTCCACGCGTTCTTAGCATGTGACATGTAGGTACTTACGGGCTGATTTTACTTTCAAGATTTTACTTTCAAAACGACCGTGGCGAATTCTGAACACCTCGCAAGGCTTTTGCAAGGAGCCGACCTCCTGGAAGCGGATCTCACCGCCGCAGACCTGAGCGACGCTGACCTAACGAAAACCATGCTTGCCAGAGCGAACCTGAGGAAGGCAAACCTCAGTGGGGCAAACCTAAGCCAGGCCCGCCTCCGCGGCGCCGATCTCTCCAGGGCTAACTGCTAAGCGGCGAACTTCACCCGAGCGGATCTCAGTACTGCTGATCTCACTCGGGCGAACTTCCGACGAGCCATTCTTGCCTGGGCCGATGTGAGCCGGGAGATGCTTCAGCGGGCGGATTTCAGTGGAGCACATATGAGCGGGGCGAGCCTCCACGAAGCTCGCCTCAGTAAGGCGAGTTTTCATGCCGCCAACCTTACTCGATCTCTGCTCACGAGGGCATACCTTTTAAAAACGGATCTCAGCGGAGCTAACCTGAGCCAGGCGGATCCTATCTTTGCGACCATTATCGACTCCAACCTCGAACGGGCGAATCTGACACATTGCCGCGTGTATGGCATTTCCGCCTGGGGCGTCAGGCTGGAAGGCGCCATCCAATCGAACCTCGTCATCGCCCCCGTTTCGGCTGAAACTGCAATTCAGGTGGACAATCTGGAAGTCGCGCAATTCATCTATCTGCTATTGAATAACGAAAAAATACGCCCTGTGATTGGCACAATCACGTCCAAGGTGGTGTTGATTCTGGGCCGTTTCACGCAGGAGCGAAAGGTCATTCTTGAAGCTATTCGCGAGGAGTTTCGCAAGCGTGACTATTTGCCGGTGCTTTTCGATTTCGAGAAACCCTCAAGCAGAGATACTACCGAGACTGTGCGTACTTTGGCCCACATGGCGCGCTTCATTATCGCGGACATTACAGATGCTAAGAGTATTCCGCAGGAACTTATTGCCATAGTGCCTAATCTGCCCTCTGTCCCGGTTCAACCTTTGTTGCTGGCATCGCAGCACGAGTACTCCCTGTTTGAGCACTCGCGGCGATTCCCATGGCTCTTGGAGCCAGTTCTTTATGAGAACCAAGCGGCGCTGTTAATGGAATTGGAGCCAAAGGTGATTACTCCCGCCGAGGCGAAGGCAAATCAACAGATGCGGAATTAGATCCCCAAAACACTTCAAACTCCTCGAAATTTGCGTCGCTGTCAGGAAGCTTCTTCTGATTCGGGACGCCGCTGTTCCTGCAAGCCCTCAAGGAAGGAAATGCACGCGATGATGGATCGGCCCCGCTCGCTGGTCTGCTGTGTTGAACAGCAGTCCAGCAATTGTGCGGTGTCGTGCTGGAGAATGTAGGCCGTTCCTCCTGAGCATGCGGGCCGACTCCGAAGTAGCCGTGCTTAGAAACCAGATTGGGGGGACAGAGCGTCCAAGTGACGATGATGTTACAAGCCATTCCGCTGGGGTTTTGCCGTTTCGGTTTTTGCAACGGCTCAAACGCCGCCGCCTCCCGCGCACCCGTCTTCAGGCCCAGGGAATGAACCCTGGAAAGCGATGACGGTCAAGGAGAAGCTTCAGTCCGACGCCGAACACTTACTCGATTTGGACAACATGGTGTTCGCGGGAATAGGAGCGGCCTTTGACCAGGCTCGTGACAGGTCCGGCCAATGGGGCGAAGGTTGGGAGCCATTTGCCGAACCTTATGCTTCGCATGCAGGCTATTACCTGGTTCAGCGAAGCGTGATGTATTCGGTGCAGGCCATTGACCATGAAGATACACGTTAGCTGCGTTCGACCCATGAGAACTACGCTGCGCGGGTTGGGGGTGCGTTTGTGCATACCATCTGGCGCCGATCGGACAGCGGCGGCATGATGCCGGCTTACAGTGAGTTTCTTGGGGATTACAGCGCGGCGGGGGTTTCCCGCACCTGGTGGCCGGAGAAATATCACACGGGGTCGGCCATTTTCATCGCTGGCTCCGATACGGTTCCGATTCAAGCCGGATCTCAAGCACTGGCTGCGCATTCGCCAGTAGGCCCCCTAGCCGGGTAGCCGCGACATCCGTGGTACAAGAGACGAATGCGCGCATCAATCTTGTTAGCGATTTTGAGTCTCACTCCAACACTCTGGGCACAGGCGAACAACAATCTTGAGGTCATTCGCCAAATCAAGGTTGAGGCGTTCCAGAACTCGAAAGTGATGGATCACCTAGCCGATATGAGTGACCGGTATGGTCCGCGGCTGACGGCGTCTCCAGAGTTTGACCAGGCGGCTGAGTGGGCGATGGGTGAATTGAAGAGTTACGGGCTGGCCAACGTGCATGAGGAGAAGTGGGGGCCTTTTGGACGAAGCTGGTCGGTGGAATCTTACACGCTGGACATGTTGTCGCCCCGCTATTCGCATCTGGTGGCGGCTCCGCTGGCGTGGAGTTCGCCAACGCATGGGATGCAATCGGGCGAAGTTCTTTACGCTCCATTCGAAGGCGCTCGCTATTATGAGGTCGCAAAGGCGCGTGAAGCTCTAGAAAAGTACAAGGCGCAGTGGCACGGCAAATTGAAGGGCAAGATTTTGCTGTTTACGAATTCGAAAGAGCCGAAACCTTCAATCAAGCCTTTGTTCGAGAGATATACGGATGCACAACTGGCGGACCTGGCTAAGGCTCCCGCGCCAGCACTGAGACGACACATTACGGTTGACCAAGTGGTGGCTCCTGAGGATCCTGAGGACGCGGAAAAGTATTTCGCCTCTCTGCCAAGTTCCGTCATGGATGACCTGTTCGACCGGTACAACGACTTCAAAGCAGACGTGGGCGCCTTCTTATCCGAGGAGGGTGTGGTGGGCGTGATCACAGCGGACCGGCGATCTCATAACGGCATCGTGAATGCGGAAAATGCGGGCGCCTTCAATACCAAGAAGGCTATGGCCCCGCCCACCTTTGTGGTGACAGAAGAGCAGTATTCACGTATGCAGCGGCTGGTGGACAAGAAGCAACCGGTGTCGGTGCGCCTGGATTTGCAGGTTAAATTCTCAGACCGGGACGTGGATGGCGCAAACATCATCGCCGAGATTCCCGGCCGAAAGAAACCGGATGAAGTGGTGATGATTGGCGCGCATTTCGATTCGTGGCATAGCGCCACCGGAGCTACCGACAATGGTGCGGGCAGCGCAGTGATGATGGAAGTGATGAGGATTCTGAAGACGCTGAATCTGCCGATGGACAGAACGGTACGCATTGGCTTGTGGAGCGGCGAGGAACAAGGTGACTTCGGATCGCGCGCTTACATCAAGCAGCACTATGCGGATGTCGGCAGCGGTGAACTAAAACCCGAGCAGCAGAAATTTGATATCTATTTCAATCTGGATAACGGCGCAGGTAAGATACGAGGCATCTATCTGGAGGAGAATGACGCCATCCGGCCGCTGTTCGAGACCTTTCTAGCTCCGTTCCGGGATCTGGATGTTTCGACTATCTCCGGGCAACATACCACCGATACGGATCATGTTTCGTTTGATGAAGCCGGCTTGCCGGGATTTCAGTTTATTCAAGACCCGCTGGACTATGACGCCTTAACTCATCACTCGGATGTGGACGCATATTCGCATGCCATTCCGGAAGATCTGATGCAAGCGTCGGCTGTGATTGCTTCGCTGGTATTTGACTTTGCGAACCTGGACGAATTGGCGCCGCGCAAGCAGGTGATCAAAGACGGCAAGCTGGTGAACTACTGAGTGCGACGGTTCTGCCCGGTCACATCAATGTTCTGAGCTATGAGTGTGCGCGCTGTGGCTCGGTCGAGATCGGCGGCGGCCCTGCCGGTGTCGGCCTTTGCTCTAATTTCGCGGGATTGTGCGGCGATCAAATCACTCTGGCGCTGCAGAACCAGGAACACGGAGGAAGTGCCGGCCTGAAACTGCCTTTGCTCACTTTCATACTGATCTTCGGCAAACTTGCGGGCTGATACAGCGGAATCCATGCGAGCTTCAGCGGCGGCCAGCGACTGGAGGGAATTGCGAACATCGGCTTCCACGGCCATCTCAACAGCTTGCGATTGCGCGGCGAGACGTTTTCCTTCTATCAGACCTACGGCCACCTGCGCTTCGGCGGTGCGGTTGCGAAGGGGCAGCGACATTTGTACGCCGACCTGCGCGATGGGGAAAACTCCGTTGTAGATGTTTGTGAGTGACTGCGTATAGCCGCCTGGAAAAATAGCAGGGACGGAGCCTGGATTGATTCCAAGCTCAGATAGAAAAGGGTTGACGACTACCGGTCCCGGGCGACCGGAGAGACCTTGCACGCCGAACTTGCCGACGGCGTTGATCTGCGGGAGAGCCTGTTCGCGATTCAAGCGGGTGTCCAAGCGATTCAGATCGACATTGATTTTGCTTTCCGCAATCTCCGGGCGATTGACCAGCGCTTCTTTTAAAGCCTCGGGAAGCGGAGGAACAACCGCCTTCGCATCACTAGGAGTGGTGGGAACCAGCGCTTTGCTCCAGAGGGGATCGTCTTTGCTGGCGAGGATGAATCCTTTCAGACTGTTTTCCGCGCGAGTCAGATCTTCCTGAGCAGTGAACACATTCTGCTGGAAGGTGGAGATCTGCGTCTGGGTCTGGATCACATCAACGGGAGCAAGGATTCCCTGGCGTACCTGGCGGCGGTTACTCTGATCCTGCTTTTCAGCCAGGCGCACGGCGTCAATCTGAACGCCTACGTTGCGATAGGCGAAATCCAGCTCCCAATAGGCTTGGATTGCCTGGGTTACAACCTCAATCACTCGCTGACGAAGTTGCTCATTGCTGAGGTTGGCATTCCTGCGCGCCACTTGGATACGGTAACGATTCTGATCGAAACGTAAGCCGCGCCAAAGGGGCTGGGTCAGATTGAGAGTCACGGCGGAAGGGAACTGCGGATTCAAGGTGACGAAGGTGCTGTCGGTCGATTGGCGGGCGGAAGAGAAATCAAGCTGATAACTGCCTCCTAAGCCCGGGAGGTTGCCGCTAATTTGGGGATCAGCATAGAGTTCCTTCTGAGTGAGTTTGCCGTTGGCCGAACCTCCAATGAGCGAGGCGATCGGCGTAACGGATTTCAGACGGTGAGCCGTCAAACCCAAAATGGGGTCATAGTAGCCTTGCGCGCCTTTGACATTGAATATGGATTCCTGCACCGCGAGGCGGTAAACGACCAAATCCCGATCATTGTCGAGAGTTCGCTGCACGACATCTGCAAGGCTTAGCTCCGACTTGCCGGTGATGCCGATCCGCTCCGGCACCTCTAAGGGGGTGGTGGCCGGGAGTTCCGGCGTTGACGGTTCGGTCTGCGCGAACAAGCCAGCCGCGCAGGTCAGTAACAGTAAGAACAGTCGCACTTAGGCTGCGTCTCCTTGCTTCAGAGTTGCTATGGATGCGGGGGTCAGCTTCCGGGTTGGAATCAGGCGGCGCACGCCGCCGAAGACTCCGCCCACTCGTTTGAAGAACGGGTACTCGGATAGATCTTCAAAGAACGAGTAGAAGACGGGCACAGCCAGCAGAGTGAGGATGAGGCAGAGGGATTGTCCTCCGACAACCAGCACGCCGATGGAGCGGTTGGTGGCAGCCCCAGTTCCACTGCTGATCACTAGCGGCAGCATGCCCGCGACGAGGGCGATGGTGGTCATGAGAATGGGGCGCAAGCGATCTCGGTTCGCCTGAATGATGGCGTCGTAACGCAGCATGCCAGAAGCGCGCAGCCCATTAGTGTGATCGATCTGGAGGATGGCGTTCTTCTTGACAATTCCGAAGAGCAGCAGCAAACCAAGCCCGGAGAAAATGTTCACAGTCTGATGCGCAATCAACAATGAAACGATGCCGAACGGGATGGCCAAGGGCAGCGTGAGAAGGATGGTGATGGGATGAATGAATGATTCAAATTGCGCCGCCAGCACAATGTACATAAAGATGAATGTAAGAGAAAAGGCCAGAATAAAGTAATAACCCGTGCGGCCGAGTTCTTTAGATGCGCCGGTCAGGCCCGTGCGGTAGTCGGAATCCATTCCAATTTCGGAGGCCGCTTTGCTGAGTCCGGCCAGGATGGCTGCTTGCGACCCGCCGGGCAGGACGTTACAGGTCAGGGTGACTTGGCGCTGACGGGCGATTCGATTCACGGATGAGGGACCGGTGCCGGTTCGCATATGAACCACTTCATCCAGACCCACCGAGCTGCGCTTGTTGCTGGAGGGCACGGTCATTTTGCGTAAGCCGTCCACGGTGCCGCGAAATTGCTCTTGAGCGCGCACCCGGACGTCGTACTGATCATCACCGACGTTGAAGGTAGATGCGACTTGCCCCGCGACCAGCGTGTTGAGTGCCTGTTCGATGTCCATGACGGAGACGCCCAAGTCTGCCGCGCGTGCGCGATCGATGTCGAGTCCAACCTCAGGTTTACCGCTGCGCAAGCTTGAGTCGGCGTCCGTGACTCCGGGAATCTTCTTCATCTTCGCGAGCAACTCGTCAGAGTATTTGGCGAGCTTGTCGAGATCAGGGCCTTCAATGAAATACTGCACCTCGGCGTTACTTTGGTTTCCCCCGATAGTGCTCACCAGCTCAACTCCGGAGTGGATGTCAGGAGGCAGGGTCTTGAGCAAAGCTCGTGTTCTCTGCATCACGTCGATTTGCGAGACAGACCGTTTCTCCAAGGCGGTGAGCTTGACGTAGATGGAGGCATTGTTCACGGAAGCGTCCGCGCCGTTACCGTCCGTCATCAGCGTGCTCTCCACGCCCGGCAGGGATCTGATCTGCTCAGCTACCCGATCCGCTACTTGCGTGGTGGCGGCGAGTGAGGTTCCCTCAGGCGTGCGAAGCAGGACGTTGAACTGCGACTGATCATCAGAGGGCAGGAAGTTCTTGCCCACGAACATGAATAGCGGCACGATGCTGAGAATGGTCAAAACACTGGCGAAGATGACCACTTTGCGATGAGCCATGGACCAGATCAGCATGCGAGTGTAATGCTCGTCGAGCCATTTGAAAAACCGATTGTCTTTAGAGACATGGCCGCTGGCGCTATGTTTCGGCTGCTTGATGAAGCGGGCGCACAGCATGGGAGTGAGAGTGAACGACACCAGCAGTGAGACGGCAATCGCAAAGCCGGAGGTGAAGCCGAACGAGCTCATGAAGCGACCGACGATGCCGCCCATGAAACCGACCGGCAGGAAGACAGCGAGCAGGGAAAGCGTGGTAGCCATAACGGCCAAACCAATCTCGCGAGTGCCTTCAATAGCAGCCTCGTAGGGCGACATGCCTTTTTCTTCGATGAAGCGGTAGATGTTTTCGAGCACGATGATGGCATCGTCAATGACAATGCCCACCATCAGCGTAAGCGCCAACATCGTGATCTGGTTGAGGGTTAGACCCATGGCGGCCATCAGCGCAAAGGCTGAAATGATGGAGGTAGGGATGGCGATGGCGGCGATGAGCGTAGTGCGCCAGTTCGCAAGAAACAAGAAGATGACGATGGAGGCAAAAATACTGCCTTCGACCAGGTGATGCTTAATGGAATCTACCGCGGCCTGGATGAAGACAGATTGATCTCCGATGATTTGAGTCTTCACGTCTCTCGGCAGGACCGCTTTGATTTCTTTGAGACGGTCCTTGACTTCGGTGGCGGCAGCCACGGTATTGGCCCCTGACTGTTTGGAGACAACGAGCGTAACTGCGGGAGCGCCATCGAGTCGGGCGGAGCTCCGCGGCTCTTCATAACTGTCCTCGGCATAGCCGATGTCGCTGACCTTCACCACGTGGCCATCGCGAGTGGCGACCGCAATCTGGTTGAATTGATCGATGTTCACTACTTTGCCGGAGGTTCGGATAGTGAACTCGCGATCGCCAGCATTCAGGCTGCCGCCGGGCAGTTCCAGATTTTGCTGTTTGATGGCGTTGAATACATCATTGACGGTGAGGTTATAGGCGCGGAGGCGATCCGGATCTACCAGTATGTGAATCTCGCGGCGCGCACCTCCAACGATCGAGATTTGACCAACGCCGGGCACATTCTCGAGTTTTTGCTTAATCTGCTTGTCGGCGATCAACGTGACATCGCGCAAGGAGCGAGGCGCGGAGACGGCCACCTGAAGGATTGGGGTGGCGTCCGGGTCGAACTTCTGAACCACCGGCGTCTTGGCAGTCTGGGGCAGATCGTTCAGGATCAGGTTGACTTTGTTCTGAACTTCCTGGGCCGCCACATCTCCGTTTTTGGCCAGTTCGAACTCGACGATGACGAGCGATCGGCCTTCGGAGGACGTGGAGCGAACTTCATCCACCTGGCTGATGGTGTTGACGGCGTCTTCGATCCGTTTACTGACCTCCGTCTCAATTTCCTGGGGAGAAGCGCCGCGGTCTTCCGTGAGAATCGAGACGGTGGGAATATCCACCTTGGGGAAAAGATCGACGCCGAGACTGAAGTAGGAAAACACACCGACGACAACCAACGACAGAATGAGCATTGTCGCGAAAACAGGTCTGCGAACACAAAGCTTAGCGAGTGCGTGCATAGGAAGCCTATAGAGTTTGCGCCTGAACGGGCGCTCCGTCGAAAAGTTCAGACTGGCGGTTGGTAATGACGGATTCATTGCCGGTGAGACCGGATTGAATGCGTATGGAGTTATCGATTGTGGGGCCAACCAGAACCACTCGCATGCGAGCCTGGCCGTTCTCCACTACATAGACGAAATTGGAGTCTGTGGTCTTGTCGCGCACAACCGCGGTGCGGGGAATGAATGTCGCGTTTTCGCCGCCGGGCAGAAGAATCTTTGCCGTGGCGAACATACCGGGACGCAGGGCATTGTCAGGATTGGCGAAACGGGCTTCCAGGACGAAAATTCGCGAGTTCGGATCCACGGCTGGATTCACGGCGGAAACTTTGCCTTCAAATTGGCGGTCCGGGTAGGCTGAGACATTGGCCAGCACGGTCATTCCGACCTTAGCTTTTGAGGCGCGCTGTTCGGGGGTTTGCAACTGCAGTTTTAAGGTTTGGACCCGAACCAGCGTGGCAATCTTGTTGGTGAGTGCGACGTATTCACCGGCGGAGACGGGACGGTCACTGATGAAGCCGTCGAAAGGCGCGCGAATGTAGGTGTCGGCCAGACCCTTTTCCGCTTGCGCAACCTGGGCGCGCACGCCATCCAGCGTTGCTTCAGAAGAACTGATGATTTGATAACTCTGCCGCGCGGTGTTGAGCGCTCCCTCATATTGCTGGCGCGAGGCGTTGGCTTGCGCTTCAGCCGTTTCCTGTTGCGTGCGAGCTTTGTCGTAAGCGCTGCGTGAGACGTCTCCGGATGCCACCAGGTTCGAATAGCGCTGGGCATCGGCGGCGGCCATTTTTGCCTGGGCTTCGGCTGATTCGTAATTGGCCCGCGCGGCAGCTACTTCAGGGACGCGTGTTTCTTCAAACTTGCCGGACCCAAGCCCGATGCGCATCTGCGCCTGACGAACGACGGCGGTGGCTTCGGCCAACTGAGCTTTTACCTGCTGGAGCTTTAACTCGGCGTCCCGATGATCCAGTTCGCAAATCACCTGGCCGGTTTTCACGAACGCGCCGATATTAACGGGGGTCCGAATGACGCGACCCGCTACGGGAGGCGCGATATCGGACGTCTCGTCGGCGACGAAGGTGCCGGTTTCATCAAAGGTGGCCGGAACCTGTTTGACGATGGCCTTAGCGACACTAACGTTCACTGTCTTCAGTGGCACGGCATCAGTCACGTCCGCTTTTTTGCTGGCGCACGAACACGTCAGGATGACTAAACAGGAGAGCACAAGAGTGACGGGCTTCATTTTTCAGATCCTTTGGTTATGCATAGCCCATGCATGGCAATGCGCGTGAAGTTTTCCAGCGCCTGTTCATCAGACATGCACTGTTCTTTGAGCGAGTGGACGTATCTGCCAAGCGCATAATGTTGCGCCATGCCGACAATGGCGCTTAGTGCAACATCGGGACCCATGGGAGACATGCGGCCCTGTGCTTGACGTCGCAGGAAATAGCTACGGAAATCTTCGACAATCAGCGCCGTGACCTTTCGCATGTAGAGCAGCGCAATTTCATTCCCTTCCAGCGCGGCGTAGAGCATGAGGCGCTCGAATTTCGGATCCGTTTTGTGGGTCATTATTATGGCGTGGATCAGTCCCTTTATGACCGCTTCGTCATCGTTCTTATCCATGGCGATCCGAATTCCAGCAATCCATTCGGAGGCGCTGGCCGACTTCACTTTTTGGTCAATGATGGCGGTGTAGAGCTGATCTTTCGTTTCGAAGTGGCGGAAGATGATGGCCTCAGTGACGCCGGCGGCGGCGGCAATTTCGCGGGTGGTGGTGCCATTGAAGCCTCTGCGGGAAAAAAGATCGATCGCGATTTCGAGCAATTGCTCTCTTCTTTCGCTGGCGGTGAGGCGGCCATGGGACGTTTCAGGGGCGGACTGATGCACTGATTCAGTGTAAGTAAGTGCTTACTTACTTGTCAATAACCAAAAAAACGCTCCGGTGGTCAGCCGGAGCGCCTCAGTCTATTCTTAAAGTTAATAGAGTTCGCCTTTAGGGTACGACTGAAGTCCAAATGTTGAGTCTGTTCGTGTTGTCGTCCACTGCGGCTAGCCGGTAAGTGCCCCAGCTCAGATTGTTTATGGCCACGCCGAATGCTCCCCCATTATTCGGATCGAGCGGCATCTGGCCGATAAATGCTCCGGTCGAACTATATTCCACGAGTTCGCTCGGTTGGTTCGGATCAACATTCGAGCCGTCGCTATCGGCGACCACGATATGACCGTTGGGGAGCAACGCCAAGTCCAGCGGGCCGTGCAAGTGGGTGAAATCCTGGACGAACAACGCCGGGGAGACGGTGGATTGCGCTGCGACAGCGGTTGGAATCTGATAGATCGCATTATCGCTGGAAGACGCGACATAAAGGGTGTCGTTGCTGGGTTCATAAAGAAGGCCTGACGGTCCAAGCTCTAAAGCAGCGGGATCAGCGCGGTGAGTGAAACCGGTGGAAAGAACCATTACACTCGCGGTGATACGGGCACTGTCATAGCCGATATTGAAGCGAGAGATGGTTCCGCTGAGCACGTTTGAGACAAACACGTAAGCTGAGCCAGAGACACCGTTGCCCTTGTCGTAAACGGCCATTCCCCACGGCCCGTCTATGGTGGAGGGCGTGCCAAAAGTACCCAGGAAAGATCCGTTGTAAATGACTGAGAACTGGCCCGGCTGTGCAGTCGCGGACGTGCCGTCAGCGGTAGGCAGGTTACCAACCAGAACAACGCCGTCCGAGAGGACTCCGAGCGCTGCGGTTAAACCAGGCGCATTCGCCGGACTTGTGTAATAAGTCGAGACCGCCCCGGTTTTATCCACTCGCACGATTGTCCGGCCTGTGCCCTGCAGGTTCTGATTGTTATTGAAATTTGAGACCAGGATGTCGCCAGGTTTGAGAACGCCGCCGTTGTTGGGCAGGTTCTTAGGAACGAAGGCGACACCATATGGGTTCACGTCACCGTTAGATGGAACCGTGGACACTGAAGGCGGAAGCTGCGGAAAGATGCTTTGAACGGTTTGCGCAGTACCTAAGGAAGCGCTGAGCGAGAGTATGGCTACGCCTGCTGTTTTGAGAATGGCCGGGCGCAGAAAGAGTATTGAGTGTTTCATGATGATTTCTCCTTGTTGATTTATCTGGGGTTTGTTTCTGAAAAAACTTATTGGGCAAACACGCGCCGGAGAGCAGGTATCCCGAGCAACAACAGCCCGAGGCCGAAGAGGGCCGGGACAGCGGGTTCGGGTGCGGCCGTAGCGCTGATGTTGTCCACCGCGAAGTCAGTGGCGGTGGATGAAATCACAATCTGGTTGAAGGGCGTTCCCGAAAACGACACTTGGCCTTCAGGAAAATCAAAACCACTTATGAAAGAGCCGGTCGATTGAACGGAGCCAACCAGCGTTGAGTTTTCATACGCGGTTACGGTGAGCGGTGATGCCGTTCCGAAGTCCGAGGTGGCGAAGTCCAGCGAGACGGTAGCCAGGTTGGAACTGAAGTTGACGTCCAGCGACAGGTTGTCCATTTGGGCTGGGCCCGGATCTCCCAGGACATTGCCGGTCAGGGTGTTGAAGATGCTTTGATAGATGACGAAGCCGCCGGGGTCGGCCGAGCTTGAGAAGGATGCCGACAGGCCATTTACGGTATCGGTGAAGCCGGTGGCCGTGCCCATCGCGTCGTTATCGAAGTTGAAAATGGTTGAGGCGTGGGCTGAGCCGCAAAGAGCCGCGCCCAGGAATAGGTGCATAGCATTCTTGAGAAGCATTCGGTTACGTTTCCTTTGTCACTAAGGAAAGCGGCAACGAAATACGAATGCCCTCAGAACGCGACGATTTTTATTTCGTCCGCGATGTGCCGCTGGTCTTGCTTCGGCTTATTCTGCGCCGATGGCGATCACGAAATAATTTGCCGGCGTAGTGCCCACATTCTTGATACCGTGCATTTGATTGGAGGCAGCGTAACCAACCCCCCCTGGACCAAGCTGGTGGGGCACGCCGTTTGTCGAGAACTCAACGGTGCCTTCGCGAATCAGCATGAACTCTGTGTGCAGGTGCTTGTGCGCGGCGTGCGGCATCTGGTTCGGCTGCAGCGTTGTTTCGTGCATCTCTATGATCTCGCCCGTCGGTAGTTTGCCTTGGATCACCGCACGCGAGATATTTCCGTTTGGTGACGTCTGCTTGGGCAGTTGATCGAAGGAAAATGCAGCAGCCTGCGACAGGACAGGCAATCCCGCCTTTCCTGTGTTTGCAGAGCTAAGCTGTTCGCCCAGGAGTCCGAGCATGGGGAGCATAAAAGAGATATCGCGCCGTGTCATGCTCGTGATCTTATCGAACCAGCCCCAAGGCGGCGCGGAAGTAAGGTTCGAATTCTTTGGGCTGGCCTTTTTCTTTGACCTTTCGCAGTGCTTCTTCGGCGGCGGGACGCGAGCAGCCTAGATTCTGAAGCGCTGAAATGACGTCGCGATCCAGAGCATCGTAGCTGGGGCCGGCTTCGGGCGCTGTAACTGATTTGCCGGAGGCGTCAATTGAGGAGAGCTTGTCCTTCAATTCGAGGATAATTCGCTCAGCTGTTTTTTTGCCGATGCCCGGTACGCGGACCAGCGTGGCCACATCGGAAGATCGAATGGCGCTGACCAGATCTGCCGTGGCCAGCCCGGAAAGAACGGTGATGCCGAGCTTTGGGCCGATGCCGGTGACCGATATAAGGCGTTCAAACAACGCCTTCTCTTCCGGTGATGCGAATCCGAACAGAACAATGGCATCTTCGCGTACGTGGGTGTGAATGCGCAGGCTTGCCGTGGCTCCGCTATCGGGAAGAGTGGTGAAGGTGGAGACAGGAATCTGTACTTCGTAGCCCACGCCGGCGGCTTCCAGAATCACCTGGTTCGGATGCTTCTCGAGAATGGTTCCCTTTAGGTGCCCGATCATTTCGTCAAGACTATTATGTGGGAGGGGAGCGTGTCACATGGTTGGTTCGAAAGTTTCGTTCTTGGGGATTCTGTGTGTGATGGTGATGACAGCGGCTGATCCGGTGGGCCGGACGATGCCACTACCCACAGACTATCGGGAGTGGGTTTGGCTCAGTTCGGGTGTCGGGATGTCTTATACGGCCGGCGCGAGGCAAGATAGCAATCCATCATTTGACAACGTGTTCGCTTCGCCCGCGGCATACAAGGTCTTCAAGGACACCGGAACCTGGCCGGATAAGACGGTTCTGATTCTGGAAGTTCGGAATTCAGGGTCTAATTCCTCTATCAACCGAAGCGGCCATTTCCAAACGGACCGAACGGATATAGAAGCTCACGTGAAAGACGAGCGGCTTCCGGGCAAGTGGGCATTCTATGCATTCGACAACGGAAAGCCTACCGGTACGCTGATCCCTAAAGGGGCAAGCTGCTATTCGTGCCATCAACAACATGGGGCGGTGGACACCACGTTTGTTCAGTTTTATCCGACGTTGCTTGAAGTGGCCAAAGCCAAAGGTAAGGTAACGCCGTAGTGCTTTGGCGGCTCATGCTGGCAGCCGCAGCCATTGCCTGTGTCTACGGACAGACTTACAAACCGGAGGCAATCAAGCAGGCGAACCTGGGAGTGTCTCTCGCGAAGAAAGAGGATTTCAAAGGTGCGGTTCAAGCGTATAGACGCGCACTGGCTCTTGATCCCAGGCTGCCAAATCTATATCTCAATCTGGGACTGGCGTACTTCAAAGAGGGTGCTTTTCGAGAGGCGTTGAACGCGTTCGAGAGAGAGCCGCATAGCGACCGGGTGGTGACGCTGATGGGGATGAGTTTTTTCGGCATGGGTGAATACCGCCGGGCTGCCGAGGCACTTCGGCCCCTGGCGATTGCTCAGCCGGACAATAGCGAGTTGGGCTACCTGCTGGCGAAGAGCTATCTTTGGGCCGGCCAGCATGAACAAGCTATGGAGATGTTCCGCAAAATGCTTGAGCATGAGCCAAATTCCGCTGCTGTGCACATGCTGTTAGGAGAAGCCCTGGATGCTGACGATCGAGAGAAAGAAGCGACAGAAGAGTTGCGGAGCGCGGTCCAAGCTGATCCGCAGATGCCCGATGTTCACGTGTCGCTAGGCTATTTGCTTTGGAAGCAAAAGCAGTATTCTGACGCCGAACTTCAATTTCGCGCCGAGTTGAAAAACAATCCGGAGCAGGGGCTTGCACTGGCCTATATGGGGGACCTCATGCTCCGCGATGGACGCAGAGGCGAAGCGTTGGGTTTGCTCAAGCGGGCCGAGGCGCTCAATAATAATCTGCACGTCGTGCATCAGGATTTAGGCATCTATTACCAGGATGACGGGCAGAATGAGGCTGCACTGAAAGAGTTTCAACAGGCGGTTCGAGCCGCTCCTGATAACTATGACGCGCACTACAGGCTGGCTCGTATTTATAAGCAGGTGGGGCGGACAGCCGACTCACAAAAGGAATTTGCTATTGTGCAGCGGCTGCATGAAAAGAAGGATGAGGAGCCGCTGATGCGTATCAGCGGACCGAGGTAAGGAAGCAATGAAACTGATCACACTGGAAGAGCATTACCGGAGCAGGCAGATCGACGCGTTGGTCGGTGACGCTGGAATACGTATTGAAAAGCTCTACGACGTGGGGGAACAGCGGATTGCGGACATGGACAAAGCCGGCATCGACATGCAGGTGCTTTCACACACCGTTCCGTCACCGGAAATCCTCGATGCGGCGCTTGCGATTCCTTTAGCCCGAAGCATCAACGACGAACTGGCGGAAGCGGTGGCGCGCTACCCCCATCGATTTGCAGCCTTTGCGACGCTGCCGGTCGCCGACCCCGCTGCCGCGGCTAATGAACTTCAGCGCACTGTTGAGCAGTTGAAATTCAAGGGCGCGATGGTCAATGGCATCACGCAAGGAAAGTTTTTGGATCATCCGAGCTTTGCGCCGCTATTTGAACGGGCCGAAGCTTTAGATGTTCCGCTCTATCTTCATCCGGCGCCTCCTCCTGACGCAGTGAAGGAGATCTACTTCGGAGGGCTCCCGCCGGAGTTATCCATGATCCTATCGATTGCCGGCTGGGGCTGGCACGCCGAGTTAGGACTGCACATCATTCGGTTGATTGCTACGGGCGTGTTTGACCGTTATCCCCGCCTGCAAATCATTATTGGACACATGGGTGAGATGATCCCGTTTTTCCTGGCCCGCATTGATGCTTCAGTGAGCAATGCGGCGAAAGGTTTGAAAAAGCGTGTTGCGGAGTATTTTAATAGCAACGTCCACATAACCACCAGCGGGCTCTTCACAGCACCGCCTTTTTATTGTGCCTTGGCCGTGGTCGGCGCGGATCGGATTCTGTTCTCGATTGATTATCCGTATAGCTCCAATGAGAAGGGGCGAGAGTTTCTGGACAAGCTTTCGTTGTCGCCCCTGGATTTTGAAAAGATCACGCATGGAAATGCTGAGCATTTGCTAAAGCTCACGTAAATAAACAGGGCCGCTGAGTTTCCTTAGTGGCCCTGTTTCCAAGCGTGCTTAGAAGATGAATTTGCCACCGAGTTGAAACACTCGTGGGTCCCAGGTAGAAGTCACCTGGCCGAAGTTGTTGCTGATTTGGCCGGCGCTGTTAAAGCTGGCTCCAGTGGAGACACCGTTGAATTCAGTGTGGTTCCAGGTATTGTAGGTTTCGACACGAAGCTCGAAGCGGGTGCCGCGAGTTTCACTAACCAGAAAGCTCTTGAACAGGGAGATATTCCAGTTGTTGCGGCCGGGGCCGTAGAAGGCGCCTTTGGCTAAAGTTCCCCATTGGCCCAACGCCGGATTAGAGAATCCGGATGTGTTGAAGTACTGTCCGATTTGCTTGGGATAGGAGATGCTGCCCGAGAAGTCAGGGCGGTTGGTGGCGTCCGGCAGTCCGTTGCTGCTTTGCGAACCATTTAATGTGATGTAAAGCGGCAAGCCGGTTTCCAAGGTGACGATACCCGACACCTGCCAACCACCAAGACTGGTCTTAAGCAACTTGTTTTGCGTGTTGCGGAAGATGGGCAGGTCATAGATAAAGTTGACGATGGCGATTTGACGGCGGTCCAACACGCCAGGGCCGTTGTCATAAGCGCGATTGTAGGGATTGGAAACAAGCGAGAGGTCGCCGCCGGTGCCTTGATCAATCGTCTTCGAGTAGGTGTAGGCGACTTGCAATGTCAAGTCGCGCTGCACCTGCGAATGGAAGCTGACTTGCAAACCATTGTAATGGCCGTTTTCCGAGTTTTCGTAAAGGTCAATTTTTTGGTAGCCGAGGTAAGGCACAGCGGTGTTGTAGGCTATGGGGCCGCCCAGCGTGCTGAGTTGAGGCAACAGACTCTGGCTGGGAAGGTTGATTTCACGATTGTCACTCTGATGGCGGTTCTGGTTGCCTACGTAGGAGACGTTGAGTACTGAATTTGCGCCGAATTGATGTTCCACGCCCACGCTGTATTGATAGCTAGTCGGAGGCTTGTAATCAGAGTAGGAAAGGCCTTGGATGTTACCGACGCTGATGGGTGCGGTATAGTTCACTCCCGTAGCGAGAGCAGCGCCCGGATTGCTGATGTCCACGTTGTTATTCGTGACGCTGGCGCTGAACGGCTGATTGGGTCCGCCGTTATACATGTCGTTGCCCTGAATGCGCTCGTACATGATGCCGAAGCCGCCCCGAATCACGGTCTTGTGAGCGCCGCTTAAGTCGTAGGCGAACCCGATGCGGGGGCCGAACGTAAGCCAGTCGCTTTTCACCAGGGTTCTGGGAATGCCGTTCTTTCCAGGTATGCCTATGCCGTTCAAATAGAACGGAATGCCGGCCAGAATCGGATTCGGGCTTGAGCCAAGACCGGGACTGGAGGGTGAGATGACGCTGCCGTTGCTGCCTGCGGCAAATACGGCCGCATCGGCCGGGTTGTAGAGGTTCGGATAAAAGTTTGACCCTCGATTATTTGCTTCGTAGGTGTGGGGAATACCGTCCCAACGTAGACCGAGATTCAAGGTCAGGCGAGAATTCACATGCCAGTTGTCCTGAAAATAGGCGGCGGGAGAGACATTGTTCCACTGGCCACGATCCTGAACAGCCAGTTCCGTGTAGGAGTTGGCATAGCCCAGCAGGAAGTCGGCTGTTGGGTTACCGGTGAACAGGCCATTGAAGGCGAAGGCTCCCTGCGTGTTGCCGAAGAGATCCTGGTTCTTCTTGTAGAGAGCCCAGCTCACGCCCATCTTCATCTGGTGGGAGCCGCGGACAATCGACAGATCGTCGCGGATCTGGTAGTCGTCGGCCTTGTTGTGCCATGGCCAACTGCTGACGTCGTAGTTGGCGCTGCCGCTGATGGAAATTCCAGGGATCCGGTTGTCGTTGTTAGGTCCATTGAAAAGACGCGGAATGTTCAGGTCGGCCGGGCGCTGAAAGATGCCCTTGGGAACGATGTCAATAACGTTGCCATTCTGGTTATACGCGATTTCGTTCAAAACAGTCGGCGTGATGGAAAACGTGGCATGAACTACGTAATGATAGGCCGGGTTCGTCAGCACTGTGCCGACGGTGGGAACATTGCTGCCGCTCCAGAGGGAAGTGCCATAGGTCTGGCTCACGTCGTCTTTGGCGTAATGGCCGAAGATGCTGAACTTGTCATTGAAGCGATGGTCAATGCGCAGGATTTCTTCGCGCAGGTTGACGGGCTGGTTGGCGCCGCCGACGAACTGAGTGCCGTTATTGGGGGCCGGGAAGATGCCCGCGGCGATGAGAGCGGCGGAGTTTGGATTGACGAGGCTGGCGGGAATCTGATTGTTGGGGAACGTGCCGCCTAAGGTCAGGCCGGCTGCCTGAAGCTGGCTCGCGACGGCTGGGGACACCTGAGAAGCAGTGGGAACTTTCAAAGCTGACTGGCCGCTGAAGTTACCGCTTAGATCCGCGGTGGTAGGAACGGTCTGATTCAACAGGCCGCCCTGAATGAGTTTGCGCCATTCCTGATTGAAGAAGAAAAACGTTTTATCACGGTTCTTGTTGTAAAGCTTGCCGAAGGTAACCGGGCCGCCCACGTTGTAGCCGTAAGTGTTGAAGCGCAGTTCGGGAGCTTTTGTGCCAGCAGCGTTACTGAAGAATGGGGTGGCGTCGAGCGCATTATTCCGGTTGAACTCCCACGCTTCCGCATGCAAATCCTTCTGCCCGGACTTCACCGCCAGGGTAATCGTGCCGCCGGACGAAAGGCCATATTCAGCGCTGTAATTCGAGGTCAAGACCCGGAACTCAGCGACCGAATCCAAGGACGGCATAATGTCGAGGCCGCCCGCGCCGCCACGGTCAGCCGCTTCGCCGCCATCAATCAGATAGAGGTTATGATTTTCCCGCAGCCCGTTGAAGCTCACGTTGGCGTCGCCTCCAATAGAGGTGGGCGCACTAAAGTCAGACATGTTGCTGGATGCGCCGGCGGTCAACGTTGTGAGCGCGTATATACTTCGTCCATTCGTTGCCAGCTGTGTCAGTTCCTTGCCGGTAATGACGTCGCTTACTTCACCCGACTCCGATTGCACGGCTATCGCTTCCGCTTCAACGGTGACGCTGTCCTTGGTGTTACCTACCTGGAGTTGTACATCCACGCGGGCACGGTCGCCCACCTGGAGATTAATGTCGTTTTGTTCGAAGGTCTTGAAACCGGAAACTTCGGCCTTAAGATTGTAATGCCCAATGCCGAGGCTTGGAAATGTGAACTGACCGGAGCCGGTGCTCATGACATCTGTGGTCTGGTTCTTATCTGTGTTGAGAGCGGTCACTTTTACATTCGGGACGACCGCACCTGAGGAATCGGTCACCGTACCGACGATGGTGGCTTCCTGCGCAAATGCAAGAGAGCCGGATACAACTAACACAAGGGCGCATGCTGAGAGCAATTTGCTGAACAGGTGCAATGGGAATTGAAGAGGTATACGGTCGGGATTAGACCCGGTTCGAAGTCGCATACGGAGACACCCCACACAAGAACTCGCTCTAGTAGAGTTTTCGGGGCAATTGCCCGGTCAAGACTCCCAGAAAAGCGGTAGCAGGAGTATATCAAAAATATTAGGTAATATTCCGTAGTCCTACTGGGCACGTTAGAAAATCGAAGTCGCAACCAAGATGAGCTTGCGTGACGTGCCGCAGAAACAGTGAGCCATAACCGCGATCATAATGCGGCTTAGGAGCACTCCACTTTGCTCGTCGAGACGCCAGATCTTCAGGGCTCACGTTCAGATTCAACGTTCTGCTCTCAGCATCCAGCGTGATGGAATCGCCGTCTTCAACCAGTGCGAGCGGACCGCCAAGGTAGCTCTCGGGTGAAACGTGGAGAACGCAGGTGCCGTATGCTGTACCGCTCATGCGAGCGTCGGAAATGCGAAGCATATCCCGGACGCCCTGCTTCAGGAGCTTTTCCGGTATGGGAAGCATACCCCATTCGGGCATCCCGGGACCGCCTAGAGGTCCGGCGTTCTTCAGAACCAGTACAGAACCAGCGGTGACATTCAAGCCGGGATCATTGATTCGTTTTTCCAGGTCAGCCAGGTTTTCAAAAACAACTGCCGGACCGGTGTGGTGGAGAAGATGTGGAGATGCGGCTGATGTTTTAATGACTGCTCCGTCAGGCGCGAGGGATCCGCGCAGAATAGCTGTTCCACCGGTAGAAGAGATGGGGTTGGCACTGGACCGAATGACATCCGGTTTAATCACGCTAGCCGTCCTGATGTTTTCGCCGAGGGTTTTGCCATTGACCGTCAAGCAATCCAGATGGAGATGATCTTTCATCTCATGCATCAGGGCAGGGAGGCCGCCTGCATAATAGAAGTCTTCCATGAGGTATTCGCCGGACGGACGAATATTCGCGATCACCGGGGTGACGCGCGAAATTGCGTCGAAGTCTTCCAGGGAGATCTTGATTCCGAGCCTTGCGGCTAAGGCCACTAGATGGATGATGGCGTTGGTGGAACCGCCAATGCCCATATCTACCGCGATGGCATTTTCAAAAGCCTCGCGGGTGGCGATTGTGGAAGGTACTAAGTTTTGCCACACCATTTCCACGATGCGCGCGCCGCAATCTGCCGCCATGCGCGGATGGCCGGAATCAACTGCGGGAATGGACGATGCTCCGGGTAGCGTGAAGCCAAGCGCTTCAGTAAGCGCCGTCATGGTGGATGCTGTGCCCATTGTCATGCAGAAGCCCGGTGAGCGCGCAATGCCGTCTTCCACTGAATGCCAGTCCTCGATAGATAGAGCACCCGCGCATCGCTCAGCCCAGAATTTGCGTATGTCGGTGCCGCTGCCGATCGCCTGGCCTTTCCAATTGCCGCGCAGCATGGGGCCGGCGGGCATATAGATTGCTGGAATGTCCATGCTGAAGGCGCCCATCAGCAGCCCGGGTGTTGTTTTATCGCAGCCGCCCATCAGCACCACACCGTCAATCGGCAAACTGCGCAAAGCCTCTTCCGTTTGCATCGCCAGCAGGTTGCGATAGAGCATGGGGCTGGGCTTCATGAAGGTTTCCGTGATGGTAAGGGCAGGAATCTCCACCGGCATGCCGCCCGCTTGCCACACTCCGCGCTTCACGAAATCAGCACGTTCCCTGAGGTGGAAGTGGCAGGGATTTATCTCGCTCCACGTGTTAATGATGGCGATCACGGGCTTGCCCGCGAAATCTTCGGTTCTGAAGCCTGCCTGTTTCAATCGCGAGCGGTGATTCAAACCGGCGAAATCATCTCTGGCAAACCAGCTTGCACTTCTTAATAGGTCTGGATCGGGGGTACTAGGCACGTTATAAACCAGATATTACTTTATCGATGTTTGCTTATGTGGCTATTTAGCTAACGGTTGAAGTTTTGCGATATTCTTGATATTTGGGCAAAACGTTCTACCATACTTAATCATTGGTGGTTGCCCAAAGTAAAGGTCTGAAGAAAGGTATTTGACTCTCACGGCTGCTCCCATACGGGTTGGAATTGCAGAAGACCATTTATTAGTGGTCGACGGCATCCGACGAATAATCCAAGACGATTTTGAAGTAGTAGGTACGGCAAGAAACGGCCGAGAAGCGATTAGTCTGGCGACCGATTGTTCCCCTGACGTGATGCTGGTGGATATATCTCTGCCCTTGTTGAATGGGCTTGATGCAACACGACAAATCAAACGCTTAAACCCAAATATCCGCATCATTTTTGTCACGGTTCAGATGAATCGGGACTATGTGCGGGAAGCATTTGAAGCAGGCGCATCGGGTTATGTGTTGAAGCAGGCGGCTTCGAGCGAGCTGATCAATGCTATACGCGAGGTGCACGAAGGACATTTCTTCCTCTCGTCTCTCATATCGGAACGCTTCATGTTGAACAGGTCCGCGCCTGACACAAGCCCACTGCGGTTGTTCCGTTCCTTGACGCCAAGGCAACGCGAAGTGCTGCAACTGGTAGCCGAAGGCATGTCGGCCAAGGAGATAGCTTCGAAGCTCTACATCTCTGTAAAGACGGTGGAGTTTCATAAGAAGCATTTGATGGAAGAGCTGAATCTGCGTACTTCAGCGGAACTGATCCGCTACGCGGTTGAGCAGGGCTTCGTGTCACAATAGCGCGCCACTCGGCTTTTGGGGGCTAATTGGCCACTGAGAGGCTAAGCGGCAGACAAACCATGATACTAGTCCCTCTGCCTACGGTACTCACAAGATTCAGGACTCCACCAGCCAAATAGGCGCGTTCTCGCATGCTGGTCAAACCTAACCCGGTTCGTGCGGTGACATCGAAGCCGCTGCCCGTGTCGGACACAACCAGCACGAGTTCGCCGGCATGCGCCTTTAAAGTAACGCAGGCCGTCGCGTCACCGGCGTGTTTTGTGATGTTCCGGAGCGCTTCTTGAGCAATGCGATAGACCGCCATACCGACATCCATGGGAACATCCTGGGGTACATCAGTTGCAGCGAAAGAGACACCCAGACCAGTTCGCTCCCCGACTTGGCTGGTTAGTGAGCGTAGCGCAACCACGAGTCCCAAGTCTTCCAGGATAGCGGGATGGAGAGTGTGGGAAATATCGCGAAGGTCGTCAGAAAGTAAGTGCGCTTGTTTAACCAGATTATCGAGCCTTCGGCGGTTGGCCTCGTCATCGATCTGCAGTTCCCGGCGAAGCCTGTCGGCATCGTCGGCCAGTAACGCCAAACGCTGGCCAATGTCATCGTGCAACTCGCGGGCCACCCGGCGTCTTTCCTCTTCGCCGTAGGCGGCCAGCAGTTTTGACGCGGTCTCCGGTCGCTTCGGATTCCACTCGTGACGGTTGCTCATCGCTCTCCGGAAGGGGCTATTTGTTGTCGTTATACTCGTCTAGCCAAGCCATCTGTATGGCTTCCAGTTTGCCTTCGGTGGAAGCGGCTGGGTCATCACGAAAATCGGGCAGTTCGGTAATCCACTGATGCAAATCCGTGTAACGGATATGGGTGGGATCAAGATCCGGATGAGCTTCGTACAAACTCAAAGCAATATCTTCTGTGTGATTCCAAGTAAGACCAGGCATGCCTTTAGTGTAGTGCCCCTTTAGGTGTCAGCGCTAAATCTTGGTGCCTTTTAGTGCGCCCTGCACCGCAGTGTTCATCATGTTTTCGGCTAAAGCCTGAGTTACACGGTTCAGCGCCTCAATCTTGTCGCTGATGGCATGATGGTCCGCACCGTTGTAGGTGTTCAGCAGATCGCGCTTCGCGTTTTCAATCGCCTCCTGCTCGGACGCAGATAGGGCATGCCAAGCATCGTTTTTTTGAGCTTTCTCTATGGCCAGCAGAATATTATCCGCTTCCACACGGGCTTCACGAACCTGACGCTCGCGCATGTCCTCTTCAGCTTTGTCGAAGCTTTCCTTGATCATCGCCTCGACCTGTTCTTCGCTCAAGCCATAGGAAGGCTTCACTTCCACGCTTTGTTCTTTGCCGGTGCGAGCGTCGCGGGCAGTGACGTTCAGAATGCCATTGGCGTCAATCAGGAATCGGACTTCAATCCGCGCGAAGCCAGCCGGAGTGGGTTGAATGTTGGTCAGATCGAAACGCGCCAGGCTGCGGCAGTCTTTCACCAGCTCGCGCTCGCCCTGCAGTACATGAATCAACACATTCCGCTGGCCGTCGACGGCTGTCGTGAATGTTTCGGTAGCGCTCGCCGGAATGGTGGAGTTGCGATGGATCAACTTCGAGACGACGCCGCCCATGGTTTCAATCCCCAGCGAAAGAGGGGTGACATCGAGCAGAAGTTGATCTTCCACATCGCCGGACAGAATGCCGGCTTGCACGGCGGCTCCCAAGGCGACGACTTCATCCGGATTTAAATCGGTGTGGGGCTTGGCTTTGAACAGGCGCTCGACGGCCGTTCTGACAAGCGGAATGCGGGTGGACCCACCCACCAGAACTACTTCCTGGATCTCTTCGGGCGTCAGTTTCGCGTCGGCCAGGCATGCGCGGCAAGGCTCCAGAGTGCGCTCGATGATCGGACTTATCAGCCGGTCCAGCAACTCGCGGCTAATGGCGCGCGCGTAGCTCTTACCCTTGTACTCAAGCTTAATGATGGAATCTGTGACGAAAGATAGTTCTTCTTTGGCCGCAATGACAGCCCGGCGAAGCCGCTGGACACCTTCAGAATCGGATGATAGATCGTTACCCCAATCGCTCTGAATGTCTTCAAGCGCTATCCGGAGCAAAAGGTTGTCAATGTCGTCGCCGCCCAGGTGGGTGTCGCCATTGGTCGCAAGAACTTCAAAAATGCCGTCGTGCAAGCGAAGAATGGAGATGTCGAAGGTGCCGCCGCCAAAGTCATAGACGGCGATGATGCCTTCTTTGCGCTTATCCAGGCCATAAGCGAGCGACGCCGCAGTGGGTTCATTCACCAACCGCAAGACATCGAGGCCGGCCAGGCGTCCGGCATCTTTCGTGGCTTGCCGCTGCGCGTCGTTGAAGTAGGCCGGAACCGTGATTACCGCTTCAGTAACAGGCACTCCTAATTCGGCTTCGGCATTTTCTTTGAGCCGGCGCAAGACAGCCTGCGAAATCTCCGGCGGAGTGAAGGTGCGGTCACCCAACTTCAGCTTGATTACGCCATGGCTATCAGGATCAATGCGGAAGGGGAAAAGCTTTAGCTCTTGCTGAACATCTTCCACGCCGCGGCCCATGAGTCGTTTGACCGAATAAACCGTGCGTTCCGGATGTGTCAGCAGCATCTCACGCGCCTCTTCACCTGCCACTAAATGACCATCGCCGGTGAGTGACACAACGCTAGGGACAATGCGTCCGCCGGCGGCATCTTCTACAATTCGCGGTCCGGTCAGATCCATGTAAGCCACCAGGCTGTTGGTCGTACCCAGATCAATGCCGACAATCTTGGATTTCCGGCTTTCGCCGAAGTCAATTTGAAAGGTGCCCATGATGTTTAAAGGAGGTCTTCGGCCGGTTGGGGTTTGTTAGACGGGTTCAGTGCGCGGTCCACGTCTCGAATCAGATTCTGGATATAACGGCGGCGGTTCAGCACGCCGCGTATTTCGTGCAGCGCCTGCTTGGCCGTTTCGCTCTGAGCGTCTGATTCGTCATATTTTACGAACAACTTTTCGAGTTCGCCGTCTACGTGCGCGCGCAGGCCAAAGAACTTTTCTTTGGCTGCTTCCAATTGGGCGCGCGCGTCTTCGTCACCGGACTTCAGCTCTTCCAGCATCATGTTGAGCTCAAAGACTTCTTCCAGAAGCTCCGGCGGTACGTCTTTTGACCGCTGCTCGCCAATTGGAAAGCCTTCCTCGGTCAACATGTACTCGGCACGCTTTACAGGATCTTTCAGTGTCCGGTAACCGTCGTTGAGTATCGCGGTGGCTTCCAATGACTGGGCTTGTTCATCCGCACTCTTCCGGCTGAACTTGTCAGGGTGCCACTGACGGCTCAGCTCATAGAAGCGTTTCTGAAGGTCGGGCAAGTCAACTGTAAGCTTGGGATCCAGTCCGAAAAAGCGGAAGAAGTTTTTAGAAAGAGTAGGCAAGGCAGATACTACGCGGAAAATGAGGTTCCGCAACCGCAGCTCTTGGTGGCGTGCGGGTTTTGAAAGACAAAGCCGGATTGCATGAGTGAATCCTGCCAGTCCAGGGTCATGCCGTCCAGGAAAAGAATGCTTTTAGGATCAACGAAAACACGAACATCGCCTTCAAATTCAAAGACCAGATCGCGCGGACGCGGTTCAGTAGCAAACTTGAACTGATAGCTGAGGCCTGAGCAGCCGCCGCCCAGAACGCCCAGGCGCAATCCGCCTTTGACGCCTTCGCGCTCAAAAGCGGCGCGGATTTTCGCCACCGCTTTCGGCGTGACATGAACAGTTCTAGCTGGCATCTCAGCCACCGGGGCTTGCGGCTGAGATGCTCCGAATTGAGTCAACTCCGACATTTCAAACTATGCGGAAACAGCTTCCTGCTTCAACGCTCCCGACTTCGCTTTGTAGTCGCCAATGGCGGCCTTGATAGCGTCTTCGGCAAGCACCGAACAGTGAATCTTCACCGGGGGCAGAGCGAGCTCATTGACGATGTCGGTGTTCTTGATTTCAAGAGCCTGATCAACCGTCTTGCCCTTGAGCCATTCGGTGGCCAGCGACGAACTGGCAATCGCGCTGCCGCAGCCGAAGGTCTTGAACTTAGCGTCTTCAATGACGCCGGTTTCAGGATTGACCTTGACCTGCAGTTTCATCACGTCGCCACATTCCGGTGCGCCCACCATGCCGGTACCAACATAGGGGCTGCTTTTATCCATCGAACCTACGTTGCGGGGATTGTTGTAGTGGTCGAGAACTTTATCTGAGTATGCCATTCTAATTTCTCCTTAAATAAAAACTTAGTGAGCCGTCCAGGATACTTTCGAAAGATCGATGCCCTCTTTCGCCATCTCGTACAGCGGGGAAAGTTCGCGAAGCTTGCGAACCACATCAATCACTTTAGCCGCGACGTAATCGACTTCTTCTTCAGTATTGAAGCGGCCAAGACCGAAACGAATGGAGGAGTGGGCCAGGTCATCGCCGGCGCCCAGAGCCTTTAAAACATAGCTTGGTTCCAGGGTAGCCGACGTGCAAGCCGAACCGCTGGATACAGCAATGTCATTTATGCCCATCAGCAGGCTTTCGCCTTCCACGTAGTTGAAGCTGATGTTCAAATTGTGAGGCAGTCTGTGCTCCCACGAACCATTGATATAGACTTCGTCGAGCTCCGCGGTCAGCGTATGCTTCAGCTTGTCGCGCAGGAACTGCAGACGCTTCGCTTCTTCCGCCATTTCCTTGTGAGCAATCTCACAGGCGGCTCCCAAACCAACAATGCCGGGGACATTCAAAGTGCCGGAACGCATGCCGCGCTCGTGACCGCCGCCGTCCATCTGTGCCGTGATCTGGACTCTCGGGTTGCGGCGGCGAACATACAGCGCTCCCACACCCTTCGGCCCATAGACTTTGTGGGCAGTCATGGACATAATGTCGATGCCGTCCGTATTCACGTTCACCGGGATCTTGCCGATTGCCTGAACTGCATCGGAATGGAATATCACGCCGCGTTCTTTGGCGATTTTGGCGATTTCCGCCACAGGTTGAATTGCGCCGATCTCGTTATTGGCATACATGATGGAGATCAGGATCGTTTTATCGGTAATTGCCTCGCGCAGTTGGTCAAGATCGATGCGGCCATCTGTGTTCACGGGCAGGTACGTCACCCGGACGCCTTGCTTTTCGAGACGCTTGCATGTATCCAGCACGGCCTTGTGTTCAATCACCTGGGTGATGATATGGTTGCCGCGCTCCGAATACATTTCCGCTACACCTTTCAGGGCGAGGTTGTTCGATTCCGTTGCTCCACTGGTGAAAACGATTTCTTTGGGGGTTGCGCCAATCAGATCAGCAATCTGTTTGCGGGCTTTCTCAACTGCTTCTTCCGCTTCCCATCCAAAACTGTGATTGCGCGAGGCCGCGTTGCCATAGATGTTTGTGAAGTAGGGCATCATGGCTTCGAGGACACGCGGATCCATCTGGGTGGTGGAGTGATTGTCCATGTAAATCGGCATTTTCATAACGTTTGGCATCCTAAGGAATCGAATTTGGGCTCAGTGGGTTCGGGAAAAGGGCCTAGCTTAGCTGCGCTGTTCAGCGTCACAAGAGGATTTTGAGTCACACTGCCCTGAGGACCTGAATCGGGCGGCATCGTCCCTTCATCCAGCAACATATCTTGGATGCTGACACCCTCCAGGAGTCGCAGTATTCCGTCGTGTATCCGGCGCAAAGGGCGCTTCACGGTGCACTTCGAAGCGTGACCGCAGGAGGCTTCCGCGTTGAAACAGTTGGCCAGCACGATAGGCCCATCAATTGCTCGGATTACTTCCAAGGTGGAAATCAGTCGGGGATCGCGCGCCAGCCGATAGCCGCCGTTGGTTCCCTGCTCAGCGGTTAGGAAGCCCGATTTGCCAAGTTTTTGCAAAAGTTTTGATAAAAGAGGGAGCGGAATGCCACAACTGTCGGCCACTTCTTTCGCGCTGGCGGTGCCGTTTAGCCCCGATTGCATCCGCTTTGCAGCGAAATGACGCAATGCAATCAAGCTATAATCCGCTTTTTTGGTGAGCCTAAGCATTGGTGTTCGAGCGATCTGCGACCAGGATTGTCCTACTTAATATATAGCACGAGAATCAGAGATGGGAGAGGCCTTTATCTTACTTATAATCAGGGGTTTGTGGGAAGACAGGCGATCGGGTTGCATGCTAGACTCCGGTTGCGCTAGGACCTTATACGGTAACTTTAAGTTTTGATTAGACTTTTTAGAGTTTTCATACCGGCCAGCGTGGTGGCATTACTCGTGTCGGAGATCTTGCTGGTCCTGGCATGCTATACGGCTGCGCTTTTTGTCTTGGGCGTTGATCCAAACTTCTACCTGTTCGACGCGAACCACTGGTGGATGCTGCTGTTTGTCACCGGCTTCATTATTCTAGGTTTCTATCTACAAGACCTCTATGCCGATCTGAGGATCGTCTCAAGAATTCTGCTGGTGCAGCAGGTCTGCCTCTCGGTAGGCGCCGCTTTGCTCGCGGCCGCTCTGCTGGGTTATGTCCGGGCTGAATTGCTTTGGGGCCGCTGGCTCATGATCCTCGGCAGTCTGGCCGTGATCATCGTCATTCCGGCGTGGCGTGTTTTCTTTTGGAAATACATCATTGCCGGTTTCAGTTCCGAACGCGTTCTTTTAATGGGGAACTCCAGCATTCTGGGCGAGGTGATTCAGCACGTAACCGGCCGGCCCGAGTTTGGATATGCGATTCTGGGCTACCTGTGTGAGGACGAGCCTTGCGGCTTTCCGGTGCCTTGCCTGGGCAAGATTGAGGACATCAGGAAGATATTTGAGGAGCACCGGCCCACCAGGATTGTGGTCGGGATGGCGGAGCGGCGTAACCGCTTGCCGGTGGAAGAACTGCTCGACATTCGTTTCAGCGGCATCATGATCGAAGACGCCGCGGATACATACGAAGCAGCGCTACGGCGGGTTTGCAGCCGCAAAATTCAGCCATCTCAACTGATTTTTTCTAGCGGTTTGGGTCCCCGCAGGAACGCCATTACACTGCAAAAGCTTTATTCGTTGATCATCGGGTTGACGGGATTGGTTGTGCTTTCGCCGCTCATGCTGCTGACGGCCCTGGCAGTGAAGCTGACGTCACCCGGACCTGTCCTCTACTCTCAAAAGCGAGTGGGTCTGAATGGTAAACCGTTTATGGTCTATAAGTTTCGATCCATGTATGTGGATGCCGAAGCCCGAACCGGAGCGGTGTGGGCGAAGAAAGACGATCCGCGCATCACGCGGATCGGCAAATGGCTGCGAAAGTTGAGGCTGGATGAACTGCCTCAAATGTGGAATGTAGTGAAGGGCGACATGTCAGTGGTGGGTCCGCGGCCGGAAAGACCGGAATTTGTGGAAATGCTCAATACGCAGATCCCGTATTACCGCCAGCGGCTGGCCGTAAAGCCTGGCATCACCGGCTGGGCCCAGATCAACCATAAGTACGGAGACACGGAATTGGACGCGATGATCAAGCTGGAGTACGACTTGTACTACATCAAACATCTTGCGCCGGCTTTGGACTTTTACATCATTTTCCACACGATTAAGGTCATGCTGCTCAGCCGTGGAGCGCAGTAGTGGTTCGTGCGCCAGGCGCTGCGCTGTGATAGCTTAAAAGGCGCTTTTGACAGACGTACTTTAGGAGATAAAAATGACGACGCAAGAAGTTGCAGATCAGCTGGTTGAATACTGTTCAGCCGGTAAATTCCAGGAAGCGGTCACTGCGCTTTACTCCCCCGAAATTGTCAGTGTGGAAGCAGGCGCGCCTCCCGGCCAATCGCGCGAGGCGAAGGGGCTCCCTGCGGTCTTGGGTAAGGCGGAATGGTGGGCGGCAAATCATGAAGTTCACTCAGCGAAGGTGGAAGGCCCACTGGTCGCGGGAGCGCATTTTTCAGTTGCTTTCAAAATGGACGTTACGTTCAAACCAACATCAAAGCGGTTCACGATGGAAGAGATCGCTTTATACAAAGTGGCGGACGGCAAGGTAGTCTACGAAGAATTCTTCTACAACATGTAAGCGGTTTCTGGGCCGTTCGTTGGGCGCGAGCCAAACGAGCGGTCCCTTTCTCAAGGTCTGATCCTATCCTTGCTTCATCCTTCCCGTCAGCTAACCTCCACCACATAAGCTACCGTAAGTAACAGATGCCCGCGCAACGCATGGTTTCGCCCGTGGAGCAGGATGACGAAACCCAGTTTGAAGCCGCCCTTCGACCAACCCGTCTGGATGATTTCGCTGGCCAGCCTCACGTCTGCGAACAACTGAAGATCTCGATTGAGGCGGCTACACGCCGCGGCGAGGCTATGGACCACGTGCTGCTTTGCGGACCTCCCGGTCTGGGAAAAACCACCCTGGCCGGTATCATCGCCCAGGAAATGGGCACAGTGATGGATCAGACCGCCGGCCCCATTCTCCAGAAAAAACTCGATCTTACCGGGATCCTCAGCAATGTCCGTCCAAACCAGGTTTTTTTCATTGATGAGATTCATCGCCTTCAACCCGATATTGAAGAGCTTCTTTATTCAGCGCTGGAGGATTTCCGGCTCGATATTCTGATCGGTGCAGGGCCGGGCGCGCGCACTCATTCTCTATCGCTGCCGCGCTTCACGGTGGTGGGAGCAACCACACGGCAGGGACTTCTCAGCGCTCCCTTGCGGGGGCGCTTTGGCATTGTCCTTCGGCTTGATCCTTATGACGAGGCGACTCTCGGCAACATTGTGGAGCGTTCCGCCCGCCTGCTGAGTGTTCCCATTACGGCGGATGCGGCTCGCGAGATCGCGCGCCGCGGTCGAGGAACGCCACGCATCGCCAATCGACTTCTACGCCGCGTTCGGGATTACGCTCAAGTGCGGGCCGATGGCCATATCAATCTGGAAGTGGCCAAGGCCGCGCTGGACCTCCTGAAGGTTGATTGCTACGGCCTGGATGAGATTGATCAAAAGGTGATGCTCACCATCTGCGAGAAGTATGGCGGCGGTCCGGTGGGGCTTAGCACGATAGCCGCTTCGATTGATGAACAGGCGGACACGATTGAAGAAGTCTACGAGCCCTATCTGATGCAGCTTGGATTTCTGGACCGCACTTCGCGCGGCCGCATCGCCACGGAACGCGCGTTCGATTACTTCAAGATTCCCCGACGCCGATTCGGCAGCGCCCAAAATCCACTCTTCTAGATGGTTTACCTCTCGCTGGGCACAAATATGGGAGACCGGAGAGCGAATCTCGATCGCGCCCTGGAACTGCTAACCGCAGACCAGATCCAGGTGGTTCAACAATCCTCGGTTTATGAAACTGCGCCGCGGGACGTGGTTGATCAGCCGTGGTTTCTGAACCTGGTTGTGGAATGCGAGATGAACTATTCGCCAGACGAGCTGATGCGAGCGAATTTTGCAAATAGAAAAAGAAATGGGCCGCGATCGCAGCTCAGCGGCTGTACATCGCGGCCCACGGCTCATCGATATCGATATCCTGCTTTACGACAACTTGATCATTCAGACCCCGCAACTAACTGTTCCACACCCGCGGATGTTGGAACGGCGTTTCATTCTGGAGCCGCTCCTGGAGCTAGCTCCCGAATTAAAAGATCCGATGACCGGCCGGCCTCTCAGGTCTGCTTTAACTGCAGTGCTTGATCAACCGATGACCAGGCGCTAGGCGCCGACTTTCTCCGAAACTTGGCTCTGGGCGTACTTCTCCAGCTTGCGGGCATCGGCATAGAACTTCCTGATTCCCTCGGCCAGTTTATCCGTAGCCATAGCGTCTTCGTTATGCATCCACCGGAATGTCTTTTCGTCCAGATTAATTTTCGGATCGGTGCTGGCCTGCGCGATCTCGTGTGTCAGCTTGGCCTGAATTTCGCCTTCGGTTTTAGCCATCTCGTCCAACAGGTCAGGACTGATAGTCAACAGGTCGCAGCCGGCCAAATGTGTGATCTGATCCACCTTGCGGAAACTGGCGCCCATGACGACTGTCTTGTAGTCGTTTTTCTTGAAGTAGTTGTAGATGCGCGTGACGGAAGCAACACCTGGGTCCTGATCGATTGGAATGTCCTTACCGCCGTTTTCCTTCTTGTAGTAGTCGTAAATGCGGCCGACAAACGGCGAAATCAGAGTAACTTTCGCTTCCGCACAAGCCACGGCTTGGGCGAAGCTGAACAGCAGAGTCAGATTGCAGTGAATGCCTTCCTGCTCCAGCTTTTCAGCAGCTCGGATGCCTTCCCAGGTGCTGGCGATTTTGATCAGGATGCGATCGCGGTCCACGCCCGCTGTCTCATAGAGCCGAATCAGCTCATGCGCTTTGCCGAGCGTGCCTTCGGTGTCGAAGCTCAGGCTGGCGTCTACTTCGGTTGACACGCGGCCCGGTATTACTTTCAGAATTTCCTGTCCGAAGCTGGTGGCCAGCTTGTCCATGAACGCTTCCGTCTGTGCTTTCTGGTTGCCGCCCTGTTTATCGGCATGCTCCAGCGCGGCAGTCACCAGGTGTTGGTACTCGGGCCGTTGCGCGGCGCTGAACAGCAGCGAGGGGTTCGTCGTTGCATCCTGTGGTTTCAAGCGCGCGATGGCTTGGATGTCGCCCGTATCGGCGACTACGACACTGTATTTCTTCAGGGACTCTAGGACCGTCATTGTTTTTCGCTAGCTCCTACTTCTAGAATACTGACTTTTGCAAAACTTCTGTGGTGATCTGCGGCGGATGGGTCAGCGTGTTGTGCACAATGCACTTATTGACGGCGCGTTTGATACCCTCCTGCTGTTCGTTCGTCAAGGGCACGGTCGCCTCAATGCGCAACTGGAAATTGTCCAGGCGCGCCGGATTTTTCACCTTTTCGGCAGATACGTACACCTTGGTTCCCTCCGCCGCCAGCTTCTGCGCCTTTAAGTATTCCACGGCATAGTAACCTGCACACGAACCCAGCGCGGCCAGGAGAAATTCCGGCGGCGTCATCCCTTCGTCGAAGCCGCCGTTCTCAGGAGGCTGATCGCTGATTACCGTGAGGCCGCGCGTTTTGATTTCAAACTGTACAGCGCCCAAGTGTTCCACGGTAAGGTTCATAATCGTTTTCTGGCTCCTCTAAGTTAAAAGAGTAGAAATGTTACGTAAACGATTCGCGGCGAGCTTCATTATATTAGCCTTTTCGGCGGCGGCGCAAACTCCAACTTCCAAAGCGGCGCTGGCGCCAAAGCCGGTGGATGCAGTGTTGGCAGACTACGCGAAGGCCTTGGGGGGTCTGCCAGCTATTGATGGCATTACCAGTCGCAAAATAAAGGCCAGCGTGAGCCTGTTGGGGAAAGTGGAGCTTTACTGGCAGAAGCCAAACAAAGTGCTCTTGCTGGATGGCAAAGCCCGAACCGGCTATGACGGCGTTTCAGGTTTCTATTACTCCAAACGCAAACGCGTCCGCCGGCTGCAGAAGGGCCAGGAGGTACCGCTTGAAATCGACGGTAACCCGCTGCGGTATGTTCATCTCCGTCAACTCTATCCAGAGCTCAATCCTTTACCGCAGCAGACGGTAGATGACACACTGATGGACGTTTTGGCCGCCCCGAATGATTTGGCCCACACAACGTTTTACTTCGATGCGCACACTCATCTGCTGGCGCGAGTTGATGAAAAAGGCGAGACCTCCGCCTACTTCACACAAACGATTTGGTTCGAGGATTACAAGCCAGTCAATGGCGTTCTATTTCCGTTCAGCATTACACACAAGACCACCGACAAAGGCGGCGCCTCAGAGGACTTCAAAGTGAAATCGGTAGAAGAAAATATCGCGATCGATCCCGAAAGTTTTAGCAAGCCGCAATCCACCAAGCTTGTGCTGGGCGGTAAGCGTTAATTACTCCAAGGGTCGTGAGATGACGCAGGCATTGATGCCGCCGATACCCATGGAAAGCTTGCCCGCCAAGCGCGATGGAAAGGCACAGACATCGTTGAACACAAAAGAGGAGTGCAGCTGTTTGATGCCTGGATTAAGAGCGTCCGGGGTCAACGGCGTCGGGAAGAGCTTGCCTTGCATATAGCCGAGATATTGAGCGGTGAGTTCCCAGCCGCCGCCGGCGCTCATCCCGTGGCCGAAAATCCCTTTGCGGGCGGTGACCAACACAGATTCAGGAAGTAGAGATCGCAGGTTCTCCACCTCCGCGTAATCGCCCGGCGTGGCGGTGGCGTGCAGATCCCAAGTGCCGATTTCATCTGGTCTGACGCCCGCTTGGTCCAGCGCTTGCTGCATAGCAATACGCGGGCCCTCCGCCGAGGGCGTGATGATGTGATGCGCATCGGAGCTAACGCCGACCGCAACCGGCTCCATCCCTAGCGGTTGGAAACCTTTGCCTCTGAAATAGTCCAAATCGCCGACAATCCAGATCACCGAGCCGCCCGCCACGTGTGTGCCCTGAAGGCGCGAAAGCGGATTGGAGACGTGACCATCAGCCGAAAGCACGCGCGCGCTGTAGAAAGCGCCGACGGTCAAGGGATGGGGCGCAGGATCCGTAGCGCCCACAACAATCGCGGTTGCCTCACCCGATTGAATCGCCTTGATTGCCAGATGAAGACTTAGGCCGAAGGTGGAACAAGCTGCCACCGGCGAAAATGCCATGCCGTGAATTTTGCCGAGGATTGAGATTTGCGCGGCCGGCGTGTTGTGCAGATTCCAAATGACATTGGCGGAGACGAACCACGGCGGTTCTGGAGAGTTCCATTTCTCGCGCAGTTTGTGGCGGCGCTTCTCTTTCTCCCTGATGGCGTTCAGCTTGCCTGATTCGATTTCGCCTTCAATCGTCAGGCTCTCAATTTGAGCGAGTTCGCGAAGATAGGACTCCAATTCATCCTCGCGGCCTGACCAGAACTCGTTCCAGGCAAGCTGCGCGTAGTGATGTTTCACAGCGGCATCGGAGATGGTGGAGAGGTTTCCTAAGCCCGTACCGACGTACACGTGAGCCTTCGTTCCCAGCGTATGCAGCTCGCTTTCCAGGCCTGGATTCTGCGCCAAAGCCTGGATGAATGCGCCGATCGCATATTGCGACGGGGAATCCATTTTCTCTTTCAAGTTCCGGAAATGTCGAGGGGCGAATCGCTGATTAATCCATGGTTCGTAATCGTTGAACTGAAACTCCGGCTGACCCACCAGGAAGTTGTCCCGTCCAAAACCGTTGAAGGGCGTGAGCCACGTTTCAGATGATGCCAGATTTCGTTCAAAGGCGGCGATATCAGGAGACTTGGGTGCAACGATGCCCCATCCGAAAATGCCAATTCGCTTGGCTGCAGAACTCACTTTAGCTACTCTTTCTTTTCTTAACTCTATCGGCCTGAGGAACCAAACCCGCCGCTGCCGCGTATGGAACTTGCCAGATCAGATTCAGCCCATTCCACAGATTCATACTTCGCCACTACCATTTGGGCAATGCGGTCTCCCGCTTTTACCTGGTAAGGTTCGAGTCCCAGGTTCAGCAGAATCACGCGAACTTCACCGCGATAGCCCGGATCTATCGTCGCCGGCGAATTGGGCACAGTAATGGCATGTTTCAAAGCCAGGCCGCTTCTGGGTCTCAGTTGAACTTCATAACCGGAAGGGATTTCGAGCGCCAAACCGGTGGCTAGAGCCTGAGGAATGCCGGGTACCAGCAGGGCATCTTCCAGGCTACGAACGTCTAGTCCCGCATCTTCCAAAGGTCCGTGGGCGTACTCCGGCAGGCTGGCTTGCGTGTTCAACTTCTTGATTCGAATTTGCATGGAACAATCCGCTATCATAGCGGCTTCATGTCCCTGGGAAAGCGAGTTATTACCGTCGCGCCGATGCCGCCGGAGAAGCAAGCCTATGCTTTGGCGCGTTATAGCCGGTCCCCTGATTCTATTCGCGACTCAATGGAATGGGTGCGGGCGCACGACTCTTCCAAGTTCCTGGAAAGTTTCTATTTTCAGTATGGCCATGCTTCTATTGCAGATCTTGGTCATGTCACCGTCTGCTTCGAGGGTGTTTCCGAACTTGCCGCCACTGAACTGGAAGATGAGCAACTCTGGGACGGTCAGGCCCGCAGCTCGCGCTACCAGGATTTTTCGAAAGCCGAAGTCGTCATTCCACCTGAGTTGACAGCGGATGAAGCCGGCATTTATGCCGACGCGGCGGGAGTTCTCTTGAAGGCTTACCGTACCGTTCATCAGCGAATGGCTGCTTATCTGGAGAGTCAGTTGCCATGTCCTGAAGACATGAAGCCGGATGCCTACAAGCGAAATCTGGCGGCGCGGGCTTTTGACGTTGCGCGTTATTTGCTTCCATTCGGCATTCCGACCGGCGTTGGCCAGGTCACCAATATTCGAACGCTGGAGAAACAGATCCGCCGTCTTCGCGCCTCGGAGTTTGAAGAATTGCGAGATCTGGCCAAAGAGCTCGCGCACGCCTGCTCCGTGCCGCCTGATTGCGGCTGGCCGCTCGATTCTACCGGCGGCGAACCGCTGGCGCCTACCTTGGCGCGTCATGCGGAACCGGACGAATATACCAACCGACTGCGTGCCGATTTGACGGAGTGGGCTAACCATCATTTCCATCCTGGCGATTCGGATGAGGCGCCGGACGTAGACCTGCACCAGCCGTCTGACCATGTGGCAGATATCTGCGCAACCCTGCTTTATCCGGTGACGAAGCTCAGCTACCGGACGCTCTACTCCACGGTCTCGCAATGGTCCGCGGCCAGGCGTAAGGAGTTGTTTGATGTGGCGCTGGGATCAAGGGCAAGGAGAGACGAATTGCCAAGAGCCTTCCGCTCTGCGCCTTTTGTCTTCGACATAGTGATGGACATTGGAGCCTATCGTGACCTGCACCGGCATCGCCGTTGCCAGCAAATCCGGCAGCCTTATACCAATCGACTGGGTTACTCGACGCCCGAAGCGGTGAAACTGTGCGGCGCCGGGCAGGTATTTAGCGAGGCGTTGAATGCGGCAGATCAGGCCATCGGCAATTTGCCCCAACCGGCGGCTCAATATCTCCTACCGTTGGCTGCACGCTCGCGGTTTCTCTTCAAAATGGATTTTGCGGAACTGGAGTATATTTCGCGGCTTCGAAGCGGCGTGAAGGGACATTTTTCTTACCGCAAAGTAGCCTGGGAAATGAAACAGGCGCTCGAAAAGGTGGATCCGTTTCTAGGATCATTGGTGGAAGCGACACCGCCCTGGATCGAAGATCCATTGAAACGCTAGACAGGCGCTTTCTAAGCCTTCGAAGCTGAAGCGGAATCCAGATTGAGCGTTCGCATTACGGTTCCGTGCTCGTCCTGAATTTTCTTTTGGAGCAACATCAAGGCGTAAATCAGTTGTTCCGGCCGGGGAGGGCATCCTGGAACATAAACATCCACTGGAATTACCTGGTTTACGGGGACCAGTGCGTAGTTGCTGAAGACGCCTGTTGAAGTGGCGCAAGCGCCCATCGAAATAACCCATTTGGGTTCGGGCATCTGGCGGTAGAGATGCCGGATCACCGGCGCCATTTTATTCGATACGCGACCGGCAATAATCATCAGGTCTGACTGACGCGGAGATCCGCGAAACACTTCGGCGCCGAAGCGAGCAGCATCATAACGGGATGCCATCATCGACATCATTTCAATAGCGCAGCAGGCAAGACCAAAGGTCATGGGCCAAAGCGAGTTCTTTCGAGCCCAGTTCAATGCGCTATCGAGCGTTGTGGTTATGATGCTGTCACCCAGAGCAAGACCCGGGTCATCATCCACTCTTGCAAACAATTCAGGCGGCTGACTGATTACAAACTTCTCGCTATCACCCATGCCAACGATTGTCCCACGCTTCTCTGCAGTGAACGCGTATGAGGCCCCGCGCGGAGGCTTCGCGTTTTTTTGCCTTGTGTTGACCAAGCACCGACTGGCTTGCCGAGGCTAGTAAGCACCCTCTTGCGTGAGGACAGTCCGAATGGTTCGAAAGAGGAGGTAGATATCGAGCCAGACCGACCAGTTGTGGACATAGTATTCGTCGAGGGTGATCCGCTCGTCATAAGTCGTATTGTTGCGGCCCGACACTTGCCACAAGCCGGTGATGCCTGGACGCACCCGGCTATAAAGGCCGTAACGCCGACCGTATTTTTCGATTTCCGCTTTCACAATCGGGCGGGGACCAACTAAGCTCATCTGTCCGGCCAGCACATTGAATAACTGTGGCAATTCGTCCAGGCTGAGACGGCGGATGATTTTGCCGATTCCGGTGATTCGGGGATCATTCTTGAGTTTGTGATCGCGCTGCCATTCAAATCGATGCTCGGGATGCCGCGCCAAGTACTCCGCCAGGATTTTGTCGGCATTGGGAACCATGCTTCTGAACTTCAGAGCACTGAAGATTCTGCCGTCACGGCCACAGCGCGGTTGCTTGTAAATGGCAGGTCCTCGAGAAGAGAGGCGGACGGCGAGAACTAAAAACACCATCAAGGGAAAGAGAACTATGATGGCGCCCAGTGAAAGAACGAAGTCAATGACCCGCTTGGCGGTCGCCGGGCCGGTCTGGAAAAGTCGCTGAGGCATCTCGAAGCCAACTTCGCCACCAACCTCGCGGGTGGCAACACCTAAACTGCAAATACCAAATAAGTCAGGCATAAACAGAACGTGCTGGAAGCCGTGGCAGCAATCCTGGATGGTGTGCATAGTTTCTTCAGCCGAATTTTGCGGCATAGCAATGATGGCGTATTGAGAAAGTTTTGCGTTCGCCATACGAGGAGCCGCGCTCAAGGGTCCGATAACAGGCGGCAGATCTTTCGGCCAGTTCTGGACCGTGCTATCCGACAACACGCCTATAGCTCGCACGCCCCAGCGACCATCCTGTAGTGTCCGCGCAACGCGCGCCGCCGCGCTACCCGACCCGAGAATCAAGGCCGGAACGCCCCACCACTTGAAACGTCCGCAGAAGTGCCGGACGGCAAATCTGGCGATCAAGATTAGCGGTATGCCGGCGGCCCAAGTCATCAAATACACCGAGCGCGAATAACTACGCTCAGTGTGCAGTAGAAATGAGCTGCAGGCTATGACAAGAAACACAGTGGTTACCGAGCCCGTGATACGCCGCATTTCTTCGGCTGGGTGTAGGAGCACGCCAGGGTAGAGTCCTTGCAGCCAGAATGCGCCAAGAATCATGGCTTGAAACGGCAGGAGTTCGAGGTACCAGAAGAGCGTGGGATAGGTGGGTGTGAGGAAATGCCGCAGTAGAATGGCCATCGCGAACACAACGGATAGGGCGATGAAGTCAGCGGACAGAATACATAATGAAATGCTGACTGAAGAATTAGGCGAGACAACATCGGACTGTCGAGCCGGCCGTGCCGAGTTGGCTAACACCCTTGAATAAATCGATGGACTTGCGCTCATAGTTTCCGACACCGTCTCTCGATCCCATTGACTGGCGTTAGAAAACGAAGACTGTGCTTCAAAGTTGCTTAAACACTCTTTCGTCATTTTGCTGGTACTACTAGTCGTTGAAATCGAGTTGATCCAAGCGTATCCGCCCTCACCCAGTACGCCAAGTCAGTTCTGTACTGTCCGCGAAACCTATGGAGTACCACTGTCTTGAGCCCACCAGAAAATAAATCGCCCATTTCGCGAATCTCATCGCATCAGGATGAGTACTTTCTGACCATGTGTATGCGCGACACGATCAGGAGATCTCTATTATCAGAGATATACAAGGCGCTTTCAATGTTTGGAATTGCTTTGTAACCATTCTTTTGATCGAGGCGACACTACCTCGTTGTTTTGACGATTTGTGATCGGTAGCCGATGCTGAATACGGCTTTCTTCGGACGCTGCTTTCGAACGGGAGCTTCGCTCGGGTAGCGACACGCAGCGATGTGCGGGTCCGTCAACCCATCTTGGTTCAGCGGACTTCCAACACTATTTGCAGTCGAACGCGAAGCTGTTCACTAAATAGGCAAATACGTTCTCAAAACGATCGATCTGTGCGGGCGGACACTGCAGCTCCAGGCGGTAGAGCCCGCCAGTTCGCCCAAGTCCGGCTCGACGTACGAAGACTACTTCTTCGATCCAGTCTCTGCGCTCCAAAGGATCGTAATACCGGTTCTTTGCGTAGAGAGCGGCAGAACCCTGTAGCTTCAGCCGGTGCTGGGACAACACCTCCAAGCGCTCCGCGCGCACAAACTTCTTGAGGCCGGCAAGATGTTCCGCGAGGTCATTATCAAGGCTGTCCGTATCGATGCTGATGTGCCTTAGTCGCGCAATATCGGGCACGAGCAGATCAATAGGACCGACATCTATCTCGCCGGTGGAATTAGGCATCTGACGAACCCCGGTCCGTATGAGAAGGCCGCTCCCGTCAAAAGCATCCCCTTTTGACCACCGCGAAGGATAGCTTACGCAGTAACTAAGTTCAGCATTTCGAAAGCGTTTCCAAGCTCTGTCCTTTCGGTCAGCATGTGGCCTCTCAGCATCCTGCATAGGATTCCCCAGGTCGGCGGTGGCCGCCAACACCGATAGGCAACCGAAAGCACATAACAACGCCGGCGTCATAAAAGCTGAAACCTTCATTGGGAGTCAGCATACAACCAAGCCTTGTATTTTTCTAGTACTATCTCGACTAAAAAGTACGGCTATTAAAACCAAAGAGCTAAAACTCGCAGAGGTTTTTTCTGGCGTCAGAAGGTAGAGACTTCCGGCTGATGGGAGGGACTTGTTAATAGCGGGCAAAGCGAACCGCGCACTTTACGAACCAGGAGTCGGAAATTTGTCCACCCAATCACTTGATATTCGACGGCGCCAGATTCTTGCCACTTTGGCCCAGATGGATAAGCAATTTGGCAAAGGCTCCGTTCAGATGCTGGGGTCAAGAGCCACGCTTCCGGTTGAAGTCATCTCTACCGGATCCGTCGCCATTGATAACGCGCTAGGAGCGGGCGGTTTCCCGCGTGGGCGGGTGATCGAAATCTTCGGTCCTGAATCTTCCGGGAAGACGACGCTCGCTCTGCATTTGATTGCGGAGGCGCAGAAGCTGGGCGGTAGTGCAGCTTTCGTCGATGCTGAACATGCTCTTGATCCAACATACGCTGGAAAGCTGGGTGTCGACATCGAAAACCTGATTGTTTCCCAGCCGGATTATGGCGAACAGGGTTTGGAAATCGCGCACGCCCTGGTTCAATCGCAAGCTTTGGACGTGCTGGTGATTGACTCCGTAGCCGCTTTAACGCCCAAGGCTGAGATTGAAGGCGAAATGGGAGACAGCCACATGGGCCTGCACGCCAGAATGATGTCTCAGGCCCTTCGCAAGCTTACCGCGTCCGTCTCTCGCGCGAACACCATTTTGGTATTCATCAACCAACTGCGGGAAAAGATTGGCGTAGTGTTCGGGAACCCCGAGACCACGACCGGCGGCCGGGCGCTGAAGTTCTATGCTTCGGTTCGAGCGGAGATTCGCCGAACCACTGCGATCAAGGATGGGGACCTAGCGATTGGAAATCGCACCAAAGTCAAAATCGTGAAGAACAAGATCGCCGCTCCGTTTCGAGAAGTGGAGGTAGATATCTTCTACGGTCAAGGCATTTCTCGGCATAGCGACATTCTTGACATGGGATCTGAGAAGGGTTTGATTGAAAAGAGCGGTTCCTGGTATAGCTACAAAGGCGAACGCATAGGTCAGGGCCGCGATAATGCCCGGCAATTTCTAATCAGCAATGCCGAACTTTCCGACAGCATAGAAGCCGACCTGAGACAGGCGCTTGGCTTATCTCAGGTCGCGCGGAAAGTATCAGCGTCGGAGTTCGAATTGCAAATGGCCGCTCAGCCAAAACGCGCCGGTGCTGCATCTTAAAGTTGCGGGTGTTGCCTAAAACTAAGGCTTGCGAACAAGCTCCACGTCAATACTGATCGGCACGTCATCGCCTACCATCACGCCGCCGCCATCCAGCGTCTTATTCCAGACGAGCCCGAAGTCCTTGCGATTGATCTTTGTCGTGGCGCTTGCTCCAACGCGCATCATCCCGTAGGGATCCTTTATCTCCGCGCTGGGCCCATCAACAGCCAATGTGACCGGCTTAGTGATGCCATGCAGAGTTAGATCGCCCTTCACCAGTAACCTGCCATTTTCGACGCTCGCGCCCGAACTCTTAAAGGTCAGCGTTGGATACTTGGCCACGTCGAAAAAATCGGGGCTCTTCAGGTGTCCGTCTCTCTTTTCGTCGCGAGTGCTCACCGTGGTTGTGTCTACCGTGGCGTCAATCTTGTCGTTTTCCGGCTTAGCAGGGTCGAAGAAAACACTACCGGAAACCTTCTGAAACTCGCCATGCACGTTGGAAATCATCATATGCGTCGCGCTGAATTGCGCGGACGAATGGGTGGGGTCAATGTTGTATGCGTGCTGGGCAGCAGCGGGAACGGAAGCGCCGATAACTAATGTTGCCGGCAATAGATAAGACTTCAGCTTAGAAAACATATAGCGGGGCGGGCCCCTTTTTCCTCTCTCTTCTGTCTGTTTCAAATTAGTCGTTATAACGACTAATGTCAAGCGGAATATTTTTCAGTCGCCAGCTTAGTCTGGAATAATGAGCGTTTTGTCATGAAAAACTGGTCCTTTCCTGCCGCTAGCGAAATAGTTTCCGGGTGCGCTGCATTCTGCAGGGCATTCCGTTCATCCAAGCTAACTTCTTTAAGCAGCGCCATACTCCTTGCTGCTATTGCCGGATGGGCTGTTCGTGGCTCTGAGATCAATCCAAATGCGATGCCTCTCGACTTGGATCGCGGCACCGCCGGCCTTGCCCGAGTACTAACTGAGCTGCGCACGCGAGCCAGTATTTTGATGGTGACCGCTCACCCTGATGATGAAGACGGTGGCATGCTCGCCGAAGAGTCACGTGGTCGTGGCGCACGCGCATCGCTGCTCTCGCTGAATCGCGGCGAGGGGGGCCAGAATGCCATGTCGGAAGACATGTATGACGAGTTAGGTCTGGTTCGGACTCAGGAGCTGCTGCAAGCCGACCGCTATTACGGGGTTGAGCAGTATTGGACCCGGGTGATTGATTACGGTTTCTCCAAGACGCGTGAAGAAGCGTTGGATAAATGGGGCTACGACCGTGTTTTGTCAGATGTAGTGCGCGTTATTCGAATGACACGCCCCTTGATCATTACCTCGGTGTTCGCGGGCGCACCAACCGACGGCCACGGTAATCACCAGGTCGCTGGCCAAATGGCGCAGGAGGCATTCGTCGCTGCGGCTGACCCCAACCGCTTTCCGGAGCAGATCCGGGAAGGCTTGCGGCCGTGGGCGCCTGTGAAAGTCTATGCGCGTGTGCCTTTCTTCGCTCCCACCAAAGAAAACACGATTTACGATTACGCAACAGACAAATATGTGCCTATACGCTTCTACAACTATGTAGACAAAACCTGGATTAATGAAAGGCCGCCAACCAGTCTGGAAATCGCGGAGGGCATGCTGGACCCGGCGGAAGGTTTGACATACCTGCAGATTTCGCGAACGGGTTGGGGTCTCCAGAAGACACAGAACGGAGGCAATACCACTCCTCCACCCGGGCCCTATTCGGCCGCCTATCATCGCTACGGTTCCAGGATTCCCGCAGCGGACAAAGAGAAGACCTTTTACGACGGCATTGACGTTTCTCTTCCAGGCATAGCCACTCTAGCCGCCGGCGACACCAGCTCACTCAGGGCTGGCTTAGAAACCGTGGATAACCTGATTCAGCGGGCTGCCAGCCAGCTAAAGCCAGAGCATCCCGCCGGCGTTGCTCCCCAAATAGCCGAAGCGCTGAAGAACATTCGAAGCCTGATTGGCCAAACCAAGAACGGAACTCTGGCAGAGCCGGGACGCAGCGATGTGGTGTTCGAGCTTCAGGTGAAAGAAAGACAGCTAGAGCATGCTCTTTGCCTGGCGCTCGGCGTGTACTTTGACAGCAGCGTGGCTCCCGAAAAAGAGCCCGATAACCGCTTCGGCGGGGCACAAGCGACTACTTTCACCATGGCGATTCCAGGGCAGAAGTTTGTCGTGCAAGCGCTGGTTTCGAACGGAGGAAGCGAACCGGTGAACATTGAGGGGATTAATGTGTCCGCGGCGGATGGGAAGCCCTGGACTATCGAGCCGCTCGCATCGACCTCCATGCTGCTGGCCGCCGGCCAGGAGAACAAGGCCAAGTTCAATGTGGTCGTGCCAGAAAGCGCGTCATTAACACGCGCTTATTTTGGACGCCCGAATTTGGAGCAACCCTATTACAATCTCTACGACGAGCGCTATCAGACGTTGTCTCTAGCACCTTATCCGCTTGCGTCCACGATTCGACTGGCGTACCGCGATGTTCACTTCAGCATTGAGAAAACAGTAGAAGCTGCTCACCGGCTGGAAGGCGTCGGCATTGTGGAAGATCCGCTTCTTGTTGGCCCGGCGCTTTCGGTGTCGCTCTCAAGTCATGGCGGCGCGGTTCCTCTGGATGCTAAGGCCTTCGCCTTTCCATGCAAGGTGCAAAGCAATGTAAAAGGCGCCGCAAGCGGGACCTTACGGCTGCGGTTACCCGCGGGTTGGACTGCCTCTCCTGAGAGCACCGAGTTCCATTTCAACCAGGATGGCGAAGAGGAAAATTTCAGCTTCCAGGTGACGCCACGTAACATTCAGCCAAAGGACTACGAAATAAGAGCAGTGGCCGAGATGAAGGGGAAAACTTTCGAAGAGGGATACCGGATGGTCGGGTACCCGGGAGTACGACGGTATCCGGCTTATCTTCCTTCGTCTTATAAGGCTGTAGGCGTCGATGTCAAAGTCGCGCCGAAACTGAACGTCGGTTTCATTCCCGGCACCGGTGATGATATTCCGGTGGCGCTGGACGAGCTCGGTATCCATGCCCAAATAATCACCGCCAGCGACGTGCAAACACTCGACATGAGCCACTACGATGCCATCGTGCTTGGAGTGCGAGCCTACACTCGTCCCGATATCCGGGCCGTGAACGGGAAGCTGCTCAACTATGTGAAAAACGGTGGCGTATTGGTGGTGCAATATAACCTTCAGAACTTTGACGGCGATCTGGCGCCTTATGCTTTGTCGCTGGGATCGAATCCGTCAAAGGTTGTGGATGAGGCGTCAGCCGTGAAGTTTCTGCATCCCGACAGTCCGGTCTTTGCGTGGCCCAACCGGATTGTTCCCGATGATTTCAAAGGTTGGGAAGAGGAGCGCGGCCATGGATTTCTGCAAACTTGGGACAAGCTGCACTACATCTCGCTCGTGGAGACGCACGATCCCGAACAGGGGCCGCAGGAAGGTGGGCTCCTGGTCGCGCACTACGGAAAAGGCATCTATATCTACGATGCCTTCGCTTTGTACAGACAACTCCCGGCCGGTGTTCCCGGTGCATACCGGATCCTGGCAAACCTGATCAGCATGGGGAAGAACCCCGAATGGAAGTAATTCGCAACTCGCACGAGTAGTCAGAATCTAAAGGATGTTTCTTATGAGTTTCAGCAAGACAGTCGCAACATTTTTTGCCCTGGGCGCGTCAGTTGTTTTCGCGGCACAGGCTGTTTCATTCCCAAGCCCTGCGGTCGATTCCGCTCCGGCAACCGGCAGCCAAACTGCCGTGCTTGCGGGCGGCTGCTTCTGGGGCGTTGCCGGCGTTTTTGAACGGGTGAAAGGCGTCACCAACGTTGTTTCCGGGTTCGCCGGCGGGGATAAATCCACAGCTCATTATGAGCGCGTCAGCGAAGGCGATACCGGTCATGCCGAATCAGTGCAGATCACATACGATCCAGCAAAGGTCACTTACGGCCAGTTGTTGATGATCTACTTTTCCGTCGCGCATGATCCGACTCAGTTGAACCGCCAGGGACCCGACTCCGGAACCCAATACCGTTCGGCCATTTTTTACACCAATGACGAGCAGAAGCGGGTTGCTGAGTCCTACATCAAACAATTAGACGAAGCGCACGTTTACCGCAAGCCCATTGTGACTCAGGTAACGCCTCTGAAGGGTTTTTATGCCGCTGAGTCTTATCACCAGCACTATTTGGATCACAATCCAAATCAGCCTTACATCGTGTACAACGACTTGCCTAAGATTGCCGCCTTGAAGAAGTATTTCCCTGAGATGTGCGCGCGGCAGTAACTGCTGCTACTTTTTAACTTCAGCCGCACTGGCAGATGGTTCGGTATAGCCTTCGGGAGTGTCTACCTTGAGCAACCGGACCACCTTTGCCGTGTGGTCATACTGGCTGATTTTCCTTGCTTCGCTCGTCAGCTTCTTCCACTTGGCTTGCACTTCATAGTCGTTGGTGAACGACAGATCATCGAACATATAACGGCCGTCTTTCTTGGTGAAGAACTTCCGGGTTTGACTGGTCTTTACTTCCGTGACGCTCACCAGCGCGCCTTCCAGCGGGCGTCCCGTATCGTCAGTCACAATCCCCGTTACCGTGCGCGCCGTCGGTGGCTTATCCTTCTTCTGAATCAATGGGCGGGTATTGTCCAGGAACACTTCCGGGGGCTTAGTATCCGTCTGAGTACCGGGCGGCGGTCCCTGCTGCGCAGAAGCGGAACAGAAGCTGACAAACAAAAAAGCGATTGTGGCGGAAACGTACTTCATCAGAAACATACCTCTGGGGAACTTATCTCGTATCGTACCAGCGAATGTCCATTGCGGTGATCTTCATGCGCTAATATGCGGGCAAGATGTCATTCGAAAACGCTCGTGTTCTGGCCTTTGAAAGCAGGCGTGCCAATGAGCTTGCTCAGCTGATTCGAATTCAGAAGGGCGAGCCGTTCGTGGCTCCGGCGCTTAAAGAAGTGCCGCTGGCCGCCAATACGGAGGCTTACACTTTCGCTGACCGGCTATATGCAGGCGATTTCGATATGGCGATTTTCCTGACCGGCGTGGGTACGCGTTTGCTCCAACGCGTTCTGGCGGAGCGTGAGCCGGCCGAAAAGCTGCCCACTGCGCTAAGGCATATCGCCATTGTGGCGCGAGGACCCAAACCAAGCGCCGTGCTTCGGGAGTGGCTGGTGCCTATAGCCGTGCAAGTGCCTGAACCGAACACTTGGCGTGAGCTTCTGGTGGCGGTGGCGGAGAGGCCGGAAAAGCGAGTGGCTGTTCAGGAATATGGGCGGAGCAATACCGTCCTGTTGAAGGGCCTAGCCGACCAGGGCCGCAGCGTGATGCCCGTACCGGTTTACAACTGGGCGCTGCCGGACGATACCGGGCCTCTTCACACCGCCCTGCAGAGTCTGCTCGACGGTGAATTTCAGGCAGCGCTCTTCACCACCGGCGTGCAAATTGAGCACTTCTTGGAGTTTGCCGATTCACAAACAAAGCGGGCCGCGGCGCTGGAGGCTTTGCGGAAGTTATTTGTCGCCTCCATCGGCCCCACCTGCAGCGAATCCTTGCGCGCCTGTGGCATCGAACCAATATTGGAGCCAAGTCATCCGAAAATGGGTCTGCTTGTGACCGAAGCAGCCAACCGCTATGGTGCACAATAGGGCCATGCGAAGCCGACTTCCCGTCTTTGTTCTCTTCGCCGCGGGCGTACTTCTTCCAGCGCAAACGCAACAACCTGTGGCTGAGGCTATCAATATAAACGCAGCCGCCCCTGGCCATGCTTTCCCACATTTTTGGGAGCAGATGTTCGGCTCATCGAGAGCTAATCTAAGTTTGCGCGAAGATTACCGTCAGGATCTGCGCGCCGTGCGTGACATTACTGGCCTTCAATACATTCGTTTTCACGCCATTCTGGACGACGAAAACGGCGTGTTCGAGGAAGACGATCACGGAAACCCGATCTACAATTTCTCCTATGTAGACCAGATTTACGACGGTCTGCTGGCGAACCACGTGAAGCCCTTTGTCGAGATCAGCTTTATGCCGCGGAAGCTAGCTGCCAATCTCAAACCGCATGCCTTCTGGTACAAGCCTCTGCCCTCGCCGCCCAAGGACCAGGCAAAATGGGGAGCTCTGATTGAGGCCTTCGCAAAACATTTGGAGACCCGGTATGGCAAAGCAGAAGTCGACAGCTGGTACTTCGAAGTGTGGAACGAACCGAATATCGATTTCTGGGACGGCAGCCCGCAGCAAGCTACCTATTTTGAACTCTACGACACTACTGCCAAGGCCCTAAAGGGCGTGGACAGCCGAATTCGGGTGGGTGGCCCAGCTACAGCGCAGGCGGCCTGGGTGGATGCCTTCATTGCGCACTGCACGGCGAATCACGTGCCGTTTGATTTTGTCTCCACTCATGTGTACGGTAATGACACTTCGCAGGATGTGTTCGGCACATCGGAAAAAATCGCCCGCCGGGATATGGTGGCGCGCTCCGCGAAGAAAGTATTTGACCAAGTCAAAGCTTCGGCAGCGCCCGACACTCCCATCATCTGGTCGGAGTACAACGCGTCGTATATGAATCAGCCGGACGTGACCGATAGTGCATTCATGGGTCCGTGGCTGGCCAATAACATTCGCGAAAGCGATGGCCTGGTTTTCATGACTTCCTATTGGTGTTTCTCGGATGTCTTCGAAGAGCAGGGAGTGGTTCGAACACCATTCTATGGCGGCTATGGCCTGATGGCAGAGCGCGACATCCCAAAGGCCGCCTTTCGCGCTTTTGAATTGCTGCACACTTTGGGGGATACTCGCCTCGATGTTGAGTCTGAAAATGTTCTGGCCACTCGAACGAAGGACGGACGGCTGATAATTGCACTCTGGAATTACGCAGAGCCGGGTGAAATGGCGCCTCCGCGTGCATTTAATATTCGGCTTGCTGGAGTCCGGGCGTCAAAAGCCCGGATCAGAATGGTGGGTCCTGGCGTTGCTTCCCCGCTCGAACAATTCAAATCCATGGGCTCTCCCGCGTGGCCGACGCTAACGCAAATCGAGAGCCTGCGCAAAGCGTCCGAACTGGCCCCCGCTCGGACTATCCGATTAGATCAAACCGTCACTCTTGGGCCGCAAACACTCGCCGTTCTGGAAGTGGTCAAGTAGGACGCAAGTTGATGACTGCGCCCACGATAAACACTGCCGGAGTGTTCACATCCGCTTGCCCCGCCGCAACCTCTTTGAGGGTAGTTGTGATCACGCGCTGAGAGGGCAGGCTGCCTCGTTCGATAAACGCAGCCGGTTCATCCGGCGACCTTCCAGCCTGGATCAAAGACTGCGCAATGAATGCGCGATTCTTGACCCCCATCAAGATCACCAAGGTATCGATGGAGGAAAAGCGCTGCCACTCCTGGGCGTCGCCATGCTCCTGGTACGCAGTCACCACAGCAAATCCATTGGAGATATGCCGATGGGTCAGAGGAATGCCGGCCAAGCCTGGTAACCCGGTCGCGGAACTAACACCCGGAATCAGGACCGTGGGAATATCATGCTCAGCCGCCAGCGCCCATTCTTCTCCTCCGCGGCCGAAGATCATCGGATCTCCCCCTTTGAGCCGTCCTACCGTTTTGCCGGCGCGCGCATGATGAAGAATCAGATCGAAAATCTGTTGCTGCGTCCGCTCCTGTTCACCCTCATGCTTGCCAACGTAGATTAATTCGGCATCCGGAGCGGCGAATTTCAGGACACCAGGACCGACGAGGCGGTCATACAGAATTACGTGGCATTCGGCAATTACGCGTGCGGCCTTAAGGGTGAGCAGTTCGGGGTCGCCGGGTCCTGCGCCGATCAGGTACAGTGTGCCGGTTGTCGCACCACCCTTCAGTGATTGGCCGGTAACGTCTGCGCGGCGGCTTGGCGATTTCTTGTGTGTGTTGACCAAGCACCGCTCGGCTGCCAGCCTACCCAGCAAGCAGTTCGCTAACCGTTTCGAACTTGTACCCGGCGTCATGCAGGCGTGGAACAATTTCACGGACGGCGTTTAGCGTCTCACGAATATTCGGCTTTACCTCGGCGCCCCGGCCATCATGCAGGCAAATGATCCCGCCCGGCGCTGCCTGCCGAAGAACCCGATCTGCGATTTTACGAGCGGACCAGCGCCAGTCTCGCCCGATAACAGTCCACATCACGCTGAGTAATGCCAAGCGCTCCTGGACATACTTCATTCCTAGCCAGCGAACTCCGTAGGGAGCACGCAACAGCATAGGGGTGATGCCGGTCTCGTCCTGAATGATGAACTGTGTCTCGGTAAATTCCCGCTCGATGAAGTCACGTGACTTGAATGGCAGATGCGGGTGCGAATAGGTGTGATTGCCTATCTGATGGCCAGCGGCGACTACGTCACCAGCGATATGGGGAAGGCGACGCACATGCATTCCGCACTGGAAAAAAGTGGCTTTGACGCCCTCGGAATCGAGGTAGTCCAGCAGTTCAGGAGTACTCTCGCTGGGGCCATCATCAAAAGTCAGTGCTATTGTCTTTCGCCGCCCTGGTCCTTTATAAACCGTTGGACCGAATAATTGGGAAGACTTGGCAACGCTGCCATAGGCCGCTGCCGCCGACATACCACCGACCAGGGCGCCTGCGGTGTAGCCGACTACTCTCATTGCTCGCATTCGATTTAGGCTATCACCATCGAAAGCGGCCGTGGGAGCCCCTGGTCGGATTCCAGGTAATTGTTTTAGGCTAGTTGGTTTTAACTCGAACTTCCCCGACCGAACTTCTTCGCGTCTCATTGTGATGCCGGACGTCTATCCCCTTCACAAGGAATAAAACATCTTCTGCAATATTCGTGGAATGGTCCGCGATGCGTTCCAAGTTTCGAATGACCGAGAGCAAATAGAGTGCTTGCTGGATTTGGGTGGGATTCGCTTCCATAAAGCTAATCAATTCGTGGTAGCTGGCGGTGCGCATGTTATCCACCGCATCGTCTGAAGCCAGAACGCTGCGCGCCATTTCCGCATCCCGATTGACAAACGCATCCAGCGCTTTCCGGACCATGCTCTGCGCCAAGCCGGCAATATGTGGGATATCAATCAGCGGGCGAATCAACGGTTCCCGCATCAGTGCCAATGCGCTCTGCGCGATGCTCACAGAAAGGTCGCCCATGCGCTCCAGATCGTTATTGATCTTGATCGCCGCCGTGACAAGACGCAGGTCAGACGCCATGGGCGCCTGCAAAGCAAGCAGGCCGATTGCCATGTCGTCAATCTCCAGCTCCAGCTGGTTAATGCGCGCCTCGTTCTTCAACACCTGCTGCGCGAGCTCTTCGTTTTTTTCAACCACGCCCTGAACACTCCGGTAGACGGCGCTTTCCACAAGGGCGCTCATCTCCAGCAGTTTGGCTTTGAGTTGATCTAACTCTCTTTCAAAGTGACGCACTCTGCTAATCCTTCAACTCAGCCGAAGCGGCCGGTAACATAATCTTCTGTTTCTCTTTTGCCGGGATTCTGGAATATCTTCTTCGTATCGTCGATTTCAATCAATTTGCCGAGAAGGAAAAATCCCGTAAAATCAGCCAGGCGAGCGGCCTGCTGCATGTTGTGAGTGACGATGACGATCGTGGTCATGTCTTTGATCTGGAACAGGAGTTCCTCAATCTTCAGCGTGGCAATAGGATCCAGCGCGGAACACGGCTCGTCCAGTAACAAAACTTCGGGCTCAACCGCTAAGGCGCGGGCAATGCAAAGCCTTTGCTGCTGACCACCCGATAAGGCAGACGCCGGCCGGTTCAACTTATCTTTTACTTCGGTCCAAAGCGCGGCATGTGTAAGACTACGCTCCACTGCCTCTTCCACAACTGACTTTTTTGTAATGCCATTCACTCTCAGCCCATAAGCAATGTTGTCGAAAATACTCTTTGGAAAGGGATTTGACTTCTGGAAAACCATGCCGACCCGGCGACGCACATAGGTGACGTCCATATCGAGTAGATTGTCTCCGTCCAGGATCAGACTGCCTTCCACGCGCGTATTGCGGATGGCTTCGTTCATCCGGTTCATGGTGCGGAGAAATGTCGACTTGCCGCAGCCGGAGGGTCCAATAAAAGCAGTGACTTTGTTGGGTGGAATATTGAGCGTAATGTTGTACAGCGCCTGAAAACTGCCATAGAAGAAGTTGATATCCCTGGCGCTCAGTTTATAATCCGATGGGTGCGGTGGATTGGGAACGGATGTATTTGTCACCGGGACACTCGCGGTTTCTTTAGAAATATTTGGTTGAGAGCCCATGGTCATCTTTTCTTTGCAGCAGGTCCGCGTGCGATGATGCTGCGCGCCGTAACATTAATAGCCAGCACAAGCGTAAGCAGGACGAAACCGGCCGCCCAAGCCTGTTGATGAAGATCTTCCTCCGGAGCAAGCGCATAGTTATAGATCATCACAGGCAGGGTGGCGGTGGGATGTGTCCAACCCTTGCTCCAGAACATATTGCCCAGTGCAGTGAACAAAAGCGGCGCGGTCTCGCCGGCAACTCGAGCCAGATTCAGCATCATTCCGGAGGTTAGTCCGGCGATTGCGGCCGGAACAACCACCGTGTAAATTGTCTTTGCTTTGGTGGCGCCCAGCGCCATGGCTCCTTCGCGCAAATTATTCGGAATGCTTCGCAGAAACTCCTCGGTAGTCCGCACGGCAATAGGAATCATCATGATGCCCAGCGCTATGCCGCCTGCCAGCGTTGAATACCCCTTCATGGGGCGAACCACCAGCGCGTAGGCCACGATGCCGATCACAATGGACGGGACACCGTTCAGGAGGTCCACAATGTAACGAATCATGAACGCAAAGGTCTTGCCGCTGTACTCGGCCAGGTAAACACCGGCCATAAAGCCAATTGGTACTCCAATGAGAGTCGCCAGCGCCAGCACCTTAGCACTTCCCACAATCGCATTGGCCATGCCTCCACCGGTTTCGCCGGAAGGCTTGGGAAGCTGAGTAAAAAACGCCCAGTTCAAGGAAGAAATGCCGTGATAAAGCAAATAACCCAGAATGAAGAACAATACGCTGACAACGGCTAATGTGCAAAGCCCTGACAGAGAAAGCATGACGGCGTTTGTTACTTTCCGCCGCGTGGAGATTTCCATCGTCACGCTTTTAGCTCCTCTGCCTTTGGGTCAAGATGATGAGGATTCGTGCTACCGCGTTGATGATGATAGTCAGTCCGAATAGCACAAGACCTAAATAGATGAGCGATTCGACATAAAGATCTCCGCTAGCTTCCGCGAATTCATTAGCGATAACGGCGGCAATGGAGTACCCGGGCGAAAAAAGTGAGGCCGTGATGTTGGGCGTGTTGCCGATCACCATGGTTACCGCCATGGTTTCGCCGAGCGCTCTCGCTAAAGCCAGAAAAAACGAACCCATTATGCCGACGCTGGCGTTGGGCAGAACAATATCCCAGGTGGTTTCCCATTTGGTTGCTCCTAAGGCCAAGGCGGCTTCACGCTGCTCGGTCGGAACGGCAAGCAGCACTTCGCGCGACACCGAAACGATGAAAGGAACCACCATTACTGCGAGGACAAGGCCTGCGGAAAGGAAGCTGACGCCATAAAAAGTTCCGGTGAAAAAGGGCGTGAAGCCTAGCGTCTTCTGAAGGACGGGGGCCAAGTACTCGCGGATTAGCGGCACCAGAATGAATATGCCGATGAGGCCATAAATCACACTGGGAACAGCGGCTAATAATTCGATCAGGAATGTCAGGATGTTTGAGAATGCCGGAGGCGCCATCTCCGCCAGGAAAATTGCCGCGGCTACCCCCGTGGGGACCGCGATTAGAAGCGCCAGTGCCGAGGTAACACAAGTGCCAAAGACAAAGGGGAGAGCGCCGAACTTGTCCGAATTCGGATTCCAAAGCGAACTCTTCAGGAACCCGAACCCAAAGGCGTTGATCGCCAGCCGGGAATTCATCCACAGCTCAACGATGATGATGCCGACTATCAGCAGTATCGAGACGGTAGCCGCAAATGTAATCAGCAGAGACAATTCATCGCCAGCGCGAAGCCGGGAGATAAACCCCCGGCTCGCGGGTCGATGCATTATTTCGGCAATGGATGTACTTCCCATGGGGATGGGCTTACTTGATCAAACTGATCTGCTTTTGTTCTTTGGACGCAATTGCGGCAGGAAGCTTGGCGTAATCCAGGCTCTCCACTTCGCTTTGGCCCTTGGTAATGGCCCAGTTCAAAAAGCCCGTCAGAGCTGTCTTTTTGGCAGAATCTGAAATGTACTCAGGAACCAGCAGCCAGGTAAAGGTAGAAATCGGATAGGCGTTGGCGCCTGGGGCATCAGTGATGGAGACGCGGAAATCGGCGGGCATTTCCTTCATGGCAGCGGCAGCAGCGGTAACCGTCGCCAACTCGCCCTTCACGTATTTGCCGGCCTTGTTCTCGACCTTGCCGTACGGCAATCGGTTTTCCACCGCATAGATCAACTCTACATAACCGAGAGAACCAGACTGTTGTTTAATCAACCCAGCGACGCCATCATTACCCTTGGCGCCTAAACCAACCGGCCAGCTCACGGAGGTGTTCTTGCCTACCTTGGAATTCCATTCGGGGCTAACCTTCGATAGGAAATCAGTGAAGCAGAAGGATGTGCCGCTGCCTTCCGAGCGATGCACAACAACAATCGGGAGGGACGGAAGTTTCACGCCGGCGTTGGCTTTCATCAAAGCCGGATCATCCCACTTGGTGATTTTGCCGAGATAGATGTCGGCGAGGACGGCTTGGGGGAAGTTCAATTCGCCCGTAACGCCAGGAATGTTGTACGTGGGCACAACAGCGCCTAAGACGGTGGGAAACAACAGAATTCCGTGGCCGCCATTCTTTTCCTTATAGGTCTTGATCTGCTCATCCGTCATCGGCATGTCGCTGGCGCCGAAGTCGGTAGTGCCATCGGTCACGGCCTTGATACCGCCGCCGGAACCGTTCGCTTGATAGTTGATCTGAACTTTGCCAACAGCCTGATAGTCGGCAAACCATTTCTGATAGATAGGAGCGGGGAAAGTAGCGCCCGCTCCGGTGAGTGAAACCTGGGCGCTAACGGGGCTCACGACGACTGAAGCAGCGAGCGCGGCAAGAAGCAGTCCTGACGAGTTCGCAAAAAAACCTAGCAATTTCATAATTTCATCCTTTTTCGATACCAACGACTCGGCCGGCAATGGCAGATTCGGTATCTAGTGGTGCGTCCATTAGTATCAAAATTCGTCATCAAGGGAGCATGACGAATTCGTTACATTCTTGTGAATCAGAGATAAAGGGCTTAATTATGCAAGCGGTCATCACGGTAGATGGTTCCATCTTTCATCACAAAGATGACGCTTTGTGTCACCTTAATGTTGCTAAGCGGGTTTCCGGGAACGGCCACCACGTCGGCGAACTTACCGGTTTCCAGGGTGCCTACTTTCTGGGACATCGCCAGCAGATCCGCCGCCACGGAAGTGCCTGCCCTAAGGGATTGCGCTGGCGTCATACCGTCATCCGACATCAGCACGAACTCCAGGGCGTTATCACCGTGTGGATAAACGGCGGCATCAGTGCCGAGGGCAATTTTCACTCCATGCGCAAGTGCGCGCCGGACCATGGAGTCCTGAGCTTTCACAGCCAAGTCGGCCTTTGCCTGAACCAGGGGCGGGAACTTTGATTCAGCGAGTCCAGACCGAACGCTGAGCGTAGGCACCAGGTATGTGCCCCGTTCATGCATCATCTGCAAGGCTTCGTCGTCCAGAAAAGTGCCGTGTTCAATAGAATCAATTCCGGCTCTGATGGCCCGCTTTGCGCCTTCGGCCCCATGTGCGTGGGCGGCGGTTTTGCGGCGCAGTTCGTGAGCCGTGCTGACCAGGGCGTCCAATTCGGCCTGGCTCAACTGGGGAACGTCCACATCATCTGTCGGGGATAGAACTCCGCCCGTGGCACAGGTCTTAATCACATCGGCGCCATACTTGATGTTCCAGCGCACCGCAAACCGCGCGTCGTCCGGCGAGTTGATTACACCATCAGTTGGACCACTCTCATGCTGGAATAGGCCTTCGCGAAATCCTGCACTGTCGTCGCAATGACCGCCCGTCCCGCCCAGCGCATGTACGGAAACCAGCATCCGCGGTCCCGGAATGACGCCAGCATTAATCGAATTCCGCAGGCCGACATCGATGAAGTCGCTGGAGCCTACGTCGCGAACAGTCGTGAAGCCGGCCATCAATGTCTTACGCGCATTCACCGTTGCCCTGATGGCCGCCTCCGATACCGGCTGCTGCAGAACTTGAAGCCGCTGTCCGTTGTAATCCGGATTAAAGGCCATCGATAGGTGCGTGTGAGCATCGATAAATCCGGGAAGCAGCGTGGCGTCACCTAGGTCGATCACCTTGGCGCCCTGTGGAACTGAACCTCCAATGGCCGTGATCTTGTTTCCGGTGATCACGACTAAGCCTGGCTCAACGACGGAATCGCTCTTCCCGTCGAACATTCGGGCGGCCTTTAGAACCACCGTTGTTTGGCTATACGCAGCCTGAAAGCAAAAAAGGGCGATAAGCACCGCCCTAGTTGATTTACCCATCCTTATAAATTACACTTGCTCAGAATTTTGGCGTTGCCGCTTGGCTGTGGGTTGTCAGACCTGTTCGGGAACAATGAAGGGATCTCTATATGTTCCCCTCAGCAGTTCAGTAGCTTCCGGATCGTTGAGCACCGTCTCGGTTTCGGGATCGAAGTTGATAGTCCGGCCTAAGCGATACGAAGCATTCGCCAGATGCACTAGCGTTGCGGATTTGTGTCCTTCGATGATTGGCGCATGCAGGTCTGCGGCCTTGCGGCTGCGCATGCAATCTATAAAGTTCTGGTAATGCTCATGACCCACCGGCGCGGTTTTGGCTGGGCCCGGCGTGCCCTGATCGCCGAGAAAACTCTTGTAAGAATCGTAATTGGAGATGGCCAGATACCCTTTCGAACCGTAATACAGGTTGCCAATGGTCGAAGGTTTTGGAGTATTTTTTGTAGATGGTCCCGCAATGGGAACGCTGCCGCTGGAGAACTCATCCGTGCCGATACCAGCCTCGTGGTTCGTCATCCATCCGCGCACTTCAAAGCTGATCATCTTCGCTTTGCCGTTGGGCGATTTAAATTCGTAAGAAACGTTGATGTTGTTTGGCGTCTGCTGGTCGTCATCAAATAGGAAGTGGCCGCCCATCGCTGTCACTTTTGTTGGAAACCCTACGCCCAATCCCCAGCGCGCCAGATCCACTTCATGAATCCCCTGGTTGCCCAAATCACCATTTCCGGTGTCCCAGATCCAGTGCCAGTTGTAATGAAAACGGTTCTTAGTAAACGGCTTCATCGGCGCGGGGCCGGTCCATAAGTCGTAATGAACTCCTGCGGGAACCGGCTCAGGAGCCGCATGGCCGATGCTTGCGCGCCACTTGTAGCAAAGCCCGCGCGACATGTACATATCGCCAATCAGGCCGGACTGCATGTTGTCCATGGCTTCGCGAATCGCCAGACTCGAACGGCACTGGCTACCGTGCTGGCAAATGATGTTGTATTTCTCTACTGCCTTCACCAACTGGTGTCCTTCCCACCAGTTATGGCTGCAGGGTTTTTCAATGTAGACATCTTTGCCGGCTTGCGCCGCCCAGATGCCCATCAGCGAGTGCCAGTGATTTGGCGTTGCAATGGAGACCGCATCCACATTTTTGTCTTCCAGCAACTTGCGAACGTCAGTGTAAGTTTGCGGCTTCGCCATGCCCATCTTGTCGCATTCGGCCAAGCGGCGGTTGAGCACGTTCTCATCGGCATCGCAGAAGTAAGCTACTTCCACACCTGAGAGTGAATGATATCCGTGCACATGGTCCCATCCGCGACCGTTCAGGCCAATGACTGCGATACGAATGCGGTCGTTAGCGCCCAGTACCTTTTTCACAGATGCGGCCGAGACTACACCCGCGGCCAGGGCGCTCGTCTTCAGAAAGTTCCTGCGGTCCGTCGATTCCACACCGTTCTCCATATGCTTCTTCTCCTTACACTTTCTTCAGTACGCTAACTAAACCATTCATGGATTCTACGCTAGAAGCGTACGGGTCATTTTGAGCGTTCTTGTAGTGCGTTTCCAGCGACAGGGTGCCTGAATAATTCATCTCCTTTAGCGCTTTGAACTGACCCACGAAATCGATTTCGCCGCCCGCGATCGGCGCCCACTTCTTCCCAACCGCATCCTTCAAGTGAATATGGCTGATGCGGCTATGATCCAACTGGTTCCAGGCTTTGGGAAAGGGCTGCTCTCCCGCTTCGAAACAGTTGCCGGGGTCCCAGTTATGCATCAAGGTACGGTCTGGAATCGCTTTGAAAAGCTTTGCCGTTTCAGTCCCGGTTGCAGTATTGCAATCGAACTCGTTCTCAACCAGCAACGTGATGTCATGTTGTTTCGCAACACCAATGGCCTTGTGCAAGCTGTCCACAATTCGGTTAAAGATTGCGTCGGGATTCTCGACCCGCTTGAAAGTGAAAATTCGAACCCGATTCGTGCCAAGCGCATGAGCCGCATCGGCTGCTCGCTTGAGATCCTCCAGCTGTCTTTCGTATTCACCTTCTGCCGGATTCAAGTCGGCAGCGTTATCGCCCACAGCCTTAGTGCCGGGAAGGAGGATCTTATAAACGCCCGTATCCAGCACCGACAACTTTACGTTGGCATCGTCCAGCTGCTTCCTAATCCCAGCTAGCTCCGCCGGTGTTGCGCTCTTGTACACGTATTTACTAGCGCCATTCAGCTTGATGTTCCGGATTTCCGCCCATTTTAATCCATATCGGGGATAGAAACGACTTAAGACGACGGCAAGATCCGGCGAAACTTCGTCAGTGATGATTCCAAGCTTCCAGGGATAGTCAAAAGCTTCACGAGCGAATACCGGCAGCCTAAAGGCGGCGAGGGAAGTAGTGGCGATGAACTCTCTTCGGTTCATAAATAAACGGGGCGCTCCTATTAAACAGATTACGCCCGTGCATCCTCAGTAAACGCGCAACACGCGTTGGGCGGTAGCTCGGCGTTTGCTGCGTTTGACGAGCCGAGTACCGCTTGGCTGTGCCGCTCTCCAGTAAAGGCAAACCTCTAAAGACAAGCCTCTAAAGGAAAACCTGGGGCAGGACGTCCGGCCTGCCCCCTTTTCGCATCAACCTAATCTTGGGGAAATACGAAATCAGTGTTATATCCGCCGCCGGCATCCTGATAAAGATCCGGCTGAGGAGGCGGAGTAGATGCAACGGTTGACTTCATGCGGTCAAAACTGAGTTTCGTGTCCACCTTGCTGCGTTGAATCAAGTCTTGAAGAAGAGGCTGAGTAAGACTGGCCTCCTGCCCTTTTTTAACTTTCATGCCCAAAAGCTAGCAGTCTATTCGTCGGGCCTTGAATCCGTCAAAAGCCAAATGCTACTTTGCAAGGTAAGGTAAGTAGCTGTTTTCACAGATATTTCGCCTTGGCTAAGATTCCCCGTCGAAAATTTTCAGGAGTTGTGAACCGGATTTGACCATTTCCAAATGCGTGATTTTCGCCGCCGTCCTGCTGATTCGTTCGGCAATGCTGGGTAGCGTTCCTTCCGCGATCGCTATCAAAGACGCCCATGTCGTCACCGTCAGCGGCGACGATTTTCCGAAAGCTACCGTGCTGCTTCGAAACGGACTCATTGAAGATATTGGAGCTCAGTTGAGTATTCCCGCCGATGCATGGGTCATTGATGGGACGGGGCTTACGGTTTACCCAGGGTTTATTAATGGGCTCAGTATTTGGGGTCTAGCGAGCCGCCCCATGAATGCAAATGAATTGCGAACTCCTGAGCCGCGCGTCCGGGGACCTGAAGACCGGCCTCAGAACTTCAGCTACGAACACGCAGCCGATTCGCTGAATCCTGCCGACATTAAATTCGAAGCCGCCCGCGCGGCAGGTTTTACTTCTGCAATAACTTTCGGCGACCGCGGCATCTTTCGCGGCCTAGGCGCCTTCATCAATCTAGCCGGCGATCGCGGTCGAGATCTGGTGGTAGCGGAACCTGTCGGCCAGCAAATTGTCATGCGAACGGCTGCGGGAGGCTTTAGCCGAACGTTTCCCGGTTCCCTTATGGGCTACATGTCCTACGTCCGGCAGATGTTTCTCGACCTAAATCAATATGAACAAGCCACCGCCCTATACGCTGCCAATCCGAACGGCAACCAAAGGCCCGAATACGATCACACGCTGCAAGGCCTGAAGGAGTCACCCCGTCTTTTGCTTCCGGCTGTGCAGTCCCAACAAATTGAGCGTATGCTGCGCTTCGGCGCGGAGCTGAACAAGCCTTTCATCCTTTACGGGATGCACGAGGCGTATAAGGACGTGGATCAACTGAAACAAGCCAATGTGCCCGTACTTATCAGCCTTAAATGGCCGGAAAAGCCAAAGGATGCTGATCCCGCCGATATTCCCAATTACCGTGACCTGGTTATGCGAGAACAGGGCCCCGGTGTCCCCGGCTTGTTGGCCAAGGCAGGAGTTAAGTTCGCTTTCTACTCCGATGGCGTTGATTCCGCGGCTGATTTAAAGAAGGCTGTGAAACAAGCCATTGACGCTGGTCTGGCCAGGCAGGATGCCATCCGCGCTCTTACTCTAAGTCCCGCCGAAATATACGGTGTCGCGGACCGAACGGGATCCATTGCGAAGGGGAAAATCGCCAATCTTGTGGTGACTGAAGGCGACGCTTTCGAGGATAAGACCACAATCGAATACATCTTTATCGATGGCAATGAGTTTCGTCCGCCACCTCCCAGTGATAAGCCGCATGCTCGTGAAGGTGCACGCAAGCCTGAGTTAGAACAGGAGTTCCGCTAATGCGCCGCTTGCTTCTTTGCCTCATCTGTTTTTCGAGTCTTCCGGCGGAAACCGTCCTGATTCGTAACACCACAATACTGACTGTCACCAGAGGGACTATTCCAAATGGCAGCGTTCTGGTCCAGAACGGCAAAATCGCGGCCATTGGCAAGAACGTCAGTGCTCCTCAAGGCGCGACCGTTGTCGATGGATCCGGCAAATTTCTTATGCCTGGAATCATTGATTGCCACTCGCATACGGCCATCGAAGGCGGTGTGAACGAAGGCAGCGTGTCTGATTCCTCCATGGTCAACATCAATGATGTCCTAAACCCGACCGACATCAACATTTATCGCGCGCTCGCCGGCGGCTTGACAGTCTCGAATGTCTTGCATGGCAGCGCGAACGCGATTGGCGGCCAGACCGTTGTCATTAAGCTTCGCTGGGGGAAATCGGCTCAAGAAATGCTCTTCGAGGGTGCAAAGCCGGGAATCAAATTCGCGCTTGGCGAGAACCCAAAGCGCCAGGGTTATCCCACGCAGAACTTCCTGAACCCAGGTCCGGCGCCAGAGCGCCGCTATCCTGGCACGCGTATGGGTGTGGAAGAAGTCATTCGCGGAAGCTTTACCGAAGCAAAGAATTACCAGGCCGAATGGGAAACCTACAACGCGAAAGTGGCTAAGGGTGAACATCCCATTCCGCCGCGCAAAGATCTGCGGCTTGAGCCGCTGGTAGAGGTGCTGGAAGGGAAGCGCTACGTGCATGCCCATTGCTACCGCGCAGACGAAATTCTGATGCTCATCCGAGTAGCTGACGATATGGGATTCAAGATCCGCACCTTCCAGCATGTGTTGGAAGGCTACAAGGTGGCAAAAGAGATCGCCGCCCATGGCGCGGGCGCCTCAACCTTCAGCGATTGGTGGTCCTACAAAGCCGAAGCCTTGGACGCCACGCCATACAACGCGGCCATCATGCAGAAGAAAGGCGTGGTGGTTTCTCTTAACTCCGACTCCGACGAACTGCAGCGCCATTTGAATCTGGAAGCGGCGAAAACCGAGCGTTACGGCGGCTTGACAGATGATGAAGCACTAGCCATGGTGACCATCAACCCCGCCAAGCAACTTGGCATTGACGATACCGTAGGCTCGATTGAAGTCGGAAAATCGGCAGACCTGGTGTTGTTCGACAAACACCCGCTGTCCGGATATTCGAAGCCGCTAAAGGTTTGGATTGATGGCAATCAGTATTTCGATCGCGATAAGGACCTGGAAACCAGGGCCGACTTCGCAAAGAAGAAAAGGGCCTTGATCGATAAGGAAGCAGCCACACCGAAGAAGGACAAAACAACCGAACCGCCACCCTCACAAGGGGAGGCACAATGAAGATCCTGATTGGCTTAGCCCTCTGTGCAGCAGGGCTTTTTGCGGCCGGTAACAACTCTCTGCTGATTCGCAATGTTACTGTTCATCCGGTTGTCGGCCCGGACATCGAAAATGGTTCAGTTCTAGTTGTGGACGGCAAGATCGAAGACGTCGGCCGCCGCCTGACCGGCAAAGCCGGCGTTCGCGTCGTGGATGGTCATGGCTTGCATCTTTATCCAGGGTTGATCAACGCTGCCACGAACGTGGGCCTTTCCGAGATTGAGGCCTTGCGTGACACGGTGGATCTGGATGAAATTGGAGAATTTAACCCGGACCTGCGCGCCGAAATCGCCTTCAACCCATCCAGCGAGCACATTCCCGTAGTCCGTGCCGCGGGAATTACCTCTGTGGTTACTCTGCCCAGTGACGGCAATCGCGGCAGGGCCGGTGGTGGGAACATCATCGCTGGACAAGGCGCTCTGATGCATCTTGATGGCTGGACCTGGGAAGAGATGGCAGTGCGTCCCAGTGTTGTCATGGACATGTTATTTCCTGAGATTGGGCCCGCGCGACCCCAGTTCGGAGTGCCGGCTGGGCCGGAACGTACTTTCGGCGACCTGGAGCGCGAATATCACGAAAAGCTCAGCCACATCAGCCAATTCTTGGAAGACGTGCGCCGCTACAAAAAGGCCAAAGAGGCAGACGCCCCTGGTTTTCAACGCGATTTGAAGCTGGAAGCCATGCTTGGCGTTATAGATGAAACTCAGCCTTTGTTCCTACGTGCGGAACGCGAACGCATGATTAAAGATGCAATCGCCTTTGCCGACAAAGAAAAAGTGAAGATCATCATCGCCGACCCGCATGAAATCGGCGATACCGCGCCATTATTGGAACAACACGGTATTCCGGTGATTTTGGGTAAGGTGCTGGCGTTGCCGCAGCACGATGACGATCCCTATGACGCGGCGTACACCTTGCCGAACGACTTATACAAAGCGGGCGTAAAGATAGCCTTCGGCACCTTCGATGTGGAGTTCGCGCGCAATGTGCCCTTTGAGGCGGCTCAAGCTGCTGCTTTCGGGCTGCCCAAAGAAGAAGCTCTCAAAGCCATCACCATCAATAGCGCTCAGATTCTGGGCGTCGGCAGCCAGATCGGCTCCATCGAAAAAGGCAAAATCGCTGACTTCATCCTGACTGACGGCGATCCCATGGAAGCCCGCACGAACATCAAGCAAATGTTCATCGCCGGGCAGGAGGTTTCATTGGAATCCAGACACACCCACGAATACGAACATTGGATGAAACGACCCTAACTCAATGCATGCCCGTTCCGGAGCTTGCGTAAAGCCGCCGCGGTATGGCTGTTTTTCACGCGCATGACCTCTTCGGGCGTGCCGCTCGCCACGATCTGGCCCCCGCCGTCTCCACCCTCCGGACCTAGGTCGATCAGATAATCGGCATTTTTGATGATGTCCAAGTGGTGTTCAATAATTACGACCGTATTGCCCAAATCCACCAATCTCTGCAGAACAGCCAACAAATGTCGGACATCCTCAAAATGTAGTCCTGTCGTGGGCTCATCCAGGAGATAAAACGTTTTCCCGGTCTGCCTTTTACTCAGCTCTTTGGCTAATTTGATCCGCTGAGCCTCACCCCCCGAGAGCGTGGTTGATGACTGTCCCAGATGCAGATAACCCAGACCCACCTCGTTCAGCGTTTTCAGCTTGGCGTAAACCTGCGGAATATTCTCCAGCATCTCCAGCGCATCGGCTACGCTCGATTCCAACAGGTCGGCAATGCTTTTGCCCTTATACTTCACCTGCAATGTCTCGAGGTTGTAACGCCGGCCCCTACACACATCGCAAGTGACATAAACATCAGGCAGAAAATTCATCTCAATCCGCTTGAGTCCGTCACCCTGGCAAGCCTCGCACCGGCCGCCCTTTACATTGAAGCTGAAGCGGCCCGCCTTATAGCCGCGCTCGCGAGACTCAGGCAGCATGGCATAAATGTCACGGATGGCCGAAAAGACACCCGTATAAGTGGCCGGATTAGAGCGAGGTGTGCGACCGATAGCCGACTGGTCAATCTCAATCACCTTGTCGATGTTTTTGAGGCCCAGGATGGAATCATGTTCACCCGGCATAGCGCTGGAGCCATATACTTCCTTTGCAAGCGCACGGTAAAGAATGTCATGCACCAGTGTTGACTTGCCGCTGCCCGAAACGCCTGTGACCACGGTTAGCGTCCCGAGGGGAAAGTCTACGGTGACGTCGCGAAGATTGTGTTCCCGAGCGCCCTTCACCGTGACCTTGAGGCCATTACCCTCCCGCCGCACCTCCGGTGACGGAATGGAAAGTTTGCCCGAGAGGTAATCGCCAGTGAGCGATCCGGGCGTTTGCATGATGTCCGCCGGCGTCCCTTGAGCCATCAAGTTCCCGCCCAGGCGCCCCGCCAGAGGTCCCAGGTCAATGACATAATCGGCACGCTCAATGGTCTCCGCGTCATGCTCCACAACCAGCACGGTATTCCCTAGGTCCCGCAGATGGTGCAATGTATCCAGCAGCTTGCCGTTATCGCGCGGATGCAGGCCAATGGAAGGTTCATCGAGCACATACAAGACCCCGCGTAGTTTAGATCCAATCTGTGTGGCCAGTCTGATCCGTTGTGCCTCGCCGCCCGAAAGCGTTGCGGAAGACCGTTCCAGGCTGAGATAATCCAGGCCCACATCCTTCAGGAACTGGAGCCGGTTTTGAATCTCCTCCATCACCCGACCCACAACTTTAAGTTCGCGCTCAGTGAATTCCCAAGTTCTGATCAACGGCAGCACACGGGCGATTGACATCCCAGTGAAATCCGCGATGGAGAGTCCTTTCATACGCACGGCAAGGCTTGAGGGCTTGAGTCGCTTTCCATGACAGTGCGGGCATGTCGTGGGCGACATATATTCCATGAGCCATTCGCGATAGCCTTCGCTCGCGCGACTGAAATTCTCTTCCAGGACTTTGAGAATCCCGGCAAACTGCGGGCCGCCATGCAGCAGCGTAGTGCGCGTCTTCTTAGGAAAGTCCTCAAACGGCGTACTCAGGTCCAGTTTCAAAGCCTCCGCGGCATCGGCCAAGGCGGATTGCATGTAGGACGAAGTGGACCCTGGTCCCAGACCTCCGTCCAGCAGCGGCTTCGATGGATCCGAGATCACCTTGCCGGGGTCAAACGCCCAGGTGCTGCCCACTCCATTGCAATTTTCGCAGGCCCCATAAGGACTATTGAAAGAGAATGATCGAGGTTCCAGTTGCGGAATACTGGCGCCGTCGTTAGGGCACGCAAGCTTCTCGGAATACAGACGCTCTTCTCCGTCAATGACGGCGACAACCACTAGACCATCCGCCCACTTCAGCGCAGTTTGGATAGAGCTTTCCAGGCGCGCTTCAATACCCGGCTTCACCAGCAAACGGTCAATCACCACTTCAATCGTGTGGTTCTTGCGCTTATCGAGTTTGATGGGTTCATCCAAGCTCTTTAGCTCGCCATCAATGCGTGCCCGGAATCCGCCCTTCGCTATAGTGTCCAGCTCTTTTTTGTACTCGCCCTTGCGGCCACGTGCAATAGGGGCCATAACCATAATTCGCTCATTCTGATGAAGGGCAAAAATCTGCTCCAGAATCTGATTAGGCGATTGCCGTGCAATCTCGGTATTGCAAAGCGGGCAATGCGGCACTCCGGCCGCGGAGTACAACACCCGCAAGTAATCGTAAATTTCGGTGACCGTTCCCACTGTGGAGCGCGGGCTACGAGTTGTGGTTTTTTGTTCAATCGAAATCGCCGGGCTTAACCCGTCAATCGAATCCACCTCAGGACGCTCCATTTGGTCCAAAAACTGGCGGGCGTAGGGGGATAAAGTCTCTACATAGCGCCGCTGCCCTTCGGCATAAATGGTGTCGAACGCAAGCGAGCTTTTCCCCGATCCACTGAGACCTGTAATGACAGTAAAAGTGTTGCGGGGGATCTCGACACTGACGTTCTTGAGGTTGTGCTGGCGGGCGCCATGCACGGTTATACGGTCTAGCATTTTCGGAGCGGGCTACCTCTATTGTCGTTTAGACTCTGTGAGAGAGACTCCGAAACCTATGGCGAAGAACTTCAAGGATTTGACGGAACGGGAAATTTTGGCTTTAGCGGTGTCGCTCGAGGAGGAAGACGCGCGAATTTATGGCGAATTCGCCGAGTCCTTGCGTGAGCATTTTCCCGCGACCGCTCAGTTGTTGGCAGAAATGCAGAAGGAGGAGTCCGGCCATAGAACTAGTCTGCTTGACCTGTATCGCAGCCGTTTCGGAGACTACATTCCGCATATCAAGAGGAGCGATATCAATGGCTTTGTCTCCCGGCCCTCCGTTTGGCTGATTGGTCCTGTTGGCCCTAAAGCCGTTCGGCGAGCAGTGGAAACCATGGAGAAGGAGACGCGCCGGGTCTATGAAATGGCGCTGGGCCAAACTACCGATGCTCAAACCCGGAAGCTGCTGGGTGATCTGGCCGAGGCTGAGGCAAAGCACTCCGCCGCCGCCGAACTGCTAGAGCGTGAACGCGTGGATGCCGGGGGACAGCAATCGGAAGATGAAACGATTCGGCGTCTGTTTGTTCTTCAGTATGTTCAGCCAGGACTGGTGGGCTTGATGGATGGGTCGGTCTCAACTCTGGCCCCGTTATTCGCCGCCGCGTTCGCGACCAAGACCACGCACGACGCGCTGTTGGTCGGTTTGGCTGCCTCTGTGGGCGCGGGCATATCCATGGCATTCGCCGAAGCGCTATCAGACGATGGTTCGCTGACTGGACGCGGCTCCCCCGTTTTGCGCGGGGTTGTCACAGGAGTGATGACAACAGCTGGCGGTATCGGTCACACGTTGCCTTATCTACTGGGGAACTTTCGTTTAGCAACCACAGTTGCATTTGCTGTGGTCATCGTCGAACTGGGTTTCATCAGCTGGATCAGGCAGCACTATATGGATACCCCCTGGTTCCGAGCGGCGCTTCAGGTCGTTCTAGGCGGCGCACTCGTCTTCGCGGCCGGTATTCTCATTGGCCAGTCGTAAATTAGATAAACTCCGGTGCTGGGGTGATTTATGGTCGAGTACAAAGATGCAGATGCAGCGGTTCGTGAGGTATACGACGATATTATGCGCACGCGTAAGACTGATACCATCAACAACTTCTGGAAAGCGCTGGGCACGCAGCCCGAGCTGCTGAAGCGCACGTGGGAAGGAATCAAGCAAGTCATGTCAGCGGGCGCGCTTGACCCGCTCACAAAAGAGTTGATCTATCTGGCCGTTAGCGCCACAAATCAATGCGACTATTGCATGGCTTCCCATAGCGCAGGCGCCCGCAGCAAGGGGATGACAGATGGAATGTTCGGCGAGTTGATGGCGGTGGTCGGTATGGCAAATCAGACAAATTCGCTCGCTGCCGGGTTTCGTGTTCCCATCGATGAGCAGTTTAAGGTGTGATGTTCGAACTGGGATTTTTGAATGCAGTCAAGTGCTGGTATTATCCCTAGTCCCGGCGACATCTTCTTCGCGCAATTCTTATTTTTTCTAGCTTTTTCGTTTTATCCTGAAACGAGGGAAGCAAAATACCGGGGAGATTCAGGCCCCGGCCGCTCGGGTCTGTATCATTCTGCCTGTGGCGGTCTTGCTCGCTTCTAATCCCAGGCAAATTTGCTACGTTGGCGATGAAGTCGGTCGCTAAGGCTGTGAAACCACCTTCGTGTTTAAGAATTGCTGGATAATGATGAGGCGAGTCGTTCTCGGACTTGGTGCGAGTGGAGACAGTTTGGCCAAGAAAAATAGTTTGATCAGAGACAGCTTTAGAGACGATAAGCCGCTTGCCGGGTCCATGTCGTGCTGAGGACTGCTGCCGTCTCGTTTTCAGCCGACTTGAAGATGGAGTATCCGCTCCACGTCGCCACAACATCTGTACTGCGGAGCCTTCACCCGGAGTGGCAAGCTCATTTCTACCTAGCTCTGGAAGGTTTCTCAGCACAGAAGATACAGCAGCTTCAGCAGTCGCTCGATTTAGCGAATCGGCAATATCAACTCACGTTACTTCCGCCTATTGACCTTTCCCGTTATCGCCACTTCCGTCCGCTTCACGGCAACAAGATGATCTTCAACCGGCTTCTATTGCCGGATATGGTTCCTGTAGATCGACTCCTCTATATAGATACAGACACCTTCACCACAGTTGACATTTCACCTCTTTTTACGGGGGATATGCAGGGTTTTGCAGCCGGCTTCATATTCGACGAGCGGGTCTGCGAGTGTGGCGAGGCGGATACTTATCGCGAACTTGGTCTTCCCGATGATGGCTTCGTTTTCAATTCCGGAGTGGTGCTGATGAACGTACCGCAATGGAAATCGGAAGAACGCACTGAAGAACTGTTGGAATTCTGTAAACGCAAGTACAAAAACGGGGATCAACCAGCGCTCAACTTTGTGTTCCATGGGCGAGCCCTTAAATTGCCTCGAAAGTTCAACATCACCCTTTACCCGCAAGTTAGTCGACAAGTGCCCGAAGAAGGAATATTTCATTTCGTTGGAAGCCCGAAGCCATGGGATATCGCAGGCGATGTGCTCAATCCTCACGCGCACCTTTACCGTCGAGGCGTTTCTGAGACTGCTTTGCCTAAATTCGCAACCAGCAAATACCTTCAGGTAGGATCTTACGAAAGGGCCCTGCGCCTGATGCGCAGCTATTACCGGATCGCCAAGTTAAGGTTCGATAATCGCCGTACCGCGACCCGCCTGGATACTTAGCCTGCCGAGAGGATCTTCCCGGAACGAGCTAAACTAAAACCGTGTTCCCCGCCTTTCGCTGGCTTGCCGGCCTGCTGTTCCTGGTCGTACTGCCGGCCCAATCAGCCACTGTGCTGGTGATGAGATTTTATAACGCGTCCGAATATCCGGATCTGAACTGGGTGGGTGAAAGCATCTCTGAAGTTTTGTCAGCAGAGCTTTCGGCCTCCAACTTGATCGTGATCGATCGAGACAAACGCTCCGAAGCTATGAAGCGCCTTTCCTTGCGGGCAGAAGCCGATTTCACCAAGGCAACAATCATCCGCCTCGGGCAAACGGTGGATGCTGATTACGTGCTTTACGGCAGTTACACAGCGAGACCCGATCCTAATGCCAGCAAGGAACTGCGCAATAGCTTGCTCGACATCTCGGCCAGAATGATTGACTTACGGCATTTGCACGATGGCCGTGACGTAAGCGAGGCGGGCAAGCTCGCCGATCTCGCCCGGTTGGAGGAATATCTGGCGTGGAAAGACACGCAGTTCCTTGATCCCGCCAACAGAATGCAGTTCGACCAATACCTTTCTCCGCAAAAATTGGTCCGCGTGGACGCTCAGGAGAGCTATGTACGCGGGCTGCTTTCTACCAATCGGGATCAGCGTCAGAAGTGGTTCGTGCAAGCCATCAATGTGGACTCCCGCTTTGTCAGCCCCTCGTTTGAACTTGGCAAGCTGCTGCTTGCGAAGAGGGACTACCGGGCCGCCATTCAGGCATTCCAGCGCGTTCCTGCGGTTGATACTCGCTATGCCGAGGCGCAATTTCGCATGGGTCTCTGTGCGTATGGCGCTGGAGATTTCAGCCAAGCCGCCGGCTATTTCCGGGAGGTGGCCAGGACGGTCCCGCTGAATGAGGTTTACAACAATCTGGGAGCAGCCGAAGCCGCTCTGAATTTGCCGTCGGCACTCGACGATTTCCGCCGGGCATACGATGGCGATCCCAATGACCCCATGTATGCGTTCAATTTGGGCTTGGCGCTCTTGCGCAGCAATTCATTTAACGAAGCGGCCAGGCATCTGAGTGCGGCAGCCGATCATGATCCGGATGATAACGAAGCCGCTACGCTACTGGAGCTGGCTCAGCAAAGAACGCCGCTGCCGCCGTTATCGAAATCCCCGGCACCGGCGCGTATCAAGCAGAATTTCGACGCCAATGCCTTTCGCGAGCTAAAAGCGGTGCTAACTCCCAAAGGCGGAGCATAAGTCGCTTTCAAATTTTGAGGCCACTTGTGCCATAATCCAAATTCATGAACTATTTTGTGGACGCTTTTTACTGGTTCCGATTCTGGTATCTTCCAGAATTACACCGAGGGGCGTCCGCAAGCTAACTGGTTCAGTGGCGGTTTAGAAAGGGGGCCCACTCGGAAAACGAGTTGGGCCTTTTTCCTTTTGCGCGGCGACTGGCAAGAAAGTGGATTGATAGGCTTTAACTCGTGAGGGGCAGATGATTATTTCGATGAAACTCCATGCAACCACCGCCGAAATCGATGCGGTGCGCAATCGTATCAATGATTTTGGCTACAGGGTCCATTCCATCACCGGTGAGGAGCGCGTCGTCATCGGCGTCGTGGGAGTGGGTGACGTCACTGCCTGTCTTGAATCGCTGGAAGCTATGCCACAGGTGGAAAAGGCGGTGCGAATCTCCGCGCCATACAAGTTCGTCAGCCGCGAATTCCAACAGCATAAATCAGAGATCATGTCTGACGGTACGGTCATCGGCGGTGACGAATTCGTTGTTATGGCTGGACCGTGCTCTGTTGAAAATGAAAAGCAGATTCTCGATACCGCTCATTTTGTGGCGCGCCATGGGGCCAAATTCCTGCGCGGGGGCGCCTTCAAACCCCGCACCTCACCCTACGATTTTCAGGGAATGGAGCGCGATGGTCTGAAGCTGCTGGCCAAGGCCAAGCAGGAAACCGGGTTGCGCATCATCACTGAAGTAATGAGTGATCGCGACGTGGAAATGGTTGCTGAATACGCCGACATTCTGCAAATTGGCGCCCGCAACATGCAGAATTTTGCGTTGCTGAAGGCGCTGGGAAAGGCCGGCCGCACTGTGATGCTGAAACGCGGCCTTAGTTCCACAATCAAGGAGCTTCTCATGTCCGCCGAGTATGTGGTCGCCCATGGAAATCCCAACGTCATCCTGTGCGAGCGCGGCATACGGACGTTCGAAACCGCCACTCGCAACACCTGCGATATCACGTCCATCCCGGTCCTGGATGAGCTCTCTCATCTGCCCGTTGTGCTGGATCCAAGCCACGCCACCGGCAAACGCAGCCTGGTGCCCCCTCTCGCCCGTGCCGGCGTTGCCATCGGCGCGGACGGCCTGATTGTTGAGGTTCACCCGCAGCCTGAAAAGGCAGTCAGCGACGGCGCACAATCGCTTACCTTCCAGCAATTCGCCAAGTTGATGGAAGATCTGAAGCCCTACATTGAGCTTTGGAAATCGGCGCGTGTTTCACAACTGGCCACCGTGTAGGGCCGTGCCCGCGAAGCCCCATTAGCCAACGAGCGGCAGCGTTACCGTGAACTTCGATCCCTTGCCCAGGGTGCTCTCCACGCTTATGGCGCCGCCCATTCTCTCGACGACTTCCTTGACGATCGGCAAGCCCAGTCCCGTACCGCCGGCCGGCCGCGAGCGGGACTTATCCACCCGGTAGAAACGCTCAAAAACGCGTTTGAGGTCTTCAGTTGGAATGCCGATACCAGTGTCCGCCACTGTAATGCTGAGCATTTCTAGATTGAGCGGCCCGCATTCTACAATCACTTCTCCATCCGGTCGATTGAACTTGACGGCGTTATCAATCAGATTTACCAGAACCTGTTCAAGCCGGAACCGCAACCCGAACGAAAAGCACTGCCGGCAGTTTTCGGCATTTAGCTTCACCCTGCGCTCTGCCGCTTGCCTTTCTACCGCGAGCAAGACGGACTTGATCACGTCCAGCACGGGAATGCGTTCCGGGGGCGCGGTCGGCGCCAGACTATTGTCCAGTTCAGAAATAACGAGCAAATCCGAAGCGATGTTATTCAAGCGCACCGCCTGGGAAAAAATGATTTCCACGAACCGGTGATTGTTTTCCTGATCTTCCAGGCCACCATCCAGCAGTGTTTCCGCATAACCGCGAATAGCCGCCAGCGGCGTGCGCAACTCATGTGAAACATCAGCCACAAAGTCTTTCCGCATTTGTTCCTGGTGCTGGATGTCGGTAATATCGTGCAGGGCAATCACAGCGCCCCGCCGGGATCCGGTTCCTATCGGCAAAGCGCGCGCTTCAAACCATCTTCCGGCCGCGCTGGGCAGACGCAGCAGGTCTTTCTCTGGTTCGCCGCTGCTGACTACGCGTTCCAGAATCTCCCTGAGCGCTGGTTCGCGAACCAGTTCATAAAGCGAGCGGCCCTCAGAAGACTGTATGCGGATTCCAAATGCCTCTGCGAAAGCATCGTTGCAAAAGTTAACGCGCAGTTGTTTATCGACTGACAGTACGCCTTCCGCCATGCAGGCTAGGATCGTTTCCCGGCGGGAGAGTTCCAGGTTTGCGCGGTCCACCACCTCGTGGACGCGATTAGCCATCGCACGCATCGCCTTGGCCAGCATCTGCAATTCATCGGGGCCGCCTTCGGGTAATGGGTTCTGCGTGTTCGGAAGGCCCGCGACAAATTCTTCCAATAATCTGGTTCGCGCAACCCACCGGGTCGATACGGAGTATGTAAGCAGCAGTCCCGTAGCGCCTACCACGCCCAAGACTAGCGCTAATTTACCGGCAACGATGTAAACGCGGCCGGGGATGATGTCCTGCCCTAAGAGCTCGACTGCCACGGGTACTGCGAGCATCAGAACGAACCAGGCCGACACCAGCTTACCCAAAGTGCTCAAGAGCTAATTCCCATCCATTCAACAATCATGCCCGATGAACCAGCTCTGGCTGTTGACAGCGTCCGGGTTCGCGTATGTCGTAGATCGCTCATAGGAGCCGTTTGAGTGCATGATTCGCACGCAGGCTTCATCTTTCAGGTACTCTGCCAGAATGCGGTCCCGAATTCGGCGCAATAAGCGGGGCGCTTCCACCGGGAAAAGCACTTCTACCCGGCGATTCAGGTTGCGCGGCATCAGATCGGCGCTGCCCACGTACGCCTGTTCATCACCCCCATTAGCGAAATAGTAGATACGGCTATGTTCCAGAAAGCGGCCAATGATGCTTCTTACCGTTATCGTTTCGCTGACGCCGGGAACGCCGGGGCGTAGGACACAAACGCCGCGGATGATGAGGTCAATCTTCACGCCGGCCTGCGATGCCTCATACAAGACCCGCACCATGCCCGCATCTTCCAAGGCATTCATTTTGAATATCAGGTGTCCGTCGCCATGTGCCTGATGGCGTTCCACTTCGCGCCGGATTAAGCGCTCCAATCCAGAACGAATCGAATGCGGGGCTACCAGCAGTTTGCGATAAGACTTTTTAGCCGAGTAACCGGTGAGGTGATTGAACAAATCACTCACGTCCTCACCAATCTCGTCGTTGCAAGTGAACACACCAAGGTCGGTGTAGAGGCGCCCGGTCGAGGGGTTGTAATTGCCTGTGCCTAGATGCAGGTACCGGCGAATCGAGTTGCCCTCACGTCTGACTACCATCGCCATTTTGCAATGGACCTTTACATTTGGCAGCCCGTAGACTACATGAACGCCCTCGGCTTCCAGCTTTTGCGCCCACTCGATGTTGCTCTCCTCGTCGAAGCGAGCTTTCAACTCCACCAGCACGGCAACTTGCTTTTCATTCTGAATGGCCTCCAGCAATGCCTCAACAATCGGCGAGTTGCGGCCCACCCTGTAAAGCGTCATCTTGATAGCCAAAACGTCCGGATCTTTCGCCGCGGCGCGCAAGAAATCCACCAGCGGTTGAAAGGATTCAAAGGGCCAGTGCATCATCACGTCGCCTTCGGCAATCGTGGAGAATATTTCTGAACGGGGCCCGGCAAATCCCCGCGGAACAACTGGTGTAAATGGCTTATCTTTAAGTGCTGCCCGGTCGATGCTAAGCAGCGCCCGCAGCCGTCCCAGGTTTACCGGGCCATGCACACGATAGACGTCGTTCTGATCCAGTTCCAGATGGCTGGTCAAAATGTCGATGAGCTTTTGCGGCATATCGCCATCAATCTGAAGCCGAACCGCGTCGCGAAAACGTCTGCGCCAAACCGCTTCCTGCACGCTCTCCAGGAGGTCTTCGGTTTCCAGTTCCTGAATCGCCAGTTCGGCATCGCGGGTGACGTGAAAAACGTCTGCCTTGACAATTTGCATCTCCGGAAACAGCATCCTCAGATTGCCGATAATGCATTGTTCCAGCCAGACATAGTTCAATTCACCGGCATCTGAGGGCAGCGATATAAGCTGGGGCAGCGTGCCGGGCACTTTCACGCGTGCAAAATGTTCCACTCCGTCGCCATTGCTAACCACTGCGCCGACGTTAAGGCTCAGATTTGAGATGTGCGGAAATGGACGGCCATGATCCACCGCCAGAGGGGTCAAAACGGGATAAACCTCGCGCCGGAAGAAATCATCTAGAAACGTCTTGTGCTGTGCGTTCAATTCGTCCGGCTCAAGAATGTTGATGCCCGCATTGCGCAGCGCTGGCGCCAGTTCTTCACGCCAAACCTTGTACATTTCCAAGGTTAAGGTGTTGACTTCCTGCCGAATCAGTTCTAGTTGCTCACCTGCTGAACGGCCATCGATATTAGGTTCGCTGCTTCGGTTCTCAATCTGCTGCCATAATCCAGCAACCCTAACCATGAAAAATTCATCGATGTTGGACGATAGGATGGAAAGGAACTTGACCCGCTCCAGCAAAGGCGTTGCCGGATCACGTGCTTCCTCAAGCACGCGCCGCTGAAATGCGAGCAAGCTCAAATGCGGGTTCAAATACAGTTCGCGCGAATCGAGGGGCGGCGGTCCGTTTTTTGCAGTGTGGCGAACTCGCGCGGTCGCATGTTTCTTTGCAGGGTGAGCTATGGCCATGGGACTGGATTCGGAAGTCAAAGTATTCCTCTACTGTAAATCTTTGGTCACTATCTTCAACGTCCCGTATTATCCTTCAACTCGGGTTGATATTTTGTGTCTCGATTGTTACGATGAATGAGCGGGGTGGAGCAGTCAGGTAGCTCGTTGGGCTCATAACCCAAAGGTCGCATGTTCAAATCATGCCCCCGCAACCAAAAGCGGCCATCGGGCTCTACGCCAAAGACGGCCAGTCACCTTTCTTCACTCAACTTCTTCTCAGTCGCTGTTATCCTGAAGGCAAACCCTCGCGGCCTATTTGCCACGTTCAGCCGCCAGCAAAACAAATGCCGTTGTTAAGTTATAAGTCCCGGCACGGAATTGCCGTAACGCGTTCCAGTTCGAAGCTCGCCTACAACGGCGGACTTCATCACATCCTGGATCAGCTTGATTCCAGGAAAGGGTTTTATCTTTCTTCCGGATATGAGTTTCCGGGTCGCTACTCGCGCTGGGATTTTGCCAGTGTTGCCCCCCCGCTTGAAATTATTGCGATGGGACGCCAAGTTGAACTTAAGGCCTTAAATAGGCGCGGAGAGATTCTCCTGCGGCTCTTCAAGCCGCTGATCGAGACACATCCGCACTGGACGCTGCAGGGTGAGAATCAGCAAGTCTTCCGGCTCAAATTAGAACCGATTGGCGACCGCTTCCCTGAAGAAGAGCGCAGTAAACAGCCTTCAGCCTTTTCCTTGCTGCGGTTGCTGGTAGATGAATTCAAGCACCCTGAAGACTCTCACCTGGGACTTGTGGGCGCCTTTGGCTATGACCTTCTCCTGCAGTTCGACCCCATTAATCTGCGGTTGCCCAGAGACGGTCAAAAGGACCTCCACCTCCTTTTTTGCGACGACATTTACCTGGTTGATCGCAAGAAGGAAACCATTGAGCGTTTTCAGTATGATTTTGCCGGCGAGGGTGGCAACACCAAAGGTCTTCAGCGTTCGTCCCCCCGCGTTCCAGCGCCTTCAAAATACGGCCGCCGATCCGAGATACTGTCGGACCACACGCCGGAACAATACATGGCGAAGGTGGAAACTGTTCGGGAAGGCATGCGGCTCGGAAACTATTATGAGGTCGTTCTGCGACAGACGTTCAGCGCGTCGTTTGACGAGAATCCTTCGGAACTTTTTCGGCGCATCCAGAAATCAAGCCCTAGCCCTTACGAGTTCATCCTGCAGATGGGCGACGAACAACTAGTAGGCGCCTCGCCGGAGATGTTCGTTCGCGTTGAGGGCTCAGTGGTGGAAACCTGCCCCATTGCAGGGACCGCCAGGCGCTCGGGCGATCCGCTCCGCGACGCGGCAAGCATTCTTACCCTTTTGAATTCCTCAAAGGAAGAATCCGAACTGACCATGTGCAGCGACGTGGACCGTAACGATAAATCACGCGTCTGTGTGCCGGGCACCGTTCAGGTAGTTGGTCGACGATTGATTGAATCGTACGCCGGCTTGTTCCATACCGTCGACCATGTAAAGGGCACGTTGGCTGAAGGCTACGATTCGTTGGACGCCTTTCTCTCCCACATGTGGGCCGTCACACTGACCGGTGCGCCCAAAAAGGCCGCCACTCAGGCCATTGAAGACCTGGAAAGGGACGCGCGCGGCTGGTACGGAGGCGCTGTCGGCATGCTCAGCCTAAACGGCGATATCAACACCGGCATCACTATCCGTACGGTTCATCTGAAAGACGGTATCGCTCGTTACCCAGCGGGCGCGACGTTGCTCTATGATTCCGAACCAGCGGCCGAAGATCAGGAGTGCCGCCTCAAGGCAACCGCATTTTTCCACGCCCTATACCCGCAAACTGCCGCCGCACAGCCGCCACAAAAGACTCCCAAGGTGGGCGAAGGAATCCATCTTTTGCTGGTCGACAACGACGATTGCTTCATTCATACTCTGGCCAATTACGCGCGTCAGACCGGTGCTCGCGTCTCAACCTATCGCGCCAACATGGCGCTCGAGATGATCGACGCCGAAAGACCCGACATTGTGCTGATCTCGCCCGGCCCCGCTAGGCCTGAGGATTTTGGCGTGCCGAATCTGGTGCTGGAACTGGCCAAGCGGTCCATCCCTACATTCGGCGTCTGCCTTGGTTTGCAGGGCATCGTGGAAGCGTTTGGCGGTGGGCTGGACGTGTTGCCTTACCCAATGCATGGGAAGGGCTCGACCGTAACGCATAGCGAACGGGGCGTCTTTCGCGAACTCCCGACTCCATTCCGCGTGGGGCGCTACCACTCGCTGTACGCCAGGCGCGAGACCTTTCCGGATTGCTTAGAGGTTACCGCGGAATCAGAAGACGGCATCATTATGGGCATACGCCACCGCCAGTTGCCGATTGAAGCCGTGCAGTTCCATCCAGAGTCGATCTTGACCCTGGAACGCGATTGCGGCTTACGCCTCATAGAGAACATGATTGAGATCTATGCCGGCCAGCGTGTGGGCGCTGCGCTGCTTTAACCAATTGTGTTCTCCGAACCGAGTGTCGCAATCGTGGGGGGCGGTGTGGCCGGACTCTCGGCAGCTCTCGCACTTGGCATTGCCGGCCATCCGGTAACTGTCTATGAATCTCGCGCTTTCCCCGGCGGGCGTGCTACCTCTTACCCGTTGCAGCCTCACGGTGATGAGGCATCTGACCCGGTAATCATTGATAATTGCCAACACATCCTGCTGCGTTGTTGTCAAAATCTAATCGACTTCTATCGCCGTTTGGGTGTCGAAGAAAAAATAAAATTCTACGACGAATTCTATTGGATTGAGCCCGGCGGTCGAACTTCTGTTATGAAGCGCGGCAGTTTGCCAGCCCCTGCCCATTTCACCGGTTCATTCCTTCGGCTCAGTTTCCTTCAATTTGCTGACAAATTGGCGCTTGTCCGGGGGCTGTGGGCGGTACGCGCCGAATATGGCATCAGAAAAGATCTTGACTCCCTCACCATGCTTCAGTGGCTGCACGAAAAGAAACAGACCCCGGCGGCTATTCAACGCTTCTGGCGTCAGGTGTTGGTGAGCGCTGTTAATGAAGAACTGGATGTCATGGCCGCTTCGCATGGGCTACAGGTGCTATATCTGGCGTTTCTGGCCGGTGACGATTGTTACGAAATGGGTGTGCCTAGCGTCCCCCTGGTCGACCTTTACTCGCCCGAGCTTTGGACCGGACATCCCAACGTGAGGATTGAGTTTCGCTCCACGCTCCAGCGCCTGAATATTGTGGGCAATAGAGTGAAGAGCGGTACATTGCGTGAGTCCGAGGGGAACATTGCTGCCGATTGCTATTTGCTCGCGGTGCCGTTTGAACGAGTTATGGCGCTTGCGCCGGAGTTGAATCTGGACGTTTCCGATTTCACTCACGTTCCCATCACCGGAGTTCATCTTTGGTTTGACCGTTCGATAACCGATCTCCCGCATGCCACTTTCCTGGATAGAACCATCCACTGGCTTTACAACAAGGATTCAGGTAAGTACGTGCAAGTGGTTGTTAGCGCGTCGCGGAGTCTCTTGAAGATGCCCAAGCAAGAGGTGATCGCGCTTACTTTGAAGGAATTGGCCGAGTTTATGCCGGCGGTGCAAGGAGCTAAACTGCTGCGCGCCCACGTAGTCAAAGAGACGCGAGCTACCTTCTCAGCCAAAACAGGACTCGAGGCAAAACGCCCGCTTAGCAAAACGCACATTAGAAACCTATTCCTGGCGGGAGACTGGACCCGATCCGGTTGGCCGTCCACTATGGAAGGCGCGGCCCGAAGCGGCTATATGGCCGCTGAAGCGATACTCGAGTCGTTAGGCAAGCCCCAAAGGTTCCTTCACATCGACCCAAGGTAAGCGGGCTGCCGCGCGTCTGTCCGCTTACCGTTGATTCGCTTTCAAAACTTTCTTTCGCAACCGAATGGACTTCGGAGTGACTTCCACCAGTTCATCGTCCTTGATGAACTCCAACGCCTGCTCCAAGTTCAAAACCTTCGGCGGAATCAAACGGATGGCATCATCCGAACTGGAAGCGCGCATATTCGTCAGTTTCTTTTCTTTGACGATATTGACGTCGAGATCGCTATCCCGGGCATTTTCGCCAATAATCATGCCCTCATAAACTTCAAGGGTTGCTGGAATGAAAATCGTGCCGCGTTCCTGCAAATTGAAAATTGCGTATGTAGTCGCCGTTCCGGAACGATCCGAAACCAAAGATCCCGTGGGGCGCGTGGCGATTTCACCTTGCCATTCAATGTAGCCATGAAACAGCGAATTCATGATGGCCATGCCCCGCGTGTCCGTCAGCATTTCGCTGCGAATTCCGATCAACCCGCGCGAAGGCACTTCGAATTCAAGGCGTACCCGGCCGGAACCATGATTGATCATCTTGGTCATCTTGCCCTTGCGCGTGCCCATCTTCTCAATGACTACGCCAATGTACTCTTCGGGGCAGTCAATCACCAGCAGTTCCAGCGGCTCATGCAGCTTGCCGTCAATGGTGCGAGTCAGAATCTCAGGCTTGCCAACCTGCAGCTCATAACCTTCGCGCCGCATCATCTCAATCAAAATCGCTAGCTGCAGTTCACCGCGGCCCATGACTTTGAAAGCATCGGGACCGCCCGCTTCTTCCACCTTGATGGAAACGTTTGTTAAAAGCTCTTTATCCAATCGATCGCGCAGATTGCGGGAGGTAACATAAGTGCCTTCTCTGCCGGCGAAAGGCGAATTGTTGATGGTGAACGTCATCGCGATGGTGGGCTCATCAATCTGAATGCGAGGCAGCGGCACTGGTGTTTCCGCGCTGGTGATGGTTTCGCCGATCGTGATCCCCTCGACGCCGGCAATCGCCAGAACATCTCCAGGCCTGCCAATCGTCTCATCCACTCGCTTCAAACCTTCAAACGAGTAAAGCTTTGTTATTCGTGTCTTTTGTAACGCACCGTCCAGCTTCACAATGGACACATCGTCGCCCAGCTTCAACGTTCCAGCAAACACGCGGCCAATGGCCAGTCGGCCCAGGTAGTCGCTGTAATCCAGGTTCGCCACCAGCATTTGCAAAGGCGCATCGGGATCGCCAGTCGGTGATGGAATGGTCTTCAAAATGGTTTCGAACAGCGGCTGAAGATTTTCACTTTCGTCAGCCATATCCATCTTGGCTATGCCGGCTTTGCCGTTTGTGTAGACCACTGGAAAATCCAACTGATCCTCGCGCGCGTCCAAGTCGATGAACAGGTCGTAAACTTCGTTCAAAACCTCTTGAATGCGCGCGTCCGGCCGGTCAATCTTATTGATCACCAGAATCGGCGTCAAGTTCGATTCCAGGGCCTTCATCAACACATACCGGGTTTGAGGCAGCGGACCTTCACTGGCATCCACCAGCAACATCACGCCATCCACGATCTTCAGCGCGCGTTCCACTTCACCGCCAAAGTCGCTGTGGCCAGGGGTGTCCACAATGTTTATTTTGGTTCCGTGATATCTGACGCCCGTGGTCTTTGCAAGAATCGTGATGCCGCGTTCGCGCTCCAAATCATTGGAGTCCATGGCGCGCTCGATAACCGCTTCATTAGCTCGAAAGATGCCGCTCTGCCGCAGCATTGCGTCTACAAGCGTAGTTTTTCCGTGGTCAACGTGCGCAATGATAGCGATATTGCGCGTGTTGAGGGAGAGATTTCCTGATGACATTCGTAACCTTCATCGTCTCACGCGAACGTGAATCCGCCGTGACATGGGTTTAACGCTACGTACATGTGTCACCCTTAAAGGGAAGTGACTACTGACGAACCACTGCCAACTGTTGTGATTGTGGGACGCCCGAATGTCGGCAAGTCAACACTCTTTAATGCCATTTTGGGCGACCGCCGATCTATTGTCGGCGATGAGCCCGGCATTACCCGCGACCGGATTTACGGCGAAGCGGAGTATGGCGGCAAGAAATTTGGCATCATCGACACCGGTGGTATCGTGCCTGATGATGACGCCCTAATACCGAGCGAAATCTTGAAGCAGGCGCGTGTTGCGCTCGACATTGCCTCGCATATTATTTTCGTCATCGATGGCCGAACCGAAATCACTAGCTCAGACCGTGATCTCGCAAAGCTGCTCCGCCCGCTGAATAAGCCCATTACCCTTGCCGTGAACAAGATTGACGCTACTGTTCGCGAGAACCTCGTGCATGAGTTCTATCAGCTGGGCTTGGGTGAGCCGGTGGGCATCTCCGCCGAACACCGGCGTGGAATCGATGGCATGTTGGACACCATTGTTGAGCCTTTCCCGAAGACTGAGCCTGAAGCCGAAGACGAAGAAGGCGCCGAGAAACAGCGCCGCATTAAGGTGGCCATCATCGGCCGCCCCAACGTCGGTAAGTCCACCATGTTGAATACCTTGGTCGGTTCGGAGCGTTCCATTGTTTCGCCCGTCGCCGGCACTACGCGGGATGCGGTTGACGAAACGGTTCATGACGGCAACACCACATACCGGTTCGTGGATACGGCGGGCATTCGTCGAAAAGGCAAGACCACGGAGATGACTGAAAAGTTGAGCGTGGTCATGGCGCGCCGCCACATACGCATGGCGAACGTTGTACTTGTCATGATTGACGCTACTGAGGGGGTCGTTGGAGCTGACGCCACGATCGCCGGTTACGCTCACGAGGAAGGACGAGCAGTCATCATTGTCGTCAACAAGTGGGATGCCATGGATGAAGCCGGCAAGCGAGCCTTTACTGAAGCGGTTCGTGATGAATTGAAATTCCTCGACTACGCACCCGTCATCTTTGCCTCGGCCAAGAATGGCGAAGGCATCCGGAGAATTTTTTCCACCATCCGGCGATCCTTTGAAAACGCTTCGAAGCGAGTGACAACAGGAGAGTTGAACCGCTTCATGGAAACATTGAAATTCGAAAGCGACATCAAAATTTACTACATCACCCAGGCGTCCATTCGCCCACCCACCTTCATCGTCTTTACCGATAAAGCAGACAAAATGCACTTCTCTATTGAGCGGTTCCTCGTCAACCGGCTGCGTGAGCACTTCAAGTTTGATGGAACCCCAATCGTCCTCAAAACTAAGCGACGATAGCCGGCTCACACGTCGGAGTTTGCTACTACTTGCGTTTGCCGCCACGGCTGGCGGGGGTTACTGGGCGAACCGGTGGCTCTCCCGCCAATCACCTTTGCCAGACCCGGCTCACAACGGCGCCGGCGAGGCAGTCACCATCACTCTCTTTTCCGATAGGGGAGAACGTCGCCAAACGTTGGCCGTTCGAAAGTTGGTGAGGACTGAGAGCGAATGGCTCAAACAGCTAGGACCAGAGTCATTCGCCGTCACCCGACACCAGTCCACCGAGTTCGCCTTTCATAACCGTTATTGGGACAACCATAAGCTTGGAATCTACCGTTGCGTTTGCTGTGGCAACGCAGTATTCTGTTCTTCCGACAAGTTCGATTCTGATAGCGGTTGGCCAAGCTTCACTTGCCCCATAGCGGCAGAGAACATTTACATTCGCCCGGATCACTCCCACAACCTTGACCGGCTTGAGGTCCTGTGCACCAAGTGCGACGCCCATCTAGGTCATCTCTTCGATGACGGCCCTCCGCCATCGAACAACCGCTACTGCCTTAATTCCGCTGCGCTGCGATTCATTCCAACCTGATCCATGCCCATGCTCGGAGTTCCTCGAAGTCCTCCAAGTAGTGTGCAGTCCCGCCGTATTCGCGGCCGCGCCGGATCCGGCTATACGAGTTGTTGAAGACTGGATACTTGGAATGCAGAATCTTCGCCTGACCTGGGCGTGGGAGTGAGCCGAACCACCATAAGGGTCTGATCATCATGTGGCTTCAAATTCCCCATGAACATTTTGACGCCACTTAATATTTGGTCGCAAATCTGTTGGGGGCTTTCCTCAAGATGCTCCTGAGCGAGCTTCGCAATGCGCGTTTCTCCGAACTCTTGGTCGTCGTGATTCGCAGCTTCAGCCACACCATCTGAGAAAACGATAAGGATGTCTCCCGCGCTGACCTGAATGCTCCCCGAGGTAAAGGTAGCGTTTGGGAGAACGCCCAGAACCGGACCGCCACAATCCAACTTCTCGACACTCGTTGGATGCACCAACAGAGGTGGCAGATGACCGGCATTCACGTACCGTAACTCTCCCGTTTCGGGGGTAAAGTTTGCCCAGAAAAGGCTCACGAATCGTTCCCTAGCGGTCTTTTCGCATAGAAAATGGTTGAGCCATTCCGAACCTTGCTCCTGGTCCGCCGCTGAAAACTTTGAGTGCATGGAGCGTATGGCGCCATGCAACACACCCATCAATAAAGCAGCCGAGATGCCCTTGCCGGCCACGTCACCCAGCACGATGGAAATACGACCATCATCAGAGGTATGCACATCGTAGAAGTCACCGCCAACCATCGCGGCCGGTATGAACGCGGCGGCGAACTCCAGATGAGCGGAACTCTTTCGCGCATCCGCCGATGGAAGTAAGTCGGTCTGCACGCTTCGGGCTAACTCAACCTGCTGTTCCAACTGGCGCGCGCGGATATATCGGCTAAACAAAAAGCCAATCATCACCATCGAAGTGAGCAGGGCAAGGGAGGCCAGGCATCCGAGCACCAAGTTCTGCCGCAACGGGCCCAACTGATGCGTGACGCTATCGACATATACGCCGACTTCTGTGAAATAAGGCTGTTCTCGGAATGGTGGAAGACTTGGTGGCGGATGGAGTTCTCCTGGAGCCTCTGAGGGCGGAGGCCTGAAATATCTAAATCGCGAAGTAATCGTCAGAATCTCCCCTTTCGGAGACTGGATAAGCCGACTCCTCGATTGATGAAGCACCAGTTGTTGCTTTAGTTCATCTGAGCTGGGCACCGAGATCGCCGGTATTCCGGCCTTCGCCACTACCTGCCCATCGAGCGTGATAACACGGATCCAGGCCAGCTCTTGCGGCGAATCGTTCTCTACCTCGTTAAGCACTGGTGAAATGCTGTGAACATCGCTCAAGTTAGCGGCTATTGCGGCCTTCACTATGGCTGCCTCTTTACGCTGCACTTCCTGATACGCCTGATCATGAACTACTTTGTCGTAGACGAAGAAATAGGTAGCGATCGTCTGGATGAGTAGTAGAAGTCCCAGTATGATGCCGCATCCTATCGCTACTTTCACGCCTAGTTGTGAATACTTTACCTTTTGCTTCATTTCTGCCTCAGACCAACATCGCTCGCGAGCCGCTCCTCGAAGACCAGTACTAGGACTTTAAGGGCAAATTTGTAAAGAGGGTGTGAAATTTTTTCGATACCATGAGGGTCGCCTCTGAAGTTTGTCGCTTATCCAAGTGACGGAGACCCCCTCATGAAAAAACTCTATCTTGCTTCCTCTCTCATCGCTGCCGCTCTCGTTACCGTAGCTCCAGCAGCGGCCAGCGATTACACTTTCCAAACAGTTAACAACCCTGGTGACCCCAACTTCAACCAGTTGCTGGGCATCAACAATAGCGGTACCATCGCCGGCTATTTCGGCGATGGCAACACGGTGCCGAACAACGGTTATACTGTATCGCCTCCCTACAAGAGCTTTACCGCGGAGAACTTTCCCGGTTCGGCTCAGACACAGGTGGTGGGCATCAACAATAACGCCTCTCCTACAACCGTTGGTTTCTGGGTAGATGGAGCCGGCAATAACATCGGTTTTGTAAAGCAGGGCAGCACATTTACGTCGGTTGCGAACCCAGGTAGCGCTACCTTTAATCAGCTGCTGGGCGTGAATGACTCGAACATCGCTGCTGGATTCTTTACCGCCGGGGGCGCCAACTCCGGTTACCTCTACAATATTGCGACTAAGGCTTTCACCGCGATTAATGATCCGTCGGGTGTGTCCAGTACCGCGACCGACGTCAACAATAGCGGCATTGTTTCAGGCTTCTACACAGATGCCGGTGGAAACACCCATGGGTTCCTGGACATTGGCGGCACTTACCATTCCTATGACGATCCCAATGGCAACGGCACCAATACAAGCTTCTTCGGGCTGAACAACAAAGGCCAGATTGTGGGGAGTTATGTGGATGGGGCGGGCAATACTGAAGGTCTCCTCTACAACTTCATGACCAACACCTGGCAAAACATCAATGACCCCAACGCGTCAAACACTGCCGCTTTCGGTGTTTCTGGAACAATTCTCAATGGCATCAACGACGCAGGCCAGGTAGTCGGCTTCTATTCGGATGGCGCCAACGTTGATGGTTTTGTCGCTTCCACTCCTGAGCCCGCCTCCATCGCCCTGATTTCGGCTGGCTTGCTCGCGGTCGGTCTGTTCCGCAAGCGCAAGGCTGCCTAATCGTTCAAAGCAGGTTCAAACGAAAAGGGCCTGGAAGACGATTCAGTCTTCCAGGCCCTTTTGTAATTTCTGATTTCAACTTATCAGGAGGGCGACGTCGTCAACCCAAAGCTATTTAAATCTTGCTACCGGCCCTCTGATAGATGGGACCTTCTCGTGAGCTTGGGCCATAATCAAGTTCACGTCCTTCTGCAAGGCCAATACTCGAGGATCAGTTTGCCCGGGACAACTGATGTCGGGTGACTTAACGCCTTTAAACGTCACAAAGGTTCGAGTGCCGAAGGAGATGCTCTTCGCGCAGTGGCTTACCGGGAGTTCGTTCAACGGCGCTGCAGCATTAACGTCCTCGAGTAGGTGGTGCTGTAAATCCAACTCTAGCGTCATCTTTGCCTTGGCCCCGTTTCTGCTCTCAATGACGGTATGGCCTTTGCTGCCGACCGTTACTGTCATGCCAGCACGGTTTGTTGATCCAGTGTCCGTGATGACTACCTGGCCGGAGACCGAACCGATAAAGATTGCTGCCATGACCGCTCGTCTCAATTTAGTGCCTCCAGTGCCCGGCTGCAGCCTCGATACGCCCAGCCGCCTCCATCAAATTTTCCAAAGAGTTTGCAAAGCTGAAGCGAAGATAGCCGCGCCCGCAATCCCCAAATGCTGCTCCATCCAGACAAGCCACGCCAGCTTCGTTCAGTAAATAATCCGCCAGTTCTTTGGATGGAATGCCCGTGCCCTTCACGTTCGCAAAGGCGTAAAACGCGCCGCCGGGAAGGCCGCAGGAGAAACCCGGGATTCTGTTTAAAGCTCGGCAGAACGCCTCGCGACGAACTGCAAACTCCCTCAACATTGCCAGAACGTCCGTCTGTGGCCCCTCCAAAGCGCAGATCGCCGCGCGCTGAGTGAAGGTTGCTGCGCACGAATTGGAGTTCACCATTAACTTATTGACGGCTTCTACCAGCCAGACGGGCATCACTCCGTAACCCAGTCGCCACCCCGTCATGGCATAGGTTTTGGAGAACCCATCCAGAATGATGGTTTTTTCCTTCATGCCTGGAATGCTCGCAATCGAAAAGGGTGGTTCCGCTCCATAGAATAGCCGGGAGTAAATCTCATCCGAAAGCACCATCAGGTCCCGGTCCCGGACCATGTCAGCGATCTGGCGAATGTCTGACTCTGGAATCACGCCGCCTGTCGGATTCTGCGGTGAATTCAGAATGACCAGCTTTGTCCGGCTACTGATGCGCTCCTTCAACAAGTTGAGGTCAAAGGAGAAGCCGCGCTCCTCTACCAGCGGAATAGGCACGGGCGCGGCTTCTAGAAACTGAATCATCGAGCGATAGATAGGAAAGCCCGGGTCGGGATAAATAACTTCATCGCCCTTCTCCAGCAGCGCGAGCATCGGGAAAAAGATAATCGGCTTGCCTCCCGGCACCACGCAAACCTCGCCGCCGTTTACCTGAATATTTCGAGTCCGCGAGACGTAACTAGCAATAGCCTCACGCAGTTCCGGCAACCCCTGAGTCGGCCCATAGTGCGTATAGCCCTGGTCCAGCGCCTGTTTTGCCGCCTCAATTACATGTGCCGGAGTAGGGAAGTCGGGTTCGCCGATTTCCAAATGAATAATGCGATAGCCCTTTGCTTCCAGTGCGCGGGCTCGCACTAGTACGTCGAAGGCTGATTCAACTTCAAGCCGCGCTACGCGGTTGGCAAGCTTCATAACACCAACCTACACAAAAGCGAAAGGGGAACCTTGTTGGTTCCCCTTCGTCGCGTCGATCGGAATCGACCCTGGAATTGTGATCAGATGGTCCCCTTCTAATCGGGGTGATCCCATTATAGCTTCTCGGCGATCGACTTCCCTTGCACGAACTGCAAAAGATAATCGGGCCCTCCCGCCTTGGAATCCGTCCCGGACATATTGAAGCCTCCAAACGGATGTGCTCCGACCATCGCGCCCGTGCACTTGCGGTTGATATACAGGTTCCCTACGAAAAACTCGCGACGCGCCTTATCCACTTTGCTTCTGTTCTTCGTGAAAACCGCGCCCGTCAAGCCGTATTCCGAATCGTTTGCCAGCGCCAGCGCATGGGCAAAATCCTTTGCCTTGGCAACCGCCAGCACGGGACCGAAAATCTCTTCCTGGAAAATGCGAGCCTTTGAATCGACATCAGCGAAGATCGTGGGCTTGACGTAATATCCGTCCCCGGGCGCACGCTCACCACCCGTCACCAGCCGCCCTTCCTGCTTGCCCATGGCCACATAACTCATGATCTTGTTGATGGATGCTTCACTGATCACTGGTCCCATATAGTTGCTCAGGTCTTCAGACGGTCCCTGTTTAATGGTCTCCGTCTTGGCTTTTAGCTTCTCAAGAAATTCATCGTAGACGTTCTCATCCACAATCGCGCGAGAGCAGGCGCTGCATTTCTGACCCTGAAAACCAAATGCGGAATACATGACGCCGAGAATCGCCTGGTCAAGGTCCGCTTCTGAGTCCACAATAATCGCGTCTTTGCCTCCCATCTCGGCCACCACGCGCTTAATCCAGATCTGTCCCTGCGGCGTCTTCGCGGCCAATTCGTTAATCCGCAAGCCGACATTGCGCGATCCGGTGAATGAGATGAACCGAGCCTTTGGATTCGTCACCAGAGCTTCGCCAACTTCCGGTCCACTGCCGTTGAGCAACGAAAACGCCTCTGCGGGAATCCCAGCTGTCAGCATCAACTCCGCAAATTTTGAAGCAATCGTAGGTGTTTCCGTCGAGGGCTTAATCACCACAGTGTTGCCGGTCACCAGCGCCGCCACGCTCATACCCAAGAGAATGGCCAGCGGAAAATTCCACGGCGAGATGATGATGCCTACGCCCAGCGGCAGATAGACAAACTCATCCCGCTCGCCTTCCAATTGCACCATCGGTTCAGGGTGTGCCAGCTTCAAAGCCTGCCGAGCATAGTATTCGCAGAAATCGACTGCTTCGGAAACGTCGGCTTCGGCCTCCGCCCACGTTTTGCCCGCTTCCAGAACCAGCCACGCATCCAGCTCAAACTTGCGCTCGCGAATCAGCTCGGCAATCCGAACCAGGCACTTTGCGCGCTCCTCCACCGGAACCGCGGCCCACGTTGAAAAGTATTCGGCCGCCCGTTCTACCGCGTCATGTGCATCCTGCGGCGTACCCTTCGGATGCAAGCCCACCACCTCAGACAGCTGCGACGGATTTAGAGACGGTGACATTTCGCCCGACAGCCGCTCTTCACCAGCAATCAGCAGCGGGTATTTGCGCCCGAACTCCGCACGAACTTTCTGCAATGCGGCGGCAACCAAAGGAGCCTTGTCAGGCTGATTAAAATCTGTATAAGGCTCGTTTACGTAGGGCGGCAGTTGCATGGGCTTCAGAAACGCTCGTCGAAATTCTTCTCGGCCACTTTGCGACCGCGCTCAAACATCTCCGCGGCTTCTTCGGCGATCTCGCGGCCGCGCTCGAATAGTTCCCGCCCGCGTGAAATCGCATCCTGACTGGATTCCATAATCGTCCGGCCACCCCGCTCGGCGGTACCGGTCAGCCGCTTACGGGTCTTGATGCCTGCCTCTGGCGCTAACAGCAAGGCCGCTCCAGCACCTAACACCAAGCCGCAAACAAACCATCCAATCGCGCCGCCAGCATTGCCTTCGTTGTCCATGTTGCCTCCGTCTCCATTCTACGCGCCGTAGCAGGATGGGCGCCGCGCTGCGGCTATGAGTCGTCCCAATCTTCAGAATTCAGGTTGGAAGTTAATGTTTTTGCTGTAAGATCGGGCGAGCCAATGAAAATACAAAGAATTGAGCCGGTATCCTGCGCGAAGATAGCTGGTATTATCTATGCTGCCATAGGACTTCTGATTGGAGCGCTGGTATCCCTGTTCGCTCTGGTTGGACTAGCTTTCTCAAGTGCGCAGCAAGGTTGGGCTGAGAACCCCATGTCGCCGCTAATTGGCATGGTTATGGGCGTTGGCGCAATCATTGCGTTCCCCATTTTTTACGGTGCTCTGGGTTTTTTCTTCGCACTGCTTGGTGCATGGGTTTACAATCTCGTCGCCTCACGGGTGGGAGGGATCGAGATCGAAGTTGCGTAGTCCGTGGATGACATTAGTTGCGTTGAATTGCCACTGGCCTGGGTCGGCCCTCACCGGAATGTGTGTAGCTCCACCTTCTCGCCATCCGTAATAAAGGTAGACAACCCCTGCTGATCCGTTCGAAACACGCCCACGTGATGCTGCGCCAATCGTTCCAGCACTGTAGGATTCGGATGATGAAACTGATTCATATACCCAGCTGAAATAAATGCGAACTGCGGCTGAACTTCGGAAATGAACTCCTCGGTCGAGGAGGTTCGGCTGCCATGGTGGCCTACTTTTAGGAGAGTCACCGGATGGAGTAACCCGCTCGCCACCAGATCCGCTTCTACCGGGCGTTCGGCATCCCCGGTCATCAACACACTCCGCCGCCCGTAGGCTACTTCAAAGACCAGCGAGTCATCGTTCTTGGCCGCTTCATCCGCCACATAATCAGGCGCTGGAGAGAGAAATCGAATCCTCGCCCCCCCAATTTGCACTCCCGAACTGGCGCGCGTGCAAGGAATGACCGCGACTCTATCATCCTGCGCATGTTGCAGCACAATCCTCCATTCAGCCGATTCCGGCTCAGCCCCAATCCATAACGCCTTCGGATGAAAGTTGTCGAGAATAGCAGGGATGCCGGCCATATGATCCGAGTGCCCGTGCGTTAAGACGACATAATCCAGATGACGAATGCGCCGGCTCCAGAGGTAGGGTGAAACAACGTCCTCCCCCATGTCAATTTGCGGCTTGCGTTTCATTCTCTCCATGCCGGGAAATCCGCCCGCATCCACTAGCATCGTCTCTCCATCCGGAAACGCCAGAAAAATGCTATCTCCCTGACTAACGTCAATTGCCGTCACTTCCAGCTTGCCTTTGGCCAGCGTGGGTTGCCACGGTTGCAGGCAGATTAACCCAAAAAAACCCAACGCCGTAACCAGTGCCGGGGCCACTAATCGCCCGCTCTTCAGTCGCAAACTGGCTCCCAGGAAAATCAGCGCTGCCGCAAAGCCGCACGCAACAGCCAGCGGTATCGCCCCCAATCGCCATGCCGGTTCCCAATGAACATGCCAGCCCGCAATCCATTCAGCGCCCACCAGTATCAGTCTGGTTGCCCAGGCCAGCGCGTGCAGCCCCGTGATCATAGATGCAAAACCTAGAGGCACCACAAGAGACAGCAGCGGAATCACCACAATATTCGCTGAAAGCCCGGTGATCGACAGCCGGTGAAAGTAGCTGATCATCGGCAACGCGAGGCCGAACTGAACGCAGGCCGACACAACAACCGCCTCCACCGCGAATACCACCACCTGGGTCCCGCGCACTACAATCGCCTCTGCATAGCGCAACTGGAGTCGTGTGCAGGCGTGTATTGTCCGGGCCAGCAACCTAAGTTCTACCCGCCACAGCGCCGCCTCGACTGGCACATTGGGATCGAACTTGCATTGATCAAACCGTTTCAGCGAGCCTTTCACCGGCTCGGCAGTCCTCTCCAGTAACGGAATCGCGAAAGCTGCTATCGCCGCCGCCGACAAAAACGAAAGCTGAAAACTCGGATCGAACAACTCATCCGGATCAAACAGGAGATAGGCCATGCCTACTGCCGCCAGGATGTTCAGAATCCGGGTGCGTCGAAAGAAATAACTCGCCACCAGAAACAGGGTGAAGCCTCCCGCCGCCCGCACTACAGGTGAACTCATGCCGGAAATGAACGCGTACAACCAGCTCGCCGCGGTGGCAATGCCGAGTGCAGGTACCCGCCGCAATTGCAAAAGTCTGAACACCAGCAGCAAGGAAAACGCCAGCACGGAGACATGTTGTCCCGATATTACGAGCGCATGATAAGTGCCTGTTACCCGGAAATCCGACGTCCAGCGGCGTTCCACACCGCTCGTCTCGCCCAAAAGTGTGGCCTGCAGCAAAGCTGCCGTATGAGGATCGTCCGGGTAAAGTTCGCTCAGCCGCCGCAACGCCCACGTACGAACCTGAAATAGTCCCGCTAGCGCTTCAGAACCGCACGACCCCGGCAACACCTTTATGCTCTCAGGCGAGACCGCGGAGCCTGTCCAGTAAATATGTTGATTCGCTAGATATCCGGCGTAGTCAAACGAATCCGGATTTTGAAAATTGCGCGGCGAACGAATCTTGGCTGTTACCTCAACGCGTTCGCCGTAATTCAGCACGACCTTCTCCGGTCCCTTTAAATTAATGGTGATCCGAGCAGCCGCCGCGGGTGTGAGATTCAAAGTGAATTGTTCCCGATCAGGCGAAAACACGGACGGGTTCGTGACGCACCCGCTGAGCAGCATCACCTCACCATCCTGAGCGTTCATCTTCGGTTCGCGACTCGGGCGATGGAGAGCTTGGGTGCCTATTCCCGCCAGGCAAAGACAAACACTGCAAGTCGTCAACCGAAAATTTATGCCGGATTTTTTTAGCAGGGTAACCGCAAGTGTTCCCAAAGCGAGAACAATGGGCAGCGCAAGATCAAGTAGCTGAAAATAAACAAAATGAGCAATCAGGATCCCTGTTGCTAATGATATTGCTGGTACAAGCAGCGGTTCGCGGTGCACATCCATCTAGTGCCGAAAATACCCATTCGGCTCTCACGAGTAACCGTTTACCTCTTGACAGCCGAGTTCAGCCGGACAGATACTAAAAGAAAGTTAATAGATCGATAGGTGTAGAGATTGCCTCTCCCACGCTGGACATTTTCAGCTCGCCGATCTGGCTGGCTACAGTTTTATTTCGATTTTCGCTCTGGTTATTCGTTTAGTTTCTCCTCCAACCCAAACTAGTTGGCTGATCGGGGTCACTCGATCAGCCAGTTTTTTTCGGCTTCACGTTCTTTCAATCCTTTATCTCAATCTGGACCGTCTTCGAGCCCGTAACCGAAAAACCAGGCACCGGAACTGTAATTTCCGCTACGTCCGACCCCCGCAGGTTCGAGGTAGCGGCACTGCTGGTGGACGCCGAGGGATCCGCTAGCACTAAGACTACCGAAGGTGGGGGATCGGTCAACTCACCCCCTGGCATAGGTCCGCCGACGGTGAACGCCGGTTGTTGTCGCCAAACCCTGACGAAAAGCGACTCACTGCCCCGATACCGATTCACCGCCTCAATCAGCTCTCCCGCTGACCGGAACTGACTCTGTGCGATCCCCGCAAAGTCTGGGAAATTGAGAGTGTTAGCGTCGCTAATGGTCAGGTTGAGCAACCCCTCGGGCGCGCCCACGGGCACTTCATAGGGGATCGTCTTCACCTGCTCCACCCCGTTTTCGCCCTCGAGAACAGCGGTAACTTCCACCTTTTGGCCTGGATGTACCTCATGCGCTGACGTCCAAGCGTGCGCGAGCCGTAGCTGCCGCTTCCCGTCCACCTGGACCAGCCGGAACTTCATATCTTTCACATGCAGATCCGCAAAACCGCCGCCCAGCACAAACGAGAGTGTGACTACCGCGTCGGCGGAGGCCTGCTGCAAGAGCCCGCTATCGGTTACGTAAACGTCATGCACAATCAGAGGCGGGAAATTGCCTTCAAACTCAACCTCGCCCTGAAGTTTCAAAGTTCCCGCACCGATACTTCTCTCGGTGGCATCGAGGGTTGAAAATAGGGCGGCTTGCGTCAGAAATGGCGTGAGAAACCGATCATTCACCAATTGCAGATGATACGTATGCCCCTGGCTCGTTCCGGTATTCACCGCAATTTGAACGGGCACGGTGTGGGCTGAGCGTCCCAACTCGCCCGCAACCGCCGTTGCATGATCGCTCACAATCGTCCCAATCCACTCACGAGGTTCCGACAGCTTAAACGACGAATTGACATTTGGGATACACGCGATTACATCCGAGTAAGCGAAAGGCATCTCCGTTCTTCCGGAATTCAGAAACCTATGGCCAAACGCGTAGACGCGATTACCGTCAATATAAGTGACGGTCCCGTCCGCCGTCATATTCAAGTCGCCAGTGATCAAACCCACACTGATCATCGATCCAGGCTTCAATTTCTGCCTAGCTCCCCCAGAAATCACGGGTCCTGCCTGAGAACTTTGCGTACTCGTGATCACTCCTTCTTTTGCTGTTAAGCCTAAATGGCCCAGTGGCGCATCTAAGTGGGTGAAGGCCCCAGGCGTAAAGCCGTTTAGTGCCATAGGTGTTGTAATTTCAGACACTTCGCCAAACGCCGGGTCTAGTCTGGGGGTCGCTGGGGAGAGAAGTTGCGGGAGGTAGTTGAAATCGCTAAGAAAAGCCCGAGTGTTGGCGGGAAGGAATATTGGCTTGCTTTGGGTCCCCGCCGTCGCGGTGCCCGAGCCGACGCCGAAGGTGGCGTTGTCGATCATCGATTGGATTGGCTGGATTCCGGCGATGGGCTCTTTCGAGAAGGGGAATCCGAGGGCGACAGCTCCGAGCAGTTTCCCATCGATGTAAACCGGGCTTCCGCTCATTCCCTGCAAAATGCCGGTCTCAGCCAGTGGACCTCCGCTCAATCGAGCGATGATGATGGGTTGCCCTGGTCCGAAATTCTGCAGGACGCCGAGGATCTCGACCTGGAAATCATCGACACGGTCACCCTGGAAAACAGTTTTTCCGATGCCGCGCAGACCCGCGCGGACGTCCTGAATTGGGAAGAAATCCTGACCGGTAAAAACCACCGGTGAAAGCATCGCTAACCCGATGACAGCTATTAATCTACAGAAATGCCGCCTGATCGCCACTGCTGTCCACCATATCAGCGTTTGGCATCTTTAGGTCCGTCGTCCTTCCGTCTGTGATTTACTAGGAAGATCGCACAAAGCATGGTCACGACGCCAGTAGCTCATGTAAAGGGATCCACTGCGAGCGCTAAAGTGGAATGGTTGCCGGTTGCCTGGTTTGGCGCGCTCCTTATAGCCTGTTATGCGCCTATCCTTTACCGCATGGCAACGCAGTGGGCCACGGACGAGAACATGGGCCACGGTTTCTTCGTCCCTGTCGTAGCCGGATACATTGCCTGGCAGCGTCGCGATGAGTTAGCCGCAACACCTCCGCAGAGCAACTGGTGGGGTCTGGCGGTAGTAATTTTCGCTGGTCTCATGTCGGTGGTGGCCACTCTCGGGGTCGAACTTTTCACCGCGCGGTTATCGTTTGTGGTCGCTTTGGTGGGCACAGTTCTCTTCCTGGGTGGAACTCGATGGGTCAAGATTCTGAGCTTTCCGCTGCTTCTGCTGCTGTTCATGATCCCTATTCCAGCTATTATTTACTCCGCGCTTACCTTGCGGCTGCAAATGCTGGCCAGCCAGTTGGGTGAAATCCTGATAAACGCCATGGGCATTCCGGTCCTGCGCGAAGGAAATACCCTCAAGTTGCCTAGCCAGACTCTGGATATTGTCGATGCGTGCAGCGGCATCCGTTCGCTGCTGTCGCTTCTTTTCCTCTCCCTGGTCTACGCGTACTTCACTGACAAAAAGGTTTGGATGCGTTGGGCTTTGCTAGCCGCCACAGTCCCCATTGCCATTGGCGCTAACGGCATCCGCGTAGCGGTCACCGGTTTACTGTCTGAAATTGATACCAAACTGGCAACCGGTGTTTATCACGAAGCGGAAGGCTACATTGTATTTGTGGTCGCGCTAGCTGCGCTAATCTCGATTCACCGCCTCTTGAATGTAGCCGCCCGGCGGTTCCAGGAGCAGGAGTAGTATGGCAAATTTCCTTACTTCACGAAGCGCCCGAATTCTGAGCATGGTCTTCCTCGCTCAAGCCGGTATATTTTACGGTTTTTCGCGCAATGAACACATCCCTACCCGTGCCCCGCTAGCCAATTTCCATATAGATAACTCTCCCTGGCGCATGACCCAGGAACTGGAACTCGATAAAGAAACCCTCGATGTTTTGAAAGCAGACGATCTCACATCGCGCGTATATGAGAATCGCGACACCGGCTCGTTTGCCACCCTCTTTGTCGCTTACTTTGAAACTCAGCGCACCGGCAAAGCACCGCACTCTCCGAAAAATTGTTTGCCTGGCAGCGGTTGGACTCAAACCCAGGGTGGAACTGTGGATATTGATGTCCCAAGTCAACCGGCTCCTATTACCGTCAATCGGTACGTGGTCGCGCGTGGCGAGAATCAGAGCGTTGTTCTGTACTGGTATCAATCCAGAGACCGCGTGATCGCCAGCGAATACTCAGCCAAGTTTTATACCGTGATGGATGCTATCCGTTTTAACCGCAGCGATACAGCACTGGTGAGAGTGGTGGTTGGTGTCAACAATGGGAACACGGACGGGGCTCTAAATACCGCCATCTCGTTTGTGAAGGCGTTTTTCACTCCACTAAAAAACTACCTTCCGGCATAGAGGAGGCTTCAGTTCAGCCGACCCAGTCTACTTCTCCGCTATCTGCTGCCGTATGGCATTGTCCGGCGAAGCCGTCCCCGGCACAATCCTGAACTCGATGCGAGCCGGCTTTTTCCCGGCGTCGCAGATCACCTCCGCTTCCGCGTGCAAGGGTTTGTCTGATGTTTGGGAAATACACTGGTTCATGTTCGCTACATAGAAGCGCAGAGCATCGACGGTGTTCGGAAGCTGTTTTTGAAAAATCGGATCAGCGCCCTGCAGACAGGTCCACATAGCCAAATTGTTCTCTTCCGGAAACACGGACGCAGGGAGCAAGGGATCCTCATCCCAGATCTTGAAGGCAGCAATTACGCCCGATCCGTCGGGCTTCGCTTCATAGGAATAGTCGATATCTTTGACCAATCCGGTTTTAGTGAGACGATCGCAAGCGGCCATCATAATCTGGTAGTTGGAGGTCTGCCCGATCTTTAAGCCCAGAATCCGGATTACAGATTCCCTGGGTAAGTGGGTACCTTCAACGTGAATGCCCGCGAGTTTTACTGTGTCATGTTTGCTTTGGCCTAGCAGTTGAGACGCAAAGATTAAAACAACCAGGGCACAGCGTTGGGTAATTACTAACACGCCGTTGGACAGTCGTTACTCAAAATTCGCTTCGCTCCCATCTGCTTGAAGACTTACCAGTTAGAAAGATTTACCACTATCGTGAACACGTGGTCAGTATTACCAAGTCAGCGAGCAGCCAACTCCGCATGGTTCAAGGTCAAAAAGCTGTCTAACTCGCATTAAGTAAACGGGCTTAGCCCAATCGAGTTTAGCCCTGCTCAAAATGGCACATGGCGTGCACCTAACTGGCACGAGGGTAAACATGACCATAAAAGCACTTAAGTCGGCAATTTGTTCAGCGTCATTAAGCGCTTGCTTGCTCGTACCTTTCTCTCTGCAGGCAAGGCAAAACGCTGCTCCAGACAATACAAAAGTCAACAAGCAGACAATGCCAACTGCTGACCAAGGGAAGAACAATACTACAGACCGCGACCTGATGCGCAACATCCGGCGCGCAGTGGTAAAGGATAAAACTTTATCGACCTACGGGCACAACGTAAAGATTGTTGCTCAGGGCGGCAAAGTAACTCTGAAGGGTCCTGTGCATAGCGAAGACGAAAAGAAAACTATCGATGGCTATGCACAAAAGTTCGCTGGCGACGGCAATGTTGATGATCAACTCACCGTCAAGGGCGACACCAAGTAAGTCGTAACTGAAATTGGAAAAGGAGAGAAATTTATGGCTGGAAAAAATACAGCGGCTTATGGAATCTATTCGACCCGCGCGCGGGCGGAAGAAGCCGTCGATACATTGATCGCAGCGGGCTTCCGCCGCGAAGACATTTCCGCGCTGATGCAGGATAATGCCGGAACAAAAGACTTCGCACATGAAAAGCACACCAAAGCGCCGGAAGGCACCACGGCAGGTGTTGTAGCCGGGGGCGCCATTGGCGGTACGCTGGGTCTGCTGGCAGGTGTAGGCGCATTGGCCATCCCGGGCCTTGGGCCATTCATTGCAGCCGGTCCCATCATGGGTGCTCTTGCAGGAATCGGCTCCGGCGGAGTAGTTGGCGGTTTGATTGGCGCTCTCGTAGGCATGGGCATTCCGGAACTCGAGGCCAAGCGCTATGAAGGTCGCGTTAAGGAAGGCGGCATTTTAGTCTCAGTTCACTGCGACAACAGCGAATGGGTTCACCGTGCCAAAGACATTCTGAAGCGCACGGGCGGAGAAGATGTCTCCTCTGCCGGTGAAGCCTCCGCTGATTATGCTGAAACCGATGTCCCGGTAACTCGCGGCACGGGCAATTACTAAAGTTCGTCCATTCTCGAAACAGAAAGGGCCTGTGTTCACTCGATGAACACGGGCCCTTCTTCGTGCTTTCAATTTAAATCTAATTGGCCAGTGTATAGTTCACGACGATTGTTGTCACAACCGTAATTGGGTTCCCGTTCAATAAAGTCGGGCGATAGCGCCACTGCCGCACCGCCTCCAATGCGCTTTGGGATAAATCATCGCTTGGAGAAGAAACAACTGCGAGAGCAACCGGCACGCCATCATTGGAGATTGTCGCTTTTATTTCTACCGTCCCTTGTATGCCCGCTTTCTTAGCAGCCACTGGATAGATGGGCACAATTTTGCTGGCTGCAACCAGATTGCTCTGTGCTGCGAGTCCTCCAATCCTTACAATCTTCGGAGGCTCGCCATTCACGGGTGAATTATCAGGTGACGTTTCTACAATCGGTTGCTCGCCGGCCGGAGTAAGCGTAAATTCACTATTCTGCTTTGTATCGCCTTTCACATCGAACTCGCGCAAAATCGATGTGAAACCGCTCTTCTGAATCCGTAGAATGTACTGCCCTGCTGCGCTGCCGCTGAATGTAAAGGCGCCATTCGCATCTGTGGTTGCCTCCGCTTTGTAGCCTGTGTCAGGATTCAGCAGTGTGACTATGGCGTCGAAAGCGGGTGCGTTGCTCGCGTCATGGACGACTCCGCTCACAGTTGCCGCTGAGAGCCCTGCTGAAGCCAGCAAAGCCGAAAGAATTGTGCGTTTCATCATAGATGCTCCTGTTCTGTCTGAAGTTGGTTCACTTGATCTGACGGTAAAGCTAGAAGCCGCAATTGCCGCTCCCCCAAGAGCCAAGCCCAGCAATATGGCCCTCGGAGTTCTCATGGAAGGTTTCGGAGAATCAAGTATCGCTCGCACTCTATCCTCCAGGTCGGAAGATCGAACCATCGCAATTGCTGCCAAAGGAACCCGCGCATAACTCGCATCCCGTGCAACTGCCAATAATTCGGAGGCATAGTCGGAAGGCCGAAAACCAAGCCTCATCGCCTCCTGGTCACACGCAAACTCGCTTTCCCTTCGCAGCTTACTCCGCAGCATCCAGGCCAGCGGTTGAAACCACCACAAAGCCGTCACGATGTGCACTGCGAACTGGATAGCCACGTCACGCCGCTGTATATGAGCGCGCTCATGCGCAATGACGGCTTCGAATCGCGCTCTACTCCATTCGCGAGCCGTCCCCGGCAGGATCACACGCGGCTTCGCTAACCCAAACGTCACCGGCACTCGCAACTCGTCGGAGATCCGGACCTCGATATCTCCAGACTCTCCGAATGCACAGGCTCGCCCGCTAACTCGCCGAATCCTGATTGTTCCCAACACGAGCGGCGCGCTCGTTGCGACAACCCCAGTAAGCCAAACCCACAATGCCCAGTCGACAGACGCGCGGGCTCCGGATGCCGCCACCATTGAAGACATTTCGTCAGCTGTCACCACACCTCTTTGCTCAAGTGCGGGCTTTGCAATCGAAATCGGAACAACGGGAAACAAGACCGAAAATAGCGGGAGCAGAAACAAAAGCGCAAACACCCAAAGCAGTAATCGATGCCGGAAAGCCGCGGCTGTTCTTTTCGCGCCTCTGTGCAACAGCACGCCGACGAGTAACAGCGCCGCAGATCTGCCAAGCAATTCCAGCCAGAAAGGCCAGTTCATCTTCCCTCCTTGCGCGCCTGCTCAATCAGCGCCGCCAGCCGGTCGAAATCCTCTTGCGTTAAATCCTTCGCCGAAACGTTGATCAGTGTTGCCACCGCTTGTTCCGTCGAGCCATCGAAGAACGTGTCCACCAGGTGCGTGACTGCGGACCTTCGAACCTTTTCGCGCGGCACAACCGGCATATACACATAACGCAAGTCTTCTGCTTCGTGGCGTATATGTTTCTTTTCTTCCAGCGTACGCAGCATGGCCCGGACTGCGGAGTACCCCGGAGGGTCAGGAATTTCCTCCATGATCTCGGCGGCCGTGGCACGACCCTTGCGGTACAGCACGTCCATGATCTGGCGCTCGCGGCGGCTCAGCTTGTGCTGCGAAACTAACATCCTGCTAGAAAAGTAGCAGCAATATCTTTTCCTGTCAAACGATTTTTAGGGTAGTCAATAATCCAAGGCTTGCGCCAATTGCCAGGCAACTCCAGACAAACCAGTCGCCAAAGCGTACATACGGAGTTAAGCTCGTGTTAAGCCCGTACTTCACTCGGGCCGCGAGTTCCTGGTAAGGCGGCAACTGTTGAATCAACCGGCCTGCCGGGTCAATCACCGCACTCAACCCATCATTGGTAGCGCGAATTAGGAACCGCTGGTTCTCCACCGCGCGCATTCGCGCGATCGCCAGGTGTTGCTGCCGCGCCTCCGAATGGCCGAAGTACCCGTCGTTCGAGAGGTTCACCAACACACTAGCGCCGAGTGCCGTAAACCGTCTTACCAACTCCGGGAACGCCGCCTCATAGCAGATGAAAACGCCCAGGCGTTGCTCGCCCGCATCCAGCAATCGCACCGTAACTCCCGGCACAAAATCACCGGCCTCGTGAGTCACCCGGTTCACCCATGAAAAGAAAGGCGGAACAAATTCCCCGAACGGCACCAGATTGATCTTGTCGTACCGTCCCAATTCCAACCCTTCCCGGTTGAGCAGCACTGCAGAATTCAACGGCTCTGTCTCTGACTTGTAGGCCACGGTCTCAAACAGAAAATAGCCATGACGTGCCGCAACCTCGTCCGCTTCGTGATGGAACTCCGGATCACTGTAAAAGTAAAGCGGCGCCGGCAGCTCAGGCCAGATCACCATCTTGGCAGGCATGACACCCGACAACGTCATCAACTCCTGCTCCACTTTTTCCTGTGCCGCAGTGTTCCAGTCCTGCTCAGTGTCTACGTTTGGCTGCACCACCAGCGCCGATTCATTCGCCGGCAACCCCTGCGGAATCTCGGGCAGCAAGTAGAGGAGCGGCAGCGCCAGAAGGGGGGCGAGCCTGAGCCTCGGTTGCCGCATTATCGCGCACGCCACACCGGCGCCCAGCATGGCAAATACAAACGAAACGCCATATACACCCACCATGGGCGCCAGCCGCAACGGCACTGACATGTTGATGCCCGCATTGCCTAACTGCAGCCAGGTGAATCCAAACGTCGCGTGGGTTCGTTCAAGTCCCGTCCAAAGTGCCGCCACGGCTGGCACAGCGTAGATTCGGTTCATCAATGGCCCAGCGAACATAGCGAACACCGCCATATGCAGCCCTTTCAGTACCGCAAAAAGCACAAAAGCGCCCCAGCTCCCAAACGCCCCCATGCTGGCGTGGTCTTCCAGAACAAACTGAATCCACTGGCATGTGAAAAACCAGAAAAACGATCCTGCAAGCCAGCCAATCAGAAATCTGTGCCACCATTTCTCGACCCTAGCCACTCCTATCAGCAGCGGTGTCAGGGCAATCGGCGCCAGAAAATGTAAATCGAATTTTGGGAATACCAGCAGGAGCAGAATCGCCGTCAGTAATGCCAGCAAGGCCGTAGCCGCTAGCGGCCGCCACTTACTCATGGGCAACAGCAGCTTCGCTCACCTGGTCCGCCATGTAGGAACTGCGGACAAAGGGTCCGCTAAACACCATCTTGAATCCCAAAGCCAGGCCGTAGTCCCGATAATCATCGAACTTAGCTTGGGTCACGTATTCTGCAACCGGCAGATTCCGCCGCGTCGGCTGGAGATACTGCCCGATGGTTGCCACATCGGTTCCCGACGCGTGAATATCTCGCAGTAACTGATGCACCTCTTCCACAGTCTCTCCAAGCCCCACCATCAGGCCTGATTTTGTCAGCGTTCCCGGCTGGTACCGTTTCGCGAAAGCCAGCACGTCCAGTGATTGCCGGTACCGTGCCTGTGGGCGAACCCTCTTATATAAGCGACCAACCGTTTCCATGTTGTGGTTGAAAACGTGCGGTCCCGCATCCAGAACTCGTGCAACAGCTTCCAGATTTCCTTCGAAGTCCGGAGTCAAAACCTCAGTCCGGGCATCAGGCAGCGCCAATCGGACCTGCCGCACGGTTTCCGCAAAGTGATGGGACCCGCCATCATCCAAATCATCGCGGTTGACTGAGGTGATGACGACATAGCGAAGCCGCATCTCCGCCGCCATTGCCGCCACGTTCGCGGGTTCATCTGAATCCAGAAAAAACTCCCGCTTTGCTGCCGATCCCTTGGGCACCGAACAGAATCCGCACCCACGAGTGCATAAATTGCCCAGAATCATGAAGGTCGCCGCGCCCCTGTGAAAGCACTCGTGAATATTCGGACACCGTGCCGATTCGCAAACCGTATGCAGACGCTTTCGCCGCAATTCCGTCTTTAAGGTGTGGACCGATTCAAAATGGGTCCGGCTCTTGCGAAGCCATTCCGGCAGCCTCCCCTGGGTGGGTGTTACCTCCAAATCGGAAATCTGGACTAATTGTTCGCCATTCACCCTTGTATCTTCTCATCCAAAAACACGAGCTGAGCGAAGTGACGACAGGTTCACCGGCGTCCCCTGCAAGGCAAACCTTTAAAAGCGTTCGCGAAGTGCTGCCTCGATTCGGTCGCAGGCTTTGTTCAGGCCGTCTTCCTGGCGGATGAGGTCAGCCATGTTCGCTGCTTTTTCAGCGAAGCTGTGGTTTTCCATGATCGTTTTCAGCTCGGTCGCCGCACGTTCCGCGCAATACCGGTTACGTGGCAGCACTCGTCCCAGGCCCATTCGCTGTATGCGATATCCATTGTCCGGTTGGTCGTGCGACCAGGGAACAATGATCATCGGTTTTCCGGCCCGCAACGTGTTTGCAGTCGTTCCGATTCCACCCTGATGGACAACCGCGGAAACCAGCGGCATCAGCTTGGAATAAGAGGCGTATTCTTCCAGATGGATCAGCTTATCTTGTTCAATATGAGCACCGATGTTAACCTGACGGCCAACCAGCATGACCGCGCGCTTGCCCAACTTTCGCGCGGCGGCTGCACTTTCTGAATAGAAGTTCTCCGGGTGGGTGACCGCAGCCGAGCCGAGCGTAAATAGAATTGGCGGCGGTCCTTGGGTAAGAAACTTGCGCAATGGTTCGCTCATGCCGCTGGCAGGCTCAGCGTCCAGGCCGAAACCCTCGCCTCGCTTGTCGTAAAAAATGAAGCCGGTAGGGCTGGAATTCGGTGGCCAGTCCGGTTGCTGTTGCGCGAAATGGGATGAGAAGAGCGTGAGTGTACCCAGTGGAGAGAATGGTCCGCCTATAACCGGATTGGAATCGTTAGCAACGCCCAGGCGTGCGCGGAGTTTGAATACCGGTTTGGCCCAACGGCGGGTTTCCAGCTTGGCAGCGGCCAGAACAGGCAAGAATAACCAGCGGCCCAGACGCCAGCGGTCCAGACGAAAGATATGCCGGGTCCAGGGGGCAATCGCAAGTACGGCCGGATCGTAGCTGGAAAAATAGATGGCGGGCTGAAGAGCGACTGAGAGCCAGGGAAGCTTACGCACGGCGGCGACTATGGGCCCCGCATGGGGAGCGGCGTGGGTCAGCAAGAAGTCGGCGCCCTCGCAGGCGTCATTGAGATCTTGGTAACTTTGCTCGACCGCCGGCAGGAGGTAATCGCGCATCAGGTAAACGGGGCCTTTGGTCGGATGCCACAGCTTGCGAATCAGCTCAGGTTGGGTAAGAAGTTCGCCCACGTCGGGGCTGACAGGCGCGAACTCAAGACCTTCCGCCACTACCTTTCGACGGTATATTTCAGCTGTCGCCAGCACGCAGCAGTGGCCGCGCCGCTGAAGTTCTAAGGCGATCGCAATGTACGGATGGACATCGCCAAGGGAGCCGAACGTATTGAGAACGATCCGGGCCACTTAGGCTTGCCGCGCCATTTCTGTCCCAATCTTGGCATAGTCCACCAAATGAGTCTGCTGGGAAAGTGCATCGACACAACTTCCACCGCGACCCCGATGTTACAAGAAGGTCAACATACAGCGGGACGGCCACAAGCTCAGCTTTGTCAAACGCAGAAATGAAGCTGTTTCCAGCACTTACGAAACAATGCTGGTTCCTTTGCCGTCCAGACAGCAGGCACTTTTAACTTCATGCAGCCACTGGTATTAAATGGCGGGGGAAATGATCCGCTTTGGTATAAGGACGCCGTGATATACGAAGCTCATGTTCGAGCTTTTCACGACAGCAACGGCGATGGCATGGGGGATTTCAAGGGTTTAGCTGAGAAGCTAAGCTACCTGGAAGACCTTGGCGTCACTGCTATCTGGCTTCTGCCATTTTTCCCTTCACCCTGGAAGGATGACGGCTATGACATTGCCGATTTCCGAAGCATTCATCCCGCTTATGGAACTTTAAAAGATTTTCAGCATTTCCTGAAGGAGGCTCACCGCCGCGGGTTAAAGGTGATTACAGAACTGGTTGTGAATCATACTTCAGACCAGCATGAATGGTTTCAGCGTTCCAGAAGTTCCCCGCCCGGGTCTCGCTGGCGCGATTTTTACGTCTGGAGCGATTCACCCGCCAAGTATGACGGCGTGCGAATCATTTTCAAAGATTTCGAGCCTTCGAACTGGAGCTGGGATCCGGTGGCCAAGGCCTACTATTGGCATCGCTTCTTTTCGCACCAGCCAGACCTGAACTTCGATAATCCCCTGGTCCGCCGGGCCGTGATGCACACGCTTGATTTTTGGGCCGCGATGGGCGTAGATGGTTTCCGGCTTGATGCTATCCCCTATCTCTTTGAGCGCGAAGGGACTAGTTGCGAAAACCTTCCGCAGACTCACGCCTTTCTGAAAGACCTACGCCGCCACCTGGATCAGGTTCACCCTAACCGCATGCTGCTGGCAGAAGCGAACATGTGGCCGGAGGATGCGGTGGCCTACTTCGGTGAGTCTGGCGATGAGTGCCAAATGTCGTTCCACTTTCCGCTGATGCCCCGGCTGTTTATGGCGCTGCGACTCGAGGACCGCCTGCCGATTGTGGAAATTCTGAAACGTACGCCGCCCATTCCGGAGACTTGTCAATGGGCCATGTTCCTGCGTAATCACGACGAACTAACGCTGGAGATGGTGACGGATGAAGAACGCGACTACATGTACCGCTCCTATGCAGCGGACCAGCGAGCGCGCATCAACCTTGGCATCCGGCGGCGCCTGGCTCCACTGCTGGAGAACGATCGGCCGCGCATTGAAGTAATGAATGCACTCTTATTTTCGATGCCAGGCACGCCGGTAATTTACTACGGCGATGAAATCGGCATGGGCGATAACGTGTACCTGGGCGACAGGAACGGAGTTCGCACACCGATGCAGTGGAGCCCGGATCGCAATGCGGGTTTTTCAAATGCGAACCCACAGAAGCTTTATCTGCCGGTAAATATCGACCCTGCCTATCATTACGAGGCGATTAACGTTGAGTCTCAGCTTGAGAATCCGAATTCCCTGCTGAACTGGACGAAGCGCTTGATCGCATTGCGGAAGCAGTACAAGGCGTTTGGCCGAGGGACTCTGGAATTCCTGCTGCCCGCGAATCAACGAATACTCGCTTATATCCGCCGCTATCAGGAAGAAGTGATTCTGGTGGTGGCGAATTTATCACGGTTCGCGCAGGCTGTGCAGTTGGATCTGGCGGAGTTTTCGCAACACACACCAGTTGAGATGTTTGGCCGAACCGACTTTCCGCCCATCTCAAAAGACCCGTATGCTTTGACGCTCGGGCCAAACTCGTTTTTCTGGTTTGCGCTGGAGGAGCGCGCCGTTTCGGTTCCGAAAGCGACGCCATCCACTGCTTCCAGGGCGGCGTCCCTGCCAGTCATCTTCGTGCCCAGCCTGGCGAACATTTGGGAAGACAACATTAGAGGTAGCATCGCGTCGATCTTGCCTAGGTATCTTCAGTCCCGGCAATGGTTCCGGTCGGCTGAGCGACGATTCCGCTCTTTGCAGATAACGGAAGTGGTCCCTGTGGTCGCGCACAAATTTCAGCTGATTTTGGTGCTGGTCGAATATACCACCGGTGATCCGGAAACGTACCTTCTCCCGGTTGGCTGTGCAACCGGCAGTGATAGAGAGCGGGTACTGGCGGAACATTCAAACGAGTTGATCGCTGAGATCAAGGGCCCGAATGGGGAGATTGGAATTCTTTTCAGTGCCACTGAGTCCCCCGAGTTCAACAACGCGCTGCTGGAGGCGTTTGCAAGGCGCAAGCGCTTTTCTGGCCAGCACGGATTTGTGATTGCTCAGCGGAACAAACTATTTCGGGCCTTGTGGGGAGCGACCCATCCGAATCTCACGCCGGTAAATTTGCCATCGGCCGAGGTCGCTACGGCGGTGCGCTTTGGGGATCGTTTCGTGATGAAGATACTGGCCAATGTCGAACCTGGGATCCATCCCGGAGTGGAGATGGGCGCGCTCCTTTCGGAACGTGCGGGCGTTGCATTCCCGAATGCGGCTCCCTTTGCAGGTTACCTGGAGTACGAGTCCAGCACGGGAGCGAAAACCACGCTGGGCATGCTGCACGGTTTTGTGCCAAACAGCGGTACCGCCTGGGAGAAGACGCGAGAAGATTTGAATGCGTTTCTGGGCCGCATGCTGGCTTCTCCTTCCAGCGAAGCTGAGCTTCAGCAATCGGCGCCGGCGCGTTTCTATGCATTAAACTTCGCCTTGCATGAACCGCCACAACCGGCGCTGGAACTGCTCGGCGATTATCTGGATTTTGCGGAGGTCGTTGGGAAACGCACGGCGGAGCTGCATCTCCAGCTTATTAAGGTCACAGGCGACCCTGCGTTCGCCCCTGAGCCTTTCAACGATTTCTACCGGCAGGGCCTTTATCACGGTTACGTTGGGCTGACAGCGAGGCGCCTGGAGTTCCTGCGCCAGCGCTACGCCGCCATGGAGCCCAGCGTTCGCCATCTGGCGGAACTCGTCTTGGACAGGCAGCCGCAGATCCTGCAGATGTTCAGCCAGATTTTTGAACAGAGGGTAGCCTCGGAACGTACCCGGTTCCATGGCAGGCTTCACTTAGGCCATGTGCTTGTTGCCGGTGAAGATGCCGTTCTTTTTGACCTCGATGGCGATCCCGCGCTGCACCTGAGTGAACGGCGCATCAAAAGATGCCCATTGCGAGACGTGACCAGCATGCTGATGTCATTCGCTTATGCCACCCAAGTCGCCATGCGAGCTGCCGCCAGCAGTGATGTCAGGCTTTGGGCGCGTTTCTGGTATAAGCATGTGAGCGCGGCCTTCCTGCGCGGGTATTTCCGGACCGCCAAGGACGCGGCTTTCCTGCCGAAGACCCAGGAGCACCAACAAATTCTGATTGATGTCTATCTGCTGGAACGGGCGCTTCTGGATATACGTGCTGATATTGAGGCAAAGCCGGAACTGGCTGGAGTACCGTTCCGGGTAATTTTGCATCTATTAGGTGAGGAGTCGGTGCAGGGGACACAAGCGCTGGAAGTCCCGGTTGGAGAACACTTATAGAGCACAACGAAAAGTTAGATTGTAACGGCAGCGTCCGGTGAGAGGGTGATCGCCCCCCTTCAGAGGATTGATCCCATGGTAAGCAAGGCGTGAGGCTCCGCCCCAAACGACGGCATCGCCGTTCTCGAGCGGAAGCCGTCGCCGACGGTCTTTGCGGATCAAGCCGCCGAATAAGAAGATCGCGGGGAGCCCTAGTGAGAACGAAACGATAGGGGCTTGCAGATCCTGTTCGTCCTTGTCTTGATGCAGGCTCATCCGCGCGCCGGGCTCGTAACGGTTGATCAGGCAGACGTCCGGATGGAAATCTGGGAATCCGGCTTGTTCCGCTGCCCGCTTCGCAAGTTCAGCGAAGAGACCTGGCATTGGCGGCCACGGCTTTCCGGTGTCGGGATCTTCGGGGGAGTAGCGGTAGCCCTTTCGGTCTGAAACCCAACCGGCGCTACCGCAGTTTGTCATGGCTACTGACATCGTGAAGCCGCCAGGCGTAACCATATGGCGCAACGGTGCGAATTGGATTATGGTGTCAATTTCCCGCATGATTTGGGACTCCTGGGGGACCACAAAGCCCTTCAGAAGCATCGCGCCCTCGGCCAGAGGTTCCAGTACCGGCCTGACGAATAGATTAAGATTCTCGTGCACTTGACCGAAGGATAACCCGTTCCAGCGCTAAACTTAGGAGTAGCTTTAGATGAAAAAACTGATTGCCCTTGTCACTGCTTTAGCCGCGTTTGGCCTGTGTTCTTGCTCAAACAAGGCTCAGTCCGCGGCGGTTCATGCTTCGGATAATCGAAAGCCGGCGCCGGATTTTGTGCTGAAGGATTCGAACGGTGCTTCGGTGAAGCTTTCCGATTACAAGGGCAAAATTGTCTTGCTGAATTTTTGGGCGACATGGTGTGGTCCCTGCGCCATGGAGATTCCGTGGTTCATCGAGTTTGAGCAGCAGTATAAGGCACAGGGGTTTGCCGTGCTGGGTGTCTCCATGGACGATGATGGTTGGACCGCAGTGAAACCTTATATTGCGGAGAAGAAAGTGAACTACCGTGTTTTGTTAGGCAATGACTCGGTTTCCACACTGTACGGCGGCCTGGATGCACTGCCAACGACTTACATTTTGGACCGCGAGGGCAAAATTGCGTTTACGCCTCACGTAGGATTGATTAATAAGAGTGAATATGTTCAGGAACTTCAGAGCCTGCTTTCCGAAAAGCAGGGGGCCGGCCAGCACAGCGCTGCTTTTATTATTCCCAATCTTCTGCGCAGCCCAGCAAAATAAACTTGCCGTTAAGCCCGTCGACCCGATCACGATAAAACGCGGTTCGACGACGATTGAGACTCTGCAGTTGGTGGTTCTTCCCGGCTTTCATGTAAACAATGACAAGCCTAAGGACGAGTTCATCATTCCGCTGAAGCTGAGCTGGACTCCTGGCCTGCTCGCAACGAAGAGCGTTGAATTTCCTAAACCCGAGGAAGTAAAGGTAGGCAGCCAGGATCTGTTGGTCTTCACCGGCACTTTCCCAGTAAAGACAGTGTTCCAGGCACCTGCAGACGCTCCGAAAGGCCATGCGATACTGATCGGAAAAATCAGATATCAAGCATGTAGCAGCGATATGTGTTTCCGTCCTTCTAATATTGAAGTCAAGTTGCCCGTGGTGATCGAATAACCAGGCGGTTACTCATCAGGCCGGGAGCGATAGGCGATTGCATCCTTTCACTGCCCGCGCTTGAATTCCTAAAGACCGGCTACACAGAGGTTTGGATTTCATCCCCGGTCGTTCCGCTTGTGCAATTTGCGGATCGGGTCCGGTCCATCGCTTCCACGAGGCTGGATAGAGTCATAGATGAAATGCCGGACGAACTGGCTTCGGAGCTTGAGCAGTTCGACGAAACTGTGAGTTGGTATGGAAGCAATCGGCCTGACTTCCGAGCTACTATGCCGCGATGTACGTTTCTGTCCGCGTTACCGACTGATGATTGGAAAGGCCATGCTACTGACTTTTTTCTGAATCAGCTAGGCGCCCCGATGGGGTTGATTCCGCGAATCAGGGTTGCCGCGGGACAGAAAAGAAATAGCGTCGTCATTCATCCCTTTTCGGGAAGTGCCCGCAAAAACTGGCCATTTGAGAACTTTCGACGAGTTGCTCGTGGAGTGCATGCCGATGTCGAATGGCTTGCAGGGCCGAATGAAGAGCTGGCGGGCGCGCATCGGTTTAGTGACTTGCTGGAGTTGGCAAACTGGATGGCGGGCGCGACGCTTTATGTGGGAAACGACTCGGGTGTCTCCCACTTAGCGGGGGCAATCGGGCTGCCGACGATTGCACTGTTTCGATGTACAGACCCGCTCGTTTGGGGGCCGCGGGGGCCGAACGTGTTGAATTATGTGATTGGATAAAGAAGGGAAGAGCAATTCGTTGGAAGCGCTAGCTCGGTCCTTCCGTGGTCCCACATTCAGCACTAGTCGTCGTAACCTAGTCGGCGGCTAAGCTCGCGGTGGAGCGCGCCCTCCAGCGAACAATGGGACGGCGAGCCGCATTGACTTCATCTACACGCGGAGTGCGTGTGTTGTGAGGAGCAGTGAGGACAAGTTTAGGATCCTCTTCCACTTCCTTAGCAATAGAAATCATCGCGTCAACGAAAGCATCGATTTCCTGTTTGCTCTCGGTCTCCGTGGGCTCTATCATCAGCGCACCGCGAACAATCAATGGAAAGCTGACGGTATAAGGATGGAATCCGTAGTCGATGAGCCGTTTGGCGATATCACCGGTGCGAACGCCGTGCTTAGCTTGACGATCATCACTGAAGACGCACTCGTGCATGCTGGGTGCCTTGTACGCCAACTCGAAATACGGCTCAAGCAACGTGCGAATGTAATTCGCATTCATCAAAGCGTCAAGCGTCGCGGTGCGAAGACCTTTGCCGCCGTGCGCCATGATGTAGGCCAGAGCACGGATCAGCACCCCGAAATTGCCGTAATACGCCCGCACCCGTCCTATGGATTGGGGCAAATCGTAATTCCAGGCCCACTGGCCGTCGTTGTTCTTCAATCGCGGACCCGGAAGAAATGGAGTCAGCACGCTCGCGCAAGCAACAGCCCCCGCGCCCGGACCACCTCCGCCATGAGGCGTCGAAAAAGTTTTGTGGAGATTCAGATGCATCACGTCAATGCCGAAGTCGCCCGGCCGCGTGACACCCACCAGCGCATTCATGTTCGCGCCATCCATATAGACCAAACCGCCTTTGCTGTGAAGCAGCGCCGTGATCTTGTTGATGTTTTCTTCGAACACTCCCACCGTGTTCGGGTTGGTGATCATCAGGCCGGCGGTATTCTCATCCACCGCCTTTTCCAACCCGGCAAGATCCACCATACCCCGGTCATTGCTCTTGATATTTTCGACCGTGTAGCCGACCATCATCGCCGTGGCAGGATTGGTCCCGTGGGCGGAATCCGGAACCAGGATCTTTTTGCGTGGATTACCACGAGATTCCTGGAGAGCCCGGATCATCAGGATCCCTGTAAATTCCCCATGGGCGCCGGCGGCAGGTTGAAGAGTAACTGCATCCATGCCGGTGATTTCAGCCAGCGCGTTTTCAAGGACGGATATCAGTTCCATGCATCCTTGTGAAACGCTCTCAGGCTGATACGGGTGCGCCCAAGCAAGACCTTCCGTCCGCGCCACCAGTTCGTTGACGCGCGGGTTGTATTTCATCGTGCACGAACCTAACGGATACAGCCCCAAGTCAATGGCGTAATTCCAGGTGGAAAGGCGTGTGAAGTGCCGGAGCGCTTCGAACTCGCTGACTTCAGGAAAATCTTCAATCTCATCGCGGACGTTACCCTGACCCAGGGCGGTTTCTGCGTCTACGGCCGGTACGTCCAGCGGTGGAAGTTGGTAGCCGCGTTTTCCCGGCGAGCTTTGTTCAAACAAGAGCGATTCGTTTTGAACTATGTGCTTAGAGACTTTCTTGATCATTTGTCACTGCTTGGCGAACACGGAGGCCAGCGCATCCATGTCCTGGCGTTTATTCATTTCGGTGGCGCAGAGCAGCATGGCATTACTCAGTTCCGGATAAAAGCGACCCAGAGCTAAACCTCCGACTATATTCTGCTGAAGTAGTGCTGCGTTGATCTCCCCGGGAGACTTCGACCCGGTGCTAACCACGAACTCATTGAAGAAGGGTGAGTCAAAAACTAGCGGAAGCTTATCAGCCAGATAGTGCGCCTTTGCCAGATTCTGCTCAGCTAATTCGCGGAGACCCTCTTTTCCGAACACACTCATGTACACTGTGGCCATCAGCGCGAGCAGTGCTTGGTTGGTGCAGATATTTGACGTAGCCTTCTCCCGGCGAATGTGCTGCTCACGGGTAGCCAAAGTCAGGCAGAATGCACGGTTTCCATTGGCATCCGTGGTTTCGCCGACCAGCCGTCCAGGTATCTGGCGCATGTACTGTTCGCGAGTAGCAATAATGCCGACGTAGGGACCGCCATAGCTGGGAGAGATGGCAAAGCTTTGCAGTTCGCCCACCACTATGTCAGCTTCTCTGGGAGGTTCCATGATGCCAAGAGCAACCGCCTCAGTGAAAACAACTATCAGCAGCGCGCCCTTTGCGCGTACAATCGGCGCAATCACATTCACCTGTTCCAACAGGCCGAAGAAATTGGGAGACTGCAGGATGACGGCCGCAACGCCATCATCTACATGTTGGCGAAGTTGATCCAGGTCAAGCAGGCCGTTTTGGGAATAGCTAAGTTCCTGAACAGGTATGCCCTGGTACTTGGTGTATGTTGCCAAGACCTCGCGGTATTCCGGATGGACGGTTCTAGCGACCAGGATTTTGTCGCGCTTGGTGATGCGAACGGCCATCATGGCCGCTTCAGGGACGGCGGAGGAACCGTCGTACATGGAGGCGTTTGCCACTTCCATGCCGGTCAACTGGCAGACCATAGTCTGAAACTCAAATATCGTGGTGAGCGTGCCCTGAGAAATCTCAGCCTGATAAGGCGTATAGGACGTAAGGAACTCGCCACGCGACACGATGGTGTCCACCAGAACTGGGCGATAGTGATGATAAACGCCTGCGCCCAGGAAGCTCGGTAGATTACTTTCGGTCTTCGCCGCAAGCGACTTGAAGTAGTCGACAATTTCAAATTCGCTTTTTCCGTCTGGAATCGCCAGGTCGCGATTGAAGCGGACATCAGGCGGAAGGTAGGAAACAAGCTCTTCGGCAGTATGTAGGCCAATGGCGTCCAGCATTTGCCGGCGTTCAGAGTCTGATTTGGGTAAATATCGCAAATTGGCTACTCGGCCCCAACATAACTTTGATAATCGGCGGCGTTCATAAGATCGTTAATTTCTTCTGGTGCGGACAGCTTCACTTTGACAAGCCAGGCTTCGCCATGTGGATCTTCGTTTAACTTCTCAGGCGATTGCGCGAGGCTTTGATTAGCCTCTAGCACTTCTCCCGAAACAGGAGAATAAATGTCGGAGACGGCCTTCACGGACTCAACCGAGCCCAGCGTCTCACCTTTGGATAGAGTTGCTCCGACCTTCGGGAGATCAACGAACACAATGTCGCCCAGTTCGTGCTGTGCGTGATCAGTAATGCCGACGTAAGCGATCTCGCCATCGGCTTTGACCCATTCGTGTTCTCTTGTGTATTTCAGAATTTCGGGATAGCTCATGCTTTTGGCCTCTTGTAAAAGGGAGTGGGGACCGTGACGGCAGCCACCGGGGCGTTTCGAATCATGACTTGGATGGCGTGACCAGGCTCGGCTTTGTCAATCGGCAGATAACAAAGTCCCAAATTTTTGTTTAGTGTGGGGGACGGGCCGCCGCTTGTTACCCAGCCGGCTGCTTTGCCGTCTGAAAATATCTCATAGCCGTCGCGTCCAATGCCGCGCTCCAGCATTTCAAATCCAGCGAGCTTGCGGGTCAGTCCTCGGTCGAGTGACTTCTGAAGTGCTTCACGCCCGACAAATTCGGGCTTTTCCATTTTGACGATCCACGAAAGGTCGGCTTCGAATGGGTTAATGGAAGCACTCAATTCATGACCATAAAGCGCCATCTTGGCTTCTAGCCGCAAAGTGTTGCGCGCGCCCAAACCGCAAGGCTTTATGCCGAATTCTTCGCCGGCCGCAAGCAGTCTATTCCACATTCCGGAAGCTTCTTCCGGCGCAATATAGATCTCGAAGCCATCCTCACCCGTGTATCCGGTGTGCGCGATGCGTGCTGAAACCCCATCTACTTCGCCGTCGGTGAACCAATAGTACTTGATCTCCGCCAAATTCGTGCTGGTAAGTTTCTGCAGACTAGCCCGGGCGTTGGGGCCTTGAATAGCGATTTGAGAGAAGTAAGGGCTGGCGAATTCCACCTCAGCGTCGAACTTGTTGTTGTCGACGATATGGTCGAAGTCTTTCTCCTGGTTGGAGGCGTTCACGCAAAGGAACCACTCCGTGTCACTGACCTTATGAACAAGTATGTCGTCCACAAACCCGCCGTGATGATAAAGCAAAGCGGAGTAATGAGCTTGACCGGTTTTTAGTCTGGCTGCATTATTGGTGGATACGTAATCCACAAGCTGGGCCGATTCAGGCCCGCGGATGATGATTTCGCCCATGTGGCTGACGTCGAACAGACCAACACTCTTCCGGACCGCGTTGTGTTCGTCAACAATGCCGGAATATTGAACCGGCATGTTCCAGCCGCCGAAATCGACCATTTTCGCTTTGCAGGAGGAATGAATTTCGAACAGCGGAGTGCGCTTCAAGTCTGCGAGTTGAGCCATTTCAGGGAAGCAATCTCAGGGTAACATTCAGCTGAACTAAGGCTTGTACAGAGCGGGATAGGCTGTCTTCATCTCGCTTGCTGTTTCGCACGCGGTCCCTATCTGAATGAGCTCGCCTTTATTGATGCCCGGGCAGCGTTTGGCCTCGGCCTGCCAGGCCGCCCGGTCTTCTACAAGTTCAGGCCAGAAGGGGTACGTCCGGCATTGCACCGGCTTCACAGGATGTACAGAGCAACCGTTCGACAGCAGAAAATGGCACTGGGATCTCCTGGGTTTGCGCAATCGGAGCAAATGACGGTACCGGACCACGTATTCCTTCTCGAATGCCTTGGCGCTCAAGCCAAGATAATCTGCCAAGCGCCGAAGGTCATCCTCGGTGATGTACACAAAACCCTGCGTGTCACAGCAGCGAACACAGCCGGGCTGGCAGGCGAACCGGATCAAGCCTCACCCCCTCTTCTTTTATCATCGTCTGAGTGGCAAACATAACTCTCCTGGTCTCAGCAATTTTGTTCGATATGGATGGCACGCTGGTTGATTCTACTGCGATTGTGGAGCAAGCTTGGGCCTACTGGGCGCAGAGATATCAGCTGGATCTACAGGAACTGCTGGACTATTCACATGGCAGGCCGACTCTCGCCACCATGGAATACTTCGGGGCGCGCTTCGCACCGGGACGAGACTGGCATTCGGAAGCGGACGAAATGCAGTTGTACGAGCTAAACCTGAGTGGAGGGACCGTTGCCATTCCCGGAGCTCGCCAACTGATTGCCGAACTCGATAGTACGCCTTGGGCAGTAGTGACGTCGGCGCCCCGTCATTTAGCGGAGCGGAGAATTCAGGAGGCCGGCTTGCCATTGCCGGGAGTGCTGGTTCCGGCCGACGAGATCCAAAATGGTAAGCCAAATCCAGAGGGCTTTCTCAAGGCCGCAAATGCTTTGGGCGTAGCGCCCGGCAATTGTGTCGTCTTCGAAGATACGCCGCCCGGCGTAGAAGCCGGTTTGCGGGCTGGGATGCAGGTTGCAGGCATGCTGACAACCGTCCCAGCCGAGCGGCTGGCCACGAAGATTCTAATCCGCAACTTTCACGATGTGAGGGTGAGTCGCGTCAACGAACGCCTGGAAATTACACTCAATAGCTTCCCTTATTGATGCTTGCTCGATGCGCGGTGGCTTGGCTCTTAATAGCTTGTTTCTTCTCGGGCGTGAGCCGCGCCAGGTTCCTGATCTGCATCACCATGCGCGGGTTCTTTGCCAGGCTGTTCTCGTGCTTAAGCAGGAAGTCCCAATAAAGGGTCGTGAACGGGCAGGCGTCTCTGCCAACGGATTCGTCAGGCTGGTACCGGCAATGCTGGCAGTAGTTGCTCATGCGTGAGATGTATTTACCGGAGGCTGCGTAGGGCTTCGATGCCATGATGCCGCCATCGGCAAACTGCGACATGCCGATCACGTTCGGCATTTCCACCCACTCGATGGCATCCCAATAAATCGCCAAGTACCACCTGTGGATCTCGGCCGGGTCAACCCCGAAGAGAAGAGAGTACAGCCCAGTCACCATCAGACGCTGGATGTGATGTGCATATCCATGCTCCAGCGTTTGCCCGATGCACTGGCGCAAACATTCCATATCCGTCTTGCCGTCCCAGTAGAAATCGGGCAGCTTTTCGGTGGCATTTAGCGCATTGCGTTCTACATATTGCGGCATGAAGGTCCAGTAGATGCCGCGGACATACTCACGCCAACCCAAGACTTGGCGGATAAAGCCTTCCGTTCCGGCCAGTGACGCATGGCTACGATGGTAAGCGTCTTCAACGGCCATCACTACGCGACGCGGGTTGATCAGCTTCAGATTCATGGCTGCGGAAATCCGGGAATGGAAAAGGAATGGCTCGCCGGTCCACATCGCGTCCTGATACTCACCGAATTCCGGCAGTCGATGCGCAACGAAGTCCTTGAGTGCTGTTTCGGCGTCAGCGCGAGTCACTGGTAGGTCGAACGCGGCAAGCGAACCGGGATGGTTCGGAAATCTTTGGTTCACCAGATCAATCACTTCGCCGGTGATCTTGTCGGGTGGAAAGCCCATTGGCCGCTTGGCCTGCATGCTGGGGCCGGCTTTCGGAAAGCTCTTGCGATTTTCAGTGTCGAAGTTCCAGCGGCCGCCTTCGGGTTCGGAGCCGCACATAAGGACGCCGCTCTTGCGCCGCATTTCACGGTAGAAGAACTCCATCCGCAACTGTTTGCGTCCTTTAGCCCAAGCCGCAAACTCGGTGCGGCTGCAATAGAAGTGGTCGTCGGCGAGGATCTCCAAAGGCACTCCGGCTTGAGCCGCTGCAGCCTTAATCATTTCCTCCACCCGATACTCGCCGGCCTCCGCCATGATCAGGCGTTCCGGTCGCCGCTTGCGAATCGAAGCGATGAGTTCGGAATCAAGCGACCCAGTATTGCCTGCATCGTTAAGATTTCGGTATTCGAGCCGGAACTTGCGCGCTCGCAGATCTTCTGCGAAATGCCGCATGGCAGATAGGAAATAAGCAATCCGAACGCGGTGTGACGGGACGTGAGTCGATTCGGCCGCTACCTCTGCCATCCAAATGGCATCTTGTGCCGGGTCGAAATCCCGAAGGGCAGCTGATTCAATATCCAGCTGATCGCCCAGGACAATAATCAGATTACGTAGGCGCGCCACGCCCTTTAGATGACGAATCCGGGTTTCTGGCGGATTTCCAGGCAGCCCTTACCCAGAGGCAGAACTTTGCCCGGATTCAGACTGCACTGCGGATCGAACAAAGCTTTAATCTGCTTGATTAGATCCAGGGTTTCTTCCGGAAACGCGTGGCTCATCATCTCCATCTTTTCCATGCCGACTCCATGCTCTCCGGTGATGGATCCACCCACTGACAGGCAGTAAGACAGGATCTCGTCGCCGGCCTTTTGGGCGCGTTCCAGTTCGCCCGTCTTTCTAGGATCAAAAGGAAGAATGGGGTGCATGTTGCCGTCCCCGGCGTGAAACACATTGCTGATGGCGATCCCGTATCTTGCACCTATTTCTTCAATCACTCGTAGTGTTTGGGCTACTTTTGTGCGTGGGACAACGCCGTCTTGCACGTAGTAAGTAGGGCTCACCCGGCCGATTGCGCCAAAGGCATTCTTACGGCCCTTCCACAAAAGCGCACGGTCTTCCTCGGTCTGAGCTACCTTTACCTCGCGGGCGCCGCATGCGTAACAGATTTCCTTCACGAACCCCATCTGCTCCTCTGCTTCCTCTAGCAAGCCCTCCACCTCAATCAAAAGCACCGCCGCCGCATCCATGGGATAACCGGCGTGGGTAGCTGATTCGACCAGGCGGATCATGGGGCCGTCGAGCATCTCGATGGCGACAGGAATGATCCCGCGAGCCGTTAGTGTCGCGACAGTTTCAGCTGCTTCGTCAGTGGACTGGTAGATGCTGAGCATGGTCCTGACCGCTTCGGGTCTCCGCAGCAATTTGACGCCAATCTTTGTAACAAGAGCCAGGGTGCCCTCAGAACCGGTCAGCAGGCCCATCATGTCGTAGCCAGGCGCATCCGGCTCGCGACTGCCATACTCAACAACGCTGCCGTCCGGCAAAACGGCCTCCAGGCTGACGACGTGGTTTGTGGTAACGCCATGAGCCAGGGTGTGCGGACCCCCAGCGTTTTCCGCTACATTCCCCCCAATGGTGCAAGCCTTCTGGCTGGAAGGGTCTGGAGCGTAGAAGTAGCCATACGGCTCGGCTGCCAGTGAGATGTCCAGATTCACAACTCCGGGCTGTACCAGAGCGCGTTCATTGGCAATATCCAGTTCCAGGATGCGGTTCATTCTGGCGAAGGAAATAACAATCCCCCCCGAACGCGCAATGGAACCGCCGCTGAGACCGGTGCCGGCGCCACGACCCACAATGGTGAGGCTGTGTTCACGCGCTACTTTGAGAATCGCTACAACGTCGCTGGTTTCCCTCGGGAACGCCACACAATCCGGCATCGCCTTGTCTACGCCGCCATCGTATTCGTACAGCTTTAGGTCATGCGGTTTGGACAAAACCGCCGTTTTTCCTAAAACCGACTCCAGTGTCGAAAGGGCGCGTGGTGAGATTGTCATAGGGGCAGAAGCCTACAGGAGGCTCTGGACATACTGCGTCAGGTCGTCGCTCATCCAGTTCTCCGCTTCAGGGAACTTGCGCACCACAACGCCGTCTTTGATGATGTAGGTCTCAGGAATCTGGAAAGTACCGTACTCAGAGCTGACGTGTGCCTGGGGATCGTCAGCCGTCTGGAACGCGACCGGGATTTTGTGCAGAAAAGATCGGTATTTGTTAGGATTCTTGTCGATACTGACAGCAACTACCACCACGCCTGAATCGGCAAATCTGCGCTGGAACTGGTTCAAAGAGGGAACTTCTTCCACACAGGGTGGGCACCAGCTCGCCCAAAAGTTCAGCACCAGCACCTTTCCACCGAAGGAAGTCGGCGTGACGCTGCGGCCTTGGTCAGTCGTCAACGAAAAGGTGGGGGCCGGCTTGCCCTCTTTGGCGGAGGTGTCGCGCATGCTGTAATAAACCAGCCCGGAAAAGGAGACGATCAGCAAGGCGATGAGCCCGCGCAAAAAATTGTTTACATTCACTCGAGTTTCGGTTGTGCCCTTAATTATCAGTATCCAACGCAATGTCCGGGGCATCCAACAAACAACGCCTGCCGGGACGTCCGCTGGGCCAAGGTGCCATGTACATAACTCGCAAGGCTGAATTCTCAGCGTCTCATGTTTGCCGAGTAAAAAGCCTCTCAGACGAAGAGAATTTCGAAATTTACGGTGAAGAGTCAAACGGGGCGGGGCATGGGCATAACTATGTGCTGGAGGTCACCCTGGAAGGCGATCCTGACCCTGTTACGGGCATGGTGATGGATCTGAAGGACCTGAAAGATGTTTTGGAACGCGAAATCATCGAGCCTATGGATCACCGCTTTCTGAACTTTGAGGTGCAGCCTTTCGACACAGTGGTTCCCACCACGGGGAATGTTGCGCAGGAGATCTGGCGGCAGACTCGACGGCCAGTTGCGCGGGCCTAATTTTTCCCTGGCAAAAATTCGCCTCTTCGAAGGTCCTGATCTTTATGTGGATGTGACTTGCAAGGGGCAGCATGGTCACCGTAGTTAGCAGGCGATATCGCTTTTCCGCTGCTCACCGGCTCCATTCAGCCAGACTAAGCGAAGCCGAAAACCAGCGAGTGTACGGGAAGTGCAATAACCCATATGGGCACGGCCATGATTACATCTTTGACGTTGCAGTGACGGGCCACCTGGATTCAATAACCGGTCTTTTGGTCCGGCTCTCCGATCTGGACAGGTTCGTCGGTGAGCAGGTGCTATCCAGCTTCGCCCACAAAAACTTGAATTTCGACATAAATGAATTTGAAGAGTTGGTGCCCACTACGGAGAACTTGGCCTTGGTGATTGTGGAAAGGCTAAGGCGCAAATGGCCTGAATACTTTCCTTGCTCCCAGGCCCGGCTGAGCGGCATCTTTATGCAAGAGACTGATCGAAACAGTTTTGAAGTGTTTGTGCGCGCGCCAGATCAGCAGACAAACGACGAGCGCATCGATTTAAACGAAAGCGTGATTGTGAATGCCTAGAACCAAAGCCTCCGCCCAGCGCGGCTCAACCCAACATGGATTAACCGAGCGCGAAGTGGCGAAGAACGCGGCCGTGATCGAAATGAAAGCCCCTGCCGCGCGGCCTGTCGGCCTTATCGCCAAAAATGTGCGCGAGATTATCGCCGGATTAGGTGAAAACCCCGACCGCGACGGCCTTCTCCACACTCCCGAGCGCGTTGAAAAAGCCATGAAGTACCTGACCAGTGGCTACAGCGCCGACCTGGATCAGATTGTCAACGGCGCGCTTTTTGACGTCGATTACGACGAGGTCGTGATTGTCCGCGACATCGAATTCTTCAGTATGTGCGAGCATCATATGCTGCCGTTCTTTGGCAAGATGCATGTGGCCTATCTCCCTTCCAAAAAGGTTATTGGGCTCAGTAAAATCCCGCGCATTGTGGACGCATTCGCTCGTCGTCTGCAAATTCAGGAGCGGCTTACACAAGAGGTCGCCAACACCATTCAGAAGCTGATCCAGCCGCGCGGTGTGGCCGTAATCTGTGAAGCTCGGCACTTCTGCATGATGATGCGCGGTGTGGAGAAGCAACACTCGGGCGCGATCACCAGCGCAATGTTAGGCGCCTTCCGCCAGAACAAGGGCACGCGCAATGAATTGCTGTCGTTACTAACACAGAGATCCACAGTAATTTAGCTGCTTTCCGAGCATGCTAGGATCTGGTCATGAGCGATCAGTTCCGTCTTTTTGAAGCGGGACCTGACCCTTTCGGAAAGTTATGGAAGGTGCAGTTCCGCTGGCTGCAGACTGGCATTTCCATTCGTCACGCCGATACTGTGGATGTTAAGTTTCTGGTTACGCCGCAAAATGGCGAATCAGAGGAAAAAGTCGTTGCGCTTCCCCATCCAGCTCTACTGAAGGTGACGGCTAAGCGTGGCGTAAAACTCACTGATCCGCTCTGTCTGCAATTAGCCGCCACGCACTTAAAGCACATGATCGAGACCTCGGAAGATATGGATAAAACGCTGGTCACGGTCACTACTGACGAACTCGATATGTATGAAAAAGCGCTGTAACGGTTAGGCTGATTTGTCATCCATCGGTTGAGCCTGATCGCTTTTGCGGTGTTTTGGCAAGTAATACTTTTAAATTTGATTTTCTGGTACTAATCACAAGAGGGTTTTTTAAATGGTCAGCTGTCCAAAGTGTGATTCCTCCATTGACGTTGAAGAAGAAGAACTGGATGAGGGTGACGTGCTCTCGTGCGATGAGTGCGGTGCGGCTTTAACGGTGGCGAGCGTAAACCCCGTTGAGCTCGAGTTGGAGGGCGACGAGGACGAAGACGAAGAAGACTTCGACTACGACGAAGACGACGAGGACGACGAGGACGAAGAAGAAGAGGAAGAGGCTGAAGACTGGCATTAGTCTTCAGATCTCCCGGTGCGTGCTGAATGCGAATCGCCGTTCTCCTTCTAGTTCTCGCTGTGATTCCCGCACTAGCCACGCAAAGCGAACCAGCGAACGGAACTCGCATCACCACAAGATCAATTCAAGGGCGCGTACTTACAAAATCCGGTCAAGCTGTTCCCGGTGCGGTGGTGCTGCTGAAAGACAGCAAAACTCTGCAGGTTCGTTCTTACATAGCTCAAAATGATGGGCAATACCATTTCTTTGGGCTAAGCAGCGACGTGAACTATTCGTTGCGTGCGGAAAATCAGGACTTGACGAGTAAGGATAAGATGGTCAGTGTTTTCGATAGCCACAAAGTGGTTACCCTGAACCTGAAGCTGGTAAAGAAGATACCAGAGCCAAAACCTGAAAAGTGAGCTTTTTTTGAAACACGTCGAAATTATGCAGCGGTTGCGGGAACTCGCCGTAGTACCTATCATCCGGGTTGCTTCCGCAGAAATAGCTTTGCAAGTGGCTTCGGCGATTGTGAGGGGCGGCATCAACTGCCTGGAAATCACTATGACCGTGCCTAATGCAATTGAAGCCATTGAGAAAGTGGCTGATGAGTACGGTGATCAGGTGATTTTGGGCGCCGGTACGGTTTTGGATCCTGAGACTGCTCGCAGCTGCATGCTGGCTGGAGCACAATTTTTTGTTACCCCCAGCCTGAACCTCAAGACCGTTGAGATGGCCCGCCGCTATAGCCGTCCGGTTTTCCCGGGCGCCTTAACGCCTACAGAGATTCTGACGGCGTGGGAAGCGGGAGCGGACGGAGTGAAGGTTTTTCCCTGCAGCGCGATGGGAGGAGCTAAGTACATCAAAGCGCTAAAAGCGCCCTTCCCCCAAATTGAGCTGATTCCAACCGGCGGGGTGAACCTGGAGTCTCTTGCTGACTTCCTGCACGCGGGCTCAACCGCTGTGGGCGTAGGCAGTGAACTGGTTGACAGCAAGGTAAGCCTTGAAACCGTCACTGAGCGGGCACGTCAGTTCGCTGCGATCGTCGCGAAGCATAAAGCCACTCAGTAGCGCGGTACGGACGGATCGATTTCCAGACTCCATCTATCAATCCCGCCCGTAATGCTCACGGTGTTTAGTATTCCATGGGATTGAAGCCAAGCGGCTACTTGTAAGCTCCTGACTCCGTGGTGACACAAAACCAATAGCTCGCCGTCATCGGCCATTGCCTCCAACTTCTGAAGCTCGGCCGGAACGGACTGCATCGGCAGCAGCAAACTGCCCTCTATGTGGGCTAGCGCAAACTCCTGAGGTTCTCGAACATCCAGTAGTACGGCCTTGGAATTCTCAGCCATTATCCGTTTTGCCTCAGAGGGCGTAATTTCCAGGGCCATTTCTTTTGAGTGTATATACTGAGAAACCAAGATGACAGGTTTCGGAGACGTCATTACGCGCTATCACGGTCTTATGGACCAGAACGGCCTTAGCGTTTCCACCTGGGCTGATGGTTTGCAGCAGTTGATGCGGGAGCGGCGCTTAACCGATTCAGGCAGGCTAATATCGCCGGTCCTTCGGCCCTATTTCGTTACTCCGAACCAGGTGGCAGTGCTGGCCGAAACCGCCGTTCAGTTAGAAATGATTTTCGACGAAATGCAAGCCCTCATTCTGGCGCGACCGGGTTTGTTAGGCCGATTACAGTTATTGCCCGCGGAAAAGTCATTGCTGGCTATAGACCCCGGCTACAAACACTTTTCCATTGCTGCCTCATTTGAAGCTTTTTTTCAGCCGCCACACCTCCGCGTTTCAGGCGTTGATACTTGCCGTCCGCTTGGGCTCGCCTACGCAAGTGCTCTGGCGGATGTGTTCCTGCAATCGCCAATCATTAAGGAACTCGCGCGCGGCGGCTTGAAAGTCTCGAAAATGCCGGGTTTACGTCGCGTCACCCAGGCGGTTCAGTCTGCTTGGCAGCAGTTCGGTGGAAAAGGCAAGCCCGCCGTCGCTGTGATTGACTGGGCGCACACCAACACAGATGGCGCGACAGAAGGCGAACTGCTGGCAACCACCCTGGGCATACAGGGGGTAGACGCCAGGTTTGTGGCTCCAGAAAAGCTAGTCTTCCAAAGCGGCGAGTTGATGGCCGCAGGCCGGAAGATTGATGTGGTCTTGCGGCGAGTCCTGGTTCGCGAGTTGTTAACCCGCTGGGATCTCAGCCATCCGCTGCTGGAAGCATACCGTTCGCACTCGGTTTGCATGATTAATAGCTTTCGGGCGGAACTGGGTCAAAGACGAGCCTTCCTGGAGCTTCTGACTGATGAATCCGTTACTGCCACTCTGCCGCTGGTCCACCGGCAACTGCTGAAAAAGACTATTCCGTGGACGCGCTTTCTGTCCGCCCGCAAAGTGGATCATAACGGAACCGAAGTAGACTTGCCCAACTGGGTGTTGAAGAATCGCGAGAACCTTGTCCTGTTGCCTGATCAGCCGTCGCCCGAACTCAGGAGTTATGCGGGAGCCGAAATGAACAAGGCGTCGTGGGACTGGGCGGTTAGGCAATCGATGCGAAATTCCTATGTTGTCCAGGAATGTGGGGCTCTATGCGCCGAATCATTCCCGTTCTTTCAATACGGCGAATTCAAGCTGCGCGACGTCAACGTTACTTTGCAAACACAGTTAATCAGCGGAGAATTAGGTGACTGCCTTGCAGTTCTCCACAGTAACAGTGCCACCGGCATCTCGACTGTGGGGATTGCTCCCGTATTATTGGTGAATTAGCGCTCGGCGCTCTTATTTCAGGGCCGCCTGATATGTCTGGTCTAGACCGCTGCTGATCTGTTCTATGGCTTGCAAGTGAGAAAGGGTCAAGCGAACACTCTTTTCCGCCAGTTCAGCTTCGCCAGGTGGGAAGGTGGTGGGATCAAAATCGTAGATGACCCACGATTGCAGTTCAAGGACATCATTTAACGTTTCGCGCTCGACGGTTTGCAGCTGCGCCTGTTCCTGGTACGCTGCTTCGAACTTCTGAACCTCTGCATAGTCCAAAAGTCCCAACGCACCTGTCGCCGCAGCAGTGCTCCAACTGGCTTCTTTCAATGTGCCCATTGTGAAGGTCATGCTCATCGCATGAATGTCATACGGCTTGTTTGCGGCGCGAGCGCGAAGGTACTTCAGAACTTCAACCATGTTGTGCTCTTCCCCAGAGAGCAACGCCCTGGTGTGGGCCACTTCTCGGCGGTTGTCCTCAATCTCGTGCTTCACGTTCTGTACAGCTTTCCTCGCGCAGATGGTTTTGATGCACACGCTCCACCAGCGCCTCCAGCCCCAGGGCTATCAGCAAACCAATCGTGATGGTGAGCAAATGAAGTAGGAAATCACGGAAGCCGTGAATCTTCTCGTGAGGGGGATGCACGTCCAGCATGTCGTCGCGCTTAATACTTTGGAACGGTTGGGTCGACCTTGTCGCTCCAAGCGTTGATGCCTCCGGTCATATTGCGAACGTTGGTAAAGCCTTGCTGCTTCAGCAGGTCCACTGCCTGCTGGCTGCGGCCGCCCATCTTGCAGTGCGCCACGATCTCGGCATTCTTATCCAGCTCATTGAGACGAGCGGGCAACTGTCCCAGTGGGATCAACATTGACCCTGAAATCTTCGCAATCTGATACTCATGCGGTTCACGAACGTCCAATAGCAGGAATGTGTCTCCGCTGTCCATCTTTCGCTTCACTTCCACCGGATCAATGACGCCGCTGGCTGGCATGCTTTGTGTGCTCACAGGCTTTACTCCACAGAATTCTTGATAATCAATCAGGCTTGTCGTGGTCGGGCGGTCACCACAGACCGGACAATCCTTGTCACGCCGCAGCTTCAGTTCGCGGAAGCGCATACCTAGGGCGTCGTACAACAGCAGTCTGCCTTTCAGCGTCTCGCCAATGCCCAGGATAATTTTCACCGCTTCCGTCGCTTGCACTACGCCGATGATGCCCGGCAAAATGCCAAGCACTCCGCCCTCCGCGCAGCTGGGAACCAGCCCTGGAGGCGGCGGTTCTGGATACAGGCAACGGTAGCAGGGGCCATCCTCATAAGCGAAGACCGTCGCTTGGCCCTCAAACCGGAAAATAGAGCCGTAAACGTTGGGCTTCTTCAACATAACGCACGCATCATTCACCAGGTAGCGCGTCGGGAAGTTGTCCGTGCCGTCAATAACCAGATCGTAGTTCCGCAGTATCTCCAGTGCGTTTTCGCTGTTAAGTCCAGTTTCGAACTTGTCCACTTGCAGGTTCGGATTAATGTCGCGCATCCGGTCCGCTGCCGAATCGAGTTTCTTCCGGCCGATATCCGCCGTGCCGTGAATTACTTGCCGTTGGAGGTTAGAGGCGTCCACGACGTCGAAGTCAACGATCCCGATCCGACCCACGCCGGCAGCCGCAAGATAAAGAGCAACGGGCGCCCCCAGACCTCCCGCGCCCACCATGGCCACTTTGGCCTGCTTTAACTTAAGCTGACCTTGCAACCCAACTTCGGGCAGAATCAAATGCCGGCTGAAGCGCGCGATTTCCTCATTCGTCAGTGTGATTCCGGACGAAGCCTCCGCTAAACCCGCGCTGCCACCGGCAATGCTGGGGATGATTGAAATGGTTTCGGGGCCTTCGAGCCGGGTTTCGTTCTTATCCAGATAGCGAATGTCTTCATCGTTCACGTAGACATTCACAAAGCTGCGCAACCTGCCCTGATCATTAAACAGGTTTTTCTTGATGTTTGGATAGCGCGCGGTCAATTCAGCTAAAGCTTCACCGACGGTACCGGCGCTTATTTCAACAATGTCACTTTGTTCGGTAAATTGGCGGAGAGCCGTCGGTATCAGAATTTTGGCCATCTTAACTCCTCTGTCTCCGCAACGGTTTGCTCCGCATCGGGCGTAAAGCTATTCGCGTGATCAAACTTTCCCAGATTGACTGAAAGCACAACGAAGGAATACCACGGACAGGAGTTTTTCAGGTCTGTCTCTGAAAAATAAGCGTCGCAATCGGGATGTGAATGGAAGATTCCTATTAGGTCAAGGCCATGTTCTCTGGCTCTTCTTTCCGCGTGGAGCAGATCTTGCGGCCGCAGTTCATAACGCTCGCCCTGGGCGCCAATAAAGGCGTTTTCAAGCGGCAAAGCGGCCGTCACGTACTTTGCGTCGCCCTTGATGTGGCCCAGCATAACGCCGCAACACTCATTCGGATACGTGCGTTCGGCATGTAGAACCATGGTTTGCCAAGGCCTCTCTTCAATTTCAATCACGCTCTCATTCTAAAAAAGAACTGTGGGATCATGCAGTCTTTGGGTACGATTCTTTGCTTTTCCGCGTCTTTTTCATTGCTTTTATTCTCACTAGCTTCTGTTTAGGTGCAGAGGATCATTACGCCGGACCGGAAGTCTGCGCGACGTGTCATCAATCTATTGCCGAAAGCCAGAGCAAAACTGCGATGGCAACAACCTGGCATGGATCGGCGGCCCCGACACTTCCTGCGCCCTTTGATGAAAAGTTGACAGAAGGCAACACTAAACCTTTGCAATACGAAGTGCGCCGCGGTGAAGCTCGATTCGAATTTTCCGTGAGCCAGGCTGAAACAGGCAAGGTAAGTGCGCCTGTTAGCGCCATTGTGGGCGGCAAACGCCATGGCTTCAGCTTCCTGCTGAATGTAGATCGCATAGGACAAATCCCCCTCGACCGAGCCGCCATTCTGGAAGGCCGGTATGCGTTCTCCCCTATGGGAAGCCTGGTCCTGTCTCCCGGCTTTTCCAAAGATCTGCCAACCAATTATGAAGATGAGTTAGGGCGCGTCCTAAGTCCAGCCTTCGAGCAGCGCTGTCTGGTCTGCCATGGGAAGCCCGAAACCCTGGGCGCTGGACTGCACGGGGGAGTCCGATGTGAGAGCTGCCACGGCGCGTCATTAGAGCACGTAAATTCAGTCGCAAATGGCAAAACGCTAATTAGGCCCAAGGATATTGGCGGTGTCAACACGATTGAAGTTTGCGCGCAGTGTCATAACGGCCTTACGGTCGCCGGCCATTCGGACCCCATGCCGGAAGACCTTCTCGTTTCAAGCCAGGTGCCCGCTCTTCGCCACTCCGAGTGCTTCATTCAGAGCGGAGAGAAGCTCACCTGCACCGCCTGCCATAGCCCCCATGCTGATTCTCCCAATGTGGTTAAGACGTCAGAGAACGCCTGCGTGACTTGTCATTCTTTGGGCGTTCAGAAACATGCGGCCATCTGCCCTGTGAACCGCAAGGAAGGCTGCGTAGGATGTCACATGCCCACCGTGCAGAGTGACTCTTTCCGGCTCACTGACCACTGGATCCGAGTGAATTCGGCGTCTACCGGGAAAGTTGGGACAAAAGATAGTTCACTCCTGACTCAGGTCGTGCCCCGGCGCGAGTTCCTGCGCTTGATCTTGGTTGATAGCGACGAAAAGCTGCATTCAGTGAATCAGCGATTGAGTGAAGGCGACGCCTTCGGCGCCGTCGCCCATGACTTATCGATTGATGCGACAGCACCCGGCGGCGGCTATCTGGGTGATGTTGCGTTGTCTGACATGGACCAGAAGCTAGCCGACGCCGCAGGCCATCTGCAATACGGCGAAACCAGCGTTCCAATCACGCTAGGCAGTAAGCGGATACTTCTTTATCGTCAGCCCAGAAATTTTAGATGGAACGCGGACAAGCTCTTTCAGGAAGCAACCGATCTGAACCAGCGCGGAGATAGAGCCGGCGCGGTTGCAAAGAACCGTGAGGCCTTGGACGAGTACCCCTATTTGCTTCGTGGACTCATCTTGATGGGAACCATGCTGGCTCAAACTGGCAACGTGGCGCGCGCTTCCCAGGTGCTGTCCTTTGCGGCACAGAATTATCCCAAGGATGCTCCGAGTGAGTTCAACTTTGCGTTGACCCTTGTCAACCAACCTGCGGCGCAGATTGAGGCGTTGCGGCATACGCTTGAACTCGATCCGGATATGGTCGCTGCGTACCAAAGCTTGGGAGCTGCTCTTTATGCAACCGGGCAGGCGAAAGCGGCCATTGAAACCTTCCGGCAAGGGCTGCAGATCGATCCGCTTTCCGCCGTGCTCTATTATGATCTCGGCCTGGCGTTGAGAGAACAAGGGGATAAAGAGGGCGCAAAACGATCGCTCGACTTAGCCTCGAAACTCGATCCCGAGATAGCTGCGCGTAAGTAACGCTAGCATGAGGATGTGCGGCGTTATGATGCTCTGATTGGCTTCGTGGTTTTACTGGCAATAATCGGCCTGTCGGATTACGCAAGTTATCGGAATTTGAAAGCTATGCGCGTGGAGTTGAGATCTCTTCGCCTGGATGTTAACGAAGCGACGAAGACAGCCCAGGAAGAATCGGCAGCGGTAGCCGCGTCCAGTAGGAGCGCCGAGGAATCTGCGGCGCGTGCGGCTCTAGCCGCCGAGGGGCGAAAGCAAGCCGAGACTGATAAGCAACAAGCGGAAGCGGTAGCCAAAGAGGCCAGCCAGGCGAGTCAGTCAGCTCGGGAAAAGATGATCCAGATGCAGCGCGAGCGGGAGCAGGAACTCGATCAGATGCAGCAGGCTCTCAACCGGGTGGCGGAGACTCGGCGTACTCCTAATGGCATGGTGATTTCGCTCCCGAATTCCAGTTTTCGATTCGAGTTCGACAAGGCAGAACTGAGCGCGCACGCTCGAGAACTGCTCAGCCGGATTGCTGGCATTCTGTTGGTTTCCAAAGGCTACGGATTGTCTGTCTTTGGTTACACGGATGATGTAGGCTCCCCGGAATACAACCAGCAACTATCTCTCAAGCGCGCGAAAGCCGTGCAGGATTACCTGGTGCAAGCTGGCCTTGATCCGGCAATTATCAACGTAAGGGGCTATGGCAAGAACAGCCCGCTGATGGAAGGCAACTCGGCTGACGCACGTGCGAAAAATCGCCGGGTCGAAATCGCGTTGACTGATAGCTCAGTGCACTTCTAGTAAATTTTCTAATGCAGAATCAAGCGCGCTAATCCCGCGTTATTGGCGCTGTCATAAACCCGAACCACCACCAGGTGCTCGCCCGGTTTCAGATTCTCGATGTGGACATGGAAACGCTCATCGGGTGAATCAGTCACACCGTCGGTTGATTCGACAGGCTGCCACGCGCCCGCATCCACTGAGAACTCACAGAGCCGCAGAGGACTCGTCGCATCCTTCGCCTGGGCATCAAAGTCCACTGACGCCCCTGTGCGTTTAGGCTGGTCAAGGTTTATCAATGGTGGCGTGTTATCTATCAGCACCGGTGAGCTTACTAACTCGGTTTGCAGCGCGTAAGCTGCCGGGTTAGAAGGCGAATCGGATGCAATAACCTTGAAGTAGTAACGTCCGTCCGCAAACACATCCGGGTCTAGCAGCAGCGTATTCTCATACATGCGGCTGCGCACCAATTGCCAGACAGTTCCTTCCTCGGCTCGAAAATACACCGAAAAGGCCAGCTTGTCGCCATCCGGATCATCAGCTTGCCAGGAAATCTGTGTCTGGCTCGTTTGAAGCCGCGACACAGACTGGCTTGCAGACGTGGCCGAACTGGCCGCCGGGACCTCGCCCGTATCAGTCACAGTAATGGAGTAAGCCGCATTTGCGCTTGATGCCGGTGCGCTACTCTTTTGCGCATTAGTGCCTGCTACAGACGTCACTGTAATGCTCCGGACCGAAGGCGGCCCATTTTGCGGAAGGAACGGCACGTCAACGGTATTGAGATGGGCATCGCTGCCGGAGGGCCACTCCGCACGCCACTGTATAAATCTTGCAACCGGACTTGCAATCAGGGTTCCCGACTGGCGCGCAGCATCAGACCATTGGCTCCAAGTCCCATCCGGGCGGGCGGAGTTTCCGGTTCTTGTTTGGAAGGTTATCCCGCCCCCATGCCCATACCACTGAAGATGACCCCAGCGGGCCACACTGGAGGCATCGTGAACCGGTGATTCATAGGAAGCCGGCTCACGGCCTTTATCAGCGAACTCAATGACGCGTCCGGGATTGCTCAATGCGGCATAAAGACGGCCTCCGGCATGCAGGATGCGCGTGGCTTCCCCATCGCCCGGCTCGGCAACCAGCGTGGTAAGCGAACCGTCCATTCTGTAAATGCGCGCATGGTTGTCCGTAGAAAACCAAATGGCGCCCCCATCCCACAATAGATCGTAGATGTTCTCTTCCTTCGAAGTACGCACGGTTTCAACGCCATGGTCAGGCCTGATGCGATAAATCGCTGATTTTTCCGCTCCGCTGATTTCTGTCACGGCCGCCGTGGTGGTTCCGCTAGCCGTCGCCACGCCTGAGACTTTCGTGGCATCCTGAGCCGCCTTCACCGCCGTCTGATCATTATCGGCATCCTTTGCTTCAGTAACCGTGACAACGGTAGGTGTTGTCGCGGTCACCGTTGTTGCGCTCACAGCAGCGGCGGCTGTCGCTCCTGCTCCTCGTGTGGAAACCGCGCCGCCCATGGCCGCCGCATAGACATTCCCGCTTGCATCCACTGCTAAGGCCCGAATCTCGGGCAGAGTGGAGTCGTACAGGATAATGGCCCGACTCGGGCCGCTGATCTGATAGATGATTCCGTTTGGGTCTGTACCAGCCAGCAACGTATTCCCAGGACCCAAAGCCACAGCCGTTACATTAGCCTGCTGGGTGTCATAGAACACATTGGCAGCGCCGCCGGCTGTCAATTGATAAATCCGGCCCCGTTCGCCGGTTCCCACGTAAAGCGATCCGTCATTGCCGGCTGCTAAAGACCAAATATATTTCTCAGGTGACCGCCAAATTTGTTTGACTGATCCATTCTCAACGCGATACACGCCGCCATTCGGAGAGGTTCCGAAATAGACGCTGCCCTTCGAGTCCGCCGTGACGGCAAAGATCTCTGATTTCTGGCCGGAAAAAACAACGGTTGTCTTGCCGCTTGCATCCACTCGAATGAGCTTTCCCTGGTGACCAGTACCCGCGAAAACGGCGCCGTCTGGTGTCGCGGCCATGGACCACACCGCTGGCTCATTGGCTCCTGCGTTCCACTCCACTGCCGGGCCTGGTTGCAGGATTCCGTCCGACGTAATGCTGAGATTCTTCAGTCTTCCTTTCAGGAAATCATTGAATCCTGAAACCTCCCAGGCAGTACTCGTAGCAGCGGAGGCACTTATAGCAAGCGCGGATAAAATCAACGCGAAACGGATCTTCAACAGGGGTTTCCTTCGTGCGAGTGAAGCGATGACTAGCTTACATGGTAAGCGGCTACTGTGTTTTAGGATCAGCAATAGCCAGCTTTGCTCGCACTAACTCCAGATTAGCCTTTGCGCTGGCCTGCTCTGGATTGATCTTCAAAGCGGACTCGAACGCTTGCTGGGCGCCCCGTAAATCCCCCGTGATGGCCAGCACTGTTCCCAGGTTTGATTGAAGATCCGCATCGCCGGGCTTTTGCTGCACCGCTGCGCGAAAGTGCTTAAGCGCTTCAGGAAACTGATGAAGCTTGAAGTCAATCGTCCCCAAGCCCACATTGGCGCCCGGATCATCGGGCTGTGTCTTCAGCACAGCCTCGAATTCGGTAACCGATCCCTGCAGATCTCCCGATGCCGCCAGAACTCGCGCCAGATTGTAATGAGCGCTCGTGTAGGTTGGGTCACAAGCTAATGCCCTGCGCAATTCGGCAGCAGCGGCGGGCAAATCGGTCTGTTCCAGAAAATCGGCGGCAAGGCTGTTATGAGCGGTGGCGCTGGACGGGTCTTCCTCGAGTGCCACTTTATAATAATCCGCTGCTTCCGCCAGTTTGCCTTCGGTCTGTAGAAGCGCCCCTAAGTTGTAGTGGGCCAGGAAATCGTCCGGATACTTCTCCAGCCGCCGTCGCATCAGGGCTTCTTGAACCAGCAGCCGGGCATCTTGTTTCTGCGAGTCAGCGGACTGGGGTATCAGTTGGAACCAGACATGGCCCATCTCATCCTGGCTGCGGTTCCCCGCCATCACGAATTTAGGCGGATGATTCGGGTTTCGCGTATTCTGATCGGAGTTGTCGTAAGTAATGCGCATTTCTAGCCGCGTCCCTTTCGGCAGAGCAATGGGCTGCTTGTAGTCATAAACCGCCTGCCAGTTGATATCCCAATCCATAATTCGAATCAGCGAAACGCGTTTGCCATTCGGCAACGTAGCCCACGCGTCGAACTGCTTGCCTAAATAGTGAGCATGCGGATAGACGGCCAGGAGATCTACGTCAACCGGCAACACCAGCGAGTCCTTCACAACGAAGTTGCGCTCGCCGGGCGGAATTTTCAGCGCGCCATCATCTTCAAGCTGCACCAGCATGGGCAACCTGGTGGGCGCCTTATCCGTAAAATAAAGTCCGATTTCCGCCTGAACTTTCTCCTGTCGTCCGGTGGGCTGAAGATGAAGGTTCAGAACAAGATCGGTATTCGGATCCAGCCGCCACGCCATGTCATCCGGTTCAGGTCGGAGCACGGAGCCCGGCTTAAAGAACAAAAAATGCGAATCCGGATCAAAATTATTTGCCTCCGCTTCCGTAATGACATCCATGCCCGGGAATCCCGGTTGGCCGTCTAATCCATCATTTTTACGTAAGGATCGTGTGCGGTCCAGTACGACATTGGCGTGATGCACCACGCGCGGATTACTCAGACGCAGCTCAAACCCTCGCACATATCGCACTTGAGACACACCGCTAGGCAGTATGAAATTGCGGAAGATATCTGAACCTTCGGCTGGCAGCGAGAAGGGCTTATCCATCTTCAGGATGAGATCCGGCGGCCCCAACTGCCATTCGGAATCGAAGCGAGGTGGCTTGGGAGGGTCGGTTTCTTTGCCCTCGGGCTTGTTCTGCTTCACCCACTCGGCAATCAATCCAATTTGCTCAGAGGTAAGACTCCGGTCACCCACAAAATCCCCATAGCCATGCGCAGGCGGCCATGGAGGCATGTAGCGGTTTTGCGTCACCGTCACAATTTGAGCAGCGTGTTTCGCCACGTCGGAATAGCTCATCAAGGGAAAGGGACCAATTCCGCCGGTATGGTGACAGGGGGTGCAGCGTTCAAAAACAATCGGCGCAATGTCTTTGTTAAAGGTCGCGGCATGAAGGGGAGCCAGGAACAAAACAACAACTAAAATGCCGCGAAACATCTAGTCACTAGTTTAGGGCTGTAACGCCACCCTTACTGCCCTCTCAAGCTCTTCTTTGCTGAGGATCGTGCTGATGAAGAGTTCCTGCCGGGCCCCGGCGCTTAACGCAATGCCCTTCCATCCATTCGCTGTCGGAACCGTCAAGTGGATATCCGGTTCCCCTTTCGCATCGCGGACTTTGCGAATCACTCCTGGAATGATGGACCGAATTTCGGGGTTGTCCCGCAGCAAACGTTCCAGTACCGGGCGCAGACGGTCAATAATGCTGTGCTCAATTTTCAGCCGGTTCTTTTCCGCGCGCAGCCTCATTTGAACCGCTTCTTGATCTGGAAATCGATACCGAATTCGCCATTGTCATCGCGCAGCGCCACAATCGAGAACTGACGAGTCAAAGCCCATTCGAAACGGAAAATCTGTTCGGAGGTTTGTGAGAGATTCGTCACATAAGTCACCGTCACGTTCCGGGAAACCTGCTGTTCAACCGAGAGCCGCGCCTGCGGTGTATTGGTAATGCCCTGGGTGAACGGGTCAATCTTGATATTGGTGATTCCGAACAATTTAGAAAGCCGATTCGACACCGGCGAGATAGCCTGACCCAGCACGCTGTTCACTCCTGAACTCAACGCGCTTACATCATTTCCAACCTGAGCGTTACCGGTTGCTCCCACATTCGGTGCTCTACCCACAGTAAGAAGTGCAATGATATCGCGCGGCTGAAGCGGTGGATCGGATCGGTAGTTGAAGTTTAGCTTGCTTGGTGTGCCCGAAACCGTAATGTCCACCGTAACCCCGCGAGCTTCGGTTTGTAGATCAAGATCCAGAACGGGTTCAATTCGCACCGGATTGACGAAGCTGACCTCGCCCCGATTCAGGCTAAAGCGTGTGCCGAATATCCTGAGATCACCTTGGTTCGCGTTGATTGTGCCCAGCACAATGGGGTGCTCAGGAGTGCCGCGCAACCGAAGTTGAATCTCCGCTTCAACATCACGGCTGAGATTGGTACTCACCTGCAGATTCGGTGCGCTCTCCACCGTAAGGTCAAGATGCAGCCCGGAAATGAAGTCCCCCTGCTCGGCAGGTGAGGCACTCGGAGCAACGGCCGCTGCCAGCAGGTTGCCTGCATCGGCATTCGGAGTGAAGACAACCCGGGAAACAGTAAGAACTCCAGATAGAATGCTGTTCCCGCTGGTTCCGCTTAGTTTTAGATCTGAATTGCCAGTGACGCTGATTGTGTTGGCATAGCGCACGCGAACATTACGCGCTGCGGCTTGCAGTTGGTAAACCACAGGCGTCCCGCCGCCGAAGCTGATAGACCCTCCAAGTGAAACGTCGCCCCCGCCGGAATGACCGCTCATCTTTTGGACCACAGCTCGGTTGCGCCCAAAAATCACTGATCCGTTGACGTCGCTCAAGCCATTTGGAAGATCAGCGAAGAACAAAGACGCGTTATGCAACTGCAATGATCCATTCACATTCGGCGATGCATAAGTTCCTGTTATGCTTGCGGCCAAGTCCGAAATCCCGGAAGTGCGCACATTCGGGTCAAACAGCGCAAACAGCGCCAGGTCCACCGTTCCATAGGCTTTGAGATTCAGCTGCTTATCGCCCAGCGGTTGGGCGGAACCGGCAAGCACCAGGTTGGTGTCTCGCCCGGCAATTTCAAAACTGTCGACGTCCACTTCGCCGTTTTTAAAGCTAATCAGAATCGGCCGGCTGTTGCGAAACACAAGGTCGGCGTTGCTTTCTCGCCCGTTACCCAGCGCACCGGGAGCGGCATTGATCTGCAGTTCTTTGACGGTAGCCGCGGCCGTTATCTGGTAGGGGTCTTCCAAAGGCCCGCTGAAGGACAGCTTTCCATCAAGATACCCATCAATAGGCAAGGCCGGACTCGTATTCGCGACAACGCCCTTCAAAACTCCGATGCCGATTCGACCTAACTGTAGATCCCCGTGGATAGGCGTCCCATTCGTCAGAAGCGCTTGCGCCGCGCCCTCAAATTTGGCATCTCGCAGTTGCCCGCTGTACTTGAAATCGATGGATGCGCCCTGGGCAGTAGAGGCCGTTGCCGACAAATTCCCTATCGGATTTCCGCTCATCGATACGTTGGTAAATAGGGCGCTCCCATTCAACGTCGTCGGCACAAAACTGGCCGTCCGAAGTTTTCCCGCAGCGCGCAAATGAAGCTCTGCTCGACCATCCATCCCTGGAGCAAGCTTTCGTACTGTGGACAGACTAGCCAGCGGAAAGCCATTGGTATCTGCTGAAATCTCCACATCACCCGTCGACCAATTGTCAGCCGAGTGACGGTAACCTCCCGAAAAAGCCAATACCGCCGGACCAGACTGAACCCGCCCTTTACTGAATCGAAGCTGGTTGCCTTCAAGCGATGCGTCGAACTGAGCTTTGTTCACCTGCTGTCCATAAGCATCCAGGTTTGCGATTCCGAAGCTCCCTTGGCCACGAGGTTCATCCGCCGTGCCCTGTGCGTTGATACTCCCCGACGCCACACCTCGAATCAGGGGCAGGGGCATGCTGTTGAACATCGCTGCCGTCTTCACGACGTCCAGGTTCGAAAATCGCAAGCTCAACTGAAAGGGATATTCACTGTCAAACTGCCAGTTATGTAGGTTCGCCGACGCTTCGCCAGAGATACTCGCCCCCGTTTCTTTTAAATTCAGATGCGAGATCGAAACCCCGCTTGGGGAGTATGCAATTTGTGCCATCAGCGAATCAAAGTTGTAATTTCGGAACTGGAAATTGTCAAGCGCAACATTCCCCTTGATAAGCGGCTGATGAATCAAATCGCTCAGCGCTCCCTCGAAATGACCGCGTCCACCCGCGGCGAATCCCGGCAAATCCGCATGGGCTATTTTGGCTTGCAGAATAGGAATAAGCGGCTGAAAATCAGTAAGCGACGACGTGTCGGCGGCCAACGATAAATTGCCATCAAGTGCTCCCCTGAAGGTCACCTTCGAGTGCGGAAGATGCAATATGGAATCTCCAAAGTCAACCTTGGCCGTTCTCAAACGATACGTCACATCGACACTCCCTGAGGTGGGAATGCCATAGGCGCCGGCCTCAATGTCTGCTTTTGCTTCGATGTTGAAATCAGGTTGCGGCTCCGTCAGAATGGCTGTGGCGTGTCCGATTCCTTGTACCGTCCCAGACCACGGAAATGCTTCCTTGGTTAAGTAACTACCCACCTCCTTTAGCGCAAGCTGTGCGAAGTGGGCGTCTACCGCAAGAAGCGAATAGTGCTTGATCGATCCTTCCCCCCAGAATCGCGCTCCCCTCGCATGCGCCACCGCATGCAGCAGCAACATGCCCTGGTTGTCAGCCACAATGTCCGACTCGCCGGCAATGTTTCGCAGCGAAAATGGTGCGGTTAGGAAATTAACGCCTTGAGCCGTCGCCTTACCAAGGAACTTGAATTGACCCGTTCGGCCGTCAATATGCACGTTGCCCCAAACGCTTCCGCGGCCATCTCTGAGAAAATCATCGATCTTCGGCAGCTGGGTCAACTCGTCAATGGAGAGTGAAGCCTCAACTCCAGCGTCCACTGTGCCCTGAGCAAAATCGATCGCTGTGCGCTTCAGCGTAATAGTCGAAGCGGCGTGATCAGTAACCAGGTTAAGACTGCGAACTTCAGCGTGATCCCTGAATACCTCACCATCCAGACGAATTGTCAGGGGCCTGAACGAAGTCTGCTGCAGGTTCATGTTCGCAATCCGCGTTTGAAATGCCACGGCATAACCCGCTTGGACTCTGTTGTAGTCCAGTAACAAGTTCGTATTCTGAGATTCGAAATGGAAGGGCAGACGGCGGTTCAATAACTGGAGGAAGCCGTTTCTCAAGGCAAGCTGCTTGATCTTAACATCAAACAACCGTTGCAATGGTCCCGTTTTTTCAGGGTGCCTCGGTGCAGGAATATTGGTGCTGCCGTCAAGGTTTATCAGTAGATTGATTTCCGGGTGATCGATCTTTAGGGACTCCAAATCTACAGACGGTCTCCATAGGGAGAGAATCGTAAAATCTAATTCAGCCGAATCAACGGATAACAGCGGGCGGGCGCCGGCCGGTTCCGTTCCATGGATGACCACGCCTGTCAGTCTCAAGTGAGTATTCTCGGGATTCAGACTGAAGGACCGGATTTCAACCTGGCCGCCGGTTGCCTCGCTCAGAGTGGCGATGATGCGGGATCGCAGGACATTTGCAAACCACGTCGTATGTATCGACCACCAGCCCAGCCCCACAAACAGCGTGAGAAGCAATGTGACTATCGCGGCCAAGCTTAGCGTTCTGCGCAAGGCTTGAGTCATGCTTATTGCAACTCTTTGTCTAAGTAAACAATATTCACTTGCTTTCGGCTCTCGGCTAGCCAGCTGTTCAGTGCAGCGTCTGTGCGCTCGCCTATTAACATTTCTGACAGTTTTGCCTTCTGCTTTTCGTCCATTTGCTTGCTTGCGGCCGCGGCATCAGAAACCTGCCGGCGGTAGGCCTCTTCTATCTCGCTGTCGGTGATATTCGCATCCGGCCGAAAGCGGAATTCAATGAACCGCAAAGTCGCTAGTTGCGCACTCAAATGCGCCCGAAGAGTTTGTTCCGAAATATCGTACTCTGCCAGCAACTCCTTCAGGCGGGTTGGCCCCCCCAGTGTTCCCGCAACCTGGCTATAAAAAGTCGCGATTTCTTCGTTCGAAGGCGCGGGATAGCGACTTAACTCAATTTCATGCTGAATCAGTAGTTGCTCGACCAATCGATCGGCTGCAGCGCGTCTTGAATCCAGGTCGCGGTTGATCGGTTGCTCATTGAGGAGCGCCGAAACCCGCAGGTCCTCGTCTATCTGGAGTTCGGTAATAATTGTCGACCCCATCGTAATCGCCAGGCGATCTACCGTGGTCGCCTGCAAGATGCCCAAAATAAAAACCACACTAAGATACCGCATCAAAAAGCCTGCCCCAGTGAGAAATGAAACTGAAAAGCGTTGATCTTTTGCACCGTGGAAATGGCTGTTCCATTAATCAGATCTTGCTCAGTGCCCTTCAAACCGAAAAACCGTGGAGCATCCGGACTCAGTGAAAGGTCCAGACGCACCGGACCAATCGGTGTCCTATAACGAATGCCAACTCCAAAGGCCTGCACCATATAGTTGAAATCCTCCAGATTGCGTTGCCGGAACCGGACGCTGAAAGCACTCAGCGTGCTATAGATGTTCCCCGAGTCATTGAACAGTACGCCGCCCAGGTTATCCCCCAACAAGGGAAATCGAAATTCGAACGTATTGCTGAACAGCACATTCCCGCCCACAGGGAATCCGCTGACCAGATCTCGAGGACCGGCTTGAAAGTCTGGAAACGACCGCAGCGACGTAGAGCCGCCGCCATAAAGGCGCTCCGCTAGGGGAATAGTCGGAATGCCGCCTGTTCGGCTAATGACGCCAAATTGGGTGCTGCGCGCGAAAACCAGGTCCCTGCCAAACGATTTGTAGGTGGAGTTCTGAACCTGACCTCGGAAGAACTGTGTCCGGGATCCCAGAAAACCGGGAGCGTAACTAAAATTTACCGTTGAGTAGTAGCCGCTGTGTGCATCCGTTGGATCATCCCGCTTGTCCTGGATGATGGAAAACTCTCCCTCACCCACGGTCTCGGGCTGCGAGAGCAGCGGCACCAGAAGATTATTGATCTTCAGGTTGCCCAGCGTGACGTTCCGAAATACAAGACGATATTGAAACGTATAGGCGCGCGAAAGCCTTTCGCTCAATTGCACAGATCCTTCACGTCTGTGTGCTGTGAATGTTTGAATATCGTTTGAGTTTTCAATCAGAGCAGTCAAGGTCAGGCTAAGCTTTTCATTGGAAACAAACTGCGGGATAAAGTAAGTCAAAGCGGCGCGTTGCTCAATGGTGGAGGCCGCTGTCTGCAGCCCAATCGTTTGACCTAAGCCTAGGAAGTTAATTCGACTAATCCCAACTGCAACCCGAGGTGCGAAGCCGGTACTGCCGGCCGGATTATCAAGGCTTGTCACCCCGCCTCCGATTCGAGCTATCTGCGCGCCGAATCCAAAGTTCAGCGAGTAATGACTGGCCTCATCGAAATCGTAAAGCACATACTTGTCATCTTCCTCGCCATCCGGATTCTGAATGGCCGTGTTGACGCGGGCAAAAATGCCCAAATCATACAGCCGTCGCTGACTATCTGTTTCCTCCGAAAGTGACAGCGGGTTGCCGTCCTTCAGCTCTATTCGATCAAACACCAGTTTTGATCGTGTTGTGCCAAGTCCGCTCACCAGAACGCGCCTCACGAACTTGCGCGGTCCAGGCCTCACCACGTAACGCAGCACAACGGTCTTCGTCACGTCGTCTGGAGTCTCGAAGAGGTCGAAGGTGGTATTCAGATAGCCGCGGCTAAAGTAATAATTCAGGATATTTTCTCTGTCATCCGCAACGCTGATGTCGCTGAATGGTTGGTTTCTGGTGCTGGCCAGCATGGAGCGGACTACCACTTGATCGGCATACGCAAAGCCCTCTAGTTGAATATCGGATACAACCCACTGCTTGCCTTCCTGAATCTCAATCGTCAAGGCGATATGGTTTTCGACGCCCTTGTAGTCGTCCATAATGTGTGGTACGACCTTGACATCTCGAAATCCGTTCGTTTGATAGAGACTTTGAATGGATTGCAAGTCCTGCCGCAGATAGGCCTCACTGAACTTGCCAAATGGATATCGGGGAAGGGAGGCGGGTTCAATGGTCAAGCGTTCCAGGATGTTCCGCTCCTGGAAGTAATGGTTACCGGTAATCTCCAGATGAACGAATTTATGGCGGCTCCCGCGCGCCACTTGGTACGACACCACCTGCTCTTTTGCGGTTTGTCCGCTGGAGATGCTGTGCGTCACCTCAGCTTCGAAGTATCCTTCGTTTTGGAAATACTGGACCAGGCTGCGGTCTCCTTCCACCAGAAGGTCTGTATCCACTGACTTTTCTTGAATCACCGGAACTACCTGCAGAAGTTTCGAACTGCTGAGTCGTGCACCCACAATCCGCACTTTGATGAGTGGCCCGGCATTGACAACCAACGTGGGTTCAACAGAGTTGGTTTGTTCGTGGTAATTCAGCTGTGACAAGGTTACGCGCGACTCCAGGAAGTTTCTCTTCTCGTAATATCGCCTCACGCCGTCCACGCCCTGCCGTGTGCGAGCTTCAGTTACCTGCTGCCAGCCGAGGTTTAGAAAACCATACACGCGCCGCCAGCGGGTAGCCCGGATCACGCCCAAATCGGAACGATCCGGGTCTCCCAGCACGGTGGGCGTCTGATAGCGAGCCCGGCGGTTATCAGTAACATTGAATATAATTCTCGCTTGCTCCCATTGACCGTCCAGAGCAACATCCGCAGAAATCTTGGGGTTGTAAAAGCCGTTGTCGCGCAAGATGTCGCGCAATGATTCCAACGCCTGGTTCTTGTCTCCATCTACATAGGGAGTTCCTAGTAGCAGTTTCGTGGCGGCCAGCAGTTGACCATTGTTTGGCGGCAGTTTCACGCCATTTACCTCTACGTGGCCCACAAAATACGCTCGCTTAGTCTGTATAAGCAGTTCCACGTGCCCTTCGCCGGCCTCCTGGGCATCCACCGACAAGTCAGCATAACGGCCCGTGGAGAACAAATTCTGGATAGCTAACCGCAAATCACGCTCATGAAAGCTTGATCCCGCATGGAAAGGCAATCTCGATTGCAACTCCTTCGCGGTGAGCGGTTGGTCCGCCGGTGAGAAGCTGATTTTGGTGATTATCTTCCCTTCATATTGAAGCGCTTGCTTAATGAGCGGGGTCTGTTGCGCACTGGCGCTCAGCGCCAGCGACAACAGAACCAGAACCGCTGTTAGCATCGAGATATATGACAGTGGGCCCGAACGATGACCGGTACTCGCGCCAGGTTCTTTTCCCTCCCATAGGCGCAGAAGGCCAACGCAGGATCCAATCGGCCTCGGTTTGTATTGTGGGTTGCGGCGCACTAGGCAGCTTTCAAGCAGAAGCGCTGGCGCGTGCGGGCATAGGACGCTTGCGCCTGATTGACCGCGACTACGTGGACCATACAAATCTGCAGCGACAGTGGCTCTTTGACGAAGCTGATGCACTCGATGAAGCACCGAAGGCTATCGCCGCCCAGCGCCGGTTGCACCGCATTAACCATCAGACGGAAATAGAGCCTGTAGTGGCAGATTTGACACCTTCAAATGCAGAGGAACTCACCAATAACTTTGACCTCATCATGGACGGCACCGACAACTTTGAGACGCGCTATCTCCTCAACGATATTAGCGTTAAGCATGCCACGCCCTGGATTTACGGAGCGGCCATCGGCAGCTATGGCGTGATGATGCCGGTGGATCCTTCCCGCGGGCCGTGTTTTGCCTGCGTCTTTCCAAATCCGCCGCAAGGCCCGCAAGCCACCTGCGACGTGAATGGAATTCTGGCCTCTACCACCGCCGCGGTAGCTTCATTGCAGGTCGCTGCGGCCTTGCGCTTATTGACCGGCTGGCCGGATTTTCGCAGCCGCATCCAAACCCTGGACGTTTGGGAGGGCACTTTCAAGGGCATCCTTGCTGGTCCTCGAGACGAAAAGTGCCCTACCTGCCGCACTCGTAATTTCCGCTATCTTGAAGGTCTCCGCCGCACGCCGGTAAGCATGTGCGGAAGAAATGCGGTTCAACTGCATGACACCACTCGCCCACTGAATTTAGAGGATCTTGCTGCCAGACTCAGGCCTCTAGGCGACGTTCGAGTGAACGAGTTCGCACTGCGGTTTGCTCTGCCCAAATACCATCTAACATTTTTCCCCGATGGCCGGGCCATCATTAAGGGCACTACCGACGTCGGCGTTGCTCGAAGCATGTATGCGCGCTACGTCGGCAGATAACTCACTTCGGAATTCTGATGCGAAAAACCGTGTATCCGGGCTGAGACTCAAGCTGGATCGAGCCCTTGTGATTGCGCACAATTCGCTGAACAATATCCAGGCCCAAGCCCGTTCCCTCGCCAACTCCTTTGGTCGTAAAAAAGGGCTCGAAGATGCGGCCTTGTACGTCTTTCGGAATGCCGTGTCCATGATCGGCAATCTCCACCACGATGGAGCTTGGCTCCTCGTCTGTCTTCACTTCCAATACCTTCCTTGCGGGTTCAACGCGCTCCATAGCGTCGATCGCGTTATCAATCAGGTTTGTCCAAACCTGGTTCAGTTCATTCCCATTGGCGCAGATTTTGGGTAAGTTCCCCTTAAAGCTCTTCTTCAGTGTGTAACCGTGCTTAAGTTGATGCTGAAACATACGGAGAGTGGCCCAAATACCCGCCTCGATATCAATCTCGGTATTGGGCGAAGTGTCCATGTACGAATACGCCTTCACATCCTGTACTAACTGGGAAACGCGGCCGGATGCCTCCTCTATCTCGGAGATCAACGCCATCATCTGGTAGTCCGCCAGCAAGAGGGTCAGGATCTTATTCAACATATTGCTGTCATAAGTCTGCGCCACTTTCTCCATCACATCGAGCGTGATTCCGGTGTTCACCAGATCGCAGGCCTTTCCGCTGTCCATATGGTGCTGAGTGAGCCAGTCGCTAAGCTCTTCTTCTCGATCCGATCGCTCCAGGTCATCCAGATTGGGCGGGTTCTGCGCCGCCGCGGCAGTAACTTCCGCGAGCTCTTCAAGGGTCTTCTGGATGTTTGGCGGGAATACTTGCCCCCTGAGGGCAAGTGCATTGTTCCGCCGAGCGATGATGAGCTCCCGCATCCTGGCGGCCGACCGCACGACGGCTGACGCGGGATTATTCAACTCATGAGCCAGACCAGCTGAGAGCTTTCCTAACGCCAGCATCTTGCTGTTGCGCTCAGACATTTGAGTGAATTCCCGGGTGCGGTCCGTCATTTGCCAGACAAGCTTTTCCGTCAAGCACGGCACCCGGCACGACATTTCGCGAAGGTAAGAGACGTTAATGGCCACCACCCGCGTATCCCTTACGGCGATCCCTCTACCCGGAAATGTTTTCATGCGTGAGAAAGGCAGTCTCCCTGTGGGATCGCCGGTCTTGATAATGAATACGCCCATTCCAGGATTGTCGGGCCGGGTGAAATGAATTTCTCCTTCCAGGACAACCGCAAGCTGATCTACCGGATCGCCTTCTTTCACCACCACGTCGCCGGCTGCGAAGCAAACTATCTGAAACCGTTCCGAGAGCCATTTAAGAGCTTCGTCATCGTCCTCCTTGAAGAGGTCAAGGTGGCGCAATTCTGCGATGGTGGGTCGTTGACACGGTTCTACGGACATGGAAGCCTCCTATCTGTTGGCCAAATATTGACGGACAAAATACAGCACGACCGAACCCTCACCGACACTGTTAGCCACGCGCCGTACCGCCCCGTCGCGCACGTCGCCCACAGCAAAAACACCGGGAACGTTAGTTTCCAGCAGAAAGGGATCCCGGTCCAGGTGCCAGCCAGGCGGACGCTTTCCGTCCCTCGAAAGGTTTGCTCCCGTCAGGACGAACCCTTTTGAGTCGCGGCAGACCACGCCGTTCAGCCACTCGGTATGCGGTTCCGCGCCAATAAATACAAACAAGGCGCTTGCTTTCCGCGTTTCGCTTGTATTTGTGTCCAGATGACGAATTGTGATCGAATCCAGTCGCCCCTCGCCATGCGCTTCCGCCACTTCGCACCTGGTAACGATTGAAATATTGCTGGTCTTCTTGATGCGCTCATCCAGATAGAACGACATGGAACGCGAGAGAGCGTCCGCCCGGACCAGAAGCGTGACGGAGCGCGCCACTTCCGCGAAGTGAACCGCCGCCTGACCCGCTGAGTTTGCCCCGCCAACGATGAATACGTCCTCGTCTTTGCAAGCCGGCGCTTCAGTCGTCGATGCACCGTAATAAACGCCAGCGCCCGTCAGATCCGCAATGCCGGGAATCTCCAATTGCCGCCACTGAACACCAGCCGCAATCACGACACTATGGGCCACCAGTTCGTGACCGTTTGAGAGTTTCACTACCCGGTATTCGCCATCAATGCGCAAACTGACCGCGTCGGCTGGCGCCAGTACTTCGGTGCCGAACCGCCGCACCTGGGCTACACCCCGCCGCGCCAGATCCGCCCCACTCAGTCCCGACGGAAAGCCCAGGTAGTTTTCGATCCGCGAACTCAACCCGGCCTGTCCACCGGCCGCTTCACGCTCCACCAGAATCGTCTTTAAGCCTTCAGTGCTGCAATAGAGCGCACACGCCAAACCCGCCGGGCCGGCCCCCACAATTACGACGTCGTAGAAATCGCGTTGGGGAAGCGTGGCTAAGCCTAATTTCTCCGCCACTTGGTCCAGCGTGGGCTTTTGAAGCACTGTGCCGTCCGGAAACACAACGGCGACCGCATCGACGGTGGAGGTCAGCTCTGTCTGCGCATGCTCAAGAGCGGCTCGAATCCGCGTGTCAGTGATGTTGCCGGGCTCGGCCCAGCGGTAGGGTACCTGACTTTTGGCTAGGAAGTCTTTGAGCCGGTGAGTGTCGGGAGACCAGCGCGAACCCACGACATAACTGCCATCGAACGAGGCCGGATTGGCGGCATTCCAGTCCTCCAGCAGATCGTGAAGAACCGGGTAAAGCTTTTCCTCCGGCGGCTCCCATGGTTTGGTCAGGTAATGATTGAGCTTCAGCGTGTTGATGGCTTCAATGGCGGCATTCGAATCCGCATAAGCGGTAAGAAGCACGCGCCGCGCTGCGGGAGCAATTTGAATCGCCCGCCGCAGGAATTCTGTACCGCTCATTTGCGGCATACGCTGATCCACGACAAAAAGCGCAATACGATCGCCCCGAGCCTCAATCTGTCTGGTAAGATCCAGGGCCTTGTTAGGAGAATCCGAAGCGAGGACCCGATAATCCCCGCCAAATTTTGATTTGAGATCCCGCTCAATCGCTTTCATGACGCTAGGATCGTCATCGAGCGCAAGGATAAAAGGCTTTTTCATAAGGATGAGACCGCCAGCACTATTTAGTATCGGATGCGCCTCGGGCTGCGCACGAACCGGGCGAGTGGTTTAAACTTGTAAATGCCACGGGATGGGGCGGTTAGCTCAGCCGGTTAGAGCGCCTGCCTTACAAGCAGGAGGTCCACAGTTCGATCCTGTGACCGCCCACCATTACCTCTTCGCAGTGAACCACTCGGACTGCCGCCCGCGACCCGCTGCGCATTCCGATGAAGTCGATAGACCGTTCCGAAGGCAAGGCGGTCAAGATTCCGGGATGATGCCGATAGCGCTCGGAGCGAAGCGACGCTGAACGAAACCATCATCGGGGAGTTATCGCCATTGCCGCCGAACCACATACGCGTCAAGACGCCCGGCCCTTCCTGCTGTGCGATGATGGCCTGCTTCTTACCAATAAACGGCCTTTTTCCTTGCCGACCGAAGTGAAGGTCGTCGCAGCCGTGTGGCCAGCCGGCACATTGGCCAGCATGGCGCCAGGCTTGGCGAAACCGAACAGAGGAAACAACCGTGAGAAATTTCTTCGATTCATACTACGGTTGGTATCGCACAGGCCATCACGTGCGATTCAGATAACATTGAGACTCTACTGGTAGCACATGAAACGCCGCGAATTTCTTTCGACGCTGGCCGCTGCGGGCGCGGGGCTCAACGCGCCTGCACAGAGCAAACGGCCTCCGCTGAACATTCTGTTCTTCCTTGTCGACGATATGGGCTGGCGTGACATTGGTCCCTATGGCAACAAGGTGATCGACACGCCGAACTTGGATCGCTTTGCTTCCGAAAGCGCGCTTTTCACGGATGGCTATTCGGCATGCCCGGTCTGTTCGCCTAGCCGTGCTGCCATTCTTACTGGAAAATACCCCGCGCGCCTTCACCTGACAGATTGGATTCCCGGCCGCCAACAATGGCCGTTTACAAAGGTCCTGACGCCCGCGTTCGAGCAGCAGCTTCCCCTCAATGAAATCACTTTCCCGAAGTTAGTTGACCCGCTGGGGTACCGAACGGCTGCTATCGGAAAGTGGCACTTGGGAGGCACCGGTTACCTTCCCACAGACCAAGGCTTCGCGGTGAACATCGCCGGCAGCGCCGCGGGAAGTACACGCAGCTTCTTCGGCCCGCTCGACATGACGAATCTCAGGCTCGAGCCCGGTGAGTCGCTTACCGAGCGCCTTACCCTTGAAGGCGAAAGGTTCATCCGGGAAACTACAGCGCCGTTGTTCCTTTACGAAGCGCACTACACGGTGCATATTCCCATGCAGGCAAAAAAAGAGGTGGTTGACAAGTACCTTGCCCGTAATACCGGCGACATCAATCCCACTTACTGCGCCATGGTTCAGAGTGCCGACGAATCGTTCGGGCGCATGCTGAAAGCGTTGGATGAAAGCGGCAAGTCCGACAACACAATTGTGGTTTTCTTTTCCGATAATGGCGGCGTCCGTTACCAATCGCGAGACCTCAAGCCGGTTACCAACAATAGTCCGCTACGAGCAGGAAAAGGGCACGTGTATGAAGGCGGCATTCGAGAACCGCTGATGATTCGCTGGCCTGGCGTGACCAAGCCTGGCATGACAATTAGTACGCCAATCATAGGTGTCGACTTCCTGCCCACCTTCTGCGACGCACTCGGCTTGACGGTACCCAAGAATGTCGATGGCGTGTCCCTTCGCCCGCTTCTCGAAGGGCGCACAATTCCGGAGCGACCGCTGTTCTGGCACTATCCTCACTACAGCGATCAAGGTGGAGCGCCCGCCGGAGCTGTCCGACTCGGAGCGTGGAAGCTGATCCAGTTTTACGAAGATGGCCGGCTTGAGCTGTTCAATCTGGAAGACGACATCGGCGAAACGCGCAATCTACTTCAAAAAGAAGCTGGCCGCGCAAAACACATGATTAAGCTCTTGAACGACTGGCGCATTTCGGTCGACGCGTCCATGCCGACATTGAATCCGGACTATGATCCCGCGCGTTCGAGCGAAGGTTTGAGCGGCTACGAAGATCCGACGCCACCGGTGCAGGCTTAACAGACTTTCGCAATTAGACAGTCACTGTATTACGAGCTCGCATGTTTATCAACGGTGAGTATTTCGATGATGAACTGGTTCGCATCGAGGCCGCAAGGTTGAAGCAGAGGTTCGTTGAACAGGCTTCCTCTAACGGGCTGGAAGTACGCGACTGCTGTTCAAAACACCGCTCGTGAGAACTTGATTGAATGCACACTTTTTCGCATGGCTGCGCAGCAGGATCCCACCCCAATACCGGAAGACCAATTCGAACAAGAGTTGCAGGCCAGTTCGAAATCGGCAAGCTCCCCAAATGGAGTGGAGGCTGCAATCAGATTACCGGACAATGCGGGCACAGATTGAGCTGGATCTTCGAATCGTTGCCATTGCAGGAATTCTTCCTCCCGTAGCCCAAGCGCGGGTGTCCAAACGGTAGCGCGTGTACTCTCGGCGAGCCCCTCACGCTGGTATGTGAATCGAAGGCCTGTGATTGCGTCCAGTAAGTCAAATAGATGGGAATCGTCCGGATAAGATACGTGTGCTCCCCAGTTGGTCCGCCACAAATACCTACATCGCCCGAACACGCCCGCCCGATCAAGGGCCATCTACGTTGTCGTCTTCCGTTTGGCTATACCAGCGCTTTGCTGGTCCATTCGGAGATGACCGCTTCCGTGGGCCGCCGGTCTATCCGTAGCACCAACTCCTGCCCCTGTTTTGACTTGTACTTCTCACGGATCTCCGATTCTGTAAGGCTATTGCCTGTTGGTCCGGTACTGTTAAAAATCCAGACCGGCCTTGGCGTCACACTCGCGCAGAGATCAGGCAAGTCAAACTTCTTCAAGATTCCGAATGCCACAGCGGACAATGGCAGCTTATACTCCTTCGAACCGACAATGGACTCAAAATCGGCAAGTGTCCGGTTCAGCATAAGTGAACGAACTCGGTCATCCAGGGCTGCCACCGCTACGCAAGGTAAACCACTCAAGCCTGAACCGTACATCACAATACGGTGGGCGTCGGCATCATCCCGGCTCACCAAGTAATCCAGGCAACGCAGCAAATCCCATGTCTGCTGACCAAGAAGAGGCGACCCGATACTCAGGTTCACCATGGAGTAGGCAAACTCCAGATCAAAGCCATAAAACGCCGGCCCGGTTGCCGGCAATCGGGGCCGCATGTCCCCGGAGCCGCGAAGATCCACTGAGCAGATGGCCATGCCGGACCGGGCGCATTGCTCTATCAAAGCCCATTGATCGAACAAGCCGTTGCGCCCGTGCTCTTCGAGCATCAGAACCACCGGAAACCGCGATGGCCCGCTAGCCGGCTTTACAAACCAGCCAGGGACACGAACTCCAGGTTCGGATTCGAATTGAAATTCCTCGACAACGACATTCTGGTGACGATTTGTCGACAACGGCTGAGCGTGCAGATCACTACTTCTAGAGGGTAAATTCAACACATCCCGAAGGTCCTTGCGGATTTGTGTCTTATCAACAGAGGTGTTACTCAGGTTCAATTTGGCAGTCCGAAGCCGATCATAATTTACCTGGTAAGCCGCACGGCCGCCTATGGAGGTCAGCACCTGCCCTGTGGGCGTGCACCATAGCTCGTGTTCTGGCGCATCCTCAAAGGCACTTTCTTCGGTGGACTCCTGGCCGGGCATCAACCATTTGTTGAACCACTCATAGGTGGCGCGGCGGTGAAAATAATCGTAATCGTGGGGTAGCGTTGAGGCAAACAACCCTACTCTTTCCTTCGCTCCGTAAAGGCCGTAAATGTCTTTCAATTCCTCGAAGATTTCTTTCGTCCCCTCAACATACGTGGGCGAGTAAGTGGTGCCTGTGTCCACCGGCGTGTAACAAATCAGCAGCGGCTTGGGTGTAAAAGCAGCTAGCAGATCACCGCGGTCCAGCGGTAACTTCAGCCCGTTGATCAGGTTCTGTTCGGCATCTGCATATGCGCCCGGCGCTTGGTAATTGGCCCCTGCAAGGTTCTCTGTGTGTCCTTCAACCGACACAGCGACTTTAACGCGCGGCTCCGCTGCGCACAGAAACATCGTCTGCGTACCGCCGCCGGAATGCCCGCAAAGCCCAATGCGCTCCGCATCAATCTCAGGCCTGCTTAAGAGATAATCAAGCGCGCGCACTCCATCCCAGGTTTCGAACTGAGTTGTTGTCGATCCGATCAATAATGCAGGCACTCCGAACCGGTCATGCTCTCCCGTCGGGCCATAAATCGAGTTCTCAAGTGTTGCGTCAAGATATTGCAGGCGTTCTCCCTGCCCAGGTGGTTCCCAGGCAAGAACGGCGAAGCCCATTCGCGCAAGGTTCTGGAACAGCGTCTGATAGCTGCTAAAGGTCTTACCCTCTGGTGCATGGCCGACCGGAGCGAGTATGCCTGGATATCGGTCTCGTCCCTTCTTCGGAATATAAAGATGGGCTGTGACATAGAACTCCGGTTGACTTTCGAAGATCACCTTCTCAATGCGATAAGTGCTTCGATCAATCACGCCCGTCACTTTAGGATTCAACGGGGTCTGATCGAGCTTCCCGCCAATTAATTCCCACACTTTAGACTGGATAAAGGCTATTCGCTCATCGGCGCCCGCCTGAGTTTTCAATGCTGCCAGTTCCGCCTTACGCGTCGCTCGCGCTGCATTTACCTTCCCACTCATGTAGTTAGGCAGATCGTTCCACAAATCGCGTGGAATTCCGGGTTTTGACTTCAGGTCTTCAAGGCCTCGGGCATTCGCGGAAACCTGGCTGGAGGCCAAAGTCGTCAAAGCCAGTGAACTCGCCTGGAAGAACTGACGTCTGGATGTCATGCTGTTCTGCCTTTCAGTTGGTTTGTCTAAACAGGAGCCGTATTCCAATGGCGTGGAAGAATTGGCGACTGATAGTAGGAGAGTCTATCACGAATTGCAAAGGTGCGTTTCCTGGCGATCTTTAATAATTTCTCAAAATTCCTATTGACCGATGCTTTGGTATTCCCTTATACTCGCCTCACGGTTCACGGAGCCCTGATAACTAGGCCGTGTTAGCACGAATAACTCCCCTCGTCGGGTGCGAGAAATGTTTCTTAGATGCTAACCCTCTCTGCGCCTGAACCTTGCAAGGGAGAAACGCTTGAACATTCCCAAAAAACCGTCGCCATTTCTGCTGTCAACAGCAATCGCCACCCTGGTCCTCACCTTGTCTGCTGTCGCCCAGTACACAACGGCCACTATTGTTATTTCTGTCGTCGATGAATCCGGCGCCGCGGTCGCGGATGCGCGGCTCACAGTTCAAAATCTTGAGACGGGACTCACGAGGTCTTCGCCTTCTGGCTCCGCCGGCACATTCAGCTTCACCGCGCTGCCCGTCGGTAAGTATGAGGTGACGGTGGAAAAGGCTGGTTTTGCCAAGTTCAACCAGTCCGGGATTACGCTTGCACTCGACCAGCCCGTCAACATCCCTGTGCGCCTTCATGTAGGAAGCGTAACGGAACAAGTAAATGTCTCGGCCGACGCGGAACTAGTTAATACCGAATCGGGGACCGTTGGCCAGTTGATCAACAGCAAGAAAATTGTCGACCTGCCGCTGGATGGAAGGCAGCCACAGGCGCTGCTGTTCCTGGCTGCCGGAACGGTCAATGAAACCGGTAACTACTGCCTTGTCAATTGCCAGGGCGGCGTCTATCCAGGCGAACAGGACGCGAACGTAAACGGTGCTGGCCCACGAGCAGTGAACTATGAGATGGACGGGGGCGGTCATAACGATACCTATTTGAATGCGAACCTGCCATTCCCAAATCCCGATGCCATGCAGGAATTCAACGTTGAGACAGATAATCTGTCGGCGCAATACGGTATTGGAGCGGGCGCCGTAGTCAATATGGTGACCAAGTCGGGGACCAATGAGATTCATGGAGATCTTTTCGAATTCGTTCGAAACGGTGATTTCAACGCCAGAAACTTCTTTGCACCAACGCAAGACACCTTGAAGCGGAATCAATATGGCGCCGCCATTGGCGGTCCCATTATCAAAAACAAGCTGTTTTACTTCGGCACCTACCAGGGCACGAAGATACGCAGTGCGGCGCAGGGGAATGTGGCCTTCGTCCCCACCGCGGCGGAACGAAACGGTGACTTCGCAGGCTCGGGTATCACCGTGAAAGATCCCGTCACAGGAATCCCTTTTCAGGGCGATCAGCTTCCGGCCGGTCAGATCAGCGCGCCGGCTCAATACTTCATGAGCCACACGCTACTTCCAAACGGACCTAACGGTCAGTTGACCTTTGCAGGGCCGAACGTGGTTCAGAACGACGACCAGTACCTGCTCAAAGTGAATTGGCTGGCTGGGAAGAATCAGGTGAGCGGCAGCTGGTTTTGGACGCGCTTCAATGAGCCGCCCGATCTGAAGAGTGGCGCCACCAATATCATCGCCGCCGACGGAAACGGGAACCAGGTCACGGTGAAGAACCTGGCGCTCAATGATACCTATTCCCTTTCGCCAACGGTCTTGTTTAATACGTGGTTCAGCTGGAACTCACAAACGGGCGGCTCGCTTTCCGGGGCGCCCTTTGGATTCCCGGCGGCCGGCGTCGAAATTGCCGCACCTACACCGCCTGAAATAGCCATGTCCGTGAACGGGTACTTCGGCGTGGGCACCAATCACCTCGGCATCTTCAATCGCGGCGATTATTCCATCCGCGAGGACGTCAGCCTGGCGAAGGGAGCGCATGAATTTCACCTCGGCGGTGAAGCACTGCACATCTCCAATGATTTGATCAACACGTACAACATGTCCGGCAACTTCACTTTCGGAGGGGCGTTGTCTGGCAGCGACCTTTCCGACTTCATTTTGGGAGATGCATCTAACTTCACGCAAGGCGGCGGGGAATATAAGAACCTCGCGGGTGTCCTTTGGAGCTTATATGCTCAGGACAATATCCGCATATCGCCAAAGTTCAAACTTGAAGCCGGTTTGCGATGGGATCCTTACTTCCCTTACACAGAAAAGCGAGGCCGCGTAGTGTGCTATTTGCCGGGCGTCCAAAGCGCATCCACTCGCTTTCCTAATGCTCCGCAAGGTATGTTGTTTGGGGGCGATCCCGGATGTCCCAAAGGCGGCTCAAAGACCGATGCGCTCAATATTGCTCCTCGACTAGGCTTCTCCTATCAGCTTGGCCCGCATACAGTTTTAAGAGGTGGCGGCGGCCTCTACTACACACCTCCGGGTAACCATGAGTCGAATGGCATGGTGGATACCGCGCCTTTCAGCCCCTTGTTCAATTACAGCGGCGTCGTCAGCTTCGCCAACCCTTACAGCACTATTGGGATAACAAATCCGTTTCCCGCTCAATACGCCACTACATCTCCGGTCAGCAGCGTGCAGTTTACGCTGCCGGTCTCCATCTACGGAACGTTCCAGCACAATTGGCATATGCCGGAACTGGCCACCTGGAATCTGAACCTTGAACACCAGTTCGGTCAATCATGGGTCGCCAGAGCCTCGTATGCGGGTAATAAAGGAACCTACTTGGCAAGCGGTGTTCTCGGCTTCAATGAACAGAATCCTGCCATTTATATCGCTGGCCAATCTACCGTGGCGAATACCCAGCAGCGCCGGTTAAACCCGCTCTTTGGCAGTGTTGGTTTGTTTTCCTCCGACAACAATTCACATTACGAATCCTTGCGCCTCAACGTGGAACGAAGGTTTAGCAGAGGTCTTTCCCTGCTGGCCAATTACACTCGGTCGCGCATGCTGGATGATCAAAGCCCGAATGGCGCAAATGGGCGGACTGATCCGTTCAATCGAGCGCTGGATTACGGTGTCTCGAGTGACGACTTCCCGAACGTCTTTAATTTCTCTGCCACATGGCAGCTGCCGGCAACTCCGTTCAGGGGACTCGCCGCCAGGCTGGTAAACGGTTGGGAACTCACAGCGATCACCAATTGGAGATCCGGCATCCCTTATTCAATCTTCAGCAACGTCGATAACTCGTTAAGCGGTGTTGGCTCAGATCGCGCCGACTATATTGGAGGGCCCGCCATGCTCTCGGGTCAATCGAGAGCGGCATTCTTGCAGGAAGCGTTCAACGTTTCTGCCTTTGTGCCGAATGCGATTGGAACGTTCGGGAACTCCGGCAAGAATATTCTGCGCGGCCCTCGTTTCTTCGATACGGACATGGGTCTGCTGAAAAACTTTGCTGTTGTGGAGCGCGTGGCTGTTCAGTTCAGGGCAGAGTTCTTCAACGTGTTCAACAACGTAAACTTCTCCAATCCGCAGAACTATCTCGGCTCCACTTCCACCGGACAAATCACTTCCGCCGGAAATCCGCGCGTGATACAGCTGGCACTCAAACTGACGTTTTAGTGTCAAAGCTAAATAGACAACTCACATCCCGGGCACGGGCGGCAGAATAACAAGGCCCCTGACGCTGCTGCGCATGGCCGCTCCTGGCGTTTCCATTGGTACATCCCTGAACTGTAATTGCCTTCCGGATGGTACTCGGAATAATTGAACGAGTCTATACTTGTCACTTTTCCCTCGAAGGTGAAAGGTGTATCACCTTCGACAGTGGTGCGTCGGCGGCCATCGACATCGCCCAACCAAGTCCAGGTTCTTCTTCTGCCCGCGGCCAAAGGACCGGACTGACTCACCAATGAACCATTCGCGTTTGTCTTGGCGCTGTGCTCGAAACTGACCAGCGGTAATCCTCACCAAAGTGTCATCGCTACACTGGCGACTATACTAAGTCCTAGTTGGCGTGTAACACTCTGGAACGATACGAACCAAAGTAATGAAAGACTGCGCGAGCGCGTGAAGATCCTACTTGTTGACGACGATCCTTGGGCGCGAAAGTTGCATGCTTTGCTGCTGCGGGATTTGGGACACGAGGTCGTTCCGGCCGGCGATGGTGCGGAGGCTTGGCAGCTGCTGTCAGAGAACGAGATTAGTCTTATTGTGAGCGACTGGCTTATGCCGAAAGTGAGCGGGACTGAACTATGCCGGAAAATCCGCTCAGCTATTTTTCCTCGCTATATTTACGTGATTCTCCTCACGGCAAAAGGCGACAAAAAGGATCTAATCGAAGGCATGGATGCTGGAGCCGATGATTTCCTGGTCAAACCCATCAATCGGGAGGAGCTTCGAGTCCGCATACGTGCAGCTGAACGCATTCTCCAACTAGAGCGTGGGCTCGAGCAACGTAATCAGGAACTCGCCGGGACCAACGAGGTCATTACCAAGGCTAATCAGCAATTGCAGCAGGCTTATCAGCTCATCGAAAAGGATCTGAGAGCGGCCGCGTGGATGCAGGAGAATCTCTTGCCGCCTACAACCCTCCGGGCTTGCGGAATTGATTGCCGTTGGTACTTTCGCCCAACGCGCTATGTTGCGGGCGACATCCTCAACTTTTTCGAATTAGACTCGGGCATCGTCGGCTTCTACATGTTGGATGTTTCCGGGCACGGCGTGCCTTCTGCCATGTTGTCCGTCAGCCTAAGCATGGTTCTGACACCCGCTTCATCACACGGAAGCCCGTTGAAAGAATTCAACGCAGATACCGGAAAATTCGAAGTCGCGGAACCGGCGGAAGCCATTCACGAACTCAATCGGCGCTTCCAGGCTAAAGATGACCACTACTTCACAATCGTTTACGGGATTATCAACACACACTCACGCAAACTCAAGCTGGTCTTAGCCGGTCACCCCAGCCCCATTCTCTTTCGCCAGAAGGCCGCCCCCGCTTACCTGGATGGAACAGGCATGCCGATCGGTCTGATGCCCGAAATAGAGTTCGACTGCATAGAGACCGATTTCGGGCCCGGCGACAGGCTGATTTTGTACTCGGATGGAGTGACAGAGTGTGTGGATGCAACGGGTGAAGCGTTTGGAGCAGAGCGACTACTTGACGCAATGACAGAACGGCGAGACTGGCCTCTTGATGGATTGCTCCAGGGATTGGAGGCAACGTTAGACGGCTGGAAATGTGGCGAGGAGTTCAGCGATGATATCTCCGCCATGGCCATTGAGTTCGCTGCCGATATAAGCAGTGAGGTAGGTAAGGGGGGCAAGTGCGATGCTGCTCAATGAAGTAAGACATGGCAACTTAGTAGTAGCGGCGCTCGAAAGCGACCGCTTGACCGCGGATATCGCCGCTGAATTCAAAAGTCAACTCCGAAGCTACTTTGATCTGGGTGATCTCACCCTGATTCTTGACCTTTCAACTGTCAAGTTTATTGATTCGAGCGGACTGGGTGCGCTGGTCTGCTGCTTAAAAACTATGAGAAACGAGGACGACCTTGTTGTCTGTGGCATTGGCGGAGCCGTTGCATCCATGTTTAAGCTCACCAGGATGGATAGAGTGTTTCGAATTTTTCCGACCTTGGCAGAGGCGATAGCGCACATCGAGCGAAGGAGTTAAGGTATTCATGGCGCGTTGGATTAACTTTCAGATCAAGAGCGAACTTCAGGAAGTTGTTCTGTTAACAAAAGCCATTCACTCCGTCTGCGGATATCTGGGCATCACTGAGGAGCATGTGTTCAGAATCGAGATCTCGATTGTGGAGGCCGTAACCAATGCGATTCGTCATGCCTACCTTCTAAAACCAGACCAGGAAATTTCCGTGAGCTTGACCTGCAACGGCAGCCGGGTGGAACTCGAGGTGGCAGATCGAGGCATTCCGATGAAACCGGAGCAGGTGGAGCGGCTCCGGGGCGGTTCGCAGTTGTTGGACTTCGATGAATGTGATATCGCCGCCCTTCCGGAAGGGGGCATGGGCCTTGACATCATCCACAAAAGCATGGACGAAGTGGATTACGTTTCGACCGAAGGTCAGAACCGTTGTCGCATGGTGGCGCTTGTGACGATGGACCAGAATGTCGAAGAACAATGGAGCTGATAGCGTCGCACCGCTTCGGGATCGCCTGACAGCTCGTCACGTTCTCTTGAGCTTTGATGCAAGGACGGCCTTGAACCAATGCCGTTCGCCACTTTCGAAAATAAACTGAACCGTGACGACAGCCATCAATGCGCTATACAGCAAGCCCGCCAAAATGACAACCAGAGCTAACTGCCAGCGCCCCAAATGGCCACTTGCGTAATACACCGGGAATGTGAACAGAAGGCCGGCCAGATAAGGCACAATGCCTGGCCAGACTACACTCTTCACATAAGGCCATAGCGCTATGCCGAGGATCCGATTGGCGTGCTGAAGAAAGTAAATCGCTGCAGCCAGCGTCGCGATAGTAACTGAGTAGCCGATGCCGATCGCCGTCCACTGCCCCAGAATGAGGCGGACCAAGGGAACGGTAATGATTAGCGCGATTACGTTGGGAATGGCGTAATGAAACTCTTCCTTGGGCCGTCCGACACCTTTCAGAATGGAAGTGCCGGGACCGGTCATTAAGTGAACTTGAGTCTGAATCGTGAAGAGCACCATCAATGTGGCGGCGCCGGGGTACCGCTTTCCCATCCATACGTCCAGAAGCGGCAGCGGTATCGCGGCCAGCAAACCGCACACAAAAGCACACGTCAGATTCATATAGCGCGCGCCCTTCAGGTAGAGCTTGCGGATGGCTTCCCTCTGCTCTTCTGACCCTGCGAGTCCACCCTGGAGGTAAGAGGCAGCCGGGATGAAGGACCCTGCAAAAGCGCTGGGCAAGGATGCCGCCATTGACGGTAGTTTGTTGCCGATGTCGAGAAGGCCGGTCGCCGCCAGTCCAATCAGCGGCGCGGCCATGGCGCGTTCTACCGAGTTCAAGCCGATTGCCAGGAGGCTCTGAATCTGAACCACGCCGCCGAAAGTGAAGATCGTGTGAGCCGCTTCTCGCGTGCATCGTCCCGGCGAAACGCGCAGCCAGGGAAGCAGCCGGAATGCCATGATCATAGCCAGGCCAATCTCGATTGCCGTGCGAATCAAAAAGGCCTCGGCTAGTCCGCGGATTCCCCTGCCTATGCCGACCAGCCAGAAAATCAGCGCGGTTTCCGTCAGGTAGCCGATCACCCAGGTGACCTGTAAAAAGCGCGATTTTTGAACGCCGGCAAGCACATCCCGAAACGCGGACAGGCTGATGGATGCCAGAAAGATTGCAACGACAGAGAGCACTACCACTCGTGCGTCTTCCGCTAAATTCGGAGCCACGTGAAGATAAACCAGCACATGCGGCCAGAACCAGTAAAGCAAGCCGAAAATCACCAGGCAGGTCGGGACAGTCATCATCAAGCCGGTGGAGAGCAATTCATTTACACGCTTGAAGTCCCGTCGCGCGGCATATTGAGCCACAAACTTGATATACACGTTGGAGATCCCCATCGTGGATACGCCGACGTAAGACACAAGGATGAAGGACGCGGCCCAAAGGCCATAGGCCTCTAGCCCCACGTGGGCGAGAATAAAGGGCGGAACGAAAAAGCGCGACACCAGGTAACCGACCCGCGCACCCATGTCGGCCAGGAGATTTCCCGAGATCGAGTCGCGAACGGTTTTAGCGTGATTTTCCTGTTCTTCTTCCAGCGGCAGTTCAGTCAATTTGGTCTCCTGTGAACAAGCTCTGTGTCCAATTCGAGCGCAGGCGGTACCACTCGGAACGCGTGTTCCAAACGGCTCGCTGGCGCGCTGCTTCGGCAAGGCGGATCAGCAGCGTGCGATCGGTGTGTAAGCGGGCAAAGGCTGAAGCCAGGCTCTCTACATCATCAAGCGAAGCCAGCAGGCCGTCCACACCATCCCGCACGGTCTCACTACTCGCCGGCGTGCGAAATGCGACAACCGGCGCCGCACCGGCCATCGCATCGAAGAACGCGCGGCCGAAATCATTAGTGCGATGCGGCATAGCAAATATGTGGCTCCGGGAGATTGCCTGGTAGACCTCGGCGCCCGGGCTGAGCGAGCCGGGAAACGAAACCTGGTTCGCCACGCCTGCGCGTTTTGCTAAAGCTGCCAGCTCCTGTGTCTGTTCGCCACTGCCAAACAATTCGGCATCCAACATGAGCCCTCGTGACTTCAAAAGCGCCACCGCCTGAATCAGAAAATCGAGTCCTTTGAGCCCCTTGTGGCGGCATGCCGAGATGATCTTCAGTCGCGCTCCTGAAAGGATCTCTGAACATTTGTGCTCGAAGTCCTCTTGGCTGATCACGTCGCTCAGTTCGTGCCCTGGCTGCCGTATGGCGACCGAGTTCCGCGCTGACAAGCGGTATCGCGCCACTGCCGCGGGCGTGTGCAGGAACGTGAGGCTGGCGGTAGCAGCACTCCGCTGCACCCGCCTGTGCAGAACCTCCAGCTGCTTTCGTCTCCGGCCAATCTCGCCATCGCCACTGCCTGTGCGGACGAACTCCCAATCCAACATGTCGTGAAAGTCCTCGGCAATCACGAAGAGCGTCTTTTTGCCCAGCTTTGCTGCTAGATCATGCGCGAACGAAAGGCCCAGATAGGGTTGAAAAAGATTTGAAGTATGCACCAGATCCGCCCCTGTGACTTCGCGCCGCAGAATGGATTGAATGCGTGGCCATTTCCACGCGTCCGTGCGGCGCTCTATCGGGCTAAAACCGGCGAACTCGATGGGGCCGTCGGCGGAGAGAGTGGCCGCTGTGGGTCCCCACGTGCGAACCGCTGACTCTGAATTCAACTCCGGTGCACAAACCCTTAGTTTCCAACCGGAACCGGCGAGCCCTCCCAGATCGCGAGCCCAGAGTCCATCCAGCACAATCCCGCCTGACTTATTGCGTGCGAATGGGATGTGAGTAACCAGCAGGTAGCGGATTTTGCCCGGATCAACCATTGCCCGGCTCCTTGTTGAGTAGCTTCTGGTAAATCGCCAGCGCCTGGTCTATCTTTGCGTCCCAACCGTAAAGCTTCTCAGCGATTGTCCGCCCGTAAAGTCCCTTCGCGCGCCATTCCAAAGGATTAGCTTTGATCTCACGGAACGCTTCCATCAGGTCGCGGATGACCTGTTCCTTGCCTTCATTGCTCAGTAGTCGGCCAAACTCGGACGATACGATCTCAGCCGGACCTCCGTAGTTCACCGCGAGAACCGGGATACCGGACGCCATGGCCTCAAGTACAACTGCTCCTCCTGACTCCCTCACGGACGGCAGACAGAAAACATCGGCCCGGCGCATAGCAGCTGCCACCTCCGAAAGTGGCAGGTTGCCTGTGAAATGAACACGCTCCCCGACATTGGCTGTTTGGGCCATCGCCCTCAGCTCCTCTTTCAACGGCCCGTCGCCCACGATGGTGAGTTCTGCGGCGAATTCGGATCGAATACGGCTGATGGCCTCAATCAGCATTCCCACACCTTTGAAGGGAACGAGCCGGCCCGCGAAAATGATCTGCAAAGGGTCCTTCTCGGAGGGCGCTGGCTTATCCAAATCGGCATCGAACAGATCCAGGTTCACACCGTTTTCAATCATCCGGATGCACTTGCCGCGGTTCGCTGGCCGGATGCTGAGATCAGTGGCCTGATTGGCCGACAAAACCACCGAGGCGTGTGCGGTTGTCCCTAAAGCCATGTCGAGATACTTGCCGATATCACGAGCCTTATACAGCCAGCCGGAATCGTCCCGCATGATCTCCGGGAAAGTCGAGGGCGATTGCAATCCGCCATTCCAGGGCCCAAGAATGACCGGTAATCCCAGATGGTGCAGACGGGTTGCGCCGGCGGGCGAGACCGGCGTTACCGCATGCACCAGATCCCACTTTGCACTCTGTTTCAGTCCGCTCAGTAAGCGAAGCGAGTCACGGTCATATGGGAAGTAATCAAGTGATGAAACCAGGAAGGCCGAGTGCTGACTTTTGCGGAAAATCGAGGACGATGCCCGGTAGAGAGGTCCGGCAAACCACTCTGTGTCGATATAGTGGATAACCGAGCCGTTGAGCGGGGCTCCGGCGGCCGACAATGCCGGGCGATTACGAATATGCGTCACCAAAGTGACTGGGACGCGGCAACTCAGGCGTGAGTACCACTCCCAGCCGATCTGTGAAACCGAGCCCATGCCGGGGCCGCATTGGTAGGCAGACAGCAATACATGCGGAGTCAAGCGGTACCTCGCTCCATGGGCCGCGCTGGGATTCCAACTACCACCGTATTCGCAGGGACATCGCGGGTCACCACGGCGTTCGCGCCCACAACTGCGTTGTCACCGATTGTGACTCCCGGAAGGACGGCAACTCCCCTCGCGATCCAGACATTACGGCCGATCACAATGGGATTGCTGACATGGCCCGCATCACGCACGGGTTTTCCGGTGCCATAAACGTGGTTTGCATCGCGAAGACTTGCATACTCCCCGATCATGGAATCTGCGCCGATGCTGATGTTGGCAAAAGAGACAATATGCACGCCGCGGGAAATCACCACGCGGTCCCCAATTGTGATCGAGCCCTCTCCCTGCGTTTCCAGATGAAGACCCTGGTAGAGATAGAGCTCGCGGCCCAGGTGAATGCGACCGGTGCCGTGAACTTCCGGCGTACCCTGGAAAACATTTGAAGCATCCACCGGATCCTTAATTTGCACCGAGAACTTGGCGAAGGCCCATGCTCGGGAAAGTGGTTTCAGGACGACTGCGAATCGGGCAAATGGACCTAGAAGCAACAGAAGTGCTGACTTCACTGGCTGGCCCCCTTGTATTCAATGAGCCCTCGAACGCGGCCCTTTCGCTTGTCCGCTTGATACTGCCTTTGGCCGATGTAAATCGGGATCTGCTGGAAATGCGAATGAAAGCCATAAGCCATCAGCGTCGGAATGCTCTTCGATTTCCAACGCGCCTTGAAAGCGGAACGAGCGGAAAGCGCGAAGAAAAAGCAGACCATCAAAACAAACGGCAGCCAGTTTAGAAGCACGGCAGAAGCTAGAATGCCAGCCGCAAAAATCCAAAGAACCTGCTGCGCGCGGCTCCGGTTACGTGAGGCGTCCTCTTCCCAGAAGGGCAGTCCGGACCCGCGAAACCGTTCGGAGACTTCGGCATAAGCATAACCAGCCCGCGTTGCTCGCTTCCAATACTGGGCAAAGCGGGTCATCGCCAGATCATGCCCCGTCATGGGGCAGTCCACATGCAGGATCTGGTATCCCTTCCCTCGAAGGCGGCGGCACATCTCCGGCTCTTCACCCGCAATCAAGCCCTCGTCATACCCGTCTACTTCAACTAGTGCCGAACGGCGGAAGAGGACATCGCCGCCGCAAAACTCCGTGAGTCCTGGCTTATAGATCCAATCGAGGTCGAGGATTCGGTTGTACCAGGACTGCTCCGGATGAATCTCCCTCCGGTGTCCCCACACCGCAACAACGCTTGAATCCTTGAATGCGGGAAGAGAGCTTAGGACAAACTCCGGATGCAGGATGGTGTCGCCGTCAAGAAACAGCACGATGGACGCTGAAGCAGCTCGCCATCCGGCGTTGCGTCCAATTGCCGCCGTGGGTCGTGGTGGATTAACCGAAAGAACCCTGGCTCCAAATGAGCCGGCAAGTTGAATGCTGTTATCCGTCGAAGCCGAGTCAACATAAATAACCTCAACCTCTCCGCCGGGATTCTTCATTTCCCGCACAGAGCGCAGGCAGCGCTCCAGACGCAATCCTTCGTTGCGTCCAATAATCACGACAGAGAGTACCGGATTCATGTCCGTGATGCCTCAATCAGCTTGCGGTAATCGGCAATCCGTGCGCTCTCGGAAAAGCGAGTTCGCAGCTCGTCATGGCCGCCGGCGACCACGCGGTTCAGCAGTTCGGGGGAAGCGCAGTCAACATCACGGATTCGCCTTGCCAGAGCGTCCGGGTCGTTCGCTTTGAATCGAAAGCCGGAGACTTGATCGACTACCAGGGAACCGGCCCCTCCCGCGTCTGGCACAAGCACAGGCACTCCAGCCGCCATGGCCTCAAGAATCGCCAGGCCAAAGGGCTCAACAGGACATAGATGAACCAGTAGATCAGCCTTGGCCAGTTCGCCGGCCACATCATTGTGAAAGCCAACGAAGTCAATGGGGAGCGACAATCGCTGCGCTCGCTCGCGCAGCTCTTCCTGTCGCCAGCCTGTACCAAAAACTCGAACATGATGGCGGCCCAGCTCCGAATGCTGTTCAAACGCGTCCAGCAAAAGCTCGACTCGCTTCTCCGGGTCCAGGCGTGAGATCACGATGAGCTGAGGCGTTCCAGGCGCTGAAAATTCGGCGCGGCGAACAGCGCTCCGGACTCTCTCATCGGTAAGGAAGTTCTCGATAACGGTAATTTGGTTCGCCGCCACACCATTGGCCACCAGCCGTTCCCGCACATATTCAGAAACCGCAACAAACACCACCGGCTTGCCATTCAAACGGTTTTTGCGTCCGTAGCTCAGACCCTCTTCGGCGCCGCCGTGGACCATGTGGAGATGCGCGATCCGCCGGCGTCGGATCGTGTTGATGGCAAGACAGACTAGCGAGTGCATGACACCGGTCGCGAAGAAGACCACCGGCCGGTCATCACGGAGCAACTTCCACAGTTCAAAACCGAACTGGCGCGCGTTAGCAAAAGACACTGTCCGAAATCCGAGCCGCCTGCTCTCGGCAAGCGCCGGCCCATCCGGGGCCATCATGACGCACTCGAAGCTTTCGGCTAATGCGTCAGCAGTGGCGATGGCCATGCGCTCTGTCCCATAAAGATTGCCGCTGTGCAGCGCGTACACCAGCAGGGTTCGTTCAGCAGTCATGCTCATGCCGTCTTATCGCCACAGCCATGGTGTCGCCCACTTAGGCGGCGCTGGCAAAGTACCCGTCCGGAATTCATGCAGCGCCCGCTTCCCGAATCCACCGCCTGCTTCGGCTGAAACCTTGTTCATGATGGCCGCGGCGGCCTTTGGATGCAGACGCTCCAGGGCCCTCGCTGTCTGCTTTAGCTCGCCCTTCGTTGTTGTTCCGGCTTCAATTACAAGCACCGTGACATCCGCGCTGCGGGCCAGAATTTCAGCGTCGGCCGAGACCATGAGCGGTGGCAGATCGAGTAAGACAAAATCGTAAACCTGGGCCGAATCCTTCAGTAAGCCGATGAGATTCATCACGTCCGGCAGGTTCCGTTGATTATCAATGTCACCAACGGGAATGAAGTCGGGGAAGTCGTTATTGCCTGGAATGACGGCTGTTTGAATGCTATGGGAACCTCGCAGCACAACCGCCAGGCCGCGCGCGTTGGGGTGACGGTAGCGGGCGTCTGCCCGGTATGCGTTGGCCTCCACCGCAAGCGTCGGCGCTCCTAGCCGCGTCAACGCCAGCGCTGTGTCGGTAACGATACTGGTGGTCCCGGAACCGGCCTTGATTGCTGTGAAGGCAAATATCTTGGTGTTATGGACTTGACGATCCTGAATGATGCGGCTGGCCAGGCGGAAAACCTGTTCCCGCGCAAAGTCTTTTCCAGCCTCGTCTTTTCGAAGCAGCCAGCCCATGAGCGGAAATCCGAGAACCGCCTCCGCGCTCGCCGGCACAAAAAGGCGAGGATCTAAGAAATCAACCGCCACCGGCGCTATCAATCCCAGCAGCATGCCCAGGACGCCGACGATCGCGAACAGTTTTGTCCGGCCTCCCTTAACCGGAACGTCAGGGACCCTCGCCGGTGAAAAAAGCCTTACGAAGCCCGGCGCTTTCGCTTCCAGGGATAGGAAATCCACGCGATCCTCAATGCTGTTCAGGCGTTTCCTGGCGCGGTCGATATCGAGCCCCAGCGCGAGGCCTTGCTGATACCGGCTGGTAAACCAGCTCGCCATGGACTCCTGTTCTTTGACCTGGTTGGCGAGTTTGCCTTCGATAGCGCTTGTCTTGAAGGCATCGGCCTTCCGCTGCTCCATCAGCATGCCCGAATACTCAGACAACAGTCTTTGATAGGTGGCGTCGCATTCCTTTTGGAGATCGGCTAATTCCCGTTCGGCCGCCTTTCGGCCCGGATGCTCACCCAACATTCCGCTCGACATACTCAACAGCGCGGCACGCCTTTGGTTAACGTTGGCTTGCAGGGTGGTCAGTGAGGTATCGTGGCTTGCCAGATCCTGAGCCATCGCCTCCAGCGCCTTGCCGCCGTCAGGACGCTGTTTCTGATCAAGCGAGGCGAGCGAGGCATCGGAGTAAATGCGGTTTCTCATGGCCTCTGCTGCCGCGCTTTTCGCGTCAACCAGCAGTTTGTCGTAGGGGTTGAGGAAATTCTCAGTGAAGGTAGTGACTCCTAATTCCTGTGCGAGTTCGGTCCGTTTATCCTGCTCCTGCGCAATCTCGTTACGCAGCTTCTCCTCATCTCGTGAAAGGTTCACAATACGCTTGTCACTTGCATAAAACTCTTCGGTCTTGGAGAGCTCCAGGAAAGACTGGACCACCGCGTTCACAATCGTGGCTAGCCCATCTTTTTTCGTGCCTTGTAGCGTCACTGTCACCTGATAAGTGTCAGGGACAGGTGCAATATCCAATGCGCCTTGCAGTCTCTCCACAGCGTGGCGCGTGGTCTCACCCTTGGTCATAAAGGTGTCCCGCGCGGGCCCAACGCTCTTCAATGCGTTTTCCACGATGTCGTAGCGATTAATCGTGCGGACCTGCTGCTGAACATACTCACGGTATTGCGAATTTGACTGAAGCTCAGTCTCTTTGTTGTCGTCTTGCAGATTCGCGAGAAAGCGGGGAGAAACGAAAATGACCGCGGAAGCGGAGTACTGCGGTGCGCCCTTGAAGTAGGCCAGGGGAAGTCCGAGCAACAAGACGCCTAGGAAAACGCAGACCGCTAGAAAGCGATGGGCTCGCAGGCTTCCCACGGGGTCGATGTGCACGGCGGCGCCTGAGGGAGCGGGCGGAGCCGTATTAGGACCAGTAGCCGTAGCCGTCGCTGACTCTGTCCGCTCCGTCGTCATTAGAAGGACCTCGAAACGATAGCGAAGCCGGTTAACGGGCTCGTTTTCTGAAGGATATATCCGAACTTGGCCAACCCGCGTTGGGGGACGAAGATAATATCGCCCTCCTCAAGCGAATAGTTGACGTTCTGCTTCGGAGAGAGAGCCTCCTTTAATGTGATCTCAATCTGTTTTCCTGTGCTCGGCCGGATGAGCGCCAGGCGCTTCTGGCCGTCCTCGGTCTCGCCGCCCGCCAGGCTAAACGCATCCAGTAAAGACATGTCCGGCGTCAATCGAAGGGCCCCCGGATGTTTCACTTCTCCCAGGACATAAATCAGTTGATCGTCCGCATCCGGCAGGTACACCAGGTCGTTGCGCGCCAAACGGATATTGAGAGCCAGGTTGCCGTGCGCCACCAGTTGTTTCAAGTCGATCCAGACAATACGGTCATTGCCGCGAAACACCGCGCAGCGCACCAGTCCCGCCTTATCCGCGCCGACTCCTCCCACTGGTAAGCTTCCCGCGCGAGTCAGCACCTCCAGAAGGTTTGGTTGCGAATCAAACTGAAGCGCGCCTGGCACTCCCACCCGCCCCAAAACATACACGTGCCAGGAAGCATACCTGTCCACCCGAACCGTTGTAGAAACATCGGCGTAGAACTTTCCGAGTGCGCTATTGATTGCCTGTTGCGCAGCTTCGCGCGAAAGATCTGAGATCTTCAATGGACCCGACACAGGCAATGTAATCCGGCCATCAGGGCCGACAATGTGTTTCCCGGAGAGTTCGGCGTGTCCCCAGACCTCCACAAAGATTTCATCGCCGGCAGAAAGCAGGTAGTCTTCCACCGGCGGGGCGCTGAAATCCCGGATGATGTCCTCCGGACTGATCTCGCGGACCTTCTGGCGGACATGAAATTCGGGCGCAGCAGTCTCCTGAGCGGGTAATCCAAAGGTCGCCACCATGAGCAACCCTGCCAGGATTCGCAGCCGGAACTTCATCAGAGACAAATACAGCTCAACAATCACTTTTCTTCCATATCCCTTCGTTTAGGACGCGTTATCGCCGGCACGCCCACAGCGATTGAGTTCGGCGGTACGTCCTTAAGGACCACAGCGTTGGCCCCGATGCTCACGTCATCACTCACATGAATGGGGCCCAAGATCACGGCTCCAGCGCCAATATCCACCCGGTTGCCAAAAGTCGGCGCACCACGGATACCGGTCCGGCGCAATCCGATGGTGACGTTGTTTCGAATCACCACATCGTCGCCAAAAACCGTGTCTCCGCTCACAATGATGCCGCCAAAGTGCTCGATTTTGAACCGCCGGCCGACCACCACTTCGCAAGGCAAATCGATCCCGGTGAGAATCTGGCTTGCCAGCTTCAGCACCTTATAAACAAACGACAACGGAACTCGCAGGAAGCGGGGAGCCACCGTGTACCGCCAGCGCCCGAAGCGATAGACTGCCATCACCCACAGACCCTGTCGCGTGATGTCGCCATCATAGGTTTTCCAATCTTCCCTGAAGCTTTCAAACATTCGTGGTTACCAGGGTCGTGGTGGAGATAGCCTTCCACCTTGCGTTTCCTTCCACGCCTGCCGGACTAATTCACCAAGCCTGGCTGACTCATCCGCTTTAGCCGTCCGAATGGGATCTGAGTTTCTTCGGTTGCTTTTTTCTCGCATCGAATGCCATTGAAGCTCCAATTGCATTGCCAGCCACGCAATAGGGGAGCCGTGGTGTTTTCGATAGTAAAGCATGCCTGCCCGCATTCGCCAAAGCGCCAACTGCGATCCGGATTTTGAGAAAGCGACGTTAGTGACAGTCTTCGAAGACTCGCCGCCCAGATGCACCACAACAACATCCGGCCAATATCTGACAGAAAAGCCATTTGCTTTTATCCGGCGGCACAAGTCAACCTCTTCGTAGTAGAGGAAAAAGTTTTCATCGAAGTAGCCCAGCTTCTCCAATAGCTGCCGCCGCACAATTGAGAACGCGCCCGGAACCCAGTCGACGTCCGCAGGCAGATCTTGATCTGCCCAGGTACGGTCAAAACGTCCGAAGAAACGCGAGCGCGGATGTCTGCCGGACAAACCCGAAATGGTCAGAAAATCGTTCAGTAATGATGGGAACAACCGGGCCGAAGGCTGCCAGGAGCCATCCTGCCCAACGAGTCTCGCACCACCAAGGCCAATACTCGGGTCTGCATCCATGTAGGTAATCGCCCGTTGGAGAGCCTGGGGTTTAAGAAAAGCGTCGGAGTTCAGCAGTACGACATACTGGCCGGAACAACGCCGGAAGGCCGCATTGTTGGCTGCAGCAAAACCAAGATTGACGTCGCTTCGGATCAGGCTGACGTACGGAAACTCGGTCTCAACCATCTCAGCGGAACAGTCACGCGAATGATTGTCGACAACAAAGATCTCCTTCGCAACGCCTATTGACTCCTTCTCGAGCCCAAGGAGGCATTCACGAAGCAGGTCACGCGTATTGAAAGACACAATCACGATGGAAACCTGAGGAGTTATGCTCACTTCTGCTTCTCCTCGTGGTCCCGTTCAGTTCGAACCCACGCTGTCTTCGCTCGAGAGGAAGCCAGCACTGCCGGCAACAGCATAATCTTCCAGGCGACGTAGAACGGAGCGCATAGCAGCACGACGATCTCTTGCCACCCGCCGCCCCCCACGACAATCGCAACTAAAAGGTGAAGCGCGACAATGCCAAGGCCCGCCAGTCCGATCAAGCGGGACGGGCCGAAAGGAATAATAGCAGCGAGAATCAACAGCGTGCTATGAAAAGCCAGTGGCAGGAGAACAAGATCGCCGAGAGGCTCAAGCAGGGCGATGCGGCCGCGCAGTACTTCGCCGGCCAGAGCGGGTGCGCGCTCCAGCAGCATTCGAATTCGACCGCCCTCCCATCGGGTTCGTTGCGTTTTGACACCTTTGCCGCCCACCGGCATATCGCCTCGAACAATCGCCTCGTTAGCGAATCTTACCTTGCGGCCGGCGCGCACAAGATCTAAATGGTATTCAAGATCCTCCACCACAGATGCCGCGCCATACGGCACTGACCGCAGCGTCTCCGCGCTTAATCCAAAACCGTTGCCGTTAATGCCTGCCGACAAGCCTAGCCGGTCTCGACCTCGCGGCCGAGCCACGTTAAAGCCCAGGAGTGCGACACTCATCAAGCGAGTGCGGATGGAGTCGGCGGGGTTCCGCACGACATACCTGCATTGAACAGCTTCCGCTCCCGACCTGAAAGCCTTCGCGACTTCGGTCAGCACGTTGTGTGAAATTTCGGTGTCCGCATCGACAATCAGGAACCCGTCGTAGCCCTCAGGTAGCAAGACCTGGAATGCGTAGTTAAGTGCGTAGCCCTTGCCGCGTTCGACGTTATTGACGCGAATCAAGGTTCTCGCACCCGCCTCTTCGGCCATGGCCGCCGTACCGTCAGAGCAGTTATCGGCGATCACCACGACGCTCGGCGTGAGACCCGTTCGGTTCGCAGCTAGAACGCTCAGAACCGTGGATCCGATCTGATTCTCCTCATTGTGGGCCGGAATGACAATCGCCAGCCGGAACGCATCAGTGCGTCCCGTCTCCCGAAAACGCCGTGCCGGAAGCATTGCGCCCAGGGTCAAGGCGAGTAATTCAATAGAACCGGGAAGACTTGATAAGGCGGCGGCGCAGCCCGGAATCGCCCAGATCAAGCTAACGTTCATTTTGCCGCCTCCACTAGTGTCACCAGACCATAAGCGGGAATGTTCACGGTGGCAGTTCGGCTTTCGAAAGCCAAGGAGTTCGATGCGATTCTGACTTTCGTTCCATCCTCATTCGTTGCAAGCGGAGAGGGTGACGAAAGCGCGTTCACGTTCGTCGGCAATTTGCCGCCATCGGGAAACTGAACTCTGACCACCGTTGGATTGGCAGCGGCGGAGGTCAATATAACCGACCAACCGGACGAGCTTCGAAAGCCATAGCCGTGAATGGTCGCATCCGTGGAGTCGGTCTGCACCATACTGCCTGCCAGCGCCGCGTTCAACAGGACAACGGCAAGACCGGATGGCCGGTAGTGATCGCCCGCAGCTAGATCCCGAGTTACTCCCCACAACCTGACGAATCCAGGGACCGCGGTGTAATTGTCGAAGCCGGCCAAAGTGTAGACGCACTGGCGTCTTACGCCGAGCGCCAGCGAGTCGAGCAATCGCGTGGCGAGCGCCGCCCCGGACGCGGCTCCGGACGTGATCGCGGCGCGTTCATCGTCCCTTGCTGAGCCTCCGTCCGTATGGAGATTCACTTCATAAACTGCCGTCTCCTTGCCCACTCCCGCAACCGCCCGGGAGATCTGCTTCATCCTTCCTCCGTCGCCCTCAAACAAGGCGGGCAGGATCTTCGCCGGGGCAATGCCCGTGTCCAGCGCGGTCAAAAAATAAGGCGCGACCGCAACAATATCCGCCTGGTGACTGGCAGTCGCAAAATCGATGACCGCGGCTGGATTGGCATGCTGGGCATTGATCACCGTGCGCAGAGGTAAATCGCCTGCGGTGCGCCGGATGGCGGCAAAGCATTGGTCGGCAACTTGTCCGTGGGATCGGGCTTGCGGTATTCCTGCCGGGCGGAATAGCGGGTTCCAATTCTCATTGCCAAACTCCACCAGTACTTCGTGGTGGTGGCTGACCTTTTGATTCGCCGCAAGGAATCGGCCCAGGTCTGCACACTCTCCTTCCGAAAAAGTCGGCGGCGCCACCACCCATGGGGCTGCTCCAACCTCTTTCGCAAGCGATAGAAAATCCGGCAGGCTATAACTGAAGTCGGCGTCGCTGATACTGCCGGGGCGGTAGCGCGATGTGCGGCGGGAAAACGCTCCCTCCAGCCGGTTCTGAAAGGTATCTCCCAACTGCCCTTGCCAGTCTCGAAGGTATGCCGGATGCAAAGCTGTTAGGGCTACCCTCACTTCTTTCCGGAAGGGGCCCACGTCTCCGGCTGAATGCAAGTCAACATCATCCAGCAAAACGTCACCACGCTCGGGCGCCACAATCTGAAATCGAAGGTCTAGAATTCCGTCCGGACCCTTGTCGTTTCCTTCAAATTTGTAGCTAAAGCATTGCCACTTGCTCGAGAGAGGAACCGTCGCCAGCAAAAACGGAATAGACTTGTCCCGGCTAAACGAGACGCCCAGCGTCGCGGAGCCCACCTCCAGTCGGGCCCAGAACGAGAGGCTCCACTTTCCTTGGACCGGTAGCAGCTTGCCGGCGCGTTGCCCAATGGCGTCCAGATAGGAATCGACCTGCGCCGCGTGACCAGCCGTTGACCGCACGCGAAGCGATCGGCTTCCGGGGCTCCCGGTCCGTGAGTCTCCTTTCGCAGGTGAGAACGAAACGCCTAGCCCCTGATTGAACCACCAGCCCGCCGGCAATTCATTGTCGTTCAGCCGGGTCAGAGTAATCACGTCCCCAGCATTGAACTGGGTCTCACCGTCTAAAAAGTAGGCGGGAAAGCCCCCGGCATCCTTGGCCCGCGAATCGACAACTCGGCCTTTCTGCCCTGCGCGCGGACCAGTTCGAACATCGAATTGCGCTCCCGCCCAAAATCCATCAGGCCTGCCGAGCCAGTTTTGATCATCTTCGAATGAGCCAGGTGATGAGTTCCTAACCACAACGACGGCACGGTCTATATTGCCCTCGAAACCCGGATTCTTGATGACGTTGGAGGAAAGCTGTTCTGCCCCCCAGGAGGTCCACGTTCCAAGGTTCATGCCGATTCGAGACACATCTTTTACCAGCACGCTGCTGGAAAGCCTCACCGTAACGGGCGGGGCGGAGCCTGTCGTAAACCGTGCACTCGCGGGGCTCAGAGAAATGCCTAAAATCAGCCACCACAGTTTCATGCCGGCGCCCCTAAATGCCTCTGGAAAACCTCAGCCAGACGCTTGACGCTGGGCTTCAGGTTGTAAGCCTCTAAGATGCGCTCACGACCCGCCTTGCCAATTCTGAGTCGCAAGTCCGCGTCGTCCATAAACCGCGTGACCGCCGCCGCTAACGCGCTTTCGTTACTGGGCGCCACCAGCAGCCCGTCTACGCCGTTCCTGATCAGTTCGGGAATACCCGTGATCCAGGTGGCGATGCAGGGAATCTCCATCGCCATTGCCTCCATCAGCACAACCGGTATCCCCTCGGCAAAACTCGGCAGGACGAAGACATCCGCAACCTCATAAAATGTCCGGATACGGTCCTGGTTTACAGATCCTTCAAACGTCACCGAGCCGGCAATGCCCAGTTCTTGGGCGCCTTTCTCAAGTGCCGCGCGGTCCGGTCCGTCACCCACGTAGCGAACGTGGATTCGCCGGTTTGCGCTGAGAAGCCTTGCCGCAACGTTGAGCAGGACCATTGTCCCTTTGCCGCTACCAGTCTTCCGACGCAGAGAATCTCAAAGATCTCTCCGGACTCCCGTAGCGCGCGCGGAGCGAAGATAGCCGGGTCCACCCCCAACCGTGTGATTTCTACCTTCTCCCAATCGGCCGCAGGTGCGATTCGAATCAACTGGCTTCTGGCATAGTCACTGATAGCGCAGAGCAATTTCGAGGCGGCTATCTTTTGCGGCAAATAATAGCCCGGGACATCATAAAATTCGTCAGGCCCATGAACCGTTAATGACAGCGTGAACGGATAAAGTTTCGCCACCAGCATTCCAACCGTGGCCGCGGGAGTAGCAAAGTGAACATGTAAATGGCTGATGCGGCGGCGCTTCATCCACTCGCCAAGGATGACGGCTTCCACAAAATACAAAATTCCAAAAAGGACTCGTCGCACATCCAGCTGTCCCAGGCGAATCGCGAACCACAGGCAAGCGAAGAAATGGCCCGGTCGTGTGGACAAAGCAAACAGGCTCGCCTTTCGCAGCTCCAGCCGTTCCCGCGGCCTTCACATAGAATGTCCCGGTGGCTTCCTGCCGCTCCTCCTCCGTCAACCCGCTGTTGGGTCTATCCGGCGGATTGATTGAAGCCACGTCGATTTCAAAACCTAGCCGCCGGAGTTCCCTCACCTCACGGAGAATAAATGTATGGGAAATCGAGGGGTATCGGCTCACAAGATAGGCTAGGCGCAATGGGATTAGGCCACCACTCTGTCGAAATCAAAGCGCCTGGCGGCATCAACCGCTACCACTCGTCTGGTATCAACGTGTTCTGAACTGCTCCGGCTGCCGGAAATGAGATAACCTTCTGCCCAACCGGTCATCAACGCCCAGATGGCGATCACCTGTCCTCCCATAAAGACCGTAGCTATCGTCACCAATATGGCGACATGGATCCCGGCCAGCGTAAACGCCAAAGACGCGCCACGCAGCCGCGGTGGCGGCGTTGTCATCCCGCGAACCGTCAGCCGCACAATCATTGACAGGAGTATGAAAAGCAGCAAGCCCATCGAAACTACGCCGTGCATGAGCGTCAACAGCAGGTAGTAATTGTCAATCGAAGGCATTCCCGGCACTTTCGGCCAGCCGCTTGTGCCCCAACCCCACACCATTTTTTCCTCGACAAAAGCGACGTATTTGTCTAACAATTCTTTCCGGTACGCAGCCGTCTCTTGGGAAGAGCTCTTCGCATTCGCCCGGCCAACGGAGGCGTAGTTGTAGAGCGAAATTCCTATCGGAACGCCTACCAGCAGAATTCCCGCCAAAAACATCAGCAGCGCGCCCTTGCGGTTTTTTGATCGGCCAATCCAGGTGAATACGCCGCCCACAACACCACCCACCCACGGTCCGCGAACCATCGTCATGATGACCCCGCCGATCAGGCCCAGCGTGAGCGCGCGAGTCTTCGTGACGGGTAGCCATGGAAAATGGCGGGGCTTCAACTCCCATGCTCCTTGCCACTCCAGCCACCGTTGCAATCGAAATCCGATAATCAGGATCAACCCGGCAAGAATGGCATGGCCGTACGGTCCGGCAATGCGCGCGAAGCCCCATCGGAATGTCGTGACCCAACCATCTCCCTGTCCCGGAAAGAATCTGCCCAGCAGCATCTGCCAGGGGGTCGCTCCAAACTTGAACTCATAGAGAGAAATCACCGAGATCCAAAACAGCAGGATGACGAACTGTCGAGCAAAGCGTATTCCCAGCTTTTGAGGTTCAATCAGTCCCTTCGCCAACATGTACGGGAAAACCACTGTGCCCAGCAGGTCAAAAGCCAGATTTTGTGCATCAGCGAAGCCTGCGTTGATGAACTCCGAATACGTCATGGCTGCCAGGTAGCCCAAAATGAGGAAATCTGCAATTGAAAACCGCCACTTAGCCTTCGCTATAAAAATGGCGAAAATCGGAATAATGGCCGCTTCGCCAAACGTGGGATCCGGTAACGCAGGCAACACCCAGCGGTAATAGTCCGGCAAGAGCAGCAATACCGGCAAGTAGACGTTCAGGAACGCCGCTGCCGCGCCGTACTTCCGCGCGTACAGCAGAGCGATCAAGCCGGGAATCGCAACGATAAATCCCATGGGAGCGGAACCGCGTTTGCCTAAACGCTGAAAGACTTGATGGCTTCTTCCCGGGTGTTGAAGATTTCAAAAACCCGGTGCATTCTGACCAGCTCGAACAGTGCGCGCACCGGCTTCTTCAAGCCGCAGAGTTTTAAATCGCCCTTGACTTCATGCATCCGCTTTAAGATCGAGACGATCGCACCAAGCCCGGAACTGTCAACGAACTCCGTGTTCGACATGTCAAAAACCACTTTCGCGTCGGGCCGTACGAAAACACCGGCAGCACCCTTGAAATCAGGCGCAATGCTCGCGTCCAGGGCTTTCCCTGGCGTTTCCACCACACTTACGTCCCCCACGGTCTCACTCATCAATGTCATTTCTTCCTCCACTTGCGCAATTCGAGTATGAATTGGCCTCTTGTACTTTCAGTACTTGCGAAATCCGATAGCACCTAGGTACTATTACTGCTATCATCCTACCAGTCATCCGGTATTTTGGGCACTGGTAATCGTAGTATCTGAGTACCAGACCTTTTCCGCTGAAGCCAGCAAGATCTCGTGGGAGTTGTGCCGCAATGAACCGGTCAGTCGGAACCAATACAGCTCGCATCGATTTAATTCGCGAACTGGACCGTCGCTTTTCGGAGCAGGGAATGGATGGCCCGCTGTCCCGCCTCCGATTTGCACGGAAGCGTTTGCTTTGGCTCTTCGCAGTAAACGGATCCCGCTCACTGAAGCGCCTGCTGGACGTGTTAGTCTCTGCGTCTGCTCTGATTGTCCTCAGCCCGCTCTTTCTAGTGGTCGCACTGGCGATCTGGCTGACGGATTTAGGCCCCATTCTTTTCTGGCAGACGCGAGTGGGCCAATGGGGCCATGAGTTTCCGTTCCCCAAGTTCCGCTCCATGGTCGTGAACGCAGAAGCGCTCAAGGAAAAGCTGGCCGCAATGAACGACCATCAAAACGGCGTTACATTTAAGATGAAAAACGATCCGCGAGTCACTTGGATCGGTCGCATCATACGCAAGTTGAGTATTGACGAACTTCCTCAACTTTATTGTGTATTCAAGGGCGAAATGTCTCTGGTGGGCCCGCGGCCGGCACTTCCAAAAGAAGTGGCCAAGTACGCCTTGGCCGACCGTCGCAGGCTGGATGTCAAGCCCGGCCTTACCTGCTTCTGGCAAGTCAGTGGAAGGGGTGATATACCCTTTGATCGGCAAGTATTGCTCGATGTGCGATACATTGAGAGCCAAAGCCTTGCGCTTGATTTGCTGCTCTTATTCAAGACCATACCTGCGGTTCTGATTGGCAGGGGAGCCTATTAAATGAAAATCTCGCAAGACGAGGGCCCCGATCTGGACCTGAAGCTCGCCCGTAGCGCTCTCATTGACTCACTGGACAAGCGTTTCTCCTCAACCGGTATCAGGGAAAGCAGCAAGCGCAAAGTGATGCGCGGTACGGCTTGGCTATTCTGGTTGGCTCTCCTCACCGGAGCAAAGCGTTTTGTCGATTTCGCCATTGCCTTTCTACTCCTTGGCTTCCTGGCTCTCCCGGCGGCGGCACTCTACGCGTTAGCCAAATCCCGGGGTGGAGGCTTTGCGGTGACACCGTACCTCGGCCGGTGGGCGGCGGAATTCAACCGCTACCAGTTCTCATTCCACTCCGGTCTTGACCGCACTCCGCTGGTTTACTTACCCACGCTGATCAATGTTCTTAAGGGTGACCTTTCTCTCATCGGTCCGCGCGCCGTCCCGGTCGGTAGCGGCCCAGCCGAGCGTTCGGCATGGCGGCGGTATCAGGTTCGGCCAGGTCTTCTCTGCCTTTGGTGGATACGTCGCCGGGCGAATATCGATTACTCGACAGAGTCACAGGTAGACGCCGAATATATTGACACCCAAACCTTCCGTGGGGATCTCGGAATTGCGCTTCGTGCCGTTCCCGCTGCATTCTATGGCGAGGGTGTTTCGAATGCACCCGACCTGATCCATCTGGCGGGAATCACAATTCACAACCTGACCATGGACGAAACCCTCGATTTCCTGGTTCATTCGGAAACGAAATCCCCTGCTCAGCTTTGCTTCGTGAATGCCGACTGTGTCAACATCGCGTGCCGCCGAGCCGATTACATGTCGCTGCTGCAGGATGTAGACCTAGTTGTCGCCGATGGCATAGGCATTAAACTGGCCGGCAAAATTCTGAACACACATCTCCGGCAAAACGTAAACGGGACTGACCTTTTCCCAAGACTCTGTGAACGGCTTCAGTCCACGGGCCAAGGCTTGTATTTGCTTGGCGGACGCCCCGGCGTGGCTGAAGATGTGGCAGCATGGATCGCCCGAAACCATCCGGGAGCTTGCGTTAAGGGCGTCCAACATGGCTTTTTCGAGCCTGCTCAAACGGACGAAGTCATCCGGGCAATCCGGCAATCGGGAGCCGGGATCCTGCTGGTTGCTTTTGGCGCACCAAAGCAGGACATGTGGATTCAAGAGCACCTGTCGCAAACCGGCGTCCGGGTTGCGTTCGGAGTCGGCGGGCTGTTTGATTTCTATTCAGGCCGTATTCCGCGCGCGCCGGTTTGGCTTCGGGAAATCGGCGGGGAATGGCTGTACCGCTTTTTGCAGGAACCAAGCAGAATGTGGCGTCGCTACTTTGTTGGTAACGTAGTGTTCCTCTTTCGAGTGTTCCAATATCGTGCCAGAACCCGTGCCCAGCAAGCTATGGGCGCTGGAGAGCCTAAAAAATGCTAGCCATTGTTATCTGCGGTGGATCCAATCCCGTACTGCATGGCCTTGATGAACACCACCCGGCCGGCCTGCTCCAACTTGGCGATAGGCCCATCCTGCAGCACATAGTCGAATATCTGATCCGCCTGAGTGCAAGCGAAATCCATCTCATCCTGAGCCATCTGCCGGAGCAAATCGAAGCCTACTTCGGGGATGGCACTCGCTGGGGACGCAAGATTTGTTACCACCTGGCCGCTAGCGAGGAAAAGGTTCCGCGTCTCGTGCGCACAATCTCCGACGGCATCCAGGATCAAATCGTGATTGCAAGAGGGTGGCGTTTCCCCGCGGTAGATTGGCCTGTTCCGGAACCGCCGCAATCCTTTGTCGTCGTGGATTGCCTGGACGGGAAACAGTTCTGGTCAGGCTGGGCGTCCCTGACTGCCCGCCAGATTCGGGAATGTTTCGCTGATGGTCCCACCAGCGGGATCGATCAGCAGGTGCTGGATTCCGCCGTAGCAAAAATTGAAATCAACGAGTGGCTCAATGCGGAATCCGCGTCGGCAATCCTCGCCAGCCAGCGACGGCTCCTTGATGGCGCGTCCACTTCCTTGGCCTTCAGCGGCAATCAGGTTGAGAAGGCTGCATGGATCGGCCGCAACAGCAGCATTCACCCCACCGCAAACCTCCAGCCCCCCTTTTGGATCGGACCGGATTGCCGGATCGGGGCTCGGACACGCATCGGACCTTACGCTGTCATCGCAGAAAAGTGCATCATCGACGACGATTCCATCGTGGAGGATTCGATGGTCACTTCTGGAACTTATATCGGTCAGGGACTCGAACTCCACCACGCCATCGTTGACCGCAATCGTTTGGTGAACGCGCGACTCGACACAACGTATCTGATCTCCGACGCTTTCTTAGCGGGAACTTTGGACGCTGGGAACAAAAGGGCGAGCGTTGGATTTCGCGAACAAGCGTTGGCGATTACGCTGCTGATCGTGCTCTCTCCTCTGTGGCTTGTTTCGCGGTTCTTGGGATCATTTAACTCCAGGCTCAGGCTGGCCAGCGAAGAGTTTGTGCTAACCCCCGCCGGTGAAGACCCGCGGGACTGGCGAACGAATCGCCGCCGGTTGTGGCAGCCGGCTACATCTCATTTCTGGCATGAATTTCTGCCCGGATTGCCCGCGGCGGCCATGGGTCGGCTTGGTTTGACGGGTGTTCAGCCCCGCGAAGCGGCGTCCTTGCTGGCGCTGCCTCGAGATTGGCGCTCAGCTTGTCTTTCGTGCAGGCCGGGGCTCGTCACCGAAGCTCTGACAGCTTACCGCTCCGGCATCGAGCCCGAAGAGGTCTATTCCTCTGAAGCGTACTACGCAGCCGTTCAGTCTTTTAGCTACAACATGCGGCTGCTGGGCCGCTACGCTATCAGGCTAATTTCGCCGTCGGGCCGGGTACGAATCCAGGCAGCCGGAGAATAGTGAACCCGCTTATCTCTGTCGTTATTACGACAAAGAACCGCCACGACTTATTACCTCGTTCCATCGATAGCGTTCTAAATCAGACCTACCCTGAACTCGAAGTCATCGTGGTAGACGACGGCTCCGAGGTGCCGGCCGTCTACAAAGGTACTGACCGCCGCGTCCGCATCATTCGCAATGAGAAATCAGTCGGGCCCAGCCTGGCGCGCAACATGGGTCTTCTGGCGGCCGCCGGTGATTTTTTCGCTCTCCTCGATGACGACGATTTCTACTTCCCTGACAAACTCGAACGCCAGCTCGCCTTCTTGCTGAATAATCCCAAAGTGGCGCTGGTGTTCTCGCGTGTGGCGGTCCAGGATGCAGCCGGAAAACGCTCGTATTACCTCTCGGAAAATCACGTCCACAGCAACGAGATCAACTTGCGGTCGTTCAACGTCATACATACCGCGTCAGCCCTGTTTCGTCGATCGGTCTTTGAATCTATTCACTTCGAACCTAGGCTCCAGAAGTATGTGGACACGTTATTTTTCAGTCAGGTCTGCGTGGCCTTCCCCACTGCTTACCTGCCCATGGATGCGGCCGTCTGGATGCATGACGGGCGGCCGGACCAGTTGACCAGAGCCTTCGCCAAAAGAAACTTTGATAATTTCCGCATCGTCTGCGAAAAACTGGCGGCTGAAATCGATCGGCACCGTGACCTGCGCCGCCGCTATTACGGTAGGCTTGCATGGCAGGCCGCGCGCTGCGGATATGTGGTGGAGGCCGTCCGCCGCCTCACTCAGTGCCTTTAGCCGCTCGCGGCTTCAAGGACGTAACGACTTCAGAGTCGAGCACCCGGACTCGAAATGCGATTGAATCGCAAAAATCAACCGGCTGGTGTCTGCCTCTCCTCCATTCAGGCACGATTCCTCCAACTGCTTCAGATAAGTTTCGAGGTCCACCATCCCAAGCGCGAGAACACTTCCGCGCAGCCGGTGGGATAAACGGTGAACTTCGTCCCAGTCTTTAGCGCTGACGCTGGCCCGGAGAGCCTTCACTAACTCGGGCGTGGAATCCAGAAAACTGTCAAGCACCTCGCGTAATTCTTCATCGCTCCAGCCATTTTCGGCCAACTGGCTGATGGCCTCTGCCATGACTTTTCCATTGGCGCCCTGCGTTTCATGTTGTTCCCGGTGCCCGACCCATACCCCCAGAAGCTCCCCGAGCGCCCCGCGATTCAATGGTTTGGCCAGATAGCTGTCCATGCCGGCTTCGCGGCACTTCAGCTCCTCTCCTCGCATGGCGTTCGCCGTTACCGCCACAATCGGGACGCGGCCACCACTCGTCCGCTCACCGGCTCTTATCATGCGCGAGGCGGAATAGCCATCGAGTTCAGGCATTTGGCAATCCATCAACACGAGGTCGTATTTAAATCGCTGCACGGCATCCACTGCTTCATATCCATCCGCGACAACATCCACCCGGCAGCCAAACTTCTCCAACATAAGCCGGGCAACTTTCTGGTTAGTAGGGTTATCCTCCGCTACCAGCACATGTGCTGAGAAGGTTGGCGTTTCAGTCGTCCTCTTCTTCGCCGTTGCCTCCGTTTCAGGGCCTCGCAAGACTCTCATTAATGCGGCGATCAGATTTGCCTGCCGGACTGGCTTGCTCAGTGCTGCCGAGAATCCAATATTCTCTGCTTCGTCCCGCAGTTGTCGATCGTTTGAGGAAGCAAGCAGCACCAGCGGGAACTCCGCCAGTTGTCTCTTCTCTCGTATCATCCGTCCCAGCATCAGTCCATCAATGTCAGGCATGTGAAAGTCGAGAATAGCCAGGTCGAAGCGTTCGTTGGTGCTCACCGAGCGGTCCAGCGCTTCCATCGCCTCGAGCGCTCCCGAAGCTAAGTCTGACTCCATCCCGGCGCGCATGAGCTGTTGCTGCAGCACCTTGCGATTCGTTTCGTTGTCGTCGACAATCAGCGCGCGTTTGCCCGCCAGCAACGCCGGAACTGCGATTCCGTGATCTGTTCCGCTCGGTTCCAGCAGCGCAGTGAACCAGAACGTACTTCCCCCGTTGGGTCTGCTCTCCACGCCAACTTGCCCCCCCATGATGGAAGCCAGCTTCTGGCAAATGGCAAGTCCAAGACCCGTTCCGCCAAACCGCCGCGTCGTAGAACTGTCCGCCTGCCTGAACGGGACAAAAAGTTTTTCCTGTTGCTGCTTGGTGAGCCCGATGCCGGTATCGCTAACCGAAAAGCGCAGCAGTGGCCGGCCTGTTGAACCCTCGCGAGAGACTCTCACGCTGACCTCGCCGGTTTCAGTAAATTTAACCGCGTTAGAAAGATAATTCAGCAACACTTGCCGCAGGCGCCCCGGATCCCCCCATATACCCGAAGGAACGTCCAGATCGATCAGGGCATGCAACTCCAGGCCCTTGTTATTCGCCGAATCGGCGACCAGGTCCAAGGTCTCCTCGACAACCGTGTACAGGTCAAAGTCCAAACGTTCGAGTTCCATTCGCCCGGCCTCTATCTTCGAGAAGTCGAGAATGGAGTTGATGGCGGTCAGAAGCGTGTCTCCGCTGACGCGGATCGTGTCTACATAGTCGGTTTGCTGCGCGCTTAAGGGCGTATTCAGCAATAAACTTGTCATGCCCAGAACACCATTGAGCGGGGTCCTGATCTCATGGCTCATCACGGCAAGAAAATCGCTCTTTGCTTTGGCTGCTGCCTCGGCGGCCTCCTTCGCTTCAATTAAATGTTGCTCAGACTGCCATCGTCTGATCCCGAGCGCCACCACACTGGAATTCGAGGAAATACAGTCGAGAGTAGGCTGATCCAGGACGCCGCCTGCCAGTTTAATCGCGCCGACGAGATCGTTATCGACGATGAGGGGATAGCCCGTCAAGACCAATGAGGGGGTTAAGTTCTCGGTATAGACTTGCCGGTTTCCTACCATCGCATTCAGGAATCCGAGCGATGGCGGAAGGGAGCCTGCGCTCGCTATCCTGTCGAGTCCTCGATCGGCGCTGCTACGAATCCAAATGGAGGCGCCCTCAAGCAAAAGGTATTTAGTAAAGGCCCGGGCACAGGTACTGAGCATGCTCTGGAGGGAACCAGCTTCGCTCATGGCTCGCCCGATCTCCGCTGCAAGTGCCGAGAAGCGCGAGCGTTGTTCGAGCCTGCTTGCCGCTCGCCTCCGCTCCGTCACATCTTCCTCGACAGCGATAAAGTGGGTGCAAACACCCATGGCATTAAGAACGGGAGTGATGAACATTTCCGCCCAGAAGGGCTGGCCTGTTTTGGTGTAGTTCAGAATCTCGAACCGCACCGGGCTCTTCGTGTTGATCGCTTCTCGCACCCGGCGCTTCACTTCGGGATCCGTTTCGGCGCCCTGCAGGAGTTCCCCGGGCAGTCTCCCCACCACCTCAGTCATGCTGTAACCGGTGAGTTTCTCGAATGCGGGGTTGACATACAGGATGCATTCTGCGGCATCCGTTATCAGGATTGAATTAAGAGACTCCTTGGCCACTGACGATAGCAGACGGAGTCGCTCTTCAATCGCATGCCGCTCGGTCAGGTCGCGCCAGACGACAAGCAAGGCGTCGCGGCCCTCTATCGAAACCGGGGTAAGCGAAACCTCGCACAGAAATTCCGTCCCATCCATACGGCGATGTGTCCAATCGAACCGGTGGCCGCCTTGGGTGATCGCTAAGCTATCCATTACCAGCGATTTGGTTGCGCTGCTCTCTCCATCCGGCTGGAACTCGGGGGAAAAAACCGCGGGGTGGCGGCCCAATAATTGTTCCTTTCCATCGGCCCGCAGCATCCTGACTGCCGCCTCATTGCAGTCCGTCAATCCCCTTTCGTCAAACAACAGATGGGCATCCACAGAATCCTCGAATAGGACCTTAAAACGCTCATCCGTTGCTTCGCGTTCCGTCACGTCGCTAGTCATGACCAACTGCATGCGCTGACCCAATGTCTCCAGGGAAGTGGCAGTTATCTCCGCCAGGACCAAATCGCCTTTTTTCTTGCGAAGTTTGACAATACCTCCGGGATTGATTAAATGGGTTTCAACCAGATCCTTGCCTTTTAGGTCGGCCTCGGATACAGGCAGCAAATCGGTCACGTGCAGAGCTAAAAATTCTTGCCGTTCATAGCCAAACAGGCGGCACGCCGCCTTATTCACATCCAGAATCCGCCACGTATTAGACTCCTGAATCCAGGCTGGTACAGGATTCTGTTCGAACAGTTCTTTGTAGCGGATCTCGCTGGACCGTAACGCTAGTTCTATCTGCTTGCGATCTGTAATGTCGCGCGCAACGACGCGGAATCCGGTCGGCTCACCATTCTCCAGCAATAGCTCGGCATTCTGTCCCAGCCACACTCTCCGCCCATCCCGTGAAATCGTACAAATTTCCCGGTAGGAGCGAGGCGTGCGCCTGGCAAATTGAAGGTGGTAGAACCGTTCAGTCTTTCGGCGATCTTCTGGAACGACCCAATCAAGGTAGATCCGGCCAATCGGGCTCTCACCTTCATTTGTAAAAATAACCTGTCCAGCTTGGTTGTAATAGGTAATGCAGCCGTTGGAATCTGTCTGGTAAATGACCTCGCTGGCGTGCTCAACTAGTTCACGGTAACGGGCTTCGCTGGCGGTTCGCTCGACCTGGGAAGCAATCCGCGCAGAAATGTCGGAATGCGATCCTACGAGGCGGACCGCCCTGCCTGCTTCGTCCCATATCGCCTTCGCCCGCGCCAGGACCCACACCCATCTCCCGTCGCGGTGCTGCATTCTATATTCAACTTCATAGGCGGGAGCGCGGCGAGCGAGGTAGTCGTCCAAAGCCTTTGCGACTCTTTCTTCATCGTCGGGATGAATCCGCTTACGCCAGGCCTCGGGAGAATCTTCAAAGTCTTGCGAGTAGCCGAGAATCTCTTTCCAGCGAGCACTGTAAAAGGCCTTCGGTGAATTCACTTGCCAGTCGAAGAGTCCGTCGTTGTTCGCCTCTAATACCAGATCCCAGCGTTCACGTTCGTTCCGCAGGTCGCCTTCCATGGCGCTCGCTGAGCGCCTGTTGTCCAGGATCCGCAGCCGTTGAACTAGCATCCAACCCGAAGCAACAATCGCCGTGCACGTTCCTAGGGTGCGGCTGAGACGACTGTTATTCATCTTTCAATTGTAATTAGTACTAGGCGTGTTTGGGTAAATTTATTAGCGGGTCGCGATATCCCAGCAGCCGGCTGGAAAAGGTCGCGCTTCGACGGATAAACCGTGCGAACATATTACTACACGTGTATGTACCAGTATCCTGCGGAATAGGTGATGAATGATACCCTTGGACACCATGAAGCCCTGCAGCGCGCTCGTCCTAGTCTTAGGACGCCGCGCAACGCTTGGTCGGGAAGCCTGGCTCCAAGCCAGCTCGCCGTTGCAAAATTAATTCGCCAACATAGTAGCTCGCAACCACATACCGGTTCATTCACTTACCTTAAGGGTCAAAATTTCGCAAAGTGACAAAACGTAACAGCGTTCTCATAGCAACCAGCCTTGACGCGCCTGGTCTGGCCCGTCTGCCTGAGATGTTCGCAAAAGGTGCCGTCGAGGTCACCGTAGCCACGGGCGACGGCTTTGCCATATCGAGCTCCCGCTTTGTCTCCCATCGCATTCGTACGGGACGTTCGCCGGAAGAAGTGCGCCAGGGTCTGGAAGATCACTTGGGTCTCTTGCCTACTCGATATGATCGCGTCGTTATCGCTGATGAACCCTTAATCAGAACTTTTCTTGATCGTCCCGCCGCGCCCGCGCTCGCCGTTCTGGCGCCCATGCTGGCGGATTCCGCGCGCCTGGCTCGAACCATGTCGAAGATTTCGTTCACCATCGATGCGGGGCATATCGGCATACCGGTTCCAGCGTTCAAGGTCCTGGCGGGATTGGACGACCTTAACGAATCGTGCTGGCCTACCCGCCCATTTGTGGCAAAGGGCGAAGAGAGTATGTCCGGTTCAGGCGTGCGAGTCATCCACACCGCAGCCGATCTGCAGCAGGCAAAAATGTCTCTGGGGGCCGGTCCCATCCTCGTGCAGGAATTCGTTCCCGGTCGGGTTGGTGCAACCTCCGCTTTGTTCAGCAAAGGCAAGCCGCTTTGCTGGTGCTCTTTCTATTTACGGGATAACTGGCCCAACGCGCTGGCTGCGGCGAGTACCTTGGAGTTTTGTTGGCGTCCACAGGCTGAAATCATGCTGAACCAGCTTGGATCGTTGACGGGCTTCGACGGTCTCTGCGGAGTGGATTGGGTCATCGATCCCAAGACGAATAACATGTTGGTTCTCGAGATGAACATGAGGCCGACACCGGGGCTTCACCTGGCGCACCGCGTGGGTGTTTCTTTCTCTTCGGCACTTTCCAGTTGGGTTCGCGGCGAAGATCGGACTCAGAAACCGGTTGAGAAACCATCCCAGTCTTGCCGCATGTTCCCCCAGCACCTGTTTCGCGCCATTGATCATCGCGATCCATTGGGGTTCTTGCTTACTTTTCAAAGCGCTCCGTGGCAGGACCCTGCGCTTCTGGTGGCTCAGACGCGCCGTGTTTTAACCCACTACGCGCCCAAGTCGTTGCGCGCTAGCATGAGGTCCGCTATGGGCCGGTAAGCGCCGGCTCGCGGATTGCGCCATTTGCCGGCAGGAGTGATCCCTTCACCCTGCTAAAATCACCCAGTGTCCGCCACCGCGCCATCGCAAGCCCTCTATCTCAAATCCCTGATCCGCGAAATTAAAGATTTCCCCAAGCCCGGCATCAACTTTTACGACATCACCACCCTGCTCAAAGACAAATCCGGGTTCCGGGACACCATCGACGCGCTGCAAGACCACTACCGTGGCCACCCCATCGACATCGTCGTCGGCATTGAAGCCCGGGGCTATTTCTTCGCTCCGGCCATGGCGCATGCCTTCGGGGCCGGCTTCGTTCCAGTTCGCAAACCCAAAAAGCTCCCTCACACCGTTCACTCGGTGGAATATGCCCTGGAATACGGAACAGACACCTTGGAGATGCACGCGGACGCCATCCAGCCTGGCCAGAACGTCCTGATTGTGGACGATGTTCTCGCGACGGGTGGAACCGCCGCCGCCGTCGCTCAGTTGGTCGCCATGGCCGAAGGCCAGGTCGCAGGTCTCGCCTTTGTCATCGAACTCGAATTTCTGAACGGACGCAGCAAACTTCCTGGCCAGGACGTCTACTCCCTCCTCCAATACTGATGTGCAGCAAGTAACCGTCCCGTCGTTCGCCAAGCTCAATCTGGATCTCCGGGTACTTCATAAACGTTCGGACCACTACCACGAACTCCGAACGATTTTTCAGACAATTTCCCTCCGGGACAATTTGGAAATTGGCTTCGAATTTTCAAAACGCACCGCCATCCACCTGGACAGTTCCGTCGAGATCGCCAACAACCTGGTCGTCCAGGCCGCCGAGATCGTTCTGCCCGCTCTCAAGGTTAAAGCCACCGTTAAGTTCAAGTTAACAAAGAAGATACCGATGGGTGCTGGCCTCGGTGGCGGCTCTGCCAACGCCGCCGCCGTCCTGCTCGCCCTGCCCGCACTTGCGGGAAAACCCTTGCCCATCCCGCAGCTAGTTCGTTTCGCAGAAAGTCTGGGCAGTGACGTACCTTTCTTTTTGTTAGGTGGTACCGCCGCCGCAATAGGGCGGGGAACTGAACTCTATCCTCTGCCGGACCTGCCGTCTCACCACCTTCTGGTGGTAGCAACGGGCATCCATGTTTCCACCCCGCATGCCTATAAAAGCCTGAACCGATCGGCGGCAGACATTGTTACGAATGCGTTGACTTCAGACCCCACGTCCCCTATCCTGAGAGAGTTTCAGGCTATTACCTGGGCACTCGAAAAGTCTCCCTTTGACCGGCTCCCATTCAAGAATGATTTCGAAGCGGCGGTGTTTAAGATGCACCCGGGACTGGCTGCTATCGTGCGTAAACTCCGTAAGCTTGGGGCTCAGCCCGCTTTGATGACGGGCAGCGGTTCGTCAATTTTCGGCGTATTCCCCAGCGCAGCGCAGAATCGGGCCGCTCTTGCCGCCTTCCCCAAGGGCCAAGCCTTTGCAGTTCGTTTCGTAAATCGGTCTCAATATCGGCGATTCTGGAGAACCGCCTTAGGTTCCGCCGCTGAAGCCAGCATCTTTGCATGACAAATGAGTAACACTGGATACCTCACTATGGCCGCATCTAAGCCGGCGCGTTCCTTGTTCACGGAATTCAAAGTTTTCTCCGGTACCGCCAATCCGGCCCTCGCTGAAGAGGTGTGCGAGTTTCTCGGCGCTCCTGTAGGCGCTGCCATGATTAAGCGCTTCGCCGACGGGGAAACGCATCTCCAAATTCAAGAAAATGTGCGTGGCGCAGACGTGTTCGTCATGCAGCCCACCTGCACCCCGGTGGACCAGCATTTGATGGAACTCCTGCTCCTGCTCGACGCATTCAAGCGCGCCAGTGCAGAACGCATCACTGCAGTGTTACCCTATTATGGGTACGCAAGACAGGACCGTAAGGACCGTCCGCGTATGCCCATCTCCGCGAAACTGGTTGCCAGTTTGCTCGAAAGAGCCGGGGCGAACCGCGTGCTCGCGGTCGATTTACACGCCGCTCAGATTCAGGGATTCTTTGATATTCCAGTGGATCACCTGTTCTCTGCGCCCGTGATGGTGGATTATTTTATGGATCGGTTTCCCCGTGGGGAACTGATCGTCGTTTCGCCCGACGCAGGGGGTGTGGAACGCGCCCGGTCTTTCGCTAAGCGCCTCTTCGCGCCGCTGGCGATTATCGACAAGCGCCGCACCGATGCGAACGTTGCCGAAGTGATGAACATCATCGGTGAGGTTCGTGGGAAGCATTGTTTGATGGTGGATGATCTGGTGGATACCGCCGGTACCTTGGTTAAAGGCGTGGAAGCGCTTCTCCTCCAGGGTGCCAAATCGGTAACTGCCTGCGCCACCCACGCAGTTTTATCTGGACCCGCAGTGGAACGAATTCACGCTTCGGAGTTGCTGGAGTTAGTGGTGACCAACACCATCCCGCTGTCTCCCGCTGGCGCCGCTTGCAGCAAAATTCGTGTCCTGTCGGTCGCGCAGTTGTTAGGAAGAGCCATTCAATCGATACACGAAGGTGGCTCCATCAGCACGCTGTTTATCTAGGGGCATCCCCGGGTGCCGCATAGCGCTTTAGGGCGCAGAAGCGGGAGCCGGGCAAATCAACACCGGTTTCCGGCTGCTCGGATTGTAGTTGCAGGCTGCCGCTCCAGGTGAAGAGAAGGAAAAATGAGAAAAGATATAACCGTCGCCGCCACGTCACGTGACACTCGCGGCAAAAATGAAGCGCGCCGTCTGCGTGCCAAGGGCTCAATGCCCGCCGTCCTTTACGGAACAGGCTTGGCTCCTCTGGCTGTCACCGTCAGCCCGAAAGAGCTGACCGGCATCCTGCACAGCAAGACTGGCCACAACACCATCTTCAACCTGAACGTGGCGGATACAGAAAACGTCCCTGTCATGATCGTGGACTGGCAGTACGATCCTATTAAGGACAACCTGCTGCACGTCGATCTGAAGCGCATTGACCTCGCCAAACGCATTGCGGTCAAGGTGCCCGTGCTCACCGTTGGCGACCCCAAAGGCGTCAAACTCCAGGGTGGCATCCATGAGATCATCACCCGCGAAGTGGAAATTGAGTGCTTGCCGGATGACATTCCTGAAGTGTTCAACATGAACGTGACGGAATTGACCATCGGCCAGAGCATCCGCGCGTCCGACATTCCCATGGTTGGCTCCATGAAGCTGTTGAGCCCCGGCGATGCCGTCATTTCGCACGTGGTTTCGCTCCGTGCTGAAGAGGCGCCCGCAGCCGATGCCGCCACCAGCGTTCCCGAACCCGAAGTCATTAAGAAGGGCAAGAAGGACGAAGCTGCCCCCGCTGCCGCGGACGCCAAGAAGAAGTAGTCTTCTTGACGCCGGTCTTCCTGTTGAATGGACGTCTCTGATTCGCGGCTTCTGGTCATTGCGGGCCTGGGTAATCCGGGCCTCCGGTATGACTGGACGCCGCATAATATGGGCTTCCTGGTCGTCGACGAACTGGCTCGCCGAAACGATATTCGGATTGCCAAGTCTGAAAATCAGGCTCTCGTCGGCAGCGGTCAAATCCAGGGTAAGCCTGTGCTCCTGGTCAAACCGCAGACCTTTATGAATTTGTCAGGGAACGCGCTCGGTCCCCTACTGAGCTACCGCAACCTGACTAACCACGACTTGCTCGTGGTTTACGACGAACTCGACCTTCCTTGGTCCGCCCTGCGGATCAAGAAAAACGGGTCGGCGGCTGGACACAACGGTGTCAAGTCGATTATTGGCGTGCTGAAGACGGATGTCTTCATGCGGGTCCGGGTGGGTATACGCCCGGAAGGCCCGATGGATGCCGCCACATACGTGCTCTCGCCTTTCGCGAGGGCCTGGAATTCTGAGGTGGTTGATCTGGTGTCTTATACCGCGGACGCCGTTGAAGCCATCGTTGCTGAAGGCGCCGACAAGGCCATGGCGAAATTTAATCGCCGCGCCCGAGGCAGTAAAGAAGAGGAAGAATGAGAGTCTACGAAGAGTTGTTTATCGTTCGTCCAGACGCTACTCCCGAAGAGATAGCGCCATTGATCGAACAGTTGAAGGGCATTATTACCACTGATGGTGGCTCCCTCGACAAACAGGAAAATTGGGGCACCCGCCGCCTGGCTTACAAGCTGAAAAAGTACTCCGAAGGTCAGTACATCCTGCTGGTTTTCACCGCCCAGGCCTCCACTGTTCATGAAATTGAACGCCGCTTGCGCGTCAATGACATGGTCGTCAAGTTCCTCACCGTCCGCATCGACGAAAAGATGAAGCGGATTGAAAAACGGAAGAAAGCCCGGGAAAAGCGTGCTGCTCGCAAGCCCGTTGCCCCGGCTCCGGCGCCTTCCGCCGCGCCCATGTTCCCCACCTCCGAACATCCCGGCGGTCCCGTTCCCGGCGCACCTGCTCCGGCACTGCCCGCACCTGCAACCCCTGCCGCGAATGTGGAAGCCGCGCCCGAACCGGCGACGGCTGAATAAAGGAATAAGGAGAAAACAATGGCAGAACAAAGAGGCGGCCGCCCGATTGCGGCTTCACAACGTCCCACCGGCGGCGATAAAGCCATCGCCACCGGCAAAAAGCAATATTTCCGGCGTAAGAAAGTTTGCCGGTTCTGCGTCGAAAAGGTTGACGACATCAACTACAAAGACGTTAAGGTGCTGGGCAGCTTTATTTCCGAACGCGGCAAGATCACTCCTCGTCGCATCTCCGGCGTGTGTACACCTCACCAGAAGCGCTTGAGCGAAGCCATCAAGCAGGCGCGTAACATCGCACTGCTGCCTTTCGCCTCGCGGATGTAATAGGGAATCGGAGCAAATCACATGGAAGTCATTCTCAGAGAAGATGTTGATAACCTCGGCGCACGCGGCGCCATGGTCAAGGTAGCCGACGGCTTTGCCCGTAATTTCCTGCTGCCGAAGAAACTGGCCGTTCCCGCTACCGAGAGCAATAAGAAAATCGTGGAACAGGAGCGCGAAGCTCACGTTCGCCGCGAAGCCAAAGCTGCCAGCGAAGCGCAGGACCTGGCCAAACTGCTGGCCAACACAGAACTCAAGTTCCGTCAGCGGGTCGGCGAGAACGATCATCTGTTCGGCTCAGTCACTGCCAAAGATATCGCCGAAGCCCTCGAAGCTCAACGGTTCCACATCGATCGCCGCAAGGTGGTCCTGGAAGAACCGATCCGCACGCTCGGCGAGCACATGGTCACTCTCCGTCTTCACCGGGAAGTTAGTGTTCCCGTGAAGGTTATTGTGGAAGCTGAGTAAACGCGCTTGTTTCCGGATCCTGACAAGCTAGCTAGCCTTACACCGGCCGAGATTCTGGACGCGCTCTCGCGCGGCTATCTCGGCCCGGATCACCGCGTTTTCAAGGCTCTCCTCGACCGTAAGGTGGAAACCCTGAAAGCCGCGACAGACTTTGCGGAACGCGACCGCACCTCGGACCGGTTCGACATCGCCAGCGAACTCATTGCCATTTTTCGCTACTTCAAGGCGTCGGAAGGCATTCCGTTCTATCTTCGCTATATCGCGGAAGATCCGGAAAACGTTCCCGATGAAGTGGTCGTCGGCCTGGTAGAGCAGGGTCAACTCGCGCTGGAACCCACCTTGAAGCTTTATTCCGAACTGGAAGAAGGCGAAAGTGGAGAAGTTGCCTTCGTCCTGGCTAACCTTCGGGTCCGTGACGACCGCATCCTGAATCTCCTGCTCGACCGTATCGAGTTCGATCTTTCCGACACCGCTCTGCTGCTCGGCATCTACGGAGATCCTGCGGCGAAAGAGCCGCTCGAAGCGGCCGCCGCTCTCTTACAGCCCGACGAAGTCGAACTGAAAAGGGAGCTGCAAAACGTCATCGAAAGTTTTGCCTCAGAACAGCCTCCGGTCGAAGATGAGCCTTTCGACATTTGGGATATCTATCCCGAGCATGAAAACCTGCCCGTCGATGCGTTGGATGAAGACGAGCGGGTCCAACTCCTCACCCACTCATCCGCCGAGGTCCGCGCCGAGGCCGCGCACACCTTCTTCAATCAGCCGCTCGAAGAGCCCATTCGCAAAGCTCTTCTGGACCTCGCGCAGACTGACGCTGAGCCTGCAGTCCGCGCCAGCGCTTGGGAATCATTGATTGACGCCACCGACCACTCTGAAATTGTCGAAGCCATGCTGCAGGCGTTGCACAAGCCCGAAGTTACCGTGGAAGAGCGCGGTGGAATTTTGGTGGGCCTCGCTCCGGAAACGGACCGTAACGAAGTTCGCAAAGCCATCACCGACCTGTACGCCGTGCCCGAAGGCCGAGCCAAAGCTTTGGAAGCCATGTGGCGGAGCGTCCATCCCAGCTTCAAGGATTATTTCGCAAAACATCTCGCGGATAAAGACCTGGAAGTCCGTCGTGGAGCGCTATGGGGCGTTGGCTATTACGGTCTGAAAACGGAACTGGAAAGAGTCAGAGAGCTCTTCGAAGACGAAGATCTGCGTTCCGACGCTCTCTTTGCTTACACTTTGGCGCTCCCCGCCGACATCTCCCGCGGCCGCATGAAAGGCCTTCTCAGCCGAATCGAAAAGGACGCCAAGGGCCTGACCGAGATGGAGGAAGAGCTCGTGAAGACCGCCCTCGACGAACGCTTGCTGCTCGCCGGCAAAGAGCCCTTCTTCCGCCAGCAGGAAGATTAGATTCCGCAGCGCTTCGCCAGTCGCATCGCTACCGCCTGCGGCACGAACTTCGAGACATCGCCGCCCAGGACGATTATTTCCTTAATCATCCTGGAGCTGATGAACGAGTATTCCGCCGAAGAAGCCAAAAAAAGGGTCTCCGTGCCAGGCCTCAATTCCCGGTTCAACAGCGCCATTTGCATCTCAGACTCGTAATCTGACACATTGCGAATGCCCCGCAGTACCGTTTGAGCGCCCCGCTGAGCGACATATTCCACCAGCAACCCATCAAAAGAATCAACCTCAACGCCAGCTAGATCGGCCGTAGCTTCCAGCAGCATTTCCTTCCGCTCCTCCACCGGGAAAAGCGACTGCTTCGAAGTATTGTTCAGAACCGCCACAATCAACCGGTCCACAAACTTCGCCGCTCGTTGAATCACATCCAGATGTCCATTCGTCACTGGATCGAACGAGCCCGGATAGACAGCTACTAACCGGCCGTCAGTAGCCATAAGGATTCTTCTTCTTTTCCTCTTCTTCCTTTTCGCGCTTCTTGTCTTCCGCTGACTTCCCTCCTTTGAAATAGAGGTGAACCGTCACATTGTGCGTTGCCTGGTCCGGGGTGTAATCGGCCTGCGTATTAGCCAGGTTGTCGAACAGTCCCTGCTCACTCACCTTCTTAAGAAAGAAATCCGGGTAATCCGGATTGAACGTCTGACCTGGTTTCTCACCCCACAGCTTTTCAATCACAGGCTGCGACGTTACATCCAGTCCCTGAATATCCAACTTCTGAAACTTGTAGGGTTCACCGGGAATGACGTTATAGACCACGTTCATCACATGCTTCGCCTCATCCGGCGCCACTTCCGGGTCAACGGTGGCGTCCAGCAATCCTCTACGCTTCATCTTCTTCAGAAGTTCGATTCGAAATGTCTCTACCTTCTCGGCGCTATAAAGGTCTCCCGGCTTGAACGTAATGGCCGACCGGATTTCATCTTCCTCCAGACCTTTACCTCGGAAACGCAGCGGTCCGAACTTGAACTGCGGGCCGTCAATGATGGTGACCTTGAGAATCACTCCGGAGTTTGTCTTAGACGGCTCCGTCTCCACTTTGGGGAAACTGACCATTGGGTAGCCGCGCGCCGCATAAACCGGTCGGATGGCGCCATCCAGAATCAGTTTTACTCGCGCATCGGTTAGCGGCACGCCGATAGCCACGTCATTCACTGCGCGCAGAATTACCCCTTTGTCAATCGCCTGGTTGCCCGTCACATCCACCATCGCAATATTCGGAATCGGAGCGTCGGGATAGAAATTTACCTGCAACTGCTGATTCTCATCCGTGGCCACGGTAGCCCGCACCCGAATGGGATCTTTCGTGCTTTGCCCGAGAAAATCCTGCACTGCGTTCTTGTAGCGTTGAACGACCGACGCGGTTCCCGGAATGCGATCGGAGTAGAAGGCAACATGCGTCTTCAGATACGCTCGAATCTGTTCCGGGTCTGCGCCGAGCCTTTCGAAGTGCATCGGAAAGACTTGAGTATCTTCGGCGACCGTATAGAGTACGTCGTACTTGGCCGGACTTCCCGATTCGTACTTGAACTGGTACGAAACCGTGTTAAAAACGTCCAGACTTTGCAATTTCTGCCGCGCTTGGTCGAGCGTGGCTTTGGTGGCGTGCTCGCCCGGTTTTAACTCAAGCGCCTGGATGATTTCGGAACTCGAGTAGATTTTATTGCCCGTGACTTGAATCGTCCGAATAACGCCCGGAGGCGGTTCGGGCTTCTGCGCCAGAGCTTGCAACGAACATAAGGCGCGGCAAGCCCACACAACACTCTTGCCATCCCGGGGGAAACTCTGCGCGTGGGCATTTGAAGCTACTCCCATGATACGTTCGGCACCCGGGCTCGGTTACGATTCCTATCGAACAGGCACTTTTACGTCGAAGTAAGCCTCAAATGATAGACTGATCGGACCGATGCGCCAGCTTACATTCCTATTACTGTTTACTTCCGCATTACCCGCTGCCATACCGCACCTGACCGGAGTCTGGAAAGCAGATCTACAGCAAAGTAAATTCGCCGGCGGACCGCCCCCGCCCACCAGCTACCTGGTCCTCATTGAACAGAAAACTGATATCGTGGACCGGCAAACCAAAGAGACGGCTCCAGAGTTTGTCGAAACTACCGGCACGAAGTCGGAGCGTGGAGAGCGCCGCTCTATACTCACGGCATTCGAATATTCCAAACCCGTTGTTCGCTCGTATGACGGAATTCCGACGCGGCTAACCGGAGTGGCCAACGGCAACACGTTCACCGTTACAGGTGAAGTCGCCGGTACGACGGATCACTTCAAACGCACTTACACTCTTGAGCCCGACGGCAACACCCTGACGCTGGCCATCACGGGGGTAGCCGACGACCACCCTTTGAACACCACCATTATTCTGAAGAAAGTTCCGGATGCTGACGGCGCGCCGCTTCGTGCACCCGAAGAACTGGCATCCGCGCGCTTTAAGAACGTGAAGGTCGAAGCCCTGAAGAACCTGCCGGCCTCCGAATTCATCAATCAGATGCATTACTTCGCCTGGTCTCTCGGCAAGCAGTGCACCTTCTGTCACGTTGAGCATAAATTCGATGCCGACGATAAGAAGGAGAAGAAGACCGCCCGCAAAATGGTGGAAATGGCTGTTGCCATCAATGAGCACAACTTCGAAGGGCATCCGGTAGTGCGCTGCTTCACTTGCCATGAAGCGCATGCCCATCCTCTGTCCCGGCCTATGTTTGCAGATGAGATTGCTGACGCTCAGAAAGAGCATGATCAGCCGCCGCCCCCGGCTCACTGACGTTTCATAGTTTGGTTTTCATGGTTTGCCGCGTCCGCAGCCGAAAGTCAAATGTCATCATGAACCTTCAGCAGCCACCGCTCAAGCCATGTTCACGAAAGTCAAACTCCTAACGCTGGTCATACTCTGGACGTCCGCTCTTATTGCGGCCAGTTCAGTGGCCCCTCCTGGCCTTACGACGCCTAAACAAGCCCTTGGCTTTGATTTAGGGGACGACTATCAGATGGCCACTTACACCCAGCTCGAAGTCTACTGGAAGAAACTCGCCGCCGAGTCTCCCCGCATGAAACTCGTGGACATCGGACCCACCGCTGAGAGCCGCCGCCAGTACATGGCAGTCATCAGTGCGCCCGAAAATATTCGGCGCCTGGACCATTACAAACAAATCTCGCAGCAATTGGCGCACGCTGAAAATTTGTCTGATAATCAGGCCCGCGCGCTGGCGCATGAGGGCAAGGCCATTGTCTGGATTGATGGCGGCCTGCACGCGAACGAAACCGTCGGCTCCCAGCAGGAGATGGAATGGGTCTACCAGATGGTTTCGCGCACAGACCCGGAGACCCTCCGCTTCCTGAATGACACCATTCTGCTTTGTGTCCTTGCTAACCCGGACGGCCAGGAGTTAGTGGCCAACTGGTACATGCGTGAGAAGGACCCGCTCAAACGCACTCTGGAAGGTCTTCCCGTCCTGTTCCAGCACTACATCGGCCACGACAACAATCGCGACTTCTACATGTCGAACATGCCGGAAACCACTAACATGAATCGCCAGATGTTCATTGAATGGTTCCCGCAGATTGTCTACAATCACCACCAGACCGGACCAGCGGGCACCGTCATCTTCATGCCGCCCTTCCGAGATCCTTTTAATTACAACTTTGATCCGTTGATTCCGCTGGATGTGGAAGCCGTAGGCACCGCCATGCATCAGCGCCTGGTGGAAGAAGGCAAAGGCGGCTCGGTTCAGCGCTCCGGCTCTACTTATTCAACCTGGTGGAACGGTGGTCTCCGGACGGAGGCCTACTTTCATAACATGATCGGGCTGCTGACCGAAATCATCGGCAACCCGACGCCGATTGAAATACCTTTGGTCCCCGATAAGCAACTGCCTAGCGGCGATTGGCCGCTGCCCATCGAGCCTCAGACCTGGCATTATCGCCAGTCGATCGAGTATGAAATCACCAACAACCGCGCAGTCACAGATTATGCATCGAAGAATCGCGAGACTCTCCTTTACAACGCCTACCTGATGGGGCGGCGATCCATCGAGAACGGCAGCCGCGACCACTGGACCATCACGCCCGATCGCATTCAGGACTTGAAGACCGCCCAGTCTGCTTCCAAGACTGATTCACAACCCAAGACCGAAAAGCCCAAGACTGGAAAGGAGGACCTTTATCAATCCATCCTCCACGACCCGAAAACACGTGATGCCCGCGGATACATCATTCCTTCTGACCAGGCCGATTTTCCCACCGCCACTAAATTCGTCAACGCTCTGCTCAAGAACGGAATCGCCGTCCTGAAAGCAACCGGCAGCTTCACTGTTGGGGATCAGCACTTCCCCGCCGGTTCCTACGTCGTCAAGTGTGCCCAAGCCTTTCGCCCGCACATCTTGGACATGTTTGAACCGCAGCGTCATCCGAACGACTTCCAATATCCCGGCGGACCGCCCATTCCGCCCTACGACAGCGCCGGGTGGACGCTGGCTCTTCAAATGGGCGTTCAGTTCAACCGGATCGTCGACGATTTCAACGGTCCCTTCGCCAGGATCGATGGTCTTTTGCCTCCCCCTTCTGCGCAGGTCACCGGCAACGAGAATCCCGCGGGTTATCTCATCAGCCATCGCGTGAATGATTCGTTTGTTCTCGTGAATCGCCTGATCAAAGCGGGTTGCGATGTCTACTGGCTCCGTAAAGATCAGCTGATCAATAGCCGCGATTTCGGAACGGGCGCTATCTGGGTTCCTGCCACCGCCCCTTGTTCGGCACTCATCCAGGAAGCCTCCAAGAGGCTCGGAGTGGACGCACTCGGGCTAACTGCTCCGCCTGATGGCGATTCCTACAAGCTTCAAACCACTCGCATTGCCTTATATGACCAGTACGGCGGGCTCATCACCTCGGGCTGGGAGCGCTGGCTCTTTGAACAATATGAGTTCCCCTTCCAGCTTGTCTTTCCGAAGACTCTCGATGCCGGTGACTTGAAAAGTCAATTTGACGTCATCGTGTTCACCGATGGTTCGTTCCGTAATCGCGGCGAAGGCGAAAGAGAGCGTGACCGTCAGCCTGATCCCGAGAAGGTCCCGGAACGGTACCGCGCATCGCTGGGGAAAATAACGGAGGCAAAGACCATTCCTGCGCTTCGCCAGTTCATGGAATCGGGCGGAACAGTCATCGCGATTGGCAGCGCCGCCCGCATGGCTAAAGATCTGGGCGTCCCGGTGGAGAATTACATCGATCAGCCACGCGAAAAGTATTACGTCCCTGGGTCGCTCCTGCGAATAGATGTCGATGTAGACAACCCGCTCGCTTACGGCATGCCGAATCAGGTGGACGTTTTTTTCGATAACAGTCCGGTTTTTCGATTGCTGCCGGAGAATGTGACCAAACGCGCTACGCCTGTTGCCTGGTTTAGCACTGCCAAGCCTTTGATCAGCGGTTGGGCGTGGGGTCAGCAGTACCTTGATGGGGGCACTGCCATCGCGGAAGCCCACGTTGGCCAAGGCAAACTGGTCCTCTTTGGCCCGGAAATCACTTTCCGGGCACAGCCGCATGCCACCTTTAAATTCCTGTTTAACGCGCTTGACTATTCGACTGCAAAGCCGGCCCACCTGAACTAACCGGTCATAGCTACAGGCCCGGGTTAGCTCGTCTGCTTCTACTGTTCCAGCGGCGCTGCAACGGGCTCCGCGACCGTGCGGGGCGCCTTTTCAGTTACCGCTGTGGGCCTAGCCTCTATGGCTGCCTTCCGCACCGTAATGCTGCCATGATTCGTCACCAGATCTACATCCGGACCGCTTCCCACCGATCCTGCCAGCTTGGCGCCCCGGCCGGAATTGGTTTCGTGGAGGGAATCGCCAAAGTCATTCTCGATCTCGCCCCGCGCCGTAGAGGCGTTTAGAGCAAAGTTAGCCGAGTCAGGTAGAGACAACTCAATGTTGCCGGACGTGGAGTGCACCGCGATCTTGCCGAGAGGAGAGCGGTTCGGACGAATATCCACATCGCCCCGATCCACCGTCAGGTCAAGAGCGGCGGAAAACCCGTCAAAGCTCACATCGGTCGAGTGTGTAGTTAAGCGGATGGGGCCCACCACATTTTGCGCGCTGAAGCTGCCTCGGTCTAAACGAACCTCACCCGGAATCCGTTGCATGTCCATTTGCGTCCGCGAATTCTGCACTCGCACGGGCATAGACAGTTCACGCAGCGAAACGGACCCTCGGTAGTCGCCGCTGATTGTCACTTGGCCGGCAACTTTGTAAAGCTCCACATCCTCGCCATGCCCGCGCAAATCCACGTCGCCCTGAATGTTCTCACAGCGAATCAGATCGCTTTTCGATGTCTCCACCTTCACGCGTCCACCAACATCTTGCAGACGAACGCCTGCATTGGCGCTCGATATTGTGACATCACCCTCAATTCCAGAGATGTCAAAATCGCCGCGCGTGCCAACCGCTTCAACAGTCGCGCCCTTGGGTACGTTCAGTTCCAGATTGCTCGTCACGGTGGAATTGTGATTGGCGCGGTCCTGGTGGCATCGCACAATCAATGTGTCACCGTCCTTTACCAACTCCACACTGGACTGCATGTCCGCCGCGTCAGCATCGTGAACATCGAAAGCGCGAATGCTTTTTTGCCCGGTCAAAGTGACTTCGCCACCGTTGCCGCCCGTTACCTTGGCGTCGCCCCGGAAGCTCTCAATGAGGATCCTTGGATGCGCGCCCACTGCGGACTTCTGCTCGTGCAGCGAGTACTGATGATCGTCACCCAACGCTTCAATGCCCTGCCTGAAACCAATTTGCCGCCACCAGGTATTCGGTTTCTGGACTTCGAACGTAGCGGCGCCAATCAGGCAAAGCAGCACCACCAGCACCCATCCGCCTCCTGAAACTCCATTGGTCGGTATTGGACCCTGGCTCAGGAAGCGAGCGGTCACTTCAAAGAAAGCGATAATGCCCCACAAAATTAATAGATAGGGCCAATAATGTGCCAACAGCGGCCCAACCTGGACATCCGGCTGAATGGCGCGAATTAGAAAGGCACTCCCTACCAGGATTAAGACCAAAGGGCCTGTGATGGAACCTCGTGTCCTCATAGTGGCCGTGTCCTGGGTCCTGTTTGAGGTGTTCCCGGCTGAGATCCGCTTGGCTGCGGGGTAATCGGTTGTGACACCATTCGTTCCACCAGCTTCACCAATCCCACAACAATCAGAATCAGCGGCCAGGTGCGCGAGAAGGAAATCGCTCCTGCCTGATGCAGGGCGAACAACGATCCCACCGTGATCAGCACCAGCGGTCCGCGAATCGCCTGCATATAGAGCGAGCCGCGCGTCATTGACGAGGCTCCAGGAATTCGTGCGTCACAGGTTCCTGACTAATGGGGTCGCGGTACGGCGGCGGAGCCACGCCGATGGCGTGTGAAGCCCCCGCCATACGGTTGTAAAGCATAAACGCGCCAACCACAATCAGCAGCACCGGCCAAAAGCGGGCCAGATCGCGAAACTGCACCAAGTTGAGCGTGTCCAACAGGAAAAGCACTCCAATACCGATCAGGAATACCGGACCCAGTGGCGTGCGCGAACCGAAACGGTTCTGCGAAATCAGACTCGAAAACTCCTCAACCGGAACACCCAGCGAACGTCGCTTCGCCGTATGAAAAGCCTCGAACGGCATGTAGAAAACGAAAGCCGTCAGCAGGATGGCGAGTATCGGCGCCCCTGGTCCCGGCGCCGAATTCAAGAGGCTGATTAATACACCGAAGATAATGGCGTGCACTAATCCCTTGAGATACTGGCCGTTATAAATCGCGCCCACTCCAGGAATAAAGCCGAGCGCGAAAGCCAGCCCGGGGGAAGTCCTAATCGGGGAAACAGGTCTCGCAGCCGGCGCACCCATCGGCTGGGTGTACGGATTCTGCGTGCCACTCGCTACTAAGGGATAATGTTCCTCGCAATAGACCGTCCCGTTCGCTGGCCGCTGGCAGGCAATGCACATGGCCTTGCCGCAAGACCGGCAAAACGCCGTTGCTGGAACTTCCACATGTTGATAGCAATTCATTTCTTCTTCCCCTTTTGATCTTGCTGATTGCCCTGGTCGCTTTGCGGAGCGCCAGTCGGAGCCTGGCGATCCATTTCCTGCAATCGAGCTTCAATCTCATAAACCACGCGCAAATTCTCGTAGTTCTTGACGAAACGATCCCTGGTCCGAATGATCCGGTCCTCTAGATTCCCGATCACATGCGCCGGACTCAAGTCCGCAGCCTGCAGGTGCTGAACCGGCACGCCTGTGCAGCGCGCCAGCATCGAGAACGAAAGAACGGTCATAGCCATGCCCATGGCCAGCCTGGGTTGCAGCAGCGGCTCCAGCCACTTCGCTTTCAACTTGGCCCAAAACCCCGGAACATCCCACTCGTCGCGTGACTTGCCTTGCGGAGTGGCATAAGCGATACGAGTGATCAACCCGGGCGGCGGCTCTATCTCGTCCAGCTGCCTCAACACTCCCACCGCCCCCGTCACGTCGGCCATGAATTCGCGGCAGGAAGCACATTCGGACACGTGCAGTTCCACCGCCGCGCGCTCAGGTGCGGCGAGTGTTCCATCCACGTAATCGGCTAATATGCTCTCAAACTGCGCGCAATTCATTTCCTCGCCTAAGCAGTCACATTCTGGCGCTTCAAAATCCTGGCCAGTTCTGCTCGCCCCCGATTCAATCTCGATTTCACTGTGCCTTCCGGCACGCTCAACACGTTGGCAATTTCCTTGTATTCCATTTCCTGCAAATCCCGCAAGATGACAGTTTCACGCAATTCCGGCGAAAGCTTCTGCAGTGCTGCATGAATCAGCTCACCCGCCTCGCGTCCCGCCAGCATTCCGTCAGTACGTGCCGATTGGGCTGTCTTCTCTTCCAGAATGGCTAGCTTATCGTCCAAGGCATCGGTCGCGCGGTCGCGCTTTGTGCGCCGGTAGTGGTCAACCAGCAAATTGCGAGTCAGACGAGTCAGCCAAACGGAAAACGATCCCTCTCCCGCCCGAAACGACCGCAGCGTTTTGAAAACTCTCAGGAATACATCCTGTGTCAGATCCTGCGCCTCGTTGTCCCGCCCGGTGAACCGGTAACAGATCGCATACACCCGCTTGGTGTATGTCCGCACAAGGTCTTCCCAAGCGCCTTGCTCCCCGCTCAGACACCGTTCAACAAGTTGAAGTTCTATGTCCAAAGACTGCGCTGTCCCCGTTCCCGCTGCTCTGGACCAAGTCCAGGGTACGAAACCTACCCGCGCTCCCGGCAGAATCCTAGAGTTTATCGAACCTACGGCTATTGCTCCGGCTGACATCGATCCGTTGCTCCCTCGCTCACAGTTGTAAAACGAGTTGGCATGCCAATAAGTTCAATTGCAATGCTAATATGCGGCTTCAAGCCAAGTGAAGTTCGCTATTAAAAGTTTTTTAGCCCTGCTGCTGGGCGCCGTCGTTTTTCTGGCCTTCCGGCGCTTCTCTTTCTGGATTGGAATTGCGTCAGAGTGATTGCGACGGCCTTGATAGTCTTGACGCAAGCCGTGGATTTCACCATGAAAGCCTTGGAGACTTACAAAGGTATGGAGTGATCTTAGGACAAGCCGCGAAACCGGGAAGGAGCAGAAAAGAATTGTTCAGCTCGCAACGCCGGAAGAGATCAAGGCGTACGGGCAATCACCCGTCGAGCGAATTTTGAACCAGCGCTATCAGAAGACGGGAAAATACCACTTGGAAACGAACCGGTTCGTCACCGGTTTACACGAGGAAAAGCGGCCTTAGTCGATCCCACCGTAGCCGCCTCTCTCAACGGCGCGGGCTCCGGCGAAACGTTTTCCAGTGCCGGCATCACCAGTTCCTTGGCGGTTCCTTTGGCTTCGTCCAGCGCCGCAACAATGCTGCCGGAGCGTTTTACCTTTGCCGCCCATTGGAAGAGTGTAAGCGCATTGTTGAACAGATCCTTACGGGTGGCTATCTTTGTTTCCCGCATGAGTTCGTCAAGTTCAGCTACTTGTTGTTCCGGCAGCTCCAACTGGATTCTTACCACGTCCCACTCCCTTAACAATCATAAATCACTCCTAATTGACTCGTCGAGCACTCAGTAAATGAGTACCCGCTAGAGCTTAATGGCATGTTGCAATAGAAACAACAATGCTCTGTCCATTTTGTAGCTTTCGCGAAGACAAAGTAATTGACTCCCGCGAAAGCAAAGAAGGCGATTCCATCCGCCGTCGGCGGCAGTGTCTGTCGTGTGAACGCCGTTTCACCACCTACGAACATTGTGACGACGTGCCCTACATGGTGGTCAAGAAGGACGGCCGCCGCGAAAAATTCGATCGCCAGAAAGTTCTGAATGGACTTTTGCGTGCTTGTGAGAAGCGCCCCATCAGCATGGGCACGCTGGCGGGGCTCGTCACCGAGGTGGAAACGATGCTCCTGGAGTCGCCGGATCGCGAAATTACGACCACTCTTCTAGGTGAACGCCTCATGGACCGCCTCAAAATGATCGATAAAATTGCTTATGTCCGGTTCGCCTCTGTTTACAGAGACTTCCAGACGGTCGAAGAATTTTTAAGTGAACTTGAAAACTTTTCTCCTCCATCGCAAGTCTAAGTGTAGGAGGGAAGTCTACCGGTAAGATTTGCCAGCCCGATCGGTTCTGATTTCGGCGGCGTTGCGCGCGGTGTCCGCTCCGCTATCTTTTGTGAAACCAATCACTTCACCGAACATCTTGTAATTAGGGATTTATTTCCGCGTTGACCCAGTTATAATAGGTGCGCGTAAATATTACACTTCGTGGTCGAGCTTCAGTTGCAGGATCAGCCCAGTGAAGGTTTTTTCGGCAGAGTAAGATTCATCGCGTATACATAACGGATTTCTTTCCAGAATTTGTCCAAATTAGGATTTTTCTCTCATCGTATGGGTTCAAGCGCCCAATGTTCTCTTCCCGTGGTGTGTGTTTTTGATGGTTGGCAAGTAGAGGTGATTAGGTAAGTGGATCAATTTGAAGATCAGTATCTGGCTGACGGTCCGGAACCACTAGGTATCCCATTTGACGAGGAGACTAATTTCTTCCACCCGGAAGAAATTCAGGACGAAGAGTTCCATGGCGCCCAGCAGGTAGAAGAATCTATTTACACGGACGATCCGGTCCGTGTCTACCTGCGCGAAATGGGATCCGTGCCGCTGCTGACTCGCGAGGGCGAGGTGACGCTGGCCCGCAAGATGGAACGTGGCAAGGTCCGCATGCAAAAGGCCATTAGCCGCTCGCCGCTGATTCAGGCCCTCGTCAGTGAGTTTTCCAACCTGGTCCGCAGGGGTGCCGAAGACGTAGATAGCTACGTGGACTTTGGTCCTTCCGACATCGAAGAGGGTAGCGCGGCCGACGTCAAGCGCCGCAATGAGGTGAGTGAGCTTTTTCAAAACTACCTCAACGCAGAAAAGAAGCTCGCCCAGACCAACGACAAGCACGACGCTGTCCCGCCCGCAAACAAGAAGCTCCGCAAGAAGTGGCTGGGCAAAGTGGCCCGGGCCACGGTTGAGCTTTCGCAAAACCTGCGGCGCATTCCCTTTAATCTCGCGCGCTGGAAAGAGTTTGTCCGCACAATTGAAGAAACCGTGGAGGAGATGTCGATTCTCACCGCGGAAATCAACAAGCTGGAGCCGCGCGCCAATACCACGGCCCTGCAGACGCGAGTTAAGGAACTCAAGCGCGATCTCAAAAAGAAAGAAACCGACGCCGGGGCCTCGCTCAACGAACTCAAGAACAGTCTGGCCATCATTCGCCACGGAGAGATTGAGGCCGAGCGCGCCAAGAAAGACCTGGTGGAAGCCAATCTTCGTCTAGTGGTTTCGGTAGCCAAGAAATACGTCAATCGCGGACTCCACCTGCTCGATCTCATTCAGGAAGGCAACATCGGCCTGATGCGTGCCGCTGACAAGTTTGAATATCGCCGCGGCTACAAGTTCTCCACGTACGCCACCTGGTGGATACGGCAGGCGATCACCCGGGCCATTGCCGATCAGAGCCGGACAATCCGCATCCCGGTTCACATGAACGAGAGCATGAACAAGTTCCTGCGGGCGACTCGTGAGCTCGAAAAGGAACTGGGCCGGGTTCCCACCAACGAAGAGATCAGCCGCCGGATGGATATCCCGGTAGAAAAAGTCCAGAAGCTAAAAACGATTTCCCGCGACCCCGTGTCACTCGAAACACCAGTGGGCCGGGATGGGGAATCAGCTTTGGGCGATCTCATTGAAGACCGCTGGGTAGGCTCGCCCGTAGACGCCGTCATCGATTCCAACGTCCGCGACGAGACCGCTAACATATTGAAAACACTCTCGCCAAAGGAAGAAAAGGTGATCCGGCTGCGCTTTGGTATCGGTTGCGAGCGCGAACACACCTTGGAAGAAATCGGCCAGGAATTTGACGTAACTCGTGAACGCATCCGCCAGATTGAAGCCAAAGCGCTGCGCCAGTTGCGCTCTCCGGAGCGGGCCCGGCACCTGCGTGCGCTCTTAGCCGCCCGTTAGATCAGCTTCCCACGATAGCCGGTGCTTGGTTTACTCCTCGTTCCGGCTATTTTTTTCCCCCACGAAATTTCCTCGGCTTCTTTACAAGCTACAAATGGACACACGGGTACGTCGCGTGATGATAGCGGCAGTCCCGAGGCTTATTGTGTGCCTAGCTTTAGCCTCATTGATTCATTTAAATAGGGAATTACACACGCTATAGGAAACCTGCGTCACCTGAATAGCACCTGTTCCTACTACTAGAAATTCAAACATTCATAATCCCCTCTTTTATAATTGGTATTATTCCTGCTGAGAAGTTGTTCTCTTACAACAACATAGCTTTGGCGCTTCGATTGCTTATTTCCTGCTGTTACCCAAAGCCTGAATTCGCATTCCAAGTAGAATTTCGAAGGAATATAGGTAGAATTACTGCAAAGGACAAAATGAATTCCAGATTTCCAAAACTCGCTCTCAGCGTGGCTATTCTCTCCGTTAGCTTCGCGCTAACCGCGTTTTCTCAGTTGACAAGTGGAAACCTGGCCGGGACAATCCTCGACCCTAGCGGCGCTACCGTCGTGGGAGCGGAAGTGACCGTGACCGATGATGCCACTGGCGTCGTGAGTTCTACACACTCCACATCAAAGGGCGATTACCGCTTCGAAAACCTTCCGGTGGGCACCTATTCCATCGCCGTAAACATGACTGGTTTTGCCAAAGCGGCGATCAAAAATGTTGAGATTCGGCTGAACACCACAGTGACCAGTAACATCACGCTGGCCGTAAACCAATCTACGACCACCGTTCAGGTCTCCGAATCAGCCGCCAATATAGACACGACGACGGCACAGATTCAAAATACCTTCGAAAGCAAGCAGATTGCTGATTTGCCCGTCACAGCGTCCGGGTCAGGCGTGTTGAACCTGTCACTTTACGATGCGGGTGTCACGTCCAGCGGCTCCGTGGGCGCAGGTACTGGCCCCTCGGTTGCCGGCCAGAGACCCAGGAACAATAACTTCACCGTCGAGGGCATCGACAACAACAGCGGCTCCGTCACCGGTCCGCTGGTCTATGTCCCAAATGATGCCGTTGCCGAGTTCAGCATTCTCCAAAATCAATTTTCGCCGGATTTCGGCCACTCGTCAGGCGGCCAGTTCAACACCGTCGTCAAGAGCGGTTCTAACCAGATCCACGGCGAGTTATATGAGTACGTCCAAAACCGGAATTTCAACGCAGCAGACAATCTGTTCGCAGTAACCGGAACTCCGCTGCATCCGCGCTACGACAATAATCGTTTCGGAGGCAATGTCAGCGGACCCATTCTGCACAACAAGCTTTTCTACTTTGCCGATTATGAATACAACCCGGTCGGTCAGGCTGGTTCCGCGGGCCTCATCTATGCTCCCACGGCAGCCGGGTACTCAGCGCTTGGAGCCATTCCCGGCGTCAATCAAACCAACCTGTCCATCTTGCAGAAGTATCTCCCGGCAGCGTCAACCGCTGCGTCGGCTGACTCCACGCCGAACTCGGCCTATCCGGTGGTAAATGGCGTGACTGTGCCCATCGGGCAGATCTCAATTCCAACCCCGAGTTATAACAATACCGAGGCTGCCGTTGCTTCTATCGACTACACGATGTCGGATCATGATTCGCTTCGTGGCCGATTCATTTTGAATCGGAGTGGCTCCATCGATACCGCTGCCAGCCTTCCGGTGTTCTTTCAGACCATACCGAACAACAACTATCTGGTTACCGTCTCGGAGTATCACAACTTCTCACCCACGCTCATCAACGAATTGCGTCTCGGCTACAACCGGAATTCAAGCAGCTTTCCTGCCGGCAGCTATAGTTTTCCCGGCCTGGATGCTTTCCCGAACCTCCAGTTCAACGACCTGGGTGTGCAACTCGGGCCTGATCCCAATGCGCCTCAGTATGGATATCAAAATACCTACCAATTGACCGATGACGTGACCTGGACCAAGGGCGCTCATACCATCAAGGTTGGTTTTGACGGACTCCGCAATATCTCTCCGCAATCATTCACCCAACGCGTGCGCGGGGACTATCAATACAACAGTGTTTCCTCTTATCTTCTCGACACTATTCCCGACTACCTAGCCCAGCGCTCTGCTGGCGATCCTGTTTATTGGGGTAACCGCTGGCTCCTTGGCGGATATGCGAACGATATCTGGAAAGTCACCAAGAGTCTTACTTTGAACCTCGGCGTCCGCTATGAGTACGACACCGTTCCGGCTGCCGAAGGCACTCAATCGCTCAACGCCATTGCCAACGTTCCTGGTCTTATCACCTTCGGCAAGCCGCAGGCGCAGACCACCAACATTATGCCTCGCATCGGCATCGCTTATTCGCCCGGAACCGACGGTAAGACTTCCATCCGCGCGGGCTTCGGCACCAACTACGACGTCCTATTTGATAACCTCGGCCTCCTCAGTCTGCCGCCTGAGTTGTCGACCACTCAGGACGTGACTGGAAATACCGGCAGCAACTTCCTGGCGACCGGCGGTCTTCCCTCCACCGGGCCTTCAGCCAACTTCACGGCGGCTCAAGCCCGCTCGCTGACCTCAGGCTACATTCCGAACGTCAAACGCCCGGAATCCATTCAGTGGAACTTCGGCATTCAGCACGAGTTCGGCAAGAACTATATCTTCGAAACCCGTTACATCGGCACGCGCGGTGTGCATCTGGATGTGCAAACTCAGCTCAACCGCCAACCTGTTGTGAACGCCTCTAACGCGATACCGGTTTACACCACCATGCCGTCGGCGGCGACACTTGCCTCCCTGACAAACACCTACGGTGCGCTCCATTCGGCGTACGTCGGTGGAGGCTCCATCCTGCCCGCTTATGCGGCAGCAGGCTTCGACAGCACGATCACTTCCTATCAGCCGGAAGGTTCTTCCAGCTATCACGGCTGGGCTAACCAGTTAACTCGCCGCTTCTCAAACGGCTTGCAATTCATTGGTTCGTATACCTGGAGCCACGCCATCGACAACTCGACCGCCGACGTTTTCAGCACCTATACCACGCCCCGCCGGCCTCAGGATTTCCAGAACTTGACGAATGACTTCGCTAGTTCGGCTCTTGATCATCGGAATCGCATCACCATCGAAGCCATTTACGACCTCCCCTACTTCAAGCACTCCAATTGGTTCATGAAGAACGTGGTCGGCAACTGGGAATTTGCACCCATCTATACCTATCAAACGGGCACCCTCTACACCGTTCAGAGTGGCTTGGACTCCAACCTGAATCACGATTCAGCGCCGGATCGCGCCATCGTCAATAATGCCGGCAACAAGAATATTGGAACTGGCGTCACGCCTTACAATGCGGCCGGCCAAGCCGTCGCGACCGGTTCTCCGGACATTGTTGCCTACGTGGCAAACAATCCTAATGCCGGTTATATCGCCACCCCGTCTGGTGCTCTGGCCACCGCGGGTCGCAATACCGCGCTGCTCGAACCCATCGATAACATCGATATGTTCGCTGCCAAGCGGTTCACCTTTAAGGAACGTCTTGGGATAGAGCTGTCCGCACGCTTTGCGAATATTCTCAACCATCCGCAGTACACGGGTGGTTACTTGAATGACGTCGCTCCCACGGGTGCGACGAGCGTTTCCCAGCACAACTTCCTCATCCCCACGAGCGACATCTTCAATCAACCTTCGCAGGCGTTCTCAAGCAATCCCCGCTTTCTGACGCTCTCCGCGAAAATCACCTTCTAATTCACCCAAAATACCTGGACTCGAAGGGGGATCGGCATTTCGCCGGTCCCCTTTTCGCGTTTGAGGTTCCGGATATGGAAAACAGTATAAATACTGTAATACTTTCCTAGCATTCAGATTATTTCAGTCGACAGCCCCGCATTTCCCGCACTTTCCAGTTTGGTTACAAACTTGCTCCTCGTGGACGTCCTAGTTGACAAACTTTTAAGCCACCTGAGTACTTCCTGTTATCAGTGCCCCACCTGGCTTAGGCAAATGAACACTACAAAGGAGTGCTATGAACGACAAATCGACAACGTTAAAACGCAAGTTATCGCGATATCTAATAGGTATCCCCGTCCTGGCTCTCTCATTCGCCATTTCAGCGGCCGGTCAATCCAACAGCGGCGACGTGACAGGCACGATTACAGACTCATCGGGCGCTGCCATCGGCGGCGCGGCCGTCTCGGCGGTTAACGAGGCGACAGGCATTAAGAGCGTCTCAACCGCGAATAATGAAGGGTCGTACCGCTTCACAAATTTACCCGTCGGCACCTACACGATCTCCGCCGCTTTTAAGGGATTCTCCACCACCTCCCTTAAGGGTGTGACGGTTGACCTAAACAACACGGTGACGACAAATCTGGTGCTGGCGGTGGGTAGTTCAACGGTAACCGTTGAAGTGAGCGAAGCCGGCGCAGTGATTGACACCACCACCGCCCAGCTTGAAACCACATTTTCAACCAGCCAGATTTTGGATATTCCCAGCGCCAGCTCCGGTTCGGGCATTTACAATCTGACTCTCCTCGGCGCCGGTGTCACTTCATCGGGCGGTGTCGGACAAGGTTTTGGCCCTGCCGTTTCAGGACAGCGTCCGGACAACAACGTTTTCACTTTGGATGGCGTTAGTAATCAGAACCACTACAACCCCGCTCCGCTGGTCTATGTAGCCAACGACGCAGTAGCCGAGATCTCTTTGCTGCAGAATCAGTTCAATCCGGAGTTCGGCGGCGGTTCCGGTGGAATCTTCAACACCGTTGTGAAGAGTGGCGGCAATCAGATTCACGGCTCAATTTATGAGTACATGCAGAACCGCAAGCTCAATGCCGTAGACGCGCTGGATTGGACGCAGGGCCTCACCTCGTTGCCGCGCTATGACAACAATCGTTTAGGTGCAACGATTGGCGGCCCAATCCTAAAGAACAAGCTCTTCTACTTCGGCAACTTCGAATACAATCCGGTAGGTCAATCTACCACCCCGGGACAGCCCATCACCGCACCGACTTCTGCCGGATACGACCTGCTGAAGAGCTACGCGTCCCAGTTCAGCAACAATAACCTCACCACATTCCAGAAATATGTTGGCACCGCTCCCGCGAACGATGCGGGCAGTATCTGCGTGTTTTGTTCCGACCCCAGTAACACAGCGACGTTCAACATCCCGGTCGGCACAATCTCTACCGTTTCGCCTTCCTACACGAACAATTACAACGCGGTGGTCTCACTCGACTACAACGTGAGCGATAAGGACCAGTTGCGTGGCCGTTGGATTTACAACAAGTCTAGCGGGATCAACACCGGCGCCCAGCTTCCTATCTTCGATGTTTCCTCCCCGAACAACAACTATCTCTACTCACTTTCGGAGTTTCACAACTTCTCACCCACTTTCCAGAACGAGTTCCGGTCCTCGTTTAGCCGCAACTTCAATACTCTAGGGGTGCCCGGATTCAAGTTCCCCGGCCTCGACGTCTTCCCCGTTATCACGATCGACGATGTGGGGGTCAGCATGGGTCCGGCCGGTCCTTCCGGATCAATTCAGAATCTGTTCCAACTGCAGGACAACGTCAGTATCGTCAAGGGCAACCATACCATCAAAGTCGGTTATCACTTTACGGATGTGATCCTGACGAACTACTTCATTCAGCGTGTTCTCGGGAACTATGAATACTCCACGTTGCAGTATTATCTGCAAGACCTGACGCCGGACGTTCTCGGCGAGCGCAGCGCCGGTCCCACCAGCTATCCGCTTGGATTCCTGGAGAACGAAGCATTCGCGGGCGACGACTGGAAAGTCAGGCCGAACTTAACCATTAACCTTGGCTTACGTTACGAGTACGTAACCATGCCCATCGCTTCGCGCTACCAGGTCTACAGCGATCCAGCCGATGTCCCTGGCGTATTTACGGTGCCGAAGCCGGAATTCTCGAAGAATAACTGGGCGCCACGTGTCGGTTTCGCCTATGCGCCAAGCAACAGCGGCGACCTGTCCATTCGCGGTGGTTTTGCAATGGCCTATGACAATAGCTACGCCAACTTAAACGCCAATGCCGCGCCGCCTTACTTTCAGCAGACGAACGACGTCGCCTTAGGGGTCGGCACAAACTTCCTGGCCAACGGCGGTCTTCCCGGCAACGCCAAGGCCCTGCCCACTGACCAGCCCGATGCATTAAACCTTCTGTCATCCATCACGTACGGCGGCAAGCGGCCTTACGGCATCACCTGGGATTTCGGCGTTCAGAAAATCTTCAACAAGAACTACACTTTTGAAGCGCGGTATGTCGGCACTCGCGGCGTCCATCTCTGGACTCAGACACGCGCCAATATTTATCCGCGGGTCACGCCGACCAACTACATTCCCACCTACTTCTCTATGCCCTCTCTCGCCACGTTAGCCTCAGAGCCTCTAACGCTGGGTGAGGTGAAATCATACGTCGTACCGGGTGGTACGGCTGGTTTCCCTTACAACTCGCTTGCCGCTTACGGATCGACCCAGAACCTAACCGGCTACAACCCGGAAGCGACATCTTCGTACCACGGCCTCGCTGTGCAACTGAATCGTCGCGTCTCGAATGGTTTGAATATCTTGGCTGCGTATACTTGGAGCCACACAGAAGATGACGCGACGGCCACGAATTTCTCCAACTATCTGACCCCGCGCCGAGCGCAGGATTGGCAGCATCTTTCTGCGGATTGGGCTTCCTCCGCTCTCGACCACCGCCAGCGGCTTACCCTTACGCCCATCTACGAGTTCAGGCCATTTCACAACGGCAACTGGTTTCTCAAGAACGTAATCGGCAATTGGAACATCTCAGGAACCTACACCTACCAGAGCCCTGAGTTAGCTACCGTTCAGAGCGGTTTGGATTCCAATCTGAACAATGACAGCGCCGGTGATCGCTCGATCATCAATCCCGCTGGTAACGCGAATGTAGGCTCAAGCGTAACCGGCTATAACGCGCTGGGCCAGGTCGCCACCAGCAGTTCGTCCATCGTTGCTTATGTGGCCAACAACCCGAACGCTCGCTATGTCGCGGCCGGATCGGGTGCACTGGCAAACGGCGGCCGCAACACGTTCCCGCTGAAACCGACCGACAACATTGACGCAGCTTTGTACAAGCGCTTCAATATCACCGAACGGGTGCGATTCTCGATCGGGGCGCAAGCATACAACGTCCTAAATCACGCTCAATACACCGGCGGTTATCTGAGTGATGTTGCTTCCAACGGTAACATCAGCAGCCGCAACGACCTGATTCCCAGCAATTCTTTGTTCGGCCGTTTCGACCAGTTCTATAGCAGCAATAGCCGAAACCTGCAAATCACCGGAAAAATTGAGTTCTAATAACCAAAAGGGGGAGCCTCAAGGCTCCCTCTATCCCAATCCGCTACTTTTCCTTCTTCTTTTTAGGCTTCTTGGTTTCTTTCTTTCGATCCATGCTCTTCGCCATATTTATTTGACCTCCCTTTTCACCCTACTAGACCGTACTCGAAATCGCAAAATTCAGTTACTGACGCCCACTCCGGTAACGTGTGATTAATGCATTAGTGGACCCGTCATGCTTCAATTCCGGTTCCTTTTCGCTCGTTAATTCAGGAATAATTCGCTCGGCCAGCACCTTGCCCAGTTCCACACCCCATTGATCGAACGAGTCGATCTGCCAGATTGAACCCTGAGTAAACACGCTGTGTTCATAAAGCGCGACCAGAGTTCCCAGCATCTTCGGCGTCAGCCGCTCCGCAAGAATGGAAGTCGACGGCTTGTTTCCCTCGAACGTCCGGTGCGGCACCAGCCACTCCGCAGTTCCTCCCGCTCTCACATCCTCCGCAGTCTTGCCGAACGCCAGCGCCTCGGACTGAGCCAGCATATTGGCCAGCAACATCTCGTGCTGTTGACCAAGCGGGTTCAGCGCCCGAACAAATCCGATGAAGTCACACGGGATGATCTTTGTCCCCTGATGAATTAACTGGTAGAAGGAGTGCTGCCCGTTGGTGCCGGGCTCGCCCCAGTAAATCGGTCCCGTCTGGTAATCCACTTCCGCGCCCTGCACCGTGACGTGCTTGCCATTGCTCTCCATGGTCAACTGCTGAAGATAGGCAGGGAAACGCTTCAAATACTGTTCATAAGGAAGCACCGCCACTGTCTGCGCGTCGAAGAAATCGTTGTACCAGACGCCCAGCAGGCCCATAATCACCGGCAGATTCTTTTCAAAAGGTGCAGTCCGGAAATGTTCATCCATCGCATGGAAGCCGGCCAGCATTTCCCGGAACTGCTCCGCGCCAATGGCAATCATCGTGGATAAGCCGATCGCCGAATCCATCGAGTAGCGTCCGCCCACCCAATCCCAGAACCCGAACATATTGGCCGTATCGATGCCGAACTCTTCCACCTTTTTAGTGTTGGTGGAGACCGCCACAAAATGCTTAGCGACAGCCTTTTCATCGCCTAACTTTGCCAGCATCCAACTCCGCGCTGCCCGCGCATTCGTCATCGTCTCCAGCGTGGTGAACGTCTTTGAACAGATGATGAACAGCGTCTCCTCCGCATCCAGGTCGCGTGTCGCCTCCACGAAGTCAGTGCTGTCCACATTCGAAACAAAGCTGAACGTCAGGTCGCGATGGCTGTAGTATTTCAAGGCTTCGTAGGCCATCACCGGCCCTAAATCAGATCCGCCGATGCCCACATTGACCACGTGACGGATGCGCTTGCCCGTGTGGCCCTTCCATTCGCCGCTGCGAACCTGTTCCGCAAACGCCGACATCCGGTCTAACACGGCGTGAACGTCCGGAACCACATCCTCACCGTCCACCAGGATTTTCGCGTCCTTGGGTGCGCGCAACGCCACATGCAGCACGGCCCTGCCTTCTGTCAGATTGATCTTCTCGCCGGCGAACATGGCGTCAATATGCTTTCGCAAGCCCGATTGTTCTGCCAACTCCAGGAGCAATTTCACGGTCTCTTCCGTAATTCGATGCTTCGAATAATCGAAGTAGAGCCCCAGCGCTTCCAGGGTGAATTTTTCGGCCCGCTTGCCATCTTCTGAAAACAATTGCCGCAAGTGCAGATCACGCACTTTCGCGTAATGTTCCTCCAGAGACTTCCAGGCTGCAAGACTACGCAGCGTCGAGTGAGTAGTTTGTTGTGGCATCGTAGACATCTTAAGCCCTCGGCGCTTCGCTAAAATGAAAATTCAAGATGATTGATGCCCACAAAACAGATTAGTGTCCTCATCCCCACGTTCAACGAGGAGCTAAATCTGGAACGCTGTTTGCGTGCCTGTTCCTGGTCAGACGACATCACCGTTTTTGACTCTTTCAGTACCGATCGCACCGTGGAAATCGCGGAAGCTTTCGGTGCGCGCGTCATTCAGCGCAAGTGGGACAGCGAACTCGGGCAAAGAACAGCGATGCTCCAGGTCCCGTTCAAATACAAGTGGGTTTTCAACCCCGATGCGGACGAAGTCGCAACGCCTGAATTTTGCGAGGAGATGTTCGAGCGCGTAGGTGCTTCCGACGACAGCGTCGCTGTGTTCCGCATGCGGCGAAAAGATATCTTTCAAGGCAAGTGGATTAAGCACAGCAGCGTGGACGCATGGTTTGGGCGTCTGTTCCGGCCGGATCTGATCAGCTTTGAACGTGTCATCAACACGGTGTGCATTGCTCATGGCAAAGACCTGAAGATGAATGAGCGCCTGATCCACTACGCCTTCGAAAAGGGCTTGAGCGACTGGTTTGCTAAACACAATCACTACAGCAACGTGGAAGCCGGTATCGCCCTCACCTCGCTCGAGAAGCCGATGCCGAAGTTGGGGACGTTCTTCTCCTCAAACCTGATGGAGCGCCGGCTCGCGCTGAAGGAGTTGTTCGCCAAGCTTCCGGGACGCCCCGTGGTGCGCTTCGTCTATATGTACCTCTGGCGGAGAGGTTTTCTGGATGGTAGCGCCGGACTGAATTACTGTCTGATGGTGAGCTTTTACGAGTTCATGATCGTGCTGAAAGCGCAGGCTATGCTCGAGAGCCGTAAAGGTCTACACTAGCTGATTTGAAAGCTCGGCCAGGCGCGGAGGGAAAAGCAATGGTTTCGGCACCGGTTTTTCTGGCGCTTCCGTCAATAGGATCGTGAAGGTTAAACCAGCTTCGTCGTCGATGCTAGACGCCTCGGGCCTTCTCAAAGACGGCAGGCCACATCCACTCTTCGATAAAGATTGGTACCGGGAGCGGTATCCCGATATTGCCGTCTCCGGCGTCGATCCGCTTGTCCATTTCTTCACCTGCGGATCGGCCGAAAATCGCTGGCCGAATCCTCTTTTTGACCCTGCCTGGTACCGGCAGAAGTACGGCGATGTGGCCGCCAGTGGAACCGAGCCATTTGCTCACTACCTGGTTCACGGCATGGCGGAAGGCCGGATGCCGAACCCTCTATTTGATCCGGTTTGGTACCTGCAGCAATACCCTGAAGTCGCGTCCACTAGATGTTCGGCATTCGAACACTACCTCCTTGTGGGCGAGCAGCAGGGTTGCAAGCCTGTGGCGCTGTTCGATCCGCTCTGGTATCGCGAGCAGAGAGCAGGGAAGGGTCTTGCCCACTATCTGCATTTCGGCTGGAAGGAGGGCCTCACTCCCACACCGCTGTTTGATGCGTGTTTCTATCTGGAGCAGAACCCGGATGTGGCCGCGAGCGGCATCAATCCGCTCATTCACTACCTGACTGTCGGATCGGCGGAAAACCGCTGGCCGAATCCGTTGTTTGACCCGGCCTGGTACCGGCAGAAGTACAGCGATGTCGCGGCGAGCGGTGTTGAGCCGTTTGCGCACTATCTCACCAGCGGTATGGCTGAACTGCGCATGCCCAATCCACTATTCGAGCCCGCTCGATACCTGGAGCAAAATCCTGAGGTGGCCGCAGCGGGGCATGAGCCGTTCGGACATTACTTGCATACGGGTGAGCGGCAGGGGTTGAAGCCGGGGCCGCTGTTCGATCCGGCTTGGTACTGCAAGCAGAGTGCGGGGCAAGGGCTGGCTCACTATCTGCATTTCGGCTGGAAGGAGGGCTACACTCCCACACCGCTGTTCGATGCCCGTTGGTATCTGGAGCAGAACCCGGATGTAGGCGCGAGCGGCATCAATCCGCTCATTCACTACCTGACTGTTGGATCGACTGAGAACCGCTGGCCGAATCCACTGTTCGACCCCGCCTGGTACCGGCAGAAGTACAGCGATGTCGCGGCGAGCGGTGTGGAACCATTCACACACTACCTCGGCCGCGGCATGGCTGAGCGCCGTATGCCCAACGCGCTCTTCGACCCCGTCTGGTACCTGGAGCAGCATCCTGACGCGACGAAGGCCGGGCATGAGTTTGAACACTATCTGCTCAGTGGCGAAAAGCAAGGCTTGAAGCCGGGACCGCTGTTCGATCCGGCATGGCACCGCAAGCAGAGTGCGGGGCAAGGGCTGGCTCACTATCTGCATTTCGGCTGGCGGGAAGGCCTCACTCCCACACCGCTGTTCGATGCCCATTGGTATCTGGAGCAGAACCCGGATGTGGCCGCCAGCGGCATCAATCCGCTGATTCACTACTTGACTGTTGGATCGGCCGAAAACCGCTGGCCGAATCCACTGTTCGACCCCGCCTGGTACCGGCAGAAGTACAGCGATGTCGCCGAGAGCGGTGCGGAACCATTCACCCACTACCTCGGCCGCGGAATGGCTGAGCGCCGCATGCCCAATGCGCTCTTCGACCCCGTCTGGTACCTGGAGCAGCATCCTGAAGCGACGAAGGCCTGGCATGAGTTTGAACACTATCTGCTCACTGGCGAAAAACAAGACCTGAAGCCAGGGCCGCTGTTCGATCCGGCTTGGTACCGCGAGCAGAGTGCGGGGCAAGGGCTGGCTCACTATCTCCATTCAGGCTGGCGGGAAGGACTCACTCCCGCACCCCTGTTCGATACCCATTGGTATCTGGAGCAGAACCCGGATGTGGCCGCCAGCGGCATCAATCCGCTCATTCACTACCTGACCGTTGGATCGACTGAAAACCGCTGGCCGAATCCGCTGTTTGACCCGGCCTGGTACCGGCAGAAGTACAGCGATGTCCCGGCTAGCGGCGCGGAACCATTCACCCACTACCTCGCCAGTGGCATGTTTGAGCGCCGCATGCCCAATGCGCTCTTCGATCCCGTCTGGTACCTGGAACAGCATCCTGAAGTTACGAAGGCCGGACATGAGTTTGAACACTATCTGCTCACTGGCGAAAAACAAGGCTTAAGGCCGGGGCCGCTGTTCGATCCCGCATGGTACCGCGAGCAGAGTGCGGGGCAAGGGCTGGCTCACTATCTCCATTCAGGCTGGCGGGAAGGACTCACTCCCGCACCCCTGTTCGATACCCATTGGTATCTGGAGCAGAACCCGGATGTGGCCGCCAGCGGCATCAATCCGCTCATTCACTACCTGACTGTTGGATCGACTGAGAACCGCTGGCCGAATCCGCTGTTTGACCCGGCCTGGTACCGGCAGAAGTACAGCGATGTCTCGGCGAGCGGTGTGGAACCATTCACCCACTACCTCGCCAGTGGCATGGCTGAGCGCCGTATGCCCAATGCGCTCTTCGACCCCGTTTGGTACCTGGAGCAGCATCCTGAAGTTGCCGCGGCCGGGCATGAGCCCTTTGAACACTATCCTCAGGAGGGCGAGCACCAGGGTTTCATGCCTGGGCCGCTGTTTGATCCGGTCTGGTATCGCAAGCAGAGTCCGACCGGTGGCCTCGCCCATTTCCTTCATACCGGGTGGAGAGAAGGGCTGACTCCCATACCGCTGCTCGACTCGCGCTGGTACCTGGCGCAATATCCGGACGTGGCTGCGCAAGGAACGCACCCCATTCTGCACTACTTGGCCCAAGGCGCTCGCGAAGGCCGGCGTCCGCATCCGCTCTTTGATTCGGGCTGGTATCTGGCCCAATACTCTGATGTGGAAACCGGAGGGCGGGAGCCGTTAACCGACTATCTTGGTAGCGGCGCCGCGGAGGGCCGGATGCCGAATCCGCTCTTCCAGCCTGGTTGGTATAGGGCCCAATATCACAGCGTGAATCATTCCGGTGTGGAGCCGCTGACTCACTACGTTTCGGCGGGCGAGGCTGAGGGCCTCCGTCCCATTCCGCTATTCGACCCGGCGTGGTATTCGGACACCAATGCCGACGTTCGTTCTTCCGGCCTGGGCGCTTTCGCCCACTATCTTCTTTTTGGCAAAGCCGAGCGCCGCCAACCGATGCCGGGTTGGCCCGAATACCGGACACGCCCGCGGCAGGAGGCGCTTGGGTTATTGAGCCCGCTGAAGCCAGCCAAGCTGTCCATCGGCATCGTTACTTTTAACAACACAACCGAACAGCTTTCACGCTGCGTTCGGAGCGCTAGAATCGCCGCCTCCGCCGCTCATCTAGAGCCGTCCAGCGTGTCGATCCTAATCATGGATAACGGCGATTCTTCAGAGTCCTTGCAGGGGGTACAAAAGCTTCAGTCACAAGGCAACCTCGGCTTCGGGGGTGCTCACAACGCACTGATGCAGACGGCTTTTGAAGAAGGCGCCGACGCGTATCTTGCGGTGAATCCGGACGGCGCCTTTGAGCCTCTGGCAATAGAAGCTCTGCTCCGGATGGAGCAGGCCGCGGGTGGCGAGGCGCTCATTGAGGCTCTGCAATTTCCCGAAGAACACCCAAAGACCTACGCCGACGACGATTTTGAGACGCCTTGGGCCTCAGGCGCATGCCTGCTGATCCCTCGCAAGATCTTTGAAGCCGTGGGCGGTTTCGATCCAGCCTTTTTCATGTACTGCGAAGATGTCGACCTTTCGTGGCGCGCGCGTGCGGCCGGTTTTCATGTAAAGACCTGCACCCGGGCGTTGTTCTACCATCACGTGAAGCCACAGGAGCCGGGTCCGGCCATTGTCGAACGCTATCTTCGATCCGGTCTTCTGCTCGCCCGCAAGTGGGGCAACATCGGCTTTGAGGCACAAATGCGGAACGAACTGGCGAATGCGGGCTTCGACTCCGAAAATCTCTCGCCGGTACAACGAGTGACCGGTCCCCGGGGAGTCGCGAATTTCAGCTATTCATTCCTGTTCGCGCCTCGCCGCTGGTAAGCGCTACCGCTTAAGGACCGAAGTATCCCAACAGATCAACCACCAGATGAGTGGGATTGGAAGCATAAGCGCTGAACTTGTCATTGGTGACGGGCACAACAGCCATGTTGGCCGTGACCAGCCCGTCGCTTGCATTCAAAGTAGAAACTGTCGGCTGAGTTCCCCCTGTGGGCCACAAAGAGATGAATCCGAGCGCAGCCGCCGGAACTGCGGTGGCGTTCAGTACCAGGCCTTGAACATTGGGCGGCACGGCGCAGGGCCCCGTAGAGACGTTGAGAGTGCCGCTGAACGGCGCACCCCCGGCAGCCCTTGTATCGAGGCTGCGACAAGGGGCTAGGTTATAAAGCGACAGCCCTCCGGTTGCCTGCGGTGCGAAATAGCCGTCCACGTCAATTACCACGTCTGTATCGTTCGTCACATAAACCGAAATGTCCCCGGAGGTACCGGCGGGCACAAGGGCGGCATTTGCAACCACAGTGGCTTTGGCGTTGTTGAGTGTCGAAACAAGCGGCTGGCTTTGGCCGGCCGGCCACGTGGTCAGATAACCCAAGCCGATGCCTTTTGGGACGACGGTGAAGTTAAGCGAGTACGCCTGGGCAGAGGCGGGCAGCCCGCAGTTACTAGCCTGCAGTGGGAAGTTTCTAACGGTGCCACCCGCCAGACGCGGGGAGCCGAAGACCCCGTTCGGGACGCGTGTATCAACAATGCGGCACGGTGAGACCGGGTAGAACGAAAGCGCCGAAATGTCAGTCGCCGCCACAAAGTACCCACTGATATCCAGCACTAAATCCGTGCTGTTCGAAGCATAGGCGCTAATTCCGCCCTCGTTTCCGGCCGGCACAACGGCTGCGTTGGCCCTGACACGGCCATCATGCGAATTCAGCGTTGAAACCAGCGGCCGGGTTTGACCGGATGGCCAGACGGTGAGGTACCCCAGCGGGCCGGCGGGCACTACCGTGATATTCAAGGCATAGGCTTGGGCCGTGGAGGGAATCCCACAGGCACTGTTCTGTGGCAGAAACTCACGCGCAGTTCCTCCTGCAATCAAGGGGCCGCCAAACGGGCCGTTAGGGTTTCGGGTGTCGGCTATGCGGCACGGCGTAACGGGCACGAAGCGCAGGCCGATTCCCATTTGAGTGATGGTTTCGGTCTGGTTGGCCAGCGTGATCGTCCCGCTGCGAGGCTGTGCAGTGGTGTTCGGGCTGACGCTGAACTGCACCGTGCCGGAACCGGTTCCGGCGCCTGAGTTAATGACGATCCAATCCACGTTGGAGATGCTGGACCACTGACAATTGTTCGCCGCTGTGACCGTCACGCTGTCCGAAGCGCCCGCTGCTGCGTAGAGCTGGCTCGCGGGAGTAATGGAACTCACGCAGGCTTGCGCCATCCCGGCGCCATTCAACGAAATAGCCTGGGGTGTAATCCCAGCGGAAAGAGTCAACAACAAGCTGGCTGTGCGGATGCCTGCTGCGGTGGGCACAAAGCTGATGGAAAAGCTGCACGACGACGAGGCCGCTATTGAGCTGCCGCAGGTGGAGCTGTCAATCCAGAAGTCGGAGCTGTTGGGCCCGCTCAACGTTGCGCTGTACACATAAAGCGGAGCAACGCCACTGTTGGTCAGGGTCAAACTTTGCGCCGCACCGGCGGAGGTGACGAGTTGCGAGCCAAACTGCATGGCCGACGTGCTGATTTGCGGCGTCGCTCCGCCAGTGCCCACGCCCGTCAGAGTTGCCGACAAAATCGGATTTGCACCTGAATTGGTCAGAGTGAACATTCCGGTTCTTGTACCTGACTGAGGTGGCTCGAATTTAATCGTTACCGTGCAACTGGCATTTTCCGCCAATACCGACTGGCAGGTACTTGCGCTGACGACGAAATCGGCAGCATCCGCGCCTGATACCTGAATAGTGGCAATAGCGAGAGCGGCAGTTCCGGTGTTCTGAACCGTGAGAGTCTGTCCGCTGCTAAGCGAGTTGACCGGCTGATTTGGGAAGGACAGGGAAGTAGCGCTGAGTGAGGCCGCAGGCGTTCCGCTCATGGCCTGACCCGATAAGCTAACCACCATTGACGAGTTCTGATTATTGCTATTGCTGTTTACCGTGAGCGTGCCGGTCAATGTCCCTGGCGTAGTGGGCGCAAAAGCAAGGGCGCTGGTGCAATTGATGCCGGGAGCCAGCGCGGAAGAGGCCGAGCATGGGTTGGATCCCGAAGCCAGTTGCTCGAATCCGTTAGAGATCGACAAGCCGGACAGGTTCAGAGTCGCATTGCCCCAGTTTTCAACCGTCACCGGAATGGCAGCGCTTGTCAGCGCGAGGTTGGTGGCAGGAAAAATGAGTGTGGGTGGGTTGAACGCGACCTTTCGAATGACATTGTTGGAGTAGTCGGCTATAAAGACGTTCCCAGCGGCGTCGAGCGTGACGTCGCTCGGGCTGCTGAGAGCTGCCGAAGCCGCCACTCCGCCATCGCCGCTACGCCCCTGAGTGCCGTTGCCAACAATGGTCGAAATCTGGCCCGTAGCCGAATTTACGAAACGAACTAAATCGGCGCCCATGTCGGCGATATAGAGGTTGTTGTTCGCGTCCAACCGCAGTCCCTGCGGAGAAGCCAGCAAGGCTGACCTCGCGGGGCCGCCATCGCCGCTACTTCCATAGACACCGGTTCCCGCCACCTGGGTGATAATGCCGGACGCAGGATCCACCCGCCGAACCATACTGTGACCGGTGTCGGAAATATAAACCGCGCCGGTTGAATCCAAAGCGATTCCAGCGGGGTTGTCCAATTGAGCCGATGTTGCCTTACCTCCGTTGCCGAAATCGGGAAGCGACTGCGTTCCGCCGCCGGCGACAGTTGTCATGAGGCCCGTCGACGCAGCCACTTCCCGAACCAGATTGTGAAAAGTGTCGGCGATGAAGAGGTTGCCCGCCGTGTCCACAGCCACCGCGTTTGGGCCTGAGAGCTCGGCTGAGGTAGCTGTCACTCCATTCGCTGTGCTGTTTCCGCCCCCGGCCACGGTGGTGATGAGCCCGCTAACGGCGTCCACCCGTCTGATGAGTGAATTGCCCTGATCTGCGATGAACAGGTCGCCTGCCGCATCCATGGTGATCCCCGTCGGGGTGTTGAGGGTAGCATTGGTGGCGAGGCCGCCGTCGCCTGAATAGCCTGCGCTGCCGGTGCCTGCGATGGTAGAGACGAGTCCGGAGGGACTGACTTTTCGAATAACCTGATTCAACGAATCCGCGACAAATACATTTCCCGCCAGGTCCATCGTTAGCCCCTGTGGATTGCGAAAAGTAGCGAATGTCGCTTGTCCGTCGAAGTAGCCCCAACTGCCGCTTCCCGCGTATGTAGAAATTGTTGCTGGCAGTACCCGCAGACTGGGCGCTACCCCCATGCCATGAAGGGATGCAGAGGCAAGCACGTTTCCCTTGCCGTCGGTTAGAACGAGTGCATCCTGCTTCAGTCCGGCCGATCGGGGAGCAAAGGTAACCGCCGCGCTGCAAGTTGACAAGCTGTTGTTGCAAGTGAGCGAGCCGGTGGAAAAATCAATGCCACCGATCAAAATCTTGGGCGTTGCCACCACATTCTTCAGGGAAAAGCTCAGGCTGATCTGGTTGCCCGAGCCGTTAACGGCCGCCGAGCCGAAGTCCTGCACCAGAGACGGTGCGGAACCATCTGCCAGGAGCGCGACCAGCCAGAGTCCGACGGGCATCCTTCGGGTTATCCAGCGAAGCGGATTATCCTTGTGCGACTTCCTTTCCACAAAACTAATGGTGGCCTTCCACTCGCCGAAATTTCTCCGGCTACCTACCAGGAAAATCGGCCAGTGGAGTTCAAGGCATTAGCGCCGCACGTTAAAAAGATCCGTGACAGTCACCACTACTCCGTAACCCTCGTCGATTCCACGCATTTAGGGGCTCCGGTGGCTGTCGCGGATCTCCAAGTCGCCGTCGTACTTAGAAATCCGGACCAGTCTCCGCAACGCAGACCCAGGCAGACACTGTACCGGCGAGCGGCTTACTGGCTTGCGCGACCGCGTCGAAATAGGTCAGTTGAGGGAAACTGTCGGAACCCAGGTCAGTGGTCACCACAAGTTGCTTTCCGTACATATAGGGCCCGCTTACGGTTGCCTGGTCGTCGGACGTGAAGAAGACGTCCACATTTGGATAAGCCGCCGTGGCCGACACAGAATAAGCCGCCGGCATATTGAGAATTCTTGAATTGGATATGCAACCGATGGGCAAAGAACCGTTGCCGTAAGGAGGGTTTAGCGCGCCGGCCGATGTGTTTTCAAGGAGGCCTGGATCTAAAGACCTGACACATAGACCCTGGGACCCGTTGATCCCACTTCGGGAAGAAGGCAGTCTTGGATCGTAGAACCCCCCGGACATAATCACCTTCGAGATGAACTCTCCAGGCTTAACGGGTACATTGACGGGTGCGGTCTGCTTCCTATTGAACGCGTTTAAGAGGAAGTCGGTGCTCTTGAAATTTCCCAACTTCACGAGTTTTCCTGGTCCGCAATCCGTGCGCAGGTTCTCGACCCACTTCCCTTGCGGGTAAGGCAAAAAGGTCCGCCATACTTCGGGATTGTTGTTGTTGTCCGTGCCGACAAATTCGCGGGCTTCCCCTGTCAGGCTGTTTACACAAATGTCTGTGCCGGGAACATATTGAAACGCAGTACCGAACTTATCGCATACTTTCACATAGGAAACCTGCGCGTTGCTCTTGCATGGAATAGCAAGGGTGGCAAGGACCACCACCATAAGCGAGAAGAACCTTTTCAAGAACACCTCCATGTTTTTTGCTGTTGCTGTCTGCTCAGCGTCTGAAAGGTCGCTGAGATACGTTTGCTGAAGCCGAAGGTAGCAGCCCGGGTGCGCCTTTGTCTCTGATTTGGAAATAACCGTTCTCTAACTCGATCTAGCCGTACAGGCCTTTTGCTTTCAGAGGTTTACAGGCAAACCTTACAAGCGCAAATGTTAGACTACGTTGCATGTCAGAGGTCCTGGAGCGCTCCGAAGGCGCGAGTGCTTTGCTGTTTCGCTTCGGGCTTTTCGAGTTGGACACGGCACGCCCCGAGCTACGGAGGCGAGGTCGCGTCGTCAATCTGTCGCAGCAGTCATTCACGATTCTCATTCGGCTCATTCAATCGGCAGGAAAAATTGTTAGCAGGGAGGAGTTGCAACGAGCCCTCTGGCCGGCTGGGACGTTTGTGGAATTTGAGGTCGCGCTGTACACTGCCGTAAACAGGCTGAGGCGTGACTTGAACGACTCAGCAACTCAGCCGAGATTTATAGAGACTGTTCCGAAACAAGGGTATCGCTTCATCGCACCTGTCGAGTCGATATCGCAGGCGGAACCCATTCCCTCCGTGACGGCCGATGCGAATGTGCCAGGGAGCGAGAGTGTGGCTATGGCGCCAGCGAACTCGACCCATAGCCACGCGATGCCATTGGAGGCTGCCGCTTCGGAGGGGATTCCTTTATCGAATGTGCAAAGAGGGGACTACCGTCTATATTCTTTCTTCACGTCGGCCTTGGCCCTCTTTCTCCTTGGCGCCGTTCTGGTGCTTTTCATTCAAAGTCAAAAGTCGGGAACAGGATCTGATGCCCGGGTATTCCGCTATTCCATCGTCCTGCCTCCGGGTACCGACATGGGCGGTATAACTATATCTCCAAGGGGAGATCAACTTGTATATGACGCCGCTGTACTCGGTGTTCGAAGTCTGTACCGGCGGTATTTAGATGAAGACTACTCACGCCGAATTCCTGGAACCGATGATGGGCACGCTCCTTTTTTCTCGCCCGACGGTAAGAACATCGGATTCTATACGCCGGGCCATTTGAAGGTTGTGAACGCGTCTGGTGTTCGAATTGTCGCGTCGCTCACGCCCACGTTCGATCGATGGAACGGGGTATGGGCCGGAGACGGATTCATCTACTTCAACGGCCAGATGCAGGGAAAATCGGGAGTATGGCGCGTTCGAGAAGAAGCGGGCACACCCGAGTTGATGATTCCGGCTGCATTGACCGGGCGCGGAAGCACATATGCGTTCCCCAACGAGGTAATCGGCGCCTATCATCCACAGATGATCTATACCGTCAATCGAGGTCCCCTTCGCCGATCGCTCCAGGTGATGGATATCGGAACACGCGGCTTTACGGATCTCCTCAAAGATGCCGTCGGCGCTGAGGTGTTATCTACTGGCCAGATACTGTACTACTCAAACGGGAGCTTATTCGTGGCGCCATTCGATGCTAAGCATCTGAAGTTCAAGGGAAGCGCCGTGGAAGTGGTGAAGGACGTAGCCCCTTCAGGCTGGATGAGTGCGAAGGCGCGTGTTTCGAAGGACGGCACCTTGGTTTACGTGCGCAACCAGCCCCCGCCGGAGAGAACCGTTGAATTCGTGTCTGCATCCGGCGAGATTACCCAGATTCTGTTGCCGCGGGGGGCTTATGAACAGGCGGTCCCGTCGCCTGACGGACTGAAGTTGGCGCTGGTGCGGCGCGACGGACAAAACCGTTGGACCGTCTGGAGCTACCAAATGCGCACGGGCGCTTGGATTCAGCTTCTGGAGGTGAGTGTTCCCCGGCCGCGTGTGACCTGGAGTCCGGACTCCAGGTCCATCATCACTGGTTCCGAACGATCCAATGCTGATTTTGTGAACCTTGTGAGAATTCCACTAGACGCACCCCAATCCATCGAGCGATTGACCCAAGAGCCAGACTTCGGCCAATTCCCCGAGGCGTGGTCTGCGGCGGCAAATGCGGTGCTCTTTTTGGAGGGAGTGCATCCCGATACCAAAGGTGACGTGATGGTGATTCCACTTGGTGGCGATCACCAGCCTCATCCACTTATCACCAGTCCGGGATGGGACCGCTCGGCTTCGTTCTCGCCGGACGGCGGTTTTGTATTGTACGAAAGTGACCGGCTCGGAAGACCGGAGGTCTTCTTGCAGCCCTACAATTCCCGCCTGGGGCGAGTCGACGGTTTACCAGTGCAGGTGTCGGAGGCTGGCGGGCACGATCCAACATGGTCGAAAGACGGGTCGCAGATCTACTTCCTGGATCCGGCACAGAACTTGTTGGCGGTCGCACGCAAAGCCGCTGGCCCCGCTGGTCACCCTCACATCTTAATTCGAGGCTTCTCGCCAGCACTGACCGACGTTTGGACACGGGCTTATTCGGTCGCGCCAGATGGGCGGTTCATTCGAATGCGTAACGTCGATGCGATTTCCGATGCGTGCCAAATACAGGTGGTTGTGAACTGGTTTCGCGAACTGCGGCAGACCCTTCCGGTGCCCTAGCAGATTCCTAGAAGATCCGTGACAGGTGGTCCTTTGCCTACAAAACCGCTCAATTCTGAAAAACCACCCGCCCTTGAACCATCGTCATCCGGCACTTCATATCCTTCAACTCCGCCACAGGCGCCGAATACCAATCCCGGTCCCAAACAGCAATATCCGCATCCTTGCCTACCTCCAGCGATCCAATCCGCTTCTCCAGAAACAGCTGATGAGCGCCCCAAATCGTGTAGGACCGCAGCGCCGCATGTACATCCACAGCTTCAGCCGTCCCGAACGGCTGCTTGCCATACGTCCCATTCAGAGTCTCGCGAGCCACGGACGCCCAGATCCCCAGCCGGGCGGCCAAGGGCGTCACAGAATAATCCGACCCCCCCGCCCACATCACACCCTTCTTCAGGTAAGTCTGAAAAGGCATCAGCCGTAGATTGCGCGCCTGCCCGAAATTCCCGGCGTACGTGTCGCCGATCCAATACATAAACTCCGCCTGCGCCTCCGGATAGCCGGCGTCGTACTGCTTCTCCAGCGAAGCCATAGTCTGAATCGCATGATCGCTGGGAATATTCGCGTGAATAATACTGTGCCTCAGCCCCACCGTCGACTTTTCCTTCAAAACCTCGGCATAGGTATCCACCACCCAATCAATCGCCCGGTCGCCAATCGCATGCGTCCCGACGTGAATCCCGGCGTTATGAATCAGCCGGACCTGCTCCCTGTAGACCTCAGGGTCAGTCAAGGGATAGCCCCGGTTGCCCTTGTCCACTAGTTCGAATTTACGGTTCCAATCCTGCGTGAGCCAAGCCGTGCGCGCCCCGCCGCTGCCGTCCATGTAGAGTTTCACACCGCCCGAAACCAGGAGGTCATCATCAGACTTCGGAAGACTTAGCATCCGGCTCACCACCTGTTGCGCCTGCGCCAAAGTCGTACCTCCGCTCCAAAGCGTAAACAGATGCACCGAAAGCTGATGCTGGTCCCGCAACTCCGCGTAGACTTTCCAATTCTCCGGACCCATGCCCGGGTCCTTAATCGCCGTCATTCCCTCGGCGTTCAACGCGCGCATGGTCGCCAGATATCCATCCCGCATCTGGTCATGGGTATATTCCGGTATCAGCTTCGTCACCAGACTCATGGCCGCCGCTTCTTTAATCACGCCAGTCGGCTGGCCGTTCGCATCTTTATCAATCGTGCCCGCCGTCGGATTTTGCGTAGCCGCAGTGATATGTGCCATCTCTAACGCCACACTATTGGCGACTCCGTAATGCCCGGTGGTATGACCGAGCCAAACCGGATTCCGCGGAGCGGCCTTATCTAAATCCGAGGCCAGCAGATAACGGCGTTCCGCGAGTTTGCCCTCATCCCAACCCTCACCGCGAATCCATTCGCCTGGCTTAGCGTTCGCCGCTCGCTGGCGAACCAGCTCGATCACTTCCTCAACGCTCTTCACGCGGCCGAGATTGATGGAATAAATTGGATCAACCGAGGCAAAATGCAGATGCGAGTCAATGAGCCCAGGTGTAGCTGTTCGACCATGCAAATCGATGACTTTCGTGCCGCTCCCGGCGCGCTGCATCACATGGTCTTTACTGCCCACCGCCAAAATCTTGCCGCCACTGATGGCAACTGCCTCGGCAATCGAGTCGCCAGCGTCCATCGTGATGATCTTGCCGTTCACCAGAATCGTGTCAGCACTCTGCTGAGCGCTCAAACTCAACCCCCAAGTCAGCAACGCGATCAAGGCCGGGGACTTTTGCATTCCAAAGACTGTAGCAAACAAACAGAGGTGAAATCCTCGCGACAATGTACGTTAGCGCTAAAGTGCTGTATGATGCTTAAGGCCTATAGCCCTTCCTTGCATGAGACTAACCACCCGCTTCCTAATCGCGACAGCATTCATCGCCCTGGTCCACGCACAAACTCCCAACGCCGATGACCGGGTCTGGGAGAAATCCATCTCCAAATACGACGCTCAGCGCAAAGCTATTCTTCAGGAGGTAGACCGCCAGGCGCAGTCCGGCCCGTTCAAACCTACCTGGGAGTCCTTAAAGAATTATCAGATCCCAGACTGGTATAAGGACGCAAAGTTTGGCATTTTCCTTCACTGGGGCGTCTATTCCGTTCCCGGGTTCGGCAGCGAATGGTACCCGCGCAACATGTATCTGCAGGGCACTCCTGATTTCAAACACGAAGTGGCTACTTACGGCCCGCAGACCAAGTTCGGATACAAGAACTTTATCGCCGATTTCAAGGCGCAGAACTTCAATGCGAAAGCCTGGGCCGACCTCTTCAAAAACGCGGGCGCTAAATTCGTCATTCCGGTCGGAGAGCATCACGACGGCTTCCCCATGTACGACTCGGGCTTAACCGATTGGTCCGCCGCCAAAATGGGGCCAAAGCGCGATGTCGTTGGTGAACTCGAAAAGTCGGTTCGCGCCGACGGCTTGCATTTCGGCGTCTCCAGCCACCGCGCCGAGCATTATTTCTTCTTCAACGGCGGCCGCGAGTTTCCCTCCGATGTTCAGGATCCGCAATTTGCCTCGTTTTACGGACCCGCCCATGCCGGCGTGACGGACAAGAACCATCAGGAATGGGCCGCCCATCCCGACCCCGCTTACCTCGATGACTGGTTAGCTCGTACCTCTGAAATCGTCACAAAGTATCACCCGGAAGTGATGTGGTTCGATTGGTGGATCAACACCAAAGAGTTTGAGCCCTACCTGAAACGCTTTGCCGCCTTTTATTACAACGAAGCCGCCGCTCATCATTCGACCGCTGCCATCAACTACAAGTACACGGCTTTTCCCGATCAAGTGGCCGTCCTCGATATAGAACGCGGGCAGCTCGAAGGCTCACGCAAACTGCTGTGGCAAACCGACACGTCTATCAGCAACAAATCCTGGGGCTACATTAAGGACGATACTTTCCGCACGCCCGGCTCACTCATCACCGAACTCGTGGACATCGTCAGCAAAAACGGAGTGCTACTGTTAAACCTCGGACCGCGCCCTGACGGCGTTATCCCTGAGCAGGCCCAGCACATTCTTCTCGACATGGGCCGCTGGCTTAACACCAACGGCGAAGCGATCTATGGAACTCGCCCCTGGACCGTGTACGGTGAAGGACCCAAAAAAGTAAAAGGCGGCGCCTTTAACGACCAAAGCAACGAAGGCTTTTCCGCTCAGGACATTCGCTTCACCACCAAAGGCAACAACCTTTACGCCATCGCCTTAGGTTGGCCTCAAGCCGGCAAGTTGGACATCAAATCTCTGGCGAAGGGCAAAACCGGCGTCAACAACATTCAACTGCTTGGCTCCAACGCCAAGATCACCTGGACACAAGACGCCACCGGACTCCACTTGCAGGCTCCCGCGCAACAGACCGGCGAATACGCCTACGTGTTCAAAATCAGCCGCTGAGCAATGAACAAGCTACTCATCCCGGAGCGCGCGAATGGGATCAATTCCGGACGCGCGCCTCGCCGGTCCGAACACCGCCAGCAAAGTCACTATCAGCATCAATAAACCCACCACGCCGATGGTCATAACGTCAGAGCCTCGTCCCGCGCCCGTCAGCAGGTCGCCAATCAAGGGTCTCGCGCCAAAGCTGAGAAGCATTCCTGCCAGAACCCCGCAGCAGCCGAGCACCAGACCCTGCTTCAGCACCATGCCGATGACATCGGACTTGTCCGCTCCAATGGCCATGCGCAACCCGATCTCGCGGGTCCGGCGGCCAATCGAAAACGCTACAACGCCGTACAGCCCCACCATGGATAAAAACAACCCCATTCCGCCCAATGCAGCCACGCTGTTCAGCACAATGTGAGCGGTCACCACGGCACGCTTGTAATAAAAGTAGCCCATCGTCCTGACATCGAACACCGGCTGATTGCTGTCAATCTGCGGCACTACTCTCCTGAGTGGATCAGCCAGCGCCGATTCGTCTCCCTTCGCGGTGACGAACAACGTCATGGCTGCTTGTGGCGCTTGTGCAAAAGGCAAATAGAGGAATTCCTGCGGCGGCTCGCCAACCCAAAAAACCTTAGTCGTCTTGGCCACGCCAACAATCTGCGCCCAGGGTCCATTCTTGTCGCCGAGATGGATCCGCCGGCCCACCGCCTCTTTGCCTTTGAAATATTTGTTGGCGATGACTTCGTTGATAATCGCTACCTTCGGCGTATTGGCGTTATCGAAGGGCGTGAACGCGCGTCCGCTCACAATGGGGATCGCCAGCACCTTGAAGTAATCAGGACTCACAATGTTTCCGGCAAGAGAGATGGAATCCTGGCCCGGCGTCAGGTCGTAACCCTCCGGCACGAATGACTCACCATGCTGCATGTTCGCCATCGGAATCACATAGCTCAGTGCCGCATTCTGAACGCCGGGCGCCTGCCCCGCCTCAGCCAATAGACGCCGATAGAAATTCTGCGTCTGCTCCGGTGTGTTCCGGACGAGAGAAGGATTGAAGCTCATCATCAGCATGTGGTCTGTCCGGAAGCCGGGTCCCGCATTCAGGATGCTCGTGAATCCCTGATACAGGAGGGCCGCCACTACCAGCAAAGCCATGGAGACGCCAACCTGTCCCACCACCAGCCCATTCCGGCCCCAAATGCTTTGTTTGCCTTTCGAATCAGCGTCCGCCGCTTTCAAAGAAGGAATCAGATCCACTTGCGTGTTGCGAACAGCCGGCAGTAAGCCAAACAAAATAGTGCTGAGCAGCGAAGCTGCCAAAGTAAATAGCAGCATGCGCAGATCGTTCTCGAACACTGGGCCTATCGGCAAGTCGGAGGGAACCATGACGTTGGCAAAGTATTGAACCCCCATCCACGCGATCCCAATGCCGCCAAACGCGCCCATCAGCGAAATCAGCAGACTCTCCAGCAGCAACTGTCCCACTAGCTGCGTCCGGTTAGCGCCCACCGCGAGCCGCACGGCAATCTCCTTAGTGCGGGCGCGCGCACGGCTCATCAGCAATCCCGCGACATTCGCGCAGGCAACCAGCAGCACGCAAACGGCAAGCGCCATCAGCATCACCACAACCGACGTGTCACTCGGCGAGTCATCCATCCTGGCCTGAAGCTCGCTGTTGACACGCACATTTTCAAACGCGTCCGTCTTGGGATAAGCGCCGGCAAGAGCATGTCCGATGGCCATGAGATCCGCCTCTGCCCGCGCAATGCTCACGCCCGCTTTCAATCGCCCGTTCACATTCAAGCCACGCGCGGCCCTGTCCTGCCACAGTTTTTCGTCTCCTAAGGCGCCCGCCATAGCCAGCGGAACAAACAGCTGAGGGCGGGTGAACTCGTCCATTCCCGTGAAGCTTGCCGGCGCAACGCCGACGATGGTGAACTCCACTCCATTGAGCCGAATGCGCTGTCCCACGGCGTGCGGATCGCCTCCGAACTCCGTCGCCCAGAACTCATGACTCAAAACCACCACGGCGTCTCGACCCGGAACTGCATTCTCATCTGGTCGAAAGGGGCGCCCGTAAATTAGCTTCACCTGGAGATCCTGAAAGAACGTGCCGGATACCAGCAACCCCAGGTCGAGATGCGCCATCCCCTCAGCCTGGCGCTTGTATCCAAGAGATGTCCCTTTGTAAGCCACCATCGACGAGAACGAATGGTTCCGCTCGCTATAGTCACGGAAATCCTGCCAGGACATCGCCTGATGCGGCTCAGCCTTGGAGTAACTTTCCACGTGAACCACATCGGCGGCATTTGGCACAGGCAGCGGTCGCAAAAGTAATCCGTCCGCCACGCTAAACATCGCCGAGGTCGCCCCAATCCCTAAGGCTAGAGATAGAACAGCCACCAGCGTGAAAGTCGGGTTCTTGCGTAACTGCCTGGCCGCGAATCGAATACTCTTGATCACCAGTCCACCCTGAGCAGGTAACCAGCCATCGCGAAATAGTGGTTTCCCTTAGCTTTTGCGCCCTCGACGTGTTCACTTCTGAACAAACCTGTCCCACTTCTGCAAAGCGATAACCAGACTGCAACCAACGCCGGAGCAAACCCTGCGACTATGGTTTCAACACCCCGATCCATGAACCGCAGAGGCTTCTTATCTAAATCCGCTAGCTCGCTGGCGCTAGTCAATGTTGCAGGCAAGGCTGCTCAACACGCCAAACGTCCCATACCTCTTCAAGCCGCGCCCATTGAGATCGAAGAGATTACCATTTCCGAAATCTCGCGGCAAATGAACTTTGGCCTCCTCACGTCTGAAAGCCTTTGCCAGCGTTACCTCCAGCGAATCGAGGATTTCGACCGGCATGGCTCTCAACTGCGCGCTGTTCTCGAGACGAACCCTGACGCCCTTGACATCGCGCGCGCCCTGGACGCGGAACATAAAGCGAAAGGGCCCCGCAGCCTGCTGCACGGCGTTCCCGTTCTCATCAAAGACAACATCGATACGGGCGACAAAATGCAAACCACTGCCGGCTCGCTGGCGCTTGTTGGTACGCCCGCCCCGCTCGATTCTTACGTAGCGCAACAACTGCGCGCCGCCGGAGCCGTCATTCTCGGCAAGACCAACCTCAGCGAATGGGCCAATTTCCGCTCTACTCATTCCGTCAGCGGCTGGAGCGGCCGCGGCCGTCAGACCAAAAATCCTTATGTCCTTGACCGCAACCCCTGCGGCTCCAGCTCCGGTACAGGCTCGGGCATCTCGGCAAATCTAGCCGCTGCCGGTATCGGTTCCGAGACCGACGGCTCCATCGTTTGTCCCTCGTCCATGAACGGTCTGGTGGGCATCAAGCCGACGGTCGGCCTCGTGAGCCGTTCGGGTATTATTCCTATCTCTCACAGCCAAGACACCGCCGGCCCCATGGCTCGCAATGTGCGCGATGCCGCCATTCTGCTGGGTGCGCTCACCGGTATTGATCAGAATGACCCGGCCACGAACGCAAGTGACGGCAAATCGTTCAAAGACTATACGCGTTTTCTTGACCCGAATGGACTCAAAGGCGCCCGCCTCGGAATCGCCCGCCAGTACTTCACCATTGGCCCGCGCAATACCGCCGTCCTTCAGCAGTGCATTGACCTGATGCGCACGGCCGGCGCCATCATCATTGATCCTGTGGAGTTTCCGCAGCTTGAACCGTGGTCTAAAGCCGAGCAGCAAGTATTGCTATATGAGTTTAAAAACGATTTAAACGTCTATCTGTCGAAGCGCAACTGCCCAGTGAAATCTTTGGCCGATTGCATCCAATTCAATAAGGACCACCGTAATGCTGAAATGCCCTATTTTGAACAGGAACTCATGGAGCAGGCGCAAGCCAAAGGCGATCTGACGCAGAAGGAGTATCTGGATGCTCTCGCCGCCATTCAGCGCCAGTCCCGCGTCGAAGGCATTGATGCGCTTATTCAGCAGAATCACCTGGACGCCATCGTCGCGCCCACTGCCGGTCCCGCGTTTCTCATCGATCTAGTCGATGGTGACGGCAATGCGGGTGGCTGTTCTTCGCCGGCCGCGGTAGCCGGTTACCCTCACATCACGGTGCCCGCCGGCTTTGACTTCGGCCTGCCCATGGGCATCTCTTTCTTTGGCGCCGCGTGGACCGAACCGAAACTGTTGCGAATCGCTTACGCTTTCGAGCAACTGAGACAGGCTCGCCGCGCCCCGCGCTTTCTTCCCACCGCAGATCTTCAGGTATAAGACAAATGGCAGATCGACATAGAGTCGTAATTCTAGGCGGAGGCTTCGGCGGCCTCTATGCGGCGCAAGCCCTTAAGACTGCGCCGGTGGACATCACCGTCATTGACCGCCGCAACTATCACCTGTTTCAACCGCTGCTTTATCAAGTGGCGACAGGCTCTCTTTCGCCCGGTGAAATTGCCGCTCCTATTCGCAGCGTTCTGAGCGCGCAGAAAAACACCAGGGTGCTGCTGGGAGAAGCCATCGATCTTAATCCCACAACCAAACGCGTGTCGCTGCGCGACGGCGGCGTAGTTCCTTATGACTCTTTGCTGGTCGCCACCGGTTCTCAAGTCACTTACTTTGGCCATGACGATTGGAAGATGTGGGCGCCCGGCCTAAAGACCATCGAAGACGCCACCATGATTCGGCACAAAATCCTGCTGGCCTTCGAAGCCGCCGAACGCACCTTGGATCCCGAACAGCGCCGCGCCTGGCTGACCTTCGTCATAGTCGGTGGCGGTCCCACCGGCGTGGAACTCGCAGGCGCGTTAAGCGAAATCGCCAGACACACCCTGAAGCATGACTTCCGTTCCATCAAGCCGGAGGAAGCACGTATCATTCTCATTGATGGCGGACAGCGCGTTCTTGCTTCCTACCCGCCGGAACTTTCCAAGTCGGCCGAAGATCAGCTGGTCAAACTCGGCGCCCGGGCACGAACCGGCCTGATGGTGACATGCGTGGATGAAAACGGCGTCACGCTGAAATCCTCCACCGGACCAGAGCATATTGCCTCTCACACCGTTCTTTGGGCCGCCGGTGTCGGGGTCAGTGAGTTTGCGCGTGCGCTTGCCAAACAAACGAGCGCTGAAACGGACCGCGGCGGCCGCATCAAGGTCACGGCCAATCTTTCCATCCCCAATTACCCGGACATCTATGTGGTCGGCGATCTTGCTTATGTTGAGGACGCCAACCACAAACCTATGCCCGGCGTAGCGCAGGCAGCCATGCAAAGCGGCTCGTACGCTGCACGCGACATTATTCGGAAGCTAAAGAACCAGCCCGACCAGAAGCCGTTCGCCTACTTCAATAAGGGTGATCTGGCCGTTATTGGCCGTGCTGCCGCCGTCGCCAACGTGTTCGGCGTGCACCTGAAGGGCTTCCCTGCCTGGGTCGTCTGGCTTTTTATCCACCTCTTGTATATCGTGGAGTTCCAAAGCCGGATTCTGGTTCTCATCCAGTGGGGTTTCCTCTACATCACCTTCAACCGCGGAGCCCGGCTCATCACAGGCCAGGCGGCAACGAAGATGGTGCAGGGCACGGAGCCATTGGAGAATCTGGGCGATTAGCCGCGTTTTCCGTTTCGCGCACCGGCAGCCATAGCTCCCGGTCATAGACAAGCGTGCTGCTCTCAAACGGGAAAGCTTCCGTCCCTTTCTGTCCGATATCTAGAAAGTCCGGGCAGGTCTCCTGCAAAGCTCGACCCATCGCGGCGATATCCTGCTCTTTCAGCAAATAATGGCGGGCTCCCAGTCGCAACGCACGGCTGCGGTCGGCTTCTGAATCGGAAGAACTCAAAATAACCACCGGAATGGTGCGCAGCTCGCTCTGCCTCTGCATCACATTCAGCACCATCCAGCCGTCTATGCCGGGCATATTGAGATCTAAGATCACCAGCCCCGGTGTTTTAGCCTGCTGGTAGGCGCCAGATTTGCAAAGAAAGGCCAATCCTTCTTCCCCTGAAGAAACCCGGAAAGTCCTGTTAGAAACCCCAGCCTCATCCAAGGCCGCCTGAAGAAGGTACGCCGACGCGTCCTCATCCTCGATATGAAGAATGGGGGAAGTCTTTATCAAGATGAGAAAACTTTGAACTATACAAAAGTGTTACTACTTTGTGTGAAATTGTATCGTACGCTATCCCTGTTCGCAAGGATGGCGAAAATTAAAAAGAAGCAATCAGGTGGTGCTTGTGCGGGCAGCGGCCACCACGCAAATTTGGGATGCCAACTCGGCGGATAAACGCGTCGTCTTGCGGTCGCCGTTGACCTGAACCAGCACGGAGGTGCCTCGCGCTCCGCCTTCCACTATTACCGGAACGCCGGGCCGCAAACCGAGCCTCTCCAACTCCCGCAGTTCAGAAGCGGAGCGGTCTGAAACGCTGCTAATTACCGCTTCCACACCGCACGCCCAGTTCAAGAGGTTGATCTCCTGCCGGGCCGCCACCGCGCCGTTCTTTTCGGGGATAGCATGGCCATGAGGATCCACTTGCGGGTCCCCCAGTTTTGCCGCAATCCGGTCTTCCAGCTTCTCTGAAATGAAGTGCTCCAGCCGTTCCGCCTCTTCATGCACTTCGTCCCAGCCGTAATCCAGGAAATCATGCAAGAAGCGTTCCAGCAGCCTGTGATGGCGCAGCACTTCCAGCGCCCTCATCCTGCCCGCCGCCGTCAGCCGGGCGCCATGGTGCTTCTGATAGCTCACCAGCGGCGGTTTGCCGGCAGCGAGTTTCTGCAACATGCCCGTGACAGAAGCGGCCCGAACGCCCAGCCGCTCCGCCAGAGCGTTGCTGGTCACTGCCTTATCATCGGCCCCGCTCAGTTCCAGCGCCGCCTTCAGGTAATCGTCCATGGATTCCGTATTGCCGGCGGTTTCTCTTCTAGCCTTCACTAAATAAGCAGTCTATCGCGCTCCCTTTCAAGGCGGGCATGCTACAGTGTGTTTTAGGCATGCCTAAATTTCTGATTCCGTTTTTGGTCGCACTGCTCTTTCACCCGCCCCCCTCCGCTGCCCAGGGCGAAACCACCAGCGCCATAGCCGGCGTCGTGCAAGATGAAACCGGCGGCCCACTGTCCAAAGCGCAAGTAAGCCTTTCGAATAATGAGACCGGCCTGAAACGGACCGTACGAACAGATGACCAGGGCCGCTTTCAATTTCCTCAATTGAGTCCCGGCAGCTACCACGTCCAAGTGGATGCGGCCGGATTTGAGCCGCAGAAGAACAGTTCTGTTGCCGCCGCGCTGGGAAGCACGCAAACCGTGAATTTCGTAATGAAGGTGCAAAGCATGCGCCAGAACATCACCGTCACTGAGCAATCGGCCGCTATCGATACCGAAAATCCGAATACCGCTACCACTCTGAGCGCCAAGGCGCTGCAAGATCTTCCGAATCCCGGAGGCGATTTGACCTATCCCCTGCAATTCGCGGCCGGCGCGCTCATCAATACCGCCGGCAGCGGCAATGATTTCGTCGGCAGCTCCAATGGCTATGGAAACGTTGAATTCAATGGCCTTCCCGCGCTTGCGGACGGCTATATTGTGGATGGCCTGGAGAGCAATGATCCTTTAACAAACCTCAACAGCGGTCTCGCTACCAACCTGGTGCTGGGTTTGAATTCCATCGCCGAAGTAACGGTCAACACCCTTTCCTATGCCGTCGATCAAGGCCGCTATGGAGCGGCCCAGGTCAACTACATCACCAAATCCGGAACCAACCAGTTTCATGGCAACCTCTACGAGCTTTGGAACGGAGCCCGCTTCAATGCCGCGGATTTCTTCACCAACGCCACAGGGGGTAATCACAAGCCCAGATCCACCGTGAATCACTTCGGAGGCAGCCTGGCCGGCCCCGTCGTGCGCAACAAGCTCTTCTTCTTCTTTGACTCGGAATGGGTCAAGATTTCGCTCCCCATCGTCACCGCCACAACCGTCCCCACGCCCGCGCTGGAAAACTACATCTTGGGCCAGTTGCCCCTCGGTGGGCGGGACTCCGTCACCGGCGCAAATTATGCTCCCCAGCCGCAGCTTGTGCCGTTTTACCGGAAGCTCTTTTCGCTCTACTCCGACACTGCCGGTACGCCCTTGGCCATGCTCGGCTGTCCCTTTAATAGCAACGGATCTACCACGGCAGGCAATCCACCCAGCGGGGATGGCTGTGCGAATCGCCAAAGCATCTCGCACTCCAGCGACGATCATGAACAGGTGCAAACGGCGCGCATCGACTACAACATCAATGAGAAGAACATGACGTGGTATCGCTTTCAGTCCGATACCGGTTTGCAATCCGCCTGGACCGACCCGATCAACCCCCTGTTCAATGCGGTTTCATCCCAACCGCTCTATTCCTTTGCTTCCGGCTACACCCACGTTTTTTCCCAAAACCTGGTCAACTACTTCAATCCGGCTTTCTCGTGGTATTCCAGTCTCTTTGGACCTGCCAATCTTCCGCAAACCCTGACGGCGTTTCCCATTGTTCTGGAGCCTACCGGTTCCAGCGCGCCATTCACGCCCTTGGGCGGTCTGGACAACACCTGGGTGCAAGGCCGCCGCGCGACGCGCTTTTTCATCAACGACAATCTCGCCTGGACCTTGGGCGCGCACGAACTTCGTTTCGGAACCAATACCCGCATCTTTCGCCTGAACGACTTTGATTTCGGCGAAGGAACCGTACCCACCGTCACGTTCACGGACCTGCCCCAGTTCATCCATGGAATCGCCTCCACAGCCAGCGAGACTTACCCGTCGGCGGATTCGCAGCCATTCAATTTCCTGAATGTGGATCTCTATGCCCAAGACACCTGGAGAGTCACTTCCAAATTCACGTGGACCTTTGGCGTGCGAGCCACCCATAATGCAAATCCGCTCAACCCGCACGACGATCTGTCCCGCTTGCCCGCTTCGTTCTCAGCCATCTCGCACGATGTCAACCAGCCCTTGAGCGCACTGATTCAAACCGGCAAGAGCAACCTGTTTTACTCCACGCCTCTAGCCCTCTTGCAACCGCGCACCGCCATTGCCTGGCAGTTGAACCCGAAAACGGTCTTGCGGACCGGCTTCGGTCTTTTCAGTGATCTACTGCCTGGAAGCGTCGCCGATCTGCTCGGCGCAAATCCGCCTTTCAGCACATTTGAAGGCGGCTTATTGGGTACCGTCGGCGGCTCGGCCATCGCACCCGGTGTGCCGAACAGCGCCGTCACGGCCACATCCATCGCCAATCAGAGTTTTCTCCGCGGTTTCCAACGAGGCGAGCTATCTTGCGCTTCTTCGCTCGCTAATCCAAACGCCTGCTTACCGCCGGTCTCCCTCACCGTTGCGCCTGAGGGCGAACTCCACGCACCCTATTTCATGCAGTGGAGCTTTGCCCTGGAACACCAGCTTGGCCAGACGGCAAATCTGCGAGCCCAATATGTCGGCACGCGCGCCGTCAATCAGCCCTATACCACCCAGGTAAATGGCTATCAGACGGTCTGCGCCGGCTGCTTCTCGCCATTTCCCTTCGGCCGGCCAATAGATCCGCGTTTTGGCGCCGTCACGCAACTCAGCACCGGAGCAAACAGCCACTACAACGGGCTTCAACTGACCGCCGAAAAGCGGATGGCGCATGGCCTGCAGGCGCAAGTGAATTACACCTGGAGCCATTGCCTGGACACCGTCTCAAACGGCGGCTTCCTGCCATTTTCAGCAGGGGGCATTTTGTCGCCCTTGCCCGGCGTCCTCCAGCGCGACCGCGGCCCTTGCGATTACGATGTCCGCCAAAACCTGACCGGCAACTACGTCTACCAGTTGCCCTGGAAGGTGCGAAGCCCAAAGCTGGGAGCATTCTTGAACGGCTGGCAAGTATCGGGCTCCGCGTTCTTTCATACAGGAATTCCGTTCTCGGTGGTGAGCGCTGCTTACAGCGCTGACGGTAACGGCATTGTCAACGGCAGCGGCCCTCAGTTCGCCAGCGTTGTGCCGGGCGTGCCGCTGTATAAGCACAATCCGATTCCCGGCGTCACCCAGCCCGGAACCATTCAGTGGCTGAACCCCAATGCCTTCGTATCTGCCGTGAATCCGAGCACCGGCGCCTGCGTCGGCAGAGACAATGCACAAAGCTGCCAGTTCGGCGACCTGGGGCGCAATGCCCTGCGCGGTCCGGATTTCGTCTGGAGCGATTTCTATCTCACAAAGAGGTTCGCACTAAGTGAACATGTGAAGCTGCGGATTGAAGGACAATTCTTCAACGTCTTCAACCATCCCAACTTCGCTCTGCCCTCGATCGTGGCCGCCGGCCTGCCTGGAAATCCAGCCACCCAAACCGGCTTCGGCGCCATCACCTCCACCACCTCACCACCCACCGGCCTGCTCGGCGTTGGACTGGGGGGAGACAGCTCACCGCGAATGCTCGCGTTTCAGGCCAGACTGGAGTTCTGACGTTCTAACCACTGCCTAACCGGGGCGTTCGTTCCGAAAATGGGCGGCGATGTCCTCATGGGCTCGTCCGAAATAGGGGCTCGTCCGAAGCCCTCCCCAGAGGTGGTTCTCGTCAGCCCGTTGGAGTTAAGGAGCGCATCGTGCTTGCCCTCGCCGATGGTGAGCGATAAGAAAAGGTGATTGGGCAGCAGTTCGCTGGCCGCGTGGGTCTTCTTCCTCCGAGTTGATGACTTTGGGCATCCTACGCGCGAACGGTTGCCGCCGGCGCCCACTTCGTGTCATCCCCGCGAACTGGCTGTATGGCAAGATCGCGGTGTTCCCGGACCTTGAGAACCGATGGGACTTGCTCGAAGGCCTACGCAATTTCATCTTGAATCGTCCGCACAGCGGCCCAGTACCGGCCTTCCGCAATGGCTGTGGCAAGGGTGTTGGCTAATTGCCGCAGCCTTGCCCGTTCGTGGAGTCCATTCTTTTCCAACGAGTAAGCAAAAACGTGCGACCGCCTCAAGTTCGCCTCTGGAACGCAACAAAGCAGACGACTGTATATGTCCCGCGGTAGGTCGTGCCGGGTCTCGCCGTGAGTGCCGAATGCGAGCACGATCGACCCCGGGGGTCGTAGTTGAAAGGCGGCAGTCACTTCCCAAAGTACGTTCTCCGAGGGCTCGGTTACGTCAATGACAACCGCGGACACCGCAGCGAGACTGGCAAGTACGACTGTCCTCCAGGATGCGTCTTCGCAAGCGAGGATGTGGATGTCATGGGTAAATAGGTTCTGAAAACCGAGCCCCTGATGCTCGAGTCTTTTGAGAATGCTTTGAGTCTTCACCAAAACATCAGGCCCGGTCAGCCGGCAGTACAGCGATCGCTGATAGGCAATGGTTCCGAGCGCAATCGCCATGACGAGTATTGTGAGTACTTTATATTCCGTGTCGACCTTTTCGTTCCCGTGATACACAAACACAACACTCAGAGCAGAAAGGAGGAATGGAAATAAAAAAGCGATGCCGTAGAATCCCAGGAATGCTCTCTGAATTGCTAGGCCAACCGACCTCTTGAAGGAAGAATCCTGGACTGTTATCGCGAATCCCCACCCTGCGCAAGCGCCTGCTATTAAACTTCGAAAGCCCAAATCTCGTTGTTTTCTGTCATGGAAACGTCGCAACCAGAGAATCAAATTCGCTCTCTTCGTGCTTTTACTCAAATAATAAGCTGCGACGAAACCCGGGCCTAATAACACATATGCGTTCGTGTACATCGCGATGACGCCAATGGCAAAGACAATAACGAGAAATTTCCCACCAGCTAACGGCAGGTCACGCTGGTAGTCGCGCAAAACAGTGTTTATGTCGGGAGGATCGGGCCAGGCGACCTTAGGAGCCGGTATCCCACGGCGCTTCCTCTCTCGATCGTAGACAGGCCTCGCCGACGCCACCAGATCTTTGCGCTTGATTGCAGAGAACTCGCTGTCGCTCATCCTCCTGTAAAGTATGTCCAGCTTGGAGAGATCGACTTTCAAAATGCTTCTCTGAGGAGTCAAGCCCAGCGGCAGCCTTCCGGTGAGTCCATAACAAATCGTGGTGGGAGTGGAGCCTGTCGACGTCGCTATCGCGAAGCCTGAATCTGCGAAGCGTCGGCAGGCAGTTTCGACGCGTGACGCGCCACCGCTTACGAAGCTAGGATTGACGTCTCCGAAATCCCATTACGGGAAGCTTGCGCTGAGCCCCCGAATTGAGAGCCGCTCGGAAAGCATTTGGCTCTTGGTAAGGCTTATGGAGTGGGCCCTCCAACGGCTTACGCCGGTAGCTGCCCAGACCTTTCTCGGTGAGCGAGTATTATCGATCGTCGTGTTCCGGATGGAAGTAGTTTTCAAAGAGCTGATGGGCCACTTGTCTGCCAAGCTCTTCGCCGTCCTGGAGCGAATGGTTGAAATGAAACCCGGCAAACATGCGCGCCCAATAAACTTCGTTAAGCCAATCGCCCGTGTCTTCGAAAGTGTGAGTGTGGACTCCGTCGCTGAATACCGTGCTTGGAACAGTGACTTGTACCTTACGAGTACCGAAATAGTCGGCAACGAGATGAGTGACTGCGCTGGTCAGGCAAGCATGCGCCGCTGGATACTCAGGGTGGTTAGGCGTGGCGGCCAGTGATGTCCAGAGGGGGTCGGCGACCAGGTCCGGGTTGTCCCCGCCGGCCGGGATTGCTCCTTGCGGCCGCCAGAAGCTGTAGTGGTACTTGCCGTTGAAACATCCGATGGCCGCATCGGCATAGCCAGTCCACAGCATGGCCAGCAGCCGGGCTGAATCCATCAGGTCAAGATTGTAGTGCTGGGCCAAGGTGTTGAAAACGACACTATATTGCTTTGCAGTATGCATAGTCCAGAAAAGGCCGATCTCGGTTTGACCCGCGGTGCGGAGGGTGCTATTGGCATCGCCGAAGAGGCGAGTCACGTTGTAGTCGGCCACCCATTCTTCGCTGGCCAGCGCCGTGGGCCCGTCCGGCAGAAATTGGTCGTTGCTTCGCATGGTGAACGGGCGCATCTGGCCCAGCCAGGGTGTAACCGGCGGTGCGGTGAGAGGGTGGGGTTGCCACGCACCGGGACCGCTGCCGGGAGTGTACGGAACGTCCGCCTTCAAGCCGTCGCCAGTGCGCTCCGTCAGCAGAGCGGCCGCCGCCGCCTCGCCCACATCCACGCCTTCAGTTTTAGCCTGCGGTGAGGCGTCAATCGCGTTGAGGGAGTTCTGGAATTGGGCGTCAAGAGATGTCTTTTGGGTAGGAAAGTAGTTCACCAGTATCCGATGTGCCGCCGCCGCCGCGGCCGCCCCGTCCGAAGCATCCCTATGAGCAAACCCGCGATAGTAAAACGGTTTGAACCTGGCGTGGTGAATCGTATTCACGGCGTCGTACATGGCGATGCTGGCATAAGCGAACCAGACCCCGGAGGCGCCCGGTCCTTCGCCGCCGTTGGTGACGATGGTCATGGACGCAATCGTGTTCCAGTCGGTAACGGGGTTCTGAGCGTTCGGCGTCGGCCCCTTTGTCTGGCCCATTCGCTCAATGGGGTTCTGAGCGCTAGAGTGGACAGACGCAAACAGAGCTGCCGCGCTTAAGATGAAAATGCGAACTTTCATAGGACTCCTTCTGAGATACCGCGAGAGCGGGTGTCGCACGGCCTCCCCATCTTGGGCTCGCAAGGGGAAGTCCTCAATCCCGTGGCTCTCCTTTCCACCTCACATTTACATCCGAGGCTAAGTTATTCATTCCGCTCGCGATAAGGCGTCGTATCGAGGGTTTTGTGATACGCTTTTGAAACGCCATGGCGGAGACAGCGCGGAACCACGTCGTGCGCCGCCGCTTTGGCGCCTTCGAGATCAACCTTCAAACCGGAGAACTTCGCAAACACGGGATTCGGTTGCGGCTTTCCGGGCAGCCCTTCCATGTCCTGACAATCCTGTTGGAGCGAGCCGGCCAGGTGGTCACGCGCGAAGAGCTGCACTCCAGGCTGTGGCCGGCGGAAACTTTTGTCGATTTCGATCACGGGCTGAATAACGCCATCGCCCGGATCCGGGAGGTGCTGGAGGATTCGTCGAGCGCGCCGCGGTTTGTGGAAACTCTGCCGCGCCGCGGCTATCGCTTTATCGCGCCGCTGGCGCCGGTTGAGCCAAGCGCCGAGTCTCGGCCGGCCGAACCTGAGCCGGTTGCTACAGCTAGCGTGCTCGAGGTGAAGAGGCCTGAACCCACTCCGAATTTACCCGCCGCAAAGAGGTTCGCTCCTCTTCGCCGGAATATTCTTTTCGCCGGTGCGGCCGCCCTAGCGGCGCTCAGCGCTTTTGTCGTGTATAACGGCGTTGTCAGAAGCGTGAGATGGCAGGGTATCCGCTCCCTTGTGGTGCTGCCGTTAAAGAATCTTTCCGGCGACCCAAGTCAGGAATACCTGGCCGATGGGATGACGGAAGAACTGATTGGACGCCTGGCGGGTATTCATGACCTGCGAGTGATCTCCCGCACCACGGCCATGCGCTTCAAAGAGTCAACACTGTCGGCCCAGAATATTGCTAAGACGCTAAACGTGGACGCCCTTGTTGAAGGCTCAGTCATTCGCGAGGGAAGTCGCATTCGAATCCACGCTCAACTGATTCGCGCTGAAACGGACGCGCATATCTGGTCAGAGACCTATGATCGCGAAATGAGTGACGCACTAGCAATGGAGAGTCAGGTGGCGCAAGCGATCGCCGAAAAGGTGAGAGCCACCGTTGCGGGAGAGGAGCGTTCCAGGCTTGTGGCTGCGCGCCGGGTCTCCCCCGAAGTCTACGAAAACTACCTCAAAGGAGAATTCGGCAGAGATAATACCAGGACTGAGCTTGAGACAAGCATTGCCTACTTCAATACTGCGATTCGCCAGGATCCCACCTTTGCCCCAGCCTACCTTGGCTTAGCGAAGAGCTACGACAAACTGAGTCTGATTCTGGTTGGCGGCGCGCCTCCGAGTGAGGCGCGTGCCAAAATGATCAGTGCAGCGCAGAAGGCGCTGCAGCTGGACCCTTCCCTGGCTGGAGCCCACGCTCTACTGGCAGGCGTTTATCAGAAACGCTGGCAGTGGAGTGAGGCAGAGGCTGAGTGCAAGCGCGCCCTTCAGTTGGCGCCTAACGACGCTGACGCGCACATGGCGTTTGCGCGCTGGTTGATTTGCCAGGGGCGGACGGACGAAGCGATCTCATGGGCCCTCCGTGCCCGTGAACTGGACCCGATGTCAGGCACTGCGGTCAGCCTCGCCTGGATTCTCTACCTGGGACGGCATTACGATGATGCTATCCGGGAACTGCGAAGCGACCTCGCCGTTCACCCGGACTCTGGAGCTGCCCGCTCTTATCTTGGTTTCGCCTTCATTGCCATCCGCCAGCCAGAGATGGCAATTCCCGAAGTCGAGAAGATGCTCGTCCTGATGAATCGAAGTCCCGGTGCTCTCGAAATACTCGCGACGGTATATGCGCATGCCGGACGACGCGCCGAAGCGCTTGCTCTTGTTAACGAATTGAAGCTGCGTCGGGAAAAGAGCTACGTTCCCGCAGGCGCTTTCATCCATCCTTATTTGGCGCTTCACGAATACGACGAAGCATTTGCCTGGTTCGAGCGAGCCTACGCCGAGCAGTCAAACATCCTGCAATTCCTCAAGGTCCACCCGTTATTCGATCCGATACGTAGTGATCCTCGTTTTCAGAATCTCGTCCACCGCGTGGGGCTTTGATAGAACCACCTCACACCCAGCTTCTCCCCACCCTGCTGCAACCCCCTGCCCCTCCGCAACCTGCCTGAAGGAGACAGCGGCCGTCAAACCACCTCGATTTCCGAAATCCAAAAAAATCTTTTCCCAACCCGCACAACCACATAGCCCGCTTTCCAGCCGCCGCCGGAACGCCCCATCCCGCACCCTGAATCCGGGATGGCACTCGCGCTCAACACACTCCAATCCGACCTGCTGCACGCGGAAACCCGCCGCAATCGCCTGCGCCACCACCTCGACACTTTTGAAATTGCGCTGGAGCAAACCCACCTGCCCGCTCATCGCTGGCGCGACTCCATCCACAAGCGTCTTCGAACCCTGGAACTCCGTTTCTACCAGGCCGATCGCCAATTCCAGCGAATCCGCAAACTCATCGCTACTGAAACGGCCGTCCAAACCAAAGCCACATCCAAGTCCGAGCAAAAACACCGCCCAACCGAAATCGTCCCCATCACCTTGCGCCAAGCCGCCCGAATCGAAATCATCAACGGCCAAACCATTACTAAAATCATCGACACCGAGTCCAAATGGTTTGTTGAAAACCACCCCTTCGACGAAGGCATCCGCTTCTGCCGCACACTGGAATTCGCCGACGCCGTGATTCCACCTGAATACGCTTACGCGGCCACCCACAACGGTGAGACCTTTTCCGGCTTTCGCTGGGTCTTCATCTACTACTCAAAAGAAGAGTTCGTTCGGATTTGCCAGCAGGAACTGGACACCCAAAGTCCACACCTACTTGACGGGGAACGTCTTGATTACAAGAGGAGGGAGTGAATCAAACCCACGCGTTCCAGCCAATCCGCCCATTCCCCGCATTGTCCCGGATGCTAGCCTAAAACATCGGCGTACAACTTGGAACTCGTGATATCTGCACTGGAGGGCTCAGCCACCCGAAAGCAACTGTCCAAATCCCCGCTGTCGCTTGGACGTTCCCCGGAAAATGACCTTTCGTATCCGGACGACCCGTGGCTCTCACGCCGTCATCTCGTCTTCGAACAATCGGAGGGCGGCTGGTTCGTCACCGATTGCGACAGCCGCAACGGCACAATGCTCAACAACGCTCCCTTGCACGAGCGCCGGCGCATAAAAGCAGCGGACCGCATCTACGCCGGTCATCTCACAATCGATGTGCGCGATACGGTCATCCGTCCGGATCGCCCTGTTATCTCATTTGTTTCGGACGACGAAGGAACTCGCGAAGCCACCATCGTTACCAGTCTCGAAAAACTCATCGGCACTGCCGGCCTCCCGGCGGCCGAACCCGCCTTCCCGCTCAGCAGCGCGCGCGTTGTGAGCGCTCTTCTAAAAGCGGGCCAGGAACTCTCCGTTCATCGTCCTTTGGAAGCTCTATTCGGCGTCATTCTCGACCTTGCCCTGACTGCCGTCGACGCTAAACGCGGTGTCATCTTCATCCTCGAGGAGAAGAATGAACTCGTTCCGCGCGCCAGCAGCGGCGGAGCCTTCGCTATTTCTACCGCTGTTCGAGACCGTGTTCTGAATGGCCGCAACTCGCTGGTTATCAATGATGCACAAACAGACCAGGCGCTGCGGCTTCAGCAAAGCATTGTGCTCTCACGAGTTCGCAGCATTATGGCCGTGCCGCTGCAAACCGGAGACCGCGTCATTGGCCTCATCTATGTTGACAATGGCTCCGTCATCCGTCATTTCACCAGGGAAGATCTGGATCTGCTCACTGTCATGGCGAACATCGCCGCCATCCGTATCGAACACGCTCGCCTGGCTCAAATCGAGCAATCCGAAAAAATCATGGAACTCGAACTGGGTCAGGCTAGTGAGATTCAGCAAACCCTTCTGCCGGACGCGCCGCCGTCGTTTCCCGGCTTTGATCTGGCCGGGCTGAATATCTGTTGCCGAACGGTCGGCGGCGATTATTATGATTTCCTGCCCTATCAGGACGGCCGCTTAGGCCTGGCCGTCGGCGACGTTTCCGGCAAAGGCATGCCCGCCGCTCTCATGATGTCCAGTCTGCAGGCGCGCGTCCAAATGCTGCGTGAGACCATGCCGCAGCCGGACGAAGCGGTTGCAAGGCTGAATCGCAACCTGGCCGAACGCTGCCCCGTGGGCAAGTTCATCACGTTCTTCTTTGGCCTGCTTCAGCCCAGCGGCGTTTTCGAATACAGCAACGCCGGCCACAACTATCCCATTCTTTTGCGCGCCGGCGGCCGCATTCAGGAACTGCGCGGCAATGGCATGGTCATGGGCCTGTTCCAAAACAGCTCTTATCCGCTGCACTCCATCACTCTGGAACCCGGTGACCTGCTCGCGCTCTACAGCGACGGAGTCACAGAGGCGTACGACGAAAACCAGAAGGAGTTTGGCGAAGAGGGACTTGCCAGGTTCCTGGCTCAAAACCGGCATCTGGCCTGCAAAAATTTGGCCGATCACTTAGTGGAACACGTCCGGAACTGGCATGGCAGCCCCTCATTCACGGACGATTTTACGGTTCTGCTCGTCAAACGGGATCTATGATTCGCATTCTCTGCACACTCCTCATCGCCGCGAACCTGCTGCTCGCGCTGGGCGATGACGCCCGCGCCCAATTGGACCAAAGCATTGCCAACACCGTTTCCGCATCCGGCGTCACCAGCGTCTCAGTCGCGGTTGTGGAAAATGGCTCACTCACTTACGCCAAGGCGTTCGGTGAAGCGAATCTCGCCCAACACAGGGCCGCTACCACGGAAACACGTTACGCTGTCGGGTCCATCAGCAAGCAATTCACTGCCGCCGCTATCCTGCTCGCTCAGGAACATCACAAGCTTTCGATTGATGATAAGGTCGGCAAATATTTTCCCGCCTTGACCCGTGCGAATGAAGTCACCATCCGGCAGCTTCTCTCGCACACATCCGGCTATGAAGATTACGCGCCGCAGGACTACATCATTCCCGCCTGGACCAAGCCAACTACCGCCCAGGCCATTATGGACAATTGGGGTAAGAAGCCTCTTAATTTCGATCCTGGCACGAAGTGGCAGTACAGCAATACGAACTACGTGATAGCGGGCGCCATCCTGGAGAAAGCAACGGGTCAAAACCTGGTCGACTATCTTCAAGAGCACTTTTTTAAGCCATTAAACATGACTTCCGCCGGTGACTGGGTTCGGCCAGCCGCCACTACAGACGTGGACGCCAGCGCATACACCCGCTTTGCGCTGGGACCTCCACGGCCCGTTGCTCGCGAAGGCGCCGGCTGGTACTTCGCCGCCGGCGAGTTATCCATGACCCCGTCCGATCTCGCCAAGTGGGACGTAGCCGTCCTTCAGAAGAAGCTGCTATCTGCTAAGTCCTATGCCGAATTTGAAAAGGAAGTGAAGCTCAAGAATGGTGAGGCGACTCACTATGCGCTCGGCCTCTCATTAGGCGAACAACTGGGGACGCCTACCATTTCACACAGCGGAGAAGTCTCCGGCTTCCTGGCCTCCAACGTCCTGTTCCCTGAGAAGCACACCGCCATTATCGTGCTCACGAATGAGGACGGGGTGAACGTATTCAGCGCAGTCTCACGCCAGATAGCGCAGATCGTTTTGAACGCCGTGGACGCCCGCCAGGATGAAGTCGTCAGGCAAGTTCTGGAAGGCCTGCAACAGGGCGAAGTCAATCACCAGCTCTTTACAGATGACGCGAACGCTTATTTCAGCGACACTGCTATAGGAGACTACAAAACATCGCTTGCACCATTGGGCAAACTTGTCCTGTTAAACCGCCAGAGTGACCAGCAGCGCGGAGGCATGACTCATCTGTCTTACCGCGCTAACTTCGAGAAGGACAGCGTTTCCCTAAACATCTATTTGATGCCCGACGGCAAAATCGAACAATTTTTAGTCGAACAACAATTCTAAACAAACAACTATGTCATTGATTCATGTAATCATCCTTGCCATTGTGCAAGGTCTAGCCGAACTTCTGCCCGTTTCCAGCTCCGCCCACGTTGTCGTCGCCGAAAAACTCATGGGCCTGGACCCTTCCTCGCCCGCCATGACGCTGGTCCTCGTGATGCTTCACACCGGGACTATGTTCGCCGTCATTGCCTACTTCTGGCGTCAATGGAAAACCACCTATTTTGAAAGCATTGCCGTATTCAAGCGCACTGCCTGGCTCATTATCATCGCCACCGTGCTGACTGGAATTGTCGGCGAGGCTATCATCAAAATCATCGAAAAGACCGCGTTCAAGAATGCGGAAAAGGCGGAGATCGAACTTTTGTTCAGCCATCTGGAACTGATCGCCCCGGCCTTGGCCGCCGCTGGCATTTTGATCCTGATTGCCGGTCTGGCCGAACGGCGCAAACCCAGCGGCCCCATCTCCGAGACCGCTGACCTTTCTACGAAGCAAGCCAGCATCATCGGAATCGTGCAAGGCTTGTGCCTGCCCTTCCGAGGCTTCTCGCGTTCAGGCGCAACCATCTCGGCAGGCATGCTCTCCGGTGTAGCCAAAGCGCGAGCTGAAACATTTAGTTTTGCCCTCGCCGTGGTCCTGACCCCCGCCGTTGTTGGCCGCGAAGCCCTGCGCCTCCTGCACGCTCAAAAAGAAAACGCAGCCGCGGTCGACCTTCACGGAGCGGTAGTCGCCAGCCTGATCGGAGCCGTCTGCGCCTTCCTCGCCGGCCTCCTCGCCCTGAAGTGGCTTAGCCAGTGGCTCGAAGGCGGCCGCTGGTACCTGTTCGGCATTTACTGTCTGGTGGCCGCGGCTGTAGTTGAATACCTGCATATGCAGGGATATTGATGCATCAGTTGCAGGATACCTAGATGTCTAGGTTTGCGCCAGGGGCCAGGTGAACTTCACCCGGCCTCTGAGGCTGTCCAGGAAGATCCCTCCATCGGCGGAGTGACCGTGGCCCAACGCTCGGCAATCTTGCCGGATTCCAGTCGCCAGAGGACAAAGCCGTGAAACTGCATCTGCTTCTTGGAGGCTGGGTCCGTCCATCGCCAGATGTTGCGGCACATCACCTTATCGCCCTCGGCGATCATGTCCTCAATGGTCAAATGAAGGTCCGGCATTCGCTCGTACATCTGACGCATCATCGCTTCATCCCCGTCTATGCCGGTCGGCCTTCCGCCCGGGCCGTCATGGTCATGGAAATCGGGTGTCATGTTTTGTCGAATAACTTCTGCATTTCGCTTATTGACAAAGTCTTCAAAGTGTTGAGCTACGAACTGCTTCATTTCAGTGAGTGTTAGATCGCTCGGCATTTCTTGCCCCGGGACTCAACATAGCATCAGGAAAGACGCTTGTGAAGTACGCACAAATTTGTAAGTGCCCCACGCGAGAATTGAGGGATCAAAGATGGCAAGCCTAGGAGAAATTGAGACCTCGCTCCCCTCGCTTTCGGCGGGCGAAAAGGCGCAAATTCTAAAGTGGATTGTTCAAGATTTGGCTGCGTCCTATCCTGGCATCGATTCCCAACCTGACGTTTGCGACGGTGCTGCATGCATTGTTCGCACGCGAATACCTGTGTACCTCCTTGAGCAAGCGCGACGAGCGGGTGCAAGCGAGCAAGCTTTGCTCGCATCCTATCCCTCCCTTCGCGCAGAGGATCTAGTTAACGCTTGGGCCTACGCGCGCTCTCAGGCTGGAGAAATTGAGAACCGGATACTCGATAGCGAGGCCGCATAGCCGGTGGCCCTGCTGTACGCGGACGAGAACATCGCATGCCCTTTGGTCACTGAGCTTCGAAAGCTCGGCCATGATGTGCCGACAACTGCGGGAACCTCCAACTCGACTTCTTCGGTACGGAGGACAAACGACTATCAGCGAACCACGGACCACCAAGGAATGCTCCTTCTAACGTTCGACCGGATTGCGTCGCTCTGGCGGCAAGGGTGCATCGCGCACCACTACTTAGACGGATCTACCCTCGTAGCACCTTTCGCAATACAAGCCGAAAAGGCGGCCGGGTCCGTATTACCGGTAGCGCAATACAGCGAGCGCAGATAGCCTGGAGCCGTCGATAAGCTCGTGGGCCGCGAAACCGAAAAGTACCCTTGCCAGTCGCCGTCCGCCATCTTCTTGTATCGCGCCTCAAAGTCCTTCAAATTTAAGCCATGCTCGCTATACTCCGCCTGCCATGTGGGGTTCGCCGCATCAGCCGCAAAGTACGTGGTCTCACCAGTAACGCGCCCATGCCCGTCCACGCTGAAAAGGCGAAACGCTGGATTCTGATTGATGTTAGGACTCAATCCGGGATTAATCAGCACCACAAAGGTGGCTTGCGCGGTCTTCAACAGCCGGAAATCGTCCAGATGCGTATGCCCCGCCAGATTCAGCTCAACCGTAGACTGGTACTCGTCCAGCAACTTGCCAAAGCCCTCGGAATACTGGGCCTTCCAAAAGGACACCACCTTCCCGGTCATGGCCGACGAGTGCCCATCCATTCCCGGCGGAATGTGATAGACGAGCCACACCTTGTCGTGATGCTTCTGCGCATCCGCCAACTGCTGCCCAAGCCACGAAAGCTCCGCCGTGCCCGGGTCACTGCCCTTATCTCCGCAGGCATTCACATAGCGCGAAGACCAGAAGTTGCTGTTCACCACGATGATCCGCTGATGCCCGGCCAGCGGATTCTTTCTCGCAAAGCTACCCAACGAATCCCAGGATTTCATGGCCGCATTGTCTACCTGAGCCAGCATCTGCACGGTCGGCTCACTGTCTTTCAGGAACGGACCATCCGGCTGAAGCTTGTAGTCTCCGCAATCCTGATCGTTGTTGCCGACGGTATAAACCACTGGCGCCCCGCCGCTGGCGTTCGCCAACTCCATGCCGACAAAGGCGAAGGTCTTCTTCTCAAACGCGCGGTACTCCTCAGCGCTACCGAACTTCTCCTGGAAATGGTGCGGCAGGATATCGCCGGTCACCACAATCAACTTCGGCCGGGGCTGCAAGGTTTGAACTTGCTTGAGAAAACTGGCGAACAAAGGCCAGGCCGTGTCCTGACCGTACTTCTGCACAACCGGCTGGGCAGCGCCTGAAAAGATGGACTCCCACTGACCTGCATCCGAAGACGACAACTGCGAAACAAGACTAGGGTCGGCTAACGGATTGAAATGGATATCCGAAATCAGCACAAAGTCACTGGTGCTGCCGAACGCAGCAAATGCTCCCAGGAAGAAAAAGCAGAAGAGAGGTTTCAATCGCCTAATAGTTTGACACGCCGGCATAGGTTGCGGACCCCTGCGGTACTTGCGTATCAATCTGTTCAGTTGCTCGCCGGGGAAGGTTCTTCTTCATCTGGAAATGCGCGCTTCCCCAGTCGCAAAGCGACTCCAGCATCGGGACCAGCTTCTCGCCTTCGGCATTCAATGAATAAGTAACGGCGGGTGGCACTGAAGGGTAGACATCGCGCTGGATAACGCCGTCGGCTTCCAACTGCCGCAACTGATCCGTCAGAACCTTCTCCGAAATCTTGCGCAGTTTCCCGCGCAGTTCGGAGAAGCGCATCGCCCCAAAAGAGAGCCGCCACAAAATCTGCACCTTCCATTTACCGGACATTACATTAATAGCTGCTTGGACGGGACAACCGTAATGAGTCTTCATGTTGCGGGCTCCTTTCGTAATCGCGGGGCACTTACCTTTTTGTGCGCTCTTGCGCTGCTTTGCTTATCCGCTTACCGTATGAGGAAGAGGGTTCTATGATTCTAATCACCGGAGCGTCGGGAAACGTGGGAAGCGCCGTCCTGGAGGAAATCCGAAAGTCCGGGCAACTCTTTCGAGCTATGTATCGCAGCGAATCCGACGCCGCGAAAGCGAGTGAAAAAATCGATACGGTGATTGCCGATTTTGCCGATAAGGAAAGCCTCTTCAGGGCGTTAGACGGAGTTGACTCGGTCTACCTGGTTTGCTCGCCCGTCCGCGAATTGGTCGAACTGGAGAGCAATGTAATTGACGCCAGTCTTTCGGCCGGAGTGAAACACATTGTGCTGAATTCGGCCCTGGGCGCCGCCGACTACCCCAAATCCTTCCCGGCCTGGCATCGCAGGGTGGAAGACAAGCTCCGTGCATCCGGTTTATCGTTTACTATCCTTCGGCCCAATAGCTTCATGCAAAACATCGTGGCCTTCTATGCACCCAGCATTCGTGCTTCCGGCGCGTTTTACGGATCCTACGGCAACGCCCGGATCAGTTTCATTCATATTCGTGACATTGCGGCCGCCGTTGGTATCGCCTTGACCGCGGTTTCTCATCACGCCGGAAAGATCTACGAACTGAACGGTCCTGAAGCTGTTACCTGTGCCGAACTGGCGCAGCGGATCGCCGCCATTGTCCATCGCGAGGTCAACTATGTGGACATTCCGGAAGCCGCACAGCGCGACAGCATGCTGAAGTTGGGCATGCCGGAGTGGCAGGTGGAAGCGCTGCTCGAATTGCAGCGTTACTATGCGAACGGGCAGGGCGGTGAAGTGGATGATGTCTTGTCCGCTTTGATCGGGCGGCCTTTGATTACGCTGGACGAATTTCTGCACGAATCAAAGCAACAGTTTGAGGCTCACGCGCCGCAATCGTAGAAGATCCGGCTTCGGCTGTTCCAGGGTCGATTTCCGTTGACAACACCATCCAACGCGTCCATTCTAGTCTCCAGGGGTCACTATGCGCGGATGCGTACCTTCATTCCTCGTTCTTCTCCTCACCTTCACTGTTCAAACTCCGGCACAGGACGTGGTTTCCGCCTCCTCTGGTGTTCTCCAGTATTTTGAAGGCGCAGTCACCATCAACGACAAGCCCGTCGAGCACAAAACCGCGATTTTCGCCAGCCTGGCTAACGGCGATGTCATCCGAACCGGGAAGGGCAGGGCGGAACTCCTGCTGACGCCCGGCGTTTACCTTCGTCTTGACGAAAACACATCCCTCAAGATGGTGTCGAACTCACTGGCCGCCACGCGCCTCGATCTCACGCAAGGCAGCGCGATCCTCGATAGTCTTAACGGCACTTCCGCAGATCCCATCGTGCTCACTTATCAGACGTCGGAAGTTCGTTTTCCCAAGCCGGGCATCTATCGTATGGATTCCGATGTGGGTGAGTTGCAGGCGTACAGCGGTGAAGTTGCCGTCAAACATCATGGGAACTCGACCACAGTTGATTCCGAACATCGCTACTACTTCGATCTGGACATGACCACGAACAAATCCGCCGATAGCGCAACGGATGAATTCTACGATTGGGCTTCTAACCGCAGCAATGTCATTGCCGATCAAGGTCAAATGGCCTCGGCCGAACAAGCCGACGCGCAGGATGCCGATCCGGGCGCTTTTGCCGGGGCTGCTCCCATCGCGCCGCCGCTTTATTCCACCAATAATGTGCCCCTGGCGCCAGCGCTAACCTACGCGGGTTCAAATTACGCAGGAGTGGGCAATCCGTTCTACATCTACCAGCCCTACCCGCTGTTTACTTCAGGATTGAATCTCTTCATCCTGCCGCCGCTGCGCGTTCGGCCTGTTAATACTGCTTCGGGTTACCGGCCCATGCCCGTCATCAATCGCTGGCCCACTCCCGTCCACAGCGTTCTTTCTACTCTGTCGCCCACTGGTCTGCGTTATCCGGCCGGCATATCTATCCCGAGACCAGCCACTATAATTACCATGCCGCATACGGTTGTTCAACACCCGGCTCCTGCTGCCCCCCGGCCTCCAGCTATGCCGCACATCGCCGTTGGGCACCGCTAGTACAAACTTGCAGGGCGGACCCTAGATAGCTCGTCGAACCCAAAGAGCAGCCAGCCCCAGAAGGCAAAGCATGCCGGTGAAAGGTTCGGGCACCGCTGTGTTTGCTTCCGGGATGGCGAGGAAACCGTCATTTAAGCCCGACTGATCGCCAGCCTCACCTACTATCTCGCCAAGGTCGTTAATGCCTGTAGCAATCGAGTCGTGCATATTCGGCACCGGCAGATAAGTGAAAACCCCGCCGCTATACAGGATGGCGTCGGATCCAAGCGTGTAACCATTACCGTAGGTCTCGGCCAGGCCCACTATTTGGCCCAAATCATTGACTGCGTTGAAGGAAGTCGCAGTGGTTGATGTTGTCAGCGAGCCATCCAATAAAAAGGGTGCTTGTAAGTAAGTCCAATTGCCTGTTGCTGGGTTGTAAATGCCACCATAGACCGTTGTGCCGGTGGGCCCCTCACGTGTGAACACAACTTCCATGGAAACGGCCTCTCCATCATTATTCAAACCGGTGGCAAGGTAGTTACCCCCTGGTTCGTTCCCGATCATTGTCAACTGATTGCCCTTCACCAGGAACTGCACATCAAAGACGCCGTATTCGGTATTTCCCAGAAGTTGGCCCGAGTTGTTGATGGCCACCGGGGTGACCGGGAAGGCCGGGAAATACTGGGGCGGGTAATAAGCGTAACCAGGAATGGTGAGCGGCGAATATTTTCCATTTGAATATGTGGCGAATCCGTTGGATGTGCTCACCAGGAGCGTGCCGTTGCTGCTGGTGTTGATCACCTTTACGCCGGGAAGCGTGGTGAAGCGCCCGCCTGTATCGATGAAGCCGTAAGTGCCCGCCGAGTTGGTATAGTTTCCAACGATCTGCCCCTGATCATCGATTCCCACCGGGTTCGTAGACGTGGCCCCCGGAGCGGTGATTATCTGATAAGTGAAAGACTCTGCTGACAGAGTGACGGCAGCCAGAAAGAGGGTAGCCGTAAGAGCGAATTGAATCATTTGTTCCCGTGCCGTGAGGTTGTTCGAATAATAAAGCAGGTGGGGATTGAATGCAATCATGTTGAGATTGCGAGGGTACGGTTCACCCGCCTGCACGGCAGGGGCACTAATTCACGGTGCCGGCGCGTAATAACCGTTTCGCCATCTGGCTTTCAGGCCATTCAAGCCATCAGGGGTTACAAGCTTTACTTCCACCTTCCTGAATTTTCCGTCGCGCCCGCTGTTGGAAGGCGAGTAAGCCAGAATGTATTCGTTGCGCAGTTCCACGCCAATTCTGCGCGCAATCCCGGGCAGCGCGCTGGAGGAACGAGCGGGAAACACACGCCCTCCAGTTTGTTCCGAAATTTCAGCCAGCAGGCCAGGCCCCGAGACGACAGCGCTGGCCAAGCCCGGAAACAGCACCGGTTCAAAGACTCCCATGCAGTAAATCTGGACATCGGCCTGCCGCACAATCTCTTTGATTTCGTCCCCTGAATACCGGCTATTGTTATCGCCTCCATCCGACAGAATCAGCAGCGCCTTGCGCGGGTTCTTCGCCTTCTTCATTTCATCCAGACCTAAATGCACGGCATCCAGCAATGCCGTCAAACCCGCTGACTGGACCGAATTCAACTTCTCGCGAATCGTGTTTTGATCCTTCGTGAAGCCCACGGCCAGCTCCGCTTTATCGCTAAACTCCACCAGGAAAGATTCATCCTGCGGATTCATGGTCTTCAGAAACTCTGAAACCGCCGCCTGCGAAATAGACAGCTTTCGACCCATGCTGCCGCTTACATCCACCAGCAGCCCGATTGACAAAGGCGCATCCTCATCGGCAAACTGAGTCACGCGCTGCTTGACGCCGTCTTCAAAGACAGAGAACCGGTCGCGGTCCAGGTTTAAGACAAAGTGATTGGAAGGATCCGTGACGCTCACTGGAATGACCACCAGCGTGCTGTCTGCGCGGAAATCCGATTGCGAAAAGGCCTGGGGTGAAGCCGCGAAGCCGGCAAAGAAAACAATGAGGCCAAGGAGGCGGAAGTGGTGCAAAGGTTTTCCCCTCAATTTCGCCTTGAGTCTAGCAGGTTTTACTCCACCTCCTTGGGCCGGAATTGCGACGATGTTTCATGCGCCCTTTCCTCTGGACCCTTCTTGCTCTTTTCCCTTTTGCGGTGATGGCGGATGCGCCCAAGCCGGCGGAACACACCTTTGTCTTACATGATTTTCACACTGAAAGCGGCGTCACGTTACCAGAAGCACGAATTGTCTATGGAACCTATGGCACGCTCAATGCCGCGCACGATAACGCGATTCTGCTGCCCTCGCACTACATGGCGGACCTGCACGGCTATGAATGGCTGATTGGTCCGGGCAAGGCGCTCGATCCAGGCAAGCAGTTCCTGATTACCAGCGAACTCTTTGGAAACGGACGCTCCTCATCGCCCAGCAACACGCCCGAGCCGTATCACGGCCCACGCTTCCCTGTGACAACTATCCGCGACAATGTGGAAGCCGTGCACCGGCTGTTGACGAGTGAGCTGGGTATTCAGCATTTGAAAGCCGTTATTGGTTTTTCCATGGGCGCCCAGCAGGCATTTCAATGGGCTGTATCGTATCCGGACTATATGGATCGCATTGTCGCCACTTCCGGCACGGCGAAGACATACGGACACGGTATTGTTCGCCTGGAAAGTCAGATCGCCGCCTTGACGGCAGATGACGCATTCAAGGGAGGCGATTACACGACGGAGCCAGTGAAGGGAATTCAAGCGTTCTCCATTGTCTGGACCGCGTGGCTGTATTCCCAGGAGTGGTGGCGTCAGGAACTATGGCGCGGCGATGAGCCCTCTGGAACTACTTTCGCCCAGGTTGTGGAACACTATCGAACCAATTTCATTCCCGGAGCGGATGCAAACAACCTGATTTTGCAAATGCGTACCTGGGAGAAGAATGATGTCGGCGCAACGCCAGGCTTCGCGGGAGATGAACAGAAAGCCCTGCATTCCATCAAAGCGGAAGTGCTCTACATGCCGTCGGAGACGGATCTCTATTTTCCGGTGACCGACGCGCGGTTTGAGGCGCAATTCATCAATCGTTGCAAGCTGTTGCCGATACCCTCGCTGTGGGGACATCCGGCAGGCGCGGGCGCTAGTCCGGCGGACGGGAAGTTCCTCAATGAAAACATTGCGAAGTTTTTAAAGGGAGATCTGTAGCCGCTGGATCTATCGTGCTGTCGGTTGTTGCGCAGAATCGGTCGTTTTCTGAAACAGCAGCGGCGCAAGAGTGATCAGGTTGTGCCTCCAGACCATCCAGGTATGCATGCCGGGAGTCTCCACCACCGTCAATTGAACGCCTTTGCTCTGCAGCCACGCCTCCATCTTTCGATTCGGCTCAATCAAGCGGTCTTCTGTGCCGCAAGCCATCCACAATAAGTGAAGCTGCTGATTCGAGTCTGCACTGGCATTCGGGAAGGCCGCAGCCAAATCGTCGCCCAGGCCGCCGGCGCTGAATGAGGCCACCCAGGAAAACTTATCGGTGCGATTCAGCCCTGTCCAGAGAGATTCAGCGCCACCCATGGAGAGACCGGCGATTGCTCTGGCATTCCGGTCAGTGTCCACCCGGTAGGCCTGTTCCACCGCAGGCATCACTTCATCAATCAGGGCGGTGCGAAAGTTGCCCATATTCTTTTCGCGCAAACCGGGAGCGGTTGCCGGCCCGGTCCGGTGGAGAATCTCCGGAGCGCCATAACCCAGCGGCATCACGATAATCATGGGCCGCGCCTGCTTGGCGGCAATCAGGTTGTCGATGATCAAATTGGCTTCGCCGACTGCCGTCCAGCCGCTGGCGTCATCGCTGAACCCATGCAGCAGATAAAGAGCCGGATAGGTGGTTTTGGCCGCAGGATCGTAACCCGGCGGTGTGTAGACGAAGTAATCGCGATTGTCGCCCACCACGGAGGAATGATAGAAGTGATGATGCACTTCGCCATGCGGGATATCGGTCTGATCCCACGGCATGGGTGAAGCGCCCGGAACCTCCACCCAATTGCTTAAGTTGAGGAGATTCGGCTTGATCTTGGTGTTAGCGGGATCAATGATATGCGTTCCGTCCACGTTGAAGCTGTAGCCATAGATATTGGGCACAAGCGCCGGGCCGGTAACGCTCCAGATACCCTGGTCATCTTTCTGCATTGCCAGCGGAGCAGCCTGCCCTTCAATGCCGACGGTGACCTGGTGAGCGTTGGGCGCAAGCAGCCGGAAGACGATATGGCCATCGCTCTGAACCTCCGGCGAACGAACAACCGGGGGCTGCTGCTGCGCCGTTGCCAATGCTGCCGCGGCAAGAAATAAAAGTGTAGTCTGCTTCACAATAAGCTCCTGGCTGACTGAATTTCACGGGAAAGCAAATCTACTTCGCCGCTTTTTCTTCCATGAAGTTGCCCACATTCGACTTGTCCACTATAAATGTGCCGGTGTCGACAAATGTCGGCAGGGTGGCAAACGAATCCTGCGCGAAGGATGTGGTGAGGGAGCTTGGCATGTGATGATGCAGATCGTCGAGTAAGATCACCCCTAGGTAGGCCATCGTATAGGGCTTTTGCGCGATGGTGGCGGACACCAACCCCTGCTGGATCCAGCTCAGTGTCCGTTTATCGGTATCCATGGCCATGATGGTGATTTTTCCACTCATATTGGCCTCTGAAACCGCCTGCCCCACTTCCGGGCAAGCGACAGCTTCCAGACACACAAATGCGTCCACCTTCACCTTAGCGCTGATCAGTTGCTTTGCGGTGTCGTAAGCAATCGCCGGGTCGCCCTGGATGTCCACGGCTTTAGTTACCTTGAGGTCGGGATGGCCTTCGAACATGCTTTCGTAGCCATGCTGCCTCTCCGTCAAATTATTCTGAGCGGGGTAGGTAAACATCACCACGTTTCCCTTGCCTCCCAGTAACTTCACCAGCAGTGCGCCGCCCAGTTTGCCGGCAGCGTAGTTATCTGACCCGATAAAGAATAGGCGCTTGCTGCCAGGAGCGTCGGCGTCCATGGTGATCACCGGGATACCCTGTTGCAAGGCGGAGTTGATATCGTCGTTCAAAAGAGTTGTGCTGGCGGCTGAAACTAGAATGCCGGCAGGTTTCTGTTGAATGGCGCTTTGTAGTTCTTCGTGTTCTGCTTTAGGGTCATACCGCTGCGGCCCTACCATATCCACGCTCACCTTTAAATCCGCTCCAGCCCGCTTTAAGCCGGCTAGCGCCGACTGCCAGTACGGGATCCTGGTATTTGCCGCCACAAGAATGTAAGTCTCACGCGAATCGTGAGGATTCGACGCGCAACTTACCATGACCATTGAGATAGCGAGTGCAACAGGTACAGGGATTAGTTTCGTCATGCGAAGAGCATATAACTTTTTAGTCCTGATTGTTTGCCTTCGAGTACTAATAGATGATGCAGACCGATGATTTGAAGGGCCGGACCGGCTTATTCCTGTCCTTCGTTCAATCGCAGCGTCGCAGCCGCGTCAAAAATGTGATAACAGCAATTTTGACGGCAGTTCTAATCTCAGCGCTGCTTTATGAAACGCAATGGCTCAGCCTGCGGCCCGGCTTAATTATGTTGCTGATTGGCCAACTGGGCAGTGCGGTTGCCCTTGTCTTCAGGAATATGCAAGCCTCCAACGAGGCCACGCACCCAGATTGGTTTGAGGCGGAAGAGCGATTCCTCGACCGCCTGGCACTCTTTGACTCTATTTCCCTGTTCCTGGGATTCCTGGCTCTTGGCTACGCGTTTTGGGTATCCACAGAATCGCTTTGGCTTTCTATTGCGATTGGCATTGTATACCCAGCGGCGTTCTACTTCGGAGTAACTCGAAGAAGAAGGCTAGAGGCCATTAAGAAACTCGCAGTGAAGAAGCAGCAGCTAGGACTGAGTTTGTGACATATGCGACATGATCATGGCCAGCGCGCCTGCGCCTAAGGCCTTCACAACCGTGGGATGCTGAGCATAGAAACTGCTTGCTTCGTCAATGATGGAGGGACGGTTCTGCTGAGCCTGTTGCGCTAATTGCTGGACCGCCTCCGGAGACACCTGTTGCGGATTGATATTTCCGCCGGATGCGCCCGCACCTGCGGCGTTCACGAGATGGCCTAAGATGCCGGCTTTCTGCTGAGGATCCGAGTTTGCAAACAGCGTGCTGATGATTTGCGCAAAAGGAGGCGTGGCATCAGACCTGATGGCGCCTGCCAGTCCGCTTGCCAGGTGCTGCTGAGAAGCATTTTGAGCAACGTGATCGAAATCGCGTTGTGGATCTGTCTGATTTCCGCTTCCGCCGCCAGCATACTGCTGAAGCACTGCGAAGACATTGCTAAGTGACATAAGAGTTAGCCTTACCGCCCGCCATGTGACGCTGTCTTGTTGAAATGGTTTCTCCGGCAGGTAAACGGAAACGTACAACCGGAATTCACATCTACAGTGTGAGTTAAGGAGACTCGACATGGGATTTATTGCTTGGATTATTTTGGGCTTGATCGCGGGGTTTATTGGCAGCAAGCTGGTCAATAAAACGGGAGAAGGCGTGTTACTCGATATCATCCTGGGCATCATTGGAGCCGTAGTCGGAGGCTGGGTGTTCAGCATGTTTGGCGCCCACGGTGTAACGGGCTTGAATATTTACAGCCTCGTTGTAGCTGTGATTGGTTCAGTGTTGGTTCTAGTTGTTTATCACGCCGTCGTCAGGCGAGCGTAAAGCATAAGCGAGCCGTCAGGCCGAACTGGCGACATTTTGCTGCCAAAAGGATTGATTCGGTTGTTGCGCGCATCAACTTCGTATGGTGCTTACGCGCAGCGTTCTTTTGGTGATGGCTGTGGCATGCGGAGTGGCGGTTGCCAACATCTATTACAACCAGCCGCTGCTGGCAATGCTGCAGCATGAGTTCGCGGGCAGCCGGATCATCAGCTTTGTTCCCACAGCAACGCAACTAGGCTATGCGCTGGGGCTGCTGTTTCTGGTGCCGCTGGGAGACCGGCTGGAGCGGCGATCGCTGATCTCCGCTCAGATGCTTGCCTTGTGCGGAGCATTGGCGCTGGCGGCGGTTTCACCCAACGCCTGGATGCTGGCACTCGCTTCTATTTTTGTCGGTATCACGGGCAGCGTCGCGCAGCAGATTGTGCCGTTCGCGGCAGAACTCAGCGAGCCGTCCTCACGAGGCGCAACCATCGGGTTTGTCATGAGCGGGCTGCTCTGCGGGATTCTGCTCGGAAGAACGCTCGCAGGCTTTGTGGGCCAGCATTATGGCTGGCGCGCGGTGTTCCAGTTTGCCGTCTTGTTAACGTTTTGCATGACGGTGCTGGTTTATGCTCGTCTTCCGAAGTATCGCTCTCAGTCCAGCGCCACATACCGGCAGTTATTGACTTCGCTAGTGACTCTGTTTCGAGAAGAACCGGCATTGCGCATGGCCGTATCTATCCAGACAGCGCTCTTTGCTTCCTTTAGTGCTTGTTGGACTATCCTGGCGTTGCAACTGGAAGCTCGCTATCGTTTGGGCGCAGCAGTGGCAGGACTGTTTGGACTGGTGGGCACGGTCGGGATCTTGATTGCTCCCATCGCCGGGCGCGCGGCAGATAACCGCGGACCCCACATGGTCATTCGCTTGTGCAGCATTGTTATGTTGCTTTCGTGGGCAGTGTTCGGTCTTTGGAACAGTATGGCCGGCCTGGTAGCGGGAGTGGTACTGATTGATTTTGGACAGCAAGGCGCTCTGGTTTCAAACCAGCACATCATCTATTCCTTGCGCCCGGAAGCGCGCAACAGGATGAACACAATATTCATGAGCATCATGTTCCTTGGCGGCGCACTGGGGTCGGCGGGCGCGAGCATGGCGTGGCAATGGGGTGGTTGGCGCTTGGTTTGCATTTTCGCGGCTGTACTCTCGCTTGTGCCGCTTGGGATTCAGTTGATAGCCAGAGCCCAGACCTCGGAGCCGCCTATAAGTGATCGCCCGGCAACGCCTGCGCGGAGGCTCGGCGATTTCTGATCTGTGTGGACCAGGCGGCGCTTTGGCTGCCAGCCTAGTAAGCTGCTGTCTCAGCAGCCGTACAACTAGTTCCGCTATTCTCGCCAAGACTGTAGGTTTCATGCCAGAGCCTGTGTCCCTCCAGAGGCTTGGCTCCATCCCAGGCCGTAAGATGAGTCACTCCCGAACTGTTGCAGGATCGGAACGAATGGGCAGCCATCACTGAGGGCAAACGCGAATCCAGAGCCACCATTGGCACGTTTGGCTCCACTTTCCCGCTCGCTATATCGAGATCATAGGTGCTCATTCCCGAATCCTCCCTTATTCCCGGGCAAGCGGGGGCGCCGGCATCTGAGACAAAAGCACGCGCTGTCTCCACAAGCTTTCCGCCCGCAGCGTCAGCCGGCGTGATCAGTATGATTCCCGCGCCCGGCAAGATCCTGGCGTTCCGAACAGCGAAACAGGTTCGATTGCCTAAATGGACCGCCTCGCCGATGCGGGCGTAGTAGTCGGCTGGTTGGTTCCGGTAAGCGCATGATGTAAAAATGCTCAGTTCACCCAATAGAACTGCAATCGGGCATAAGATACGCAAAAACATCCAGTCATCTGGAGTCTAGCAGAGGCTTTTGGGTGCAGCTTTTCGTGCTTTGCCACCAGGGAAAGGCCGTGACGCGAAGCTTGGCGGCGCCGTACGGTATCAACGTGAGGGTCTGGTCTGAGCCAGTCGCTTTCACTGGACTCTTCGGTACCGGACCCGCTGAGTTCTGGTATGTGGTCCACTCCGGTAATGACTTAGCTTGTATCTTGAGCGTCACTGGTGGATGGCTCTGCTCAAACGGAACGCTGCTTAACTTGTGTTCAACCGCTGTTAATCCGCAATCACCAGCGGCGACCGCGAAATTCCAGGCGCTGGTTGTCTCCAATTGCCAGTCGGCTGATTTCTGTTCGTAATGCTTCAGTTCAGTCCACTGGGCGTCGAGCGGCAACGCGAAAACCAGCGGACCTCTCTCAAAGACTTGCGAATCGTTATACCAGTTGGAAGTGCGCGGCTGCTCGTCGAAAGCGATGTCCACGGTCTCGCCATCGCTCCAAGTCCGGTTTAGCCGTTCGAAATTGCGGCTGGGAGAGGATTGCTGCGTCTGGCCATTGATGCGCAAGCGGAAGGTTTTTGACCATGCTGGGATTCTGAGGAGAAGCGGAAATTGCACAGCCTTTGGAGTATGTACCACGAAATGAATGCTCGGATGGAAGGGGTATTCGGTTTGCTCTTGAATGGACACTTCAGACCCAGCCAGCCTGGTGTGAACCTCACTGGGGGCATAGGCGGCCGCCACCAGGCCATCGTCCGGCGTTTTCATCCAAAGGCTTTCAACAAACTTGGGCCACCCTTGATGCAGGTTAGCCGTGCAGCAGCCGAAATGCGGCGCCAAGCCGAAGAGATTTGATTCGTCACCGTTGGTGGACCATTGCCGGTGAGCGCGAGTGCAAGCGATCTGATTCGGTTGTTGATCATACTGATGTGACCACATGTCGTCCGACAACGTCGCCGGCAGTGCGTTGTATGCGATTCGTTCAAGACGATCGCCCAGTTCGGCGTCGCCGAAGATGGAGAAGTCTTCCTCAATCGAGAACATGCTTTCGACAATCGCGCAGAGTTCTATACCCTGCGATGGGTCTCGCCCGGCAAAATGCTCATCACCGCTGAACATGCCATTGGGCAAGCCGTGATAGCGGTACAACTCAGCGAGTTGTGTATCGAGCGCCTTTTTACCGGCAGTATTGCCGGTTACCAGATACCAGATGGCAGGCGCTTTTAAGGCCATGGCATTGTTGACGCCATGAGTCTGCATGGCGGCTTCAGTAGGCTGCTGGTTCGGCTTCAGTCCTAACATCTCGATTGACTCTTTTGTCTTGTAAGGGAAGTGCGCGAAGTTGTTTTCCCAATCGAACCCCTGTGAATGCAACAGCCGGGCGAGTTTCAACAGGTTCGGTTCTCCTGTGCGGTTATAGAGCCAGAGAACCGAATAGACGTTATCTTGCCAGCGATACTTTCCCCAATCGCGCAGCGGACGATTCGGCAATTCCTTCAACTCAAAAGCAAAGTACTTGCTCATCAGCGGAATCACGCGCGGATCGCCACTTGCTTCCTCATATTGAATAAGCACCTTCAACATCACCATGCGCGGCCACCAGTCGTCATTACTGGCCGGGCCAATTTGTCCCTCGCCACGCTGATGGGTCAGTGTCCAATCCACCCATTGTTGAGCCTTCTTTTTCAGTACGGGATTATCCAATTCATAGGCAAGCGGCAACAGACCGTCCAGGTAGTAAGGGCCGCGCTCCCACGATTCTCCGGTGCCTCCCAGCCAGCCGCTGTTGGGGCCTACGTCGCTCCAGAACTCATCCAGATGGCCGGTCAGTCCATTGGCTTGTATTTCCAATTGACGCTTCAGCCAGCCTTCCGGCTTGACGGAGCCTAACGGAAGAGGATTGAACGCGTTCGGCTGCAGGGGAGCCCGGTTCGACAAATCCGTGATGCTTTGCCCGCGCAAGAGCGCAAGAGCAAATGCCAAGCTGAGACCAATGGTTCTTGTGATGCTCATCGCGTTTTATCCCACTTGAAGTCTAACTCCCGGCGTGATTGGATAAGAGCTGTCTTATGTCTGAGTATCAGGTGATTGTGGTGGGCGCCGGCCCAACCGGTCTGACGCTGGCAGCCGAATTAAAGCGGCTGGATGTCAAAGCGTTGCTGCTGGATAAGCTGCGTGCCGGAGCCAATACCTCGCGCGCCGCGGTTGTCCATGCCAAGACGCTTGAAGTCTTGGAACCGCTGGGGGTTACCGGAGAGCTAATCAGGAACGGATTGCAGGTTCAGCTATTTCGATTGCGCAATCAGGATGAAACGCTGACCACGGTTAGCTTTAAGGACTTGAAGACCAAATATCCGTTTGGTTTGTTGTGCCCGCAGAACCGCACTGAGGCGATCCTGCTGCAGCGGCTGCAAGCGAGCGGGGGCAGCGTGGAACGCCCTTGGGAATTGGTTCGCGCAGAAGCCGGCCTGACGCGCGTTCAGGTGGAGCTTAGGAATGATGTCGCATCCATGACGGCCAACGGGGAGTTTCTGGTGGGTTGTGATGGAATGCACAGCCCGGTTCGCCAGCAGGCGGGCATCGCCTTTTCCGGCGGCGCGTACGAAGAAAGTTTTATTCTGGCGGATGTGGAGATGGATTGGCCCATTCCGCCAGATGAAGTCAGCATGTTTTTAGCAGAGCAGGGAATCATGCTGGTGGCTCCGTTGCCTGAGAATCACTTTCGCATTGTGGCCACCGTGACGAACGCCCCTGAGCATCCGGGCAAAGAAGATTTTGAAGCGCTTTTAAAGGAGCGCGGGCCGCGAAATGCAAATCCAGTGATTCACAACCTGGCGTGGTCTTCGCGTTTCCACATTCACCACCGGGTCGCCAAAACGATGCGCCAAGGGCGAGTCTTGTTGGCCGGCGATGCCGCGCATGTTCACAGTCCAGCCGGCGGGCAGGGCATGAATACGGGCATTCAGGATGCAGTTGCGCTGGCGGAAGCGCTGCGGCGCACCTTGGCAGACGGTGACGAAAGCGCGCTAGATACCTGGGCAAAAGAGCGCTTGGCGATTGCGCATTCCGTGGTGGGGTTGACCGACAGGATGACCAAGATGGCCACCACGTCTTCGCCACTTCTGAAGCTGACGCGCGATCTGATCATCAAGTCTATCGGACACGTCCCCTTCGTTCAGCATGCGATAGCGGAGAAGCTATCTGAACTGGATAGAAAGTAGACCGCCGAGAAGCAAACCGCTTCTAACGCTCCAGGCCAGAGTCCTGATCCAGTTTGTCAGGACAAGCTTTCGAATGGCAGATTCGCTGGTACCCGCGAGAAGCTTTGAGTGCAGCGGTACTTGCAACACGGCGGTAGAAACCCAGATCAGGACCACCAGGCCAAATCCGGTTGCGGCAATCTCAAGGCTGATAAAGGCCGGTCTGAAGCGCGGCCACAACATGGCAAAGGAAGTAGCCAGTTCTGCGAGCATCAACGGCGCGACCACCCGGCCCGTGCGCGTTTGATGTTGCGCCGCGTACGCCGCGTGATGTGGATGAGCAACTAATGCGAAGAGCGGGTAGTGTACGAGCTGGACGAACCAGATCAGCCCCGTCATGGCAAAGGTGCTGAAAAGCTGCGCGGTGAAAACAGCGCCTATCATTAGCGTAAAGGCTACTTCTTTACATCCCGGTGGTGTTCTTTCACCAGATACCCGGCTTTAGCCAACCTTTTGTTGATCTCACTGGCGATCATCACGGAACGGTGATGGCCGCCAGTGCAGCCGAAAGAGATGGTCAGATAGCTTTTGCCTTCGCGAATATAGTGCGGCAGTAAATAAATGAGCAGGTCTGAAATGCGGTTAATGAACTCGACCGATTGCGGAAACGAACGGATGTAGCGCGCTACGCGAGGATTTTTTCCGGTGAGTTTCTTGAATTCCGGAATGTAGTTCGGATTCGGCAGAAAGCGTACATCGAAGACCAGATCACTGTCGGACGGAACGCCGTGGCGAAAGCCGAAGCTATTGACGTATATGACGATCTTTTCGCTTTCCTGGCGGGTTTGAAAGTTCGCGGAGATCAACGCGCGCAGTTCATGGACATTCAGCTTTGTTGTATCTATAACCAGATCAGCCAGCGGAAGCAGTTGCTTCAGTTGATTGCGCTCATCCTTCAGGCTGTTCAGAACTGTTGTCTCCTGACCTAACGGATGAGGACGGCGAGTTTCGCTAAAGCGGCGGCGCAGAACCTCATCGTCGGCGTCCAGAAACAACATCTTGATATTCAGCTGCTCCTTGAGATCACTCAGGATTTTCGGGAATTGCTGCAGCGACTGGCCCTCGCGAATGTCGATGGTGATGACCGCGCGGCGGCGCGTCTTGGCATCCTGTGTAAGATCGGCAAATTTGGGCACCAGCGCAATGGGCAGATTATCCACCGCGATGAACCCCAAATCTTCGAAAGCCTTCATGGCCGTCTGCTTACCGGAACCGCTCATTCCGGTAATGACGACCATGTCGGCGGAGGTTAAAGCGTCGCCCGGAGGCGGTGGAATTGCTGCGTCATGGGGTGGAGCCATCTATTTTGAAAGCGGCGCTTGCGAGCCTACGATTCTATTAAATCGAAGTTGCCATCGCTGCGGCGTACCAAGACAGACAAGCATTTCGCTTGCGAGTTGCGGAAGACCGTGTAGTTTTGGCCGGATTCCATCTCCATAATGGCTTCCGCCATGGTCATCGGCTTGCGGTCTTCGTCATAGTTCACTTTGAAAATCTTCGGCTTCAGGCCGTTGCCGTTCAGTTTCGTGTTTAAGGGCTTGGCCGGGGCGACCACCGCCGTTGCCGGCAGCGCGCCTCCTAAAGCACCCTTCTCCTTGCTGGTGCGAACGCTCTTGGCGTCACGGTGAGTGGTGCGCCATTTGGTGCGCATTTTCACCACCTGCTTTTCAAGCTTGACCGCGGCGTCAATCAGAGCCGAATCAAGGTCCGAATTGGAGCCTCTGACGGCTACTTGATGATCATATAGATTCATCACCACTTCCACCTTGTGAAGATGGCGCTCCATATGATGCATCACGTGAGCTTCACGCTCACCTCTGCTCTCAATCAACTTACTCAGCTTGGCAAGCTTTGAACTGAACTTCTCTTGAACTTCGGGGGTGAACTCTTTAGTTTTGCCCGAAACGATGAGCTTCATGTGTGCCTCTTTTGCTGATCCGCGCAATACGCTGTGCGGGTCTATTTGGAATGAAAACTTGTAAGCTTAGGCGCGGACGCGGCGCTGATGAGTGGAAGGTATTTTCATATCCTCCCTATATTTCGCAACAGTTCGACGTGTCACTTGAATGCCTTCTGCTTGCAGGCGCGCGGTAATCTGCTCGTCTGTCAATGGCTGGGCTGTATCTTCGTCGTCAATCATTTTTTTCACCCGCCTTTTCACAATCAGCAGCGGAGTGACGCTGCCCTGCGAACCTTGCACTGCTTCTGAGAAGAAGTAGCGCAATTCGAATACACCCTGCGGCGTATGCGCGTACTTATTTGCTACGGCGCGGCTGACTGTTGAAGGATGTACTCCTATCTCTTCTGCCACTTCCTTGATCATCATGGGTTTCAGACAATCGATACCCAACTCCAGGAACTCGCCCTGCCTACGTACAATAGAATGGCAAACTCGCAAAATAGTTTGCTTGCGCTGTTCGATATTCTTTATGAGCTGCAGGGCGGAAGCGTAGCGCTCTTTCACGTAGTTGCGTACGTTCTTGTCAGGCTCCTGCTCGCGGTCAATCATGCGCTTGTAGTCGCCGTTCAAACGAAGCTGCGGAACATCATCGTCGTTCAACGTGATCAGATAGTCATCGCCGTCCTTCGAGATATAAACGTCCGGCTCTACCTGGCGCGCGCCTCCGCCTGAGTAGCGCAGGCCGGGGGCCGGGTCGAGATGGCGGATGACATCAAGTGAAATCTGAATATGTTCCAGCGGCCGGCCCATGGTCCGCGCCAGTTGGGCTACCTGGCGGGTCTCCAGGGCTTTGAGATGGTTCTTAACTATCTGCCAGGCAACGGAATCGCGCGAACCGCGGGCATCCAGCTGCAGCAGCAGGCATTCCTGTAGGCTAGTAGCGCCCACGCCTGTGGGATCCAGCGATTGGACGGCCTTCAGGCCAGCCTCGGCGTCCGCCATGCTCAGTCCCTCGGACACCGCTATTTCGCTAAGCGGCGTGGTCAGGTAGCCGCTCTCTTCCAGATTTCCAATGATCCCGTTGGCGGCCTCACGAACGCTTTCCTTCAGAATGAGAACGCTCAGTTGCGACTGCAAATGGTCACTCAGCGTGACGGGCGAAGAAAGAAAAGTTTCGAACGAAGGCTTCTCAATCGTTTCGGACGCCGGGCTTTTGAATCCGGGGTCCAGATATTCATCAAAGAAAGAGCCGTAGTCTATTTCGTCGAAGGGGTCACTGTCGGTCTTTGGCAGTTCGTCGGTAGCAGTAGGTAAAGGCGCTATGGTGTCGCCTTCGGAAGACGTGTCAAACCCTGCCAGTGACTCGGCGGTACCAACCTGTTCGAGAGATGTCGTTTCGTGAACCGTCTCGCTCTGGCGTTCGCGCTCCAGCATAGACTGTACTTCTTGCGGAGTGAGTTCCTCGCCGATACTGGAAGCCTCTTCCAGCACAATGTTTTCAGCGATTTCGTTCTGGATCATGTCCGACAATTCCAAATTTGTCAGTTGGAGGACAGTGACCATCTGGACAAGACCCGGCGTTAGGATCTGCCTTTGCTGAACGCCCAGATGCAACCGTTGGGACAGCGAACTCATCGGTTTTCAGTTTAACACCGGGTTCCGATATTGCCGGACCGGAAATATCGGGTATTTAGCGGGGAAGTTCTTGCGAATCTGCCGGGTCTAACTGGCCAGGCCCGGCGGCAGAGAAAAGTTTTCACCGAGGTAGATGCGCCGGACTTCGGGATCGCGGCCCAGCGAGTCGGGTGAGCCGGCGCGGAAGATCCGTCCGTTGCTGATGATGTACGCCCGATCAGTCACCGCCAGGGTTTCGCGCACATTGTGATCCGTGATCAGAATGCCAATACCCTGCCGCTTCAGGTCTCCAATGATGCGCTGAAGCTCAAGCACCTGGATAGGATCAATACCGGAGAACGGCTCGTCCAGCAGGATGAAGTCGGGGCGCAGGACCAGGGCTCGGGCAATCTCTACGCGGCGTCGTTCGCCGCCGGACAGCATGTAGCCCTTGCTGTGACGAACGGTTTCAAGTCCCAGATCCGCAATCAGATTCTTCATGCGTTCGCGGCGCTCACGGCTCGGAATGGAGAGCGTCTGAAGAATAGCCATCAGGTTGTCTTCCACGCTGAGCTTGCGGAAAACGGACGCCTCCTGCGGCAGATAACTGATGCCCCGGCGCGCTCGCAGGTACATGGGGAGATGCGTGACGGGTTCATTGTCCAGCAGAACTTCGCCGCCATCCGGGCTGATTAGACCAACCGCAATATAGAAGGACGTAGTCTTTCCGGCGCCGTTCGGACCCAGGAGGCCCACCACTTCGCCTTGCTCGACACGTACGCTGACCTTGTCTACCACTAACCGACCGCTATAAGATTTTGAGATTTCCCGGGTTTGCAGCGTCTTCATGCGGCCAAATAATATGATACGCGTTTGACCACCCTCACTTTTCCCGACGTGCTCTCCAAGCGCTTACTTTGCTGGTTGGGCGTGTTGGCCATGGCCTCGCTGAGGTTGGCGCACGTAAACCTGCTGTGGTCCGACGAAGACTACCACCTGACTGCAGCTTTACAACTGCTGCGTGGCCGGGTTCCCTATCGAGACTTCTGGTATGACAAGCCACCCGTTGCGGCGCTGTTCTATTCGCTTGTTGACGGATATTCGGGATGGCCGTTGCGGTTGCTGGACGTGGAGTTTGTGATTGCCTGCTGCTGGGTTGCATACTGGCTGGCAAAAGTCTGGTGGGGAGAACGCGAAGGTTTAGCCGCGGCGTTGCTGTTGGCGTTTTTCACGGTATTCTATCTGCCTTCGGCCACGGTGCCTTTCGCGGTGGACGGATTATTGTTGCTGCCGCATTTGGGCGCCATTTATTTCGCGAAACAGCGAAGCGCTTTATGGAGCGGCGTCTGCTGCGCGGTTGGATTGTTGACCAATGTAAAAGCAGTATTTGTGACGGCTACTTGCGCCATCTGGTTATTCAGCGATGCTTTCCTTTTCGCTTGCGGATTGGGGTTGGTTCTTGCCGTGGCTGTTGCGATCGGTGCTTGGTGGGGCGCGCTGCCTGATTTTTACAACCAGGTTTGGAGATGGGGTTTGCTCTACGCTAAAGGCGCGCCGGTGGCAAATGGCATCGGAATAGATATGCAGCGTTGTTTGGACTGGTTAGCCTTCCACGGCGCGTTATTGGCCGGCGTGCTGGTGGTCAGCCGTGACACTGGCAAAGAGGATAGATGGAGGCTGAGTGTCTGGTTCGCCCTCTCGGCCGCGTCGCTGCTGTTTGGAAATCATTTTGCGCCGAGGTACTTCTATCAGGTTCTGCCCGTGATGGTGATTGCAGGCGCTCGCGGGCTCGTGATTGGTGTGGATCGGTATGGTCGAGCAGGCTTGGCGGTTTTGGCGCTGCTGTTAGTTGCTCCTATGATCCGTTTCGGACCTAGGTATCTGGAGTTAGTTGTTGATAATGTCGAGGGCCATCAAACGCATTGGTCCGATGCGGCTTTGGATGTTGATAGCCAGCATGTGGCCCGGTTAATCAATGCAGGCAAAACTTCAGGGGATAGCTTATTCGTCTGGGGTTACCGGCCTGATGTTTACGTTTACACCAGGCTGCTTCCTCCAGGGAGGTTCTCGGATTCGCAGCCATTGGATGGTGTGCCCGCGGACCGGCATCTGTCTTCCAGCGATCCGGTTTTAGGCGGTGTGGCTTTAGCGAATCGGCTGGAGGTCGTAAAAACGCGACCTAGTTTCATCGTGGACGGCCTTGGATTGCTGAATCCAAAATTAGCGATGGATCGGTTTCCTGAGTTAGCCCAGTGGATGCAGGGGTATCAATTGATCGGAGAAACTCGTTTGAGCCGAGTCTATCGACTTAGAGCTTCTCGAGTTCCCTGATTGGTAGAGCGATATCTGGGTTAGTGGTTCTCAGCATGCCATCCTTTGCTTCACGCATGCCTTCGGAGTTGTAATAGAAGGCTCGCAGGTTTCTAGGATTGATCAGCCAAACACAAGTAACGCCGAATCGGAGGTAATCATCGATTCGGTCCTGCATACTGTCGACGCTATCCGAGGGCGAGAGAATCTCAATGCACAAGTGCGGTGGCTGCTTAAGAATTTGAGTGGTGGGTAATGGGCCGGATAGGACACAGATATCGGGCACTCGGTATCGCGTCTCTGTCACCTGCAAGCGCTGCTCAACCAAAACTGAAATGCCCAACGCTCTTTCGTGACGTAGCAGATAGCCGCTGATAAGAGTCTGCAAGCGACTATGGTCTAGCTCTCCCACATTACGCTCCAAAAGCTCGCCGTCGATATATTCGCAGTCGGGACGGTAAGTGGTTGAGAGATACTGACTCAGCGGGATTGTGACTGCGGTAGACACGGCTATCCTGGTCGTTATTGTCTCATCGCTAGCCGCCTATGAACAGGATGGCCGCCGATGAACACTCCGGTCATGTTACTTTCTCTGGATGATCCTGCGCCGCCTGATATCGCTTTTCCTGCTGTCGACGTTGTTGCTCGCCGTCGAGCCAAATGCAGCGACCACGCGCTGGTGGTCTCACGTGGCAGCGCTGTCAGGCGATGATTTGCAAGGCCGCGACACCGGCAGCGAAGGTTATCGCAAAGCTGCCGAGTATGTTGTGGAGCAATTTGAACGCGCGGGTCTGAAACCAGCCGGAGAGCATGGCTACTACCAGACAGTGCCGCTGCACCAGGTTCGTCTCCTGCCGGCGGTTTCGCAGGCCTCTTTGGTGAGAGGCGGCCAGGCCGTTGCATTGCAATGGCTGCACCAGATCACGATTCGCATGCAGGAAGATATGCCGGAAACGGTTGATGCGCCGCTTGTGTTTGCGGGCACGGGCGAAAAGCCAGCGGACCTGGAGACGGACGGAAAGATTGTGGTGTCTCTCAGCGCATTGGGGCATGTCTCGCCCATGGGGCATATCGCCGGAACCATTTCTGTTGACGATCCCAAAGCGCTGGAACCGCCGCGCTGGCCCTTACAGTACGCGGTTAGTATGCGCCTGGCGGAAACCCCCGCGCCAAAGCCTGCACCGCTGGCCATGCGCTTCAACCCTGCTGACGCGGAACTTCTATTTGCAGATTCCGGCCACAACTACGCCGAGCTGACAGCGACGGCAGCAGCAGGTAGGCCCGTGCCCTGGTTCACTCTGCCCAGCCGGCTGAAGGCAAGGCTTCAATTCAGCCAGGTTGATTTGAGATCGGACAACGTTCTAGCGGTTCGGGTGGGGTCGGATCCAACACTGGCCAAAGAGTACGTGGTTGTTTCCGCTCATCTGGATGGTTATGGCATCGGCGAACCCTGGGGCGCTGACAATATTTACAACGGCGCATTCGATGATGCGGCTTACGTGGCCACGCTGATTGACTTTGCCCAGCGTCTGAATGATGCGCATACAAAAACGCAACGATCCATTCTGTTCTGCGTGGTGACCGGCGAGGAAAAAGGGCTGTTGGGTTCGAAGTACTTCACGGCTCATCCAACGGTTTCCAAAGGCGCCATGATTGCCGATGTCAACCTGGATCAGCTGCGGCCCATTTTCCCTTTGCACACTTTGACAACACTGGCGCTCTACCAATCCACTCTTGGTGAGACGGTGCAACAGGTGGCCGGCTCCATGGATATTCGCATTCAGCCGGACCCGGAACCTCAGCGCAACCTGTTGCGCCGCTCTGACCATTGGAACTTTATGCAGATTGGCGTTCCTTCGGTGGGCTTCATCTTCGGTTATGAAAAGGGTTCGGCCGATGAAGCGGCTTACCGGGAGTGGTACGCCAAGCGCTATCACAGCCCGCTGGACGACATCAACCAGCCGTGGGTACCGGAAGCCGCAGCCAAATTCAATGATTTCTTTGCGAAGCTGGTGGAAACGGTAGCCGACGCACCAGCTCGACCCACTTGGACGAAGGACAAACCGTAAAGCGCAACCTGACCTGTTTCGTTTCCGGGGCCGCACGCTTCTAACCAAAGGTCTGTCATGAAATTCCTGGTTCTTCTTTCGCTGTTCTTTCCGCTTTTCGCCCATGCTCAGCAGGCAGGTAAGTTCGATTACTACGTGCTGAATATGTCATGGTCGCCCGAGTATTGCTACAACCATCGCGGCAGTGAGGAGTGTGATCGTCACCTCGGTCTGGTGGTCCATGGTTTGTGGCCGCAATACAATGGCGCCGGACTAGGCCCTGAATTTTGCGGCAATCGGCCCGGGCTGTCCAATCCCGGCAAGATGCTGGACATCATGCCGAGTCAATCGCTGATCGGACACGAGTGGGCAGCTCACGGAACTTGCAGCGGGCTGAGCCCTGAGGATTATTTCGAGCTGCTGCGCAAGACCTTCGAACGCTTCCACGTGCCGGGCGAACTGCAGCAGCCCAGGCGTCAGACGATTATTCGAGCGGCGCAACTACGGCGCGATATCTTGCAGGCTAACCCGGGATTGAACGAGTCGGAGATCGGGCTCGGCTGCACGGGACCTTACCTCCGTGACGTGGAAATCTGCGTCAGTAAAGATGGCCGGCCGCAGCCCTGTTCCGGCCTTCACGAATGCCGCGCTCCCAGCCTGCGCATTCCGCCTGTTCGCTAGATTTCAGGTCCGCGTGCGCGGCGTGTAGTCTTCATCATTCCGCGTCAGGTTCGGGCTATAGTACGGATCGTGCCCGATGACCGTGCTCCACTTGGAGCGCATGGCGGCCACCTCGTCCGGATGAGGAATCAGATCTTTGCTGGTCTTTGAAAACGCTTCATGGTGATAAAGCACGGCATGCGGCGTGTACAAGACGCGGTATCCGGCCTGGCCGATCTTCAGGCACAGATCAACATCGTTAAACGCAACCGCAAACTGCGTTTCATCAAAGCCGCCCACCTGCCAGAAGACGTTCTCGCGCGTCATCAGGCAAGCTCCGGTGACGGCGCTGACGTTGCGGATAACGTCCGAGAAATCGAAGTAATGCGGTACGGCGCCATCCAGCGCTTTAAAGGCGTGGCCGCAGTTATCGTAAATGCCCATCACCACGCCGGCATGCTGAATCCCGCCCGTTGGATAGAGCAGCTTCGCGCCCACCGCACCCACTTCGGGCCGCATGGCGAGTTCCAGCATAGCTTCCAGCCAGTTCGGTTCTATAACGGATGTGTCGTCATTCAGGAAGAGAAGAACCGGAGAATCGCAGGTGCGAGCCGCCGCATTGTTGATGGCTGAAAAGTTGAATGGCTTGTCCCGCCAGTCAAAATAGCGAATCTTGCGTTTTTGACCCTGGTAATCCGAAACCAGCTTCTCAATCACAGTACCCTTCGAGTTATCGGCAATCAGAACTTCGAAATCCCAATACACCGTCTTCTCAAAGATGCTTTCCAGGTTCGTCTTCAACACTTCGGCCTTGCCGCCCGAGGCAATAATGATGCTCACCTTTGTTGCAGGCGGAATGGGATAACGCGCCCGCCAGCGGCCTGGCGTCAACCCGGGAGCAATCCTCATCTGCACGCTGTTTCGGTCAATGTGCGATTGCAGCGCTAATCTGGCCGCGGTCACGGCATAGCTCTTGTTGTCGATGGTGGACGCGGTGGAACCCGCGCTCACACGCCAGTGGTAAAGGATTCGCGGGATATGGCGGATCTCATTAGCCTTCTCGGTGGCGCGCAGCACAAAGTCATAATCCTGACCGCCGTCGCAAGCCGGGTTTAGCTTGCCTATGGCTTCGGCCAGATCCCGCTTGATGACGAAGAGGTGACAGATATAGTTCAGCGAAAGAATGGTATCGGGAGACCAGTCAGGCTTAAAGAAGGGATGGCCGCGCCGTCCGGCTTCATCGATTTTGTCTTCATCGCTGTAGAAAACATCCGCTTGCGGGCTTTGATTGATGGCTTCGCAAACGTACGCCAGCGCGTGCGGCGCAAGCAAATCATCGTGATCCAAAAAGCAGAGAAATTCGCCGGTAGCCAGCTCCCGCGCTGAATTACAGGCGCGCGATATGCCGCCGCGTTCGGTGCGGCGCACCAGCTTGATCCGGTCCTGACTGCGTGGATCTTGCGTGAGGCGTTCCAGCAAGTCATTCAACTCCGGGCTGTCGGACGCGTCGTCCGCTATGCAGAGCTCCCAGTTGGCATAACTCTGCTCAAAAACCGATTCAATCGCCGCCGATATCTCGTCAGGATGAGAGTTGAAAGCCGGCATCAGGATGCTGATCAGCGGCTGATACTCAAAGCCCTTGACTTTGATGCCGATGAGGCTGTTTTCCGGAATCTCAAACTCGCGAATCCAGCGCTCATAGTCGGAGGCGAAACCCTTCTCGTGATCGATCTCCAGGAAGCCGCGCGTGTCGCGAACCTCCTCTCCGTTGGAGATCATCTTGATGGTGAATGGATGACGCCCCTTAGGCAGTGGCATTGTATCCACCTCAAAAAGGTACCCGGAGCGGCCGGTTGTATCCAGATCGGGATGCGATTTCTTTACATCCGGGCGCAGAATATGCGGCTTTGTTGTTTGTTGCTCCAGGCCGGAGACGTGCAACTCAAGCCGGTCGATTCCGCCTTCCGCCAGCGCCCAGCCGCGTATGCGCACCGTGCCGCTGCGGGGAGTCAGGTCGTTCGCCGCCGGCTCATCGCACATCAGGAAGGTGTTGCGCCGGCCGTTGCCGGTAGTGCTGCTCTCCACGGCGTGCGTCGGTGTGAATCGCTTCACCAGTTCCCCAGCGGCGCGCAAGGTACGCCACAAGCGGCCTCCGGTGACGTCAGTAAAAGCACGGTCAAGCCTGACAATGGAAGCCTGATGATTATTCAGCAAGCCCTGATGCTGGGAAAGCAATTCCAGTACGTGCGCCAGATTGCGCTCCGATGCACGCAAGTCTGATTTCAAGCGTACGATCTCATCCTGAGCCGCGCGAACTTGAGCCTCTAAATCTTCCGCCAATGCCTGCCCCATTCTCACCCGTTGTGAAACCCTTCTAGCACGATAACAACAAATGCCGCCCGGTGTTCTAAACTGGACCTTGCCGCGCAAGCTAGGTCAACACTTCCTGCTTCATGAGCCGGTTCTCAAGCGTCTTGCCCAATTCGCTTGCGGCGAACATACCCACCGGGTGGTGGAAATTGGACCGGGACGAGGAGCCCTGACCAAACATCTCCTGCCTCTCGTGGACGAATTGCACGTGGTGGAACTGGACGAAGGGCTGGTTCGTCATCTCCAGCAGAAATTTGCCGGTGAGCCCAAACTCGTCATTCACCAGGGCGACGTACTCCAGACAGACTTGGCCCAATGGGGTCCGGCCGGCATTGTTGGAAACCTGCCTTATTACATTACCTCACCCATCATTGAGAAGTTTCTCAGGTTGGACCAAGGCTTTCCAACCGCAGTCTTTCTAGTGCAGTTAGAGGTGGCTATGCGGATTGCCGCAAAGCACATGACGCGCGACTTTGGCTACCTGACGATGGCCACACAACTGGTGGCCGATATCGAAATGCTGATGCACGTTGATCCGAAGGCGTTCAACCCTCCCCCCAAAGTGGATTCCGCCTTGATTCGGCTCACACGCAAAGCCGAGGTGCCGCCGGATCTGGACGAAATTCTGGCCTTTGCCAGCAAGTGCTTTACCCATAAGCGAAAGACGATCCGCAATAATCTGCGGCCTTATTACGGACCAGCGGCTGACCGGCTGCCGGAGGCATTTTTCCGGGCCGAGCAGCTGGGCGTGGAAGGCATGGTGACCCTGTACCGGCGCTTGAGCCAGCCACAGCCCGAACCAGTTCAGCCGGCCTAGACAATCGGTTCATCGGCGTCCATAAGGATTATGGGCGGCCAGTTAAACTTGAATTCCAGCTGACCGGGGGCTAGCTCCGTTTCCGCCGCCGGAAGTGCCCGGGGGTATTGGGTGTTGACGCCAGCATCCGTTCAATCGCCTGACGCAGTGGGCCTAGTGCCGCTACCCGGCTGGCGGTTGCCGCGAACGCCAGAATTTCATCGCTGCGGAAGCACGCCTGTAGATCTAAGGGCAGGCCGCCGCCCACATCAAAGCCGCGCGCGAAGGGTGAGAAGGCGGGCAGCACAATGCAATGATTGGTCGCCAGAAACAACGGGACCCGGTGATTCGCTCCCGATGCATCGCGTAGCGCAAGGCTGGGATGCAGATGGCCCATTATGAGCGTTGCGGCTTCGGGTACAGGCGCTGTGCTCAAGCGATCTCCATGTAACGCGAGGAGGCCGGGCGCTGACCAGGTCTCGACGGTGGAAAGATTCAGGTGTCCGAATTCCCGGGCGAAGGCACGATCATGATTGCCGCGCACGGCAATAATGCGGGCGCGATTCGCCAGTTGGGTGAGCAGGCTTTCAATCCATTCGCGCTCCGGGCCGCATGGGCGTGGTGCATGCACTAAATCGCCAAGGAATACAAATTCGCGCGGGCTTAAATCGTCCGCCAGGCGCACTAGTTTTTCCTTGGCATTGACATCCGCCAGCGGACCGAGTTCGCCGCGCCGCCGCTGGGCCCAACTGTAGCCCAGATGCACATCGGCGACGAGTGCAGTTCGAGTTTCAGGAATCCATAAAGCACCCGACGGATGTGCCCATAAGCCGGGCAGCAGGGGCAGGGAACTACTCACCAAACTCGATTATCACCGACTCGCTACCCTGGAATCTGATGAAGCGCATTGCAATCGACATGGATGAAGTGATGGCGGATACAATCAGCCACTTTCTGGAGAGATACAACACGCAGTTCGGCACCGAATTGGTGATGGATGATTTTCATGGCAAGCATGTGTTTGAGGTTATTCACGAGGAACACCGGGCGCTGGCGCGGGAATATTTTCAGCAGGAAGAGTTTTTCGCGACCATTCCGGTGATGCCGGGCAGCGCGGAAGTAATTGAAGCCCTGACGGAGAAGTATGAAGTGTTCATTACGACCGCGGCGATGGATGTACCGTGCTCGTTTGACGCCAAGTTCCACTGGCTGCAACGGCACTTTCCGTTCATCTCGCCACAGCGGATTGTCTTCTGCGGCGACAAGAGCATTGTGGCTGCAGATTTTTTAATCGATGACAATTTGCGGCAGTTGACTGCGTTTCGCGGCGAGGGGATCATTTACACCGCTCCGCACAATGTGAATGAGACGCGGTTTCGACGGGTGGATAACTGGGAAGATGTGCGGACGATGTTTTTGAGCTAGGGCTTTGCCGGAGAGATTTTGGTCGTCTCAGTACTGCCGCTTTAAATTAACAGCTTCTGCTGTTCTTGCGGATCAGCAACGCCACGCAATTCATAGCCTGCGGCGCGCGCGCCCTCGATTACCCGATTGCGAATCGATGTAACCTCGTCGGCTGTCAGTGTATGATCCAGTGCGCCTACTTTCAAATGGTAGGTGACGCTTTTCTGTCCGGGCTGTAACGGTGGGCCGACATACTGGCGAACAAACTCGATGAACGCCAGGTCGTCTCCAGCCAAGCGGGTCAATGCGTCTTGAATCCCATCCGCGGGCGTTCTGAGTTCAGTGATCAAAGACAGATCAAAACCGCTGGTCGGATACTTGCGAAGCGGCGTGTACTGAATTTCGCGTTCGGACACGCTGAGAGCAACATTCACATCGACATCGAAAAGGAAAGCGCGCCCTTCAATGCCTTCCTGCTGGAACAGGACTGGATGCATTTCGAAGAAGCGGCCAATGATTTTGCCGCGCCAGTGAATTTCAGCGGTACGCACCGGATGTTCATGGGCTTGCGCTTCGACTGCCGATAATCGTGCACCGGGGAAAACGCATTCGGCCACGCGTTTCAATTCGAAGAAGTCGAGTTCATTGCCTACGGAGTTGTAAAGGAGCGCCGCCAGATGCGGCACTTCGTTCGGTAATTCGGGCGCCGGCTGCGGGTGGATTTCACTACCAATCTCAAACAGCCTGAATTCCCGCTGGTTTCGAACATTGACGAGGACGCTCTGAAACAGGTTCGGCAGTAGGCTCCGGCGCAGGTGAGTCATCTCCGAAGCAATCGGGTTTTGCACGGCAATGTGTGAAGCTAAGTCGAACCCGAAGCGCTTGGCGGCTGCTTCCGTGACGAAAGAATAATTGTGCGCTTCACAAAAGCCTTGCGCCGCAAGCTGGTTTCGAATCTGGCGAAGGTAGAGGCGAAGTGGATTGGCCGGCGGAACCGTGGAAGCCACTAGCGGTGGCTCGGGCGTGATGGAGCCGTAACCCACCATGCGCCCGATCTCCTCCACCAGATCATCTTTCATGGAGATGTCTTTGGTGGCGCGCCAGCTCGGCACCGTGACGGTCAGCGTTTCCGGCGCATGTTCCGCCGCGCCGAAGCCAAGCGATTCCAAGATTCCGGCGACTTGCGAGATAGGCAGATTCACGCCCAGCTTACGGTTAATAAAGTCTGGCGGCAGAGTGATGGGAGCGACTTGGGGGAGCGGCACGTATACGTCAGCCACTCCACCAACGGCCGTGATCCCGGGTGAGAGTTCGTTCAGTAATTGGACGGCTCGCGCAATGCCGCGCACGGTGTTTTCAGGATCGAGCGACTTCTCAAAACGCATGCTGGCGTCGGTTCGCAGTTTATGCCGAACCGATGTCAATCGCACGTTTGAGGCATTGAAATTGGCGCTCTCAAGGATGATCCGCGTGGTGGAGCTGGAGATGGCGCTATTTGCGCCCCCAATCACGCCGGCCAGTGCGATGGGGCCTGCCGCATCGGCAATGACAAGGTCGGAAGTATCAAGTTCGTAGGTCTCGCCGTTGAGCGCGGCCAGCTTTTCGCCTTTCCGGGCCAGCCGGACGAAGATGGTGTCGCCGCTGATCTTGTCCGCATCAAAGGCGTGCATCGGCTGAGGCAATTCGGCCAGAACGAAGTTGGTGACATCCACCAGATTGCTGATAGCGTTTAAGCCAACAGATTCCAGCCGCGCCTGGAGCCAGAGCGGAGATGGCTCGACACGCGCCCCTTCCATCACCAGCGCCGAGTAGCGTGGACAAAGCTTGGAATCTTCAATGTTGACCTTGATGGCCGCGGGACCATTCGGCAACTCAAGCCGGGAGACAGGATCAACCAGTTGCTGGCCCGTAATGGCAGCCACTTCGCGAGCCATGCCCAGGTGGCCCCAAAGATCGGGACGATGGGTCAGGCTTTTGTTGTCGATCTCAATAATGAAATCCTGCCGCAGGCGCGGCAGCGGGTCTCCCGGATTCAAGCTGGAGAGTTCCAGAAGGCCGGAATGGTCGCGATTAATGCCCAGTTCCGAAGCGCTGGCCAGCATGCCCTCGCTCTCCACGCCTTCAATGGTGGCGCGTCCGATGGTCTTTTCGCCAAGCTTGACGCCGGGCTGAACCCAGGGGGCCAACATTCCCGGCCGAACATTTGGAGCGCCGCAGACCACCGTGATCTCTTTCCCATGACCTGCGTCCGCAACCACCCGCTTATTCTTGCCCTTCGGCAAAGTTTCCACCGACAAAACTCGAACCGCGCTGACCGACGAAAAGTGCGCACCCACCGGCTCAACGCCTTCGCATTCAGCGGTTTTCATGGTAATAAGGCGTTCCAGTTCGGCCGCTTCCGTGGAAAGACCGGGAATCAGATCATGCAGCCACTGGTATGAAAATTTCATGAAATTAGAATTGCGATAAGAAGCGGAGATCTCCGCCCTGTAATTGACGGATATCGTCAATGCCGTAGCGCATCATGGCCAGCCTGGTAAGACCCAGACCAAACGCGAAACCGCCCCACTCATCGGGGTCAATACCGCTGAGCCTGAGCACATTCGGGTGAACCAGGCCGCACGGCAGCAGTTCCACCCATCCGCTGTGTTTGCAAACCGCGCAGCCCGCGCCGTTGCAGATCAGGCAGCGGATATCGAGCTCAAATCCCGGTTCGACGAAGGGAAAGTAGCCGGGGCGCAGGCGAACCGTTACGTCGCGATGGAAGATGCCGCTCAACAGCGTCTTCATGAAGTAGATCAGGTTCGCGACGGAAACATTGCGATCCACCATCATGCCTTCCAATTGGTAGAAGGTGTGTTCGTGTGAGGCGTCCACCTCTTCGTTTCGAAAAACGCGGCCGGGCGCAATCATGCGCAGGGGCGGCCCCAGGGTTCTCATGCCGCGCACCTGCGCAGGCGAGGTGTGCGTGCGCAGCAGATGTCCGGTGGAGAGCCAGAAGGTATCCTGCATGTCGCGCGCGGGATGGGTGGGCGGAATATTCAGCGCGTCGAAATTGTGCTCTTCGGTTTCCACTTCGGGGCCATACAGAACCGCGAAGCCCAATGAAGTGAATAGGTCTTCAATTTCGTTCTGAATCAGCGTAATGGGATGCAGGCTGCCCGGCCGGATTCCTGCCGGTGGCAGGGTGACATCAATCCATTCGTTAGCCAGCCTCTCCGCGAGCTCAGCATCCTGGAAGCGGCGCTTCTTTGCTTCGTACTCGGATTCCAGATCCTGCTTCACCGAATTCAGCACTTTGCCCAGGCGAGCGCGATCTTCCGGGCTCAACTTGCCGAACTCTTTGCTGATTTGCGCCAGCGTTCCTTTGCGGCCCAGCGCCTCTATCCGCGCTTCTTCCAATTGTTCGGCTGAGGTGGCGGAGGCATAAGCGGCCAGCGTGGCGCGCCGCAGATTTTCTAAACGAACTTCCGGCATTCAGTCGGCCTAAATCTTGGCGCCGAGCCCTTCCAGGAGATCAGCAATATCCTGATGGCCGCGCATGAGGGCCATATCCAGCGCGCACTGGTTATTGTCGGAGCGCGCATTGATGTGTGCGCCATGAGCGATGAGTGTTTCCACCATCTCGCGATCTCCGTTTTGCGCGGCGCCCTGGAGCGCACTCCAGCCGCCGGATTGACGGGCATTCGCGTCAGCGCCGTGCTCGAGCAGAAATTTCACCATGGGCCCGCGCCTGCCTGCGACGGCCGCATGCAGCGGTGTATTTTGCATGTTGTTGGTGGACCGGATATCGATCTCGGCGCCCTTGTTCAGCAACGCTTCCGCCAGATCATTCGCGCCGAAAAATGCCGCCAGATGCAAGGGCGTCCAACCATCGCCACTGTGCGCTTCGAGCAGGGCGGGAGTGGCTTCAATCTGAGCCATCACCGATTCAGTTTGCCCGGCTACGCATTCGTCGAAAAAGTTCAGTTTGGCGCCCTGTTGCAGCAGGAAAGAAGCCATGGCTTCCTGGCGATAATATTTCGCCAGCAGGAAAGATCCCTGGCCGGCTTCGTTGACGGAGTTCAATAGTCCTGGATCCGAGGCCAGCGCGCCGCGGACAGCCTCCAGATCACCCTTTTTGACGGCATCCTGAAATGCGCGAACGTCTGGCATAGCTTAGGCCGCTGGCAGAAAAATCTGCTCGGTTTTGTTCAGTTCCCAATCCAGATGATTGATATAAAAGAGCAGAATTTCACGCGAATATTTGCCGCTGAATTCGTCAAACACGCGCTTCTGCCAGCCTTCGGTCAGATAACCTTCCGGCTTCAAATCCTTATCGAAAAAGCCCTGGTCATTCGGGATGCCCAGCAGGGTCAAGACGTCGCCGATCATATCCAGATGCGAAAGCAGGAAAACCTGCGAAAGGTCGGTTGCAAAATCCTCTTCGCCGGCCTCAACACGGGCCCACAGTTTAGGCTCCGCTTTCCGCAGCGATTCTGAATTCAGTTTCACCAGCCGGGCACGCAGTTTAAAGCGTTCGTAAATCTTATAAGTCTTCAACTTGCCAATCGAGATGCCACGTACTAATTCGTGAAACACTTCCGGACCAAGCGCCATGAAGACGCCACACATCTGCATCGTAAAAAGGTTATCATGCGCGGTACAATTGAGGGTTTTGGAGTGATGGGCCACCAATAACATGAGTAATCTGATTGTGCTCGGGGCACAGTGGGGCGATGAAGGCAAAGGCAAAATCGTCGATCTGTTCTCAGAAAAGTTCGACGCGGTCGCGCGCTACCAGGGCGGCCATAATGCCGGTCATACGGTTTTTATTGGCGCGCAGAAATTTGTATTGAAACTGATTCCCAGCGGCATTCTTCGCCCCGGCGTGCAGGCGGTCATTGGCAACGGTGTCGTCATCGACCCCGCCGCGCTTCTCGAGGAAATTCACGGCCTGGAGGCCGCCGGAATCGACGTCAAGAAGCAGCTGAGAATCAGCAATCGCGCGCACATCATCTTCCCGTTCCATCGAACGATTGAAAAGATCAGCGAAGGGCGCGCGGATCGGATTGCCATCGGTACCACATCGCGCGGCATCGGTCCTTGTTACGAGGACAAAATCGCGCGCCGCGGCATCCGGATGGCCGACCTGGTCGATCAGAACTTTTCCCAGCTTTATTGCGCGCTGGCGGAAGACAAGAAATTGATTGCGCAGGCTTTCGAGATTCAGGAACGGATTGATTTCAAAGAGATTCTGGATCGTTACAAGGTGTTCGCCGAGGAGATGCGCCCCATGGTGTGCGACACCTCTCATCTTTTGAACCGCATGATTCGTGAAGGCAAGAGCGTGCTTTTTGAAGGCGCGCAGGGCACCATGCTGGATATTGATTTCGGCACGTATCCCTTCGTCACCAGCTCCAGCGCGGCCGCCGGCGGCGCTTGCACCGGTACCGGTGTGCCGCCGAACCGGATCGACGGCATCGTGGGCGTTTCGAAAGCCTATATCACTCGGGTGGGCGCAGGGCCGTTTCCCTCGGAGGATCTGGGCGAAAAGGGCGAACACATTCGGAAGGTCGGGAATGAATACGGCTCAGTAACCGGCCGCCCCCGCCGCTGCGGATGGTTCGATGTACCGCTGCTGCGCTATACCGCTGAGGTGAATGGCTTCGACAGCTTGATCATTACCAAGCTCGACGTCCTGGACGACCTGGACGAGGTACCGGTGTGTGTCGCCTACGAGGTCAACGGTTCCGTGATGCACCAGATGCCGGCCAGCACACAGGCCATGGAGGCCATCAAGCCTCTGTTCGAGACTTTGCCAGGCTGGAAGACCAGCACGCGGGAAGCTTCGAGTTTGGCTGAACTGCCGCCGGCGGCGCGAGATTTCCTGAATTTCCTCCAGGAGCGGACGGGAGTGGAGATCGGGGCAGTCTCCACGGGTCCGGAACGCAACGAAACCATGGTTGTGAAAGGGTCGAATCTGGAAAGATTCCTCTCCTGAACGCTCACCATCCCCAACTGCCGGCGATGCCTTTGAACGGGCCGACTACATCGCGAGTAATCCAGCCTCCGTAGAATCCGCCGGGCTGAGGGGTTACGCGCTCGTCATCGACGTAGCATTCGAAAATGTTGGGATAGAAGGAGAAATATGCTTGTATGGGAGCAAAGCGAAGGTTGGGAGACTCATACGACCACGCGGCGTTATCCGCATGGCGGCCCTGGACCCGCACACTCCAATACGTAGCGTTGCCCTTCCATTCGCAAAACGAACCCTTAGCTGTTGAGATCAGAAATTCTGTGCGAACGTCCGACGGTGGAATGTACCAGCTCGGCGGGTGGCTAGTCTCTAATACCCTGTATCCCTTAGTAGATTCGGCAATGATCTGCCCGTTGAACAGCACGCGTACGGCTCTCGAAGACGGCTCCAAACGCGGCGGCCTCGGGTAATCCCAAACGGATTCCTGTCCCGGTACCGGCATATCTCGCTTCATGCCTGTTGGATGCACCAGGAGCCAGCTCGCGCCCGTAATTTGACTCGGAAGTATAATCGTGATGTTTCAAATGCTGCAGGCATTCGGCCTTTCAGATCCGGGTTGCGTACGCCCGAACAACGAGGATTACTTCATCAGCGACAGTGCGGGCGCAATCTTCATCCTGGCCGATGGCATGGGCGGAGCCGCAGGAGGAGAGTTTGCGTCTCAAATTAGCGCTGAGAAGCTCTACGATTATCTGCTGCAGCCAGGACACCGCGAAGTCGAATTCCTGGAACAGGGTTTCCACGAGGCCCATGACTTCGTCCGGCAGACCGCGGCAACCAGGCCGGAGCTTGAGGGCATGGCCACCACGCTGGTTTTGGCTCGGGCGCTCGGACAACAGCATGATCCCGTGCATGATCCCGCTCCTTTGGACAGCGAGGCGGCCAGCGACAATGTTTCGAACGGTCCCATGCAGTTTCAGATTGGCAGTGTCGGCGACAGTCGCGCCTACTACCATTCGCGCGGGAATCTGCAACTCCTGACGGTGGACCAGACCTGGGTGACGGAAGTGGGCGCCCGCCTGGGCCTGAGTGAGGAGATCCTGAAAAAACACCAATACCGTCACGTTCTGACGATGGCGGTTGGAATTAAGGACGACCTGCGTATATTCACGACCCTCGTGGATGTGTTGCCGGGAGATCAGATTCTTCTGTGTTCCGATGGGCTACATGGAGTGATAGGTGAAGAAAGTTTGCTGGAATATCTCGATTCTGAGCAAACTCTTGAGCAAAAATGCCACTCACTTGTTGAAGCTGCTAAGAGCGCTGGTGGCCCCGACAATATAACCGTTTTGCTGATACGGGTCCCCTAGTCAAATCTTTTCTTAGCGGCGGCAAGAGTTCAAGCGACAAGCGAGGCCGCAATGAAAGCACTTCCTATTTGTACTTCCGTCCTCTTAATACCGCTGATTGCGGTGATGCCCCTACAGGCCGATTGGACCGAGGGTCCCGGGAACGCATCGCCGAATCCGGAAATTTCTGTTCCAAATTCACCCACTCCCGCCGAAAGCGGCGGACTTCAGATTCTAGTGTCAGAGAGCGGCAGCGCGGCCGTCGAAATCAATTCAATCGTTCCGGGTTATTCCATCACCGTTACGAACGCTTCGGGTATTCCGGTTGCCGGTGCTGCTGTTGCTGTTCGACTGCCCGAAGACGCCCCGACCGGTTATTTCGTCGATGGAGTGCATTCGGCAGTGGCCTACACGGATGTTTCGGGGATCGCCAAATTCGGGCAGATTCACTGGAATGCCACCAAGGGTGTGGCCTCCGTGATGATTACTGCGGTCAAGGGCGATTTGCGGGCGGGCACAGTGATCGAGCAGACGCTGGTGGCGCATTCCGGAGCGGCTTCACCGCCTGTGTCTTTGAACACCGGTACCCCGGCAAACCCCGGTACTCCAACAAAACCCGGTACCGCAACGGCCGTCGCGGATATTTACTCCGGAGCAAGCGGTGATCCGTCACCGGTGCACACAGCGGAGACTTCCGCGGCTGCCGATTCTTCGGTTTCGGTGGTGAACTCGTCCAGCGCAACGGGCGCATCGCACGGCGGCCGGAAATGGATCCTGCTCGCCCTCGTTGCCGCGGGTGCAGGCATCGGTGCGGCTATGGCGCTTGGCATGGCCGGAAAAGGCGCCGCGACGACCGTTGCCCCGTCCAGCGGCCTCAGCATCGGTTCTCCCACCATCAGTGTGGGCCACTAAAGGACTTCCCGGTGATCAACAAAATCTTAACGCAAGCAGCCCTAGCCGGTATCGTTTGTCTGCCCTTGGCGGCTCAGGTCAGCGTGCCCAGAGTGGGGACATTCCGCTATCCGGATGGTTCTCTTCATGGAGTGCAGGGTCTTACGGCCAATATGATCATCTCTGACTTGCACCTTGATTCCGCGCAGGCGGCAAGCTTCTCAGATCAGGGCGGCCTGGTCTGGCAGGCTGGAATGGTTCGCCTGTTGACGGCTGATTTCTCCGCCGCCGGCGAGTTTCCGGCGCCTGCAAATCCTGCTTCAAAGCAACAGCCGGTGTTGGAAATTAGCAGTAAACTGACATCTGCCCTGGCCTGGCTACCCCACAATCACAATCTCCTGCACTGGAACGGAACGCAATTTGACTCATTCCAACTCGCTCCGGCTGAAATCGACGGCACGGTGACCAGTCTGCAGAGCGTTGGTGACCGGCAAGCCCGGTTGATTGTCTTGCGCGCCGACGACAGCGTGTTAGCCCTAACATTCTCTTTACGAACCGGCGGTCTCGTGAATACTGAGGTTCTGCCAGGGGTGCGGGGACCGGCATTCATTCAGGGTTCTTTAATTGTTTATTCCATGGAAGGTGAATTGGTTGCAGATGATCTGCGCGGCTCTCGGCGAAGTATCGCTTTCCCGGGCCGGGATGTAGTGATGGAGCGGATGTCCAACAACTGGCTGCATCTCTATTCCGCGAGGTTGCAGCAGCATTGGGCGGTTCATGTCACTCCGGCGGATTTCGCAGTGTCGATGCTGCCCGGACACAAATTGGCTGCTTCTGTCGCCCTAAGCGCGGTTCCGGAGGTGAAGAAGTGAAACGTCTGATACCGCTCAGTTTACTGATGGTCTCGCTGACCGCCATCTCGTTTGCACAAACCACGCCGCCACCCTTTCCGTTCACGTTTTACATTCATGATTCCACCGGCGTCCTGCCCGATACGCCGCTACCAGCGATTTATCAGTTCGCCGCCACTCCCGTGGGAAGCAGTTCCGGCCTGCTTTTGAAGATGACGAACACTTCCGGGGCACCGGCCTTTCTGGGCGAAGTGGCTGTAACCGTGGGTTCCACTTCAACCGTTCAGAACACCAACTTCACGGTTAACAACTTAGTGGCGAGTACTATCGTGGAGGCGAACGGCAGTTTCGTTTTTCGACTCAACTTCAACCCCGGGGTCACGGGTCAGATGACCGCTTACATGCAAGCCACCTATCAGGTGCAGCAAAGTGGCTGTAACTTCACCAGCAACATACCCGCGACGCAATGTCCTTCCGGGCTCCATGTGATCTCCACGCTGACGGGCACGGCCACCGCGCCCCAACTGGTGCTGAACTACCAAAGTTCAACCGGGAATACTCTGATGCAGCCCAATTCCACTTCCCCCCTGAGTTTCGGGAATGTCTCCACCAGCGCTTTCTCGACGATTACGTTCACACTTTCCAATGAATCGACGGTGGATATTAATCTGCCAAGCGTTACGATTCCTCCGCCCACGATTTATACCGCGAGTCCATTCTTCCTGGATTTATCGAAGCTGCCGGCAACGCTAGGAGCAGGTGAATCGGCTAACTTTACGGTTACCTTTGCACCCGGGCAAGTAGGCTTCAACCAGGGCACTCTCGTTGTGGGTCCTAACAGTTACCTTATCGAGGGCGCCGGCGTGGTCGTAAGCGATATCGATGCTCTAGAGATTTCCTACGTGGATAGCACCGGTGTCAGAAGCCTGCCCCAAGCGGCAACGCCTATTAGTTTTGGACAGGTGGTTGCCGGCGCCAGCGGATCAAATGTGCTGAGTTTCACAGTTACTAATCCGCCGGTCTCGTATAACGCTGTCTCCTTATCTAACATCTCGGTAAGCGGCGCCGGATTTAGCATCGGCGCTATCTCGGGCGCCAGCGCCTTTCCGGCAAGCCTAATGCCCGGCGGTTCAGTTACGTTCCAGGTGACGTTTGTACCCATCGGCTCCGGCAATTACTCAGGGACGCTTAAAATCGGCAGCCGCGTTTTCTCACTGGCCGGATTAGCCACAGGTTCAGCGGTACCGGCATTCACACTTGCTGTCAATCCGTCGCCGCTGGCAAGCCAGCAGCAAGCAACCGTCGCGGTGCAGTTTTCAACTCCGCCGGCAGTTGACATAATCGGCGCCATTACAATGGCGTTTAAACCGAGCGTGAAAAACGTTACGGATGATCCCGCCGTTCTGTTTCTCGCAACCAGCGGGCGTACTTTGAACCTGAAAGCTGCTGCAGGGAGCCAGAGCGCGACTTATAACGGCCAGTCCGCCTTTAATTTCCAGACCGGCACCACAGCCGGCACCATTCAATTTACGGTCGCCTTTCCCGACACGCCGGCTTACACGCAATCGTTCACGATTACGCCCGCAACGCCTCAGATCACTTCAGCATCGGCAGTGCGGTCGAACCCGAATCTCGTGGTGACCGTAACCGGCTATGACAACACTTACTCGGCGGGTATGTTGAGCTTTACGTTCTACGACACCAGCGGCAAGGAAATAACACCTGTGTCCGTCGATGCGACCAGCGATTTCCAGCAGTTGTTTTTCAATAACAATACCGGCGGAGGAGCATTTTCGGTTCAAGCGACGTTCCCGGTGACGGGAAATGTCATGGATGTGGGCTCGGTGTCCCTCACGGCCAGTAACTCGGTGGGCCAAGCCAGTTCTACCCAGACCTTCTAAAGGGGTGATGGTCTGATGTTCTGATAGGAAGATGCTGCCAGTGGCACTCACGATTGCCGGTTCCGATCCCAGCGGGGGCGCCGGCATTCAAGCGGATCTCAAGACCTTTCACCGGTTTGGAGTTTACGGCGCGGCTGTCATTACCCTTCTAACGGTGCAGAACACGCGTGGCGTCTTTCGAGTCGAGGTAATGGACCCGAGCCTTATACGCGAGCAAATTGAGGCGGTAGTGGCCGATCTGCCGCCCGATGCGGTCAAGACCGGAGCTCTAGGCAACGCCCAGAGTGTGTCAGTGGTGGCTGAGTGGGCACGCTTGAACGGGGTGCCGCTGATCGTTGATCCGGTCATGATCAGCAAGCATGGCGCGCCGCTCATTTCCGCAGAGGCCCAGCAGATATTAAAACGAGAGCTGCTACCGTACGCCTACGTCGTGACGCCGAACATTCCGGAAGCGGAAGTGCTCAGCGGCTCGACAATCCGCAACGAGTCCGATATGCTTCACGCCGCCGAAACTCTGATGAAAAGTGGTTGCCGTTCTGTGCTGGTGAAAGGCGGTCACGCCGATGGCGAGCCGGTCGATATCTTTGTGGATCAATCGGGCTCTGTTCGATTGCCGGGCAGGCGCGTGATCACGGTACACACGCACGGGACAGGGTGTACGCTGTCGGCTGCGGTGACTGCTTTGATTGCTTCCGGAGTAGAACTGAGGGAGGCGGTCGAGAGGGCGAAACTATTCGTCCAGCGAGCTATAGAAACGGCTCCCGGCCTGGGAAGCGGTCAAGGCCCTGTAAATCACTTCGCTATTTAGACGGTTATTAAGAATAAATTATTTCAGAAGCAAGCCGGGTCGGCTTTGTGTACGAAATTCATATTGCTGAATTTGCAATGCCAATTGACCTCGAATATGGCGGCTGACACGACCGCGAGCAACCAGGTTCAACAGACATTTCTCATTCAACTGAGCGGGCCAACTGATAGACACCTCAAGCCGAGTGCCTACCGGTAAGTCATGGTCAGAGGTGAACAATACCCCTGAACTACTGATATTGACGGTTCGTCCGCTTCCCGTCAGGATCTCCGCGCGCTGATTCAGCGTCTTGTAACGGAGTTCACGTTCGATCGGGAAGCGGCTTGAACGGCGTCGCTCCGAGCCTCCAGCGGCCTCCGAAATCTTAGCTAAGATCATTGAACCTTCGGACACTTTTGCTCAACTCCGATCTTTAAGCTTACACAATTGGTGTACATTTAATCTCTATTTTTCTCTGACACTTTTTGTGATCGCTGGTGTTTAAGCCAGTCTAACCGTTCTTGGAGCCTTTGTTCAAATCCTCGATTTGTTGGCTCATACAAAACCGTGCCGGATAAGTCGGGCGGCATACAATCCATATCGGTCACGGCGTCTAACTCTTTATGTGCATGTTTGTAACCTTTTGCGTACCCCATTTCTTTCATCAGACGAGTCGGCGCGTTCCTTAAATGCAAGGGAACGGGCTGTTGTTTCGTTGTTTCAATCAGCGAGTTCGCCTTGTTCAGCGCCTGATAAGCGGCATCCGATTTCGAGGCCAGGGCTAAGTAAAGAGTGAGTTGCGCCAGAGCCTGATCTCCCTCTGGAATGCCAAGAAAATGAACTGTTTGCATGCAGGCAATCGCCTGCTCCACCGCTCTGGGATCAGCTAATCCAATATCCTCAATAGCCATGCGAACGAGCCGGCGCGCCAGGTACATCCTATCCTCGCCCGCCATCATCATTCGCGCGAGCCAGAATATAGCCGCATCCGGATCACTGGAGCGCACTGACTTATGCAGCGCCGAAATCAAATTGAAATGCTCCTCGCCCGATTTGTCATAAAGAAGAACTTTTCGCTGCAGCGCATCAGAAACGGCTTCGCGAGAAATTAACCCATCTTTCACCAATTGGGAAGCTAATTCCAAAGTATTTAGGGCCGAACGTGCATCTCCGTTCGACGCGGTTGCGATTTCCTCCAGTAATTCAGAATCGACATTTATGTTCAGGTGGCCTAAACCGCGAGTAGGAGTTGTTAGCGCACGCTGAAGAAGAGAAATGAGCTCTGAATTTTCCAGCGCGCGCAGTGAATAGACTTTGGTTCGCGATAGCAGGGCCGACACTACTTCGAACGACGGATTCTCCGTGGTAGCGCCGATCAGGACAACGTCGCCGCGTTCCACGTAAGGCAGAAAGGCATCTTGTTGGGCTTTGTTGAAGCGATGAATCTCATCGACGAAGATGACCGTTTTGTGCCCCACTCGCCGTGCGCGCTCCGCATCCGCCATCACCGTCTTGATCTCTTTGATGCCGCTGAGAACGGCGCTAAACGGAATGAAGTCGGCTTTGCTCTGGCGCGCAACCAGATAGGCCAGCGTGGTCTTCCCCGAACCGGGAGGTCCCCAAAGAATCAACGAGGACAGATTGCCCTTCTCTATTTGAGAGCGGAGCGGTTTACCCGGTCCCAGGATATGCGTCTGGCCCACATACTCGTCGAGAGACTGTGGGCGCATGCGATCCGCCAGTGGCCGGCCGGTTAAATCCTCCGGCTCGTTGCCGCCTTTCGGCGGTGTGATGTCAAACAGACTCAGAGAGTCCTCCGTTCCGTTCTCTGACGGGCGGCTTCAAACAGCGTTACCGAACAAGCAACGGCAGCATTTAACGATTCTACCTTCCGGGTGGGAACGCTGAGCGCCTGTCCCGCCTCTCGCAACTCCGGCGAGATACCCATCCCCTCACTGCCTACCACCACCGCGAATGGCATATTCAGGTTCGTTTCGAAAAGTGAAGATCCGCCGGAGGGCGACAGCGAGAAGATAGTTCGTTTCGCAGCACGCGTTTGCGCCACCAGTTCACGGCGTCCGCAGCTTTCGAGGAAGGGCAAACGGAACAGGCTGCCGGCGGAGGCGCGCAAGAGTTTGCCATTGGATACCCGGACGCATCCTTCGGTGAAAACAACGCCGGAACAGCCGAAGGCCTCAGCGGATCTTATAATCGCTCCCACATTGCCGGGGTCCTGAAGGCCATCGAGAATTACCAGCGGCCCGTCCGCTTCGACCACTTCCTGCCAGCTGTAACGATGTGGAAACAGCAGCGAAATAACGCCCTGGGTTTGTTCGGTATCGCTCAGGGTCTTGAAGGCCCGCTCACCGACTTCCGTGATTTCAATCGACGATTGCCCGGCCGGCAAACGGACTGACGCCAGTAAAGAGCGGTGCCGTTCCAATCCTTCTTGCGAGCAAAGAATATGCTGAATCTTCCAAGCTCCGTTTAACGCTTCCTGCAGCAGGTGAGGCCCTTCAGCGGCGATGGAGCCGTCATTGAGCGGGCGGCCCGAATCGACGGCGCGCCGTACTCTTGCAAGCAGCGGATTCTGAGGGCTGGTGAGTGGCATCTTTTGCGTGTCTGGATAGTAAGCGTAAACTGAAACAAAGTTAAACCTATGCTAGCGGACAAGTTAGGTGCATGAAACGCGCTTTTGCCGTGTTTTGTTTTCTAGGCGCCGTTCTATTTACAGGCTATCTATTGCATGTTGCACACGAGATTGAAATGCAATCCACCGTGGACGAAACGCAGCCGGCCGATGTCATTCTCGTGCTGGGCGCAGCGGAATATCATGGCAAGCCGTCGCCCGTGCTGCAGGCGCGGCTGAATCATGCCTTGGTGCTTTACCTGCAAAAGCGTGCGCCGTTTATCCTCACCACCGGCGGAGCGGGCGGGGATCCCCACTTTACCGAGGCAGAGGTGGGGCGCAACTACCTGATGGCGCACTATGTTCCGCCGGAAGCGATTATTACCGAGACTGGCTCGACCACGGCCCAAAGCGTTGATGCGGCTGCAGAAACCATGCATCGCATGAACTTGCATTCCTGCATTGTGGTGAGTGATGGCTATCACATCTACCGGGTGAAGCGATTGATGGAGGCGCAACAGATCAAGGTCTATGGCTCGCCCCGTCCCCAAACAGGAGCTATGAGTAAGCGTCAAAAGAATTGGCTCTACTTGAAACAGGCTGCCGGATTTGTACTTTGGCAGGCGGGAATTAACATTTAAATGATTTAGTCACAGTTGTTGCCGCGGCTGGATTTGGATACCCTGAGCGCATGTATTGTCCCAATTGCGGTGCAGACAATGAGAGCGGCGCGAGATTCTGCGCCAACTGCGGAACAACTTTGGGTGCGGAATCGCCCGCCGCAGAATACCAAACACCGGTTACACCCCAACCGCCGCCGGTACAGGCTGGACCTTATTCCATGCAGCCGACCGCAGCTGGCGGAAACTCCCTCACTAAAAACATTGCCATCGGCTGTCTGGTGGCCTTTCTGATTTTTATGTTTGTCGGCCTGTCCTGTACGCGGGCTTGCTTCCGGTTCGGGCACCGGCGCGCGTACGTTGTGCGACATGTTTAGCGCACCTGTCTAGACCCTGTGATTCTATGGAAGTATGACTGTTTTCGTTACTGGTGCAACGGCCGGATTCGGCTTGGCGATTGCGAGAAAGTTTGCTGCGGACGGTGCAAAGATTGTGGGCACAGGGCGGCGCGAGACTCGATTGCAGGAATTGAAGAAGGAACTGGGCGACAGGTTCCTGGCTCTGCCCTTCGACGTCGGCAAGAGACAGGAGGTGGAGGCAGCCATCGCCGGTTTGCCCCCCGATTTCGCCGAAGTGGACATTCTGGTGAATAACGCGGGGGGCGCATTGGGGCTCGATCCGGCTCAAACGGCCGACCTGGACGACTGGGACGCCATGATTGCCAGCAACGTCAACGGTCTGGTTTATTGTACGCGGCTGCTGTTGCCTGGAATGGTGGAGCGTAAGCGCGGTCACATCATCAATCTGGGGTCGGTTGCGGGTGAGTTTCCTTACCCGGGCGGCAACGTTTATGGCGCTGCTAAAGCCTTCGTCCACCAGTTCAGCAATAATCTGCGGGCAGATCTGCTGGGGACCGGCATCCGCGTGACAGATATACAGCCGGGACTTACGACTGGAACCGAATTTTCGCAGGTTCGCTTCAAAGGTGACGAGAAGAAAGCGGCGTCAGTTTATGCGGGAACAGAACCGTTGACAGCCGACGACGTGGCGGATGCCGTTCATTGGGTGGCCACGCGGCCGGCTCACGTGAATATCAATGTCGTGCAAATGATGCCGACCTGTCAAGCTTTCGGCCCCTTGGCCGTCAAGCGGAACACGTAAAATCTCGTTTAGAAAGTACGTTGCGGCCGGTACCCTGGGCGCGCGCGCACTTTATATTTTTTCATGGCTTCCGCCGTCAACTCCACTCGGATCGTGCGGAAGCCCTCGTTCGGGTTCGGCTGCGGGTAGTAAGTAACGGTGTAGCTGTTGCCCAGATCTTCGCGGATGGATTCGAACGCCTCCACCTGCTTCTGCCAGGTCTTGGCAAAGTAGCTTTTGCCTCCCGTGTTGGTGGAGATTCGCTTGAAGATGCTGCTGGAGATCTGATCCTTGGTCACCTCGTTTGTAGAGATGACGTAAATGGGAATACCTTCGTCTTCGGCTACTGCGCGCACATCATCGGGCGCCACCATGCTCGCGTTGTCGGGACCGTTCGAGAAGACAATTACAACCTTGCGGCCTGGAATCCGGGCGGCGTCGCGCAAGGTGAGCAGCAGGCAATTGTAGAGAGCGGAGTCATCACCGGCCACCGCCTTACGGAGGCCGGCAATGGCCAGGTTGCGATCACGGTTCAACGGTACTGCGCGGTTCAGGTTGCGGCTGTAGGTATAGATAGCCACCGAGTCGGCGCGGTCCAATCCTCGAATAAAGTCCGAGATGGCGTCGGACGCGTAGACAAACCCGCGATACATGTAGTTGCTGGTGTCGAACAGAACGAAGACATTCGTCCCGGCGGAATCAGACCGAAGATCCACCGCGTTGGGGTCGGGCGCTCCGTTTGCCGCTTCCACGCTTCCCGAGTGCATGGGGCGCAGATCGCCGTTGTCCAATACCTGCATTGGAGGGCGGTTGCCTTCAGCGAAAGTAGATAGCTTCTCGCGAATCTCGTCTTCGTAAACTACAAAGTCTTTTGGCTTGAGGCCATTGACGTATTTGCCTTTTTGATCCGTGACTGTGAATCCCAGCACAACCATGTCCACTTTGACTCTGAATGTGGTTTGGTCCTGGGCATGAAGCCAAAATCCGGCGCCGGCAACACACACACTGATCGCGGCAATATAGCGGGAAAGTTTACGCACTAGCCTAGTTCTCCGAGTTAAGCATTGCTGTGGCCTGGGGGCCTTTTTGACGTACCGCAGTTCCAAGAGTATCGAGGGATCGCAAGAGCGCGGGCCAATCCTCTAAGTGGGTGGCGAAGATGTTTTCGATTGCCGCCCGGTTCCATTCAGGGATGATGGTGTCGAGCTGCGTTGCCGGCACGCCCGTTTCATAGGCGAGCTCAGCGTAATAGAAGTTGTTCGACTCCCAGCTTTCAGCCAGGATGCGGCTGGAGAAACCCATGAGAGCGGGGAAGGTTCGCAAATTGAGCACGGCCGGCAGGAACGAATGAGTCAGGGTGGGTTTAGGCGTGCCGAAGGCTCGTGAAATCGCCTCGGGAGCAAGCTGCTGGTCGTGCCGAGCGGTGATTCGGGCAAGCTCAACGGAAAAGCTATCGAGTGCAACATCACTGAGGGCCGGATCCACTGCGATCGCATAGAGAGTGGCGGGTGGGATCTGGGGAAGCGCATGCGCAAAATCGGCGGGCTGCAAATTAGAAGCGATCCACTCCACGCGGCCCGGAGCCAGGTAACGATGGAGGGAATCCAGCACGCGGGGCTGAAGCTCGGAGTTCAAAGCGGCTTCGGCCAGCAACATTTTTCCGCGCTCCACATTCAGGGCTATCCAGCGAAGCTGCTCTGCCGACACGTCACGCCAGCGGTTTATGGTCAATCCGGCAATCATCTGGGGCACGAGATCTGCCCAGATGAGCGCCTGCTCACGCTTCGGAGTGAGGAAGTTTTGCTCCGCTTCGGCAATGGCATACGGAAGGTTGATAAGGGATCCGGTAAGCCGTCCTCCCGCGCTTTCCGGCCAGCCGGTACCAGCTACTTCGGTAATACGCCAGGAGGCGGGAGCACCTTCCGGTCCAATAAAGTCGTGGCTCCGCACCAGCAGCGGGTTGGTTAGCAGCAGTTGGGCGCCGGGTGGTGCGTAATAACAATAGACAAGACCGACCAGCGAATCGCGCATCAGCGGCGCCAGTTGAGCGCGAGGATCTTTCTTGTCCGGCCCTTTCAACAGGGTGTCCACATTCAGTCTGCGCTCCTGGTCCACGTGATGTTCGCTCCAGTAACCCACGGCCATCGTAGACCTTTCTTCCGAGGAGAGAGCGCCCCGGGCGGGTTCGGTTTCGGCCAGGCGGCGCAACTGATCGCTGATATTTTTTAAGGCCTTCACATCTGTCTGACCCTTTTCCACCTTGTCGGCGGCGATGATCAGGTTGTCCACCGTAACCAGGCGTTGTGCATCGAAGATGCGGGCAAAGTAGTCGGCGCGAGACAGGGGAGTGTCGTGCAGCTTGCCGACCAGAAGCGTCAGTAATCTCTCCTGGCGAGTGCCAGTCAGTTTGGGAGTTGACGCATCGAGCAAGGCATCCAGGCCTGAACGGGAGACGTCAAAAATTTCCGCCTCGCCTTTCGCATTCGAGAACGCGGAGGTAATCTTTGTAAACGTCGCGTCCTGCGCGCCGGGTGGAATGGAGTTTTGGCGGCACAGGATTCTCCATAACTCCACCAGAGCCTGCAGTGAGCCGAGAGTGTCTGTGCGCAAAAGAACATCGCGAATCTTCAGAGTTTCAGCACCTAAGTCCAGGTACGATTCAATCGATTTTTCGCTCAGGGTGGGTACGTCCGCGAACAACAGATATTGCGAACCGAACGCTTTGTAATTTGTAACCAGAACGCTCGCCAGTTGAGCGGACATGGGGCGCGAACGGTAGCGGTCCACATCATTTAGAGCCAGGTAGATGCGTAGAGGCTCATTCTCCACCGATTTGCGGCTAAGGCCAAAAAGCGCTTCCAGCAGATCGTCTTCATTTTTCCAGGAAGTGGCCGCTCGCGTGAGCTTGCCGTCGTATTTGCCATGCGGGTGTTTGATGAACAGATTGCGCCAAACATCCAGGTTGCCCGGAATGTGCGGTTTACCGTTTGCGTCAATTCGCAGCGAGGTAGTTAACAGCATCAACTCCGTGCTGGAGCGGAACACCGGGCGCGCCGGGCCGGGAGTGGTGACCTTGCCGCGGAGCGCGTCGTAAAAGCGCTTCAGCCTGTCGGGTTGTGTCAGGTAAGCTGCGCCGGGACCATCAATACGGGAGAGCGCGTCGAAGTAGCTGGCCAGCCAACCGTCATCCGTCGAAATAAGGCGATCGAAAAAAGCTCCCGGATTGGAGGGGCTTGCTCCCGCCATCGCGGCCCAGACTTTCGGAGAACCCGGCACAACTGCCGCGCCATTTCGAATCTGGAACATACCGCCGTAGAAATCGAGCACATGAGAGAAGATCCGAAGCCTTTGCGAGGGAGATTGACGGCGGAGCGCTTCTGCCGTGGTCCGGTCCAGATGCGAGAGTCCGAGGTACAGGCGGCAAAGCTGGGAGTCACTTAAAAATCCATCCAGAAAATCTGTACTATTGGGCCGGTTTAACGCGGATAACCAATACTCTGAGTTGTAGAGGACTGGCACCGTTGTCGGCGCATAAGGCAGTTCAAAGCGGTGATTGGCGCGCAAATCCTGCTCGAGAGGCGTCAGCGGGAAACCGGAGTCAACAGTGAGAAAAGCGCGGGTGGGGTTTACGGTCTCAAGCACAATATCCGCGCCACAACTGCCGCGCATACGGTAGCCGATGATTTTGAGCAGCGCGCCGGTTTGTTCGCTATCGCAGGAAGGAATGACGATTTTGCGATCCGGTCCCGCCATGGCCTGAAGTTCTCGCGCTTGGCCGATATAGCGCACCAGCAGCCGAAGATACTCTGTCGGCTGCAGCGACTCATTACCGGACGCCTCATATCCGCTTGTCACCACATTGCGCGCCAAAGCGGGCAAAAGGTCTTCGGGCGCCACGTCCGGCGCAAGCGCCGCCATACGGGCGAATGACGAAAGCGGGCCTGGGATCACAGTTGTGCCCCAGGCCGTCTGCGGCGCGCGCTTTGCCGCCAGAGCCAGGTCCTTTCCACCGGCGGCGCTATAACGCTTTAGGTCGTCCGCGACGTTCGTCTCATCACCAGAGACGAAATCAGCCAGCACTACCTGACGAAGGGCACTCTTCTTACCGTCCGCGGTGGATTCCAAAGCGGCCCATTTCAGATTGGCGGCCCGGCATCCGGAATCGCCATGATTGCAGAGAAATTCCGCGTAAGCCTGGGCCGTGGCGCTATCGGTGTCCGCGCCCTTCTGCAACAATGACCGAGCCTCCGACAGGTCTCCAGAGAGTTCGTAATGTTCAACCTGAACGCGAACATCAGGGCTCAGCGCCGCCGCCAGCGGGGAAGATGAGAGACAAATCGTCAAATACGCCGGTAAAACGGCCACAAAGAATCGCTTCGCAGTAGCGCCTGCTTGCTCAAAACACATAAGAGAGCAATTCCCCCAACTTGGATTTTTACTCTACCACTAACCCAAGCGTTGCTGTTTGAACCTGGGGCAGTGCAATGAAGCTATTCTGACTGATATGAATCGACGAGATTGGCTTCGCAGTGTGGTAGTGGGCTCAGGCGCTCTTTTTGCTCCCGGATTTTTGCGGGCGCAAGCGGCTGAATTAACCGTGCAGCCGCTTGGCGAGGGCTTTCACGTCCTGATGGGAGCCGGCGGGAACATCACGATTCTGGACACGAAGGATGGGCTGTTGGTGGTCGATTCCGGGCTGCCGAATACCGCCGCCGCCGTGGTGAGCAAGGTGAAAGGCGTGGCCGCGTCCTCTATAAAGACACTGATCAATACCCACTGGCATAGCGACCACACGGGCGGGAACCCGGCATTCGGCAGCGCAGGCGCGTTGATTGTGGCGCATGCCAATACACTAAAGCGCGTTTCAGCCAAACAGCACATGGTGTTTTTTCAACGTGACGTGGAACCTCTGCCGGCTGAGGGTTTGCCGAAGAAGACGTTCACCGGCAAAGAAAAGATCGGTTTCGGCAGCGAGACGCTTCATGCCGAGTATCATCCGCCCGCCCATACGGATGGCGATACAACCATTCACTTCGCCAAGGCGAATATTCTCAGCACGGGAGACCTGATGTTCAGTGGAATGTACCCTTTCATTGACTATTCGAGCGGCGGGTCGATTGAGGGCATGACCGGGGATAGCGCAGCGCTGGCGAAGCTGGTGGATGATCAAACCATCATCGTTCCAGGCCACGGTCCTATCGCAAAGAAAGCGGATCTTGTGGCTTTTCATCAGATGCTGGCCGACGTGAACGATGCGATTTCTCCGATGGTTAGCCAAGGGAAAAGCCTGAAGGAAGTCTTGGCTGCGGGACCCACAACGAAGTACGACGCCCAATGGGGCGGCGGATTTCTGAAGCCGGAAGCCTTCGTAACGATGATTTACCAGGGCAAAACGCAACTAGCCGGCAAGAAGGCTGCCGCCTGACTTCCTCCGGTATGAAACGGACGCTGTGGGTCTTTGCGGGAGCGTTGCTTTTTCGAACCTTCCTGGGCGCCGATACTCTTGGTTTCGTTGAGCAATACTTCAGCGTTCTCAACTTCGAAAAGGGCAAGTGGAGCAGGACAGCCCAACTGCCCTGTTACGCCTATGTCGCCCAAGCGGACGGCGCGACAGTTGAAGTGATGCGTATTGGCACAAGCAATCTGGTGCCATTTAAGGCGAAGCAAGGACTGAGTGTCGCGGTGTGCGGTTCTGTGGCTGCCTTTGATGAAGGCTTTGAAGCGGGTATTCCCGTGCCAGCGAAGCCGGCGGAGAAGCGCTAGAAAACCAGCTCGCTGATTGACCCGTCAGCCGGCGCGGGCTGCCCTAGCGGGACATAGAAAATGCCGACGGTGTAAGGTTTTTGGGGACCGCAGTGCATATCAATGGTGTTTTGCTTTCCGTTCCGGATAATAATGTCCTCCGGACTAAATTCGAAAACCATCTCCTGTGAATTCACCAGGACGTGCAACCGCCGGATTCTGGAAGCGCAATCAAGCGATTTCGCCACACCCTCCACACGCTGGAGATTCTCAGCCGACACAACGGATGGGACGTCGCGGGGTAGAGAGCAACCGCAAGATATCGCTCTGACAATGGAGGGCAATCGGGCGCTAGCGGCGCTCAGAAAGGCGTCAGCGGGCGCTCCGTCCCGATGACATCCTGATCGTAGCGCGGCATGCAAGCGCAGGTGGCCGATCTCTCAGCAAAGTTGCCGCACGCGTGGGTGGGAACCGTTGATAAATTCCAGGGCCAGCAGGCCCTGATTGCGACTATACGATGACGGCATCGTCGCACGAAGACGCACCGCGTTGCATCCAATCTCCTCTATAGCCTCAATCGCCTGAACGTCGCCACGTCCCGCGCTCAGGCAATCGACATCGTGGTCGGAAGTCCGCGTTTGCTGGAGCCGGGATGCTGAAATCCGAGGGCAGATAGTGCCTTTCTAACCCACTCTGCCTGCATGCTGAAATTGCGCAAGTCACCCAGACGGCAGCGTAGGGTATATCAGCGAGCGAGGTTAACGGCAGCTGCTGGCTACTGCGAAATCAGGAGATTGACGATCGGATCCCTCTCCGACGGCGAGGCCTATTGTGTGGCGAGACCGGCGCGCGCAACACTATTGACAGAAGGTTTGAGACCGTGTCACAGAGTCAGACAGTTCGCACAACGCGCGGGATACAGCAACCGCTGCTTTTCCCGGCCACTGCTCCCGTGCCCGCCGCGCCGCTAGAGACCAAAGGCGTGGTCTACACGAAGCGCTGGGTTGTCGAGTTGCTCCTCGATCTGGCTGGTTATCGACCGGAGAATAATCTTGTCGATGCCACGGCAGTGGAACCCTCTGCAGGACAAGGTGCGTTTCTCGGGCCGATGATCGAGCGGTTGCTGGAATCCTGCCGACAGTTTGGCCGGCAGTTTTCCGAGTGCAGGGACTCTCTGATCGCATTTGAACTCGACGAAGAAAGCGCGGGCCGGGCGCGCATTCTTGCCACGGATATTCTGTTGCGCAATGGTGTAAAACGCGCGCTCGCGGACAACCTTTCTAAAGTATGGATACGGACGGGAGATTATCTTTTTGAAACCCTAAGCATGGAAGCGGATTTTGTAGTTGGCAATCCGCCCTATGTGCGGCTTGAGGACATCCCGGAGGAAACCGCCAGGCTGTACCGGGATGCCTACCCGACAATGCGGGGGCGCGCTGATCTTTACGTCGCCTTTTTTGAGGCCGGCCTTCGGCAGTTGAAAGAAGGTGGCGTCTGCGCTTTCATCTGCGCCGATCGTTGGATGCGGAATCAATACGGGGGCGAGCTGCGCGAATTGGTCACGTCTGCTTTTTCCGTGGACGTCGTGATAGAAATGCACAATGCAGATGCTTTCCACGATGAAGTGGACGCCTACCCCGCGATAACTGTGATTCGGCGGCACACCCAGGGAACGACAGTTGTTGCCTGTGCAGGTCCGGACGCCGGCGGCGCTGGCGCGCAAACGCTATCTGCTACCCTGCTGGCGACTGGCCGCCGTGAGCCGCTGGCGCTACCGCGAGGGCTGCGTACTGCCCTTGTTGATAAGTGGTTTAGGGGATCGGACCCGTGGCCCTGTCATTCGCCCGAGCAACTGGCACTTCTTCGCCATCTTGAGGAACATTTTCCGGTGCTGGAAGCCTACGCCAAAGTGGGCATTGGTGTCGCAACCGGCAATGACAGTGTCTTCATTACCAAGGATGCGAGCCTTGTTGAGCGTTCTCGCCTCCTCAAGCTGGCCATGGTAAGCGATATCTGGGAAGGCACGATGAAATGGTCCGGGCATTACCTGATCGACCCATGGAATGGCGACGGGCTGGTTAAGCTCGATAAATACCCGCGGCTGCAAGCCTATTTCGAGAATCACGGCGCAGCGCTTAAGAAGCGCCACACAGCGGCCAAGAACGCCCGAGGCTGGTATAAGACTATAGACCGCGTGACCCATGCCCTGACTGGGAAGCCTAAGCTGTATATTGCCGACATAAAGAACCGGCTCGATCCGGTCCTTGATAGCGGCGAGACCTACCCGCACCACAATCTGTACTTCATCCAGTCAGATGACTGGGATCTGGAAATACTCGGCGGACTGCTGATGTCGACCATCGGCCAATTCTTTGTCGAATCCTATGGCGTCCGCATGCGCGGCGGATACTTGCGCTTTCAGGCGCAATACCTGCGCCGCATCCGCATCCCCGATCCCAAATACATTTCTGAAATTCAAGCGGCGAAATTGAAGGAAGCGTTCCGTAATCGCGACCGTGAATGTGCGACGCGCGTGGCCCTTCAGGTCTACGGAATAGACGAACAAGAGATGGAGAGCGCGCTTGGACATTGAAAAACGACTGAAGCAAGCCGTTCAGAGCTACTGGGACGCTCGAGGTAAAAACCGGGAAAAACAAATAGAGGGCGGTAGGATTGATGCCGGCACGCGTGGTGAAGTGACGGGCGGTTCGCAGATGGGCGCTATGGAAGTCCTGGTTGCCGATATTCTCTGTGATGCCGGATTGAAGAAGATCGAAGTTAAGTCGCGTACTTCCCTTGAGTTGCCCGGGTACTATCGCTCGGAGAAAAAGTGGGATTTGATTGTAGTATCCGAAGGGCAGCTGGTCACGGCGATGGAATTCAAATCGCAGGTGGGGCCATCGTTCGGCAACAATTTCAATAATCGATCCGAGGAAGCCATTGGCAGCGCCACGGATATCTGGGTTGCGTACCGCGAGGGACGTTTTGGGAAATCACCTACCCCTTTCCTTGGCTATTTCTTCCTTCTGGAGGACTGTGACAGAGTCAAGAAGCCGGTGCGCAATAAGGAGCCCTACTTCAAAGTTGACCAGGCATTCGACAATGCATCCTACAGCAAACGATATGAATTGCTTTGTCGCCGTCTGGTCCTCGAGCGTGTCTACAGCGCCGCGTGTCTCGTCATGGCAACGAATTCATCGAAAAGTCGCCTGACGCAGCCTGCCAAAGATCTGAGTTTTCAGCGGTTCGCTGCCGCCTTGCGCGGACACGTGGTTGCGTTTCTGGGCAGTCGCAAGGAATAGGCTGGGCCTCTCCGCGGGCTGCCAACACGCCCGAGCCAACCAGGCTTTGACCCCGAAGAGTCGGGATTGTTGGTCGCCAGACGAAACTTCAAGCTTCCTTTCCGTCGTCGAGTAGCGACGCACGGTAGGAAATTGTCCCGTGGGCGAACAGAAATAGTCCGCTTAGGCCGGATTCGGCTGGTTTTGCAGTGGGTGAACCACTCGCGTGGCGCGTAGAATCAATGCTCCTACGGCCAACAGGCCAAGCGAAATCCATTGCGTGAGTGAAAGTCCAAGCACGAGCGACTGTTCGTGATTGCGGAAGAACTCGATGCAGAAGCGAATGGTGGAGTAAAGGACCAGGTACAAGCCAATCACCTGACCAGGCCGATGAGGCCGTTCCGAGAGCTTATACAACAACGCAAATAGCAGGAAATTGCAGAAGGATTCATACAACTGGACTGGATGTAGCGGCTTATCCAGCGGAACGGGTGCGGCAAAATCAGATCGGAAGCGCACGCCCCAAGGGAGGTCGCATTCGCGTCCCCAGCAGCAGCCGGCTGCAAAGCAGCCCAGCCGTCCAATGGCTTGGCCGATCGCCACTCCCGGAGCGAAAATGTCCATGGTCTGCAACACCGGCAGCTTCTGGCTCCGCATATAAAGTCCTGCCACGACAAACGCGGCAATGAAGCCGCCATGAAACACTCCGGCAGCCTGCAGCGTGCTCATGGTGAAGATCTCGCCCGGGTTCTGAGCGTAATAGCTGAAATCAAACAAGAACATGAAGAGCTTCGCGCCCAGTACCCCGGCGATGGCGCAATAGATGGCCAGATTCGTTACCTTTTCCGAAGACAATCCGGCGCGGGTAGCCAGACGCATCGTGACCATGAGTCCGGCCAGGAACCCAAGCGCTACCAGCACGCCGTAAGTGGGAATGAAGAACGAGCCGATTGAGAAAAGCTTGGGATACATGTTTTGATTTACTTGCGGTGCAGGATCAGCATGTCAAAAAGCAGCAGCGTGGCGCCAACCGTTATGGCGCTATCAGCAACGTTAAAGACCGGGAAGGACCAATTGCCATGGTAGACCTCAACAAAATCAGTGACGGTCCCGCGCAAGACGCGGTCATATAAATTACCGGCGGCTCCGCCTAGAACCAACGCCAGGCCGACCCGGATCACAGGTGTGGCAAAACTTGGGCTGTGGTTCCACAGAGCCCTGGCAACGTAAAACAAGACGACGGCAGATACACCTATTAAGACGAAGCTGCGGAGAATAGGGTTGCCTTCGCTCAGGAAACTGAACGCCGCGCCCGGGTTCTCCGTATGGACAAAGCGCAGAAAACCCGGTATGACCGGGATTCCGATATAGGCACTCAGCGAATCGCGAGCGGCGATTTTGGTTATTCGATCCAGCAGGGCGACCAGCAGCGCCAGCACGAACGGAACGTAGCGCTTAGAAATATTCACGTAGTGTCTTGGCGCAAGAGGCGCAGACCGTGGGATAGCCGGAATCGCTGCCAACGTCGAGCGTGTATTTCCAGCAGCGCTCGCACTTGTCGCCTCGGGCCCGGTCCACTCTAATTGTCAGCGGCTCCGAACCGTTTGCCAGCGTCACTACTGAAACGATAAACAGGCCGGGCAGTTCGGCTTCGTAACGGGTCAGAAGCGCGAGAGTTTCTCCGGCGGCTTCGAGCGCAACCGATGCCTCTAAGGAGGCGCCGATGACCTTGTCTTCGCGGGCGGCGTCTAAAGCCTTTAGAACCTGATCGCGGATTTCCGATAGCTTGTCCCAGTCGGAAGCGGCAGCCCGTTGGTGCTCTGTAATGCCTACGGTCAGATCCTCTGGTTTCGGAAAAAAATCCATGTGAACGTTTGGAAGAGCGCCCTCGGGAAGGGAAGAATGCTCCCAGACCTCTTCACAGGTGAAGGACAGGATGGGTGCAAGCAGGCGAGTAAGCGCGAGGTTCAACCGGAGCAGGGCGGTTTGACCGCTGCGGCGGCTGGGCGATGACGGTCCGGCGGTGTAGAGGCGATCTTTCGAAACGTCGAAGTAGACAGCGCTCAGGTCCGTGATAGCAAATTCGTAGATCGCGCGGTAAACCTTGTGGAACGAATATTCGGCGTAGAAGGCGAGGCAGCGCTGAACCAGATCTTCGGCGCGGATCAGAATCCAAGAATCGATGCCTGACAACTCAGCGCCGGTGACCGCATCGCGTGCCGGATTGAAGTCATGCAGGTTCCCCAGCATGTAGCGGAAGGTATTGCGCAGCTTGCGATAGGCTTCCGAAAGTCTGGTCAGGATCGTATCGGAGAGCCGCACATCTTCGGTGAAGTCGACCGAGGCAACCCACAACCGCAGCAGATCCGCACCATATTTGTTCACGATCTTCTCAGGCTCGATGGTGTTGCCCAGCGACTTGTGCATGGCTCGGCCTTCGGCGTCCAACGTCCAGCCGTGGGTGGCGCACTCACGATAAGGCGCTTCGCCGCGCAGACCAACGCCGATCAGCAAAGAGCTGTGGAACCAGCCGCGGTACTGGTCGCCGCCCTCAATGTACATATCTGCCGGCCAGCGCAGGCCATTCTCAGCGTTCAGCACGGCCAGGTGGCTGGAGCCCGAATCAAACCAGACGTCCAAAATGTCAGTTTCTTTGCGAAAGGTCGTTCCCTGGCATTGTGGACACTGGTGTCCAGGCCCCATCAACTCTTCAGCCGTTTTCGAATACCAAATGTCGGATGTGTGCTGCTTGAACTGTTCGACCACCGAATATTGAACGTCCGCATTAGTGTAAGGCGCGGTGCAGGTTTCGCAGTAGAAGATCACGATGGGCACGCCCCACACACGCTGGCGCGAGATGCACCAATCGGGACGCATGGCGATCATGTTGGTCATGCGGTCGACGCCCCAGCCGGGATGCCACGCTACGTTTTTGATGGCGGTGAGCGTCTTGCTGCGCAGCTCCTCGCGGTCAAGCCCAATGAACCATTGCTCAGTGGCGCGGAAGATCACCGGATTGTGACAACGCCAGCAATGAGGATAGCTGTGGTCTACTCGCGCCTGGCCTGCCAGTGCATTGTGCTGTTCCAGGATATCGAATGACAATGGGATTGGCTTCCCAAACGGTCTTGCCAATCAGTTCATCCGGGAGTACGCCGCTGGCTCCCTCAGCCCGGAAAATCCTGCCGGCGGAATCAACCGGGCAGTAGACCGGCAAACCGTAGCGCTGGCCAATCACGAAATCGTCCTGACCATGTCCCGGCGCCGTATGCACAGCACCGGTACCTTGTTCCAGCGTGACGTGATCTCCCAGGAGGCCGAGTGAATCGCGGTCCAGGAATGGGTGTCGAAAAACGGCGCGGTCCAGATGGACGCCTGGAAAGCGGGCGATGATGGTTTTATCCCAGCCAAGCGCCTCGGCAACCTGATTTAACAGGCCGTCTGCAACAATGGCCAGCCCTTCGGGCGTATCGACGGCAACGTATTCGAATTTGGGATTGAAGCTGATGGCCAGATTTGCCGGAATGGTCCAGGGCGTGGTGGTCCAGATCAGAGCGTAAACATCTTTGCGCCCGGCGAGCGCCGGGTCAAGAGCGGCTGGATCCGAAGCGAGTTTGAAACGAACGTAGATGGAAGGGCTGAGGTGGTTTTCATATTCCACTTCCGCCTCGGCCAGCGCTGTACGGTCCTTGATGCACCAGTGAACGGGCTTTAGGCCTTTGTAAACGTATCCGTGGTGAAGAAAATCGACGAAAGCGCGAGCGATGACGGATTCGTACTCGGCGCTCATGGTCAGATAGGGATCTTCCCAACGGCCCAGGATGCCGAGTCTCTTAAATTCCGTGCGATGAATATCAACGAATTTTGCTGCGTAAGCGCGGCACTCGCGGCGGATGTCGGCGACGGACATGCTGGCTTTGCGCTTGCCGAGTTCCTGGTCAACCTTGAACTCGATGGGCAAGCCATGGCAATCCCAGCCGGGAACGTAAGGCGCGTCAAATCCCGCCATGCTCTTGGATTTGACAATGAAGTCTTTGAGAATCTTATTGAACGCGGTACCCAGGTGAATATTGCCGTTTGCGTAGGGTGGTCCGTCATGCAGAATGTATTGCGGACGCCCGGCGCGCGCCTCGCGAATGCGCTGGTAGAGGCCTTGCTTTTCCCAGTTTTCGAGCATTCGTGGCTCAGCGGTTGGCAGGTTGGCCTTCATGGAGAAGGTCGTTTTCGGGAGGTTGACCGTGTTTTTCAGGTCAACAGTAAGATCACTCATGGACTGCTTTTAGCTTAACGAATGGTTAAGCCGCAGCGAGGGATTACGGGCGCTGGATCAATGCTTTGGACCCGCCGCGCACCGGTTGCCAAGCCAGAGAGCGATCAAAACTGACCAGCGTCGCGTTGTGGCGAGCTGCCAAGCCGAGCAGGTAAACATCCGTCACCTGCCGCGCTGTCGCGATCAGCGACGGCTCAAATACCAGTTCGTCGGCGATCGAGATATCGTCAGCCCAGAACTGGTGCCATTCCCCGAAAGCGCCTTTCAGCGCCGTTAGAACCTGAATGACCTCAGTTGGAGTGCGCTGACCACTCGGATAGGCCGGCTGGGACAGAACCCGAACTATTCCATTTTCCGTGATAGGGCAAGTCGCCCAGCCCGCTTTGTGATGAGCCGAGAACCACTGCTGCATGGTTGTGTGGTCTACGTGATCCTGATCCACCAGCGCAATCAGGCTATTTACATCCAGGAGGGCCGGCTTCATCCTACAGTTCAGCCTCGAGCAACTGGCTTACCACCTGGGCTGTGACAGGCCGAGCGCCGGGTCTACGGGCTAGAACAGGTATTGCGCCCTGGGCAATGGGCGTTTGTGCCGCTGGTTGAAGACCCCGGCGGACTAGATCGGATAGAACGCGCCCCAAACTCTGTTGCCGCTCCTGGGCCAGATGCTTCGCGAGAACTAGCAGATCGTCTTCGATGTCGACTGTGGTTCGCATAAGTCGATTGTGGATGATGTGATGTTGTGATGTCAAGATGCTATGTAGGTGTATTCTGGAGGTGGCTATATGGGTCTTCATTTAACAGCTCGTACAATTCAGTGTTGGAGAGGTGAAAAGATTTTTACGAAATTTGGTTTTTTTAAGGCGGCACTGGCGGGTGTCTTAATCGCGTGCGGAAGCGCGTCCTTGCTTTCGGCGCAGGGAGGCTTTGTCCCGGGACAGAAGCGTGCACCGGGGGATCCGGCGCAGATTTCGCGAGGTAAGCTGCTTTACGGAATAAACTGCCGGGGCTGTCACGGCGCAGACTTGCGTGGGGGTGATCTTGGAGGCCCCAATCTTTTGCGCTCTCAGGTGGCGCTCAGTGATTTGAATGGCGAACTCATTGTGCCGATTATTCAAGGAGGCCGCCAGAAGCAGGGCATGCCGGCTATCGGCATCAGTATTGCGGATTCCAATGCCGTCGCGGCGTACGTCCGGAGCGTAGTCGGTCAGATTCAGGAACAGGGGGCTCCGCCATCTGCGGGCAAAGAACCGCCTAGCATTCTGGTGGGAAATGCGGCTGAAGGTAAGTCGTTCTTCCAAGCTAAATGCGCTGGATGCCACTCGGCCAGCGGTGATTTGAGCAAAATCGCCGACAAGTTTAAAGATCCCAAGAAATTGCAGAATGCCTGGGTTGCGGGCGGCTCGGAGGAAGATTTTGACGGCCCTGCCGCCGACTCCGATGTTCGTGCGGTGAAAGCCACCATCACGCTGCCGTCCGGCGAAAGCGTGCAGGGTAAAGTTCTACACGTGGACGATTTTCTAGTGGCTCTCAAGCTGGCCGATGGTTCAGAACGCAGTTTCGTTCGGACCGGCGATACTCCGAAAGTGGTGCTGCAGGATCCACTCGCGGCTCATCGCGATCTGCTGTCGCAATACAGCAACAAAGATGTGCATGACGTAACCGCTTACCTGGTGACATTAAAGTGAAGACCTACCAATTTTTTCCTGCAGTGGCAATGCTGGGACTAACGTCCCTGCTGAGCGCCCAAAGCGTCGGCGTCAATCCCGCTGACTTGACCAAGCCGCTGGCTGATTCCTGGCCGACCTACAACGGCGACTACACAGGCAAGCGTTATAGCGCGCTGACTTCTATTAACAAGGACAACGTTCAGCATCTTACTCTTGCCTGGATGAAGCGCATGAACCCTGGGGTGCCAGCGGCGAAGCCCGGCGATGATAGCGACCGGCAGAGGTCGAAGGTCATTGTGGGCGGAGAAGGCCCTGGGGACATCGGGAGTGAGGGCGGCACCATCAAGGCGTCTGTCCTGGAGATCAAGGGCACACTTTATTTCACAATGCCGGACAACGCCTGGGCGGTGGACGCCCACGATGGACGGGAACTCTGGCATTACTTCTGGAAGACGAAGGGCGGCACCCATATCGGGAACCGCGGCGTCGCCATCTGGAACGACTACCTCTTCATGGAGACGCCCGACGATTACCTGGTTTCTCTAGATGCGAAAACCGGCAAGGAACGATGGCACAAGGTGATTGCCGATGTGGACCAGGGCTACTTCTCCACGCCCGCTCCCATCGTGGTGAAGAACCATGTGCTGGTAGGAACCGGGAACGACATCGATTCACCTGGATTCCTTCAGTCTTTCGATCCTGAAACCGGTGACTTGCAGTGGAAGCACTACACGGTACCGATGGAGAAGGGCGACCCGGGACTGGATACCTGGAAGAGTCTGGATGCCGCGCGGCATGGCGGTGCGCAGACATGGATTCCTGGAGCTTATGATCCGGAGACCAATCTCTATATCTTCGGCACGGGCAATCCAACGCCCGCTTATACCAATGGCACGCGCGGTGATGGCGACAATCTCTTTACTTGCACGCTGATTGCTCTGGATGTCGACAGCGGTAAGATGGCGTGGTATTTCCAGACCTCGCCGCACGACATGCATGACTATGACTCCGCCCAGACACCGGTGCTGGTGGACGGCATGTTTAACGGCAAGATGCGGAAGATGGCTCTGACAGCTTCCCGGAATGGCTATTACTTTACGCTTGACCGCACAACCGGCGAACGTCTGGTCAGCACCAAATATGGAATGCTGACGAATTGGGCCAACGGCTTCAACAAATTCGGAGGTCCCAAGCTTGATCCCGAGAAAAACGCCACGGTGGGCGGGTCTATTGTCTCTCCGGATGCGGGCGGAACCATCAATTGGGAGCCCCCGGCTTATTCCCCGGATACCGGTCTCTTCTATGTCGGAGAGAAAAATACCTTTTCCCTGTTCTATCTGACAGACCTTGATCCCCGAGGCTCTATGGGTCTTGGAGGAAAAGAAGAGGCCGAGGTGGGTTCAGGCGGTACGTACCTGACTGCCATCGATTACAAAACCGGCAAGGCGGTTTGGCGGCACAAATATTACAGCGGCGAGGGCGGCGGTGGTGGAGTCTTGGCCACGGCCGGAGGGTTGGTATTTGCCGGTGATGGAGCAGGAAGCCTTGTCGCTCATGACGCCGCAACCGGAGTGCCGCTTTGGCATACTCGCATTGGTCAAGTCTCCAACGCACCGCAAACGTTCATGCTCGATGGAAAGCAGTACCTGACGGTCGCCACCGGCGATACTCTCTGGGCCTTCATGATGTATTAGCCTCAACGCGCCGCCAATGACTCAAATCAATCGATTATTGCCGGCGCTGGCTTTGATCGGTTTCCCGGCATTCGTCTTGGGGCTGTTGGCGCCCGGTTACATTGCCCGCTATCACATAGCGCTGCCCTCGGCCGCGGGCATTTATCTTTGCTTTGTGGTGATGCTGACGCTGGCTATTCTGCCCGGCGTCAGCGGACTGCGAAGCTGGATCACTGAAAGGGTTCGGCCGGCGGCGCTTCTTTTCGTCTGGTGTCTGCCCTACCTGATCTACGCGGCTGGCACTGGTGATTTTCGTCTTCTTGCCCTGGCCCGGCTGCTGGTTGTGGGCGGAGTGTTGCTCCTGGTTTACGGCCGCTTTCCCGTGAGAGATCCGGCCAAATTCAACTGGCAGGATGTTTTAGTGGCGGCCTGGTTGATTGCCGCGCTGCTCGCTCATCAGCTTTCCGGGATTTGGAATGTGCCCGTCAATCTCGATTTCCTATCGAGGCTTTACCTGGTGGTCATCGGAGCCTGGAGTTGGGTGTTCGTGCGCCGTGATCCGGAACTCGGCTACGAGTTTTCGCTTTCTCTGAAGACCCTTCGTATCGCCGCCGTCAGCTTCTTAGGTTTTGCCGTCATCGCCATCCCGGCTGGATTTGCGCTGCATTTCATCAGCTGGAATCCTCGACACAGAGGCGTCGGCTTCTTTGCAGATTATGTGGAGATTTTTCTGTTCATCGCGTTATTGGAGGAGCTGTTTTTCCGAGGTTTTCTTCAGACATTGATCTCCAAAAGCCTCGGCTCCTCAAGATCCGGCCACATTCTCGTCTCGTGTCTCTTCGGCTTGTTCCATATTCTGCATGCGCCGTTTCCGAACTGGCGCTACGTCTTGTTGGCTACCGTCGCAGGATGGTTTTATGGATGGGCGTTTCTGAAGAGCGGCAATCTCATGGCATCGACTCTGACTCATGCCATGGTCGATACCGTCTGGCGGAACTTCTTCTAAGCCGGTTTCACGCCTAAGTGCAGCGCTGCCACTCCACCCGTCAATAACTCAAAACGAGAATCAATGAAACCAACAGCAGTCATCATTTCCCGAAGGGTCTCAGCTGTCGGAAACTTGCGGACGGATTCCGGAAGGTAGGTATATGCTTCGCGAGAGCCCGAAACCAAAGCGCCAATGGCGGGCAACACGACGCCCGAATAGAATCCGTAAGCGGTTCGCATAAAAACTCCAGGCGGATGGGAGAACTCCAGAATCGCTAACGTTCCACCCGGCTTCAGCACTCGCAACAACTCTTGCAACGCTTCGCTATAGTTCACCAGGTTTCGGAAGCCGAATGCAATCGAGATGGCGTCCAACGAGGAGTCAGCCAGTGGCAACTCCATGGCATCGCCTTCAATCAAGGGAGCCTGGAAGCCTTGTTTGATAGCCTTGCGGCCTGCGGTCACCAGCATGGGGTGACAGAAATCCGCACCCAGCACTGGCGTACGGGCCTTTGATTGCAGATCCAGCAGAACATCGCCGGTGCCGCAGCATAGATCCAAAATGCGCGCGTCCGGCCGCTCAAGGACCGGCGCAAGGCGCTTCAACAAGAGCTTCCGCCAGCTCCGGTCTACGTTAAAAGACAGCAGGTGGTTCAGCAGGTCATACTTGGGGGCAATGTCGGCAAACATCTGCCGCACCCAGCGCGCCGCCTGCTTTTCGCCTGAAGTTCCAGGCGGCGTTGTTCCGGCGGCTGTCACTGGGTGCTCGCAAACGCCTGGAGGATGGCGGAACGCACCAAGGCTGGATCAAGGCCCGACACGACTTTAACTGCGCCGATTTCCGTCGGCAGGACAAAATGGACCTTGCCTTGGAGCGTCTTCTTATCATTGGCTAAGCGCGACAGCAAGTTGTCGGGGCTCAGATGCTTTACATCCGGTATCGGACCATACAGGCTGATCGCCGCCGCAATACGCTCTGCCGATGCCTGATCGAGTGTGTTGGCCAGCGCTGCTAAACGCGTCGCCGCCAACATGCCCCACGCCACGGCTTCGCCATGCAGCATGTGTACGTATTCAGTTTCGGCTTCGATAGCGTGTCCGATTGTGTGTCCGAAGTTCAGGATGCGCCGCAAATCTCCTTCGCGCTCATCGGCGGTCACTACTTCCGCTTTAATTCGCACCGCGCCCGCAATTAACTCGTCCACGACGTCCGCTTCCAGCGCCAAAACATCCTTAGATCGCTCGGCCAGCAGATCAAACAAGTTTCGGTCGCGAATCACGCCGCATTTTAGAACTTCAAACAGGCCGGCCCGAAATTCGCGTTCCGGTAGGGTGCCCAGCACATCCGGATCGATCAAGACTGCCAAAGGCTGATGGAAACTGCCCACCAGGTTCTTGCCAATTTTCAGGTTCACGCCTGTCTTGCCGCCGGTGGCCGCATCCACTTGCGCCAGCAGCGTAGTGGGAATTTGCAAGACTGGAATACCGCGCATGAAGATGGCCGCCAGAAATCCGCTGATGTCGGTCACAATACCGCCGCCGAAGCCGATGACCAGGCTCGTTCGATCCGCGCCGAGGTTCATCATTTGTTCGGCCAGCGCTTCCACCTGTGATATCCGCTTGTTTTTTTCCCCGCCCTCAAAGAACAAGATATGGTGCTCACGCTTGGCCAGATGAGTTTGCAAGGTCTTGCCGTGCAGCCGCCAAACATCTTCCGTTGTTACAACGAAGACCGGACCGGTGCCTGATGGAATGAACTCGCCAACGCGCTTTAAGACGCCCCGTTCCACTACATTCTGATAAGTGCGTTGCGGAGTCCGCACCTCAAAGGTTGCCATGTGATCCCGTTGTACCATTGTGCTTGCCGATGGCGTTGCTCAAGTATTTTGCAGGTTTTCTCCTGCTGGCGGTTGCAACGTCAACGAGCCTTTCTGCGACCAGCCCGTGGTCAGCTGTCTGGACTACTCCGTGCATTGTGATCGCATCCATGTTGATTGCATGGGGAGCGGAATCGGCGCAGTTCTTTGTAGCGCAAGGATTCGCGCTCGCCATTCTGGCGTGGATGCAGACGTTGCCTGAGTTCGCTGTGGAAGCGGTGCTCGCATGGAAACAACAGACTCCTCTCTTGCTGGCAAACCTGACCGGGGCGCTACGCCTGCTAACAGGTCTGGCATGGCCCATGATCTACCTGACGGCTGCGTTCATGCACCGGAAGCTACTCCACCGGCCCCTGATGAAGATTCAGCTCCACCGGACTCAGAGTGTAGAAATCATAGCGCTGATATTGCCGCTCATTTACGCGCTCATCATCTGGTGGAAAGGCTCACTCACGGTTTATGATGCGGCTGTCTTAGTTGTGCTCTACGCTGCGTATCTGTTGCTGCTCACGCAGTTGCCGCCGGAAGAGAAAGAGGGAATCGATGACTTGGAATCGGTCCCGCGCGCCATTGTTACCGCTAAACCGGTTTGGCGGAATGTGGTCATCGCTACGTTGTTCCTGGCAGGTGGAACGCTCATCTACTTCACTGCCGAACCGTTCTTGGGCAGCCTCATCGCAGTAGGCGCGGCTGTCGGTGTTCCGAGCTTTGTAGTCATTCAATGGCTCGCGCCCGTTATTTCCGAGTTTCCCGAACTGGCTTCCACTTTCTACTTCGCGCGCCAGGAAGAGAAGGCGCCGGTTGCGCTGATGAACATCGTCTCCAGCAACATCAATCAATGGACTCTGCTGGTGGCCATGCTGCCGATTGTGTTTTCAATGAGCCACGGGCATCCCACTGAGATCCACTTCGACTCGGAACAACAATCGGAACTCATCCTCACCATCGCGCAGAGCTTTACCGGCTTCATGTTTCTGCTCAATATGGAATTCGCCTGGTGGGAAGCAGTCGCCATGTTGATTCTGTTCCTGGCGCAATTCATATTGCCGCATGCGCCCATTACGATCATTTTCTTAGTCTGGACCGCAATAGGATTGCTTCGTTTTGCGATTCGAAGACCGAAAAATAACGCGGTTGCCAGTTTCATTCAAACGTGGAGAGCGCACGTTTCGAATTGACTAAACGTTGCCGAGGTTAATCAATGCAACGCCGCCGATGATCAGGGCGAGTCCGCCCAGTTTGGCCATCGTGAACTGCTCTTTGAACAGAATGCGCGCCCAGAGCAGCGCCCAGATGTATCCGAGCGACACCATCGGATAGAGCACCGTCAGCTCGCCCTGCGATACGCCCATCATGTAGAAGACTGACGAGATCAGATAGAGCACCACGCCCGTTGCCAGCCAGTAGTTCTTGAAGATGGCGGCGAGGCGGCCCATGCGCTCCGCTCCAAGCTTCAGGAATACGGCGCCGAAGGACCCAATGAAAGACGAAATCAGAATCAGGATGATGGAACTGAGCGGAGTCTTCACTGGTTATTTCCTGAGCCCCAAAATCGACACACCCGACACAATGGCGAAAATGCCTGCTGCGCGGAATGCATTCATGTGCTCGCCAGGCAAAAGAAACAGCGACAGTAGTGTCACCCACACGTAGGTGAGCGCAATGATGGGATACAGCCGCGACAGTTCCCGCCCCTTCAATGCCAGCGCCATCAGAAACGTGTTCATTCCGTAAAACACATACCCCAGGAACAGCTTGAAGTTGGTGATGACGCCCAGGGAGAAACTGATAAACAGCGTAGGGTCGTGCGCCACTTGGCCCAGCGTGATGTGAGCGCCGAGTTGCGTGGTTCCCTTTTTAATCAGGATTTGAGCCACGGCGCCAATGAGAGTGCAACAGAACACCAAGGCGAAGGACTTCCTCGCGGCGGCGCTGGAAATAGGGGGTTCGGCGACTACAACTGTGGAGGTCAACTACTTCCAAGTTTAGAGCATCAGGGCTGCTTTTCTTGGGAAACGGCGCTCGCTGTGCCGCCAGGAATACCACGGGCTGGTAGCCATTCGATAGACTTAGGCAATGTCAGCGCCGCTTGTGCCTTCGCCGCTCGACTATATCGGCCGCCGGGTTTTCGCCTTCTATCCTCCTATTGGCAACGCTGCGCCGAATTCCTGGATGCTGGGCTCCAGCGGCTGGAGCGAGGTACAAGTCGTCAACTCACAAACAGGCCAGGAACTCTGGGTGCCGCGCCAGTATATCGGCGCTGTCAGTGATCAGGAAGATTCGATTGTTGTCGAGTTAACCCATGGTGTCGAGTCGCGCGATGGCGAGGTGGTCCCGAGATCGAAAACACGGTTGATCGAGATGCCGCTACCGGCCAAAGAGGGGCAGCGGCGGACAGGCGGACCGGCCAGCGTTGTCGGCATCCGGCTCGAAAGCCAATCGCATAGCGTTTTTCAGAAGACCTCCTTCCGGGTGGGCATTGCCATTTTATTTGTGGCGGGATTGCTGGCGTTGGTTGCTTCTGCATCGCACATGCGATAGACCTAATCCTTATGTCCCGACACTTGTCTGTGGCTGTTTGGGCGGCCGTCGCCGTAGCCGCCGCCCTTAGCTTAGCCACCATCGCCCTGCACCGCGGCGAACCAGTGAACAGTCTGTGGCTGGTTGCGGCTGCGGCATGTATCTTTTCGCTGGGCTACCGCTTCTACGGGAAATTCATTGCCGCGAAGGTGATGATGCTGGATGACGCCCGGGCCACGCCCGCTGAGCGACTGCGCGACGGCCATGATTTTGAACCCACCAATAAGTGGATTCTGATGGGCCATCACTTCGCCGCAATCGCAGGTCCTGGACCGCTGGTTGGGCCGACGCTGGCGGCTCAGTTCGGCTACCTGCCGGGCTTGATCTGGATCCTGTTCGGCGCTGTTCTCGCGGGCGCCGTGCAGGACTTTGTCATTCTCTTTTGCTCCATGCGCCGGGATGGAAAGACGCTGGGACAGATGGCTCGCCAGGAGATTGGCAAGGTCGGCGGAATTGTCTCCCTGGTCACGGTTTTCCTCATCATGGTGGTGCTGCTGGCCGTGGTGGGCCTGGTGGTTGTTAATGCTTTAAAGGGCAGCCCGTGGGGAACTTTCACAATTGCGATGACCATGCCGATTGCCCTGGCTATGGGCATCTATCTCCGGTATGTGCGACCGGGGAAAGTGCTGGAGTGTTCGGCTGCGGGATTCGTCCTGCTTCTACTGGCCATCTATGGAGGCAAACTCGTTTCGCAATCGCCGGCAATGTCGAACGCCTTTACGTTGGGCGGTATTGCGCTGGCCGTATGCATCATCATCTACGGTTTTCTGGCAAGTGCTTTGCCTGTGTGGCTATTGCTGGCGCCGCGAGATTACCTCAGCACCTTCGTCAAACTCGGCGTCGTCTTTCTGCTTGCGCTTGGAATTGTGTTTGTTCACCCGCAACTCCAACTTCCGCCCTTGACCCGCTTTGCGGACGGCACCGGACCGATCTTTGCCGGCAAGATCTTTCCTTTCTGCTTCATCACTATCGCCTGCGGCGCCATCTCCGGCTTTCACTCGTTGATCTCTTCCGGCACAACGCCGAAGATGATTGCGCGCGAATGGCATGCCTGGCCGATTGGTTACGGCTCCATGCTGTTGGAAGGCTTTGTGGCCATCATGGCGCTGGTCGCGGCCGCTTCACTGGCGCCAGGAATCTTTTTTGCAGTGAATTCGCCCGGCGGCGTTGTCGGCGCGTTGCCGCAAGCCGCTGTGCACACTATCAGCAACTGGGGTTTTCCGGTCACCACTGAAACGATGTCTCAACTCGCGCAAGCGGTGGGTGAGAAGTCGCTTTACGGGCGCACTGGAGGCGCGCCGTCGCTGGCTCTTGGCATGGCTCAAATTTTCAGCGGCATTCTCAACTCCAGCGCGTTGCTGAGCTTCTGGTATCACTTTGCCATCATGTTTGAGGCGTTGTTTATCCTGACCATTGTTGACGCCGGAACGCGCGTTGGCCGATTCATGCTCCAGGACATGTTGGGGCATATCAACATACGCACCAACAGCCGTTCAGGCGTTATTTTCACCAGCGCCGTGGTGGTTCTCTCCTGGGGATATTTCCTCTACCAGGGCGTTATCGATCCATTAGGCGGGATCAATTCGCTTTGGGCGCTGTTTGGCATCGCGAACCAACTACTCGCCATCATTGCATTGGCGGTGGGCACCACGGTACTGCTCAAGATGCACGGCGCCAAATATATGCCCATCACCATCTTGCCCATGATCTGGCTGGTGGCCGTTACCTTCACGGCCGGCATTGAGAAGATCTTCTCGCCCGATCCGCATCTTGGTTTCCTGGCACACGCTAACTCGCTGGTGAACAGCGCCGTGAAGACCGCGGCGACTCCGACGCTGATTTTCAACGACCGGCTGGATGCGGCGGTGTGTGGAACGTTCCTGGTGCTGGTGAGCATCATTCTGCTGGATTCCATCCGCGTGTGGTCCGGCCTGATTGGCGGAAGACTAGCGCCAATCACTTCCGAGTCGCCCTTCGTTGAAACCGAACTGGAGGTTTCGCAGCTATGATCCGCAAGCTGTTTCGCTTTGTCAGAGCTCTGGCGCGCGAGCTGTCAGACGAGAGCGCCTACGCCCGTCACCTGGAACGTGAAGGCCGCCGTCATTCAGGCGCGGAGTGGCGAGCGTTCATTGATTCCCGCCACCGGCGGAAGTATTCGAACGCAAAGTGCTGCTGATCATCGCCCGGATGTCGGCCTCTACTTCAGCCCGCTCGCCGGCGCGAAGTCTTGCCAAGGCGTCGGAGTCTACAATTCGATACCAAAGATCGCGGCGCGCGCCAAAATCGGCAATGCCGTTGGTGATCTCCGGCCTCACGGATTTCAAGATCACCAGGAACTCCGCGTACTCCGGCCCGACTTCACGCTGAAGCCATTCCTTCAACCGAACCGCGACGGCGGGGGCCCAGCCGTTGGTGGAGATGGCGATAGTCAATTCGCCTTGCCGGTGCAGGGAACCGAAGCTGAAGCGGCAATACTCCGGATCATCGACCGAGTTGCAGAGGATGTTCTGCGCTTCGGCCATTTTGAAGATTTCGGAGTTGTCTTCACGGTCGGTTATGACCAGAAAGCAACCGTCAAGATCAGAGGGCGTGAAGTCGCGCTGCTCCCAATGGAGGAGCCCTGTTGCCGCTAAGGCGGCGATAGCAGGCTCGGCGCGCGGATTCACGTAGGTGACGACCGCGGAACAATCCACCAGGTTCTGCACCTTGAACGCCACCTCATATCCTTCGCCTGTTACCAGGCACTTCTTGCCGCTCAAATCCAGAAAGATGGGATATCGGAAATTCATAGGCGCTGCCCCTCTATCCTAAGAGTGTTGCCAGTTCCCCGTTTATACCTGATTGACAGCTTTGGATTCATCTTTCGTGCTTATCACGCCCGCGCACGCTCCAGTGCGCCGCCCATGCGCACCAGCTATGGCTTGTCGACGGAAGCCATCTTCATCTTTCACAACATGCTGCGGAAGCTGATGACCAGCTTTAAACCGAGCTACATAGCCGCCATTTTTGAGAGCAGCGAGCCGACGTTTCGATCGACTGCGTTTACCGAATACAAGGCAAACCGCACTGAGATGCCGCCTGATTTAGGGGACCAGATTCCCCACATCCGACGGCTGCTGGAGGCGATGCAGATTCCCATTCTCGAGTTCCCGAGTTTCGAGGCCGACGACGTCATCGGTGCGCTCGCGTGGCGCAAGTATCCGAAGCCCATGGAAGTGGTCATTGTTTCGAGCGACAAGGACATGCTGCAGTTGGTCAACGACCACGTTTTCATGCTGAACCCCATGAAAGACGACGAATGGTACGACGAGGCCAAGGTCGAGGAATTCATGGGCGTACGGCCTTCTCAAGTGGCTGACCTGCTGGCCCTGAAAGGCGACGCCATCGACAACATTCCCGGCGCGCCCGGTATCGGCGACAAGGGCGCGCGCGACATCATCGCCAAGTTCGGATCAGTGGAAGCCGCGCTTGATCGAGCCGCTGAAGTGGAGCGCAAGATGTATCGCGAAAGCCTGCAGAACAATCGTGCACAGATTGAACTCAGCAAGCAACTGGCGACTATTCATACGCAGGTTCCCATTGAAGTCAATGTAGAGGACCTGAGAACGCAAGGGCCGAATAATTCCGAGCTGAAGAGACTCTTCAAAGAGCTTGAGTTCTTCAGCCTGATGAAGGAGATTGCGCCCGAAGACGATAGTGCCACTCGCGATTACTCCTCCATCGACACTGCCGAGCAACTGGCGGATTGGCTCAACGCACGGCCAGCAGATCATCCGATGGCCATCGCCATCGACAGTACGAATCAATTTTTCGGCCTTTCCTATAGAAACGGCGAGGGGCGCGCGGTCCCGTTTGCCTTGATGGATCAGATTCGTCTGCTGATCGAATCCGATCAAAATTCAAAGATCGTTCACGATGCCAAAGCCTTTGAGCTTGCGCTTGCTCCGCTCCATATCCACCCGCAAGGCTTGACCGGCGATGCAATGCTGTGCGCTTTCCTGCTCAGCGCCGATACGGGCGGCTGCACACCGGAGGCGCTGGCGGAACGCTTTCTCGATCGCAAACTGAATGCGGCCGCCGAACAGCAGGCCGAGGCGACGCTTGCGGTTTACAGCATGCTGGCGCCGCAACTGGAAACCCAGGAACTCACCAGCGTCTATCGCGACATTGACCTGCCGCTAGCGCCTGTTCTGGCCCGCATGGAATGGACCGGCATTCGCGTGAACACGGCGGTTCTGAGCGAGATCTCCGCGCGACTTTCAGTCAGCATCGAAGAGCTTGCGCAGAGAGTATACGAACTCTGCGGTCATCCTTTCAATATCAATTCGCCGCAACAATTGGGCAAGGTTCTCTTCGAAGAGATGAACTTGCCTTCGCCCGTTAAGTATGGCAAGGGCAAAGTCACTTCCACAGCGGCCGACATCCTGGAGGGCCTTGCGCCGAATCATCCTGTTGCCCAACTGGTGCTGGATTACCGGCAGCTCACAAAGCTGAAGGGCACTTACATTGACGCGCTGCCGCTGCTGATTCGCCGCGAAACAGGCCGAGTTCACACTACGTTCAATCAAACCGGCGCGGCGACCGGGCGCTTGTCGTCCTCAAATCCGAACCTGCAAAACATTCCCATTCGCACCGAGGAAGGCCGCGGCATTCGCGCTGCCTTTGTCCCGGAAGACGGCTGGGAACTGGTGGTGGCGGACTACTCGCAAATTGAATTGCGCCTCCTAGCCGAGATGTCCCGCGATCCCGTGCTGGTGGATGCTTTCACCCGCAACGAGGATATTCACACCCGCACAGCCGCTGAAGTCTTCAAAGTGAACGCGGCCATGGTGGACGCCAATATGCGCCGTTCGGCGAAGGCCGTCAACTTCGGCATCGTATACGGCCAGACGCCGTTTGGCCTGGCGCAGAGCCTCGGCATTGATCGCAAAGAGGCTGAACTCTACATCCGGCGCTATTTCGAACGCTACGTCGGCGTGCGCGAGTTTATCGACAAGACCATTTCCGAAGTCCGGCAATCCGGTGTGGCGAAGACCATGCTGGGCCGCCGCCGCCCGATTCCCGATATGATGAGCCGCAACGCGTCAGCCCGTTCTTTCGCCGAGCGCACCGCCGTCAACACGCCTTTGCAGGGCACCGCGGCCGACATTATCAAGCTGGCAATGATTCGGATTCATCATCTGCTAGAACAGAAGAGAATGCAGTCGCGCATGCTGCTTCAGGTGCACGACGAACTGGTTTTCGAAGCACCTCCCGCTGAACGCGCTGAACTGGAAACCTTGATCAAACACGAAATGGAAACTGTTTACCCTCTCTCTGTGCCGCTGGTGGCCGAAACCGGACATGGTCCGAACTGGCGGGACGCAAAATGACGCGGCGTTCCTCCCTTCTTCTGCTGGCAGCCTTTGCGGGCCTGTTCTCCTGCAGCAAGCCCGCCCCGAAATCGACTGCGATCGAGCACTCGCCGGCGCAATTTAAGGTCAAGCTTCAAACCACCAAGGGCGATGTGATTATCCTGGTTCACCGCGACTGGGCGCCGCTGGGTGCTGACCATTTTTATGAACTCGTGAAGATGGGCTATTACGACAACAACGCGTTCTTCCGCGTGATTAAGAACTTTGTGGTGCAGTTCGGGATGAACGGCGATCCGGCGGTAAACAAATCCTGGAGTCAGATCACGATTAAAGATGACGCGCCTAAAGTTCCGAACAAGACCGGCTCCGTGACCTTTGCACAAACCGGCGAGCCGAATTCGCGAACGACTCAGATATTCATCAACATTCATGACAACAGCGCGGTACTGGACCCGCAAGGATTTTCGCCGTTCGGCGAGGTGATTCAAGGGCTGGATCTGGTGATGAACCTTTACAGCGGGTATGGCGATGCGCCGCCGCAGGGTGAGGGACCAAACCAAGCGGCGATTGCCGATATCGGGCAACCGTATCTGGAAGAGCATTTTCCGCATTTGGATTACATCAAGAAGGCCACAATTCTGCCGTAAGGGAGCGAGGCTTGCTCCGGCATATTTGATCCTTCTGTATTCACGCGGCATGTCAGGCGAAGCCAGGCATGAGGAAATCTATCGTGTAGCTTAAGTCGATGTCCCATGCAGGCGAAGAGCGGAACTCCGCCCTCCGCTGACGGCTCATCAGGATGAGTTTCCCGCAGACGATGCCAGTGCGCATTGGCAGCCTTGCGGAGCTGTTAAAGGCGAGGGCCCTCATGCTCGAAAAGCGCTGCAATGAGATGCACTTTTAGAGCCGGCGATTTATTTTCTGCGCCCGGTCACGAAGATTTCAACGCTTATTCACTATTTAGACATGTGGCCCTCGTTAAGCTGTAGCTGCCACGGCTCCTGGCTGCCTGCTTTGAGCCTTTCGGCAATTCTTCCGATACAGGAAAGTTCCAAATAGATGAAAAGAGGTCGTGTTCCTATGAAGAGAAAAGCTGGAGTCCTATGCCTGTTTGCCGCGGGAATAGCATGTACTGCTGCCGCGCAAGAGGGGCCGGTTCCAAAAGGTGTTCCGCATCTGGATCACGTGTTCGTGATCATGATGGAAAATCACGCGTACGCTCAGGTCATCGGTAATCCGAACATGCCGTTCTTCAACAAGTACGCCAAACAAGTAAATCTCGCTGAAAACTATTTTGCCGTCGGGCATCCGAGTCTCACGAACTATCTTGAAATCGTCGGCGGCTCCAATTTTGGGGTACGAGACGACAACTCGCCAGACTGGCACAATTCAAGCTGTACACCCAATATCATTTCCGGAATGGTTAATCTGGAAAGCACGGCAACACCCATTTGCCCTATATACGGCACCGGCAAGGATGGTGCGACTCCGCCGATTGACTACTCGAATGAGACCAATGGCAAGCCAGGAGTGATCGACATCAACGGCGCCTTGGGTTATGCGGCGAATTCAAAGACGGTGGGGCTGACTCTTGCCGATGAGTTGGTTGATGCGGGTTTGAGCTGGAAGAGTTATCAGGAAGACATTCCTCCCATGGGCGCCGATGGGGTGAACAATGCCGATGGCTTTTTCTCAAATCTTAACGACCTTGCAAACGATCTTCCAGGCGAGAAACAGACGCAAAGTAATCTGGTTGCTCAGTATGCTGTGAAGCATAATCCCTTTGTCTATTTCCAAAACGTTCAGGAAGGTCTCGACCCGGAACTGAGCATGGATCGCGTTGCCGGGTTTGAAGGCGAAAACGGCCTGTATGCTGATTTGGCTTCGGGAGAAGTTCCGTCGTTTTCCTTCGTAGTGCCCAATCAGTGTCATGATCAGCACGGCCGCAGCAACGCCGGTCCTGCTTGTGAGTTTGATCCGAACAGCAACGGCACGTTAGAGGGCCTCAATCCCGGCCTCATGTATAAAGGCGATGTTACCGTGCAAACCTTGGTGACTGCTATTCATAAGTCGCGCGTCTGGGAGGAAGGCAAGTCAGCCATCGTCGTTGTGTGGGATGAGAACGATTACAGCATTTCGCCCACGACGAATAAGGTTGTACTTACCGTGGACACCAACTATGGGGCACACCGCGTGAAGAGTCATGACTTCTATGACCATTTTTCGCTTACCAAGTCCATAGAGGCGGGGTTCGGCCTTCCGTGTTTGAACCACGCCTGCGACGCATCGACAAAGGTGATGTCCGACATGTTTGCGTTGAGCAACAGCTACTAATACACAGGGTCACGAAGAGTTCGAACTGAGAAAGGGGCCTGCCGCAAAGGCGGGCCCGGGCAGTCTGGCTTTTACAATCACTTACTTGCTGAGAGAGCACCGAATCAGATCAAATGGTAGGGTTCCTCAAGTTCCTTGCGCCAGGAGTACCCATGCCGCTTCGATTTGTTCCTTTTGCGTTGTTCATTGCCTCTGCTTCGGGTGTTTTCGCACAGAACACCGGTTCGGATATTCCGCCTGTTATTGATGTCCATGTGCATGCAATGGACGATATACCCGGCGCAATGCCCATGTGTCCCAATACTCCGAAGTTCACCGCGTCCGATCCGGCGACGAAAGAGTCTCCCATTGGCTGGGTGCAAGACCATTGCACGCCGATGCTCTATCCGGCCGCCAAGGGTGAATACATCAAAGAGGCTGTGGCGGAGATGGAGCGATTGAACGTCACCGCGGTTGTGTTTGGCGACCCGGCAAGTGTCAAGAAGTGGCAGGAGGCTGCGCCTAAACGCGTGATACCGGGCACCGCCTTTGACGGCGACCGCGTGTCGGTGGATACTCTACGCAACGACTTCAGCCAGGACGGGTTCAGGGTTATGGGCGAGATTGGGCTGCAATATGCGAACTTGTCGCCGAGCGACCCGAGTGTGGATAAATATTTTGCGCTCGCCGAGGAGTTGGACATTCCGGTGGCCATACACATGGGCACGGGCGGCTCAGGTCGCGCCAATGTAACGATGCCGAATTTCCGCGGGTCTAAGGGCGATCCACTGTTGCTTGAGGAGTTGCTGGCGAAGCATCCCAAGCTGCGTGTGCAAGTGATGCACGCCGGTTATCCGATGATCGATAACATGCTTACAGTGCTGCAGGCCAATTCGCATGTTTATGTGGATGTGGCCGGTCTTATTTGGAGCTATCCGATTAAAGAGGTGAACCGGTATATTGAACGGCTGGTGGATGCGGGTTTCGAAGACCGTGTGATGTTCGGCACAGACCAATTGATATGGCCCAAGCTGATGGCGTATTCGATCAGTATTATTCAGAATGCGGATTTTCTGACGGCGGAACAGAAGCGGGATATTCTTTACAATAATGCTGCGCGTTTTTTGCGCCTGGATTCAAAGAAGGCAAACTAAGCGCACCTTCTAGACGAAATCAAAGGGGTGAGTCTTTTCTTGTCAAACCGTAGCGAATCCACTGAAACAAGACGAAATGTGGTAAACCCGCTATGCTAGCCTGTACGTTTAGGGGAGAACTCCCACGCTTGTGGACCCGTGCGCGAGCGTGAGATAAAACTTGATTCCCTCCCGAACTACAATAGACCCTGATGGAAGCGACGTTACAGGCCCTTGCTGCCCTACTGATTAAATCGATCCCCACGATCATTCTTTTCAGTTTTCTCATCATTTATCTACAGTTCACTTATTTCGCCCCCGTCGCCAAGATTTTGAAAGAACGCCGCGAGAAGACGGACGGCGTTCGGGAGTTGGCGCAGAGGGCGTTTGAATCGGCGGAAAAGAAGCAGTCCGAATTTGAGCGGGCGCTGCAGATAGCCAGGGAAGAGATCAACCAGCAGCATGACGCTTTGCGCCGGCAGTGGGCGCACGAACAGTCTGAGGCGCTGGCGAAGGGACGAGCCGAAGCGGAAGCTAAAGTTCTCGCGGCCCGCGGCGCCATTGCGGCGGAAGTTGAGCAGGCCGAGGCGGCTATGGATATGAAGGTAGAAGAGTTGAGCACCAGCATTGTGGAGTTGCTCGCCGGCCGGAGAGCGGCCTAGTGCGCAAACTGATTCTGCTTGTTACCCTTGCTGCGGGTTGCTCACTTTTTGCACAGTCCCCGGCTTCACACGAAACCGCTAGTCAACAGGTTGCGCAGGAAGACGAGCAGGCGTCCACTGAACGGTGGAAACTGATCAATACCGCGATCTTTGTAGCTTTGCTGGGACTCGCAGCTGTAAAGTTCGGGCCGAAGTTCTTTCAGGCGCGCAGCCTGGACATCCAAAAAGCGATTAAAGAAGCGACCGGCCTGAAGATTGAAGCCGATTTTCGCTATTCGGAGATCGACAAAAAGATGGCGAACCTCGGTGATGAGGTGGTGCGCATGAAGGCGGAGGCCGCCGAAGAGATTGAACGGGAGCATCAGCGCATGCACGCCGAAACCGCTGAAGAAATTGAGCACATCAACCGCAACGCCGATTATGAAATTGATTCGCTGCGTGCTGAGGGTGCGCAGCGTGTGAAGCAGCACACGGCACGACTGGCGCTGGGATTGGCTGAACACCGGTTGATTGCGCATTTCGCCAGCAACGACGACCAAAATAATGTCCCTGAATTCGTTGCGCTGGTGGGAGGAAAGAACCGGCAATGAACGCTCTTTCCGTGCATTATGCCCAAGCGCTTGCTGACGCGGTTTTCGCGCCCGATTCCGGCTTAGAGCCGCGAGATGCCATTGAGCAGTTACGCTCCGCTGAGAACTTAATAAGCGGCTCGAAGCCTTTGCAGTTGGCCTTGCTGTCGCCTGCCGTCAATAAGCTGCGTAAACAATCCGTCATCTCGAAGCTCAGTGACGAATTGGGCATCCACCGGGTGTTGCGGAACTTTTTGCGGGTGGTGGTCAGCCATCGCCGGGTGGCCGATCTGAAGGCCATGCGTGAAAGTTTTGAAGAAGTCGTGGATGAACGGCTGGGCTGGGTAAGAGCTGAAATCGCGTCAGCGCACGAGGTGCCGGCGGAGCAGCGTGAACAAATAGAACGCGTGCTTGGCCAGCGGCTGGGAAAGTTTATTCGGGCAACGTACGTGGTGGACTCCTCGCTCATAGGCGGAGTGCGCGCGCGCGTTGCATCGAGAGAGTACGATGCTACAGTCCGCGGCAAGCTGGAACACATGCGCCAGCGCTTGGCGGTAAATGCTTGAGCCGGATATACGGACAACAGAACACTACTAGAGGATTGAGAGCCCTTGAGAGTCTAGAAGCTCTTTGGGTGGTGGAATAAGGAAAATATGGCTCAAATCAGAGCGGACGAAATCTCTCGCGTGCTCCTGGCGGAGATCGAAAATTTTGACGCCGTTGCGAACGTGGCCGAGACAGGCTCGGTGATTAGCGTTGGCGACGGTATCGCGCGCGTTTACGGCCTGGAGAACGTGATGGCCGGCGAGCTGGTGGAATTTGGTCCCGAAACGGTAGGCCTGGCACTGAACCTGGAAGAAGACCAGGTCGGCGTGGTCTTGCTGGGCGATTATGGCAATGTCAAAGAGGGCGATACCGTCAAGCGTACCGGCCGCATCATGTCCGTTCCGGTGGGCGATGCGATGGTGGGCCGTGTTGTGGATGCGCTCGGCAAGCCGATTGACGACAAGGGGCCGATCGCCACTACTGACTACAACCCTATCGAACGTCTGGCGCCTGGCGTGGTGGATCGGCAACCCGTCAAGCAGCCGATGCAGACCGGCATCAAAGCGATTGATGCCATGGTGCCGATTGGCCGAGGTCAGCGCGAGTTGATCATTGGCGACCGTCAAACCGGCAAAACCACGGTGGCGCTGGATACCATCATCAATCAGAAAGGCCAAGGCGTCATTTGCATCTATGTCGCCATTGGTCAAAAACGCTCGACGGTAGCGCAGGTGGTTCGAACGCTGGAACAGCACGGCGCAATGGAATACACCATTGTGGTTGCGGCCACCGCGTCCGACCCGGCTCCCATGCAGTACCTGGCGCCCTATTCGGGCTGCGCTATTGGTGAATTCTTTCGCGACAGCAGCCGCCACGCCCTGTGCGTTTATGACGATTTGTCGAAGCATGCAGCGGCGTATCGTGAAATCTCTTTGCTGTTGCGTCGACCGCCGGGCCGCGAAGCGTTCCCTGGCGACGTGTTCTATCTCCATAGCCGGTTGCTGGAGCGCGCGGCTAAGCTGAATGACGAAAAGGGCGGCGGCTCATTGACCGCTTTGCCGTTTATCGAGACGCAGGCGGGCGACGTTTCCGCATACATTCCGACTAACGTTATTTCGATCACCGACGGCCAGATCTATCTGGAAGGTGATTTGTTCAACTCGAACATTCGGCCGGCGATCAACGTGGGTCTGTCGGTGAGCCGCGTCGGCGGCAGCGCTCAGATCAAAGCCATGCGGTCAGTCGCCGGTGCATTACGGCTTGAGCTGGCGCAATATCGAAATCTGGAAGCATTTGCTCAGTTTGGTTCCGACCTTGACAAGGCTTCACAGGACCAGTTAAACCGCGGTAAGCGCTGGGTGGAACTGCTGAAACAAGGCCAGTATTCGCCGGTACCAGTGGAAAAACAGGTCGCCATCCTCTTTGCGGGCGGCAACGGCTATCTGGATGATATTCGAGTGGAAGATGTCCGGCGATTCGAAGCGGAGTTCATGCATTACCTGGATAACAACCAGGCGGATCTCTTGAAAGATATTAAAGAGAAGAGAGAGCTGAACGATACCATCAAGGGTCAACTGCGCGAAGCTCTGGACCAGTTCAAGGGACGCTTCTCGAGCGGCATAAAGAAGAAGGCATAAGAATCCAAGATGCCGAGTTTAATCGACATCCGACGCCGCATTCGAAGCGTCAAGAACATGCAGCAGATCACCAAGGCCATGAAGATGGTCTCGGCGGCCAAGCTGCGCCGCGCGCAGGAACGAGCGATTGCCTCACGTCCTTACGCAGAGATGATGAACCGGGTTTTGCGCAATGTGGCATCGGCCGCCGCCGGCAACGAAGAGGCGGCTGAGCTGCCCCTGCTGAAGGTCCGCGAAGAGAAGCGTATCCAGGCCATTTTCGTGAGCAGCGACACCGGACTGGCGGGGGGGTTCAATTCCAATCTTCTGAAAGTGGCTCACAAATTCGTGGATGACCGGCGCGGACAGGGCGATGAAGTTCATATTGAAGCGATCGGGCGTAAGGGCCGCGATTATTTTCGAAAACGAAATTACGAATTATCCGGCGAATACATAGGCGTTGTAGACAAGCCTACGATTGAAAACGCGCGCGAAATTGCTGCGAAAATGATTGAGGCGTACAGCAAGGCTGAGGTAGACGCGGTCTATATCATTGTTAACGAATTTAAAAGTGTAATGGCGCCGCATCTGGTCACGCGGAAGATTCTGCCGGTTGAACTGCCGGAGGGCGGCGAGACAATCGACTATATTTACGAACAGCCGCCTCAGGAATTGCTTTCTGAACTTTTGCCGCGCTACGTGGAAATGTCTATTTATCGCGCGATGCTGGAATCTATTTCGGCTTACCATGCCGCGCGCATGACCGCTATGGATGCGGCCAGCTCCAATGCGGGCGATGTGATTCAAGAACAGACGCTGTACTTGAACCGGGTGCGCCAAGCCAGCATCACGCGCGAAATTATCGAGATTGTAAGCGGCGCTGCCGCCTCGTAAGAAAGGTTATCTTTATGCCAGGAACAACAGGTGTAGCCGAAGGCCGCGTTATTCAGGTGGCGGGTCCCACCATCGAAATCCAATTCGCGGAAGGGCACATCCCAAAAATCTACAACGCCATTCGTGTTACCAGCGACGGGTACGACGTGCCGACGCCGATTGAGATCACGGCGGAAGTCGCGCAGCACATCGGTGAGGGTCGCGTGCGCACCATTGCTATGGAAGCAACGGACGGTCTGGTGCGCGGCATGAAAGCGTATGATCTGGGTCAACCGATCACGATTCCAGTCGGTAAGCAAACCCTGGGCCGGGTTTTGAATGTTCTTGGCCAGCCGGTGGACAATATGGGTCCGGTAAACACCGAGCACACGCTGCCCATTCACCGTTCTGCGCCCGCTTTTGATGAGCAGGCAACGGAACTTCAAATGTTCGAAACCGGAATCAAGGTTGTCGATCTGCTGGAGCCGTATCTGCGCGGTGGAAAGATTGGCCTGTTTGGCGGCGCCGGCGTGGGCAAGACCGTCATCATCCAGGAATTGATTCACAATATCGCCATGAAGCATGGCGGCGTTTCCGTGTTCGCCGGCGTCGGTGAGCGCACGCGCGAAGGTAATGACTTGTGGCTCGAAATGCAGGAGTCCGGCATTGTGGACCCGCATGACTGGCAGAAATCCAAAGTAGCGCTGGTCTACGGACAGATGACCGAGCCCCCAGGCGCGCGCCTGCGGGTGGGCCTGACCGGTCTTACCGTGGCTGAATACTTCCGCGATGAAGAAGGCCAGGATGTGTTGTTGTTTATCGACAACATTTTTCGCTTCACCCAAGCCGGTTCTGAAGTTTCGGCGCTGTTGGGCCGCATGCCGTCCGCCGTGGGTTATCAGCCGAACCTCGCTTCCGAGATGGGCGACCTGCAGGAACGCATCACTTCGACTAAGAAGGGTTCCATCACGTCCGTGCAGGCCATTTATGTGCCGGCCGACGACTATACCGACCCCGCACCCGCTACTACGTTTGCCCACTTGGATGCGACGACTAACTTATCCCGCGCCATTTCGGAACTTGGTATTTATCCCGCGGTGGATCCGCTGGCTTCCACTTCGCGCATTCTGGATCCGGCCATTGTCGGTGAGGAGCATTACGAGGTTGCACAGCGCGTGAAGCAGACACTGCAGCGCTTCAAAGATCTGCAGGACATCATCGCGATTCTCGGAATTGACGAGTTGAGCGACGAAGACAAGCAAGTGGTGGCGCGAGCCCGCCGTCTGCAGCGCTTTCTTTCGCAACCGTTCCATGTGGCCGAGCAGTTCACCGGACGCCCCGGCAAGTACGTGAAGCTGGAAGATACAGTCCGCAGCTTCAAGGAAATTGTGGACGGCAAGCACGACGCATTACCGGAGCAGGCTTTCTACATGCAGGGCACCATCGAAGAAGTGGTGGAAGCCGCGCAGAAGATGAAGGGCTAAATGGCTGATACGTTTCAGCTCCAGGTGGCCACTCCCGAGAAGTCGGTGGTGGATGAACAGGTGACGACGGTGGAACTGCCTGGCATGGACGGCTATCTGGGCGTTCTGGCCGGGCATGCTCCGCTGTTGAGCGCATTGGGCGAAGGGACACTCACCTATTCATCCGGCGGCGCTCAAACCGTGCTCAAGATCAGTGGCGGGTTTGTTGAGGTCTTCGATAATCACGTGAGAGTGCTGGCGGACCAGGCTGACCGGCAATAAGGCGCGGCTACTTGCAAGGGGCTGAGGGAAAGGCTCGCAGCATTCCAGGATCAATTGCCCGGGTGCCCGGCTTGATTTGCGTGATGAAGAAATTGCCCAACGGTTCGTAGGGAATCAGTGGGACCGAGCAGGGAATCAATGCCATGGCCAGCATTTGAGGAACCAGCAGCACAGGCAGGGACTCCTGAGGAAACAACGGCTCTTTGGGAGTGGCGGTCTTCAAATTCAGAGGATTGAAGGCTGAAGAAACCGCGGTTGACAAGGCGTGCCGCTCACCCTGCTTAGCGGTCATGGCAGGCTGATTGAAGAAGCGAGCCCAGGGCCCATCGGCTGCAGCAGCCAGGTTGCAAAGCAGCAATACGCACAAACTAGTTCTGAGAAGCATGGCTGACGGCTCGGCACTAGTATTATTGTCCTTCAATTCAGCGAACGATCTCTTTTCTGATTTTCCGAAACCGGCCTTTGCGCGGTCATGTCTCCAAGCAAGAGGCAGAGCCCATCATGGAACGACGAAACTTTTTGAGAAGCCTGGCGGGCGGCGCCATGGCCGCGCCCATCGCTTTCGGGCAGCAATCCGCTACTCCCGCCGTGGCTGAAGGTAACAACTCGGTGAGCCAGATTCCACGTGTGACCGACGTGGGAGAAATGCGCGGCGAGATGCTGTACCGAAAATTTGGAAAGACCGGTGAGAGCGTCTCCGCTATAGGGCTGGGTGGTTCGCACATTGGCAAGCCCACTTTGACTGAAACGGAGGCAACCAAACTCATTCATGAAGCGATTGACCGGGGCATCAACTTCATGGACAACTGCTGGGACTACAACGAGGGCCGCAGCGAAACCTGGATGGGAAATGCACTGTCGCAAGGCGGATACCGTAACAAGGCGTTTCTGATGACCAAGATCGACGGGCGCAACAAGAATATTGCGACCGATCAATTGCATGACTCGCTGACTCGCCTGAAAACCGATCACATCGACCTGGTTCAATTCCACGAGATACTGAGATTCGACGACCCGAACCGGATCTTCCGGGAGGGCGGCGCCATCGAAGCGCTGCAGGAGGCGAAGGCTGCGGGGAAGATCCGGTTTATCGGCTTCACAGGACACAAAGATCCGCACATTCACCTGTACATGCTGGAAGTGGCTGCCCAGCATGGCTTCCATTTTGATGCGGTTTTGCATCCTTCGAATTTGATGGACGCCCACTACCGCAGCTTCGCTCAGTTAGTGATGCCAAAGCTGGTGGAGCAGGGAATCGCGATACAAACGATGAAGCCTTTCTGTGGGGGCGACGGCATCATCCTGAAGAGCGGTGCTATTCAAAATCCGATCGACTGCCTGCATTATGCGCTGAACCTGCCTACCAACGTGGTCATTACCGGCATCGACAAGCCGCAGATACTCGAACAGGCGTTTCAGGCGGTGAAAACGTTCAAACGGCTGGATGATCAGCAATTCGCGCAGCTCATATCGCAAACGTCGCAAGTTGCAGCCAGCGGCAAATATGAACTCTTCAAAGTTTCGGCGCACTTCGACGGCACCGCGCACCATCCCGACTGGATGGGCAGCGATGATCAGGAAGTGCAGAAACTCGCGCCTGCTCCGGCCGGTTAATCGGAGCCGTCACGGACCTGCTGTCCATCACCAGGGCTTTAATCAGGATCATCAGGGAGAACGCTGTAATCAAGCCGGCGATGTCTGTCTCCACATCTTTGGGTTCGAAGCCCGCGTGGTAAAGGGCGTTTTCGGCCCACTCCTGAGAATAGGAAAACGCAGCGCCTACCAGGAAGGCGATCAGCCTTCCGGGCACCGCATCCGACATGAACCAAAGAAACAGGCCAGTGATCAGAAACCCAAGATAGTGGCTCAGATCATGGTAGTGACCCATGATGTGCAACTTGTGTTTGTACGGGAGCGGGAACATCGAAACCGCAGCCAGCAGGGCCAGCCATAATGCAAAGGCGTAGCGCGTCTTAACTGTGAAGGGCCGGGCGCCGGTCTGAAGCAAAATCTTCTCTATTGTCTCAGCTTGTAAGCGGTTGCTTCGGTCACGCCGAAGAACCGGGGATAGTAGCGGTGGTCAATCGACTTGACTCGAAGCGGTACGCTGGACGGCGAGAACTCTCCGCTCGACAAGCTGCACTGGAGAAATGGAGAGAAAATGATCCGTCGCCTCCTGTGCAGAGCGAACTGCCCAAGCCATGGGCCGAGTTCTTCTACTGGAACATCCTGAAAACCGCCGGCCTCGAAGGCTTCATTCAAAAACTCCATTCGAAGAACAGCGAACCGGCTGCTCACGGCGCTTACGGAACGCTGCTTGCGAAGCTGCGTGAAATAGCCCGGGTCCACACCGGGCCGACCAGCGTCCGGACAACCGCAGCCGCTTTCGCCAAAGCCCAGCACAAGCGGCCCATCGGCGACGGCGCCATTCTTACCGGCGACCCAGCCGCCGACCATGCCAGCATCGGGGAAGCGCTCGAACAGGCTTTGCGCCTCCCACAAAAAATCTTCAAATTCGGGGCGGAGATTCTTCTGCAGCAGGCACACCATTTCCGTGCCTCGGGGGACTGATCGCTTCAGTTCGCTGAAAGAACTGCCAGCGTTAAGACTGACTTGGAAGGTCTTCCACGGGTCGACGTGCTGCCGCCGAATCCACCAATCGGCAGTGCCGGGAAGCAGTGGGCTGTACTCCAACTGATGAGTCTCCGCAAGCTGCCGTGCGTTTAAGTAACGCTCAATGACAGCGCGCTGCGAACCGTGGATATAAGGCTTGCTGCCGGCATCGTCCGCGGTGGATTCCGGATGCATGCGCCAGCTATAAATGATTTCCGGGATGTGCACGACTTCGTGTCCGGCCAGGTAGAACCGGATGAAACAATCCCAGTCTGGACTGCCTTCGGCGCTTTTGTCAGAATATGCGCCGAGTTCCAGCGCAACGCTGCGGTCAATTACTCCCAGGTGTGCAATGTAAGCCGAGTTGAGCAGCAGTACCGGGTCAAAATCCGGCTTCAGATAAGGCTGGACAGGCTGGGTGCCAATCAGCTTGTCTTCATCGCTGTACAACAGCGGGGCATAGCCGCTCTGACGGATCCACCATTGCACAATCTGCAGGCAATCCGGATACAGCAGATCGTCTGAGTCAACTGGACAAAGGTAACGCCCGGTTGCGTGCTCGAGGCAGGCGCGCAAGCCGCCGACAATGCCGTGGTTTGTCTCCTTGCGATACAAAGACACCCACTTGTACTGTTTCGCCAAGTCACTCAAACTACGAAGAATTTCTGGCTTGGTGCAACCGTTATCCAACACCAGCCACTCGCAGGCGCCGCTGTGATTCTGGAGGGAAATACTATCCGCCAACCGGCGTAAATATTCGACGGGTGTTCCATCCCAAACAGGTGTGGCAATCGACAATAACCCGGGTTGCAGCTCGGCGGCATAGCGCTTTGCGCGCTCAACGAGGTGGCGCTTCATCCATTCGTTGTAGTCTTTGGCCTCCCAAACCAGATAGCGCGCACGGGCGCGCCGGCGCAGCATGGCCTGCACGCGGACGGGAACCAGCGGCTTGAGCAGCGCCCTGTCTTTTTTGAAGAGATGATACTCGAGCGAGAGCGCAATGCTGCGCGGCGTGAGCTTCATTGTTACCCTAGTCTTTTGGCCCGTAGTGTTGTTGCAATAACAATTGTCACTTTTAATAGCAGCCGCTACATTCGCCGATGTCTCGAATACGCTTTGTCCCAGGACTACCCTAACACCAACATCGTTATTGTCGATAATGCCTCAACCGACAAGACGGCCGACATACTAAAAGAGTTTGAAGACCGGGTTCGGGTTGTCTATAACGAGCGGAATAATGGCTTCGCAGGCGGTCAGAACCAGGCAATTACGCTAACGCAGGCGGATTGGGTGCTGACGCTTAATCCAGACGTTCGCTTGTCGCCGGATTTCGTCAGCCAGCTTGTGACCGCGGCGGAAAGCGATTCTTCGGTGGGCAGCGCCAGCGGCAAGCTGCTGGCCATGACCCCTGATTTCGAAGTGCGCCGGCCGGAAGTTTTTGATTCCACCGGTATTTATGTTACGGGCAACATGCGGCATTTCGACCGGGGAAGCCTGCAACGCGACGCCGGCCAATATGACAAGCCCGAGTTCGTTTTCGGCGTCACCGGCGCGGCCGCCCTTTACCGGCGGGCGATGATTGAAGACCTTTCGTTTCGGGGCGAGTTCTTCGACGAAGACTTTTTTGCCTATCGTGAAGACGCGGATGTGGCCTGGCGCGCCCAACTGTTCGGGTGGAAGTGTCTTTACGCCCCCGACGCCGTGGCATATCATGTGCGCAGTGTCCTGCCTTCGAACCGCGCGGAGCTATCCCCCATCATCAACATGCATTCGGTAAAGAATCGCTGGCTATTGCGCATCAAAAACATCACGCCATCGCTTTATGCCAAGCACTGGCTAGCCATCACTGCACGGGACATGCTGGTGATTGCCGGCTGCCTGCTGCGAGAATGGTCCTCTTTGCGCGCGTTTGTTCTGACCGCAAAGTTATGGAAGCGCATGTGGCAGAAACGTGCCCACATTATGCGGAACCGACGCGCCCCTGACGCTTATGTGAATGCCTGGTTTGCGTCGCATTGAGTCTTAGAATCGCACTACTCGGAACGCGCGGCATTCCTGCAAATTACGGCGGCTTTGAGACCTTTGCCGAGGAAATATCCGTGCGCCTGGTGGAGCGAGGCCACAAGGTCACCGTGTATTGCCGGGGCGAGGGAGAAGCCAAGGAATACCGAGGCGTTCAACTCCGGCATCTCCCGACTATTAAGCATAAGTATCTGGACACCATGGCGCACACCGGCTTTTCAACGCTTGATCTGCTGGCGCATCCTCAGGATGTGATTCTCTATTGCAATGCCGCCAATGCTGTCTTTACGCTGTGGCCGCGTTTGTTCGGCATGCCGACTGCGCTCAATGTAGACGGCGTGGAGCGGCGCAGGAAGAAGTGGAATTACGCCGCCAAAGCCTGGTACCTGGCATCGGAATGGATGGCCACGTGGTGCTGTTCGACGGTGATTACCGACGCGGCCAAAATCCGCGAATACTATCTGGAGCGCTACGGCAAGGATTCAACCTTTATTCCTTATGGGGCTGAAACCGGCCGCGTTTTGGGATCAGGAACGCTCACCGAATTGGGGCTTGAGCCACGCGGCTATATTCTGTATGTGAGCCGCATGGAGCCTGAGAATAACGCCCTGATGGTGCGGCGGGCCTTCGAGCGTGTGCGAACGGATTTGAAGCTGGTACTGGTGGGCGATGCTCCTTATGCTGCGGAATATATCCGGCAAGTGAAAGACACGTCCGATCCGCGGGTTATTATTCCAGGCGCTATTTACGGCGCCGGCTACCAGGAACTGCAATCCAATTGCGCTGCTTACGTGCAGGCGACAGAAGTAGGCGGCACGCACCCGGCGCTGATCGAATCCATGGGCCGCGGCTGCATGGTGCTGTATCTCAGTACACTTGAGAATACGGAAGTGGCCGCTGATTCGGGCATTGCCTTTGTGGATGAAGACGACCTGGTGCAAAGGCTGCAAGATGCGGCGGATGCATCGGCAATGGAGCGCGAAATGTGGGGCCAGCGGGCCATGGCCCGGGTCGAGAAACTGTATAGCTGGGATGCCGTCACAGATCAGTACGAATCACTTCTGCAAAACTTGGTGTCAGGCAGATGATTACCTCTCCTGTTGAAACAAAGGCCGCGCCCGCGGCCCATTCCGCTTTGCTTCCGTACCGCTCCTGGGTAGAGGTTTCACGAGACCAGATCGCCAAGAATTTCCAATCCATTCGAGATGCCGTGGGGTCTTGTGTGGAAGTAATGCCGGTCGTGAAAGCGGATGCTTACCGGCATGGGGCGGTAGAGGTCTCGAGGATTCTCCAGGCGCAAGGCGCACGGTGGCTGGCCGTCAGCAGCACCGAAGAGGGCATTGCTCTGCGCGAAGCGGGAATTGACGCGCGAATCCTGGTCACGGCGGATTTTCTTCCCTGCACACGCCGCGCGATGGCGGATTACCGCCTTACGCCCGTCATTGCATCGCTTCCGGCGCTGGCCGAACTCGAAAAGCTGGCGGTCGAGCGGAATGAATGTATGCCCTGCCATCTTAAAATCGATTCAGGTATGGGACGCCTGGGAGTTCGCTCCGGCGCGCCGGAAATCGCTAATTCCATTTTGGCGGCGCGGCACGTCGAAGTCGAAGGGCTGATGACCCACTTCGCTTCTGCCGCGAATTATCAAGGCGAGCAGACGGAAGAGCAGATTGCCTACTTCGAATCGATCATCAATTTTCTGGCGCAGGTCAACATCCGGCCTTCGCTCATTCACCTCTCCAGCACTATTCCGATTGCTTACGCGAGACGCCGGGCCTGGCGCGGAATGGTTCGCCCGGGACATGCCATTTATGGCTATGTGTCGCCGGTTCGCGGGCATGCCCCTGCCGAAATCATTGATGTGAAACCGGCTCTCACCTGGCGTGCGACGGTGCTTTCCGTAAAAGACATTCCCACGGGCTCGCGCGTTGGTTATGGCGGAATGTTTCGGGCGGCTCGGCCCACCCGGATCGCCATTCTCGCCGCGGGTTACGCAGACGGCATTCCCCACCGGCTTTCGAATCGCGGCAGCGTAATTGTGAAGGGATGCCTCGCGCCCATGATTGGCGCTGTCTCGATGGACTTGACCACAATTGATGTCACGGATGCGCCGGGGGTGGAGGTGGGCGACGCGGTCACGCTACTCGGCCGGGAAGGCGAGGTTTCCATTGATGCGCAATCCATCGCTAAATTAGCGGGAACAATCTCGTATAGCGTTCTCTGTGGAATTCATGCTCGGGTGAAGCGAGTTTATGTCTAAGTCTGGCCCGTCTGGAGACAGCAGGCGCTAATTCGAAGAGACCTTTGGAGCAATGACCCACTTCTCCAGAGTGTTTTTCAGGTCCTCCTGGGAGATGGGCTTGGAGAGAAAATCGTCCATGCCGGCTGCGTAGCATTGATCACGTTCATGCTTGAGGACGCCGGCAGTTAGCGCGATGATGGGGGTTTGACGCCGGCCCTTCTCGCTTGACCGAATGAAACGAGTTGCCTCAAAGCCATCCATTTCCGGCATCTGGCAGTCCATGAAAATAGCGTCGTAAGATTTTTTTTCCAGCGCCCGGCATCCTTCCAGTCCATTTCTGGCGATGTCCACAATGCAACCCAGCCTTTCCAGCAACAGTTTGGCAATAGTCTGATTGACCAGGTTGTCCTCGACTAATAAAATTTGGGCGCCGCTGAGGTCGCTCTTTAGAACTTGGGCCGGTGCTTTCGGGACCTGGCCTAAATGTCTACCTCGAAGGGCGGATTGAAGAGCCCGCAGCAGCGGCACCAACCGGACAGGCTTGGGCACAAAATCAAAGATTTTGTCTGCCGGAAAAGCGGGGCTGCCCTTCCAATCCACGTCCGAGCCCAAGACGAGAATCGGACGATTCTGCGATGTGATCGACTGAATGGTCGTCGAATCGAGCAGCGACATGGAATCTACCAGTACGACGGAAAACGTTGAAGGATGCGGCGGACATGGGTAGGCTTCCATCACTGCCACGCCTGCTCTTTCCAGATACTGCTTTATGGTGGAACGGGAATGGGGATTCTGATCGTGCAGCAGCACGCTCTGGTTAGAGAAAACCGGATTTTCGAATTCTGTTCCGGGCGCTACGCATACGTTGAACCAAAACGTGGTGCCCTCACCCAGTTGGCTGGACACACCGATGGAGCCTCCCATCAACTCCACCAAGCGCTTGACGATGCTCAACCCGAGGCCGGTCCCTCCAAAACGCCGGGTTGTAGATCGATCCGCTTGGGTGAATGCCTGAAAAATGCCGGCCTGCTGTTCGATGCTCATGCCGATTCCCGTATCGCGGACTGAGAATCGAAGGGTCAACACCTGATCCTGAAGGGCAGCGCGCCAGACAGAGAGAAGAATGCTTCCGCGCTCAGTAAACTTGACGGCGTTGGAAAGCAGATTTAAAAGGATCTGGCGCAGCCGTCCCGGGTCGCCAACGATAGAGAGCGGAAGAGTGTTGTCTACCTCGAGTGAAATGCAAAGGTGTTTGGCCATAGCGGCTGCCTGCACCAACTCTGTGGACTCTTCCAAAATCGTTTGCAGATCGAACTCTACGGTCTCGAGTTCCATCTTGCCCGCTTCGATCTTGGAGAAGTCCAGGATATCGTTCAGGATGGCGAGCAGCGCCTGTCCGCTGGAGCGAATAGTGTCGAGATAGCCGCGCTGCTCAGAGGTGAGCGGCATGCTGAGCAGGACGCTGGTCATGCCGATTACCGCGTTCATCGGCGTACGAATCTCGTGGCTCATCGCTGCCAGGAACTCACTTTTGGCCTGAGCGGCGCACTCGGCCCGGTCACGTGCTTCGGCCAGATCCAGAGTGCGCTCTCTCACCGCGGATTCAAGCCGCTCCTCGCTGCGTTTCTGATCTTCAATGTCGGTTGAAGTGCCCAGCCAGTGAGTGATGGGCCCGTCGTCGGCAGACCTTATCGGACGGCCGCGCGCCACAAACCACCGGTAAGTTCCGTTTTTACCGCGGATTCGGTACTCCACGTCATAGACTTCATGGTTGGAGCGCGCCTTTAGGCGTTGCTCCTGGATTCGGTCGCGGTCGGCAGGGTGAAGTGTCCGTAACCAACCCGATCCAATGAGTTCGGAGTTGGGGATACCTGTGTACTCCTCCCATTGATGACTGAAGTAATCTACTTCGCCATCAAGTCCGGTTGACCAGACGAACTGGGGCAAAGCCTCCACCAGTCCCCGCCACTTGGCTTCACTCTCAAGCAGTTGCGAAGTTCTTTGCGCTACCAGGCTTTCCAACTGCTCCTGTGTCTTTTTTACTTCACTTTCCGCAGCGACCCGGGCGGTAATGTCTTGAGCCATCGCCAGCATGGCGGAAACACCAGGCTCTTCTATCTCGTGGCCGGTTAGCTCCACCCAGATTTCGCTCTGATCTTTACGGCGATGACGGACGGGCTGGGTGGCGCGATTCTGCCCGGCACATTTCCGCAATTCGAGTTCGGTGTCTAAGGCGTCCTCAGGCGGGGCGAAATCGCTAAACTTCATGGCCAGCAGCTCGTCTTTCGACCAGCCATAATGCTCGACGGCGGCCTGGTTGACATCCAGAATGCGCAGGTCCGCCAACGAGTACACGATGCAGGGAAGGGGGGTTCTTTCGAAAAGCTGCCGGTGGCGCACTTCGGAGGCGCGCAGAGCCTTCTCCCCCCGCACTCGCTCCGTGATATCGATGGAGACTCCACCCAAGGCCAACTCTCCGGCTGCTTTAGGATAGGCAAAAACGGTGGTCAGAAAGCAGCGCGATCCCTGCGGCGTGAGCATCTCGTCGATGGATTCCTGAGGGACGCCGCTCAAGAAAGCCGCATCATCCCGGAGGCGGAAGCGGACCGCTAAATCTGCAGGCCAGAGTTCGTCCCGGTGTCTGCCAAGCCATTCACCTGGCTTCAAATTCCAGGTTTGCTCGAATTTTGAACTGGCGTAGGTGAGGCGCCCGTCCCTGTCCCTTATGAAAGAAAGGCAAGGGCTGGAATCCATGAAGGCGCCAAAACGAGCCTCACTCGCTCGCAGCGCATCCGTTACGAGTTTGCGTTCCGTGATATCGGAGTGGGAACCTACCAGGCGAATTGCGCGGCCGGACGAGTCCCAAACCGCTTGACTACGCGCCACAATCCAACGCCATGAACCGTCGCGGTGACGCAGCCGGTACTCCAGCTCCAACGGCCCGGATCCCTTTTGCAGATATCGGGTGGTGGCTTCCATGACGCCGGGCTCGTCGTCCGGGTGGAGACGCTTTCTCCACTCCTCCGGACGAGATACAAGTTCGTTAGGCGCATACCCGAGAATGGCCTTCCACTGAGGTGAGTAGAAAACAGTATTTTCCAGGACATCCAGGTCGAAGACGCCTACCTGGTTTGCGCTCATGAGCAACTGCCAGCGCTCCTGCTGGAACGCGAGCATTCGTTGCTGAGCGGACAGCTTCCGCCTCAGCAGGAGTACCGACATTCCCAGCACCGCCGCCAGCCCGCCGGCGCCGATGAGGGCGAATAATCCTGAATAGCCAAAATCCAGGATGCTAATCATGCGATGAGAGCAAGCCGCTCCCATGGCGACCGAGCGGGAGTCTGCCATGGTCCTGCGATGGTCGATAAATCACGTGCGGCGAACTCGCGCAGAAACCTACTGGTTAGTGTCATGTGCCACATGAATCAAACCAAGCCAAGGCCAGCTCCCCAAAGCAAATCAGTTCTAAATACCCGATACTACAACGTCCGGACTGACATTTCACGGTTTTTGATGGCAGAGTGGCAGGCTCACGCTGTTAGTGTCGGGCACATCACGGAAATGAACGGAGAACTCGCCGCGCAAGCTCTCCGCTCGGGTTTTGTTCTGTACGTTTACTGATCGCCGCTGGTGAGAATTGCGGTGGCGTTGTCGGTGGAGGCGGCTCCCTGGGCAGATGCTCCCCATACGCTGCGGGAGCTCCAGATTGTGCTGTAGGCCTGCGTTTCAGAAAGGCCCCAGCAGGAACGTTGACCGCTCACGGCGGATTGCCCGGCTAATAGAGAGGAAGTGCCCCAGACCGCGCGCTGGCCATCGACAAGTGAGGTTCCCCAGACCGAGCGTGATCCCCAGACTGCCTGATTGCCCCATGCCGAGCTTTCCCCAGGAATCTGACCGTTCGTAAAATCCCAGAGACCGATGGCATTTCCCAAAGAAGCGGGTGTGCAAAAAGCGCTGCCGATCAAAGGCGACGCGTTGGAGCCGCCTAGCGATGGATTACCGCAGGCCGCGCCGTAGGCATCTGTGGCATAAACCAAGCCAGTCACAGGGTCGATGTAGGCGACAGGCGAAAGCGCTGGTCCTCGGGGCGGAAGCGCGGTGCTGGTCAGGGCAGCATTCAGATCCAAATAGCCGGCGCCCACCGTGAACGCGTCATAGGGTGCAGACGTGTATTGGGTGGGATCGCTTTGCATGGCCGCCAGTTGTGCGGCGTTCGTAGCGGCAGGGCTGGCCAGCACCGTAACGAGGGCCTGGTAAGACGCCACCGCCTGTTGATCGGCGACTAGGGCTTGTGTTGCCTGCTGGAGGGCGGCAGCGGCGCTGCTAGCATTGGCCGTGGCCTGATTCAGCTGGTTGTGCGTCTGTTGGACTTGATTTTGGGCCTGGTTTACCTGTGTCTGCGCTTGCTGCGCATTATTCGCCGCCTGATCCGAAGCATGCTGAGCCTGTTGCTGGCTTTGCTGTGCCGACTGTTGGGCGCTGATAGCGGCGGTCAAATTTATTTGTGCCTGCGCCAGAGACGACTGAGCGGTCTGGAACGCGGCCCTTGCCGCTTGAATCGCGCCCGAAACACTGCCCGGCCCTGCCGCTGGTTGATGAGGCGCAGCATCCAGCGCAGACTGAGCGTTGTTGAGTACCTGTTGGCTGGTTTGCACCGTTGCCTGCGCCTGTTGGACCGCCAGATTCGCGGTCGTTAACCGCTGCTGCGCTAGGGCGTAAGCCTGTGAAAGCGAGACAGCCTGGCTCTGTGCGATTGTCAGTGCGGCAGTTGCCTGATTTAATGCCTGAAAAGCCGCTCGGTATGCCAGGGTTGCCGCCGCGGTCTGTGCATTTGCAGTTGTCAACTGATTTTGGGCAGATTTCACCTGGTCGGTGACGGGCTGAATCGCCTGCTGCGCCCTCTGTAAGGCTTGCTGGTTTTGAACCAGCTTGAGATGTGTTTGATAGGTCAACGCAGCGAAACTGTAATACGAGTCGCTATAAGTAGAAAATTGCTTGCCGGCAGTCAGCATCAGGATGGCTTTCACCTGATCCGGGGTCAGATTGGGACGGGCGTTGAGAAGATCGGCAACGGCGCCGCTAACAACGCCTGCCGCCATGCTGGTTCCGCTCAGAATCAGGTAGTTGGAAGCACCGTTTTGAAGCTGGTACGCCAATGGATTCACAATGGCTGACGGATAGTTCTGAGCGAGATAGCTATCGCTGAGAAGCGAGGAAACGTGATTGCCCGGAGCCATGATGTCCGGCTTCACAATATGATCGACCGGCGTCGGACCCTTTGAGCTGTAGGTGGTAATAACATCATCTCCGCGGAAACCTGTCAGTTTGGCATTCATTGCGCCGACGGTGATGACGTAAGGATCGTTGGCGGGCGCCTCAATGGTTCCATAGCCGTTGTTGCCGAAGGAATCGTCCCGCCCGTCATTGCCGGCGGCCACCACGACCACGATGCCAGCCTGCCACGCTTGCTCGACGGCCTGGCAAAGAGGATCAACGGCGAAGCTCTCATAGACAGGGCGGCCTAGCGAGAGATTAATCACGCGGATGTTGTACGTATTTTTGAGTCTGATTGCTTCTTCAATGGCGGCGATAACATCGCTGTCGCTGCCCGAGCCCGTCGCATCCAGTACTTGAAGGTCGATTAGATTTGCCTGCGGGGCTATGCCTTTGTAGGTGCTGATAAAGTCCGGGCCCGAGCTCTGAAAGCCATTTCCGGCGATGATTCCGGCGACGTGACTGCCATGTCCGTAACCATCATGGGTTTGATAAAAGGCGGGATTCGCGTGGCCATCCGGATTGGTGGGTGGAACCAGGAGGTTTTCGGCATAGACGACGCGGCTCTGCCCAGGTCCTGTTTGTCCGGAAGCGTTTCCTAAATCCCGCAGGTTTGCTGCTATTCCGCTGTCGATGACAGCTACGCCAATGCCGGCGCCGGTGTAAGACTGGCTCCAGGCCATCGGAGCGTTGATGGTGGCGGCGCTCAGATCAAGGTGGCTGTGAACGTGGCGGTCCACGGAAACGTAGGCCACATCCGGATCATTCGCGAGAGTCTGGAGGGCACTGGCGTGCATCGTGAAGGCAGCCCCCGGCACTTTTTCAAAAACTCGCTTATCGATTCCTCCCAGGGCGTGGATTCTTCTAAAGTGTTCCCCGGTTGGCTTCGATTTGAATTGGACGATGACATCCACGTCGGCACTCGTGTCTATGGTCTGGAGGTCTTTCGAGATCTTTCCTGAGGCGGAGAATGTGGAGTATTGAGCAAAACCGGCGCTGCAGACCAACAAGGCAAGAAGGCAGGGTGTTAAGGCTCTTTTCATGCTCTCTCGTAACTTTCTGACAGACCAACGCCGGTTCCACGGGGTTCCGGCGTGAGCGGTCAAAAGGCTTATCGAACGCGCGGAATTATGCAAGAGGCGAAAACAAATGGTGTGGTAGTTCTCGTGGTACTTGGCACAGGTGTCGGATTGGCTGAGGGCTAAGGCCAGCTAATCGGCTTCCCGGGAGATGCCGGCTAAATAAGCGGAGAGCAGACCTTGCAGCACAGGCTGCCTTGGGTAAGGATGCACTTCGTATTGGCGGAAACCCTCGCCCAGCACGATGCCCGCTCGCTCTCCACACGCGAGTGTCCATTCTTCCATTTGTTTCAGGTAATCGGCCATCCCGTGCTGCTGTTGCAGCCAAAGGCGCTGACTTTCGTGTTTGGCGAGCATAGCTTTCTTGATCGTGAAGGTGGAGGCGACATCCACGGTGAAATCCGGTGCGACGGGATTTCCGTTGCGGTCGCGAAGCTCGATCGGATCCATGAAATATAAGGATGGAATCGCCGGCAGAGCAGGGCTCGGCGAGGGGGTTCGGTAGTTTGGAATAGAGGCGGCAAAACAGGCATCGCGCACCAGGGTGCTGGTGGCTTCGTGATCGGCAAGATAGTCACTGGGAGCGGCCGTTAAGACGATTTCTGCCCGCAAATCGCGGAGCAGCGCGGTGACGGCGCGCCGCGACGGGTCGTCGCTGAAGATGGCCATATCGCTTAGGCCGCCCCACCTATAACTGGCTCCGATCAATGCGGCCGCTTCCGCGGCCTCCGCTTTCCGGAGCGAAGCGAGTTCTTGGGGGCCATGTATTGTCGAACCGCAATCGCCGGCGCTCAGGGTCACAATGGCGATGTCGTGTCCGAGTGTGGCGAGAAGCGCGAGCGTACCTCCCGCCAAGATTTCCGCATCATCCGGATGCGCGTGAATACTTACAATTCGCATGTTTATTGAGCCAAACTCCTGCGCCCACGCCGCACGACGGCCGGGCAGCGGGCCACGTGATCATAATAAGGAATCGCAGATTTTATGGTCACTGCATTAGAAACCAGTCAGGTCGAGACCGTCGTTCAGCGCGGTTGGCGCCGGCGGCTGTTGGTGTTGATGGTGGATCAATTGGCGTTTGGGCTGGCGGTGATTTTCGGCGGATTCGCGCTGCTGATCGTGCTGGGCACTCAGATTTTGACTTGGCCCTGGCTGCTGGCTATTCTCGCGATTGGCGTTGGCTTGAGTGTATACGGCGTACGCGGGCGAATGGCGGACGCCTACGCGGTAGCCCAAATGATGGACCGGCAGTTAGCGATGCAGGATTCGCTTTCTACGGCATGGTTCATTCGCCGGAACAGCCCCGGTAAAGCTGACCAAACCGCGGTGCGCTATCAGCTTGAGTCTGCAGAGCGGCTGGCGCAAACCGCGGACCCGGCGTCGGCGTTTCCGTTTCAGCGGCGAAAGGCATGGTTTCTGACCTGCACACTGGGATTGCTGGCTTTGGGTTTGTTTGGCGCGCGCTACCTGGTGACTCGGGAACTGAATTTTCGCACACCATTCCTGCCCTTTGCGCTGACTGAGGTGGTGGAAAACATCCGGCATGGATTAGGCAGTCTGAACCATGACGAGCAGGCCACCGCAAGCATGAAGGCGAAGGGGTCGCCGCCCGGTTCGTTTGGAAAAGACGGCCAGCGCGAAGCGCCTGCCGAGCCATCCGAGCAGGGGCAAACGCAAGGGCAGCAGCAACCGGGCAACCAAAGTGCGGCCAACGATGGTGCGCCGGATCAGAACGGGGCGCAGCCAAAAAATGGCGAAAACCAGAACGGGAACTCACAAGCGAACGGCGCAACGGGTGGGCCGAAGAGCGCGAATGAAGCCGGGAATAAGCCATCCGAGGGTGGTCAGCAGCAGCCACAAGGAGATCAGCAACAGGCGGGAGACCAGCAAAAGTCCAACACCCTAATGGATCGAATGAGAGACGCGTTATCCAGCGTGATGTCCAAAATGAAGCCTGCGGGCGGCCAGCAAGAGAGCAAATCGAGCGCGCAGAAGAGTTCGGACGGCCAGCAAGGCGCTGATCAATCGGGCTCGAAGGATCAAGCAGGCGACAGCCAGCAACAATCGGGGAAGGAACAAACGGCAGAGGAGCAGAGCTCCGGACAGCAGCAGGGGCAGGGATCGGCCAAGGCCCAGGCTTCCGGCAAGGATTCGGCGCAAGCTTCGGATAAAAAGGGTTCGGACGCGCAATCCGGGGTGGGGCATTCGGATGGGGAGAAGGACGTGAAGGCGGCGGAGCAAGCAAAAGCGATGGGCAAACTGGCCGAGATTATCGGCAAACGATCAGCCGCCCTGACGGGAGACATGCAGATAGAGCCTTCCGGCAAACAGCGCCTGCAGACCGCGGATACACACCAGGTGGCACAGCATTCGGACTTGGGCGGGGAGATCAACCGGGACGAAGTTCCGGTGGAAGATCAGCCATACGTGCGAGAGTACATGGAACTGGTGAGAAAAAAGCCGCTCAAGGGAACTACTTCTCACTGATGAGCAGCAGCGCCCCTGTGCCCGACCGTACCCTTATTCTAATTGCCTATCATTTTCCGCCGGAGCCAGTCATTGGTGCGGCGCGACCGTATCGATTTTATAAATATCTGAAGCGGCTGGGATTTCGGTTGCATGTCATTACGGCATCGCCGCAGACGGGCGCGAATCAAGCAGACGTCCAATATATTCCGGACCCTTTTCTGAGCCCACAGCGTGGAGCAGGATGGAAGCGGCAGCAGGATTGGCGAAACGAACTCGGATGGCAGGCTGAGCGGGCGATTCGTAAGCTTTTGCTGCCGGGTGTCCTGGGCATGCGCTGGGCTTATGCCGTGGCTGCGGCGGCTAAACGGGTTTTGCAAGCGCATCCAAAGGCCCTGGTTTTGTCTACCAGCCCACCTTTTGGGACGCATTATGCGGCTTGGCGGATTGCCAAAGCGAACCGTGTTCCGTGGATTGCAGATTTTCGCGATCCTTTCGGTGGCGTAAGTCTAGCCATGGGCGGTCTAAATTATTTTCAGAAACGGTTGTTCAACTGGCTGGAAAAGCGGGTGATCCGTTCGGCGGATCTGGTGATTGCGAACACGGATTCGATTGCCAGCGAGTGGAGTCGGGAGCACCCGAGCCGGGCGGATAAAATCCACCTGATCTGGAACGGATTTGATGCCGAAAAGCCGATGGTTCCGCTGCCGCTTCCGGACCGTAGCTATAAGTTGCTGAGCCATGTAGGGGAGTTGTATGCGGGGCGGACGGTGACGCCGGTCCTGGAGGCCATCAGCAGGCTGGTTTACAATCAGCGCCTCCGGGCCCGCGACATTCGGGTGGCGATTATAGGTCCGGCCAAGGCGTCGGCGCTCCCGGATGAAGAAACTTTGCGGTTCTGCCAGGATCAAGGATGGCTGGACTTATCGCCGGATGCAATTCCGCAAGAAAAGGCACGGCAGATTACCCAAACCTCTGACGGACTTTTGCTGATTCAGCCACAATCCGCCGTCCAGGTTCCCGGCAAGTTGTTTGAGTATTTGCAGATTGGACGGCCAATTCTGGCCTTTGTAATGCATGACTCGCCGGTGGAGCGGATTCTCGAAAAAAGCGGAGTGCCGTACCGCTGTGTTTATCCGGATTCTGATCCGCTGGAGATGGAAAGGACGATCCGCGAGTTCTTTGCTTTGCCTGCTGAGGCAGTGAATCCCAGTGAGTGGTTCAGGGAGAACTTTCGTGCGGAAAATCAGGCGGCAGAACTTGCCCGTTTGATTAAATTGCTGGGCTAAAGCTTTAGCGTTTAAGGGCTTTCCAGTCGGGCACTTCGTCCCTGCATATTACGGAAAGACTACGTCGCTGTACTTGAAAGTGAGTATAATTGCTTCTGGTGGAGTTTCGCACGAAGAGATTCTGACCGGGGAAGCCCGGTTGCTTTACAGAACTCACTTCCAAGGAGAAGAAATGGTTAGCTTTCGCAAGTTTATACAATTTGCATTTACCGTTTCTGTGGTTTACGTAGCATCGTTCGCATCCGCAAACGCCCAGCAGGTTTTCGGTTCCATTTTAGGAACCGTTACCGATCCGACGGGCGCTGCGGTTACTAACGGCAAGGTAACGATCACAGATACAAACAAAGGAACAACTTCAGTAGTCATGACGGACGCTCAGGGAACCTACACAAAAGGTCAACTGATCCCCGACACCTACTCAGTCAGCATTGAGGCCCCCGGCTTCCAAAAGGTCATTTCGAATGGGCTTGAAGTTCGGGTTGACGAATCTGTCAGATTCGACGCAACGATGAAAGTTGGTGATGTCAGCACGTCAGTTGAAGTGACTGCCGCCGCACCGCTGTTACAGACGGATCGCGCAGACGTTGCGCAGACCTTCAGTGCTCAGCAGATTAACGATATTCCAAATCTTGGCCGGAATGCTCAATCGCTAGAGTTGCTGAATCCGGGCACAGCCAAATTAGGATGGCAGCATGCTTCTGACGAAAACCCACAGGGTTCGGTTCAGATGGTGGCTGACGGCCAGCTTTTTGACTCAATGGGCTATGAGTTGGACGGTACGACTAATCAGGATCCGATCCTGGGTATCATCGTCATCAATCCAACATTCGATTCGCTGTCCGAAATCAAGCAGGCCACCCAGAACTTTGACGCAGAATTTGATTATGCCGTCAACATGGCCAGCTACTCAACGAAGTCCGGCTCGAATCAGTTTCATGCCGACGCGTTTGAATATCTGCAGCTGAATACGCCTGGTTTCACCACGTTTGCCGCTGACCCGTTCAATCATTTGCCCACCGCACTTTACCGGCAGAATCAATTCGGTGGTTCGCTGGGCGGCGCCATCATCAAAGACAAGCTGTTCTTCTTTGGCGACGCGCAATTGAACCGCGAATCAGAAGGCGGTTCGGTGGTTACCAGCGTACCGACGACGCTTGAGCGCGGCGGCAACTTCTCAGAAATCCTGGCTTACGGCGCTACTCAAACACAGGTTAATACGCCAGCTTATCTGGTTCCCACGTTTGGTTTGAAGATGAATCCTTACCAGCTTTTCGATCCCTCAACTGGTAACGCCGATGGAACGGGCCGTATGCCTTTTACCGGGAATATCATTCCTGTGAGCAAGTTAAGCACTCAGGCAATGGCTATTTTGAACTACTTCCCTGCGCCGAACTTCACGCCGCAGATCGCCAGCGCTCCTTTTGCAAACAATTTCACGGAGAATGGCAACACGGCTATCACCGACAATCAATGGGATACCCGCGAAGACTATTACCTGAATGCGAAGAACACATTCTTCGGCCGTTATAGCTACTTTACCGGTGATGAGTCAGCTCCTGGCGCGTTCGGCCTGGAGGCTGGCGGTCCGTCTTTTGGTCACTATGCAGGTAGTTCCGTAGCAAAGAATCAGAGTCTTGCGATTGGCTGGACGAACACTGCTTCCGCTACTCTGGTCAACGAGTTCCGCTTTGGCTGGGAAAAGTATCACGTCTTCGACGTTCCCAACGGTTACGGTACTCAGCCTGCTTTGAGCGCGGGCATCCCTGGCCTGAACCTGGACAAGACCTATACCTCCGGTCTGCCCGCTTTTTACATCAACAATCCGACTGGCGATCAAACACAGCTTGGGTATTCCCTGGGCGTTAACCAGTGCAACTGTCCGCTCACCGAAACGGAAAGCCAATATCAGTTCGTTGATAACGTGACCGTGATCAAGGGCAATCACACCTTGAAATTTGGTGCAGACATCCGTTACGCACAGAACCTGAGAGTGCCTAGCGACAGCCACCGCGCGGGTGAGTTGACCTTCAACGGCGGCTTGACCGGCGACGTGCTCGCCACCGGGCAGAATCCCACCCCTGGCGACGGCTTGGCCACATTCCTGCTTGGCGACGTAAGCTCATTCAACCGCTACGTCAGCTCGAGCACGAACGCGAGCGAACACCAGCCGCGCTTGTTCTTCTACGGCCAGGATACGTGGCACCCCACTGCAAAATGGACCGTCAACCTGGGACTGCGGTATGAATTCATTCCTCCAGAATCAGTGAATGCGGCCGGCAATGGCGCGACCTTTGATATTGCGAATGGTCTGATGTACGTCTTCGGCTACGGCAATTCTGTTTCCTCTCATGGCATCCAAAACCCGAACTATCACGATTTTGCTCCTCGAGTTGGTGTTGCTTACCAACTGAATGAGAAGACAGTGATTCGGGCAGGTTACGGCTGGAGCTATGATCTGGGAGTTTTCGGTTCAAACTTCGGTCATAACGTGACGCAGAACCCGCCGGTTCTGTACAACCAGGTATTGACCAACAACAATCCATTCGACGGCGTGTTCAACCTGGCTACGGGTCCAGCAGCGCCACCCGCTATCACCATCAGCTCAAACGGGACCTTCCCGCTGCCGGCCGGTATCTCTCCGAAATACCGCCCGGATGTTGTGACGCTGCCTCAGATTTATCAGTACAATGCGTCGATCCAGCGACAGGTCACCAGCCGAATCTCCTTGACCGCTTCCTATGTTGGCAACAGCAATCGGCACGGCTTCCTTGGGACCAGCAATTCAATCAATCCCAACGAGCCGATGTTTGTTCCGGGCGCTTCACCGGTTAACCCTTACGCCTCACTAATAGGCAATACAAGTCTTGGCTATTACTGCGATTGCGCGAACGAAAATTACAATTCGTTCCAATTCTTAGCGACCGTGCGCGCTCTTAATGGCTGGACGCTGCAGGGTAACTATACCTACCAGCGCCAATGGGGTCCAGGTTGGGATCCTTATGATTCCAACTACTACTTTATCTATAACCGCGCTGCAGGATACGGTTATTCCAACACGCTTCCTCGCAACCAAATCACGATTTCCCAGAACTACGAGATCCCAATCGGTAAAGGACGCAAATATATGAGCGGCATGAACCGATTTGCGGATGCAATAGTTGGCGGTTGGAACCTAAGCGGCGTTACTACGTTCTACAGCGGTTTCCCCTTCTCACCGACGTTCGGCAACAGCTACCCCGGCGAGCCTAATACTGGTCCGAAGAACCGTCCAGAAATTGGAACTACCTTTACCTTCGAAGATAGCCGGGCTCAGTGGTTCTCCGCCAGTTCCATCGCCTATCCGGCCGCAAACACATTCGGAAACTATCCAATCAATACTCTCTTTGGACCTAAGTTCATCCAGCAAGATATCAGCCTCCAGAAGACATTCAAGCTTACTGAGAAGCTTGGCTTTACACTTCGCGGAGACGGCATCAACGCGTTCAATCACACTAACCTCGGCTTGCCCAACACCAATATCGACCAGAGCAACGCGGGTCAGATCACTGGTATTGCGGGCGGCGCAATTATGCGCCGGTTACAGCTTTCCGGAACCATCCGGTTCTAAAAGTTATATCCGACCTCACCAAACAAAAAGGCCGGGCAGAGCGATCTGTCCGGCCCTTACTTTTTGTGCAACGTAAATTCATCATCTATGCCGCGCTGTTGTTCTTGATTCCGTTTCTTTACTCGGGAGATGATGATCCGCGGGCGGAATCCACCCGCAAGATGTCAGCGCTGCTGATCTCGACTTATCGCTCTCAGGACTTCCGGACTGATCCGAGCAAGCAGGCTGAGCGGGCTGAGTATTATCAGCGTCTCTTAAGTCAGCCGGTCAGCTTGTCAAAGGAGTTTCGGGCGCGCTTCGAACGTGCGACTTATCTGCTGCAGGCCGGAGAGAGCGCGGAAGCAGTGAAGGAACTGGAGACGCTGCGATCACGCCAGAAGGCTGAAGGAATCGTCTTCAAGCCCGATTTTGAGCAGAAGGTAGCCGAGCTATTTGCTTTGTCTTGCCTGAGAATGGGTGAGCAACAGAACTGCCTGACTAACCACAACGCGGAATCGTGCATTTATCCGATTCGCGGCGGAGGGCTTCATGTGGATCGCAAGGCAGCTGAACGGGCAGCAGACGAATGGGCCCATCTACTTCGGGATGGACATGGGAGCCTGATTGATAAATGGCTGTTGAATATTGCGTGGATGGCGCTGGGCGGCGTTCCGGCAGATGCTCCGAAAGACTGGGTGATTCCTGAATCCATTTTGAAATCCGATGCCGATATCGGCCGTTTTCACGATGTGGCGCCCAGCGTCGGATTGTCTTCGATGACACATTCGGGCGGTAGCATTGCGGAGGATTTTGATGGAGACGGCTATTTCGACCTGGTGGTTTCTTCGTCTGGGCCGACCGACCAATTGCGCTACTTTCATAACAATCATGACGGCACATTCAGTGACCAAACGCATACGGCCGGGTTGGATGGCGAAATCGGCGGACTGAATATCATTCACGCTGACTACAATAACGATGGCTGGCCCGATATTCTGGTCTTGCGCGGCGCATGGTGGGGGAAGTTCGGCAATTACCCCTGTTCCCTTTTGCGAAACAACGGACCGAATGCGAAGGGCCAGATTACGTTTACAGATGTGACGGAGGCTGCCGGGCTGATGTCCGCACATCCCACTCAAACCGCCGCCTGGGCGGACTATGACAATGATGGGTGGCTCGATCTGATGATCGGGCACGAGACCAGCGTCGAAGATCCCCACGGGTCAGAGCTTTTTCATAACAACCACGACGGGACTTTCACGAACGTTGCCGGGAAAATGGGGTTGTCGCAGCTTGGCTTTGTGAAGGGGGTGGCCTGGGGCGATTACAACAATGATGGACGCCCTGATCTTTATGTTTCCCGCAAGGGCGCGGCGAACCTGCTCTTCCGTAATGACGGCGACAAGTTCACCGATGTGACAGCAACGGCCGGGGTCGGTCAACCAATAGAGAGTTTTGGCGCCTATTTCTTCGATTACGACGACGATGGGAATATGGATCTTCTGGTGGCGGGCTATTACATTGACCAACTGGATGACTTACCCGCGTTCCACCTGGGCCTTCCTAATAAAGCGGAAGTGCCGCGACTTTATCACAACAACGGCAATGGCACGTTCACGGATGTGACTCATCAGATGCGGCTGGACCGGGTGATTCTGTCAATGGGCCTGGGATTTGGAGATCTGGACAACGACGGGTATCTGGACTGCTACTTCGGGACAGGCACTCCGGATTTCGAGGCGCTTCTGCCTAATCGAATGTTCCGCAATGATCATGGTCGAGTCTTTCAGGATGTGACAACTTCGGGCGGCTTCGGTCAATTGCAGAAGGGACATGGAATCTCGTTTGCCGATTTTAATCGTGATGGCAATGAAGATGTTTTTGAGGTGATCGGAGGCGCAGCGCCCGGCGATACGTACATGAGCACTTTGCTCGAGAACCCGGGTCATACGAATGCGTGGATCGGGCTGAAACTAGTTGGTGTGAAGTCGAATCGTTCGGCGATCGGCGCGAGAGTGCGGGTCAGTTCCGGAGGGGAGAGTTTCTACCGCATGGTCAACTCGGGGTCGAGCTTTGGAGATACTCCCTTAGAGCAGCATGTGGGGATTGGGGCGAGTAAAGCGCCCGTGCAGGTGGAGATCAAGTGGCCTTCGGGTTTGGTACAGGGGGTGGAGAAGCTCTCCGCGGGTACTGTGTACGAGGTGGTTGAAGGTAACGCAAGGCCGAGGATTATGCCCGTAAAGGCCTTTGCCTATCGCCAGCGTGCGCCAGCCGGGGTGGATATGCTGCATCAGATGATTCACTGAGGTTGGTACCAGCTCTAGCTAAAAGGGTCGAGATCTTTCCGCCTTGCATGGCACAATGTTGGCAGAGTATGGATCAACTGGTCAGCACCACCATAGGCGCCGCCATACCGACCATAGCCGTGATTCTTGCTCTCGTGCGGAACGAATCGTCCATTTCGGCGCTGTCTACCCGCATTAACAATCTCGAAGTAAAACTCGATGCTCGGATCGAGAATTTAAGCGGGGATTTGAGTGCGCGGATGGACAGCCTCGCTGGGCGAGTTGATCATCTTGAAAACGAGTTACGACTGCGAATTGAGACGCTTGATCGAGACCTCCGTGAATGGGCAAGGATCACGATGCAGCACAACACCGATATCGCGCGACTCAAATATAAGACTGGTCTGGAGTAGGCTCCTGATCAGCGCTCATGCGGCAGAGTCTTTAGCTTGGTGAATATTGGAGCCGCGTCATCCTTCTTTCCTTCTGCAACCAGGGTCTGCGCGTAAAGGTAGTTGGCGGAATAATTTTGAGGGTCCAGTTCGAGGGCGTGTTTTAGGATGCTGTCGGCGTTCGAGTAATTCTTCTGCTTGAAGTAACACTTTCCTAACAAGATGTAAGGCGCGCTGAAGAACTGATTAATCCAGATGGATCGCTGGAGATTCGGGACAGCTTCATCCCAGTCTTCCTGGCGCACGTAGGCGTCTCCCAGGCGATACCAGGCCATGTAGGAGTCTGGATTCACGGCCAGTTCCGATTTCATCTCCGCAATGCCACGGTCCAGGCGGTTGCCGGCTATTTCGAGTTCTCCCAGCAGGAAGTGAGCTTGCGGCAGCTTGGGGTCGATGGTGAGCGCCAGATTAATTTCGTCCGAAGCTTCCTTTTCATACTCGCGCTTGAGCAGCATTTGGGCTGCGACCAAGTGACCGGCTGCAGAATCCGGCTTGACGTTAAACAGTCTCGCGAAGGCTGCTTCAGACTCGGCGCCTTGATGATTCTGCAGATAGGCGTATCCCAGCATCAAGTTTGCTTCGTTAACCGGGCCCACTTTCTCCAGCCACGGAATAGCTTTCGTCGCCTGATTCAGGTTGAAGTAACATTGGCCGATGATTAAGGCCGACTCTTTGTAATCAGAGCTGTCGGGTGATTCGGCTTTGCTGGCCTCTTCGAGGGCTGCGATCGCGCCCAGATAGTCCTTCTGGTGAAATAGATCGAGGCCACGCTGGTGTTCGCTTGCACTTAACAAACCTAGAAAAAACAAAACCTTGCCAATTGGCATCTCGTCTTAAATGTACTAAGCGCAATTTGTGATGCTCCGCCCGGTTCTTATCGTGTTGTGTTGTGCGCAGATGCGGCTTTTCGGAGCGCCAGCGCAATGTGTCGCCTGCCACCCGGCAGAGACAAAACTGCACCTTCAGACGCGGATGGCGCACGCGATGGCGCCAGGGGTCGCCAGTGCGTTTGGGCAGCACGCGATTGAACACGGGCTGCACGAATCGGCGGACGGATTTGAGTTCACCTACACCGTCACTGAAAAGGGTTTGCAAGTGGACGCGCGGCGCGGCAATGAGAGCGCATCCGGAATCATCGAGTGGGTTTTAGGTGCTGGATCTCAGGGGCAGACGCCGCTTGTTCGCGTGGGGAGCTCGATTTTGGAATCGAGGGTGAGCTACTTTCCACAGCGCAACCAGTTCGGCATTACTATTGGCCAAGCGGCAGGCAGTTCGGCTACGGCTGAGTCGGCGCTGGGCTTGAAGGAGAGCAAGCGCGATGCGAATGCATGCCTCACATGCCATGCGACCGGTGTTTCGGAAAATCTGGAGCCGGTTGTTCCGGGAGTGCAGTGCCAACGCTGCCATGCTGGTTCCGAGCAACATGCGGTCGATGGGAAAGGTGCGGTGGTCAATCCAGGTAGGCTGGCGGCGTTTGAGCAGGTGAAGCTCTGCGGCACTTGCCACCGGCTGAAACCCCCGGTGGATGATCAGCAGATTGAAAACGTTAGGTTTCAGCCCTTACGGCTAGTGCAGAGCATGTGTTTCAATTCCGGCAAGCTCGCCTGTACTACTTGTCACCCGGCTCATCAGGATGCCAAGCGAAATGATCCGGCGTTCTACAACGAGAGATGCAATACGTGCCACTCGAGCGCCAGCGCGGGTCAGCATGTGGATGACAGGAAGAGCGGAAACTGTATTGGATGCCACATGCAAGTTGTTCAACTACATCCGGCGTTAAAATTTACCGATCACTTCATTCGGGTGTTGAATTAGCTAGGGTACTGTCCAGAAGATAGCTGGACAGGTGAAGTGGCCGCCGATATACGCGACTGGACTCAGCTTAAGCTAGGGGTGCTCGCCTTCCACGATTGTGACGACCTGATTGGCTTTGACAGCGGTCAGCTTATCCACTACGCCGGTAGGCCAATGAACTTCGATGTCCGCCTTGGTTGCTTTTGCTAAGCCGAAGTGAATGCGGATGTCGCTTTGAGAGATGTAGCTGCCGCCGCTACGCACTTCATCCATTTGCTGGTGCTCACCGTCGGGCCTGCAGTAAACCCGCGCGCCGATACCGGAGCGATTCGTTTTGACGCCGACGGTCTTCACCTTCAGCCAGTTGTTCTGGAGAGTGCTGTCACAGCGGAGGAGTTGCGGTACATCGTTCACGCAATTGACCAGTACATCGAGATTTCCGTCGTTGTTGAAATCGCCGATGGCACAACCTCTGCCGGCAACGGTTTCCTGAATGCCCGACCCCGCTTCCAGGGAGACATCTTTGAATTTTCCGTTGCCCAGGTTGTGATAGAGAACTTTGCGCTCGCGATAGCCGGATTCACTGGCTTTCTCGCGGACTTCGGGATAGACATGCCCGTTGCATGTGATGATGTCGGGCCAGCCATCGTTATCGAAATCAAGGAAGCTGACACCCCAGCCCAGGAAGCGGGTGTTGCGCCCCAAGCCGGCCTGATAAGTCATGTCCTCGAAGTTGTTGTCGCCTAAATTTTTGTAAAGAGTTGAGGTGTCGCCTGCGAAGTTGGTCTTCACGATATCCAGGCGGCCATTACCTAGAACATCGGCTGCTGAGACGCCCATGCCGGCTTGGGTTTTCCCGTCTGCGCCGAAGGCGACGCCGGCCTCGAGGGCAATATCTGTGAATGTGCCGTCATGGTTGTTCTTAAATAATGTGGAAGGCGCGGAATCGTCGGCCACATAGATGTCGGGCCAGCCGTCGTTATCGAAGTCGCCGATGAGGACTCCCAGGCTGTAAGTACCCTGCTTTTTCAGGATGCCGGATTTTTCACTCACATCGGTGAAAGTGCCGTCTCCGTTATTGTGAAAGAGAATGTCTTTGCCGCCTTGCAGGCCTGGAGGGCCACAGGCCACCAGCAGTCCTTCATAGAGGCAGGGGCCGCTTTCAGGCAACGGTGTGGTTTTAGGATCGAAATCAATGTAATTTCCGATGTAGAGATCCAGATGGCCGTCTTTGTCGTAATCCAGGAAGGCGCAGCCGGTGTTCCAGCGCTTTAGACCGGTCTTCGTGCGGGTGGTCACACCGGCCTGAGTTGCCACGTCTGTAAACGTGCCGTTACCGTTGTTGCGCCAAAGGGAGCAATCGCCCCAGTAGCTGACGAATAAATCCAGGTGGCCGTCGTTGTTGAAGTCGCCGGCGCATACACCTTGCCCCCAGCCGTGGCGCGCGATGCCGGCCTTTAGCGTGACGTCTGTAAAGGTGCCGTCGCGATTGTTCTTATACAGCCGGCTGATGGGCTCTGAACCTTTGGGGAAGTTCGTTTCGAAACGGGAGCCGTTGACCAGGAAGATGTCCAGCCAGCCATCGTCGTCGTAATCGATGAAGGCCGCTCCGCAGCCGGTGGTTTCGAGCAGGAATTTGTTCTTTGCTTCTGCTCCGAAAATGGTTTTAGCGGTTAAACCGGCGCTCTGAGCCACATTGATAAACTCAATACCTAACGGCGTTCCGGCCAGCAACTGATCCAGCCCGAAAACCGGGACCGCGGCACACATCGACCTAATGAAAGACCTTCTAGAGAACATGCTTACTTAGGTCCGATGGGCGCGGGCGCCATTCCGCCGCGCATGCCTTGTTCCAGTGAATTTGCAAGCTGGCTATCTTTGTCGCGCTTCAATTTTGTACCCGTAGCAAATGCCTCTTCGCTGCCTTTCTTGTCGCCCTTGACGCGCAAGATCTGTCCGATTGTGTTGTACGGGCCGGGCGTTGAAGGATCGAGTTTGATGGATTCCTTTAGCTCCGCCATAGCACCATCAAGGTCGCCACTTTGTTTCAAGGCGATGCCAAGCATATAATGCGCCTCAGCATATTCGGGCCGAATCTGCAGGGCGGCCTTCATTTGTTCGATGGTTTTCGCGAAATCACCAGCCTGCCAGTAGGTAAGTCCTAGTGTGTAGTGCGCCTCGGCGAGTGTTGGATCGAGTTGGACGGCGCGTTCCAGCTCATGCTGTGCGGCTTCAATCTGGTCTTGCATCTTCAGGGAAATACCCAGATCGTAATGAGCCGCCACCGAGTTTGGATCATTGGCTAAAGCTTCAGCGTAAGCTTTTTGTGCCTTTTCGTACTCGCCGGTTTTTAGATAGGCTTCGCCGACCAGCATGTTGGCCACATTGTTGGTCTTGTCGTGAGCCAGTACCAGGTGCGCCTCCTCCAGTGCCCGGTCTGCGCGACGGGTTTGGATGAGAGCCTCGGCATAGGCATTCCGGAGGGAGTCGTCGGCAGGACTTAATGCAACGGCTTTAGCAAAAGCCTCCACGGCAGGCGCCAGGTCGTGATTATGCTGCTCGGCGACGGCGAGCTGCTGCCAGGCTCCGGCGTTACCGGGCTGAAGGGCGACGGCGGCCTTCAGTTCCTGGATGGCCTGTGGATAAGCTTCATTTTCCGCATAGGCCGAACCAAGGCGATAACGAAAGTCAAAGTTCGCCGGGTCCAGGTTGGCGGCTGTTTGCAATTCGGACAGTCCGTTCTGTTTATCTTTGTCGAGCCAAAGCAGTACGCCTAGATGATAGTGGGCAGGCGCATATGCGGAATTGGTCGCTATGGACTTGCGGAAGTGACTGGCAGCGTCATCCTGATGTCCGGCTACCGCATAGAGGAAACCGATGCGGTCCTCACCTGGGGCCGTACCGATGCCGCCGGAGGCCTTTTCCAGCAAGCCCAACGCGCCAGCCTTATCTCCACCGCGCAGGAGTCTTTCGGCTTGATCAGCCAATTGCAACTGGCTATCAGTGGAGGCAGGAAGCGCCAGGGGGAGACAGAAGAGTGACAACAGAACGAGAAACTTCAACCCACTGCCATTATAAAGAGCAAGTGGGAAGAACTCGGGCAGGGAACCGCGCGGTATGCGGAAGGAAAGGCTCGCCTGATCGGCGAGCCTATAGGTTTAGGCGCGTTTGAAGCTGAGAGCGAGCGCGAGAATGCCGAGACCAGCTAGGGCGATTGTGGTTGGCTCAGGAGTGGGAGTGATGGCGCCGAACAGTCCGTCAGTTTGACTTTCGCCGATGCCCGCGGTGAAATACAAGCTATTTGTATCGACATTGGCGCCGCCGGTGCGGAAGCCGATGAACCAAAGATTGCTATTGGCGATCGGTTCGTTGTTTGTCCCGTCGAGGGTGCCTGCGAATGCGCCGGTAGTGGGATCGAAAGCGTTGATCTCACCGTTGCCGTTGTTGCCAATGAGGAGGTCATTCGCGAAGGCGCCGAAAGTAGAAGGCGCGATTGCCATACCCCAGGGACCATTGAGCGGACCGCCGGTGATCAGGCGCTTTGCGAAAGTTCCATCCGTATTGAAAACGTCGACATAGCCGCCGTTACCGGCGGTATTGGTGTAGCTGACGTACAGGCTGTTGTTAATGGCTTGAATGTTGAAGGGGGTATAGCCGCTTATGGCCTTGGGGTCCGTGAAGTTGCCAGCCGGGGTAACCGGATGGAATGCGGAATCGAACACCCGAATGTGGCCAGTGGAATCTGCTGCATAAAGGTAGTCTGAAGTCTGGACAGAAGCAAGGGCAAGACCGGTGTAGACAGCTCCCGGTGTATTGGCCACGACCATAGCAGTCATACCGCTGCTGCCATTCCAGGCGTCGAGGCTTCCATTCAGATTGGCAAAGATAAATCTCGCCGGACCCGTTTGTCCGAGGGAGAAACCACTGCCGCCATTAAATACCTGGCCGGTTGGTCCGCTGTTTGGGCCGGAGCCAGGGATGGTCACGGTGAGCGGAACTTTGCTTCCATCGCCCTGATAAAGAGTTGAGGTGTTAGATGCCTGGTTTGATATCCAGAAGGGCGACGTGGGCGAATAGGCCACACCCCAGGGGTCCTGGAGATTTGGATCAGTGTATGAGGCCAAGCCTGGAATGTTAGAGACCAAATTCGTCTGCGTATAGGTGCTGGCGCTGAGTAAATGAGGAGATAGCGACAGAGCGAGAACGCTGGTAAGCTTCGCAACGAGGCGGAGATTGAGCTTGTTACACATTAGTGAATCCTTTCGACTACTTGGGCTATATAGATTGAGTTGGCAGCAACTCTTTTGGCGGGATGCCCACAGGCTGGAGGTGGATTCTTTTATTGGCTGATGAACACCGTTTCGAAGACCCGTCGCATGGCGAACTGCAGCGCCGATAACTCGGCGTCCAGGTTGTCGGGTGAGGTGGCGCGATTTGTCCATCGCTGTAATAGCTCCGCAATCATGGCGCGCTGAGCAGGGGAGCCGGGTATCTTTTCTTCGGAACGTCCGGTAACAAGACGAATGGCATGGTCCAAGGCGCGGAAGTGGGTGGTCGCGGACATCAAAAACTCGGCATCGCCTCGGTCGAGGAGCCCGGTTTTCTCCACTACGTCTACCCTTTCAGGCGTGTTGAGGCTCTTAAAGAACATGCCGGCTCCGCGGAGCCGAAGGTACATGAGGATAAAGTCGGCGTCGTAATAGCCGCCGGCAGAGGCCTTTAGCGGAGTGGCTTCGCCTTGTTCGCGCTGCAATCGGAGACGCATCTGGTGCAGATCCCGCTTGGAGCGACCGCTTTGGCCATACCGCCGCCAGTCAACTTGCTGGAGTTCGTTCAGGAACGTCGTTGCGCGTTCGGTATCGCCCGCAACGGCACGGGCCTTCATGTAGGCAATACCTTCCCAGGCTTTGGCGAAAGTGGAGAAGTACTCGACGTAAGCGGACTCAGTCTGGACGAGCAGGCCTTCGCGGCCATTGGGGCGCAATCGAGTATCGAGGGAGAGAATGGTTCCGTCTCCCGTGTATGTGGTCAGAATATCGATGAGGTGTTCGGCAACGCGAGTCCAGAATAAATGATGTTGAGCTTCGGAATCGGGAAGGATGAAGATCAAGTCCGCGTCGGAAGCGAGATCAAACTCGCGCATGCCTAAGCGACCCAGAGCTACGACCATCATTTCGCTTTGCGGTTCGTCGAAGGGCTTGGTGACGCTGCTATGGGCGCGTGCATGGGCCAGAGCGCGCTCCAGAGCAATTCTGTAAGCCCGAGCGATAACGAACTCGGCGAGAGCAGACGTGTTGTCCAGAGTTGCAAAAACAGGGTCTGGCAAGCAAACGCTGCTGACCTGGATGCGAAACATTTCGCGCCGGAAGAAGCGGCGCAAAGCGCCGATATCGTTGAGTGGCGCGGCTAAGCCTTCAAACGCCCAACGGCGCGTAGGGTGGTCGGCAGCGCGGCGCATTTCTTCGAGCAGATCCGGATAGCGGGTGAGTTGGTCCACCAGATAAGGACTCAGTTCGAATAGCTGAAGCATCCAGTCAGCCAAAACCGGATGAGCATCAAGCCGCTGGAGTTGGTCCGGGTGTTGCAGCAGAATTTGAAGAAATGCGGTGAGGGTATTATCTGAACGCTTGATGCCGCGCGTCCGCACACGTAGACACAAGCTGGGCGCGAATGCGTTGACTTGCTGAAGCAGTTCCGCGGAGAGTTCCAAAGCCTCGTTGTTTATTGCCGTTTCAAATTCGGGCACAGGCCTGGGCGGCGGCGAGGAGCGCAAGGGGCGCTGCGCATGAACGATCCGCTCATAGATGGCTTGGACGTTCTCCAAATGGACGTTGAGGTCGTTGAGCAACCGGGATGCAGCGTTGCCCGAAGTTTGCGCGGCTTCTCCGATCATGAGCTGGGCAACCTGTTCGAGCTGAGTAGGGTTCGAGGGAAGCGAGTGAGTCTGGCGATCGTCTTCAAGCTGCAGCAGATGCTCGAGGTGGCGGAAATAATCGTAGGAGGAGGTTAACCGCGAGTATTCAGTGCTGGAAAGCAGATCTTCGTTGTAAAGACGCGTGAGGGCCTGGAGGGTGCTCCCATGCCGGACGCGCACTTCCCGTGCACCATGGAGACGCTGAAGGCACTGCACCAGAAATTCGACGTCGCGAATGCCCCCACGCGCGAGTTTGACATCAATTCCCTGATGTCTGCGCTGACGCCGGGCCAACTTCTCTCCCATGCGTTCCCGCGTGAGCGACATACTTTCGATCGTGGAAAAATCATCGGTAGTGGAATAAATCAGGGGTTCGACGAAGTCCAATAACTCGCGCCCAAGATCCAGGTTGCCAGCGCAGGGTCGCGCTTTTATGAGCATCTGCAATTCCCAGGCGCGAGCCCGGCGTGAGTAGTACTCTTTGGCTGCGTCGAGCGAAAGGACGACTTCGCCGAGATTTCCTTCCGGGCGCAGACGCAGGTCAACGCGGTAACAAAGGCCGGACGCTGTGTGAGTCGATAGCCGGCTAACGAACTCGCTGGCAACCTTTTTGAAGAATTCCTTGTTGCTGATGACTTGCGGACCCGCGGTTTCTCCGTTCCCGCCGTAGATGAACATCAGGTCTACGTCGGAGCTGTAATTGAGCTCACAACCTCCCAGCTTGCCCAGTGCTATGACGCAAAACGGCGCCGGACCTTCGCTTTCCACCGCCGCACCGAAGCGGCCCTCCAAATCCGACTCTACACGAGCTAACGCACGGCCCAGGATGGCGTCGGCGAGGCTGGAGAGTTCTTCCGTGATTTCGGAAAGGGGCGCGAGTTCCAGACGGTCGCGTACGACGATTCGAACCATCTCACGACGCCTGAACAAGGCAAAATCCAGACCTTGGTCCTGTTCAAAGCGAATCAGCCTTTCGCGATAGTCTTCTCCGGATAGCGCGAAGCCCAAGTCCCGGATGCTGTTCAGCCAGTCGGGATGACGAAGCAACTCTTCCGATAAGAAGTGGCTGCAGGAGAAGATGGAGTTAAGCCAGTGAACCCGTTCCGGGTGTTGATCGAGGTGGACCGCCCAGTTTGGATTTACAGCTTGGAAATCCTGCCAGTAACGGGTTTGGCGCTGATCAGTGGGAGGCGGGGCAACGAGCATGGAGAACGACGGGGTCTGCCATCCGAATTATATCGCCTTGATTGACGATGCCGCTTCCAAGAACGGATGCATAGAATCCGCTTTCTCCCGGCGCTTGCAGAATACGCCTCTGAATGCCGCGGCCATACGGGTTGAGTTTCTTGCAAGGCTCTCTGGCATCAGTCAGTTGAATGAGAGCAGTGCCGAGTTGAAAGTACTGACCAGAACGCCAATCCAGGTGATTCAGACCGCGCGTGGTGATGTTCTCGCCGAGAGCTCCGTAGCAGACGGAAAAACCTTCCGCTGCGAGAGCGTCAATGAACTCGGAGGACATTAACAGCAGGGCTTTCCGCGGTCCTCCGTGAAGGCGATAGAGATGCTGGTCACCCTCAATGCCGAGCGTCGAGATCACTGCGGATCCGATGGGTAGCTTCGGCAGTCCGCCTTTCGAGCGATTTACCTGGGCCACTTTGCCAACAACTGCATTAACTCGCAGAAGTGACCTCCCGGGTGCTGGAGGGAATTGCAGGCAGTGCGAAATAGAACGTAGATCCTGTGCCGAGGACGCCCTCCGCCCATATGCGACCGCCAACTCGTTCCACAATGCGCTGACATATCGCGAGACCAAGACCCGTGCCTGGATACTCCCGGCTGTGTAGACGTTTGAAAAGTCCGAAGATCTGGCCGGCGTACTGCTGGTGGAATCCGATACCTTTGTCTTCCACTGAGATCACCCACTCAGCGCCATCGAGCCGGGCAGAAATACTGATTTCGGGACGCATTCCACTCTTTCGGTATTTGATAGCGTTCGACAAAAGGTTCTGGAAGACATGACTCAATTGCGTGGTTTCGCCCATTGTGACGGGGAGAGGTGAGGAGTGGATAATCGCGCCAGTTTCGCGGATGTCGTTCTGAAGAGTGGTCAATGCCTCATTGAGGGCGGCGGACAGATCTGCGGAGCTATCAGCAACCTCCACGTTTGAGGCGCGCGAGTATTCGAGCAGGTCGTGCAGTAGAGCCTGCATCCTGCCGACTCCTTCAGTCAGAACGCGCGCATATTGATTGATTTCTGCGTCCTGATCGCCGAGGCGCTTCAGCAGGAGTTGAGTGTAGATGTTGACCATGCGCAACGGTTCTTGGAGGTCGTGACTCGCCACTTCGGTAAACTCCTCAAGATTGCGGTTGGCGCTGAGCAAGTTTCGATTGATCAGCTTCAGATCTTCTTCGGCGCGTTTCGATTTCGTGATATCGGTGGTTGCGCCAAGCACTCGAACGATTTCCTCCTTTTCGTTTTTGAAAAGAATCGCAGTAGTGGACGCCCAACGAATGCCGCCGTCCGGAAGGACGATGCGGAATTGAAAGTCAATAGGCGGTATACCCTCCATGGAGTCGCGCATGGATTGCCTTATGGCCTGCCGGTCATCGGGATGCACCAGCTTCAGGAACTGCTCAATTCCTTCTTGGAACGCGCCTTTTTTCAGACCGTGAATCTCATACATTCGGTCAGACCAGGTCACACGCTCATTCGCTACATCCCAATCCCAAACACCGATTTGGCCAGCCATCAGCGCGAGTTTCAGGCTTTCCTCGCTTTTCCGTAATGCAAGCTCGGATGCTCTCCGCTGGCTAATATCACGGAACACCAATACGGCTCCAAACAGGCGGCTCAACTCATCGCGAATGGGAGCCGCGCTGTCTTCGATAGGCGTCTCGCGCCCATCTTGACTCAGCAGAATGGAGTGGTTTGCGAGGCTCACCACGCAACCTTCTTTCAGAGCGCGCCGTGCCGGGTTTTCTACCGCCAGCCGGGTTTGCTCATTGAGAACGACAAAGACCTCAGAGATAGGATGACCTTGAGCCTCGGCAAGACTCCACCCTGTCAGCCTTTCGGCCGGAGGGTTTAGGAAGGAAACATTTCCTTGCGCGTCCGTGGTGATGACTGAATCTCCAAGGCTTGCAAGGGTGGTTCGAAGCAGGTCCCGATTTTCGGCCAGTGCTTTCTCGGCATCATTGCTGGCCGCCAGAGCCCGTTGGAGTTGGTGCAGGTTCTGTTCGCTGCGATGACGGGAGCGACGCAATTCTTCCGTTAACAGGCTGATGAATGCCGACACGCCCACAAACAGCAGACCCGAAATCACATTCGTAGCGTTGGGGTGCTGGAATGGAACAATTCCCTCAAGCGCGGCGAAGACGATGAGCGTGAGAATTGAAGAAAAGATTCCGGGGCCAACACCGCCGAACCATGCCGAAAACATGACGGCAGGAAAAAAAGTGATGTAAGGAACAGAGGTCCCCAAGAGCCTGACCAGGATCAGACGCAGGGCCAAGCCTATAACAACAGCCGCAGCCGCAACGCAATAACGGACGGGTGTCGTTGCCTCTCTTAGCTTTGAACCTGACATGCCGGCTGCTTCCGCTCACTGAATGGCATCAGCATAATTCAACGAATTGATCTTTCCTGGCGGATTCATACACTGCCAATACCAACTGCAAGGCGCGGTAGCCGTCCTCGCCGCTACACAACGGCTCGCGGCCCGTTCTAATAGCTTCAGCAAAATCCAGGAACTGGCGTTCGAAGGTGGTGACGGCGATGTTCATGGGATCAGATGCGCCGGATAGATTAGCGGCTTCGAACGGCACCGGGTCTTGGGTATTGGCATACTCGTCATCCTGGACATCCCAGGAGGTCAGGCGATCGCCGGAGATGATGGCGCTCCCCTTTGTGCCGTGGATTTCAATCCGTTCGGTATAGCCAGGCCAGACGGCTGTAGAGGCTTGAATCACTCCGGTTGCGCCCGATTGATAGCGAAGCAGTGCGTTGACTACATCCTCGGATTCGATGTGATGGCGCGCGCCCAACTGCCACATGCCCGCGACGGTGGTAACCGGACCCATCAGATAGAGCAGAACGTCAACCTGATGAATGGCCTGATTGATCAATGCGCCGCCGCCTTCGGTTTGCCAGCTGCCTTTAATGGGGCGTGAGTAATACTCATCTGATCGGAACCACTTCACATAAGCATCCGCCTGAAGCAGTCTGCCCAATCGCCCTTCAGCTAAGGCACGCTTCAGAAATGTCACAGCCACATCAAACCTATGCTGACTGACGACGCTGAGGCTGATATTAGCCGCGCGAGCAACATCGACAATTTCGCGTGCCGTTTGCAGATTAGTGGCGATGGGCTTTTGCAACTGCACGGCGCGCTTCATTTCCGCGCAAATTCGCACGGGCTCCAGGTGAGAGTCAGGAAACGTGCAAACGTCGATAAAATCGACGCCGGGAAGCCTGCACATTTCGGCGGCATCCGCTACGAAGTGAGTGGACCAGCGTTTTGCAAATTCCTGACCGCGCTCAGGAGTCTTGTTGGAACAGGCGACGATCTCAAAACCGATGTTCCGATAAGCTTGCGCGTGCTTGTTGGCGATGGCTCCAGTGCCCAGAATGGCGACGCGCATTAGAGCCCCGTCTCCGAACCGCACACGAATACTTCTAAACCGGACTCACCCAGGAAGGCAGCTTTCACCGCGAGCGCCTTGCGAGCCCCTTCCAAATCCGGAGCGTAGGCTACCTGGATATGATTCGCTTTATGGCGGCCCATCATCTGGTCTCGGGTGACGCCATGCAAGACAGCATGCATGATGGGCCATTGCGGCGTGGTCATGTTCCAGCGGCGTTCGGTCTCCTGCTGAGGCAGTTCGACGGCTTCCGCGAGTCCGAGGTCAGCCTTCAATCTTCCATCTTCAATGTAGATGCGGCTCCAGACAATGTTGCCAGGCTTGCTGATGCCCTTTAACGATCCGCCGCCTAAGCGGAAATACATGGGCGGCTGGCGCTCGCTGACCGAGCCTGCGTAACCTCCAATATTGTGCGCGGGAGGAACTGCGCCGGAGATTTCGAGGACCCAAACGAACTGACCTTTGTAATCCTCGCCATACCGCAGATCATGAAGTGTGGTCTCAGGAGAGAAGCCCAAAGCACGCCAGACCCGTTTGGTCACGAGGGCATCCAGACCAGCACATTCATCGACCTCATTGAAGTGAGGCAATGGCTCGCCAGGATAAAGCACGCGACCATCTACTTCTACCGGAGGGCGATCGGCGTTGTTTAATAGGCCTTCCACAAGATCCGAAGCGGGCGCCAGGTCTTTCAGGCCCTGCTGATATTGGATGCCGATAGTGTCGCAACCGAATTCGTCGGCAATTCGCAAGGCGGCAATGTACATGCGGCATTGTTCGAGAATCTGTTCATCGGTCAAATCGGTTTCCGGGTTAGGGCCGGTCTTGAAGCGAAGGCCCTTGTTGTCGAGCCAGATCCTGATCTTCAGCGCCTCTGAATCCGTCACATGGCGCATAGCGGCGTATAAGGAAGATTGGCTGAGCCGCTCTTTGAACACACCTGTGGGATTAAGTAAATGGTCAGGGATGATGGCGTTGAACATGCCCATGCAGCCTTCGTCAAAGACTCCCATGATGGCCTTTTCTCGATGGAGTGACTGGGCTAGAGATTGTCCGAGGGCTTCCAGTTCACGAGGCAGCTTGATGGATGCCAAGCGCCGCACGTGACTCTGGTCATGCGTTACCCATTCGCCCCGCAACCATTTGCTTAAGCGAGAGGTGAAGTAGTCATCCGTGAAATCTTCCGACCAAAGGGTAGTGTAGGGAACGCCGGCTTTGGTCAGCGAACCGTTCAGATTCAACATGCCCACCAACCCGGGCCACTGGCCGCTCCAGTTGGCGACAGTCAAAATAGGGCCCTGATGTGTAGTGAGGCCTGCTAGCACATGATGGCTGTATTGCCAGACTGCTTCTACTACAACAAGCGGCGCGTCAGCCGGAATGTTCTGGAAGACCTGCATGCCAAGTTTTTGCGAATCGATAAAGCCATGCCCTTTCGCAGGAACAAAGGAGTGAGCACGCAGGACGGTATATCCAAACTGCTGCATCGCTCCAGTGACGGCTGCCTCCACGCGTTCCTGGGCCGGCCAGCAGACCCGATTCGCAGACTCCCGCAAATCACCGCTGGCGATCATAATGACTGACTTCGACATGGCCTTTATTCTGCCAAATCCGGAAACAAACTCGTGGGAATTACTAGCATTGAAGTATTAGCTTTCAGTGGCTCTGGCGAGAATTTAATGGAACAAATATCGACAAAAATGGTTTAATTGCGTAGCATAAGAAGGATGAAGAGCGAAAAAGTTTCTACTGATTCGAAGCCGGTCACACGCACCAAGAAGTCGTCCGCCGCTGCCAAAACCGCTACTCCGAAGGTGGCATCTCACCGTCATTCAAAGGTGAGCGCTCCGCCCGCTCCCGTAATGGAACCAGCCACTGAGTTAGTAGTTCCCGTCGCGTCAGAACCAGTTGCCGCTGTGCCGGTTGCTGCCGCTGCTGTCCTTGCAAAGCCTGTCGCCGCAAAACCTGTCGCGCCCAAGCCTGTCGTTGCAAAACCCGTTGTTGATGCTCCTGATGCTAAGCCCGTCGTAGAGCCCACGGATATAAAAATTGCTCCCGTCGCCTCGCCTGTTTCAGCAAGCGCCGAAGAGATCGCAAAGCTGGCTCACTCCTTTTGGGTGGAACGCAACTACGCACATGGCTCAGCCGAAGAAGACTGGTTGCGCGCTGAAAAGGCGTTGACCGCTTCCGTCTAAAATACGGGCGATTTGTTATTCGCTGCGAAGAGCGATGGCCGGATTCACTTTGGTTGCGCGCCGGGCTGGAATATAGCTTGCGAACAGAGCAACCGCGCTAAGAAGCAGCGACGCTGCAATGAAGGTAATGGGATCAGTTGCGGTGATTCCATAGATGTAGCCTGCCATTACACGACTGAGCGCAGTTGCCGCAGCCAAGCCGATGAGCACTCCTGCGCCAGTTACTGAAAGCGATTCGCCCAAAATCAATCGCATCACATCGCCATAGTTCGCACCTAAAGCGACTCGGATGGCGAGTTCCTGGTTGCGACGGCTCACAGTATAGGACATGACGCCGAAGATTCCGACTGCCGACAGCAGCAGAGCGAGTGCGGCGAAAGTCCAGACCAGCGTCATGGGGAAGCGAATGGCTCCATAGGTCTGCGCAATCATTTCATCTAATGTTCTGACGCGATTTATGGGCTGTTCCTTGTCAATGGCGGCTACGGCTGCACGAATGGAAGGGACAATACTCTCTGGCGGAACCGCGGTCTTCGAAACTAGAAACACGGAGGACGCGGGGTGTTGCTGGAACGGCACGTAGAGATCCGCCTGGGGCTTCCAGAGATCATCAGTCCTGATGTCCTTTGCCACGCCGACAATCTCAAGCGACTGTGCTACGCCGGCACTCTTGCCTGAATAGACCCGCTCCAGAATGTTCAAATGGCTGCCGACCGGATTCGCATGCGGCCAGTAGCGGCGAGCCACAGTTTCACTGATGATGGCGACAGGAGTTGCGCCGGCGGAGTCGCGATCAGAGAACTCGCGACCGGCAATGAGCCTTGTCCCCATGGTTCTCAAATAATCAGGCGTGATGATGTTGTAGGCTGCCGTTGGCTCCTGACCGGGCGCGGCGGCGGGTTGCCCTTGCGGCTGAAAGAATACGTTGGATCCTCCGCTTTCTGCACCCGCGCTCCGAATGCCGCGAGTGACTGCCAGAGATTCAAGGAGGCGGCGGTAGAACATGGCTTGTTGCTGCGGTGTTTTGTACTTGTAGTCCGGAAGGCTGATTCCCATGCTGATCACGTTCTTCGGGTCGATTCCCAGGTTCACGTTCATCAAACCGAGAAACGTTCTAACTAGCAGGCCGGCCCCGGTTAGCAAAACCAAAGCAAGAGCGATTTCAGAGATCACGAGAGTGTTGCGCAACCGGCGACGGCCCGATTCGGCTGTTGTCCTCAATCCACCTTCTTTCAGCGAATCATTCATGTCCGTTTTGGTGGCCACCCACGAGGGCGCCAGGCCGAAGATGATCCCCGTGGCAAACGTGATGACGATGCTAAACACGAAGACGCGCCAATCCATATCGATCACCCGCGCGTTGGGAAAGGTGATGCCTGAAGAAGCGAGGCCAAGGGTTAGAAGCCGGTCCCCAAGATGAGCGAGCAGGAGGCCAAACGCTCCGCCGAGCGCGGAAAGCAAAAGGCTTTCAGTGAGTAACTGCTGCATGAGCCGGGCTCGAGGTGCGCCGATCGCTACCCGAATGGCAATCTCGCGTTTGCGGCCCGTGGCGCGGGCCAGCAGCAGATTGGCTACGTTGGCGCAGGCGATCAATAACACGAGAAGCACCGCGCCCAGCATGATCATCAGCGGGGTTTGCATGTTGCGGTGATAAGCCTCATGCAGCGGCTCTACTTTGAATCCCCAGCCTTTATCAGCCGCTGGATATTCTCTAGCGAGATTCTGCGCCAAAGCATTCATTGCGATTTGCGCCTGGGAAACGGTGACGCCTGCGTTGAGGCGGGCTTGGGCCTGCAGGTCACGTGACGTTCCACGCCCCACTTCGTTGCGTTCTTCCGCACTGAGCACCAACGGGACGAAGACGTCCATCTGCTGATCCCAAGTGAAACGGAATGTGGCTGGCATGACGCCGATGATGGTGTAAGGCCTTTCGTTCAGGTCAATCGTTCTGCCGAGGATATTGGGATCGGAACCGAAGCGCATCTGCCACAAGCGATGGCCGATGACAGCCACCTGATCTTTACCGTCCTGCATTTCGCCGGACGAGAACGTGCGGCCCAATTGCGGCGGTACGCCGAACATAGTCAGCAGATCCGACGAAGTACTGATGCCGTCGACGCTCTCCGGCCGAGTACCCTCCGTGATGTTAAAAGGCGACCAACGGTAATAGGCAACCTGCTGGAAAATGCCGGCCTTTGCGATGTCATTCAAGTTGGGCTGTGAGACGCCGGTTTGAATATAGCCCTCGCCCTGTTGATTCCGCCACTGACCCAAGCCGACCAGTTGCTCAGGGTGGGGGTAGGGCAGCGGACGAAGAATGATTGCATCCACCAGGCTGAAGATGGCGGAGTTGAAGCCGATGCCTAATGCCAGGGTCAAAATAGCAACGGCCGCGTAGCCTGGGTTTCGCGCCAGGATACGCAGGCCGTATTGAATGTCTTGCCATATCGTTCGCATTGGCGGGTGGAAGCCTTTAGCGATAGACGTGCAGGAGCAGGCGTTTGTTCGACCGAATCTTAAGGAACGTACTGATTCAGGTAACGCTTCGCCATGATGTAGCCCATTTTGAAATCGGGCGAGAAATCAGGACCTGGATTATTATCGGCGCCGTAGAGAGGGTCTTCCTGCTCAATGGACATGCCACCTTGATAGCCCGCATCCTGAAGAACCGTGAAGAACTCACGCCAGTTAATGGAGCCCATGCCGGGGATGCGGTAGCGCCACCAACGGGCATCGTTCACCGGATTGATTCCGCCGGCGCGCAGGACTGGCCACATGATTTCGGTGTCCTTCAGGTGAACGTCATAGATGTGGTCGACGAAATCACGCGCGGTTTGGATGGGATCCATAAATTGCCGCACGAAATGCGAGGGGTCAAACTGCAAGCCTACGTACGGAGAACCGTTGAATGCTTTGAACAAAGCAGCAAACGCGACAGGGCTGATTGCGAGGTTTGGCGCTTCCGGGTAAGGTTCCCACAGAATACGTACCTTGTTGGCTTCGCACGGTTTGAAGAACTTTTCGTTGTAGACTCGTACAATTTCGTCCACCTGCTGGTCAAAGGGCTTATGAGCATCGCGGCCGGCCTGCGTGCCGATATAGGGAACGCCAAGCTTGCCAGCCAGTTCGATTGCCTTTACGAAATAGGCATTTGAGCGGTCCCGGGCTTCCATGTGAGGATTGATGGAATCACCTGAAACCTGCAGGGCGGAGACATGCATTCCCTGCTGCTTCAATACACTCTTCACCTCCTCTATTTCGGCGTCGGTCATGCGAGAGGCGTCAAGCGTTGAATGGCGGCCCGGGCCCGAGCCTAAAATCATGTTGGTAAAGCCTTGCTCTTTGGCCCACGCCACATTGCCGGGCGTGTAAGGCCCCAAGACGCCCAACATGGGCTTCCATTCAACCGGTGTCTTCTCTGGGGCGCTCTTTGCAGCAGCGGCGGCGAGCGAGCCAGCCGCCAGTGCTCCCACTAGGTTTCGTCGAGTCATGCTGATCAGTTTATTACGTGGTTGTAGCGAAGAAAGAAATGAAAGAATGTCGGCGTCTAAGCAGTGTCATGCCAATAGAAATAATTGATCAGGATGCGGACGGAATTTCTAAGGTGCGGGTCACCGGTACAGTTCAGGAGGAGGATTTCCCGGGCTTTACTTCAGGATTTGAGCGGCTGGTAAGCAGGCATCACAAGCTGCGCATCTTTTTCGATATGTCGGAGTTTAAGGGGTGGAGCGCAGGCGCGCTTTGGCCCGAGATAAAGTTCGACAGTCAACATTTTTCAGAGATAGAACGCTTAGCTGCCGTGGGCAGCAAGGCCTGGGAGCAGGGGTTAATGGGATTTGCGAAGCCATTTACGAACGCAACTATTCGCTATTTTGATGTCGCGGAGGCGGGCGCGGCGCGCGAGTGGCTGATTCAGCGCTCTCCTGAGTAAAGCGCGCACAACGCCCGGTGCGGAGGCTCGGCATTTGGTGAATTTGAGGAGCCGAGCATCGCTGGGCTGCCAGGCTCGGCGGCCGTGATTGAAGCCAAGCCGGCGGTTTAACCGAGCTTGGCTTTCAAAACTTCCGTAGCTGCTGCGGGATTGGCTTGGCCACGGCTGGCTTTCATGACTTGCCCAACCAGGAATCCCATCACGGCAGATTTGCCGGAGCGGTATTGTTCTACCTGCTTGGGGTTGGCGGCGAGCACGTCGTCGACGATTTTTTCCAGGGCGCCGGTGTCGGAAATCTGCTTCAGTCCTTCGCGTTCCATGACGACTGAGGGCGAATCACCGGTTTCGAACATTTTCGGCAGAATCTCTTTAGCTAATTTGCCCGAAAGCTCGCCTTTGCCGATGAGAGCCACCAGTTCGCCCAGATGGGCAGCAGATACGGGAGAAGCGGTGATTTCTTTTCCGGCTGCTTTCAAGAGGCCCATCAAGTCTCCCACTACCCAATTCGCCGTATTGCGGCCATCGCCACTGATGACCGCCGCGGCTTCGAAGTAGTCTCCCGTTTCGCGGGTAAGCGTCAATACCTGGGCGTCGTATTCGCGCAGGCTGTAGATGTTAATAAAGCGCTCGCGGCGGTCTGCCGGTAATTCAGGCAGGGTCGATTTTATTTCATGCAGCCAGTGCTCGCTAACGCGCAGCGGAACCAGATCCGGCTCGGGAAAATAGCGGTAATCGTGCGCCTGCTCCTTGCTTCGCATGCTGACAGTTACGCCTGAGTCCGCGTTGAAGAGCCGCGTTTCCTGAATCACTTTGCCGCCGCCTTCCACAATTTCTATCTGGCGCAGGATTTCATACTCGGCGGCAAGTTTCAGGTTGCGGAAGGAGTTCAAGTTCTTGATCTCAGCCCTGGTTCCAAACTCTTTGGCTCCGCGAAGCCGGACGCTGACGTTGGCGTCGCAGCGAAGCTGGCCCTTTTCCATATCGCAATCGGAAACGCCGATGTATTGCAACACCTGCTTGATCTCGGTCATGTAGGCATAGGCCTCATCTGGACTGCGCAAGTCCGGCTCACTCACGATTTCGATCAAAGGCGTGCCGGAGCGGTTGAGGTCCACGTAGGTATAGCGGTCTGAATCGCGAAAGCCTTCGTGCATGCTTTTGCCGGCGTCATCCTCCATGTGGACGCGGGTGACGCCGATGCGCTTTTTGCCAGTTTCGGTGATGATGTCGAGGTAGCCATGCTCGGCCAGCGGCTGATCATATTGCGAGATCTGATAGCCCTTCGGCAAGTCAGGATAGAAGTAGTTCTTGCGGGCAAAGCGGGAGAACGGATTGATACGGCAATGAAGCGCAAGCCCGGCGCTGACTGCGAGTTCTACGGCGCGGCGACTAACGACCGGCAATGCTCCGGGGAGCCCCAAGCACACAGGACAAACGTTGCTGTTGGGCGCGGAGCCGAATTCATTGGGGCAGCCACAGAAGATCTTGGTGTTTGTGCCGAGCTGGACGTGAACTTCAAGGCCCATGACGGTCTCGTACTTTGTCAAGATACTTTCGGCGATGGCGCTGGTGGCGGACATTTCCTCAGTTTATCGAGTATCAAAACAAAAACGGGCGATCCGAAGATCGCCCGCCGCAATGAAGCTAATCCCGAAGAGACTAGTAGTTGAAGTTCAGCTCGGGAAGAGGTTGAGTACCTTCCTGGACGACTGCATCCAGTGCTTTGGGATCCAGGCCAAGGGCTTTCAGGATGGTGGGAGCAACCTGGCTGGTGGTGACCGGAGCTGTCAGAGACTTGCTCTGCATGTAAGGATTGGAGACGAGCATGATGACGTTGGTGTCGTCATGTGCGAAGCCGCCATGTTCGGAAAGCTTTTTAGTGCTTCCCGTGTAGATTACACCCACGTTGGGAGTAACGATGATATCGGGAGTGCGCGGATCGCCAAAGGGAGGATAGCCTGCCGGGTTGAACATCTGGTCAACGGCCGGTCCCCAGAAGATCTGACCGAGACCGATCTTTGTTTTGTTCTCTTCCAAGATCTTAACCGCTTTGTCGGTGTTCGCCGAGTTCTTTAGCCAGAGCAGGGAGATGTCGTCTTCCGTAGGGCCAATGCCGTTCGGGTTCAGAGGCGATTCAGAGTAGGGCAGCAAGTTGGCAAGCAGGGTTGCCGGGGTTTCGCCATTCATTCCGCTATGACCGGGGATTGGGAAGAAGAGATTCGGATCGATTGGTGATTGGCCGTGCTTGGCTGTAATGATGATGAGCGTCGAATCAAATAGGCCTTGATCCTTCAGGTTGGTGATCATCTTCCCGATGGATTCATCTACGAATTGGAATTCGCGGAGAAGTTCGGTGGTGGGAGTGCCGATGCCATCGACATAGCCGCCTGTTCCCACGTTCTTTTCAATCAGCTTCTGACCTACGCTGACAGCCTGGAAGTTCATTCCGAAAAGCGTTGGCACAGGAGCTGGGCCTGAGCCGTCGCTGCGGCGACCGTTGATTTCGTTGAGGATCGCATCCACTTTGATGTTGTCGTAGCACTTAACGTTCTCAAAGCTGTCGGTCCAGGAACCGGTTTGGCTCGGGTCGAGAACGTTGGCGCAAGAACGGCCGTCGGGGAGAGTGTAGCCAGGCAGAGGCACGACCAGTGAGTTGATGTCTGGAGAGAAGTAGTCATCCACGTTCTTTCCATTGCCAGGACCGCTGACGGAGGAATAGGAGGGGTGCTTGTCAGACCAAGCGGTATAGCCGCCCGCTGCGTGGATCACACCGAAAATGGTATTGGTGCGAACGAAGTTCCAGGGGTAAACGGGTAAGCAGTTGTTCTGCGGATCGCGAACCAAACGAGCGGGGTCGATCGAAGCAATGCCGCCATTGACGAGACCGGCTCCAGGTGCGCCGCCGTTCAGCTTGGACTGATCAATATCAATGCCTTCTTCGTATTCAGTTCTGGTGCCCGGCATGGTTCCGACAACACAGTTACCGGCGGCAACTCCGTTACCAGTAGTTTTGGCGGGAGGCGCCAATGAGCGGTCATAAGCGACGTCATAGAAGGCGCCGAAGGTGCGGGGAGTTCCGCCGGTGACAATCGCCATCAACCCGGGAAAGGAGTCTGAAGGCTTCGAAGTGGACGTGACCTGATAGTTCACGCCGGTCTCACCAAGGGTGGCGATATTGGGGCAGTATGATAAGCCACCGTTTACGTTACTGAGTCCCTTGGAGCAGTTCAAATAGTCGACGGCGTGCATGCCGTCGACGCTGATGAGCAGCACGCGCTGAATTGGACGGTTGGGGAAAGGTGAGGGACCGGGTCCGAAACCGTTCGAGCCGGCATTTGCTATCGCTGTAAAGAGAACAAGCGATAGGAGCTTCTTTTTAATGATCATTGAGAATAATCTCTCCTGATCAATCTTGATATCAGTATTGGGTTTAAACTCGATGAAAATGCAGGACTTCTTCCAAAAATTAGAATTTATACTAGCCAGTTCCAGAAGAAGTTCCACCTAGAATCGTGCCACGAGCCACAACCCGGCGATCATGAACGCACCGCCCAATGTGCGCTGCCAGGAAGCGCTGTGCTGCATAAAGCCGATCCCGCCAAAGTGGTCGGACAGGAGGCACATCACAATCGATGCGCTGAGTGTAATTCCGGTGAACGTACCGGAACCCAGGCGCTGCGCAAGCGATATTCCCGCCATCGTGGACCGATGCTGATGAGTCCCCCGGTCCAGGCCCACCACTGAACCAGCGCCAGCTTCGGCTGAGCTGGCCAGGTTCGACGAGTGATGAGCTACAGTCAGCAACATTACGATAAGGCCGGATGCATATACCACAATGCCGAGAAAACGGCATGCTGGGTAGTTTTACGCAGCTCAGCATTAGCGGCGGCCTGCACCGGATTCGCCATGCCGGCAGCGGCTGCTGCAAGATAGTAGATCAAGTTCACGGAGTATAGATGGTGTTTGCGACGCTAAACGTTTGCAATAGAATGGCGAGCGTTGGGTATCGGGGAGGTAAAAGGGGCGGCGATGCGAAAGCAGATCGGTTACGGATTGGCAGTCCTCTTCGCGCTTGTATTGGCGGCCGCTATCCTTTGTCTTTATTACCTGAAGACGCTGGAGCCAAGGCTCAGACAACGCGTCATAACGGCTCTCGAGCAGCGCTTCGATTCCCACGTGCAATTGACATCGCTGCGTTTTTCTCTATTTCCGATAGCCAGCGTCGATGGCGAAGGACTGGTTCTCGTTCATCGATTGTGGGGCAGCGACGCGCATCCCATGATCAAAATTCAGCACTTTCGCGCGGAGACCGATTACACCACGATTCTGGATTGGCGCAATAGAGTAAACCGCGTCACTTTGGACGGACTGGAAATTCACGTTCCACCGCGCGACCGAGGAATCGTGCTGAACAACGGTACTGCGGCTGGTTCTAGCGCGGAACCGGGCCACGACACAACGCGGCTAAAATTCCTGATTGAGACGATCGTGGCAGACCACTCCCTGGTCGAAATAGAGCCGAAGGATGCCGCCAAGGATCCGCTTCAGTTCCCGATTGAAAAGCTGACGATGTACTCGGTCGGCCCTGGCGAGGCAATGAGTTTTACTGCTCGACTCCGGAATGCTCTTCCGCCCGGTGATATAGATACCGACGGCCACTTCGGACCATGGCAGCGCGATGACCCCAGGTCAACGGCCGTTTCCGGCAACTACACGTTCAAAAATGCAGATCTTGCAGTTTTCAATGGAATAAAGGGAACACTCTCATCGGCGGGCCAGTATGACGGGGTTTTGCAACATATCAGAGTAGTTGGCAGCACGGACGTGCCGGACTTTAGCCTTGCGCAGGGCGGCGCGGCGGTTCACCTGACCACTCAGTTTCATTCCGAAGTGGATGGAACTAATGGTGACACGACGCTGGATCCGGTGGATGCAAAATTTGGCAGATCGGAATTCCTGTGCAGGGGGAAGATTGCACATGAGCCGGGCGAGCCAGGCAAGCGCGTACAGTTGGAGGCGCAAACAAAACAAGGCCGGATGGAGGACATCCTGGCGCTGGTGGCCGGTGGCCGCCCTATAGTGAAGGGCGATGTGGAGTTCCAGAGCAGCATAGTTATTCCGCCGGGGAAGCAGCCGGTAATTGACAAGCTGAAACTGGATGGAGCCTTCCACTTGCGCTCAGCCGTGTTTACTGATCCAAAGGCAGAGCAACGCCTACGAATTCTGAGCGACCGCGCCTCCGGAATTTCCAAGAAAGAGGAAGAACGCGGCGAAGGAGGACATGGCAATGTCGCTTCCAATTTGTTGAGCCGATTTCGGCTGGATGACGGGCGGGTTTCGTTCAAGGTTCTTCAGTTCGAAGTGCCGGGCGCGAGGATCAGGATGGCCGGAGTCTATAACCTGAAAACATTCAAAGTGGATATGAAAGGCACCTTTGCAATGCAGGCCAGATTGTCGCAAACGCAGTCCGGCATCAAAGAAATCCTGCTGAGACCAATGGATCGCTTTTTTGAAAAAGATGGTGCGGGATTCGAATTGCCTTTAGCCGTGGAGGGCACCAGAGAGCATCCGGTGATTAGCGTTACTTTTCTTCACAGGCGCTTCGACATACACTAGCTACAGCCCAGATAACCCACTTATGAAGCTTTCACTATCCGTATTCGCGTCGATTGCATTGACGCTTAGCCCTGCCGCGGTGCATGCCGCGTCGTCGATGCCGATCGATAAGGTAGCTTTCGGGAAGACACCCGACGGCACAGACGTTTTTCTCTATACGTTGAGGAACGCCTCCGGAATGGAGGTCAAGATAACCAATTATGGCGGCACCATTCAATCAATTAAAGTGCCTGACGCAAACAAGACCTTTGCCGATGTTGTTGAAGGTTTCGACAGCGCTGAAGGTTACACGCAGCCGAATAATAAGTCTTACTTCGGCGCGCTGATTGGCCGCTACGGAAACCGCATTGGCAAGGCTCAGTTTGAACTGGCGGGTAAGATGTACCACCTTCCGGCAAATGATGGCCCCAACACTCTGCACGGCGGCATTAATGGCTTTAACAAGAAAGTTTGGGAGCCGAAGCCAATGCAAACGCCGATGGGCCCGGCGCTGGAGCTGCATTATGTGAGCCGGGACGGTGAAGAAGGCTTTCCCGGCACTCTGGATGTTACTGTTCGCTACACCTTGGATAAGAAGAACGGACTGCATATTGACTACAGCGCCACGACAGATAAGGAAACGGTTCTGAATCTGACCAACCATTCCTATTTCAATCTGTCAGGTGCGGGTAACCCCAGCATTCTGAAAGAACGCATCACCATTGACGCGGACAATTACACACCGGTAGATGAAACGCTGATTCCGACCGGAAAGATTGAAGAGGTTTCCGGCACGCCTTTTGATTTCCGGCATGGGGCTGTCATTGCTGACCGCGTCAACAAGGACAGTGATCAGTTGAAGTACGGCCTAGGCATCGATTTGAATTGGGTGCTGAACCACAAGGGTGACCTGACAAAGCCGGCAGTTAAGGTAGAAGACCTGGCCAGCGGACGCGTTATGGAAGTTTATACGGATCAGCCCGGCGTGCAGTTTTATACGGGAAATCACCTGGATGGATCGGTCACCGGCATGGGCGGAACGTACGTGAAGAATAGCGCGCTATGCCTCGAAACACAGCACTATCCTAATTCACCCAATCAACCTAATTTTCCAAGCACGACGCTGGAACCGGGCACAACATTCCACAGCACGACTATCTACCGTTTTAAGACCGAAGCGGTGCAGTAAGCTGATTTACTTTTGCACGCGGCGCAGCGTAAGAGCATCGGCACGGAGCGTCGCGTTGCGGAGTTTCTGCCAGTCATCAGTAATGTGAATAAGCTTGCCGGTGATGTGGTTCGATTGTTCTGAAGCCAGAAAGATGGCGTGTTGAAGCTGCAAATCGGCAGATGCGCCGCCCGTGCGGCGAACCTCACGCGCTTCCGCCACCAGCGAGGCTTCCAAACAGTCTTCAGCCTCAATGATCTCGTCTGTCAATGATGTGTATGATCGTCCCGGGTCCAGGCAATTGATTTGCACATTGTTGTCGGCTACTTCAATCGCAATGGACTCGGCTAGCCTTACCAGCGCAGTTTTTGACACGGTATAGGCAGAGAAATGGCTGTGCGGCGGACGATCGCTTTCGCAGGTAAGAATGATGATTTTGCCGGCCCGCCGCTTGGTCATGTGCGGCAAGACGGCGCGGCAGGCATGAACCACACCCATGAGGTTCACGTTAATGGTCTGGTTCCATGCCGCGAAGGATGCTTCCAGGAATGATTTCAGGGGCCCGTGCACTCCAGCGGCGCAAATCAGAACGTCGATGGGACTCTGAAAGGCTAAGTGAGCGCGTTCCACGGCGATTCCGATTTGTTCCGCGTCGGTAACATCGGCCTGAATGCGAAGCGCATTTCCACCGGCCTGCTCAATCTCAATGTGCGCCAGATCCAATTCGGATTTGTTGCGGCTCACCAGGGCAATGCGGCAGCCGAGCCGGGCAAACCCGAGCGCCAGGCGCTTTCCAAGTCCCCGGCCTGCGCCGGTGATCAGCACGTTCTTGTTTTTAAGCTCTGCGACGTCGTTACGCACCCGACATCAGGTTAGAACATTTCAACTTGATGGCGTCCTTCGCGGGAAATGCACGGATATTGCGCGGTATACTGGTCACATTGGAGCACTGCGGACACCCGCAGCGTGGCCACAACCCAAGTAAGAGGCGAATGAGTAAAGAAGACAGCATAGAAGTAACCGGGACCGTCGTCGAAAAGTTTCCCAGCGGTTTATTCAGCGTTCAGTTAGATGCGGAACGCACTGTTCTGGCCCATCTGGCCGGAAAATTGAGACGCAATCGAATCCGTGTTTTGGCGGGCGATCGTGTCACCCTTGAGATGTCGCCTTATGACCTCACAAAGGGACGAATTACCTACCGTCACAAGTAAGCCCCACCTTTCTTCCAGCCGCAAAGTTTTAGTTATCTTCGGTACACGACCGGAGGCTATCAAATTATGCCCGCTGGTTATTGCGCTCCGGCAGCGGCAACTGGATACAGTGGTCTGCGTTACGGCCCAACATCGCCACATGTTGGACCAGGTGCTGGGCGCATTTCAAATCAAGCCTGATTATGACCTGGACCTGATGAAACCTGGGCAAACCCTGACAGGTCTCACTTCGCGGCTACTGGCCGGGCTCGAAGACGTTTTCCAGGAGACGCAGCCTGGCCTTGCCGTTGTGCAGGGCGACACCACCACCACGCTAGCGGCAGCACTGGCGGCCTTTTATGCGAAGGTGCCTGTGGCGCATGTGGAAGCTGGACTGCGCACATCCGACCTGCTGTCGCCCTTTCCAGAGGAAATGAACCGGGTTGTGACCGGGCGCCTGGCCTCCATCCATTTCGCCGCCACCGATTGGGCCGCGGAGAATCTGTTTCGTGAGGGCGTGGCCGAGGATCGTGTGCAGGTTACCGGCAATACAGGCATTGACGCGGTACTGGCGGTGCGGAAAGCCATTGTCCAAGGCCGCCAGAGCGGGCTCAGCCTCCCGCTTGATGGTTCGAAGAAGCTTATCGTGGTGACTGCGCACCGGCGCGAGAGCTTTGGCGAGGGCTTTGCTCACATTTGCGAAGGGCTTGCCGAACTGGCTCAGCGTCCTGATGTACAGATTGTCTGGCCGGTGCATCCCAATCCGAACGTGCAAAGCTCGGTGGCGCAATTTCTAAGCGGCAGGCCGAATGTCATTTTAGTAGAACCGCTGGACTATCTTCCGTTTGTGGATTTGATGCAGCGCGCCTATTTGCTGATTACTGACTCGGGCGGTGTGCAAGAGGAAGGACCATCTCTCGGCAAACCTATTCTGGTGCTGCGCGATAAGACCGAGCGCCCTGAGGCGGTTCACGCCGGCACCGTGCGGCTTGTCGGGACGAATAGGGAACGAATTGTCGCGGAAGCCTGCAGGCTGCTGGATGACCCGGCAGAATATCAGCGGATGGCCAAGTTGCACAACCCGTATGGCGATGGGAGAGCCTGTGAGCGGATTGCGGATCGGATAGCAACTTTTTTGGGATCCTTACCGTAAGCGGGTACGTCGCTTAGGATAATAGCTTGTCTACCATTACCCCGTCACTACGGCGCGAAGCAAATAGTCCGGTCACGCGCAGGCCGTGGTCCCAAATCTACTTTGGCGTAGCCGCCACTTCGCTAGCCACATTGATATTGGAACTCGCGTTGACGCGCGTTTTTTCGGTGGTTTATTTCTACCACTTTGCCTTCCTTGCCATTTCCATTGCTTTGTTCGGCCTCGGCGCCGGAGGTGTCTTCTCCTATGTGGTTGCCGGTTGGAAGCGCCCGCTTTATGAAAAGCTGGGCGGCCTGGCATTTACAAATGCGATTGCCATTGTCCTCTGCTTGTCGTTCCTGCTAAGCCGAAACGCGGAACTAACCACTTGGGAGATGATGATTGCCTATTTTGTGGCGGCTGTTCCATTTGTACTTTCCGGAACCATCGTTTCGCTTGCCATCGGAGACACCATCGAACGGGTAAACAGGGTCTACTTCTTCGATCTGCTTGGCGCTGCCGGTGGATGCGCAGTGCTTGTGGGTCTGCTGAACTGGGTTGGCGGACCGAACACGATTCTGGTGTCAGCTACTACTTTTGCGGTGTCATCGGCCATCTGGTTTCACCTGGCGCGCAGCACGCGCGGACGTGTCGCTGCCGTGATCCTGGGTCTGCTGCTAGTAGGGCTGATTACCTATAATGCCAAGTTCTTCCTGATTGATGTGAAGTATGCCAAAGGGCAGAAAATTCAAGGGGAAGAATTCGTCCGCTGGAACAGTTTTTCGCGAATCGCATTGAAGCCGGAGCCCGGTCGCACGGACATGAAGAGCATTGTGATCGATGCGGACGCGGCCACCGGCGTGGCGTCTTTCGATTTCGATCATCTGACGGCCGCACAGAAAGAAGAGCTTGCTTACGACGGTCCGGGAATGCCATACATACTGCGTCCGGGTGCTAAGACGTTGGTTATTGGACCGGGCGGCGGCTGGGATGTATCTCGAGCCCTGGCGTCGGGCAGCCAGGATGTCACCGGCGTTGAAATCAATCCGATCATTGCCGATGTCATTATGCGCAAGAAATTCCCCGCTTATAGCCAGGGAATTTATCTGCGGCCGCAGGTGCACATTGTAGTAGAAGACGGGCGCAGCTTCGTAAGGCGTTCCCAGGAGCATTACCAGGTTCTGCAGGCGACCCTGGTGGACACCTGGGCCTCTACCGCGGCGGGAGCCTTTGCACTTTCAGAGAACAACCTCTACACAACGGACGCTTTTGTCGATTACTTGTCGCATCTGACTGGCGATGGCGTGATGGCTTTCACTCGCTGGGGTTTCAAGCCTCCGCGCGAATCCTTGCGGGTGGTGGCGCTGGCGCAGACCGCCCTGAAGCAACTTGGCCAAAATGATCCGGCTCTGAACATTGCCGTCTTGCGGGCCGATGCGCAGAAGATTCCTGGCTGGGGCGCGAAAGATACGATTCTGGTTTCGCGCAATCCATTCAGTGCGGCAGATATAGAGAAGTTAAAAGACGCAGCGGCCCACGCCAAGATGGAGGTGGTTTACGTCCCGGGCTCTACCGTGGACAACGCCTTCCGGCAGTTGCTGACGGCGACTGATTTAAATAAATTCTTTGCGAGCTATCCCTTTGACGTTCGGCCCGTCACCGATGACAAACCATTTTTCTTTTATACGGTTCAGCCCCGAGATTTGTGGCAGTTTGTGCTGCATGCTTCCCACGAAACCGCCGACTACAAAGTGAATACGGCGTTACCAGTGTTGTTTGGACTGGTCGCGATCAGCATTGTGGCTACCATTATCGTGCTGGCTTTGCCTCCGCTGGTCTTGAAGCAGAGCCTGCCTACCGGTAAAGGCACTCTGCGCGGGTTGCTGTTTTTCTTGTTTATCGGCGCGGGTTACATCCTCATTCAAGTGGCGCTGATTCAGAAGTTTGTTTTGTTCCTGGGGCATCCCACTTACGCGCTGACCGTTATTATTTTTTCCATGCTGCTTTCGAGCGGCATTGGCAGCTTTGCCAGCCGGAGCATTATTCGCGGCGATTTCGGAAACCTGAGCCTGGCGATGGTGCTGATTGTGGCCGCGATTCTTGCCTTAGCTGCCGTTGTGACGCCGATCGCAGCTGGCGGCGTTTCATTGCCATTCCCGGTCAAAGTTTTGATTTCTGTGCTGCTGATCAGTCCGGTCGGATTTGCCATGGGCATGCCGTTTCCAACCGGCCTTTCGTTACTGGAGAAGGCGATGCCGTCGGCCGTACGTTGGGCCTGGTCAATCAACGCGGCTTCCAGCGTGCTTGGCTCTGCGGCGGCGATGTTCTTGGCTATCTACCTTGGCCTCAAAATGACGCTGGTCATTGGCGGAATGTTTTATCTAGCGGCGTGGCTGAGCGCGTCCGGTTCGACGCTGAACGGTAAACGCGCGTGAAGACTTACAAAATTGCGCTGGTCCCGGGCGACGGCATCGGTAAGGAAGTAATTCCGGCCGGCCGCCAGTTGTTGGAAGCCCTGGCGGATTGCCAGAGTTCATTCAACTTTGAAATTGAAAGCTTTAATTGGGGCGGCGATTATTACCGGCAGCACGGTGTGATGATGCCCGCTGATGGCCTGAATGCCTTGCGCGGAAAAGACGCCATACTGTTCGGGTCGGCAGGCGATCCGAATATTCCGGATCACATTACGCTGTGGGGTTTGAGGCTGAAGATCTGCCAGGGATTGGATCAATATGCCAATGTGCGGCCGACGCGCATGCTGCCTGGAATCGAATCCCCTCTCCGACACTGCAAGCAGGAAGACCTGAATTGGGTGATTGTGCGCGAGAACTCCGAGGGCGAATATTCAGGAGTGGGCGGGCGGGTGCATCAGGGACTGGCAATGGAAGTGGCAACGGACGTCACGGTGATGACACGGGCCGGCGTTGAGCGAATTCTACGGTTTGCTTTCAAACTGGCACAGGCGCGGCCCCGCAAGCTTCTAACGGTCATTACTAAGAGCAACGCGCAGCGGCATGCCATGGTGATGTGGGATGAGATTGCGAGTCAGATTGCACTTGAATTCCCGGATGTCACCTGGGATAAAGAGCTCGTGGATGCGGCAACGGTGCGCATGGTGAAGCGGCCGCAATCATTGGACACGATAGTGGCCACAAATCTGCATGCCGACATCCTGAGCGATTTAGCCGCGGCGCTTGCCGGAAGCCTTGGCATTGCACCAACCGGCAATATCGATCCGGAGCGCCGGGCGCCCTCCATGTTCGAACCGATTCATGGTTCAGCCTTCGACATCATGGGCAGGGGGCTGGCAAATCCTATTGGCACGTTCTGGTCCATTGTGATGATGTTGGAGCATCTGGGCGAAATGAGAGCCAGTCAGCGGGTAATGAATGCCATTGAGCATGTGACTGCTAATCCTGCACTCCATACCCGGGATTTGGATGGAACAGCGACTACGCGGCAGATAACTGAAGCCGTTTGCGAAGCGATCGCAAAATACTAGTTCTTTACCAGGACTGCTTTCTGGTTGTTCGCTCCGAGGACGTTGTCAAAGAACTTCTTCACTTGCGGGTAATCGCCGGCCGGAAGCGTCACAGCCTGGGTGCGGAGTTCTTCATCTACCAGAATGTGGCCAGCCTCGTTCCGGTATGAAATGGTGAATTTAGCAAACGGGGCCTCGGCTTTGAACGGCGACGGCATTTCATCAACGGCAAAGCCATCAGGCAGTTTGACAATTACCTGCTTACGGTACACCCGGCCGTTCAAAACAATAGATTCATGCCTCTCCTTTTCTGCCGGGAAATGTCTGACCGACGGTTCAATCACGGTTGGATTGAACACCAGCAGACGATTTTGCATCATCTGGGCATAAGCGGGTGATTCGAACTCCAGCTTGGAAATAAATTTGTTCTGTTCAAAGACATCCTCAGCCTCGATCTTCTGGATGGCGGCGGCTTTCGCATAGACGTTCAGATAGCGCTCCATTTCGGCTTTATATGTCTCCGGTGGAACGTTATGTTTCAGGCGTTCGTTGCGGGCAGCCTGCCCACTGGATTGGAATTCAACTGAGGCTGTGAGTTTGCCGCTGGGTTCAAGCGTTGCCTGTACGGTTTGGCTAAAGACATTCTGTTCCGGCGCAATGACTGGCATCTGCGCCAAATCGCCTTTATCGCCGGCACAGATAAGGGCGTAGCTGCCTTGTTCGTAATAGGGCAGATCTCCCACGGGCGTCAGGTAATCCGTCGGGTCGAACAAGAGCAGACGTCCTACCGGCGTAGAAATCACCGTGGGCGCCTTTACTGCATCGGAAACCTGAATCGCCAGAATCATGTGATTGAATTGCCAGGGAGACGCCCATTCCTTCTTCACGAAGGTTCGATCGCCCGAATAGATAGCGACCAGATAGGAAGACATGCCCGCAGACTTTAACAGGGCACGCAGGAGATTGGCTTTGTCTTTGCAGTCCCCATATTGCTTGGTGAATACCTTCTCCGCCGAATGAGGACGATAACCGCCATTATGCGAAAGGTCCATGGCGATTTCGACGTAGCGAATCTGCTGGACAAAGTGGCCCAACGCACGAACCTTGTCATACTCTGTTGCGGCGGAGTTGGTGAGTTCGCGTACCTTGGCAGCCATCTCGGGAGTTATATCTGCTTGTGAAGCGGATAAGTTCGTGTGCCAGCGAGAAACATCGGACCAGGATTTAAATTCGGGTACATCGCTGATGCCGCTTGGCGGATGGAAGTTGATTGCCAGCAGCGGTCCAGTGCCGGACAGATGAGGCGCGGCTTCTTCCGCTTCGCGGAATGGCAGGTCTTTCAATGTCCAGGTGTAGGTGCTTCCGTCCACTGTGGGAGCGATCGGATCATGATTGAGAACAAGCCCGGTGGCTGTCCAGCCGGAAGGAATCGTGACTGAATAGCGAGACTCCAACGATGGCAGGCTGGTTTGAAACGCAAACCGGCCTTGAGTGCCAGTGGGTTTTTCCAGCACTTCCGATTCATACACGAAAACAGCTCCAATTTCAGCATTGTCCGCCTTGATCAGACGAAGGCGGAAATCGTTGTAAAGCTCATCGCTATAGGCGCCCATGTCCTGCACGTCATTCTTCTCGAAGGTTTTAACAAAACCGCCAGGCGCGACCAGCCATGCGTGCAGTTCCTTCACTTGGCGACCGCCTTTTTCATACCGCTCGACAATTTCAGCGTCTCGCTTACCTTCGTGCGTCAGGATTTTAATGGCGAAGCGAGTAATGGTATCCACCATTCCATTCGGGTCTACCGTGACCTTCTGTTCGTCCAGAAGTATCGCCGCAGGAACTTTGCCGGAATATGGGGGCAACGCACGAGTGGCGACCTCGCTCACCCAGGAGGGCGTCTCTTTCACCGTCGCCTGGCAGCACTGGATGGCCAGAACAGAAGCAAGAATGAGCCTCATCACTTTGAGCCGCCTTCGTTGGCCAAAGCCGCAGTTTTGAAGGTCAGCATGTGGTTATCGGCTTCCTGTATCGCATCGAAGACTTTCTTGAGGTTGGGATAGACCTTGGCGTCGAAGATCAGTAAATCTTTGTCGCCGAAGACCAGCTTGCGGCGGTACTGAATCTGGTTGTTGGTCTTATCAAGGCCAATACGGACACTGTAGACGCAGGTTAACGGGATGTTGATTCCAGGCGGAGCGTCGCCATGGTCGAGTTCAAATCCAGGCGGAAGGGTTAGATCGACGCTGTCCATTTCAGACCATGGATAGTCGAAGTAAACGCTGTTATAACGGGTGGCTTCCGGGAAGCGGCTGTTTGAGCCAAATGCGAAGTAACCGGGCTGAACGAATAGGCGTTTGCCCGTGCGCTGCGCGTAGGAGCGCACCACAAGGTGATAGGTGACCCCGACTGGCTTAGCTGGATCCGGGTTGGCCGTGAACTTGATGTTTGACACATCGAAGTCGGAAAAGCGGTGTTTGAGTTGGTCCCTGAGCGCTTCCTCGCGCTGCGTGTCGTTCGTAGTGCGATTTCGTTCCCTCCAAGTAGTGGCGTGATTGCCCGAAAGAATCTCGCGAACATCGCCCTCCAATACGCCAGACTCAGAAAGGGTGAACACGGCCATACGATTCAAAACTGTCTCCTGGGCGGTCAACAGGGGCGTTTTGATCATCTCCGGTTCTTTCGGGTCGGGGACAAGGGCAAACACCCCTTGTTCCTGCCAGCGCAATTGGCCGCCCGGAACAGCGGTGTTTGTGACGTCATAGAATCTCCAGTTGCCGCCGACGTTCACAGCCGCATCGGACGCGTTGAGGAAGAAACCGGACTGCATAGCGGGCCCAAACAGAAAGGTGGCTCGATCAGATAGTTCAGCCCGGCGCGCGTCGAAACCGGCAGCCTGCGCTAAAGCGATGAAGGCGTAAAGGATGTCGGAACGGTCGCCCTCCTTACGATGTATGGTGTCCAGTGTGCTCTTGTTGGCCTTGGCTTTCTCGAGTTCGGCGGTGGTGATGGCGTCGCCGCGAACGTCTTTGATCTGGGTGCGGCAGTACGCGAGAATCTTGTCCAGCTTTTCGACGTCCGTTGTTGCGCCGGAAGTGATCTCGGCAGCTAATTGCTTGATTTCAGCATTGACCCTGACTTGTTCGCTGTGCTCGCGATAGCGCTGCTTTCCGAGAGCGGTCCAATACTTGTCTTTGCCCGTCTTATCGTTTTCCTCGTAGTATATGAGGATCCACTGCTTCGCACTGAACTCTGGGGGCGAATAGGGCTCCTGATGAAACGCGGGGACATTCCTGACGGTGACTACGTCATAACCTTCGCGATTCGGCTGACCACGCTCTGGGATGCAGCCGAACGGCATCAGACGCATGGGCGGGTAAGCGAAATTGCTGGCGGCCAGGGGCTTGATGAAGAACGTCACGCGATCCACCGGATACGGACTTTGCACCTCAAGCTGCCGATACCGGAATGACCTTTCGCCTTCGTTCTTTTGGTAGCGGAACTCGATGATCGAGCCGGGCTGAACAGCCGGCATGGCGAAGCTGATGACCTTGGTTTTGAAGCCGCGCCTTTCAATCACCTTCTCAAAAACCGAATCCTTCGCCAGCTCGACAATGGAACCGTCGGGGTGAATAGTTCTTCCCTGCACGTCGTAGACGCTTTCATCGCGGAAATAAGGGATTTGGACATCCCCAAACTTCAAACCACGATCCGTGAAGATCTTCAGACGTACATATTCCGCCAGTAAATTCTTTCCATAGCTGAAGCCATGCTGCTCATTGAGTACTCGAACTTCGCGGAAAAGAGCTTCGGCGTCCGCATTTGGGTCTGTTTTTGATTGTTTGAGAGCGAGGTCAGCTGGATCTATGGGAGTCCAGTCAACCGCAAGGATAGGACGCGAGTAAACAACCGCCAGAATTGCAAAAGGCAAAATGCGGTGCAAAGCCATACACACCCTCCGATAAGGTTTGGCGATATTCTACCTGAGTTTGCTGCTAAATTGGACAGCGTGTTTTACAACAGTGCGGTTTGGCTGGCTGGTGAGATCAAAAGCCGCAGGATTTCTGCAGTCGAGGTGGTTCAGGCTCATTTGGCGCGAGTTGAGCAGACACATTCGCACATCAACGCGGCAATTGAGGTGATGGCAGATTCGGCGCTTAAGGCGGCCCAGCGAGTGGACGACGGAGAGACGGCTGGTCCGTTAGCGGGCGTACCGTTCTCGATAAAAGACTCCATTGATGTTGCCGGCTCGCGTACGACGTCGGGAACTCTCGGTAGAAAGAATGCTCCTGTCGCCGGGCGAGACGCCACTCTCGTGAGGCGACTTCGTGAAGCCTGCGCGATTCCGATTGCGAAAACAAATCTTCCCGATTTATTGTTCTCATTCGAGACGGATAATCTCATCTTCGGGCGAACGAATAATCCTTATGACCAAAATCGAACGCCTGGTGGGAGCAGTGGTGGAGAATCCGCGCTCATCGCCTCCGGTGGATCGGCTTTGGGATTGGGAAGCGATGCCTTTGGAAGTGTGCGCTTGCCGGCAGCGTTTTGCGGGATTGCAGGCATTAAACCGACAGCCGGACGTCTGCCGCGCACCGGTCACGTTCCAGGGCCCGGAGGGTGGGTGCAACCGATATGGCAGATTGGGCCCATGGCTCGGCGAGTAGAGGACCTGCAGCTCGCCATGCGACTGCTTGCCTATCCAGATGATGAGGATTTGTGGTCGCCGCTCGTTCCGCTGGTGGAGGCTACGCCGGAGTTGAAGAGTCTGCGCGTAGCTTTTTACACGGAGAATGGTTTTGCAGGCTGTGCCGCTGAAGTGAAGAGCGCTGTAGAGAAGTGTGCGACATTCCTGGCTGATCAAGGCGCTCTGGTAACTGAAGAGCGCGCGCCGGGCGTGGGCGATGTATTTGAGTTGGAGATGGCGCTATTCGGAGCGGACGGCGGCAAAGCCATTGATGACTACCTGCATGAACTGGGCGATCATCCAGCGCACCCTTTGCAAATGAATTTCCTGAGTTACATGCGGCCTCACGAGACGACCGCTGTTGAGTTCGCCAAGCGCTGGGCCCAGTGGGATGCTTATCGTGCCGGGCTGGCGAAGTTCTTTCGGCGCTATGACGTAATTCTGTGTCCGGTTTACACACAAACGGCTTTGAAGCATGGCGACTCCATGAAGATAGAAAACTTTCACGGCTTTAGCTACACCATGGCGTGGAGCGTAGCGCAAACCCCAGCGGCTACGGTCAGATGTGCAGTGCATCAGGGCTTACCGATAAATGTGCAAGTTGTCGCCAAACCGTGGAATGACATGCTGACGCTACAAGTTTCCCTGGCGATTGAGCAGGCGTTTGGAGGGTATCAGGCTCCATGAGATGGGCTTTGGCAGCATTGGTCGCACTGAATGCTTTCGCCGAGTTTCCCAGTGCGCGAATATCAAACGGCCAAGTGAGCGCCCAGATTTATCTGCCGGATGCGCAGCACGGTTATTACCGCGGCGTGCGCTTTGATTGGGCAGGCGTAGTGCCTAGCCTGACATACCAGGGGCATGAATTCTTTGGCCAGTGGTTTAAAACTTATGATCCGCTTCTGCACGATGCAATTATGGGCCCGGTGGAGGAGTTCCGCGACGAGAATGGTCCTTTGCGTTATGCAGACGCGAAACCCAATGGCCTGTTTTTGAAGATTGGCGTGGGCGAGCTTCGCAAGCTGATTGACGAGCCCTACAATTTTGCGCGGACCTATGCGTTAGTGAATCCCGGGAAGCGTGTGGTGCGGACGGAAAGCGACCGGGTGGAGTTTGAGCACGACATGAACGATGGGGAAGGGTATGCCTACGTCTACCAAAAGACTCTACGGCTGCCTCGAAAAAAAGCGCAACTGGTTTTGGAACATTCGCTGAAGAATACCGGCAGGCTGGTGATTGATACCGCCGTCTATGATCATGACTTCTACATGCTGGACCACCGGCCGACCGGACCGGAGTTTCGCGTAAAGTTTCCCTTTGTGGTGAAGGCCGGTCCGAAGGCGGATGATCAGCTGAAATCGCCGGCTGAGGTGCGCGGCAATGAGCTTCGATTCGAACGGGAGTTGAATGCCGATGATGAATCAGCGCATGGTTCTCTTGCCGGATTTGGGGATAGCGCGGATGACAACGAAGTCCGGGTCGAGAACATGAAGACCGGCATTGGCGTTCGTGAAACCGGCGACAGGCCGGTGATGAAGATGTACTTCTGGTCTACACGAAAAACAGTTTGCCCGGAGATCTACATAAAGATCCATGTAGAGCCCGGGCAGACCTTCAAGTGGAAGACCACCTACGATTTCTATACGCTTAATTAGCTGACAGGAACGAACACGAACGATACCGGTGATGGCACTTCATAGCTCTTACCGGTCAGCGTGAGTTTGCCGGTGGAGTGGTCCACGTGGAAAGTGACGAATTTGTTGGTTTTCTGGTCTCCCACAAACAACAGGTTTTCGGTCGGGTCGAACTCAACGCCGCGCGGCTGAGTGAAGCCGGTTTGTGCATCCTGAACGTGAGTCAACTTTCCGGTTGCGTGATCCACCGAAAAGACGGCGATGGTTCCCGGTCCCCGATTCGAGCCGTAGACGAATTTGCCGGATCGGGTGATCAGGACCTCAGCCGGGCCGTCGTCAGGGCCGGCATTGTCAGGCGCTGTTGATATGGTCTGTATGCTTTCCAGTTTGCCGGTGTCAGAATCATGTGAAAACACATCAATCATGGGCTTCAACTCGCTGATCACATAGGCGAACTTATCATTCAGGCTGAAAGCGATGTGACGCGGCCCTGCGCCGGCAGGCTCGGTGGCGTGCGGCGGGTCGGCCGTCGTTAGCTGCGCCGTAGCCGGGTCGATTTTGTAGATGCGAATCTGGTCCAGGCCAAGATCAGGAACGTAAACGAATCTATTGTTTGCCGAAATCACTGCCTCGTGGGCATGCGGGCCCTCCTGGCGTTCTTTGTTGGGACCGGTGCCGTGGGCGCCCATAAGCGAGGCGATTTCCCCAATCTTGCCGTTTTGATCCACCGGATAAGAAGCTACGTTGCCGCTGGTATAGTTAGCGGCAATCAGCATCTTGCCGGTCCTATCAATCGAGACGTGGCAAGGCGCGAGGCCTTCTGAAGACCGGCTGTTTATCGGGTTCAGCTTGCCGGTAGCGTGGTCAATGGCAAACGAGTAGACTGCGCCTTTGTTGTCGCCCTCCAGCTCGCTCGCGGCGAAAATATATTTATATTCCCGGTCAGTGGTGACCCAGGAAGGGTTAGTCACTTCGCCTACAAGCGAAAGAGGTTCAAGGCTGGCGTCGGCTGGATCGTATCGGTATCCGTAGATGCCCTTTCCGTAAGTGCCGACGTAGAGAAGGTATTTCGAGTGGTTGGTGGCTGCAGTAGACATGTTCATTCCGAAAACGCCGGCCGTGGCCAGCAGAGTAAGTCGAGTAGCAAGGCGAATCAGATAATTGTGCATGACTCATAGGCCGGTCCTGTCCGGCAAATGAACCTATAGCTTATCGTTCACCGCTTAGCCTTTTTTCTTTTTCTTGTGGTATTCGCTTTCGAGCGTGAGGTCCATCTGAATCTGCGGCATGGAGAGGACCATGGTCTTCTTCACCGGATCAATGGCCACCGTATAGGGGCCATCGCGATTGCCGTATTCATCGAAAAACGCCAATTGATCTCCGTCCAGCTTGTATGTGCCATGCCGGTTGACCGGCTCTCCGCCGATAAGTACCTGTTGCACAAAGTGTTCGTCGTCCGCGAGTGTCAAACTGCCGCTACATTCGTTCGGGTGCGGAGAACCGTCAAAGCAAACATGGTCTGTAGGGACCCCGGTGTGGTCGCTGAGCTTTATGTATTCCCAGCCACCTGGATCCTTTAGCAGCTTCACCTGATCCCTATTCAGATCATCGAAGGCGCTGAGCGGAAAGGAAAGGACCGCCACAAGACAGCAGCCGGCAATCAGGCGTACGCTCATCCCCCCATTATCTCCCGCGTCGCATTTCCACTCAGGGCGCCAGGCGAATGCGGATGTCCATTGCCCCGATGTACTTGTCCGCCGCTCCATAATAAGCGGTCAGCGCTATGCGGTCGCCTCTGTCGTAATTGATCAAAGCGCCTTCAATGAAAATGACGTTGGGAACCTGTCCGCTTTTTTCCCAATTAAGATTAGGCAGAATAAAAGGCGCATCGGCCCGGGCAATTATTTTGCGCGGGTCGTCTTTGTCAAAAAGAACCCAGCCAGGACCGTAAACCAGGGACTCATTGGCGCCGTTGTAGAGCAGCAGAATGCCTTGTTGGGTCACGATGGGCGCGGGACCCGGCTCCATTACGCGGGAATCAAAAGCGTCCGGGCGGCGATCAAGGGCTGGCTTAGCGGTAGCGTCTTTCCAATGGAGCAGGTCAGTGGATTCGGCTAGACCCATATAGTCGCGAGGCTTGCCATCTGAATCCTTCTTCGTCCCCAGATAGTACATCCACCATTTACCGTTCACCTTCTGCGGGATGATGGCGCCTGATTTCGTCCACTGCGTATTCCAGGTTCCTTTGTAGGCGGGAAGAATAACGCCTCTGCGATCCCAATGAATGAGGTCCTTGGAGGTAGCTAAAGAAAGCTGAGCGTCGTGTCCGTTGTAGGCCGTGTAAGTCAAATAATAAGTACCGTTGATTTGAACAACTCGAGGATCCTCCACACCGCCGCCTTGCTCATACGGAGCTTCGGGCGATAGCACTGGTTCCGGACGAATGGTGAAGTGCAATCCGTCAGAGCTCTCCGCATAACCGATGCGCGAGACATGTTTCGCATCCTGCGCACGGAACAGCAGAATCACTTTCTTCCCGGCTCTCACAGCAGCTGTATTGAAGACGCCATCCGCCATCCAGCCGGTAGTCGGCTTCAACAGCGGTTGATTGGAAATTCTTGTGGCGGTAATAACAACCGACGCTGCTGGTAGATTGCAGGCCAGAGCGCAAAGCAGGGCCAGCTTCTTCATGGCTTTTCGGTTGGATAACCCTTCTCAATCCAATCCGTATGTAAGTTGGTTTCCAGTTCCAGAACTTTGACGTTCGTATAGCCGGCCTGTTTCAAAGCGCTGTAAGCCGGGCGCACGTTCGGACAGCGAACAAAGGGGCAGCAGCCACAGTAGATTACAATCTCTGCGTCTTTGCTGAAAGGCTTCACCGTCTGATTCAACAGTTCAATCCCTTCGGGCTTGGAGCAAGGTCCGGCGAAAACGGCCTTTGGGATGTGGGCGCCCTTAAAAAGAATGGGGAATCCGACATAAATGACATGCGGAGCGGCGTCGGTCTTCAGTTCGGCAGCCAGTTTCGCCGGTGACAGGAGCGCGGAAGAAAGCCAGGGGTCTGACTGATGGCCCAGCGCCGCGGCAATCGTCAGGCACAGCAGGAGGGGCGGTAATTTCTTTGTAAGCTTCACAACGTTATGGTACGGCTTTATTGCATTAGAAGTTTCTGCGATAGCCTAGATGCAAGGCGGGCTTCAAATGCGTTCAACGGCTGTTTTGTTTGGACTTGCTGCTATTTGTTTGCTGGCAGATGATGGACCGAAGGGTATTCCCGCGCGGCCTTTGCCTTCTGACTATGCGGCCCAGGCAGAGTGGAAGAGCGGCGCTATCGGCGCGTCCATAGTGCCGCCCAAGCAAGTGGAGCACTTATTCGCCTTCGATATTTCCAAGACCTACCTGGTTTTCGAAGTAGCCTGCTATGCCAATGATAAGGAACCGTTGAAGGTGTCTCGTGAGGCATTTGTCATAAAAGTGAATGCGTCAGGCGATGCCATCCATCACGCTGAGCCGGATACGGTGGCATCAGCTATTCAAAGGCAAAATCAGCCGCCGATGCCCTCGGTGCGCAATAAAAACATCGGCGTCGGGGCAGAGGTCGGTTACGAACATGGGGTTGATCCGGTTACGGGGAGACGTGTGAATGGTGTCTATACTGGGGCGGAAGTAGGCGTAGGAGCGGACAATGGCCGATCATCACCGCCTGATCCAGTCGCCAAGCCGGGCGGAACTTATGAAGACCGCAGGATGCTGGAGGCGCAATTGACGGCACGTAGTCTGCCGGACGGGCCGGTAGACCATGCGGTTGCGGGTTATCTGTTCTTTCGCAAGTCAGATTTAAAGATCCAGCCGGACAAGACCTACGCTCTTGAATATCTTGCTGATCAAGATGATTCCGGCGGAACGCGCGCTATCACTATTTCTGTGCCTCTCAAAAGCCGTTGAGCCTCTTGCCAGAATGGATGAGTTGTGATTACTCACCATGGCTGATCTGGCAGCTAATCCAGTTCAGAGCGTGCAGCCCGCCGTCGCACTCTGGCGCAGCATTAAACAAATAGACAAGGCCAAGATCAACAATTGGTGGATGGCCCTGCGCAATTCCCTGGCGGTCTCCCTACCGCTGCTGATGGGAATTGAGATGGGTAATCCGTTGGGCGGTGTCGCGGTGGCTATCGGCGCGCTGAACGTTTCTTATTCCGACGGTTACGACCCCTATTCCGAGCGCGCGAAGCGCATGCTCTTATGGAGTTTCCTCAGCGCTGTGGCTGTTTTCATCGGTTCGCTGGGCGGCCGGTTTTATTTCTCCGCGATGCTGACCGTCGCGGCTTGGGCGTTCGCAGCGGGGATGATGCTGGCGCTCAACCCGCGCATGGGTGATTTGGGATTGAACACCCTGGTGACGGTAATTGTCTTTAGCGCACGCGGTTCCGCGACGCCCGTCGGGGCATTCTATTCCGGCTTGCTGGTTTTGGGCGGAGGGCTCGTTCAAACGGTTCTGGCGCTGCTGTTCTGGCCCTTGCGCCGGAACAAGCCGCAGTTGGAGGCTATTGGGCAGGCGTATTGCAAGTTGGCGCAGGAGGTTGATCCCGATCCTCAGACGCCCCAGTTTGTGGCAATTCGAACCATCAGTTCGCAGGAGCAGGAAACGATTTCGGCGCTTGGCCGCGATCACAGCATTGAAGGCGAACGATTCCGGCTGCTTTATGACCAGACTGATCGTGTAAGGCTCTCCCTCTACCTATTGACGCGCTTGCGTGACGAATTGGGCGAAGGCGACACGCAGCGATCCGAATTAGAGGGCGATGCGGCGGATGAATTGGATCAATTCCTCAAGGGGGCGTCAAAGCTGTTGGCCGCGATTAGCGATGTTTTGCGGAAAGGCGCGTCGGAAGAAGATTTCGAAGCGCTGCGCAAGCCTTTGCGTGAACTTGTAGAACGAGCGATCACCAGGCGCAACAAATCGGAATTGAGGCTTGGCGATAAGATCGCCGCGGCGCTGGATGTCGCGGTGGGACAACTGCGAATGGTGGCTTATCTCACTGCAAACACCACTGAAAAGGGAGAGAAAGCATTCTTAAGAAGCGCCCAGGCAAAGCCGTGGAAGCTGCAGACCACCAACTGGCGCGCAACCATGAAGGCGAATATGACCTGGAGTTCGCCGGTTTTTCGACATGCGCTGCGTTTGTGCATTTGCGTGATGGTTGCGGAAGCGATTGGAAGAAGCATTAGCTGGCAGCGCGCTTACTGGCTTCCCATGACGGTTGCCGTGGTTCTAAAGCCAGATTTCGGCACCACTTTCAGTCGAGGATCTTTACGGCTGGCGGGCACTATCGTGGGTTTGATTCTGTCCACTTTTCTTTACCACTCAGTGCCGCAAAGCGGCTGGTCACAATTGCTACTGGTGGGTGTCTTTACCTTTGTCCTTCGATATCTGGGACCGGCCAACTATGGGGTGTTTACCCTTGCCATCAGCGGCCTGATTGTTTTCCTGTTAGCGGCTACGGGCGTGGCGCCCGGCGGCGTGATTTTGGCACGCGGGCTCAACACGATAGCTGGCGGATTGCTCGCACTGCTGGCCTACGCGGTTTGGCCGACCTGGGAACGCACAACCATTGCGGATTCGCTGGCGGAGATGATTGAAGCCGTGCGGGCTTATTTCCGTGGCGTGGCGGACGAGTTGGACCGCAAAGAATCCGATAGAGAGGTGTTGGATCAGGAGCGCAACCGCTGGCGTCTGAAAAGATCCGCAGCCGAGGCAGGGGTGGACCGTGTGACATCAGAACCGGGCAGCAGCCAGGTAAAAATCGTCTGCTTGAACTCCATCATGGCCAGTTCCCGCGTCCTGGTGAACAACATCATGGGCCTTGAGGCTGGGTTTACGAATAGCGCACCCGCCACGGCGCCAGAGACGTTTCGCCGCTTTGCCAATGATGTGGAGATTACCCTCTACCAGCTCGCAGCCGCCTTGCGCGGCTCTTCATTCGCAACTAAGAATCTCCCGCGGCTACGAGAAGATCATCGCCATTTGTTGGAATCTCGTGATGCCTTCTCGCCGGCTGATGAATACATTTTGATTGAGACCGACCGGCTGACGGTCGGTCTCAATACGCTACGGGAGCAAGTGGAACGCTATCTCCTGGATTGCTAAACCGGCTATTGCACTTCTACCGTCAAACCCGTCATCACTCTCGATTGGTCGCTGTCTGTCGCCATAGGCGCTGCGCCGGAGGTTTTTACAAAAGTACGTAACACCTCGGCAACGCTCCACGCCTGCGCGCAGCAGCCGCGCGGCGTAAAGGGAGCTTCCGCGTCGAAAATTTCACTGATGCTTCCAATGCACGCCGATTTAAGATGATCCTGAAAACCATCCAGAAAATGGCGAGCGGTTTCGAAATCATCGGGGTGAACTCGCAGCCAGGCATCGATAAATGGACCAATCAGCCAGGCCCACACGGTGCCCTGGTGATAGGCCGCGTCTCGAGATCTTAGATCGCCGTAGTAATGCGACTTGTACTCCATCTCGTCAGGTGCGAGCGAGCGCAGACCAACCGGGGTCAGAAGCTTATCTTTTACAACTTTCAAGACCGGATCCCAGCGCTCCTGAGCCAGAATTGGATATTCCAGGGACATTGCGAAAATCTGATTCGGCCGGCAGTAGGCATCCGCTACTGGATTCTCGCCTTCCACGACATCGAACAGGAAGCCGCGCTTGGCATTCCAAAACTTCTGATTGAATGAGGCTTTGGCCTTATCGGCGTGCGCTGCAATTCCATTCGCGTCGGAGTCCCTGTGTTCCTCTCTAAGCCATTTCTCCAGCAGGCGCAACGCGTTGTACCAGAGAGCATTGATCTCCACCGCCTTACCGCGCCTGGGAGTGACCACCCAGTTGTCGACTTTCGCGTCCATCCAGGTGAGCTGGTAACCCTCCTGGCCCTGGACCAGCAATCCGTCCGACGGATCCACGTGAATATTGAAGTGCGTTCCGCGCAGATGGTAGCCCACAATATCGATCATGTGCGGCAGGACCCTATCGAGCAGGTGCCGGTCGTTCGTGTATTCGAAGTAGCGGCTGAACGCATGGAAGAACCAGAGGGTGGCGTCCGCGGTGTGGTAGAGGCCATTGACGCGGCCTTCCGGAAACATGTTGGGGATTAGGCCATCTTTTATGTAGTGGGCAAAGGTTCTCAGGATGTAGTTTGCTTCAACGTAGCGGCCGGTGGTTAACGTGAGTCCTTCCAGACTGATCATGGTGTCGCGACCCCAGTCTGTAAACCAGTGGTAACCGGCAATAATGCTGCGCAGTTCATCGCCTCCGGCGCGCGCCCGGGTGTTGTCTTCCGGCCGCCCGACCGGCATAAAGATAAACTGATCGGCTGCCCACACCAGCTCACTGCATTGCTCATTACAGGCCTTCGGATGGGCCTCTACCATCAGGCGGCGCTTGCGATCCTGTTCTGAACTCCAAGCTTGCCTGGGCGTCAATGCGCCAATGACTTCCCAGGATTCCGTGGAAGCGACCAGCGACGACCACTTCATGTTGTCTACGTTCACTGTGAAGTAGCCGGGGCTCCAGAGATCGCCTTTCCAGATGTAGCCGCGGCTGCGCTCCACTTCGTAAGTGACGTCTTTGAATTCGCGGGTATCGAAGACAAATGCGCCTTGGCCCCCGACGATGCTAAGCCGGAGGGGCGGAATCTCGGAGTCGGATTTCTGTAGCTCGTATTGATCGTTGCGAACCGAGAATGTATACGTACCGGGAGCTGTGTTCACCGGCGTTTCGTGCGGCCGCATATTTACACAGGGCCGCAGACGGAGGTTCACTGGACCTTTGCCGTAGGTCAGCCGGTAACTCACATATGTTGTGTTTTGACTGTGGGGCAACACCAGACGCTTCTCCAGCGAGATGCCATTCGCTTCGTAAGTCCACACGGGCAAGCCCGATTGCATAGAGAAGTTGGTCAGATAACCGGCTGTTTCCCGAACCTTCGTTCCGTCCGAACTCTGTTGGAAGAGAGCATTCAGGCAGACACATTTCCCGTCTGGAAACACAAGCTCTTCCAGCAGATCGTTCAGGATCATGGTGCGGCCAAGAGGCGAAGGCAGCGCGGCAATTAAGTAACCATGAAAAACGCGGGTCAAGGCGCTTGAGAGCGTGCCGGAAGCATACCCTCCCAGACCGTTCGTTACCAGCCACTCCGTTTCCGTGATGGCGTTGAAGTCTTCATCGCTGGGGGATTCTTGAGGGGATCTGTTCAGTATGTTATTCATGATTTTGCACCAAGGCCGGCCGGAGTAGAACGGCTGCTTGACCAGGCATAATCCAGTGTTCGTCCTTATCCAACGAAGCGGTGCCGCAACCGCCGTATTGAGCGTCGTCGGATGACCAGACCTTCGTCCATTGCTTTAGGTGTGGAGGCGCCAGCAGCGGCTCGGGCGAAGGGTTGTACTCCAAGTCTGTTCCCAGATTCACAATCAGCAAGCGATCATCTTCATAATCCGGAGAGAAGTAACGGAGGACCAGGCACCTGTCGGAAAGGACCGCGCCGTCAATGCCATCTGCTCCTTGTTTGGAAATGACCGGATCTTCCCGCCGGATGCGAAGCAGATCGCAATGCAATCGGTAAGCCAGGTGATGTTTCTCTACTTCGGAATGGTCCAGGATGCACTTTTCAAAAGTGGACTTGGCGGCCGGATCATCGAAGCAAGCCTGGATGTCCTGGTTCTTCAAGGCACGCCACTGTTCCAGAAACTCCTTCCGGCCATCCTTGATTTTTTGGGCCAGCTCAGGCTTATGGTCCGCAAAGAAGAGGAATGAGCTTGAAGACTGGAATTCCTGACCCTGGAAAAGCATCGGTGTGCCGGGGCAGAGCAGGGAAAGCGCCACCATGGCTTTATACATTCCGGGCGCCGTGATTTCGTGAATGCGCTGTCCGCGAGCTGAGTTGGCGATCTGGTCATGGTTCTGGATAAACGTGACCATTGATGGACGCGGCAGACCCAGTGTAGATGATCCGCGCCGCTTCTTCTGCCAGCGGTATTGCTGCCCTTGATACAGATAGCCGTACTTAATTCCAGATAGGAACTCCTGCGCGGTACCCCGGTAGTCTGAGTAGTAAGCGTCGCCCTTTCCGGTCAAAGCCACCAAAGCTGAATGGTGAAAGTCATCATTCCAGAGCGCATCCATGCCGTATCCGCCGCTGGCAATCGGCTTGATCAAGCGTGTATGTTGCGGTTCGTTCTCCCCAATCAGCACAATGGATCTTTCGCCGGCGGCTAAGCGCGCTGTTCGATTAATCTCCTCCAGGATGTGAGGATTGCAGTCGTCGTGGATATCCTGTGTGGCATCCAGGCGCAAGCCGTCCAGATGGAATTCCTCAATCCAATATCTGGCGTTGGCCAGGAAATACTCGCGAACCGGCAGGCTGTTGTTCCCATCGAAGTTAATAGCGCTTCCCCAGTCTGTTTTGTGCTTGTCGGTGAAGTAGTCGTCCGAGTATTTGCCAAGGTAATTGCCGTCCGGTCCAAGATGATTGTAGACGACGTCCAGGATGACGCCGATTCCTACACGGTGCGCACTATCGACAAATTTGCGCATGTCATCGGGAGTGCCGTAGATGGATGCTGGCGCAAAGATCTGTACGCCGTCGTAGCCCCAACCGTACTTTCCGGCAAATTCACCGACAGGCATAATTTCAATCAGAGTGATACCCGTATCTTTCAGGTAAGCCAGCTTTTCTTCGGCTGATTTCCAGGTACCGCCCGTGGTGAAGGTGCCAAGGTGAAGTTCGTAGATGACTTGCCCTTCTAAACGAACACCCTTCCACCCTTTGTCGGTCCACCTGAAAGTTGTTGCATCTATCAGCTGGGAAAACCCATGCGGACCTTCCGGCTGGGACTTAGACGCTGGATCAGGGAAGCTTTCTTCCCCGTTTAGCTGATATTTGTACTTGAGAGTTTTGACGGAAGCTGAACCTGAGAAATAGCCTTCCGGCTCAGCGGTAAGCGGGCAAGACTCACCGTCTTCAAAGGAAACATTCACGCGGGTCGCTAAAGGTGCCCATACACGGAAATGAGCAGTCCTATTGGCTTGGTTGTACTCCGCGCCGATCGGCATCCGTCTTGGAGCAATTTGGTCTATTTTGGCTTGTTGACTCGACATTCAGTGGCTACAAATCATAGATCTGTGAAAGCACGTTGTATTTCATACATGCTTTGGCTACACGCTTTGTTGCAGGAGACTTGCGCCGGGTAGCCATCAATTTGGCAACTGATATCTTAGGGCAAAGTGGCTTTCTCGGTCGGGCAAATAGTAGGCGATTATCAGGTTATCGAAATTCTTGGTTCCGGAGGTATGGGAACCGTTTATAAAGTGCGCCATGTCATCTCGGATCGCCTGGAAGCAATGAAGCTGGTGCTGCCCGAGCTTACTCAAAACGCCGAACTGGCTGATCGCTTTATGCGCGAGATCAAAGTTCAGGCCCGGCTTAGCCACCCTAACATTGCGGCTTTGCACAACGCGTTCCGGATGGGCGACCAGCTCCTGATGATCATGGAACTGGTGGACGGGCGTACGCTGCATTCTATTATTCGCAAGGGACCAATGGAGCCCGTTCACGCCGTCGACTTAGGCGGCCAAGTCCTGCGCGCCCTGGAGTATGCGCACTCACAAGGCGTAATACATCGCGACATCAAACCTGCCAACATCATGATTGATGCTACAGGTCGAGTGAAATTAATGGACTTCGGTATCGCACGTTCTGCAATGGAAGAGAACCCGCTGACGCAAACCGGTGCGGCTGTTGGCTCCATTTATTACATGTCCCCGGAACAGGTGCAGGGCGGTCCCGTTGACGCTCGCTCGGATCTGTACTCCGTTGGTGTTTTGCTTTACGAGATGGTTACCGGTGTTCGCCCCATGACGGGCGACAGTTCCTGGGCGGTAATGAACGCGCATATCAACACCATTCCGCGTTCGCCATCATCATTGAACTCGAGAGTGCCGGAGAGTCTTTCGGCTGTCATCATGAGAGCGATGGAGAAAAATCCGGGCAATCGCTTCCAAAATGCTCAGATGTTTTCTGCCAGCCTGATGAGTGGGTTTGGCTTGCCGGGTACGGGTGCGGGCCTGACAGAAGTCGCCGCTCCCAGCTACTTTGCACGTACTCCGGCGCCGGTTCCCGCAAGCTCGTCCGTTGGGATTGCGACACCCGCGCCCGGTACTGTTCAATCCTCAGGAAGCAACACTGTGCAGTTCGATCCGGAAAAGCTTGATAAGGTCACGCGCGAACTGACCTTGTATGTGGGCCCAATTGCCAAGGTGTATGTGAGGAGGGCCGTTAAGAAGGTGCAGACCTGGAGACAACTGTATGATGCTCTCGCTGTTGAAATCCCGGAAGGGCCCGAGCGGAGGCGGTTCCTCTCCAACCGGCCTTAATTTCGTCTAATTCACCCAGCTGGAGAGGGTGGGCATTTTCTTTAGGATTTGTTCCCAGTTCCTTCGATCCCTTGTGCCCGCGTCAGTAAGCGCCTTCTCGACTTTTCGCTTCTGTTTGCGGATGGATTCTAACTCGCGTTTCGCCTGCAATGCCGAACGTTCGTGAGTTCTGTAATATCGGACTACCAGTCCGAGGCGCTTGGGATCTACCTGCGATTGGTCCGGGGCCGACGCCATCAGTGCTTGCTGCATGCGGATTGCTCTGCGCATCAGCCATTCATGTTGGATCATCATGTCCACCAGAAAGCGTTCGGTTTCGGTGGCGGGCTGAAACTCAGCGTGTAAGCTCGCGCTAAGAGTGTCGAATTCCTCGAGGGATTCGCTTTCTAAAATGTTCAGTGGCTTGGACATGACCTTAACGAGCGGCGCATAGTTCTACTTACAGAAATGTATCACCGCTAATTATCGGTTGTCGAAGTAATTCTGAAATCCGGACGCGGTTCTTGTAGTGAGACGCAACGCTGCCTGAAAAGATCTAACTTTTTCCAGGTTTCATCACTTTTTCTGCAAAGTAGCATAGATGGGATAGTGATCCGAGCCTTTCAAGTCCCGTCGCACCGCTCCGTTTGACCATTGATAAGGCCCTCGGACGAAAATCCAGTCCAGCGCCATAGCGATTGCATGCGTTCGCTCTACGCGTTCACCGAGGGCGCTATGGAAGCCATCTTTTTCGAGCTTATGGAGCACTGTGGCGGGGAAATACTTGCTATTTAAATCTCCTCCAATGATGGCGTCTGTACCCGCAGGGTAACTATTGAGGTCGTCCAGTATCTCATTGAGCTGGGCCGATTGAATGAAGCCCATGCTGCGGCTTTCAAGATGTGCATTGTATACAACCAGTAGCTTGCCATTTACAGTAAGATCTGTGACCAGGGCGATACGGTTGCCAAGGCGCCGCTGCATGAGCGGCATCTTGGACGGCAGCCACGCGCGCGGCTTCCAGAAATTGGATTGGCGTACAAAACGCAAAACTCGCGAGCGCCGGATAGGAAATCGGGAGAGTGTGGCCTGTCCAATGTAAGCCGGATGTGCCTGTTCCTGACTAAGTTCTTCAAACTCGATGCCGTAAGCCATGTTCAAATTAAGGCGGCGAGCCAGTTCCGCTCCCACATCTTGTTGGCCCGAGCGCGTCGCATTCCAATCCACTTCCTGCAGAAGGCACAATTCCGCTGGGTCTTGCTTCAATTCCCTGGCGATGGTGTCGAGATGCGTGCCCCGGTCAATGTTCCAGCTGACAACCTTCATCGGCGTTGCGGCGAAAGGAGGCGCCGGGTTTAGATTCAATTGGCGGGCTATGTTGAAGTCGATGGTCCCGGCGGCATATAGGACTGTGCAAACAGCTGCCGTAATTAATCCAAATTTCCAATTCACAACCTGCTGGTTCGTTCTCCCCTAATAGATAGACTCTCTGGCCGGTTTATCACGTTCAAGTTGCTGAAAGGCGCGCTGGTAAGACATCATGCTGACTAGAGCGAAGTACCATCCGCAGACGCCCAGCCGCGCGAAAGGGTAATCGAATATCGCATGCAAGCCCAGGGCGATGAGGCCGATGCCCCACCCTGACTGAAGAGCGGGAGGGACGCTCCAAATGAAAACCACGGCCAGCAAAGCCGCAAATGGAAGGCCGCCTTCCACCGCCAGCTGTAGCCAGTCATTCTTGGCGCGGCTGACGTTGACGCCGTCGTCGTACAGCGCGAACCTCTTGTACACGGGAGCATAGGTATCCAGGCCCCAGCCAACAAATGGATGTTCGGCCAACATTGCAATGGATGATTTGTTAATCGCGCGACGACCGGCTGTCTGGTCATTCTCAGACAACTTTTCAAGAACTCTCCCATAGCCGCTGGCTACAGCAAACGTAATGACCAGGACAACGCCCGCGAGCGCTGTGACGAAGACGGTTCGATTGCCGAAGCGCACGAGTGCAAGAACGGACACTACCAGCACCTCTAGAACGACCAGCGCTGTGCCCACATGAGATCCGCTATTAACCACTGCACACAACTGAGCGGTGCTGAGCAATAGATAGAGGAGCTTAGGTCTGGTTTGCGATAGAGCCACCCATAATGTGACGGGAAGTGATAACTCAATGAACTCGGCGAAGTGGTTCCAATACGCAAACGGACCAAAGACGAGGTAATAGCGGCTCGGAATCCACCAATAGAACCTTTCAGCCCGAGTTGCCTGTTGCAGAAGATCAAGAACGGCAATTCCGCTGCCGAAATGAACGAATGCCAAGCGAAACCCTGCCGCCGTTTCAGGACGATAGAAGACGGAGCCACCCACCAGCACAATGGTTGCCACAGCGAACCAGAACAGAACGCCATTCCAACCGTTGGCTGCAATTTTGAAGGGTGAGAAGAGAGTCTGAAGGATGCCCCACGCCGTCATCCCGAGCAGGCAATAGCTTGGAATGCCTAATTTGAATTTAACGACGCCGGGCGGCACTAGAAAATAAATTGAGGAGAACAGAAGAAGCAACGCGGAGATAACTTTGGGAAGAATATCTCCGCCGTCAAACGTTGTCAGTGTAAAACAACAAAGCAGAACGAAAAGAACACCTGCGCCGATTCGCGCCTGCGAACGGGAAGCGAGGGTTGGCCCTACTCCAATGTCGATGTCGGTGACGGCCATCGAGAGTAGGATCGCATCTGTACGTTATTTGTTGTAAGAGATGCGCCAGATGGCTTTATACTCGTCGTCACTGACCAGCAATGACCCGTCCTTAGCTGTGGCTACACCCACGGGGCGGCCCCAAACGGTGCCATCGGGATTGACGAAACCGGTGAGGAAGTCTTCATAGACACCCATAGCTTTACCGTCATTCAGCGGTACGCGGATCACTTCATAACCGGCGCGAACGGAGCGATTCCAGGAGCCATGTTCGGCCGCGAAGATATCGCCCTGATATTGCTTGGGGAACTGCTTGCCCTCGTAAAATTCAAGCTCCAAAGATGCGTTGTGCGGTTGCAGCAGGATATCGGGCACAGTCACCTTTTCAGCCAGTTCGGGATGCGCGCCCGGGTGGCGAGGATCTTGATGATTGCCCATGTAGTACCAGGGCCAACCGTAAAAGCCGCCCTCCTTGACTGAGGTGATGTAGTCAGGGACAAGGTTGTCGCCAAGTTCATCGCGTTCGTTTACCGAACACCAGAGCTGTCCTGTAGTCGGATTAATTGCTATGCCGACAGGATTGCGAATTCCGGCGCCATATACTTCAATGAATTTCCCCTCCGGCGTGTATTCCAGAATGTTCGCGCGGTTGTGTTCCCGGGGATGGGTATCGGGATCGTCAACGTTGGAAGCGGAGCCCACTGAGACGAAGAGCTTGCTGCCGTCCGGCGAAAAGGCCAAATCACGAGTCCAGTGTCCACCGCCGGCAGGCAGCTCCGCAATCACGGTCTCAGCCGGACCCGAAGCTTTCATATCGCCATTCTTGTAGGGATATCGAACCACTGAGTTCGTGTTTGCGAAATAAACCCATTTGGGATTCTGCCCGAGCGGGTAAAAAGCAATTCCAAAGTTCTGCTTCAGGCCCGTTGCGAAGACTGATTTTTCTTCGAGCTTACCGTCGGCCGTCAGGCCGCGAAACACTTCCACCTGGCCTGAGTTGCTTTCAGAGGCGAAAATATCTCCGTTGGGCGCAGCGCGCAGTTCGCGTGGTTCGGGAACGCTTTCGGCGAACAGGTTTACCTTGAAACCGGGAAGCGTGATGGGCCATGCGCCCTCGGGACGCTTGCCATGCTCGGGTCCGTTGGAAGACGATTTTGTCGCGAACGGTTGCGGCAAGTCAGACACCGTAATTTTTCGAAAGGTACCTGGCTTTTCTTGTTTGTAATCTGTGAACGCATTGGAGCCTGTCAGTACGTTTTTCACGTCGGACGTATCTCGGGCGTCGGCCGCAATCGTGATTAGGGCAGCAGCTGCCACGGACGATAGCGTTACTAAAAGAACGGGACGGCTCTTGTACCAGCTCATTGTTTAGTTGAACCTCAAGTGTTGGATTGTCTTCTGCATAGATGACTCGAACAGGGCGAAGGTAACTCAACCCATAGAATTTAGGCGGCTTCGTTGAATTTCCGCAGATCATCCAGCGCCAGGCGTCCTGTGTAAATGGCCATACCCACGGCGCAGTGGATGTGCATTTCAGTTAGCGCGGCGATATCCTCCATCGTGGTTATACCGCCAGCCGCGATGATTTCATGTCCGGTGGCGTTGCGCAGGCTGCGGAACCAGTTCAGGTCAGTGCCTTGCATCATGCCCTCTTTATCCACATAGGTGCACAAATAGCCCGAACAATAGGTTTCCATACGCGTGATCATCTCAACCGCGGTAAAGTCAGTGGCCTCTCGCCATCCCTTTACGACGATGTGACCGTCTTTGCTGTCCAGAGCAAGGGTCAACTTGTCGGCTCCCACACTCTCGCCGAGCGCGCTCAGCAATTCCGTATTGATGCCTGAAGCGCTAAAGGCTGCGGTGCCGACAATGACGCCGGCCGCTCCCTGCTCCAGCAGTTCACGCGCCCGTTCAACTGTCCTGACACCGCCGCCGGCCCGAACCACTGCTCGTTTTGCCAGATATTCCACCAGCTTGCTGTTGGATCCACGCCCGATGGCCGCGTCCAAATCAATAACTTGAATCTGCGGAAATCCGGCGAAAGCCGCCAGCATCTCATCCACTGATTTCCCCTCTAGGGCTTTGGTACGGCCTTGGATCAGTTGAACGACTTTGCCGTCCATAAGGTCAATGCAGGGGATGATCATTGAACGGGCCTCACTGGGATAGATGCGGCGGCCAATCGGCTTTTCAATTCAGCCACCGTGTATTTGCCGTAGTGAAAAACGGAGGCCGCCAGCGCGGCGTCGGCGCAACCGTGAGTGAGAACCTGAATGAAATCCTCCGCGGAGCCTGCACCGCCTGAAGCAATGATGGGAATGCTGGTAGCGGCAGCAACGGCGGAGGTCAGCGGGCAATCGAAGCCGGTTTGCACGCCATCCGTATCCATCGATGTCAGCAGGATTTCGCCGGCTCCCAAGTCCTGACCCTGTCGCGCCCATGCGACTGCATCAAGACCCTCATCCTGGCGGCCGCCCTTTGTATAGACATTCCATTTGCCTTCTCCGGCACGCCGCGCGTCTATGGCCAGGACAACGGCTTGCGCGCCAAATTCCAGGCTCAGTTCGCGAATGAGTTCAGGGCGATGAACGGCAGCGGTGTTGATGCTCACCTTGTCAGCTCCCGCCAGGATGATTTTGCGAGCGTCGGCCACCGTGCGGATACCGCCGCCTACTGTCAGCGGGATAAATACTTTTCGTGCCGTACGCGCCACCAGATCGGCCATAATCTCGCGCGCATCGCTGGAGGCCGTGATATCGAGAAACACTAATTCGTCCGCGCCCTGCGTGTTGTAGCGCTCGGCCAGTTCAACCGGATCGCCGGCGTCCCGGAGGTCGACAAAGTTGACGCCTTTCACCACGCGGCCGGCGGTGACATCAAGGCAGGGGATGATTCGTTTTGCCAGCATCAGATTTCGATGAAGTTGCGGACTACCGCTAGCCCCACCGGTCCTGATTTCTCGGGATGAAACTGCACGGCGTAGACATTCGCATCCTCCAGGACAGCACAATAGTCATGGATATAGTGGCAACTGGCGACCGTGGCCTGATTCAAAGGTGCGTAGTAACTGTGCGCGAAGTAAGTGTAGGCATTCGGGTCCAGACCTCTCAGCAGCTTTGAGGGCTTGACTCGATCCAGTGAATTCCAGCCCATGTGCGGAATGCGCGCGTCACCGTTGAAGCGTCTCACCGTCCCGGGGAAGATGCCGAGCCCCGAAGCTCCGGGCGCCTCTTCGCTGCCTTCAAATAGGCATTGCAGTCCTACGCAGATGCCTAAGAACGGCACTCCGGCTTTGACGCGATCAATCACGGAGTGGCGCAATCCCAGGCGGTCCATGGCGTGCAGCATCTGTCCAAAATGGCCCACGCCCGGCAGAATAAGCTTGGTGGCCTTCTCCACTACCGCCGAAGAATTTGTCACTTCAAAGGGAACGCCGAGTTCTTCCAATGTGTTTTGAACTGAGCGTAAATTACCCGCCCCATAGTCAACTATGGTGGTCACAACAAGCCCTTTGTGGAAGGCAATTGATCCTGCAATCTCTCGTCAATGGAACAGGCATAGCGCATAGCGCGCGCGAAACACTTGAAAATGGCTTCAATCTTGTGGTGGTTTGAACGCCCATACATCACTTTGGCGTGGAAGTTCGCGCCAGCGTGATTGGCGAAGCCGCCGAAGAAGTCTTCCAACAGTTCAGTTTGGAGATCTCCCACATGCACCACGTCCACCTGCTGGTCGTAAACCAACGCAGGCCGTCCGCCGAGGTCCACGGCCACCACCGCCAGGGATTCGTCCATGGTTTGAACGAAGTAACCCGCGCGGTTAATGCCCATGCGATCGCCCAAAGCCTTTGCGAAAAGATCACCCAGCACAATTCCGGCGTCCTCTACCGTGTGATGCTGGTCAACGTCCAGATCGCCCGTGGTTTTCAGCTTTAAATCGAAGGCCCCATGCTTGGCGAACAACTCGAGCATGTGATCCAAAAAACGAATGCCGGTGGAAATCTCGTAAGTGCCGGCGCCTTCAATTCGGAGATACCCGCTGATCTGCGTCTCTTTAGTGTTTCGTTCGATTGCGGCTTCGCGCATTAGCGTGCGGCTCCCATCACCAGTGCTTCTAGTTCGTTGATATCGTGCAGCACAGTAAATGCGCCCAAGCCGCGCAGGCTCTCTGTAATCTCGTCTTGCCGGGGATTGTGCGGCATGGATACTCCAATGAAGGGAACACGGGCCGATTGTGCGCTGCGTGCGTCATCCACCGTGTCGCCCAGATACCAGATGTGCTTCCCCGGATGCTTCTGCTTAATGATCTCCAGGCCGTCGGGTGCCGGCTTCGGATTGGCAACGGCTTCGTCGGTCACAATTGGGTCGAAATGAATGTGCGCGGCATACCGGTTAAGGGTCGCGTCCGCTTCATACTTCGCGCGGCCGGTAAAGATAGCCAGCGTCTTGTGGTTCGACAGATTCTCCAGCAATCCCACGCGAGGCATCCACTGTTCTTTTGTGATGAGCCCGTCGTAATTCTCACCCAGGAAGATGCGATTGAATTCGGCGACCACGTCACCGTAGTCCACAGTCATGCCGCGGTCTTGAATCAAGCGCTGAGACAAAAGCCAATCGTTGTTCCAGCCGCCGGCGTTCTTGAAATCCTGAATCAAATCATGTGAAACCGTATCGCCGGTGAAGTGCTTCACAGTTTCACGGATGGCTTCACGGTAAGACTGGCCCACTTCCACCAGTACACCGTCCATATCGAATACGAGAATATCGGGCGCTACCATAACCTCTCCAACTCATCCAGAAAGCGCCGAATCTGATCGCGCGTGCCAACGGTCACTCGAATGCACCCCGGAATTTCATAGCTGCGATCGCGCACCAGAACGCCGCGATTGCGAAGTTCATCGCGAATTTCTATACACCGCTCACCGGCTTGAAATAGAACGAAATTTGCCTGGCTGCGGATGTAGGGAATGTTCAAGTTTTCCAGGCCCACATATAGAAGTTCACGCGCGGTGAGCACTTCCAGGACGTAATCTTCCACGAACTTCTGATCCTGCACCGCGATACGGGCAGCCATCGCCGCGATTGAATTCACGCTGTAGGGCGATTGCGCCTTCCTGACATGCGCCATGTTGGCAGCCTGTGAGAATAAACAGCCGCAGCGCATTCCCGCTAAGCCGTAGGTCTTTGAAAAAGTGCGGCTGACAAACAGGTTCGGATAGCGCGGAATGAGTTGCAGCGCCGTGATTCCGCTGAATTCGTAGTACGCTTCATCGATTAGGACTGCTGCATTAGGCGCCTTTTCCAGGATCTTCTCAATGGAACGCAAATCAATGCCCGTGCCGGTGGGGTTGTTGGGATTGCTGATGAGAATGGCGCGAGTTGCTGGATGGATCTGCGCCATGAGTTCCTCGAAAGGAAACGCCAGCGTTCCAGGCACATAGTCCAACTCACGGACAATCGCCCCCGCCAGTTGCGCATAGAAGCGGTACATGGCGTAGGACGGCTTCAGGATGATCACCTCTTGCCCGGGTTCGACGAAGGTACCCATCAGGCAATGGATGGCCTCGTCTGTGCCATTGGTCATCACCAGCTCCTCCACGCTTGCGCCGAAGTGCAGCGCCAGATCTTCCAGCGCGTTCTCGTATTCGGGATACATGCTGAGATCGGCTGCAGTTAGATAGCGCTGCAGGAAGTCGATGACGCGCGGCGAAGCGCCCACGGTATTTTCATTGAAATCAAGCCGCAGCTTGTTTCTCCGTCCGCCGGTGGGCGGATGATAGGGGGCCATGTCGATGACAGCCTGGCGTGGTCGCAGAATCGTTTTAGCCGTCAGAAGCGGACCTCCACGGCGCGCGCATGCGCCTCCAGCCCTTCGGCCCGCGCCAGGGTTGTGATGGTGGACGCCAGCTCGTTCAGCGCCTCTGGCGATAGTTGCTGAACAGAAATCAGCTTCACGAAATCGGCTGATGAAAGACCGCCGCGCAAGCGCGCGTATCCGTTGGTAGGCAGAACGTGGCTGGGCCCTGAGGCGTAATCGCCCGCCGATTCCGGCGAATTCTGGCCCAGAAAAATAGTTCCCGCATTGTGGATTTCAGGCAGCAGCGCCGGGTCATGCAGACTGAGATGTTCCGGCGCCAGCGTGTTGGTGTATGCGGCCGCTTCCTGCATTGTCTTAAAGACCAGGATGAAGCTGGAGTTGTCAATGGATTGGCGCGCCACATCGGCCGTTGGCAAAGTCTCCAACTGCCGTTCCAACTCGACAGACACTGCTTGCGCCAGAGATTCGGAAGTGGTCAGAAGCATGGCGCTCGCTGTGACATCATGCTCGGCCTGCGCCAGCATATCGGCGGCGATCACGCGCGGGTTACCCTCGGCAGCCAAAATCAGGATTTCAGTAGGACCGGCTACAAAATCGATCCCCACATCTCCAGCCAACAGCTTTTTTGCCGCGGCCACGTACGCATTGCCCGGTCCAACAATGCGGTCCACGCGCTTGATTGTACGGGTGCCGAAAGCCATAGCGGCTATGGCCTGCGCACCGCCCACCCGATAGACCTCCGTGATGCCCAGCATATGGGCGCATGCAAGAATCTCAAGCGATGGCTTCGGCGACGTCACGCAAATGCGAGGCACGCCGGCTGTTTGCGCCAGCACCGCGGTCATCAGCAGCGTCGATGGCAGTGGATAGCGCCCGGACGGAACATAACAGCCGGCCGCGCTCAAAGGGCGCACCACCCAGCCTAACTTTCGACCCGGCGAGAATTCCTCAAAGCGTTCGCGAGGCAACTGCTCCTCCGCGAACTCTCTTATATTGCCTATGGCCTTGTCGGCCGCACACCGCATCTCGGGCGATATGGCTTTGGCAGCTGCGGCCAATTCTTCGGGAGAGATCAAGATAGGTTGATCGCCAATAGCGTCGAACTTGCGCGCGTATTCAAGCAGCGCTTCATCCCCGCGCTGCCTGACCGCTTCGATTATGGGGCGGACTACACTTTCATACTGCTGGTCGTCAGCTTGACACCGCAGTTCCAGGTTTACGCCTTCTTCATATTTGACGATGCGAATCAAGGTGTTGTATGCCGCCTTTACATCACAATCTTGTTCAAGGGATACTCCACAATGCCCTGTGCGCCCGCTTCTTTAAGGCGCGGGACAATCACGCGGACTGTGTGCTCTTCCAGAATGGTGTTTACGGCCACCCAGGCTTCATCGCTCAACTGAGAAATGGTGGGGTTCTTCAGCGCCGGAAGAACGCCTAAAACAGCATTTAGTTCCGCTTTCCGCACATTCAGCATCAGGCCCACCTTGCCCAGCGCTGCAATGGCGCCTTCCAGCAGCATCTGGATGTCTTCCATTTTTCGCCGCTTGAAGGAATCCTGCCACGATTCGATATTGGCTATGAATTGCGTATTCGATTCCAGAACCGTTTCCAGGATGCGCAACTTATTCGCTCGAAGTGATGATCCGGTTTCGGTCACTTCCACAATGGCGTCGGCCAAATCGGGCGGTTTAACTTCCGTGGCGCCCCAGCTGAATTCGACGCGGGCTTTCACCCCTTTGGAAGTCAGATAGCGCTCTGTCGTGCGTACCAGTTCAGTAGCGATGATCTTGCCTTCCAGGTCTTTGACAGTATGAAAAGGCGATGATTCAGGCGCGGCCAGCACCCAACGCACTTTACCAAAGCTTTGCTTGGCGTAGATTAAATCCGCGATGGTCTCAACGTGAGCTTCGTTTTCTTCCACCCAGTCACGGCCCGTTAAGCCTGCATCCAGAACGCCGTCTTCCACATAGCGAGCCATTTCCTGCGCTCGAATCAGCATGCATTCTATTTCGGGGTCGTCAATCCCGGGGTAGTAGCTGCGGGTGCTGGTTGTGATGTTGAAACCGGCGCGGCGGAATAGATCAATAGTCGCGTTTTCCAGGCTGCCCTTGGGAATGCCAAGCTTCAGTTTCACTTTGCCGCTCCGTAGACAGCATCCGGGTCATAAGCCCGCTCTTCACTGATGACCCATTCGCCATCAGCCCACGTCCTGTAAAAACAGCTCTCGTACCCGGCGTGGCAAACGCCGGGTCCCACGGGTTCGGCCTCCACCAGCAGGGCGTCACCGTCGCAGTCCACAGCCAGCGATTTCATTCTCAGAACATGACCGGATGTTTCGCCTTTGGTCCAAAGCTTCTGGCGCGAACGGCTGAAAAACGTCACGTTGCCGGTTGCGGTGGTCTTGTCCAACGCTTCTCGATTCATATAGCCCACCATCAGCACGCGACGGGTGTGGGCATCTTGAACCACAGCGGTAATCAGGCCATCCTGCTTGTCGAAATCGAGAAGATCGGTCATCAAAATCCTTGTTCTTCGGGCAAAAGAAAAAGCCCACCATGATGGCGGGCCTGCGGCAACTCTAAAATCCGTGAAAGCAAACGCAGGGCACGCCAGTTACGCCATCGGTTGATGGTGATGATGCCGGCTATGGGCGTTCGTAATCACTAAGCGGAGTATAGCAAGCAACCGACGCCGGCAGGTACGGCGGTGTTTACTGGCTCCGGACAACCTCGCGAAGGTGTCCAATATGCGACATTTGCCAGCCCAAATGCATCACCCTACTAGTGGTTTCTGCTGAAGCTGAGATAGAAGACGGGTTGAGTGCCGCGAGATTGGGACCGGCAAGCCGGGTCTTGGCGGTTTTTCTTTGCGGCGCGCTCGCATTTCTGGATCTCTACTGCACCCAGCCGCTGCTTCCGCTGTTGGCCGGAATCTTCCATGCATCGGAAACGCAAGTGGGGCTTACCATCAGCGCCTCCACATTGGGCGTAGCCATCTCTGCCATACTGCTGGCGATTTTCGGCGAACGCATCAATCGCAAGAAACTGATTGTTTCCGCCATGTCGGCCCTGGCCCTGACAACGGCACTCACCGCAACAGCGTCTAACCTCACCACACTAGCCACATGGCGATTCGCCCAGGGCCTGCTGACGCCCGGCGTCTTCATCATCACCATTGCGTATATCACCGAGGAATGGGCGCCCATGCAGGTGCCGCGCGTAATGAGCATCTATGTGGCGGGTACTGTGTTTGGCGGCTTTGTGGGTCGTGTTTCCGGCGGCTTGCTGACGAACCTCTACGGTTGGCGGATCATGTTTTTGATTCTCGGCATTGCCGGTGCGCTCGGGGCCATGTTCACCCAGCGGTTGTTAAGGCCTCCGCAGATGCAAATCGGCCAGGGCCGGATTCCTGCCCCACGCCGGGTTGGGGCCATGACTCCGCTTCTGCAGAACCTGCGCAACTCGCGGCTGATTGTGACGTTCGGAATCGGTTTCTGCATGCTCTTTTCCTTGGTCTCGGTATTCAGCTACGTCACCTTCTATCTGGCTGATTCGCCATTCAATCTATCGACAACGGCTTTGAGCTGGCTGTTTTCGGTTTATCTGGTTGGCTTGGTGGTGACTCTTGGGGCCGGCACAATACTGGCGCGAGTTGGTTTAAAGCACGGCATGTTGACCGCCATCGCTTTATGTTTGTTCGGCGTTTGCCTCACGCTCATCCATTCGCTGGTTGCGGTGGGAATCGGCTTGTCTCTGGCCAGCTCCGGAGTTTTCATTGCACAGACTTGCGCCAACAGCTTTCTGCGCGACGCAGCGCCCGCCGGAACGCGGGTTTCGGCGGCGGGCCTTTACATTTGCTTCTACTACGTTGGCGGAACCGTGGGTGGAATCCTTCCTGGTCTGATCTGGAAAGCGGCTGGTTGGCCCGGCTGCGCACTCCTCATTAGCTGCTTCCTCTCAATCGCAGCAGTACTCGCCACATTCGGCTGGCGATCTCGCCCGGCCCTGCCTGATCCCGTGCCTTTATAGGAGCGTCTTTTTCCGCTCGCGAGATACACTAGCGGGTTGGCGCTCCTAGCGTCGCATTCAACGCCAACCCAACTATGAAAATTCACGAGTATCAGGCGAAGGCGATTCTCGCCAAATACGACGTCCCTGTGCCGCGAGGCGAGGTCGCCTACACAGTCGAAGAGGCCGAAGCCGCTGCCAAGAAGATTGGCGGCAGCGTCGTTATCAAAGCGCAAATCCACGCGGGAGGCCGAGGCAAAGGCGGCGGCGTCAAAATTGCCAAGGATGCCAACCAGGCCGGGGACATTGCCAAACAAATTCTTGGCATGACGCTAGTCACCCATCAGACCGGCCCGGAAGGACGCGTTGTCCAGCGCCTGCTGGTGGAAGAGACTCTGCCCATTGAGCGCGAACTTTATCTCGGCATCACGCTGGATCGCGGTCTTGGTGAGTCGGTCTTCATGGCTTCCAAAGAAGGTGGCGTTGAAATCGAAGAAGTGGCGGCAAAAACGCCTGAATTGATTCTGCGTGAAGCCTTGATCCCGGGTCAGCCCTTGCAGCCTTTCCAGGCACGGAAGCTCGCTTTCGGTATGGGCATTCCCGCCACCAGCGTGAATGCCGCCGCCAGCGCCATGATCAATTTGTCGCGCGCTTACGACGCCATTGATTGCTCGCTTGCGGAAATCAATCCGTTCATTCTCACCAAAGACGGCAAAGTATATGCGCTGGACGCGAAGGTCAACCTGGACGATAACGCCATGTACCGTCACAAAGACCTGCTGGAACTGCGTGACTTGAATGAAGAAGATCCGCTGGAAGTGGAAGCGTCCCGCTTCGGCCTGAACTACATCAAGCTCGAAGGCAACATCGCTTGCATGGTGAACGGCGCAGGCTTGGCCATGGCCACCATGGACATCATCAAGTACGCCGGCGGTCAGCCAGCCAACTTCTTAGATGTGGGCGGCGGCGCTAACGCCGAACAGATCAAGAACGCTTTCCGCATTCTGCTCTCTGATTCAAGCGTAAAGGCAGTGTTGATCAACATCTTCGGCGGCATTCTGCGTTGCGACACGCTAGCCAACGGCGTCGTCGCCGCGGCCCGCGAACTTGAAATCAAAATTCCCATCGTCGTCCGGATGGAAGGCACCAATGTCGATCTCGGCCAAAAAATTCTAACCGAATCCGGCTTCAATTTCACGGTGGCCGACGGCATGAAAGACGCAGCCGAAAAGGTAGTGAGGCTTGCTCAATGAGCGTACTCGTTAATAAACAAACCAAGCTATTGTTTCAGGGCTTTACAGGCCGCGAAGGAACGTTCCACGCCGAACAGGCGATCAAATACGGTACCAACGTTGTGGGTGGCACGACACCCGGCAAAGGGGGACAGACCCATTTAGAACGGCCTGTTTTCAATACTGTGGAAGAGGCTGTCGAAGCCACCGGCGCAAATGCATCCGTCATTTTCGTGCCGCCGCCTTTTGCTGCCGACGCCATTATGGAAGCGGCCGACGCCGGGTTGCCGCTGGTGGTCTGCATCACCGAAGGCATTCCGATCAATGACATGGTTCGTGTCTGGGCTTATCTCAAGACCAAGCCTGCTACCCGCCTGATTGGCCCCAACTGCCCGGGCGTGATCTCGCCCGGGGAATGCAAAATCGGCATCATGCCCGCGCCCATTCATTTGGCCGGCAACGTCGGTATCGTCTCGCGCTCCGGCACGCTTACTTATGAAGCGGTGGGTCAATTGACGAAGTTAGGCATCGGTCAATCCACCTGCATCGGCATCGGCGGCGATCCCATTATCGGAACCAGCTTCACTGACGCCATTAAGCTCTTCAACGAAGATCCCGATACTCACGCCATTATCATGATTGGCGAAATTGGCGGCAGCGCCGAAGAAACCGCCGCAGCCTACGTCAAGGCCCACGTGAAAAAGCCGGTGGTCGGGTTCATCGCCGGCCAAACCGCGCCTCCCGGAAGGCGCATGGGTCACGCCGGCGCCATCATTTCAGGCGGAGCGGGTAAAGCTGAAGACAAGCTGGCAGCCATGGAAGACGCGGGAATTGTCGTTTGCCCCTCGCCGGCAGTCATGGGCGAAAAAATGCAGGAAGCGCTCAACCAGCGTTAATTACTAAACAGGAAAACTTTTTATGCCAGTTGAACGCACATTTGGAATTATCAAGCCCGACGCTGTCTCGAACGGCCATGTCGGCGTCATTCTGACCATGATCAACGACGCCGGATTCAAGCTCCTCGGCCTGAAGATGCGCCGCCTTTCTAAGCACGAAGCCGAAGCCTTTTATGCCGTGCATGCAGCAAGACCTTTCTATGGTGGTCTGGTTACGTTTATGACCGAAGGTCCGGTGGTATTGCTCGCCCTGGAGCGTGAAGACGCCATAGCCAAATGGCGCGAACTCATGGGCGCAACCAATCCCGCAAATGCCGCCGAAGGCACCATCCGAAAGCAGTTCGCTGAAAATATCGAACGCAACTCGGTCCATGGGTCCGACGCTGCCGAAACTGCTGCCCAGGAGATCCCTTTCTTCTTCACAGCGGCCGAACTGCTTTAAAATCGGCCGTTCGTAATCGTTGCCTTTGGGATCCGGCAAATTCTTTTAAGCGTGAACGGAAGGCGTCTCAACCAGAACGGGTTCTTCTCCAACGCTGCCGCTCGTGTAAAGCTCAACAGCGTGCGCCGGATCTCCATTGAAGATGATTGAGCCTTTTTCAAGCAGGATGCAGCGATCACAAAGCTTAAGCACCTGCTCGGCTGAGTGCGTCACCATCAGGATCGTTTTTCCCGCTGCCTGGAAGCCCTTTAAGCGGTCCATGCATTTCTGCTGAAATGCAAAGTCGCCGACCGCCAGAATTTCGTCGATGATCAGGACGTCCGGATCTACTTCAGTGGCCACGGAAAAGGCCAGCCGCAGGTACATGCCCGAAGAGTATTGCTTGACGGGCGAGTTGATGAAGTCGCCAATCTCGGCAAATTCGATAATGCGGTCTTCGCGCTCTTTCATCTGGGCCTTCGAATAGCCCATCAGCAAACCATTCAAAATAATGTTCTCGCGGCCGGTGAGTTCGGGGTGCATACCCGCGCCCAATTCGATGAGCGGTGCAATGGTGCCTTCCACGTGGACTTCACCCATAGTGGGCCGATAAACGCCGGCGATAATCTTGAGAAGCGTGCTTTTGCCGCTGCCGTTGCGTCCGATAAACCCCACCATCTCGCCTTTTCGAACCGTGAATGAGGCTTTGCTGACAGCCTCAAAATCGTGATACTTGACGGGCTTTCGAAGAAACTTGGCAAATAACTCACGAACCGTATCCGGGCGTTCGTGAATGACACGGAAGCGCTGAGTCAGATTTTTCGCGCGAATAGAAATAGAAGAGTCAAGCATTAGGAACTAGACGTAGAAAACAAACTCATCCTGCTTGCGGCGGAATACCCAAAAGCCAATGTAGAGAGCCAGAAAACCAAGGACGAATGAGAGGGCGGTCGAGTGCCAGGTGGGCAGCAGACCGTAATAAACGCTCAGCCGGAAGCCGTTAAAAAAGTATTGCAGCGGATTCAGGCGGAAGTAGAACCGGTACTTGGCAGGAAAGAAATCCAGCGAGTAGATGATCGGCGTTATGTAAAACCAGACCTGCAGGACAATTTGCAGAATGTGCGAAACGTCGCGGTAATAGACATTGATAGCTGCGAAGAAAAACGTTGCTCCGAGCGTAAACAAAGTCAGGGCCAGCAGTGGCACGGGCAGATACAACCAGGTGATGTGGAACGGGTGACGCATGACGGCGACAATGAGCACCAAGGGAATCAGCGAAAGCAGCAGGTTGATCATGTTCGACACCACCGCCGCCACCGGGAACACCAGTTTCGATACTTTGACTTTTTTGATCAGATCTCCATTGCCTACAATCGACTCGGCTGCATAGGCGAGGGACTGGGAAAAGAACGTCCACGGCAGCAGTACGCTAAGAATAAATATGGCGTAATGCGGAATCTGCGCCTGCATGATGACCGAGAACACCACGGTCAGCACCAGCATCAGAAGCATCGGGTTCAGAAGAGCCCATAAGAACCCTAGAACCGAACGTTTGTAACGGATTTTCAGTTCCTTGAGCGCCAGAGCCCAGATCAGCTCGCGATAGCGGTAGGTGTCTCTGATGAACTCCGTCATTGCGAAAGCTGACTCAAAAACTTATTAGGCAACTCTCATATTGTAAGGCACTCCAGGCGTCTTCGCCGCGCCTTTGCCTTAATACTCAAGTGTCCCAAACCTCAACGTTTATGGAATTTATAGAACAGCTCTACGCTCACATTGCCGTTAAAATCGCGCAAAGCGACCGCTGACAGCGTTGGAGTGATGTCATATTCCACGCGGACAATCTCTGAGTTGGTTTGCGTGACATCGTTTATGTAGGTGAAGGTCAGGTTGTCGGCAATCTTCTGCTGCAGTGTCACTTTTGCGCCGGGTTGTCCGTTGGGGCCGGAGATGGAAGGATCAATAGCGAACTGGGTAAGCCCAAACAGCCGCTTCACCCGGCTTGCCAGCGGGCTCGCAACCGCCGCGCCCAGAACGGCCGATTCGCCCATCTGGCTGGTGGTTTGCTGCGGCGGTGTTGGCTCATTGGCGGCGATGGTTGGATCGGAAGGCGTAGTGTTGGTCGCCAGCAGCTGCACAATCTGCTCGAACGTCAATGGCGGATCGGACCGGTAGGTCAGCTTCAGATTGTTCACCGGTCCCGTTACGCCCAAAGTGACATCTACGCCCTGCGCGATTGTCTCCAGCGAAAGATTCAGAATCGGCTGAATAAGATTGGGGTTATAGAAGCTAATGGCTCCCGTGTTGACCGTATAAGTGTTGCCAAAAAACACGAGTTGACCATTCGTCACGTCCAACCGGCCGAGCATCCCTGGATCTTGCGCCGTGCCACGAAGGTTCAGCGTCGAGGTCAGGGACAATTTTTGTGTATAGGTGGTGATGACCCGGAGATCCGGCGCGGTCATAATCCGTACGTCCAGCCGCATTCCGGATAAGAACGGCGAAGGTGCCGAAGGCACAGAAGGTGGTGCGGAAGCGCTGGTCAAAATGGAGCCGACGTCACTGGATGATGAGTACGCAATCCGCTGTACGGTGACCGCGCCATTCAGGACGGACCTATTCGCGTTGCCAGCCAAAGTGATATCGGAACTTGTGGTGAGGCTGATGCTGTCGTAGCGCGTTCGAACCCTGGATGCCACGGCGTGAAGATTGAACACCGCCGTGTCCGGGGTCAGGCCCGCGAAGCCGGTGAGCGTGATTTTGCCGCCGCCGCTTTGGCCCGTCAGGCTCTGGATGGTGGCGTTGGTTCCGTTCAGCAGTATTACGCCGTTGCCGTTGGAAAGCCCATTGGGAAGCGCCGCGTAATTAATATTTGCATTCTTCAGCTCTACGCGTCCGTTGACCAGCGGCTTCTTGAGGGCGCCGTGCACCGTGGCGTCCAGCAGAACATTGCCCGATGAATAGATATCGCGATCGGCGTCCTGTAGAATGCCGAGATCAACGTCGCCCTGCATTTTCAGACCGATCGCATCGGTCGGCTTATTTAGATCCACTGCGCCGCTGGCCTGAAAGTAAGTCTTTACGCCCTGGATGCGGAATTGCTGCACTTTGACCACGGAATGGTCAAGCGCCAGAATCAGTGGGCCTTCGTTTTGAAGTTGCACCTTACGCGAACCAGGGCCGCCGGTGGCCGAGCTTGCCGCGGTTGTGTTCAAGACGACTTGATTGAGTTGAAGTCTCGCCGACAAGGCATTTGCTTTCAAAACCGGACCATCCACGCTGGCTTGCCCCTCGACGAAAGCGTCAAATGCAGGCTTTGCTGGATTATCGCTCGGAAGGAAAGGTGCAATGTTCGTGTAGCGGATATTGGCGAATGTGAGCTTTGCATGTGTTGGATATTCCCCGCTCAACTGCGTGCTGCCCGAACCATTAAATTTCGCTTTCGCCAGGCTTGAACTCAACACGTAGTCCACAGTTTGCTGCCTGGTTTGTGCGGTGAGGCGTAACTGCCCTAGATCTTGATTGTTTGCTCGCAGAGCCTGCGCATTGATGTCTGCGCTCGCTGCAGTTAACAGGAGCTCCGGCTTTCCATGCGATTCGCGAATATCCCCCGCCAGATCCGCCATCAGCTTCAGGCTTCCGCCGACGCCGGATTCAGCTTGCGTGATGTGCTTGATCTTCGATAGATCTATATCGCTGCTGTTCAACCTCAGTTGCATGTGTCCGCTATTCAGATCACCGCTTTTGTGTACATAGTCGGCTGAAGCATTTAGTGTTCCGGCAGGAACATCGACGCTGAGACTGGGTATGTTGATTTGCGTGTTGCTGTAATGAACTTTCGTGCTGAACTGATTCAGCGGTTCGCTGTAGAGAACCGCTCTTGAAAGTGTGAGATTCAGGTTGGCGTCCGGGTTGTCCAGCGTGCCTGAGACATTCGCATTTGCTGAAAGCGTTCCTGTGGCGGGAATGGCTGCTTGTCCCGCGATGGCGAGCGCCTTCTCAATGGACAGATTCTGGATAGACGCCGAGGCTTTCGTTGGGTAATCTTTGGATAGTGAAGTTTTCCCATCCACCTGAATGGCGGAACCGGCGAAGTCTGAATGAATGTTGTAGTTGACCGCGCCGTTGACTGTACGGGCCTGGGCGGTCAGGTTGCCGGCCGCCTGATTGTTTACTTTCAACGCGTCTGCCGAAAAATCAGAGCTGAGATTTGAGATTTGGAATTCAGTGCCATTCGCCGACTTGCGCAAGCTTCCTGCCCCATCGGCTACTAATTTCAAAAGCCCTGCCGTTCCAGGGCTGCGCTGCTGCAGCGGTTGAACACTGGCAAGTTGAATATTGTTGCCGGCAAGGTGAAACTGCGCTTGTCCCACCTCGAAGCTGTCGCTCGGGTGACGGAAAGTTCCATTGGCCACCAGTTGCCCGCCCGCGGCGTCCAGCTCCAGATTGCTCAGCGAGATCAAGTCATGCGTCAGGTCGACATTCATTTGCACTTTGTCGAATGGCTGGTCATAGGCCACGCCCTTTGTGACCTGCAGTGAAGCATTGCCTAGCGGATCACCGTATGTGCCGTTGATGTGCACTTGCGCATTGACATTGCCGGATGCCGGCACATTCTTTTGACCCGCTACCAGCAGGATGTCTGCCAGATTGCCATTGGGAAGGCTTAAATTCGCGTTGAGCGGCGATTGCGGAAGCGGCTTCCATTTATTGAGGCCGATGGAAGCGTCGAAGGTGGAGTTTATACCCTTGCTGGTCAACACGCCGTTGCGGATGGCGGCTCCGGAAGGCGAAGCGGCCAAATCCAGCGCAGCGTGCTGTATCGGACTTCCTTCCACAGCGAACCGGTCAACGGAAGCGTGCGCCTGGATGTCAGGCGTCGAGAGACTGCCAATAATTTGCGCCGTCACCCGCGCAGTTCCTCCCTGGAGCGTCACAGGCATGGCCGTTATGGGCTTTGGTGCGCCAAAGTTTGCGGCGGGAAGAAAATCGTTGAGGTTGTGTGAGACCAGCGCAATGTTCAATTGGTTGTTGATGTTGCCGGCCAAGTCAAGGCGGGTATTGGGGAGTGCAAGGTAGGACTGCTGCAGATCAACCAGTCCCGATTCGCCGTTAAAGCGACCGTCAATATGGCCGCTGACGGGCACACCGTTGCTTCCGGGTGAAATCTCGAGGTGCGCTTGGGCCGACGCGCCGGTTGTTCCGTGGGCCTTTAAATCGTCTTTGGCTAATAATAAGCCGCTGATGCTTCCGTCATAACCAAGTGGATGGCCGGCGAATGCGCGCGCTAAAGCGGGAATAGCAAAGTTTCTGAGACGGCCCTCTACGCTGAGGTTCTGCATCTTTTCGAGAAAGATCTTGGCAGAAAGATTGCCGCCGAGTATGTCCAGCTTGAGCCCGTCGGCGCTGATCAGATAAGGATCAACATGGAATGGTCCGGAAAGCGACACGTCGTTGAGCCTTACGTCCCCGCTACGAATGCCCAAAGCTTGAGAATTTATGTTTCCGTTGACGGAGTAGTTGTTATTGACGCCCATGCGGGCGGTGCCGTTCAATAGCAGCGCTCCGCTCATCTGAGTTGTTCCCAGTTTCAAAAGCTGAGACAGCTGAGTGAGCGCCAGCTTGCCATTGAACTGCACCGCCTGATTGCCCGTGGGCTGCATGGTCCCCGAAGCTCGAAAAGTTGTTTGACCCAGATCGAGGTTGGCGTTCTGGATCTGAATGGAGCCGGCGTTCTGATCATAAAGTGCCGTAAGATCCGCGGTCAGGGTCTTCGGAACGTCACGGGCGGTTAAGTCCAGCGGCAGGTTAAATGCCTTCTGCATTTCCGCCAGCGCTAAATTCGCGTTCATGCGGGCTGAGATCTTAGGCGCATTTAGATCACGGAGACCGGCGTTGATAGAAATTTGGGATGCTGCCGTGGCCAGAGTGCCGCCGCTGATGCTTACGGCATCCTTTTCGAGCAGGACCGGCAGATTCACATGCACTGGCAGCGGCGTTCCCTTGCCCAAGGACAGCAACAGCGGATCAATCTTTAAGTTGCCCACATAGGTGGAGTTGAAACTATTGAAATTAAGCAGGGCCTGCAGATTTTCGCCCTGCGCGGAAAACTGAGATTTCTCTTGTGAAAACGCCAGCAACCCGTTGTCGATTCGGAATTGCCCGATGGCGAGATCAACCACCGTCTGCAATCCGGAAGTGTTGCTCGGCGCTTGTTTGACCTTGGGGGTCGGTATGTTCGTGGTGCCATCCGGATTGACGATCAAGTTCACTTTAGGGCTGCTGACGCCGAGATAGGCAAGATCAACGGTGTGCTTGATTCCAGTGAATAATTTCAACCGCAATTCCAGCAGCGGTATCTGCGCTAGTGGCGCGGCGCTGGACGGTTCGGTTCCATGAAGAATCACATTTCTGACTCGTACGGTTAAGCTCCACGGGTCTATTTGAACTGAGCCGATCTCTGCGCGGCCGCCGACTGAGTCTTCAAGCGCTGCAATCACTTTCTCTTTTGCGAAGTTGCCGAACCACTGGGTTTGAATGATCAGCAGCGACGCCAAGACGATCACTGCTAAGCCGCCGGCAACCCATGCGCACAGAACCAGCCAGAATCTTTGACGGTGGGTCAAGCTAAACTCTCCTCCAGATAGCGAATTTTCGCGGTTTTACGCTGATCGTCCAGCCAGGCGAACAGCAATTTGTTCACCTGCTCGCCCGTGAGAATGTTGCGCGCGTCAGCCTTCAGGTCCGCTACGCTGCCTTTCGGATTGTGTTTGCGAAGCTCGGCCAAATGTTGCCGGTAATATTTGTCCACTTCCGGATCCGCAATGAGAACCGCGGGGCGGAAGCGTGCGTCAATGAAGCGCAAGACTGTCAATTGCCAGCGGAATTGCTCTCGCAGGTCGGGCTCGGTCAGGTGATATCGCTTCAGGGCTGCCTGCAAAGCAACGGGCGTACGAAAACGATCTTTTATCACCTGATTAAGTTCGGCTTCAGCCTCCTGCGTAGTGGCAATCGGATAAGCGCCGGCTCGGATCTCTTCCCGGATGAAAACCTGATCGATCAAATGCGCGGCGTCCTTCTTCCGTTCTTCCGGTGATGTGTTCGGCGTGTCGCCATTTAATAGCTGTGTCGTGCGCAAATCACGATCGATGTCGCTGTCTTTGATCAGATCGTTGTTAACCGTGATGGCGATCTTGTCGATGATCACGGGCTGAGCCGCCGCGCAGGCAAGGAATAGAAAGGCAGCCAGACGCAATCGCATTAGAATGCCTGCCCGATGGAGAAGAAGAAATTGAAGTGGCTTAAGCTTTGCTTTGAACTGACGCAGGCAGAGCCGGAAGCAGGTGTGGGGCCGCATTGCAAGAGCTGCTGAATGGTGAGATTGCTGTTGTAGCCGTAGTATTGAGAGGGATTCAGAGCGTACGAAAAATCCACGCGCACAGGGCCGAGCGGTGTCTTGTAGCGAACGCCGAATCCGGGGGCCTGCACGGCGTAATTGAAGTTGCCCAGACTGGACTGTTTGTACGCCAACGAAATGTCACTAAGACCGGTATAAATGTTGCCCATATCGTGAAAGAGCACGCCTGAGATGTTAGGACCCAGCAGCGGGAATCGTAGTTCAAAGGTGTTGAAGAAGAGCGCGTTGCCGCCAATCGGAAAGCCGGTGGCGGTCTTCTCCATCGGCGCGCCCAACTCAGTTGGAGTTCCAATATCGCGCGGGCCGGCCTGATTGTCGCCGAAACCGCGCATGGACACACTGCCGCCGCCATAGAATCTTTCGGGCAGCGGGATGTCGTCAAAGCTGGAAGTGCCGGCGGGAATGTTCCACGGAAGAATGACGCCGAACTGCGTCTGACGCGCGAACACCAGATTGCGGCCGATAGGTGTGTATGTTGCCTGGCGCGCCAAGATTCGCGCAAAATTGCGCTGCGATCCAAAGAAACTGCCCGCGACACCGGCATCCAGAGTGTTCCAGAATCCGCGGTGGGCGTCTGCGGCGTTATCGCGATGGTCTTGTATGTAGCTGGCCGAGAGGATGCCAATGCGAACGGGCTCCAGCAGCTGCGGAACAATCAATGCCGGAATGCTGAGGTTGGCCGTGCTGACTCGGCGATAGGCGAAGCGAACCAGCAGCGTTGACGCCCGGCCAAAACGCTGCGCTGTTTGAACGGATGCTTCTTCGCGATGAGAGGAGAAGGTTTGGACATCCTGGGTAGTGTCGTAAAGCACCGAGAATGTGACGGTTCGATTTTTCGAGCCGAAGAAGCGCGGAATGATGTAATTCAAAGATTCGCGCTGTTCCAGCGTGGAGTACTTCGTCTGCAGCGAAAGCGTTTCGCCGCGCCCGAACAGATTCAGCCGGTTGACATCAAACTCAACGATGGGAGAAGCGCCTTTCGCTCCTCCCGCTGCGGATAGGTTATTGGTGGTTCCGCCAAATTGGCCGATGATCAAGCCAAGGCCGACATTGAATGAGTAACGTTTGGCTTCATCAAAATCATAAATGACATCTTTATAGAGATTTCGTCCGTCCTGATCTTGAATGGCGGACTGAACATTGGCAAAAACGCCCAGATCCGAGAGCTTCCGCGTAATGTCGTTGACGTGTGTGACTGAAAGTGGCTCGCCATTATGCAAGTCGATTTCACTGTTCACGAGTTCCGGGCGTGTCGTCTGGAGTCCGGTGACAATTACCTTGCGGACAAATTCGCGGGGACCTTCGTTGACTCTGTAGGTGAGCTCTACGGTGCCGTTGTCCGTGTTTGAGTTGATGGCATAACTGAACGTCGCGGTGGGAAAGCCATTCTGATAGTAGTATTCAAGAATTCGGTTTCGATCGGACGCGATATTGACCTCTGCAAACGGCTGGCCGGCGGCCGAGGCAAGGAGATCTCGCATGCTATCGATATTCAGCCGGTATGTTCCCTGGATGCTCAGCTTCGAAACTCGCCACTGCTTGCCTTCATGGATCGTGTAGGTGACACCGATATCGTTTTCCTTGCCGTTAAAGTTGGTTTGAACTCGGGACGTGACTTTTACATCCCGGAAGCCATTGCTTTGGTAAAGGTTTTCGAGCGCTTCCTCATCACGCTTCCGGAACTTGTCGCTGTAGCGCCCGTAGCGAAGCAGAAGCGATTTGGGCTTTAGAAAGACCCGCTCATGCAGGGTCTCATCCGAGAAGTAAGTGCTGCCAACGATACTTACTTCCACCAGACGGCGGCGGGGACCAGCCGCAATGTAGTAATTGATTGTTTCCAGATCGTCCTTTACCGGCTCGCGCCGGAAAGTGACATCCACATCGGGATAACCTTTTCCTTGAAAATAATCCTGCAGGTTGCGCGCACCTTCGGTTAGCAAGTCGTTATCGGCTGCGCCCTCTTCATAGACCGGCACGAGCTTCTGCATCTTGCCTTTTGAGACTTTAGCTTCCACCGCTTTGATGGCGATGCGTGGACCGGCATCAATATCTAGGTGCGGGGTGGCGCGGTTCGTCTTGCTGTCATAATCCATCGAGTCCAAATTAACGCTGGCCGTCAGGCGCTGCTTTTTGGCGTATCTCTTCTGGATGTTGTCGATGCCCTTATCCGTCAGCCCGAGCGTTACCTTGCGCCAGATATGGATAAAGCGGAAGCGCCAGCCGGTTACGGCGAGGATAGTGGCGTCTGGAAGCTTCGCGTCGCCGGTGATTTGGGGTTTAGTGTATTTCGCGCGGTGTCCCGCGTCGACAGTGAAGCCAATCATAATCTGGTGATTGACCGGATCTTCCACTGTTGTTGCGCCCACAGTGCCGGTGAACAGCCCGTTTTGTCTTAGTTCCTGCTCAATGTTTTTGCGTGCTGTCTCCACCATATCGGGGTCGAAGGGCTGACCCAAGTAGAGTTGGGCGTCTCCCAGAATGACGGCGCGATTCGGTGGATCGCTAATTTTTCCGCTCGCGTCTACGTGACCGATGAAGAGCCGCGCGGTTGTTATGAACGTGAGGCGGACACCCGCGCCGTCAGGTTCGGCATCCACTTTAACGTCGCTGTAGAGGCCGGTATAGAACAAGCGATCAATGGACGCAGCCAACTGCAACTGGTTCAGAGGCTCACCCACGCGCACCATCTGGGCATCATCAAGATCATGCGGATCTATTGGCTGACGGGCAGGCTGGTAGTTGATTGTGGTTACAGTTCTTCCCCAAAATTCCTGACCGAAGGCAACGGGTGAAAGGCTGAAGAGAACACACAGGCAGAGACTTGCGTTCCGTAAATTACGCATTTCGTTCAAATGGTCTCGTGAGTAAGGTTTGCAATGGCCATCTTTCTGTCGTTCGGCATTCCTGCGCAGTCGCAACCTTAAGATGCCCAATCCGATTTCGCTGTTACCAACTGTCTCAAACCGGGAGCCATCTTCGTCTCATCAGTGCACCGGATGAACCGAACAACCGCACTGGATTTGATCAAGAGCACTGCAAGCGGCTGGGATAAATTCAACGCGCCTCGACTGGGCGCAGCGCTGGCTTTTTACACGCTGTTGTCACTGGCTCCCCTGGTAGTTTTGTTGGTGGCCATTTGCGGGTTCTTTTTGAACCAGACGACTGCTGAACAGGACATTCTGAGCCAAGCCAGAGACCTGGTAGGGAGCGCGGGAGCGGACACATTACGGTCCGTGCTGAAGAGCGCGCATCATCCGGGGAACGGACTTGTCGCAAGTTCGATCGCACTTGCCACCTTGCTGTTTGGAGCCTCGGGCGTTTTCGTAGAACTACGAGACTCTCTGAACACAATCTGGGGCGCGAAAACAAGATCAAAGGGTGTGCGGGGATATGTTGTTCGCCGCCTGGCAACGTTTGGAATGGTGCTGGGGCTTGGGCTACTGCTGGTGGGTTCCCTGCTGGTCAGCGCCGCGCTCGGCGTGAGTGAGAAGTATTTCTACCACTATGTGCCGGCTGGAACCGCGGTGGTGGGCGAGGTGGTGAACGTCGGCGTTACGCTGGCGGCCATGGCGGTGCTGTTTGCGCTGATCTTCAAGTTTGTGCCGGAAGTTCCCGTGGCGTGGCGGGACGTGGGAATCGGCGCGATCGTGACCGCGGTTTTGTTTACCATCGGGCGGGCTTTGCTGGCTTTTTATCTGGCTACCGCGGGTGTCGGCTCGACATACGGGGCAGCCGGATCTCTGGTGGCGCTGATCGTCTGGGTCTACTATTCAGCGCAGATATTCCTGTTCGGGGCCATCTTCACGAGGGTGTACGCCGAGTATTACGGGTCAAGAAATCGTGCGTCGAATCAGCCCATGCCACGCGCAGCTTCGGCCGCTGCGATAAACTGAAGATTCCCCTCCTTAGTTTCTCCGCATGATATCTGTCAGCAACGTAAGTATGCGCTTCGGCGCGAAGATTCTGTTCGAGGACGTGACTACCGCGTTCCTCGACGAACGCCGCTATGGCCTAACGGGTCCCAACGGCGCCGGCAAATCCACTTTCATGAAGCTTCTTTCCGGCGAAAACGAGCCACAGAAGGGCGTTGTGGTGAAGCCGAAGAAGATCGGCATCCTGCGGCAGGACCAGAGCTTGTTTGACGCTTACCGTGTCATTGACACGGTAATTATGGGCAACATGCCGTTGTGGAAGGCGCTCGAAGAGCGCGAGATTCTTTACTCGAAAGCCGACCTCACCGATGAAGACGGCATGCGGCTGGGCGAACTCGAAGGCGTGGTGGCCGAAGAAGATGGCTACACGGCGGAGAGCGACGCGGCTGTGCTGCTGGATGGTCTGGATATTCCAGAAGCGCTGCACGACCGGCAGATGGGTGAATTGCAGGGCGGCCAAAAGGTGCGTGTGCTGCTGGCGCAGGCCTTGTTCGGGAATCCGAATGCTCTGTTGCTGGATGAGCCTACGAACTATCTGGATCTTGAATCCATCCACTGGCTTCAAAATTTCCTGACGCACTACAACGGCACGCTGATCACGATTTCGCACGACCGCCACTTCCTGAACAGCGTCTGCACGCACATTGCGGACATCGATTACCAGACGATCATCACCTACACGGGCGGCTACGACGACATGGTTCTGCAGAAGACGCAGGTCCGTTCGCGTATTGAATCCGAGAACGCGCAGCGCGAGAAGAAGATTGCGCAGCTGAACGAGTTCATCGCGCGGTTCGCAGCCGGCACCCGCGCCAGTCAGGTGACTTCCCGTAAGCGCGAAGTGGAGCGGCTGCAGACCACTGAACTGGCCCGTTCGAATATCGCTCGTCCCTTCATTCGGTTCGAGATGAAGCGGCCGTCAGGACGCCATGTGCTGGAGATCAAGGATCTTTGCAAAGGTTACGAAAACCTGGAAGTGATCAAGAACTTCAAGGCTTCTTTGCAGCGCGGGGAAAAGATCGGCTTGATTGGCCGCAACGGTTCCGGTAAGACGACCTTGCTGAAAGCTCTGCTGGCGAATGCGCCGGGAGTTGACGATAAAGATGTGGGCCGCGATTCAGGCACCGTGACCTGGGGCCATGAGGTGCAGGTAGGCTATTTTGCGCAGGATCATCGCGAGAGCATTGCTCCGGGCACCACGGTCGCGGACTGGCTGCACAACTGGGACCCGCAAGCTTCGCGCGAAGAGATTCGCGGCCTGTTAGGCCAGATGTTGTTCAGCGGCGAAGAGGGCGCCAAGAAGACTGAGGCGCTTTCCGGCGGTGAGGCAGCGCGCCTGATCTTCTGCAAGCTGATGTTACAGAAGCCCAATGTTCTCGTATTCGACGAACCTACCAACCATCTGGACCTGGAAGCAATCAACGCGCTTAACTTCGCTTTGCAGAAGTTCGAGGGAACGGTGCTGCTGGTGTCACACGACGAAGACTTGGTGGATGAAGTGGCATCGCGCGTATGGCATTTTGACCACGGCAAGGTAGAAGATTTCGCGGGCAAGTACGAAGACTACACTTCCGGCGCGGCGAAGTAACATTATCTACTTGCTTTCCATCAGCATACGAACATAACGTGCTATGGAAACGAGATACAAGCGTTTACCTAAGTGCGAAACGCCTGTATCTCAGTACGGCCATTGAATCGCAATAACGAATAGCACGAGTCACCGCAAGAGGCCACTCGCAGACGTTCGGAGGAGGATACAATGAACCGTCATTTTTCAACTATCATCCCGGCTGCGATTTTGATCGCATTCGCTGGAATCTCAACTCTTCAAGCACAGGAAGGCGAAGTGGCTGTTGTGCCATTTAGTTTTCATGTTGATTCGCAAACCTTACCCGCCGGCAAGTACCAAGTGAAGCAGTTCGAAAGTGGGGGCCACCTGCCTATTTTCACGATCTCCGGCGATAACAGGCATTCCATTATGGTGGGCATGTGGAAGCAGGGGACGGCTGATCCCGAAAATCCCAAGCTGACATTTACCTGTCTGGGCAAGGACTGTTCACTTACGCAGGTTGATTTGCCTGGTTCGACTGTGTCCTATGGTCGTGATACGCACCGTTCGAACTATCATGTGGGCATGGCCGCTTCGGTTGTGGCCGTTCGCATTTCCCGTTAGATCTGTTCGTGTGTTGGAAAATGGGCGTCCCTGCGGACGCCCATTTTTTTTGGTGTGCCGAAATCCAAGTTCATCGGCCGGTCCCTCATTTGCGCGGTTCGGTGGTGATCGGATTGGACGGATTGCTAATCATATTGACCGATTTGACAGCGATCGTACCGCGGGCGAGGAGGGAGCCCGGCGGCCGCTTGTATTCGAGGCTGATCAAGAGGACGGTGGCTCTGGGTGGGGCGAGTAGTGTCCAACCGGTTTGCAAGAGCAGGTCCTCTGAGACTTGATCCGGGCCGCTGCCGTCGGGTAGAGGGTGCACGCGCCAAGTCAGGCCACTTGGGCCCGGCAGGTCATTTGACTCGGCATGCCAGGAGAGCAAGTACGGTTGGCCGGGCGCTATGGGTGCGTATTGCTGGAGCAGGCTGAGATGCTCAGATTCATCACCATAGAGGCTGATGTTGACGGCAGGGGACTCGGGATACTGTTCGACTCGCGTGCCGGGATTTTCCAGGCTCACCCAATCGAATCCGTGACCGTAAAAGCGCTCATGAAAATCGCCGTTGGTGATGGGACGGCGATCATTAGGGACAGACTCCTCACCGAGCCAGCCCGCCGAAGCCAGGATGGACCAGGTGCTCAAAGCAGGCGTTAACGCTCCCGCAGCGAGCATCTTGTCGAGGCTTGCGGCGAGCAGGTCGTCGCGGCCCCACTGACTGGGGTCCTCTTTGGAGGTCAGCCGGACCATTCGCTCCACCGCATGAGGAACACGATCGAAACGCCGGGTGTCGGTGAGATACCCGGCGTATTGCAGAAGAACGCGCGGACGGTCGGGGATGGTCTCGTTCAGCTTGCCTTCGTCCTGGCTCATCAACCACATCTGGGCAAACACGGGTGCGGATTCGTGAGGCGAAATGCTGAGGGCTTCTTTCGCCCAACGAAAGAACTGGTTGGGATTCTGCCGGCGGAAATAGAAGTTAGTAAGCGTCCATTTAGGTGTGAAGAGATGGTTCACCTCAGCCGCGCGCAGATAAAACTTTTCGGCGGCCGCGTTGTCGGCGTCCTTGAGTTCCGAGAGCAAGCCCAGGCGAATCCAGGCACCGGAGTCGAACGGGTTCGCCGCGACGGAACGGTGGAGAAGGCTCTGGGCATCTTCCGGCTGCCAACTGGCGAGCCGATCCAGGTAGTCCGGATTGTCGGGCTGGAGATGAACCGCAGCTGCGACTGAGACCGCAGTATCACGATCAAACAGGACCTCCGCTCGCAGAAGGACCAGCGTATAGACTGATGCGGTTACGCCACCCGCAATGACCGCCCAGCGAAGGGCGTTTATTGCCAGGAGGCGCGGATCAGGAAGGCTGGCGTTCATGCCGAAGCTGTCAGCAAAATGGCAGCTGAAGCTTCACACGAGCGGCCCTCTCCTACCGGCCCGACTTTTTCCGAGGTTTTGAATTTGACGCTCACCATGTCCACAGTCAGCCCGGTGGCGAAAGCGAGGCTTTCGCGAATCTGCTGCCGGAAATCCTTGAGCTTGGGGCGTTCGAGAATGATGGTGCTGTCAATGTTCACCAGCCGGTAGCCGCGAGTGGTTGCGAGCTTGATGGCGTGCTGAAGGAACTGGAGGCTGTTGGCGCCTTTCCACTCGGGGTCAGTGTCGGGGAAGTGCATTCCAATATCGCCGAGGGCGAGAGCTCCGAGCACCGCGTCCGTGACGGCATGAAAGAGGACGTCGGCATCGGAATGTCCGGCCAGCCCGAAATCGGATGGTATGGCGACGCCGCCGAGAATCAGCGGGCGACCGGGTTCGATGCGGTGAGTGTCCCAGCCCTGCCCAATGCGGAAGGGAGGAATTAGCGATGAGGTCATCAGTGCGATTCCAGCGGGGAACTCTCCAGCGCAAGATACAAGCGAGCCAGCTCCATGTCAGTGGGCTTGGTGATTTTAATATTGCGGTCATTGCCCAGCACAACTGAGACTTCGACCTTCTCCAGCCGCTCCACGAGGGAGGATTCGTCGGTCCCGATGAAGACGTCTTCGCGGGCCTTTTCGAACGCCTGGCGCAGGAGGTCCAGGCGGAAGACCTGGGGAGTCTGGGTGAGAATCAACCGTTCGCGCGGCAAGGTGGCGCGGACCTTATTTCGGTGGACCTGTTTTACGGTGTCAACGGGAACTATGCCGACGATGGCGGCGCCGGCTTCGGCTGCTTCCGCGATGACCTTCTCTATGAGCTCGCGCTGGACGAATGGCCTGACGGCATCATGCACAGCGACGAGTTCGACGTCCTGCCCGATGCTGGCGAGCGCATTTTCGACCGACTGCTGGCGCGATTCACCGCCGACGACGGTTCGGACGATGTGGGACAGGCGCTCTTTGTTGAACAGGTCTTTGGCCCACTCGATGTCGTCGGGACGCAGGGCGACAACGATTTCCGAAATGGACGGCGCGCTGACGAATTTGCGGATGGTGTGAAGCAGAATTGGCGAACCGCTAAGCAGCATAAACTGCTTGCGGCTGATGCCTTCTTTTTCAGGGGCGGTACGGCCCATGCGGGTACCTAGACCCGCGGCAGGAATGATAACCGAAACTTTCATGGCAGATTCGCAGCTCGTTGTTTGGGGAGGAGCTTGGCGGTTTGGATTCCTCGAACTCTCATCATACGTTGAGAGGCGGGTTGCGGTTTCGCGTGATGATTACGAAACGGAGTTCGGGGCGGCGAGGAATGGGTGCGGGGTGAATTACGGAACGAACGGGTAAGGTGAGGGTTTAGGGGTTGCGTTGGGGGCTGGAGCCGCGATTACGAAACGAAGTTAGGGTCAGTGGGGTGATTTACGGAATGAACTGGTAGATAGGGCTGTAAGGCGGGTTTCGGATGAGGGAACTTCTTCTGGGGAAGTTCGTGGTGGAGGGCGGGACTTAAGATAGTGGGCCGCTGATACACGCAGATGGACGCAGATGGAATGAGCGAGATGAGGTGGGTTTTGGGTTAGTCTTTTTTGCCGGTGGGGGTTCCGTCGGGGTTGGCGTAGCCTAGGCGGATAGCTTCTTTGCGCATCCATTCCAGTTCTTTGGCTATGTCGTCTTCGCCTTCGAAGTCGAAGCCGGGTTTGGGCCTGGGCGTGATGACTTTTGGGCGCTTCGGCTCGGCGGTTTTTGCGGTAGTCTTCGAGGGCTTTGCGGGCTTTGATTAGCGCGTTTGCATTCGCGGTCCGGTAGCGATTGGCCAGGGCCAGGAGTTTGTGTTGTTCCGGGGTCCAGTCGATGAGATTGGGGCTGACGGTGAACAGGTCTACCTCGAGATCGGAGTAGTGGCGTTCGGCGCGGCGGGCTATCCAGTCGGCTTGGATAGCCTTGAGGACGAGATCGGTTTCGAAGGGGTTTTGGGGGTTGTAGGCTTCGAACCAGAGATTTTCCAGGGCCTGGTAGTCGGATTTGGATTCGCGCTCGAGCAAGCGGATATTGGTGGCGGATGCTCCCTGTGTTGTGGCGTTTTGGGCAGAGTTGGATCTGCCTTGGTTGGTTTGGGACATGGCGTTTAGTTTTTTCAGCTCCTGCTTTTTGGCTTTTCGCTCGGCGGCGCGGCGGATGGATCTGGGCGTCATATTTGGTTGCTCTTTGATTGCTCCGGGCCTTGGTTTGAAGGGGTCCGGTTGATTGCAGAGTGGCACGCCGACGGGCCGGGTTGCTGGCGGGTTCTTGGGCGCTGTTCGGTAACTCATTGATAATGCTTGAGATTTGGCGGTGGAAAAGTTGGAGTTGCGCGTGATCGTGTTCAATTGAGGTAAAATCACCCTAAAATCGATTGGAATGGAGAAGTAGATGGAGACGAAACGATTCTCGCTGAGTTTGGACTGGTGGGCGGTGGTGGTGGCAGTGGCTTTTGTGGTGTTGATTAAGCTGAACGTGCTGCCGCACGTTTCCTGGTAAATGAGGGAAGCATCATGAGCGCTACAGCCCCTTCCGTTTCCTCTTCCCAAGGGCCGCTTGACCGGCCGAATTCCAGCCTGTTCAGCAAAGTGCCAGGCCTTGCGCTTTTGGCCGTCATTGGCGTGCTCGGCAAAATCACGGAACAGAGTATTGCTGCGTATGGCAAAGCCCATCATCTGCATCTGCCCAACATTGAATATGTGCTTTGGGCAATTGTCTATGGATTGATCATTTCGAATACGGTTGGCGTGCCGAAGGTTTTCCAGCCCGGCGTGGCTACTTATGAGTTCTGGCTGAAGCTTGGGATTGTGTTCCTGGGCGTTCGCTTTCTGCTGGGTGACGTGTTGAAACTGGGCGGAGTCAGCTTGTTGTTTGTGGCGATTGAGTTGACGGTTTCGATTGTGCTGATGACGCTGCTCGGTAAGTGGTTGGGTTTGAGTCCGAAATTGACTTCGCTGCTGGCGATCGGGTCGTCGATTTGCGGTGTCTCGGCGATCATTGCGGCGAAGGGCGCGATTGAAGCGGACGATGAGGATGTCTCGTACGCGATCGGCGCGATCCTGGCGCTGGGTGCTTTCAGTTTGTTTGCTTTTCCGGCGATTGGGCACGCCTTCGGCATGTCGGACCACGCGTTCGGGTTGTGGGCCGGATTGGCGGTGGATAATACAGCGGAAGCGACGGCGGCCGGGGCGCTTTATTCGGATGCGGCGGCCAAGTTTGCGGTGCTGGCTAAGACCACGCGTAATGCCACAATTGGGTTTGTTGTTTTGGGGTATGCGCTTTATTGGGCCCGGAAGACGCAGAAGACGTTTACCGGTAACAAGGGAATTTACCTTTGGCAGAAGTTTCCGAAGTTTGTTCTGGGTTTTATTCTAATTTCGCTGGCGGCGACGGTTGGTGCGTTCTCGAAGGCGCAGGTTGCCGACATCGCTAATCTTTCGCGATGGGCTTTTCTGCTGACGTTCGCCGGGGTAGGTTTGCAGACGAATTTCCGGCAGTTGAGTAAGCAGGGTTTGAAGCCGCTAGTGGTGGGCGCCGTTGGGGAATTCGCGATTGCCGCGCTGACGCTCGTCATGATTTTGGCGTCCGCCAAGTATTTGACGGCTTAAGGTTGGTTTGTGGGCGTCAGAGGCCGGCCGCTCTACCGATTACGGCTCCAATGAGTTGCAGGGGAGTCATTTGCGGTCCAGTCGGCGACGCGGATGGCGGTGTCATGGTGCTGGCCGGGCTTTGCAGGGTGGCGGCAAGGCCGGTGATATTTGGCATTTGACCGGTCTGCGAGGCGGCGGCGAAGTCTTTGGATAAATTTGTCAGTTGCGCGGCAAGCGCGGTGTTTCCGCGGATTTGAGCTGTGCTGGACGCGGCGGCCAGGTTGGTGGAGATTTGCTGGGTGGTTTTGGCATACTTCGCGGGATTGGCTTGTTCAATCTGTTGCAGCTCGGTCAGGATTTGAGCGAAGGGGGCCAGGGGTTGCTGTTGGGGTGAGCGGTTTGCGCTGTTAAGGCCCAGGATGTTTAAGGCTTGTTGATGGGCTAAGCCGGAGATTGAGGTTGTCAGGTTCACGGTTTAGTGGAAGCAGGTAGGGGGCCAAAGGTGTTGGGCAGGATTTCGCAGGGTCAGGGCGGGTTGCCGTGACAGGTGGAATGGTTAGGCGGGTTCAGGCGACTCGTTACGTGACTCCGCTACGGGAGGGGGGCTCGCTTCCGGCCATTTTGGAGGCTGATGATGACGGTCTCTATGTGGCTAAGTTTCGTGGAGCGGGGCAAGGGCCGCTGGCGTTGGTGGCGGAATTTCTTGCGGGTGGAATCGGACGCGGATTAGGGCTTAGTGTTCCCGAGATTGTGCTGCTGGATTTAAATTCGGCGATTGGGCGGAATGAGCCTGATCCGGAGATCCATGATCTGCTGTTGGCTAGCCAGGGTTTGAATCTGGCGATGGATTATCTGCCCGGGTCGGTGATGTTCGACCAGGCGGCGGGGGACAGGCCTTCGGCCGAGTTTGCCTCGCAGGCAGTCTGGTTTGATGCGTTCATCACGAATGTGGACCGGACGGCGCGGAATCCGAATCTGCTGCGGTGGCATGACCGCTTCTACCTGATTGACCATGGAGCAAGCCTCTATTTTCAGCACCATTGGGAGAACATTGCGCAGGCGGCGCGGAGCCGGTTCGCGGCGGTCCGGCAGCATGTGCTGCTGCCCTGGGCGAGCGGCATTCGGGCGGCTGACGAGGCATTACGCGGCGGGTTGAATCCCGAATTTTTTGAAAAGCTGATTGCGGCGATTCCAGAGGAGTGGCTAGTTCCGGAAGGCAGCAGCGTCAGCGTGCAGGAGCGGCGCGACGGATTCGTTGAATTCTTCAGCGCGCGACTAGCGGCCGCGGAGGGTTTTGTCGAGGAGGCCGAACAGGCGCATGCCCAGCTGCTTTGACTATGCGGTAGTTCGAATTGTTCCGCGGGTGGAACGCGAGGAGTTCATCAACGCGGGCGTAGTAGTTTTTTGTCCGGAACAGAATTACCTTGGCGTGAAGCTCCAGTTAGATGAGGCGCGGTTGACGGCGCTGGCTCCGGATATTGATATAGAGTTGATCCGACGCCGGCTTGACGGGTTACAGGCGGTTTGCCGGGCCGATGCATCGGCCGGGCCGATTGCCAGGCTTTCTGTGCGCGAACGATTCCACTGGGTGGTGAGCCCTAAGAGCACGGTGTTGCAGTTGTCAGCGGTGCATAGCGGACTTTGCGAGCAACCGGAACAGACTCTGGCTCACTTGTTTCAGCGACTCTGTGTTTAGGGTCTAGTTTTCGAAGAGGCTTTCGAGATCCTCTTCGCTCAGCATGGATGTTGGGGCGCCGGCTTGATCGAAGATGCTCTCGGCCAGTGCGCGTTTCCGGGCCTTGAGTTCGTCCATTTTTTCTTCGATGGTCTGGCTGGCTACCAGGCGATAGACGAAAACCGGCTTATCCTGGCCGATGCGATAAGCGCGATCAATGGCTTGTTCTTCCACGGCGGGATTCCACCAGGGATCGTAAAGAATCACCGTGTCGGCGGCGGTGAGATTCAAGCCCACGCCTCCGGCTTTGAGGCTTACGAGGAACACGTCTACGACGCCGTTCTGGAAATTCTCGATGGCGGTTTTACGATCTACGGTTTCGCCGGTAAGAAGACTGTAGCGGATGCCGGCGGTTTCCAGGCGCACCGTGATGAGGGCGAGCATGGAGGTAAATTGCGAGAAGACAATGATTTTGCGTCCTTCCGGCAGCAGCCAATCGAGCATTTCCATCAGGCGTTCGAGCTTGGCGGAAGGGACTGATTTCTTTGTCCCCGGCGCAGCGGCGGAGAGCCTCAGCAGACACGGATCACAGCAGACCTGGCGAAGCTTGAGCAGTGCTTCGAGGATGATGATGTGGCTTTTAGAGAAGCCTTTTGCGGCGATAGCATCACGCACCTTCTTGTGCATGGACAAGCGAATGGAGTCGTAGACGGCGCGTTGTTCTTCATCGAGCACGATGGACTCGGTGATCTCGGTTTTGGGAGGCAGTTCGGAGGCGACTTCCACTTTAGTTCGGCGCAGCATGAAGGGACGCACGCGGCGCGAGAGAATTCCGGAACGCTCGGAGTCCGCGTGTTTCTCAATGGGCGTTCGCCATCTACGAGCGAAGCCGGTTTTGTCTCCCAGATAGCCGGGATTGACGAAGGTCATGAGCGACCATAACTCGCCCAGGTGATTCTCCATTGGCGTTCCGGTGAGGCAGAAGCGGTGAGTGGCCTTAAGATCGCGAATCAGCTTGGTCGTGGCGGCGTTGGGGTTTTTGATGGTTTGGGCTTCATCAAGAATGGCCATGTGCCAGACATGGCTCATCAGGACCGACTGATCTCGAGCGATGAGCGGGTAAGTGGTCAGGACGATGTCGTGATTGGCTATCTCTTCGAAACGGCCTTTGCGAGAGGCTCCGTGGAGGAGCAGGAGATTGAGGTTAGGCGCGAACTTTTTGGCTTCGTTCTGCCAGTTCGTCATCAAGCTGGTGGGCGCGATGATGAGCGCGGGCGAGGTCAGTTTGCCTTGCGCTTTTTCGAGGGAAAGCAGCGCGAGTATCTGAACGGTTTTTCCGAGGCCCATGTCGTCGGCGAGAATTCCGCCGAGCCCGACTTCACAGAGCAGGTTCAACCAGGCGACGCCTTCGGCCTGATAGGGACGGAGGGTTGCTTTGAAGTCTTCCGGCGGAGTTATGGGCGGAAGTTTGTGAGACTTGGTGGCGCTGAGCTTCTGGACCAGGGTGCGCAGATTGTCCGAGCCTTTGAAGACGATGCCTTCCTGCTGGTGAAAAGTGGATAGCAGAGCCGTTTCCGCTTTGGACACCTGGAGGCGGCCATTCTTGCCAAGAATCGCGCCGCCGACGCTAAATTCATGAAGCGCGATGATCACGGGCAGATAACGCCGAGCGGCTAGCGCGAGGTGGCGGCCATCGGCCAGGCGGACGTAGATATCGTCATTGTCTTCGGCGAGCACGCTGGCAGCAGAAGGGTCGAGCCCATCGTTAAGGACAAGTTGTGCAAGCAGGGGAGCGATGTCGAGCTTTTCGCCTTCCACCTGGATACCCATGCCCAGCTCGAACCAATCGACACCACGCGTTTCGAAAACCTCAGTTTCCAAATCGCCGGTGGGCTTGGCGAGGCGATAGGGGAAGTCTTCTTCGATGCGGATGCCGAAGCCGTCGTCCTGAAGGCTGGGGACGTCGTGAGAGAGGAAGTCCAGCCAGTCGATGGAATCGGCGAAGGCGAAATCATGGTGGTGTTCGGGGCCGATGAAGGCAAAGACCTCGCGAGCCATCCTTAGGCCCATACCGCGGAGCTTATCTACAAACTGCTTTTCCCGTGTGGGGCGGCGTTTGGCTTGGTAGCGGCGATTCGAAATGACGGATTCCACGATGGGACTGGTCTCGTTCATGGCGACTTCGATGGGGCCGTAATGAAAGCCTAAGCGAGCGATGGGGAACTCTGACGGGCCTGAGCGGTAGTAACCGTAACCTGTGATGGTGTTCTTGCCCAGCATGAGGCGGAGCACGGGAGTGGGGCCTTCCTCGATGAGGATGGGCGGCTCCGGCGGCTTGGGTACAAGGTTACTGTTGGCGGGCAGGTGGCGGCCGAGAGTCTTGCTGACCTGCTCAATGTGCGCGGGCGCGATGGCGGGGGCGTTGAGGAGCCGGTGGGAGAGGCTGTGTGGGAGCGGGAGGTTTACCTCTCCAATAAGCCCCTGCTCGGGATCGACATAGACCGGCGGCTCTGCGTTAAGCGCGATGGCGCCTTCTACTTTGAGGACGGGGCGCAGGCCCTTGGCGTCGAGCATGGCCCATTCGATTTGCCCCTGGCGATTGTCGCCGATGCTGAGGGGCTTGCCGCCCGGATCAAGCCAAAAGGCGCGGCCGGTGGCCACAATGTTCTTGATCAGGCCGAATGATTTGACTGAATAGGAGTTGTGGTTGTAGCCGCCTCGGGAGGCGAGGAGGGTTTGGCAGATCTCGATATCGGAGGTGCGGAAATAGCGAGGGAAATCGCCGGACGTGTAGTTGTAGAGCGCGGGACGGGTGATGGAGCTTGAAAATGCCCCGCTCTTGAGTAGGCGGGCGGCGATGATTTCCACGGCGAGGTGGGGCGCCGAGTTGGGAGCGCTTCTGGAGATGACGGTGTAGAGAAGGCGCTGGTTGATCTCGGGCGGGTAGTCATCGCCCTCGGCTTCCTGAGTGAGCCCATCCAGCCAGCTTTTGACTTCAAAGGGAAGCGGCTCAATGAGGGGAACAGCGGCGAGCGGCTTGGTCATTCTGGGGCTGATGGCTTCCAGCAAAACTGCGGCGACGTGTTTGCAGTTGTGAGCCATGGGGCAGGTGCAGATGCCGTTGATGTTCACGCGGGAATTCTGGAGCAAGGACAGCTCGATTTTCAATTGGTAGGGTTGGGGCCGGGAGCCTTCTACCGAGCCGGTGATGAGTTTCAGATCGTCATCGATTTTCAGGTTATGAACGCGGCCCTGCCGCTGGTAGCTTCGGCCGCGGAAGAAGGAAGTAGAGTCAATGCAATTTCCTATATCGCGGACAGTGAGCAGGGCGGAGATGGGCTTCGGAGGCGGCTGGTCGCCGACAAACAGGTCCGTTTGCACGTAAAACACTATTTTAGCGGCCTCCACAATTTCCGGGCTGATTGTTCGTCTTGAATAGTGAATGGAAGAAGTTCTGAGCGTGACGGCGGAACAGGACGGGCGGATCAGAGAGATTCTGGCGCGTGAGCAGGCCAGGCTTCGCCAATTCATTCGCAAGCGCGTTCCGGACAGCCTGGATGCTGAAGACATTTTTCAGGACGTGTTTTACGAACTGGTGGACGCTTACCGGTTATTGAAGCCCATTGAGCAGGTGGGGGCTTGGCTGTTCCGGGTGGCGCGCAACCGGATCACCGATTTGTTTCGCAAGCGGAGCGCAACAGTATTGGGGAACGATTCAGTGGAGGGCTGGGAAGATTTGCTGCCTTCCAAAAACGCCGGGCCGGAAGCTGAGTTTGCACGCAGCGTTTTGCTGGAAGAACTGGATGCGGCGCTTGAGGAACTGCCGGAGGAACAGCGAGAGGTGTTTATTGCCCACGAGATTGAGGGCAGAAGTTTCAAGGAGATGAGTGAATTGACGGGCGTGAGTGTGAACACGCTTTTGTCGCGGAAGAGGTATGCCGTGTTGCGTTTGCGGGAACGTCTGCAAGCGATTCACGACGAATTGGGAAGTGAGCGAGGAGAGAAAGAATGAAGCGCAATAGAGCGTTGAAGGTGTTCGGGATTGCCGCGATGGCGGCGATTGGCGTGAGTGTGGCCGGCCTGGTTGTCATGGGCCTTTGGAACAGCCTGATGCCGGCGATATTCGCCGTGAAGGCGATCAGTTTCTGGCAGGGGTTGGGGCTGCTGGTGCTGAGTAGGATTTTGTTTGGAGGATTCCGGCCCTTTGGGCGCGGTCCGCAATTCAGGCGGCGCATGATGGAGCGCTGGGCGAAGATGACGCCGGAGGAGCGCGAGAAGTTCCGGCGGGGCATGCGGCGCGGTTGTGGATTTGACGGATTTGAGGAAAAGGTTGAGGCGAAGGTTTAGAACAAGAATGGTAGAACTACAACTGGAACATGCAGGACGCAAAAGCCAGTTCGAAAATCTATGACGTAATCATTGTGGGGTCAGGCGCAGGAGGGGGCATTGCGGCACACGTTTTGGCGCAGGCGGGCGCGAAGATCTGCATGCTGGAAGCCGGCGACTGGTTCGAGGGCACGAAGGACTCGAAGATGTTCGAGTGGCCTTATCAGGTTCCGCATCGCGGTGCAGCCACGCATGCGAAACCCTCCGGTTATTTCGATGCGACGCTGTTAGGCGGCTGGCAAGTTCCGGGCGAGCCGTACACCAATGCGGAAGGCTCCGACTGGCGCTGGTGGCGAGCCCGCATGCTGGGCGGACGAACGAATCATTACGGGCGCATTTCGCTGCGGATGGGCCCTTACGACTTCAAACCCTATTCGCGTGACGGAAAGGGCTTTGACTGGCCCATTATTTACGATGATTTGGCCCCTTACTACGACAAGGCGGAAGAACTGATTGGAGTGTTTGGTTCGCATGAAGGACTGGAGAACACGCCTGACGGTAATTTTCAGCCGCCGCCCGCGCCTCGCGGCTATGAGCGGTTGATACGCTCGGCTTCGGATAAGCTCAACATCCCGTGCGTGCCTTCGCGTCTGGCGATTCTGACGCGACCGCTGAATGGGCGTCCGGCGTGCCATTACTGTGCTGAATGCGGACGGTCTTGCGGGGTGAATGCGAATTTCAATTCTCCGGGCGTGCATATCAAGCCGGCACTGAAGACAGGGAACCTGGAGGTGCGCACCGGGGCAATGGTGCGCGAAGTGACCCTGGGGCCGGATGGACTGGCTAGCGGCGTTTCTTACATAGACAAGAAGACGCGCAGTGAGCGGGAGGTTCGCGGAAAGATTGTTGTGCTGGCGGCGAGTTGCTGTGAGACGGCACGAATCATGCTGAACTCCAAGAGTTCGCAATTTCCGGATGGCATTGCGAACTCGTCCGGCCTCGTGGGCAAGTACCTGATGGATACGGTGGGATCTTCCGTGAGCGGCTTTGTGCCGATACTGCAGGATCTGCCGGCGCAGAATGAGGACGGCGTGGGAGGAATGCACTTATACATGCCCTGGTGGCTCTATAAGGAACAGAAGGCTAACAAGATGCCGTTCGCTCGCGGCTACCACATTGAAATTGGCGGCGGCAGAAGGCAGCCCGGAATGGGGGCTATGGGCGGTTACGCCACGCGCTGGCTGGGCGGTGGTTATGGCGTGGAAATGAAGCAGAATCTGCGCAAGATGTATGGTTGCGAGGTTCATTTTGCGGGCCGCGGCGAGATGATTCCGAACGATGACAGCTACTGCGAGATTGACAGGAACATGGTAGACCAGTGGGGCATTCCGGTGCTGAAATTCCACTTCAAGTGGAGCCAGGACGAGATTCTGCAGGCTAAGCATATGCAGGAGACGTTCCAGCAAATTATTCATACGATGGGCGGGGTTGTGACGAGCTCGGCCGGCGAGCGAAGGAACTGGGGCATCGCCCGCGGCGGCCAGATTATTCATGAAGTGGGCGCGGTGCGGATGGGCGCGGATCCGAAGAAGTCTGTGCTGAATTCGAATTGCCAGGCGTGGGAGGTGAAGAATCTGTTCGTCACGGATGCGGCTCCGTTTGTCAGCAATGCGGATAAAAATCCGACGCTGACGATTACTGCATTGGGATGGCGAACGTCCGATTACATTGTGGATGAAGTGAAGAAGCTGAACGTGAAGGTGTGATACCGCGCGCTTTAGCGGGCGTCCCCACGTAAGTAAATCACCAGGGTGCGGCCATCAGAGGTGAAGCCACTACCGGTGGCTGTTTTCGCGCCGGTTACCGGATGGCTGGGAGTCATGTAGTCTTCCTTCGCGACCATTCCGGTTTGTTGTAAGCTCTGGCCGATGTAATCGCGCTCGCCATCGGTGGCCGGATCGATTTTATGCGTGATTCCGTTGTTCCGATCGTCGCGGTCAAATCCGATATCGTGCGTGCCGGCTCCAGCCCAGACGCTTTCGCCCGCAACGGTAAATGGACACTTCCAAATGCGAAAGTGATGGCGGGAAGCCACTACTTTGAGCGGGTCGCCTTGGGCGTAGCCAAAATCCTGCGTGCGGCCGTAAAGTTCAAGCTGGCTCATGGGAAGCGTCACGTAAGCTTCCTTCGACAAGCTGGATAGCAGCCCGTGCAGAATGGCTGCCTTATCAGTCTTGTCAACTACCACCCAACCGGCGGTCTCCAGCGCATGCTGCACCTGGTCTTGAGAACCCACCAGAACAAAATTGACTCGATCGCCCGCGTTGCCCAGCGCATCATTTACGCGCGGCGGAATGCTGTCCAGCATGCTTTCGGTGAGTGGCTCAACCGTGGCATCTACTGCCGCGGGAAGTTTGCCCGCAGTTCGGTTGATAACGACGTGATAGCTGCCGCTGCCTCCCGCTGACTCCATCTGGTTGATGCCCAAAAACAGATGGGCTGAAATGGGAGCCGTTTGCTCTGAGTTGGACCCGATCAGAAAAGCGCGTGCGGCCAGGTTATCTCCCCAGCGGCCCACCAATGCTCCTTTGCCGCTCCCATTCACCGGCAACTGGGCCATTAGATCCATCCAGCCGCGAGCCAGCCCGTCCGGAGTGGACGTGTTGATCTGACCGTTCCTAGAGTTCTCGTAGGTCACAGAGCCCGTGGCGCTGAACGACAGCACATCCCCGGGTTTTACTTCCATCCCGGTGTCAACCCAGGTGGTGGCGGCGGAGACGGACACCTCTTTCCTTTCGGCCCAAACAGTGGCGCTGCAGATCAAGAGTAGAAACAGACAAAACCGGCCCGGCACACTACTAATCTAGCGCCGCATTCGGTGAGCCATTCAAAAAGAGGGTTACCGGCGAGTGTTGATGGTGGTTATAAACAAAATCTATTGGGCAAAGCTTTCGCAGGGGCATGTTATTCATTAACAATCAAAGCTTATGCCGAATCGTGCGATTGGCAGGGCTCGCCCCGTCAGCGAATCTTGAATGTCCGCGTTGTGCATTTTGCATATCAGGTGGTTCCGCCACTGGAACTCCCACGTGATTAAGGAGATAAATTGAGCAATCCACTACAAGACTTTCTGACGCTGAGCTACACGGAACTGGAAGAGCTGAATCTGGCGGCGAAAGACCAGCGCCTGAAGCGAGTTCCGATGGAGCAGATTCGCGAAGAACGTCTGAAGTATCTGACAGAAGAGAAGCGGATCAAGGCAGTCACGGTGCTTTTCAGCGATCTGGAAGGGCGCTTGCACATGCTCGATTACGACAAGAAGTTTCTGGTGAAGAGCTGGGATAACTTGACCTTTGACGGATCCTCGATTCGCGGGTTCACCGCCCAGAAGGAAAGCGATCTTCGTTTAGGTATCGATTGGGCGGCCTTCTACTGGGCCCCGGCAGACATTTTCGGCGCGGGCAAAATTCTGGTTTTCGGCGAAGTCATCGACAAGCAGGGCGGACCGTATGCGGGCGATATGCGCGCCGTGCTGAAGTCATATGCCGAAAAGCTTTACCAGAACGACGGCTTGACGCTCAACGCGGCCAACGAGATTGAGGGCTTCCTGTTCAAGGGCGTGGACGCCGAACGCCACTTCCACGAAAACGGCAGGTTCGAGTATGTGAATACGGGCGGATACTATCATTCGCTTCCCGGCGACCCGCTGCGTAGCTTCATCGACACGGCTGCCGAGGTGCAGCGCGCGATGGGTTTCCAGAACGAAAAGGATCACCCGGAGGTAGCGCCTTCGCAGTTCGAAATCAACTACAGTTATGCGGAAGTGGTGGCGGCGGCGGATCAGATTCAGCTTTACAAACTGATTTGCCGTCAGATCGCGACGAGGATGGGCCTTTCGGCGAGCTTCCTGCCGAAGCCGGTTGTCGGCGTGAACGGCAGCGGCATGCACACCAACGTCTCTATTACGAAGGACGGAAAGAATACGTTCTGGGATCCGAGCGGTCAGGAGATGCTCAGCAAGTACGGCTGGGATTTCATCGATCGCATTTTGAGCCACGGCAACGATCTGTGCCTGGTCTTTAACGCCAGCGTGAACGCTTACCGACGCCTGGATCCGCACTTCGAAGCGCCGAACCAAATTAAGGCATCGGCTACCGACCGGGGTTCGATGATCCGCGTGCCGATTGGCAACGAGCGCAGCATGCGCGTTGAGGTTCGGTCGGTGGCGCCGGATGCGAATCCATACATGGTTCTGTATTCGGTGTTCCGCACGGGAATTGAAGGCAGCATTGAGGCCGTCGACGATCTGCGCGGCGGCAAGAGCCGCTACCTGCCGGATAACATCTACACGGCGATCGAGGATTTCACTAAAGCGGAATGGACCGGAGAGCTGTTTGGCGACGATGTGAAGGGCCGCTTCGCCGACTTGAAACTGGCTTCGGCGGACCGGTGCGCCAGGCTGCTGGGGACGGTTGTCAAAGCCCCTGAAGTTCAGTTCCACCACGAGGTTTATAACCAGTTCCTCTGGAACCAGTTTTAGACTTTCGGTGTGCCGGAAGAGCGCTTCTCGAGGGGGCGCTCTTCCAGCGCGCACACTGATAAAATCCAGTCGATGCCCGGACGAAATGTGTTCACGGTTCTTCAGGAGACCGCCGCAAAGTATGGTGATGCCAAAGCGCTCTATCAGCCCAGTGGCGCGCCGGGCGGAAAACGGGGCGCTACCGAATACCAGACTTACACCTGGAATCAATGGGCTAAAGCATCTCTGGAAATCGGCCTCGGTTTGCGGGAGCTTGGGTTGGCGTATGGTGAACTGGCGTGCATCCTGTGTGAGACGCGCGCCGAGTTTTACCTGGTCGATTTAGGCATCATGGCAGCCGGCGGGATCTCCGCGGGCTTATACACGGCGTATCCGATGGCCGACCTGGTGAAAAGCCTGCGCGGCGCCCAATCCCGGTTTCTCTTTGTGGAGAACCTCAAGACTTACAAGGAGCTTTCCGCGGCGGCCGCGGCGCAAGAATTTGCGCTTCCCGAGCATCTGATCTTGATCAGCGGCGAAGGCGAAGGGCTGCTTTCGCTGGCCAAGCTTGAGGAGATGGGACGGAGCCTGCTGGAACGCGACCCCCTCGCTGCCCGGCGCATCCAGGATGAGATCTCGCCCGAGGATGGCGCCATTCTCTACATGACCTCCGGCGCGACCGGCGAGCCGAAGATGGGAATCGTGTCACACGCCGCCATTCTGGCGAACCTGGACATGGCGCCCGAGTGTTTCCCGATTGGGCCAACCGATTCCACTGTGGTCTTCCTGCCTTCGGCACACATTGCGCAGCGGATTGTGCTGGAGTTGATCCCGATGCGCATGGGCTGCCAGGTATATTTCTCGGAGAGCCTGGCGCGGCTTCCGGCCGAACTGAAATCCATCCGGCCCACCATTTTCCTGGCGCCGCCCAGAGTATGGGAGCGCATGTACGCCACCATCAGCAATGAGCTGAAGAAGCGGCCGCTGATTGCGCGGCGCATTTTTCACGGCGCTTTGGGCCTGGGGCTGGAGGCGGCGCGTTATAAGCAGCAGGGCAAGCCGCTGCCCGGCTGGATGTCCAGGATGCTGAAGATCGCTGAGAAGCTGGCGTTTTCGAAGGTGAAGGAACGCCTGGGCGGCCGAATCCGGATCGCTGCTTCGGGTGCTGCTCCACTCGGTAAGGATCTGGCTGAGTTTTTCGCCGGGATCCAAATGCCGCTTATCGAGGGCTATGGGCTGACGGAGGCGGGCGTTATTACCTTCAACCCGCTGGATCGGCCCAAACCTGGCAGCATCGGCAAGGTCTTGCCTGGGATTGGGCTTCGTCTGGCAGACGATGGAGAACTGCAGGTGAAAACGCCTTGCATTTTCAAGGGCTACTACAAAGATCCGGTGGCGACAGCCTCGGTGATTACGCAGGACGGGTGGTTCTCAACGGGCGATATCGCCGAAGTGGATTCGGAAGGCTATTGGTATATCACCGGCCGCAAGAAGGAATTGATCGTTTCCTCGAACGGGAAGAAGATTTACCCTGCGCGCATCGAAAACCTCTTTAAGATGGAGCCGCTGGTGAACCAGGTTTTGCTGATAGGCGACAAGAAGCCTTACATGACGGCGTTGATTACCTTGAATATTCCGCACGCTCAAGCGATTAAGGGCGTGACGGAGGAGCAGAAAACCGGCGCAGCGCTGACTGGGGCAGAACCGGTGTCAAGAGCACTGAGTGAAGTGATCAAGCGCGTCAACAAGCAGTTGGCGGATTTTGAACGGATTCGCAGATTTAAAGTGCTTGAGCGCGACTTTTCGATCGATCAGGGGGAATTGACCCCGACAATGAAGATCCGTCGCGCGCGGGTGCTGGAAAATCACAAGGAAGAAGTGAGTCAACTTTACTTAGGGCGAGAAGAGAGCGAGTGAAGTCCACGTCGGGAGCGGTGACTTCGGACTCCCGGCGGGACCGGCCAGACGGAGTAGCACCCCGGTGGTCCAGTTCCTGCATCAGCCTGGTTACGCGGTAATGCGAGTCTTCCAGGCCTATGAGCGCAATCGCGCAAATGCCGACAACTAGAGTACATAAGAAAGCCAAGATCATTGATAGTGCTCCCCGATTGACCTTTTCTGCGGTCCTAAGGCTAGTGCTTCGCTAAATTGAAAACTCTCAGATGAAAGATTTATCAATGCCAGACTCCCTGCTTGAACCGATCCCTTTACAGCCCATATTCCGGGAACGCGTTTGGGGAAAGGAAAGCTTGCTCCCTTTCTTTCCGCATGCGCCTCAAAATAGCCGTATCGGCGAGGTGTGGTTCACTTTTGAGGAAAATCTCACCTTTTCGCAAAAAAAATTGGGAGACCTGCTGCGCGAACGGCCTGAAATACTCGGGACGGCGGGAGATCCGAAGCATCCGGGCGTGTGCCCGCTTCTGCTGAAGCTTTTGTTTACAACAGAGCGGCTGTCGGTGCAGGTGCATCCCGACGATGTATACGCCGAGGAGCATCACGCGAGTTTAGGCAAGACCGAAGCGTGGTACGTGATGGATTCGCAACCGCCGGGCGAGGTGGCCGTCGGGTTCCGCCAACCGATTTCGGCGGAGAGACTCAGGGAGTCCGCGCTGTCAGGAGAAATTGAAGATCTGCTGGATTGGCGCAAAGTGTCCAAAGGGGATGTGATTTTCACGCCGGCGGGGACGGTGCATGCGATCGGAGCCGGGTGCACGATCTGCGAAATCCAGGAAAATTCCGATATCACGTATCGCCTTTATGACTACGGGCGGCCTCGCGAATTGCATCTGGAGCACGGCGCCAGGGTTTCGGACACCGGGATCCACGCGCATGTGCCTGAAACCAAGAACTTGGGTCCGGGCCGAGATGAGTTGGTGACATGCGCGTACTTTCGGATTGAGCGGCTGAGGCCTGAAAGTGCGATTGAGATTGCACGGGCTCCGTTTTACATGTTGCTGGTGTGTGTTGGCGGGGAGGGCACGATTAACGGCGAAAGATGCGGGGCCGGGGAGGCGGTTCTGCTGCCGGCGAATGGGAATCAGGCGGTGGTGGAGGGCTCCGGGTCCGAGTGGATCTTGACCTATAGGCCGGCAGAGCCGATTGGCCTGATTGGGTAAATGTGAGGCGCGGGGCTCGCTCTCGCGGTGTTGCCGTACTTCATTGATCTAACCTAGTAGTTAACTTCCGGATGTCAACCGCCGCCCTGCAGCCCCCGCTTGTTGAGGAACTATACCGCACCCTCGAAGAGAAGGTACGAACGCTGCGACCTCACGACGACCTCGCCGCCCTTGATCGAGCGTATCGTTATGCCTCCAGTTTGCACGGCAATCAAAAGCGGAAATCGGGCGAACCGTACATTACGCATCCCATCCGCGTCACCTTGATTCTGGTCGAAATGCAGATGGATATGGTCTGCCTGCAGACCGGCCTTCTTCACGATGTCCTTGAAGACACGTCCGCTACCATCGACGACCTTCGCGAGAGGTTCGGCGAGGACGTGGCCCGTTGCGTAGACGGCGTCACGAAGCTGTCTAAGATCAGCTTTGCCAACCGTGAAGACCGGCAGGCCGAGAGCCTTCGAAAAATGCTGCTGGCGATGACCAGCGATATTCGCGTCATCATCGTCAAGCTCGCAGACCGGCTTCACAATATGCGCACGATCGGCTCACTGGCGCGCGAAAAGCAGGAAGCCATCGCTCAGGAGACCATCGACATTTACGCGCCCATCGCGCACCGCCTTGGAATGGGTAAAGTACGCGGAGAGTTGGAGGATCTTTCTTTCAAGACCCTCCATCCAGACGAAGCCGCCGACCTGATGCGCGAGATTGACCATAAGCGTGCGCAGTATGAAGAACTGCTGGAGAAACTTCAGCTTCAGATTGAAGAGAAACTCAAGCAGGAGGATGTGCCCGCCCGCGTGAATGGCCGCGTCAAGCGCGCTTACTCGGTGTATCTGAAGCTGAAGCGCCAGCGCATTACACTTGACCAGGTCTATGACGTTCTGGCTGTCCGCATCATTACGGATTCGGTAAAGAACTGTTATGCGGCGCTGGGTGTGATTCACAACGAGTGGCATCCGATTCCGGGCCGAATCAAGGATTTTATTGCGATGCCGCGGCCTAACCTTTACCAATCGCTGCATACCTCTGTAATAGGGCCGGATGGTGTTTCCTTCGAGGTGCAGATCCGGACCGAAGAGATGCACCGCATTGCTGAAGAAGGCATCGCGGCGCACTGGAAATATAAAGAAGGCAGTAAAGGACCGGCTGACGATGATCAGCGCATTGCGTGGCTCCGTCAACTGGTCGAGTGGCAGCGCGAGATGTCGGATTCCGGAGATTTCCTGTCCACTCTCAAGGTCGACCTCTATTCGGAAGAAGTTTATACGTTCACGCCGCGCGGCCGGGTGATTGTGCTGCCGCGCGAAGCAACACCCATCGACTTTGCCTATGCCATCCATAGCGATGTGGGTAATCACTGCGTAGGCGCGCGCGTCAATGGCTCCATCAAGCCGCTGAAGAGCACGCTGCGCAACGGCGATGTTGTGGAGATCCTGACCCAAGCCAATCATCAGCCCAGCCGCGACTGGCTGGCTGTGGTAAAGACCTCTCGCGCACGGAATAAAATCCGCCATGTCATCAATACGGTTGAGCGCGCGAAGGCGGTGGAAATTGGCCAGAAATCGCTTGAAAAAGAAGCGCGCCGGATGGGGGTGAGCCTCGGCCGCATCTCGCATGACGATCTGGCATCGGTCGCCTCGGAATATGGCGTCAGCAAAACCGAGGATCTCTATGCCGCGCTGGGCTTCGGCAAGTTTTCTGCGCGCCAGGTTCTGCAAAAAGTAGCGCCGGAAGAGATGGAAGAGGCTGCTCCGCCGGCTGTCCTTCCCGCTCCGCGCCCTTATCCAGGTCCGGCTCCCACTTCGCCACTGGGCGACGGCGACCTCACCATTCACGTCAAAGGCGCCGACGATGTCCTGGTTTATCGCGCCAAGTGCTGCAATCCGGTGCGCGGCGAACAGATTGTCGGGTATATCACGCGCGGCAAGGGGGTGGCTGTCCACTCCTCGCAGTGTCCCAACGTCCAGAAGCTCATGTATGAGGTTGAGCGGAAGATCGCTGTCGAGTGGGCGCGCTCGGCTATTGAACCGCTGCCTGTCAAAGTCGTCATTTACACGGACGACCGGCCTGGCATTCTGCACCAGCTCACTTCCATCTTGAGCGCTGAAAGCAGCAATATTCGCACTTTGGAAGCCCGCGGCGATGAGAACCGCACCGACGAAAGTGCGGTGATCGACATCACAATCGATATCTACGATAAGAAGCAGCTTGAGCGCGTGATTAACGCTTTCCGACGCATCCCCGGCGTGCGAGACATCGAACGTATGCAGGGCACATCCTGAATGAATCCAGATCCTGAACACATTGCAATTTCAAAGTCCACCGGAATCAAAATCGACTGGCGCGACAACCACCACAGTGATTATTCGCTTGCATATCTGCGCGACGAATGCCCCTGCGCGAGTTGTACCGGCGCGCATGGGACCGAGCCGCAGAAGTCGAACTACTCAGCGCCTGCAAATCCGTTCCAGATGTTCACACCAGCTTTGAAGATGGATTCCGTGGAGCCAGTAGGTTCCTATGCGATTCGCATCCATTGGAACGATGGGCACAGCACGGGGATTTACTCGTTTGACCATTTGCGGAAGATTTGCCCTTGCGAGGTTTGCAAGGGAGAGCCTTCGGGGATGCGTTAAGAGGCACTACCCGGTGCTGTAACGGCTAGAGCAGCCGGAAGCTGACTTCGATCGTCGCGCGCACGCGGACGGGTTTGCCGTTTCTTATGCCTGGCCGGAAGCGCCAGCGCTGGACGGCTTCAATTGCTTTTTCGTCTAAGCCCAAGCCGAGCGGACGGACGACATGGATGTCCTGAGGAATGCCATGCTCATCCACGACCACGGAAAGAAGAACTGTACCCGAATACTTGGCCTTGCGCGCTTCTTCTGAATACTCCGGCTCAACCTTCGAAATCAGAATCGGGCTGGACACTTCACCGCCGGCGCGGAACACACCGCCGCCCGTGCCGCCGCCACTGCCGTCACCTAAGCCATCGCCACTGCCGTTACCTAAGCCGCCGCCTTTGCCGTTGCCCAGGCCATTGATGCCTTGTCCGGCCGAATTGTCGTTTAGTTTGCTCAGCGGATCGCCGTATATGCTTGCGTCAATCTGAGGAGCGGGGGCGGATATGGTCGGCACTTCGGGCAGCTTAGGTTTCGGAACCGCGACAGCGGGGGGAATAAATGGCTTGGGGCTGAACTTTGGAGCCGCGCCCTTGGCTACGGGAGTGGGAGCGCGCTGACCGCCGCCGCCACCGCCGCCATTCTTCTGCGCCGCTACGGGAACTTTCGTTTGGTAGGGGGCAAGAATAATCGTTTCGCCGGGCTTCTTGATAATGTTCTGCACCATCGGTGTGCGGAATATCAGAAACAACAGGGCCACCGCGCCAATCTGGATCAGGAAACCTAATCCAAGAGAGCGGCCCTGCTTATCCGAATAGGCGCCCCAAATAGTGCCCACCTCCACCGGCTTTGAAGTCACTTCGAGCGGCGGGAGCTTCGGCGGATTTACCAGGTCTTTGATGTTGCCGATCAGGGACTGGTACCAAGGGAGTTCCAGTTTATCCGCATCGGTCAGAGCACCCTCAACCGGCCGCGACGTGATCACCAGCGGCGGAAGTTTGGGCGGATTAATCGCTTCGCGAATACTCGAAACGATAGATTTGTACCACGGTTCCTCAAAATTACTGGACACAAGGAGATGGTCCAAATGAGACCCGGCGTCCATTGACGACTGGTTAGAGCCCTCTCTTAAAGACGGCTGCTGCTCCATGCGCTCTTTTTCGACCTCACTAATCAAAGACCACCCCGGCTCGAACTGTTTTTCCCACGGATAAAGGGCTTAGGCACTGGTAGGACGCAATATGGAAAATCACAGTTGCAATAAATTAGTTCGTTAAAATCCGAAGAATATCTTCAGTCTAACGTATGTTGGCCAGCACCTACTCAGCTATCGCCCGGCATCGCCTTCGCGCAGCCTTGGCGGCTTCTTTGTCTGTGTTGACCAAGCACCGCTTGGCTGCCACTCTAGCTACTAATACGTTCCTGAATGACCATTGGTGATGGTTTGGTGTAAAAATTCCCAGGACCGCTTCCAGATTTCATCAAGAACATCGGTCAGTTCATGGCCGGACTCCAGCGCCACCAACGTTGCATTCGGACGGCCGGCGGCAAAATGCCGGGAATTTTCCAAGGACACAACCGTGTCCAGGCGCCCGTGCAAAATCAGACAGGGCTGCTGAAAGTCCGGGTAGGCGGGATAACCGGCGGCGTCCGCCAGGAACTGGTAACTCAACGGGACCTCTCGTCCGGATCCATAGTGAAAGATGTTGGCGCTCCCGGTTTTTCTCCATTCCTCTAATTTGCTGTTGCTACTCCCGGCGAGCGCCGACTGGCCCAGGTCGTTGACCCAAAGTTGATAGAAATCGAAAGCCGGAGCCAGTAGCACCAGCCGCTTTATTTCCGGGTGTTTCGACGCATAGAGAGCGCCCAGATAGCCGCCCAGGCTGGAGCCAATCAGCACGGCCGGCTCACCATCTATAGCCTTTTGCATCACCGCCAATTCACTGCTGATGTTGGAATGCTCAAAGTCCGGCGCCAAGTCCAGAGCCTCACAGCGAATCCCCTCGCGGCCCAGATTCTCTATAAACAGACTCGCCTTGCGCGAACGGGGCCCCGAGGCAAAGCCATGTAAATAAAGTACTCGCATTGCAGAAACGCTACACTCATGGTAAGCAGAAGGCGTTTCGTGCAGGCGTAAAAGATACCGTTTTAACGGTTCTTCGAGCTAGAATCTTAGAGTCACGTTCCGCCATCGCTAATTCCCGATTCATCAATGATGTAGCGTAGTGATTTGTATTGAAATTCCGCAGTTAGGAAATCGACGAGCGGGCACAGGAGAGAATTGTAGATATGGCATCATCGGCAGTCGCAGAAAAGGTTAAGCAGATCATAGTTGAGCAATTGGGGGTCGACGAATCGCAGGTAGACCCGAGCGCATCGTTCGTGGACGACTTAGGCGCGGATTCGCTCGACATTGTGGAACTGGTGATGGCTTTCGAAGAGGCGTTCGACCTGGATATCCCCGACGAAGAAGCGGAAAAGATCAAGACAGTACAGAACGCCATTGATTACATCGAATCCAAGAAGAAATAGCTTCTTAGTTCGACGGCACGAGCCCGTTCGCGCCGGATTTATTTAGGACATAGGATGGCGCGCAGAAGAGTTGCAGTAACCGGAGTCGGGCTGATTTGCTCAGTTGGGACCGGAACAGAACAAGTTTGGCAGGCAGTCCTGAAGGGTCAGGTTGGAATTGGGCCCATCACACAGTTTGACGCCACAGCCTTCGCCTGCCGCATTGCCGGCGAGGTCAAGAATTTCGATCCATTGCTTTACGTCGAAAAGAAAGACGTGAAGAAGATGGGCCGGTTTATTCAATTCGCGGTGGCGGCCAGCCAGTTTGCGGTGAAAGCTTCCGGCTTGAATCTGCCTTACGTGGATGAAGAACGAGCTGAAGGGGTCGGCGTCTATATCGGCAGCGGCATAGGCGCTTTCGAAATCATTGAGCGCGAACACCGGACCCTGCTGGATCGCGGGCCGGACCGCATTTCGCCGTTCTTCATTCCTTCGGTGATTGTGAACCTGGCCAGCGGCTACGTTTCCATACGTTATGGCGCCAAGGGTCCGAACTCCGCCACGGCAACAGCCTGCACCACCAGCGCTCACTCGATTGGGGATTCGTTCCGGCTGATTCAGCAGGGCTACGCCGACGTCATGATTTGCGGCGGCAGCGAAGCCTGCATCACACCCATGGGCGTCGGTGGCTTCGCCGCCATGCGCGCCCTATCGACGCGCAATGATGATCCGCAGCACGCTTCCCGGCCCTGGGACCGCGACCGCAACGGCTTCGTCATTGGCGAAGGCTCGGGAATCCTGGTGCTCGAAGAGTTGGAACAGGCCAGGAGCCGCAACGCCACTATTCTGGCGGAGATTGCCGGCTATGGAATGTCGGGGGACGCCCACCACATCACGGCCCCGCCCGATGATGGCAACGGCGGCTATCGTGTGATGCGCAACGCGCTTCGTGATGCGGGCATCGAACCCAGCCAGGTGCAATACGTCAACGCTCATGGAACGTCTACCGGGCTGGGGGATCGCGCTGAAACATTGGCCATCAAGCGCGCCTTCGGTGATCATGCCGCCAAGCTGGCGGTCAGTTCCACCAAGTCCATGACGGGCCATCTGCTCGGAGGGGCGGGCGGTCTGGAGGCTGGACTCAGCGTTCTGGCCATTCGGGATCAGATTGCGCCGCCCACCATGAACCTCGAAAATGCCGACCCCGAATGCGACCTTGACTACGTACCCAACGTCGCCCGCCCCATGGAGATTGAATATGCTCTCTCCAACAGCTTCGGCTTCGGCGGCACAAACGGCAGTCTCATCTTTAAGCGTTATAAAGAGTAGGTTCTTATGAAAATTGTCGTTTCGGTAAAGCAGGTTCCCGCGCGGGACTCGTCTTTGCGTATCGATAGTGGCGAAAAATGGCTGAACGAATCGGATCTCAGCTTTGAGATGAATGAGCCGGACGCTTACGCGCTGGAAGAAGCTCTGCAACTTCGGGAAAAGCTGGGCGGCGAAGTGGTGGTACTTTGCGCCGGTCCCGCGTCGGCCGGGCAAACGATTCGGGAAGCGCTGGCCAAAGGCGCCGACCGAGCCATTCACGTTGAAATCGATCAGGCCGGCACGCTGGACGCTCTGGGCACCGGCCGCCTGCTGGCGGAAGCCATCCGGGCGGAAGCTCCTGACTTCGTGCTGACCGGCCTTCAATCAGACGATATGGGCTACGGCCAAACCGGCGTAGTCATGGCTGAGTTGCTCGGCTTTGCGCACGCCACCATCGTCATGGAAGTGGAACCACTGGATGGCAAGGTGCGCGTCAAGCGCGAGCTGGAGGACGGCTGGTTTCAGCACATCACTCTGCCGCTTCCCGCGGTTCTGACTGTCCAATCCGGAATTAAGAAGCTTCGCTACGCCACCCTGATGGGCATTAAGAAGGCTAAGACCAAAGAAGTCAAAGTGATTCCGTCTAGCGGCGCATCACAAAGCGCCGCCTTCGACCGCATCTACGCCCCCCAGCGTTCCAAGCAAAGCCAGATCTTTTCCGGCGATGCCCGCCAGGCGGCAAGGGAGCTGGTTGAAAAGCTGAAGTTTGAGGCGCGGGTGATATGAGCATCCTCATTGTTCTTGAGCAGCGCGACTCCCAATGGACGCGCATCTCGCTTGAAGCTATTGCCGCCGGCCAGCAACTCGCTTCCAGCATGGGTGCGCAGGCTGAGGCGGTTTCGCTGGGGGCCCATTCGCCCGGCCAGCTCTCCGGCGTTTCAAAGCTGCATGTACTGCAGCACCCCCTGCTCGCGGAGTACACGCCGGACGGCTACACAATCGCGCTGGAGCAAGTAATCCGGGCGACCAATCCCGAAGCGGTTGTGTTCCCGCATACTTATCAAGTCCGCGACTACGCTCCCAAGCTCGCCACGCGTTTCGGCAAGCCGTTTATCAGCGATGTCATCGCGTTGCAAGATGAAGGCGACGGCAAGGTCCATCTCATTCGCCAGCTCTTCCAGGGCAAATTGAATGCCGACGTTCCTCCTGGCGTCCCTCCCGTTTTTCTCTCGGTTCAGGCGGGCGCCTTCCGCGCCAGGGAATCGGCTGTGATCGCCTCCGCGGAGCCTTTTCCCCTTAGTCTTGCATCCGATCAAATACGTAGCCAGACGGAACCGCCGTTTCGCGAATCTCAGCGCCTAGTCGATCTGGGGTCTGCCGACGTCATAGTCTCAGTGGGGCGCGGCATTAAGGAGAAAGAGAATATCGGCATAGTGGAAGAACTGGCCCAGGTTTTGCATGCGGAACTGGCTGCTTCGCGACCGATATGCGATAACGGCTGGCTTCCCATGGAGCGCCAGGTTGGCAGCTCCGGACAGACCGTGGCGCCGAAAATGTATCTAGCCGTTGGTATTTCCGGCGCGATTCAACACCTGGTGGGCATGAAGGGCTCGAAGATTATCGTCGCCATCAACAAAGACGAAAACGCCCCAATTTTCGAAAGTGCCGACTATGGGATTGTAGGCGACCTCTTTGAAGTGGTCCCAGCCATGATTGACGAAATAAAAAAAGCGAAGAGCTGAGAGGCTGAAACTTAGATACGAATGGTGATCTTGAACCGAACCGGGCTGGCGGGCGCCGCCATTGGTTGCGCTCTGCTGCTTTCCCTGGGCGGATGCCAAAAGGCCGTCGCACCTGACGTAGCAGCTACCGTCAATGGACGCGCCATCACCTACGCCGATCTGGACAAGGCGATCTGGGCGCAGTTTCCCAATGTGCCACTGAAGGGCAACCCGGATCAGATCACGCAACTCCGGCTGGAGGCATTGCGGGCGCTCATCGATAACGAGATCCTGCTGCAGCGGGCCGAAAAGGAAGGCCTGCTGGCCGCCGATTCCGACGTGGACGCGAAATTCAATGAGATGAAGCTCGGCTCCACGCAAGAGGAGTTCCAGCGCCAGCTCGATCAGCGCAAGATGACGGTCGCCGATTTCAAGGCGCAAATCCGCCGCCAGTTAAGTGTCGAAAAGCTGATGAACAAGGAGATTGGTTCGCACATTACCATCTCCGACAAAGAAGTGGCTGATTTTTATGGTTCCAACAAGGCGAGCTTCAACCTGCCGGAAAACAAAGTCCATCTGGCGCGCATTCTGGTTACGCCTGCGCCTGACCCTAACATCAGCAATCTGAAGAACAACAAGGCGCTGAATGATCAGGACGCCCGCAGCAAAATTGAGAGCCTGGATATTCGCATTCGCCAGGGCGATGATTTTGCCACGCTGGCGCAAAACTATTCGGAAGACTCCTTCGCACCCAATGGCGGAGACATCGGCTTCGTTCCCGAGTCCACCTTGGACAAGGCGAATCCGGAACTGCGCAAGCTGATTCTGAGCATGACTCCCGGGCAGGTTTCACCCATCATCCACGCGCCCGAAGGCTACACCATCATTAAACTGATAGCGCGCGAGATGGCGGGACAGCGGCAACTGGGAGATCCGCGCGTCCAGGAAGAGATTCGAAAAGATCTTTTTGAGAGTAAGCAGCAGAAGTTGCGCGCCGCGTTTTATGAAGTCGCGCGCAGTGAGGCCAAGGTAGTGAATTACTACGCGCTTTCGGTTCTGCAAAGCCGCGATAGCAAGTAATCCGCGAGAGCAAGTAATCCCCGATACCAAGTAATGTTGGCTATCTCCGACCGCTTGGCTGACCGCGGTGTACACGCCCTCGCTCGTTGCAAAGCGCCCCTTGCCAGGGGGCCTGGCGCTTACAACTCCAAAACAATCCCATGTCTTTTCGGCATCTGTCATAAAATCAAAGTCTTAGATCATGCCACCACGCGGCTCATCTCTAGAAGGGAAAAGAACAGGCAATGCCTTTAAACTCAGAGATATTGCCGACCAAGCGCTGACTGTTACAGTTCAAAACTCCCACTGTCATCCCGGAGAAATAACAGTACGCTAATCTTGAACCATTTAGTTGCACAGGAAATCTAAAGTTTTGACAAAACTAACATTTCTGGTTATGGCCACCCTGCTGGGTTCGCCCCTCTATGCTTATGTTCTTTCCTATGGTTCCGAATTGGAAGTTCGCCTTCTTCAACACGTTGGTTCCCGGACCTCACACGTTGGCGACGCCGCTGATGCTGTCGTCATCACTCCCGTATACGATCACGATACGCTGATCATTCCGGCGGGCTCCACGGTATCCGGAACCGTCGATCACGTTGAGCGGCTGGGTTGGGGGTTTCGTCACGCTGTCGCGCGGATTGATTTGAACTTCACCCGGATTCAGCTGCCAGGCGGAACCTCACTTCCGATAAATGCTCGGGTCGGTTCAGTGGAGACCTCGCGCGAAACTGTTCGAAGCGCTGATGGCGCCATCATCGGCATCAACCCGACGGCCAACTTCTCCACGAGTGTCTCTGCGCTCTTCACTCTCTGCAATCTGGCCGAGCGTGAGTTCCGAATTCCGATACTCGGATTTAAGTTCCTGGCGGCCCGTTCTCCGGATGCTGAAATCTCTTTTCCGGCCGGTACGGAAATGCTGCTTCGCGTCACGAAGAACCTGGATTTCCAGCCTCCTGCACAGCGGGATCGGACCGTGCCATTGCTATCAGCAGCTCAAATCGCCGAGGTCCAGAATATTTTGGCTGCGCTTCCGGCGCAGCAGACAAATCGCGGCGGCAAGTATCCGTCTGATCTGGTCAACATCCTTGTTCTCGGGGATCCGGCGCAGCATAGTGAAGATACAATCAATCACGTTTTCCGCGCAGCCGGCTGGACCAAGCCCGAAAGCCATGGGGTTATGGCCCTGTATCACATGTTCCACTGTGCTGTAGAGCGCAGAACCTACAATGCTCTTCCCATGAGTACGTTGAAATTAAATGGCCAGACGCCTGATTTGGCGTTCGAAAAGAGCCTTGATACGTTCGCTAAGCGGCATCACGTCCGCTTCTGGCGCGATCCACTTTCCGGGGCCTGGTTGGGTGCGGCTACCGAAGACATCGGCTACAAGATGTATGAAGCGCACATTACGCATGCCACCGACAGCAACATCGATAACGAGCGAGCCAAAATTGTGAATGATCTGGCATTTACGGGTTGCGTGACGAAGGGGGCTTTAATCCCTCGCGATTCACTGAAGCCTGAGCCGAACGGGTCGACCACCATTCATACCGACGGCGAAATCGCTGTTCTCGAACTGAACTCCTGCGAATCTCCTCGTTATGTCGAGCCGGACAAAAAGCCAGCCACACCAACACGCGTCATGCGGGTTGCCCGGGCTTTCGGTGAGGATATCGTGCGTTCCAACCCTTTTTCGGTTGGCATAGAATTTGCCAAATCGCTGATGGATAACGCGAAGATCCGGGACAATCAGCGCATCCAAGCCGCCCGCTTCTATACGCGACCGAGCGCGGTGGCCAGCGCCAGCAACCCGAATAGCCAAGGTTCGCTCGCCGTCCGCGAATAGATAGTCTGAGCGAAGCCGCCCTGTTGTTATTCTCGAATCGTGATTTCAATCTGGGGCGGTAAGGCCGCGTGACTTTACTGCCAGCGAACTTTAACGCGGTTGTCGACAACGCGTGGAACCAGGCGAAGGGTGTTGAGGGTTATATCGGCGATCGTGAATTCCGAGCGCTTTGCATGCTCGCCGCCGCTGCGCCCCGCTCAGGAGTGACCGTTGAAATCGGCAGTTTCAAAGGCAAATCGACCATCGGAATCGCCGCGATGGCTGAAGCTTTTCATCTGGGGCAAGTAATCAGCATCGATCCGCACAATGCGCCCAGCGACACAGACCCGGACCTTAACGAAACCGGCACATCTTTTTACGATTTCGAAGCCGGTTTAAAGCGGGCGGGATTGCGAGATCAGGTGGAAGCTCACCGCGCTCCGTCGCGTGATGCCGCTGTGGGGTGGAACCGGCCCATTCGCCTGCTGTGGATTGACGGCGATCATACCTATGAAGGGGCGAAGCTCGATTACGATCTGTTTAAGCCCTATCTGGTAGACGGCGCCTTTATCGCTTTTCACGACACGCTACACGAGTTCGAAGGGCCCATTCGAGTCTTTGTCGAGGATGTCTTGCGGTCGGATGAATTCGGTCCCGCGGGGTTCCTCCACACCATCGGCTGGGCTCAATACCGTCCCAGGGACGGTGCGCGCTTCCGCAAGGGGCGCCTCGCTCTCGCCCGGAAGGCGGCCCGCTTGATTCCGCTCGTGAGAAATAGCCGGCAGGTGGTGGGGCTGACACGCATGCGTTTCAAGATCCAGTGTGCGCGCGTGCCGCATCAAGTATTGACGCCTGATCAATTCACCGCTGCGCTATCCGCCTAACGGTTGGCTATCGCATGCTTTCCTTGAATAGCAGCAGCATGCGGTAGGCGAACTCCGGCCTGGACCGGAAGGCGTCATCCGTGAACGAGGTCTCCAGAAAATTGCTGTAACCGTCGGCATTTTTCAGCTGGCCATTGTTGAGGTACGTGAAAGCCATCTCCCATCGGCCAAACCGGCGGCTGGAGATGCGCTCTTTTTGCAGAACCAGGATGCCGTGATGGCGATTGTCATTGCGAATAATTTCCATGAGCGCAGTCACAGCCGGTTCGGGGCCTTCCAGCACCTGGAGGAAATTGCCGCCTTTGTAAAGCAACATGCCGCTGATGCCTTCAACCTTGTTCTTTTGCCGCGCCTTCATTAAGATCTGTTCAATCTCTGTTTCGGTTAGCGACACCCTTGCCGAACTGACATAAATGAGCGAGAAAAGTTGATCTTCGTTAGTATTGTTGGCCATTGTTGCGACTGCTACTTCAGACGCCGGCGATTCAGGTGACGAATTTTGACCCGCGGCGGAATGCCCAGCCAGGAACAACCTCCGCGCCTAATAGAATCCGCGCTGGTCGCGAGCCAGTTTTGCGCTTAGCCGATCCACTGATCTGAGCCGGCTAATATTTCAAATGTATCGTACCCCGTCAAGATCCAGTCGCACGTCTCACTCCGCAGGGCACGATGATCAGAGAATAGAAGGGTGACAGTTAGATCCCAGCGATTCGTCTTTGCGGTTCTTACCGCCTGTTTTGCTCTTTCCCGTTCAGTGCTTGCCGAAACCGCTGCCGTTCCCAAAGTGGAGTTGAAGCGCGTGCTGGATGGCGGCATTCAACCCCAGATCGCCGTTGAGCGAAACGGGACGGTTCACCTCGTGTATTTGAAGGGGGATCCCGGTGCCGGAGATCTTTTCTACGCCAGGTCGACGGACGGAATCCGATTCTCTGATCCCATTCGGGTGAACTCGGTTGCCGGCAGCGCGATCGCGGTCGGGAACATCCGGGGGCCCCGTATTGCGGTGGGACGCCGGGGGCGTGTCTACATTGCCTGGAACGGCTCGTCAAAAATGGGTGATCCGGCCAAAAGCCTAAGCCCGATGCTCTACACGCGGTTGAATGATGCGGGAACGGCGTTTGAGCCGGAGCGGAATATGATCCACACTGCGAAGGGCATTGACGGAGGCGGAGGAATCGCGGCGGACCAGCGGGGAAGGGTCTACCTCTTTTGGCATGCTCCGATTCCTGGCAAACAGGGCGAGGCGTTTCGCCGGGTCTGGATGACCCGTTCAGACGACGACGGCAACACCTTTGAGCCTGAAAAAATTGCCTGGGACCAACCCACGGGAGCTTGCGGATGTTGCTCGCTGAATTCCTATGCCGATGAGAAAGGGCGAATCTATGTTCTATTTCGCTCTGCGCAGGAGACGGTGCACCGCGACATGTACCTTCTGCGATCCACGGATCACGGGCACACGTTCCAGGGGTCTGATATTTCGAAGTGGAACATCGGCGCTTGTGTCATGAGCGCCGAAGCCTTCGCCGGCGGAAAGAACGGAACTTTTGCGGCGTGGGAGACGGAGAAGCTGGTTCATTTCGGTGAGATTGAGAGGCGCGCTGACCACGTCAGCGACGTCACGGTTTCTACCAACGGCAAGAACGAAAAGTTTCCGGCGCTGGCCGTGAACCCCAAGGGACTTCTTCTTGTTTCCTGGACTGAAGGAATGGGCTGGAAGAAGGGAGGGTCGGTTCACTGGCAGCTTTATGACGCGGCCGGCCAGCAGCGTATCGGTTCGGAAGGGTCGGCGGACGGCGTTCCTGTTTGGAGCGAGATTGCCTCTTATTCTGAGCGAAATGGCGATTTTGTCGTTCTGTATTGATTAGCGCTTATGGGTTGGCGCAGGTGAAATTTTGGGCATCGTCGGTGCTTCCGGTGCCTTTGTACTTGGCGACTGCGGGGTAGGGGCAAAGCGGACGGGTCATGGCGACGCCGGCACGCGGGTTGTCACCCTTGTACTTGGTGGCGGTGATTTCAGCCGGAGCTTTGCCGGTTTCGACCCACTTTTCCAGCGCATCGAAAGCTCCCTCTCCGGAGGAGGGAACGCCAAGCTGGCCAATGGCGCTGGGGCCAGGGCCGCCGAGGCAGTGCTGCATGCCGGGGACCATATAGAGCCGGGTAAATTTCGCGGCGGCTTCGCCGCCCATCTTCTGACGGACACTGTTGTAGTAATTGATAGTGTTGCGTGGGGGAATGGCGGCGTCGCTCCAGCCGTGGTAGAGAATAAGCTTGCCGCCGTGAGCTTCGAAGTCTTTCAAGTCAGCGTTTGTGGCGTTTACCGCCCGTGCGGTTTTCTCATCAGCAGAATGCAGCGTTGCTTCGAAAGTCGCGCCGAACGGATTCCAAGTAGGATCGTCGTAGACCATGTAGCGGAAGTAATTCTCGAAGAAACCGGCTCCGAGCCCGGACGCTGGGCCCTCTCCTAGAATCCAGGCTGACCACCCACCCGAGCCGAGTTCGCCGCCCGGTTCATGGCCGGGAAATGCCTGCTTGCCGTCATTTCCAGAGGCTCCGGCGTAGAGTGCTTTCAGGAACGTGACTTGTGGCGTGGTGAGGCAGGTGAGCGACTCTTCGCCTTTGCATTGGATGCTGGCCGGGTCGAAGTGGCAGCGGGTCGGATCATTAATGATGCCGTCTTTCACGCCGTCCTGCGCATCGCAACTCGCGAGCACGGCGGCGCTGATGGCGGGCAGCTTCATCGAAGAAATATAGGAATCAGGATGACGCAGAACCTGAAAGTTCTCAGCCCCGCTGGCGACCAGCGCGGTCCAGTAATTAGCAGGCGCACCGGCCAGGATGCCATCGAAATCGGCCGGGAAGCGCTGTGCCTCCATGAGCGCTTCCCGGCCGCCGTCGGAGCAGCTATCGAAGTAGGCATGTTGAGCGGGCTTGCCGTAGTAAGCCTCAGTGAGGTGTTTAGCATTTTCGGTGGTCAGATGAAGGGCGCGCCAGCCGAAGTCGTTTATCTTTTCGGGGTGTTTGTAGGCCCAGCTTGCATCCACGCCATCACCTTGATGGCCTGTGTCGGTCGCGGCGGTGGCATAGCCGCGCTTCAAGTTGTTGCCGAGCGTGTTGAAATCGATCGAGCCGGCGAAGCCGCCGTTACCCACGCCCAGATATTTGTGATTCCAGCCGGACTCGGGGAGCCAGACTTCAAAGCGGATTTCAGAATCGGCGGTGGGTTTGATGACTCCCGAGACGCGGCAGAAGGCGGGCAGCTCGGGGATCGGGTTGCCGTAGGGCGGGTTGAATGTGCCGGTGACTGACGCCGCGGTCAGGATCGTGGTGTTCGGGAGCGAGGTGGATTTTAACGCGCCACAGTCCGCAGCTTGGACGTTGGGAATGGCCAGGAGGAGCGGAAGAAGGATGCCAAACTTCATAGTTGTTCGAGGCTAGCACAGGAAGCGCGGCGAGCCGAGGGGCGTGCGCTCTGCGGGAAGGGGCCAGCCTCCCCCGTTTCCTTGTTTGCCGTAGGCTACTTTAGCTTCGTTTGCTTTCTGCGATCCTCCTGCAGGATGCGGTTAAGCTCACCAGGATCATTGGCGTCCGCGCGCTGGAAGTTCATCCTGGAGGACTCTGCCGCGCCTGCTGATCTTTCCGTGTTCTTTTGATACAGCAGATTGTTTTTAGCATTCGCGTAATCGGCGTCAAAAGGAAGCTGGTCTCCTTTGCCGCTGAATAAGGGGACCATCATGGGAGATGTTGCGTCGAGGGCATTCATTGGCGGAAGTCCTAAAAGCCCTTCCATCGTGTGAATCATGCTGACGGTTGAATAGAAAGCATGATCGACGTAAGGATGTTCGGATGAACCTGGTGAGTATTTGCTGATGGCGAGGGCGATGCTGCGGTGGGCATCCACGTGGTCGGCGCCATCCTGCGCATCGTCTTCAATCACGAAGATAGCGGTGTCTGCAAAATAGGGACTATGCGTGACGGCGTCCACTACGCGGCCCAAGGCCAGATCATTGTCGGCCACCGCGGCTGAAGGCGTCGGGTAGCCGGGTTTGGTTCCCGCAGTGTGGTCATTCGGCAAACGCAAGATGACGAAGTTTGGCAGCTGCGCGCCTTTGCCGTTTTGCTTGGCTTGAACGAAGCCCGCAAACTCGTTCAGAAATTCGTCTGCGCGGAGTTGATCGGGATAGTCCATGCGGAAGTCTGGAAAGCGCGAATCGAAACTGGCCGCGATCTCGGGCTTGGTGGGATTATTGCGATAGATCAGCGGTATGGGCCAGGGCCAAGGACTAGGCGATCCATGAGGCTCGCCAAGCTGCGCCGGCAGATTCTCTCCGGGCTTAATGAAATCGGCCGCACAGTGGGCGTCCGCCGGGGGCGGGTTATTCTCTTTCGGATCTGTCAGCACCGGACTGGAATCGCACCATTGCGTCTCAACATACTCGGCGTAATTTCGATGGGTGAGGCCATGGCGCGCCACATTTCCCCAGATATAGCCGCTGGACGGTTCGTTCACGTCCGGAATTCCTTCGCGAAAAGGATAGTCGTGGTCGACATCACCTTCATAGTCGTAAGTTCTTTGGTCCCCGCGCTGCATCACCTGCCAAGTTCGCTCCGTGTAATCGCTGCTGGTGGCAGCCATGGACCAAACGTGACCGTCGCCCGACACATTGCCGCTGTCGTAGAAGTTGTCGACGATGCCGAATTGCCGCGCCAGTTTATGCTCGTTTGGAGTAACGTCCTGGCAGAAGAGACACAGGGATGGGTCGCCGTTGCCTTCGCGGAGATCACCGAACACCTGATCGTAAGTCCGGTTTTCTTTCACCACATAAATCACGTGATGAATGGGATTTTTGCCCTGTGCAAACGTGAAATGCTGGTATACCGGATCGGGCGTATTGGTCGCGATGACCTCCTGGGTCAACTGCGGCAGGTTGTTCCTCACGGCGCTGTAGTCCAGTAATGCAACCGATCCGCGCAACAGTTCCATCAGGTAAGGGTGCTTCTCATACGGGGCCATTTCCTTGGAAAGCAGCGGTCCGGCATTTTCGCCGGTTCCGCGCCCTTTGGCCGCAGTCACAAGAATTCTGTCTGCGCCGGTCATGGCCAGCGCGGCAGGATACCACTCGGTTGGGATGAATCCTGAAGCTGGGAGCGGCCCATTTCCCAAAGGCTTGTGCAAATCAAATACGGCAATCGCGTTGACGTTGGAGTCTGCGACAAGCAGTGTCTTTTCACTTTTGTCCAGCGCGAGAGCCGTTGGGAACGCGCCAGGAAAGTTTTGCCCCGGCAACTTTGTGGAAAGGAATCCGGTACTGCGTCCGCTGGCCACATCGACCACAGCGACTTTGTCGGCGTTAGCCAAAGCGACATACAGCGTACGTTCATCCTGGCTGAGCAGCAACGCGCTGGCGTGCGACCCGGGCGCAGTGGGAGTGGCGGAGGGCAGCAAAGAAATGTGCCGCTGGATGCGGTTTTGCGTGAGGTCGAGTTCCACGATGCCTGAGCCGTTCCACAGGCTACAGAAGGCACGGCGTCCGTCGCGGGTGGCAATCACGCGAAAGGGAAAGGCGGCGGGTATGTGCCTGCTGGTCGAAAGATCGACGCTGGCGACAATCTTCTCAGTCTCCAAATCGATACGAAGCAGGTTGTCGGCGAGGTTCTCAGCGACAAGCAACTCGTCATGACGGTTGGGATGAATGACCGCCAAACCGGCAGGGTAGCCGATCATTTTTCCGGGCGGCACCACGGCCAGCGCGGGATTCCTTTCTTTGCCCACGGGCACATCCTGCAGCGGCAGGGGCAGGAATCGAACCGGCGCCAGCTTGCCTCCGAGAAATGAATAAATTGCGATGCCGTCTCCCAGGTCATGCGGCTGTTGACCCAATGGATCGGTCAATGAACCGATGGAAGCGTAGAGCTTTGTGCCGTCTGTGGAGAAGGCAAGCCCGTCAAAATAGGTTTGATGCGCCTCGACGCGAAGGCGGGTATCCGGGAAGTCGGTAATGCGGCCGCTAGCTGTCTCCAAGATGGAAATGGATTGCGCTAAATGGGATTGGGGCGCTCCCCAGCCATCGTTCAGGATGGCCACGTATTGACCATCGGGACTGAGCGCCAAGCTGCCGGGGAAGCCATTGGTTAACTCCGGGTTTCCCGGAATGTTGCGCGAGAGGGTCTGACCCGGAGGGCAGGTGGACTGCCCTCTCGGGTGACTGCTGCGCTGAGGTGACCTGAATGAAAATTGCCAGCGGTACGGAAACAGCCAGTGCTTTGAAGAAAAGTCTGCGCATTAGAAGAGCAACTTCAGGGCAAACTGGAGTTCCCGCTGATTGTCAGCCAGGGTAGAGGAGATGGAGGCGCCGCCGGGTACGTCCGGATTATTGCTTGGCAGCGCGAACTGAGGATGATTGAACAAATCATAAGCCTCGGCTCGAAATTGTATTCCGATAGTGTCGCTGATTGCGAAGGTTTTGAGCAGGGCGAAATTGAAATTCACCTGACGGGGGCCGACGAGTGTTCCGTTGCCGCTGTTGCCAAACTGATGGGCGAAATTTTGTCCGGCTTGGAGTGCCGGTATGGTGAAAGCGCCCTGGTTGTACCAGCAGGCGAGCGACTGATGGCCGACGGGGCAACCTAACGCGGCCTGTTGAGCGGTGTTTTGCGAAAAGTCATAGGGGTTGCCTACCTTATCGGGCCACGCGCAGTACGTTCCGGTGTTCGTGGGGTCAAAGGAGAGGCATGGTGTGAAGTGTTCGCCGCTTCTGGCTGTGGTGATGCCACTGACTTCCCATCCTCCAATGATGGAATTGGCGACCCGGCCAATACTCTTGGCGAAGCGTTGGTGAGTGCCGAAGGGGAGGTCATAGACATAGCTGGCAACGAAGTAATGAGTGAAGTCCGGAGCTACGTTTCCGTACTCCTCTTTCAAATTGTAAGGATTCTGTATGGCTCCTTGACCACCGGCCGGATCACCCTCCGCCGAACCACGGTCACTTCCATAGGTGTAAGCCAGCAGGAGGCTGGAACCCCGAGTGAATCTTTTCTCGAGCTTCGTTTCGAGTGCATTGAAGTTGAGCTTCAAAGCGGGGTAATCGATGGGATAAATCGTGTTCAGGCCTGGCAGCGTGGAATAGTAAGGCCGCCCGTAATTTGCTGCTGGTCCGAAATTTGAATCGGCAGGTTGTACCGGCTGATCCAGGTTGAAAGTTTCATTGGCCCAAAGATCGCTGGCGTGGGTACCCACATAGGCAATGCTGGCGAGCCAATTCTGGCCGAACTGTTGCTGGAAGTTCACATTCCATTCCATGATTCGTGGAATCTTGCGGATCGGTCCGTTTGTTTTGACTTCTCCGGTTGGGTTCATCGGATCGATGGAAGGAAGCTGGGCGGGGAAACCCGATGAAAGCAGGTTCTGCGCGGTGGGGATATTCGCTGGATTGAGGTTGGTGCTGTAGAACTGCAAAACCGGCGGATTCTCGCCGATATCGTTAAATACGTCGCCCTCGGACGAGTAGAAGATGCCGTACGCTCCGCGTATGGTGGTTCGTTTGCTTTTGGTTGGCGCCCACGCCAAACCCACACGGGGACCGATGTCCTTCCAGTCATAGCCAACGCCGGCATTCGTGACACCGTTGGGCCCGAAGTTATTAACAACGTAGCCCTTCTGCAGATCGAAGTTGCCTACCTTGGCGCCGCCGACCGGGGAGGTAACGTCGTAGCGCAGGCCCAGATTGAGGGTCAAGCTTGGCGTAATCCGCCAATCGTCCTGGGCGAAGATATCAAATTCATTCACACGGGTGCGATCCATCTGCGACAAGCCATCTTGCAGCGTTGCGAGCGGCAAGCCCAGCAGGATGTCGGCGATTGCGTTTCCGCCTACGCCTGTCGCAAGATTCTGCGTGAATTGACCAGTGAAGGCGAAGAACCCGAACGGCGCCTGAGCCTGATAGAAGTTTCGTTGCATAAGACGGAAATCCCCGCCGATCTTGATGGAGTGCAGTCCCTTGGTGAGGGAAAACTGCTCCGCGATCTGGTAGGTATTGTCATAGGCAATTTCGGGCACATATTGCGAACTGCCAAAAGTGGTGTAACCGGCTACGGAGACCAGCGACAGTCCGGAAGAGGGGCCGCCTCTATCGGCGTTTGGAACGCCAATTTGATCCATGGGCGAGCCGGAGAGAATATGCTGCGCATTGTCTGACCAGCGGACAAAACCGAAGCGCAAACTATTCAGCGCGTTCGGACTGAGTTCATGGTTCCAGCCGACGGCGTAGTTTTGGCCCACTGTCGGGATGTTGCTGCCATAGCCCTGGCAGCAGCCGCCTGCACTTCCCAGTGGGGCGGGCTTGTCTACGCGGGCTGCCTGCGCGGCTGCGTGCACAAACAACTGGTCTTTCTCAGAGAAGCTTTGATCGACGCGCACGTCGAATTGATCAACGTTGTTTGTCTCCGAGGGCTGATAGATGTAATTATTCGTAACGCCCGGCAGATTCGGCAGCGGCAACAGATTAACGAGTTTCACACCGGCCGGATTGAGGAATGAGGTGGGAATCACGTAGGGATTGGCCGCATTCAGGAGTTGGCGGTTCTGGGTGTTCGGGTCTGTGCTGTAGGGGTTGTACAAAGGAGTTTGAATGGCGGAAAAGTCACCCTGATGTTCCGCGGCAGTGGGGACCGTACTGACGAACGTCAGGCCCTCGCTCAAACGCTGCCCCTGGTAATCCATGAAGAAGAATGTTTTGTCTTTCACGATGGGACCGCCGAGGGAGCCGCCAAATTGATTCAGATGGAACGGCGGCTTGCCGGAAGCGAAGAAGTTGCGAGCGTCAAAGATGTTATTGCGAAGGAACTCAAACGCGCTGCCGTGAAATGAGTTTGTGCCTGAGCGCAACACCACGTTGATGGCAGCTCCGCCGTTGCCGAATTCAGCCTTCATCGAGTTTTCTTCAACGCTGAACTCCTGGATGGCATCGGGAGACGGCTGAATGACCAGCGTGCCTTGCCCCCACTCGTTGTTGTCGACACCGTCCAGCAGAAAGTTGTTATCGAACGAGGACAAGCCATTCACCGCGATGGCGATTCCGGGGCGGGCGTTATCCGTGGTTCCGCGATTTGCGCCCGTATTGGCGTAGCCGAGATTGGCGCCGGGACCAAGGTAAGCCAGTTGAATAAAGTTGCGGCCGTTGAGCGGAAGGTCTGTAATGCGCTGCGCCGTCTCGATGGTGCCCAGTGACGACGTTTCGGTGGGGACCAGTGGGGGCTCACCGGAAACCTCAACGGTCTGACTGTAAGTGCCAACCTGTAAAGTGAGGTCTACGCGAACAACCTGGTTGACGCCTACAGGCACCGAAGGCTGAACAGTTGTTTGGAAGCCGTCTCGCCTCGCGGTAACTCGATAGGTATCAATGCGCAAAGATCGCGCGAGGTATTCACCGTTTTTTTGGGTGTCAACGGTGGTTGTGACGCCGGTGGCGACATCGGTTATTAGGATTTGGGCGTTGGGAATTGCCGCGCCCGAAGAGTCTGTAATCACGCCAGCTATACTTCCCCGATCCAATTGCGCCATCGCGAGAGTGGGCACAAGGACGAGTACGGAAAGCAAAGCAAACGGGGCTTGAAAGTATCGTGAAGAGAAAGACAATGTGGGCTCCAGTTGGTCTTGCGCAAGAAAACGCAAACGCTCAGTATGTCTGCGATAAGTTGGCGCGGCATGAATAAGCCGTGAATAATGGGTAAAAAGGCGCGGATTTCACCAGCTTCCCCGATATTTCGATATTTCCAGTTTGATGGTGTGTCGCGTGCCGTGTGATCCACCGCTCGAACTTTTCGAGTTTCCCGTGTCCCGACGCCCTGCGAGATTCGTCATCGCTGCGATCTCGAACAAATGCCGCCAGGAGCGTCAGCTCCGTTGTTGTGGCATACAGCTAACGCAAACCAGCCTGATGCACCCAGCCTGGTCTCCGGGATGTAGCTTTTTGGTGTTTGTAAATGAGAGAAGCGATTGCGATCGATGATTGACAATGGTGGACGGCATGGGGTTCGAACCCACGACCCCCACGTTGCGAACGTGGTGCTCTCCCAACTGAGCTAGCCGCCCTTGTTCAATCTATTCGCAGCCTTCAATATAACATCGCCACCGCGTGTTAGGATGAGGGCTACTTTTGACCCCGACATGGTTCTTTCTGACGTCGATATCCGCCGCTATCTAGAGAGCGGCAAGATCCGTATCCAGCCCGAACTCCCGCCCGAACAGTTTGGCAGTTGCTCGGTCGATTTTCGTCTCGGCAACGAATTCAGCGTTTTCGAACATAGCCGTCACGCTTACATAGATGTTCGCGAGCGCGGCGCCATCCAGGACATCATGCGCACCATTCGCGTCGAAAACAATCAGCCGTTCATTCTTCAGCCGCGCGAGTTCGCGCTCGCCATCACGGAGGAAACGCTCGAACTGGATGACGATGTACTCGGCCGTCTGGAAGGCCGCTCCAGCCTCGGGCGGATCGGCATCATTGTGCATGGAACGGCAGGCTTGTTCGATCCCGGCTGGCGCGGCAAAGCCACCCTCGAGTTGAGTAACTTAGGCATCATGCCGGTCGCGCTGTATCCAGGGATGCGAATCTGCTCTTTTACCTTCGAGCAGTTGTCTTCTCCTGTCTCCGTTCCTTATTACAAGAAGGTGGGAAACAAGTATGCGGGACAAACTCAGCCACTGGCCAGCAGACTGACGGCCGAAGTTACTGAGAAGAGCTAACTGAGAAGAGCAAACCGGACTGGCAGCCTCCTCGCAGGTGTTGCCGGGCGCTCACCTAGGCGGAAAAAGGGCGGCACTCGATGAAGAGACGCCCTCACTCACGAAGCAGGCAGTTAATTCTTGGCTTTGGGCATGAGCACGGCGTCAATCACATGAATCACGCCGTTGTCGCAAACGATGTCGGTCTTTACAACGTCGGCGTTGTTCACCATCACCTTGTCGCCCATAACATGAATCTTCACGGAGCCGCCTTCAACGGTCTTGACGCTCTTGAGCTTGGTCACATCGGCAGCCATATCCTTGCCGGCAACCACATGGTACAGAAGAATGGTCTTGAGCTTTTCGGGGTCTTTTAGAAGAGCATCAACGGTGCCGGCAGGCAGCTTGTTGAACGCCTCATCAGTGGGAGCGAAAACGGTGAAGGGGCCTGCGCCCTTGAGAGTGTCAACCAAACCCGCGGCCTTGACAGCGGCAACCAGTGTGTTGAAGTTGCCGGCTGAAACAGCGGTATCAACGATGTCCGCGGCGGCGGCGCTGAACGAAAAAATGGCGAGCATCGCCAAAGCAGGGAATAAGCGTTTAATCATTTTTGTTTCCTTGAAATTCTCGAGTGACTACACGCTAGAAGATGTTCAGGTATGCCCGGTGGCTTTGATTTTTATTTGTAAATGGACACTCGGCAAGGATCCCCGCCATTTTTTTCGGCCTGCTTTAAATCGGGGCTAATTTTTTTTCCAGGGCTCTAATTGTGCCGCTTGCTTCCGCATGCTTGCAATCAACTTGGGTCCATGTTTGACCAGGAAGTCAGCGCGCTCACTTCCCAAGGCATCCACCAGTTCCTGGCGGCTGCTGACTTGAGTGCCAGTCTCGGCAACGGCAGGAACCTTGGGGTTACTCACATAACATGTGAGGCAAATCACTTTTACCGCTGGATCCCGCGAAATGATCTCAATGGATGCAGGGCCGAGCCATGCATTATTGCGGCAAAAGCAGCAACCATAGCGTTGCGCTCCAGGCACCTCGCCTGTTTCCCCACCGATTATGAAATCCGGTTTCATACGCTTATTCCTTAGTGTCCCAAGAAAAAGGTGGCATTTACTAGTACATTCATAGAGTATCTAGAAGCGATGGGCCGTGCTATGCTCCAAGGCACTACGCAGACATCTACGCTTTCATGCTAGTGAGATTTCAATTTGGTTAACAGGCGGATAGTAGAGTTGGATGGCATGCGTGCCTTCGCCATTCTGGCCGTCATGGCGTGCCACTACTACCCATTGAATCTCTTGTTCTTCAAGGCGGCCGGTGCGTTTGGATGGGCGGGCGTCCAATTTTTCTTTGTACTTTCCGGCTTTCTCATTACCACAATTCTTCTCCAGTTGAAAACCCGGCCGCATCCCTACAAAGTGTTTTACGCACGGCGCGTCCTGCGCATTTTCCCTCCGTATTACGCCCTAATGTTTCTCGTGGTGGCTATTTCTGTTTTTCAGCATGATTCTTTTAGCTGGCTCGCATTTGCCGGCAAAGCCATATTCCTGCAAAGCTTTAGTCATGAATTAAAGGTAGTGGGCCATATCTACCAAAATCTCGCGAATTTTCACGAAATTGCAAACCCCTTCCTTTTACGGCCTCTGCCTCCCATGGGGCAGCCCACTCCCCTGCCTGGCTTCGACAAGAGTTTCGTTCCGACCTGGTCGCTTTCTGTCGAAGAGTGGTTTTACCTCCTCTGGGCGCCGCTGGTGCTTCATCTCAGAAGAAAAACGCTCGGCTATCTTTGCGTGACGGTCTGCGTGGCAGCGCTGCTGATCCGATGGCTCGGTTTCCTCGGGGAAACGACCTATTTCGATTTTTCATCGCTGATCGACGTTCCGCTGGGAGGCGCGCTGTTAGCCTTATGGGCGGACCACAGGCGAACATTACCGGTAAGCGCACAGCGGCAGGGCGATTTCCTCTTGCGCCTAAGCACGGTATGCTGCCTTGCCCTGCTGGCGGCTCTGCTTTGGGGGCTTCGGCCTATTCTGGGCCACGACATCCGGGAAAGCCTCCCGTTCACCGTATTCGGGTTGCCGCTTCTGTGTTTCTGCTTCGCTGGTCTGCTGAGCGAGGTCCTGATTCATGCAGGTAGCGGCCGAATGCTCAATCGCCTTCTTCGCTTAAAGCCGTTCGTCGCGATAGGAACCATCAGTTACACGCTGTACCTGATTCATGTCCCAATTTATTACCTGATGTACCAAGCCACCTGCCGGCTGGGCCTGGATGCCTTGAGTTATGGCCCGGCTCTGGCCATTTCGCTGACAAGCTTGGTCGTTTCTATAGGGGTTGCAGCGATTTCATTCAGGTACTTTGAGGCCCCGATCTTGGCACTTAAAGATAAGGTAACTGACCGGATTACGGCTGGTTCTGCGCCAAGGCGAGTGAAGACCTTTGCTGCGGCGGCGGCTGGCGAGTCCGTTCAGGCCGGGTGAGCGTCCAAATTAATCAATGTGGCCGCGAGCTGTAAGGCGAGAGATGTTTTTGGAATCCCAAGTTGCTGAGAATGCCGCGCCCTGATTGGGACCGGACACCCGGAGGCTGGGCGTTGCCCCAGCAGCCTTCAAACGTTTCTCCTAGTTAAGCCAGCACCACTTTGTTGCTAGACTGGGCGGATCAATAGGAGATTGATGCGTTTAATTCTTTCGTTGCTCCTGTGTCTGTCGCTTTCCTATTCTGTGGTCGCGTCAGACAATTCGGGGTACAAGCTGAAATACGATGGTGGGTCTGTAATTGACCTCAAGACGGGAGCAGAGGTAAGGTTGCTGCTAGGTGACAGCCGGATTAGGTTCTTGAAGAAGGATCAAGAGGTCCTCGCCCTTCCTGCGTCAGCAATTACCGAGATTAGTTACGGTCAGGACGTTCACCGTCGAGTGGGCGCCGCAATCGGCTTGGCCGCCGTTTCTTTAGGATTAGGTGCCCTGATGGCACTAAGTAAGTCCAAGAAGCATTTCATTGGACTAACGTGGAATGATGACGGTAAAAAAGGCGGTATTGCTTTCCAAGCCGACAAGAACGATTACCGGGGGGTACTGGCTGGACTGGAAGGTGTAACAGGCAAGAAGGCCGTGGACTCAGACACTATGACAGTTAAGAACTAGTGCAACTGGCTGGACTTTAGCGCGGGCAGGACAGGCGAGAATTATTAAGCTGTCGTGCCCGGCACCAGGCCCCGGGCTGGTTCTCTGTTGTATATGCTTTGTACGCAGCCTGATACGGATCAGCGTGAATTGGCGTCCCCAAGGGGATTCGAACCCCTGTTATCGCCGTGAAAGGGCGGTGTCCTAGGCCGGGCTAGACGATGAGGACGCGATCGGTGGGCCTGACTCTTCTAATCTAGCAAACAAAAAAGCGGAGTCCGCTTTGACACCTGGACCCTGCCAGATCTGTCGCCGCGAAATCCGCTTTTCGGAGCTAACAACAAACCCTAGAGTGTGTGCAGGTAAGCCAGCAGATTCGCCTTATCATCCGCTGAAAGCATATCCGCATACGCGGGCATACCGTTTCCGCCTGCATTGATCTGCGCCATCACGTTGGCATCGTTGACGGGCTTACCGGACGCCAGTGTCTTGTGTTTGAACAAGCCCTTCAATGAGGGGCCCATCTTCTTCTCATCGGTATCCACGTTGTGGCAAATGGCGCACTGCTCAAACGTCTCTTTGCCCTTTGCGGCGTCGCCCTTATCGGCACCCCCCTTGGGTCCTGCCGTCAAGCTGAAAGTCAGGCCGGCGGCTAAGGCCAGTAGTCCTGTAAATCGAATCATTAGTTCTCCATCGCTCCCAAGTAAGATTCAAGAATAGTCTACAACCTACGCTTATCCAACAGAAATGACACGTCCGGCAGGCAAAAAGGTACTCGCATGAAGTGTCTTTAACACTAGGGAAACTTCATCTGGCCGCCGGGCGTCTGGTTGGACATCGGAAACGCTTCCCAACGCTCCGCTTAGATTAAGAGATAATCATTCTAATCGGTGATTCAGACCCCGCAGCTCCGACTACCCGTTCCGATATCCACGCGTCCTAAAGGTACAAAATGTTCTATCGAGCCTTAGGCTTTCCATTTCTACTTGCTTCTGTTTTGTTGGCTCATGCGCCGCAAGACGCCTCCGCTTCGCCGGAACTGAACATGACCACTCCGCCGAAAGCGGGCAAAGTTGAGCTTTATCCGGAATCTCAACTGAAGCCTGGCATGAAGGCTGTTGCGTGGACTACCTTCCAGGGAACTGCGCCTGAAGCGGTGCCGGTTGAAATTATCGGGATTTGGGAAAACGCCTGGGGGCCGAAACAGGACATCATTATCGGCCGCATGACCGGCAAGGCGTCGCGCACCAACGTCGCCGGCGGAATGAGCGGCAGCCCCGTCTACATTGACGGCAAGCTGGTGGGCGCTGTGTCGCTTCGCCTCAGCGTCTTTTCGCCGGATGCCATCTGCGGCATCACGCCCATTCAAATGATGCTGGACGTCAGCGATTTCGATAAATCGAGGCCTAGCGACGCTAAAACGCCGGATAAGATCATGGCGGCGAACACGCTGGCCGGCAAGATGCCCGAGGGCTTGCTGGCGCGCGTGATGGCCGGTTCCGGCCGCGGACTGGGTGATGTACCGGCGATGACGCCGATCGCCACGCCAATCACCATGTCCGGCTTCAGCGATGAAGCTGTGCGGGAATTCGGTCCTGTTTTCAATCAGCTCGGCCTGACGGTTTCGCAAGGCGGCGCCGGCGGCCAACTGGATTCCGCCACGCCCGCCAAGGACTGGCGCAGCTCGCTGCAACCCGGCGAACCCATTGCGGCTGTCCTGGTTTCAGGCGACGTCACTATGACCGGCGGCGGTACCGTCACCTATAACGATGGCAAGCGCGTACTGGCTTTCGGCCATCCGATGTTCAACCTGGGACCGGTGGATATGCCCATTGCCAAAGATGACATCATCACGACGCTCGCGTCGTCTTACCAGCCCACCAAGATGGGCAACGCCACCGAAGTGGTCGGCGCCTTACGCCAGGACCGGCATAGCGCCATCGAAGGAGAACTGGGCGCAACGGCTCAAATGATCCCGGTCACCATGCATGTCAATTCGTTCAACCCCGACAACAGCATGCGGAAAAACCAGGACTTCCATTTCAATGTTTTTGTGAATCAGAAGTGGACTCCTTACCTGATGATGGCCACTCTTTTCAACGCGCTTTCCAATCTGAACGACTTTTCCGAAGACGAGACCTATCGCCTGCACGGGAATATCAAAGTGGATGGCCAGCACCAGATTGAATTGAACACCATGCAGGCGCCGGCCGAAACTCAAATACCCACACCCATGCTGCTGGCTGGATGGTGGGGCGACAAGTTCAACCGGCTCTACGGGAATACGAATTCATTGCCTAAGCTGGACGCTGTCAACGTAAGCGTAGACCTGCTTCCCGAGCGCCGCATCGCTCAAATTGAAAATGCCTGGATTGCCGACAACAAAGTAGTCGCCGGAACGGATGTCCCTGTGAAGGTCTACCTGCGGCCCTATCGGGGAGATCGCCTGGAACGCACGGTCCAACTGCATATTCCGGCCGGCCTGGCCCGGGGCGAACATCAGATTCTGTTCAGCGACGCCGATACACTCAGCCGAACGCAAAATATTGCCAGTTCCCTGAACCGCATTGAAGATGTACCCCAAACGGTGGCCCTGCTGAATCAGGAGCGCAGCAACACAAACCTCTACGTTTCTCTCATTGAGTCACAGCCCACCGTGTATTCGGACGAAAAGGTGCTGCCCAGCCTGCCCGCGTCGGTAATGAACGTGATGCAAAGCGGCCGGACTACCAATCACCAGTTCGTCAGCTCGCCTGAAAGCGCGCATGAGCAGTTGTCCGTGCCTTTTGACTCCGTCATTACGGGCAGCTACTCGCTCAAAATTTACGTTGATTAAGGATTCTCCCGCTTCCTCATGATTCACAAATCGGTTTTGTGCCGGGCCGTCATCCTTGTAATGGCCGCCCTTCCCGTCCGTCTGCTTGCCGTTGACACGCATATCTGGGAACACTCGGATGAGAGCGATTTCAAACGCGGCACTATTAAAAAGCTTTCTGTCCGCAGCGACGGGCATCTGACGCTGGCCCCGCAATTGACGGAACTGGATAGCACAACCGTGCCTTACCTGTGGGCACTGGCGGAAGATAGCAAAGGCACGCTTTATTACGCGGGCGGAGCGCCTACGGGCAACTCGACGAATGTCTACTCGCTCGCTCCTGGCGGGAAGCCCAAGGTCTTTGCCAGCGTGACGGGTCTTGAGGTGCATGCGCTCGCTTTGGATTCGCAAAATCGGGTTTATGCAGCCGTCTTGCCCGATGCGAAAATCTACCGCATCGACACGCAAGGAAAGCCGGAACTTTTCTTCGACGCCAAGTGTAAGTACATCTGGTCCATGGCTTTTGATAAGGCCGGAAATCTGTTTGTAGCCACCGGTGACGAAGGCATTTTGTATAAAGTCACTCCGGATGGCAAAGGGTCAAAGTTCTTCAATACCGGCGAAACGCATGTGCGTAGCATGGCTTTTGATGATGCGGGCAATATTATTGCGGGCACGGAGCCGAGCGGCTTGATCATGCGCATCACGCCCACAGGCGAAGGGTTTGTGCTCTATCAGGCGAACAAGCGTGAAGTGACAGCGGTGGCGGTGAACAAAGGGCTCATCTATGCGACAGCCGTAGGTAACAAAACCGGCGGGCTGACGGTGAGCGGGCCTGCGCCGTTGCTTCCCGCGGCTCCCGCGCCGGTTAGTGGCGCCGGGACCGCACGCGCCGGCACGCAGCCGCCGACTCTGCCTCCCGCCATCGGCTCTTTGAGCGCGTCCGTGTCGGGAGGCAGTGAGCTCTACCGTATTCAGGCGGATGGCTTTGCAGAGCGCATCTGGTCCTCGGCGAACCAGATTGCTTACACCATCGCTTTCGACGGCGACGGCCGGCCGTTGATCGGCACCGGCAACCACGGGGTGATTGTGCGTGTTGATTCCGATGAGTTGTTCACCGAGATTCTCAACACTCCGCCTACTCAAGTGACGGCTTTTCTCAACGGTCCGAACGGGATCATCTATGCCGCTACCGGCAACGTAGGGAATGTCTATAAAATTGGGTCCAGTTCGGAGGCGAGCGGGACTCTGGAAAGTGAAGCCCTGGATGCAGGCGGCTTTTCACAATGGGGCAAAGTTCACCTCACCATGAATTTGGGTGGCGGAGCCGTTTCTTTTGAGACGCGCAGCGGAAATCTTAATCACCCGGAGAGCCTTTGGAGTCCCTGGGCCCAGGTGGACGTTTCCCGCAAGACAGGCGGCCAAATTCAATCGCCCCCGGCCCGGTTTTTACAATACCGGCTGACTCTCTCGAAGTCCACTGGCGAAAAATCACCTGAGGTCAATACGGTGGACCTGGCCTACCTGCCAAAGAACATCGCGCCGCACGTCACCCAGATTGAGATGGCGCCCGCCAATTATCGCGAAGCTCCTGCCGCCACCACGCTCGAACGCGCCATTCTTCCCTCCGGTTCTCCTGCCACCCTGAGCCTGCCGGCGGTTGGACAAAAGCGGTCAGCGTCTTCGCTCACAGCTACCGAATCCACCGCGAGTTCAACCCTCCAATACAACAAAGGCTTCATCACTGCCCGCTGGAATGCGAGTGATGCGAATGGTGATTTGCTCGAGTATAAAGTCGAAATTAAGGGCAAGAACGACTCCGCCTGGCGCATGCTGAAAGACAAGCTGCAGGACCGCTATTATGCCTTCGACGGCAATGCGTTTCCCGATGGCTCTTACCAGATCCGCGTTACTGCTAGCGATGCTCCCAGCAACACTCCAGCTGACGCGCTGAATGCATCGCTGGTAGGCGAGGAATTCATCATTGACAATTCTCCTCCTGAGATTATTTCTTCCAAGCCGATCGCGCGCGGTAGCAAAGAAAGCCTTCACTTTACCGCAAAAGATGCGCTGAGCTGGATTGATAAGGCGGAGTATTCGATAGACGGCGGCGAATGGACCTTATTGGATCCAGTGAACAAAGTTACGGATTCGCAAAGTTTAGATTACGAAATCAGCAGCGAAGCCGGCCACTTGATTTCGATTCGCATTTTCGATGAATATGACAATGTTGTTGTGAAGCAATTCAGTCTTTAGCGCGGGTTTTATTATTTACCTGCGCAGATACTCCGTGCTAACATACTGGTAGCCTCCGCCAAGTTCGCTCTTGCGAGGTTCGCCTCGTTCGTCACTTCCCACACGGAGCAAAACACAACTACTACATGAGCTTTACCGTATTCCTCGGAAATCTCCCTGTCTGGGTGACTGCCGACGATATTAAATCGTGGCTTTCTTCAGAAAACTTGGTCGCAGACGCGGTCAAGGTAATCCGCAACCCCGAAACCCAAGAGTCCAAAGGCTTCGCTTTCATTGAATCTCCTAACCAGGAAGAGATGAACGCCATCATTCGCCGATTTGATCGGGCTCCTCTGGAAGATCGCCTTCTTCGCGCCAATCCCGCCCAGCCACCAAAAGCTGGCGTCAAAGTTGTTGCCGGAAAAGGTCCCATCCCTGCATCCGACCGCCCCAAACGCCCCACTACTACTACCGCCGCAACAACAGGCCCCGCTACCGGAGCTGCTACTCAGGTACGTACGAATGTGAGCAAAACTAACGGTACCAGCCGTAGATCCTCATCGCCAACGCGTCAGAGCGCTTTTGCTGAGGAACTCGCCAAGGCCCTCTAGGGTCGTTTCCTTTTAAGAGTTGCAAAGTAATTGCCCCGCAGATCCCGCTTGTTGAGCTGGGAGTGCGGGGTTCTTGCTTTATGCGCGCGGAGTGGTATACTTCGCTCCAAACCCCTCAATCGTGCCGTGAGTAGAAGGTGAGACGGGAACCTAGGTTCACGCCTAGCACTCGTTCCCGGTTTACCGGCTCTGGTAAAGGGACATGCGGCGGTCACCGGTGCTCCGTTCAAATTGGTCTCTTCTTGCCCTAGCTTTTCTATGCGGGACGCTGACGGCGGCTACGGCGTCTGTCATGCAGCCCTTCGGCCTTTCACGTCCGGCGGCTGCTCTGCTGGGAGCAATGTTCGTCCTTGTGGCGACTCTCATGGCTCTTGGCTTACGCCTGCTTCCAACCCGCAAGGTGCTTTGCGCATTCCTGGGTATCTTCGCCGGCAGCGCGCTGGGACTCATCTTCGTGGTTATCTCCAGCTTCACCGCAGTTATACCTACGCAATCGGTGGGTTTCCTTCGCCTTTTGCTGCCCCTGCTGCTGGGTTATGTCGGGATGCTTGTCGGGCTCTCTATTGCCTCCGATTTTTCCTTCCAAGGTCCTGCCGCTGCTGACTCTTCCCTCGCCACCAGCGGGAAGGTATTGGACACCAGCGTCCTGATTGACGGCCGTATTACCGATATCGTGGAATCGGGATTCTTAGAGGGGCCGCTGGTCATTCCCCGATTCGTTCTGCACGAGCTTCAGGTAGTGGCCGATTCGGCGGATTCCACCCGGCGGGCGCGTGGCCGGCGGGGCCTGGATGTGGTCAAACGGCTGCAAAGTCTTCCCGATCTCAAAATCGAAGTTTCGCAGCAGGATTTTCCCGCCACGCGCGAAGTGGATTTGAAACTGATTGAATTTGCCAGGCTGAAAGCCCTCAAAATTGTAACCAATGATTTCAACTTGAATAAGCTGGCCCAAGTGCAAGGCATTCGCGTGCTCAATATCAATGAGCTGGCGAATTCGCTGAAGCCGGTGGTGCTTCCAGGTGAGTCTATGCGGGTCATCATTCTGAAGGAAGGCAAAGAGCACAATCAGGGAATTGCATACCTGGATGACGGAACCATGGTGGTTGTCGATAACGCACGCCGGATGATGTCGAAACAGATCGATATCATCGTGACCAGCGTGCTGCAGACCACTGCGGGAAAGATGATTTTTGGCCGTTATGATGAGCGTGCTCATCACGAGGCGCGCCCGTTTTCCGCTACTGCGTCCAGTTAGGCTATTTCGGGCCTTTGAAGATCAGAAAGGCAACCCCTGCCACCATCAGTATTGCGGCGATCACAGTCATCCGTCTGGCGGCAGCCTTCTGGGCGGCTTTCTGCCAAATAAGGAGCCCCGTAACGACGGCCAGTAGCGCACCGCCAAAAGGTCCTAGCCAAGCCTGCAGTGCCGTAAGAGGCGCCGTGCCGGTATAAGCGGCATAGAGCGCTAGAGCCCCCGCGGCCCAAATAGCTCCCGCTGCCGCGCCGATTGCGTGGTCTCTCCGGGTACCCGCCAGGTAAGTCGCGTACCCGATGGTTCCGCCTTCGACTGAGATGTTCATGAAGAAAAAGTTCAAAGCCAATGTCGAGAAGAGCAAACCGACCGTGGCGAGCAGCACTCCACCGTACGCACCAATTCCCAGTTGATCGGGTTGCGCGATTCGAATCAGAAGCAACGAGGCCAGGAAGCCAGTTCCGGCTAGAATCCCAAGAATGGCAGCCTTGGTGCTGTTCGGAATGGGCGCCCGCACTTTTGTCTGCTGGCTTCGAGACTTGGTGGCTGCACCCCGCTTAGTCCTTTCGGAGGCATACGCCAGAGCCGCCGTAATGCCCAGAGCCGCCAGCGCAGCGCCGGGCATTGCGTACCTGCCGTTCAACATTTGCGTGACGGCGATCCCGCAGCCGAAAATGCCGAACGTCAGCAGCGTAGCGTTTGCCAGTCCAATCAGTGCAATGGTGCACAGGTAGCACATATTGCCAAGAGCAAAGGCGCCACCCGCCACAACGGCTGTGACTTCGATACGGGTGCCGGCGACCAGCATGCTATCGCTAAAGCCAAGATCCGAGCCTAGAGTTCCGAGTGTGTAGGCCGCTAGTAGAGCCACAACCAAAGCGCCGACGGCGAAATCCACGGAGAAAAGCTCGAAGCGCCATCTGCCGGCGAGCTTGAAAAGATTAGGCCAAAGACCGAAACAGGCTATTGAAAAAAGCAGAAGAAGGAGAGCAGCGAGGGACGACCCAGGTAAGAGCAATGATTTTTCTCCCGCAGAAAAGGACTGGCTGCTCCTACTTCTGCATGGAGACTAGCTTAGTGCTAGCGGTTTCAGGAGTTTCGAAATAGTGCTGGGCGACGAGATTCTGGTAAACGTTTCCGGCAATTCCCGAAGCGATGGGACCAGCTACGCCCCGGCCACCGGTCAAAAGCACAACCACTGCCACCTTCTTGCTGTTCACTTCCGCGAACGATCCGAACCAGCCAAGGTGCACACCCGGCTGTGCCGTGTCGGTACAAGTGCCGGTCTTTCCATAAATCGGTTCGCTATTGCCCACGTTCGCCCGGCGCGCTGTGCCGTATTCGACTGCGCCCATCATGCCCGTCTTCACTTCCGGAATAAAGCGTTCGATATCAAGTTCGCGCTTAACACGGGGAACAAACTTGGAAGCTTCGTCCGGCGTTTTCGGGTACTGCAGGTAGTACATGGTGCCGCCATTCGCAATGGAAGAAACAATGCTGGTGAGCTCAAGTGGTGTCAGCCGGATGCCGTCGCCAAAGCTGGTCATCATGCCGATGCCGCTGGTCGGGGTGGCGGGAGCGACATAGCCGGGCTCTTCACCCGCGATATCTAGTCCAGCCTTTTCACCGATGCCGAACATCTTCGTGTATTCGGCTACTTTGTCGTAGCCCAACCGCTGGCCTAGGGTGGCAAAGTATAGATTATTCGAATGCGCCAATGCTCCGGTCATATCCATGGAGTAGCGACGGGAGAATTGGATCTTCGTCGAAGATTCGAACAATCCTTCCCGTAAGGACGCCAGGGAGACAACCAGTTTCACCGTCGAGCAAGGCTGAAAGGCACCCTTCAGCGCGAGTTTTTGGTTGACCACCGTGAGAATTCGCCCGGTTTCCGGATCAGCGACAACCACCGTCCCGTTGTAGGGCCCAAGCGCGTCAACAGCGGCTTTACGCGCCACTAGATCATCGCCTTCCACCATGTCGCCGAATGTGGAATCGGCGTAGGTCGGCTCCGTCCAGGGATTGAAATAAACGTGATGGGTTTTGTGCCTTGAATGGCTCAGCAGCTCAATAGAAGGACTTACATGAGCGAGTGCCGCATGCGGACCGGCGTGAACATGCGAGTGCCGAACTGTGTGGTGCACCACTTTATGGTGTGAGGTGTGATGGGCCGTCGCTGTTGCGAACGAGGCTGTGCAAAAGCTCAATGCAAGAAAGCCTGCGCGCAGCGACTTCAGGCTCTTTTGAAGAGATAAATGGATGGATAACTGGCAATTCATCTGTTCAGATAGCCCTCAGTATACAAATCGACGGAACCGTCAAAGTACGTTAATCCCTTGTTACGCACACGAAGTGCGTCCCACATGCTGCAATCAAGATTACTTATATCCTAAGTTCTTCTACGGACCGCGTCAACTAAAACATTTGTTAGGACTTAAACCTCTTTGTCTCAGTCCGACAGGTCCTACACCGCAGTCCACCCGCCGTCGATCGTCAAGACGGATCCGTTCATGAATTCCGCTGCGGGCGAGCATGCGTACAGCGCTAACTTTGCGATCTCATCGGGACGGCCCATGCGGCCAATCGGCTGCCGCTGATGCAATTCGGCACGAACCTTTTCCTTTTCATGACTATGGAACTTGTCCAAATAGCCTTCCACGAATGGGGACTCAATAGTTCCTGGAGCGATACAGTTGCAGCGGACCTCGGTAGGGTAATCCGCCGCCAATTGCCTCGTCATGGCAATGACGGCGCCCTTCGTGGCGCAATAAGCGAAACGGCGGCGGACGCCCACGATTCCAGCCACTGAACCTATATTTAGGATATTGCCTTTACGCTCCCGCAAACCGGGCAGCGCAAACTTCGTCATCAGAAACGTGCCTTCCACATTCACCCGAAACAGCCGCTGCCAGTCTTTCAGGGCGGTTTCCTCAGCATTCCCCACCAGACCGATTCCCGCGCAGTTCACCAGAATGTCGATTTCGCCTACCTCCTTGAAAAGACGTTCCACTTGCGCCTCATCCGTGATGTCGCAAATGTGGACTGAAGAGCCTGGTAACTCCGCCGAGACAGCGCCGGCCCGTGCTTGATCGACATCTACCAGAGCGACAGTCGCGCCGGCTTCCGTAAACAGCCGCGCGGTCGCCTCGCCAATTCCACTTGCCGCACCCGTAATGAGTGCCTTTTTTCCATCTAGCCGAAAAACATCTAAAGCTGACATTGTTAGTAAGTGCTGGCCGCCTTCATGAGGGATTGCCCCAAATTCTGTTGCGTTCCGGGATCAAGCTTTCCACCTTTACGAGTGATATAGAAAACATCCATGGCCTTATGTGCCTCAGTATCCACCAGAACGAGTTCGATATTGCAACCGGCCGCACTGACGGCCGAGGTCAGATCATATAACAACCCGGGCCGGTCTTCGCCCGTGAAGTCCAGCAGAGTGCACTGGTCGGACGCGTCGTTGTTGAAGTGGATGGAAGGGGAAATCTTTGCCCCGCTACTCGGCCTGGGCGTTGCCCGTCTTCTTTTCAGCAGGTCTGCCACCTTCGCCGTGCCCTCGATCACCGAGCCAATGGTCCGCTCAATTGTCATCACCTCATCCGGGTTCAATTCCAGCGTTCGCATCGGATCGGCAAAGCGAAGCAGGTCCAGAACGCATCCGCTGCTGTTGGTGGCGGCTTCTGCTTTCAGGATATTCATCCCGCAACTAGCCAGCGCGCCGCACAGATCGGCAAAAAGGCCGGGGTGGTCGGAAGCCAGCACGGTCAGCAGATACGCGCCTGAATCATTCGTTACCTCCACGGCGGCGCTCCCGCTCGCTTCTCCGCGCTCGCGGCGCTTTTTCTCCAGATTGAAATGATGTTCAATCTCGTCGGGTGTATGGGTGCGCAGGTAGCGTGTCGGAAAACCCCGCAAGAACTGTAGCATTTCCGGCGAAGCGCTGAGCCCTACCGCTGCGGAGGCGTCCAGGCCGATGCGGTCGGCTATCAACTCTCGCGCTAGCTGTTCCTGGCCGGATTGGTAAACGCGCCAGAGTTGTTCCAACCGCCAAGGGGTCATAGCCGTTGGGTTCACGGCGCTGATGTCGGCGAATGTCAGCAGTGTCAGGCGCCGCAGCTCTTCCTGCGTGCCGATCCGCGTGGTCAGAAAACGCGCGGTGGCCGGATCATCCAGATCGCGCCCGGTCATCACCAGCGACAAATCCAGGTGGTGCTCAATCAGAAAAAGAACAATCTCGCGCGCCTGCTTGGGCACGCCGAGCTGCTCGAACACGCGGCGGGAGGCTTCCATTGACCCCTGGACATGGTCGCCGGGGAGCGTGCCTTTGCCAACATCATGCAAAAGCAGCGCCAGACGAAGAATCGGGACCTGGTCTTCCGCCTCCAGCAGATCCCGCATCCTGAGCGGCAAGGCGCTATCTTTTGCCGCCAGTTCGTCGACGACTTCAACTGCCACAATCGAATGCTCATCCACGGTATAGCGGTGATAGAAATCTCTGACCACCAGACATTCAATGGCGCTCCAGCGGGGTATTGCGGCTGAAAGCAATCCCGCTTCCTGCATTTCGCGCAACGCCAATGCCACATGCGGCTGGACAAAGAATTCTCGCCATAGGGCCCAGGGAACCTTTTCTGTTTCGAAATGCCGGGCCAAAGCTTGAATATTTGCGGCAAGCCGGCGGTGAGTGTCCCAGGAAAGGTGCAGTCCATGGCGCGCGACGAACGTAAACAGCTCCAGCAAAGACTGCGCGGAGCTCATGGTGGACGCGGGATTTCTCAGCAGTACGCGTTCTTGCGACACGGTGAAATCGGCGGTGGAGACCCGCCCCCGCCAATCGCGGAATTGCTGCACCAGCGGATTGTCCCGCAAGTCTGCAAATTCCAATGCCTTCAATGCCGAATGAAACACGCGGCGGGCATGCCGGTAGTAGATCCGCATCCATTCGGAGGGATCAATCTTAATGTCGCTCCAGGATTCCGCCAGCCGGTCCTGCAACTCAAAGCTGAGCAAGTTGTTGTCACGGTGGGAATGCTGGTGGAGAAAACAGCGAACAGCGTAAAGGAACTGTTTCGAGTCTTCAATCTCCTGAAGCGCCTGCCGGACGGCGCCTTTATCCTGGGCCAGCACTGCCAGCCAGTGCAGGAAGTGGATGTCGCGAATGCCACCGGGCGACTCCTTAATGTTCGGTTCCAGATGATACACCGTATCGTTGAATTTGCTGTGACGTTTGCGCGCCATTTCAGCTAAATCCTGCGTAATTCTGGCTTCATGCCTGCTGTAGAAATCGGGCAGGCAGCGGTTCAGGCGTTCGAAAAGGCCCGCGTCGCCGGTGACATAGCGAAGGTCCAGCAGGCTGATATGCAACTCGATATTTTGATCGTGAAGGCGGCAGCACTCAGCCACGCTTCGGACGGACTGACTGGCCCGCAGGCCGCTGTCCCACAACTCCCTAATGAACGCTGCCAGCGGCTCCTTCAGAACTTCGGAGTCACTTTCCTTTTCAATCAGAATCAGGATGTCTACGTCAGACCGGGGGAATAACTCGTTGCGTCCATATCCGCCGACGGCAACTATACAAAACGGAATATCGGCGGCCAGATGCCGCGCGCACAGTTCGGTAATCAGCGTGTCCGTCTTGCGCGTCCGCTCCGTCAGTTGTAGTTGCGGGTCGGCGTGCATTCAGTTTGCGCTAAAGAACAATATCGCCGTGGTCATCGTTACGGATTCGAATTGCCTCCAATACCTCATACACAAATATTTTGCCGTCCCCGATCTTTCCTGACCGCGCCGCTTTGCTGATGGTGTTGACCACTTCATCTAACCGGTCATCCACCACCACCGTTTCCAGCTTGATCTTCGGCAAAAGGTCGACCTCGTACTCCATACCTCGGTATACCTCTTTGTGACCCTTCTGCCGGCCATGTCCGCGGACTTCGCTAATCGTGAGTCCATCGATCCCGATATTCTTCAGCGCATCGCGCACATCGTCCAGTTTGTGAGGTTGAATTATCGCTTCAATCTTCTTCATCTTGCTTCCAATTAGCTTTCGAGCGTGTAACCTTCTTCGCCGTGCATACTGAGGTCCAGACCGTCCAATTCCTGCTCTTTCGAGGCTCGCACGCCTACGGTCATATCTACAATTTTCAAGATAATCAGCGTGCCTACAATGGCCAGGCCCCAAGCAATAACAACGCCAACCGCCTGGTTCACAATCTGCATAGCGTTACCATCCACCAGGCCCAGCGGAAGAGCGTTGCCGGCGGAATCTTTCAAGCCGTCGTTGATCAGCCGCGTAGCGAAAACCCCGGTCAAAATCGCACCCAGCGTCCCGCCCGCGCCATGCACACCGAACGCATCCAGCGTGTCATCATAGCCGAACTTTGATTTAACGGCCGTCACCATAAAGAAACAGAAAACACCGGCCAGGAATCCGATCAGGAGAGCCGGAAAAGGCTGGACGTATCCCGATGCCGGCGTGATAGCCACCAACCCAGCCACTGCGCCCGAGATGCCACCCAGCATGCTCGGCTTTCCGTGCTTGAACCATTCGCCCAACATCCAGCCGAGCGCCGCTGCCGCTGCTCCGAAATGTGTTGCCACAAACGCGCTTGTCGCCAGGCCATTTGCCGCTACCGCACTTCCGGCGTTGAAGCCGAACCAGCCCACCCACAGGAGGCATGCGCCAATCACACTCAAGACCAGGCTGTGCGGCTTCATTGCTTCCTTCGGGAAGCCCACGCGCTTGCCCAGGTAAAGCGCGCAAACCAACGCGGAGACGCCCGACGTGATATGCACCACGGTGCCGCCCGCAAAGTCGAAGCAGGGAATCCGGCCCCCCAGAAACGGATTCAGCAACCCGCCCTTTCCCCAAACCATGTGCGCCATGGGGAAGTAGACAAATGTAGTCCACAGAATGGTGAATAGCAGCATGCCGCTAAACTTGATGCGCTCGGCATAGGCTCCTGAAATCAGCGCGGGCGTGATGACGGCGAACATCAGTTGATAAATCATGTAAGTCTGATGCGGAACAGTAGCGCCGTAGTCAGCGTTCGGAGCAAGGCCTACATTATGCAGAAACAGGTAGCTGAAGCCTCCGATGAACGGGCTGCCCTCAGAAAAAGCCAGGCTGTAGCCGTAAATGGCCCAAATTACCGTCACTACCGCCATGCAGATAAAACTGTGCATCATGCTGCCGAGAACGTTCTTGCGGCGCACCAGCCCTGAATAGAACAATGCCAGTCCAGGACCGGTCATCATTAGAACCAATGCGGCGCTTGTCAGCATCCAGGCGTTGTCGCCCGAAAGCTGAGCGCTCTTAGTAGCGGCTTCCAACGCTGTCAGGCGCTGGTCCAGCGTGGGGACGGCGGCAGGAGCGGACGCCGCTATTAGTGGGACTGCAAGCAGAAAAGATAGAGGTAGGGCTTTCTTCATATGACTGCAATAAGTCAATTAGCGTAGCAGTCCTTTGCCCTTGTGTCGATGGTCTGGTTGCTTAAAGTCAGTCTCTAACCAAAAAGCTGTAGTTCCATGCTGGTGGTCTCATTTGGCTTCACAATCAAAACCTTGGTGATAGCTACATCCCGGTTCGCGGCCCTCGCGTCCAGACGCAAGCGGTAATGGCCGGGTGGAATATTGATGGCCGCCCAGGTCGTGGAATTTTGGACTGCCTCCTTGACCGCCGCACCCTTCTCGTCTCCAGGACGACATTGAATGCAAACCCATCCGCATGCGCTGCATCTCTAATCGTCAATTCCACGGCTCCGGGCCGCTGCGCGTCTGGCGGCGATTGCACCGTGCTCTCCACTTTCGCGCGCAAGGTCTCCAACTGAGCTTGTGCCTCTCGTTCAAGCCGGCCTAAGGTGTTCTGAAACTCGGTGACCCAATCCCTTGTCTCCTCTAGAACCGCCGAGGCTACAGAGATCCGAAAATCCTTCGCGCACAGAAGCAGGGCTTCTATCTGGTCAGGTGAAGGTTGATGATGGAACTTCGCCAGCAGAATCGTCCATTGCAGCCTGAACTCCTCCAATGCCTTTTCCAGAACGGTTGCGGTCAAAATGTATCGCGTCCAGCCGCTGGAAAAACCAAAGGCTTTGTCCAAGCCGTAAAGGCCCGCCGCAACTCCTACAAAGAGTGAGGACGCCAAGCCTTCCGCAGGGATTTGGTAGTTGATATGCCACTTGGGCAGCAGGGGATTCAGCATGATGGCCGCAATCGGAAAAATACCGCCGAGAGCGGTCAGTGAGAAAGCTAAGAGCCGAATACTTTGGGAATAGAGCGCCTTGCTCCGCTTTTTATTTCAATACCAGCCAATAGAACTCTTCGCCTGCTCCTCGACATAGATCAGGATTGCCTGCAGGGAACCATTGATGTCGTCGCAATTCCAAACGGGTATCCCCGGCGTTCCAGGCTGTAAATTGCCCTGCCCTTTGTTGTTGTCTCCGACTGGCATATCGTTGGCCGCCGGCTACGCCCCATCCAAGGCAAGCGTCGGCCAAACAGCCAGGCAATCCCTTACATTCCGGTCTTCCAAGGCGCTCGAATCACCGTCTTGAACACTCGGCAGCGGGTCCTTCCCCCGATGCTCACGAACGAACCGAAGCGTGCGAGCTAATTCAGCCGCCTTTTTATTCGGCAAAGTAGCCCAATAAGACTCCGTCAGCATGGGCACGCGCAGTGGATTGCGAGTGATCATTTCGAGTGTCATGCGAGTCTGCGGCCTGGCGTCCCGGATGAGACGAATGGCCCTCGGCAGATCCACAAAACCCCGGCCCAACACCACTTCCGACAGCAGAATCCCCTCTTCATAAAGATCCGCAGCCATGTCCTTGAGGTGCGTCACCACGGTATAGGGCGCCAGTTTCTCGATGGTTTCCAGAGGCGAATCCAGCAGCGAAATGTTGTTGCCGAAATCAAGACAGACGCCCAAGTATTCGCTTGAGAAGCGCGACAGAATTTCTAGAAGCTCATCCGCGGTCCAGTCCTTGTGGTTTTCCAGTCCGAGCGGAATCTTGTACTTCTCGAGTACCGGCACGGCGTCCGCCAGCGACTGCATACTCCGGCCAACATGCGCGCGCCAATCTTCAAACGTTGAAAACGACTCGTATCGCCGCGTCCCGAGACAAGCCGCTCGCACCGCGGTTGCACCTGCAAGCTGCGCATTCCTAAGGCTCTGCTCAAACTCGGACGTCTCGCCGTCCATCGGCAGCGGAACCATCGCCTCGAAGTACATCCCCAATTCCTCGGTGCGTGCGCGAACCTTTAACGGATCTTCACGCAACACTGCTTGAATGCCGGCGGCTCCGAAGCGATTCGCACGTTCAAGAAATGGGAGTGTGTCCAGCGTCTCCCAGACAGACAAATAGCAAGTGGCAGCTATGCCAAGCGAAACCCGATCCATTTAGTGAGCAGATACCGGGGCCCCCACCGGCGATCTCCGGTGGCGGAAGAAAATCAGCGTCAAAGCGGCAGACAACCAGCAGGAGGCGGCCATCGCCAGCAATGCCGGCGTCATGCTGCCGGTAAGGTCATGAATCTCGCCAATCAGATAGGGCCCCACCTGCCCACCCAGGTTTCCCAATGAGTTAATCATGGCGATACCCGCCGAAGCAGCCGCTCCGGACAAGTACATGGTGGGAATCGCCCAGAAATTTGACGAAGCGGTGATGATCCCGGCGGTCGCAATCGTCAGCGCACAGAGAATAAGACCACCTGAAATTCCTGGTATCACCGACAAGGCCAGACCCATACCGCCGGCGATCCCGGCCACCGCTATATGCCACGCGCGTTCTCCGGTTTTATCGGAATGGTGGCCCACCACGACCATCGTGACGGCGGTAACAGCCCAAGGAATGACCGTATAGAAGCCAATCTGCAACGGGTCCTTCGTGAGCGTATTCTTCAGAATCTGCGGCAGCCAGAATTGCAGTCCATAGTTGCCCATCACCACGCCAAAGTACATCAGCGAAAACAACCAAGCATTGCGATTACGAAACAAACTCCCCAAGCTATGCGCCCGGTCCGTAATCAGGTCTCGATGCGCCGCGTCGTCTTCTTGCAATCGCCGCATCAGCAGACCTCTCTCATCGTCGGACAGCCAGCGCGAGGTACGCGGCGAATCGTTCAGGAAGATCATGGCGAGAAATCCCGCCACTACGGACGGTACCGCTTCCACTAAGAACAACCACTGCCAGCCGCGAAGGCCTCCAAACTTGAACGCATGCTCCAGCAGGAATCCGGAAATGGGGCCGCCAATGACTCCCGAAATAGGAATCGCTGTCATGAACGCAGCTACCATCTTGGACCTGTGCTTACTGGGAAACCAGAACGTCAGGTAAAGAATGACGCCTGGAAAGAATCCTGATTCGACAATGCCGAGGAGAAACCGGATGGCGTAAAAGCTGTACATGCCCTTGGCGAACATGGTGCACGCGGAGACGCAACCCCAGACAATCATGATGGGGCCAAGCCAATACTTCGCGCCGATCTTTTGAAGCGCGATATTGCAGGGCACCTGGAACAGCAGATAGCCGATAAAGAATATGCCGGCGCCGAAGCCATAAACCGCGTCAGACAAGTTCAGATCTTTTTGCATCTGCAGCTTGGCAAAGCCCACATTGACGCGGTCAATATAGGCGAAGATGTAACACAGAAAAAGAAAGGGAATCAGGTGCCAGGTGACCTTGCTGTAAACCCGCTTTTCAAACCGGGGATCTGGTTCGGCGAAGCTCGTGACGGGTGATGCAATCGCCATTATCGTGCACACCATCCGCCGTCAATCACAATGTCCGTACCGGTGATGAAACTGGCAGCCTCTGAGCACAAGAACAATGCCAGTGAGCCGATATCCTCTACCTTTCCCCACTTACCCATCGGGATACTGGTCAGGAACTGAGAGTTAGCCTCCGGATTATTCATCACCGCCAAATTCATTTCCGTGGCGAACGGCCCGGGACTGATGCCGTTAACCGTAATTCCGTCGGAGGCGAGTTCCAGAGCCAGCGCGCGAATCAACCCGAGCAACGCAGTCTTGCTGGCCGAATAGGCGGTGCGCTGCGGCAGCGATACATGGCTCATAATCGACGTCATATTCAGAATCCGCCCGTACCCGCCGCCCTTCATATGCGGCACAAACGCCCGGCACATCAGGAACACGCTGGTTAAGTTGGTATCCATAACGCTCTGCCATTCGTCGAGTGTGAAATCCACCAGGTTCTTGCGGATGTTGATGCCCGCGTTATTCACCAGAATATTGATTTTTCCCATTCGCGCCGTAACGTCTTTTTCGAGACGCTCGACATCAGATTCCTGCCGCACATCGGCCACAAAAACCTCAGACGTTCCCGGGATGCCCGCCTTCACCTCAGAAAGCTTCGACTCGTCCCGCGAGACCAGCGCAATGGACGCGCCCGCCTGGCTCAAGGCCGTGGCCATTGCCTTCCCCAATCCTTTACTGGCCCCCGTGATGAGAGCGACCTTCCCGGTTAAATCATACGGAGTGTTAGTGGTTGACATGGAAACTGGCGCGTTCGTCCTCAACATACTATCGCGAGCGGCCCTTAGTGACTCCGGGTCGCAAAGCGCCAGGCGCGGCATCCGTCTGCCTGCCATCCCCTAATGCGCCGAAAATGAGTCTACTCATCCCCCATGCTTCCGCGACTGGCCCAGATCATCCCTAAGCCCTTGTCCACGCTGGTGTCAAAACCTGCATCGTGAAGAAAGGCGACAAATCCCGAACGAACGCGGCGAGATGTGCTGCGGGCAGCAAAGAAAATGGGCCGCGAATTCCACGCCTGCGCCTCGTTGGCCAGAAATTGAGGCGAGACCAGGTCCAGGTTCACCCGGCAGAACGCCGGCTCTCCATGTCGCCTGATCAGTTCCGCCAGAGAATGAATCGTACTGGACGCCACGGTCACATGAGTCAACTTATGCCGGGCCACGTTGCGTTTCAGCAATTCGCGCATGGTCAAATTCTGTTCCAGCGCGACCACTTTTCCAGCGTAAAGTGACAGAACGTAAGTAGAGATGCCGCACTCCGCGCCGATATCGAAGACCAGATCCGACTCATTCGGTTGATATCTCTCAAAGTAGGCCTCTATCGTCGCGTCCGGCTCAGGCCATTGCACTAGTTCAAACTCGAACTTGGCAGCCCGGTAGGTGTGGACATGCAATCGCGAAAAGTCAAGAATGCGCTTATTCCCAACCTGACCAGGCACAAAAACTGCAAACAGTTCGTCGAAATCGCGCGCCAGGTTCAACACTCCTGCAAACTGCTCCTTGCTGATCCGAATGACCCGCAAGCCCTTTGTCAGATCCCACGCATAAGGCCCGCAACGCAGCCTGCACCCAAGCCGCTGCGATCGGATTTTGAGCCAGGCTTTCAGGAGCGAACTGTTCGCTCCCAGCGTTTGCATCATGTCCATCTAAATCTTTTTAGCTGTGCCCACTCGCGTTTCCTTCCAAAGTTGCTGAGCTGGCCGGAAGAATACGTCAACCGCACATCCCGCCGCAGCCACCAAAACCACAAACGTCCGCACCGCTGCCGACAACCGCTTCAGCGGAGTCCGTTCCGAAATCCACGGGTCTACGACCGCCAGACCATAGAAGAGCGCCTGGGCCAGAACGAACAACACCATCCAGGGCTTCGGCAGAAATAAGCTGAAACCCAGAACCCCCAGAATGGCAAAGGGCAGCAACAGCCTGCCACACTTATGCGAAACAAAGTATATAAAACGCCGATTCCAGGGGAATAGCAGGGAAGGGAATCGCATCATGATCTGATATACGCCCGCTTGCGTCCGGATCTTGCGCCGAAATTCCGAATTCAAGGACGTTGGCAGGTCGTATGCCTTGGCCTGGTCTTCAAAGTAAATCCGAAATCCCCGGAATGCCGACGCAAAGGGAACGTAAACATCATCCAGCAGAATATCGCCTGGAATCTCGACCGACAACTCACGCCGGATCGCGTAAATAGACCCCGTCGCCCCTAACATCGCATCCAGCCGATTCAGGTTGCGGCGGATCCACTTTTCATATTTCCAATACAGTCCGGTGTTGAATTCCTCGTGGCTGTGGCCTTCGCGAATGATCAATTCACCAGTCACCACACCGACGGCGGGATCGGCGAAGCAGCTGACCAGCAGCCGGATCGCTTCAGGGTCGAAGGTTTGGCGAACATCCGTTAGCACGACAATCTCACCTTCCACGGCGGCCAGACCTTTGGTGACTGCTATCGCCTTACCGCCGGGCGGCAAAGCCAGCAAGCGCACGCGCGGATCGGGGTAGCTGGCCACCAACTGGGTGGTCCCGTCAGATGATCCGTCCGAAACAATCAACACATCCAACAAGTCAGCCGGATAATCACTCGCCAGCAGGGAATCCAACTTCCCTACGACCCAGGCCGCTCCGTTGCGCACCGGCACAACAATCGAAACCCGTCGCGGCACGAAGGCTTTCTGAATGGGTTTCGGAAACAAGCGCGCCCAAAGCTCCAGCCAGAGCGGGTATCCGATGATCACATATAAAACAAATGCCACACAGACATCGAACCCTAGGACAGGCATACTCATAACTAATCGGTTCAACAGCACCTCATAAATAGTTCCACACCAGGCGATTAGGCATCGGCCTTTATACTGATGACGATGGCCATTCTGACGCTTGCCGAAACAGATCAGTGGGTCGGCGAACAGCGCGCCGCCGGTCTCCGGATCGGTTTCACCTGCGGCGCCTTCGACATTATGCATGCCGGGCACGCACAATATCTGGGTGCAGCGCGCGCAACTTGTGACCGCCTGCTGGTCGCCGTCAACAGTGACGCCTCTATTCAGCGTTACAAGAACCCGTTACGTCCCGTCAATCCCTGGCAGAACCGGGCCTACGTCGTCTCCGCCATGCGGAGCGTAGACGCCGTCACCGTCCTCGACACGGACCGCCCTCTGCCTTTGATTGAACGTTGGAAGCCGGAGTTCTATATCAAAGGCGGAGATTACAAAGCCGGTGCTCTCCGCTCCAGCTCAGTCGTCGAGGAGTACGGCGGCCAAACCGTCATGATTCCGATCGAGTTTGACACGAGCACCACGCGTATTTTCGAATACATTCAAGCTCTTGAAAAACACGCCGCACCCGAAAGAGCCGAAAACCCGAAGCCCACCGGGCTCGTACTGCTCGATCGCGATGGCACCCTCGTCTCAGACGGTATATTCGACCCTACCAAAATCGAGCTGATCGACGGCGTGCTGGAAGCTTTAACCCTGCTCCAGGGCGCCGGCCTGCGCCTCTGCATCGTTAGCAATCAACAGGGGATTGGGCTCGGTTATTTCGGCTACCGCGAGTTCATTGACGGCAACCGTGTTCTGCTTCGCCAGCTGGGCGCCGCGGGCATCACCATCGCCAAAATCTACTTCTGCCCGCACTCCTTTGCCGACATTTGCGAATGCCGCAAGCCTTCACCGGGCATGCTCACCCGCGCCATGCTGGACCAGGGTGCTTCGCCCGGAAACACCTTCATGATCGGCGACAGCAAAGCCGATGTCGAAGCTGCCGAAGCGGCCCACTGTGCGGCATACCTTGTCGGCCCGCACGGCCATGTCAGCATCCTTGAAGCCGCCCGCGAGATCGTTCAACGCCTCAGCCTCGTTTCCAAGTAAGCCAGAATGCTTGCGAAGGAGTTCAGTGCCGGTATTCGGTCGTAATCCACCACAATCGCAAAGCGCTCCTCAATCTCATCGATCAAGTCCGTCTCGGCAACGGTTTCCCAGCCGGGAACTGATTCTTGACTAGCGTCGCGAATCTCAGATTCCGGCAGTTCCGGGAAAATATCGCGAAAGATTTTTGACAGGCGTTCTTCGGTTTCGTTCATACGATTGAAAATTTGCAGTGCTCCAACTTGCTTACTGATAGGCTTCGGACAGATGCCGGACGTCAGAGATTCGCATCGCGTCTTGATCCAAGTTAAACAGTATCCGCCAATCGCTACGGCGCTCAGAACACATTCAGCCGACAGAACATAACGGAACCTTCATCAATTTGAAACGTCTCATTCTCATTTCTGCTGCATCCTTTAACTAACGCCTACAACCATGTTTATCCTCGCAGCCGCGCTTCTGTTCGCCTCCCTGGGCGATTTCAAACTTCAAAGCGGTCAAGTTATCCATGACTGCAAACTCGGCTATCGCATCTACGGCCAAGCTAACAGCGACCGTTCCAACATCATCCTCTTCCCCACCTGGTTCAACGGCACCACGTCCGACTTGGAACACTACGTCAGCGCGACAGGCCTTGCCGACCCTTCCAAGTACTACATCGTTACCGTAGACGCTCTTTCAAACGGAGTCTCGTCATCTCCATCGAATAGCCCTACCCAACTCAATAAGGCGTTTCCCAAAATCACAATTCGGGACATGGTGGAAACCGAACACATGCTGCTCACCCAGATTCTCGGCATCCAGCATGTCTACGCCGTCATGGGGATTTCCATGGGAGGCATGCAGACCTTTCAGTGGATGGCAGCCTATCCCGAGTTTATGGATCGCGCCGTCACCATTGTCGGTACGCCGCGCATGGGCGAAAAAGACATCGTGCTCTGGAGTAGCTTCCTCACCAGCATGAATCTAAAACCGGCCGCTTCGACTTCGGAAGACGGGACGCCGCCGGCGAAAAAGTCACTATTCTCGCAGTTGCTGACCGACGCCGAACCCATGCTGCAGACTTTGCTGACAGCGGAGGCGCAACAGCAACTCGGGCAGGTAATGCAAGGCGGCAACCAACCCGGCCACACGCCCGCGCCGTCCTCGCCGGATGGTTCACCGGCGCCCCCGCCGCTGCCGATGGATAAGAAGCCGGAAGATGTCCTGCATCAGTTCGAAGCCATGGTTGTACATGACATCTCCAAACCTTTCGGCCGGTCTCTGGACAGTGCCGCCGCTGCCATCAAAGCCAAATCGCTGGTGATCAACTCTGTCCATGACAAATGTGTTTCTCCGGAGTTGCCGCAGGATTTCGCCCTTAAGATCAAGGCGCAGCGCTTCATGATGACGGGCCCCTGCGGACACAACGCTTATAAGTCGGATTGCGAAGAGTCTGAGATTTCGCCCGTCATTCTGAAGTTCCTGGCGAGCCGTTAAGCTTAAACCTTGCCAGCGAACTTGTAATACTCGAGCTTCAATACTTCCTGGCTTAGATCCAGAAAAGCGTCCCAGCGGCGCGCAACCGACTGGGCTCGCTTCGCCACGTCCGGAACCGGAATCACCCGCACCGGCAACCCGGCATGCTCGAAAACCAGTCGAGCACGCCGCGAATGATCGTCGCTGGTTAAAACCGCAATCACCGGATGCTGGGGCAAACCTGCCTGATGATCCAGAATCGTCTTCACAAAGGCGGCATTCGCAGCAGTGCTGCGAGCGGCATTCTCAATCAGTATCTGCTCCCGCTTTGCGCCCCCCGCCACCAGATACTTCGCCATAGCCTCCGCCAAGCCATCCGGCCCGGAGACCACCACATACTTGTACTTGAACCGCTGCATGTTCCAGGCGGCATAGTTGCAGCGCAGATAGGAATCGTAGCCGAGCGTCGCCTGCGGCCCCGTGCCGTCCACTAGCATGCCTCCGCCCAGGACCACCAGCACATCGGCATCGCCCTGGTACCAGTCCACGGCCATGCGCCCCTCCGCCCAGGACACCAGTGGCGTGAAGGAAACCACCAGAACCAGCAAGCCTATCGCAAAGCAAAGGCCCAAAAGGAGTCGCAGCAAGCGCATCTAAGCAATGACTCGCTTAGCCCGCAGGAAGTGTTCATAAATCTCCCCGGTGCGCTCCACATTCGCGGCCAGGCTCAGCTTTTCTGCGGCAAACTGCGCTCCGCGTGCGCCGAACTGCAGCCTCACTTTGGGTTGTTGAATCAGACGCGCTAGCTTATCCGCCAGATCATTCGCATCGTTGGAAGTAAATAAAAGCCCGCGCTCGGCGTCGCTAATTAACTCCGGCGTTCCGCCCACACGCGATCCAACCACGCAACTCCCACAAGCCATCGCCTCAAGTATCGAATTGGAGAACGCTTCCGAATAAGAACTGGAGACGAAAATATCCATGCTTCGCATGAACCGCGCCACCTTGGGCCTTGCCGGAACAAACACACTCCGGTCCACAATCCTAAGCCGCTCGCTGTTTGCCTTCAGCTTTTCCAGTTCCGGTCCGTCGCCCACAATCAGCAGAATCGGGTTGGCCGTCAAGTGCCGCACCTTCGCGAACGCCTCCTGAAGAAGCGTCAAATTCTTTTCGGCGCGCAGGACGCATACGGTCCCAATTACCAACGAAGCGTCTGCGAACTCGGTGAGCCGGTCACCGGGGTCCGGATGGAATTCGCGCGTGTCCACACCGTTGTAGCAAAGCTCAATTCGGTCTCGCGGCACATCCCAGTCATTCACCAAGTGGGTGCGCATGGCTTCGCAATTCACCACAACCGCGTCCACCAGCTTGTCAGTGAATGCCAGTTGCTTGCGAGACCGGGCGTCCAGCAAATCGCGGCTGCCTAACATGCTGGATAACACCACCGGAACCCTGAGCAGTTTGGCCACCGGCACCACAAACGCCGCGCTCGCGTCAAAAGCATGCACAACCTTGATTCCCTCCTGCCTGATTTTCCGCCGCAATTGCGCCGCTGCTTTCAGCGCGTCAACCGAGGCAATACTTTTCAAATCTAGATGCAGAATCGGTACGCCGGCTGCCGCCAGCTCATCAAAGCGCGGACCACTTGGCTTGAAAGTCGCTACATGGGGAACAAATCGCTCGCGCGGGAACCCCATGGCCAGCTTTGCCACATCGCGCTCAATCCCGCCGGAGCCCAGCTCACGGACGGCCATCAATATCGGAATCGGTGGATGCAGCGCAGATCTTGGTTTCGCCATCGCTAAATAGGCTTGGCGGGAACGCCCACTGCCACCACACCTCCGGGAATGTCCTTCACTACAACGCTGCCGGCCCCAATGGTCGTCTGCGCTCCCACGTTTGCCATTACAATTGCACCTGCGCCAATCCAGCAATCCTGGCCGATTGTCAGCATCGCGTCAGGTGTCTCTACTGTATTGGAAAGCCGTCCATTCTGGTCCCGGAAGTGTTGCGCCCGGCCGCCGGGAATCTCTACGTGAGATGAAATCTGGCTGCGCGCTCCAATCATCGCCTGCCCAATTACACAATAGCTGCCAATGGACACATGGTTCCCCACCACTGCGCCACTCCGCGAAAAGTAGCTTCCCAGCCCGATGACGACATCAATGGAACAGTCGCGTAACGTCAGCTTGTAAAAGGCGGCGCGCGCAAAGCTGCCCAGGAAACCCGGGGCCATGGCAAACGACTGTGCGAAAAAAGTAAAGAGAATCTCAACCCGGCCGAATCCGCACAAAACTGCCGCGGGGAGAGCCCCTATAAAGAAAAAGCCTTGCACCGCACGCTTCAACACCCGCCTCATTCAGCGGCCACTTCGAGAAAAATCTCGCGCATCGCCCGGAAATAAGAGCGGGGCGTGTGGCCCGCCACAATCTGCCTGCCGCCACCAGTGAGTTCGTTTCGCAATTCGCCCGATTGTAGAACCTTTCGAAGAACATCCGCCAGCCCCGCCGGATCATGCGGCGGCGTTAGAAGCGCGTGCCGGCCATCCGACGCCAGTTCGGGAATCCCGCCCACACTTGTCGCGACCACGGGCACGCCCGCCGCCATGGCCTCCAGTAAAACGTTCGGCGTACCTTCGCTAAAAGAGGGCAGTGCGAAAACAGTTGCAATCCCGTAAAAGCGCTTCGCATCGTTGCGATGACCTAGAAAGCGCAGGTTCGTTCCGAAATCGCGGGCCTTCTGCTCCAGACTTTGCCGTTCTGGCCCATCGCCCACCAGCACCAGCCAGGGCTTCAAATCCTGCAGCCGCCCGAAAGCCCTAATCAGGTCCGCATGGCCTTTCTCTTTCGATAGCCGTCCCACGCTCAGAATGACCTGAGCGTCCTGGGCAATTCCCAACTCAGCCCGCAACCGCGCACTGTCTTCTTGTGTATTGACAAACGGCCTCACCGGCATATGCTGCACGCGAATTCGGCGTCGCGGAACCCCGCGCGCTTCCATCTCCGCTGCAAACGGAATGCAAACCGTCAGCACACGGTCGGCATGCCGTAGCGAAATGCGGTCTAACTGGTTGTAGAGGCGCATTTTGAAATCGGTCGCCGTGTAGCCGTGATGGAACGCCACCCACTTGCGGCCCTTCTGAACGCCTGCTTTGTGTACTAGAAAGTGCGACTTGACGCTGTTCGTCCAAATTACCTGAGCGTCCTGCTCTGTGACAAGCCTCTGAATCTGTGGCAACACTGAACTGTCAAAGCGGCCCCGCTCCCGAATCCAGAAGAGCGGAATGTCCGCGGCAGAAAGGGCATCCGTGAGCGCATTCGCCGGCAGCACTTCGCCCCTCACAAAATTGGCTACCGAGAGCGCAATCCCGCGCTGTGCTCCCGCATCTGCATGCGCTTCAGTACCCATCTCCAGCACCGCTTTAGCCGTTCCCGTGACCGAACTTGCCTCCAGTAAAGCCAGAACCCTTAGCTTGTTCACCCTTGGTCACAGCACTTCGAAGAAAAAGTTGTCATACGCGTTCGTTCCGCAAATAAAAGATTCGCATACACTTCCGCCGCTAAGCCGCAACATTGCCTGGGCCTGGTGAATATGGTTTTGCCTCCCGCGTTGATGAGGTGAAAAGAGGAAAGGAGCACGGCGGCTCTTGCACATAAGAGCGGTCGCTGTCAAAAATTGCTCGCTTCATGAATCAACAACTATTACGTTTTTTTCTGCTGTCTTCTCTGGCTTTTCTGGTCACCGTCGTTTCGGGCCAGACCAACACTACTGTAAATCTCAGCACGCAGGGGCGAAACCCGGATTTTTCCGCTATGCCGGTGACGAAGCCGGTTACCGTAGGCTCTTCGCTGCCGTCCACTTGTGTCGTGGGCCAGCTATTTTTTAATAGCGCAGCTGCGGCCGGAAATAATCTGTCTTCGTGTACCGCTGCCAACACCTGGAGCCCTGTGGGCAGCACAGGGAGCGGGGGTGGAAGCTCCGGCAACGCTACGGCCATTCAGGGGGCAACGGTGGCGAATACCACCCCCGGCAACAACCAGACTCTGATCTACAACAGTTCCGCCGCGTCTTATATCCCCACAACGATCTTTACGCTTCAGAATGGTTTGGGAACCACGCCAGCGGGCGCCAGCAACCTGCAGGTGAATATTTCCATGGGCATTCGCGCCGTGACCATTACCTCAGACAACATCGTCAATACCGATTGCGGCGGTCTGGTTACCTACAACAATTCAGCGGCGGTGTCGGTCGCTTTGCCCCAGCCGAGCCTCGCGGGCAACTTCCTGGCGGGTTGCCCTGTCACCATCCGCAACTACGGCACGGGCACCGTCACGCTCACGCCCGCATCAAGCACCATCGGCGGCAATTCCACGCAAGCGGTTACAGCAAATAAAGGGTGCCTGATCGTCTCCGACGGCAGCAACTGGCAACTGGGCAACTGCAACTAACACAAAACTCCAGCCACAAAACTCTCAAACCTGATCAACTCAACGCTGCTGTCGTCAAGAAATCGCGGCAGCAGCAAATCCTCTGAATCAGCCCGCGCCAGACCACGCTCGCATGTCGTCGCTGTCTTCACACCGAGTTCCGAAAGCCAAGGAAAAAACTCGGAGCTGTAATCGCCGCTCGGATAGCAAAAATGAACCGGATTCTTGCCGCTCAGCGCGCGGATGTAATCCCGGTTGTCCACAATCTCCCGCTGGAACAGACCTTTGTCTCGAGGAGTTCGATGCCGGTGCGTATGCAACTGCAAATCAACACCGGCCCCGAAACACTGGCGAGCCTCCTCCGGTTTCATAATCTGCAGCATGCGTCTTTCCAGCAACCGGTCATAATTCAAAGCCAATTTGACAGCCAGATCGCACGCCAGGCTATTCTTCTCCACGGTTTTAAGCCCCTGAGCATTCGCCCATTCCACGATTTTCCAGACCACGACCTGACGTTCCTGGTAATTGCCAATGGGCAGCGTCTCAGCCATTCCATACTCCGGCAACGCAATATGCGTCCGCTTTGATTTCCAAAGCAAATAATCCAGCGCCAGGTTCACAATGGGAAGCCGGTAATCGCAATAATGCGTGGTCAGGTAAAGCGTCGCCGGCATCTGGAACTCCTCCAGGAGCGGCGCAGCGAGTTTGAAGAAATCGTAGAACCCGTCGTCGAATGTGATCACCACACTATTCGGCGGCAAAGTGCCGGCATGCAATCGCTCTACCGCTTCGCCCAGCGGCAACACGTTCGCATTCCTATCGCGCAGCGCCTGCAATCTCTGCCGAAAACCCGCCGGCGTGATGAACAATTTGGGCAGCCACTCATGTTCGTCGTCAATAGAAAGCCCGTGATAACAGAGAATCAGCAGCTTTGTTCGGCGCTCTTCCGACCGCGCCGCGCGTGCGAACGCACCGGTAGACTTCATTGCGCCCAGCAGCGCTGTCGTGCCCAGCTTTCGTAACCTCATGCCGATGTTATTCTCAACGTGTCTAACACCATTATCGAGTGATCTCTCTGCCGATTCGCATTCTGTTCGTCTGTCCCCAACCCCTTTGGCCCACGAATACGGGCGCCCGTTTGCGCAACTTCCATCTGGCGAGCGCTTTGGGAACAAATTGCCAAGTCACCGTTCTTCAGATCACCCAGCAACGCGACGAACCCGCTCCGGCAACGCCTTCTACTTTTCAAAACGTTCTATCGGCGACGCGCGGCAAAAGCTATACGCCGGCCAAAATGATCAGAGGCCTCGTGGGACCCCTACCCGTCACCGTCTTGAACTATAGTTCCGCCGGCGTGGCGGGCGCGCTCTCTCGAGCTCTCGAATCCACCCACTTCGATGCCGTCCAGATGGAGAGCATTCACCTCTTTCGGTATCTCGACACCATCCGGAAATCCAGGTATTCGCCCGCCGTTATTCTCGACTGGCACAATATCGAATCCGAGCTCATGCTGCGTTACGCCCAAAGCGCTGCCAATCCTGCCAAAAAGCTAATTGCTGTCCGCACTGGAAATCTGCTCGAGAAACTGGAACGGCAGGCGCTGGGCTCCTTTAACGCCCACACTGTGGTCAGTGAACGCGAGCAAGAAAGACTCCTCGCGCGCAGTCCCAACGCTGCCATTCACGTCATAGCCAATGGGGTCGACACTGCCAGCTTTGCCAACCACTCACAGCGGCCTTCCTCAGACCGGCGGACTCTTTTATTCGTCGGCTCCATGGATTACCACGCCAATTCCGACGCCGTCCTCTGGTTTTGCCGCGCCATCTGGCCTCAACTTGCAGCCGAATATCCGAGCCTGGATTTCCAAGTGGCCGGTCGAAATCCTCCGCCCTTCGTGCAAGCGCTTGCTTCGCCGCGAATCTCGATTACAGGCACGGTAGAAGATGTTCGCCCTTTTTATCACCGGGCGTTCGCCGTTGTCGTTCCGCTGAAAGTGGGCGGCGGCACTCGCTTGAAAATCCTGGAAGCCATGGCTGCCGGAGTACCCGTTATTTCCACTCGCTTGGGCGCCGAGGGCATCGATGCCCAACACAACGAACAAATTCTGCTGGCCGAAAACGCCAAGGAAATGTCCGCGGCCGTTGGTTCCCTGATCGACCAACCTGAACTCGCATCCAGACTTCGCTCTTCGGCGCTCGCTCTAGTCACTGAACAGTACGATTGGTCGGTCATCGGCCAAAAACTAGTTAATGTTTATAAATCATTACGGAAATGAGGTGTTTTTCCCTGTTATCGTGAAAGTGGTCCGTTGGTTGAAGCCCGATGCCTAAAAGCCGCTGCCTTATTTTCATCGTTGCGTACCAGGCCGAATCCACCATCGCCGCCGTCGTCAATCGGATTCCCGCCAGCTTGGCGGATCAGTACGACATCGAAGTTCTGATTATTGACGACTCATCAAAAGATAAGACCTTCGAAACCAGCTACTCACTTTCGCTCCAGTCCCAGTGCCCATTCAAGATTCACGCTCTTTTCAACCCCGTTAATCAAGGCTATGGCGGAAATCAAAAGCTGGGTTATCACTTTGCGATTCAGCACGGCTACGACTTTGTTGCGCTTGTGCACGGCGACGGTCAATATGCGCCCGAGTGCTTACCCACTCTGATTGAACCCCTGGCGCGCGGCGAAGCGGCTGCCGTTTTCGGTTCCCGCATGCTCACCCCTGCCGGGGCCATCCGGGGCGGCATGCCCATCTACAAATTCTTTGGTAATAAGATTCTCACTTGGACCCAGAACCGTCTGCTTCGCTCGAATCTGAGTGAATTCCATTCGGGCTATCGACTCTATTCGGTCAAAGCCCTGCAAGCTATTCCCTTTGAGCACAACTCAAACGATTTCCACTTCGACACCGAGATCATCATCCAGCTCATGGTGGCGAAACTGCGGATTGTGGAATTGCCCATACCGACGTTCTACGGCGATGAGATCTGCCGTGTCAATGGATTCAGCTACGCTGCCAACGTCCTGCGAACAACTTTCCAAGCGCGTCTTCAGGAGTATAGCCTCTTCTACGATCGCAAGTACGATTGTGCTCCTCCTGCGCCGCAACCCTCCAAAATGGGGTTCCCCAGTCCCGAATCATTCGTCGCAAAGACAATCCCCGATGGGGCACGAGTCCTCAATCTCGGATTCCTTGTTTACCATCCCGCGGCCGATGACTGGAACGAGAGTCTAAGCAAACTGCCCATCAAAGATCAGGATTACGTTCTGATGCTGGATGTGATCGAACACCTGGCTTCGCCGGAGGCATTCCTCGATTGCCTGCGCCAGCAGCTCTCGCTGAATCCGAAGGCCGAGTTGGTGATCAGCACTGCGAACGTGGCGTTTGCCATCACTCGCGTCATGCTGCTACTCGGCTATTTCAATTACAGTAAGCGCGGCATACTGGACCTGACGCACACACGCCTCTTCACGCGCGCTTCTTTAAAAGCAGCGCTGGAACAAGCCGGCTTCATTGTGAATGAAGTTAAAGCCATTCCCGCACCTTTCCCTCTGGCGCTGGGAACAAATTTTTATAGCAAAACTCTGCTTGCGCTAAACTCATGCTTAATCAAGCTACTTCCGGGTTTGTTCGGATACCAGGTAGTCATCCGAGCCCATGCACGGCCGACCGTCGGTTCGCTGTTGAATGCTGCTCATAAAGAGTCATCAGCACGGGGTGAGATCTTAAAGGCAGCTGGATTCGGTTCATAAGACTAACATGGTGACACCACAGCCCGCTCCGGCTTGGACTATCTGGTTTACGGGCCTATCGGGTTCTGGAAAAACGACCATGGCTTACGCTTTAGCGGCTGAGCTCCGGCGGCTGTCCCTGCCACATGTTGTATTGGATGGCGATGATATCCGCGGTCAAATTTGCCGCGATCTCAGCTTCTCCAAAGAAGACCGCAATGAGAATGTCCGCCGCATTGGCTACCTTGCCCAGTTGCTGAATCATCACGGGGTCATAGCCATTGTCGCCGCCATCTCGCCGTATCAAGTCGCTCGGGACGCTGTTCGCAACAATTGTCCACGCTTCATTGAAGTTCATCTCGACTGCTCGCTGGAAACACTGCTGGCGCGCGACACGAAAGGACTTTATAAAAGCGCGATTGCTGGCCGGATCTCTCACTTCACCGGGATCTCTGACCCTTACGAGAAGCCTGTTCAGCCCGAAATATACCTGAATTCGGACACTCAATCCGAGGACGAAAGCCTTTCATTGTTGTTATCGAAACTGGACGAGTTGGATTGCTTACCAAGCCAACGGGAATCTTTTGAGGAGCCTTTACCGTTTAATGGAGTCACCCACCTTTGTCGGACACGTTGATCGAATTGAAGATGGTGAGATTTACGGTTGGGCGCTAGACCTCAGCGACCCTAGCCAACCCGTTACAATTTCCGTGTTGCTTAATGGTGAGCCGGCTGCGGACGCACTGGCTGGCTATTATCGTCCGGATGTGGCACAAGTGTTAAGCTGCTCTGGTCGAAACGGATTTCATGTCGATTTAGAGGCCCTAAGCCAGCCGGACCGAACATCGGAAGTGGCCGTCCGATTTCCAGACGGGACCCTCATAGATGGCGGTCCTCTGACCTATCAGCCTCCAAGTAATAAAAGCCGTCACAGGGGCCCTACTCTCCTGTTCTTGCACATCCCAAAGACCGGCGGCACTTCCTTTCGCGAAGCGGTGGTCTCCAACTACCGGCAAAGCGAAATTCTCTATATCTATGGCGACCCGCCGGGCTTCCCCAGCACCTGCCTTCGCGATATACCTTTGAGCCAGAGGTCGCGTTTCCGCCTGGTGTTCGGGCACTATGGCTATGGAGTGCATTGCGACATGCCGCAGGAGTGCGTCTACGCCGCGCTGATTAGAGAACCCTTGAGCAGAATCTGGTCTCACTACACTCATCTGGTGCGAGACAACAGCCCGGCCGTTGTATCTAATGGAGAACATAGAAACATTGAGGCGGTGCTTGAAGAGCAACGCCATGCTCATTTCGACAACCTTTATGTTCGCTATTTCTGCGGCGTCGAGGAATGCGAAATCCCCCCGGGCACTATCAATCGCGAACTTTATGAGCGAGCATTGGCCAATGTTCGCAGGGCGGACGTTCACCTGGGCCACCAGGAAAATTTGACTGCGGCGTATCGGTCGCTTGCATCGCAGCATGGCTGGCGTCCGGATTTTGAATGTTCGCGCATCAATGTTTCTCCGGCCAACAGTCCAGCGGCGACGGACAGTCAGGTACGCGCCATTCGCCACTTCAACGCCTGGGACTTCAAACTGTACACGGAAATACTAAACTCTAAGTTTGCAGATGCGCTCAGCCCATCTCGTTTAGGATTGCCGGAAAGATGCCAGCCTCAATTATCGATAGCCTCAGCACAAGCGACTTAGCGTCAGCGGTTCAGCAGGAACTTCAATCGGTTCAGTTCATTGACATTCATACTCACCTATTTAAGCCCTCTTTGGGAGCGCTAGGTTTGTGGGGTATTGATGAGTTGATCACGTATCACTACCTGGAAGCGGAGTTGTTCCGTTCTAATCCAATCTCTCCCGCCGCCTATTGGTCCATGAACAAGCAGCAGCAGGCTGATCTCATTTGGCAGACCTTGTTCGTCGATAATCCGCCGGTGTCCGAAGCTACGCGCGGCGTCATCGCTGTCCTTTCCGCCTTTGGCTTGCCGACCGCCGGTCCGGATCTGAAGGAAGCGCGCCGCTTCTTCGCTGCTCAGACGATTTCTTCACACATCGAAAACGTCTTCAAAATCGCCGGTATTAGTGAAGCAGTGATGACGAACGATCCGTTAGACCCGGCCGAAGCGCCCCTCTGGAACGGGTCTGCGCCGCATCGCCAATTCCACGCTGTTCTGCGTTTGGATCGATTACTGAACAAGCTGGCGGGCAACTATCAATCCATGCAGGCCGTGGGCTACCAGGTAGATGAATCTCTAGCCGGCAAAAGTGTCGGCGAAGTTCGCCGCTTCCTGAACGACTGGGCGGACAAGATGAATCCGGTGTATATGGCTTGCTCCTTGCCCGACACCTTCCAGTTCCCTGAAGAGAGCGCGCGCGCCATCTTACTGCGAGACGCAGTACTGCCCGTGTGCCGCGAACGCAGGATTCCGCTGTCGCTGATGATCGGCGTGCGCTATCAGGTCAACCCGGCCATCAAGCTCGCCGGTGATGCGGTGGGTAAAGCAGACCTGCGCGCTCTTGAGAACCTATGCCGCGAATTTCCCGAGAACCGCTTCCTGGTCAGCGTTCTCAGCCGTGAAAATCAACATGAACTCTGCGTTTATGCCCGCAAGTTCGCGAACATGATGCCATTCGGTTGCTGGTGGTTCCTGAACAATCCTTCCATTGTCGAGGAAATGACTCGCGAGCGCCTGGAGATGCTCGGCGCCTCTTTCATTCCCCAGCACTCGGACGCGCGAGTTCTGGAACAGGTGATCTACAAGTGGCGAAACACGCGCCGTACGCTTGCCCCCATTCTGACCAATAGCTACGCCACACTCGTAGAAGATGGCCGTCCCGTTACTCGCGAAGACATCCGCCAAGATATTGAACGCCTCTTCCGCAAAAATTTCCAAAACTTCTGTGGCCTTTAGTGACGTCATCAGTCCAGGTGCGTGATGTATAACGTTAAATATTTGCTTTGAAGTTGTATGCAGAAGGCTCGCTTACTGGTTCTGATTGCCTGGTCGTTGATGTTGCCGCGTTGTCAAGCGCAGCAAGCAAATGAGCAGTTGATACAGACAGTCCAGGACGCAATTGCTTCCGGCAACATGGACCGTGCGCTTACACTGCTACAGCCTGCATTGCAAGCTCATCCGGACGATGCCGGCTTGCTGAACCTGCGTGGAGTGGTGCATGCCAGCCGTGGCGAGACCGTGGAGGCAAAACAGGATTTCGCGCGCGCCACAACTCTACAGCCGCAGTTGATGCCGGCCTGGCAGAATCTGGCTCGAGCGTGCCAGATGAATGCCGACAAAGACCTTGCGTCTGCCGATTGCGCGCAGCGAGCCTGGAAGCGGGTGTTGCAATGGCAGCCCAAGGATGTCGAAGCGCATCGCGGTATGGCCTTGGTTCTGGAGCGCGAAGGAAAGTATTCAGAATCACTGCAGATGATGGCGGCAATTCCGGAACAGCCCCAATTCCTGACCACGGATCTGATGATTCGGTGCCTGGATCTATCGGGTTTGAAACGGACCGGCGAAGCGGAGTCAACGGCCAGGCGTCTCGCCGCCCAGCCGGATCTGGGTGCTGGTGATCTGGCGGCGATGCGTCAGGCGCCGGCCGCCGTTATGGTGATTCTGGCAGAGGCGATTGATGCTCGCCATGAACTCGATCTGGCTGGATTGAAGCAACTTGCCATTGCGTACGAATCCGCGGACCGTCAGAGTGATGCGCGTAAAACGCTGGAGCGCGTTGCCGCTCAAGAGCCAAACAACACGGCGAATCTGCTGGAACTTGCGCGCGTGGCCGAACGGCAGAACGATCATGAAGGCGCGCTCGGCTATTTGGGCCATGCGCGCGAACTCGCCCCCGATGACGCACAGATCCATTTTCTCTTCGCTCGAGTAGCGTCCGAAATGGAGTTGCCCCTGGAAGCGCGCAAATCTTTGGCCGAAGCGTTGCGACTGAAGCCCGACAATCCGGAATACAACTTCGACATGGGCTGCATCATCCTGACGACCCGCGATGCGGCCACCGCCGCCAGCTATTTCCAAAAATTTGTGAATGCCCGCCCCAACGACGACAAGGGCCACTATGCGCTAGGCGTAGCAGAATTTACCTCTGGCGATTACGGCAAAGCGAAAGCCGAGATGAAACGCGTTGAAAGGGACGAAAGCGTCGGAGGCCCCGCGGACTTCTTTCTGGGACGCATGGCGCGACTGGATGGTGATCTGGACGCTGCAAAGGAATACCAAACCAAGGCGATTCAAAGGATGCCGAGGTTCGCCGAATCGCACACCGAAATGGCGCGAGTCCTGATGATGGAAGGCCAGTTGCCGCAGGCTACGGAAGAACTGAAACAGGCGCTCGCCCTGGATGCGAAAAGTTTTCAGGCAAATCTACAACTGCTGGCGCTCTATCAGAAGACCCACGATGAGCGGGCAGCCGCTCAGGCGGAGCTTCTCAAAAAGCTGGATGAAGAACGATCAAAACGAGCCGAGTTGATGCTGCGATCGGTGGAGATCCGGCCCTAGCCAAATGATTTGCGCGCGAGTGGCATTGCTACTTTTTGCTCTTGTGACGGCGCGGGCCGATGATCTGCACCAGCGCCTTCTGCACTTTCTTGGTCCAGAGGCGGGACCAAAGAACATCGCCTTGTTGAAAGAAGGTAAGTTCTCTGAAGTCGAGGCGAATGTCGCCCAAGCCACAGCAGGCAATCAGCAACTCCAAAGCGAGCAGCGCGCCTTGTGCGGGATTCTGGAATTCATGAACGGACAAATGGACAGCGCTTTGCAAGCGTTCCAACAGGCCGGAAAATGGAAACCGCTTGTCGAGTCAGACCGCTTTACTCTTGCCATGGCATTTGTCAGGCTGGGGCGCCATGACGATGCCCGCACTGAACTGAATCAGCTCGCCGCGCGAGAGCCAAACAAAGCAATTTACCCTTATTGGCTGGGTCGCATCGACTATGACCAGCGCCGCTACGACGCCGCCGTCGTGCACTTGAAGCAGGCAATAGAACTCGATCCCAAATCTGCCCGCGCCTGGGATAGCTTAGGTCTTGCTTATGACATGCAGGGCCACTCAGACGACGCTTTACAGGCGTTGGAACAAGGCGCACGCTTCAACCGTCAGCAGGAGCATCCCTCCGCCTGGCCCCCGCATGACTTAGGCGCTCTGTTGCTGCGTATGGGCCAGACTAAACAAGCGGAGGCCGCGTTTCGCGAGGCACTGCAATCCGATCCGCAAATGGAGCAAGCTCATTACCACCTGGGCCGCGCGCTCGAGAAGGATGGCGCGGATGAAGAAGCAGTGAACGAATACCTGACCGCCATTAAAGAAGACACTAAATCCGCCGACGTTTGTTACTCCCTTGCCCTGCTCTATCGCAAGCTGCACCGGGACCAGGATGCGTCAGCTATGTTCGCCGAATGGCGCAAACGAAGGGATGCCCAACAATGAAGGTCGCTGCTGCTCTGGCGTCGCTTATATTCGCTGTCTGTTTAACCTCTGCGCAAACGCCCGGCCCGGGCGATAGGAGCGCCCTGGTGAAGAAGATTCAGGACGAACTCTCATCTACCTTTCCTCCAACCGAGGGCAAGCCCGATCCCCAGGTTCCTCATGGCGAACTGTTGGAAGACTCTATCGGCAATTCCAAAATCTATCCAGGCACCGACAACAAATTCGAGGTCTACGTGCCGGCAGAATATGATCCGTCAAAGCCCGCCTGCTTGCTCATAAAGCTTGATGGCTTGGATTCCTATGTCGCCACTGTGCTTGACAACTTGATTGCCAAAAAAGAAATTCCGGTGATGATCGGCGTGGGCATTGTGCCGGGGACCATCTGGAAGGATCCGCCGGGAACTCCGAGCCGTCAGGCGCTCCGTTACAACCGCTCTTACGAGTTCGACAGCATGAACGATCATTTTCCTGATTTTGTTCTCAATGAACTCCTGCCCGCTGTCGAGAACTTGAAAACGCACGACGGCAGGCCGCTGCGACTTTCAAGGAGCGGCAATGATCACGCGGCCACGGGAGGCAGCACCGGCGGCATTGGCTCCTTCACGCTCGCCTGGCGGCGTCCTGATCAGTTCACAAGAGTCTATTCTGTCATCGGAACTTTTGTCGCCATGCGCGGAGGGAATGAGTACCCCGCACTGATTCGGAAAACGGATCCCAAGCCCATCCGAATTTTTCTGGAAGATGGTTCTAATGATGCCTGGAATCCGCTGTTTGGCTCGTGGTTTGAAGCCAACTTGAACATGGAATCGGCACTGCGCTTTGCCGGCTATGATGTCGCTCACGCCTGGGGTACGCATGGGCATGATAGCAAGCCCGGGCAGGTGATTTTCCCGGACGTTATGCGCTGGCTGTGGCGTGATTATCCGGCTCCCATCCATAGCGGCGTCTCCAGCGACAGCACGTTGCAGGAGGTACTGTTGCCCGGCGAGCCATGGCGAAAAATGCCGCACCCGTTTGAGGACGCTGCCGGACTCTCCAGCGATCCCAAGGGTGATGTCTATGTAAGTAACACGCCAGCAGGAGATATCTATCGCCTGAGCAGCGGTGGCGACCCGGTTAGATTTGCGAAGCGCCAAGGTGGTATCGCAGGCCAGGCCTTTGGTTCAGACGGAACGCTCTACAGCTTAGTACGAGGCGAAAAAAAGGTCATCGCCATCGACGCAGAGGGCAACCAGCGGATCATCGCCCAGGGCGTCGCCGGGCGCGGCATCGTCGTTACCCATCAAGGCATCGTCTACGTCAGCGAGCCCGGCGAAGGTGCTTCGCCCAGCCGTATCTGGCGGATCGAGAACGGCGAAAAGAAACTGCTCGACCAAGGTCTGCAATCCGCTACCGGAATCGCGCTCTCACCCGATGGGAGTTTGTTCTACGCCGCCGAAAAGGCGACAAAATGGGTCTACAGCTACGTCGTTCAACCCGACGGTTCATTCACAGACAAGCAACAGTTCTATTGGCTGCACATGACTGACATTCCAAATGACAGCGGCGCGGAAGATCTAGCAGTGGATACGCATGGAAATCTGTACGTCGCAACCCGTATGGGCATTCAGGTTTGCGACCAGAATGGTCGCGTGCGAGCCATCCTTCCCCTCCCGACACCTTGTGGGCCTGTGGTGAGCCTCTGCTTTGGCGGACCGAATTTTGACTTGCTCTACGTCACTGACGGACAGCAAGTCTTTACTAGGAAGCTCAAAGTGCGCGGCTTCGCACCCTGGGCATCACCGGTACCGGTTGCGAGCCAAGGGCCAGGCTGATGGACGATGCCGGCGCGCTTTGCGCCATCCCGCAAGACCTCTCGGCCAACCTCATGCTCGACATCATTGAAGATGCCCTGCATGCGAAGCAGTCGGAGTGGATCTTTCTGCGGGAATTGCGCGTGGGCACCGGCCGCAGCCACCACAGCTTGCAGCGCTTGGATGCTTTCGCGCTGAACTGCCTGCCGCACAACTCCATGAAGCGCGTTTGCTACGAAATCAAAACTTCGCGATCTGACTACCTCTGCGAAATGAAGAATCCGTTAAAGCGGCGTCTGGGACTTCACTTGTCCAATCAGTTCTTCTTCGTGACGCCAATCGGTTTGCTCTCAGTGCAGGACATTCCTAATGATTGCGGCCTAATCGAAATAGGCCAAGCCATTACGGAAGAATCGAAGCGCTTGGCCCGCAGCAATGCCGGATTTTGTTACTTCGACGCGGAGAACGGCTGGTTCTGCCTCATCACGGTTCCGGCGCCCTGGCGCGATACCGCTGCCCCCACCTGGCAATTTGCCGCTGCCATGCTGAGGAATCAGCAACGCGCCCTGCAAGAGAAGCCAACCCCTCCGCCAAAACAGCAAAAGCTTGAATTTAGTTGATTCTCAGTATCGCGGCTGGACGCGCGAAACAAGATCATTGATCTTGCTGTCCACATGGCTAAGCTTATGTCGATTCTCGCTCAATCGCGCACACGGTTATTACAGTGGACTTAAAAGCAAAAAGCTCCGGCCACAAGCTGCCACTCGGAATTCTTCTCATTACGCTGGGCTTTCTGTGCTCGGCTATTATGAGCGCGTTCAGTAAGGAAGCCGCCGGCGTTCCACCCCTGCTGATTTTATTTCTGCAATACGCTATCAGCTTTGTTGTGTTTGTCCCGTCCGCAATCGAATCCGGCCGTTCCGGATTGAAGACGCAACACTTAGGTCTTCAAATCTTTCGCAGCTTGGCCGGCTCAGCCTGCCAGTTGCTCTTCTTCATCGCAGTAGGCAGCATACCGCTCATGGACGCGGTCCTGCTTTCGAATGCCGCGCCCTTGTTCATCCCCCTGGTTGTCTATGTCTGGTTTCGAAAAAGCGTGCAGCCCGCCGTTTGGCTGAGCCTCGCCATTGGCCTAGCCGGCATCATGCTGGTGATTAAGCCCGGTCCACAACTATTCCAAAGCCCGGCATCCCTCATTGCGCTGATCGCCGGCTTCCTGTCGGCAGTTGCTTTAGTGGCCACCAATACTCTTGCCGCCACTGACCCGCCTGTGCGGATTCTGGTTTATAACTTTGGCTGCTCCACGCTGCTGCTGGCCCCGCTCGCTATCTGGGCCTGGAAGCCTTTGACCGGGCGTCAATGGCTGCTGCTCGCAGGCGTCGGCGTGTTTTATGCCGCCACGCAATACCTCATCATCCAGGCTTACCGTTATGCCAGCGCCAGCGAATTATCACCTTTCAACTACAGCGTAGTTGTGTTCTCAGGTATTCTCGGCTGGTGGCTGTTCGGGAATGTGCCGGACGTGTTTGCAGTCATCGGCACTGTTCTCATTTGCGCCGGCGGAATCCTGAGCATTGAAGCCGGACATGCCGAAGGGCATGGCCACTCCCTGGGCAGCGGACACTGGAGTCAGTACTGGAAGCTATTTGGTCTGCATACGGCCACATCAAAGGCGACCGAATGAAGCCCTGCAACATGGAAACTCAAACAAAGCTCGGCAGGACCTGGGTGGCCTTGCCCTCAATAATCTCGGCGAAAGAATCCGCATTCAAGGGCTGCTCGGGTCCTACGTAAACTGTGCGAATCCCGCGCTTGTTAGCTATATCCACAAAGCCTGCCGCAGGATAAACCGAACCGGAAGTGCCAACCACCAGCAGGGCAGTGGCCGCATCCAACTCACAATAAATGTCATCCATATCCATCGGCATTTCGCCAAACCAGACAATGTTCGGACGCACCGCCTCTCCGCAGTGTTTGCATTTCGGGAGTTCGCCTGTCTCATAGGTGTTCTGATCTCGAAACGGCGCCTGGCAGCGAACACAACGCGATTCAAACAGCATTCCATGCATATGATGGAGCCGCTGAGTACCCGCGCGTTCGTGTAGGTCATCCACGTTTTGCGTGCAAAGATAAAAGCGCCCGGCCATCTTCCGCTCCAACTGCACCAACGCAAGATGCGCAGCATTCGGCTGGGCTGCCAAGGCGTCTCGCCGGCGCATTGAATAGAAACGCCAGACAAGTCCCGGGTCGGTCAGCCACGCATCCGGCGTAGCCACCTCTTCCACACGGTAGCCGTTCCAAAGCCCTCCCGATCCGCGAAATGTAGCCAACCCGCTCTCGGCGGATATGCCCGCGCCGGTGAGTACAAAGAGGCGATCGTCTGTCGAGAACATCCTTCTTCACTGTACGGCGATCCGCTCACAATAAAAGCAAAAGGCGAGCCGCACCGTAGTGCCGCTCGCCTGTTGGATTATGAAACTTAGTAGGGGTCTACGCTGGCGTATTGCTGGACGTGTGTAGGTTTCCGTTCACGCCCATCGGAAAGAAGCCGCCCGATGTTGCATTCGCGGCGTTATAAGCCAGATAGAGCACTTGGCCGGGGGTACGAATTGGAGTTAGTCCGGTCGTCGGATCAATGGAGAAGAAATAGGTACCCGATGGCGGGGGAATAATGTCTACGCTGTCCAGTTTGCTCGTCGCGATGCTAAGCCTTGCAACCTGAAGTCGAATGTTGGCCACGTGCTCCGCTTCAGCCGCCAGGATTCGGGCCGCCGTCCCAATGTAAGGACTGGAAGTAACTGAGGTCAGCTGGGCTGCCCCGCCATAAGCTGAGACACCGATGTCTTCGAACACCCGTGCCAGAGTAAGAAACTGGCCTTCGTTCGCAAAGCCGATGCCCAAAGCATTCAGATTGATCTCGGGTTTCGCGATGGGTTCGATGCCGGCATTTGAAAGAGCCGTCCGCAGCAGCGTGACGTGATTCCGCTCATCGTTGCCAATCTGGGCGGCTACCGTACCCGTGTACACAAGGCTGTTCGAGAAACTGACCTGCTTACCTCCATAAGTGGGACCGGTCTTCCCGGACCCGCTAATGCCGATCCCTACTTGATCAATGGTCTTGCCCATTGTGGCAATCGTGTAGAACTCGGCTTCCAGGTATTCCAGATTTAGGGCGAACTGCAGAACATCCACCACTGTGGGTGAGGATGGGTCCGCATTCAGCCTGGTAGCACCTGCCATGATGGCGGCACTGGTGGCCGCGGTGGCAATGCCAAGCGTCTTTAGTAAGCCGCGCCGGTTGGGCGACTGGTCAACTAATTCAGAGATGAGATCTTTGTTTTCCATTTGAAATCCTTGAAGTTCTTAAGAATTAAGGTGAATCTAGATGACCTGCGCCTGCCGCTTTCGGCGGCTCAGCGCAAGAGCAGCCAAAACCGGGATCACCAGCAGGAATGTTGCCGGTTCCGGAACGCTTGAACCATTCAGCGGCATCACGGAAATGTTCAAGTCATAGTTGCCGTTTCTTGTGTTCCCGCCCACGTCTTGAAATGATGTTCCACCGGCGCCTGTGAACTGTTGGTAAGCCGCCTGCGAAAGATTCAGCCCTGTCGACGTAATGGACATCATGTTGTTCCAATCCGTCAACGTGACGTAGTACGTACCGGCAGCGGCATTATTGTCCTGCAGATAGCCATCCAGGTTCAAGCCGGTGGAAGTGTCGGTTTTGCCGACGGGAGAAAAGCTGGGACTCTGGTTGGCTGCCACGAAACCCGTATTGTTGTATAGCGTGAGATTGGGCTGAAAACCTCCCGCTGAAGCCGTCGTTCCATCAAGGTTTTTGCCGCCTCCATAGGAGGTCGTATAGATCGTGATATCTGACGGGCTAGAGACCGTAAAACTCTCTAGAACAACGGAGCCTGCTGCTCCAGATTCACTGGTGAGGCTGCCCGTGTATGTTTGCGAGAGCGGAGCGGCATTGACGAGGTCAGTGCCCAGAATGCCGAAGACTAAGATCGATAAGCCCAGCATGAGCTTACGGTTGAGAACCATTTAAAAACTTCCTTTCGATTAGTGCTTGCAAAAGCTTCTATCCGACATACGGGATCGAGTTAGAAATGGATGTGTACCCGCTAATTGTCCCGGTACTGGGCCGGGATTTAAAAAAAGCTGCGAAACAAATTCATGTGCTGTCTTCTGGGATGATCATCTTCAACACCTGAATCTTTACGGGCCCCACTTTGCAACAGGCCTCGACAGTGCGCCGCTAACTAAAGCTACTGGCCAAAATTCCTGCCTTTGTGCGTAACCTTCTTCCCGGTGCAAACGAAGCACTGAGCGAGAATGAAAAAAGTCGTGTCCGCTTTCTTCTGCGCAGCACTGGTTCTCGTGTTCGCTGGCCAACCAGAAATCAAGACCGGACCCCAACCAGGCACACCAGTCCCGCACTTCGTAGCCACAGATGAAAACGGCATGAGCCGGACCTCCGAATCCCTCCTGGGTCCCAAGGGCGCGCTGCTTGTTTTCTTCCGTTCAGCCGATTGGTGACCATTCTGCAAAGCCCAACTGGTCGAGTTGGAAAGCAAATACTCAGAAATTCACGCGGCCGGTTTAGGACTGGCGGCAGTGAGTTATGATAGCCCCGCTATTCTCAAAGAGTTCTCACAGAGAATGCATATTGAATATCCGCTTCTCTCAGACTCACATTCAGCCATCATCAAGCAGTTTGGAATTTTGAACGACACGGTTGCGAAGAACGACCCGGTCTACGGCATTCCCTATCCGGGAATTTACGTGCTGGATGCTAAGGGCATCATCACAGCCAAATTCTTCGAAGATGACTACAGCCAGCGCGACACAGCCGGAATGATCCTTCTCAAGCAATTCGGCATTGCTCCCGAAAAGAAGCAAGCCGTCATCTCAGCCAAACACATTGCCCTGACAGCGGCAGCCACAGATCCTAGCCCCCACATGGGGCAACGTGTTTCAATCGTGCTCGATGGAGAGTTGCCGCACAACGTGCATGTCTATGCGCCGGGAGTAAAGGGCTATATTGCCATTGATTGGAAGCTGCCGGAAACGCCGGCCTTCAAAGTCGGTGCGGTCACTTACCCGCCTTCAACGCTGATGCGGCTTGAAGCCATCAATGAAACCGTACCGGTGTATGCCGGTCACTTCCGCCTGATTCGTGACATTACATTGAGCGGCGACAAACAAATCGAGCCGCTGCTCGACAAGCGGGGCGACCTCGTCCTGTCCGGAACTTTCCGTTACCAGGCCTGCGATGAAGAGAAGTGCTTCATCCCGGAGAGCATTCCCATCAGTCTCAGCCTTCATTTTCAACCAGTGGATAGAACTCGAGTGCCGGAAAAGCTGCGGGCTAGGCCCGGCGTCTGAGCAGAGTCTTCTCAGCGGCTCAATCGGAAACGCTTTGATTGAGCAGCGTCACTGCTGTTGTTTGCACTCCATGACTTCAACTGGTCTCTGACCAGCTCGCGAAGGTCTTCTGAATCGTCGTACTGAAAAAGGCCCTTGACATTATCCTTTTTTAAAATGTCCTCCACCATTGCATAAGACTTATTCGAGACGTGTTCAACCAGCACCACGGACAAAGAATCAAATTGCGGAACAATCGCCTGTAACTCGTGTTGCACGCTGTGGCCGTCCGTAATGTCTGCAACCATAAAGCAAGCCAGCGAGGCTATGGCTACCACTGTCTCTGTCATACTTCGCCGGGCAGTCTTCTCAAAGTCGAATACAACAGGGACCAAGCCGCTGCCTCTCAGTTCGCTCCGCAGAGTTTCTAGAACAGCTTTCCTCCCGTCCGAAAAACGGCCCAGCAGAAGAACCAGTTTGGAGGAAAGGGTGTCCAGCGCGTCATGCATCCTGCTGTTGCGAACCACCAGGTTAATGAACTGCGCCATTTCAATCTGATCTAAAGTAATGTTGCGTTCCTCAGGGCGCGTGATTATCAGATCCCGCTGTATCACGCCACTGAGATTTGTATCCCACGCGGCCACGCCATAGACCCGCGCTCCGGAAATATTCGCGCCTCTCAAATCCGCATCCACCAGAACGCAGCACATGAGGTTTGCCTCACGCGCATCCACTCCCGTCAAGCTGGTCGACGAAAGATTAGCGCCAAACAGAGTGGCATTCGTCAGTTTGGCTCCATCCATCTTTGCTTGAAGAAGAGTGGCATGACTTAGATCCGCCTTCGACAAATCGGCTGTTCGCAGATCCGCGCCCGCCAGCACCGACGCCACCAGGTTGCATCGCGCTAAGTTAAAGCCGGACAAATCGGCGCCAAACAGAATTTCAGTGGAAAGGTCCGGTTCCAGGTCCGGATTGCTTTGCCGCCAATTGTTCCAAGCTTCGCGCCCTTGAGTCAGCAGTTCAACATGCTCTGCGTCAGCCATTCGTACGGCCTTTCCCCTCACTATTGGGGAAATGCATTTACCGGCAGAACTTGATTTTTTCTATTCACCAGCGAGAGCTTGCTCATCGCGCTGACATAAAAGTCCCTGAGCTTTGGCATGGAGACCGTCACATCGCCTGCGTCTGACCACGCCGGCTGCACCTGCAGTCTGTCTCCGTTTAGGCTTAGCTTTTGTCGGGCCCACAACCACCGCTTATCGTTCACTGCCTTGAGTTCAGAGAAGATCAGCCGACGGTCCGCCTCCTGTGGCGTATTGTTGATCTTTAAGCTTGCCCGGATCTTTTCAAACGATTGATCAACCGTGCTCTGAAAACTGCTCGCTGTAGAAGTTTCCGCCCCGTCCAGTACAAAGTTGCGCTGCGTCTGCTGGAGAGCTGCAGCAACACTTTCCTTGTCCCACTTCGCAACAACATCGGCCAGCGGCCGGCTGGCATCCTTGTCCAGAACTTTGCCGCTTTTGTCTAAAGTCTCTGTCCCCGACCTTGTCCAGGATCTCGGGAAGTACTTGGCGCTGACTGAACGTCGGCCAGCAAATCGCCAGCGCCAGTAACCCTACTAGAGTGAATCGACTTGGAAACATGCCTGGATCGGTCGATTACGGCAATTCACGGATCCAGATATTCCGAAAACTATCCGGCTCGCTCTTATCCCCATGCGCTTGCAGTTTGATGGGAGCCGAATCATACTTCTTGTAGAACGGCGCACCGATATACCGCGTCTCCCCCTTCAACTCGAAGTGATTCTCTACCAGAACGCCATTGAAGAGCACGGTGACGTAAGCGGGAGTCTTCATGGACCCATCCGTGTTGAAGGTCGGCGCAGTCCAAACGATGTCGTAGGTCTGCCACTCGCCGGCTTTTCTGCTGGGGTTCGCCAGTGGAACGGCTTGCTTGTAAATGCTACCCGCCATGCCGTTGGTGTAAGTCGTATTCTCGAACGAGTCAAGAACCTGCAACTCATATCCGTCGTCCCCCGGGCCGGTCGACGCCAGAAACACGCCGCTATTGCCGCGCGCCTGACCGCTGCCGGTTATGTTCGCCGGCACTTGCCATTCAATGTGGAGTTGGTAGTCCTTGAAGCTCTGTTTCGTCTCAATGTTTCCGCCCGCTTTGTTGACCGTCACCACCCCGTCGTGAACGTCCCATTTCACCGGACTCTTATCCTTATTCGTCACCCACTGATCCATGTTCGTCCCATCGAAAAGGACAATGGCGTCCGAGGGAGCCGCGCCGCAAGTCGTTCCAGGCGTCACTTTCTTCGGAACCGGTTCGTACACTTCGGTGTCTTCGGGCTTCGCCTTGGTCTGGCTCGACGCTTGCGAAAATGCCTTGGCAAGCAGTTGGGGGGCGGCCTGGCCGGCAGCGTGTGACTGGGCCGATAGGGGTGCGCTCGCGGCAACGAGGGCGGCAAGCGCGACGATGGTAGGAGTTTGTATGCGCATCACTTAGATGAGAATACACTCAAACGCTTTTAAATTTCAGCAGGGCAAAGCACGCGCGCCTACCAGATGACGCGTAATCCCCTGTACTTCCGAAATTGCTGATCGGCCGAAATAACCGGGACCGATTCGCTAAGCGCGGTCGCGATCAATAAACGATCAAAGGGATCCTTGTGGTGCAAAGGCAAATCGAAGAGGCGGTCAACATGCTGCCGCAGAAGCGGAATGATCTTGATCGAAGCGTTCGCGCAGACCAGTTCCAGTTCCGGTTTCGTCAACTTGAGCTTTCCCAGGGCGCCTTTGATGGCGATCTCAGTTATCGAAATCGTACTCAAAAGGAGCTCTATTTCCGGATCTTGCAGCATTCGGCGGACCTTGGTGGGCAGCGCGTCGAGTCCGCCGGTTCCGCTGATATCGACAATTATGTGAGTATCAATCAATAGCCGTTCTGGCACTAAACGTCGCCAGCCAGCCAGGCATCCATGTCTTCTTGTGCCCGCGCCCAGTTAGGATCCACCACAATCTTCTTGTCACCAAGCACGCCAAACACCCGCTTTACTTTGACATCATCCGTTTTCCGAACGATTTCAACCACCGGAATGCCGCGTTTCGTGATCGTCACATTCATTCCGGCTTCGGCCTGCCTAATGAGCTCAGGCAGCTTGTTCTTCGCTTCAGCTACGGTATATGTCATGCCCTCATTATAGCCATCTTGATAGCTATAAGTGATTCCATTCAGGCGGCCACGTGATCATCCAGGGTTACCGGAGCTGTCGTGGCCAGAATTGTTCGCGCCTGCTGTAACTCGTCAGGAGAGCCATGAACCACAAGCAGAAACTTATCGGCCGTCACAGCTTCTTCATACTTCACCGCACTGTCTTTTGGAATTCCCAGACTCGCCAACCCTGCCGCTATTGCTGAAAGCCCTCCCACAACCACCGCCGATTCCAAAGCGCCAATCAGAGCCGCCACAACAGGACCCGCCACGAGCACCGGCCCAATCCCAGGAATCAGGAAGAATCCCGCGCCAAACAGAAGTCCCCAAATGCCGCCCCAGAAGGCGCCTAAACCGCCCCACGACTTCATCCGGTCGCCTGTCGTGTAATACCCCACCACCTTCTCTTCGGTGTGATAATCCTTGCCGACAATCGACACCTTCTTGATGTCGTAAGCGGCGGCGCTTAATTTGGCGACCGCCTGCTCGGCTTCAAGATGCGTATTGTAAATCGCGACTACACTGTTTTGATCACCCATGGTCTTAATCCTTTACTTGTGTTGAGTCATGCTACTTCCGCACTTTAACGCCTCTAAATGAAGCGCGAATGAAAATCCGGCGTACCTCTGTTCCTTCGATAAGATGAAACTCGATGCGTATACTCTTGCTTGTTCTGCTCCCCGCGCTGCTGTTCTCTGCGGACAGTTTACAACCCGCGCGCTGGAGCGCAGATAAGGCCAATGCCTGGTACACGAAACAGCCCTGGCTGGTGGGCAGCAATTTTCTCCCATCTAACGCTATTAATGAATTGGAAATGTGGCAGGCCGATACGTTCGACCCCAAGCGCATCGATACCGAACTCGGCTGGGCGGAAAAAATAGGCATGAACACCATGCGCGTCTTTCTGCAGGATCAGCTCTGGACCCAGGACGCCGAAGGTTTCAAAAACCGCCTGGATACTTTCCTCACCATCGCGTCCAAACACCACATCCGTCCACTGTTCGTACTCTTCGATTCCTGTTGGGATCCGGCCCCGCACTTGGGCAAGCAGCATCCGCCGGTTCCCGGAGTGCATAACTCTGGCTGGGTGCAAAGCCCTGGCGCTAAAGAACTGGCTAACGAATCCGATTACCCGCTCCTCGCCGCTTACGTCAAAGGCGTGGTCGGCGCTTTCGCCAATGACGATCGCGTTTTAGGCTGGGACATTTGGAACGAGCCCGATAACACCAATGCCTCGAGCTACGCCAGTTCAGCTCAAGAGAAGAATCTGGTTCTGAAGCTTCTGCCGCGCGCCTTCGCTTGGGCCCGCCAAGCAAAGCCGAGCCAACCCCTCACCAGCGGCATCTGGCATGAGAGTGCCGGTACGCCTGAGAACAAGCTATCGCCCATGGCCCGGCAACAACTTGAGCTGTCGGACGTTATTTCATTTCACAACTACGACCCGGCGGCAAAGTTTGAAGCCGAAGTGGAGTGGCTCCAGAAATACCATCGGCCTCTCCTCTGCACCGAGTACATGGCGCGTCCGCAAGGCAGCACCTTTGAAAGCATCCTCCCTGAGGCAAAAAAATTCAAAGTAGCCGCGATTAACTGGGGCTTCGTTGCCGGGAAGTCACAAACCTACCTGCCCTGGGACTCCTGGCAAAAGCCTTACGTTAACGGCCGCGTCCCGGCTATTTGGTTCCACGACGTCTTCAAGCAGGATGGCAAACCTTACAACCCGGCGGAGACGGCGTTCATTCGCCAGATCACAAGCCAGAATTAGGAGGAGTCTGCAATCGCGAGGCTACATCAGAACCGCATTTCGCATAATGGCGAATATTCCACGTGTAGATCGTTTCTGCATTCGCCTTTATGGCGCAACGGGCAAGCATCGCGTCATAAATACTTCCGCCCACGATACCCAGCGATGCAGATGTCTCAAGTGCGTCGGCATATTCATCGCCGCTCAGAGAAATAATCGATAACCGCTCGCGGATATTGCTAATGAAACGCAATGCTTGCTCAGCGCCACTGGGACCAAGATCGAGGTGTCGAAAACCCCCTTCATTCTTCGATGCCGAGATTCGCCGCCTGTCGCTGCTCACGAATCTCCTTATGCATTGCATCGGTATCAGAAGCAGCGAGTGGCTCGCCGGAATCGAAAACCCAGACCCCAGACTCCTCGACCAGCCGACCCGATTCTAGTATAGGGCGCAAAGTGATCTGCTCACCGGTACTTTCCATTTCCAGCGAGTCGCCGGCTTGCAGGTTGAGTTTTTCAAGCAGCCGTTCAGGGATAGCTACGCGACCAGCGTCGTCAATCATCAGACGTGTGCTCATTTAGTCACTCAGAATTTAACATCTCAAACGCCAAACCGTACCTTTATAAGCTGCTCAATATGGACGAGCCCTACCAGCCATACCCTGAGAGGGAGCCGTGAAGCGTATTTTAGCTTTGGTTGACACATCTTGAGCAGAATCACGAGCCTGCCGAAGTGCTGGAAGAGGCATGGAGACGTTATATCGATGAGCGGTCCCGGGTGAAGGTGGTTACTGCAGGCCAGAAAAACGCACAACGCCTAAGTCTGAAGGAATGCGACACTGAGCGCCTGATTGCGGAATACCGGCAAGAGAAGCGCGGACGTTGATTTCGGCGACCTTTCGATACACATTCATCTGGGGCAGCTTATCAAGCCCGATAAAGAAATTGCGCTATACACCGCGCTCACCAAATCACTTAAACGACGTAACTCCCGCTGGGTTTTGAGCCTGCTTATTCGCCGCAATAACATTCCGTACGCGGATAGCGCACGCCTCCACCAATGCTTGCTCCGACGGGCCGAACTTCTGATTCTTGCGCAGCACAACCGCATATTCCAGGAGCCAAGTCATCAGCTCCGGCGTATCCTTCAACTGAACGCGCGAATTCTCGATGGCTCTTCTATATGCCCTCTCCGCATCCGGCAGGTTCTTCAGCGCCACATCCGCCATGCCCACTTCGCGCCACGTCCGCGACCCGGCAACGCTCTGCGCCCCGAAGGCTTTCTCCTGAATTTGTTCCGCCCGCTCGAAGAGCTGCAAAGCTTCATCGAATTTTCGCTGCGAATACAACTCCACCGCGACATTGCACAGATCCGAAGCAACTCGGGGATGATTGGCGCCCAGAATAGTCTCGTCGATCTGCAAAGCCTTCGCGTAGAGTTCGCGAGCCCGTGTATGATGACGCAGCCGGCGTTCAAGAGTACCCAAGCTGGTGATGGTGGCCGAGTAATTCGAGTTTTCTCCTCCTGCCTTCAGCCATCCCTCCGCTGCTTTTGCATATAAGCCTTTCGCCTCGCCGAATTCGTTTTGGGCGGCAGCAGTATTCCCCAGGTTTTGCCAAATCGTCGGTAGCAAAGGGTCCCCGCTGGACAGGGTTTGCTGAGCCATCTTCAGAGCTTCCGTCTCGGCGGCGCGAGCTTCGTCCAACCTTCCCGTCTTCTCCTCCAATACGCCCAGGTCATCCAGAGTCATGGCCAGGTTCGGGTCCCTCGTAGGTGAACCTTTCTGTAGCTGTATCGCCGCTCGCAGTAACCTCTCGGCCTCGGGGTAACTGCCCAGTTCACCCAGCGTCAGTGCCAGGTTGGTCTTTGCAATTGCTTTGTCGCTATCCGTCACAAACGGCAGCGAGGCTTCAATGTCATAGGCCCGCTGCTGGACCTCTAAAGCCTTGAGATATCTTCCGGTTTCGTACTGGAAAAGTCCAAAGTTTCTAAGCGCCTTTCCATATTCCGCGCTCCTTTCCCCCGCCTGTATCTTCAGTTGCTCAAGCCCTAGACTGTAAAAGCTTTCGGCCTCGCTGTACTTTTCCTGCCGCTGCAGGCTCATAGCGAGGTTGGTTCGCACGGAGCCCGTCATAGACTCCGAGTCCAAATGTGTCTCGGTCAGAATCGACAACGAACGGCGAAACAGGACCTCCGCCGCGGGGAACTGATGGCGCAGTTCCTCAATCGTTCCCAAATTGTTGTAGGAGACAGCTAGGTCGATGGCAACAGGGCTGCTGAGTGACTCGTTCAGATGTAGCGCTTTTTGGTAATCATCGCTTGCCTCGTTGAGGCGAGCTAGCGCCTGGTGTACTTCGCCCAACTCATTCCAAAGCTCGACAAGATCTTTGGTCGCAGATCCCTGCCATGCCGAAATCGCAGACTGCAGAACCTGCTCGGCCGACTTGAAAGATCCCGCCATTTTCAGGGACTTAGCCTCATCCAACCTCACCCGGTCTTGGTTTGCCGCGTGAGTGCTGGCCAAAGCGAGCACAAAAAACGACAGAGAGATACGAAACACATGATTCGTGACTTGCATAAACGCACCTTCAAAGGCGGGACAGGCCGCCCGTTCACTGGTTAAAGAACCCACTTGAAATCTTGGAACCAACCGGTAGCTAGAAATGAAGCTTCAGCGCGAGCTGAATATTCCGGGGATTGCTCGAAAAGGCCTGGTCCGGGTGTAGAAACGCTGAGGTGCTGGGATTCAGATAATTGTCCACAGCCGGGCCGGTTGCATTCCCAAACGGCTGCACGTCATTGATATACCCGCCCACGTACTGCGGATGATTCAGCGAATTGAATATCCGAATACTGAATTCCAGGCGGTAACGTTCAGAGATTGCGATCTGCTTCTGAACCGTAAGGTCAATGTCGTCCATCGGTGGCAGATGCGCCAGATTGCGTCCACCATTGACCAGCATTCCCGGCTGCCCCTGGATGTACTGTGCCTGAGGATTGTCCACCAGATATCCCACCGTATATCCGTTGGAATTCGTAAGCGCCGTCACGCCGCTTCCAGTCCCGGCAACTCCACCCCGATTCACCAGCACTCGATCACCAGCTGGATCGCCATTCAAATTGACATCCACGTTTCCACTAAATGGGGTGACCAGCGTTCCAGTCTGATAGGTGTAAATCGTCGCGATCTCCCAATTGCCTAAAACGCTTTTCACAGCGCCATTGAAGTGTTTTGGGAGAGGCAGTTCGTACAGCATTTCGAACGTCAGCCGTTGTCTGTGGTCCAGCGCTGAGCTCGCCTTCTCTGCCGCCAGGTTTTGAAAGTCTTGCGCGCGCCGGGCTGTCGTGTCCGTGGAATGCAACTCTGCCGTGGAGTCGTCTATGGTGTGGCTCCAGGTGTAGGCGCCAATGAATTGTAAACCCTGACTGAATTGCCGCGTCAGCTGATTCGCCCAGCCGTGATAGCTCGAGCTTCCGCGCGGCATAAACGCATCCACGTAATTCGTAAAGCCGGCATTGTAATAGGCCGGAACAATGTTATTCAAGCTGTACAGGCCGCCTGGTCCGTCCAGCGTATTGGCGAGTCCATCCAGCACGGCTTGTGCCGGGCGCTGAAAGAATACCGGCAGAGCATTTCCGGAATTCACGACAGATTGAAGATTCAGGTATTCCTGGATGGGTAAGTTCAATCCGCGATCGCCCAGATAGCGGGTTTCAAATGTGTAATGCTGACCAAAAACATGTTGGATGCCGAACGTCCACTGAATGGACTTAGGCAGCCGCTGATCAGGAATGAACGCAGAGGTCTCGGCACGTGCTGTAACCGCATCCGTGATCGGCGTATAGGCTCCAGGCAGGATTCCGCCGTTTGCCAGAAAGCCGGATCCCGTCTGCCCATTAAAGTTGATCGTCTGCGTGAATTGCGGCGGCAGAGACAAAGTGCCTAGATTGTCGAAGAGCTGGTCGTAGTTGATGCCGAAACCTCCTCGAACGGATGTGTCGCCTTTCGTTCCGGGCGAATAGGCAAAGCCCACACGCGGTTGCAAGTTCAGCTTCTGCATCTTGGGCGCTCGGAATTCCAACACGCCCGGCACGCTTGCCAGGCTATTCACCGCCTGCAGTCCCTCGCTGTAAGGAATCGTCGTAATGTCATAGCGAACCCCAAGATTCAACGTCAGGTTGGGACGGATTTTCCAATCGTCATTCACGTAACTGCCAAATTGAATCTGGTCGCCGTAAAAGGTGCGGCCGCCCAGGGACCGCTCTGCGAAAGCCGGATCAACGTCCGTAACATAGCCGGCTAGGGATGTCCATTCATAATCCCCTCTCACTCTTTGTGTAAAGAATGATGGGCTGATGAATTTCTCTAGGTTGACCCCGAATGACAACTGATGCCCGGCCTTCACCCAGGAGACGTTGTCTGTGCCTTGATACGTATTTTGAACCTGGTACTGAGGCGCGCTCGGGTCTGGACCCAGATTGAGTCCAAGCTCATCAATGGTGATGTTGGGAAACGCGTCCAGCCCTAGAAACTTCTGATGGCCGATGGGATAGCTTTGGTTGAATCTCGTGTATCCTAGCCGCAGCTCATTCACGAGCGTCGGTGAGAAGTTGTGGAACTCACTCAACGTCGCGATGTACGAATTGTTGGCGATGTCTCCGGAGAACGTCGAAAGCTGCGCGTTGGGGTCCAGCGCACCCTGGCGTACGGAAAGAAAGCGCCCGCGCAGCGTATCCTTCTGGCTGATCGTGTAGTCGACGGAAGCCACGCCGGAGGCGGTGTTCTGGAAGTTCGGCGCGGGAATGGAGATGAGCCCAAGCGGAATCGTCTGTCCGCCCACCACCGGGTATTGTCCAAAGACGGTCTTTGATGGATCTGCCGCGGCCGCCGGCGGCGGCAGATACTGCTTCAGAATACTGAGATTCGTCTGGTTGACACCGCTAAGGCCGGCGAGCAGATTGTAGCCGCTCTGCGTCGGCGCATATATCTGGCCGGTCGTCCCTACTTGGCCAATCGGATTGTATTCATAATCAACGAAAAAGAAGAGCTTGTTCCGCTTGATCGGCCCCCCGAAGGTTCCGCCAAACCGATTGTTGTCGTAGCGAGGGTGGGCCGGTCCGCCGGAATTCACCGCATATTGGTCGGCCGCATCCAGATTCCGATTCTGGAAGTATTCGTAAAGAGTGCCGCTAAATTTGTTCCCGCCGCTCTTCACCACTTGATTGAACTGCCCTCCTGATGAGTGGCCAAACTCCGGCGAGAAATTGTTTTCGAGCAAAGTAAACTCCGCTACCGCGTCGTTCGGCGCCTGCACCAGCGGTCCTGTAGTGCTCTTCTCGTTGTTATCTATTCCTTCGATAGTGAAGTTGTTATTCCGGGGTCGTTGGCCGCCGATCGACGGGCCCGTTCCCACACCGACTGCTCCGCTCGATGCCACGCCGGCAGTCAGCAGGGAGAGATTGATGACACCGGAACCCTGGCTGACGCTGGGCAGATCTTCCATCTGCTGCGCCTGAAAGGAGGTTTGAACCTGAGAGGTGGTCGTGTCAATGACTACGCTCGACTCATTCACGTCCACAGTAGTACTGGCGGTAGCGCCTACTTGCAGGCTCACGTTTACCGTCACGGTCTGATTCAGGGAAATGGCGATTTTCGTTTTTTCGGCTTTTTCAAAACCGGCTGCCGAGACATCCAGCGTGTAGACGCCAACCAGCAGATTTGGGACGCTGTACTGTCCAACGGATGTGGTGACCGTCGAAGTCACCACACCGCTGCTTTCGTTGGTTATGAGAACCGACGCCTGTGCCACCGTTGCCCCGCTGGCATCGTACACAGATCCCACCAGGCTCCCACTGCTGGATTGCCCAAAACTGCACGGCACAAGACTAAAGCACAGCCAGATGCAGCCCAGCCATTTGTTGATTGTCATTGATTAACCCCTCTGCGGCATTGGCACTTAGCCAATCGCCTATATGCAACGCCTTAGTTGAAATCGTAAGGGTTAAGACGGTCCTGGCGAAAGGGCCATTTATGCAAATTCCGCGGGTGCCACTTGCGCAGGAAAGCTATAGACAATTCGCCAAGTGCCGAAGTACACTGAACCTGCATGCCGGTTCGGAAATCCTATCGCTATAAAGTTGTGGACGTATTTACGCGAGTATCCATGGAGGGTAACGCGCTTGCGGTCTTCCCGGATTCCAGAGGACTCGACGGCGCAACCATGCAGAAGATCGCGCAGGAGCTGAATCTCTCTGAAACCGTCTTCATCGAAGAAGCTACGCTTCCCGGCTGCGCCAAGAGTCTTCGCATCTTCACTCCAGCCAAGGAGATGCTCTTTGCCGGTCATCCTACTATCGGCGCCAGCTACGTTCTGCTGGAAGAAGGTTTAATTCCCAAAGGTACCGTATCCTTTGCCGTTCAGGAGAAAATCGGCCCCGTCGCTATTCACGTGGAACTGACCGATCCCGATCCCCCACTCCTGTGGCTGGAGACCCCGCCCATCACTTTTGAGGTTCCGGTTGCTGCCGACAAATGTGCGGATCTCTTGGGCTTGCCGCCTGCCAGTCTCTTGCCAGTTGAGCCGTGGATTGTCAATGCCGGAAACCCGACGCTGCTGATTCCGCTGAAGGACGTAGCGGCGGTAGACGCCGCCTCACTAGATACAGACCTTTTTTCCAAATTAGAAGTAGGCCGGCCAAGGCCCTTCTGCGTCTTTGTTTTTACTCCCACAGGCTACGGGGCTTATTCGAGAATGTTTGCGCCCGGCTACGGCATTCCCGAAGATCCCGCCACCGGCAGCTCGACCGGTCCGCTAGCCGCCTTCATGAAGCGCCATCACTTACTGGAAAACTCAGGCCGCGGCCGATTTGTTAGCGAGCAGGGAACCAGAATGGGACGCCGCAGCCTTCTGCATTTCGAAATCTCGGAAACGCCAGAAGGCGATCGAATATTGGTCGGCGGCCACGTCACACCCATCATCGAAGCGTTTCTCAGCCTCTGATTCTTAGGATGCAGTTCGTCATGGCTGGCGTGGTGGCGATACACTTAGCTAATTTGCTAAGAACTGATCTGGATGTAGAAACGGCCCTGCGTGCCTTGGCAAACGACCGCCGGCTTCAAATTCTGGAATGGCTGAAAGAACCCGTCCGTGAATTCCCGCCGCAAGTGGACGGCGATTTGGTCAAAGACGGCGTCTGTGGCGTGTCTATCGCTCGAAAACTGGGCGTCAGCCAGCCAACCATCAGCGAGCACCTGCGCATCATGGCGCGCGCTGGTTTGATTCAAGGCAAAAGAATCAAGCAATGGACGTTCTATAAGCGGGATGAAAAGAGGATCAAAGAGCTGAAGAAGTTGCTCACCAGCAAGCTTTAAGCGCACGTTATCAAAGCGTTACGTCAGGCACGCAAGCTGTCGTCCAACGCACTAACTCATCTATGCCTAAAAAATCCGGAGACTTGTTCCTCCCGGTCCTGTCGCTGGATCGGAACTCACTGACGCCGATCCACCGTCAGATCTACGAAAGCTTTTCTCACGCCATCGTCAGCCGGCGGCTGCGGCCCGGCACCAAGATGCCATCCACGCGCGAGCTCGCCGGTCAATTAGATGTCTCGCGCAACACTGTGATGACCGCCTTTGAACAGTTGCTCGCTGATGGCTTCCTTCAAGGCCGAATCGGTTCGGGCACCTATGTGACGGACCAGGTCACCCAGCGAGTGCCGGTGCGGCAGGAATCACTCCCCCAGACGGATGCGCCTGGACCGCCCGGAATTTCCCGCCTTGCCGCCGAACTCGCTCAACACCGTAAGACCTTCACCCAGCATGGATGGGGAGCGTTTCGTGTCAGCACCCCAGCCGTCAATCTCTTCCCGTGGACCACTTGGTGCCGCCTTGTCGCCGATTGCACTCGCCGTCAGACGCGCGAGCACTTGAGTTACTCCTGCCCAACGGGATTGAAGACCTTCCGCGATGCGATCGCCACTTACCTCCGGGCCAGTCGCAACGTCCGCTGTGAGGCGGATCAGGTGATTGTCGTCTCCGGCTCCCAGCAGGCGCTTTGCCTCACGGCTCAGTCTCTGTTGAATCGTGGCGAGGAGGTCTGGATCGAAGACCCCTGTTACAACGGTGCGCGCGAAGCCTTTCGGCTTAGCGGAATGACTCTGGCGCCCGTAGCGGTCGACAACGAAGGGTTCCCCGTGGAACTCGCAAAACAGATGTTCCCGAATGCCCGCCTGGCATACGTCACCCCCTCCCACCAATATCCGCTCGGTGTCACCATGTCGCTGAATCGCCGCCTCGACTTGTTGGATTGGGCTGCCGCCGGCGACCGCTGGGTTATTGAAGACGATTACGATAGCGAATACCGCTTCATCAGCCGTCCGCTCTCATCCCTGCAAGGTCTAAGCGAAAAAAACCGCGTGGTTTATGTGGGCACCTTTAGTAAGGTTCTGTTTCCAGCCATTCGAATTGGATATTTGGTTGTTCCTCCGGATCTGGTTGATGCCTTCGCTGCGGTTCGCGCCGCGTCTGACATTTTTCCTCCCACACTCTCTCAACTGGTGCTGACGGAGTTCCTGAGCCAGGGCCACTTGGCGCGGCATCTTCGCCGAATGCGCGGCATCTACGAAGAACGCCTGGAATGCCTCAAGGAAGCGGTCCGCGCAAAGATGAGCGGGCTGGCTTCAATTGAAGTTGCCGATTCCGGCTTGCACGTTGTTGTGTTCCCCGCCGAGAATACGGATGACGCAACTCTCTCCCGGGCGGCGTCAGAGCACGGCGTGATTGCCATCCCTCTCTCGCCCTGCTACAGCGGCTCACCCACACGCTCGGGTTTGATCCTCGGCTATGGATCGGCCGATCCCGGCCAGATTGAGAAAGGTGTCGAGAACCTGGCCCGGGCGTTCGAGGCCCTTCGCGCCGGACAGACGACAGGCCCGTAGGCTAAGCATTTTTTTAATCTATGGCATAATCTCGTTATGCCTAAGACCGATAGTCCTAAGTCTGGTATGCCTCCTGGTACCCTTCCGATGCTCATCTTGCATGTACTCCAATCCGGCGGCCTGCATGGATATGCAATCGCGCAGAGAATCCATCTTCTTTCGAGCGAGGTGCTGACGGTGGAAGAGGGCCTGCTCTATCCAACCCTGCAAAAAATGTTGTTGAGAGGCTGGGTCACCGCCAAGTGGGGCGTTTCGGAAACCAATCGTAAGGTTCGCTTCTATCAATTGACCAGGGCTGGCCGCGAGCAACTCAAAAGCGAACTCTCGGGCTATGACCGTCTTTCTCAAGCCATTCAGAACGTCCTCCGCACCGCCTGAAAGGAGCCACCGGATGAACCAATTCCTTCGACGTTTTCAATATCTGCTGAGCCGCCGCCGTTTTGATCGCGAACTGCGGAGCGACATGGAATTCCACCGCGAAATGGCCGCACGGGAAGGCCGCAATAATTTCGGCAACATGCTCCAATTGCGCGAAGAAGCCCGCGAAGCGTGGGGATGGACTTGGATTGATCGCCTCGGGCAGGACCTGCGCTACGGGTTCCGCGTTATGTGGCGCTCACCAGGATTTACTCTGCTGGCCCTCCTGGTGTTAGCCATTGGCATCGGTGTCAATGTAGCGGCGTTCTCTTTGTTCAACATGGTGGCGCTGAAGCCGCTACCGGTCCCGCACCCGGATTCCATTGTCCGCTTGGAACGAAAATCCCCGAATGCCTCCACCAGCGAAATGGCGTACCCCTCATTTCTGTTCTATCGGGACCATGCGAAAACACTGTCTTCGGCCATCGCAGTGCTTGGGATTCCGCCCATTCAGATTGATAATGACCTCCAAGCGACAAGCGCCTCCTTCGTGACGGCGAACTACTTTAGCGAATTAGGCACTCGGGCTGCTTACGGGCGTATGCTGAATTCGGTCTTTGACGATTCCCCAGGCGCACCGCCCGTCGCGGTGATCAGCTTCGGACTTTGGCAGCGCCGTTTTGCAGGCGACCTGGCCGTGATCGGCCGCACCGTCCATCTGAATAGAAAGCCGGTCACAATCGTGGGTGTAGCTCCCTACACTCTAGCCACTCTTGGCGGCCAGAGCCCCGACATCTGGCTGCCCATCGCACAGCAGCCCTACCTGATCGACGGCAGTAAAGTGCTCAAAGACTTCGATGACTCCAGCGTACGGATGTGGGGCCGCCTCGCCCCTGGAATAACGGCAAAAGCAGCCGGGCAAGAACTGAAACGGCTGACGAACGAACTCCGGCAACAGCATCCCACAGCCGTTTGGGACAACGAATTCATCCAGAGTTCGCCGGGAGGTCACATGCAGGTAATGCAGCCTGAGATGTACCGGGTGGCCGCCATGGCCGGTCTGCTTGCTTTCTTGATCCTCGCCGTGGCATGCGCCAATCTAGGAGCTCTCATGCTGGCCCGGGCAGTCCAGCGTGAACGCGAAATGGGAATTCGCGTGGCCATCGGCGCAAGCGTTGCTCGCGTTTTGCGCCAGTTGTTCACCGAAAGCCTGCTGCTCGCCACCTTCGGTTCGGTGATCGGTCTCGCCATGGGCTGCGCCGTGTTGCAGATCGTGCTCGCCCAGATGGACGCACCCAAGTGGCTCACTGCCGCACCTGATCTGCGCGTGCTGCTATTCACCGTAGCCATGACATTTCTAGCAACTGTCTTTTTCGGTCTAACTCCCGCGCTCCAGATCGCTCGCCAGCGCCAGCACAAAACAATTGCGCGCCACATTTTGGTCGCCGCGCAGGTCGCAGCCAGTTGCGTGCTGCTAATCGTGGCCTCCCTGCTGGTTCGTGCCACCCACCACGCGCTTTATGCAAGTCCTGGCTTTGGATATGAGCGGCTGGTCTCAATTGATTCTCAACTTGCCCAGCATGGCTATAGCGCGGGGGCGGCTACAGGTTATCTCGACCAATTGCAAGCCCGCCTCTCTGCCGTGCCCGGAGTACGGTCGGTGTCCTTGGTCCTTCTTCCGCCCTTAGGACATGCCGTCATGCGCGAAGAGAATGAGGTAGAAGGCCATACCGTAATTGTCTACCCGAATTGGGTGAGTCCGAATTTCTTCCGCACGATGCAGATTCCGCTACTCCTCGGCCGGACATTCCAGCCCGGTGAAAAGAATGCAGTGATTATCAGTGACTCCTTCGCCCGCAAAGTATGGCCGGGCCAGAACCCATTGGGCAAGCCGATCGGCGACGGAAAAGTCAAAGACCTCATCGTTGGAGTTGTAGGCGACGCCCGCGTGAACGCCTTGAGTGACAGTGATGCTGTCGAGCAATATTGGCCGGCGACGCCGGACCGCATGCCCGGCATGGTCATGCTGGCGCGAACGGAGGGCCGAGTGGAAGACCTCCCCCAGACTGCCAGGAAAATCATCGGAAGCCTCGACGCCAAACTCTTTCCTGAGATTCGCCAAGTCAGATCGCTTTATGCCAAAAACGTAAGCCAAACCGGGTTGGTGGCTGGCGCAGTCTCTCTGATCGGATTCGTCGCTTTGATTTTGGCGTGCGTCGGCATACTTGGGTTGGTGAGCCTGACTGTAACGCAAAAGACCAAGGAGATTGCCATCCGTACCGCCCTAGGCGCCAGCCGCCCCAACGTGCTGAAACTGCTCCTTCGCCAGTTCTACTGGCCGGTAGGCGTTGGCGCATTCATAGGCACAACGGTTGCTGCGCTCGCATCGCAAACGCTTCGCCACGCCCTTTACGGCATCAGCAACCTCGATCCCCTCGGTTACGCAGGAGCCGTTGCAATCCTATTACTGAGTCTCTCCATTGCGACGGTGTTGCCCGCCTTCCGGGCCTTGCAGTTAAATCTGTCGAAAGCACTCCACTACGAGTAAGCGAAGGCTCCTCTTAGTGCTCGTCGCTAACCTAAGTTGCGCATGGCAACTTCTGATCCGCGCCTGTCATCCGCCTGTGGATGAGTGACCAGCCCCAAGCGGGCGCCGGTCGAGGCTTGAGCATACTGTAAAGGCTCGCTAAATGCTATTCTGAACTCCGATGACGAAGGTACAACGCACATTCAAACTCGCCCGCGGCTTGAATGATGACGATCTGAAGCAAATCGCCAGAGTGCACGCCGTCTACGGAATGTTTGCCACCCGCGTAGTCAACGCCGGCCAAGCCCTCTACGTGGAATATGACGCCTCTCGCCTTTCCCCCAGCGAAGTGCGCGCCACCCTCGAACAGCACGGCCTGCCGCTCGAATAGCATGACCCGAACCTCGCGAGTCGCAGCTGCATTCTTCGGGCTTCTTCTCCCCTGCGGCTTCACTGCCGAGCTTCCGGCAACCAACTCAGCAGCCACTAACTCCGCAGCCACCGCCATCACCCCGGTCTCACAGCCTGATCCCAGCCAGCGCTTCTATCCCCTCAATTCCATCAACAAAGACAACGTCGTCCAACTCAAAGTGGCCTGGACGTTCCGCACCGGCGACGCTTACACTCCCGCGCACAGCAAGCCCACCGCGTTTGAAGCCACCCCTCTTTACATCGACGGTACGCTCTATATCAGCACGCCGCTCGGCCGCGCGTTTGCCCTCAACGCCATGACGGGCCAGCAGCTTTGGGCCTACGATTCGCATATCGACAAAGACGCAGGCTACGGCGATTACGCAAACCGCGGCGTCACATCCTGGAAGTCTCCAGACGGCAAGCTGCGAATCGTCCTCGCTACCATCGATGCCCGCTTGATCCTACTGGATGCGGCCACCGGCAAGCCCGTTCAAACCTTCGGGGACAACGGCGTTATCGATCTGCGGCAGGGCTTACGCATCCCGGTTTCCAAAGATCGCTTTGGCGATTATGAAGAAACCTCCGTTCCCGCAGTCATTGGAGACACCATTGTTATTGGCTCAGCCATCGCCGACAATCACGCGGTCGCTCAACCAAGTGGCGAAGTCCGTGCCTATGACGCCAGTTCAGGCAAACTGAAATGGAGTTGGGATCCCATTCCGCAAAAGGCAAACGATCCGGCTGCCCCCACCTGGAAAAACGGCAGCGCTGCCAAGACCGGGGCAGGGAACGCCTGGTCCAAAATCGCAGTGGACCAACAGCGCGATCTCGTCTTCGTGCCCACCGGCAGCCCCAGCCCCGATTTCTATGGCGGTGAACGCTTGGGCGATAACCGCTATGCCGATTCAGTCACCGCTCTCAAGGCCAGCACCGGTAAAGTGGTCTGGAGTTTTCAAACCGTCCATCATGACCTCTGGGATTACGACGTTGCCACATCGCCCGTTCTATTCGAAATCCAGCGTGAGGGCCAACCGATTCCGGCCATCGCCATCGGCTCCAAAACCGGCAACGTCTTTATCCTGAATCGTGAAACCGGTAAGCCTATCTTTGGTGTGGAAGAACGCCCCGTTCCCAAGTCGGATGTTCCGGGCGAAGAAGCCTCTCCTACTCAGCCCTTCCCAATCCTGCCGAAGCCGGTCACAATCCAGGGCTTCGAACCGAAAGATGCCTGGGGAATAAATGACGCGGATAAGCAATGGTGTCAGGACGAAATTTCCAAGCTCCGAACCGGCCCTATCTTCACGCCGCCATCCCTGCAAGGCACTCTTGCCCTGCCGGGCAATATTGGTGGAATGAATTGGGGTGGCTTCGCCTATGACGCCACTCGCAACCTTCTGCTTCTACCTGAAAATCACCTCGCCTATGAAATCAGGCTCATTCCTCGGAATGACTACGACGACGTTCAATCCTCTCGAGGGCGCAAGCTTGATGGCGACTGGGAACTGGCGCCGCAACAGGGTACTCCTTATGGAATGATGCGCCGCCTGCTAGTTGGTCCTCACCGGCTGCCCTGCACTCCGCCGCCGTGGAGCACATTAGTCGCCATCGATCTGACGACTGGTGACAAACGATGGGAAGTACCGTTCGGCAAGCTGTCTCCTAGAACTCCCGAGTCCTGGGGCTCTGTCTCTCTCGGAGGCCCCATCGTCACCGCTCCCGGCCTGACCTTCTTGGCCGGTACCACGGATACCGCCATTCGTGCTTTCGACACCGATACAGGCAAAGAACTCTGGGCCGGTGAGTTACCCACCAGCGCCCGCTCCACTCCAATGACTTACCAGACCCCCGACGGCAAGCAATACCTCATCGTCTGCGCTGGAGGACACGGCATTCCCGATCTGGCTCCTCTCGGAGATTACGTAGTTGCCTTCGCCCTCCCTGCCCCATAATGCCTGACGCAAGATTCACCGTCGGCATCCACCCGGTTCGCGAAGCCCTCCGTGCCCACCGCCCTCTCGACAAAGTCATCGTCGCCAAAGGCTCCGCTGGACCTCGTATTCAGGAGATAGTCGATCTTTGCCGCGATAACTCCGTCCCGCTCCGCTTCGAGCCGCGAGAGTCTCTCGACCGCGTCAGCAAAGGCATCCCTCATCAAGGCGTCGTCGCCTTCGGCGCCGTTCACAGCTTCGTCGACTTGGATCAGGTAGCCTCAAACGCGAAGCTGCTGGTTGTTCTCGATGGAGTAGAAGACCCGCATAACTTAGGCGCCATCGTCCGGACCGCCCACGCTGCGGGGGCCGACGCCATTGTTATCCCGGAAAGGCGTTCTGCCCCGCTCACCGAAACTGTAGAACGGTCCGCTGCCGGAGCTTTGGCCTATCTCCCCGTTGCTCGCATCACAAACATCTCGCAGACGCTCGAAAAGCTAAAAGAACTTGGGTTTTGGATCTACGGCCTGGACGAAAAAGGAACCGAACTTTACCACCAGGTTGACTACGCTTCTCCCACCGTGATCGTCATGGGAGGAGAAGGCAAAGGGCTGCACGAAGGAGTGAAAAAACACTGCGATGTCCTGGTCCGAATACCTATGGCCGGCGAAGTCTCGTCGCTAAACGTATCGGTAGCCACCGGCGTGGTTCTCTTCGAGTGGCGTCGCCGCTTTCAAATCAGCTAGCCCGGACTAAGCGCTGAACTGCCGTAAATGGTGGTCCAGATGTTTGTACATTAATATCGCCCACTCCTCCGGCTTCATGCGCCCGAAGAAGCAGTGTGGACGCTGCGTGCAAGCCGCCGTTCCACCCTTGGCGAATCGGTCGATCAGTGCGCAGAGCCGCGCCCGCTCCGTTCCTAAATCCCGGTCACCCTGGATTACCAGGCTCTTCGCTGTTGGTGCATTCCGGCGCATCGGTTCTTCGTCCCGGAGTAGGATCGGCTTCACAAACTGCCCGACAATGCGCCCAATGAACATCTGAGGCGGATTCGTATCGCCTACCGCCCATTCCATGCTCGCTGCACAGTGCGCCATAGCCTGTGCTGGACTCATCTTTCCCCATAGCCGCGCGCTTTCCGGAGTCAACCGGGCCAACCGCTCTTTCACGTCTGCTACGGTTGCCGAATCGAACAGATTTTTCATAAGAAACAGTCTATGCTGATTTGGCGAAGCCCATGCCGCTAGCTCTGAGCCAAAGCCTCAATCAAACGATTCACCCTCGCGGTCAAGCGTCAATACTCGGTCGGTCACAGCTCTAAAAAATATTCCCAGCATCTTGATTCGAAAACACTTAACCCCAAAATCCTGATCTGTGCCAAACCGTTTTTGGCCCCGCCGGTGCTAGCGTAAATCAGGCTCGTACAGGCACCCACCTGCACGAGCCTTTTGCATTCTTAAAGGAGAAAACCCAATGACCTTGTCGCCCCGAGCCCTCCGCCGTGCCGCCGAGCATGCCGCCCGCAAAGCCGCCTATCAGCAATCCCAGGCTACCGCCGCGCAGCCCTCAGCCGAAACCCCAACCGCCTCCCACGCCCAAATCACCGCTAACCAGGCCAACGCCCAGCTCTCCACCGGCCCTGTCACTGCCGAAGGCAAGGCCATCTCCTCGCGCAACCACACTACCCACGGCCTCACTAGCGAAGTCACCGGCAAAGCATTCAGGGTCCTCAGAGGCGAAGATCAAGCCGAATTCGACCGCTCCCTGGCCGCCTACCAGGCCGAATGGAAGCCCATTACCGAAACGGAGCGGGACCTGGTCCAGCGTCTGGCGACTCACGCCTGGCTTCGCGACCGGGCTCTACGCATCCAGGACAGCCGTCTCTCCCTCGGACTGAACTCGCCGCAAGACTGCAAACAGTTCGAAGTGTATGGCCGTTACTATAATTCACACCTGCGCGCCTACAATAAAGCCTTCGCCGACCTTATGCGCCTTCGCAGCTTCCAAATGCGCCAGAAAAAAGACGAAGCAATGCTCGAACGCCGAGGCCAGGATGCGCAAATCCGGTTCGAATCGCAAAAGCGCAAAGCCGAAGAGCACGCCGTCAAAATGGAAACTATCCGGCTCAAGCAGGAAGCGCAAAGGCAGCGAAATAGCCGGCTAAAAGTTGCCGACCTCGATACCCCTACGGTCGAAATCGCTCTTACGCAGCCGGCTTAGAAGCCCTTTTCGCTTTGAACGTGGAGCTGAAAGAAGTGGTGCTTACCAGAGCTACGCCCAAGAACACCAGAAGTGTGCCCGCCCAGTGCTGCGTACTGACCTGTTCGCCTAAGAACACTTTCCCCAGAAACGTGGAAAAGATATACCCAACGGCAGTGAGCGGCAAAATCACGCTCAAGTCCGCCATACTCATCAATGCCATGCGGGTCAGCATCGAAACCACCAGCAGGATAATACCGCCGGAAACAAACGGATTGGCAAAAGCCACTAGAAAAGGCAGGGGACTCATCGCCAGCATCTGAGGCAAGTGCTTCATACCGAATGCAAGGGATAAATTCCCAAAGGGTCGCAATAATACGGTCATGAAGAGCATGCGCAAGGCATGGCTGCGTGTTGAAGCAACTGTCACTTTACCTCTCATTGTACTAAGCGCCATAAAACTGGTAGACCTCCGCAGAGGTTTTTACTATGGCCGTTGTCTCCATCCTCGATCAACTGCACCCTGCCGGCTCCATGCAGTTGAATGATGATTCACCGCTTGCCAAGTCGCACCTAAAGTCCTTGCGCTTCGATATTCCCGCGGTCAGCGCAAACCGCGCCGCCTCCATCGGTTCAAATGGTTATTGGCTGGCATCAAGAGTTTGAACATCATCAATTGGGCGTCGCCGTCGTTGCTGAAGCTGGCGGCGATTAGCGGTCTTGCCCTGGCAATCACGTGGGCTGCGTTTTGCGCGCTGCCAAACACTCAATCCTTCGAGTTCGCCCTGCTGGGCGACCGCACCGGCGAAGTACAGCCCGGCGCTTACCCGGAAGCCTGGCGCGAAGCTGTCGCGGAGCATCCGGCTTTTGTTCTCACTGTCGGCGACAGCATCCAGGGCTATAACGACAATCTGATCGAAATCGAATGGCGGGAACTCTTCCGAATCATCGCCCCGTTCCGCCGTTACCCGCTGTTTCTCACCCCCGGTAACCACGACGTGTGGGATCAGCCCTCCGCTGCGGCCTACGTGAAGTACTCACACCACCCTCTGCACTACTCATTCGATTGGCATCAAGCTCATTTCACGATCCTCAACGACAGCGAGTCGGACAACCTAAACGCTGATGAGATCGCCTTCCTTGAGAAAGATCTCGCCGCTCATCGGTCCCAGCCCGTCAAGTTCATCGTCTCCCACCGTCCCGCCTGGCTTCTCGCTGTAGTTCTCCGAAATCCCGATTTTCCACTTCACAAGCTCGCTCTCAAATACGGCGTGAAGTACGTCATCGCCGGGCACATCCATCAGATGCTTCGCTTGAGCCTGGATGGCATCACGTACCTGTCCATGCCGAGCGCCGGTGGCCACCTTCGCGAGGACAAGCAGTATAAACACGGCTGGTTCTTCGCGCACACTTCCGTCTTCATAAATGGCTCGTCTGTCCGCATGCAGATTCATGAACTGGACCCGCCCTTTGGCAAAGCCCGTGTCACCGATCCGAGCGCCTGGGGCGCTGCCGGGTTGCTCTCCGATCTTGGCATTTGAGACGTATAATGTCGGTTATCTCGACATTACCTGCGTTAAAACAGCCACCCGCTGAAGACGCGCAATGCAGTAGTTTTCCTGCTGACGCATATGACCGCTATGTCCTGGGTCTGTTGGACTCAAAACAGCGTGCTGACCTGGAGCATCACGTCCAAATGCAGTGCCCTGCGTGTATTCGTGGCTTACAGCGCAGCATGAACCTTTGGCTGACCTTTGCCGCCCCCCTGGAACAGGCGAAACCAGCGGCTGACTTGCGTGCCCGCCTCGTCCGGCTGGCCGAACTCAGCAATGGCCTGCTGGTGGCGCCCAGGCAGCCGACCCGAGTGGGCGAACCAGCCTTCCTCGTATCCACGGTCATCGTCATCTGCCTCATCATGGCGGCGCTCCTGGTTGTTAGCTGGCAGGCAGGAAAACAATCGGCTCAACTGGACCAGCAGAACACCAGCAACAAGCTGCAGCGCAACTTGGCAGAGCTGATCCGGAACCAGGCGAGCCTCACTCTTCAATCCGCCGGCAAATCACGTGAATCCCCGGAAGCCGCAAAGGCGCAGGCTTATCTTCAGCAGGAGTTGAACAAGGCCCGCGCCGAAGCCGAACAGTTTCGTCAGCACCTGAAAAACGGGCAGCAAGCTGCCGATCAAAGTGCCATCATGCTCGATGCGCTTGCCAGCCCCAACACCAGGCTGATGGCTCTCAAGAACGCAAATGGTGACCCGTTGAACGCCAATGCCTTCGTTATTGACAGTGCCAGGGTCTTGCTGATTGCATCCCGGCTCCCCAAACCTTCTGAGGGGCGTCAGTACGAATTGTGGATCGTGAGAAAAGACATGGCGGCGCCGGTCAGCGCGAGGCTATTTACGGCATCCGGGGAAGACAAAACCTTCATCACTTATGACGACGATAAAGAATCTGTAAACAATTTAGCCGGACTCTTCGTCACTGAAGAACCTATGGAAGGAAGCAAGGAACCCTCCGGGAAACGCATTCTGGAAACGGCCGCTGCTGCTCCGCCCGAGCTTTGAGCCGAGCACTACCGCAGCAAATCTTCCAACTGCACTTTCGCATCCGTACCCGCATCCCGATACTTCACAATCACCGGCGTGTACAGCGAAATTCCCCACTCCTGCCCAATTCCGGACTTCACACTCCGCGACCCCGCCACCACTACCGCATCCTCCGGGATCACCAGCGGCTCATCCGCATTAGCCGAATAAATCTTGCCGCGCACCAGATCATGCACCGGCGTCGAGCGGTTCAAAATCGTCCCGTCCCCAGCACCGCTCGCCGCTTCACGATAGTCCCTTCGTAGACGCCGCAATTGCCGCCCACCAGAACGTCATCCTCAATAACCACGGGCATCGCGCCAACCGGCTCCAGCACGCCGCCAATCTGAGACGCCGCCGAGATATGGCACCGCTTTCCAATCTGTGCGCAGCTGCCAATCAACGCGTGCGAATCCACCATAGTGCCGTCGTCCACATAAGCGCCCACGTTGATGTACATGGGCGGCATACAAGTCACGCCGCGCCCCAGATAGACGCCGTCTCTGATGCTGGATCCGCCAGGCACAACCCGGACGCCGTCACCTGCCGAAATCTTTCGCAGCGGATAAGTTGACTTGTCGAAGAACTGCCCTGACATCTCGATGATTCCGCCCATCCGAAAGCCCAGCAGAATGCCCTTCTTCACCCAGCCATTGACCCGCCATCCCGACACGCTACCGGCGTCAGGTTCAGCCGAACGCACCGCGCCTCTATTCAGCAAATCGCGGAACGTAAGGAACGCCTGAAGCTGTTCATCCCTATAGGCCGCTGGAGGATTATCGAAAAGCTCCTCGATCTCACCTTGTAAATCAAGCGTCACGCTCAAGCTCGGGCTCCCGCCGCCGCCAGCAGACCTAATCCTTCCAACACCTCATCCACCTTCTGTTGTGAAGCAGCGGCCGGAGCCACCATCGGCAATCGCCAAACCGGTTTCAACAATCCCATCCTTGCCAACGCATATTTGACCGGTCCCGGACTCACTTCCACAAAATTCACTTCCATCAACCCCTGGTATTTCCGCTGCAACAGCCGTGCCCTTGCAAAATCTCCACTCATCGCCGCATGTGTCAGCTCGGTAAACTCAGCGGGAATTTCATTCGAAACCACCGAGATCACACCCTTGCCGCCCAGCGCAATTAGCGGCAATGCCACCGCATCATCGCCCGAAAGCACAATAAAATCTTCCGGCACACGGGCCAGCACAGAAGACATCTGCGCCACACTGCCTGATGCTTCCTTCACGCCAATGATGTTGCTAATGCCAGCCAGCCGGGCTAATGTCGCAGGCTCCACATTGACCATGGTCCGCGTCTGCACGCTGTAGACCATGATGGGCAGAGCTGTGGATTCGGCAATCGCCTTATAGTGCTGAAAGAGCCCTTCCTGAGTCGGCTTGTTGTAGTAAGGCGTTACCGACAAAATGCCTTTCACGCCAATCTTTTCAAGGTCCCTGATCAGGTGAATGACATGACGGGTGTCATATCCGCCGGCGCCTGCCAGCACAGGCGTCCGCCCTTTCGCTTGTTCTACAGTGATCTCGCAAACCCGCAGATGTTCGGCGTGTTCTAGCGTCGGACTCTCGCCCGTTGTGCCGCAAGGCACCAGGAAATCGATGCCCCCCGCAATCTGGCGCTCTACCAGATTCCGTAGGGCCGGTTCATCAATCGAAAAATCGGTCTGAAACGGGGTAACTAGGGCTGTGCCGCAGCCGGTAAACATAGTGCCTCACTTACTTCGGTCCAAAGAGCACGTCTTCAAAAGTAAAGACGCCTTTGTGTTCCAGAATCCATCGCGCGGATTTCAAAGCTCCTCTTGCAAAGCCTTCTCTGCTCCGTGCCGCGTGCCGTAAAGTTATCGTATCAGCGGCCGAGTCGAATCCAACTTCGTGTGTCCCCGGATGTTTGCCCGCCCGGTTCGAACTCACATCCACGTTCCGTGAATACCCGCCGGCCTTCAACGCCTCAACCAGATGCAGCAGCGTGCCTGAGGGCGCGTCCTTCTTTGCATCGTGATGAATCTCCCAGGCCCACGCGCCATACTCCGATTCGTCTTTCAGTAACTCGCCCGCGGTCTCTACCAGCTTCCGGAACACCGCCACGCCGACGGAGAAATTCGGACTCCACACCAGAGAGGTACCCGACTCATTGAACGCCTTCGTTACCATAGGCAACTGCGCCATCCATCCTGTCGTGCCGGTCACAGTCGGAACGCGCAGCTGCGCCAGCTTTGGCAGGTTCTGCAGAGCCGCTTCAGGATGTGTAAACTCAATGGCAACGTCAACGCCCTCAATCGCTGCCCAATCGGCCTGCGAATCAAGCTGAGCTGCCAGCGCAAAATCATATTCAGGCGCAAGCTGGCCAATCAGCTTACCCATTTTTCCGTAGCCAACCAGCGCCAGTTTCTTCATGCGAATACCGCCGGGTCCAATTCGGTAAACAACTCCGTATGCAGCGCGCCGACGACCCGCTCCAAGTCCGCATCCGCAATCACAAAGCCCAGATTCAGCACCGAAGCGCCCTGCGAAATCATGCGGATATTCGTGTCTGCCAGCACCTGAAACACGCGCCCCGCAATGCCGGGAGTATGCCTGATATTCTCTCCCACCAGGCAAACAATCGCTTGCTCGCGTTCTATGGTTACTTCACCCACCTGCTGCAACTCGGCCGTGATGGCGTCCAGCGAATCCGCATCGTCCAGCGTTAGCGAAACGCTCACTTCCGAAGTCGCCAGCATATCCACGCTGGTGCCGAACCGGTCAAACACTTCAAAGATCCGACGCAGAAAACCGTGCGCCATCAACATCCGTGTCGATCGGACATTCAAAATGGTCACGCCTCGCTTGCAAGAAATGGACTTCACCGGATTCTTGCTGGGAACCGCTGTCGAAGTAATGCGCGTCCCCTCAACCTCCGGCCGCCGCGAGTTTAGAATCACCACCGGAATGTTCTTGTCCACCGCTGGCAGCACCGTCGCCGGATGCAGCACCTTTGCCCCGAAATAAGCCATTTCCGCCGCTTCTGCGAATGAGATGCTCTTGACTCGGTGGCCGCCCGGCACTACGCGCGGGTCCGCCGTCAACATGCCGTCCACATCTGTCCAGATCTGGATTTCTTCCGCATTCACGCCGGCGCCGATGATGGATGCCGAGTAATCCGATCCGCCGCGTCCCAACGTCGTTGTGAAACCATCTCGCGTAGCGCCGATAAAGCCGCCCATCACCACCACAGCCGTTTCTGCAATCGGCCGGACCTTCTCCTGCAGCCGGGCATAAGTCTCTTCGAGCAACGGAGCCGCATGGGTAAAGCGGTCATCCGTTACCATTACGCTGCGCGAATCCACATGCTGGCTGCAAATCCCCGCGGCGCGGAACGCGAAGCTCACCACCAGGCTCGACAAACGTTCGCCGACGCTCGCGATCGCGTCCGTCGAGCGCGGCGACAATTCCCCCACCACCGACAGACCTTTCACCAGATCATCCAGCCATTCGAAATGGGTACGGATGTAGCGATCTAAATCAGCCGAGTACGCTCCAGCCAGCGCCAATCCATGCGTTAGATGCTGCCCGCGTAACTCGTCAATGATCGTTAGCGCCTGGTCGCGTCGTCCCCCCGCGGCTTCAGTCGCCGCTTGCAGCAGCTTGTTGGTTGTTTTGCCCATGGCTGAAACAACCACAATCGGCCGCCGCTGCTCATACCGCTTGACGATGCCGGTGACGCGCTCAACCGCTTCTTTTGATTCGACGGAACTTCCGCCGAATTTCATGACAATCATCGGCCAGCCCTAATCGAGAAGCCCTTCAGAAGCCATCAGCTCCGCATTCAAAACCGCCGCACCCGCCGCTCCCCGGATCGTATTGTGGCCGCACGCCACAAACTTCACATCCAGCACCGGACACTTTCTCAATCTGCCGATAAATGTCACCATGCCATTCTCACGATTCGCATCGCGCCTTGGCTGCGGCCGGTCGTGCTGCGGCATATAGATGATCGGCCTGAAGGGCGCACTCGGCAGCTTTCGCTCTTGGGGCACGCTGGTGAAGTTCTCAATAACGGATTGCACCGCATCAATCGAAGGCATCGCCGAAAGCTCAACCGACGCTGTCACCGTGTGGCCGTCTACCACTGAGACGCGATTGCAATGTGCGCTCACCCGTGCCGGCAGCGGAGTCACAACATCATCCTGATACTCGCCCAGAATTTTCTGCGTCTCCTGCTCCATTTTTTCTTCTTCCGAGCCGATGAAGGGAACCACGTTGGCCAGAATGTCCATAGATGCCACACCCGGATAACCCGCGCCCGAAACCGCCTGCATGGTCGCCGCTATCACTCGCTCAATTCCAAAGACTTTCATGGGCGCCAGAGCCATCGTCAAGACCACCGTTGAGCAGTTCGGGTTCGTGACAATCATGCCTTTCCAGCCGCGATTGGCTCGCTGAACGCTTAACAAGTGCAGATGTTCAGGATTCACTTCAGGCACAATCAGGGGAACATCCGCTTCCATGCGATGGTTGCGCGAATTCGAAACCACCACGTGTCCAGCCGCCGCAAACGCTTGCTCAATATCGGTTGCTACGGAAGCGTCCATGGCCGAAAAAACCAGCTTCGGCGCGTCGGCCGGCCTCGAATCGGACACTACTATCTCGGCAGCGCTCGCCGGCATTTCGCCATCCAGACGCCAAACCGTCGCATCCTTTAACTTCTTACCCGCCGAACGGTCGCTGGCGCCCAGCCAAGTGAGCTTGAACCACGGATGCCGTTGCAAAAATCGTATGAAATGCTGGCCCACCATTCCGGTTCCGCCCAGAATGCCAACTTCAATCGTCTTCATAAATCGCTACTGGACCAGCCGGGCTACCAGGCGCTGGTAAATTCCCACGGCCTCGCTCAACTCGTCCTTTGGAATCCTCTCTTCCGAAGTATGCGCCACATGAATGCTGCCCGGACCAATCAGAAACGGCTGGCCCCAAGCCCCGCCGAATGCCGGTATGTCCGTCGTATAAGCCACCACTGTGGTTTCAAAACCGTCCAGGCAACCTAAGTGGACGGCAGGAATCAGCAGCACCTCTTGCGCCTCCGCATCAGGTGCGGCGGCTGCCGCCATATCTGCGCGCAGCGAGGTCACATCCCCCACTACGCGAATGAAGGTTTCCGCCATCGCCTGATCTGGAATCACATTCGGCGCTCGCCCGCCTGAGATGGTGCCGATGTTTAAAGTGCTTTTCCCAAGTACGGGATCGTTCGGCATCGCTATCCTCCGAATCCGCTCCAGAGCGTTCAGCAGCTTCTCAATGGCAGAGTCGCCCAACTCCGGATAGGCGGAGTGCGCCATTTTGCCCCGCGCCACAATCTGGTGCCTTAGTGCGCCCTTTGATCCCAGCGCCAGCTTATTTCCGGTCGGTTCGCCATTGATGATGAACTTCGATCCATACGACTGCTTCGCCGCCTGTAAAGCGCCCGCGCTGTTTCGCTCTTCACCCACCACGAACAGCAACGAAAATCCGCGAGTATCAGCTTCCAGCAATGCTTCCGCGGCCTTGATCATGGCCGCAATAATCCCTTTTACATCACAGGCCCCGCGCCCCCAGATATGCGTCTCATCTTCGGAAGACGGTATAAAGGGCGGTACGGTATCCAGATGTGTCGAAAGCGTAACCACCGGATCGCCAAAGCGAATCAGTAGGTTATCCCGTCCTGCTTCGACGGGCATCCGCTCCGCTATCCCCTGATATCGTCCCGCAAGATCGCTCAGGTAAGCGAATAGATAATCGCCGATTTCACGCTCGTTGGGTGTTATCGACTCAATGTCGATTAGCGCCCGCGTCAGCTCAAAAACATTCATAACAGGCTTTGTTGACGCGCTTTGAAACTGTCAGAATAGCATTCGGTTCAGCCCCGCTCCGGCGGCATACGAACATAGGGGGAGTGGCGCTTTTACTAAATGTACAGGGGTTAAGCAAGAAATACGGCGCAACCCCTTTGTTTCAAAATGTCAGCTTCAATGTATCGGAAGGTGACCGGCTGGGCTTGGTGGGCCCGAATGGCAGCGGAAAATCCACCTTGCTCGAGATCCTGGCGGGCCGCCGGGAGCCCGATAACGGCGAATTGGCGCTGAAGAAGAACACCCGTCTCGCCTATGTAGCTCAGGAATCCCGCTTCGTACCGGGCGAAAGTGTCCGTCAGGTTCTTCGGCAAGCCATGGCCGATGCCGCTGTTCCCTCAGCAGAGCGGGATGCAAGAGAAGCCGAAACCTTCGGCCGCGTCGGTTTCGCAGACCTGGACACCGACGCGTCCACCCTCTCAGGTGGTTGGCGAAAGCGCGTGGCCATCGCCTGCGCCTTAGTCACTTCACCCGACATTCTCTTATTGGACGAGCCTACAAATCACCTGGACCTCGGTGGAATTGAATGGCTTGAAAAGCTGCTGATCAACGCCCGTTTCGCCACTGTGGTTATCAGCCATGACCGGTACTTCCTTGAGAACGTGGCCACCAGCATGGCCGAACTGAATCGCGCTTATCCGGATGGAATCTTTCGCGCGCAAGGGAACTACAGCACCTTTCTCGAACGCAAGGGGGAATTTCTGGCGGCTCAAGCCAAGCATCAGGAATCGCTCCAGAATCGCGTAAAGACTGAGATGGAATGGCTGCGCCGCGGGCCCAAAGCGCGTGCTACCAAAGCCAAGGCTCGAATTGACAATGCTCATGAACTGATTGCCGAACTTGCGGATTTAAACTCTCGAACGCGCACCGGCAGCGCCGGTATAGATTTCAGCGCCTCCGATCGCAAGACCAAGCGCCTCATTGAACTCAAAAACGTGACCTATGGTTTCGATTCGCGCAAACTCTTCGACAACCTGAACTTCGTGGTCACCTCGGGCACTCGAATAGGACTCGTTGGTCCGAATGGAAGCGGCAAAACCACATTGCTGCGGCTCATGATCGGTGAGACAAAACCGCAAGCGGGCGAAGTAACTCGGGCCGATAATTTGCGGATCGTCTATTTTGATCAGAACAGACTACTTGATCCCGAGCTTACCCTGAAACAGGCGCTCTCTCCCTACGGCGATTCGGTGGTTTATCAGGATCAAACCATCCACGTTGCGTCCTGGGCGTCGCGCTTTCTCTTTCTAAGCGAGCAGTTGAACCAGCCGGTGAGCCGCCTCTCCGGAGGCGAGCGCGCGCGTGTGCTGATTGCAAAGCTGATGCTGGAACCAGCCGATGTTCTGCTTCTGGATGAGCCTACAAATGACTTGGATATTCCGACTCTCGAAATTCTCGAAGAAAGCTTAGTGGATTTTCCCGGAGCATTGCTTTTAGTAACTCATGACCGCTACATGCTTGATCGCGTCTCAACAGTCGTATTAGGCCTTGATGGAGATGGCGGCTTTGAGCGCTTCGCCGACTACTCGCAGTGGGACGTCTGGCAATCCGAACGTAAGAAGTTAAAGGCGCGCGCCGCTGCTCCGGCAAAAGTGGCAGCGCCCTCGCAAACGAAGAAAAAACTGTCCTACTTGGATAACCGTGATCTGGAGACGATTGAAGAACGGATCATGGAAGCCGAAGAGACACTGAGCGCTTCCCGGGCACTGTTGGAGGATACAGACGTAGTGACTAATCCGAAGCGTCTTGCTGATGTCTACAAGCAAATTGAAAACGCGCAATCTGCAGTCGATGTGCTGTACGCTCGTTGGTCGGAATTGGAAGGCAAGCTCCAGACAACCTAAAAACAGACCCTGTCTGTGGGGCTGCTAATCAAACAGGTTTAAAGCCGGCGCGCTGCAGACCGAGTTGAGCCTCATGATTCTTCATGAACGTCTCCCAGACAAAACCGCTGCGCAGATTTTCGGCCATGGTCATCGTGATCCCCGTGTCAATTCCCACAACGTCGCCATCGAACCACTTCGTCAATGGATTGAAGGCGTTGACGAATCCATACTTACACCAGCATTGATCGCCGTAGCGGCTCTTCATATTCTTGAGAACTCGCAGGGTGGCCGCCGGCAGGAACGGCAGTGATCCGGCAGCAGCGCTCGGCACAACGGTTCCGTCAACCGGACCCATTTCGGGTGGTCCACCCCAGGCGACGTAGCCGTGTTCCGAATCTGAAGCCGTGATTCCCCACAAATCGTCCGAGTAGTCCGGGAACTTCTTCCCCAGTTCGAGGCAGAAACGCCTGTGTACATCGGTCGCAACGGTTGAATTCAGGAAGTAGTCTGCATATTTGTCGCGCTTGTTGCGCAGGTCAAACCACGCGTGAGAATACTGGTGAATAAAAAGCGGCGCGAACGAACCGATGTAAGTAGTCCCTTCGTAATTGAAGCGCGTACGTTTCCAGGCGTCCCACGCTTCAGCGGGCAGCGGATGAGTGGGTGAACCCAAGCCCAGCAGATACATCATCATGAGCTCGCTGTAATAATCCCAACGATACGGCAGAAAACCCGCTTCCGGCGCCCAGCCATGCTGAAGCAGCGCAGTGTCCTCTGCCAGCCAGTTCCATTCCACTCGATTTGAGATCGCGTTCGCCAGGCGCGTCATGGATTCACTTCGGAAGTGCTGGCGGCACATAAGGACGCCGCAAACCAGCATGGCTGTATCGATAGAGGAGACTTCTGAATCCCAGATCCTCTCGCCGGTTTTGATGTTGCCGAAATGGTAATAAAACCCGCGATGGTTCGGCATCGACTCCCACAAAAAGCGCAGCGTAACCAGCGCACGGTGCCGCGCTTCGTAAGTGGGTATGTATCCGCGCTTATCCGCAATGCAGAGCGCAGTCAGCCCAAAACCCGTTGACGCGATGCTGCCGACAATCCCATCGTCAGCAGTGCGCACGTGACAGCGGTCTTTCACGAGTCCTGTCGCGGGGTCAGCCTGATCCCAGAAGAACTGAAAATTGGCTCTCTGTAACTCGTCCAGAAAAGCGTCATCTTCAGGGGCCAGGGGTGCTGCGGAAGTAAGCAGTGGAAACGCGCCGGCCAAGGTAAGTTTCACGAACTGGCGACGGGTAGCAGACATCGGACAGAGCCAGTGTAACAATCAAGGTTTAGTGCCGGGGTGATCGCCGGGAATGACTCGTAATAGAACTATTTCGCTCTCCATTGCCGCGGCTAGCCTTGCGGGTCTGACCATTTTTCTGGTAATCAAACTCCACCGGGTTCCCGCGCCGTTAAAGCCTCCGCCGGTGACACTGCAAGGCTCTGTTCTGAAAGCCGATGCGGATGCCCTCAAACAAACGCCATTGAGCGGCGTCACAGTGACCGCCGAAAGCGGATCCGGCATTGTCAGCACCCAATCGAATTCCGAAGGGTTTTTTACTTTGCTTCTGGATCCTGGAGTGCCAAGCGGCCAGGTGGTGACGCTCACTTTCTCCAGTCGGGATTACCAGACCCTTCAGATCACCGCCGCGCGTCCAGGCGACCAGTTATACATTGCGCGGCTCCAGCCGTTGCAACCGTCTTCTCCCGAGCCAAAACAAAGCCGTCAGACTCCCGCGGAAAAGGTGACGGCGCTTAAGAATCTCCAGGTTCGATACTCCTTCAAGAAGGAATCCACCATTGGCGTCGGCAGCCTCGCTAAGCAGTTCTCCGTAGCGAACCAAGGCAATGTTCCCTGTGCGAACAAGCCGCCGTGTTCACCTGATGGCCGTTGGAAGGCGACCAGAACAACTCTTCCCATCGATGCCGGCGACCGCAATGAATTTCACAATGTTCGTGTATCCTGCATGGCCGGGCCGTGTGCCTTCACCAAAGTCGAACCGTTGTCCACGCGCCCTGAGCGCAAAATGAACATCTCGGTTTTGAATTGGTCTGATTCTGCTGATTTTTTGCTGGAGGCCGACATCATGCGGACCATGGTGGCGGAGGAGGTTAGGTATTCGTACCCATTCATCGTGGGCCAGACGATGAGTTTCGCCCTGCCGTCAGGCTCGGAAGGCCCAAGCGTCGAGGCGGATTTCGACGGTCAGTTTATGGTCTGCCCGCTGGGACCCGATTTAATCGTTTCGTGGGGAACTTGCAGCGTCGACGCTCCGCCTAACGAAGCCAAGGTTTATCGTTGTCAGTTGAAGCCGGAGTATCGCTTCGAATGACTACTCGTCATCTGGAGGGCGGTGTGACTTCCCACCCGCATTTCCATTGGCGATGGCCATTGGTGGATTGCCTCAAACTGGACGTTCGCCCCTAATTAACATGCTTTTCCAGAGGTAAGGCGCCCTTCCCGATCCAATGAACTTGAGGTTCACAAACCCCGCCTCGGTCATCAGCGCAGAGAGCGTTCTGCGGCTGAATAGCTTTATATGCCCTCCGTTTTTGAGTGGGTGATGGTGCTTGTCCCACGAGTTACACAAGCAAAGCGCGAGGTTCTTGAGGTAACCGTGATAAGGTGTCGAGCAAATAAAAACACCGCCGTGCCGGGTCGCCTGAAAGCAGCCTTCCATGTAACTCCGAGGGTCATAAAGATGCTCAATGACTTCGGTGCTGTACACGATATCGAACGGGTCCTCATTCAGATTGCGCAGCACATCGGCGCCAGCACCAAGTTGCTCAAAACGACCGCCAGGGTAAGTTCGGCGAGCAATCTCAATGCCCTGCGAACTGAGATCGATGCCTACCACCCGGCAGCCGCGTTTGACGAACTGGCCAGCGATGGAGCCGTTTCCACAGCCGATATCCAGCACACGCGTCCGAGGCAAAAGTAGTGGGCATAGCCTTAACAACGCTGGAAACACGTAGTCATAAGCGTAGGTACCTTTTGTGCTGGTCCAGACGAATTCTTGATAGCCCACACCTTCGATCAATTTATTTACCGGCCTTTCCCCTTGGAATCCTATTTCAAGGGGGGCCACCGGTCAATGGTGAGCGATGTAAACACGTGTTTGCCCCAGCAAATAGCTATGTTTTCGCCGCCCGCCGAATCCCGATTCGTGCGACATAGCCCGAACTTCGCCTAGGTCATCTTTGGCGCAGAGCCAATCTCTGGAGGCGCGGGGCGGAATCGAACCGCCAGCCATCAACATAACGAGGACGTGGTGTTTGGGCGAAGCGTCTCGTCACCCGATCACCACTCACGTGGATTGGCAGCCGTGCCCCGGCGAGCCTCGGTCTTCGTCACCGTCGCTCCGCATCTAGGACACGGGACCATCTCTTTTTTCCGGCCGGCGGTTTTCCGATAGCCGCCTGGATTCGCAAGGCGCGCGGCTTGGCGCCGTCCGGATTCAGACATGAAAACGTCGTCCGGAATCGAGCTCAGATTCCAGAACGGTTTGTAGTCCATTGCTTCAACCTCGCAGCAGGCCGACGACCGAAAGGTCCTCGTCGATTTGAGGCCAATGAAGTCCTACGCCGCGACCGATAAGCTCATATTCAGCACGCTGCGACACGCTCGCTTCCGCGAGCCGAGGAAACCAGGCATAAGGAATCGATACGGCGCGGCCGTCATTGAGCTGCACAACAAAACTATCGGTCTCGAAAGCCACACTCACTGCGCGAGGCCCTAAGTGGCTAGCGCGTAAAGTACTCATTCCAGCTCTCCAGGAACAGGTTTTCGTTTTCTCGTTCGATCCCACGAAGCTTAGTCAGCGTCGGAGCGTGGAATCCGTCACTCAAATTTCCCAAATGATCTCCTGATCAACCCGAAAGCCAAAGTCTGTGGCGGCTACGCAAGATTGACGCAACTCAACGATTGCGTTCTTCGCAGCCTGAACGTTGGTGGCAAGCTCGTCCGGCCTCGGTATGAGCACGAATTCTTGAATCGTGATCCACTGAGCTCTGTAGCGAGAAGTCGCCCCAGTTGCTCAATTGGCTCACCGTGACTTTTCAATCGAAGCCTGTGAGCGTTGTACCTTCTTTGCTGCTTAGCCCAGGACGAAGAAGCCTCGTTCACGGTGGAGCGCTTCAAAACGGCAAGGCAGGGCTAAGTTGCTAGTTTCTGGAAAGATGCTGGGTTTGTTTGGAGGCGCGGGGCGGAATCGAACCGCCGAATAAAGGTTTTGCAGACCTCTGCCTTACCGCTTGGCTACCGCGCCACAATCTAAAACGTAGCACACCTGTCCCAAAACCGGCACGCCGTACCATGAGCTACATGAGTCTTCGGGCACGCTTTCAGAATCCTCCCCCGTTTGCACTGACTGAGGCCTTATTCCTGCGGCTGCTCGGGTTGGTATACCTTTCGGCGTTTGCTTCGTTTTGGCCGCAGGTTGTGGGTTTAATCGGCGACCATGGCATTACTCCCGCCATCGAATCGCTTGACGCGTTACGCGGCGCATTCGGATGGAAAGCCTTTTTCTATCTGCCGACAGTCTTTTGGTTGAACTGCAGTAACGCAGCATTGACAACATCGTGTATTACGGGTTGCATAACTTCGCTTCTAATGGTGTCTGGCCTGTTTACGCGTTATGCCGCTCTCGTCTCTTTCGTGCTTTATCTTTCGCTCACCACCGCCGGGCAGCCCTTTACTGGATTTCAATGGGATGCCTTGCTGCTCGAATGCGGCTTCCTGGCGTTGTTCGCCGGCGCGCCCTGGCTGATTTGGGCTTACCGCTTTCTCTTGTTCCGCTTGATGTTCGAGTCAGGCGTGGTGAAACTGATGTCGCATGATCCAAGCTGGCGCAATTTGCATGCCTTGCGCTTCCACTTTCTCACTCAGCCATTGCCCACGCCGCTGGCGTATTACATGTATCGCGCGCCGGCCTGGTTGCTGGATTCGCTCACCTTCCTCACGCTCTTCATCGAGTTGGTAGCACCCTTCTGCTTCTTCCTGCCGCGCAGGTGGCGATATGCCGGAACCATCTTGGTCATCCTCCTGCAAATCATCATTTTGTTGACAGGCAATTACGCGTTTTTCAACCTTCTTACCCTAAGCCTCTGCTTATGGTGCTTTAGTGATGCCACTTACTTACCCTTGCGCGGCATGCTCCAAAGAACCTATCCAGTTCGCCGCGCCATTCCGCCACGAATGTCATACATCGCAAATATCATCCTTGCTCTGCTGATGATTGTTGGAGCTTCTCAAGTAGTCGAGTCACTTATTCCGTCCTCACACCGATTAGTAACAGCAATTACATTTCCTATTGAGCCCTTTGAAATCGTGAACTCATATGGGTTGTTTGCCGTCATGACCACCACCCGCCCCGAGATCATTCTGGAAGGTTCTGACGATCAAGTCCATTGGACGGAATATTCGTTCCGCTACAAGCCTGGCACCCTCCATCGTGGCTTGCCTCTCATTGCGCCGTATCAGCCTCGATTAGATTGGCAGATGTGGTTTGCTGCTCTCGGCCCCTACCAAAATAATCCATGGGTGGCGAGCCTCGCCTATCGATTATTAAAAGGTGAGCCTTCGGTAACTTTGCTACTTGACCCTTCACCCTTCAATAAAACGCCGCGATTCATCCGTGCTGAACTTTACGACTATAAGTTCTCAACGCTGGAGGAACGCAGTCGAACAGGCATCATCTGGGACCGCGAACGCCTAGGTGTCTGGCTAGGGCCTGTGTCACTGAGCAAAGTTTCTTCCCGTTGAGCCGAAAATTTCCTTCGAGGCGCTTGTAACACTACTCGCCATAGAGGTATAGTGAACTAACTAAAGGTGTGCTGATGTACCACTTGTGTTGCATCAGTCTCCTTACCTCCGAGGTTGAGGATCCGAACCCGTCGGATCCTCAACATAAAATGTTCGTCATGCCGGAAATACCGAAAAGACGAAACTTTCTTACCACTTCTCTTACGGGCACAATCGCTGCTTTAACCTCTGTAAGTGAGGTACCTTTAGCAGCGCAAACCCCCAATTCTCAATCCGCAGATCTGCCTGAGTACGCGCGCCTGCGGAACTACAAATCCTTAAAGCAATCCAGCTTTGACAGGACCGGGGGCAACCGTGATGCTTATCACATTGCTCCTAGTGAAACGCTGGAGGTCTTCAAAAGCGCCGGACCTGGAATTATTACTCATATCTGGTTCACTATCGCCGCTTCAGGCGGCCATCATTTGAAGGAACTCGTCATGCGAATTTACTGGGAGAATCATCCAAAGCCCAGTGTGGAAGTGCCTGTCGGTGATTTCTTCGGATTGAACCTGGGCGACTATTTCGTTTACCAGTCCATCTTCACGACGTGTTCCTCCGTGAAAGCTTTGAATAGCTACTTCGCGATGCCGTTTAGGCAATCAGCCCGAATCACCATCACTAATGAAGGAAGTAAACCGGTTGATGCTTTCTATTCCAATATCGATTACCAGCTTGTGCCGTCATTGCCGTCCGATGCCATGTATTTCCACGCGCAATATCGCCAGGCCACGCCCAATCAGGCGCAGTCATTTCCAACAGGCGCGCCCGAACTCAATCTGAAGGGAGCGGACAATTATGTGTTCTTCGAAACCAAAGGACGTGGTCACCTGATGGGCATCACTCTAGGTGTTTATCAGAATACGGATGGCTGGTTCGGAGAAGGTGACGAGATGATTTTCATTGACGATCCAAGCACGCCTGCAATTACCGGAACCGGCACTGAGGACTACATCAATGGCGCATGGGACTTCAGCGGCGAGCCCTTTGCCTTTCTGTACAACGGCGCGCCTTTTATATCCTCCGCCGAACGAACGGGCGGCCGGTACTGCCTCTATCGCTGGCATGCGGATAATCCTGTCACCTTCAACACATACATGCGGCATACGATCGAGCATGGCCATGCGAATGATCGCGGAGATGAATTTTACTCAGTGGGCTATTGGTATCAAACGGAACCCGCCACGGACTTTCCGGCGCTGCCTGCCGTTGAAGCGCGCTGGCCGGCTCGCAAAGATAGTTGAGAGCTTCTGATTCGTCTGCCACTACCTTGACGTAACAGCAGCCGCGCTTACGTCAATCCTCCGGCACGGCTTCTGATGGGAGAGACTCTTAATCCTCCGAAGAGTTTCTCCCTCCGGTTTTTTGCGTCTTAACGTTCAGCTTCCTTGATATTCTTAGGGATGAACCCGAGGAACGCCGAAAGCTGCGGGAAACAATAGCCCGCGGATGTCAAGACTAGTCGCTGTTTTTCAAATCGGCTCTCTGGGGGATTCCATTGTTTCGCTGCCTACCCTGCTGTCGATCAGGGAATTTGTCCCGGATTGCTCCGAGTACCTGTTGATAAGCCGGTTCGATTCGAACCTGAAAGTTTTACCGGGCGATATCTTCGACATGGCCTGGAAGGCCAAATTCCAGTTGCAATATTCGAGCCCGGACAGCCGCCTGCAGCAGATTTTGACTGTCCCGTCTTTGCTCGCAAAGCTTAGGTATTATCGTCCGCGTTACTGCGTCTCGTTGATGCCTTCCGATCGCGAGCCGGAGCGGGTTGAGCGGGATAAACAATTCTTCAAGGCCGCCGGTGTTCGCGGGTTGTTGGGTTTCCAGCCCATGCAACCGGTAAATCTGGAGTCCGGCGACACTGTCGGTCTGGAAAGTACGGAGGCATACCGCAAATTTCGAAGATTGTGGGGAGAGGATGCCGTCCAGAAATTTCCGCAATACGCACAAGTCCCTTTGATAACGCCGGGTGACCAGGCGGCGGATCTTGTCGGCAAATGGCTTCGTGAGCACCGGAAACACCCAAAAAAACGGCTGATTGCGATCGCGCCGTACTCAAACTCCCCGTCCAAAGATATTCCAGAAGCTACGCTCTTGAAGATGATCCCCGGCTTGACTGCCGAGAACCATGCGGAAATCGTTCTGGTGGGGGGACGGAAGGACTCGGCAAGGGCGGAGCAACTGCTGGCTTCTTCGCCGGGGCTCAATGCCTGTGGTCTGTTTTCGGTTCAGGAATCCGCGGCGTTGTTGAAGGCCTGCGACCTGGCCATCTGCACGGATACTGGCCCGATGCATCTGGCTGCCGCGGTAGGCGTTCGATTGCTGGTCACGTTCAGCCGCATCAGTAAGCACTTCGCCAGGTGGTTGCCTTTCGGGCAGCGTAGCACCATTCTTTACCGTCATGTGGACTGCGCCGGCTGCAACGCTGTCCATTGCCCCGTTCCTGGTCATCCGTGCATGGAAGACCTTACGGCAGAACAGATTCTTCGTTCTGCGAAGGATATTTTGAACGGTGTGCCCATTTTGGAGGCCAAACTGGAGGGTACTAAGGTGCTTACCTGGTAGTTCTTATCGGACAATGAATAAATGACGGAAATCTCCACCGATATCTTTACGGAAAGCTTGCAAAAGCACCGCCAGGTTTTGGAAGCGACCGAGTCTAGCTGCGCCGCAAGCGTCGCATCTCTTTGCGGGAAAGCCGCCGCCGCGCTGGAAGCGGGAAAACGGATTTTCTTCTTCGGGAACGGAGGCAGTGCCGCTGATGCCCAGCATATTGCCACGGAACTGTCTGTCCGGTTCATCAAGGATCGGCGCGCTCTTCCGGGATTGGCATTAACTACGGATTCGTCGGTGCTGACCGCGTGTGGGAACGATCTTGGCTTCGACCAGGTTTTCGCTCGCCAGCTCGAAGCGCTGGGTCAAGAGGGCGATGTGGCGGTTGGCATTTCCACTTCCGGCAATAGTCCGAATGTGATCCTGGCTCTCGAGTGTGCGCGCCGTAAGGGTATGGTGGCGGCAGGCTTGGCCGGCAAAGACGGCGGCAGATTGAAAGGTATCGCAGATCCCCTGATTGTGGTGCCCTGCGATGAGACGGCCCGAATTCAGGAAATGCATATTTTGATTGGTCATATTTTATGCGCTGAAATTGAAGCGCGTTTGGGGTTGGCGTGAGTAAGGACCGTCATCTGATTCCGCAGGTGGAGCATCTGGATTCCGCCGTTGTCGGTTGCGTCGGCGACCTGATGCTCGATCATTTTATTTATGGCGATGTGAGCCGCATCTCTCCGGAAGCGCCCATTCCGGTGTTGCGGATCGAATCACAGCAGTCCATGCTCGGTGGTTTAGGGAACGTCGTCCGGAACTTAGGCGCGCTCGGTTGCGGCGTCCGGGTGTTCTCCGTCACCGGAAAGGATTCGGCCGGCGACGAAGTGGATGCGCTGCTTCGCGCGGTACCCGGATGCGACACGCAGGTGGTGGGTGAAGCTGGACGAAAGACTCCGGTAAAGGTTCGCTATATCGCGCATGGCCAGCAACTGCTGCGCGCCGACAACGAGACTACGCAGCCCATTTCGGCTATGAGTCTGGAAGAGACTTTGACCCGGTTCGAGAACGCTGTTTCCGAATGCTCCATCGTGGTCCTTTCCGACTATGCCAAAGGCATGCTGGCGGGGCAGTTTGCTTCCGAGTTCATTCGCGTTGCTCGCTCCAAGGGTAAGCGGGTGATCGTCGATCCGAAGGGCCGGGACTTTGCGCGTTATCGCGGCGCAACGCTGATCAAGCCGAATTTGAAGGAACTGGGCGAAGCCACCGGCCTGCCCATAGGCAATACGGACGAACAGGAGAAAGCGGCGCGCCGCCTGCTGGAGCAGACGGAAGCGTCTTACATTCTGGTGACGCGAGGCTCGTCGGGGATGCTGCTGGTTCCTCGGGATAGCGGCTGCCTCGAATTCGCTGCTCTGGCGCGGGAAGTGTTTGAGGTTTCAGGCGCTGGCGACACGGTTGCCTCCGCGCTGGCCGCCTCGCTTGGTTCGGGATGCGGCATCGCAGAGGCTGTTAGCATTGCGAACATCGCTGCCGGAATTGTTGTGGGCAAAATTGGCACCGCGGTGGTTGAACGGTCGGAGATCGTTCATGAAATTGAGCACCAGTCGGCGCTGATTGCCAGCGACAAAGTTCTGAGGCCGGACGAGGTAAAGGAACGGGCCCGGATGTGGCGCCGCATGCGTTTGAAGATCGGGTTCGTCTTTGGCGCCTTCGATCAGTTGACGCCGGATGAACTGGCTGCCCTCGAGAAGGCGCGCGCTGAGTGCGACCGCCTGGTGATTGCCCTGAAGAGCGATGCGGCATTAGCGCAATTCGGGAGCCGGCCCGCCAGGCAGGATCAAAGGACGCGAGCGTACGTTCTGTCATCCATGGTGTTCTCCGACGCCGTCGTGATCTGTGATGACGAAACGCCGGAGAAACTGGTGGCGGCTCTGCAACCCGATTCGATCTTAACGGGAGCGTTTGACAACGCCCCCATTCGCTGATTTAGCCGAGCCCGAAGACGTGAGCGAGAAGATAGAGCAGGGCTGAAAAGGTTGCGGCTCCCAGGAGCACACAGATCGGCAATGTCAGAACCCAGGCCATCAGAATGTTGCGCATGGTTTCCATTTGAAGACCTGAATTGTTGGCGGCCATCGCGCCGGCCACGCCCGATGAGAGCACGTGCGTGGTGCTAACGGGCAGACCGTATTTGTCGGCAAGACCGATAGTCGCCATCGCGATAATTTCGGCGGAGGCGCCCTGCGCGTAGGTCAGGTGCTCTTTGCCGATCTTCTCGCCCACCGTCACGACGATACGCTTCCAGCCGATCATCGTTCCGCAGCCAAGCGCGAACGCCACGGCGAACTTCACCCAAATTGGAATGTACTTCGTCTCGTCCTGAAGGGAATGCTGGTACCGGCCCAGCACCTTCGCCTCGGCAGGATCTTGAATCTTGTGCTGCTTGACGAGTTTGCCAATGCTTTCGCCAAGTAGATAAATGTCGCTGCGAAAGCCTTTGCGCTGATCAATGGTCAAGTCCGAAAAGTTGTTCCGGCCGTTGAGTTCGATAGCCACTTCGCGGTTGCGGCCCGCAAGCGCTCCAAACGTTCTGTTACTGGCGACACCATTCGTTTTCAGGTACGCGGAGAGTTCGTCGGTGGCTTCCTGAGAACTTAGAACATTCGGCGAATGCTTCAACAGGTAAGGCTCAATCTGCTGTGCTTGTGTCGCAATGCTCCGAATTTCGGAAGGAGTCGCGGTGGGATTCAGTGCGAAAGCTCCGGGAAGAAGGCCAACCAGAATGAGAACAATGAGGCCCATTCCTTTTTGGCCGTCGTTCGAACCATGGAAAAAACTGACGCCGGTACAAGTGAGCACCAGGATGCCGCGAATCCACCACGGTGGCGGCTGGCCTTCCGGGGACTTATAGAGCGACGGAGCTTTGACCAGCGCTTTTAACAACAAAAGCAGCAAAGCCGCTCCCACAAAGCCGACAATCGGAGAAAGGAGCAGAGAGGTGAAGACCTCCTGCGCCTTAGCCCAATTAACGCCTTCGCCGAAGACATGGCCGCTGATAAAGGAATTCGCCAGGCCGACGCCCATTATGGAGCCGATCAGGGTATGGGAACTCGATGCCGGTAAACCCAGGTACCAGGTGCCGAGATTCCAGATGATGGCCGAAATCAGAAGTGAGAAAACCATGGCGAATCCCGCACCGGACCCTACGTTCAAAACCAGTTCTACGGGCAGCAACGAGACAACGCTGAAAGCCACTAAGCCGGTTGAAGTTAAAACGCCAATAAGATTCCATAAGCCCGACCAAACAACTGCGTATACCGGTTTTAACGTGTGGGTGTAGATGACTGTGGCCACTGCGTTCGCGGTGTCGTGAAAACCATTCACGAACTCGAAGCCGAGCGCTAGCCCGAGAGCTAGGAAGAGGGCAATCGCGGTTCCGAAGCTTACATCTTGACCGAAAAGGTGCAATTAAGTCTCCTAATTTTGTTATTGGGGAACCCTGTAAGAGTACGGAGCGGAAATTACAGTATCATTAAAAACCGAAAATCATGGGTACTACATTAGGGATTTCAACTATGGTTTCCAAAGCAGGAATACCACCCAGCCGATGACGCCGATCCCAACTAGTATCCAGGCGAACAGGTTCCACCATTTGGCGAGGGTGAGCTTGCGAACGAATTGAGCGCCAGCTCCATAACGGACGAAGAGGTCAGTGAGCAGGAATCGCTGAACCCTCTTCTTCTCGCCCTTAGACACGCTTCATGCTAGCTGACCCGTAAAATAAAAGGGTGAAGCGCAGTGCAGTAAGGCGGATCTTGGGGCTGGTGAGTGGTGCGGCTCTGGTCGGAGTGGGAGTGGGCGAGTTGGTTGTGGATCGCGCAAACCCGGAGGACTCGAAGGTGCAGGCCTTTTGCCGGTTGGGGCTCTGCCCGGAGCAATTCTCGGTCGAGCATGTTTTTTCGATCAGCCAGAAGACGGCGCTCGGCGATCCGAAGGGCGAATTGGAAGACTTCAAACGAGCCATTCGCTTGAGCCCTGCTTCGGCCTACCGTTGGGCTGATCTAGGAGAAGCGGAATACAAGTCAGGCGACTCCGCGCAGGCCGAATACGCATTTTCACAAGCCTTGAAAGCCGGACCCCGAAGTCCCGTGATACTGGTGCGCGCGGCGAACCTGGAGTTCGCACTGGGCCATGATCAGGCGGTGGTTGGCTATCTAAAGGCCATCTTAAGCGACCCAGCTTTCTGGCAATATTACGACACGGCATTTCTTACATTTAGCCGGCTAGGAGTGCCTGTTGACCAGATCCTGCAGAATGGTGTTCCGGCGACAACGCCAGCCCTGTCACGGCTTTTGATGTTCTGGACGAGGGTGGGTAAGGCCGACGAGGCCGTCGCCACCTGGAATTGGGCCCAGCAACATGCTTCCGTGGACGGCGAAAGCATGTACGACTTCTTTGAGTTCCTGATTCATGCGGATCAGTCTTCCAAGGCGCAGGAGCTTTGGAAGCGATACGGACAAAAGCACCAGCCTGGCTACCGGGTCGATAATTGGATCTACAACCCGGGTTTTGAGTCGTCGCTTCTACAGTCACCGTTCGACTGGCGCATCGATCAGCGCAAAGATGCAGACTCCGCGCGAGTTCAGGATGTTGTCCATCAAGGCGCCTGGTCACTGCGCATCCGATTCAATGGAGAGAGCAACATTGACTACCAGCAGACCTACCAGGACATGGTCTTGGACCCCGGAACCTATAAGTTCAGCGCGATGGTGAAGACGGATCAGGTCACGACGGACCAGGGGATCAGTTTTCATATCTTCGACATGCCGACGCAGGCCAAGCTAAATGTTTGGACAGGGAATCTGGTTGGGACGAATGATTGGACGAAGGTGGAGCAGACGTTCGTGGTACCGGCAGGAATCAGGGTTATGCGAGTCACCCTGGCGAGGTCACCCTCAATCAAATTTGACAATAAAATTGGCGGGACAACCTGGATTGATGAAGTCCGGCTGCTCCGCCAATAAAGTGCGAAGAATAGGAAGAAGGAATACTAACGGGGGCTGGCGGTGTTGGGCTGAAGAATAGCGTCAACCGACAAACCCAAGCCGCCGAGGCTCACGGCACTCGCGAAGTAAAGAAAAGCCGCTTTACGGAAAGGGGTATTGTTGTTCGAGCGCGCGGCAGTGTTGGCAACACCGTTATAGTCCGGAGTTCCGTTATCTGTCGCCTTGGCGCGCATAACCAGGAGCTTGGAACCGGGAGCCAGCTTTGTGTCCAGATTGCCAGCCATCAGGGTGACTTCAGGCGATGTAGGCGTACCGCCCAGACGAACTCGGGACTGCGGCGCAAGCTTTACGGCGCTCCCATCGCGGAACGTCATCATCGCGCCACCGGCGGAGGTGGCAACTTCATCATTGCTAACCAGAGGCCAGGAGGATACGCCCGGGTTTGAGAGGTTCACGCCATCAACCGAAAAGGGTTGAGCGCTAGTGACTGAAGCCACGGAACCAGCAGCGGAGCAGACCGCCGCAAGGGCGGCGATGCCAATACTGATTTTAATTGTGCTGTATATGCGATTGAACATATGGCTGCTTTCTAGACCAAGTATAGCTTACAACGGTGACAATCATTAAGTAAGTAGAGGTACCGGAAATTTACCGCGGTATCTCTTCCGGCACATCCCGGGGATTCGACGTCTTTGCGGCTTCGCTGACTGCGGCTATGGCCGATCCAAAACCGAGCACCCAGGCGAACGCGAACATATTGGCCGGTATATATAGGTTGAAGTCTACCAGGCTATGGACGAATAAGGCAAAGGCGCCGGCGACGCAGCCGATGAGCAGTACCCGGTATTCCGAGCGAATTCGCCACGAACCTTTGGCGAAGGGCCAGATTACCCCGCCTAAACTCGACATCAGTATCAGGAAGCCAACCACGCCGAGTTCAATCAGGTATTGAAGAAAATCATTGTGGGCGAAATCGATGCGCGCGGCAGTCAGAACCTTCTGGTATTTCAGGAATGTGGGATCGAAGCCCATCAGCCCCGCGCCAAACCAGCGGAAATCGCGAGTAAGGGGAACAAGGTTCCGCCAGATGTAGGTTCGGGCCTCGGCATCGGGAGTGGCGGTGGCCACCAGGCGAGTGAGCATGCTGGCGGGGCTGGCAATGATAAAGATGGCCAGGACGAGCACCAGCAGACCGGCCAGGATGCCTAGCCGCCAGCCGTTTGAGCTGGTGTGGCGAACGGAGACAAGGACGGCGAGCAGGAGGAGGCTCAACAGTGAATCGATCCAGCCGGCGCGCGAAAGTGAAAACAGGATGCCCAGCGTCAGTAAAGCGGCCATCGCCCAGCAGCCCACGGCTTTCAGGACCGGCCAGAGCGTAGGAGAGTCGATGCGCTCAGCATAATAATAAAGCCCGAAAGCGACGGTGACCGGCAGCGTGATTTCCAGAATGCAGCAATAATGATCGCGGCTGTTATAGGACCCCATAGCCTGCTCGGCGCCGCCGGCAATCTGGAGAAGGCCCAGGACTGCTTCAAACGTAGAAACTAATAGGAGCGGGAGAATAGCCAGAAATTGCCGGTTCTGGAAGCGAAACGTCAGGTTTCTGACCAGAAAGAAGGCAGCGGCGCAGCCAGCGATAGTAAGCGACCAGAGAATGTGGGCGGCCGGGTCTACGCTGATCGGCGCGTAACTGATGGGGCCCGCGATCTTAGCGGCGGAGCGGGTCAGTTCGGCGCGGACCGGGCTGAGTAAATCGAGAAGCGGCAGGGGCAGTGGAATAGCTTGTAAAAGCAGAAATAAGAAAAAGCCCCGAATGATCCAAATCAGCCAGGTTGGGAGGCTTGGGCACAAAATTCTGCGATTGCGAATCCAGAAAGCGATTGAGGCCAAGCCGATACTGATGAGCGAAATGTACCAATCGAAAGCCGGTATGCCGGACCGATTGAGAGCTGCCCAGGCAAGCCCGAATCCGAGGAGTGTAAGCGCAGCGATTGATGAGTACATCCGAAAACCAAAGTGTAATGGATAGCGGGGCGGGGGACCTAAGTGAGCCGGCCCCCGGCGCCTGAATTAGATCCTAATCGCGTGCGTAACACGAATACGTAACGGCGCCCGTCACTGGAGCGGCGAAGTTGATTGTGAAGGCGGCGCTGCCGTAGGTAATCCAATGCCGGTTCGTCGAACCCGGATCGAATTGCGGGCGAGCCACGCATTCAGGATGGCTACCATAAGAGCCCTGCAGCGATTGCGTGGCGTTGGACGAATTACTGAATACGAGTTCGCCTGTCAGATCCGTGTTCGCTGACGTATTGCTGCGGTAGGCGTGTGTTCCGATGAAGCCTTGGCCGCGGTTGTCGTTGTCGAGGTAGACATTTGCAAACGGCGTATAAAGTCCGGTGAAAGTAAGGGCGTACTGAGTGCTATAGCTGTTGGCGGAGATGTTCCAGTGCTTGTTGGCCTCATCGTACGCGAGGAAGTCGAAGTAGTTGGGATTGCCGGCGGCCACGATGGGAGCGTTGTTGTAGCAGGAAGAAAAGCAGCCCACACCAATGACGGCGGTGTCAGCAGGCTGGTCCAATAGAAGTGACTGATTGGTGACGCCGCCCAAGTTGAAGCCGGTGGGAGGAAAGTAACGACCGCCATGAGGCGAATAGAACGACAGCGGCCCGTTGTTGCTGAGTCCGAACATGGCGTCACTCCCTTGGAGCGGCATGTTGTAGGTGAAACCAAACAAGCTGCCGCCCCCCGTGTTGGGGTAGTAGGCCTCCAGGAGGTTGTTGCCGAAGGTCATGTGGAAGGCTGGATAAATGAATTCAGCCACGGTGTCGCCCGCGGACCAGGGCACCTGGTTAGGACCAACAGTGAGAGTGTCGGAGAGGCCGCCGTTTTGCTGGACGGAGATCACCTGAGCGAAGGGGTACAGCATGTAGCCGTTTGCCGAAGAGGAGAAGCGCGTGACCGGATGGGTCAGGACGCCGTCGCCTTCGACCCAAAGGGAGGCAGATGTGGCCGAAGTCGTTGAAATGACGGGCCACGCGAAATGCAGTGTTCCGGTTATAGTTTGAGACTTGGTTGGGAAGGTGGCGTTGGTAACGTCATCGGCCGTAAGATCAAGCAAGTAGCCGCAGAGGCCGCCGACGCTGATGACTGCGTTGCTGAGATGAATCTGGGCGAAGTTCGCGGTGAAAGTACTGGCCGTCACAGCGGAGGGATAGACCATTTCGAAGGACTCAGTATCAGCGACGCAAACCAGTGAGGAAGTTTGTATGCCTGCGATGGAGCCAACGCTAAAAGTGGGCGTTACGACAACCGATCCAGGCACGGGAACATTTGTTCCGAGTGTTCCGATGACGGTAGAGACGGCCCAGGATGTTCCAGAACCGGTGACGTTAGCATTGGCCAAATTAGAGATGACCCCCGCTGAGATTGTATTCGCGTTGGTTTTGACAAGAAATCGTCCGGAGCCTTGCGTGTAGGAGCCTTGGGTTGGGAGCACGGACAAGGTGGTTGCCCCGGTGGTGGGTGAGCCGATCAACGTACCGCCGTATTCCACTGCTCCTTGCGCGATGACGTTGTCCTGAGGCCGGCAACCCAGGTCGCCTTCCGTTGTGTAGCCGCCGTAGCATGTGACCACATTATTGATGGGCTCAAAGTCTCCGAGTGAGGTGCTTTGACCGCCCAGTGCCAGATTCAGGTGTTGACCGGGGGTGTGCGAGATTTCGTTGGCGGAGACGGTGGACCATGTGGTCTTGTCCGAAAAGTTGAGGGCGGCGCTTTGCTGATTGTTGCCGCCATCAAAAGATAACTGGCGGATGACCATGCTCAGGAGTTGGGCATTTTGAGCGGCTTTTATGTAGTAGTTGTAGCGCCAGCCGGCGGGTGAGTATTGAAGACTGTCATGGTACCCGGGCACGTTGACCGACATGCGGGCATCGCTATAACGCCGATCAACGATCGTTATGTTTCCTGGAGTGCTGGCAGCGGAAGGCGGCGAATTGTAGTTCAGTTGATAGCCTGGAACCGCATCAGAGGTGTTGTACGACGGGGGAATAAGGATGGAGCAGGTATTCGTGGTTCCGCATGCCGAGATGGCTGCTGCGATGGCGCTGCCGGTTCCTCCGGTTATGTGATCAAGGACGCTGTTGTAATCGCGCAAGGTCGTGTTGTTAAAGGGTCCTTGTGCTGCACCTTTGAGGTTTGCCACTTGCGAGGAATCAAGCCGCGTTTGCGCGACTCCGGATGTCATGTACAAGCCCAGCAGCAGGGTGTATAGGAAGAGCGCGCCAAACGGCGATCTGCGGAGTGTTGTCAGCGAAAGAGACGGATGATTTGGTCTCACTTTTTAAAATTGATCTTTCGTTTAAGGATGCACGGCATAAACCGCGGGCTACGTCTGCATTTTGCGCCTATGCGTTTTTTGGGGATGGGCCCGTGCGCTTGTAAGTGATTGACTCAGGGAGGCTAAGGATTATTTCCAACCGCTGTGACGCAACTGTGGACCGGCGACCGCCAGCATAACTCGCGTCACGCGTACGGTAATTCGGGTGACGGTGACAGTCACCATAACTCATAACTCCATAACTCTGCCTCGCAGTAAAACTGAAAAAAAAGCGCCGGGTTCTTAGCAAAACCTAATTGTCATGGAATATAAATCGTGGCTGCTTGCAAAGGAAGTTACCATCGTAAAGTTGCTTGCCTTCAGTGCCTTAGGGCGCTGAATTTGCTGCCTTCTACCTCGCTTCCCGAAACATTTATCGATGGTCAACTATCTGAAGTTGTTCAGTGCAGTTTCATTCGCACTCTCATGTATTATTTTGAACCCCGGCCGCGCCGTGGCGGGTACTTTATGGAATGGAACTTTTGAGAACAACTCAATAGCCCCTTGGACCATCTTTCAAGGCCAAGTCGCGGTGGGCAGTACCGCGCACTCCGGGTCTTATGGTCTAACGATGGGTCCCGGTACGGCGCAAACCGTCGTGAGTCAATGGGTGGTCGGCCTCATTCCAGGCCAAACCTATAATGTCTCCGCGTGGGTGATGGCCTCCAGCGCGAGCGGCGCCAGCGTGGAACTGGCCGTTGCGGGACCGAATGGCCTGGCGGGCACTCCGGTAACGCCGACTGCCACTTGGCAACAGATTAGCCAGCCGGTCACTGTGGGCGCTAATGGTTATATCACGATCTACCTGGGCCAATTACGCTCGTCTTCCGCCACCACTGTCTACTGGGATGACGTCAGCATTCTGGCGGTTCCTCCTGCAAATGCCGGCTTTGAGAGTGGTTTGTTGAGCCCGTGGACCATCAGTGAAGGTTCGGCTGCCGTGGGTCCCGTTGGACACAGCGGCAGCTACGGACTGACGTTAGGCCCGGGAACGGCTCAAGCTATTGTTTGTCAGACGCTGTCGGGCCTAGTCCCCGGTCAGGTTTACACGGTTTCGGGATGGGTGAAGGGATCGGCAACGCTAAGCGCCGGTGCGGAACTAGCTGTTGGAGGAGTAAATGGCATCGCGGGCTCTCCGGCTAATCTCACGGCCAACTGGCAGCAAGTCAGCCAGGCTTATACAGTTGGCGCGGATGGCGTCATCATCATTTATGTGGGCCAGTTGGCTTCTTTCACCGCGCAGACGGTCTATTGGGACGACATCACCGTCGCCAGTAGCAATGGAACGCTGGTTTCCGGACCAAACGTTCTGACGTATCACAACGATCAGGCGCGAACCGGACAGAACACCGGCGAATCACTGCTGACGCCGTCGAACGTTGCCTCCAGCACGTTCGGAAAGCTCTTTACCCGCCCGGTGGACGGTTATGTGCTGGCCCAGCCGTTGTACGTCAACGGGCAATTTGTTTCCGGCAGCGGCTTCCATAACGTCGTCGTTGCTGCGACGGAAGAGGACAGCGTCTACCTGTTTGATGGCGATTCGAACCAGGGGGCGAACGCGAACGCACTATGGCATATCAAGCTCATTGACGCGGCGCATGGAGGACAAACGGGAGAAACCTCCGCGCCCAGCGGGCCGTGTAACTTCGGACCTCCTAATGAAGGAGTCACCAGCACGCCGGTAATTGATGCGAATTCGGGCGTTCTCTATGTAGAGTCCAAATCCTCGGCCGGCGGAAATGTCCTGCACAAGCTTCACGCAATAGACATGCCCACGGGCGCGGAAGAACCGGGCTGGCCGATCATTATTGGCGGATCGGTTACGGGAAATGGCGACGGGTCGGTAAACGGCCAGCTGACTTTTAATCCGAATATAGAGCTCAACCGCCCTGGGCTTTTGTTGTCTGGCGGTGGAGTCTACGTCACGTTTGCCTCCAACGGCTGCGATTCCGATTTTGGAGACGTCTATCACGGTTGGATTTTCCGGTATGACGCGGCCACCGGTGTGAGAAGCCTCATTTCGATCACTCCCAATGGACACGCCGACACCAATGGTGCGCCTGTGGCGGGCGGCATTTGGATGTCCGGAGCGGCACCGGCCGCCGATGCCAGCGCCAATGTTTTCCTGGCCACTTCGAATGGAGCTTTCGACACCACTTTGAATGCTAGCGGCATGCCTTCCATGAGTGATTTCTCCGATAGCATCCTGAAAATTGCACCTGGCGCTCAGTTAACCATTAGCGACTATTTCACCCCAACCGATCAGTCCACGCTGAACGATAAGGACTTTGATCTAGGCGCAGGAGGCGTATTGCTGCTTCCGGACCAAACAGGACCGTTTCCGCACCTATTAGTCGAAGCCGGTAAAGAGGGAACTATCCGGCTGGTGAATCGCGATAGCCTGATGCACTATTGCGGAACCTGCGCCAGCGATCCGGTGGTTCAAGAACTGATAGACGCTTTGCCCAACGCGGAACTTGGAATGCCTGCCTACTGGAATGGTTTTGTCTACTTCGGAGCACTTCAAGATATTCTTCGCGGCTATTCAGTAAACAACGGATTGCTGAGCACATCTCCGGCAGTCACTTCCTCGGACAGGGCTCCTGTTGCTTACGGGACAACGCCGTCGGTGTCGTCAGCAGGTACCAGCAACGGAGTCATTTGGGGCATTCAGGATTGGGCCGGACCACCCAGTGTAAACGGTGTGCTGAAGGCTTGGAACGCGACAACTCTGACGAATCTTTACAGCAGCAACGACGATTACTCCAGCGACAATCCAGGCTCGTATGCCGAGTTTACGGTTCCTACCGTGGCACATGGAAAAGTCTATGTCGGAACGGCCAGCAACATCACGGTCTATGGGTTACTCTCCGGCGCGCGATCGGCGCTCGTCACAAATGGAACGTTTGAGAGCGGCTATCTCAGTTCGCCCTGGAACGCTTACATACCGAGCGGCGGTTTCGGCACCGTGACGATATCATCTACTGCCGCCCTTGGCGGCAACTATGGGCTCATGCAGGGTCCCAGCTCAGCGGGTGAAGCAGCTTATCAGACCATCCAAGGCCTCACGCAAGGTCAGACCTACCTCGTATCGGCCTGGGTCAAACTGGCATCCGGCGTCGCCGGCACTGTCTCGCTTTCGGCGGAGGATACAACGGGCTCGAACATCTGCACTTCGCCACAGCTCACCGCGCCGGTTTTCTGGGCGCAGATCGGCTGTGTCTACACGGCCAACGGCACGCAAGCCATCAGAATTCACCTGGCCGAGCAGGCTGGCTCATTCAGCACGTACTGGGATAACGTTACCGTGTCTCCTGTGCCGCCGGTAAACCCGGGGTTCGAAACAGCAACACTTACTCCCGCGTGGAACTCATTCATTCCGGTTGGCGCTACCGGTGGCTTCGCCATCAGCCCGGCCGCCGCACATTCCGGGAACTCCGGACTGATAGCAGGTTCAAATTCCAATGGAGAAAGCGTGTACCAGACCATTCAGGGACTAACGCCCGGACAAAGCTATGTGGCTTCTTCGTGGCTGAAACTTGGGTCAGGCAACGCTGGAACGGCTTATCTTACTGCCGACGATACAACCGGCGCGAACGCTTGCGCCACACTGCCGGCGACACCCGGCAGCCGGTGGCAGCAAATCGGCTGCGTCTACACTGCAACCACTAATCAATCGATGAACCTCCATTTGGTAGAAAGTCTTGGTTCGTTCAGCACGTATTGGGATGACGTTGCCCTGACACCGATCCCACCCGCCGATGGAGGGTTCGAAAGTGGCAGCTTTAGCCAGTCTTGGCTACCTTACGTATCTCAGGGAGCGGTCGGCGACGTGAATCTGAGCGCACTTGCCGCGCATTCAGGGAACTACGGCCTTGTTCAAGGTCCTACCTCGGGAGAGCAGGCCGTCTACCAGACGGTTTACGGACTGACGCCCGGACAGAGCTATGTCATTTCGGCGTGGGTTAAGCTCGGCTCCGGGACGGCAGGCTCTATCTTCATTTACGCGAACGACACGGTGTACGCCAACGCCTGCAATACGCCTTTGACAACGCCTACGCAGGTGTGGCAGCAGATCAGTTGCACCTACACAGCCACCAATAGCCAGGCGGTGCTGCTGGAACTGGTGCAGGCCTCCGGTCTCTTTACTACTTACTGGGACGATGTGACGCTTACGCCGGTACCACCTGTCAATGGCGGCTTTGAGAGCGGAACCTTCGGCCAGCCCTGGAACGCTTCCGTTCCTGCGGGGGCCACAGTCAGCCCTTCCGCCGCTCACACCGGCAGCTACGGACTTCTTCAAAATCCAAGCTCAGCCGGGGAAACTGTTTTTCAAAGTGTGTACGGCCTGACGCCAGGGCAGGCATACCAGGTGTCCACCTGGATCCGACTCGCTTCCGGCACGACCGGGACGGCGTACCTTTCAGTAGACGACACAACCGGCGCAAATGCATGCCAGACAGCGGTAGTCACAGCGACTTCGGCGTGGCAGCAGATTGGTTGCATCTACACAGCCACAACGAATCAAGCCATGAAGATCAACCTGGTGCAAAACGCAGGGTCTTTCAGCACTGATTGGGACGACGTTCAGGTTACCGGAACGCTTTCAACCAACCTATGGCAGAACTTCGCACCCAGTGGGGCGTGGATCAACTTCGCTTCCAGCGGAAATTAGTGGGGAGCGCCGACCGTCGGCGTGCCTACGCCGATGGTGGAGCTGCTTGTAGAACTGCCTCCATGCTTGAGGCCCAACGCGATGCCCAGAGCGGCGCCGCCCGCTATGGCCACGATGATCCCTGCGATCGCGCCATTCGACAGCCGGCCTCCACCCTTTTGCGAAGCCACCGGGAGGGCGGCGGCCTTTACCGGCTGCCCGGGCGCCGCCGATCCGCCGCGAGCCGCGTCGGCCGCTGTTTCGTAGTTGGTTTGATCAATGGTGGCGCTAGCTCGTAAACCGTCGCCGTACGTTGCGGTCACGGCTATTTGAAACTTTCCCGGCTCCGTCGGGATAACGGCGGATGGGCTGGCTTTTCCATCCATTTCCGTCACGGCGGATTCGCTTCTGTTCCCGTTGCTGAACTTGACGCTAGCCCCGTCGTCGGGCGAAGAAAAGTTGACCATGGCGCCTGCCACGGGAAGGTTATTCTGATTGAGAACCTCCACTACCGGCGTCACCGCGGAGCGGCGTTTCACGATGTTGACGCTATCCTCGCCGGCCACTATTTTGATGGTCAGTTTCTCGGGGGCGGTGCGGGCCACACTTTGGGCTGGCGCTTGTAGATCTTGAAGAAGGCTTCCAAATCCATTCGCCCCGCCCGTGGTAGCCAGTACCACTGCCGCCAACGCGGAGGGAGATAAACAACGTTTCATAGATATCACCCAATCTACACTTATTCAGCCATTTTTGTGGGCGCTTCCTAGGGGATTATAGAGAAATGGAAAACCATCCAAGCCGCAGGGACCTGCTGAAAGGATCCGCCGGAGCCTTGCTTGCCGCGCCTCTGCTGCGCGGGGCGGCATCAGTCAATCCGCTCAACGTCTCCGTTGCGCCGAGCGCGATTGTGCTCGAAACCGAATCGGGCATGCAGCCCCTGACTTCGAGCGGTTCAAGCTGGCAAGCTCCCGACATTGAAGTGACGACGCGCACTTCCGCCAATACACTGAGCCTGCAGCTTCACAGCCCGAAACATAACCCGCTCCGCCTGCATGTTCGCTGGCTTCTGTCCCCGGACAGCAAACTGCGTTTCCTGGGTGATGCGTGGGAGCGATCCTATGGCGACCTGGCGTTCCGGCACGTGGAACCGGACCGGCCGCTGCCCTGGTATGTCCTGGCGACGGATGGCCAAAAGAACTTCGCTTTCGGAGTGAAAACCGCGCCTGCGGCGCTTTGCTACTGGCGGGTGGATCCGCAAGGCATTTCTCTGTGCTGCGACGTGCGAAACGGCGGCCGTGCGGTGCAACTGAAATCACGACCACTGCAGGTTGCCGAAATCGTCAGTCAGGACTATCCGGACAGCACGGCATTTCAGGCCGCGCAAGCCTTCTGCAAACTGCTTTGCGACAAGCCCAGGTTGCCCAAGTTTCCCATCTACGGCGGCAACAACTGGTACTACGCGTATGGGAAAAGCTCCGCGACCGACATTCTTCGCGATTGCCATCGAATGGCAATCCTCTCCCCGCTTTTGAATAACCGTCCATTCATGGTGATTGACGATGGCTGGCAAATGAACCCCACGGCCGGGCCGTGGCGGTCCGGCAATAAAGACTTTCCCGACATGGCCCAACTGGCTCCGGATATGACCCGGCTGGATGTCCGGCCGGGAATCTGGATCCGGCCGCTCTACACGCGAGATCCCCTGTCACCGGCCATGACGCTGAGGCCGTTCACCCTGGATCCCACCAATCCGGAAGCCGCCGCGCTGATTCAGGAGGATCTCCGAACCCTGGTTGGCTGGGGTTACCAGTTGATCAAGCACGATTTCTCCACCTACGATCTACTGGGCCGCTGGGGCTTTGCAATGAACTCCGAAATTACTGATTCCGATTGGAATTTCCAGGACCGCTCGCGCACCAATGCAGAGATTATCCGGGAGCTTTATTCGTTGCTTCGGAAGTCGGCGGGGGAAACCATCTTGCTGGGCTGCAACACTATTGGGCATCTGGCGGCCGGCTTGTTCGAAGCGCAACGCACGGGCGATGACACCAGCGGACGGGAGTGGTCGCGCACTCGCAAGATGGGCGTGAACACTCTGGCCTTCCGCCTGCCACAACACAACGCCTTCTTTGCCATCGATGCGGACTGCGTGGGACTAACCAACCAGATCAGCTGGAATGAGAACCGCCAATGGCTCGATCTGCTGGCGCACAGCGGTACGCCCCTATTCGTGTCTATTGCGCCAGATGTTATCGGGAGTGAACAACGGGCAGCGGTGCAGCAGGCGTTTCAAATGGCCAGCCGGAATCAGACCATTGCGGAACCCGTGGACTGGTTGACGAACAACGAGCCGGAGATCTGGCAGGCTCAAGGAAAGCAGCTCAAATACGACTGGTTCGCTTAAGCTGGTTTGGCCCGACCCGGAAAAATTTCTCAGATTTTCGTGGAATTGGACCAAGCTGAAAACAATAGCCTATACTTGTTTCTAATCGATTGAAGGCCGGTTTTCTGGGACGGAGTAATGAAAACGTTTCCAAAGACGTCTTGACAATTTCTTTCACTGATTCCAAACTGAAACGAAATCTCCCAGCCAAGACCGCTGAACCTCCAAAGATATGTTTTTTGAAAGGAAGTGATATGGCTAGTCTCACCATTCGCTTAGTCTCGCTCTCACTCATAACCCTCTGCGCTGGATGGGCACAGGAAAGCACCGGTTCTATCTCCGGCGTTGTCACCGATCCGTCCGGAGCTCCGGTTCCGCAAGCTACTCTCACCATCACTAATGCTCAGACCGGTGTGGCGCGCAAGGAAACCAGCAGCAGCAGCGGTAACTTCGTGGTTACTAACCTTGCCGTCGGCAATTACAATCTAGACGCTGACGCCAAGGGCTTCAAGCGCTTTGAAGCCACCCAGATCCGGCTGGACGTCAATGACCGGCTCAATATTCCCGTGCATCTTGAAATCGGCACCGCGACCGAGACGGTCAGCGTTAACGAGAGCGGTGAACAGCTGCAGACTCAGTCGGCAGAACTGTCGGATCTCGTCGGGGCCCGACAGACCCAGGCGCTCCCGCTCAACGGACGTGTCTTCAGCCAGTTGGTGATGCTTTCACCCGGTGTCGTCTCGGAAAACGGGACTATCGGCAACGGCGTCGGCATCAGCAGCGACACCACGGTTTCGATCAACGGCAGCCAGAGTAATTCCAACATGTGGCTGCTGGATGGCCAAAACAACATGGACGTCGGCAGCAATGCGCAGAACGTGGTCACACCTCCGCTGGACGCGCTCGAGGAATTTAAAGTTCTACGCAGCAACTACAGCGCCGAGTTCGGCGGCGGCACCGGCGGCGTGGTCAACGTGGTTACCAAACAAGGTACGCGCGACTTCCACGGCACTTTGTACGAGTACTTCCGCAACGACAAACTGGACGCCAATGACTTCTTCCTGAATACGCAAGGACAGGCGCGAAACAAACTTCGCTTTAACAACTTCGGTTACAGCTTGGGTGGGCCGGTCTGGATCCCTCGCCTTTATAACCAGGGTAAGAACAAGGACTTCTTTTTTGCTTCGTACGAAGGCCGCCGGAACGTCACCGGCAATACGGCTCAGGATAATGTTCCGACTGCCGCCGAACGTACGGGAGACTTATCGCAACTGGGTGAGCCAAACGTGCCTGTTTCGCAGATCGATCCAAACGCTCTCGCTATTCTACAGCGGTACCCCCTGCCCAACGCGACGGGTTCCTATAATTTCGTAGCGAGCTTACCGACCGGCACAGTGGACAATGTCCAGCTGTATCGGTGGGACCACAACTTTAGCGACAAGGCGATGCTTATGGCTCGCGTCATGAGCGAAGGCCAGGGTCTGGCCAACATCAACAATCAATTGTGGGCCGATGACAATTTCCCGTCTGTTTCGAGCGACTGGACCTTTAAATCGTTCAACAGCATCGTCAGACTCACCAACATCATTACGCCCACCGTTGTAAACGAATTCCAATTCGGTTACACCAATAACTACATCCATTTTCAGACCAGCAAGTCTTCCGATCCGGTTCTTGCTTCACGCTCCGGCTTCACTTACACCGAGCTTTTCCCGCAGACCAGCGGATCATTCCCCACCGTCAATGGGGTTGACGGATTCGGCACTCTGCAGCATCAGGCGCCGTTTACCAATAGGGAAGCTGTCCTGCACACGCAGGATTCGCTCTCCTGGACCACTGGTAGCCACAGCGTCAAGGCCGGTTTCGAAATCGGCCGGGGCCGTAAGCGCGAGCCTGCCAATGGCGGCGTCGATGACACTGCCGGCATCATGAGCTTCAACAGCTTTCATGATCTACTGCTGGGTGATCTGGCCACTTATCAAGAGGAAAAAACACTCAATCCGGTCTACGACCGCTGGCATGATTACGCTATTTACTTTCAAGACACCTGGAAAGCCACATCCCATTTGACTGTGGATTTGGGCCTGCGCTGGGAGTATCTCGGCCAGTCATTCTCAGCTCACAACAATATCGCTAATTTCTATCCAAACTTGTATAACCCCAGCCAGTGCTCGGCAGCAGCCTTCACATCCGCAGGTTTTGTGGACCCGACCATGTGCAACACACTGAATGGAATTGTTACGCCGCAGAGCGCCGGCATTCCCGGTGCTGCTTTGGTTAACAATCATCCTAATGATTGGGAGCCGCGCGGCGGCATTGCCTGGTCGCCGCAAATCTTCAAGGATAAGTTGGTCTATCGCGTGGGCGCGGGTATCTTCCACGGACGCGACGCCATCTCACAGACCAGCGCGATTGGCCAGTTACCGCCCTTCGACCGGACTGCGACGCTCACCGGCGTCAATATTAGCTCACTAACGGCTTTTGATCCGAATGCGCCGCAGCCGCCCACCACTCTGCACACGCTGCAGCAACAGTACGATATTCCAGCCAGCTATCAATACAGCATGGGGATCCAGTACAGCCTTACCAGCGATACGCTGCTGGCGGTTGGGTACGCCGGCAGCCATCAGGTTCACCAGGGTCTTAACTTAGACATCAACCAGGTACCCACGGCTGATTTGCTGAGTGTCTTCCAATATGAAAATAGCGGCGGTGCAACGGGTATCAATCCCGACACTGTACGACCTTATCTAGGCTACAGCAATATTTACGTGAACACCCGCCAGGCGACCACCAGCTATAACTCCCTCCAGCTTTCCTTGGAGCGGCAGTTCAAGCACGGACTGCAATTCCAAGTTGCCTACACCCGGAGCCACATGATTTCCGACGGCGCCAACCAGGATTCGGAAGGCAGCGCCAAACCGGTGCAAAACATCTATAGCATTGCTTCCGAAAAATCCTTCGGCACGCAGGATCAGCCAAACACGCTATCCCTCAACACGGTTTGGGAACTTCCCTTCTTCCGTAAGAGCGGTAGCCGGTTCCTCAAGAGTGGACTCGGAGGCTGGCAGGTCAATAGCATCTACTCCCTTCAATCCGGCTTGCCCCACACTGTCTGCATTGATCGGGATGTAGTCGGCCTTGCCACCGGTGGCAGCATCTGCGAACGTCCTAACGTGGTTTCTAATCCCAATTCGATAGGCCAGCAGACTGCGGCTCAGTACTTTAATACGAGTGCTTTCACTTTGCAGGATCCGGGCACCTTTGGCAACTCCGCTCGCAACAACGTGCGGGGACCAGGCGTGAACAATGTCGACCTGTCTCTTTTCAAGGACTTTGCGCTTCCTCACATCAAGGGACTTGGCGGTTCAGAATCGTCACGGCTCCAATTCCGGGCTGAGTTCTTCAACGCGCTCAACCACACCCAGTTCGCTTCCATCAACACAACCTTCGTGCCTCTTTCGGTGGCGGGCGGCAGTATTGCCGATCCGTCAAGTCCATTCGGCACTGTCGGTTCCGCCCGCACTCCGCGAGAGATCCAGTTTGCGATGAAACTGATCTTTTAAGCGGCTATTGAGGGATGCCGCGGAGAGTCTGCACCTTTGCAAACTCTTTCGCGGCATCGCCTTCCCGGTTCGCCTTCTGATAAGCGCGCCCCAATTGGTAATGCACGTAAGGTTTGTCAGGACTGGCGGTTGCTGCTTTCTCTAAATGTTCAATGGCGCTGGTCACGTTTCCTTCGGTGAGTTGCGCCTTTCCGTATTCATAATTGGCATTGGCATGGCCGGGTTGCGCGGCCAGTACGCGTTCCAGTTCCTTCATGCCGGCCGCAGTCTGGTTTGTGTGCAGTAGCGCCACCGCCAGGTCATAGCGCGTTTCCACATTGCCTGGATAGTTGCGCAACTCATCGCGAAACTCGGCTATCGCCTCTTCCAGCCGGTTCTGCTTTAGGTAAAGCAGCCCGAGGTCGTAATGAGCTCCGGCGGTATTTGGTTTAAGGCGAACGGCTTCCTTAAACTCGCTCTCGGCTGCGGCCGCTTGCGCCACGCTGGCATACATTTGGCCCCACAGGAGGTGCAGTTCCGGAGACTCCGGATGCCGCTTCAGAAGATCTGTGAACACCTCCTGGGCTTCACGCTCTTTCCCCAGCCGGGCAAAGCTGGTGCCCAGCGCGAGCAGGGTCTGCAGATCATTGGGATCTGTCCTGCGAGCTATCGTCAGCTCGGGAACGGCTTGATCGAATTCTTTGGCTTGAAACAGCGCCAGTCCCAGATCCTTATCGATTCCGGGCAGGGTCGGATTCGCCTGCTTGGCCAACTCAAATTCTCGCGCGGCAAGCTTGTAGTTTCCCTGAGCCGCCGCTTTCAGCGCCATTTGAGAATGATCATCGGCAGTCGCGGGCACAGCCAGCCCAAACAGCATTATTCCGGCGAGTTCCCACCGCATTCCCCTTATTATGCAGCGGACAGGGCGTTTGAAGCGGCTTTGAGCAAGCCTTCCAGTGATCGCCGGCTGGTTGCAGCATGGGTCAGGCCGCTGGCTTGAAACTCGCATTCCAGCGACATGGTCCCCTGATAGCCATCTTTCAGAAACTGCTTTAGCTGCGCCGTCAGCTCATTCTGCCCCTGACCGGCAATGGTTTCCGTACAGCTTTTGAATCCCGCCTCGCACTTCACGCCTTTGAGATGGGCGTGCCAGATGCGCTTCTTATCCAGAGCATTATAGCCGTCCGGGAAAGACTTTTCGCCCCGCCAGAAGCCGTTGCCGACGTCCCAGTTGGCGCCCAGGTTTGGAGCGGGAGCTTTTGCCAGAACCTGGGCGAGCTCATGCCCGGTGGCCGCGTTGCATGTTTCTTCGTTCTCGATCACGAGCTTCATGCCTTCGTGCTGGGCAACCTCTGAAGCCTTCTGGAGTTCGCCCGCAATCCTGTCCGTTAGCGACTCCGGCTCTGTCACGCGCCAGAAGGTGAAGCCGCGAATCTTGGTTGCGCCCAGGGCATGGCCGCGCTCGCAGGCGCGTTTCAGCAGATCCATCTGGTTGACGTATGGATAGGCGTCCCGCTCATTTACGACAGGCTTGGTGTCCGGCAAAGTGCATTTGTACAGAGCCGAGTCAATGACCGAGACCTTAAATCCGTATTTGTCTACCAAACTCTTGATCTGCCGAATCTGCTCCGGGCTTGCTTCGGTGTTGTATTTGCCAAACACCTGCCGGATTTCGACCCAGCTGAGTCCATACCCTTTCATGATTTGCAGGGCTTCCTCGAAATTCTGGGAAAATCCGTCACTAATTGCGCCCAATTTGAAGGGACTCAGGGGTGAGATTGTGGTTCCCCCGATTGCCATTCCACATAACATACTTCCTGCAAATACACGCCGCGAGATCATACTGGGAGCGATTATACACAGCGTGCGGCGAACGCCGGGAAATATTTCTACATTCTGGAAATATTTCGTCCATATTCTGGCTGGTTTCGCGTAAACTAGATCGGAATGACGCGGATGCTTACCGAAGCCGACATTCCAGCAGCGCTTAGTCTGTCCACCCTCGCCGGCTGGAATCAGACAGCAGCGGATTGGAAACGCCTGCTTGATCTGGATCGCGAATCGTGCCGGGCTATCGAGGCTGATGGCATGGTGGTGGCGACCGCGACGCTTACGTGTTACGAGGATCAACTAGCCTGGCTTGGAATGGTCTTGACCCATCCCGACTATCGAAACCGGGGATTTGGCCGCCTCCTAGTGGAATCGTGCCTGGAGCTTGCTGCTTCTCGAAAAATTCGTTCCGTGAAATTAGACGCGACCGAACTGGGCCAACCGATTTACCGGAGTCTTGGCTTCCGCGAAGAGCAGCAGATTGAACGTTGGGCCGGTCCGGGCATAACTTCAAGCGCAACAACTCCGAGCGGTAGTCTTACACAGCAACATGTTAGCCTCGATCGTGAAGCCTTTGGTGAAGATCGTACAAAGGTACTCAACACTTTTGGAGATAGCGCATTCGTCACCGAAGATGGATTTGCCTTCTGGCGCTCTGGCGCACGAGCTTCGTATTTCGGGCCTTGCGTTGCCCGGTCCGAGGGCTCAGCAAAACGGCTGATTGAAAGCTGTCTCTCGACTTGCGGCGGTTCCTGGTACTGGGATCTGTTGCCTTCGAACGCATCCGCCGTCCGGATTGCGCAAAATCTGAACTTCAGGGTGGAACGCAGGCTGGCTCGCATGGTTAAAGGACCCGATACGGCAGGCAAAGACTTTATGGTTTACGCAGCAGGCGGATTCGAGCTTGGATAAAACACCCCGATTGATCGAAACAGAAGCGGAACTGGAAGACCGTCTCGCACAACCCGACGATGCACTCATCGACGCGATGCAAAAACTGGATGGCGATCTGATGATTCTAGGCGTCGGGGGAAAGATGGGCCCGAGCCTCGCCCGATTGGCTTATCGCGCCTGCCGCCGCGCGGGGGGCGCGAAACAGATTATCGGCGTTGCCCGTTTCAGCAATGAAAGTCTCGCGGCAGAATTGAGAGCGGAAGGCATCGAAACGATCCAGTGTGATCTGCTGGATTCCGCAGCGCTCCAGCAGCTTCCCGACGTTCCGAATATTGTCTATATGGCGGCTCGCAAATTTGGGACGACCGGATCGGAGTATCTGACCTGGGCCATGAATACGCACCTCCCCGGTCTAGTGGCAGAGCGGTTCCGATCCTCGCGAATTGTGGCGTTTTCGACTGGAAATGTCTATCCACTGCAACTTGTGAGCCAGGGCGGCGCTGACGAACTGACTCCCGTAGCCCCGGTTGGCGAGTACGCTCAGTCGGCTTTAGGCCGTGAGCGCCTGTTTGAATATGCCTCGCAGCGATGGGGCACGCCAGTCGCTATTCTGCGGCTGAATTACGCAATTGATTTGCGCTACGGCGTTCTGCTGGATATCGGCAGCGCGGTTTATGAACGGCGACCCGTGAACCTGCGCATGGGTCTGGTGAACCTTATCTGGCAAGGTGACGCCAACTCGGCGTGTCTGCGCTCCTTCGCGCATTGCGAGTCGCCGGCGAACGTTCTAAACATTACAGGCCCCGAAACGCTATCGGTACGATATCTGGCTCTGGAGTTTGCGCGCCGCTTTCGATGCGAGCCCGTGTGGGACGGCGAGGAAAATCCGACCGCGCTCCTGAGCAATGCCGCTAAATCGCATCAGCTCTTTGGTTATCCTTCTGTCACCGTGGTGGATCTGATCGATTGGACAGCTCATTGGATTTCGATTGGAGGCCCGACCTTGCGCAAGCCCACTCATTTTGCCGTCAGGGATGGCCAATTCTGATGGACGTTCGCGAACGTCTTCGGCGAGGGGCAGTTATTCCGGCGCATCCGTTGGCGCTAAACAGCAATCGCAGGCTTGACGAACGCCGCCAACGCGCGCTCACGCGCTACTATCTGGCTTCTGGCGTGGGCGGATTGGCCGTGGGTGTGCACACCACGCAGTTCGCCATTAGAGACCCGAAATTTGCCCTCCTGCGTCCCGCGCTTGAACTGGCTATGGAAGAAATGCGGCCCCATGCAGTGGTGAAAATCGCCGGTGTGTGCGGGCTGCTTCCCCAGGCAGTGCAAGAAGCCGAAATGGCGGCGTCACTCGGCTACGATGCCGTACTGCTGAGTTTGGGTGCGCTGCGTGATGCTCCTATCAGTCAACTGATTCGGCACGCCAGCGCCATTGCTTCCATCACTCCGGTGGTTGGCTTTTATCTGCAGCCGGCGGTGGGCGGCGCCAGGCTCCCTTACGCGTTCTGGACCCAACTCGCGGAGATCGAGAATGTGGTGGCTATCAAGATCGCGCCCTTCAATCGCTATCAAACTCTCGACGTGGTCCGCGCGGTTGCTGAGTCCGGGAGGGCCGCCGACATCGCGCTGTACACCGGAAACGACGATAACATCGTTATGGATCTGCTCAGCGAATTCTCCGTCGCGAAGGAACGCCTGCGGATAGTAGGTGGATTGCTGGGCCATTGGGCCGTATGGACCAGCGTTGCCGTTTCTCAGTTGGAGCGGATCCAGGAGATTATTCGCGCCGGGTCGGCTATTCCAGCTGATCTTCTTACGCTCGCTTGGCAGGTGACAGATGCCAATGCAGCTCTGTTTGATCCTCAACACCACTTCCACGGTTGTATCGCTGGGATTCACGAAATCCTGCGCCGGCAGGGCTTGCTGGAAGGCCGCTGGCTGCTGGATCCCGCCGAAGATCTCTCGGATGGACAGCTTGAAGAGATTAGCCGTGTTTGCCAACGATATCCATTTCTTCAGGACGACGAATTCGTTCAGTCAAACCTCGACGGATGGTTACGCTAGCGGGAGAGATTGATTCACGGAAATATTTCCCAAGATATTGACATTGTTTCCGGGAAAGAATAAGCTAACCAAATATCTGCCGTCGGCGGCTTGTTGCGCTTTGCAGAAGGCAATATCAATTACAAGCCGCAAGAGTCTCGTCGGCGACTTACGAAGGGATTCGATCATGTACCGAAGCACTCCTGCTTTTATTTTTACCGCCGCTCTCTGTTTGCTCCTCTCAGCTCCGATTGCTTCACTTCACGCACAGGCGGTAGCCAGTGCCCAGATTTCCGGTGTCGTATCAGACCCCAGTGGTGCGCCTGTTCCCGGCGCTAAAGTCACCGCCATTCAAACCGCCACCAGCCAGAAGCGAACTGCCCAGAGTGGCTCCGATGGCGCCTACACTTTGCCCGAATTGCCAGTGGGACCCTATCGCCTGGAAATAGAAGCCAAAGGGTTCGGCCTATATGTACAGACCGGAATTACCCTGCAAGTCAGCGACAGTCCCCAGGTGAATGTCTCGCTACGCATTGGACAGGTTACGCAGGAAGCCGACGTGAGCGCCAGCGCCACGATGGTCAAAACGGACACTACGGCTGTCTCGCAAGTCATTGACCAGGCGCGAATCGTCGACCTTCCCTTAAATGGCCGGCAGCCCACGCAGTTGATCATGCTGTCGGGCGCGGCCAATGATGTTGGTCCCGCGAATGGCCAAAGCGATTTGACAGGCAGCAAAAACTACTTCAGCGCAGACGCCATCTCCGTGGCCGGCGGACAGGCTGACGGCACAAACTACCTGCTGGACGGCGGAGAGAACATGGACGTGTTTTCAAATGTGAACCTGCCACTGCCTTTCCCCGACGCTTTGCAGGAGTTCAGCGTTGAGACAAGTGCGCTTTCAGCACGCTATGGCATGCATGCGGGCGCTGTGGTGAATGCGGTCACTAAGTCAGGCACAAATCAGTTTCATGGCGACCTGTTCGAATTCGTGCGCAATGGAGACTTCGACGCGCGTGATTTCTTCGCCACATCGACGGACACGCTCAAACGCAACCAGTTTGGGGGTACGCTGGGCGCGCCGATTCGGAAAGACAAGCTGTTCGGATTTTTTGGTTATCAGGGCACGCAAATTCGCACAGCGCCGCCTTCTCAGATTTCCTTCACACCCACACAAGCCACCCTGAACGGCGACTTCGGCCAGTTGGAGTCCGCCAACTGCCAGACCAGCGGAGCGGCGCGAACGATTATTAATCCCTCCAACGGGCAGCCCTTTGCTAACGACCAAGTGCCCACTTCGCTGTTTAATCCTCAAGCTCTTAACCTGCTTAAGTACGTGCCGGTCTCCGGAAATCCCTGCGGCCAAGTAACTTATGCGATTCCGGAACCTCAGAAGGAAACCCAATACATGGGCCGGGTTGACTGGAACCAGAGCGCAAAAAACAACTTCTTCGCCCATTACTTCTTTGCCGATTACGGCAGCCCCGCGCAATTTAGCGACTCTAATATTCTGCTGGCCCAACAACGCGGCGTCCGAGATCGCAGTCAGTCGGCCGTGATAGGCGATACCTACACGATCAGCCCCAGCATGGTGAACTCGGCACACGTTGGCTATACACGGCTGGCCGTTACTCGCGGTCCCGCTTCAAATTTGATCAATTTCGATACGGTCGGGGTTAATATCAATCAGCCTGAACCGAATTTCCTGAACGTTTACGTGAACGGGTATTTCAATATTGGTTGCGGCACTTGCTCGCCTTCCTACCTTCGCCAGAATAACTTCCAATTTGCGGACGATCTGGATATCATCGTGGGCCGTCATCACATTTCGGTGGGGGGCGAACAGGTTCATTACCGTTTCGATTTGCAATTGGGATCGCTTGCCAACGGCGGTTTTGCCTTTAACGGCCAGTCCACAAATGATGCTCTTCTGGATTTCATGCTCGGGTTGCCCAATACCTTTACCCAGGGAAACATTCAGCCTTTCAATGCCCGCCAGAACTACATTGGGGCTTACATACATGATGTTTTCCGGGTGAACAATAAACTAACTGTCCAAATGGGACTCCGGTGGGAGCCATACCTGCCGGGTCGCGAAATAGACAACCGCATGAACCATTTCAGCGCCAGCGCGTTTGCCGCCGGTACGCAAAGCTCTGTCTATGTAAATGCACCGGCTGGCCTGCTGTTTCCAGGCGACCGCGGCATCCCCAAGACCTTCACCTCAGACCAGCCGTGGGATTTTGAACCCCGCGCTGGCATCGCGTGGGACCCTTCCGGCAAAGGTAAGCAGGTGATTCGCGCGGGATACGGATTGTTCTATGACACCATGGCGACTGCGTACTGGGAAGACCAGACCGGAGACGCCCCTTGGGGCAGCACCATCAACTTGAATAGCCCGGTTGGCGGACTCACGAATCCTTACGCTGGTTATCCCGGAGGCGATCCATTCCCTTCGCCAAACCCGCCTGTGAAGACTCAGTCTTTTCCCTCCGCGGCGAGTTACTACAGCTATCCGATTCACGGGCACCCTACTTACACAAATGAGTGGAATCTGAGTTATGAGCTACAGCCAGCAAAGGACTGGGTTGTTTCCGCCGCCTACCTTGGCAACAAGACTACTCACATCTGGACTGGCGAGGATATCAACCCTGGCGTGTACCAACCGGGAAATTGCGGCGATTCGCCTTGTTCGACGACGGCGAATACGAATCAGCGCCGCGTGCTGTACCTGCAAAATCCGGCGCAGGGAGCGTTGTATTCCAGCATCTGGCAGGCTGATGACGGCGCCAACGCCGAATACAATGCTCTCCTTCTGAAGGGCGAGCACAGATTCAGCAATCACTACACCGTTCTGGCGAATTACACTTACTCCCATTGCATTAGTGAGGCAGACTTCATAGGTGACCTAGGCGGTCCTTTAACTCAGAACCCATACAATCGCAATGGCGAGCGCGGCAACTGCGGGTTCGATATCCGCAGCGGCTTCAATCTTACTTTCGTCGTGGAAACACCCAAACTGAGCAATCGCTGGGCAAACCGTATTGTCGGAGTATGGAAGCTCGCGCCGATTTTGACTGCTCATAGCGGAGTCTGGTTTACGCCGGTTACCGGCCTTGATAACTCGCTTACCGGTATAGGCCTGGATCGTCCGAATGTTATCGGTAATCCTTACGTACGGAACACGAGTACGCTGCAGTGGCTGAATGCCAATTCATTTGTTCCGAATCCGCTGGGCACTTTTGGCGCCGCTGGTTCCGACTCGCTAGTTGGGCCCCAGTTCGTCAACATTGATGCTTCGTTGAGCCGCGAGTTTCCGGTGAGAGAGTCGCAAAAACTGGAATTGCGGTTCGAATTTTTCAATTTACTTAATCATCCCAACTTCAGCAACCCGGATTCTAATTTGCAAGACAATACATTCGGCTTGATACTCAGCGACGCCAGTCCGCGTATTCTGCAGTTTGCGGCCAAATATACGTTCTAGTGCCGCTTACACTTTAACGGCTGCGGTGGTGGTTGGGAACATACCCGATCAAAAATCCGTATGCTGGATATGCGGCACCTGTTACTGCACTGGCTTCTCAGCGGGCTGTCTTTACTGGTCGTGACCAGGATTCTGCCGGGTATACAGGTAGATGGCTTTGGCGCTGCCCTGATCGCCGCAGTCGTGATAGGACTCATCAGTGCGACGGTCGGTCTGATACTGAAAATCGTCCTGCTGCCGGTTATTATTCTAAGCCTTGGGCTGGTGTACTTTCTTATCAATGGCTTGATGCTGAAACTCGCATCGGAATTCGTGCCAGGCTTTCGTGTGCAGGGATGTCTCACGGCTGTCGTTGGAGCAGTCCTGCTCACAGTCGTTGACTACGTCTTCACAAGCATCGCCGGCATATGATCGCGTTGCCACGGATTCCAGAGTTGTCGCTAAGCGCCTCCTCTTCGTTATCTTGCTGTTCATTCTGCTTGACGAACAGAGTCAGGCGGCCTTTGCCGCAGATTCTCTAAGCAGCCATGGTTCCCAGGATCACCTGGCTGTTAAACTACCGATTCAATCCAAAAAGAGCGCGTGAGTTATCGTGCTCACTCGATGCGACCATCTTTCGGTGAGGCAGCTTATGTCCCGGACGCAACGGACGATCGAGGCTTCCGTTGCTTTCATGACATATAGGAGACCCGGTGACACTGCCTGAAAAGATTCGTTCCGGAGAAGATCGCGATGAACTCTTCCGCTATATCAACTTAAAATTGGCTGCGCTCGGACAACCTGTCAGTGAAAGCACAGCGGACCGGCATGCGCTCGAAATTGCGGGCCCCCTCCTGCGCAACTATCACCAGAAGGATCAAATGCTCGGGTACCGTCTTTGCCCGGCCGATGCTCGCATCCAAGCTTTTCTGGACAGTTATCTCAGCGAGGTTTTGCCAAGTTCAGTGCCGCGGCTGCCCGGCAATAGCTTTGTGCTGGATCGCCCGGGCTTGGCTCGCGTCATGTCGCTTCCGCCGGACCACGATTATTTGGCGTCTCCCTATTTGCAGTCCTACCGTGTGGCGCAGGGCATTCTGCACAACCCAAAGAGCGACCGCCGCACTACGAAAGGAGTTTTTCACATCGCGGAGGGGGGCTTCCCGGTTCCCGCCGACAAAATCGCTGTGCCGAGACTCGTCTTCGCCTCTTTGCTCCGTGCAGCCCTTTCGCCACCACCGGAACTGCTGACACTTCCGTTCACAGCAAGCCAGGGAGAACAGGTACGGCTCTTTGTCACGCTGCTATTGCGTCCGTTAGTGTGCCCGGCCACTGGATCTGATGCTGCCAAGACAATGGAAACGCGGTTTTTTGCGCCAGCGAGTCTGGTCAGCAACCTGGATTTTGTGGAAGCCATCTTCGGCAACGGCGGCGATCCCTACCTTCCTGAAAACGATGCTGCCCTTGACGTGATGCATTGGACGGGCCACACGGGCTGCGTGATTCTGGCGCCGCACGTAGCCGGCATGAAGAAGAAGGATGTCGGCCTGCCGCATTACGACCAGGCGACCGGGCGGCAGCGCCTGGAGGGTATGTGCTGGCGTGACCCCGCCGAAGAATATAACGACGGCAACGCCTTTAAGCTGGTGTGCCGCGATCACCGCGGTGTCATCGTCACTATCATCGCCGACAACTACTTCGGATATTGCAAGAAGGAGGTCAAGACGCAAATCAGCTTCGCCGCCAATCTCTACGGATTGTGCGAAGAGGAGCATGCAGGCGGCGCAATAGCCTTTCCCGCCTACGTGCTGGGACAACAATTTTACGCGGGCCGTACTGTTCTCACCCAGGAAGTGAAATTCCATGAGGCCATGCATTGGCTTGGAAGTCGGGCGGACATTCAACCTGAAGGCTACGCCAGGGACCGCCGCTTCCCAGACATTTTCTACGTTCCCGAGAATGCTGAGTTCAGTGTCCGTGAAAGCACGGTGAAGTGGCAGTTGCCCGATGGGCAAACGCACCAGTTAACCTTACAAGCGAGTGATACGTATGTGCTGCCTTGGGGCACGAAGATACGCCTGGAAAAGCAAACCGGTGGGACCGCTTGGCGTCTTGTCGCCTCTCGTGCCGACCCGACACTTTGTCATAAACCCTGTACCGTTTCCGGTGGCGGCAAATCAGAGATTTCAAAGTCCATTAGCAGCATAATGCTGCGCGGCCCCATCTTCGTGAGTGATTTCGATCGCGAAATCGAACAGGTGGCGGACATCCTGAAACGGGACTTCTCCACCATCTATAAAAAAATGCGATCGGAAAATCGCGCGAAGCGGCCTATCTTGAGCCCGGAACGTTCGCTCGGGTCGGTTATCAAGCTGATGACACCCTCCGCCGAATACACGGACGCACACAACGAGTGGCTTTCCACCATTCCCCAAACGGTGCGCCAACTGCTTGTCACGGTGAAGCGCTACTATCGGCCGGATTGGGGTGAGAATTGGCGCGAGCATTTCGGAGTAGACCGCATAAACGGTTTCCTCGGCAATGAATTGAGATTCGAAAACCAGAAGCTGGTGGGGAATTATCTGCGCATGGGATTCGATCCGAACGGATACTGGCGCATTTACAAGCTCCGCCCGGACTTCAATCCCGCCGACAAAGTCCAGGTGGAAGATGACATTACTGCCTCTGTGGTGCTGCCGAGCACCAGCCTGGAGTATCTTGACGCCGAGTGCAAGAACCCGAGCGTAAAGCTGGTTAACAACTGCGAAAATTTTCTGTTTCAGCGGCCCGATGACGCCATTCATCGAGGCTTCGATAAAGACGCGGAGCGAGACCTATCGCTCGAAGGCACGTTTTTGTCGAATTTCGAGCCACTGGATGCCAAGCAAGCTCAGGCCATCGTAAATCACGTTGTCGAGTTTGACGGGTATACCGAACCGATGAAGCACTTGCTGCGCGAGTTTGTGGACCACCCAAAAACCAGATTCGTGGTTTCGTCGGCTCATCCGCGCCTGGTAGACGGGCAGCCATCGAAAAATCCTCGTTACCTCCAGAAACGCCCGGACCTTCTGAATCCGCGCGATTTATACATTGCTGAGATAGGTACTCGTCTGGCTCGCGAAATCCCGGCAGAAAAGCCCGTCTATTTCCCCGTGAACGCCGTGCTGGCCGGGCGTCGCAATAATCCGGCAGACCCGAAAACCGGCATACCACCCTTAGCGGTTTACAGTCCCATCCACTACCAGGAACTGCCGCAGTTGTTTATGGATTTCATTTGCAGCTTGACTGGCAAATCGCCTTCGACGACCGGATTCGGGAGCGAGGGCGCGCTGACAAAGGGTCCGTTCAATGCAATGCCGCCAGTAGTTGACATCAATAACGCGCTTGTTTCGGCCGTTCTTACCGGCTATCCAGGCTTTACTACGGCCGCTGGACACATTGGACCGAAATACCGCGTTGATCATGACAACAGCATGCTCGTGCCGGAAGTATGGTGCCGCATGCGAGTCTCGGAACGCGATCCGCAGTTTCTGATTAAAAACGGCTTTCTGGAAAAGGTAGGCGATTTCGAGTTCAACGGACAAAAAATGCTTGCGAGCAGGTTGGGATACCGCATTACCGAGCTCTTTGTCGATCGCTACTTAGGACGCATCTTCGAAGTGCCGCATGCAGTATTTCCTGAGGAGATCCTACGACCGGAGAAGCAGGATCTGGCCACCTTTGCGACGGGCGTGCAGGCAATCACGGATGCACAGCGCAGTGTAGCGCTGAACTATTTCGCCGACGGCAGCATTGAGTCCGCGTGCACTCCCATCCGCGCGTTGTTGCACATCATGGCGCATGGAGAGTACGAGGGTATGAGGGAGAACGACCCGTCGATTCTAAAACTGTTCACACGAGAATCTATGCTGGAGAGCGATTGGTACCGCGACCGTCTCCGCGCAAAGCAATCGATAGATATAGCACTCTGGACTCGCCACGCCGCAGCTCTAAAGGATTTCATCAGTAGCGGTACGCACTCTCCACAAGAGGGCTACCGGTCTTTCGTGATTCAGGTGGATGACCAAATCAAACGAATCGAAAATGATAGTTATCTTTCTGACTTGGTTGGCACCATTGGAGCCGATCCGTCAATTGTTGTTCAAACGTCCAAGCGGTTTTAGCAGCTTGGCGACTACCAGTGCCGACCTCGTCAGGCTGGATTCCTTCCTGCGCGCTTAGTCCGCAGCGTGCGGACCAAGCGCTGATGGATGCGGATCGAATTCGCCTGCCGGACCCGGAGCACCCGGTCATAGGCTTGTTGACATTTCGCACTCCTCGTTGCCCCACCTCACAGCTTCCTGGCAGTCTACTTGCATACCTAGTATTCGAATCAAGGCCGACCATGAATTTCAACCGTATTCTTTTCCCCGTCGATTTTTCCGCCACCAGCCAGAGCATGAATGCAGAGGTCGAATGGCTCGCGAATGCCTTCCAGTCGGAGGTCACCCTCCTCCACGTCTTTGAGATCCCTCTCAGTTGGTATGGCAGTCCCATCGGAGAAGCGCCGCTCGTGGCAGAACCGCCGCTCCTGGACCAGTCATTCTTCACCGACCAAATGAACGCCCTGCGCGAAAAGCTAAATAGCTACGCGCTCGCCATTCCTGAGAACCGTATCCAGCGCATCGTTCTCGAAGGCGATCCCGCTTACCAGATCAAGAAGAAGGTTGAGGATCTTAACATCGATCTCATCGTCATGGGAACTCACGGCTACGGTCCATGGAGGCGGCTGTTAGCGGGCTCAGTTGCCTTAAAGGTTCTCCACGATGTCGATTGCCCGGTTTGGACCCATGGTTCAACCCTGCCCATCGCGCCGCCTACGGCAATCAGGAACATCATCTGCGCCATCGAATTCAACAATGAATCGGAGGATTTACTGCGCTTCACCAAGGAAATTGCACAGTATTGGGATGCAAAGGTCCGGCTCGTCCATTGCGTACCGCGTGACACTACGGTTCCTTTTCGCTACTTCGATCAGGATCTCCAGCATCTGCTGGTCAAAGCAGCCGGGGAAGATCTCAACCGTCTCCAGGCCAGGGCCGGAACCGAGTTCCCGGCGGATGTGCTTGAGTTCTCTGTTAGCGAGTCCATTGCCGCCGCTGTTGAACAACATAATGCTGACCTGGTCATCACTGGCCGCGGCAAAGTGCGCGGCCTTCTGGGCAGCCTGCGAACTCACTCCGCCGGCATTATCCGCGACGTCGGCTGTCCCGTTCTAAGCTATTGCGCCCCGCATGATCGGGTTATCGAAGAAAAAGCCGCTGCCGAACGCGTGTATGAACAACTCGTCGCATCAACTTAATCCATGCGACTTCGAGAGTGGCTCCGGCCAACCCCTTTTGTTGTTTGAAGAATCGCACCGAATTGAAAGGAGCCTGCCAAATGCGCCATTTGCCCCATCGGCTGAGCCTTTTCACCCGAGTCCGCATTCCGTCGCTTAGAGTGCCCCAACGAAGCAATCACCTCTTTGGTTCGCCACTTGCACTGTCCTAAGGTATGGCAACCGCAACGAAAACTGCTCTCAAGCCGTCGCCGCTTATGCAGCCGGAGTCTGACAGGGGATGTCTCCTCCGGCCGCTCGGACGAAGATCACAGCTCTGTCGCGACACCGAAAGCAAAGGCTTAGAGTCCCCCGCCATTACGTTCGGTTCAACGCTGCCGCCCATTCGTGTGCTTGACTGGGGTCCTACCTTTCGGCTCCTCGTGCCGCTCGCAAACATCGATCCCAATCGCTTTTATGTGATTGCCAAGCCTGGCGGCATTCTCATCGAGACGCGCACAAGCAACACTGGTCGCGTTACGGACGGCTTCATCGAAGTGCAGGATCAGCGACTCATCCGCGAACTTAAATTCCCATTTACCCTGAAACGCGGTTCGACGGTCGTTAAAATCCTTGAAACCGAACTCGAAATCACCTTCGCCAAGGCCGACCAGACTGACGACGCCCCTTGGTCCGAACTCATTCGTTTCAATTCCAGAGCTTCGCTCGGCTGTGTTTAGGCGCCGCCTTGAGGCGAGCGATAGATTCGCGCGAAACAGCGGCCAAACAGCCAATTTCGTCTACGTGGTTAGTTCTTGAGTATTGCTGTGAACGCCCAGCTCGGCCAGCACAGCTTCAAAGCGAGCCAATCGCCCGGCTTTATCGTGACTGATCTTCTCAAACAATGCTGCAGCGGCAAGGTCACCGTCCTGTTTTGCTTCGCGAGCGAACTGGACAAATCTGCCGACTTCTTGCCTCTGTGCGTCAATGGCATTTCTGAGATTATCCGGACTACTCGAAATGAGTCCATCTAACTCCGCTTCTTTACCAAACTGTTCTGTCCGATCGTCATCCGCAGCCTCTTGGAATACTTCGGCAAGTTCCCAGTCATCATCCATCCGCGCGCGCGCAGCGAATCTGCTGTACTTAGCGGCATCCAGCGCGTCACATTCCATGGCGGCTTTCAGGTTGTTCTTAGTTCGTGGGTTCATGAGCACGCTCCAGAAGAAGCTGGTGCACGTGGCGCACCGATTTTACTGGAACCAGGACCTGGGGGATGGATGAGCTTTAGCTATCGGCACGTTCGGGACATCCCACGTGCTGCGTCACCAAGCGCAGCGCCGGTGCGATATGACGCAACGTGCGTTAAGCGAGCGGTAAGGTGAAATAAAATCTGCTGCCGAGGCCCGGTTCACTCTCCACCCGAATATGCCCCCCGTGCTCTTCCACCAGGTGTTTCGTTATAGCCAGTCCCAACCCGGTGCCTTCACGAACGCCCTTTGTAGTGGCGCCGACCTGATGGAACTTGGTAAAGATACTCTGGTGTTCCTGCTCAGGAATCCCGAGGCCGGTATCAGTGACTCGGAATTGCGCAAGGTTGTCGTGTTCAGAGCATTCGACAGAAACGCTTCCCCCCTCGGGCGTGAACTTTACGGCGTTACTGAGTAAATTTAAAAGAATTTGCTTCAACCGCAGACGGTCGGCGTTCACTTCCAGCGACGGGCCGGCCGGGAACCGCAGCAAGATCTGTTTCGCATCCGCGACGGCAGCAATGCTGCTCAGCACCTCTTGCACAGCGCCGCGCGCGTCGAATGCTTCCAGGTGAAGGTCAAGCCGTCCTGCTTCAATTTTGCTCAGATCGAGGATGTCATTAATTAACTCGAGAAGGTGAAGAGAATCTCTGTGGATGTGATCAACAAACCTTTTCTGCTTTTCGTTCAGCGGCCCCTCGAGCCGTTCAGCCAAGAGTTCCGAAAAGCCGATAATAGTGTGTAAGGGCGATCTTAGCTCGTGACTGACGCTGGCAAGGAACTCACTCTTGAGGCGGTTGGCTTCTTCCGCTTCACGGCTGCGAATTTGGAGTTCCCGGTTCGCTGATGAGAGTTCGGATGTTAACCGCGCTTGCATTTCGCGAAATTCGTTCTCTGCTCTTTGGCGATCCGTGACATCCCGAATAACGGCAGATACACGTAAGCCTTCAGCGCTCTCCACGGGGCTGAGGCTGATTTCGACAGGAAAGCGGCTTCCATCTTTTCGCTGACCCTCCAGGTGCACACCGGTGCCCATGGGTCGTCTGATCGGAAGCTTCTCATAGCCAAGCCTGTGATGGACATGCTGGCTGCGCAGTTCTTGAGGTACGAGCTGATCGACTGTCTTGCCGAGAAGTTCCTCTCGCGAATATCCAAAGGTTTGTTCGGTCGCAGCGTTCATCAGGACGATGCGGCCATCGCCATCAACCTCGAGAATCGCATCGGGCGCCGCTTCCAGGAGTTCTTTAAAACGATCCATCGCATGGGCATGCTCCCGTGCGTCGCGCTCGCGTGTGAGTAACTGAGCGCGTTCCTGATGCTCTCGATGAGCTTCGCTGTCATCGGCGAGAATCGCCAATTTTCCGTGAAGATGTCCGTCAGTATCTTGCAATGGAGCAGTCCACAGCTTCAGGTGAATGAGCGCACCATCCTTGCGGCGGCGCACCACGTCTTTCCCTTGCTGGGGAATGCCGTGCATTTGAGATTCCAAGATGACGCGAAATTCATGTTCACTCCCCGAAGGAATGGTGGGAAGAGGACTCCCGATTACTTCCTGAGCTGTCCACCCGAAAATACGTTCCGCCGCAGGATTCCAAAAAAGGACTTCTCCCTGGGCATTCAATCCAATCACGGCAAACGGACAGACCTCGAGGAGGGGCGGCCAGGCGCTGGGTGGAATCGATCCGTTTTGGCGTTTCTCTTCACTCGCCCTGCGTTTTGTTTCGGGCATTCGCCGATGCACCAGCCGTATCGTCCAATTTAACAGAACGCCGCGGGTCTCCGCGCTAGGGCCAAAGGTTGCGGAACAAAAGATGCATATGCTGGATTCGAAGGGAGCCGCATGAAAACCATCTTGGTGGCTGAAGATCGGGAGGCCAGCCGCGAACTTGCCCGAACGCTGTTAGAGCATTCGGGCTACGCCGTGCTGGAAGCATCAAACGGGGCTGAGGCGCTTCAGATCGCCCGGGCGAGTCTTCCGGACTTGATCCTCTGCGACCTGCAAATGCCGCTAAAAAATGGGTTCGAGGTACTTCATGAATTACGTGCTGACGAACGTTTTAAGTTCACGCCTGTAGTCGCGTTAACGGCTAGCGCCATGATGGGTGACAAAGACAAGGCGCTGATGAAGGGCTTTACGGCTTATTTAACGAAACCGCTTAGTTTGTCTGCAATACGGCGCGAGCTTGCGCGACTGTTGGACGGAGATCTACACTAGCTGCGGCAAAAGCGTTGTCCAACACCCGTTTCTGAGGTGTCTTCAATCGTGTACCGTCCGGCCACATTCGTGCTCCGGTTCTTTGACGAGCGTGGATGACAGCAGCCTTGTTGAAGACTACATGGTGCGTTCGTCGGCACAGATCTCTTCCAGGGCCACGTAATTATGGCAACAGCAATAACCATCGAGGCCGAACACAAGCTACCCTCGGGCCTTTCGAGCGAGGAGGCAAAACGCCGGCTGGCGGAATTTGGACCGAACGAGCCAGCTCGTCCGCGGCGAGGCTCGGCGATCGGTCGCGGGCTGTTGTTGCTCATAAATCCACTGGTGCTGCTGCTGCTGATTGCCGCCGGATTTTCCGCCCTGCTGGGCCAGGCAGTTGACGCAACAATTATTGTGGTTGTGGTTGCACTCGGTACAACCCTCAATTTCGTGCAAACTTATCGTTCCGAACGAGCGATTGAGGCGTTGCGGCAACGTGTTAGAAGTACGTCGTCCGTTCTGCGCGACGGAAGCTGGCAGGAAGTTCCCCGCAGTAAGGTTGTGCCGGGCGACGTGGTGCGGTTGCTGGCTGGCGATTTGGTCCCCGCGGATGCATTGCTGCTGAAATCGAAGGATCTCTATGTTCAGCAAGCGGCGCTCACTGGCGAATCAATGCCAGTTGAGAAGGAAGTTGCGGTGGCAAGGCTGCCGGCAGATAACCCCGAGGCGGCACACATGGTCTTTCTGGGGACATCGGTAGTTAGCGGTGATGGCATTGCGTCCGTCATCCTGACGGGTCCTAAAACTGTCTTCGGCGGAATTGCACAAAGGTTGGCCGATCGGCCGCAGGAGACTGAGTTCGAGCGGAGCCTGCGCAAATTCAGCCTTCTCATCATGCGAGTCGTCTTGTTCCTGCTCATTTTCCTGATCACGGTGAGCATCGCCTTACATCACAATGCATTCCAATCGTTGCTTTTCGCCATTGCCCTAGCCGTTGGGCTAACGCCTGAGTTTCTTCCGATGATCACTTCCGTCACGTTGGCGAAGGGCGCTGTTGAGATGGCCAAGAGCAAAGTAATAGTCAAGCATCTTCCCGCCATCCAAAACCTCGGAAGTATCGATACGCTTTGCAGCGACAAAACTGGCACGTTGACTGCGGGAGTTATGAAGCTTTCCCGCGTGATGGATGCGTTTGGCAGCCCCTCTGAATACGTGGGGATTCTGGCCTATGCTAACAGCCAATTCGAAACCGGTGTTCGCAATCCCTTAAATGTCGCGATCCTGGCGGAGAAGTTCCCACGAACGGATAGATTTACCAAGTGCGACGAGATTCCATTCGACTTCGAACGGCGCTGTGTCTCCATCGTCGTAGAGCGGGAAGATTCTTCTCGGCTCCTGATCACAAAAGGAGCCCCGGAAAGCGTTACTCAACGATGTAAGTCGGTTCAGACACCCGCCGGAGAGGAGCCGCTATCCCCTGAACTTCGGTCACAGGCGGCTGCGACCTTCGAGGAGCTGAGCGCGAGCGGGTTTCGGGTGCTCGCGGTAGCATCGCGTGAAATACCAGAGTCCGAACGGTACTCCGTGAATGACGAGTCGGGTTTGATCCTGAACGGATACCTAGCGTTCGACGATCCGGTTCGTCCCGACGCTGCAGCTACTGTCAAGGCGCTGCACGAAGATGGCATTCGGCTAAAGATAATAACCGGCGATAACGAGCTTGTCACCAGACACTTATGCGAGCAGGTTGGGTTGGACGCGTCAAACATCCTGTTGGGAAGCGAAATGTTGGCAATGACGGATTCCGCTCTGGCGCATACTGCCGAAACTTGCAACATTTTCGCCCGAGTCTCGCCAGCACAGAAGAATCGCATTATTTCTGCTCTGAAACAGCGCAGTCACGTTGTCGGTTTTCTGGGCGATGGCATTAACGACGCGCCTTCCCTTCATGCAGCGGACGTTGGCATTTCAGTAGATACCGCCACCGATGTGGCGCGAGATGCGGCGGACATCATCCTGGTCGAACCCGGCCTGCAGGTTCTCCACGCTGGCATCATAGAAGGAAGAAGGGCCTCCGGCAACGTTTTGAAGTATTTGCTAATGGGGACAAGCTCAAATTTCGGAAATATGCTGAGCATGGCCGGAGCCTCCCTGTTCCTGCCATTTCTCCCCATGTTGCCCACGCAAATTCTGCTGAACAACTTTCTCTATGATGTGTCGCAAATTACCATCCCGACTGACGCAGTCGATCAGGAATATCTCAGATCGCCACAACGATGGAGCATGTCGCTCATTCAAAAATTCATGTTGCTGATCGGACCCATCAGTTCCATTTACGATTTCTTGACGTTCTATGCGCTGCTTTACTGGTTTCGAGGGAGCCAGTCCGAATTTCACACCGGCTGGTTCGTGGAGTCACTTGCAACACAAACGTTAGTGCTCTTTGTCATCCGAACCTTCAGAAATCCGTTCAAGAGCAGGCCCAGTCTGCCGCTGACCGTAACCGTGCTCGCCGTTGTCATGGTCGGGTTGGTGCTCCCCTTCAGTGCATTTGGACCAACGCTGGGCTTTACGCCGCTTCCGCCAAGGTTTTTTGCATTTCTGGCATTCGTCACCGTTACTTATCTGGTGCTGGTTGAGATTGCGAAGGAGCGGCTTTTCCGGCCGTTCTCTGCGAAACCTGCGTAGCTTACTTTGCGGGCGAAGCCCACTTCGATTCTGAAGCATTGGCTGGAGTGGTCAACGAGTTGCTTTATTAGCCGTATGAGAGTCCGTGACGTCATGGTTGCCAATCCAGTATGCTGTCGTCCTGATACTGATCTGGCCGCGGCAACAGCGCTGTTACGGAATCACGATTGTGGTGCTCTCCCGGTTGTCGATCACGAGAACCGGCCAGCAGGTATGATCACAGACCGTGACATCTGCATAGCCGTCGGTACCCAGAACAAGCCGGCAAGCGAGATACTCATCCGGCAAGTTATGTCGGGGAAAGTCTTCGCTTGCGCTGTGGATGCAAAGATTCATGAAGCGCTTGCCGCCATGAAAACTCACCGGGTGCGTCGCTTGATTATCACGAACTCCGCTGGTCAGATCGAGGGAATTCTTTCCGTTGACGATCTTATCTTGAACGTTCAGTGGAGTGAGACCAGGCAGACGGATCTCAGTTTCCTGGATGTCATTCGGGTGCTCAAGAAAGTCACCTATCCATCTCAGCCTTGTGCCGCCTGGTTGCGGCGCGTTGCCGAATCCTAAGAAGTGAAAGAGATTCGACGAGCACGAACGTGCCCGAACCTCAGGGCCACTCCCGAGCTCTCGGCAGAGCGTCGGCGGAGTGGTTACTCTCACGGCCTTGTCTTCAGGCCGCTCCCGGGACCTGATCACCGGATTGCAGGGCCTTCGTTCGAACGCCCGAAACCGACAATAGAGCTTTGACCTCCTCGTCTTTCAGTTGAGGGAAACTTTTGTACCACTTTCCAACTGAATAGAAAGGTTCCGGCGTGGCAAGGCAAATAAGCACGTCTACCTCAGCGGCCAGCCTTCCGCATGCTTGCGCTGATCCAACCGGGACTGCGATGACGATCTCGCGCGGCCTTTGTGCCCGCAGTGCCATCACTGCCGCAAGCATGGTTGACCCGGTCGCCATTCCGTCGTCCACCACTATCACTGTCCTGCCTGACAAATCCGGTGCGGCATGCCCGTCACGCAAAAGGGCCTCGCGCTGCGTAATTTCCATTTCTTCTCTTTCTACTAAGGCGTCTACCAGGAACTCAGGCAGTTGCGCCGATCGGATCAAGTCACGATCCAGCACTCTGACTCCACCACTGACTACGGCGCCCATGGCTAACTCGGGGCGGGTGGGGAGCCCAACCTTTCGCACTACGAGGATGTCAAGCGCTGCGTGCAACCGCCCGGCGATTTCGAAAGCCACGGGAACGCCCCCGCGGGGGAGTGCCAGGACGGTTACGTCTGGCCGGCCTCCATATGATTTGAGCTTTGCTGCCAGGCGCTGTCCAGCGCTCTTCCTGCCTGAAATCGGTAACATGATTTGCCCTTCACTACGCCTACTCTATACAAAAAGGGGAGCCCCAAACCGCCCCTCATGACTAACTCGATCAACGTCCAATAGGCGGTTTCTGACATGGATTTCAGTTGCTTGCGCCGGCGAAGCACTTGGTGCTGGAGGCTCCATCTCCGGCCGGCTTACCTATTGCACCTGCTCTGCCAAAGCCGTGTCTCACAAAGTCAGGAACACACACGCAAAGCAACAGCTTTTGCCGCAACTTGCGTTTGCCTGTGCGATTGGACCCACCGCTCGCGCGTTAGCTGAGTGAAAACCCGCACTGAACATACCAGCGAGGGTCTCAGCTCCAGCGCTTCAAAGGGCGCCAAGGGGATAACAAATTGCTCTTCAGTGATTGCGATGAAGGATAATCAGGCGTTCCACTCGATCCTGTTTCCTGTCGACTTCTCGGAATCGAGTATCGAAACCGCCGCTCATGTTCGCGGATTGGCACAACTGGCCGGAGCCAGAGTGAAGTTACTGCACGTCATCCCCTGGCTCTCGGCTTGGTACGGCCAGTCCGAGCTGCGTCCGCAAGTGCCGGGCGATCCGATTCTGCAGCACTTTGCGCAAGAAGGCGCGGATGCGCTTGAAACCTTCCGTCAAAAGCATCTTTCGGGAATTCAGTCGAGCTGCGAAATCGAGACGGGTGGAGTAGCCGAGACTATTACCGACACGGCTGAGAACCAGGGCTTTGATTTGATCATGATGCCCACGCGAGGCCTTGGCCCGAGCCGCCCGTTTCTCATCGGTTCAACCACCGCAAAAGTTCTGCATGATGCCAATTGCGCTGTCTGGACAAGCCCTCACCTCACACCGCCGTCTTCTTTCGAGACCTACAAACATCTGGTCTGCTGCTTGGATCGTGAGGACATTCCGGCCGGATATCTGGAGGAAGCCATTCGGCTTTCCTCCTGCTTTCAAAGTGAGTTGACCTTTGTCACTGCGGTCCCGGGACCTGCCAGCGGATTGGCCGAGGTATTTCGGGTGGAGTCGTTGGCAAGCGAGTTTCCGCAGGCTCACCTGCTTCAAGCGAACGCGCCGGCAGACTACGATGTGCTGATTGAAGCGGGACCTGTTGGCGGCTGCGTGAAGAAAGCGGTTGAACTGTACGGCGCAGACCTGGTGTTGACCAATCGTGGCCATATGCGGCATAGCTTTGGCAGATTTCGCACCCATACCTATGAAATCGTGCTCGCCTCGCCTTGCCCAGTTATCAGTCTGTGTATCCATTCGGCTGCTCACGAGCTTACACAGACGAACGTCGCCGCCCCAGAATAAGGCTTGTGCCCCAACCTCGCCTCGGTGGGGCCGAAGAGCTCAAAAGACGGGATATCGCTGGCGGAAGCTAATGGGAGTCGAACCCACCCGTGACGCGAGGCGCCACACTCCGGTTTTGAAGACCGGGCCCTGCACCGGCAGAATCTAGCTTCCGCTTTCGATTGTAGCGATAGCTTCTGAAACTGTCGGTTCTTTGAATAATCGGTCTCGCAAGGCGAATCGCAGGTCCTCTATGCCGGCTCCGGTGACGCTGGAAATTGCTAGGAAGGGCATTCCGGCTGAACGTGCCTTTTCGCGAATGGCTTCGATACGCCCCGGATCCTGGCAAGCGTCGATTTTCGATGCCACTACGATCATGGGCTTCTCGGCGAGTTCCTCGCTGAAGCTTCGCAACTCGTCTAGAATTACATCGAAATCATGTTCGGCTTCGCGCCCTGTGAACTCAGAGGAATCTACCAGTTGGACCAGCACCTTTGTGCGCTCGACATGCTTTAGGAACTGGATGCCCAGCCCATGACCTTCGTGTGCGCCTTCAATCAGTCCGGGTATATCCGCCATCACAAATGTCTTATCGCCGGCTGCCACTACGCCCAGGTTCGGCTCGAGAGTTGTAAAGGGATAGTCAGCAATCTTTGGCTTAGCGGCCGAGAGCCGGGAGATCAGTGTCGACTTGCCCGCATTGGGGAAACCCACCAGGCCAACATCGGCCAGCAACTTCAGTTCAAGCCGAAGCTTTCTCAGGTCGCCGGGTTTTCCGTCTTCGTGCTCAGTAGGCGCTTGGTGAGTGGAGGTAGCAAAACGGGCGTTGCCGCGACCGCCACGTCCACCTGTTGCGACTGTGTATCGCTGTTCCGGTTCGATAAAGTCTACAAGTTGCTCGCCGGTTTCGGCGTCAAAGACCACGGTGCCGACGGGGACGGGCAATTCGATACTCTTCCCATCTCGACCGGTTCGGTTGCTGCCTTCGCCGTGGCGTCCGCGCTCGGCGGAATGCTCAGGATTGAATCTGAAGTGCAGAAGGGTGTTGTAGTGCGTGCTGGCTACCATCTCGATGTCGCCGCCATGGCCGCCATCGCCGCCGCTGGGACCACCCCGCGGCACGAACTTCTCACGGCGGAATGCCAGGCAACCGTTACCGCCATCGCCCGCTTTAACTGAAATAGTGACTTCGTCTATGAACACTGGGAGGGATGAAATTCGAAAGGAGGTAGAAAAACAAAAAAGGCGGCGCGATGCCGCCTTTTCAAAAACTGAAACAATCTAACTAGTTCTGGGCTGCGATGATATTGACGAACTTGCCCATGCGGCCGCGGTCGCGAAATTCAACCGTGCCGGGGATGGTAGCGAACAAGGTGTCGTCTTTACCCAGGCCCACATTCTTTCCGGGCTTGTAGCGCGTGCCGCGCTGGCGGACGATGATGGAACCGCCGGTGACGAATTCGCCAGAAAACACCTTGATTCCCAGTCGCTGGGAATTTGAATCACGCCCGTTTTTTGAACTGCCTAAACCTTTTTTATGTGCCATGATGATGCTCCTAATGCATAGGTTCTACGCGAGGATTTCCTCCACTTGCACGCGAGTGTAGTTCTGACGATGACCAATGGTCCGCTTGTACTGCTTCTTGCGCTTGAATTTAAAAACGATGATCTTGTTGCCGCGGCCGTGGGCGGTTATCTTGCCGACAACCTTCGTTCCGGTGCGGATCGCATCACCGAACAACAATTCATTCGCTTCATTGGAGAGCGCCAAAACCCGGTCGAACTCAACCGGCGAACCAATCTCTCCGTTGATTGTGTCCACTTCAATTGTCTGCCCGGGCGCAACTCGATACTGCTTACCGCCCGTTTGAATTACCGCGTACATATATTGACCTAAATTCTTCGGATTTACCCCAGAGGAAAGCGCGGTTGCCAATTCAGGAAAGGGAACACACGAACACCCAGGCTGGAATACAACCCTCCCAGTATAGCGAAAGCTCGATCAATTTTCCATAGGGAGAATGGGCGCACTGATCTTTCTCCTGGAACTCTCCGCCATCACGTCGATTCCATCGGCTCAGGCCTTATAAGAGGCGGAAGCCGGCCGCGCTGCTTGTCCCCAGCTTCTATCTACTTCTCCTGCCCGCCCTCGAGCACAATCGCCGCCGCCATCAACTCTCCCGTGCTCTTAGCCGCGCGAGCCGTTTCCAGCGGCGAATTACCCGCATAGACCAGCACCATATGCGCCGGATTTCGCGGATTTTTCGCCGCATAGACAAGCGCCTCGTGCTCGGACGCATGCGCCACCCCGGCAACCTTAAACACCGCTCCCTGATAATCAAGTCCAACGCTTTCGCGCCACGCCGCAAGCGCCGAATTTGTCTCAGGCCTGCCAATAAAGATCACATCCTTGTCGGCCAGCATCGCGTCGCTTGTTTCGAAATCCTTATAGATGGGGACGTCATACTGATTGCGTTCGCGGCCGCGCGTCTGTAACTGCTCTGCCACGTATCGGTTGGTGCCTGCCTCACGCGTGGTGCCATAAACAATCACCGCCGATGCCAGCCTGCGCCCAATATCGTTTGCAACATACGCGGGACCGTCCCCCGGATCCGGAACCTGATAAGCAACGCCAGCCGCATCCAGGAACGATTGCGCGGTCACGCTGCGGGTCGTGTGGCTCGCAAAATAATTCCGCATCAATTTCAGAAAGGCCTCATCACCGAGCTTGTGACGCAGCGAATCCAGAAACAGAGTGCCTGAGGTTTGCTCCATCCGAAAGCGGTTCAACGGCGTTTCGGACGAAATCTTCAATCCACGATAGCGAATCTTCTGAGCATCCATCGCCTTCTCCACGTCCGTCGATTGCAGCAAGTGGTAATACTCGGCCGACCCAGCCACAAACCACGTGTCAGCCTCGGAGGCAGGCAATACCCAGCCCTTCCAAAGCTGATCGGTGCGGTCGCGCCACGAAACAGACTCAGCCTTTGCCTGCGGTTGTGTAGCAATAGCGCTCGCAGGAGCTTTGGTGGATCCCGCATTGAAAAGATAGTAGCCGCCAGGATAAAGTCCGTAATTTGAATCGTGCGGTGGAGCCACGCTTTCATTCGGACGGCCAAAGTCCGCCCACACCAGCATGTGATTCGCCATGTCGGCGGTAGCAATCTTCGCATCCATGGTGCTGCCCGAAACCAGCGGCGCGCTGTCAAATGCCTTGAAGCCGAACTGTTCGTCAATCTGACCTTTGTACTTGCCATAAAGGTCCATCCAGGCCAGATCGCGAGTGCCCGGAACGTAGGGGATGTAGCTGGGTGCGCCTTGCGGATCGGGATGATATTCCAGGTTCACGGCAAGGTCTTTGGAGTTGTTGTCGCCCCAATAAAAGCCGGGCGTATTGCCGAACCATTCGTTCTTTGAACTGCGCCACAGCTTCGTGTGGTCAGTGCCCAATTCATACATCGCGATCTCGTTATTCTTCGCGTCGCCGATGATCCACTCGTTTGTATAAAGGCCGTTGTTATTGGTCTCCAGTTGTTTCACTACTTCGTCGATATTGCCGCCATACTGAATGGCCATGCGGGCACGAAAAGCAACCGGAGTGCCGTGGATATTGAAGGGTGTTTGATCAATAGTCGTTTCAGTCAACACCACACCCGCATCATTCTGATACCAGTCAGTGCCGCTTTCAATGCCGCCTGGATAACTTTGAATCAGCATGCGGTGACCTTTCTCCGGCTTGATGTCGAGCATGACGTTGGTCTGCTCGGCCAGCGTCTGCGGCCACCAAGTGACATGCCCGATGATCATCTTGCCGTCCCGCGTGGCCGCCCCGGTAGCAGCGAAGGCGCTGCAATGCTCCGTGGGGGAATCGTGTCCGGCGTAAGGAGGCAGATTGAAATGCATCCCTTCAATGCCGGTAGGCGTCATGGGCATAGCCGAGGCGAGTTCACCCATTTCAACCGTGGTATTGGCAAGGGCAATGTCGATTAGGTCCAGCTTGCGGCCCAGGAACTTCGCCCCGGCGGCGTCCGCGCCGTCCGCAATGCCGCGCATCTCTTCCAGAATTTCATGATCAAAACCGCGCAGGAAGAGCGCGTCGGCCGTCGTGCGGTAGGCGTTCCAGGTTTCCTGATCCGCTTTGCCGGCAAGCTCAATAGCGCAGCGCGTCAGATATTCGGGGATCTCTTTCGCCATCAGGTAGCCGTGCTGATAACCACGTTCATAAGGCTTGCCTTCAATATGCAGATAGATCCAGCCCGCCGCCGGATAGCGATAAGCCGGACCGAACGCTCGCACCGCCTCAACCGCAGGCCAACTCTCGTCAGGAGAAGCCTGATCAATCGCGACGCCTTCGAACCATGCTTTCCCCTGTAGAGCGCCGCCATTGCCCGCATTAAGGATGATGTGATCTTCCGAACGTGTGGCTATGAAACGCAGCGACAGGCGCGTCCAGTCGTGCGTTCCCCCTACTGACTCTGAGTGAACATCGAACGGCATGGACTCCATGGTCAGAACCGCACCTGATGCGATCGGCGAGCGGCTTGTGTCCCTGACAGCCAGACCTTCAGTGCGCACCCAGCCACTGATTTCGTACGTCTGGCCGATGGTGAGATGAATGTCGCTTGATCGCGCACTGGCATCCGAGCCGGCCCCAGAAGCCTCCATGCGCAGCGACTTATTGTTGTTGTGGCGGATTGAGTCGTCGGTGACCACGGAACCGCGCTGCAGAGTCCACGCGTCTGTGGCCTGAGTCTGGAACAGAGGCGCGGCAGCCTGAAGACTAAGGGCGGCGCAGAAGCAGAGCAGAGTGCGGATCATGATGCATCTCCTTATTGGTTAAAGGATATTGCAAAACGGACCGAGCTTGCAGGGAGAGAAAGAACCAGACGCTGGCCTACCAGGTCCAATGCCCGCAATTCTCCTCGTCACTAGCTGTGTCTCAAAACTTCACCCGCTCGGATCTTGCAATATGAGAGTGAGTGTGTAATTATTCAATCTAGTGAATAAAAATTCACAGGAGGTTTTCATGGCAGCTCGTCCCCAGACTCAAACAAACCCGGCGTTGTTGAACCTCCGGAGTGATCTCGATCTCTCAATCCCGGAGCTGACCACCCTCCTCGAGCTTTCTACTCAGGTGAAGCAGTCCCGTCCCCGATTCGCTTCGGCGCTGAAGGGTCGCTATATCGCTCTCCTGTTTGAGAAGCCCTCGCTGCGAACCCGCATGACATTTGAGCTTGCCATAAAACAGCTCGGCGGAGACTGCGTCACGCAAGTCGGCATGATCGCGGATCGTGAACCCCTGGCGGACGTGGCCCGCAATCTGGCGCGCTGGACTGATGCCATTGTGGCGCGCACCTTCACGCAGCAAACAATCGATGAACTGGCCCGCTGGTCCAATCTTCCGGTGGTAAATGCTTTGAGCGATCTCTATCATCCCTGCCAGGCGCTGGCGGATGTGTTGACCCTGCGCGAACATTTCGGACGGTTGCGCGGATTGAAGCTCGCTTATGTCGGCGACGGCAATAACGTGGCTCATTCGCTGATGCTCTGTTGCTCGCGGCTCGGTATCGACATGTCTGTGGCGACTCCCGCCGGATACGAACCGCAATCGGCGGTCACGAACCAGGCCATCAACTTCGCTGAACAAGCTGGTTCGAAAATCGAGATTACAAACGATCCTGCCGTCGGTGTCAAGAATGCCCACGCCGTGTACACCGACGTCTGGGCCTCCATGGGTCAGGAATCGGAAGCGGAAGAACGCAAGCGGATCTTTGATCCGTACCAGGTGAACGAAGCCCTGCTTGCGATGGCTCGTAAAGACGCTATATTTATGCACTGCCTGCCTGCCAAGCGAGGCCAGGAAGTCACAGACGGTGTAGTGGAATGCGCGCAGTCGGTGGTCTTTGACCAAGCCGAAAACCGCCTGCACGTGCAAAAAGCAGCTCTCTTGATGCTGCTGCAGTAGTTGGTTGGGAGAAAAAGAAATTGACAGCAAAAAAAGTAGCACTCGCCTATTCGGGCGGGCTGGATACCTCTATCATCATTCCGTGGTTGAAAGAACACTACGGCTGTGAAATTGTGGCCGTGTGCGGCGACATTGGACAGGGCGGGGAAGAACTCGACGGACTGAAAGAGAAAGCTCTGAAGACGGGCGCCTCAGAAGTGTATGTCGAGGACATGCGCGAGGAGTTCGTCACCGATTACTTGTGGAAACTAGTGCGGTCTGGAGCGGTTTACGAGAATAAGTATCTGCTAGGAACTTCCATCGCGCGGCCTTTGCTGGCCAAGCGCCAGGCGGAAGTGGCTTTAACGACCGGGTGCGATGCGCTGGCGCATGGCTGCACCGGCAAAGGTAATGATCAGGTTCGTTTCGAACTGACTTATAAAGCCATTGCCCCGCATCTTAATGTGATTGCGCCATGGCGCGAATGGGACATCATCTCGCGTGAAGATGCCATTGAATATGCCAAGAAGCACAATGTGCCGATTGCGCAATCAACCACTAAGATCTACAGCCGCGATCGCAATATCTGGCATATTTCGCATGAGGGCGGCGAACTGGAAGACCCGGCCAATGCTGCTCCTGAGCATATCTGGATGCTTAGCAAGAGTCCTGCAGAGGCGCCTAACAAGCCTGCTGAAGTGACAATCGGCTTTGAGCACGGCATTCCGGTTTCACTGGACGGACAGAGACAGCTTTCCGGCGTTTCCTTGCTGGAACAGTTGAACGTTCTGGGCGGTGAGCATGGAATTGGCCGCATTGATCTCGTGGAAAACCGCTTCGTTGGTATGAAGTCGCGCGGTTGTTATGAGACTCCTGGTGGCGCGATCCTGATGGCTGCTGCACGCGAACTGGAAGCGTTGACATTGGACCGGACCACGCTCCATTACAAGCAAAAGCTGGCGCTTGACTACGCCGAAATGGTTTACAACGGACTCTGGTTTACGCCCCTGCGCGAATCGCTGGATGCCTTCTTTGAGAAGGTCAGCGAGCCGATGACCGGTGAAATCAAGATGCGGCTTTATAAAGGCAATCTGGAACCTCTCAGCCGCAAGAGCCCCAATTCGCTATATAACCTGGACATCGCCAGCTTCACCATGGGCGCCAGCTATGACCAGAAGGACGCGTTGGGCTTCATCAACCTGATTGGACTTCCCATCAAGGTTCGCGCTTCACTCAAGAAGTAACGGCATGAAACTCTGGGGTGGACGTTTTGAAACCGGCCCGTCCGATGTGTTCGAGCAATTCTCAGGCTCGCTGCATTTCGACGGCAAGTTGATTCAAGCCGACGTGGAGGGTTCGCAGGCTTTTGCGCGCGCCCTCCAGCGCTCCGGCATTCTTTCAGCCGAAGAGACGGACACGCTCGTCAATGCTTTTCAGGCAATCGGTAAAGAAGCCGGGAATCCACACTACTTGGCTGGCGCTTCGGATGAGGACATCCACACGTTCGTTATCCGCAAGCTGGGTGAGAAGGTGGGAGGGCTGGCGGCCAAAATCCATACTGGCCGCAGCCGCAACGAACAGGTCTCGCTCGATACCCGGCTTTATTTGCGGGCATCAGCCGATACATTGCTCCTATCCTTGAGTGAGTTGCTGGGCGCTTTATTGAGCTTGGCGAATAAATATCCGGAGGCAGTTGTTCCCGGGTATACACACATGCGGCGTGCACAAGCGGTGCTTTGGCCCCATTACCTACTGGCATATTTCGAGATGTTTTCGCGCGATTTCGAGCGCCTGGAGCAAGCGCGTCAGCGCGCTAATGTTCTTCCGCTTGGTTCGGGCGCCTTGGCTGGCAGCGGCTTTCCTTTTGACAGACAGGCTATAGCTCACGATTTGCATTTCCCTGCAATAACGCGCAACAGCATGGACGTGTCAGCCGATCGCGATTTCGCGCTGGATTTCCTCTATGCATGCAGCCTGATCATGCTTCACCTGAGCCGTCTTTCAGAAGACTGGATTCTGTATTCGAGTGAAGAGTTTGAATGGCTCACGCTGGGCGACGGTGTCACCAGCGGTTCCAGTTTGATGCCACAGAAGAAGAATCCTGATTCGCTGGAGTTGATCAGAGGCAAATCGGGCCGAGTATTTGGGGATCTGACTTCGCTGTTCATCACCATGAAGGGCTTGCCGATGACGTACAACCGCGACATGCAGGAGGACAAAGAGCCGCTGTTTGATGCCTTCCATCAAACGTCCGGATCACTGGCGATGGCGAAGGTTGTGACCGAATCAATCATCCTGAATCCCGAAAAGCCGGCGGCTGCAGCGGAAGACAGTTGGGTTGTCGCCACGGATTTGGCGGAAGAATTGGCGCGCGGCGGAGTGCCGTTCCACCGGGCGCATCAGATTGTCGGGCAGTTGGTGCTCGAAAGCGTTAAGGCTGGCAAGAAACCTTGCGACTGGAACGGCGCTTCTCTGGCAGCCTTCGCGCCTGAATTCACGCCGGAAATGGCGCGCCTGCTAAACCCAGTAGAAGGTATGAAAAGCCGCGGATTGGTGGGCGGGACCGCTCCGGCCGCCGTCGCTAAGGCCTTGGTCGAAGCTGAAACTCGTCTAGGTGAGTTCCGTCAACGCCTATGAATAAGGTTTTCCGGCAAGGGCAGATTTTAAACATTGTCCGCTCACGGCAAATCTACACCCAGGATGAACTAGCGCGTGAACTGGTTCAACATGGCATCCAGACTACGCAAGTAACGCTTTCCCGGGACATTCGTGAAATGGGTCTCGTAAAGACGGTCGACGGTTATCGAACGCTGCCGTCGGAAAACAGCTGGACCCGAGTTGGCGGATGTGATCGACGAATACATGCAGGATGTAAAGGTAGCTCAGAACCTGCTTGTTATCCGGACATCACCTGGCAACGCCAGTACGGTGGCGGTGGCTTTGGATAACGAAGAACTGGACGGAGTGGTAGGTACCATTGCCGGCGATGATACGGTGCTTGTGATCTCAGCCGACAATACTGCGGCGACTCAACTCAGGCAAAAACTCCTCGATCTCATCACAAATTAGTGATGATGATCATGTTCATGGACATGATCAGTGCCCATGCGGCAGGGAGATTCGGTCATCACACAGGGAACGTGCTCAAACTGAATCGTGCTGTGATGAATGCCAAGGGAGCAAAGCTTGGTATTGATGCGCCTTAGAATCGCGTCGCTTGCCGAAGGCGGCATGTCGTCAATCAGTACATGGGAACTCAGCGCATGGGTGTGTGAGCCGATACTCCATACATGAAGATCGTGAACGTCCAGAACGCCATCCACGTTGCTCATCGCCAGGGCTATATCCGGTAATGCCAGGCCTCGGGGCAGACCTTCCAGAAGTATGTTCATGGATTCCCGGATGATGTCCCAAGCGCTGTAAAGAATTAACCCGCCTAGCGCGATGGAAAGGATGGGGTCGATATAGGTCCAGCGCGTATAGCGAATGATGATGGCGCCGATAATGATAGCTGCCGCGCCCAGCGCATCGCCGAGAAAGTGAACGAACGCTGCCTTTAGATTGATGTCGTTTTTCTTTCCACGGTTAAGAGCCAGCATGATGCCGCCATTCAACAGAAGCGCGGCCAGTGCCACCCAGAACATGAGCATGTCGTCCACAGGCTGGGGATGGAGAATTCGGAGAACAGCTTCCCAGAAAATGACGAAGGAAATCAGAACGAGAGTGGCGGCGTTGAAGAACGCGGTCATTACTCCAGCGCGTTGATAGCCGAAGGTTTTGAACTCGTCGGCCGGCTTGGCTTGCAAATAAAGCCCAATGGCGGCCAGCAGTAACGCCACCGCATCCGTAAAGTTGTGGGCTGCATCCGAAAGCAAAGAAACGCTGTTCGAGCGAAATCCCGCGTAGGTTTCAAACCCGGTAAAGACGAGCGTCGCGATCAAGGAGAGACGAAGCGTCCACCCGGTGGTTGCCGGAGCATGCGAATGACTGTGTGCCAAGTAGGTCTCTTTACCCACTGTACGCTAATGCCGGCCCTCTATTTAGGTTCGCCGACCTTCTCGCCGGGTTTGAGCAGCGTGGGAATCTTACGCGAAGGCTGGTCCTGCGCCTGGGCGTCCTTCTTGCGGTCCTTCACTTCCTTGTCGGGCATCAACGCTTCCCGGTCCTTCTGTTCCTTCGCATCGGCAGCAGCTAACTGGCCACCTCGCTTGGCAGAATCTTCTTTGGAGAGCTCTTCGCTGTCTGACGTAGTGTCGATTGCTTCACTGAGTAGAAACTTATACCGGTCCAGGTCGGATGGCTGGCTATCCTGAATTTTGTTCAGCTTATCAATGATTTCATGCTCCGCATTGATCACCGCAAGCGTTCCTTGATCAATATCGCGTTTATGCCTGAGCGCGTCGTCGGAAACCGAATCGATGGCTTCGATGATGTGCGTGTAATCTTCCAGATTGTTGTGAATGAAGACGCTGCGCCCAGGTTTGTCTTTCGATAGGTATTGCTCTATTAGATCGATTCGCTGGCGGGCGAATTTCGAGTAGAGCATGAGCCGCTCGTTAGGATCCTGGGCTTCACGAATCTGTTGAACCTCGTTCGGTGTCAGGAAGTCGCGGTCCTGGGCAGAGCAGATTGAACCTGCCAAACAGACCAGGAAACCTGCCATGACTATCTTCACCTGCGCATAACTCCATCTAAAATTTTATCGTGAATCTCTTCGAGCTTTCGTTTTGTCTGTTCCGCCCAACCGCGCTCCTGCACGCCTAAGTCCTCGACCAGGGTTCCCATTCGCCTTTGCAAATAGGCTACTTTGAGTTCAGCTTTCTTGTAGAACCTTGCCTTATTTGTGATCGCCAGGGACTGCACGCATACGTTGAGGGCATTGGTCATATTCTCAAGCGCGGCATCGCCTTTCTCAACAGCGCCTTTCTGATAGAAATCGCGGGCGTTGTCGAACGACTCGTCCGCCAGGTTCAAGGCCAAGTCCGACCGCTTGACCGGATCTCGCTCCAGGTTTATGTCGCCCATAAGTGCCTGGGCGGAAACCACGGAACTAAGCATCACGAACAAAAGACTAACTCTGATCATCGATTAGCCTCCTTCTCGAGGATTCTGCTGCGCTGCCGCGCGATGAACTCCTGATCCGGGTGTTTGCCCTGACTCACTTGCAGAAAGCGCTGGTATGCGGCCAAAGCCGGTTTCACCTGGTGGAGTTTGTCAAGCGCCATCGCACGGAAATAAAAGTCACCGTCTGTTTCCGCATTCAGAGAGCGAACTTTATCCATAGCGGCGAGCGCTTCGGGAAATTCGTTCGACATCATATAGGAAGTGGCGGCTTCGTTCCAGGCCTGAGCCGAATCGGGTTGCAGCTTCGCAGCCGCCACGAACATATTGGCCGCCAGCGGATATTCTTTATGATCCCGATGCAAACGGGCCACTACCATCAATAAGTCAAAATCTTTCGGGTTCTGGGCGAGCGCCTTTTCCAAAATCGGTTGTGCCAAATCCGCCTGATTATTCTTCAAATAAGCGGAGGCTAGCGCCACCTGGTTAGCGGTGGTGGGTGATATTTTCGTGGCTGCTTCGAACTGAGTCACGGCGTCGGCTGGCCGGTTCATCTCCAGATAGGCGTTCCCAGCCGCTTCACGGGCGCCGGCGTCGTCTGGGAATTGTGCAAGGAGATCTACCGCCTCAGCTTGCCGATTAGACTTCAAAAGTGCGCTGGCGATTTCCATCAGAAAAGACTTGTTGGCAGGGTCGAGCGTAACCGCCTGCTTATAGTGAGGAAGCGCTTCGTCCAGCTTGCTCTGATGCAGCAAGCTTTGGCCAAGGCCGAGTTCCGCGACACTCAATTTGGGGTCGAGCTTCAGAGCTGATTCGAAGGCGGATTCGGCTGCTGGATAGTTGCCCTGGCTCAGCAAGGCTTCCGCTAGATATCGTTGGGGGCGGGCTGCGCTGGGCTTCTGTTTGGCGGCATCCTGAAGCTGGACGATCGCGTCTGCCTCGTTGTGCTGGCGGAGTTGCAGGATCCCCAGGTTCAGTTCAGCTTCGTACAGCCCCGGTTTCAATGCCAAAACCTGTTTATAGTGTTCGATGGCGTTTGAATCGAGCTTGAGACCGCTTTCGGCCAGCGCCAGATTGAAGAGGGCTGAATAATCTTTTGGATCGGCCGAAGCTATCTGGGCAAAAGCCTGCTGGGCTTGCGCGAAATCTCCGTGATCCAGCGCCTGCAAACCCACTTTTTGAAGGTCAACAGCGGGCGTCGCACCCAGGAAAAACGCGGCAAAAACTAGCGAAGCCAAAACGCACCCTTGTGCGCTCTATTCTACTCTCAACTGATTGAAAAGGAGAAAAAACTTTACTGGCGGCCCTGTTTAGCGCTGAGACGCCCCTAAAGCTCGCAATTGCTGCAGTGCGCGTCGTGCGTTGTCGCTATTCGGGTAGCGGGCGACCAGGATCCTGAATTCCTGTACGGCAGCCGTTTTCCGATTCATCTTCAACAGGGCGTAGGCTTTCATCAGGTGGGCGTCCGATGTCTTTGGATTGTTCGGGTAGTGCTCCAGCACAGCGTCGAAGGCCTTTACAGCGCCCGAATAGTTCGATTTATTGTAGTCGATTTCGCCGATGTAGTACTGCGCGTTCGCTGCGAGCTCGGTGTTTGGGAAATAAGTAAGATATTGCTGAAACTCGTTGTAGGCAAGGTCGGTTTTGCCGGTCTGAAGATCAGTGGCGGCATCATTATAGCTTTTGTCCGCGCTCAATCCCATCGGCAGTGCAGGGTTCGCCGGAGCCTGCGACGGTGCGCCGGAGGGCAATAGAGCAGAGGTTCCCCCCGGGGTTGTTGGTGCGGCAGTGGCAGCGGGGGCCGGAGGCGGGCTTTGAATCACCTGCAATTGATTCTTCAGATCAGTCATTTTGGCGTCCATGCGCTCCAGGCGGGAGCTCAGATCAGATAGCGCATCTTTCAGAGAGCGAACATCGTCGCCCATGCTGTCCACTTTGGTGCCAAGCCCGGCAACCGGGGTCAAAGACTTCGCCACGCTATTGCCGATGCTCTCCTGCATGGAGGCGACCTGATCCGCAGTCCGGCGCGTATCTGCCTGCATCGCGGACAGCACACCATTGATTGCGGCCAACTTGGTATCTAGATCGAGCTGGACGGAATTGATCTTGTCTTCCAGATCGCGTTGTAGCTGGACCAGGTCCTTGTTGACGGCGAACGAGTAAGAAGAACAGCACAGCAGTAAGGCAGCCAGCCGAACAAATTTCATTAGCAAAGCACTCCTCAAAAGAAGGGGACGGTTGTTACCCGTCCCCGTTTCGTCACTTCAAATTAAAGTCTACTAGGGTGAGCTATCACTACTGCGTCGCAGCAAAGTGAGCCCGGCGGTTGCGGGCGTAGCATTCTTCGGTAGCCTCTGTGCAGAGCGGACGTTCCTTGCCGTAGCTGATAGTCTTCAGCTTATCGCCGGGAACTCCAAGGGCAATGAGAGCGTCTTTGGCGGCAGCCGCACGCCGATCGCCCAAGGCCAGATTGTATTCTGCCGAACCACGTTCGTCGCAATGTCCTTCGACAGTGACGATGAAGCTCGCGTCCATCTGGAAAATCTGCTTGAGCGCGGCAGCGTCGGCCTGGAGAACGGATTGATCCTCCGCACGAACATCGCTCTTGTCGTAATCGAAGTGAATATCCTGAACCTGGTGTGCAAGGATGTCCTGGACCGTTTGCGTTGGAGCGGCCGCTTGTACCGGAGCCGGTGGCGGCGGCGTCGAGACGGTCACCGTGGCATCGGCCTCAGCATTACCGCCTGCGCCTGTCGCAGTCAAGTGATAGGTGGTCGTTACTGTCGGGTAAACACCACGACGGCCATTGGGGCTGACCTCACCGATTTCGTTGTTGATGGTCACCTTCGTCGCGTCTGAAACCGACCAGCGCAAGGACGACGATTGACCCGAGTTCACGGTGCTGGGCTCAGCTGTGAAGTAATTGATAACCGGCTTGGCAGCGGGCGCGGGAGCCTCCTGCGGCGGTGGTGGTGGCGGTGGTGGCGGCACTTTCTTTTTGCAGCCTACGGCCAGACCTAGAATCAGCGCGGCACTCAACGCCAAAGCTCGTTTGTTATACATATCTTTTTAAGAAGTCCCTCCTCAAGGAAACGTCTTTCAGTATTTCATTGTTCAGCGTTAACCCAAACAGGTTTTTCATTATTTCCGGCTTGTGTTAGCGGATGTTTGCCGGTGCCGTCCGCATTCATGACCCAAATCTGCGACTGGCGGCCGCGCTTCGATGCGTAGGCGATATGAGCACCGTCAGGCGCCCAAGTGGGATTTTCATTTCGGCCTTCATTGGCGGTCAATTGCGTGGTCTGTTGGGAAATGGCGTCCATGACAAAAATGTTGTAATTGCCTGGCTCAAATCCTTTAGTCCAGGCAAAGGCCAAATGTTCTCCATCGGGATTCCATGCTGGATTGGTAGCTTCGCCGGTGCCGGCTGAAAGGCGCTTCACGTCCACTCCCTCCATGCTCATGCTGTAAATCTGCGGCAAGCCTCCGCGTCCGGACACATCCACTAAACCAGCGCCGGTTTTCGGATTGACCTTGGCTTCCACTTCAATGGCTCCGGAATGAGTCAGCCGGCGAAGATTACCGCCATCGACGTTTGCCGCATAGAGCTGAGCCGGACCGCCAGCCGCGGTGGAAGAGAAGACAACCGATCTGGAATCGGGTGTGAATGAAACGAAAGCGTTCATGGACGCCCGCTGATTGTAAAAGGGAAGCTTTCGGCCAGTGTCGAGTGAAAGCAATTGAATGGCCGGGTAACCGCCGGCATATGTCGTGAACGCAACCATGCGTCCATCTGGCGACGCCGAAGGGAAGGTAGAGATGGAACCGTAGCGGGTGAGCTGGCGTTGATCTGTGCCGTCGAAATTCATCACCCAGACTTCTTTTGCTCCGGTGCGGTCTGAAACAAAGACAATCCGAGTACCAACCAGACTTTTGCCGCCGAACTGGGCCAGTATGTCTGCCGCATAGCGATGACCGGCGTCAGTTGCGCCCGCAGCATCCAGCGAAGCCGTATAGACTTTGCCAAACACCTGAGCCTGTTGAAGGCTCGGGATGTTGGTGGCTGTGGAGTAAAGCCAGCCGAATGCAACGAATAGGCCGCGGTCTTCTGCTCCATAACCGATGCCGAGGAAGTTCGAGGAGACCGGGGGCAGGCTCCAATCGGTGAGCCGCGAGGCCTGGATGACCGCGTTATTGCTGGGCGGGGCAACGCCGGCCACCAGATCACTGGGCTGCTGGGGCGGCTGCAACGGGTACATCGTTTTCGGAACGAAGTTAATCAGCGGCGAGGCTTGCAGGTCGGCGGCAACAGTAGCGTTGAAAGTGGCAACCAGGGGCGCAGCCGCTCCATTTGCCCGAAAATCAGTCACCGCCACGCGCGGCTTACCGGGATTCTTTTCTATAGTGCCGGTCACCTGCTGGTGAGCGGAAAGCCAGCCGATTCCGGCTATCGCGATGAAGGAAGCAATGAGTAGGCGCATCAGCGTAAGTTGAATGTGAATTGAGCGGAGATGTAGTTTTCAGTTATCTGCGGGGGAAGCGCAGGCATCGGGTTGGAGTCGTAAACGGCACGAAGGGCGGTGTTGTCAATGTTGGGATTGCCGCTGGATTGGGTGAGTTGAGGATTACGGATTGTGCCATCGCGCATGATAGTGAAGCTGACAACGGCGGGAGACGCCTGGCTGCGCGAATCCAGTCCGTTAGTGCGCCAGTTCTGCGCAATGCGCTGGCGGATCAGTTCGGCATACCAGCCGTACCGGTTGCCGAGCGGTGAGTTCGGCCCGACGCCCACCTGCCCGCCTCCGGACTGGGGCGCGTACATGGGGTTGGATACGGCCTGCCGCGTGCTGCTGTAGACCTGGTTCGGTGGCGCTGGCTGAGTATAGTTCTGGCGATTGGTTGGACGGTCTATTTTGTACTGCAGTTTGTCTGGAATCTGAAACGCATTCTTGGGGGGCGGAGGCGGCGTCTTTTGCGTTTCAACCTTGGCCGGCGCCGTGGGTACGGTGGATTGTGTGTCGTTCGCTACCGGGTTCGGCGGTGCATCATGCTGAGGAATGGGAATTGTATGAACGGGTGAAACGGCATAGGCGGGTCCCCCCGCGGGATGCAGATCGCCCAACTTGTCCGAACTGCGATTCATCCAGAACCAACCGTAGAAGGCCAAAAAAAGAACCAGAGCGTGGACCGCAACCGCCCCGGCAAAAGGGGCGGCGAGAGGGTCGCGCTGGTCCAGTAAATCAATCGGCTGCGGCATGGCTATTTGCGTTGACGGGCGGCTGAGTCTATGGGGGCGGTCACCATACGGACCTCGAATTTGGCTTCACCCAGTTCAGCAACTATCTGCGCGATTGGGTCCCATGGCGTTTCTTTATCGGCCCTCACGTAGACGGCTGTAGCATTCCGAAAACGCTGATGGATCCCCTGCGCTAACAGATTGATGTTGATGGGCTTCTCATTCAGGAAAGATTCGCCCGTCTTCGAAATGGAAACCACGGGCAGATCCTGGGACGTGTTTTGGGTGCGCTTGACCTGCGGAACCTTGATATCAAGCCCAAACTCCATCACGTTCGCCGTGATCATGAAGATGATCAGCAACACCAGAACCACGTCAACCAGCGGAACGATGTTGATTTCAGACATGGCTGAAGGACCGCTGAACCGGCGTCCGGACCTGCCGCCGCCGCTGCTGCTAAACGAGAACGCCATGTCAGCCGCCAAAGTCTCGATCGGCGAAGTTCTGGAATTCTATGGCGAAGTCTTCCATGCGTGTACCCAATTCCTTGATCCTTGTGCCGAAAATGTTGTAAAAGATGGCGGCCGGAATGGCGGCTGCCAGGCCCACGGCGGTCGTGACGAGCGCTTCAGAGATGCCGGGCGCGACTGCGCGCAAGCTCGCGCTGCCGGCAGTGCCCAGGCCCTCAAATGCATCGATGATTCCCCAAACGGTTCCAAACAGACCAATAAACGGCGAGACCGAGGCCACAGTTGCCAGCCAGTTCATATTCATCTCAAGCTTGGTGACTTCCTCACTAATGCCAAGTTGCAGGCTGCGCTCAACGGCCGGCCGGTTTACCAGGCTGCCGCGTTGTTTGACTTGGCGCTCAATTTCGCCATAGCCAAAATCAAAAACAGCCACTAAGGGTGACGCATTGAACTGCTCACTCGCAATCGCAACCGACTGCAGGTTATTGGCTTTACGGAAAGCCCTGAGAAAGTTCTTGTTGGCTCGCCGCGCGCGACCGAAAATGCTGCCCTTTGAGAGAACGATTGTCCAGGAAAGAAGCGAGAAAAGAATCAGGATAACGATGATAGCCAGGGGAACAGGTCTGAGGTTCTGAATAATGTCCCACAGACCTAGGTCGGCGGGAAGCGTCACAAAGGGCAAATTAACGAGGTCCTTTCAGTAGCGTCACTAGGTTCTACCCCATTCTATCGGCAGCTGCTGATTTGGATTAGCGGAGAAGTATTTGCGTTACAGCGCGTTTTGGCGGCACAGTTCTAGAATGAGGCGATGCTGGTGGAACTGATGGTTGAGAACTATGCGGTGGTTGAGCAAGCTCGCATCCGCTTTCATGGCGGCCTCAACGTATTGACGGGGGAAACGGGGAGCGGCAAGTCGATTGTCGTGGATTCGCTGGGGCTGCTGCTGGGCGCCAGGGCATCGGCGGAGATGGTTCGCAGCGGACAGACGCGTGCCCGGGTGTCGGGAATCTTTTCCCTTGAGCGGGGCCAGGAACTGCAGGCCATGATGGACGAGGCTGGCATCGACTTCGGTTCGGAAGAAGAGTTGATTGTGGAGCGCGAGGTGTCTGCCAATGGTAAATCACGGGCGTTTGTGGGGAACCGCACGGTGACCACAGCTTTTCTGAAGCAGCTTGCTCCTCTTTTGGGTGACATTCACGGCCAGAACGAACAGCAGCTTCTGTTCACTTCTCAGGCACAGCGGCACATGCTGGACGCTTACGCCAGGGTGGAAGGTTTGCGCGAGAAAGTGGCGGGCGCCTTCGCAACTTGGAGGGATCTTGGGGTAAAGCTGGAGGAGCTGGGCCGCAACGAACAGGAGAAGCTGCGGCTATTGGACTTATGGACATTTCAGTCCAAAGAGATTGAAGCAGTAGCGCCCAAGGTGGGCGAGGATGATGAACTGCTGGCCGACCGCCGTATTTTGCAGAACACGACGAGATTGCAGGAATCGGCCTCGGCGGTTTACGGCGCGCTTTATGATTCTCCAGAAAGCGCAACCAAACAGCTGCGAACCGCGACCAAACGGTTGGATGAGCTGGTAAAGATTGACCCGGCCATGGCTGAGACGGCAAATGCTCTGAAACAGACCGCCTTACAAGTGGATGAAGCCGCTTATCAGCTGCGGGACTACCTCGGAAAACTGGAGAGTGACCCGGCAAAATTGGAAGACGTGGAGAGTCGGCTGGCAGCGCTGGATAAGTTGAAGCGCAAGTACGGATCCACTCTCGCCGAGATTCTGGCCTTTCGCGATGATGTCGCGAGGCGGATTGACGAAGTGGAAAATGCCAATGAGCATCGTCAGGCTTTAGAACAGCAGCGAGCGCAGGCGGCAAAGGAATACGAGAAGCTGGCTGCGGATTTGAGCAAGAAGCGAACAGCGGCGGCGGAGGCCTTGAGCAAGCAGGTGGAGAGCGAGTTGAAGGGACTGATGATGGGCGGCACGCAGTTCAATATCAGCGTGAAGCAGTCAGCCTGGGGCGTCAACGGTTGGGATGAGATCAGCTTTCTGGTCTCGCCAAATCGTGGCGAGGAGTTGAAAGCGCTGGAGAAGATTGCTTCTGGGGGTGAGCTATCTCGCATAGCGCTGGCTTTGAAAACGGCCGCGGGAGACTCCGGCAAGCGGCACGGCTTGAGCACTCTGGTCTTTGATGAGGTAGACGCCGGGGTGGGCGGCGCTGCCGCCGCCGCGGTGGGCAAGCGCTTGAAGATTTTGTCGCGGAGCAACCAGGTGATTTGTGTGACGCATCTGGCGCAGATTGCAGGCTTCGGCGATCATCATTACTCAGTTGCCAAGCGTGAGCGGAAAGGCCGCGTGACTACTGAAATTGAGGAATTAACAGGTGAAAATCGTTCGCGCGAAATAGGCCGGATGCTATCAGGCGAAACGATTACATCGGAAGCGCTCAAGCAGGCGGAGCAACTGATTCAGGCGGGAGTCAATGCCTAGGAAAAATGTTTTGGCCCTCAATTGCGGCTCGTCTTCACTGAAGTTCGGAGTTTTTTCGGACGGCAAGCTCTCGCTGGAAGGTGAGGCTGAAGAAGTAGGGCGGGAATCGTCCAGCTTCTGGACGCGTTCCGGCGAAGGCCAGAAGCAAGAGGGCAGGGAAGCCATCGCCGACCATCAAGCTGCTGTCCAGATGGCGCTCAAGGCCATTCACGATGCTGGCATTGGGGAGATTAGCGCGGCAGGGCACCGCGTTGTTCATGGCGGGCCTAAGCTGCGGGACCATATTCGGTTGAATGACAGAGTTATGGAAGCGCTGAAGGACGCGACGCCGTTTGCGCCTCTTCATCTGCCGGCATCATTAGCCGTGATTGAGGGTCTTTCGAAGGCTTTGAGCGGTATGCCGCAAGTGATTTGCCTGGACACGGCATTCCACAAGAACCTTCCCGATGTGTCAAAGACTCTAACGTTTTCAAAAGACGTCAGGGACAAGGGTGTGGAGCGTTACGGGTTCCACGGATTGTCTCTGGAATCGATTCTGGAGCAGATGGAGCACACGCCTTCGAAGTTAGTGGTTGCCCACCTTGGTAACGGATCGAGCATTACTGCGATCTTTAATGGTCAATCGATTGATACCAGCATGGGGTTGACTCCCTCGGGTGGTGTGATGATGGGAACTCGAACGGGTGATGTTGATCCTGGCGTATTAATCTATCTGTTGCGTTTGGGGACTAAGCCGGATGAGTTGGAGACAATCGTCGACCATGAATCCGGATTGAAGGGTATTTCTGAATTCAGCAGTGATGTGCGCGAGTTAATGAAAGAGCGCAAACAAAATGCGAAGTGCGATCTGGCGCTGCGCCTGTTCGAATATCAGGTGCGGAAGTCGATTGCGGGAATGGCGGCGACGCTGGGCGGTTTAGACCTGTTGGTTTTTACCGGCGGTATTGGAGAGCATGCGCAAGAGATTCGCGATGCAGTCACAAGCCATTTAGCATTCCTGGGCAAATTTGAGACTCGTATTCTGCCCGCGCAGGAAGACCTGCAGATATCTCGCATTACGGAGCGAATTCTATGGGAGGCTAAACTCGGATCCCCAAGCGCTTCATAATTGCCCGGATTTTGCTTGCAGCTTCGTTTACTCCCAGAAGAAATGTGCCTGCAAAGTAACCAATGCCGAAGACTGGCAGAACGGCGCAGGCCAGGAAAATCGGGTGCCCCACTCCCATGGCTAGCTTGACGAGATACGCGAATAACGCCGATGCCAGAGCAACGCTCCACAGTTTTGCGGTGAAGCCGGCATCAAGCGAGATATTCCCAATGCGCTCAGTTAGAGACTTGCGAAGCAGGGCAAACTCGACCCAACCCGCGATGCCGGCGGATGTCGTCAATCCCGCTACGCCCCACTTTAGGTCGATCCCCAGCCATCGTGGAAGAACAAGAGCAAAGAACAGCCCCAACATGGTTGTCAGCACTACTCGCACTACGGCAAAACGCAGCGGAGTTCTTGTATCAAGCAAAGCGTAAAAAGTGGACGAGTACAGGCGGCCTAATGATGTGGCTAGCAGCCCGACTGACGAACCGGCGAGTATGCCCCACAAATAAATGGCATCACTGTGATTGAATTTGCCTGATTGATAAAGAGCGGCTGCGAGCACATCACCCAGCGCGAGAAACGCCACGGCTGAGGGCACAATAAAAAATGCAATATTCCTAAGCCCTGACGCAAGACGTTTACGCAACGCGCTGGCTACTTCCTCGTCAGTTCCGACGGCGCTGGATAAGGCGGGAAGTTCCGCGGCAGACACTGACATGCTGAAGAGGCTGACAGGCAGCACGGCAATAATTTGGGCATAACCAAACGCCGCCACGGCACTTGTGGGAAGCCAACTGGCGATCATGGAGTCAATGAACGCGCTAATCTGGACGACGCCGCGGCTTACAAATACGGGGCCGAAGTTTCGCATCACTTGGCGAATGGCTGGTGACTTCCAATCCAGGTAAGGGTGGAACTCTCGCAGCAGCTTCATCACGCTGGGTAACTGCACGGCGAAGGTCAGCACGTTACCCAGGACGAAGGACCAAGCGACGATAAGGACTAATTGATTTTCGGTTCTCGAACGCGCCGTAGCAATTGTGACCAGGATTACGGTTGCATTCAGGACCACAGGAGCCAGATAGGACAACAAAAATTTCCGATGACTGTTCAGCACTCCCAGGCACCAGGCGCTCATAACCAGAAATCCGGTGGAAGGGAACAGGATTCTCACCAATTGAATGGTGAGCAGACGCTTTTCGCCCGTGAACCCTGGCGCGACGATGTAAACGAGCAAAGGAGTCAGCAGGATGCCTAAAACCACCAGCGTGGTGCAAAGCATTGCGAGGATTGCGAAGACGGCAGAGGCAAGATCTTCGGCTTCGTCGTCGTTCTTAAGCGATCGCAACTTAGCATAGACCGTAACGAAGGATGCGGAAAGAACGCCTTCTCCCAACAGGTTATTGAGCAGGTTCGGGATCCGAATGGCGCCGCGGAAAGCGTCAGCCACAATCGAATCCAATCCGAAATAGTGACCGATGACGCGTTCTCTCAGCAGACCGGAAATCCGGCTGCCAAGAATACCGATGGCGACTAAGGAGGATCCCCCGAGCAGGGCTTTGTCGCGATTAACAGGTCGCGTTACCGCATTCGGAGATGCAACTTGAATATGGCGGGGTTCGGCTTCGGCGCTGGGGCGTTGCGGGCCGGAGATGCGAATTCTAACTAGCAAATTTGAATGGCTTCAGTTGAGGGTAACAATTCGGCTTAACAATTATTGATAGGGGAAAATCAGTTCCTTCATGCATCTACTTAGGTAGGAGTCGTTCCTTTGAAACTTTCCGCTTTAACCCTCATAACTGCGGTACTTGTTAGCACTGCCGCCACGGAGGCACAAGAGACAAAAGCGCCTGCCGCTCCAAATCCTCAGAAAATGGATGTTTTGAAGCAACTCAGTGCTTCTTTCGAGGAAGTGTCTCAACGGTCCGGGCGAGCAGTTGTCCAGATCTTCGTGCGCAGCTACGTTACGCCTGAAAATGAGGAGAACAACGGCGAACTGCTCACCGCCCAAAACAGTAGCGGCTCGGGTATCATTCTCAGCCCGGACGGTTACATACTGACTAACGCGCATGTGGTGAAAGGTGCGCATTCCGTCAAAGTTCAGCTAAATACTGCGATGGAAGCTGAAGCCCGAAAGAACGGCGACCGTAGCCTGAACCGTCCCATTCCGGGCACCATTGTGGGCGTCGATCGCGACACAGATTTGGCGGTTGTGAAGGTTGACCGAAAGAATTTACCTTATCTGAGCTTTGGCAACTCCGATGATTTAAAGCAAGGTGAGATTGTGCTGGCTTTGGGAAATCCCTTGGGACTCGAAAACTCCGTCAGCATGGGCGTTGTAAGCGCTGTTTCCCGGCAGATCAAGTCGGACGACCCTATGGTCTACATTCAAACTGACGCGCCTATCAATCCGGGCAACAGTGGCGGTCCGCTCATTGATACAGACGGCAACGTGGTTGGTTTGAACACTTTCATCCTGACGCAGTCGGGCGGCAGTGAGGGAATCGGCTTTGCGATTCCAAGTAAGATCGCGGAACAGGTTTACGGACAGCTAAAGACTCAGGGGCATGTGCATCGCGCTCAACTGGGCTTATCAGGCCAGACCATAACGCCACAGATGGCGGAAGGTCTTTCCCTGGAGATGGATCACGGCGTGATTGTATCCGACGTGGCGCCGGAGGGTGCGGCGGCGCATGGCGGCATTGAGGCCGACGACATTATTACGGGCATTGATGGCCGTTCCATTCATAGCCTCCAACAGTTAGAGGCGCGAGTGTACCGGCTAACGCCTGGTACCAAGGTGTCTCTGCAAATCCAACGTGGGTCAGAGTCGATTGCACTTCCCGTTGTCACGGAGGAACAATCAGGCGCCGAACTGGATGCGCTGGCGGATCTCGTCGACCCCATCCAAAATGTAGTTGAGCCGCTCGGTATTGTGGGCCTGAACCTCACTGAGCAGGTGGTCAAACTGATGCCGGACCTGCGCAGGCCGGCTGGGGTTGTTGTCGCTGCCCGCCGTTCCAATGCCCCGCTCTCCGGTCCGCCGCTGGAAGTGGGCGATGTGATTTATTCGGTGAACCGGCAGCCGGTTACCAGCATTGTGCAGTTGCGGAACGTACTGACGAACCTCAAGACTGGTGACCCGGCTGTGCTCTTGGTGGAGCGGAGTGGACACCTGATCTATATCCCACTCGAGCTTGACTAGGGCGTTTGGCTATCGTTGTAATTGATATGACAAACGGTCCCATCTCCACCTTTATCAAGCGCCACTACCGGCACTTCAACGCGGCCACACTCGTGGAGGCATCGGAAGCTTACATCTCGCACCTGGATAAGGGCGGCCAAATGTTCATGACACTGGCAGGAGCCATGAGCACAGCCGAACTTGGTGTATCGCTTGCGGAGATGATCAGGCAAGAAAAAGTACATGCCATTTGCTGCACCGGCGCCAACCTGGAAGAAGATGTTTTCAACTTGGTTGCGCACGATTTTTATGAGCGCGTGCCCCACTGGCGCGACCTGAATCCGGAAGATGAGCAGGCACTACTCGAACGCCACATGAACCGCGTTACCGACACCTGCATTCCGGAAGAAGAGGCGATGCGGCGTATTGAAGGCGTGATTTTGAAGGAATGGATCGCCGCCGATCAGAAGGGCGAGCACCTTTTCCCCCATCAGTTTTTCTATCGTATTCTGCAGTCTGAAGACCTGAAAAAGACCTTTCAGATCGACGTGAAAGACAGCTGGCTTTACGCAGCGATGGAACGTAATTTGCCGATGTTTGTTCCTGGATGGGAAGACTCCACTTTGGGTAACATGTTCGCGGGGCATTGCATTGCTGGTGATGTCAAGAACGTCCATACCGTCCGGACGGGAATCGAGTACATGATGTCGCTGGCGGAATGGTACACGGCCACTTCGAAGAGTGCCTCTATCGGCTTTTATCAGATTGGCGGCGGCATCGCGGGTGATTTTCCGATTTGTGTGGTGCCTATGCTGCGGCAGGATTTGGAGCGGGAGGATACTCCGTTGTGGGGTTATTTCTGCCAGATTAGCGATTCCACCACAAGCTACGGTTCCTATTCAGGCGCGATTCCGAATGAAAAGATCACCTGGGAAAAGCTGGGGATTCACACGCCGAAATTTGTGATTGAATCGGACGCTTCCATTGTTGCGCCGCTCATGTTTGCCGCCGTATTGGGCTGGTAACGGCTGGCATTGTTATTCTAAGAGAGTTCGCGTGCGGTGAGGTGGCAGAGTGGTCGAATGCGGCGGTCTCGAAAACCGTTGAACCTTTGCGGGTTCCGTGAGTTCGAATCTCACCCTCACCGCCAGAATGAGAATCAACAATTTTGGGGTCAAACCGCACTTGCTGTGGTGCCTGCGCTTTATCGCCCAAGCGATGAGCATCGATTTGAGACACGGGTAAATCAATGCTCAGCGAAAGTTAGCAGTCGCGGCGTTGAACGCTGCGAGGGGATGAGGCTTCCACAATGACTCCTAATCGTCTGCGGCCTTGAGCTCGCGCGCTCTGAAAGCTCACGCTGCAGCCGGTCACAAAGACCGAACATGTACTCGCAGTGCTCGGCATTGGGGAGCTTTCTCGGAATCCCCCATGCCGATCATGCCACACGCAAATGAGTCGCACAGACCGCGAAGAATCGTGAGTGCCGAGAGCAAAGCTGGTGTCGTCATGCAAGCGAGCGATCTTCTCGACACCGCAACCGCCGATCGTCACGAATATCTAAGGATTCGACAACGTTCCTGGGTGTAACGGGAGATCCGTTACGCTGTGGACCTGAGACATCCGTTATAAGCTCCTTGCGGTGGCTATAGTCGAGTTGAGTGGGCACGAAAAGATATATCCAGTCATCTAGACCGCGGGAATGTGGGAATCCCGAAGGTATTCGCAAACAGCGCGGGAAGGGCGGGAAGCCGGCATCATGGCTCGCCATGCTTTCCATACTCTGTCATTTCCCTCGTTTGCTTTTCGTCCGGCAACGCTGTGTGAACAGGTGCTCCACCGCGCCACGAAACACCTCTCGTGACCATTGTCTGTGAGTGCATTGATTTGGCACTCGTCGACACGCATCGCCGCCGAGAAGTGTGTTAGAGTTGCCTGCCTAGAATCAGGGGCACATAGCTTGGAGCTTCTTGCAGCAGTTGTTCGCGGCCAATGCCGACCTTGCCGCGAAGCTGCAAACCCTGCAACAAGTCAACGAGCACACGGCCTCGCACCTGGCAGAGGGTGTGCGAGTCAGGCACCCCGCCTTCATCTCCTGCTCGAAACGCTTCGCGAAAATATCAGCAGATGTGGTGAGGCCCTTAGCGACATACGAACGGGTCTTGGTTACTCGCTACGACTGTCCCAGCGCCGCGGCTGGAGCACCAACTCGGCCGCTTCCCTGGCATCCCTGAGGAGCGTCTTGCGCGGCGTGCCTATCAGCGCACGCATGGTAAGGCCACGAGCAAAATCCGTGACTTGGATCGCGCGTTCGGCGACAGGAAAGTCGGCCGGGATTTCGCCCGCGCTGATTGCGTCCCGGAAACGACCTTCCACCAGCGCTGCGCCGCCCGCGGCCGCGTTCTGCAGGAACCGCCGGACTTCAGCATCGTCCACAAGCGGCGCGACGCAAATCAGAAGGCAGCCCCGGGCGGAATCTTTCTCGGTCGAACTTTCGACGGCGTACCTCAGAAAGCCCGCGATCGAATGGCGAAGACTCTGTGGCGAGAGGAGTGCCTTCGCGGCTGATGCGCCCTTCCGTTCTGCGTACGCCTTCAGGACGCGCAAGAATATCGCCCGCTTGTCCCCAAAGACCGCATACAGGCTCGGTCGTCCCACACCCATCCCGGCGACGAGATCGTCAATCGTCACGCCGTCGTAGCCCTTTGACCAGAACACCTGCGTCGCCTTTTCCAGCGCCCCCGTCTCGTCGAAGCTGCGCGGTCGACCCCGCGGCTTAGCGGTATTTTGAAACATCTAGTTCAAAACTCATTGACAATCTCTACCAAACCATTATACAACTGAATAGTTCGAAATTAACAAGCTGGCTCTGGCCTCGCGAGGCCTCACGGCTCGGCCTTCAATACTTCGCCACGGAGACCCATGAAACATTTGTTCGCGCTCGTTACCGGCACCACTTCCGGGCTCGGTTATGCGGCAGCCCGCATGCTCGCCACCAAGGGCTACCACCAGGTCATCGTCACGGGGCGCAGCCTGCCCCGGGTCCAGGAGACGGCCGCTCAACTCGCGGCTGAAACCAAGAAACAGGTCTTCACGCCGCTAGAGCTGGATTTGGACGCGCCGTCCAGCGTTCAGTCCGCGCTCGCCGCGCTGGTCAAGCGGGGTCAGCCGATCGATTTCCTACTGCTCAATGCAGGGATGGTCCCCGGTAAAAAGCGCTTGATCACGGCGGCAGGCGTCGAGGCGGCTCAGGCTCCGCTGATCGGCCATCATCAACTGACAGTCGGGTTGCTCCGCGCTAACCTGCTTAGCCCCAACACGCGGATTGTCATCGCTGGCGCGGAACCTGCCCGTGGGGGCGTACCGATGTTCAGTTACACCGATGTGCCAGCCTTCGCGGCCAAATACTTTCGGGGAGACCGGACCGCCGCTATCGAAGCCCTGATTCGCAACGGGCCGAACGTGAAGTACGTGCCCAACAATACGTATGCCGACGCGAAGCTCATTATCGCTTGGTGGGTCGCGGCGCTGGCGCGCCGGCTACCCTCCGGCATGGCCGTGTACGCTGTCTCGCCCGGTGGGGCGACCGCCACCAAGGTGGTGCGAAACGCTGGCCCGGCGTTGAAGTATCTGTTTATCCCAATCGTGAACCTCATTCCCGGCATGAATCAGACGCCGGAGACCGCGGCTCGTCGGTACCTCCAGGCGTCGGAGTTCGGAACCGATGTCTCAGGGCAATTCTTCGCCTCGGCTCAAGGGAAGTTCTCAGGCCCAATTGAGGTGCAGCGCCAGCCACACCTCTACGATCGCGCCAGCCAGGAAGCCGCGTGGCAGGCCGTCGTCAAGGTCTCTGGCGTCGACCTGTCTTACCCAGCATCCGTGAGCGCGGTGTCCTGAAGGAGCGCCGGTCGGCGCGCCACTGGATGCAAAAGATCATCGCCACTTCCCTAACTTGGAATCACGGCGACAGAACGAAGAAAACCCATTCACAAGGAGAATACACATGAAACGGTACGAAGGTAAAAAGGTGGTGATCATCGGCGGTACGAGCGGCATGGGGCTCGCGACGGCGAAAATGCTCCTCGATGGGGGGGCGCGTGTTCTGGTGACGGGTCGCTCGCAGGAAGGTCTGGAATCGGCGCAGAACGAGCTTGAAAAGGACGCCATCGTGGTTTCGAGCGACGCGCGGTCGTTGACGGACATAGACGCCCTCGCGTCTCGGGTGAAGGCCGAGTTCGACACCTTCGACCTGCTCTTCGTCAACGCCGGGTTCAGCATCCGAGCGCCTCTTGAGATCATGACCGAGGCTGCCTACGACGAGATGTTCAACCTGAACGCCAAAGGGCCGCTTTTTGCGGTGCAGAAGCTCACGCCGTTAATCAACCGGGGAGGCTCTGTCGTCCTCACGACCTCGATCGCCAACGTCAAGGGGATGCCCGGCAATGCCGCATACGGAGCAGCCAAGGCTGCGCTGCGATCCTTCGCTCGGACGCTCGCCGCCGAATTGCTGCCTCGGGAGATTCGCGTCAACGCGGTGACGCCCGGCCCCATCGACACGCCGATCTTGGGCAAGATGTTCCCCGATAAAGAAGCGGCCGCCCAGCTCAGGGAGAAGATGATCGGCATGGTTCCCATGAAGCGCTGGGGGACGTCGGACGAGATCGCCAAGGCCGTCCTCTTCCTCGCGTTCGACGCGACCTTCACGACCGGTGCCGAGCTTCCAGTAGACGGAGGATGGTCTCAACTCTAAGGTGTGGACCGTCCGGGAGGGTAAGCTGGCATCTACAACGGTTTTCAATGAATCGCATCTTATTGCCCACTTGATGCAATAGCGAACGCGGTGGCGGCGGCTCGGTCGTCGACACTGCGCGTTCCGCCCAAGAGGAAACATCGTGTTCGGCGCGACCTTCACGACCGGCGCGCAACTCCCGCGGGACGGCATAGCATGAGCCCCGCCTCACAGGATTACCGCCGCTCCTATAGGCCGCTCCGCAACCTGGTCAATGCTCCGCCCGTGAAGCAAAGAAATTACCCAATCGAGTAGACCTTGTCAGTCCTCCTCGAGCGCTCCAGCGGTGAGTTGGAGCGAATTAGCTGACATGTTTTGAGAGCCCAAAGGAGTCCTATGAAAAGAGTTGTTTCGAGTCTTTCTTTCGTCATGTTCGCCGCTGCTACGGCCTTGCGAGCGCAGAACCCCATGACCGCCGAGGTAACTGCGGTCTACAAAGGAGTGAGCGCTAATATCCTCAAGGCAGCTGACAAAATGCCAGAAGCGGATTACGCGTTTAAGCCGGCCCCAGAGGTCCGAACTTTTGGACAACTGGTTGCGCATGTCGCCGACGCGCAGATGGCGATGTGTAGCGTGACGAAAGGTGAAATGAAGCGCGGCGACGCCGCCTCAAAAACAAGCAAGGCCGATCTGGTTGCCGCGCTCAAAGCGTCCGGCGAACTCTGCGACGACGCTTACAGGGGGATGACCGACGCCGACGGGGCGGCGATCGTCAAGACGCCGCTCGGTAATAAATCAAAACTCGGCCTGCTTAATTTCAACGTGGCCCACGATAACGAGATGTACGGGACCATGGCGGTTTATCTGCGGATGAAAGGTATTGTGCCGCCATCTACCGAGGCTGCGGCGGCTGCGCGGCAGGCCAAATAGAGGTCCCTCGTTAAGCTGACGAGGCACCAAAGAGGCCACCCGAACAGCGACGTCTTAGCGCCGGACAACGTAGAACGCTTCCTGAAATTGAAGTGAGTTCTAGAAATGTTGAGCGCCGAACCACAGCAGAGCGGGATGTCGATCAGCGGGAAGACGGTTCTCATCACGGGGGCGACGAGTGGACTCGGGTTGGCCACAGCCATGCTACTGGCGGAACGTGGTGCGGAAGTCGTGATGGTGGGACGTGATCGAACCCGGTCGAATCTCATGCGTACGGAAGTCGTGAAGTGTGTTGCGGGCAGCGCGCCGATCTTGTTCCCGGCAGACTTGTCGTCGCAGGCAGAGATCCATCGTCTGGCTGGCCAGCTTCACGGATGTTTCTCGCGGATCGATGTCCTGATCAACAATGCGGCCGCTGTGTTCGCAGAAAGAGAAGTGACGCCGGATGGTCTTGAGAAAACCTTCTCCGTTAATCACCCTGCGCCGTTCGCGCTAACTCACCTTCTGTTCGATCTCCTCCGGGCCGCACCCGCCGGAAGAATTCTCACCACGTCCTCGGAGTTCCATACCGGAGAACTGGATTTTTCCAATCAGTATTGTGGGAGTGCCAGCTTGTCGGTGATTTCGCCTGCTACAGTTAAATCCGCGACCCAAGGGATTCGAAGAAGATTCATGACCTGGTTGCGAACGAAGAGTGACGCTCTGGATTTCGGAGCAAAGAATTCAGCAAAGCGCAATGCAGCTTTCTGCTTCCTCTGAACAAACGGAGCGAACAGCTCCTGGTATCGTGCGAAAGCCTGAAGGTAGTCACCTTTGCTTCGATGCAGCTCGCCTGCGAGGACATAAGCCGCCACAATGGCTAAGGCGGACCCTTGGCCCGCCAGCAGCGACACGCATGAAGCCGCATCGCCGATCACGGTCACGCGGCCCTGCGTCCACAATCCCGGGCGCGCCTCCATGCGAATCTGGCTTACACGATCGAAATACAAGTCATTGCTGGCATCTAAGGCTTCCAGCATCTGCTGACATTCCCAGCCGCTGTTTGCGAAACGCTTCCGCAGAAGGGCTTTTTGCGCCAGGACGTCGCCGGTGTAGGCATTATCGTCGGCAAATGTAAAAAGAAGCAGCGTACGGTCTCCGCGCATTGTGAATCGTCCCACCTGTTGATGCACTTCTGTGTACAACACGTAGACCAGTTCGTCTCTTGGCGTGTAGCCTTCGACCTCAAACGCCGCAACCTTGTAACCCAGATATTTCTCGAACCGGCTTTGCGAGCCGAAAACGAGCTTTCGGACTTCTGAATGGAGTCCATCCGCCCCGATCACAAGATCGAACTCACGTTCGGGTCCGTGCCTGAAGGCAACCCCGACGGTGTGCTCGTTTTGCTCAATCCGGCTTATGCTGTCACCGAAAATGGCCTCGACCTTGCCGTCGATTTTTCGGAAGATCGTTGCGGCCAAATCAGCTCGGGAAATGCTGGTATAGCGGCCCTGGGTCGCCCGAAAAAATGCATCAACAGGGAAGCCGGCCACTTTTTTTCCGCTTTGGTTCACCACACGGAGTTCCTGGACCGCATAACCCTTCTGGAGGAGATCCGGCAATAGCCCCATGCGCTCCGCGATATCGAAGCCCGCGCCCCAGAAGTCGATGATGTAGCCACCAGTCCGCAGCCTGGGCGCCTTTTCAACTATTGTCGGCTCGAAGCCGTAACGTGACAACCAATAGGCGAAGGTAGTGCCCGCAATTCCCGCACCCGATATCAGAACTCTCATCGCCAAAATCAGATGGCCTTACACTATTAGACGCACACCATCCCCGCGGCCGTTTCCCTCTCGGACTGCTTGAGCATACTTGTCCGAGCGGGACGAGTCAAGACCAGCGACGCACCATCATTACAGATGGAGGTCTGCGGAGAGACCATTCTCCTGACATCGAGGCACCGGACCTTCAGTCTTCCTGAATGATTTCCGCTCGCCGTTCCCCGGGCGTTTATGGGTTGGACAGCGTCGTTGTGGTCCGAATCCATGTTGGAGAGCCAGAATTTCAGTGACGTTGAACCTTTACCGTTTCCACGTCCAGCAGGCTGCAAAGTACGAACCTGTCATCGCCTCGCCGGAATCTGGCGGTCCATATCGGAAAGTAGCAGACTTCGCCCGCTTGGAAACTGAACCTGACGCACTGCGAAAGCTCAGCACCGAGAAAAAACATCAGGTATTTCGGGCCTTTTCCCGCTTCCGTACACGACGGACGGCGCCGGGCGAAAGTTTAGTAACTTTCAGCCACTGGCCATCATCTGGTAAAGGCCTGACCTATGGAGCCGTCCTGTACCCGTCAAGACCTGATACCCGGAACAACCCGGCTCTTTTCGAGCTATCTATATCATTTTGATGAATTAAACCGCTATTACCCGGGGGGCGCCCCTACGCTCGAGCAGGTTGTCTCCCGAGCGAGTGATTTATCCTTTTCCGCACAAAAGCGCGCCGATATCGTTGCCGCCCTGCGTGAACAGAATGACGATTCAGCGGCTCTCGACAAGCTAGCCCTACCTGGCACAGTCGCGGTAGTTACCGGACAGCAGGTTGGCTTGTTTTCCGGACCCGCCTATACAATCTTTAAAGCATTGACCGCTGTGAAACTAGCGGCCGAGATTGAGAAGCAGGGTACGCCCTCGGTTCCCATCTTTTGGCTTGCTACTGAAGATCACGATCTGGCTGAAGTGGACCACACTTGGGTCTTCAATGAAAAGGCCTTTCCTGTCAAGGTTTCGACTTCCGGGCTCGTCGCCACCGGAGGTCCGGTTGGCAGCACGCCGCTGGCAAGTGTGCCAATCGACGAACTGCGAGTGGCTTTAGGAGATCTTCCGTTTGCTGACGAGGTGATTGCCAAGATCTCAACTGCATATCGTGAAGGTGAGACTTTGGGCGGGGCATTCGCGGCTTTGCTGAAGGACATCCTATCGGGGTTTGGCTTACTATTCTTAGATCCTTTGCGTCCGGCCATCAGGCGGCTGGCGGCGCCCTTTCTGATCAAGGCCGCCCAACAGGCTCCCCAATTGGTGCAGGATTTGCAGCAACGGTCTAAGGATCTGGAATCCGACGGCTATCACGCGCAGGTGCTGGTTGAGAAAGATTCGTCACTGCTGTTCCTTCTCAGCGCGGGCAAACGCCTGCCGCTGCGAATGAAGGATGAGAAATTCGCCTCGCGCGAGGGCGAATTCGACGTTAACGACCTCACTGCGATTGCTGAACGGCTTTCGCCGAATGCGCTGCTCCGGCCCGTGTTGCAGGATTTCCTGCTGCCCACCGTCGCCTATGTGGGAGGGCCCGCGGAAATCGCTTACTTTGCCCAAGGTTCTGTTCTGTATCAGTCCCTGCTGGGGCGGATGCCAGTGATCTTCCCGCGGAACGGCTTCACTCTTCTTGACGACCGCGCTTTAAAGCTGATGAATCGCAATCAATTACGCTTAACGGATTTGTTGGAGTATCGGGAGAGCGTGAAAGGCCGGATTGCCGCTCGCCTGGTGCCGAAGGATCTGCAGCAGGAGTTTGCGCAACTGCATTTGCAGGTGCAAGCCTCGCTGGCGAAATTGGAGTCTGACCTGCATCACTTCGACCCGACTCTCGAAGCGGCTACAAAGAAAAGCGGCGAGAAAATCCTTTATCAGTTGTCGAAGCTGCGGAGCAAGACCGCCCGCGAGACTTTACGCCGGGACGAAAAGGCTTCGGCTGATGCCGAGTACTTGATCAATCTCGTTTTCCCGAACAAGCATTTGCAGGAACGCCTTTATTCCATTGTTCCTTTCCTTGCTAAGTATGGGCTGGACCTGCCGCAGCGCCTCTATTCGGAGACGCAATTATCGTGCCCAGACCACATGCTGCGTGCGCTTTAACGGCCCGCCTGAAACCTTTATAATTCAGCGAAGTCAACCCTTGCTCGCGAATAGAGGACTGAGACTTGCTCGACGCTGGTAGGCAACAATCAGCCAGAGCAGGGCAGACACAATTCCCGGAGCCATGGTTTCCGGCGCCATGGTCAGGTGGAAGAACAGGATGTTGGCAATCTCCGCCGCCAGCAAGACCAGCGCAAGCGGAACAAACCTATCAATGAGCATCAGAACGCCGGCGACGATCTGTACCGCAGAAATCAGCACGTAAAAGTGGGAGACGAGAATTGCGGTTAAGAACTGCCCTGCGACTCCTGGCGGTATGGGGCCGGGAATGAAGTGCAGAAACCCATTCAAGCCGAAAACGAGGAATATCAAGCCAAGCAAGAGTCGTGCAATCATTGCGGCAATTTTCATTGAGTCAATCCTTTGTCTGTGGAGCCGCTACGATTTGGTTGTTGTGAACAAGCATATCTTGCTTCTGGGGCATTGAGTTGCTCGATGCGTGCTCTATTTGGCTCGAGCCCCGGGTATATCGCGGCCGCCCTGGTGCAAGATAATGCCAGTGACGTTCCCGTCCGGGCCGCGCTGAAAACTCACCTGCGCGTCCACCACTTTTAAAAAGACTTCATCCTTCTGTGACGCGAAAACCTCGAACTCAGGCTGCCCCGTAGCCTGGGTAAATAGCCGCCCATCTCGCGCTGTGAACTTTATCGCGAAATCGGGTGAAAGCTGATAACTGCCCTCATACTCACGAAGAACGCCGGGAGCCAAAGTGATTTCGCGCTGTTCCTCCAGCATGGGAGCCGCGTACTTGCCGTTCAATTCATGCAGGCCCAGGTTGTCAATGTCGAAGAAGGTGTTGCAAAGAACAACCACGCCGCGTTTCCCGCCCATTTCCATCCCGGCGAATGAGCGATAGCCGGCGGTTCCCCCGTTGTGCCAAAAGATATCGGGCGGAAACTGGCTTGAGATATGCCACGCCATCGCGATCTGCACTTGCGGCATGCTAGTGTCTGCGCGGACCGAACGCATCCGCAACATAGCCGCGCTGAGCGGCGTTTGTGTGAGACCCAGATTGGCTGCCAGGAACTTCAGCATGTCGTTGGCGGTTGAGCGGATTGCGCCGGCGCCTGCCAGCGCGTCCAAATTCCAATTTTTAACCGGCTTCCATTCAGCGTTATACCCCCGCGCCAGCCGCCTTTTCTGGTCGGCTGATAGCGTAACGGTGGAGCTATCCATGTGGAGCGGCTTAAAGATGCGGGTACGAACAAGTTCCTCGTATGAGGTTCCGGCGCGGCATGCCAGCGCAAAACCCAGCAGTCCAACCGCCAGGTTCGAATATTCGTATTTTTCGCCTGGATCTCGCGTCAGCTTGTAGGCGGCCAGAAATGCGAGCAGCTTTTTCCCGTCATAGTCTGCATAAGGGTCAGCCGGGTCGGCGGGCTTTAGGTTATCAGGAAGGCGCGGTAGGCCGGAGTTCTGCATGGAAAGATTGAGCAGGGTAATCTGCTTTCCATTTCGGCTGGGCACTTCGGCATGGTCCGGCAGGTATTTGGAAACCGGATCGTCTGCTTTTACCTCGCCGCGTTCAATCATGTCCGCCAGCAGCAGCGAAGTGAATACCTTGGTGATGGAGCCAATTTCGAAAATTGTGTCGCCGTTAAGCGTTTGATCGCCGCCGGCGGAAGTGGTTCCGGCGGCAAAGACCTGAGTACCGCTAGCGTCTACCGTGCCGGCTACAATCCCGACAGCGCGCTTGGCTGTCTTCACACGATTGTCAATCAAGGCCTGGAGAGCGTCGCCTGGATGAGGTGCGGTTGGCGCCATGAGGAGGTTGAAAGCCGTGAAAAATGCCGGGATGATCCGCACCGTCCCAAAATCTTATCGTAAATCCGCCACGCAAACCGAGGCTCACTTAGTGTTAAGTTCATCGACTCAGGCCGTGTTGCACTATAGAGCATGTGTTTTTCAGCGACGGCGAATTTTGTGGGTAGCGGCGTTCTGGGCGCTATCGGCGTTGTCACCCTCGCAAAAGTGAAGCATAGGCGCGAACTCTTGTTTGCGGCGCTGCCGGCGCTATTCGCCGTTCACCAGTTCATTGAGGGATTTGTGTGGCTCGGCCTGGACGGCATTCTTTCTCCGGCCGTGGCTCACAATATGGGCGCCGCATTTATGCTTTATGCGCAGGGCCTTCTTCCGCTGCTGTTGCCGCTCAGCGTGATGCTGTTTGAACCCGACGAGGAAAGCCGCAAAAGAATGATGCCGTTCCTGCTGATCGGAGGAGGAACGGCGCTCTATATCCTTTGGGCTCTCACCGCGTTCCCGCTCCAGGTATATATCAGAAGCAACAGTATCGTCTACATCAATCCGGCCACGAACAACACCGTCGTAGCCGCCCTTTACGTGATTGCGACTTGCGGGTCGCTACTGTTTTCAAAGATCAAAAATATGATGGTCTTCGGCTTTGCGAATGTAGTGATTCTGTTGATTGTTCAGGCCGTAAAGAGCTACGCCTTCACATCCGTATGGTGTGCGTACGCCGCAGCCGCCAGCGTTATCATCCTGGCCTATTTCTGGAGAACTTCGGAAGAGCGGCCATTTGGCTATGCCGCCATTCTTTGAAAGCAACTTAGTTGAAAAGCGATAGATTAATTGCGTCTGCCATCGCCTTATAGCCCTCATCTTTCGGATGCAGATGGTCCCCGCTATCATAGGCGGCGGCAATGTGGCCGGGGTTGGTCTTGTCTTGCACAGCCTTCTCGAAATCGATCACTCCGTCAAACGCGTGGCTGGTGCGAATCCATTCGTTAACGGCTTTGCGCTTCACCTCTTTCTCGTCTGAGTAATACCCTTTGAAGGGAACTCCTATGAACGGGGTGAGCGTTCCCCCGAAGATCTTGAGACCTTTTTCGTGGGCCCTGGCAATCAGTTGCTTCAGCCCAAGGATAATATCGTCCGCGCTGACCTGTTCATCGGGGAACAGATTCGGACCGGCGTGGCCCAGGTCGTTGATGCCTTCCAGCACGATCACGTATTTGACACCCGGCTGCGCCAGAACATCGCGATCAAAGCGGGCAAGGGCGTTGTCGCCGAATTCAATATTTGAGTTCGGGTCGTGCAGAATGCGATTGCCGCCAATGCCTTCGTCCAGCACGCCAATCTGCGCTGACCCGGCTGGCCTCTTGAGCAATCGAGCGGCAAGGAAATTGGGCCAGCGATGATTCGTATCGTCAGTGGAACGCGCGCCATCGGTAATCGAATCTCCGAAAGCCACCAACGTGGAGGCGGCCATTGGCGCGGCAACGTCCACGCCGGTAAGAAAAACCCAATGGGTCATGGTCGCCGCTGCGGGCATATCCGCCGCGGAAGTCATGTCGCCCTGCGCCAGGTAGAGGGTCTGCTGAGAAGCATAGTGGATGCCGGCGCCGGAACTCGCGTTCGGAAGAAAAATACTGATGGCCACATCCGCAGCCGGAGCAACTTGGAAAGCAATGGGATCACTGAGCACTAGCGCATTCGGCGGAATGACGATTTGTGTTTGCCCGCTGAACGTGAGCGCATGATCTGAGCCGGGAACGATAGCCGCCCCGCTTTGACGCAAAGCGACATGAGCGGAACCGATGGTCACCGATTGCTTGCCATAGGCATTTGACAGACGAACACGAATTTGCGATCCACCGGCGCTGATGTGAACAACTTCCCGTAGAGTCTGATTTTCGAAATTCAGTTGGGCCTTCTGGATATCGGCCACGGTTGAGAGTTGCGGAGAAGGACTCGCGCCCCAGGTTCCGATCCAATGGGTGGCGGCGTTCTCGGCCGAATAAGCGGTCACGCAGAAGGTGAGTATCAGTAAAGTAGAAGAAAAATGGCGCATGCTGTCGGGCTCTAGTTTATCGGAAGCGTGCGACGCAAAGAGGTGATGGATGGCGCTGGATGTGCGTGGAATAGCTCCGCTGCTGCAGGTTTACGATATGCCGACGGCAGTGCGTTTTTACCGGGACGTGTTGGGATTTGAAATCGTGACGACTTCGCCCGTGTTGGGTGTTGATATGTTTCATTGGGTGTTGTTGAGGCTGGGACAGGCGGAAGTGATGCTGAATACCGCTTATGAGTTCGACCACGAACGTCCGGCTGTTCCGGATCCAGGCCGCGTCGCCGGCCACGGGGATGTGGGGCTGTTCCTGTCCTGTCCGGATGTGCAGGCCGTCTATGACGATTTGCACGGCAAAGGACTGGCGATTAACAAACCAAACGTTGCCAGATATGGAATGAAGCAGCTATGTGTTCGCGATCCGGATGGATTTGAACTTTGCTTCCAATGGCCATCCGGGTCGTGAGCGATTGTGGGGCGAAAAACTAGGGACGATTGGTGGTAGCAGTCTCTGCATCCGCTGATACCGAAACCAGCGTCCAGGCATTTGCTTTCAAGTCACGTAATTCAGGCGCCTGCCAGCTATATTCGGGATGCGCTTTGAGGAATTGCTTGGCATTGAACGCCACTCCGCAGGGATGACCCATGCCAGCGACAAACGTTAAATGTTCGGCCATGCTGCTGTCGGCCACCTTGGCTTCGGCGGTGCCCGCGGGTCCAAACGGCTTCTGCCAGCCCGGCAATCCGCGACTCGAAAGGTCAATATGCCCGCAGATGGTCCGCTCATTCGGATCGTATTCATGAGTAATGACGTCGTAATGATCCGTCTCGAACTTCTGTCCAGCGGCCACGTCAATTTTGCCCTTGTTCTCCGCCATCAACTGCTCCCAGCGCCGCTTGCGGCATAGGTTCGGCGTGTTCGGATCGTTGGGGAACGTTGTCTCTTCCGCCGCCAGTTTCGGGTTGATAGGGAAATTCGATCCCACGAAATAGCCGTCTTTGCTGCGCGTCAGAGTCACATTCTTCAAACCTAACTCCAACTGCGCAATCTCATTCGTCTTGCGGTCGCCCACCAGCCACGTATTGGCATAACCGCCGTTATTGCCGTCTTTCATGATGCGCGCGAAATCGTCAATCGATTGCGAATACTGCATGGCTTTCCGCGCGCGCACGAATTCAGGGACTTCGTGTTCGTCGAACCCGTGGAAGCTGGATATGGTGGTCTCGGTAATCATCATGCCGGAGCTGTTGATGCCGAAATCGTCGGCGCTATGAATCAGGCCCGGCATGCCGTCCATGATGAAGTGCTCACCGGAGGACGGCACAATATCGAAAACCATGTCCCAGTGGCTGCCGGTCAGATAGTCGGTCCAATTGTTATGGCCGAATACAATCCGCCCATCTTTTGTATAGCTGCCGGTGGCAATGAACGCGCTGCAATGTTCGGCTACGGTATGCGTGACGGGAATGGATTTGCGGCGGTCGAGTTCGTTGTAATAGTAGTCGAACTCCATGTAGGCATTCATAGTGGTCAGGTCGATAACGTCCAACTTTGATCCGCGCGCCTGCAAACCATTGGCAATACCTTGCAATTCCTGCTTATACTCATCGGGAACGGCCGGCCAGAAGACCTTTTGAGTTGTCTCTCTCAACTCAGGCCATGAATGCAGTACTTCTCGCGTGACGCTCAACTCAATGGCGCGTTTTGTCGCTTCTATCTCGTCGTAGAGCAAATATCCATGTTGATAGCCGATGTTTGCTGGCGAGCCCTGCAGATGAACAATCGTCCAACCATTTTCGGAAGCCTTGCGGAACGCACCTTCCAGACGAGGATCAGGCGCTGCCGCGGAGAGAGATACTGCGGATAGAGCGGTGAAGAGGCCAAGAATGCAGCCTGACGAGCGTAAGCGCATACCCTAATTTACAGCACTCTAAATCCGCACGCGGCATCATAAGAGATATGGAAACTGTGGCGAATCAACCGCCTGCCAGGGAACGGAACCTGGATAGTCTTGCCACCATCACGCTGATTGTGGCCCTTTCGGGCGTCAGCATGACCTTCGGCGCACTCATTGTGGTCTTTCTTCTGCGCGGCTTGCATGCTCAATACTGGTCGCAAATCAGGCTGCCGGGGATTCTCTGGCTGAGCACAGCCATCCTGATTGCCAGCAGCGTTGTTTTCGAAAAAGCACGCCGTTACCTGCTGGCCGGCCAGTACCAGGTCTTCAACCGGATGATGGTTTGGACCATCGGCCTGGGTCTCTTGTTCCTGGCTACTCAGATAGCGGCCGGGATGCAGATTCTCGCCTCAGGCGTTGTGCTGACCAATAATCCGCATTCGTGGTTTATCTTCCTGTTCGGCGGCCTTCATGGACTGCATATTTTGGCGGGGCTGGTTGGCTTTGTTGTGCTCTATTACCGAACGCGCGAACGGCGCACCGGGCCCCGCTATCAGGCGGGCACCCGATCAGCAGCCTTGGGCGTAGGCATCTTCTGGCACTACATGGACGGCATGTGGCTTTTGCTCTTCGGGTTGTTGCTGTTTTGGAAGCGATAAAACGGCCAGCGGTTACGCTATCATCGTCCGGCGATGACTACGCGTTCCAAAATTGAGTTCCTGTTTGCTTCTTTTGTCAGTGTTGGCCTGCTTTTAGGTCAAACTTCACCTCAGACTCCGGCTCCTCCTGCAAGACCGGCGCGCACGCCGGCGCCTACTCGCGACCCTCACACTCCCGGGTATGTCACGGCTAAAGATTTGCCGGATGGAGTTAACGCCCCACCCGACGCCGATGGGAACTTCATTCTGGGACCCACCCACAGTCCCGCGCCGGAAACGGAAGTAAAGGAGGGCGTGCCGCACGGCGCTGTCTACACCTTCAACATGGAATCGAGCGACAGCGGGATCTACCCCGGCATTGCCCGCGAACCCAACACCTTTGGCACTCCTGATCCCAATGATCCGGCGAAGCTGATTGTCACCACCAGCCACCCGGCGCCGTACACGCGAAAAGTAGCCGTCTATGTGCCCAAACAGTATGTGCCAGGCACGGCGGCACCATTCATCGTAGGTGCAGACGGACCGGACAACCTCTTGTTCACTACGCTCGATAACCTTATTGCTGAACACAAAGTTCCTGTCATGATCGCCATTTCCATCGGCAACGGGAGCGGTGATGCGCAAGGAAGCGAACGCGGCCTGGAATACGACACCATGTCCGGTTTGTATGCCGAATTCGTCGAGAAGGAAGTCCTGCCTCGTGTAGAGCGGCAATACAACGTGAAGCTGACCAGGGATCCCGATGGCCGAGCCTCCATGGGCGGCAGCTCCGGCGGATCTTGCGCTCTGATCATGGCCTGGTATCACCCGGAGCTTTATCATCGGGTTCTTACCTATTCCGGGACTTATGTCAATCAACAGTGGCCTCCAAACCCGCAGAGCCCGCACGGCGCATGGGAATTCCACGAACACTTGATCCCCAACTCGCCGGCGAAGCCGATCAGACTCTGGATGGAAGTGGGCGACCGCGATAATCTCAGCGCGAACATGCAAGACAATATGCACGATTGGGTGGTGGCGAATGAGAACATGGCCAAAGTTCTAGCGGCCAAGGGCTATCACTATCAATTCGTTTTTGCGCGCAATGCAGGACACACAGACCGGTCGGTGAAGCAACAAACGCTGCCGGAAGCCTTGGAATACCTTTGGCAGGGCTATCCGGTAACTTCAACCCATTAAGTCGCTGCCCGATCGGGCAATTCTTTCCGGCGCGACTCCCGGATCCGGATGTAAAGCATGTACAGCACGATCACCACATTCACCAGCAACAGCGCTACATGCTCCCAAGTGGCGCGCTCCGCTACCTTCAGCATTTCCCAGGGAAGGTAGAGCGCGCCGGAGAGGAGCGCAAACCATTCTGCCCAAACCCGGCGGTTCCAGAGGCCCCACGCTTCAATGAATCTCACAATGGCGTACATGGTGGCGGCGGCGCAAACGGTCCACAATCGTGTGTCGGTAACGCGGCTTGCGGCTTTAAGGAAGTCCTGCGCGTATTTCTGGTCGAAATCGATGTGCAGATGGTAAAGTAGGTCCTCCGCATAGTCTTCTATGCGGTTGTGAACCGCAACCAGCGCCACCATCAGCAATAGAACCAGGACGCCTTTGATCGCCTCCAATGAGGCAATGGCGCGCAACCCGGCGCGACTGGCATGGTCGTCAATCGCTCTCGGGTCGTGTTTAGGGGCGGTGGTGTCCATTCAGGTTGTATTTTCGTACACTGACAGCGAATGGCCTCGGCAACAACAGCAGGATCAAGCCGCAAACGCAAGCAGCCCGGTTCTGCGCAACCGCAAAAAAAGGCGCCAATCGTAAAGAACCGGGGGCGGCAAAATGCTGGCTGGGGTGTCGGACTCAGCGCTCTGGCTCTTATTTTAGGAACAACTCTGGTGTATGCGGTACTGCAATTTCACGCAGCCTACGCCATGAGCCTGCAATCACCCCTCAAGGTCAGACTTCAATGGCCCGTGGTGATCGCTCGCCGGACCGAAACTCAGGATGCCTACCAGGCTCAAATGGACCAGCGCCATCCCTTGACCGCCTATCAGCAGTACGCCTGCCGGAAGTTTGGTCCTGCCTGCCGCGTTGCCTTAGCCATTCAACGGGCAGAGAATCCCCAGGGAAAATGTGAGATTTATCACTACAACACAGACGGAACCCTGGACTGGGGCTACTTTCAGATCAATACCGTCCACCTAAAACGTCCTGGCTTAGTACTAAGAGATCTACTCGACTGCCGCGCCAATATCGACTTTGCTTTTACGCTTTACCAGGAAAAACGTGGGTTCACCCCGTGGAGCACCTATAAGAATGGGGCATATCGCAAGTTCTTGCGTCCTTAAAAGTCAACAGTAATACAAAATTGCATATACTTTACTGTTTCCCACTATTATTCTTTGTATTCCTGGACGTATTAGAGTAGACTAATATACAAATCAGGACGGCTTATTTGACAAGGTCGTCCTTCCTCCGAACCAGCAGAAGCCTGCCTCCGTGCAGGCTTCTGCTGTTATAAGAAGGCCTGAATCGCTCACTCCTCGCGCTAGAGTGAGCATATGACTTATTACGGACCTAGACACCTTGCCGCGTCGTTCCGGACGGTACGCAAAAACACGCTGATTCTAGCGGAAGAAATTCCCGAGGAGCACTACGGATTCCGGCCTACACCGACCAGCAAAACCGTTGGCGAGACGCTGACGCATATCGCGCTGGGACCGCGCTTCCAGGAACAGATCCAGTTTATGGAGCACCGGTCATCGATGGCGGGTTTTGACTTCCTGAGCTTCCGCCAGAAGGTGGTGGCGGAGTCGGCGCAGCCCCGAACGAAGGCGGAGATCATCCAACTTCTCATATCGGAAGGCGAGAAGTTTGCTCAAGCCGTGGAATCGGTTCCTGATGAATTTCTGGGCGAGAGTGTGACTATGCCGCCCGGAGCAACTCCCGAGAGCCGCACCCGATTCGACATGTTGGCGGGCGTTAAGGAACACGAAATGCACCATCGCGCTCAGTTGATGCTGGTTCAGCGAATGTTGGGGATTACTCCCCATCTGACCCGTGAGTTCGAAGCTCGAGTGGCAGCCATGGAAGCCGCGGCCGCAAAAGCGACGAACCAGCCTGTGTCTAGCTAACTTTAAGATCCCTTACGAAGCGGGAGCCGGGTCTGAAATTGATCAGGCTCGACTCCATCACACCCCCACATGTATTAGAAGCTTGCCTTCCATATGTCGATGATGGGTTACCGCCGGAATGTCCGTTCCAGTAACGATTCCTCGCAAACCGCCTAAATTGCTGTAAACGCCCATTCAGTGCGTTGGATTGCTCTGCTTGGCGGAACTGCCAATCAACGAGATGCTGACTTTGCGATTGCGTGGATTAATCCCTACGCTGCGCCGTGAGGGCGGACCTATTCGCTATGGTTCGCAGATCGCATCATCACTCAATGGCCGGTGGTTAGGCCAACCGGGCAGCAAGCCATGTTCGGGCGAAATCCCAATCACGCTTCATGGTTGCTAATGAAATCTGGAGCGTTTCGGCTGTCTCGGCTTCGCTCAATCCGCCGTAAAAACGTAACTCAAGTGCTCGCGCGGCCCGTGCATCCAATGCTTCAAGGCGCTCCAGAGCTTCATCGAGCGCCAGCAATCGGTGATCAATTCCAACGGTGGCAGCATCAGAATTCCACAGCGCCAGCAGGGTCATGCTGCCTCCCCGCTTGTGGCTATTGGAACGCCGGGCATGGTCCACGAGCACCCGGCGAAGTTGCCGCGCGGCTACCGCGAAAAAGTGCGATCGATCCTTCCAATCCACCGAGGCACCGCAAAGCCGCAGATACGCCTCGTGGATTAAAGCGGTGGTTTGCAGCGTGTGCCCTGGATTCTCGCGGCGCATTTCGCGCGAAGCGATTTGGTGCAGCTCGCTATACACCAGTTCCATCAGCCGGTTGGCTGCATCTTTGTCGCCGGCGCGCCATTCGCCGAGTAAGCGGGTGATTACGCCTGGCTCGGAATCGTCCATAGGATTTACAGTACAGTGAATCGTGAGCTGTTTTGTGGTCGCGTTGCGCTAAGCAGGGTGAGATAACACAACATGACTTCTGAAAAGCTCGCTTACATACGTAAGATTTACGAAGGCGCGATCGAGCAGAATCCCGGGGAGCGGGCCGCTTATCTAGACCTCCACTGTCGCGACGACCGGGAGATCCGCGCCGAAGTCGAACGATTTCTCACCGCGCGGGAACACGTCCCCGATTGGCTTGGCCAGCCATTGCTCGGGCCTCTGCGGCCGGGCATCGAGACGCTGCCTGCTGGACTACCAGCTATGAACGGCCGTCATTTGGGCGGATACACGCTAATCCGTGAAATCGGACGAGGGGGTATGGGATCTGTTTATCTCGCCGAGCGGTCTGATGGCGCTTTCAAAAAACAGGTGGCAGTCAAGCTCGTCCAACCGCATATGGCGAGCGCGGCGTTTATTGCACGTTTCCAGCAGGAACGTGAAATTCTTGCCTCGCTCGACCATCCGAACATCGCCCGTCTCATCGACGCGGGCACAACTGAGGAGGGCCTCCCTTATCTTGTCATGGAGCTAGTCGAGGGGCAGCCAATCCATCAATGGTGTGACGAGCGTAAGCTCGACATTGCCGAACGACTGAAACTGTTGCGCACTGTTTGTGCCGCTGTACAGCACGCTCACCAGCACCTGGTTGTGCATCGCGATTTGAAGCCATCCAATATCTTGGTGACTCCCAAAGGAACCGTGAAACTGCTGGACTTCGGAATCGCCAAGCTGCTTGAAGACAAACCAGCGGGGGACTTGCCCGCTACCCAAACACTTGCGCAGATGATGACGCCAGATTATGCGAGCCCGGAGCAAGTCAGAGGAGGCGCCATCACCACGCTTACCGACGTCTACTCGTTGGGCGTGATCTGCTACGAGTTGCTGACGGGACACCGTCCCTATCGCCTCATGAGCGCAGCGCTTCACGAGATGGCTCGAGTGATTTCAGAAGAAGAGCCGCTCCGGCCTAGCGCAATGGTTGCGACCACCGAATCGAACAGGGGTGAAAAGGGTGAGTGGATGTCAATTACCCCGGAGCTCGTCAGCGAAGTCAGGGAAGGTGATCCGGTCAGGCTGCGCAACCGGCTTAGGGGCGATCTTGACTGTATTCTTCTTACCGCGCTGCAGAAGGAGCCGGCACGGCGTTACACGTCCGTCGAAGCGTTGGATGAAGACTTTCGCAGGCACCTTGAGCACCGGCCTGTCGCCGCCAAACCCAACGACGCTTGGTATTTGGCAACTCGCTTCCTTCGTCGACATGCTGCGGGCCTGATGGCCGTGTCGTTGGTGATTATCTCGCTCTTATTTGGTATGGCCGCTCTGTTGTGGCAGATCCGAATTGAACTCGCTGGTCGGCACGGCGCATCGCCCGGCTCATTCTGGTCTATACCGTTCTGGGTCATCAGCTTAGGTTTTGTGATTGCGCTATGCAGCGTCACTGCCTATTTTCTGCGGCCTACCTGGATCCGCGCAGCCGGTGCTTTCGCCGGCGGCGCCGTGTACGCGCTGAGTTTCAAAATGAACTACTGGATAGGGTTCTCGCTGGGTTGGTGGCGCAGCCGGCTTCCAGAGTCGGTGGACCCGCTGAAGGTTCTTTCGTTCCCAGTATTGGTTCTGGTCGCCGGTGCCGAGGCGGCAGTGATACTGGTCCTGCTAGAGGTGGGCCGGCGGTTTGGCTGGAAAGCGCAAGTCTCAGGCATTATATTGTTGGCGTTCTACCAAGCGCTTCGCGAACGAATATGGTTTACGAAGATCCTTCCGGTGATGACGGTCGATTCGGGAATCCTGCCTTTTCTCGCGGCCGCCACCATTTACCTGGCGGGACAATCGCTGGGCGTTCTGGTCGCCCAACGCATTGGCGCAAGGAGCGATCGGGCTATTTCTTTGGCGCACCCCCCGCAACCGCGAAGTGCTTGAACCCTAGTCGTTCGGGCAAGCGGTCAAGATTCTGATTAGCGGCACGCGGCGGCTGCTTCAAGGATTAAGCTATGCCGGCCCTTGGCCTGGATATCTCCACGGACGGAGCTCAGCAAACTCCCGCCAGTGTTCCATATAGTCTTCCGTCGGACGCCCGGCGGGCGAAGTTCAGTTGCTGGTTTGCCGACTAGAACGAAGCCGCTGGACGAATCTATGTGTGCCTCTTCCGTGTTGGCCGCCATCCGAACGGAGTCCTGCTAGATTGAAAATGCAAATGTTATTTGCCCTCGATGACATGGTCGCTCTCCGCTACGAATAGTCGTCAAACGCCTCCCCTTCTTGGTTTTTGCATTGGAGACCAGCTTCGTCACCCGAGCAACGAATAGCGTTCGACAGAGCGTCGCCTCTCAAGAACATTCAATCCGACTTAACCGGGGCGCCGCAACGAAACAATACGAGCTTTAATTCCCCTTACGCGCGCGGAAAGACGGCACTTTAGTAGCGGGTAGTCGGCAAGAGTAGAACTACCCTTCGCCGTTACTCGCGGGCACTCATCACCCGAAGCTAAGTGTGTCAGGCGATGCGGGAGCGGTTCGTAAATACTGCGACACCTCGGGACTAGTGTTTCGCTCCAAGCAAACAGCCCTTCGCAGCAAATAATTCCACTTCACGTGCGGTCTCATCCGGGCGCCACGGGGCAACAGCAAAGCGCTTTGACAGATGTGTTCGTACCTCAGCGATGAGGGGAAGTTCGCGATCTCGCCGAGCCTTCAAAACAGGATCATAAATCTGGTCAAAACAAAGGCTTTGATTCACCACCCAGGCGAATGGCGTAATACCTGCCCGCTCCAGATCCTCCTGCAACTTCGCGGCTTCGTGAATAGGAGTCGCCTCGGGAAGCGCTACCAAAACCACGTGCGTAAATGCTGGATCGCGCAATCTGGGCAGCAGCTCTCGTACCGCTTCCGGCATCTGATGTGTGGAACGCGAAACTTCGTGATGATAAGCCTTTGCGGCATCGAGCAAAAGAATGGTGTGGCCGGTCGGTGCAGTGTCAATCACGACGAAGCGGTCAGTTCCCTGTGCCACAACATCGGCGAAAGCCCGAAATACAGCAATCTCCTCCGTACATGGCGAGCGCAGATCTTCGTCCAGCAGAGCTTGCCCTTCAGCGTCCAAAAATGGCGCGGAGTCCGCCCGGATCTCCTCAGAGTACCTGAGCGTTTCGGCAACGGGGTCAATTCGGCTGACCTGCAGATTTGGAAAGTCGCCCGCGAGGGCGCCCTTCAGGTGATCGGCCGGATCGGTGGTGGTCAAGTGAACAGTGTGGCCTCGCTGCGAAAGGCGAACAGCAATGGCAGCAGCAATCGTCGTCTTGCCTACGCCACCTTTGCCCATGGTCATCACCACTCCCGGACCCGCTTTTTCGATCAGGTCAACAACCGAATCAAGTGGCGGGCCTGTTCGCAGAACGGCTGCTTGTTCCGTCTCGTCCGCTTTTATTAACGGCGGCGAAGTGGAAAGCATCTGCCGCAGACTATGAATGCCAATCAAAGCGTACGGCAGTAAAGGAATAGTCAGCCGGGGCAACAGAGATAACTCATGAGGCATTTCTGCAAGCGCCACGCGACCGCGATTTTCAAGATGTTTAGCGAGGCTGTCTCTCTGATCAGTCGCAGTAAAAAATCCATTCAAGACCAACAACTGGTTGGATATGCCGAGTTCGCGAAGCTCGACAGAAGTTCGTTGTGCCTCCAGCAATGTGGAGCGTTCCGGCCTGCTAACCAGGACCACTTTAGTAATTGAGGAATTCGTTAGATTGTGAAGACTGGCTTCGTACAAACCACGTTGCTGTTGCAGCCCTTTCAAGGGCCCTAAACAGGAAACGCCAGTCGTATTGGTTTCGATAAAGCCCGTCCAGGCTGCGGGCAATTTGAGCAGGCGCAAGGTATGGCCGGTCGGCGCGGTATCGAACACAATATGGTGAAAGGTTGTAGTCGCTTCCTGATCTGCCAGCAGTTTGGTGAACTCGTTAAAGGCCGCGATCTCCACCGTGCAAGCCCCCGAAAGTTGCTCTTCCATGCTCCTGATAGAAGCGTCGGGCAAAACATTGCGAAACGGCCCGACAACCTCTTCACGATAGGCTGCGGCAGCCTTTGCGGGATCGATATTCAGCGCCGACAAGCCTTCAATTCCAGGAATCTTTTGCGGACTCGACGAGAGTTTCATGCCGAGGACTTCATCCAGGTTCGAAGCAGGGTCTGTGCTCACCAGGAGAACTTGCTTCCCTTGATCGGCAAGCGCTGCGCTGGTTGCGCACGCGACCGACGTTTTGCCGACGCCCCCTTTGCCAGTCAAAAACAAAATTCGCGGCAGATTCAGCAGATACTCTGGAGCTGTCAAAATGGCCCTTAGCCTGCGCTCTGAATCACTGGCAAAGAAAGGCCTGAATGTACTTCGATTTCAGCAATTCCCATCATTTGGGCGAGCCGTTGGCGGTCGGGATACAGTCCCTTGGAGGCAATCTGCCCATTCACCAGAATCAGGGGCAAGCAGTTGTTTCCCTCATTGGTCAGAGCCGCCTTGACTAGTTCATTGGCAGCAAACGCCTGCGGTTCCTGGGAAAGATTGTGGCGGCTGACGTTGACACCTTGGTTGGCAACCCAGTGAAGATCCGCCACGAAGCGCGGCAGCACCGGATCAATGGTAGGTCCACACACGCCCGTAGAACAGCACATGGGCGGATCGAAGACTTCGAGATTTTTCAATTAGTTCTCCTTAACGGAAGACGCTGATGCAAACACGCCATCTTCCAACTCTTTCCTAAAACGTGTTTTCATTTCATCTCGCACTTTGCGAAATGCGGCCATTCTTACTTCTTCGGTTTCTTCGTTCGGTCCGGGTGGATCTTGGAACGGCCAATGCATCCGCTTGGTAACCGCAGGGAAGATTGGGCAGCTTTCCTTGGCGCTGTCGCAAACTGTGATGACGTAATCGAAAGGACGTCCCAGAAACTCGTCGACTGACTTTGAACGATGTCCGGTCAAATCGATGCCTAATTCGCGCATCGCAGCGATTGCTTCCGGTCGCACGACGCTTGGCTTCGTACCGGCGCTCTCAACATCGAACCGGTCACCCGCCATATGTCGCAAAAGGCCCTCGCCCATCTGGCTCCGGGCCGAGTTTCCTGTGCACAGAATTAGAACTGACCGTTTCAGCATTTGCAATCTCCAACGGGTACTTGCGCTTTCTGACACCGCGACCAGACCTGAGCGCCCATTTGAATCGGGTCCCACGGACTACCGAATGGCGGCGTATAGCTTAAGTCCAGGTCATTCAAATCTTCGATGTTCATTTCGTGAAACAGGGCTGTGGAAAAAGTATCGATCCGTTTCGCAACCTCAGACTTCCAATGCCCTATCAACTGCGCTCCTAGCAACCGGCCCGTTCGTCCGTCGCCGGCGATTCGCATGTGCAGTTCACGCGCGCCAGGATAGTAGGCCTTGTGATCGAAACTCTTAGTCTCAATGGTGAACGGATCGAATCCTGCCGCTTTCGCTTCCGTTGGAAGCAGTCCAGTCCGCGCAATCGCTAACTCAAACACCTTCACTACTTGAGTGCCCACTGATCCCTTGAAAGCGCGATCGCCACCCACTGCGTTTTCGCCGGCCACCCGGCCTTGCTTGTGAGACGTGGTGCCCAACGGAAGATATGTATAAGAATTGGACAATCGATGCCACGTTTCCGCGCAATCCCCTGCGGCAAAAATATCGGGAACGTTGGTCTCCATTTTCTCGTTCACGCGAATGGCATTGTGAAGGCCTGTTCTAACTCCCGCGCCCTCTGCCAATTCCGACGAAGGCCGAACTCCGGTTGCCACAAGCACCAGATCCGCTATTTTTGCCTCTCCCCGTTTTGAATGAATTGAAAGCTCCGATCCCGCTCGCTGGATTGACACGATTTCAGTTCCCGCCCAAACTTCGACGCCATGCTGTTCCAGTTCCTGCTGTACCATGGCACCCAATGCCGCTTCCACTGTAGGCAGAACATTCTGTGGGCGGCTGGCTACAGTGACCTTCAGACCACGATGGGTGAGAGCATCTGCCATCTCGAGCCCGATGTAGCCGGCGCCTATGATTAATGCCGACTTTGGGCGATGCGCGGCAATGTAGTCCTGAATCTTTCGACCATCTTCCATGGTGTGGAGCAAATGAACGCCTGGCGTTTCCAAGCCGGAGATCTTCGGCTCTACCGGAACCGCGCCGGTGCCTATGATCAAACGGTCGTACGGCATCAATTTTGTAACTCCATCGTGCTGCACCAGGACATGCTTTTCGGACGGATTTACGAGTTTTGCTCTGCGGTTCGGAAGTATTTCAATGCCCGGGAACTCCGTCCGGTGTGCAAGTTGCCGCCAGTCCGGGGTCTCTCCACTCAGATAAAACGGAAGACCACAAATGCTGTAATTCGGGTAAGAATCGGCTAGCAGCACCTTGATTTCGGCCGTGGGATCGACTTCGTGGGCACGTAAGGCGGCGCTGATTCCCGCGTCACTACCGCCGATAATCAGAAGTTTCATTGAGCCGCTTTCTCCGATCCCTTTCGTTCACCGTGCGGAAAAACAACATCCATCGCGGCAGCAGCCGGCGTGAGCCAGCGAAACAGAAGCGTTGCGGCGGCGGCGCCCAGAAGCTGCGCCACGATGAAGGCTGGTGCGTCTGCGGGAGCAATGCCGGCGAAGGTATCAGTAAGCGAACGAGCTAGCGTCACCGCGGGGTTTGCAAAGGAAGTCGACGCGGTAAACCAATACGCGCCCGTGATGTAAGCTGCCACGGCGTACGCCACGGCCGATGAGCGAAAGCGACTACAACCCCAAATGACGCTGAGGAGTCCAAAGGTCGCAATAAATTCGCTGAACGCCTGCGCGAAGCCGGAGCGTGCGTGGTGAGAAATTGAATATACAGGCAAGCCAAACATCACGTGCGCTGCGGCAACCCCGCCAAGTGCTCCAACGACTTGAGCGACAAGATAGCCGGGCACATGCTTCCAGGGCAAGCCGCCTAAACTGGCGTCGGCGAGGGTGACGGCCGGATTGAAGTGCGCGCCGGAGATCGGGCCGAATGTCAGGATTAAAGCAGCCAGCATTGCCCCGGTCGCGATGGTATTGGCAAGTAACGCGATGGCCACGTTTCCTTGCGCTAATCGATCGCCCATGATGCCCGACCCTACCACTGCGGCAAGAAGCAGGGCCGTGCCCAGGGCCTCCGCTACGATTTTGCGATTCATGCGTTACAAGGACAATTGCCGCCGCAGCAAACTTCAGCGGGCTTTCTGGCGCGAATGAACGCACTGACGATTTTGCCCTCGACTTGTGGGGCGACAGCATCTACGTCGATGCCTTTGGCGGTTAGAAATGCGCGAGCATCCTCAATAGTATAAGTGCGGGTGATGTCGACATCGATCGCTTCAAAGCCAGCCTGCGCCAGCTTGTCGCGATATTCCGTTTCCTGCAAAGCGCCGGCAATGCAGCCGACCCAAAGCTCCATATTTTTTCGAACGGCATCCGGCACTTCGCCGCGTACGACCACGTCCGACACCGCAAACCTTCCACCGGGCTTCAACACGCGGAAGGCTTCAGCCAGCACCCGATCTTTGTCGCCCGACAAGTTGATGACGCAATTGGAAATGATTACGTCCACCATCTTGTTCGGCAGAGGGATATTCTCAATTTCGCCTTTCAGGAATTCCACGTTGTCGATTCCCGCTTTGCGCTTATTGTTATTTGCCAGCGCCAGCATGTCATCAGTCATGTCCAGGCCATACGCCCTGCCCTTTGGGCCCACGCGTCTGGCGGAGAGAATGACATCAATGCCGCCTCCTGAACCTAGATCCAACACAACTTCACCCGGAGCTAACTCGGCCAGAGCCGTTGGATTGCCACAACCTAACGACGCCTTTAATGCCATGTCGGGCAACTCGCCAGCTTGTGCCTCGTTGTAGAGATTGGAAGTGATGGGGTCGCACGATGCCGCGGCTGTACCGGAGCAGCAATCCGTAGTCGTGCAGCAATCTGCGGGAAGGCCCTCTCCACTTGTCACGCGGCGTGCCGCTTCCCCATATTTTTCTTGCACAAGTTCTTTGATCGCCATTAGTTTCTCCTCATTTGCACATCTCAATAACGCATTCCGGGGAAATCGCCTTATTCCTGGTGCAGCATTCCGCGTATAAAAATCCCAGCAGCTCTTTCAGCGTTTCCGTGTTTGCCGTATACCAGAGAAACCGGCTATCTCTGCGCATGGTCACCAGGTCTTCGTTCTTCAATTTGTCCAAGTGATGCGACAGGCTAGACGGTGGAATATCAAGTTCCACGCAGATTTCAGACGGGATCATGCCCTCGGGGTGTGCCGACAAGAGAAGACGCATGATCTTCAACCTGGGCTCGGTGCCCATTGCGGAAAGCATATCGGCGAAACGCGGGACATCAGGTTCGTATCTCGCTTTCGCCACTTAATCCAGTTCCTCGCCGTCCCAAGATTCAGTCGCACATAGAACACAGTCCGGCGCGGCTAGAGCGCGCAGCGTTTCGAGTACCCCGGCGGTCAGCAAGTCGGCAGGAATCTTTTGTTCGGTAGTCATCTCCGGTTCCATGGTTCGATTATTATCGAAGTGATACCTTCCCGTCAAGCACTTTCTCAACCTATCTTTCGACAGTTGGCGAATTATCTTGACAAAGCCGACAATTCTACTATTATCGAATCACGGAACCGAAACAATGTGGAAGCTGGTTATCGTTCTAGTCTGTTCAGCCGCGTCGGCGAATGTCTGCAGCGCTTTTGATTCAGTTCGACTCACCGGAACGGGCTCTACTTTCATTCACCCCATCCTCTCAAAATGGACGAAGGAATACGGGCAACTTCATCCGGAGGTCGAGATCTACTATGAAGCTCTTGGGTCTGGAAAAGGACTTTCGCGGACTCTTGCGGGTTTGGTCGATTTCGGCGGTTCGGACGGGCCAGCAACGGACCAGCAATTAGCACACGCGCGCGTTAAAGTGATGCACATCCCGGTCACGATCGGAGCCGTCGTTCCCGCTTACAATTTACCAGGCGTCCGGGAAGAAGTTCGCTTCACAGGCGCAGCGCTCGCAGGCATCTTCATGGGCAAGATCAAGAAGTGGAATGATCCGATCCTGATGCGTTCCAATCCGCAAATTCAACTGCCCGACAAAGAGATCTATGTTGTCTCCCGTCTGGACAGCAGCGGCACGACTTACATTTGGACCGATTATCTATCAAAGATTAGTCCAGAGTGGAACAGGCAACTGGGCCGCGGCACTCAAATTCTTTTCCCTGTAGGCAATGGCACGCAGTTTAACCAGGGTGTTGTTGCGTCGATCAAGCAGCATGCCTACTCAATCGGCTACCTACAAACAACCTACGCCATCGATAATCAAATTTCATTCGGACTGGTTGAGAATGCCTCTGGAGTTTTCGTCAGGGCAACCGTTAGAAGCATTACAGCGGCTGCCGCGGCAGTGCCCAGAATTCCGGCCGATTTTCGGGTTTCCATTACCAATGCACCCGGCACCGAGGCTTACCCGGTATCGAGTTTTACTTGGCTGCTGGTTCCATGCAAAATAGAGGACCCTGCAAAAAAGAAGGCGTTGGTGGATTTCTTGCGGTGGGTTCTGACCAAAGGACAGGAAATGGCGACACCGCTTCATTATGCGCCGCTACCGGCAGATGTCGCCGCTCAGGTCCTTCAGACCGTAGATGAAATTGAATAACAACCCTTTTGTTAACAGGAGAAACTGTGGAAAGTCGAAAGCAGAATCCCTCGAACGGGTCCGCGGCCACAACAGGCCAGGGCCTGTAAGACAACAGCAACTCGGAGCCTTTATTCTATCGGGCATGGATAAGCAATCGCTCATGCTGTTCTTGCTTTTAATGCTTTTCGGGACCGGTCTGCTGGCGCAAGGGCCGCCGTTTCAGACCGACGACCCGGTTCCGGTTGACCTGCACCACTACGAGTTCTACATATTCGGAAGTATGGATGGAACGCCGGCGGAAATCGACTCGATTGGTCCGGCCTTCGAGTTCAACTGGGGTGCCCTTCCGCGAGTGCAGCTACACATGATTGCGCCCTGGGGCAGCATAAACCCCTCCAGCAATCCGACTTACGCCCCTGGCGGCGCGGGACCTTCCGCCTTCGGATACACTGACATGGAACTTGGCGCCAAGATCGCTTTCCTCAAAGAATCGAAGTACATTCCGCAAATCGGCACTTTCACCATGTTCGAAATACCAACGGGTAATTACGACAAGGGCCTCGGCGTGGGAAGAGTTTGGTACAAAGTCCCCCTCTGGCTGCAGAAGAATTTTGGACACTGGCTGCTGGACGGCGGCGGCGGAGAGGTTATCGTTCCGCAAACTCAATACCGCAATTTCCCTTATGGCGCATTCTTGTTGAAATACGCCTTCGGTAAGCGGCTGGAACTCGGCGGTGAAGTCTTCTCCCATGCAAGGGAGGGCTACGCCACCGCGCAGACTGAGGCTTCAACAATGATCGACATCGGCGGTTACTATCACTTCAAACAACATCCAGGGGAGCAGTTTCTGTTTTGCTATGGCCATTCGGTCGCGGGCCAAACCGAACAGTATGCCTATGTTGGGATGTATTGGACGTGGGGAACGGACAAAAACAAGTCGGATTCGAGTGACCTCTGGTTGCAAGAACCGATGAACACATCGAGATTTCCAGCGATCGGCGAAAGCGGGTTCCGCTGACCGGCAACTTCGTTTTGTCGGCAAACCACCAAATTGCCAGATGTCGAGGTCCAGAAGGGCTATCGATGATCGATTGGGGATTTGTCTACAATCATCGAGAGTTTTATCCGCCGCGCTGAATGCGACACTTCGAGGTGCAGACGTATGTCGATAGGTTCCTGTTTATTTGGCAGTGCGGTGCTCGCGTGCCTGTTGAGCGCCACCGCCGTTTGGGCTCAGCGACCGAGCGCATCCAGTAGCGTGAAGACATCTGCCTCTGTTCCCGAACTCCCGTACCCGTCCGGACCGTTCGGCATTGGCAGGGTTGGTTTTGATTGGGTCGATGCTACGCATCCTGACCACTACGACCCAAAGCGGAAGCGCGAGCTGATGGTCTATTTCTGGTATCCGACGGCGAAATCGGTCGGTGCCAAGGGGCAGTACCTTCCAGGCGCGGCAGAAATGGACGTGACGCCCGCCATCCACGAGTTGATGAGCCAGGAGTTCGGCAAGCGCTGGGCCCCGATTGTTTCCGGCGAGATTTCGTCACATGCGGTTAGCGGCGCGCCGGTCGCCAGCAGCCGCTCTCCATTTCCGGTTGTCACTTTCTCGCACGGGGCCGGGGGCACAGGGTTCGAATACACGGTGCTGATCGAAGACCTGGTGAGTCATGGATACGTCGTAACCAGCATTGAACACACCTACACGGCGAAGGTGGTCTGGTTTCCAGACGGTAGGCTCATCACCGAGCGCAATGATTCGCCGCCTGCCGGGTTATCACAGACTGAGCGTCTGAGCTGGATGATGAAGCGAACCTCAGTCGGGATCGATCAGGGCGCAGCCGATGTTCGCTTCGTCATCGATCGCATGAGGCAGCTCAATCACGACAAGCAACACTTCGCGCTCGCCGGCTCGATTGACCTGGAGCGGCTTTCCGCGATGGGACACTCGGCAGGAGCGGAGTTTGCTGCGCGTGCATGCCAGCGGGACTCCCGAATCTATGCCTGCGTCGATCTCGACGGGGCTATGGTGCCCGTCGCCGCGCTTCCGGTCTACGGCGATGATCGAAAAATACTCCAACCATTATTGTTCCTCGAAGCCTTTCACCCTGAGAGCAACATGGGCGGCCCGCCCGATCAGGTTGCGGAATACAAGAAGGTCAAGGAAAAACAGCTTCAGGATCTGCGCCCGGGTTCGTACGACGTCGTCTTGCATTCACCGGGGATCGCCCACCCAAGCTTCAGCGACGTGCCGCTTCTCCTCCATGGCCAGGATGGATTTCCAGAGACCCCGATCGTGTTACACAACCTCGATCTGATCACACAGTTTATCCGTGCATTTCTCAAGAAGACACTTCGCGGCGAAAAGCAGGCGTTGTTCGATGGCGATCTCTCTGCTGTTCCCGAAGCGACCGTCACGGCGTATGGCCACTGATTCGAAGGCTACCGACTCCAGGCAGCGTGCTTATCGACAGGATTGCAGTGAGGTAAAGCGCGAGTAGTGCGGAAGGGTCACTTAATTCTCAGATCGCCACTACGCGGTTACACATGTGTTTACCGTCGCGTTGCGTTCGGTCAAAAGTCCGGCGTCATCCTCGAAGCAAGCATTGACAACTACTGAGGCAATTGGGGATACTACAACTTGCGCATATAGGATGCAACGGCAGCTCGCCGAAGGGCCATGCCCACCTACGATCTCATCGTGGAGACCTATATGCTCAACCTAGAAAACCTTAAAAAACAAGCGAAGCTGATCTTGCGTTGGCATCGTGAACGCCACTACCCCGTCGCTGCACAAATCCGCGAGCATTTGCCGCGTTTCCTAAATTTGTCAGACTCCGAGATTCTTGCCGCGAGCTTCAAGCTAGGCGATGCGCAAGAGGTAGTTGCAAAACAGCAAGGCTTTGATAGTTGGCTTTCTCTGAAAGCTGGACTTTTAAACCCGCCGTTGAGGGTGACACCATCACCATCCAAAGCAATTATTATCGGCGCAGAGCCGCAACTCGTCGTTAGCGATGTCAAGAAAGCATGCGACTTTTTCTGCGAGAAGTTAGGCTTTACGCTTGTATTCAGTTACGGCAAACCTCCCTACTATGCACAGGTAAGTCGCGACGTGGCGCATCTCAATTTGAGGTGCGTCGAGCAAACAGTAATCCAGTCGACTGTCCGTAACCGGGAGGAACTGTTGTCGGCGTCCATGACTGTTGCTACAGCAGAAGAGATCAAGCTGCTGTTTCTTGAGTTTCAGTCCGCTGGAGTTGACTTTCACCAGACACTGAAAAAGCAGCCTTGGGACGCCAAGACTTTCGTCGTCAAGGATCCGGACGGGAACCTGCTGCTGTTCGCGGGACCCGCAAGCTAATAGCTGCCCTACCGCACTGTGCCAATCGAAGAGGCATCGTCCAGGCCGGAGCTCCATTGAAATTTGGACTAGTCGAAGCTACCGGAATATCTCCGCCGCATACTCATGCAGGTAATCGCGCCAGTTAGTCCACGCGTGATAACCTCCGGTTTCCTTGGTGGTCGGAGTGAGACCGTACTTCCTTAGAAGACTAACTGTCGCCGCACTATTTGCGTTCGCAATATCGAACTTTCCAACAGCCACCCAATACAGCTTGAAAGGCTGACCGGATGTCTTGTAATGAGCGAGGTCAGTTTGCTCCTCTTGCTCTCTCATTTCCGGGAACCAGCCGGAACTGAACACACCCACATACGAAAATAAATCCGACCGTGAGAGTGAAATATCGAGGGTTTGCAAACCACCCATCGACAGGCCAGCAAGAGCTCGGTGATCGCGGTCGGCGAAGGTCCGGTAGCTCTTGTCAATGTAGGAGATCACGCTCCCGGTTAGGTCCTCATTAAACTTGTCGTGACCCATGGTGTTCTGACCGACCCGCAATTGGAAGTCGCGCGAAATATGACCGGCCGGCATGACGACAATCATCGGCACAGCCCTGCGTTCCGCAATGAGATTGTCGAGGATGGCACCAGCACGGCCTACTGTCGGCCACGAGTCGTCGTTGTCGCCGCCTCCGTGCAGCAGATACAGAACGGGGTAGTTCCGGTTGTCATGCTCATAACCTGGCGGCGTGTAGACGTGCATGCGGCGGAGGCTTCCCACGGCTGCCGACTGGTACCAGACGCTCGCAACAGACCCATGGGGAACGTCAGCCCGGTACTCCAGGAACGGCGCACCGGGAACTTCGTACAGGTTTCTGACAGAGTTTAGCGACTCACTCGAGAGAGGATTCCGCGGGTCGGTGGTCTGGACGCCATCAACGAGAAAATTGTATCTGTAAACCCCGGGCTGGATTGGGCCGATTTGTATGGACCAAACCCCATCCGTACCCTTCGTCATGGCGGAGCGCTCGGACTCGCTCTTCAACTGTTCCGGTGTTATGCCGGGCGTAGCATCCCTTCCTTCGGCCTGCAGCTTAACCTGCTGCGCTTGCGGCGCAAAGAGACGGAAGGAGACTATACCCTGGCCGTCCACTTCCGGCGATCTCAACGTGTCACTATCGCTCCGCTGTTGACCAAACGCTGCAGTCAATGCGGCACAAAGTACGAGAGATGTCCTGATAGGATGCCGCAAACGTCTGAGTCCGAGTTGCATGAATGATGAGTCCTCCGTGATAAGAGAATTGACAGTCTAGCACCGCCGGAGCGTTGACGGAGACTGCGATACAGTATCCATCAATCCGTGCTTGTAACAACCCGCAGTGAATCATTCGCTCCGGACAGCGCGGCAGCCATCTGCTTTACGGAGGACGGGAACTTAGTGCCTAGCTCATTCGATCAAACAATCCTCAGCCGACGACATGCTCTGCTGCTCGCAGCAACCAGCTTGGGCGCAACGGCCGAGTCATCGGCGTTCGCTTCTGACAGCATAAAAACTGGATCTCACCAGGAGCCCGGAGACTGCTCCACCCCGCGCTCCGCTGTCGCAAAGACGCAGTACGGCAAGGTACGAGGCTTTCTGGCTGACCAGGTCTTCACGTTCAAAGGCGTGCCGTACGGACAGACAACGGCCGGAGAAAACCGCTGGCTTCCTGCGAAACCACCTGTGCAGTGGACGGACGAGTTTCCAGCGCTGGCTTATGGGGCCAACTGCCCGCAGACCTTGCACCCATGGAGCAGCATTGAGCAGACGTTTCTTTTCGACTGGGATGACGGATGGCAAAGCGAGGACATGCTGAAGCTGAACATCTGGACACCGAGCCTGACCGGCAAGCGTCCTGTGATGTTCTACTTGCATGGCGGCGGATTCAGCTTCGGTTCTTCGTATGAACTTCCTTCCCATGACGGCGCCCAGATGGCGCGCCATCACGACGTGGTGCAGGTCTCAGTTAACCATCGTCTGAACATTCTAGGCTTCTTGGATGTCGCAGAGATTGGCGGGGCGGCTTATGAAGACTCTGTCAACGTGGGCATGACGGACCTGGTCGCGGCTCTGCAGTGGGTCCGTGACAATATCGAGAACTTCGGTGGTGATCCGGATCGGGTGATGATCTACGGCCAGTCCGGGGGCGGATCGAAGGTCACCACTCTGATGGGCATGTCGTCTGCATCCGGCCTGTTCCATCGAGCCTCCGCCCAATCGGGAGGCGGCGGCAATATCCCCACCCGCGAGCAGCAGAAGGAACTCGCTCGTCTGGTCATGAAAGACCTTGGTCTTGCCTCTAACGACATTCAGTCGCTGCAGAAAATGGAATGGTCCAAGCTGTTTGCCGCCGGCAATGCTGCCGCGGCCAAAATCAATCCGGCCGGAGGAGCAATGGGACCGGGAGCTCCCGGAAATCCTCGCGTCGGCTGGTCCCCCTGCGTCGATGGCAAAGTGATCAACATGCGATCGTTCTTCGATGCCGCTCCGGAATTGTCGAAGCACGTACCGATGCTCATCGGTTCCGTCAGCGAAGAAGGCAACCAGATGTCTTCTCGACCTACGGAGCAGGAGTGGCACGCGAATCTGGCGAAGACATACGGAGAAGAGAAGGCCACCGCCATCATCGCCTCACTGAAGCAAGCTTACCCGGACAAAAAAGTACAGACCCTTTCCTATATCTGTTCCGGCAGACCTGGATTGAATGGACTGTCGATGCGAAACAACGTTGTGAAGATGGCCAAGCTGAAGTACGACCTTCATGCGGCGCCCGCCTACACGTACTACTTCACATGGCAGACGCCCATGCTGGACGGCCTGCCCGGCGCCTGGCATACTGCCGAACTGCAATTCTGCTTCGACAATACGAAGCGCTGCGAACAAGGAACCGGCAACACACGCGAAGCCCAGATACTTGCCAAGAAAATGGCTTCTTCCTGGGCGGCTTTCGCAGCAAACGGCAACCCCACCATACCCGGTCTTCCTTGGGGGCCGTCCGACCCCGAAACGAATAAAACCATGCTCTGGGACAACGATTGCCGAATGGTCAATGATCCAGAGGGGCGAGCGCGTAAGATCATTTTGAGCTGATGGTTACGGATCAGCGCGCGTCCGGCATGAACGCCCGGCAGCAGCTCTGTCTGTTTTGTCGCATTCTCAGAAAGGTGAGCGCCAGGACCGGCTCGCGACCGCAGATTAATCGCTAGTACTCGGCCAAGGTTTACGAACTAAGCTGTGGATCGGCCATCTTGACGTAATACGCGCGAACCGCGCTCGACTGAGGACTTAGCGAGGTCACGGACCGTGTTCTGAATTGTTAAGGACCGGTGTCTACGCCAGAGCTTTGCCGTATAGGACAAGCAAGCGACTCCAGGCTTTCTCAGCTTGTGGCTCGTAATAAACGTGTGAGTCGGGCGGGCACCAGCCGTGGACTGCGCCGGCGTACACTTCGATCTCGGCGGGGAGGCCTGCCTTCGCAAAGGCGGCCTTCATGACGTCCTTGTCGGTCGGCGAGCGTGCGGCGTCATTTGCCGCAATTGCGATCAGGAACTGCGCCTTGCTGGGGGCTGCCTGCAGATGAGGACTGTTGGGTTGATCGGTCAACAGACCACCGCCGTGGAAAGTTGGGACGACGCCGATGCATTTTGAACCATTACGAAACGAAGTTGGCATCAGTGGGGTGATTTGCGGAACGAACTTGAAGATGTCGTAGATAGGGTTGGACGGCGGATTTTGGATGGGGGAAATTGCGAAGAGAGAGCGCGTTTGGGTGGTGCAGGTGTGGTGGCCAGCGGGAGTTAAGATGATGGGCCGCGGATAAATAGGGATAAACGCAGATGTGTTGAGGTGAGGTCGATTTTGGGTTAGTCTTTTTTGCCGGTGGGGTTCCGTCGGGGTTGGCGTAGCCCAGGCGGGTGGGTTCTTTGCGCATCAAAATTGTGAGTAGCCAGGGGTTTGCGCTGGTGTGGTGGCTAGCGTTAAGGTGATGGGCTGCGGATAAATGGGGATAAACGCAGATGCGTTGACGTGAGGTCGATTTTGGGTTAGTCTTTTTTGCCGGTGGGGGTTCCGTCGGGGTTGGCGTAGCCTAGGCGGATGGCTTCTTTGCGCATCCATTCGAGTTCTTTGGCTATGTCGTCTTCGCCTTCGAAGTCCAGGTCTGGTTTGGGTTCGGGTTTGGTTTTTGGCGTGGCGGCTTTCAGTTCGGCGCGGCGGTTTTTGCGATAGTCTTCGATGGCTTTGCGGGCTTTGACTAGGGCGTTGTTGTTGGCGGTCCGGTAGCGATTGGCCAAGGCCAGGAGTTTGTGTTGGTCGGGAACCCAGTCAAGTAGGCTCGGGGCGGCGGTGAAGAGGGTGACTTCCAGATCGGCGTAGTGACGGTCGGCGCGGCGGGCGAGCCAGTCGGCTTCGACGGCCTTGCGGACGAGGTCGGTTTCAAAGGCGTTTTGGGGGTTGTAGCCTTCGAACCAGAGGTTTTCCAGGGCTTGGTAGTCGGCTTTGGATTCGTTTTCGAGCAGGCGGAATTTGGTGGAGCAGGTTCCGTGTTTGGTGCTGTTTTGCGAGGCGATGGCTTTGCCTTGGGGCGTGATGGGGCCGGTGGATTGAGACATGGCTTTGAGTTTTTTCAGCTCCTGCTTTTTGGCTTTTCGCTCGGCGGCGCGGCGGATGGATCTGGGCGTCATTTGGGTTGCTCCCGGGTGTGGCTTGAGTAGCTCCTCCGGTTGATTGCAGAGTGACAGGCCGTTGGTCGGGGTTGGCATCGCATTTTAGGCTGATATCTGTAAGCGAATGAAAATAAATCACATTGAATTGTGGAAAAGTTTGGGTTGCCTGTGAACGCATTCCGGCGGGTTCGATGCAACAGGAGATGAAAACGGGTTAGAGGGGGAGACTCTAAAAAGCGGGAGAATCCGGTGGGGAATGGAAGCGCTCACCGTGAGGAAGGTCACGAGCGTAATGCAAGTTGCCAGTACTTTCCGGTCTCAATCGGAGCAATAGCCGACCCATCAAAGTGGATTTGTAAACGCAGCGCCGCTAGGGCGGATCTTTCTTAAAGTGATTCGGGTGGCGTCGTTCGAAAGTTGGTCGAAAAGGGTTGCGGACTCGATAGAACGAAGCCGCTTGCGCTGGCGGACGCTACGCGTGTGGCGCGGAGCAGTAGTTAAAAAAAGCGATAGAGTGTGGGGTCACAAGGAGGTCCTTGTGACCCATTTACGCCAATTGATGCTGGAGGAACTCCAGCGTCGAAATTATTCCCAGACTACCGTAACGGCTTACCTCAAAACAGTGGAGGATTTCGCCAAACATTA
>CAWJUX010000003.1:0-640330 GCA_963846175.1 Bryobacterales bacterium | reverse complement strand
TTGTCCTTAAAGTTGATTGCGAAGTAAGGGGAGTTATAGTTCGGTCCTTTGGTCAGATGCGCCAGAAATTGCCCACCTTGCAGATGCCCAATGCCCACTCCCACGTTCACGTGGCCGTTCAGTTCATACCAGGTGTAGGCGTCGTACTCCTTACCGACGTGTGTTCCTGACTTGCCGGCTATATCACGCACAATCAATCCACCGGATGTGTTGTAAAGCCCGTCTCTTGCCTGGGCCAACCAAAAATCGAGATACTGGCCAGTCACCGTCCACCGATGCCGCGGTTCGATGGTCAGGCCGACGCGCTCAGCAACGATATTCTGCCAGCCGAATTGATCGGTGATACCGAAACGATCGTGCGCCGTGGGAAACATGGTGTCAAACGTGTTATGGACTCCATCGGTTGGGTTTTTGTCACCCGAAGCATAGTCATACTGCCAAAAGGCGCGCGGCTTCCACCAGGCCTTGTCGATTCGATATCCCGCGCCCACACTGGCGGCCCAGGCTTCGATATTGTTGGGGCCATCGGTTCCACGTTCCAGAATTGACTCTGCCGAATAATCCAGGCTCTTTAATGTCAGGCCCTTGAAGCGCAATCCATAGGCGAACTCGTCCTGCTTACCGGTTTTGATCTTGCCGGTGGTTTCAATGCCCACACTGGGTTCGACCCGCCACAGAACAAAGGGTTCGAGCACGGAGTCGGGGAGCAGCCGGTCTATGCCGCCATAGGCGCCATAGATGTTGTTGCCTTCCACATGATGGCTGATGCCGTCCGCCAGCGGTACCACGACGGAGCCGCCGAACAAGCCCAACCGGTAGCGGTCATAGTGCAGGTTGGCTACTACCGCGTCATAGGAGCGCCCCTGATTGCGCCATTCGGAATTCGCGATGATGGTGTTGTTGTAGTTGATTAACTGGCGGCCCACGCGCAGGCTGATCCAGCCTGTTTCGGGATCGCCGAACTCAGCATACGCCAACTTCAGGTCCCACGCATTCAGGTTGGGCGGCCCCCACGGCGGCTTCTGCATGAAGGGACGCGCATCCTGCAACTGAGCCACTACTTTGAACCAGGACGTGGGCTTCAGATTCATTTGCAGACGGGAGCGCAGAAGCAGATAGGAATCGTCGTTATGCCGTTTGAAGCCGCCGTTTTGATAGCCCTCATAGCGGAGGCGTTCTTCCCACCCGAACCAGATCCATGCCGGCAGCTTTTGATTCAGTTCGTGAGCGGGCCGAAAATCCGGCAGATCATAGGGTGCTCCCTGCCCAAAGGTACGGTAAGCAGGTCCGTTGAGAAAACTCAACGGATTTGAGGCTGGGCCCGTGATGAATCCGCCCCCGAAAGCACTGGCGCCGTTTTGAGTCGTGACATCGTCTTGCGCCCATAAAGCTGACGCACCCAAGAACAACACAACCAGAAGCCTCTTCATCTCACCTAAAGTCTATCGAGTTTAGGGCGTATAAGCAATTGAAATCCTTTTTTAGCTGAGAGCGGGTTCGCGGAATCAATTGGAATCTTCAGCGCTTACAATAGCGGCTAACCTTCTTTATGAGCACCCAGCCCGCCGGCCAGCCATCAGAACAGTTCAAACCTTTTGTGCCGACCCACATCCAGATGCCCGAGCTGACGCTTCGGGCCATGCTGCTGGGACTTGTCATGACGGTGGTACTGGGCGCGGCTAACGCTTATCTGGGCCTGCGGGCCGGCATTACAGTGGCGGCCACGTATCCGGCGGCGGTGATCAGCATGGCGGTTCTGCGGGCGTGGAAGGGTTCACTGCTGGAAGAGAACATTGCGCGAACCAGTGGATCTATTGGCGAAGGCGTGGCGTCCGGGGCTATTTTCACGATCCCGGCATTTTTAATTGCGCATGCCTGGCCGAGTTTCGGGTTCCGGGATGCGTATTGGAAGACATCTGTCCTGATACTGGTGGGCAGCGTATTAGGCGTGCTCTTCATTTCGCTGGTCCGGCGGGTGATGGTGGAGGACAAGGAACTTCCCTTCCCTGAATCAGTCGCGGCATCGGAGATTCACAAGGCGGGACAGCGCGGCGCAGAGGCGGCTAAGTTTCTGTTCTGGAATATCGGAATCGGCGGATTTCTGTTTCTGATGGGGCGATTGGGATTCTTTGCCGCCGACGCCGAGTATCCGCTGCCGGTAGGTCAACTGGGAACGAGCCATGTGCGGCTGGGTGGAGCGGCCACAACGAATGTTCTACAGACAGGCGGCGTGAGCAGCGTGGCGGCTCCGAGTGTGAGCCCAGCGTATTTAGGCGTCGGCTACATCATCGGAATCAAGCTGGCGGCGATTGAGTTTTCGGGCGGCGTACTGGCGTGGGGCGTGATTGTTCCGCTGTTGATGTATTTTATGGGTCCCCGGCTCCATGAGTTTCTGCCGGTAGGGGCGACTGACGATTCCTGGACGTCGCTGGCCGGGGCGGTCTGGCGCTACATTGTGCGGCCGATAGCAGTGGGCGCAATGTTGGTAGGCGCGGGCTACACCCTGTTCCGCATGCGGACGAGCCTGGCATCCGGGTTGAAGCGTGCGGTGAGCGATATGAAGCAGACGGCGGCGGTGGACGTGCCCCAGAACAGAACCGAGCGATACATGAGTTCGAAGACGGTGTTTCTGCTGATAGGCGTGGTTTTCGCGCTCATGATCGGGCTCTACATTTACTTTGCACAAAACGTTGTAGCGGGCATTGTGGCGGCGGTGGTGATGCTAATTCTTGGATTCTTTTTCGCCACGGTGTCGGGCAGTTTGTGCGGTTTCATTGGATCGTCGAATAATCCGGTGTCGGGGCTGACGCTTTCTACGTTGATTGTCGCGGCGTTGCTGATGGTGGCGCTGGGCGTTTCAGGAGCGGGCGGCGTAGCAGCGGTGCTGGGCGTGGCGGCGGTGGTTTGTGTCTCGTCCGCAGTGGCGGGCGAGCTACTGCAGGATTTCAAGGTGGGCCACATTCTAGGGGGAACTCCGCGCAGCATTCAGATTGCGGAACTGATTGCCGTGGTGGTGGCGAGCCTTGTGATGTATTTCCCGTTGGTGCTGCTCCATGAGGGAAACATCAAGGCTGGCGGAACAGGTTTCGGAGACCGGCAGTTAGCGGCTCCGCAAGCGGGATTGATGGCGTTGCTGGCGCAAGGCATTGTGGGCGGCGACATGCCCTGGCCGCTGATTATTGCCGGCGCTTTGCTCGGGTTTGCGTTCATTGCGATGAATGTGCGGAGTCCCATGCTGGTGGCGGTGGGGATGTATCTGCCGTTTGAGACGGTTTCGGCGATTTTCCTGGGCGGCGTGATCCGGTGGATCGGCGATTTGATTGTTGAACGGCGCGGATTGAATGTCGCGCAGCGGGCTCGAGTGGAAAATGCCGGCGTCTTGACGGCTTCGGGGTTGATCGCGGGTGAAGCGATCCTCGGCCTGGTTTGGGCGGGATTACAGTTTGCGCCGAAGTCGTTCCTGGACCGGTTGCATGTGTTTGCGCATCCGTCTTACCTGGCGGGAGTGGCCGTGTTGGTGGGTTTAGGATTTCTGATGATCCACCTATCAGTGAACGCGGCGGGCAGTCCGGATGAACCGGCGCCGCCGGTAGCGATGATGTAGGCGGGAGATCTATGAATCGAAGAGTGCTGGCAGGTGCGCTGATTTGCGTGTCTGGATTTGCGCAGGCGTCTGGATTTGGGCAGGATGTGAAGTCGATTGCCGACGGTGAGTTATCTGGACTTGTGGAAACCTACAAAGGCATTCATTCGCATCCTGAGTTGTCCCACCATGAAGAGCGGACATCTTCGGTATTAGCATCGGCCCTTCGCAAAGACGGCTATGAGGTCACTGAGCGAATAGGCAAATATAAGGACGGCAGCCAGGCTTATGGCGTGGTTGCCATTTTGAAGAACGGCGCAGGGCCGCAGCTCTTGATTCGGGCCGATATGGACGCTCTGCCGATTGTGGAAGAGACGGGTGTGAGCTATGCCAGTCACGTAAAGGCATTGAACGCCAGCGGCCAGGAAGTGGGCGTTATGCATGCTTGCGGGCATGATGTTCACGTGACCACGATGATTGGCGTAGGCCATGCGATGGCTGCGCTGAAGAGTCAGTGGCATGGAACGTTGATGCTGGTAGGGCAACCATCGGAGGAGACCATTGACGGCGCGAAGGCTATGGTGGCGGATCGCCTCTATGAGCGGTTTGGCGTACCGACTTACGCCATTGCCTTGCACGACTCAGCGGTTAAGGCAGCAGGAACCGTGTCGATTACCAGCGGTCCGGCGCTGGCGAGCGCAACCTCCATCGATGTGACGATACGGGGCGTCAGCGGCCATGGCGCGATGCCACAGCTGGCTAAAGATCCGGTGGTGATGGCGGCTGAGTTCATCATGCAGTTGCAGACGATTGTAAGCCGGCAGGAAGACCCCAGCAATCCGACGGTGGTGACAGTGGGCGATATTCATGGCGGCACCCGGCGCAACATCATTCCGACTGAAGTGAAGATGGAGATCACCACGCGTTCTTATACGGAACAGGCTCGCGAAATTGTGCTGGCTGGGATTCGGCGGACCGCGGAAGGCGTGGCGCTGGCGAATGGGATTCCGGAGGATCGCGCGCCGATTGTCACTGTGTTGGAGGATGAGTCAACGCCGGCTATGTATAACGATCCGGCATTGGCGGCGCGGTCGAAGGCGCTCCTGGTGAAGGCGCTGGGGGCACAAAATGTTTTCGACCAGGGAGCGCAGATGCCGAGCGAGGATTTCGGAGTGTTTGGATTGCAGGATCCGCATATTCCGACATTTATGTTTTGGCTGAATGCGATGGACGCTGGAAAGCTGGCGGCTGCGGAGGCGCAAGGAAAAACTTTGCCGGGGCCGCATAACAGCCGGTTTGAGCCGAGTCCGGAACCTACGCTCCGTACCGGCGTGATTGCTATGACTTCCGTGGCTTTGGGGTTGTTGCAGAACTAGCGCCAAGAGTGCGGGCGTTAGACCGACCAACGGATATCCTTGAACGGAATGCGATTTCTTTTATGTGCCATCTGCGTGGTGATGTACGCAGGGCAAGATTCGCCTGGCTCCAATTGGTCGGGCACTGTTCGTAACTCGGAAAACCAGGCTGTAGCTCAGGCCGAGGTGGTTTTGCAAGCGGGCGCTAAGCGTTATGAAGCTGTTACGGCAAACGATGGTGCCTACCAGTTCCAGACGGTGGCGCGGGGCGATTATCACTTGACGGTCCAGATGGACGACCGGGTCTTTCATTACCCAAGCGATTTGGCGGTTCCGGTGGACGGTCTGTCGCGAATCACGCTGCTGGCTGACGGCGGCATCCGACTGGAGGCCAATGCCGCGGCTCAGGCGAGCGGCGGAGAGACGCTGAGCAGCAAATCAGTGACGGCTATTCCTTTGAATAAACGCGACTTCAGCCAATTGTTATTGCTCGCTGCGGGAACCATGACGGATGCCAACGGCACCACGAACTTCACGCAGCAGTTCGCCGTCAACGGGCAGCGCGGCGTGGAGGCGGTTTTCGCTATGGACGGCGCAGACACGAGCGATCCGGAAATGGGCGGCGCCACGCTTTCGAACTTCAATGTCGATGCCTTGCAGGAAATTCAATCGTATTCCGGCTGGATGCCGGCTGATATCGGCCGCGGTGCGGCAGGCTTCACCAACATTGTCACGCGCGCCGGAACAGATGCTTTTCACGGTTCGGGTTTCGAATTCCTGCGGAATTCGGCGCTGGATGCGCGGAATTTTTTCGACCGTCAAACTCCGGAGAACCCGCAGCGCATTCCGCCTTTCCGGCGCAATGAATTCGGACTCACGCTGGGCGGACCCATGGGCAAGAAGACACAATTTTTTGCAGAGTATCAAGGCTTCCGGCAGGTGTTGGGCACGACGCAAGTGCTGGCCGTGCCAACGGCAGCCGAACGCGCCGGCATTGATACCACAGCGTTTCCGGGTGACACCTTATTGGTTCCAGTGAAGCCGGTCATTGCCGGAATACTGGCGCGTTATCCAATGCCGAATGATCCGACGGGCGCGTTTGGCGCGCGCACGTTTGCGACGTCTTCCAAAGTTGTGACGGATGCGAACCAGGTTTCCGGACGGGTAGATCACGAGTTGACGGCCAAGGACCATTTGTTCGCGAGGTTCACCTGGGACAACCTGCACGGACCCATTACGAACCCGGACCAGACGGCGATTGACCCGGCGTTTGGCATCACCTATATCGATCATCAAAGAAATGCTGCGCTGAAATGGACGCGCACTCCGTCGGCTAATTCTTCTATTGAGACGTCACTCAGCTTCACGCGCACCACGCCGGACTTCCCGACGACGGACCATACAGACCCATCCATTGTTTTTGCGGATGGCCTGTATGAAGCGTTCGATGCGGCGGGCGGCTCAGTGACCTCGGCCTTCGGAAACCTTTTTGAAGGCCAGGAAAACATGAGCTGGACGCGCGGAAAACATGTTATTAAAGCAGGCGCTGACTTTCGAGCCAACCGAGATACCACTTACTTTGGAGTCACGCCCAACGGGCAGTATGTCATTGGAGGCGGAGCAGCATTTGCGCCGATGGCCGTCCGTTCCGTTAGCGGACGGAATAATATTTCGACCGGACAGCAGTTACCCGATACGCTGAGCGCCTTTCTGATGGGGAGTGCGTTTTCGGAAATAGGAGCCGTGGCTCCGCCGCAGTTCCCGCAAGGAAATCAAATCGGTGTAGCAGCGGATTCGCGCTACGGACTGAACCTTTACATGGAGGATACGTGGAAACTTTCCGACCGCTTCGTGGTGGATTACGGGCTGCGGTATGAGATTTACTCGCCCATTACGGAGCGTGCTCATCGAAGCGCCGGGCTCAACTTTCTGGAAGGGCCGAATAGGCCGGAACAACAGTATTTAATCAATCCGCAGCCGGTTTACCGCGAGGAGGGAAACAATTGGGGTCCGCGCGTGCGGCTGAGCTGGCAGGCGGCCAAAGACTTTTGGATTCGCGCCGGTGGTGCGTTGACGACCATTCCGCCAAATATCTGGCAAGACAACTTGCTGACGGGTGCAGCGCCCTATGTGGATTATCCTCGGCTGACCGCTGCGCCGGGTTCGCCCCTACTGGTTGGCACGCGCATTTTGCCTTCGGAACTGCCGGGCGCTTATACTCCGGCCGGGGCGAACATTTTAGCTTCGGGCGATTCCAAAACGGTTCCGGCAAATACGGTTTGGGACGTAAACCGGTTTGTGCAAGCGCTGGCAGCGCTGAACCCCGGCCGTCAAGTCACTCCGTTGAATGCGGAATCGATATCGCAGGATTTTGGCAATGCCTATATGGGCACATGGACATTTAGTATGGAACGCGCCATTCACGGCCTGAACCTGAGCAGCGGCTACATCGGGACGGCGGGAATCAGTTTACCCGCCATTAACTTTCCCAACTCGTTCCCAGGCGCTACCACGGCCTTTGCGCCTTACACAGACTTTAACGCCGCAGGGCAGATTACGGGCGGTTTCGGCACAGATATGTTGATGACGAACCGGTCGCATTCCACTTATCACGCGTTGCAGTCTTCGTTACAGGGATCGGTGGGAAGTTGGGGGCCGCAGTTGCAGGTGAATTTCACCTGGTCTAAATCGTTGGATGATGGAAGCTCGGTGCTGGGCCCTGGAGTCGGGAGCACGTCAGGCGCGGAGGCTCTTGCGTGGCCGCAGAATCCATTTAATACACGTGCGGAAAAGGGGCCGTCGACGTTTGATGTCGGCAAGGTTTTCACAGCGACGGTGGTTCAAGACCTGTACGGTGAGCATGCCCCATTATTGAAAATGCTGCCAAAAAAAGTGACAAGTGGCTGGCAGTTGTTAAGCATTTCAACCGTAGCGAGCGGGCCGCCTTTCACGGTTTATTCGGGGGTGCAGCAAACGGGCGCCGGGTCATTGGGCGCAGACCGGCCGGATCAAATCGGGGCACCCGTTCTATCCACCAGCCGGACCGTTCGTGAAGACTATTTCGGATTGGGCGCTAGCAATGCGTCTTATTTCGCGATTCCGGTTAACGTTGCGGGCGGCACCGGGCCGAACAGCGGAGTGTTCGGCGTGCTGGGCCGGGATACTTTCCGTGGACCTGGATTGAAGAATTTCGATTTCGCGTTGATAAAAGATACAAGCTGGGAGGCCGGTCAGGCGCGCAGATCATTCAACGTGCAGTTTCGCGCGGAGTTTTTCAATCTGTTCAACATTGTGAATTTTGGATTGCCTTCGAATCTTTTGACGGGTTCGGGGTTTGGGGAGATTAACCGGACGGCGGCGAATTCCCGACAGATTCAGTTTTCGTTGAAAAGTATGTTTTAACGCGCGAACCGTTAACCCGTTCAATCTGTTCGTAGCGCAGTCATGGGATCCACGCGCGTCACGCGAAGAGCAGGTAACAGACAAGCGATGCCCGCCGCCATGATCCCGACCAGCGCGGCAGTGAGGAACGTCAATGGATCAGTGCTGCCGATGCCATAGAGCAAGCTCCCAAGAAAGCGCGCGAACAGAGCACCGAGGAGTAGCCCGAGAGCGGTTCCCAATGCCGCCAGCTTCATACCCTGCTTCAGTACGCTTCCGGCGAGGTCCCAGCTTTCTGCACCGAGGGCGAGTCGCACACCGAATTCCAGAGTCCGCTGGCCGACCGAATAAGCAATCACCCCATACGTTCCCATCGACGCGAGAAGTAAGGCAAGCACGGCGAAGAGCCCGATTAACGCCAGAGTAAATCGAGAAGTAGAGTATGAGCTGCCCGCTACGCGATCCATGGTGCGAATGTCTGCGAGAGGGAGGCTGGGATCCAGTTGTTGAACGACCGTGCGCAGGCGGCCAGTGGCTAATCCGGCATCGAGACTGGAACGGATGACCACCGATAAATCACGAAAGGTGAACGGCTGCTGCGACTGGGGCCACCAGAGGGCTGGTCTGGCTCCTGGGCTGGACGGCGTGTCTTTTATGTCGTTAGCGATGCCTACGACGGTCATCCAATCGCCGGGTTTTGGGTTATCGCTGAAAGTGACCTGACCGCCTAAAGGGTCGCCATGTTTCCAGAATCTCGCCATGGCTTGATTGACGATCAGTGCTCTCGGTGCGGTGGACGTATCACGATTCTGGAACTCCCGTCCGCGCCTGATTGCGATTCCGAGGGCGTCGAAATATCCTGAACTGGCTAAGTGATAGCGGGCCTGAAAAGAATCATGCGGCGGGGGCGTTTCACCCCGAATGGTAAAGCCGCCCGCGTTATCATCCCAGCCGGTCCAAGGCAAATCGGATCCAAGCCCGGCCGCCGTGATACCGGGAATCTCGCGCAGGTTGGCCAGCAGACGATCTCCAAAATGCGTGACTGCGGCACTGTCTTTGTAAGTGGCCTCGGGAAGAGACAGGCTTGCGGTGAGAACTTTATCTGACTGGAAGCCAGGATCAGTGTGCAACAGGTTGACGAAGCTGCGAAGAACCAGGCCGGCGGCGATGAGCAGCAGACAAGCAAGTGTTACTTCACTCACGACCAGGCCGCTACGCAGCCGCAGCGTCGAACGGGTACTGGTGTTGCTGCGCCCGTTTTCGTGGAGCGATTTACCGGGCCCACCGGATGCGCCACTCAGTGCCGGGACCAATCCGAATAGGATCCCCGTAAGAGCTGCGATGAAGAATGTGAATAGGAAAAGCGGCGCATCGAAATGAATATCGCCAGCTCTTGGAAAGTCCGGGGGCAGTAGCGCGACCAGTATTCTGGTTCCCCCAAGGGCAAGAAGAACGCCGAGCAGGCCGCCAGCAAGCGCCAGCATTATGCTTTCGGTCAACACTTGACGAATCAGACGCCAGCGTCCCGCTCCCAAGGCGGACCTCACAGCCATTTCCCTCTGTCTGGCGGTCGCTCTGGCCAGCAGCAGGTTAGCGGCATTCACGCAGGCGAGTAACAGGACCAATGACACCGCGACGATGAGTGCCCAGAGCAATGGTCGGGCTTGTCCCACAATCTCGGTTTCAAGCGGGCTAAGCGCCACTTCCACATCGTCGGGGCTTCCGGAGTGTTCGCGTGCGATCTGCCGCATGAGCGAGAGATATTCTCCTTGCGCCTGCGCCAGAGACACGCCGGGACGGAGCCTCGCCAGCGCATCCAGATAATGCGATCCACGATCTTTCGGATCGAAATTTGTGAATGGAGTCCAGATCTCAACAGTGTCGCCGTACAGAACGGAATGATAGGCATTTCCGGGGTGCTGCACGCCGGGCGGCATCACGCCCACGATTGTGTAAGGTGTCTGGTCCAGCCAAAGCGCTCTCCCCAACACACCGGGCGCGGCCTGCAATTTTGTTCGCCAGAGCTTATCGCTGATGATGACGATGTTGCCGCGTCCCGCCCATTCATCGCCAACATTAAACTCGCGACCTTGAGCTGGTTTGAACCCTAAGACGTGGAAGTAGCCGGCTGTCACAGCGAACCCGGCCAGCCGCGCCGGCTCGCCCACCCCCGACAACTGCATATCGCGGTGAGTATATGCGGCGAACGATTCAAAGGTGCGGGCGCGCGAACGAACATCGCGAAAATCGTTGGGGTTGATGGGGAACTTCGGATGAAGGGAACTCCGGGTATAAGCACGTACCAGGCGTGCGGGATCCTGAAAGGGTAGCGGCCTTATGAGTACTCCCTCCAGAACACTCACGATAGCGCTTGTCGCCCCAATGCTGAGAGCGAGTGTCAGCACGATGACAACCGTAAAAACGGGAGTCTTCAATAGGGTGCGGAACGCATATCGCACGTCCTGACCCAGCGTTTCGAGAACAGCAGTTTGACGCATGTCGCGGCACTCCTCTTTTATCTGAGCGATTCCACCCAGTTTCTTAATGGCAGCAGCCCTTGCTTCTTCAGAGGACAGTCCTTTAGCTCGACTCTCCTCGATTTCTTCTTCGAGGTGAGCCCGCAGCTCTCTATCCAATTCAAGCTCCACGCGCCCTCGGAAGAGAAGCGTTCGTAAGCGCAAGCGCAGAACTTCTAGGAGCCGCATGCTGAATCCGTTCCTAAACCATTTGAATGACCAACCCAACGGCGTGTGACAAGCGCTGCCAGTCCGCCAGTTCTTTCTCCAACTGGCGAGTTCCGGCCTTGGTGAGCTGATAAAACTTTGCATCACGGCCAGTTTCGCTCTTGAGCCATTTTGAGGTAATCCAACCCTGTTGCTCCAGACGATGAAGTGCAGGGTAGAGCGCGCCCTGAGTCACCTGCAAAACCTCTTCGCTGACTTGCTGAATTCGCTTTGCGATGGCCCAGCCGTGCTTCGGCTCAACCGAGATTGTCTTCAGTATCAGCAAGTCGAGCGTACCCTGGATGAGGTCCGAGGGACGGCTCAAGCCCTGACACCTAAGTCAATTACAATCCACATACCTAAACAACTTAGAGGTAGAGGCAGGAAATGTCAAGTTCTCAGAACGTGTAATTTGCTGTTCCCACTGCGGAACTTTTCGCTCTGTGATTCGTCTTGGCTTAAAGGTCATAACCCTTGATATGGAAACTCTAGTTCGCGATATCCGGCATGCCTTGCGCATGTTCCGCGAAGGCGGCGCTTCGTTTGTAGTCACGGCGGTCATTGCGCTGGGGCTCGGCATTGGCGCAAATACGGCGATCTTTTCGCTGGTCAATACCGTCCTGTTGAAGGCGCCCCCGTTCCCGCGCGCGGACCGCATCGTGATGTTCGGCACCAGGGACACCGGAAACTCCTTCTACGGAGCTTCCCCGGCTAAGTTCGCCCATTGGGCGCAACAGTCAGATGTGGTGGAGGATGTATCGGCATTTGGCGGAGGCGTCCTGAACTGGACCGGGCGCGAGTTTCCCATGCAGGTCCGTTCGGCGCAGGTGAGTTCGCGATACTTTCCGCTATTCAGCGTCCCGCTGCTGATGGGGCGGGGGTTTACCGCCCAGGAGGATATGCCGAATGGGCCGAAGGTAGTGGTGATTAGCGAGGGATTGTGGGCGCGGAGGTTCGGGCGCGACCAGGGGATTGTCGGCAAGACGATGGTGTTGGGCGGCGAACCGTATGTCATTACGGGCGTGGTTAGCAATCGCTTTGATTTCCGTGATTTTGGTCCTCAGCCGGAAGTGTGGGTGCCGTTCCAGCTCGATCCGAATTCGGATAACCAGGGCCACTACTTCAGCGCGGCGGGACGTTTGAAGGATGGCGTCAGCCTGGAGCAGGCAAAGGCCAAACTGGAGACTTCCAAGCGAGCTTACCTGTCGCGATTTCCCAATGGCTTGCAGCCCAAAGAAGTGTTCAACGCAGACACGCTGCAGCAAGTGCTGGTCCGTGATTCGCAAAAATCCATTTGGATTCTGATGGGCGCGGTCGGGTTCGTTTTGTTGATCGCTTGTTCCAATGTGGCCAATTTGCTGCTGGCGCGGGCCGAGTCCAGGAAGCGCGAACTGGCTATCCGCGCCGCATTGGGCGCCGGGCGTGGGCAGATTATCCGTCAGTTGATGACGGAGAGCTTGCTGTTATCGGCCGCCGGCGCGGTTCTCGGATTGATGCTGGGATTCCTGGGGATTCATGCGCTGCTGTCGGTAAATACCGCCGGTTTGCCGCGGGTGGGAGCGGATGGGGAACTGGTGACGCTTGACTGGCGTGTTCTGGTGTTCACAGGCGGACTCACAATTCTGACCACTTTATTATTCGGTTTGTTCCCGGCACTACGGGCGGCCCAGACAGATTTGAGCACCACGATAAAGGAGAGCGCGAGCCGGTCTGGAAGCGGAATGCGGAATAACCGGACACGCACCACGCTGGTGATTAGCGAACTGGCTCTTGCTGTGGTGCTGCTGGTTGGCGCGGGCCTGCTGATTCGCACCGAAGTGGCGATTTACGGAGTGAAACCGGGGTTTGAAACGAACAGGATTCTGACGATGCGGATGTCGCTTGCGGGAAAGAATTATTTGACGAGCGCGGCGATTGAGAATCTGGTGAAGCGCGGCGTGGACCGCATTGAGGCGATACCGGGCGTTGAAATGGCGAGCGCTACTTGTTGCATACCGCTGGAGAATGGCTATGGATTACCCTTCCGAATAATTGGACGACCATTGGACAAAGGGCCGTTTCATGGCGGAGGCGACTGGAAGACTGTTTCGCCCGGCTTCTTTGAAGTGTTTGGCATGCACATGTTGCGCGGACGAACTTTTAATGATCGCGACACGGCTGCGGGAGCACCGGTGGTCATCATCACGGAAGCGATGGCCAAGCGGTATTGGCCCAAGGGCGATCCACTCCGCGACCGCATTCTGATTGGCAAAGGTGTGATGCCGCAGTTCGAGACGGAGCAAGCGCGGCAGATTATCGGCATTGTCGGCGACGTACGCGATGGCGCGTTGAATCAGGACCCGGGGCCCGGGATGTATATACCGAACGCGCAGGCGCCGGATGCGATTCAAGCTCTGAATGTCGCTTTGACGCCGCTGGCTTGGGTGGTAAAAACCCGTAGCGAGCCCATGAAACTTCATACCCCAGTGGAAAATGCTTTGCGGGAGGTGAGCGGGCTGCCGGTTTCGGATGTTCGCACGATGGATGAGGTGGTTTCACGCTCGACTTCGCAGCAGAGATTTCACATGCTGCTGATGAGTGTGTTTGGCGGAATCTCGCTGCTGCTTGCTGCGATAGGAATTTATGGATTGATGGCGTACTCGGTGGAACAACGGACTCAAGAAATTGGAATCCGGATGGCCTTGGGTGCGGAGGCCGGGAGTGTACGGCAAATGGTGATGCGGCAGGGCGTTACCTTTGCGTTGGTGGGAATCGGAGTGGGCTTAGCAGCCGCATTCGCCCTGGCGAAGCAACTGCAGAGCTTTGTGTTCGGAGTCACGGTTTGGGATCCGCTGGTGTTTGGAGTGATTCCAGTGGTGTTGGCGGTGACGGCAGTATTGGCGGTCTGGTTGCCGGCTCAGCGTGCGACGCAGGTGGACCCAGCTACCGCTTTGCGAGAGAGTTGAAATTAGCGACTAAAGATATTCGCGTATTCGAACCCAAAGCCCCAGCGCGCAACCTAGTCCAATGACAACTACTCCGAGCGAGACAGTCGTATCAAAGCCTTCCAGTTCGTTGAACCCGGAATGCACCGAATTATCAAAGGCCTGCTGATTGATGTTAATCGTCGACATCAAAGCTTGGTCGAACTTGGCAAAAGTGCCTTCCGCCTGGCCAGGACCGTGGCCGAGGCAAAGCCTTACCGCCTCGTCGTATTTGCCAGTGGATTTGAGCTGCCGGATTCGGAGATCGGTATCCATATAGTTCTTCCAGCGCTCTACTGTTTCGCGTGCGGCTGCTTCTTCGCCCGGGAAGGTGATGTTCTTCAGCTCTTCGGCTAGAAACCCGGTATCGCCTAGCAGGATTTTTGCTGCTTTTACCCCAAAGCTGGAATCATGGGGGGAGTCGCCTTGCACAAGCAGGAAGCGGCTTTCGTCCGCCTTTGCAGCGTAGGCCAAGGCGCGCGCCCGCCAGAGGACATTCAGGGAAGTGAAGGCATCTTGCTTAGCCAGTCGCAGGTCGTCTGCAGAGCGGTTTAGATGACTGCCGGCATAAATAGTGATGATCAAAGTGGCGATGGTGGCCAATACTAACATCGGGTTCAGAATGCGTCGCACACGTTGGGCGAGGCCCTGTTGAATGGAAAGCAGCAGCGCAAGCAGCAAAAGCCCTGCAAAAACAATGGCTACCCGGGTAGTGGTGGCATAACTTCCCCGAGATGCGAATGCTCTGTCCAGCACGTTCAGGTTAGCTTGATCCAGATCGTCGGCGGCGGGGAATAGCTTGTCGTCAACAATCTGAGCCGCCTGGTTGTAGATAGTGATGGCCGCAGGGATGCTGGCAGTATCCAAGGCTTTCTGTACTTTCGCTTCGTAATCACCTAGCCGGAGTTGCAGGTTCTTTATCGGCAGGCGTTCTTCGTCGCCATAAGTTATGTTTTGAGCGGCTGTAATGAGAGCCTCGGCGGCTTCTTCCCGTCGCATCTGGTAAGTTTCGGCCGCAGACGGGTTTTCGCTGGGCTTGGCCAGTAATTGATTTACGGCTTGCGCATCCATATCGGCTATCGCCACCTTGATATGTTGCGCGGCGATGATGCTAGGGGCCGAGTCGCGGCCAACGGTTTGGAGGAGGCTGCGATGCTCTCGCTCACCGGCAAACAGAGCCAGCAGGAAAATCAGATCCAGCAACAGCAGTATTGTCAAATTGGACTTGAGACGGTCCAGTGAGTTATGCGGCCGGTCTACTGTGACGAAATTAGGTGTGGTGGCCACAATGGCGATCCTATGTGATTTCTTCAAGGGTTATTCGAGTCCAGTGGCCGAGAGTAAGCTGGTCGCCGGCGTTGAGCGGTGTATCCGTCAGTGGCTTCAGTTCTGTTCCGTTCAGCCGCGTGCCGTTTGACGAGCCAAGGTCGCGGTAAATCAGTTGACCATCGGAAGACTGCGTGATCAGGCCGTGTCGATGCGAAACGGCAGTATCCGCATCCAGGGCAATGTCCGGGAAGATGGCGCGGGCTTCGCTTTTTCGGCCAATGAGGAGCGCGCCTTTTTCAATAGGCTGATAAGTGGGCTGACTGTCAGCCGGTGATTCCGGACTGGCCGAAGTACGGAGCGAAGGATCAACCGCGATCACAAGCTGCAGCAGCCTTGTGGTAACTGGAGATGCCGCGGGAGCCGGCGCAGGTGCAGGAGCCGGCGCAACAGGAACTTGGCCGCTGGTCCGCGTGACAAAGTTATAACCGCAGATTTCGCAGAAGTTGATTCCCACAGAAGGAATAGGAGCGCGGCAATCCGGACACACATTGCCAATAGCGGGAGCAGCCTCGTTCGCTATCTTTGCTCCACATTCGGAACAAAAATCATGATCGGCTGAAACGTGGCCTTTGGGGCAGGCGAAAGTAGTGGCCATGGCGGTTAGCTCCTGGGTAAGCGGGTGGTTTTGGTTGAGCGTGTGTCGAGAGCCATTTCATCTTCTTTCGCCACTTGCGCTTTGAGTCTGACGGTTCCGGTTTCGGCGTCCTGGACATCCACGACGTTGCGCAGCAGTTTTTCAGTTGCTTCATTGCCGGTTTCGTGCGCCACTTGAACGGCCTTGCCTAACAGGGCCGTGGCCTGTTCCATGTCGCCGCGCGAGCGGGCTTCCAGGCCCATACGGATGGAATCAGCCAGCTCAGACTGGCCGGTATAGTGGGCCACCACCTTATCGATTTTGGCGGATTTCGCTTCATCGTCAGTCCAGATAGCAAGGATACGCGCCTCGGCGGCCTTCTGTTCCGTTTTGTCGACGGTGTAAACCAGGCTGGCGCGGCCGGCCAGAACTTCGTCGCCCACTCCCCCCGGTTTTACCTTGATGGCGAAGTGGAAATCGCGCACTTCATTCTTGCTCCAGGCGCCGGTGGGGTATTCGCGAATCTGCGGTTTTACCTGGCGGTAACGCTGGCTCAAATCCAGAATGTGTGGGCTCACTTCTTTGCAGAAGAGAATTTCGGCTCCCACCGGGGTCCAAAGGCGGAGAACCACGTCGCCGGCGGTCTTCGACATGGCGTTCTTGAGAATGGATTCGAAATCGGATTTGATCTGCTCAGGCTTAAGAATGATGTCCGTGCTGCCCAGCAAGGTATTGGCAATGCGGCGCAGCTCTTCTACTTTCCAATCCGTTCCAACGCCGCGGCAGTCGCACTGAAAGACACCTTCGCATTGCTTCAAAGCATTCTGCAGCATCTTTTCATCTTTCTTGTCGTTCTGCCCGTCGGTCAGCAACACGGCTTGACGCAGGGCATTCGGGGCAAAGCGAAATTGTTCAAGCGCGGCCATCAGCCACTTGGAAATAAAAGTTGCCCCGGCCGCTTTCACATCACGAATCCGGGTAATGGCACGAACTTTTGCGTCAGGTGTGGCCAGAGCCAGCGGGCAAACCGTTTGGGCGTTCTCTTCGCCTAGCACCACGAAGAAGGCGCAATCCTCCGGCAGCAGATGAATCAGCTGGATCATGGCGCCCTTCGCGCACACCATTTTCTCGCCCTCCATGGAGCCGGATGTGTCGCAAATGATACCGAAGAGGCGGCCGCCTTGAGCACTTACCGGTTGTGGCGCAGCAGCACCTTCGCCTGAACCGGTTACGCTCATGATGGCGTGCACTTCGTCCGCGCCCTTCGGCAGATACTGGTTCTGAAAAACTTCGGCTTTGAAACTGTCAGGCATGAGTAGGTTCCTCTGAAACGGAGCGCCGCAGAATGACGGCAGTGATGTTGTCGTGGCCGCCTTGGTTGCGCGCGAAATTGACCAGATCTCGCGAGACGGAAAGCGCCGTTGCTCCCGGTTGGTTCGCGCGGAGCACGAGTTCGGCCATTTGACTCGGGTCCGTTGTGTAGTTCCAAAGGCCGTCGGAACAAAGCAGCAGTAGGCCTTCCGCGTTTAAAGGATGCTGCAGAATCTCGGGTTCCAGATCTGGCGAATCAGCTCCCACCCAACGGGCCAGGGCATGCGAATTTACAGCCTTGCGTGCTTCGGCGCTAGCTTCCCGTGCAGCAGCCGAGTTGTGCCAGGAATGATCACGCGTCAGTTGCAGGGCTTCCTTACCGCTAATCCAGTAAGCGCGGCTATCGCCGATCCAGCCCACGGTTAGCAGATTGTCTTTCGCGATGGCGGCAACCAGAGTGGTGGCAGGCGCCTCCGCGCGACGGTGCGCCATTTCGGAAACAGAGTTTGCTGCCGCACGGATCGCTTTTTGGATGACCTCTACGTCGCTGAGTTCCAGGCGGCCAACTTCTTCGTCCAGCACTTGAATACCAGCTTGCACAGCCGCCGCGGCGGCTTCGTCGGCGTCAGGCGACATGGAAACGCCATCACAAATAATCAGCGCATGGGCATTGATCGAGGCCGTTATGGCGAAGCGGTCTTCATTGCGGTTGTGGCGCAGGCCGCGGTCTGAGACTCCTGCAAAATCGAGCGTCAGAACAATTTCAATGTGATCAGAATCCGGACGCTTCAAGCGCAGGCCGCAGCCAGTACAGAAACCTTCGGCATCCATTTCGATAAACAGTGCGCCGCAGGCACAGCGTTCCTCGGGCGGCTGGGCTTCGCCGATACGAGCGCCGCAATTTTCGCAGAAGGCATTGTCATCCGGGTTGGTGGTTTCGCAGACACTGCATTGCATGATGAAAATGCTTTCTTAAATAAGCGTTCGGGGACGCATCTTGTTGGCCTCGTCAATCAGCCGGATGCGTTCATCCCCATTGGTCATCCGCGCCAGCGTGCGGAGCGAATTTTCCAGGTCAAGCCGGAGGTGTGTCTCATCCATGTCGCTACCCAGAATCTTCTTTCCTTTCACGGCCGCGCGATTTTTCTTCAGGCGAAGGCAATCCAGCGCACTGGTCAGAACGGCTTGATGGAGAATGTAGCGGCTGGCGCCTTCGAGCACCAGGGAATCGCAGACAAGCGAGGCAGCTTCCAGATCGGCAATTTCCGGCACTGCCGCACGGCGATTGGATTCATCCAGCCCAATCAGAATGCGCGCCGCCTCCACACGCGATCGAACGAAGGTGGAGGAGCTTTGGGGAATGCGGTCCAGCGCCTCTACAGCGGATTTGCGGTTGCCCTTCGCCCGGTTGCAACGTGATAGGCCGAAGCTGGCTGACACGTAATTGGAGTCCGTGCGGGACACCAGATCGTACATGTGGATGGCCAGATCCAGATTGCCGGAAAGCTCAGCGGCCATGCCGAGCGCCAGCTTGGGCGCCACTTCGCCGGGCAAGTCAAAGTAAACCTGATCGAAAAGTTTGACGGCCTCGCCCGCTTGCTTTTTGAACATCAGGTTGAGGCCGCGATTCCAGAGAACGCGCCAATCCCAGGCATCTTCGTTCTCAATGATGTGGAGATAGGTCTCGGCCTCGTCATACTTTTCCAGCCGGCCTAAAACGGCGGCTAACCGGAGCCGCACCTCGCGTGACTTGGAATTGCGATTCAGAATCTGCCGTAACGCCGCGGACTTTTTCTGGAGATCCGGCAACATCTCCGCACTCATGATTTCGGCGGCATTGCGGTCGCCCGGATCGATGGCCGGAATAGGCAGCAGCGCTGGATCAGCGCTAACGGGTTTCAGGTCGCCGGCCATTTCGAAGCCGAGTTGATCACCACCAAAATGGGAACTTTGCGCCGGGCGCGGCATGTTGGTTTCACGCGCCACCACTTCACGCATGACCCCCAACATTTGCTCGGCCATTTCATCTGCGGATTCGAAACGGTCGGCCGCCTTTTCGGCCGTCGCCTTTAGCAGCAGGCGATACAACGATTCCTGTTGCGCAAACAGCGGCTCTTCGCGAGGGCCAGGCAACGTATATCGATATTGCGACGAAAAATTTGGAATGGACGCGACCAGAACAGCCAGCGTCCGCCCGATGGTAAACAGGTCTGATTCAATGGTGGGGCCTTCGCCCGCTTCAGGCGCGGTGTAGCCGACCGTGCCATAGATATCGCCGGCCGTGTCGTCAACGCGGCGCACTCCGCCCAGATCAATCAGCTTGACGTCATCTTTTTCGAGCATCAAATTGTCAGGCTTGAAATCGCAATAAACAAAGCCCATCTGATGCAAATAAGAGAAAGCTGGCAGCATGCGATGAATGTAAGCAAGCGCTTCAGCCACAGGCAGAGGACCGCGCTCCTGACGGATCTGCTTGATGGTCTTTCCGCCCACGTACTCCATGACAATGAAGCCTTCAGTACCCTGGCGAACGAAATTGTAGATGCCGACAATATTGGGGTGCTTTACCGCCGCCAGAAACTTGCGCTCGGCCAGAGCAGCAATGGCACTGGATTCGTCGTGAACGTTCAGCAGTCCCTTCAGGACAACGTAGCGCGAAAGAACGTTATCGAAAGCAAGGTAAATCCAGCCTAAGCCACCATACGATATAGCGCCTTTCACCTGGTATTGGCTATCCACCAAGTCGCCGGGCTGCAGTGTCGGGATCAACGAATAGCGCTGACCGCATTTGCCGCAGAAGCCCATTTCGCGCTTCAACGGATGGCTGCAGCCAGCGCAGAAGCGCTTGCCCTCCGGCACCTGCGGGTTCAGCAGAATGGCGCGTTCAGGATCTGTAAGCGGCAGTTCAGGCAGCGTCACCAGGCCTGCGCCTAACTGGCGGCGGGTGGAGTGGCGGGAAGAGTGCCGGGTACGTTGGCGGCCGGTGGCGGCTCGGCTGTGAGGGGTTGAGCCCGTCCCGGTGGTGACTACTGAGCGGAAACTGGTGCTGCCGCTCGACGTGGCGCTACCTCGCGAAGCGCCATTGCGGATGGAACTGGTGGGCCGCTTTACTGCCGCTAGACCGCAGGAATTACAGTAGCCATCCTCGATAGCGCCCGTGCAATTCGGTTGCCGACAACGTTCGGTGGTCATTTGAGTGGTTCAGGCTGGCCGGCCGTTTGGTTCCGAAGTACTCGCTCATAATCCACCACCAGGGCGAACGCTTCCGCCATGGGAGTGGGCCGTTCGAACAGCAGCCGGGTGGCATCCGCGGCGATGCGGGTTAACTCGGGAAGTTCGCTGGAGCCACGTGCTCGCGCTTTCGCCTTTAATGCCTCCAACCTGCCGCGCAGTTCATTGCGTTCCTTGAGAGGCGCCTGGTTTGCGTTAAGAGCCGCACGATCTTCAGATACGCACTGGCTGGCTGCGTTGTTCCACTTTTCGAGACCCACCGAAATAGGGTTGACCATGCCGTTCTGGAAGTTTTCTTCCAAGCGGTCAAGCCACGCATTCAGGGCGCTGATCTTCTCCGCATCCTGCGGCGCCGGAGGCTCTGGCGTACAGGCCGCCTTGAGGCGCCGCTCCTGCCAGACACTCATGGCCTGCTGATGCACATCCGTCAATGCATCCATAACCCTACGTGAATTAATAAGGTTGGCGGTGACCTTATCGCGCTGCGCCTTCAGAGCTGCCAGCGACTCGCGGGTTTGTTCGAGTACAGGGGCAACGGCTTTTTCAAATTCGTCAGAACAGCCAAGCGGATCACACTCAATACGGCCGCGGATGCGCTCCAAAGCAGCTTCCGCATCGCCGAGAGCCGGAAGTGATTGCAGCCACTTCTGATTTTCGGTGCGCAGCTTTGCGATTTCGGTCATGGCCTGATCCAGCGACATGCCAAGTTTCTGCCAGGCGGTATCCACCGCGAGAACCACGTCCCGCGCTGCAGTGAAGCTGCGCGCCATGGCGCTGATGAGTTCGCCGGGCGTGATGAGTTCCGTACTCTCGACGGCGGTTGCTAATGTGCGTTGTTCCAGCGGAACCGGCGCTATCTGGAACCTTACACTTTTGCCGTGCAGCAAACCTTCAATTTCGCGGATCTTTTGCTCATAGCCAAAAATGGGTGAGATGTGCTGGCGAATCTCGACGGCTTGGTCAATGGTATTTTGCAGATCGTCAAAGTTCTGGAACAGCTTGCCCATGGAGGCAAGAGCCGGATAGACGCGCGCCGCCGTCACGCCCTGCAACTCGGCCTTCGCCACGCCATTGCTCCCGGCAAGCCGTTGATAGGTGGGCTGCGAATGCAAATCCATCAGGTTCTGCGCGGCGGCGCCCAGGTGTTTCTTCCACAGGGCCAATTCGCGATCTACTTCATCGAGCGTCACTGTTTGGCATCTCCCAACTTTTGAAAGCTTGCCGGCACGAAAGACGGATCACTGGAATCGGCAATAGCAAGCTGCATCTGAAAAGCCAATATTTCGCGGGAAACCGGCGGCTGATAACCCTCCAAGCAACTCTTCAGCGCCTCAACCGCACTGAGCTGGTGAGTTCTGGTCAGGCGATAAGCCTTTACCGCCAGAGTTTCAGCGGCGCCTGGGGTCAACCAGTCGGGCAGCAAAGGTTCCAGGGCCGCGAAATCAGCTCCGTTCAATTCCAGGGTCCGCTGTTTCGCCAGGAATTGCAGCAAGTCAAAGCTTTCCTTGGAGTTAGCGGTGGGGAACAGCGGAATCTTGACGTCCAGTCGACCAGGCCGCTTCAAATCTACTTCAATAAGGTCCGGCCGGCTGGAAGCCAGCACCCAAAGTATTTTTCCCCGGCTCAAAGGATCACTCATTTCTTCGGCAATCATGGAATAGACGCGCCCCGACACGCCCGAGTCCCCGCCGGATTCACGTTTTCCCATCATTTGGTCCGCTTCATCTATGAAGACATAACATCGGCCGAGCGCGCGCAACAGCCTGAAAATCCTCTCCAGATTGCTTTCGGTGCTGCCCACCCAGCGATCGCGGAAATTTTTCAGCTTGACGATGGGGACGCCCGCCTCCCCGGCCAGGCACTTGACCATGAACGTTTTCCCGGTGCCGACTGGTCCGCTGAGGAGGTAGCCTTTCGGTAGCGCGTTCACATCGCCGCGGTTCCAAAGTGCGATATCCTCGCGCAGCCAGGCTTTCACAGCCGGCTGGCCTTGGATGGCGTCCAGCGTCATATTGCTCTGGATGAACTCCACCAGTCCTAATGATTCGTCCTGGATGATTCGCTGCTTCACATCGGCCAGATCCGCTGCGGAAGGCTTCTTCCTGGCGTGCTCCAGTTCCTTTACCAGGCTTTCGGCAGCGCTGATGGTGGCCCCCACCAGCGCGCCGGCAAAGTCACTTCGGCCAATTTCATCTTCTGCCAAAGCCGTTGGATGCGATGGCGCCAATACATCCAGGGCTTCCACCATTTCCTCCCGTGAGGGCAATGGCACGGGCACTCTGTAAGCGCGCGAGTTCCGAGCCAGGAGCGGGTGGATATCGCTTAGGTTTTCTGAAAGCAGGAACGTCGCCAGCGGATGACCGGTCAGGAGATTGTCCATAGACCAATCGCGAATCAGTGTCAGAACGGCTCCCAGGTCGTGGTCTACCGAACCGGTGGCGGGGGCAATCAGTTCCGTATTTTTCACCAGGCACGCGACATGCGGACTGGGCCTTTGCAGCCGTGCCAGATTTCCGCAAAATCGAAAATATTGCGTGAGAGCTTCGACGGCAGGAAGCGGCTGCTTTGGCAGCGGCTTGTCTTTCAAAGCCGGCCAGGACGAGAATATCTCACCTCCCTTTTCAACGCGAATTCCATTGCCCAAGTCATAGCTGAGTACCACGTCGAAGCGCGGCAGCAAAACGGCGGTCAGAAACTCTGAAAAGCTGGAGAGCCTGGGGGGAGAACCGGGAATTGTGATCCGGTCCTGAATATTTCCGAAAACAAGGAACTGGTTGTAGGCGCCGCTTTCGTAAAGATCTACCAGGCGGCTGGCCCAGGAGGGTAAGGCCATTTTTTGCGCTCGAAAGTAGCGGCTATTCTTTGACGAGAGCGCCGCCGCCGGAGACGGGGCCCATGCTCTTTTGCTGCGCGGGAGCCGCTAGATCCGTTGGCAGAGGCTCAAGGGTGATCCCTTCGCGGGCTGCAAAATCAGCCAGCGCCTGGTCGGCCAGGGCTTGCTGTTCCGCTTCTTTGAGCAGAACGCCTGTGGAGTCCAGGTTGCCGGACGCGACGCGCATACGGCCTGCGGCTCTGGATCTTTCTTCGTTAACCATGGTCTGCAAGCGGTCCAGCGTATCGCCCGAACCGCCGATGTTGGTGATCATGCCCGAAGCGGTTTCGGTGAGCGCGGCCAGAGCCTTCTTGGTCTTCAGGTCATTCAGATCAGCCTTGATGGCTTCAATTTTCTGTTTGGCGGCGGCAACGGAGACATCACGCGCCTTCACCAGATCCTTATAAGTAGTCTCAGCCTGCTCCAGCTGCTTGCGATTTTCTGTCAGGTCAGACTCGACGGTCTGCAACCGTAGGGCATACTGCCCGGCGGCAGCCCGGTTGCCGACACGCAGATTCGCCGCCGTCTTCGCGCGGACGTCTACTTGTTCGCCCTCAAGCTTGCGAACTTGAGCCATCAACCGCTCACACAGAGCGGCATGAGAGATCAGGCCCTGGTTGTAACTGGCCAACTGTTTGCGAAGGTTTTCGCTCTCGACTTCGAGCAGCGCCTCCGGATTGGCGCGCTCGGCCGAGGATACGGCACGCCCAAACAGTCCCCTGAATATGTTGCCGATTCTTCTGAACATTGATGGGTCCTTGATCTGAAGCTTACTTCAGGCATTATTGCAAAATCAGGCATTATGGGCAGGGTGTAAGATCTTTGCGCGCAGCCTATTGCCGTGATAGCCTTCATTGTCCATACGCAGGGCCAAGCGGGAATGTTCGAAAAACCATCAGGCAACAAAGCTGGTTTACACGCCCTTTTCGTACACTTGAATTTCATGATCAGGGCTCGATTTGCGCCGTCGCCAACCGGCTATTTGCACATTGGCAGTGCGCGCACCTTCATATTTAATTGGTTATACGTTCGCAAGCATCACGGAACCATGGTGCTGCGGATTGACGATACAGATTTTGACCGGAACAGTGAGGCTTCCCTCACTTCCATTTATGAAGGGCTGAAATGGCTGAATCTCAGTTGGGATGAATTTTATCGCCAATCTGACCGCCTGGATTTGCATCGCGCGCTAGCCTACTCGCTGCTTGCGAAAGGCATGGCGTACCGTGACTTCGTTCCGGCTAATGTGGAAGCCAATGAAGAGCGTCCGCACGGCGATGGACCGTGGCTCTGCCATCCCGAAATGCGCGCTCTTTCAAGCCAGGAAAGTGACGCCCGTGCCGCCGCCGGTGAGCCGTTCGTACTGCGTTTTCGCGTGAAGCGGGAACCCGCCCATGACGTCATCTTTCACGATGCCGTTTATGGCACGCAATCGAAAATAACCGCCGACATTGAGGATTTTGCCTTGTTGCGCAGCAATGGCATGCCAACCTACCATCTGGCTTCGTGCGCCGATGATATTGACCTGAAGATCTCGCACATCATTCGCGGTCAGGATCATCTGTCCAACACCTTCAAGCATGTTTTGATATTCCAGGCCGCAGGCGCTGCGCCTCCACAGTTCGCGCATCTGCCGCTGCTGATCGCTCCCGATGGCGCCAAACTCTCAAAGCGGAAGCATGGCCCGGTGGTGAGTGTCACAACTTATCGTGATAATGGCTTTCTGTCGCTGGCCTACATTAATTTTCTGTGCCTTCTCGGCTGGTCTCCGAAAGATAACCGTGAACAGATGACGCTGTGGGAACTTCAGAATGCCTTCAGCTTTGAAGGCGTGAACCGCAGCAATTCCGTGGTGAACTTCAGCGATGCCGACCCCATCGATCCCAAAGCGATGTGGCTCAACTCGCAGCATTTGCGATCGATGCCAGTTGAGAATCTGGCGCCGCAGGTCCGCCCTATATTGGAAAGAGCCGGCCTGAAACCCTACGGCGACGAAAAGTTCTTTGAGCAGGTGGTTGATACCATCCGCGCCCGCTACTCTACACTGCTGGACTTCGTTTCGAAGGGCCGCGCTTATTTCAGTGACGATTTTGAGATCGAACCGGGCGCGCAAGAAAAGCTGAACGTTCCCGGTGCCCGCGAGTTGCTACACGAACTCTCGCAGCGTATCGCGGCGAATCAGGAGTTTACGGAAGCCAGCGTAGAAGCGGATCTCCGAAAACTGGCCGAAGAGAAAGGCGTGAAGGCGGGTGTGCTCATTAACGCCAGCCGGGCCGCTCTCACGGGCCAGCCCGTTGGTCCCAGTGTGTTCGCTGTTTTTCGATGTATCGGGCGTGAGCGTGTGATTGTGCGCCTGGCAAAGGTTAGCTGAGCTATGGCAAAGATTGTTGTTGGTTTAGGCGGTCTGCTGAGTGATCCCGCGTGCTGCGTGATAAAAGATGGTCAACTCGTCGCCGCAGTGGAGCAGGCGAAAGTCTCTCGCCAAGACCGTCCCGGCTCCTTTCCGGATGAAGCGCTGGCCATGGCCTTGGAAGTGGGCCAAGTGCGGCCCTCGTCCATTTCGTGTGTTGCGTTAGCACGGCCATTCGCCATGGGATCCGAGAGCCTGTCTCAAATCGAAATGCGGGCGCGCTTTCCGGAATCGGAAATTGTTGTGGTGGAGCACCATCACGCCCACGCCGCCTCGTCCTTTTATGCTTCTGGCTTTCCTTCGGCATCTGTCCTGAGCGTGGACCGCGCGGGTGACTTTCGCTCTGCCGTTCTTTTTAGCGGACAGGGCAACAAGTTGACGCCCCTTCGGGAGTTGTACTTCCCTGACTCCCTCGGCGATCTGTATAACCGCGTCACCGAGTTGCTGGGCTACGAAGCTCGGGCGGACGAACATAAGGTGCAATGGATGTCGGCTTCGGGCGAGCCGGTTTACAGGGACGTCTTCCACAAAATCCTGCTCCAGGCCGGAGGTGATTGGCCGCGCCTCGATCGTTCCTATTTCGATTCTGACCATCTGGCAAACGGCGGCTTCAGCGCTCGCTTCTACACCGAGACAGGCCTGCCCACAAAAGAAAAATTCAGCCAAACTGAGAAAGTTAATGTTGCATCGAGTCTGCAAGCGGCCGTTCAGGACACGATTGCCGGAATGTTCGGCTCCGCCAGCACGGTTTGCATCGCCGGTGGCCTGGCCATGAACGCTTTGCTGATTCAATCGCTCGAATCGCGCTTTGATCACGTATTTGTCCAGCCCGTGGCCGGGAACGCGGGAACCGCCTTAGGTGCAGCCCTCCATGCCTGGCACAACTTCCTGGGCCAAGAGGAACGCGTTCCATTCAAAACACTGTGTCTCGGACCATCCTATTCGGCCCCGCAAATCAAACCGGTGCTGGAAAACTGCAAACTCCGCTTCCGTTATCTTTTGACCGACGAAGAGGTTATTCAGCAAGCCATCGAAACCCTGGGCGACAACAAAATCGTTGCCTGGATGCAGGGCCGGATGGAGTTTGGTCCGCGTGCTTTGGGCAATAGAAGCATTCTCGCTTCTCCGCTCAACCCCTATTCCACCGAGAACCTAAACGTCTTCATCAAGCATCGCGAGAAATTTCGCAAGTTCGCCGCTTCTGTGCCGGAAGAAGTCGCGTCCGAGTTCTTTGAAGTGGGAACAAATGCGCGCTTCCTGGCAACGGCTGGACGCGTGAAACCGGAGTATGTCAAGACGTTCCAAGCCGCTTTGTTGAACGAAGATCTGATTCGAGTGCACGTAGTGGATAAGGAAGAGAATCCGCTCTACCACGCATTGCTCAACGAGACCGGCAAGAAAACCGGACTACCAGTTCTCTACAACACCAGCTTCAATCTGTTCGGAGATCCGCTGGTTTGTACTCCGCGCGATGCAGTTCGCAGCTTTTATTCCTCGGGAATCGACGCTCTCTTTGCCGGCAATTTCTTCCTGGAAAAATGACCCGTACCGTTACGGGCACCGCATTAGCCAGTAACATCTTCGTCTGCGCCGGGCTCTCCTAATCGGGACAACAAACCGGTGCCAAAAACTTCAAGCGCGCGCCATGGACGATATCGCGCCCATCCTGTTACCAAAGCCTTAGCCGCCGTCGGCGTCGGTACTGCGGTCTTTCACGCCGTTCGTTTTGGCATGGGTGTCTTTGGGCCATCCCGCTCCGTAAAGCTGCAAGAGAGCGCTGGTTCGAATCCCGAGTCGGAAGAATATCTTTACCGGCTCGGCTGCCTCACCGACGCCCTCACGCATCATGATGCAGTTATCTCAGTGCTCCGCAATGGGCCCGAGTTCTACCCCGCCCAATTCGACGCCATTGATTCCGCAAAAAGCACGATCAACATCGAAGTCTTCGAGTTTTTCAAAGGCGATTTAACGCGGGAAGTTATGCGGCGTCTGGCGCAAAAAGCCCGCGAAGGCGTGCAGGTGCGGGTCATCATCGATGCTCTGGGCAGCTTTGGTGTCGGCCCTTCCTATCTGAAGCCTTTGACCGATGCCGGCGGCCAAGTCGCGTTTTACCACCCATTGAACAATCGTGATTGGCTCTACTTTAATCACCGGACTCATCGCAAGCTTCTGGTTATTGACGGCCAAGTGGGCTTTATCGGTGGCGCGGGCTTTGCCGATCACTGGATTGAAATCAAAAAGGAAAAGCTGCCCTGGCGCGACAGTGTCCTCAAAGTGGAGGGCTCCGTGGCCGCGAGTCTCAATGCAGCCTTCGCCCAGAGCTGGGCCGAAATCTGCGGGGAGTTGCTCTTCTCCGACACGCAATTCCCGCCACCGGTTAAGGTTGGCGGAACGCCTTGCCTTGTCATCATGAGTTCACCCAGCCATGACATGACGCGCGCCCGGATGCTGTTTCAAACCTTGATTGATTCCGCCACCGAGAGCATACAAATCACCAGCCCTTATTTTCTGCCGGACCACAGCGCGCGGAGGTCACTCACTCGCGCCGTACGCGAGCGGAATGTAAAGGTTCGGGTATTGACGGCGGGCGCGAAAACTGACCACATTTCCGTTTTGCGCCTGAGCGAAGCCACCTCTGCCAATCTCATCCGCGCGGGCGTTGAAGTCTATGAGTATCAGGCATCCATGCTCCATGCCAAGTTGATGGTGGTGGACCATCAGTGGAGCGTTGCTGGTTCCACCAACTTCGATTCGCGCTCCTTCCGCCTGAACAACGAAGTAAACATAGCCATTCGGGATCGCGCCATAGCTTCGCAGCTCTCCGGCCATTTTGAAGACGACCTAAAGCAGAGCCGCCGCGTGACTATCGACAGCATCCGGCACGAAAGCCCCACGGGACGACTCATCGCTGCCGCCAGTTGGCTTGCCCGACGGGAAGAATAAGCACGGATAGCGTTCCGCCCGACGCTAGTTTCAGTTAACCGCCGAGATATTGGTCAAACCACGCCAGAGTCCGGCGCATCACATCCACACGGTTCTTAGACTCTCGAAACGAGTGTCCTTCGCCCGGATACACTAGCAACTCCGTCGGCACTCCTTCCGTTTTCAGCGCATGCCAAAATTCGAACGACTGCGGAGCCGGACACTCACCATCGCGCTCGCCCACAACCACCAGCGTCGGAGTCTTCACATTCTTGATGTAAGTGATGGGCGAACTCTTTTCGTAGACTTTCGGATCATCGTAGACCGATTTTCCAAAGTAAGGAATCATCCATTCATCAATGGAGTTTTCGCCGTAATAGCTGAGCCAGTCCGCAATGCCCGCGCCGGCAACCGCCGCGCGAAAGCGATGAGTTTGCGTCACGGTCCACATGGTCATGTAGCCGCCATAGCTCCAGCCCGTCACGCCAATGCGATTCGCATCTACCGGAGCCTTCTGCAACACCGCATCCACGCCACTCAGCACATCCCGTAAGTCGCCATAGCCGAAATCCTTGACATTCGCCTTGGTGAATGCCTCGCCGCCGCCATAGCTTCCACGCGGGTTCGGGAAGAAGACAAAGTAGCCAAGGCCCGCCATCGCCGACATATCGAAGTGCACACTCGGCCAAGCGGGGGAACGCATGCCGGCCGGCCCACCGTGAATGGAGACCACCATGGGGTAGCGTTTGCTAGGGTCAAAGTGTTCCGGATAAAGCAACCAACCCTGCGCCCGGAAATTATCGGTGCTCCAAGCAATACTTTCCGCTTTGCCCCAGTGCGGCTTGGCATCGGCATTCAAATCGGTCACCCGTTTCCAAGCGCCAATCTCACCCGTCCAAACCTCCGGAGCTTTCTCCCACGTGCTGATCACCGCAGTACTCGTTCTGCCGTCATCGGCTAGCGCGAAGTTCGGATAGTTGCCATCCTCATGCAAGTTGGATTCGCCCTTCCACAGCATTTCCGCCGTTCCGGAAGCCAGGTCCAGTTTTGCAATCGCGCCACCGCCTGCATCGGAAGCTGTGAACTCAATCGCGCCATTACCCTGCCACTTCAACCCATTCGGTGAAAGTTTGATCTCAGGTGTCAAATCCTTGGCTACTGAGCCATGGCTTGAAGCATCTACCGCAAAAATATCTCCGCCCAGAAAACCCTCGTCGCTCATGATCCCGGCAATAAACGCGATGCGGCTCCCATCCGGCGACCACCGGGGAACGGAAATCTGCTGGCCCGTTGGCGGCGCATACGTTTCGGCCATGGCGCCTGTGGCTGCGTCAACGGTATAAAGCTTTGCAAGCCACCAGTTGTTGTCCGCCGGTCCATGCGCCGCAATCGCTGCAAACTTTTCCCCACTCGGCGCCCAGCTGTACTCATAGATGTTCATGCTGGAGGTGGTAACCTCACGAACCGCGCCGCCAGCCGCCGGCACGACAGCCAGTCGCTGATTTTCGAAGCCGCTGCCGATGACACCGGTTTGCGCCGCAACCGCAGCCAGTGGTCCGCCGGTGTTGCCGCCTTCGGTATGCAGAAAAGCAATGCTCTGGCCATCCGGAGACCAGCGCAAGTCCGCGATATCACCTTTTACATGCGTCAGTTGGGTGCGCTTGTCCGGCTCAGCGGCACGGGTCCAATAGATTTGCGCAGACCCGGTGGCATTCGAGACAAAAGCAAAGTGGGTGCTATCGCCTGACCAGACCACCCCGCTCTCCGTGAAGTCTTCTTTCCCGTCGCCCGCGGTGATCCGCAATGGCTTGCCGCGCCCTGTTCGAGATTTCAGGAAGAGCTGGTGCTTGCCCACGCCCGAGTCTTCTGACCAGGTCACCCACGCACCATCAGGCGAAATACTCACGCTGCCGAAATGCTGCACACGCTCCAGTTGTGCCAGCATCTGGTCGATCTTGTCGTTGCTGCGAGCGAATACTCCAGGCGCAGCAAGGAGGGCGGTCAGCAAAAGTCTACGAATTGATAAACCCATGAAGGTTTATGTTCGCAAATTCTTATAACTTTTCGCTCCGTAGAGTGCGGCTATTTCACTGAGAGAGCCTTCAGATGCAAATCGCGCTGGCGATCCTCTTCTTGCCGGTCACGCTCTTCCTGCTCCTTGGCATGCTGTTCGCGCTCGGCAACAATCGCCTCGTACTTCTTTGCCTGCTCCGGCGACAAAATCGATTTCACCTTTTCGAGCTGATCGTCTTTAATCTTGACCATCTCGTCATGGTGGCTTTCGCGCATGGCTTTGACTTTGGTCTTGGTGTCGTCCAGAATCACCTGTAGCTCATCTACTTGATGCTGGTTGAGCTTGAGGCTCGTTTTCATTTCGGAAACGTACTTCTGGCGGAAGTCTTGTGCCGTGCTCGTGTTGTTGACCAGGGTCGCGGCATAATAGCGGTGTCCGAGAGCGCCGACGGCAATCCCCAGACCGAACAACAGCAGCGCGAGGAACGCCGCCTTCATCCTGTTCGAATTCATGATCTATTCGTCGTACGGATCTGTGATCTGGTAGCTCGCGAGTTGACGCCGCACGTTTTCCGCGTAATAGGTCTTCTCCGCGCTGTGATCCGCTACCAGAGCATCGGTATAACTCGGCGAAGGCAAGCGCTGATTGACGCCCGTCAGATTAAGCGCAAGCAGGATTAACGCCAGCACTGCGCAAGCTCCCATGGTGGTGCGAGCGAAACCCTGAAATGTCCACCAGAAGCTGCGCTTAGCGTCTATTTTTTGCCAAAGCGTGGGCATGAAATTCGTGCTCGATTCCACATCGGGGCAAGCCGCCCGATACTCGGAAAAAAGTCTGTCCAGCCCGGATTCATCGTGATTCATCATTTTGCCCGCTCTAAAAAGACTTACAGTGTCCCGTTTGCCTTAGCTACTTCGTACGCCTTTAAGACCCGCTGACGTGCCCGGAACAGCCTTACCTTCAGGGCATTCTCGTTGACACGATAGATCTTCTCTAATTCTTTCAGCGATAAACCTTCTACTTCTTTTAACATCAACAACAGCCGGTCCTCTTCAGACACGTGCTGAAACAGCGCATCCACAAACTCACGAACCTGTCCGCGCTGGCGGTCTTCAGAATCCTGTTTCCCGCCAGCAACGGCGTCCGCCATCATTACCTGCTGTTCACTGAGGTCTGCCATCCGCGACTCCCCGCGACGTTTGCTCCGCCGAAGGTAATCATAGGCCGCATTCACAGTAAGACGGTACAGCCAAGGCTCAAAAACTTCGGGAGTCCGGAGCTGATCAAGCGAATAATAGAGGCGCACAAACACCTCTTGGGCAACGTCTTCCACGTCTTCAGGACGCCCGATCAGACGCGAAATGGTACCCAGGATTCGCTTCCGGTAAGCCAGCACCATCTCATTAAACGCAGCGTTATCACCCGCCCGCGCCTTCTCGATGACGTTCTGCTCAACCAGCATACCCAGCGTTTCCGCCAGGCACCTGTTCCCTACAGATACAGGCGCTCCAGCAATTTGTTAGGTTACAAGCTTTAAGTATGAGTTTCGTTTTGAAAAAGCTGGACTGCTTCGGGAGTGTTTGGTTAACCGGCTGAATCTAGGATGCTCCTACTGAAATGGAGCCATCGCCGGTCCTGACCAGGAACAGCATTCCGCCGCCGTTTAGTTTTCCCTGAATGGCGTGCTCACTTTGCATTCCTGTGACGGTGAGGGGCATATCCAGCGAAATACGGCCGTCTCCAGTATGCAATTCCAGGTTGGCGTTTAAATCCTTTGGCAAGCGCAGGGAGACGCTGCCATCGCCGGTTTGCACGCGCCAGTCGTTGTTAACTCGCGAGCCTTTCATTACTTCCAATGTGACTGAACCATCCTGTGTTTGCAGCTTCAAATTTTCGAACCGCCCGCCAATACTAACACTCCCATCGCCCGTGTGAGCATCCAAGCTGCCATCCATGTGCGACGCGGTGATACTCCCGTCGCCGGTGTCTGCCCGAATAGCCCCCGCCAGATCTCTCAGCTTTACCGAGCCGTCGCCGGTGTGAATGTCCGCCATCAATTCATGGGGCACGCGCACTTCCAGCTTTAAGGACCTGTTCCCCCAGCTGAAATGAGTCTCCGGCAATTTTATATCGATTTCAACTCGGTTCCCGTTTTGATGCTCGATCACTCGGACGCCGCTATCGCCAATAGACCAACCGCGCGTTGTCACAGTCGCGTCAATCTCGTCATTGGCGCCAGCCTCGACTTCCACCGCCGCGTCGCCAGCCGAAACGTGTAGTTCCGGCTTCCCGGTGACAGTCCAGTGCTTATGCCATTCGTCTGCCTTAGCTCCTACGCACTGCACCAACAGCAATCCTGTTGCGAGTAAAACCAGCTTCATAAAGATCTCTCCCCTTTTGAATCCCGGCAGGAAAATGTTGCGGGAAGACAAGCATACGCAACTTTGTGTCTACTTGTTCACATTGAAGCCACGTTTGTCCGTTACACAATGGAAGCATGACCGCCTCTACTCGCAACGAATCCGATAGCATGGGCCAAATTGAAGTGGCTTCCGATCGCTATTGGGGTGCTCAAACACAGCGCTCGCTCCATCACTTCGACATCGGCCACGACACCATGCCGCCCGAGTTGATTCGCGCTTTCGGGACTCTGAAAAAGGCTGCTGCTCTGGTCAATCAGGACTTAGGCAAGCTTGACGACCGGCAGACCAGCCTCATTGTGCAGGCTGCCGATGAAGTCATTGCCGGGACGCTGAATGACCACTTTCCCCTTCGCATCTGGCAGACCGGCAGTGGCACGCAAACCAATATGAATGTGAATGAGGTGATCTCAAACCGCGCCATTGAGCTGGCTGGTGGAAAGCTGGGCTCCAAGAAACCCATTCACCCCAATGACCATGTGAATATGTCGCAATCCTCGAACGACACCTTCCCCACCGCCATGCACATTGCTGCGGCCGAGCAGGTAGGGCAACGACTCATTCCGGCGGTTCAGACGCTTCGCAATGCTCTGGATGAGAAGGCGCGTGCATTTGCCGGCGTGGTCAAAGTTGGCCGGACGCACTTGCAGGACGCTACGCCCTTGACCGTTGGTCAGGAATTTTCGGGCTGGGTGGCCTTGTTAGACCGCGATATCGAGCGTATCCAATTCTCATTGCTGGGACTTTATGATCTGGCTGTGGGGGGAACTGCGGTGGGCACTGGCCTCAACGCCCATCCGGAATTCGCCGAACGGGCGGCGCAGAAGATCGCCTCGCTGACGAGATTTCCCTTTCGTTCACATCCGAACAAATTTGCGGCGTTGTCGGCGCACGATGAACTTGTCTTCGCGAGCGGGGCATTGAAAACACTGGCAGCGTCGTTGATGAAAATTGCCAATGACATCCGCTGGCTCGCGTCCGGACCGCGTTGTGGCTTGGGCGAATTGACAATTCCTGAGAATGAACCTGGTTCGTCCATCATGCCGGGCAAAGTCAATCCGACCCAGTGCGAGGCCATGACCATGGTGGCGGTCCAGGTCTTCGGCAATGACGCCGCTATCGGCTTCGCCGGCTCGCAGGGCAATTTTGAACTGAACGTGTTCAAGCCGTTGATCATCCACAATTTCTTACACTCAGTTCGCTTGCTGGCTGATAGTTGCCAAAGCTTCACTGAGTTCTGTGCGAGCGGAATCGAAGTGAATCTTCCACAACTGGACCACGACGTGAAAAATTCACTAATGTTGGTTACGGCTTTAAATCCGCACATCGGCTACGACAAAGCGGCAAAAATCGCAAAAGTCGCCCATACCGACCATTCAACGCTGAAAGAAGCAGCTCTCAAGCTGGGCTTCCTAACCTCAGAGCAATTCGACGAATACGTCAACGCGGAAGCCATGACCCACCCCGGCTGACCGCCCGCGCTGGCCCGCGCTGGCGCGCTGGTGTCTGACTCCTCCGACACATCAGAGGTATCAGAAGAGTCGGAGGTATCTGACTGGTCTGAGTGGTCTGACTCCTCTGATGTGTCAGACTCCTCCGAAACGGTAGAGGAGTCGGAGCAGTCAATCTGGTCAGACACGAGTGACCGCTTTTGAGAACTTCTCCGCCCTCCCGCCACTCTCTTGGCATATGGCCTACGGAAACAGATTCATTCAGCCCGGCTTTGCGTACCACATCACTCAGCGTGGCTCAAACAAACAACGCGTCTTTCTCGACGAATCGGACTATTCCGTCTATCTCCGATTCCTCCGGGACAACCACCAGGAAGCCGGCGTCAGTATTCTCGCCTATTGCCTAATGACGAACCACGTTCACCTTATCGTCCGTCCCGAGTTCGAAGACTCGCTCAGCGCCCTCTTTCGCCGCGTGCAAGGCCACTACGCGCGCTACATCAATCTGAAAAATGGCCGCTCCGGGCATCTCTGGCAAAACCGATACTATTCCTGCGTCCTCTCACAGACGCATCTCCTGCGCGCTCTGCGCTACGTCGAACACAACCCAGTCCGCGCACAACTCACCGACAAGGCCGGCTCCTACGCCTGGTCCAGCGCCGCCGCACACCTGGGCGCTCCCGACCCATCCCAGCTTCTCGATCTCGATTTCTGGCGAGCGGAAGGAGGCGCCGAAACCTGGCAGGATCTTCTAGCCACGCCCGAAGAGCTAAACGAACAACGCCGCATTCGAGCCTGCACTGCCACCGGCCGGCCGCTCGGCGACGAAACGTTCCTTAAGATGCAGGAAACCCTGGCAAACCGAAACTGGCAGCGAAAGTCGTTCGAAGAGAAACTAGTGACCCAAGCCGCAGCCTAGGGCCGCTGCAGCCATTTCACACTTGCCGGCTGCGCGCCCACACACTTCATCGTGTCCGTCACACCCGAAGCCACGTCCGCACACCCGCCATCCATGCCGGCCCGAATCGCGGCCTCTTCGCTCTTGGCACTCACTGTCTTGCAGGATTTGCGCCCGTCATACTCCACACAGATCTGCGCCCGGTACCGCGGTCCATGCAAAGTCGAATAGGCCACCAGCCCGACAAACCCCGCGATAAAAACCGCAATCACAATCCCGATCTTCACGCTTCCTCAACATACTGGGTTCCAAACGACCGGAACTTCTTATAACGCTCGCTGATCACAGCCTCCGGCGATAACAAAGCCATCTCCCGCAACGCCTGCTTCAATGTGATGCCTAAAGCTGCGATCGTCGCCTCGGCGTCCAGATGCGCCCCGCCAGCAGGTTCCGCCACAATCCCATCAATCAAATCAACCCGCAGCAAATCATCGGCTGTCAATCGCAGCGCGGCAGCCGCTTCGGGCGCTTTACCCGAATCGCGATAGATAATCGCCGCGCAGCTCTCAGGCGAAATAACGCTGTAGTAGGCGTTCTCCAACATATACACCCGGTTTGCTACGCCAATCCCCAGGGCCCCGCCACTGCCGCCTTCGCCAATCACGAATGAAATCACCGGGCTCGCCAGACGCGACATTTCCCGCAAGTTATACGCAATCGCTTCCGCCTGGCCGCGCTCCTCCGCATCAATTCCCGGATAAGCACCGGGCGTGTCGATGAATGTAACAATTGGGCGCCGGAACTTGGCCGCCAGTTCCATCACGCGCATAGCTTTGCGATAGCCTTCCGGCTTAGGCATGCCAAAGTTGCGCTTTAACTTCTCCTTGGTGTCCCGGCCCTTCTGCTGACCAACGATCATCACGGGCTGCCCCTCGAAGAACGCCATGCCTGTCAGTGTCGATTGATCGTCGCCATAGAAGCGATCGCCATGTAGTTCCTGAAACCCGGTGAATAGGGCGTTAATGTAATCCAGCGTATGGGGCCGCTTGGGATGCCGCGCTAATTGCACCCGCTGCCAACTGGGATTGCTGACAACCGGAGTAGCGGCGGTTTCCGCATTCGGCTCAATTACTTCTGAATTCGTTTCTTCAGCCATCACGGACTAGTGTGCCAGAATCTCGAACGACTCCGGCCCGCAAATCTTCTCCAACTCGGAACGGAACTCCCGATCCGGCAATACTTTCGTCGTCACATCCATTACCACAGAGAAGTCCCGCGGCTTCTCCAGCTTCAGCCGGACCTCAGTATTCCCACGCTTCCGGCCAAATAATTCGTTCAACGCATCCGCCTTCTCGCGTCCCATTTCGTCCTTTAAAAACACGCGAATGGAAATCAGCGTCGGCATGTCCACTCGCTTGTCCGTCAGATTGACCATCTCCTGGATAGATAGTTTCGGCGGCGCACCCTCTTCCGGCAAAATAGACGCTCGAATGAAAACCGGATTGTCTTCCTTGAGGCACGGCAGCATCTCTTCATACCGCTGTGCGAACACCATCGCATCAGCGGTCCCGCGGCCATCGTCCACTTTCATCGCAGCCCAATATTTTCCTTCGCGGTTCGCTTTCCGCACAATGCCCGTGACAATCGCGCACATCTCCACCGTATGTCCTTTTTCCAGCCCCTCCAGCTGATCGGTGAAATTGCGGGACACGTTCGAGATCTTCTCACGGAACCGGTCCAGCGGGTGTCCGGAAACATAAATTCCCAGAACTTCCTTTTCGCCGGCCAATTTCTGTTCGCTCGTCCAGTCCGGCAGATTCACCATCGGCGTATCGGCCGCTTTCTCTTCCTCCATCATCATTCCGAACAACCCGTGCTGACCCATTTCGCGGTCTCTCGATGCGCGCATACCGGAGTCGATAGCACGGTCCAACGCCTCCGTCAATTGCGCCCGGTTCGCGCCCGTTGAATCAAACGCACCCGCCTTCACCAGGCTCTCCATCACGCGCCGGTTCACTGCGCCCATATTCACCCGATCGCAGAACTCGTAAATCGACTTGAAAGCGCCACCTTGCTCGCGCGCCGCTACAATGGCTTCCACGGCGCCTTGGCCTACGTTCTTCACGGCGCCCAATCCAAAGCGTATTGCCTCGCCCGCCGGAGTGAAGTTCAGATCACTGTGGCTTACCTCCGGCGGAAGCACTCCAATGCCCATCTCGCGGCATTCATTGATGTACTTCACAATCTTGTCCATGTTGCCGGATTCCGAGGTCAGCAACGCGGACATAAATTCCACCGAATAATGCGCCTTTAAATAAGCCGTGACGTAGGCCAGATAAGCGTATGCAGCCGAATGGCTCTTGTTAAAGCCGTAGCCGGCGAACTGCTCCATCAAGTCGAAGATCTTCGCAATCTTTTTCGTAGGAAGGCCGCGCCCCGTTGCGCCCGTAATGAAGCGCTCGCGCTGCTTGGCCATCTCCTCGGCCTTCTTCTTACCCATGGCGCGCCGCAAAATATCCGCATCGCCCAGCGAATACCCCGCCAGCTTGTTCGATATCTGCATCACCTGTTCCTGATACAGAATCACACCGTAAGTCTCGGCCAGCAGCTCTTCCAATTCCGGCACGTCGTAGATAATCGGTTTGCGCCCGTGCTTGCGGTCGATGAAGTCGGGGATCATGCCGCCCTGGATGGGACCCGGCCGGTAAAGCGCATTCAAAGCGCACAGATCTTCAATGCGGTTCGGCTGATAACGCCGCAGAATATCCTGCATGCCCGATGACTCAAACTGAAAAACGCCGCTGGTGAATCCGTTCGAGAAAATCTTCTCGTAAGTCAGCGCATCATCCAGCGGCAGCTCTTCAATGACCACCGTCTGATTGCGGTATTTCTGAATCAGCTTCATCGCGTTGTCGATGATGGTCAGCGTCGTCAGACCCAGAAAGTCCATCTTTAACAGGCCGAGCTTCTCTAAGCCCAACATGTCGTACTGGGTGACAATTTCCTGCTTGTTAGTGACGTAGAGCGGCACCAGCTCCTTCAAGGGAACCGACGAAATCACCACACCCGCCGCATGCATTCCGGCATTCCGGCAAACACCTTCCAGACGTAAGCTGACGTCCAGCACTTCTCTCACGCGCGGCTCTTTTGAAGCCAGTTCTTTCAACTCTGCGTCTTCCACCGCCTTTTCCAGCTTGATGTTTAGCGTCTTGGGAACCAGCTTCGTAATGCGGTCTACATCCGCAAAAGTCATATCCAGCACCCGGCCCACATCTTTGATGGCAGCCTTCGCCGCCAGAGTGCCGAAGGTAATGATTTGCGCTACCTGTTCACGCCCATACTTCTCCGTCACGTACTGGATCACCTCGCCGCGCCGGTTGGTACAGAAGTCAATATCGATATCCGGCATGCTCACGCGCTCGGGATTCAGAAAGCGCTCAAACAGCAAACCATATTCAAGCGGATCGATATCGGTGATCTCCATTGCATAGCTCACCAGGCTTCCCGCCGCCGAACCACGACCCGGGCCCACCGGAATGCCCTTCTGCTTCGCATAGCGGATGAAGTCCCAGACAATCAGGAAATATCCAGAAAACTGCATCTTCTGAATCATCCGGATTTCCAGTTCCAGCCGATCCAGATAGGCCGGCATATTATGCTTCAGCCGGCCTTGGCTCTGCAGCGCTTCCAGTCTCGCTCGCCGCTTCTCAAACCCTTCGCGCGCCACGTAGGCGAAAAAGCTGTCCAGCGTCTGGTCAGGCGGAACTTCAAATTTCGGGAATGGATCTTTGACCTGCTCCAGCTTTACGTGGCAGCGCTGTGCAATGTCCCACGTGCGGTCCATCGCGTGTTCCACTTCGCCAAACAGCTTCAACATTTCCGCGCGCGTCTTCACATAAAAATCGGGCGTGGAAAAACGCATGCGGTTCGGGTCCGACATAGTCTTGCCAGTCTGAATGCAAAGCAGAATCTCATGTGCGCGCACATCGTTATGCGTGAGATAGTGCGAGTCATTCGTCACCACCAGCGGAATGCCGGTGTCAACGGAGAGCCGCCGCACCTCGGGCAGGAGCAGCCGGTCCTGGTCCAGACCGTGGTCCTGCATCTCCAGGAAGAAGTTGTTCGCTCCAAAGATGTCGACGTACTCATTGGACAAACGGCGCGCGTCGGCGTACTTATCCGCCAGGATCGCTTCGTTGACATCGCCGCGCAGGCAGGCCGACATCGCGATCAGTCCCTTCGAATGTCGCGCCAGCAAGTCCTTATCCACGCGTGGCTTGTAGTAAAAGCCGTCCAGATATCCGGTTGAGACCAGATTGATCAGGTTCTTATAGCCTTCCTGGTTCTCACACAGCAGCACCAGATGGTTATAGCGATCGGTGTCTGACTTCGTCTTATGGCCCTGTTGGGAGACATACACTTCGCACCCGATGACTGGGTGAATTCCCTGGTAGGACGCCTCGTTGTAAAACTCCACCGCCCCAAAAAGATTTCCGTGATCGGTGATAGCGATTGACGGCATTTCCTGCTGTTTCGCCAGCGTCATCAGCTTCTTGATGTCGCACGCCCCGTCCAGCAGAGAGTAATCGGTGTGACAGTGGAGATGGACGAACGGGGGTTCTGGCATAGGTACGTCTCCTAGTTTATAGAACTAGAGGGATTTAGAGGTGCCCATAACATTACCGGAAACGCCGTCGCTTATCAGGCCCGTAACCTAATATTTATCGCTCTGTAATAGTGCTCCGCTAACTTGGATGGGGTCTTCAGGGTATCCGGTCTACCAAAATACACCGAAGAGGTTAGGAATTCAAGGAGAATATGAACAGACGACTCTTATCGAGCCTGCTCTGCGTCTCCGCATTGGGTGGCCAGTTGCTTCACGCACAAACACCCGCTGCGGCGACGCCGGCAGACAACGGAAGTGTTCAAGCGCCGTCCAACGCAGACGCGCTCAACCAGCTACGTGCTCGGATCGCAGAACAACAGGCACAAATCAAGAAACTGCAAGAAGCAGTGGAATCACAGCAGAAAATGCTGGAGCAAACGTTGGCCACGGTGCCGGCAGCGGCATCACCGGCGACAGCCAGAGCGACCGCGGATGGGACGCCGGTAGTGGCAACGTCCGCCGAGGGCGCCGCGCCCGTTAGACTTATTCCCGCCGTCAACTCAATTAAGCCGGACATTGTAAATGCGCCGCGCTTCCCTCAGAAAACCGAGTCGCAGCAGCCTTCGTCGCCGCTCTCCATCGCGATCGGAAATACTAAATTCACGCCCCTCGGCTTTATGGACGCCACGTTCTTTGCGCGCTCATCAACCGTCGGCAGCGGCATCGGCACCAATTTCGCTGGTGTTCCGTACAACACTTCAGCAACCGATCATCTCTCAGAGTCCAACTTCAGCGCACAGAACTCGCGTCTGGGACTCAGGATAGATTCCGATTTCATGGGCGCCAAAGTCCTGGGCTATCTCGAGTCGGACTTCCTTTTCAACAACGACGCCACCAGCTACCAAGTCACCAGCAACTCCGCCGGCTTCCGCTTGCGCGTCTTCTTTGTTGACTTGCGAAAGGGCCATTTCGAAGTTCTCGGTGGTCAGGACTGGTCGTTTATCACGCCTAACCGCAAAGGTCTTTCGCCGATACCCGATGACATCTTCTTCACCAAGAATATGGACACGAATTACCAGGTTGGCCTACCCTGGACTCGTCAGGCGCAATTTCGCTTCATCTACCACGCCAATGACAACTTCGGCATCGGCGTTTCGCTCGAGAATCCGCAGCAGTACATCGGCGGCGGCTCCGGCGCCAGCACGGTGGTCCTGCCGGCCGCGGTCGGCCCCAACGTTCTTGCTGATTTCAACAATGGCGGCTCCTCCAACAGCTCCAGCAACGTACCGAACTGGTTCCCCGACATCATTGTGAAGGCTGCACTGGATGCTCATGCCGGCTCCAAGCTGATGCACATTGAAGCGGGCGGACTCATCAGCGGCTTCAAAGATTACGTCACTCTCAACTCCGGCGTAGCCGTTCCAGGTGCTCACACCGCGGTCGGCGGTGGTGGCTTTGTCAATGGCAACTTTGAGATCGCCAAGAATTTTCACCTGATCGCCAACACTTTCTTTAACGACGGCGGCGGCCGCTACATTTTCGGAATTGCACCGGACTTCATTGTTCGCCCCAATGGCGATCTTTCTCCAATCCACAGCTACTCAACGGTAGATGGATTTGAGGCGAACCTCAGCAAAAAGGTTCTGATCTCCGCACTCTACGGCGGCGCCTACATCGGCCGTGATGTCACCGCTGACGCCACCGCCAAGCCCACGCTCATCGGCTACGGACAGCCCGGCATTAGCCAGAACCGCAACGTTCAGGAATTTACATTCGATGAAGTTCAAACCCTTTGGAAAAACGAGCACTACGGCAGCCTGTCGCTGATCAATCAGTACTCGTACGTCATTCGTGATCCTTGGGCAGTGGTTGGAACCGGCCCGAAGTCGGCTCACAGTAATCTGTTCTACGTCGACCTTCGTTACACCTTGCCTTAACTCTCGACTCATCACCAAATCAAAAGAGGGCGCTGGCTTCTTAGCTAGCGCCCTCTTTGTTTTTGCACGCACAAGTACGCACAAAAAAAATCGCCCCCGGAAACCGGAGGCGACATTTTCTTTCGAGTGACTCGCTAGCGCGAGTGGCCCATCTACTTCTTCTTCTTGGCTGGGGCCTTTTTTGCGGCCTTTTTTGCAGCCTTCTTGGTTGCGTTCTTCATCGTTGCGATTCTCCCTAACGTAAATTTGCAATCTTATACAAGACCGCAGTGTGATTCATATATAAGGTGGTTCGCGTTATAAGTCAAGAAAAAAAATAGCAGTCGCCGCGCTCATTTAAAAAAACGCTGGTGAATGAATTTGTTTTGGTATTTTGTGCGTCCTATTTTGCGTTGCATGATGATGAGTGAAGTGACCAAAACGCAAACGCGATTCCGAATTGTGGCCGGCGCTTTCGGCATTGCTTTGATCCTCATGACCACTGCTTCCTGCGGACACAAAAGGCGCAACGCCATCTATGTCCCGCCTGCTCCCGGCCCCAAAACTTCACCGCACACCACACCGCAACAGCCGCTCCCTGCCGGCTATACGGAAGAAGGCATCGCAAGTTGGTACGGCATTCCGTATCACGGGCGTCGCGCAGCCGATGGCGAAATCTACAACATGGAGACGCTCGTCGCCGCGCACAAACTAATGCCATTCAACACATGGCTTAAGGTGACCAATCTCACTAACAGCAAAACGGTTGTCGTGCGCATCATTGATCGCGGACCCTTCGTTGATGGCCGTATCATTGATCTCTCCAAAGCGGCCGCCCGCCAGATCGATCTCCTGGGCCCAGGTACCGGCCGCGTTCGCCTGGAAGTCATCTCAGCTCCGCGGGATATACCCAGCAACGACTTCTATGCGGTCCAAATTGGCTCCTTCACCGTGTTGGCCAATGCTGAACAAGCGCGCGCGCAGTATGAGCAGCGCTATGGCGCCGCACAGCTTGCCATGAAAAGCGGACCGACGCCTCGCTGGCGTGTGCTGGTCGGCAAGTTTCCTTCGGTGGAAAGCGCGCGTGAACTCGCTAACGTGCTGAGCGCCCAGGATCCCGATATCTTCATCGTGCGCCTGGATGAAACGGCCGTGCCCCCTTCACCCGCGGCCCCTCCCACCGTGGACTCCTCCATTCAGTGAGAACTTTCCGGCCGGAAAGAGACATCCTTTACAAAGCTCAGTAGCCCCTTACAGGTCCGCAGTGACAACACCCTTTGCGCATCAAGCTTCGCTTGACACATCGCCGCTGAACAATTTGATCGGAACCTCTCCGGCCATCAAGCAGGTTCATCGGCTCGTCTCCCGGATGGCCAAGTCTCGGTTTCCGGTACTTATCCTTGGTGAAACCGGCACAGGTAAAGAAGTTGTCGCCCGCGCCATCCATCAATTGGAGGGCCGCGGCCCCTTCGTTGTTGTCGATTGCTCTTCTCTGGTGGGTCCGCTCATGGAAAGCGAACTCTTCGGCTATGCCAAGGGCGCGTTCACGGGGGCGCACAATCAGAAACTCGGATTGCTCGATGCCGCAAACGGCGGCACGGCTTTCTTCGATGAGATTGGCGAGTTACCTCTCGAGATGCAGCAGAAGCTGCTGCGCGTTCTCCAGGAGAAAGAGTTTCGCGCCATCGGTGGTTTAGCCACGCGCAGTTCCAACTTTCGCGTCATTGCGGCGACAAACCGCGATCTGGCTTTAGAAGTGGAAGAGAAGCGCTTCCGGCAGGACCTCTACTATCGTCTGAGCGTGATGCGTCTCCGCCTCACTCCGCTACGCGAACGCCGCGAGGATATTCCACTCCTCATAGCCCACTTTCTGGATCGCTACGCTAACGGTCATAAACTGCCCGACGAAGTGCTGGCTCAACTTGTGGAGTACGATTGGCCCGGTAACGTTCGCGAACTCGAGCACACGGTTCAGAATATGGTGGCGATGGCCAGCGGACCCTGGCTCGGCATCTCAGACCTGCCAACAAGCATTCTTCAAAAGAAAATCGAGCGCGAAATTCTGGCGAATGAATCTGCCTTGTCCAGCCCGTTGATCTTTCAAGGCGCAGTTTCGCTCGACAGCGTCATTCCACTAAGCGAAATTGAAAAGCGCGCCATCATAAAAACCATCGAACTCACCAAGGGGGACCGAAGCATGGCTGCCGACCTTCTCGGTATCGGACGCACCACGCTTTATCGCAAACTCAAATCCTACGGAATCTAAACCACGCCTCACTGTAAGATTGTGAAACGTGCTTGTCGCGCTTGACGCCACCTACCTGGTTGATCCGCACCCCTCCGGCATCGCGGTTTACTCTCGCGAATTGATCCATGGCCTGGCACGCCAGCACGCCGAAGACCGCTATCTCAACCTCTATCGCCCCAAGCAATTCCGTCGCGCCCCTAGGCCGCCGTTTCCGAACGTTGCCAATAGGCTTCTTCTTCCCGGTTTACTCGTCACTGCCCCATGGAATCGCCCCGGCCTATTCCATGCATTGAACCAAAGAGTAGATCAGCGCCCCGCGAAACGAACCGTCACCACTTTTCACGATCTCTTCGTCCTGACGGGGGAATACTCCTCCCCGGAATTCCGTGCGCGCTTCGCTCAGCAGGCCCGCCAGGCGGCCGAACGGTCGGACCTGATCATCGCCGTTTCGGAATTCACTCGAAACCAAGTGGTTTCGCATTTGAACGTCGCGCCTGACCGTGTGCGTGTCATCCCGCATGGCGTGCACTTGCCCGAAAACTCAAACCATATAGCACGCGAAAAAATCATCCTTTGTGTGGGCGCCGTCCAACTCCGCAAAAATGTAAGCCGCCTGGTAGAAGCATTTGAGCTACTACCCGCCAACATCAGCAAGGATTGGCGATTGGTACTAGCCGGTTCCACGGCGGGCTTCGGCGCGGCGAAGATACTAGCCCGCATAGAACAAAGTCCGCTCCACCATCAGATCCAGCTCCACGGCTATGTTTCACCCTCCGATTTGAAGGATCTCTATCGCCGCGCACTCATATTCGCATTTCCATCCCTCGACGAGGGCTTCGGGATCCCGGTGTTAGAAGCCATGGCGAATGGAATTCCGGTCTTGACTTCGAACCGCTCCGCCCTCCCCGAAGTGGCGGCGGACGCGGCTATTACCGTTGACCCCCACGAAGCAGAGGCCATCTCAGACGGGCTGAATACCTTAATTAGTAATGAGGAATTGCGAGCAGCGCTAAGTCTGCGCGGGCAGGCTCGGGCGAAACTTTTTCCATGGGAAAGAGCCCTTAAAGAGACTTATAAGGTCTACGAAGAACTTGCCGGATGACTAATGTTTTTCTTCTTCGATGGAAATCTTTAAGGCCCGCAAGAACTTCTGATCTTGAGACGTCAGCGTGATCTTACCGGCAGATTCGTATTGGACGGCTTCTGTCTCGGTATCGATACCTTCTCCGTCCGAATCTTCGTCCGAATCTTCGCGCTTATTGAACCCGATAGTGGCTTCCAGCACGAGGAAGACATCGTAGCCGGCACGTCTAATCTGCCCGATAGCAGTGGCTATGCGATCGGAATCGGAAAGCGATTCGTTGATCGCATTACCTAATTCCTGCATCAGCTCCTTCAGTCTTTCGTCCAATGTATACCTTTCTCCCGGCACCTTCAGGTTAACACCTGATTAATGATTTTTAGAGCCGAAAACTACGCCGCCACTGAGGTGCTCGCCAATAGGGACTAGGGTTTCGCTGTCCCCCATACCGGGCCGCCGCTATTCAGCAACCCGTCAATACAGTGGACGAGAGTGAAAGCTTTTCTACAACTCAGAACATCTTTTTCAACAAAAAGTTTCCAGCTAATTGAAAGACGCCTTAAATGTCCGCGCCTTTTTGCTCGTACGGTTTCGTCGAATAATGAGCGGCTTCATCCTGCGCGCCGCCCGTGTTGTCATGGGTACGTATCGCCTGGCGGTATTCATTTACGGCCCGATCGCGTTGGCCGGTCACATCAAAAATGTTCCCCAGCTTGATGTGGGACCAGACTTCGGTCCATTTCGGGTCAAGGTCGCCATTGATCGCGGACCGGAATTCGTTCGCCGCCGATTGAAAGTTGTTCTGCTTCAGGAACAGCTCCCCAATCCGAAAGTGCGCCAGCGAGCTATTCCGGTTCACATCCAGTGCCTTCTGATACTCGCGCAGGGCGTTCTGGTAGTCGTTGATCTCCACAAACTGTTCGCCCCGCCGGATGGCTACCGCGATCTCCGTCGAAGGGTCCAGCGCCAGCAGAACGTGATTCGGATCAAGCGTCAACTTGCGCGGCTTACCGAACGTATCCACGCTGAATTCGGACGAGGTGCCAGTGACTTCAATTTTCTTGTCCTCCGGATTGCCCTCCGTCTCGATTCTCAAATCGACCGGCATGCGGAACGTATCCAGATCCTGATTGATTTTCCCCACCACCCGGAAGCCCGTCTGCGTTCGAAATACGGTGTACTCCAGCTTGAACTGCGGAGACCCGCTGGATTCCAACCATTGAATGAAGAAATATCGAAGCTCCTGACCGGAAACTTGTTCCATCACCTTGCGAAAATCTTCCGTGCTCACTTCCTTGTAAGCGAACTTGTCCAGAAACGTCTTCATGCCCTTCTGGAAATTCGCGTCGCCCACGACATTTCGCAGCATATTCAAAACCGCCGCGCCGCGTGCCGCAGTCAATGCCCAATACTCCGGCGAGTAATCTTCCACGCGGGAGGCCTGCAGAACCGGCGGATCTTTAATGGTCAGCGCTTCAATATAGGTTGTTCTTAAATCGTTTTGCATCGCGCCGTCGCCAGCCGTATGCTGCTCATACAGCAACTGCGAAAAGCGCGCGGGTCCGTTCTCCAGCCACAGGTGGTTCCGGTTGATGGGCGAAACCAGAATCCCCCACCATTGCCGGGAGAGCTGATCCGCCAGCACGCGAGTATTCAGCGGCTTTGCAATGGACCCGGGCGCCAGAAAGATGATGCCCGGCGCAGAGTATCCATTCACTGCCCCGGCTTCGGTCTCCATCAGCGTCAGCCGCGCCTGTGGCGCCAGGCCATACGTTCCAGTGAAGTACGTCATGATCTTGCCCGTCTCATCCCCATAAGCCTGAGCCATGGCGGCTCGTTCGCCGCGGAAATATATCTGCGAATCAATGCCCTGCGAACTGACACGCGCCGGCTCACCCTTCACAATTCCGATACTGCCCGGAAAACTCATGTGCTCGTAGTGAAAGGAAGAGGTAGTGCTGCCCTGCGCCGCGGGCGTGGTTTTCATATCGCCGCTAGCCACCACGCGATATCCTTCAGGCGTGGTAATGTTCAAATCCATCGCATAGCGGTCAATGGAGTAGTTGTTAACCGGAAACCAGCGCGCCGGATACAGCAGATAGCCGAAGTCCGGATGTAACGCCGCAAACTTGATTCCGGACACGGGCGAATCTTCCTCGCCCGTCAGCTTTCCGTCGTACGTCATGGAAATCACCATCGGCTGGTTCTTCACAATCCCGCCCGGGAACATGACACGAACGGTAAAGTCCGTGGCGCCACGCGATGTGCCGACCGATGCGCCCGACGCATCCACTGCTTTTGAAACCGCCAGCGCATTGTTCAGCTCAAAAGTTGCATCGTTCGCCGTTTCCAGCGGAGTGAATTCAATCTTCGCGGTAGCCGTCAAAGTCTGTGTTCGCGGGTTGATTTGCGCGTCAATGGTGTAGTGGGTGACGTCTATACGGGAACGTTTGTCCTGTCCCCACATTGTGGTCGCAACTAGACACAGTATTACCAGCCATCTATCACTGCGAATCATTTACTTCATTTTCTCCTGCCCGCTCTGAAGCGTCTCCACAATCGCACTCGCCACGCGCTCAAACGGATCCAAGTCGCCCTTCAATAGGACGCGCACCTTCCGCAGATCGTCCCGCATTGTTTCCGCTTTCGCTTCATCGATCAGCAAAGCGCTTGCCGCCCCAGCCAGATTCTCCGCCGTCATGTCGCCTTGAATAAATTCAGGAACAATACGCTTCTCCGCTATCAGGTTCACCATGGAAAGAAAGGGAACTTTAACGAGTCGCCTGCCCGCCTGCCAGCTCAGCGCAGTCACCTTGTAAAAGGTAACCATGGGCGTACCCAAAACCGCCGCCTCCATAGTCACAGTGCCGCTGGCTGCCAGCGCCACATCCGCGTAACCAATGGAATTCCAGGTATCGTTTTCAATAACTTTGATGGATAACCCGGCGATGCGTTCCCGAAAAGTTTCGAAAACTCGCCGTCCCGCGAAACCTTTCGGAGTAGCCAGCACCACCGACAAATCCATTTGGCGGCGCAAGAGGGCGACCGATTCCAGCAAAATAGGCAAGTGGCGCGTCGCCTCTCCTGCCCGGCTGCCAGGCAGTAAAACCACCATCTTCTTGTCCAGGGGCAGATTATGTTTCGCGAAAAAGGCGTTCTTCGGCTCGCTCACCTGCACAATGAACGCCAGCGGATGACCTATATAGGTTGCATTTACACCGCGCTCCCGAAACCACGGCTCTTCGAAAGGGAATAAGCAGAATAGCCGGTCCACCAGCTTGCGAATGATTTTCACCCGGCCCTGACGCCAAGCCCAAACCTGCGGCGCAACCAGATAGAACACCGGCACATTCATCCTCTTTAGATGACGCGCCAGCCTCAAGTGAAAATCAGGACTATCGGTGAGTATCGCGGCAGCCGGAGGGTGGGCGCGCGCATAGCTCACCAGCTTCCGATACTCGCCATAGATACGCGGCAGGTGCCCCACCACTTCGGCCAGCCCGACCACTGAAAGGTTCGCCGCATCAATCACCGGCGTGACGCCCAGATCCTGCAATTGCGGCCCTGCGCAGCCATAGAAAATGGCCGAAGGCAGCTTTTCCCGCAACCGCCGAATCACGCCAGCCGCGTACATATCGCCTGAAGCTTCGCCGGCCGAAACAAGAAGCTGCACTTTGAGCCTTCAGTGTAACAACGCCCCAGCCTGCGGCAAGCGCGCCGTCAATCGCGTTGTAACGCCAGCGAAATGAAGCCTCTCCATCCGAAACTTCCAGGCACCCTCTGCTAGAATCGAGGTCGAAAACGTAAAAATGTCAAGCCAACGAGATCCCAGTCCGGCGAATGTCGCGCAAGCGAACTTCCCGAGGGTCAGCGTGGGTCAATTCGCTGAACGCTTTCGCGCCGAAGTCATTCCTCTGAGCAACACTTTTGGTTACTTCTGCGCCTCTGTCCCGATGAGCGAAGAAGCCGTCAAAGAATACCTGGAAGAACCGGTTGCCGCGCTACCCCCGGCCATCGCGACCATCCTTCCGCGCATTTCCATCCTGCTTGTGCCTTACCTGGAACGGTCGTCCGGTAAGAAAGTCCTCACGACTCCCCGCAAAGCCCGCGCGACCCCCGCCGCTAAAGCCCCCAAAGACGCCAAAGAAAAACTGGCCGACTTTGTGGTAGGCGAGCGCCCCGCCGAAGGCAAGCAATCCTGGACCTCCGAAGTCCGGTTCGAGAACGAAACGGTCCTGGTCTTCGCGTTGAAAGAGCAGGACGTGGCCGAGTACCACTACCGCCTCTACCGACGGCTGGCTGCGCTCATCGGCGACAAATGGGACGCCAAAACCGCCGAGGCCTACACCACCCTTGTCCGCCAGGAACTCGAATCCAGCGTCCACGGTGAGGTAGACGACGACAGCTGGAATGCCAAACAGAACCTGCTGCGCACCAGTTCCCGCCTCACGGTGGCAACCAAAGCCCTGGCAACCTACGCCCGGCAGTCTTTCATCGACACGTTGACACTTTACCTCCACGGAATCTGCTGTGACATCGACGTCGAAACCGGCCCGCGCCAGCTTCCGAGCCGTCATCTCCGAAAACGATTGACGCTACTGAAATCCTTCTATCCGCCACCGAGCGGTTATGCGGTGTTTCCTGAGGATGCGGAGCCGAAGAAGCCGTAGGGCGCGGCGGGCGGGGGATTTTCGCGGACGGACGGACAGCGCCAGTAGTAGCCTGGTGATGCGTGAGTCTTACTTCACTTCTTGACATCGTCTACTCCGGCAATCTCGATAATTGGAAAGATCGAAACGAGAAGGCGCTGGGCGGATTACTCGGTGGCGCCCACGGACGCTATAAAAAGGATGCCGAAAGGGATTTCTTGTTACGCGCTCCAGAGGCAATAGCCGAGGTTCCCTTTACGGCCTACATTCATCCCAGCAATCCCAAATCGGGAGCTTACAGCGGGATGTCGTTTGCGATTTTCCCTCTTGCTGATCAACCCGCCCTCATAACCTTAGTCGTCGGAACCCAAGGGCTTTCGCCGGACGAAGCCATCTTGGGTCGCCCCGGGCACGCCCGTAAATGCCAGGCGATTTGCAAATGGCTGAATGCGACCTATGGGACGGGTGAATTGGTCGCCTGGGCGAAACACGATCCAACTCGTACCGACATGCCAATGCCGCGATTCGACAGTTGGTCAGATTACAAGTCCGTGTTTGACCGATACGGAAAAGAAATCTACGCCGTCTACCGCCCGACTGACCAGCGAACCGGTACGGAGGAGGCACTCTCAGCTTTTCTTGATCTCCTTTTTGAAGAGCGCGGTTATCAGCCAATGTCAGCATCCCGAGCAGACTCCGAGCGTGTACAGGCATCATGGTTCAAATACCTAATGCCTCCTTTAGAAGAGGAAAGCGTGTCGACGCTGCTGGACCGACGTCGCTTCGTCATCATCCAGGGTCCCCCAGGTACCGGTAAAACCCGCTTGGCTGAGAATCTCCGCAAAGGCTCTTACGCCAACAACGGAATGTCAATCCAATTCCACCCGAACACCTCTTACGAAACATTCATCGGCGGCCTGGCACCTTCTGAAAGCCGGGAATCGCTTGGATTCCGATTTGACCCGAAGACGGGGTTCTTGATGCAAGCTGCTGCGGAAGCGCAAAAGAACTACCCAAAGAAATATCTACTCCATATTGACGAGATCAACCGGGCTGATTTGGGCAAAATTCTAGGCGAAGCCATTTACTTACTCGAACCCACCGACACCAAGCGGAAGATCAAGCTCGCTTACGATTTCGGAGAACCATTCCACAGCGAATTGCAATTGCCGGACAACCTCCACATCCTGGGCACTATGAATAGCTCGGATCGAAGCATCGCAATTCTAGATGTCGCAGTTCGTCGCCGATTCGCATTCCTGACACTGATGCCGCAGTTCCGAGTGGTGCAGGAGCACGGATGCAAAATCATGCAGGACATTTTTCGAAAGCTGATGTCCATTTTTGTCGAGCATGCCCCCGATGATGTCTTCAATTTAATGCCTGGGCATTCTTACTTCTTGGAATCAAAGGAGGATCTCGCAAAACAGAACTTGCAAACGAACCTCACGCCGCTTCTCGATGAATATCTTGCCCAAGGCTATGTCAGCGGCTTCGCTGAGCCCATTCGCGGATTCTTGCAGGAACTCGCTGCCCTCTGATGCAGCCGCTGCTTCAAAATCGAATAAACAACGAAATCTGTCTCGAACTCGCTGACAACTCGGTGGTTCAAAAATCGGCGATTGATTTTTTCCAGCTTAAGAAAGTAGATCGCAGGACAGTAGGGTCCCAAGCAGCCCTGAGGGCAGAGCAGTTCATCAACGCAAATCGCCGCTTGTCCGCCACACTCGACGTGACCATTAGCCGCGATTACGACGGAAACGATGTCTCTCTGATACTTAAATCCGGTAATACGGTGGGCGCGACTCCGTTGATTTCACCAACCAGCGCGCAGCACGATCTCGGGCTGGTTGTCCAACCGAGGTTCCCGTGGGCAGGCATCGGCCCAATGTTGGCGAATATGGGATGGCGAATCGTGCCATCGCCACTAAAGTTGCCACTGCTTCGTCGGTCTGAGCGTAAGGTCCCGGCGTGGGTAATGGCGTCAACCATCCTGGTCCGACTGGCGGCCTTGGTCAATTCGCTGACGCGCAAATTTGAGATCGGACACGAACATCGCGATTCGCCGAGGGGAAGAGTTCATTGGGAGCAATATGTGCGCCGCCAACTGCCCATGGGGAGGTTCCTTTCCATTCCTTGCTCCTACCCCGACCTCCAGCAAGACCGCAAGCTGAAGGGAGCCATTCGATACACGCTCGATAAACAAATCAAGTCCCTCCAAACTCAAACCCAGCATGGATCATTTGTCCACCGCCTGATTGAGTTGGCCCAAGATCTTACTCGTCAAGTGCAAGACGCGCCCCTCTATATTCCCAGATCACTCGACCTGCGATCGTGGGTGCAGCGGCCCCTGCGAAGCGACCATTTCCTGGACGGTCTGCAAGCAATTGAATGGACAATGGATGATCGGAGCCTCGCGGGAATGAGTGACCTGGCGGGTCTTCCCTGGCGAATGCCTATGGACCAATTTTTTGAGGCTTGGGTGGAAACAATCTTTGCGGGTGTCGCTCGCGACACTGGGGCAACTATCAAAGCCGGAAGGCTTCTCCAAACCACACATGGAATCGACTGGCAGCCCTCTTTCCTAGGCTCGCAGAAATCGCTCGTGCCGGATATTTGGCTCGAATGGGATTCGACAACCCTAATAATTGACGCTAAGTACAAGCGCCATTGGGAAGAGCTCAGTCAGCATAGTTGGTCCAAAGTGGAAGACGATCTCAGAGACAATCATCGAAGAGATCTGCTGCAAGTACTCGCGTATGCCAATCTGGCAAGCACGCCCAACGTAATTGCCTGCCTGACGTATCCATGTCGTTCAGCGACTTGGCGAGTACTGAAAGATTCCAATCGCCTAATTCACAAGGCAATTATTGCCGTCGGCACACGATCACTTCACCTTTGGCTTACTGCAGTACCAATAAATGTCGAGAGCGATGACATGCGCTCCGTCTTCACCGCTACTATTCGTTCTATACTCGCTGCATTCCAACCCACATAACGCTAATTTGAATGAGCCGCTTGTGGCCTTTCCGCCGTTAGCAGCCAGCTAGCAGAGGTCGGTCTCAGAAAAAGGCCGCCCGCTTGGAACATCACCCTGTTTTCGTCTAGTGAAGTTTAAATGGACAGTTCATCTCAGCCGAACCAATGAACCATTCCGGAAACAATCCAGACTTACCTAAAACGCTAAACTCGGCTGTTCTTACGCCTTTGGGTGGGCGCGGTCATAAACCGATTGCAGGTCTTTCAGCGAGACTTGGGTGTACTTCTGGGTGGTGGAGAGACGGGCATGTCCGAGCAGTTCCTGAATGGCCCGCAAATCTGCTCCGTCGCTTAGCAAGTGTGTGGCGTAGGCGTGGCGGAAGCTGTGTGGGTGGACGGTGGAGTCGCCCAGCACCAGAAGCGAGTACAGCTTTACTAAGCGGCGGACTTGCCGGTCGCCTAGTCTTGCTCCTCTTGAATTCAGGAACAGGGCCTGCTCAGAGCTGGCCGCGTTTCGAACCGGCAAATAGCGTTTGACGGCTTCGCGGGCTCGTTCTAGTATGGGCACTTGACGCTCTTTGTCTCCTTTGCCGCGCACTCGGAGCCAGCCGTCGTTTAGGGACGCGTCGCCCAGGTCGATACCCACGAGTTCGCTTACTCTGATGCCACAGCCGTACAACAACTCCAGGATGGCGATATCCCGTTCCTTCTCCGGCTTCTCTTCGACGGCGTCCAAAAGGTTGTTGGTCTTTTCGGCGCTCATCACTTCGGGTAAGCGCTGAGCCCCTTTGGGCTGCCGCAACCTGGCTGCGACATTGCGATTGAGGAGTCCTTCCTGCAGCAGGAACTTGAACAGCGCCCGCACGGCCGCTATCTTGCGCCGGATAGTCGCCGCGGCCAAGCCTTGATCGTACAGGTCTGACAGCCACTCACGGAGCAGCGGCAAGTCCATTGCTTCTATCTCGGGGGCGGCTATGTCGGGCGCGCCTTCGGCTGGTACCTCGAAATACGCGGCAAACTGATCCAGATCCGCGCCGTAGTTTCGCAACGTGTGCCTGGAGGCTCCGCGCCGAGCCAGTTCAGCAAGGTAATTCGCAGAGCTCTCGCGCAGGCTGGGCACTTAGAAACTCCTCAAATGCTTTCTGCGCCCGGCGGCAGACTTCGGCGTGGCGCGCTTTCTTGTCGTGCTTGAATTTTTGCTTGGTTGCTTCATCCAACGCAGGCAATAAGTCAAACGTGATATTGGCCGGTTGAAAGGTCTTGGCTTCCGCTTGCGTGATGTAGTGGCACAAACTGCCAAGAGCTGTTTCGCGCGGAATCTCGCGCACCGCTTGCCCTTGTGCAATGAGCGCGGCGTTCCGCCCGGCCAGTAGACCCGTTGCAATGGATTCCGCATAGCCCTCAACACCTGAGATCTGGCCCGCGAATAAAATGCGTTCATCGGTCTTCAATTGGAGGGTAGGCTTCAACAACGATGGCGAATTGATGTACGTATTACGGTGCATCTGCCCAAACCGCAGGAACTCAGCCTTCTCCAAGCCGGGTATCATTCGGAATACGCGAGCCTGGTCCCCGAAACGCATGTGGTTCTGAAAGCCCACCAGATTGTAACTATCGGCGCGCTGATTCTCCTGGCGCAATTGCACAATTGCGTACGCCCAGCGTCCGGTGGCCGGATGGTCCAGGCCGGCCGGTTTCATGGGGCCGAAACGAAGCGTGTCGCGCCCCCGGCGGGCAATCTCCTCAATGGGGAGGCAGCCTTCAAAATAAGGAGTTTTGTCCTCGGGTATATGCGCTTCGTAGAACTCGGCTTTCAGCAACTCGTCGATGAAGGCGTTGTACTGATCTTTAGTAAACGGACAGTTGATGTAGTCATCGCTGCCGTCCAAAGATTTGCCCCAGCGGGAAGCGCGAAAAGCCACGGACATGTCAATGGAATCGGCAGCCACAATGGGGCTGATGCTGTCATAAAAGTAGAGCCGGTCTGAGCCGGTCTGACGGCTGATGTCCTGCGCGAGGGCGTCGCTCGTCAAGGGACCGGAAGCAATGACCACCACGCGCTCGCCAGGGATCTTCGTGACTTCCTCGCGGCGAATCTCGATGCGCGGATGCTGCTCGATCACCCTGGCGATTTCCGCGGAGAAGACTTCGCGGTCCACAGTAAGAGCATGACCCCCCGGAACACGCGCAGCTTCTGAAGCCCGCATGAGCAGTGAGTTCAGCGCACGCATTTCCTGCTTGAGCAACCAGGGCGCTGAATTCACTTGTTCGCTCTTCAGCGAATTACTGCAAACTAACTCGCCGAATGCATCCGTCTTGTGCGCGGGTGTGTGCTTTTGCGGCCGCATTTCATAGAGAACAACGTGCACTCCTGCTTCGGCAGCCTGAAAGGCAGCCTCACATCCTGCGAGGCCGCCGCCGATGACTTGAACTGGTTCCAAACCCTATTTTAGGTCTTGTTTCAAAACGATGCGGTAACGAGCTTTACCGGCTTCCAGGTGAGCAAGCGCTTCGTTAGCCTGACTCATGGGAAATTCTTCGGTTACCGCCGCAATACCATGACGGGCGCAAAAATCCAGCATGGTCATTACGGTGCGCGGCGCGCCGGACGGGCTTCCTGAAACGGCGCGTTGCTGCGCAATGAGAGGGAAGGCTCCCATCTGCATGTTGGGAATCACGCCAACCGTGTGAAAGCGTCCTTTGGGCGCCAGCAGCGAAAGATATGAATTCATATCCAGTTCCGCCATCACGGTGGACAGCACCAGATCCAAAGACCCGGCCAACTTATTCAATTGTTCCGGCGAGCGGGTGTTGACTACGTCGTGCGCGCCCATTTTCTTTGCTTCCTCGGCCTTTGAATCCGAAGTGGTGAAGGCGGTTACATGACAGCCCCACTTATTGGCAAACTGAAGCGCTAAATGTCCGAGGCCACCAATGCCGACGACGCCTACACGATCAGTCGGCCTGATACCGAACTGCGCCAGCGGATTGAAAACCGTGATGCCTCCACACAGAAGAGGACCGGCTTTGGAGACGTCAACGCCTTCCGGTATAGGCGTGGCCCAAACCCAATGAGCTCGCACTCGCGTAGCGAACGCGCCATAACGCCCGACAATGGTCATCTCCAAGTTCTGACACATGTTATGGTCTCCGGATAGACAAGGGCGGCAATGGAGACAGCTGCCGGAATTCCATCCAAGACCAACAGTTTGACCTACCTTAAGGAACTTGGCCTCTTCGCCCACAGCCGTAATCTTGCCAACGGCTTCGTGGCCTGGGACAAAGGGATAGTTGCTCATGCCCCATTCGTTGTGCAGCATGGAGTAGTCCGAGTGACATATGCCGCAATACTCGACGGCAATTTCCACCTGTTCAGCGCCTAAGGGACCGGGCTCATAAGAAAACGGTTCCAACTTGCCTTTGGCTTGCTTCGCGGCAAGCGCTTGTATATCGCTCATTGCCGTGAGATGCCGCCTGAGTTAGAAAGTCTCGCGATATTCGCCGAACACTGTGCGCAACGTGTCGGAGATTTCGCCCACTGTTACAAGCGATTGACAACACGCCAGGATGCGCGGGAGAAGATTTTCACTGCAGCGGGCCGCCCGGTCTAAAGCCGCACGGGACGCCGAAACCGCGTTAGCTGAGCGCGAGGACCGCACATGACGAAGCCGTTCCACCTGCTGCTGTTCCAAGGCCGGATCGACTCGGAATGCCAAGGGGCGAACGCTCTCTGGCGATTGAAACTGGTTGACGCCCACGACAATCTGGCGGCCCTCTTCGACAGCGCGCTGATATTGATAGGCGGCATTTTGTATTTCATTTTGAATGAAGCCGCGTTCAATGGCGACGAGTGTACCGCCCAGGCCATCAATGCGAGCAATGTAAGCACGTGCGCCCGCTTCCAACTCGTCCGTTAGCTTTTCCATGTAGTCGCTGCCGCCAAAAGGATCAGGAACCTGCGATACGCCGCTTTCATAACCAATCACCTGTTGGGTGCGCAAAGCGACCCGCGCGGATTCTTCCGTGGGGAGTGAGAGCGCCTCATCTTTGCCGTTTGTGTGCAGGCTTTGGGTTCCGCCGAGTACAGCTGCCATCGCCTGCAACGCCACGCGCACTACATTTACTTCCGGCTGTTGCGCCGTGAGCGTAGATCCTCCGGTTTGGGTGTGAAAACGCATCATACAGGCGCGGTCCGATTTTGCACTGAAGCGTTCGCGCATAACGAATGCCCATAGCCGCCGCGCGGCGCGATACTTGGCGATCTCCTCCAGGAAGTTGTTATGCGCGTTGAAGAAGAAGCTGAGGCGCGGCCCGAAGACGTCGACATCCAAACCGGCTGCAATCGCGGCTTCGACATAAGCGATGGCGTTGGCTATTGTAAAGGCGATCTCCTGCACGGCTGTGGAGCCGGCTTCGCGGATGTGATAACCGCTGATGGAGATGGTGTTCCACTCAGGAACTTCAGTCTGCGCCCAGGCGAATAAATCAGTGATGATACGCATGGCCGGCCGCGGCGGGTAGATGTAGGTGCCGCGAGCAATGTACTCTTTAAGAATGTCGTTCTGAATTGTGCCTGAGAGCTTTTGCCGGTTCGCGCCTTGACGGTCCGCCACGAGCACATAAAGACACAGGAGAATGGCAGCGGTTGAGTTGATGGTCATGGACGTACTCACGTCGTCCAGTTGGATGCCATCGAAAAGAAGTTCCATATCGGCAAGCGAATCAATGGCCACTCCTACCTTGCCGACTTCGCCGGAAGCGAGGGGATGGTCTGAATCCATTCCCATCTGTGTGGGCAAATCAAATGCAACCGAAAGCCCGGTAATGCCTTGTGTCAGGAGGTATTTGTAGCGCCGGTTGCTTTCTTCCGCCGTGCCGAAGCCGGCGTACTGGCGCATGGTCCACAAGCGCGTGCGATACATGTCGGCGTAGATGCCGCGAGTGAAAGGGAACCGGCCCGGCTGTTCGGGCGTCATGTTCTGCCGGAAGCGCGAGGCCGGCCCAGTTTACGCGCTCTCAGGAATGATGCGATTCCAAAAAACGCCATGAGAACGCCGAGAAACAACGAGAATCCAAATGCCACACTGCGGTTTGAATCGGTGGCCATTTGCCTGTAATAAGCCACCGCATTCCCTAAGAACAAAACCGCAAACAGGAGGAAGATGGCTCCGATTGCCTGATTCCAGATGATGCGCGCCGGTCTGACCACCTCCGGAACCACGTGCTGGGCGAACCGCTGAGCATCGCCCTTTTTATAGGTCCTGGCAATTTTGAACACGTCAGCAAGTTTCATGGGTACGGCACTCACCATCGTAAGGGATGTGGGCGATCCCAAGCTTTCATAATCGCAGCCCTGGGGCTTTTTGGTTATGATGATCTACGATCCCAATGCAGACGGCGAACGATGCAGATCCAGATCGCGAACAGGTGACACGCCTTCTGCACCAATGGCGGGATGGAGACAGAAAGGCGCTTGACGAACTAATGCCGGCGGTTCACCGCCAATTGCATTCGCTCGCTTCCAGATGTCTGCGCGGCGGACGGCCTGAAGAAACAATGCGAGCCACCGCGCTGGTCAATGAAGCCTACCTGCGACTGCTCGCGGGAAACGTCAGCTTTCAGGATCGAGTTCACTTCTTCGCGGTTTCCGCCCGCATCCTGCGAAATATTCTGGTGGACCATGCGCGCGCTGAGCAACGGCAAAAGCGCGGCGGCGGCGCTGTTGTTCTCTCGCTGGATGAAGCTCTGGAGATTGGACCGGCGTCGTCTTCGTCGGAGATGGTGAACCTGGACGACGCGCTCCGGCTTTTAGCCGGGAAAGATCCGAGGAAGAGTGAACTGGTTGAGCTGATCTATTTTGGCGGGCTGACCTATGACGAAGCGGCGGCGGCGTTGAGTGTATCGCCTGCCACCGTACATCGCGAACTCCGTATGGCAAAGGCGTGGCTTCGCCGGGAGCTTTCAAAGGACGGGCCGGGGGTCTGAAAAGCAGTAGAAGATGGCGGTACCGCAGAGCACTGAACCTGATTGGCAGAGGCTTGAAGATCTGTTTCAGCGGGCCATGGATTTGCCCGCGGATGAACGTAAGGGCTTTGTCGACCAGGCTTGCGCCGACGATGAGGTCATAAAGTGCGAGTTGTTATCGTTGTTGGCGTCTGCTTCCGAAGATGACCAGGAGGTGGTGGAGACGCTGGGAAAGGCGGCCTATTCAGTTCTCCATAATTCGCAACCGGAACTTAGATTGTCGCCCGGTTCGGAGTTTGCGCGTTACGTCATCATTTCAAGAATTGGTGCGGGTGGAATGGGCCAAGTCTACGCGGCTGAGGACCGCACGCTGAAAAGGCCTATTGCCTTGAAAATGTTGGCGGCTCAAGCCTTCGGATTTGATAGCGTACGGCGTTTTAAGAAAGAGGCGGAGGCCGCCTCCGCATTGAACCACCCTAATATCATCACCATCTATGAAGTGGGTGAATGGGCGGGCATTCACTTTATCGCCTCGGAGTTTATTGCGGGGGAAACCATCCGCCAGCGTCTTGATAAAGGCCCGTTTACTGTTGCGGAATCGCTTGAAGTCGCGATTCAGATTGCAACCGGTTTGGCTGTAGCGCATGCGGCGGGATTAATTCATCGCGATATCAAGCCGGAAAATATCATTATTCGATCGGACGGCCTGGTAAAGATTGTGGATTTTGGGATTGCACGCTTTACCCGGCGGCGAACCGACTATTTTGACGTCCCGACCGAAGCGTCCTCGCTTGATGCCAGGACCGGCTTTGGCATGGCGATTGGAACGACTCGCTACATGTCTCCCGAGCAGGCGCGCGGTCTAAAACTGGATGCGCGTACCGATATCTTCAGCCTGGGCAGTGTGCTTTATGAAATGGTCAGCGGCCTTTCGGCGTTCGAAGGCGAGACGGACAGCGATGTCATGGCTGCGATCTTGAAAAGCGATCCACCATCGCTGACGACTTACGTACCGCGCATTCCCCAACGGTTTTTGGCGATTATCCGGAAGGCCATGTGCAAGGACAAGAACTGGCGTTATGCGGATGCGGCTGAGCTGCTGTCGGATTTGAAGGACTTTCGGGAAGATGTTGACTTCCATCACCGGCTGCAAAGCAAGCGGCGCATCAATCCGGTTTGGGCGGCTTTGGCCGTGTTGGTTATTGCACTCGTTGGCTTTGCGATCTGGCGCTTGACCAGCCCCCGCGTGCCTTCAAATGCCGCGGGAAACGCGCCGCTTCGAAGTCTGGCGATTTTGCCGTTTCGCAATAGCCATCCTGATCCCGCTACAGACTTTCTCGGCTATTCGTTAGCGGATGCGGTGATCACGAAGATGAGTTATATCAGCTCAGTGAATGTACGGCCTTCGTCTTCGGTTGACGTGTACCGCAACCGGCAAGTGGATCCCCGCGAGGCCGGCGCTGAACTCAACGTGAACACGCTTCTGATTGGCAGCTACCTAAAGGATGGCGACGACCTTCGCATCAATACTCAACTGGTAGACGTTATTCGTGATCGCATCATCTGGCGCGACTCCTTCGACATTACTTACGACAACCTGCTGACGGTTCAGGATCGGGTGGCCGCACAGATCATAGCCGGCTTGGAACTGAATCTTTCGCCAGTGGAAGCGGGCAATGTGAAGTTCGACAATCCCATTGGCGGCACCGCTTACGAACAGTACCTGCGAGGCGTGGATTTATACGCGCTAAATGATTTCGCCGGTTCGATGGCGATGCTGCAAAAAGCTACGGCGCAGGAACCACATTACGCGCTGGCGTGGGCGCACTTGGGTCAGGCGTACGCCACCAATGCATCACAGCAATTTGGCGGGCGTGAGCAGTACAGCAAGGCTTTCGCTGCTTATCAGCGAGCGCTGCAATTGAATCCGGCACTGATTGAGCCGCATATTTTTGTGGCGAATCTGCTGACGGATACGGGCAAGCCGGAAGAGGCGGTGCCATTGCTGCAGGCAGCGCTGCGCGGTAACAGGAATAATGCGGAGGCGCATTGGGAGCTAGGCTACGCGTTTCGGTTTGGTGGATTGCTGGATCAATCGCTTCAGGAATGCCTGCGTGCGCGGCAGCTTGATCCGCAGGTGAAGATCAATAGCTCGGCTCTGAATACATATCTGTACCTTGGCCGGTATGCCGACTTTTTGCAGAGTCTTCCCAGCCGGCAGTCGGCTTATGTGCTGTTCTATCGAGGATTCGGAAATTATTATCTACACAATTGGACAGAGGCTTTGAAGGATTTCGATCAGGCCTACGCTTTGAATCCGAATCTGTTGCAGGCGGAAGTGGGAGAAGCGCTGGCGCTGTCGATTAGGCACAATAGTGCAGCAGGCCTGAAGCTCCTGGCCGATACCGAGAGACGCATCCGGGAGCGCGGGGTTAGCGATGCGGAGGGGATCTATAAGGTGGCCCAGGCTTATGCGGTGTTGCGTGACAGTCGGTCTGCGCTGCGACTGCTGAAGGAGACGGTCGAGCGGGGATTTTTTCCTTATCCGTATCTGCAGGCGGATCCCCTGACCACGAGTGTCAGGGCGGAGCCGGAGTATGCGGCGATTGCGATGACGGCGAAGAATCGATATGAGCGGTTTCGCTCGAGTTTTGGGGATGTGGAGGCGGTTTCGCTGAAGCATTGAGGGGTGAGATGGGATTGGAGCCATCCAGAACCCTTGCTTTCTGAGCAAAAGCGGTCACTCACGTCTGACCAGACTCATGCGTCAGACTCGCCTGAGACTTCCGTCGTGTCCGACTCCTCGGAGGCCTCAGACCAGACTGACCAGTCAGACCAGACTGACTAGTCAGAGGAGTCTGATACATCTGCTTGTTACCGGATGGCATCTGGCGGAAACTACGGTCTTGACGGCGAAGATTTGTGCCATCAACCCACTGTCTCGGTGGAGCTGCCGGAAAGGTGTTAGATCATTTAAGCGAATGCAGACAACGTTGATCATCCTGGGAACTGTTTTCCTGATTTTGAGTATTCTGGTGGCGCTTACTATCTTCGGGGCAGCCGTTCTGCTTCTTCTGCGAGTCCTGAAAACAAAGCGCGATCACGACAAAGATCCGACCGCCGAATTGGAAATCAGGAACCTAAGCAAGGAACTAGCCGAGCGCGCCTATAAGCTGAAGCGCAGCTTGATGACGGAAAAGCAATTCAAAAAACTGTCAAAGGAGAAGCATACGGCCTCATATGACGGCACGGTGTTCGTTCTCGATTTCCATCCCAAATTACAAGCCCACGAAGTAGAGGCGCTGCGGAAGGAGATTGATCTGCTGACGCAGGTGGCCACGCCAAAGGACGAGGTTCTGGTGCGGATCGATTCGCCCGGCGGCACTGTCACAGGCTATGGCCAAGCGGCCTCTCAGCTGTTGCGGGTGCACGCAATGGGAATCCCGCTAACGGTATGTGTCGATGAAGTGGCGGCTTCCGGCGGCTATATGTGCGCGGCAGTAGCTGACAAGATTATCGCGGCTCCCTTTGCCTACATCGGTTCCATCGGTGTGGTGGCGGGGATGCCTAATTTTGTTGGACTGATGAACAAAGTAGGGGTCCGGTATCTGGAGCTCACGGCCGGTGAGAACAAACGGACGCTCACCCCATTTTCGGAACCAACACCAGAGAAGGAAGCCGTTGAAATTGAGCGTTTGCAGGCCATCCATCGCGCATTCAAGGATTTGATCAAGAAGCGCAGACCGAATCTGGACATCGACAAAGTGGCCGACGGTAACTACTGGCTGGCAGTGGAGGCGAAGGAGCTTGGACTGGTGGATGTAATTCAGACGAGCGATGAATATCTGATTGAACAGGCAAAGCTGAATCGAAGGATTTTAAGAATCAGCTGCGAGTCAGGCAGCGGCAAAATGCTTTCGAATTTGCTGGATAAATTTACGAAGATGCGCTCGTCAGGGCTATGAAGCTTAGTGCCCCTCAGCTTCTAAGAACCGCTCCACTTCGATCGCTGCCATGCAACCAGCACCCGAGGCCGTAATTGCCTGACGGTACGTTCGATCCTGTACATCCCCTGCGTGAAAAACGCCTTTGATGTTCGTGCGTGCTCCGCCGTGCGTGATGATGTATCCGTCCGCATCCAAATCCAATTGTGAAGCAAACGGCTTGGTGTTCGGTATGTGGCCAATGGCAACGAAGAACCCGTCTACATCGCGGTCATAGACTTCGCCGGTCTTCAGGTTACGGAGCTTGACGCCAGTCACTTCATTCTTGCTTACGTCGTAAATGTCATCCACAACGGTGTTCATCAGGAAGCTGATCTTCGGATTGGCTTGCGCTCGGTCCAGCATAATTTTCGAAGCTCGAAAACTGGCGCTGCGATGCACCAGGGTTACTTCGCTACCGAAGCGGCTGAGAAAATTGGCTTCTTCCATGGCGGAATCGCCTCCGCCGATGACCATGATTTTTTTATTGCGGAAGAAAAAGCCATCGCAAGTGGCGCAGGAACTTACTCCGTGCCCAATCAGCTTCTGTTCGTTGGGAAGGCCCAGCCAGCGCGCTGAGGCCCCGGTCGCGATGATCAGCGTTCGGGTTTGCAGCTTCCCGCCGTCCTCAAGCTCGAGTGTGAACGGACGGTGGCAGAGGTCGGCATGCGTCACACGACCGTGCTGAAACACTGCGCCGAAGCGTTCGGCCTGCACTTTCATGTTCTGAACGAGTTGCGGGCCGTGAATGCCTTCCGGAAAGCCAGGAAAGTTCTCAACCTCCGTGGTGATGGAAAGCTGGCCACCGGGCTCGTGGCCCTCGAGAACGAGGGGTTGCAAATTGGCGCGGGAAGTGTAGATTGCGGCTGTGTTCCCGGCGCAGCCAGAGCCGAGAATAACCACGTTATGAATGCTGTTCATTTATCTGATGAAGTATCGGGTGATTGTAAAAGCCAACCACGCACCAGCGTACGCTAACGCGAGCATGTAGCTGAACTGGAAAATGGGCCACTTCCACCCGCCGGTCTCCCGCTTCACCACTGCCAGGGTCGAAAAGCACTGCATGGCAAACGCGAAAAAGACCAACAGAGCAATCGCGCCCGCTGTGCTCAAATCGTGATGCACCGCTGTTTGTAGCGTCTGCGAGGTCTCTTCACCTTCGATGCCGTAAATAGTACCTAAGGTCCCGACAATCACTTCGCGGGCCGCTAAAGATGTAATTAGACCGATGCCGATCTTCCAGTTGAAGCCTAATGGCCGGATCAAAGGCTCTATGGCCTTACCCACCATGCCTGCGTAACTCTGTTCAAGCGGCGGCGCATGGCCATGGTGCAGCGGCAGATTCGCCAGAATCCATAAAGCGATAGCAACCCCAAGGATCACCGTTCCCGCCCGGCGGAGAAACACCTTGCTCCGGTCAACCAGGCGCAATGTTAATGAATGCACGGTGGGCCAGCGATAAGGCGGCATCTCCAGCATAAAAATGGAGCCCTTGCTTTGCAGAATGGTTGACTTGAGAAGGCGGGCGATGACCACGGCAGCAGCAAATCCCAGGAAGTAAAGACCTAGCATAACCAGCGTGGGAAGGGAGAGAAAGTCGCCCAGAATGTGTGTGTTCGGAATAAAGGCGGCGATGATGAGGGTGTAAATGGGAAGGCGCGCCGAACAGGTCATCAACGGCGCAATCATGATGGTGGCCATGCGGTCGCGCTTATCTTCAATCACGCGCGTGGACATCACGGCCGGCACAGCACATGCGTACGCGGACAACAGTGGGATGAATGATTTGCCCTGCAGCCCGATGCGAGCCATGGTCCGGTCCGCAATCAGCGCGGCGCGCGCCAAATAGCCGGAATCCTCCAGAACGCCAATGAACAAGAAAAGCAGCAGAATCTGCGGCAGGAAAACCACGACGGACCCAACTCCTTTCCAGACACCATCCACCAGCAAAGATCGCCAGGGGCTATCCGGCAGAACGTGAGTCATCCAAACACCGGAAATGGTGACGGCATTCTGCAAACCGTCCATGATGGGTTTGGCCCAGCTAAATATACTCTGAAAAACGCCGACCACGACAGCCAGGAAGATCAGCGGTCCGAAAGCCGGATGCAGGAAAATGGCGTCGAGCCGGCGCGTCCATATTGGTGGAGCAGGGGCGCGATAAGAAGATCGCGTTCCCAATTGCGCTGCCCACTGGCGGCACTTGGGGACATCATGCAAGACCGGCAATTCAATCCGGACAGGCGGAGCATTCAGGCGAGCGGCTGTTCCCAGCAAGAATTGCTGAATCCGATCGATGCCAGTACCCTTGGCAGCGCTGATTAAGGCGACCGGCGTGTTTAGCTCGGCAGACAACGCACCGACGTCAACGCGACCACCGCGCTGGGCCAGGTCGTCAGCCATATTTAACAGCACTAGGGTAGGCAAGCCAAGGTGCAAAATCGGGGCGGCCAGAACCAGGTTACGCCCCAGATTAGTGGAGTCCAGAATAAGAATAACAGCGTCAGGCTTTGGGAAGTCGGGCCGCTCACCTTTCAGAACGTCATGCGTCACCTGTTCGTCTTCTGCACGGGGGTTTAGGCTATAAACGCCTGGCAGGTCAACCAGGAACACTTCCTGCTCACTCCTGAGTTTGGCCTTTCCCATCCGGTGTTCGACAGTAACGCCGGGGAAATTCGCCACTTTCTGGCGGAGGCCGGTCAAGCGATTGAACAGAGTGGATTTGCCGGAGTTCGGCGGACCCACAATGGCGACGATAATGGGTCGCTCGGCCGCTGGCCGCGGAGGCAGAATCGAGGGATTCGGCAGAAGATTCGTCTTTGGCCGTCCGCTCTCATGGCAATCGCTCATTTAATAACCACCAAATCAGACTCCGGATCCCGGCGAACATATAAATGACGCGCCGTTTCGGGACGCAGAGCAACTTCTGATCCATCCACTCTATAGACTGTAGGACCGCCACCCGGCGCGCGGCGGCCCAGTGTCACTTCATTGCCCGGTAGAAAGCCTAGCTCCATTAAACGTTGCGCCAAATCTTCGGGTACCTCAAGACGGTCCAGGATACAGCGCTGCCCGGTGCGGAGATCCGCCAGCGACAGCTTCGAGCGTCCGCTTCCTTTGATGTTGTTCATCGGCATTTTGATCTCGGACCTTTTTAGTATGAGATAGTCTCAAACGGGAGTCAATCGCTTGCGCAGCAAGGGGATAGAAGACAACTGAGCAGCAATTTCAAACAGTTGAGCGGAAACCTCACCCCCGATGCTATGATTCGGTTGTGCTGCGGGAGGCTACCGAACATCCCACGCCAGCCTTAGAGCGCGAAGCGGGAGGCGTTTTCTCTCGCCGGGAAGTCTGTCGCTTGTTGAAGATCGACAACCGACAGCTCAAGAGCTGGGAACGTCAGCGGCTCATTCCTGAGCTGCCTCAATACAAATTCACAGACTTGCTCAAGCTTAAACGGCTGGTAAAGCTGAGGGCTGAGCACGCCCATCCGCGACTCGTGCGGAATGCCATGACTGCGCTGGACGAGTACCTGAAAAAGGTGCCGCACGATGGCGACGACGTGCAGGTCTACAAGGAAGGCCGCCGCGTACGCATTCAGATCGGCAGGCATCATTTGGAGCCGGGGTCCGGCCAGATGTTGTTTGACTTTGCCGAGGAAGAGATTAACAAGCTGTTGCAGCTGCCAACAGCGGGCAGGAACAGCGCCAAAATGGCCCAGAGACTGCGGGACAAGCTGGAGGCGGACCGCTGGTTTGAACACGCATTGGAACTGGAACAAAGCGGCGCCCCTTACGAGGAAGTAATCGCCACCTATCAAAAGACCCTTGAGCTTGATCCGAAAAGTGCGGGTGCACTGGTTAACCTGGGAACCGTGTTCTTCAATGGCCATGCCTGGTCGGACGCGGAAGCGCAATATTTGAAGGCGTTGGAGATCGACCCGAATTACGCGCTGGCACACTTCAATCTGGGCAATCTCTATGACGAACAGGATGATCTCGCAGCCGCCGAAAAGCATTATCTGCTGGCTTTGCAGCTGCACCCGAATTACGCCGATGCGCATTACAACATGGCGCTGCTCTATCAGGGCACACGAGATTTTATTCGAGCTGTGCGGCACTGGCGGGCGTATCTGAAGCTTGATACGAACAGCACTTGGTCAAAGATTGCCCGGCGGGAGCTAGAGAAGTTGGAGTCATTGACTATTGTTCAGGGGAACCGTGCTCCGCAGGCTAAGTTGCAGCTTCTGAAAACCAAAGAAAACGCCTGAGGCATGCGAATTGCGGCTGTCATTCTGGCTGCCGGAGCGGCCACCCGCATGGGTAAGATCAAGCAGCTTTTGACTTATCGGGGCCGTACGCTGGTTGAACATGCCATTGCTCAGGCGCAGGGGGCGGGGTTTTCGCCGGTTGTCGCGGTAGTCGGAGCGGAAGCTGAGGCTGTGAGGGAAGCGGTGGAGCGCACGGGGGCATCGGCTGCGTTCAATCCGGATTGGCCCCTGGGCATGGGATCTTCGATCACAACCGGTGTGGCTGCGGTCTTAGAGATGGCTCCGGAGGCGGACGCTGTGGCGGTGTTGCTGGCTGACCAACCGTATATTACGGATGTGCATCTGTTAGGTATGTGTCGCGAATTTGAAATGGGTGGAGGACCCATCCTGGCAGCCCGCTACGCCGAGACGTTTGGTGTTCCGGCTATATTTTCGAAAGATGTAATACCGGTGTTGCAAGCTTTATCGCAGGGTGCCGGCGCCCGGCAGATTCTGCGCCAATCCGGCGCTGGCGTGGTTGGTTATGCTTTGCCCGAAGCGTCAATGGACGTGGATACCCCTGAGGATTTTGCGAACCTGGGCGAAGATTGAGCGAAAGCCGAGTCCTCTTCAAAAGCGGTCAGTCATGTCTGACCAGTCTGAGACGTCAGAGGAGACTGACTCCTCTGACCCTTCAGACCAGTCAGATACATCGAACTCATCAGACTGCTCAGACTTGGGGGCGTGTGTCCTAATCTTTTAAAAGATACTCATGCTGAATCTCGTTGGCAAAATATCTCTCATCACCGGCGCTTCGCGCGGCATCGGCTCGGCGGTTGCTCTTAAGCTGGCTCAACTCGGTTCCCAGGTAGTCCTGAACTACCGCAGCAAATCGGCGCGCGCTCTGGAAGTCGCCTCTGAGATTGAAGCGTTCGGCGGCCAGGCAATTCCTGTCCAAGCCGACATCACCGACTCCGCGGACGTCGCGGCCATGCTGAAGCAAGTCGAAAAGCTGGATTTACTCATCCTCAACGCCAGCGGCGGAATGGAGAAAGATAAGCCTGAGGATTACGCCATGCTGCTGAACCACGACTCGCAAATCGGATTGGCCAAGCTGGCCACACCCCTGATGCCTGCCGGAAGCAGAATCGTCTTCATCACCAGCCATCTTGCTCATTTCTACGGCACGCAACCTGTCATGCCCGACTACGAACCCGTCGCCAAGAGCAAACGCGCCGGGGAGGATGCGTTGCGCCGCTATGCCGCCGAACTAGAATCCAAAGGCATCTCGCTCATTGTGGTCAGCGGAGATCTCATTGATGGCACCATCACACCCCGCCTGCTGCAGCGTCAGTCTCCTGGCCTCATCGAAGCGCGCAGAAAGGAAGCCGGCGCACTGCCGACCGTGGATGAATTCGCGTCGGCGATTGTCAGCGCTGCCACCGATCCAACACTGCCCACGGGATATACCATTTTCGTCGGCTCCACTGAGTTCGCTAACGCGTAGGCAAGTCAGCTCACGGAAGGTGCGGCTGGGGCTTTTCAGGCGGCGCGTCGCCAAACGTAATGGTTGATTGCGCTTCAAACCGCTTGTAATTCATGTATCGAATGGTGGTCCGAAGCCGCTGAGGCCAATCGCGGAAATAGAGAGTATCGTCTGAATACGTCTCCACCGGAAACATCCACTTTCCATCAACTTCTTTGCGGATCGTGGTGAAATGCGGCGTCAGATTCTGCTCTTTAGTGGTTTCAATCTGCGGTACAGATTGACCTTCGCTGCGGACCACAGACAGATCACTTTCACGCACCCAGACAGTGCCCTCAAAATACCGCTGCCCCGCCAGCATTTGTCTGGGCTGGAGATGTTCCACAAAGCACAGGAATCCGTCCATTGTTTCTTCTCCCTGGTAGCGACCCTGGTATAGCGGAACTTTGTCATCGGTCAAGAGAAATGGCTCTATGTTCCGAATGTCTGCAAAATCTTCCGGTGTCAAGCGAACGTGCATCAGCGTACTCTTGGCTGGCTGTACCACCTGTTCAAAGCGGCCTTTTGAAGCCGTAAACATAATGTCGCGAACTTCTGTATATTCGCCGCTTATCTGTCCCTGTATGTTGATTTCCTGCACTGCAATTGCTTGCCGATAGGTGTAATCGTCGCGGGCAATCGCGTTCTGCGTCTCCCGGACAGCAATCTTTTTTAGAAAGCTATCGGGCGGCTCAGTCGCGAAAAGCGGGCAAGTGAGCAAGCCAGATAGCGATGCTACGATGAGGGCGATGCTCCGGGCCCTGCGTCCGTTTTTTATTTCATTATTGTGCACGTGGGTGATTCTGGCGGCGGCCGCAATTATCTATTCAAGAGAGCACAGTCACTCTTCCTGGATTTTGACGGCAGCGCTCCCGGCCTTTATCTGCGAAGCCTTTTTCTACCTTGCCTCCATATTTGAAGAGACGCGCCAGTTCCTGAAAAAGCTTCGCGCGCCGCGCCTTCGCGCCATGCTGTTATGGCTTAGCGCCCTTGCGCCTTACGTGATATTTACCCTGTCGTCGGGTACATTTCATCGCAATGCCTTCTATCTGTTCGCCGCTTTGACCGCGGCCTTGTCGTTTTGGTTCGTCCTATTGCCGCGCCGCCCGGCTTACGATATAGGATTCCTGGTCATAGCGGCCGCGCCGCAAATCACGCGCGTGTTTCCCCGTCTGTTTTTCGGGCCGGATCCGCAGATCTCCATGCTGGCGCATCTTATTTGGATACACGTCGGAATTGCGGCTTTGCTCCTGCTCCGTGAGTGGAATCCGGGACCCTTCAGCTTTTGGCCTTCCCCCCGCGAATGGCAAGTCGGGTTCTTTGTTTTTCTGCTGGCTATCGCGCCGCTGATTGGTTTGGCGGAAGCCGTTCATGACGTTCATTTCGTCATCCCGCATGCCGCCTGGTGGCGGGTGGCGGGTGAGGGCGCCGGCACGTTCCTAGGCATTCTATGGGTGGTGGCGCTCAGCGAAGAGCTCTTTTTTCGCGGTTTCATTCAGCGCGCTCTGCAACTCGCCTGGGGCAACGTCATTCCAGCGATTCTGGTTTCCGCACTGCTGTTCGGCGGTGTTCACCTTTGGATTCACCAGTTTCCCAACTGGCCGCACGCGTCGGTTGTGTTCATCCTCGGCTTGGCCTGCGGCGTGGCTTACTGGTGGGCCGGCAGCGTGCGGGCCTCTATGGTGACGCATGCCCTTGTGGTTGTCACATGGCGATTGTTCTTTCGATGAAGAAGGCGCCGACTTGGGTTAACGCGTCTTAATCTGATTGCGCCAGCTGCTTGCGGTTGAGTGTTTCCAGCGGAGAATTCAGGAATTGCACAAATGGGGTCAACAACTGAAAAGCTTTCACGGATTCACTTCCAAACCCCGGCTCTACCGCCTGTTCCGCCGGCCAGGTGGCGGAAAGAAGCCATTGTTTGCGCTTCAGCAAATCCGCCGCGGGATGGTCCGCGCCAAACTGCTTCGGAGCGTTTCGTAAGCTTCCACCGCCTAAAGCGCCAAAGGTTTTTTTGAGAGGTTTCGAAGCAAGGATTGCTTCAAATTCGGGGTACTTTTCAGCCAATCGCTCGCGCACCGCATACAACTCGCGGGTCTCGCCGAAGTACATCCCGGCGGCAATCATCGCCTCTGTCGCGGACAAGCTGAAATAGAATGCCGCGCCCATCTTTTTGCCCAGCCGCTGATGCGGAAATAGCATGCTCACATGCGTCTGATAAGGGCTCTTGTCAGCAGAAAATCGAATATCGCGATAGACACGGTTCAAGGCCTTCCGCGGTTCCGGATACGCATATTCAGGCGCATTCTTTAGCAGCATGGCGTTTACAGATTCGGCGAAGTGGATCAGCGGCGTCTGGAGCAATTCCTCAAATTCATCCTTGCGCGGCTGAAACCAATCGCGCTTATTGTTCTTAGCCAAGGCTGCCAGGAATTTGATTGACCCTGGAGGAAAGGCGCTGAATCCATCCGCTTTCTTTCTGCTTTCAACCATCAGTTCATACCGATACCATAGAACCAGTGTCACGCTCGTTACGACTTCTTCTTCCCCTACTAGCCGCCTCACTGGCCACTGCTGAAGTGCATTCGTTGACGCTGCAGCAAACACTTGAACTCGCCGCGCGTCAGAATCCGGATGTGGCGATTGCCCGGCTTGACGAACAGCGCGCCGAACAGGGCATCAAAGTCGCCCAGGATCCATTTCGGCCCAAAGTCTATGGCGGTAGCGGACTTGCCTATACCTATGGCTACCCCAACAGCATCGACGGCAATGCGCCAAGCCTGTTTCAACTACGCACGGATATGGCGCTTTACAACCGCCCCAAAAGCTATGCGCTTGCCTCCGCCCGCGAGCAGGCGCGTGGTTCGCAATTCTCCTCGCAGGCGAAAACAGAGGATGTCGCTTATCAGGCCGCCGATCTTTTTCTGACCGCTAACCAGCTAAAACAGCAGGAGCAAATTCTCTCCACGCAAATCCCAAGCCTTCAGAAGGTAATTGACTCCACTAACGCCGCTGTCCAGGAAGGCTCACAATTGCCGCTTGAATTGAAGCGGGCCCGGGTGAATCTGGCGCTTTCCCAGCAGCGCCTTCAGGCTGCGCAGCTCGACGAAGACTATTACCAAATGATGCTGGCCGTAGCGCTCGGCTTTCCGGCGTCTGACCGCGTTCAACCTGTGGAGTCAGACCTGTCAGTGGGCTCCGCGCCGCCCACTGAAGATGAAGCCACAGACATGGCGCTGCGTAATAATCGCGAACTCCGACTGATGCAATCCAATGTTCTTGCCAAGCAGCTGGACGTACGCTCCTTCAAGGCAGAACGGCTCCCGCAATTGGACCTGGTTGCCCAGTATTCGCTTTTTGCGAAATACAATAACTACGCTGCGTACTTCAAAGAATTTCAGAGCAACAACTATCAAATAGGTGCTTCCGTGCGACTTCCTATTCTGGTTGGTTCGGCTGCGAAAGCCATGGCGCTGCAGTCGTATACGGACATGGAGAAAATTCGCATTCAGATGGATCAAACGCGCAACCGCATCATTGCCGACACGCGCCGCAGCTATGAGCAGTACGAGAAGGCGCAGAGCATCCGGGAGCTCTCGCGTATGCAGTTGGATCTGGCTCGGGAGGAACTAACCGTTCTGCTGGCGCAAAACCAGGAGGGGCGGACACAAATGGCCGAGGTTGAGAAGGCACGTCTGGATGAGGCTGACCGCTGGATGGCGTTCTATGACTCTGAAACACAGGTGACTCGCGCGAAGTTCGCCATCCTTCGCGAGACGGGTACTCTACTCGCTTCGGTGCAAACCAGCGTCAAACCCTAAAGAATGCAGATTGCCGAAGAACTGTACGCTGCTCCACCGCTTGCCGTTGAAATCGATTCACTGGTGAAGACCTACGCGGGTGTGCGAGCGGTGGACAATCTATCGCTTTCAGTCCCGCAATCCTGCTTCTTCGGCTTTCTCGGTCCCAACGGCGCCGGCAAAACCACCACCATCAAGATGCTGATGGGCTTGTCTCAGCCAGATTCCGGGACTATTCGAATTCTGGGGAAACGGCTGCCTGAAGATTCACTCGAAATCAAGCAGCAGATTGGCCTGGTTCCCGATGATTCGCTGCTGTTTGACTATCTAAAAGGCGTCGAATACCTGGAGTTTGTCGGCCGCTTGTACGGTTTATCCCGCAGTTTGTCGCGCGACCGCGCCCGTGAGTTGCTGATCTTGTTTCAACTCGCGGACAGCGAGCGGAAGCTGATCGGCGAATATTCCAAAGGCATGCGAAAACGCATTGCAATGGCAGCCGCCTTAATCCATCGCCCGAAGTTGTTCCTGATGGACGAACCATTCGAAGGTGTGGACGCCGTAGGCGCACGGCTGATGAAAGATATTCTGCTGGAACAAGTAGCGCACGGAGCCACGGTTTTTCTCACCTCTCACGTTCTGGATGTAGTGGAGCGCCTGTGTGATCTGGTGGCGATTATAAATCGGGGCCGCATCGTGACTCACGGGACCATCACTGAGCTTCGGCACTCGGCCGGTTCCGAAGGAACGCTGGAAGATGTGTTCGTCAGTATGGTGGGAGGCGACCGGTACAGCGAAAGACTGGACTGGCTTTAGCGCGACGATGCCCCCGCAGCTTCTGGCCATCATCCGGGCGCAGTTTCAAATTACACGGAATCACTTTCCGCGCACCAGCTTCGGCACCGTGCTTTCCTGGACAATTTCCACGCTTTGGCACATGCTTTTCGTCATCCTGGCGCTTGTGATTGCGCGCTCCTTGCAACACGTGCCCGACCGCTATCTTTCGCTAAGCGTGTCTGCCGGCCTGTTCGCCATGTTCGTTTACATTCAAGTGATCCCTCTGGTCACCACCTCCAGCGGCTGGTCATTGCAATTGGATAAGCTGCAGGCTTTTCCCATCAGCTCCGAAACGCTCTTCCTGATTGAAGTTGTTCTAAGGGTTAGCAGCGCTCCGGAAATGCTCCTGCTGCTTTGCGGCGCATTTCTGGGGCTGGAGCTGCGCACGGATGTTTCGCCGCTTGCGCCTTTCTGTCTGCTGCTCTTCGTTCCCTTCTGTCTGCTTCTGCAACTGACCATTCGCGACTTTATCCTGCATAGCTTTGCCCGCAATCGTTTCCGTGAAATCATCACGGTGCTCTTTCTGGCGCTGGCGGTTCTGCCGCAGCTGCTGGTGCGTGAAAGCACTCTGCCGCTGATAAAGCCTTACGCGCTGCTGATTGCGCGCGGCCGCGCGACGCCCTGGAATCAAACCGCGCTGGCTAGCCTGGGGGAATCCGCTTTTGGCGGAATTGCCGCCATGCTTTGCTGGAACGCGATTGCTTTGACACTGGCGTACCGGCAATTTATGAAATCGCTGCGTCAGGAAGACAGTTTTCGGCCGGCAGCGCGCAGTTCCACATCGACTAGCCCTGGCTTCGACTTGTTGGATGGCCTCACGCGCCACTTGCCTGATCCTTTGGGCGCACTGGTCGAAAAGGAACTGCGCACGCTGGTTCGGATGCCGCGTTTCCGGGTTCTGTTCGGCATGGCGTCTATCTTCAGCATTCTGGTTTTTCTGCCGATGGTGAGTGCCGCTGGCGAACGCAGCTTCATCGGTCAAAACGTTATGCCCGTCACGAGCCTTTACGGATTGCTGCTCTTGAGCGATGCGCTTCTGCTCAACATTTTCGGGTTTGATCGCGCCGCTTCGCAGCTTTATTTCACCACTCCGCCGGCCCTTTCGACAGTGATCCGGGCGAAGAACATGGCCGCGGTCATGATCATTGCCGTGCTGGCGCTGGCCATTCCCTTGCTATCGATGCTTTTCCGGATTCCCGTCACCTGGGCCAGTGTCACGGCCGGGATTCTCGCCTCGGCGGTGGTCACTGTGTTTCTCTTATCGGCGGGCAACATGCTTTCGGTCTTCGTGCCACGTCCCATTGATCCGCGCTCCGCTTTTCGCAAACAGGGCGGCTCCAAAGTGCAGATGTGGCTCCTCTTCTGCACGCTTGGCATGTTCCTCCTGGTCGGCTTTGCATTTTTAGCGCGATGGGCGTCGGACCGCGACTGGGTGCTGCTGGCAGTGCTGGGGTTGGAGTTTGCTGTTGGGATAGTGGTTTATTGCATCTCGCTCGATTCGACAATCGAACACGCCCTTGCAAACCGCGAACAGATTGTCGCTGACTTGTCTAAATCAGCAGCGCCGCTGGGATCGGATTAGGTGGGAAATGGAGAAATACAAATTCACAGCGACGCTCGAGGCGGATGAAGGCGGAGGCGCATATGTGCTATTCCCCTACGACGCTGCCGCAGAGTTCGGCACGCAGGGCCGCATACCGGTGAAAGCCACCTTTGATGGTGTTCCCTACTCGGGATCGCTAGTTAAGTACAGCCGTCCGCAGCACATGCTGGGTGTTCTGAAGTCTATTCGGCAAAGGCTGGGCAAAGAACCTGGCGACACGATCGAAGTGGTGATTTGGAAAGATCAGGAAGAGCGGACGCTTGAAATTCCGACCGAGTTCGAACAGTTGATGAAGCGGGAAGAGCTTACAACTGTGTTCGCAAAGCTCAGCTACACGCATCGGAAGGAATATTGCCGTTGGATTACTGAAGCGAAACGGCAGGAGACTCGAGAGAAACGAATGGAAAAGGCGATCAAAATGCTGAAAGACGGCATTCGCACCCCGGGTTGATTCAGTCTGAGGTAGTCAGATACGTCAGTCTGGTGGGACATGAGTGACCGTTTTTGAAAATGAGATCCAGTGGCTGGAAGGTCAACGGTAGGCTGGGATGCCGGTGACTCGTTCGCCTATGACCAGAGTGTGGATGTGATCAGTTCCTTCGTAAGTCTTCACGGTTTCCAGGTTGCATAGGTGCCGCATGATGGGATAGTCGTCCATAATGCCGTTGGCGCCCAAAAGGTCGCGGCTGAGACGAGCGCATTCCAGGGCAATAGCCACATTGTTGCGCTTCAGCATGGAGATGTGGGCGGCCTCCACTTTGCCGGCATCCTTCAGCTTGGCCACGTGATACGCGAGTAGCTGGCCCTTGGTGATTTCAGTGATCATCCAGGCGAGTTTTTCCTGCACTAACTGATGTCCGGCGAGCGGCTTATCATCAAATTGCTTGCGGGCCATCGTATAAGTGCGGGCGGTTTCGTAACAATCCATAGCCGCGCCCAGAACGCCCCAGCCTATGCCGAAGCGGGCTTGTGAGAGACAGGCGAGCGCTGCCTTCAGTCCTTTGGCGCACGGCAACATGTTTTCGGCAGGTATGCGGCAGTTGTTGAGATGGAGGCTTGACGTGACGGAGGCTCGCATCGAGAGCTTGCCATGCAAATCTGTGGTCGCGAAGCCAGGCGTTCCGCGTTCCACCAGGAAGCCGCGAATGCCTTCGGGAGTGCGCGCCCAGATGACCGCAATATCCGCGATAGAGCCATTGGTGATCCATGTCTTTTCGCCGTTTAGAATCCAATGGTCTCCGTCGGCGACGGCTCTGGTCAGCATGCCGGAAGGGTTAGATCCGTAATCGGGTTCCGTAAGCCCGAAGCATCCTAGGGCTTCACCGCTTTGCAATCTGGGCAACCAGCGTTGTTTTTGATCGTCGGAGCCGAACGAATAGATGGGGTACATGACAAGCGCACCTTGTACGCTGACGAAGCTCCGCAGGCCGGAATCGGCACGCTCCACTTCCTGCATGATAAGGCCGTATTCCACGTTGTTCATGCCGGCACAGCCATAGCCTTCCAGGTTTGCGCCGAAGAAGCCGAGTTCGCCCATCTGCGAAACAAGCTGCTGCGGGAATGCGCCATTATTAAAGGCGTCACGAAACAGCGGCTGAGCCTGTTCATCCACAAACCGGCGCGCCGACTGGCGAACCAGCAGTTCCTGTTCAGTAAGCAGCGAGTCAAATTGAAGGTAATCTACGCCGGGGAAGCGGGGCATGGCTTTGTTCCAGGTTACTGTAATGCAGGTGGGCCAGAGCTGGAAGAATTGCTTGCAGCCGTCGCCTAGACTGGTGAGAGCGCGTAACTTCCATGGGTGAGCCCGCGAACATGAAATCAGGTATCAGTGTCGGCCTAGAACGCTCGCTCGAGTCCCTAATGGAGGCCTATCAGCAGGGAGATGCAAACGCAGGTGACCAGTTGTTTAGCCGTGTGAGTCAGCCGCTCTATCGCTTTATGGCCGTGCAGAGCGCCGATCGGCGTTTCGCAGACGATTTGCTGCAGGATTTGTGGCTGCGGGTGCATAAGGCGCGAAACACGTATCGTCCGGGCGAACCCGTGCTGCCGTGGTTGTATGCCATCGCACGCTTCGTCAAAGTGGATGGGTATCGAAAAAGGCGTGGAGAGAGGTTTGAGGAGCCGCTGGACCCGGCGTTTGACCGTACGGCCGAAAGGACGGAGAGAGAGTCTGATCTGCCGCCGATCACGGAATTATTGAAGGATCTGCCGGAGAGCCAACGCGAAGTTGTTTTGATGTTGAAAGTATCGGGATTAAGTCTAGAAGAAGTGGCGAAAGCGACGGCGTCTTCAGTAGGTTCGGTAAAGCAGAAAGCGCACCGGGCTTACGAGAAGTTACGCTTGAAATTGTCGGAATTCAGGCCGCAAGCAAAGGGCGGCTTGTGATGGACGAAGAACGCGTAGATTACGCCTTGCGGCAGATACCGCCTATGCCGGCGGCGCTTGGTGATCGGATTCGGGAACAAATCAAGAAGGACACCCGGCCGGTAAAGCCACTCATGAGTGATGCCGCTTATGTTCTCGTGTTCGGCGTTGTGTTCGGCGGGGCGGCAGTGCTTTTTGCTTCAGTGCTGGACTTTGAGGCGCTGCATATCGCTCCTGTAACCGTGTCGGTGATGGTCATTGTGATCGCCTCACTGGCGCTCTGGACGGGGCTCATGGTGGCGCGTTCCAGGAGACCGGCTTCGGGCAGAGTCTACGGTGTAGTCACGGCCGGAGTTGCCGTAACGGCCTATGAAGCGCTAGTCCTGAGTCTGTTTAGGAGCTATTCCATGAACTTATTCGTCCACAAGGGAATGACCTGCTTGGCGTTGGGAGTTTTGTGCGCCGCCCTTGCCAGTTTGCCGATATGGTTCGTTGCTCGACGGGGGTTTGCGGTGGAACCTCTTAAATCAGGGGTGATGATTGGACTGCTGAGCGGATTGGCGGGACTGGCCGCGCTTACGTTGCATTGTCCGGTTTTTGAAGTGCCGCATGTCGCTGTTTGGCATGCCGCCATAATCGTCGTGTGCGCAGCGACAGGGTCAGTGGTATCGAAGGTGCTGAGCAGGAACTGAACCTCCGGGCAAGCATGACCACCGACGACTTTGTCTCCTTTGCCAAAGCAATGGACAATTGCTGGCTGGAACGCCGGCTTGAAGACTTAAGCCTTTACCTGGCGGATGACATCGTTGTGGTGGCGCCCAATGGGACAGACAGGATTGAAGGCTTTGATGCGGCGACCGAAAGCTATCGGCAGTTTCTGATGCAGGCGCAAGTACATCGATTTGCGACCGACGGCTACATCGTGACCACCCGCGGCGACGCCGCCATTGTCGAATACGGATGGCAAATGATCTGGATGGCGAACGACACTACACACGCCGGGATGGGCCGGGAGGTGCTTGTATTGGCGCAGCGCAACAGCTGGTGGCGTGTGGTTTGGCGCACCCAGATTTCGCTTGCCTGATTTAGGCGTTGGTACTGGCAGGCTCTACACAGCAAGTCTTTTTTGTGAAATACTGTCGCTGGGCCACGGCTGCCTGCCTGCAATTTTTGGCGCACAAACTGCAACCAGTGAGCCCTGGAGAAGGACCTCCTTCTCATAAAAAGGAGTACTGGGATGATGGCGGTTCGTTGGAGAGTCACTCATTTGACTTGCGCAGTTTTATTGTTCTTCAGCGCATCGGTGGCGATGGCGCAGCCCAAGGTATTTGAGGGCGCCTGGCAAATGGACGCGGCAAAGAGCAAGGTGTTGGATGGCCGGGTAGTCACCTTGACGATTGTGAGCGTAGGCGACGGCGTCAAGATGGCGTTCAAAATCAAGAAGGGCAGCGGCCCGGAAACAGCGTCGGAGTTCACCAGCAAACTGGATGGAAAAACCTCTGATTTTGCGGAAGGGGACCACGTCTCCCAGGTGACGGTCTGGTACGACGGCTCGTGCTTGAATGCCTCCAAGGAGAAGGGGCCGGCCGGGGACGTCACCTCTATGTGGAAGTGGGAGCTAGCCCCGGACAAGCAGACGATGACCATGAAAATCAATCACTACGAGCCGGCGGCTGACGACGAGGTGCTGGTTTTCACGAAGAGATCCACTTAACTCAACGGTGAGTTAGGCGGAGAGTTTTCGACTCTGGCGCCAACTAGTTTTGCGTCATGCTTTGGCGTTTCTGGTTGGCGTTTGCGGTCCTCTTTACATTTGCGTGTCTGCCGGCGCCGGGTCAAGACGCGGGCGATGCGGAGCTGAATCAGGCATATCAGGCCCTTTCGCAGAAAGAATACGACGCTGCCGTTGCCGCATTTCGATCGGGGTTGGCGAAACAATCCGCTAATGCGGGCGCGCACAAGGATCTTGCCTATACGCTGTTGAAGACCGGCGAGAATGTGGACGCTCGGGATGAATTCGCAGCGGCGTTAACGCTGAATCCGAAAGACGAAGCGGCGGCGCTGGAGTACGCCTTTCTGGCCTTCGAGACCAGAAAACCGGTGGAAGCGCGGCGCATGTTCGACCGGTTGCGGAAGTCTTCGAATGAGAAGACGCGAGCGACGGCTGAGCAGGCTTTCCAGAACATTGATCAGCCGCTAGCGGAGGGAATCGCGCGCTGGCAGGAGGCCTTGCGGCGCGCTGATAAGCCGAACGACATTTCGATGTTCAGCGCGCATTGGGAACTCGCGCAGCTGGCTGAACAGCGGGATCAACTGAATCTGGCGGCGGAAGAGTTTGCCATTTGCCACCAATTGAAGCCGCAGTTGAGTGAGATTCTGCTGATTTCGGCACGAGTTTGGCAAGCTCTGAACAGAGCGGAGGAAGCGAATGCCGCTTTGCTGGCCGCATCGCGCTCCCTTGATTCGAGGACAGCGGAACAGGCATTGGAACTTATGGGGCCGATGCAGAAGCGTTATCCGTATCCCTATGAGTTTGTAGCGGCGCTGAAGCTTGATCCGCAGAATGTCGCTTTACGAAGGGAACTGGCTTTTCTGTATCTGGCGATGCAGCGGGAGGGCGATGCCATCGATCAGTTTGAGCGATTGCTGACAATCGCGCCGCAGGACAAGGCTGTTCGCGACGAGTTGAATACGCTGAAGGGCATTAAAGCCACCGGCGCCCCGGCAGCGCCCACTGTTCAAGCCTCAGCAGAACGGGAACCGCGTGTCATGGGCATGAAGAGTTATTCATTGGGGTACAACAATGATGCGATCAGGTATCTGACACAGGCGCATCAGCTTGACCCTGAAGACGGGGAAGTAACTCTGAAGCTGGCTTGGGCATTGAACCAGGCGCATCGAGATGAGGATGCCCTTGCCTACTTCACGCTGGCGCGGAAAGCGCGCGATCAGAAGATTGCCGAGGAAGCAACACGGGCCTATTACACCCTTCATGGCGATGTCCTACCGCAGACGACCACCTGGATGCTGCCCATGTATTCATCTCGCTGGAATGATTTCTTTACCTACGGACAGATTAAGCGTTCTTTCCCCTTGCCTGGCCTGAGTGCTTTCAACCGGCTTGTGAGTTTTTATGTGTCCACGCGATTCACCGGTGACATGAAGAGTTCAGTGGACCCCCATGAACTGGGCAGTCAATACCTCTCTGAGAGTTCCTTCGTTGTAGGAATCGGTGCCTCAACAAAAGCCTGGCATCACTTGACGGGATGGATGGAAGCCGGGGAATCCATGAACTATCTTCCGTGGCGGAAGGATGAAGGTATTGCTACACCAGACTACCGGGGTGGTGTGTTCTTTTCCAAGGGATTTGGCAAACTGCTGGGCAGCACACTATCCGGCCCCTTCTATGAGACGACTGCGGACGCGATTTATGTCAGCCATTTCTATAAGGACTGGATGTTCTATTCGCAGCATCGCGTGGGAAAAACGCTCCACTTCGGAGACGGCAGGACATTTCAGCTGCTGCTGAACGGTAATTTGGTGCGCGATGTGAAGCAGCAATACTGGGCTAATACTTTGGAGTTTGGCCCCGGCATAAAGTTCCGTCCCGCGTGGCTGCCGCCGAACCTTTACATTTCAGCGGATCTTCTTCGCGGGGTTTATTTGGACAATCTGGCTAATCCGCGGCGGCCGAATTACTACGACGTGCGACTCAGTTTCTGGTACGGGAAGACGAAATGAAGTATTTTTGGCTTGTTTTTTTAGCGTCTGCGCAGGTTCATGCGGCGGCTACGTTTTCCATGGCTCAGGCGACGACTGGAAGCTGGGCCAAGATCCTGGGAGCGGTTGGCATTTCGGAAAGCACTAAGTCGCGCGGGTCGATTGTGATTGCAGGAGAAGGCGCGTCAGAGGATCTTGCCCAGCTTGCAACAGACCACATTCTTATCCTCATCGGGGAGAGCCCGGCCGCTGAGAAACTTGGCATTCAAAGTACGGCCGAAGCGCTCAGCATACGGCAGATTTGTGATGTGCACGGCCCGAAGATACAGATCATCTGGGAGCAGCCGATCAATAGAACTGTGGTGCGCGTGCCGCTGGATTACCGGGTGTTTGCCACCGAGCGGTGGAACGGTGGGCCGGTCTTGGCGGGCAGAAAAACAGCTCACGGCGCGGTCCTTTGGATGGCTACGCAGCCAGGCGACAGCGGTTTCGAGCGCTACCCTTATTTGCTCCAGGCGCTGAGCGACCTTGGTCTTGAACTGCCTGCGCAGACGAATAATTTGTGGGCGTTCTTTGATTCGTCTTATCGCATTCGCGCGGATCCCGATTACCTGGCGGAGCGATGGCGCAAGGCCGGGGTGGGCGTATTGCATGTCGCGGCCTGGCATAATGTCGAACCCGATCCGGTGCAGGATGGCTATCTTGAATCGTTGATTGAAGCTTGTCACCGGCACGCCATTCTGGCGTACGCGTGGCTGGAGCTGCCGCATGTCAGCGAGAATTTTTGGGCCGATCATCCCGAGTGGCGAGAGAAAACCGGCATTGGACAGGACGCGCAGTTGGATTGGCGGAAGCTGATGAACCTGCAGAATCCGGATTGCCGCGCAGCGGTGGCCAAAGATATAAGCGGATTGCTGGACCGTTTCGAGTGGGACGGGGTGAACGTGGCAGAGCTTTATTTTGAGTCGCTGGAGGGTGCTTCGAATGCCGCGCGATTTACTCCGATGAACGACGACGTGCGAGCGGACTTCAAGCGGGTGGGGGGATTCGATCCGAAACTGTTGTTTGATCCGGCTTCGCAGTATTCGGCATCGAGAAATGGGGCCGCGCTTCGGAAATTCTTAGACTATCGTGCGGAACTCGCTTCGAAGATGCAATTGCAATGGCTCGATTTGATTGATCAAAAACGCGCTACGAAGCCATATCTGGATGTTGTGCTGACGCATATTGATGATCGATTTGAACCGGCAATTCGAGACGAACTGGGAGCGGATGTGGCGCGCAGTCTGCCTGCTATTCAAGCGCGAAAAAGCACCCTGCTGGTGGAGGATCCGGCTACGCTTTGGAGTTTAGGTCCGGAAAGATATGGGAAGCTGGCAGAGAAATACCGCGAGTTAGCGCCCGACATGAAACAGATTGCGGTGGATATTAACATCGTCGACCGGTATCAGGACGTATATCCGACGAAGAAGCAGACTGGTGTGGAGCTTCTGGAACTGGTGCATCAGGCCGCTGTTTCCTTTTCAAGAGTGGCTCTGTATTTTGAGAACTCGCTGGAGAAACAGGATTTGGCGCTGCTGCCGGCCGCTGCGACGGCTACCCGGGTCACTCAGTTAGAGAATGGCGGCATAGACGTGGATGCGCCCGAGTGTTTGCGCATTGGCTGGCATGGTCCGGCTGAGGTAGACGGCAGGACCTGGCCGGTGCAAAGTGATGAGGCTGTGTTGATGCCGCGAGGCCAGCATCGTCTTACGGCGGCTGCTAATACTCCGCCAGTGACATTATCGGATTTCAATGGCGAGTTGCGCACGGCGCGGGTGTCGCCAGACGAGACGGACATTTCCTATGTGAGCCGTAGCCGCGCAGTGGCGATGGTCGCGTCTAAAATTTCGACGGTGCAAGTGGATGGAGTGCTATTTTGGAAGGCCGGGACAGAGCCGCCGCCGGCTTCATTTCTCTTGCCCTCGGGACAGCACCTGGTGACGTTTCATCGGTAGGTCAGTTGGTGACTTTATCGGTGGTGGTCAAAACTCCACCTTCGAGTTCGAACTGCTTCAGCATGGCCTGATGAGCTTCGAGATCCAGATGACGGATGGCATCCGTAACCAGTTCCACTCTCCCGACAGTCTGTAGCAACCCGAAAATGGCAGCGCGCACGCAGATCTCACTCACGACGCCGTAAACCACAAAATGATCCGCGCGCAAGCACGTCAGGAAAGCCGCCAGATTGGGGTTAGTAAAGCAATCGTAATACTGCTTCTCAATGATGATTTGCGGCGAAGGCGCGGCGGTGGACCGAGAAGTGGACGAGAGGATAGATGGCTGCGGAACGGCCAGCGTAGGGCCGCACTTCTGCTGACCCACTGTTCCGACCACGCAATGAGGCTTCCAGGTTTCAAACTCCGGATCATTTTCCCCATGGGCATCGGCAGTGGAAAGAATCTGAATTTGATTTTCCTTGGCGAATTGAGTCAGCTTGCGAAACGCAGGGTAGAGTTCCTCCGCGCCCGGAACGTAAAGCGCACCGGCGGGCGAAACAAAGTCGAGCTGCGTATCAACATCGAAGAAAATCGTTTTCATGGCTAGGCACGGGAAAGAAGAAGCTCCTGACGGCGGCTTTCCGTCAGCCTCAGTAAACTAGCGCTCATCTGAACCGGATATGGATTGTCGGCTGGGCTGAGAGAATGCAAGCCCTCCGGCAGCGCGGCAATGGCTTTGATGGCATGCTCGCGAGACTTGGCCAGCGTAGGCAAGGCTTCAATCAGGTGGCCGTTCATGATGACGGGACGCAGAATGGGTTCGCCCTTGTAGTCGCTATTGCATTCGCTGTGGAGCGCGACTACGTCGTGATCGGAATAGCGATAAATTTGTTTAGCGCCAGGCACTGTATTCTTGTCGTCACTGAATTTGGCCGTGTAGTGGATGTGGTTTTCGTGCTTTAGTTCGACCAGCTTATATACGGCGGATAGTGAGGGTGCGTCGGCTGAGGTGGCGAGTTGCGTGCCGACGCCAAAGGCATCGAGCGGGGCGCCCTCGCGGGCAAATTCGGCCAGCCGGTATTCATCCAGGTCGTTGGTGGCAAAAATTTTAGCTTCCGTCAGGCCGGCCTTGTCAAGAATGGTGCGGACCTGCCGAGAGAGGCTAACCAGGTCGCCGCTGTCCAAACGCACGCCCCACAATGGTTTACCCAGCCTGGTGGCAAGCCTGGCACCTTCCAGCGTGTCGTAGGTGTCGATCAGGAAGACAGTCGATTCGCCGAGTAAGCTCTGAAGGGAACGGAAGGCTTCCTCTTCGTCATGGAAGGCCATGGTCCAGGAATGAGCGGCGGTCCCAAAGACGGGAATATCGAATCGCATACCGGCTTCCGCATTGCTGGTGCCGCCGCAACCCGCCAGATAAGCAGCGCGGCCAGCCAGAATTCCGGCTCCGGGTGAGTGTGCGCGGCGGCTACCAAACTCGACAACCATTCGCCCTTGCGCGGCATGAACGCAGCGAGCCGCCTTGGAGGCGATGCTGGTTTGGAATGCAAAGGTAGAGAGAAGATAAGTCTCCGCAATTTGCGCTTCAATGATGGGGGCGCGAACTACCGCCAGGGGTTCGTTTGGAAAAACCGGCGTGCCCTCCTGCAATGCGAATAAACTGCCTGTAAACCGCAGGTCTTTCAGAAACGAGAAGAACTCCGCCGGGGTGTGGCGAAATTGCGGCAAAGAGCGGAGGTAGTCAATCTCTTCGCCAGCGAACCGGAAGTTCTGAAGATATTCGACGGCCTGCTGCAGACCGGCGGCCACTAAAAAGTTGCGCGCTTCGGGCAGCCGGCGGACAGACAGCTCAAAAGTGGCAATATCGTCTTTTTTCCCGGCGGCGAAATAACCGGCAGCCATCGTGAGTTCGTAAAGATCAGTGTTTAAGGCAGACATATAGGCCTTTCAGGCCGCACTTACTTCTTGGCAGCCAGAGCCGCGGGCTTAATCTTGGTTACTGCATCCAGGATATCGTCTACCGGCTTGGCATCGAGCTTATAGAGCGCCGGCTGGCCTTCGCGCCGGGCAATGTAGCCGTCCGCGGCCTTCGACAATTCCACTTTCTCAGTCTTCTTCCCGTCGCTTGAAACCACGGTCATTGTGATGTTCGGAGAAGTGAACCCGGTAGTTACGAAGGAAGCAGCGCTTAATTCACGAAGCTTGTCGATGGTTGCTTGAACGCTCCCTGCGTCCATGGTGACCGAACCCGATTTCCAGTCGGTTCCAGAGCGGACATACGATTTGTCGCCGGAACTTTGTTGGAAATCCAGGCGAGTTGGATCGTTAAATCCGAAGTCGAACAGCTTCTTGTTACGGAAATCATCCACGGGTTTGTCCAGGGCCTTGCCCAGATCGCTTGCAATCTTGAACGTGCCTGGAACCTGGCTGCTGTGGGCATAGTAGTCGTCCTTATTTTGACGAACGGTTAGCGATTGAATGCCGCCGGCGTTGGTGATTTTGGCATCGGCGATGAGGTGGCCGGTGTTGAAAGCGGTATCGGCAGCTTTGGTATCTTCAGGCTTGCCCGTCAGGTCCATTTTGGCGTCGGCCAGCTTACGCAGAATGTCATCTACCTGGAAGCCGTCCGCACGATATGGGCCCGGCTTTACCACCTGCCATTCGTCCTGATTGACTTTGCCGAATTCAATGTCCGACTTAGGCGTCACCAGCTCAAGACGGCTCACCTGTAACGTATCGAAATTCAGCAGACGTTTGTCACGCAGATCATTCACGTCTTTGCCGAACCCGGTTTTTACGGAGGCGGCAACGGCGTAGATTTTGGGATCTTTGTTCACTCGCGCATAAACGAGAGAACTGGCTGGGATATCGTCGCCGAATTGCAGATCATCTGTCTTGCCGTTCTTCTCATGCACGATGACGGTCAATGATGGATCGCTCAAACCGTACTTGGCGGCATCGCCTGGCTTGTCTTCCACAACGCTATCGGCGTTCAATCCGCTAAGCGTCGACACCATCGAGGTAACGGCGGACTGGTCGGCCGGATAGGCCTGGGGAGCGGTGATGGTCCACTGACCCTTGTCCTTAGCGAGAGTCAGCGGAGCGCCGCCCTTCTTATCAACTTCCAGCGATTTCACCTGGGCGTCTGTAATATCCACCAACTTTGGCGCGGCCGGTGTAGCCGCGCTCTTGTCTTCGGGATTTTTCTTTGACCACCAGATCAGGCCGCTTAAGCCCAATAGAACGACGGCGGCAATTACAAGGTTAGTTGGTTTCATGCTATCTCCGCTTCAGGTAGATAGCTATGCCAATCACAATGATCATCAACGGTATAGCGAAAATCACCGTGTATTGGAAGGTCGCCATCTGGGCCGAGTTGGCAGTAAAGCTCCGGTTGTCGGCAGGTTTTGGGCGAATCGAAATCAGGTCCTCGTCCGAGGAGAGCCAATTAATAATGTTCAAAGCCAGGTCACGATTAGCTTGGAAGGCAACACCAACCGCGCTGTCGTCAATAAACGCTGAGTTGCCGACCACAACGAAGCGGCCTGGATTTTTCGGATTGCCGGTATCATAACTGCCAGCCGCTCCAATGGTGAAGGGCCCCTTCTTGATATCGGGGCCTGTGAGGCTCTCGGGTTGCTTCGTAAGGTTCGTGGTGGCGATGGCCGCGTCTGAGGTGGCGAACAGCGGCGAAACTGTGGTCTTGTCGCCGTTTTTGGCCTGCAGTGAACGGGAAACCTGGAACCCGACGATGTGGTCTTTCAGGTCATCCACAATTGGATGGGACTTGTAGTCGCTGACTAAGGGCGTCTCAGGTCCGAGGCCGAACATCTGTCCCACTGGATTCTGTTCCAGCACCAGATCTTTATCCAGGCTTATCCCCCACTTATTCAGCAGCTCAGTCAAGCCGTTGTTTTCAGCGATGTGCTCGCGGCCGAAGTTCAGCGGCGGATCCAGCAGGATCAGAACGCGGCCGCCGCTTTGAACCGAGTTCTGAATGGCGGTGACTTCATTCGGAGTGTAGTCGTTTTGCGGACCGGCCACGACAGTGACGCTGCAGAAGCTTGGAATGGCGGTTTTGTCTACCAGAGTGATGGGCTTGACAACATAGTTATCGCGTTCCAGCAGGTGCTGATAGTTCGAAAGGCTGTCGCCGTTACCGCTATCCAGAGAACGCTCGCCGCTTCCTTTTACGAAACAAACGGTACGCTCGCCTTTCAGCACTTTCAGGAAAGCGCCGGTAATTCCCTCTTCGGTGAGGTCCTTGGCTTCTTCCTTACGTCCGCCGTACTCGACAAAAGCGGAACCACGGGTACGGACGCCATAGGAGCGGGCAATAGCGGGATCATGCTGCGGATCGACGTATTGAACCTGAATCTTGTTCGACAGATTCTTGTACCGGTCAAGCAGAGCGCGCGCTGTGGTGAATCCGGACTTCGTATCGAAATAGGTGATGGTGGCGTCCTGCTTGAGGCCCTTGACAACCTTGTCGGTTTCGTCTGAGAGCGTGTAGCGCTTATTGGCAGTGGTGTCGTAGGTTTTGTTGAACCTGGGCGTCTGCGCAAGATAGTTAATCGCCGCCAGAATGGCGACGACCACAATGGTGTAGAGTCCAGCGGTCGCGCCGAAACGCGCCTGCTTCTGTTTAACTGTGGATTGCCTCGCCATTATGCTCTCCACCTAAGGGATTCAAGAGACCGAACTGTGAGAAAGAGACCGAAGAAAACCATGGAACAGTAATAAATAATGTCTTTTGTGTCGATTACGCCGCGCGTGAAGCTATCTAAGTGGCTGGTGATGGACAGGTAACTCAACACCTGGGCCACGGGGGAATTACTAAATTCAATGGACCAGCCGACGAATATAAGCAGCAGCGCAAAGGCAAAACCGACTGCGCCGGCGACAATTTGATTCTTCGTCACCGTTGAGATGAAGGTCCCGAAGGCCAGCAGGCACAAGCCTTGCAACATAACACCCAGGAAGCCGGTTGCGACGGGTTTCCAATCGGGGTTGCCGTAACGGAAGAAGAAGGAAAAGTCGATGAGCAGCAGGGCGAACAGGGTTGCGAGCAGGATGCTGCCGGCCAGCCACTTGCCGACCACCAGTTCAAGGTCGGTGATGGGCGACGTGACCAAGAGTTCGATTGTGCCCTGGCGCTTTTCTTCAGCGAAGAGGCGCATGCTGATCATGGGAATCAGGAAGACGCTGACAATCGCCATCTGCGAAATCAGCGGGGCGATGATCATGTCGTTGATATTGAGCCCGGTCTGTTCGCCGCGCATTTGCATCTGCAGCATCTGGTTAATGAAAGCAGAGCCGTAAAGATAAGTAAGAACGCCGCCCAGGATGGCAAAGATTGCCATCAGCACCCAGGCGACTGGAGAGACGAAATACGCGTATAGCTCGCGGCGGCAGATAGTCCAGATGTTTCTCATTGGGCTGTTCCTTCGGTAAGGGCGACTTCAGCCGGCGGGACTGGTTGGGAACCGGTGAGCTGAAGGAAAACTGATTCGAGTGACTGGCTGCTGGATTTCATTTCCAGCAGGTTCCAGCCTGACTGAACAACGGCGCGCGCAAGATCGCCGCGTACATTCTGGCCTTCCAATCCATCCACCTCGAAGGTGAGGTATGGTGGCGTGCCGGTTTGGTCCACTACTTTTGAAACACCCGGCACTTGTTCCAGGCGCTGCCGGACGGATTGGGCATCAGCCAGCCCGGTCGTATCCACTTGCAGCAATACGGCGCCGCCGGCCCGCGTTTTGAGCCGGCTGACGGAGTCTGTTGCCACCACGCGCCCCTGGTTGATGATGATGACGTTCTTGCAGACGGATTCGACCTCGGGCAGGATGTGGGTGCTGAGGATGATGGTGTGTTCTCCTGCCAGGCCTTTAATCAGTTCACGGGTTTCGTTGATCTGCTTGGGGTCGAGGCCTGAAGTCGGTTCGTCCAGAATTAATACTTCCGGATTGTGGATAATGGCCTGCGCCAGGCCCACACGCTGCCGGTAGCCCTTCGAGAGCTTTGAAATCAGCTTTGTTTTGACATCGGCAACAGCGCACTTTGCCATGGCCTGAGCCGTTCGCGACCTGATCTCCTTTTCCGGAATGCCTTTCAGTCGGGCCACGAAAAGGAGATAGTCCTCGACCGACATTTCTGGGTACAGCGGAGGAGTTTCCGGCAGATAACCGATGCGCTTCTTCACTTCCTGCGGATGTTCAAACACATCAAAGCCCGCGACGGTCGCGCTGCCGGACGTGGGCGGCATAAAGCACGTCAATATGCGCATGGTGGTGGTTTTGCCGGCGCCATTGGGACCCAGAAAGCCGACAATGTCGCCCTTCTCCACCGTGAACGAAATATTGTTCACCGCGACATGGCGAGCGTATTTCTTCGAGAGACTGTCAACCTGAATCATATTTAGAATTTTTCGCTGGGGTATCTTTGCGTGTTTAGCAGATCCCTGCCGCTTGCTGGCTTAAACAGTTTGGACCAGGACTTCAATGTATGACGGAGCCCTGGTTGCAACGGTAGGAAATGGCAGGGTTTCAACACAGGATTTGGCGTGTTAATCGCCCAAGCCAAGCCCGACAATTTGGAATCCTGAGTCCACATATAAGATGTTTCCGGTAACTCCGCGGCCCAAGTGACTGGCAAGGAAAACGGCAGCGTCCGCGACTTCAGCCGGGTCGGTGTTTCTGCGCAAGGGAGCAATGGCGGCGACACCCTCCAAAACCTTGGAGAAGTCCTTGATACCGCGTGCGGAGGCGGTTTTTACCGGTCCAGCCGAGATCGCGTTCACGCGGATATTAGACGGCCCTAAGTCGCTTGCCAGATAGCGCACACAAGCTTCCAGCGCCGCTTTGGCGACCCCCATCACGTTATAGTTCTGAACCACCCGGGTGGAACCCAGATACGTTAGGGTGGCGATGGAGCCGCCGTTGGTCATCATCGGCGCTAAAGCGCGCGCCACCGAAACGAGCGAGTAAGCGCTGACTTCCTGGGCCAGTAGATAGCCATCGCGGCTGGTCTCGAGAAACGGCCGGCTCAGATCTTCGCGGTTTGCGAAGGCGATGCTATGAACTACCGCATCAATTGCGACGGCTTCGGCTTTCAGAACTGTGACCAACTGGTCCAATTCCTCCTGCTTGGTCACATCACAGGGAACAACGCGAGTGGCTTTTAGCTCCGCCCCTAACTCTTCCACCGTCTGGCGCTGGCGTTCACTTTGATAAGTGAGATAAAGGTTCGCGCCCTCCCTGACAAACGCAGCGGAAATGGCGTAAGCAAGGCTCCATTTGTTTGCCACACCCAGAACTACCGCATTCTTGCCAGTTAATAACTCTGCCATCGAGTGACATTGTAACGTGCGGGTCTTCCCGGACAGGGCGGAACCGGTGAGCAGAACCTGGTACTCCGCCCGCCTGTCTGGCTTCGCCTGCTCGCCTCCGAGGGCGAACAGGACGGTTTTTAGTAGTGCGGTTGATTCTGAAAACGTCGCATTTTTTCGGCGAGAATAAATTATGAACGTTCCACCGGGACCGCGCGGCACACAAGTTCTGGGCTTCTTTGGCCAAGGCAAAGGCGGTGGAACATTGTTTTTTCTGGAACGTACTGCCCGGCAATACGGACCCATCTCCAGTTTTCGTCTGTTGCATCGCCGGGTCTATCTGATTGACGACGCGGAACTTATAAAAGAAGTTCTGGTCACCAGGCAGCATAGCTTTGAGCGGGATTCGGGCGCAAAACTGCTCCGCGAACTGGTCGGGGACAGCATGATCACCCGGGAGGAACCGCTCCATAGGGAACGGCGCCGTATGATGCAGCCGGCCTTCCATAAGGAGCAGATTGCCGGTTATGCCAGCCTGATGGCAGACTCGTCCGAACAGATGGCCAGCGATTGGGTCAACGGCCAGGAAATGGACGTTCGTTCCGAAATGCGGAAGCTGACCCTGACGATTGTCGGCGCTTCTTTGTTTGGGGCCGACTTCACGCAGAGCGCAGAGAAGGTTTCGGACGTTTTGCAGCGGGTAGGCAAGCGGAGCCGCTGGCTGGCGCCGGCTTTTGTTCTGGTTGAACCGGTGTTCAGCGCCTACCGGCGTAGAAATCCGAACGGCAGTATTTTCGCCAAAGAACGGCAGGAGTTGCACGACATTCTGGAGCCGGTTCTGGCCCGGCAGCGCGAGATGCAGGAAGGCGACCGGCGGAGCGTTCTCAATCTGCTGTCCGGCGAAGAGGGCATCGTCGATGAACTGGTGACCTTTATGCTGGCCGGCCATGAAACCACGGCTACGGCCCTGACCTGGACCTGGTATCTGCTGGCCCACAACCCGCAAGTGGAAACGAAACTCCAAGCTGAGCTGGATGGGGCTCCCGCTCAACTGACGCTGGACGGGCTGCCACAACTGACGTACACCAGCATGGTCTTCCAGGAAGCCATGCGGCTTTATCCGCCGGCGCTCGCTTTCGCCAGGCGGTCAAAGGAGCAACTGGAACTCGGCGGCTACATCATTCCAAAAGGCAGCAGTGTATTCCTGAGTCCGTATGTGACGCAACGCAACCCGAGGTACTTTGAAGATCCGCTGGAGTTCCGGCCGGAACGCTGGCAATCGTACTCAGGACCCAAATTCGCGTATTTCCCGTTCGGCGGAGGTGCGAAAATGTGCATAGGCGAGCCGTTTGCCCGGTTGGAAGGCGTCATTGCGCTGGCGGCCTTGGCGAGACGCTGGAAGCTGGAGACAGTGGACGCTTCGCCTGCCGGTATTGGTCCCGGGTTCCTCTTGCGGCCTGAAAATCCCATTTTGATGAGGACTCATCGTCGCGCCGGGGCGAAGCCGCCTGAAGCAAATGTGGCGCTATTTCAGTCGATCTAGCGGGTTACACTGATAATCCGAGACATTTGCCCAACCTGAGCAACTAGGCTTACGAAGAGAGTTCAACCTAAATGAGCCCGATGAATACCAGTCTCCAGATTGAAAATGCAGCGATTCCATTCAACGTAAAGGTGGAACCGCGGCTGGTAGAGAGCCTTTGCGGGTTGGCACGCCTGGGACGGGAAAGAGGTCACTACTCAGACATCAGCGGGCTGCTATTCGGCAAAGCCGAAAGGGGCATTCGCACCCTGGAAGCGCTGAAGGCTTTTTCCGATGGCGGTCCGTTTAGCGAGTTAGCGCGTCGTCAACGCATGGAGAGCGCCTACACATCTGCGCTCGAGGAGGCTAAGAACGATCCCGAACTATCCAAGCTGGAGGTGGTGGGCTGGTTCTCCTTCCGCACCGGCTCCGGATTGGTAAGCAGCGATGTCGTTTTTCACAACCAGCATTTCCGGCAGCCGGAGGACCTGGCCCTGATCGCCTGGCGTGAGGGACTGTCGCAGGTGACGGTAGAGTTCTATTCGAAATCTGACCAGGAGACGCTCACTTCGGACGATTACCGCTGGGCATCCATTCGCTTTTCGGCAGAAATCAGGCACATGCGCGATGCCGTAGAGGTTGCGATGCGCGCGAAAACGGCCGAAGATGCGTACCTTCTCGAGTACGACACCGAAGAATCAGAATCGAGGTGGGCGGGCATCATGCGGCGCGCAGGAGCGATCACCGGACAGCTATTTGGCTCGCAACGTAAGCGCAGAGACGATGAAGTCGCAAGTAAACTGGGAAGCTATCCAGGGGGCCGCACCACGACCGGCGGCATGAAGTGGGCTCCGGAAACCGCGGCCGGGCCAAATGTATCCGCTCAGCCAAATTTCAAGGCTTTTCTGGAAGCCGCAACTGAAAATCAACGACCCGCTGCCGACTTCCCGGCTCGATCTGCAGTAGCGTCCGCTGCCGCCGGTCCATTTCCAGTTTGGCCCGGATCCCCAAATTCTATAGGAGCTGCACCCCTGTCCACGTCACCTAAAGCGGAAACGCGATTCCCCGATCCGGTACTCACCCAGGAAAGGGTGCAAGTTGGCGGACCCACGCACCCGGAGTTGACCAGGTTGGGGCCGCCACCCGCACCTAAGCATTCAGGATCAGGATCCCTGTGGCTAGTGGCTGCGGCGATATTCTTGGTTTGTGCCGGTACCGTTTTTACTTTTCTCGCGCTAGGGCTGCAGAACGAGAGTGGGCGTTTGGGACAGTTGTTTCAGTCTATTTTCCCGGGTGATAGTTTGAATCTACGGGTCCAGAACAATGATGACCGATTGAGGCTGACCTGGAATCAGCGGAACTCGGCGGTTCTCTCGGCAACGGATGGGACGCTTGAGATTTTCGATGGCCAGCAACACCGCCAGGTCCACCTAGACGGCCGGCAGGTGGCAGACGGGTCTGTCTTGTATAAGCCGATTACCAACGACGTGACGTTCCATCTGGACGTGCATGGAGAAAAGGGCGGCGCTTCGGGAAGTATCCGCGTACTGGATGGCCTGACAAGCCAGCCGGAGCCGCTGGACGTAAGTGCTCCCCCGACGGCGACAAATGCGCCAATCCGGCGCAACCCTCTGGGTTTTAGTGAGAGCGCCGCAGCCAGAAATTACGCTACGCCGACGCTCTTGCGGCCGGACGCGGCCGCGGATGCGCATCCGCCCATCAGCGAAGCGCCGGGAGTGCCGAAGCCGCTCGCTTCAAGCCCGAAAGCTGTGACACGCCGCTATGTGAACCCTCAGAACATTGGCGCATTTCCGGACGCCACTTTAGGCGGCGTCGGGTCGTCAGCCCAGAACAGCAAGGCCGTAAGCACCCCCATCCCCAGCTTAAGCGGTTCTACCATCAATAGTTGGGACACGCCTGCGCGTACACCCGCTGCGAATCCAGGTACGACGTACTCGGGACCAGCCTCCGCCGGCTATGCCGCGCCGCGGCCTCTGTTCCAGGTGATGCCGCAAACCAGCGGCATTCCTAACGGCGCCATTCAATCCCGGACTCGAGTTGAGGTACAGGTGCGAATTGATCCAGTAGGGAAAGTTGAATCGGCACACGTGGTGGGCGGCAGCCCCAATGAAAGCGTCGCGTCCGCCGCGCTGGCGGCTGCACGGCAATGGACTTTCGAGCCCGCCAGCCAAAACGGCCATCCCGTGGAAGGCGACCATACGATCGTATTCGAGTTCAGGCCGCAGCGTTAAGCTTGCGGCGCTAACAGCGCCTTTAGTCTAAGTGCGTCCTGGGCCGCAAACCCCGAATCATCGTTATCGAAATAGGTGTAAACAGCGGCCAGCTGTTGGCTCCAGCCGGCAATGGTTTGCGCCCAGCGCTTCAGTGTTTCGTCGCGATAGCTGCCTTGATATTTGCCGCCGGGCCCATGCAGGCGAATGTAGCTGAAGTCCGCCGTGATCTGCCGCGGGGAAAGGTAACCGGCCAGATCGAAAATGCAGTAGGCGGCGTTGTGAATGGCCAGCAGTTTGTACGTGTCAGGAGTGTTCCAGGTAGGGTTCCGAAACTCGAATGCCCAGCGGCGGTAAGGGGGTAGAATCGCGAGAAAGCTGGCGAGGCGGTCCAGGTTTAGCTCCCAGTTGGGGGGCAGCTGAAACAGGATAGGACCTAGCTTCGGCTCGAGTACATCCATCGCGTCCAGAAAGCGCTGGAGCCCTTCTTCGGCATTGTTCAGCTTCTTCATGTGAGTTAGAAACCGGCTGCCTTTTACCGCAAAGTGAAAGTTCGGCGGAGTGGATTCGCGCCAGTTTTCAAGGCTGGTGCGGCTCGGCAGCTTGTAAAAAGAGTTATTCAGTTCGACAGTGTCGAAATGCTCAATATAGTGGGAAAGCATCCGGGCCGGCGGCAGACCAGGCGGGTAGAAGTTGCCCAGCCAGTGCTTGTAATGCCAGCCGGATGTGCCAATCCAGATTTGTCCCGCATCAGGCAATCTTCCATTTGATGCTGCAGCCGATGCTCGGTTTCTGTTCGGGGTCTATGCTCCCGCCGGACAGCACAGCATCCAGCGCGGCCCGCACATCGGCGCCCGTCACAGGAATCGGAGTGTGACGACGGCTTTCATCCAGTTGTCCGCGGTACACGAGCTCGCGATTTTCGTCAAAAACGTAAAACTCGGGGGTGCAAACTGCTTTGTAAGCGCGGGCCACGTCCTGGGATTCGTCGTAGCAATAGGGAAACGTGAAACCGACTTCAAGAGCTTGTTCGCGAAGAGCAACGGGAGAATCATCAGGGTAAGTCTCGGCATCATTAGACGAAACGGCAAGAATGCCGACCGAGAGATTCTGGTAATCACTTCCAATCCGGGCCAGTTGCGCCTGCACATGTTTAACATAGGGGCAATGCCTGCAGATAAACATGACCAGCAGAGCCTTCTTGCCGGTAAAACTACCCAGGCTGATTTCTTTTCCCGAAACGACATCAGGCAGCAGGAATTCTGGCGCCGGAGTTCCCAGCGAGAGCATGGTGGATTCAGTTTTTGCCATAGCGCACAAACAGAGATTAGCAATTACCGGAGTGTTTGAGGAGATATGGCAACCAAGATAGAGCGACCCAAGGCCAACTATGATCCGGGCTTGACCCAGCAGTATGAGGGTGGCCTGACCAGGGCGTTAAACCGGGACGGCAACTTCAATGTTCAGCGTCATAACGGGAGCTGGCGGGACTCGCACCCGTATATGTATATGGTCAGCGCTTCCTGGCCGCGGTTTCTCGCGATTATCTTGAGCGCTTTCCTTGTGGCGAACACGTTTTTTGCGCTGATGTATCTGGCTGCCGGAATTGAGAACCTCAAAAACGCCGCCGCATCCACCGCTTTCGAGACATTCCTGAATGCGTTCTTCTTTAGCGCGCACACCATCACGACAGTCGGTTACGGCAATATGTGGCCGGTGGGAGCGTGGCCCAATGTTATAGCCGTTGTTGAATCTTTGCTGGGAGTTCTGGGATTTGCCATTGCCACAGGTTTAATGTTCGGACGGTTCTCGCGTCCATCGGCGCGGTTTGGATTTTCCGAGAAGGCTTTAATAGCGCCGTATTTGGGCGGAACCAGTCTCCAGTTCAGAGTGGTAAATCGCAGATCAAACAACCTGATCAACGTTGATGCCCGGGTGATGCTGATGACGGTGGAAGTTTGCGACGGCGTTCCACAGCGGCGGTTTGCGCAATTGACACTCGAGCGGCAGGAGATTCTGTTCTTCGCTTTGACCTGGACTATTGTTCATCCTATTGATGAGAGCAGTCCTTTTTGGGGCAAGACGGCGCAGGATCTGGAAGCGGAGCGGGCTGAGGTGATCGCGTTGGTGCGCGCTTTCGACGATACTTTCGGGCAGAATGTTCATGCTCGCTACTCGTATCGCTTCGATGAGATTGAGTGGGGCGCGCGGTTTGTTCCTGCGTTTAATGTAGAGCCTGGGGGAGTTTTGTCAATTGACCTGAATCGGATCGGGTCAACAACCCCGGCGCAGCTGCCGGAGGTGTCGAAATGACCGAACCGCACGAATGTATCTTCTGCGAGATTGCTTCGGGGCGCATGGGGGCTCAGATCGTTTATGAGGATGATGAATCCGTGGCATTCCTGGACATTCACCCGCTGTTCCCTGGTCACGTGCTGCTATGTCCGCGCGAGCACTATGAAACGCTGACTGATCTGCCCATGAACATGTGCGGACCCATGATGGCGAAGACACAGTTGCTGGCGCGGGCCGTGGAAGCTGCCGTGGACGCGGAAGGAACGTTCGTTGCTATGAATAACCGGGTGAGTCAGACCGTACCGCATTTGCATATCCACGTGGTGCCAAGGAGAAGGCGAGACGGGTTGAGGGGCTTCTTCTGGCCGCGCTCGCCGTATCGTGATGATGCGGCCAGGGCGGCCGTGGCCAACGCCATTCAGCGGGAAGTGCAGAAGTTATTAGCTTAGCCAGGGTCTGTGCGGATTACGAAACGAACAGAATCCGCAGTTTTCGATACGAAGAAGGCCCCACCCCGTGACCGATGGCACTTTTCATCTGCCTGCCTGGAGTGATAGACTTTGGGAAAAGCGGAAGTTCACAGCTTCTGCTTAAAGGCGATTGCCGGGCTCCGTCAGCCCCCTTTACATCCTTCAGCAATCCACTTTAGCTTCCTTCCTATTAGTCCTTTGTCCTCAACGTTTGCAGGATTAGCCGAGCAGATAACACTCTTTTTTCCGGGAGTTTCATTGAAGGGCAAAGTATATCTTGTGGACACCGGCCGTGGAGATCCCGATCTTCTCACCCGCGAAGCGCCAGGCGTTCTCTGGCAGACTGAACGGGCCGGTAAAGCCAACGTTCAAGCACCTGCCGTGAGGCGTCGCCGGCAAGCGATGCGCCATCGGGCAATTGTGTCGCGTAAGTCACTGGCATGCAAAAACCTTGAATCGATTGCCTGTTAGTCTGTCCAACGATTCGCACATTCAGGAGCCTAAGATGACCTCTACCGAGCGCGCCACCAGAATCAATCTGCTGGATTTTCGTTCTGCTCAGATGCGGGCTTTTCACATGGCCTGGTTTGCCTTTTTTCTGTGCTTTTTCGGCTGGTTCGGCATAGCTCCGCTCATGCCTGTCATTCGTGAGGAGTTGCATCTCACCAAGGCGCAGATCGGGAATTCCATCATCGCGTCGGTAGCCATCACGATTTTGGCTCGCCTGCTCATCGGCTGGGCCTGTGACCGCTTCGGACCCCGCCGATCCTACACAGCTTTGTTACTGGCGGGATCCGTTCCTGTAATGTGCGTCGGCTTCGCTCACAGCTACACGTCGTTCCTGCTATTCAGGCTCGCTATCGGCATGATTGGCGCTTCGTTTGTCATCACCCAATACCACACCACCATCATGTTCGCGCCGAATATCGTCGGCACGGCAAATGCCACGGCTGCAGGCTGGGGCAACCTGGGCGGCGGGGTTACACAAGTGGTGATGCCCTTAATTTTCGGCGGCTTTGTGAGCGCAGGCTTTGCAACATGGGCCAGCTGGCGTTTGTCCATGGTGTTCAGCGGTGTACTTTTATTGCTCACGGGCGTTGCCTATTTCTTCTTTACACAAGACACGCCTACCGGCGACTGGAAAACGCGGCCTCAGCACGCGCGCTCGAATGCCGGCCATGTTTTTATGGAGTCGCTAAAGGATCGACGCGTTTTGGCGCTGGCCTGTATCTACGCCGCCAGTTTTGGCATGGAGTTGACTATCGACAATATCGCAGCGCTCTACTTTGTGGACAATTTCAGGCTTCAACTCGCCACTGCCGGCCTGGTGGCCGGCAGCTTCGGCATGATGAATCTCTTTGCCCGCGCCCTCGGCGGTTTTGCTAGCGATCGGGCCAGCAGGCGCTGGGGATTGAAGGGACGAACCACACTGTTGGGCTGCACGATCCTTTGTGAAGGATTCGCGCTGATTCTGTTTTCCAATCAGCACACGCTGACGCTGGCAATCGTCACCATGATGCTGACCGGTCTGTTCGTGAAAATGTCGAACGGCGCTACTTATTCCGTTACGCCATTCATTAATCCGAAAGCAGTTGGAGCGGTGGCAGGAATCGTAGGTGCAGGCGGGAACTTAGGAGCCATGCTGGCGGGCTTCTTGTTTAAATCCCCCAACCTTAGCTGGCCGCATGCAATCACCATTCTCGGCTGCATTGTGGTGGGAATCTCCAGTTTGTCTTTGCTGGTTCGTTTCTCAACTGCCGCTGAAGCGCCCGTGGTTGAGGCGGACGCATCTGCCATCGCCAGCTTTGCGGGCGCAACGGCGGGAATGGGAAATTAACCCACTTTGTACCTCGCGTCTCCAGTGCCCGGCGGAATGAGCAAACTCTACGATCAACCATCGGTCGATGCGGTCACGCGTTCAGCCGGCAACATGCGGACGTTCGCCACCCACTGTCCTTATTGCGCTCTGCAATGCGGCATGAATCTGCAGGGCGGCAATAGTGATCTTAAGGTTAGTTCCCGCAACTTTCCAACGAATTTGGGCGGTCTATGCCAGAAGGGCTGGACGGCCGCAGACCTGTTAAACCATCCTGAACGGCTGCTATCCCCTCTCATGCGGAGAGCAAAAGGTTTTCCATTAGTTCCGGTCTCCTGGGATGAAGCGCTGGACAGAGTGGTGGATGAGGTTCAGGGTCTTCAAAGCCAGTTTGGTCCGGATGCTGTCGGTGTTTTTGGCGGTGGCGGGCTAACCAACGAAAAAGCCTATCTGCTGGGTAAGTTTGCCCGAGTGGCGCTGCGCACGTCGCAGATCGACTACAACGGCCGGTTCTGCATGGCTTCCGCAGCGGCCGCTTCCATCCAGGCGCTGGGCATGGATCGCGGTCTCCCGTTTCCCTTAGCTGACATTCGTCAAGCGGAAACAATCTTGCTGATTGGAAGTAACGCCGCTGAGACCATGCCGCCCATCATGCAGCATTTCGAGGCGCAGGCAAAGAATGGCGGCAGCCTCATTGTTGTCGATCCACGAGCCACCCGAACTGCCCTTAGCGCGACTCTTCACCTCCAGATCACGCCTGGAACCGATGCGGCTCTCGCCAACGGATTGCTTCACGTGTGCATCAATAAGGGCTATCTCGATCTTGCGTTCATTGCGGAACGAACCACAGGATTCGAAGCCGTGCGTCATGTCATCTCATCGTATTGGCCGGATAGGGTAGAGCGAATCACCGGCATTCCCGAAAAGCAACTGCTGCAGGCGGCGAAGATGCTGGGCGAGGCAAAAAGCGCCATGATCCTGACCGCGCGCGGGCCGGAGCAACAGAGCAATGGCGTTGACAATGTTCTGGCGTTTATTAATCTTTCGCTTGCGCTGGGAAAAGCCGGACGCCCGTTTTCCGGCTATGGCTGTTTAACTGGGCAGGGCAACGGTCAAGGCGGCCGGGAACACGGACAGAAGGCCGACCAACTGCCCGGCTATCGCAAATTGGATAATCCTGAACATCGTGCGCACATTGCCGCTTTTTGGGGAATTCCAGAACCAGAGTTGCCTTCGCCGGGATGTTCCGCCTACGAAATGCTGGACGTGCTGGGCACGAAAAAGGGCGTACGAGGCCTGCTGGTTTTCGGTTCGAACCTAGTGGTGTCTTCACCCCGTGCGGGACATATTCAAAGCCGCCTTGAAGCGCTGAGCTTTCTGGCGGTTTCCGACTTCTTCCTATCAGAGACAGCCGCACTCGCCGATGTTGTGTTGCCTAGCTGCCAATGGGCCGAGGAAGAAGGCACCATGACCAATCTGGAGGGCCGGGTGCTTTATCGTTGCAAAGCGACGGAGCCTCCAGCGAATGTGCGTACGGACCTGGAAGTTCTCTCCGCGCTGGCGGGTCGGCTGAAAGCCAAGAGCAGTTTTCCGTCGAAACCGCGAGAAGTGTTTGACGAATTGCGGCGAGCCTCCGCCGGCGGAGTGGCGGACTATGCGGGCATTACTTATGCGCGCATCCAGCGTGAGGACGGCGTCTTCTGGCCTTGTCCCAGCGAAAGTCATCCTGGAACGCCGCGCATTTTTCAGAATCGCTTTGCAACTCCTGACGGCCGTGCGCGGTTCCATCCTGTGGAGTTTCGTGGCAGCGCGGAAGAGCCGGACCAGGAGTATCCGATGTATCTGACAACCGGTCGCGTGATGGCTCAGTATCAATCAGGCACGCAAACTCGGCGCATTCCTAAGTTACTGGAGTTGTCGCCGCAAGCGTTTGTGCAGATTCACCCGTCCATGGCGCGGATGTATGGAATCAACGAGGGCGATTCGGTTCAATTAACGACCCGCCGCGGCAGAGCAACGGCGATTGCGCACCTCACGACTACTATCCGAATGGATACGGTTTTCATGCCTTTTCATTTTGCCGGCAAGGGGCGAGCGAACTTGTTGACTAACCCGGCGTTGGATCCCACATCTAGGATGCCCGAATTTAAAGTTTGTGCAGTGCGTATCAAGAAAGGACTCCCATGTTAGAAACTCCCCGGTTTATTCAAGGCATTTATTCGTTCAAGGGGGCGGGACTAACCCATCCCATATCGCTTGATCCGCCTGCCACATTTCTGGTCCCGGTTGAAAGCCGTTGTCAGCTGACTTACCTCCGCGCTGGTAATTCGTCTTCTGAGCTGATTTATCTCCTGGTTGAACGCGACGGAACGCCAATGCGCTACTTCCCGGTCGGAGCAAAGAGCGCCATTCACATCGCGCTGGCAGTTACTGAGGACCTGGAACCCGACACGTTGCTGGAAATTCTGATTGCCGCGCCAGAAGGGACCGAAGGTGAAGCGATTATCGACGCCGGCTTCATGGAGTTTTAGAGTATGCGGAACAAACTGAATCTGGTGATGGTGGGCAATGGCATGGCGGGCGCCCGAGCCATTGAAGAGATTCTGGCCCGGGGTGGAGACGACCAATTTAACATCACCATCTTTGGCGATGAGCCGTACGGAAACTACAATCGCATTTTGCTCTCAAACGTGCTGAATGGAACGCAGGAAGAGAGTGACATCTTTCTGAATCCTGTTGACTGGTACGCGGCAAACGGGATCAAGCTGCATCGCGGTGTCATGGCCGACCGCATTCTCCGCAGGGCCCGTTGCGTGCTCGGCTGCGATGGCACCATGGAGCCTTACGACAAGCTGATTATCGCCACCGGCAGCCGGCCATACATTCCACCGATTGAGGGGCTCACGCTGGAGGATGGTAGCTATAAGCCCGGAATCTTCGTCTTTCGCACGTTAGAGGATTGCCGTCAGATCGCTGAGTACGCCCATTGCCGGGGCCGTGCCGCGGTAATCGGCGGGGGCCTATTGGGCCTGGAGGCTGCCGCCGGGCTGCAAAACTTCGGAATCGAAGTGGATGTCATTCACCGAGGTTTCTATCTCATGGGTCAGCAGCTCGATTCGCAATCGGGCGCCATCATGAAGACCAGCATTGAGAAACTCGGGATCGGTGTGCAACTCCGTAAGGACACAAAACGCATTCTCGGGCAGTATCAAACGGTAGGCCTGGAGTTCAAAGACGGCACGGCCGCCGAATACGGCATGGTTGTCATTTCCACGGGCATAACTCCAAACGCCGAAATCGCTGCGCACAGCGGTCTAACGGTGGAGCGCGCCATTGTGGTGGATGACCACATGCGTTCAATGGATGACCGCGACATCTATGTAGTGGGTGAATGCGCGCAGCATCGGGGACGGCTTTATGGCTTGGTTGCGCCTCTTTGGGAACAGGCCAAAGTGCTGGCAGATCATATCACGGGCAAAAACCCTGACGCCGTCTATCACGGTTCGAAGGTGGCCACCAAATTGAAGGTAGCCGGAGTTGAGATGGCTTCTTTGGGCATCACCGAAGCAGAGGATGAGCGCGACGAAATCGTGCAGTTTACCGAGCCCAGGAGGGGAACGTATAAAAAGCTGATCATTCGTGACGGACGTCTGGTGGGTGGGATTCTACTGGGCGACATCAGCAAGGCCGCTTATCTGATGCAGGCGTTCGATCGCGGTACGCCGCTGCCTGAGGAGCGCCTGAGTCTACTGTTTGATATCGGCGCGCCCTCTGCCAGGGTCACTTTCTCCGAGTTGCCAATGGACGCGCAGGTTTGCAACTGCAATGGCGTGAGCAAAGCCAACATCCTGGCATGTGTCAAGAACGGCAAGCGCAGCGCCAAAGCGGTGATGGAAGCGACGCGGGCGGGCATGGGGTGCGGATCATGCAAAGCGATGGTAGGCGAGATGGTGCAATGGGCGTGCGGAGGCGAAACCGAAGAAGACCCGTCCGTTCATTACTACGTGCCTGGTATTCCGCTCACAAAACCGGAACTGGTGCGCGCCTGCCGCGAGCAGAATCTACGTTCGGTCTCGGCTGTTTTTAAAGCCTTGGCCCAGGGCCAGGAAGATCCGGCCAGCAAGCCGGGTTTGGCATCGCTATTGAACACAATGTGGGCATCTGAATATGAGGATGAGCGCGACGCCAGGTTCATTAATGATCGTGTTCACGCCAATATTCAGAGGGACGGCACCTTCTCCGTCATTCCTCAAATGCCGGGCGGCGTTACAAGTCCGGAACAGTTGCGGCGCATTGCTGACGTGGCTGACAAGTATCACGTTCCTATGGTGAAACTGACTGGTGGTCAGCGGATCGACTTGCTCGGCGTCAAAAAAGACGATCTGCCCGGGATGTGGCAGGACCTTGATATGCCGTCCGGCTATGCGTACGCCAAACGCTACCGGACATGCAAGAGCTGCGTAGGCACGGAATTTTGCCGCTTCGGCGTGGGCGATAGCACTTCACTCGCTATACGGATTGAGAAATACTTGCAAGGGGTGGAGGCTCCCGGGAAATTGAAGCTCGCCACGGCGGGCTGTCCGCGCAATTGTTCGGAGGCGATGGTGAAGGATGTGGGAGCGGTAGCCGTAGAAGGCGGCAAGTGGGAGGTCTATGTTGGCGGCGCGGCTGGCGCTCACGTTCGCAAAGGCGATATTCTGTGCGTGACCGACTCCCATGACAACGTGATCAAATACACGGCTCGGTTTATCCAGTATTATCGGGAAAACGCGAAATATCTGGAGAGGACATACGGGTTCGTCGAGCGTCTTGGCATTGAAAGAATCAGGCAGATAGTAGTGGAGGATAGCGAAGGCATCGCTGCCCGGTTGGATGCTGAGATTCAGGCATCCGTGGCCGCTTACAAAGATCCGTGGCGGGAAGCTTATGCGCCCGCAACTGCCAATCAATTCGTGAACTTGTTGCCGGTGCTCCAGTAGCCGAACATGACTGAAGTAGTAGTAGGACCGTTAGACTCGATCCCCATCGGCGAAGGTAGAAACTTCGCCATTGCGGAGACGCACGTCGCCATTTTTCGGAACCGCGGCAATCAGGTATTTGCCGTGCAGGCAACGTGCCCGCATCGGGGGGGCCCGCTGGCCGATGGATTGTTGGGTGGGTCCACCTTAGTGTGTCCGCTTCATGCGTGGAAGTTTGATCTGACTACCGGCGCAGCGCTTGTGGGCGAATGCGGTCTAAAGACGTTCCTGGTGCGGGTGGATGAAAGGAATCGAATTTTGTTGACTCTGGGGATAGAGCCCAGCTAAGTCGATCCCCAAAGCGGCACTTCTCTCGCACCTCGGACGAGACTGATTAGTCAGAGAACCCAACTCAAGAGAGCAGATCCCCATAGAAACACCACCCATATAATTGGACCGGATGGCAAACCAACCAGAACCGGACCGTCGTTCCTTCCTCAAAGCCGTAGCCCTCACCACCGCCGGAACGGCCGCCGCTGCCGCCGAGCCATACGAAGCTGGTCAGACTTCTCCCACAACTGCCGCAGGACCAAGACCTTCTTTGATGGACTCTGAAATTCATTACCCGCGCACCTTCACCGGCCCCGCGCTGGCGATGATTTCCTTCCCGCTCGGTGGCATTGGCGCAGGGAGCATCGGCTTAGGCGGCCGCGGTCAGCTTCGCGATTGGGAAATCTTTAACCGGCCAGACGTCGGCAACTCTCCTAACTACGCTTTCCCCGCAATGTGGGTGCAGGCCGACGGTCAAAAGCCCATCGCCCACGTCCTCGAGGCGCGCATCCAAACACCGTATGAGGGCCAGGACGGACTCGGATCCAATAATGCGCCCGGGCTATCCCGCCTGGTGAACGCCACTTTCACCAGCGAGTTTCCGCGCGCCCGAATTCAATTCCACGATCAACGGCTGCCCGTCCAAATCACGCTCACCGCCGGTACTCCCTTCATCCCGCTAGATGCCGACGAATCCGGCCTCCCGGTCGCCGTGCTCACTTATCGAGTTCACAACACATCGGCCACGGCCGTAACCGCCTCCATCGCTTTTTCCATTGACAATCCCATCAAGGCTCCGGAGCGGCGCGGCGCGGCGGACAAGGTGGCGGATAGCCGCACCAACGAGATTCGAAGCTCCGGCAATCTCCACGGCTTAGTGATGCAGAACCCCGCGGTCTCCAAGGACGACCCCCTTTTCGGCACCTTCGTGCTGGCTGCTTTGTCTGACTCCGAGAACGAGTTATCAATTCTTAGAGGATGGCCCGCCGGGCGCTGGTGGAACAGCCCCCTGCTCTTTTGGGATGACTTCTCCTCCGACGGTAAGCTCGGCCCCGAAGAGCATGACCTGAGCTCAGTCGGCGCCCTCTGCTTACAGCGAAGGATCGCCCCTGGCCAGTCCTCTAATTACACCTTTATACTCGCCTGGCACGTGCCGAACCGAACGCCCGCCCACTGCGGCTGGAGCGCGCCCAAAGGTCATGAAAACGACATCATCGGCAACTGGTACTGCACCCGCTTTCCGGATGCCTGGGCTGCCGCCGAGCATACAGCCCAGCACCTGCAGGATCTCGATCGCCGCACGGAGAGTTTCGTCAAAGCTATTCGATCCACCACACTTCCCGGCGCTGTGCGGGATGCTGCTATGTCGAATCTCTCCACGTTGGTCTCAACCACCTGCTTCCGCACCGCGGACGGCGAGTTCCACGGTTTCGAGGGAGTAGATAACCATTCAGGTTGTTGCTTCGGCAACTGCACCCATGTGTGGAACTATGAGACGTCCACCACGAGTCTCTTCCCGTCGCTTTCTCACTCCCTCCGACGCAACGCCTTTGGTTACTCCATGGATAACCGGGGCGCCCTCAGTTTCCGCCAATTGCTCCCCGACAAAATAGAGCGTTGGGGCTTCTCTGCTGCGGATGGCCAAATGGGTCAGATCGTAAAAATCTATCTCGATTGGCAGCAATGTGGAGATCCCGAGTTCCTTGCCAAATTCTGGCCCAAAGCGAAACTGGCTCTGGAGTTCGCCTGGGTTCCCGGCGGCTGGGATGCCAATCGTGACGGTGTTTTCGAAGGCGTTCAGCATAACACTTACGATGTGGAGTTCTACGGCCCAAATCCCTATTGCAGCCTGGATTACCTGGCAGCCTTGAGAGCCTGCGAAGAAATGGCCAAAGCCAGCGGCGATTCAGCTTCCGCCGAGGAGTATAAACGCCTTTTCGAAAGCGGCAGCAAGTGGATTGATGCAAACCTTTTCAACGGCGAATACTACATTCAGAAGGCGCAAGGCCTGCCCGCGAACGAGATCGCGCCCGGGCTCCGAGTCGGCATGGGAACAGACGACTCCGAGCATCCGCAATATCAGCTGGGCGATGGTTGCCTCATAGATCAGCTGCTCGGTCAGTACTTTGCGGAAGTTGCCGGTCTGGGTCCGCTCGTGCAGTCTGCAAATATCCGCAAGACTCTTACCTCGATTCACCGTTACAATCACAAGCCGCACCTTTGGAACCACGACAACGTGCAGCGCACCTTCGCCTTGAACGACGAAGCCGCCATGGTCATCTGTGATTACGGCAAAGGCGAAAGGCCCAAGATTCCATTTCCCTACTTCGCCGAAGTGATGACGGGTTTCGAGTATGCAACAGCCTGCCTGATGCTCTACTCGGGCTTTGTTACGGAAGGTCTGGGAGCAATGTCGGACATCCGCCGCCGCTATGACGGGATTCGCCGCAACCCCTTTGACGAAGCGGAATGTGGTCATCACTACGCGCGCGCTATGGCCGCTTGGTCAGGCATTTTGGCCCTGAGCGGTTTTCGCTACAGAGGTTCCGAACGCCACCTGGTCGCGGCTCCCCGAGTGGCTACTCGCCCATTCCTTTCGTTTTGGTCGACCGCCACTGCCTGGGGCGTCTTTTCGTTCCACGGCGCAGGTTTCTCACTCGCTGCCACCGAAGGCTCACTGAAGTTAAAGAGTCTCGATGTCTCCCTCCATGCCCGTAGCGCCAAAAGCGTGGCGCTCGGGGGAGAATTGCTCACGCATGAATCACAACAGACTCCAACGGGAATTGCCATCATTCTGCCGCAAGAGATCACGGTAGATCCCAAGCATGAACTGTTGCTGACGATATGAGCGGCCACCCCACAATCGCCCTGGTTGGAGGTTTCCTCGGAGCGGGAAAGACAACGCTGATCGCCACGGCTGCCCATCTGCTCCAGCAGAGAGGCATGCGCCCCGCAGTGATCACTAATGACCAGAGCGCCGGCCTTGTCGATGCCGGCTTCCTTCGCGGGAGCGGTTTTGATACTCGCGAAGTCACAGGCGGGTGCTTCTGTTGCCGCTTCTCAGATCTGATGGACAGCGCCGACCAGCTCCGTTCCTATAATCCAGACATCATTTTTGCCGAGCCCGTCGGTAGCTGTATTGACCTATCCTCCACAACCATACAGCCGCTGAAGGCCTACCATGAGGGAAATTTTCGAATTGCCCCCCTCACCGTGCTCTTCGATCCCGGTCTCGCCATGCAAGTGTTCGAAGGCCATGCCGATCCGGACGTTGAATACCTTTTCCGTAATCAGTTGGAAGAGGCCGATATATTATGCGCTACTAAAGCTGATCTCTACCCGCTTCCGGACCTGCCGTTTCCCGTTGACTTCTCGCTCAGCGCCAAAACCGGTGCGGGCGTCGATCACTGGCTCGACCAGATCATCAACATCACGCGTGTTCCCGGCTCGAAACTGCTAACGGTAGATTACGAGCGTTATGCTGGGGCGGAAGCAGCCATGGGCTGGCTTAATCTTCATGTACACATCGACCTGAACCATCCGCTCTCGCCGGCCCTGCTAGCAGGCCCTCTGGTGGACCATCTGGAAGCGAAGCTAACTGCCGCTGGAATCCATATCTGTCACCTCAAGATCTTTGATCGCGCTCCCTCCGGCTTTATCAAACTCAGCCTTTGCGCCAACCTCCCCGAGCCGCAGCTAGATGGCGACCTCCTGGCCGATCCTGGCCTCCATCACGAGTTAGCTCTTAATCTCCGAGCCATCGCCGAACCTGGGGAACTTGCAGAAATCGTTTTGGACGCCTTAGCCCAGATTCAGGGAAAGATCCAAATCCTCCATCACAGCGCATTCAAGCCCGCGCCTCCAAAACCCGAGTACCGCTTCTCGGGACCAACGTGACCACCATCCCAAAAATCGCGAGATAGCCAAACCAGTTTCCAAATCGCGAATAGAGAGTAGGCTGCGCTGGCCCAAGCGGCAAATCAACCAGCAGGCTTGCCCCTGGCAGAAAATCACTCCGCTTGCGACCCGTTAGCCTTCCATAACGATCACTGACATTTAGATAGCTCTCGCGGCCTGCTCGCACAATGGAGTAACCGTTCTCTACACCCCGCAGATCCGCCACGCTCGATGCCATCCAAGCATCGACATAGAAATCCCAGGCTGGAACTAACAGCACGGAAACCCCAAGCCTTCCATACTCCTGAGCGGGGCTAGCGAAGAGCAAATCCCGGCAAATTGCCAATCCAAAGCGCCGGCCATCAATTTGGCGAACCATATCCTCATGACCTGGAGCCAAGTCGGCTTCAAGATGAGGAACCAAGTGCTGCTTGTGATACTCAGCCATTAATCCGTCAGAAGGACCGAACAGCCACAGAGTGTTATCCTTTTCATCGCTGTGGTTGAGTTGGAGTCCGGCCACCAGATAGATGCCATTCCGCTCAGCCAGTTCGCTCAACTCCTTCCGGCGAAATCCCGCATCCGCATCGGAAAGGGCGGCAACCTTCTCCGGCAGCACCACAATTCGCGCACCCGATTTGGCTAAGGAGCTAACAGTCGCTGCATAACCGTCCCACACCGCTGCCGATTTATTGGGCGTGCCGTGGCCAATAAAGTCATCGATTGAGGCCACACCGATGCGCGTCAGCGGCTGCTGAGGCGCGAGTTGTAAGCGCGCAAAGCCAAAGCCAATACCGGTAGCTAACAACAGAACCGGCAACCCATAAGCCAGCCACAGCCGGTTTATTTTGCCCCGTCTGTAAATCGCAACCGCAATTACTGAGGCGAACAATCCAAGAAGAAACATAACGCCAGCCGGACCTAGAACCGACGCAATCTGAATCGCCGGCAGGTTATCCATCTGCGTGTAGACATAACTGCCCCAAGTGCCGTGCGGTGAAAGCAGGGAAACCAGTGCGCTCGCTCCGGTCACCAGCAGCGGATAGACAAAAACTACGGTCCAACTCCCGCTGCTTCTCACGGCGGATCGGGTTCTTGTCACAAAAAATCCCCAAACCAACACCTGCAGCAATAGCAGGACAGGCGTGGCCCAGGCGCCCGTCGTTGTCAGATAGTATTTGAAGTTTGAGCTGATCCCGATTCCAACCGCGAGATAAGTAAGTCCCGCGGACGCGCGCCAGCCCTTCGAATAAAATGCGGCCAGCAGTATCGGAATGGGAGCTAGCCAAGCGGCCCACCAAACCGGTGTCAGCCCTAACGAGAAGTAGAACAATACCCCCGAAGTTAACGCCGCCGAAACTCGATACATACCCGCTCAACGATCCTGGGAAAGCGGATGATTCGTCAGCACAAACTTGCCGCCGCTCTGAACCACCACATGGGCTCTAATGTCCGGCACAGTCGGTTGAATCCTTTCAACACCCTTTTCGTTGACCACAAAATAGCAACGGCCGGGCCGGTTCCAAAGATCCTTAAACTCACCATCTGTCAGGAAGACATTGGGCGCGCCCGGCGCATAAGATCCATAAACCAGATTCTGAAAGCGCCCATTTAGCAGATAAGCGCGACGGTCAGTGTAAAAGAAGACAGACGAATAAGTGTAGTAATGATGGTCCACCACCAAAGTTCCCTCGGGACCCCGGTTGATGGCATCCGCCAGCGGTTTCGACCCCAGAAATGGATCGAACGCAATCAACGCCACGCGGGCCGCCTGGAAGAACAAAATCATCATCATGGCTATCGCCAGAAACGCGGTTCTTCCACGATTTCGAAATGTCCCGATGGATCCAATCAAGAAAGCCGCCGCTGCCAAAGCCAGTGGTGTCCTCAGATAAGCCATGGCCCCCAGCGTCAGGTCCTCCATGTGTCCCAGCGAAAGCTTATATGCCGCCGGATGGCTCGCCAGCGCCTGCGAAATATCGCCCGGCGCTGGAACACCTCGAGTCAGCAGGAAGAAGGTCAGGCAAACCACGCCGGCCATGCCAGCGATCAATGACAATGCGCGCGTACCACTGTTAACCCACGCACCGCCTTCCGCCATCGCGCACCCTAGCAGCATCGCCAGCGCCGGATAAATCGGCATCGAATAGTATTCCTGCGTCGTGGAAAACGTGAAGAACACCATCACAAAGCCAATCCAGCACAAGGCGAACAAGCGCGTTTGACCGGCCCTGTCTAACGCCTTGTACCGCAGCTTGAAGATCGGCGGCAGATAGACGCTCCAGGGAAAAAGCCACAACAAGTGGAATCCCCAAAACAACGGTCGAGGAACCGTATCGTAGTCGCGCGGATATCTCATGTTTAAAAACCGCAGCAACTGCTCATTGATGAAGTAAAACCACAGAAACCCGTGGTATTCGCCTGGCGCGCTGCGAAGGGTGAACACGAAATAAGGGGGATTTCGCAGCGTGGCCAGCACATGCCAGGGTGCCGCAACCGCCAAAATGATCAATACGCCGCTAAAAGGCCGCAGCCGCTCCCAGGTTCTCCGCACCAGCAGTTGCCGTGTGAGCAGCAAATAGACAAACCCCGCCCCAAACGGAAACACCATTCCGATGAGGCTCTTCAGCAGGAGCCCCACGCCCAGGCTTGCGGCAAGCACAAATGCCCAAAGCTTCGGCCGTGTCTCCGCCTCATCCAGAACTCTCAGGAACGCCCACATCGCCAGCGTGATGGTGAACGTCAACATCACATCCGGAATCTGAATGCGGGTGAACAGGAACAAACCCACGCAGGTTCCTACGCACAAACCCGCATAAAGCGCCACCACCCGGTTGAACGCCCAAGCCGCAAACGTCGCCGTTAAACCAGCCAGTCCGATGGAGAAAAGCGCAACCGGAATGCGCGCGGCCCAGTCATGAACTCCAAAAAGTCCATAACAAATCGCAATCATCCAGTAAATGAGCGGGCTTTTCTCCAGGTAGAGCACGCCATCTAACCGCGGGGTCACCCAATCCCCGGAACTAATCATGTTGCGGGCAATCTGGGCCTGCACCGCATCCACGTCGTCCATCAATCTCGGCGGCGAAATCAAACAGCCAAGGTAGATGGCGGAGGCAACTAACAAAACAATGAAAAGGACGGTTCGAAGGGAGGGCTGACCGGGTCGGTCACCACTCAAGCTGCTTGGCACGACTCAAAGTAACATGCAAACCTAGCCGGGCTTAGGCAAAGCTTGACGGGTCCGGATGCTGCCAGGGCGCACGATAATTTCGCTTGAGTAAAGCATTCGCCTCGCTGTCGTTCACCGCGCTCATGGTCTTCGGATCCCACAAAATGGAGCGGCCCAGCTTCATCGAATTATTCGCCAGAATGCACGAGGCCGTTGAGATATACCCCTGTTCAATATCCGCCACCGGACGCGTCCGGGTATCAATCGCGTGCAGCAGATTCAACATGTGATATCGAACCGCCGGAGCCACATTCCGCTCCAGATCCTTCTCTGTTCTATCTTCCGGATACTCCACGAGCTCGTAGGTCACCGCTCGGCGGACTGTTTCCCCGCCGTTCAGAGGCGTAAATTCATACCCGTAAACGTCCGCTTTCAACGTGCCCTTTTCGCCGTAGAAAGTGGCGCCCCACGGATGTTCAGGGTCCGCCGCCTGCCCCCAACTCCTGTGCTGCCAAACCACCCGCAGATCTTCAAAGTCGAAGGTAGCCGTTTGGGTATCGCTAATGTTCGCCTTACTCTGCTTATCCACCAGAATGCCGCCTGTCGAACTGATCCGCGTCGGCCAGCCCAGGTTCATCATCCAGCGGGTCATGTCCAGCATGTGCACGCACATATCGCCCACAATTCCGTTGCCGTATTCCATGAAGGCGCGCCAGCTGCGCGGGTGAACCAGCTTGTTGTAAGGCCGCATGGGTGCGGGACCGGTCCACATCTCATAGTCGAACCATTCGGGCGGTGTGGTGTCCGGCGGGTTCTCAGTCGCGCGCATATGGTAATAGCAATAGACCTCGACCAGCGCGATCTTTCCTAGCCTGCCTTCATCAAAGAAGCGCTGCTTCGCTTCTACCAGGTGAGGAGTGCTCCGCCGCTGCGTTCCCACTTGCACCACGCGATTGTATTTTCGCGCCGCCGCAAGCATCGCGGCGCCCTCGCTTACGTCTACGCTGATGGGCTTTTGAACATAGATATCCGCACCCGCCTTTGCCGCCTCAATCATAATCAGCGAATGCCAGTGGTCCGGCGTCGCTATCAGGACAATATCCAGTCCGCTCTCGCCTAGCATCTTTCGATAATCGCGATATGTGCGGGGTGTTTTTCCCGACGCCTGGCGAGATGCAACTATCGCAGCCGCCTCCGCGAGCATTTTTTCGTCGACATCACAGAGAGAAACTACATCAACTTTCTCCACCTGTATTAAGCGAAGAAGATCAATCTTGCCGTACCATCCGCAACCAATCAGACCAACCCGCCGGGGCTTCGCGCTCGCTCTTGGTCCGGGCACATTTTGCAAACCCGAACCAAACGCACTCGAAGCCAATACAGAAGCTGCGCCTTGCAGGAAAACACGTCTATCCATCCCCAACAGTTTATGCAACTCGCGGTTGACCGCTCTAAAATTGCCCTCAACTCCCCTGTTTATAGGCATAAAGCCCACTCATATCGTAAAAAACCGCCAAAAATCAGGGTTTTTGACACTTTTCTTCTTTACAAGCGGATTAGGCTCTCGTATCATCGGAGTGTCTGAGAAGTAAGCAAACATTTCTGCATTGTTCTGTTTTTGAAGAACGACACTTCTCAAATCAACTTAAAAACTTAGGAGGTTTTTATGGCCGAAGTTAAACGTATGACGCAGACCGCGATCGTCAGAGAGCTTGCCGAGACGACGGGCGTAAACAACAAAGTATCCAAGCAATACATGGATGCGCTAGCTACTCTTGCCGTTCGCGAGACCAAAAAGAATGGCGTCTTCATCCTGCCCGGTATCGGACGTCTGGTCCGTGCGGACCGCAAGGCTCGCGTGGGCCGCAACCCTGCTACGGGTGAGGCGATCAAGATTCCAGCGAAGAAAGTGGTGAAGTTCCGCATCGCCAAGTCAGTGAAAGATGCGATCGTTCCACCGAAGGCAGCAACAAAGAAAAAGTAGTCCGCCGTTTGCCGAGAGCCCTGCGAAAGCAGGGCTTTTCTGCGTCTTCCTCAACCCACTTTAAGCAGAGGCGTGCACGTCGTGGAAACGGGTCAGCAAGTCCTCGAATGAACTACCGCTGTCTCAACAACGCGCGCCTTACTTCGCCGCGTCCGCCTTAGGTTTGTTGTCTTTTTCCGGCTCGTCGCCATCCTTAATGGCGCTCTTGAAGTTGCGGATACTTTCACCCAGTCCTTTCGCAAGGCTTGGAATCTTCGAACCGCCGAACAGCAGCACAAAAATAAGCGCGACAATCAGTATGTCAGGACCAGCCAGCGAGCTTAAAAGCATCCAGTTTCCCCTTCTTCGGACTCCTCAATTGTAAAACGCCCAGCAATATTCCGGTGACAAGTTAGGCTTAAAACTGGAGATTCATTGTGAAGATTGCCGCTTGGGGCCTAACCAGCCTTGTTCTCAGCCTCGCCGCTTGTACCAGCCAGCCGCCAAAAACCGCCTCAACCAAGCAATACCCGCTCACCGGCAAGATCCTTTCGATCGACAGCAAAGAGCGCACAGCCAACATCGATGCCGCTGCCATTCCCGGCTTCATGGACGCCATGCGTATGGATTACCCCATCTCGTCCTCCTCCGATCTCTCCGCTCTCCACGTCGGCGAAGACATCAGCGCTACTGTCAACGTCAACGACGATGGCTCCTACACGCTGTCCAATATTCATGAAAGCAGCGCCGGAAAGTAGCCATCCAAGCGCGCTAAATTCGCCCTCATTTCGCACTGCCGGACCTAACATTGCCGTCCGCAGCCTCGGCGGACTTTGGAAAAGCCTGGGCCCGTCCATCAAGTTCCTGGTGCGAACAGAAGTTCACGTCTATTCCTTCGCAGTCGCCGCCAACATCCTCATTTCGTTCTTCCCATTCCTGGTGGCTATGCTCCTGCTCTGCCGCTACGTACTCCATTGGAACGCTGCCATTGAGATCATTCTGCAGACCGTCTCCAGCTACTTTCCCAATGATTTTCACGTCGATTTCCGCGGCTATCTGCTAACCGCGTCATATCAGAAGTTCAGTTGGCTGTCCGTCTTCCTGCTGCTCTTCACTGCTAACGGCATCTTTACTCCACTGGAAGTGGCGCTCAATCACATCTGGCAAGTCAAAGCCAATCGCAACTTCATTCACAACCAGCTGATCAGTCTGCTGCTCATCTTCGCTTGCGGCGCTCTTGAATTGGCGTCGATCACCGCCACCACTATGAATGTCGCATTCGTGAAAACTCATGCCGGCGGCAACATGGTGGCGGCTCAATTAGAGGTCCTGGCCTACCACTTATTCGCTACGCCCATTACCATGATCATGATCTTTCTGGTCTATTGGCTGTTGCCCAACTGCAAAATCAGCTGGCGGCGTCTACTTCCGGCTTCCGCGGCCGTCGCTATCTTGCTGGAAGCTTCCAAGTACATCAACATTTTGACCTGGCCCTGGCTTCGCGCCAACCTGAGCAAAGACGTTCCGCCCTTTGTTCAGTCCATCAGCATCATTCTGTGGGCCTTCTTCGGAACCATGATCGTTCTGGCCGGCGCTGAATGGTCCGCTCGTGTGAGCGTCAAAACTCTGGATGAAACACCCCAACACACCTAAGCGACTGCCAGATACAATTTGCTTCCCCTTAGCACTGGTATTTTGGGCCTATCTAAGTTAACCTTCGGCTAACCGCTTCCGTTCGGAGATCACCAACACCTATATGGCGATAGCCATCACTTTTGACGACGGGCCAAACCGCACCACGACGCTTGAAATTCTCGCAATCCTGGAACGGCTGCGTATCCCTGCCACGTTCTTCGTTCTCGGCTACATGGCGGAGAAAAACTGGGAGACTCTAAAACAAATTGCCGCTTCAAGGCTGAAGCATGAAATAGGCAATCATTCCTGGTCACACGGCAATTTTGAAAAGATGTCGGATAGCCAGCTTTGCAATGAGATCACCCGCGTGAACAACCTGATCGCGCACATCCTGGGCAAAAACTATTTCCCGAAGCTGGTGCGGCCGCCACGCGGCCAAATCAAACCTTCGCAGCGCGCGCTGATTGAAGGCATGGGCATGAAGCTTGTCGGCTGGGATGTGGACCCGCACGATTGGTCCCACCACCAGTCCGAACCGCGCATTATCAAGAACTTTCTGCTAAAAGTGACCGATGGGAAAGTGGTCCTTGCCCACGACGTGCACCCGCATACCGTTGAAGCCATGCGGGCGGTTCTGCCTAAGCTGAAAAACAAGTTCAGTTTCGATACCGTTTCACAGCTAGGCCGGTTTACCAGCAGCGGACTCACGGCTTGACGCTATCGCAAACCCAGTTTCGGGCGCACGCGTCTCAAGAGCCGATTCAGCAATTGCCAGCACCATCGCAATCCAAACCACATCCGCAATCAGCAAATGCATCAACTGCATCCATACGGGCGCCAGCAAGCTCAAGTTGGCCGCGCCCACAAATAGCTGGACAAAGCACAATCCCACCAGCCGCATGCCCGCTTGGCGTCCCCGCTCAGAACTGGAACTCCGCATGAATGTCAAAGCCATCCAGATCACGAAAGCTGCGCCGGCAATCGCAATAGCCGGATGGGCCACCCGCAAGCGCAACAGCACCGGAGATTCACTCGACAAATCGCGCCTCACGCCTTCCATCAAGGTGGCTGAAGGAAATAGGGTGTCGCCCAAAGCCGTCACCGTGCCTGTAATACTCACCAGAACTGTCATCAGTCCCGCCCACAACAACCCGGGCATCGCATCCCGAATCCGAAACCGGCTTACCGCTTCCGTTGCCAGCCACGCTGTCAGGGTCAGGGTCGCCAGTAACAGCATCGTGTTGGTCAAATGCGCGGACAGGTACCAGACCCGCCCGGCCGATTGATCCCGCGCCACCAGCCGAAAGATCACCAACCCCGCGCCCAACAGCGCTTCCACAAACAGAAACACCAGCGACGCCACCGCATACCGCCGCACCGCATGCCGCTTTGGAAACGCCCAGAACGCTAGCGCCACCAGCGCAATCATCAGCACCGTGTCCACCGATGTCATCATTCTATGCGTGAATTCGATAATCGTCGGCTTCGTCATTTGCTGTGGCAAAGCCTGCCCATTACAGAAGGGCCAGTGCGCTCCGCAGCCATCTCCCGAATAGGATACGCGCACGTAAGCGCCCCACAAAATTACTGGAATGTTAAACGCAAGCGCCGCCCAAGCCAGCCACGCAAAGCGCTTTTGAGCCGTATTCATCTACTTCCATCATCCCGCTCTGCGTTGAGCCACCATCAGAATCGCGGCCACGCTGCAAACTTCAGTGATGCGTCCATCCATTACCATCCGAATCGCCTCATCGAACCGGACCCAATGCACAACAATGTCCTCTTCCGGGTCCAGGTTCATAGCGGTCTCCGTCAACTCCGTAGCCAAGAACAGACTTTGCGGATCGTTCGCCACTCCATTGCTGTTGTCCACCACGCCCAGAAACTGCCAGTGCCCCGCCATTACGCCTGCCTCTTCGGCCAGTTCCCGCTGGGCAACCTCCAACATGTCCTTTTCATCCGGAGCAGACCCGCCGCGCGGAATCTCCACCGAATGCCGGTTTAGGGAATAGCGCCATTGCCCCACCAGCGCAATCTCATCGCGCGCATTCAAAGCCACCACGCCGACTGACGGCCGAAGTTCCACCACGCCGTACAGCCCCGGCTTGCCATCCGGCCGGATCACCTGGTCTTCACGAACCCTAATCCACGGGTTCTCATAAGCAACGCGGCTAGCCGTGGTCTTCCAAGGATTGTGCGCCATCACTCAAGCCTGGGCGCAAATTGACGCCAGTACATCCATGTCCACGTTGCCGCCCGAAAGCATTACGCCGACCGTTCGAATTTCCGCCGGAAGCCTGCCATGCAAGACCGCCGCCGCGCCGACTGCTCCGCTGGGCTCGGTCAGGATCTTCATGCGCGACAACAGGAAGCGCATGGTGTGCTTAATCTCGTCTTCCGTCACCACCACCACGCCTTCGGCGAGCGCCTGAACAATCGGAAACGTGACTTCCCCGGGAATATTGGTCCGCAATCCATCGGCAATCGTCTCCGGAGGATCAATCGCTACGCGCCGGCCGGCTTGCAAAGAAAGCTGCCAGTCATTCGCCAGTTGGGGTTCCGCTCCAAAGACCCGCAGGGCCGGCCGCAAAGCATGCGCCACGACCGCCGATCCAGCCAAAAACCCGCCGCCGCCCAGGCAAACCACCAGTGCATCCAGTTCCGGCTGTTCGGTCAAAAACTCCAACGCCGCCGTCCCCTGCCCCGCCACAATCCAGGGATGGTCATAGGACGGCAACACTGTCATCCCGGTCTCCTCCGCCACCCGCCCGGCAATCGCTTCTCGGCTCTGCTTGAACCGGTCGAAGAAAATAATCTTTGGCTCAAACCGGCGCGTCGATTCCACCTTTGCTTTCGGCGCATCCAGCGGCATCACAATCGTTGCCGCCACACCCAGATGCGCCGCCGCCATCGCCACCGCTTGTGCATGGTTGCCGGAAGAGTACGTCACCACGCCGCGCTTCCGTTGCGCTTCGCTCAAACACATCAGAAAGTTCAGCGCGCCGCGTATCTTGAACGCTCCGCCGCTCTGCAGGTTTTCACATTTGAAATACGTGGTAACGCCCGCCGCCTCATCAAACAAATGCGACTTCAACACCGGCGTTTTGCGCGCAAGCGCTTGAATCCGCCCAGAGGCGGCGATCACATCCTCGAGCGTTACCGTCGCTTCGGCAACCGTCACCATCAATAACCTGCCTTCTTATCCACCACGTTGAGCAACGGCTCTCCCTTTTCATAGCGGTTAAAGTTGTCCACAAACAAGCGCATGCTCAGATCCAGCCAGTCCGGGTCTATGGTTCTGTCCGTGCAATGCGGCGAAATCAGCACGTTCTCCATATTCCACAGCGGAGAGGCTTCCGGCAGCGGCTCCTTCTCGAAAACATCCAGCGCCGCGCCTGCAATCTTTTTCTCCTGCAATGCGCGAACCAGCGCCGCCTCATCAATCACCGGCCCGCGCCCCACATTCATCACAAACGCGTCCGGTCGCATGGCGGCAAACTGCGCGTCGCCGATCATGTGATGCGTCTCCGGAGTCAGCGGAGCCGCGCACAACAACACATCAATCTCTGCCAGCATTTCCGGCAATTCATCCAGCTTGAACGCCCGATCGACAATCGGATCGCCCTCCGATTTTCCATGGTTCCGGCGCAGCGCATAAATCCTCATGCCCAGCGCCTTGGCCAGCAGCGCACACTCACGGCCGATTTCGCCGTAGCCCACTACGCCCATGATGCGCTCATTCACAAACTTGACATAGAAGTTGTCCCATTTGTGCTGCCGCTGATTCTCCACCAGCCGCCGCCCTTCCTTGTAATGGAACAGCATGCCGAGCACGGCAAACTCAGCCAGCGACCGTTTAAAAACCCCGCGCGCATTCGTCAGCGGAACATCACTCTCCAGCAACTCCGGAAACAAAACCTTTTCCACGCCCGCCGATAGCGAATGCACCCACCTCAGGGCCTTTGTATGCTTCCAAATCTCAGGAAAACTGACCGCCTTGCCCGTCAATCCCGAATACAGAATCACTTCCGCATCGGCCGCGAGCCTCTCCAGTTCCTGCTCGTCATTACTAATGGAAATCTCCGCCCGACTACGCATGGGCTCCAGGTTCCTCAACGCATAGTGGTCCGGCGGACAAATGACTAACACTTTGGTCTTCGACATGCTGTCTACAGCCAGTCTAATTTGTCAGTCGGGATTTGTCAGTCTTGGGACACACGCCGCGCAGATGCAGGAACTTCGTAACGCCGGATACCGCAACGTAGCAACGGTTGCGGGGCATCGTGGTTGACGGCTTCCGCCTCGATATGATCATCCCCAAACCCCACCCCCCGCCCAATACTCGTAAACTAGACTTGTGGAACTTCGTTGTACATGCGGCGCATATCTCCCTCCTGACGCCCGCTTCTGTCACAAATGTGGCAAGCCGCAGTTTGAGGAAGACGTGCAGCGCATGGCCGAGCTTGAAGCGGAAGCCGCTCCGAAACCCCCGGTCGTACTTCCTGTACCGCCGCCGGTTCCTGAAGGCTTAGACAATATTCGCGCGGTGGGAGTCACCATGGGCGTTGCCGCGCTCGCCTTTGTCTGCATGCTGCTGGTCGGCATGATCGCCCCCCCCGCCGTCCCGCTGATCCTCTGCGCCGCCGGCTTCGCGGCCGCTCGCTTTTACGCCACTAAGCGGACCCTCAGCGCTTTCGGCGGAGCGATTCTCGGCTCCATGACCGGTATGTGGCTTTTTCTTGTCTTCGCGGTCTGCGCCGGCACCGCCAGCATTTCGCTTGCCTCGCCCGAAGGTCAGGCCATGATGAAAAGCATCTCCCCCAAAGCCGCCCCCGAAATGATCCGCCTCCTGGGGGACCCTCATCAGATGCTTACCGGCTTCCTGCTACCCGTCTTCTTCTTTCTCGTCCTGTCTTCTGCCTTCGGTGGTCTTCTCGCCGCCCGGCTGCGCCGTCCGAATCGCTAGTCCGGCACCCCTTCCTTAGGTTGTTACGCTAGTAGTCCCAAGCTTTAAATGAACAAAAAGATCCTTACACTGACAGTCAATCCCGCCCTAGACCGTATCGTCACGGTAGACCGCCTCGTGTTTGAAGATCGAGCTTATATCGAATCCACAACCGAAATGCCCGGCGGTCGCGGCATCAACGCCGCCCGTGTCCTCGTTAGTTTCGGCAGTGAAACCGTCGCCATCACCACTTCCGGCCGCGAAACCGGCCGCAAAATGGAAGAGCTGCTGCAAAAAGACACTTTCGAAAAGGATGTCGTCAAAATTCGCAACACCATCCGAACAAACCTCACCATTTCAGACCGGCAAGGCCTCTCCATCAAGCTCAACGAAATCGGCCCTTCGCTCTCCACGCTCGAACAGAATCGAGTCATAAAGGCCGTTGCCGCCCGCCTCCCCGAAGCTTCCTGGCTGATGCTCTGCGGAAGCCTGCCGCCCGAAATCGATCTCCACTTCTACACCAAACTTATTAAACTGGCCAGCAAGCACGGAGTGGAAACCCTCCTCGACACCGACGGCGACCCCCTCCTCCACGCCCTTGAAGGCTCGCCTACCATCGTCAAGCCCAACCAATCCGAAGCCGAGCGGCTCCTCAACACCGCCCTCATCACCCGATCACAACTGATTGACGCCGTGCAAAAGATCAAGAGCCTGGGTCCCAAATCCGTCGTGCTCTCGCTGGGCAGCCGGGGCGTGATCGCCGACACCTCGCCGGAAGGCATCCTCGAAGTCATCCCTCCTGCCATCGACGCCGTCTGTCCAATCGGAGCCGGCGATGCCATGTCTGCGGCCATCGTCTGGTCGCTCAGCCAAGGGAACTCCTTCAGCGACTCCCTGCGCTGGGGCGTTGCCGCCGGAACAGCCTCCTCCAAACTCCCCGGCATCACTATGGCCAACCTCGAACAAACCAAGGAAATCTACCCGCAAACCCAAATTACTAGAGTTGTGATCTAGTTCACTGCCCACCAATTCAAACCACAGCCTCTAGCAGAACCGCCCCGCAAGGAAGCGGCCTGTACAAGCCCGCAACAACGTCCCCGGAGCCACCACGCCAGTTCGTTTCGAAATCCAAGCGCAAAGCATTTAAGCCAAGCACTTCGTTCCGAAATCCATCACCCCAACCGCGCCAAAATTGCGTCCACATCGTAAACACACCCGCCCCAGACCCCACCACTAGCCTGAATCAGCCCCGCCCACAACCTGGTATCATCCGGCAGCAAAGGATCCGCCGCCAAATCCGTCCTCAACGGCCTCGCCGCCAACCGCCGAGTCCCTTCCTCGGCACCAAACTCTTCAGTTCCCTCGCCCACGAAATTCACCGTCCCGTCCAGCCGCCCGCGGTCAATCACAATCTCAATCAAATCCCCGTCCACCAACTTCCCTACCGGACCACCCGCCAGCGCTTCCGGCGAAACATGCCCGATGCAGGCCCCCGTCGAAACCCCGCTAAACCGGGCATCCGTGATCACCGCAATATGCTTCCCGAAATGCAGGAATTTCAAAGCCGACGTAATCTGATAAATCTCCTGCATCCCCGATCCCAGTGGCCCGCCGCAAATCAAAACCAGCACATCCCCATCCGCAATCTGCTTGCCCTTGATCGCCTGAATTGCCGCGTGTTCACTCACAAACACCCGAGCCCGCCCGCGTTTCCGATAAATCCCGTCCGCACCCACCAGCGAAGCATCAATCGACGTACTCTTCACCACGCTCCCCTCCGGCGCCAGATTCCCCACCGGAAACGTAACCGTGGCAGTCAACCCACGGCTCCGAGCCTGATCCGGCGACATAATCACATCCGCCGCCTCAATCCCATCCCGCCCCTTCAACTCGCGCCGCAACGCAAAACGCCGCTCGCTGTCTTTCCACCAATCCAGCGACTGCCCCAGCGTCGCGCCGCTCACCGTCTGAACTGATGTATCCAGCAACCCACGATCCCGTAAATGCAGCATTACCTCCGGCACCGCACCGGCAAGAAACACCTGCACCGTCGCATACCCAACCGGTCCGTTTGGAAGACAATCCACCAGTCGGGGCACCTGCCGGTTCAGCTCCGCCCAGTCATTCGCCGTCGGCCGCTTCAACTTCGCCATATAGGCCACCGCCGGCAAATGCAGCAACAAGTTCGTCGACCCGCCAAACGCCGCATGAATCACCATCGCGTTCCGAAACGCCGCCTGCGTCAGCACGTTCCGCGTGCCGGTCCCGGCCGCATCCATCCGCATCAACGCCAGTGCTGATCGCTTCGCCGCATCCAGCCAAATCGGATGCCCCGAGGGAGCCAGCGCAGTATGCGGCAGAGCCATCCCAAGCGCCTCCGCTACCACCTGCGAAGTCGCCGCTGTCCCCAAAAACTGGCAGCCGCCGCCGGGCGAAGCGCACGCATGGCAAGCCACTTCTTCCGCGTATTCCTGTGTAATCTCACCATGAGCAAAGCGCGCCCCGATTGTCTGCACCTTCCCCGCATCCTCACCCTTTTCCGGTAACAGCGTGACGCCGCCGGGCACCAGCACCGTCGGCAGATCATGGCAACTTGCCAGCGCCATCATCATCGCCGGCAGGCCTTTATCGCAAGTCGCCACGCCCATCACGCCGCGCCTGGTCGGCAGTGACCGGATTAAGCGCCGCAACACCATACTCGCGTCGTTTCGGTAGGGCAATGAATCGAACATTCCCGGAGTACCCTGCGTGCGCCCGTCGCAAGGGTCAGTCACTGCTCCCGCAAACGGAACAGCCCGCTGGTCCTTAAACTCGCGTGCCGCTTCCGCCACCAGCAAGCCCACTTCCCAATGGCCGGTGTGATAGCCCAGCGCAATCGCCGTCCCGTCATCCGCCCGCAGACCGCCATGCGTACTCAGAATCAGGTACTCCGGTCCAGACATCCGCAGCGGGTCCCAACCCATCCCCGCGTTCTGGCTTAATCCGAACAGCTGCCCGGAAGGCGCATCCCGTAGCAAGTCGACATTCAGCTCCAACTTGCCGGCCGGCCCGGCAGCATGCGTGCTCACGGCCAGCAACTCCGGGTCCTTTGTCTCCAATACCGTCGCCAAAGAGATTTCAGTTTTCACTACACTAGTCTCTTACGATAGGCGCCCAATTGATCATCACGGTCCAGCAGCATATCCTTCAGCAGCAGAAAAAACATCCGGGAGCGCGCGGCAATTTGTCTTGGCTGCTCTCTGGAATCACCTTGGCTACCAAGATGACGGAATCAAAAATCCGTCGCGCCGGTCTGCTGGATGTCCTAGGGGCCGCCGGAGCCACCAACGTGCAAGGCGAAGCGCAACAGAAGCTGGATGTCTATGCCAACCAGGCGCTGCTCCATTGTCTCGGCATGCGCGACAACGTCGCCCTTCTGGTGTCCGAAGAAAACGAAGAACCCATCACGCTAGATCGGGTGGAAGGCGACGGCGAATACGCCATCGTCTTTGATCCGCTCGACGGTTCATCCAACATCGACGTCAATGTCAACGTGGGCACCATCTTTTCCATCTTCCGCCGCGATCTCGAGAAGCCCGTCGACGTTCTGCAGCCCGGTGCAAAGCAGGTGGCTGCCGGCTATGTGGTCTACGGTCCATCCACGGTGCTTGTCTACACCACCGGCAACGGCGTCTACGGCTTCACGCTCGATCCCGCCATCGGAGCTTACGTCCTCAGTCACGACAACATGTGCATGCCCGAACGCGGTCCTTACTACGCTGTCAACGAAGCCAACATCGATTCATTCCCACCCAACTACCAGCGCTACATCGCCGGGCTGCGCCAGGGAACCTTCGGCCACAAATACAGCTCGCGCTACATCGGTTCCCTGGTCGCTGACTTCCACCGCACTCTCCTCAAAGGCGGAGTCTTCCTGTATCCGCCAACTGAAAGCCACCCCGCCGGGAAGCTACGCCTCCTCTACGAAGCCAACCCCCTCGCCTTTATCGCCGAACAAGCCGGAGGAGTCGCCACCGACGGAACGCGCCGCATCCTGGACATCCATCCCGACAACATCCACCAGCGCACGCCCTTCGTCATCGGAGGCACTATCGAGATGCAACACTTCCAAAACAGCCCGTAGCAGAACCGCTCATTAAGAGCAGCGGGCCACCCAAAGCCCGCAACCCATCTCCAGGTCCATCAAACTTCTTCAACCCCGAACTCTATGAAGCACTACCTAGCCCTACTGCTCTGCCTAGCTTTCACAGCCAAGGCACAAACACAACAAGAAGATCTCCAACAACAAGTCATCCAACTAAAAGCCCTGGTAGAACAGTTGCAAACCCGAGTAACCGAGCTCGAAAAGCACACGCAACTTCCAGCCCCTCCAACACCCATCCAAACCGCAACCGCCGCCAGCCCCACGCTACTAAGTGCCCCGCCACCAACAACTCTCCCACCGCCACCGACCACCCCTGATCTCCTGCAAGGTACTGCCGTCAATATCCTGTTCGACGGCTATTACGGCTACAACTTCAACCAGCCCATCGGCCGCGTCAATCTCCTCCGCGCCTATGACGTCAGCAGCAACGCTTTCAGCCTGAATCAAGCCGATCTTGTGCTCGAAAACGCACCTGATCTATCCAGAGACAAACGCTTTGGTGTACGTCTCGATCTGCAATTCGGCCAAGCCACTGAAACCTTGCAGGGGAACCCGGGCAACGAACCCCGCCCGGGCATCTACAGGAACATTTTTCAAGCTTACGGGACCTACATCATTCCCATCGGTAAAGGACTTACTGTAGACTTCGGCAAATTCGCCAGTTCCATAGGTCTCGAAGGCAACTACACGAAAGATCAATTCAACTACTCAAGATCCTTCTGGTTCAATTTCCTGCCGTACTATCACATGGGCATTCGCGCCAGTTACCCCCTCTCGGACAAGCTAACGTTGAATTACTGGTCCGTAAACGGCACTCAACAGACTGAACCGTTCAACGGATTCAAAGACGAGTTCTTCGGACTTCTTATACAGCCCACCAAGACAATCTCCTGGAACGTCAATTACTATCTGGGACAGGAACATCCGGATGTAGCATATTTCCCCAACGGAGGGGCGCCTTCAAACGCGCCCAGCGTGCAGGGTGTTCCATTCGAGCCAATTATCAATCCACCCAAAGGAAAACTCCATATTCTGGACACCTATCTCACCTGGCAGACAACATCCAAGCTCACGCTCGCAGGCGAGTTCGATGATGAAATTCAGCGTCTCTTCACCAGCTCCGCTCCCGAACACACCATCGGGGGTGCCTTATACGCCCAATATCAACTCGTTCCCAAGCTTTCCATTGGCGGACGCGCTGAGTATTTATCAGATCGCGGAGGCCTGTTCACCGGCATCACGCAAGCGATGAAAGAAGCTACTTTCACCACTAAGTACAGGCTTGCCGGCAACCTCATGCTGTTCGGAGAGTGGCGTCGCGATTTCTCCAATCAGCCCTACTTCTACACCAACCTCCTCGGAATACTGAAAAATCAACAAGTCACGGCGGACCTAGGAATGGTTTGGTGGTTCGGCGGGAAACAGGGGGTCTGGTAGCCAGTCTACCGGCCTGACGTATTAGGTCCGCCGTTTTGCAGCCGGTTGATATCGTCGCGAAGACCGAGATTTCTCACTAGCCGCAGCAGGTAATTCGGATGCAACCCAAGCAGCTTTGCCGCTTGCTTGTAGTCGAAATTTCCTTGCACATAAGCATCGAGAATGGCCTCGCACTTGGCCTGTCCAACCGAATGATAGTACCTCGTACCTGAATCCCGCGATGCCGTTTCCAGCAGGCTCTCCGGCAAGTCTTCCGGCAGCACCCAATCCGAAACGCCTAAAACCACCGCCCGCTCCATGGCGTTCTCCAACTCGCGCACATTTCCGGGCCACGGATAGACCATGATCATCGACTCGGCTTCTTTCGAAAGTCCGTGTATCGCGCGCTTACAGCGCTCCGAGGAACGTTGCAAAAAGTATTTTGCCAGTAGCGGAATATCATCTTTGCGGTCGCGGAGCGGCGGAGACTCCAGATTCACCACGTTCAGCCTGTGGTAAAGATCCTCGCGGAATTTGCCCTCGGTTACATTCTGCGCCAGATCTTTATTCGTCGCGGCAATCACGCGAATGTCCAGTGGATGGGCCTGTCCTCCCCCCACCCGTTCAAACTCGCGTTGTTGCAAGACCCGCAAGAGCTTCGCCTGCAAGCCCAGCGCCAGTTCGCCCACTTCGTCCAGGAAGATCGTGCCTCCCTGCGCCATTTCGAAGCGCCCGCGCTTCATAGAGATGGCGCCTGTAAATGCGCCCTTCTCGTGCCCGAATAATTCGCTCTCAAAGAGGCTTTCGCTTAGCGCCGCACAGTTCACCGCGACAAATGGCCGGTCGTGCCGTCCGCTCTTTTGGTGCAGGGCCCTCGCAATCAATTCCTTGCCGGTCCCGCTTTCGCCGGTTATCAAAACCGTTGTGTCGCGCGGCGCAACCCGCTCCACCAAATCCATCAGCCGCCGGACCACCGGACTGTTACCGACGATGCCAGTGTTTACGGCAATCTGCTCCTGCAAGAGCGCATTTTCAGCCTTCAGCGATTCAACTTCCTGATATGCGTCGAAACCAACCCCAGCCAGTGATGCCACGGCCGTCAAGGTTTCCAGATGTGCGGTCACCCGGCCCACTTCGCTGTCCTGTACCCGCACAATCAGGCATCCACCCAACACGCCTGAAAGATAAAGCGGCACGCCGACCATGCCGCTCTCCGAATTCTGGAATGCCCCTTCCTCGCACACGCGCCCAATGGCCGGATCGAAGTTGAATTGCTGGCTCCCTACAATGTCGGCCAGGCGGGATCGCAGTTCATCACTGTTGGAGCCCAAAAGCAGAACACCTTGGCGGATGGGAATCAAATCACCCACCAGTCGTACGATCTGATTCTGCAGAGGCTTATTTTGCCCTTCGCCAATCGTCGCCGCCAGTGCGCGGAAGAGGAAAACCAGCGAGCAGGCAGACAGCAAAACCGGTTTTGGGTCAATCGCGACTGAGGCGTTCGCATCGGCAGCTCCACCATCCAACCGAAACATCAGCGTGAATCTCCCTACTCCAATTTGATCCTTGTCTTCCAGCCAGCGTTCCGCCGACTTCATCCCGTTGACGTACGTTCCGTTTCCGCTTCGCAGATCTGTGAGCAGAAATCGTCCGCCTTGCTGGCGAATAGTACAATGCCGCCAACCCACTTCATTGTCAGACAGCACGACCTTCGCATACGGATCGCGGCCCACCAGAACTTCGGTGGCGCCGAGAGCACATCGGGTTCCGGCAAGCGGACCGTTCACGACAATCAGTTCCGCAGGCATTAGAGAGTTACTAGTTTAACTCTGTAATGCGATTAACTTAGTTTCTTCGTCGAAGAATCCGGATTCCTCGCTGGCAGTGTCCAAATCCAGGAAGCGCGTATCCAGCAACCGGCCGGTATCTACCTTGCCCATGGCGGACAGCAGAGTTTCCTTCAGAAACGGATGCTCTTTCTCGAATTCGCCCAGTATGTCGCGCAGGGTGCGCCGAACGGTTCCGGTCTTCTGTGAACAGCCGCAAGGAATCACCGGCGCGCCCAGCTTCTCGGCAAACGCTTGCGTCAAATTCTCTGTCACATAGACTAGCGGCCTGATCAGGCGGAAGTCGCGCTTGCTGGACCATGTCACCGGCGGCAAGGCGCTGATCCGGCCGGTAAACATAGCATTGCGCAGAAATGATTCGCAGAAATCATCTGCTGTGTGCCCGAACGCAATAACATTCGCATTCAACTTGCGAGCTACTTCATAAACCGCGCGCCGCCGGAAGCGGCTGCAAACATCGCATCCGTGGTCAGGCTGGTCCGTCAGCAATCCAATGGACGGCGCGTCTTCCATATACGTCCAATCCACACCGCGGCCTTGCAGAAACACCCCTACCGGATGGATCGGCGACAGAAACTTGCCCTGCTCAATGGTAAAGGCGCAGACCGAAAAATCGATGGGCGCGCGCTTTTTGAGAATCAGCAGAGCTTCCAGCAGCGTCAATGAGTCCTTGCCGCCGGAGACTCCCACGGCAACGCGGTCGCCTTCGCGAATCATTTTGAAGCGACCAATCGCCTCACCCACTTTTCGCAGGATTGTTTTCTCTAAGTCCACCTACTAACAGCGTACCGTTATAGGTAATGTTGTCCAGCCGCATGAAGCACATTTGGGCGTCGATTGCGCCAGATCATCGCGCCCGTCATGGTGCAATTCTTGGCGCTATCGCAGCCGTTGCCGCAGCCATTTTGGTTGTTCCGCTGATTCTGCAGTCCGGCTTTGGATGGTTCGCCGATTTTCTGTTTGCCGCCCTTGTGGCTGTTATCGGAATTCCGCTGGCGGCACTCGGCATCGCCCTTGCTCTGGCTATTTTGCGCCCGCTCCCACGTTTCCTCACAGGCTTTTTCATCGCCTGCGGCTTGTTGCTTTCACTCCTGTGGTGGGATACCGCCGGAGCGATCTTCGCAGCCATATTTCTTTTTGTCGAATGTGCACTGGGAGCAACGCTCCTCACCATCGTCCGCGGCGGCTTGACTCCGGCAAAGCGCATTTCAACCTGGACCATTTTCGTCCTCGCGATTGCCGCCAACATTGGTTTCTTCAGTCTGCTTCGCAGCGATGGTATTCAGGAAGATCTCGCCGATTTAAAAGACGGCGCGCTAGTTGCTCAAATCAACGCGGCCGACCCTTCGAAGGCCGGTCCCTACGCGGTCGAAACTTTCTTCTATGGCAGTGGCAATAGTCTGCGGCGTCCCGAATACGGAAACTCCGTGGCCGTCCGCACTCCTACTGTAAATGCCGGCGCTTTCTTCAAGGATTTCGATGGATGGAAAGCATGGATCAGGAAACGCTATTGGGGCTTCGGTATGGACAAGCTGCCGCTGAACGCAAAGGTCTTCTGTCCGCAGGGCGATGGCCCCTTCCCGTTATTCCTGATTGTTCACGGCAACCACAACATGAGCGTGCCGTCCGACAACGGCTACGGCTATCTTTGCGAATTATTGGCGAGCCGCGGCTTCATTGCCGTTTCAGTAGATGAAAACTTCCTGAATAGCGGGCTGTTTCATGATCCGCCCAAGCAACAGGGTGTAAGGGGCTGGCTGCTGTTGGAGCACCTGCGTCTCTGGCACGATTGGGCCAACAACCCCACGAGTCCGTTCTATCGAAAAGTGGATCTGAGCAACATCGCTCTCGCCGGGCACTCTCGCGGCGGCGAAGCGGCGGCTACGGCTGCTCTGTTCAATCGGCTGGCTTATTACCCGGATGATGCCACCATCGCTTTCCATTACGGCTATCAGATTAAATCCGTCATCGCCATTGCACCCGCCGACGGGCAATACAAGCCTGCTGACCAGTACCGGGTCCTGGAAAACGTAAACTATCTGACCTTGCAAGGCGCCAATGATGCCGACGTTTCCAGTTTCCTCGGCAGCCGCCAATATGATCATGTCCGATTCGACGGACGGGTCCCCGCATTCAAGTCAGAACTCTACATATTCCGCGCCAATCACGGGCAGTTCAACAGTATGTGGGGACGGGCTAGCGACGCCGTCGTGCCCGAAAGCTGGTTCCTGAATCTCCGACCCCTTTTGCCCGAGGACCAGCAAAGGCAAATCGCCAAGGTCTACGTGTCCGCCTTTCTGGAAGCAACTCTACATGGCCGGAGTGAATATCAGCAGGTCTTCCGCGATTACCGGAGCGCCCGCCAATGGCTGCCAAAAACCCTCTACCTGAACCGCTTTCAAGATCAAACCTACAAACCCATCTGCAGCTATGATGAGGACGCCGACATTACGTCAACCTCAATGCCCGGTGGCCATATTTCCGCGCATGGACTAACGGTCTGGCGCGAAGGCAAAATCCCTTATCGAAACGGCAGCCGTGACTACAATGGCGTTTTTGTCGGTTGGGATTGGGGAAAACAGAAGAGGCCGGGAGCGAACCCGCCGAGCTACACAGTCGATTTACCCCCCGTCAGCGCCAGCTCTTTGAACCTGTCCGTTGCCGTAACCGATGGGGACGCACAAGGGGACACCGAAGACGTGGACACGCCTACGGACTTCTCCCTTGAAGCTGAAAGCGCCAATGGAGCCTGCGCCCGAGTTGCGGCCGGTTCTTTCGCATACTTGCCCCCGCCGTTTCACGTGCAATTCACCAAGTTTGAATTCCTGGATACCCATATCTTCAAGCAATCCGCCGAGCCAGCCTTTCAGACAATTGCCGTGCCCTTAGATGCATTTGCAAAGATGAACGCTGCGTTTAACCCTCACCAATTGAGGCGGATTCGCCTCATCTTCGACAGGACGCCCGCCCGTGTCGTGATTATAAATGGAATCGGGCTCACGGGTAACTAATCTGTCAAAATAGAGAGACATAGCGGTCTTCGCTACCCCTCCAGGTCCCTTGTGAACATCAACCATGAAATACCGAATGGCGCGGCATTAGCCCTGTCATTCGGACTCGCTTTTGAAGATCTTTACCGGCGCGATGGCATCCTGAAGCTCGATGCCCTGTTTCTTCAGCATCTTGAAACAAACTATCCGGAACTGCATGCCCGTCTGCTGGCAGCGCGCGAAAACCCTCCAACTGCGCACGATCTGGCTGGTTCGGCCCTGATCATCGAAACCGCACCTTACGTAGAAGATTTCATCGGGGAATTGTTCGGAATCCAGGCGGAATTGAGTGAGTTGCAAGGCCGCCATCACGCGCTTGCACCTTTGTTCTCGGTCAAACGCAAATTCGTCCAGCGCAAGGCCTTGACCGGATTCACGCCGGAGTCAGCCGCCGAGATCGATGGCTTTAAAGTAGCCTCCGAGCTTGAAGAACTGTTACAGGAGCCAATTACCGAACTGGGCTTCGCTGTGCATGTGAGCAAATGGCTGGATGCTCCTGACCAGCACGTAAAGCATTTACAACTTGCCACGCAGTACACGGCCTGGGCCACGCTAGCTCCCCAAGGCAAAGTACGCCATAGCAGCGGTGTGCTCTTCAAAATCCCGCATAAGCTGGACATGCAGCATCTGGTGCCGACCCAGGAATCGGCGCAAAACGGACTGGTCACGCTGGAGCTTTCTAGTAATCACTGGCGGCACCGGGAAGGCTTTGACCTCACTGACCCCGGCACCAATCTGACCGGTGCTCTGGACCAGGCGCATTACTGTATCAAGTGCCATAACCAGGCCAAAGACAGCTGCTCGACAGGCTTGAAAGAAAAGACCGGGGCATTCAAAAGCAGTGTCTTCGGCGTCACGCTAAACGGTTGCCCGCTCGATGAAAAGATTTCGGAGATGAATGCCCTCAAGGGCAACGGAAATCCGATAGGAGCGCTGGCCGTTGTCACCATAGATAACCCAATGGCCGCCGGCACCGGACACCGCATCTGCAATGACTGCATGAAGTCATGCATTTTCCAGAAACAGGAGCCGGTGGACATTCCGCAGGTGGAAACGCGCACTCTCAAAGATGTGCTCGAACTGCCGTGGGGCTTCGAAATTTACAGCCTGCTTACACGTTGGAATCCGCTGAACTTCGCACGACCTTATCCTCGCGCCGCCACCGGTTACAAGGTTTTGGTGGTTGGTTTAGGCCCTTCCGGTTTTACGTTGTCGCATCATCTGATGAACGACGGCCACACCGTAGCGGCCGTGGACGGACTCAAGATCGAACCGCTTCCCCAAGATGTTTCGGGCGTGGATGCTTTCGGAAATCGCGTACCGTTCCGGCCGCTGCGGGACATCACTGAAATTTACGAACGTCTGGACGAACGCATCAACGCGGGCTTCGGCGGAGTTGCCGAGTATGGCATAACCATTCGCTGGAATAAGAATTTCTTGAAGGTCATTCGTTTGCTGTTGGAACGCCGCAGCGAATTCTCCATGTTCGGGGGTGTCCGTTTCGGCGGCACCATGACGGTGGATAGTGCCTTTGAAATGGGCTTCGATCACATTGCCCTGTGTGCCGGCGCCGGGCGCCCGACGGTCATTCCCATGAAGAACGGCTTGGTCCGCGGAGTTCGCCAGGCATCGGACTTCCTGATGGCGTTGCAACTCACCGGCGCTGCCAAGAAAGACTCGCTGGCTAATCTGCAAATTCGCATGCCCATCGTAGTGATCGGCGGCGGTTTAACTGCCGTTGACACCGCCACGGAGTCGCTTGCGTACTACGTCGTTCAGGTTGAGAAGTTTCTGACTCGCTATCGCGAATTGGCGGCGGAAATCGGCGAAAACGCCGTCAAAGCGGTCTGGACCAAGGAAGAAGCATGCCAGGCACAAGAGTTTCTGTCTCACGCCCGTGAAATAGAAGGCGAACGAATCGCGGCGAAGCGGGAAGGCCGCGAGCCGAATTTCATTAACCTGCTGCAGTCCTGGGGCGGAGTCACCATCGCTTACCGCCGCCGACTGATCGACGCGCCCAGCTACACGCTCAATCACGAAGAAGTGGCCAAAGCCATGGAAGAAGGCGTTCGATTCGCCGAATGCCTGGCCCCCGAAGAAGTGGAACTGGACGAATACCAGAACGCGAAATCATTGCGCCTGGAGAAGCAGCGAATTGACGACGCCACCGGCAAGCTGATCCCCTCCGGCGAAAAGGTTATCCTTCCCGCCCGCACCATTCTAGTAGCTGCCGGCACACAACCCAACACCGTTCTCGCTCGCGAAGACGAAAGCAATTTCCAGCTGGATGGCCGCTACTTCCAGGCGGTGGACGAATCCGGCCAGCCTGTCAAGCCGGAGCGTGTAGCCAAACCGAATACGCCTTACGTGCTAGTGTCGAAGCGCGAAGATGGCCGAGCCATCAGCTTCTTCGGTGATCTCCATCCATCGTTCTCGGGCAACGTCGTGAAAGCCATGGGCAGCGCCAAGCAAGGCTATCCCATCATTTCGCGTGTTCTAGCGGCGACAGCGCCCAAAACTCCTGAGCCGGCTGCTCTCATTTCGAAACTAAATACTGAACTGCGCGCCGTGGTAGAGGATGTGATTCGTCTCACGCCGAACATTGTCGAAATCATCGTGCGCGCGCCGATCGCGGCCCGAGCATTTCAGCCTGGCCAGTTCTACCGTCTACAGAACTACGAATCAATCGCGAAGCGTACGGAAGGAACTGTGCTCGCGATGGAAGGTCTTGCCCTAACGGGCGCCTCGGTTGACCATAAAAAAGGCCTGCTCTCCACCATCGTTTTAGAGATGGGCGGCTCGTCTGATCTTTGCTCGCTGCTGAAGCCAGGTGAGCCCGTCATTCTGATGGGTCCGACCGGCACTCCCACTGAAACGCCGGCCAAGGAGACCGTTCTGTTAGCCGGCGGCGGTCTCGGCAATGCGGTTCTGTTCTCCATTGGTCAACAGTTGCGCGCCTCCGGTTCGCGCGTGGTTTATTTTGCCGGTTACAAGAAAATCATCGACCGCTACAAAGTGGAAGAGATTGAAAAGGCCGCCGATGTTGTGATTTGGGTCTGTGATGAAGCGCCCGGATTCACGCCTACTCGTGTGATGGATAGCGCCTTCGTCGGTAATATCGTGCAAGCTATGGAGGCCTATGGCAAAGGCGAACTAGGAGACGCGGAGATCCCGCTGCGTTCCGTGGACCGCCTGATTGTCATTGGGTCTGACGGCATGATGCGTGCGGTTCAGCAAGCGCGTCACAGCGTTTTGCGCCCCTATCTAAAGCCTGATCACCATGCCATCGGCAGCATCAATTCGCCTATGCAATGCATGATGAAGGAAATTTGTGCCCAATGTTTGCAGATGCACAAAGACCCGGTGACCGGCAAAGAGACGGTCGTTTTCTCCTGCTTCAATCAGGATCAGCCGCTGGATCACGTTGAATTCGGCAGCCTCCGTTCACGCTTGACGCAGAATGGCACGCAAGAGAAACTGACCAAGTTGTGGATTGATCGCTGTCTGCGCGGCATCGGCGCGCGGCCTGACCTTGTCACTCCTACGTAAGCGCCTGCGTTGATCAAGCACCGCTTGGCTGTCAGCCTGGCTGGTAAGGCGTAGAATGGCGGGCATGCGTCTCGCGCTTCTGCTAGGTCTGCTTTCGTTCCTTGCTCCACGAACACACGCTGCCGCTAACGATAGAGACTGGTGGCGTCATGCTGTCATCTACGAGATTTACCCGCGCAGTTTTGGCGATACGAACGGCGATGGCATTGGCGACCTAAACGGAGTCACGCAGCACCTCGATTATCTGGAGAGCCTGGGCGTAGACGCTATCTGGATGACGCCGTTTTATCCGTCTCCGCAGGTTGACTTCGGCTACGACATTTCCAACTACGAAGCAATTGACCCGCAGTTTGGAACCATGGCCGATTTCGACCGGCTGGTGGCAGCCGCGAAAAAGCATAATATTCGCATCATCAACGACATGGTGCTGAACCATACGTCTGATAAGCATCCCTGGTTTATTGAATCGGAGAAATCGCGCACCAGTCCCAAGGCGGATTGGTACATCTGGCGCGACGGGAAGGCGAACGGGCAGCCCCCGAACAACTGGATTTCCATCTTCGGCCATTCCGCGTGGCAGTTCGAGCCGAGCCGAAAACAGTTTTATTATCACGAGTTCTATAAAGAGCAGCCCGATCTAAATTGGCGCAACGATGAAGTCCGCAAAGCCATGTACGACACTCTCCGTTTCTGGTTGAAGAGGGGGGTAGAGGGCTTCCGGCTTGACGCCATCACCATGCTCTTTGAAGACATCAAGTTGCGCGATGAGAAATACCTGGACGGATACAACGCGTTTCACGATCGCTTAGTCGGGCGCGAATACACGGACAATCTTCCGGAAGTGCATGATGTGCTGAAGCAGTTGCGCGACGTGACAAACGAATTTCCAGGAAGCGTGCTGATTGGTGAAACATACCTTCACACCGCCGAAGATTTGCTCAAGATGTACGGCGCGAAAAACGACGAATTGCAGCTTCCCATGGACACGCAGCTCGGCTTTTTGAACAAATTGAGCGCACCCGAGTTTCGCAGCATGTTGACTGACGCTGAGACAAAGCTGCACGGTAACACGCCGCTTTTCGTATTTGAAAACCACGACAATCAGCGCCTGCTGAACCGCTACGGCGATGGCGTTCATAACCCGCAGATTGCTCGCTTGCTGGCGACCCTGCTCCTGACGCCACGCGATACCGCGCTGATCTACAACGGCCAGGAACTCGGTATGGTGAATCAGGACCCCACCAATGTGAACGAAGTGAAAGATCCTATCGGCCGCTTTGGCTGGCCCAAGGAAAAAGGCCGCGACGGGGAGCGCATTCCTATGCCGTGGAACGGCGACACCGACGGCGGTTTCAGCACTGCCAAGACAACTTGGCTGCCGGTGGAGAAAGACTACCGGACGCTGAACGTGTCGGCTGAAAGCCGCAATCCTGATTCGTTGCTGAACTTCTATCGCACACTGATTCGTCTGCGTAAGCAGGATGCTCAGTTGCGCGATGGTGAATATATCAGTGTTGATGCCGACAACCCGAACGTGCTTTCGTTCTTGCGCAAGACACCAGACGGAAAGGCCGTGCTGGTTTCCTTGAACTTTTCAGCTTCGAAGCAGGATCTGAAGTTCGATCTGAAGAACGCCGGTGTCAGCGGCACTCATTTGAAGAAATTGCTGGCTTCATCGAATGATCTGAATCCCGCGGACCTACAACATATCTCACTTCCACCGTACGCTTCGTATGTTGGCCATCTTGAGTAAAGGATGTCGAGTAAGCGATGTTAAGTAGGAGATGCGCGGCTTTGCTGCTGGCAGGTGCTTGCATGGCAGCTGCCGCAACCCCAAAGGTTGACAAGGTAGAGCCGCCGAACTGGTGGCTACACCAGAAGCTGAACCAAGTTGAGTTGTTGATTCACGGCTCAGGCTTAAGGGGCGCCAAGGTGACAGGCGCAAAATGTATGCCGGTGAGCAACGTGCGTGCGAATGAAGCGGGCACTTATCTTTTTGCAGATGTTGCCATCGGTAAAAACTGCCGCGCTGGCGACTACCCGCTTAAGATCACTACGGCCGAGGGAGAAACGAACGCTCCCTTTCGGCTTGATCAGCCGCTAACGGCCGAAGGCCGTTTCCAGGGCTTCTCGCCTGATGACGTGATCTACCTGATTATGCCGGACCGGTTCGAGAACGGCGACAAATCCAACGACGATCCCGAGGGTTCGCGCGGTCTCTTCGATCCAGCGGATCCGCATCGCTATCACGGCGGCGATCTTCAGGGCATCATCAACCGGCTTCCTTATCTGAAATCACTTGGCGTGACAACGCTCTGGCTCACTCCGGTTTACGACAACACCAATACGCCCAACTCTGCGCAAGCGGTGGGCGGCAAACCGATTGCCGATTATCACGGCTACGGCGCAGTGGAGTACTACGGTGTGGAAGAACATTTTGGCAACATGGCGCTGCTGAAGAAACTCGTGGATGATGCGCACGCTGTGGGCCTGAAGGTGATTCAGGATCAGGTGGCCAACCATGTTGGGCCCACCCATCCGTGGGTGAAGGATTCGCCAAAACCCACTTGGTTTCACGGCACACCGGCGGATCACCCAAATGAAACCTGGCAGATCTGGAATCTCCAGGACGCGCACTCGGCCGAGGCTTTGAAACGAACAGTCACTGATGGCTGGTTCGTCAACATCCTTCCCGACATGGACCAGGAAGATGAGGATGTGGCCCGTTACGAAATTCAAAATGCACTGTGGTGGGTGGGCATGACAGGTTTTGACGGAATTCGTCAGGATACGCTTCCCTACGTGCCGCGAACATTCTGGCACGATTGGTCAGCTGCCCTGCATGCTCAGTATCCGAATCTGCGCATGGTGGGTGAGGTCTTCGATAGCAATCCAGTTGTCTCCTCGTATTTCCAAGGTGGTGCGGTAAGGGATGGAGTGGACAGCGGTGTGGATTCTGTCTTTGATTTCCCCACGTACTTTGCTATTCGCGATGTTTTCGCGCATGGCAAAGACATTGACGGGTTGGCAAAGATCCTGGCGGAAGACCGTCTTTATCCCAACGCGTCCGCGCTGGTGCCGTTCGAAGGCAATCACGATGTGAAGCGTTTCATGAGTGAAGACGGCGCTACCGCAGAAGGGCTGAAGCTGGCCTTCGCCTATCTTCTGACGACCAGGGGGACGCCGGAAATTTACTACGGTGACGAGATCGGAATGAAGGGCGGAGACGATCCGGATAACCGTCAGGATTTCCCTGCCGGTGATCACTCGGAAAGCGATATGTTTCAATATGTTCAAAAGCTGCTGCATATTCGCGCACAGCTTGAACCGCTACGTAGGGGTAAACTCACCAGTCTTGCCCTGGACAGCAAAAGCTGGGTTTACGCACGCTCTTACAATTCTGAAAGCGTTATCGTGGCACTAAATAACTCAGCCGAACCCCTGGAAATCAAGTTCATTGGCGCTCCCAACGGAAGCTATGCGTCCATGCTTTCGAATAGCGGATCGCTTGAAATAAAGAATGGTACGGCGCAAATGCACTTGGCTGCGCATTGCGCCGAGATTTTCAATCGTACTTTTCGTAAATGATCTGCTTGCGGTCAAAGCCGCGCTTCTTAAGTTCCGCTCGCACATCATCCACCATTGCTTTTAAGCCGCATATGTAGACGTCCGTTTCAAACAGGTCCCCGGGCGTGCGCAAATCAAGCGCTTCGTCCAAATGAGCTTGTACGCGGCCGGTGCGGCCGGTCCAGTCTTCATGCGGGCGTGTCAGGGATGGCAGATATTGAAAGCTGGGATACTCGCGCGCTAACTGTTCCATTTCATCCCGGTACAGCAGCCCATTTTCATGTCGTGTACCAAACAGCAGGTTGATATGGGGCTGGGTGCGCGGCAGATGGTCCTGCAGTATGGAACGAAATGGCGCTATGCCGGTTCCCGTGGCCACGAAAACAATGCGCCTGCCCGGATGCCGCAAAGTGAAGTAGCCGAGGGGTTCGTGAATCAGGATCTCATCGCCGACTTCCAGGCGGAACATCATGTTCGAAACAGAACCGTCCGGCACCCGGTTCAGGCACAGTGAAAAGCGATTGCCGTTTCGAGGTGAAGCGATGGAATAGGCCCGCGTCTTCTCCTTCCCATTGAGGTGGTCAACTACGGAAATAAATTGACCCGGCGCGAACTTAAACTCGTCCCCATCCTGCACTTCAAAATCCAGATGATGCACCTCAGGAGCGAGGTCCTTCCATGCCACTAACCGAGCCTTTAACTGATGCGTTTCATTCAATCGCTTCTAGGTTCCCTATAAAATGATGCTCGAAGGCTGCACCTTGACTCCTGCATCCGGTGCGGTCGTTCGCAGCAGGTCAATGAACATCCGACCCTTGGCTCGCCCATTCAGGTTCTGCTGGCCAATGCGGTGCAGAAAAACCAAAATCTTAAACACGTTTGTGTCGGAGCTTCGTGAGAGCGGATCCTCTCTTATTCTCTCGCGTTCAAAATCCTGCAGCGATTCGGAAATTTTGTGCTGGATCTCGGCAGCGATTCTGTTTTGCGGGCGCGTCTCATAAACCAGTCCTGACTGGGCGGTTCGGTATGTCTGGATGAGAGCAGCCAAAGCTTCCAAAGTGTCGGTATCAACAGCTCCCTGTGTCTGCAGCGAGGCTTGCAACACGGTAAACACGCAGAAGAGCAGAAGTTCCTCGTGATGATGGATAAATTCCTCGCTCACATCAACACCGGCATTCGAAATGGCCTCCATGGGAACCTCTAAGGGATTCTCATGTTTGCGCGCTTCCCGGAGAAACTGACAGTCCAACGGGCAGAGCAACGCTACTTCTCGCTGTTCACCGCAGCAAATGGCGCAGATCAGGCCGTTCACGGCCGGACAGGATCTGGTGGCGCGCCGCTTACCGCACAATTTACAAACAACCGCTCGGGTCATCAGTTATAAGTATCATCGAAACAGGAAGATGAAGCGCGTCGATATTTACGTAAAAGTGGAAGTTGAATTGGAAGAGGATGAACGGCCTGACAAAGTGGCGCGTGAGATTTGCCGGCAGGTGGAAAAGATGTACATCGTGCGGTCGGCCGAACCCTCTCACATTGTGTCGCGGGATTAATCGGGGGCAATAAACAGCCGGTAAATTTTCATGAAATACTGATCTGTCATGCCGGCAATGTAGTCGCAGACGACACGATGCACTGGGCTCTCCCTTAGTGCATCGCGGTAGCCAGGAGAGACAAGTTCAGGGTTTCGAACCAAGTGCTCGAACAGCAGGCCCAATTGCTGCTGAGCTATTCGACGATCCTGAATCAGGCCCTGATTGGCATAAACCTTGTCAATCAGGAGCGTTCGCATCTGCCGGTTGATGGCTAACGCCTCGGTGGTTAGGCGGGCAATTCGGTGGTCCGCCATTCGAACATCGTTCGGAGTCTGAACTCCTGCGGCTTCCGTAGCCTGCATGGTGCCCTCAATCAATCCGCCAATTAGGAAGTTCATCAACTGCCGCTGAACTTCCCAGAAGCGAACGCGCTCCGGAGCGCCTGGGAACTGCATGTCGATCTGCTCAGAAAGTTCGCCGAACATCGGGACGGTGTCGCCGATATCGCGGATTGTAAAGAGCTGTGCGGAAAAGGCATCATCCAGATCAGCCGTGTTGTAGGCGATCTCGTCCGCCAAGTCCAACAATTGCGCCTCTAGGGGCGGCATTTGCCCCGGGTGCAGCCCTAAAAGATCCGGATCAGCCGTTTCGGCGCTCAATTCCCGGGAATGTTTGATGATCCCTTCACGCACGTCATACGTCAGGTTCAAACCGTCGAACCGGGCGTAGTAGTTTTCAAGGTGGTCGACAATTCGCAGGGCGTGCCGGTTGTGCTCGAAAGAAGAGCCAAAAGCGCGCATGTGGCGATCCAGCTCTTTCTCGCCTACGTGCCCGAAAGGGGGATGTCCCAGATCATGCGCCAAGGCCAAGGTTTCGGTATATTCTTCGTTAAGTCCCAGGGCGAGCGCCACCGTTCGCGCCACTTGCGAAACTTCCAGCGTGTGAGTGAGTCTGTTTCGAAAATGATCACTCAACCCGGTTGCGAAGACCTGGGTTTTGCCTTCCATGCGGCGGAAAGCCCGGCTATGGATAATGCGGTCCCGATCCCGTTGAAAATCATTGCGGTAGGGGTGGAGAGCTTCCGGATAGCGTCTGCCGCGCGATTGATCAGCGTCCAGGCGGAGGCGGCCTAGCATTCGAAGTCCGGCTACTTTAACTGAGAGGAAACCGTCTCTATAGCGCGAGACACCGCAGGGCGCTTTTCGTCGGTAGCGCTAATCATCTTCAGCACGCCTTTGGCGTCCTGTGGATTGACTGTGGCTTCGGTCTGCGCCAGTAAAATCTGAGCCTGCGCTTTTGAAACCAGGGCTGTTGGATCGTTAATGATAGAGCGAAGCAAGTCCTGCGCGGCAGCCGTCTTGTTTTCGCCCATATAGAGCTGGGCCAGTGCAATCTTGGCCAGAGGCGAAACCTTTGTGCCGGAATCAGCAACCCGCTTGAATTGGGCTTCGGACCCAGCCTGGTCAGTTTTCGCCTTCTGTGTGGCCAGGTAGTAAAGCGCAATCATCCCTTCTTCACTGTTCCCGTCTTTGGCAATGACGCCAGAGAAAGCCTTCTCAGCGGCAGCATCCTTGGCAGCTTCAGTGGGATAGGTTTTCCCAAAATCATTGGGAGGACCAACTTGAGCGCTAGTCACTGCCATGGCTTGAGCCAAGTCGTTTTCGCGCTGGTTTGACTGGTACTTCAGGAAGCCCCAGATTCCGCCCACCACTACAATGATGGCCGCTGCGATAAGCGACCAGCGAATCACCTGCTGGCGATGAGATTGCGTGTAAGTAACTACACCGGTGACTGCATCAGTAAACTGATCGTGCTCTATTTGATCTTTAAGATCGTGACGGGTCAAAACGGACTGCTTGCCTTTCTTACTTTGTAACCCCTATTTGGCATTTTCAGCCTAACACATTCCGGCCTACCTGGCTGGGGAGCCACGGCCCTGATTATGAAGCTTTTAAGTCCGCCAAGTCTCGCCGGATGGCAAATTTGACAAGGCCCGCCACGTCGTGAATGTCGAGTTTACGCATCAAACTCGAGCGATAGGTATCCACTGTTTTCGGACTCAATTGTAGGCGTGCGGCAATCTCCTTTGCGCGTATGCCTTCCACGAGCAAGGTGAAGACCTGGTACTCACGGCTGCTTAGCGTCTCAAGCGGATCATCAGTTTGCGACCGGCTGGTGGGTTCGCCGAAGAGTGACATGACTTCAATCTGCGGTGAAACGTAGATGCCGCCGTTTGTGAACTGCGTGAGTGCTTCTGTCATCTCTGCATATGTGGAAGTCTTCAGCAGGAACCCGCATGCACCGGCGCGGAGAACCTCCAGCACCGTCTTCTTGTCCCGGCGCTGAGAGAATATCGCGCAGCGGGTGCGATATCCCGCTTCGCGAACGCGACGGATAACCTCCGTGGCAGCGAGGTCCGACAGATTCAAATCGAGCAGCGCCAAATCAGGCTGGAGCCGTTCAATCTCGGCTAGTGCCGCGGTTGCGGCGCCGACCTGCGAGACAACTTTACAACCAGCAATTGAATTGCATAGGGCCGACAGGCCCTCGCGCATGAGCGTAAGTTCGTCGGCAATAAGAAGTTCAAATCGAGCGGGCTTCGGCGTCGCAAAGAAATCGCTCGTCGGCGTCTTGTTCGCGGGATTTTGGGGGACAAGGCTTGGAATGGCAGAACTGGGCATAGGTTTTAAGGGTCCTCTTGGATGCTGCTGCAATATGGTGCGACGGCATAGGAAAAACTCTCATCCGCCTCAGTTCTGCCAGAGGGAACTGGAGTCTCGTTCTAAGAAAAGCTACGAACGGCTTCAGTCTCGTCGTCGAAAACTTCAAAAACGGTATAGAGCTTGGTGATCTGCAGCAGGTCTTTTACCCGCTTTGAGAGGCCCACCAACTTCAATTGGCCGCCGCTGTTTGTCACCGTTGTAAAGCCCGAAACCAACTCACCGATTCCGGAACTGTCTATGTACGAGACTTCGCCCAGGTTCAAAAGAACCTTCTTGTTGCCCTTGGCTACCAGATCTCGAATGGCGTTCCTAAAAGCACTGGCGCCTTCGCCCAGCGTAATTCTCCCCGCCGCATCTATGACGGTCACATCTCCAACCTGACGTGATGTCAGTTTTACACTCACTCGTGCCTCCTCTTCAAACTCGTGCCTGAAACTACGTCCTCACGTGGAAACCACATGCTTGACCAACTTGACTTCGGTGCCGCCCCCTACACGGGGGTAAAGGTCGAATTCGTCCATGAACGCTCGAATCAATAATAGTCCGCGACCAGACTGCTTCATCAAGTTTTCCGGAGCCAGCGGGTCCGGCAAATCGGAGAGGGAGAATCCTGCGCCTTCATCGCCCACGATAACGGTTAGTGACTGCGGAGAGCGCTGAATCTCCAGATGCACGCGCTTGTTCTTGTTATAGCGGTTTCCATGCACCACGGCATTGACGGTACATTCGCGTGCTGCCATACCAATCTGGTGCTGATCATCTTCGTCGAAGCCCGACTTCGCAGCTTCTTCCATCACTATCTGCTCTACCTTGTCCACGCTTTCCAGCGTCGAGTCGAGGGTAAGTTGCAGTTTCTCCATCTTGGTCAGATTGAACCCGGACATTTAAGTTTATAGACACCTTTTCGAGCGTCCAGGTAATCTGACAGCCGGAAGCCGAATCGTCACAATACAACTAGAGGCTGGGATAAGTCAACATTTCGCCTGATAAAGAAGTAACAGAGCTGGATGCTTATTCATCACGAAGCTATGAGCAAAGTTGTTAAATTTTACGAATTGGGCGGACCGGAAGTTCTGAAGCTGGAAGAAGCTCCGCTTGAGCAACCCGGCCCCGGGGATGTTCGGTTGCGTGTGGAGGCCAACGGATTAAACCGGGCCGAAGCGCTATTCATCAGGGGATACTACATGGAGCAGCCCAAACTGCCGGGCCGCGTAGGTTATGAAGCAGCCGGTGTCGTGGAGGCGGTGGGAGAAGGCGTGGACGAATCCTGGATCGGCAAACACGTCGCCAGCATCCCCGGATTCTCTATGAATCAGTACGGGGTGATCGGCGAGCAGGCGATTGTCCCGGCGCGGGTATTGGGTGAGTATCCAGTCAACATTTCCGCTACGCAGGCGGCCGCTGTCTGGATGCAGTACCTGACTGCCTACGGCGCGCTGGTGCACTACGGCAAAGTAAGCGCCGGAGACTTCGTTGTTATCTCCGCAGCGTCTTCGAGCGTGGGATTGGCGGCTATCCAAATTGTGAATGCCGAAGGCGCCACGTCCATTGCCGCAACTCGAACCAGCGCAAAAAAGCGAGAGTTGCTTGAGTTGGGCGCGGCGCATGTAATTGCGACGGAAGAGGAAGATCTGGTGGCACGGGTTCAGGATATTTCAGGCGGTAAGGGCGCAAGGGTCATTTTCGATCCGGTTGCCGGACCTTTCGTAGAAAAATTGGCACTGGCAGCAGCTCCGGGCGGCATCATTTTCGAGTACGGAGCCCTATCCATGCAGGCTACGCCGTTCCCGCTTGTCACGGCTTTGGGCAAAGGATTGTCCATTCGCGGATATTCACTTTTAGAGCTGCACCACCTGCCAGGTGTATTGGAAACCGCCAAGAAGTACGTCTTTGACCGCTTGCAGGATGGCCGGTTCGTTCCGAAAATCGCCAAGACCTTTCCATTAAGCCAGATCAGGGAGGCCTTTGAATATCTGGAATCGAATGCTCAGGTGGGCAAGGTTGTGGTGACGGGTTGATCGGGTAGCCATTCTCCTCCAGAAAATTCGGGAGTCGCCGCACACTTTAAGGCCCGGCGGATGCTATTGTTCGGCTAGTGCCTGTTCGAAACACCGAGATTGTGCTGCTTTTGCTGGCATTCTCAGTCGTGATGCTGGCGACCTTGGCCCGGAAGCTGCAAATTGCCTATCCCATCATGATGGTGATTGGCGGTTTGGTTCTCAGCTTTGTTCCGGGGTTGCCGCACGTCAAGCTGGATCCCGACCTGGTTTTTCTGGTCATCTTGCCTCCACTTCTGTTTTCCGCGGCTTATCAGATCTCATGGCGAGAGTTTCGCAGGAACATTGTTGGAATCGCCATGCTCGCCTTCGGACTGGTGGGGGTAACTGTCTTCGGGGTAGCGGGCATATCACGTTTTTTGATTCCGGGCTTCGACTGGCGTACCGGCCTGGTGTTGGGCTCAGTGATTGCGGCGACCGATGCGATTGCAGCTACCGCCACGGCGAAACGATTCGGGTTGCCGCACGCCATTACTGAACTGCTGGAAGCAGAGAGTCTGGTAAACGATGGCAGCGGCTTAGTCGCACTGCGTTTCACGCTGGCTTTGGTCCTGACCGGGGTGACGCCCTCTGTTGCGGTGGGCATTGGGACGCTGGCTTACCTGGTTCTTATGGGAGTGCTGATTGGTCTTGTCACCGGAGTCATGGTCAACTGGCTGCAGCGCCGCATTTCTGACGCCAATGTGGAAATCACCATCAGCCTGATTACGCCTTTTCTGGCGTATCTTTCAGCGGAAGCGGCCCAATGCTCCGGCGTTCTGGCGACGCTTGCCTGCGGTATGTACATGGCGCGAAGCACGGATATCTTTTCCCTCAAGGCGCGAATTGAGGGATCCGCGGTCTGGAACAATCTAGACTTCGTTTTAAACGGGCTGGTGTTCCTGCTCCTTGGATTGCAACTGCCCAGAATCCTCACTGAGATTGACGGTGTCACCACTGAACAACTAATTGCTTATGGAGCACTCTGCAGCTTGTTCGTGATTGTGCTGCGGATCATCTCCGTTATGCCTGGCTCAGCTTTCTCCGCCTGGGTGAGAAAGCGTGTGTTCAACCAGTCCAGCGTTCAATATTCCAGAAAATCTGCATTTCTAGTGGGATGGGCCGGAATGCGCGGAGTGCTGGCGCTGGCGGCCGCCTTCTCACTGCCGGAAAAGCTTAACAATGGACAACCGTTCCCGCAGCGGAGCATGATTATCTTCCTAACGTTTTGTGTGATTTTCTCGACGCTAGTCCTGCAAGGCCTTAGCATGCCTCTTCTAATTCGAAAGCTTGGGTTGGCCAGAGATCTTTCGCAAAGCCAGGATGTGGAAGTGGGCCGAAGATACATGTTGCAAAAGGCGCTGGATGCCTTGACGAAGATGAAAGCATCCTGGGGCGGCAAGGATTTTGCGGTCTTGAGCATGTTGGAGCAGCTTTACGAAGGGCGGCTAAGATCTCTAGCTCCGGATTCACAGACCGAAAGTGCACTGGCTCGGGAAGAGATCAGGTTGCTTCGCCGCGTGAGTCAACAGTTGCGTGAAACTGAACGACGAGCTGCCTTCGAGCTGCTAAACGAGGGAAAAATAGATGACGAAGCACATCGAGCCCTGCAGTACGAGGTGGACTTGAGAGACGCTACGGAAGAAATCTGAAATATATGCGAACATCAAAGCAGCATGGCACGCGGTTGGGAAAGCAAATCTGTTGAAGAACAAATTGAACTGGCCGCCGAACGAGCAGCCGACATCAAGAATGCAAAGCAATTCGATGAGGCCGAGGCTACCCGGCAGCGCGAGCTGGAAAGTCTGCAACTCTCACGCACCAGAGTGCTTCAGGATATCGCCGCTTCCAGCAACCCACGGTACAAAGAAATGCTCCAGAAGTCTTTGGACTTCCTGGACGAAAAGCTAGCTCAACTAAAGAGCTAGCGCCCTAACAGATCAGATCTTCACGCGTGATGCTCATGTCGCCTAAGCGGCCCAGCATGGCCAGCGCTATTGTGTCCGTTGTAAAGAATTGCTGTGCGATTTTCTGAACATCTTCTTTGCGGACACCCTCTATGTTGTCGAGCATCTCATCGAGCGTCATGAATTTGTCAAAGTACAGTTCCTGACGCGCCAGGTTCGACATGCGGCTGGTGGTTGATTCCAGGCTCAACATCAGCGAGCCTTTCAGATGATCTTTGGCGCGGCGCAATTCATCGTCGCTGATCAAGTTTTCCTTCAGCTCGCGGAACTCATTGATCACGGATTCAACAACTTTCCGCGCTGTTTCCACCGCGGTGCCGGCGTATACGGTGAAGCAGCCAGTGTCACTGAAAAGATTAAGCTCGCTGTACACTGCGTAGGCCAAGCCCTGCTTCTCGCGAATGTTTTGAAACAGGCGCGAACTCATGCCGCCGCCTAGAACAGTATTCAAAATGTAAAGCGGATACCGCATTTCATGCGCGAGGCGGTATGCCGGAACTCCCATCGTGATATGCACCTGTTCCAGGGATTCCTTCTTCTTCAGGATTAACGGGGCATGTGTTTTGGGAATGGAATCCGAGGGGATCGGCTCGCGCGCGGCTAGACCAGCAAATCTTTCGCTAATCAGCTTCACAATGTTTTCGTGATCCAAATTGCCCGCAGCGGTAATCAGGATGTTGCTAGGCGAATACACGCGGGAGTAAAAGTCGAGGAGCATCTCGCGCTCAAACTTTTTCACCGTTTCGCGCGTGCCCAGAATAGGCTTGCCCAGCCCGTGGCCTTTCCAGAAATTGCTGATGAAGGTCTCGTGCAGCACAAACTCCGGCTGATCGGCCTCCATCTTTATTTCTTCAAGGATCACACCTTTTTCCTTTTCAATGTCTTCGGGGCGGAGCACCGGATTCAGCACGAGATCAGAAAGGATATCCAGCGCCAGCGGCAAATGTTCATCAAGAACCTTGGTGTTGAAGCTGACCAGTTCCTTGCTGGTAAAGGCATCCAAGCCGCCTCCGACGGAGTCCACTGATTTCGCTATGTCTTCGGCTGACCGGGTAGTGGTGCCCTTGAACACCATGTGCTCCAAAAAATGCGAGAGCCCGTTTTCCGGCCCACGTTCGATGCGCGAACCGGTCCCAATCCATACGCCCAGTGAAACGGAACGTACGTAGGGCATCACTTCGGTGACGATTCGAACACCGTTCGCAAGCTTGGCTCGTTCAATTTCTCTGACAGGGGGTATAGCTAAAACCATTTAGTTGATCGGCCTTTCTTTCGGCGAAATAGGTACACTGAAGCCTGATGATTCCTAGCGGTGCGGGCCGGGCACTTGTCGGAATGGAGCTTTCCGACATCCAAAGATTGCTTGGACCTGGACACCCCCATTATCGCGCCAGCCAGATATATGACGCGCTGTACAGAAAACAAGTGGCTAATTTGTCGGAAATTTCAACCCTTCCGATTTCGCTTCGCGATGATCTGGTTGAAAGTTACGAAGTAGGGCTGCCGGTAGTCGAACAGCGCTTTGATTCCAATGACGGTACCCGGCGGTACCTGTTGCGCCTGGAAGACAATCGAACCGTGGAAACTGTGTTGATGCCGGAAGACCGGCGCGACACGGTTTGTATCTCCAGTCAGGTCGGGTGCCCGGTCGATTGCCGGTTTTGCCTCACTGCGTTAATGGGCCTGGAACGAAACCTGACAGCCGGAGAAATTGTGGGGCAAGTACTATTGGTGGCGAAAGAACACCGACTGGACGCCACCAACGCCCGCATGAACGTGGTGATGATGGGTATGGGTGAGCCGCTCTTGAACCTAGATAACGTGTTAAAAGCGACTCGTGTCCTTACTGATCCGGCGGGAGTCGCGATGTCGCCCAAGCGACTTACGCTCTCCACTTCCGGCATCATTCCGAAAATTCAGGAGATGGGTCAGGCGGAAATACGTCCGAAGCTGGCCATTTCACTGAACGCCTCTACCGAACAGCAGCGACGCGAACTGATGCCGATTACACGCAAATACCATCTGAACGACCTGATGGAAACGTGCCGTAACTATCCGCTGCGGGCATGGGAAAAGCTGACGTTCGAGTATGTGTTGCTGAAGGGCGTTAACGACACCGATGCGGATGCGAAGCGGGTGGTTCGGCTGGTTTCAAGGCTCAACTGCAAAGTTAATCTGATTGCACTAAATCCGGGGCCCGGAATCAACTTTGAAACGCCTGATCCAGAACGCGTGGAGAGCTTTCAGCAAATTGTCAAGCGCGCGGTTCCTTGCTTCTTGCGGAAGCCACGCGGCCGCGACATTTATGCGGCGTGCGGTCAATTGAAACGAGTCTCAACTGACCTGGTGACGATTTAAACAGTCACGTTTTAAAGATTAGTGGTCCTGGAGCTTGTGGTCTCAGCGCGTTCCACCACAATAGTGAACTTGGCAACCAGGGCCGAAATTGCACCCACAGCGGCTAAGACCGGGGCAAGAATCACACTAACGGCAGCCACAGTCACGGGGATCTCTAAGAATGTGTTTCCCTGGACATCCTTGATAATGATCCGTTGCACGTTGCCCTCATGAATCAAAGACTTGACCTTATCGACAAGGTCTCTACCCAGGACCTGAATTTCTTCAACAATATCTTTCAACACCATCTTTTGATCTCCCAGACACACATACGCAAATGTCGGGAGATTGTTCGCTTATTTTGTTGAGTTCGGCATGATTTGCGGATGCGATTCCGTGCTGCCCTCGGTCAGGTGGAGCGTCCATTTCAGAGCCTCGAAGTACATCTTCCGAATGTCCGGATCATCCCAAGCCTCTTTTGTGTGACCAAGCGTCGAATAAAACACCCGGCCGTTGCCATACATCTTGGACCAGGCCACGGCGAAATCATGGTCAGTGCGATGAATGCGCGGATTATTCTTATAATCCAATTTACTGGCATCTAAGCTGAGCAGCACGTCGACCTTCTCGCGCGAGAACTCCTTCGAAGGCTGGTAGATTTCATCGCGCTTGGTGAAGGCGTGAGGGAAATGTCGAGTAACCGGGAAATCGCCGCCTTCATTGATGATGGGTGCGTTGAAGGTCCCCCAGGGGTGCTGATCGAACCAGGCGCCGATCATCTCGCCATATTCAGGCCATTTGTAGTTGGTATCCAGCGCCGCGTGGATGCCGACAAACCCCTTGCCATCTTCCTTGATGAACGACATCATGTCGCGTTTTTGCTCGGCTGTGAGATCCAGTTCGCCCGTTGTACTCGCGAAAACCAGGACATCAAAATAGTCAAGGTTCTTGAAGTTGCCGTCGTTTTTCGCTTTCGTGATGTTTTCGGTGTCGGTGCGAAGCGTAGTTTCCCAGAGCCCAGTATCGTGGCCCATTCGATAGATGTTGGCCATGGCATCTGGAATGGAATCGTGTTCAAATCCTTTGGTTTGTGAGACCACAAGCACATGCGCTATGCGATCGGGCGGCATAACCTTCTTTTCAGCCGCATCCTGACCGCGCAGGATTCCGTTGTAGAAGACTCCCGCAATCGCTAATGCGGCAATTGCAGCGAGGATTGCAGTCCCTTTAGATCTCATTGAGTTTCTCCAAAGTAACTGAAGCTATCACAATTACATCTCATCTCTGCGAAAGGCTCATAGTTGCATCACACGCTGCAGTTACTGCTCCACATCATCTTCAGATTGAACTATCTGGGCCCTTTTGTGATGGGTGTGATGGATTCATCCTTCCTGTTGCTTCCACTTGGCAATGATCTGGTGGTAGTGACGCTGGTCATTCGGAATCACGCCGGATATCCAGTCTATGTCTTATCGGCTGTGTGCGGCGCGTTAGCTGGCACCTGGCTGTTGGAGTCGGTAGCTCGGCGGATTGGAGATGCCGGCATTGAACGCGTGGCTGGCAAGCGGCGCTTCGAATATCTGAAACGTAAGATTGGTGAGAACGGCGGACTTGCGATCGGGATCGCCTGTCTGGCGCCGCCGCCCTTTCCCTACACGGCTGTTGTGGCAACTGTCTGTGCGCTCGGGTATCCGCTGAAGAAGCTGCTACTGGTGGTCGGCATCTCGCGCGCCGTCAGATTCTTGATCATCGGCGCGCTGGCAATTCACTATGGCCGGCTGATCGTTCGCGTGGCTAATTCCGAGCCGTTTCGCTGGACAATGGTCGTGTTTGTCTTCGTTTGCATAGTAGGTAGTGTCTTTTCACTGCTCAAATGGTTCCGCAAAGGCAAGGCTGGTTCGGCGACGCCAAATGAGGCCGCGGCCGAAGCCTAACCGAATACGATTGCTTTCGCTGTCACCTGCTCCTCAATGACGCCGTTAGATGCAAACTCCTGAAGAGCACTACGCATTTGCGCTTCGAATCGGGGCCGGCGTTCTCCCAGGACCAGAGGCGATGTGACGGAGAACGAGAGCCCTCGATTCACTAGGTCATCTATTGTCACGGGGTTCTGTTGCGTAACTGAGATTTCCTCCACTTTTCGAAATCTCGATGGCGCAAACCACAGGTCCAGATTCGGACGGTAGCGTGATTCGTCTGAATCGGAAGACCAGGCACGGCGCACCTCTTTGAATTTCCTAACCCATGGCGCATCGACAGGCGCAGAGTTACAAACGGCAATTCTTCCGCCTTGAGCGACCGCGCGCTCGAAGACGGAGAGTGTTGCCTCGCGATTCAGCCAGTGGATGGCGCGTCCGATTGTAATGAGGTCAAGCGAAGAAGGTCCCGGATTTAGCTCTTCAATAGGGAGCTGATAGAACGTAACGGCAACACCAGCCCGGGTTGCATTCTCACGAGCTACCCGCAACATCTCAGGTTCGATGTCAACGGCTTCGCAGAAACCTAAAAATGATGCGAATCCGATGGCCAGATTGCCCGGGCCGCAGCCGACATCCAGCATGCGGGTGTGCGTGGTTAGCCGAAGTTGCGAGGCGGCGGCTGCAAAAAACATCGGGTGGTATGGCTCGCGATACTGGTAGAAATCGGCAGAAGATTCAAAGCGTCCCATGCCTTACTATGATCGACAGAAGAGGCAAGCTGTGGAAACAGTATTTCAGGATATTCGATATGCCGTTCGCCAGCTAATCCGCACTCCCAGTTTCGCGATTGCTGCGTTGCTGGTTCTGGCCCTGGGCATCGGGGCAAATGCGACCATCTTCAGCGCCGTCGATGCCGTCTTGCTGAATTCCCTTCCATTTCAATTTGTAAAGGACCCGCAGCAGGTGGTCTGCCTCTACTCATCGAATGCTACGCTGCTCACCTTTGTGAATGGGCGCTTGGCAGTGACCTTCCGGAACTTTGAAGCGTGGAAAGCCCAGGCGCATTCTTTCTCGGCCATGGAAGCGTACCAGGATGAACATTTCAATGTGACGTCTGTGAACGGGCATGAACCGGAGCAGGTGGCGGGCGTAACAGTGACCCAGGGTTTCCTGCCGATGCTGGGAGTTTCACCGCGGATTGGTCGCAATTTCAGCCACTCCGAGAGTGATTCCCATGCTCAGGTGGCGATCATCAGTGACGATCTTTGGCGGAGCCGCTTCAATGCCGATCCGCATATTTTGGGCAAACAGATTCACGCGTCTAATGCGCAATATCAAATCATTGGCGTGCTGCCGGATAAGTTCGAACTGCCCGCTTCCGGCCAGGGCCTTGACCAGAGCAAGCCCAAGGTGTGGGTGCTCCTGAATCTTCATCCAACTGAGACTGAGTTGAATGGTCTGGCGCTTACGGTCATGGCACGCTTGAAGCCGCAAGTCAGCTTGGGCCAAGCGAGCGCTGAAATGAAGCTAATTGCGCAACGGCTGGCGAAGCAGCGCCCGGAGAATCAAGGCTGGGGCGTGAATGTATTTCCGGCTATCTCCGAGGACGTTAATCCAGACACTCGCACCAGCTTACTGGTCATGCAGGTGGCAGTAGTTTTCGTGCTTTTGATTGCCTGCGCCAACGTTGCCAACTTGTTGTTGACGAAGGCGGTGGCACGGGAGAAGGAGATGGCAGTGAGAGCGGCGATTGGGGCCAGCCGCTGGCGAATCATGCGCCAGAACTTGACGGAAAGTGTTTTGCTGAGTGTTGTAGGTGGCGCTTTGGGGCTCATCCTGTCGATTGGCGGTATGCGGCTAATTACCTACCTTGCGCCCGACGCTGCACACGGTCTCCATGAGCTGAGCCTCAACTTCAAGGTGCTTGCGTTCACCCTTGGGTTGACCTTCTCTTCAGGCATTCTTTTCGGACTTGCTCCATCGTTCCACGCTTTTCGACAAAGCGTTGCGGAAGCCCTGAGCCGTGGGTCGCGGTCCGTGGCAGGATCATCGCGCCGCTTCCGGGCGGGGCTGGTGGTTGTGGAGATGGCGCTTTCATTGATTCTGCTGGTTGGGGCGGGATTGACCATTCGCAGCATTTTGTCGCTGATGGATGTGGACACGGGCTTTCGTCCCGACCACCTCTTGACAATGGATATCGCGCTGCCCAGTTACGAATACAGAAACCCGGATCAGTTCGCGTCGTTTGATAGGCAGCTTCTGACTCGGGTACAAGCCTTGCCCGGAGTAAAAGCCGCCAGCCTAGCCACTGCACTGCCTATGCGTTCTATCAGCGAGCAGACGTACACGCTTCCCGGCGAAGTGCAGGATATGAATCACTCTAAAGTGACCGACTGGACTCAAGTGACCGCGCAACACTTAGATGCGCTTGGGCTCCATTTGCTTAAGGGACGAAACCTTACTCAGCAAGACGTGGACGCCGCGAAGCCTGGTGTTGCCTTGGTCAACCAAGCCTTTGCACAATCTAACTGGCCTAAGCAGGATGCGTTGGGTAAGGTGTTTGTGTTCAATGAGGCGAACATCAGGGTTATTGGCATTGTCAGTAATTCACACCAATTCGGGCCCGACGCCGAATCGCATACCGAGATCTTTCTTCCCGCGCACGACATGCAGAAGATGCTGTTGTTGGTGCGAACTGTGGGTGATCCACTGGCCATGGCGAACCCGGTGAAGCGGCAGATCTGGACTCTCAACAAGGACCTGCCCGTCTCGGAGGTGGACAGTATGGAGAACATACTTTCCCAATGGGTGGCGCCGCGCCGCTTTACCATGACGATCCTGCTGGCGTTTGCAGTCATTGCGCTGATCTCGGCGGCGATTGGGCTTTACAGCGTGCTGGCCTATGCGGTGACGTTGCGCACGCGCGAAATCGGGGTACGCGTGGCACTAGGGGCCGAGCCTGGACGCGTTGCTGGAATGGTTCTAAGAGAAGGCATTGGCCTATCGCTTATCGGGATCGTGGTGGGTTTGGCCGGGGCGTTTGCTCTTACGCGTTTTATGCAAAGCGTCATCTTCGGAGTCAGCGCGTTTGATGCGGCTACGTTTATTTCGGTAAGTGTACTGCTGGCGGTGATTGCTGCAGTGGCAAGTTATGTTCCAGCTAGGCGTGCTTCTTTGGTGAATCCGCTGGAGGCGTTACGGGGTCAGCAGTAAGGATGTAAGGCGGCTTTCAGGTGAAGACCCACGCTCTGTTTCCCAGTTTCAGCCGCGTTTGCTTCACCCTGGAGCAAAAGCTACGCCGAACGCAGCGTGCCTTGCCTCATCTGCTCGGCCAGGTATTCTGAAGCTCGCATAGAAAGCGTAAGTATCGTCATGGTTGGATTCTGCCAGCCGGCGGTAACGAAACTGGCGCCGTCTACAACGAACAGGTTCTTGATGTCGTGGCTCTGGCACCACTTGTTGAGCACGCTCTTCTTAGGATCGTCGCCCATACGGCAGGTTCCGACTTCATGGATGCTGTAGCCGGGCGGGTTAACCTTGTCGGTCTTGCAGATGATTTCCCAACCGGCATCATGGAAGACCTCTTCGATAGTGTCGGCAGCATCCTTGCGCATCCGCGTTTCGTTTTCGCCGTCGCGCGCTTCGATGTGCAGTACCGGTATGCCGTAATCGTCCACTAGATTCTTGTCGATTCGCACATGGTTTTCGTACTTGTTCACGCGCTCACCGAAGATGGAGCCGGAAACACAAGACCCGGCGTAGCTATCCAGCTTGGTTTGCAGTTCTTCGCCGTAGAGCGGGAAGTAGTCGGCGCTGGCGTTCCCGCCGCTGCTGAAGCCGACACAATAGCCTTTGATGAAATCGCTTTTCTGATTCTTGTTTAAATTGCGGAAGCGCGGTACGAAAGCCGATCCGCCCATGAACCCGGGGGGTGCCTTGCGATCGCGGGCTTCGGGAATGGAGGCGACTACTGAAACGCCATACATTTGGTCCACGAGATAGTGACCCATTACACCGCTTGAATTGGCGAGTTTGGAATTGAGCAAGAGCCGTGTGCTTTCGAGAGTGCCGGCGGCGAGCACGACGACTTTGGCATTCACATGCATTTCGCGGCGCGAATGGCGGTCCACAAAATGCGCTCCATTGGCGAGACCGGTATGCGGATCGACCGAGATCTCCCGTACGATGGCGTTTTGAACGATGTCGAGTTTGCCCGTTGCCAAGGCATCGGGCAATAGCAGGTTCATGGAACTGGCCATTCCATCGCGGCCTTGCGAGATACGCCATTTGGAAACGGGCATGCCCTTCTTGGTGGCTGATTCCGTGATCTTCTTGATGGATTCTGAATCAGGCGGGTACGACGTGTCGATGAAGTTGCCATCCGGGAACTGCGGCCAGCCTTCTTTGCGGCCGGAGACGCGGAAGATTTCTTCGACGCGTGAGTAATACGGCGCCACATCGGCGAGACTGATCGGCCAATTCTCACCAGTGCCGTCAATATCAGCGGCTTTGAATTCGTAGTCGCTTAGACGAAAAGATTGCCGGGCCCAAAACAGGGAACGTCCTCCGAGCAGGCGAACGCGCACCCAGTTATACACGGCATCGGATGGATAGGTGTAAGGATTCTCCTTTTCGTCCACCCATTGATTCGCATTGAACTCATTAGCTTGAAAGACGTGAGGAAGGCGTCCGGGTTGACCGAAACCGCGATAAGGCAGCTCGTACGTATTTTTCATCTCGCGGTCTTTGGCCATATCGGCCTGCGGTCCCGCGTTCAGCATCAGGCAGGAGATGCCTTTTCCAGTAAGGATGTTGGCAGCCATGCCGCCGGAGTGGCCGGAGCCGACAATGATGACATCGTATGTTTTAATAGGCATTTTCGTTAGCTTTTAACCACCGGGTCGATAGGATTCCAATAGAGACCGGTACCGCGGTTGAAACCCCGGCGGCCGGTAGCGCCGGCATTGGTGGAGGCTTCCGCCCACTCGTGTGAGTTCATGGTGGCGGTTCGCAAATCCATATGAACTTGGGCGATGAAGTGCTTCATGTGATCGTCCGGCATTTCTTCCGGCCAGAACCGCGCCACCATCAGCGGCTTCAGAATCGAATCTGCCTGGCTTGAATCGAGTTCTGAAAACGACCTGCCAAATTGCTTTTTAGCAGCGGCGTTCAGGCCGTCAAGCCCATGCAGATAGAGCTGCTGGCGGTCTTTCGGCGACTCGCTGATGAGGAAGTCCAGGAACAAGGCTGCGCCTGCTTCGCTGGCTCCGGGCTTGCCTTGGAGTGGGGGCACTAGAACCGCGCCTAGTTTTTCGAGAGCGGAGAATTGGTCGGGCTTAAAGAAGAGCTGGCTCGTCTCAGCCGTCGTATCTACCTGGACCGTGGCAAGCTTATCCACATAGCCGTAGGGGTGGGTTACGGGCGGCTGCTTAGGAGGCTGCAGGTTAGGCGCTGCTTGAGTTTGGGTCTGCGCAGGTGGCTGCTGCGCGACTAGTGGGACTACTGGTGTGACCAGCAGCCCCTTAACGAAGCCACGACGTTTTAGTGCCATAAAAGAGCTAAGGCGATTTTAGTGCACCCGACGTAACGGCTTGTTAGACCGAATCCAGCTGTTTGTAAAAAATCGTTGTGTCGCACCAACTGCCGTCCGGATACAGGGCATAGCGCGGAATCACACCAACCTTGGTCCAGCCCAGGCGCGAGTACAGACGCTCGCCTGCGTCGCCGGTTACGGTATCCAGCACAAGCAGTGATTTGCTCATCTGCCGGCTTGTTGTCTCAACCGCCTGCATCAGACGCTCGCCGATACCGCGACCGCGTGCCCACCTTGACACCAACAGCTTCGCAACGTCGGCGCGATGGGGTTGATTCGGCGGCGTTGCCGACACGATTTGCACTGTTCCGGCCAGTTTGGAATCGACGAAGGCGACGAGCAAGATGCGCTCATTCCGCGCAACACTCTCCACCACTTTGCCGAAGAAGACTTCGGCTTCCGTTTGGGTGAACGAAGCCATGAAATTGACCGACGCTCCGCCAGCAACGCAGTCCATGAGGATTTCCGCGAGTCCTGTGATGTTCTGGGTCGCTTCTTCAGCGGTGAGTTGCCGGATTTCAATCACTCCCACAGGTTACAAAGCTTGCGAAGTCGTCTAATGAAGCTATGCGTTCTCTCACGCTCGGTTCACTGGCTGATCATCTAGGCTGCGAGGTCTATGGCGATCCCGCCCTCGAGATTCGGGCCGTTTCCACCATCGAAAAGGCATTGCCGGGCGAGATCACTTTCCTGGCGAACATGAAGTATGCGCCGAAGGTCAGCGCCAGCAAGGCTTCCGCCATAATTGCTGCTGAACCGTTGAAGCAGTTTTCCGGGGCGACCCTGGTTTCCCGCAATCCTTATCACGATTTTGCGCGGGCGCTTGGGTTGTTTTATCAAGCTCCGAGACCTGCGCCGGGCATCCATCCGCTTGCTTATGTGGCGCCGACAGCGACAGTCGGCGCGAACCCCTCGATTGGGCCATTCGCGGTGGTCGGGGAGCACGTTACTCTGGGCGCTAACGCCGTGCTTCATCCGCACTCTGTCATTTATGAAGGTTGCCGGGTCGGTGACCATTTCACGGCCCATTCCCACGCTGCGGTTCGAGAGTTCTGCCGGGTGGGGAATCGCGTGACGCTGCACAACGGGGTTGTGGTGGGTGGCGATGGGTTTGGATTTGCCAAGACAAACGAAGGGCATCAGGCAAAGATTCCACAATCCGGCATTACGGTTATTGAAGACGATGTTGAAATCCAGACGTTGAGTTCGGTGGATCGGGCTACGCTCGGCGAAACCCGGGTAAAGCGCGGCGCCAAGATTGATAGCCTTTGCCAGATTGGCCATGCGTGCGTGGTGGGCGAGGACAACATTATCTGCGGCCAAACGGGACTGGCGGGCAGCACGATTTTGGAGGAAAACGTAATCATGGCTGGCCAGACTGGCTCTTCCGGCCACCTGACCATTCATAAGAATGCAATCGTCTGGGCGCAGTCAGGCGTTGGGCATGACGTGCCGGCAGGCAAAATTGTTGCGGGTTCCCCCGCGTTCGATCATCGGGAATGGCTACGTTCCTCGGCGATCGTACCGAAACTCGGCGAAATGCTGCGCACGATTCGGGCCCTGGAACGGCGCGTGAAGGATCTGGAGAATAGCGGAAAGGAAGCTTCCTGAAGTAAGCCGGCGCCACTGCCAACAGATGCCGGTACCAACCGGCTGCTTGCGTGGCAATGCCGCGCCCGAGCGGCTGCGGTCTCGTTTTAGTCCCGCAGCTTAGCGATGTCCGCCGCCACCGTACCCGCCAAAACCGCCGGCATGGCCAATGGCGCCGCTGCGGCCATATCCGCCTCGATACCCGTACCCGCCATTACCATAGCCACCGCGATAGCCGTAGCCGCCCCGGTAACCGTAACCACCCCGAGAGCCGTAGCCATACCCGTATCCACCTCGATAGCCATAGTAAGCGCGTGGGTAGTAACCACCGTAAAAACCAAAGCCATAGCCGTACGGATAGTCGTAGTAGTAAGGCGGCTCGTAATAGTAGGGAGGGTAGGGTGGGGGAGCGTAAACGTAGGGTGAATACCCGTAGCCATAAGCGGGCGCCGGGGCCACGGCCACTCCAAATCCGAATCTAGCCTGCGCATTCGCCGGTGTGGCGAAGACAAGAAACCCAGCCAGCACCCCGGCCAGGGTCGCCGGCAACACTGAAAGACGTTTTAACATTGCCTTAACACCTTCACCCTTTAGACGCACTGCCCAGGGAAATCGGTTCGCCTTCCCCTGGAGCCTTAACGGTTAGAAATGAAAGCCCAGGGTTGCCGTCAGTGTCCGAGGCTCCACATAGTGCGTACCGCTGAAAGTGGAAAGGAAGTTATAGAGCGCTACTTTGTTTGCCAGGTTCACGATAGTGAACCGCGCACTCCACTTGTACTTGTCGCCTTTGAACAAGTTGTCGTCGCCGACGGAAATATCGAAGAGGTTACGCGGCGCGATGCGGGGCGGGTGCAGGTCATCGTTTTCGGTACCCGGAGCGGGGATGTGCAGCAGCGTAGAGGTATATTGCGAAGACGCGCACAAATTGTTCGGACTGATGGGGCTTGTGGGAGTTGCTTTCACGCCATTACAAGCCAATCCAGCTTCATACTGCTGATCCGGGGTGAGGCCGGAAACATCCACCACCGAATCGGAACCCAATGGCCCATTGGCGCAATTGCCGCCTGCGCAGGGTATCGGGCCCGCCACTAGGCCGCTGTCATAACGCCAGTTGAATCCGACCCAAGGCCCGTTTTTCCCGATCTGATATTGCAAATGCGTCGTCTGATTGAAGTTTTCGTCATGATCTATGCGGAACACGGAAGTGTCGCCTACGGAAGAGGGCGTAGTGCCAATACCGCTGACCTGCGGGCCGAAGAAACGCGCAGCTACAGACGACATCACTACGTAAGCTGTGAAGCCATGAGTATTCGGCACGCTGGCCCTAATGGTGTAACCGGGGATCTTCGATTTCGCCCATTCAATCGGAAAGGTAATCGGAGTGTTGCCGAGCACGCTAAAGTCAAAAGCCTTGTCGGTGTACTTCCAGATATACTGCGCATCAATCACTAGAAAGCGGCCAAACGCCTGCTGCAATCCGACGTGATATTCGTTGCGGGTGGATGGGCTCAGCGGTGTTGCCAGGCAGCTATAACCTTGCGAGATTGTTTGCAGGGCATTGATTACCGGGTAGTCGCAGCCGGTACTGGCAAGCGCCAGATTTTCATTGAAGGGCGTTTCCATCGTATGCGCGTAGGAAAAGCGCAAAACCGTATTGGTTCGCTTCAGGTTGTAAGCCACTCCCAGCCTCGGCTCAGGTTTGGCGTCGCTGGTGATTCCGTTATAAACGTCGCCGCGGATTCCCAGATTGAACGTCCAGTTCTTAATGTTGATCGTGTCCTGAACGTAGAGCGAAAGCTCCTTAATGTCGGAATGACCGAAGAACCCATAGTCACGCGCAAATGTTCCCGGCCGGGTCAGGTCAAGGGAGGCAAGAATCGGTGCGTATGTAGGATTGGGCAACAATCCATTCGTACATTCCGATTGATCTGTGGTGGTGGCGCTGCTGTCGGGGGATCCATTCGCTTCAAGGCAGGGCGCGTTGAAGGTTGGGTCCACAATGCCGAATGAGTCCCGCTCGGTGATAAATGTCTGCGTGTAATCACCGCCGATTTTAATGTTGTGAATGCCCTTTACATAAGAAACCGACGCGCGCGTTCCCGCATTTGTCAGGCGGCGATTCTGACCGATGCTCTGAGATTGGAGGCCCGGCGTGAAATCCGCGTAGGGATTATTGCTCGGAAAGTAATTAAACTGATCCTGCCGAACATACACTCCAAGAGTGAGAACCGTACTCGAGTTTAGGGTGCGGGTCCAGGTGGGAGAGACGTTAAAGGTCAAGATTCTAGATCGTTGATCCTGAGCGCCTACCGGCAGGCCCATTGGACCCAAGCCGCCGTTGAACACCACCAGTCCATTCCAGGCGGTTGCGTTTTCCGCATCGTACGAGTTGGGTGTCTGGAACCAGGAACGCGTGAAGCTCAGGTTCAGGCTCAAAACGTCAACGGGAGTCAGGTCCACGTCTATGCGGTCGAAGATGTTTTCTTCGTTGCCATGGTCGTGGAAGACCTGAAGCTCAGGACCATCCAGAAAACGACCCGTATCCATGCCGTTGGCAGAAATAAAGTTTCCCCACTTTTGACCGCCATACGCCAGACTCACACTGGTGTTCGAAGTCCCGAATGTGCCGTAAGAAGTCGTGATATCACCGTGTGGCGTGGTGCTGCCGAGCCCTGAACGCGTGGTGGCGACAATGACCAGACTGGTCTTGTCGCCGTATTCGGCTGGCGGTGCGCCTTCGATTACTTCCATGGATTGAACCGCGTCTAGAGGGATCTGATTAGAAAATACTTTGCTCTGCTGGTCTGTGATCGGCTGGCCGTCGAGCGAGAACGAATTCGAGGCGTGGTCTCCCAACCCGTGGAAAAGCCCGTTCGAGTCGGCAGCAACTCCAGGTGTGGTTTGCGTCACCAGATCGCTCATGCCGGAAGAAGATGTCTCCAGCGGCAGCTTTTCAAACAGGCCTCGGTCGACGTCCGTGTGGGCGGTTGAATCGGTTTCCACCAGATCACCGCCGTTTGAAACCACATCCACGGTGGTGGCAGCTGAACCGATCTTGAGGCTGATTTTGAGGTTTTGCGGAACGCTGGAGCGGACCTCGACGTCCTGAACGGCCGATTGAAAACCCGGGTCTGAAACCACCATGTGGTAGCTATTAAGCGGCAGATTCGGGAGTTGAAAATTGCCTTGAGCATCCGTAGTCACTGTCTGGGTGTAGTGCGAAACGGGATTCTGTATTTCAATCGTTGCGCCGGCGACAACAGCACCTGTGGGGTCTTGCACAACACCGCGAATCATTCCGGCATTGCCACCGGTCTGCTCGAAAGCCATCACATTGCAGCCGAAAACGAACAAAATTCCAGCGGTCAGCGCTGTAACGGACAATTTACACATAAGTCTTCTTTAGTGTGACGTGTTTCAGCAGCATCCCGGCTTCAAATCTGACGATCTGACTAAAATTGCCGGTAAGCGGCTACCAGTTGAGCACGTCACGAACGTGACGGGCTTGCCGCTTGCTCACTATAAATTCTAACCCGTTGCTTAGCGTGACTTGCCAGCGCTGACTGGTAATCATGCTCAACTTCCGTATTTGATTTACATTAATTAATGCGTTCCGATGAATGCGCCGGAAAGCTCCGCTGCTGAGCCGTTCTTCCAGGACCTTTAGGTTTTGCGTTGCCAGGTATCGCTGCTTGCCGGTTAGAATCCACACAAGGTCGCCATCGGCCTGGAAGGCTAGCACCTCCTCAGGCATGAGCAGAAAATAGTCATCACCAGCTTTGCCCACAATTTTCCGCAGCTGCGGATCATACGTGACCCCGCGTGCGGCATCTGCAGAGGACTGCTGCCTAAAGCCGCCGGCCAGTTCGGCCGGATTCGCGGCACTCTTAAGGAGCGGGGCGGCGCGCTCCACCGATTGCTGGAGCCGGGCGGCGCGCTCCACCGATTGCTGGAGCCGTGCTTGGCTAACCGGCTTCAAAAGATAATCCACGACGCCGGCCTCATAAGCTCGGATTGCATGCTGATCAAATGCGGTGACCATGACGAAGGAGGGAGCGCGGTCGCCTTTGACTTGGTTTAAGACTTCAAAGCCGCCCATGGCGGGCATTTGGATATCTAGAAAGACAAGATCGGGGCGCAGCGTGGAAATCTGCTTGAGAGCAAACTCTCCAGTATCCGCTTCGCCGACGACCTCCACGCCGCTGAGGCACACCAGCTCCTGCCGCAAAACCCTGCGGGCAATGGGTTCGTCATCGACAATCAACACGCGCAAATTAGCTGGCAACTCCCACCTGCTGTTTCGTTTCGGGCGCAATTGTGGAATGCGGAATCAACAAGGTAACCTGCGATCCATGGACGCCGTAGCTTGCTTGAATAGTAGATTCCGGACCGTAGGCCAGATTCAAACGGCGGCGCACATTCGCTAGTCCCACACCAGAACCATCGTGTACGGTTTTGCCACCGCCCCCCACGCCGGGGCTTTGATCTTCAACACTGATGCGCAGCATGCTGCCTTGAGTACCGGCCCTGATGACGACACGGCCCGGGCCGGCCTTTCCGGCAACGCCATGCTTCACCGCGTTTTCAACGAGCGGCTGGAGCGAGAGAACAGGAATCATTACATCCAAGACTGATTCATCAATATGCAGTTCCGTTAGCAGCCGGTCGCCCAGCCGCAAGCTTTCGATCTCCAAATACGCCTTTATGATGCGCAATTCTTCTGAGAGCGGGATTTCTGAACGATCCCCCTGGAGAAAATAGCGGAAAATGTCCGTAAGGTTTAGCACCAGCCGCCGTGCTTCAAACGAAGTGCGATCAATAGTTCCGTACAAGGTGTTGAACGCGTTGAACAGAAAATGTGGATTAATTTGTGATTGCAAGGCGCGCAACTCGGCCTGGGTCGCCAATCGGCGCAGTTCCTCCGCCCGGAAGCGCTCCACTTGCTCCACCATGACGGACGCCAGACGCCGCATATCCTCCAGATCCTCGCTCAAGTACCGTTGACGTCCGCGTCGCGCCCCGGTGAGCAGGAAGCGCACTTCGCCGCTCGAAAAACGGAGCGGAATGCGCGCCTCCGCCCAGGACAGATCCGCTTCAGCGTCAAGGTTCAAGAGTTCGCCCGGTAGCATGGCGGGACGGCCCTGCCTTGCACTATTTCTCGCCTCAGCGACCACGGCAAAGCGGTCGGTGCGAAGGTGATCGGCAATTTCTTTCGCCGCGCTCGCGATCAACTCATCCTCATTTCGTTTCCTCACCGGCAGCTGAGTCATGGCACGAATGCGGTCTTCCAGATTCTGCCGGTGAAAGATGGAGCTGCCGATCCATTGCTGTACACGATTTCGAATGTGCGCGAAGAAGATAAGCGATACGCAAACAGCCACCAGCGCCAGACCAGCCGCGAACACGCTGGTGTTGACCAACTGCCACAAGTGAAACTTTTGATTCACGGCCAGAATGAACGCAACATAAGCTGCGGCAAGGGCAGAATTCATTAAAAACCGTATGAATGTGTCGAGCAAGAGAAACCGGTAGTCCTGCAGCAGGACAATCAATGCCACCGGGATCCCGATATGATGCCAGGCGATTTCGGCGGTCCAGGGGGAATGAAAATGCTGATAGCCAAAGTGCGGAAACGAACTGGCGAATAATAAGAGGCACGCAAGCGAAAACCATTCTGTCCGTTCGGGCACGGGAGTATTGTTCGGACGGTTGCGCACCATCACGGCAATGACGGGGAGGACGGCAAAGCCAAGCGCCACAATGATCAGCGCAATCTGATGTGGCGCGGAGCTGCTGATAAACAACTCCGCCACATGTAGCAGAATGGCCGCCGCGCTGATGCCATATCCTGTAGTGGTGATGCCCGGAAGCCGCCCCTGCAGGGCGACCTGCAACAACACGGCAGGCAATAAGCTGAGCACGGCGAAACTGGCCGTCATCACCACTTGCATTGTTACCGAATCAGGGTTGCCAGCCCCCAGGGCAATGAGAGACCCCACGTTCCAGGCGAATGCGAGTGCTGCGGCCACGATGGACAGCCTGGTTCCGGGGACGTCATGTGAGCGCCTGTCACGCAGTAGCAACGCAATGATAAAGCCGAACAACAGGACACCAGCGGAGTGTCCCACCGTGTTGATGAGAACGGGATTACGCAGGCTGGATTCGGTCAGCAAAACACGGTACCCCAGCTTTCACGATACTTCAGCGCAAGGGGGTCAAGGAGTTCCCGCGTCTACGCCTTGTGCTGAAATGAAGGCTTAGACATGCGCAAGAGAATCCGTTCGACGACTATCCTTTGTGTTCGGCGCAACGGCAAAATGGTAATCGCGGGTGACGGTCAAGTCACCATGGGCAGTGAAGTTTTAAAGAGCGGTGCGAAGAAACTGCGCCGCTTATATAACGGCCAGATTGTTTCCGGTTTCGCGGGCAGCACCGCTGATGCGTTTGCGCTATTTGCGCGTTTTGAAGCGAAGCTGGAACAGCATAGCGGCAACCTGGCGAGATCGGTCGTAGAACTAGCTAAGGAGTGGCGCACGGATAGAATGCTGCGCCATCTGGAAGCTCTGCTTCTGGTCGCCGACGCGCAGAGCATGTATATTGTCAGCGGGACCGGCGATGTGATTGAGCCGGACACACCGATCGCTGCTATTGGCTCTGGTGGTGCATTCGCAAAGTCAGCCGCTGTTGCGCTACTGGAAAACACCACTTTAGGCGCACGGGAGATTGTAGAAAAGGCGATGAAGATTGCGGCCGACGTTTGCATCTACACCAACCAGAGCATTGCCCTTGAGGAATTGGGCTGATGGTGATTTACTTGCCGCAGCAATCGAATGACGAGACACCATTGCTGGATGAGCTGACGCCGCGCGAAATCGTCGCTGAGTTGGACAAGCATGTGGTGGGTCAGGCCGATGCCAAACGCTCCGTCGCCATTGCTCTCCGCAACCGCATACGCCGTCAGAAGCTGGAGCCGGAGATGGCGGAAGAGGTCATGCCTAAGAACATCCTCATGATTGGGCCTACCGGTGTCGGGAAAACGGAAATTGCACGCCGCTTGGCCAAACTGGCCAACTCGCCCTTTTTGAAAGTGGAAGCCAGCAAATTCACTGAGGTCGGTTACGTGGGCCGCGATGTCGAGTCGATGATTCGGGATCTGGTGGACGTCGCCATTGATATGGTGCGTGAAGAGCGGCTGGATCAGGTGGCGGACAAGGCGGAACAGTTCGCCGAAGACCGCCTGCTCGATCTGCTCATGCCACCACAGCCCGAAGTTCCCGAGAGCGCCGACCGCACGCGGGAAAAACTTCGCGAAAAGCTGCGCGCCGGCAAATTGGACGACCGCATGGTGGAGGTGGACGTCAAGGAACGTGGTCCGACGTTCGAAGTTTCCACCAACGGGAATATTGAGGAGATGGACATCAATCTAAAAGATGTCATCCCGGGGCTATTTGGCCCCCGCACCAAAAAACGCAATATGCGCGTTTCTGATGCTTTGGAGTATTTGATCCAGGAAGAAGAGCAAAAGCTAATCGACATGGATCAGGTAACTCGCATTGCCCTGGAGCGCGTCGAGCGGAACGGCATCATTTTTCTGGACGAAATCGATAAGATTGCCGGACGCGAAGGCGGCCACGGTCCGGACGTGAGCCGGGAAGGCGTACAGCGCGATATTCTGCCCATTGTGGAAGGAACCACTGTCAACACTCGTCACGGATTTGTGCGGACGGACCACATTCTCTTCGTGGCGGCGGGCGCTTTTCACGTTTCAAAGCCATCCGATTTGATTCCTGAACTACAGGGCCGTTTCCCGATTCGGGTGGAATTAAAGTCTCTGACTGAGGCTGATTTCATTCGCATTTTGAAAGAGCCGAAATCGGCGCTGGTGAAGCAGTACACGGCGCTACTTGAGACTGAAGGCATTAAGCTGACCTTTGCCGAAGATGCGGTGACGGAGATTGCGAAAATCGCGGCGCAGGTGAATCAGTCCGCAGAAAATATCGGCGCACGGCGGTTACACACCATCATGGAGAAGCTGCTGGAAGAAATTTCTTTCGAAGGTCCGGATCTAAAGAAAAAAACCGTGCGCATCGATGCGGCCTACGTGCAAAAGCAACTGGCGGACATCGTAAAGGACCAGGACCTCAGCAGGTACATTCTTTAGTGCATCGGGGGGGGCCGAAGGGTTGGATCTGGGCGGTATCCTCCCTTGCTTTGTTGAGCAGCGGTTGCGGATACGTGGGCCCGGTCTTGCCGCCCTCGCCTGAGATTCCAACGCCGGTCAGGGATCTCACGGTTGTTGAGCGTGGTGACAATATTGTCATCAACTTCACAACTCCGGCTCGCACCACCGACGGCGTAGCTATCACTCGGTTTTCGAAGATCGATTTGCGTGTGGGACCGGATCAGCAAGCGCCAGATACGGACAGGTCATACGACGTGGAGCTTCCCGCTCCGAGCGACAAGGATGACCCGCAACCGAAGCCGGTTTCACATTCAATCAAAATATCCGACTGGGTAGGGCAGCGGATCGCGGTTCAAGTCAGAACCGAGGTAAGGAAAATGGGCCACTTCTCTTCCTGGTCCAACAAAGCGGTTTTGAAGGTGATCCCCTCGCTGACACCCCCGATTGTGCATGTTGCAGCCAATGAAAAGGGTTTTGTGGTGAGCTGGCAGGCACAAGATGGCGTGCAGTACCGCTTGCAAAGGCAAGGCCCAAGCGATAAGCAACCCGTAGAGCTGGCGACGGTCAGCGGCGGCCAGTATCTGGACACGTCGGCACAATATGACACCCCGTACTCATATGTCGTGACTGCCCTTGAAGACCATGCCGAGAGCTTGCCTTCCGAGCCAGTGACGTTCTCCACTGAAGACAAGTTCCCGCCGGCGGTTCCGGCTGGGCTCAGCGCGCTTTCCGGCGCTGACGAAGTCAATGTGGCTTGGCAGCGGAACACAGAGTCTGATTTGCAGGGCTATCTTGTGTATCGCTCGACCAACCGCGGTCCGTACGAGAAGCAGGGCGGAATAGATTCATTGCCGACTTATGTAGACCGCCAGGTGGAGCACGGCAAGACGTATAGCTACAAGATCAGCTCGATCGACAAGAAGGGTAATGAAAGTGGCCAATCCGCAGCAGCTGAGGTGGAGTATTAGTCAGATCGGCTGTGAGCCGGCGTCCGGTTTCTGAAGATCCAATACTAAAATCGGGTAGCCCCGTTGCATGGCCAGTCTCACTCGTTATAGAACTTTTGACCGCGATCAGTGGAAAGCGCTACGCGCCAATACGCCACTGATGCTCACTGAAGAAGAATTGTACGCCTTGCGCGGTATTAACGAAAGCGTTTCACTTCAGGAAGTGGAGGAAATCTATGTTCCGCTTTCCCGCTTTCTGAATCTGCATGTGGCAGCGGTACAGCACCTCTATGAGGCTAAGCGCAACTTTATGGGTGCGCCCGCCATGCCGGAAAGCGTCCCCTATATCATCGGCATTGCGGGTAGTGTGGCGGTTGGCAAAAGCACCTTCTCGCGCGTCCTGCGGGCGGCGCTGGCGCGTTGGTCTGACCATCCGAATGTCGCGCTGGTGACCACAGACGGGTTCCTCCATCCCAACGCTACACTGGAATCTCGCGGCCTGATGCAGCGAAAAGGCTTCCCGGAGAGCTATGACCAGCGAAGGCTCCTACAGTTTCTTGCTGATATAAAAAGCGGGGAACCGGACGTTTATGCGCCCGTCTACTCCCATCTGCACTACGACATTGTTTCGAACGCGCAACAGCACGTCCGAAGACCGGACATCCTTATTCTGGAAGGCCTAAACGTGCTGCAATCGCCCGACTTGCGTGACGGCTCACGCTTGTTCGTGTCGGACTTCTTCGATTTTTCCATCTATATCGATGCGGCTGAAGATGTCATTGCCAACTGGTATGTGAAGAGATTCCTGCGCCTGCGGGAGACCGTGTTTCGGGACAAGGAATCGTATTTCCATCGCTACGCGGATCTAACGGAGGCGGAAGCCATCGAAACAGCGCACGGCATCTGGGAGCGAATCAACTTGAAGAACTTGCGCGACAATATCGGCCCCACCCGTGACCGGGCTCACTTGATCCTGGAAAAAGGGCCTGGCCATTTTGTCGAGAACGTCAAAATGCGCCGCGTCTAGAGAGTTTAACGAGTTGGCTTCAGTGAGAGAGCCCTGCGGCAATCAGATCGCGCAAGCGGTCCAGCCCGGCTCCCACATCCTTGCCCAAGTGGATTCGCAAGGCTCGTCGCTTGCGCTCCGCCAGCGCAGCAGAGTCTCCTCGGGCCTGAGCCGCTTTCACCGCTCCGAATGTGTACTTCTGACCCGGAACCGGTACGTCAAAGGCATCGTCGCACGTAATCTGCAGAAACACTCCGGAGTTCGGCCCCCACCCATAGGCTTGGCGGGCGCTGTACCTAAGTCCGGATCCAAACCCCAAAACCGTGGCTACGTGCTTGTGGCTTGTGATCTGTACACGAATCCGTTGCAACTTCTCTTCATACTCTGGGAACATCGGCATGTAAGCCAGCAACGCGAAATAATCGCCGTCGCGAAGGCGGTCGATATGCGTGCGGATCACCCCGCCGAGCGTTAAGTGGGAATTACTGGTCAGTGCCTTCGCATTCACCGGATCAGCAAACAGCTTCATCCCATCGTGATCTAGAACCGCCGTCTCCTCAGGCAGCGTGCCATCTCTCTCTAAAGCCTCTGCCAATTCCTGCGTGATTATCTCACCGGCTCCCAAGTCCGGCTCGTCGAATGGGTTGATGTGAAGGATCGAACCGGCCACCGCCGTGGCAAATTCCCACTGAAAGAATACTTGGCCTAATTCGTACAAATCATTCACAACCAGCCGCACCAGGGGCTGACCGGCGGTCTCTATTGTTTCGACCGCAGGTTCCAAACTCGCGCCTGCGTCATTCAGATACTTGATATAAACAAACAGCCGGTCTTGGCCGTATTCATCTGGTGAATAAATTGGTTCCCGATCTACAGCAATCAGACCCGTACCGAGCTTGTTGGTGGATTCTGCCAGCAGGTTCTCCAGCCATGCGCCGAGGTGGGCCAGAGTTTGCGTACCGATCAGCGTGATTTTGTCGCGTTTGAAGTTTAAAGCTGCTGTGATAAGCACAAGGCCCAATTGCACGCCTGGGTTTTCTGCAGCCTTCGGCTCGCGGCAAGCCGCCACCATCTCCATAGTCCGCTTGAGGAACTGCTCTGTATCAATGCCCATGGCTGTGGCCGGCACCATACCGAAATCCGAAAGCGCCGAGTAGCGGCCGCCAGTACTCTTGTCGCCGAAGTAGACGTTGCGGAATTTAAGTTCACCGGCCAGTTGCTCCAGCTTGGAGCCATGATTTGTAATGGCGATGAAATGACGCCCGGCGCTTTCGCCGGCAATCTTCTTCGTCTCTTCGAAGAAATACTGCAGGTAGATGTTGGGCTCGAGCGCTGTGCCCGGCTTGCTGGAAACGCAAAAGAGGGTTCGCGCCGGATCAATCTTGTTGCGCAGTTCCATGATTTGCAACGGATCCGTTGAATCCAATACAAGTAACTCAGGAGCGTTCGCCTGCTTCCCCCAGGTTTTGGCCAGCACTTCGGGGCAGAGAGACGAGCCGCCCATCCCGAGAAGGACGAAATGCTGGAAGCCGTCTTCTGCAATTTCGGCCGCGAGTGCTTTGAATTTCGAAGTCTGCCCCAACTGCTGTTCCACAATGGTGAGCCAGCCCAGCCAGCGGTCTTCATCCTTAGCTGTCCAAAGGCTGGGATCCTTTGCCCAGAGCCGTTCGGTGTTGCCCGCCGCGTCCCAGGATTCTTCCGCTTCCTCATAAGCATCCTGCAAATCTGCGGGAAGCGTGTACTCAAAGTCGGGCAACCCTGAATCAAAAGAGCTCATAAAGTTTTAGCCTATCCCGCAAACCGCCGGAACACGAGAGTTGCGTTCAACCCTCCAAAAGCAAAAGTATTGGACAGGGCGATATTCAACCGGGTCGAAACCGCCTTGTTGGCGACAACATTCACTTCGCAGGCGGCATCCGGCACACGGAAATTCGCGGTAGGTGGAACTACTCCTTCACGCAACGCCATTACTGTGATGACCGCTTCGACGCCGCCAGCCGCGCCCAGGGTATGACCGTGCATCGACTTGGTGGAACTGACCAGCGGCCGGTAACCATTCTTGCACCATATGGTGCGAATGGCTTCAGCCTCCATCGCGTCGTTAGCCTGCGTACCCGTTCCATGCGCATTAATGTAGTCCACGTACTCTGGTCCAATGGACGCGTCGCGGAGCGCCCATCGCATAGCGCGAACCGGACCTTCAACAAACGGCTGAGTAATGTGGTGAGCGTCAGAACTCATAGCAAAACCGATGAGTTCAGCCAGGATGTTGGCCCCGCGACGACTGGCGTGTTCCCACTCCTCGAGCACGACCATTCCAGCGCCTTCTCCCAGAGATAAACCGCGCCGGTCCGCCGAAAAAGGACGGCAGACCTCAGGTGAAACCACTCGCATCGCTTCCCAAGCCCGCAATAGACCCTCGGCGAAAACGGCTTCACTCCCGCCGGCAATTGCAGCCCTTATCTGACCACTTCTGATCATGTGAAATGCCTGGCCTATCGCGTGGTTAGAAGACGAACAAGCCGTGGACACAGTGTAGACCGGGCCGCGGATACCGAACTCAAACGAGATGCGGCTCGCTCCTGCGTTCGACATCGTTCGGGGTATAGTCAGGGGGGCCACTCGCGGGTTGTTCTCGCGATAGAGCCGGATGTAACCCTCTTCTTCGGTGAACTGGCCGCCCAGGCTGCTGCCGGTGATCACTGCGGTTTCCTCGGCCAGAATTGAGGACCCGCGGAGTCCGCTTTGTTCCAGAGCTTCGCGCGCTGCTACAGCCGCAAATTGAGCGAAGCGCTCCAGAATGATCAGGTCTTTGTCGGTAAAATGCTGAAGCGGGTCAAATGCCAGCGCCTGCGCCCCCAGCTGAAATTTATATGCTGGTGAGCCTGGATCCTGGAACGGCTTGATGCCGCATTCGCCCGCGGCTAATCTGGGCCAGGCTTCGGAGACATTGTTGCCATGAGCGCAGACGAGCCCCAGACCTGTAACTGCAACACGTTTCAAGCAGCACCGGGACTGGCGGTGTTGTCCTTCTTCAGGAGCAAATCATGCACGCCGTCAACAACCTGCCGTACCGTTTTAAGGTTCTGCACGCCTTCGTCGGGAATACTGATCCCGAATTCGTTCTCAATGGCGAAGATGATGTTGATTCCGTCCAATGAATCTATTTTCAGATCCTCAAAGCTGCTGTCGATTGAAAGCACTTCCGGAGGAATCCGCTGGGTTTTCGCGATCACGGCTATGACCTTCGCGGCAAGGCCATCCATGCTTAGCTGGTTGGGGCTGAGCTGTTCCGGCATTTGAATCCTAATAGTAACGCCAGTCGTTTGATTATTTGGCGTATCGGGGAACTGCTACGTCCACTTTCAGCAAAGGGTCTGCAATCGGCTCTCCGCGCTGAACAACAAGCGGCACGACCCCTGCCCAAATCGGCAATTCATAGTCTTCGGCATCGTCTTTAGGGGGCCCGGTTCGCACCTTGGCGGACGCCTCCTCGATTGCAAATTCCAGAACGCTGGTGGCCTTCAATTCCTTGGCGGTCGGCAATCGGACGTCGCTCCAGCGGCCTGCCACTACCTGTTCGGAAATGACCCGCAGCGCCTCTTCCTTGGCGCCTTCATCCTGAATTTTGCGAGCCGTGCCGAATGCCACAACCGAGCGGTAATTCATGGAATGATGAAACGCTGAGCGCGCCAGAACAAGGCCGTCAACCAGGGTGACCGTTACACAGGCGGCGATACCGTGCTCAAGCTCGCGCAGCATTCGGCTCGCAGCCGACCCATGCAAGTAGAGAGTTTCGCCGGTGCGCCCAAAGAGAGTCGGTATAACGAATGGCTGCCCATCCACCACAAATCCGACATGGGCAAGAAAAGCGGCGTCGAGGATTCCGGTAATCTCGCTCCACTCGTTGGAACCCCGGGCCGGAAGCCGTCGCACTTTCGCTCTGTCTGTAACTTGCATGGATGTTTTGTTCTCTTAGTGTAATCGCGCGGCAGATTGCGCTCCTGGCAAAACGCTTTTGTTTAACACGGAAGGCGCGCTCAGACCCCAAAGCCGCAGGTATAATTTAAAAGATTGAGCCCCCATTGGCGAGAGACGAATCACTTCCAAAAGCCACTAAGCTAGTGGAAACTCCCGTGAAGCCGCAAATATATAAAGTTGGACCCGTATGGATTCTGTGGGTGCCAGGGGTGAGGGTTTATCGGTTCGATAACTGGCGAAGCGCAATGCAGGAAGCGCTGGACTCCAGCGCTCGACTGCTGCCGCGCGGTTCCCGCTTGCCGAAATTCTAACCGTCAGATCTTGCGTTCGGCAAAGGTCCAGGCATCGGCGACAATTCGGTCCAGTTGATCCCGCTTGGGTTTCCACCCCAGTTTCGTTTGCAACTTAGTAGAGTCCGCCACCAGGCTGGGAGGATCGCCTTCGCGGCGCGGCCCCATCGTAAAGGGGACAGTTTTTCCGGTGACTCGCTCGACTGCGTCGAGTACCTCCTTCACCGATCTTCCTTGACCGGTGCCGACGTTGAATACGTCGGATAGTCCCCCATTTAGCAGATACTCCACTGCAAAGATGTGCGCTTCCGCCAGGTCCGCAACATGGATGTAGTCACGAATGCAAGTGCCGTCCGGCGTTGGGTAATCATCTCCGAACAGTGTGACTGGTTTGCCGGTTTGCACCGCCTTGAGAATCAAAGGAATTAAGTGTGTCTCAGGATCATGCCGTTCGCCTAAGCCCGCTTCGGGCTCGGCGCCGCAAGCGTTGAAATACCGCAGGCGAATACTTCTGAACTCGCGATAACGGTCCAGCCATTCCAGAATCTTCTCCACCATGACCTTCGATTCGCCATAAGGACTGATAGGTGCATAAGGCTGGTCCTCTGTGATGGGGACCTGCGCCGGAATTCCATACGCCGCGGCGGTCGATGAGAACACAATCTTCGTAACGCCTGCGGCCAGCATCGCATTGCACAGGGAGAGTGTCGACCCGACGTTGTTCGTGAAATACAATTCGGGTCGCGCGGTAGATTCACCGACCGAAATATAGGCGGCAAAGTGGATCACTGCCTCCACGGCTTCCTCTTTCAAAAGCTTAGTGACGGTTTGAGTTTCATTAAGGTCGACTTGCCGCAGAATTTTGGCTGGAACACTCTCGCTATAGCCGCGAGAAAGATTATCCAGTACGATCACTGAATGCCCTTGCTGTTCCAGAAAATAACGAGTATGTGAACCGATATAGCCGGCTCCGCCAGTTACTAAGATCTTCGCCACGAAACGAGTGTAGCTTGCGAAAAAAAAGTCACTTGGCGAGCGGGTCCGTCCAGGCGGTCATTTCAAAGCTGAGGTGTGGAGTTATCTGCGCTTAACACTGCGTTGTCTTCCAAAGCCTTGAGGCCGGCCTGGACAGTCACATCTCTTTGGGCTTCTATTTCGTCACCCTTGGCCACTCCCTTTGCGTGAGTCACAATCGCTTCAGTCAGCCGGTTACTAACCCAGATGCGATTGCTGCTCCACTCCGCAAGTGCCGGTTGAATGCTTCGCCCCGACAGATAAACTTTGAATTCGTCCAGAATCTCAGGAGTCACTTTGAATTCATCAGGTAAAGTGGGATGGGAAGTCATGTAGTGGGTCGCGAATTCCGTGAACGCGCCGCTGGCCTCCAGCACGTTTTGCAGCCGGGTGAAAGCCTCCGGATAGATGACGATATCGGGCTGAATGCCACCGCCGCCTGTGACAGTTCGGCCGTGGTCCGTCTTGTAAGTAGGCAGTTCCGAAGCCGGCTTGCTGGCGAACGTTCCGCTCAGGGCAGAGTCGCGCAGGGGCCGCTGGATCGTGCGGCCGCTCGGGGTGTAGTAAAAAGCGGTGGTGATGGCTAAGCCAGTCTCATCCGCCAGCGACAAAACGCTTTGAACCAGCCCTTTTCCATAGCTTGGAATCCCCACAATCACAGCGCGATCGTGATCCTGCAAAGCGCCCGACAGAATTTCCGAAGCGCTCGCGGTTCTTTCGTTGACCAGCACAGCTAACTTGAAGTGATAAGGCTTCGCGTTCTTTGGCACATCCGCGCTATCTACTTCCCGGGTTCGTCCTCGCGCCGTCAGAATTCGTTGACCGGGTTCCAGAAACATGGCGGCCGCTTCCAACGAGGCTCTGACGATGCCGCCCGGATTGCCCCGCAGATCAAGCACCAGACCCTTTAGGTCTGCCGGCTTCAGCTTCTCAATCGCTTCCCGTAACTGGCGTGCCGTCTGCAGGTCCCAGCTCTCTACCCGAATATAGCCGTAGCCGGGCTTGAGCAGGAACGCGCGATCAACGCTAGGAGAGTCCACAAGCTCAGGCGTCAGCGTGAATGCGAACACACGCGGGAAGCCCTGCCGCCGGATATACGCCGTGATCCGCTGCTGCCGGGCTTCAGTCAGCAACTCGACAATTTGCTGCGGATCCAACGATTGGATCGCCACGTTGTTGATAGCAACCAGTTCGTCGCCGGCCTGAATACCCGCTTTGTTCGATGGCGTTCCCGGTAAAGTCTCCAAGAACAAGACATGCCCCGGCAGCACGGAAACTACGCTGCCAAACCCCTTTTGTTCCGATTCCTGCATTTGTTTCAACTGCTGGAACTGGGCGGGATCGAAGAACTGGGTATGCGGATCAAGCTGGCGCAACATGGATGGAATCGCGCCTTCATAAATCAGCTTATTGGCCGACTCGTTGTCCGCACTCTGCGACTGAACCACGCTGAGAACGTCTACGAATTGCTTGACGAGCGGTACTACATCGCGTGCCGGATCATCTTTTGGGGTATCCTGTTCCGCTGGGCGTGAAGGAACAGGTGCAGCCTGTGCGAAAGGATTGTGGATAATCTGGCCAAAGATCAGTTGGCCGAAAATACAATATAGGGGGAGAAGTAGCCTTCGAGCGGTCATCGCGAGTACTGAATCTTTTCCTTTGCCGCGTGCCGTTCGATGGCAATCTGAATTAGGCGATCAAGCAACTCCGCGTAAGGTATTCCGGAATATTCAAGCATTTTGGGATACATGCTAATGGACGTAAAGCCCGGAATTGTGTTGATTTCATTTACGTAGAACTGGCCTGTTTTTTGATCCATCAGGAAATCGACCCTGGCCATCCCCTCACAGCCGACCGCTTCAAAGCATCCCAGCGCCAGACGCTGAACTTCCGCCGTCTGACTGGATGTTAAGTTCGCAGGCAACTCGATGCGTGCCTTATCCAGCAAATATTTATCTTCATATGTGTAGAAATCCTGCGAAGGAATGACCTCGCACGGCACCGACGCAACTGGAGTCTCGCCCCCCAGCACCGCACATTCAAACTCCCGCCCCGTTACGCCGCGTTCCACCACTATTTTGTTGTCGTATTGAAGGGCAAGCTTCAAAGCAGATCGCAATTCAACTTCGCTTTTCGCCTTCGTGATTCCCACTGATGAGCCGAGATTGGCTGGCTTAACAAAAATGGGGTACTCGAAGGGCACCGCCAGCGACTCTGGTTCGAATTCACCACGGCTTAGAACCAGATGCTCCACTACTGGCAATCCAGCCTGCGAACAAAGCTTCTTGGTGATAGCTTTATCCATCGAAACAGCAGAGGCCAGAACGCCCGCACCCACATAGGGCAGGCCTGCGAGTTCGAGCAGTCCTTGTAACGTCCCATCTTCGCCGAACGTGCCATGAAGGACTGGAAATACTACATCAATACCGGGGTTGCCGCCAGGTTCCGGTATCAGTGGAAAGGGAGACCACTTACCGGATTTCGAGATCAGGTACAAACTGACCTCATAGCGCGATGGATCCAGCGCTCTCCGGATTGACTCGGCTGATCGAACCGAAATCTCGTGCTCACCGGAGCGGCCCCCATAGATCAAAGCAAGTTGGGTTTTTTTTTGTGTCTCTGGCAAATCGTTACTATTGTCGCGCGGGCTGGTATAAGCGCTACTAGCAACAACCATGGCTGGAATTCTGTCGTGAACACCCGTACAATGGGGCTTGACTAATACTATTCGATCACTCTTGATTACCACGGCTGGACTAGTATTGCTAGCAGGCCAGCCTGCTTTCCCGGACGACTTTAATCTAGCTTCCGGTCTGGATTCGAGCGGACATCTTATTTCAGCAGATGGCCAGCCAGATGCGAAATGGAAGGTTAATGCAGGATTTCAGGGCTCTCTGATACCTGCATTAGTTGTTACACCTTCGGGTGCAGACTGGTTTAGTGGCTGGCCGGCCGATGGTCCCAACTCTGACTGGATCGCCGCTGACGCAAATCAAACTAGTCAAGCCGGATCCTACTCTTTCTTTTACACGTTTGACCTTACCGGGTATGATCCTACGAGCGCCTCCATTACCGGTGGAAATTTGTCAACGTACTACAGTGGCGGGCTTAAGCTAAACGGAACCTCCATCTTGGCGCTGGGAAGCGGTAATTACCAAACACCGACTCCATTCACGCTCACTCCCGGCTTTACTGCCTTCTTGCCGGGCATGAATAAGCTCGAAGTCGATATCCAGGGGTACTTCAGTGAAGGAATGCGGATTGAGGGCACGTTGCACGCTAATCGATCTGCAAACGCCCCGGTGGCGTTAAATTTCGTTCCTGTCAATCCTTGCCGGGTCATTGATACGCGCAAGACTGGCCCATTTATCGCGGGTGGGAAAACACTCACCGTTTCCATTCCATCGTCCAATTGCAATATTCCAGCCTCAGCCTCCGCTTATTCCTTTAACGTGACCGCTGTTCCGCACGGCACGCTGGGTTATTTGACCGTCTGGCCAACCGGCCAGAATCAGCCGGTTGTTTCGACCCTGAACTCCGAGGACGGCCGAGTGAAGGCAAACGCCGCTATTGTACCCGCCGGCAGCAATGGCGAGGTAAATTTTTTCGCGACTAACGATACGGATCTGGTTCTGGATGTTGACGGCTATTTCGTTCCATCCTCCTCGGGCTCCGGTCTGGCGTTTTATACTCTACAGCCGTGCCGTGTTGTGGACACCAGGAATGGGAATGACCCGCTTGGCGGTCCCGCGATGGTAGGCTTGCAGGCGCGTACTTTTCCCGTTCTGCAATCAAATTGCGGTCTGCCCAGCGCAGCCCAAGCTTATTCTTTTAACTTTACTGCTGTTCCATCTGTAAACACATTGGGTTATTTATCGACATGGCCGACGGGTCAAGCGCAGCCCCTGGTTTCCACATTAAACGCTCCAACTGGAACGGTTACCGCGAACGCCGCCGTTGTGCCCGCCGGTTCTAATGGCGATATCTCGATTCTTGCGACTAACGCCAGTAACCTGGTGGTTGACACGAACGGATATTTCGCTGCGGATGGGGCCCCGGGCGCCCTTCACTTTTATTCGGTTTTGCCTTGCCGCGTGATCGACACGCGCAACATAGGTTCGGGTCAGGCCTTCCAGGGAGAACGCTTCATTCAGGTAGCAGGTGCTTGCGGGATTCCTGCTGCACCGGCGGTCGTGGTAAATGCCACGGTGGTTCCGAGTGGGCCATTTGGGTACTTGACATTATGGCCGGACGGTTCAAATCAGCCACTGGCATCCACTCTGAATGCATCAGACGGATTCATTACCTCCAACATGGCTATTGTGCCGATGAATTTGGGCACGATTGTCGCCTTCGCCAGCAACGATACGCAGCTCGTGGTCGACGTGACAGGCTACTTCGCGCCATAAGCAGCTCAGAGAGTTAACGTTAGCTTTGACCCAAAATAAAGGCGACCTGCAAGCAGGTCGCCTTTATTGTTAAGAATTAGAACCTGAATGAACTACTTGCGTGAGGAAATACGGTCCAGGGTGTGGACGAACGGCCGGGCAGCAGCCGGAGTCATAACGTGCGTATCGATGATTTCCTTGTTGGTTATCGCTTTCCCATAAAGTTCTTCGTTCGCCTTCTCATCCTGGAGAATCGCCGAACCGGTCAGGTCCAGCCCGCCGAAAACGCCGCGCGAACGGGAGTAAGACAGAATCTGAGCATGTAGTTCAGCGTCGGTCATCGCAGAAGAAGAACGTCCCACAGGTCCGGCTGCGGCTGACGCTTCTCCGCCCATCTGGAACTTATCGCTCAACATCCGCTGCATGCCCTCTTTGTTCATCACCAGCATGATCAGGTCTGTTTCTTTGCCGCCAATGAGGAAGCCGAACTTGCCGCCTTCCATCTTCACGGAACCAGGTGCGGTCCAACCAACACCGCTTGTTTTGCGGCAGCTAAAAAACCCCTTCCCATATTCCGCGCCGACAATAAAGCCACCAGCCTTCATGTTTGGCACAACGATAATGCAGGACGCCTTTTCCAGAAGATCGCGCGGAATGCCATGATCCGATTCGACCATCATCGAATCGAGGTCCTGCGTCGCAGCCTTAATACGAGCATCCGCCCCTTTTTGAGCGAACACTGGAACACTAACAAGTACCGCCAATAAACCGCCAACCCAAAGTTTCAATTTTTTGCTCCTCCTATTTCTTCGTGTACTGCGCTGATTAGACGCAGGATTGTTCAACATGTTTCGCGACCCGTTTTGCCGTGCGGATGCTGTCCGGTATACCCACACCGTCGAAATAGTTTCCGGCCAAGCTCAAACCCGCATGATGCGAGAGCGCCTCAGTCAGGCGCTGGATACGCGCTTCATGCCCCACCACGTATTGAGGGATTGATTTTTGCCACGAGTACACGGTGTGAAAAATGGGTTTGGCCTGAAGTCCCATCAGCCGTTGAAAATCCTTCCAGACGGCACTTACCACCTCTTCTTTCGGTATTTTCGCCATTTCCTCGGCTTTGCTGCCGACGATAAAAGCTCGAAGCGCCGCCAAGCCTTCCGCCATCCGCGTCGGCCACTTCGTATTGATCCAAGTGGCGGCGGCCATCGTTTGCTGTTCGGCCTTTGGTACAAGAAATCCGAAGCCGTCTAGTGGATGAGCCAGTTCAGACTTTTTGAATACCAGCATCGCGAGGAGTGAGGATGAGTAAGGAATCGCACTCAACTCCGAGGCAACCCCAGGCGCGGCTTGACTCAATAGTGCGCCTGCGGACCACGCCGGACAGGCCATCACAATGTGACGAGCCGAGATGGATTCATTCCCCAGCCTTACCCTCCAAGCGCTTTCCGTCTTTTCAACCCTCGATACTTCTCCATGGATGATGGCAGCGTGTTTTTGTATAGCCCTTGCCAGCGAATCGGTAAGCGTTTGCATCCCTCCTTCAAAGGAAAGGAAAAGAGAACTCGGCTGGCCGCCCTGCGCACCGGTCTTGGCGCTCCTCACGCCGTGTATCAGGCTGCCGTACTTTTCTTCGAAGGCGACAAAGCGCGGCAGCACGCTTCGTGCGCTCAGTGTTGCCGAGTCACCGCCGTAAACCCCGCACAGCAGCGGTTCCATGATGTATTCCAGAACTTCTTCGCCGAAGTGGCTTCTGACCAGTTCGCCTACCGAAAAGTCTTCCTGGCGTGTCAAGGGTCGAGTAAACGTCTCCCGCACGAGGTGTAATTTTGTTCCCAGGCCGAGTAAGGGAGACTTCAAAACCGGGGCCCATTCGCCGGGCACCATCATCGACATGCCTTTCGGCATAGGCACCAGCTTGCCGCCGCGCACTACAAAAATTCGACGGGCGGCATCATTGGAGCCAATCACCTTCTCCGCCAATCCTCCCCCGAGATCGGCTGCCAAATCCATAACCGCGGTCTTATTAGCGATGAAGCTATCCGGTCCGGCCTCCAGATCGCAACCTTCAAGATGGTCGGTCTTGATCAAACCGCCCAGGCGGTGGCTCTTTTCAATCAGCGTGGAACGAATGCCGGCTTGGCCGAGATAGAAAGCGGTTGCCAGTCCGGACACGCCACCGCCTACAATAAGAACACTAGCCGGCGGCATACTTAGCGCTGCGTCTGGAATTCGCGCACAATCTGGACGACTGCTTTTACATTGTCAACGGGTGTCTCAGGCAAAATGCCATGCCCCAAGTTAATAATGTGGCCAGGGCGGTTGCCGGTTCTTTTCAACAGGTCGACGACCTTCGTTCGCAGCACTGGCAGAGGGGCAAAAAGCGCAATAGGATCAAGATTGCCCTGGATAGCGGACCGGTAACCGATATCAGACCAGGCTTGATCTATATTCACACGCCAATCGACCCCGATGACATCGCCACCCGCCGCATGAAGTTCACGGAAGAATCCGGCGGTCCCGGTGCCAAAGTGGATGACTGGCACTCCCTTGGCGCGAATCCGTTCGATAAGAGCTCGGGAGTAGGGCTGAACGTAATGCACATAATCTTCCGGGCTCAATGCGCCCACCCAGCTATCGAAAACCTGGATTGCCTGCGCGCCCCCGCCCACTTGCAACCCGGCAAAGTCGCCCAAAACATCTACCAGTTTACCCATGAGCCGACGCCACATGGTTTCATTCGAATACATGAGCCGCTTGGTTTTCAGAAAGGTCTTGGATGCTCCGCCTTCAATCATGTAGCTGGCCAGCGTGAACGGCGCGCCGACAAACCCAATAACGGGAACGCGACCGCCAAGAGTCCGGTTCACTAGGTGTATGGACTCGGCCACGTAACCCAGGTCGTCCGTGTTTTCGGTAGAAAGACTGTCAATGTCCTCAGGTTCAGAAACCGGGTTGTGAATGCAGGGACCCTCCCCGGAAATGAACTCGAGCTTCAAACCCATCGGTTCCACGGGTAATAGCAGGTCAGCAAAGATGATGGCCGCGTCTACATCCAGTATCTCTACAGGTTGGAGCGTCACGGCGGCGGCAAGCTCTGGATTCTTGCACATTTCCAGGATTCCGTGTTTGGCCCGGATTTCCCGGTACTGCTTCATGTATCGCCCTGCCTGACGCATGAACCACACGGGGCGAACGTCAGTGACGCGCCGGCGGCAAGCATCCAGGAAACGTCCGCTTACCGGAGCCATGCGCATGCAGGCTCCGGGGTTGAATAATGGTTGATTGGAATAAGAAGAACGATGTAGGCGTGCGTGTTCAGATGGATGTCCGTTACCTGGACCATCTTATCTGGTACGAATTGGATGGCTTGGACCTATTGAGGCGGCGTTTCCAGATCTCGCGGACGTCCGCGCTTTATGCGCTTAAAAAGGTTGTCCATCTTACCGTTTTTGGAAAGTTCCACATCGGCCTCAAAGTGGAGTTCCGGGACGCGAAACAGATTGAGGCGCTCCGCCAGCATACGGCGCAAGAAATGTCGAGCACCTTCCAGAGCCGCAATGGTCTGTTTCTGGGAGATCACGTCAGACGACAGGTGCAAGCGCACCTGGGCGTGCCGCTTATCGGGCGAAACCAGCACTTCGGTCACAACCGCTTCACCGATACGAGGATCAGATAATTCATAGCTGATGAGTTCCCCGAGTTCTTCTCGTAGTGCTTCGGAAACACGTTCGGCTCTGTGATTTTCCAATTCCGGCCTCCGTTTTGAGTTTACCGCTCTAGCCGAGCGCAGCGTGGCTGAATTGTAATCGAGCTGATGATTCCCGGATGGTTCAGCATCGGGTGGTCGCACGTCGCCTGCAAGGAACTGGTGGACGCATTCATTATGATGAAGTTGGGAATGCTTTAACGAGACCCACAAGCCCGGGTGGCGAAATCGGCAGACGCAAAGGACTTAAAATCCTTTTTCGCGCAAGCGGAGTGCGGGTTCAAGTCCCGCCCCGGGCACCACTTACACCTTTACGCTCTCCACGCAACCATCTGCCAAATCCCTCTCGCAGACAAGCCCATCAAATTCCAAACTGCTGTGCCAAAATACTCTTCGCGGCATAGCAACGGCCGCTCGCACTGCTGAACACCAGGACGCTCCACGCGAAGAACTGCTTTTGCAACGCAACTCCTACTGACTTCGCCACTTCCCGAACGTAACCTACTTTAATGGTCGGCAAAATCTCCTCGTCCAGCATCTTCCGCTCCCAGCCGGGCGTCGCTTAATCATGTGGCCAGACAATTATTGAAGCCGGCACTGTAGGGCAAATAATGTTTGTCGTCCTGGATGGCGGAGTCGAGGTTCGAGTGCCTCAAAAAGGGGTCGATGTTGTAGAATTGAACTCCATCTTCGGGGAATTGACTAATTGACGACTTCCCGCGTAGCGCCACGGTTGTGGCGAAGACAGACTGCAAACTGATAGAAGTGGTCCGGAGCCACTGCGAATTTAAGGTTTCGGCCGCACCGTACTTCGCAATTGCCGTCATGCGCGTCATAACCGATCGCTTGCGCAAGGCAAACACCGACGGCGACGCTCCCAGCAATTCAATCTCGTCTGCTGTTTAACTTGACCCCAAGCACCGCGCCTTCTCTTGCGGCCACGGTATTTTCGAAATGCTGCTGCGCGCAGATTACAATTTTGTCCATATCCCCGTCCGTATGCGATGGGTCGTGGTGGAACAAGACCAACTGCTTCACATTACACTCGCGCGCTATGCGAGTTGCTTCCAACCATGTGCTGTGGCCCCAGCCGCGTTTTTTCTCATACTCTTGCGGCGTGTATTGTGCGTCCACAATCAACACATCCGCGTTTTCGGCGTGTTTGCGCAGAATTCGGTCAAGCCGTGCATCGCCAGGCTCGAAGTCGCTAGCATGAACAATAGCCGCGCCCTCATGTTCAAGGCGATATCCGGTCGCACCCTGCGGATGATTCAGGGGGAACGATTGAACCTCGAATCCGTTAAACCGAAAAGACGCCGCAATTTCGCCAACAAAGTTTCGTTTTGCGGACAGAACATCGAAATTAACCGGGAAATAAGGAGTCACCATCTGACCGCCGAGGATGTCTTCGATCTTTGCCGCCGGTTGAGAGGACAGGAACGTGATTTCGTTCACTGGCGAATACAGCGGGACAAAAAACGGAAGGCCTTGTATGTGGTCCCAGTGGAAGTGCGTCAGCAGCATCGCAAGCGAGCAGGAACTATCTGCAAACTCCTGCTGCAAGGCGGCGCCAAGGTTACGAACACCGGTCCCCGCATCAATCACAAGAATCCCGTCGGGCGAGCGTACTTCCAGGCAAGTAGTATTGCCGCCGTAGCCAAGGTTCTCGGGAGTTGGTGTCGCGATTGAACCCCTGACACCCCAGAACTTCACTTCCAGGTGAAAGCCGTCATCCATTCAGAAATCTTATCCAATCCAATAGGCTTCCCCTCTCATACCGGCCTCTGGCTACCGGCGGCCCCAAAATTGCCGCCGATCTCATAGAGCAGTTCGACGTCCTCAAGTCACCCATCGTAGTCAATAGATCGCCGACTAATGACCGGCAGATCCTACAGACAATGCTCCACTCAGCCGATAAAGCTGTTGAGCGCCATGAGCAACGCTATCGAGAGCCTGCCTGTTCGCCCCAACCTGGCGAGCCAACTGCCAGCGAACGCTAGCGGAGTGGACCCGCTTTCGTTTCTGCTGCTCTCTGCCGCGCTCGATGATCCGCAAACTGGCCTTGTTATTTTCGATACGGATTTCCGGCTTTGGCACGTAACCAGACAGACTCCCCAAATCCTGGAGCTGAAATCGGCTTTGTCGATGGAAGCCATGAGCGTGCTCGACTTACTTTCATGCTCGGCGCTGGAGCGGCAGTCAATCGAACTCGCAAATAGCCGGATCGCGGAATTCAGCGGCTCCGGGCCGGCAGAGCCCGTCCTGCTGCAAAACGAAAGTGGCACGAGACTCATCTACATGCGGCTCCGCGTTCTCGCTGACCGCTACCGCGCCGCATCGTTCCAACTCGCATCGCAGCAGCTTGCCCTACCCGCCTCATCGACGCCTCTTCATACAAATGAATTCGCCCTGCGCGACTCGCTTACCGGTCTTGCATCCCGCCACTACTTCGAAGACCTGTTGACGCAGGTGCTCACCCGAACGCCTGCGGAACCAGTCACGCTGTTTCTGATTGATCTCCACCGATTCAAAACAGTGAATGACACGCTGGATCATACTGCCGGAGACGCCTTGCTTCGACTGGCAGCCGAGCGGCTGAAATCTGCGGTGCGCAAGACCGACATCATAGCGCGGCTGGTCGGCGACCAATTCGCCATCATGCTGCATCCTGCGCCAGGTGTCGATGAGGCGGTGGCCACCGCGCATCGCGTTCTCGATCTGGTCCAACGCAGCTATTTGATCGACGGCCGGCACGTGAACATCGGTATCAGCATCGGCATTGCTCAATCGCCGCGCGATGGCAGCCACTGCGCTAGCCTGATGCGCAGTGCTAACCTGGCTCTTTCTCATTCCAAAACACTCGGCCGGGCCAGTTATCACTTTTTTGAAGAACACATGGAGCGCCGGGCTCAGGCGCACCCCACCAATGAACTGGAGCTTCGCCGCGCGCTCGCTTTACGCCAGTTTGAATTGTTTTATCAACCGCAAGTGAATATAACCAGCGGCAGCCTTATAGGATTCGAAGCCCTTCTGCGCTGGCGTCATCCAGAACGAGGCATGATTCCGCCCGGCGACTTTCTCCCTATAGCCGAAGAAATCGGCGTCATCGTGCCCATCGGCGAATGGGTAGTGCGCACCGCCTGCCGCGAAGCGATGAGCTGGCCCGCTGGCATTAGAGTGGCGGTGAACGCCTCTCCGCTGCAATTCGAGGTGGGCCATTTCGGCGACTCCGTCAAGCGAGCTCTATCTGATTCCGGACTCAATGGCGAAAGGCTTGAGGTCGAAATCACCGAAGGCATCATGCTGCGTAACGACGAGAAAGTTCTCAAAACGCTTCATGATCTGCGCGCCATGGGCGTTCGTATTGCAATGGATGACTTTGGAACGGGCTATGCCTCGCTGAGCCAACTGGCGCGCTTCCCCTTCGATAAGATCAAGATCGATAGATCGCTGGCGGGAATTGGCGGAGAAAATCCAAAACAGCGGTCGATTGTTCGGGCCATCATTGCTCTCGGCCAAAGCCTCGGAGTGTCTACCTTAGCGGAAGGTGTAGAGGACGTCAGCCAACTTGAACGCCTTCAGTCGGATGGCTGCTCAACCGTTCAGGGCTACCTCTTTGGCAAACCTATGCCCGTCAGTGAAATTAGGTCAACACTGGAAAGATTTTCAGCAACGGCCTAAGATGTTAATCGACACTCGCTAAGAACGGGCGCTATCGTGGGAAAGCCATGCCAGAAACACCCTATGATCCCATCGCGGGCATGTACCATGCACTCTGGTTCGATTGGTATTTGCCGAATGCCCTTCCGGCGCTTGAGCGACTCTTTTTCTCGCGGGTCGCTCGCGGTTCCAAGGTTTTGGATGTTTGCTGCGGTTCCGGCCATGTCACCAAAGAACTTGTCAAACGTGGGTACCAGGTGACCGGTGTTGACCACTCTTCTGATCTCATCGCACTGGCTCAGCAGGAGTTGCCCTCCATTTCTTTTGAAGTTCAGGATGTTCGCTCGCTTTCGCTTCCCAGCCCTTATCAAGCTGCTCTTTGCACATTTGATTCTTTGAACCACTTACTGAGTTTTTCTGACCTGGAGAGCGCCTTCCGTCATATTCACAGCGCCCTTGAAATCAACGCCCTGTTCGTCTTCGACATGAATCTGGCCGAAGCCTATTCCGTCGACTTGAAGCAGTGGGTTGTTGACATTCACGACAACAGCGTCGGGCTGGTCAGGGGTCAATATGATCCGCCAACAAAACGCGCTCGCACTGAATTAATGTGGTTTTCGCGCTCGACGAGCAACCGCGAGTGCTGGAAGCAAAAGCATAGTGTCGTCGAGCAGCAGTGCTATCCGCGTGAAGACATCCTGGCTGCGGTATCGCGTGCCGGTTTTCATGAAATTGCACCGTTTTCGGCAATAGAACTGGGCGTCAATCCAGATCTGGGCTATGGACGCATGTTTGTCAGCGCCCGAGCTTAAACGTGGGGGAAAACTCGGACGTCAATGCCTTCCGCGGAGCGGATCAGCTTCTCCAAAGAACTGCCGAAGGCGCGCTCATAAAAGCTTTCGCGGCCTTTGTGCCCAACGTAAATCTGTGTTATGCCGCGCTGGCGAGCGTATCGCAGAATCGTGTCCGCCATGTCATCGCCATCCAGATCCACAATTTCCGAACCGAATGATTGAGCGAGTTCTAAACCCTTCTCCACAGCCGCGCGTTGCTCATGCGACCACTCTGGCCGATTGAAATGCGCGGTGACCAGTTCGCCGTGAAAGCGGTCACGATTTCGCGCACCGCTGCTGAGCATGCGTTCGGCATTTGCTCTCGGCGAAAGCACCACTAGAATCCGTTCCTGTGTTCCCCAGGATTGCTCAATCCCATGACGGGCCAGATAACGTTCCAGTTGCTCGTCCACCACATCAGCGGCCAACAGAAGAGCGATTTCGCGCAGTTCCGATAACTGATGTTGCGTCATTCGGGTCTTCTTCGTCCCGTCGAGCCCCGTCGACATGCAAGTTTCCGGCGGCGCGTCGACTACCACAATTTCATCAGCTTTATTAAGGAAGGCCAGAGGAACGGTTTCGGTGACCGTCTTGCCCGTTATTGCCGACACTCTTTCCTGCTTTTCCTCAATATGCTGCAAATTCACAGAAGTAATGACAGCAATTCCGTTGGCCAGCAGTTCAGCCACGTCCTCCCAACGCTTGACATGCTTTGATCCGGGCGGATTGTCGTAAGCCAAGCCGTCCACCAAACACACTTTGGGAGCGCGCTTGAGAATCGCATCCATATCCATCACAGGTGTTCCGGACATGTACTTGAGCGGAATTACTTCGAGCTGCGAAACTATCATCTTCACATCGGGCGACATCGAAGACGGCTGCATGGCGGCAACCACAACATCCTGGCCGCGTTCCTGCCGCCGGCGACCTTCATCCAGCATCCGGAAACTCTTTCCGACTCCGGAAGCGTAGCCCAGAAAGATTTTAAGCCGCCCCGTGGATTGGTGCTCCTCTTCTGTTTCCAATTGCTGAAGCAACTGTTCCGGGGTTGGCTTCTTTTCGGCAGTACTTGGCACTGATCCCATTATCGCGAATTCCTGCTAGTGTTTGGCGAACCGCTGATCCAGCTCAATGTTCAGCTTCAATACGTTAATCCGGGGTTCACCCAGAAAACCCAAATCCCGGCCTTGTTCGAGGGCGCCGATAATCGAGTCCACTTCAGCTTGCTGAACACCGCGTGCCTTCGCAATGCGCAGCGCCTGAGCCTTCGCGTTAGCAATAGAAATATCAGGATCGAGTCCGCTCCCCGATGCCGTCAGCGCATCGGCTGGAATCGCTCCCTTGTAATCAGGATTCTCTTTACGAAATTGATCGGAGGAAGCCTTCAATCGATCGAAGAGCTTCTGGCTGGTGGGGCCCAAGTTCGATCCGGTGGATTGAGTCGGATCATATCCATCGGGGCCGGCGGCCGACGGTCGAGGATGAAAATACTCGGGTTTGGAAAAGCCCTGAGCCAATAAGCTTGAGCCTCTAACCTCGCCTGCGTTGACCACCAAGTTGCCGTTTGCCTGAGAATGAAAAATCAATTGACAGATTCCGGTCACCGCGCCAGGGTAGAGAAACCCGGTGACAACCGTCAGCAGCAGGACCATTTTAAATGCGGGAATAATTTGTTGGAACATCATCTTTTCCTCACGCTAGATGCAGCCAGACTAAGAGTTGGTCAATGGCCCAGATGCCGGGGAACGGCGCCAGAATGCCGCCCAGACCGTAAATCAAAATGTTTCTACGCAACAAAGCACCCGCTCCCACAGGGCGATACTTGACGCCGCGCAGCGCCAGAGGGATCAACACAATGATGATCAGCGCGTTGAAGATAACGGCTGAGAGCACAGCCGATTGCGGCGTATGCAGATGCATGACATTAAAGCGGCCTAGCACCGGGTAAGTGGTCATGAACATCGCGGGAATAATCGCGAAGTATTTCGCCACGTCGTTGGCGATAGAAAACGTTGTCAGAGCGCCGCGGGTAATCAGAAGTTGTTTGCCGATCGCCACTACCTCAATCAGCTTTGTCGGATTACTGTCCAGATCAACCATGTTGCCCGCCTCTTTGGCGGCCATGGTTCCGGTGTTCATGGCTAGACCGACGTCTGCTTGCGCCAGCGCGGGCGCATCGTTAGTGCCGTCTCCTGTCATGGCAACCAGTCGGCCTTCTGATTGTTCGCGTTTGATGTAGGCCAGCTTGTCGGCGGGCGTGGCTTGCGCCAGAAAATCGTCAACACCCGCTTCGGAGGCGATGGCTGCGGCCGTCAACGGATTATCTCCGGTAATCATGACCGAACGGATTCCCATGGCGCGCAGTTGGCCGATGCGCTCTTTCATGCCGCCCTTAACAATGTCCTTCAAATAAATGACGCCGAGCGCTCTCGGCCCATCTGCCACCGCCAGCGGAGTGCCGCCCACGCGTGAAATACGGTCGGATGTTTCTTCGTAAATCGCCGGCAGCGTCCCGCCGAGTTCCTTCACAAAGTTTGCGATCGAGTTGCTTGCGCCCTTGCGCAACATACGGCCGTCGATGTCCACCCCGCTCATGCGCGTGTATGCGGAGAACGGAATAAAGTTGGCCTCATGCTCGCTGATTTCACGGCCGCGCAGGTTGTGTTGCTCTTTAGCTAAGACAACGATCGAGCGGCCCTCGGGAGTCTCGTCGGCAAGACTGGAAAGTTGCGCCGCATCCGCCAGTTGTTCAGCTGTCACTCCTGGAAAAGGTATGAACTCGACCGCCTGTCGATTACCCAGCGTGATGGTTCCTGTTTTATCCAGCAGCAGCGTATTGATGTCGCCGGACGCTTCCACCGCTTTGCCGCTCATCGCCAGAACATTGTGCTGCATGACGCGGTCCATGCCCGCGATACCAATCGCCGAAAGCAGGCCGCCGATGGTTGTTGGAATCAGGCAAACTAACAGGGAAACCAGAACCGCCATGCTGGGCACGTGCCCAGCGGCCGCCGAATTCACAGCGTAAGTAGCGAATGGATGCAGGGTGGCAACCGCCAGCAGGAAAATCAGCGTCAAGCCTGCAATCAATATGTTTAACGCAATTTCGTTAGGTGTCTTCTGCCGTTCTGCGCCTTCCACCAGGGCAATCATTTTGTCCAGGAACGTCTCGCCGGGGTTCGAAGTAATGCGGATTCTGATCTGGTCGGAAAGAACTTTTGTTCCACCGGTAACGGCGCTTCGGTCGCCGCCAGATTCTCTGATCACGGGCGCGCTTTCACCTGTGATGACAGATTCATCCACCGTCGCGATGCCGTCGATCACCTCTCCGTCACCGGGAATCAAATCATTCGTTTCCGCAATGACAGTGTCGCCGCTGCGTAATTTCGATGCCGGTACCAGTTCCATTTTGCCGTTGCTGAGAAGGCGCTTCGCCGTGGAATCGCCTTTGGTCTTACGCAGCGAATCGGCTTGGGCCTTGCCGCGCGCTTCCGCCATGGCTTCGGCAAAGTTGGCGAATAACACAGTGAACCAGAGCCAGATACAGATCTGAATCTGGAAGAGCAGAAATCCGTTGTGGAAGTAAAGATCGCGGAACAGAAAAAGACTAGTGAGAGCCGCTCCCACTTCCACCACAAAAATGACCGGGTTCTTCGCAAGGGTCACCGGATTCAGCTTGATCAGGCAATCCTTCAAGGCCCGCCTGACAATTTCCGGATCGAAGAGCGGGCGCGAACGCGATAGCTTCGAAGGCAGCAAAGACATCGAATCGACCGGGACTTGACTGGCGCGTGTTTGAGTTTCGAGGATAGCTGGCATTTTCTAGCTCCAGACCGGGAACAACAGCATAGAAAACAGCTTGCCGTCGTTCATCAGGAAGTGTTCAACAATCGGGCCCAGGGCCAAAGCAGGGAAGAACGTAAGTGCGCCCACTAAAATCACAGTGCCGATCAGCATGCCGACAAACAGGGGTCCGTGTGTTGGCAACGTGCCGCTGGTAGCCGGTATCTTCTTTTTGCGCGCCAGGTTTCCGGCAGCCGCCAACAGCGGAATTAGAAACAGGAAGCGTCCGGCTAGCATCCCAATGCCGAGCGTCAGGTTGTACCAGGGAGTATTGGCCGAGAGTCCGGCGAATGCGCTGCCATTGTTGCCGACTGCGCTAGAGTAAGCATAAAGTTCTTCGCTAAAACCGTGCGGGCCGCCGTTATTGAAGTTCGCAATGGGTGGTCCTGGCGCGTTCCAGTAACTTTGGGCAACCGCCTGACCCTTGGCGTCTTTCGTGGGAGGCTCGAATTTAACTACGGTCGACACCCCGGCCAAAACCAGGATGCTGAAGGCCGTGCAAATCAACGCCAGCATGGCCATCTTTACTTCTTTCTGCTCAATCTTCTTGCCAACGTATTCGGGCGTTCGGCCCACCATCAGGCCCGCAATAAAGACGGCGAGTACGGCGTACAGCAGAATTCCATACAAGCCCGCGCCCACGCCGCCGAAGATGACCTCGCCGGTTTCCATGTTGAACAAAGGAACCAGACCACCCAGCGGCGTCAAACTGTCGTGCGCGTTGTTCACCGCGCCGCAGCTGGCATCCGTGGTAACAGTGGCGAACAGCGATGATGCAGCAACTCCGAACCGTGTCTCCTTGCCTTCCATGTTGCCGCCGGTTTGAGTAGCGGTGGCTGTATTCTCGATACCTAACTTTGCGTACTCGGGATTGCCTTTCTGTTCTGCCCAGTAAAGGAAGAATGCGCCCGCCAAAAACATCACGGCGCAAGCTGAAAATACCGCCCAGCCTTGCCTTCGGTCGCCCACCGTTACGCCGAACGTATAGGTCAGACCCGCTGGAATGACAAAGATCAGAATCATCTGGATGAAGTTAACCAGCGGCGTCGGATTCTCAAATGGATGAGCAGAGTTGGCGTTAAAGAATCCGCCGCCATTCGTTCCCAGCATCTTGATAGCTTCCTGAGAAGCCACCGGCCCTTGCGCGATGATCTGCTTGGCGCCTTCCAGCGTTTTCGCGACTGTATAAGGATGCAGGTTTTGAATCACACCTTGTGAACAGAAGAAGATGGCGATAAGGATGGAAGCGGGAAGCAGAATGTAAAGCGTGGCGCGCGTCATATCAATCCAGAAGTTGCCCAGGCTGTTCATCTGCTGGCGCGAGAATCCTCGAATCACCGCGATGGCGACCGCGATTCCGGCCGCGGCTGAGGCGAAATTTTGTACTGTCAGCGCAGCCATTTGCACAAGGTAGCTAAAGGTGGATTCGCCGCTGTAGCTTTGCCAGTTCGTATTGGTGAGGAAACTGGCGGCCGTGTTGAAGGACAGATCGGGTGTGGCCAGCGTGTGGTCAAAATGCTGCGGATTGAAAGGCAGAAAGCCCTGGAAGCGCTGGATGAAGTAAACGAAAAGGAAGCTGACAACGCTGAAGGCAAGCAGTGAGGCGGTGTACTGGCTCCAGCGCTGCTCACTGGATTCATCCACTCCCACCAGCTTGTAGGTCAGCTTTTCAAGCGGGCGCAGGATAGGGTGAAGGAACGTACGCTGGCCCTCGAATAGCTTCGCCATGAATTCGCCCATGGGCTTGGCAAGCGCTGCAATGACCAGGAAATAAATAACAATCTGGAGAATTCCGTTCGTGGTCATTAAAATTTCTCCGGCCTTAACAAGGCGTAAATGAGATAGGCGAACAGGAAAAGCGTGACAATGCCGCCGACGATATAGTCCATTGATTTCTCCTCTTAAAGGCGGTCGCAGGCCTTCGTGAACAGCCAGCACAGAAGGAAGAACCCTAAAGCGATCAGCACATAAGCTAGGTCGAGCATATTTATCCGATCTAAGTGTGCAATGCCGTCCCTAAAGAAGTCATAAGGGCGTGGCTCTTCAGTAAAACGCGCGCAACGCCCGGCGCGGAGGCTCGGCGTTTGCTGCCATCGGCGAGCCGAGCACCGCTTGGGCCGGATTCTAGAAGCGAGCGAGCAAGGCATATCGGGCATCTCTGAGGGACGAGCGCCAACGAAACCGGCCCAATGAGTCCCGGCCCAAGGGTTGCGGCCCTTTGGGCCGGACTTTATTGTCGCCCTGTCTTAGGGACTAGCCATCGGCTGCGAGCTTCGCCTCTTCTGGCGCTTTTGGGGCTCGCAACGCTGTCCGCTCTAATAGCGTTAACAGGCCCTAGTTAGCTGTTAGGCCCTTGGGTCGGCGGGAGTGGCCATCCTGTGTTATCCTGCCAGTGTCCGACGGTTTGCTTCAAGGGGACGTAGCTCAGTTGGTTAGAGCGCCGGCCTGTCACGTCGGAGGTCGCGGGTTCGAGCCCCGTCGTCCCCGCCAAGTACCCGCATTTAGGATACTGGAAGCATGACTCCTCCACAGACAGTTCCGCCGAAGGTCAGCATGACCCATACGCCCGATTACCGAGATAACTACGCCAACAGCGTACAAATGCGAGTGAATCTATGGGACTTTTTTCTGCTGTTTGGCACTGTCAGTCACCAAAGCGGTCCGGATAACGTGAACATTCAGAACTTCCAGGGCGTGTATCTCAGCCCGCCACAGGCGAAGGCGCTATCAAATCTCCTGCAGCAGAATCTAAAGCAATATGAGGCGGCGTTTGGAGAAATCCACCTGGAAGCACAAGCGCCGGTTGGAGTTCTTCAGTAAAGAATGGCGCCGGCTCAGCGCCCGCCTATGCCGAAGCTGCCGCCGTTTGCACTGGCAAACGTCAAGCCGCCTCGGCCCACCGCTCATTACCTTGGTGTCTTTTTCTTCCTGTTTGCCATTCCGCTGTTTGTCCTGCACTTCCGGTTGATTGATCTTCCCTTTTTCTGGGATGAACAAGGTCAGTTTGTTCCCACTGCGCTAGACATTCTGCGGCATGGCTGGTGGGTGGCGCGCTCTACTGTGCCAAATGTCCACCCGCCTGGCATGGAGGCATTGCTGGCGCTAGCCTATAAGCTGTTCGGCTATTCCATACCGCTCACGCGAGTCGCCATGCTGCTTTGGGCCAGCTTCGGCTTGCTGTTCACATTCCTCCTGGCCATCGAATTGAGCGCGGGCGCAGGGGGGGCTCCGGCGTTCCTGCCGCCTCTGCTCTTGCTGGTTTCGCCGCTGTTTTTCATGCAGAGTTTCATGGCCCAATTGGATATGCCCTGCATGGTGCTGACACTGCTTGCCTTGCTCCTCTTCATCAAAAAGCATTACGCCTGGGCCGCAGTTGCTTGCACAGCGCTGGTACTGGTGAAGGAGACCGGGATCGTTGTGCCTTTTGTCTTCTTCTGTTTCAGCATCCGGCACAAGGATTACCGGCGGGCGGCCCTGTTCGTGCCTTCCGCCGTCGCACTAGGCATTTGGCTGCTGATCCTGCATTCGTCAACTGGTTACTGGCTGGGCGACCCAGGTTTCGCCCACTACAATGTCGGCTACGCGCTCAACCCCGTTCGTTTCCTGTTGTGTCTGGTCAGGCGCATTTACTACCTGTTCTTCGCTGAAATGCGCATTGTGGGAACGATAGTCCTGATCTTCACGGCCCGGCGTTTGAGAATATTCCGGAGTGAAGCATGGGCAGTCACCGGAGTGGTATCTGCTCTCACCTTTCTTCTGGTCACGGCGTTAGGCGGCGCGGAACTGGAACGGTATCTGCTTCCCGTGCTGCCGATCTTCTACATCGCGGTGGCTATCGGCTTGATGCAGTTGCAGCGGTGGATGAGCACAGCGGCGGTGGCTGCCATGGTGGCAGGGCTGTTCCTCTGTATCTATTGGAATCCGCCTTATCCGTTTCCCTTTGAGAACAATTACGCCATGGTGGACTTCGTCGACCTGCAGAAAGCGGCGGGCGGCTTTGCGGACCGCTACCTAAAAGGCCGGACGGTCGCAACAGCTTGGCCCTACAGCACTTCGCTTCGGAATCCGGAGTTCGGATTTGTAAGCAGACCGGTAAACGTGGTGGAAACGGGTGACTTTCACTTGAACTCGATTGAGGCTGCCAAGCCCCAGAGCTTTGATGCACTCATTACCTACACGCGGACATGGGAACCGGAGGACGGCGTGCTGGCGAACGCTGCTGTGCGGCGTCTGCTGACCAAGTTTTACGAGTGGCAGCCGGACATCACGCCTGAACAATGTGAGGCGCTTGGTTTCAGGCAGGCCGCATCCTGGGCGATACGCGGGCAAAATATTACGGTGTACGTTCGGCAGTGATGGAACGGAAGATACGGGCAGCGTGGTGGTCAAATCTGGTGCTGTTTCTGGCGCACGGCTTGATCGTCTCCACTTGGGTGTCGCGCATTCCAGCGGTGAAAGCCGAACTGGGTCTCAGCAACGGCGTGTTTGGGTTGACCCTTTTGAGTTCGGCATTCGGCGCGGTTGCCTTCATTCCGGTGGCTGGCGTTTTGATCGGGAAGTATGGCAGCCGCAAAGTTTGCGTTTGCAGCGGCCTCTTATTCAGTCTCGGCCTAATTCCGCTCGCAGCCGCCCCGAATGTCTATGTGCTGGCAGCTGCTTTATTTGCCTATGGCGCGTTTGCGGCCGCTATGGACGTGAGCATGAATGCGCAAGGGGTCGAAATTGAGCATGCGCTGAGAAAGCCGACCATGTCACGATTCCATGGCAGCTTCAGCGCGGGCGGCATGGTGGGCGCTGGTATTGGCGGCTTGGTCGCCGCCCATGGGATAAATACGCTGCCCCATTTTGCCACAAGCGCTGCGGTGAATGGCCTGCTGGTGTTGGCGGCCATGCCATTTCTTCTGGAAGCGCACATCGATCCGGACAGCGGGGACCACCGGCTGCCCTTCAATAAGATTCCTCCCGTTCTGTTAGCGCTTAGCGCCATCGGCTTTTGTATTCTCCTGGCCGAAGGCGCCATGGCGGATTGGACCGCCATCTACCTGCGACAGAACGTGCATGCCGGGCCTGGGCTCGCGGCGGCCGGATACTCCGTGTTTTCGGCATCCATGGCGATCTTTCGATTCCTAGGCGATTGGATTACGGCGCGGCTGGGTCCGCTCAGGACTGTTAGGACAGCGAGTTTGCTGGCGGCGTTCGGCCTGACATTTGCCCTGGTGATGACCAATCCTAACTGGTCGCTCCCGGGTTTTGCGATCACGGGCGCAGGGTTCTCTGTCATCATTCCGCTGGTGTTCGGCGGCGGGGGACGGGTCAGGGGCATTAAGCCCGGTGCGGGCATCGCGACGGTAACCGGTATCGGCTATGTCGGGTTCATCGTAGGACCTCCAGCCATTGGTTTCGCTTCGGACTCGCTAACGCTGCGCTACGCTTTGGGCATTGTGGTAGGCTGCTGTCTGATCTCGGCAGTGCTGGCAGGTTCCATGAAAGAACTGGCAGCGCCTGGTCAGAACCCGCACGAGGCGGACGCATGCAGCGTTCCTGCAAACCTGGTGGATCCGCTATGAACTAACCATTGGCGTCCTTGTCAGTCAAAAGTGAGGGGAGATCAGTTTGACTTACAAGAATTTTGCCCGGTTGTTGGTGATTGGCGCGGCGGCAGCATGCGGTTTGAGTGCTCAAGACTCCACCACGTTCATTTACGAGGCTCGGCAGCTTTATCAAAGCGTGACCGAAAACCTGATGAAGAGCGCGGAGAAAATGCCCGCCGCGTATTATCAGTTCCAGCCTACCCACGAGAGTCCGACCTTTGCCGACTGGATCAATGAACTTACCGCTTCGCAGGCCGACGTCTGTTCGGCTATCGATAGCAAGACGGTCCAGCTGAAACTCTATCCGCAAGACAAAGCCCACATGGTGGAAATGCTCCGCGACTCAATCCGCCGTTGCTCCGCCGCATACGATGCCGTCAACAACTTTACCGCCAGCCAGGAGGTCACGTTCGGAGGTAAGCGGCATACGAAGCTGGGCCTCCTGTTCATGAACGTAAGTCATGACTACGAGGTTTATGGACAAATGGCCGTCTATCTGCGGCTGAAAGGTTTGGTGCCTCCGAGTGTCAAAGCGCATATTGAGCCGGTTAGTGGCCCAGGCGAAGCGGCTCCAGGTAGCCCGTCATCTCCAGATAGCCTTTACCCTTAATAGGCTTGCTGTGCGCAAGCCCGGCATAATCGACGGCTCCTTCCCAATAACCGGGGGAAATGCTGTTTGGAGTATATAGTTCCTGTTGCTTGAGCGGCGTCGTCTCCGCGAGTTTTATGCCGAGAGTGGGGATATCTATGCTCCAGGCCAGCGGGTAACTGGCTTTGGAGGTGGGACTCGTCCAATTCTCTCCTGGCGAAAGAGAGAAGTCGCTTGCGGTGAGATGATGTGCATTGCCTTGCGAGTCTGTGAAAGTCCCGGAAGAATAAGAGCTGACTGCGCCTGACTTCAACCGCAAACGATAGAGCATTAGCTCCTCATTGTTCTCGAGCTGAATGGAAAACCAATCCCATCCTTGTAGCGTCGGATCGTCTGTTGTGTTGAAGTACTCGTGGTCCATCCAGGATGTTCCAGTCACCTCGATGGCCTTGCCGTCCCGGAGCAGTGTGCCTTTGGAGTTCAGCCGTGTATACGACGTGTAATAGGAGAACTCGTTCTTCGCAGGACCTTTTCGGCTGATTCCATCCACACCATTGGTAATCAGGGGCTTCACTGGCTCAAGCGCCAACTTCAGGGTAAAGTCCGAGGCGATTGCCTGGAGTTCTCCGTTGTCTACGTGCCAGTTCCCGTTCCAATATTTCGGCGCGCTTAATTCGGCTCCGGCGATTCCGGGACCCGCGCGATTGAGTCGTTCACTATGTTCGAACTTCTGACCGCTGATATCGCTCAAGGCGAGATGAGCCAGATAGAGTTCATTCGGCCTCCAAATGGAGTTACTGGCTGGTGCATCCGCATTAGCCTGACGGAAGAATGTGAGCTCGTAGCCGTAGCGATGACCATCGGCGCTCTGGAGGTTGCCGGTGTAATACCACCACTCGGTTGTGTAATCGGGGTGATTGAACTGCGAGAGCAGCAACAGTAACAGCAGCTTACTGCTCATGAATGACCTCTATCGGATTCATTTCAGTTGCGGTATGGGCGGGATAAAGGCCCGCAAGCACAGTGGCGGCATAGATTCCCGTGAGCGCTCCAAGAAGCGCTAGGGCTGGCCAATGAAACTGGATGGTCCAGCCGAAGGACTGTTTGTTGATGACAAAAATGAGGATAAGCGAGAGCGCCGTCCCCATCACGATTCCTACTGCATTTGCAATAAGACCGATGATTCCAGCTTCAAACAAAATAATACTCCGGATCTGTGATTGAGCAGCGCCCAGAAAGCGGAGCAGGGCGAACTCGCGTCGGCGATCAATAACCATGGCCAACAATGATCCGGCGATTCCCATGACCGCAACAATGATGGCCACGGCTTCCAACGCGTAAGTGATGCGGAACGTGCGATCAAAGATCTCGATGGCGCCTTTGCGGAGGTCGCCATTAGCGAATACCAGGACCGCGCGGCCTCCGATGATGCTATCGATCTGACGGCGAACCTCGGGGCCGTTTGCATTGGGCTTGAGCGTGACCGCAACGTTTGACACGGCGGGATCGGGAAGATAGCGCATCAGTGTTTTGCGTTTGAGAAGAATGAAACCCCGCTCAGTCGAGTAATCCGAATAGACCGAGCGAACGGTAAACGTTCGGACCGCTCCAGCCAAAGGCAGGGAAAGTTGGCTGCCAGCCTTGACGTGATGCTTGTTAGCGAATGGCTCGCTGACTGAGGCGAAGTTACCGGGCGGAAGATCAACGCCGTCCGCTCCGGCCAGTGTCGCCGGCAATCCTTCATATTGGATGGGATAGGCACGCAAGCAGTTCACGTCCGCAATTCCTGGGAGGTGAGCGAGAGATTTCGCGATATCGTCTGACATGGTGGGGTGTCGATCGGCGGCCGCGGAACCAGCGGGGCGGAGATAAAAATCAGCTTTGAGCTGCTGGTTCATCCAGACGATGACAGTTTCGCGAAAGCTACCCACCATGATCCCGACGCTCGCGATCATCGCAACTGCCGTAGTAAGCGCTGCCGCAATGATGGAGGTCCTTCCGAGTCCGGCGCGAAGAGATTGCATGGCCAGTTGGGCTTCCACTCCAAAGACCTTCTGAAGCAGGGAATTAGAGATGCGGCTGAAGAAGGAAACAAGATTCGGTATCGCGGCGGCGGTGCCGGCAATCAGGCAGATCACCGCGAGATACGCAAAAAGTGGCTGGTTGTCCACCGCTGGGAGTTGCGAAAGCCCGGCTGCAGCGAAGATGAGAGCGATGGCGCCATAGATAGATTTCCGGCTGAGGCGCTTGACGTTGAACTCGCTGCGGCCTCGCGCCATAGCCTCTACCGGAGCAACTTGAGAGGCTTCGATGGCTGGCGCCAGAGCGGCCAGAAGCGAGATGGAGATGCCGAGTGCGCTTCCCATCAGCATGGCGGCAGGAGTGAAAGCGATTGCTCCGGGCTGGCTGCTGACATAGAGCGCCTGTACCGTGTTGCCGATCAACTGAACGGCAGCGATCGCCATAAAGCGGCCAATAACCAGGCCGATTGCGCTGCCGATGATGGCGAAAGAAAGAGCTTCGAATAGGAAGCCGAATAAGACAAGCGATCGGGAAGCCCCCAGGGCACGAAGAACTCCGATCTCATTGCGACGGCGGACGACCGAGATTGAGATGGTGTTGTAAATGAGAAAGCCTCCCACCACCAGCGCGATATAACTTAGGATTCGCAGGTTCCAGCGGAAAGCTGAAAGCATCTTGCGATTCTCAGTGGTCCGTGCGCCTTGCGGCGAGACGGTGAGGGAGTTAGGAAGCTGCCGGGCAATGAGGGACTGCCAGTGATCCAGATCGTTGTCCTGAGGAATGCGAATATCGATACTGTCAATACGCCCGAGTTTGCCAGTGACCTTTTCCGCTAATTCGATATCGGCGACGATAAGGGTCTGGTTCGGGATGAAGCCCTCTACCGTGAAGTCGTGGAAGGCGTCATTGATCAGTAGCCGGACCTTCTGACGCTTCTGGAGGTGAAGGTTGGCCCCTGCATAGATAGGGTTCTCATCCATCGGTAATGGCTTGGATAGGTCGGCGGAGCGGGCGTGAGCGACAAGATCGAGACCGATAAAAGGTATGGCCTCGCCCTTGCCGTTGAGGGTGGCGAAGTCTTCAATACGAGGAGAGAAGTCGAAGTCGTAAGGTAGCTGGACAAGCTTTCCAAGAATTGTGTCAGGCACGCCTCCGGTGCCGGTGATGAGTAAGTCGTTCGAGCCGGTAAGGGATTGCACGGAGGAATGGAAGCTTCCCGCGGCGGCCTGCCCGGCGAGATCGATGGCCACAACCACGGCCACTCCCAGCGCGATGGCGAGTATAGTGAGCAGGGTTCTCACCGGCTCGCTGAACAGCGGACGCAGAATGAGCCGGATGAAGAGACGCATGGATCAGTGAGTTTCCATGTGGCCGTCTCGCATTTTGAGAATGCGATCAGTGACAGCGGTACTTTCAGCGGTGTGGGTGGCCATGACGATGGCGACTCCAAACTCGTCGGCGCTCCTACGGAGGATCTGAAGGACGAGGTCGCCGGTGCCGGTATCGAGGTTTCCCGTAGGCTCGTCGGCCAGCAGCAGACGAGGGTCGTGAACCAGCGCCCGAGCGATGGCAATGCGTTGTTGCTGTCCGCCTGAAAGCTGATGAGGAAGGCGGTCGGCGTAGGCGTCCATCTCCACCCAACGCAGGCGATCCAGGGCGGTAATGCGAGCATTCGATTTATGCGCCAGCAGAAGAGGCAGTTCCACGTTCTCAGCAGCGGTGAGCGTGTGCATGAGCTGGAAGGATTGAAAAATGAATCCTACCTTTTTCCGCCGGGTTCGGGTGAGCTGGGCGTCAGACGCCTGCGACGTGGACTGCCCGTCAATCAGGACCTGGCCCGTCGTAGGGAAATCCATCGCGCCGCACAGGTTCAGGAGCGTGGACTTGCCGCACCCGCTGCGACCGACTAGCGCTACGAATTCACCCGCGTTCACAGAGATGGACACATCGCGCAGCGCGGCGACCGGCTCTCCGTCCGTCTGATAGAACTTCGTTGCATTGCGGACTTCCAGCAGGGCCATACAAATCTAGGATGCAACGCTGGGGTCAAAGGGCTTTGTAAATACGGCTTCCCGTTAACAACACGATACGATCAAAGGCTATGAAAGCGGAAGTAGTTGCGATATCAATGATTTGCTGCGGGCTGTTGGGTGCGATCACAGTGGAGCCGTCAGCCACCATCCTTGACAACGATCAGGTCAAAGTCGTTCGAGCGCTGGAAAAACCCCACGTAAAAGGAAAGTTTCATGACCACAAACTGAACCGGGTGATGATTTACCTGCAGTCTGGACGGCAGCGCTTCGAATATCAGGACGGGCGGCAACCGCAGGTGTTTGATTGGAAGGCAGGCGAAGTAAAGTGGAGTGCGGCAGAGGGGATGCATACCCCGGAGGTCGTCAGTGACGAACCGTTCAACATCATTGAAGTCGAGTTGAAGTACCCGGGCACCGGAAAGCCGATCGACAGGAGTTTAGATCCCGTCAAAACCGATCCGAAGCATTACCGCGTGGAGTTCGAGAATTCTCAGGTTCGCGTACTGCGCGTGAAGATCGAACCCCACGGAACTGCTCCCATGCATCAACACTCGCTCAACCGCATTACCGTCTTTCTGACTGACCAGAACTTTCGTGTAACAGACGACAGCGGCAAAGTGCAAATGGTCGCTCACAAAGCGGGCGACGTGGTTTGGGGGACGCCCATAACGCACACGGAAGAGAATCTCTCCGATGTTCCCTTCGAGGTGATTGCGGTTGAGTTCAAAAGCTGACCGCGAAGGGCGACAGCCCGGCGATCAGGCGCCGCCACACTGGACTGTGCCGGTCAACGGTCAAACGCCAAGTGTTAGCTGAATGAGTTCTCCGCCTTCCATAGCCAAGGCATGCTGTAAACGTAGCGATGCGGGCAGGGTAGGAGTGTCGACTCGGTTCGGAATGGCATCGTGAGTCCGGCCCCTCAATTATCGACCTGCAGCCTTCTTGCGAACACCGCCCCATTGCTTGCAGAAAAACGCTACGCGGGACGCTTTGCGCTGTTCCCGAATGGAAAGCACCCAATCCTCGTTCATGGGCCGCGCTCCTGGTCCGCTTTCACCGCCTACAATGACCCACGAAATACCTTCTAAGGGAAGTTCTCCGATGTCCTCCAATAACGGTTCGACTGAAAGGAATCGAACCGCCGCAGGCGTCGATTGTAGATCTTCGATTCTCGGCAGGCCGTATTTACGATGCTCGACAGATACTCCCCACCAAATGTGCGCCTCTTCGGCCGCCTTGCGCAAAGGGCCGCTCAGCATACCTCTCAGCCGTCCAGATCGTTTTGTCAAAACTTGGTAGGTGTGCCATCGCGCCAGCCGCATAGTAGTTGCCACGCGCGAGATATACGACTCCGCCACGTCATCATGAAAGAGGTCGCTCATCGAGTTCACAAAGATCATGCGGGGCTCGCTCCACCGTAGGGGCTCTCCCAGTTTGTGAGAAACGAGCTGCAAATCGAATCCCTGTTCAAACGGATGTCCGGGCACGCCGCGAAAACGCTCAGCGAACCTTTCCGCATAGCAATGCTTGCACCCCGGGCTTATTTTGGTGCACCCGCGCACGGGGTTCCGTGTCGCATCAGTCCATTCAATCTTTGACGTGATAGACATTCACTACTCAAACAAATCCCTTTGATGATCGCCATAATTGAGCACTTCTTCCCAGGACCTGAGGGCGGTCGGATGTCGAGAGAAAAGCGCAAGATAATAAAGCGGTAGGTTTTTTTCATCCGATCTGACTAGCCGCATTCGGTCGAGTGGCTGCTCAAGGTAGCGGAGAGCCTTCATGCTCCTCGAAAATTCTGCTGCCAAGAACCGCCGAAGATCAGCTCGCCTCACACCCTCCGCCTTCCAACGTTCGCGCCACTCGGCGTTACCGAGAGCTTCATCGATTTTCGTCGAATTTCCATCAACATAATGGTCGTAATTACGATTGGCATCCATGCCGATGGCCAGGAGAACCACAAAGTCGACGAATACATTTGAGAGCCTTCGCAGGGTCTCAAATTTAATCCCAAAATCAAAGGGGTCGACCAGGCAGAGATTAAGGACCCTACTGGTAGCAGACCCCGTGGGGATTTCCCTACAAATCCGCTCAATCTGGGTGTCACAACTCCCTTGGATGTACGCTGCCTGAGTCTGTGGCGCAAGCCGCGCCACTCGCGCTCTCACAGAGGTAAGCAACTCGGCGCTTTCTTCGCAAAGAATGTATTTGTCGAAAGGATCTTCTACAGTGAGAGCAAGTATAGCCGAGCCCTTAATAACCTTTCTGGTGCTTTTGATCCTGTTGTACCCGGCGCCCCTCGTGGTATGCATTGAGGCAGCATGGGCGAGCTTTTGAACTCAATCACCACGAAGAAGCAGCGGCTCGACGAATTGCGGCCCATCTCGCAAAAGGTGCTAGCCAACCTTGAGCATTACTACGACATCGAGCTTACATACACGTCGAATGCAATCGAGGGCAACACGCTTAGTCCGATTGAAACCACGCTCGTGATCGAAAAGGGATTACCATGGGCGGCAAGCCGCTGAAGGACCACCTGGAGGCGCTCGATCACTATGAAGCGATCCGCTCCGCGAGCTGGCACGGCTGGAACACCATTTACCGAAAGCAACGTGCGCAATTTGCACAAGCTGGTGATGCAGCGGTCCGCCCCGGAGATTGCCGGACGGTATGCCAACCTGCCCCGCTACGTTCGCACCGAAACAGGACGCTACAGCTTCCGTCACCCGCGGAGATTCCGGCGCTCATGGGGGACTTCGCCGGTTGGCTGGCAACGGCCCCCAATATCCCAGGAACAGCATTCACGGCGCACCGGCGCGTGGTTGATATTCACCCGTTCAACGACCACAATGGGCGAACAGCCCGGCTTCTGATGAACCTTGTCCTCATTCGCGGCGGTTATCCCCCAGTTACGGTGCGCCCGGAAGACCGGCTTGACCACATCCGCAGCTTGCAGCCCGAACAGGCCGGGCAAGCCGTGGAGAGCTTCAATGCTCTTCTCTATAAGCGACTGGCCGCGACCTTGGACGAGTACTTGAGCGCTTTGCAGGACGCGCATACCCCAAAGGCCAAATACGATGAATCTGGGGGTTCAGTGCCGCAGCCCCGACGCTTTCCAAAAGCGTGTTCTAAGCTCGGCCCGGCGTTCCGCGCGTTTTCCGGCCATCGAAAATCGAACGGCTTAAACCCCGATCAGAGCACTTGATCCTCCTTCCAGCTATACTCTTTTCTGTGCTCCGAAGAGGTCTCGGGGCTGGAGCGGAAATTGGTTCGACGACGCCTTCTTTCGAGTCTCTCCCAAACATTTGGGCTTGGCCTGCTCGCGCCGGGTTCAGCCGATGCGCAATCTTCGGCTTCCCCCAAGAAGCTCAAAATCCTAATGCGAAGTTCCTGGGGATCCGATGACCCTACTCGAGCCTCGTTTCCGTTCGCTCACGGCCTAGCCTTGTCCGACGCCGGGCACGAAGTTAGGATTTTTCTGACGGGCGAGGCAGCATACCTCATGCGGAAGGCTACAGCCGCAGCGATCTTCCCAATCGGTTGGCCGCCCCTGAATGAGCTACGAGAAAAAGTCGTGTCGAAACGCATTCCTGTTTTCTCTTGAGGGTCCTGTTCCCGGGCCCGTGGGGTCACGGAAGCCGATCTGGAGGCTTGGGATGCGAAGTTCGGCAGCCCGGCAATCTTTGTCTCGCTGATCGAGTGGGCTGACCGAATTTTGACGGAGTGATGGTAATCGTGAGGAACCAATGGCACACGAACGAAACATTCGGGGTGAACAACACCGGCGACTTCTACTATGACTCAACCGGCTTGAACGCCACTATCACCTCGTCCTGCTTCGCCCGAGCCTGGATCAGTAGTGCTTTTCGCCGCCGGAATGATCGGGATTTTGGCGCTTAGACTTCGCTTCTTCAGTCGTGTTCCCACTGATCCTTACCACTCAATTGGAGACAGCTCGAGAGCCCTATTCATCGTTTCCTTCGGCCCTGAATTCGTTCTTGCCCGCATTTTTATTCGGCCGGTGTGCTGACGCTCGGAAATCCTCTCGGCTTCTTTTGTCCGTCATTTAAACTATGAATCTGTCCCGCTGGCGATTTCTAGCGCGGCGAGCAAATTCAGCGCACCATTGCGCTTGCAGGAGAACCCACCGAGCCTGCGCTCTATCCCACCCCACGCGGCGGCACTTCATCGGACTGCCACAACTCATCTGCTACGCCCGACTATCCTGCTTTCACCGCTCTCCAGCCCGCAATCCGGTGAGATTTTCCGATTCCTCCCTACTAACACGACTGACGGTTGTTGAAAAAGCTGAACTAAACAAATTAATTCGCCCCATTCCGCACCCTAAGCGACCGTTTTCATCCCCTGTTACGACGAACCCGGCGTCCGCGCCGCAGCACCTGCAGCGTCACCGGAACGGCGGCCTCACGACCCGATATCGCCGTCCCAAATGAATCCAGGATCCAACTAAAGAGCTCGGCCTTCCACAAGCAGCAAAGGCTCACACTAACCTCCGCCACGGCTGGCAGACCGTTGAATCGAATCCACGCTGCCACGACCGTGCCCACGCAAAACATGGCATCGCCCGTCTGTGCGAACCGTGGCTGTCTCCGCGCGATTCTCTCGAAAACATGCCCCGAAAAGCACCGTTGCTGCCTCACAAATGCCAGGTGGAAATCCGGCCTAACCAAAATCGATTAAACGACTTCCGAATAAGTAGTAAAACTTCGCGATTCCCGCTCAGCGATTAACTCTTACCTGCTCAACCCATTCCAAGTTCCCGACGAATGACGCGTGGAAACAACCGGCATCCCAGACGGCCCGCAAGAAAAACGATTCTACAGAACGAAGCCCATTGAAAACACCGTCGAACTCACGCCGAACGAGCAGCTTCACGCCAATTCAAGGCTTGTCAAACCCAAACCCAGCCAGAATCGCCTGCGCCGGTGCGCTCAACAGCCAGTCCAGAAAAGCCTGGGCCTCCTGCTTCCGTTTACTGGCCGGGACAATCCCCGCCTTCTGCACCACGCGCGAGGGAACAATTTGAGGATGCCGGCTTATCACCAGCGATGCCGAAGTCAAAACTACATCCGCGTTCCCGCTATCGAAAAGCTGCAGAGCCTGCCGTACGTTCTCCGCGTATACTATTTTCGGCTGAACGGCATCCCACAAATGAGCGCTCTCCAAGGCGTGCTGGGCAGCCAGTCCATACGGCGCAAGTTTAGGATTCGCCAGCGCCACAAACCGGATCTCTGGCTTTCCCAGGTCCTGCAGCGTGTGTTGCTTCCCATCCTTCCAGAGAACGGCCACATGGCCGACGGTGTACGTCTTGGGCGAATCCAAATGAAGCTGATCGACCAAATCGATATTTGCCGAAAGGAACACGTCGAACGGCGCGCCCGCCCTGATTTGCTGGGCAATGGCGGCGCTCGCGCCATTCACAAACCGGACCTTCACCGCCGGGTCTGCCTTCTCGAACGCTGCCGAAAGCAGGGGCTCCGCCGCCGAAAGGTCCGCAGCGGCCGCAACGGTCAATGTTTGCTGCCCGTTAGCCGGGATGCAGAAAAGACCTAACAACAAAACCGCAACAGAACTTGACAACTGCGTACTCATATTCAATACTGGTAACGTGCTTAAGAAGAGCTGACTGCACCAGGCGCGGTTAGCGGAGAAAGAAGATTACACATGAGTAAGATTATCGGAATTGATCTGGGAACCACAAATTCAGTGGTTGCCGTGATGGAAGGCGGAACACCTGCCGTCATACCGAACCAGGAAGGCGGCAGAACCACTCCGTCGGTTGTGGGCTTCACGAAAAATGGTGAACGTCTGGTTGGGAACGTGGCCAAGCGCCAGGCGGTAACAAACCCCGAGAACACGATTTATTCAATCAAGCGTTTCATGGGCCGTCGCTACAACGAAGTAAGCGAGGAAATGAAGCTGGTTCCTTACAAGGCCGTTGCGGGTGAGAATGGAGATGCTCGCGTCGAAATTCAGGGCAAGAAGTACTCGCCCCCCGAAATTTCGGCCATGATTCTGACCAAGCTGAAGGAAGCGGCGGAAGCTTACCTCGGTGAAAAGGTGACCAAAGCTGTCATTACGGTCCCCGCTTACTTCAACGACGCCCAGCGTCAGGCCACCAAAGACGCCGGTCAGGTTGCCGGCCTTGAAGTGATGCGCATCATCAACGAGCCCACGGCCGCTGCGCTCGCTTACGGTTTAGATAAGAAGACCGACGAGACCATCGCCGTTTACGACTTCGGCGGCGGTACGTTCGACATTTCCATCCTCGAAGTGGGTGACGGTGTCGTGGAAGTGAAGTCCACCAACGGCGACACTCACCTCGGCGGCGACAACATCGACCAGAAAATCATCGACTGGTTGGTCCAGGAATTCAAGAAGGATCAGGGCGTCGATGTTTCGAAGGATCAAATGGCTCTGCAGCGCTTGAAAGAAGCGTCCGAGAAAGCCAAAATCGAACTCTCCACGCTGCTCGAAACCGAAATCAACCTGCCATTTTTGACGGCCGATGCCAGCGGGCCGAAGCACTTGAACATCAAGCTGACCCGCGCCCGGTTTGAGCAGATGGTGGACGACATTCTGCAGCGCTCTGTTGGCCCGTGCAAACAGGCCCTGGCCGATGCCGGTTTAACCCCGAAAGACATTGACGAAGTCGTACTCGTCGGTGGCTCCACTCGTATACCCAAGGTTCAGCAGATTGTGCGCGAGCTGTTCGGCAAAGAACCGAACAAGAGCGTTAATCCTGACGAGGTGGTTGCGGTGGGCGCGGCGGTGCAAGGCGGCGTCCTGGGCGGCGAAGTCAAAGACGTGCTGCTCCTCGACGTCACGCCGCTCTCCCTCGGTATCGAAACCCTGGGCGGGGTGATGACCAAGCTGATCGAACGGAATACCACCATCCCTACCCGCAAGAGCGAAGTGTTCTCAACGGCGGCGGACAGCCAGACCTCGGTGGAAATCAAGGTCTATCAGGGTGAGCGCGCCATGGCTCGCGATAATCGCTTGCTTGGCGTCTTCCAGCTGGTTGGAATTCCGCCGGCCCCCCGTGGCATCCCGCAGGTTGAGGTTACCTTCGACATCGATGCGAACGGCATCATGAACGTGACTGCCAAGGACCGCGCCACCAATAACGAACAGAAGATCACCATCACCTCGTCCTCCGGCTTGAGCAAGGAAGAAGTCGATAAGATGGCGCGTGACGCTGAGTCTCACTCGGCCGAGGATCGCAAGAAGCGCGATGAAATTGAAGCTCGGAACCGCGCTGACGCCATGATGTACAACGTGGAAAAGATGCTGAAAGAGCATCGCGAGAAGATCTCCGAGTCGGATGCCAAGACGGTCGAAACCGCGTTGGAAGATCTGAAGAAAGCCATGTCGGAGGGTGGTCTGGAGAAGATTACCGCCGCCACCGACAAATTAACCACAGCCAGCCACAAGCTTGCTGAAGCAATGTACAAAACACAAAGCACCACGACTCCTCCGAACGGCACGGGTCCGAGTGCCGGTCCTGAAGCGGCGCCTCCGAAAGACAACGTCGTGGATGCCGAGTTCGTCGACGTTGACGACAAGAAGTAAGCGCAGCAGTTAGTTTAGTGTGGAAGCAGGCGGGCCCATCCTATTTGAAAATGATGGATCCCGCCTGCACTGGTTAGAAGTGTAAGTGAGTGGTGAAACAGCAAAATGCCTTCTGCAGCGAAAAAAGACTATTACGAGACGTTGGGCATAAACCGAAGTGCCGACGACGATGAGATTAAGAAGGCTTACAGGAAACTTGCGCGCAAGTATCATCCGGATTTAAATCCCGGCGACAAGTCGGCAGAGGATCGCTTTAAGAAGGTTCAGGAAGCTTATGACATCCTGAGCGACGACAACAAGAAAAAGGTATACGACCAGTACGGCTTTTACAGCGACAATATACCTCCGAACGCCGGCGGCGGCAGCGGTGCGGGCCCCCAAGCCGGGCCTAACTTCGACGGCTTCGACTTTGCCGAATATATTCGCAATCAGCAGCGGGCTGGCGGCGCGCCTGGCAATGGCTATTCAAGCGGCCCTCAGGAGGATCTTGGAGGCAGCTCCGGATCATCCTTCCGCGATATTTTCAGCGAGATGTTCGGTGGTTCAAAAAAGGGCCGTGCACCGCAGCCGGAACGCGGAGCAGATCTCGAGTACGGGCTCAACATCGACTTTTGGCAATCCATCAAAGGAACGCAGGTCCGGCTGAACATATCGAGGCAAGAGACCTGCGAGGTTTGTCATGGCAGTGGATCGTCCGGTAACTCAGTCGCAGTTTGCCCCGAGTGTGACGGTACCGGCACCGTTACCCAGATGGCCGGTGCCATGAAGTTCAACTTGACCTGTAATCGCTGCGGCGGTAGCGGGCGCTTGAAGAACGCCTGTCCGAACTGTCGTGGAGAAGGCCGCTTGTCTCATCCGGACTCAGTAGAGGTCCGCATCCCGCAAGGTGTTCCTTCCGGGTCTCGCCTCCGGGTGCCGGGTAAAGGTAACGCCGGGAGTGTTGGCGGCCCTTCCGGTGATCTGTACATCACGATTCGGGTGGACGAGCATCCCTTCTTTAAGCGCGAAGGCGACAACATCGAGATCAAAATTCCGCTAACGGTAAGTGAAGCCGGTTTGGGCGCGAAAATTGAAGTTCCCACCATTGACGGCCGGGCCTTGTTAAAGATCCCACAAGGAACGCAAAATGGCCAGAAGTTCCGCCTGCGCGAGAAGGGTATTTTCAATTCGCGGAAGAATACTCGCGGCGATGAGATTGTCGAGGTCTTCTTGCAGGCGCCGGATGTGCATGACGAGCGCACGCGCGACCTGTTGCGGCAACTGGCACAGGTGCAGACCGAAGATGTCAGAACCGAAATCTGGAGCCAGGTTCAGCCGACAGTTTAAAAGCAGAGGAAGCAATGGCAAAAGCAAAAAGTAAAGCTGCGTACATGATTTCGGCAGTCGCTGAGCAGTATGCCATCCATCCACAAACACTGAGGTTGTATGAAAGGGAAGGCTTGCTGGCGCCTTCCCGGAGCGATGGCAATACCCGGCTCTATACCGATGAGGATCTGGAGCGCCTAGAGGTGATCTTGAAACTCACTCGTGATCTGGGCGTGAACCTGGCCGGAGTCGAGATCATCCTGAACATGCGCGAAAAAATGGAAGCCATGCAGAAGCAGGTTGAAGGATTCATCGACAACCTGAATCACGAAATCTCAGAGCGTGTGATTCAAAACAGACCAGCGGAGGATCGAAGTCTGATGCCGGTAATACAGATCAGCTCGCTGGTTCGAACGGAGAAGCGTGCGACTACCTCGGAGACCAGGAAGAAGTCGCGATTATCCCGCGATCCTGCATAAGGCGCACTGCGGTCTCCGGTGCTTTCTGCAACAGCAGGTGAGGCGCGCGAATCGTAGCGATAAACGCGTCCGGCCGGCATTCGCGGATCGTCTTTTGAGAGCGGTCGCCTAACAGGCGGTCGTTCTCGGAGAACAGGACCGTTACCGGTACCTGACAGCTCCGTAACTCGGCATCGACATTGACCCTGAAGCTCTCGCGAACGCGCCGGGCAATAACGCTCGGATGAACGCTAGTGAGTGCGTCCTTAAACGATGCTAATTCGGCCTCTGAGTTGAACGAATCTAACAAGAAGAACCGCATGAGCCACTTCGGAGGCCGAACGAGGCAGATAAGCTCGATCGGCAGCCTTGCGAGATAACGCCCGGCCTGACCGAGCGGATTCGAAGTGAACGTCGAAACAAGCACGAGCCCCCGCAGACCTCCGGGAGGGTTCACTGCCAGCCTGACGCCGAGCGGCCCGGAAAACGATTCAGCCACGATGAAGTAGGGCTGATCGCGCGGAAGTTTCTGGCGAACGAGCTCCTCGAGATCGACGTAGGTCAGTGGTGTCTGTTTCGGATAAGCAATGACTTGCGCCTCCACGCCGGATGGTAGGCAACGGATGAAGGGTTGAAAGAGTGTTCCGGTTCCTTCCAGGCCGGGCAACAAAATTAATCGCATGCTATTCGGTCGTCCGGAACAGCCGCCGGTCATACTTCATCCACTTGCACCATTCCACCTGGAAGTTCTTAGCATCCGGATGCAGCGGATTCAACAGGTAGTTGAACGATTCGGGCGCAGGAACCGAGGGAACAATCAGCAGGCAGGAGGTTCGGTTGCGGAGCCACTGGTCTCCGATAGATTGGGTGGCCGAGAGGTCGTCTCGCCAGTCGTCTTGTAAGCGGTCAACATGGACGCTTTCTGTGGAGGCTGGATCGTTTGCCGCAACTTTGATGAGTTGGTAAGTGTCGGGCAGAAGGTTGGGGTTGGAATGTAGATTGGCCAGGACTTCGACTAGCGCTACGGCGGGATGTTCGGAGAGGTAGACGATGCGTTTGCCTCGTTCTGATGTATGCCAGCGGCCGTCGGCTTTCTCGCCGCCCATACCCTCCAGGTCGCAGCGGTTGCTAATCCGCCAGAAGATGTTCATTAGGCATAAATGCCTTCATCCACCTGCCACAGCATGCTCTCCACCAACCGGCCTCCGGCTTCGGTCGGCAGCATGCTTAACGGTGTGCGCTTATTGAGCCGCTCATCGGGCGAGCGGAGCCAGAGCAGGGCTTTGTCGTGGCTGCCGAAAACATCTTGTGCCAGCGCCATGATACGGGCTACTCTGACAGCGCGTTCCGTTTCCTCATGGGAAAGGTGCTCGCCTCTGGATTTGCGGTGCTTCAATGTCCGCGGAGAGATAACAATGGAGGAAACCTCTGAAAAGGTCAGCCCGTTGTCTCGCAAACGAAGGATGCTGTCCGTCGAGATCCCTTTTTCCACAATCTCGGCCAGATTGAAATCGGATTGAGGCTCGATTCCGATAAATGGCCTTATGTTGGGATTAGTTGCCATAAGGCCATTATGCCATAGCATACAGCGGCAGACTGTCCACTGAAGTATTCAAACCGTTGTGTCGATAGATATTCAGGATGGGACGATTATTCCCGGCGCTCTGCCTATTTGTACCGCTTCTCCATGCCGGGTCGATCTCGGTCTATTATGATCAGGCCGCCTGGCAGGCCGCCATGGGTCAGGTTGCAGACCCGCTGGCAACCATCAGTTTCGCGAGGACCCAATGGAGCAGTTCGGCTCAATATTCGCTTGGTTTCACGGGTCTTCTGAGCCAGTCCAGCTCTGCGGCGGACAATGGCATGACCGTCTCTATGTATTCCGGGTTTAGCAGGCCCGGTTGGGCGGATTTGACAACTTTAGGGCACGTAGCAAATGGCGTCTGGACAGATACATTATCCAAATACGGCACGACAACCTTCAGTTTTGGCGACCCGATCTACGGATTTGGCGGCAACTTTGACGTTGCACTCTCGAATGGGCTTTATATCGGCGGTGCCGGCAACGTGGCGGGCGGCTCCTCAGCTTACGACGGATTTATAGGGGTCATCTCGGATCAGCCATTGGACAGCCTGTGGCTCTCGTGGGGCAGCGGAGGCGATGCATCAGACATTTTTGGCAATTCCTACATTCTGAGTAACCTCCAGGTGGGAGTGGTGCCGATTCCTGAGCCGGACTACCGTTGGGCCTACTTTGGCCTCCCACTAGTAGTACTGATTTGGTGTAGATTCGTGAGGAGATGAAGATTCTATCCAGGCTGCTTGGCTTACTCGTCACGATCGCCCTGCTACGCGCGCAAAGTTCAGCGAAGGATGTGCTGCTTGTGCTCTCGAAGGGCGACCATACGCTGGCGATGGTGGATGTGGCGACCGGGACGGTCATGGCGCGAATGCCATCGGGTCCTGATCCGCATGAAGTGATTGCTTCGCAGGACGGCAAGCGCGCCTACATTTCCAACTACGGTGGCGGCACGTTGAACACCATTACCGTGGTCGACTTGGCGGCGCATAAGACCCTGCCGGTGATCGACTTAGGCGCTCTGCGAGGTCCACATGGATTGGTCTTTGCGGACGGCAAGCTTTGGTTTACTGTGGAGGGTTCGAAAGCGATTGGGCGTTTCGATCCTGCTACTCAAAAGATCGACTGGGTGATGGGAACCGGGCAAGACCGGACCCATATGCTTTTCGTGACATCGGATCTGAAAAAGATCTATACAACAAACGTCAGTTCGGCAACCTTGACACTGATGGAACAGCGAGAGGTCAAGGGACCATCGGGGCCGCCGCCAGGTGGTCCGAATCCAGGTGGTCCGAATCCAGCTGGCCCTCCACCTGGTGGTCCGCCTCATCCGCGTATGGATTGGGAAGAAACCGTGGTTCCGGTTGGAAGAGGCGCAGAGGGATTCGACGTCTCTCCAAACGGAAACGAGCTTTGGGCGGCCAATGCTCAAGATGGAACCATCTCGGTTGTCGATCTGACGGCCAAACAGGTGACGCGCACCCTTCCGGCCGGCGTGAAGGGCGCCAATCGCCTGAAGTTCACGCTAGACGGCAAGCATGTTTTGGTGTCGAGCCTGAGCGGTTCGGACCTGGTGGTTCTGGATGCCGCCACCTATCAGGTGATCAAGCGAGTACCCATCGGCCATGGAGCGGCGGGTATTCAGATGCAGCCTGGTGGAGAACGCGCCTATGTGTCTTGTACGCCGGATAGCTATGTGGCGGTTATCGATCTCAAGACATTTGAGGTCAAGGGCCACATTGATGGCGGCCGCGAGCCGGACGGGCTTGCCTGGGAGACGCTTAATTGAGCCGGCTCTGGCTACTGGCGATTGTTTGTTCCTCGATCGTCAACGCCCAGCAGTCGAATTTGTTCTTATCGAGGCGATGAAACCTTAGTTGTTGAACCCTACGCAGCCAACATCGTCAGAGTGACGCGGAGCCTGAAACGGGATGAAGCGACGAAGGAGCCCGGCTACCGCATAACGGCTTCGGCGTCACCTGCTGGATGGAGCCAACAGGAAACGGGAGCAGGCACAAGATTTAGTTCATCGCACATAGTTCTGGATGCCGAAGGATTGCAAAAACCGGATACTAACAAGCCTAAAATCGCACGCGCGCAAAGCCAAGTAGACATTTCTAAGTTCTTCAACGGGTCTACGCCGGGGGCACACTTGACGTTCAAGACGCCCGACAGAAAAGTCCAGCTTGAGATGCAGAACTGGGGCCTGGCCGTGCTGAATTACAAAGACGGCGACGCTGGCATTTTGCACGACCGGAGGCCTACCGAGTTCTATCAGGTAAGCGCCGCTTTCGTATCGCCGCCAGACGAACACTACTAGGGATTAGGGCAAGACCAGTTGGGTTTTTTAGATCATCGCGGACATGATGTGAGAAGCTGGCACGATTACAATGCGACCGCCGGTCCGAGTATTGGCGTTCCTTTTCTGGTGACGAACAAGGGTTATGGACTCATTTGGGACAACCCGTCAAAAACGCTTATTCAGCCGGGGTTTAACGAGCAGACGCGCTGGACCTCCGAAGTAGGGCAGCGAGTTTCCTTCTTTGTCATCGCCGGGAAAAGCACGGACGAGATCTACGCCGGTTACCGGTCTCTGACAGGAGCCACCCCGCTTTTGACGAAGGGCCCATACGGGTTTATTCAAAGCAAGCAGCGCTATTCTACCCAGGCCGAGTTACTTGCGGTGGCCAAGGGATACCGGGAGCGCCATCTGCCGCTGGATGTGCTGGTGGTGGACTGGTTTTACTACTCGAAAATGGGCCAGATGGACATGAAAAAGAACGACTGGCCCGATCCGCTAGCCATGAACCGGCAATTGCATGACATGGGCATTCAGACCATGATCACCATATGGCCGCGCTTCGTGAAAGACGATCGCTATTACGATCTGCTTCTCAAAAACGGCTGGTTCGAACATCTGGCAGACTGTACGCCAACCAACGGCTTGCCATACGATCGCGGGATCAGACATCGACACGACCAATCCTGAAGCGGCTAAGTGGTATTGGAATATCGCTCATAAAGACATCCTGAGCCTGGGCTTCGATGCGATTTGGGCAGATGAAACAGAGCCTGATCTCCCGCCTAACGGCAGCTATTTTCACGTCGGTCCCGGAACTCAGTACTTCAACATTTATCCTCTGTTCCACACGGCTGCTTTTTACGATGGCTTCCGCCGGGATGAGCAGCAGCGCGCCGTCATTCTGGCTCGTGACTCATACCTGGGCGCGCAGAGGAACGGCGCTATGTTTTGGTCATCCGACATATCGCCGTTGTGGGACACGATAAAGAGACAGATTCGCACCGGGCTAAATTTTGTCGCATCGGGCATGGCTTACTGGAGCAATGACGTCGGTGGATGGCAGTACCTGCCGTCCCATCATCATCCTTTGAAACCGCCACTGATTGATCCCTCTAACGCCAGGGAAAACGTAGGCGGATACGACGATTATCCGGAGCTTTATACAAGATGGTTCGAGTACGGCGTCTTCCAACCCATTTTCCGAACTCACGGCAGCCGGAAGTACAACGAAGTCTGGTCATATGGGAAACAAGCTGAACCGATGTTGGAGAAATACGTCAGACTCCGCTATGAACTGCTACCTTACACATACTCGCTGGCTTACAACACCTATCTGGCCGGCGCTCCGTACATGCGAGCGCTCTTCATGGATTTCCCGGACGACCCAAATGTCGCCGATATCCGCGACGAGTACATGTATGGCCCAGCGTTCTTAGTAGCTCCCGTTGCGGAACAAGGCGCCATCTCCAGAAAAGTTTATCCACCCGAGGGAAGCGATTGGTACAACTATTGGACCAACGAGAAGTTGAGAGGCGGCCAGTGGATTGAAGCCAGTGCGCCAATTGACGTCATACCGTTGTTCGTAAAGGCTGGGTCCATCATCCCCACCGGGGAACAAATTGACAGTACGGCTCAGGAACAGAAAATCAAGAGCGTTAAAGTCTATCCTGGCGCGAACGCGGACTTCACTCTTTACGATGACGACGGTCGCACTTACGCCTACGAATCGGGAAAAAGTAAGATCACGCCACTTCATTGGGACGATGCGCAGCTAAGCTGTCCCACAAAGGGGAGGAACGCTGGAGTGGTAACGACGCGTCCATTATTCAGGTGATTGGGAAGTGAATGGCCCAATCGTCGCCAATGAGATAAGGGGTATGGGCATGGTGGGAAGTTCTAATCGCGTAAAGCGGATCTGTGTCTATTGTGGATCTAACCCGGGAAGACGAAGTGAGTACGTTGCGGCGGCGCGATCGCTGGGCCATGAATTGGCCTTGCGCGGAATTGACGCCGTTTACGGCGGCGGAAGATTAGGCTTGATGGGCGCCGTAGCGGATGCGGCGCTGGACGGCGGAGGGCGTGTGATCGGCGTCATGCCACGCGCCTTAGTTGATATGGAGGTTGCGCACTCAGGCCTGACGGAATTGCTCATTGTAGGCTCTATGCATGAACGAAAGGCCATCATGACCTCTTTGTCGGATGCCTTCGTGATTCTTCCGGGAGGATGGGGCACTCTCGATGAGCTCTGCGAGGCTTTAACCTGGGCGCAATTAAACATACACCAGAAACCGTGTGTGTTGTGGAACGTGGCCGGCTATTACGACTCTTTTCTAGACTTCTTGAATCACGCGGAAAACCAAGGATTGCTGAAGCCAAAAGACCATCAGCGATTACTGGTGGCCGAGGGTCTTTCGGAATTATTCGAGCTGGTCAGCAATGGAAGCCGCGCTCATACAGAGTTGGACACAGTTAACACCTGATAGCTTAGTTCAGATGCAAAACAAGCATTTGCTCTCCACGATCGCCTCGATTCTGCGGTCGATTGCCCTCATATTCGTCTACGCAGTCACTCTAAATGCAGCGAGTAACGGCCAGGATTGGCAGAAAATCGTGACCGACCGGCTTCCTGAGTATGGTCACCGAAACTGGATCGTAATTGCAGATTCCGCTTACCCGCTCCAATCAAAAGACGGAATCGAAACGGTAGTAGTAGACGCCGATCAGCTGACAGTCGTACGAGGCGTGATGAACATCCTTTCCCATGCCAAGCATGTGACTCCGGTGGTCTATTTGGACAAAGAACTTTCCTATCTGGATGAGAAGGATGCGCCAGGGATCAACGCTTACCGCCAACAACTGAAGCCGCTGTTCGCCGAAAAGATCGTCCAGCCCATTCTTCATGATCAAGTGATCAGCCAACTGGACGAGGTGAGCCGCACTTTTCGCGTCTTGATATTAAAGACCAATATGACTCTGCCGTATACGAGCGTCTTCCTAAGGCTCGATTGCGCCTACTGGGGGCCGGACGCCGAGAAGCGTTTGCGCGAACGGATGGCAAGCCAGAACAAGTAGCAAGTCAGAACAAACAGACGTACGCTTTGACACCGATTCCGAGTCCTACGTCCGTACATGCAGACGCAAAGCGAAGAGAAAAAGGTCCTCACTAACGGTTGGGGCATCGACCTTTGTTACAAAGATGCGAACGGCGAGTGGCATGAAACCAGCAGGGCAACAATCGATGCACTCCTAAAGGCGATGGGAGCCGAGCCGGATGCTCTGGCACCACCGCGGGACATTTCGATTCTGGTGGTACGTTCCGGTGAACAACACGAAGTTGGAACGGGTGAAATTACGCTCGAATCGGGTGACATGCTAGCGGTAAGTGGTCGGCTGCCGGCAGATCTGCCGCTTGGCTATCACACGATACAAGTAGATGGTTCTGAAAAGCTGAGTCGTCTCATCGTGGGTCCGCCGCAATGCTGGCTGCCGGAGGGTTTAGAAACTTGGGGTTGGGCGGTTCAACTCTATGGCGCACGTTCCGCCCAAAGCTGGGGAATCGGCGATCTGGCAGACCTGGAGATGCTGGCTAAGTGGTCGGCTGGAATGGGCGCCGGCATGTTGCTGGTGAATCCCTTGAGCGCGCCAATACCCGTGCCGGACCAGCAAGCAAGCCCCTACTACCCAAGTTCGCGACGGTTTCTGAATCCACTCTGGCTTCACATCGAGTGGATTCCGGGTGCAGAACAGCTCCCGCAATATCAGGAGCTTGCCGAGTCAGCGAAAGCTTTGAATCAGAAGCGGCTGATCGATCGGAATCTCGTCTTCGAGCTGAAAATGCAGGCGCTTGCTTCCCTGTGGCTCTGTTTCACGGGAGACGAAAGCTTCACCAAATTCTGCCGGTCTCAAGGTTCTGATCTCGAAACTTACGCCACATTTTGTGCGCTGGCCGAAGACCAGCAATCAGGCTGGCGAGAGTGGCCGCAAGAGCTTCGTCATCCGGCAAGCCCGGCGGTTCATGAGTATGCGACCACGAATCGCCACCGGGTCGATTTTCACAAATGGGTACAGTGGCTGCTAGATCAACAGCTGGCTCGCTGTGGAGGACATCTGGCGTTGATGCAGGACTTGCCGATTGGCTGCGACCCGAACGGAGCGGATTGCTGGGCGTGGCAAGATCTATTGGCCGACGGAGCCAGTGTGGGCGCGCCACCGGACGAATTCAATACTCAGGGACAGAACTGGGGGCTGCCGCCCTTTGTTCCGCATAAGCTACGTGCCGCCGGCTATGAGCCCTTTATTCAAACAGTACGTGCGGCAATGCGCAATACCGGTGGATTGAGGATCGACCATGTGATGGGTCTATTCCGGCTGTTTTGGATACCGGAGAACATGGATGGCAGCAGAGGCGCCTACGTCCGTTATGAGCATGAGGAAATGCTGACCATAGTCGCGCTTGAGAGCGAGCGGGCGCGGGCATACGTAGTGGGTGAGGATTTAGGAACCGTGGAGGACGAGGCCCGGCGTCAACTCAGCGCCAGTCGAATTCTTTCTTACCGGCTCCTTTGGTTTGAGAAGACCAAACCGATCGAATACCCAAGAGAGGCATTGGCTGCTATCACGACACACGATTTGCCGACCGTCGCCGGACTCTGGGGCGGATCGGACTTTGCCAGACAGCAGGAATTCGGGCTGAAGCCGAACGAGAAGAGCACCTATGAAATACAGGAGCGGCTCGAAGAAATGGCCGGATTGAAGAAGGGTGACACCATGGCTCAAGTAGTAGAGAAGGCCTACCAGTTGCTGGGACAGGCGCCGTCGCGAATTCTGACGGCTTCGCTGGACGATGCAGCTCAGGTGGAAGAGCGGCCGAATCTACCGGCTACTATGCTCAACCAGAATTGGTCAATGGCTTTACCCGTTCCGCTTGAGGAACTCATGGTGTCAGAGCTTCCCCGAAAGATAGCCGAGGCCATTAGCCGGACGGCTTGAATTGGCGCGCTACTCTGAGTTTTATGGGATCGTCACAGCAACCCACTGAAAATCAAACGCTCGATTCCGGTTTGACGCAGGCCCGGCAAAAGTTAGGAGAAGTACGAGAGCTGCTTCTGGATTTACACAAGGCGCTACTCGATTCCGAGCGGACGCAGTATGAGATCGTGCATGGACCAATCGCTTCTCCAGCTGCATTCCTTCAGCTACTGATCAGCGACGAAAAGTTCGCGTGGCTGCGTCCGACAACCACTTTGATAGTCCAAGTAGATGAGGCGCTTGCCGCCAAAAAACCACCAGCGACCCAGGAAGAGCTGGAGCAATTGAGGAAGGACATCAGAGCGTTGTTCTCTCCTTCGCGGAAGGGAGAAGATTTCTGGAAGCGCTATTCCACGGTGGTAGAGCGAGATCCAGCCGTAGCGCAGCTGCAGAGAAGAATGGGAGACATTCTGGAAGCTTAAGGCTGCCTCCTGCCAGTATCACCAACGGCAAGTCGAATTCCTTATTTCTACCCTACTTGGTTGCTAGCTCTTTGGTGGCTTCGTCCAATAAATCGGCCTCATTTTGCAGAGCTTTCGCTACTCGAACAATTTGCTGGTCAGCCTCTGTCCAGCGTTTCTGCTCAATCGCTTCCCGCACACCGGGCAAAGTCTTGACTCCATACCCGGTGTAAAAGCCAGGGGCGTAGACGAGGTTCTCAAACCAGGGCCGATTGGGCAGGCCTGCAGAATCAGTGAGAAGCCGCTCTGTCTTGATGAGTTTTGTATTTAGATCAGCAGGCGCGTGGGAGCTGGATGATTCGAAGGCTCTTTCATAGGCCTCTGCCGCGCGCGTCAACTCATCGGCCGCGTTATCCAGGGGAGCAAAGTTCAAATAGGGAGGAACAGGTTCCTTAACGGGCGGTGCCGTCTTGATCTTGGGATCAGCGACGGCCGTAAAGACGCCGTCGTCGATTTCAGCATCAAGCTCTTTAGAGTGCGAGCGCTGAGTTGAATCCATTTCTTTGATTTCCGCGATGTAGGTATGGATTGTCTCGGCGAAATTTGTGAATTTGAATGGCAGAATTTCGGCGTCTGCCAAGCGCATCATCATGGTTCCAGCAGTTTGAGCAAGAGCACGGCCATACGCGAAGTCGGTGTCGTCGAAATGGGTGTACCAATAGAAATCATCGTAGATGGAATGGTATATTCCTCCGGAATCTTCGCCTCCGAATCCAATGTTTAAACTGGCCACTCCGAGATGATCAGTGAAGACAGTGTAGTCGGAACCAGAGCCTAATGCGCCGATGCGCAAATCAGGGCGCGACTTCAACTCAGCCTTGGCTTTAGGATCAGCTTTGGCCATCCCGGCTAACTGAAGGCGTTTCCAGACAGTCATACTAGTTTCCGGATCATTGATTTCCTTGATGATGCTGTTCGTAAATGCTTCGAGCGAGTGAGAACCCTCGGCTGCGAAAAAGCCGCGGCCATTGCTGTCGGTATTGATGTAAGCCACGGCGTGCTGACGCAGCTCATCAGCATGAGTTTCAGCCCACTCCGTGGAACCGAGGAGTCCGGGTTCTTCGCCATCCCAGAAGCAGTAAATGATGGTGCGGTCGGGCCGCCAGCCTTGCTTGAGCAGTTCCGATAAGCCACGGGCTTCCTCCATTTCGGGGCTGGTTCCGGAGATGGGATCCTCCGCGCCATTGACCCAAGCGTCATGATGGTTGCCGCGAATCACCCACTGATCGGGATCTTTGGCGCCGGGAATGCGAACGATAACGTCGTAAAGCGGCTTGCGATCCCAATTAAATGCTAAATGGAAATGAACTCTAGCGGGCCCGGGACCGACGTGATAAGGATTAGGCAGAGAGCCACGCCACTCAGCTGGAACCAGTTGGCCGTTCAGATTCTTGAGCAATGGTTCGGCGTCTTCATAGGAAATAGGCATGACGGGTATTTTCGTCAGGGTTTTGATTTCGTTCAAGGGGATGTGCTTTGCACCGGGCACGGCACCCACGCCGGGAGTGGCCGGGTCACCCGGATAAGTAGGCATGTCCATGACGCTTCCGCGCTGCACGCCGAACGGCGGCCGCATGGGACCTTTAGGAAAAACATCGCCGCCAAAGTAACCGTCCTCATGAGGGTCGGAGTAGATCAGGCAACCGATAGCGCCGTGTTCGGCTGCGACCTTGGGCTTAATACCGCGCCAGGTTTTGCCGTAGCGGGCCAGGGCGATAGCTCCGCTCACTGAGACACCCATGCGCTCGAGTTCCTTGTAATCATCAGGACTGCCGTAATTGACATAAACGATGGGCGCGGTGACATCGCCGTCAATCGAGAAGGCGTTGTAGGTTGGCAGCTGCTCACTCTTCTGATTGGAGGTAGGATCGATCGCGAGTGCGGGTTCTTCGAGCTTCGCGGTGTATTTCACCGGCTCCAGCATTTCGAGCGAGCGCTCTTTTGGCGTGGGAAACAGCGTGTCGAAAACTTCGATCTGGGCGTCGAGGCCCCATGATTTTAATTGCGCAGCAATCCATTCAGCGTTGTCTTTGTCGTACGCGGAGCCAACGTGGTGCGGGCGCGCAGACAAGCGGCGCATGTTCTCACGTAAGCGATCCTGATTAGGAACCGTTTTGAATTTGGCTTCCCACTGGAGTTCGGCGGATGAGCCTTGCTGGCTATAGCCTCTAAGGCTTTGCGTGATTTCAGCCGACTGGAGGGTGAGGGCAAATGCACTCAGGAGTGCGAAGGCTTGACGCATAATCTGTCCATTGTAGATTCAGCGCCCTGCCGAAATCAGACACAAGACAGCTTTCTGCGTCCAATCCATAAACCCTCAAGTACTGCTCATGCAGTGATCAATTGTGATGCAGAAAGCGAAAGCAACCTTACAAACAGTTCAAGAAGCTAGTGATACGCTTGCATTGCATTTGAAACAATCGCCCAAACCGAAGTGAGCGTAGGGGATCGAAAGAAAAGTGGGGATGCACTAAATGACGACAGACGAAACGGCCCGGGACCCCTCGTCATCTCCTTCGAGCAAACTTCCGAATCGCTGGACCATCGCGATGGCCGGGATTTTCGTACAGATTGCGCTGGGCGCGGTTTATGCGTGGAGCGTATTCCGCACTCCGCTGACAAAGCAGTTCGGATGGAGCATTTCGGACGTAACGCTCACATTCACTATCGCCATTTTCGCACTGGGTTTTGCCGCATTCTTTGGTGGGTTGTGGTTGAGCCGAAAGGGACCGCAAGTGGTGGCAATGACAGGGGGCGTTCTGTATGGATTAGGGGTGTTCTTGGCGAGTTTCTCCGCCAACCGGCTTTGGTGGCTCTATTTGAGCTACGGCCTGATTGGCGGGATCGGCCTGGGTTTTGGTTATATCGTTCCGGTGGCCGTCCTTTTGAAATGGTTTCCGGACCGGCGCGGGCTAATAACAGGAGTGGCGGTGGGCGGTTTTGGACTGGGCGCGCTCGTCACAGCTCCTGTGGCCACGCGGTTGATTCAAAGCGTCGGAGTGCTATCGACATTTGCGTATCTTGGAATAGCTTACGGGATAGTAACGGTAGCCGGCGGTTATTTCATGCGAAATCCACCCATGGGTTGGAAACCGGCAGGATGGGTGCCGAGCGCACCGCAGGCCTCACAGCGCGCCACTCACGACTTTACTCTGGCAGAAGCAGTGCGCTCCTGGCAGTGGTGGGCGCTTTGGCTATTGCTGTTTCTGAACACGTCGGCGGGTATCTCGATCATCTCCCAGGAGTCTCCGCTTTTCCAAGAGTTGGCAGGGGTGACGGCGATCACAGCGGCTGCGATGGTCGGAGTGGTGTCAATCGGAAATGCTCTTGGCCGAGTTTTTTGGGCGTGGGTTTCCGATATCCTCACGCGGCGCATGACCTTCGCCGTTATGTTCTTAGTCCAGGTTGTTCTTTTCTGGCTTCTGCCGAGCCTGCACGCCGCGACAATTTTGACGGTCGTGTCATTTATTGTCCTGATGTGTTACGGCGGGGGCTTCGGCACTATGCCCGCTTTCACAGCCGATTACTTCGGACCAAAAAATGTGGGGTCGATTTACGGTTTAATGCTGACTGCCTGGGGTTTCGCGAGCGCCTTTGGGCCGTTGCTCATCGCTAACATGCGCCAGGCGACACATCAGTACGGCGGTGCTCTGCATTTGATAGCCGGCATACTGGCAGCGTCGATTGTCATTCCCTTCCTGGTGCGTCCTCCGCGAGATCGCTCTGCTATAAACTCTTGAGTGCGGTAGGGGGCAAGCTACCCCTTAGGAGCGAAAGGATCTCAATGTCACAGGAACAGTTTGGCCGCCGGGATTTCTTGAAGCGAACGGGGGGCATTGCCGCCGGTTCAGCGATGGCGGTCAATGCGCTCGCCAAGGCGAACAACAAAATGAATCCGAGCCGGGTGATTGGCGCTAACGACCGAATCAACATCGGGCTCATTGGCTGCGGCGGACGCGGTTCTTCCGACGCGCGATCGTTCACCCGGTATGCCACTGAAAATAAGAACGCTTGCCAGATCGTCGCTGTATCCGACGTTTATGAGAAACGCAAGCGGACCGAAGCGGACCGGTACAAGGCAAAGGGTTTCACCGATTACCGCGAGCTGCTGGCGCTATCTGAAGTGGACGCGGTAATCATTGCGACACCGGACCACTGGCATGCGCCGATAGCTCTTGACGCCATGGGCCAGGGCAAAGATGTGTACCTTGAAAAGCCCATGTGCCACACAATTGCAGAGGTTCAACAACTGGTCTCGACCGTTCGTGAGACCAAGCGTGTGTTGCAGGTCGGTTCACAAACGACATCAGCGGACCAGTGGTGGAAGGCCAAGAAGGCCATAGCCGACGGTATGATCGGGAAGATGATCATGAGCCAGGGTTCCTATCATCGGAACTCATTTGAGGGCGAGTGGAACTGGACGATAGATCCGGCGGCAGGTCCGAATGCCACCGGAGACGATCATATTGATTGGGACATGTGGCTGGGGCCGGCACCCAAACGCGCGTATGACGCTGACCGGTTTTTCCGCTTCCGAAAATACTGGGATTATTCCGGCGGCATTGCCACGGACCTATTCTTCCATGTGGTTGCGCCTTTGAACATTTGCTGGGACAAGCCGCAATACCCATCGAAAGTGATGGCTTCGGGTGGGATCTACGCCTTTAAGGATGAGCGCGAAGTGCCCGATACTTTTCACCTCGTGGCAGAGTATCCGGAAGGCCATTCTCTGGTGTTGAGTTCGTCCATGGCCAACTCGCAGCATATTCCGGGTTTAATCCGGGGACATGAGGGAACCATCACGATGGTGCCGCATGGAGAATTCGAAGGCACCACGCCAAATATCATCTTAAAGCCCGAGATGGTCAGATTACCGGGCGCACAAAAAGGCGAATGGACGCATGGCACCTTCCCCGACTACAAGTTTGGCAAGGATGAAGTGAAGATCCCGGTGGACCAGTACGACATGATGCAAGCGCACGTTGGTAACTTCCTAGGGTGTATGCGAACGCGGGAAAAACCGCATCTGGATGTTGAAACCGCGGGCCATGCTCAGGTTTTGATTAGCTTGGCTGTGCAGTCCTACCAGGAAGGCCGGGTTAAGTATTGGGATGAGCAAAACTGGCGTGCGGTTGATGCGCCGTTGAGCGCTTAGTTAGGCCAATCTCTGCGCCGTGAACTTCGGGCGTGTAGGGCGTAGTGGCTCCCGCCATCTGTTCGAATACGCCCTACACACTTCGGCTCCTCATTTTCAGTGGTACGTGTGCGCGTCACTGCGCCGTATCTTGCGGATGCTTAGCCCTTTCGAAGAACTCCTGCTGGAGGCGCGGACTGACCTTGTCCGCTTTGACAGCTCGAATGGCATTTGCCAGGTTGGCGGTTGCTGCCTTCATGTCGAATTCACCGAGTTCCTTCGTGGCTACTGAGCCGTCACCCGCATAGTGGTTTGGAAATTTCGCATACCACCATATGCCGGTGTAGACGCCTTTAGGAAGGTCTTCACGATTGAGATCGGCGCCAGATTCGGCAGCAGCGCGATCCATATGGACGAGGTCGGGGCGCGAGATGAGAGTATGGGCGGTTTCCGATTCTCCAGCGTGGGCGTCCGTCTTGGTTTTTAATTGGGGACGGCCGGCCGGGTAGTCCCCTCCGGTGTATACATAAACAACGTAATCATGAGGCTCGGCCATTTGCGATTGCGCGAAGTAAGGCAGCAGACTGTTGTTGCCGCCATGGCCGTTGGCGATCAGGATTTTGCTGCAGCCGTTGCGGCCCATTTCGTTGGTCGTTTCCTGGAGCAACTCCAATTGAAGATGCGAACTGTAGGCCACGGTGCCCGGTTCATGACGGGCTTCGAAGATCTGGCCGAAGTAGTATTCAGGAAATACGACCGCGTATTCCTCTTCGGCGGCGTGGGTGGAAAGGTATCGAACATTGATGAGATCCGTCCCCAGCGGCAAATGAGGTCCGTGCTTCTCGATAATGCCAAAGGGAAGCACGCAGACACCTTCCGACCGTTTGACGGCTGTGACGAAGTCCTGGGCGGTGAGCTCTTCCCACTTCACCGGCATTGTTTGGGCCAGGGAAGCCGCGGGCAAGAGGATGGCTAGTGCGACGCAGACTAGGTGCGCTTTTACTCTCATGGTCCAGATTTTATCGCTAGGCCGGCTTTTAGGTAGCGGTTGTTTGGAGTTTTGCCTAGCGAGTCGAGAAGGCGCTTGCTTGAGGCGGCAATTTCATCCACGGCTTGGAGAAAAGCGGCTTCATTGGCTCGCGAGGGCTGGCGATAACCACTGATTTTCCGAACGAACTGCAGCGAGGCCGCGCGGATTTCATCGTTGGTGGCCGTGACATCGGGCTGACGCAGGAGTTTTATACTTCGACACATGGGAATGCTTCCACACTTCTAGGGTAATGTCGAGCCGTTAAGCGAGCCTTAGGTATTGAAGGTCCGGGTGCAAGCGAAAATTCGCGGCGATGCTTGAGACAGGTTCGCCCGTCTGCTCAGGCCGCCAGATGTCAAGCTGGGAGCGCAAGGACGCGAGTTGCAGGTATTTCAGCTTCTCCGGATCAATGCCCATGATCCGGCAACAAGTAGCGTCAACGCTGGGCGGGTGCTCTCCGGCAATTATCGCCCCCACGTGTTTTGCCGTTCCTTGTATCGGCCCGTTCCCCTCCATGGCTTCTATTGCGTCTACCAGACAGAATTGTTTGGGAAACAGCGAATGTAGGTCGGCAATGGAGTTGTCAATTCCAGCCCAGTGGAGTAAGTTTTTAGGCCATCCGTAAATGCCGCCCGGAACGATTCCGAATAGATTTTTCATGGCCAGAGTTGCTCCTGCCCAGTGATGGGTTTTCATCTTCGGCAGGCTCACAATGAGATCGGCGCCAAGGATGGTCTTGGGCAAATAGAGGGATTCCAACGTCGCGAATGGTTTAACCAGATTTACCCTGGAGACCTCATCGAAGTTGAGATCCACAAAGTTATCTTCGAAATTCTTTATGGCGTCAAAGAATCCGGCGGATTCAGCCATATCGAGAGTCGCGCGCCGATGGCCGGGCCCTTCTGCTATGAGCACTGAGGCGGCTCCAAGTGAATGGAAGGCTTCAGCCGCTGCCCACACGAAGATGGGATTCGTATTGATTGGTTGCTCCGGGCTGAATTCAACCAGATTAGGCTTCAGAACGATCTTCCTGCCCGTCACCGGGAGCCGGTGATCAACGAGTATACGGCGGATCAGATCGCGGAGTTCAACCTGATAAGAGGCTGCTTTGATAATCGAGACTTGGGAGCGGAAAACTTTACTACGCCTGTTGGAACAGGCTGCGAAGGAAAAGATCCCAAAGAAGAAATGACGCCTCCTCATATTAGGTTTAGGTATTCGGGAGAAATGGATTGCTGCCCCTCTGTGCCGAAAGTGCCGTCAGCCTGAGCGCTATATCGAGGGTGGTTCTGATCTTCGGCAATTGGGGCGGATCAGGAACCGGATTCACTGGCGAGCCGATGGCCATTTGTATAAAGGAGAGGCCCTCCATGGAGTGGGGCTGATTTGAGAATTCTTTCGCAAGGGCTAAGGATCGGGCTGGTTGCTCGACTGCGGCGGCACGCAAAGCGAGCAGAGCAATACCAGTAGTTTCTGGGTAGGAGCGGGCATTTTCGCTCCGAACTTTAGAGCCACCATGGTTCCAGCCATGGTCGATACAACGCCTGCCGAGGAGATACATACAGCACTCGGCACCCATGGCGACGAGATGTGGCCGGTTGAGTTGGTGGCCAGCTCGAGTCAGGGCGATTGATGTGAGTGCGGTGGGAATGACCCACCCGGCTGTACCTGGATACCAGGGCACGCTGCCGGGAGCACGCGAGGGTGGAACGTGGGTAATCTTCGACAGCAGCAATGGAAAAGAGAGCTCATCGGTATAGACTTGGCCGACAGTCCATGCGAGCGCGTGATCCAGTCGAGCTTGCTCGACGCGGGGCTTTGACAGCAGCACCGCCAAAGTAGCGATGCTAGTAACTGAGGTACACTCCTGCACCTCAGGATTCGGGCCCCAGCCGCCTGTCGGCCTTTTTTGCGAAAGCAACCACGCCAGACCGCGCTTGATTGCCGGCGTAGGGGAATTGGCAAGATATTGCAGTGCAATTATGGCGAAGGCGGTGGGCTCAGTCCAGGAAATCCCCTTCTTGCGATACGGCCAACCGCCATCCTCATTCTGAGCAGCCTCCAACTGCTGGACTAGACACTCAGTCTCAGACATACAATCTCTGATTTCCGTCAGACGTTCCGCTGACAGTTTAATCCTCGATATGGCGCTTACGCCGACGCTTTAAGTACGTCAGGAGCAAAGCCGCAGCCGCGACCCAAATAACAATCTGCAGTACATTCATCAATTTTTCCTTTCAAAATGGGCGTTCCCCCTCAGAAGAGGTCGCAAAACAAGTTCAATCCTCGCAATCAGGTTTTGTGGCGATCCACAATCCCTTGCTACTTGTTTATCGGCGGAAAGGACACCCGCCTGTAGACTGATTCGACATTTTCAGCCTTCTTACTTAACGGCCAAGGATGAAAGATCGTGGATGAGGCTCAACACCCCAGGTCCTGCGGTCACGACCAGCAGCGACGGCAAACAGAAGAAGAAGATGGGGAAGACCAGCTTCACACCGACCTTCCCGGCTCTTTCTTCTGCCTCCTGCCGGCGGCGTATTCGGAGGTAGTCCGATTGGGTACGCAGTGAATCGGAAATGCTGGTACCGAACCTATCGGTTTGAACAAGAAGCGCCACCAATTTCCGGATTTCGTCCTCCCCACAGCGTTTGGCCAGGTGGCGAAGAGCCTCGGCGCGACTCGTTCCGGCCATTATTTCCATATTGACGATGGAAAGCTCTTCACTCATCGCGGGATGGACCAGTTTCAACTCACGGCTGACATTTACGATTGCCTGATCCAGACCACAGCCCGCTTCCGTACAGACAACGAGCAAGTCCAGCACATCCGGCAGGGCAAGCCGAATAGTCTCATTGCGCCGTTTGATGATCTTGCCGAGCAGGAAGCCAGGAATGATAAACCCGAGACCACAACCTGCTACCGGCAGCATGGTTTTCGCCATTCCGTCTGCCAAATGAGCGCGTCCCGTCAAGGCACCGATGAGGCCGAGGACGGAAAGCAGGATTTTCACGCCGTAATAGATTTGCGTCGCGTTTTCTGACCGGATGCCGGCCGCCAGCATGTTGTGTTTTACCACCTTGGCATCCTGCGGCGAAACGGGAAGCAGTTCGCCTAGTTGCTTTAGAGCCTTGGCAAAGTTGAAGGCCTCCTGCTTCTTTCCGGCCACGTGCGCCCGCTTTTGGGAAACTTCGGAAAGTTGCTCCAGCATGCGAGAGGGCCGGACATAGTAGAAATAGCCAACAGCGCCAATGCTGCCGAGCAAGAGCGTAAACATTGAAACGGCAATGATAACCGGCATGGCTAAACCTTTATATTGATAATCTTCTGGATGACGAAATATCCGACGACCTGCCCGATGACAGCGCCATAAATCATGATTCTTCCGATTTGGTCTCTGGCCATCCCGACGAGGTAGTCGGGTGAAGTAAGCATCATAAATCCGGCGACCGCGACGGGCATGAGGACCAGCACCAAGCCCGTCACCCGGCCGTGGGCACTGGCCGCTTTCACTTGACCTCTGAGCCGGAATCGCTCGCGAATGATACCGGAAAGCTTCGACAAGATCTCGCCGAGATTGCCTCCGGTTTCCTGCTGCAGCAGAACACTTGAAGTAAAAAAGCGGACGTCGACCAGCGGAAACACCCGAACGAGCCTGGCAAGACCCACTTGAAGCGAACCTCCCAGTTGAAGGTCGTTTGCGATATTTCGAAAAGCTCCGCCCAATGGATCCGGCGAGTCCGCTGCTAACATTTCCAGCGCAATGGTGAAACCGTGCCCCGCGCGCATGGATCGGGAAATGAAATCGAGAGCTTCCGGCAGCTGCTGCTCGAATTGAGCGAATCGCTTTTTGCGAAGCCTGAGAACGTTGTAAAAGGGAAGCAGCGAGACTAGGCATCCGATACTGCAGGCCGTGATCTCACGAGTCAATATAAAGCTAAACCGTTGGCCGACTACAAAACCAATGCCGCCGAAGATAAAACAGCTTACTATAAGCTTTGCGCTGCTGGAGTTTTGGCCGGATTGCTCCATCAACTCGTCCAGCCTCTCCATGAACGCGAAGTGGCTGAGGAATTTAGCGAAGCCCTGACCATCCTGCAACGGTTTCAGCAGGTCGGCTGATTTGCGCGTCCGGCGCGTTGGAGTTTCCTCCGCCTTGCGCAACATGCTGCTGATCTGCTCCTTCTGTTTTGCCCGAAAATACTTTGCGGCAAAGGCAAATACTAGAACGATGGAGGCAAAGCAGACGACAAACAGCGCGAGGACAAGGCCAATCATAGTTATTGAACCCTGAGCATGGACTGAAAGACGGATACGGGAAGGTCGATTCCGGCCGCCTTTAAGCGTTCAGTAAATTTGGGGCGCACGCCAGTGGCGCGGAACGTGCCCTGGACCCTCCCCTGATCGGATATGCCGGATTTCTCGAAGACAAAGATGTCCTGCGTGGTGATAACGTCCCCTTCCATACCCAGACATTCGGTTACAAAGGTCACTTTGCGCGTGCCGTCCGAAAGGCGCGAACACTGGATGATCAGATCCACGGCCGAGGCAATTTGTTGCCGGATGGAACGGACGTTCAGATTGGAACTAGCCATGCTGATCATAAACTCAAGACGGCTGATGGCGTCACGCGGCGTATTGGCGTGAACTGTCGTAAGGGAGCCATCGTGACCCGTGTTCATCGCCTGTAACATGTCGAGCGCTTCTTCACCGCGGACTTCGCCGACAATGATTCGGTCCGGCCGCATACGCAAAGCATTGATGAGCAACTGGCGCTGAGCCACCGCACCCTTGCCTTCAATGTTCGCGGGGCGTGTTTCCATGCGTGCAACGTGAGTCTGCCGTAGCTGGAGTTCGGCCGCGTCCTCAATAGTTACGATCCGCTCGTCCGCCGGAATAAAACTCGACAGCATGTTGAGGAAGGTTGTCTTTCCGGCACCTGTACCGCCGGAAATAATAATGTTCAAACGCGCCTTGACGCACGCTCTCACCAGCTCCAGCATGCCTTCGGTGAACGATTGCTTGCGCAACAGGTCGGCTGGCTGAAGAGGGTCTCCCCCGAACCGGCGTATCGAGAGCAGGGGACCATCGACTGCAAGGGGCGGGATTACCGCATTCACACGCGAACCGTCAGGTAAGCGCGCGTCGACCATCGGCGATGACTCATCAATGCGCCGTCCAACCCGCGAAACCACTCGCTCAATAATGCGAAGCAGGTGAGCATCATCTTTGAACTCGACATCTGTGCGCTCGAGCTTACCTAGCCGCTCAATGTAAATCAAGCGCGGTGTGGTCACCAGGATGTCACTGATGGTCTTATCCCGCAGTAGGGGTTCGAGGGGGCCTAAACCGAAGACCTCGTCCAGAACCTCCTCAATCAGTTTTTCCTTTTCACCCAGGCTGAGCGGAGTCTTCTCTTCACTAATAAGCCTCGCAACAGACGGGCGAATTTCCGGCCGCACCCGATCTGGCGGCATTGCGTATACAGCTTCGAGATTGATGCGATCAAGAAGCCGGCGATGAATAGTAAACTTTAGTTCCTGATAGGGTGATGCTCCCAGACGCGCGGGCTTGGGACCGGTGGGCGCAGGTTCGGAGCGAACGATTTCAGCAGTTGACATAGCATTGTTGAGCGCGCGTCATTGAATCTCTTTTCAGCCAAACAAAGCGAATTTCTTCTTCGCCTTGAGCGGCCGGACGCCGATGATTTTCGAGGCTAATACTCCAAATTCCTGGGCCAAACGACTATTGGAGTTCAGAAGATTGCCGCTGGAATACGCCTGATAAAGGCCCGTATAGTCGTTGGGCAGCGCAGAATAGAGCGATCTTCCAAGGATCTTTTCGAGATCTTCCGTGCTGATATCCATCATTTTGGGAGTACGATTCAGAACAAGCTGGAGCTTTTCGCCTTGTTCGAAAAGTCCCTGCACAATCGTTTTGAGCCCATGTAGCGCGACCACTTCCAGCGTCGATACCAGGAAGATCTGATCGAGCTCATCAAGAACGGCGGAGGTGATGGGATTCATGCTTCGACCAAGATCCAAAAGAGTCCAGTCATGTTGCTTCCGCATAAATTCAAGCACTTTTCGAAATTGGTCATCGCCCGGCTGCTCCCATCGGGTATACACGGAAGGCGCTGGGATCACAGAAAGCCCGGGTCGATGTTCCGCAACCAAAGCTCGCCATAGACTCTCATCCAGCCGCGACAGATTTTTTATCGCGTCAAGGATTGAGTAAGAACTCGGAGCCTTCATCAGAAAGCCAACCATACCGGAAATTAAGTCCAGATCGGCTAGCAGTACGCTCTTGCGGGTTTGATTCTGAATTTCTGATGCAATATGACAGGCAATCGTGGTGGCGCCACAACCGCCTTTCGCGGACAGAAAACCGATGACGCGTCCGCGCGCTGCGTGCAGAGGATCCTGCTCACTCGAATTCAGAATATGTTCGATCGCAGCCGGAAGGCTGTCCTCAAAGGGAGGATGCAGGAATTCATTTGCTCCCGCTCGCATAGCCGCCAAAATGATCTTGGGATCGGGCGCGCTGTACAGCGTAATGATTTTTGCTCGAGAATGTAGGGCTTTGATTTGCCGAATGCAATTGGCCGGATCGCCTGCGATGGAACTGAAGTCCAGCAGGATTCCATGGGGCCTGGTTTGACTCACCTCATCGAGCAAGCCCGTCCAGTCGAGCTCCCGCGAGCCGACAGCAATCTCCGGACAGGATGAGGTGAGTACCGCAAGGACTTCCCGCCGTAGACCTTCGTCCTTAATATGTAATGTGACTTTACTGGCGCTCATTTGGTTAATTGCCTAGTGGGGATGATTGTTGTCGCCAGATGCCGGAGCAGGAGGCGGTGCGCCTCCTGCCAGACCGGCAGCAGCGGCCGCATCGGCGACGTTCGGAACAGGAGTAATGGACGACGAGCTCAACGGCCGAGAGGATTCCATGTTTTGCAAATCCTCGATCGGGAGTGACTCGCGCCGCCACCACTCAAGAGCCTTAGCTGCATTCGGGTCGCGTGGGGTTTGGGGAGCGACGGTTGAGGGACCTTCTAAAAACGACTCCGGCATCTTTAAGCCCGGCGCTTTTTGATCCGCTGGAATGGGGTTGACGAGTTCGGGTGTTACCAGGATGAGCAACTCGGAATTGCTCTTGGAGATGTTTCGCGACTGGAACAACTTGCCGAGGAAAGGAATGTTCGCCAGCCCTGGCATACGGGATAACTGTTCTGTTATCTGGTTGTCCAATAGTCCAGCAATGACAAAGCTTTGACCATCTTTCAACTCCACTTCCGTATCAACTCGCCGGGTGCCGAGTCCCGGGATGGTGAATCCGCCGACGGTAAGGCCGTTTGAATAGTCGAGTGAACTCACCTCCGGGCGCACCTCCAGTCGAATGGTTCCCCGCGGTGTTACGGTCGGCGTGAAATTTAGCTTGATGCCAAATTCTCTAAATTGGATTGTGACCTGACCTACGCCCGAACCGCCGCCTTGCAAAGTCGGGAATGGAAATTCGCCTCCGGCTAAAAAGCTGGCAGCCTTTCCACTCACCGAGAGTAAGTTGGGCTCAGCCAAGATCTGCAGAAGGTTCTTTGCCGCCAGATCCTGCAGGATCGCTCCTATGTTGATGTCAGGCCGGAAGTAGAAAATATTCAAGAGGTTGGAAAAAGTCTCGGTTGCCCCAACCGTGCCGAGGTTGGTTGCCATGGGGTTGGCGCCAAACTGACCGGTGCTTGATCCGCCCTGCCCCTTCTTGGCGTCGTTGCCTACCAGGTTGAACGCGAACTGATTCGAAATGCTGCGGTCGATGTCTGCGAAACGAACCTTCAGGAGAATCTGCGGAGCGCTCGCTGGAGTCGAGACATGGAGAAGATTGACAACCTTGCCCAGCGAAGAGGCAATTTCTAAAGCTCGGTGGGCGCTTGTTAAGTCCTTGGCAGTCCCGTTCAGAAACAATAGGCCATCCTGGGCCGTAAGGCCTACATTCGGCCCCGCTTCGCGCAGGATTTCATCCCGAACCAGAGCGATTTTTGACGACGCCGGCAGAACCTGTACGGTGAACACGCTGCGATTTCCGCCTTGTTCCCAGACAATCAATGTTGTTTCTCCGGGAGCCTTCCCGTTGATGACGACTTCGGTCGTACTCGTAGCCACTGCTTCGGCGATTTCGGCATTCGCTACGGAGATGCGCTTCACACCAGCAGGGCGGTCGAGAATGGCAGAGCAGTTGACTTCCAGGCTGATGTCGGTTGAAACGGCGCCCCACAGGAAGCCAGCTGAGAGACAATAAATTGCGGGAAGTAATAGCGCAGGCACTACTCCAACCCTCTTCATTTCGAACCTCCGCTCAACTCAAAGCTTTCCTGCGAACGCTTCGCACCGTTGAACACCTCGATTACTGTCATTGCCGGTAATGCCGGGCGGATTATGTCGGTTTTCGGATGGGGTCTTGCAATGGGAGTTAAGATCGATGAGTCGGACGGAGAGTTGAACCTGGCAGCTGGTATTTCGGGAACACCATAAAGCTTGGCAAGTGTGGTGCCCGCCGTTTCCGCAGACTTTGTGTCGAGGGGATTGCGCAGGACTAATTGCACTCGAGACTCACTGGCAAGATTGAGAGTTTCGGCCTGGGCCGGCGTGACCAGCAAATTGACCACCTGCGCTGATTCCGGCTTTGCCTCGTTGTTTTTTTCCAGTTTCTGGCCAGCCGACAAAACCTCGATATTTTGAAGAACGGTGCGGCATACCGTATTTGGAGATCCCGGAGCGCTTCCTGCCACGAGCACATCCACGCGCATTCCGGGCAAGACGAACCCCGCCAAACCAACCACCTCATTCACTCGGAGCGCAACAGCTCGCATGCCCATCGGAATGGTGGCGGCAAGCCCGGCGCCCGCACCCCGCGAAGCGAGACGCCGTTCCAGAATTGGTTCCCCTTGGAACACAGTCGCTACCACACCGCGCTGTAAAACTTCAGGGCGACTCTTGACGGCGTCATCGGGGATGGGTGCGCCCCAGGGGACCTCATCCACGTCGAAATCGCGGATAAGAGTGCCCACCTGAAGATCGTGTTTAGCGACTAGCAACTTTCTGGTTGATACAGTTTGACCCTGCGACTGAGACTGAACCCGAACGAGGATCAGCCGATAAACCAGAAAACTGGCGGTGCTGGCGACAAGAAGAGCAAAAAATAGGACAGAGGCAAGACGTCGATTCATCGGAGTTTTCTTATCTAAAGCTGCCTGGGCAGGAGGCTAGCTTTGGTGACTTTTGCTTATAATGCACAGCTCGGACTGCACAAACGAAAGGGAAGAGCCACTGAAGTGAAAACACTGCTTAAGTGGCCCCACAGGCACACCTAGGAGGCGGCAGAAGACGCGTTCACAAGAGTGTTGCTGATGGTCGTCCAGAGTCCGCTAATAGTAGTTCTGGTTCCGCTCAACAGGCCGACAGCGGCCAAGGCTATGAAGGCCAGCAGAAGAGAGTACTCTACGAGATCTTGACCTTCCTCTTCTTTCAAAAACCTGAGTAGCATTGCTTTGATCATGATGGTTCCTTTCTTCGATTTAGTTGGTTCGAGCATAGTTCTCGCAATGGGATGACTAGCTGGATTGCGCACTTGGGAGAACGCTAGACGCCCACCTGGCGGCTTCGCCTTCACCCGGAATTGATTGGTAAATTCTTCGGATATCGAAAACGATGACTTTGCCATCGTCGAAAAGGATTCTGGATCCCGGTGTTAGTTTGAGTACCGCTGAGATTGGCGTCTCTGGTTTGACGACAACAAGTTCAATTCCAAAGTGCTGAAGCAATGATTTCCAATCGTGCTCAGCTAGCGCTATCCGCTTATTTATTTTTATGAATTCAGTTCCGTAGAAATCGCTTCGGCCGTCGAAAAATACCCGCTGCTTCGGATAAAGCCGGTACAGCAGATAATCTGCCCATTGATCAGTCGTGTAGATGCGCCGACCGGCCTGGTGCTCGAGAACAGGGATTGCTTGCAGCGGAAATAATTCGGCATTGAACTGCGGCACGAAAGAGGCTTGCCCCAAGGCAAAAAGGGCGGCAGTAAGGAAGAGGCCCGTTAGAGAGATCAAATGTAGCCGGGGATGGGCCTCCCAGGCTTGAAGGTCCTGACTAATGCCGCTAAGAGTGTGCGCGGCCGATGAGAGCGGCCTGATCCTTTGCGCGCGTGAGAGTGTATCCGCCGCCAGCTCTGCAGAGAAGGGCGCGGCCACAATCATGAATAAAGGAATGTGCCGCGCAGAACACAGCGCGAAGTGTGCCCAAACAACGAGTAGCAACACTGGTGCGAACTGACGCTTTTGGAGTTTCGCAAATATGACGAAGGCCGCGAGCACCAGCATGATTTCAAATAACAGGGCAGGTCCGGTATGGAAGCTGATCGACTGGAACTCCTGAATCTGATCGAGGAGGGGGCCATCCATGAGATAGCTCAACACATGCTGGTGTAGGCGCCAGCCATAAGGATTAGCGAGCGTTGCCACACAGCAGAGGAGCAAACTGGACCAATAAGGAGCGGAGTGCTTCCAGGCGCTTAGGACGGAACAATCAGTCTCCAAGAGATTCGTGCAGAATTCACCAAGCGCGTAACAGCTCAGGATGATAATACCGGCGACAAAGCCGCCGTGAGTGTTTACCCAAAGCACCATTAAGGCGGGTAACAAGTAAAGTGGCTTTTTATCGCCTGCCTGAGCACTGGTGATGATGTTGAGAAAGACCAGGGTGAACAGCCAGGTGAAGAGGTGAGGACGGGCAAGCCAGTGGATGCTGGAAACGCCGACCGCAATAGCAGTTACGGCAATGCTCATCAAACCGTTTTGCGAAAAGCGAAGTGAAAGACGGTAGATGAGCAGCGAAATCAATGCAATCAGCAGCGTTGTGCAAAACCCCACGCCGGCCAGGCCTGTAACACGGTGAATCAAGGCGAAGAGCACATCCCAGGCCCACTCCCAGGCAAACCAGGGTTGATTTGTTTTGGTGAAAGAAAACAGGTCGACGGTAGGAACCGCACGATGGGTCAAAATCCACTCGCCGGTTCGAATATGCCAGCCCGTATCTCCGTCAGCAAAGAGCAGTTGAGTGCCACTGAAGCGCGCGAACAGAGAAACAATCGGAAGTAGAAAGGCGATATCCCTCAAGGACGGGAACGCGCGAACGTACCATTTCGCTGTGTACGCGTTAGCGAGGTTCCAAGTTGGCGCAGCAGTTTGCATTTGTGTTTGTCTGATGGTTCCTAGGTGGTTTATCGGTTGATGGCGTCAAAAACTTGAGGTGCAGTCAAGGGCCTTTTCTCGTTATCGGCTTTATCAGCCCTGATTGATTGCCAGAAACACCACCACACCGGCCGCAATAATGGCGCCATGCGGTAATTTCAAGGAATTCTGGTCGTGAATACTCAGTGAGCAATCCTGTCGAACCGGAATTCTGCCTTTTGCAAGTTGCCCGACAATAACGGATATATTCAGCAGCGTCTGGCTGGTCTTCCTGCGAAGGAGCATGAGTGTCAACCCGGCTGCGCCACCCAGCAACGCAGTAAACATAAAAATGTTCAGCCAGTTTCCAGGGCCCGCAAGGGCTCCCACAGCAGCCATGAGCTTGACGTCTCCGGCGCCCATGCCTTTCAGTGCATACAACGGCAGGTAAACACAAAGTGCCGCCAGCAGACCAAAGAGAGCCGCCGAGGCGCCGCTCCATCCCATGATCAGGGTGTTAAGGACCAGGCCCATCAAAACTCCCGTCAGGTTGAGTACATTGGGTATGCGACGGATACGCAAATCGCAACACGCAGCGGCCAAAACGACCGCCAGAAGCACGAACTTGAGAATGGCCGGCATAATATGTTTTTCATCGGTAAACGGGAGAAAAATCTGTAGGGGGAAAACGGCGACACAGAACCAGTTGATCGCCGCATTCGGTCCTCGAATAGGCTGTTAACCCAGCTCTTAACTCAAGAGCAGACTCGGCCGTGAAACAAAACGCAATTCGATTTGGCTTCAGATTCGTGGCGATCTTCTTTATGCGAAGTTGGCCGTCCAGGAATAGGACGTCCAGCGCTAGTCGCATGCCAAATGTGTGGACGGCCTCACAAGGATTTATCCAGAGACCAGAATCAAAGTCCAACTCTGCTGCCCCCAGTAGGCCCTTGCGACGAGTAGAACTATCGCCGGCTGCAACGATTTTGGTAGCGATAATCCGGTGGCGGGTCAGGTTCTCGACAGTGAAGAAACATTGGGGCGGTGGTCGCACTATGAGTTGTGGCGCTTCAAACCGCAAAGTCTCAGGAAGAGACTCTCAGTCGCGCTTTGCAGGAAAAGACTTAGTGATTTCTATTCAGTGAGCACTCACGGCAGCTTTTTTGGTTCTTCGCCTGGCTGGCTTTACAGGTTGTGAGTCCTGTGACCAGCGCCCCAAGTTGTAGGTGCGAATGAATCCATCGGCTTTGTTAGAAATCGTGATCGTGATAGCGCCACCGGAATCGCACTCATAGAGTTCCTCAATTTGCTGAGCGGAAGCGCCTGAAGAATATTCCACAGTCACGGTGTTCAGCTGAGTCTCATCCTCAAATGCGGGGTCGAAGGGAAAGAAAATCTCGTCCCATAGCGCGATCTCGCCAGTCGGCGTGCCGTCCGGAGCACAGTGGCTACATTCCAGGAAGCGGAAGTGGCCTACATTGTGAACTGGATAATAGGTCCGTCGAATTGTCAGGGGTGGTTCTCCGGCGGGAGGCAGGCTTATGCCTTTGGCGAAGAGCGGATCAAAAACGATGCGAGAGCCGCCTCCGGCTTCGCGCCAAACACCGAAGTTTCGCGCTAGTTTTTCACTCAGTTGATAATTATGCGGCTGGTCCGCCTGAATCGCTAAACCGATGGCGGTTGCTGAGCGCGTAAAAGCAGAGCGGCGTACCCGGCGGCCGAAGCGCTCCCGCAGGACGCGAGCCACCAGCGGCAATTCGCTACCGCCGCCGGTAATATATAAGGCGTCAAATTGGGGCTGGTCGGCGGCAAGCAGATCTTCAGCCGCAGCAATGGTTTCCTCTACCAGGGGGCGCGCCAATTCATAGAACTCCGGAACAGGAATGGTGACGCTGTCCCAAGCCGGATTGGCGATCTCCAAATCTATCACCAGCTTGCGTGAATTGGGGTTCAAGGTCTCTTTTTTGGCGCGGCACTCTTCCAACAGTCGAAACCACGCGGAAGGCGAAAGCCCATCTACTTCGTCTTCGCTAATTTTCGCCGCATCCAAAGCCATCTGCGCCAGAATGTGGTCAAAATCATCACCTCCAATGGTCTGTATGCCCTCGGACGCAACGACATGGTGAACTTTGTCATCCAGGACAACCAGAGACGCATCGAACGTTCCGCCGCCCAGGTCATAAACAAGGATAGTTTCCCGTCCCGACTTGCTCGCCCGCTGCTTATGTCCAAACTCGATGCTGGCAGCACTTGGTTCATTCAAGACGCCCAGCACATCAAAACCTGACGAACGAAAACTCTCCACAGTAAGAAATCGCTGGTTGCTGTTAGCGTGCGCGGGAACACCCAGAATGATCTGAAGAGGCTCGCCTGCGGTGAGCGAGACGTAGGCACTTTCCAGAAGCTGCTTGCGGAGTGCGTGCGTCAGACCGTTCAACAAATCAGCTAAGTGAACCTGTTGATCACCCAAATCTAAAACAGTGCCCGGGCCTGCGTCTTCCAGGAGGCGCTTAATTGACCGGACAACGGTCCAGGTTTCGTCCACCTGCGCGTCCCAGGCGTCCCAACCGTAGAGGCGTTCTTCGCCGCGAACGGCGATCAGGGAGGGAAACCAGTCGGCCACGTTTCCATCCTGGGACTCGAATGAGACAAGCGGATAGTTGCCCCGGTCCGCCACAGCTACTACGATCCGGTTAGTCCCGAAGTCGACACCCAACTTCATTCGTTTAGTGTAGCGGCTTGGTCATGCCGGTATTACACTCTTCAGAGATGAGCAATCCGTGGATGGATGTTTCAGTTCCGTTAGTAAGCGGCATGGTCCATTGGCCGGGAGACCCGGAACCCTCTTTCGAGCGAATCTCCGATATCGAACACGGTGCGGAAGCAAACGTGACATTGTGCCGGATGACCGCGCATACGGGCACTCACATGGACGCTCCGTGCCATTTTTTGGCAGGGCGCGAGGGAATGGATGCCTTTCCGATTTCGGTAGGTCTTGGTCCGGCACGTGTGATACTCGTACCCGGTGTTGACGTCGTTAGCAAATCGGTCTTGCAGGATAAGAAACTCCAACATGGTGAACGCCTTTTGATTCGGACGAAGAATTCAAACCAGCGATGGGACAACCGTGAGTTCCAACCGGGATTTGTCTCCCTGGATGCGTCCGCCGCTCAATATCTGGTGGACATGGGCGTGGCCTTGGTCGGAGTGGACTATTTGTCGGTTGGCGCCTTTGAAGGGGACGGCATCCAAACCCACCGCATTTTGCTTTCGGGCGGAGTTTGGATCTTGGAAGGTCTGCAGTTGAGCAACATAGACGAAGGCAAATACGAAATGATCTGCCTCCCATTGAAAATTGAGGGTGCCGACGGAGCCCCTGCCCGTGTCGTTCTGCGGCAAGCGAGTCCTGAATTAGAATGGAAACCTTGACTACTGACGGTATAGAATGAAACCCTCAGTAGAACTGAACTCTTTGGTTCGAGGATAAATATGGCATTCAGCGCAAAAGCACGCAAAGTAGGAAACGTAACGATAGTTGATTTGGACGGCCGCATCACGCTGGGCGAAAGCACTGGCGCATTGCGCGAGGAACTCCGGTCATTGCTGGCCGGGGGCGCAAAGAACATCATCTTGAACATGAAGAATGTCAGCTATGTGGACAGCGCCGGACTGGGCGAATTGGTCGGCGCCTATACCACCGCCACGAATCAGGGCGGTGCAGTGAAGCTTCTACACCTGCAGGGCAAGATGAAGGACCTGATGCAAATCACCAAGCTGCACACCATCTTTGCGGCTTTTGACGACGAGCATCAAGCAGTGGAAAGCTTCGGGGCTGCCACCAGCGCATAGCGGGAAAGATCAGGCGTGATGTGGACGGATGCGGTAGTCATTGACTACCGGCATCCGGATCACTTTGCACATCTCGAACAGCCGGGAACGCGCTCGCTCGCCGACGCGTTCTTCGAGAGTCGTCCGAAAACTGTGGCCTCCTGGCAACGCAGACTTCTCATGAAGGGTGCCCCCCATATCGGGATCGGGCAGGTTCGTGGTGGCGATCAGCGGTTTCTTGTGGTTGTAGCGGTAAGTCACCACTGCTGTCACTGTGTCTTCCACCCAATCCGTGACACGGTGCGCGCCCAGGTCATCCAACAAAAGAACTTCCGTCTCCAGTGCGTTCCGGTACGCCTCACGGTCACTGGTACCCAGCGTTTGGTTATAGCCGGAGCGAATACGGTCCAGCAGGTATTGGTAATCGTAGAACAGGCCTTCGTGGCCGCGGCTCAGGATCTGGCGCAGTGCGGCCACGGCGAGATGCGTTTTGCCCGTTCCGGGCGGCCCCACCAACAGTAAACCCGGCTTGGGGTTGTTCGGGTAGTTCCGGGCGAAAGCGGCCACCGCCAGCATGACATCAGCGAGCCCGCGTTGCGCGGTCGGGTTGTCCTGTGGAAGGTGAAATGTCTCAAAGGAAGCCTGGCTATAGTTTGAGGGGATTTGCGCGCGCGATTCCATGTCTTCAGCGCGCGATTCCGCTATGCAGGAGCAGCGATTAGCGGACGAGACGCCTTCGTTTTCGGCGATGATCCAGCCGGTGCCGGAGCACAATTTGCAATCGGGCTTTGCCATATCTACTCCACAATCAAAAGCGGGTCTCCGGCGCTTACCGTGGCGCCTTCAACCGCGAAAATGCGAACCAGGGTCCCATCGCGCGGACATTTCACTTCATTCTGCATTTTCATCGCTTCGACAACGATGAGGCCTTGGCCTGCAGTGACGGGCGCACCTTGCTCCACCAGGAGCTTGATAATTTTCCCAGGCATCTGGGCGCGAATTTCGATAGGGCGGTCCGCACTCGCTTTATTGCGACTGCCAGAAGCATCGCGCGGGTCAGCAAACGAGATGAAGTGGCGGCTCGAATCCGTCTGAACCTCGAACCCTTTGGAATGAGCCGCCAGATAAACGAGAACACTGCGATGATTCAAGATGACAGAGTAGATGCCTGGCTCGATCTGCTCCACTGAGGCCTTGCCTGTTCTGTCGGAGCCGTCCAGCAACGCATATTCGCCATCAGGGCTCAACTCAAGCAGAAACGATTCGTCATCCAGATCTACCCTGAGTTTCAACGAAGCAATCCTTTTCTCGCTTCGTTCAGCCAGATTCCCGATGGGCCAGCGGTATGGTTGTTCCGAGGTATTTTCACATAGGACGCCGCGCCTGCGAGAACAGCCGCAAGACGCGAATCGGAGTCTGGTTCGGCTGGGGGCTGGCTGGCCATAAACCGGTCGAGAAACCCGGTATCGAGTTTGCCGCCGACCCAGTTTTCGTCGCGCATAATAGCGCGGAACAGCGATAGATTCGTTGTGATGCCCAGAACACGGTACTCGGACACGGCGCGCTGCATTCGCTCGATAGCGGCCTGCCGCGTTCCAGCCCAGGTGGAGAGCTTCGCCAGCAGAGGATCATATTCGAGCGGAACGTTCCAACCGGAATAAACGCCGCCGTCGACGCGGACTCCCGGGCCAGATGGTTCGGCATATTTCGTGATGAGGCCAGGGCTCGGGAAGAAGTTGTTTGATGGGTCTTCCGCATAGACCCGGCATTCAATAGCCGAGCCATTCCATCGCACTTCGTCTTGCTGAATGCTTAGATGTTCACCGGCCGCAATTTGAAGCTGCCAGCGAACCAGATCGACGCCGGTGACCCACTCCGTAACCGGATGCTCCACCTGCAGGCGTGTGTTCATCTCGAGGAAATAGAAGCGGCCGCTTTGATCCGCCAGAAACTCAAGCGTACCGGCATTGGAGTAATTCACTTGGCGAGCAATACACAAGGCCGCCTCGCCTATTTGAGCTCGCAATTCAGGTCTGGCCAGCATGAGGGGAGAGGGACACTCTTCTATGACTTTTTGATGCCGCCGCTGGATGGAACATTCGCGTTCGCCCAGGTGAATAATATGGCCATGCTCATCACCTAGGACCTGAACCTCAATATGCCGCGGCTGTTCAATCAGCTTTTCGAGGTAGACTTCAGCGGAACCGAAGGCGCGCTCAGCCTCGCTTGCCGCGCTGCGCATGGCTGAAAGCAGGTCTGAATGTGCGTCAACGCGCCGCATCCCTTTCCCCCCGCCGCCAGCGGCCGCCTTTAGCAGCACCGGGTAGCCGATTTCGTTGGCAATTTTCAGCGCTTGATCGGGGTCTGTGATGCCTTGCTCCGTGCCCGGCACAATCGGGGCGCCGGCAGCAATCGCAATCCTGCGTGCCGCAGTCTTGGAACCCATCTGTTCAATGGCCTGCCACCGCGGACCGATAAATTTAATGCTGGCTTCCTGGCAAGCTTTCGCGAAGGATGCGTTCTCACTAAGGAAGCCATAACCGGGATGAATGGCTTCGGCGTTCAACCGGTGGGCGGCTTCAATGATCTTGTCGCCCCGAAGATAGCTTTCTGAAGACGCGGCAGGACCGATGCAGACCGCTTCATCAGCCATTTGCACGTGCACGGCGCGCCGGTCAACATCGGAAAAGACGGCCACGCTCGCGATATTCATCTCACGGAGGGCGCGAACGATGCGCACCGCGATTTCGCCACGATTGGCGATAAGCACTTTCTTAAACAACCTATTAGTATTCCACCGCAATAAGAAAAAGACCGGCCGGCGGCAACGAAGGACCTGGGCGGATCCTGTTTGCCGGGTCAAGCCGGGCTAGTACGTCCGCATTGGTGAGATTGCATTTACCAACCTCCATCAGCACGCCCATAATATTGCGAACCATATGTTTGAGGAAACCAGAACCTGTCACCCGATAGACAAGATGTTCGCCATCTCGCTGAACGCACGAAGTAAATATGGTTCGAACTTTGGAAGCCGGAGCCTCTTTCGGATCAGAACTGCAGAATGAGGTGAAATCGTACTCACCTTCCAGCAATGGGGCAGCGGCAATGATTGCCGCCTCATCTAGGGGGTAAGGATGGTGAGTGACAAAACGATGAAGAAAGGGTGGGCAAACCTCGCTCCGGTAAATGCGATATTCATACGTCTTGCGACGGGCATCAAAACGAGGATGGAATTCTTCCTGGACGTCCAGTACATTCTGAATGCGAATGGTAGGCGGCAGCAGACGGTTAACGGCGCGGCGAAAGTTGTCCGCCGGTATGGGATTCAACAGCGAAACCGCGGCCACCTGCGCATAGGCATGCACACCGGCATCCGTTCTACCGGAACCTGCCACGTGAACCGGGCTGCCCTCCATGTTGCTGATGATGTCTTCAAGAATGCCCTGAATTGTAGCTTGCCCTGGTTGAACCTGCCAGCCATGAAAGTCAGTGCCGTCATAGGCGACTTCAAAACGCAGCCTTCGCTTGACTTGAGAAGCCATCAACTCCGGCGCGAGCCTGGTTTCACAAGCGGAACGTCCTGCTGGCAGAGCGGACAGGAATCCGGATTGTAAGTAACCGGATGCAAGGTTTCAAGCGACACGAGTGGAACGCCGACATCCGCGGTGCCTCCGCTGCGGTCAATAATGGAACCCGCAGCAACCACATTGGCCCCCAGGCCGCGCAGCAACTCAATCACTTCCTTTGTACTTCCACCGGTGGTCACAACATCTTCAATCACCACGGCATTTTGTCGAGGCTTGATTTCGAATCCCCGGCGGAGGCCCATACCATTGGAAGCAGGGTCGCGTTCGGTGAAAAAGAAAGGTGTGGCCAGGACGCGCGCCACTTCGTGGCCGATAATGATCCCGCCCATAGCCGGCGAGACCACTACGTCGAATGAGGATCCCGGCGAAAGCAATTTCACCTTCCTGGCAAGCGCTTGGCCCAATGTTTCGGCGTGAGCGGGATAGGCCAGAACCTTGGCGCACTGCAGATATTCCCCGCTATGGAGTCCGCTAGTTAGACGAAAGTGTCCATGAAGGTAGGCTCCTGTTTGCTCGAACAGGTCCATGACAGATGACATAACAGTCCGAAGAATAGCAAGGTTTTCCAAAGCGTTCCGATTTCTGTATACGAGGACAGTAATCCCAAAAGCGAACAGGCCCTGGTTCTAGCCGGCTGACTTCTTGCCGAAATCTGGCCTGTGAATCCACCATTTCCAGGCAGCGCGCAGTAGCCTTGTGCTTTGGCTATCTGCTTGCCTCGCTAGCAGGAAAGCTACGGTACGATGGGGATTCGACAAAACAGAAATAAGGAACTTGTTCACGGCAAGCTACGTTTTCTGTTCGAACGCCGTGCAACTCACTGTTTAAGGGCTCTAAACAACATTGATGACAAGACTGAAAGCACCTGTGTGCCTGTTGTGCAGCTTTGTGCTGCTGGCGGGTTCCACTTTGAATGCGCAGAATGCCATTCGAATTGACCCACCCCAAGGTGGTTTGGGATGGCTAACGCGGCCGTATCAGGCGCGAGTCATTCCGCCCATCAACGTCACTAATTCAGGACGGCTGGAATCGTTGGTCAAGGCAGGCAACCTTTACCTTTCGGCCGAAGATGTAATCGCGCTGGCGCTTGAGAACAATCTTGACATCGAAATCCAACGCTACGGCCCGGTTTTGACCCGAGAGGTTACCTTGCGAACTCAAGGTGGTGGATTGCTGCGCAGCGTTGGGGTGGGTATTGCGCAGGGTCCGCAGAGTGTCAGCCTCACCGGCGTCAGTCTAAACGCCAGTGGTGGATCGGCCTCGGCAACCCTCGCAAGTTCAGCCGGAGTGTTGACAAGCCTTGGACCAGCCGAGCCGAACCTTGATCCACAATTGTCGTTTTATTCCAGTTTTGGCCACTTCACGACGGTTCAGAGCAATACCTTCCTGACCGGCACAACTTCCCTGATTACAGATAACCGCAGCGCCTTCGCGAGGATCTCCAAGTACAACGACTTTGGCACCTACGCTCAATTAACATTCTCCGCAAACTACAACAAATTCAACAGTCTGGCCTTCAACCTGAATCCCTATACCTCCGGCGATATTGATTTTCAGATTTCGCAAAACTTACTGCAGGGATTCGGCACAGCCGTCTTGGGCCGTTACATTCGCGTCGCGAAAAACAATGAGAAAGTCTCGGACCTGACATTTAAGCAACAGGTAATTACGACTGTCTCAGCGGTTCTTAACCTTTATTGGGACTTGGTTAGTTTCAACGAGGATGTGAAAGCTCGTCGAGACGAATTGAATACTGCCCAGCAGCTTTTTGACGACAACAAGAAACAAGTGCAGATTGGCACGCTGGCGCCGATTGAAGTCACGCGAGCCGAGGCACAGGTATATGCCAGCCAGCAAGACCTTTTAATTTCGCAGACGAACCTGTTACAGCAGGAAACGGTCCTGAAGAACGCTTTGAGCCGCAACGGCGTGGCCAGTCCGCTTCTGGCGGAGGTGCATGTTGTGCCGCTGGATACCGTCAGGGTCCCACCGCAGGATGAATTGAAGCCTCTGAATGACCTGGTAAACGAGGCTCTGAACCACCGTGTGGAAGTTCAACAACAACGGATCAACATCGACAGCGATACGATCAGCTTAAAAGGCATTAAGAACGGACTGAAGCCGACACTTTCCGTCTTCGCTGAGCTCACCAACAATGGACTGGCTGGTTCGGCCAATTATCTGGGGCCAAATGAGGTGCAGCCAATTCCCTACCTGACGGGCGGGACCGGCAACTTGTTGGGCCAGATTTTCAAACGTGATTTTCCGAGCTACTCGGCGGGACTATCCCTCAGTATCCCGATCAGAAACAGAGCGGCTCAATCCGACTATGTAACCACCGCGCTCGGCATGCGCCAGGACGAACTATCACTTCAAAAGGCCCAGAACCAAGTGCGCGTAGATGTTCAAAATGCCGTCATCGGATTACGCCAGGCGCGCGTGAGATACGAATCGTCAGTAAAGGCGCGCATTCTGCAGCAGCAAACGCTTGATGCGGACAAAAAGAAGTACACCCTGGGAGCGTCGACCGTGTTTCAGGTGGTGCAAGACCAGCAGACTCTGGCATCGGCGCAGAGCACCGAACAACAAGCTTTGGCTAATTACAGCCACGCCCGGATCGCGTTTGATCAGGCAATGGGTACAACGCTTGAAGTGAACCAGATTTCCATCGGCGAGGCGCTATCGGGTAAAGTGGCTCGACCAAGCGTTCTGCCCGCCACCTTGCCGGCCGCAACCGACGTGGCGCAACCGGCCGCTATTACACCACCCGCAGCGGGGTCGCCGCAATGAAACTACTGAAGCAGTGTGTTTCGATTTCTGTTTCGCTTACCTGTGTAGTTTCGCTGTTTGGACAGCAGGAGGCGATAGCACCGGGCAATCCCAGCGGCGGGTTTATTCTGCGATCTTACGATCCGCCGCCGATCCCTCCTGCGCGGATGTCGAACTCAAGCCGTTTTGCTCCGCTGATACGCGGGAATAAGCTCTACCTGACGGCGCAAGATGCCATCTCCCTGGCGTTAGAGAACAATATCGACATCGAGAGCAGCCGCTACAATGCGCTGATTAGTCTTTCGAATCTTCGCCGTCAGGAGGCGGGTGGACCATTGCCCGGCGTTCCCAGCGGCGCTTCCCAAGTGGGTTCGGTAGCCAGTGGGCAGGGAGTGTCGGGCAGCCAGGCGGCCGCTGGCGTCTCAAGAGGTGCGTCCGGCGGCACCAGCACCAACGCTGTCAACGCGACGATTACTCAGATTGGTTCGACGACGCCAACTCTCGATCCGATCTTTTCTGATGTGCAGAGCTACTCTCACCTGTCATCGCCCCAGGCGCAATTGACGCAGAGCCAGACCATTAACCTGATTCAGAATGAGCGCTACTATTCGGAAAGTTTGACCCAGGGCATCATCACGGGCGGCCAGGCCAGCGTCACTTACACCGACTCGTACCTGCGTGAAAATGCTCCGACAGACGTTTTAAACCCATCCAGCTCCGCTTCCCTGAGCGTTTCATTCCAGCACAATCTCCTGCAGGGATTCGGGAGGGCTTTGAATTCCCGTAACATCACCGTCGCCAAGGCAAACCTCGGGGTTACGGATTTGAACTTTAAGCAGGAAGTAATCAGCGTTGTCGCCAATGTTTTGAACAGCTATTACGGCCTGTCAGCAAACTATGAGGATTTGAAAGCAAAACAGAGCGCGCTGGCTGTCGCTCAGCGGTTTTTCGAGGATAACAAGAAGCAGGTTCAGATTGGCACATTGGCCCCCCTGGATGTGACCACGGCCGAATCGCAGGTGGCTTCCAGCGAACAGGCGCTGGTGGTCTCGGAGACCACGCTTCAACAAGAGCAATTGACCTTGAAGAACTTGATCAGCCGGAATGGTTTGGGCGATCCCGCCCTGGCTGCTGCTGAGATCATTCCGCTTGACCATATTTCCGTTCCGGAAAGCGATGACTTGCCTCCGATCAAGACCCTGGTGAGCACAGCCATGGCAAACCGTCCCGATTTGGAAGCAAATAAATTGAATCTCCAGAATAGTGTCACATCCGCCTTGAACACCAGAAACGCAGTACTCCCAAACCTGGTCGCATTTGGAAACGCCAGCAACGCCGGTTTGTCGGGTACCGCGCGCTACGTGCCTGTTTCCGGTGCAACGGGGCTCGGCAACTCGACGGGTACCACCACTCTTCCTTCCGGCTTCACCACGTGCCCGTCCGGAGTTGGTCCTAGGGGAAGCATCTGCGAAGTTCCCGACCCCACACTGGTCGGTGGGATTGGCAACGTGCTGGGCCAGATCGCCGAACGTCATTTTCCTAGCGAAAGCGCTGGAGCGTTTTTTGGCGCAACGCTGCGCGACCGGACCGCTATCGCCGATCAGGTAATTGACGAACTTTCGTTACGCCAACAGGCCCTCGAAAATGTGCGGTCTACTAACCAGGTCGCGGTGGATGTTTCGAATCAGTACATTGGAATTCAGCAAGCTCGGATCAAGTACCAGGCAGCCGTAAAGAACCGGGTCCTCGAGGAGCAATTGCTCTCGGCTGAACAGAAGAAATTCGCTCTCGGCGCCTCCACAACCTACAATGTGGTGCAGCAAGAGCGTGATCTCGCCACGGCGCAATCCAGTGAAGTCGCTGCCTTGGTTGCTTACAGCCAGGCGCGAGTATCGCTGGATCAGACCTTGGGTACTACTCTGAAGACCAACAATGTCTCGATTGAAGAGGCAAAGAGCGCGATTGTGCGCCGCGCCTCAACACTACCGGCAAGCTTACCCGGACCTCAGCCGCAATAACTTACCCGGTGCGGTAAAAACTTCCCGCCCATGTCGCAAGCATGTCCTGCTCAGTGCCTGCTAAATGATTGAGAAGCGCTCATTCTGCGTTTGGCAACTCAGGTGCTCAACAAAGGACGTCAAAGGCTTTAACTCAGGGAATAATGGTTGTTCTGCTACCTAACCCGCTGATGTAAGTCCATCCATATAAATCCCCGAAATCCACCCAGAATCCCACCCAGCCAAGTTCCCTGAGTGACCCGAAATCAAAGAGATACCGGCCCAAGGCCGGCTTTTCTTTTTTAGCGGCTGCTGCTGGCGAGCATCTATAGTTGAGCTTTACGATGACTTTGCGGATATTGCCCTTGCTTTCGAGCGGAACCGAAATTGTGCATGCGCTCGGCTTAGGTCAGTATCAGGTGGGCAGATCGCACGAATGCGATTTTCCGCCGGCTGTGCTCACCTTGCCAGTCTGCACAGAGCCTGCCATCGACGTTACCGGTTCGAGCCGTGAGATTGACTGCCTCGTTAAACAGCAAATTACCAATGCTTTGAGCGTTTACAAAGTCGACGCGGAGTTGATCGCCACTTTGCAGCCGACGCACATCATCACACAGACGCAGTGCAAGGTTTGCGCCGTAAGCCTGGAAGATGTTGAGCAGGCCCTGCAAAAGCAAACGGGCACGAACGCGAAAGTCATTTCGCTGGAACCCTTCGCTCTAAGTGATTTGTGGACCGACATACGGCGAGTTGCGTCAGCCTTAGAGCAACCAGTCAGAGCAGATCAGCTAATCAGCAGTTTGCAGTTTCGACTCGACGAATTGTCGACTAAGGCGCAAACGTCAACGGCCAGGCCACGAGTGGCCGCATTGGAGTGGTTAGACCCCTTGATGACCGCAGGAAATTGGGTTCCTGAGCTCATCCAATTGGCCGCTGGCGAAAACCTATTCGGATTAGCCGGGCAGCATTCGCCCTGGACGGAATGGGATCAGCTCATCGCTGCTGATCCCGATGTCATCATCGCCATGCCTTGCGGTTTCGATCTCTCCCGGACCAGATCTGAAATGAAATGGCTGAGCACAAGATGCGAGTGGAGTCAGTTAACGGCTGTGAGAACCGGACGTGTGTATTTGTGCGATGGCGACCAGTATATGAACCGCCCCGGGCCTAGGCTGGTCGAATCGCTCCAGATCTTGGCTGAAATTCTTCATCCGCAACTGTTCGCGCCGAAGTTACAAGGTCCAGGGTGGCAGCTACTTTAGCCCCTTACTCCGAACTGTAACCGCCAGCCATAAGGGCTTCCGGCTGGTCTGTATTCACCAGATGCGTTTGTGCAATGTCATCCGCGATCAGCTTCCCGTGGAATCGGCCGTTTTCGATGAAAATCTCGTTGGTGTGCGTTCCTGCCACGATGACGCCAGCCAGATAAACGCCTTGCCGCTCGCTTTCGAGCGTCTTGGGGTCGGTGATTGGCTTGGAGGTGATGGGATCCAGATGGATTCCATGCCGCGCCATAAACTCAAAATCGGGACGGTAGCCGGTCATCGCGAACGTGAAATCGTTCTTGACGGTAGTTTCACCCTCCGGCGTGTCGATGACAACCTCATGTTCACGGATTTCTTTCACCGTGCTGTTGAAGTACATTTTCACTTCGCCACTCTTGATCCGGTTTTCGATGTTCGGCTTAATCCAGTATTTAACGTTGGGCGAAATGGCGCTGCCGCGATGCACCATGGTGACCCGAGCGCCGGTCCAAAAGAGTTCGAGCGCCGCGATGCACGCCGAATTCTTCGCTCCGATGATCAGGACATCGTGATCGTAGTAGGGATGGGCTTCCCGATAGTAATGGATCACCTTGTCCAGATCCTCGCCCGTTATGTTCAGCCGGTTTGGAATATCGTAATAGCCGCTGGCCAGAATAATCTTCTTGGCTGAATAGATCAGCTTTTCGCCGGTGCTCCGTTCCGTGCTGACGGTGAAATGACCGTCCTCTCCATCAAAGCCGGTGACGCGCTCGTACTGATGAATGTTGAGGTGATAATGATCTGCGACTCGACGATAGTATTTCAACGCCTCCACGCGACCAGGCTTTTCATTGAGCGAGGTCATAGGAATATCGCCGATTTCGAGCAACTCCGGTGTCGTAAAAAACACCAGGTTTATCGGATAGTTGTAGATCGAGTTAACGACGCAGCCTTTATCGAACAGAACGGAGTTCACGCCGCGTTTAGTAAGTTCAATCCCACAAGCCAGTCCTGTGGGACCTGCGCCAACAATGGCAACGTCGAAATGTTCCATCTAGAGAAGAGCACCCACTCTTTCGTACACGCCGGAAAGCGCTTCGGGCAATGCCGCAATATCTTTGCCGGCGCCTTCAGCCATATCCGGTCTGCCGCCACCTTTGCCACCGAGCGCTTTAGCCAGTTCACCCACTAGCTTCCCCGCCTGCACTTTGCCCGTCAGGTCTTTGCTGACGGCCGCAATGATAGAAACAGCGCCATCATTCACAGCCGCTAATACGATGACCGCGCTCCCCCACTTGTTCCGTAAACTGTCTGCAATCACCCGCAGCTGCTTCGAATCCAGACCCTCCAGCTTTTCAGCCACGACACTAGCGCCGTTGAATTTGCGGCCTTCTAATTTTTCCATCTGCTGATGAGCCGCTTGTGTTTTTAGCTGCTCGACTTGGCGTTCGAGGCTCTTGTAGCTCTCCAGCAGTTTTTCCATCTGCTCGATGACGCCCGATTCGGACGTATGCAAAAGCTCGCCAGCCTTTGTCAATTGAGCGACCGTCGCCTGGAAGCGCTCCAGGGCGTCCACGCCGGTAATCGCCTCAATCCGGCGAACACCCGCGGAAATGCTGCCTTCGTAAACGATCTTGAAGAGGCCAATATCGCCCGTGCGTCGTACGTGTGTGCCGCCGCAGAGTTCGCGGCTGAAATCAGGAATGCTCACCACCCGGACACTCTCGCCATATTTTTCGCCGAACAACGCCATGGCCCCCGTGGAGAGCGCTTGGTCCAGCTCCATGATGTCGGTCGCGACCTGGGCGTTTACCAGAATCTGCTCGTTGACAATGGTTTCAACCTGCTGCAACTCATCCCGGGTCATGGCCGAATAGTGGGAGAAGTCAAATCGTAGACGGCCGGGTTCCACCACGCTGCCGGCCTGTTTCACATGCGGTCCTAGAACCTGTCGCAACGCGGCATGCAAAAGGTGGGTGGCAGTATGGTTCCGCATCGTGGAACTGCGCAGCGGCTGATCCACCGCGGCCAGCAGCTTGTCGCCGGTGTGAATGGCCCGAAGCACCTGAAGCCTTTGAACAAAGGAGTTCGGTGTGGGTTTGTACGTTCCCTCCACAACAGCCACGCGTTCACGTGTTTCCAAATCCAGCAAAAGCCCCGTGTCGCCCACTTGGCCGCCTGATTCGGCATAGAAAGGCGTCTTCAGAAAGAATGCCTCAGCGGAGCCGCTCTCAACAAAATCGACCGCCGCCTTGTCCACAATCAAACGTGCGACTTGCACCGGGGCTTCCAATGACTCGCGGCCCACGAATTCAGTGGCCGCCAGATCTTTGTAGATTTCAGCGATGTGGGCTTTATCCGCGCCTTTCCAACTGGCTCGCGCCCGGACACGCTGCTTTTCCATTTCGGCCGTGAAGTTATCGCGATCGATGGTTAGACCGAACTCACGAGCCATCTCTTCCTGCTCATCCAGCGCCAGACCATAGGTGTCATAGAGCTTAAAAGCGGCGGCACCGGGCAAGACTCCATTTACTGCCGACTTGGCTTCGTCGTGGAAGAATTTCTCTGCAATCTGGAAGGTGGTGGCATAGCGGGTCTCCTCATCGCGAACAATGCGAGCCACTCGCTCAATGCTCTCCTGCAGTTCCGGATATGCGGGCTTCATCAGGTCGGCGACGAAACCGGTCAGCCGGTAGAGATAAGCCTCGTTCGCCCCCACCAGCCGGCCATTACGCATGGCGCGGCGCATGATCTTTCGCAGGACATAGCCGCGGCCTTCGTTAGAGGGAACAACTCCGTCGTGGATGAGAAAAGCGGTGGCGCGAGCGTGATCGGCATTAATGCGCAAGGCAGTCTCTGTACGGTCGTCGGCATTTCGTTTGACACGCATGAGTTCGGCGGCCTTCTCCACGATCGGCTGAATCAGGTCCGTATCGTAGTTCGAAAAGTGGCCCTGCAAAACGGCCGCCACGCGTTCCAGACCCATACCCGTGTCAATAGAGGGCCGCGGCAGAGGATCAAGCTTGCCACCTTCCGACCGGTCGTACTGCATGAAAACCAGGTTCCAGATCTCGACAAAGCGGCCGCCTCCATCCAGCGGAAACTCTTCATGTTCCCGGCCTGGTTCAGCCGCCTCCACTCCCAAATCAAAATGGATCTCGGAGCAGGGGCCACATGGGCCCGTTTCGCCCATCTGCCAGAAGTTGTCTTTTTCGTCCAGACGAAAGATGCGGTCTTTGGAAACTCCCGCCACCTTTTGCCAAAGCTCTTCTGCCTCATCATCCTCGCGAAAGACCGTAACGTAAAGCTTGTCTTTAGGGATTCCATACCAACTTGGACTGGTGATGAGTTCCCAAGCATAGGCAATCGCGTCCCTTTTGAAGTAATCGCCAAAGGAGAAGTTGCCCAGCATCTCGAAGAATGTGTGGTGGCGGCGCGTGTAACCGACGTTTTCCAGATCGTTATGCTTTCCACCGGCGCGCACGCATTTCTGAGAGCTTGTCGCACGCGAGTAGTCGCGCTTCTCCAGCCCAAGGAAGGTCTCCTTGAACTGGTTCATGCCGGCATTAGTGAACAGCAGCGTGGGGTCGTTGGCGGGCACCAGCGACGAACTGCGAACAACGCGATGGCCTTTTCCGGCGAAGTACTCCAGAAACTTTGCACGGATATCATTTCCAGTCATTTTCCTTTAGTTTCGCACCCGGAATCACAGCGAAGGGCGCTGCTGAAACCAGGGGATTGCGCCTATGTTTACTTGAGCGCCGTATAACGATCCGTTTCCTGCCTCGCCTTGTCGGTTTGCCCCTGCTTCCGGTAGATTTGGGCCAGTATGAAATGCAACTCCGGGTTGCGGGGAGCCAGTTCTATCGCCTTCTCCAACTCAGCTTGCGCTCTGGTCAGGTCATTTTGGTAACGATAGACTTTCCCAAGCTCCCTGTGCACGCGAAAATCGTCGGGAGAGATCTCCAGCGCCTGCATCAGCAGCGGCAACGCTTCTGCGATCCGATTATTCTCAATCAGCAGGCTGCCCCAATCAAAATAGGGGCCGCTATTGTTGTCTTTCGCATTCTCCTCCAGCTTGATGGCCTGCCGGTAAGCCGCATAGGCTTCCTCATTGCGGCCTATGGCGCCGTAAGATAGGCCAAGGTTGTCGGCCGCCTTCACATCGCCGGGATCAAGCTGCAGCACATGTTTGAAATCGTCTATGGCCTCGTCAAATCGGTTTTCGTTATATTTCGTGCGCCCAAGGTTATACCAGGCATGCGCGTCCTGGGGCGTCCATTCTACTACTTTGCTGAACCATTTATCGGCATCCGAAAAATCGTTCAGCAGGACATAATCGGAACCGACCACCGTCAAGTCTCGAGCGCTCGGGACCCTGTACTTAGCGCCCTCGGTATATTCAGCAAGCGAATCGGTCGCCTTCTTTTCCAGGAAGAGAATCGAACCCAACAAGAAATGGCCTTCGCCGGACGTTGGGTGATCGTGTAAGTAATCTCGCGTCGTGGTCTCCGCATCCGCAGGTTTGCCGTTGCGAATCAGAAGGTCTGCTTTGTTGAGAAGAAGGTCCGGCGGGGATTGGGCAAGAAGCGGGCTGAACAGCAGCGTGATGAATAGCCTGGTCACAGAAAAGATAAAGGCGGAGCCCAGGGAGCCCCGCCCATTACTTAGCCTAACTTAATCGCAGCTAGAATCGGATTTCCAGGTGAGCCTGGCCTTGCCGCTGCGTGTTGTTCTGACTGTTGACGACCTTACCGAAGGTGGCGTCCGTAAGCGTTGTGTCCGGGCTCCCGAAGACGACCCGGTTGAGTACGTTGAAGTATTCAACCTCCAACTTAATCTTGACCTTTTCTCCCAGCGGGAAGTATTTGGAAAGGGCAATATTTTCGTTGGCGTTGAATTCGTAGCGCGCACTATTTAGCTCTCGCGGTTCATTGCCGATTGCCCAGACACCTGGATTGGTGAAGGCAGCGGCGTTGAGAACCGGATTACCGCTATAGACGTTGCTGTAGCTGAACTGAATTGGCACACCCTGATTCACATTAGGCCGGTTGCTGGTGCAGGTCGGTTCGGCGCAGCCCAGCGGGTTGCCTGGAACAGTGACTTGGAGCGGTGTACCGCTGGCGTAGGTAAGCAGCGGACTAACCACCCATCCGCCGAGGAGAGCGTTTGCCACTCCACCCTGGTTCATGTATCGACGTCCCTTACCGAATGGCAATTCGTACGTGGCCGCGATGTTGATCGCTTCCGGCTGATCGCTGCCGTCCACGGACCATTCAGCTTTCTGGTTGTTCTTGTTAAGTGATGCTGACGCGAACGACGTGAAGCCCGACCCGGTGTTTGACATCAGCTTGGATAGGTTATACGCCACAAGGAAGCTGAGGCCGTTTGAATAGCGCTTTTCCACCTGGACCTGGAAGGCATTATAGAGAGACGATCCATTGTCGTCAAAGTTGTTAAAGATGCTGGCAAATTGGGGATAAGGCAACAGCGCCTGCAACACCGTGGCTGCGCTGCCGTACTGGCTGACGAAGCCTGGGTAGGGACTGCCAACGCCTGCGGCAATTGCTGCGGGCGAGCCGACGAGCGCACCCAAAGTCGGTCCAAGCGACAGGTACTTTGGATCCAACTGATTGATCGGGTTTAGCTGCGATGTGAGCCGGTTGCCGCGATTACCGGTGTAGCTGAGGCTGAGGAAAGCTTGGCCTGGCAATTCGCGCTGGATGCCGATGTTCCAAACCACATCGTAGGGAGCGGTGCCATCGCGCTTCGGGTCGAATGCGTTGATGGATGAAGCCGTTCCTAATCCAGCATTAAACGGAATCGGTGCGGGAAGGGCCAGCGAGTTGCTGTCCCAGCTTCCGAACGCGGGCGCAGGTGTGTTTGTACTCTTAACGGTTGAAGAACCATCCAACAGGTTGCCATAGTTCACAGCCACTTTGCTGGTGCCGTATTCGTAAGCTCCGCCGTCCAGGAAGTTCATGGAGAGACCGCCTTGGAGGACGGTCTTGTTGTTGAACTGATAAGAAAAACCGCCGCGTGGTGTAATGTGGTCCCACTTGATTGCGGCACGATCTACACCGGCGCAGCCCGTGCAGTTTCCGAACTTGGTGGCGGCGCCCAGAAGTCCGTTGGCCGCAGGGTTAGGAATGGTCGAATCGAAGTAGACAATGTTATTGCCGATCTCAGTAAAGGGCTGCATGATATCCCAGCGAACACCCAAATTGAAGGTCAGCTTTGGACTCCACTTAATATCGTCCTGCACATAGAGGGCGTAGTCACGGTTGCGAAGGCGCTCTTCAATGGTGCCAATGCGGTCCGCACTATCTACTTGGCCCAGCAGGAAGCTGGCGAAAGATGAACCCGTGGTGGTCAAGTCGCTCGTTTTTAGTAGGTTGTAGTTCGGATCGGCAGTTGTATTGCTGCTGAAGTTGTAGTTGCCGGCGCACTGCTGGCATTCGTTGTCGTCCTGATAGGTGCGGCGATACTCGAAGCCGATGTTAAAGGTCTGCTTGCCTTTGATATAGAGATAGTTATTCTCGAGCACGATCCCCAGCTTGCGATTCACCGAGTCCGTATTCGACGAACCAAAATTGTGCGGCGCGAGCGTACCGTCGCCGCCGAAGTTGATGCCAGGAACAATGGGAGCGCCCGGTGCCGCGAAAAGCGTCGGCTGTGAGCCGGTACGCTGAGGAAGCTGGAAGTTCAATTCTCCGAGCCAGCTGGCGCCTGCGGTAACCACCAAATGGGGATTGACTGTAAATGCGTAATTCAAGATGAAGACCGTTCCCAGATCCGGGTAGTAGGTCTTGTCCGCTAAGGGACTGGCAAAGGCGAGGTTGGTTCCGGCGTTGTCACCGTAGTTGTATTCCTTGTCGCGCCACATTGCCCAGTGGATCGATTGACGCTCACTGATAGTGTGATCGACGGTGAAGCCCCAGGGATACTGGCGCGTGGGCAGAACACCCTCCAAGTTTTCCTGATTATTGTAAAAACCGGGACCGGTGGGGTTCGGAAGGTACTGCAGAAGACCGGCGGAGTTCGGACTGAAGCAAACCTGCGGGATGATGTTGCCGCGGAACGGCGTCCCGGGAGTGTTCCCATTCGCATTACAGCTGCTGTTCACCGGGTTGTAAATGGTCTGCGGAAAAGCGCTAAAATCGCCTTGTTTTTCGGCTGCAGTCGGAAGCGAAAAGAATCCGGTTTGGGTGTTGTTGAAGATATTCCACTCTGCGGCGATGTGGAAGAAGGTTTTGTTTTTTCCGTTATACAGGTGCGGAATCACCACCGGGCCGCCTACGCTGAAGCCAAAGTTATTCTGTTTGTCAATCGGCACGGCGGTGTTGTATGCGCCCTTGGCGTCGAAGAAGTTGTTGCGGATGATCTCGAACCCGTCGCCGTGGATTTGATTGGTTCCGGAAGTCGTGTGATAGGTGATGACCCCCTGGGCCAAACCATACTGCGCGGAAAAGGAAGACCGCAGCACGTTGAACTCATCGACCAGTTCAAATGGTGGATTCCAGATGGTCTGAAAACCCTGGGTCTCAGATTGCGCCATGGGAATACCGTTAAAGACGACTTCATTCTGGAAGTCGACGCCACCGTTGATGCGCTTGCTGAATGTGTTACCGGTAACGCCCGGAGCAAGGAACACAAAGGCATCAATCTGGCGGCCGCGGCCACCTGAAATTTCATTAGGCAGCTCCTGCACCACTTTGTTTTCAATCGTCGTGTTGAGATCGGGCTGCGTGGTATCGAGCGCAATCGCGTTCTCCTGTACCTCAACCGTTTGGGTCGTGGCGCCAGCTTGGAGCGTGGCATCTACCGTCGCAGCGTGCGCCACCTCTACGCCGACGCCGTTGAGAACGGCAGTCTGGAATCCAGGATCCTCTACTCGAACCGTGTAGGTACCGGGCAACAAATCGCTAACGGTATACGAACCTGCTGAGTTGCTGGTCACTTTCTTTGTTACGTTTGTTGCATTATTTGTCACCGTGACGGTCGCATTGGCCACAATTGCGCCTGATGAATCCGTAATAGTGCCGGTGATGCTACTCACTGTCTGCGCTTGCAATCCATTCTGGAACCAAAAACAAACGAGAAGAAAAAGATAAAAAGGTGCTGCTTTGCAAATGGCCAACGGCCCCTTACGGCTGAACGCATCATGGCATTTAGTCAACATAATTGCCCCTCTAAAGCAAGAAATCGAAACACACTGGAACAACTGGCAAGTCTATCGCCTTAACACTACTGCCGTCAATACTTTAGTTGTAGTTTTAGCCAAAACATGCAAACGTGTGCTAAATCTGCATAATTGAAATTGCCTATCCGTTTTTTGGAAGTTTCACTCGCGCCATGCTTTCAGGCATCCTTTCAGAAATCTTCCGCGGTTTTTGGGCAGCCAATCGCTATTCGAGCTTTCGACAATATGGAAAAGCGGAGCGGTCTCGGCAGGCGCAAAAATCGGGTACGAAGCTTGTGCCCCTCCTTCCGCCCGGGCCTCGGCCCTGTAGGCGACCTTGAAGTGAACACAAGGCGATATGATGCTCAAGGAGTTGAACAACCGACATGAATTCTGTTTCCAGAAGATATTTCTTCTTTGGAACCCTGCTCGCCGGCGCTGTGCCGCTGGCCGGTTTCGGCAGTGAGCCGTCTCTCAAAAGCCTTGGATATAAATCGCCGAACGAAAAGCTGAATATCGCCTCCATCGGGGCCGGCGGCAAGGCCGAGAGCGACATCGCCGCTTGCGCTGAAACCGAAAACATCGTGGCTCTCTGCGATGTCGACGACAAGAACGCCGCCAGGACCTTCGAAAGGCACCCGAACGTGCCGAAGTTCAAAGACTACCGCCAGATGCTGGATAAGCAGGCGAGCAACTTCGATGCATGCATCGTGACCATCCCCGACCACATGCATGCCGCCGCCGCGCTCGACGCCATGTCCCTGGGAAAGCATGTCTACGTCCAGAAGCCCCTTGCGCATACGGTTTGGGAGTGCCGCGAGTTGGCCAAGGCCGCCGCGAAATACAAGGTCGCCACGCAGATGGGCAACCAGGGCTACTCCAACGAAGGCACGCGCCAGTGCGCGGAGATGGTTTGGTCAGGCGAAATCGGCAACGTGACGGAAGTGCACGCCTGGACGAACCGTCCGGTTTGGCCGCAGGGGAATCTGCCCGCCCCCACCGCTATGCCGGTACCGTCATCTCTCGATTGGGATTTGTGGCTCGGCGTGGCGAAAGAACGCCCTTACAGCGAGGACTACCTCCCCTTCCTCTGGCGAGGGTTTTTCGACTTCGGTTCCGGTGCCCTGGGCGACATGGCATGCCACATTCTGGGAGCGCCAAACATGGCCTTGCGCTTAACCGCGCCTACTTCGGTGGAGTGCGTGAAGCAGGATGGAACCAGCCCCATCTTCTTCCCGGCTAAGTCTGTGGTCAAGTTCAACTTCCCGGCTCGAGGCTCTATGCCGCCGGTCACCATCTTCTGGTACGACGCCAAGCTGGAAGATCAGCCCGATTTTGCCGGCGCCCCCAAAGATGAGATCCTGGGTGACCTGCCCGACAATCGCGTCGGCAGCGCCGAAAGTTCGGTTCAGCCGAAGGAACACCAAATTATCGGCGATGTCTTTACCAGCCAGTTCTTTACACCGAAAGAGATGCCTAAGGATCAGAACCAGGGTTCCAGCGATCAGGACGCCAACCTCACTCCTCACCAGCGCGAACTCCAGCGTTGGATGAGCCTGATCGATAAGGGGACCAATGGAAGCCTATTCATCGGTGACAAAGGCATGATCACAACCGGTACTTACGGCGAGAACACACGGCTGATTCCCGTTGAAAAAATGAAGAACTATGAGTTCCCGCCGGAATTCCTTCCCCGCTCTCCAGGCCATTATCGCGACTGGATTCGCTCCTGCAAAGGCGGATCGCCCTCCTGTTCCAACTTCAGCGTTTCAGGCCCATTCACCGAGTGGATTGCCCTGGGCGCCATTGCCACCAGGCTCAACTGCAGGCTGGAATGGGATGCCGAAAAGATGAAGATCACCAACAACAGCGAAGCCAACGAAATGTTGAAGCCCGTGGTTCGCAAAGGCTGGCGCATCGGTTAACGCTAGAGTTGATATCATTCTGCACTGAAAAGGAGCTTCCAAGTGGCAGCGAATAGAGGCGTAGTTTATCTGGGGCCGGGAAAAGTGGAGGTTCAATCCATCGACTTTCCCAAGATGCAGAATCCGCAGGGCAAAAAGATTGACCACGGCGTAATTCTGAAGATTGTTTCCACCAACATCTGTGGATCAGACCAGCACATGGTCCGCGGGCGCACAACCGCTCCCTCGGGCTTGGTGCTGGGCCATGAAATCACCGGTGAGGTGATTGAAAAAGGCAGTGACGTTGAATTCATAGACATCGGCGACCTTGTGTCCGTGCCGTTCAACGTTGCGTGCGGACGCTGCCGGACCTGCCGTGACCAGAAAACGGGAGTGTGCTTGAACGTGAATCCGTCTCGTGCCGGCGGAGCTTATGGTTACGTGGACATGGGCGGCTGGATCGGTGGCCAGGCGGAATACGTTCTTGTTCCTTATGCCGACTTCAACCTGCTGAAATTTCCGGACAAGGAACAGGCGTTATCCAAAATTCGCGACTTGACGATGCTTTCTGACATTCTGCCAACCGGTTTCCATGGAGCGGTGAATGCGGGCGTGGGCGTCGGTTCTATTGTCTACGTGGCCGGTGCAGGTCCGGTGGGTTTGGCCGCTGCCGCTTCGGCGCAGATTCTTGGCGCCGCCGTGGTCCTCATCGGCGACATGAATGCGGAAAGGCTCCAGCACGCCAAGAGCGTTGGATTTGAGCCGGTTGACCTGACCAAGAGCGACAAGATCGAGGAGTTGATCGAACAAATTGTGGGCGTACCGGAAGTTGACGCTTCCATCGACGCAGTCGGCTTCGAAGCAAGAGGCCACGGCGGACAGCATCAAACAGAAGCTCCGGCCACCGTGCTGAACGCCTTGATGACCATCACGCGAGCCGGCGGCTCCATCGGCATTCCTGGCTTGTATGTCACCGAGGATCCAGGTTCCAAGGACGAAGCGGCTCAACAGGGCAATCTGCGGATGCGGCTCGGTCTAGGCTGGGCGAAGAGCCATAACTTCTTTACGGGACAGACACCAGTGCTGCGCTATAACCGCAATCTGATGCAAGCCATTCTGCATGACCGCTTACCCATCGCAAAGATCGTCAACGCGACGGTAATTACTCTTGACGAAGCTCCCAACGGATATCAGGACTTTGACAAGGGCGCCGCTAAGAAATATGTAATTGATCCGAACGGTGTTGTCTCGAAAGCAGCGTAGGTCCAGCGGGCGGCGCTTGCACCTGGCGCCGCCCGCTGTCGTAGTGGCCACAAGAGGGGATGGAAGAATCGTCGACAAATTCCTATGGTCAAATTGGGCTTGGCGCAACTTGAAAACTGGTTGCCCAGACCCTTTGCCCAGGAACTGAACATCGAAGATGTCTTTCGTCAACGCGCCGAATAGGCTTGGTCTCATCTTTGCCTGTGTTGCAGGTTTAGCTCTTGCACGACAATCTGCAGAGTCGACTAACCTCACGCTTTCCAAAGCAATTGAAGACTCCCTCAAGTACTATCCCTCCATCCGCATTTCGCAGGAACAAATGAATGCCGCCGCCGCAGGAATTCAGCTTGCGCGCACTGCTTATCTCCCGCGGATCGACGCGCTGGCTCAAGTAAACCGCGCGACCCGGAACAACGTTTTCGGATTGGTGCTGCCTCAAAGTACGATCCCCTCCATCTCAGGGCCGGTGATTGGTTCGAACAACCTTGGATCGGTTTGGGGAAGTGCGGTCGGCGGCCTGGTCAGTTGGGAACCTTTTGATTTCGGTCTCCGGCAATCGAATGTGGCCATCGCAGAGTCAGGCAAAGCAAAGCTCGAAGCATCTGTAAAGAAAACGCAGTTCGATGTAGCGGCTGCTGCCACCGATGCCTTTCTCACATTAGTAGCGGCCGAGGAGACGGTAAAGGCCTCAACCGCGGCGGTTGACCGGGCGGGAGTTATCGCTAAAACGGTCACCGCACAAGTGAACGCGGAGCTTCGTCCCGGTGCCGACCAGTCGCGGGCGGAAGCGGAGTTGGCTGCGGCACGCACTCAGTTGGCGCAATCGGAACAGGCCGTGGATCTGGCGCGCGCGAGTCTGGCGCAGTTCACCGGTATCGATCCAACCAAGCTTCGCGTGACGCCAAGCGGATTGCTCCAACTGCCAGCCGAACGCCCCACGACGCCTTTAGACGCTGCTGCCAACCCTACGGTAATCGAGCAAAAGGGCGTAGTCCAGCAGGCGCAGGCGCAGTTGCGCGCGTTGGAGCGAACTTACTTTCCAAGGTTTTATCTGCAGGGCGCCGCCTACGCCCGGGGGAGCGGAGCTGAAACCGATGGAGCAAGATTAGGCGGACTAAACGGCCTGGCTCCCGACGTGCAAAATTACGCGCTAGGCTTTACCGTCACCTTTCCAATCATGGATTTCGCTGCCTTGCGGGCACGCGAGGCCGAGCAGAGTGCCATCATTCGCTCCGAATCAGCCAGAGCCGAGCAACTGGCCGTGGAATTGAAAACACAGTGGACGCAGGCAGTTGCCATGCTGAGTGGCGCACGGCGGATAGCCGCCAACACACCAGTCCAGGTATCCGCAGCACGCGCGGCAGTGGACCAGGCTACAGCTCGATATAAAGCAGGATTGTCAAACGTGGATGAAGTGGCGGAAGCACAGAGATTGCTGGCTCAAGCCGAAATAGACGATGCCTTGGCGCGCCTCAACGTCTGGCGAGGACTTTTGGGCATCGCGACGGCAGCGGGCGATCTGGGGCCTTTTGTGGCGGAGGCGACACAGTGAAGCTTGTTCTGAGCGCCCTTTCGCGCCCACTGACGGTGGTCGTCGCATTAATTGCTGTGGCTTTATCCGCAATCCTGGCAGTCACGCGAATGCCGGTGGACATTTTCCCGCAAGTGGGGGATCCCGCTATCTATGTAGCGCAACCTTACAGCGGCATGGACCCGGCCCAAATGGAAGGCTATCTGACTTATTACTACGAGTATCACTTCCTATACATCACCGGCATTGATCACGTAGAGAGCAAGAGCATCCAGGGCGCAGCGCTCATGAAGCTGGTTTTTCATGAAGGCACCAACATGGCATCAGCCATGGCAGAGACCATTGGATACGTGAACCGGGCGCGCGCCTTCATGCCTCCCGGAACAGTGCCCCCTTTTGTAACACGCTTTGATGCGGGCAGCGTAGCTGTCGGGCTTTTAGTATTCAGCAGCGCCACCCACACTCAGGGTGAACTTCAGGATTTTGCCATCAACCGCGTACGACCCCTGTTCGCGACGTTGCCTGGCGTCTCCGCGCCGCCTCCCTTCGGAGGCAATCAGCGGACAATCGTAGTCACCCTGAACCCTGACAAACTGCAGCAATACCAAATTTCACCCGATGAGGCGATTGCCGCAGTCAGTAAGGCAACTTTGGTGATGCCTTCGGGAAACATGTGGACCGGAAGCCTGGAAAGAATCGCACGGACAAATGCTGCATTGGGTGGAAATCTGAGCGAGCTTATGAACGCGCCGATAACACCAACTGCGGGAACATCCGTGTATCTCCGGGACATCGCAACAGTTGAAAACGGCACCGACATCATCAGCGCTTACGCCCACGTGAACGGAAAAAGAACCGTCTATATTCCGGTAACGAAGCGCGCGGACGCTTCCACCCTCGCGGTAATAGATGCGGTAAAAGCGGCCCTCCCAAGCTTCAGGAAAGCAGTGCCGGACGGCGTGGATGTGCAGTTGCAGTTCGATCAATCACCCTTTGTGACCAACTCCATCCGTGGACTGATCTTCGAAGGCCTGCTGGGCGCGGCGCTCACCGGACTCATGGTCTTGCTCTTCTTGCGAGACTGGCGAAGCGCTCTCATCGTTGTCTTGAATATCCCCTTTGCGCTGCTGGCGGCAGTTGTAGCTCTGTGGCTAACGGGCCAGACCATGAACATCATGACTCTGGGCGGCCTCGCTCTCGCAGTAGGTGTTCTAGTCGATGAGGCCACCGTTGAAATCGAGAACATCCACACGAGAATGTTGCCGGGCGTTTCCCGCGCCAAGGCTGTGGTGGAAGCTTGCAGCCGCACAGCGTTGGCGAGATTGCTGTCGATGTTCTGCATTTTGGCGGTCTTTGTACCGTCCTTTTTTATGGTGGGAGCCGGGCGGCAACTATTCGTTCCGCTCTCTTTGGCCGTGGCATTCTCGATGATTGCGTCTTACCTGTTATCGAGCACGCTGGTTCCTGTGTTCTCAACCTGGTTAATGAAAGAGAGACACCAGGGCGAGGAACACGAAGGGCTCTTTGGGCGAATTCGCTCCGGATATGAGCGTTATTTGAACGGCGCGCTCCGCTTGCGTGTGCCAATCGTACTGCTGTATGTGGTTGCCAGCGTCGGGCTCGTCTGGATTCTTCTGCCCATGACAGGCACAGAGATCTTCCCCGACGCCAATGCGCCGCTCCTGAGACTTCGTATGCGCGCACCCACCGGAACTCGCATCGAAGTGACTGAACGTAAACTGCTGCGCGCGCTCGATGTCCTGAACCACGACATCGGACCGTCCAATATCGAAATCACAAGCGACTTTATGGGGCTGATCCCCTCCAGTTATCCAGTCGATTTGATTCACCTCTTCACAAGTGGACCGCACGAGGCCATCATTCAGGTGGCCATGAAGCCAGGGAGTCCCCGCGGAGAAGAGTTGAGAGAGAAGCTTCGCGCCAGTTTGCAGCGGCAATTACCCGACTGCCAATTTTCATTCGAAGCGGGCGACATTGTTACGCAAGTGATGAGCTTCGGCTCGCCCACCCCCATTGAGGTTGCGATTCAGGGCATTAGTCTTCTTGACGACTACAAGCATGCACAAAAAGTGAGAAGTGAGCTGGCGAAGCTGCCTTTCCTGCGCGATCTCCAGTATGCGCAAGCGGCAGACTTTCCTACTCTCGATATCAATATCGATCGGGATCGCGCTGGCCAGTTTGGTCTTTCCATGGCCGATGTGGTCAGATCCGTAGTACCGGCCACTTCATCCTCACGTTTCGTTCAACCGAACTACTGGCGCGATCCTAACTCCGGCAACGCGTTCCAAATCCAGGTGCAGTTGCCTCAGAATCGTATGCAGAGCGTGGAGAGCGTCGGAAACGTTCCCGTGATGCAGAACCCAAGAGGCGATACCCGTCTTGTCGACATCGCCTCGATGAAACTCGGCGTCATGCCTGCCCTGATTGAGCGTTATAACGGGCAGCACGTGGTGAGTCTAACGGCCAATCTACACGGCATAACATTGGGAGACGCGGCACAGAAGATAAACCAAGCTCTCGCGAAAGTCGGCGAAGCGCCTAAGGGTGTGACGGTGAAGATGCGGGGTGAAATCCCTCCGTTACAGCAGACGCTGTCGGGTTTGCGAATCGGTTTACTCCTGGCGGTACTCGTCATCTTCCTTTTGCTGGCCGCTAATTTCCAGTCGGTGCGTTTGGCGCTATCCATTGTGCTCACCATTCCGGCGGTTCTTTGTGGCGTACTCCTGATGCTGCTGTTCACAGGAACAACTTTGAACGTGCAGTCCTTCATGGGAGCCATCATGGCCATCGGCATCGCGGTGGCGAATTCCATTCTGCTGGTCACCTTCGCAGAGCGTTCCCGCCGCGAAGGCCTCGGTTATTTGGAAGCAGCCCGGGAAGGCGCGACAAGCCGTATGCGTGCAGTGCTCATGACCGCCGCCGCCATGATATTCGGAATGCTTCCCATGGCCATTGGATTTGGCGAAGCCGGCGCGCAATCAGCTCCTTTGGGCAGGGCAGTGATCGGCGGCCTGATTCTGTCCACGTTCACAACGCTAACTGTCCTTCCCGCCATCTATGCCGTTCTCCAGAACAAAGCAGGATTAAAATCGCCATCCCTAAACCCCATGGACCCCGAGAGCAGATACTATGAAGCAATTTAGAACGATTGTTTTCGTAATCTTCGCCGCAAGCCTTCTCTGCTCGGCGCAGAAGATCGAGTTAGTTCCAGTCGTTTCCAAAGTGATCGCTCAGACCATTGATCTGCCCGGTGAATTCCTGCCGTTCCAGAGCGTAGAACTGCACGCCAGGGTCAGAGGCTATGTAGACCGCGTGCTGGTCGATCGTGGAAGTGTAGTGAGACGGGGACAGTTATTGGCAACGCTCACCGCTCCGGAAATGAAAGCGCAAATCTCCGAGGCAGAATCCAAAGTCCAGGCGGCTGAGTCTGAGCGGGTACAAGCGGAAGCTCAACTTGCTGCCGCGCAGAGCACATCTGACCGCTTAAAGAAGGCGGCAGAAACTCCGGGCGCCGTCTCCGGCAACGAATTGATACAGGCGGAACAACAGGTGAAAGCCGCACAGGCTTTGGTCGAAGCGAAGCAGCAGGCAAAGTCTGCTGCCGAGCAATTCGTTGGCGCACAAAAGGACCTGGAGTCCTACCTGCAAATCACAGCCCCGTTTGGTGGCATCGTCACGGACCGCCTGGTTCACCCGGGCGCGCTGGTTGGCCCCGGCTCCGATCCCGTCCTGTTAATCGTGCAGGAGGTGGCGCATTTGCGCTTGGTGGTGGCCGTCCCCGAACAAAATGTGGGCTCCATTTCCAAGGGTGCCAAGGTGGATTTTCGCGTACCCGCTTACCCCCAACGAGTTCTTGCTGGCAGGGTGGCGCGAGTGGCTCATGCTCTAGACGAAAAGACGCGAACGATGGCCGTCGAATTGGACGTTTTGAACACCGATGGATCTCTTTCGCCTGGCATGTATCCCGCAGTCAACTGGCCGGTGCGAGGTGACAAGCCGTCCTTGTTCGTGCCCAAGACAAGCATAGTAACCACAACCGAGCGCACCTTTGTGATTCGTGATCACGCTGGCCGTGCGGAATGGGTCAATGTCAGTAAAGGAACCACCGACGGTGATCTGGTTGAGGTATTTGGAAAGCTGCAAGCCGGAGATTCGTTAGTAAAGAGAGCGACCGACGAAATCCGCGAAGGAACTCCCGTTTCTAATTGATTCCCTGTTCAACGGCCACAGAAATCCTGCCGCTCAACGAACGCATATGATTCCGAATTTCGGACACGTCCACCGTCTTCATCTTTCGATTTTCCATGACAATCCGCCCATTGATGATCGTGGTCCGGACGTCACGCGGACTGGCGGCATAAACCAGCGTTGAGCAAACATCGTAGAACGGCGTCATGACCGTAGAGTTGTGATCCAGCAAAATGACATCGGCCATCTTGCCCACTTCCAGCGAACCAATTTTGTCTTCCATATGAAGCGCCCGGGCGCCGCCCATCGTGGCCATTTCCACCACATCCACTGCCGGCATGATATTCCGGTCGTGATTCGCCAGCTTGTTCACCTTCGCCACATATCCGAGCTGGCCAATAACATCGAGCGTGTTGCCGCTCATAGGTCCGTCGGTTCCAAGTCCAATGCGAACGCCTTCGTTGTACATCTTCCAAGCCGGCGCAACGCCTTTCGCGGATTTGATATTCGCTTCCATGTTGTGTGAGACGCCAACATTTCGAGCCTTCAGTAAAGCAATATCGGCATCCGTGACAAAGATGCAATGCGCAGCCACCAAATGGCGCGTCAACAGCCCGATGGAATCCAGGTACTCAATAGGAGTCTTATTGAATTGCTTCTTTGTATTTGCAATCTCATCGGGCATCTCGGCCACATGCATAAGAACGGGAGAATTATGCGCATCAGCTTCTTTTTCGACCATGCGGAGATGATCCGCGTCGACGGTATAAGGCGCGTGCGGCGCAAAGGCCGCGGTGATCAGCGGGTCGCTTGGAAATTGCGCAATGAACTTGAGTGCGTACGCCAGCCGCCATAAGGCTCCTTGGCATCGGGAGCTGGTGTGTTGATGATGGTTTCACCCAGCACCGCACGCATGCCAATCTCCCGCGCGCCACGCGCTACTTCGTCTTCGAAGTAGTACATGTCGGCCATGGTGGTGACGCCGCCTTCGATCATTTCCACCATGCCATGAAGTGAGCCCCAGTAAACCGTCTCTCGATCGACAAGCTTGTGTTCAAGGGGAAAAATGAACCGGGTCAGCCGGTCAGGTACGTCATCGCCGAGGCCGCGAAAGACCGTCATGGCGGCATGCGTGTGCGCATTCACTGTGCCGGGCAGCACGATACCGCCCTGCGCGTCGATCACCTTCCCGGCAGAGTAGGAGGCGGCGAGGGCAGAAGGACCAATCGCCACAAGCCGCCCGTCCCGGATAATCACACAGCCATCAGCAAAGATCTGCTTCGATGGATTCATGGTGACGACATAAGCGTGAGTAATGGCTATGTCGGCAGGCTGTGCGCGCAAAGCTGCAAAAGCCGCAGCCATCCAAACGACAACTCCGAGCTGATGTCTCATCAACTCGGAGTGTACCCGCTTCTATTGTCGTTGGTGTAGAACTACTGGATGAGCTTCGCTTCGCGTAGCGCATCCTCCAACTCATCGCTATCCGGCACTCTCAGCACTTTGCCGTCTATATCCAGAGTTGGCTTTCTTTCCTTACCGCCATTCTGGTCCCGAACCCAGGCTGCCGCATCCTCATCACTTTCAATATCGATGTATTGAAAATCAACCCGCAGTTGCTTCAATTGCTCCAAGGTGTCGGTAGTGTTGTGACACCAATCAGCTCCGTATACTTTTATGGCCATAGACAGGAAACCCCACCTGAGGACTGCCTCAGGTGGGGTTTGGTTTCCCTTATTATGCTGAAACGGATACGTGCTTATCCAACATCTTCTGAAAATCGTTTTTGCCGATTGCGCCGACCTTCTGGTCCACAATCTGGCCGCCCTTGAAAAGCAACAGCGTCGGGATTCCGCGAATGCCGTAGCGCGAAGCGGTCTGCTGGTTAGAATCGACGTCCAGCTTGCCAACCTTAACCTTGCCCGCGTAGTCGCTCGCAATCTGGTCGACCGTGGGGCCCATCATGCGGCAAGGACCACACCATTCCGCCCAGAAATCGACTAGAACCGGAACTTCCGCGTTCAGAACGTCGGTATCGAAGGAGCTGTCTGTAAAAGTGAGTGTGTTTTGACCTGCCATCTTATTTCCTCGGTTTATAGATGTTTCTACGCCTTATTATGATTCATGCCGGCATAGAGCCTCGCATACTGTGCGGCGGACGCTGCCCAGGAATGGTCAACCGCCATCGCTGCTTGCTGCATATCCATCCATTTCGGTTGGTGCCAGGCAGTCGTCATTTCTTTTAAACACTGGAGTAAAGCCCGCCAGGAGTGAACCTCGAAACTGAATCCCGTCTGGTCCGTAACGGTATCTTTCAAGCCGCCCGTAGCGTGCACAACCGGCAGCGTTCCATAGCGCATAGCGTAAAGCTGCGTGAGGCCGCAAGGTTCGTACCGGCTGGGCATCAGGAACACGTCGGAACCGCCAATGATCCGATGCCCCTGAGCCGCATCGAAACCGATCTTAATGGCAACGCGGCCCGGGTGCGCGGCGGCCAGCCAGCGGAAGAAGTCTTCTTCCTGTGGATTGCCGTCGCCCATGACGATCAGCGTTGCATCTAACTCAAGAAATTGCTGCGGATTCTGACTCAGCAGATCCAGGCCTTTTTGGCTCGCCAGCCGCGCCACTACTCCGATAAGAGGCCTGTCAATTCTGCTGGCGGCCAAGCCGAACTCCTTCAGCAGTTCCGCTTTCACAACGCGCTTTCCGCTCAAATCTAAGCTGGAAAAATGCGCCGGCAGGTAAGGATCGCAGGCAGGATTCCAAAGCTCCGCATCAATCCCGTTCAATATTCCGAATAGGTCTGTGCTCCGGCGATTCAGCAGCTCATCCAAACCGCATCCATACAAAGGTTCGCAAATGTCTCGCGCATAGCTGGGACTCACGGTTGTGATGCGAGTCGCATATTCAAGCCCGCCGCGCAACATGGAAGGATTTCCACCACGGAATGAGCCGTTAAGGCCCAGCGCCGCAGCATGCGAATGGGAAATAGGGCCCTGAAACGCCAGATTGTGAATGGTCAAGACGGTCTTTGTGCCCATTAAGGCGGGCTGCGTATGCAACTGCTTAGCCAAAATCACCGGCAGCATTGCCGTCGGCCAATCATGACAGTGAATCACATCAGGCTGAAAGAAGTGCTGGGCGATAGCCAGCGCGCCCCGGCAGAAAGCGGCGTACCGGAAAGCATTGTCGCCGTAATCCACGTCTGATTCACCATAAATTCCGGGTCTGTCAAAGAGTTCGGGAACGTCCAGGAATACATAAGTGACGCCGGCCCGCTCTACTTTCGCCACGTCTGCGAGGAAAGCCCGGTTCGCCAGTGCGAAGCGCAAGCCATGCAAGACCATCTCCGGATCAAACGTGCGGACACGCGTATAGAGTGGTAACGCAACCGCTACTTTGTGCCCTTGGCTCACCAAGGCTTTCGGCAAGCCCTGCAGAACGTCACCCAAACCGCCGGTGCTGGCGAAGGGTGATGCCTCGGCGGACACCATCAGGATTCGTGACAAGCCTATATTCTACTCGTAAATTTCCAGATAGGACAATCGGATGCCGCCACCCAAGCGCGCGATCGGGTAATTGCGGTTATGCTGTGTGGCAGCCCCTTTCAAGCAGGTTATTTAGGCTAAACTTAGGGCTGAATTGGAGTTTTTCCGGTATTGAAGGTTTTTTCTAGTCGTCGCATCTCGGTTGTTGCTGCTGTTTTCGCCCTTGCGCTACCCTCCTTGCGGGCACAAGGCTTTGTCCACAATGACTCCACAGAAAATCAGTTCAGCGTCAGCCTGCCACTGTTCACCGCTCTAGCCGCTATCAATGCCGCAGGATATGACGCGGGGATGGACTCGGCGCTCAACGAACGCTTCCCGCTGCGCAGCCAAATCCGCTCGGAACTCGCCAAGAAAGATCTGAAGTGCCTGCCTGAACTGCGCGAGTTTTACCAGGCTCACAAAAAACCTTCTGAGTCGGCGGATCTGGGCCAGTACATTTCGTTCGCCCTCACCGCGGGTGACGCTCCTAAGTTCACGTTGCCCAACGAAGTTCCTCCGGATGTCGAGCCGCTGAGAGGATTCAGCGACTTGCTGGCCAGGTTCTACCAGGAGGCGGATATTCAAGGCCTCTGGAACAGATCGCAGCAGGCTTACGTTGCGGCCATTGGCCAGTATCAGGACCAGGTCATCAACACGCTGTTTGAAGCCAACGGGTACCTGCGAAACGCGTCGGGCTATTTGGGCCGGCGCTTCCAAATCTATCTGGATTTAATGGGAGCCGCCGACCAGGTGCAGGTCCGCAGCTACAAGAACGACTATTACGTTGTCATCACGCCTACCAGCGTTCCGGTGGTAGACGAGATTCGCGACGCTTATCTGGCATACGTGCTGGACCCGATGAACTACAAGTACACCTCCATCATCAACGAAAAGAAGGTGTTGGCAAAATACGCCCAGGACGCCCCCGCCTTGGATTTGGCTTACAAAGACGACTTTTCTCTGCTCGTGACAAAGTCCTTGATTAAAGCGATCGACAGCCGTTTGATACACAGCGGCGAAGAAAAGCGCGCTGCTTACGTGAACGCGGCCATGAGCCAGGGCTTTATCCTCACCGCGGCTTTCGCTGACCAATTGGTCCGTTACGAGCATCAGCAGGATGCGATGCAATTGTATTATCCCGTCATGTTGGCCGCGATTGATGTCAAGCGGGAACGGAAACGCATCGAGAGCATTCAATTTGCCAAATCCATGCCCGTAAAGGTCATAGCGCCTCCGGCGAAACTCCAACTGGATCCGGTGGAAGAGAGCCTGCAAAATGCCGAGGGTATCTATGAGCAAGGAAACTATGCTTCGGCCGGCAGGATCTTTAAGCAAGTGCTGGAGCAAACCACCGACAAAGTAATGCAGGGCCGGGCATATTATGGTTTGGCGCGGATCGCCGTGCATGAAAACCAGAGAGGGCAAGCGATTGATTATTTCCAGCGGACGGCCGAAGCGAATCCAAGTCCTACGCTGACAGCTTGGTCGCATGTGTACCTTGGGCGGCTGGCGCAAGCGGCGGGCAAGCCTGAGAAAGCAATCGACGAGTTCAAAATAGCGCTGGCAATTGACGGCGCATCCGCACTGGCAAAGGAGGCCGCGGAGAAATCCATGGAGAAAAGCTTTTCAAGTTCAGGAGTGAAACAACAATGAGACTTTCAATCGCCGGTTTTTTGGCTGCAGCTTCTTTGACAGTTTTGCCTTTAATGGCTCAACAAGCGGCGCCAAAGGGTCCCCACCCAAAGAATAAGCAAGAGCTGGAAGCGCTGCAAAAGGTGCAGGCGGCTATGCAAACTGGAAATCCCGACCAGGAACTGGCAGCCATCAATAACGTTCTTGAAAACTTTGCTGATACCGACTACAAACCGATGCTCACCAGCATGGGCCTGCAGGCCGCCGAGCAAAAAGACGATGTTCCGCTGATCACTACCTGGATCGAACGCGCCGAACAGTTGAATCCAAACGACATTGAAGCGCATGTCGCCATGGCTGAGACCACCGCCCGGCACACTCGGGAAAACGATCTGGATAAGGCCGACAGCATCAAGAAGGTCCAAACTAATGCCAACCAGGCGTTGGATCTGCTGAAAGCCGCCGACAAGCCGCCGGCCGGCGTCCAGGACGCTCAATGGCCCGATCTTAAGAAGCAACTAACCGGGCAGGCTTACGACGCCTTGGGCCTGGCTGCCGGACTGGAAAAGAAACCTGCGGATGCCGTGACCGACTATAAAGCGGGCGTGGCGGCAGATCCTACCAGTTCAATCCTGAAAGCTCGCCTCACTAAAGCCTACGTCGACAACAAGCAGTACGACGACGCCATTACAACCGCCGATCAAGTGATAGCGGATGCGAACGCACAACCCGTGGTGAAGACGTTTGCCCAGCAGCAGAAAGACTTAGCCACAAAATTGAAAGCGTCGGCAAAGTAAGCTCTCAGAGGTTGTGGTAATCGGCAACTTACTTTCCGAACTGGAAGAAAAACTCGGCTATCGATTTAACGACCAGCAACTATTGGTTCGGGCCGTTACTCATCGGTCCAGTCTGTCCGATAAGGCAGGCAAGATGCCGGAAGCAGACGACAATGAGCAACTGGAGTTCTTGGGTGACGCTGTTCTGGGCTTCGTAGTCAGCGAAGCCCTTTTCCGGCGCTATCCGAATGCACGCGAAGGTCAGCTCTCCCAATGGAAGAGTCACCTGGTCAGCTCCATTTACCTGCACAAACGCGCGCTCGCCCTCGGGCTGGGCTCGTTTCTGGTTTTGGGCAAGGGCGAAGAGCGGAATGGGGGACGCGACCGCCCCACGTTGCTTGCCAATGCTTTTGAAGCGGTTCTAGCCGCCATGCACCTGGACGGCGGAACCGAAACCGCCCGCGCCTTTATTGAACGCACCGTTTTAGCAGGCTTGGATGGTTTGGACGACGAGCACATTGAACTCCTGAATCACAAAAGCGTACTGCAGGAGCGCACACAAGCCATGGGCCTGCCGGTTCCGCGCTACACAACCATCAGCAGCAGCGGCCCCCAGCACGCTAAGGTCTTCGTTGTGGAGGCGCGGGTAGGGGATGGAATGTCCGCGCGGGCGGAAGGAAGCTCAAAGAAGGTGGCCAGTCAGCGCGCGGCTGAAGCGCTTCTGCTTTCGTTGGACAATTAGCTTTTCTTGCGCGACAGCAGAAGAAGAATATCAGTGAGCTCTTTTCTAAGCTCCTGATAAAACGCCGGACTGCCGCCGCCGAACAGTTCGCCTTGCGTGCGTCCGGCGAGCGCCACCGGCTTTGTAGTGGGCGCAGCGCGTTTTGGCTTCGCTTCCAGTGTTTTCCGCGCGCCTTCTATGGTGAACCGCTTCTCGTACAGAAGCCGCTTGATCTCCAGCACCAGTTCCACATCTTTACGCCGGTAAAGACGGTGCCCGGTACCAGACTTCTTCGGGCCTAGGCCTGGAAATTCAGATTCCCAAAAGCGAAGAACATACGGCTTGATCCCGGCAAGCTTAGCCACTTCTCCAATACGGAAGTAGAGCTTGTTCGGTATTTCTGGATCTGGTTTGGGCTCAGCGGCCAGGTCTTCCATCGGGAACGGTCGAATCCGAACTTATTGTAACTATTCCTAATACTGCTTATATGGGGAATTACGCGGTGCCTGACATTGCCTCAGCATTATTTTGAATGAAGATCTCGGGATGGGCGTCGAAGCGTGTCTTGCACTCGATTGAACAGAAGTAGAATATGCGACCATACGCTTCTGACTTGAAGGCTGCGGTTGCCGGATCTACTTCCATACCGCAGACGAGATCGATTGTTCTTTCCATGCTTCTTAGACGCGTCTGCCACCCATACTGCCGCTGAAGCCGGCAAAAAAGTGAGCGAGTCAGCTGGGTAAAGCCGTCCCCGCGCCGCTCAGTTGGAGTCGCAGGTTAAGCCACTCACATCTTAAGGGTGCCGGTCAGCTCTCGAACATTGCTGACTCGGAGCTTGCGAACTACTCTCCCTAATTGCTTCGCCACACGCAGCGGCGCATCTGGTTTGATAAACGTTGCCGTGCCCACTTGCACGGCGCTTGCTCCCGCGATCAGGAACTCCGCTGCGTCCCTGCCACTGACAATTCCGCCCAATCCAATAACGGGAATCTTGATCACTCGACTCGCCTCATAAACCATCCTGAGGGCAAGCGGCTTAATCGCGGGTCCTGAAAGACCTCCGAAGCCGGCGCCGATCCGAGGTTTTCTCGTTTCGATATCTATGGCTAAGCCGATGAATGTATTTACCAGCGAGACCGCATCCGCGCCTGCCTGTTCAGCAGCTTTGGCAAATGGTGAAATACTCGCCACATTCGGCGACAGTTTCACGATCAACGGCCGAGTCGTGATCGGCCTGACCTTAGTAATTAAGTTGGCTAGGAGACCAGGGTCGCTCGAGAAGAAGATGCCGCCTTCTTTCGTATTGGGGCAAGACACATTCAGCTCGTAAGCGGCCAAACCTTCGGCTTCCTCCAGAACCCGAACAACCTCTAGATAATCATCGATTGCGTAACCAAAGACATTGGCAATGATCGGAACCTTATGCATACGAAGCTTCGGCAGCTTTTCTGCCACAAACGCCCGCACGCCGACATTCTGTAAGCCCACCGAATTCATCATTCCCGCTTCGGTTTGCCACAATCGTGGCGCCGGATTGCCAGCTATCGGTTCGCGCGACAAACCCTTGGTGACGATGGCGCCGAGCTGGTTAAGATCCACAATCTTCTCGAACTCCAAACCATAGCCGAACGTACCAGACGCAGCGATGACTGGATTCTGCAACGCGATTCCACAAAGCGTGACAGCTAATGCGGGATCAGACATTTGCCTGACATCGCTGAGCAATTTCCCGGATCAACTGCCAAGTCTGTTGGACATCCTCGTTCGTAGTTAGATAGTTGCCGAACGCACAGCGGAGCACGTAGTTTCCATTGAGGATGGTGTGCGAAAGAAAGGCTTTGCCGCTGGCGTTCAGCTCGGCGAGCAATTGCTGGTTCAACCGATTCGAAGCGCGATGCCTGAAGCAAACCAGAGAAAGCGGCACAGGCGCGGAGAGTTCAAAGTCGGAATCGGCTTCAATGAAACTCTTCAGTAGTTGTGCCTGATCAATAGACCTCATCAGCAACTCAGTCATGCCGGCGCGCCCATAGGCTCGCATAACATAGTAGAGCTTCAAAGCGCGAAATCTGCGGCCTAACTGCAACCCGTAGTTATTGAAGTTAATCACTGATTCATCTTCGGGTGTCTTCAAATACTCAGCTTCCAAAGATACGCTGCGGCGCAGGATATCCGGAAAGCGAGTATAGAAGACGCTGCAATCGAATCCGACGTTCAGCCATTTGTGCGGATTCAAAATCAGCGAATGAGCCCGCTCCGCGCCCTCCAGAATGTGCCGGTACTCCGGCACAACCGCCGCTGATCCTGCGTAGGCTGCATCTACATGCAGCCAGACTCCATAACGCTCCGCAATATCGGCAATGGCAGCCACCGGCTCAATGGCGGACGTAGATGTGGAACCGACTGAGGCCACCACAAAGCAGGGCGTCTTGCCTGCCGCCTTATCATCCAGGATCGCCTCTTCCAGCAACGCCGGTATCATCCTAAATTCGGCATCTACCGGAATCCGGCGAACGTTGTCCCGGCCAAAACCGAGAAGAAGGGCCGCCTTCTCGGATGAGTTATGCGTTTGCTCGGACACGTAAACAGTCAGGCCGGGCTTCATCCCTCGAGAGCGGCATTCGGGGTCGATCATCTCGCGCGCAGCCGCAATCGCCTGCATGACTCCTATGGAAGCCGTGTCGTAAATAATGCCGAAGAACTCATGGCCCAGGCCAATCCACTGGCGTAACCAGCTCAGCGTGACTTGTTCCAGTTCCGTGGCCGCCGGACTGGTGCGCCACAACATGGCATTCACGTTCATGGCCGATGTAAGAAAGTCGGCCAGGATAGAAGGCGGCGGCGCAGAGATGGAAAAATATCCAAAGAAGCGCGGATGATTCCAGAGTGTCAGGCCGGGGAAGATTTTTTGCTTGAAATCGTCAAAAATCTGGTCAATCGGCTCACCCTCTTCGGGTGCGCTGGACGGCAGTAATCGAGCCACGTCTCCTGGCTGCACGGCGGGAAGAACAGGATAAGCACGCGCGTGCTCCAGGTAGTGGGCAATCCAATCCGCATGCGAATAGGCGGCATTCAGAAACTCCTCAGGACTGAAATCAGCCGCGCGGGAGCCTGCCATCTGCGTTTCCGGCAACATATGGCCCTAGGTTCGCATGACCTCCATTAGGCCACTGGCGTTGGAGGTGCAGCGCACGCAGCGAGCACTGGTTGCAGCCACTGCGCAAACCAGCCTCTAAATTTCTCAAGCGCCGTCCGGCTCGCCTGGTCCAGCGGAATTGCCCCTTGATCCTGTTTCCAACCACGCAAATTTGCGGCGGTTTTTAAGGCCATGGGAGCAGGAAACTCGCTGATGCGCGCCAGAAATTGCTGAAGGAAACTATCCAGCTCCTGTACTCGCTCCGCATGATGACTGACCAGAGCATTTTCAAGCGCCACCATCAATTCCGGAATTGCCGCCGCCACCCCTGAAACAACGCCATCGGCGCCGACACCGCGTGCCCGGCTATAAATCCCGTCGTTGCCTACCAGGTTCCGGAAGCTAACCACGGTTTTCACATGATGAACATGTTCAAAAAGTTCCCAATCCCCGCTCGAGTCCTTGATTCCGGCAAAGGCCCCGCTCGCCAATAAACGCTGTAAAAGAGCGGCGGGCATGGCGTTGGTGAATTGAGGAATGTTGTAAAGGTAAACCGGGATGGCGCCGTTAATCAGCCTCGCAAACTCCATGTAGAACTCCAGAATCTGGTCGTCCGAATAATGGAAATAGTAAGGAGGCATCAACAGAGCGCCCGCTGCGCCTGCATCGATAGCATTCTCAGCCAGATCAACGGCCGCGGAAAATGACGAGTGCGAAACATTCACAACCAGCGGAACTCGCGAGCGTTTGCTCGCCAGCGAGAGTACCCGTGTGCGCTCAGCGATGTCGTAATGGACGAACTCGCCAGTGGTACCAAACAAAACCAGCCCATTAACTCCCGCCTGTACGATGGCGTCGATATAGTCCAGCAGTGCGGAAGCGTCAGCCTCAATGGAATCCGTCTTGCGGGGGGTCAGAAGCGCCGCGTAGACGCCTTCCATAAGCGCGGGGGTGGTGGTTTGGTTCGCCATGTCGCAGTCTATGGATTCTACGACAGGCGAAAACCATTCGACTGGTGGGCAGCCAGATGGTTAAATTTTTGCTTTGTGCCGTTCTAGCGTGCGCTCCAGCAGTTCGGCAGGATCTAGCAGGTGCTCCGGTTGATAATGCTTGCTGGACCATCGGCAACCTTCAACCAGTTCAATTCCCGCAAAGTAACCCACCACTTCGTAGCGGCAATATCGGACTGTACCCAAGAGCTGACCGTCGCCATAGTGCACCGATACAGCTGTGCCGACCGGAATCTGGTTCTCAATTTGCAGGCAAGCGCCCGACAAAGAAATGTCTTCCAGATTGGCAATCCGGCGCTGGTGTCGACCGCTGGAATCCATCCAGCAAAGCTCAACCAGTTCGGCGCAGAGTAACCGCCCGGCTTCCCGGCGATTCTGTTTTGCTTGCATAACACCCTTATCGGATCATGTTTCAGAGATACTTAGAACTGTCGCACTTTTCGTAAGTCGCACTTTTGGTAAATGGATTCCTTCAATTTGGCTGACACAGGACCACAGGCCCGGCACCCTTCGCTACGGAGCATGGACACCAAGGGATTGGTCTTGCGAGTCACCTTCTTCGTCTTCATGGTATTCGTTGGAGTGCAGGTCGTCGCGCCTTTGCTGTTTTGGGCATTCGGGTTGCTTGTGGCGGGGACCGTAGGGCTCTGCGCCAGCGGCTTGCTGGCCAATCTGCTCACCCTTCGCATCTTTGATCGTCGCCCCCTCACTGACATTGGTTTGCAGGCGAATCGCCTCTCCTTGCGTAACTTCTTTACCGGCCTCGTTTATGGCGGAGGAGCCGCGGCGCTCATGCTGCTGGCGCCCATCCTTGGAGGGGCCGGCCATTTGGTTCCGAAAGCCCACTCCGATTTTCAATGGATCAGCTTGGCCTTCTACCTTGTCGCCATATTCGTCGCGGCAGCGGGCGAAGAAATGATGTTTCGCGGCTATGCGTTTCAGATCCTCATCGAAAAGATAGGCGCGTACGCAACCATGCTGCCCGTCGCCGTTGTCTTCGGTCTGACGCATGCATCAAATCCGCACTCTACCTGGCTTGCCGTATTCAACACGATGCTGTGGGGCTTGATCCTGGGATACGCATTTCTGCGCAGCCGTGACTTGTGGCTGCCCATTGGACTGCATTTTGGCTGGAATGCGGTTTTGCCCCTGTTCGGCGTCAATTTAAGCGGACTTACAATTGATGTGACGAGGTACAGTTACCAATGGGATGTTTTGCCCCTGTGGAGTGGTGGCGATTACGGGCCCGAGGGTGGATTGCTGACCACCATCTTTGCCGTCGCCCTGTTCTTTGCACTGTTTCGGACCCCCATCAAGCCGCAGGTGGCCGAAATCGCCGCCAGCTTGAACGAACCAGACCCGTCGTTGCTTTCCTGATAGCCGCTCTGGCTTTGGCAACGCCTGGCGCGCGCCGACAAGCTCAGCTTTGACGAGCGCATGGAGATTGAACGCGGCCTGACCGCCGAGTTCGCCACCGCCAAGGTAACGCTGCCCAACAGCAAAAAGGCGCTGGTCATTCATAGCGATGGAAGCTACGATAAGGCGGATTGGAATGAAGAACTGCGCACCGGCGGTCCTTCGGCGCGCCTGGGAGACCAGGTGCAAATCACCAAAGTCACCATTGATTCCAACAAAATCCTGCTGGAAATTAATGGCGGAGGCCGCAAGCAAGGTCACTGGTATGACCACCTTCAAGTAGGAATGGGCGGCACCACATCGCCTGTCTCCACCCAGCAAAACACCTCCGCTCCAGGTGGTGCGCGCATCGTGTTGGTGTTTCCCGGACCGGTCCCGTCGGTAAAATCAGTGGAACTCAAGCAAATTTTGGCGCCCGTGCTGGACTTCGAAAAGCATTCAGCTTCAACCCAGTATGTTGATACGTTGCCCGAGCCGGTGAAGAAGGCCATCCAGGAAAAGAAGGCGATTGTCGGGATGGATCGTGACCAGGTCCTGCTGGCGATGGGGCGCCCCCACAACAAGAGCCGGGAAACGAATCCGGATGGCGATGAATTGGAAGATTGGGTGTACGGTGACCCTCCGGGCAAAATGACGTTTGTACGCTTTAGTGAGGGCAAGGTCAAGGAAGTCCACGAGTCTTATGCCAACGTAGGCGGAACCACCGCTCCGCCACTCGATCCTCCGCGCTGATTAATCAAAAATAGGCTGCTTCGTAAGATAGGAAGTATGCCAATCAAAGTAGGAATCAACGGCTTCGGCCGTATCGGGAGAAATGTTGTCCGCGCAGGACTCAGCAATCCTGACATCGAGTTTGTTGCCGCCAACGATCTGACCGACACCAAGACCCTGGCGCATTTGCTGAAGTACGATTCGATTCTGGGTCAACTGGACCACGAAGTGAAAGCCGAAGGCGACTCGATTGTGGTCGCAGGCAAAAAGATCAAGATTTTCGCCATCAAAGATCCCGCCGAAATCGACTGGCCGGGGATGGGCGTGGAAGTGGTTGTTGAGTCCACCGGTCGCTTTACCGATGCCGCGGATGCGAAGAAGCACCTGCGCGGCAGCGTAAAAAAGGTGATCATTTCCGCACCGGCGTCCAAGGAAGACATCACCATCGTGTTGGGCGTCAACGACAACATGTACGACGCCGCGAAGCACAACATCGTGTCGAATGCGTCGTGCACCACGAACTGCCTGGCTCCGGTAGCCAAGGTGCTGAACGATACATTTGGCATCGAGAAGGGCACCATGACGACGGTGCATAGCTACACGAATGACCAGAACGTGCTGGATTTCCCGCACAAAGATCTGCGTCGCGCCCGTGCGGCTGCCTTGAACATCATTCCAAGCTCCACCGGCGCCGCCAAGGCCATCGGCTTGGTGTTGCCTGAACTCAAGGGTAAGCTGGACGGCTATGCGTTGCGCGTACCCACTCCCAACGTGTCGGTGGTGGATCTCTCGGCCGTGTTGAAGAAGGACACCACTGCTGAAGAAGTGAACGCCGCATTGAAGGCAGCCGCCGAAGGCCCTTTGAAGGGCATCCTGGCATTCTCAACCGATCCGCTTGTGTCCACCGACCTGCTGCACAATCCGAACAGTTCAATCGTAGATGCGGATCTGACGAAGGTGATCGGCGGAAATCTGGTGAAGGTTGTGGCTTGGTATGACAACGAATGGGGCTACTCAAATCGCGTGGTCGATCTGATCGCCTTCATGGGAAAAAAAGGTCTGTAATCTCCGCAGCTCAATTCGATAGGATTGCTCAGAATGCGATTTATCATTCTGAGCATCCTGCTCGTTCTCCAAATACAAGCTGCTTCCCCCATTCACGTCATGCTGATGGATGGCGAAAGCGGTGGCCCTTATCACAAATGGCAAGTCACCACGCCCGTTCTGAAAAAGGAACTGGAAGAAACCGGCCTGTTCCAGGTGGACGTGGTCACCATGCCGGCAACTCCGGAATTCGATAAGTACCAGGTGGTTGTTTCCAACCTGGATACCGCCGAATGGCCGGCCGACCTGAAGACCAGGTTTACAACCTACATGCGAAACGGCGGCGGGCTGGTGGTGGTGCATGCAGCAGACAACGCCTTCTCAACCTGGCCTGAATACAACCAGATGATCGGTATAGGCGGCTGGCGTAATCGAAACGAGGCGGCCGGTCCGCACTGGTATTTCAAAGACGGCAAGTTGTTCGGCGACACCACACCCGGGAGCGCCGGTAATCATGGCAAACGAATTCCCTTTCAGGTGACGATGCGGGATACCGAACATCCCATCACGAAAGGTCTGCACAAGGTTTGGATGCATCAGGGCGATGAGCTTTACAACTCGTTGCGCGGTCCTGGCGAGAACATGACCGTCCTGGCTACTGCCTTCTCCGATCCGGCAAACAGCGGCAGCGGCCACGACGAGCCCATGCTGATGGTCATTCAATTCGGCAAAGGCCGAGTCTTCCACACAGTGCTCGGGCACGATGTGAACGCTCTAAGCTGCGTCGGCTTCATCACGACCTTCCAGCGCGGAACAGAATGGGCCGCCACCGGCAAGGTGTCCCAGAAAGTACCGACAAACTTTCCCACTGCCGACATCGTGATGTACCGCAACGACATCGCCACCATGGATCCGAATTATTCAAAAGGAATGAACCCGCTGGATTCCCACTAACCTCTAAACGCGTTCTAAACGCGTCAGACTCCTCCGACATGTCAGACTCCTCCGATGCCTCCGACTGGTCCGACCAGCCTGAGGAGCCTGATCAGCCTGAGGAGTCTGATACCTCAGAGGAGTCAGACCAGTCTGACGCGACAATCTGGTCAGACTAGAGTGACCGCTTTTGCTCTAAAAGCAAGGGTATTGGATAACCCCGCCGAAATTCACCCACGCACAAATTAGACTGAGTGCAGTGGTCCTGATCGCCGAATCCGCCGACGCCGGCAAACGCCTCGACTCCTTCATTCACGAACGCCTTCCCAAGTTCAGCCGCGCGCGCATTCAATCCTGGATCAAGGAAAAGCTGGTCCTGGTCAACGGCACGGAGGCCCGCGCTTCCGCTCTGCTGCGCGGCGCCGAGTCCATCGAGGTTTCGCCAGCCGAACTCGAGCCGCTAAAAGCCGAGCCGGAGAACATCGCGCTCACGATCCTCTACGAAGATCAGGATGTCATCGTCATCGACAAACCAGCCGGCATGGTGGTTCACGCCGGGGCTGGGCACAACACCGGAACGCTGGTGAACGCCCTCATGCACCACTTCACAACGCTTTCTTCAATCAATGGCGATTTACGTCCCGGCATCGTCCATCGCCTGGACCGCGAGACCAGCGGCGCGCTCGTGGTGGCCCGAACCGACGCAGCCCATCAATCCCTCGCCGCACAGTTTCACGATCGTGAAGTCGAAAAGATTTATCTAGCGCTGGTTCACGGTCGCATGGGGCAGCTAACCGGCCGCATCACCTTGCCCATCACCCGCGATCCCATTCGGCGCACCCGTATGACAACCAAGCTCGGCCGCGGGCGCACCGCGCTCACCGACTATCGAGTTCTCGAACAATTCGATCTGTTTTCCTACTTGGAAGTGAAAATCGGAACTGGGCGCACGCATCAGATTCGCGTCCACCTATCCAGCTTGCGCCGTCCCGTGGTGGGCGACCGCCTGTACGGAGCGCCCGCCTCCATCCCGGGCATGCCCCCTCTGGACCGCTTCTTCCTGCACGCTCACATCCTGCAATTCCGTTCTCCCTCGACAAGCCAAATGATTCGCGTGCAAAGCCCACTGCCGCCCGACCTGACAGAATTGCTGGATAGAATAAAGGCAAACCAATGAAGTCCGTTGTAACATCGGTGGCCGCCGCCCTGCTTTGCGGGGTCTTCCTGGTGGCCCAAAATCCGCCCACGCAAAATCCGCCGGAGCCAACCGAATCGGACCCGGGAACCATCCGCTCCGAAGTCACACGCGTGAACATGCTGTTCACGGTCACCGATAAAAAGGGCCGCTTTGTAACGGATTTGGACAAAAACGACTTCACGGTAGCCGAAAACAAAAAGCCGCAGCCCATCCTGGAATTCACATCCGAAAGCGACCTTCCCCTCCGCCTGGCCATCCTGATTGACACCAGCGGCAGCATTACAGACCGCTTCAAATTCCAGCAGGAAGCGGCCATGAACTTCATCCACGGCGTCATGCGCCCGCAGGATAAAGCGATTGTGGTGGCCTTCGATAGTTCGGCCGAACTCGTGGCGGACCTGACAAGCGATACCCATGTACTGGAGAATGCCGTGCGGGACCTGCGTCCGGGCGGCGGCACCGCGCTTTATGACGCCATTTTCTTCGCCTGCAAAGAGCGCCTCATCAAAGATCAGCCGATGTACAAATTCCGGCGCGCCATGATCATTCTCAGCGACGGCATGGATAATGCCAGCCGTTACAGCCGCGATCAGGCGCTCGAGATGGCGCAGCGCGCCGATACAGTCATCTACACCATCTCCACCAATATCAGTCACATCGAGACCGATGGCGATAAGGTGATGCATTACTACGCCGACGAGACCGGTGGCAATGCCTTCTTTCCCTTTGAAGCCAAAGACCTGAACCAGTCTTTCGAGAACATCGCCAATGAACTCCGGCATCAGTACAATCTCTTCTACCGGCCTGAGCCATTGAAGAACGACGGGCTCTACCATCGCGTTCAAATCAAGGTCAAGAACCGTCACGATCTGATCGTTCGGGCGCGCAAAGGTTACTACGCGCGGCGCGACGCCGGTGGGGCGTAGAAAAGGCGTAGAAAAACATTTCTGCATTTTCCTGTTTCGCTATATACTAAAAGCGACCCTCCCCCAATCGCCGCCTCGTTTTAAGGACTCAACATGGACGAAAAAGAACGCGCACGTACACTAACCGCCACTCTGGGGCAGATTGAAAAGCAGTTTGGCAAAGGTTCCATCCTGCGCCTGGGAGCGAAAGAAGCTATCGTCCCCGTTTCCGCCATCTCCAGCGGTTCCATATCGGTGGACTACGCCTTGGGCGTGGGTGGCTTTCCGCGCGGGCGAATCTGCGAGATTTATGGCCCTGAGTCATCAGGTAAAACCACAATTGCTCTGCAGGTCATTGCCGAGGCCCAGAAAGTCGGCGGTATGGCCGCGTTCATCGACGTGGAACATGCTCTTGATCCCATTTATGCCAAGCAATTAGGCGTCGACGTGGACAACCTGCTGGTGTCCCAGCCCGATTTCGCCGAGCAGGCGCTCGAAATCACCGGCGCTCTGATCGCTTCCGGCTCCATTGATGTTCTGGTGGTCGATTCCGTCGCGGCACTGGTTCCTAAAGCCGAACTCGATGGCGAAATGGGCGATTCGCATATGGGCGTGCAAGCTCGCCTGATGTCGCAGGCGATGCGCAAGCTCACCGGCGCGGTCTCGAAATCAAATACCTGCCTGATCTTCATCAACCAGATACGCGAGAAGATCGGTGTCATGTTCGGCAATCCGGAAACCACCACCGGCGGCCGCGCTCTGAAGTTCTATTCATCGGTACGCATCGATATTCGCCGCATTGCCGCTATCAAAGATGGCGAAACCGTTACCGGTAACCGGACCAAGGTCAAAGTAGTGAAGAACAAAGTGGCCCCACCTTTTCGCGAGGCTGAGTTCGACATCATCTACGGCGAGGGCATCTCGCGCGAAGGCGACCTCATCGACTTAGGTGTCGCTCAGAACATCGTTGAAAAAAGCGGCTCCTGGTACAGCTACAAAGGCGAGCGGATCGGCCAGGGACGTGAGAATGCCCGCCAGTTCCTCAAGGACAACCCGGATTTCCGTACTCGCATTGATACTGAACTCCGCAAAGCCTTGGGCTTTGGAAAAGTAGCCGCCGATCCCGAGCCAGCGGCCGTCGTTCCTACGCCGATTGACACCGTCAAGGCAACTGCAGCCGCCTCCCGGAACCGTTAAGCTCGACTAATCCTCAGTTCAGTATTTCCGTTCACCTGACCGTTCATTTTGGAGTGCATCCGTTCTCTGTTACGCTGAAAAGTTGAGGGGTGCGTTTCACGTGACCCCTCTTCAGGTGTGAGAGAAATGGATTCCCAAAACGAAAGCACTACTGGTGTGTCTGATCCTGTTACATCTTCAGACTCGGAGCAGTCCGGACAGGCAGCAGCTTTACATGAACTCAACGCATCTCTAAAAGAGGTAGCCGCTGATAGAGATCGCGTTTCCCGCGAGAAAAACGAACTGCAGGAACTTCTGCAACGCAGGCAGGCCGAGTTCGAGAATTATCGGCGTCGGAACGAACGGGAACGCGGCGAGTTGTTGGAGTTTGCCGCCATGGATACGGTAAAAGCGTTGCTCCCGGTGCTGGATGACTTCGAACGGGCCTTGCGAGTGGAAAGCGCCGACACAGAATATGCGCGCGGGCTGGAATTGATCTACCAGCGGTTTTATGAAGCGTTGCGGAAGTTGGGTTTGGAACCCATCTCCGCTGAAGTACCACTGTTTAACCCGCACATCCACCACGCCGTGGAGATGGTCGATACCAAAGACCATCCCGACCAGACTATCTTGGAAGAATATCAGCGCGGTTACTATTTCAAAGGCAGGCTGCTTCGCCCCGCCATGGTGAAGGTCGCGGTTAATCAGTAAGCTCCATTTAGGGATGCGGAAAGACATTGGATGAGCGTAACCAAACGGGATTACTATGAGGTTTTGAGCGTTTCTCGGGATTGCGACGAGCAAACGCTCAAGAGCGCCTATCGCAAGCTGGCGCTTCAGTATCACCCTGACCGGAATCCCAACAATCGCGAAGCCGAAGAGCGTTTCAAAGAGGCGGCCGAGGCTTACTCGGTTCTCAGCGACTCCACTAAGCGGGCGTCCTATGATCGCTTCGGTCACCAAGGCGTCTCCGGAGCCGCTGGAAGCGGCGGATTCGACGAGTCAGCTTTCGATCTTGGGGACATTCTGGGCGATCTGTTTGGGATGGGCGACATGTTCGGCCAGCGCAACGGGCAGCGCCGCGGACGCCCGGCTCGAGGCGAAGATATTCGCTATGACCTGGAGATCAGCTTTGAAAGCTCCATGCTCGGCCTGTCAGCGGATTTGCTGATTCCGCGCCTGGAAGCTTGTACAAAGTGCCAGGGTTCGGGCGCTGAGCCCAATGGCGGCCTGGTCACTTGTTCGGTTTGTGCCGGGCGGGGCGAAGTTCTTTACCAGCAAAGTTTTCTTTCCATTCGAAAGACCTGCCCCACTTGCAACGGCCGCGGCCGGGTGATCCGCCAAGCCTGCAACCAGTGCCGGGGCGAGGGCTTCCACAAGGTGGAAAAGAAACTGAAGGTCAACATCCCGGCGGGCGTAGACACGGGCATGCGCCTGCGCTTGGCCGGCGAGGGCAATCCTGGTCCGTCAGGCGCTCAACCTGGCGATCTCTACGTCGTTGTGAAGGTTCTCGATCACCCGATTTTCGAACGGCGTGAGAATGACCTGCATTGCACGCTTCCCATCAATGTGGCGCAAGCCGCCCTGGGTGCCGAGATTGAAATCGAGACGCTGGATGGTCCGCAGGTAATCAAGGTCCCCGAAGGAACCCAGCCCGGCGAGCAGTTCCGTTTGCGCGGTTTGGGCGTGCCTCAGCTAAACACCAGAACACGCGGCGACTTGTTTGTGCACCTGGAAGTCCAGGTACCGCGCAAGCTGACAAAAGAGCAGCGCCGTTTCTTCGAACAGTTAAACGAAACCCTGCCAGCCGACAATATGCCTCACGAAAAGAGCGTTTTCGATAAGGTTCGAGACTTCTTCGGCTGATTGCTTCTTTCAGTTCCAGTAATTCCGATCCAAATTCCGAAACTGCACCGCCTCTGCTAAGTGCTTAGTCGATACCCGCTCGGACTTGTCTAAATCGGCAATCGTTCTCGCCACCCGCAGCAGCCGGTCATGCGCCCGCGCCGACAAATTCATTCGCCGGACCGCCATCTCCAACGTCTTCTCGCCGGCATCATCCAACACACAGAGCGTTCTCAATTGCGAAGGCGGAATCTGCGCGTTATAGAACCCGCGCCCACTTTGGATAGCCCGCGCCGCTTCCACGCGATTTCGAATCTCAGCCGAAGTAGTGGCGCCTTGTGCCTGACCGCGCAGCTCTTTGTACGGCACAGCGGGCACCTCAATATGCAGATCAATCCGGTCAAGCAGCGGCCCGCTTACCTTTGCCAGATACCGCTGAATAATACCGGGCGTACATCGGCACTCCCGCGTAGAATCGCCGTAATACCCACAAGGGCACGGATTCATCGCCGCCACCAGCATCAGCCGGGCAGGGAAGGTGAGCGTTCCATTACTGCGTGCCAGCGTCACCGCGCCCTCTTCCAGCGGCTGCCGCAACTGTTCCAGCACGCCGCGGGGGAACTCGGGCAATTCATCCAGAAACAGCACGCCCTGGTGCGCCAGACTCACTTCGCCCGGCCGTGGGCTACCGCTGCCGCCGCCAATCAACCCCGCATCCGAAATGGTGTGGTGAGGAGAGCGGAATGGCCGGTGCTGCAGAATGCCCACGCCGGCCGGCAATACGCCCGCCACGCCATGGATTTGCGTCGCTTCCAGGGCCTCGCGGAAAGTAAGCGCCGGCAAAATACCGGCCACACGGCGGGCCAGCATCGTTTTGCCCGAACCCGGCGGCCCAATCATCAGCACGTTATGTGATCCTGCCGCCGCGACTTCCAACGCCCGTTTTGCCATGGTCTGACCGCGCACATCCGCGAAATCAGGGAAGTCTGCCGCTGCTTGCAGCGCAGTGGGGCGAACTGCCTTTGTCGGCGAAAGCATTTCGGGCTCATTCAGGAAGCGAACCACTTCCGCCAAATGACGCAACCCGTAAACACTAACGCCCTCAGCAACCGCCGCTTCCGCCGCATTATCAATCGGTACAAGCAAGTTGCGAATGCCTCGCCGCGCCGCACAAACAGCAATCGAAAGCGCGCCACGGACCGGCCGCAGACTGCCGTCCAGCGACAGTTCGCCCACGATCATGAAATCGTCGGTATGCCGAACCGTCCCCATGGCGCCCAGAATGGCCGTCGCCATCGGCAAATCAAAACCGGCGCCTTCTTTGCGCACGTTGGCCGGCGCCAAGTTCACCGTGACTGACTTACTCGGAAAGCCGAACCCGGAGTTCAGCAAGGCCGACTTAATCCGCTCACGGCTTTCCTTCACCGCGGCGTCCGGCATGCCAACCGTGACAAAGTCACGATTGTTGCCGCCCGGGTACATATCCACCTCGACGTCAATCAGATGTGCGTCGATCCCCTGAATCACTGCGCTGTAGGTGCGGAACAATGCCACAAGTAGCTAGTCCGCTCCCGGCCCAATAATCTCAGGCGAATTCGCCTTTAAGCAAATCTAGGCTGCCACAGGCGTAACGTCCGACCGCTTCTTCTCAACTTCGCGGCCGCCGATCCGCATCTTGTAGAACGATCGATACACGAAGATCAGCGCGATCAGCAAGAAGACTCCCGACAAGACATGGGTGATCAAGGCTCCACCTGTATCGCGTAGCGATACAGCTAGCTCGACGGCCAGCAAACCGAACAGAGTCGTGAATTTGATGATTGGGTTCAGCGCCACGGATGATGTGTCCTTGAAAGGATCTCCCACCGTATCGCCCACCACCGTGGCGTCATGCAGCGGTGTACCCTTCTGCTTCATCTCGGTTTCCACCACCTTCTTGGCGTTATCCCAGGCGCCGCCGGCGTTCGCCATAAAGATGGCCTGATACAAGCCGAACAAAGCGATGGAAATCAGGTAACCAATGAAGAAGTAAGGCTCCACAAACGCAAAAGCCAGCGTAATGAAGAAGACGGTGAGGAAGATATTGAACATGCCGCGCTGGGCATATTGAGTGCAAATTTGAACCACCCGCTTACTATCTTCGACAGAGGCCTTCACTACGCCTTCTAACTTGATATTGGCCTTAATAAACTCGACCGCTCGATACGCTCCCGCAGTAACTGCCTGGCAAGATGCGCCGGTGAACCAGTAAATCACAGATCCGCCTGCAATGAGTCCAAGTAAGAACGGTGGATGAAGAATGGAAAGGTTGGAGAGTAAGTCCTGCTGTAACCCGTGAGTGAGCGCCACAACAATCGAGAAAATCATGGTCGTCGCGCCAACCACCGCCGTACCAATCAACACCGGCTTTGCCGTCGCCTTGAACGTGTTACCCGCTCCGTCGTTTTCCTCGAGGTTCTCTTTGGCTAACTCGAAATTCACATGGAACCCGAACGTCTTCAAGATATCCTGCTCGATGCCTGGAATTTGCTCGATGGTGGATAACTCATAAACTGACTGCGCATTGTCAGTTACCGGACCATAGGAATCGACAGCGATGGTCACCGGACCCATTCCGAGAAAACCGAACGCCACCAGTCCGAAAGCGAACACGGAAGGTGCTGCCATCAGCGTATCGAGGCCTAGCGTGCTGAACCCATAAGCAATACTCATCAGTCCAAGAATGGCTAAGCCGAGCCAAAATGCGCTCATATTGCCAGCCACAAAGCCTGAGAGAATATTCAGCGACGCGCCACCCTCCTCTGAGGATGAGACAATCTCCCGCACGTGTGCGGACGAAGTGGAGGTGAACACCTTTACTAACTCAGGAATCACCGCCCCGGCTAGAGTTCCGCAGGTAATAACTGAGGAAAGCTTCCACCAGAGCGATGTATCTCCGGCTAAGTCAGGAATCATCAGATAGGAGACCACGTAAGTGGCCGCGATAGATAGCAACGAAGTCAGCCAGACAAGCACAGTCAGCGGCGCTTCGAAATCCATCTTGGGAACATTCGCATACTTGCTTTTGGCAAGCGCGGCATTGATGAGGTAAGAGAGCCCGGAGGAAACCACCATCATGACGCGCATGGCGAAAATCCAAACGAGTAACTGGCTTTGGATAGCCTCGGATTTGACTGCCAGAACGATAAATGTAATCAGTGCGACGCCGGTCACTCCATAAGTCTCGAAGCCATCGGCGCTGGGTCCCACCGAGTCGCCCGCGTTGTCTCCGGTGCAATCGGCGATCACTCCCGGGTTCCGCGCATCGTCTTCCTTGATCTTGAAAACAATCTTCATCAGATCCGCCCCGATATCGGCGATCTTAGTGAAGATGCCGCCTGCAACTCGAAGTGCGGCAGCGCCGAGTGACTCACCTATGGCGAAGCCGATGAAGCACGGCCCGGCGTAATCTCGCGGCACAAACAGAAGGATGAACAGCATGAGCACGAGCTCAACCGAAATGAGCAGCATGCCGATGCTCATGCCCGCCATCAGCGGCATTTGATGACAGGGAAAGGCAGTTCCTCTGAGACTCGCGAAAGCGGTCCGCGAGTTGGCAAAGGTATTCACCCGGATGCCGAACCAGGCCACGCCGCAGCTGCCGCATATTCCGACTATGCTGAACCCTAGAATGATCAGAACTTTTTCTAGTGCGAAGTGCTGCAGAACCCCGAAGTAAAAAACAATTATCGACCCAATGAATATTTCAAGGATGATCAGGAATTTGACCTGGGTGACCAGGTAGACTTTGCAGGTCTCATAAATGAGTTCGGAGACTTCAAGCATTGACTTGTGTACCGGGGCGTTCTTCAGCTGCCGGTAAATCACGAGGCCGAACAACAGCCCCAAGGCAACCACGATGAGTCCGTAGAGCAACAAGGACCTGCCATTAATGGAGCCTCCAAAGAAGGTGGCCTGCGCCAGATCAGGTAAACGCAAGTTTGCTTCGCCACCGGTGTCGGACGTCTGCGCGAAAACGAGGGTGGGGGCGAAGACCACCATCGTCAACAGAGTCGAAAGGGTTCGTGCCATAGTGCGTATAGGTTATCGCACGCACTTACGGAGATTCAAGTAAATGGTGGGAACGGGCAGATTCGAACTGCCGGCCTGCCGCTTAGGAGGCGGCCGCTCTATCCAACTGAGCTACGTCCCCACACCGGCTTTAATTTTACCAGCGCCGCAAACCTTTTTCGCCAATATCTGTACGGTAGTGCATGCCATTGAAGTGAATGTGCGCGACTGAGTTGTAAGCATTATGAATGGCCGTGCGAAGAGTTTCGCCCCCGGCTGTAACGCCGAGAACGCGGCCACCGTTCGTGACCAAGTTCCCGCCCACCCGTTTTGTGCCCGCATGGAAGACCGTGGCCCCGATCGCCTCTGCCGCCTCAATCCCGGTGATGACATCACCCAACCGGGGCGAACCTGGATAATTTGCCGCCGACAACGTGATGCAAACGGAACACTGTGTCGATTCTGGTAGCTCCTCCACAGAGCCGCCACTCGCCATCGCGTTCAGCAAGTCTAAGAAATCGCCGCTGAAGCTGTGCATAATCGCCTGAGTTTCGGGGTCGCCCATTCTGACGTTATATTCCAGGATTTTAGGACCGTCGGCCGTCATCATGAGACCGGCGTACAGGAAACCAGTAAAAGGTGTGTCTTCCGCGCGCATCTGCCGGAGCGTGGGCAGCATGATCTGCTCCATGATGTCGCTCTTTTGCGCAGAAGTCAGGATGCGTGTGTCGGTATAAGCTCCCATACCGCCGGTATTTGGCCCCTCATCATTGTTAAAAGCGCGTTTGTGGTCCTGCGCTGGAGCAAAGGGGATCAGGAATTCGCTATTGCTCAGTCCAATGAAGCTGACCTCTTCGCCGGTAAGAAACTCTTCAATCACCAACACCGGGCCTAATCTCTCGATTGAGCTGGCAGCTTCGGCGAAGTCCTGGGCAATAACTACCCCTTTGCCGGCATGCAGGCCATCGGCCTTGATTACCATGGGATAGTCGAAATGCTTTACGGCATCTAGAGCTTCTCGAATGGAGGCCGTCTGAACAGATCTCGCCGTCGGTATGCCCGCCCGCTGAAAGAACCGCTTCGCAAAGACCTTGGAGCCCTCCAATTGGGCAGCAGCCTTGGTCGGCCCCACTATCTTTAGGCCGCGGCGTCGGAACTCGTCCACGATCCCCGCCACCAGAGGCGCTTCCGGACCCACGATAGTAAGGTCCACGCCTTTCGCTACCGCAATATCCGCAAAGCCGCTGATCGTTTCCGGAGCGGGGATGCAGACGGCAGTCTGCTCAATGCCAGGATTTCCTGGGGAGGCGAATATGTCAGGAGATCCAGCCGACTTCTGAAGCCGCCATGCGAGTGCGTGCTCGCGTCCGCCACTGCCTATTATCAGAATCTTCAATATGCCCGATAGAATAGCGGATGAGAGCTATGCAGATCAGGTACGACATTGTGGTGGTTGGTGGCGGTCACGCCGGATGTGAGGCAGCTCGTGCTTGCGCGCGTCTGGGCTTCAAGACCGCCATGGTCGCCATGAATGCAGACCTGATTGCGCAGATGTCCTGCAACCCGGCTATCGGCGGCATTGCCAAGGGACATTTGGTGCGGGAAATAGATGCCCTGGGTGGAGTCATGGGCGAGCTGGCTGATGCCGTGGGTATTCAATTCCGGTTGCTGAATACCAGCCGCGGCCCGGCCGTTTGGTCGCCGCGCGCTCAATGCGACAAGAAGCAATATCGCCTGCGTATGAAGGAATGGCTGGAGCAGGAGACGAATCTCCGAATTCTGCAAGCCGAGGTAGGGGAGATCCTCTTTTTACGAAACGAAGGCTCTGCGGAACGAACCGTCCGGGGCGTTCGGCTGAAAGACGGAAGGGATTTATTGGCCCAGGTAGTCATTGTGACCACCGGCACTTTTCTGAACGGACTGGCCCATGTGGGGGAAGAGAAGTACGGCTGCGGCCGGAATGGTGAGCCGCCGTCGAATTCCTTGGGGCACCAATTACGCAATCTTGGGTTGCAGTGGACTCGCCTCAAGACCGGCACCCCGCCGCGTTTGGATGGCCGCACAATCAAGTGGGAGCAATTCCAGGAGCAACCGGGCGATCCGGTGCCTACGCCCTTTTCATTCCTTACGAAACGAATCGACCGCGAACAAATCAAGTGCCACTTGGGCTACACCACAGATGAGACGCATCGTATTCTGAGCGAAAGCATTGCCCGTTCCCCCTTATATAGTGGGCAAATCGAGGGGATTGGGCCACGCTATTGCCCGTCCATCGAAGATAAGGTGGTTAAATTCCCGGATCGCCGTAGGCATCAGATTTTTCTGGAACCGGAAGGGCTCGACACCCACGAGGTTTATCTGAACGGAATGTCCACCAGCATGCCGATGGACGTGCAAGCAGCTATGGTCGCATCGGTACCCGGCCTGGAAGACGCCGAGATGATTCGGCCCGGCTATGCGATTGAGTACGATGCGATCGACCCGCGTGAGCTTTTCCATTCACTTGAAGTGAAGTCCATAGGCGGACTGTTTCTGGCTGGTCAGATCAACGGTACTTCCGGTTACGAAGAAGCGGCTTGCCAGGGGCTTGTCGCGGGTTTGAACGCCGCGTGTAAGCTCAACGAGCATCCTCAAGTGGTCTTGTCCCGCAGTGATGGATACATCGGCATCTTAGTGGACGATCTTGTCAGCAAAGGCGCGGACGAGCCCTACCGGATGTTCACCTCCCGTGCGGAGTTCCGGCTGCACCTGCGTATTGATAATGCCGATGAGCGTCTAACACCTATCGGACGCAGGGTTGGCTTGGTGGATGATGTGCGCTGGGCTGAATTTGAAGCCCGGCAGGCGCAGCGTTCCCAAATCACCGCGCTGCTGCAGAAGCATCGTGCGAGTGCTGTGCCCGAGGCCACCGGCCTCGACGCCACTACCGATAATCCCGACCTCTCAACTTGGCTGCGTCGTCCAGAGGCCGGCATTGATCGCCTAATCCCCTGGATTACGAACCAAATTGGCGCGGAGCCGTTAACCGGTGTTGTGACGACTGTTGAAACCGAAATCCGCTACGAAGGCTACATCACGCAACAGAAGAAGCAGATTAGGCACATGGCAGGCTCAGGAAACCGGCACATCCCTTCTGACTTCGTCTATGAGGACATTCCCGGATTGTCGAATGAAATTCGCCAAAAGCTGAGCCGGGTTCGTCCCACCACGTTAGGCCAAGCGGCAAGAATTCCCGGGGTCACGCCTGCAGCAGTGGCGATTGTTGACGTGTATTTAACGATGGCATCTGTGGCCGGAGTCTCTGCTGTAAGTTAATGTTTCACGTGAAACATTAAGCAGCGGAGTTCGTTTCGTAAAACCAGAAACTTAACGTTTCACGTGAAACATCTGCTAGCCTACTCAAGGAGTCCAGTGGCCCACGTAATCTCTATCGCCAACCAAAAAGGTGGGGTCGGAAAGACCACCACCGCCATCAATCTCGCCGCCGCTCTCGCCGCCTCAGAATGCACTGTCCTCCTGGTCGATTCTGATCCTCAAGGCAATTCAACCACCGGCGTCGGCATTGCTAAAACAGATGAACGCCCAACCCTCTATGACGTGCTTCTTCACAACACCAGCATCGAAGAAGCAATCGTATCCACCGAATCCGGCGTCGACCTCGTTTCCGCCGATCAAAATCTGGTTGCGACCAACCTAGACCTCGTAGACCAGGACAACCGCGAACAACGCCTCAAAAGCGCCATGGCAGCGATTCAGGATCGATATCAGTACGTCGTCATCGATTGCCCCCCAGCCCTTGACCTGCTGACCCTTAACGCATTGGTCGCGTCCAACTCCGTCCTGGTGCCGATTCAGTGCGAATTCTTCGCGCTGGAAGGCATTTCACAGCTCATGGACACCGTCGAACGGATCCGTCAAAGCTTTAATCCTGAACTCAAGGTGGAAGGCGTGCTGCTCACCATGTACGATGACCGCACCAATCTAACCCGGCAGGTGGAGTCGGACCTCCGCGAATTCTTTGCGGATCAAGTCTTTAAAACTGTCATCCCGCGAAGCATCCGGCTCGCCGAAGCGCCCAGCTTCGGCAAAACCATCTTGGCCTACGATCCCCGCTCCAAGGGCGCCGAGGCCTATATTCAACTGGCAAAGGAGATCCTGGCGAATGAGCAAAAATCGCGACTGGAATCAACGAAGAGCGCTCGGTAAGGGCTTGTCTACCCTCCTACCGAGCAAACCGGTAGTCGTACCGCCTACACCCCAGCCATCTACTCCGATACCGGCGACAAAGCCGCTACCCGAGCACTTTGATGACTTCGAGAGCCTGCCGCTCGAACAAATCCTGCCGGGTCCCGAGCAACCCCGCGACCTTTTCGATCCCGACCGCCTCGCCGAACTCGCCCACTCTATAAAAACCAACGGCCTCTTACAACCCATTACCGTTCAAAAAGCTCCCGATGGTAAATACCGCATCATTGCCGGCGAACGACGCTGGCGAGCTGCAAAGCTCGCCGGCCTCACTGAAATTCCCGCTCTTGTGCGAACTATCGATGATTCGCAGCGCCTGGAACTCGCTCTCATCGAAAACATCCAGCGCGAAGACCTGAACCCTCTTGAAATCGCGTTGGCCTTCGAACGACTCAGCAATGAGCACAGCATGAGCCACGAACAAATCGCTGATCGGACGGGCAAAGACCGCTCCACCGTCACCAACCTTCTTCGATTGTTGCGCCTGACAGATGAGGTGAAAACGGCTTTAAGGCACAGCCAAATCAGCACGGGACATGCGAGAACCCTGCTGAACCTCACGGATCCTCATCAGCAAACGCAAGCTTGCGAGACCATCATCGCCAAGCGTTTGTCTGTCCGCGAGACCGAAGCCTTAGTGAAGCGCCTTACACAGCCGCAGCCAGAACCGCAGCAAACGCCTGAACCGGAACCGGAGAAACTGGACCCCAATATCCGCGCTGCGCTTGATGACATGGCCATGGCTTTAGGCACTAAAATTCATCTCAAACCGCGCCGGCTGGAAATAGAGTATTATTCACCGGAAGATCTGGAACGAATCTATTCGGTTATCGTGAAACAATAGCGGAATGTTACGCTAATAAGTGCTGCCGGTGTAGCTCAGGTGGTTAGAGCGACGGTCTCATAATCCGTAGGTCGGAGGTTCAACTCCTCCCGCCGGCACCAAACTTCTTAGCGCCGAAGACGGTTCTCCAAAACCGACACAAATCGCTCTTCTCCTTCTAATTGCAAATCGATCTCCAGCCAAGCAAGCGACAGAGGCTCAATCAGGCTATCAATCCGGCCCGGGCAATTGATCCGATCTTTTTCCGTTGTGACCAGTAGTTCCGCCCCATGCGCATAGGCTTGTTGAGCCAGGCGTGTCAACTCTAGCGGCTTGTAAGTGTGGTGATCCGGGAATGTCCAACGAAACACCACATTAGCGCCCAAGGACTCCAGCGTGTCCCAGAAATTCTGCGGGCTACCAAGGCCGCAAAATGCTCCCACACGCTTGCCTGCCACCTTTGGCGTCACCGCCCCTCGATGGTAATCGTGCCAGCCGCGGGGCTGCAGAATAGTTCGGAAGACCGGAGCGTCTGCATTGTAGTCACGGAGCCGGCGCTTAATCGCTGCGAACCGGCCGTCATTGGACGCCCGGGTCACAATAAAGATCCCGGCCCGCTCCAGCGAGTTCAATGGCTCCCGTAACCGGCCCAACGGAACCAATTCCTCCTGCCCGAACGGATCCAAACCGTCAATCAGCACAATGTCCATATCGCGGGGCATCCGGGCATGTTGAAAGCCGTCATCCAACAACAAGACGTCCGTTTCGGGAAACTGGCGTAACAACATGCCAGCCGTTTCGTATCGCTGACTGCCAATCCCCACCGTTGCATAACCGGTTCGCAGAAAGATCTGCGCCTCATCACCGGTCAGGAATGACGAAATGCACGCACCCCTCGGTAGGATCAACTGCTCAGCCGGGTAACGGCGCCGGTATCCCCGCGTCAAAATGCCGGGCGACCAACCTCTTCGCCGAAGCAGTGCCGCTAGATAATTGGCAAAGGGCGTCTTGCCGGCGCCTCCGATCGTGATCCCCCCAACGCTTACCACCGGAACCGGCACAGGACGAAGAGACGCGGCCCGTTGTTCAGACTGGCTGCGCTTGATCTGCCCGCCAACTTTCCAAATCCGGGAGAGCACTGTCAGCAACCACGTCACAATCGGGCCGGTGGGCTTTCGAATACAAGCTGAATAATAGAGTGGTTCCACCCGCTTGGCCACCGCCTTCGAGACTCCTTGGCCTTTATCCACAAGGGCCCGGGCCCGATTTCCCATCTCCACCCCCACTTGCCGGTGAAGCAAAATCTCATGAATAGCCTTCGGCAGCTCAGCGCCGCTTTGCACTTGCACCATAGCCTTCGCTGCGACAAACTCCCGCGCGATCGACTCGAAGTTGTGCATGTAGCGCCCCGTCACAATGGGCGCAGCGGCAGCAGCGGGCTCCAGAATATTGTGCCCGCCCCGTGGCGCAATCGATCCGCCCACGAAAACCACATCGGCCAGCGGATAAAGCCCCGCCAGCTCGCCAATCGTGTCCAGAAGAATCACGCCAGGCAGGCTCAGTACCTCAGCCATGGCTGACCGGCGCGTGAACTCAAAGCCACGGTCGCGCAGCTTATCTGCCACTACTCCGAAACGTGCAGGCTGGCGCGGGGCGAGAATCAGCAGCAGTTTCGGGAAATCCTTCACTAACTCTGCAAAGGCATCCAGCACCAGATCATCTTCGTCTACAAAATGGCGTCTGATGCTCCCGCTCTCGTTGGGTCCTACCGTGCTGGCCGCAATCCAGATCTTCTCGGCGCCGAACCGGGGAATCATCACCGGAGCGGCGGCATACGCGGCATCGTACTTCAAATTGCCGCCGACCACCACCCTCTCCGCGGGAGCGCCCAACCTTTCGTACCGCTTCGCATCGGTCTCGCTTTGCACCAGAATCAGGTCCGGTCCCTGCAAGACCCCGTGAAAAAACCACCGCCACGCCTCATATTGCGGCCAAGTTCGATTCGAAATCCTACCATTGACCACTACTAATCTCGCGCCGCACCGCTTCGTTTCGTAATAGAGGTTTGGCCAGATCTCCGTCTCCAGAACAATGACCAAGGCCGGGCGGAGTACCGACAGAGTCTTTCTCACACAAGACGCAAAATCGAACGGAACATAAAACAGGCCATTGACCATTGCGCCCGCCTGCCGCTCTGCCGCTTTGCGACCCGCAACCGTCGACACGGAGAGGTAAAGCGGCGCTTCCGCAAAAGTGGCGCGCAGCTCTTTGAGTAGAGGAACAGCCGAGGCCACCTCGCCCACTGAAACGGCATGCAACCATATAGAGCCGGGCCTCGTCCGAGAGTAAGATTTCGGGAGCCTCCCGAACCGCTCCGTAAAATGCGATCGGTAGGACGGATGCGCCAACCAGCGAAAAGCGAAGTAGCTAAAAAGGAATGGCGTCAGAAAAATCTGAATGACTCGATAGAGAATGGGAGAGTGCGTGTTTAACAAAATTCGCTTTGTGATTGCGAGTATAACGCTCGCAGCCATCCTTGGCTTCGCCCGCGAACAGCAAACATTTCGAGCCAAGGCTGCCGCCGAGTACGCGCATCAGGCTTCCGAAAAGGTCACTGTCGGCGCGCAAGCATTCGACACGGAAGACCAGACTGCCGAAGCCTTCGGTAAAAAGGCTGACCTTCTGAAATATGGCGTTCTACCGGTTCTCGTCGTGATCGAGAATAAGCGCGATCGCGCCATCGACGTTCAAAATATGCAAGTGGAACTTGTGGCTACCGACGGACGCCATGGTCAGCCAATCCCTCCCGAAGATGTGATGCATCTGGCTGAAACCGGCAAGAAACCGCCGAAGCTCGCCGGCGGCAGCCCCCTCCCTTTTCCACTGCCTCGAAAGAAAAACCCGCTCAACACGCCCGAACTGATTGAACAAGCCTTCACTGCGAAAGTTGTTCCGGCGAACGACTCGGTCAGCGGCTTTTTCTTCTTCGAAGCCAGGCCGGAAGCCGGAGATAGCTTATATCTTAGCGGCGTGCGCGACAAAGGAACCAGCAAGGAACTGATGTACTACGAGTTCCCCTTGAAAGCCAAGTAAAGCACGGACCGCTAAGTAAGCACGGCCTCTAGTGGACAGGCGGATATTCTTTGCTGAACCGGTTGCGCGGATTCAAGATCTCGAACGAACCATCCGGTTTTGCCGTGAGCTTCAGATAGTGGCCTGAATCCGTCTCGTTCACATTAGCAATGAACGGATCGCTGGTGTTGTGCTCGCTCCCATTTGCATCGGCAAAGTGTAATTGCCAGAAATCCTGCAAACCCGGGGACGATTTGACGATGTCCCACGCGGTGGCGGCTCCGCCCTTTTTATTGCCGTTGTCCATGATCGCGACTCTCGGCGCAAGACCATGCACCAGGGCCGGGCTATTGCTCAAATCAGCGCCATGATGCGACACAATGAAAATATCCGCGTGGCCTAAGTTATTTACCGGGCACATCATTTGCAGTTCCTTGGCCCAGGTCAAATCGCCCAAATCTACAATGCGGAGCTTTCCAAACTCAACCACGATCCCGACAGAGCGCGCGTTCTCACTGGGATCGGTCGCCTTCTGCTCAACACCCTCGCAGGCCGCATTCTGAGCACCGGCGCCCGCCAACGGATGGTCAATCACATTACCGTCAGCGCTCACTATAGTCACCGTCATACCTTTAATCGGAAGCGTTTCACCGGGCTTGGCCAGGATATGGGTGGCGTTGGCCGTAGCCTTTTGATAGTCGGCGTATAACGTCTCAGAATCTTTGGAAGTTTCTCGATTTGGGCCATGATCCACATACGCTCCGATCGGGATCTTTTCCGCCAGTTGCGGTACACCACCGACATGGTCCGAATGGTAATGCGTCACCAGCACGTAATCGATTTTCTTGATCTTGGCCAACTTGGCCGCCGCAACAATTCGATTCGCATCGCGAAAACCGTTGTACCCCCAACCCGTATCCACCAAAAGCGACTGGCCGCCTGGCGTCACAAACAACGTGGCTTGGCCGCCCTCCACATCAATGAAAAAAATCTGCAGATCTTTTTCGGCGGCGGGCAATTCTGCCACAAGAAACAGGGTGTATAAAACGGTAAGTAAACAACGCATCGGCATCATGCTATCACTCAATCTGCAATCACCAGGAACAATGGCATCAGGATTTCGTAAGTTAAATAGAACATGCCTTACTGCACGAGTTGCGGAAGCGAAGTAATTGCGAATGCGGCATTCTGCGCCTTTTGTGGACTGCGCCAACCCGGCGGAATACCTAAAGCGCCCCCGCCGGTCGCGGCGTCGAGTCCATTCGACACCATCACGCCGCGCACGGCTTCTATCCTTTGCTACATTCCGGTCTTCGGCGTTATCCCGGCCATCATCATCCTGGCTTCACATCATTTTCGGGCCGATTCGGGCGTCCGGTTTAATGCGTTCCAGTCCGTGTATCTATTCGTAGCGTGGCTCATTGTTTCCACCGCACGGGGCTTGCCGTTCAGCGGACTCGAGAGCGGTACGCTCGAACTGGTGAAACTCGCATTCCTGATCTGCTGGATCGTTCTACTGGTCCGCTCCTCCCAGGGACAGCAAGTAAAATTGCCGATCATCGGCGATCTAGCAGCGCGTTCGGCAACCGAGCAAATATAGTATAATTATTCACGGAGATGAATAATAATTCCACGCCGCGTCGCGTTGGCGTCGTTGGTTTTCGCGGCTACAGTGGAGCTGAAGCAGTTCGCATTCTCGACCGTCATCCGGGGGTCGAGCTTTACCTGCTGGAACATCGCTCAGACACGGAAGGCCGGCCCTCGCCGCTCGGCCAGAAAATTCCCACCACCATTCCAGCCACCGTTACCGCTATCAAGGAGGAAAAGCTGGACCTGGTTCTGCTCGCCACACCGCCTGACGCCTCTATGGCGCTGGCGCGCGGAATTCTAGATCAAGGCTGCCGCGTGGTGGATTTAAGCGGCGCCTTTCGCCTCCGTGATGGAGAGACGTTTACTCACTGGTATGGCGAGCAACATACGGATTTGCCCTTACTGGCCGAAGCAGTGTACGGCCTTCCCGAATTTTATAGGGAACAGATCAAGACCGCGCGGCTTGTTTCCAATCCGGGTTGCTACCCGACTGCGGCTAATCTGGCACTAAAACCGCTTTTAGATGCACAGGTTGTGGATCGTTCGCGCGGGATTATTTGTGATGCGAAATCCGGTGCCAGCGGCGCGGGGCGCAAGGCAGCCATCAGAACCAGCTTTTGTGAAGTGAGTGAAAACTTCAGCGCCTACGGCCTGTTCATGCACCGCCACATACCCGAAGTCCTGCAAAACTCCGGCCTTGGTGAACGCGAATTCACCTTTACGCCGCATCTGCTTCCGGTGGACCGGGGCATTCTGGAAACCATTTATCTTAGGACTGAACGGATCAACCAGGCTGTGGACCTGCTCACCATTTATGAAGAGGCTTACCAGGACGAGCCTTTCGTCAGGCTCTATGCTCCGGGTAAAATTCCGGATCTTCGCGCAGTCCAACGCACTAATTTCTGCGATATCGGCTTCGCGTTCCACCCGGAAAGCCAGCGCGCCATCGTCATCAGCGTCATCGACAACCTAGTCAAAGGCGCGGCCGGGCAGGCTATTCAGAATATGAACCTGATGTTGGGCTTCCCTGAGACGGAGTCGCTGCTCTGAAGATTTTGATCAAGCTGGGCGGAACCTTGTTGGACGAACCGGCGAAACGCGAACAAATCGCGAGCCAGCTCGCCTGGACTGCGCAACAGTGTGACCTGACCGTTGTTCACGGCGGCGGCAAGCAGGTTACCGGCTTTCTCGAAGAACGCGGGGTCAAAAGCGAATTCATCAATGGCCTGCGCGTATCGGACGCTTCCGTGATTGACGCGGTCACCAAGGTTATTGCAGGCGGGGTGAATAAACAATTGGTCGCATCCTTGCGGGCCTGCGGCTGCGAGGCCGTCGGCCTATCCGGCGTAGACGGCGGTTTGATCATGGCTGAGCAGATGAGTGAGCAAATGATGTTTACTGGCAGGCCGATTTCGGCGAACGGCAGGCTGTTGGACACTTTGCTGACTTCCGGCTTCATACCGGTGGTGGCCTGTATCGCCGGCGACGCAAACGGAAATATCTATAACGTCAATGCCGATCAGCTGGCGGTCATTTGCGCAGCAGGCTGGAAAGCCGCCAAGCTCTTCTTCCTCACCGACGTCCCTGGCGTAAAAGACGCCTCCGGAGAAATCGTTTCCAGGCTTGACCCTGCCGGAATCCAGACATTGATCTCGTCAGGGGTCGCCCACAGCGGCATGCAGGCCAAGCTGGACAGTTGTGTGTGGGCGCTGGAACAGGGATTGCAAGAAGTGGTGATAGCTTCCGGCCGCGAGAGCGATATCTGCCGGAGCTTAATGAATGGAAAACCTGTGGGCACTCGCATCAGCTCGCACATAGAGGTTGTATAAGTTGCAAACGGAAACAACAGTGGCGGTGAAGAAGGCTGCCATGCGGGACATCCCCAACATTTTGAAGCTCATCAACGCGTACGCCGCGGCTGGAATTATGCTGCCCCGTACCGAGTTTGAGCTCTCGGAAAACATCCGCGATTTCTCTGTGGCGTATGACGGCCCCCTGTTGGTGGGTTGCGGCGCTCTACACTTTTACACGCCCACCACCGCGGAGGTCCGGTCACTCGCAGTTCTGCCGGAAGCCAAGCAACATGGCATCGGCCGGGCCCTGGTGACTTCCATCGAAGAGGAAGCCCGCGACAATGACCTGGAAGCCATTTTCGCCTTTACCTATGTGGAACGCTTTTTCGCCAAGCTCGGCTTTGAAGTCGTGGAGCGTGGCGAACTCCCTCTGAAAGCTTGGAAAGACTGCCTGCGTTGCCCTAAATTTCAAAATTGCGACGAGATTGCGGTTTTGAAGCGCCTGAAGCAGATGTATACCTTGCCTCCTCAACCAAACGAAAGTACTACTATCAGGGATCTGATACAACTACCACTAATCGCAAAGTGCTAGGAATATACCCAATCAGTAAACTTTTTTTAGTAACTCTAGAAAACAATGTCGTGGAAGACCGTAAAACTTCGGTTAACTGTGTTGCTTTTTGCTGGATTTGACCACATCCGTACCAGTATACTCAGTACCACAGCAGCCAAGTCTACTGCTGTATGAGACAGGAGCCTGGAGGTAATTTGCGAGCCTTAACACTGGATGTTCAACAATCCGCGGGACGGATTTTATGTTGTACGATCTTTCGTCCCGGCGGGAAAAAATTGTTGGCGAAAGGCCACATTCTAAGTGACGAAGATATCCGCTTGCTGGAGACGGAAGGCATGCAGCAAGTGTGGGTGACCGAACTGGAGGAAGGTGAAGTTAGTGAAGATGAAGCGGTAATGACCGTGGCACAGGCTATGTGCTGCGGCAGTGTGGAAATCCGGTTGGCCGCTGGCGGCCGGGCAAATCTGGTTGCAAACGCAGATTCCTGTGTACTGATCGACGATGAACTGCTGAAGCAAATTAATTGTACGGCCAGCGTGGTGATCGCGACGGTTCCAAATTACAAGTACGTCCGGAAAGACGAACGCATTGCCACCATCAAAAGCGCGCCTTTCGCGGTGGCTCAATCACAACTGGAGGCGGTGCTGTCCATTTTGAATGAGCGCGGCGCCATACTCCAGGCGCGGCCAATCCAAAACGCCGGAGTGGGTGTCCTCTACACGGATCCCGTGCATGGAGACCGGGCGCGTAGTTTATTTGAGAATGTGGTGCGCGGCCGTGTAGAACGCCTGGGTGGATCCGTGCGTTACGCTCTTTCTGCTGTTGAAGACGAAGATCAGGTTTTACGGTCTCTTCAGCATCTGCTGAAGATCAAGCCGACAACCATCCTGGTGGCATCCACCACAGCGCCATCCGGTCCGGAAGATGTCATAGGCCGCGCTATGACTCGTTTAGGGGCGCATATGGAACGCTTTCTCGCTCCCGTCGAACCGGGCAACCTGATGTTGCTCAGCTACAAAGATGAAGTGCCCATCGTTTCAGCACCCTGTTGCTTCCGCTCTTCCAAGCCAAACGTATTGGATCTGATTCTGCCGCCTATGCTGGCCAAGTATCGGATTTCAGGTTGGGAGATCGCCGGTATGGGACACGGCGGACTGCTGGGCTAACCGCTAAGCTCCATCACTTGCTGAATGAACGGATGGCTTCACGGAGCACATCCGTTTTTTTTATTTGCCTCTCCCTGGCTTGATTTTCGTTGATGATGTGAAACTCGTATATGCACCAGGAGTCCACACGACGAATCGTTCCATCAAGCCGGCCATCGGCACATCGAATTGTCCGCACGGAATTCGCGAGTGGAATTATTGACAATACGAGGCTCCCGCAAGCTCCGGATATCTTTCACGGCCTGGCTGTGGCGCAGCGAGTGGAAGAAACTAGCGCCGTTCTCTTGCGCAACGAAAACTCTTAATTGCCGCTGAACGCAGGCTCCCTAGAGACCATTGCAGTCATTGGCGGCCAGGCCGATGCCAGCGTGCTTTCTGGCGGCGGGTCGGCGCAAGTGGATTCGGCGCGTGGGGGCGCGGTTCCCTCCGACGCAAAACCAGGCGACGTGATGGCGATTTTCATGACGCAGAACTGGCACCAGTCTGTGCCGTTAAAGACGATTCAAGCAGCTGCGCCGAATGCCAAAGTTATCTTTGAGCCCGGCGGCTATGTGGAAGGCTCGGCCGCCCAGGCCAAGAGTGCGGACGTGGCCATTGTTTTCGTCAACCAGCACACCCCGAGGGGAACGATCTCGAGACAATCGATCTACCGGGCAGCCAGAATGATCTGGTGGAAGCTGTGGCCGCAGCCAATCCGCACACCGTTGTTTGTCCTTGAAAGCGGCGGCCCGGTTGCCATGCCGTGGGCCGGCCAGGTCAATGCGATCTTGGAATCCGGGGATCCGGGCGCCGAGGCCATCGCAGACATTTTGTTTGGCAGGGTGAATCCGTCGGGCAAGCTGGCGGTTACTTTTCCCCGCAGCGATGCGGATTTGCCAAGGCCAAAACTGCCTGCGCCCGCTTCCGGCATACCAACGCCGCTGGATGGCATCATGAACCAGCAACCGCCATTCGACATTCGCTATGACCAAGGCTGGAAGGTTGGTTACAAGTGGTATGAAACGGAAGTCGCGCAGATCTATCTCGAGTATCCTCAGGCTGCTGGCGAACCCGCCAGGAAGCTGATCGGATGGGAGAAGGTTTCGCTTGCTCAAGGCGAAAGCAAAAAGGTCAATGTCAAAACTGACCCGCTTTTTCAGTTTTTCAACGAGAAATCCAACGCATGGGAGATTCTTCCGGGCGAGCATGAGGTGCAAGCGGGGCCGGCATCCGATCACCTGCCGCTACGGGCAAGTGAAGCTTGGGATGCAGCGTTTAACTTCCAGCGCTGACCGCTAGACCCTTTACAACGGCAATATTCTGCAGCAAATTTTCGGGTATGGCGTGCCGCTGCCCTAGATACCTCGGGTTGTTATAAGACAACCAGACCTGCCCTTCGCTGTCCTCCCAAACCAGGACTTTCAACGGCAAATCAATAGCGCTGCTCGGCGCCTCCAACATCAACGGAGTTCCCGCTTGAGGAGAGCCAAAAACAAGGAGTTTCGTCGGACGCATTTCGATTCCGATCTTCCGTGCTTCGCCGCTATGATCAATCAGCGCGAACAACGTGACACCCTTCGTCTCCAACAGATCTTGGAACCTCTTAGTCGTCTCGTCTACCGAATAGCGGCTTGGTTCGTTTGAAATTCCATTAGCGATAAGCATAAATTCGGCTCCCGTCCTCCCGCGCGGGACGGCTGTAGAACACTAAGTTTGCGCCCAAAAGCAGCCAGTTGCAACTGTTCTACCATGTACCAATGCATTCACCGGAACAGGAGAACCCGTCGGGCGCTATCGCGAAAACACTGCCGGCTCGCTTCTACACAGATTCCGGGATCTTCCGCCTGGAGATGGACGCATTCTACTTCAACTCCTGGATCTGTGCCGGCCGCGAAGAAAGCATAACCAGCCCGGGGGACTACTTCCTTCGAGAGTTTGCCGGCGAAAGCATCATCATTGTTCGCTCAGATACTGGCTCCATTGAGGCGTTCTACAACGTTTGCCGTCATCGCGGGACGCGCTTGTGTACTGCTGCGGAGGGAACTTTTTCAGGTCGCATTCAATGTCCGTACCATGGCTGGAACTACGGGTTGGACGGCCGGTTACTGGGCGCGCCACACATGGGTTCGCCGGAGTTTCGACAATCAGATTATCCGCTGCAAAAGCTCCAAACTGCTGTTTGGGACGGGCACATCTTCCTCAATGCGTTGCTGGATCCTGAGCCTCTTCCTGTTCAGTTGGCCGACTTACCCATACGCTTTGCGAATTGGCGAATGTCGGAGTTGCGATTGCACAGGCAAATCAAATACTTTCTGCGCGCAAACTGGAAACTCGTTGTTGCCAACTACAACGAATGCCTGCATTGTCCGTTGTTGCATCCGGCGTTGAATCGCCTCACCGACTACCTGGGCTCAGACAACGAATCTCCGAAGCCTACTTACATAGGCGGCTCAATGGGTTTTCGCGGCCCTGCCGAAACCATGAGTATTGATGGTCAGCGCCGCCGGGACTACCTCCCCGGCCTGAATCAAGACGAGCGCAGAAAAGTGATGTATTACGTCGTCTATCCGAATCTGCTGCTTAGTCTTCATCCGGACTACATGATGCTCCACACGTTGTGGCCGCAGACAGTGGACCGTACAGAAGTTCTTTGCGAATGGTATTTCCATCCCGCCGAAATTCGCAAACCGGGTTTCGTTGCTGACGACGCCATCGAATTCTGGGATCTCACTAACCGTGAGGACTGGCATGTTGTCGAACAATCACAAGCTGGCATTCAATCGCGCGCCTATTCGCCTGGCCCTTATTCAGGTCGCGAAGAATTGCTCTACGCCTTCGATCAAACGGTCCTGCAGCGAACTGGCCTTTCGCGGGATACCGGTATGTCGCGGGATCTTGGTATGTCGTGAGATAGGAGATGTCTGCCATAGCCAACACAGGGGGACAGAAAACAGCTGCTCTCCGTCGCGAACTGCGGCTGAGAGATCTCGTGTTCTTCGATATCTGCGCCGTGGTGAGCCTAAGGTGGGTCGCGGCTGCTGCCCATGCCGGGCCCGGTTCGTTCACTTTATGGATCGTAGCCGCGGTTCTGTTTTTCCTGCCGTCGGCTGTCACCGTCACAGGACTATCGCGGCGCTTCCCTCAAGAAGGCGGCATGTACGTGTGGACGAAGAATGCCTTCGGCGACCAGCATGCCTTTCTCTGCGGCTGGTTTTACTTCATCTCAACTGTCCTTTACTTTCCCTCGCTGGTGCTGGCGGGCATCAGTATGACGGCTTATGCGTTTGGACCTCTTGGGCAACATTTTGCGGAAAACCGCGGACTCGTTTTGCCCACCACCCTCGCCGTTCTGTGGGCTGCCTTTGCCGCCAATTTCTTCGGTATGAAAGTAGCCAAATGGATTTCGGCGCTCGGCGGTAGCGCCACCTTTATCATCGGCGCCGCGCTGGTCATCCTGGCGGTTTTCGTAAGCGTTAAATCCGGCGCTGCCACAAAGTTCAATGTCCTGCCCACCGCGAACTTCGACACGCTGAACTTCTGGTCTCAGATTGCCTTCGCGTTCATCGGCCTGGAACTGGCCCCGCTGGTTAGCGGCGAGGTCCGCAACCCCGAACGTGACTTACCGCGAGCTGCTGTGATCAGCGGCGTTCTGTCGGCAACTTACTATGTTGGCGTCACAGCGGCGCTTCTGGTGCTAATGAAGCCGGAAGATATCAGTCCCATGACCGGCCTGGCCCAAGCCGCAACCGTGGGCGCGCAGACGTTAGGAGCGCCGCTGATTGCCATTTCGCTAGCCGCACTTATCGGCTTTGCTCTCTTAGGCCAACTCGACATCTGGGTGGCCGGCAACACCCGGTTGCCTTACGCGATTGGCCTCGATATGTATCTGCCGGCCGCCTTTAGCCGGATCCATCCGCGCTGGGGTACTCCTTACGTGTCGTTGTTTGTGCAAGCCGCGGCAGCGACCTTTTTTCTGCTCATAGCGCAGTTGGGTGAAACGGTCAGAGCGGCCTATCAAATCATGGTGGACATGATGGTCATCGTGACCTTCATTCCATTCATTTATATCTTTGCCGCCGGGTTCAAGTTTGCCAGCCGCATCGCCGCCGTGTGTGGACTAGCAGTTACGCTCATTGCGATTGCTCTTTCGATGTTGCCGCCTCCCGATGTGGCGTCGGGCCGGATTTTCGAAACCAAAGTATTGGGCGGCTGTTTATTTTTCGGGGCTGTTGGATGGATGGTGTTCCGGCACTACCAGATAGTCAGATCCCGGGCATCGCGTGTCCTGTGAATAACGCGCGTGCGATCTATCCCTGTATATCGGCCCCGACTATTATCGAAACAGACTCTATTCAGTAAAGAGGAAGTGATGAGGATTTGGAGCGGGAGACCGGATTCGAACCGGCGACATCAACCTTGGCAAGGTTGCACTCTACCAGCTGAGTTACTCCCGCTTAGGAGGGCTAAGCAACATTCTGCGACTAACTTGTTACGAAGTCAATCCACCGCCCTGCAACATCTACAGTTTAGCACGGCATTCAGCCAATTTTTAGCGGCTGCGAACGTGCTTTACTGACCGCCACGATATTTGTAACTCACCTGTTATGAATGAGTTACAAAATCATGAGAAATCACTTGGCAAGGCTGATACCTATGTTAGACTGAGTTGTCCGTTAACACAGAATCGATTTCCCCCAAACAAGCGACCCGGTGAAACCGAGTTGCTGAAAAAGAGAAACAGAATTTCGAGGTTCCCGATCTTTTCCACAGTTTAGTGGAAAAGATGTGGGAATCTTTTGTCGTCATGGGGTCAAGGAGTGAGCCGGCCGTGCTAGAGACTCGGGAGCAAAGCAGTTGAAAGACTCTTGGGAGCAGGTTAAAACCTGGCTGTCCACCAAACTCAGTTCAGGGGCTTATCAGAACTGGTTCGCACGGACCAGCCAAATTGACCTTCGTGAAGCGGAACTGGTTGTAAGTGTCCCAAACGAAAGCACAGAAGCCTGGATCCGGCAGGAATATTCAGCCCTGGTTCGAACCGCGATTGAAGCCTTAAGCCTACCCGTTAAGAAGGTACGGTACGAGATCACCGGCGCTTACTCAGCGGCCGTCACCACACCACAAACAAACGGCGGAAATCATCCAAGTCCGCCCGGCAACCAAGCCGACTCACTGTTCGCCAACATGTTTGAGAAAACGGCCTCCTGGTTGAATCCCCGCTTGACTTTTGACACTTATGTCGTCGGGTCTTCGAATCAACTGGCCCATGCCGCCGCTCAAGCAGTGGCCACCATGCCGTCACAGAGTTATAACCCATTATTCATATACGGTGGAGTTGGAATCGGCAAGACTCACTTGATGCATGCCATCGGACGCAGCCTGCTTGACAACTTTGGGGGCCTAAACGTCGTTTACACCTCCAGCGAGCGCTTCATGAATGAGATGATCACGTCCATCAAGCTGGACCGGATGTCTATGTTTCATCGCCATTACCGTTCAGCTGATGTTCTGTTAATCGACGACATTCATACCATCGCAGGGAAGGAAAGGACGCAGGAGGAATTCTTCCATACTTTCAACGAACTCTACGATCACCGCAAGCAAATTGTCGTTTCGAGTGACTCGGCGCCGAATCAGCTTCCCGGCCTTGTGGAGCGCTTACGCTCGCGCTTCGAATGGGGCTTACTCGTGGATGTTCAACCGCCTGACCTCGAAACCAAAATGGCCATCCTGGACAAGCGGGCGGAATCAGAAGGCGTTCATCTTCCGCAAGATGTTCGGATCTTCATCGCGACCAAAACCAAAAGCAACGTCCGCGAGTTGGAAGGCGCCTTGACCAAATTGATGGCGATCTCCTCGGTTTCGGGTCAGCCCATCAGCATTTCGATGGCTCAGCAGAACCTGAAGCATCTGAATGCGGGTCCTGAAAAAAAGATCACCGTTGAGTCGATTGTCAGGGCCGTTGCGGAGCGGTTCAACATGACACCTTCTCAGTTGAAGATGAAGAGCAACACCCAACAGATCGCATATCCGCGCCAGGTGGCCATGTATCTGGTGAAAGAGCTGACCCATGCATCGCTGCCAGAGATAGGCCGTTACTTCGGCGGGAAACATCACACCACAGTGCTCCACTCGGTTCAGAAAATTGATGAGCTAAGACAGAGAGATGAGGTTTTAAACAGTTTGATCCACTCACTAATGGACTCATTGCAGTGAAGTTATGGGAATTTCCACAGGCTGTATCGAATACGGGCTGTTGAGCAGTGTCTAAGACTTTTACGAGGCTTAGTTGTCCAAGATTAGCGCGGACTTTTTCACAGGACTAAATGCAAGCAACCAGCTTTTTTTGCTATAATTTAGAAGGAAATCAACATTTCCACAGTCCCTACTAATTCGGTTCTATAAATAAGCTATTTAAACTACGTCAGGGAATAGTAATGCGTCGCGGCGCAAGGAGTTCTTGGAATTCGTATGGAATTTTCGGTAAGCAAGTCTGATCTGGTGCGGGAACTGGGGCTGACACAGGGCGTGGTGGAAAAGAAGACCACTATTCCCATTCTTTCCAATATTTTGGTTGAGACAGATAAAGACCAGATCTGGCTGACGGCCACGGATTTGGAATTGGGCATTCGCTGCGCTTGCCCTGCTCGTGTGAAGAAGGAGGGTGCTGGCACTATACCGGCGCGCCGCCTTTTGGACTACGTGCGTTTATTGCCCGATGCGGACGTACAGGTGAAGGTGGCGGACAACCAATGGGCGACCCTGGTATGCGGCCGGTCACGAACCCGAATTGCCGGTATGTCGCGCGAGAGCTTCCCTGAGCTCCCCGAGATGCCGGAAGAGCTGGCCCGAATTCCGCTCGGCGTGGTTTCGCAAATGATCGCCAGCACGATATTCGCGATCTCAGCCGAAGAGTCGCGTTTCACGCTCAACGGCGCACTTTTGTTGTTGCGTGACACCGGCTTGGTGATGGTTTCGACAGACGGCCATCGCTTAGCCCTCATTGAGAAGCATATCGAGTTACCTGGTTTGAGTGGTTCCTATCGCGCGCTACTGCCCAAAAAGGCGATGAGCGAGATTCAGAAGTTGGCCAATGATGACGACAGCAAGACAATCGTTTTCTCCGGCAATGACAATCACCTCTTTTTCAAGATCGAGAAGCGTACGCTGCTGAGCCGCAAACTGACTGGGAACTTCCCGGATTATGAGCGAGTTCTGCCCAAGGAACATCCGTATCACGTAGTGCTGCAGAAAGACGAACTGAAGGCCTCCATCGAGCGAGTGGCTCAGTTTGCCGACGAGCGCTCAAAAGCGATCCGCCTGCAGGTGGTGAAGGAAGAGTTCAAAGTTCACTCGTCCATATCTGAAACCGGTGAAAGCGAGGAAACCATTTCGGTGGCTTACGACGGTCCGGATGTAGAAATTGGCTTTAACGCGCAATACATGCTCGAGTTTTTGCGCTCAGTGGGGACGGCTGAAGTGGAATTTCACTTCAAAGATTCCAACAGCGCTGGCGAACTGCGTCCCCACAACGGCGCGGCTGACACGGTGTACCGCTACGTTGTAATGCCCATGCGGATCTGACACGTTGTGCCGTCCGCTGATGTTTGTTTAAGAAGAGAAAAAGTTAACTGTGCCCGACAACGATAATTACGATTCCACTAGCATTAAAGTCCTTGAAGGTTTAGAAGCTGTTCGCCTCCGGCCTGCAATGTACATTGGGTCCACCGGTGAAGCAGGCTTGCATCATCTGGTCTACGAGGTCATCGATAACTCGGTAGACGAAGCGCTGGCCGGCTATTGCACGGAAGTAAGCGCCACCATTCATATAGACAACTCCATCACGATCGTCGATAACGGACGCGGCATCCCAGTCGATCTGCACGAGGAGGAAGGTGTCTCGGCAGCGCAGGTTGTTTTGACCAAGTTGCACGCTGGCGGTAAGTTCGATTCGAATTCTTATAAAGTCTCTGGCGGCCTTCACGGTGTGGGCGTCAGCTGCGTCAATGCACTGTCTGAAACGCTCCATCTGGAAGTTTGGAAAGACAAATCCACCTGGGAGCAGGATTACGAACGCGGCATCCCCAAGGCGCCGCTCGCGCGCACCGGCAAGTCCAACAAGACCGGAACCAAAATCACGTTTAAGCCGGATCCGACGATCATGGACGCCACCGTCTTCAACTTTGACACTCTCGCCAACCGTCTCCGCCAGCTTGCCTTTTTGAATAAAGGGCTCAAGATTATTTTGAGCGACGAACGCGGCGATGATTTGCGCACGGAAGAGTTCTACTTTAGCGGCGGCATCTCCGAGTTCATTAAGCATCTGAACCGGGGCAAAGCAGTCCTGCACGAAAAGCCCATCCACTTCGAGGGCGAGCGCGAGATGCCGAACGGCGGCCGCGTCACCACTGAAGTGGCGCTTCAATATAACGATTCGTATTCAGAAACTGTCTTCAGTTTCGCCAATAACATCAACACGGTTGACGGCGGTACTCACCTCAGCGGCTTCCGCAGCGCTTTAACTCGGACCATCAACGCCGCCGCTGCTTCTAACGGCCTTATCAAAGACGCGAAGGATAACCTGACCGGCGACGACGTACGCGAAGGCTTGACCGCCGTCATCAGCGTTAAGCTGCCCCAGCCACAGTTTGAAGGCCAGACCAAGGGCAGGCTCAATTCCGATATCCAGGGTTATGTTGTTCAATTGGTGAATGAAAAGCTGGGTGAATACTTCGACAAGAATCCTGCGGTTGCCAAGAAGATCATTAGCAAGGCCGTAGATGCGGCGCGAGCCCGCGAGGCTGCCCGCAAAGCGCGCGACCTGACACGCCGCAAAGGCGCACTTGATTCGGGCGGTTTGCCCGGCAAACTGGCCGATTGCCAGGAGCGCGATCCAGACCGTTGTGAATTGTTTCTAGTCGAGGGCGAGTCGGCCGGCGGCACCGCGAAATCCGGGCGCGACCGCAGATACCAGGCGATTCTCCCGCTAAAAGGCAAAATTCTCAACGTCGAAAAAGCACGCTACGACAAGATGCTGGGCCATGAAGAAATTCGCGCCATGATCACCGCCATCGGAACCGGCATTGGTAAGGGCGAGGATTTTGATATCGCCAAACTGCGCTACGGCAAGATCATCATCATGACGGACGCGGATGTGGACGGATCACACATTCGTACGCTGCTGCTGACATTCTTCTTCCGTCATATGCAGGAACTGATTACGCGCGGGAAAGTGTTTGTAGCACAGCCCCCGCTCTATCGAATCAAGCGCGGCAAAAGCGAGAAGTACATCAAAGACGACAAGGAATTCACCCGCGAAATTTTACGGCGCGCCACTGAAAATCTGTCTGTCGAGTACGGTGCGCCCGTGGAAGGCACACCAAACAAAATCGACGGCGGTGAACTTCGCGCATTCCTGATGTCCCTCGATGAAGTAAGCGAAGTGGCGAAGCGGCTGGAGCGCCGCGTCAGAGATTCTCGCGTAGTCGATGTTCTTTCCGATGTTAGTCTGCCGATCGATGCCAAAGCCGATCTGCAGAATGAAGACAGCGTCAATCTGGTGGCGGCGAAAATGCGCGAAGCCAAGCTGGAAATCGTGGTGGGCCGGGATGAGGAGCATTCGTCCTGGATGATCGGGTATAAAGATCCAACTAACGCCACGCGCTATATCAATCTTGAATTTCTCGCCATGCCGGAGTTCCGCCGGATGCGGGCGCTTTTGAAGACTGTTTCCAAGTTCAACATCGCGCCCTTCGTCATCGTCCGCGAAACTCAGCGGCAGAATATCTCAAATTGGCGTGACTTGCTGAATACCGTCAAGAGCGATGGAACTCGCGAAGTCAACATTCAGCGTTACAAGGGCCTGGGTGAAATGAACGCGGAGCAGTTGTGGGATACCACCATGAACATCGAAAAACGAACGTTGCTGCAAGTAGATCTGAACGACTTTGCCGAGGCCGAGCCGATCTTCTCCACCTTGATGGGTGAGGATGTCGAGAGCCGCCGGAAATTCATTGAAGACAACGCGCTCGACGTCCGCAACCTGGACGTTTAAAGGTTTTCCAAGGGGCACATCCCATTGTGCCCTTCACTTCTAGCGATTGGACGTCCGCAGGCGATGTGTGCTCACCAGGCCCAAGTCAACTATGACGGCAATGGCCAGCGCAATCATCTGAGGCACTTGAATGTAGTGATATGTCTTCTCGATGTATGTGTAGACAATCAGAGTCAACGGCAAAAACAGGAAGCCTAGAACCGGAATAATCATTCCGTGATAGACCCCGTTAAAAAATCCGGTGAAAAGCCAGAGTAAAACGATTGCGAGGCGAGGGAATGCCAGCGCCAAAATTACGAGTAAGCAGGGCATCGCACTGGTAGATGCAATTACTAGCTTCTCGTTTCGCTTACATCCAATACTGCCAGTTTGCGGTTGTTAAGACATAAGCGCTGAGAACACCGTTTGTAACGGCATGCATCAAGATACAATCGGCCACCGACCTGGTGCGGATCATCCACAGGTTATAAATCAGCCCGGTCACCAGGCCCACATCCCAATAGGGACCGTGTTCGGAAGCGAACAATAGGGCTGTCGCATAAAACGCGAGCGGGGCGTAGGCGCCCAGGCGGACCGACAGGAAGTCCTTATCGATGAGCCAGCGCATCAACCAAGCTCGCCAGAATAATTCTTCAGCTATGGGAACAACCAGCGTTGCGCGTGCTGTTCGCCACGCAACCACCCAAAGACTTCGTTGAGCGGCGGGGGGCAAGGACGAAGTCGGCGATCCGAAAATCGTAAAAATAACAGAGTTCCGGTAGCCATGGAATAGCAGATCCGGGCCAATCCAGATCAGGAAGACCAGGATCCCCACACCGATACTCGAAATGGCATGACGAGGAACAGCAGGCAGCTCACGGGGCCAACAATAAATGCAAACGGCGCCTAAAACCAAGGTTTGAAGCGGCCATTCCACGAAAGCACTCAGCGGGGAGTATGGCCGAATCAGGACAAAGACAATCAGCGCCAGAAATGGCCCGATATAGGACAGTGTAGGATTTTCCCTCCGCCAACCCGTGACGGCGGATGACGAAGGCGATGTCACTAACTAACCGATCTGGCCTACAAAATTCTTGATCTTGTTCTGCAAATCGGGATTCGCACCTTGCAATGCCCTGCTCGCCTGATCCTTTGCCCCCTGCTTATCGCCTTCCTTCAAAAGTGCCATGGCGAGATGGAAGCGGAACGAAGCGTTATCCGGATGCTCAGCCACATTCTGCCGGAAAATTTCCGCCGCTTGCGTATTCAGGTTCTTTTGCAGGTAAACGTAACCGAGCGTGTCAGACACCTCCGGACTGTTCGGCGCTTTCTTCTTGGCGCGTTCGGCATAGGTTTGTGCCTGGTCCAGATTGGTGCCGCTCTCGGCCGAGAGGTAAGCCAGGTTATTCAGCGCTAGCGCATTATCAGGCTCCAAGTTGAGCACCTTGTTGTAAGCGTCTGCCGCTTCCTTTTTGCGCTGCAATGCGTCCAGCAACATTGCCTCGTTTAAGAAGGCATCGCGGCTCTTAGGGTCCACTTTGCCGGCCTCCTCAAAGGAAGCTAGAGCCGCATCGCTCTGATTCAGCGTTCGCTGAACCGCGCCCAGGCGTAGCCAAAGCTGGGAGGACTTGGGGTTGGTTTTAAGAATCTCTTTGTAATTGTCGGCTGCATCAGACAGCAACTTCAACCGAGCGTCACGGCTCCCGCTTTGCGGCATGGCCGCCGCAGTCACTTCAAAATTCGCCAGTTCGAACCGTACCGTCGGGTCACCTGGATTCTTCTGTGATATATCCTGCAGCGCTTGAATCGCCTCTGGAGCGTGCCCTGAAACAAGCTTCACCGTCTGTAAGCCCAGGAAACCCCGGCTGTCAGGGGGCGTCGCCTTCGCCAAAATCTCGAACTGGGCGTTCGCCTTATCAAACTGCTTTTGATTCAGATAGGTATTCCCAAGCAGTACGTGCGGTTCGGCCAGGGTGGGATACCGCTGAGTCAGCATTTCGAGGTCAGGGGTTGCTTTGTCACTCTGCCCGGTCGCCACCAGGCACCGATCCTTGATCAAAAGCGCCTCCGGATCGTTCGGACGCATATTGAGGACCAGAGAGATTTCGTCTAAGGCTTTGGCCGCTTCGCCACGATCTGAATAAACGCGCGCGATGAGCGTTTGCGAAGGGATAAGGATGGCAGGCTTGGCGTGACCTGACTTCTGCTCTTCGGTTACCGCTTCTTGCGCAGAGGACAGTGCCTTCTCTGTGTCATTGGTTGCCAGGTAAGCTCTAGCAAGATCCAGGTGCAGCAGCGAATTGCCTGGATTGTTATCCATCAAATGCTTGATCTCATCCAACGTGTGGGACGCCGTCTGCCGGTTCATGGTTTGAAGAAGAACCAGAGCGTACATCTCATTGGCGGAGACGTCTTTCGGATTCTTATCTACCAGGTCTTTAGCCATCTTCAGCGCCTGGTCGCCATGATTAGTGGAAGCTTGAATGGCGACGATGCGCTCCTGATACTTCACCGCCTGCTTAGGATTGTCTTTTTCACCCTGCTCGAAGGAGGTGATCGCCTGATCGGGCTTATGGGCGCGAGCATAAAAGTCACCCATCAGCATTTGGCCGTCGGGAAACGCCTTTGGGTCGCCCAGCACCTTCTTCATGATCTGTTCGGCGCCCGCGAAATCGCCCAAAGCCAGGCGGTAATTCGCATAGTTCTCGATGCCGGCCGCACTCTTGGGATCGGCAGTCACGCGCTGCTTCAGAATTGCCTCGGCTTTGTCGCGCTGTCCGGCTCGCGCATACATCATCAGCAGGAAATCGTAGCCTGCGCCCCAGGATTTATCACGAGCGAGCATATCGTTGACCAGCGACACGGCTTCATCCGGCTTTCCGCCTTGCGCCAAGGCTTGCGCATACCAACCCACCAGTTCGCGAGAGTGAGGTTTGACACTGTTCGCTTTTCCCAGAATTTCCTGAGCTTTCGGGAAGTCCTTGTTGGCAAACGCCACCAGGCCTTCAATCCGCAGACCCTCAAAGGAATTCGGGTTCTGCTTCAGAATCTTGGCGTCCAGGTCGTTGATATCGCCTAATGCCCTTTTGAAACGTACCGGGTCATTTACATAAGCGGTCAGGTAGATTTCAGCGAGTTTCGCTTCGGCATCCGTATTCGCTGCGTTCAGATCGACAGCTCGGCGTAAAGCCTGCACGGCATCCGGCACTTTGCCCTGGTCCAGATAGTTCAAGCCAAGCCGGTAATAGGCCTCGGCGTTAGTCTTATCTTTGACCAGCACCTTCTGGTAAAGAATCGAGGCCTCATCATACTTCTTGTTGTCGTGATACTTATTGGCTGTCGCAAGCAGTTTTTCAGGACTCTGGGAACAACCGGCCGCGAGCAGAAATAGACACACGGAGGCAAAAGCGAAAACAGACTTCATAATTTTTGGACGCTGAACCCAATTGTAGGCAATCTTGGCGCACACTGACAATCGAACCTATCCTCTAATTCGGCGCCTGGACGTCACATCCTATACGCAAAGTAGCTTTCCGGGGCGCGTCTTCTCATCGGATTTCAAATGACAGGAAGCCGAGCGGATGACGGTTATAATCGGCGTGAATGATGCGTTTTTCGTCCGTGATACCGATTGCAGCGCTCCTCTCCCTTGCGGTCTCACTACCGGCACAGGCTCCGAAGGGCCATAAAGCACCCCTGACAGCGCCCGGCAAGGCCACCACGCCCGCCCTGCCGCCAGTGGATCTGCCGTCCGAGCCAGGCACTTACGCCGTTATCTACACGAGCATGGGGAACATCGTATGCCTCCTCTATCAGGACTCTGCGCCTCAGACCGTAGCCAACTTTATTGGCCTCGCCACGGGCAAGAAACCGTGGAAAGACATAAAGACAGGCCGGTTGCGCCATACACCTCTCTATAGCGGCACTACATTCCACCGGGTCATCCCCGACTTCATGATCCAGGGTGGGGACCCGCAAGGTGATGGTACGGGCGAACCGGGTTACAAGGTCCCGGACGAAATTGACCCCAAGTTGAATTTCAGCCAGGCTGGCGTGCTCGCCATGGCCAATTCAGGCCCGAATACCAACGGCTGCCAGTTTTTCATCACAGTCGCTCCGGCTGAGCATTTGAATGGAAACTACTCCATCTTCGGCCGTGTTGTCTCCGGCCAGGATATTGCAGATGCTATCTCCAAAGTTCCGCGCAATGCAGACGATAAGCCCGACACCCCGGTCTTAATCAAGGCCATTGCCATCAAGACCGTTCCCGCCGCTGCTTCGGCCCAGAAGCCGGCTTAAGCTAAAGATTCTTACGTGGTGTGAGTCTCAGACTCGCCCAACCAGTAGCAAAGAAGCGGGGCAGGAATGCGCATGACCTTTGTGGGCAACTTCTTATTCGCTGGAAGCGGACCGAAATCATTTAGTGATTTTGTCACTACGTAGGCGTGTTCAAGACGGAAAATGTCACAAAACGAACTATTTAGTGCAACTATACTTGCACTAAAACAGCAATTTAGTATAGATAGACCGAAATTTACAGATCTGGCCGCGGAGGACTGGCCAACTGAAGAAGCGCCAAGGGCGGTTTAGCGGCATGTCCTGGCCGGCTAGGCCGCGATAGGCCGTCACCGCAGTCGCACAAAGTTTATCCGGTAATCAAATCAATAACCTAGCTCCTCTTCAGATCCCTTTGCGTCCCCTCCGCGCCGCATGCTAAGGCCGGAAGGAAGCGTGTTCCACACGCCGATGCAACTCATGAAGACACTGACAGTCCTGATACTCATCGCCCTTTGCTGCAACGTTAGTTCGGCCAGCCAGCCCACATTCGCCATAACAGGTACGGCCATCCCTTTAGATCTGCTGAAACTCAACTATGGAAACGTGCCGAAAGGCATTCAAGCCTATGACCTGAATGTCTGCAACCTGACCGAAGCGCGTCACTCGCTCACCAGCAGTGAGATCTATCAGGCCCTTGTCGAATCCCAACCGAGTCTCCGGCCCATCGGGCGGCAGATTATGCTGGCGGCCATTTTGCGCAACCAGAACCACAGCCTCAGAACCTGGCTCAATCTTGGCTTAGTCTCTGTAACCGGCATCCTCCCGGTGCTCGGAACCAGCCGCTCGGGACTGCCCGCCGGTGCGCTCTCCGCTGCTACCTTAGCCGCTCCCATCGCGCAACAGTTGCTGGCTATCTGGAGTCCTGTGCTCACGGCAGATCAGGTTGAAAAATTCGAATCAATGGTGCTGGAACCTACGTTGTTGCTGGACGGTGGATCTTGTCTTGAACGCACGCTCTTCACCACCTTGGACTCGCCACCCAAGCGCTCGCTTCACCCGAAACCACTGAATTTTTCCGTTCAACGGCCTGACTGAGTCTGTACGAAATAATAGAGCGTTGTACCGTTACTCCGACCGGCTCGCCTGGATCTCACCCGAAAACTCGTTCAGCCAGCTCCTGGCTGAACTCCGGCTGGCCGGGAGGCCCTTACTCGACCTCACCATCTCTAATCCAACAGGGGCTCTGGCGGACTATCCGCATGCGGAAATTAGCTCGGCTTTCGGCTCGCTTTCCAATTTCCGCTATGAGCCGGAATCGCTTGGCAACCGGGAAGCTCGCGAAGTACTTGCCGAACGCATGCGGGTATCCGCCTCTCAAATCGCTCTGACCGCGAGTACCAGCGAAGCCTACAGCATTCTTTTCAAACTCCTCGCCAACCCGGGTGATGAAGTGCTGGTACCTACGCCGTCTTATCCGCTGTTCGAATATCTGGCACGGCTTGAATGCATAAACCTGCGGCCTTACCATCTGGCCTATGACGGAAGCTGGTACATCGATTTCGACAGCATGGAAGCGGCTATCAACACGAGGACCCGCGCCCTCATCCTGGTGCATCCTAACAACCCCACGGGCTCTTTCGTGAAGCTGACTGAGTTCTCCCGACTTCGCGAACTGGCCATCCGGCATTCCCTGCCCTTGATCTCGGACGAGGTCTTCCTGGAATACGCAATCCGCCCGTCAGCGGAGCGGATGGCGACCCTCGCTGCGCAGAACGATGTCCTGAACTTCAGTCTCAATGGCCTCTCCAAAGCCTCAGGCATGCCGCAGATGAAGCTTGCGTGGCTGACCATTAGCGGTCCCCCGGCTGAGCGCGAAAAGGCTTGTGCGCGTCTGGAACTCCTGCTGGATACCTATCTACCGGTGGGCACACCCGTCCAACTGGCGCTCAAAAATCTGCTGGCAATTGGCGATAGTATCCGCCATCGTATCCAAACGCGCCTTGAATACAATTTGCAGACGCTCGCCGGCTTGCTGGAAGATACCCACACGCAGATGCTGCACCTGGAAGGCGGGTGGTCAGCCATCCTCCGTGTTCCCAACCTGATCAATGAAGACCAATGGCTCACGCGGTTGGCTTGCGAACACAACGTTATTGTTCAACCCGGCTACTTCTTTGACATGCCGGGCGAACCATATCTGATTGTTAGTCTGCTAACAGAGAAAGCAGCCTTTCAGGAAGGGATAACGCGTATCCGGCAGCTGGGTGAAACTATTCAATCGTAAATGTCTGCTTCAGATCGAAGGTCTGGTTCGAGACCAAGTCCCGAATTGTCAAAGTCAGCGCATAGGACCCACGCGCTGCGTTCTTCGGCGTAGTGATTTGCAGTGTGCCCGGCACGAACTTAGCAGGATAGAAGCTATCCGACTCGATTCGGGCTGCATTCGGCTCGTCGAGGAAAGTTTTGCCATCAGGCCGAATCACCTTGACGCCATAGGCCAGCCGGTACTTGTTTTCCGCCTCCAGCTTGAAACCAATCATTTGAAATCGCGCCCACACTGTATCGCCGGGAGCGTACGCCGACAGCTCCAGAGCATTGGCATCATCCTCATTGCGAAGGAACTGAAAGGCCTCCACTTGAACTGAAGGCGCGGCGCTCACCTGAATACCGCCCATTTGAAACGAGTAATCGCGCACTGTCTCGGTCTTTGCAATCAGATCCTTCACCGCCACATGAACGTGGTACTCACCCGCTGCTACATACGAGGGAAGCAAAAACGAAGCCCGGCGCTTAGGTGTCCAGTTCTTATCTTCCGCACTTAGATCGTCTTGAATCTTTCCGGTAGCCGGCGGCGTCAAGGGCACGTTATTTACGTCCTCAGGGGTCACTTCATATTCAAGTGAAACAGACTTTGCCTCCGTTGTTTCGCTCTTTTGGATCTTGAAACCAGCTATATGGAAGGTAAAGTAGAGGTAATCTCCTGGCAGGAACTGAAACGTACTAGCAACGTAGGGGGCATCTTCCCAGCGCTCTACTCCGCCATCCAGCACCGCCAGCGGATGATCGTCGCCTTGCGCGCGAAGCGCTGGTGACACAATTAGGAAGAACAACAGAACCGAGACCGCCAACCCGCAAACGCCATGAAACGCCTTCATACATCTAAGATCGTAGCGGCTTTGTTCCTGGCGCTACTGGCTGGTTCTTCCCTTGTCCGTGCGCAAGCGACGCATCCCGTCACCGGCCGCAAAATAGCGCCCGTTATGGGTATAAGTGGAGCCGACTGGCTGGACCGCAACGAACGTGAGAGCGAAGAACATCCGGAAAAAGCCATCGCGGAATTAAACCTGAAGTCTGGCATGTGCGTGGGCGATGTAGGCGCAGGCACCGGCTATTACAGCCTCCGAATGGCCAAGATCGTAGGCCCTCAAGGCATCGTTTACGCCAATGACATTCAGCAAGGAATGCTGGACAGGTTGAACACTAATGCGACCGCCCAGCACATCACCAATGTGGTTACCATTCTGGGCACCGAGTCGAATCCCAAACTGCCGCCCGGCAAATTAGATCTTGTGATCCTGGTGGACGTCTATCATGAATTCTCGCGCCCCCAGCGCATGTTGGATCGCATCCGCGACTCGCTGAAGTCTGACGGGCGCCTCGTGCTGCTGGAATACCGCAAAGAAGATGCCAGCGTTCCCATCCGTGCTGAACACAAGATGAGTGTTGAAGAAGTGAAAGCGGAGGTCACGCCGGAAGGATATTCCTTTGAAAAGGTGGTGGACACGCTTCCCTGGCAGCACATCATCTTCTTTCGAAAATCCGCGCAGTAATCACCCCAAGCCATGCCTGAGCTGCCGGACATCAATGCTTATCTGACAGCTTTGGAGTCACGAGTCGTGGGCCAGAAACTACTCCAGATTCGCATCGCCAGTCCGTTCCTGTTGCGTTCCATCACTCCTCAACCCGCCGCCGCTGAAGGACAAACAGTTCAAGGCCTTGAACGAGTCGGAAAACGTATCGCCATCGGACTTGCGAACGACGTTTGGCTCGTGCTCCATCTGATGATTGCCGGGCGTCTTCACTGGCGGCCTGCTCCCGCAAAACTGAGCGGCCGGCAAAACCTGGCCGCCTTTGACTTCCCCAACGGGACGCTCACGCTAACCGAAGCGGGGACCAAACGGCGCGCCTCACTGCACGTCGTGCAAGGCGGAGAGGGTCTTGCTGCCCTGGACCCTGGGGGAATCGATGTATTCAACGCCACGCCGGAGTCCTTCCGTGCGGCTCTCAGCACATCGAATCACACGCTAAAACGAGCGCTCACGGATCCGCGCTTCCTTAGCGGGATCGGCAACGCCTACTCGGATGAGATCCTCCACGCCGCCATGCTGTCGCCACTCCTACAGACCGCTAAGCTCACAGAGGCACAATGGGCTATTCTCTTCCTCGCCACGCGGGAAACTCTTCAGCTATGGATTGAGCGCTTCAATGCCGAAGCCCGAAAATCCTTTCCGGAGAAAGTCACCGCTTTCCGGCCCGGGATGGCCGTGCACGGCCGCTACGGCGAACTATGCCCTCGATGCGGTGAAAAAGTTCAGCGCATCCGCTTCGCCGACAACGAAACCAATTACTGCGCGCGCTGTCAGACCGGAGGCAAGGTGCTCGCCGACCGTGGCCTCTCCCGGTTGCTTGGCTCTGACTGGCCACGCACGTTAGAGGAACTGGAAACACTAACTACCCGCGCAAAGTCCGCACCACCGCATCCGTAAACTCCTGGGTAGACGCTCCACCGCCCACGTCGCCGGTCAAGTGCTTGCCTTCGGCATAAACCGCTTCCACGGCCTTCTGCAACTTATGCGCACACTCCAGCTCACCGATGTGAGTCAGCAGCATTGCCGAGGACAGCATCAACGCTGTCGGATTGGCCTTACCTTGGCCCGCAATATCCGGTGCGCTGCCATGAACAGCCTCGAACACCGCGTGTGTTTCGCCCATATTGGCGCCCGGGACAATGCCTAAACCGCCAACCAATCCGGCAGCCAGATCAGAAACAATGTCGCCGTACAGATTCGGCAACAGCAGCACATCAAAAGACTCTGGCCGCATGACCAATTGCATCGACGCATTGTCCACAATCAGTTCTTTGTACTCAATCTCCAGGTAATCTTTGGATACTTCGCGGCAACAGCGCAAAAATAGGCCGTCAGCCAGTTTCATGATGTTGGCCTTATGGATCGCCACCACCTTCTTTCGGCCGTTTGTACGGGCATATTTGAACGCGTATTTGGCAATCTTCTCGGACGCCGTTCGCGTAATCACCTTCAGGCTGGTGACAACATCCTTTACAATCTCGTGTTCCAGGCCGCTATAGAGGTCTTCCGTATTCTCGCGGAAGATGACCATGTCAATCGCCACATCCTGAAACCTGCTTCTTATGCCCGGCAGCGTTTTCACCGGACGCACGTTCGCAAACAACTCGAGCGTCTTGCGTAGCGCCACGTTAACGCTTTGAAACCCACCGCCGACCGGAGTGGTCACCGGTCCTTTCAGCCCGACTTTCGTTTCGTTCAAGGAGTCCAGCAGATACTGCGGCAGGGTCTTGCCGGATTCCAAAATGATGGCCTCGTTCAGCTCGGCGCGACGCCAGGTGATGTCTACTCCCGTGGCTTCAACCGCGCGAACGGCGGCTTGTGCCACCTCAGGACCAATTCCATCACCAGGAATAAGAGTGCAGTAGTGTGGCACTCTCTGATTCTAATAGGGGCTCCTAGTACGCCTACTCTATGCGTAGCGCCACAGTAGCCGGATTGTCGCCTTCTCTGCTATTCTGCGAGCGTAAGCCATGGAAAATCCCCCCATTTATGAGAAACTCACTGGTATTTTTCATGATGTGTTCGACGACGAAGACATTGTAGTTACGCCCCAGTTAACCGCCGACGATGTCGACGGATGGGACAGCCTGAGTCATATCCGCCTCATGCTGACCGTCGAGAAGGCCTTCGGAGTGCGGTTTTCTGCCTCTGAAGTCGGCAAGCTGAAGAATGTGGGAGATCTTGTCTCCTTGATTTCGTCAAAAGCTGCGTAACCTTCTTTTTCAAAAACATGAGCACAAACCTGTATTCAGACCTATCGTGGCTGCCGCGCCCTCCGGCCGACTTTTCGAATCGCTGTAAAAATCTTGCTTCCGCGGCTGAGAAAAGCCTGGGCTCCTCCTTACAGGCGCTGGCTTCGTATGCGCTGGACGAAAATCAGCTGAATCGCCTTGCGAAACTTATTACCAAGTCAGCCGCCGGCGGCGCGTCGCTTAAACCGTTAGTCCCGTTTCGCCTCGGAGTTCTTAGTAACTCCACGGTCGATTTCATCGTGCCGGCCCTCACCGCCACTGCGGCGCGTCACGGAATTTTGCTGGAATGCATCAAGGCAGATTATGACCAGGTGATTCAGGAAGCCCTGTCTCCCACTTCCGTCATCAACTTAGCCAAACCCGATGCAGTGCTCATCGCCATTGACTACCGTTCGCTGCCGCTTCGTTGTCAGTTGGGCAGCGTTGAGTCGGCTGATCAGGCTGTGAACGCCTCGCTCAACTATCTGGAAAGCATTCGCAACGGCATCGAGACAAATTCACAGGCCGTCTGCATCATGCAGACCTTCGCTCCGCCGCCGGAACAGCTCTTCGGCAGCCTGGACCGCATGGTGCCCGGCTCTTTACGAAACCTGATCGAACGTATCAACTCCGGTCTTGCCGCCGCTACTTTCGGCACCAGCCACATCCTTCTTGATGTAGCGGGCGTAGCCGAAACCGTAGGCCTCTCCGAATGGCACTCGCCCGTACAGTGGAATTTGGCCAAACTGCCGTTTTCCAACACCTATCTGCCACTCTATGCCGATCACGTCGCGCGCGTCATTGCTTCTCTGCGCGGCAAAAGCCGCAAGTGTCTGGTGCTGGATTTAGATAACACGGTCTGGGGCGGCATTGTGGGCGATGACGGCCTGGAAGGCATCCAGATCGCGCAAGGGGACGCCACCGGCGAAGCGCATTTGGCTGTGCAGCGCCTGGCTCTGGAACTGCGCGAGCGCGGTATAGTTCTGGCCGTCTCTTCGAAGAATAACGATGATGTGGCGCGCATGCCCTTTCAAAAGCACCCTGAGATGCTGCTGCGGGAAGATCATATTGCCGTCTTCCAGGCCAACTGGAATGACAAGGCGACCAACATCAAAGCCATTGCCGAAGAGCTTTCGTTAGGCGTTGATTCCATGGTTCTGTTGGACGACAATCCGGTGGAGCGCGGCCTCGTGCGGCAAATTCTCCCTCAGGTAGCTGTCCCCGAGCTGCCGCCAGATCCGGCTCTTTATGCTCGAACGCTCGCAGCCGCCGGCTATTTCGAGTCGGTTGCTTTCTCCAAAGAAGATCTTCAACGAGCAGGCTTTTATCAGGACAACGCCCGCCGCATCAGCCTTCAAAAGCAGGCCGGTGATGTGGATGCCTATCTTGCATCGCTCAACATGGAGATCACGTTTCAACCCTTCGATGCCACCGGCCGCGCCCGCATCGCGCAGTTGATCAACAAGTCAAATCAGTTCAACCTGACCACGCGCCGCTATACCGAAGCGGAAGTGGCGCTAGCCGAACAGGACCCAAGCTCTTTCACTCTGCAGGTACGGCTGGCCGATGCTTTCGGCGATAACGGCATGATTAGCGTGGTTATTTGCCGCGAGACAGCGCCCCATACCTGGGAGTTCGACACCTGGCTTATGAGTTGCCGTGTTCTCGGACGCCGCGTTCAAAACATGGTGTTGCGCGAAGTCATTGAACATGCCAAACAGCGCGCTATTCGCAAGTTGATCGGTGTCTATCTGCCAACCGAAAAGAACAAGCTCGTGGAAGATCACTATGCCAGCCTGGGATTCACTGAGGTGGAACGCAACCCGGATGGCTCTACGCGATGGGAACTCGACGTCCAGACCGCTGCCATCCAGGGCGCTCCCATGGTGGTCCGTTCCCTCGGTTTCGAAGTCACAGCTCAGGCATAGGAGATGATGCTGGAAGACGCGCGCGGGCAAAGCGCGCTCAAAACTCAGGTGACTCCAGCATCCCCGCCGCCCCCTTCGTCGTCTACAGTCTCCCGCCGGGATTACATCATGGTCCCGGTTCTCATCATCGCCACCGCCGCAGTTATGTTCGCCGCGGCCGAAATCGGAACCCGCATCGCTTTTCCGGCGCACGAAGACTATACAACTTGCGTCACCGAGGATAAATCGGGCACGTTTCATTCTGTGCCGAATTGCAGCGTCACCACTAAGATCGCTGAAGGTCCCTGGGTGACGTACAAGTACAACGAGTGCGGTTACCGGACCAATGATTCCTGCGGCTCCAGGCAGCCGGGAACCTTGCGGATCGCCTTCATCGGCGCCTCCATCACCCAGGGCTATCACGTTCCTCTGGAGCAGACGTTTCCGGAAGAGACTGCCAAAGCAATCGCCAGTGCAACAGGCCGCAAGGTGCAGGATGAAAACCTTGGCTTCGAGGCCCTATCGCCGCTTCAGGTTTATCGGCGTGTTTCCGAGGTCATCGCTCTTCACCCCGACTTGGTGGTCTATGCGGTTTCTCCCTTCGACCTGGAAGAAAAGCTCGACCCCGAACAGCTGGCCGCCCGCAACCACCCCGAAATCACGTTTGACCGGCCCGCTGCCACCATACACCTCTCGTTTCTGAAGTGGGTGGCAATCAATATTCAGGACAGCCGGGCCATCATTATGGCTCAGCATTTCCTGTTCACCAACACCGACACCTATCTGCGCCTCTCACTCTCCCGGGGTGACAAGACAGACTACATGCGCCAGCCGCTTTCCCTTCCCTGGCAGAAGCGCTTTGCCGATTTCAATTTGATCCTGACGGACATGGCCAACCGCTTCCACGCCGCCGGCATTCCGATGCTAATCATTGCCGTACCTTCGCACCAGATAGCCGCCCTGCTCAGCAGCAACCAGCGGCCGCCGAATAGCGATGCCTTTGAATTCGGCAGCAACATTGAAAAGCTGGCAAAGCCCCTAGGCGTCGGTTATGTCGATGCCACGAAAGCCTTCAGCCAAGTGCCGCACTCAGACCGGTTGTTCTATCTCTTTGAATCGCACCTGACCGGCGAAGGCAACGCAGTCGTGGCCAAAGCGCTCATTCGGAAATGCCTGGACGGTAGTGTACCGGCGTTCGCACAACATCGCAGCAGAGCGGAACTTAATTCGCGCGCTCCGAAGCCCTACTAATATCTGTGCCCTGCGCGACGCACCTTGAACGAACGGACGATCATTCCGGCCGCCCAGATCAGCGCCACTGTCGCGCCCAAATTAATGTACGCGGGCAGATCATTGGCGACGGGACCTTCTATCAGGCTGTGCTCGAAAAGCAAGCCAAGCAAGATATACCAAATCGATGAACCGTAAGGTCCGAAGTTAAGGTCCGGCGAGGCAAACCAGAGCCGCAGCATGTAGTAGAAGGTGGAAATGAAAATAATCGTGCCGAAAAGCACTCCATAAAGGCCAAAGGCGTTATACAGATTGGCCATGAAGCCATAGGAGATCTGAGTGGAGTAATCATCATCGGCCAGTTCGCCGCCAATGTGTCCCAACAGATTGCCAACCGCAAAGTCGGGCTTCATCGGCATAATGAAACTCGGCACGGCCACTTGCAATCCAGCAATAATCGTTTGCCAGCCTGTATAGGATTGCGTTTGGTCTGTAGCGTCAATCAGTCTGTCTGCTTCGCCAACCATGGCGAGCCGTCCAATCGGTTCCAGGCTTTCCCTGCCCAAGTATGAGTTCCCGGAATAGATCTGCGAATCAACCGCTTGACGAAAAGTGCTGTCGGTCGCGACGTTCAGGAAGACCTCTTGGATCACTTCCCAGCGCTCCTCCAAGGATCCATTGCGGCCACCGTGACTGCGGACATATTGGCTGTAGGGGTAACCGATGGTGACGTAGAACATCATGCCCGCCGCGACAATACTCCAGACCGCCTTGCTTCGAATGCCGTAGCGGATAAACCCGACGCTGAGATAGCAGAGAACGGGCTCCATCAAAGCTTCTTTGGTGGTGGTCGCCAGCCCGAGAGCAATCTCCACAAAAAGAATGGTCAGGACAAGCGGATGAGACAGAAAACGCTTCGACCCGGAACTCCAGGCGTAGTACATAGCTGGCACAACGCAAAAGGCGCTGCATACTTCAAACTGGTGAGCGATACCCCACAGGCCGCCCTGCAAAGCCAGCTCATAAGACGTTTGGAAGATCAGAATGACAAAGGTACTACCCAGACACGCAACGCAAAATAAGATCGTCAGCCAAAGGTATACCTGTGGGTCCGTCACATCTTTCACCACACCTCTGATTTTTTTCAGATGCCGGTAAACGAGGCTGCCCACGTACAGCGAGAAAAAGCCAACCGCCATTACTTCTGCGGTTGTGCGCGGAGCGCGCAGGTTGCTGTCAGTGGGCTGAAGCGTGACGGTCTTCAGAACAACGGCAATAAGGAGAAATTTCAGAATGAGAACAAAGTTCAGTAATCCCGGAGCGGTCCTGATTCCACCGGCTATCTCCACCGACATCAGGCCAAACGCAATCGCCGCTGACAGCAACGAGGCATCCAGGAAATCCGTGCCGGTCATCAGCATCAAAAGCCAGCTGCAAACGGTGACGATCGGTATTGGTCGGAATCTGCCGAAATACGCCCGTTGTACTTGGCTTTGCGTGGTGATCAAAAGCCCATTTTACCAAAGAAATGAGCCTTTTAGATGTCTTCAGCCGTTCGAGTAAGTTCCCTGCTCACCTGGAATTACTGGCAGACCAGCAATAAACCCGTAACGAAACTAGCTCATTTTTTGGTATTCTGCGAGCGGAAGCATCCACGGATTCATGTCGAAACCCGCAGAAATCTCATCATTCACGATTCGTAGGGCATGAAAGCAGACCTGTTAGTGGACGCCGGTGGAGTCGATTCCACTGCGTTGGGTAAGAAAGAACTTAGCAAGCGCGACTACATTATTGTTCCGCTCCTGATAGCCGCAACAGTGGTCGTCATGCTGGGCCTCACGGAACTCGGTACCCGGGCGTTTTGGCCGGAACAGCCGGTCGACAAGTGTACTTATCAAGACCGTTTCGGAATCTTCCACGCCGTCCCGAACTGTACGTCAACCACAAAAATCGCCGAGGGTCCGGCCGTTACCTATCATTTCAATTCGTGCGGTTACCGCACCTTTGATGACTGCGGAGCAAAGCCGCCAGGCGCTATCCGCATCGTCTTGCTAGGTTCTTCCAATAGCGAAGGGCTTCACGTGCCGTATGACCAGACTTTCGCCGACCGTACAGCCAAAGCGATCGCCAAAGCCACCGACCGCACCGTCCAGATTGAAAACTTCGGTCTCCCAGCCTTATCGCCGCTCACCTGCTATGAGCGGGTAAACGAAGCCATTCGCCTGCATCCCGACTTGGTTGTCTATCCCGTGGCGTCATTCGATCTCGATCAGGTGATGGACCCTGTTCAACTGGCCCATCGCAATGACCCGAACGGTGTTCCTCCCGGGCCGCTCTTCCATTACGCTCCACCAACGATGATCAAGCGGCTACAAATTGCTTTGAATGATAGCCGCACATTCCTCATCGCTCAACACTTCCTCTTCACTAATACCGATACCTTCCTGCGGATATACATGAGCTACGGTCAGAAGGCCGACTATCTGCGCAAGCCGATGAGCGCCCACTGGAAAGCACGTTACGCCGACTTCGACCTGATACTCACAGACATGGCGGCACGCTTTAAACAAGCCGGCATTCCCTTCCTGCTCATGGCGGTTCCATCGCGTCCCCAAGCCGCCTTACTCAGCGTCAGCAACCCGCCGCCGAACAGCGACGCCTACGCCTTTGATCGGGAATTGAAGCAAATGGCCGGGAAACTTGGCATTGGCTACGTGGATGGAATTAGCGAGTTCGCAACCGTTCCCCACTCGGATCAGCTGTTCTACATCGTGGAGTCGCACATCAAGGGCGAAGGCCATGCCGTGTTAGCGCGTGCCCTGATTCGAAAATGCCTGGACGGCTCCGTTCCAACCATCAAGCAATAAGCGCCTCAAGAGTCCGGCTTCCCATGCCCCCCGACACTCAGCAACGCAGGCGTTGCTAAATAGCAACGTCGCCGCTCGATCGCCGGAATAAGCGCCGCAAATTCCCCGCCCACGAGTAACTTCACAGTATGAACTCTGAATCGCTGTAAGTTCCACTTGTACGGATTCGCTGGCCGTCTAAGTCGGCATGCGCATCTAACCCGTATGACAACAACTCTGAACGCAAAAGCGGCGGGAACCTTCGCTCTGGGCGGAGACCTAACCGTCAACCGCCTTGGTTTCGGCGCCATGCGAATTACAGGTGAGGGGATTTGGGGTGAGCCGCAGGATGCGAACACCGCCAAACAGGTTCTGCGCCGCGCTGTGGAACTCGGCGTTAACTTCATAGATACCGCCGATTCCTACGGCCCCGAAGTCAGTGAACGCCTCATCGGCGAAGCACTGGCGCCCTATCCAGCTGGAGTAGTAATCGCCACCAAGGCCGGCCTTACCCGCCAGGGTCCGAACAAATGGCTGCCCGTGGGCCGCCCTGAATACCTGATTCAGCAGGTGGAAATGAGTCTCCGCCGGCTCAAATTAGAGCGGATCGACCTCTGGCAGTTGCACAGAATCGATTCCAAAGTGCCGGTAGAGGAATCATTAGGCGCTATCAAAAAATTGCAGGAGCAAGGCAAGATCCGCCACGTCGGGTTGAGTGAGGTGAAGCCTCACGAAATCGACCAGGCGCGCAAGGTAGTCGATATTGTCAGCGTACAGAATCGCTACAACATCGGTGATCGCGGGCATGAGGATGTGGTTGATTACTGCACCCGCCACAACATCGCCTTCATCCCCTGGTTCCCGGTGGCCGCAGGCAAACTGGCGCAACCAGGCGGAAAACTGGATCAGGTGGCGAAGGCGCACAAGGCGACTGTCTCTCAGCTCTCGCTCGCCTGGTTATTGAGGCGTTCGCCGGTAATCCTGCCCATCCCTGGAACCAGTTCCGTGAAGCATCTCGAAGAAAACGTCGGCGCGGCTGACGTGAATTTGAAAGACAGCGAGTGGCAGGAGATTGAAGCGGCCGCCAAGTAGCGGCTCACGAGAGGTGGTTAGGCGGGAAGAGTGAGTTTGGTGCGCCCAGAGTGATTCGAACACCCGACCTTCTGGTTCGTAGCCAGACGCTCTATCCAGCTGAGCTATGGGCGCAACACCAAAATTATAGCAAGCACGGAACCTGCTCCGCGTCCAGCCTCTAAGTCGCAGACACCAGGCTGGACTGCTCCATTGTCATGCTCTGAACTTGGTTCCGGCCGCCGGCCTTCGCGCGGTAAAGCGCCTCATCCGCCACCCGAACGAACAGATCGGGCCGGCGTTCCGAGCCATCTGAAACGGTCACGCCGAAACTGGCCGAAACTGGGATCTCTATGCCATCCACAACCATGGGGGAGGCGTGCAACCGTACCCGCATTCGTTCCGCCTGGTTAGCGGCCTGGTCCAGATCGCAGTTTGGCAGCACTACCAGAAACTCCTCGCCGCCATAACGCCCAATCTGATCGTACTGGCGCATGTTCCCGCGTAAGCGCATGGCCGTCTCTTTTAGAACAGCGTCTCCAGTGAAGTGGCCATAAGTATCATTGATCTTTTTGAAATGATCAATGTCCAGCAAAATCACTCCAACCGTGCGCCGATCCCGGTGGCAGCGCGAGATTTCCGAGTCCAGCGTCGCCGCAATGGCGGCTCGGTTGGGCAGCATGGTCAGCAGATCCTTGCTGGCGCGCTCGCGCAGTTCCTCACGAGCCTTCAGCAGATCCATTTGCAGGTCAATAATACGCTTCCCGGCGCGCAATCGGAACTGCAATTCATGCTGGTCGAACGGCTTTACGATGTAATCGTCGGCGCCTGCTTCAAACCCTTCCACCGTTTCACTCTTCGTGTTTTTGGAGGTGAGAAGCAGGATATAGGTATAAGGTTCCCGGTGAGGGTTCTCCCGCACCTTCTTGCACACTTCCAGGCCCGTCAAACGCGGCATCACCCAGTCCAGGATCGCCAGCGGCGGCGGATCTGGCTCCGCTAAGATAGCCCATGCCTCTTCGCCGTCTTCCGCCGTGACAACCTCGTAACCCCAAGTCGACAACGCACGCTTAAGCACAACACGTGAAGTGGCGCTATCGTCGGCTATCAGGACCTTCATGCTTAACTTGGTAACCCCGCCTAGAGTACAAATCGGTGCAGTTAGATGTTTTAATTAGACCCATTTAGGACAAATCCAAAAAGAGAATCTAACCTGGACTTGGAAAGGGCTGTTTGTTGTCCCTTTAATGTTCCCCCTTTGGAAATCCTCGCGTCAATAGGCCCGGATCATTTAGGGGTAATCATTGCCTCGCAACACCCGTTGTTTGCCCCTCCATCCTATATCATGGTGGTGCCGTCAAAGACTTTCGCAGCGATGCGGTGCTTTGCCGTCTAAGGAGTTCTTTAGATGAACAATTCTGTCCTCGTGCCCATGGTCGTCGAGCAAACGTCGCGTGGCGAGCGCGCCTATGACATATACTCACGCCTGCTGAAAGAAAACATCATCTTTCTCGGCACCCCTATTGATGACAACGTTGCCAATTTAGTCATGGCTCAGATGCTGTTTCTGGCTGCCGAAGACCCGGAACGCGACATCTCCCTCTACATCAATTCGCCGGGTGGCTCCATCACGGCTGGCCTTGCCATTTTGGATACCATGCGCTTGGTGGAACCCGACATCACTACGTATTGCCTCGGTCAGGCTGCTTCCATGGCTGCCGTTTTGCTCGCCTGTGGTACGAAAGGCAAACGCTTCAGTCTGCCGAACTCGCGTATCCTCATCCACCAGCCCTCAATGAGTGGTTTAGGTGGCCAGGCCGCCGACATCGACATCTACGCCCGCGAAATCCTGCGCATGCGCCAGTCGTTGAATGAGATTCTGGCCGATGCGTCCGGACAGACCGTGGATAAGATCGCTCGCGATGTCGATCGCGACTATATCCTGGAACCCAGGGCCGCCCTTGAATACGGCCTCATTGATCGTGTGATCACCAGCCGGCAGCACACCCCAGTCCCCACCCGCTAAATAACGCTTTTCCGTATCTTTCCTTACACCGTCAAAACGCCTGAAATACCTTTCAGGCGTTCTCTGTCTAACTCAAAACGCAAACTATGAAGTTTGGTACTTCGTTACAGAATTCAGTATCCGAAAAGCATTTGGACTTGACCATCAACTTTAGAATGAGTTACAGTGATCCTTCCGTTACGATTTGGCTAAACTATAAATACCCTTTATCGAATGATTGTTCTTCGTAAGCAGCTAAAGCTCGCTGGGTTCGCCCTAATTTCGGCAGCGGTTACTGTCACCGCTGCCGCTGCGGCGCCAAAATCCCCAGCCGGTCAAGCCTCCCATGTGGCCGGTTCAGTCCCCGGCGTCAGTGCTGCAGCCAGCGTATCGATTCCTGCCGCTTCACTAGGTGAACTCGGTGAAGGCATGGGCGATGTGGCTCACTCCGCCGAGACCGACGCTCGGCTTGCGCAAGCCGAAACCCACTTCGCTTCAGGCCGTGAGGCTTACTTCAAAAGCGATTTCACCACGGCCCACCGCGAGTTCGACGAAGCTATCAACATCCTTCTCTCCGCTCCCGATTCCATCCCGGACCATCGCCGTATTGAGCGCCGCCTGGACGAGATGAGCGACATCATCTATCGCTTCGACGTCGAAAAGCTCGGCGCCGGCCAGACGGAAGATGAAGCCGTGGTCTACGATAAGGCCCCGATTGACGAGATCAGCCATATGACCTTCCCGGTCGATCCCAAGCTGACCCCCCAACTTCAGGGTGAACTACATCACACCGCCTCTGGCATCCCGCTCGATCTGGCTGAGCCCGTTCAAAGTTACGTCCACTACTTCTCTACTGAGAGGGGGCGGCAAACTCTTCTCAGCGGCTTCAAGCGGGCCGGCCGTTACCGGGCCATGATTGAGCGGATCTTTACCGAAGAAGGCGTGCCTCAGGAGTTGATCTATCTCGCCCAGGCCGAATCCGCTTTTCTCCCGCGCTCAGTATCCAACAAACAAGCGGTCGGCATGTGGCAGTTCATCGCTGAGACCGGCTCTACTTACAAGCTTTCCCGCACCCCGGCCGCCGATGACCGGCTTGATCCGGAAAAAGCTACCCGAGCCGCCGCACGTTACTTGCGTGACCTCTATCAACGTTACGGCGACTGGTATCTGGCAATGGCCGCTTATAACTGCGGCGCTGGTGGCGTCGACCGCGCGGTTGAGCGCACCGGCTATGCCGATTACTGGGAGCTCCTGAAACGTCACGCCCTTCCCAGAGAGACTTCCAACTACGTTCCCATCATCGTTGCCATCACGATCATGGCAAAGAACCCTCAGGATTACGGTCTGGACAACCTTGATACGGACCCGCCTATCGAGTACGACACCATCCGTGTCACTGCCAGGACCAACCTGAATCTGATCGCCGACGCCACCCTGCAGCCCGTCTCCGCCATCCGTGATTTGAACCCCGCCATCCTTGGCAGTGTTGCTCCGGAAGGCTATGACATCCATGTGCCCAAAGGGTCGGCGGATACAACCATGGCGGCGCTGGACTTTGTACCCGCGGCGAATCGCGCGGCCTGGCGGCTTCACCGCGTGACGGCGAACGATACATTGGCCGCTATCGCCAAGGCCTACAATACCGCTCCGGAACGGATCGTCGCTGTAAATAATACCCTCGCGGACAACCTCACCGCAGGCGATACTCTTTTGATCCCGGCTGAAGCGCGCAATGACTTTGCCGCTCGATCCTCTTCCCGCACGAAGTTGCATAGCGGCTCTCCGAGCGTCCATCTGGCAAAGTCAAACGCTACCCACGGTGGCGCTCATCTGGCTGCTTCGCGCCGCATGCCGCCGCAGATTCTTCATCGCAAAGCTACCGTTCATACTGCGAGTCTGCGCCAGTAATGTGCTCCACCTTTGGGCGCCCGGGTAACTCGAATCATAAAATTATCATCTCTTGTTACTAATCTTGCTACGCTTGTGAAATCATTTTGCTGATCGCAACATCTGCATCCATAGCAGGATGACGTGTGAAAGGAGGAGTCGTGAGCTTAGCTTATTGGATGAAGCCGGGTGATGAAGAAGATGACTTCGAGTACGAAGATGAGCATGTGGAATTAGAGTCGGATAAGGACGAGTACGAAGAGGACGAGGAAGAGGACGATGTGGATGAGGAAACAAAACCAGCCAGCACAACAGTGACTGCGCCTGCGGAGCCAGACCGCAAAAAGGAAGCTGCTCCGGCGGACGCAGCCCCCGAGGAGCCTGTTGAAGTCTCTGAAGCACCATCGGCTCCAGCCGTAAAGAAGGAATCTTCCAGCCAGCCGGCTGCCCGGAAAACGGCAGCTAAAAAGGTTGCTCCCAAGAAGGCCCCCGCTAAGAAAGCGCCGGCCAAAAAGGTAGCCACCAAGACGGCTCCGGCGAAGAATGCACCAAAAAAATCAACCAATACAGGAAAGAAATCAGTGGCCACCAAGAAAGCAGTGAAGAAGGCAGTAAAGAAGAGCGCCCCGGTCAAGAAGTCGTCCGGACCAGTCAAAAAGACCGCCGCTCCTAAGAAGGCAGTCCCTACCAAGAAAGCCGTTAAAAAGGCGGCGGCGCCCGTGAAGAAGGCGGTTGCGCCTAAGAAGGCGGCGCCCAAAAAGGCTGCTCCGAAAAAGGCCGTGAAGACACCTGTGAAGACACCTGTGAAGACCGTCGCCAAAAGGAAGTAATCAGTCTGCAGCAACAAAAAGCCGGGCAGGAAACCTCATCGGTTTCGTGTCCGGCCTTTCGTCAAGCTTGACTTGCTCTACTTGGGGTCTTTTCGCATTATTGAACGACAACGGTTGAACAGTTCTAAGAGAGCTTCGGCATGCTCTTCGGAACTTCTTGGCCCCTTGCCCCCGAACCCCGCCGTTGGCGTACCCTTCCCGTACCCTGTCGCGATGGATATGAACTTCATCAGATCCAGCGCTAGTTCGTCGGGAGAGCCTGACCCGCGCCTGGGCTCTTCAGCGGTCTCTTCAGCCATGTTTTTCTTCACTCCTTCTCAGTAACCTAGCCTGATTCTCTCATTAAGCGCTTCCCAATGCCGGTTCAAGCTCGTAAGCTCATTCGTAAGATGCGTGGCGGCGCTCAGGCCCACTTACTGGAGTGTACCGACGGCGGGTTCTATGTCGTCAAGTTACTCAATAACCCCCAGCATCGCCGGATCTTGATCAACGAATGGCTGGCTAACTCCTTCCTCCGCTACTTACAAATCCACGTGCCCGAAACCTCTCTGGTTGAGGTCACTTCCGATTTCATCGCGGACAACCCGGACCTCTACTTCCTGGTAGGACCCCGTCGTGAGCCGGCTCTGCCCGGCATCCATTTCGGTTCCCGCCTTGCCGTCCACCCGGACCGCGTCGCCATCTTTGACTTCCTGCCTGACAAACTCCTCCACAAAATAGAAAACCGCGTGGACTTCCTCGGCGCTCTGGTCTTCGACAAGTGGACCTGCAATGCCGATTCCCGCCAGGCAGTATTCTTCCGCGCCCGCGCTAAAACCTGGACCCCCATAAAAGGTGATCCGCCGAAGCGCATCGGCTTTTTCGCCCAGATGATCGACCACGGCTTCGCCTTTAACGGCCCTCACTGGCAGTTCGCCGATTCACCTTTGCAAGGCCTTTACTTCCGCACCTCAGTTTATGACGAGGTCCGGTCGCTCGATTCCTTTCAGCCCTGGCTGGATCTGGTCCTCAACTTCCCCGAATCCGTCATTGACTCCGCCTGGAAGGAAATCCCCCGCGAATGGCTGGATCAGGACGAAGAGGCCTTGGAGAGGTTGCTGCAAGATCTGTTAAAACGCCGTAAGCACGTTCCCAGGCTCCTCCAAGAGGTGCGCGCCAAGCGACCCGCGGCTTTTATAAACTGGCGCTGATCTCGGCCGCAATCAGCCTGGCCGTAATGGGCGCCAGCAGAATTCCGTTCCGATAATGCCCATAGGCCAGGAAAACGCGTGATCCCTGCCACGCTCCCAGGTGCAATCCGTCTCCGCCCGGCCTGAAGCCATTCCAGACCTCAGTGGGAGTGGTCTCGCTCAGATGCGGCATCAGAAAAGCCGCCGATTGGGCCAGTTGCTCAGCCGTGCTCTGGCTGATACTCCTGTCAAACCCGACGCGTTCCTCCGACGCGCCCACCACAAAGAAGCCGTTCGCCCGCTGCAGCAGATATGTATGCCCGCGCCGAATGATCGTATTGCAGATCTGCTCAGGCTGCTTATAGCCCACTAGATGACCCCGCACCGGCTCGCTTTCCGGCAGGCTCGGCGCTCCGCTGATTTGCAGCTCGCCGCTCCAGGCGCCCCCGGCAATTACCAGCGCATCGCTTTGCTGTGTCCCGTCTAGTTCAATGCCGCGCAAAGTGACGGCCACGTCCTTCACTTCCGTCCGCTCCAATAGCGTGACTCCCAGCTTCTGGCAACAAACGCGCAACGCGGCCACCACATGACGTGGGTCCACTAGCGCATCGCCGGGATAGAAATACCCGCCCAGCAGATCTTCCCGGCGAAGCCTGGGCCAGAAAGTCGCAATCTGCTCAGGTTTCATTCGTTTGCTCGGAATACCCAGCTCCGTCTGCTGCTGCGCCCGATCACCCAGCAGATCCATCTCCTCTGCCCGATAAGCAACGTCCAACGCCCCGCTCTGCTGCAGATCAATGTCCATCTGCGATTCGCGCTCCAGTTCCTCGACGAATGCCGGATAAAGATCCCGCGACTCAATCGCCAGCCGGGCCAGCTTTGAATCGGTTTCGAACTCGCCACCCGGCGCCAGCATTCCAGCGCCCGCCCAGCTCGCTTCGCCGCCCAGCCTGGACTTCTCGTAAACCGTCACGGCAAAGCCACCCTGCGCCAACCGCCAGGCAGTCGAAAGCCCAATAATGCCTCCGCCCACCACGCCCACACGCTTCTGTTTTCCGGCCAACTCCATAAATCAATCTTCGCAAGCAACCTGCAACTCGAATACAATCGCTGGAATGAATCCCCTCGTGCAATCGGAGACCCGTAACCAGATCCCCCACCGCCGCCGCTTCTTCCAGATCGCAGCCGGGTCCGCCCTGGCCGCACTGCCCCTTGCCCAAGCCGCCGATAACAACGAAAACATCCTCGGCCCTAGACCCGGCTATTCGCCACAGATCGGCACGCTCGTCTCCCAAATGATTTGGATGCGCGGCGCTGTGTTGCGCGCCACCAGGGGAATGAATCAGCAGCAGCTCGACTTCCTGCTCGACAGCAAAGCAAACACGATAGGCGCGCTGCTGCTTCATCTCGCCGCTACCGAAAAGCTCTATCAGCTACTAACCTTCGAAAACGTCGATGTGCGCGAAGTCGACAAGGCCCCCGCCTTCAAAGAATGGACCGTACCCATGGACCTGGGCGAACCCGCCCGCCAGTCCATCAAAGGCCATAGTCTCGATTACTACCTCGACCTTCTGGAGCAAGGCCGCCAGAAAACGTTCGCCGAATTCCGGAAGCGAGATGACGCGTGGCTGATGTCCGTTGACAAGTCCTGGGGCTGGGGACCCACTGACAACCTCTGTAAGTGGTTTCACGTCTGCGAACACGAATCGCATCATACTGGCCAGATCAGCCTCATCAAAGGCCGCATTCCTGGTGTTAAGCCCGACAACGGCTAAAAGCGTGATTAACATTGCAAACGCTTGTACAAGATTCAACATTTGTGAATATTGTACAACTGCGCTATTCTGTAATTGTGCTACGGCCGCTAGACATCGTCGTCCTGCTGAAGCTCTCCTTGTGCGAGGGGGACCGGCCACCGTATCTTCAGTTGGCAAACGAGCTCCATCTATACCCCTCGGAGGTGTATGCGTCCATCAAACGGGCACGGGCCTCCCATTTGGTGCAGGGTCCGGAGCTGAAGGACCGGCTTAATCGTTCAGCTTTGCTGGAATTCCTGCTGCACGGCATTCGATATGCCTTTCCAGCCGAGAGCGGTGCCATGACGCGAGGAGTTCCCACGCGCTACGCCGCCCCACCGCTTCACCAGCACCTGGAGCAAGGAAACGAGCCGCCACCGGTCTGGCCGTATGCAGAAGGCTCCGTGCGCGGATACAGCTATGCTCCGCTGCATAAGAACGTACCGAAGGCTGCGCTTGCCGACCCTCACCTGTATGAGTTGCTGGTGCTGGTAGACGCCCTGCGTGACGGTAAGGCAAGGGAGCGCGAACTCGCGGTGAAAGAACTGAGTAAGAGAATACAGGGGGCCGCCGCTGGACTTTCCTAGTCTTGACCTTTTGGAGAGCGCCGCTCAGAAGCTGCGCCCGCTGCTGCCTGACATTGTCTTCGTGGGTGGCTGCGCGACCGGACTACTCATCACCGACCCTGGCGCTGCGCCGGTACGGCGGACATACGATGTTGACGTGATCTCGAGTCCTCTTACGCGGATTACGCCGTCTTCTCCGAACGCCTACGCGCCCTTGGGTTCGGGGAAGACAGCCGAGAAGACGCTCGGTTGTGCCGATGGCAGCATGGCGAACTCGTGCTGGATGTGATGCCGCTTGATGCTTCGATTCTTGGATTTTCGAACCGCTGGTATGCCGACGCGCTCCATACCGCCGTAGCAGTCGAATTGCCGAGCGGAGTGAAGCTCAAGGCGATCACCGCGCCGTACTTCCTTGGCACCAAGATCGAAGCATTCCGTGGACGCGGCCATGAGGATTATTTAGGCAGCCATGACCTTGAAGGCTTCATATCGGTCATAGACGGGCGCCCCTCGCTGCTCCAAGAGGTCAGGGAAGCCTCACCTGATCTTTGTGGGTTCCTAGCAGAGGCCGTGCGAGGCCTTCTCTCAGCGTCACGGTTCCTCGATGCACTACCCGGCCATCTCTCCGCCGATGCGGCCAGCCAGGCTTGCATTGTGTCTCTTTTGGCGAAGCTCGAACTGTTGAGCAAAATTGGCTGAAAGAACCACTATCGATGCGCCTTCGATAGCGAGCTTATCGAGGGTCGCTGGTCCAGAGGGTCACATCGTCCGTTTCAATCCTCGCGGCGGCCTGCTCGACGCCTAAAGCATCCCCACTCAGACCCGTACAGGTGGAAAAAATCGGCAGCGGCTTCGACTAATCCTGCGCAGGACTAATCCCGCGAAGTATGAAAAACCTCGAATTCATCTCCTACGCCGATGAAGAAGGCTTTTGCCACATCTATCACTCGCCCGGAACACGCATCTTTGGCGACGGGACGTACCATTGTCCGCAATGCGGGCATCGTCCGATGGCACCGCATCATCGAAAGCCGCTGGCTTGGTACATCAACAGTGCGGAGCAAAACCACTATATGAGGGGGAGCGCCGGCGTTGATGCAATCGCGGACGATCCAGCCTGCGGGATCGGGCTTCACCGGTTTTTGCAGCTCAAGAACGCCGCCGTCGGCTTCGCGGGTGCGGCCGGGAATGCGATGCCGGTTCTTGGCCCATGCGTCGAGCTCGTTCCCAACAGATGCCCTACTTCCCCTCCAACCCCGACTGATAGCTGACAAACACCGCTCGCTTCCCATCCGGCGACCACGGCTCCGGTCCCAACGAGTCCGGACCCCCCACAAAACTCGCTAAAGTCTTCACGCTCTTATCACTGAGTAACATCAAGCGCAATTCCACCGGAGTTCCCTCGGAAAGCCGCTCATATTCCTTGGAGTAACTCAGATACAACAAATACTTCCCATCCGGAGAAACATGCGGCGATACATTGCTGTTGTCATCAGGCGTGAACTGCTCGGCCTGGCTGCCCTCCACCGTCTTACTTCTCCGCCAAATCTCCAGCCGGCCGCTCGTCTTGCTCGTGTAATAACTGAATTCATCATCCGCCTTCGCCGCAACGGGCTCTCCAACCGGAGCAGCCGTCGCCAGCGGTACGAAAGGCGTCTGCTGGTCAGACTTTCCTTCAGTGAAAGTGAGGGCATGGCCGTCGGCGCTCCATCCGGGTGCGCTCAAATGCTTGCGCGAAACGTACCCGGTCCGCGCATCGCCCGATAGCAAAATCGTCTCCACGGTGCTGTACTTCCCTTTGGCGTGCTTGAGTTCACTCTCCAGCTCAACGTTCGCGAAACTCGCCTTCACCGTGTTGTCCTTGTTGTGAGCACACACCCCGACGCCGACATAAAACGGCGGACGCATATCCACCCAAGCCGACCCTCCCGCAAATTCAAGTTCGCCCTTCTCCGCAGCCACCCACAGATAGAACCGGTTTCCCCGTTTCTCAATCCTCAATCTTGCGGGCCCGGACAAACTCGACTCAATCTCATGAGTGGTGGCGCCTTTTTTCTCGCGATATTGCAACGAGGTCAAACCCTCGCCATGCCGCGCCGCATCCACATAGGCAGAATTACTGTCCAGGCTCTGACGGATCATCAGCACCGCTTTGCGATGCCCGTCGCCATCCGGAGTCACCATCGAAATATCGGACGTGAGCGTCAGGTCTTCCGCGGATACCTTCTTCCAGACAAAGTAAAACTCGTCCTTGTCGAACCACATATTCCCGCCGCTGCCGGAAAGCGTATAGGTCTTCGTGGCCGCATCGAACGCGGCCGCTCCCGGGTGCAGAACCTCGCCGACATCGCCCTGTCCTTCAAAAATTCCGATGGCGGATTGCCCGTAAGCCGCCACACCTCCGGAAACCAACAGAGCAAACACCGTTAGGTCAATACGCCGCAAAATTGTTCTCCTCGTGCCGTGAAGCTTCTGCTGAATTCTACCAGCGCGAACCCCGGTCACAGCCCTGAGGAAAAATTCAATACAGCTTTAACCCGTCGGCAATGAGCAACTTGCAAAGCGAAGACGCCAACATTCACCACCCACAGCCACCATCGGCCTGCCACTCTGCAACCAGATCAATCTAACTAAGACAATGCCGCTAGCAGAACCGCGACCCGTGAGGGAGCGGCCTCTCCCAGTCCGCAACAACATCCAGGAGCATCACATGACACCCCGATCCATCCGCCGCGCCGCCGAGCAAAAGCCAAGAAACAGGAGCTAAAAAAACTAAAATCCATGTCCCAATTCACAGGTCCCACAACGCCGCAAGGCAAAGCCATCGCCTCCCAGAACGCAACCAAACACGGAGCCTGCTCAACCAACCTCCGACTACTTGACAGCGAATCCAAAGCCGACTACCAAGCCCTGGAAAACCTCTGGTTCGAAGCCTACAAACCCCAAAGCCCTTTCGAAACCGACCTCGTCCAAAAGGCAATCCAAGCCGACTGGCTCGCCCGCCGCGCCGACCGCCACTACGCCGATCTCGAAGTCGACCTCTTCAATCTCAACCCAACCCTGATCGACTGGACCCCGGAACAACACAAACTCTTAACCTTGGCCAATCGCTACCGGACCGCCAACACCAACGACTTAACCAAAGCCCGCAAAGCCATCGAAGACTACCGTAAGAACCGCCGTGCCGAACTCAAAGCCGCCACCCCAAAGCCCGAACCTAAACCCGACCTGGACTTTGAACCCGATGACGATATAGCCAAAGAACTCGAATGGATGCGCAAAGAGGCCATCCGCCTAGGCTACGCGAACCCTGACGGAACCCCAACGGGCAAAAAAGACTAACCCAAAATCACTTCCAAGCACCGGTAAGGCCCAACCACGCCCAAACACGCCTGCCTAACCCCGTTTCGGCGTCAACCTAACCCTAAAACCAAACCAACCCCTCAGCGGAAGTGTGCTGTGGCCTGCGGTGGAAAAATGAGACAGTCGAGTTTGGGGACACTTTCAGCGAGAGGAGAAGGAAGTGTCAAAGCAGGCAGGTCGGCGGTGGAGCAAGTACAGTCCGGAGTTCAAGCGGACAGCAGTGGACCGGATCGTAGCGGGCGAGAGTCCGACTGCGGTAGCGCGAGAGTTGGGCATTCGATGTAAGTTTCTGTATGCCTGGAAAGCCGCTGGAAAAGGAAGTCAGGGCGCGCCCACGGTTTCAAAGAAAGTAGATGGCGACCCGCAGGAGCAAGAGGTGGCGCGGCTGCAAAGGCGGATTGCGGAGTTAGAACGGCTCACAGGAAAGCAGACGGCGGAACTGGATTTTTTCGCCGCAGCCTTGCGCAGCGTCAAGGAGACACGCCGGAAGAGCGGCGCGCCTTCCGACGAGGAATCTACCAAGTGATTCAAGATCAGGTAGCTGCCCAAGGCCAGGCCAGTATCGAAAGAATGTGTGAACTGGGCAAGGTGAGCCGTGCGGGCTTTTATCGAGATTGGCAAGAACGCCAGCCGCAGGAAGCAGAAGTCGCTCTTCGAGAGGTGATTCAAAAAGCCGCGCTCGCGCGGCGGACTTATGGCTATCGCCGCATCACAGCGTTTGTGCAACGCGCCGGCATTGCTGTGGGCGAGGGCGTTGTGAGGCGTATCTTACGCAGCGATAATCTCCTGTCAGTTCGAAAGCGCAAGTTCAAGCTCACCACCCACTCCGAGCATGGCTTCACCGTTTACCCGAATCTGGCACAGTATGTGCAGATCACAGCAGTCAACCAACTCTGGGTAGCCGACATCACCTATCTGCGTTTGGGACGTGAGTTTGTCTATCTAGCGGTGGTGCTGGATGTCTTCTCCCGACGCGTAGTAGGTTGGTCACTGGGTCGCAGTTTGCAGACGACGCTGCCGCTGTCTGCATTGAATCAAGCCATCCAAGATCGTCAGCCGGGCGCTGGCCTGGTGCATCATTCCGACCGCGGGAGCCAGTATGCCAGCAACGACTATGTGAAACGACTGGAGGAGGTCCGCATGGTGATCAGTATGAGTCGCCCCGCCAGACCGTGGGAAAACGCGTATTGCGAGAGTTTCATGAGCACTCTCAAACGAGAACAAATCAGTTGTCCAGGTTACGCGGCGATGGAGGATTTGCAGAACCGCATGGCCGAGTTCATCGACCAGTTCTATAACGTTCAACGATTGCATTCTGCGCTCGCTTATTGCTCCCCAGTGGAGTTTGAAACTCAGCAGGGCGCAGTTCCGCCAGCCGGCTTGAGTTTTCCCAGGCATGAGGAAATCTATCCTGATGCTTAACCTAACACCCAATCAGCGAAGAGCGGAATCCCGCCCTCCGCTGTCTCATCAGGATGAGTTTCCAGCAGAATATTCCTTAGCCGGTTGCTCTCCAGCAGGGCCGGCCTCCGCTTCTTCTGCTACGCTCATCCTCAACCCGAAACTTACTATTGGCTACTGTTTTTCAGCCAATGGCAACCGTCCCCGAATTCGACTGTCTCAACTCGTAACGCAAGCCAGCTGGCTGCCACCATTTGCCCCGTCCGCAACCACCCTCGAACACCATTCTCAACTCCGTTCCGAAATCCTCACCCAACGCGCAAGCAAATGAGCGCCTCGCAGGGAAATGAGTGCCTGCCTACCCGTTTCGGTGCCGACCCAACCCTAAAAACCAAACCAACCCCCCAAAGTGGAAGTGCGCTGGCTATCACAATTTCCCCGTCCGCAACCCCCCCCGACACGATTCTCAACTCCGTTCCGAAATTCAACCTGGGCAACCCTAACCCGCCCGCCGAACTCCCACCACAACCCCACTAGCCAAGACCAAAGGCAGAACCTCAAAATCCAACCGCCCGGCCAACCGCTCCATGAGTTCGGGAACCAAGGCAGCATGCCCCTCCGGCCAATTCACCTGGGGCAGCATGTCATCAATGACGTAAAACCCACCGGCTTTGACCAAAGCCAGAGCCTCATCCAAGCTTTCATACTTCCCAGGAAAAGCATCCGCAAACACCAAATCAAAACTATTCGGCGTTTGCGCCTTCAGAAACCGGCTACCATCGGCGGCCACCAGGCTGAGCCGCGGATCAGCACCCAACATCTCGCGCGCCACTGCTTGAGGCGCAGGATCAGTATCCACGCTAAGGAGCGTCGATCCCTGATCCATGCCATCCAAAATCCAAGCCGTGCCCACACCGGTTCCAGTGCCCAACTCCAGGAACCTTCCGCCCGGCTTCGAGGCGGCCAGCACACGCAACATCGCGCCTACCAACGGCTCGGAAGCCATGGCGAAGCCAAGCTCACTGGTTCTTTCCTGGATTCGACTCAGGGCCGAAGGCACCCGAACATAGGTCAGGTCATTCAACTGAACGTCCGGAGACTACACTGCCAGCAAAGTATTCACCGTCAAAGGCCGAGTGGATTCATACTTCGCAATTGCTTCTTCCTGCTGCAGGATATAGCCAAGCTCATCCACGCCCTCTAACATGCAGTACCGGGCAAACTCATCAATCGGAAACGTCACCTGCTCGCCATCCGGCAGAGTCAGGCTCGTGCTTTCCAGATCAATCGTCACCTCCGCTGCAGGGTCCGCCTCCAAAGCCGCAAACAACTTCTTATGTGTATCGGGAGGAACCACAATGGTCAGCAGCGAATTCTTCGCGGAATTACCCTTGAAAATATCCGCAAACGACGTGCTGATCACCGCCCGGAATCCATACTGCGTCAAAGCCCAGGGCGCATGCTCGCGTGAACTGCCGCAGCCGAAATTGTCTCCCGCCAGCAGGACCTGCGCCGCTTTCCCTTGATCCGTGTTGAGGATGAAATCGGGCTTAGGCTTCCCCTCGGCATCGTAGCGCCAGTCGAAAAATAGCTGGTCACCCAAGCCAATTTTGGAAGTCGTCTTCAAAAAACGCGCCGGGATGATCTGATCCGTGTCGACATTGTCGATCGCCAACGGAGCCAAACGGCTGGTGAATCTGGTGACTTTTTCCATTTAGAGCATCGTCCTTACGTCGGTAACCACACCGTTGATAGCGGAAGCCGCGGCCGTGAGCGGGCTCGCCAGAAACGTTCTGCCGCCCTTCCCCTGCCGGCCTTCGAAATTCCGGTTGCTGGTCGAAACGCTATATTCGCCGGGAGCAAGCTGGTCGCCATTCATCGCAATACACATGGAGCATCCCGCCTCACGCCAATCGGCGCCCGCCTCTTTGAAGATCCGGTCAAGCCCTTCCGCCTGCGCCTGTTCCTTCACTAGTTGTGAACCCGGAACCACCATCACGCGAACGTTTGGACTCACCTTGCGATCTTTGAAAATCGCGGCCGCCGCCCGTAGATCGGAAATCCTCGAGTTGGTGCAGCTCCCAATGAAGACCACGTTCACGGGATGCCCCAGCAGCGACTTGCCCGCCGGCAGATCCATATAGCGAAGTGCCTTGCCCAGCGTCTCCCGTTCCACCGGATCGGCAATCGACGCCGGATCAGGAACCGGCGAAGTAATGCCAATTCCCATACCCGGGTTCGTTCCGAAGGTGATCATCGGCTCAAGTGAAGCCGCATCGATATAGATCGACTTGTCGTAAGTGGCTCCGGGATCGGTCGGAAGCTGTCGCCACAAACCCAATGCCCGGTCCCATTCGGCGCCCTTCGGAGCGGCTGGCCGCCCGCAAAGGTATTGGTAAGTGGTGTCGTCCGGCGCAATCAGTCCCGCCCGCGCGCCACCTTCAATCGACATGTTGCAGATGGTCATCCGCTCTTCCATGCTCAAAGCGCTGATAGCCGATCCGGCATATTCGAACACGCAGCCGGTGCCACCGCCAATGCCAATGCGTGATATCAGGTTCAGAACAATGTCCTTCGCCCCCACACCCGGCTTCAGCGCTCCCTCCACGCGGACTTCAAAAGTCTTCGAAGGTGTCTGCAGCAAGCACTGCGTAGCCAGAACATGTTCCACTTGGCTCGTGCCGATGCCGAACGCCAGCGCCCCGAAGGCCCCATGCGTCGCCGTGTGACTATCTCCGCAAACCACGGTTTGGCCCGGTTGGGTCAACCCCTGTTCCGGCCCAATCACGTGCACAATCCCCTGCTTCTTGTTCATCGGACCGTAGTAAGGGATCCCGAACTCCTGGCAGTTCGTTTCGAACTGCTGAAGCTGCGTCTCCGCAATCTTGTCCAGAATGGGGAGTGAGCGGTCATGCGTCGGAATGCTGTGATCAGTCGTTCCAATCGTAAGGTCCGGCCGCCGTACCTTCAGCCCGCGCTCACGCAATCCGGAAAAGGCTTGCGGCGACGTGACTTCGTGAACCAGATGCAGGTCGATGTAAAGGAGCGTGGGTGCCCCGGTCCGTTTGGCAACAACGTGGTTGTCCCAAACCTTTTCGATTATGGTGCGCATGAATACCTTATCTTGCGGTTGCGAAGCGAGCGCTAATGGCCTGACAAATGGCGTCGCCCACTTCGGTGGTTGTGGCGGGCTTTCCAGCCGGTTTCAAATCCGCTGTCACCTGTCCGCTGTTCAAAACTTCTTCAATGGCTCCGTAGACGGCTTGCGCCTCTTCGGTTAAGCCGAAACTGTACTCAAGCATCGCGCCCACGGAGCCAATCGCGCCCAGCGGATTCGCCTTGTCCTGCCCTGCAATGTCGGGCGCCGACCCGTGAACGGGTTCGTATAAACCCACCCAGGCGCCAGACGGCCGCTTGCTTCCAATCGACGCCGAAGGCAGCATTCCGATTGATCCGGCCAGCACAGCACCCTCGTCACTCAAAATATCGCCGAACAGATTTTCGGTCAGCACAATGTCGAAGCGCCTGGGATTCAGCACCAGTTGCATGGCGCAGTTGTCCACTAGAATGTGCTCCAGCTCAATCTCGGGGTAGTTCTTCGAAACTTCAATCACCACTCGCCGCCACAACTGCGAGTTTTCAAGCACGTTCGATTTGTCAACGCTCATCACCTTCTTGCGGCGTTTGCCGGCAAGCTGAAAGGCCATATGCGTCACGCGTTCTATCTCGGCGCGAGTGTAGGTCATGGTGTTCACGGCGCGCTCTTCCGGTCCGCTTCCCGAAATGCCGCGCGGAGTTCCATAGTAAAGACCGCCGGTCAGCTCGCGGACAATGATCATGTCCGTTCCATCCACCAGCTCATTTTTCAGCGGTGACGAATCAATCAGCGCTTTATAGGAGCGCACCGGCCGGAGATTCGCATAAACCCCAAGCGCTTTTCGTATGCCCAGCAAGCCGCGCTCAGGCCGTTTCTCCGGGGAAGCGTTATCAAACTCCGGCAGGCCCACCGCGCCCAGCAAAGTCGCATCCGCTTGCAGGGCCAGCTTTTCCGTCTCTTCGGGAAACGGTGTTCCGGTCTGATGGATCGCAATACCGCCCAGCAGTCCTTCGTTCAGCGTCAGGCTATGGCCTCCGGACGCTGCAACATACTTCAACACCTTCACCGCTTCGCGAGTGACTTCAACGCCGATACCATCGCCCGGCAAAATAAGAATGTTCAGATTCATTTGGATCCTTGGGCCCCTACCGGACGGCCAACCACTTCTTCAATCAGCGTGCGAATCGCATCGTTGCGTAGGCCCTTCTTGGTATCCGCCAGCGTAATGAACCGCGTGTACAACTCGTCCAGTTCATCCTTTGTAAGCGTAAAGCCTAAATCTTCCGCGCGATCTCTTAAAGCATGCCGTCCGCTGTGCTTACCCAGCACCAGCCGGCTCTTGGGTACGCCGACGCTTTCAGGAGGAAAAATCTCGTACGTGGCCGGATTTTTAAGATAGCCATCCTGATGGATGCCGGCTTCATGTGCAAACGCGTTCTCTCCCACAATCGCCTTATTAGGCTGGGGACCAAACGTAATGAAGCGAGTCAGCATCTGGCTGGCGGGAAAAATCTTCTCCGCATGAATTCCGGTTTCAAATGGATAACGGTCCGGCCGCGTCTTGATCGCCATCACTACTTCTTCTAATGCGGCGTTACCGGCCCGTTCACCAATTCCGTTAACCGTACACTCCACTTGCCGCGCGCCGGCCTTTACGGCCGCTAGCGAATTCGCTACCGCCAGGCCAAGATCATCGTGACAGTGAACACTGACCACAGCTCGATCTCCTAAAAGGTTCACAATGCGACCAATGAGTTCTCCATATTCATCGGGAACGGAGAACCCAACCGTGTCCGGCAAATTCACGGTTCGTGCTCCGGCTTCCACAACAGCCAGGCTGACCTGCTCTAAATAAGCCGGATCGGTGCGGGTTGCGTCTTCGGCTGAAAACTCCACATCGTCTGTGTAGTTGCGCGCCAGCGTCACAGCCGCCACCGCTTCGTCTAACACCTGTTGCCTTGTCTTCCGTAACTTAAACTTAAGGTGAATATCGCTCGTGGCAAGAAACGTGTGAATCCGGGGACGTTTGGCGTGCTTCAAAGCTTGCGCCGCTCGTTCCACATCTCCAGTGCAGGAACGGGCGAGCGCAGCCACCTGAACCCACGGAAAACGGCGGCTCACTTCATCTACCGCCTCAAAGTCTCCCTCGGATGCAATCGGGAACCCAGCCTCAAGGATGTCTACACCTAAATGGACCAGCGATTCGGCCATTTGGAGCTTCTCCGCCTTGGTCATGCTGCAACCCGGTGATTGCTCACCGTCGCGGAGTGTAGTATCAAAAATGTAAATACGGCTCAACGTGGGCGCTCCTTGCTAGAACTTTCTCCATCCTAGGAGAAGATGGTCGATTATGCAAATTTATAGTAATGGCGGTTGGTATTAGATATACTGATAGGATAAACGCCTAAGTCGGTGGGCGTTATGGAACTCTATCCACTAAAAGTTTTCTTGACGGTTGCCACGGAGCGAAGTTTTTCGCGCGCTGGCGAAAAGCTGCTGCGCACTCAGCCCGCTATCTCCATTGCAATTCAACGCTTAGAGAGCGATCTGAAGGAAAAGCTCATTGATCGTTCGGGTCGCGAGCTGCTTCTCACAGATGCTGGCCGCGTGGTCCTTGAATACGCACGCCGCTTTCAGAATCTCGAAGGCGAACTCGACAATGCGCTTCGCGAATTGAAGGATAACTATGCGGGACGATTGTCGATTGGCGCCAATGAGTCCATGTCGCTTTACCTGCTTCAGCACATTGAGCAGTATCGTCGAGTATTTCCCAAAGTCAAAGTGCAGGTACGCCGTGCACAATCCAGCAAAATCCCATCGCAATTGCTGGATGGCGAACTGGAATTAGGTGTCATCAGCTATGATCCCGCCGATGAGCACATCAACTCACAAGTGATCTATACGGACCGCCTAACATTGGTAGTCTCGCCGCAGCATCGTTTCGCGAATCGTGAGGAATTGTCCATTACCGAACTGGATATGGAAACGTTCATCGCACACAACGTTATTTCGCCGTATCGCGAAGCCGTCTTACGCGAATTTCAGCGCCACAAAGTTCCACTCAATATGGATGTGGAGATGCCTACGCTTGAAACCATCAGGCGGCTGGTCCAGCACAACGAAGGGGTCGCATTTCTTCCCAGGATGTGCGTCGAACAGGAAATCAAGCAAGATTTGCTGCGCGAGGTACGCGTTCGCGAATTGAACGTGGAACGAAAAATACGCCTGGTTTATCCCGCCCGGCGCGCACTCAGCCACGCGGCGAAAGCGTTCTTGGAAGTTGTGAAACGTGGCAGCGCGGAGAGTCCCGGCGAAGCCATCGCCGCCGAAACCTCTTGACCTCGCGACACTTAGCTTATGAACTTAGCTAGCGAACCTTAGCTAAGCAGTATGTCCACCACTGTCACCATTCACCAGGCAAAAACAAATCTGTCTCGCTTGCTCCAGCAGGCGTCTGCCGGCGAAGAAATCGTCATCTCTCGCGGCGCAACGCCAGTGGCGCGGTTGGTGATCATCGGCGACTTGAAGGGCAAACGTCAGCCAGGCGCCCTTAAGGGTAAGCTAACGGTCCGCCCTGAGTTCTTCGAGCCTCCTCCCGATGACGAATTGGCCGCTTGGGCATAGAGGTTCATGCCTGGCTGGCTGACACCCACACGCTACTTTGGTGGCTGGCGGACGATCCTTCTCTGTCGCTGACTGCCAACAGATTTATTGGGACACAAAAAATTCAGTTTATGTAAGCGCAGTGTCGGCGTGGGAAATTGCCACAAAAGTAAGAATTGGCAAGCTTCCCACCGCCGCGATATTGGCTGACGATTTTGCTGGTTATCTGAACCGCGAAGGATTCAAAACCCTCCCGATTTCTGCCGATCACGCTATTCGCGCTGGACTGCTTCCCGGCCCTCACAAAGATCCATTCCACCGCATACTCATCGCTCAAGCCCAAGCGGAGAATATTCCCATTATCAGCAATGAAATACTGTTCGATTCCTATGGCGTCAGGCGGCTCTGGTGATAAGGCATATGATATGAAAGTAAAGTAACCGATAAAGCTGGGAGTTTAACCACATGTCAGGCAAGCCACGTAGCGCTATTTTGCCGCTTTTAGGAGCCATTCTCTTTCTTCCGACGTGGAGTTTGGCTGCAGACATGCCGCCAGTGAATTTCCAGCGCCAGGTCCGCCCCATTCTCTCCAACAACTGCTTCCTGTGCCATGGCCCGGATAAAGGGACTCGAATGGCCGATGTGCGCCTCGACATTCGGGAAGGCGCGTTCGCAGCCCGCAAAAACGGCACAATCATTGTTCCCGGCAAACCTGATGAGAGCCTTCTCATTAAGCGGATATCTTCCGACGATCCGAATTACCGCATGCCCCCGACGTTTTCCCACAAAACGCTGACCGCGGAACAGAAAGACATTCTCCGGCGATGGGTGGCGGAAGGCGCGCAATGGAAGGATCATTGGTCTTTCATCACACCCGTGCGTCCGCCGCTGCCGGACGTGAAAGATACCGCCTGGGCGAAGACTCCGGTGGACCGCTTCATTCTGGCCAAGCTCGAAGCGAGTAATTTGCAGCCCGCTCCGGAAGCTGATCGCCGTACCTTAATACGCCGGGTCACGCTGGATCTCACCGGGTTGCCGCCCACTCCCGCCGAAGTGGAAGCTTTCGAAAAAGACCGTTCTCCCAAGGCTTACGACAAAGTGGTTGACCGCTTGTTGGCTTCTCCGCGTTATGGCGAACACATGGCGCATTACTGGCTCGACGCTGCCAGATACGCCGACACCCAAGGGCTGCACATAGATAACTACCGGGAAATGTGGCCTTATCGCGACTGGGTCATCAATGCCTTCAATCGAAACATGCGGTTTGATCAGTTCACGATTGAGCAACTGGCGGGTGATCTGCTTCCTAACGCCACGCTCGATCAGAAAATCGCATCCGGTTTCCAGCGCTGCAACGTCACCACAAACGAAGGCGGCTTCATTCCCGCGGAAGCGGAAGCCATGTATGCCCGCGACAGAGCCGACACTGCCGCCACTGTCTGGATGGGCCTAACGGTTGGATGCGCCACTTGCCACGACCATAAATTTGATCCCATCGCGCAGAAGGAAATGTACGCGATGACGGCATTCTTCCGAAACACCACTCAATATGCTCTGGACGGCAACGTACCCGATACCCCGCCCGTCGTGATTGTGCCGCCTGCCGCTGACCGAGCTAAGTGGGACGCCTTGCAGAAGCAGCGGGAAGAGTTAAAGCAGACACTGACCGATTCGCGCGCCAGCCTCACCCCTCAATTTGAGCAATGGTTGCGATCGCCGGAAAGGCAAAAGGTAAATAACCCCTCGCTGATCTCTGATTTGACCCTTCCAGACGGCGTAACTTCAGTCGATGGTCCCCCGGAAATCGGGAAAGCTTTGCAGTTCGGGAAAGAAAGCTCCATTAACCTTCCCAACAATCCGGATTTCGACACAGACAAGCCCTTTACCATTTCCACTTGGCTGAAGGTTCCGAAACCCGATGCCAATGAAGGCTACGACATCGCCAGCCAAATAGAGTCGAAGAAGGAAGGCGACAAGACGATTGAATGGGGTTGGAACGCCCGCATCTCCGCCAACAACACCGAACCTGCTGAAGTGACCATCAGTTTGGAAGGTAGTGACGGCGAGTACATAATGGCGCAACCCGCGCCAAGTTACGGCCTAAAACCGGAGACCTGGTATCACGTTATCTTCACCTACGACGGCAGCCGCAACCGGCGCGGCCTTCGCATTTACATTAACGGCAACGCGGTGCCCAGTTACGGCGACGGCAAGGATCTTGAACCGCTAAAGACCTCCATCCGCTCCACGACGGCGCCGCTATCTGTGGGCCATCGTGGCAAAAAGTATTTTGAAGGCGGTTCCATGGCAGGGTTCCGCATTTCGAGTAAGTGGACAGATGAACAGGACGCTCAACTGTTGTATGTCGCAGACACGGTACAAGCCGCGGCGAAAAAGGATGTCCCGGATCTTTCTGAATCCGACCGCCAGGCTTTACTTACTTACTATCTGACGGAAGTGAATCCAACAACCGGGAAGACCGTAGCCCGGCTTCATCAAGTGGATTCAGCCCGCTATGAGATCGCACGCCGCAGCGCCGTTACTTTCGTGCAGCAAGAGCGTACCGACTCTCAACCGGTGGCCCACGTGCTGTATCGCGGCCTGTACGACCAGGTGCGGGATGAGGTTCGGCCCAATGTCCCCGCCATCTTGCCGCCCATGGCGCAGTCGCTTCCGCGCAATCGGCTGGGCCTAGCGGAATGGCTGGTGGACCCCGCCAACCCGTTGACCGCGCGCGTAACGGTTAACCGGTTCTGGCAGCAGCTCTTTGGCACAGGTATCGTAAAGACCTCTGAAGATTTTGGTTCGCAAGGCGACCCGCCCTCGCACCCTGAACTGCTTGATTGGTTGGCGGTTGACTTTCGTGAGTCGGGCTGGGATGTAAAGAAGACAATGAGGCTTCTTGTCACCTCGGCGACGTACCGCCAATCCGCCGCAGCCACACCGGAGAAGATTGAACACGACCGCGACAACCGGCTTCTCTCTCGCGGTCCGCGGTATCGCATGGATGCCGAAATGATCCGCGATTATGCGTTATCCGCCAGTGGACTGATGGTTCCGACAATCGGCGGTCCCAGCGTGAAGCCGTATCAGCCTCCCAAGGTTTGGGAAACGGTCGCCATGAATGAGAGCAATACCAAGATCTATGTCCAGGATCATGGCGACGCGCTGTACCGGCGCAGTCTCTATACGTTCTGGAAACGCAGTGCGCCGCCGCCCTCCATGGACATCTTCGACGCTCCTTCGCGCGAAGAATGTCTGGTCAGACGCGAGCGTACTGACACTCCACTTCAGGCGCTGGCCACCATGGACGATCCGCAATTTGTAGAAGCGGCTCGCGTGCTCGCCCAGAATGCGCTGCTTGCTTCGAAGGGTAATGTGGACCGGGAAGTCAGCTACATGGCAAACCGGCTCATTGCCCGCAACTTGGAAGAGAAGGAACGCTCTATTGTCGAGCAATCCTACAAAGATTACCTGGCTTATTACGAAGGCGTACCCGCCGATGCCACGAAACTCATCAGCATCGGTGAATCGAAACCCGCCACCGGTTTGCCGGCGCCACAACTGGCGGCGATGACGATGGTGGCCAATGAATTGATGAACATGGACGAGGTGTTGGTGAAATGAGTATGCATCCTGACGACGAATGGCTTGTAAACGAAACGCGGCGGCAGTTTTTCGGACGCGGTGCAAAAGGGCTCGGCTCACTGGCGCTGTTCTCCCTGCTTTCCCAACACCAGGCACAAGCTTCAACCGATAAGCCCGCCATCGGCGGGTTGCCCGGCCTGCCTCATTTTGCGCCCAAGGCGAAGCGAGCCATCTACCTGCACATGCTTGGCGCGCCCCCGCAACTGGAGACCTTCGACTACAAACCGGGTCTGAAGGAGATGTTCGATAAGGATCTGCCCGAATCCGTTCGCAATGGCCAGCGACTGACCACCATGACGGCCGGTCAGACGCGCTTCCCCATCGCCCCTTCGGCTTTCAAGTTCGAACAATATGGCAAGAGCGGCGCCTGGGTATCGGAACTGCTGCCATACACCGCCAAAATGGTGGATGACATCGCCATCGTTAAAACCCTCCACACCGACGCTATTAACCATGAACCGGCCGTCACGTTTCTGCAAACCGGCTTCATGATCGCTGGCAAACCTTGCATCGGTTCGTGGCTCTCCTATGGTTTGGGCAGTATGAACCAGTCGCTGCCGACCTTTGTGGTGTTGAACGCGACGCATTCCAATCCAAAGGCAAACGTGCAGGCCATTTCGGCCCGGCTTTGGAGCGCCGGTTTTCTTTCCGGACAATACTCCGGTGTCGCGTTGCGGTCAGGCGGAGATCCGGTGCTTTACATTAACAACCCGGATGGCGTTCCTGTGAAGATTCGGCGGCGCATGCTGGATGCGTTGGGCGAACTGAATCAGATTGAAAGCGCCAACCTCGCGGATCCCGAAACCCAAGTGCGTATTGCCCAGTACGAAATGGCGTTTCGCATGCAGGCTTCAGTGCCGGACCTTACTGACCTTAGCAAAGAGCCGGAGAGCACCTACAAGCTCTATGGCGAGGACGCACGTAAAGGTGGTACCTTCGCCAACTGCTGTTTAATGGCTCGCCGCATGATGGAGCGCGACGTGCGCTTTGTCCAGGTTTACCATCGCGGCTGGGACGTGCACTCCATCCTTCCCGAAGTGTTGCCCAGCCAGTGCAAAGACATTGATCAAGGCGCATGGGCGCTGGTGCAGGATCTAAAGGCCCGCGGCTTGCTCGACGACACCCTGGTCATCTGGGGCGGCGAATTCGGCAGAACGGTGTACTCCCAGGGCAAGCTGACCGCGACCGATTATGGCCGCGATCATCACCCGCGCTGCTTCTCCATCTGGATGGCCGGCGGCGGCATTAAGGGCGGTGTTGTGCATGGCGAAACCGACGAGTTCTCCTATAACGTCGTCAAAGATCCGGTTCACATCCGCGACTTCCAGGCCACCATCCTGAACCGATTTGGCATTGAAGATACGCGGTTCACATTCAAATTCCAAGGCTTGGACCAAAAGCTGACGGGTACCGAAAAGCGCGCCGTCGTGGTGAAGGATATTCTCGTTTAATCAGTGGATGGTGATGTTGTCGATGTAGTTCTTGTACTCGGGCTTCACGTTAAACGGCGGCTTTTCCGTTGTTATGACGTGGGATTCAATCTGTTTCGCCGTCACGCCATCACACTCATAGAACACGAACTCATAGCCGGAGGCGTCGGAACGCCTACCTGCGGCCCAGTTGCCGTGCCCTTTCACATGCTTCAGCAATCGTCCGCGGATGGAATCGGTAGAGATTCCGATATAGGCGACGACGCCGCCGTATAAGAGTTGATAAAGTCCGGCGCGCACCGGCGCATTCAACCGAATAGCAGATTCGGTGAACGGAAACGGGCCCGTCCAGGTCCGGAAAAACTTATCCTTGAACATGGCCTACCGATTATATAGATAATTCCAAAGGCTGCGCAGGCCGGCTTTAGAGGCCCAAAAAAGGGCCTTTCGCATGTTAACGTTATGTTTAGTGTCTCTGCCCCTGAACTTTCACCTCGCTCAGTACGAGGGGCCGCTGGATCTGCTGCTTGACCTGATTCGTAAACAGCAGATCAACATTTCCGACATCCCGATAGCCCAGATTACGGCGCAGTACATGGAGTACATGCAGAAGGCCATGGCACTCGATTTTGAGCTGAGTTCCGACTTCGTCTACATGACCGCAACGCTCATCCATATCAAGAGCAAGATGCTGTTGCCGCGTGATCCCGAGCTGGACAAGATATCGCCGGAAGAAGACCCGCGGCAGGAACTGGTAGAGCGGTTGATAGAGCACGAGCGCTTCAAGAACGCCGCTGAAATGCTGTTGCAGAAGCGTGTGATTGAAGATGCCACCTGGTCCAATCCACAGATTGAACAGTTTCTTTCCGAAGATGAGGGACCGGGGCTGGCAGTCAACATTTTTGACCTTGTGAAAACCTTGCAAGGGGTTTTGGAGCGCGCCAAGAGCCGGCCGATTTATGAAATAGGCAGGGAAAATGTAAGTGTGCCGGAGATGATCGGTTACCTGCGCCAGCAACTGTCCCGTCCGCGACGTCAGGGATCGCTGTCCGCCACACAGCTTTTTGAATCGCAACGCAGCCGCCGGGCGATGATCTGCCTTTTCCTGGCCATTCTAGAGCTGGTGAAGCGGCAAAGCGTGGCGCTGACTCAGGGTGAGGCCTTCGGGGATATCGGCCTGGAGCGTGGACCCGCCTTCGAGCAGGCGGCCGGCACAGCGGACGAACTGGCCACGGTTGAACAAGATTACCGTTGAGCGATCGCATGGAAGAAGTGGAAGAGAGAGAGCAGGACAAGCTGCAAGAGGTCGTAGAGGAACCAGTCGTCGCCGAGGAAGCTGATGCCGGGGCCCCAAAGGCCGAGGCGCCAAATGCTGAGGAAGATGACGATGTTCTGATTGCCGAAGTTATCTACGAACCTGCCGCGCCGGTTCCGGATGGCACATCGCAGGACGAACTGCACGACGTGATGGAGGAACTGGCCGAGAAAGATGACGATGTTCTGATCGCCGAAGCCGTCACGGAACCTACCGCGCCTTTCGCCGACAATTCAGCCGCGTTGAAGGCCGTGATCGAAGCTGCCATCTACATCACTGACGAGCCGCTCAGCGCCGAGCAAATTGCTACCGCCGTCGAGCAACCGCTCGAGAGGGTCAAGGAGATTCTGATCCAACTGGTGGCTGAGTATGCTGCGCCCGATCGTGGACTGTCCATTCGTGAGATTGCCGGCGGCTATAAAATGGCGACCAAACCGGAACACCATGAGCCGATCCGCCGCTTTGTCAAGAAGCTGCAGAGTCCACTCAAATTTTCCTTAGCCGCGTTGGAAACCCTGGCCGTGATCGCTTACCGCCAACCCATTACCGCGCCTGAAATTATGGATGTCCGCGGGGTGCAGGGCACTGGTGTTCTGAAGACTTTGCTTGACCGCAAACTCATCGCTGCCGCGGGACGCAAAAACGTCCTCGGCAAGCCGATGATGTATAAGACGACACGCGAGTTCCTGGTTCAGTTCGGACTCAATTCCCTGGGTGAGTTACCCACGCTCAAAGAATTCGAAGAATTAGGGCGTATGGCGCTTTCCGAGTCGGAGGAGCCGGGCGCCGCCCTCTCTGCGGCGCCCCCTATATCTGAAACCCCTACTGCCGAACCGGATGCCTTCCCGGAGGAGAATGATGCTCCGGAAACCAAACCGGAAGTTAAAGAAGAGAGTGGGCCGATAGATGCCTGAAGAACGCTTGCAGAAAATTCTCGCTCATGCCGGGATTGCCAGCCGGCGAAAGGCCGAAGAACTGATTGTGGCTGGACGCGTATCGGTAAACGGCGCGACCATCACCGAACTCGGCTCAAAAGCCGACCTTTCGGTGGACAAGGTGAAAGTGGATGGTCAGGTCCTGACCGCACCCAAACACTTTGTGTATTTTGCTTTCAACAAGCCGAAGAACGTAGTCACTACCGTGCGCGATCCGGAAGGCCGGGAGACCGTGATGAAGTTCTTCAAGGGCATGAAAGAGCGCATTTATCCGGTGGGCCGCTTGGATTATGCCAGCGAAGGGCTGCTGCTGCTCACTAATGACGGTGATTTTGCCAATGCGCTGACATCACCGGCCAGCCACGTCACCAAAACCTATCTGGTGAAGATCAAAGGCACGCTCACCGCTGAAGAGGAAGAAATCTTCCGGCGCGGCATTCCGATGCATGGCCGCAAGACGGCCCCGGCGGGGCTAAAGCTGATTCGGAAAGGCGACAATCCCTGGTACGAAGTCCGATTGATAGAAGGCCGGCAGAATCAGATCCGCATCATGTTCAAGCACTTCAATCACCTGGTTGAAAAGCTCAAACGCGTGAAGATTGGATTTTTGGAATTGGGCATGCTGAAGCCGGGCGCTTACCGGACTCTGACCAATTCGGAAGTGGCGCGCTTCCGCAAGCTCATGAAGCTGGAAGAGGAGAAGCCGGAGGAATGATCACCGATCAGGAACTGGCGCAGATTCTGAAATCGGCCAAAAACATCGCGGTTGTCGGAATCTCGAGCAACCCGGCGCGCGCCAGCCATGGAGTCTCCGGCTGGCTGAAGCGGCAGGGCTTTCATATCATTCCGGTGAATCCGGCGGAGACAGACGTACATGGCGAGAAGGCGTACGCTTCCCTTTCAGATGTTAGTGAGCCCATCGATATCGTCGACATCTTTCGCCGTTCAGACCAGGTTTTGCCCATTGTTCAGGAAGCCATTGCCAAGCGCCCGAAGCTGATTATTATGCAGGAAGGCGTGGTAAACCCGGAGGCGGCGAAGCTGGCCGAGGCCAGCGGAATACCGGTGGTGATGGATCGTTGTATCTTGAAGGAGCTTGCCCGGCTTGTCCCGTTCGATGATCCCAGTGGGCTGAGATAAATCGAACCCTTCACTACTTTTCTACTGATTGAGATTGATGTCCCGGCCGTCGTTTGTTCTGACCACTTCGCTTCTGCTGGTGATGGCTGCCTGTCAGGAGTCGCGCGTCTCCTTGGGCCAAGCTTATGTAGCGCCGGCGGCGCTTCGCTTGCGCGGAGAACTCTCTGGTAAGAGCAATTCGGTAGCCGAGGTCAAGCACGGCGATCATCTGGAAATTGTCGATGTACAGCGCCGCATGGTAAAGGTGCGAACTGACAAAGGCGTGGAGGGATGGGTGGATTCGCTGCAGTTGCTTAGCCCCGACCAAATGGCCGCGCTGAAGCAGCGCCGTCGGCAGGAAGCAACCCTACCGTCCGAAGGCACAGCCACCGCTTATGAGGTGCTGAATATTCACATTGATCCCGACAGGCAGTCGCCCGCTTTCGCGCAGATTCCGGAAGGCGGCTCAGTAACCATCCTCGGCCACAAGGTTGAACCAAAGGTAAGTGTTACTTTGCGCGCTCCCATACTGGTTGTAGCCAAGCCGCAGGTACTCACCCGTAAGCAGCGCAAAGAATGGCAAAGCGGCAGCCTTTCGCTACGTCCGCCCAAACCGCCGCCGCCCAGCCCGCCTGCCAACTGGCTAGCCCTTTCCGCGGAGAAGATTGATGTCGCAAGCGCCAAAGAGACACCCGGCGCAGCCAAGCCAGTGGTGGTGACGCCCAAGAAAGCAGAGCCCCCCAAGCCTGTGGTGATGGAAGAGTGGACGCTGGTTCGCACTAAGCATAACGACCTGGGCTGGGTACTCTCCCGCAACCTGCTGATGTCCATTCCAGACGAAGTGGCCCAATACGCGGAAGGAAAGCAGATCACCGCGTTCTTTGACTTGGGCCAAGTGAACGATGAAATCAAAGGAGTAAGACATAACTGGCTTTGGACCACTTCGGCGCATGCTCTTCCCTATGATTTCGATTCGTGGCGAGTCTTCTTATGGAATGCACGCAAGCACCGCTATGAAACATCTTTCCGCAAGCGCGACTTGGAGGGCTACTTTCCGGTGCATGTAGAACCGCCCGACGCGGGATCGCCGTTGAGGACTTTTCAGATTATCGACCGGGATGATGATGGCAAGATGCGGCGCCGGACTTACACGTTTGACGGCCATCTGGTTCATCTGGCGAACACCGAAGACTACAATCCCAACAATGAGTCCGCTAACGCAGTCGGGTCTTCACCGGGCCAGCAAAACTCTTCCAAGGGAAAGCAACCAGGTTGGCTCCAGCGGCAGTGGTCGGCTGTCACACATCGATTCTACGGGAATTAACTCTACTGGTTTGCGGCGGGCGCATCCTGGTCATGAAGAGTATTGAGTACGGATTCCACATGGTCACAGTTGTAGGTTTCACGTTCCTTTTTGTAAAGCTCATCGTTATCTTTGAGCTTCCCGTGGAGTCGCTGTTCTACAACTAATCCGCAATTAAAAGCGTCTCGCATTCCCAGGGCCATCTCATGAAATGGAACTTTTGCAGGCTTGTCTTTACTGGTCAGGGTCGCGGCGAAAACTAAAAACACGGCTGCAAGCATGACAATTTTGCTCATGGTAGTCATGGTCTCAAAATAGTGATCGGAAGTGTCATTCAAGTTAATTTTGATGGCCCGATGAATGAGCAGCGCGGCCGGTGAATCCTGTGGTCTGCAATCGGCGTCTAGAGGAGCAGCAGTATGGCAGTCGGGCTTTCTAAACGACTCGGCAAAGTTCACCGGCGCTGGCGAGACGTACGCGTGTTCGCCCGCGCCATGGAATCTAAGCACCATCCCATACTGGCGCAAATCATACCGGTCCGCCGCTGTAATCTAGCTTGCACTTATTGCAATGAGTACGACTCGTTTTCGCCACCGGTGCCACTGGCGGAGATGCTGAAACGAGTTGACAAGCTCGGCAAGCTGGGAACTTCCATCATCACTTTGAGCGGAGGAGAGCCCTTGCTTCACCCTCAATGCGATGACATCCTGCGGCGAATTCGCTCGGTAGGGGCAATGGCGACGTTGATCACCAATGGCTATTTGTTGACGCCTAACAGAATACGCGCCCTGAATGCCTCTGGACTGGACTATCTCCAGATCAGCATCGACAACGTACAACCGGATGACACTTCAAAGAAGAGTTTGAAAGTTCTGGATAAGAAGCTCACCTGGCTGGCGGAGCACGCAGAATTCGCAGTGACAGTGAACACCGTCTTGGGCGCGGATGTTCGGAATCCCGAAGACGCCTACACCATTGCGGCTCGTGCGCGTTCGCTGGGCTTCAATAGTACCGTCGGGATTTTGCACGACGGCAGCGGCCAGACTCGCCCTTTGCCGCTGACCCAGATACAGACTTACAAGCAAATCAGGAAGCTGGAGACCTCCGTATTTTCGTTCTCCCATTTCGACCGGTTCCAAAATAATCTGGTGCAGGGTCTGCCTAACGATTGGAAATGCCGCGCGGGCAGCCGGTTCCTGTATATCTGCGAAGAGGGTCTGGTTCACTATTGTTCGCAGCAACGAGGGTATCCAGGTACGCCGCTGGCCACCTACACGAAAGCCGACCTGGAGCGTGAATACAACACCGAGAAGGCCTGCGCCCCCAACTGCAGCATCTCGTGTGTCCACCAGGTTGCGATGCTGGATGATGTACGCGAGCACCCGCGGGAAATGTTGGCGGACTTAATCGCTCGCCGGCGCAGCGTGGACCCGTCATTCAAAACGCCGTTCCTTCTGAAAGCCGCAGCCTGGGCGTTTCTTGACAATCCAGGAGCGGAAGCTTTGGGCCGTGCCGCAGCGGCCCTGCTTAAAACCAAAAATTAGGCGCTAGCCTTCATTGATTTTGCCGTTGATTTCCACCCGGTCCATGGCCAGGAACTGCTTCACATGCGGATTAGGGCAGTTGTCAAGATCAGCCACCGGCCCAAAGTAGATCGCTTCGCCTTCATACAGATAGACCACGCTATCGGCCACTTTGCGCATCAGATCCAGGTCATGGGTGACAACAATCGAGGTCAGATTCAGCCGCTTTTTCAGCCTCAGCATCAGGTTCCCCACATCATCGGACATGATGGGATCCACCATTGTCGTGGGCTCGTCGTAGAGGATGCATTGTGGCTGGGCTGCGAGTGCGCGCGCAATGGCGACAGACCGCTTGTAGCCGGTTGAGAGGTCCGATGGAAAAGCGTCTTTGAATTGCGTCAGATCAACCATATCCAGCATTCCCCGCACTACTTCTTCGCGATTTTGCTGTGTGTAGTCCTCACGCGTTTCCAGCGAGAACAAAATGTTTTCCGAAACAGTGAGTGAATCAAACAGAGCGCCTGATTGAAAGACCATGGTCACTTTTCGCCGAATATCGCGGAGCCGATCTTCGGTCATATTAGTAATGTCTTGATTGGCCACAATGACCTGGCCGCTGTCGGCCTTCAGAAAGCCCATGATGTGGCCGAGAGAAACCGATTTGCCGACGCCGCTCCTGCCGATAATCGCCAAAGTCTGACCGCTGTCCACAAAAAAACTGACGTCTTTCAGGACCGGCCTATCGAACTCTTTCGATACGTTTCGGAACTCGATGTAATGCTTAAACTCGTCTTCCGCCATTTACCATCTCTTCAAACTGCTCGGGCGTGTTCAAGTTCATGACCAGACCGTCGACGGGCACCGGTTTGGCGCTGAGTTCGCGCAGCAGATCCATCATACGGAGCCGGCCCCCGGACAGGGCGTTTGTCACAATACTCCGGCATTCACTGCGGTAGACCGCGCACAGCGGCTGCCATTGACCTGACACATCCTGCGCCACGGCGCACCGTGCCCCGCTTTTTGCCTCGTCGAGCAACGCCTGCAACCACCGCGTGTTCACGTTGAAAGTATCGCAGCTAAGCACAAGATTGAACTCGGCCAAATTGAGAGACAGCGCAGTCTCCAGCCCGGAAAGCGGCCCAAGATCCGGATGAAGATCAGGCACGCACGCGTATTTCAAGTGGCGATAACGCTCCGGATGGCCAATGAGAAGGACACTTCCGGCTACACACTTTACCAGGTCGCCTGTTCGCTCGCAGAGTGTTTGATCCCCGACCTTAATCAAAGCCTTATCGCGACCCATCCTAACGCTACTGCCGCCCGTGAGCACAAAGCCAGCCGTTTGCATGTGTCTGGTCACAGGCTAGCAAACAACAGTGCCGCTAACATTTGTTAACTGGGACCGTGAGCCGTAACGCAACAGGGAGATGATCATCTACATTTCGAAGGAGTTATTAAATGAAAAAGGCTATCGGTTCCTTGGCGCTAAGTGCATTCCTGTTATCACCCGTGACAATCCTCAGAGCTCAGGATGATCACCACGATCGCGACCATGAGCAGCACGAGCAAGTGAAGCACGAGTGGAATGATGGAGAAAACCCCACTTGGCATCAGTACCTGAAAGAACACCACAAGAGAGATCACGACTGGGACAAAGCCAATAAGAGAGAACAGGCTTCCTATTGGAAGTGGCGCGATCAACATAGAGACAATCACTAAGCTGTAGCCCTTTTTAGTTTGAATAGGCCCTGTGGAGCGGAAGCTTTACGGGGCCTTTCTTTTTTTTGTGGCCTCCTCAGGTCGCGAGACGGTGGATGCTGCGAGATCTTCTAGTGCCAATTTGCATTTTTACTAAGTCCAAACGGTCCCATCCTCCGTATTTACAAGCGACACGTAAGGGATTAACATTACATAGCTTTGCCTCGGCAGAGCACTAGGGAGGGTTCAGTAAGTGAAACTATTGTTTTTCTTCGGGGTGGCCGTACTGGCGGCCGCTCAAATCTGTTCCGCTGCAACCTGTGCGAACGGAACGCTTGCAACCTATGAGGCGCTAGGGTCAGCCGGTTGCAACATCGGCGGCGACACTCTATCGAACTTCACAACCTTATCCGGTACCGCCGGCGCTACAGAACTGGCTGCCGGGGCGGTGAGCATCAATCCTACCGGTGGAAGCTTTAATCCTTCCCTGACATTCTCAACCAGCCAGACGGCCAACGCAAACTCCCTGCTTGAGACCATCTTCACCTACACAATCTCCGGTGACATCTATAACGGGGCTTCCACTTCGCTGACGGGTTCTTCCGAGACTGTGGACGGGGCTGTTACCAACGTTGAGAATTTCTGCGCAGGGGGAAGCTTCGGGCCGGATGGCGTAAGCGGATGCTCAGGTTCAGCGGGCAGCTTGCTTACTTTGGATGGATCTCAGAATAGCGACGCGAGTGCAACTGCCACCAGTTGGTTGCTCAGCGTGACCGACGATTTTTCTGTGAATGGCGGATTGTCGGGCTCTGCGATGGGTGGAACTTTTACCAACAGTTTTACAGCAACACCCGAGCCGGCCAGTCTTTTACTGGGCATGCTGGGACTGGCCCTTCTGGCCGGTGGCAGCAGGCGCAAGGCTCTTTCCAGCAATAAGAAGACTTCAGGAGAAACAAATGAATAAACTGCAATCCATCCTCTGTGCTGTAATGGCTGGCTTGCTGGTGGCGCCCCCGACGACGTTTGCGGCCAGCCACCGGGAAGCTCCTATCACCGCGCTTGATACCAAAGCCGACATCACTGACTTTTTTGCGTTTGTCAGTTATGACAACGCCAACAAAGTCACCTTCTTACTCAATGTAGATCCGTTTTTAGAACCCGGGAACGGCCCAAATTATTTTCCGTTCGACGACACCATTCTTTACTCCATCAACGTGGACAACGAGAATGATGCGACAGCTCATATTTCTTTTCAGGTACAGTTCCAGACTGAGATTCGCGCCCCGGGAGTTTTCACGGGATTTGTTGGTGCGGGCGCTGGCATCAATGCTCCAGCCAATTCACCCGCGCCGGTTGCGCCCGGCACTCCGATTGTCCCTCCCGCCATTACAGCTTTAGATGGACCCGGCTCGGCTGGTTTGAGCTTGCGCCAGTCCTATACCGTGACCATGATCAGGAATGGTGTCCGTACGCCGCTCACCAGCTCCACCGGATCTACCCTCTTTGCGGTTCCCAGCAATGTGGGTCCGCGCACGATGCCCAACTATCCTGAGCTCGCGGCACAAGGCATTTACGATTTGACGGATGGAGTCAAGGTGTTCGCAGGGACCGTGGATGATCCTTTCTATATCGATCTGGGCGCGGCTTTTGACTCGCTGAACTTCCGCACGGGCGCCGGCGGCGGCGTTCTCTCAGCGGCAGCCGATGCTGACGATCACACCAACATCGCTCCTGACTTTGTTTCTGGCTACAACGTGAATACCATCGCGATCGAAGTTCCCATCGCCATGCTCACTAAGACAGGAGTCAAGGAACCGGCTAACAACACCGCGGCTACTATCGGCGCCTGGGGAACAACTTCACGGCCCCGCATCACGGTTCGCCGCTCGCCGCTCAACCCGGCCTATTCCGGCGGTTACGCGCAAATCCAACGCATGGGCAATCCGCTGATCAATGAATTGATCATCGGCACCGGCAAAAAAGATTACTGGAGCATGAGCCAGCCTGTGAATGATTCTCAGTTCGCAAGCTATGACCTGGATCCGCTTCTGGCGCGCGTGCTGAATGCGGTTTACGGTATCGCCGTACCCACTCCTCCCCGCGTGGATCTTCTGCCGCTAGTGACTTATGCTCCTCCAATCGCGGCCCCGGGCACGCCGGCGGGCCCTATTGCTGACCTCCTGCGCTTGAACACGGGCGTCCCTCCCACTCCCGAACCGAGCCGGAGACGCCTGGGCTTACTTGCCGGCGACGGCGCGGGATTCCCCAACGGCCGCCGAGTCTCTGACGACGTAACCGATATCGCGGCCCGCGCGGTGGCTGGTATTCTGGCCGGTCCACAGTACAACTACCGCATCGGAGACGGTGTAAATACGAACGATGTGCCCTATCAGGAAACCTTCCCCTACGTGGCTTGGGCGCAGAGCGGCCGTCAGCGTCGTCATATCGATCCAGGTGAACGTGGATGCACCATGAGCGCGGGTGCAGCCTGTCCTGCTAACTAGTAGCGAGGGCCGCTCCCTGCAATGGCGGGGAGTGGCCCGTTCCTTTTTAGGTTCCTATGCTCAAGTGTAAATTCATTTTTGGCTTGGTTATCTTTGTTTGCTGTGTCTTCGCGCAGACACCTCCAGTGTCTCCGGTTGATCTGCGAATCGCCGCAGCGCAGAAACAGATAAAAGCGGATCCAAAATCCGCCGCGGCCTTCAACGCGATGGCAATCGCACTGGTGCGCAAAGGCCGGGACTACCAGGATGAGGCCCTTTACCGGGAGGCTGACAAAGCGATTGATGAATCCCTAAAGCTTTCGCCCGATAACTACGACGCGCTGAAAACGAGGGTGGCGGTCCTGCTTGGACTCAACGAACCGGCCGCAGCGTTGAAGGTTGAAACCGAGTTGAACAAGAAAACGCCGGACGACATTTCCGGTTGGGCCTTGCTGGTGGATGCGAATGTCGCTTTGGGTAACTATGGTGAGGCTGAGCGTGCGGCCCAGTGGATTCTGGACCTGCGGCCGGGCAGTTCGTTAGGCTTCGAAAAAGCTGCGCACCTCCGCGAGTTGTTTGGCGATGCCGAAGGCGCCATCGAATTTCTGGATGAAGCAAACCGGAGAACTTCACAAAACGATACCGATCAAAAAGCCTGGTTGCTGACTCAAAAAGCGCACCTGATTCTCGGTTCCGGGAATGCAAAAGGCGCTGCCGATCTGCTGACTGAAGCCATGCGCCTGTTCCCGGATTCCCAGCGCGCGGCGGCCGAAATGGCGAATGTCGATGTGTCGCTGGGCAAATATCCGGACGCCCTGACCCTGCTTGAACAGCGGTATCGCAAGGTCCCGAGCGCCGGGAATCTATATGACTGGGCCGATGGCTTGGCTCGTGCCGGCGAAACAGAGCAGGCTGATGCACAATTTAAGAATTTTGAAGCGCAGGCCCGGGCCGATAAGCATCACACGGCCGATCTAGATTTAGTGGCTTACTACGCCGACCGAGCGAAGGATCCCGCCAAAGCTTTATCCTTAGCTAAAGAAACCGCAGCGTCACGTCAGGATTCAGCAACGTTAGCCGCCTATGCCTGGGCCTTGTACCGGAACGGCCAATTTTCAGATGCGAACGTTCAGATGGAAAAGGCGCTCACTGTAGGTGTGCGCGACCCGGTCTATTTCTGCCATGCGGCAATGATCGCGGGGGCGACGAAAGATAGCTCCGCTGCCGAGCGTTACTCAAAAGAGCTGAGCACCATGCCGGGCAGCTCGTGCCCGGGGGCTTCTCTGGTGCAGTCGGCGCGCGAGGTCAAGCCATGAAAGCAGCATTGATTCTCTGCTTGTCGCTGACGCTCGCCGCCCAGGATCTTTCCAGAAATCTTCCGGCGCTTGCCCAGCAGTTGGTGCATGAGACAACCGACGAACGAATCAAGACATGTCAGAAGCTACTGGAAGCCAAACCCGCCGACATCAAACTGCAGATAGAGCTGATTGAAGCCTATTTACAAAAGCTGCGCGAATCCGCTGATTTTACTTATTTGGAGAAGGCGTCCAAGCTGGTTGACAAGATGTTGGAGGCTGACGGGGGCAACTTGGTGGCGTTGCGTTTCCAGAATGAGATTGACCTTCAGCGGCATGACTTCAAGAGTGTTGCGGACCGATCGCAGGACATGCTGAAATATGCGCCGTCAGATGCCGGCGCCTGGGCCAACCTGGGAGACGCTTTGATGGAGCTGGGAGAGTATCCGCGCGCGGGGGAAGCCTATCTGCGAACGTTCGCACTGCGGCCCAGCCTTTCCAGTTACAACCGGTTAGCCTGGTACCGGTTTGTGACTGGCGACGCCAATGGCGCCATCAACCTGATGGAGCAAGCTGTTGAGGCCGGTGACGCGGTACCTCAGAACACGGCATGGTGTCTGGCCGAATTGGGCGATATGTATTTCAAGACGGGAAAGATATCGGAAGCACGCGCCGCCTACCAGAGAGCACTGGAATTGTTTCCGACGCTGCATCGCGCAATGGCTGGGATGGGACGCGTAGATTCAGAGGATGGACGCCGCGCTGATGCTATTCGCGATTATTTGCGAGCGCAGACAATTGTGCCGCTGCCGGATTACGCCGCTGCGCTGGAAGATCTTTATACAGCAGCGGGCCTGACCGCCAAGGCGAATGAACAGCGTGAAATGATAGCAACCATTGAAACGCTCGGCCAAGCGACCAAAGAAAAAGTAAACCGCAACTTGGCGCTTCTTTTGGCAGATCATAACCGCGATTTGGACACCGCGCTTCGGCTGATTGAAAATGAACTGCCGAATCGAGGAGATGTCTACACTTGGGATGCTTACTCCTGGGTGCTTTTCAAGTTGCATCGCATTCCCGAAGCGCAGTCAGCTTCTGCCAAAGCGATTCACCTGGGAACTCCTGAGCCCGTGTTTTACTATCATGCGGAGCAGATTGCCAAAGCTTCCGGCGATGGCAAAGCGGCTCAGGATTATTCGGCAAAGCTGGTCGCTTTAAACGCGAATTTCGATTTTGCCAAGATGGCGAACCGTTAAAACTATGTTCAAGCTTTTTAAATGGACGCTGGCGTGCCTTGCCTCTGTTTGCGTCATGATGGCTCACCCCATGGGCAATTTCAGCGTGAGCCATTATTCAAAGCTGCAGGTGAAGTCCAGCGGGGTTGATCTGGAATACGTACTGGATCTCGCCGAGATACCGACTTCTGCCCTGCTGCGGACTTGGGATGTGGACCGGAACGCTCCTGAGCCAACCTTAGAACAGCATGCACAACAGCAAGCGCGGGAATGGCTGAAGGGTCTTAGCATTGCCGTGAATGGAACAGTTGTTCAGCCGATGTTTGATAAAGCCAAGCTGGTCATTGCGGACGGTGCAGGGGGATTACCGATATTGCGCATCATTACCAACGCGCATATCATTGCCCACTCGGGGTCTCTGAGTTACGAAGATCACAATTATCCGGACAGAACCGGTTGGAAAGAAATCGTCATCACGGGCGAGGCGGGCGCTAGACTCACCAAGGCGAGCCAAACTAGCCAGGACATCAGCCACGGATTGAGCCAGTATCCGGCGGATCCCACGATTGCCCCACCGCAGGATTTGCGGGCCGAGGTGGAGTGGAAGAGCAGTGTACCTGCGGCGGCTCCCCTTCAGTCGATAGCTCCGCACACGGTAACGCCGCCAGCCGTTGTCGCTGCGGCGCCGCCGGTGGTTCATTCCATTCCGCAGCCGAAATCAAGCATTCCCGCGTCATCACCCGCGACTATGACCGCTGCCGCGGCGCCTGCGGGATCTGTGGTGAGGGGCGATTTCCTCTCGCGTATGCTGCATCAGCAAAGCCTGACGCCAACGATGATCTTTCTCGCATTAGGCGCAGCCTTTCTCCTGGGTGGAGCACACGCTTTGACGCCGGGACACGGCAAGGCGATTGTCGCGGCCTATCTGGTGGGCTCGCGGGGCACCATGAAACACGCCGCGTTTCTGGGGGCGATGGTTACGTTTACGCACACCATTACCGTGTTCGCTCTAGGCCTGGCGACGTTATTCCTTTACCGCTTCATTGTTCCCGAAAAGATCACGCAGTGGCTGGGTACATTATCGGGATTGTCCATTGTGGCTATCGGCGCCTGGATGCTGATGAGCCGCTTGCGATCGCATATCCGCAGCTCTCGCGCGGAAATTCTGCCCGCCGGTGGCCGAGCCTCTTCCCACAGTCACTCACATTCCCATAGCCATTCCCATTCGCACAGCCATTCGCACTCTCATCACGGCCATTCCCACATGCCCGACGAGATTTCCTGGCAAGGCCTGGTCACGCTAGGCGTCAGCGGCGGCCTGGTGCCTTGTGAATCGGCGCTTCTGTTGCTCCTGGGGTCCATTGCGTTAGGGCGTGTCGCTTTAGGGTTACTGCTCCTGGTCTCCTTCAGCCTGGGGCTGGCGGCAGTTTTGGTCTTGATAGGGACAATGGTGCTTTACGCGAAGAGCCTTCTGCCCGTCAGCCACTCACAACGCCCAAACCCGCTATTGAGATGGGCGGCCATTGCCTCTCCTGCTGTTGTCATTGTGGTGGGCGTGGTGATGACGGGCGTGTCGCTGGGCTGGATCCAATCGAAATGGATGATTGGCTAGTGGGTCAGTAGCTGATAGAGCCCGAACGACGCTCCCTGGGGATCGGCCAGAATAGAGAACTTGCCCCCCGCTAATTCAGTCACGGGAAAGAGCGTGGTTGCACCCAGCGCACCGGCTTTGTTTGTCAACGTCTCAACATCTGACGCAAGAAACGTCACCATCCAGCTGGGCGGTACGTTTGAATTGGCCGGCGGTATGCCGCCGATATCCACTCCGGCATTTCTGATGTGGCGGTAACCATTCGGATCGTTCGGAGATATCCAGGGTTCCCAGCCAAACACCTGCTTGTAAAACTGGGCTGCGCTCTCCGGATCGGGCGTGTTGAGATCAGCCCAACAAGCGGTCCCCTCAACGCCGCTAAGTCTTGTCCCTATGTGGTTGATGGCTTGCCAGATGCAAAAGACAGCGCCCGTACAATCCGCCGCGACGGCCATACGACCGTGGCTCATCACGTCGAAGGGCTTGGCGATCAGCCTGCCCCCTGCGGCTTCAATTTTGGCCGCTGCTTCATCAGCGTTCTCGACGGCGACGTAAATATCCCAATGCGGCGGAATGTCCTCTGCGCGCATTTCCGAATTCAGCGTGTACGCGGCCCCGACATCCAGTCCATCCAGCTTGAACATGGTGTAGAACTCACTGGGACCCATAGGCGAATCAATCGCCTGCCAGCCGAATAAAGCCCCGTAGAATTCTTTCGCCGCCGTTTGATCAGAAGTGGCCAGTTCAAACCAATTGAAAGAACCCGGCACATGATGCTCTATGGTGGGCATTCCGAGAGTTTCTCACATTTCGGGGTGGTTCCGCAGAGGTGCGGATTCCCCTTCCAGCCGGTTGTGCTACTGAGTTGTTACCGAACGGAACGCCTGTCCCACATGGAGCACCGCCGAAACCGCGCGATGGTAGTTCATGCGCATGGGACCAAGAACCGCTACGCGCGCTTCCAAGCCATTCGGCAGACCAAATCGAACGCCAATCAGCGAAAGCTCGCTCATGCTGGGATGAACGTCGCCCAGACCCACCTGAATGGCCAGTTCCCCGTCGCGCTGTTCCAGAAAACGCTCCAGCAACTGGATGATCCGCTTTTTCTCTTCGAGCGCCCGGAAGAGTTCCCGCATGCGTTCACGAGTGAGATGCAGATCAAGTCCAATGAGGTTTTCGACACCGTCAAAGTGAACCTCGGGAACAGATCCCAGATCTAACAGGCCCTTAAGGTGGAACATGTTGACGTGGCGCAGAATTTCGTCGTAAGCCGCACTTTCCAGTTCCATGCGGCGTTTTAATTCCAGATGGATTAACGGCAAGGCCCAGCCGCTGAAATTGAGGTTTATGTAATTGCGGATGGAGTGAAGCTCATCCTGGGACAAGTGACCTTCAACCTGGATCACCTTATTCCGTACCAGCCGGTCGCGCGTGATGACCACCATCAAAATGCGCCGATCCGGCAGCGCGATTAATTCCACCGACTCCAGCGTCTGGTTTCCATTCGGAATGGCAGCGGCAATGCCGAAGTTGCGCGTAATCTCGGTAAGCAGTTTCGACGAGCGCTCAATGCGTGCTTCCACGCCGCCTGCGTTCTGGATCTCTATGTGGAGGCGGTCCAGGTCTCCCTGGACGATGCGGCCGCCCAGCAGCGTGCCGACGTAACTCTGAAAGCCAAGCTCAGTGGGAACACGCCCGGCTGAGGTGTGAGGCTGAGATAAATACCCTTCCTCCAGCAGATCCGCCATCACGTTACGGATGGACGCGGGGCTCATGGGATACTTGCGCGCGATGGTACGTGAGGCCACCGGCTCCCCTGTGTCTATGTACTGTTGAACAATGGCATGCAGCACCTCAACGTGGCGAGGTGAAAGCGTTCCCAGATGATTCATCGTGGCCAAAGCTGGAGAGTAAATGTCAATTTAATTACGTCTATCTCTAATTATAGAGAGTGTCAGGGTTACGTTGCTGTGTCAATAGAGTTGAGTTCTACAACGTGCTTTCTTCGGAAAGATGGCTTCAAACTTCGACTTGAACACCATGTACCAGCAGTGGTAACCGTTGAGTCCTGTAATCCTCGCTTAACCTTTCGGCTAACATAAGTACGTGCAACGCCCCCTGGTCTTCGTTGCCGCTGCGCTCGCATTGTTAGTCCTGCTGGGCCTGATGGTCTGGCAAGGTTCGTTCAGCCTCCCCTTCGGTCCATCCGGGCCGCGCGAAACCATACTGCTCGGGGCTGTTTCCACACTTATCTTCCTTTTAGCCGTAACGCTGGCGTTCATGCTGTTTCGCGCAGGCGTCAAGGCGTATATCGAGCGGCAGCAACAACGCGAGGGCTCGCGCATCCGGTCGAAAATGCTGTTTGGCGCTCTGGCTCTGACGCTCGCGCCTGCGCTGTTTTCGGCTCTCTTTAACTACACGGTTTTGAACCGGACGCTCGACAAATGGTTCACTATGCCAGTTCGGGGGATCGAGATGAACCTCCAGGAACTCGACAAATCCTACAGCCAGGAAGCGCAGGCCCGTACGCAAGCTGAGGCTGATTGGATTAGCCTGATGCCCCAAACGCGAGAGGCGGCGGCCAGCGGCCATATCGATAGTAAATTCTTCAAGGCAGCCTGCGAATCGCGCGGCATCCGGCAACTGATTCTATCGCCGGACAATGGCGTCCCTATGTTGCTGTATCAGCGCTTCGGGCCTGCTGAGGCTAAGTCTCTGGAAGCGCATGCGTTGGTCACGATACCGGACGGCAAACCTGCTCACCTCCTGCTGGTAGCCGGGCTGACGGACGATCTTTCACGCCGGGAAACCGCTATTCAGCGTTTCATGGATCAACAAAAACAGCTCTCCGGCGGAAAGAAGTTTTACCACGATACTTATTTCCTGCTGCTGTTGCTCCTCACGCTATTTGTGTTATTTTTTGCGTCCTGGTCCGCCCAGATTCTTTCAAGGCAAATTAGTGTCCCGATCTCCGCCCTGCTGGGCGCATCTCAGGAAGTGCGCCGCGGCAATCTTTCTTATCGAATCCGAGTGAACGCGGTGGATGAAATGGCGTCGCTGGTGCGCGCTTTCAACGAAATGACGAGTGAACTGGAGGGGACATCCCGCGAACTGGAAATGCGCCGGCGTTTCACCGAAGCCATCCTGGAAAGCATTCCCACGGGTGTTATTTCCTTAGGATCAGACGAGCGGATTGAACGAGTGAACCGCGCCCTGATGGGGATCTTTGCCAAGCAGACCGTCGAATCCGCCCGCCGCCTGGGAGACTTGTTTCTCAACGACGATTTAGCGGAGGTCCGATCGATGTTGAAGCGCGCCCGGCGCACCGGAACGGCCGCCTGCCAGCTCGATTTGCAACAATCCACCGGAATGCTTCACTTGGCCGTCACCGCGGCATCGCTCGAAGAAACGCGCGGCTTCGTCATGGTGATTGAAGACACCAGTGATTTGCTGCGAGCCCAGAAATCGGCTGCATGGCAGGAGGTGGCTCGCCGGATCGCGCATGAAATCAAGAACCCGCTGACGCCCATTTCGCTCTGCGCTGACCGCATTGCCCGCCAGTTGCTGCGCATTCCCGTAGACCCCGCCGTCCGCGCCATTCTCGATGAATGCACCCAAACCATTCAGCAGGAAGTTCTCACCGTCAAGACGCTGGTGGATGAGTTTACCCAGTTCTCGCGCTTTCCCAGCGCGCAGCCCGTGCCGGCTGATTTAAACGAGATTGTGAAAAGCGCCATGGCGGTTTTCGCCGGAAGACTGCACGGCATTGACGTTTGCGTGGAATTAGCCGATGGCCTGCCCACCGTGATGGCCGATTATGATCAGATCAAACGAGTGATTGTGAACCTGGTCGACAATGCCGCCGAAGCTATGACGGATTCACCGGTTCGCTCGCTGACCATTAGAACCGCACACACGGCCGCCGACTCGGTTGAGTTGTCGGTAACGGACACGGGTATGGGAGTGACGATGGATGACAAAGAGAAACTGTTCCTGCCCTATTTCTCCACCAAGGGCCGCGGGACCGGTCTGGGACTCGCGATTGTCAGTCACATCATCACGGAACATAAAGGGCGCGTACGGGTGGAAGAAAATCACCCGAGAGGCGCGCGCTTCATTGTTGAACTGAATCCCGTGAACAGCAGCGAAGCTGCCGCACTTCTTGAGGCTCCCGCTACTCTTAAGGTGTAGCGATTTCCATGCCTTTGTCCGGACCTAAAGTGTTGATTGTGGATGATGAGGTAAACATCCGCCAATCGTTAAAAGGTGTTCTCAGTGACGATCATTACGACTGCACCACGGTGGAATCGGGTGAGGCCTGCCTGGACCTGCTGGCGCGCGACTCTTTTGAAGCGGTGCTGCTCGATATCTGGCTGCCTGGGATGGACGGTCTCACGACATTAGCGCGCATCCAGGAAATGCCTTTTGATGCGCGTCCCGCGGTCATCATGATTTCAGGCCACGGCAATGTGGAGACCGCGGTAAAAGCCACCAAGCTGGGCGCCTTTGATTTCGTAGAAAAGCCCCTGACCATTGAGAAGGTCAGCGTCGTTTTGAAGAATGCGGTGCAGCAACGGCGCACTGACCTTGAACTGCAGCGCTTGCGTGAAGTGACTGACTCGCCCGAGATCATTGGCGAGAGCGTAGCGGTGAAGGCGCTCAGGCAGCAGTTGAAGCTGATGGCAGGAACAAATGGTCGAGTTCTTATCTACGGAGAGAGTGGCGTAGGCAAGGAACTGGTAGCGCGCGCTATTCACCGCTACAGCCAGCGATCCCACGGCCCATTTGTAGAAGTGAATTGCGCCGCTATTCCGGAAGACCAGATCGAGAGCGAATTGTTCGGGCACCGGCGGAGCAGCAGCGATGGCGCCCCCGACCACAAGATTGGAAAGCTGCAAAAAGCTCACGGCGGGACATTCTTTCTGGATGAAGTGGGCGACATGAGCCTGAAGACACAGGCGAAGCTGCTGCGCGCTTTGGATGAACACCGGTTTGAACCCGTCGGCGCGCCTAATTCCATACAAGTGGATGCGCGGGTCATAGCCGCCACCAATAAGAACCTCGAACGTGAAATTGAGCGCGGCAATTTTCGCGAGGATCTTTTCTATCGTTTGAATGTCATTCCGTTCACCGTCCCGGCCTTGCGCGATAGGGCAGAGGACGCTCCCTTGCTGGCGCAACACTTCCTGCGCGAGTTTTCCGTCGCCTATGGGCGGAAACCGAAGGAACTGAGTCCCGAAGCGATGGACGCCCTTCGAGAGTACTCTTGGCCGGGGAACGTGCGCGAGCTGCGAAATCTGATGGAGCGGCTCGTCATTCTTCATCCGCAGCGCCGCATTGAAGTGCGGCACTTGTCTCTCGATAACGGACGCCGGCAATCGGTCCCTAAATCAGAAGGCTTCACCAGCCTGCACGCCGTGAAGGAAGCGGCTGAGCGAGATTTCATCCTGAAGAAGCTGGATGAAACCGGCGGCAACGTCACCCGGGCCTCCGAATTGTTGGGGCTTGAGCGCAGCAATCTCTATCGCAAGATGAAAGCTTTGGGCATTGCCCCTAAAGAGTAGGTGTCCAACTGAGCAACGTTCAGTGGGCGGTTTGCTTGTTCTTAATGACCTCTTCTGCCCTTTCGGCAGTCGCGGCCCGGGCGGCTTCGTCCAGTTTGCTGAAGGTCTGCATCTCCTGTCCGGCCTCCTGTGTGCGGCCTAAAGCCCGATAGACTCTCGCGAGCAGAAAATGAATACTGGCATCGTTGGGTGTTGCTTTCTCGGCAGCCTCCAAGTCTGTAACCGCTTCCTGATTGCGGTTCAGCTTGGCCAGAGCTTTGGCGCGATCGACTCTCGCCTCCGACAGGCTCGGACAGGTGGACAGGGATTTGTTGAGCGAAGTTAAAGCCTCCTCAGGCGGACCGTTCTTCTGCAGGATGATATTGCCAATCTTCCATTCAGCCAGACAACTACCGGGATCAATCGCCAGTTCATCCTTGAACTGCTCTGTGGCTTGATCCCAATCAGACAGGTTCCAATATGCATCGCCCAGCTTGTAGTGATTGCCGGCCTGCTGAGGAGCCATCTCGACGGCCTTCTTTAACTGCACCACCGCGCCGTCATAATTGTTCATGCTTTCCATCACCTCAGCGGAAAGCTGATGCGAAAGCACGGAATTCGGATCAATGGCATTCATCTTCGCCAGCGCCCCTTCAGACATTTCCATGTACACCTTCGACAGCAAATAAAAGGCTTCCTGGTTCTTAGGCTGGCGCGCCGCTATTTTTTCCAAAGCGGCACTTGCCGCGGAATCCTCATGCAGCTTAATCAGATCTTTAGCCAGATACATCTGCACGTTGTTGTCATTGGGATTGGCTTTCAGCGCGTTTTCGAGTGCCGGTTGGGCGCGCGCATAATCACCAATCTGGAATAGTGAAATGCCCAGCAATGCCGAAGTGGAGGGCATTCCCGGGCTGACTTTCAGGCCGCGCTCCAGGACATTAACGGCCTCTGCGTAATTCCGTTGCCGGAAGTACAATGCGCCCAGGTTGTTATAGGCGGCGCCCAGCTTTGGGGCAATCCGCAGGATCTCTTCGTATTTCGCGACCGCGGTGGCCAGGTTGCCAGCACTCTGCGCTTCCTTGGCCTCAGCGTAGAGCTGTTGCACGCGCGGGTCATCCTCATCGGAAGACTTCTGCCCCATTAAGTGAAAGGCCAATAATAAGAGACTAAGAAATAGCAGTTTCATGCGTCTTCGCCTCAATTATCTGATTTCTCTCTTTGCCCTGCTGGCTCTCCTCGTAAGTGCCGAGACTAACAACGCTCTGCAGTTCGCTGATGTCGCTATGGAATCTGGCATTCACGCCAATATGCGCTGCGGAGGACCGGAGAAGCGCTGGATTCCGGAAGCGAATGGCAGCGGCGCTGCGTGGCTCGACTATGACAACGATGGTCTTATGGACCTGCTGATTGTGAATGGCGGCTCTATGGATCAGCTGCGCAGCATCGTGGGCGACGTTCCTGTAGCCCCCTTGAAGAACAGCGTCTATCTTTTTCACAACCTGGGGAATGGCAAGTTCGAAGACGTGACCGAGCGCGCCGGACTCAGCGATGCCTATTGGGGCACCGGCGCAAACGCGGCCGATTTTAATAACGATGGCTTTACTGACATTCTCATTACCAACATCGGCCGCGATACTCTCTACAAAAACAATGGCAACGGCACCTTTACCGATGTGAGCGCCGCCGCCGGTTTAAGCCGGTCTGTCGCCTGGCACACCGGCAGCGCATTCGGGGACTTCGATGGAGATGGCAACCTGGACTTGTTTGTCTCCGGCTACGTGGACATTCATTCCATCTCCTTGAATGAACCCGCGCCGGTTTGCCCCTATTCCGGGGTTCAGGCATTCTGCGGACCCATTGGCCTTAAGGGTGAACGCGGCATTCTTTATCACAACAACGGAAACGGTACATTCAGTGATATTACAAAGCAGGCGGGACTTGGCAATGCTAAACCGTCGCACGGTTTCACCGTTGTCGCCGACGATTTCAACCAGGACGGGAAGATCGACATCTTTGTTGCCAATGATTCAGACCCGAACCAGCTCTTCCTGAACAAGGGAGATGGGACCTTCAAGGAGGCGGCGCTCGAGCAGGGCGTCGCTTTCAATGCCGACGGACGTGTACAAGCCAACATGGGCGTAGCGGTCGGCGACATCCAGAACCAGGGCAGCGTTGGAATGGTTATTACCACGTTTTTCGATGACTTCTTCCCGGTCTTCCACCAGGACCGTACCGGAAGCTTCGATGAAGTATCTTCAGCCACCGGTCTGGCTGCTTTGACGAAGCCATACCTGGGGTGGGCTTGCGGCCTGGCGGATTTCTCAAATCGCGGCGAACGCGATTTTTGGGCTGCGAATGGTCACGTTTATCCAAAGGTAGCTCGCTACTTCCAGCCATTCATCGTCTTTGAAAATCACGCGGGGAAGTTTTCGCCTGCGTTCCAGTTCCCGCAGACTCCTGACAATTCTTATCGCGGCGGAGCCCAGGCGGATTTTGATAATGACGGAAAAATCGATGTGGCGGTTCTCCCGATCGCGGGCCAACCGTTGCTCTTGAAGAACAAGACGGCAAATGAGAATGCCTGGCTCGGTTTGCGGCTGCGCGGCGCCTACAGCAACCGGGACGCCATTGGCGCGAGTGTGGCTGTGGAAGCCTGCGGCAAGCGCCAATTCGATACGGTTAGAAGCGGCGGGAGCTACATTTCAGCGAATGATCCGCGCCTGCACTTCGGCCTCGGCAGCTGCACGAAAATCGACACTGTCACTGTCAAGTGGCCGAGAGGCGGAGTGCAGGTGGAACGAAATGTAGCCATGGACCATTACTCGGTGATTGAAGAAAAGCGCGCTCAATGACGTGAAATATTCATCGCTCCGTCGTAATTTTGAAGAACCTCCCGCGCTTCCTCAGTCTTCCCTTGTTTGCTATATAGTTGGGCGAGCAATTCAACTGCCGGCTGCAGCAATGGGTCTAATGCCAGAGCCTTCTTGAGTGGCTGAATCGCATCCGCCGGTCTTTCTGTGGCGATCAAGGCCGCGGCCACATTGACTTGGTACGGAGCATATTCAGGCTCAAGAGAGGCCGCTTTTGTAAAGCATGTCAATGCCATAGCGGCCTGTTTGCCCTTCATGAGAATGGAGCCCAGGCTGGTCAATACAGCCGGATCATCCGGAAAGCTTTTGGCTATTTGGTTCAACAGACGATAGCCGCGAATCACTTTCGCTGAAGATCTGTTTTCGAGGCCTACCGAGACCAGCGCGAGCGCCAGGTTTCGATTGCGCAAACTCGGTTCGGGATCACGCCACGCACTCAGCGTATCCGGCTGTGCGGTGCTCGTATCCACTCCTGGCTGCCGGATAATACGGTGATTTGTGAACGCGGTATGGCCGCCATCTTTGGTTGGGCTTTTCGGCATGTGACACCCGACGCAATCGCGACCAGGAGCCGCGTGCGCTGCGTCCAGTGTGGCGGCATGGCAGCTCAAACAACGATCTCGAAAGTACGCCGCTGGCTGCGTCGGTTTCTCATGAGGATTATGGCAAGTGCCGCACCATAGCTTGTCGCCACTCTTGCGGGCGCACAGGCTCAGCGCCAGTTGTTCGGCGTGGCTTACAACCTTTATGCTCTCGCCCTGCGCTTGCGCCGCCACATAGGTGGTGTAACAATCCTCCAGCGCCTGCCCGGGTTTGAAATCTGTAATGGCTTTGCCCGGATTGGGAATGCGGGTCTCGCCGGTCAGGTGGCACTGTTCGCAGACGCTCGCGCGGGCGGCTCCACGCAGTGCCGCCGGATTTAGAATCGAACCCTTCACCGGATTCTTCAGGTGAGCCGTGGCGTCTCCATGGCAGCGATCGCAAGTAATGCCGTAAGCCGCGAAAACGCCAGGCTGAAAACGATTAACTGACTTTGCCACCGGTAGCGGCCTGCCCGAGTGGCAAAAAACGCATTCCGCTGTCACTGGACGGGTGAAATCCGGGTGCGGGTCCTGTTCGTAGCCCGGCGCCACATCCCAAATCTGCCGCTTCGTGTAGTAGGAAAGCGGCGATTGAAAAAGATGATCGCCCACCTGGATCAAGTAGCCGAAAGCATGATTGCCGGAGCCGATGACAAATGCAGCTTTTTGCTCCCCCGATTCGTCTGCGCGGGAAAAGCTTTGATCAGTGGCGCGAACCACAAACTTCGTTTTGGAAAACGCATGCTCGAACGATGCGTCAGGTGCAACTGGGGTTGACCCGACAGGCGCAAGTGACCGGGCCATGCCTGATTTCGCGTACCCTGCCACTTCCTTCGGATGACAAGCGGCGCAGGGCTGATCCGCAAGCAGCCGGCACCCAAAAAAAAGCATAAGCGCCAATGCCTTAAACTGAGGCTGTCCCAGAGATGTTGCGCGCCGCTTTCCCAATTCTCTATTTTCTACTTCCCGTTCTCAGCGTGGCCCAATTTGTGGACACGACGGATAAGTGCGGCGTTCATTTCCAGCACGTTGCCTCCCACACGTCCAGGAAATACCTACCGGAAACGATGGGATCAGGCGTCGCCTTATTCGATTACGACAAAGATGGGCGGCTGGACATTTTCTTTGTGAACGGCGCAACACTCGCCGATCCCACTCCCAAAGGAACAATTCCAAAGAAGACCGGCGAGAAGGAATGGAACCGGCTCTACCACCAAAAGCCTGATGGGACATTCGAAGACGTGACCGTTAAGGCGGGATTACAAGGCGTCGGCTACGGAATGGGTGTAGCTGTGGGCGACTTCGATAACGACGGCTATGAAGATCTGTATGTCACGGCGCTGGGCGGCAACAAGCTGTATCACAACAATGGCAATGGAACGTTCACGGATGTGACAGAGGCTGCAGGCGTGGGCGGCAGCGGCTGGTCTACCAGCGCGGCCTGGGTGGACCTGGACAACGACGGCTTGCTGGACCTGGTCGTACTGCGCTACATGCAATGGGATTTTGACGACATCTATTGCGGCGAACACACAGAAGGCGGACGGGCCTACTGCCATCCCGATACTTTCAAGCCGATTGCACCGCTGGTTTACCACAATGATGGGAACGGCCATTTCACTGAAGTCGCCGAAAAACTGCATTTGCAGACTCCAGGCAAGGGGCTTGGCATCGGCATTGCCGATTACGATCTGGATGGCCACATCGATCTGTTTATTGCGAACGATTCCATGCCGGAATTTCTGTATCACAACAAAGGCGATGGCACGTTCCAGGAGCGCGGCTTGCTAAGCCAGGTGGCCGTTGACGAAGACGGTAAAACGTTTGCCGGCATGGGTGCGGATTTTAATGATTTCAACAACGATGGCTATCCGGATCTGATTGTGGATGACCTTTCGAACGAAATGTACGCGCTGTTCGAAAACAATAAGGACGGAAGTTTCAACTACATAACCAAAACCTCTGGACTGGGACGGATGTCACAGCTCAATTCCGGCTGGGGCGTAAAGATGTTTGATTACGATAACGACGGCTGGAAAGACCTGATTGTGGCTCAAGGCCATGACTTGGACACAATTGAGAAAACCAACCCTCATTTGCATTACCGTGAGCCGATGCTGCTGGCTCGCAATAACGGACATGCATTCGTGGATGTTTCTGCCCAATCCGGCAAAGTGTTCCAACAGGCATGGGTGGGACGAGGCTTAGCTATCGGCGATTTGGATAACGATGGGCGGCTCGATGTCGTCGTGACTACTAATGATGGCCCGGCATATATCCTGCACAACGAAACTCCTGCCGGTAACCACTGGCTCACACTCACCTTAATCGGACATAAAAGCAATCGCGATGGCATTGGCGCGGTTGTAAAGGTCGTGAGCAAGTCTTTGACTCAGTACGTAACCATCTCGACGGCCGGCAGCTATCTCTCTTCAAGCGACAAGCGTGGGCATTTCGGTCTGGGCACGGATGCGTTGGTGGACCGAATTGAAATTAGTTGGCCCAGCGGAATCAGGCAAATCCTGGAAAAGGTCAAGCCGGATCAGGCGATCCAGATAGACGAACCAAACCAATCCTCCAAGTAGACTTGCCAGTGTCAGCAGGCTGCCACAAACGCGTCTACCTTCCCAGGGTGGTCGGTTGACGGGATTCATTGTTCTCGCCTGTCAGCGCGATTACTACACATTCAAGGAGCGTTGATCATGGCAAAAGAAACCCATAAAAAAGCAGCGGAACACCACGAAGAGGCTGCTAAGGCACATCACAAGGCTGCGGAACATCACGATAAGGGTGAACACGACGCGGCGCACGAACACTCTGAAAAAGCTCATGAGCATTCAGAGAAGGCCCACGGTCATTCCAAAGAAGCTCACAGCAAGTCAAAGGAAATGGCTAAGAAGTAAGTTTCTGAAGGTTTTGGGTGCTGCCGCCTGCCGCTATGGCGGGTGGCAGCCGTCCCCATAGCTCCTGGTTTCCGTGTATGCTAAAAACAGGTACAACATTTGAACCATATTTATTCCTTTGAGCCGGCGTCATCAATCGCTGGCTATGCGCTCTCAGGCGCGGTCCGCTAGTCCGGCATGTATCCACCAAGAAGTTTTCCTCCCCGCCGGCCGAAGATTCGAGAAAACGTGAATGAAGCCATTCGCGCGCGGGAAGTGCGAGCAGTCTTTCCCGATGGATCAGTAGAGGTCATGCCTACTCCCGCCGCTGTACGCCGCGCTCAGGAATTAGGACTTGACCTTATCTTGATCGCTCCCACTGCTGAACCCCCCGTTGCAAAAGCGATGGATTACGGGCAGTGGCAGTATGAGCAGAAGAAGAAGCAGCACGAAGCCAAGAAGAAACAACACATCATCCAGGTGAAGGAGTTGAAGTTCCGCCCCAATACCGATGATCACGACTACGACTTTAAAAAGAACCATGCCATCCGCTTTCTTCAGGAAGGCAACCGGGTGAAGGCCGTCGTCCAGTTTCGCGGACGAGAGATAGCTCACGTCGATCTGGGAAAGAAACTACTGCTCCGTTTTGCTGAAGATCTTGCCGGTGTTGGCTCTATTGAAGGCCAGCCGCGGCTCGAAGGTCGCAATGCTCACGTGATCATCAGCCCGGTTAAACAGCAGCCGCCGGCTAAGGTCAAAGCAGAGAAGCCCGCAAAGGAACCTGGTGCAGCGCCCGCCGCACCGGTTGTCCACTAACCAGCTCGCCCACTGGCGGCTCTATAAGCCGCCAGCATTTCCGAAACCGCAATGCCGTCAATCGTCATGCCGGCGGTTAAGCTTTCCGCAATTGCGACGTTGGTGAGATTCGCGTCCCGAATCTGTACGCGAGAGAGGTTGCAATTGCTGATAGCAGCCCCTTCGAGGTTCACGTCATTCAACGTTGCGTTCGAAAGCCGGACATTCACAAAGGTGGAGTCCGCCAAATTAGCATCGTCGGCTTCAATTCGCTCGCGCACATGCGTCAATTTCATGCTTAGTCCGAGTAGAACAGGTACTTGCGCCATTGGTCGTCACTGCGCCCCAGCAAGCGCATCAAATGACGGCTGGTGTGCAGACTAAACGGTCTGGGCGGGCGGGAAAGCTTCATGCCAGCCTCCTCCGGCGTACGATTACCCTTCCGGTTGTTGCACGGGTGGCAGCAGGCCACAAGGTTTTCCCAGGTGGTCTCACCGGCGCGAGAGCGGGGTATGACGTGATCCAGCGTCATCTCGCCCGAAGGCAAGCTCTTGTGGCAGTACTGGCAGGTATAGCGGTCGCGCATCAGGATGTTTTTGCGCGACAGCGCTCGTGTTTGATGCGGAATGCGGCGGTACTCCAGCAGCCGGATCACTGATGGAACACTCAGAGAGCGCTTGGCTGAGTGAATCTGCGAAGGCGCTGTCTCCTCAGCGGAGGCGACACCCTTCAAAATCAACACAAGTGCTCGCCGAGCCGCGCAAATATTAATCGGCTCATAGCTCGCATTCAAAACCAGCACCGGTCGGTGCAGACGATCCGCTGTTGCCATCTAATACGCTCCCCCAAAACTTCCGCCCGGACCATCGCGTCCCGGCTTGGGAGCGAAGGCCGTTGCGGCAAACCTTCTACTTCGCTCCAGTGCCCGCAGTGTGCGTTATTCGCCCACCCGCGTACTCATCCGGTCTGGCCGAACTCGAACCAGCGTCGAACCCCCTGAGCCGCCCGCTGGGTCTCAGCCGCTGGCGTTCATGCCCGGTCGATAGGGACCGGTGGTCTACTCTTGCGAGGGTCAGCGCCGTCACGCGCGAAGCGCCGCCGGCCTTTAACACCGTTGCCGCCGCCCGCAAAGTGGCGCCTGTTGTCAAAACATCGTCAATCAGCAATACCCGCTTGCCGGAAATGTCCCCCGGGCGGTTCAGCTTGAACGAATTCTTCAGGTTCTTCTGGCGTTCCTGTTCGTTCAGACCCGCTTGCGATTTCGTGTGCCGGGTGCGACGGAGATTTTGGCTCAGTTTTAATCCATACCGCCTGGCTACAGGCGCTGCCAGCAGTTCCGCCTGATTGAAGCCGCGGTCCCATCGTCTGCGCCAATGCAGCGGCATCGCCATCACAACGTCGAAGTTCTCGCCGAAAGGCAGAGCTTGTATCAATAGGCGCGACAGGGGACCAGCCAGCGTCTCCACTTTCCCGTACTTGAATAACTGTATGAGTTTCTGCAGCGCGCCTTCATAACTGCCGAATGAATAGGCCGTATCGAAATTTACTAAGCTCTGCCGGCACACATGGCAAAGGACTTGGTCATCCAGGGAGTGGGAATCCACAAAGGGAGTGCGGCAGACCCGGCAAAAGAAATTCATCTCTAGCGGCTGCGGCAGGTGGAGGCAAGAAGGGCAAACAGGAATTCGCGAGACGTTCGTGAGCGGCGTCTCACAAATCCGGCAATCGTCGGGAAATAATAAATTGAACAGCGGAGATGACAGGGTTTCAAACTTCGAAACCACTCGAGACCACCAAAATGAAGGTGTTATGTCTGTGCGAGTTTCAAGACTAGGGAAGGCGCACCCCCGCTAAATTGCGATTGTACAACATACAAGTGAAAAGTTATTGCTAACTCTCTAAAGTCGCGGGCCTTTTTGCCGATCTGATTCTAGACGGATTTGTCCGGGGTAGGGTCATTATAGGGATGCCCCCTTTTTCCGGGTTGGCTTTTGTTAAAGAGACATTTACTATGAATTCGTTGCGATTTCTTTTGGTGCATCGCGATCCGGAGCAATCCGAAGAGATTGCGGCCCGACTGGCGGAGGCCAACCACACAGTCTTACCCACGACCGGGTTGGACGAAGCGGCTGAGGCCCTTACGGTCGAGCGGTTTGATGCGGTCCTGATGGAAGCCGTCTTCCGCCGGACAGGTTCCTCCAAATCCGGATTACCCGAATTTAATGCGGTGCTCAGGGGTATGGAGCGAAACTATAAAGCGGGAAACCGGGTTCCTCTTATCGCAATTCTTCCTCTTATCGCAAATAATGATGCGTCCGATGACGGCATAGATAGCAGCACCGAGACTTTTATAGATGCGGTTCTTCCAGAGCCCATCGATCCCCAGGCGCTGACAGAGCAGGTCATGCGGCTTGCGCAGGCAGTGGCGTGGTCCGATGCGAATACTTCCACCTCGAAGGGGGGCGCGAATATTCTGGATCCTGATAAATTTAGGGAGCAAGTGGGATCCGACTCTGACCTGATGAACGAGATCATTACTCTTTTTCTGGAAGAGCGCAAGAGCCAGGAGCCCGAAATGCGAATCGCTCTTGAGTCTGGCAACTTCGAACTGCTCTCACGCCTGGCGCATACCATCAAGGGCTCACTGGCTAGCCTCCATGCCATGCGGGCTCGGGAGCACGCACAAGACCTCGAACTGGCCGCCAAACAGGCAAACGAGGATTCTTGCCAGAAAACCTTGGCAATCCTCGAGGCCGATTTGGCTGAACTTGAGCCAATCCTGCTGGCCCTCCGGCAGGAAGCATCCTAAATAACGAACCCAGCAGGGGAATTGCACCTCTAATGGGTATAAGAATAAACGGCAAGCGCTTGTTACACTTGAGCTTGCCCTATCGCCCTAAGTTTCTAGTATGAGTTCTCCTCAGGTGACGGAAATTGTCTGCGCCCACAGCCCCGATTCAGACGATGCGTTTATGTTCTACGGACTGGCAACTAAGAAAGTCCGGTCTCGGAATCTTAGTTTCCGGCATGTTCTGGAAGATATTGAAACGCTGAACAAAAAAGCCACTCAAGGGCTTTACGAACTGACGGCCATTTCCTATCATGCCTATCCTTACGTGGCTGATAAGTACGTGATTCTATCCAGCGGATCCAGCGTCGGCGACGGGTATGGACCCATGGTCGTTTCGTCGAAACACATGTCGCCGGATGAGATCAAGGGCAAGAAGATTGCAATTCCCGGCATTATGACCACCGCGTTCCTGACGCTGAAACTGTTCCAGCCTGACTTCGAACCGGTGGTCATTGCGTTCGACCACATCATTGACGCCGTGCGTGAAGGTTACGTGGATGGCGGTCTCATCATCCACGAAGGCCAACTCACCTACAACAGCGCCGGTCTTTACAACGTTGTCGATTTAGGCAAATGGTTCAAGACGAAGTACGGCTTGCCGCTGCCGTTGGGTGGCAATGCGCTCCGCCGGAATTTGGCCGACGACGTCAAGCTCGAAGTATCCCGGGTCATGCGGGAAAGCATTCAGTACTCGCTGGATCATCGCGAAGAAGCCTTGAACTACGCCATGCAGTTTGCGCGCGATCTGGACCCGGCTCTGGCTGACAAGTTCGTCGGTATGTACGTGAATCACTACACTATCGACGGAGGGGAACTAATTCCTCGGGCCGCCCAAAAACTGCTCGACCTCGGCTATGAGGCCGGGCTGATTCCGCACAAGACAGTTCTTGAAGTGGTTCGATAAGCTGGAGCCTGCCTCGTATGCAGCGCTTTATCTTTCTTACTGTTTGCTCCGTCGCGTTCTGTTTCGCGGCTTTTGCGGGAAACTCAACCACTAAGCAGACCATTTCATCCATTCGTGAATTGGGCCGAGGCGATCAAAATTCCTTACCCGCCCTGGCGAAATATCTCGATGATCCCGACCGCGATATTCGGGCAGAGGCCGTGAAGGCGATTGTAAAAATTGACACGATGCATAGCATCGATCCCCTGCTCAAAGCGATGCACGATAACGACAGCGAAATCCAATTCCGGTCCATTGACGGCGTTGTCAACGCGTATGTGCCTGGCTACGTCGCTAGGAACAATTTAGGCGGCCTTTTTACCAAGGGCGTTCGTCAGGTCAAGTCGATCTTTTCCCAACGGAATGAAACGGTGGTAGATGCCGACGTGAAGATTCGGCCGGATATCGCAGCGGCACTATCCGAGAAGATCACGGGCGGTAATGGAATGGACGTTCGGTCCGACGCGGCGCTGGCGGCTGGAATTCTACGCGCCAGAGACTCAGTGCCGGCGCTGGAAAAGGGTCTGCGTTCGAAAGATACCGACGTCATTTTCGAATGCCTGATCGCGCTCCAAAAGATTAAAGATCCCGCCGCAGGGCCGAGCGTAGACTTTCTGGCCCATGATCTGGATGACCGCGTGCAAACGACAGCGCTGGAAACGTTAGGGGTGCTGGGGAGCCTGACGTCGGCTGATGATATCCGATCTGCCTTCAAGAATGCGCGAAACGCCAAAGTGCAGAGGGCTGCCCTTCAGGCCCTCGCAATGCTGGGATTGAGCGCCGACCGGGCTTTGTTCCTGCAGTACGCCGAATCTTCAGATCCGGAAATGCGCTCCTCGGCACTGGAAGGCCTGGGTCGCGTTCGAGCGCCCGATGATTACCCCAAGCTCAAAACGGCATTCGAGGAAGCGAATGCAGACTGGCGCGTCCATGAAGCCGCCGCCTTCGCCATGGCGATGGAAGGCGACTACAACACGGAAGTATTAGGGCCTTTGCAACTCCTGGTTGAAGGTTTAAGCGTGAGACAGCGCGCTAATGTTTCGCAGGCCTACCTGGCTGAGCTTGTGCAGAAGCCCGAAGCAAGAGCCGCTCTCGGCAAGATTTTGCCCGAAACGGCTAAAGATCAGAAGATCGCGATCTTGGATGTCTTGAGCAGCGTCGGCGCGCCCGATTCAATTCAAATCATCCAACAATATACGGCTGACCAAGACCGGGACATCGCGTTCGCAGCAATGAGAGCCGCCCGAATAGCACAAACCCGAAGCGCGTCGTAAAACACGCTCCGGGTTTTTGGATAACTTAGGTCGGACTTACTTGGCCTTTTTCTGCTTCTGCTGACCGACGCGAACTTTATTCTGCTTTGTCTTTGCTTCTTGAAACGCCTTGTGATCATGGCGAGCGACAGCGTCTTTCAAGTACGCATCGACGTCAGCATCCTGGGGCAGAACCGTCATCAAAGTGAATTCTTCGTTACAAGTCGGGCAAAAAGGCCGAAAACGCTTCACATTCGGGATTGATGCCATGCCACTATCATAGCATTCCTTTGGATGGCTGCGCCGAGGAGGCAGCGGACGAAGCTTCATCGCAGTGTTATTCGTTACGGAGCGCCTGAGATGGCTCAATCCTGCCTGCCCGCCATGCTGGAATCCAGGCCGAGACTGCGGAAGCGGCACAAATGCCCCCTATTACTTCCAGCCAGGTCACAAGGTCAGTGAGCTGCACCCCGAACAGCTGACTTTTAACGCTCTGCTCTGCCATAACCGCACCAAAAGCGCCGATTAGCACGCCAGTAGCGACGACTGCCGCGGCGCGAATCAGGATCATTCGGAGCACCTGCCACTGCATTGCGCCTAGGGCTACCCGAATGCCAATTTCGCGCTGGCGAAGCTGCACTAGATGAGCAAGCGAACCATACAATCCTACGATTGCCAGAACCAGACCCACGCCTGCCAATCCGTCGAGCAGGGAAGCGATGAAGCCGCGCATTTTGAGGCTGCCGTCCACCCGGCTCTGCATGGACTGCACTTCGTAAAGCGATGTGCTGGAGTCGAGCCCGCTAATCGTTTTCCGCACCCTAGCCGTTGGATCTGAATCGCCGGATGTTCTCAGCACAAGATAAATCGTCACGGCATGGTCTTGCAGCGCAGGAAAGTAAATTTCGGGCTCGCCCGGTCCACCCAGGCTGCTGTTATGGACGTTACCAACAACGCCAATGATCCGCGCGGGAGTCTCCATGCCTCCGCTGGCAATGAATCTGCCGACAGGATCCTCTCCACGAAAGTATCGGCGGGCGAGTTCCTCGTCAATGATGGCAACCAGCGTCTGTCCGGCGCGATCTTCCTTGGTAAACGTGCGGCCCTTGTGAAGCGGGATGCCGAGCACTTCGAAATAACCCGGAAAGGCAACGCTGACTTGCGCCTCCGGAGGTGGGTTAACTTTAGGTCGATGCGGCAGGCGAAGTTCCTCAGTCCATATTCCGCTTGGGCTGAACGGGATGAAGTTTGCAGCCGAAGCCGCCTTCACTCCCGGAAGCGAACCCAGCTCCTGAAGCAGCGGTTCAAAGAACATCGTGTTCCAGGTCTGGTCGCGGCTGTACGCATTGTTTGATAGCGTCACAAATCCTGTCCACACATGATGGGGCGAAAAGCCGGGGGGAACACGCGTGAGATTGAGGAAACTACGGTTCAGTTGCGTGGCGACAAAGATGAGAACCACCGCCACCGCGATCTGGGCAGCAACGATGCAATATCTTAGAACGCTGCCTCGGGTTGTAGTTCGGCTGGCGCTGCTCCGCAAGGTTCGGTCTACTGGCAGGTCTGCCGCCAGTAGAGCCGGCGCCAGACCGACGACGAAGGTGCTAATTAACGCCAGCAACAGGGTGAACAGGATGGTCCGGCTTTGAATGGCTGCCGGTTGAGGGATCGGCCCGTACAGGTTGACAAAATGGACAAACCAATCTGCCAACAGAAGCCCAAGACCGCAGCCGCATGAAACCAAAAGCGCGGTTTCGGTGAGCATCTGCCAGACAATCCGGCTCTTGGCCGCTCCCACGGCGCGCCTGACTGCAAATTCGCCGATACGCGCGGTGCCTCGAATGAGAAACAATCCACTGACGTTGATGCAGGCAATGAGCAACACCGCCAGCACAGCCCCAAACGCCAGGTAGAGCCAACGCCGTACGGAATCGGTTTGCTCATCCGCAAGCGGTCGTAATGTGAAATGCCAACCCTCGCTGCTCGGGTAGAAGGGCGCAAATACCCGTCCCATTTGGCCGCTGGTGGCGTCGAGACCGGATTGAGCTTGCTGCAAGCTGACTCCTGGACCGAGCCTTGCCAGCATGTGGAGCCACTTTTCTGACCTGCCACCTGCCAGCGTGGTCTCACCGGGCCTGAAGGCAGTTGGAATCCAGATTTCTGTCTCACGCGATGGAAATTGAAAGCCGGCAGGCATCACACCCACCACCGTAAAAGGCCGATTGTTCAGCTCAACGTTGCGTCCAAGGACATTCGGATCAGCGTTAAACAGGCTGCGCCAGAATCCGTCGCTAAGAACGGCAGTGCCCATCGCCCCGGATCGATCTTCCGATTTGGAAAACACCCGTCCCAGTTCCGGTGCCACTCCCAGCACTGAAAACACCGACGCGGATGCATTCACCACATTCGTGTGCCGGGCGCTGCCGAAGCCGGTCAAAGTCAAATCATTCCAATAGAAGACCCCTGCATCTTGAAACAAATCCTTGCGCTGCCCGATTACGGCATAGTCATAACCCGAAACTCCGCTGGAGGATATTTGCCGCTTCGGAAACAGGTTGTGAATTAGAACCAGTTGTTCTGCACGCGGGTAGGGAAGCGGCTTGAGCAGTGCCTGATAAAGCACGCTGAAAACGGCTATGGAAGCCCCAAGACCAACGGCTAGAACGCTCACCGCGATGAGGGTGAATACCGGCTGCTTGAGACCGTGGCGAATGGTAAATCGGAGATCCTGGATCAAATTCATGGCACAATCCCCAATACTCCATCAATGCAAGTCAAGCGCCACACCCCGCATAAATCGAATGCTCCTGCAGCCAACGTTTTCTTCGGATCGCTTAGGACAAAGTGAGCGGAATTGGGATTCCCATGGTCGGAAGCGCGGATCTGGGTACACGGCATGATAGTTTCTTCAAGTGCGCGAAGCTACCCAGATCGCCCTCTTATTTTTGCTTTCCATCCATCTCCTCGCCCAGGACACCCATTTCGAGCCGAAAGGAGATCAGATCCCTGGGCCTTCCTCCAACGACCCCGCCGCGCATCAAGTCTGGCTCGAAGACATGAGGCAATGGCGTCACGAGCACCTCATCCGCAGCGGTTTCGAAGATTCGCAGTACACCCGCTCCGAATTCCTTTGGACCCAGCGGAATCTTGTCTCGCCGCAATCCATGGTTGAAGACCGCTACTTCTTCGATCCTGCAGCCAAACAGTACACCGTGGATCGCTTTCTTAACGATCTCGACAGACGCTACGGCGGCATCGACAGTGTCCTGCTTTGGCCCGTCTATCCGAACATCGGAATCGACAACCGAAGCCAGTGGGACCTCACTCGAGACATGCCGGGCGGCGTGCCGGCGCTGCGCGAAATGGTCGAACAGTTTCACAAACGCGGCGTACGCGTCCTTTTTCCGGCCATGCCTTGGGATACCGGCACTCGCGACCCAGGCGTCACTCACGCGGTAGCAACTGCCCAACTGATGGCAGAAATCGGAGCCGACGGCGTGAATGGAGACACTTTTCACGGAGTCCCCAGGTCTTATCGAATCGCCTCAGACGCAACAAATCATCCCGTCGCCTTCGAGCCTGAGCTTGCGCCGAGCAGCGACGAAGGCCTCATCTGGAACAACATGAACTGGGCCTACTGGGAATTTCCATTCGCACCCATGGCCAGCAAGAACAAATGGCTGGTCTCCCGGCACATGGAACACATTTCCGACCGTTGGGCGCGGGACAAAACGAATGATCTGCAGTATGCCTTCTTCAACGGTATCGGCTATGTGAGTTGGGAAAACATCTGGGGCATTTGGAACGGCATCACGCCGCGAGATGCTGAGGCTCTGCGGCGGGTGGCGAAGCTGGAGCGGTCCTTTGCGGACCTGCTGGTCAGTCCTGATTGGGAACCTTTCTATCCCACTCTCCAACATGGCGTCTTCAGCACCCGCTTTCCCGGCAAAGGCGTCACCCTATGGACACTTGTCAATCGCAACGAGTTCGATGTGACCGGCGCTCAACTGCCGGCCACCAGCGAAACCGGTGTCCGCTATTTTGATCTCTGGCACGGCGTCGAAATTAAACCCGCTCAGGGAGATCTTCAATTCGAGTTAGAGGCAAACGGATTCGGAGCGGTTCTTGCTCTTAGTCCGGGTGCGTCCTGGCCCAACCTCGAGCCGATTCTCAGGCAGATGCACGAATGGTCCGAAAAGCCTCTCGTGAGCTACTCGCATGCATGGACATCCCTTCCGCAAAAGATGGCTGCGGTCGAGCCTGCTCACGGCTCGCACGAAGGGATGGTCGCGATTCCCGGCGGCGCGTTTAACTTCGCCGTGAATGGAGTGGAAATTGAGGGAGAAAACTGGATCGGCCTCGACGTTCAATACCCCTGGGAGGATTCGCCGCGCCGGTCTCACCAACATTCCGTTCAGGTGAAGCCATTCTTCATCGACAAATTCCCCGTCACCAATGCTGACTTCAAAGCTTTCCTGGATGCCACGCATTATAAGCCGGTTGATGGCCACAATTTTCTGAAGGACTGGAGCGACGGTGTTTATCCGGCGGGCTGGGCCAGGCGGCCGGTTACCTGGGTTGCGCTGGAGGATGCGCGTGCTTACGCGCAATGGGCGGGAAAACGACTCCCGCATGAATGGGAGTGGCAGTACGCCGCCCAGGGAAATGACGGCCGCATGTATCCGTGGGGCAGCGCCTGGTCGGATGACGCTGTTCCCGCGCAGTATCATGGTCGCGACCTGCCGGGGCCGTCCGATGTGGATGCGCATCCTGCGGGCGCGAGTCCGTTTGGAGTGATGGATATGGTGGGCAATGTCTGGCAATGGACAGACGAATATTTAGATGAACACACGCGTGCGGCGATTATCCGTGGCGGCAGCTATTACAGACCGGCGGGATCTATGTGGTATTTCCCGCAGAATACGAAGCTGAACGAACACGGCAAATATCTGCTGATGGCGCCTTCGAAGGATCGGGCCGGTACGCTGGGATTTCGCTGCGTTGCGGACGGAGAGTAGACATGTTCGCGGTACATAACACGGGAACTGCCATCTTCCTTTGTTTCCTCACCATGCTGGGTTGGGGATCCTGGGCTAACACGCAGAAGCTGGCCGGCAAAGAGCATTGGCCCTTTGAACTGTTTTACTGGGACTACTCCGCTGGAGTGGCGCTCACCGGATTGCTATTTTTCGTCACGCTCGGAACAAGTCACCTGGGAGACGCGTCTAGCAACTCCGAATGGATAGCGGTTGCCAGCGGATGCCTCTTCAACCTTGCAAATGTTCTACTGGTTGCCGCTATCGACGCAGCCGGAATGGCGGTCGCGTTTCCCGTCGGAATAGGCCTGGCTCTGATAATCGGCACAGCCGTCAGTTATCTGCAAACTCCAAAGGGGCAAGTTGGCTATTTGATCGGAGGCGTCTCGCTCATCCTGCTGGCCATGATCATCTCCGCCGTTGCCCATAGCCGCCTGGCCCGAGTTGCGGCAAAAGGAAAGAATCTTGGACTGATCTTCTCAATAGCCGCCGGCCTTTTGATGGGCTTTTTCTATCCGCAGCTGATTAAGTCGATGTCATCCGGTCCGCGGAGCCTTACTCCCTATGGAGCTTTGCTGTTCTTCGGCATCGGAGTGTTGGTCAGCAGTATTCCTATTAACGGTTGGTTCATGCACTCACGCGGTTCCAGCTTTACTGATTTCACAAAGGCCAAAGCAGCGCTCCATTTGCCCGGAATCCTGGGCGGCGCAATCTGGATGGCTGCGCTGGGGTTCAACGTACTTGCTTCCGGCGTGGCAGGGCCGGCGGTATCGTACGCGCTAGGACAGGGAGCCACATTGATTGCGGCGCTTTGGGGCGTCTTCGTATGGCGCGAATTCAAAGATGCGCCTGCGGGGACGAATCGGCTGATTGCCATGATGCTGGCAGCGTATGCGTTGGGGTTGGTATTGATTGGCCGGGCTACGTTGTCGTAATAGAGGGGCGGCCGGGAATCGGCCTATTCACCGCGAGCGGCTCAACAAGGTTCTACTCCGGCCTTCTCGAGCAATAACCGGCAAAATAATCGCCGAAGGATAACCCTTCTCGTGATACACCACCTGACGGGCTTTATTCATTTTGCTCTGATCCGCATTCAATCCTGCGGAATTCATATTCCGGTCAAACCGTGGAAAGTTACTGCTGGAAACCTCCACTCTGATCCGATGTCCAGGCTCAAAGACATAACTCGTGACGCCCGTGTCCACACTAATCTGATAAGCCTGGTTGCGCTTCACAAACACCGGCTTATCCAAAGACAAGCGGTACCGCATTCTTTGAATGCCATCCGTCACCAGCAGGGCCTGGCCGTCAGGCTGCACATCAACCAACTTCGCCGTAAAGTCGGTGTCGTTCGCCGACGTCGAAACGTACAGGATGGTCCGCACGGGCCCGGTCACCTCCAACTCATCGGTCAACGGCATAGACGTGTAAACCAGCACGTCGGGGCGCTTCTCAACGCTTCTTTGGTCGAGTGGCCCTGGCGGGAAAACGTTTGGCTCGCAGCAGACGGACCCCCCCATGGTGGGAACAGGATTCTTCGGGTCGTACGTGAAATTGTCGGGCTTGGCCGCCACTGCCGGCTGCCATCTCAACACTCCGTCGCCGTTCGTTGAATTAGCGTGGCCTCCGCTGATCAGGTATAGCGGCGTGTAATGAGTTCGGCTCAATGGCCACTCGTGCTCCTCCCGCCAGGTGTCCGGGCCCATGACAAAGATGTGCAACAAGGCCTGCGCAGGCTCGCGAGCGTCATTGCCGGCGGGATGTTTTACCCATCGGTCAAACCATTCCACTTGCTTCAGGCGGATTGGCAGCTTCGCGTCTCGACCAAAATCGCGCGTCGGGAACTTTAGCGAAGAGTTGTGGCCCCAAGGTCCAATCCAGGTCTCTACCGTCTTGTGCTCCAGCGCCAGCCTGGAGAACGCATCCAGATCACTCTCGGCATAAGCATCGAACCACCCACCCAGCGACAGGACCGCTGCATGAATTTGCCGGGTCTGCTCGCGAATGCTCTGTGCTCGCCAGTAATCGTCAAAGGAAGGGTGATCGAGCGACACTCGCCACAGGGGAAGGACATAACCGGTAGCCACCACATCGGAGCTTCTCACAGGCACGTGATCTATATAGGAGCCAAGTGGCGTGGGTATGCGCGTGCTCGGCTTCATGTTCTCGGCGAACCAAAGCAGCCGATGACCGATTTGCAGATTTCCGCCTGTGGAATAGAAGCGGTCGCGGTATTCATCGTCGCCGGAACACATCGGCGAAATAGCCGCCAGGTGCGGATTATCCTGCACCGCGGCCCACCATTGAGTGATGCCAAGGAAAGAACTGCCCACCATGGCAACGCGCCCGTTGCTCCAAGTTTGCTCTGAAATCCAGGTGATAGTGTCGTTGCCGTCAGGGCCTTCTTGACTCACTTTCCCGAACAGGCCGCGCGAGCCGTAGCGGCCGCGCACATCTTCCAGCACTACGGCGTAGCCACGATCAGCGAAACTCCGGTAATTTCGGGCTCCGTTAGATTTCCGGTTGTACGGAGTTCGAACCAGCACCGTGGGCCAGCGCCCTCCGCCTTCCGGCAGGTAGATGTCGGCGGCCAGCGAAACTCCATCCCGCATGCGAACAGTTGCCTCAAACGGTTCCTCCACCGGGTGAAGCGCCGGCTTACGCTGCAGATTCGCGGCGGTCGACCCATTCGTCTGACCAACGAGCAAGAGAACGAGCAAGAGACAGATGGCAAGCGGGCACCGCAACCGGCCCGTTCTCATGCCGGTTTTGGCCTGGGCCCAAACAGTGCCGTGCCTACCCGCACCATCGTCGCCCCCTCTTCGATTGCTACTTCCAGGTCATTTGACATTCCCATCGACAAATCCTGCAGCTTGAACTGAGCCGCCGTTTCAGCCAACCTCCGGAAGTAGGGTCGTGAATCCGCCGCGTTTTCCGACCAGGGCGGCATCGTCATTAAACCTCTCACCGCCACATTTCGACAGTTCCCAGCCGCTTCCAGAATTTTGGGTATTCCAGCCGGCTCTATCCCGGCCTTGCTGTCCTCCGTAGAAAGCTTCACTTCGATGAGCACTTTCAGCTTCCTGCCCAGCTCGCCGGCAGCCGCGTCCAGCCGGGTCAGCAGCTTTGCGGAATCTACGGTTTGTATGGTGTTGAAGAGTTCACAGGCCAGCTTTGACTTATTCGATTGCAAATGGCCTATCAGGTGAAATTCGGCGTCGGTCAAGCCCGTCAAGAGCGGTTTCTTATCGGCAAATTCCTGGACGTAATTTTCGCCGAATATCCGTAATCCCGCCGAGTAAGCTTCCTGCAAATGTTCTGCAGAAAACTTTTTGGAAACAGCCACTAGTGTTATGTCCGCCCGGGAGCGCCCGCTTCTGTCAGCGGTGTTTTGGATGCGGGTTTCAACAGCCGCCAGGCGGCTTTCAAAGCTGGTTTGTAACAGTGGCAAATACTTATCATAGAAGCATTTCTCCGTCAGTCGAGACTGATCCAGCATCATTGCTGGCCGCCATTGAGGCGTTTCTGGCGCAGTGTCGTCAGCCTGCCGCACAGGAGCAGGGCGAACCAAACATTCGCCTGCTGCCCGGTCAATATGCGCTAGAAATCCGCTCTGGCCGCCTTTCCATTGAGATATGGTCAGAAAACCGGAGCCTCTCCCGGCGCATTGTCAACCTGGAGCGCTCTTCTACCGGCATTTTGGACTGTGTGATTCAGCGGTTCGGCAACAAGCCGGGCCGCCTGACGTTCATGGACCTTGACCGGCCCCAAACCGCTCACCGGGTCTTAACCGGCAGCCGCCAATCCTTCGCCGAGCAGTTCCGGCGCATGCTGAGCCGCCAATTTCCCGGTTGGGAGATCAAAACGCTAACGGTGGCGCAGGATTTGAGGCGATCCTTCTCCTCGGTTTATCCGCGTGCCCACCTGTCGCTCGGCCGCAGGCGCATCGCTGCCATGGCTTGCGCTCAACCGGAGCAGGAGAGCGAACTGCTAGCCTTTGCACTGATTTGGCACGAGCATATCCGCAGCCGCTTCGACGCGGAATTCAGCACCTGTTTGGCGCTCTTTCTACCTCAGGGGTCCGGGAACCTGACCGCCCAGCGATTGCGGTGGATGAATAAGGACCGGCTGCCTATCGCCATCTTTCTTCACAACGAGCATGGCTCCGCTGGCGAGGTTGACCCAGCGGACCTCGGCAATCTGCAAACAGCCATCGCCCCTCACCGGTCGAGTCCGCCAACAGCCGACCAGGTTTGCGGCGGGCCGCCCGAACGCTGGCTGGAAACGGTAGTGCGCGCCGGGATTACCTTGATTGACCCGTTTTTGAGGCCGGAACCGGTTCACAACCAGGTCCTGACCTTTGTGGCCGGCGATCGGGATTTGATTGATCTGCTGGCAGTGACTACCGAAGGCCGCCTTTGTGTGCTGGAGCTTAAAATCACTGAGGATCTTCAGCTGCCTATTCAAGCGCTGGATTACTGGATGCGCATCACCTGGCATGCCCAGCGCGGCGAACTGAATCATTTGTTCCCGCAAGCGCCAGTCTCCACCTTACCTCCAAAGCTGATTTTGTTGGCGCCGGCCATTAGCTTTCACTCGACAAATGGAACTCTCTTGACCTATTTTTCGTCGCAGATACATGTGGAACGGGTGGGCGTCAATTCAGACTGGCGGGAACACCTCCGTGTGATTCTGCGGCTGGACGGCTCGCAAGATCCGGTGTCTCACCAATTATGAAGCTGTTACATGGGGTTCTGCGTCCAAAAGCGAGACTGTAGTCGTTAGGAAATTCACAAATGGGCATTCAAAGCCTCGTCAATATCAAGAAGGCAATCAGAACCCTGAACTCAAACCAGGTTCGAGAAATGGCCGATCAGAGCGTGGTGATTGGGCTGCATGCCGCTACGCCGGAAGCTTTCGAGCGCATGGAGAACTATCTCCTGTCGGATTTGAGTCCGGCTCGCCGCCGGGCATCCGCGACTTCGATTGTACGCTCACCAGGCTCGCTTCTGGGTCAGCCCAACGCCGACATCAACCTCTATGATGTGAGCGTCAATCCACCGTCAAACTTGCTTACCTTCCACCCTGAGCGCCCGGAAATTGTGGTGCGGCGTGCTCTTTCGGCCCACCCCGATTTAGGCATGCCCCTGGCCAAATCTTTCAAGCCGTTCCGGGATCCTTTCGTGGCTGGCGTAATTGCCAACACGGCGCGTGAAAACACTTTGTTTTCGCTCGCTACTGCGTTACCGGACGTAATACCTAGCATTATTGAACTCCCATGGGCCGTGGCTGAGTTTGCATCCGATACCGCCTTTCTGACCATGAACCAGATCCGAATGTCGTTTCTGATTGCCGGGGCCAGCGATCGCGAAGTCGGGTACACGGAACAAAAGTCGGAAATTGGAGCCATCGTAGGGAGCGCGTTCGGCTGGCGTGCTATCGCCCGCCAAGTGCTGGGCAAAGTTCCCTTTGGGGGCGGTCTCATCGGCAAAGCGGCCATTGCGTACGCGGGCACAAAGGTAGTGGGTCTCTCGCTGGACAAGTATTACTGCATTGGCTACACTTACGCTCGGGAAGAGCGCGAAGCTTTGTACGCGGACGCCTATCGCCAAGGCAAGCGTGTGGCCTTTAAGCTTTTAGGTTTACTTCGTCCGGATCTTGCAGACAAGCTGGCCGCGAAAGAAAACTCACACTCTTCAACAGGTGCGCAAGCTTCACAAGGACCACTTTAAATAAATGAAAACTCGCGTTGCTTTGACATTCGTATCCATCGCCGGCCTCCTGAGTGCAGATACACTCACCTTGCGGAACGGCTCGACCATAAACGGCCACTTCGTTAGCGGCGACGACCACACGGTCCGTTTCGCCGTAGGCAGCCAGGTCAATAGCTACGACGTGATCGACATTGATTCGCTGCGGTTTACATCACAATCATCTACTGCGAGCACCTATCCCCAGGGTCCGCCGCCTGCCGGCGGCTTCTCGCCTGCACCGCCTCCACAGCCTGCCCAACCGCCTCAGCCGCCCCCACCGCCATCTTATTCTTCCTCCAATTCCTCCACATATCCCGCTCCTAGCGGACCGCCATCCAATTCAAACGAGCCTTATAACTCAAATCCCGCGCCGGCTGCAGCAGCCCCCAACAATCTGGAAATTCCGGCCGGAACGCAGATAGCCGTGCGTTTGATTGACGGCGCAGATTCTCAGCAGGACAGCCTGGGGAAGACCTACCGCGCCAGCGTAGAGCAACCCGTTGTTGTTAACGGTCAGACCGTGATCCCGCGTGGATCAGACGCCGTGGCCGTCTTAAGCGACGACCAGAAATCAGGCAAGATACAGGGCAGAACCGTTCTCACGCTCGCGCTGCGTAGCGTCTCGGTAAACGGCCGTACTTACGACTTGGCGACTTCGAACGTCACCAAGGCAAGCGGCTCGCGAGCTACTAAGTCCGGAGAAATAATCGGGGGAGGCGCGGCATTAGGCGCCATCATCGGCGGAATCGCCGGCGGCGGCAAAGGCGCAGCGATTGGCGCTCTTTCTGGTGGAGCTTTGGGTACGGCCGCTCAAGTGGCAACCTCCGGCGAACACGTTAAGGTTCCATCGGAAACGGTGTTGAACTTTACCTTGCAGAATCCGCTTGATATTGCGCAGAACTAGCCGCTCTTCATGTCCAAACCAATCGCGCTGGTCACCGGTGGAAGCCGGGGAATTGGCCGCGCCATCGTGGAAGATCTGGCAACTACTCATACCGTTTTTGCGACGTACAACACGAACCGCAAAGCGGCGGATTCCTTAGTTGAGGCAACCGGCGCGACATTCCTCCAGTGCAATCTCGCAGACCTGCGTTCGGTCCACGGGCTTTGTCAAGCTCTTGAGAAGCAGGATGCGTGTATTGATTTATTGATCAATAACGCCGGCATGGGTCCGCGGGAACGCAGGGACATGCTGGAAGCCACACCCGAAAGCTTCGACGAGCTCTTTGCCACCAATCTAAGAGGCCCATATTTCCTGACCCAACAAATTGCCCGGCGAATGATGGAAGCAAAGAGCGGGCGCATCGTATTCATTGGCTCCATCTCTGCCTTTACAGCCTCTGTCAATCGCGGCGATTATTGTATGACCAAAGCCGCCGTGAGCATGGCTGCCAAGCTTTTCGCCGCGCGCCTCGCGCCCGACAACATACCGGTCTTCGAGCTTCAACCCGGGATCATCCGCACTGACATGATTGCGCCCGTCGCCGCTGCTTATGAGCAGCGCATCGCGGACGGGCTGCTGCCTCAGCGCCGCATGGGTGAGCCGGCGGACGTCGCCAAAGCAGTGCGTGCCATCGCCGATGGAAAACTGGACTACTGCACCGGCCAAATCATTCACGTGGACGGCGGCTTTCATCTTCGCACTCTTTGAGCGTTGGAGAATACTGATATGCCCTTGTTGCTGGATAGTTCTGAAGTGCGTGTGCTCGGCTCTCTGATGGAGAAAGAAGCTACCACGCCCGAATATTATCCGTTGTCTTTGAATGCCTTGGTCAATGCCTGCAATCAGAAGTCGAATCGCGACCCGGTGGTGAGTTACGACGACGATACGGTGATGGATGCGCTCGACCGTTTGCGCGAAAAGCGGCTTTCACTGACTATCACGGGTAATGGACGCGTTCATAAATACGCACAGCGCATATCGGAAACTCTCAACCTGGGGCGTCGTGAATCCGCAGTGCTTTGCGTTTTACTTTTGCGCGGCCCGCAAACTCTCGGTGAGATTAAGGACCGCAGCGAGAGAATGCACAATTTTGCCGACCTTGCCGAAATGGAAGCGGTGCTGGACAAACTATCCGGCCTGCCCGACGGCGCTTTAGTCCGCAAACTGCCGCGACAGCCGGGCCAAAAGGAACAGCGCTATACACACCTGCTAGCCGGAGAGCCAGATCTGGAAGCTGCGGCGGCGGAAGCGTTTGCACCCGCGCCGAATCGGGTTGAAAAGCTGGAGAACGACTTGCTGATGCTGCGTTCAGAGTTCGATGAACTGAAACGCCGTTTTGAGCAACTAGAAGCGCAGCTACGCTAGCCCAAGCGCTCCGCTGATCAGGCTGTAAAGCAGAATCGAGAGGACGATAGCTGTGATGAGGACATACTTCCGGTCCTTCTCCAGCGCAAACCCGACTAACGAGAAGGCCACCCGGGCCACAGGCGTGGCGATCAGACACAAAATTCCTAATTGAATGATGGACCTGGCACGGAAACTGATGGCGCCCCTCAGAATGTCAGGAATCAAACGATCGGAGGCTGGCAGCCGCTTGAAAGAATGATAATCGGCAATTTCACTCGCGTGATGGGCCAGGTAAAGCGAGCCACCCACGCCCACGATGGTGCCCGCAATGATGACGCCGGCCCGAAGTAAATTGGCCACCATGTCTTCAATGTTTTTGTCGGAGACTTGTAACTGGCTCACAGGCGGCCTCTGATTCCATTGGCAATCATTTCAATGGCAATTCCGCCGACAACGATTGCGAAAAGCCGTCGCAAGGTAACGACAGGCAGAATGGGCAGAACTCTCGCCCCTGAAAGTGACCCGAGTAGAACGCCCAGCATAACGGGCATCGCGATGGCCGGCTCGACATAGCCCCGGCTGAGGTACATGCTCGCGCTCGCCGCCGCCGTCACGCCAATCATAAACGTACTTGTCGCTGTGGAGACTTTGAATGGGATCTGCATGGCCCGATCCATGGCGATTACTTTCAATGAGCCTGATCCGATACCTAGCAAACCCGAAATCGTTCCTGCGCCAAACATCATCCCGAAGCCTGTCTTTACGCGATGTACCAGGTAATGCTCATCACCACCCGCATGGCGGTAAACCCCATTCAGCCGTAGCGCTTCGCCCAGCGGATCAGGTTTGCCATGACCCTTCACGTCCGTATGGCCCCGGCTGGTTTGCCAGGCCGCCTGCAACAGAACAAAGCCGAATAGTATGGCCAGGTCCTTGGTAGGTATAACAGTGCCGAGAAATGCACCGAAAACTGCTCCCAATGTGGTGGCAATCTCCAGAAACATTCCGATTCGGATGTTCGATAGACCATCGCGCACATAGGCCGCCGCTGCGCCCGATGAAGTAGCCACAACTGACACCAGGCTTGCGCCGATTGCGTACCTGAGATCCACCCCTAGAAAAAGGGTGAGCACAGGCGTAACAATGACGCCGCCGCCTAATCCAGTGAGCGCACCCAGAAATCCGGCCGCGATGGATGCGCCAAAAACGATCGGCGTAAACTCAGCGGCCGTCATTGAATCTCATGCCAGTGGTGAAAACGTCTCAACTTCCAGCATAAGGTGTCGGCTCAAACTGCCGGCTTTTCAAAGCAAAACGGCCCCGCCGCCGGATGGCAGGGGGCCGTACTGATCCTCGAACAAGTAGCCTTTAGTGGGCGGTGGCGTCGGCAGGTGGCTTGGTGGAAGCATCAGCCGGAGTCGACGATGCGGAACCGCCAACAAGGCCTTGGCTGACCAGCACCTTTACTTCCACGCGGCGATTCATCTTCCGGCCCTGAGCCGTCGTGTTTTCAGCCGCGGCATGGCTGGTCCCCATACCAGTAGGCGCCAGAATGCGGCGCACCGGGATGTTGGCCTGCTCTTCCAGGTAGTGAATCACGGCGCTGGCGCGCGCTTCACTCAATTGCTGGTTCCGTGCCAAGTTTCCGGTGGTGTCGGCGAAACCTTCCACATCCAGCATGTAACCCTTTTGGTTCGTTGCCTTCTGTGCCAGATCGTCCAGATCCTTTTTCGCTTCCGGGCTCAGGACGGCGCTGCCCAGCTTGAAATACACGGTGGCTGTGTCTTTTACATCGTAATTGTCGATATCGCCAACGCGCCCATTGACCGCAACCACGCCTTGATTCGCTTTGGTTGCGCCTTGGTTCGCCTGTTCGGCGGTGTTCTTAACTTCGCCTACCTGGCTTCCTAATTGATGTTCTTGGTCTTCCAGTTGCCCTTGCCTGGTCTCCATCTGACCGGCCCGGCCTTCCAACGTTCCCGCCCTGCCCTCAAGGGTGCCAGTGCGAGATTCCAGCGGTGATACGCGGGTGTCGATTTGCCTTGAGGCTCGCATCGAGTTCGGATCAAACGTGACCCTCTTCGCCACCAGCTCGCCTTTATCGTTGCCGGCGCCTTGCGCTTCAATGTGCAATCCTGGCACCAGCGAATCCACATTCATCGGAGCTTTGTGCTTAAAAATCGCGCCGCTCCTGAGCTGGATTTTAGTTGTGTCCGTTAAGTCGATTGTGCCGATAGAATCATCATCCGCGCGCAACTTGATCATATTGCCATCGCGAGAGATAATGACGCCTTGAACTTTGGTTTCCTGCCCGGCGGTGAACGTTCGGGCGTTTGGTGTAACTCCCCAGGCAAGGCTCGTTCCAAGAACTACGGGAGCGGCCATGGCCAAACAGAAATGTAAGGTTCGTTTGATATACATATGTCTCATTTCGAAAGCTACTGTGCACTTTAACTCTAGTTCCCCGTCCGAATGGGACCGGAGCCGCACAATCTCCTTTCACTCGAATGTTGGGACGCTGCCATCCAGCTTATGTGACTAGAAATTTCACTGAAATGTCACAACGCTCCTGATGAAAGCTTACGATAAACAAACTTTTGTTGGTATAGGATTGCTCAAGGTTTAGTTGCCCAAGACAATTGCAAAAACAAGCGTTCCTCCCCGCCCAGGGTTCTATGGCTGGTGGATAGTCGGGACTGCCATTATTACTTTTGGTTTAGCGGTCGGCTTTCCGTACTACAACCTGCCGTTTTTCTACGATTATTTCCAAACGAACTTTCACTGGTCCCTGCGTGAGATCACCCTCGGCTTCCCCATAGCCGCGCTGTTGACCATTTGGGTGGGGCCAGTACTCATCCCGCGCCTCAGTCCGCGCGGTTTGATCATCGCCGGCACGGGCCTCACCGCCGTCACGTTCTTTGGCCTTGCCCATATGCAAGGTTCGCTGCTCTTCTACTTCGTTCTGTATTTCGTCTACACAGGCGGCTATCTTTTCTCAGGTCCTATCCCACACCAGATACTGGTCTCCTATTGGTTCCAGAAGAAGCGCGGATTAGCCATGGGCTTGGTCTATGTGGGTGTCGGCTTGTTCGGTGGAATCGGGTCTTTCTTAGTCAAAGGCTTGACTGATGCCTATGGCTTCCGAACCGCCCTCAACGTCCTCGGCTGCCTGATGTTCATAGCCTGGCCGCTGGCGTTCTTCGTGCTGAAAGACCGTCCCCAGGAGTTGGGCCAATTTCCCGATGGCGCCGCTGAACCCCCGCCCGACACGAAGCTCGTACCCCAGAGCTTCGGTGTGCTGCTGCGCAGTTTCCCTTTCTGGTTATTGTTGATCGGCAGCTTTTGCTCGATAGGCTCAATCGGCTCCATCAACATGCATATGAAGCTGGTGTTTCGCGATGCCGGATTCGCAAACCAAAAACTGCTGGACTCAAGTTGGACCCATGCGTCGGTTCTCATTCTCTGGTCCAGCATTGTCGGCCGCCTGAGCATCGGTCATTTTGCCGACGTCTTTTCCAAAAAGCGAGTGATGACCGCCACCTATTTTATAGTGGCCGCCACCATCCTGCTCCTCCTCTCGGTAACGCCGGCCCGCACATACTCGCTATACCTCTTTGCGGTAATGTTCGGCTTTTCCATGGGCGCCGATTATATGTTGATTCCGCTAATGGCCGCCGAACAATTCGGAGTCAATAGTCTGCCCCGAGCCATGGCCATTATTCTCCCGGTCAACACCATCGGCCAAACCTGGCTGCCGTTCCTGGTTTCGTATTTGCGCGAGAAATCCGGCGGCTACGTCCTGCCCATGGCCATTGTCTTTGCGATTGCTTTACTCGGCGCCCTGGCCGTTACCTTCCTGCCCGGAAATCCCAACCCGGCAAAACCCCTCGCGGAGCTACCGGTTCAGTCTGCCAATCAGCTAAACTGAGAAAACGGAAAGGTGGCCGAGCGGTTTAAGGCAGCGGTCTTGAAAACCGCCGTACTCGGAAGGGTACCGTGAGTTCGAATCTCACCCTTTCCGCCATATTTCCCGTCCGCTTCTAGCCCAGTCGGCCTAGATGTCAGTGGCCTCGTGAGTCACTCTGACTTTTCCCGCGCCACGTTCGCCTGCGGCTCCGGATTTATTTGATACTTGCAAAAACGAAAAGAACATGACGGGCGGTGGGCTCCACGTTAGGAAAGCGTCATACAGTCCGGTTGGTTGAGTGCTTATAGCAGCTGAGCTGCACCCTAGTTCTTTAATAATAGGGTGGAATACCTCGGGGCGTTTTCACCATGAATTTTACAATTGCCCTTCGCTAGCGGGCGAACATTACGTGCTTATTACGTTCTTATGAATGTTCTACGCGCCTCTTTGCGGGCGCTGTTTCGTGATGCAATTCTGGGTCGGTATCTGGGTCGTTAAATGTGTCGCCCAGTGGTGGCAAACCCGCTCCTGAGTCGCCTAACATAGTGATACCGTTTGGTTTAGCTGCGAGCGAGTGACGGCGGGCCGCACGGTTGCCGCGTGATAAGTAAATGGTTGCAGTCTGCCAAGTAGCGAAGAAAGGCACTTCGGTTGTTTGCCAATCCCAATCGAAAGTTACAAGGCCAGGACAAACTCTTACCCAGATTTACCCTTATTGTCTAATTAATTTTTCTAATTTATAGCGGAAGAACCTTTTTTGAACTTTAAGGCTAATTACTAGTGCAATAGTTCGGACCCTGTGGTAAAAAAGTAATACGCTTCATACGGAGATGTTCTCACGAAGAATTCCCATCCTGGTGATGAGGAATCATGTGAGAGAAAATGCGGTAGCCTGCGCAAAAGCTAAATTGCTTCCGGCAGCTACTCTCTGGCTCCTTTTTTCTTCCTCAATTCAACTCTTACGGCCCAGATGGCGCGAGTTTAGCGCCACAGTCGGCTGGACAACTTAGCCAAATGTCAACCGAATCCAGAAGCCGCATGGTCAGCTTCCGCCTGACCGAAGAAGAATACGACCGTTTTCGTCGCCTCTGCATGTCGCGCGGAATGAGAAACGTCTCTGAACTGGTGCGCGCCGCCGTTACCCAGATGATGAATGAATCTCTTAGCGCAGCCAGGGACGCCGCGCAGGATCAAACAGCAGGGAGCGACGTGAACTCCCGTCTGGCAACCCTCGAATCTCACTTGGCCCAGTTGGCCACGCATTTTTGCCGCATCGAATCTAAACTTTCAGGCGGCCCGAAAAGCCTGCCGAGCTCTCCGTTGCTCAATCAGTCCCAGGCCAATAGAAAGGGAGCCGAGTCCTCAACGGGATTTCGACTCAAGCCTGGCCTGCAAAGCGCTCGGATGAGCCCGCTTTGTTGCCTTTTCAACGGTAGTTGCGAAAACTATCAATCCACCTCCCTTCAGCAGATACTCTTGTACACAATCAAACACATGGCCAGCTTAGGAACGAAACTCATCCATTCGCCAGCCCCATCCGGCTCTCCTTCGACAACAGACCTCTCGCACTATCTGAAGCGTGATCTTGCCGGCGACTAAAAATGCCTTCCGCTTTCGCCAATCCCTCTTCGTCGTTGCCGATCTCTGCGGAATTCTGAGCGGCGCCATGCTCGCCATCATGCTGCGTTTTCCCGAACCCGCCAGTGTAAGGCCACATGCCTCATCCCTGCCCATGCCGAGCATATCGGATCGCCATCCTCTTTGCGACCCTGGTTGTCCTGTTCTCACATACCCAAAAGCTCTATTCCGCGTTCCAGGCCTGCTCCCGAGTACAGGAATTCCTCGTCATCGTGAAGTCAGTTCTCTTGGCGGCGCTAGCCCTCAGCACTTGTCTCTTCGCCTTCAACGCGAAGCGACTTCACGCCTGATCGTCGCTTCCGCCGCCGTCTCGGCCCTGGTGACCATGTTCGGCTGGCGTCAATCCGCCGAATCGCGCTCAAGAAAGCTGTCGCCGACGGCCTCTCCTGCCACAACGTCTTAATCGTAGGAACGGACAACCTTGCAGCCGCCGTAGCCGATCATTTGGCCCTCCACCGCCAGCTTGGCTTCGTCGTCGTCGGCCATATCGCCGGCGGGCAACGGACTGGAGACGCAACGCCAACTCGGAGATGCAGATCCTCGGCGACATCCATGAAATCAAAGCTCTCTGCCGTACCCACTTCATCGATGAGATTTTGGTCTGTGCCCACGACCGCAATACCGTGATGCAGGTCATCGCTGAAGCTCAAGATTGCGGTGTTGGCGTTCGTGTCATCCCGGACCTTTACGATGGCTTAGCTTGGGGAGCGCAACTCGACTATCTGGGCGATTTCCCAAGCATGACCGTCGTCCAACGCGCAACCCCCGCTTTGGGCCTGGCGCTGAAACGGATCATCGATGTCGTCGCCTCCGCCGCTGGCCTTCGTCGTTCTCAGCCCTGTACTGCTGCTCCTCGCCATCTTAGTGAAGCTCGACTCCCAAGGTCCCGTCCTCTACGCCTCCAAGCGAGTGGGTCGCAAAGGCCGAATCTTCTCCTGCTACAAGTTTCGAACTATGGTCGCCAACGCCGAGGAACTTCGCAAAAAGTTGGAGCACCTCAACGAACGCGACGGCGTCCTCTTCAAAATCTCGAACGATCCGCGGATCACTCGCACCGGAGCCTGGATGCGCAAACATAGCCTGGACGAACTCGCACAGCTCTGGAATGTTCTAAAAGGCGATATGAGCCTTGTCGGCCCCCGTCCTCCCTTAGCCTCGGAAGTAAAGCAATATCAGCTGGACTACTTGAAACGGCTCGAGGTCGCTCCGGGCATCACGGGCCTATGGCAGGTGGAAGCCCGCAACAATCCATCGTTCGAGCAATACATTTCGCTTGATCTGAGTTACGTTGACAACTGGAGCCTGGGCTTGGACTTGCATATCCTTTTCAGGACTATCGCCGTTGTGGCGGCAGGCACCGGAAGCTAAGCCGTTCTCATCCGACCTTGGTAGATTCCGGCAACGTTTCCCCCATGGTGGACAACTGCTCCTTTCAGTGCTTAATAACTGTGCCAAACAAGAGTCCTTTCACGACTCCCACAGGAAGCAGCAACTGCATCACAACTCCCACTTTAACAACTTCAGATTCTTAGCTATTCCTATATGCGCATTGCAATAGTCCATCCTTGGTTCCTCGCAAACGGCGGTGCTGAACAGGTTGTAAACGTCCTTGCCCAGATTCTACCCTCGGCTGACATCTTTACCCTGATGTTCAATGAAAACAATCTGACAGCCAATTTGCGAGGCAGACGCGTTGAGGCATTGTCACTGAACTTCCTTCCCGCGAAGTACCATCTTTATCGTGCAATGCTTCCAATGTACCCGCTCATGTTCGAAGCGCTTGACCTTCGCGGATACGACCTAGTCATTAGCAGCGACTCTTGTGTTGCCAAGGGAGTTCTGGTAGACCAAGGTGCCGTACATATCTGTTACTGTCACAGTCCTATGCGTTGCCTGTGGGACATGTATCGGGAATACAAAGAATCTTTTCCCGTGCTTGTTCGACCAATATTTACAGTCGCCACTCATTACCTTCGACAGTGGGATTTGAATGCAGCAAAGCGAATAGATAAGTTTGTCGCTAACTCTCAAAATGTCGCACAACGGATTTCCACCTTCTATCGGCGAGAGAGCGACGTCATCTATCCCCCGGTCGATGTTGAGAGCGCTGGCATGCTGTCAACAGTGAGTGACTACTATCTCTCTGTCGGCCGACTGACTAACTTAAAAAGAGTTGATCTCCTGATTACCGCCTGCAACACTCTCGGACGGCGTCTTGTAATCGCTGGAGCCGGGCGCGAACTAGATCGATTGAAGAAAATGGCTGGTCCAACGATAGAATTCTTGGGTCGGGTTTCGGATTCTCAACTTCAAGACCTTTATGCTGGCTGCCGGGCGGTGCTTTTCGCGGCCAATGAAGACTTCGGTATTGTCCCCGTAGAAGCACAGGCTCACGGTCGTCCCGTGATAGCTTACGGACACGGCGGATCAAAGGAGACGGTTGTGCCTTTCATCTCTGGCTCAAGTGAAAGTCCCACAGGCGTTCTTTTCGGAACTCAAGACGTTCAATCACTGCGCACAGCAATCCTCAAGTTTGAGAAAAACGAGGCAAGTTTCAGTCCTACCGCCGCGCGAGCAAATGCACTCCGCTTTGATACCAAGGTTTTCTCTCGACGGATGCTGGAGTTGATTGATCAAGCGCTTGCAGAGCCAACTACCAACCAATTGGATTTCCTAGGAGTTTTCGATCGAGATCACGAAGCGCTGCCGATGAGCGTTATGCCATCGCCAATTGCCCTACAAATCGAGACCTAGCCCGAGACACTCCTGATTCGCGATACAAGTTGATAGATATACACTGCCATTTACTCCCAGGAGTTGACGATGGCTCCAAAAACTGGGAGACCACCATCGATATGTGTCGGCTCGCATCCCGAGACGGAATCAGGCATATTGTGGTCACGCCTCACTCAAACCCGCAGTTTCAGTTTGACCGACAGCGGCATTTAGGAGTTCTCCGCGAACTTGAATTAAAAGTACCGGAGCTTCAATTTTCCCTCGGGTGTGATTTCCACCTGTCATCGGAGTCTTTTGAACGGCTGCAAGACAAACCGGAAGACTATGTTATCGGCGAAAGCTCCTATTTGCTCGTGGAGTTCAGTGATTACCAGACTCCCACCCAAATGCTAAGCTTACTATCTCTACTTACGGGATATGGTCTAAGGCCGATTGTCACTCATCCCGAACGAAATTTCGTCATCTCGCAATGTCCTGATTTGGCGACGCAATTTGTTGAGATGAATGCCTTACTACAGATCACGGCCAACTCGTTAGCTGGATTCTGGGGGCGTGAAGCAAAGAAGCTTTCGGAGAAACTCCTACGCGATGGTTTGATAAGCTTCATCGCCAGTGACGCCCACGACACGAAGCGACGAATGCCCATCTTGTCGGAAGCTCGAAGGAGTGCCGCCCGGATTCTGGGCGACGATGCTGCTACCCGTTTGGTCGAAACCAATCCCCAGGCGGTAGTCGAGCGATTTCATCAAGCGTCCGCAGATCAATCGAACCAAGGATAAAGAAAGAAAATGAATCTGCAAAAACATATTGTGCTCCCCGCGCCAAGCGAGACCTATTCGGTTTCTGGAGATGGCCCAGAAAAGGATTTCAAAATTGCCGACCTGCTCGGGCTGTTACTACGTCGCAAACGCATCGTCATAGTAACTCCCATTCTGTTCTTGTCGGTGGCGATCTTGTACTGTGTGTTTACTACGCCCCGATATGAAGCTACCGCTCAGGTTCAATTTCAGAAAGAATCGAGTGGGGGCGATGGGCTCGACAGTGTAGGTACGCAAGAAGATAATTCGTCAATCGACGCCATGGAAGAGGCGATCAGTATTCAGACGCAGGCGAACGTTCTGCAATCAGACACGTTGGCTCTCACGGTGATCAAGGACCTCAGTCTGGAGAACAACTCCGACTTTGTGCCTAAGTTCAATCCGTTGGGCTGGCTACTAAGTTACGTCACGCCGACTGGTCCAAGTGATCCATCCAACGCAGCACTCGAGGACTCTCCGAGGAAGCGGGAGCGCCTCCTTGCCATCTTTCAAAAGCGACTCAAAGTGAAACCAGTCGCGGGCACTCGGTTGATAGACATTTCATTTCGCAATCCTAATCCGAGAATCGCCGCGGAAGTTGTGAACGATCTCACTCAAGGTCTCTCCGACTACAACTTCAAGACGAAACACGACGCCACTGCAAAAACTGCTACTTGGCTCGCAACTCAGTTGGCGGAGCTTAGATCTCAAAGCGAGCAACTTCAAGAAAAAGTTGCAAGGTCGCAACGTGACTCTGGCGTACTTACCCTGGGTGGTGTAGACGCGCAAGGACGCGAGCAGTTGTACAGCACAGTGCTGGACAAACTGCAGCAGGCCACTACGGCATACACTCAAGCCCAATCGAATCGAATTAGCCGCGAGGCCATTTATAGAGTTGTGCAGAGTGGAAATGCCGAAGCGATTTCGGGTCTAAGCGGTTCAACTCTGTCCTCTGGATCAGATGCGATGGACGGTGCCCTTACGCTGCTTCAAAACCTTCGATTGCAGCAAGCGGACCAGCAAGGAAAAATAGCCGAGGCCTCGGCCAAATACGGACCCGCTTATCCGAAGCTGACTGAAATGCAGGATCAATTGACGGCCACAAGCAATGCAATTGGTGCAGAACTCAAAAGGCTGGCGGACAAAGCGAAGAATGACTACGAGGTCGCACGTCAGATCGAAGACAACAATCACCGAATCTATTTGGACCAGAAGCGTCAGGCCGACGTCTTGAACGACAAAACAATCCAATACTCGCTACTCCGCCAAGAGGCTGAAGAAAGCCGAACTCTCTATGAAACTCTGTTCAAACAATTAAAGCAGGCCGGTATCTTGGCCGACTTCCGCTCTAACAACATCTCGGTTGTTGATCCCGCAAGGGTTCCTGCTCTGCCATCAAGCCCACGGATACTGCTAACACTGGCTTTGTCGCTTATAGGCGGAACGTTTTGTGGCTGCTGCGCCGCGCTCTTCAAGGACGCGACCGATAGCAAGATCCAGAGCATGCCTGAGGTCGAGCGATACATGGGACAAGCACCTCTTGCTGTCTTGCCTCTACATAGGTTCGAACTCAATTCGTCGAAGGGTAAGCACGCCATTCTTTCCCGATCCATCCAAATCTCACCAGCAATAGTTCCGCACTCCATAAGGACCGCAAGCGCTCCTCCCTTCGTTCATGCCCAAGCGGACCTAAAGGGGTTAGGTGCGCCAACGCTGGAACTCCGGAATCCAAGCGCCTCAGTTGCCGATATTGCAGCCTTGGCCCAGCCCCACTCTCCGTACATCGAGTCCATTCGTAGTCTACGAACGTCGCTGTTGTTGGCACGGGGCGGCGCCCCCCCTCAGGTACTCTTGGTCGCAAGTTCCGTTGCTGGCGAAGGCAAAAGCATGCTTAGCGTAAACTTAGCCGCACTCTTTGCTCAACAGGGCAAGCGGGTACTTCTCGTTGACGCTGATTTGAGACGCCCGAGCATACATCGCGTACTCAAAATAGCCGGCAGTGAAGGACTTAGTTCATTCCTTGCTGGCCAGGGCACGAAAACCAACCCTCTTGAAATTCTGTCCAAGGCGGATGTGGTGTCCGGCCTTTACGTCCTCCCGGCCGGACCTATCCCCCCATATCCAGCCGAACTGCTCGGCTCCGAACAGATGCGTTTGGGACTTAGAGCATGGCGCGAGGCATTCGATTTCATCATCATTGACGGATGCCCGGTTTTGCCGATCACGGACTCAGTCATCTTAAGTGGGATGGTCGATTTCACATTACTTCTCGCCAGGTACAAAGTTACCGAGCGGCAATCGCTCGAAGCGAAGTTTTCAAATGCTTCAAACCCAACTGGGCAAGCAGCAAATCGGAATCGTCCTAAACGCAGTTGTGCGAACTGGAAGCGCGTATTATCAGTATTATGGTTATCACAGTTCTGCCTATTACGCTCAGGCTAAGTGAGGTAAATCAAAAATGAGAGTCTTCTATACCATTGGTTTAGCGTTGTCATTTTGCCTGGCGTTGGCGGCTCAAACTGAAAGCCTCTTGATTGGTCCTGGCGATGTTCTCAAAGTCGATGTTTTTGACACACCCGAGATGGAGCAACATCCCAAGGTAACCGATGCCGGAACAGTGCCGTTGCTTTTAGTCGGGAATCTTCACGTTTCAGGGTTGACCCCGGGCGAGGCAGCGCGATCAATTGAGGCCGCACTAAAAGAGAAGAATTTTATGGTCCACCCTCAAGTGACAGTCACCGTTACGGAGTATGCAACCCAAAATGTTTACGTCATTGGAGAAGTCCACACACCGGGTTCCTTTCAATCATCGACGCCGATTTCCCTGTTGAAAGCCTTAGCAAAAGCTGGCGGACTCACAGATCTCGCGGATCGACACATCACGATCGAATTGCATGGTGATCCGACTCAGAAGAAGGTCTATTTCTTCTCAAATGAGTCGAACGTGGCCATCGACAATGACGTCACAATTTATCCCGGTGACATCGTTGTTGTTCCGAAAGTGGGAATCGTCTACGTTCTGGGCGACGTCGGCAGACCGGGCGGATACCCACTTGCAACCAATGATTCGGGGATGACGGTCCTTCAGGCCCTCTCTATGGCGGGGTCTCCGAACAAGACCTCCATTCTCAAAAGGACAAAGTTAGTGCGACGCACTCCAAACGGACCAATCGAGATACCTATCGAAATCGCGAACATTGAGAACGGCAACGCTCCAGATGTCCAACTCAAACCGAATGATATTATTTTCGTCCCGTTCAGTTACATGAAGAATCTTGTTTTAGGAAGCAGCAGCATAGCCGCCTCGGCCGCCTCAGCGCTGATTTACACGCACCCTTAACGCAGGGATCAATCGCTCCTCGTATTCTGTTCTCAATTCAATTAGAAACTCCCACCATTAATATCTGTAAATATTCCTTACTTATCTATGTAACCCTGCTTCTCGCGAACGGCTTGAACGGCCAAGCTGTAAATGCCACATCCATTCAAGGTAGGTATTTGTCGGTTACCAAGGCTTGTTCCGCTGCCCAGATGATGGCAATCCCCCGAAAAAATGGAGTCACTGGTTTAAAGCGAGCGCGACGAACGGGGACCTTTCCAAATCGACGACCAACGTTTGGGATGTTGATGAGTTCCCTGATGTCTCTGAGTACGATCACTGATCTCTCTGCTCCGTACCAGGCATGCGACTAAATAATGGGCAGCCGGCCTATGTTTTCTCGTCCCTGCCGAAAGCAACGACCGATCTCCACTTTAAGTGGATGCGGCAATATGGCATAGACGGCGCGCTGATTTAGCGATTCGTTCAGCGACTACGACAGCAACGAGCAGAGAATGACGAAGTTCTTAAGAACGCTATCGCAAGCGCCGAAGCTAATGGAAGAGTATTCGCTATTGAGTATGACGTTGCCGCTGCGAATCCTGACACCATCTCTACTCAAATTGAGGACGATTGGCGATATCTGACCGAGGATCTTAGAATCACGCAAAGTAAAGCCTACCTGAAGCAGAATGGCAAGCCGGTGGTTGGGATTATAATCGTCGGCTTTAATGGAAGCTCGATAAAAAATCCCGATACAATCCTAGAAATTGTCAAGTGGCTAAAGAGCCAAGGGCACGCAACGGTTATGGGAGGAATCGGATCTTATTGGCTTTCCCTAACTCAAGACAGCATGGATTCGCCACGTTGGCGTGATGCATATCGTTCCTTCGACATTGTTCAACCTTGGACAGTAGGACGGTATCGAAATTCGACCGAAGTGGACAAATGGAGAGATTCTCACCTACACGAAGATCTGGAAGCGACGAAAGCGCAATCGCAGATGTATATGCCTGTGATCTTTCCCGGTTTCTCATGGCACAATCGACACACCGGAGCTACTAAAAACGAGATCAAAAGAGATGCAGGCAATCTTCTGTGGCAGCAGGCCGTCAACGCGAAGTTGTCCGGATCGTCCGTTGTGAAAATAGCGATGTTCGATGAACTTAACGAGGCGACCGCAATCTTCAAGGTAGCGACTTCCAGCAGCCTTACCCCCAAAGCTTCAGATATGGTCACGCTCGACTCCGAAGGAGTCAATCTTCCCCTCCGATTGGTATCTCCAGATCGCCCGAGAGATTAGCAAAATGTTCCATGGCGACACTCCCCCTAGCAAGACCCTGCCTCTGAATTTGCCGGCATTGCACTGATAGCGATTAGCTCCACTTCGAAGCAATAAAGGTTACCAGGGTCGACAGAGGAATGGCGGGTGGTTGAGTTGCCTCGGGGCCAAGGAGCCAGGAAGGGCTAGGCCTCGGTCTGTCATGAAAGGTCGCAAATAGACCGCTTTGCATTGTCACGTCTTTGACTCCATGCTTTGCAAGCGGCGACACGTTGCGAATAGCGCCCGTTTTTGACTAATCACCTCGGTTCGAATCTAGACCGGATCGCTGAATAGGAGGGGCTACTTGACGTCGACTCTCGCTGACATTATGATAGCTGTGCCTTCCAACCGTTTCTTTAAACGAGCTTCCTAAGCTTCTCAAGAACTGTAGTATTGATTTCGCAGCTCGTTCCGTGTACGATACACCCGTCCTCCCAAAGCAAAAATGAGCTCCATTAACGCCTCCAAGCTCCTCATTCGGAACTTTGTTTCACCTTATGCCCTAGCCTGCTTTTAGTGGTCTTCATCTTTCTGGCTGCTTGGCTTTGTCCTCCGGGATTCTACTCCTCGTATATCCAGGAACAGGACCTGGTCTTCCTCGATGCTGAGTCCATAACTTTCTACTTTCTCTGCGCTCTTTGTTTCTGCTTCGGAGCACTAGTTGTGGACAGCGGCCTCAGAAGAAAATAAAAAGTCCGCAAGCTCCGGGCTGCAACGCCGCTTGCGTTTTTATTTGTTCCCCTGGGTACCAGCACGCTTTTGTGCTCCGCATCCATCCTAATGCTCGGCTCTAAGCTATCGAACTTGCTCGGTCTTCTAGCGGGGCAACAAGGGCAGCTGATTAAACTTGCGGCTCGACTGGACAATTGAGTCAGGGAAGCTGGCGTTATGTGGTATACGCCCACATGGGCATAATTTGGTGGTCATACTGGCGGAAAAGTCAATTGCGTTTGAATGCTTACAGCATGCGGATATTCAATGTGGCCTTCATCGTAGCCCTCGGGATTGGACTTTTGACATCAATCATTCAGGTTGATCGAACAAGTCTTATTCCGATGATGGCTGGCGTCCTCATACTTTTCATTTACGAGAAAGCCAGCAACAATGGGAGCGTTTCGAAAGTCATTATGTACGGACTGCTTAGCGCCGGGCTTATTTTGGCGGCCTTCTTAACCTTGTCATTTTTGAGAGGGGCAAGCGGGCCGGAGCTCTTGATAACAAGCCTTATGGGGTACACAGTTCCCTCTTTACAATACGCCTCGCGGCTGTGCTCCATGGACTTTTGAGATACCCATTTGCGGGTCACGGAATATACATCTCCACGTTTTTGTCCTTCAACAACTCCTTGAATGCTGTATTTCCGTTTCACCGCATAGTAAACGCGCCGGCATACGATCAAGTCTTCCTTTCAGAGTTTCGGGCGATTTGGATGGCTGGCTTGCGCTCTTCGTTCAACTGGACTGGGGCATTCGGCTACCTATTCGCCGATATGGGTTGGTGGACACCGGTTTACCTTCATCCCCGTAGGAATGATCGTAGGCCTTACTTGGTCTCTTTTTAAAAGAGACCTTTTCAGCGGGGTTGATCCTATACCCCTGGTGTGCCTTTTCAATTGTGTTTTGGGTTGAGAACGAACATCCTATTTGACAATCGAATGGCTGTCTTAACAGTTGTCCTCGGAGTTCTTACCATTTCTATGAGCGGCTTTTCCTCCGCCGCATACCCTTCTCAGGGTCCGAGACCTCCGTGTATGTTGATCAAGGCACTGAAAGCTGCGACGAAGAAGTGACTGCCTCAGCCTAAATACGACGAAAAGTCGCCCGCGCCATTTAGATCGATATTAGTTTCAACACTCTAAAATCTTTATGAATCGAAAGCTTTGGGAAAATATAGCCTCGCTCTACGGGATCGCATACTCTTTAACTATGTGGTACCGCTGATGACCCTGCCTTTCCTCGCGCGCATCCTTGGAACGAAAAACTGGGGCGCTCTCGCGTTTGCCGAAGCCTACGCAACTTACATCTCTTTGGTTATCGAGTACGGGTTTGGGCTCTCCGCCAGCCGCGAGGTCGCAACATTTAGGGACAACACGGAGGCAAGATCCCGCCATCTAAGTGCGATCTTGGGCGCTCAGGGTTTACTCGCCCTCGTGGCACTTGTTTGCTCACTTGTGTGTGCCATTACAGTCCCTGCGTTTCTACCTTACAGGGATCTATTACCTTTTGCCTATGGCCTCGCGGTCGCGAGGGCTATCTCGCCCGTGTGGTATTTCCAGGGTCTCGAAAAGATGAAGACGGTTGCAGCACTAAATATCATCGCCAACATATCAGCCGCGGCGTGTATTCTTCTCTTTGTTCATGTTTCCACTGATACCAAGCTTCCGCTTGTATTCCGCGGTTGCGCGTCGCTAGCGTCATCGCTTACAGCTTTTGCGCTCGCCTACAGGGAAACTGCACCTGTCGCACCAAGCATACGAGAGTCAATAAGAGCATTGAGCAAGGGAAGATTACCTATTATTATAAAGAAGCGCCATCAGCCTATCTATACACAACAGCAAATGTACTCTTGCTGGGTGCATTGCAGCCTCCGACTGTTGTCGCACTGTTCGCAGGAGCGGAAAAGCTTGCAAAAGCTGCGGTGAGCGGCACTGCTCCAGTTACACAGGCGTTCTACCCACGGATTAGTTACCTGATGAAAAGTGATAAAGAAGGAGCGCAAAAGACGGCCAAGGCATCAGCCATGCTGACTATCGGCATAGGAATCGCTACTGGCCTTGTGCTTCTGTTTGGTGCGCCCCTGCTTGTCCACGTTCTTCTAGGGAAGGGGTTTGTGGGCAGCATTCCTGTTCTACGGCTATTCGCGCTCCTCCCACCGGTCATTGCAACCAGTAACCTCCTCGGTGTTCAGTGGATGCTTCCGCTTAGACTGGATAAGTCTTTCAATATCATAATCGCGGGAGCGGGTGCGGCGAATTTGGTACTTGCCTTCATATTTGCTCCCCGATTTGGTCAAATGGGCATGGCCTTTTGTGTGGTCATAGCTGAAATTCTCGTCACAACCGCAATGTTCGCAGTCTTGCGTCTCAAGAATCTAGATCCATGGAGTTCAGTTCCAGAAGAGGAGTGCGTTGCAGTATGAAAGTCGATTGGTTGATTGTTGGCGCAGGATTCACTGGCTCGGTGTTAGCCGAAAGGTTGGCTTCAGAGTTAGACCAGAAGGTACTGGTTATTGACCGGCGTGCCCACATCGGAGGGAACGCATACGATCGATACGATGAGCATGGGATACTTGTGCACCAATACGGCGCACATATTTTTCACACGAATGCGAGGCGCATCTGGGAGTATCTTTCTCGGTTTACTGCTTGGCGTCCGTATGCACATGAGGTGCGGGCCTCCGTTGAAGGCAAACTGGTTCCCGTTCCATTTAACTTGGAGAGTCTTGCTACACTTTTTCCCAAGGGCATGGCTGAGCGGCTCGAACGTAAGCTAATCGAGCGATACGGGTTTGGAACCAAAGTTCCCATACTTCGGATGCGCGAGGAAACTGATGATGAGATCAAAGAACTCGGTACTTACGTTTACCGTCACGTCTTCGAAAAATATACCCTCAAGCAGTGGGAACTGAAACCTGAGGAGCTAGATGCTTCGGTAACGGCGCGCGTGCCACTCTTTATAAGCCGAGATAACCGCTATTTCCAAGATACCTATCAAGGAATACCAAGAAACGGCTATACCGCCCTCTTTGAAAAGCTCCTCTGCCACCCCAACATTAAGCTTCTCCTGAACACTAGTTACCGGGAGGTCGAGCATGATTTCAGCTCAGCCCGAATAGTATTTACCGGTGCCATCGACGAATACTTTGATTACGCATTCGGGGAACTTCCTTATAGAAGTCTAAAATTCGACTTCCAACAGCACCCCATTGATAGCTTCCAAGAGTTAGCTGTGGTGAACTATCCAAATGATCACTCGTATACTCGGATCCTAGAATTCAAGAAGTTTAGCGGGCAGATACACCCAACCGCGACAACCATCGCTTTTGAATACCCTGAGCGCTATCAACCGGGTCTAAATGAGCCTTACTACCCGATTCCCAGAGAACAGAATCGAAGCCTCTACGAATCCTATCTTGGGGAAGCCTCCAAGCTCAAGGGGAAGGTACTCTTCGCGGGTCGCTTAGCCGACTATAAGTACTACAATATGGACCAAGCAGTTGGTCGCGCCCTAAAAGTATTCGAAGACATCGCGAGCGAACCGTTGAGCACTGACAGAAACGGCCACTTCTCACCTATCGCGCAAGCTCCTGAGTTCAGCGAAGCCCGTTGAAATGAGTACTTCAGAGAATATCAATTCATCCAACTCTATGCCAAGCCATCAAGGCCACTTGGTCACCGCAGTGGTGGTTACATATCGCAGACCAGTTCTTTTGGCACGATGTCTTCGAGCGATAAATGCACAGAGTGTTAGGGCAAACCGGGTCATTGTAATCGACAACTGTAGTGGAGATGATACGCCCGATACAGTTAGAAGTGTTATGCCGACTGCCGAATTAGTGACGATGCCTGAAAATACCGGGGGGGCAGGAGGGTTCTATGAAGGTATTGATCGAGCTATGAAAACCGGTGCGGAATGGCTGTGGCTAATGGACGATGACGGCGTTCCAAGCACGACCTGCTTACAGCAGCTACTTCAGTTTCACCCCGAAACAACACGTGTCCGCGGAGCCCTAGTCTGTTCTGAGCGTGACAGCAAACAGCTTGCGTTTCAGCTTCGTTCTCCCAACGGAACTACTCTGCGAACAGTAGAAGCGGTGGAACAACATTCTCGCGGTGCTGCTATCGTCGGCTCGTGTAATCCCTTCAATGGAGTTCTGCTGCACAGGTCGGTGCCAGAAAGAGTAGGCTTGCCCATAAGAGACATGTTTATCTGGGGTGACGAGGTGGAGTATTTCAGCAGAATAGCTTCTGCCGGGTTTAACCCCATCACCGTCACAAAAGCGAGGTTCATACACCCTCCTGACGCAAAAGCCACTCGCGAGCTAAAACTACTCGGATACACGATGAATGTCACTGTGGCGAAAGATCCTTCTCGTCAGCGAATTTACGTTCGGAATTACGCCTACATAGCTTGGCGCCACCAGGGTGCCCTAGCATTTTTCAGGCATGCCACGAAATATTGTATGCTCTCCTTCCGTACTGGTGGGCTCCGAAGTTGCTGGGAGACTGCCGCCTATTGCGTCGACGGTCTTCGGGCAAACTGGACCCTCTAAAGCTAGGTCCTCGTCACTGGCCCCAAGGTCGACGGGAAACCTTTCGCGGCAACCTCCCCTTTTCTTCATAGCTATTGATGAGAATTCTAATTGTTAACTCTATCTATCCTCCTTCACAGATCGGTGGTGCTGAGAAGTCGGTGGCGCTTCTGGCCGAGGCGCTGGCTCGACGCGGAGACTCCATCACCGTTGTCACCTTGGTAGAGGGAGACTCATATGTTAGGGAGACTCGCAACGGAGTCGGTATCTATCGCGTACCCATCGACAACATCTTTTGGCCATTCCATTTCGGCGAGCGCCCAGGTAATCTTTCCAAGTTCATCTGGCACTCAAAAGATACTTGGAACTCAAAAGCGGCGACGCGTTTTGCGCAAATTGTAGATGAGGTGCAGCCAGATGTCCTGCATACGAATGTCCTAACGGGCTTCTCCGTCTCGCTCTGGAATGTGGCCCAAAAGAGAAACATCCCTGTTGTTCATACCCTGAGGGACTATTCGCTCGCGTGCGTAAGGTCTTCAATGTACCGGAATGGGGCTACGTGTCAAAGACGATGCGCCGACTGTGTTCTTTTAACAGAGGTTCGTCGTATTGCCTCTGCCAGGATACAAGGAGTTGTTTCCAACAGCCAATTCGTTATAGATGCCCACAAACGCAATAGCTTTTTCAAGAATGTCCCAAGTTCCGTCATCTTCAACATAGCCAACATCCAGCCGAAGCAGAGTGATCGTCAAAGTTCCGGGGAACCTAGGGCCCTCGTTTTTGGGTTCATAGGGCGTATTGAGGAAGAAAAAAGGTATCCAGGTGCTCTTGAAGGCAACGGAGCATTTGAAAAACCCCGGTTGGGAGCTCAAAATCGCCGGTCGGGGGACGGATCAATACATCCGGTCGCTCAAAGAACAACATGGAGATTCTAGGATCGATTGGCTTGGATACACACCATCCCAAACGTTTTTTGAGTCCATCGATGTTGCTGTCATCCCATCCGTATGGCCAGAACCTCTACCAAGAACGCTTATAGAGGCGTTCGCATCAGGTTGCTCCGCAATTTGTGCGTCGTCGGGCGGAATTCCTGAAATCGCTGGCCTCGGTAAGGTAGTGGCGAGCTATCCTCCGCAGGACGAGCTTGCGTTGGCCAGGGCAATGAATGCCGCTTTAGCCGAGACAAGAAAGTGGCAAACCGGTGGCTTCATTGATCCACAATGCCTAACTCTTTTCAGCGAAGAAAGCGTAGTTGAGAGATACCGTGCTGTTTATGCGGGCGAAACCGTCCAAGCCCTGGATTTGCCTCCCTCAGTGGCGAGCCGTTAAGCGGTGAACTTACCTATACACTTATGACATACCTTGTTACCGGCGCTGCTGGCTTTATAGGCTTTCACGTTAGCGAAAGACTACTGAAAGGCGGCCATTCAGTCCTGGGCGTCGACAACTTGAATGACTATTACGATATTCGCCTAAAAGAATCACGGCTGACAAAGCTTTCGTCCTGCGAAAACTTCCAGTTCCATAGGCTCGATATCTCGGATCGCGCAAATATAGAGTTCCTAGCTCAAGCCGCGGGCGAAGCTACATATGTCATCCACTTGGCGGCTCAAGCTGGCGTTCGTTACTCTCTTACAAACCCGTATGCCTATACGGCCTCAAACATTGAGGGGACAGCTCGTAATGCTTGAGTTGAGCCGGAAGCTGCCCAATCTGAAGCATTTTGTATACGCAAGTTCATCGTCTGTCTACGGCGCCAATGAGAAGATTCCGTTCAGTGTCGATGATCGCGTAGACAATCCCGTTTCGCTCTATGCGGCTACTAAAAAAGCTGGCGAGTTAATTGCGCACTGTTATAGCCACTTATACAAAATCCCCACAACCGGGCTTCGATTCTTTACGGTGTACGGACCTTGGGGCCGCCCTGATATGGCTTACTTCCTATTCGTCAAGGCGATTTTAGCCGGCCAGCCAATAAAAGTGTTCAACGGTGGCGACATGCGTCGTGATTTCACTTACGTAGACGACGTTGTCACCGGAATCCTCGCAGTAGCAAACGCCGCTCCGACTGGCGATCTTCCTTATAGACTGTTCAACATCGGCAATCACCGTTCTGAACCTCTGATGCGCCTCATTTCCGTAATCGAGAACGCGCTGGGTATTCAGGCCAAACTCGCTTTCGAATCTATGCAGCCTGGCGACGTCAAAGATACATATGCTGACGTGAAAGCGCTCGCTGATGAGGTCGGGTTCAATCCATCGATCACGATTGACGAAGGCATTCCTAAATTTGTCGCTTGGTACAAGGATTTTTATAAGATCTCGTAGGCCCTAGTTGCGACTGATTGGCTAATTTTAAAGCGCGTCAGGCAAGACTCACCCAGAAGAATCTGCTAATCGGCTCCCGTATATGAAAACTGATATCTCACGATTAGAGCAACTTGGACACCTTATTGTGAGTATATTCATCACAGGGCCTGCGGTGATTGTCGGGCGTGCAATGAGAATCGCACACCGGTCACTAGAGCCTGGAACTGTTGATAAAACTATCAAAACGATCCTGGTTGTGCTTGTGCAGCAACTAGGCGACATCATTGTATCCTCCGGCTACCTTAAATCGGTCAGGCAGACATTCCCAACTGCCAAGATCACCCTCGTTGTTGATCATAAATTCATTAAGTACGCCTCAAAATGTCCTCACGCTGATGAGGTATTCGGCTTTGATGAGAGCGCCTCGAAGTATTTAAGGGTCCTATTGGGTCCAGTTAGTAGCTTTGTGTTTGTGAGAAAGCAACTCCGGGATCGAAGCTTTGACCTCGTTATTAACAGTAGATGGGACACCGATACCCGCCATGCTGCGTTTATTGGACTTTTCTCAAACTCCACTCGGCACGTTGGATATGCCTCTGGTTGCAATCCTCGAAAGCGCATCATTAATCCTGGACTTAACGGCGCCTTCACAGACTTGAATCACACGCAATCTATTGTGCATGAAAGTGAACGGGGGCCAGATTTACTTCGTTTCCTAGGATTTTCTGTTCCATCAAATAAGTCCGAGATGTGGCTGTCCGAGTCTGACTTCGAGTATGCCGAAAACAATCTGGGCGATACAAGAAGAATCATAGCGCTAGGGATCGGCGCATCAGAATCAAAGCGAAGGTGGCCACTAATCCGTTATCTGGAATTAGCGAAGAAGCTCTTAGCCGTCTATCCAGAATTGAGGTTTCTGATTGTCGGTGACAAGGAAGATCGGCGGCGCGCAGAAGAGAGTCTTACGGTCCTAAGGGATCGACTCCTCAATTTCGCGGGTATATGTCAAGTGACACAGTCAGCCGCCATGCTAAGTCGATGTTATCCTCTACATTGGTAATGATAGCGGCCCTATGCACATGGCAGCCGCAGTAGAAACGCCCGTCGTCGAGATCTCTTGTCATCCTGAGACCGCCCCTCCAAGAACATGCTAATGCGCCCGAGCGATACTATCCCCTAGTCTCACCTCACAGGGTGGTGCGTCCGCAGCATTTTGAGAATCCATGCGGATATGCCTGTATTGCAAAGGAGCCACACTGTATCCTCGCCAACACTATTGAAGCAGTCCTCGATGCGAGTCTTGAAGTCTTGGCCACCTCAGGCAATGCCGGCGCAGTGAGCAGCTTTCAAGGGGTCGATGAGATCACCTGCTGAGATGCCACGCGAAATCATCAATCATGAGTGTTACAACCGCTCATCAACACCCGCTAGCTCTACTTGGCGATCATGCTGTCTGATTTCTTTCGTCTGCCAACCTCTGCCGATCTTAAAGCCCACGTTACTGCGCCCGGATTCAACTGGGGCGCGATAATTTCAAAAGCTTCAAACGAATACGTTCTGCCGATCCTAGGCCACAGGGCCAAAGTAATCGGCATCCACGATCTTCTTCCAGTTGAGATCCGAACGCTCCTTACAGTCGTCCAAAACTCTAATGGTGAACGAAATAGATGGACGCTCGACGAAGCGGTCGAAGTCGCGAAGCTCTTGAATGCCATCGGAATTCAACCTGTCGCGCTCAAAGGTCTGGCGTATTTACTCTCCGGCACGTACTCGGACATCTCTCATAGATACCTGTCGGATATAGATCTCCTGCTTACTGAAAATGACTTGTCTAGCGCGCTTCCACACCTTTTGAAGTTTGGCTACGTCGAAGACACAAATGACATTTTTGCCAACTTCCGTCACCATCTTCCAAGCCTCAGACGAAAAGACCGCCCTTTCATCGAACTTCATCGGCAGATTGGCTTGGGCGTTTGTAACAGAATACTACCGTCAAGCGCTATCATCGCAGGCGCAGGCAAAGTAGTCTACCAGGGTGCCGAGTTCTTGATCCCATCGCCCAGTCACCTGATAGTTCATCTGGTTCTGCACTCGCAACTCTCCCACACTTATTATGATCGGATCTTCCCCTCGCTCCGTTCGTTCGTGGATCTTTCCCATCTTTTCACCCATTACGGGGAGCAAATAGATTGGGATGTCGTTACCCACGCTTTTCAGTTTGCAGGCCAAGCAGAAACCCTCAACTTGTATCTGCGGTACGCCCAGCATTTGCTGAATCTCACAAATCCGGGATCCAGCTTGTCCTCAGAGGCACGCTCGTTCACTGTAGATATAGCTGCCACAAAGCTGATTCGCCAACTTCGTTGGCGAAGGAGACTTTTTCTCAATCGATCACCCGCGCTTCGTTTTCTCGACCCCACTTACGTTTTCCTTGCGCTATTCAGTCGCCGCAGTAGAATGGTTCCGAAGATTTTGAAAGACCCAAAGTCGTGGCCGAGGCTCACACGTGTTTTGTTCGACACCAAGTTTCTCAAACGGCTCTTATCTTCCTAGTAATGCGCGAAGGGTCATCGCTCGCGCGGGAATCTCTGAAAGCGGCACCACCCCGCGCGTTTGCTGACACGCGCGCATGCAAAATTAAGACTCCTGGTCACCTCCTCTACGTCCCAGATCCATCCTCATCGGCCACCGGCGCCTGCGCCGCTTCCTTACCCCCGGCTCACCTGATCTGCAATGCCACAACAAACCGCATCCTACTTCGCAACACTCGCCGAACACTCGCCCCGGCTGCCGCGATGGTTTCATGTGCCGGTTGAACAACTCAATCCCGAAGATATAAGGAGCGGTATCGGTTGAAAAACTACGACGGTACCGGACATCAGCCTGGCTGCCAAATGAATGGGCGTGAGTGACTCAGAGTTACATCCCAACAGCATCAATGACGGAGCTGATCTTGCTTCGCTACTGCTGATCAAGCACGTAAAGCCGGGCGTCCAACAAGGGTACCCCTCACCTAGAAGAGCGCAAGATGGTGTCCACGGAAAAGTCTTCGATCAAGCGCGATAAACCATCCCTGGGCCTTCCCAATAACAAAAGCCAACATCTGTGCGATATCAGCCGTCCAGCCTGTCGCAGAGTCCCGTAACTTTCTATCAAAGTTGATCCACACGTGCCCCCACATATACTTTCAAGTCTAGAAACCAGAAAAATGCTCGCCGCATGGAGGTGGGCAATAAGCAAAGAGCTTTGACAGTTCTAGCGGGCATAATGACAGTACTACTAGCCCTGACTGGTATAGAAGTTTTAGCCAGACATGAATTCTATATATCCCAGACCAGCGCCTATAGCTGCATGGTTTTAGATGATGTTTCGACGGGCGCTCGGGGAGTTCCGAACTCTACTTGTTGGGAAAAGTCATACGAAAACCAACTTGTCCGATACGATTTCAACGATTGCGGAGATAGAGCCGGACCGGTCAAGTGCCAGAAGCCGTCAACCGGAAGGTTGAGAATTGTGATGACCGGGTCTTCTTTCGCGTTTGGATCGCGCGTTAGGCGAGAAGACCGATTTGCGGCCCAGCTTCCGGGGGTACTATCACGGCAGACAGGAAAGTCGATCGAACTCTACAACGCGTCGATAATGGCTTGGGGCACACCGAGAGTGATCGCACTGCACATGAATAGGATTGTGAGGGCTAAACCTGACCTCATCTTCCTGATCATAACGCCTTGGGATATTGAGAATGCGGATGTATTACTGCCGGCTAAAAGATCATCGGACGCCGGACGCCTTTCTAAGTTTTTCAGCACTGCTGACACACTGGTGGCCGACCGCAAACAATGCGCTGGCCCTAATTCGCGATCCGCGAACCCCGTTCATGCTGCAACATTTTCTATATAGCAGTTCATCTGAGTACTTGAGGTGGTATCTTCAGAAGGGAAATGATGCAGGGTTTCTAAAAAGTGAATTACCACAATCCTGGAAGGATCATCTTTCGCAGTTCGGCGGCTATGTGGCGGAAATTCAGGCCCAAGCCGAAAAAGGCGAATATACCACTGGTAGCGTCTCTCCTGCGAACCGGGCGCAAGCCATCATGCTCTCTTTGGACGAACCGCCGCCGGGCTATAACCCCATGAGGCTGAATGAAGAGCTGAGCCGCGTTGTTTCTGAGCAAGGAGGGCGCTATGCTGACGTTTTCCCCGAGTTTCAGGCGCATCACTGACCCAGGGCGACTCTACTTTCCAGTTGATGGACACCCGAATGCTCAGGGACACGCCGTATTCGCCACTGAGCTCGCGGACGCACTGGCGAAAAGTGATGCCCTGAGTGGTCGTCCTGCCCGCAAAACTGCGAATTGACGCCGGAGGCTGTTTTGTTCCGCCAATTCAACTCAACCGAATTGTGCTTTAAGTTAATTGTCTTTACAGCGCTGAAGCGAAGCGTCTCAATCTAATCAACCTCTCGACAGAAAATCCCGGCTAGACTATAGCAGGCATAGCGCGCGATCACCGCTTGAGTGTGCGCGTCTGCCGGTAATGAAAGATCGATATGAGGCCTCAGCACTAGTATCTCTAATCTCCGGATTGTTTTGCCGTTCTGAAAGGCCTTCGAATTACACCCGCAACTCGCCCAACTTCGTTCAGGCTATTCTAATCTAACAGGGTTGCCTCCGATACTCGGGAGCGAACCTTTGCCAGCCCATTAGACGAGGCCGGTTTAAGATCGGCCATACCTATCGAGAACTCTAACATCGGCGCTCGTTCCACAACCCTGCGCAACTCGAAGCGGCACCTTGTGGGTGGCGTTATATTCCGTACGCCATCCGCCGGGCATTGGTCACGCACCATCTAGTACATTTACATATGCATGACGCCCTTTGTGGGCACATCATCTGCTGCACCCTCATTCTGCCTTCGGCTCAGTCTTTTTAACAGGGGCCTGGCCAGGCTTCTTAATCTCCGGTGCCACCAGCCCGCAATGCCACAACAAAACCGGATCATACGCCTCAACACTCGCGTAATACTCCCCCTCCGGCTGACGCGACGATTGCTTCTGCCGGCTGAAAAGCTCAATCCCGAAGATATCTAGCGGCAACGGTTCCGCTCCCAACTGCTCAATTTTCCCCTGCCCCGGAGTGCTATTGCCCGATAACACCGGCGCCTTTGCCCCCTTCACTAACTCCCAACCCCTTCCCTTACCGAAGGTCTGCTTGCTCGGACCAAAATGCCCTTCAATCCCCATACAATCTCCTAACTCCTCCAACCACCTCTAAATCCCCGCCAATCTCTGCGCTCCAAACCCGCTCTTCTTCTGCTTAGTACTCGACCAGAGCCGGCCATTCTGCTTGACCCACCGATAAAACTGGTAGAAGATTACAGCGAACGGGCATGTGAGTTCATTCCGTATGCCTCACCTCACGGGTTCATCCCAAAATCCGTGTTTATCGGCGTGGATCTGCGGCCCACCCTCGCAACTACCGCCGCAAGAATGCGGTCGCTGACAACCTCTAAATCCCCGGTAATCTCTGCGTTCCAAACCCGCTCTTCTTCCGATTCGCACTCCAGCATGCCAGCGCCAGCGCAATCACCAGGTCGTCATGCTCTCCATATCCCTCTGCGCCCATCTTCGCCTTCCCCGTGTGCCCCCGCCTCATCCGCATATCCGTCAACTCCTTCACCAGCGACCCCACTCCATTCATCCGCCTTACAATCTTCAATTCACCCTGCTCCAGCAACACATGCACGCCCATAATCAAGTCCTGCTTCGGCACACTCCACACCTCTCGGCCTGACGCGCAAGAACGGCTCGCCGCCTCACCACCCGTAATCGTCACCGCCCTGATCTCGCAGCCCAGTCTAGCCGCGTGCAACATCTCCACCACCGGAGCACCCACACCCGTCCCATCCACCGTCAACGAACAAATCCCGTGTAACTGCGGATTGTTCACTATCTCTCGCAACCTCTCAACCACCAACGGATAGGGCGTCCCCAGCGGCACGCGCTCTAAGTGCCGCACCACCATCGCCTCATTTAGCGGCGGGAGATAAGCTCGCCTCACTTGATTTCTCTCCACAATCACAATCGCCGTATGATCCCGCCGCTGGCCCAAATCCAACCCGATATAGAACATCGCCTGCTAATCCTCCCCAGCGCATCAATCCCCAAAGCTCTCACCGCCGACGTAAACTGGAAGCATTAAATGGCTACCGCACGACAGCTATTAAAGGCCGGCTACAAGTCGGCCTCCGAAGTCACACTCAAGATTGATCCGGCGTTTCAACCAGTCCCCGACGTGATCGCCACTAAGGATCACATCGAGACACCCTATCCCGCCTCCCATCTCTGGACAAATCTCGACAACGAACTCCACTAATCCTGAAATCTGTGTGCATTCGTGTTCATCTGTGGCCTATACTGTTCTCAACTACCACCGCCGCAGATCCAACGCCTCACCCTTATCCTCCAAAGCACTCTCCACCAGATCCCTGTCAAAAACTCCCTCACCACAATCCACAAACTCGCACATATATTCCTGCTGAAACCACAATGCCCCCATCTCCTCTCGATCTTCCTCCAGAATCTCCGGCCTAATCCGCGGACACTCCGTCGCCGGAACCCTTATCCGCGTCCACCTGTCGCCTCCATGCGCCCACGCCTCATAGAAAAATCCCCTCTTCCCCCGCGGCGTACTCATTAACCAGAGGTCCCCGTTACTCACCGCCAGCATCGGCCTCAGCGCCTTGTAAAACGCATCATCCACTTGCGACGCTTCGTCTATCAGCAGCATCGACACCGAGAATCCCCGCACCGTACCCTCCATCTCCGGCATCGCCACTATGCGCGAACCGTTCGGAAACAACAGCGATAGCCTGTTCACTCCATCCCCGCGCGGCTTAATATCCAACTGCGCCGCCATCTCCTCCGCTTTCATCAACACTTCTCCCGATTGCCGCTCACTCGGACTCGCCACCAGCACCGTCTTCTTCGGTTCGGTGTACGCCCTGTGCACCGCCTTCGCTGCCGCCATCGTCGACTTGCCCCACTGGCGCGTGCAGTTTAAAATCCCGCGTTTGGCCCTCGATCTCAGCACCTCCATCTGTCGCTCATCGGGCTCGAACTTTAGCCGCCGTCGCACGAAACCCACAATTTCCAAGTTATCCTCGGCTGCCTCAACCCTCCACACGATTGGCCTTTTAATGATCTCGGACCTGTATGTCACGCCTCCTTAGTACCATCTCCCAAGAAAACAACTCCTCCCACGGACCCCCCGATCACAGCCTTCAAGAAAAACTAACTCGCTGATTGCAAAGGCCTAACTCCCTATGGATGAAAAAAGCTGTTCGTCCGTGACCGCACAATCGTCATCGTATGAACAACACATCTTCATGCCGGGAGAGACCTGCTCATGGCGACTGAACGTCAAATTGCCGCCAATCGTATCAACGGTGCTAAATCTCGAGGTCCCATCACCGCCGCTGGCCGGCGCAAATCCTCGCTCAATAGCGTCCGTCATGGCTTGTTAGCTCAAACGATAGTCTTGCCTGGCGAGTGTCCCAAGCGTTTCAAAGCTCTTCTGTGTAGTCTCTGCGATGAGTTTCGGCCTCAGACAGAGAGCGAGTTATCTCTCGTCGAACTCATGGCTGTTGCACGCTGGCGGCAACTTCGTTTATGGACTTTTGAGAACGCCGGCCTCACTCATGAAATTCAGAAGCAGCAGAATCTCGAAGACGATCCCAGAGTCCGGGGTGCCGTTGCTTTCAGAAATCTCAGTGATCATTCCCGCTCGCTCGAACTCCTCAATCGCTACGAAAGCTGTTACGATCGGCAGTACAATCGCGCCTTGAACAATCTCCTAAAGAGAAGAAGCGGAACGAACCCAAATAACTCCTGCGTTATCTAACGGGTTTCGTCCTGATTTCGCCCGCGATGGAACCCAAATTGACAGGGAAACGTCGTCCCCACTCAATCCCCACTCTCCGTACCCACCTTAAGCACCGAAAGAAACGCCTCCTGCGGAATCTCCACCCGCCCCACGCGCTTCATTCTGCGCTTCCCCTCTTTCTGCTTCTCCAGCAGTTTCCGCTTCCGGGAAATATCGCCGCCATAGCACTTTGCCAACACATTCTTCCGAAGCGCTGAAATCGTCTCGCGCGATATCACCTTGTTCCCGATAGCCGCTTGCAGCGGGATCTCGAACATCTGTCTCGGAATCAGCCGTCGCAGCCGTTCAATCAGCGTCTTGCCGCGTTCATAGGCAAAGTCGCGGTGAACAATCATCGACAGCGCATCCACCGGCTCGCCTGCCACCAACACATCCAGCTTGACCATCGGCGAAACCCGGTATCCCGACAAATGATAATCGAGCGAAGCATAACCTTTCGACGCTGATTTCAGGCGGTCATAAAAGTCCAGAACAATCTCGTTCAGCGGCAACTCATACAACAGCAACACGCGGCCGCCGCCGATATACTCAAACTTCTTCTGCTGGCCGCGCTTCTCTTCCACCAGCTTCAAAATCTCGCCCAGAAAATCTTCACGCGTGATCACCGTCGCATCAATGATTGGTTCTTCAATCTGCTGAATGCTTGACGGATCGGGAAACTTCTGCGGGTTATTCACTTCAATGACCTCCCCGGCAGTTGTTGTTACTCGATATCGCACCGCGGGCGCCGTTGTGATCAGGTCAATCTGGAACTCCCGCTCCAGGCGTTCCTGAATGATCTCTAAGTGAAGCAGGCCAAGAAATCCGCAACGGAAGCCGAATCCTAGAGCGACAGAACTTTCCGGCTCGAAATTGAAGGCGCTGTCGTTCAAACGCAGCTTCTCCAACGCGTCGCGTAACAAGCCGTGTTCATGTGACTCCACCGGATACAAGCCCGCGAACACCATCGGCTTGATTTCCTGGAAGCCGGGCAGCGGCTCTTCCGCCAGATTGCCTTCCTCCATGATGGTGTCGCCAATCTTGGCGTCGGCTACCGTCTTGATGTTCGCGAACATGAAGCCGGCCTCACCCGCCGAAAGCTGATCGCATGGAATGGGTTTGGGCGATTGATATCCCACGCCATCCACTTCAAACGTCCGCCCGTTCGAGAACAGTCGAATCTTCTGGCCCTTACGCAAAGTCCCGTCCACAATGCGGGTCAGAATAATGACGCCGCGGTAGGGATCGAACCACGAATCGAAGATGAGCGCCCGTAGCGGAGCACTGGGATCACCAGTGGGAGGGGGAACGCGCCGCACCACAGCCTCAAGCGTTTCCTTGATTCCGATACCGTTTTTGGCGCTGGCCAGCACGGCATCGCTGGCGTCCAGCCCGACCACTTGCTCGATCTGTTCGCGGATGCGTTCTGGTTCCGCTGAAGGCAGATCAATCTTGTTGATTACCGGAATAATCTCAAGATTGTTGTTAATCGCCAGATAAGTATTGGCCAGCGTCTGTGCTTCCACGCCTTGCGACGCGTCCACAACCAGCAATGTTCCTTCACAAGCTTGCAGACTGCGCGATACCTCGTACGTGAAGTCAACGTGGCCAGGCGTATCAATCAAATTCAGTTGATACATGTTGCCGTCGTCAGCCTTGTAGTTCAGACGAACGGCATGCGCCTTGATAGTAATGCCGCGTTCGCGTTCCAGGTCCATACTGTCCAGCACCTGGGCCATCATTTCGCGTTGCGACAGCGCTCCCGTATACTCCAGCAAGCGGTCAGCAAGTGTAGATTTACCGTGATCGATGTGCGCAATGATGGAAAAGTTTCTTATGAAGCGGGGATCCATTGTTGCGGTAAACTGAGGGGTTCAACCAAAGTATCCCATAAGTGCTTGCGCTACAACTAAATGTCCTATCTCACCTTCCAGGGTTCTTTAGACGCTTCCCATCTGCGCATCGGCATTGTCGTCAGCCGTTTTAATGAATTTATAACCGAACAACTCGCTAAAGGTGCACTGGACGTCCTTGAGAAGCATGGTTGTCCGCACGAAAGCATTCATTTTGTGAAAGTCCCCGGCGCCTGGGAGCTTGCTATAGCCGCCAAGTATCTCGCTCAAAAATGCGACGCCATCATCGCCCTCGGTGCGGTCGTTCGCGGTGACACGCCTCACTTTGACTACGTCGCCGGCGGTGCGGCCGATGGCCTGAACCGCGTAAGTCTTGACACAGGCGTCCCGATCGCGTTTGGTGTCCTCACCACCGACGACATGCAGCAGGCGATGGATCGCGCCGGTGGCAAGAGCGGCAACAAGGGCGCCGAGGCAGCCGAGGTTGCCATTGAACTGGCCAACCTGGTTCGTCGCTTAAAAGGCATGCACTAAATGCCGGCTGCACGACATAGGTCACGCAAGCGTGCTCTGCAGGTCATATTTAACTGGGATATGCGCCGCGACACCGTGGATGCCGCTATCGCGCACTACTACCTCACGTTGCATTCCGAAGACCCGGATACCGAGACTGTCTTGAAGCCCGACCCGTTCATGGAAGAACTGGTTCGCGGAACCATTGGACAGGTTGAAGAGATCGATAAGCAGATTGAAGGAAAAGCCAGGAACTGGCGTATGGAACGCATGCCGGCTGTTGATCGCAATATCCTTCGTCTGGCAATTTTCGAAATGCACCAAAATGACTTACCGCGCCCGGTAATCATTGACGAAGCGATCGAGCTGGCCCGCCAATTCTCAGGTGATGAGGCCGTTCCGTTCATCAACGGTTTGCTCGATGCCGTCAGCAAAGAGGCTTAGAAACGGCAAAGGGGCCAGATTCCTCTGGCCCCTTGTCAACGACATTTAAGCGAATAATCCGATTAGAAGATAAACTTTAAACCGAGTTGCAGGATGCGCGGATTGTGTGCCGAAGTGGCGGTCAGGAAGCTGTATCCGTTCACGTAACAGCTTGAATCCCCAGCCGAGTTGTTGGCCCCGGCATAGCAGCTGGCCGAGTTGCTGACACCGCTCCATTGTGTGTGGTTGAAAACGTTATAGCCTTCAGCTCGGAACTCCACGGCTTGGCGTTCCTTGTTAACGGCAAAACGTTTGAAAATGCCCATGTCCATGTTCCACCGGGATGGATAGTTGAGTATATTGCGGCCCGCGTCGCCGAATGTAAGACCAGTTGGCTGACCGAAGGCTGCGGGGTTATAGAGAAGCGGCCCGGGTGCTCCGGGAACATTAGAGTTCGTCACTCCTGCGCCCGGGTTGCCAATGACATCCACATAGGAGCCGGTACCGACTGCGTTGCCGACACCGGCATTGTCGCCGAATGAACCGTTGGTGATACTGAACGGTGTGCCGGTCTGGTAGGTGAACAACCCGGACCACTGCCAGCCACCCAGCAAAGTGTGCAGAACGCCCGCCTTGGTAAAGAATGGCAGATCGTACACATAGCTGATATTTACCAGTTGGCGCTGGTCAAAGTTGGAGCTGGCCCGTGTTGCTTCTAAGTTATAAGAGTTGATGAAGCTGCCGTCATACCGATCGGAGGAGTCGTCAATCGAATGGCTCCAGGTGTAAGCCAGGCTGAGCGTCAAGTGTCCAATGTTTCGTCGAGCGCTCACCTGCAGTGAGTTGTAGTTCGAATTCGCTTCGTCCTCCAGCGTTGTCACGTTCCCGAATCCTTGATAAGGCCGGAAAATGTTGGGCGAGAGGTTGCCGCACGCCACATTGAGGTTGTTGAGCGCTTGGCCTGCCACGGCATTCCCGTATGAGTTGGTGAATGGATTGCCTGGGGCTGCAGAACTGCAGTCCGCAGAGTTAATCACTTGACCGGGTTGATACGGATTTTGGGAAGGCGCAACGGGATAGAGTTGGTTCCCATCCAGTTGGTTGGTCAGGTGGGTGCCTTTACTGCCCGCGTAGGCAACCGTGACAACCGAACCGGCAAATTGGCGCTGCACGCTGAGGTTCCATTGCTGCACGTAGGGCCAAATGGACTTAGTCGGAATGGATAACACGTTCAGCGGTTGAGAACTGATGCCAACCGGCAACACATTCTGGTAACCGTTGATGTTGTAAATTGTCTCGTTCTGGACAAGCGGCGGGCTGCCTTCCAGCGACTCAGTATTTCCTTCGTTTCCGTTCGTATGTTCAAAGAACACGCCGTAGCCTCCTCGGATCGAAGTTTTACCATCGCCGGCCGGATCGAATGCGAAGCCGACCCGTGGCGCGGGGTTGAACAAGTGCCCCTTCAAACATCCGGCCGGGGCTCCGTTCACTCCGCACTGGACAATCCCGTTAAACGGATTGCCGGCAACGCTTCCGTCTGGATTTAAACCGCTCGCTGCAGGATTGAAGGCGACTGGTTCCCAGTTGTACGCCTGATGATACTTCTCCCGGTAGGTTCCAAAAAGGCTGATACGCAGACCCAGGTTTACCGTGAGCCTCTTGTTGACATGCCAGTCGTCCTGCACGTACGGTTCAACAATCTTGTAGCGGTTATAGAACTTCGTCAACAGATTCGTCTGGTCAAACGCGTAAATATCTCCGATTAGAAAATCGGCGAACCCATTCTTTGTGCTGCCGCCGGCTGTCCCGTTAAAGGTCAATGTTCCTTGGGCGTCCTGGAAGTTCGAGTTCTCTTCGTTTTTCTGGGCCGCGATGTAGGAGGCGCCCATAAACAGGTTGTGCGCGCCGACAATTTTCGTAATGTTGTCTTTGAAGGTGAAGGTCGGGTTGGCGTTGTTCCACGGGAAATAGCCGGTCCCAAGGCTGAATCCACCGTTGTACGCTGCGGTGTTCTGAATCACCACGTTCGGCAACAAACCCCGATAGCCGTTCTGGAAAATGCCCGGCAAATCAAAACTGGCAGGACGCACCGGATTAGGTGTCGCATTTAGGAAAATGTGGTCGGTCGTGTAACTGAAGAGAAATTCATTGACCAACGACGGCGATACCGTCGAAGTAAGGTTCGCTACTAAGCTGACGCCTGGGCCTACGAAATTCGTGCCGACTGTCGGGAAACTGCCGCTACCCCAAAGAGGTGTGGCCGTCACAGTGCTCCAGGAATCATGGATGAAGCGCATGAAAAAGCGCTGTTTGTCCGTTATGTTCTGATCCACACGTACCAGTTCTTCCCGCCAGTTTGTGTTTTGAGCAGGTGCGGCTGTGAAATAGGAACTAGCTCCCGTGCCAGTGGTCGGAGAGGGAAGCAAGGGTAAAAGTGTTTGAGCTTGCGAAGCGATCGGAACAGTGTTGTTCGGATAGTAGGAGCCGGCTCCTATTTGGCCGGTCGGAATCACTGGACAATTTGGATACAGCGTTATGTTCACAGCGCTGCCCGATGCCGGGCAAACATCCGAAAAATTGCCCTGCCGCTCCTGGGTAGACGGCACCTGCTGATTAAATGTCTGTCCGGGTACAACATCTTTGCGCCACTCTTCAGAGAAAAAGAAGAATGTTTTTTGCTTGCTGGTGTTGTAGAACTTAGGGATGAAAACCGGGCCCCCAATGGTATAGCCATAATCGTTCTTCTTGTACTCGGGCACGGTTTGCTGGAAGAAGTTCCGGGCGTTGAAATCGTTGTTCCTGACGAACTCATAGAGGTCGCCGTGGAACTGCTGCGTACCGGATTTAGTAATGGTTTCCACCGTTGCCGAGCCATTTCGGCCGTACTGTGCGCCGTAGTTAGAAGTGAGGACTTTGACTTCAGCAATTGCGTCTACGCTTGGATAGCTGTTCAGCGTGGTGTTGCTGCCGTTGTCCATGTTGTCGCCGCCGTCCAGTTCCCAGTTGTTGTATTCGGTGCGGCCTCCGTTAACACTGAAAGACACGCTTCCATACACCCCAACGGTCCCTTCGTCCTGTCCCGTCTGGTTGCTTACGCCGGGGATGAGGGTGATTAGCTGTGTGAAGTTGCGGCCGTTTAACACCAACTGGTCAATTTGTTTCGAAGTGACCACGCCGGACAATTCAGCTGATTCTGTTTGCACCTGCGAGATATTCGTTCCCGCAACTGCAACCTCTGTACTCAGTTGCCCAACGTTCAGTGCGGCGTCGGCGCGGGCCTTCTCCGCAACACGGAGAATGAGCTCTTTGACTTCGTAATGCTGGAACCCAGATGCCTCGATGGAAATGTTGTAACTGCCGGCAGTTAAGCCCGGCACGAGATATTCTCCGGAAGCATTAGTCTGCACAGTACGGACCCACCCCTGTTCTACGTTGGTGATCTTAACGGTGGCGTTTGGAATAACGCCGCCGGAAGAATCGCGAACTGAACCAGTAATGGAGCCTTCTTGTGCAAAAGAAAGAGTTGAGATAGCCAGAAAGGCGGCTAGTAAGAAAATGACATTTTTTAGACTTGTCACGATTACCCCTGCTACTTGCTATGTGTTGCGAAAACGCAATTTATCGCCTATCGTAATCCTATTGGAGGGGCCTTTACAATAGGAAAACAGTACTTCACTTTGTTTTATTTCTTCTTAGTTAGTTTTCACCTGCCGGGACAAAGCCCTGCCATCGAGGAGGTTGTTCGCAAGGCCTATCAGCGGGGTGAACTCGCGACACGACAGGGAGATTTGCCGGAGGCTGAGAAGGATTTTCTGAGAGTGTTGGACGTGGCTCCCAATGACGTGGGAGCCAAGGTCAACCTCGCTGTAGTCTACATGCGCCAACAGAACTGGAACTCTGCGCTCAAATACCTCACGAGTGCGGAACAACTGGCTCCCCAGGTGCCGGGTATTCGCCTGAACATAGGCTTGGTTCACTATCGTCAAGGCGACTATAAAGCGGCCATCCCCGAATTTGAAGCAGTGCTGAAACAGCAGCCCGATTCGGTACAAGCACGCCGCTTGCTGGGTCTTTGTTTTTTATTCCAGGAGCACTATGTCGAAGCCTCTGATGCCCTGGAGCCTCTCTGGTCCGTTTCGCAAAATGATATGAGCTATCTCTACAGCCTGGCCGTCGCCGCCGGCAATGCCGGAAGGCACGATGTCGAAGAACGGGCTGAGAATCAACTGATGGCAATCGGAAAAGATACCCCGCTCGTTCACCTGCTGATGGGTAAGGCGTATCTGGGACATGAGGATTATCAGAATGCACTGAGTGAGCTACGAAAAGCAGAAAGCTCAGATTCCAAGTTACCGATGCTTCATTACAATCTCGGTGTGGTTTACCGGCATCAGGGTGATAACGGGAACGCTCGGCAGGAATTTCTGAAGGACTCCGCCATCGAACCGAACGTGCCTTACAACTATGACCAGCTGGGCGCTTTAGCAAGCCTTGATGGCAAAGATCACGAAGCCGAGGTCTACTTCTCTGACGCGGTCAAGCTGGATCGCAAGCTCGGCACTTCCTGGTTCGGGCTGGCGAAGGTATACAAGCAGGAGAAGCGCTACTCGGATTCATTAAAGGCCTTGGATGCCGCCCGAGCACTCGACCCAACATCTGCCAGTGTTCATTACCTGCGTGCGCAGGTACTCACAGCTATGGGCCGGAGCAATGAGGCGAAAGCCGAGTTCGCCATGGTACAGGAATTGAAGAAAGAGAACGTGGACACCCTGGAAAGGGAGATTAGCGGAGCTAAGTATAAGGACCCTGAGTTACCTGCGCAGTAACCAGGGACAACTTTGCAGCAGGAGTATCTGAACTATAGGTGCTGCTGCAGGAACGCAATCACTCGATTCTTCGCGTCGACCGCGGCGTCCGGATTGTAACCGCTATGGATGGGCAAAATTCGGCCGAGCAGTCCGAGGACCGGGTTCGGGGCATGGTTCATGAAGCCATGCCCCGCTTCCGGGTAGACCTTGATGTCACTTGGAATTTTTAGCCGCTGAGTCTCGCTCTTAATTTTTGCGACTTCCGGCAGCAGCATCTTGTCGCGACCGCCATAACTGGCCACCATCGGACAAGCTCCATCAAGTTTGTCGGGCGACTTGCCGTAGAACGGTGCTGCCACCCGAAATAAACCTCGCTTGGAAAGCAGGAGCGCGAACCCTCCTCCCATGCAGAAGCCGATAATGCCAATACGCTCCGCGTCGGTGTAGGTGCAATCGCGAAGCCAAGCTCGGGCCGACAGGATATCGTCTATACCTTGACCTTCGCCGCGCATTAGATCCTTCATCACGGAGCGGATGCAGGAAAACCAACTGCCGCGACTGAACAGATTCGGCATCAGGACAACATAGCCGGCTTCGGCGAACTCATCGGCCACACGTTTCATTTCAGCGGTGAAACCGAACGCTTCGAAAATAAAAACGAGCGCCGGCAACCGCCCCGGATTGTCGGGCCGGGTGAGATAACCGGGCATTTTGAAGCCATCGCCGCACGCGATGGTTTCTATTGATCGGCTGAGATGAGTCATACGCCTACTTTCCAATACAAAATGTGGAGAAGATGCGATTTAGAATATCGTCGGCAGTTGTCGCCCCGGTGATAGCGTCAATTGGTCGGAGGACGGCGTAGAAATCTAACAGCAGCATTTCATGCGGAATGCCAAATCCTAGTGCGCGCCTTCCGTTTTCTAGCGCCTCCAGACTTTCCCGCAGAAGCGAAGCATGCCGCAAGCTCGTAATCATTCCACTCTCGGGAAGTGCAAGTCCGTTGGGCGCTAGTCGCTCTAGAATGGCAGCTCTCAGCTCGCTGATGCCTTCACCCGTCGTCGCTGACACCCGAAGAGCGCCGGGATTAGTCAGCTTTAGTGGAAGATCAGACTTATTGCCCACGATCACTGGACTGCGGTCAGCCAGTTTTTCAATCAGAACCTGGTCTTCCGGTTGCAGTTCTTCTGAAAGATCCAGGACCAGCAGCGTCAGATCAGCATCTGCCACGGCCTGGTAGCTGCGTTCAATCCCCAGCGATTCAATCTGGTCTTTACTCTCACGAATACCGGCCGTGTCAATCAATCGAAGAGGAATGCCTTCGAGCGACGTTGTCTCGGAGACCGTGTCGCGAGTGGTTCCCGCGATGTTGGTGACAATCGCCCGGTCTTGCTGTAGCAGGCGATTGAACAGGCTGCTTTTCCCCACGTTAGGGCGACCCGCGATGGCCAGGGTGAAACCCTCGTAGACCAGTTTGCCGGTGACAAAGCTATCAAGCAAGGCGCGAAGCGGAGCTTCAATCCCGTCCAGGCGGCGTGAAATCTCTTCCATTGGCGCAACGCTGATGTCATCCTCGGCAAAGTCGATTCCGGCTTCCAGAAGTGAGATCAGTTCCACCAGTTGATGTTTAACGGGCTGAATTCGCCGGGAAACCGAGCCTTCCATCTGCTGCGCGGCTACCCGGGCCTGATAGAGGGTAGTTGCTTCTATCAGGTCATGTACGGCTTCGGCCTGTGGCAAGTCTATGCGGCCATTGACGTAAGCTCGAAGGGTGAATTCGCCAGGCTCCGCCGGGCGGGCGCCCGCCTCAACCAGACGTTCCAAACACAAGTGCAATACCACCGGGGCGCCGTGGCAGGCAATCTCGACAACATCTTCGAAAGTGTAAGATCGACCGGCAGGGAAGAACGAGACTACCACCTTGTCAACCAGTGTTCCCGTGCTATCCGCTAGCTCTGCCATCTGAGAACACCACGGACGCCAGACCAAATCATCGATTCGTAAACAGGATCGAGCCAGATCTCGGCTCTTCGGTCCGCTCAGGCGTACCACGCCGATGCCGCCGCGGCCTGGAGGGGTGGACACAGCTACTATGGTGTCGCCGGGTTTCAAGGCGGACTACTTACCTTGGGCCGCGCCGCGGACCGCGGGAGCGATCACGCGATCCACCTTCGCGTGATCCACCTTCACGTGGTCCGCGCGATGATGAGCCGGGCCTTGGTGGACCACCAGGACCATTGCCGCCAGGACGATTGAACCCGCGAGGCGGCGGCGGAGGGGCCGGGGGAGTCGGCATATCCGCAGGCACCACAACCACGGCTCTCGTCGGACCAACGCCCAGGCTTTCACTACGAAGCTCTTTTTCGTCGCGGAGGGCAAGGTGAATGATCCTGCGCTCCCGGCTGCTCATGGGATTAAAGTGGAACGGAACTCGGCTGCGTTTCACCTTCTCCGCCGCGGCCAGCGCGCTCATGCGCAACTCTTCTACGCGCATCATGCGGTAGTCGTTAGCGTCGAACGAGATGAGCGAGTGATCTTCCGCCGGAAGCCGAAGCGCCTCCATCGAGATATGCTCCAGCGCCAGTAGCAGTTCCGCGCGGTTCAGCAGCAGTAATCCAACATCTTCACCGGAGAACACGACGGTGACTTCCGGATTCTCCACTTCGGGATGCGGATTTGAAGGAGTAGTGAGTTGGTAACGAAGTTCTAAACCGGCGTGCGCCAGCAACGGGTTTAAAAAATCATCTAGTTTCGGTTGCAGAGATTCAACTGAATACTTCATGCAGTTATCTTTTGGTGGCCTTCTTAACTGGCGCCTTCACGGGAGCGGGCAGAGGCGGCGGAGCAATGGTGGGCATGAAACGGTTAATCAGCAATTGCTGGCCAATACCAACCAGGTTGCCGGTCAACCAATATAGTACAAGTCCGGCAGAGGCGTAGTAGAACATGAAGCCGAACATCAGTGGCATGAGCATCATCATCCGTTGCTGTGCGGGATCAACTCCAGCAGCCGGTGTCATTCGCTGCGAGAGAAATTGCGTCCCCACCAGAATCAAAGGCAGCACGTGCAGCGGGATGGATTCGGGGGAAGAGAGATCGACAACCCAGAGCCAGGGCGCGTGGCGTAACTCGATAGCTATGTTTAGAACGCGATAAAACGCGTAGAAAAAAGGGAGTTGGACAAGTAGCGGCAGGCAGCCGCCAACCGGATTCACGCCCTCGCGCTTGTAGAGCGCCATCACTTCCTGGTTCTGCTCGGCTTTGCGCGGATCGCTCAGCTTCAGGTTTTTGTACTTCTCGTTCAGGCGCTTGATCTCGGGCTGCAGCTTCTGCATTTTCCGGGCGCTTTTCAAGCTGGAAAGGCGGAAAGGAAACAGCGCCAGGTTAATGATCAGCGTGACCAGAATGATGGCCCAGCCGTAATTGTTGGTCCAATGATCATGCACCCAATTGAGCCAAAGGAAAAGCGGTTTGGCGATGATGCCAAAGAAACCCCAATCGACAATCTGCGCCAACTTGGGGTTTACCTTTGCCAGCATGTCTACATCTTTGGGCCCGGTAAAGAGGGTGAAACTGTTCTCGGGACCAGTGGAAATTCCCTCGCCGGCGTAAGGCACTTCCTTGTCTTCGCCGGCGGGCTTTAGACTGTCGGAGAAGGTACGAATTTCCAGTTGCTCGTTCTTCGCAGGAAGCGCAACAGAGGCAAAGAAGCTATCTTCCAGCCCACCGAAAGTGAAGTTGCCCGAGTCGGTCACAGGACCGTTTTTCGCATCCTTGGCTGTTTTGGCGACCAGTTTGCCCGAGGCGGCATCATAGTGCGTTGTGTGTTCAACCGATGCGGCGTTGCGGACTTTCTGGTCCCCGAAACCGCCGCGCCACGTCAGAAATGCCGGGACCGGCGTATTATTGAGCAAAACTACGCTCTTCACGTCCGAGAGATAACTACTACGCTGGAATGAAAACGACTTTTGAACCGATGCCTTCCCATCTGAGTAGTCATATTCAATCGTCAAGCCGTTATCGGAAATCTTGGGCTGATAGAGCACCTTATTCGGGTCGAAAGGGAGGCTTTGGCCGTTCAGTTCCACGGAAAACGGCGGGGGCAGATCTTTTGCCGCAGGATTGATTAGTTGTAGCGGCTTCCCGGCATCGTCCTGGAACTTCTTCAGAACCCAGCTCTTGATGACGCCACCTTGATTCGAGAATTCAATCCGATAGAGATCGGTATCAACGGACGTGACGATCACGTTCGGGGCCGCCAGAGTTCCCGGCATCGGCGCAGTCGAAATCGCTGGTGCGGCCGGTTGTTGCGTCACTGCCGCCGCTTGCTCCTTGTCATTCTTAGGCGTGTTTACCGGCTTGGGGCCGGGTGCTGGCTTGAAGAAATACTGAGACGCCAGCAGCACCAGCATCATGAGCGCCAGGGCAATCGGGAGCCGCTTTTCGAAAGAGGGCGGTGCTGGAGGAAGAGTTCCGGGACTGTTAGACATGAAAGGGTTCCAATTACAACTTTACGGGACCAGCGTGCGCTGGGTTCACAAAGGGCTTAGGGAACGGGATCAAACCCGCCTTCGCAGAAGGGATGGCAGCGTCCCAGACGCTTAATTCCCAACCAGATTCCTCGCCATACTCCGTGGAGGCGAATCGCTTCCATCATGTATTCCGAGCAGGTAGGCGAAAAGCGGCACGCGGAGGGCAGCATGGGCGAGATCACCAGTTTGTAGGCCTTCAGAATGCCGATCAAAGCTCGTTGCATCGCGCCAATATCCTGCCGATTTCCTGACAAAGATCATTGAATGGGACATCCGCCACAATGCGCCGTGGGTTGAAGACAATGGAGCATCGTTCAGGCAATTTGTTCAGGTGGCTGCGAACAGCTTCGCGCATGCGCCGTTTTACCCTGTTCCGTACAACCGCCTTTCCGATCGCCCGCGGCACAGTGAACCCGAACCGAGTGGGCAATTCGACACTGGTTGTGCGCAAGCAAAAGACGGAAAAGTAGCGGCTACTCATGCGGACACCGGTTTGGTAAATCTGGCGAAACTCTGAGGACCGCAGAACCCGGTTCGACTTGGGGAGCGACAACCAGATCTTTAGTGAGCGGCGCGGACGTTGCGTTCGTCGCTGACAGTCAATTTGTGACGGCCCTTGGCGCGGCGGCGGGCCAACACATCGCGACCGTCCTTGGTCTTCATGCGTTCGCGGAATCCATGGGTCTTCGCCCGCTTGCGGTTATTCGGCTGAAAAGTACGTTTCGGCATTACAAATCCTTGCTATCGATACAGATGTTGAAGATATGGGAGCGAATGTTGATCTGGCGAAACTTTGCCCGTCGTGTAGACGCACGGCTACCGATTCACTAAACCCAAAACATTCAGTGTAGCATTTCTGCACACCTACGCAGATCACCCTTCCAAAGCCTGCTCAAAATCCGCCAGCAAGTCTTCCCAATTCTCAATACCCAAAGAGAGGCGAACCAATCCCTCTCCAATACAAGCCTCATCCAGATCCTTCTGGCTCCAGGCGGAATGAGTAGTGCTGCGAGGATGGCAGGCTAAAGTCTCCACTCCCCCCAGCGAAACAGCATTCCTCGCAAGCCGAATCCGGCGAAGGAAATCAAACGCGCCCTGTTTACCCCCCTTCACGTCCAGCGTTACCAGGCCGCCGGGGTGGTCGCATTGCTCGTGGTAAATCCGCGCTTGCTCCGGATCGGTAAAGAGGGTGGGATAGTAGACCTTCTCAATCATGGGATGGCCGTTCAAATGTTCCGCAATGCGTTGCGCGTTCTTGCTCTGCCGGTTCATGCGCAAGTTAACCGTGGGCAGGCGGGTATTTAAGATCCAGCACTCATCGGGCTGCAGAATGTTGCCGAACAAGCTTCGCTTGCTTTGAATTTTATGCATCAGGCCGGCGTCCTTTGCCAAAACCACGCCGCCAATAATGTCGCTGTAGCCGCCCAGGTACTTGGTGGCTGAATAGATGGAGATATCGGCTCCCAAAGCCAGCGGGTGCTGGAATGCCGGCCCGAGAAACGTGTTGTCAATTACCACCAGCGGCTTTGCTAGACGGTGTGCCGCGGCCTCGCAGGCGCGCTTTATATCCGTCATGACGATGGTCGGGTTCGCTGGGGTCTCAATGAACACGATCTTCAGATTCGGTGTGGTGCGAATGGCCGCATCGAGCGTCTCGGCGTCGCCTGCCGGGACCGGAAGCCCGGAAATACCGAACGGTTCCAGAAAACTCTTAATTAAGGTCTGCGTCCCGCCATAGGCCGGAACCGTGTAGACAATGCTGTCGCCCGGCGTAAGCACCGCCAGCATGGCGGTCATAATGGCCGCCATACCGGAATTGAAAACGGCAGCGCATGTCGCCGCTGGTTCCAGCGGCAGAATCTGATCTTCCAGGATCTGGGCATTCGGATGGTTGAACCGCGAATACACCAGATCGACGTTTTCATCTGGGCCCCGTTCAGCGCGCCCCCCCATGAGATCAAAGGCCCGTTCGGCGGCTTCGGGGCTCGAGAATACATACGTTGAGCTTCTAAAAACAGCCGGACGTGCTGAACCGACCGATAACGTCGGGTCGAAGCCTCGGGTTAAAACACCTGTTTCAGGGCGCAGAGAAGAGTGTGAGTTGCTGGAGTAGGACATGCAATGCCTCCGCTGAAGAGTTTAGCGCTTCGCACTGCTGTTGTAAGAGAATTAGGAGGGGCTTTTCTGAAGCTGCGAGACGGAGCCCCGAGGGGCGCCAGGGAGGTGTTGCTTCAGGGGTCTTTCTATGAGGTTAGTCTCGCTTTGGTGGGAGTTGCCTCCCTGGCTTACTTCCAATATTAGAATATGAATTTGCGGAAAGCAAGCCCTATCTATACGAAATATAAAAGTTTTTTTATTGGTTGAATTTTACCCGCGTTTCGTAAAGTACAGGGAAGAGGACGTGTGACAAGTATTTGCGTATTAGGTTCAACAGGTTCAATAGGTACCAGTACCCTGGACGTGGTGCGTCAGAACCCAGAGCGGTTCAAAATCCACAATTTGGTAGCGGGCAGGAATGTGGAGCTGCTCTGCTCCCAGATTCTGGAATTTAGACCAAAAGCAGTAGTTGTAGCGGACGCAGAGTGTCGAGACAGCCTAACAGCGCTCTTGAAGAATTCCTCAATAGCACGTGCAAACTGGCCGGAGTTAGCCTATGGACCGCTGGCTCGAGTAGCAGCCGCCACTCAGCCGGAGGTCGATTTTGTGATGTCGGCCATTGTTGGCGTGAATGGACTCGAAGCCACATATGCCGCGATCCAGCATAAGAAGCGGATCGGGTTGGCCAATAAAGAAGTCTTAGTAGCCAGCGGACGCCTTGTCATGAGCGCCGTCCATGATCTCGGCGTAGAACTCATCCCGGTCGATAGCGAGCACAACGGCGCTCACCAATGTTTTCGTGCGGGTTCCCGGAACGAAGTGACGCGCCTTCTATTAACCGCCTCAGGCGGTCCGTTTCGAAACACTCCCCTTCACGAACTGTGGAGCGTCACGCCCGAACAGGCGCTAAACCATCCCACCTGGAAAATGGGCAGGCGCATCACCGTCGATTCCGCCACGCTAATGAACAAGGGATTCGAAGTCATTGAGGCCTGCTGGCTGTTTCATCTCCCTCCTTCCCAAGTGGACGTGGTGGTGCATCCCCAATCCTCGATACACGCCATGGTCGAATACAACGATGGCAGTATCATTGCTCAGGTGTCGGCTACTGACATGCGAATGCCAATCCAATACGCCCTCACGTTTCCCGAGCGTTGCAAAGCCCCGGTCCCTCGGCTGGATTGGACTGAACCGCGCACCTGGAATTTCTCCGCTCCGGATATGGATAAGTTCCGGGCGTTAAAGCTTGCGTACGAGGCCCAGAAACAAGGCGGCTCAGCTACCTGTACGCTGAACGCCGCCGACGAAGTTGCAGTCGAAGCGTTCCTGGCGGGAAAAATCCCATTTCCGGCGATTGCTCAGACCGTTGAAGAGACTTTAAATCGTCAGGCATCTCGCGATCCTAAAAGCATTCAAGAGGTAATCCAGATCGACTTGGAGTCCCGGCGTGTTGCGGAAGCCGTGGTGTCAGAGGGCAAGTGGACGCGCGTCCCAGCGTGAGCCCACGCTTTTAGGGGTATATTTTAAGTGTTCAGTACTGTTTTGCAGCAAGAAGCCGCGTAACACGTCCAATGAAGGTGAACAGTCCGCCCACGCGGATTCAGGAAAGGCAATAGATTGGCATTTTTAGGGCCGGCTTTTTGGGTGGTGATTCTGCTCGGGGTCATGATTCTGATTCATGAACTGGGGCACTTCTGGGCGGCTTTGGCAGTCGGAATTAAGGTTGAGACGTTTAGCATCGGGTTCGGTCCGCGCTTATTTGGATTTCACCGCGGCGATACGGACTTCCGGATATCCGCCATCCCCTTCGGCGGCTACGTTCGAATGCTGGGCGATCAGCCGACCGACGACATGGCGGCAGACCCTAGGTCATTTCTCTCCAAGGCGCGCTGGCAGCGTGCCATCGTTATTGTCGCCGGTCCGTTGATGAACATTATCCTGGCCGTCGGTTTGGTTACCGGCCTGTACATGGCGAAGTATCCCAAGGAGCTCGACACCGTGATCACGGGCGTGGTTCCCAATTCGCCGGCAGCCCAGGCGGGCCTCAGAGAAGGCGACCGCATCATTCAGTTCGGTGACAGCCAGAAACCAACCTGGGACATGATTGTCACGCAGGAACTTGTCAGCTCCGGGCGTCCTCTGCACCTGGTGGTCTTACGTGGTGGCAACAAGATTCCAGTGACCGTCACTCCGCAGATGGATCCGAAGGAAGGCGTCGGCCAGATGGGTATCATCGCTGAACCGAATACCGAAGTAGGTGACCTCAAGCCAGGCGGCCCGGCTCAGCAGGCGGGTCTCAGCAAGGGCGATCTCTTTCTAAGTGCAAACGGGGTGAAGGTTTTCTCTGCCAGCACAGTTCGCCAAACCGTCATTCACAGTGGCGGCAGACCAGTGCGTTTTGAAGTCATACACCAGGGCAAGCCCATGGACGTCACTGTCACGCCGCGCGCAACATCCGATGCCGCCATGCCGTATCAGATTGGAGTCTACTTCCAAGTCCCTGTCCAGTGGTCCAAACTCAGCTTCACTGACGCCTTCGCGCATTCCATCGAAATGAATGAACGGAACGCAACCACCATGTTTCAGGTGTTGGCCGGAGTGTTGGAGCGGCGAGTTTCGCCCAAGTCCTTCTCCGGGCCTATCGGTATTGCGCAGATGTCCAGTGAAGCTGCGTCGCAAGGCGCGTGGATGTACCTGTCCCTGATGGCGTTCGTCAGCCTCCAACTTGCCATCTTCAACCTGCTGCCAATTCCCATTCTGGACGGCGGTACGCTGGTGCTGCTGCTCATTGAGATGTTGATGCAGCGCGAAGTAAGTCTCCGCGTCAAGGAGACGGTCTTTAAACTCGGCTTTGTCTTTCTGATGATGCTGGTTGTATTCGTCATCTACAACGACATCACGAAGGTGTTAACTCGCAGCTAGAACACCCTTTATCGAGCAGCGGTTGCTCCTTGGAGTTTCTCGACGTCTGGTTTCGATGCTTCATTCAACTCCTCCAGACTCTTACCCTTGGTCTCGGGCAGAAGCGCAATAGTCGTAATTGCACCAAGTAAGCTCACGATGGCGGCTGCGGACTCGGCGGCAGGCAACCCGCGCCATGCCATCAGCGGCGCAAAGCTGAATACACCAATGAACGCGCCAAGTTTTCCCAGAGCCGCCGCAATACCGTGGCCCGTGGTTCTGGTACCGGCGGGAAACACTTCGGAGGGGTAGATGAATGTGGTGGCGTTCGGGCCGAATTCAGTGAAGAAATAACTGGTTCCGTAAATGAGCAGGAAGGGCATCACATCTTTCTCAATTCCGGGTACCACGGCAATCGCTCCGAAGGCAGCAGCCATCACCAGAAACCCGAGTACCTGGATAAACTTTCGGCCAAGCTTGTCCATCGTCACCGCGGCTACAAAATAGCCGGGGACCGCTGCAATGACGAATATCTCAAGCTGCGTCAGAGTGTGCTGCAGCAAAGATCCATGAGGAGAAAGCGCACTCAGAACAATGGGGCTGCTCACCGTATTTCCGTAGTAGGCGAAGTCCATTAAAAACCAGGCGGCGCTGACGCCAAACAGTCGCCGCATCAAGCGGCCATTGCTGGCAAAGCATTTATAGCCACCCCAAAAGTCCCCTTCGGCGCATAATGATCCTGGCTGGGTCTGCCGGCGCTTTTCCGCCGCAATTTTAAACCGCGGCGTTTCATCTATTTTCCTGCGCGCCATGTACACGGCGAGTGCGGGTATCGCGCCGAAGGCCAGCAGAATGCGCCAGATGTAATCATGCGGGAGAGGAGAGACAAGCAGCGCGGCTGCAAGCAGAGGCCCGACAATCAGTCCGGCGGCCTGCATGGCAAACACAAGGCTGACCATCATGCCGCGAGTTTTCTTTCCGGAGTATTCGCTCATGATAGTGGCGCTCACCGGGTAATCACCGCCAATCCCCAGTCCCAGAATGATTCGAAATATAATCAACCAGACGATATTGGGCGAAAGAGCAGAGGCTATCGCCCCCGCCGCAAGTACCAGCACTTCCACCCCGTAGATTCGCTTGCGGCCAAGCAGGTCTGCCACCCTGCCAAAAAGAATTGCTCCCACGGCGCTCGCAAGCAAAGCCGTCGAAGTGATCAAGCCGGTTTCCAACGGACTGGGATGCCATTCGTTCTTGATTAAAGCCATCACGACGCCAATGACAAACAGGTCATATGCGTCTGTGAAGAACCCCATGCCGGAGACCAGCATAATTTTCCAGTGAAGCGGCGATATGCCGCCTTCATCCAGTTTCTGTAAATCTAAAGAACTCTCCGATTCAGGCACTGACTACCTCCTGGTTCGCTATCCACTGGTTAGATCGGGAGGCTGTGTGAGCATTGCACTGTCTTTGGTTAATTTTGGATTACAGACACATCAAGCCAACTTCCAAAATGATGAGATTACGCCGAATGTATCAAAGGGCGCCGGCTGGCCGCTAACGTCAGCGGGAATTGCTGCCGCAGCCGCTTGGCTGGTTGGTCAGATCGAGGTGCAAAAGGCGGCTAAAGGTAATGAGTTGCCATTGAATGATCTGTTGATCGCTGCTGCCGCAATCGAGCAAGGGCAACCGTACTCACCAGTAACCTGCTCCACTTTGAAATAAACTTCGGATTAGAGCAGCGGTAGCCGAACTCGGCAATTGCTAGGTTTCGTCAGGCGGTGGTGTCGGTCAGCGCTGTCTCAGTACCGAAAGCAAGACTGGATTTGCCATGATTTGCCTCCTGGCCACGAAAAGTTCATCCATTCTGGGTGCTACCGGCTTGTTCCGAACATTTTGTTTGTAATCTGTTTTTATGAGTCAGCAGCGGAGTATGCCGGGTGGTTGGGTTGACCGCAGTTCGCTTGCGAAAGGACCGGGTGGACGCAGTCTTTGTCGCTGGTGCAATTTGGAAGTGCCCTCGGGTCGTTTTACCTTTTGTTCCGAATTCTGCGTTGAGGAGTGGCGGCTGCGCAGCAATCCGGCGCATCTGCGCGAGCGTGTGTTCCAACGTGATCAAGGTATCTGCGCAGTTTGTGCAATCGATTGCCACGCGGCACTACTGCAGATGAAAAAGGCCCGCGGTACCGCTCGTCTCAAGCTCCGCGCCGAATGGGGCGTCACCGCCAACCGGAAATCGCTTTGGGACGCGGATCACATCGTACCCGTTGTCGAAGGCGGCGGCGAGTGCGATCTTTCCAACATGCGCACGCTCTGTGTGCGCTGTCATCGTGAGCAAACGGCCGCCCTTCGCTTGCGCCTAAGGGCAACCCGAGCCGTTTGACAATCAAGTTACACCACAGTACGCTGGTCAAGGCCTACGAGCATAGTCTGCTAGGTAAGCCAGCTATTCATGGCCAAACACGCGGATAATCTCCAGGGCAGTCTCGAATTGCTTGTCTTAAAGACCCTAGACCACGGCCCTAACCACGGTTTCGGAATAACTGCGCACGTTAAGCGGGCGTCGGAAGGTTTGCTGAAGATTGAAGAAGGCTCGCTCTATCCGGCGCTCCACCGTATGGAGCGCGAGAAGTTGATTATCGGAGCCTGGAACACTACCGAAACCGGCCGACGCGCGAAACTATACACCATCACCCCAGTCGGCAAGCGACGACTCGCAGATGCCCGTGAGAACTGGAAAATGGTCGCTCGCGGAGTCAAAAAAGTTCTGAAGTTCAGCTAAACAGCATTGGCGCGAACAGACCTAATTCGCTGAATCTCTAAAGGCCTGGAAAAGACGTCATTGAAGATTTTGACATCTCCATTGGCAGACCAGATTTCCAGATCGGCATCGCTGTCAGCATCGACGCACAGGCAAAGTGTGCCTTCCCGCAGGCTGCTGGTAACGTCGCGTACGCGTTGCGTATGACTGCGATCCAGCGAATCCGCAAGCCGGATAATCACGGAGAGCGATGTAATCCAACGTCGAGACTCCGGATCCAGCATCGAAAAATGTAAATGCCTCGATTGCGGCATGGATTTTCGATGAAAGCGGCACAATGCTGCAATCGCCAGGCGCTCTTTTGCCGTGAAGCCCGGCATATCCGAATTTGCCACCAGGTAAGCAGAATGTTTGTGGTGCCCGGTATTGCTCACGAAGTGACCAATGTCGTGCAGAATCGACGCCGCTTCCAGCAATTTGCCGGCAGCCGGCGGTAGCCGATGGACAGGTTGAAGCGTCTCAAACAAACGATGCGCCAGAAAAGCCACCTGCCGAACATGCTTCAGGGACACATCGTAGCGCTTAGCCATGCCCTCGACAACGGCGCGCTGCTCGCGCGAAAGCTGCGCGAGTTCTCTACCCACGCCCCGAGCCGCCAGATCGGCAATGATGCCGTCGCGAACGCCGGCGCTCGAATAATGGAAGGACTTTTGATTGAAGGACTCCAGCACCTTTAAGAACACCGCCGTGCCTGGGATGACAATTTCTGCGCGCCGGGGTCCTATTCCGGTGATCTTTCGGCGGGACTCCAGATTTCCGGACAACAAGACTTGAAAGAGATCGCGAATTTGCGCCGCAGAGGCACGCACGCGCTCGGCCTCCTCGCGGCGGGAGCGTGGAATGCCGTTCACCGCACAAACAATGGCGGCGGCCGATGCGGAAGTGGCAATAGTACGGTCAAATCTTTCAGCGCCGTGCAATTTTAGAAACGGAGCGAGCTTTTCTTCAATGTAGGCATCCATGCGCCGCAGTTCCTCTGGATTCGGCGGGTCGTTCTTGAGAAACAGCTCGTTGAGGCGAAGAGCACCCAACGGCCGGGAAACCGAATCAAGCAACTGGCCGTTCTGAGCAATGATCAACTCCGCGCTGCCGCCGCCCACATCCACAATCAGCGTGCGTTCTTTGGCGCGGGGCCAGCGTGCTTCCACCCCAAGATGAATTAATCGCGCTTCCTCTGGCCCAGAGATCACTTCTACATTGGTTCCCAAAGCGCTTCCGGCCGCCTGCAGAAATTCTTCCTGGTTACCGGCATCGCGCACCGCGCTGGTGGCAACGGCGCGGACCCCGATAATTTCCAAGGCTTTATAACTCGCCGCCATTCGTTCGAGCGTGGAACGCATTAATGTCAGGGCTTCATCGCTGATTCTGCCTGACCGGAAAACACTCTCACCAAGGCGGATCACCTGGCGATCCTGAGTCAAAATCGATGTTTCGCCGTGGCTGACTTCAGCAGCCATCATACGGATAGAGTTACTGCCGATGTCGATGGCAGCATAGCGGGGCATATCCCCTTTTTAGCAGCATCGTGTTCCATTACCATGACTGCATGAATAGGTTGCTTTTCATCGGGACAGTATTATCGTTCTCCGTTGTGCTGCGTGGGCAAAATTACACACTGGGGCCGGATTCTCAGCCGCAGGAAAATGTGCCGAAAGGTGTAGTGACCAAATACACTTTTTCCAGCTCGAAAATCTTTGCCGGCACAACTCGTGATTACTGGGTGTATGTTCCTGCTCAGTACGACGCTGCCAAACCAGCCTGTCTGATGGTCTTCCAGGACGGAGCAGGTTTCGTCAAAGCGGATGGCGCCTGGCGCGTTCCTATAGTGTTTGACAACTTGATAGCTCGCAAGGCCATGCCTGTGACAATCGGAGTATTCGTTGACCCAGGCGTGAATATTGCCGGTCCTCCGAAAGAACAAGCGCGTTATAACCGCAGCTTCGAGTACGATGCGTTAGGTGATCAATACGCCCGCTTTCTCGAAACGGAGATTCTGCCGCAAGTAGAAAAAGACCTGAAGGTTTCCACGAATCCCGATGACAGAGCTATCGCCGGCTCAAGTTCGGGAGGCATAGCCGCATTCACGGTGGCCTGGGAGCATCCCGAATGGTTTCACCGCGTAGTCAGTTTCATTGGCAGCTTTACAAACCTGCGCGGCGGTGACCAATACATTAATCTGATTCGTAAAGCGGAGCCCCTGCCGCTGCGCGTGTTCTTGCAGGATGGCTCAAATGATCAGGACATCTACGCGGGTTCCTGGTACCTCGCCAACCAGAGTATGGCCAAGTCACTCGCTTATGCAGGCTATGACGTCAAATTTGAGGTGGGAACCGAAGGCCATAACGCCAAACATGGCGGCGCCATTTTCCCCGAGGTTCTGAAGTGGCTCTGGCGGGATTACCCGCAGCCCATCAAAGCTTCAGAGGGCGGCGGAGAGCGCGAGTTTGTCACCGAAATCCTGGATCCGAACCATGGCTGGGAAGTAGCCGCCAGCGGATACGATTTTACGGAAGGCCTAACGGCCGACCCTCAGGGCAACATTTACTTCTGTGATTCGGCCGCCTCAAAAATCTATAAGATCTCCGCCGAAGATGGCAAAGTAACTCTCTTCAAAAGCGACACCGCTGGCACAACCGGACTCAACTTTGCCGCTAACGGTACCCTTTACGCCGCCGAAGCGGGGCGCTTGAGAGTCGCCAGCTATTTGCCGTCGGGGCAAATGAGCGTCTTGTCTTTGGGCCTGCAGGCGAGTGACGTGGCGTTCTCTCCAAAATATGGAACCTATTTTTCGGAAGCTGGACGAGGGCGCGTTTGGCTAATCAATTCGGCTAACGTCAAGCGGGTGATTTTCGACAATTCAAAAGACGGCAACATTCAGACGCCATACTGCGTGCGGATCCTGCCGGATGAATCGGGTCTGGTGATCTCGGATTATGATTCGCGCGCGTCCTGGTCATTCCGTTTTGCCGATGACGGCTCACTCATCGATGGGGAACCATTCTACCGGCTCGAGATGCCGGACGAATGGCCTTCCGGCGCCATGCGCAGTGCGGCGCGTGGCTTTAGCTTTGACGATCAGGGCTATGCTTACTTCGCGACCGGCCTGGGAGTGCAGATTTGCGATCAACCCGGGCGCGTGGTCGGCATCATCAGAAAACCGGGACCGGAAGAGCTCACCGATGTCGTCATCGCTGGACCCGACAGGCAGACCATGTACGTCACGGCCGGCGGCAAGGTTTACAGACGGCACATCCAGCGGCGCGGTGCTTTGGCCGCCTCCGGTGTTACGCTGCCCAAACCTCAGCTTTAGATCGCTACTCTGCTGTCGGCACAGCCGCCGGCGCGGTCTTCTTCAGGTATTTGTCATACCAGGCTTCATAGCGCTCCAGCCGGTCGCGAATGTAGGAAGGTTTGGTGATGCCATGGAATTGATCCGGATAGATGATCAGTTGCGTCGGCACGCCTAAGCTGCGCAAAGCCTCATACATCTGCTGGCTCCCCTGCACGGGAACATTGAAGTCGCGCTCGCCCCCAAGGAACAGCGTGGGCGTTTTGATTTTGTCAGCGTGGAGAAACGGGTAGGAAATCTTTTGATAGGTCTCCCACGCCTTTGCGTTCCAGGGAGGGCCAATCTCATAGTCGTACTGAATGATGTACTGATCCGTCCCATAGAACGACACAGTAAAGGCCGTGCCCGCCCCGCTGGTGGCCGCTTTGAATCGCGTATCGCTCGCAATCACATAATCAGTCAGAATTCCGCCATAGCTCCACCCGCCCACGCCTAGCCGTTCCGGATCTGCAATGCCCATCTTGATGACATGGTCAACACCGGCCAGAAGGTCTTCCACTTCATAGTGCCCCCAATCAGCAAAAATCGCCCGTGAGTATTTCTGCCCGCGGCCTGAGCTTCCCCGGTAATTGACGGCCAGAACCGCATAGCCATTGGCTGCGAACCACTCCGTTTCGGTAGACCAGTGGTGTTCATCCTGCCCATTCGGGCCGCCGTGAATGCGCAGCAGAAGCGGAACCTTCGTACCCTGGGCGTAATCCACCGGCGTAGTCAGCAGGCCGTGCACGTCAGTGCCATCCTTGCTCTTAAAGTTCACCTCTTGCGTCTGCGGCAATTTGAGTTCAGCCTGTAGGGCATCATTCCGGTGTGACAACTGGCGAAGAGATCCGCCGTCTACCGCATATACTTCCGTAAACTTGGCATCGCCGCCCGACAAAACGGCAGAGCACGATGCGGCGGCCGTGGGATTCGAAACAACAATTGGCGACGACATCAGACGTTCCACGTTGGAATCGTTTAGCCCCAGGCGAGCCGGATAGACCGAACGATCATCACCAACCAGAAAGTCAATCGCTTTTCCATCCGCGCTGAAATGTAAATTCGTGACGTCCCGGTCCAACTTCTCGGCGGCCTTCACCCGGGTAGCCGGCGTGCTCCCATCCGTCGCCGCCAAGTCCAAATAAGACATGCCATAGGCGCTCCATTTGCGCTCGTCTGTATCCAGAAACGCAATCAACTTGCCGTCGGGGCTCCACTGCGGCTTTGCTCCTACCACCCTTATGGCTGATGTCGTCAGTGCCTTCTCTTGCGTGCCGGATTTGGCTTCGGCTACGAACAATGTCAAGGAGGGCTCGCGATCGGGTTCGGCCTGGTGATTACTCAAAAACGCAATATTGCTCGCGTCCGGCGACCAGGAAGGCAGGCGTTCATCCCAATTACCCGTGGTCAATCGATCAAGCTTCTTAGACGCTACATCCAGTAAATAGATGTAAGTGTGACGCCCGGAGAGTAAGTAACCTTCCACATCCTGCTTGTAGTGATAGCGGTCAATCACAATCGGCTTCGGCGTTTTCGGCTTTGCACCTGGCTCCGCGTTCGCGTCCGGATCAGGATCAGCCATCACAACGGCAATCCTCTTCGAATCGGGCGACCATTCGAAGCCGGATAAGTTGCCCTTCATTTCGGTCAACTCATAAGCCTCGCCGCCGCTTCTGTCGATGAGCCAGATCTGGCTGCCTTTAGCCTTGCCGGGCCGCGATGAAGAAAACGCCAGCAGCTTTCCGTCGGGACTCCACTTGGGCGCATTCTCTCCTTCGGCACTGAACGTAATCTGCCGGTCCCGGCTGCCGTCAAAATCCGCCAGCCAGATGTGGGAAACGCTTTTGTCCTCTTTGAACTCCATGGCCGAAACCACATAGGCCACCTGCTTACCGTCAGGCGAGCATTGGGGGTCGCGAACGTCTTGTATGCTCGCCAGATCATCCAGTTTGAAAGGCCTTGGCGTTGCCGGAGTTTGTGCAGAAGCGACCACGGCCTGAAGAATAAACAGGGCTAAACAGGAACGAATCATGTTTTCGTAGGGTACACCTACTGTTTCGTGGACATGTCGCGCGCTCGCAGCGCCAGCCCGCGTGCAACGGAGGTGAATTCCCCACCCGTTTGGATCTTCGCTTCCCCGAAACGCGAGCTGAAGATGCGCCGGACTGCCGGCACAAAGCTGGTCCCACCCGTAAGAAACACTTTGTCCACCGCCGCAGGCACAACCCCAGTCGACTTCAGCAGTTGATCCACGCCCGCCTCAATCGCTTGCAGCTCTTCCTCTATCCACGATTCAAAGCGGGCCCGGCTCACCGGCTCTCGAAGTTCCACATCGCCGTCTTCGAAATAGAATTCCGCCTTCTCTTCCGATGACAGTTTCGCCTTTACCTGCTGAACTGCCTGATGCAGCGGGTAGCCTAAATCATGTTCCACCAGCCACAGTAAAGCGCGTATCTGTTCCGGCGCCAGAGCCTGCTTCGCCACACTTTGCAGCATGGTCAGAGTCTCGCGAGATTTCAGGAATGAAAGGTGATGCCAGCGCTCCAGCTTGAAATACACCCAATTGGGAACCGGCAATATTTTGCCATGCGAATTCAGCATGGTGCCCGCGCCCAACGCCGGTGAAACAAGATGCCGCACAATTTTCGCATCAAACGCATCACCCGCAATCGCCACACCTTCGTTGCTTAAAACTTTGTGTCCTGATGCCATGCTCCTGCGGCGCGAGGGGCCCACTTGCAGCAGGGAAAAATCGCTGGTTCCGCCCCCGAAATCGCCAATCATAATCAGCTCATCGTGATCCAGCATGGATTCGTAATGGCACGCCGCGCCCACCGGTTCAAGTTCAAACGTTACTTGTTCGAAACCGGCTTTGAGAAAGGCCTTCCTTAAACGCGCTTCTGCAAATTCGTCATCAGCTTCTGATTCAGCGCCTACAAAACGTACCGGCCTTCCCGCCACGGCCTTGTGAACGGGCTTACCCAGTTGCGCCTCCGCAGCAGCCCGAATCTCACGCAGGATGCGCGCAATCAGTTCTTCCAGTTGGAACTGGCGGCCGAAGATTTCCGTTGAAATCAGGCTATGGCTGGTAAGGAATGATTTCAGTGATTGAATCAGCCGGCCCTTGTCATCCGCGTTCAGATACCGTTCAATGCCAAACGGCCCTCCCCATGATTTGATCGTTGTTCGATTACCTTCGCGCCACCGCTCCAAATAAAGAAGCGAACGGAAGGACTCCGTCAGGGCATCGCGCCATGGGAAAGTGATGAGCGAAACATTGCCGGTTTCATCAACCGCCGCCAGGGAACTGTTTGTAGTCCCAAAATCTATACCAATATGCATTCAAACTTACTTGCTTTGCTTTGCTGCTTCTTTCGCAGGGCAGCTATGCAGTGTCATCCACTGGCTTGGATTCACCGGATCACCATTCACATAAAGCGTCCAGTGGACATGCGGGCCGGTGGACCGGCCGGTTGAGCCGATATAGCCGATGACATCCTCCGGGGTTACATGCTGACCTTCGGTTGCCTTAAACGCGGACATGTGCAGGTAGATGGATTCCACGCCTTGTCCATGATCAATAGCCACGGTCCCGCCTCGCAGGTTGTATTTCTCAACCAGCTTCACCACGCCGTCTGTGATGGGATGAATCGGTGTGCCCGCCGCCCCTCGCTGATCCACGCCCGCATGGAAATCGCCTGTGGGCTTACCATTGTGGAGCCGCATCGAGCCAAACGGCGACGTCACGCAGCCGGGAACCGGAGGCGCGAACGGCTCTTTCCAGTACCGGCTGCCGGAAACAGTTTCCCTGAAATCCCCCACTGTCTTCTGCTCGCCGGGGGACGGCTTCAGTGCCGATATCGACGGCGCGATCGTGATGTTCTCCCGGCGGTAATGCGCATCCAGAACGGTCACCGGCAATTCACTTGCCACAGCGCCCTTTTCGTCGATCAAGTCCATCTTGTAAACCCCCGGCTTGGCCAGCACCGGCACTGGCATTAAGCCCAGGCTCTCGTCGTCGGATTGCGGGAACAGGGGTATCGTCTTACCATCCAGCCTTGCCTGTTTGACAGCCGGAGCGGATGTGACTTTGATCACTTCGCCCTGAATTATCTTTTGAGGATCGGCACTGCCCGTTTGCGCGTGGCTGCTAAAAGCCAGCAGCAAGAGGAACCATCGCATTGCTCTCTCAGGATATCCGCACGGGCGTTGGCCAACGATTTTCTGAAGTCGTTCTACAATTTGATTGACAAGCCTCGTATTACGCGAATCGCAACCTGCAACCCATAAATGGAGATCACCTCTAAAACCGCCACAACCGCGAAGGTTGTAGTCGCCACCACCGTCGCGCTCTCGTTTATCAGCTATTGGCGCGGGGCGGCTATCGTGCTTAGTGACTTGGCCTCGTCCATGTTCTACGCAGGCGGCATCGCGGAGCAGGCCATCGGCCTCTCGGCCGCCTGGTACGTCTTGGGTGTCATGATCTTTAGCTTTGCCGTGCGCTCGGTTTACATGGAAAGTTGCGGCATGTTCGTGCGCGGCGGCGTATATGTCGTGGTGAAAGATAGCATGGGACCGGCTGTCGCCCGCTTCTCTGTCTCTGCCATCGTCTTCGATTACATACTTACCGGTCCTATCAGTTGCGTCAGTGCGGGCCTCTATCTCGCTTACCTGATTAATGAACTGCTGGCCTTGCTGCATCTCAAGCTGGCTTTCAATGCCAACTATTTCGCCGCATTTTTCGGCATTCTGGTCACCATCTATTTCTGGCGCAGCAACATACGCGGAATTCACGAATCGAGCGGGCAAGCCCTCCGCATTATGCAATTAACCACGGTGATGGTTGTTGCTCTGCTGATCTGGTGCCCCATCACGATCTTTTTAAAAGGCGCTTGGCAACTGCCTCCGTCGCCGGCGCCCAGCCACCTGGTTTTTACGGACTCCTCGCTCGGCTGGCTCAAAGGAACCATCTGGCCCACCGTGCCGATAGTGGCCATCATCATTGCTTTCGGCCACTCGCTCCTGTCCATGAGCGGCTTTGAGACCCTCGCGCAGGTCTATCGCGAAATTGCCTCGCCAAAACTCAAGAACCTGAAAATTGCCGGCAACATTACCTGCATATATGCCATCCTTTGCACGGGCGTGATTACGGTTTTCGCGTCCATGATCATTCCGCCCAAGCTTCACAACGACGATTACGTAAACAACCTTATAGGCGTGCTGGCCATGCAACTATCCGGGCCGGAAATCCTGCGCTTGGTATTTCATATATTTGTGGTCGTAGTCGGCGTGCTGATTCTGTCAGGGGCCGTGAATACCTCGCTGATCGGCGCGAATGGCGTCCTGAATCGCGTTGCGGAAGACGGCGTTTTGCTTGACTGGTTCCGTAAGCCGCACAAGAAATTCGGCACCACCTCACGCCTGATCAACATCATCACCATTCTGCAAATCGCCACCATTATCTTTAGCCGCGGCGACGTCTACTTGTTGGGCGAAGCCTACGCTTTCGGCGTCATTTGGAGCTTTGCGCTGAAGGCGCTCGGTGTGCTGGTGTTGCGCTTCCAGCGGCACGACCAGGAATATAAGGTCCCTTTAAATATCCGGATTGCCGGCAAGGAAATTCCCATTGGGCTTGGCCTTACCACGCTCGTTCTAATGGCCACAGCGTTCATGAACCTGTTCTCAAAACAGAACGCGACCAAATTCGGCATTGCATTCAGCGGCGCATTTTTCATATTGTTCACTGTTTCCGAACAGATTAATCTGCGCAAGCACAAGAACGTTCATCAGCACCCGCTCGAAGAATTTAACCTCCAGCAGCAACCGCAAATCGACGCCAGTTCCGTTCATGCCAGACCGGGCAGCATCATGGTGGCGGTCCGCAACAGAAATAATCTGCAGCACCTTCGAAGAGCTCTGCAGCGGACGAACCTGCGTCGCAACGATATTGTTGTGATGACCATCCGTACCATCGGTCCGGATAGCGAATATGAATTAAATGACGATCAGGTCTTCGGCTCGGCTGAGAAAGAACTGTTCACCGATGTTGTCAACCTGGCGGAGAAGGAAGGTAAGCCGGTTGAGCTTCTGGTCGTGCCCGCGGTAGACCGGTTTGCAGCGCTGGTTCAAACTGCCAGTCAATTGAAAATCTCAAGACTGATCACCGGCGTCTCTCCCAGCATGACTTCAGACGAGTTGGCGCGCCGCATTGGGCTCGCCTGGGAAAGCTTGCCGGAGCCGAGACATCCGTTCGCCCTGGAAATCATCACGCCGGATCGGCCATCCACCTTTGTAAATCTGGGGCCGCATCCCCCGCGCCTGTGGCCCGAAGATGTGGATCGGCTCCACGACCTGTGGCTTAAGTTGAGCGACGAAAATATGCTTGGGTCAAACCTGCATCACCGCGATGTTGTCGGATTCGCATTGCGCAACCTGGAAGCGGATCTGTGTGGTCCGGGCGGTGAGGAATTACTCAAGCGCCTCGCCTCTGAGTTAAAGGAGCAACGGCCGGCCCAGATCAAAGCCAGTTCGACGTTCCTGGCGGATTAGCCTTCGGAAACGAAGGTCTCTACTTCGGCGGAATTTCTGAATTCAACTTCCGCTCCATGCAAAATCTGCGTGGCTTCCTCGTCAGACTGCGCTGTGGCCAGCAGAATGTCTGCAATTGCATCTACCGCTGCCTCATATCGGTCTGTCTTGGCGCGTGTCTGATATTTGCCGATAGCTTCTTCGCCGCACTTTTTTCTCTGTTTAAGGGTCATCTTACAGCCAATCTGATGATATCTCGATGCGTGGCTTACCTAATACCTGGGGTTTTGACGCGCCGAATATTGCTTAATAATGAAATATTAGACATCTTCCGTGTTTCCACGTGGAACCCTGGTAGAGTTCGGCCATGCGTCTCTTTTTGCTCAGTCTTAGTCTGTTTCTCGCCGCCAGCCCTGCTTCGCCACAACTTGGCGTTGCGGATAGCGACGGTAAAGTGGCTTCTGGTTTAAAAGAGGCTCTCAGTGTCGGCACCACAAAAGCAGTCCAGCTCACGGGCGTCGAGAACGGCTTCTGGGGCAATCCTGCCATCAAAATCCTCATGCCCGAAAAGCTGAAGAGCCTCGACAAAGGTCTTAGAATGATAGGTCAAGGCAAGCAGGTGGATGACTTTGAACTCTCCATGAATCGAGCCGCGGAAGCGGCGGCGCCTGCCGCTGGCCCCATCTTTAAGAAGGCCATCACTGGCATGAGCTTTTCTGATGCCAAAGGCATTCTCACCGGCGGAAACACCGCAGCGACAGAGTACTTCAAGCGAACCACCGCGGCAGATCTCTCCATCGCGTTTAAACCTGTCGTCGAAGAAGCAATGGGCAAAACCGGAGCGGTCCAACGCTATGAAAGCCTCACAAAACAGATGCAGTCCATGCCATTCGGTGGCAAAGTTCCGCAGTTCGATCTCACAAGTTATGTTGTCGGAAAAAGCTTGGATGGCCTCTTCCTGGTGCTCGGTCAGGAGGAAGAAAAAATCCGAACCAATCCAGCCGCTCAGGTCACGCCTCTCTTAAAACAGGTGTTCGGCGGGTTTAAGTAGCTGGCGGTGCTTGTGCCAATCGGTATCCTATAACTGGTGCGCTTAAAAAGTTTGATCCTGTTGTCTCTGGCTGCAGCCTCCGCAGTTTCTGCAGCTGGGCCTTTCCTCCTAAAGCCCAATGACACCGTAGTTTTCTACGGCGATAGCATCACCGACCAGCGGCTCTACACCGCTTTGACCGAGTTCTTCGTCGTGACCCGCTATCCGAAGCTGAACGTGACGTTCGTTCACTCAGGCTGGGGTGGCGACCGGGTATCCGGTGGTGGCGGAGGTCCCATCGATACTCGGTTGAGCCGTGACGTTGTGGCTTACCACCCCAGCGTGATGACCATCATGCTGGGCATGAACGACGGAAAGTACACGAATCATACCGATGCCGACGACACCGCCTACTTCGATGGTTATCACCACATCATCGACAGTATGCGCAAGTCCATTCCAGGCCTGCGCATTACAGCCATCGGCCCTTCTCCGTTCGATGACGTGACACGGCCTTTCACCCTGCAGCCCAACGGCTATAACGCGGTGATGGTCCACTACAGCGACTACCTGAAGAAATATGCACAGGACGGCAATTTCAGCTACGCGGACTTGAATAGCGGCGTTGTGGCCATGCTAAGGAACGCCAACACCGCAGACCCGGCTTTGGCTCAGAAGATCATCCCGGACCGCGTACATCCCGCTTTGGCAGGACATCTGATTATGGCGGAACAGTTGTTGAGATCGTGGAATGCGCGCGCAATCGTTAGTGCGGTCACGATCGACGCCGTGGCCGGCAGAGTCACTGATTCGCAATTTGCAAACATAACGGACTTCCACACTGGATTGCCCCTGAAATGGAGCGAAACGGATGAATCATTGCCGCTCCCCCTGGCCAATATGATGGCGGACAATCCGGATAAAACCCTGGCGTTGGCCGTTCATAGTTCAGATGTTGTGGAGGCTTTGGATGAGCAGCCGCTGCGCATCACTGGCCTGGCCACCGGCCGTTACAAGCTCAGCATTGACGGGCAGGATGAAGGCACTTACTCCGACGCTCAGTTTTCACAGGGCGTGAATCTGGCCACATTGGCAACTCCCATGTCGGCGCAGGCAATAACGGTTCGCGATCTGACAATTAAGCGCCTGGACGTCCATCAGGCACGCTGGCGAACGTTGCAGGTGCCTCTGGCCAGCGCGGATCTTCTCCACCTGGACGAAGCAATGAAGGCGCTAGACCAACTGGACGCGGAATTAACGGCGAAGCAGCGTGAAGCTGCCCAGCCCCTGGCGCATGTCTATCAGGTTTCATTGGTGCAATGAAGGGATTGAAACGGGCAGCGGCGCATCGATACCGCACCTGGATGCACCGCTGGGAAGACGATTTAAGCACGCGCTCCACTGATCGCGTGGTCCGTCCTTTTGAGCTTGGCTTGGAGTGGATTGAAAGATGGCCGGTAAAGCTTGAGCGTGGCAATGAAAGTGACTTCGAATATGTCGCCAGGCTAAATGAAGAGATCGTTGCTCAATCGAAGACATTCTTCGCTTACGATGTACCTGGCCAATATATTCTGAAACCCGACAATTGGCTGGAATTTGATTCGCCCGTCGAAACGCCTTTCCGCGAAAATAATCGTGTCAAAGCTCTTTGGTTTCCAGCCCGCGGCCGCAAGGCCGTCGTCGTTCTGCCGCACTGGAATTCGAAGCTTCCGCAGCAGAACTCGTTGTGTGTAGGTCTCCAAAAACTCGGAATTTCAGCCTTACGCCTGAGCTTGCCTTACCACGACGCTCGCATGCCCGAGGGTTTGCAGCGTGCCGACTACGCCATGTCGAGCAACATCTGCCGGACCATCGACGCTACTCGCCAGGCCATTATTGACACCCGCGCTTGTTATGACTGGTTGCAGCAACAGGGCTACGAAAGCCTCGGAATTGTCGGCACCAGCATCGGCTCTTGCTACGCATTTCTCGCCAGCGCGTTCGATGAGCGAATCCGCGTGAACATGTTCAACCACTGCTCCACTTATGTGGCGGACGTGGTTTGGGAAGGTGTCTCCACCAAACACATCAAGCAAAGCATGGTGGGCAACGTAGACCTTGCCACCCTCCGCAAGCTCTGGTTATCGATCAGCCCGCCCGCCTATTGGGATGTTTTTACGCACGGCCAGAAGCGTTCAAAGTTCATCTACACCCGCTACGACACAACATTTCCCCTGCATCTTTCGCGCGAGGTCATTGCCGGCGCCCAACGCCACAACTGGAATCACGACGTCGCGGTTCTGCCCTGCGGCCATTACACGATGGGCGAGTTTCCCTTCAATTATGTGACCGGCTATGAGATCTGCTCGTTCCTCGTGCGCAATCTTTAGCCGTGGGCTGTTTGGCGCTCCGTCGACAAAAGGTTAAGTCCTTAAATATTTTGGGCCCGGATGGTTCAAAACAGCGGTTTTCTGCATCGAACCGTTGGGAGGACGCTTACGCCGGTTCTGATGCGTTCCCCTTCTGTGAATGCCTAAACCGATGAAAAAGCTACGCTTAGCCTTCGTTCTTCTGCCCTCTTTAGCACTTGATCTAGTCGCTCAGCAGCCCGCCGCCCCTGCGCCGGCGGCAAGCCCCGTAGTTATGCAGGTGAATGCACCGCAGATGGGAGATCCGTCCTATCGGGGCAGTGTTCCCCAGGGTCAGGCATCTGAAATGCCGATTGCTATCAGCATGCGGGAGGCAATTGACCGGGGCCTCAAAGCCAACTTGGGCTTGCTTACCAGTCAGCAGTCAAGCGAAGAAGTAAGAGCCCAGCGTCTCCGCGCGCTCGCCGGCTTGCTCCCCAAGGTGACCGGACAATTGAGCATGACTGAGCAGCAATTGAATTTGCAGGCTCTCGGCTTTAACGTACAAATTCCGCCTAGCGCCGGCTTCTCAATCCCGAAAATCGTCGGACCCTATTCATACCAGGATGCGCAAGCTAACGTTACTATTCCGCTGTTCGATTTCTCCGCCATCAGCAATTTCCGCGCATCCCGCAAGTCTCAGGAAGCCGCCTCGTTAAGCATCAAGAATGCTCGTGATCTGGTGGTGCAGGCCGTTGGCAATGCCTATTTGCAGATCATCGCTGACGGTGCTCGCATCACTGCGACCCAGGCCGAAATTGATGCGGACAACGCGGTCTATGTGAACGCCACCCGCCGCCATGACGCAGGCACTGCCATCGGCATTGATGTTCTTCGTTCGCAAGTGGAACTGAAACAGCGCCAACAGCAACTGGTAGCGGTGAGGAATCAGTTTGAAAAAGACAAGCTCACTCTGTCGCGCATAATCGGATTACCCGTCGGTCAGACATTTGATGTAGCTGATCCCTCGGTATCCATCCCCCTCGAAGCAGTATCCGTGAAGGATGCGTTGAATACCGCATACGAACATCGCCCTGACTACCAGGCAGCCAAGGCACAGGTATCTGCGGCCCAATTTATGCTGCGCAGCGCGCAGGCGGAACGCTACCCGACGTTAACCGCTAGCGGCTACTACGGCGACGAGGGTTTGCGCTTGATTAACGATTCTCACGGAGTGTTCAGCGCCACCGGCAGCATCGCCTTCAACATCTTCGATGGCGGTCGAATTAAAGGCGATGTCCTCCAGAATTCTGCCGAACTGCGAAACCGTCGCAACGAGCTTGAGAATCTCCGCGGCCAGATCGACTATGAAGTCCGAAACTCGCTCCTGGACTTGAATTCTTCCCATGACCAAGTGGAAGTCGCCCAAAGCAACCTGGAATTGGCAACCCAGAGCCTCCAGCAATCCCGCGACCGCTTCAGCGCCGGCGTCACCAATACGGTGGAAGTTGTACAAGCTCAGCAGGCACTGGCTGATGCCAATGAAAATCTGATTTCCGCTCAGTATCAGTACAACCTGGCGAAGGTCGAACTGGCCCGGTCCCTGGGGCTGGCGGAAGAAGGAATTCGGACTTACTTCTCAAAGTAAAAATCAGTCGCCGTGTGACAACGGGGTGGATGTTGAATCGTCCAGGCTATACACCGATTTTGATCGGCCCCGATTGCTGCCAGGCCATTCCAACCGCAGATCATGGCAGACTTCGTTTAACATATCGAGGTTGGTGACCCGCTGTTCCATCGCAAACGCCGTTACCAGCAGATTGTCACAAATCAGGTTGATTAAACGCGGGATGCCGCGGGAGCGCTTATAGATCTCTTCGAGCATTTCGGGAGGAAACAAGCTCTGGTCGGGCATGCCGGCACGGGCAAGCCGAGTCTCAATATAGGCAGCGGCTTCGTCCGGCTCCAGCGCATTCAGAGCGCACCGCAAAACGATTCGTTGCTTCAATTGCCGAAGGTTCGGAGCATCCAGTTTGCGATCCAGTTCGGGTTGACCGGCCAGAATAATCTGTAATAATTTTCCTTGCCGGTTTTCCAGATTTCCCAGTAGGCGAATCTCTTCGAGAACGTCCCATTCCAGGTTGTGCGCTTCATCCACCAGCAGCACGCAGGTGCGCCCTCGCTCAGCTTGCGAAAGCAGCAGGTGATTCAACGCAAACAGCACATCAGTCTTTGATTTTCGGTCGCACTGCAGATCGAAATCGTAGGCCATCATCTCGAAAAACTGGTCAGGAGTAAGTCGCGAGTTGAAGATAAATGCAAATTCCGTGCGTATGCTGTCCAGGTAGTCACGCAGGCACTCCAGCATGGTGGTCTTGCCCGTGCCAACCTCACCCGTCAGAACAATGAAGCCCTTCCGCCCGCGAACACCATAAATCAGGTTGGCAAGCGCTTCCTCATGCTGAGGGCTTCGATACAGAAACTCAGGGTCCGGAGTAATGTTGAAGGGGTTTTCCGTGAACCCAAAGTAAGGATTGTAGATCGCACTCTGCATAGAAACACTATTTGCCGGCAAAACCCCTGGGAAGTTTTGGGGAGAGATCCCCACCACTTACCATTAACATAACTATCGGCCTCTCTGCATAGAACCCTAGGATTCCGGGCCCAATTGATGTCGAATTGAGTACCGGCTATGCTTCTAGACGAAGTGTCGCCCAGCCCGGAAGTGACAAGTTGTTGCCATTGCCGAACACGATCCGCCTGGTTTTTGGAAAGATAACATCCTCCCGTATGGCCTTGTTCAGCGCAGGAACGGAACGCAGAATTTTGCGATAAGCCTGCTGATCGGTTCCGAGGTAAGCCACCTTAGCCAGGAAGCCATTACCCCATCCTAAACAGACAAGACAGGTTGCCGGAGTCTTCTGAACTTCTGCCAACCGCTCGCGAAGCTTCTGAACGTTTTGTTGAAGCGAGACCAAGCCGGTGATGCGGGCGTAATTGGCATGTAATTCCAACTGGGCCGCCGCGTACTGGTTGGCTGCGTTGATCAGCAACTCGATATTCGGAACAGATCGCCATCCCAGCGGGCGGGTAAATTCCTCGCTCTTCAGAAACTGTCTTTCGGCCCAATTCCCCTCAAAGGAGGTCCCGGGAATCGCCATCTCCGCAAAGGAAGCCGAAGACTCCCCGATACGCTGGTTGGGAACGCTTCCGCGCCCGGCGATCTTCCAGACGAGTTGTGGCTTTTCCGGCAGCCGCGTATCCAGCGAAGCTGTGCGTGTCAGGTAGATCTTGAACGCTGTCTCCGGAACCGCCTCGCTATCGGCCATGGCCAAAATACGAACTTGTGAAGCTCCGCTCTGCGCTTCCGCAGCCTCAGCGACCCGCCGCGGAACTCGATCGCCTTCGAGTGATGCGGCTATCTTCTCCATAGTGGCGTTCGACCAGCGGCTGTGAACCAGGCCGGAGCGCAAAACACCTTTGATCGCCGACGCCGGCACGTAAGCGCCCTTATAGGTAGACGCGAAGATGGGTATAAACAGCGCCTCAGTAGGCGCGGCATTCCAGATGCTGGTGGAATCTGAGTTATCGAAGGCAATTCGGCGCTGGGAAAAGCTCTGCGCGAAGCCGCCCCAGCTCGCAAAATCCAACCGGGTGGCTTTGCGCAACTGGCCCAGATAGCCTTCCAGCCGCGGACCGCGTGCCAGCAGCTTGAAAATCCGCGTTTGATCCAGCACGTTGACCTGGTCTTTCCAGACCATATAGTCGACTGGCGAGAGTTCACGGCCATCGCCCACCAGAAGCGGCGTCAGGGCTGTGAGCTTATATTTCATAGCCGGTTTCCTCGTGGTGTGGCTTGTCCTGTCCAGAAGGCTTCACGTCTTCCGGAACAACTTCCACAATGGGATCTTTCTCTTCGGAAACGTGCGGTTCAGCAGCCGGTGAAGCCTTTTCGCTGGATTCGGGCTGATCAACGCCCGTCTGCTGCTCGTCGTGATGACCTTCCACCGGTTCAGGATTTGCAACCGGGGCCTCAGCTTCCGGAACTGATTCAACGGGCTCCACAACTTCGCGTTCTACGCCCGCGAAATCGGCCTCAGTGCCAGACTCGGATGCATGCACCTCCGTCGGCTCCTCGTCGCGCGGAACTCCCACCGGCTCGGATTGCGTAATCGGGGATTCCACTTCCGGAGCTGATTCAACAACCGGCTCGTCCGCCCTGGCTTCTGGTTCGTGTTCCTCGCCTGCCAATCCAGCCGCAGCGCCCGGCTCGGACTCCTGAACCTCACTTAGCCCTTCAGTATGCGGGGCTTCGATCACCTTGGTCACCTGTTCCTCGTTGCCGGGTTCCAGGTTCGCCGCATCATCTTTAGCCGATTCGACAACGTGCTCCTCAACCACTGCCGGCGGCATCGGGAAGGGAGTCGCTTCCAATTCTGGGGGAACAATCTCTTCAATCGCCCGGCGATCCTCACTCTGCGGCTTGGGTGGCGGCACTAGCAGGGCCAGTGCAATTCCAGACCGGTACACAGGATGCGGCAGACCCTCCGGCGCGACATTCACCGCCGTGCCGACCGGCTCCGCCGCGGCATCTAGAATGCATCCTTCCATCACCATGCGGACCGATTTCTTTAACTGCCCGCCGGCGCCTTCCACGCGCCCATTGCGAACCGCAACCTCATACTGCCCGCCCGACCAATTGACCGTATCGTGCGCAGCAGGGGAATAAACCGACAGCAGATAGTACGAGCGCGACGTCTGCTCTTCGTGCACATCGTTCCGCGCGACACGCCCCACCTTGGGCAACAGCAGGGAAGGCCAGGAGCCATTTTCAAACTCGGGCGCCTGCACCTGTCCCCAACCTTTGGATCTTCCCCCGCCCAAACCCGTATCAGCTAGCAAACGGAAGGCGGATCGCAGTGGTTCACTCCAGGCTTCTTGAGCGGCGTCATCGCGAAATCTTAAAACCGTCCAAAGACCGCTTCCCGCCTCAAACTCGACGCAAGCGGTATTTTCCGCTTCGCCGCCCGTGAGATTCACTCGGTCTACCGGGACAAATGTTCGAGACACAGTACGGAACGGACTTGAACTCGGGCGATCCCGGCGCAGCAAACATCCGCTTTCCGGATCGGGTATCCACTGATCTGCCAAAACAGACTGTCCTGTTAGAAGCGAGTCCACCAGCGACAGCGGAACAAAATGCGCCGCTCGCCAGCGTACCTTGGTCAGAAACACCGGGCTCGGTGATGTGACCAGCGAAGACGGCGGAGGCCACAAATGGGCCGGTGGCGTGATGTAGAGAACATCGCCTTGAAAAGGGAATAAGGAACTAAACGCGACCGCGGGCTTTTCGCTTCGAGCGGTAGCGTCCAGCCACGCATCCAGCAATCCCAACTGCTTCAGAGCCAAGGTCACGGCCGAAAACAGACGGTCACTGCGAAAGAGCGTGTCTACCCGGTCTCTTGCGCCATCGGAGGGCCCGTTACGCCACGGACCTAAAGGCCGCAAGCGAACTAATAACGCTTGCTGCATTGCTATGCGAGTTTCTCTGCGAAGTCTTCCGCGCTCGCCATCTGTTGCAGGGCGGCTAAGTCGCTCGCTTCCAGCAAAGTGGTTTCCGCCGTACCCTTGGCGTAGTAATCCTTGCCGCGCCAGCTCAAGCGCAAAGCGCCGAACGAAACACGGCCATTACCGCGGCTGCCGCCGCCGCCCAGGGCGTCATCTTCCAACATTCGCAGCCCTTCGGCCACCCGCGCCAGCAACGGCTTGTCTTCGGAGCAAAGCACATCCAGCACCAGGCGGAACTTAAACTTCGCGCCGGCGGGAACGCGCTCCAGGGTGCGCGGATTGGCTTGTGAAGTAATACGGTCCACCGCATTTTCGCTCTTCACTTCGGTCAACTCGTCATCTAGGTTCTCGCGCATCTGCGCTGTGATGCTATCCAACAGCAGCGGTGCATCGTACACGGTCAAGCGTGCCGGAGTAGCCAGCGGAGCTTCAATCGCATCTCCACTCACCCGTTCCACACGGCCCGGGTTGCGGCCGAAAATGACACAGATATCGTCATCCGGACGGTCGCTCTGGTGAATACGGACTTCCTGACCCTTGCGCTTTGAAAGGTAAACCAGTTCGCTCGGGAGTGCCAGACCAAGCGTCTGTTCCAGCAATGAGCGCAACCGGCCACGCAGCGAACTGCCCGGAATGTAGGGGATACCGAAGGCGTCCTTCACAACCGGATTGTCTGCGCCGCCGATCTCAAGCGAACCTTTTCCGGCGCCAATGTGCAACCCGGTCTGGCAATGGATTTCGCCTTCTAAAATCAGCTTGCCGAGGAAGGTCAATTCGGTTTGGGCGGTATGGGAACTCATTTGTCTTGTCCTATTCGTTGTAAGGCCTATTCGTTATAGGCAATGATGGCTTCGAAGAGATCGCGGAACCGCTCATAACCCTTCGTATCGTTCTTGCGCGTCACTTGCAGCAGCAACCGTTCCAGGGGATCAAGGCTCCGCAGGGAGTGCCGCGCAATAGTGTAAGCCAAACGCGCACGCACCATGACGAATTCATGCTGGCGTTCATTTTCAGCAGCGCGCGTAGCGCGCCGGACTGCGTTGTAAAGACGGCGCAGTTGGCTGCGCGTTCCGGAATCCATGTCACGCATGCGGCTAACCACCACGTGCGCCTGGTTGTCCAGATAGAGGCTGTCGGCAATCAGCTTTTCAATGTCGATTTCGGGCGGCCCATCGCTGCGGCGATCCCCGCCGGGTCCACGCCCACCGGGTCGGTCGCGTTCTGATCGATCACCGCCGGGCCGGTCGCCACCCGGCCGATCTCCGCCAGGACCACCACGGCCGCCTTTGCCTTCACCACGATTTTCCCCGCCACGGCCTTCGCGCGGAGGACCGCCTCCACCAGGACCACCGCCACCAGGCGCACGCTGTTCGCGGGGAGGCCGGTCGCCAGCCGGCCGGTCGCGGCGTTCTTCGGGTTTCTTTTCTTCTGTCTCAGCCATTGCTATTTCCTTTTCAGAGCCGGAACCTTATTAGTTTTCAGCGGCGAGCCGCGCCCATTCGAGCCCTACGCGGGCGGAAGGTCTCAGCTTCAACCCGGCCGTGCGCTTGCCCACCAGATTCGTAATCACCGCGTTCCGCACGTTGTTCAATTCCTTGCCGCGCGCTTGCGGAATGACGGTGGTCAGTTGCATATACGTACGCCACGGTTTATCCACGCGAACCGGTTTCCCGCGACGGCTCGCGCGGGCGGAAAACGCTTCCCGGTACACGGACGCCAGATCGTTGATGTATCCCGGTGAAAACTTGAAATCGTGAACCAGGCGGATCAAACCGGCCTTTAACTCCTCCGCATCCGCCAGCCGCTTCCACTCCAGCGTTCGGCCAAACAAGTGGAAGGTACCCACGTCCACGGACTTGGCGGCCCGCAATTCAGCGCCGGCAGCCAGGAAAACCGGGGCCAGCGGTGTGTTGGTTTCGGGCGCAATGCTCAGCGCCATGCTGATGGTGCGCGATTCCAATCCGGGGAAAGATGGAGCGTTCTGTTCAACGAACTTCTCAAACAGCCGCTCCAATTCACGAGCCAGCAGTACCAGCGCATCCCAGGATCCGCTCACCGCAAAGTCATCGCCGCCCCGATATAGAATCGTCACCTTGCGCCAGAAATCCGGTAAGGTGCAAAGCAGCGCCAGTTCGCCCGCGAAGAACTGCTTGAACAGAAACGACAGATGAATGTGCTCTTCAATCGAGTTCGCGCGCCTCAGATGGGATTCGAAATGGTCCACATCGCCCCGCAACACACCCCAGCGCTTGGCGCCCTGGGCACGCTCGGCTAATTCAGCCAGGGACGCGTTGACGCCGGAATCATCCTGCGCGGCGCGGCGAGGAAACAAAATGCCGTCTTCGTCGATCGCTGATGGATCGGTCAAAACCCACGAATGATCACCGCCGTCCCAAATGAAGTGGGCCGGTTCGCTGGCGGACCAACCCACCCGCTTCGCGGACGCGACGCCCTCTCCGAAACGAACGAAGTAGTCGGTGGCTTCACCGGTCGACGGTTCAAAAGCCGCGAACGCTTGCTCGAGATCCACAGTGTGCGAGAGCGGAGCCGCCACACGCGCCTGCAAGGCATCGTCCAGCCGCTTGCGAGCCACCGGCCAGGCGCCTAGATTCTCGGTACTCGCCCAAACCAGGCGAATCGCATCGGCGGATATCTGGCTGATAGCTTCGGCCGCGCGCGTCAGGAATTCTTGCGCTCGGGGAATCTCCTCTTCGGCCAGCACTAGCAGGAACTGCTCGGCGCTGCTCGACCCCAGCAACATGCGCGAAAGCTTCAACTCCGCCAGCAGAGCGCGGGGTAGCACCTCACACAATAGGGTGAGCCAGGCACACCTTCCGATAAGATCCGAGGCTTGAGATTCAGGGGAACCGCTCTGGGTGGAGTGCACCCCGAGGAATTGTTCGGTACCGAAAACTTGAGCTTGCAAAAAGACTTGCAGCGACATGGCAAAAAGAGGTCGTAGCGGCCCGCAAAAGCGGGCTTGGCGGCGTATTAGAGAACTTCTACAGGCTAACACACGACCTGAAATCGGGCAGACGTGCCTTCGGCGCCGCCCGCGGGTGCGTCCTGAATTGCCAGGTGCGCCATCTCCCTGACCTCTTGTTTGTGCTAGCTGCCCAGTTAGTGGATTGGGTTTGAGATGCTGGCCAACACTGTGGCTCCCGCAAAAAAACAAATGGGCCGTTTGGGGCGTACTGGCATTGCCAGTGACATTTCTGCTGTTCCTTTCATGGGAGGAACACACTGGATACGGAGCATTGAAAGCTGCTGTCGGCGTTCTATTCTGGGGAGTCGTTTTCCAGATTATGGAGTGGGGATGGAACCGCTACCGTTCGAGACGCGACAGGGAGAGATGTTCTGGTCCTAGTAAAGAGACTCGAAGCCAATAAGTGATCGCGTTCCCGCAAAGACGGAAAGCGACAAACGAGACGAATCCGTTGAGTCTCGGGTTGGCGGCCGAGTATGTGATAACGTCTGGTCGTGCGGCTACATCCGCGACGGCGCCGGAACGTCGTACGCATCCGAGAACGCCAGTTCGAGTCCTTGCTCCACTTGCTATTTCGGATTTGACCACTTGGGAAGTGTGCGGCTGGTGATGGACCAATGGCAACCTGGTGGCGCGGCATGATTATCTTCCACTCGGTGCCCGTGCCGGTTACGTTCTCGGCAGCATTGTATGCAGCAGCAGTACAGGGACGGGTGGCGGGTGGTCCACAGGTCAAGAAGCTCAGCCTAAGCGAGGTTAGGTAATTAGAGGCAGAGACAGAAGAATCCGCGGAAGAACACCCGATGGTCCTGGGCGCGCAAGCGGATCAAGGGCGGCGCGACGCCTTTGATTTGTTTGGTAGCGCCCCGCCGGTGAGGACGTAGCGGCCCAAAGAATCTGCAAGGCGATGGGTTGCTGAACGCTGCGGATATCCGCCTTGGCCTGATCGGTCCAGACTATGCGTTTTGGCCATCGTTACGATTCGATACTTATCTTCTCCCAATCGTCTATCGTCAAGCCGAACTCGGCCAGCACTTCCTCGTGCGGAATCGGTTGGTTGTCCTTGCTCCACTCGTCGGCCTCGGCAATAGCCTTGGCTTCGGCTGGGCTAAGCGTGTCATCGTCGTCCACCATGACTTCGAGCAGATGAACGACGGCGGCCAGTTGACCGGGACCGAGTTGGTTCAGCAATTCGACGGCGTGTTGTTTATCCGAAAGCATCAGCAGATCTTCTCCTTAGGACCGCCGTTCCGGCAAACTGGCAATCATCTGAATCTCTATCATGGCTGACGCCTGCATGTTGGGCCAAAAACGGATCTTCTTGAAGCTGCCTCAGTCTACTTTGCAGACCTGGTCCGTGGTGAAGCCGCAACCGGCTACCATGTCCTCAAAGGACAAACCTCCGTCGGGGTTCTGGCGGAAGTGCTCGCGTGAGCTGCGGATCGCTTGGCGATCTTCCTCGGTCAGTTCATCTTCGTCGTCATCGATCATGACCTCGAGCAGCTCATGGGCGTGCTGTTTTGTAAAAGACTTGGCCCACTAATCCATTTAAACAGCCTTGGCAATCTTCAGCCCAATCACATAAAACGACGCAGTCAGCAGCCCCACCACAAACGCGCACAAAAGACAGCTGCCCAAGCTCGGCCCAATATCATTGCTCTGCCATCTCACATGACCAACAAATGCCCAAAGAGCAAGGGCAACCGGCCCGATCAGAATTCCCGTCGCAAGTATGGCCCAAATTCTTCCTCCTTCTGCGTCCCTCAGGCTGAGCACGAAAGGGAAATAGAGAATCGCCACCGGAAGCGCAAAAATCATCGTGATTCGAAACACGAAGAAGAAACTGCCGGGACCAAAAGCTATGCTAAACGCGCTGACCCCCAGGATCAATGAGCCAAACCATAGCCCAATGTTCCTGGCTCTCAGCACTTTTAAGGCAGAAAGACGATCGGTTTGAACGAAATGCTGATGGCGCTGCTCACCGGTTGAGCAATGCTCATAACGCCGGGAATATTAGGCAGCGATATATTGTTCGATTGCAGGCGCGATGCGTCGCCCACGAACGATTTGGAGCCTTCACTAAACGCGTAATCCGTGATCCGGCCGTTTCCATCCGTGCTCAGCGTCACCACGACCAGCGAACTCAGTTGCATCGGCACCAGGTTGGCGTCGCTGTGTTCGCCATACATAATCGGCACATCATAGGCCACTACCCGCGTAGTCGTGCTGATCGTCAAAGCGAACGCCGCAAACAGGGCCAGTGAGGAAAAGAATCCGCCGGTGGCCGGAATGGTCAGCGGCCTCATCATCTCCTGGAACCGGAACTTCCACGCATTCCAGACATGCAGCAGCCGGGAGCCGTTCGTCTCCACCATCACCTGTCGCTCCTGCGAAGCTTGTACTCGGAGCCGCACACGCAGGTCAGGCGGCAATTCAGCCGGCGGCAAAGCGCGCAGACTGGAACGCACGGAACGTACTTCATCGATACGCAGTTCGCACTCGCCGCAACCGGACAAATGCGCTTCAAAACGAGTCAGTTCGCCGCCGCGCAGTCTTCCGTCCACGTACTCATTGATCCGTCGCTCTATGCTCCTGCAGGTCATACCCATTCGGAAACCTATGCCATCACCTCTGCCAGACCCTCTGACCGCTGGGTCAGTTCGCGCCGCAACGCATCGCGGCCTCGAAGAATTCTGGACTTAACGGTGCCCAATGAAACCTGTAAAATCTCCGCTATCTCTTCGTAGCTTAAATTCTGTATATCTCTCAAAACAACAGCCGTTCGGAATACCGGGTTGATGCGCGTCAACGCACGCTCTACCAAGGTCCGCGTTTCGCTGTCCATGGCCTGTTCAAAAGGTGAGCGGCCCGGGTCGGCAGTGTATTGCAAAGTGCCCGGATGCTCTCCATTCTCGTTCTCAAGCGAGACTTCCAGCCGGCAGTGGCGCACGAACCAGCGTCGGTGGTTATGCGCTTCGTTCACAGCAATCCGGTAAATCCAGGTACGCAGCGAACTCTGTTCGCGAAAACTGTTGACGCTGCGAAAAACCTTCAAAAACACTTCCTGCACAACGTCGGATGCATCCGACTGATTGCCAAGAAGGCGATAAACCATCCCGTACACCGGTTGTTCGAATCGAGCAATCAGCTCTTCATACGACTCTTCAAAGCCGGCCCGGAGACCCCGCAGGATCCGGGCGTCTTCTTCCGGCATTCCGGGTTGCGACCCAGCCAGGATGGATAGTCCGCTCGAGTTGCCAGACAAAGGTTGCGCCATCGCCTTAAATCATAACCCCAGCTGTTTCAGAAGCGCTACAGACTTCTCTTGCAGGCAGCACTAGAGAGGTAGACGCCCCCCTATTCGCGATTGTTCCCGGCACTGCAAACCTTTTCGTAATACTGCTCATAGCGCGGTATCAGCAAATCGGTACAGAACCGCGTGGTGGCGGTCCGGCGAGCCGCCGTTGACATCCGCTGGTGGAGCGTGGAATCACTTAATAGCTCAATCAGGCGCGTGGCCTGAGCGTCCGTATCGCACACCGCTTCCATGAAACCGTCCACGCCGTCGGTAATTAGATCGGGAACGCCGCCTGCCCGTGTGGCAACCGGCGGTACGCCGCACGCCATGGCCTCCAGCGCAGCCAGGCCAAACCCTTCCGTTTCGCTTGGCATATGCAGCGCGTGCATGCGAGGAATCAGGCGCTCCATATGGTCCTGCTTGCCCAGAAACTTCACATACTCGTCCACATTGAGGTCGCGCGCCAGTTGTTCCGCCGGTCCGCGATCCGGGCCGTCTCCCGCCATCCACAATTCCGCTTCCACCTGAGTGCGGACTTTCGCAAACGCGCTAATGCAATCCAGCACACGTTTCACCGGCCGGAAGTTTGAGATGTGAAGAATACGCTTCACTCCCACTCTTTGCGCATCGGGATCAGGACGATACAGCTCGCAATTGACAAAGTTGTGAATCACCTCCACCGGCTTGCTGATGCCGAAGAACTCCTCGGTGCGTTTGCGCATGAACTCGCTAATGGTGGTGATGCCGTCTGAGCGCTCAATCGAGAATTTCGTAATCGGAAAATACGACCGGTCCGCACCCACCAGAGTGATGTCCGTACCGTGCAGCGTAGTCACGAAAGGCAGATAGCGCGTGGTAGTCATCTGCTGGGCCAGGAAAGCCGAGATGGAGTGGGGAATGGCGTAATGAACATGCAGCAGGTCAAGCTTCTGGTGCTCCGCCACTTCCGTCATCCGCGACGCCAGCGCCAGCGAATAAGGAGGATAAAGGAAAAGCGGGTAATTGGAAACCTCCACTTCGTGATAGTGGATGCGGGGTGTATCGGGATCAAGCCGAATGGGATTGGCGTAGCTGATGAAATGAATTTCGTGTCCGCGGGCGGCGAGTTCAAGGCCTAACTCGGTGGCGACAATCCCGCTGCCGCCATAGGTGGGGTAGCAGGTAATCCCGATTCTCACTTAGGCCTTGGCTTCCCGCGTGATCTTCGCGCCCACCGCTTCCACCATGCCAATGGCGCAAATGCCAATCAACAGATGAATCACCTGAATTACGACGTGACTCGCTCCCGGCAAAAGGTGCAATTGAGCGAAACCTAGATAGGGCAGCAGGATGGCCCAGCCGATGGCGATGATGGGCATCACCGGCTTCACGCGCGCGAAGAAGCCCAGCAGTCCCATCAGCAAAAGCGTAATGGTCATGATGAACCCGGTGAGTATATGCGCCTTCAGCATGCCCGCTGAGCCGGTCCAAAGAACAACGCCCAGAATCAGGGCGACCAGGCCGTCCAGCCGGCCCACCCAACGCAATGCGGTAACTAATGCTGTCATTTAAGTAAATGGCTCTTTCCTTATCTTTTCCGAAATCGATCCTGCAGCTGCGCCAGCTTATCTTCCATCGTCGGCACAGGCCGCTGCTCTCTCTGCGGCTTCGGCGCATGCTTCACTTTCGGAAGATCTGATACTTGGAGTGCTTTAATCGACAGCGCGATTCGCTTCGCCTTCGGGTCGGCGGCCAGCACTTTCACTTTCACAATCTGGCCCACCTTCGCCACTTCATTCGGATCTTTGACAAACCGGCTGGAAAGTTCGCTCACATGCACCAAACCATCCTGATGCACTCCCACATCCACAAATGCGCCAAAAGCCGTGACATTGGTAATCACCCCTTCCAGCGTCATCCCCACCGTCAGGTCCGAAATCTCTTTGATGGCCGATTGGAACTGCGGCGCTACAAATTGTTGGCGCGGATCGCGGCCGGGCTTCCGCAGTTCTTCCTGGATATCCTTCAGCGTGTAGATGCCGGTCCCTTCAGCGGTCAACTTCTCAATCTGAATAATCTCGGCCAGCGCCGGCTTTGCGATCAGATCCGCAACCGTGACATGCAGTGATTCCGCAATCCGCTCAACAACGGGATACGATTCCGGGTGAACGGCCGTAATGTCCAGCGGATTATCGCCGCCGCGGATGCGCAAAAAGCCCGCCGCCTGCTCAAACGTTTTGGGTCCGAAGCCGGGCACGGCGCGCAGTTCCACTCGCGACTTGAATCGGCCCTTTTCATTACGAAACTCAACAATCTTCAGTGCCGTGCGTTCGGTAATGCCGGCAACATGCCGCAGCAGCGCGAAAGAGGCCGTGTTCAGGTCCACACCCACCCGGTTCACACAGCTCTCCACTGTCGCCTCCAGCGCATCGTTAAGCTTGCGCTGGTCGACATCATGCTGGTACTGGCCCACCCCGATGGATTTCGGATCAATCTTCACCAGTTCGGCCAGCGGGTCCTGCAAACGCCGGGCAATCGAAATCGCCCCGCGGACCGTTAGATCCAGATCCGGAAACTCCTGGCGCGCGATTTCCGAAGCCGAATAAACCGACGCTCCCGATTCGTTCACCACCACACTAAACACCGAACTCAGCTTCTCTTCACGAAGAAAGTCTTGAATGATGCTAGAAACTTCCCGCGACCCGGTACCGTTGCCGATGGAAATGGCCCGCACATTGTGCTTGGCGATTAGCGCGGCCATCAGCTTGCGTGACCCCGCGATGTCATTCCGCGGTTCCAGCGGATACATCACCGCATGCTCCAGCAGCCGGCCCGTCTCATCCACCACCGCCAGCTTGCATCCGGTGCGGATTCCGGGGTCTACCCCTAGAACACTCAGTGAGCCAGCTGGGGGAGAGAGCAGCAAATTGCCCAAATTCTCCCGAAAAACCCGAATAGCTTCGGCGTCCGATCGCTGTTTCAGCTCCAAACGGACCTCGGTTTGGATCGAAAGATTCATCAGGCGCTTCCAGCAGTCTTCAACGGCCAGTTCAAGCTGCGGAACCCAGTCGCCGGGCCGTTGAATAATCTTGCTCTTCAGGTAGGCCACCGGCTTCGGTGCATCCAGCTCAATCTGGAAATAGAGGATGTTCTCGTTCGAACCGCGCCGAATAGCCAGCATCCGGTGAGACGGGATCTTTGAAGCCGGTTCGGAGTACTCGAAGTACATCTTGAACTTGCCTTCCGGATCGTTCGCGCCTTCCACCGCCCGGCTGACCACCATGCCTTCCGAGAGCATCAACTGCCGCAAATAAGCGCGATATTCGGCATTCTCGCTGAACTGCTCAGCCAAAATGTGCCGGGCGCCTTCCAGCGCCTCGTCCACGTTGTGGACTTCCTTCTCCGGATTCACCAGTCCGGCCGCAAGCTCGCAGCATCGTCTGCTCGCCCGCGGCTTGGTGGATCAGGTACTCCGCCAGCGGCTCAAGCCCGCGTTCCCGCGCAATCGTGGCCTTGGTCCGCCGCTTAGGCTTATAAGGAAGATAAAGGTCTTCCAGCTGATTGCGGTCAAGAACCGTCTCAATTTTGGCCCTGAGTTCATCGGTCAATTTGCCCTGCTCCGCAATGGAAGCCAGAATGGTGGCGCGGCGGTCCTCCATTTCCCGGAAATATGTGGTTCTCTCTTGAATAGCGCCGACCACCACTTCGTCCAAATTGCCCGTGGCCTCCTTGCGGTAACGCGCGATAAACGGAATAGTGCCGCCCTCATCCAGCAGTTTCAAGGTGGCAAGCAGGCTTTGGATGGAAATATTCAATTCCCGCGCAATGTGCGCAAGTATGGCGGCAGGAAGTTGTTTAGGTTCTGACATTTATACTGAAACTCCCATTTTAGGGGAGTGGCCGGGGTGTCGGCGCAGCTAGATGTGCCCGTGTCGTTTTAACCGGATTCGCCGTTGTATTGAAAGCCGTCTAGATGAATCTGTTCCCTTGCGCTTGCTGCGCAGGGCGCAAAGAAAGTGGCCCTGCTCGTATACCAGCGAGTCGTCTTGGCAACTCTGTACTGATGCCGGCAGTTGCCTTAAGATTCACCTCAAGGAATCGTTTTCCATGGCCAGCGAGTTATTTGCTTCGTGATTATGCCTAAATATTAATTCCGTTCTGCGCCAATACGCTCAGGATGGTCACCTTGATAGGCGTACCATCCGGGGTTGTCCGTGCCGGATTCGCCGGCGTATTAAAGGCTGTTTGGATAAATCTGTTCCATTGCGCTTGCTGAGCTGCCACCATGCCGTTTTGGGTGTCGTGTTCGTATTTCTGGTCGAGAGCTGTAGCCTTGCCAAGAATATTCGTCGTGATCTGGTTCAAATCGCTCTGCAAGCCCGCGCCGTTCGCATAGGAATTCGCCTTCAGTTGCATCATGGCCAGAAAGGCATCGCGTCCTAACAAGCCTGCCAGTTGAAAGTGGCCCTGCTCATGTACCAGCAGGTCATTTTGAAAAGTCTGCGACTGCGAGAACACCCAGTTCTCCACCCAGCTCTGGCTTCTCACAAACTCGATTGTGACCGTAATGCTATCCCGCAAGCGCACCGACCGCGAGCCGGGAATGGCCTCGACGCCAAAGCCGGATGGGTTGATATTTGTGGCCGTCTGCGCGCCAAACTGGGGCTGGCCTGGTCCGGGCGCAGGATTGTTTTGCCGCGGATAATCGCTCCAACTCAAAACCCTCATCAAATTCACAAGTCGCGATGGCATATAGGAGTTCCTTTGGAATTGTGACTTGAACGCGCGGAGCGTTTCAAAACAAGCTGCCAGTATGGTGCCGCGCAATTGGATTCTCGTAATTGCTCAAGAGAATTTGCTGTTTTCCACACCTGCAGCGACAATGCGCTCAAAATATTACAGCGCAAGGATAAATTTCGTTAGAACTGGTTTGGCGCTGCCGCTATCGACTCGGTGCGTTTCACCGAAGCGCAGATACCCCCCAAGCTCGCGAGACATTTTCGTTCCCGTTGAACCCGAGTCCTTCGGCTCATTCTGTTTTGTGAAAAGAGATATCGCACCCGTGCAACGCTCTATCGCTTCGCGGATCTACCGGGCTAACAGGAGCTGAAAGAGCGCTATCGTATCGTAAGTAGCCCTGAACCCTATGGCCAATCCAGAACATCTCCAAAACCTCCTCCAGGGAAGCTTGGCCTGGAACGAATGGCGACAAAGAGTTCCCGATGTGTTGCCGGATCTAAGCGCGGCTGAACTGCCTGGGGAAGACTTTTGCTGGGCAAACCTGCGTGGGGCCAATCTCAGCCGCGCCGATTTGGCGGGATCGGATTTCAGTGATGCAACGCTACGCGGAGCAAACCTCGTTGGCGCAAATCTCCAAAGAGCAACACTGGTTCGCACCAACCTGGTGGACGCAAGGCTCGGCTGGGCAAACCTTGATGAAGCCAACATGTTTCAGGCCGATTTAAGCCGCTCCCACCTTGTTGAAGCTTCGCTAGTGAACGCAAACCTCGGCAGAGCAAAGCTGGTGGGCGCAAATCTCGCTTCGGCCGACCTTCGATATGCGCGCCTGGTTGAAACCAACTTGGAGAAGTCAAATCTCGTCCATTCCTCCGTTTACGGGATCGCCGCGTGGAATCTTAAACTCGAGGGAGCGACACACTCAGACCTGGACATCACCCGTCCAGATGAACCAACCGTCACCGTTGATGACATCGAACTAGCGCAATTCATCTATTTGCTTTTAAATAACGAACGCGTCCGGCGAGTGATCGACAGCATTACCTCCAAGATGGTCCTCATTCTAGGACGTTTCACACCCGCAAGAAAAGCATTACTTGACGCTGTTCGATCCGAATTACGCAAGCGCGACTATGTGCCAGTTGTTTTCGACTTTGATAAACCGAGCACTCAAACGACAATGGAAACGGTTGCCACTTTGGCGCATATGTCCCGCTTCGTCATCGCCGACCTCACTGACGCGCGCAGCGTTCTCCAGGAACTCCGAGCCATTGTTCCCGACCGTCCTTCTCTTCCGATTCAACCCCTCCTCTTGGAAAGCCAAAGCGAGCCCGGCATGCTTGACTTCTTCAAGCGATATTCATGGTTCCTTCAGGTAGTCTCTTACCAAAGCGCGGAGCAATTACTAGTTGACCTGCAGAGGCGAGTTATCGAGCCGGCCGAAACAAAATGGCGGGAGTTGGCCCTTCTCGCTCGACCTATGACCGTCTGACCGAACGCTGCTTAACCGCGAACTAAGCGAAGAAGGTTGTCGCCACTTCATCTAAACCCATCGTCGCTCAATCAGCGTTCATTACGTGCCGTCCCAAAATCATGAGCTGATGGCTATCCCGGTGGCCAAGATTCACAATGAAAATTTGCTCGTGATTCACAACTAACGAAGGTACCGACAACACTGCCGTGTGGCCTCCCTCAAGCCAACCATCCCCGAAGGCCCGAAACCAGCTCGGGTTCTGCTTTGTCCAGCCCGGAGCCAGCGCCGAGTAATCGAAGTAGAGCTGCGACACCGCAACCGGGTGTTCGAATCGCGCAGATATCAGAGTGAAATCTTCCGCTGCGCGTGGTTTGGCAACCACCTCGGGCAGATAGGCAGCCACCTCAAGCAGCGCAACAGACTGACTGGAGGCGAAATAAACAACTTCTCTCCCTGGCGATGTCCATCTAGAGCCGAATCGTTTCGCAGCCTCTCCGCTTACAGCTTCAGCAGCCTGCCGAGTAGTTATCAGTCGCCACAACGTCCGGCTATCGAGCGGTGCATCGCGTGGCGGGGGCTGGAATGGCGGACAAAGCTTTTCTGCCACGGCATCTGCGAGCGCCGCGGGTGTATAGTCCTTAGCGTCAAGATGGACGAGATTTGGAAGTAAACCCGGGATTTCCGTCGCATCGAAGCGCACGGGCAATAGGTAGATATCGTTGCTGGTGGAGGCGGCCGCCAGCGCGCTCCTGATCTCGGTTCGAGTCCATTGGCTCTCCAGATAATCTTTGGAAACAAAGACGATAACGCGTTCAGACTCTTTCCGAAAGATCGCTTCCAACGATTCGTGGAGATAGGTGCCCCAGAGCGCAACCTTCTCGAATTCGTCATAGAAGACCTTGAATCCGCCATCACGGAGCCTGACCGCGACCGCTCGCACGTATTCTCGTTGCGCGCCGGCGTACGACAACGCCACGTTGTATCTCTTTTGTTCCATCATTCAGAAGGCGAGATCTGCCTTCTATGACACCATGAGCCGTTCGCCTGCAAATAGAAATCTGGCTGCCGCCACCATGAACTCTGTGTTGAACTCGCCATGTGCCGTTCGCTCAAAGATCCTTTGGCGTTACTTCGCATCGGCTGGGAACTGATCATCAGGGCATAGAATTCAAGAATAGTAAACTACAGTCCGCATTTGAGTGGATATGTAGCCTATGACAGACTGGTTCGCGCGCCCTGTCCTACACGTCACGGACGTTGATTCCTCCCTCCGCTTTTACGTTAACCGGCTTGGTTTCACGAGCCCCTGGCGATATGAGGAGGACAGCAAAGCCTACGTCGCACAGGTAGAGCGCCAAGGCTGCGCGCTTATCCTGGCCGACGGATGGCCGGAAAAGATTGGCAAAGGACTGATGTTCGTTTCCCTAAACGTCGAGGGGGGGACGCGCGAGGCCGAGATCGCCGCATTGGACGTCCTGCGCGCGGAACTCGAGGCCAGGGGTGTTCCGGTCAAGGAGGGTTCATGGGGCTACCGGCTTCTGGTAGTGGATGATCCCGACGGCAATCAGCTCTTCTTTAACTATCCAAGCGAGACTCCATCCAGCAAGCTGTCTGGAGATAAAGCATAGTAATGGTCCCTTCTGCGCCAAGCCTCAGTCGTATTTAAAATTCTTTCGCGCCGCTGCAAACGTAACAAAACTCGCTTTTGCATTGACTTATTTACCAGGTGTTCACATTCTGCCTTTAGAATGCATAGCATGAAGTTGCGCGCCTTCATTTCCTTCCTTTTGTTTGCAATCGCCTCCACCTTCGCTTTTGCAGATCCTGTGGTCACAGCCACCGGACAGTTCGATTCGTTCGCGAGCGCCACCACCCTCTCGGCTCCCGATGCCACCTGGAGTCTGGGCTTTACCGTGAATTCACCGGCGAGCAACGCCACTCCTCAGGGCTTTGACGTTTCTTTCTCCAACTTCAGCTATGACCTCAACGGCAGCCCCGTTTCTGACAGCCCGGAACATATCCGCTTCTTCGATGCGAGTTCCGGCGGCATGTTCACCGTTTTCTGGGGTTCCGAAACTGGCTACGATTCGATGGGTAATCCTATCCCCGAACTTTCCTTGGCAGGCGATCAACTCTTCAGCGGGCCAACCAGCCTTTTGGCGGGCAGCTACTCGGCAACCAGTTGGTCCTACAGCGACGCTGTATCCTATGACTCGCCAAACACTCCTGCGAACGTCACAGTCACTCCCGAACCAGCTTCCGGCGGCCTCGCGTTTCTGGCTCTCTTGTTAGGTGGTGCCCTGCTGATTTCGCGACGCCGGATGCGGAACACCCTGCCCGTTCTGTTCTTGGCTCTTCTACTTTCAAGTGTTTTCTCAAGCCGAGCGTCTGCGCAAGGGTCGATTATTACGGGCCAATACGTTCCCAACATGAATCAAACCATCACGCCGCTGGCGCCCCGCGGCGCGCGTTTTGAAGAGCTAAACCCGCATCTCACCGCTTACCCCGGCTATACAGCGGGCCAAGCTGTCACAACCGTTGTGAGTCCCGATCACAATACTCTGCTGATCCTCACCTCTGGCTACAATCTTTGGAATTACCCGTCGGGGCCCAAGGCCGGCAACCAGGACAACTCGGCGTCGAACGAGTACGTATTCGTCTTCGATATTTCTCACAAGGTTCCGGTTCAGAAGCAGGCCATCCAGGTTCCAAATACCTATAGTGGAATCGTGTTTGATCCCTCCGGTACTACCTTCTATGTTTCCGGCGGAGACAACGACAATGTCCATTTATACGATTTGGGCGTCTCCGGTTGGGCCGAGCGAAGCTCCAGTCCCGTCGCGTTGAAGCACAATCCTACCGGTTTAGGTTCCGCTGGCGGCTTGGGCTTGCAAAACCCTCCTGAGGCTGCCGGTCTCGCCATCACTGCGGACGGCGCCAAGATCGTCGTTGCCAATTACTCCAATGACTCGATTTCTGTCCTGACCAAAAGCGGCAGCATTTGGAGCAAAACGGCTGAACAGGATCTCCGGCCCGGCGTAAGCAACCCCGCGCAAACCGGCCATCCCGGCGGTGCGTACCCGTACTGGGTGGTCATCAAAAGCACTTCCAGCGCCAAAACCGCCTACATCTCGAGTATTCGCGACCGTGAAATTGACGTTGTGGACATTACTGGCTCAACACCGACCGTGACTGCGCGAATCAGCGTTGCCGGCCAGCCGAACAAGATGCTTCTCAGCGCAGATCAATCAAAGCTCTATGTTGCCGAAGATCAGACCGCATCGGTCGACGTAATCGACACGAACCTGAACGCGATAGCTGAAACCATTTCCCTCCAGATGCCTGGCCTGTTGCCGGCCAACTCCGCGCAACACAAAGTGGGCTTCAACACTAACGGCCTGGCCTTATCGCCCGACCAGAAGACGCTTTACGTCACCAACGGCAACCTGAATGATGTCGCGGTTGTGAACGTCGCAAACAGTCCGGCGGCGGTCGAAGGCCTGATCCCGACCGGCTGGTATCCGACCTCGGTCAGCGTGGGCGAAGACGGCCGCTATCTGTACGTTTCGAATTACAAATCGTTCACCGGTCCGAATCCTGCCTATGGCCAGGGCGGCAACGGCATTCCCGCGAATCTCAATACCGCTTTCAATGCTTCGAATCAATACGACCTGCAGATGCTGAAGGCCGGCTTTGAAAGCCTCCCAGTGCCCAACCCTCATGAGTTGCAAGAGCTGACTCAGCAGGTTGCTCATAACGATAACCTCATCTATCAACCCAGCTCTGCCGATTCGGCCAAACTCAAATTCCTGCAGAGTAAGATCAAGCACGTTATTTACATCATCAAGGAGAATCGCACTTACGACCAGATTCTCGGCGATCTTCCCAGAGGCAATGGCGACCCATCCATTACTCAGTTCGGAGGGGCGATCACTCCGAGTTTCCACGAGATGGCAGGCAACTTCGCGGATCTGGATAACTTCTACGATCGCAGCGAGGTCAGCTATGACGGATGGTCTTGGTCCACTTCGGCCTTCGCGCCGGATGTGCTTGAAAAGGCCTACACCGTCAATTACGCAAATCGCGGCTTGACCTATGATTCCGAAGGCACAAACCGCAATGTTAACGTTTCCATTCCATCGCTGCTAGGCAGATTGGAAGCAGACCCCCTCACCCCGCAGGATCCGAATCTGCTTCCCGGACAAGCGGACGTCGATGCCCCGGATAGCGAGAGTGGCGCAGCCAATAGCGGTTATCTCTGGGACGGCGCTCTGGCCGCCGGCAAAACCGTTCGCAATTACGGCTTCTTCCTGGATTTGACGCGCTATAACATTCCTAGCGGCCTGCCGCCCCAGGTGGAAGCTTTAGCGATTCCCCTAATCCGCATGCCGGCAACTCAAAACCCGCCGGTACAGGTGGCAATTCCCGCCAACGCCGCACTTGCGCCCCTGACAGATCCTTACTTCCGGGGCTTCGATAACGCGCTGCCGGATTACTGGCGCTATGCAGAATGGCTGCGCGAATTTAATAACAATTACGCAAGCGGCGGTTTGCCGAATCTGGAATTAGTTCGCTTCATGCACGATCATACAGGCAACTTCGACACGGTGCTCGACGGCGTCAATACTGTAGATCTGCAACAGGCCGATAACGATTATGCCTGTGGGTTGCTCGCACAGACCATCGCCAATAGCCCCGTCTATAAATCGAACACTCTCATCTTCATCATCGAAGATGATTCGCAAGCCGGCGGCGATCATGTCGATACGCACCGCAGCACCGCTTACATCGTCGGACCTTACGTCCGGAACGCGGTCGTTTCCACTTCCTATAACACCGTCAACTTCATCCGCACCATGGGCGACCTTCTCGGCATATCGCCGTTGAATCTCAATGACGAGGTGGCCGCTCCCATGCTAGACGCCTTCGATACGACCCTTGACCCGACGAACTGGACCTTTACCGCAAAGGCTTCCACAATGTTGAGCGGCACCGGATTGGCGCAGTACATTCCGCAAGCCGCCTACGCGGGCTTGCAGCAGATCAAGCCAACTCACGATGCCAAGTATTGGGCGGACGCTACCAAGGGAATGAACTTCAACGTGGAAGATAACTTCGACTACGGCAAATACAATCAGATCCTCTGGAAGGGAATGATGGGCGATAAGCCCTATCCCCAGCCGACCGGCCTCGACCTGCGCCAGAATCGCGAAAAGATCCTGGGCGCGGACTCAGCGGCTTCCTCTTCGGCACAAACTGCTTCTACAAGCGGCCGGTAACCCGGCCGCCACTCCCTACAGGAAACAACAAAAATTTCAAACAGGAGCCATTTAGCCGCTCTGCCGCACGCTTGCCGTTTAAACAAGGCTTAATCGCCTTAGCGCGTGACACTATCTTTGTATATAAGGAGCGTGCACATGGCGCATGACGACAACCAACCCCCACAGTTTCTAAACCATCCTGCAGCAGGGGCACTGTCGTCGAATACGCCAACCCCTGCGAACCCACACGGCCACGAACACCAACTGGTGCCTTCCGATCCCGCTCTCCGGGTCAAAGCGTTGGAATCCCTGCTCGTCGAGAAAGGTTTGGTAGACCCGGCTGCCCTCGACGCGCTGGTCGATACCTACGAGCACAAAGTTGGACCCCGCAATGGTGCTCGCGTGGTGGCTCGCGCCTGGACCGACCCTGCTTACAAACAGCGCCTGCTGGAAGACGGGACCGCTGCCATCGCGGAGTTGGGGTATTCCGGCGCGCAAGGTGCGGGCCTGCGCGTCGTCGAAAATACTCCGGAAGTTCACAACCTGATCGTCTGTACGCTCTGTTCCTGTTACCCTTGGCCGGTGCTGGGCCTTCCGCCGGTCTGGTATAAATCGGCGCCCTATCGCTCTCGCGCCGTGATCGACCCGCGCGGCGTCTTGCGCGAGTTCGGGACTGAGGTCGGGGAAGGCGTCGAAGTGCGCGTTTGGGACAGCACGGCCGAATCTCGCTTCCTGGTCCTGCCGGAACGTCCCGCGGGCACCGAACATCTGAGTGAAGAAGCGCTTGCGGCCATCGTCACGAGGGACTCAATGATTGGTGTAAAAAAGCTCGGAGTGACTAAGATCGCGGTGCCCTCCGCAGAAGGCAACGCATGAACGGCGTGCACGACATGGGCGGAATGCAGGGCTTCGGCCCCATCCGCGTGGAGGAAAACGAGCCGGTATTTCACGCCCCCTGGGAAGGTCGCGTGCTCGCGATCCGGCGAATCCTCGGCGCGCTGGGCATCATTGGTCCGGACGCGCTTCGTGCCGGCATCGAGAGTATCCCTCCCGTCGAATATCTAAGTAACAGTTACTACGAGAATTGGTGCGCCGCCATGGTTGCTCTTTTAATTGAAGGAGGGCTCGTCACACGGGAGGAGGTCGCCGCAGGCCACGCCGCGAACGTTTCTGTCCATACGGCAGTCACGCTCAAGCCCGATGAAGCCGTCGCCCTTCTGTTCCGTAATCCATCCTCCACGCTCAAGACCGGGCGGCCGCGGCGTTTTCAAGTCGGGCAGCGAGTGCGCGCTCGGAACATCAATCCGCCCGGCCACACACGTCTGCCGCGCTATGTTCGCGGCAGGCTTGGCGTTATTGAACAGGAGCGCGCCGTCCAGCCCTTCCCGGATACCAATGCTTACGGTCTCGGCGTGAATGCCCAGCACGTCTACTCGGTACGCTTCGCGGCGCACGAACTGTGGGGCGGCCAGGCCTCTCTGAAAGACGCGGTCTACATCGATCTGTGGGATGACTATCTTGACGCCGAGTAATCATTCCGCGAGCTGCTGCTTCCCCGAATTGGAGCGGCTCCCGCAAGATGAAGACGGTCCCGTATTTGCGGAGCCATGGCAGGCCCAAGCCTTCGCCATGGCAGTCAGACTCTCAGCGCAAGGCCATTTCACCTGGAACGAGTGGGCCGCTGCCTTGGCTTCGGAGCTCGCCGCTGCCGCCGAAGTAGGCGAAGCCGACGATGGCTCCGAGTATTACCATCACTGGCTCACTGCCCTCGAAAAGCTCATCCTGGCAAAGGGACTCGCCGACGAAGCCGCCCTATATGAGCGCAAGGAAGCCTGGGCCGACGCTTATCGCCACACGCCTCACGGGCAGCCGGTTCAACTGCGGCCCGGGTTCCGCATCAACTACACCTATCGCCAGAGTCCACTCCACACGGTGACACGAGAGGACGGCGTCGCGAAACAAATCAGGATTCAGGATGGCCATCTGTTCGTTTGCAATGGCTGTTGCTGCGGCCGCGTCGACAAAGGCTTTCCAGATCTGCCGCTACAGGAGTTCAAGCAACAATGGAAGCAGCGCGGAGTGCGTCGCCGTCTTCATCTCACCATTTCCGGCTGTCTCGGCCCCTGTCCGCTAGCCAATGTAGTGCTCCTTCAGTTCCGTGGACACTCCCTGTGGTTTCACTCAATCAACCACGCTGCGGATGTCGACCTGATCTACAACTACGTGGAAGAAATGTTACTTGCCGGTAACGTCCTCGATCCGCCCGATCGCCTGGCGGCCCGTCGGTTCGAGCGATACGTTATAGGGTCTTAAATCCGACAACGCAAGACCCGGCCCCTGCCACTTCACGGCAAACCCATCTGGACCCGCGGAGTGCGTCATGGCGACGCGAAACGTGTGTTTGCCTGCAGCCAGTCCAACACTCCCAGTCGCTAACTGGACCATATTGCCTTCCATGCCACAAACTTGTCCCTTCGGCACGGGACTAACGGCAATAACCCTCGAATCAACCTGTAACTCACCTTCATCGTTTCCCAACAAGAGAAAGGTATACCCTCCCTCGACGGGCGCATCTAGCACCCCCTCGAAAACGAAGGCGTAGTTTTTGTCTCTTTTTCGCTTGGCAATGTCAAGGGCATTGGCGGTCCCATTCGCCGAGGGAGCGAGTCCCGCCAAATCGGCCAGTGTCAGCGTCTCTCGTTCGTAATAGCGGTACCGGATGCCGGCTTGTGCTTCGGGCCTGGCGGGTGCATAAGCGTCAGCCACCACAAGTGGCTGATAGCTCCAATCCTCGCGTCCCGCGGAATCAGTTACTTTTAACAGGACTCGGAAGCGGCCTGACGAATCGACGAAAGTTCCTTTAGTATCCGGGAAGCGGTGGTGAGTCACCCGCCCCTGCGCTGTTGTGCCGTCTCCGAAGATCCACTCGTATTTCTTGATCGACGAGATCGGGTCAGACGCCTCAAAAGTCACTCTAGTTCCAGGCTTCACCGCACTCGGCGTAAATGAGAATGAGGCGTGTGGTCCGTTATCCGGCCGGTATGCGGGAGCCGACGCTCCAGACTCCACCTCTAACGGAATATCCTCATTCGCAGTCACCGCTTTGCCGCTCAATTTCGTATTTTCGAACTTCACGTCAGTAATGTCTCCAGAAAGCACGGAAGGCGTCAGGGAGGGGCCTCCTAAAGACCATACATCTCTCAGAGTTACATTGCTGATACCCGCGTTTTGTTGCCGGAGTTGCAACAGCGAATACCAGTCCTCGAGCCTTATATTTTCGAATGAGTAGTTCTGATGAAGACCCTTTCCCCCTGGATCGTCCCAAATCTCGAGCAGGCTAAAAGGTATCTTGCAGCCTCCTTTCCCCATGTTGATGACGTCGGAGTTGCGCATCGAGAAGTTATGACTGTCGAATACTTTTCCCGGCCAGCTCACCCGCACGACGTTCGAAATGCTTGTAGATAAAACCGAATCCTCAACAAGGATGTGGTCGACCGTCTCGCCGGGTGCGCTGATGGACTGCGGATCATAGCCAAGCCAGTTCCCATACATCGCAAAGATATCGTCCGACGCTCGAAAGAACGAATCGCGAATCACAGCATCTCCACCCCCAAGCCAATCCATTCCGTCCTGATTCGCATTACCGGGACAGCCGCCAATTACTTTCACGTTGTTGAACTTGACATCGCGCGAAGACAGCATCTGAATCATCCACGTCCGGCTCCGCACGACTACGGTAATGCCATCGATCTCAATATGTCGCGCATGGTCCATGACAATGCCGTGCCAGTCTCGCTTGTGCATCCATCCTTCATCGTTGTTCGGATTCTGCGGCCCGTCATAGACGATGGTGCCCCGCCCGAGTACCTTTACGTTTTCCACGCCCCAGATGTTGAGTCCGCCAAAAACCACGGCGCCAGGAGCCAGGTAGATGACTTGTCCGTTCTGGGCATCGATGCTTTCGTGATAAGCGCCCGGGCCATAGTAATGGACATCGGGGTCGCTGGGCCTCGGCGCATTCATCTCCGGAGCGTTCGCAAAGAGGAACAGCATCTCGGCTCCTGCCGCGTGGTCGCCTGGGCGGGAGATGGAAAGTTTCATCGGCCTATCGATTTGGAATTTGATCGTTCTTCCATTGACAAGTGGCCTGATGCCCCACCGCCAAGGCTGCACTTCCACACCCTTGGACCAATAGGCATCATCTTTGGCGCTGATCGAGATGAGAGTCTTGCCTGTTAACGAGAAATTGAGGAAGTAATAGGTGGTGGCGGCCAGCGCTACGGGTGCTTCTTTTCCATTGATCGTCACGTGAAAGTGATCGGATCGAAGTTCGGGAGCAACCGGGTAGACAATCAATTTTCCTTGCAGCGAGGGCACGCTCAGGACAATCAGAACGATCAATGCCTGGAAGCTTTTCATAGCTTTGAAAACTAATCATACTGAGAAGCAATTACTGCAGCGCTTGCAAGCTGGATCGGATCAGAACACTTTGTGGATTCCAGCTTAGGTATCGCTTCAGCACATCCGCTGCGTCGCTCATCTTGCGCTGCTTTGCGTAGAGCGCGGACAACTCCAGATAAGCCTGTTGAAGCGAATTGTCGAGATCGATAGCTTTTTGGAGGGCAACAATTGCCTCGGGCAGATCACCTTTTCGCTTCAGGCAGATCCCCAAATACATAAGGTACTCAGCATTGGAAGGTGAGAGGTGCGATGCTTTTTGAAAAAGAATTTGACTCAGCTCGATTTGCCCCTGAGACAAGGCAGCATCTCCCAATGCCGCTAAGACAATGGGGTCGCTTTCTTGCTGATCCGCTGGCAGTGCTTTCAGAAGTTGCTCACCCTGCGGTCCCAACGATTGAAGATCTGGAACGGCTGAGGCCTGAAGTTCCGCCAATCCCATATTTCGCGTTTCGATTTCGGGTGCAGGTGAGTGCCACGCTCGCAATGAGTCCTGCGAACGACCGTCGCTCGACTGAACGGGTCTGGCCAGTATTCGATGATCGGTCGATGCGGAATGAGCGATATCGTTCGGATTGAGCCGCGGCATATGGCAGGTCACACAGTCTGAGCTGCTGTTGCTGTGCGTGGACGGTGAAAGCTTCGGGTGGCAGCCACTGCAAACAGCTTTGATCCCGCTGCTGCTCGCCGCGACTTCAGGCGCATGGGGATTATGGCAAGTACCGCACCACAGCTTGCCGTTACTCTCTCGTGCACACCGGCTCGGCGCAAGCTGCTCAGCGTGGCTAACAACCTTTGCAGTTGGTTGCTCTTCACTGCGAACGTAGACCGAAAATGTTTCTTCCAGCGCCTGGCCGGGGCGAAAGTCCCCCCATCGCTTTCCCGGATTCAAAACACGAGCCACTCCTTCAAGGTGGCACTGTTCACAAACGCTGTCGCGAGCCCTCGTCGCTAAACGCGCAGGATTCACAATGTTCGCTCTTGAAGGGTGTTGTACGTGCTGTTGCGCGTCGCCATGGCACCTTGCGCAGCTGATTGCCTCTATTTTCGCGGCCGAAGCCAGGCGGCGTCTCCCCACGAATTCAACACCACTGGAATGGCAGAAAAGACACTGCTCTCCCACTACACGATCGAAATCCAGAACCGCCGCTTCTTTGAACCCCGGCGAAACATCCCAGCCATAACGCCGGTAAAAAGACGCGGGGGATTGAAGCAGATAGTCGCCCTCCCTGAGCAAAAAACTCTCACCTATCTTGCCCGCGCCAATTTGATAATCAATCGGGTAGTTTGCCTGGAATCCAATTTCAGATAGGCGATTGATCAGGTGCCCGTTTTTCCAATTAATGTCGATAACGCTTCCTGACTCGCTTTGTCTGACCTTCCCCGGAGGCAATGAACTGACGGGTGCACCGATGGATCGCCCCATGAACGAGTTGGCGAACGCATCGGTTTCCTTTGGATGACACTCGGCGCATTCCAGCTTGGACTGTCCGCGAAGCAGTACGGGCAGAACAATTACCAAGGAGATGAAGCCACATCGAATAAAGCTGGTCACTTCGCCTGTAATTTTAAGACTGTCATTTTAAGACCGGCAGGTGTTGACTAAATAGTTTGATGATATTATTCGACACACGATCAGGCCTGTGACCTGGAGACTGCTCAGTAGGAGTTTCTGTGTTGAACAAGTTCCACTGCATTTTGCTGTTGATTTTAGCCTCTGCCATCCCTGCATTTCCTCAAAGCGAGGCGGTTAGCGCCAGTCTTACCGGAACGGTCCTGGACCCGAACGGAGCTACCATCCCCAGCGCTAAAGTTACTCTTTTGAACCCAAGTGTCAGCTTCAGCCGCGAAGTCACCACTGGCGATAACGGACTTTACACCTTCCTGCTGATTCCTCCAGGAAACTACGAGTTAAAAGTCGAAAAGGCTGGTTTTAGTCAATTCCTTCAGTCGAACATTGTTCTCGCCGTCGGGCAGTCATCCACGCTGAACGCTACACTTCAGATCGGCAACGTCAATCAGGTGGTGGAAGTCACAGCGCAGGCGCCCATTCTGAATACCGGGAGCGCGGACGTGGGTTCCGAGGTCAGCAGCAAGCAGGCCGTTGAGTTGCCTCTGAATATTCGCAACGTATACGGCCTCGTCGAATTGGATTCCAGCGTCAACAATAGCCAGCAAAATCAGGCGCTGAATGGCCCCGGCTCGCAGGGAAACGTGGATCAGGATATCGCCTTTTTCAACTTTGGCGGCGGACGGTTCGGCACAACGGCGTTCCTGCTGGATGGTGCTTGGGATGGTGCGGGGGACTGGGACGGCGTGATCTATGTTCCTTCCGTAGATGAACTGCAGGAGTTCCGAATCCAAACCAACACCTTTTCCCCTCAATACGGCCTCAGCATGGGGAACGTTGTGAACGCGGTCACCAAATCTGGAACGCGCAGCTTCCATGGCGATGCCTTCGAATTCCTGCGCAACAACAATCTGGATGCCAATAACTACTTCAACAATCTGAACGGGCTTCCTCGTCCGCAGTTTAAGCGCAATCAGTTCGGGTTCACTGCTGGTGGCCCGGTTTATATACCTCACCTTTACAAGCAGCGAGACAAGACCTTTGTCTTCGGTACGTATGAGGGACTTAGGCAGCAGACCCCCACGACTCTCCTGACTACCGTTCCGACAGTCGCGCAGCGGGCTGGCGACTTCTCCCAGACGTTCAATCAGGATGGATCGCTGGCAACCATCTTTGACCCATTTTCTACGACACTTGTGAATGGACAGTATGTTCGTAGCGCATTTCCAGGCAACATGATTCCGATGCGCCTTCTGAACCCGGTAGCGCTCAAGCTGATGAATTACTACCCGGCTCCGAATCGCCCGGGTAACAACCTGACCGGAGTGGATAACTTTGCCGGAACCGCGGGTCTGCCGACCAACAGCGACCAATACACCATCAAGGTTGACGAAAACATCAGCGAAAAGCAGAACTTCTACGCCAGGTGGTCTCAGAAGAGGCAATTCAAACAGCTTGAAGGAGAATTCTTCGGTACGTCGGACCCGGGAGGCAATGGAACACTAGCGCCGGATAATCGCTTTGAAGGCGGATTGGGCTACACCTACGTTTTCTCCCCTGCGTTCGTCATGTCTCTGAATTTCGGTTGGGGACGATGGGTAGAAGGCCGAAAGCCGCAAGGAGTTCCGTTTGATGTCACCACCGTCGGACTCCCGGCTTCCATTAATACCTACGACGGACCCGGCGCCTTCCCCAATGTCTCTCTTAGCGGTTATCAAAACCTGGGATCAGGTGGTCTAAATGCCACGCCGCGTGAAGCACGTACCTATGCCGTGGATTTCACTCGCAGTCTAGGCTCCCATTCGCTATCCATGGGATTCATGGGAATTACCTTCATCCTGAATACGTTTAACTCGGCTCAAGCCTCGTTCAGCTTCTCGCCCGACTTCACCCAAGGCCCATTCCCGACAGCGGCTACGGCCAACAGCGGCAACAGCGTGGCATCGTTCCTTCTAGGAACTGCCGACAATAACAACAGCGCCATTTCATACAGTGCGGAAGCGGCGTACAGCAAAGCCGACTATGGCTGGTACGTAAATGATGATTGGAAGGCAACAAAAAAACTCACCTTGAATTTAGGGGTTCGTTACGACATTCAGACTGCCCCTAAAGACCGGTTCAATCGGCTTTCCTACTTCACTTTCGCTCCGAATCCCATCAGCAGCCAGGTTCCGGGGCTAAATCTTCCTGGCAATCTCCAGTACGTGAATGGCAATAATCCTGGTGTTTACAACACGAACTACAACAATTTCGCTCCTCGTATAGGATTGGCCTACTCAGCCGCCAAGAACTTTGTCTTTCGTGCCGGATATGGGCTCTTCTATACGCCCGCTATGGAGTTCGGCGATTATCAAGGTCTCTCGCTCAACGGCTATTCGCAATCCACCCCCTACGTGGGTACCCTCGATGGAGTGACACCGCAGAACCTTCTGAGTAATCCTTTTCCCACTGGTCTGCTTGCGCCAGTAGGTCAAGCTAACGGTGGCGCCACCAATGTGGGTCAAAATATTAACGCCGTCCTTCGGAATCGCCCGACTCCTTATGTCCAGCAGTGGACAGCCAATTTTCAGTATCAGCTTGGTGGTACGGTGCTGCAAGCTGCCTACATCGGCAATCATGGAGTAAAGCTTCTCTACGGTTCCAGCTTTGAATTGAACCAGCTTCCGCCGGCAGACCTTTCTCTGGGTAACGCGTTGCTTCAACAAGTGCGGAACCCGTTCTATGGGGTCATAACCAGCGGTGCGCTCTCCAGCCCCACTGTCGCATACGGCCAACTTCTCCGGCCATACCCCGAATACACCGGCGTTGAAGACGTTCAGCCGCCGTCTGCATCCAGCAGCTACAACGCCATGGCGCTCTCAGCCAACCGGCGCTTCTCAAATGGTTTGCAATTCCTTGTTTCTTACACCTGGTCCAAATATTTAACGAATAGCGAAGGACCCGAAGGTTGGACAAATGGGCAGGCGCAATCGGTCCGCAACTGGTATAACACCTCTCTGGAGAAGTCGCTGATGATCGACGACATTCCACGGAGCCTCGTTATCAGCTACGTCTATGAGTTGCCCGTTGGCAAAGGACGCGCTTTCGCCCCAGGAAATAAGGTGCTCGAGGCTACCATAGGCGGCTGGCAGGTGACCGGTATCTCGAATTTCAAGGACGGGTTCCCGCTCTCCATCACAGACGCCACCAACAACACCAATTCCTTCGGCGGCAATCAACGGCCGAACGTCGTCGCCAATCCGAATATCAGTAACAAGACCATTTACGACTACTTCAACACTGCCGCTTTTACTCAGCCGCCTGCTTTCACGTTCGGAGACGCCCCCCGAACCATGGGCTATCTTCGAGCCCAGGGAACGCTCAGCTCAGACCTCACACTCCAGAAGTATTGGCGGCTATGGAATGAGGCCTCTCGTCTTCAATTGCGAGCGGAGTTCTACAATATATTTAACCGTGCGCAGTTCTATGCGCCCGGTACTACTTACGGAACGTCCACTTTCGGTGTGGTTCCCGGTGCTTTGCCCGGGCGCTCTATACAATTCGGCATGAAGCTTTACTGGTGAAGCGTTATCAGCAAATCTTATTCGCCCTTGTGGGCATACCAATTGGCCTTTGGGCTCAAGATTCAGTCGGAGATCAAATTCGTTCTGCTCAGTCGTCGGGCGACTATGCGAAAGCCGCCCGACTATACGACCAGTTGATTTCATCCGGCACGGATACACCGCAGGTTCGTAGCAACTACGGGATCATGCTGCAGTTGTCCGGTCAGAACCGCCAAGCCCTTCAGCAGTTACAAATAGCTCTTCATAAAGCTCCTGAGCTTCCGGGCGCCAACCTTTTCGCTGGTATATCGGAGGTGGAGTTAGGTCAACCGGCGGCGGCTCTTCCATACTTACAACGCGCTGAGAAGTTAGATCCAAGTCATCCCGCTCCCTTTCTTGCGCTTGGTAAGGCCTATGTAGCTATGCGCAACTATTCAGCTGCCAACGGAGCCTACGCGAAAGCCGCAGAACTCGATGCAACTCTGGCCGAAGCTTGGTATGGAGTGGGAGTTACGGATCGTAGCATGGCGGAAGAGCTCCTCAACCATGCCGCGCGCCAGGGCAAAGCGAACGATCCATCGGTCAAGCCCAAAATCCAAAAGCTTCTGGATGGCGCCTTAGAAGCGTTGACTCGCGCTGTGCAACTGGATCCCGGTTCGCCCAGGACCCACTTACTCATAGCGGAATCACTCGCAGCTTCGGGCAAGTTTCCGGAAGCAGTTCCCGAATACCAGGCGGCAGTCAAGTTGGATCCCAATTTGGATGCAGCTTACTTGGGTCTTGCGTCCGGATACTGGAAAGCCCGCCAGTTCACCCAGGCTGCACCTCTGCTGAAGCGGGTTCTTGAGAAAACGCCCCGAGATGCCGAAGCAAATGGAATGATGGCGGATATTCTCCAGCACGATGGAGATGAGACCGCCGCAAAGCATTACGCAGACATAGCTCTGAGCGTCAATCCGGATCTAATCGAAACTCGAGTGGTCCTGGCTCGCATTTATCTCGGCAAGCAGCAGCCTCGCTCAGCCATTGCCGAACTTCAAAAAGTATTGTCTGCCGATCCTGACGGTAGTTACCACTTCCTGCTCTATCGAGCCTGCCGGGAGGCGGGCGACGAACAAGGCGCTAAAAAAGCAATGGCCGAGTTTCAGCAGCTGCGCTACAACAACCACTAATGAATACTCTGCAAACGCTGATCTCGTGAAGCATTTTCTTTCCGAATGCTAGTGGACGTTGCTAGCGCCTCCGCCGCCTCCTGGATCCGCCCCAACTTACGCAGCGCAATCGAGAGCTGGTAATGAACATCGCCCTGTTCATCCGCCCCCGAACCCATTTGCAACTCCTTCACCGCACTCTCATACTGCGCAAGGTGAAAATAGGCGCGGCCCAGATCTGCGTGGGCGGCCAGCGCTCCCGGCTGACTCTTCAGATACCGGCTCAACAACGGTATAGCTTCTGCATCCGCGTGCCGCCTCACCGCAATATTCGCCAGTTCAAACACGGCCTGCATCGCATGGGGATTGCGCCTCAGCGTCTCATGCAGATAAGTTGTCGCTTTATCGAAGTCGCCCATCTCCCAGTACACGGTGCCGATTCCTAAATCAGGAGCAGCCGTATCCGGGTGTTGTTGAGCCGCGCGCTGATAATGTTCCAGCGCCGGCAACAACTCACCGTGTTGACGAGCCACATCCCCAAAGAAAACCTCCGCTTGCCAGGAATCCGGCGCCAGGGAAACAAACGTTTCAAATGCCTGCCGCGACTCGCTCGCCAGCTCCCTCGCCCGTTTGTATAGTTCCTCAGCCTCCGGTGATGCTTGGTCCTTGGTCGTCAGAGATTGGCCAAAAGCCTCATCGGCTAACTTCTTGTCGCCTGAAGTTTGCAGATACTCGCCCAGTAGTTGCTTCGAGTACGCTGACCCGCCGGCCATCAGCGAAAGTCTTTTAGATGCATCTTCCGCTCTCCGTTCCTGGCAAACTGCAAGCCCATACCAGGCCAGCGAATCCTTTGGAGCCTGTGTAGTCTCGCGATGATAGACTTCCGCTGCTTTTGAGTAATCCTGCAACGCGAACTCGGCGCTGGCAAGACCCAGAAGAGCATCTCGATTACTAGGCTCCGCCTCCAGCAAGCGTTCGAGCGGAGCGATCGCATCCTGAGGCCTGTTGCACTGCACTGCCGACAAGCCGGCAATCAATGCTGCCGATTTCAACTCCTTGTGGCTGCTCCAGATTCCAGCCACTGCAGCATAGGCTTCCGCATAACGTTTAACTTGGTAGTAGACAACCGCTAAATTGTTCAAAACTTCAGGCGCGCCGGGATGAAGCTTAAGCGCTGCCTGATACTTCCCGATAGCAACATCGTATTTCCCGTTGCTGGTGTCTGCCGCGGCGCTTTGAAGCAAATCGGAGTAGCTGTCAGCCAGCAGACAGGTTCCCTCCAATAGAAGAGCGGCAAACAATATCACAAACCGCATCGTTCGCATGCTGGCCGGTGTGAAAAGCCGCCTCATAAGTGAACTCTAAATTTATATGATGACTCCATGCATTTAAAGCTTGGCTGCTTGAGCGTTTTGGGCATCATGGCACTATCTCTGCCGGTCCCTTCACTGTTCGCCCAAACCGACTCTCAGCCTCCCAAAGTGGTGGCCGGAATTCCCGCTAACTATGATGAAGCTCAGGTTGGCCAATATACGCTTCCAAACCCGCTGCTGCTCTCTGATGGCGTCGTAGTGCGGGACGCGAAAACCTGGTATCAGAAGCGGCGCCCTGAGATCATACACCTCTTCGAAGAGAACCAGTTCGGCCGGAGTCCAGGCCGGCCCGCCGGACTCACCTTTGACGTTTTCGACAAGGGCACTCTCGCTTTTGATGGCAAGGCAATTCGCAAACAGGTCAGCATCTATTTCTCACCTGACAAGACCGGTCCTAAGATAGACCTTCTCGTCTACGTCCCGGCAAAAGCGCAAAAGGCCTCCCCATTGCTTCTAAACATCAGCTTCTCAGGAAACTCAGTGATCGTGAACGATCCGGGTGTAAAGGAGGGTGAAGTGTGGAGTAAAGACAAAAAGGTTCCCGCCAGCCAGGGTTTTGCCTTTGGAAAAGTAAATGTCGTTCCACTCTTGGACGCTGGTTTTGGCTTCGCTACCTTCTACTACGGCGATGTCGAGCCCGACTTCGAGGGCGGCCTTCCCTATGGAGTTCGCGCCCTATATCTGAAAGCCGGCCAAACTCAGCCGGCGCCGGACGAGTGGGGCGCTATTGCCGCCTGGGGCTGGGGTTTGAGCCGCGCTCTCGATTATCTCCAAACCGACTCAGCTATCGATCCCGCGCGAGTGGCCTTGTTTGGCGCATCCCGACTAGGCAAAACCGTGCTTTGGGCGGCGGCGCGCGATACGCGTTTTGCCGGTGTCATCGCCTGTTGTTCCGGTGAGGGCGGTGCTGCTCTGAGCCGCCGCAATTACGGCGAAACCATCGCGCACCTCACTGCTCCGGGGCGCTTCCCTTATCAGTTCTGTGCAAACTACGCAAAGTTTGCTCAGCACGTAGATCAACTGCCTGTCGATGCGAATATGCTGATAGCTCTCATCGCTCCTCGTCCGCTGCTGTTGCAAACCGGCGACAAGGATTTCTGGTCGGATCCGAAGGGCGAATTCCTGGCAGCCGCAGCGGCCGGTCCGGTTTATACCCTTCTAGGCAAACAATCGCTGGAGACGAATCAGTGGCCCAACGCGGGAGTGCCAATTTTGCATACGCTCGGCTACTACATGCATGCTGGCGGTCACGGGACCATTCCCAGCGACTGGGACCAGTTCCTTGCTTTTCTCCAAATGCAATTAACTCCTTAGGTTGCTGGGCGGCGATGCCGTCCTGGCCGCCAACCGCAACCGTTACTCCTTGGAAATATCGATGCTTCCATCGCTCTTTTCCGGCGTATAGTTCAGCTCACAAAGGGCGGCATGGCCGGTGCCGGAGTTGTTCCAGGCATTCGAGCTCTCTTGCGCAGCGCTCTCCAACTCCTCAAAAATCGCTATCTTTAGGTCACGTTGCAATTCGTTGAGAATGGCTGCCAGCATTGCGCTCATGATCCCGGCTCCGACCAGCAGACGTTTCCATCTAGTTCACTCCTTTGCCAGCTAACGTGCCGTACCTCGAATGAAACACGATAACCCCACGATTTCTTCATGCTCGGGAGTGGCTCCCCCCTTAGCGCTAAGATTAAGGCCGGATAGGCTCCCGCTCGCGCGGTCCGATAGCGCTTTGGTCCACGGTTAGAACCTCGAGTGGTAATTACTTGCCGAATTCCGCAATCCGAGTGGACTCGCTGGTGGTAGCGCTTTCGCGTTGCGATCACATCCCCGCGTTCCTCCCCGTTGAAGGACTTCGCGCTTCAGCCGCTCGCCCGGTCTGATGTACGCCGACTGTATTGCACGCCGCAACACGCGCGCTGAAGTTCAGCGACCTTTTCGGGCCAGTTCTAGCGCCAGCTCAAAATCCCGATCCACGCCGGCCTCAAGATCCGCGATGGTGTGCCTCACGGGGAAGTCGGGGATGATGCCGCGCGCGGCTTCGTGCTCGTCCTTACCTCCTACGGCCATGTAGTAGGTCATCAAGGGGATAAATACTCCAAGTTTGGTGTTGGGAAGCGTGATTCTAACCACGCGTCCAGAGGTATTGCCGTAGTAACCGCCGGCGGACTCCTCTCCAACGAAGGTCGCGCGATGATGAGAGTGGGCTTCGGTCAGGAATTCCGCGGTTGTCGAGAAACAGCCGCCATCAATCAAGATGTAGACTGGCCCAGTGAATGTAGGCTTACTCGGCCGTTGCAGACCCAAGTTGGGATGACCAATTACGTGCACCCTGCCGTCGCTCCGGCGTTCGGCCACTCCCGCCGGCACAGTGAGGTCTGCGTGGTTGTCGGTGTACTTTGAGAAGCTAAAATTCATGCCGTTGATGATCAAATCGTCGTAGTACTTGAACGGCGTATCAACCAGGTAGGAAAACAGAAGCTTTCCAAGCTCGTCTTCACCCCCGCCGTTGCCTCTCAGGTCGAGGATGAGCGCCCTTGAGCCCTTGGATTGAATGTCTTCAAACGCACGTTTGATGAACTTCTGACCTTCCTCTGGGCTCGTCCCGAAGGAGGAATAGGTAAGACGCGCGATATGTCCCCTATCCAGAAACTTCAAGTCTGCGAAATCCTTTTTGGGCTGATCCTGGGGGAACAGCATCTTCGACATCTTGGTCAGATCCTCGTGGCTCAGCCCGGCAACCTGAAACTGCTCCACGTTCTTGTTTCCATCACCTGCCAGAACCACGCTATAGGGCGCTCTCAGTCCAAGCAAGGTGATCAGGTTTAATTCGAAGTGTCGGCCGATGTTGCGTTGGCGAGATGCCTGGCCGTCGCCATCTTGTGATTCGGCCATAAGCATCGTTGAAATAATCTGAACCGTAGGAACGCCGTTGATCGATTGAATTTCCCTTCCAGCCAATATCCCGCCCATGGCGTAATCCCGGAAAATGTAAGCTCTGGAATCGAGCACTTTCACGTCGAACGGAAGCCATTTCAAGCGGCGCAACTCTGCCTCGACATCGGCAGGCATGCTCAGGTCGGTGTGGCCGCATTTGATCGCGGCAATCGTTGGAGCCATCACGCGATAGAACTCGAGGAGATCCATCGGGTGATCCAGTGACTCCTCGGCTTCGTCGAAGGTTCGATCCAGTTCGGCCTTGTTTGTATAGCGATACAGCCCGCTGTGGCCTTCTTCGAGAGATTGCCGCGCGATTCGAAAATCTTCGTGAAGTTGCGCTGGTTCAAACCGCTGGGAACTCTCGGTCGCGGCCCGGGTGGGGACGGTCGTCAGCAGGCTAATAATAGGTGCGACCGCAGCGAGCAAAACAAAGTACGATTTCATCATTTTTCTTTCTTTCTCAAATTCCTAGCCTTCTTTATTTCTGCCTGCTAGATACACAATCAGGTGCGAGAACCCGATCATCACTGGCGCGATACCAACCCACTGCAATCCTTGCGGCAGGTCCGTCACCCTTTGTGGATTAGCGAGCAGCGCCTTGAACACCACGAACGTACTGACCCCTAATGAAATCCAGATGAGCCCAGCCAGCAGGAGAATTCGCTGGACATTCCAGTTGCTGCGCATCACCTCTTGCTCCAATGGTGGGAGTTCGACTCCCTTCTCTATGGCGCTAAGGCGCTCCCGGTGAATCAGTATTCTGCGCTGGTGCTTCATCCATTGCCGAAAGCCCACGAAAGCGATGAGGGCCACGATTACGATCACGAATTCCATTAATTGCTACCGTCCTTGTGCCCTTTATACTCGTGCCTGACGGTTCCGGTTGCACTGCCGGTCAACAATGTCGGTGCAACCTGGAGTAAGCGTCGCGAGTACAAAGATAAATGCCCGACGAGGACGTTCAACGCCTGTTACATCAACGCCATTGGGCGCAGGCCTTTGAGCTTGTCCTAAGTCGATATCAGGAAAAGGTATTTCGCTTGGTATATTCGATTTTGAAAGAGGCAGCGAGGTCCGAAGAGGTCACTCAGGATATTTTTCTAAAGATGTGGCAGGTGCTTCCTGACTACGATGGCAGGGCTTCGCTCTCCACTTGGCTCTATGCCATCGCGCGAAACACTTCTCTTTCTGCACTTCGGGCAGCCTCCCGCCGAAACACTTCGATTTTGGAAGGCTGCGAGCTGCCCGCCTCCAACTGGGAAGCCGGGCAGCAGCAAGTGGAGATCAACCAGTTGGTTGAGCGGTTGCCAGAGGCGCAGAAACAAGTGATCGAATTCTTCTATTTGCAGGAACGGAGCGTTGAGGAGGTCGCGCGCATGCTCGATCTTCCCGAGGGCACAGTAAAAAGCCATTTACATCGCGCGCGCCGGGCGCTGGCGGACATGGTGAGGAGTTGAAATATGGACTGCCATGAAGCACAAGGAAGATTCTTGGAAAGCATGGAGACTACTCTTTCTGCGCTGGAGAAAACTCAATTGGAGCGGCACATATCGGAGTGTGCCGAGTGTGGGCCGTTCGCCGCTCTGCAGAATGAACTCGATCTGCGATTGCAGCAAGCCGTGCTTGCTCCCAAATTGAGTCCCGCCTTCCGTGCCGGGTTGCAGCAGCGCATAGCCCTTCATGGGCGAGAGCCGTGGCCGGACTGGTTGCCGGACGTGGCTCATCTTGCAGGTTGTGCGGCGGCTGTGGCCGTGTGCGCCGCCTTACTGCCATTCCCGGTCCCCGTTGTGTTGGGGGCGGGGGTGGTGATCGCCTTTGTCACCTACTCGCTGCAAGCGCTCCTAGTGAGCGCGCTTGAGCAGAAAACCGAATGAGCCAGAGTGACGTTCAACTGCTTCTTTTGATCATCGAAGCAATCTACGAACTGAGTCATCCTTGCTGGCGCACAAGGTCTCGGCCACAAGTTTAGTCCGCCCGACTACCCGGCGTCCTCTTGCGCCAGGTTTGTCGCCTGAAGAATGATCGCTACTTTGTCGCAGACCGGCTCTTGCGGAACGCGCTGTTCGTGCCCGCGTTCAAGATGTCGGCTCCCCCCCCGGCATCACGGCGAGCTCTCCTTCCGCCATCCACAAACGCGATTATAAATGGATGCTACTCGTCCCTCATCTCTCGTTCCCAGGCCGATGTGAGGCCGCATTCCACTTTTATGAGACCTGCTTAGGCGGCAAGGTGACTTATCTTCTTCGCTATAAGGATTCGCCCCTCGCGAACCAAGTGCCTGCTGAGTTTCGCGAAAAGATTATCCATGCCACGCTGACTCTGGGCGATCAACGCTTCACCGGGGCGGATATGAGCCCGGACCAGTTCCGCCAGCCGCAAGGCTTCTCTCTGACGCTCAACCTGGATTCGCCTGACCAAGCAGACCGGCTCTTCCAAAATCTGGCAGAAAATGGTCACATTGTTGTGCCCCTGCAGGAGACCTTCTGGGCCGCTCGCTTCGGGATGCTGGTCGATCAGTTCGGCACGCCATGGATGATCAACTGCGGCAACGCGGCCTGAGCCCACGCCGTCCAATACTGCCAGGTCACTAAGTTGATCTCTCCGTGAAGCTATTCACTCCGCAACGCGGCCATCGGTTCAACCCGCATCGCTTTTCGCGCGGGGACGCCGGCGGCCAGTAGTGCCGCCAAACCGAGCATCACTGTCACCGCCACGAACGTCAGTGGATCTGTCGGTTTGACGCCGAATAGGAGTCGCCCCATCAGCTTCGATAAAAGCATGGCGCCAACCAAACCCACGGCGGTACCTGCCAGCGCCTGGAATGCACCCTGCAGGACAATCATGCGCAGCACATCTGCCCGGCTTGCCCCAAGTGACATGCGGATTCCGATTTCGCGTGTCCGCCGCGAAACGGAGTAATTCATGACGCCGTAAATTCCTACCGCCGCCAGCACCAGTGCCACCGCGCCAAACAAGCCGAGCAGCAGCATTTCAAAACGCGGTTGCGCCGTCGCGTGCGCCACCGCTTCGTCCATCGATAATACCTGTGAAATCGGTAAATTCTTGTCGATGGATCGCACCACTCCCTGCACCGCTGTCGTCAAGTGAGCTGGATCCCCATCGGCGCGAACCACCAGGGTGATGTAACTCATGTGCGGTATCATCCCATCGGTTCCTTCACCCAAAAACGCGGGCATTTGTAACGCCGGGAAGTACATCTCTGGAAACGTTTGGCCGTCGATATCGTGCAGGATGGCATTCGCCGTCACGCCGACGATCGTCAGCCAGTTCGGCTGGCCGTCCTGACCGGCGATCACGAAACGCTTGCCGATTGGGTTTTCTCCCGGCCAGTAACGCTCAGCCGCGGATTCATTGATGACGACCACGGCTGGAGCCTTCGCATTGTCCTGATAGCTGATACTGCGTCCGCGCTTCACTGGCAGGCGCATGGTCTCGAAATACCCGGGCATCACGATGCGATAAACCGCGGCTGGCACTTCGCCCGGCCGTGGCTTCGGACGCCCCTCAATTTCGAATCCTCTGTCCCACAAGTCTCCCTCCAGGGGCAAATGATTAATCGCGCCCACCGAAGCAACGCCGGGCAAAGCCATGATCTTCTCGAGCAAGTCCCGATAGAAGATTTCCCGTCTGCCCGAATTTGCCTCATTAGTCCCCGCCACGGACACAATCATGCTCAGAACATTGTGCGGATTAAATCCCGTATCAACCGATTGCAAAGCATAGAAACTGCGCACCATCAAACCCGCGCCAATCAGCAGCATAAACGCCAGCGCGAATTCGGACGCCACCAGGAAGCTTCGCAAGCGGTTGCGGCTGACACCGTTACTGTCGCCGCGGCCGCCTTCTTTCAACGCATCGCTCAGGTTTCCGGCGCCCGCATGCAGCGCCGGAGCCAGACCAAAGCACAGTGCCGTCGCCACCGTGATACCTATCAGAAAGAGCACTACCCGGCCGTCAATGTCCACCATTTCGACGCGTGGTATGTAGGCCGGACTGAGCGCCACCAGCGCCTTTGTGCCGGCTAGAGCCAGCAGCAGCCCCGCGGCCGCGCCGATGGCCGCCAGCAGTAAATTCTCAGTCAGAAACTGAGCTGTCAGCCGGCCCTGGCCAGCGCCCAGCGCCACTCGCACGGCGATTTCTTTTTGCCGGTCAGCGGTGCGCGCCAGCAGCATGTGCGCTACGTTGGCGCACGCAATCAGAAGGACGAATCCAACCGCGCCCAGCATTAGCATGAGCGGCGTCTCGATATTGCCTACCACATTTTCTTTCAGCGGCCTCACCACAACGTTGCGGTTCGTGGCCGGATATTGCTTCTCCAGCCTCGCGGTGACGGTCGCCATATCGGCACGCGCTTGTGCCAGTGTCACACCCGGCTTCAACCGCGCAAACACCCGCAAATGGTTTCCACCCCGCTGATAAATATTGGCGCCGAACGTATCCGGCGCCCACAACTCCGCATGAACCGCCCAGAACGGCGCGAACTTGAATGAAGCCGGCATCACACCCACCACCAGGTAGCTCTCGCCATCCAGTTTCATCTGTTTCCCTATGATGTTCGGATCGCCGTTAAATCGCCGCTGCCACAAGGCGTAGCTCAAAATCACTTCATGATCCGCGCCCTCCTGGTCTTCCCCCTTCAGGAACAGACGCCCCATCAAAGGCGGCACACCCAACAGCGGCAGCAGGTTTTGAGTAACCTTCAAGCCGGACAGATGCTCAGCCGGTCTGGTGTCGGATGCGTCGATAGCCGTTACATTAGGACCCCAGGCATCCGCCGCCCCCATGGCTTCAAACGAACGGCTCTGGTCCCGCCAGTCAAGATAGTTCGCCGTCGCCACCGGCTGGGTTCCGTTATGAAGAACGGTAACCAGCCGGTCTGCGTCGCGATAATCCAGAGGCCGCAACAGCACGCTATTCACTACGCCGAAAATCGCAGTATTGGCGCCAATTCCCAGGGCCAGAGCAATCACCGCCACCGCGGTGAACCCCGGCGACCGGAGTAAGTTGCGCGCGCCGTAATGAACGTCCTTCATCAGGTTTTCAACCCACGGGAGCGAACGCGCTTCACGATGTAATTCCTTGGCGGATTCTACACTGCCGTACGATCTTCGGGCGGCTAGCTTTGCTTCCTCCCGGGACATTCCGCAAGCCTCAAAATCGGCTTGCAACATCGCCAGGTGCGCCTCAATTTCGCGTGCCAATTCGTGCTCGGCGTGCCTGCCTTTGAATAAATTGGCCAATCTCGCGAAGAATCGGCGCATGGTCAGGCCCCCTCCGAAAGCAGCTTTTCCACGATTCCGGACATCCGGCGCCAGCGCAGTGTCTCCTCAGCCAGCGCTTTCTCCCCGCTCTTGGTGATGGCATAAAACTTCGCTTCGCGGTTGCTTTCCGTCTTTCCCCACGCACCCTTGATGCGCCCCTGTTGTTCCAGGCGAACAAGTGCCGGATAGAGCGTTCCTTGATTCAGGTGGAGCATGTCTTCAGAAACTTGCTGCAGACGGGTGGCAATGGCGTAAGCATGTTGCCGGCCCATGGTCTGAAGCATCCGCAAAATAATCAGTTCCAGCGTCCCCTGCAGCACCGCCATACGCGCGTTCTGTTCACTTGGCATCCAAGTAGTCCCCTGCCTTAGAACTATGCAATATGTTCACTTGCCTGTCAAGTGGAATCTTTTTCGCACTCCCTCAATGTTGTCCAATATGGCTATGGTCCACACCATCTGCCTTAAACTCTGAACTGGCCATTCTTAGGCCAGGTAGTCAGAAAAAAACAGGAGCTAAATCCATGGCAACAACACCCCGTACGCCGAACGTTGAAGCCCAACGAACCGCAATGAAGAAACTGGAATTCCTTCTGGGCGAGTGGTCTGGTGAGGCTACCGTCCTGCGCGGACCCGGTCAATTTATCGAGATGGCGCAGACCGAATCGGTGCAGTTCAAACTCGACGGACTCCTACTGATGATCGAAGGTGTGGTCGAGCCACGCCCGGCGGTGGCCAGCCGGCGCTTCAAGCCTTAACCTTGATCTCCTCTGATGACGACACCGGAAGCTACCAGATGCGAGCCTTCAACGATGGAAGGTGGCTTGAAACCGAGGTCAAACTGGCCGAAAGCGGGATGTCGCTCCCGTGGGGATTCACCCTCGGCCCCTACAAGACCGCCACTGTGCTGCGCGTAACGGAAAACGAAGAGTGGACCGAGCAGGGAGAAATAGTGATCAACGGCCGCCCGCCCCACAAGCTGATGGATTTGAAAGTCAGGCGCACCTCGCGCTGACTGTATCTCGCGCGTAGGCCACTCTCGCCCTTTATCGTCCTCCCGACTGACGCTTCAAGTGCAAGCGTCCCCAATCGCACATCACTTGGACCACGGGGGCGAGCGTCCGTCCGTAGGGCGAGAGGGAATAGTAAACACAGGGCGGAATCGTTCGTTGATCGTCTCTTGTGACGATGCCATCCGCAACCAGTTCCTGCAGATGCCGGATCAGCATGCGCTCGGTGATCCCGGGAATGGAACGCCTGAGTTCGCTGGTGCGCTTGGGCCCATCCACCAGCCGCCACAAAATCGTGCCCTTCCATCGGCCGTCCATCACGCGCATCATCGCGTCCACAGGACACTCGCCCACTTCTTTTTTAGAAACCGGCATTTCGTTCCTCTAAACTGACAAAGATGACAGTACCTTGCGCCACGTCAGTATAGATCTTACACTTTGAGCATGGAAGATTCAAGAAGCAACAAGCACCTCCCACGGCTCTTCGCGCAAGCGCTAAACGAAAAACGCGTGGAACTCTTTGATGAGTTCATCCACCCGGGGTACAACAACCACAACGTCTACGTAGAACCGGGTCCGGCCGGCGTGAAAGCCTTCTTTCGGCACTACCTCGACGCATTTCCCGACACGAAAGTCGTGATGGAGGACGTGATCGAAGAAGGGGCCCGCATCAGCGCCCGCTTCACGTACCACGGAACCTTTAGCCAGCCATTCATGGGCTACCAGCCCAACCGTGCGGCCGTTCAGATGAGGAGCATCGATATCTGGCGAGTCAAGGACGGCAAGTTTATTGAACACTGGGACGAACTGAATCTGCTCGAAGTATTCCAACAGATCGGCGCCGCGGCGATGATAAAACCGGAGCAACCATGAACCACCTGCTGTGGCCGGTGTCTCTGCTGGGCATCCTAAGCACCGCAGTGGTTTGTGGCACTGACATGTTCTTTCTGACTGTCGGCCGTCCCGCCCTCCAATTGGCCTCGCCATCGGCAGCAACGGAAGTCATGGGATTTATCCACCAGTTCGGAAACGCGCGGATGCCCGCATGGGGCGTCGCTGCGATCCTGTCCAACCTCCTGCTGGCCCTGTTCACCAGCGGTGGACAACGCGTATTCTATTTCGCCTCACTCGCCATGCTAATCCTGTTCGTCGTGATCTACAATCGCTGGTCAAAGCCCATCAACCGCCTGCAAACCAATGCGGCCAAGACCGGACAAACGCCCAACAATGCCCGAGAACTCCAGGCATCGTGGGATCGCTCGTTGCTGATCCGCACTCCGCTACTCGTCGCCTCCCTCCTCGCGCAGTGCCTCGTCTGGCTAGCCGTTTCGGCGTAAAAGGCCGGGTACGCCCGCCTTTCAAGAGCGCACTAATGATCGCGGACTTCATGGGCTGCCCCGACGTGCGGACTCTCTAAGTTGTGTACGGGTAATCTGGCAGTCAACAAGCAGCCCAACCCCAGAACGCGCCGATTAGCTAAACTCAAGCAGGGACGCACCTTACGTCGGGGCAAGACTGTAGGTGGCGGCTACTCAGATTTCGGGTTACCTAATGCCAGTGCTGCGAAAGACCAGTCTTGAGTAAAGTTAGTCTTGCGTAAACTTGGTATGGAACCAAACGCCAAAGGACCTCCTCTCATTCTGTATGACGATGCCGTTATCATGGCAGCAGTTTGCCTTTTCCCCAGTGAGCCGTTTTAAATTGTTCAGAGTCGGCAGGCAAATTGCGATGCTCCTGATATCTGCTAACGCTGCTATTCTGGTTGCTCAACAGACCCAGAGCGTTGGAAGCGTTAGCGTCTCGGCGGAAAGTGCAGAAAAGCCGGCACAGGGCCGCCTGATTATTACTTTGACAGACGTTCACGGCGCCGTTTTGCCGAACGTGCGCATCGAGTTGGTTGAACCAAACGGCGCTATTGAACGAACGGGTACGTCCGATGCTAATGGAAAAGTCCAGTTCGACAGTCTACGCGCGGGCACTTATCAAGCAAAAGTTGCTTCCATCGGCTTCGCTTCAACCGAATCAGCGGAGGTGTTGCTAAAAGCGGACGAAACACAGCAGCTACCCATGACCGCCATGAACAGCGCCACCACTACCACCACTGTTCACGTTGTGGCCAGCTTGGACGAGGTTGCACAGGCGCAGGTACAAGAGCAGGAGAAACAAAAGGTTTTAGGTTTCCTTCCTAACTATTACGTAAGTTACATCTGGAATGCGGCCCCGATGACGCCAAAGCTGAAATTTCGGCTGGCCCTTCGATCCGCCTTCGATCCGGCGACTTTTCTGATCGTAGCTGGCGTAGCGGGCGTCGAGCAGGCCCACGAGACCTTCCCTGGGTACGGACAGGAATCAGAAGGCTACGCGAAGCGCTATGCATCCACATATGGAGACACTTTGATTAGCTCCATGGTGAGCCGCGCCGTCCTGGCCAGTGTTTTTCACCAGGATCCCCGCTACTTCTACCGTGGCTCCGGCAGCATTCGCTCGCGCATCCTTTATGCACTGTTGCAATCTGTCGAGTGTAGAGGCGACAACGGACACACTGAGCCAAATTATTCGGCGTTGATTGGGGGCTTCGCAGCCGCTGGATTGTCAAACTTATACCGTGCTCCTGGAGATCGAAGCGCCGGTTTGACCCTTCGTAATAGCCTCATCGTCATCGGAGGTCACGCGGCTAACAATCTGTTTCGCGAGTTCCTTTCGCGCAAGATGACACCAGCTGTGCCGCCCTTTGCGAACGGCAAGCCTTGAACCGGATGGAGGCGAGCAAAGTCAGTTGTTGCCAAACCCTTTGGGGTCGCGGTCCCCTAGGAGAGGGCGACCCGGTCGTTGCCCGGACTCTGAGCTAAAACCAGCTCTGCCTGCGGCTCTGCGGCTGCAGGAGCAGAATAACGGTTCAGCTCAGTCAGCACATCGGATATTTTGGCCAGCACATGGTCGCCTGGTTTCAGCTTCAGGCGCGTCGCGATCTTTTGTAAGTCACCTTCAAAATGCCAGAAGCAGACCATCACCTCCAAATCCGCAAAACGTTCCCGCACCCTGGCATACAACGCGCGAGTGGGCTCTATGGCGAAGGGCGGAAGGGCGGAGAGGCAGACTATGGACGGCTTGCGGGTTCTGATCTGGCGCAGCACCGCTGGCCAGCCTGTCAGCCGCATGCTGTGCGCGTCGAAGCTTTTCGACAGCAGCGACTGGCAGAGCATCTCGGCGGCAATGGCGTCGGCTTCGTCTTTGACCGGCACACACAGCATGCTGACGTCTGGATGAACCGCCGCTCTCGAGTCTGCTGCTGACTCTCTGGACCCGCTGCTGCCCACGTCGTTGGCAAGCCCCAGTTCCTCCACCAGTTCGAACGCGCATTGATAGATAAAGTTTTCCGACTCGTCATCCAGTTCATTGCGATGCCGGTCCTGTTCGGCCAATCCTAGAGCGGGCAGCAGGACCGTGTCGTAGGTGTCCTCCAGCGAGTGTTCCAAGCGATACTGATCCAGAATCTGGCGCGCCGCGTTCTGGTCTGTGCCCAGCAGCCGCTGATAGAACTGAGTCTGCGGGGGCAGGACGGGCTCGTCGCCCAGTATGGTATTCAGAAAATCCAGCTTGGGCGAGTAGCGGCCCATCACCACCAGACAAACAGTGAGGGGAGTGGAAAGCAGCAGACCGGGGAAGCCCCAGATCAGCGTCCAGAAGACCGTGGACACCAGGATGGCGAGTGGCGACAGTCCCACGTGCGATCCATAGATCACCGGTTCTACAGCGTTGCCCACCACGAGTTCCAGGGCAACGTAAAAAATCAAGGTAGCCGCCGCGTGCAGGAAGCCGGGGAATATGGCAAGGGAAATGATGATGGGCATGATTCCAGCCAGCGGAGGCCCGATATAAGGGAGAAATCGAAACACTGTAGCTATCAGTCCCCATAACGCCGCATTCGGGACCCCAATAATAGACAGCGCTACGCCGACGCTGACGCCATAGAGAGCGTTCACGCACAACTGGAGCAACAGGTAGCGGTTGATTCGCTGGGTGGTTTCATCCAAGGCACGCGTCATCAGGTTTAAGCGCCTGCCGCCGACCACCAGCTTTATCAGCCGGTCCCGCAGATCTTCCCGGCTGATGAGAATGAAAATAGTAAACAGGGCCACTACCAGGACATCCGCCAGCGGGCCCAGCATGCTTTGAATGGATTGCAACGGGTTTGCGGGCGGCACAACTGTTACTGACAGTGGCCGCGCGGCGGATGTGCCGGCCGCGGCATTCGGTGTTGCTTTGAAGCTCTGAGCAGAACCCCCCGGGACAGCCTGCGCCAGTTCTTCGGCCAGTTGCCGGACCGTGGCGGAAAGTCTGCTGAAGCGGTTCTCTCCTGCTCCCTGGTTGGCGTGAATTTTGCTTTGCAGCGCCTTCGTATATCCGGGAAGCTGGTCGGATAGATCAATCACCTGTTGCGAGGTGACCCACCCTGTCAGTGAGACAACGCCCAGTAAGGACAGAACCACCAGGAATATGGCCAATAATCGCGGAACCCTCATCTTTTCAAAAAAGGCAACGATAGGACTCAGGATCAGGGAGAACAATAGCGCGAAGGCAAATGGAACGAGAACCACTCGGCCGAGATACAAAGCCCCAATGCTGACGACGATAACGGCAATGACAAGGAGGCCAGACTCCTGGCGAGTGCGAGAAATACGCTTCATATTTGGCGCCGGAACCCACCGGCTCAGCCTGTAGAGGGAGAAGTCACGCAAAAACACCACATGGGAACTTTACGCGCCCCTAATCTCGCAGCTGGTGCTCTCGTAGGTTGATCCGGGTCACCATGCTTTAGTCTGGTTCCTGTGAATCAGTTTCCTCAATTCGATCTCGCCGGCAAGGTGGCTCTGGTCACCGGATCGGCCCGCGGTCTTGGGCGCGCCATATCGCTTGCCCTGGCAAATGCCGGCGCGGACGTTGCGCTTGGATTTCGAGATGTGAGCGCGGATGCAGGTCTGCCCGCCGAAGTGGAAAGCCTGGGCCGGCGCGCGCTTCCTCTGCAAATGGACATGTCCCGCGTGGAGCAGATTTTCGCCGCAGTAAACCGGACTGTCGCGCATTTTGGCCGCATCGATATTCTCGTCAACAACGCCGGAATCGCACCAGGTAACTTGGCTGAGAATGTCCGCGAAGAAGACTATGACCTGACCATGGCGGTGAACGTCAAAGGTACGTTCTTCGCAAGCCAGGCCGCAGGCCGCGTGATGATTCGCCAGAAGAGCGGCCGGATTATAAATGTCAGTTCCCAAGCCGGCTTTGTGGCCCTGCCGACCGAATCCATTTACTGCACGACAAAAGCAGCCATCGTGCACCTCACGAAATGTCTGGCGGTCGAATGGGGCCAGCACAACATTACGGTGAATGCGGTGGCGCCCACCTTCATTAAGACGCCGGGAACGGAAGAGTACTTGGCCGACCCCGTCGCTCATGCCGATACGGTGGAGCGGATTGCGGCGCTGCATCGCATCGGTGAACCGATGGATGTCGCCGGCTCTGTAGTGTTTCTCGCCTCGCCGGCCGCGTCGCTGATCACGGGTCACACCATTCTGATTGACGGCGGCTGGACAGCTCGTTGAACACGTCGCGGAAACCGGTTGTCGCGCTGCTGTGGTCGTTTGCATTTCTCAGCTATTTGCTGCGCATGAACATCACGGTGGCGCAGCAATATATCGCCCGCGACTTTGCTCTCAGTGATGTTCAGATTGGCTGGATTTTCACTGCCTTTCTGATCGGCTACTCGCTGTTCCAAATCCCCGGGGGCATGCTCGGTGACAAGTTCGGGCCACGGCTCGTTTTGGGAATGTTCGGCTTATGGTGGGTGGTCACCACCGCCTTCACCGGTCTGCTGCCGGGACGCATCTGGCCCGGGGCAACCAGCGCTCTGCTGGTGCTGATTGTGCTGCGGTTTGCGCACGGCGTTGGCGAGGCGGCCACATATCCCGTCGCAATGACCGCGGTTTCAGACTGGTTTCCCGCCCGGCGGCATGCGTTCATCAACGCGCTGATCTTCACCGGATCCACCACCGGGTCCGCCTTTGCGCCTCCGCTGGTGGCGCAGCTTATGGTCAAGCTCGGCTGGCGAGCTACGTTTTATCTGACAGCTATACTCCCGCTTGTGGTGGCCCTCTTATGGCTGTGGCGAACGAAAGATCTGCCCAGGCGCGAACACGCGGCCACGCCACACGCCGGTGAAAGCTGGTGGCGGCTCTTCACAACCCGCAACGTCTTCTTTCTCTGCCTCAGCTATTTTCTCTACTGCTATTCCATCTCAATCTTTGTGTACTGGCTGTTCAAATATCTGGTGGATGTCCGGCATCTTAGCATCGTCAACAGCGGCTGGGCCAACAGCTTGCCTTGGATCACCGCATCCATCGCCGTTCCTATATTCGGTTACATCAGTTCCAGGCTGTCTGACCGGTTCGGCATTCTGAAGGGCCGCAGAATGGTGGCAGTCTCATGCCTGATGGCTGCGTCCGGACTCTTGTTTGTGGGCGCTCGGTCAGCCGGCATCGGCGTTGCCATCGGAGCTATCGCACTAAGCGTCGGCCTGTTGTTCAGCACGGAATCCTGCTATTTCTCAACCGCCATTGATGTGGCTCGCAGCAATGCCGGTGCTGCCAGTGGATTGATGAATCTGGCGGGAAACATGGGCGGAGTGGCGGCCACCAGCGCAGTCCCGCTGCTGGCTCTGCATTATGGATGGCTGACGGCTCTGCTTTCCGGCTCGGTCATGGCGGTATTAGCCGCGGCTGCGTGGTTCGGCCTCAAGGTTCAAGGCAGGAACGCAGTCTTGCTTTCCCAGTGACGCAGGAACGCTTCGGCTTGTCTGTGGCCGCTTTGCACTCCCCGGAAGCGGGTCAATTCGGTTTGGAGCGGGAACCATTTGTCAGGCGCCTGTGAGGCGTGGGCATAACAGGCGGCGTGGCGGAGCGACTCGATGTGCGGGTCGGAGATGTCCACGAACTCCATGGGTGAAAACATCATGGTGTCTTCGGCGACTTCGTAGTAGTAAAGCGCGAAGCTCTTGTTGCTTTCGAGCCACGAGTCCAGCACCAGATTGGAGAGACCGCGATGATCCCGATGCGCATCAATGGGCCACTGTAGAAAAACGATGTCGGGGCTTTCCGCATTCAGCAGGCCATGCAGGCTGGCGTAGTGAGCATTGTCGACAATCGTCTTGCCGTCAATCTGGTCGTTGAACACGGCGCGCGCTTTCAGAATTTTGCAGGCGCTCAATGCTTCCTGGGTTCGAACCGCGCCGCACTGGCTAGGGTCGGCGCCCTGGCAGAATCCTTCACCCCGGTTCATATAGAGCAGAACAACGTCGTGTCCCAAAGCGGTATAACGAGCTATTGTGCCCGCGCAGCCGCATTCAGGGTCGCCCGGATGGCCGCCGGTGACGACAACTTTGAGGCGGCCGGGCGGCTTTTCCGGCCCGGAAGACTGTTCGGACAATGCAAATGGAGCGGCAGCGGCGGAGGCAACGAATTGACGGCGCAAGAGGGACATAGTTCGTAATGGATAAAGCTTGATTATGTACGACGCGATTGTATTAGGTCTAGGCGCGATGGGAAGCGCGGCCGCTTATCACCTGGCTGCCAGAGGCAAACGCGTGCTCGGACTGGAAAGGTTCGGCGCGGCTCACAACCTGGGCTCATCGCATGGTGACTCGCGAATCATTCGTCAGGCCTATCACGAGAATTCGAACTATGTGCCGCTGTTGCGGCGTGCTTACGAATTGTGGGAACGCCTGGAACGCGATGCGGGCGTCAGCATCATGCGGCAGACGGGTGGTCTGATGATTGGCCCTCCCGGCAGCAGTGTCGTGGAAGGCGCTATCGCGAGCGCCTTGCAGCATGGACTCGCGCATGAAGTGCTGAATGCGAAAGAGCTTCGTACACGCTTTCCGGTGCTGCGTCCACGAGCGGATGAAACGGCAATGTATGAAGCCGTGGCCGGGTATCTGCGGCCGGAAGCGGCTATTCATGCGCATTTACGATTGGCGGAGACATGCGGTGCGGAACTGCATTTTCATGAGCCCGTGGAGCAATGGACGGCGAATGCATCCGGTGATGGCGTGAAGGTCAATACAGGCCGGGGCTGCTACGAGGCATCAAGGTTGATTGTGGCCCCGGGCGCCTGGGCTGCAAAGCTGCTGAGCGAGATGCAACTGAGCTTCGCCGTGCAGCGCCACGCTATGTGCTGGTTTGAGCCGGTGGCGGATGCCAATGGTTTTGAACCCGACCGCTTCCCCATCTACATCTGGGACGTGGACGGTCGGAACGTGTTCTACGGTTTCCCCGCGACAGGCAGAGGTGAGGGTGTAAAGGCAGCCATGCACAGCGGCGGCGAGAACTGCACGGCCGATAGCGTCAACCGCCAAGTATCGGATGCTGATGTGGATGAGGTGAGAAGCCATCTCGAGACTTTCATTCCGGCGCTGAATGGACGATTGTTGCGCGCAGCTACCTGCCTGTACACCTTGACGCCCGATGAACATTTTGTGGTGACAACGCATCCTATTTATCCGCAAGTCTCGGTCGCCGCCGGCTTTTCCGGCCACGGTTTCAAATTCAGCAGCGTCATGGGCGAATTGCTGGCGGACTTAGCAATAGATGGACGCACCGGGCATCCGATAGAGTTCCTGTCGCCTGAGCGTTTTATTGCGGCAAGCCCCCTCCGCTGGTCAGATGAACCTGCATGCTGACGCTGCCAACGGTCTGACCATTCGCAATCGCGCTGATGGTCACTGTTTGAAAGCTCTTGGTGGGTTCTTTTGCGGTAAAAATATTTACGCTGACCGGATAAATTCCGCCCGCGCTCACCGGGTATTCAGTGAAGTGGTCATAGGAATGAAAGCTGCGCGACCAGCCTTGCGGCAAATCCAGCTTCAAAGTGACAGTTTGAGCCGTGTCGCTGTGAATAACAACTGGCAGGTGCAAAACGCTTCCCGCTTCTAGCTCCACCTGCCCCGGCAAAATGTTTTCGAGCGACGTGAGTTGGTGGGTCTGCCAAAAAGTCCGGTAGAACGCGAAAGGACCGCCTAGCTCCAATGCCCCTTCCGGCTTACGAACGGTTTGAAATCCGGGCGGCGGCACATAAGCGATGGGTTTTGAAGTGGTGCCTTCAAAAGGATCAGCAGTCGGAGCGGCTTCCACGTGCGATTTGCCGAACACCAGCCGAACAGGCGTTTTAAAGTATTTGTAATCACCTTTCTCAATCGCTTGCTTCGCAAACTGGCCGGTGTCGGATTGAGTGAGGTGGTAAGCCATCTCTTCGGCGGCCAGTTCGTAATAAGGCTTGCCTTGCGGTGACTTGTCGAGTGTTGAAAATTCCGGTCCCTTGCCGTCCATGAAGCTCTGATCTGAGGCATCTGAGAAGAAGTAAAGCTTCTGCGCCTGCCATGGTTGCAGCCCTTCCGTGAGATTGCCGATGTTATTGACATCGCGCGGGGCGGTGATTTGTTCGGGAAACACTGTGGCGTCGGCGGCCATATCGAAGGCCTCGGTGGCAATAACGCCGGCTGCTTGGTGATCGCCATGATTTTCGCCCGCCACATATTCCGGCATCCATGTCATCACCACAGTGGGCCTGGTCAAGCGAAAAATCCGAACCGCTTTCCAGAGCGCTGAGCCATGATTCCAGGTTTCAAGCGAACGAAGAACATCCTGACCAGGAGTGTCGGAACCATCCAGAAACCAGACGTTCATGACGCCGAACGACGCCAGCGCCTTGCGGGCTTCAATCTCGCGTTCGTCGCTGAGTGCGGCTGCCTGCGCCAGGCCTGCGGAATCTCCGCCACCGTTGCCGCGCGTGCCGAAAATCACGGCGACACGCTTGTGCTCGGCGTAGATGGCGCGCGCTAAATAACCCGTGATTTCCGTTTCGTCATCCGGGTGCGCAACCACCACCAGGATGTCGGCTTTGTAGCGCTCATCAGGTCCCGGAGCGGGCGGGGCCTTCTGCGAAAAAAGCAGTGTCGGCCCTATCATCGCGAATATCGTTAGGGCATGATAAATTTGCTTTAATTTAGTCATTCTGTAAAGAAATTAGTGTAAACCCTGACTTCGTTGCACATTGAAACAACGGGATAAGATACATACTATACTTGATCGAAATTTAGATGTTAGTCTGGAGGTCTGACAAAATGTGGACAAAACTTCGTCGTTACACTCTTCTGGTAATCGCGATGCTGACGGTATCCACCGTTGGTTTCGGGCAGGCCGTTTCAGGCAACATTGTCGGAACGGCGCGTGACGCCTCCGGGGCAGCGTTGCCCGGAGCCACCGTCACCATCACTGATCTGGAACGGGGAACGGTTTTCCACGCGCAGACCAGCCAGGACGGCAACTTCTCGCAGACTCACCTGCTGGCGGGCAGATATTCAGTTAAAGTGGAAAGCGCCGGACTGGGCGCATTTGTGTCAAATGCCGATGTCCAGGTGGATGCTACAACGCAAGTCGAGGCGGTGCTGCAGCCATCGAACGTCACCACCACGGTCGAAGTCACTGACGCCACGCCTCTGCTCACCACAGATCGTGCAGAGATTTCCACCACGTTGACAGGCGGGCAGGTGGAAGCCCTGCCTGTGCTGGACCGCAATGTCACCAACCTGTTATTGGAAGTGCCGGGCACGCAGCGCAACGTCTGGGCGCACTCCGCGGCGGAGAATCCGCAGCAGGGAATTCAGGCAAACGCCAATGGCCAGTTCTTCACCGCGAATGGATTCCTCTTAGACGGCACCGAGAATGAGAGCGCCATTCTAGGAATTGCCGTGATCAATCCGAATATTGATGCGCTGCAGGAGTTCAAGGTCAGCACCAGCAACTATGAAGCGGAATTTGGCGCGGCCTCAGGCGCGCTGATTCAGGCCACTACTAAGTCTGGAACGAATAGCTGGCACGGATCGCTCTTCGAGTTCCTGCGTAATGACATTACCAATGCCACTGATCAATTCACTGGAATCAATCCGGCTATTCGCTGGAACCAGTTTGGCGGCTCGGTGAGCTTTCCCATCGTGAAAGACAAGCTGTTCGGCTTCTTTGATTACCAGGGAACGCGGCGTCGAACGGGAGGCTCGGTTCTGACAACCGTGCCGACGGCGGCGGAACGCTCCGGCAATTTGCAATCGCTGCTGGGTAATTACATCTGCGCTGATGGCAGTGTTTCCGGAACGGCTTGCGCGAATCCGGTGATGGTGACAACCACGGAAGGCGCTAGCGTTCCGGCGCAGGCCGGCATGGTGTTCAATCCGAACACGGGCGATCCGGCTACTGGCTCGGGGCGTCAGGTGTATTCGCAGAACGGGCAGCTTAATATCGTCCCGGTTGCCGCGCCCATGCAGAAACTGCTGAATCTGTTGCCGCTTCCTAACACCGGCAATGGCGGCATTTACAACAACTACATCAGCGACGGGGTCCAAGCGTTCGATACGGACCAATACGACGGCCGTGTTGATTACGACCTGACCAGCAAGACGCATCTGTTCAGCCGCTACACGATTGCCGATTACAACAACAATGCGCCGGCTGCGTTTGGCGCAGCGGGCGGCGGCCCTAGCGCGTTCAGCTTTTCAGGCGATTCTATTGACCGCAATCAGAGCCTTGCGGTGGGACTCGACCACACGTTCAGTCCCAGCCTTGTGACAGATGCGCGCTTTGGCTTCTATCGGTATCGCATTCGCGTACAGCCGGGCGACGCCGGAACCACTCCGGCCCTGGATGCCGGACTTCCAGGATTAAACACCGGATCTCCATCCACCTCGGGTCTGCCGGCGTTCTATATCAACGGCAATGGCGGCTTCAACTTCGGCTATGGCCTGGGCGTGAATCAGTGCAACTGCCCGCTTAAAGAAACTGAAAATCAGTTCCAGTGGGTCAATAACTGGACCAAAATCACGGGCGACCATACCATTAAGTTCGGTGTAGACGTGCGGCGAGCGCAACAACAGCGCATACCGAGCGATGCGCACCGCCCGGGTGAAATCACCTTCACGGATTCTGTGACCGGCAATCCGGATATCGATAGCGTCGCAGCTGGACTGGCCTCCACCGGCTCAGCGCTCGCTTCTTATTTGCTGGGCTTTCCCAGCACTTTCGACCGCTATTACACGGCTTACAATTACTATCCGGGCTTGCGCGAAACCCGCATCTTTCTGTTTGCCCAGGACTCCTGGCGCATCAATCAGAAGCTGACCTTTAATTACGGGTTGAGGTGGGAAAATTATCTGCCGCAAACGGCCGCTAAACAGGGCGGAGCCGGTACTTTCGATCCTGCTACGGGCGATGTTGTGGTGGCGGGCGTTGGCGGCAATCCGCTCAATTTGGGTGTAAAGGCTTATAACTTGGGTTTCGCACCGCGCATTGGCTTGGCCTATCAGGCGACTCCCAAAACAGTTGTGCGAACCGGCTACGGGCAAAGCTACAATCCTGGCGGCTTAGGTTCCGTGTTCGGGCAGGGCGCTGATTACAATCCGCCCATCGTGAACTTCCAGAACGTCAATCAGTCGAACATCTACATCTCGCCGTTCAATCTGCTCAATGGTCCACCCGCCCCGCTTCAACCGCCCATCGGCAGCAATGGGACATACCGACTTCCAGACGGCGTCGGCATCAATTACTTCCTGAATCCATTGAACTCTTACCGGATCCCGCTAGCCCAGTTCTGGAACTTCACGGTGCAGCATCGCTTTACCAACTCTTTGGCTCTCGAGGTGGCGTATGTGGGCAACGTGGGACGTCACCTGTTCGAGACTTTGAATGCCAACCAGGCGCTTCCAGGGCCCGGCACGGTGGATTCGCGCCGTCCTTTTTACAGCCTCTATGGTCTGGAGCAGGGCCTCTATCAATACTGCAATTGCGATAACTCGAACTACAACTCGCTGCAGACGAAGTTTCAAAAGCAGTATTCACACGGGCTGGATTTCCTGATGACCTATACCTGGTCAAAGGCGCTGACCGATACCGAAGGCGGCGGCGTGCCATCGAACAGTTACAACGTCCGGTCCGATTATGGTCCCGCTTCCTGGGACCGCGAACATACATTTACGTTTGAGCACAACTGGAACGTTCCGGTCGGCAAAGACCGGTATTTCAAGCTGGGCAACAACTCATTCGCCAATGTGATTCTCGGTGGCTGGCGTCTGAGCGGTGTTCATACCGTGGCGTCCGGCCAGCCCTTCACTCCGAATGTGGCCAACGCGCCCCTGTTGAATGATCCGGATTTTTCCTCGCTGCGCGCCGACGTTGTGGGCAACCCGAACGTCTCAAATCAAAATGCCTCTCAATGGTTTAACCCCGCGGCTTTCAGTGAACCGCAGCAGCCTTACCGCCAAGGCACGGCGGGACGCAATTCACTTCGTGGGCCAGGGCTTTGGCAATCGGATCTGTCGCTGGCGAAGAATTTCTTAGCAAGCGAACGGCGGTCTTTGGAACTGCGTGCCGATGCTTTCAACGTGTTCAACCACACCAATCTGGCGAATCCGAATTCGACCGTTGATGTCGGCGGCGCGGGAACAATTACGGCGATTGAAGTACCCATGCGGCAGATGCAATTTGGATTGCATTTTCAGTTCTAGGTGGGGTCGTTTAGCTACCCGATGCCTGATCACCTAGCACTTCGCTAATCCTGCGGCGCAGATACCGGCGTTCAACAGCATTGCTAGTCAACGATAGTGCGGCCCGGTAGGCTGCCAGCGACTCCTCCTTGCGCAGCAAGCGTCGCAACAAATCCGCCTTGGCGGCGTGAAACAGGTAATAGGTCTGAAGGGCGCCAGAAGCACCAATTTCATCCAGGAGCGCCAACCCTTGCCTAGGGCCTTCACTCATCGCCACCGCTACAGCGTGATTCAGCGCTACGGTTGCGGACGGGTGCATTTCGATCAGTTTCTGATAGAGGGAGGCGATCTGTCTCCAATCTGTATCCGCAGCCGTCTTTGCCTCCACATGCAAAGCGGCAATCGCCCCTTGCAGTTGATACGGGCCCACTTCACGAAGCCGTAACGCGCATTGCACCAGTTGCAGCCCCTCCCGAATTTTGTCCTGATTCCAGAGTGCCCGGTCTTGCTCGTCGAGCGGCGTCAGCTCGCCGTCGCTGCCCACACGCGTATCTCCGCGTGAGTCATGCAGAAGCATCAACGCCAGCAGTCCCATATTCTCAGGCACGCTTGGCATCAGTTCGCATAGCGTCCGTGCGAGTCCAATGGCTTCCGTGCACAATTGACGCCGGATCAAACTGTCGCCGGCGCTCGCAGCGTAACCTTCATTAAAGATTAAGTACAGTACCGCTTGCACAGCGCTAAGTCGTTCGGGCAGGGCGCTAGTGGGTGGTACCTCATAGGGAATACCGGCTTTCTGAATCTTGCTTTTTGCCCGCACGAGCCTCTGGGCCAGAGTGCTTTCCGGTACCAGAAACGCACGCGCGATTTCCGGAGTAGTCAAACCTCCCAGCGTCCGCAGTGTCAGCGCAATTTGCGCTTCCTTGTTAAGCGCAGGGTGACAGCACGTGAAGATCAGCCGGAGGCGGTCGTCTTGCAACGGGTAGGTCATGTCCAGGTCACTGTCCGGAGTCTCAATCCAGTTCGTTTCGTAGCGCAGCTGGTCTTCCTTTGTTCGCCGAACCTGTTCGCGGCGCGCGTGGTCCAGCAGCTTGCGTTGCGCCACTCTGGTGATCCAGGCTGCCGGGTTGTCGGGAAGGCCGTCTTTTTCCCAATGGAGCAAGGCCGCTGTAAAGGCGTCCTGCAAGGCTTCCTCGGCCAGGTCGAATGAGCTTGACATGCGAATCAGGCCGGCGATCACCCGGCCTGACTCCCGCCGGAACATCGTCTCTACTGTCGAACGCAGGTCATCCATCATTCATCGGTCGCGGCATGCCCATCTCGCGTATTGGTCGCACTTCCACGTAACCCATTCCCCCTTGGCAGGCGGTGGGAATTTTAGCGGCCCATTCGATGGCTTCATCCAGATCCTTGCATTCCAGAATGTAATAGCCGGCCAGTTGCTCCTTAGTCTCAGCGAATGGGCCGTCCGTGAGAAGTACGTTGGAGCCCTGAACGCGGACAGTCGTGGCCGTCGAAGATGGCTCCAGCGGTTCGGCAGCGCGCAGTATGCCGCGGCGCGAGGTCTCGTTCATAACAGACCGATGAGCCTCGGCGACGGCCTGCAAATCGGCAGGCGCCGCCGAGTCATTTTCCTGACTGTAAATCAATAACATGTAGCGCATAGCGATCCAGCTCAATGGAGCGAGACAGCGGCCATCACTAGCGACTCGGGAAAGCCTGCGCAGGCTTTCACTTCCAGCATCTGTTCAATATGTCTGGCATTATGTCCAGCCAAAGCCAAAATCCATTGATAACCATCTAATTCGCCGAGGATAGGATGGGGAAAAACCCGTCCGCGCAGACATTGCACAGAAGTCAGGAGTTCAAGCGTGTGCCGCCGGTTTTCGACAAAGCGCGAAAGTGCTTCCGCAGGACTCCATTGTCCCGATGGCCAAACCGGGGGCGGCGCTGGAATCTTAACAGTCCGCTTGGGTACCTCCGTCAGGATGATTTCGTCCAGTGTTGCATTGATACGGTCCGGGCCGGCGTGCGGTGCGTTGGGCAGATTCGCAATCACTGAATGGACACGACCTTCAATGATGGCTAAATGCTCAATCACTTGAGCTGTGGACCAACTATCGGGAGTGGGGCTGAAGCTCCATTGCGGTCCCGATAAGCCCCTCACGATCTCCAGAACCCGGTCACGTGTGGAAATGAGATACTCCGACGCCATAGCCAGCTCATGCGGCTGTACCTGCAATGAAGGCGGAGTTTGGATTGTAATGGTGTTCAAGATTGCTCCTTACTTATTTCGAAATCAGAAAAGCATTGTTTCGCGCTGAAGGGTGAGGCATTCGCCCGCTCACGACTACGAAAAGACCATAATCGGCCGGATCTCGATGGACCCATAGCGGACCGCCGGGATACCGGTTGCCATTTTCGTGGCCTCCTCGATACTGCTTGCTTCTACCAGGTAGTACCCCCCGAGCTGTTCTTTAGTTTCGGCAAAGGGCCCATCGGTGGTGATTGCCTCGCCGTTTCTGACCCGCACTGTTTTAGCAACCGAGGTCGGCTGCAGTGCGTTTCCGCCTTTAATGGCTTCTGAATGTTTTTCGCCGAAGGCGGCGTATTCGGCGAACTCGCCTTCGGGAAACCCCGCGGCAAAGCGTTGCTCGGCTTCATAAATCATCATCAAAAATTGCATGTTGTAAGTCCTTCCTATATGAACGACGGACAAGACAGGCTCAATCGACAGTGAGGTTAAAAATTTTTTCGGAGCGTTTACTAGGATTTCGCGCCACATCGCGCACTTGGGCATGCGGGCGATCATGATATGTTTCTTAATTCTAATTTGGAGCACAATGGCGTCCTCTGAAGGCGTGCCTTCTCCCTTGACAATCAGACAGGCCAGGCCCGAAGACGCCGGCGTCTGCGGCCGCATCTGCTATGAGGCGTTCGCGGCTATCAATCATCAGCATGGTTTTCCTCCCGATGTACCGTCTCCGGAGGCCGGCGCAGGTTTGCTCGGGATGCTCTTCTCGCATCCGTGTTTTTATAGCGTAGTGGCCGAAATGCAGGGGCAAATCGTGGGCAGTAATTGCCAAGACGAGCGCTCGGTCATTGCAGGCGTGGGTCCCATCACGGTCTCTCCGCTCGCGCAGAACCACCACGTGGGACGGAAGCTGATGGAGGCAGTGATAGATCGGGCAAACGAGCGCGGCTTTGCCGGAATCCGTCTGCTGCAGGCTGCCTTCCACAATCGATCGCTGTCTCTCTACACAAAGTTGGGCTTTGATGCGCGCGAACCCATTTCGATCCTGCAGGGGCCGCCAATTAACAAGGTAGTGAAAGGAAGTGTCGTCCGTCCGGCCAACGAAGGCGACGTGGAAGCCGCAAGCCAGGTCTGCCAGCGGGTTCATGGATTCAGCCGGGCCGGTGAACTGAGCGACGGCATTGCCGGGAACACGGCGGTTGTCGTGGAGCGGGATGGCCAAATTACCGGCTATGCTTCTGGCTTTGGATTTTTTCATCACGCGGTGGCTCAATCGAATCTGGATCTGCAGGCCTTGATTGGCGCCGCCGGCGCCTTCAGCGGGCCCGGAATTCTGGCGCCTACGCGAAATGCGGAACTCCTTCGCTGGGCTTTGGAAAGCGGACTGCGCATCGTATATCCCATGACGTTAATGACCATGGGACTTTATAACGAGCCTTGCGGCGCATATTTGCCATCCGTTTCCTTTTGAGGCTCAGTCGCCTTGCCCATCACCCCGCGCAGCGCAAAGTAGCAGAGCAGGCCAACCGGGCCAAACAGAAATGTCAGCACAAGGCAGGGAATCAGTGGCCACCGTGAGATACCTCTCGCTGCCGCATCCCGCGCTTGCCAGGACCCAGTAAAGAGGTCGAACGCCAGATAATGAATCCATCCGGCCAGCAACACCCAGTCGTTGGAAAAAAGCGCATGGACGTCGGCTAACGTCTTGAATCCGCCTTTTGCCTCATGCAGGTGGAGGGCCAGCAAGATCAGATAAACCATGGACAGCAGAAGCGGAATGACCTGCCCCGAAACTAACGTGGACGCCCAACTCCGCCTGGGGGTGACTACAAGCAGAACCCAACCGGCCATCGCCAGTAAGCCACAGCTGGAAAACACTTGCTCGGCGCTCATTGCAGACCTTTCAAGAAAGGCTGCCCGGCGAGCGCCTGCGTCAGCATCAGCGCAAAAACCGAAACATAAACGCCGGCCACAGCAAAGATTGCGGCGGAACGCTTTGGTTTCCACAGCAGCGCCACCAGCGGCATAAATTGCATCGCATGTAGCCCGATAAAATGCGCCACGCGCAAATCGCCATGCCCGGTGCTCCAGCCCAGGCCCGGAAGCCCGGGTCCGCCGTCCGGTGCGCCTACCGTGTGAGCGCCGGAAATCGGCATGCGGTGCGTCACCTGCGCTTGGGTCATTTGCGAAGGCGAGGGTTTGGTCATCAATCCTCCGGTCGCCGCACCCAAGACCGTGATCAGCATGCCCAAACGAAGAGCCCAACCCAAAACCGGATTTGTAAAACTCTGCCGGAACAACGCAATCATTACGGCAACGGACGCCAGCCACGCAAGCAATATGGCGCTGCCCATGGTCATAAACAAGGTTGTATCCAGCGGTGTCGACACATTAAAGTGGCTGGTCGTTCCGCGGGCAGCCTGCAGGCAGATGATGCCCTCTTCCAACACCATCACTGCAGCCGTTAGCCAGCCCGTGATGCCACGAAGACGAGGCCAGTTCGGCAGGTAGCGAAACATCCAGGCCAGCGTCAGCGAGTAGATGCCGGTGGAAAGGGCGAACTTCGCTGGTTTGATCCAGGCCGGCATATTGGTGATGATCCTGGGATCCAGGAAGACTCCCGCGAAAGTGGGAATGAATACCGCCAGCAGCCCGATTCCCGCAGCGGTCAAGGGCGTATTCGCTTTCCAGAAAAGTTGAAATTGAGGTTTCATGTTGTCACTGTCAACATATTAGGCTCTTATGTTGTCGATGTCAACATGTGAATTCAGGCGTAAGCTGGTTTGTGGGAGTTGATCCTGTGGGGCTGGTTTTGTAAGAGTTGGTCCTGTGGCAGTTAAAGTTAAGCGCAAGCCAAAAGGCGCGTATCACCATCCTGATCTGGAGCGAGCATTGGTCGACGTGGCCATTCGCACCATCCGCGAACAGGGAGTCGACGCGCTGACGCTGCGTGATGTCGGTTCTCAGTTGGGTGTATCCCGGACGGCCCTGTATCGGCATTTTGCCGACAAATCGGCATTGTTGGCGCGGGTTGCGCTGGAAGGCTTCCGCATTTTTCGCCAGGCGCTTGAATCGGCAGTGGCGAAGGCAAGGGAACGCGATGGTGATCCGCTGGAAGAAATGGGTCTGGCTTACCTGGCTTTTGCGCTGGCAAACCAATCTCACTACTTGACGATGTTCGGCGGATCCTTCGGCGCGTGGGATCGCTATCCGGAACTCACCATTGAAGCCGACGCTGCCTACAACGTTCTGCTAAACACCGTCCTGGCGCAACAGGCCAATTCAGAAATGGCAGTCGGCTACGCGCCCATCAGCTTGGCGAACCTGTACTGGGCAGCGCTCCACGGTGTCGCCACCTTAGGCATGGCCGGCTTGCTAGCGCCGCATGAAGACCCCGTTCCTGACCTGGCCGAATTAGTCCATCTGCACTCTCGAATATTCAAGAAGGGCCTCCGGCCAGAGTAGTGAGGGTCGACAAATTTCAATCCGCGCGAAAGGCACCAGCCAAACGCAATCCATTAACCCGTCAACTCCGCCTCAACCATCCGAGAGGCCTCCCCCACCACCTCAACCTCATCCCCAAACCCATCCAACCACCGGAAATGATGCTGATTACGAAACCAAGTTAGCTGCCGCTTGGCATACTGCCGGGTCTTGGTCTGCAACTCCTCGACCGCCTGCTCCTGCGTCAATCGCCCTTCAATAACTCCCACCGCCTGCTTATATCCAAGCGTCTGAAGCGCTTTGCCATGCGGCGGCACGCCGTTGTCCATCAGAGACTGTGTCTCAGCCAGCAAGCCTGACTCAAACATCTTCACTACTCTTTGGTTCAGCCGGGCATACAATTCAGCCCGCGGCGGATTGAGCGCAATCCCAATAATGCGAAACCCGGTCAGAGGCTCCCGGGGAGGCGGCGGCGCGGAAGCGGTCGACGCCAATTCAATGGCCCGTATCAATTTCTGATGGTCGTTTGCATGGATACGTTCGGCGGCCTCGCGGTCTGCGCGGCGGAGAAAGCGGTGCAAAGCTCCTGGCCGGCGCTCAGCCACAGCCGCCAGCCGAACCCGAAGGTCCTCATTTCTTGAAGGAGCCGGCGAAAGGCCTTCCAGCAAACTCCTTAGATAAAATCCAGTTCCACCCACCAAAACCGGCAAAGCCCCTCGGCCAGCGGTCTCAAGAAGGCAAGCGCGGGACAAATTCGCATACGCACCGGCGGTGAGTTCCTCTAGCGGAGAAAGGATGTCCATTAAATGATGCGGAACACCCTGCCGTTCCGCCGCCGGCGTCTTGGCTGAACCGATATTCAAGCCCTGGTAGACCTGAACCGAGTCGTAATTAATGATTTCGCCGCGAAACTGCTTGGCCACTGAAATGGCCAGAGCACTCTTGCCGGAACCTGTGGGGCCCGCGATCACAACGAGGGGGGAGTTTGTCAATTTGGCAACACTACGGTTGTGGTCTGGTTCGTGGCCTCTAAAAGCGGAGCTATACTAAGGGCGACGAGCTGATTCCGCACGGTCCCATGAACTCCTGAAGCAGTCGAATGCCCCATTTCTACTTAAACCCCACTCGCCGGCGATCAGTCAATACCTTATTATTGACGGCTGCCTTGACGTTGATACCGGCTGCGCTAAGCGCCCAAGATATTAGTGGCAAAAATGGCGCGGTTAAGCTGCCGCCCGCCACCAGCCAGCCCAGTTCGCCCAAGGCTGCGGCCTATTATCACTTCTCACTCGGTCACATGTACGAGGAGATGGCGGCGGCTTACAACAATCGCAGTGATTACGTTAATAAGGCCATTGAGAACTTCCGGCTGGCTATGAAGGAAGATCCGTCCACCAGCTTTCTTGTCGAAGATATCGCCGAATTGTACCGTGCCTCGGGGCGTGTCAGGGAAGCGGTGGAAGAAGCGCAAGATGCCCTGAAAGCCAACCCGGACGATCTGAATGCACGGCGCGTCTTAGGGCGAATCTACACGCAGCAGATTGGCGACTCCCAAGCCAACCGCGTGGACGAAAATATGGCCCGCAAAGCGGTGGACGAGTATAAGGCGATCACTGAAAAAGATCCGAAAGACGTGGAAAGCCTGGTCATGCTGGGCCGCCTTGATCGAGTGCTCAACTCGTCGGTCGATGCGGAAGCGGCTTTCAAAAAAGCTCTCGCGATCGAGCCGGGGAACGAAGACGCCATTACCGGGCTTGCCAGTGTTTACTCAGACCGCGGCGATGCCAAGGATGCTTCGGCCATGCTTGAGAAACTGGCTCAGACGAATCCTTCGCCCCGCGCCCTGATCTCGCTTGCCGGCAACTACGAGCAGATGAAGGAATACGGGCTCGCCGCGGACGCTTATCAAAAAGCGCTTTCCATGGATCCCAGCCGCGTCGAAGTGAAGGGCCAGATGGCACAGGATCTGGCGCTCGCCGGTCGTTTTAATGAAGCCCTGAAAGCCTATCAGGATTTGGCTGCTGAGAATCCGCAGGATCCTGAACCGCTTGCGCGCATGGGTCAGATTTATGAGGAGCAGCGGAAGCTGGAAGATGCCCGCCGGATGATGGACAAGGCGCTGGCCGTAGATCCGGACAACATCGAGATTCGCTACTACAACGTCCGGCTCCTCAGCGATGAAAACAAGTTGCCGGAGGCGATCAAGCAATTGAAAGACATCCTGGCTTCCACAGCCAAGAAGACCTACGACTCGGGCCAGCGCACCAGCCGCGCTCACATGGTGGAGGAGTTGGGCATCTACTACCGCCGAAATGAACAGGTAGAGCCGGCCGTGGCTACCTTCCGCGAGGAGGCGGCGCTCGATCCTGATTCAGCCTCCCGAGCCACTGCACAGATTATTGATACCTATCGGGAAGCTAAGGATTACGCCAAGGCGACCCAGGAAGCCGATGCCGCGCTTAAAAAGTTTCCTGACGAACGCTCATTGCATGCCGTTCGTGCTGCGCTTTTTTCAGATCAGGGCAAGCCGGATGCAGCCATCGCTGAACTAAAAAAGATGTTGAACGGCAAGGATGACCGTGAGGTCTACTTGCAGGAAGCCGACGTGTACCAGAAGGCCAAAGACTATTCGCACATGGCGGACGTCCTGGACGCGGCTGACAAACTATCCACTGACAAGGAGGACAAGACTAACGTCATCTTCCTTCGGGGCGCCATGTATGAGCGCGAGAAGAAGTTTGATCTGGCTGAGAAAGAGTTCCGCAAGGTATTGGACCAGGATCCGAAAAATGCATCGGCCTGGAACTACTTGGGCTATATGCTGGCTGACCAGGGTACTCGCCTCACCGAAGCCCAGGGCTACATCCAAAAAGCCTTGGACCTCGACCCTGAGAACTATGCTTACCTGGACAGCTTGGGCTGGGTCTATTTCCGTCAGAATAAGCTGGACGATGCCGAAATGCAGCTCTCCCACTCAGTTCAATTGATGGCCAAGGATCCAACCATTCACGACCATTTGGGCGATGTTTTGTTTAAGAAGGGCAAGCTGAAAGAGGCCATCGCACAATGGCAATCGTCGCTGAAAGAATGGGATTCCAGCGCCCCCTCGGACGTTGAGCCCGACGAAGTAGCCAAGGTCCAAAAGAAGCTGGATGGCGCGCGTGTAAAGCTGGCGCAGGAGCAGCCTAGCCGCATTAACTAGCAAAACTATATTTGGTTTGCCGGAAAAGGCCTCGGAATTGTGAATAATGGGTCAATTCTCGTTACTGGCCCGCCCATAACAGCTTGTTATACTTGAAACGATTCCCTTATGCCTCCTGCCGGTCTCGAATACGCCACTGAAACCCCGTCTGACATCGGATCCGGTAGCGGAAGCCAAAGAAAAGTTCTGCTGCTGAAACCACGCGGGTTCTGCGCCGGGGTTGTTCGGGCTATTGACGTGGTCAAAATCGCCCTGGACCTCTATGGCGCGCCTATTTATGTCCGCAAAGAGATCGTTCACAACCGGCACGTGGTGGATGAATTACGGGCCGCCGGCGCCATTTTTGTCGAGGAGCTGGCTGAGGTGCCGGAAGGCGCCCGCGTCATCTTCAGTGCCCACGGTGTTTCACCGGCCGTTCGGCAGGAAGCCAAAGATCGCAAGCTTCAGGTAATCGATGCCACCTGCCCTCTGGTTACTAAAGTTCACCTGGAAGCGGTCAAGTACGCTAAGCAAGGCTACACGATCATCCTGATCGGCCACCGGGACCACGATGAGGTGATCGGCACGCTGGGCGAGGCGCCCCGGAACACGATTCTGGTCAGCGATGTCGAGGACGTGGACCGCCTGGACGTGTCCGATCCCAGCCGCATGGCATATCTGACGCAGACCACGCTGTCACTGGACGAGACGCAGGATATTGTCCGGCGTCTGATGGCGAAATACCCCAGCATCATAGGGCCGAAGACGCAGGATATCTGCTACGCCACCGAAAATCGCCAACTGGCCGTTAAAGCTGTTGCGCCGCTTTGCCAAACTCTGCTGGTGGTGGGTTCGCAGAACAGTTCCAATTCACGCCGTCTGGTGGAAGTATGCCAGAAAGCAGGAGTTCCCGCTTATCTGCTGGACGATTTCAGTGAGATTCAGGAATCCATGCTTGCGGGAATCGACACCGTAGCCGTAACTGCCGGTGCCTCTGCGCCCGAACATCTGGTGAGCGAATTGATTGCCCATCTCCAAGCCAAAGGATATTCCGAGGTGGAAGAGGTGGAGATCAAAGAGGAAGATGTGCGCTTCACACTGCCGTCGGACCTTGAAAGCTTCACTCCACGTCTTTACACGGTGAGAACATAGTCGCAACCTTGGGTGCGTTGCAATAGTCGAATTATCTGAGTAATGAGGCCTAGTCTTCAAATTTCGGGTTCGCTGAAACAGGGGGTGGCCCAGGCTGTTCAGCGCGTTTCCGCTGCTCTTTTGCGTCGCCAGACCGCTGACGGCTTCTGGTGGGCCGATCTGCGTGCGGATTCGACTCTTGAATCCGACTATATCCTGATGGAACTCTGGCTGCATCCGCCCGTGGATGGCGTTTGGAATCCGCCTTCTCGTGACCGGGTTCAGCGTGCGGTGGCTTCCATTTTGAGCCGGCAGCTTCCTGATGGCGGGTTCAACATCTACCTGAATGGTCCATCCGAAATCAATGCGTCTATCAAGGCCTATTTTGCCTTGAAGGTTTCCGGCATACCTGCTTCCGATCCCCGCATGACTCGTTTGTGTGCCCGCATCCTGGAAATGGGCGGACTGCAGGCGGCTAATAGCTACGTCCGGGTGAATCTGGGGATGTTCGGTCTGTTTCCGCGCTCCGCCTGCCCATCCATACCGCCCGAAATCATTCTTTTGCCTCTAAAGTTCATCTACCAGATGTCATCTTGGACACGGGCTATTGTCATTCCGCTCTCTATCGTGCATGCGTCCAACCCCAAGCGCTCCGTGCCGTCCGGGTTCAATGTAGATGAATTGTTCCTCAGCGGCGCGCCCATGTACCCGGAGCGCGATCTGCATTTCTTCAGTTGGCGTAATTGCTTCCTGGCGCTGGACCACTTCCTGAAGTATTGGGAGCGGATAAGCCCCGGCGTGATTCGCCGTTATGCCATCAAGAAGTGCGAAGAGTGGATGACGGAGCGCTTTGAGGGATCTGACGGCCTAGGCGCCATTTATCCGTCGATGCAGTATGCCGTGATGGCGCTGGATGTCCTGGGCTACAAGCCTGATCATCCGCTGCGAGTGCGCGCCGAAAAAGAGTTTTACAACCTGATGGTGGATAACGACTCGCGCGGGTTCTACATGCAGCCGTGTTTTTCGCCCATCTGGGATACGGCGATTGCCGCATTTTCTCTGGCGGAAACCCAGAATCCACCCCTGACAGCTCTTCGCAGCACAGCCGACTGGCTGCTGTCGAAGGAGATTCGGCGGAAGGGCGACTGGTCCGTGAAGCGTCCCGACACCGAGCCGTCAGGCTGGGCGTTCGAATTCAACAACGAGTTTTATCCCGATGTGGACGACACGGCCATGGTGCTGCTGGCGTTCGACAAAATCAAAGCCTCCGACGAAGCGAAGCAGCGCGCTTGCATCAAGCGTGCCGTCAGTTGGCTGCTGGCCATGCAGGGCAAAGATGGCGGTTGGGCTGCCTTTGACGTGGACAATAACTGGAGCATTTTGAGCGATGTTCCTTTTGCGGACCATAACGCCATGCTTGACCCATCCTGCCCCGACATTACGGGTCGGGTGATGGAAGCGCTGGCCCGGCACGGCATTGATCCGAAGCATCCGGCCATGCAGCGCGCGGTTCGATATCTGATGCGCGTTCAGGAACAGGATGGCAGTTGGTACGGCCGGTGGGGCGTCAATTACATTTACGGAACCTTTTTGGCCCTCCGCGGTTTGCGCGCCGCCGGCGTCGATGAAAACGAGCCGTTCATTCAGTATTCGCTCGAGTTTATTCGCGCCTTTCAAAACCGGGACGGTGGTTGGGGCGAAAGCTGCGCCAGCTACGACGAAAATCGGTACGTCAACAACCCGAGTACACCCTCGCAAACGGCCTGGGCGATTTTGGCATTGCTCGCCGGCGGGGACATCCGGAGCGAGAGCCTTCACAATGGCGTGGAGTACTTGGTCTCAAGTCAGCGCAGCGATGGCAATTGGGACGAAGACTACTGCACCGGAACCGGCTTCCCCCGCGTTTTCTATCTGGCCTACACCGATTACAGAAATACCTTCCCACTGCTAGCCCTGGCAGAATACCGCAAAGCCTTATCTGCGTCCGAGCAGAACGCTTTCGGCACCGCCACGACCGCCTAGTGTTTACCAAAGCTAATCTGACCCTTTCCAAAAGCGGTCACTCATGTCTGACCGGATTGTCTAGTCCGACCCCTCCGACCAGTCCGACCAGTCTGACCAGTCCGACTCCTCTGACACGTGCTGCCAAACCTGCCGCCGCACGCACCATTCCTAACAGAAGGCACTCCGCTTGGCACAAGTCCTAGTAACCGGCGCGAGCGGCTTCCTCGGCTGGCACGTGGCGCGCCTTCTCGTCGAACGCGGCCATCATGTCCGGGCGCTCTGCCGCCCCAACAGTCAGATTCGCGAACTCGACGCCGAACGAGTCACGGGCGACTTGCGGGATCCCGACTCTCTCCGTCGTGCAGCGCAAGGCTGCCAGCAAGTCTTCCATGTCGCCGCTGACTACCGACTCTGGTCGAAAAATCCCCAAGATCTCTATCAATCCAACGTGGACGGTACCCGCCATCTGCTCGCCGCCGCCCAGGATGCCGAACGCATCGTCTACACCAGCACGGTCGGCTGTATCGGTATGCCTCCCGGTCGCGAAGGCGACGAATCCACACCCGTTTCCGAGGCCGATATGCAGGGTCACTATAAACGATCCAAATGGCTCGCCGAACAAGTCGCCATCGCCGCTGCCCGAGCCGGTAAACCCGTGATCATCGTCAACCCCACGGCGCCCATCGGCGATCACGACCGCAAGCCCACCCCCACCGGCAAGATCATCGTCGATTTCATGGCAAATAAGCTACCGGCGTTCGTCGACACCGGCCTAAACCTAGTGGATGCCCGAGACGTAGCCCTCGGACATTTACAGGCGGCTGATCAGGGCCGCATCGGCGAGCGTTATATCCTCGGTTGTGAGAACCTGACTCTTGAGCAGATCTTGCAGCGGTTATCGGTGATCGCCCAAAAGCCTGCTCCGTCCGTAAAACTGCCTTACGCGGTGGCTTATGCCGCTGGCGTCGTTACCACTGCCTGGGCCAATATCTCAGGCCAACAACCGTTAGCTCCGTTGGAAGGCGTCAAAATGGCGCGAAAAAAAATGTTCGTTAATCATGCCAAGGCCGCAAGCGAACTCGGATTCACGCCGGGTCCCGTCGACGTTGCATTGCGCAGGGCTGTCGATTGGTTTCGGGCGAACAGGTATTTCTAGATGGCACTTCTCTACATTGCCGCCGAACCGGGCGAGCTGAAACCTTTTGCCGAACGTCTCACCGGCTTGCGGCCGCTGAAGTGGCCACTGGATTACGCGCAGGAAGGCATTCTTGATGATCGCCGCATCCTGCTCGCCGCGAATGGCCCTGGTCCCAAGCTGGCTGCGCAGGCGCTCGAGATTGCCATCCGCGCGATTGTCGCCGCCGATCTTCAATCCTCCGCCTTGGAAGCCGTGGTGAGCGTTGGATTTTGCGGCGCGCTTCGATCTGATTTGCAGGAAGGTCAAATCCTGGTCGCCAACGAAATTAAAGACCCGCAGAGCAGCGAGCCGCTCCCGGCCTTGGAAGTGGAAACCGAACACTCGTTTGTTTCCGGGGCGTTCGTTTCGCAAAACAGCGTAGCTTCCACGGCTGCCGAAAAGACCCGCTTGGGCGGGCAATTTCAGGCCATTGCGGTCGAGATGGAGGCATTCGGTGTGGCCGCACGAGCAAAACGCGCCGGTTTGCCTTTCTACTGCATCAAAGTAGTATCGGACCGTGCCGATGAAAACTTGCGGATCGACTTCAACCGAAGCCGTTCAAGGGATGGACATTTCTCGCGTGTGAAAATTGTGTTGCAGGCCATTGCTAAGCCTGGTCTCATACCCGAACTATTTCGCTTAAAGCGCAGAGCAGATATGGCTGCACGCGCATTGGGGGATTTCCTTGTCAGTTGCAGATACATTACTCAATCAGCCAGCAGTGTCGGACAAAGCGACAGCAAAGTTGATGGGGAATAATGGCGTCCCGTCCGCTATGAATGCGGCGGTCTATTTAGGTGACGGCAAAGTTGCCGTTGAAGTCGTTCCTACGCCTGAAATCGGCCCTCGTGAGATTTTAGTTCGCGTGGAAAGCTGCGGAATCTGTCACACCGACCTGAAAAAGATCGAGTACAACCTGCTGCCGGCGCCCCGCATATACGGGCATGAAACAGCGGGCGTGATTGCAATGGTAGGTGCTGAAGTCACCCGTTACGTTCCTGGCCAGCGAGTGATCGTGTTCCACCACATTCCCTGCGGCCAATGTTTCTATTGCCAGCGGGAACTGCACGCGCAGTGCCCCACGTATAAGAAGGTGGGCGTCACGGCCGGCCATGAACCGGCGGGCGGTGGTTTCGCTCAGTATGTGCGAGTGATGGATTGGATTGTCGAGCGCGGCGTCGAGGTCATCCCGGAAGGTGTCTCGTTCGATCAGGCTTGCTGGGTAGAGCCGGTCAACACTTGTGTGAAGGGCGTTGAGATGCTGGGCGTCCACCCAGGTGACTGTGTCGCAGTACTAGGCCAAGGTCCTATCGGACTCATCTTCACGATGCTCTTGAACCGCAAAGGCGGCCACATTTTCGCCAGCGACACTATTCCTTTTCGCCGTGAACTCTCTCAGCGCTTTGGTGCCGTGGCCTATGATGCAATTCAGCAAAGCGCGACTCTGGAAACAGCTATCAGAAGCGCTACCGATGGGCGCGGTGCAGATTTTGTAATCGTTGCGACAAACGCCAAAGGCCTTGTAGATCAGGCTTTACGGCTCTCACGTCCAGGTGCGAAGATTCTTCTTTTCGCACAAACTTCATCCACCGAACGCATCGAAATTTCGGGCGCGGACATCTGCGTCGGCGAACGGTTCTTAATGGGATCTTATAGCGCGAACGTGAATCTTCAGGCTGAGTCAGCGCGTCTTGTGTTCAGCGGCGATCTTCCGCTGGAGCAGCTCATTTCACATCGTGTTGCGCTTTCTGATATCGAGTACGGCATTGCCACGGCACAGCGACCCAGCGCACAATCGTTAAAAGTAGTGGTGCATCCACAGGAGACACACTGATGGTGGCCGAAACCTCCATTGCCGTCGACACAATGCAAGCCGCTGTCCTTTACGGTAAAGAGGACGTGCGCCTGGAATCAGTCCCCGTGCCGACCATCGGCCGCGGTGAGTTGCTGGTTCGCGTTCGCACAGCTCTTACCTGCGGCACAGATGTCAAGGTATTCAGTCGTGGGTATCATGCCAAAATGATCAAGCCGCCGGCTCTCTTCGGTCATGAGATGGCCGGAGATATTGCCGCAGTCGGAGATGGCGTGAAGAAGTTTCGCGTCGGCCAGCGGGTGGTTTCCGCCAACTCTGCTCCCTGTGACAAATGCTTCTTTTGCCGTCGGGACCAGCAGAATCTGTGTGATGATCTGCTGTTCAACAACGGCGCTTATGCCGAGTACATCCGCATTCCGGCCCGTATCGTTGAAAAGAACACCTACCTTATTCCTGAGGGCTTAAGTTATAAGGACGCGGCGTTAGTGGAACCGCTGGCGTGTGCGGTTCGTGGCCTGGATGAAATCAACGTTCGCGAAGGCGACACCGTTGCTGTTATGGGACTCGGCCCCATCGGCCTGATGTTTGTGCGGCTGGCCCGCTACGCTTACGGAGCGCACGTCATTGCTATGGCTCGCCGTATTGAACAAGTAGACCGTGCCATGATGCTGGGCGCCGAAGAGGGCATTTTGCTGGGCGATAGTCAGCGCGCGGTTCAAGAGGTCAAAAGAGAGACTGGCGGACGGGGAGCGGATGCGGTCATTGAAGCGATCGGCCATCCGGATGCCTGGGAACTCGCAACCCTGCTTGTTCGCAAAGGCGGAGCCATCAACTTCTTTGGCGGCTGCCCCAACGGCACCAAGGTCGGCCTTGACACCGGGTTGCTGCATTATTCCGAAATCACCTGCAAGGCCAGCTTCCATCACACGCCTTCGCACATTCGCCGCGCGTTGGACTTTATTGCTGAGGGTAAGGTCAGCGCCGCGCAGCTGGTCAACCACGAACAGCCGCTCAGTGATCTTCCTCAGGTCCTTCATGATCTGGCGCACCGCCGCAACGGACAAATAAAGACCGCCATCATACCCTAGTAAGAGTGGCTGTCTCTTACCTTCAACCTAAAGAGTACGTTCTCACCGTTCCGGAGAGCTCGTCTGGCTATTCGGTGAGTGACGCCCTGGCTTATACCCGCTGGCTCGCCACTCATCATTACGAGAACTTCCAGGTGGTTAGCGTCTTGCTGCCGAAGCATCTGCACCAGGATTTTTACAACGTTTATAGCTTTTGCCGCTGGGCAGACGATTTAGGCGACGAAATGGGAGATCGCCAGGAGAGCCTCCGCCTGCTGACCTGGTGGCGTGGCGAACTGGAGGCCATGTACGCGGGCCAAACTGCTCATCCGGTTTTTATCGCTTTGAAAACCACCATCGACAAGTTTGAAATCCCAATTCAGCCGTTTGACCGCTTAATCAGCGCATTCACTCAGGATCAAACCGTTACTCGCTACCGCGACATGAACGAAGTGTACGCTTACTGCGTGAACTCGGCTAATCCGGTGGGACATCTGGTTCTTTATTTGGGTGGCTATCGCGATGCCGAGCGCCAGCGCTTATCCGACTTCACTTGTACCGCGCTGCAGTTGGCTAATTTCTGGCAGGACATTACCGTGGATCTTAAGAAGGACCGTGTTTATCTTCCGTTGGATCTGCTCGCAAAAAACAACTACACCACTGGTGAACTGTTTGCCCTTCAATTCAACGAAAGCTTTCGTGCCGTAATGCGCGAAGCCGTAGATATTGCCGACGACTTATTTCGCAAAGGTCTGCCGCTCGTGAAGATGGTGGACCGCCGTCTATCGCTCGACCTGGACCTGTTCAGCCGCGGCGGGATGAAGGTCCTGGACAAGATAAGGTCACAGAATTACGATGTTTTAAAACGCCGTCCGCATATTTCAAAACTCGAAAGAGTGGGAGTGCTTCTTCAATGTCTACCAAGACTGCTCCCAATATAAACGACGCCGCAGCGGTCCGTGAGTCCTATCTGTATTGCGAGAAGATCGCGAAAGATCGGGCTAAAAACTTCTACTATTCGTTCTTGCTGCTTGAGAAACCGAAACGGCAGGCCATGTGCGCCGTGTATGCCTTCATGCGCCAGTGCGATGATTTAAGCGACGAACTGAAAGCGACGCCCGCTCTAGTAGAGCAAAGCATCTCCGTGTGGCGAGTGGAACTGGACCGTGCACTTAATGGTCACCCGGCGGACAACAAGTTGTGGCCTGCCTTCTGCGACACCGTTCATCGCTACGCCATTCCCCACCGCTTCTTCCACGAAATGATAGATGGCGTCATGTCGGATGTTCGTCCGCAGCAGATGGCCACCTACCAAGAACTCTACGAGTACTGCTACAAAGTGGCTTCTGTGGTGGGCTTAACCATCATCCACATTTTCGGCTTCACGTCCATGCGCGCGCTGCTCCTGGCGGAGAAATGCGGCATCGCTTTCCAGATCACAAACATTCTGCGCGACGTTCGTGAAGATGCCGCCATGGGTCGAGTCTATCTTCCGGCCGAAGACTTGCACCGCTTCGGAGTCACCGTAGATCAACTAAGGACGGGCGAGGAGGATGAACGCTTCCGCCGCCTCATGAAATTTGAAGCGTCTCGTGCGTATGCTTGTTACGACGAATCAGCCGATTTGCTGAATCTCATCGACCGCCGCAGCCGCCGCTCGCTCTGGGCCCTTCGAGCCATTTATCAGCTGCTTCTGAAGAAAATAGAAAGCGAAAAATTCAACGTACTCAGGCAACGTATTGCGGTGTCTCAACCGGTAAAAATAGGTCTGCTGCTGTGCGCCTTTTTGCGTCCCTAAGCTTATTCATTCAATACGTATTCATTCAATACAGGGACGCTCCACATAACCACCACGCAATTCCGGCGCAATTCGCAGGCGATATCGCGAACTCTTGCGGCTGAAAATCGCCGATACCGTCGCCGATCCCGTTGAAGTGGAGCCGGAGCTCCGGTTTCTGGCCACGGTGCTGTCAAAGAGGTGAGTGGTCAGAGGTTGTGTTGACCGAACGCGAGCTCTGACCGTGGCAAGTCAATTGACGGTCGGCGGTCATTGATCCCATAGCCGTATCTTCCAAATCGGCATTCAAAACCAGTCGCACGCCGATGGGCACAGCATTGCACTGAAAAATTATTTTGGAAGAGGAGAAGTAATGATGAACAAGAGGCTTACGGCCAAGAGGCTGGCGAAACGGCATAATCGGCATTCCGCCGACGCCGACAAGCGTGTGAAAATTTCGGAGCCGGACGTGAGAACCCCGGATCAGGTTCAGGTGGCCCGAGACGTGAGCCGCCGTGTGACGGTCCGCACCGGGATAGCCAAAGCGTAAATACGTAAATACGGCGTAAATACGCGTAACCACTAAAGCCATCACCCACTACTCGGCGTTCGGGAAGACACCGCTATAGGTCGCGTATGTTCCGGGCGAAGACTTGCACTGCTTCTGACTCACAGTAGATCAATGAAAACGGGCGAGGAGGATGAACGCTTCAGACTCCTCATAGAAGTCGAAGCGTCTCATGCGGATGCCCGTAAAACCAATCAGCCGATCTGCTGAATCTCACCGATTCGCCGCAGCCTCCCTCTCTCACTCCGGGTCCTTTAGACGTACTGAGACACCGCATCGGTGTCTCGCACCCAATTAAAACGGCTCTGCTGCCCTGTGCCTTGCGTCATAGGCTCATTCACCGCTCTCCGGCTGCTGGCACTTCACTGACTTCTCAATCCCCAGCACTCCCATCGCAATTCTCTGCAACTTGTGACCGTCCGGATCCACTGACCAGAAACCATCGAGCCCATGAGTGCCGGGATTGCGAACTCCAAATCCGGTCATCGCCGGTTCATTAGCCGAACACTGCAGGAATCGATCGCCCACCGCCGATTGCGGCAAGGCGACCACGTCCCGAATCTCGCAGCCAGAACTGCCTGCTATCGAAAAAGTCAGAAAAGCAAATCGCCAGCCGCCTTTTTCGCCCACTACCGTCACCCCGCCACTCGAAATCACCGGCAGAAATCGAGCAGCTCGGCCAAATCCAGGAACCACCGGACCCGCCACGTTAGCCTGATAGAGGCACGTCTTGCCGATTAATAATTGAGCTTCCCGCATAAGTTCCGCGGGAGCGGGAAACGGCCGTGTTTCTTCATAAGCAGCCGGGCTTGCCGCGTGCAGGCTTTGATCCTTCAACTCCGCAATGCGCGACTCATATCGCTTCTGAATGCAGGCCGAATCCGAACAGTCGCGCTTCAACGTCGCTAGCCAGGCATCTTCGTCAGCCCGCAACTTTTTCTGATCCATCGGCTGGCCGCGCATGTTATCAAAAACCAGCGCCAGCTCGCGATCCAGCGCCGACAAGCTGCCGGACGCACAAATCAGTTTGTTCACATGGCTGGTGACATGGGCACAAGAAAAGCTGGGCCCTGATTGTCGGAGCACTGATTCTGAGGATTGAGCAAGGACGCTCTGCAACACTAGACCCGCCCAAAAAACAGACAGCTTGAAATGCACGCACACCCCCCCGGATAAACCTTCGATTCTATTCCGCGTCCAACTTTTCCGCCCGCGAAACCACCATCGGGTCTGATCATCGGAAGCCCATCCATGGCGCTCTTCTTGCACCCACCTACCCATCGCTCAAATGTAATCTTCGCTGATACTCCGGACAAACACCTTCGGCCTGTGGGCATCACCCAGCGAGACTTCAAAAACAAAATTTCGATCAGCGGAATCTACGCCCGATACGCGCGCATAAACATTTCCACCGCAAGGTGCACGCGATAAGCTTCTTCGTCGCCAGTAAATGCGGGCTTGATCGCCAGCGCGCATCGCCTCACCATCTCTCCGGTCACCAGGTCAAAGAACTGTTCCGCCGCAATATCTGTGTCCATATCGAAGCGAAAAAATCCTTTGTCTACCAAGCCGCGAAAGTATTGCGAAGTCCGAATGCGTCCCCGTTGGGGACCGAGTTCGTAGAAAATCTGCCCCAACTCCGGCATATGTTTTGACTCCATATAGACCAGCCGGATCAGATCTATGCAATTGCGCGTGAGCACGTTCTTCACCAGGCTTTCAGCAAACCGGGTGATCACTTCACGCGGTTCGCCATCCGGCCGTAAGATTTCTGAAAGTTCAAGAAAACAGACGTCGGCGCGTCGCCGAAAAACCTCCGTGAAGAGCTTCTCCTTAGTGGGAAACCGGCTGTAAAACGTGCTCTTGGAAGCTTTCGCTTGCGCGGCAATCTCGCCTACGCTGGTGTCTGAAAAGCCTCGGGAAAGAAACAACTCGGCCGCCACGTCCAGTAGATAATCGATTCTCTCTTCGCTTCCGTTAACCACCACCGCCGCCTTCGTTGACCTAGCCCTAACTTACCAGAACCGTACCGTTCGGTACACGCATCTACTAGAGAGTTTTTCGGACCGGACTATCTATCCATGCCAAAGCTTCCAACAATTTATCTAGTAAGCCTGGTTACAGGAACATTACTTCTGAGTTCCTGCCAGCAAAAAGCGGCGCCGCCGCCCCCGCCTCCGCTAGAGGTAGGTGTTTCTACTGTGACCACAAAGAGCGTTGTTACTTACGGCGACTGGGTGGCTTCACTGGACGGATATGTAAACGCTCAGATTCAGCCCCAGGTAAGCGGCTATCTGGTCAAGCAGAATTATCGGGAAGGTTCGCTAGTACAAAAAGATCAGGTCCTGTTTGAGATTGATCCCCGGCCCTTACAGGCCGTGCTGGATCAAGCCAAGGCCCAATTGGCGCAGGCACAGGGGCAGTTAGCACAGTCCATGGCCGCGCAGAGCCTGGCCAGCATAAATCTGAACCGCGACTCTCCGTTGGCCGACGCCCATGCAATTGCGCAAAGCCAGTTGGATAACGACAAGCAAACTTTGAAGCAGGTAGAAGCCTCCGTACTGACCAATCAAGCTGCTATCAAGGCCGCCGAAGCCGCAGTGGAACAGGCGCAACTGAATCTTGGGTTTACCAAAGTTCGCTCCCTAGTGGATGGCATCGCCGGCATCGCCGCTACGCAAGTTGGCAATTTCGTTACGCAAGCCAGCGTTCTGACAACCGTATCTCAAGTCAACCCGATCAAGGCTTATTTCCCGATCAGTGAGCAAGAGTATTTGCAAGTCTCGCAACGCATCAATCCCGGCAGTAACGGCGATTGGCTAAAGCACAGCGCTGTGGTTCCTCTGCAATTGATGTTGAGCAATGGCGAAATCTATAAATATCCGGGCCACATTGTTTTCGCGGATCGCAGCGTAGATAACCAGACCGGCACCATACGCATTGTCGGCGCCTTCAATAATCCTAATAATCTTCTTCGACCAGGCCAGTTTGGTCGCATTCGCGCGCAAACCGGTATAGATCAGGATGCGCTCCTCATCCCCCAGCGGGCTGTTAACGAATTACAAGGCAAGTATCAAGTGGCGGTGGTCACTGCTGACAACAAAATTCAAATTCGCAGCGTGACTGTAGGTCCGCGCGAGGGCGAAGACTGGGTCATTCGCACCGGACTCAAGGCTGGTGAGCATGTGGTCAGTCAAGGCAACGGCAAGGTGCGGGATGGCATGACAGTCTCGCCTAAGCCCGACGAATCAAAGGCCCAGGTTTCATAACCATGTCTAGATTTTTTATTAACCGTCCCATTGTGGCGATGGTCATCGCCATCATCATGGTGCTGGTTGGCGCAGTCTCTTTTGAAACCCTGCCCACCGCCCAGTTCCCTGACATTGTTCCACCCGAAATTCAAGTCCAGGCCACTTACCCCGGCGCGGACTCCGAGACTGTGGTTCAATCGGTGGCCACACCCATCGAGCAACAGATGTCCGGCGTGGACAACGCCAACTATTTTTACTCCAATAGCTCGAACATTGGCCAGATGACCCTCATTGTGGATTTCAAAGTGGGCACAAATCCTGATATCGACCAGGTGCTCACCCAGCTTCGAACCTCTCAGGCCCAATCGCAGCTTCCCTCCCTCGTAAACACGGTCGGATTAACCGTTCAGAAATCCCTCACGTCGCCGTTGATGCTCGTTGCCCTTTACTCGCCGAAAAACACCTACGACAACGTCTTTCTTGCGAATTACGGCTACATCAACATGGTGGATCAGCTTACTCGTGTCTATGGCGTTTCGCGAGTTCAAGTATTCGGCGCCGGCCAATATGCCATGCGCATCTGGCTCAAGCCCGATCAATTGGCCAAACTCCAGGTCACCGTGCCCCAGGTACTCGCCGCCGTCGGCACCCAGAACACAGTGAATCCCGCTGGCCAGATCGGCGCCGAGCCCATCCAGAATGGCCAGCAGTTCACGTATACAGTTAGAGCCCAAGGCCGTCTGGTCAGTCCTGAACAATTTGGCGACATCCTGATTCGCGCTAATCCGGATGGCTCTACGCTGCGCTTGAAAGATGTAGCTCATATCGAGTTAGGCGCTCAATTCTATAACCTGCAGAGCCGCTTCAACGGGAAGCAGGCGGCCATTCTCGCCATCTATCAATTGCCGGGCTCGAACGCCGTGGAAGCTGCCGAAAAGGTGCGTGCGCGCATGGCGGAGCTCCAACAAAGGTTTCCCCAAGACCTCGCATACGAAGTCAGTCTCGATACAACCAAGGCCGTGTCAGCGGGCTTGAAAGATATCGAAGTCACCTTGTTCATAGCCCTCGGCTTAGTTGTACTTGTGGTTTATATCTTCCTCCAGGGCTGGCGCGCCACGCTGATACCGCTGTTGGCAGTACCGGTCTCGTTGATTGCCACCTTTACGCTTTTCCCGGTGCTGCACTTTTCGGTTAATACGCTTTCGCTCTTCGGTCTTGTTCTTGCCATCGGCTTGGTGGTAGACGACGCCATTGTCGTGGTTGAGGCAGTGGAACGCCACATCGAAGAAGGAATGACGCCGCGAGATGCCGCGCTGCAAGCGATGGAGGAAGTCTCCGGCCCGGTTGTGGCCATCGCCCTCATCCTGGCTGCCTGCTTCCTCCCAACCGTCTTCGTACCAGGAATTACAGGCAGGCTGTACCAGCAATTTGCAGTCACCATCGCAATCTCGGTCCTGTTCTCCGCTTTCAACGCGCTTTCTCTCAGCCCGGCGCTTTCCGCGCTGCTGCTGAAACCGAAGAAGCGCCAGCGCGGCCCGCTGGGGGCCTTCTTTCGAGCCTTTAACCGCGGGTTTGGCCGAGTCACTGACGGCTATGTCACTTTTTCCGGAATCCTGATGCGCAAAGCGTTTATCAGCGTGATATTCCTGGTCGTCGTTGCTGTGGCCATCATTCCCTTGAATGGAAAGCTGGCTCCGTCATTCCTGCCTACCGAAGATCAAGGTTATCTGTTCTGCGCGTTGCAACTACCTGAGGCCTCTTCGCTGGAGCGAACCTCAGAAGCGGCCCGGGATGTCGAGAAAACCCTCATGGCCACTCCCGGCATTGAGAGCGTTACCTCGGTCATAGGGTTCAGTTTATTGAGCTTCTCACAAAACACTTACAGCGCCTTCTTCTTCGTAAACCTCAAGCCTTGGGATGTCCGAAAGGCGCCCAACGAACAGATAGGTCCTATTCTGGGCGGCGTAACTGCCGGCCTGTCGAAAGTTAAAGCCGGTATCGCGTTCTCCTTTCCGCCGCCTTCAATTCCGGGCGTCGGCACCTCGGGCGGTGTCACCATGATGCTGGAAGACAGATCAGGGCAAGATGCATCCTTCCTTACTGACAACGTAAACAAATTCATTCAAGCCGCCAGCAAGCGTAAAGAAATCGGTTTGGTGAACGCCGGATACATTCCCAACGTCCCGCAAATCTATGCTGACGTAGACCGCGCCAAGGTGGAGCGTCAAGGCGTCAACATCGGCGATGTTTATAACACCATGCAAACGTTCATGGGCGGTTATCTGGTCAACTACTTCAATCAGTTTGGCCGGCAGTGGCAGGTGTACGTAGAAGCAGATCAAGAGTCCCGTCGAAAAGCTGAGAATCTGAACGGCTTCTATGTTTCCAACAACAAGAGCCAGATGGTTCCATTAAGCGCAGTCACCAGTATCAAAAGCATTTCAGGCCCCGAGTTCACGGTCCGCTTCAACGAATATCGCGCTGCTCAGTTAAACGTGACCGCAGCACCCGGAGTAAGCTCCGGCCAAGCCATGAAGGCGCTGGAGGAAGTGTTCAAAGACACCATGCCTAAAGAGATGGGCTATGACTACCAAGGCATGTCTTACCAGGAACAGGAAGCCAGTCAGGGCCTCCCCTCATGGGTCATCTTTGCTCTTTCTCTTGTATTTGTGTTCCTCATCCTCGCTGCTCTCTACGAAAGCTGGTCGCTTCCCTTCAGTGTCTTGCTCAGCACTCCCATCGCCGTCTTCGGCGCGTATCTGGCGCTCTGGGTTCGCAATTATGAGAACGATATTTACACACAGATCGGACTCATCATGCTAATTGGTCTCTCCGCTAAGAACGCCATTCTGATTGTCGAGTATGCAAAGGAAGAGTATGAGCGCGGCAAGTCTGTGGTGGATGCCGCGCTGACCGCCGCCCGTATCCGTTTCCGCCCCATCTTGATGACGGCATTCGCGTTCATCCTTGGTTGCGTTCCCCTGTGGACGGCGAGCGGGTCAGGCGCCGTGTCTCGCCGGGTCCTCGGCACTGCCGTGATCGGAGGTATGCTCGCCGCCACCCTGATCTCTATCTTCCTCATTCCCGTTATGTTCGATATCGTCGAAGCCTTGTCCGTCCGTTTCGGCAAAAAGAAGCCGGATGAAGTCGGAGAACCTGTAGAAGTAACTTCCGGTGGAGGGTTGGCATGAAGCGTATCGCCTCCGTTGTCGCGTTCGCTATCTTTCTGACTGGCTGCACGGTTGGGCCGAACTATAAACGCCCTGATGTGCCGGCTGCCCCTGCTTATCGAGGGCCAGACAACTCAACGGTGTCTGGCACCGCTTCGCTGGCTGACGAGAAATGGTGGGAGCTGTTCAAAGATCCTCAACTCCAGGAACTGATCCGCACCGCGCTCAAGCAGAACTACGATCTTCAAATCGCCGCTTCTCGCGTCTTGCAACAGCGGCAGCAAGTCACCATTACTCGCGCAAATCGGTTTCCTACCCTGACCGGCGGTCCCACATTTACAGGCGTACGCTCTCCAGCCATAGCCGGCGTTTTTCCGGCGTACGCTTACCTTGCGGATGAGTTAGGCCTCTCGGCCTCCTGGGATGTCGATTTCTGGGGTAAGTATCGGCGCGCCACGGAAGCTGCTCGCGCCACCTTGACCTCTTATGACTGGGCTCGGAAAGCAGTGATCAGCTCTCTCGTGGAGGATCTCGCAACCGACTACTTCCAGCTCCGCGAGTACGACTACGAACTCGATCTCGAGAAGCAAACGCTCGAAGCGCGCAATCAATCACTCAAACTCACCCAAACGCTCGAGCAAGGCGGAAACACTAGCCTGGTAGACGTCCGCCAAGCTCAGCAACTGGTAGAGGAGGCAGCCGCTCTTATCCCGCAAACCGAACAAGCCATCCAGCAGGAAGAGAACGCCATCAAGCTTCTGCTCGGCGAGTCTCCCGGTCCTATCACTCGCGGTCAGACCATTCTTGAACAACCCAATCCCGAAGAAGTTCCCGCGGGCTTGCCATCCCAATTGCTGGAACGCCGCCCGGACATCCAGGAAGCGGAACAAGAATTGGTCGCCGCGAATGCCGAAATAGGCGTAGCGCGTGCGCAGTTGTTCCCCACCATTTCCTTGACGGGCACCGGTGGCCTGGAAAGTATCGGTTTGGGTAATATCTTCTCCTGGGGCGCTCGAGCTTATCAATTCACCACCTCTGCCAGCCAGCCCATTTTCAACGCGGGCTCACTTCGCGCGAATGTCCGGCTGACGGAAGCGCAGAAGCAGCAGGAAATACTCAATTACCAAAAGACTATCCAGACGGCTTTCGAAGAAGTCTCAAATTCGCTGATTGCCAAGAAGAAGCTTACCGACTATCGAGCTCACGAAGAAGCTCTAACCGAAGCCGCCAAGGGCGCGTCAGATCTTGCGAAGCTCCGTTACAAAGGAGGCGCAACCAGTTATCTGGAAGTGCTGACCAACGATACCAACTACTTCTCAGCCGAACTCACGTTGGCGCGCGCCCGTCTCAGTGAGCGCCTTGCCGTGGTTCAACTCTACAACGCCCTCGGCGGCGGCTGGCAGCAATAGCGCTAATTCCGCTTCACAACCGACACCGTCAACTGTGAAGGATAGTCGCTGGAGTGGTGGATCGCATTATGCGCCACCACTCCAGTGGCCTCATCGTAATTGTTCCCGCCGGTATTCAAGTTTCTGTCGAAACGCGGAAAGTTGCTGCTGGAAACCTCAATGCGCAGTCTATGGCCGGCCGGAAAGTAGTTGCTGGTAGTCATCGGTTGCAGGGCGATTTTGTAAACCTTGTCCTTCTCCATCCATGCGAGCGGCTTGTCATATCCATCCCGGTAGCGGGCGCGTTGAATCGTCTCGTCCAGGTTGTAAGCTCGTCCATCCGGATACACATCAATCACTTTTACGGTGAAGTCTGTGTCCTTCGCATCGGAGGAAACATAAAGCGTTGCCTCTAACGGCCCGCTGACTTCCATATCGTCCTTCAGTGGTTCAGTTGTGTAAACCAGGATATCGGCGCGCGCCTCCATCTTTCGTTGATCGAAGGCGCCACCCGTGACGGCGTTCCCTGTACAGCACACATTGCCTCCATAAGAAGGCACCGGATTCATCGGGTCATAGGTGAAGCTGTCCGGCAAATCCCGATTGTCCGGCTTCGCCGCCAAAATCCCATCGCCGTTCAAACTATTTGCCTTCCCGCCACTCTGTAGATAGAACGTAACGGGCTTTGCGCCCTCCGGCGGCCAGGTGTTCGAGGTCTGCCACTTATTCAGCCCCATGGTGAAATAGCGAACCTTCGGAGTCTTCTCCAACACGCCATTCTGTTCACCCTTCAAAAAGTAATCAAACCAGCCATACGTCAACGCATCATAGTCCAGCCGCGCATCACCCATGCTGCGTTCCCCCACAATGGTGTCCTCGGTGGCGCGTTTATACGAACAATGCAAGGTGGGAGCAATCACCGCATACTGTTCATTCGCAATCTCCGGCCGCGCTGTCTTTCGGACATAGTTATACGCCGCCAGATTAGGCCCAATCGACACGTCATACCAGGACATGAACCAATAACCGGGCACATTAATCGGCATGCTGTCGTTCCACAAACCGCCTCGATACCAAGCCGGATCGTTCGGCGCACGCTTAATCATGGCGCCGCCGGTGGAGACTTCCTCGCGATCTGCAAAAATGCCATGCGGTCCATCTACCGCCTTGATGATGTCCATTTCTGGCAGATGTTCCAAAGCCTTGGACCAATCCACTGATGGTAATTGCTGCGCTAAATCAAACGACTTGGACGCGCGAATCAAATCTTCCTGCGAAGTATTCGGCGGAAACATAGGCCGCACCTGGTTCTGCTGCCCATAAAGCCACGCGATAAACAACATCTGAACAGCGCCACCGCGAAACCAGTTGCCCTGTTCATAATAGGGACCCACCCGCCCAACGCCCGCGCCGAAACCTTGGGGAATCATAGCGGCGAATGCCGGGTTGTTCAGCCCGGCCACGCCCATCTGCCACTCGGCCGTGGAGGAACATCCGATGGTTCCCACCTTGCCGTTCGAGTAAGGCTGGCCCGACATCCAGTTCAGCTCATCGTCGCCATCGGAAAGCGGCGCACCCAAAATGTCATAACTGCCCTCGGAGAAGAAATGGCCGCGCTCATTCATCTCCACATAGATATAGCCGCGCTTCACTGCGTCTAACTCAGTGGTCATGTCTCGCGGCGCACCTAACTTCACATCCCAAAAATTGAAGTTGTATGGAGTGCGGACAAAAATAATGGGATACTTCTTTGAAGTGTCTTTAGGGCGATAGACGTCGGCGGCCATTCGCTTGCCGTCGTGCATGGGAATCATCAGCTTGCGCTCAATAATCGCTACGGATTCCAGCTCTTTTTCAATTGCATTGCGCTTTGCAATCAATTGAGCATCGGTCGTGTTCTGTTGAGCGGCGCAGGTGAGCGCAAAAGTGCAAGCGATAGCCGCAGCCAATCGATGTGTTTTCATTCGCTGGCCTCCTATTCTAGTTCAGGCTCTCTTCAGTAACGCTCGCGATGCGCGGCTCGGCGTTGGCTGCTTGGCTGTGCCGCTCCTGAAATCAAGGCAGTCCCGTAGTCGCCCAAACTACGGGACCGCCGATAAGTGACGCTAGCGGGGACCCAACCCGCTAGTGCCACCTTTCCGGACGCTTCAAGACGATTCGCCGAGCATCGGGAAACCTCTAATAAAAATGAGTCACTGCGCAAGACCAAAATCACTAGTACCGCAGAAGAAGGTCGAACTCGCCGTCCTTGCCGTCTAGAATCACCGTGCTGCCAGGTGGGATCTGCCCTTGAGAGACAAGCGCCGCGACCGGCTGAATGAAGTTCCTCTGCACGGTGCGCTTCAGCTCTCTGGCGCCAAACTCGGGACTCGTTCCCGAATCCAACAACAGCGCCCGGCCCGCAGGCGTGCACAGCAGCCGGAAGCCGCGCAAACCCAGCCGGTTGTTCACCAGCTTCGCGAAGTTGGCCAAAATATGATCTAGAATCGATTCACAAGCCGCACGGTCCAGGGGCTTATAAGTGATCACCGAATCAATGCGATTCACAAACTCTGGCGAAAACTTCCTTTTCACTGCCGACATGCCGATGTTTTGCAAGCGCTGCGGCTCCTGAATGCTGGACGATGCCAACATCGCTTCAAATCCGAAATCAGGCATATTCGCTCGCTGAATCGTTTTCGCTCCCAGGTTGCTTGTCAGAAAGATAATGCAGCGCTCGAAGTTCACACTCGAGTTATCGCCCAGCCGCAGCGTCGCTTTGTCTAAAATGCTCAGGAGTAATCGAGTCATGGAGGGCGCCGCTTTCTCAATCTCATCGAACAGGATCAGCGAAATATCGCTTTCGTCGCTCGACACGCCGTTGACCTTCGCCTGGTTCAACATCGGCTGCGTCTCACGATGGCCCAAATACCCTGGAGGCGCGCCGATCAGCTTCGCTACTTCGTGTTCCATCTGGAATTCGCCGCAATCCACCTTCAGTAAATTCTTCGAACTTCCATGCAACACTTCCGCAAGTGCTTCCACCGTGCGCGTCTTACCCGTGCCAGTCGGGCCAAGCAGCAGAACAACTCCAATGGGCCGTCCTTCGGGCGAAAGACCGGCCTGATGCATTTGTATATAAGGCGCAATGATTCCGATCGCTTCCGGTTGGCCGATTAGCAGTTCCGCCAGCCTGCTGGCCAGCGAGCCGCTGTTCTCGGGCACTACCGGGCGTCGTAGTTTACCGGCATTATTATTCGATCGCATATATCCTCGTCACAAAGTCGGGCAAACCAAATCTCACCCCGCACGCCATTCTCCGACCGAATGACTTCGCGCAATGCGCTTGGCTCGATTCGAAAGTACCTTCAAAAACTAGGGATTCGATATTCAACTTATCGGGCGCAGCGCCCGCTGGAAGTCACCGCTCGACCTTAAGTGACGTGGTTTGTGTCGCTTACGGCCGCGAAAAATATCTTGAAAAGTTTCGTCAGTGGTGTGATCGGTTATTTCCCGGTTGCCCGCTACTTCCATCAGGCTTGCCCCACAACGCAAAACACAGAAACCCAGCCAGTCCGATAACCGAGATAGATACGCCAATGAGGGCAAGCCTGCTCTTATTCATAGCCCCTTTGAAATCGGCTAATTGATTTTCGTAAAGCCGCTTTTCTGCTAATTGCTTCTTTTCAATAGCATTTGCGACCACTACGTGCGAATCCCTGAAGTTCGACAAAGCCGCATTCATCTCTCCGAGCTTGGCCCATAACAGGTCGAAGGATTTCTGATCATCCGATGCCTTGGTGATTTCTGCAAGCGCCGTCACTGCATTCCAGACCGCGATGTCAGCGCGAAGCATGTCAAGCGAGGCGCTCCTGTAGGTGTTGGGGATCAGAGTCGCTTGGTCTGCGTAAGCCCTTACGCTGCCTAGGTCTGAATCTGCCTGCTGGATCGCCAGCGCAGCTTTTGCCAAGGCATCCTTCTGCGCGCCTTGGCGCGCAAAATATCCCGGCTTATAAACCGGATGCGTCTTCAGAAAGTCGATCAGCGCGGCGTTGTTTCGTTCAACAGCATTCTCAGCGCGATCGCTGAACTGTTTGCTGAGTTTTAGTTCAGTAGCGTCGTCATCCAGCGTATTCTGAACTGGAGTGTGCAAGTCCCGCATGCCTTTCTCTGCATTGAAAAGATACACCGCAGAGGTCGTCAGCAGGCCTAGCAGAGCGGTAATTACGGTGGTTCCGATAGCCTTTCCGAAATGTTCTCGGAAAACGGACACCTTGCTCTCCTGCTTTGCGGGCAGCGCGGGGGGAGCCGCGGCGGGCGACGGCTTTGGCGGGCGCTTAGAACGCTTGGACATAGCGCAGACATCAACGAAACGGTTTCACCGGCGAGCATCACGTTCGCAGAAAAAATCAGCATAACGCGTCGTTTGCCGTGCTGCCGGACCGGCCTCCACAATACCGTGGCCGCTCTACATCCCAAGCGCGTGGAGAACATGCAATCCAATCAGCACACCGCAAGCCCCCGGCATATCGCCGATAGCGCTCGTCCTTGCGAGCCATCGAAAAAATAATGTCCTCCGCTGAGCACTAACGAACACGAACTCCAACACCCAACCCGGACCGCACGGCGCTTGGCCAGGTCCCCGCCTACATTAGTTGTCCGCGTCCGCGCTTCGCCGCTTAGGAGAATCCAGCCAACCGAGCAGCGGGATCGGCAGCAAGAAGACGACTACAGAGATGACTAAAGGAAGTAACTGCGGCATATCCTCTTCCTACGGAGGCCTCAGTTTCTACGTTTCGGCCCATGCGATATTTCATTGCAGAATAAAACCGGTTCGGCCGCTTCTGCATGAGAAATTCAGATGCGGTTGCTGCGCTGTGCGATCCACTCCACCAGCAAAAACGCACAGACGAAAAACGGAAAGATGCCGTAGAGCGTATCGCTTGCCGAGTGCGAATGGCGATCGATTGCGAAAAACACGTTAGCGCAAAACACCGCCGCGGCCAAGACCACGATTGTTCCCGGAATTGAAACAGGAACATAAAACCACCCGGCGCGTTTAAACCATGCTCGCTTCATAACCACCCTCCAGGTTCACTTTATATCACAATGTAATCGCTATGGAAAAGTGCAGGAAACCGTCTGATCCAACGCGCCGGATAATTCCAATGCATCGACAAGCATGACGTCCGCCCCGGAACAGTATTAATTATCCGAACTAGCCGCCGTGGCGCTGATCGACACTCGATCCTTGGTTCCGGAGCCTTCCGTCACCGTCAGCGTACTGATGAACGTCCCGCCCGTCACAGGCACGAACGTTACAAAGATTGAGCATCCCGCTGCGGCGTTCAAGACCGCGGGGCAATTATTGCTTTGCGTTAACGAAGCGTCGCCACTAAGCCCGATACCCAAAATGCCTGTAGGAGCTTCGCTTGCGTTCGTGACCGTTACCGTCTGGCTGGGATTGTCTCCCACGACATAGCCGGTGAATGCAAGTGTTGAGGGGCTTACATGCAATGCTGGCGGCAAAAGACCCGTCGATCCCGTTCCGGACAGTGCAATGCTTAGCGCTCCGGAAACAAGATTGACGGCAAGTTGTCCCGCTCGTGTGCCCGCGGCGGTAGGCTTGAACGTTATCGTCACCGTGCACTTGCTTCCCACCGCAATCGAGAGCCCACAATTGTTACTCTGTACGAAATCGCCGGTCACTCCGATGCCCTTGTTCGACAGTGCGATATTGCCGCTATTTGTAATCGTCGCTGTCTGGGTCGCGCTGGTGGTTCCAATCAATTGCGGCGGGAACAGCAAGCTGGCCGGAGTCAGGCTCGCAGGCGGAGCCGCCGCACTCCCTGTACCGCTCAAAGTGACGTGCTGAGTCCCCGAGTTTCCACTAATCGTCAGGGATCCGGTTGCCGCGCCACTCGCTATGGGTGTAAATGCAATCTGGATAGTACACGCTGCGCCCGGCGCTACCGGTGCGCCACAGTTGTTGGTTGCGGAAAAGGGCATGGCTGTCAGCGCGCTAGCTACCTGTAGCGGCCCGTTGCCCGTATTCAGCAACATAATGCTTTGGCTGGCGCTTTTCGTATTCACCACTTGAGCCGGAAACGCCAGGCTGCCCGGAATCACATTCGCGACCGGCTGAGTGGCAAAGCCACTGAGAGTAACCAGCTGACTCGAACCCAGGTTGCCCGAATTGTCCGTGAGTGTCAGTGTTCCATTTGCGTTACCGCCGGCCTTGGGCTCGAATGAAACGAGTGCGGTACAACTCGAATCGGGCACAAGACCGGCTAAGCAACTGGTTGTATCCACGAAGCCGGTTGTCGCAGCGATGCCGGAAAACTCCAGCGAAGCGCCGCCAAAGTTGTGAAGCGTAACGGTCTGCGATGAGCTCTCCGCGCCAACGTTCTCATTAGCAAAATGTAAGCTGCTCGGAGTAACCGTAATTGCGGGCGGCGGCGGGCTACTCACTGGCAAATGAGTAATGCCGAATACGTAGTAGCTGCCGACCGGGGCGATGGCGCCCGACGAATTTAGAACTCCCGCCAGGTTGTCTACCAGCCTGACTCCGCCTCCTCCGGCGAACACAAGCCCGCTCTGGTCTATGGAAAGACTATTGATCGCGCCGGATCCGACGTAGAGCGCACTCCAGTTAGTCCCGTTCATGTCGTCCACCCGGAGAACCTCCGGCTGATAAGTGGTGTTATCGGCGATATAGATCTTACCGTTCTGATCCAATGCCACCGCGGCGGGTGATTGCAACGAATAAGTTACTCCGCCTAGAAGCGGCGAGTGCGTCAAGGCCGTCCAATTGGTGCCTTTCATATCGTCCACACGAACAATACGCCGGTTTGAGGTATCGGCAATATAGATTCGATTCTTTGCGTCAACCGCGATCGACTGCAGGTAGCCCGAGAATTGTCCTGTGCCGGCGCCCCCGGAACCATAGGTCAGCCAGTTAGTCGCCTTCATGTCATCCATTCGCACAATGCGTTGGTTCCCCGAATCCAAGACGTAAATCTCGCCGGTCGGACCAATCGCAATGCCGCCCGGATCACTGAACTGTCCTGCACCGGAACCGCAGCTTCCGTAGCTCGTCCAATTCGCGCCCTTCATATTGTCGATTCGCACCACGCGGCAATTATAGGTATCGGCAACATAGATTCGGCCGGTCAAATCCAGCGCAATTCCCTGGGCCCCGTAAAACTGACCTATCCCGCTGCCTTGGCTGCCGTAGCTGATCTGATTGGTTCCCTGCAGATCGTCAGACCGTAGAATTTGTTCGGAATCGGAGTAGTAGAAGGGCGTGTACGCCGAATTGTAGGCAGTGACCCCGCTGGGCCCCGAACCGCCGACGATAAACGCCTGCCGCGTTACGCCCTTGATAGCCTGCTCCAAACCGGTTTTTGTCAGCGTCCCCTGAATCTGGCCGGCGAACGTGTACTGGCACGTGATATGTCCGCCTCTTCCGCCGCCCCAACACGATTCCGTGTATGAGCCTGACGTAAACGTCGCTTTCACTGAGAGGGAGCCATCCGTCGACTGGTATGAAAAACTCCCGCCACTACAACTGCCGCCGCTGCTTGCGGGGCAATTAATGCTCAATGAACCTCCAGGCGAAGCCACGGAGGAGGCGACCGTGAAACTAGCCCCCGCTGACGCCGTGCCCCCGCTATTTGTGAAGCTCCCCTGGTCCGCGAATGCAGCCGGAGTTAAACCCGCTACAAGAGAGAAAACAACAATCGCCACAGATCTGCTGCTACTCATGGTCCCCCCCGTGTCGGTGTGCCGTAACCGAAAGGTTACGAATGCGATACATATAAAAATGCCCGCATTTAGTTGCGCATCTGACCGAGCGATTGTACAGGAAAGCTTCCTGTGGCGTCAACACTCCAGACAATCTTCAGATTCATTGCTAACTTCCCATGACAGAAGTATCTCGATGCAACATTTCTGGAGGAGGCGTCTCGTGGCTCGTTCCGCATCTACAGCGACCCGCCGAGTAGCGAGATCAATGCGCTGGTTAACCTGATAACTCGCCTCCGCGCCGTTACCATCACACCTACAAAGACGTCCGGGAAAACCAGAACAAGACACATCCGGCTTCATTCATCACAGCAATCTTGTCGAGCCCCACAAAATCCAGTTCTTCAATAGGTTCATTTGTATCAATCTCACTTAGACTCTCCCACTCATCAACGCCAAGCCGGGCGCGCCACAAAACAATCCTGCTGCCGGCTGCCCCCGCCATCAGCAGGCTATCGCCATCAACAGCCATTCGCAGCGTATGCGCTGCCGGAATATGAGTCTTGCCCTCACCGGCATCTTTCTCTGCTTTCGCGGTTTTAGTCTGAGAAGCCATGCGGATGATCTGCTGCACCCAGGGCGAGGCGGATTCAGAATCTTGGCTGCTGAAGTACGCCAGCAGGAACCAGGGCGTCAGGTTGCCATCGCTCTTTTTCCCCGAATAGATGTTCTTTACAGTCCACTGATGGTGGCATTGAAAAAGCCGCAACGTTCCACTGGTGCGTTCAATAACGGAAATGTAGCCATCCACAACCGACAGACTCTTATACGAGCTACTCTTGCATTGAACCGAAAGGGGAATGTGCCTGCCTCTCAAAGTTCGAACACTCGTTCCGTCCGGGCCGGAAAGGCTTAACGTCTGCTCCAACTGGTAAACCCCGTCATTGGCGAACGCTACCGGATTGCGGCCATGACCCATATCGGAAAAAGTAGCCCTCAAAAACTCCAGGTCCGCACCGTCGTAGGCGGCGCCCTCTTCGTTCAGCAGCCAAAAGGAGTCGTGAAAGTCGGATGTCCGTTCATGCAGAAACAACCGACGTTCAGCCTGGTCAAGCGAGAAGTAGACCCGCTGCGGCTCCACTCTTGCCGAAGCCGAAACCTTGTGTGGCAGTGTCCAAACCTTGATATTGCCCGAATCATCCAGCGAGACAATTTCCTGGCCACTGGCTCCTTCTGCCAAAGCCAGCTGCCGTATCGTCCCGCCTCGCCCCACTAAACGGCAACGCACGCGCCAAGGCGGCCCATCCAGCACGCTGATCGTTCCGGCGTCATCGCCGAGCAGAAGCGGCCCACTCTCCAGGCTGGGCAAGGCAACCGCCGTTGCTTCCTCTTCAATTTCCGCTGGCAGGAAAGAGCTAGGAGACTTTGCCGACCAGCGGGGCTTCCTCTTAACCAGATCAAAAATCTCGACGCCTGAGCCGGCCCGAATGATCGAGGCATGTTCTTTGTTCTCAGTGAACGCGCAACCCCGAGCGGCAGCAGGGAAATTCCTCAACACATTTGCCTTCTGTTTGAGAAGATCCACGCGAACAGCCATACTTCTGAGTGCGTATCCGAAGTAGACCGTCAGTTCATCCGGCAAAAAACTGTGGGCCATGCCGCTATGCGGAGCGTCCCATGACTCTGCCGTGAGGCCTAGATCGAAGCGCTCCAGCAGCCTGACTGATCCTTGCACTGTCCAAAGTGAAAGGCTCAAGCCCCAATCTGGCGTCTTGAATGTGTCACTCTCTAGGGCTTCATAGTGAATCACGGCAACAGTGCTTTGGCCCTTGTATACAACCGCCCCCAGCGCCAGCAGGTGTTCACCGCAATCCGCCTTACCCCATAAGCCGCCGTCCTCATTCCAGATTTCTAATACGCTCCGCTCATCTTCAACACGCACCAAGGCGAGCCGGAATGGTGGTTCCGGCAAAACGATCATCTGAACCACCCGTCCCATCGGCGCCGTCAGTACTCGGTACTGCGATTCCGGGCGGTGCACTCGCAGCCACAACGCACGCCATGGCTTATCCAACTCGCTCGAACCGAATCTGCGCGCCAACTCGACGTCTCCCGCTCGAAGAGCCGCCAGTTCCAATGCCGCCGCGCGTTCTCCGGCGTCCCGGCCGGTTAAATCGGCTCGCAAATAAACGTCCCGAATGCGTGCCGCTTCGGGCGAGACTGTTTGTTTCGCAAACACACGCACGCGGGATGGCTCCGCCATCAACAAAAACATCTCGTCTTTCAAGACGGCTTCCAGTTGGCCTGCTCTCGCGGCATAAGCGACCAGATGCGTCTGCACGTGCGAGTGCGCCTGGCGCCACAAGCGCATTCCTGTATTGGGCTCCACCGGTACGGAACGCATCATCACGTCAAACAGCTTCTGTTGTACCTTCCCAACAGACACAGCGCCTTTTAGCATCTCGGAAAGCTTCTCGTGGTACAGCCTGACCACCGGGACGCCATTCTCCTCGGCCTCAACAATAAAGGCGGCGGCCTCTTTCCTGACGCTTTCAATGTCGCTGTATTCATAGCGAACTCCCGAGATCCCGCTCGCTGCTGCCGACCATAGTTGATTCCAGGGCAACCCGCTGCCTTCGGTGAATGCCAGCGGCATCAGGATGTCGGCGATTATCTTCCTGCGCGTGCCAAAGCCCTCAAAGCGAGATTGAAAGGCTCGGTCGGGGTCCAGCTTCAGGTGTTGTTCCCAACCGGCTTCGGACGTATCGACCGCGTATATTTTTCCGCGCAAATCATCGGTCCAAAGATCTGCCAGCAGGAACAGACCATCGGCTCCCTCGGCTATCAACTGAGCCAGTTTGTTCGCATTCTCGGGCGCATCGCGATAGGGCGTGTTGACTTCCCGCTCGTGTACAGCCATCAAACGGCTGCGGGCATAGCTCACTATTTCCGCATCCACTGGATTCTCGTTCCGGTCATCCAGGTCGATCTCGAGTACATCGTCTCCCAACGTGCTAATCGCTCGCTGACCGGAATGGACGGGTGATTCGCGTCGCTTACCAATCAAAACTCGCGAAGTGGCAAATGCGCTGAGAGGAATAACAAGCTGCTGTGCAATCCGCTCGCTGTCTAGCGCTTCATCCAACGAATCCAGCAGGAGACGGACCGCCCGGCCGCTCTCGCTGAGCCTCGTCAAAAGCTGCTTGGGATCTTGCGCAGGAAACTGTAAAGCGGCACTAATCTCCCTGGCGACGCTCTCCGCGGTTTGTCCCCGAGCGCTCATGACCAGATCGAATTCGCGCAGCCGCTCTACCGAGGCTACCTTGGCCAGCAGCATCGACTTCCCGCTGCCGGCGGATCCAGTGACCACGCAGACCCTCCGCTGGGACGGAACAGCTGATAACCAGTCTTCGATTCGCTTCAACGCAGTCTCGCGTCCTTCGAAATACCGCATATCGGCCTTCACCCCGAGATAGCTGGCAGCCTGCTTCCCGGGATCGAACAGCGGATTCGGGATCACTCGACAGTTGCCCCAAGGCGTGAGCACCGGTTTGTGCGGAGCGCTCGCCATCTTCGCCTGTAAGTGTCCATCCAATTCTTCCAGCTTGATGTAGCGGGTAACTGCTCCTAAGCTGGCTGGAGGATGGGTCAGTGTCTCCACAAACGCCTTGGCGAAGACTCGATCCATGGCGCGTTCCTGCGGCCGGCTGGCGGAGATAAGGCCGTAACCATAGGCATTCTTGCCTAGCCACCGATGTGAGATCTTTCTGGCGAACACCGCCAGCATGTTGCTGATCGCATCGCCACTAAAACAAGCGTCAATGACGATGAGGAACTCCGTCACGGCAGACGCGGCCACAATGTCCGCAAGATAATCTGCCGCCATGGAGCCGGCCCAATTCGGCGGCCGTCTTGCGTCTCGAAACTGAAGATACTGGCGGTTCTCTTTGTCTAACTCGCCATGACCGCTGAAGTAGAACAGGACCCTGTCGGTATCGGAACGGGCGTCGTCCTGAAACCAATTTTGCAGAGCCGCGTTGGCGCTGTTTTGTTTCGGGCTATCGGTCAGTTCTGGAAGGACATGCTCGAATCCAAGCTGCTGGAAACAATTTGCCACTTCTTCCGCATCTTGCCGCGCTGAGGGAACGCGGCGGTAGATTTCTTCGTTGCTGTAGTGCTCGCATCCAATGGCAATGACATAACTGCGGACATTCTTGCCCTGTCTATCAGAGGATTGACTGGGCAATCGCCTCACCCACTTCTTTATTGCTCAAATAGAACTCCGCGCTATGCGCCTCGCCGCCGTTATCAACCAGCAGGTTTCTGACCCTGTTGCTGAATCGTGGCCGCAGATCCTTCACCATGGCCACCACATCGTTCTTGGCTGCCAGGTTCAACCATTCGCGCACGCCGCCCGGCCATGCTCCCAATTCGAATTTGGGCGTGGGTGTCAAACGGTCGAAAATGAGTCCGCGCATGCCCAGCGGGGAACCCAACGTCACAAACAAGCGCGCATTTGGGCCCATCCCCGCGCACAGCGCCTCGTAAGCAATGACTGATCCCAGCGAATGGCCAATCACAACCAGCGTCTCCGGCTGAATCTGCTTCTTGAAGCGTTCCAGAATGACTTCACGCAACGGCCTATCGGTAAGGTAAGCGGCTACCTGCCGGAGCGCACCACGCAGCGCGATATCCATCGCCCCGCGCCGCGCCAGATATTCGAATCCCGGCAGCTTGCTCAACGCTCGCAATGCCTGCTCTTGAGCGAATTCAGTCATCGCGCCTTTGCTCAACTCGGCAGGCTCGTCCAGCAGTGTCTCAGCCTGCTTTCCCATTTCGATCAGCAGTTCAATTTCGAGACTGGAAGCGGGTGCCTCCAGTTCGACGCCCAAGTTGTCGCCACCCTTGAATTCCTGAGCCGGAGCGCGAAATAGGTCGCCCCAAAAGACAACTTGCAGGTCATTGTCAACAAAAGGCGGCTTGCCGGCCAATTCAAAACTTCCCTTTAAGGCCGGAAGCCAAAGATCACGCAGTTGCGCCGCTGATGTGTATTGCTGCGCTATTCCATGAACGGCAAGTATTTTGGCCATGACGGCATCAAATTACCATAAAAATCAACAGGAATACGCGAACCGTCGAGTACCCGTGCTGCCTTAGGCCCTAGTGAATCGCATAAGCCGCCATTTTCCACTCACCCTCTTCTTTCACGAGAGTCAACCTTTCAACCACTCCGTCCTTGTTCTTAAACTCGGTTGCGAAGTGAATAATCACATACTCTCCATCCGGGGCGCCGCGCAGCGTCTTCGTAAAATCCACGCGCTGGGCGGAACGCATGACCATGTCGCCCATTGGTTCGCGTGACTGTTTCAACGCAGACACCCAAGCCCCCTGAGTTACCTCATCCCGGAACATCGAAGCCGATTGCTTCCAACTCTCTTCATACTTTCCGCCATCTAACAACGTGAGCCACTTCTGTCCGCTCGCCGTCGCCTCGTCCTCGGCCGGTCCCGCCGTCATCTTCATACTTACGGTGGATAGCAGCGAAAGAATGACCATCAAAATCACTTTGTTCATCTAAATAACTCCAATCGCTCTTCCCGCTAAACCCACCGCCAACCAAAGTGTCAACGACACCGCCGCCGCCGGCCTCGCAAAAACCTTACTTTCCAGCAATGGCCGCTGAACCAGCGCAGAAAACAATACCGCCAAGGCAAGAAACAGCATCTTGAATCGGAACGCCGTATTGTAGTAATACTTCATCGGCTCCGACGCCAATAAGAGCAAGCCGCTGACTACGCTGACGCACAAAGCTCCCGACAAATAGGGCAGCATTTGTTGGGTCAGTTGTTTCCCCGTTTTGTCCTTCCATCCGAGACCAAGCTGATGCAAATCGACAAGCAAAATGCCGCCGCCCAAAGCTGCCAAAGCGAGCAGATGGAACATCTCGGCCACTTCAAAGGAGTAAGTGGACTGCTGCATGAAGACGCCAATGGGACTGTGGGCTAACCATTCGAAGAGAGGCAGCGGATCCATTGGTTATGGTTTCTGTACGTACGCAATGGCCCGGCCCGCGCAGATAACGCCGGCCCACAACGTGAGCGAGCAAATGCCGGCCACCCTCGCGCGCAACGGAGTCACCGGAGCATAATTCCAGTCGTCCACTCGCTTGTAAATGGTCAGATGAAACACCAGCGGATTCAGCCCCGCCAGCATCAGCATCAAAAGCTTAATGCGAAAAGCCGGGTTTCCGTAGGAGGCCGCCGCCTCGGCTGAAAACAGCAGGAAACCACTCACAAACATCACCGCAAAGCCCGCCCAGGTCAATGGCAGCATCTGGCGCGCCACCAGCGAAACAGCTTCGCGTTTCAGCATCAGTCCAAGCAAACGCAAATCCAAAATAGCGACCGTACCGGCGAGCAGCGTGATCCCCAACACGTGTACCGTTTCAATAATCGGAAAGATCCAGATCGATTCACGGATCGCCGTCCCCATCGCCGAACTATAGAGCCATTGGCAAAACTGCTGCAGCACGTTGCTTTGCAATCCGATTGAGTTTCGCTCAGAATAGCAAGCGCAATCAGCTTGCATTCGCCTCGGTCATCCGCCAGACTAGTGAGTCAATGCACACGGCGCGAGGTTTGCTTCTTTTCCTCTTAGCAGCGGCGCTCTCTGTTAGTGGCCGGAACCAATCTGGCGTCCCTGTCACGGACCCGACCGTGATCGCCAAATGTGGCGGCTGTCACGTCGCTGATGACCACGGCGACATGCAGCACATCTCGTGGGAACGCACCACGCCGGAAGGTTGGGAAGCAGTCATCAAACGTATGGTCCGCGCGGGCCGCGCTGTTCTTACGCCCCTGGAGGCGCGCGACATAGTCCGGTACCTCAGCGCCACGCATGGCCTTGCGCCTGAAGAGGCCAAACCGCTCATGTATGAGCCGGAGCGCCGCGTGCACGACGAGACCGGCATGGCCAGTGAAACGCTCATGGAGGGTTGTGCGAAATGTCATACCCTGGCTCGCGCTCTGGCATGGCGTCGATCGGCGGACGACTGGAAACAGTTCATCGACGCCCACGCCGCTCAATACCACGTTAGGTCCGGTCAGGAGGCGGTCGAGTTTCTGACAAAAGCCGCACCCATCGACACGCCGGAATGGGCTGCCTGGACTGCGCGCGCCCATTCGCCTGACCTGACCGGCCGCTGGCTCATCAAGGCACACGTACTCGGTAAGGGGCAATTCTTCGGAGAAATGCACATCGCCGCCGGCGCGGGTCCAGGCGAGTTCATGACAGAGGCCACTCTTCGCTCGGTGAACGATGGGTCCAGCATCCTGCGTGCCGGCCGCATCGCGTTGTATGCGGGCTACGAATGGCGCGGCCGCTCGCAAGGCATCACCCCCACTGGTCTGGCGCCGGACAGCCTTTCCAGCACGGCGCGTGAAGCCATGTGGGTTTCGCCGGATGGATTAACAGTGCAAGGCCGCTGGTTCTGGGGTCAGTATCAGGAATTCGGTTTCGATGTCACACTGCTGCGTGCTTCCGGCCCCACGCTGCTCTTGGCGAATGTGAGTGCTCTGAAAATCGGCTCCCAAACCAACCGTATTCGCCTGATAGGCGACCATCTTCCCCCTAACGTGAATTCCAACGGCATAACTTTTGGCTCCGGCGTCACGGTGCGCCGCATTATTTCGAGCACCGAAACTGAAATCGACGCGGATGTCGACGTCTCCTCGGACGCGCTGCCCGGCAGACGCGACATCGCACTCGGCCCCTCCCGGCTGCCGGGCGCTATTGCCGTCTACGACCGCGTCGACTACGTGAAAGTTACGCCCGAGTCCTCCATGGCGGCGTTTGGCAATGGCAAATATCTGCGCGGCTTCCAGCAGTTTGAAGCCATCGGTTTTCAACGCGGGCCGGACGGCAGGCTTCACACTTCTGACGATCTGGAACTGGGTCCGGTCGGCGCTGTCTGGTCCATGGAAGTTTTTTACGAGCTAGATGCCAGCCAGCACGGTCTTGTGGGCAGTGTGAATGATCAAGGCTTCTTTATTCCCGCCGCCACTAACCCGGGCGCGAATTACGATGTGTGGGTCATTGCCACCGCGAAAGAGGCTAGAAGCAAAGACGGAGATCCGCTGGTTGGCAAAGGTTATTTGGTGGTCACCATTCCCACCTATAGCTTTGAAGGAAGAACGTACATCAGGGACCTGGATCGATGGATAGAAGATGGAAGCTTAAAGAAATGAGACAACTGAGAAACGCGATATTTGCAGCACTGGCTGTATCGGCTCTGGCCCTTGCACACCACGGTCTGGCTGCATTCGACACCACTAAGGTAATCGACGTGAAAGGTACTGTGGTCGAATTTCACTTCGTAAACCCGCACTGCGTGGTGGAGTTTAAAGTGAAGGACGACAAGGGTGTCGTTCATAAGTGGAACGGCGAGATGACCAGCCCTGCCCACTTACATGGATGGACCGCTACCTCGCTCGAAGCCGGCAATACGGTTGCAGCCAGCGGGTACCGTGCTAAAAGCGGGGCCTATTACATGTGGATCACGAAGCTTAAATCCTCGAACGGTACTGAGCTGAAGTCGTTCAAAGGCGATTAGCAGGTTCGAAATTCCGAAGGTAAGGTTCTAATTGACCGTCTTCGACCCGCTTGTCATTCCCGCGCGCTTCTGCTGCCAGGCCGAACTCTTCATCAGTTCCGGCCCGACTTCAATTAAACGGGGCAACAGATTAAAAACATCGGAGGCGCTCCATTGATGTCCCGCGCGCGTGACATATCCCAGCACATTCAGCGCGGCCGCAATGTCCTGAACACGCTGTTCTTTGACGATCTGATCCAGGATCATCAGGAGTACCGTCGCTTCCAACGGATTCTCTTCCACAGCACCGCCGCCTGCCATCCGTAACCCATATGGCACGGCGACCGGAGTACTCAGCAAGCCCATTTCCTCGGCCTTGTACTCTTCCTGATCCGCCTCACGTTTATCCGCCTCACGCACCCATTCAATGCTCGCGACCGTCCAACCCGCGCTCATCCACTTGGCGAAATACTCTAAACCGAGATCACCAACCACCACATCCCGCCTGGATTCTTTCATAATGGGCTCCTCTTGCGGGCAAAGGGCATTTTGATCACCAAATGGTTCAGATGCCAGTTCTTCCAAGAACCGGCCGGTCCAACACTGCGCGATTGAGCTCCCGTTCCATTCCTGGGAAACGCCTGTTCGCCAATGGGAGCCGCTCCTTACTGTTGCGAGACTTCCGGCGTAAGCAGACCTTGACCGCGCAGCCACGCTTCCAGCAGCACCGGCCACAGGTCAAGTGCCTGATCACTGGCCCCTAATCCTGTGCCATGTCTGCCGTGACGAAAAAGATGCATTTCCGCCGGTGCCTTTGCCTTCAGCAGGGCAGAGTAGAAATCAACGCTGGCCTCTACCGGCACTGTCGCGTCATCTGTTGTGCTGTAGATGAATGTTGACGGTGTTTCGGCGGTCGCATGCAGCGCAGGCGTGTACCGCTCTTCCCAGTCCTTGCAGTCGCTGGCCGGTATCTGGTTCAAAATCGAGCAATAGGTAATTAGCTTTCGCGTGTTGGGCTGCATCGCGTTCAGCCACGGATATCCCAGCACCAGAAAATCCGGCCGGTCGCTGATCTTCTCAATAGGATCACTCGAGTCGCTCTTCCCACCATCGAAGCTCGTCGCTTCCATCGCCGCAAGGTGGCCGCCTGCCGAAAAACCCATAATTCCGATGCGCTTTGGTGACAACCGGTACGTAGCGCAAAGAGATCTGACCAGCCGGACCGCGCGCTGGGCGTCCAGCAGCGGAGCCGGGTATGGATTGTCCTGGCCCAAGCGATACTTCAGCACGAACGCCGTCACCCCACGCGTTGTAAACCAGTCAGCCACCTGGCGTCCTTCCAGATTACTGGCAAGACCGACGTAAGCGCCTCCGGGCGCAACAATGATCGCTGTCCCGTTACCCGCACCCTTTTGCGGAACAAAAACCGTTAGGGTCGCCGATGCGCTATTCTTCCCGCCCTCATCCGCGTTCGACCAAAGCGGGATCGTTGTTATGCCCAGATTCTTGTCAACCAACGAAGTATCACCGTCAGCCGCCATTTGAGCGACCGCCGTTAGCGGCCCGAAGATTCCACATGCCGCCAGCAATCCGAGAGCGGCCAGCTTTCTGGCGCCTGCATAGATTTGACTCATAGCCTTTAAGATCTTAACGAAGGCTCAAATCACCAATTCAGTAACACATCCGCGAAGATCCATCTCGTACTCGATGCTCTCAATTGGCGGGCGCGAGTAGTGCCACGTAAGGCCGTGCGCTCCGCCTTCTTCCTGGCGATTAAGCAGTTCCGTCTCAATAAACGGATGAATGTCATGCACCGTGTAAATTTCGCTCACCGTGACGTCATTCCAACCCACGCCCAGCCCGCTAAGTCTGCCTTCCATCAGTCCCATGACGAAGCGCATCTTCTCCTGAATGGCGTCGGGGGTCCGCTCTCCCGGCCTCACCAAATCCTGCGGATCAAGCGAGCCTTCAGGCAACTCGCCTGCTCCCGCCACCACAAAGGTCTTCCGTGTGGTGTTGGCCCGAACGGTGTAGGAGAAGCCATAGAGTGACGGCTCTGCCGGCGGATTTACTGCGGGTGCAACGTTCGTACGAGCGACCGGGTTCATGCCGTCCAACAGCAAGTCCAGTTTTCTAAGGACGTCGACATAACTCGCGTTGAACTCATTGAAACCGGCAAAGCTGAACGGCCCGGGCGATCGCAATTCCATGCCGCACATCGCCTGGATGGGACGTCCGGCTTCCCGCAAATGCTCCTCAACCGCTTTAAAGCCCTGCTCCAGGGGAACAGAGCGGGAAAGCCGAACGTGGACAATCTCGAAACCCGCCTCCGCGGTGACGCCCGCTGAGTAGGGTGCGATGCCCTTAAGAAAGAAATAGTTGCCGCGTTTGTTTTCGACCAGCATGAAGTATGAGCATAGCCCAGCAACCGCTGGCTTGCTTAATTCATTGACCGCAGTCCACATATTGGACTATAGTCCAAATGTGAAGGAAGATGGACGTCCCCTGCGCATGCGCCAGAAGCAACATACGAAGGACGAGATTGCCAGAATCGCCTTCGCACTCTTCAGCAAGCACGGATACCATCGGGTGTCCGTGGATATGATCGCTGAGGCCGCCGCTATTTCACGGGCCACTTTCTTCAATTACTTTTCTCAAAAAGAATTACTGCTGGATGAACTTGCCGCTGTGCGCGCCAGACGAATCAAGGAAATCTTTGCCGGGTTTCGCGCCGGCGGCAAGGATTTCACGCTCGACAGCTTAATTGGCTTGCTTCTCGATGTCTGCGCAGAAAACGCCCGAATTTCATTAATGTCGAAAAAGCTTCTGTTGGAAGCGGTCTTCAATCAGATGACGCGCGGTTCATTCCTTACCGCCAGAGATTACGTCATAGCTGCCCTATGTGAAGTTCTCTCCGCCATTCCGGGCTATAGAAAATCCGCTAAACACATCGCCGAAACCGTCTTCTCCGTGTTCTTTTCCACCATGTTGGAGTGGCTCATGCGGGAAGACGTCTCCGAGTCATGGCTCGTCAAGACCATGCAGACCCGTCTCGAAGTGTTGATGAAAGGAGTCAGGTGAAATCAAAGCGTCTATTCATTGTTCTGGGTGTGCTCGTTGCTATCGGTCTGGCCGTCGCCATCCTTGTGCCGTTTTCGCGCAGCCGCTCAACCGCTCCGCAATACGCTGGCTCCGTGGAGACTCGCGAAATTCAGGTCGGATCGAAAATCGGAGGCCGCGTGACGCAGGTTGCTGTCGAAGAAGGACAAGCCGTAAAAGCCGGCGCACTTCTGGTCCGTTTCGAATGCAACGGCTTGCGGGCGCAGCGTGCGCAGGCGCAGGCCAGCGTGCTGCAGTCGAAAGCCACACTCACGCGCGCTTTACACGGTAATCGTCCACAAGAAATTCAACAAGCCATAGCCACCGCCGAAGCGGCAAAAGCCGCCATGCAGGAGGCCCGGAATGGTCCGCGCAAACAGGAGATTGCCCAGGCTCGGGCGGCCTTGGCCGCTGACGAAGCCAACGCCGCAGACGCTGCAGCGGATTTCGATCGCATGCAAAAGCTGCTGGCTGCCGATGAAGTCTCCCGCATGGAGTTTGACAGCTACAAAAGCAAACGGGATGCAACCGCGCAGAATGCCGAGGCCTCCCGTCAAAGACTCGCGCTGCTTCAGGCAGGTACCCGGTACGAAGATATACAATCCGCCGCCGAGCGTTATAAGCAAGCCGAAGCCGCCGCCGCTCTATCTAAAGCCGGTTCTCGACCGGAAGACATCGCCATCACTCGCAGTGAGTTGGCAGCGGCCCAGGCGCGCTTGGCCGAGCTCGACACGAACCTGCGCGAAGCTGAGATCACGGCGCCCGCGGATGGCCTCGTTGAGGTAGTCAGTGTGCGCCCCGGTGATCTGGTGCCAGCTGGTCACATCGTTATCACCATGCTCGAGCCATCGCAGCTATGGGTGAAAGTCTACGTGCCGGAGACGGACCTTGCGAAGGTGCATGTGGGCCAGTCCGCAACCGTGATGGTAGACGGCATGCAAGGCCGTCCCGTTGAAGGGTTTGTCCGCCAGATCGCGGCCGAAGCGGAGTTTCTGCCCAGGAATGTCCAAACTCCGGATGATCGCCAGCATCAGGTCTTTGGCGTCAAAGTATATGTGAACAACTCTGGGTCCGTCCTCAAATCCGGAATGTCAGCCACGGTGCAACTGCAGTGACAGCGGCCATCACGGCGGATCATCTCACCATTCGCTTCGGCAACTTTACCGCGGTCAATGATGTGAGTTTCCAAATTGCCAAGGGTGAGATCTTCGGATTTCTCGGACCAAACGGATCCGGCAAAACCACCATCATCAAGGCGCTATGTGGCCTCATCACTCCCAGCCAGGGAACCGGTACCATCCTCGGCATGGACATCCGAAAGGAGGCGTCGCGCATTAAGCGTCACATCGGCTACATGTCGCAAAAGTTCGGTCTCTACGAAGATCTCACTGTCGGTGAGAACATCGACTTCTATGCCGGCGTCTACGGAATACATGGCCGCCAGGCCGAACAACGCAAAGCCGACGTCTTGGATCTGACCGGCATTAACTCTTATCTGGCTCGCCGCGCCGGTCAGTTGTCAGGAGGTTGGAAACAGCGCCTGGCGCTTGCCTGCGCCATTATTCATTCGCCGCAAGTTGTCTTTCTCGATGAACCCACCGCCGGGATTGATCCGGTCGCGCGCCGCGCTCTGTGGGATCTGTTCTTCCGGCTGTCCGGACAAGGCGTCACATTCTTCGTCACCACACACTACATGGATGAGGCCGAACGCTGCGGCCGCGTCGGCTACATCTATCTGTCTAAACTCATGGCCCTAGGAACCATAACCGAACTACAGAGATTGCCCGAAGCGAATCCGGCCGGAACATCACGCATCCAGATCGAAATCGCCAACCCGTCCCAGGCGCTCCCGGACGTTCGTAAATTCGAAGGCGTTCAAGAGGCTACCATCTTTGGCCATTCCATTCACGCTTTAGTCGTGACGCAGCGGCTGGAAGCATTCAGGCAATACTTCCACGGGGCGCGCATTGATCCCATTGAGTCATCGCTCGAAGACGTCTTTGTCACGCTGACCTACAAAATCATGAAGGATTCAAAATGAGGCAGCTGTTCAACGGGCTCGCTCCCATCTGCCGGAACGAATTCCTGCACATTATCCGCGATCCTGGAACGCTCTTCTTCGCCTTGTTCATCCCCATGGTTCAGCTGTTGCTCTTTGGCTTCGCGATTGATACCAACGTGCGCCAGATTCCCACCGTTATTTTGGACGAATCGAACACCCAGGAAAGCCGCCGGTTACTGCAAAGCTTTGTGGCTTCCGATGTGTTTCGATTGGAAAAACGGGCAGCCTCTGTCGCTGACCTCTATGCGGAAGTTCGCTCCGGCAAAGCGGGCGTCGCTATCCGCATTCCGTACGCTTACGCCAGAAGTCTCTTGGCCGGAACTCCCGCGAGTGTAGAGGTCTTGATTGACGGATCGGACTCCACCGTGGCAGGCCAGGCAGTAAATACAGCGACCGGGGTCGCCTTGGAACGTTCACTGGCGCGCGTGCTTCCCGATGGAAAGATGCCCATCGACGTACGCCCTTCCATGCTCTACAACCCGGCCATGCGCTCCGCGAACTTCTTTGTGCCCGGTCTGACGGCTGTGCTTCTCCAGGTCATGATCGTCTTGCTGATCTCGCTAAGCCTCGTGCGTGAGCGTGAAAAGGGAACTTTGGAACAGTTGATGATGACTCCCGTCCGTCCGCTCGGCCTCATGGTAGGCAAAATGTTGCCCTATGGCCTTCTGGGCTTCTGCGAGTTGTGTCTCATCCTCTTGGTCATGCGCGGCGTTTTCAAGGTGCCGGTTCATGGCAGCGTATGGGAATTGCTTCTCATGTCTCTTCCCTTCCTTTTAACCGTCCTCGGGATGGGTCTGATTATTTCCACCAAGGCCCGCACCCAGGCGGCCGCGTTTCAGTTGGCCATGGGAACGGTTTTGCCGTCTGTGTTTTTGTCCGGTTACATTTTTCTCGTTAGCAACATGCCGCCATTCTTCCAAGGCATTAGCCGCTTCATTCCCGCCACCTATTACATCGTCATATTGCGCGGCGTGATTCTGCGCGGAGCAGGCTTGCAAGAACTTTGGCCGCCGGCAGCCATACTCACGGGCATGGGCTGCGCTGCCACCCTGCTGGCCGCGGGCCTGTTCGTAAATCAAAAGGACTGACCGGAGAATAAGAGCGCGAGTGGGTCCGCATCGGCATCAAATGTGTTTCACGCTGGAAATATCTGGTACGTTTGAATTCCCCACATTGACGATGGCCATTCACTTCAAAGTAAACGGGCAGCAGCAAAGTTTTGACGGTGATCCGGAGATGCCCGTTCTCTGGTATCTGCGCGATGTCTTAGGTCTCACAGGAACCAAATTTGGGTGCGGGGTGGCGCTCTGCGGGGCCTGTACCGTGCACAAGAATGGGGAGGCGGTCCGGTCTTGCGTTCTGCCCGTCGGGGACATTGCCGGAGCACAGATCACGACCATCGAAGGCGTTGCCGGCGTCGTTTTGCATCCGCTGCAGAAAGCCTGGGTCGAAGGAAATGTACCGCAGTGTGGCTATTGTCAGGCCGGCCAGATCATGCAGGCAATAGCGCTCTTGCGGCACACGCCGGAACCGCTTGACCGGGACATCGATAATTACATGGCGGGCAATATCTGCCGTTGTGGTACGTATCAGCGAATTCGGGCGGCTATCAAGGTCGCCTCGGCAGAAAGACTTTCGTGATGGTCCTGGAAAATCTAAGCAGAAGAGGGTTTCTGAATGACATCCTTTCAACCAGCGCTCTGGCTCTCGGCGTTTTCGTTACCCAGGCCGCGCCGCCGGCAAAAGCAGTTTCAGGCAATCCGGCCGGCGACGCCGTTTTCCATCCGAATGTGTTTGTCGGGATTGAGACGGATGGAACGGTTTACATCATTGCTCACCGCTCGGAAATGGGAAATGGAAGCCGCACGGCTCTTCCCCGGGTCGTGGCGGATGAACTAGACGCCGATTGGAACCGCGTAAGAATCGTGCAGGCCACCGGTAACACTTGCTACGGAGCTCAGGATACGGACGCCTCTCAGTCCATTCGCGGTTTCTTTGAAGTAATGCGCCTGGCGGGAAGCGCTGCGCGTCTCATGTTGGTCCGCGCCGCTGCAGCCGGCTGGTCTGTTCCTCCATCGGAGTGCCAAACCAGCCCGCACCAGGTTAACCATATCCCGACAGGTCGCAAATTCGAATACGGTCAACTGGTGTTGGCCGCCTCAAAACTCCCGGTCCCGCGCAAAGAAGAGCTGCAACTCAAATCCAGGCAGGAGTGGCGCTACATCGGCCGGGACGCGAGCCTTTATGATCTCCAGGACATCTGCCAGGGCAAGGCCATCTATGGGATGGATGTGCGCATCGATGGTATGGTTTACGCCTCCATTGAGCGCCCGCCTGTTCTTGGAGGCAAGCTCGTCTCCTGCCAGGAACAGGACGCTTTGCATGTGCCGGGCGTTCAACAAACCGTGCTCATGCCAGCGTTCAAGCCTCCACACGGAATGCAGCCGCTGGGTGGCGTGGCGGTCATCGCCAGCAATACCTGGGCGGCGTTTCAAGGGCGCAAGAAGCTGCGGATCGTCTGGGATCCAGGGCAAAATGCTTCTTACAACTCAGATCAGTTTAAGCAGGAGCTCCAGGAGACGACGCGGCACGATTGTAAGGTCGTACGCGAGCAGGGCAATGTAGATGCGGAGTTCGCCAGCGGCGCCAAAATCGTCGAGGCGGGCTACTACCTTCCCCATCTTGCACACGCCAGCATGGAACCGCCGGTGGCGGTTGCGGATTTTCGGCAAGGCAAGGTGACGGCTTGGGTGCCCGCTCAGAACCCCCAGGGAGTGCAGGCGGCTATCGCAGAGGCTGTTGGCATTCGCCCGGAAGATGTGACGTGCCATGTCACACTGCTGGGCTCGGCATTTGGGCGCAAGGCTTTTTGCGACTTTGCCACTGAAGCCGCGGTGCTGTCAAAGCGCTTGAATAAGCCCGTTAAGGTGGTCTGGAGCCGCGAGGACGATATCAGGTTTGATTATTACCTCCCGGTGGCGAGCGTCTTTCTGAAAGCCTCGCTTGATTCCCAGGGTAAGCCGGCGGCTTGGCTGCAACGCTCGGCGTTTCCCCCCATTAATTCTACGTTTAAGACCGATGCGCGCTATGCCAGCTGGGAGCTGAACAACAACTGGATTGAAGTGCCATTCGACGTTCGGCACTTGCGCGTGGAGAACGGACCGGCGCAAGCTCATGTTCGTATTGGCTGGCTGCGCTCGGTGGCAAGTGCTTACCATACCTTTGGCGTTGGTTCCTTTGTGGATGAGTTAGCACACAGTGCCGGTCGGGATCCTGTCGAATACCTCTTAGACTTGTTCGGCCCCCCGCGTGTTCTCCGGCTCGACATTCCTAACTACCAATCGGCGCCTGATTATCCTCTGGATATCGGCCGTCTGCGCAGAGTCACTGAAATCGCGGCGGAAAAAGCGGGATGGGGTAAACGGCAATTAGGCAAAGGAAGCGGCCTTGGTATTGCCGCCCATCGCTATGCTTATACCTACGTTGCCTCCGTTGTTGAAGTAGAAGTGACGGAGACCGGCGATATCCGCATTCCTCGAATTGATACCGCCATCGATGCGGGTACGGTCGTGAACCCGGCGTATGTGAAAGCTCAGTGTGAAGGCTCTGCTGTATTTGGAACCAGCATCGCGCTGTCTGGCCGGATCACGGCCACGAACGGTATGATCGACCAGTCCAACTTTGATAGCTATCCCGTGGCCCGGATTAATAACGCACCCTACCAGACGCACGTTCATATTGTAGAGAGCACTGCGCCCCCATCCGGAGTGGGCGAACCAGCCGTATCGGTGATCCCGCCGGCGCTCTGCAACGCGATCTTCGCGGCTACCGGCAAACGAATCCGGGAGCTTCCGATTTTCGATCAGATCAGCAAATTGTAAGTTGGTGCACAACGGTCGCTGCATCGCTCGCCCAAGCTTTGGAAAGGGGCGTTATTGCGCTGAGTCTTAAAAAACACGCTCTACCACTGGCTCTCTTTAATTGCTACAATCCCCCAAATGGCCGATTCCGTCTGGTTCCCTGCTTCTGCTTCGGCCCCGGCTGGAGCAATCGTCAATTCGCGCCGCTCGGCCATTATCCGAGCCACCCACTGGATCACAACTCTGTGCTTTCTCGCGCTCCTCGTCACCGGTGTTGAAATTCTCCTGTCGCACCCGCGATTCTATTGGGGGGAAGCGGGCAACGTCCTCACTCCCCCGCTATTCAAACTGCCCCTCCCGGCTTCACGGTCGTCCGTCCCCACAGGTTACGGCTACGTGCTTCCCGACCAGAATGGCTGGAGTCGTTATCTTCATTTTCAAGCGGCCTGGGCCGTTATACTCACCGGCTCACTGTACCTAATCTTCGGCTTGCTGACAGGTCATTTCCGAAGGAACTTGCTCCCCATTCGCGACAGCCTCTCCCGCCGTGCGCTCTCGCAGGTGATCAAAGAGCATTTGCGGCTCAGGCCTCGGAATCAGGGCATCGTGACGTCTTATAACGTCCTTCAGCAGCTCACTTACTTGTCAGTGATTTTTGTCCTCTTTCCGTTAGTCATCTGGACTGGTCTAGCCATGTCTCCCGCGTTTGCCTCTGTGCTCCCAGCCGCGGTCGCGGTCTTAGGCGGCCAGCAATCGGCGCGTACTCTGCACTTCTTCATATCAATTCTTCTCTTGCTCTTCTTCGTAGTCCACGTGGTGATGGTCTGTATTTCGGGCTTTCGAAGTCGCATGCGAGGCATGATCACGGGTCAAATCGATTCTTACAAGGAGTTGTTATGAGAAAGGAGTTGCCATGAGCAAGATCTCCCGGCGTACCCTCATCGCCACTGGGCTGGCAGCGGCTGCGGGCGTCTCGGGGCTCGCGCTGGCTACTAATCTGGCCGAACATTCCGGACTCATACCGCCCGATGCCGGGGGAATCTACGGCCCGGGCGAAACTCTCACCTATGCTGCCCAGCGGATTCTGGCTCGCAACTCGTTCGCTCGTGAGTTCGCTGTGAGTCAAATCTCGAAAACTCCCTTCGCCAATGAGGTCGCCCCTCTGGGTGAAGAGTTCAATCATCTCCAGGCGAGCGCGTTTTCCGGCTGGCGTCTCCACGTCGATGGTATGGTCTCCCGCCCTGTCTCGCTTTCGCTTGCTCAAATCAAGAGCTTCCCGCAGCACAGCCAGATTACTCACCTCGCTTGTGAAGAGGGCTGGTCGTACATAGCCGAATGGATCGGCGCGCCTCTATCTCATGTACTCGACCTCGTCGGAACCGTGCCCCAGGCCCGCTACGTCGTCTATCGCTCCTTTCAACCAGACTGGTGGGAAAGCATCGACATGGCGGATGCGATGCATCCTCAAACCCTCATCGCCTACGGCATGAACGGAAGTGACCTTCCCGTCAAATTCGGCGGACCTCTGCGCCTGCGGGTTCCCCGGCAACTCGGCTACAAGAACGTCAAATACATTACCCGGCTAACAGTTACCGACAGCTTGAAGAACTTCGGCAAAGGCTTGGGCTCAGCGGCTCCGGAAGCGGGCTACGCCTGGTATGCAGGCATCTGACGGCGAAAGAAGCGGCCCATCCCAACGACCGCTGCTACTCGCCGCGACGCAGACCGCGGCCCGGAAAGACATTGTCTTGAATCCGGCTGTCCTTCACCACCCACAGGCCATTCACCATCACGTACGGGATGCCTTCGGAGGCTTGAGCCGGATTCTCAAACGTGGCTCGATCCGTGACGCGCTGCGGATCAAAGACAGCGATGTCGGCGTCGGCGCCGACCTGAAGGCGGCCTTTCGTCGAGAGATTCAACCGCTGAGCGGGCAGGAAACTCATCTTGCGGAGCGCGTCCATCAGCGAAAGCTTGTGTTCCTCACGAACATATTTGCCCAAAACACGCGCGTAGGTTCCCGCCGCGCGCGGATGACCTTTGCCATGATCCAGAATGCCGTCGCTCGCCACAATCACCTCCGGATCGGCCATAGCAACGCCGACAACATCTTCCGGAATTGAGTGAATAGCCACCATACCGCCCTGTTTGCGATAGCGCGCGAACGATTCAGCGGTCAGCCGTTCCCCAGTGGCCGCCCATTGCAGGTCGCTATAACCGATGCCGCCTTGGCGCTCCTGCCAACCTTCTGAAAAAATGGCCGAGCCCAGATCCGTCATCCCGGCCGTATACGGGTAGGCCTCAGTTGTGAAGTCCAGGTCGTGCCGGGCCGCGCTGTGGATCATATCCAGCGCGAGCGGAGTTTGGCGAAGTTCCGTGCTGGTGATGTGTACGACATGCAGTGAGGCGCCAGCGGCAACGGCGTCGGCCATCACTTCCTGCAAGGTATCGATCCCGCCCGGCTCCACCGGACCCGAGCTGCGCAGGTGGACGTAAACCGGTGTCTTGCGCCCGGCCGCCAGCTGGAACACGCGAAAAATCTCATCGCGCGTGGCCGCCGGCACATAAGCGATGCCCATGCCGATGCCAAGAGCACCTTCATTCAGGCCTTCGCGCAAGAGAGAAAGGATGGCGGTGAGCTGTTCCGGACTGGCTACGGTATTGATGGCCCGGTCGTGCGGCAGAAACGTACCGCTGTCATGCATCACGGCCATTCGCACGGGAATGTGCCCAACGCTTGCACCGAAGTTGATCAGAGCCTTCCCTTCACGCGCGCGGTACCAGGCGTCAACCGGTGAGACGCCCACTTCCATCTCGAGCGCGGTAGTAACTCCATCGCGTGCTTTGAAGCCGTAGTTTTCAGGCGTCTGGCCATGCTGATGGATGTCAATGAAGCCGGCGGTGACCACCAACCCTTTGGCATCGACCATGCTGCGGCCCGCCAGCGGAGTTTCGGAGATAGCAACAATTTTGCCGTTTTGGATCGCGACATCGCGAACCGCATCCAGTCCCGTTTCCGGGTCCATCACACGGCCGCGCGAGATGACCGTATCGTATGGCTGCTGGGCTGAGGCAGTGATCGCCAAGGCGCATAAGAGAAGGGAAGGCAAGCGGAGCATAGCGTGATTATAAAATCCACTTCACTGCGTTTCTAAAATGGACCCGCGCCAGGGAGGGCACAACCTTGTCCCTGATGATAGAGCGGATCTTTTGCGCGGAAGCCGATTTAGACAAGTCTCTATATCCTGCTGCCGCGCCATAGAATTCGATCAGCAATCCTTCTGTTTTCAAAGGTACGACTGCAACGAACACGTCGACGAAAGCGATCGACAAGGGCAGTGGGCCGGAATTCATAGTAGGACTGTTGGGCTCCGCCGTCTCGCTCCACCTTGCTGGGCCCACGTTCGTAGGGAAGCTTTCCATAATTGACCTCCCTTCACAAAACAAAGGGGCTTTGGAGTCGCCTCCATCCAGTGCGCTCGAGACCAGACCCGCCTCACCTCCGTAAATTCTGGGACTTCTATAGAAAAGCGGTCTGCCAAAAGCAGCCTCATGGATGCCTCGGGAGCGCTGTCGCTCTGACGCCCCTTGAGTGTGACCGCAGCCGAGAGCATCAACAGCAACACCAGGAAGTGTGCTGTTAAGCGCATGCCCTGCTGCACGCGGGTTATTCTGTCTGTCATTAGCCTTTCCCGGCTTTGTCGATTGCGCGTCTGTCCCTCCAGAGTCAGCTCTTACCTCGTTGCGGCTGCCGCTGCTGCGTCCTCAAACCGAACTCGATGTGCAACCGGATGCTATAAATCATCACCGGCCCACGGTCCCGATTGTAAGCCGGATTCGTGTCGCGCTGCACGTCGAATGAGGTGTAGAAACCCGGCGCGAGGCGCGCGGAGTAATAGCTCTCCCAGACGTATTCAGGAGCATAATTCAGGCGCCCGTCGCCAATCAGAAAATCGAGCCCGCCGGCAGCTAGATATTCCCTGTGAACCGCGGACAAGCCCCCAGCCGTGAGGGAGGTGCCCAGCACATCGTACTTTCTATGCCAGCGCGTTGCTTTGATGGAAACGCCGCCGCTGGCCAACCGGTCGATCGCGGTAAACGCGAAGCTTTGCGTCTTTCCGTCGTTCCAGCCAAGGCGAGCGAACAAGCCGATGTCCCCTGAAATGGCTTGGTCGAAACTCAGGCCGGCGCCGTATTTAAGCGTGCCAGCGCGATCGGTAACGTTCACGTCAGGGGTGGTTCGGGTCTCTGCGGCAAGCTTTAACGCCTCCCCATAATGACCCGCCTGCGAGCGATTATCGTAACCCAGTACGCGAATCGCGCCATCCCGCTTTTGCCACGAGTAGCGCCGTTCCACTTCCCAGACCTGCCCGTGATCGCGGAAAAGCCGGCGGTCGAGTTGCTGACCGTTCGCGATCCTAGGCTCCGCCACAATTCCGTAGCGGAAGGCCCAGCTCCGCGTGTGAAACTCCTGCACCACTCCCCAGGTATAGCCGCGTGTGTCCGCCGGATAATCCCACGCGCCGTTGTACATAATCCCCCAGCTCATGAACTGGGTGCGCGGATCGTGAGTGTAAGGATTACCGTCGAAGTAATCGGTAATGGTGAAGCGGCCGGCGTAGATCGAATAGCGCTTCATCGGCCGCTCGCCTGCTAACTGGTTCTCGTCGCTCTCCTGGTGTTCTTTTTCCAAGCCAAATCCAAAATCGTGTTGAATCAATAACCGCGCGATGTACGGCTTGGGCGTAGCGCTGGCCACCCGCGGAATCTCTCCGTTTGGCTGATTTGCTATGCCGTTCACGCCGCTGAAGCCCTTTCCTCCCGCAATCTCGGGATTGAAAACCAGAAACGTGTTCCGTCCTAGGCGAGCCGTAAAAAACAGCGTCGTGGTCAGGGACACGTCGCGCTCCGGATAATCCTGCAGGCTGAGCGGACCCTCATACGGCGAGCGAAACGTCCCGTGATAATCGCCAATCGAGGTTGCCTGATAATACAGGTTCCAAAGCTGAGACTCGCTCTTTTGATCAGCACGCGGCTGATCTGAACTGTTCGCGTCAGCCGCAGCCGGAGGAGGAACCTGCGCGTTAGCAGCCGCGAACAATAGGAAGAGCATCCAGCTTGCGCGGATCAAATTAGTAAGGATCCTCGTGCCGTACAACTACTCTTCCTCCAACCCAACTCTACAGGTGAACAATCCCGCCCAATCCCGCCGTGAATCTGTTCTGGCTTTCCGCCACCACACAAACCACCGGGCTGTCACTCTGCAGTCAGACCTACCTGAACCAAACCCCAGCCCCTAACAGAACCGCGACTGTCAAGGAGCGGCCTGTCCCAGCCCATGAGAACGTCCAGGAGCACCACGAATAACCCCCAGATCCGCCTCGCTGCCGAGCGAACACCCACCCGACACCCATTCGCACCCTCTTCCAGCTACCCACCGAACCCAGCCCTACGAAGAACTCGCCGGTTCAATCTGAGCTGCTGAAGGGCTTAAAAATTCCAGAGAGTACGCCTGCGAGCGAACTTTTTGGGGAATTTATTCACCCCGAACACTCATTTTTTTCATCCCTGCCACTGCGCGCCTTGGCTGTAGCTTCGCTCCGTCCGGCAGGCGCGTACCCCTGGTCGCAAACCCAAAAAATAAATTTTTCACCGCAACCCAAACACCCCAAACCACTTACACTCTTCGCCGTTTCTTCATGGTTCGGAATCGACCCCGCCTCTGCTACCGTAAATCAGGCTCGCACTGAGGCATCACCCCTCAGGCGGGCTTTTTCATTTCACCCAAGCAAATAAAACAGGAGCCAAACCCATGTCCAAACGCACCGAACGCCGCGAAGCCGAGCGCCTGGCCCGCAGAAACGCCTACCAGCAAACTCTCAACCCCTCGTCCGAGTCCTCCACCAATCCCGCCGCCGAGCAGGCCACCCAATCCGAACTCGGCCACCAAACCGCTGCCAACCAAACCGGCCTCTCCGATGACCCCTTCTTCGACGAAGCCAATCCCACCTCCCCCGCCCAAATCACCCTCAACAAAGCCATCGCCCACGCCTACGTAGCTGGACGCAACGCCGCCCTCTCCGCCGCCCAACTCACCGCCAACCAGGCCAACGCCCAGCTCTCCACCGGCCCTCTCACCGAAGCCGGCAAAGCCATATCCAGCAAAAACGCCCTGAAACACGGCCTCACCGGCAAAACCGTCCTGCTGCCCACAGACGACCCCGCCGAATACAACCGCCTCTTAGCCGTTTACACCCAGCGCCTCGCCCCCGCTACTGACGAAGAGCGCGCCCTCGTCCAAGCCCTGCTCGATTCCACCTGGCGTCTGACCCGCTTGAAAACTCTCGAAGCCGGCATCTTCATCAAAGGCCAAATCGAATTCGCCAATCGCTACGAAGATCAACCCGCCGACACGCGCGCCCAACTCATCCAGGTGGAAACTTATTTGAAGTACGAAAGATCCATCCGCAATCTGAACATTCAGGAAGCCCGCCTCCACCGCCGCATGGAAAAGGACCAAGCCGAACTCACCCGTCTCCAAACCGCCCGCAAACGGGAAGAGCGCCTCGCCGCCGAAGCAACTCCTGTCACCGCCGCCAAGCCAGCCGCTCACGCCGCGGCGAATCTAAATGGGTTCGAATTTTCAGAGAGAGAAACTGGCGCGCTTTCAGCGCACGAAAGCAACAATCAAGCTCCATTTAAGAGCCGCCAAGCGACGGCCATGAGTGGAGACTGCCTCTAAACCCTACCCAACCTGCGCCAGAGCCTCGTCCATCGTGTCGTACATCACCAGGAAGTCCCGCACGTGTGTCAACTCGAACAAGGTCTTCAATCGCTCATTCGCCCCAACCAGCGCGTACTTGCGCTTCGTTGCCTCGCACGATACGTGGATTCCCACAAAACTACCCAGCGCCGCCGAATCAATATACGGCACCGCTGAAACATCCACCAGCAGCACCCGCGGCCAAGGTTGCTTGCGCGCCACGTCCTGAAACTCAAACAAATTGTGGATCGTGGCCGGGCCCTTCAGTCGCAAGGTCTTGATACCCTTGCTGGCATCCATGTCAATCTCGATGTTGAGCGTCTGCGTCGGGTTATGTTCCACCGCTAAATAATATCGTCCTCGCTATGACAACTCTTCCCTATTTCGAATTCCTGCTCCGCCTCAGCGCCGCCCTGCTGTTCGGAACTCTGGTCGGCTTGGAACGCCAGTGGCGTCAACGCCTGGCCGGCACGCGCACCAACGCGCTGGTCTCAACCGGAGCCGCGGCCTTCGTCATGTGCGCCTTTCTAGTGGGCGATCATTCGCACTCCGAAACACAAATCGTTTCCTACGTTGTATCGGGTGTTGGCTTTCTCGGCGCCGGCGTCATTTTTAAAGATGCGGGCAGCGTCCGGGGACTCAACACCGCCGCCACCATCTGGTGTTCTGCCGCCATCGGGGCTAGCTGCGCCCTCGGCCATCTGCAATATGGCGCCACCATTACGGCTTTCGTTCTTCTCACCAACACCGTGCTGCGACCGCTCTCTTACAAGCTTCACCCCGCCGCTCCGCCAAACGACGTCGAAATCGAATCCACCTATTTATTCGAACTGGTCTGCCGCATCCAGGATGAAGCCCATATCCGCACTCTGCTCCTGCACGAAATGTCTAACAAGGCCCTGGTGCTCACTTCCCTGAAAAGCGAGGACATCGAAGGTACGCAAAAAATGAAAGTCTGGGCTCTTTTGAAAGGCTTCGGGCGCCAGGACCAGCCGCTCGAAAGTCTCGTCTCTCGCCTCTCGTTTGAAGCTGGCGTTACTTCCGTTAGCTGGTCCGTCTATCCCCAAACTCTGGAGTAGCCTATTGAATCGCCGCCAGCACTTCCTCGGCGTGCCCTTCCACCTTCACCTTCGGGAAAATCTTCTTGATCGTTCCCGCGCCGTCAATCACAAAGGTGGTCCGCTCCACGCCCATGTACTTCTTGCCGTACATGCTCTTCTCTTTCCAGACGCCGTAATCTTCGGCCACTCTGTGCTCGCTATCCGCCAACAGGGTGAACGGTAAGTCGAACTTCTCCTTGAACTTGGCCTGCGCTTTGCTGGTGTCCGGCGAGACCCCTACAATCACCGTGTTAGCCTTCGTCAGCTTCGTGCTGGTGTCCCGGAATTCGCATGCTTCCTTGGTGCAACCGGGCGTATCCGCCTTCGGATAGAAGTACAGCACCACGTTCTTCCCTTTCAGAGAAGCAAGCTCGAAATGCGATCCATCGTCAGTTTCAATGGAGATCGCCGGAGCGGCGTCCCCTTCTTTCAGTTCTGGCATATGGAGAAGATGAGAGCGCACGAAAAGAGGAAACATTAAAAAACGGAAGAAGAATAGTTGACAAGAAGACGCGCAGGTTTTATTATTGAGATGTAGTTAGTTCTACAGGAGTAAATCTCAAATGGCTATCTCAAAATATTCCCCCTTCGCTGCCGAATTCGAAGACTTTCCGGCCGGCGTACGTCTCTTCCAGGACTCTCTCTCTCGTTTGTTCAGCGAACCGGCCTCTCGGCCCTGGTCCCCCGCTGTCGACATCTTCGAGACCGAAAATGATCTGGTCTTGAAGGCGGATCTGCCCGATGTGGATCCCAAAAATGTGGGCATCCAGCTCGAAAACCATACCCTCACTCTGAAGGGTGAACGCAAGTTCGAATCTGAGGAGAAGACCCAGAAAGGCTTCCACCGGATTGAGCGTTCGTATGGCAAGTTCGTCCGCGCGTTCAGCCTCCCCGACACCGTCGAAGGCGAAAAGGTCAAGGCCGACTACAAAAACGGCGTGCTCACCATCACCCTTCCCAAGAAGGAAGTGGCCAAGCCTCGTTCCATCAATATCGAAGTCAACGCCAACTAAGTCTCCTTCGACGATCAGGGCTGGCCGGTCTCTTTGGCCAGCCCTATTTCTTACCCTCTCCGTCCAAAAGAAATCCTGGAAGAGCATAGTCGCCTTCTGCCACGCCACCTTCTCCCACGCCCTCAAAAGTAAAGCCCCGAAACCGAACTTTGCCACTATGGAAGCGTGCGCTGCTTGCTCCGCCTGATAATCTCCCTCGCCTTGGCCTGCTTTTCCGCCTCCGCCTATTCCGTTCTTTCCCATGAAGCTCTGGTGGATTCCCTCTGGGATGGTCACATCAAACCTCTGCTTCTGGCCCAATATCCAAACGCCACGCCCGACGACCTCAAGCAGGCGCACGGCTACGCTTATGGTGGCGCAGTCATTCAAGACCTTGGCTACTATCCGCATGGCAGCAAGGAATTCAGTGACCTGACTCACTACGTCCGCACCGCGGATTTTATCCTCGCGCTGATGAAGGAAGCCCACACCCTGAACGAATTAGCTTTTGCCCTCGGCTCCTTGGCGCACTACTTTGGCGATACCAACGGCCACCGCTACGCGACCAACGTCGGCGAGCCCATCGAGTATCCAAAGCTTAGGAAAAAGTTTGGACCCGTTGTCACCTACGAGCAGAATCCCGAAGATCATATTCGGACGGAATATGGTTTTGACGTCATCGAAGTCGCCAAGGGCAACTATGCGCCGGAAGCTTATCACGCCTTCATCGGCTTCTACGTTGCTAAAGACGTTCTCAATCGCGCCGTGCAGGATACCTACGGCCTTCAACTTTCAGACCTGTTCCCGAATGTGGACGCCTCTATCGCTGGGTACCGCGGCGCCGTCAGCCGGTTGATTCCTACCGCCACGAAAGTGGCTTGGGCGGAAAACCGCAAAGAGATTGAGAAAACCCAGCCTGCCATGACACGCAAGCGCTTCGTGTACATCATGAAACGTTCCAGTTATGAAAAGGAGTGGGGCAAGCAACCGAACCAGCCATCGCTCTGGGATAGGTTCCTGGCGTTTCTGCTTAAGCTCCTGCCGCCCATTGGTCCGCTGCGAACGCTGCACCTTAAGGTGCCGAACGCTCAGGTAGAGAAGCTGTTCATGGAAAGTTTCGAACGCGCCGCTACCGGTTACGGAAAAGCGCTGGACGCCTATGGCGCACACCAACCCCTGGACCTTATTAACGTCAATTACGACGTCGGCGAACCCACGCCCGCTGGTGTGTACAGCCTCGACGACAAAACCCAAGCCTTCTGGCTGCACAAACTTGCCGAGAAGAATTTTGATGGTGTCACGCCGGCTATGCGCGCCGAATTGCTGAAATACTTCGGCAACCTCAAGGCGCCCATGCAGATCCAAAAGGATCCCAAGCTTTGGGAGCAGCTACAAACCGACTACGCGGCCCTCAAAGCTCGCACGCTAAACCAGCCCTAGCCGCTTGCGCAGCCTGAAACCCCAGGCCGCTCCCAGGAAAGCGCCCAGCGCGCCGAATATCAGCCAGGCCGCGCCATGCGCTTCAGCCCTGCTCAGCGTAGTCTCAGGTGACAGGAAGAACCATTTCACCATCCAGTAAAGCGCCAGCAAGGTCCAAACCACAAAGAAGAACTTGAACCAGCGCGTCAGCGCCAGCAGCGAGCAGCAAAGGCCAGCCGCGCCTAACAGAGCGATATTCCGCCGCGTGTCCGCATAGCTGAACGGCAGCGCGTTCACACTCACTAGCTTGTCCTGAACATAGGAGAAAATGCTGAGACCCAACAGGAACGAACTCAACGTCAGGTGGAACACGAAGCTGTAAATCCGTAGAACGGAGGCTAAGAGTCTCAACAACCTAGAGTATCTTCTTACCCATTGCGGAAGCCACCAGCTGTACGCCCAGCTCCGCCGTTCGGTTTGCCGTATCCAGTACCGGATTCACTTCCACCAACTCCATCGATAGCAGCCCATCGCAATCGCAGATCATCTCCATCGCCAGATGACCTTCGCGGTAAGTCATCCCTCCCTGCACCGGCGTGCCAACTCCCGGTGCTTCCACCGGATCAATCGAATCCATGTCTAAGGAAAGATGAAAACCCGCGGTACCTTTGTTCAGAATTGGCAGCGCCTGCTCCATCACCGCGCGCAACCCCAACTCGTCTACCTGTCGCATGGTGAATACCTTTACCCCTGACTTGTTGACCAGTTCTCGCTCTTCCCTATCCACATCGCGAATGCCAATCAGCACCACGTTAGCCGGCTCCACCTTGGGCCCGTAGCCAAGCAGATGGGCTAACTCCGGCGGCCCGAATCCCATGCAACAAGCCAGCGGCATGCCATGCACATTGCCGCTGCGCGTCGTCTCCGGAGTGTTCATATCGGTATGAGCATCAATCCAGAGAAGCCCAATCTTCTGGTTCCGCTTGCGGTACGCCGACGAAACACCGGCGACGGTTCCGGCGGCAATGGAATGGTCGCCTCCCAGCACCAGCGGAAACTTCCCATCCTCAACCACATGCTCAACAATCGTCGCCAGCTTTTCGCATGTTTCCGCAATCGAGTCCAGAAACTTGGCGTTCTTGGCGCCCGCATCCATGCTCTCCTGCTGTTCTACAAACACGTTGCCCAGGTCTTCAATGTTGTAGCCCAGTTGATGCAGCTTGGAATTCAAGCCGGCCTTTCGAAGCGCGGAGGGGCCCATGTCCACTCCGCGGCGTCCGGCGCCAAAATCCATCGGCGCGCCGACAATGCAAACAGTCGAACCGCGCATCACGGTCGAGTCCGGTACAACATGCGCGGATAAGGAATCGTCTCGCGGATATGCTCCAGGCCGCACATCCAAGCTACAAACCGCTCCACGCCCATGCCGAATCCCCCGTGCGGAACAGTGCCGAAGCGGCGCAAATCCAAATACCAGTTGAAAGCTTCGCGCGGCAGTTGATGGTCGTCCAGCCGCTTCTCCAGCAATGCTAAATCATGAATACGCTGGCCGCCTCCGATGATTTCGCCATAACCTTCCGGCGCAATCACATCAACTCCCAGCGCTACTTCCGGCCGCTGCTCATCCGGCTGAAAATAGAACGCCTTGATCTCGCTCGGATAACGGTCCACCATCACCGGCCGGTCATAACCCTCGGTCAGCAGCGTTTCATCTGTATTGCCGAAATCGCCGCCCCACTTGATCTCGCTGCCTTTGCCTTCCAGAACCTTGACCGCTTCGTCGTAGCTCATGCGAGGGAAGGGACTCTTCACCGTCTCCAGCTTCGAAGTGTCCCGTTCCAGCACCCGCAACTCTTCTTTACGGTTCTCGAGGACTCGTGCTACCAGCGAAACCACCAGTTGCTCGGCCACCGCCTTCACATCTTCCAGATCCGCGTAAGCCATCTCCGGCTCCACCATCCAGAACTCGGTCAGGTGGCGTCGCGTCTTTGATTTCTCGGCCCGGAAAGTCGGCCCAAAGCAATAAACTTTGCCGAAGGCCATAGCGTTTGCTTCGTTGTAAAGTTGGCCGGATTGCGTCAGGTACACTTTTTCGTCTTCGAAGTAATCCACTTCAAACAACGTGGTCGTGCCTTCACAGGCCGCCGGCGTAAAAATAGGCGTGTCCACCAGCGTGAAGCCGTTCGAATCGAAGAAGTCGCGAATGCCTTTGATGATCTCGTGACGAACCCGTATCGCCGCATGTTGCCGCTTGCTGCGCAGCCACAGGTGGCGGTGATCCATCAAAAAGTCGGTGCCATGTTCCTTGGGCGTGATCGGGTACGGATGTTCTTCGCTGACTCGCTGATGAATCTGCGCGTCGGTCACGTCCATCTCAACGCCGCCGGTCGCACGCGGCTCAGCCCGAAGAATTCCGGTGACGCTTAGCGAACTTTCCTGGGTCAGGCCTTTCAGTTCTTCAAACAACTGCTCTGAAATACTGCCCTTCACGGCGACGCACTGCAACATGCCGCTGCCGTCGCGAAGAATGGGAAATACAATTTTGCCGGATTTGCGAAGGTTGTAAAGCCAGCCTTGGATGGTGACCGTTTCGCCGGCATGGGCATGCGCGTCACTAATCCGTATCTTACTGCTCATATTCAATACTTAATTCTTGCAGTCTTTCAATGGAGCGCCGTGCTTCCTCTATCGGGTGCTCCATGGTGGCCACGTCATTCAGTTCCAGCATGAGCGGATATTGATCTCCGCGCGAGTTCAGCAGATCCATCGTCTTTGCCCAGTCGATGGTGCCCTTTCCGGGGAATAGGTGCTGGTCGGTCTTGCCGTCGTTGTCGTGAATATTCGTTGTCCTGGTGCGCGCTTTCATCAGGTCAAACTCATAAGCGATGCCGCGCCCCATGTGCGCATGGCCCACGTCAAAACAGTAGCCCAGGTTCAGATGGGTCTGCGTCAGAAAATCGTTCAGGCGTTCCGCATGCGATAGCGCGTTCGGAATGTTTTCCAGCAACACTTCCACTCCGCGCTGGCCGCCGAATACCTTGAGTTCTTCCAAAGAAGAAAACCCTGCATCCCAGCGGTTCTCGTCCATCTCCTGGCCAATTACGCCGAGATGGCAAATCAGGTAGCGGAACGGCACTTGTTCGGCGATTTCGATGGCGCGCTTGGTTTCGTCTACCGCGGCCAGTCGCCTCGCCTTCATCGGTTCCGTAATATCTATCGCCGCATTCGGCCCCGACCGGCCCCAAACATCGTCGCTGAAAAGCGGCGCATGCAACGAGTGCATCTTTAACCTGGAATCGCGAAACCAGTGCCCGAGTTCGGTAATCTGAGCCTTGTCCCGGTAATCGACATGATTCCGCGCGCAGAAGAGTTCAATACTTTCAAAGCCGGCGTTCCAGATCCGTTCCAGCCAAACCGTGGTTAACCGGTGGCGCAGAAATAGGCGAGTGGAGAGCACGTTTCCCATTTAGTATCCAGCCACCTTACCGCTTAAGCGAGTTTCCGTACCGCCCTCCAATATTCCGTTTTTCACAACAATGGCCTGCACTTGAGCCACGCCGCCAATGGGCTTGATGTCGTAGCCCATCTGCTTCAGCGCCGCAAATGATTGCTCTGCGAAGCCGTTCTGCAAGTACAGCACATCCGGCTTCCATTGCTCATGGAACCGCGGTAAATCCACGGCATCCTGCGGATTCATGTGGAAGTCAATGACGTCCAAAATTACCTCCATCACGCCCGTGGTGATCCTTGAGCCGCCGGGTGCGCCCACGGCCATGAAGAGCTTTCCATCGTGCGTAATGATCGTGGGCGTCATGGAAGAGAGTGGGCGCTTGCCCGCTTCTATCGCATTCGCATCCCCCCCAATTACTCCGAACATATTCGGGCTTCCGGGCTTCGCCGCAAAATCGTCCATCTCATCGTTCAGCAGAAAGCCGAGTCCGGGAGCGGTGATGCTGTTTCCATAAGAGTTGTTCAGCGTGTAGGTCACAGCCACGGCGTTGCCTTTCTCGTCCACCACGTTGTAATGTGTGGTTTCTTCGCTCTCGTGATAGAACGATAGTTTCGCCTCGGTTGCGTGCGGTAAACCTGGAGCGACGGATTCGCTCGGTGTCGCATGCTGCGGGTCGATGGTGCCGCGCCGCCATGCCAGATATTTCGGATCCAGCAAAGACTTTACCGGGACGTTGTAAAAGTCAGGGTCTCCCAGGTACTCGCTGCGGTCGGCATAGAAGCGCCGCATGGCTTCCGCCTCGTAATGCACTGCTTTGGGCGAATCCGGACCATCGCTTTCATAGTTCGTTCCGGACAGAATGCCCATCATCTCCAGAATTCCCACTCCGCCTGCGCTTGGCGGCGGCGCGGTGATGAGGTGGTAGTCCTTATAGTCGCCTTCCAGCGGCTTCCGCTCCTGGGTCCTGTATGCCTTTAGGTCTTCCGTGGTGATCAAGCCGCCATGCGTCGCCATCGCCTCAGCCAGCAACTGAGCCGTTTCGCCCTCATAGAAGCCTTTTTCCCCGTGTTTCTCGATCCGCTCCAAGGTCTTGGCCAGATCCGGCTGCTTAAAAAGCTGGCCCGCTGTTAGCCGGTGATTGTCGCCTAAGAAGATCCGCGTGGATTCCGGATCAGTGGCCAGGCTTTTGGCCGAACCTTCCAGGGATGCCTGCAAGGCCTTCGAAACGGTGAATCCATCGGTCGCCAGCTTTACCGCGGGAGCAAGCAACTCGCTCCACGGTTTTGAACCATATTCCTTATGCGCAAAAGCAAAGCCTGAAACAGATCCGGGGACGCCGGATGAGCGCCACCCGAAGATGCTGTCTTTGGTCGGATTCCCGTCGGCATCCAGGTACATGTCGCGCGTGGCTTTCTTGGGTGCTTGTTCGCGAAAGTCAAGAAAAGTGGTTTTGCCGTTAGCCAGCCGGATCAGCATAAATCCGCCGCCGCCCAGGTTCCCGGCGCTGGGATGAGTTACGGCCAGCGCAAAGCCAACGGCCACGGCTGCATCCACCGCGTTACCGCCCGCTTTCAGCACCGCAACGCCCACATCGGCCGCCAGCGGCTCCTGGGCAACCACCATCCCATGTTTTGCCGTGACATGTTGTGCGGTGACAGGTTCTTTCGCTGAAATGAGCCCAGCTAGGAGCAGACAAACGAATGCCGCGCGTGGCTGACTTTGCATGATCGTCAGTCTAACAAGCGAAGCAATGGTTTACGATGTCACAAATGGCCATCAAGCCTCGCATTGCTCTCATAACCTTCTTTTCGGTCTGCGCCTTTGCACAGAGCGGCAAAGATCTGGCCGTCGTCCAACAAATCAAGGTAGAAGCTTTCCAGAACTCGAAGGTGATGGACCACCTGGCGAACCTTTCGGATCTGTATGGCCCTCGTCTGACAGGCTCACCGGAATGGAACCAGGCCGCCGATTGGGCGATGGCAGAGATGAAGAGCTTCGGACTGGCCAATGTCCACGAAGAAAAATGGGGACCTTTCGGCAGAAGCTGGTCCATCGAGTCTTACAACCTGGACATGGTGACGCCCAGATATTCACACCTGGTTGCGGCGCCTCTCGCATGGAGCACGCCGACTGCGGGCGTAGTGACCGGCGAAATTCTCTATGCGCCTTTTGACGGTGAGCGGACCTATGATCCAAAGAAGATCCGCGAAAAAATAGAAGAATACAAGACCAAATGGCACGGCAAGTTGAAAGGCAAGATCATCCTGCTGACCAACGCCAAACAGCCGAAACCCTCCACCGAGCCTATCTTCGTCAGAGACACGGATGCGCAACTGGCTGAGATTGCGAAAGCCCCGGCGCCTGCCATAAAGCGCCGCATCACCGTCGATCAGTTGGACTTCCCCACCGATCCGGAAGAAGCGGGTAAGTATATGGCGAGCCTGCCGCAGGCAGTGGAACTGGCGTTTTACGATCTCTACTTCGCAGCCAAGTCGGAATTAGGCGCGCTCTTGAAGGAAGAGGGCGTTGCGGGAGTGATTACTGCTGATCAGCGGTCGCACAACGGGGTGATTAACGCCGAACAGGCCGGTTCAATCTCCACTAAGAAGCCCATGGCGCCTGCCACCTTTGTGGTCACGGAAGAGCAGTATTCGCGCATGCAGAGGCTGGTGGAGAAGAAACAGCCGGTTTCCGTCAAGATGGACTTGAAAGCCAAGGTCTCGGATGCGGACGTCGATGCGGCTGACATTATTGCCGAGATCCCGGGGCAGAAGAAGCCCGAGGAAGTAGTCATGATCGGGGCCCATTTCGATTCCTGGCATACGGGTACCGGTGCCACCGACAACGGAGCGGGAAGCGCCGTCATGATGGAAGTGATGCGAATTTTGAAGACGCTGAATCTGCCCATGGACCGCACCGTCCGGATTGGTTTGTGGAGCGGTGAAGAGCAGGGGCTTCTGGGTTCACGCGCTTATGTCAAAGCGCACTACGCCGACCCGCTGACCGGTGAAGTGAAGCCGGAGCAGGCCAAGTTCGACATCTACTTGAATTTGGACAATGGAAGCGGCAAGATCCGCGGGATCTACCTGGAAGAAAACGACGCCATCCGTCCGCTATTTGAAAAGTGGCTGGCCCCATTTCGCGACATGGACGTGACCACCATCACTGAAAAGCACACCGGTGGAACAGATCACCAATCTTTTGATGCCGCCGGTCTGCCGGCCTTTCAATTCATCCAGGATCGGCTGGACTACTCACTGACTCACCACTCAGACGTGGACACCTATTCGCATGCAGTTCCAGAGGACCTGATGCAGGCATCCGCCGTCATTGCATCGCTGGTGTACGATTTTGCGAACAGTGAAGAACTGGCTCCGCGAAAGACTGTGGTTCGCGAGGGAAAACTGGCTGACTACTAAGCGGCCGCGGCGATCTTGCGAATGCGGAGAGTCAGGCGGCTTTTATAGCGCGCTGCCGTATTCTGCTTGATGATGCCCCACTTAGCGGCGCGATCGACCAGTGAGAATGTTTCGGGCAGAAGCTTGCTGGCTGCCTCAGCGTCCTTATGTTCAATCACGCGCCGAATTGCGCGAATCTGGTGGCGCAACCGAGTTTTGCGCATGCGGTTGACAGCCGTCCGACGCTCAGTGATGCGGACGCGCTTCAACGAAGATACTGTGTTTGCCATTAACCTGCTGACCTAAATTTCGAAGTTACCCTAAAAGCATACCAAATTTAACGGATTCCTTATCTTGCAGGGCCCTGCTATTTTAGCGGATGTAGAGCCACCTCTCTTTTACACTCCATGTCAAAACGTCTTATCTTATTGGCTGCCGCGACTTTCGGGCTGTCTTTCACCTCCGCTGCCGCCGATGCGCCGGCTTCGGATTGGCACATCGCAGGCCCGTTCGGCGGGTCGGCCAAGTCAGTCGCTTTGGATCCAAAAAATCCGAACACCGTTCTCGCAGGCGGTATGAATTCGCTCCTGTTCCGGAGCCAGGATGGTGGGGAGACCTGGCAGTTGCTCGATTTCCCGAAGCGGAATTTAAGTGAAGTGACGTGCGTGCTGGTTGACCCGTCCGATTCCAAACATTACCTGGCGGGGATCATCTCCGCGGATGGTGGCGGACTGTTCGACAGCCCGGACGAGGGCAGGACCTGGACCCCGGTGAAGGGCGTCGAAAACTTTGGCGTGCGCTCTCTGGTGTCGGCGCCTAGCAAGCCCACCCGCTTCATCAGCGGAACGCTTCGCGGCGTCATGATGAGCGACGATTCGGGCAAGACCTGGACGCGCATCTCCGATCCTCAGAACGCCGAGATGCAGGGCATCACGGCGGTGGCCGTCGATCCCACAAACCCGGACATCATCTACGCGGGCACTTCGCACCTGCCATGGAAGACGATGGACGGCGGCAAATCCTGGCAGTCAATTCATACCGGCATGATTGACGACTCCGATGTATTTTCCCTTTATGTGGATCGTGCCAACCCGCAAGATATCTTCGCCAGCGCCTGCAGTGGCATTTACTCCAGCGCCAATCGCGGCGACCAGTGGAAGAAACTTCTCGGCATCCCGAATACTTCACGGCGGACTCACGTGATTCGCATTGATCCGTCAAACCCCAGTGTTGTCTTCGCAGGTACAACTACCGGCCTGTTCAAATCGACTAACTCCGGCGGAACCTGGAAAACCCTCAATAGTGCACAGGTCAATTCGATGGTGTTTGATCCGGCGCAAACCGGTGAGATCTACATGGCCATGGAATATGAGGGCGTGGGAAAGACAAATAACGATGGCGAAAGCATCAGCCTGACCAATAGAGGCTTTGTCGATCGTAATATAAGCTCCGTAACTGCCGCAGGCGGCAAGCTGGTTGCAATCGAGCCACAGTTAGGTGACTCGACAGGTTTATTCATAAGTACGGATCACGGTGCGAACTGGACTCAAATGCAGGATGTCAAGGGGTTGTTAGGCGTCCATCTCAAATCCGTAACCGGCTTTCCGAACGAAGATAAGTTGTTACTGGCGGCTGCTCCGCGCGGACTGTACAAGACCCTGGATGGAGGAGTGCTTTGGAAGCCATTGCCCATCAAGCTTATTGTTGCGGAAGCGCCGGCTGCTGCGAAGGTGACTGCCCATGCAACAAAGGGCCACGCTGTTGCTCATGCAAAAGCCGTTGCAAAACCAATCCAGAAATTGAAGACAATCACGCCTTCTGAGTTCTTCGGCATCTATACCATTCAGAGCGGAACCAGGAGCGTTGTGCTCTGCGCCACAGACCTTGGATTGTTGAAGAGTGGCGATAATGGCGAGCGCTGGACACTGGCTGAGCTTCCCGGCGCTTCGTCCGTAACTGGGCTATTTGCGGCGCCTAACTCCGATGGGCGTTTATTTGCCCGTGCGACTGCTGGCTTGTATTTCTCCAATGATTTCGGAGACCATTGGGCGAAATTCAATTTCCCACTTTCCACCGGAGATATCAACGATATCGCCATTCCGGTAAGTCATGATCTGCCGCTTTTGGTGGCTACCAGGCTGGGCCTTTACACGACGGCGGACAATGGCAAGAACTGGTATGCCAACCTGGGCGGCATCCCCGCATCCACGGTAACTTCCGTTTTGTACGCCGGTGATGGCAAGACCGCCTATGCGATTGAGTATGGCCGGCTATATCAAACTCATGACGCGGGAACTTCCTGGGGTTTGGTGCCGAGTGCGCTCCCCACCACTCGCATCCGACAGCTTTGGATGCCGGACTACACAACCGCCCGGCTTTATGGAATAACGACAGACTTGGGAATTCTCTTCCGTAACTAGGCACTTTTCCGCTAACATTAAGTAGTGGTGGCGGTTAGTAGAATTTTGGTGCGGAGGAGAAGTGTGACTTTTAGACACCTCAAAGTTGCTGGGTGGGCGTGCATAGCAGCCGTATGCCTGGCTTCCAGCGGACTGGCTCAGGATGCGCAGAAGCCGAAAGTGACGGGCGATGTTTCCGACGCGTTACCGGACTTAGTCGAATTAAGTCCTTTTGGCGGCGTAAGCTTATTCGGCCAGATCAGTCGTGGGTTGAACGAGAAGTTTTATGATGGCGGCACGGGTGGCGGCCGGGTGGCTGCTAACTTCGGGCGTTATCTCGGCTTGGAATTAAGTTACAACTTCTCCGGCAATAATGTCAGCCTTGTGACCCCCATTGCCCCAGGGCTGCCGAGTTTCATCTTCGGCCAGCAAAGCCATCAATTACAGCTTGATCCGGTGTTCAACTTCCGGCGTCGCGGTTCGCGCGTTCAGCCTTATGTAACAGCCGGCCCCGGGCTTATTCGGTTCATACCCACCAAGCAAGCGCTTGATTTCGCCACCAGCCCCACCAATGCAGCCATTTACCAAAGCGCTTATCTGCGCCAGGATACGGAGGTCGCCTTCAATTACGGCGGCGGCGTGAAGTTTCACATCAGCCCCTATCTTGGTCTGCGCTTTGATGTTCGCGGACTGACTGTTTTGCGGAACCCGGCTTTCGATCTGCCAGGTTACTCGCAGACCGGGATCTATGTGGTGCCGAAGAATTTGTTAAATGGTGTTGACGCCACTGTCGGGTTAGTCTTTTACATTGGGCGACACGTGGTGCCACCGGTACCGGTTCCGGTTCAGCCTCCGCAGCCTATCAATCCGGGTGAAATCACCGGTGCGGGCGGAACGCTCTGCCAAGGAAAACCAATCACGCTACATGCCACAACCAGCGATCCTGTCAATCACCCTCTGAAATATCTCTGGACGCTCAATGGTGCGTCACAAACGGCCGAGGGCCCGGATTTCTCGTTTACTCCGAACAACGCGGGTGACTTCACGGTGGCGGTCACCGCAACAGACACCACGGATCCGAAGCGCAGCGTTACGGCTGGTCCCCGCACCGTCACGGTGCAGGATTACAACCCGCCGCAGATCACCAGCGTGACGGCAACCCCCTCCACCCTGGCCTGCATGGCGGTGGCCAATGGGGTTCACTCGGCCGCACTCGCCGCTGCCGCTACCGGTTCGGCTTGCGGAGGCGAACTCTCCTACAAGTGGTCTGTCAGCGAAGGCAGCGTGACCAATGACACCAGCGCCAACGCCACCTTCGATGGCTCGAATCTAAGCTTCGAGAGCGGCGGCCAGGCCCAGACCAAGACCATTACGGCGACTCTAACCGTGACCGACGCCGCAGGTAAATCCGCCACGCAGACCACGAACGTTACAGTGAACTGTCCGCAAATTTATCAGCGGCTTTCCGACATCGTGTTCTCGAAGAATAGCGCCCGCGTAAACAATTGCGGTAAGCGCATCCTGATTGAAGAGGCGGCTCAGCAAGCGGGAACGGCTTATGACATTCTGCTGGTGGCGCACCGCTCCGCTGATGAAGGAACGACTACCGCCGCCACAAAGAAAGGCCGGCGCGCCGCGCCCGCCCGTTCGCTCGACGAACAGCGCGCGCTGAATGCCGCCGCCGTGCTGGTCAACCAGACCGCCCAAAAGTCTTCGAAGAGCAAGAAGGATGTGTACCCCTGTGGCACGGTTGATCCTTCTCAAGTGAAGATTGACGCCGAAGGAACCGACCAGGTCTCCACGCCCGACCCTGGAATCTGCGGAACGTCTATCGCCAAATTCGCTGATACGAAAGAGCGGAAGGGCTACACTATCAGTCAGTCTGACCAGGAGCGCCGCGTGGAAGTCTACCTGGTTCCCAAGGGTTCAACTTCCGCGAACCCGCCGGCTGCCAAGCATGTCGAGGCGATACCGGAAGGTGTTGTCAAAGCGCTCGGCTGTCCGAAGTAAGTTATCGCGCATGCGATAACTCGGCCAGTTTTATTAAAGTACAGGGGCGGCGCGGAAATGTCCGCCTCGCCCCTGATGCTCGTTTGCACTATGAATCGTAGACTGTTGAAGTGCAAGGCCGCTAACGAGTTGCACGCCGGCCTGCAGGGGAGGCCATCGTGAAAGGTTTTACATCAGTTAGAAATATTTGTTGCTTCTTTGGGTCTATGAGTGTTGTGGGTTACAAGTCTCGTTTTGGAGGAGATAAATGATTACACGGCTAACTAAGCCGGTTCGTTCCGTTCTCCTGTGCGCCGCTTTGTGCATGAGCACTACTGCGTTTGCTCAGGATTCGTCTACCAGTTCGCCTAAGCCAAAGATGGCTGCTACAGGAGGCGATGAATATCCTGATTTGGTTGAAATTGATCCATTCGGCGGCATCAGCATTTACGGCCAACTGAATGAGGGGCTGACCACGCACACCGCCGACGGCGGCGTGGGCGGTTTGCGCATTGCGGTCAATCCAACTCTGCATTTCGGTATTGAGTTGTGGGCTGATTATGCCGCCGCCAATATCGAGTTCCTCGGTTCCACCGGACTGTTTCCGGCCGGCAGTGCACTGGCTGGTACGCCGGTGCCCCCTTATAGCTTCGGCAGCCATAACTTTGTGTTTGGCCTGAATCCGGTAATTAACTTCCGTCCCCGCGGTTCGAAAGTTCAGCCCTACGTGACATTCGGTGTGATGGGTACGCAGTTTACTCCGTCATCCAACGCTGAGTCCCAGGCCAGATCGCCGCAAAACGCCGTCTACGGCGCCTCCTCGCTGAACGACAACCTGCAAGCGGGTTTCAACTACGGTGGCGGCGTAAAGTTCCACATGACGGACCACCTTGGCTTGCGTTTTGACTTGCGCGGTTTGTATTCACACAACCCGACATTCAATCTGCCCAATAGCCCGAGCGTGACCACCGGTGTTTACATTCCGGCCAAGCAGAGCTACAACGGCATCCAGGCGACATTGGGTCTTGTCTTCTATGCCGGTACCACGAAGTGTCCGCCGATGCCCGCCGCACCGCCGGCTCCCGCTCCGCTGCCCACTCCCTCCATCTCCGGAGCGGAGGGCACTATTTGCCAGGGCAAACCAGTGTCTCTCCATGCCACTCTGCCGGGTGTTGCCGCTGACCGCAAGCTTTCCTACGCCTGGACCGTCAACGGCCAAGCGCAGGATGCCAACTCGCCTGACTTGACCTATACGCCCAACTCCACCGGCAGCATCAGCATAGGCCTAACCGTTACCGATACCACCCCGCCGCCCCCGCCCCTGGAACGTCCAAAGAAGTTCCCGGTGCGTTGCTGGGTGCAGCCGCCTCCGCCCCCGGCCGTGGCTCCAGTCAGTGCTAGCGCGACGCTCACCATTGGCGACACCACGCCCACCATCAGCAGCGTAACCGCTACGCCTACCGAATTGGCCTGCGCCGCTAACACCACCGGCGTCCACACCTCCACATTGGCTGGCACCGCTCAGGCAGCGGCTTGCGGTGGAAATTTGACTTACAAATGGACTGTCACCGAAGGCAGCGTTACGAACGACAGCAGCCCGAACGCCACTTTCGATGCTTCGTCTTTGAACTTCGAAGCGGGCTCACAGGCACAAAGCAAGTCCGTGACCGCCACCTTGACCGTCACCGATCCAAGCGGCAAGACTGCGACACAGACCACCAACATCACGGTCAAGTGCGAGCCGACTTTCGTCCGGTTGGATGACGTGATCTTCGCCAAGAACAACGACCGCGTCAACAACTGCGGCAAGCGCCTGCTGATTGATGATGCCTCATCCCGTCTTGCCAGCGGCGACTACGACATCGTACTTGTAGGCCATCGCGATACAGACGAGTCTGAGTTTGCCCCGGCCCCAGCCCGCCGCCGCGGACGCCGCGCTCCGGCTCAACCGAAGATTCCGCTGGACGAGCAACGCGCCTTAGATGCCGCGGCTGTTCTGAGCGGTGGAACCGGCACATGCGGCAAGATTGATCCTTCCCGCGTCAAGATTGACTGGGTCGGCACCGACCAGACCTCGGACACGAGACCTGGCCAATGCGGAACCTCAGCCACCAAGGCAACGGAACGCAAGGGTTCGGAAGTCAGCGAAGCGGACAAGAACCGCCGCGTTGAACTCTACCTGGTGCCTCACAACGGCACAGCGATGCCTCCCGCGGTGAAGAATCCTCGCCCGCTGCCGGCCGATGTCATGCAGGCTCTCGGCTGCCCGAAGTAAGTACGCTGACAGTGAAGTAAACAAAATGGCCGGTCGGCTCCTTGGAGTCGGCCGGCCATTTTCATTTGAGTACAGTTCTGTTCGTCAGGACTTGCGACAGAATAGGCTGCCTCGCTACCATCACTGGCTTAGGCTCATTATTATTTTGCGTTTACATCACTTGGCGCTGCTCACTCTTCCCCTGATTCTTCCTAAGCCGGACTTTGGTCGCAGCAGGCGATTTTACCCTTTCGCCCGAATGCCGCGTCCTATAGCACAGAGCTGGACCGCATCATTATGATTTCGGGCAGTCCGAAACAACTGCACATTTATAACGCCGCGACCAACTCGGACCAGACGGTGGCGCTGGCTGAAGCGCCTCAGAATTTGTCGCTTACGCCTGATGGTTTGCACGCGGCGGTTGCCATGGTAGATTCGGTGGCGTATGTGAATCTGCAGACTGGAAAGGTTGAGCAGACGTTTGGGAACATAGCGGTTCCCAGCGCGGGCTGCAGCTTATGTTTTCAATGTGACGGTGGTTCCGCATGGGCCGCTTGGTTATTTGACTGCTTGGCGTACGGGCGAATACCAGCCGCTTGTCTCCACTTTAAATTCAGAGGATGGGCGTGTGAAAGCAAACGCGGCCATTGTTCCTGCGGGCACGAACGGCCAAGTGAGCTTTTTCGCTACCAACGACACGGATCTGGTGCTGGATATCACTGGATATTTTGTGCCTTCGAGCGACAATACCGGCTTGCTCTTTTACCCTGCGGCGCCGTGCCTCCTTGCCGATACTCGAAACGGCAGCGGTCCGCTGGCCGGTTCGCAGCCCAGAGAGTTTCCCATATTGCAGGCGCCTTGTGGGATCCCAAATTTGGCTCAGGCTTACTCACTTAACGTCACCGCGGTTCCAGATCACACTACGCTTGGTTACCTTTCCATGTGGCCAACCGGGCAAACTCAGCCGCTGGTGTCCACGCTCAACGCGCCCACGGGCGCAGTGACCGCAAACGCCGCTATTCTGAGCGGCGGTTTCAATGGCGGCATTGAAGTTCTGGCAACCCGTCAGAGCGATGTCGTCATTGATTTGAAGGGCTATTTCGATTCTGAAACCGCGTTCGGCCTCCATTTCTATGCCATTCCGCCCTGCCGGGTTTTCGATTCTCGTACCTTGGGAAATGAACGGCCTTTCGTTGGTTCGATTGAGGTCGCCATGGCAGGACAATGCAACATAGACTTCACTGCGAGTGCGGTAGCCCTCAACGCAACCGTGGTTCCCAGTGAAGCTCTCGGTTATTTGGCGCTTTGGGCCCATGGCGAAACGCAACCGAACGTTTCCACGCTGAACTCGGACGGTTCCGTAACATCCAACATGGCGATTGTGCCGCTGGCTGGTGGCGCGATAGACGCCTTCGCTAGTAACCCGACACACTTGGTCTTGGATGTCACCGGTTACCTCGCGCCTTAGTCGTTTGATCGCTGGCCTATGACCCCCGAAATGATAAGCTAATCCGCGTGCAGCGCCTACTCGATGCTTTACGTGACGACCGCTCTCCTGTCACGCTCGATGTTGCGGCGCTTGAACTCGCGAGCATTGAGTTTCCAGGCCTCGACATGGAGGCTTCTTTCTTCCGCCTGAATAACCTGGCCGAACAGGTGGGCGCGCAACTGAAACCCAATGCCAGGGGCCTGGAATTTATCGCGGCTTGCAACGAATTGCTTTTCGATATTCTCCAGTTCCGCGGGAATGAAGAAGACTATTACGATCCGCGGAACAGTTGTTTGAACTCTGTCCTGATGCGGCGTTTGGGCATTCCTATTTCGCTGTCCGTTGTCTATATCGAAATTGCCAGGCGGCTGAACCGCCCCATCTATGGCATCGGCCTGCCAGGCCACTTTATCGTGGTTTACCAGGACGCGGACTCCCGCTATTTCCTGGATCCCTTTCAGCGCGGACGGATTCTCTCGTACGCAGATTTGACCGCGCTGGCAAAAGGGGCCAGCGGCGTGGATATCCGTTTGAATCCGGCGGTTCTTGCCCCGGTCACCAATCGCCAGATTTTGGTGCGCATGCTGAGCAATCTGAAAGTGATTTACGTGCGTGGCGAAGCCTTCGACAAGGCTCGGCAAGTGCTGGACCTGTTGATCGATGCCATGCCTGATTATCCAGAAGAATACCGGCATCGCGGGCTCATTCACCTTCGCCAGCGTAACCATCGGGCCGCGAAGGCGGACTTGGAGATGTATCTGCGCTTGGAGCCGCAAGCTCCGGAGCGTGATCAGGTGGAGCAGCAATTATTGCTGATTGAGCGTTGGAAGGCTGGGCTTAACTAGCCATCTCGAGTTCGTGAACCCGGGCGGCGATGATTCCGAGATCTCGCACCAGCAGGCCATATTCTTCGTCGTATCGTTCCGGCAACGTTCGCAAGATGGCTGATGGATGAATGGTGGCTACTAGTTCGGTGGCCCATCGATGCGGAAAGAATTTGGCGCGTTCGGTGGTGATGCGGAAGTCGCGGCCCATCAAAGACTGCGCCGCGGTCGCTCCCAGGCAGACAACAAGCTTGGGTTTCAGTGTCAGGAGTTCCGCTTCCAGCCACGGCCGGCAGGCGGAGATCTCAATGCCTGTGGGCTTGGCGTGGATGCGACGCTTGCCGCGTTCGATGAACTTGAAATGCTTGACCGCGTTTGTCACGTAAATCTTCTCGCGGTCGAGTCCTGCTTCTTGCATTGCCTTGTTGAGCAGCCTGCCCGCAGGACCCACAAATGGATGTCCCTTGAGATCCTCTTCGTCGCCCGGCTGTTCGCCGACCATCACGACGTTGGCGTCCTTCGGCCCTTCGCCGAAGACAATCTGGGTGGCGTGCTCATAAAGCTCGCACCCTTTGCACTCCTGCGCGGCCCTCTGCAAAACCGCGAGATCCATCACCGGGGGAACGAATGCCGCCGCTGATCCTTTTTGTTCCTTTGCCATCTTTGTTACCCGAACATCTGCTTGCGCCAGCAAGTCTGGAATAATCTGCGCCTCCGGCAATGTGGCCCAGTGCCGCACCGGCATCTCGGTCTTCATTGCTTTTACTTTGACTCGGGCCGGGTTGAAAATGGAGCGATAGTAGTCTTTCCACAGTTCCTCCAAAACATCGCCATCCGGCGCCTCTGACCTGGGCACACCCGGTCCGAAGCTAAGTTGCTCAAGGTCCCAATGCGCGCTGCGATCCGGAGTGAGGATGGACCAGCGCATGCTGCCGAACCGGTTGCGAAACCACGGCGCCATGCGGTCCACTATCAGATGGTCAGGCCGGTGCCAGGCGACAAATTGCTCCGGGTTCGAGGCCGCTACTTTGCGGAAGCGCACGAACGCGGTCATCTTGTGCATGTCGCGACGGAGCGCCTTCTCCATTAGATGAAGCTCGCGGACATCATCGTCGATATCGATTTTCAGCAGGTGACGCTCACCGTGAGTAAGCCGGTAAAGCACCCGATAGAGGAGCACCCATTTGATGGGTTCGCGATGCAAGGCCACTAGCTCGGCTAACTCCAGATATTCTTTGGGGACTGAGAGCGTGACGTTTTGATGTTCGGGAATCGGTTCGGGGAACAGGCACTCCGAGGTGGAATCCCAATTGACTCGATCAGGAGTAATGTCAGCGCTGAGAAGCTTTCGGGCGCTGTCACGAAATTCGGAGAACGAGTTGGGCTGAGCGCAAATCACAACTCACCGGTACGGGCTGCCTCGGCAGCTTCAAACAAGCCGAGTTGTCTCGAGGGCGTCACAAACTGTTTCGGCAGTTGTTGTGCGTCAAGCTGCTTCGCCGCAGGATTCTGGTCCGCCGTCACGACGAAGTATTGAGCCTTCTTGATAGAGATCTTCAGCTTGGCCAAATCAGTCAGAGTTAAAGCCCGGTAGCGCCGAATTTGGAGAATGCGCGCTACGTTGCGCACTCCAAATCCAGGCACGCGGAGTAAAGCACTCTTGCCCGCCTTGTTGACGTCGACGGGGAAGAAGTCGCGATGGCGCAAGGCCCAGGCCAATTTGGGATCTTTGTCCAGAGGCAGATTGCGGTCGCTCGGGGTTGTGAGTTCGTCCGCCGAAAAACCGTAAAAGCGCATGAGCCAGTCGGCCTGGTAAAGACGATGCTCCCGCACCAGCGGAATCGATTTCAGAGGCAGCGCCGGGTCGGCGTGCGGGATGGGGCTGAACGCTGAATAGTAAGCCCGCCGTAATTTATAAGTCTTGTATAAATTCGCCGACTTCACCAGCATCTCGGCATCGGGCGTCGAGGTCGCGCCCACAATAAACTGCGTGCTTTGGCCAGCCGGAGCAAACTTAGGGCCTCGGCCCGCGGCCGTTGTCCGATCTTTGGCGTCCAGAATGCCATCGGCAATTTGCTGCATCGAGACTTCGATCTCGCGATGCGACTTTGCCGGCGCCAATTGCGCCAGATCGCGATCGGCCGCCAGTTCCATGTTCGCGCTCAGGCGGTCCGCCCAGCGTCCCGCCTGCAGCATCAATTCGTTGCTCGCTGCGGGAACAGCCTTCAGGTGAATGTAGCCGCCGAACTTGTGCTCCGTTCGCAAAAGCTGCGCAACGCGAACCAGTTGTTCCATGGTGTAGTCCGGGCTTTGAATTACGCCCGAGCTGAGAAACAGGCCTTCAATATAGTTGCGCTTATAAAATTCAACCGTCAGAAAAACCACTTCTTCCGGTGTGAAGCGGGCGCGCGGTGTGTCGCTGGAAATCCGGTTTACACAATAGCTGCAATCATAGACGCAATAATTGGTCAGCAGCAGCTTCAACAGAGAGACGCAGCGGCCGTCAGGCGTGTAGCTGTGGCAAATGCCGATGCCATTCGTGTTGCCCAAGCCGCCTTCTACGCGAGCCCTTCTAGACCCGCTGCTGGCGCAGGAGGCGTCATATTTTGCGGCATCAGCCAGGATGCGCAGTTTCTGCTGAACGTCCACTCACTAAATGGATGCGTGAGCGGGATGTTCTGTTCTACTTTTATTCGCCCCTGAATCTAAAATGTCGCCGCTGCCGTCAAACTCCAGCGCAAAAGGTTCGGAGGTCACCCGCGTGCCCGGCGTCAGTTGGTCAACCAGGTTTTCACTCACAATAACGTCCGCCAGTTCCAGCGTGTTTTTGATGCGGCAGTAAGTGACGGTGGAAAGATCCAGTTTTCCCACGGTGGGAGCAATGGCTTCCAGCGCCTCGCGGTCGCTGCGGAAATGAATGGGTATCCGAATAGCTGCCGGAGTCCCGGCGGTCAATGAATTGATGTACGTGGGCTTCCAATCCACGTCATTCAGCAGACGGTCATGAATGACGTCCGCCATGCCCAGGCCGACCGCGCTGTGATACGAAAGGTCGCTGAGACTGCGCGCATAGAGACGGTGAACCCGCGGAGTATTCGGCCACAGATTATATTCCCCGTTGACGCCGCGATTGATCACCTTCGTGTCCATACCCGCGCCACTGATATTTTTGCCGATCTCGTCCACAATCAGCACATCCACTTCCGGAACCGGCAGCTTGGCCGCCCAGCTTTTCACTTCGGCCAGCAGGTTTTCTTCCTGGCGAATCATGGCTTCCAGACCCTGGGACGAACTGACCGCAACCAAACCAGCGGTTTCATGATGCGCGCCTTCCTGGATCGCCAGACCGCCTAGAACCTTCTTACTGGCGAACACGCTGGCGCCAACGCTGCGGATCATTTTTTCCAGCCCGATGCGATACGCGTAGGAGTGATAGCGCTGAGCACCCGAAAACTTGCCTAAGCCGATAGCCATCATTTTGAAGAGGCCGCTTTCGAGCGCGCCGGCGAAATCCGTATGCCACTTCACGCGCGCCACCAGAAAAACGCCATCAGCTTCGAAGGCATTCTTGTCCATGAAGGTTTCTATTCCTTCATCGGTGACGCCTAGCGATACCACGTCAAGCGAGCTGATGACGGGCACGCCCATGGTGGCTTCGTGAATGCCGTAGTGCATCAGCACATCGCTTTGCCCTTCAGCCGAGGCAGCGCCATGGCTTCCCATGGCTGGAAAGATGAACGGGTTCGCTCCCTGCGCTTTCCAATAATCCACCACTGCTTTCACAATCGTGGCAATGTTCGAAATACCGCGGCTGCCAACGCCGATTGCAATGCGTGCCCCGTTGGGTAAACGGGACGCCAGATCAGAAGCGCCCAATTCCTGGCGAACATGCTGCGGGATGTTGGAAATGGCTCTATCAGGAAACGGCTGTTCAACGGCTACAAAGCGTGGAAATTCCATCAGCTCTAGAATATCGCTGCAATGCTGCTCGTGCTCGGGCTAGTCAGTCGCCAGAGGGCCGGCGCTTGCATTCCAACTCTGTTCCAGCATGGACGCATACTCGCCTGAAGCATACAAGTCGAAAGTAAATTCGTCTGACTTGGGCCGGTCAAACACCCAATCGCGCAGCCGCTGTTCGAACCACTGGTCCAGATGCCGGTGATAGCGCCTCAAAAAGTCCGGCGTCAGGTCTTCGGGCGGCGGAATCTGATGGAAAACGGCGTGCAAGCCAATGGAACGGCGGAAGAGCGCGCAGTAGTCCAAAACCCCCCAGCCCTCCAGCTTTAATCGGACATGGGCGGGAATGTGATGGACCAGCAGGACACAAAAGGTTTCGGGCCGAATCTTTCTATCGTCAAACTCCCCCGTTGCGCTAAGCGTTTCCACGCACTGCTCGGCCCAGCGGGTAACATCCTTGCCGATGTAATAGAGCATGCGCAGCTCGGCATAACGTCCCCGCAGAAGCTGGCGATCCAAATCCTGAGCCGGCGTTTCATCGCGCGGCAGAAATCCCTGCAGCGCCAGACTTGCTCGCGAGCTTTCCATCAATACCGAAGAATCTTCCGGCGTCGAGAATGGATGCAAAATCAAGGGCGGTAACCGGAATGTGGATGCGCCGTGTGGTTTCATCAGAGTGCCCGCTTGTGCTGTCAAGTTGAGTTGAACCTGTTTCGATTTGTCTCAAGGCTGCCGGTCAACAGCAACCCGCGTAAATCGTATCGGCATGAACTCCTAAACAACTAGCTCCAGAGTGACTGGAATTGCGAGTCTTCGCAATCGGCCAGCTCTTGCAAGGTAGATTAGGGTACGCCTGCCGGACGTTTCAGTTCAACTTCAATGACCGAATCCAAGCCGGCCCAGTTCATGGCCCCGGAGACGGATCTGCCATTGATGAAAGCGGTTGGAGTTTGCTGCACACCCAGCAGTTTTCCGCTGTTTTCCGATTGCTTCACATCTTCGGCCTTAGCGTGGGTGTCCAGGCATGTTTGCAGTTTGGCTGTGTCCAGATTCTGGTCTTTGGCCCAGCCCAGAACTTTGTCCCGCAGGTTATCTGCTTTGATCTCAGTGGCGTGTGCGAACGCCCAATCATGAAAAGCCCAGAACGCGTCCGGGTTTTCATCTCCAATGCAGTGCGAAGCTTCGGCGGCGGCCAGCGCCCAGGGATGAATGGATTCCAGCGGAAAGTCTTCAAAAGTGACGCGAACATCCTTGGCATACTTTTGCGGAATGTTTGTCCTCACGGTCTTCGCAAACTCACGGCAGTAAGGACATTCAAAATCGCTGAAAACAACCAGGTGCACCTTAGCGTCAGTGGGCCCGAAAGAATAGCCGGTGTGCGGTAAATGGGCGAGAGTGTCCTCGAACGGCGACTTGTGCAGATCCCAAACTGAGCCATTCACAATCTGCTGCCCATCGGGTGTCATGAAATAGACACGGTCGAGCTTGGCGCCCTTGTCGGTACTCAGATGCACAGCCAATCGATAGAAGTTAGGGAACGGGCTGGCCACCGGATCGTCGATCACGAAGTGAACGTTCGCCATAAAGCCTTCGGCGTAGCGGATATACGCCTCCAGCTTCGTCTTATCGATTTGAGGCGTCGCGCTCAGGGCCACAGCCCAAAGTGCAAACCCGGCTGCGATCCTTATAAACTTCCGCATTTGACCTCAATTTTAGCGTCAGCGTACTCTGAATATTGTCCCTGCTCCGCCGCTACCTTCCTCTACTCACGCTCTTCATCACCACAGCCAGCTTTTATCTTTATGACTTAAGCGGTGTTGGCCTGCTCAGTACGGACGAACCCAGGTACGCGGCCGTGGGCCGGACTATGGCACAGACCGGCGATTGGATTACACCTGTTCTGTGGGGTTCCCCCTGGTTTGAAAAACCCCCGTTGCTGTACTGGCTTACCGCCATTGCCACTTCACTGGGAGCCGGACCTGAAATATCGGCGCGCTTGCCGATTGCCCTACTAAGCCTCGCGTTTCTAGTTGTTTTCCTTTTGCTGCTTTCTTCGGAGTTCGGCTTCACCGCCGCCGTTTTTGCCGCTGCCACGCTCGCCACCAGCGCTGGCTGGATTGCGGAAAGCAACCTCTGCCTGACTGATTTACCGCTGGCCTGTTTCTTCAGCTTGTCTGTCGTTCTTTTGCTGCCGCTTCTCCGGAAAAATCCTTCTCCCTCGCGCCTCCGCTTCGTCCTGAGCGGTGGGTGCCTGGGTTTGGCCGTCCTGGCGAAGGGACTGGTGCCGCTGGTCCTGATTCTGCCTGCGCTCTGGTTCTTGCGCCACTATTGGCGGAGTTGGTGGCTGTCAGCCGTCAGTTGCTTGTGTGTGGCGCTGCCCTGGTACCTGCTGGTCTACCAGCGCAATGGCGCTGCTTTCATTCAGGATTTCTTCCTGAAACAACACTTCCAGCGGTTCTATTCCAAATCGCTGGAACATGTCCAGCCTTGGTATTACTATCTGCCGGTGTTGCTGGGCATCCTGTTCCCCTGGACGCCGCTATTTCTCTGGCTCAAGAGCAAAGTGACCTGGGATGATCGCCGGAAATTTCTTCTCTGCCTCGCCGTTTTCGGCCTCATCTTCTTTAGCGCCTCGCTGAACAAACTGGCGGGTTACCTGCTCCCTCTTGCTCCGCTCTTGTTCGCCCTGCTCGGCTCAACTTTTGAGGGCCACACGCATCTCGCCATCAGCAAACGCTGGCTGCTTCCGTGCGCCTGCCTGGTCGCTCTCATTCCACTGGCGGCAGAGGCGTTGCCGGCGATATTAGTAGCCGGGCGAATCAGCGCCATCGACTTAGCACATCTCTCCGCGACGCGGCTCTTTTACGTAGCTGTGCCCATCGGCGTTGTTTTCGCAGCGCGCCGCTCATGGACTCCGATTCTGCTCATGCTCTGTGTCATCGCCGGCGGCTTCTTCGTGAAGATTACAACCTTCCCGATGCTGGATCAACAAGTGTCGGCGCGTACTTTCTGGAATGTTCAAATTAAGCCGATTGCGGACAACGTTTGCGAAGAGTGGATCAGGCGCACCTGGGTTTACGGGCTCAGTTTCTATCGCGGCAAGCTGATTCCGCCCTGTTATGTGCATCCCACCGAGTGGCATTTGCTGCCGAACCCGGGCACAACTCCCAAGCTGGTAAAACGGTAGCTGAGTATGAGTGAACTAAGACGATTAGGAAATAGCGACCTGGAAATCACCCCGCTCGGTATTGGCGCGTGGGCCATCGGCGGCAGTGGTTGGGCATTCTCGTGGGGCGATCAGGATGATCAGGACTCCGTCGATGCCATCCATGCAGGACTCGACGCCGGCTTAAATTGGATTGATACCGCTGCCGTTTACGGTCTGGGTCATTCCGAGGAAATCGTAGGCCAGGCCGTGAAGGGGCTATCGAAGAAGCCCTACATTTTTACGAAATGCGAACGCGCCTGGAATGACGATCGAAAAATTGTTCCCTCCTTAAAAGCCTCTTCCATCCGCAAAGAATGCGAAGACAGCCTGCGGCGTCTTCAGGTGGATGTCATTGATCTCTATCAGGTTCATTGGCCGGAACCCGATGCCGACATTGAAGAAGGCTGGACCGAAATGGCGAAGCTCAAAGAAGAAGGCAAGGTTCGCTGGATCGGCGTCTCCAACTTCAACGTGGAGCAGATGAAGCGAGCCATGAAGATTGCGCCTATCACATCTTTGCAGCCGCCGTATTCGCTTCTGGTACGCAAGATTGAGCCCGAAATTCTTCCCTTCGTGCACCAGCATGGCATCGGAACCATTGTTTATTCGCCTATGCGAGCGGGCTTGCTCACCGGCAAAATGACACGGGAGCGCGCACAAAGCCTGCCAGCAAATGACTGGCGCAGCCGCGACAAAGACTTTCAGGAACCGAACTTAACCAGGAATCTGGCGCTGGTGGACCTGATTGCCAAAATTGGAGAACGCCATGAAAAGTCGCCGGGTGAAGTGGCATTAGCCTGGACGTTGCACAACCCTGCCGTGACTGCCGCCATTGTCGGCCTGCGCAAAGCCGACCAGGTTCATGGAACCATGGGCGCTCTCGACTTTCGGCTGACCGGCGATGAGGCTGCTGAAATTGAGAGCTTCTTGAAAAGCCAGGGCTGAAATCGTCCTGATCACGAAATGCCCTGAGGCTGATTCAAGGCCTCGGGGCACCCTCTGTGTCAGCGGTACGTTTCATCCAGTAATACACGGGAACACCGCAAACCACAATGAGCAATCCCGGCCAGGTAGTCGCCGGCCGGTAAGCAAACAAGCAATACAAGACTGCCGCACAGCCCACAATGTAAACCAGCGGCACCACCGGGAAACCCCAGGCCCGGTAGGGGCGAATCGCATTCGGACGCGTGATGCGCAATCGCAAGACGCCCGCGATGGTCAGAATGTAGAAGATCAAGGCGGCTGAAATCACGTAGTCGAGTAGATTGCTGTAAAGGCTGCCGTAGCTCTGCGTGGCTGGGCTATAAGTGCGCGGCAATATCAAGACGGTCGCCCACACACCTTGAATGATCAATGATTTGCCGGGCACATGCGCTCTATTTAGTTGCCCGGCTGCCTTCGGAAACAAGCCGTCTTTTGCCATGGAATAAAACACTCGAGGGCCGGCCAGCACCAGACCATTAATGCATCCGAAAGTAGAGATCATGATGGCGATGGACATCAGCAGACTGCCGGAGCCGGGCAGTATCGCTTGAAGCATAAGAGAACCCACTCTATCGGCAGGCGCTGTTTTGATTGCGTTCAGCGGCAGTACCAGCAGGTAAGCCACATTTGCGAGGATGTACAAGCCTGTTACGCTGGCGGTTCCAATGACCAACGCCTTCGGCATGGTCTTCGCAGGGTCTTTCACCTCGCCGCCGGCGAATGTGATGTCGTGCCAGGAGTCGGCTGAGAAGAGGGACCCGGATTGCGAAACGCATAAAGCGACAAACAAACCGAAGGCTGTCATCGCGCTTAGCGAAGGCGTGATGGGCGTTACGCCTTGCGGTATCCAGAACTGGGCCAAATTTGCTGTCAAGGCATCATGCTTGAAGAAAATCAGACCCAGCAGAATCAAGCCGGCTAGCGCGACAACTTTGGCTGAGGTGAAGACATTCTGCAGAATTTTGCCGTACCTTACTCCTTGCAGATTCGCCCAGGTCAAGAGCACGATCACTGCGATGGCCAGCAATTGCCCGGTGGACAACGAAACTGAATAGTTGCCGCCCAGGTGAATGGGTGAAATCAGATAGCGGTCTTCCGCAATGCCCGGGATCAGCACACCGGTATATCTTGCGAAGGCCACGGCCACCGCCGCGATGGTGCCCGTCTGTATCACCATGAAGAGCGTCCAGCCGTAGAGAAATCCGGTCATGGGCGAAAAGGCTTCCCGCAGATAGAGATACATGCCTCCGGCCTTCGGAAACATGGCGGCCAGTTCGCCGTAGGAAAGCGCCGCTGCTACCGTGATGACTGCGGTGAATAGCCAGGCCACCAAAAGCCAGCCGGGGCTGCCGATATTGCGCGCCATGTCCGCCGGAACAATGAAGATTCCCGACCCGATCATGGCGCCAATGACAATCATGGACGAATCAAAAAGGCCGAGTTCTCTGACGAACCCGGTTTCCCGGTCAACCGCTTCTATCTCACCCTGCATTTTCGGAATTCATCCTTTCGAAACGGTCCGTATTGCTTTTGGATAGGATCTCATCGTTATGCGGAAATACCCCAACAGAAGGGGTCTTCCGGATTCAATATGAGCTCAGCTTCAGAGGTGATGAATGCTGATCCCTTGATGGACGGAATCACTTCCCCGCCTATGATTTGGATAGACCCTTCGAACAAGCTGCCGCAGATGCTCTCCTGAACAAAAACCTGGCCGGGCTTCAGCTCGCCGTCCGCAAATAAGCACGCCATCTTAGCGCTAGTGCCCGTACCGCAAGGCGAGCGGTCATAGCTCTTGCCGGGGCACAGGACAAAGTTCCGCAAATGAGCGCGTGGATTTTTGGGCGGACCCAGCAGTTCAATGTGGTCAATCTCCGCTCCGTTAGCGCCCGTGATCCCCTGACTCTTTAATGCCTGTCGGATGCGCCAGGTCAGGTTTGTTAGGTACTCCAGATTCGAAAGCGTCAGATCGTACTCATGGCTCGGCTTGGCAAAGAAGAACCAATTACCTCCATAAGCCACATCGCCGCAAACCGTTTTATAGCCTGGAACCTCTACCGCGACATTTTTTTGCAAGCGATAGCTGGCCACATTTTGTACCGTGACTTCGCGGTCGTTGTGGATGATGGCGGTGACTGTTCCCACCGGCGTTTCAATCTTCACCGCACCGGGCGTTAATTGCTTAAGCTGCGCCAGCGTGGCGCAAAGGCCGATGGTTCCATGGCCGCACATACCCAGATAACCGACGTTGTTGAAAAAAATAGCCGCCAACTGGCACGTTGGATCGCTGGGCGTTAGCAGCATGGCGCCGACGATGGCATCTGAGCCGCGCGGCTCATGCACCACTGCGGATCTGAAGTGATCGTGGCTGGTGCGGAAAACTTCAAGCCTTTCCGGCACAGTTCCCGGGCCTAAGTCGGGGCCGCCGCTCATGACGAGACGCGTAGGTTCTCCGCCGGTGTGGGAATCCACGATTTGAACTCGCATCATTCAAGCCATCATGACATTGCCTTAATCCCTGCGGTTTGGAAGGCTGCCATCGGAAAACTTCTAAAGCATTTTGGTTCAAGGCTCCACTCCGCCCTGCCGATGTAATTTACGTCGGGCAACTAGGAAAGTTCTGATTGACACGCTCCAGCGGCAGTGCAACTGGAGACTACCCACACAGAAAAGCCCGACTGCAGGAGCTTCCCATGACTACCAGGTCCACTCTCTGGCTACACGTGTGTTTGTGCTTTGGTCTGATGGCGGCCAGTCGCGCCGGGTGGGCTGCCAACCCCACCAGTCTGGCGGGAGCATCGGGCGGGAGCGCCCCTGGTAGCCAGGACGAAGTTGCCATTCTGGAGCACGCTCGCGCGGCCAATGAAAATCTCTTTTCGGCATTGCAATCGTTTGTCTGCGACGAAGAGATTGAGCGCTTCCGAGGCAGCATCGATGGCGGCTCGTCTCATGCGCTCGACACAGTGACTGCTAAGTTGTCGTTCGAGCGCGGCGTCGAGCAATACTCTGAGATCTATCAAAACAAGCACCCGCGCCCCCGCATATCCAGCTTGGCTGGCGCCTGGTCTGAAGGCGAATACGGAACGCTTCTCCTGCAAACACAACAATTGCTTGCCACGCAGAGCGTCAGGTTTGAGACATACGGCGAGGTGGATGAAGAAAAGGCGGCGATTTACCACTTCGATGTGGCCTCTGACGAAAGCCCGTGGGACTTGATGGTGGGCGGCCGGCATTACCGCTTATCCTTCAGTACAGACGTTTGGATATCGATTGAGAGCGGCGAAATCCTGAAGATCAACCGTACCTCCCTAAACGTCCCAGCGGAAACTCATATTTCAGAGGTCCGATGGAATATCTCGCTTGATCGTGTCGATCTGAACGGACGGCTTTGGTTACTCCCCACAAGCGGTACTTACGTAGTGGCGTACAACGAATCTCACCGCCGGGAATGGAACCTGATCAGTTTCACCAACTATCAGCGCTACGGAGCTGAAACTGCTTTGAAATTTGACTAGTGGAAGCCGAATTCCATCCGAACATCAATCGCAACGTTTTAGCTTTTGTCCGTGTGAGATTAACTTCCAAGCGTCCTTGAGAAGGCAAAACAACTCCTCATCGTCCACCTCAGCCAGCTCAACTCCCACCCAGCCTTTCACTCCCACGTAGGGAGGCCGGAAAAACTTGTGTGGCGATTGTTGTATTAAGAAGCCTTGCAGGCCAGGTGCGACCGGGATCCAAATTGCCACATGTCCGTCGCTATGGTGATTGACCGCTAGCGAAGCGTAAACACGCTTGTTGATGAAGAATGTCGGCTGGCCGTGCGAAAGTTTCTCCGTGGTTCCGGCTAGCCTTTCACAGGCGCTGCGGACACGTTTTATATGCCGCTCGGATTCGGAATTCCCCATAGTTAAATCCTCGCAAACAAAAAGAAAGGCGCGCCCGTTTTTGAGGGGAGTTGGGGTGTGGGGCACGCCTTATTCGCTAGTTAACTGTCCAGACGCTGCCGCGCTTGACTCTAGGTGCGTTTAACAATTTAAGTTGTGTAAAGGCCGTGAACTTCTCTTTGCGAAACTTCACACTTTTCGGGCAACCGGCCTGGGAATCGGATCGTCACCTACGTCATTCGCAGTACTAGCTTTGGGTGACTCTTGATCCGCAATTTATATTTGTTTTTGGCAGTCGTGGTGTTCTCCGCAAGCCTGATGACAGCGCGTCAGAAGAATCAGGATTCCTCCGATATCTATGCTGTGGGAGGGGATGTGAAGCCTCCCAAAGTAATTCATTACGTGGAGCCGGATCCTTCCTCGCAGGACGCCTACGTGGAGGGCGTTGTTCGAATTTCCGCGGTGGTCAATCTAGATGGGACGCCTTCTGATTTGAAAGTAGTCAAGGGCCTCAATGCCGAAGAAGATAAACTGGCCACCGAAGCCCTCAAGCAGTGGCGATTCAGGCCCGGTTCAAAAAATGAAAAGCCGGTGCGGGTCAGAATCAATGTGGAAATTAATTTCCATCTGCTTTAACTGTGCAGAGCCTGATCCAGATCCCAGATCAGATCATCCACATCTTCCAGGCCAATAGAGAGGCGAACCAGTTCAGGTGTAACGCCGGCGGCTTGTTGTTCGACGTCATTTAGTTGTTGATGCGTGGTGGAAGCGGGATGAATCACCAGGCTGCGCGCATCGCCGACATTCGCCAAGTGGGAGAAAATCTTCAACTTGTTGATGAACGCTTTGCCGGCTTCATAACCGCCTTTAATGCCGAAGGAAAAAACGGCGCCCGCGCCTTTGGGCGTGTACTTCTGCGCCAGGTTGTAATAAGGGCTGCTGGGCAGGGAGGCGTACTTCACCCAATCCACCCTGGCGTGCTGTTCGAGGTGCGTTGCCACTTGCAATGCATTGCTGAGATGCCGGTCCATACGCATGCCGAGTGTTTCAATGCCTTGCAGGAACAAGAATGAATTGAAGGGGCTAACGCAAGAGCCCATGTCGCGTAAACCTTCCACGCGCGCTTTAAGGATGAAGCTGATGGCGCCGAAGGTATCCCAGAACTTCATTCCATGGTAGGCTGCGGCCGGCTCTGTGAAACTGGGAAACTTGCCGTTGTTCCAGGGGAACTTGCCGCTATCCACGATGATGCCGCCGATGGATGTGCCGTGTCCACCCATGAACTTGGTGAGTGAATGCAGCACCACGTCTGCACCGTGATCAATCGGGCGAACGACATAGGGTGTGCCAAAGGTATTGTCAATAACCAGCGGCACGCCGTGCTCATGAGCGATCTTCGACACCGCTTGTATGTCCAGAACATTGCTGCGCGGGTTGCTGATGGTCTCGCCGTAAACCAGCCGTGTCTTGGATGTGATGGCTTTGCGGAAATTCTCCGGATCATCCGGCTCTACAAAGACAAAGTCATAGCCCAGACGGCGCATGGTCACGTTGAACTGTGTGTGCGTACCGCCGTAGAGGGTGCTGGACGAGACAATCTGGTCACCGGGCGCGGCGATAGTCGTAACCGTGATGAATTGGGCGGCTTGGCCGCTCGCCAGAGCGAGCGCTGCAACCCCATTTTCAAGCGATGCTACCCGCTCTTCCAGAACCGCCGTTGTGGGGTTCATGATGCGGGTATATATGTTCCCGAACTGTTTCAGCGCGAACAGGTTGGCGGCGTGATCTGAATCTTCGAATGTAAAGGAAGTGGTTTGATAAATCGGCACTGCGCGAGCGTGCGTGGTCGGGTCGGGATCATAGCCGGTATGCAGCGCGCGGGTGTTGAATCCAAGCGGTCGGTCAATGTCTTTAACTGGCATTCAGCCATAGTATACGGATGCAGTGAATCCCGCTGAGTAGACAATAGAAGCAAGGCCAATGAACGAACAAGAATTCAAAAACGAATCTTCGCGCGCAATGGAGTCGTTATTCAAAAAGCTTTCCAAAGCGACAGAGCGCTATGAGTTCGAACCCGACTTCAACGCGGGCGCCCTTTCCATTGAATTCGAAGAGCCGAAAGCCAAGTTCGTCGTCAGCCCCAATGCGCCTGTCCGGCAAATCTGGGTGTCGGCGCATTCCAAAAGCTTCAAATTGGATTGGGATGCGGAACAGCACGCTTTTGTGCTGCCGGGTACCGGAGAAACGCTGGATCAGATGATAGCCGGGGCTATCGGGCAGCATCTGCACGAAGACGTTACTCTTTAGGGAATTGTGGCTGGCGTTTATATTTCCTATCCGTTTTGCAATCAGAAGTGCAGCTTCTGTAACTTTGCGTCCGGTGTTTCATCGCAGCAGACTATTGGGGACTATCATGCAGCTCTGCTTCAGCAGATAAAGAGCCACCCATGGGCATGGCTTCCGGAGACTGTTTACTTCGGCGGCGGTACCCCAAGTCTCATGCCCCTGGACAAGCTGCACGAACTTCTTGCCGTCATCCCATCTGACAATTTGCGTGAAGTGACCATGGAAGCCGCGCCCGGCACGTTGACGGTGGAGAAGGTGGAAGCTTGGCGGAAGTGCGGCGTGAACCGGGTTAGTTTCGGGGTTCAGTCTTTCTCGCTCGAAGAGTTGCGTCAGACGGGCCGCCGGCACACACCGGAAACAGTCTTGAATGAGATCGCTATGCTTCGCGCCGCCGGTATCGACAACTTCAATATCGACCTGATTGCTGGGCTTCCAGGACAAACGCGGGCATCCTGGCTGGATTCTTTGAACTGGTTGGAACGGCTCGGCGCACCGCACGTGTCTGTCTATATTTTCGAGGTGGATGAAGACAGCCGGCTGGGAAAAGAAGTGCTGCTGGGAGGCGTGCGGTACGGCGCCGGTATCATGCCCTCGGATGATTTGATTGCCGAGCTTTACGAGACGGCGGTGAATCATCTCGCCGCCATGGGCATTCCGCGCTACGAGATTTCCAACTTTGCGCGCCCTGGTTTCGAATCGCTGCACAACCTTAAGTATTGGCGGCTGAAGCCCTATGTCGGCTTTGGCCTGGATGCCCATTCTCTTGTCGATGGCCGCCGGTTCAGTACGCCGGATGAGGTTCCCGAATACCTGCGCCATCCGGTAGCAAAGTGCGGTGAAGCCGATACCGATGCTGAGGAAGAGCACTTTTTTGTAGGTCTTAGATTGGATGCTGGTATTGAGCCGACACTCAGCGAATGGACCCGCTTTGCTGAACCGATAGAAAAGTGGAAGGCGGCTGGCATGCTGGAGCAAGATGGCAACCGGCTCAGGCTGTCAAAATCAGGCGTGTTGCTCTCAAACGAAATTTTTGAAGATTTTGTAAGCCCGGAATTGGAACATGCCTAAAACAATCGATCTGCGTAGCGATACCGTGACAAAGCCAACCGCAAAGATGCGAGCTGCCATGGCTGCGGCAGAAGTGGGTGACGACGTTTATGGCGAAGATCCCACGGTCAATCGCTTGGAACAGCGCGCCGCCGAAATAGCGGGCAAAGAAGCTGCATTGTTTGTTCCCACCGGCACCATGGGCAACAACATCGCCATGAAGCTGCACACAAACCATGGCGAAGAAGTGATTTGCGAATCCCGCGCGCACGTGCTGGATTGGGAATTAGCCATGCTGGCCTGGTTTGCCGGGTGTTTGGCCAGGCCGGTGAAAGGCGATGGCGGAAGACTAAGCTGGGCCGACATCGCTCCTCATATCAAGCGCAAAAGTCCGCACAACGCGCCCACGGCTTTGATTGAGCTCGAAAATACTCACAACATGGCGGGCGGTACGGTTTACGATCAATCGGCGATTGATGAAATTTGTACGAACGCTCATGACATGGGTTTAAAAGTCCATGTGGATGGCGCCCGGATCTTTAATGCCGCGGAAGCAAGCGGCACCAGTGTGGCCCGGATTGTGCAGCACGTCGATTCGGTCATGTTCTGCCTGTCCAAAGGACTGGGCGCGCCGGTTGGGTCCATGCTGGCGGGTACTCGCGAGGCAATCGACCGCGGCCGCCTTCTGCGCAAGCGCCTGGGCGGCGGCATGCGTCAGGCCGGAGTATTAGCTGCTGCAGGCTTGCTGGCTTTGGAAGAAGGTCCGGCGCGTCTGCCCGAAGATCATGCGAATGCTGCCCTGATTGCGGAGCATTTGCGCTCTGTCGACGCCTTCGCCGTCAATCCAGTCGCCACGAACATCGTTATTTTCGACATCGCCAGGACCGGCTTGACTCCTGCACAATTCTCTGCTGATCTGCGCGCCGAAGGTATCTGGGCCAGCGGCGTGAGCGCCACTGAGGTGCGCATGGTGACTCATCAGGATGTCGGGCGCGACGAGTGTCTTCATGCTGCCGAAGTAACGGTATCGCTGGTAAAAGCTAAAGCCGCCTGCTAACGTCCCATTGCGCAACCGGGGTCAAGCGGAAGTTCTATACAATCGCGGCATGATCTACCAAGTAGGCATAACTGGCGTAAAGGGCGCCTGCACCGGCCTTTGATACTGGCGGCCGTCCTTGCCGTGTTGGCATACGGGCTCATCTCGCCCTTGCTCGGCGTGCTGCTGCCAACCTACTTGCTGAGCCCGGCGGAGCAGGGAAGTCTTGGCTTGGCAAACGCTTTGGGCCTAATGACGGCTTCCATTTCCGCGGGTCCACTGGTCGATCTCAAGGGCAAGAAAGTGGTGCTCTCATTTGGCCTGTTCCTGGTGGCGCTGACGCTTATTTCCTTGCCGGCTCTGGTTCAATACCAACCATTGCTTGCCGCTTTCTTCACTCTCGGCGCAGGCGGCGGACTGATCTCCACCGCATCTAATTCGCTGGCGAGCGACTTGGCCCCCACACAGCGCGGGTCCGCGCTCAATCTGCTCAACTTGTTTTTCGGGCTTGGGGGCATCCTCACCACATTAGCCGCCAGCTACTACCTGACTCCGCGCCAACTCTGCTACACACTGGTGGCATTCGCCGCTTTTGCCTTCACGGCTAACTTGGTGGCAACGCATCAGACTCCCGCGGGCGCACCGCTGTTCAATTTCAACGAAGCGGTCCGTTTGATGACAAACCCACTGCTGCTAATGCTGTCGCTTGTACTGTTCCTTTATGTTGCCTGCGAAGTGGGCGTCTGGATCTGGCTGAAGGCGTACCTGATGTCCATTCATTTCGATCCGCGGACGGCGGGCGGCATCGTGAGCTATGGGTTCGCGCTAGGCATTCTGGTAGGCCGAGTCATCGCAGCCCGCCTGCTGGTGACGGTTCCAGAATGGCGTTTAATCCTGATATCCGGAGTGCTCATCGCCATCACCACTTTCGGCATGCTGCGAACAAATTCGCAAATGCTTGTAACGATTGCGGTGTTCGCCGCAGGATTGGTTATGGCCCCGGTCTTTCCAACGGTTTTAGCAATGGTCGGCGATTCCTTTCCTGGCAAGGCAAGCGCCATGGCTATCGCGATTACATCCGGTTGGTTCGGTCTGGCTTTCAGCTCTCCTTTAATCGGCAAATTAGCGGCGGGAACGAACCTTCAATCTGCCTTGCTATTACTGCCGTTTTTAGCGGCAACAATGGTACTGGTGACACTGGTACTGAAAACGCGGCTGTTAATTGTCGCTGCGGCATAGTATTGTTTAAGGACGGTAAAAACACATATGGCATTTTGCGCGAATTGTGGTGCTCAAGTTCAAGGGGCTTTTTGCCCGAATTGCGGAACGGCGATTGGCGCTCCCGCGAGTACGCCGGCTCCCGGAGCTTACGCCGCGCCCCCGGCAACCATCGCTGGTGGCGGCCTGGAATCGCACATTGCCAGCGCACTTTGCTACACGCCGTTTGCCATCGGGCTGATTGCGTCCATCGTTTTCTTGCTGGTAGCCCCGTACAACCAAAATAAGTTCGTCCGGTTCAGCGCTTTTCAATCCTTATTCCTGCATTTGGGGATTTTTGTGGCATTCGCTGTTCTCGGCATCGTGTTTGCCATCATTACGGGCATCATTCACATTTTTGCCGCCATACTGCTGCCCATTTGGCCGCTTCTCTGGCTGGGTTGCCTGATTTTGTTCCTCTTCATGATGTATAAATCGTTCAACAACGAAAAGGTGAAGCTGCCGTTTATTGGCGATTTTGCCGAAAAGCAAGCCTGAGCGCACCCTAATCGGCATAGCGGACGTCTGATACTGAAGCTGTGAAGTATTTGTGCGTCTTTTTTCTTGCGGGCCGCTTATTTGCGGCCGTTCCCACCGATTTAACTCCGCGCGTTGGCGACATTGAGATTTACGGCGCGAGGAAAGTCTCGGTTCAGAAGATAGAAAAGGCGCTGGGCGTCAGGACCGGCGAAACTCTACCGTCGCGAGAACAGGCGGAAGAGCGAATCAACAAGGTCAGCAACATTCTGGTTTCGCGCGTGGAAGCAGCATGCTGCAGCGGCCAGGGAATGATCCTCTACGTTGGCGTCGAAGAGCGGGATTCGCCGCACATGGAATTCCATGCCGTGCCCACCGGTGATATTCGCCTGCCGAATAGCCTGAGCGACAGCTACCGGCAGTTGCTGGATGAAGTGGAAAACAGCATGCGCGGGAAAAACGCCGATGAGGATTTAACCAACGGTTACTCGCTGATGGCCGATCCGGATTGCCGCAGCATTCAAAACGGATTTCTGGCAGCGGTGGGCGCAGATTTTCCTATAATTCTGAATGTTTTGCGCCAGTCTTCCGATCCCGAAAATCGCGCCGCTGCTGCTTATCTCTTGCAATATGCGCCGCGCACGCCTCGCACAACCCAGGGAATGATCGATGGAATTCAATGGGCGTTGCAGGATGACGACGATTCGGTGCGGGAATCGGCGATGACGAGCTTACGCGCAGTACTGGTAGGCGCGAAACTGCACCCTGACCAGGATATCCACTTTGAGCCTACCTGGCTGGTGGAACTGATGAATTCGGTTGTCTGGTCTGATAGATTCCATGCCAGCCAGGTTCTGCTGACGTTGACTGACGATCGAAGTGCGGCGGTGCTGGATTTGCTTCGTACACGGGCGCTGCCTTCCGTGATTGAAATGGCGCGCTGGCATGATCTGAAGCATGCTCTGCCTTCGTTCATACTCGCGGGGCGTCTAGCCGGGATGGATGAGGCGCAGATCAAGCAGGCCTGGGTGAGCGAGGACCGTGAATCGGTTCTGCTTGCGGCTGAAGGGGGCCGCAAGCATTCCAAAGTGAAGACTAAATCAGTGCTAATTCAGTGATGGAATAGCCGCGGGTTCGACGAGTACCTCGTTGCTCTCGGCTGCTTCCTCGTCGCCGGTGACGGGCATGTCGCACTGGCAACACTCACTGCAACGCATACAGCGCCGGCAGAGGTGGTTGTTGCAGGAGTCCTTGGTGCAGTAGACGCAAATCTTGTGGGAGATGTCGCCACAAATCGAACAGGTAAAGCTGGTCACTTCCATTTATTTCTTTGTCTTTGTCGCCGGTTCCCTGCTGATGATACCGCGGCATCTTTGCGCTTCCTGATCGGCGATCTTGAAGTTCTGTTCCTCGCTGACGGCCAGGTTGGAAAGGTAATCGCGCAGTTGCTCACGTGCTCCGAAGTTATGGGCGAGAAGTGCCGACAACTTATCGGCAGCGGCGCGATCGCCGTAGCGGCCCAGGCCTTCTTCCAAAGATCGCGCTGTCACGTCCAGCGCTTCCAATCGAAAGTATTCGTCCAGCGCTACCGAAAGCTGGTCCGTATGTTGCGCAAATTTCTGCGACGTGAAGACCACATCGCGCGTCTGGCGTTCGGCCAATTGCAATTGCTGGATATAGACCGGGGATGCCCCTTTGGATACCCAGTTTTCGGGATGGATGGCAGTGAGGACGGGCTCAAATTCCGAGTTCTCTTTGATGAGTCCAGTGATGATGGTGCGCACGTCCCAGGGCGTTTGGACGCCTGAGATATTTACGGCAGGAGATTGCTGGGCAGAGAGAAGCGGAGAGAAAAACAGCGTCAATAACGAAAAATGGAGGCGGAAATACATCCGCCTCCATTGTAACTTTCAAACTGAGATTCGATTAACGATGTCCGCCACCGCCATGGAAGCCACCGCCATGGAAGCCGCCGCCATGGAAGCCGCCGCCAAAGCCCCCGTGAAAGCCTCCCGCTGAGTGCCCATAGACGCCGACAGAGGTGCGCAAACCGCCGGGATGGCCATAGCGGAAGCCATGATAGTAGCCGTAGCCGCCATAGAAACCAGGGTAGAAACCGCCGTAGAAGCCGTAGCCAAACGGGCTGTAAAGGTAAGAGGAAGGCCAGAAGCCGTAGTAGCCGGCGTAAGGGTCCCAGAACCAACCCGCGCCTGCCGGAACATAACCGGCTGCGTTGTTGGAAGCCATCTGATTTTGTCCAGCCTCATCGCGGCTGCGAGCCTGACTCCAGACGTAAAGAGGCTGCATCTTCACCTGATCAGGATTGAAGCTGGTTTTCTTCAGGTTCGAGAGCAACACCTCATCATCTCTGCCGATCTCGCGTGTTTTGTCGGCACTGATTACTTTCAGCTTTCCATCCAGAACTTGGACTGCCTGTTGATTGGTGTCGAAACTATAAAGACCATTTTTGATGACTTCGGAAGTGTTGTTTCCCATGCCTACTGTGAGCTGAGTTCCTTTTATGAACTGGTCCACTTCGATCAGGGCGCTCCCGTGGACAAGGTCAACGCGCGTGCCCGCCAGGCTGGCGGTAGTCAGCCGAATTTCTGTGTTGTTGCCGATGCGCAGAAACGCGCCGGGTGTGAGCAGCACTTCAGCATATCCGTTGCCGGTGTCGAGAACTTGTCCGGGCTGAAGAGTGAAGTTGCCGATGGATTGCGGACTTAGCGTCTGCCCATCGGAAGATACTTGCCCTTCCACATAATTCAATGTGCCGGGACGAACCGATGCAGGCGCCGCTTGTTGCTGCGGCTGGTTGTATCGGTTGTAAGGTGCGGGCTGAGAGTTATAGTAACCGCTCGTCTGGGCAATTGCTAAAGTTGCTGAGGCGAGCAGGACAGCCACGGCACTAAGAAAGCTTTTTGCTCGTGATTTCATTTTCCTACTCCACCTGGTTAGACGTAAAGAAACGGCAAAAGATGCGTGTCAGGACATGGCAAAGACACGTAGAAACCTAGGGGAGAGTAGGTGGTTTAAGTTACTGAAGATAACTAGAAATTAGCCCGTAGACTAGCATCGAGTAACTTGTTTCCTTCGATAGGCTCCGGGTGACTGCGCGCGGGAGTTACAGCGGTCCAGAGATCATGCAAAGGCTTTACCGTATAACGATAAAGATTTCCTCTATCCACCTTCCTGCTGATCTGCTGGTTGCGCTCAATCAAAATGGCATCCACCGCGCGCACCAGCGTTGGCTCGTTACGCGGCAGCAAGCGATGCTGCACAAGCACTTCGCCCTCCAGCACATCCAGCCGGACGGTCTGATCTTCGTCGATTGCAATGGCGATCAGCGCCGGATGGGAAGCAGAGATGGTGGCGATGGGAGTAAACACGCGCTCGTGCTGCTGGCCGGGAACCGGCTGTAACTTCACTCGCACTCGTCCCGAGACCACATCCAGGAGATCACCGGCGACGGCGGAGTTCTGGCGAAAGATGACTTTCGAGTTACTGAATAAGCTGAATTCACTACCGCCGGCGACTGAGAAGCGCCCGAAACCATCGCGGCCACTGGTGATGACTTGACTGACCGGAACCCGCTCACCCGCAACTACCGCCCAAGGCAACGCTTCGCCGGAACGCGAAACATTGCCCTCCACTTCCACCGCGTGCGCTTCAAATTGCGCGGAGCCGGTAACAGCCACCAACAACAGCAGAAGGACTCGGTGAATGGGCATGGGAGTGTTTTAAGGATGGCTTCAGGTGGATGAGGGACGTGTCTGGCCGGTTTGGCGTTTCGCCGGTTCGCTCTTAATAATTCCGTGCCCTTCCTGGATAGTCAGGAAGCGATCTTTCGGAGCATTGGGAATCTTTTCTACCGCGCCGTTCGGCCAGCGCACTTCCAGATCGACCTTTTCGGAACTGCCTAAGCCGAAGTGCAGGCGCTGATCATTAGCCGAGTAGAAACTGGCCTGGCTGAGCACTTCCTGTACCTGGATCTTGCCGGAATAATGGGCGGTGATGCGCGCCCCAATGGCGCTGCGGTTGGACTTCGTTCCAACCAGCTTGATTTTCACCCAGTGGTTTGTGCCGCTCACATCGTTGCGGAGCAAGGAAGGCGGCTCGTTCAGGTTCAATATCAGAACGTCAATATCGCCGTCGTTATCGAAGTCACCGAATGCCGCGCCGCGACTGGCGTGCGGCTCTAAGATCGCTGGGCCGGCCTGATCCGTCAGTTCTTCGAATTTGCCATTCCCCAGATTTCGGAACAAAATCCGCTGGCTTTTGAAAGGGTAATTGGGCAGAATTTTTTCGATCTCAGGGTACACGCTTCCAGTCACCCAGAACAGATCGGGATTGCCGTCGTTATCGAGATCGAACATGCCGGCGCCCCAACTGATGAAGCGCGTTTCTACACCCAAGCCGGCTGAGTTGGTGACGTCTTCAAAGTTGCCCTTGCCATCGTTCCGGTACAGCACCGCTGTGTCGTCGGCGAAGTGTGTCTTCAGGATGTCGATGTTGCCGTCCAGGTTGTAGTCGCCAATGCCAAGACCCATGCCGGCTTGTTCCATGCCGTCTTCGTTCAAGGCGACGCCGCTTTCCAGGCCGATGTCGGTGAACGTACCGTCGCGATTGTTTTTCAGCAGGAAGGCGGGAGTGGAGTCGCAGGCAACGTAAATATCGGGCCAGCCGTCGTTATCGAAATCGACGGCCGCGGTGGTCATGCAATAGCTGCCTTTCAGCTTCGCTACACCGGACTTTTCGCTGACGTCGGTAAAGGTGCCATTGCCATTGTTGCGATAGAGCGTGACGTTGCCGGGCGGCAGACCCTTCGGTCCGCAGTTAACGGGAATGCCTTTCCAGTTGCAGAAGGCGCTTTCACCGGGTTTTGGAATGCGGCTGGGATCGAAGTCCAGGTAGTTTGCAACAAACAGATCCAGGTGGCCGTCACGGTCGTAGTCCACCCAGGTGCAGCCTGCGCCCCAGCGCTTGCCCTCGTGCAGCAATCCGGCTTTTTCGGTGATGTTGGTGAACGTGCCGTCGTGATTGTTTTTGTAGAGGATGTTCTGTCCCCAATTGGTGACGAACAGGTCATCGAATCCGTCGTTATCGAAATCGCCCACGGCCACGCTGGAAGCCCACTCGCAGTGAATGAGGCCGGCTTGGACCGTCACATCGGTAAATGTGCCGTCGCGGTTGTTCTTATAGAGGCGGTTCGATGTCCCTTCCGGCGCGCCTTCGAAGCGCGTGCCGTTCAACAGGAAGATGTCGAGCCAGCCATCATTGTCGTAGTCGATAAACGCACAGCCGCAACCCACCGTTTCCAGAATGTAGGTCTTGTGATCCGGCGGCCCATAGATAAGCGGCGCATGCAGACCCGCTTGCGCTCCAATGTCAACGAATGAGGCGTTGAAAGGAATACCAGAGAATTTGCCTTTGGGCTGAGGCTTTACAGTGCGCGAGGAAACTCCCTGGCCCAGTGCGGCCACCGCGGGTGCGCCTAAGAGCGCTAATAAGGTTCTACGGCTTACCACTATGCGCCTGCAGCCTCAAATGCCTTGGAAATAACCGCCCGCGCTTCTTCCTGCATTTGGCGCAGGTGATAAGTGCCCACGAAACTTTCGGCGTATATCTTATAGACGTTCTCGGTGCCCGAAGGGCGTGCGGCAAACCAGCCATTTTTTGTAGTGACCTTCAAGCCGCCGAGCGCTGCGCCGTTGCCGGGAGCTTTCGTCAGCTTGGCTTCAATAGGATCTCCGGCCAGTTCGGTATCGGTCACTTGTTCGGGTGAAAGCTTCGCGAGAACGGCTTTTTGCGCCGGATTAGCGGGTGCGTCAATGCGTTCGTATGAGGGCGAGCCGAACTGTTCGGTGAGTTCCTGGTAGCGAGTGCCTGGATCTTTTCCGGTTTCCGCGGTCATTTCGGCGGCCAGGAGGCCGAGAATCAGACCGTCCTTATCCGTGCTCCACGGTCCGCCTTCGCGGCGCAGGAAAGAGGCGCCGGCGCTTTCTTCGCCGCCGAATCCCAGGCTGCCGTCAAGCAAACCATCGACGAACCATTTGAAGCCGACCGGAACTTCCACCAGACGCCGGTTCAGGCTTTTGGCTACGCGGTCGATCATGCTGCTGCTGACAAGCGTTTTGCCGATGCCGGCGTCTTTGCGCCAGTTGGGGCGGTGAGTGAACAGGTAGTCGATGGCGACGGCAAGATAGTGGTTCGGGTTCAGGAGACCAACGCTTCTGGCGACAATGCCATGCCGGTCATGATCCGTGTCGCAAGCCCAGGAGATATCGAACTTGTCCTTCAGGGCAATCAGGCTTGCCATGGCGTAGGGCGAGGAGCAATCCATGCGGATCTTGCCGTCCCAATCGAGTGTCATGAAGCGGAAGGTGGGGTCGACGAGCTCGTTGACCACGGTGAGATTCAGCCCGTAGCGTTCGCCAATGCGCGGCCAATAAGCCACTCCTGCACCCCCCAGCGGGTCAACACCCAGCCGCAGCCCTGCGCTTTTGATGATGTCCATATCGATGACCGAGCCCAGGTCGTTGACATAGGACGATACAAAATCGTGGCGGTGGGTGGTAGCGGCGGTGAGCGCTTTTGAGTAGTTCACGCGCTGGACGCCCTTCAGGTTTTCGGCCAGCAGATTGTTAGCGAAGTTCTCAATCCATTTGGTGGCGGTGGTATCGGCGGGTCCGCCGCTGGGCGGATTGTATTTGAAGCCGCCATCATCAGGAGGGTTGTGGGACGGCGTGATGACAATGCCGTCGGCCAGGCCGTCGTGGCGGTCTTTATTGTAGGTGAGGATGGCGTGGGAAAGGGCGGGCGTGGGCGTGTAGCCGCCGTCCTGATCCACCATGGTTTCCACGTTGTTGGCCGCCAGCACTTCAAGCGCACTCATGAATGCGGGTTCGGAGAGCGCATGCGTGTCCGCCGCCAGGAAGAGCGGGCCGGTGGTTCCTTGTTCCTGGCGGTACTGGCAGATGGCCTGAGTGATGGCGAGTATGTGGTTCTCATTGAAGCCGGCAGCAAACGACGAGCCACGGTGGCCGGAGGTGCCAAAAGACACGCGCTGGCTGGTGACGGAGACGTCGGGTTTCAGGGTGTAGTAAGCGGCTATCAGCCTGGGAACGTTGACAAGGGTTTTGGGGTCAGCCGGCTGGCCCGCGCGTTCGTTTACTGGCATACGTGCTTATCTTGTCACGCCCCGCTTTGCCACTTGAGCTGAAGCTTATATACTAGGGCGCAAATGCGGGAAGCCGTGATTGTTGCGTCGTCGCGAACCGGACTGGCGAAGTCATTTCGAGGTTCGTTTAATTCCACCAGGCCGGAAGACCTGGCCGCGCACTGCATCCGGGACGTTCTCCGAAAAGTGCCGCAATTAGACCCCGTAGAGATTGAGGATGTGGCGCTGGGCTGTGCCATGCCGCACGGTCCACAAGGGGTGAACATTGCCCGGCGAGCGGCCGTCCTGGCGGGCTTGCCCATTAGGACGGCGGGCGTGACGGTGAACCGGTTTTGTTCGTCAGGCTTGCAGGCGATTGCGATGGCGGCCCACGAGATTGTGCACGAAGGTGCCACAGCGGCTATCGGCGGTGGCGTAGAAAGCATCAGCATGACGCCGCGCGACCTGAATCCTCATCCGGCGCTGGCTGCCATGAAGCCGGGCCTCTACATGGAGATGGGCGTGACGGCGGAGATTGTGGCGCAGCGCTATGGCATCAGCCGGCAGGCTCAGGATGAATATGCGCTGGCGAGCCAGCAACGCACCGCCCGCGCGCAAGCCGAGGGCTTCTTTGCCGCCGAAATCGCCCCAATGGCCACCACCATGTCATTGCAGGACGGAAGTACGAAGGATGTGACCTGCACGCGAGATGAATGCAACCGGCCCGATACTACGTTAGCCGGACTGGCGGGATTGAAGCCGGTATTTGATACGGAGAGCGGCAAGGGATCAGTAACGGCGGGGAATGCGTCGCAGCTTTCTGATGGCGCGTCGGCGACTTTGCTGATGCTGCGCGAGCGGGCGGATGAGTTGGGCGTCCCATACCGGTTGATCTATCGCGGGTTTGTGGTGGCCGCGTGTGAGCCGGACGAAATGGGGATTGCTCCGGTCTTTGCGGTCCCAAAACTTCTGGCTCGTCACGGGTTGAAGGTGGGGGATATCGACCTTTGGGAGTTGAACGAGGCGTTTGCGGTGCAGGTGATTTACTGCCGGGACCAGTTGGGAATCCCGATGGAGCGGCTCAATGTGAATGGCGGGTCGATTTCCATCGGCCATCCGTTTGGAATGACTGGTTCTCGGATGGTGGGGACTTTAGCGAATCAGATGGCGCGGATGGCTGGGGCTCGCTTTGGAGTGGTAACGATGTGCGTGGGCGGCGGACAGGGCGCGGCAGGGCTGTTTGAGTCAGCTGAGAAAGTCCCTTAATTCGGGATAGCGTTCTACGAGCGAGGACGGCGCGTTGACTGGTCCACCTTTGACAAGTGAGGCTATTTCAAGAGCGTTGACGGCCGCCTTACCTAAGTAATGATTGTTGGTGACCGCGTAGGTGTCGGTCGTCTTGGCCGCAACTTCCTTTACTCTTTCCACCCACGGTTCCAGTTCCCGCAAATTGTACAGATAGTCGTAACGCTCATGCGGCTGGGCGTTTTCGGCGAACCAGTTCTTATAATTGCGGCCATGCAGTCGAACGTAACCGACCGGCGACGTAGCTTCGGCGCCGGGCTTGAGGGAACGGTGGAATAGGGGCTGGTCGATATTGCATAGTCCGAGCTCGAGGCTTTCAAGCCAGGTCAGAACCTCAGCCTGGTTCCAACTGGAGTGGCGGACTTCCAGGACCAGCGGATATTCCCGGAAACGGTCGCGAAGCCGTGACAGGTAGTTCCGATTCTCCTGGGTGTTGCGGAAGGACCAGGGGAATTGCATCAGTACTGCTCCTAGACGTCCCGCCTCCAGCAGCGGCTGGTAGCCGTCTTTGAACAGCTGCAAATCTTCGGCTCGAGCGTTTCTATCGTGTGTGAAGCCATGCCAAAGCTTGCCGGTGAACTTGAAATGCGGGTTCCCGTCAATTTTACGCAGCCAGCTTGCGGCGGTCCGGGCGGGTATGGGCCGGTAAAACGTGACGTTGATCTCGATGGTGTCAAAGAACCGGGCGAGGTAGGTGAGCGGATCGAAGCCCTTGGGCTTTGCAGCCGGATAGACAATGCCGGCCCAGTCTTTATACGACCAGCCTGCTGGACCGATGCGGATCATCCCGACTCTGATGTTACAGGTGGTGGAAACTCAGCGTCTTAGAGACGATGAAAGCCAAGTCTGAAGACGCATCGGCGTGGTATCTGAGTATTCGAACGGGCAGCAAGGAGTACTCGTTCTGCTGCATGTCGAAAGAGAAGGCGATGGCGACTCTGATTGAAGAAATGGAGCGTCTGGACGAGGAGGTCGTCGAAGCTGAGCTGCGGCATCCGAGCGGCAAAGTGGAACGTTTGCCGATCGCTTGAGTGCATAATTGGAGGCTATGCAGCGCCTGCCTCTGATAATAGGACTGACCAGTGTCAGCTTGCTTATGGAATCTATCGTGATGGCGCAGAGTGCGCCCGTTGCCCCTCCCGTTGCGCCGCGCGTTGAACATCAGGAGGTCCGCCACGGAGAGACGGTGACGGACAACTATTTCTGGCTCCGGCAGAAGTCGAACCCGGACGTAGTGAAGTATCTGGAGGCGGAGAACGCCTATACGGCAGAGATGACGAAGGGCCTGCAGCCATTCGCCGACTCGCTGTACCAGGAGATGTTGAGCCACATCAAGCAGACTGATCTGGGCGTCCCGGTCAGGCGCGGCGATTACCTTTATTACACGCGCACCGAAGAGGGCAAGCAGTATCCCATTCAGTGCCGGCGCAAAGGCAATATGGAAGCGCCTGAGGAGGTGCTGCTGGACCTGAACCAACTGGCGGTGGGCAAGAAGTTTGTCGGGCTGGGCGGGTTTGCCGTGAGCGATGACCAGAATCTGCTGGCGTACACGCTGGATTTTACAGGCTTCCGCCAATACACGCTGCAAGTGAAAGACCTGCGCACCGGCCAGACGTTTGCAGACAATGTGGAGCGTGTCACATCGCTCGAATGGGCGGCGGACAACAAGACCATTCTGCTGACGACGGAAGACAAGGTGACCAAACGGCCGGACACGCTGCTGCGGCACACGCTGGGCGGCAAGACAGAGCCGGTCTATCACGAAGCGGATGAGCTTTACGACATCGGACTGGTTCGAACGCGCGACCGCCGCTACATTGTGCTCGAGATCGAGAGCAAGGACACCAGCGAATGCCGCTATATACCGTCGGCTGAGCCGGGCCGCGAGCCGAAGGTCTTCCTGGCGCGCCAGAAGAAGCACCGCTATTACTTGGACCATCGGGATGACTTGTTCTATGTAAGAACGAACCACGACGCCGAGGACAAGGAAGTGAAGGACTTCATGGTGGTGACTGCGCCCGTCTCTGACCCCGCCAAGAAGAACTGGAAGACCTTTGTACCGCATACGCCCGGCAGCCTGATTGAGAGTCTGGACATGTTCCGCGACTTTGCGGTGGTGGACAGCATGTCAGAGGCGGTGAACCATCTGCGGGTTTACGACTTCACACAAGAAGGATTGGCATGAAATTGGGTTTGCGGAGCCGGTGTACGGAGCGTTCCCAGGGTCAACGCCGGAGTTCACGTCAACCACTTACCGCTATAACTATCAGAGCTTTCTAACGCCTCCCAGCGTTTATGACTACGTGGTGGCGGAGAACCGCAGCACTCTGTTGAAGCAGCAGGAAGTGCCGGGCGGCTATGAGCCCTCGAACTATGTATCGGAGCGGCTTTGGGCGACCGCGCGGGATGGCATCCGGGTGCCTATCTCGATTGTGCACAAGAAAGGTTTAGTGCGGGATGGCAAGGCTCCGCTGTTCCTTTATGCGTATGGATCGTACGGATTCAGCACGCCCGCTACTTTCAATTCGAACCGGCTTTCCTTACTGGACAGGGGCATGACCTTACGCAATTGCTCATATCCGCGGCGGCAGCGAGATGGGCGAGAACTGGCGCGAAGACGGCATGCTGATGAAGAAGCGGAACACGTTCCAGGACTTCATTGATTCGGCGGAGTACCTGGTGAACGAGAAGTGGACATCGAGCGACCGGCTGGTGATTGAGGGTGGCAGCGCGGGAGGCTTGCTGATGGGCGCCGTGACCAACATGCGGCCGGACTTGTTCAAGGCGGTGCATGCGGCGGTCCCGTTTGTGGATGTGATGAACACCATGATGGACGCTTCGCTGCCGCTGACGGTGGGTGAGTACCTGGAATGGGGAGATCCGAATGAGAAGCCCGCTTACGATTACATGAAGAGCTACAGCCCTTATGACAATCTGGAAAAGCGAGCCTACCCGGCGATTCTGGTGACGACGAGCTTCAACGACAGCCAGGTGATGTATTGGGAGCCGGCGAAGTATGTAGCCCGGCTGCGGACAGTAAAGGATGATGGAACGCCCTTGCTGCTCAAGATCAAGATGGATCCGGCGGGACATGGCGGAGCATCAGGCCGCTATGACCGGCTGAAGGACATCTCGTTTGAATACGCGTGGATGTTGAGCCAGGTGGGCATTACGAAGTAAGCCCGGTTCACACATGAGACGGCGGCCCACGGAGGTCCGCGCGTCGGTCAATAATAGAGTCGTGGATCAGAAAGACAAAATCGTAGTCGATCCCAAAATTCTTCTCGGCAAGCCTCGTTGATCAGAAGACCCCCAACGACGGCGCACGGGGTCGATCCATCCGTGGCGCTTTCGTCGAGGAAACAGGTAACAGCGACTGGCTTTCTCTCCACGACACCAGTATCGTTTAATTCATCACTCCGATGCTGCTTCCATTCCTATCTCCCGATAAACAACTTCCAGCAACCAGCGTGCCGACCCGTCGCGGACGACGGCAGATGATGCAACCCAATTCTGCAGCGAAATCTTTGGCTTCATCGAATTCCGTTGGGAGGGGACTCCAAATGGCGTTATGGGAAGTGCGGCCTTCGGGTGGTGTCGTCCGGGATCCGGACAGAGGTCGGGAGCGCTGGTTCACGCAGACGGTCCCGGCGTGGCTCTCTACGAGTCGCGCGTCGTCCGGCCGGAGTGCGGTGCGAAACTTGCCAGATCCGGACATATTGGAAGTTGGCTTGTGAGAAAGAATCTCCGGCCTTGCTGTCGACGGCACATTGATGAATCAAAGTCTATATAGATTGAAGAACGTGTGTAATGATGCGGTCGTTGCCGGTGGCGGACCCCGGCGGCGCTAGCGCCATCGAGATCGCCGCCATTAGAGTGAAGGCCGGATTGTGCAGCGTCGTCTGTGTGCCACACCGCAGGTCCGACGCAGTTATTCTAACTGGGTCCAACTCCACATCGCTCGCCTGTCTTCCCGTAGCGCGCGAATTTCCAAGTTCCCGCCGTGCGGCCACGACGCGTCTTCAGCGTCCATGCCGTTCGATTTGCCGCTCTTTTAGCTGCTTGCTCGAGATGGAACTGCAGTTCGGCCGGAAGTTGCTCCTCCTTGCTGCTCCGCCGGGTCAGCCAACCAACTTTCGAAAGAATGAAGTCATTGCCCCTCCTTTGAAGACCCCTCCGAAGGGTCCGCTCAAAAATTCTCCAGTATCCAGACGTTGCTGTCCCAAGCTCGCATCTGGAGCGCCAAGTACTTGCCGTCCGGTGAAGGCAAAGGGTTAGCTACCCATTGCCATTGACTGTGACCATTGTGCAAGAGACGTGTGACCTTTCCGTTAAGTCCCACTTGAAGAAGGTCGGACGAGTCGGGCTGCCAGCAGGTGACAAACAGGCTCTTTCCGTCTGCCGCCCAAGCCACCGTTTGGAGTTGTTGCCACGACGCTGGGAGCGAAAGCTCATGCCAGACCCGATCATCCACCGACATGATTTCAATTTTTCCCTGCTTCGTAACGTAAGCAATGCGTGCACCATCCGGCGAGAGACTCCAGCCGCTGTGACCACTCCAATCAGTCAAGTGGGAAAACTGTCCGAGTTTCGCTCCTTTTCCTCGAAGCGGATCAAGCGAGTAGAAAACGACAGTCGGTTGTTTCGGTTGCTCCAGTTGAGAGAGGATGCAAGAAGACCCGGGCTTCGTGCCGCATTCATAGCTCCATTGCATATCAGCGGGCTCCTGCAGTATTGTTTCCGCGCTGCCACCCGCGACCCGCCGCCGCATGAGCCGAACGAGAGATGCATTCTCATTCCCCAGCCTGTGCCTTGCCTCTCGAAACAGTATCCAGGACCGGTCCGAAGTAAATACGACCCTTTCGCAATCGTCTTGAGGAAACTGAACGAAAGCTTGGGCAACAGTTTCGCTCAGCCTCTGTTTGAAGATCGCGCTGGTTCCGGTTCGATCTGAGCTAAAAATGATGGCTTGGCTGTCAGGGGTCCAACCGTTAGGATAGCTTCCACGATCATCCAGCGTAAACCGGCGTGGGGAGTTCTTGATTGTTCCTTCCGGGGTCAGTTCGGCCAAGTACACGTCCTGCCAACCCCTAGTCTTCAGGAATGACAGACGCTTGCCGTCGGCGGATATCGTAGGGTTCAACAGACCGAAATCATTCGAGTGCGCCACTCTCGTTGGTTTGCCGGCGGCTTCGGCCGTCCCCGGGCGCAACGGGAGAGTCCATATGGCATAACCCGTAGTGGTCGATCTCAGTCCTCCAGGTGGGTAAGTTGAGAAGACTAGCCGCCAGTCGGGCGACCAACTCAAGCATAAGCTGGTGAAGTCCCCGTTACAGGGAGCGTCGCCTGTGGGTAGGCTCGTCTCCGATACAACAGTCTTGGCCGATCCTCCAGCGGCGGGCTGGACATTGATAGAGCTGCGTACGGTGCCGGATTCAATCCACAGGTCAGAATAGGCGATCCATCGTCCGTCAGGCGACCAGACCGGACTGAACATCAAATCGCCCGCCCTCGCTCGCACCGTCCGCTGCGGCCCGCCGTTGACACTGGAGATAGACAACCCCCGGGTGGAGAGAAAAACTATGGAATGTCCATCCGGCGAGACTGAACCTTCAACGAAATCCTGCACGAGTAAGCGAGGGGCGTCGCCAGTGGCTGAAATGGTCCACATGTCCGGGTTCCACATAAAGGTCGCTTCGCTGAATATAGGAGCCAGCAATCTTTTCCCATCCGGAAACCAGGTCAGATAGACCATCCGGTCGACAAAGGACGGCGAAAGAGGTAGCTGATGGATTTCGCCCGTATCGACGGAGCGGAGATACAGGCCAGTCTGATCGTGATAGACGATGGTATTCCCGTCCGGAGATACAGCGCCACCCGACACCCAGTTTTCGGGTGGGTTCGCAGTCATTTGGCGCTCAACTATCCGCGACGGAGTTTCCGAGCGGCTGCCGAGCATGAACCAAAACCCGGCAACCGCGAGGAGCAGCATTGCGGCAGCAATTAACAACACCCGCATTCGCATCGCCGGGCGCGGTTGCGCTTCCATCAAGCGGCGTAAATCCACGAGAATGTCGGTAGCATGCTGATACCGCCGTTGCCTATTCTTCTCGAGTGCCTTGACGATGATTCGATCCAGTTCGGCCGGCACATGCGGATTCACGCGTGCCAGAGACAGGGGTTCTTCATTCAGGATGGCTTCGCGAATCAGCGCTGAGGTTTCACGCTGAAATGGCGCCACGCCGGTTGCCATTTCGTACAGGACTGCGCCGCACGAGAAGAGGTCGGTTCGCGTATCCAGTTCCATTCCACTCAACTGTTCAGGCGACATGTATGCCACCGTGCCGATCAGTGTGCCAGCAAGGGTCAGGGTTTCATCCATTGATGTGGCGAGCGTTTGGGTATCGAGCGTTTCCGTGGTCAACCTCAGCCGCTCGGCGGTGTGGAACTTTGCGATACCGAAATCCAAAATCTTCAGTTGTCCTGAGCCGGTCAAGAAAAGGTTCGCCGGTTTGATGTCGCGATGGGTAATGCCCTTATTGTGTGCCGCCTCCAACCCCTCGGCGATCTGGACTGCTAGGTTAAGCAATTCGTCGATTTGGAGAGGCAACCCACTGCTGGTGCCGTGGCCTTTGCCGATGCTGTTATCCAAACGCGGGGATATCCGCTCTCGCAGCGTCTCGCCTTCGAGCAGTTCCATGGCGATGAAAGGATGTCCCTGGTGTTCGCCCAATTCATACACCGTACAGATGTTGGGATGATTGAGCGCCGAGGCCGCGTAGGCCTCGCGCTTGAAGCGTTCTCGCATGGCGCGGTCTTCTGGGAAATCTTCGGGCAGGAATTTCAAAGCAACGAAACGAGGTAGCTTGGTGTCTTGGGCTTTGTAGACCACCCCCATTCCGCCGCTCCCGAGCCCGTCTAAGATCCGGTAATGCGAAACCATCTCACCCACCAGCGTGAAATGGTTGGAATCAGTCGCCACGAGCAGCGCGGCCCGAAGATGCTCACCCGCGCTGGCCTCGCACGAAAGCAGGGATTCGACCGCCTTGCGCAACTCGGGATCGGTCCTGCCGGCTTCGTCCAATAGACGAATGCGCTGTTCCCGATCGCACTCCGCGGCTCGATGAAATAGCTCTTCGACCTTCACCCATTGTCCTAGGGTCAATGGCCACCCGCCTAGCGCCTCAAAGATGACGCATTTCTCGCAATATTACTACAGAGACACGATGCAGAGAGGAAGCCTCGAGATAGAAAGCGAAAACTCGGATTGTGTTTCTCGTGGTTGCTTCCGCGGTTCAGGCGGTCTTACTGCCTCCGGATCTCATGGTGCAGCCAGGTTTCCGCCATCCTCAAGTCACGACGTACAGTGACTACGGAAACATTCAATGCCCGTGCGGTCTCATCCATGGAAAGCCCCGCGAAATAACGAAGCTCCACGGCCTTGCACTTACGGGCGTCGAGCTTTTCCAGCGCGTTAAGGGCATCATCGAGCGCTACTAGATTTGCACCGCGTTCGCGAGCAAAGCTGACCGTCTCGCCGAAGGATACCTCGCAGTGGGCGCGCTTTCCCGCCAGCCTCCGGCGGGCGTAGCCCACCAGGATTTGCCGCATGAGACGCCCTGCTACTCCATAGAAGTGAAATCGGTTTTGCCAACTCGGGTTCTGCTGATCCACGAGCCGAAGGTATGCCTCATGGACAAGAGCTGTCGGCGGCAAGGTATGGCCCTCGCGCTCACGGCGCAGATGGCTGGCGGCAAGCTGGCGGAGTTCCCCATACACCAACGGCGCAAGCTGGTCGAGGGCTTGGTGGTCACCGCTTGCCCATGCTCTCAGGAGTTCTGTTACTTCGCTGGCCATAGACATTCGATTGAGTTAGCAACTGCAACGCGATCCGAATGAGTATAGCGCTATTTCGCCCCACCCAGAATTTGTATCGCTTATATCCCTCCCAAAAAAAGAATTCAACCATGATCGGTTTGTCGGCGTTTCCGCGCATGGGTAGGCAGAGAGAGCGACAAACAAGAGATGACGTGAAACTCACAACATTGACTTCGATTCGGATACCGCGAAACGGACGCTTCTCGACGGCCATCCGGCCGGCTCTTTCATAGACGCAAGTTTCAAAAATTTCCTCGCCCAGGCGACTGAAGGGAGTTGCCAACAGAGCACCGGCGCGTATGTCGGACACACATCTGACTCACAAATTCTTCTAGCACTTAGGGTGTCACCTTCATTCCAGATTTCTGACCGCCTCATTGCATAGAAGCTTTGCGCGCCTGAAAGCTCCATTCTGATCCCCCTGGGCGGTTTCGAGGGTGGCCACTTATGCGAAGGGTGCTCAGGCAAAGCATCGTTGTCGGGTTCCTGATTCCACTCGGTTCGTGGGCGGCGGATGAAGCCGACTCATCTGGAGCACTATCTCTCACCGTTCGCCTTTACAACACCAGTTCGGCGTCCATGCGTGAGCTTGAAGAAATGAAGAAGAGCGCGAGCCAGGTCTTCAATCGCGCCGGCGTTGAAGTTGACTGGATTCCCTGCGCGCCGGGTCCACGCGACTCCGCGGTATGTCCGAATCCCAGCGGCGCCGCGAACCGGACGATTGTTTTTGTTCGTCTGATGGATGCTCCCATCCAGCCTACGCACGGAAATCAGCTCCACCGGGCACTATTAGGCCGGGCGAACCACAACACTGCCAGCGCGGCCGTCTTCTACCAGACCGCCTGCGCAATCGAACAAGCCGCTCCCCGAATCGTGACCAGGGGCCAAATCCTAGGCCACGGGCTAGCGCATGAGATCGGTCATCTGCTTCTTGCAACAGATGCTCATTCTCTAGTCGGCATCATGAAGGAGAACTACGACAGCGACGATTTGTTCGCCATGGCGAAAGGGCACCTTTTCTTCGCGGCCTCGGAGTCACGTGCGATTCGAAAAAGAATCGTTTCCGGCTCCGGACGCAGTGATGTCCCTTTCGCCGATCGGCGGTGAACCTCATGATAGACCGACGGGGGAGTTAGCGAGCAGTTGGGCGACACCCTTCCGCAAAGAGTGAACCGGGATGCTGGCGACTGGCGGAAGGTCTCGGAGAGCCCAGCGTTACCTCACATCCGGTTTTGAGCGTCATAACCAGCGCGAACATTTCCTATCATCAACAAACCGGCCAAGGTGACCCCAAACGGAGACTTGGGAAGCCTCGGCGGACGCTCTGGTTGGATGGTCCGGCACTCGTACAAAGCTGGCCTCAATAAACGTTCGTCCTGCCACTTAACCGTGTAACGCGCTACGGTCGTTTGTGGCAGCGGCAATCCCAGCAACGACGCCAATTAACCACATGCCGACTTTACATCCAAGTGAATCTGCTTACTCTACGCTACGTTACCGGTGATCCATTTGTTGGACGCGCCGATAAATCGGCGGCTAGGCTTTCTGAAGGACCTCTTCTAAATGAGTGACTTCTCGGTAACGGCTGTCTTGAACGCCGCAGGAGGAACATTTCTCGTCCCTTTCTGTGTGGCTGCGACGCAACCAGCGGTCCCAGGCAGTGCTGACAGATTCAGCTGCCGTTGCAAAGACCGCCGGAGAGCGGTGGTACGCCTGTCATTCGTTGCTTTCTCTTAGTCCTGCTTGCTGAGCTGAAACCTAGCGCTTTATTGCGGCGGAGAACCTTGTTCTCTTGCTTTAGGCGGTCCGCCCTCCGTTTCCTGCTGCTGCGCGACCTTACCTTGTTACCGTTGCGTCGACTCAAAAAGTCAACTCTCTTATCCACATTTCCTTTACGACGAGGATTCGACACGGTTGAAAGACTCGGCGCGTCAGAAGGGTTGGTTGGTTGCTCGCTTAGTTTTGATGCCTTCTGATCCCCTTTTCGATTGTTGACATCAAAACGTGCAATCAACTCGCGAGGGACAAGCGGCTGTTTCTTTGGGTTAGCGGCGTCGTCCACTTCCGAATGATATCGCGGGTCAGGTTGGAAAGTTTGACCGGTCGTTCCGCACGTGGGCACGCGCTCAACCGGATTCATCGGACACAAATTTTGTCGGTTGCCGAGTCACGCGTGTGTGATTTGGGATGGCCGCGTCGTTGCCGGGTAGGTTTCAAGTGGCAAGATGCCGACTATGCGTCCAAATGGATTCGATCCACTTATTGTTGGCCGCCAACAGCGGGTAGTCGGCGAGCTTTCCACAACGGTAGCTTGGGGTTAGTTGTTTTCAATATCAGAGGGCCCCGAGCATTTCCGCTGAGCACAGCAACGGTTGCAAGCCACTTCAGACCATCTCAGCAGGTACGGGTAGCTTGTGAACTCGGTAAAGACGACCTGACTCTTCGGAACCTGTTGCGAATTGGTCACCGTCAACAGCCCAGGCGGCACAGACGCCCACCTGCCTGTGACTTGTGATTTTCGCTAGTAACTGGCCATTCATTGCATTCCAGATGAATATAGATTCATCAGTCGCGGTAAGGAGACGGCTTCCGGCACGGGAGAATTTAGCGCACCAAATATTCCCCGTGTGCCCATTTAGCGGAGCAATCAAATTGCCACTTAACGCATCCCAAAGCCGTACTGTTGACTCGCCGCGCGAGGGCACGGTGACGATTCGCTTGCCGTCAAAAGAAAACGCTGCGGAGATAACAGGGCGACTATGACCCTGAAAAATGCGCGCGTTAACTCCGGTAACCGTGTCCCATAGTCGCGCTGTCTTGTCTTCTCCGCCAGTAATTATCCAATGGCCATGAGGCGAAAACCCGACGCTGAGCGCACCTTTGTAACCGTCAAAATCAAGGATCGTTTTGCCGTCTAGCACTCTCCACATCCGCATGGGCTCGCAAGGAGTCAAAGTCAGAACATGCCGCGAGTCGGGTGAAAAGATGGAGCCCGAATCACGGCGATATGGCTTTCCATTAGAATTCTGACTGACTAGCCGGCCTGTGACAGCGTCCCAAACACGGCTCACACCGTCGTCACCTGACGTAACGATTTGTTCGCCAGTGCGCGAGAAAGCCGAACAACCGTAGCCAACTGTGTGGCGACCATCCACTCGCGTGACTATGAGACCACTCGATACCTCCCAGATGATGTCGCTTCCGTCGTAGCTGGATGTTAAGACATATCGGCCGTTCGGCGAAAACTCAGCCCCGCTAACCCACTTAGTGTGACCTGTCAGAGTGTGAATACATTGAGCACGCTGCGCGCGCCAGATTCGTGCCGTTTTGTCATGGCTAGCGGTGATAAGCAGATTCCCTGCGGGTGAGAATGCAACAGACCGGATGGTGTCGGAGTGGCCAACTAGGGAGGCAATTAACTCGATCGAAATGCGCTGTCTTTCTTGCGAACTAAAAGTATCTGACTGGATTCCCTCCTGGGCGTCTTCTAAGTCAGCTATTAGTCTCTTCATGGCAGATTCGTAGTCATCACGAAAATCTATTTGCTGAAGGCGACGGATGTGAAAAGGAATTTGGCAATCCGCAAGAAGTATGGGAATGATGACCTTACCGGCACTAACAGCGAACTCGATTTCGTTGAGCACGTGGTCCGAAGCCACAGAAGACGGGGAGAGAACGGCAATGACTTTGCGGGCTTTACTAAGAGCCTCCTCGATTTCGCGATCCCACGGTCGACCGGCTGGAATCTCGAATTGGTCAACCCAAATATTGATCCCGGCCGATTTCAGGTCCTCGGAAAATCGGAGAACGAATAGTGTGTCCCGTCGAGAGTAGCTGATAAATAAAGGCGCCCCGGTGCCCATCGTGACAGCTTAGCGCAATGTGTGGTTCTGTAGGTCTAAAACTGCCCACTCAAATCAGCATGCGATCTTCCCGCAATTGCGCCTGACAGAGTTAGCGGTGCAACGAATCCTTGGTGGGGCCGCCTCTCACTCGCCGATAATTGCTGTCTTAAAACGGATAAGTGGTTGGAGTTTCTGCGCTGAATTAGATACTAGCCTGTCCAATCGTTGATATACCGCTCGGACGCGTTTGATTAATCCCATTGGCCGCGATTAATTGTTGGCGCGATCTTTCTTACACTCTAAAACGGGCGACCCTCCTTAGAGTGAAACCGTGCTATAAGAAAAGCGACGGGAGCACCCATGGCCGTTACTACTGCGGATCGGGGAAGCAGGGGAATCCTCTTTTGTTACCTACCGCCGGATGAGGATTGCGCCGGCTCACTCATGGTCAATTTTGAGAAAAACGGAATTCAGTCGTGGGTTGATCGAAGCTTAGTAGATACGGGTGACAAGTTGCGGCAGCATTTCCGCGAACAACTGTCGGCATCGTGGGGTTGCATATTCGTGCTCTCGAGGCACTATGACGCCACGACTGGTCCAGCCTTTTTACAAAGGCTGGAGCTTGCAGCACAACAGCTTGGGGAAGACCCCAGGTTTAGACTGGCCGTAGTGCGAGTCGAGGAGTGTGGCAACGCACATTTACCAACACCACTTGGATCTGGACTGACGGAACCTTTTGATCTCTTTGACGCCGAGGCCGAAGATGCGCTCATACGTTTGTTGACAATGCTTGGAGCTACGCGACCCACGATTCATCCGGCTCCTGTACCCGAAATTCGGGTGCGTCGTCTCGATTATCAACGTCACCCGGTGGAGCTCATAGCCGATGGCAAAGAAATCTGTCGCATACGATCGAATGATGAGCTCCTTATCCACCTCCCAGCGCGTTCTCTTCACATTTATGCCCGCTGTTATTACGAGTACTCACAACGGGCGAGTTATAGCAGTTACGATGAGTACCACTTTGGTCGCTCGAAAAAGGTCTTTGCCGCTCTTCGACCTTTCGGCAAATACATTATTTCGGTGAATGCGTCAAATCTTCACAGCTATACGTTCAGCCTTCTGTCACCCTTCACGCTGTTGGGAAGGAAACTACTCGGATTCGAGCGAAAGATCTGGTACTCAGACGAGGATACGTGGGACCCCACGATTACGCTGCAATTTCGCCTCGGCGAGACAAAGTAGCCTGTGATCATAGACTGACATGGGTCGTGTTGGGAGGACGCCATGTGGGTCAGGCAAATGATTCTTAGAGTGGGTTATTTGACGCGCGAACTTGTGGGAAGTTAGCCGATTACCCGAGCCTAAGGGCGTAGCGTTTGCCAATCCAGTCAGCGCGTTATCGGCATTCCGAATTTATGCCATTGTCACTGGCCTCGAACGGCGTTTGAGTAAGCGTCGTCAGGCCGACCACAGACTTCAAGTTGACCTATAACGCGCGTTGCTGATATACCTGCTTACAGCGTGAAATGCGGGTTTGTTAACACGCATTCTCGGCAGCTAAACTCAATTACATTCGGCTGCCGCAGACTGGTAGGGCAACGCGGAACTAGCCTTACAAAAAGCCGCTGAAGCAGTTTAGCGGAGCGCCGACAGTACGTCCAGATGGTCAATAAATTCGAGGCCGTCCGCATTGCAGAGTTGAGAAGAAAGATCCTGTTATCGCCGGATGGCTTAAAAGCCCGCAGCTATTACAGACCGTGAGGGCGCGAATGCCTGAATTAACCGGCAAGTGATCACTTGTTGCATCGGGATCAAAACAAACTTTATTTAATTTGTTTTCAGTGAGATTGCAGGGTTTTGTGTTTATGGCGGTTGACAACTTTTAGACAACGAAAACGTCCATATCGCAACTTCCGGGTATAGATTTTTGACCATTTTCCGTTGTCAGACGTCTTGTAGCGCGTTTCTACGCGTCGCGAGTAAGTCGGCCAAAAGTGGCTGATAATACCTACGGGTGGCACCGGAAAGTACAGTGAAGGCATTCTGAAATTGGCCGGAAGACGGTGCGGTAATTCGGCGAGCCAGGGACGGGGGGGCGGATTTCCGAGTCTCGGATTGATTGCTGATCTGTTCTAGTGGTGCTGTGGCTTTCTTAAGAGCGCCGCAGATTACTCCTGATTAGCCACAAGGCGATTACCTCCCTGGTGAAGATGATCAAGGATTTATTCAGATTGATCGAGACCAGTTTAAATTCGTACCGTGCGTAACGTGCCGCCAATGGAAGGCCGCTGTTAGCGATGAGCTACTATCGGTTGCCTTGCGTTCACCAACAGCATCAAGGGAACGTCTCGCCGACCTTACATCCGGTTGTATTAATCTACGCTGCGCCGCTACTCACGGGTGATGGGCACGGATGTGATTACTTGCGATTTCCGCGATTGCCTGAAATGGGACTTCGCCGATCTGGTTCAATCTTTGCAAGGTTGGGTTGACATTGTGTTTAGAAGCGGGAGTCATCAGGCCCAATGATGAACGTTCAGCGCTGACTTTGGCTTCACTGCATACACCGATTAGTAACCGGTTGGCGGTGGAAAGCCGGCTTTTTGGTTTGAGCCCATCTGGCAGCAAAGGGTGCAATGCCAATCGCCAAACGTGTCCTTGTAGCAGTTGCCGGTCATCGGAACCGCATCGTTCTTGGCGCAATTTTTACCGGCGGGTGCGCCAATGCTTCCCGATACGCCGCACTGCCAAGCCGTATAAGAGCCTCGGATCGGGTAAACAGTTTGCGACGGGTCGATCGAATTGTAAGAATCGGTAAGCGGATTGAACGGATGTCCCTTTCCAATCTCGACGGAGACGTCCGTCACAAGATAGAGAAGGTCGCCCACAGCTCCCGACCGCTGTAAGCTTTCTGCCTGGCAAGAAAGGATCTGTTTGACCTGCGCCGCGGATGGCGCGCCGCGAGTCGGCTCTTTCAATGACGGACAGCCCCGCGGGTCGCGCGCGCCAAATCTTTTCCCGTCACCGGTCGCTGCTAAAGCGAGTGCGGCAAGCGCCAAAGCCACGAGTGGCAATGCTACTCTTTTCATTTTTTTGCTCCTTGTTCATTTCGCGGCCGCACAGAAGAGGAGCCGTTTTTGAAACAGATAGACGTATCAGGGCTTCCATGCTTCAGCCTGAGTCTAGCAGCCGCCGCAAACCCGGCCGCTGTCGTGGCGACCAAGACGGAAAAAACGTCCTGCGAGAACACCGAACTTCAGCGCCCGCATCAGCAGAAGGGGGGATGCCGCACTGATGGCTGTCGTTGTGATTCGAAATTGCCAACTATCGCTTTGCCTGGACTAAACCAGTTGCTTCGTCACCGATCAAGACTCCGCCGTTCAGACT
>CAWJUX010000002.1:0-64037 GCA_963846175.1 Bryobacterales bacterium | reverse complement strand
CTTTTAATGCGGTGGTCGCGGGTTCGAGTCCCGCCCGGCTCACCATTCGGTTTTTGGGAAAGTACCTTCAGGCCCGCTGAAGGCAAACGACTTTTTGCTTCAGCTACCGATGCATCCATTCTTGTCACTTTAGCCGTAATGTCTGGCCATACATCACCTCAAAAGAGCTTCAAGACAGGTGCCTGATCTCGACCACCCTAAAACGAAATTCGATCCCGAACACTGCTCAACTTAGCCAAATCCACCCCAGGAACCTTCTTCAAATCCTCAAAGCTCTTAAAGTCCCCATTCTGCTTGCGGTAATCCACAATCGAGGTCGCATCCTTGGCCGCTAACTGGAGCCCCGACTGCAAAGCCGGGGCATCGGCCTTATTCACATTCACCTTCTGCACATCCGACTGTGGCGGGAAATTCGCCGTCAGATAATCCACAACGGTCGCGAAGTCATCATCCGAGCCCTGAGCTCCCCGCGAAATCATCTCACCCACAAGTTGAGTCCATCCATCACGCGTGTTGCCCTTCCCAAGCACCATCTCGGGCGCATGGCAAGCGCTGCAAACCCTCACAAATGTATCCTTACCCGCCCCATCCGGCAATTGCGATTTCTGGGCAAACGCCAGCGACGAAATAAGAAGAAAAGCGGAAACTCGAACACAGCCCATAACGACATGTTGACACGCTGATTCCGAACCAAGTGTGATAAAAATGAACGGTCGTTCAATCTCCACACTTCAATTAACCATGCGCATCAAACTGACCGCATTCACCTTGTTGGCGGGCTGCTGCCTCGCTTCTGCGGCCGACTGGCCCACCGACGGCGGAAGTTCGAAGCGCGACGGCTGGCAGCGCGAGGAAACCATTGTCGGCAAAGACAATGCCCAAAACCTGAAGCTCCTCTGGAAGCTGCGACTCGACAACCAGCCCCGTGAAATGCACTCGTTGTTCCCGCCCTTGATTGCCGGCGATGTGAAGACCTCGTCCGGCGAGAAACAGATCGCAGTCGAGGCTGGCTCTTCCGATAACCTCTTCGGAATCGACGTCGCCACCGGCTCCCTGCTCTGGAGCAAGCACTTCGAATACAAATCCGAAAAGCCGCAGCAGTCAGGCCGTGGCCCCTTGTGCCCGGGCGGTCTAGTGGCGACTCCCGTACTGGCGCCCAAATCTCCGGATACAGCCCGCACCGTCTATGCCGCCTCCTCAGATGGCATGCTCCATCAATTGAATGTTGCCGACGGCGAAGAAGTCGCCACGCCTGTTCCTTTTCTTCCGCCGAACGCTAAAGCGTATGCGCTGAACCTCTTCGACGGATACATCTACAGCACAACAGCGCAAGGCTGCGGCGGCAATAAAAACGAAGTCTGGGGTATCGACCTCGCCAGCAAGAAAGTCAGCGACTTCATGCCCGGAGGCGGCGGCGGACTTTGGGGACGCACCGGACCTGCGGTCGGCGAAGACGGTACCGTTTATGCCCCCACCGGCGACGGCCCGTTCGAACCGGAAAAGCACATTTATAGTGAAGCGCTGATCGCCGTCAATGCAAAGACGCTGACCCTCAAGGATTATTACGCCCCCTCCAACGCCGCCTTCCTATGGAAGCGCGACTTGGACATGAACGTCACCCCGGCCGTGTTCGAGTATAAAGGTCGCGAACTGGTCACTACCTCTAGCAAGGAATGCCGCGTCTTCCTCCTCGACAGCAAATCACTTGGCGGCGCTGACCACCGCACGCCTCTCTACCGCACCCCCCTGATGTGCAACGAAGAAGTGAACTTCGCCTCAGCGGGAGTTTGGGGCAGCATGGCAAGCTGGCAGGACGCGGACGGCACCCGCTGGGTGTTAACCCCCTTTTGGGGACCCGTTCATCCCGATTTCAAAGTTCCCGTCTCCTACGGCGCAGTGACCCACGGCGCAATTGTCGCCTTCAAAGTCATAGATCAGGATGGCAAAACCATATTGCAGCCCGCCTGGATATCGCGCGACATGAATCTGGCGGAGCCGCCCGTCATCGCCAACGGAATCGTCTATGCGTACGGCAACGGTGAGGATACAGTTCAGGCCACGGCCAAACAAGGCTTGGTTGCCAACACCTCTGAGACGCGGATCGCCGGCTCAAGTCACGCAGTGATCTATGCGCTTGATGGTCAGACCGGAAAGGAACTGTGGTCTAGCGGCGACCAGATCAAATCCTTCGCACACTTCTCCGGCTTGTCTGTCGCCAACGGGCGTGTCTATCTTGGAACCTTTGACAGCACGCTCTACGCATTCGGAATTCCTCAAAACTGATGAAACTCGTTATCCTCCTCGCCCTCTGCGGTGCCTGCGCTCTCAATGCGCAAAGAACGACTGACTGGTGGACCTTCGGAGGCGACGCGCAACGCGACAACTTTGGCAAGAACGAACAGTCTTTCACCAAAGACGATGTCAAAGACTTCCGCCTGTTATGGGAGCGAAAGTTGACTGACGCCAATCGGCATGAGTCATTATTCCCACCCGTAGTCCTGGGCCGTCTTATTGGTTATCGAGGCTTCAAGGAACTGGCCTTCATAGCCGGAAGCGACAATCACTTATGGGCCATTGACGCCGATCTCGACCGCATGTATTGGTCGAAGCATTTTGATGGCGATTCTAAGGGCGGTAAGAGCAAAGCCTGCGCCGGGAATCTAACCGCTGTTCCGGTTCTGCCTGGTCCGGTTGTGTTCCGCGCCCGCACTAACGAAACTCCAGCGCAAAAGAAATCGCGGAGCGCCGCCTCACGTTTTGGGCGCGCCGAGCCAATCTATGTGCTAACCGGTGATGGAATTCTGCGGCAAGTGAACCAGGCCGACGGCGAAGATCTCAATCCGCCGGTGCCGTTCCTGCACAGCGGCGCCATGGCCGAAGCGCTCACCATTTCGGAAGATACCGTCTTCACCGCTACTCAATCTGGCTGCGGAGAAGATGCAGCCGTCTGGTCCATCGACACATCCGAAACCGCGCCCCAGCCCAAATCATTCAAACTCGGAGCCGATATCGCCGGTATGGCTGGCTTGGCCATGGGATCTGACGGCAAAGTCTTCGTCCAAACCCGCGACGGCTCTTTCGATCCGAATGCCGGTAAGTTCGGAGGCTCGCTGGTCGCCCTGAACCCGGACCTCACACTAAGCGACTATTTCGTGATGCCCGCGAGTGAGAGCAAGCCGGCCCATGCTTCGCAACTGAATCAGACCGGCCCGCTCCTCTTCACCTACAAAGGGCAGGAAATGGTGGTCGCCGCTAATCAAGACGGCCGCCTTTACCTTCTGAAATCCTCCGGCATCGGCAGCGATGACCATCATCATTACCTATCGAGAAGCATGGTGATCCCGCAGCTCACCGGCAACTCCGCTCACGGCATCTGGGGAGGACTATCCAGCTTCGAAGACACGGATGGCTCGCGTTATGTGCTCGCTCCTGTCTGGGGACCGCTCAGCGAAGAGCTTCGAAAAGCCATTCCGGGCGCGGACGCACCTAACGGCTCAATCGTCGCATTCAAACTTTCTGCAGACGCCGATGCTCCCACACTAACCCCCGCCTGGGTCTCGCATGATCTGGAATCGCCCGTACCGCCCATCGTTGCAAAGGGCGCGGTCTTCGCACTCGCAAACGGAACGTATTCGGCTGACAAGATGCGCTCCGGCAAGGGTAGCCACGCCGTCCTATACGTCCTGGACGCTGCCACTGGCCAGGAAATGTTTTCTACAAAAGACCAGGTTAAATCCGCCGGCAGTCTCACTGGCCTAACCGTGGTCAACGGCCGTGCTTACTTCACCACTGTGGATAACACCGTCCATGTATTCGGCAAATATCTGGAGCCATAAAGCTACTTCGTAGCTCGCTCACGGTCAATCAGAGCGCGCTTCCGATCCAGCCCCCACTTATACCCCGCCAGCTCTCCGCTACCTCGAATCACCCGGTGGCAGGGTATGACCAGCGCCACCCGGTTCGTCGCGCACGCGCGCGCCACCGCTCGGGCTGCGGTTGGTTGCCCAAGATCCACGGCCACTTCCGAGTAGGACTTCACCGCTCCGTACGGAATCGTCTGCAAATACCGCCAGACCTTCCACTGAAAAGCCGTCGCGCGAATATCCAGCGGCAGCTCGATTTTGTTGGCCTTCCCCGCTAAATGCTCATTCAACGCCGCCATCCAAAGTTCAAACTGCGCCGCCGAACTCTCTTTCATCGGCTCGACAGTAGCTGCCGGATATTCTTCACCCAGCATCCGCAACAGGTCAGCGTCTGACTCTGCGAATTGTAGAAAACAAATGCCGCGGTCGGTGGCCCCAATCATAAGGCGTCCCAGCGCCGAATCAGCCGAAGCATAGGAGATCCGAATCTGCCGCCCACCGGCACGATACTGCGCCGGCGTCATTCCCAGATGCGTGTCAACTTTCTCATAAACCCGGCTGCTGGAACCAAAACCCGCATCGTAAATCACGTCCGTTACCCGGTCGCCTTTTCTCAGCTGCCCTTTCAACTTGCTTAACCGGCAGGCCTCAACAAACTGCTTCGGCGAAACACCCATCGCCGCTTTGAAACTGCGCTGCAAATGAAAAGGACTGACCGCGGCCCGCTTCGCCAAAACATCCAGCGTCAAATTCTCATCTGAATGTTCGCGAATATACTTAGCCAGCTCCCCAATCCGGCCCCGCTCATTTGGATGACAACGCTTGCAAGCGCGCAAGCCCGCGCGCTCAGCCTCCGCCGGGGTTTGGAAAAACCGGATATTTTTTCGCAGCGGCAGCCGGCAAGCGCAAGAAGGGCGGCAGTAAACGCCTGTAGTCAAAACGCCGAAAAAAAACTTGCCGTCATAGGCAGGGTCGCGGCCTTCCACAGCCTTCCACATCGAATCCTCATCAAACAATAAGTCGGACTGCATGACTACAGCTTGGCGCGGAAATTCCCACCCTGCTATCCGATTGTTGCTCACCAGTGACTTTGTTTTCTATCGTCCAACCGACGCTAACAACTTCGCGGCTAAAGCCTCAGCCGCCGCCAGGCTTTCCTTCGCGTCTGCCTCATTACCGGCCGCGACCGCGCGCTGTGCGCGATTCAGGCTGGAGTGCATGCGGGAAATGCGTGCCAGCGTATCGGCGTTCAGCGTCTGCCCTTGCTGCGCCAGGCTTTGGCGCAACGGCGCAATCGCCTGTTCCGCCGCATCCACCTTCGCCGCCACCGCCGTGAGTTGATCCTGCGTATCAGCGGAAATCACCGGCTGAGTTGGCTGCGGCGGCGGAGGAGTTTCGACAACTGCTTGTTGTACCGCGATAGGCGCTGTACGCCTCGGCTTTTCCTTAACAACCGGATCATTAGTCGCTTGTACCGTTTGCGTCTCCGTCGCAGGCACAGGTGCCGGGGTCATGCTTGGCGGCTGTTCTTCTCTCAAAGCCACCGTCGCACCACCCAAAGCCCTTATTCGTGCGTTCACATGGGCCAACTGCTGCTTGGCCTGCTCCGCTTCTTTACTCCCGGAACCAGCCACTCCAGCCAGGTGGTTCGCCGCTTTCTGATAAGTCGCCAGCGCCGCCTTGGGTGTGGATTCCTGAAGAGTGCCCAGTTGCTCATAAGCATCCCCCACCGCCGAACTAAGATCCGGGTTCGCGGGTGCTTCCGCACTCACTCGGTCCAGATATTGCACTCCTTTCACCAGCAACACGTCATGGTCGGCCGCGGAACTGAAGTCCTTCTGGAATGCCGCCTTGAACTGATTCACATCCTGCACTGGAGCTGCCGTCTTGTCCGCTCGGGTTTCCAATTGGTCGATTAACCCACTCAACCGCGCTTGATTTGCAGCGGCTTCCGCCTTCTGACGTTCCAATCGCAGCCACGCCCACGCCCCGAATCCGGCCAACGCTAGAATCAGGCAAGCCATGGCGATCGCCAGACTCTTGCGCTTCAACAGCTTCACACTTCGCACTGCAGCCGAGGTGTGATAGGCGGTGACCTGGCCGCCTTCCATAAACCGCTGCAGGTCTTGCGCCAGCTCTGCGGCCGATTGATAGCGGTTCTTAGGATCAATCTGCATCGCTTTCAGAACAATGCTGTCCAGTTCGCCCATCATCGCCCGCCGGAATTGCGCCGTCGTCTCCGCCGACCGTAGATCTTGCCGGATGTTCGTGCTTGGCTTGGTCGGCGTTTCCCCCGCCGCTATCTTCGCCAGCTTTTCATCCAGGTCGTTATAGGCGGAACGCCCCGTCAGTAGTGTGTAAAGAATGGCGCCGAGCGAATAAATATCGGACGTCTTCTGCAGCGTCACGCCGGAAATCTGCTCCGGGCTAGCATAAGTGGGCGTCATCGGATGCCCCTGCGCGGTAGTCAACTCCGGATTTGCATAGGATCCAGCACCCACCACCTTGGCGATCCCGAAGTCCAGCAGCTTCACCACGCCATCGGACGAAACCAGAATATTGCTGGGCTTCAAATCCCTGTGCAGGATGGAGTTCTGGTGCAGATAATCGACCGCCAGGCAAACCTGCTGCATCAACTTCAGCCGGCCGCTCAGCGACACTCGCTGCTGATCGCAATATCTGTCCAGCGCCTGCCCTTCCACGAATTCCATCACGTAGTAAGGCATTCCGTCCGTTGTATCGCCGCCATCCAGAATGCGGGCGATATTCGGATGGTCCATCGCCGCCAGCACCTGGCGCTCTTGTTTGAATCTTGAGATGAACTCGGTAGTCACACACTCGCGCAACAGCAGCTTCAGCGCGACATTCTTGCGGAAAGCTCCGTCATCTCGAACCGCCAAATACACTACGCCCATGCCGCCCCGCCCGAGTTCACGCAGCACGCGGTAGGCTCCAATCAGCTCAGCTTGGGATTCAACTGGGGCATTGAGCGTAGAACTCGGTTGGCTTTGGGAAGCAGCCAGGTTCGCGAAAATGCGGCGGATTTCGGCCAGCAACGCCGTATCGCCCTCACACATGCTCACCAGGAATTCATCGCGCTGTGCTGGATCGACTTGAAGCGCCTGATGATAAAGCTTCTTCAACCGGCTGTGTTGATCCGCAGCTTCGACAGTACTTGTCTGGACCGGCGCTGGCGCCACCGGCCTGCCGCACCCTTGGCAGAATTTATTTTCAGGCGCAACCTGTGCGCCGCAGTTTTCGCAAATTTGCGCAAGCTGAGAAATCATGGGTCAAAGCCGCCTCACCGGCCAACTGACTTGGCTATCTTTTCCGTTACAGCTTCCGCCTGTTCCAGATGCGAGCGCGCACTATCCCAGTTGCCCGCGCGAAGATCTGCCGCCGCCGAATGGAACGGCTGAGGCAATCGCATCATCGCAGTGGCAGTATCCAGATTCAACCCCATCCCGCGCGCCGCCAGGTTTTGCCTTAAAATTTCGGCGTTCTGCCAAACTGCGGACGCGTACGCGGAATCTGATTCGTAGCGCTTGCTCAAATCTGCCGCCTTGTCTTTATCCGCCGCGCTGACATTAGTCAATTCCGGCGCATCCAATTCAAAGGGTGCGGCAGTCGGCGTCACCTGCGGCGCTGGTGCGTCATAGGCATTTCCAGTCACATCGCTTTGCGGCGCATCCGGATAAGGAGCGTTCGCCGACATCATAAACGCCAAATAGGGACCAAAGCCCAGGGAGTCGAACGAACTTTGCGCATGAGTGACCGCGCTCTTGAGCCGGGTATCGCCAGTCAGGCTGTGAAGTCCAGCCAGGTACGCGGCCATCCTCCGCACTAAAATGCGGTTCGCCTCCCATTGCGCCGGGGTGGCGTTTGGCGGCATGTTGCCCAGGTAGGTGGCGGCCATGCGCATATTGCGTTCAAATTGCGTGATGTCCTGGGGTGACGTGCTGGCCGGGGGAGTTCCAGGGAGCGATAACAGGTGGGATCTCCAGACCGGTGCTGTGGCAGCGGGTGTCTGGCAATATCCCGTCGCCGCACAAACTACAAGGACAGGTACGCACAGCTTCATAGGGCCCTGCTAGATTTTCTTCCGCACAAGAAATCCAACCTGCGGAGTGGAACCCTGATAGTTGCCGGTAGCAATCTTATCGCGCACGCTGACAATCGTCATCTCGCCCACTTTGTCGGTCAGGCGATCCAACACTTCCTTTGTGGTTGGGTCCCGTACTTCGCGAGTCACTTTGAGAACTTCAAAAATATCGCCTTGGCTCACGCCATCATTCGCGCCGGCGGTGATAGTGAGGGAACTGCCCGAAACATCGGCCACTGACGCTTCCACATCTCGCACCACCTTTTTCATCGCCGCTGCCTGCGTGTTCAGAATGTCGGCCAGCTTGTTCACACAATCCTGGGTAGCCTCACCAATAATCGTTTCTGCGAAATTGGAACTCGTCATATCGAATCCCCCGCCGCCCCCGCCCACCGCGCCGCGGTTATAACCAGCGGCAAAAGCCGCCAAGGCCTTGCTCTTACGGGCTGATTCTCCGCGCGCTTCGCCAGTGGCAATCACTTCAGACGTTTCGGCGTCCACCAGCCGGTAGTTGATCACCACCACCGCCTTGTCTTCGGTCTTCGATGCCGAAAGCGCTGCCGCTGCACCGCCCAGCCATCCTCCGCCGAAACCGCCCGCGCCCACACCCTTATGTTTATCGTCGCGGCCAAACGTCGTAATGTCACCGGTCAATAACGCATCCGCGCCGGAAATTCGGCCAACCCGGCTCCCGCTTCCCTGCTTCACCCGATTGCTCTGATTCCGGTCCTGTTCCTTCATCAACACGTCAATGTTTTTGCCGCGCTCCACCACCACTACGTGGCCCTGGTTCGCCAGCCGAGTCACTAACATCGCCTTAATCCCCTTGCCGACGTTCTGTTCCGTGCCGAAAACCGCCTGCACTGTTGTCTTCACGGTGGAGTAATCAAAATCGTCGACAATGACGCGCTTCTTATCTGCCTGGCTGACCGCGGTGGGCGCAGGCGGCACCATTGAGGGCGATGTCGCGGTGGCCGGCGCGGATGGCGCCGCTGGAGCGGGTGTGGAGACAATGGCCGGACCCGGCGCGGGTGTCGGAGCCACCGGCGCAGCGGCTGCCGGCGTGGCGCTCGGATCCATCATCGTGCTGATAATGTTCTCTGATACTCCTGCCTTCTGTAGCTTCACCAGATCGGCAGGCGATAGACTCACCGCTTTGTTCTGTTTCTGCAGTGTTTTGATGATCAGCCCCTCAGACATTCCGGATTTTACAAGCTGAATCACCGAATCCACCGGCGATGCCGCCGTATGCGCAGGAGCCGTTTTCGTGGCCGTTTGCGCAAACAGCGGCGTTAACGGAATCGCCAGCAAGCTTGCTGCCAGGACATATCCAATGGGTCCGCGATAAATCTTATTTCTCATCATTTCCCTCATTCAAAGATTGCTGCGCGAAAGGCGCGGATCATTACAGAATTAAGCAAGTTTATTCGATCTTCGACGTGCCGAAGCGAAATGCCTGGCGAAAACGGTTCTGAGTTAGTTTATTCCTGTTGACGGTGTTCTGTCGATCTTACGGATGCTGCGGCAGTACCAAAGGGAATGTCTTTTTCTTCCAATACCGAGAAATGTATTCCGCAATACTGAATCAGTAACCCCAGGCAAACCAAAGCACTATTCGCGAAACCGGATTATAGTTGTCATTGACACATGCTTCACTGGAATTGCCGCCAGATGCTGCAGCATCACAGCGGCGCCAGAGTTCGGGCGCACACCCTCTGCATTCGCAATGTTATTGGGACCAAAAGCATTGATATTCGCAGCAGCAGTTTGTTTGGTGTTCGCTGTGCTGCCTCAATGAAAAATAGCCAGACCTACCCCCCCTTAATGTTGTATTAACCGCCGCGGCTTCCCTGCCCCCTCTCCGAGCCGCCCTTAAATCGACGCCGGGCGAGGCGGCCGATCAAGCGTGACGGTGCTGTCGAATTGTGTTTACAAGGCTACGATGAAGGAGATATCGCTCCGGAAGTGGAACAGAGCATAGAGGATTGCTCTGGAGGCCAACCTTCCGGAACGGCTTGCGGTAGGCTTTCGCCAAGTTTTCAGCTACCGCGCCCATCACCGCTCTGCTTAACGCTTGTTATTCTCCCGTTCGTTGCGTCTAGGCGAAGAGTTCCGTTATCGTTTCCATTCGCATAAACAGCCGTCTTGGCGTATCGGGGAATGGAGCGAAAAACTCGTAGTCGGCGTAGAACCGTTGCGCCTTTTCGTCCTTTGCATCGACTATCACGCCTACCGACGCTGCTACTGTCCGGCTGCCATGAAGCGCCCTCTTGAGCGCATCGGTCAAAAGCACCTCGCCGATTCCCTGCCCTTTAAAAGTCAGATGGCGCGCCAACCTTCCTAGCAGCGTCGCACCTATCACGTCATAGCCAGGCAGGCGAAGCTGCTCTGTCAGCTCGGCCGGAAGATCATCCGACCGCAAGCCGTAAGACGCAAGCGTGTAATAGCCAGCGAGGCGATTGTCTTTGGATACAAGCACGAAGGGCAGCGCTACACCTTTTCGGGCGTCCTGGCTGGCCTGCTGTTTCAAATAACGGTCGAGCGCATCTATCCCGCATGAAAAGGACGCTCGGAGGGGTCTATGGCTGGCTCCCAGCGGCTCGATCTCAAAAAAAGAATTCGCGGTAATGGCGCTTAACTCGCAGGAAACATCTGCGCATGCCGTAAAGCGGCTTTACGCAGTTTTGCATTGGGCGGCGCCGGAGCATTCAGCAGGGCTTGTACAAACGCTGCCCTGTCGCGTTGCGTGAGTTCCATAAACTCCGCTTCTTTTATGGTGCGCTCCGCCGCTTCCATGGCGCTATTGATCACGAATTCTGTGAGGGAGCTACCGCGAAGCTTTGCGGCTCGCTTCAACAACGACTTCTTCTCGGGACTTACCCGTGCCGCAAAGCGCTCATTTCCGGTTGTTCGCGTGCTGCGTTCTATCACTCGCATCGCATGCCCCTCCCGCCTAATAATTGACGGCGAGCAAAGCTCCCAACACCGTAGTGTACGCCAATCGTGCGTACATTTCAAGAAGAATCCCTCAGCCGTTATTAGCAAAGCACGTGCTTCCCTCATCCTTTGAGTCAGTCATCCTACAGAAGAGAGCTCTTTGATATGTTGTGGCTGTTGGTTTGTACATCATCAGTCATGAGGAACGGATTCCGAATACCGCGCCTTGGACGAATGGACATCGCCGGACGGGACAATGACTCATGTGCCTCACTGCCTGATTTTCTCTCTGTTGCTGACTCTTTCACACGCTGGCGCCCAGGACAACAGCTCTTTCAGACAGAGCCAGCAATCCTGGTTCGGTGGTAACAATCGCTCCCGGCTCATCACCACTGATCCCGGCCAGCTCGCAATCCAGCCCCTCGCCCAGCAGATCCGCCGCCTCGAATCCGCCATGGAAGTTCTCGGACAACCTCTCGATCGCGCTACCAAGGAAGCAATCAACGACGCAATCTCGAACAAAGATGAATTAACCGGCGTCACGGCCTTGCAGCGCACCCTCGATCCTTACGTCCTAGCGATAGTCGATATCAACGCAGAAAGCCGCGTGAAAGTGGAACGCGGTCCCGCGCCCGCTGATCTTGTCCAAGGGGGAAGCCGTTTCTTCCTGGCGAAAGTCATCAACCGCGCAGGCGTCACTTCACCTCTCACGGTTACAAGCCCAAACAGCGGCGATGTCTACACCACCTCCAACGGAAGCCCGGCGCCCGCCATGGTGCTGAGTCCCGCGGACGTCCGCGACCGCTGGGCCGAAATCTCTCTCGCTACAAGTCCACCGCTTCAAAAAAACCTTTCCGGGTTCCCTCTCGACTACCAGATTCTTGAAATCTATAGCCGCGATGCCGGCCCGCGCTCCGCCATCCTTAACTTCAGCGTGGGGCAAGGTACGCAAGATTTGGCCTTCCGGGATCAACTGACCATCCTGTTTCAGGCAAAGCCGGCACGCGAGATCAAACTTCACATTCTGGACGAAAACGGCAACCCGACCATTGCCCCGCTCACCATTCGGGACGCTCAAAATCGCCTTTACCCAACCCCTTCTAAACGCCTCGCGCCTGATCTTTATTTCCAGCCGCAGGTTTACCGCGCTGACGGCGAATCCATCACTTTACCTCCCGGCGAATATAAAGTCACAACAACCGGAGGCCCGGAGTATATCGCGGAGACCAAAGTTTTAGAACTCACGGACCAGTCACCCGCCGAGCTGAACATCAAGCTCAGCCGATGGATCGACCCTTCTAAATTCAACTGGTATTCCGGCGATACCCACGTTCACGCTGCAGGTTGTTCCCACTACATGAATCCGGCCGAAGGCGTGTTGCCCTCCGACATGATGCGCCAGATCGCTGGAGAAAAGCTGAATATCGGCTCCGTGCTCACCTGGGGGCCCGATTACTACTACCAGAAGCAATTCTTCTCCGGCGTCGATGACCCGCTCTCCACCACATGTTCCCGCATGCACTATGACTTGGAGGTTTCGGGCTTTCCCTCCAGCCACGCCGGTCATCTGGTTCTCCTCGGGTTGAAAAACCAGGATTATCCAAAGACTCATAAGCTGGAAGACTGGCCCACCTGGGATCTGCCGATCCTCAAATGGGCGCACGCACAGGGAGCAGTGGTCGGTTTCGCCCATTCAGGTTGGGGACTCCAGGTGGCCGGCACTCAAATTCCCAGTCTCGAAATGCCCGGCTTCGACGGCATAGGCGCAAACGAATATATCGTGGATGTTACCGAGCCCGGCGCGGTCGATTTTCTATCAGTCGGCGACACTCCCGTCGTATGGGAACTAAGCATCTGGTATCACACTCTGAATCTCGGATTCCGCACTCGCATCGTCGGCGAAACTGATTTCCCCTGCATCACCGACGCTCGCGTGGGTCAGGCCCGCAGCTATGTGAATCTCAAAGGGCCGCTTACTTATGAGAGCTGGCTGACTGGTCTAAAATCCGGACGCAGCTACGTTTCAGATGGCCGAACGCATCTTATGGATTTCGCCATTAATGGTTCCGGGGTGGGAGTCAACGACAGTGAACTAAAGCTGCCTTCACCCGCCACTGTTCACGTCACACTGCATGCCGCAGCCGCGCTCGACTCCGTTCCCGACGAAGCTGTGAAGTCTCGTCCTTACGATCAGAAGCCCTATTGGACTGTGGAGCGTGCTCGCGCCGGCAGTTCCCGGAATGTAAACGTGGAGCTCATCGTCAACGGCGTTGCGGTCGCTCAGAAACCAATCGCTGCCGACGGCGCTATCCATGATGTTGGTTTTGATGTACCTATTGAGAAAAGCAGCTGGGTAGCCGTTCGTGTGCTGGCCGCCGCGCACACGAATCCCATCTTCATCACCGTCTGGGGAAAACCAGTTCGAGCTTCAGAAGCCAGCGCAAAATGGGCGCTGGCCGCCGTTCATCAATGCTGGAGTCAGAAGGCCCCGCGCATAGCGACCGCTGAGCAAACGGCTGCCAGCGAGGCCTATAACCATGCTGAAGAAGTATACAAACGGCTTGCCGCCGAATGTAGGGATCGCTAAACCTCCGCTAAGAGCCCTGCGCCTTCTTGTGCGCCAATCGGCTGCACGCATCCGGCGTCTGCAGCATCTTGATAGCATCGCCACCGGATTCAATCGTGTCGATCTTGCCTTGGCTGTCAATGACAAACGTTACCCGGTTCGCAATGGCATATTTCGGAATGAAGATACCGTACTGCTGAGAAACCTTGCGGTCAAGGAAATCGCTCAGCAGCGGAAACGTTAAACCCAACTGAGCCGCAAAGGCCTTCTGCGAAGGAGTGTTGTCCGTGCTAATGCCGAACACCTTCGCTCCGGTCTCCTGAAAATGTTGCATACCAGCCTGGTACGCTTTCATTTCGGCCGTTCAACCACCGGTGAAGGCTGCCGGGAAAAAGGCCAGAACAACCGTGCTCTTGCCAAAAAAGTCAGCCATGTGGACATTGCCGCCCTCGGTGGAAGGCAATGTAAAGTCAGGAGCCGTATCGCCCACTTTCAGTGAGGAGGACACGGGTCCGTTTTGTTGGGCGGCCAATAGAACGCTGATCCCGCCGCCGACTGCAACTCGTCTGGTGATTCGCATCAATTGTTCTCCGAAGCCTTGACTGTAGCATTTTCCAGCATTCCAGCGCTTCTCAAAAGCTAAACTGGACAAACACCCCTCGTCGGGTCTGAACTCTTCCTCATGTACGATCTCAACTTCTTCCGCAATAATCTCGATCTCATTCGCAATCGCCTCGCCGACCGTGGCTTCAGCCTCGATATGGAAGCCTTTAGCGAACTGGATCGCCGCCGCCGCCAGTTCGTCACCGAAAACGAAACGCTCAAAGCCGAGCGCAATCAAGCCACCGTCGAAATCGGCAAAATGCGCAGGGAGGGCGTCGACACCACCGAACGCCAACAAGAAGTCCGTGCCATGGCTGATCGCAGCTCACAGCTCGACGCAGAGGTTGACAAACTCGATGCCGAATTTCGTGACGTGCTCGCCCGCATCCCTAACCTGCCGCAGGCGGATGTCCCTGCCGGAAAAAGCGAACACGATAACGTCGAGGTTCGCCGTTGGGGCACGCCGAACGAGTTTTCATTCACGCCCAAACCGCACTGGGATTTGGGCGCTGACCTCGGAATTTTAGATCTGGAACGCGCTGCCAAAGTGACCGGCGCACGCTTTGCAGTTTACTGGGGCCTCGGTGCGCGCCTGGAACGCGCACTCATCAACTTCATGCTCGATCTCCATACCAAAGAGCATGGCTATTACGAAGTACTGCCGCCCTTTCTCATTAATTCCGAAAGCCTGTACGGAACCGGCCAGTTGCCGAAATTTGAAGAAGATCTTTTTAAATGTGAAAAGCACGATCTGTGGCTGGCCCCCACGGCCGAAGTACCCGTCACCAATCTATTCCGCAAAGAAACACTGAGCGCTGACGAACTCCCCATCTCGCTTTGCGCCTACACTCCTTGCTTTCGCAGTGAAGCCGGCTCCTATGGTCGTGACGTTCGCGGCATCATTCGCCAGCATCAATTTCAGAAGGTGGAATTAGTCAAGTTCACGCTGCCCGAACAAAGCAATGCAGAGCACCTGAAGCTGACTCATCACGCTGAAACCGTCCTGGAGAAACTGGGTCTGCCATACCGGACAATGCTGTTGTGTACCGGTGACATGGGCTTCAGTTCCGCCAAGACCTACGACATTGAAGTCTGGCTGCCCGGCCAGAGCGCTTACAAGGAAATCTCTTCCTGCTCCAATTTCGAAGCGTTCCAAGCTCGCCGCGCCCAAATCCGCTATAAGAGCGGCAAGGCCAAGGCCGATTTCGTTCACACTCTGAACGGCAGCGGTCTTGCCATTGGGCGCACTTGGGTCGCCGTGGTCGAGAACTATCAACAGCCGGATGGCAGCGTTGTTGTTCCCGCCGCCCTCCAACCCTATATGGGCGCCGAGCGTATCTCTGCCGACGGCAGGTTCATGTAATCGGGCAAATGCGTTCACAGCTCTTCTCATTTTTGTGTAGTTTCGCCTAAGCCTAGCGGAATCAAGGCGATGTAGCGCGTTGCGTGCTCCTCACTGGCGCGTGTGCATTTCAGATAACGGCCGTTCCCATGGTTCATTGAAGTCGCTCGTACATGTACAGCGAATCTTCACGTGAGGCATCATGGTTAAATTCCGCCATCTGCTAGTGGCAATTTTTCTTTGCTCGACGCTAGCAACCATTTGCGCGCTTGCGCAATCCAGCTTGACCCAAATTCGGGATACGATCACGAATTCAGACGGCACGCCCTTCGATGGAATGGTGGTGATCACCTGGAACGGCTTTTCGGTCCCGAGCGGCACTCCCGTTTCACAATTGAGTGCCTCCGCCAGTATCTACAACGGCATTCTGTCGGTTCTATTGGTTCCGACTACTACTGCGGCCGCGGGAACGTACTATCAGGTCATCTATACCAGCAGCGACGGCACTGTCACCTGGACCGAAACCTGGCAGGTGCCGCCCAGCACAACGCCTTTGACCATCAGTCAAGTGCGCCAGAGCACATCGCAAGGCTCCGGCGGAACAACATCGGGAGGAACAACTTCTGGGCAGTACGCGACCTTACCCATCGCTATCAGCGAAATCACCGACCTAAGCTCCAGCCTGAGCACCATCAACAGCGCGATTTCAACGCTGAACACGGAAGTGGCGGCCGTACCCACCAGCACGGCCCTCACAAGCCTTCAGAACACAGTCAGCAGCCTGAGCAGCACTGTCGCTGGCCTGACGACGACCACAAATGGATTGACCTCAACCGTCAACGGCCTCAGCACCACCGTCGCATCAAACAACACGTCCATCACGTCCTTCACCAGCAACCTGGGCAGCATCAGCAGCACCGTGTCGGGATTATCAACATCCTTGACGAACCTGACCAACATGGTGAATGGGCTGGTTACAACCGTCAACGGCTTAACCTCCAATGGATCATCCGAGCAATTCATTGATTCGGAAGTGCCAAGCGGCGTCAGGAATGGCGTCAATACAACGTTCGCCCTTGCAAACACGCCATCGCCCGCCTCCAGCCTAACGGTCTATCGAAATGGTTTGGCCCAGGCCTCGGGCGTGGATTACACGTTGTCCGGTTCGGTACTAACATTCCTCAGCGTGAGCGTGCCACTCGCCACTGACACACTGCAAGCTTTCTATCGATTGCCGGGCACTGGATCTACCACCAGCAATTTCGTAGACGCCGCCGTTCCTTCGGGTACGATCAACGGAACGAACCTGGTCTTCACACTGCCTTCCGCCCCTAATCCCTCCACGAGCCTCAAGCTGTATAAGAACGGATTGCTGTTGTCACAATCTGGCGATTACGCCATCAGCGGAACAACCATCACGTTCACGAGCACGGCGACGGCCCCTCAAACCGGAGATACACTGCTGGCCTCGTTCAGAGACTAATCCACGCTGCCCAAATACTTTTTCAAATCTGGAAAGAGCTGAGCCTGAATCGCCGGATCATGTAGATTACCCATGTCGAGCAAATGCGGCGGGAGAAAAATCTTCTTCGGAGTCTTCTCCCCTCGCAAAGCAGCGATTGCCTCGTTGAAAGCCGTCTCCCCCATTCGAAACGGATCCTGGATCACCAGGGAATTAATCCAGCCATCCTTCAGTAAGGAAATCAAGGTGGGACTTGAATCAAAACCCACCAGCTTGATGGTCTTGATATGCCGTCCCTTCAGCGCTTGCGCTGCGCCCGTCGAAGCAGATTCGTTCGAACAGAAAATCCCATCCAGATCGGGATGCGCCGTTAGCATGTTCTCCGTCACGGTTAACGATTGCGCAACGCTCGCCATCCCATAACGTTCATCGAGTATCTTGATCGCCGGAAATTTCTCATTTAATTCATGCCGGAATCCGTCCTCGCGTGCGGTAGTCGACGCACCGCCCGGGGTCGTCTTCACCATCACGATTTGTCCCTTTCCCTTCAACAACTGACCCAATCGGTCGGCGCCCATCTCACCGCCCAGATAGTTGTCAGTGGCCACAAATGTCGTGTAATTCTCAGAGTCAATCCCCGAATCGTAGATAATCACAGGGATCTTGGCCACGGCGGCACGCTCAACCACAATTTTGAATGCCGAACGGTCCGACGGCGCCAGCGCCAGGGCATCCACATGGCGGTTGATCATGGTCTCGACAATCTGCATTTCCGTGGCGATATCCGTCTCATTCGGCGGACCATCCCAGACAATTCGAACGTTGTGGTCCAGCGCGCTCTTCACGGCGCCCGCATGGACGCTCTGCCAGAAAAGATCGGCGCTGGCCTTCGGGATCATAGCCACTGTCGTGACGTGATCGCGGTTACAGCCGATGCCAAGACTCAAAAGCCCTGCCAAAATTACTGCGGAGCAAATCCGATACGAAAGCCGGTTGTTAGGACTCATATAAGGGCAAAGAAGTTAAGCTATCAGGTGGCGGTCAGTATTTCGACACAAATCGCGGCGGCAAAGGAGAAACAATGCAAATTGGCTTGGTAGGTCTGGGGCGCATGGGCGCAAACATGAGCCGGAGATTGGGCAAAGGCGGGCATACTTGCACCGTCTTCGATCTGAATCCGGAGAACGTGAAAAAGGTGGTAGCGGATGGTGCGGAGGGCGCATCGTCACTCGAAGACCTGGTCAAAAAGCTCGCTAAACCTCGTGCAGTTTGGGTCATGGTGCCTTCAGGCAAAGCCACCGAATCGACGGTCCAGGCACTAGCCGCAGCCATGGAAGAAGGCGACACCATCATTGATGGTGGCAATAGTTTCTACAAAGACGATATTCGGCGCGCCGCGGAACTGAAGAAGCGCGGAATCGATTATATGGACGCGGGAACCAGCGGCGGCGTGTGGGGCCTTGAACGCGGCTATTGTCTGATGATCGGCGGATCCAAGGAGGCTTTCGCTCGCCTGGAGCCCATCTTCGCAACTCTCTCGCCCGGCATCGGTACCATTGAACGCACGCCCGGCCGCGATAAGATTCCAGGCACATCCGAGCAAGGCTATCTGCACACTGGCCCCGCCGGCTCTGGTCACTTCGTCAAGATGGTGCACAACGGCATCGAGTATGGCGTGATGCAAGCCTACGCCGAAGGTTTCGACATCATGGTGAACAAGAACTCCACTGACCTTCCCGAAGACGAGCGTTTTGATCTGAACGTCTCCGACATCGCAGAACTCTGGCGTCGTGGCAGCGTGGTCGGTTCCTGGCTGCTGGATCTCACGGCCATGGCTCTGGTGGAGAATCCTAACCTCTCCGAATTCAGCGGCAAGGTGGAAGACTCCGGTGAAGGCCGCTGGACCATCAATGCCGCTATTGAAGAAGCTGTCTCATGCGAAGTCCTCGCATCGGCTCTCTTCACGCGTTTCCGCTCCCGCCGCGAACAGACCTTTGCTGAAAAGGTGCTCTCCGCCATGCGCTTCAAGTTCGGCGGCCACGTCGAGCGCCCCACCGGCAACTAGATTATTCCACTTCCGGTCCGGTCTTCGTGATCAGGACCGGAATAATGTGGGTCGCCAAAATGCGGTGGCCCACAAACGAGATCTGCACTATCTCGCCGTGTTGCGTGGCTTCGCGCTGGTATTGATCAAACACAAAGTTGCCCAGCGAGTAAATGATTTCTCCCCCGCCATACAGCTCCGTGGGCTCAATCACATGGGGATGATGTCCTACAACCAAAGTTGCTCCCGCATCAATGGCTGCATGCGCGAACTCAATCTGCGCGGCCGACGGCTTCGTCTGGTACTCAATGCCGTGATGCATGGAAACAATCACCACATCGGCATGTTCTTTCATCCGGCGAACATCCGCCTGCATCGTTTTCACATCAGCCAGCGCGACACGCGGGTCGACATCTTTCCAGTTGCCATTGCTCTGATCAAACGTATAGCCCAGAAATCCAAACCGCACACCATGCCGGGTCACCACCACGCCGGCATGTGTCTGGTCCTGGTCTAAACCGCTGCCGACCGCGTACATGCCATGTTGCCGCAGCCATTTAACCGTGAATTCCACGCCGTGCGGTCCGCAGTCTCGCGCATGATTATTCGCGGTTGAGACAACCGCGACGTGCGCCAGTTCCAGGCCGCTGATCATATCCGGTGCCGCGTGGAATATCAAACCTCCCGGATAATACGGTCCTTGATCGGAAAACGGCGACTCCAGATTCACGAATGCCAAATCGGACGCAGCCAGTAGTGGCGCGATTTTTCGAAACGGCATGGCCATGTCGCCGCAAGCCAGAATCTGACGCCGCACGTCGCGCGAGAACATGACATCGCCGGCAAAAATCAGCCGATTGTACGCATCCGCGGCCTGGCCGCGCAATGCGAATGCGAGAAGCAGCGCGAGAAAAGACCGCGCTCACCTAGAGCTTTGCGGCCGCGGCTTGATCCAGAAACCACGTCGTTCTTGGATCACGGCTCGCAATCTGACACGGAAACTGCATCCAGTCTTCAGGACCTTCAATCACGCTTTTCAACGCGTCTGCCTTGTCGGCGCCAGACACTTGAAGTACAGTGGTTCGCGCGGCCATGAGTACAGCGGGCAGCAGGGTGACACGATGCATCTTGGTCTTCTCAACCCAGACATTCGTTGCGATTCCCGTGCGGTCATTCACCAACTCGCTGCCTGGAAACAAGCTCGCAGTATGCCCATCGGCGCCCATGCCGCGATGCAGCACATCGAAGACAGGAATTTCTCCGGGGCCGAGCTTGAAGAATTTGACCAGTTCCTCGGCGTACTTCTTGCCGCCCTCAGCGGGTTCCAATTCCCCAAAAACCCGATGAATGTTCGACGTGCGGAAATTTCGCGGGAACAAACCACGCATCATTCGCAAGTTTGAAATTGCTGGCCGGATCTGTGGGCGGCACGCAGCGCTCATCCACCCAAAAGACATGAACATTTGACCAGTCAAATCCGGAACGGGCTAAATCCTCGAATAAAAGCTTCGGCGTAGTTCCGCCGGAGATTGCTATCGTGGGTGTCTTGTGCGTCCTTCAGAACATCCAGAATGAAGGCCGCACAATTGGCGGCCGCTTCTTGAGGCGAATCCGCCACTTTGATTTTTGCTTCCATCAGTCGTGCGCCACCAACTCTTTTACGCGCGCAAAGGCAGCGTTAAACGCCGGATCACTTCCGGGGACAGCTAATTCTTCCGTCATCAATGCAGTTAACGAAGGCTCGCCAAAATTGTAGCGGCGCGAGCGGCCATTGGTGCTTTTGAGAGTGGCGCAGGCCGGACCTTCTCTGACAAATTCAATGGTTTCGTCGTTGGAGTGCAGGACCACTCTTTGCAATCCGGGCGCAAATCCCTTCACCTTTGAAATTTTGACCTTGGCCTTGGTCGCGCTGGAAAGCCAGGCCCCCATGTAGAGAGCAGTAAGCGATGGCTCTTCTTCGGTGTGTTCGATTTCAAAACTATGAAAATTATAGAAAGTGTTCTGCCGGGATTCGTTATCGAAAACATGGCTGAGCGGCTCACGCCATGGAGTCAAACGCGTCCAAGCCAGATCCGCCACTACTCGATTTTGATTCTGCCATCGGGTGATCAGATCAATCGCATCTTGCGCAGTTAAATCACGCGAGTCGAATATCACTTTGTGGACCAGATCGACAATTGCGGCTAGCCCGGCCTTCTGTGCCTTGGTTGCATCTTTGCGAAGCGCGGCCAAATGGCGGCACCAGAAGATCGCCGGCAAATCCGCAGCTACCAGTCCCACCAGTGTCGGGCGCGACGTTCGGCCAGCTCTCGGGTTTCGCGGTAATCTCTATTTCCTCGCAACAAATCTGCTGCGCTTTCCCGAACGGTTTCCAACATTTGGCCAGAACTCGGGCTTCCAGGCTGTGTTCCGCCTCGCTATTGACGCAGAGCACGATTCCCCGGCTGGGATGCTCCTTCATCAAGTCTGAAATAGTTTGCGACGCGGTAAAGCCCTGATCATCTTCATCTGTGGCCACAATCAAGGTCATGGCGCAGGCGCGCAGAACGGTTGGTTTGCCCTGGCCCTTTTCTTCCTGGCCCAGCGTGGTCCAGAGCTTGCCGAGGCCTTTCAAAATCTGCTCGGGCTGCGCCGGAAAAATCACTGTGCTGCTCATGGCACCCTCCAAACATGGCCCTGGCGCGCCAGCATCTCGTCCGATTCTTTCGGACCCCAACTGCCAGATGGATAATTCGGAAAATCAAATTTCGTTTTGGCCCAGACTTCAAGCACCGGCTGAACAATTCGCCAGCTCGCTTCCACCATGTCCTGGCGAGTGTAGAGTGTGGGATCGCCGGCCATCGCGTCCACCAGCAGAGTTTCGTAGGCGGTGGGAGTTCGTTCGCCGAAGCTGGAACCGTAATTGAAGTCCATGGAAACCGGGCGCACGCGCATGCCGCTACCCGGGCTCTTCGATACGAAGCGCAAGGATATGCCCTCTTCCGGCTGAATTCTCAACACCAGCAAGTTCGGCCGCGCCTCGCGCAAGCCGCCTTTGGTTTCCTGCGTGAATAAACCTAAGGGCGGCGCATGAAATTGAATTGCAATGTCAGTAACGCGCTTCGGCATGCGCTTGCCGGTGCGGATGTAGAACGGAACGCCGGCCCAGCGCCAATTGTCGATGAAAAATGTGACCGCTGCATAGGTATCGGTTTGCGCATCGGGATCGACGCTCGGCTCCTCCCGAAAGCCCGGCAGATCCTGACCGCCCACCTTCGCGGGCCCGTACTGACCCGCTACCGCATATGTCGGAACATCTTCGGGCTTCATGACGCGCACGGCCCGCAGCAACTTGGCACGTTCGTCACGCACGTTTTCCGCATCGAAAACCGTAGGAGGTTCCATGGCCACGGTCGCCATCACCTGGCTCAAGTGGTTCTGAATCATGTCGCGCAAAGCGCCGGCTTCCTGATAGTAGCCGCCGCGCCCTTCTACGCCAATACTTTCAGCCGCCGTAATCTGCACGTGGTCTGACATAGCGGCGATTCCACAGCGGCTCAAAGATGCCATTGCCGAAACGGAAAGCCAGGATGTTCTGGACGGTTTCTTTGCCAAGATAATGATCGATCCGGTAAATGTCCGATTCATCGAAGACGGTGTGAATCTCTTCGTTGAGTTTGAGCGCGCTCTGCAGATCATGGCCGAAGGGTTTCTCGATAATGACTCGACGCCAGCCATTGCCTTTGGCCAGATTATGCGCGCCCAGTTCTTTGATGGCGTCGGCATAATGGCTAGGCTGCGTGGACAAATAGAACAGAACGTTGCCGCCGGTCTGGTGTGATTTCTCAACCTCATCCAGTTTCTTCCCGAGGTCATCGTAGGAAGGGGGATTGGTGAGATCGCCGGGCACGTAGAACAAGGACTGTTCGAACGACTTCCAAACATCCTCATCGAACGGCGCGTCTTCCAGAAACTTGGAGACCGATTCCTTCATGCGATCGCGAAACTGCGCGTCCGACATGGGAGTACGCGAACTGCCGATAACGGCAAAATTTTGGGAAATGCGGCGCTCGTAAAAAAGCCGGTAGAGCGAGGGAAGAAGTTTTCGTTTCGACAGATCGCCGCTTGCGCCGAAGATTACAATTGCGCAAGGCGGTATTTGCCGAGCGAATCTTAAGGGGTCCTGGAGCGGGTTGCTTTCAAGCGACCCCAGTTCTGAAACCGTCTGTGTGATTACGCCCATAGCTTACTCGATGATAAGACCAATTTGAAGTAACGCAAAAGGGAATCGATGCGCCTACGTTGCATTCGATCTTCCAATTCAATGACAAACCCTAATGACCAAGTAATTGCACTGATGGAGGATCTGATGTTCATGGTCCGCATACAAGAAGCGGCTAAGAGGGCTGCACTATCAACGCTGGTTGTAAAAACCAAGACAGCCTTGCTGGAACGCGCCGCAGCTCAGCCTGTACTGATCATCATCGATCTGAACTATGTTGCCGGCGAACCACTGGAGACTATCAAGGCTTGCAAAGCCGATGAAGCGCTCCGGTCTATCCCTTTACTTGCATTTGTCTCGCACGTACAAACAGAGCTGCGCGCAGCCGCAGTCGATGCCGGCTGCGACACGGTGCTGGCTCGTTCGGCCTTTGTCCAGAACCTGCCAGATATTTTGGGCAGGGCGAGCACTAGAAACAGCTAGTTGGCACGGGCCCAGGTGATTCCGTCAGTGCCTTTACCGGCGTCGATGGTGCTGACAGACCAGTCGGTCAAATTTAGGGCGGCTACCTTGCTGGCGATGTCGCAGGAGATGTAGGCCATTTTGCCATCGGGACGGATGGCTACAGCTTGCGGCGAGGCGGGCACAGCAATTTTATGAACGACTTCCATGCTGTGCAGATCAACAACCGCTACCTGATGGGCGCTGGGTACTGCCACGACCAGATATTTGCCATCGGGCGTGGGCGCCGTGCCATAACCGGCGGCATCGAGGGGAATCCAGTGCTTTACAGTGTTGCTCTTGGTGTCGATCACTGCCAGACGGGGCGTTACCTGGTCAGCGGTGAAAACCATGGAGTCGTCAGGCGAGATGGAGATGCGCTGGGTAGTCTTGGAAATGGGAATGACGGCCAGAGTTTTGTGAGCGTCCATGTCAAGAACCGAAACCGTTCCGGGGCCAACGTTCGCGGTATAGCCCAAATGCCCGTTATGTGAAAGGGTGAACATGTGCGATTCGGGTTGGCCGGTGGGGACGGAGCCCACTATCTTCAACGTCTTGGGATCAATGATGGTGATGCTGTTTTCCAGTTCGGTGGTCACATAGAGCAGATTGCGCTTCGCGTCGAAAACCGGGCAGTGGGGGCGCACGCCTTTGCCGAAATCGACATTTCCGATGACTTTTCGAGCGTCGACGTCAACCACCACCATGTTCCTGCCGTCGGTTCCTGGCTTTCCGACACCGGAGTTACCGTAAATCGGAACATAGGCGAACTTGCCATCGGGAGAGGCGATGACCTCATGGCCCGTCACGCCGTCTTCGGCAACTTCGGCGATCTGCTTCATGCTGACGGGATCAATGATCCCCATCGTGTGAGCACCTTTATTAGCGGTGAGGACGAAACCATGACCTGTAGTGGCGGTACCTGATCCGCCGGAACCTGCGAACATAACGCTCATCATAAGGGGGAAGAGGAAAAGGTATTGCAGACGCATATTGAAATTCGGGCCTTCGGCAACACGTTATCACAACGGAACGCTCAGCTGGGTTAGTGGTTTGAGCGGATGTTAAGTTAGGTTTCGGCATGCATCTGCGATGTAGCATCAGCGAGTGTGGCGCAACTCTCGACCTGCACGACCGGGCACTTGCGTGTCCTGTTTGCGGGGAGTTGCTGGAAGTAGTTGTGGACCCTGGGTCATTCGAACCGGAGGACCTGAAGCGGACTTGGCTGGAGCGCCGCACTTCTTACAGTCCACGCGACGCCAGCGGCGTGTGGCGCTTTCGCGAATTCCTTCCTGATACCTATGGGCCGGATGGCATTGTCACCCTGAATGAGGGCAACACGCCCCTGCTGCGCGGGCAAATGACAGCGGCATGGGTAGGGCTGAAAGATCTTCGTTTCAAGCATCTGGGCTTCAATCCAACGGGCAGCTTCAAAGATCTGGGCATGACGGCCGGCATGACGGAAGCGAAATTCATGGGAGCAAAAGCTGTGGCTTGCGCTTCCACCGGCAATACGGCGGCTTCGCTGGCAGCGTATGCGGCCCGCGCCGGAGTGGTGGGACGTGTCTATCTGCCGGCGGGCCAAGCTTCCGCGAACAAGCTGGCGCAAGCGCTGGACTATGGAGCTGAAACCGTCCAGATAGCGGGCAGCTTCGACGATGCGCTGAACGCCTTGCTTAACGGCAATGACCCTGATCTGTATTTCCTGAATTCCATCAACCCCTTTCGGATTGAGGGCCAGAAGACGGCTATGTTCGAGATGCTGGAACAAATGGCATGGCGCATTCCGGATTACCTGGTGGTTCCCGGTGGCAATCTGGGCAATTCGTCAGCTTTCGGCAAAGCCTTCATCGAGCTGAAACACTACGGCTTGATCGACAAAATTCCGCACATCATCGTAGTACAAGCGAGCGGCGCAAACCCGTTGTTCCGCATGTGGGATTCAGGGGCGAACGAATTGACGGCGGTTGCGAAACCCGAGACGCTGGCGACGGCCATTCGTATTGGCAATCCGCGGTCCTGGAAGAAATCTTTGCAGGGGATTCGATTTTCGGGCGGCTTCGTCATGGATGTGACGGACGAAGAAATTGGCGAGGCGAAGGAACGGATCGGGCGGGATGGCATCGGTTGCGAACCAGCGTCGGCCACCACGCTCGCGGGCCTTCGCAAGCTGTATCTGCGAGGCGAACTGGACCAGGATGCAACTGTAGTGGCGGTCCTTACCGGACACGTCCTGAAAGACACCGACTACATCATCAAGCGGCACAAGCAAACGACTGCAAGCACCACGGGTGTGCATGTATAGCCGGATTCCGGCAGCCGGCATCGAGATCAAAGTTCCGGCGTCGATTGCGAACCTGGGCCCGGGCTTCGATACTTTGGCGGTGGCCGTGCGGCTGTATCTGCATTTGCACGTCACTCCGCTGAACGGTTTTGGGGAGTTGCAGTTCGAGTTTGCCGATTGCCGCGTGGATGGCGAAAACTATGTTGAGCGCGCTTTCCGGTTTTTAGCGCGGCAGCAGGGCGAAGAATTTCCGTCAATGCATGTGATCATGCGGACGGAAATTCCCATGAAGAGCGGCTTGGGCAGCAGCGCCGCGGCTACGGTGGCGGGACTGCGGCTGTATGAAGCCATTGCGGGGCATCTGCCGGAGCAGGGTTTGTTAAATGCCGCTTGCGCGCTGGAGGGGCATCCTGACAATGTGGCGGCGGCTTTGCTGGGCGGCTTGACCATCAGTTGCCAGATGCCGGACCGTTCCGCGTTTGCCGCCCGGATGTGCTGGCCGGAGGCGTTGGGCATTCTGGTCCTGACGCCGCATTTTCCGCTTTCGACTGTCGCGTCGCGCGAGGCTTTGCAGGAGATGATTTCCCGCGAGGATGCGGTGTTCAACATTCAGCGGTGTAGTTTGCTTTTATATGGGTTGTTAACGGCCAATTTTGGGGTGTTGCGGCAGGCCTTTCAGGACCGGATTCATCAGCCTCACCGGCAAAAGCTGATTCCCGGTTTGGCGGAGTTGCTGGCGTTGGAGCACCCGGATTTACTAGGGGTGTGTTTGAGCGGGGCCGGGCCGTCGGTTGCGGCGTTCGGCGAGCGTGGGTTTGACGAGATTGAGCGGTTGCTCGGGGATGTTTTCCGGCAGACCGGAGTTGGGTTTGAGATCCGGCGCTTGACGGCGCATCAGTGAGGCGAATTTAGATGTTGGAAACTTTGCGGTATCAGGTTCGGTACGCGGCTTGGGCGAATGCCCGGATTATAGAGGCCGTGAGCGAGTTGAGCGGCGATGAGTTGGTGCGGGATTTCGGAACGGCGGATCAATCGGTTTGCGGGACTTTGGCGCATATCTATCGCGCGGAGCGGATTTGGCTCGGGCGGATAGAGGGGCAGGCGCTTGAGTTTCGGGTTGCCGGGGATGACGCGCTGGCTTCGCTTCATGAAAATTGGCCAGGGATGAGTGAACGATGGATTGCGCGGTGTGACGGGCTTACTGCTCAGGATGCGGCCGGGGATTTGCTGTATTCGGATTTGAAGGGGAATCCGTGGCGGCAACCGCTTTGGAAGATCATTTTGCATGTGGTGAACCATTCCACGCATCATCGGGGTCAGGTGGTTGGGTTTCTGCGTGCGTTGGGCAGGACGCCGCCTAATGTGGATTCGATTAATTTTGCCCGTAGTGGTGGGTAGGCGATAGGGATTTCGGAACGAAGTGGGGGTTGGAAAGGTACGGGGATGTGCAGCCCGGTACATTTCCGAACGAAGTTCGAAACGAACTGACGTGGAGCGCATTCTGAGGTTTGGACGAGGAAACTTAATTGGCGCGGTGCGGTGGTGTGGGCGGGCTCGGGTTTAGATTTCGGAACGGACTGCCGGTTGGGTGAGCAGGCGGTGCTTTTCCGCTGGGTGGGTTTGTGGAAACGCGTTGGCAGGCACCATTTTTGGCTAGGCACCATTTTCGCCTGATGATGGGCCGCCGATCAACGCTGATGGACGCGGATGGGTGATTTTCCGAACGAACTGGTGGGTCGCAAGGTTGCCGGTGGAGATTTCGAAATGGACGCGCGAAAGACGGGCAATTCTTGTTTGGGCGGGGTGGCAGGAGTCGGAAAAGTGGCGGACGGTGGGTGAGTGGGGCGGTTTTTCCGGATTTTGAGCGTGGTTGGGCCTGGCGGGTGAGCCGGTTTGATTTCGAATTAAGTGGTTGTGTGGAGCGTCCCCGAAATAGATACTTAGATAGTTAGTCCTTTTTGCCGGTGGGGGTTCCGTCGGGGTTGGCGTAGCCTAGGCGGATGGCTTCTTTGCGCATCCATTCAAGTTCTTTGGCTATGTCGTCTTCGCCTTCGAAGTCCGGGTCGGGTTCGGGTTTTGTCGTGATGACTTTGGGAGCTTCGGCTCGACGGTTTTTGCGGTAGTCTTCGAGGGCTTTGCGGGCTTTGGTTAGGGCGTTTGCATTCGCGGTCCGGTAGCGATCGGCCAAGGCCAGGAGTTTGTGTTGTTCCGGGGTCCAGTCGATGAGGTTCGGGTTGGCGGTGAACAGGTCGACCTCGAGATCGGCGTAGTGGCGGTCGGCCCGGCGGGCTAACCAGTCGGCTTGGACTGCCTTTTGGACGAGATCGATTTCGAAGGGGTTTTGGGGGTTGTAGGCCTCGAACCAGAGGTTTTGCAGGGCTTGGTAGTCGGATTTGGATTCGTTGTTGAGTAGACGGAGGCTGGTTGCGCTTTGGGAGGCGATGGCTTTGCCCTGGGGCGGGATTGGACCGGTTGATCGGGACATGAGTTTTAGTTTTTTTAGCTCCTGTTTTTTGGCTTTTCGCTCGGCGGCGCGGCGGATGGATCTGGGTGTCATTTGGTGCTCCTGGACAGGATTGCGGGCTGGGAGAGGCCGCTCCCTCACGGGTCGCGGTTCTGCTAGGGGCTTTGTTTAAGTTGGCCTGGTTGATTGCAGAGTGACAGGCGGGCGGACGGAGTTGGTGCGCGTTTTTGGGGTTGGCTTGTAAGTGGCAGTGAATTGTCTGACTTGCGGAGGCAAAGATATTTGCTTCCTTTGTCACCGGCGAAGTTAGGCCTGGTTTGCTTTGCCTTCGGCATGTAGCCGCATACGGAAGAAGCGCAAGGCTATGGGAATTTCACTGGGGTAGGTCGCGCACCAAGCTACGATGCGTTCCAGCCTGATGGTGTCGTCTTGTATGGCGCTGATTTCCATCAGCTCGTCTTCGATTACTTGCTCATCACGCTGCATATTTGTTTCGAATCTCGTCTCAATCTATCGAGTATTTAGGTACGCGTCGATATTACGCATTGTAAGCTCGGCGCGACATCCATATACTGAGATTGGTCGCTCAGTCCGCGATCGGGCCATATCTCTCTGTCGAGAATGCCATGAATGCAGCCAACGTCCGCCTCATCGCCCTTCTTCTGCTGTCGCCGCTGGTTACTTACAGCGCGGGCAATCCCCGTTTAAGATCTCCTCTCACCGTTCTGATGGACTTTGAAGCGCCGCACGGCGATGCCTCCGTCGATGAACTGGCGGCACTGCGCTCGAGTTTGGGCGAGTTGTTGGGTCCTAGCGGCTACGTGGTGGATGTCCAGCTCAAAGCAGATTTACCGGACAACGCACAATTCGGTCAACTGGTTGTTTTCAAGATGAAGGGGTCCTGCCGGTTGAACCCGATGCCGACGGCGTTCTTTCCCGATGAACTGGGGCCGCTGGCCTCCGCTTATACGAGCGACGGTAAAGTTTTACATTTTGGCGAGGTTCAATGCGACCGGGTGCGGCGTTGCGTGCAAAGAATCCTGGGTTTCAACGCCTCGGTGAAGAGCCAGCAGGCTTACGGCTCCGCACTGGCGGTCGTTATTGCGCACGAGGTTTACCACATGCTGGGCAATGAGAAGAGCCACACCAGCAAGGGTCTGACGAAGCCCTCGCTCTCGGCGGAAGAACTGACGGGCGGCAACCTTGTGTTGCCCCCATCGGCTTTATCCTCGCTTGAAAAGTCACTGCCAGCAGGACGTTAACCAGGAAACACTCGCTGCAGAGTTGAAGCAAATGTTGAAGAAATGTAGGCTTAGTCTATCGTTTTTAGACTAGCTCCACCTTTAAGAAAGTGTTACACTCCACAAATAATCTGATCCTCCCGGGTGTCTGACTTGTCAGTCGTGACCCTGTACCCGCAGGCGAGGATTTAAAATCCGGATCCGGACCGCGGCTCCTTGTTGAACCCTGCGCCCTGCAACGCGCCACAAGACAGTGGGATCTTTTTGATCAATTGCGAAAGGGGACTTGCATGTTTATTCAAGCACGAGCAAGCGTTGTTTCAGCTCTTGTTTTTTTCAGTCTGAGTGCGTCCATCTGGGGCCAATCAACCCTGGGAGGTATTCGCGGTAGCGTGGTTGATCCATCCGGAGCGCCGGTTGCGAACGTGAAGGTGACCCTCACGAACGCCGGCACGGGCGAACCGCGATCTACTCTGACTAACGGCTCAGGCTCCTATGATTTTTCGGCGGTAGTGCCGGCCACCTACGCAGTTTCAGCCGAAAGCGTCAGCTTTAAGAAGTATGAACGCACAAATATTGTGCTGGGCACGCAACAGTTTCTGGACGTGGATATTGCGCTGGAAGTGGGCGCGGTCTCCCAGAGCGTGACGGTGACAGAGTCGGTGCCGTTGGTAGAGGCTTCGAACGCATCGCAAGGGCAAGTGCTGGACAACCAGCAGTTGACGGATTTACCGAACCTGGGACGGAACCCGTTCATGATGTCCCGCATTGTGGAGAACGTGATTCCGGTGGGACCGCCGGCTTATAACCGGATGGAAGACCAGAGCGGTTCATCCATGATCTCGATTTCGGGCGGTCCGGTTCGCGGCAACAACTATCTGTTGGACGGCATTCCAATTACGGACGCCAATAACAGAGCGATTATCATTCCGTCTTTGGAAGCCGTGCAAGAGGTGAAGGTGCAGGCCAACACCTACGACGCGGAAATGGCGCGAACCGGCGGCGGCATGTTCAACACGCTCATGCGTTCCGGCGCGAACGGATATCACGGCAGTGCGTACGGACATTTGCGCCGCACAGATTGGGATGCCAATAACTTCTTCAGCAACGCCGCAAGCCTTCCCATAGCCGCTCAGCCGAACACGACGTGGGGCGCCAGTTTCGGAGGGAAAGTCTGGATTCCGAAACTGTACAACGGCAAGAACAAGACGTTCTTCTGGCTGGCCGTTGAGCATTACGACGATGAGCAGTCAGACTCTTCCAATTTTGCATTGCCAACCGCAGCTGAGCGCGTTGGTAACTTTCAGGGCGCCGGAGTCACTGTTTACAACCCGACGACCGGACAACCATTTGCGAACAACATCATTCCGGCGACCATGCTGAACCCGGTGGGATTGGCTATTGCGAGCGAATATCCATTGCCCACATCGACGCCGACGTCTTATGGCGGAAATGATCTGACATTGTCTTCGGCTATTAAGGCCAGGGCGGTTCAATATACCGGGAAAATTGACGAAGACTTTACCAGCTGGTGGAGAACAAGCCTCAGTTACCTGCGCTACTACTCGCTGGAGCCGGGCGACACCTGGTTTAACAGCCCAGCGACTCAATCGGGCTGGCGATTGCTGCGACGGGTGGACGCGACACAGTTGAACAATATGTTCACCGTCAATCCGACCACCGTGCTGACGGTTCGCTATGGGTTTAACCGCTTTCCGAATTACGATTACAACAGTTCGCAGGGCTTCAACATTGGATCGCTGGGGTTCAGCCCCGCATTTGCAAACTCCATTTCGCCGGCGCTGGCGGAGTTTCCAGCGGTGAATATGAGTACCTTTTATTCGCTGGGCGATTCCGGGGACAATTCCTACTATGACGAGTATTCATACAACTTTTCGGTGGCCGGTGATAAATACATCGGTAAACATAGCCTGAAGGCCGGCTTCGACTTCCGCAAGCTGGGAACCGCTGGATTCAGCCAAAATTATCCGACCGGTTCTTACACATTTAATTCGGATCCGAATTATGGAACGGCGAAAGCGGCGGGCAACAGCTACACAGGGGTGGACCTGGGAGATTTGTTGACTGGTTACGCCTACGGCCGCCAAGCCGACACGGACAGCCACTTCAGTGACACGATCAACTACTACGGACTTTTCGCGCAGGACGATTTCCGGCTAAACTCCAAAACGACTCTAAATTTCGGTTTGCGGTGGGAGCGAGAAGACGGCGTACAGGAAGTACATAACGCGCTGATTACCGGCTTCAACACCACTGTGGCGAACGTTCTGGCAAACCAGGTGACGGGCATTTCGCCGAAAGGAGCAGTGGAGTACGCGGGTTTGAATGGCGCTCCGACGCACGTGGGGGATTACGGCAAGAACAAGTTCGCGCCGCGCCTAGGTATTGCTTACCAGCTGAATTCGAAGACCATTCTGCGCGGCGGATATGGAATCTTCTATGCGCCGCAAATTGCTCTAGGCGCGCCCATCAATACGCTCGGCTATTCGGCCACCACCAGTTACACGGGCAGCGTGAACTCAGCCGGTCAGGTGGTTCCCACGTTGACCAACCCGTTCCCCAGCGCACTGATTCAGCCGACCGGCAACAGTTTGGGTACAGCGGCGGGGCTGGGACAATCATTCTCACTGGTGGACCCCAATGCGCAATCGACCAGGGTGCAGCAGTACTCGGTGGATATCCAGCGCGAACTGCCGCTGGGCGTGGCGCTTGAAGTGGGCTATGTAGGGTCGCACACAACGGATCTGACGTTGGGAACGGGCAACATCAACATCAACGCTTTGAACCCATCTTATTTCTCACTGGGCGCCACGGGTTTGAATGCTTCAGTGGCCAATCCCTATGCTGGCCTGGTGTCTTCAGGCACTTTGGGCGGCGCGACTGTTCCGGCTTACCAGCTGCTCTTGCCGTACTCCACCTATCAGCAGATCAACCTAATCTTCAGCAGCAAGAATCATGCCAGTTACAACTCAGGCGTGATCAAAGCGCAAAAGCGGTTGAGCAAAGGGCTGACCTTCCTGAGCACCTTGACGTGGTCAAAGAATATGGACGAGAGTAGCGCCGGTCCTGGAAATGCGCTGAATGGAGGCGCCCAAGGCGGTCCCCAGAACCCCTACAATCTGGCGGCCGAGTACAGCCTGGCAAACATCGACACGCCGCTGCGCTGGGCTACTTCGGTGAGTTACGACTTACCTTTCGGAAAGGGCCACCAGTTTGCAAATAGCAGCACAATTCTGGATTTGGTTGTGGGCGGATGGACGATTAATGCGGTGTCCGTTTACCAGACGGGATTCCCGCTACAGGTCTACCAAACCAACAACAATTCAGAATACGGCTACGCTACACAGCGCCCGAATGCAACGGGAACCGACCCGGGAACTTCGGGCAGTGTTGAATCCAGAATCTACAATTACATCAATCCGGCTGCGTTTTCCTTGGCGCCGGCAGCGAGTTTCGGAAACGTGGGGCGCACGCTCCCGCTGCTAGGCCCGGGGCAGAAGAATTGGGACATGTCCCTCTTCAAGACGTATTCTATAAAGGAACGTTTTCGCGCCCAATTCCGGTTTGAGAGTCTTAATGCGTTCAACTCACCCTTGTTCGCTTCACCTAACACGAATTTTTCCAGCGGCACTTTTGGGCAAATCAACACGCAGTCCAATTTCGCCCGGCAGTTGCAATTGGCACTACGCTTCTCGTTCTAAGAGGGAGCAAGCATTACTGGGGGCCACGTCAGCCTCATTTCCACGGATTCAGAGGTTTAAGAAACAGGAGAGAAGATGTCTACAGTACTTACAGCGGACCATCAATCCGACTTGATTAAGCGAGGCTATTCACGCCGCAGCTTTGGAAAAATTGCCAGCCTGATTACGGCGGGCGCTACCCTTCCGCTCTTCAATGAACCGGCGATGGCGCAGCTCTCCATGGTAAAAAACATGCCGCCGGACGCGGTAAAGATCAATGCCAATGAGAATCCGCTGGGTCCCTGTCCGGAAGCCGCCGAGGCTATTTACAGCGTGGTCAAAAAGGGCGGACGCTACATGTATGAAGACACCATGGAGCTGGCCACCACTTTGGGAGAGCAGGAAGGGCTGAAGGTCGGCAGCGGCTTCGGCAGCGACAGCTATGTTGAGATTTTCGCGGGTTCGAGCGCCCCGCTGCAGCAGGCGGTGGTGGCTTTCTGTTCGAAGGACAAGCCGTTTGTAGCGGGCGACCCCGGCTATGAGCAGGGCGGCCGCGCGGCGAAGTACATTGGGGCCAAGGCGGTGATGGTGCCGCTGCGCAAGGGCTCTTGGGATCACGATGTAAAGGCTATGGTGGAAGCGGCCGGCCCAACACCAGGTTTGTTTTATATCTGCAATCCCAATAACCCAACCGGGACGCTGACCAGCCGGGCCGACATCGAATGGCTGGTGGCGAACAAGCCGGCCGGTTCAGTTGTGATGGTGGATGAGGCATACATTCACATCTCAAAGGATGCGGTGAAGTGCGTAGATATGGTTGCGGCCGATAAAGACGTGATTGTGCTGCGGACTTTCTCAAAGCTTTATGGGATGGCCGGCTTGCGCGCAGGCGCGGCGTTTGCGCGGCCTGACCTGCTGGCGAAAATGCGGCCGTATAGCGCGGGCGCGATGCCGATTACCGCCATGGTGGGCGCGAACACCAGTCTGAAAGTTAAGACGCTGGTGGCCGAGCGCCGCAAATACATGGGCGATGTGAGGGAAGATACGTTCAGCTATTTGACTGCGAAGAACGTGGAATTCATTCCTTCGCAGAGCAATTGCTTCATGCTGAACACCAAGGGCGATGCGCACGAGTTCTACAACAAGATGGCGGCGAACAAGGTCTATATCGGCCGAGTGTGGCCGGTATGGCCGACCTGGGTGCGAGTGACGGTGGGCACCAAGGAAGACATGGCAGCCTTCAAAAAGGCGTTCGACAAAGTTTACGCGTAGTTAGCTTTCCTGTTTGTCTGATTTGAGGGGGCAGGTTCCGGTTTGCCCCCTTTTCCTATTGGTTCGGTTCTTACTTTTCATCCAGGTATAAATTTGAACCTTCCCCGAATTCGGTATAGCTGGGCGCGCCTGGCTGGTGACATAGCCGGCGGCGCCATTGCCGCGCTGATAGCGCTGCCGTATGGACTGGCCATGGCGAACATGATGGGTTTGCCGCCGGTGCTAGGGTTGGTGACTTCCGTGGCCACCGCGCCAATTACCGCACTGCTGGGGCGCAATCCGGTTCTGATTGGCGGGACGGCCAGCGCCACAGTTCCTTTTATTGCCAAGGCGGTTGCGAAACAAGGAATCGGCGGCGCGGCCAAGGTGTGCATTGTCGCTTCGGTATTCATGTTGGTCTTTTGTGTGCTCCGGTTGGGGCGGCATATCCAGAAAGTGCCGCAGCCAGTGGTGACGGGCTTTTCGTGCGGCATTGGGGCCATGATGGTGCTGTCCCAACTGGGCGTGATGTTGGGCGTGAGGGCGGTGGTGGACCGCACCTCCAACAACATGCTGTATCAGAGCTGGCAGGTGCTATCGCATATTTCACAAACGCAGTGGAGCGCCGTGATCATCAGCGGCGTGGTGGTGGCGGCGTCATTTGCAACAGCCTATTTCGCGCCACGCGCACCCGCTCCCCTGATTGGAGTTCTGGCGTCAGTCGGTGTGGCGCTGGCGTTCAGTTTGCATCAACGGGAAGTGGGCAAACTGCCACTTGAGATTCCGGCCTTTGCGGGCTTTCTGTGGTCGCCGGCGGATGTGCTCAGCGTGATTCCGGAAGCTTTCGGGCTGGCGTTTGTTTCATCAGTCAATATTCTGATTACGTCGCGTGTGGTGGAGCATTTTCGGGGACGGCACAAGCATTTGAAGCCGGGGGACGCGGACACCGAGTTGGGAGCTTACGGCATTGCGAATATCTTTGCGGGGATGTTCGCCGCGCCGATGAGCGTTGGGATACCGGCGCGCAGCCTGGCTAGCGTGCGCTGCGGGGGCACGACGCGGCTGTCGAATATTTTTCATGCGCTTTTTATCTTCGGCTTCCTGGCGCTGGGTGCGGATTTCATAGCGCATGTTCCGATTCCAGCGCTGGCCGGCGTTACGGCCTACATCGGGATCTGCCTTTTGGAGTGGAGCACCTGGCGAAGGCTTGGCCGGATGCGCAAGGTGGATGCAGCTGCATTTTTGAGCACAGCGATGGCGGTGCTGGTGGTGAATGCGGTGCTGGCGGTGGCGATTGGTTGTTCGATTTATGCTGTGCGGTATTTGTATGTTCGCTTTTACCGCGGGCGGAGTGCGGTGGTGCCGATAGAGGCCAAAGCCCAGGTTATGATTAGCCGCTAGAATTGGCCGCTGTTTAAGCGGCTGAGTCTTTTCGGACTAGTTGGCCGATGGCGAGAACCAAATCAGCGATGCGTTTGTCCGTGTTTGCCCAGAGCTGATCTAGACGCTTGCGTTCGCGTTCGGAGTCTTCCCGGGAGGGGTCCATTTTGCCTTGCATCAGGACCTGCCAAGTCATGATTTGCTGGTGGTCTCGAGTGAATCCTTCGTGATCCCGTTCTTGAGCAGCCTCAAGACGGCCTAATGCCGCTTTGATACGGTCCATTCTTCCGCTGCCGCTTGCTTCCGTCATTCGTCTTTCGTCTTCCTATGATATGGGAGCATCGTCGTCTATTAAAACGACCATCGGGTCGCGGCTGGCGCCGCAAATGCCGCGCTTGCTGGCCTCGATGAATTCCACTAAATGGCGAGTGTGTTCGTTAGGCGCTTCGGCTAGAATTCGGGCCAACGCTTCTTTGCGATTGAGACCGGATCGATAGAGGAGTTTGAACGCCAGCTTCAATGCTTGAAAATCCTGTCTTGAGAATCCGGCCCGGCGCAGCCCCACCACGTTGAGACCTTTGGCGGCGACGTTGAAATCCGAGTAAAGGAAGTAAGGCGGTAAGTCACTGTTCACTCGGGTATTGCCGCCGATCATGGCTAATCTTCCAATTCGCGAATGTTGATGTACGACTACGCCGCCGGAGAGAAAGGCCTGGCTCTCAATTTCGACATAGCCGGCAACCAGCGCCGAGCTCGCAACCACGATGTCATTCCATAGAGTACAGTTATGGGCGATATGACCAGAGGTCATGATGTAGTTGCCGTTGCCGATGCGGGTCTCGGAATCAGGGTCGGTTCCGCGGGAGATGGTGAAATGTTCACGGATTTTGTTGTTGTTCCCCATGATGAGGAAGCTGCGCTCACCGCTGAATGCTTTGTCCAGCGGATCAGAACCTAAGACGGTACCGGATGAGATTTCGTTGTAATCGCCCATGCGCGTCCAGCGCTTGATGTACACGTATGGCTCCAGCATGCAGCCAACGCCCATTTCCACATCCGATTCGATGACGCAGAACTCACCAATGTGACTGTGGGGCCCGATGGATGCATAGGGGTGAACGCGCGCAGTGGGCGCGATATATGCGGAAGCGTCGATCATCATGCTAAGTATGAGGGATGCAGAGCCTTACTGTTGCTGAGATTGCGTCTTTGCTGAATGCCGGCAAAGGCGAGGGTGAGCAGGGACGAATGATCACGGGCGCAGCACCCTTGACGGAAGCGAATGCGTCTGATTTGTCGTTCGTATCGGGCAAACAGGGTATCGCTGCGGCAGGGAGTTCGAAGGCAGGGTGTCTGATTGTGCCGCAGTCTTTCTCGACGGAGGGTCCCTGGGCTTTGATTCGCGTGGACGAACCACGCATGGCGTTCGCCCTGGCGCTCGGCGCGCTTTATCCGCCGAAACGGTTTCGAGACGGCATTCACCCGAGCGCGATTGTTTCAGAATCGGCGAAGATTGCTGAGGATTGCTTTATTGGCGCACACGTGAGCGTGGGCAGCCATACGGCGATCGGCAGCGGCTGTGCGATAGCCGATGGATGCGTGATTGGAGATGGCGTCCACATTGCCGAGAACACACGACTGCATCCCAACGTGACGATCTACGACGGCGTCCGCATTGGAGCGCGGGTGATTATTCATGCGGGTGCGGTGATTGGCGCAGATGGATTCGGCTTCGTTTTGGTGGGTGGGCGCTATCAAAAGTTTCCGCAAGTGGGAGGGGTTGTTATTCACGACGACGTGGAGATCGGCGCGGCGTGCTGTATTGACCGTGCCGCTCTGGGAATTACCAGCATAGGAGCCGGTACTAAACTCGATAATCTAATTCACGTGGGACACAATTGCGTGCTGGGTGAAAACGTTGTGGTGGCGGCACAGACGGGATTTTCAGGCAGTGTGACAGTGGGCGATTTTGCGGTGATCGGGGGCCAGGCGGGCATTGGCGAGAAGGCTCGCATTGAAGCGAAGGCTATTGTGGGCGGGAAAGCGGGCATTCTGACTTCGGCCACTGTGCGAGCCGGTGAGCCGGTGTGGGGCATTCCGGCACGGCCGCTGCGGCAGCATTTGAAAGGCCTGGCGAATGTGAACAAGCTGTCTGAGCTGAAGGAAGAAGTTCGCCAGCTCAGACAACGGGTTCGTGAGTTAGAAGAAAGACTGCTGGACGAGGAACAGACCTAGCGAAGCGAACCGGGTATTGTTGCAGGATACGAGGAAACGCCGCGCTCACAGGCGTCTTCCAGAATGTGGTGCACCTTCGCTAACATGCTTTGCATGTGCTCCAGTTGGGGGCTAATGCTTTCGTCGGTAGTGGTTATCTCAATGAAATAAGTCAGCGATTCGAGCACGCCTAAGGGCTGACGCAGTTCGTGGATCAATTCATCTAGATTCACAGGGGTAACACCTGAAACAGAAATTTTCTCATCGGTTGCCGGATCAGCATCCCGCAACTGAGTCGTAAAGGGACTTACAGCAGTGCTCATGAAGTGACGGCCGGAAGGAAGCAGTTAAGGTCACCCGTTTGATTCCGACCGTTCGATTGTGCCTTGAATAATCCGAAGAGTCAAGAGATCTACGTGAGCAATTATGAGAGGAATTTTCACACAGTTTAAACCGGGAGTTTTGGTACAGACAGTGTGGTATTCTCAAAGCGTTCTCCTTCACGAACGGGCCTGTGGCGCAGTTGGGAGCGCGCTTCCATGGCATGGAAGAGGTCATCGGTTCGAACCCGATCAGGTCCACCAACTTTAGGTTTAATCAGTTTTAGAATTCGCGGATATGAGCTTACCGATCGCCGCGAGGAGACTTGAATTGCTGCGCTAAACCGGCGATAACGTCACCACCGAACCCCAGAATTCAAAACAGATCTTGACAAAGCGAAGAAACTGGTCCAAATCATTGGGCTTGTGAATGAAACAGCTTGCATGCAGTTCGTAAGCTTCGCGAATTTCGTGCGGATCGTCGGCGCCCGAGACCACAATAACGGGAATACGCTTGAGTTGCGGATCTGACTTCAATTGAGCCAAGACCTGCAGACCCGGCACCTTGGGCAGATGAAGATCCAGGCAAATGAGATGCGGCTTTGGCTTACCGGTTGCGCGAAGATAATCCAACGCCTCGTCACCATCCGGCAAACAGATCAATCCATGATGCAGTTCGTTTGCCCGAAAGGCCTCTTTGGTCAAATAGGACATGGAGATGTCATCCTCAATCAAAAGAATCTCCAAGTTATTGATCTCTTCAAGCATTTGCCTAGCTTACCGGAAATTCGAAGTTTTCAAGCAAGACTGCTTCTGTGCGGTCCGTCATGTCCAGCTTGGAAAACATATCGCGGACACGAATTTTAGCGGTGTCTTACGCGAGAAAGAGCGACATTACCGGCGTCCTAAGAACGAGCGAACGCCACCAGCGGGCCGACGTCGAGGTTGTCAGCCGCCCGCAGGGCTGTAATGTATCGCTGACGCAGTTCGCCCGGCTCCCGCAGACCGATGCTCCCCCAGGAGAACCGCTCACGGCCCAGCCTCATAACCAAAAGATCCGCCATCAGACGGGAGTGGCGGCCGTTGCCGTTCGGGAACGAATGGATTTGCACGAGCCGGTGATGAAAGCGAACGGCGATTTCATCGGGCGGATAAGTGTTGCAGGCAATCCAGGTTTTCGCATCGTCGAGCAGAAGTCGCAGGGCGAGCGGAATCTCGTAAAAGACAATTCCGATATTCCGCTCGCTCTTCCTGAATTTTCCTGCCCAACGCCATACGTCGCCTAGCATCCGGCGGTGCAGATCCATGACGAATTTTTCGGTGAGCAGGTCTCGCTTGCGTCCAAGTGCCCAGTCCTGTCCGCGCGCAATGTTTTCCTGTTCAACCTCATTCAGCTCGCGGCGATACGCGACGTACGAGGGGATCAACTCGCGCATTTCCTCCGGCGTCAACGGCGTGGCATGGTCCGGCTGCTCGAAGAGATCGTTCACTAGTCCCAAAACTGACGTGGGTTCGTGTCGCGCAAAATCTCGTCGATCCTTGCTTCGCTGTACTCTTCTTTCACCTTCTGATCCTCCAGCAGCATCGAGTGTTCGATGGGCTCACGACGACGCCGGGCAAAGAAACGCGCGCGATCCCGAACGGTGGTCTCCAGCAGCTGGTTCGGCACCAGCGCATAAACGAGCGTGCAGTCGAGTGCTTCCGCAGCGCGCCGCAAGGTGGCGAGAGAGATGGCTCCCTTCGCTTCGGATTGCTCCATATCCACCACGGACGGTTGCCTGACGCCGAGCCGCACTGACAGCTGCTGGGTGGTCATGCCGAGCGCCTCGCGGACGGCCTTGATCCAACCTCGAACCGGCGCATTGTAGAGCGCAACAGGTCCCAGCCTCCTGAAGCGTTCATCCAGGTAGGACCGCGACTCGGCAGCAATCCGGGCTCTTTTCATAAGCTACGTCCTTTCGTTTTGTGAGTACTTAATAGAGTATAGCCTATTTTTGTGGCGATATTGATAGATTATAGCCTATTGGAAAGTCCTCCGAGAATTCGGACACTCCGCTGCCTGTGCACCAAAAGCCCTACTTGCCGCTACTGAGGTTCGTTCAACTCGGGCTCATAAGCCGGCAGCACATCGCCGTCGCGAGCCACCAATGTGTAGATGGTTGGAATAACAAAGATACTCAGCAGGAGCGTGGCGCTTAAGCCGCCGACAATCACAATGGCGAAGGGCTTTTGCGAATCGGAGCCAATGCCGTTTGACATGGCCGCCGGCAGCAGGCCAAGGGTCGCGACTGTCATGGTCATCATGATGGGCCGCAGCCTCAGCACCGCGCCTTCGATCGCGGCTTCGCGAATGTTGAAACCGCGCGCGCGCAACTGATTGATGTACTGAATCATAATCACGCCGGTCTGCACGGCGACGCCGAAGAGCGCGAGGGTTCCAATACCCGAGGAGACACTGAAATGGGTGTGGGTAAACCAAAGCGCCAACAACGCTCCAATAGGCGCCAGAGCCACGCTCACCATAGCGAGAGCCGCCCATTTCAGCGAATGAAACATGGTGTATAGCAGGAAGAAGATCACCACGATGGTGACGGGAACGATGAGCGACAGGCGCTTGTTGGCGCGTTGCTCGCTTTGGTATTCGCCGGCCCACTCCAGGTAATAACCGGCCGGCAGTTTCACACTGCCTTCCACTTTACTGATGGCCTCCTGAACGGTGCTGCCCAAATCGCGTCCTCGAACGCTGTATTTTAGCGCGACATAGCGGCTGTTATTCTGCCGATAGATTTGCGAAGCTCCATCCTGTGTTTTGATGTCGCTCACCTGGGAAAGCGAAACCCGCTCGCCGGTGGGCGCAAGCAGGCGGATGTTCGAAATTTCTTCCGGTGTTGAACGATAATCCTTGAGGTAGCGAATCACCAGATCATAGACTTCTTCGCCCTGCAGAACAGAGGTAACGGCGTTGCCACCGACGGCGGTTTGAACGGCGTCCTGGACATCAGACACATTTAATCCGAAGCGCGCAGCTTTCTCGCGATTCACAACCACGTTCAGGTTCGGCTGGCCCACGACCCGGAACAGACCCAGGTCCTGAATACCTTGAATGTTCTGCATGGCGCGAACAATTTCATCGCCTTTGGCTTCCAGCAATTTCAGATCTGTACCGTAAATCTTGACGGCCAGTTCTCCTTTCACACCGCTGACGGCTTCTTCCATGTTGTCGGAGATAGGCTGTGAGAAGTTCCATAAAACGCCAGGCATCTTATTCACCTCGCGATCCATGGCGCGAATGAGTTCTTCCTTGTCTTCATGGAAGAGAGAACGCCATTCAGACTTGGGCTTCAGGTCGATGAAGTATTCGGTGTTTGAAAACAAAGTGACGTCGGTGCCGTCGTCAGGACGGCCGACCTGGGTGACGACTTGCGTGACCTCGGGGAAGCTTGCGAACTTGAGACGTGCCTGGTGCATGACCCGTTCTCCATCAGTGGGTCCGGTGCTGGGCGACAGTGTTCCGCGCGCCCAAATTGCGCCTTCATCCAGGTGAGGCAGGAATTCGGAACCGATATAGCCGCCGACCATGAGGTAAACGGAGCCGATGAGCAGGGCGAAGGCGCCGCCGAGAATGAGTACGTGGCGGGGCGTCGTTTTGGTAACCCATTCGAGCGCGTGCCGGTAACCGGCTATCACTGCGTAGAGGACGGGATTGTGCCATTCCTTGGTGCTTGGTCCAAACACAAGCAGCGCCAGAACAGGCAGCACGGATAACGAGAAGATGAGCGACCCAGCCAGCGCGAAGGCCACGGTTAGCGCCATGGGATGAAACAGCCGGCCTTCCACAGCCTGGAGCGTAAAGATGGGCAGGTACGCGGTGATAATGATGGCCACCGCGAAGAACACCGGCCGTTGAACTTCCTGCGCCGCTTCCCGAATGGCCTGAGCGACGGTTTTTTCGTTTCGCTGGAAACCGCTGATGTGACGCATGATGTTTTCCACCATCACGACGGATCCATCCACCACCATGCCGAAATCGAGAGCGCCGAGGGACAACAAGTTTGCGGGTACGTGGCTGAGATCCAGGCAAATGGAGGCGAACAACAAGGAAAACGGAATGGTGCAAACAACGATGAGGGCAGAGCGAATATTTCCAAGGAACAGAAAGAGAATGATGGAAACCAGCAGCATTCCCTCGGTCAGGTTGTGCTCGACGGTATGGGTTGTCAGGTGAACCAGATCACTGCGGTCCAGAAACGGGACGATCTTTACTCCAGGCGGCAGGAAATGATCGTTAAGGTATTTGACTTTCTCGTGCAGAGCAGCCAGCATGGCGTCGCCATCTGCTCCTTTACGAAGCAGCACGATACCTTCAATGGTGTCAGGGTTGTCGAGTATTTTGCCATTGGGCAGGTGAGTGGCTTTGCCAATCTGTCCGAGCCGAATTTTGGCGCCCTGTTCAACCGGGCCTAAATCTTTGACTAAAACAGGCGTGCCATTATTTGTCTTTAGGACAGTAAGGCCAATATCGCTGGTGTTTTTATAAAGTCCCAGTTCACGAACGTTCACCTGCTGTTGACCCTCCTGAAGAAAGCTACCGCCCGCGTTCAGGTTATTGCTGGTAATGGCCTGTTCCACGTTCTGCAGGCTCAGACCATACGAAATCAGTTTGTCGGGGTCCACGCGCACCTGGTATTCACGGGTAATGCCGCCGAATGCCGCAACGTCGATCACTCTGGGGACAGCCTTGAGCTGTTTGGGAAGCACCCAGTCCTGGAGTGATTTCAAAGCCATCAAGTCATAAGAAGGGTTGGCACTTTGCAGCGTGTACCAGTAGAGCTGGCCGACGGGGCTGTAGTCGGGACCCATTTGCGGCTGCACGCCGGTGGGCAGGGTCACCTGACTCATGCGTTCGAGCGTGCGTTCACGGTTCCAGTCGTTTACGCTTTCGTCGTCAAAAGTCATGGTGACGACGGAAATGCCGAATTCTGAGATGGATCGGATGTTGTCCAATTGCGGAATACCGGCCATCACCACTTCCAGGGGTACTGTAATCTGCTGTTCTACTTCTTCGGCGGCGCGGCCCGGCCACTGCGTGATGATCTGTACGTAGTTGTTCGCCACGTCCGGGTAAGCTTCTACCGGCAAGGCCCGGAACGAAAGGCCTCCCCAGCCAAGCAGGATGATCGCGACAGCGAGAACCAGAAACTTGTTGGCGAGCGAGAAATTAACGAAACCCTTAATCATGGTTCGCTATTGCTCGCTTTCCGCTTCAAGCGACAAAGCATCCCTTACCACGGACTGTCCGGGCCCAAGGCCGGATAGCACGATCTGCAGATTTTCCGGCAAAATCCTGCCGGATTGAATTTCCAGACGCCGGAAGCTGCTGTTGGGAGCAGGGATGAAAACCCAATCTTTGTCGTGCAAATGAAGAATGGCCGCCGAGGGAACCACGGCGTTCATTACGCCCTTCTTCCCGTAGAACGTGGCGGTAAGAAACATGCCAACGCGCATGATGCCGGGGTTTCGCAGGACGATTCGGACCTTGGCGGAACGGGTGTTGGGATCGAGCACCTTGCCGATGTTACTGATGCGGCCCCGGAATGTCTGGTCAGGATAACCATTTACGCGCACGTCGGCGATGTCGCCCATGCGAACCATCGCGAGGTCGTTTTCATACACGTCGCAAAGAGCCCATACGGAAGACAGGTTGGCGATGGTAAACAAGTTGGCCTGATTATCCGGGGTATGAACCGACGCCGATTGCACGATGTTCTGTTCCACGATTGTGCCGGTAGCGGGAGCGAGAACATCCACAATGCTGCTCTGCTGATTCAGATTGCCGCCAAGATTTTGGAGCATCTGCTCAGCAGCCAATAATGCGACGTGGGCTTTGTCGTAAGTATCCTGAGCGACTTGCAGATCATTCAGCGCAATGGCGCCTTTGTCGTAAAGCAGTTTGGACCTGTCCAGTTGAGTTTTGGTCAACTGCTCATCAGCCTTCGCCTGCTGATAAGTGGAATACGCATTGGATACGTCGCTGCTCTGCACCTTCAGCAACAACTGGCCTTTTTTCACCTCATCCCCAAGCTTGGCGTACAGAGCAAGGGCACGGCCGGCGGCCAGGGAGACAACGGGAACGTTGTTGTCTACGTCCGGCGAGATGACTCCCGTAGAGTGCAGTTCGGGAAGGACGCTTCGCGCTTCGGCCTTGACAACCGCGAAGCGGTCAGGCTTATCCACCTTCACCAGATTCGAATCACCCGTCTCAACTACGTGGGCTTGAGGTGGAGCGGCGGCGGCCTCATCAATCTTCCCTTTCGCACCGCTGCATCCGGTCAAAAGCAAACCAGCGCCCAACACACCTAATGCCAGCGCGATGGCAGCCCTACTAGAACAGATTCGTGTCATTTGATCACCTCGCGTCCAACAGCTTCATTGAGTTGATTTGCAGCGGATTTGTACGAACTCACCAGATTTATGTAGGCGAGCCTAGTAGCGCGGTACTCGTTCTGGGCATTCAGGAAATCCAGCAGCGAGGCCGCTCCATGCTCATAGGAAAAGGAGATAACGGATCGTACATCCGCCGCCTCCTGGAGATATTTCTCCTTATAGGGACGCAGCAGGGTGAGAGTGCTGTCAAGCGTCGCGGCAGCCGCGTCGACATCATGCAAGACACCAATCTGAGCCGCGTCCAGCAGGTGCTGACTCTTGCCGATATCCAGTTTGGTGCGCAACTTTTCACCCTGATTGCGATCGAAAATGCGCAGCGGAAAGTTTATGCTGAAGCCGACGTAGGTACCCAGCGGGTTGGGCTGATGAGAAGCGTCAACTCCAAATGTCGGATCGGTGGAACCGTTGGCCGTTTCGAGCTTGAAATTCGTCCGGGACTGATTCAGCGTCTCCTGTGCCGCCTTCAAGTCCGGGCGGTCTTCGAGCGCAATTCGATGCAGATCATCGGTTGCCGGCGCTGACCCGGTAAAATCAAAATCCTCGGTAATGTCGAACTCTTCCACGGGAGTGCGATCCTGCAGAAGTTGAAGCAGGTCGATTTTAGCCGTGCGGAGATTTACATTGGCGGTTGCCAGGTCTGATTCATATTGGACACGCTGCAGTTCCAGGCGCTGGTAATCGACGTGTGCGATGGCGCCGGCCTTGAATCGTTCGCTGTTGATATTCAGCAGCTTGTCGTAGTAGTCCAGGTTCTCTTTCGTCAGTGCCAAGGTGGCTTTCGCGGTGAGTGCGCGGATGAACGCATCACGCAGACTGAACATCAGGGTCCGTTCCGAATCATCCTTCTGGGATAGCGCAATCGCGGTCCCTAGTTTGGCGCTTTGCAGCCTGAGTTCGCGTTTGTGCCGGCGCTCATGCAAATAGGAAAGGCTCCCGTATTCATAGGATTGATAGAGCGGTTGGAAGGCATTGGACTGAAACAAAGTCAGCTGGTCAATCCCGAGGGTCAAATCCGGATTCGGGCGCAGGTAGGCCGTAATCTCCTGCGCGCGAGCCTCGTCGACCGAAGCCTGGTCCGCTTTTAGCGTGGAATTATTCGCTCTAAATTCATCCTGAGCCGCCTGCCATGTCATGGCTTTGATTGGCTGTGGGGGAGTTTGCGCCCATGCAACAACCACGGCACTCAGGAGTGGGATGGCTAGACGCCAAGTGTGGCGTTGCACACTTCCTCCTAGTTTGTTTCCTTAAGATTTCGGTTAAACAACAGTTGCTTTATGCGACAACCATCGGCGGAGAACGGCCAATAGCACTTATAGTGCCTTGGCGCGCATAAGCTTCGCATAAAGGAATGGTCAAAAAGGCGAAGAATAATATGAAGCAAACGCGAACCGGGGTGGCGGCCAGCGGTGATTCCATAGCCTCATAGAGGCGGATTAGGCTATCGGTCGTCCGTTTGTGGCTGGTGGTCTTTGACTGGTGATGTTGCGAGTCGTGAAGTCTCTCCAGATGTTGAATCCGGATGACATCATCGGAGGCCGAAATAACCGGAAAGAGAGTGGCGATGATGAGGCTGACACCGATGCCGCAAAGGACAGAGGCTCTGCCTTTTTGGGACCGCCTGAGCATGACCAGTAGGGAAGTTAACCCCAGCAGGAGCCACACGGCGTTTAGGATGGTCTCAAAAGCCACGCCCTAATAACGTAACATGCGAGGTACTCGGAGCATCAGATCTACGAGGAGAGCTTTTCAGGGTTGTTTCGAGTACTTGGCTTTTTTTTGGCATTGACACTCGGTTCGGCGTCTATGTTAGCGGCTCCGGTTTATTACTGGCGAAGTCTGCCTGCCGGACAACCGGTCACCGCGAATCTCCTGACGTTATTCTGCCGTGCTTGCGGCGCAGGCGACAAGGTCGGCCAAGATATTCCGCTGGTCGCCGTTCTCCGCGACACGCTGGGTGAGGATGACGTGTCCAGCCACAAAATCACCGCCGTCTGGCTGCTAGCTTATACAAGACCCACGCTGGGTCAGCGGGCTCTTGCCTCCATTCCTTTCTTCTACTGGAGTCCCGGCGATGGCTCTTCTCAGGTGAAGCGCAAAGACACAGCCCCGCTGCTGGACCTCTCGGCTCCACAAAGCACCTCTGTGAACAAGGTGGAGCGCCAGATTCTGCAATGGACGGCCCTCGACACCATCGGCACGCCTGTGCGGGCAACCACTCGCGCTTACCGTACGAATCAGGTCGACGATGAGCGATTGCACCTGGAGGAAGCCAACACTTATCTCCTCAATGCGCCGGTTGGGAATAGCGCCGATGAGATCACTTCCGACCAGCGGGATTTTGTGATGGCCCGCATTGAGCTGCGCAAGAAGCTTTTAGGCGGCTTTGTGAATTCATCACACCTGGCCTCACTTGGAAAGGAAGCGAGCTTTGAGCAGGAAAGCGTTCGCGCCCGGAATTGGGAACTGCTGCGCCAATGTGCCGAGAAGGCCGGCTTGGTATTTGAACCCGTGACCTTAGCCGGCGCTGAGCAGCAATATGGCATGCTGTGGTATCCGTCACGCGCGCAGCAGGAACCCGGCTCAGGGAAGCTTGGGGAAATCTGGAAGCTGCTTTCGATTACGAACCCTTACTCCGACGAACGTTTGCGAAGTTGGACCGGCTTCGCCAAAATCGCGGAGGTGAACGGTGTGACCAGCAAGCTGATACCGCTTGCCCTATACAGCTTTACCTACCCGAGGCAGCCGCTCCTGCTAGTTGATTTTCGCGACAAGCTCAACCTTCGACGGAATGACATCGCGCAAAAGTCAATAGATGAAATCGCCAGCGGCATTGTGGGTGTGTCGCATTTCACAAACTGGTACTACTTTGTGGCCACAGATATTTTTTCTTTTGTTCAGGAGCGCCGCGGCAAGACCAGCAACCGGGCCGAGCGCTTAGACAGCTACAGCGAGTTCCGAGTTTCGCTGGCGCTTGACCACGACCTGGACCCGGGCTTGCGGCAGGAGATTTCGCGGCGAGCCGAATACATCTCCAGCAATCCGCTGGAATCTTCCCCAGCCAACGAAATGGCGGCTGCGCTGAAGCGTTACGCCCGGCTTAGCCTTGAGGCGCGAGGAGACAACAGCCTGCTGATGAGACAAATAGACAACCAGCGCCGGGAGGAACTGGCGGCATTTGACGCCAGTTCAGAAAGACGCGGCATCGATATCGCCTTACATGCGATCACGTTGGGTAAGTATACGCACCGGGCAAAGAAAAATGATGCCGACCTGGTGATGCTTGCCACTTACCGCCGCGCCGAGTATAACCTGGAGTTCCTCGACAAATTAGTGACCGCGGGTACTCCGCCGGAGGTAGCGTTTCAGGAATTCCGGATTCGAGATTCGGTAACGGAGCTGGGAGACATGATTGCCGATATTCAATCACCTCAAATGCGGCTGCATGCTCAGCAGACACTGGACAAGCTCCGCAGATTGACGGCCGACAACGAAGTTAAAGCCGACTGCTTGCAAGCTTCCGGAAAGCTGAATGCGACCCGATGGCCCGTCGCCACCAAAGTTCCCGGCGTTTTGGCCGAGCCAGCCTCGACTCCGCTTACTGAGCGGCTTAAGTGACCCACCTGGCGGCGCGCGCGGCAATCGTAGTGGTTCTGGCGGCAAGCCTTCTCAGAGCACAATCTGCGGACACGCCCAAGCGCGTCGTGATTCTGAAGATCGACGGCTTAAATCAAGATCTGCTGGAGCGCGCCGTCAACAAGATTGATCCGGACACCGGCAAATCGGAATTACCGTGGATCAAGCACGTCTTCTTCGATAACGGCACGGTCTTTAAAAACTTCTACTCCAGAGGAATCAGTCTGTCTGCACCATCGTGGTCGATCCTCGACACAGGCCGCCATCCAGTCATTCGCGGCAATGTGGAGTTTGACCGCTATTACGGCAAGTCTTACGATTACCTCAATTTCTTTCCATTCTACATAAGCTACGCGCGCAAACACCAGGTGGATATGCCTGGAGTGGAAGTACTGGACCGTGCGGGCATACCCCTGTTGATTGATTCGTTCAAACCCGCCGAGTCATACCAAAGCTTTCAGCTATTCCAGCGTGGAGTCCGCTGGGAAACGCTGAGCAATGTACTGCGACGCAGGTTCTCAAGAACCGCGATTTTAGCCACTGTGGAAGAGGCGGGAGTGCCTTCCTACGAATCCTTACTGCAAGATCAAACAGACGCCGACGTAGCGGCCGGCATAGCCGGCAGCGAGATCCTGTATCTTGATAGCTACGACGGCGATGTGGACCATGCGGGCCACGGCACCAGCCAGGAGGAAGCGTTGACTGCCATCCTGCGGGGTGTGGATGCACGCGTGGGCCAGGTATGGACTGAAATAGAAAAGAGCCCGCTGGCGCATCAGACCGTTCTGGCGATGGTTTCCGACCATGGCATGAATAATGTGCCCGGCATCATCAGTCAGACCTACAGCATTACTGACTTGCTGAGCAGCCCGGCCGGCGGCGGCCACCACATTGTCACTGACCGTCAGCAACTGAGTGACTTCAAATTAAGAGCGCTGGACCCGCTGGTAACAAGAGTAATTACTCCTACGAAGACATCGTTCTACCTGGCGGATGAAGCGGATCGATATCCGACGGCATGGATTGATATCGATGGAAACGAACGGACTTCGGTCGGTTTGCGGAACAATGACCTGAATAAAATTCACATTCTTCTGAAGCAACTGGCGCGCCAGGATTTGCCGGCGGCCGAACGGAAGGCCGCGGCACTGTATGTGCGCTCATTGATTGATAGGAACCGGGCGGACTGGACAAGAACGGATCACGAGCTCAGCGACGAAATTACAGTCCTGGCACGACTCATGACGCCTCGCAAGGAGATGGTAGCGAAGTTGAAGATGACTCGCTCCAGCAAAGGCGATAACTCGGGCCAGTACATGAAAAATCGCCGCCTCCGAAACGAACTGGCGGACTGGCAGGAGGAAGTGGAGGGGTACACCGACTATCTTCAACATCTGCGGCACTTGCTGGCCTATGTCCCTGATGCATCGAAGCCGCTCGAAGACAAAGTGGACAGCTTCCTGCCGGCGCTGGCCCAAGGCGATAACAATAGCGTGGGGCAGATTCAACATTATGTAGTGGGCCTTTCGCCGCTTGGCATCTCAGTGAACAACGCGGGCATGCTGGATGAGCAGAGTACCTTCCGGCACGTGAACTATCCTCAATTGCTGCTGGCGCAACGGGTTCGCAACAATCCGCAGGCGGCTTTATCAAACCAGCCTATTGATTTTGTCGCCGCTATTCTGCCCGGCAGGAAGTCCTACTGGCTTTACCGTGATGACCAGAAACAGCTAGTGATTGAGACGAACTCCGATTGCCAGATCAGGCTTCGACCTGTGATGAATCTGACTCAGGCTGATGCGGGTGAGCCGGTGAATGCCGAGGACACGACCTGGCAACCGGGACTGCCTCTCGATTTGTTCGAGGACGAGAATTTACACCTGCCGCCGGGCGCGGATAAAGCTCAATGGCTGTCAAGCTGGCACAGCGAGAGAGAGTGGATGGAAGCCATTCACAAGTGCCGCTATTCGACCGGGGTTATCGGCATCATTGAGGAGTTATCGCCTATTGCTCCGGATGTACCCGGCAAAAGCGGCATGGATCCGGTGATGGTTCGCTACGAAAAGCGACGGCGCACCCTGGTGGAGACGGATTTCCATATCTTCGCTGCCGACCACTGGAATTTCAATGTCCGCTTCCCTAATGCAGGCGGGAATCACGGCGGGTTCTTCCGGATCTCAACGCATTCGGTTTGGATGCTTGCGGGCGAGGGCATTCCCACGCAAGCAGTGGAAGAACCCTATGATGGGTTGAATTTCAGCAATACGATTTTGTCGATTCTAGGTAAGCCTTCTGCGCTGGCAGACCGGGTTGTGAAGTTGCGGCGATGAATTATTGGGCAGCGGCGTCAAAGACGCCGGTTTCCACCGTGGTCCCGTGTTTCATCTGAACGAAGATGCGAAATTTTCCTGGCACTGGCAATCCATAAGGAAAGGCCACTTCATTCGGGATGGAGGAATCCATATTCATATTCATCCCGGCCATGGGATCGCTTTTGTTCTGGGCCAGCATAAAGGCCGCCATGGATACGGTTCCGTTCGGGTGGATATGGGCGAACACCGAGCCATCGTCTTTGACAAAGGCGGCATGGCCCACCATGCCCATGTAAAGCGCCATGTCCTTCGGCTTGTTTCCTGCCGGAGTCAAAAGCTCAAAGCGGAATTCCCTGCCCTCCTCAGCATGTAGCGGCATTGCATCGCGCAGCCAGCGCATACGATATCCGTCCGGCAGTACAAAGCTGCCGCCTAGCGTTGCCTGGCTCACCGGCTCGGTTTCAGCGGCGGCGTCGTCGCCGGCTAAGGGCCTTGAAGCGGCGATGCCTTGCGGCAAAGCGAGCCTGGCAGTTAAAGTCTCCGGCAGGCCGTTGGCATGCACGACATCCGCATACAGCTGATATTCGCCTGGCGGCATATTGGGCAGCTGTAAGCGGAAATCGTCAGGGCCGGATTGATCGGGATGCAGATGGTAAATAACATCCAGAGCAGGCTCGCGAATAGCGTACAGGTGCATGAGATGATCGTGATCCGGAACCAGATCATCCATCTTCCGAATAAACAGAATCCGAGTTACGCGATTCGGCTGAGCCTGCATCCAACCGGGTTCGCTGAGCTTTAGAGTCAGCGTCTTCTCTTGCAAATCAGCCTGCATGTTGAGCGGCTTATAGATGCGATCCCGATAGACGGCAGCGTCGCTGTCCCACCAAGACTTTCCGCCCCACAGCACCAGCGCAATCACGCCGAAAGCGGCGGCCATGGCGATTCTGCCTCGCCGGACTTGGAGTGGCGCGGGAGCGAGGCCTTCCGGAAGCTTGGCTTCGCGCACAGCGGCCCCGCAGATGGCCGTGATGCCGCCAACCAGAAACAGGCCGAGCACACTAAGAATGACGCCAAGCTGCCACTGCATGCTGCGAGTGGTTCTGGCCACCGCGGCAACCGGCACGGCAAGGACACCACTGCCCTGGGCACCCTCCACCTTAATGCGAACCTGGGAGGAACCGTCCGTCATCAGCCAGAGCGCGCCTGCAAAGAACTGCGGATCCGTATTGCTCCTGCGAAGCAAATCAGGCGTAGGCGCATTCTGCTCGCCGGTCTGGCCCAGGGAAAGCGGCGTCACGCTCATCTCGCGAATTCCCGCAGCCTCCGCGCGCACTTCCACCTGCGCTACTCCGGGAATCACCTGCGGCGGACGAATGGTGACGAATAGCCTGTATGGTCCGGCATTGCCGTCCACATAGATATCGGGGCTCCCGATGTGCGCCTGGCCGAGCGTTACGAAAGCCAGAAGCAGGAGTGCGGCCTTACCAATTCGCGACATACCACTAGCGCTTGACGGCAAACATCCAGTTACCTCTGGAGATAGCCCAGCGGATGGAAACGACGGAGAGCACCGCTGCGAAAAGAAAACCAAGCCAGAGTTGCCCCGAGGTTTCCGTTATCAGAAACATATGGCGAGCCAGGAACGATTGCGGTGGAAGAGCGTAATAAAGGTACATGACGCCGAAGAAGCGATTGGCGGCCGCCGGAGACATAAGGAATGCGGCGAAGAACCACTCCACCGCAATGAGGAGGCTGGTATAGACAAGGCCGCTGATGGCGGCGATCTTCCAGGAGTTCCAGCCAGCCGTCCGCTTCCAAAGCAGATCAAGGGCCAAAGCCGGCAGAATCAGCAGGATGGGAAACGGCGGCGGGATAAATTGAGTGACGTGCTGGTAAACCGGGCCCAACTTCGGCTGCGCGGGAAACAACGGCAGAATTTGGATCAGCGCGATATTGACAAAAGTATAGATGCCGGCAATTAGCGTTGCGGCAAACGGTAGCTTCGTTGCTCGCCAGCCAATGGTTAGTGTAATCGGGGTCAGCGCCGCCATCACAACGTAGGGTGTGGATTCGTGGAGGTACGGTCGGCTCACGGTTTCCATCAGCATGATCATCATGACCGTGAGCATGATTCCGGAAATATACAGGAACAACAGGCGCGCGTGTTGTTGCGCAATCCCGGTGGCCCGGTTCATGTGACCACAGATCAGGATCATGGTGCCGGCGATAATGGCGTAAATTCCGAGAAAAAGGATGATGTGGGGCGGACTGATGATTTTGACGTCCAGGCCGTACGCATCGTGCCACCAATTATCGAAGGGCGCAGAGGTCAGCATAGTGATGCCGCCCCAGGCCGCGATGAAGGCGCCCAGTGGCGCGCGGAAACCCCAGACGCTTACCGAGTAAGCCCTCAGCGCAGAGTCTTTCGACAACGTCGTGTTCAGAATGATGAATCCGAAGGCCAGGCCCGATAACAGGCCACCCAGGTAAATTGCCATGTGGGCGGGCGTCCAAAATGTGTCACGCCCGATGGAGGAGTGCCAAGAAATGTCCCAATGGCCGCCAATCATGATGGACGTGACAGCCGCGACGGCGCACCAGATGTGCCAGGGTATAGCGGCGGCAGCATCGGTTGCGACCGTCTGAGAATGGACCTCGGGAACAAATTGGCCAGGAATCGCGTTTGAAGTAGCCATTTTAAGGAAACTCTTGCCATTGTCGCGTACTTTTTATAGGCTCAATAAACACAAGCAAAAGATAGAATACGGATACCGAACAAAAGCTCAACCGGAATATTTCGCTTTCAAACTATGTCGACCTCCAAAAAATTGCCGAACCGGCTGCTAGCCGAGGAGCGCCGCCGGGAAATAGTAAGTGTCCTTGGACAGCACGGCCGTGTGACTGTCGAAGAGATAGCAAAACGCTTCGGAGTCTCTGCTGTTACGGCACGCAGTGATCTGGATGCGCTTTCGGATTCCGGCGCCCTGGTTCGATCGCATGGGGGCGGCATTAAGCCGCTGGCTGCGGCCCCGGAACATCCCTTGAAGGTCCGCGAGGGGATGAACCATGAGGAAAAAGTTCGCATTGCGCAGGCTGCGGCCAAGCTCATCAAGCCTTTGCAAACGGTGTTTCTCTGCAGCGGTTCCACGTCGGCAGAGCTGGCCATCCAATTAAAGACGCAAGCGCCGTCAAACGTCACCGTGATTGCCTATGCGCTGAATATTGCGCAGATTCTGGCGGACAGCCCAAAGCTTTCGCTCATTATGCTGGGTGGTTTTCTGCGCCATCCCTCCACCGCGCTGGTGGGACCCCATGCCGAGCATATGATGAGTTCTCTGCACGCGGACCATTGCTTTATGAGCGCGGTGGGTCTGGACACCGAGACCGGCATCACGACGCTTGACATCCTGGAGGCTCAATTGAATCATCGAATGATCCAATCGACTGCGGAAGTGACGGTGCTGGCAGATTCGAGCAAGTTCGGGCATCGCAGCCTTTCGCTGATCAACGATTTTCGTGGCATTCACCGGGTCATAACAGATACTCGCGCCCCAACGAAAGACGTGGAGCGACTGAGGAGCCGGGGCATTGAAGTGATTCTGGCTTAGCGCTTCGAATTAGGCGGCGGGGAGATCCTACAGCGACGCCGTCCATGCCAATGGCTTTGTTCCGCGCAGACGCAGAAGCTTCTCCGCATTCAACGCGCCAGCGGGGGTATCTTCGTGCTTGAAGATGGCGAAGGTAGGGTAACCGTTGGCGAGATACTGTTGAACGCGGCGATCAATCGCGAGCAACTCGGACTCTTCGTAATCGGGCTTCCGGAGGCGGAGATAGACAAAATCGGCGGTGACTACTGGCGGTGTTTCCAGGTTCTCATTCTCAGCCAAGCAGAGGGCGACGTTATGCTCACGGAGGACTTTGTAAGTGTCTTCGGCAAACCAGGTGGCGTTCCGGAATTCAAATGTAGCTCTATAAGGTTTTGGCAGCAGACGTACAAAGGCAGCCAGGGTCGCCGGGTTGGCGGTCATATTCGGCGGCAATTGAAAGAGAACCGGCCCCAATCTTCCGGCTTCGCGCAAGGGTTCCAGAGACTCCAGAAAGTAGCGCGTGAATTCCTCCGCGTCCTTTAATTTCAAGGAGTGGGTAATCTTCATGTGCGCCTTGGGCAGAAACAAGAAGCCGTTCGGCGTGGCATCAATCCACTTCTTAAACGTAGCAGCGGAAGCGATGCGCCGGTAGGTGTAATTCACCTCGACGGTGTTCAAGCGCGACCCGTAGAAGTGAAGGAACTGGCCAGCGGCTAACTTCGGCGGATAGAAACCGGGTTTCCAGGACGGATAAGCAAACCCGGAAGTGCCGGCGTAAAACGGGCAATCGGACACAATTTAAAGACCTGCAAACCAATCGTATCCATTTTCTGCCCAATAATCATCCGGTTGTTTGTCGGTCAGGCGAATCAGCCCGATGCGCTTTATATTTTTGATGCCGTACTTCACTGGAATGGAGAGACGAAGCGGCGCTCCGTGATCCGGGGTCAGCGGCTTGTCATTCAATTCCCACGCCAGCAGCGTTTGCGGATGCACAGCGCTCTTCATATCCAAACCAACGTAGTAGTCTTCGCCCGGCGTGGCCATGTACACATAGCCGGGAAGTTCGCGGCTGGGCGGCGTGTACTTTCTGAGGAAGTCTGAAAGCCGGACGCCGGTCCACTTTGCGACGGTGTTCCAACCTTCAATACAACAAAAGTTGGTGATCATCTCGACACGAGGCAGGCTTTGCACGTCGCTCATCTGGAGTTCAATCGGTTTAATACCCGCACCGGGATCAAACATCAATTTCCAGTTAGTCAGGCTGTCCGGGTTATCCAGATCCAGACCCTCGCCGCCATTGGGCTTCAGGACGCCCACCTGATTCGGCTGGAACATGGGCGCCATGCGCACATCACTTAGATAGGCTTTGGACAACTTGCCGTTGAAATCCAAAACTTCGCGCTGGGGCCAGGAAATCTCGCCGATCTGACCTTGACCTGTCAGCCATGTGTATCCCGCAACTCCCGCGACCGCCGCCACTCCGCCGGCCAGGAAGCCACGCCGGGTCATCCGTTTCAGCCGCTGCTGCGCCTCTTTCTCAGGCAGCGTTAACTCTCTATGCCGGTTTGTCATTTGTGCTCACCAGTTCGTAACCAATCACCATGCTGCGGAAATTGTTCCACCCCGCCAGAACCACTTGCGTGATGTGAATGACAAAGAAGCCCACATAGCCCAACGTGAGACAGAAGTGAATCAGCCGCGCGGTGGCGTAGCCGCCGAACAGAGCCGCGAGCCAGCCGAGTTGTTGCGGTTTATAGATGGCAAGCCCCGTCAGAAAGGAGCCGATCCCCATCAGTACGATGCCCGTGTAGGCAATTTGCTGCGCCGCGTTGTACTTATCCTGCGGCGGCATTTCCTTGCTGAGATGCAGGTCATGAAGCAGAACCTGCCAGGCGTGGCGAAAGGCGGTGAAAGAACGTGGGATCAGCATCCGCCACTCGCCCGAGATTAAGGTGTAGCCGACATACAGAATGCCGTTGGTGATGAAGAGCCACATAAACACCAGATGCAGGGCAATACCTTCAGCCAGGTGAAATTTGATGTTCAGGGCGGCGACGAACCAATCGGGGAAGAAATGAAAGCCCCCGATGTGATAGGGGGAGTAGGCCCAATAGATCAGGATGCCGCTCCAGATCATCATCGCCAGCAAAGGGAAATTGATCCAATGGAACCAGCGAATGGCTACCAGATGCTTGAGTCGAAGTGTTTGGGTGGGGTCGTCCATTGCCTTATTAACTGTAGCTTCGATTTAACGAGCGCGAAAGTTACTGATGCAGTGTCGGGAAAATAACTGCATCCCGGCCGAAGGTATTGGACACTTCGAAAATAGCTCGGAGCATCGTTCACGAAGTTGTCGAACCATGATCCGCGTCCAGTCGGCGTTGATCTGAAAACAATTTCGTTAAGTTTCAGGTTGGCAGGCGGGTGTCCCAGGGGGTAGGAGATTGGCTTGCGTTACGAGTTGAGACAGTCGAATTCGGGGACGGTTGCCATTGGCTGAAAAACAGTAGCCAATAGTAAGTTTCGGGTTGAGGATGAGCGTAGCAGAAGAAGCGGAGGCCGGCCCTGCTGGAGAGCAACCGGCTAAGGAATATTCTGCTGGAAACTCATCCTGATGAGACAGCGGAGGGCGGGATTCCGCTCTTCGCTGATTGGGTGTTAGGTTAAGCATCAGGATAGATTTCCTCATGCCTGGGAAAACTCAAGCCGGCTGGCGGAACTGCGCCCTGCTGAGTTTCAAACTCCACTGGGGAGCAATAAGCGAGCGCAGAATGCAATCGTTGAACGTTATAGAACTGGTCGATGAACTCGGCCATGCGGTTCTGCAAATCCTCCATCGCCGCGTAACCTGGACAACTGATTTGTTCTCGTTTGAGAGTGCTCATGAAACTCTCGCAATACGCGTTTTCCCACGGTCTGGCGGGGCGACTCATACTGATCACCATGCGGACCTCCTCCAGTCGTTTCACATAGTCGTTGCTGGCATACTGGCTCCCGCGGTCGGAATGATGCACCAGGCCAGCGCCCGGCTGACGATCTTGGATGGCTTGATTCAATGCAGACAGCGGCAGCGTCGTCTGCAAACTGCGACCCAGTGACCAACCTACTACGCGTCGGGAGAAGACATCCAGCACCACCGCTAGATAGACAAACTCACGTCCCAAACGCAGATAGGTGATGTCGGCTACCCAGAGTTGGTTGACTGCTGTGATCTGCACATACTGTGCCAGATTCGGGTAAACGGTGAAGCCATGCTCGGAGTGGGTGGTGAGCTTGAACTTGCGCTTTCGAACTGACAGGAGATTATCGCTGCGTAAGATACGCCTCACAACGCCCTCGCCCACAGCAATGCCGGCGCGTTGCACAAACGCTGTGATGCGGCGATAGCCATAAGTCCGCCGCGCGAGCGCGGCTTTTTGAATCACCTCTCGAAGAGCGACTTCTGCTTCCTGCGGCTGGCGTTCTTGCCAATCTCGATAAAAGCCCGCACGGCTCACCTTGCCCAGTTCACACATTCTTTCGATACTGGCCTGGCCTTGGGCAGCTACCTGATCTTGAATCACTTGGTAGATTCCTCGTCGGAAGGCGCGCCGCTCTTCCGGCGTGTCTCCTTGACGCTGCGCAAGGCTGCGGCGAAAAAATCCAGTTCCGCCGTCTGCTTTCCTGTGAGCCGTTCTAACTCCGCAATCCGCCTTTGCAGCCGCGCCACCTCTTGCTCCTGCGGGTCGCCATCTACTTTCTTTGAAACCGTGGGCGCGCCCTGACTTCCTTTTCCAGCGGCTTTCCAGGCATACAGAAACTTACATCGAATGCCCAACTCTCGCGCTACCGCAGTCGGACTCTCGCCCGCTACGATCCGGTCCACTGCTGTCCGCTTGAACTCCGGACTGTACTTGCTCCACCGCCGACCTGCCTGCTTTGACACTTCCTTCTCCTCTCGCTGAAAGTGTCCCCAAACTCGACTGTCTCATTTTTCCACCGCAGGCCAAGATGGGGGCTAACGTGTTGTAGGGATTTTTGGGGTTCAGGTCAACGGAGTGCGCTTTATACGGCCAAGTGGCAGTTGCAGGATAGTTCTACGCTTGACAAGATCCAAACGTCGGTCTGCTGCCTGCTTCTCAGTGCCATCAATAAGAGCAATGGCGGCCCAAGCTGTCCCGGCACTGGAGATCCATTGATCATGATTGAACGGAAATCCACTTTGAAAATAGGGTTGGAATTTCGCTGCTCGGCTGCGCACGTACCATGAGCCGTTCGGAAACTGAGTCCGCAATAGAAACGCGACAGCCTTTCCATAGGCCGGCTCGGACGGTGTGAGCAAGCCTGCTGCATAGAGGCTGTGAAGGACCAGGCCGGTGGCGTAGGAATCAGACGGAAGATAACGAGTTTGCGGCCAACCGCCGTCCGGCCGTTGTTCAGCCAATAATTTCTTGGCATCCGGCAGTAACCCCGTAGTAGAGCCTCCCGCCATCCTGAGACCAAGGATCCGATCGGCCTCCTCATATATTGTTACGGGTGAAGCTGATTCCAGCCAACGTCTTGCCCGGTCGATATGCTGGTCGAACTCGACTCGACGTGCCTCCCAGCCATAGACCTTCAAAGCGCGAATAGCCATGGCTGTCCGACTGATAGGGCTCTCTTCGATGGGTGGTCGAGCGGCGGTCTGGAGCCATGCACCCGAAGCGTCCTGGCGCTGTGCCAGATAATGAACGGCGGCGTCCGTCATATCGTTTGAAGGCTCGTGCAGGTCAATGAGAGCCATCAAAGGCGCCAATATTCGATCGGTGTCGCCGGGCAACGCATGCAAGAGCGGGAGCCCGCCTAAGACCGCGGGACGTTCCGCCAGCAATGCGTCTCGGAATGGTCGCCGCAGGTTTTCATTTACGGAAAGGCCTTTGTCTGATGCAGCCGCATAGACTCTCGCAGCCATCATCTGGTGGTGACAGCCGTTGCACCCACCGCCCTCTTTGAAAAACTGGTTGCTTGACTTGGCGAGCAGAGGAAGAGTGCGCGCGAGCGCTTCCGTGGGACTGTGGGCAGTCGAATCGGCGGTGGGAAGAGGATTGTCGAGTTCGCTGCCGCCCTGCGCCCCGGCTCGCTGGAGTAGCGAAACAATTTCCGGTTGTTTGAACTTGCGCGCCCAATCGAGGACTGACTCACCATTCTGGTCTTTGGCGTTCACGTCTGCTCCTGCCGCGATCAACCGTCGTATCGTGGCGGGTTTCGCCTGGTCTGATGCGATGGCAAGCATCAGCGGGCTCATCTTTCGAACATCAACATCATTTACCCGTGCTCCTGCCTTCAGGAGCGCATCCAACGTGTCAGCATGGCCGAACGGCACCGCAAACATCAAGGGTGTCAAATGGGTGAGAGCAATGGGGCCATTCTTGACAATGCCAGAAAAGGTGTTAGCTGCACTGACGTCCGCGCCCGCTTTCAAGAGCAAATTCACACGTGATTGATCGGTGAAACTTTGCGCCATCTGGAGGGCGGTGAAACCCGCCTTATCAACACGCCGTGCATCCGCACCTTTCATTAACAACAACTCTGTCATTTCCGTGTCGCCCATTGCCGCAGCCCGCATAAGTGCGTCGTCCCCAAACTCATCGGCTGCGTTAAGGTCGGCACCATATTCGAGCAAGTACCTCACGCTGTCAGTATTGCCGAGCACGGAGGCAGCCAGCATCAAAGGCGTTGTCCCGCCCTTGGCAGCAACGTTTACCCGGGCGCCTCTATTGACCAGCAGCTTCGTTCGCGCCGGAGCCCAAGCTCCGTAAATCAAAGCCGTTGCTTCCTGCTGATTTCGTGCATTGGGATCAGCACCGTCATCCAGAAGCATGCGCAATGCGTCTAAAGACCCATAGAGAGCCGCGTATTGCAAGGGTTGCATATGCAAACTACTCTCGACGTTGATGGCGCCCGGCTTATCTGTCAGGCTGCGCAACGCGACCAGATCATTGGCGCGAATGGCTCGAGTAAAATCCTTGTAAGTAACCGGCGCTGCGTTGTTCTGCGTTGCTGCGGTCAGACTCAGAGCAGTCAATAACCCGACGATCCCCGTTCGGATCTTCATCATTTTTCTTCCCCGTATACTCTCGGTTTTTTCTAACCGCCCAGTGCTGTGTTGCAAGTTTACAGTCAACCAGGTCGCTTTGCACAGTAAACGCTAGTGCTATAGGTTCCAGACAAGCAGCATTTCGCTGCAATGAAAAACAGCCACGGCGACAAACTAAAGGGCAACTCCGGCTAGCTGGAGATGCCCGCTTGCATCTCTTGCTCTATCGCATTTTCGCCACGAAGGTAGCGTGCGCCTCCGGATCCGCCCGGTTGAGGTAATCTGCTGCCTTGCGCGCGACTTCTTCCATATTCCTGAGAATGAGCGGGTTTTTCCAAGCCCTCCGCCATGGGGGAACGAGAACACAAATGCGTTCCCAAACCTGTAGTAATTCACTGCTGTTGTGAATGAAAAGGTTCTCATCCACAATCCCGGCTGTGACGAAAGACGCTGCCATTTCCCAATAGCTATAGACCATTCGGAAGAACACTTCGTGATCGGATCCTGGAGGGCAAATCCGCGGAAAGTCTTCCACTGTTTGGGGACGGAAGGACGACAGAAACCACTCCCGTGCTTCACGCATTTTGGGTTCACGCCTAAGTTCGTAAAGGGAAAGCAGGAGCCGGGCGCCATTATAGAGCCGTTCATCCGCTATTTGATTCGGCCTCAGGAATAAGTCCACAATCGAACGATACAGAAGGTTGGGGCCACTAGTCTTGTAGTCTGTCTTGGGATTTCATGAGGATTCGATGAGGAGGCAAGGACACCCCACCTCCGCCTCCCCGGATACACAAGTTTGATACTCGTGTCCCGATCCCGCCCGGACCGTGGTTCGCTCGGCCAAAACTCTCCTTTCTGATCGAATCAGGAGTTCGAGCCAGGTTCGAAGTCAGGGCGGCACCTGACTTTCAGGCCGATCTGCCTAAGTGCCGACTGGAATTCCTGCAAGCCGTTCATGGCTCTCCAGCACGGATCCGTCGCCATTGTGAATAGGTTTGGATCGTGTTCCTTGACCGCTTTCTCGATCGATTTGTAAGCATCCCCTGGACAGCCGGAGCTCAGATCGATCAGGGCCATGATGGTTGAAGACAGATAAGTGGCCGCCTTGGGTATCCGTAGCTGGTCCTGGATCTTACTCGCATTTTCAAAGTCGCCGAGCAAAGCGTAGCTCACGGCGAGGTAACCCAGTTCTATTGGAGAACTTCCAGGAAGGTCCACGGCTTTGGCGTAGGCTCTGTTCGAGTCCCGGATTTTTCCCTGCTGCTGTAATATGTGTCCCAAAATCCGGTGAGCAAGAAAGTTCTTGGAGTCAAAGTTGAGAGCGGCCTCGCACACGGAAACCGCTTCGCGATCCTCACCGGCGAGATACAGCAAATAACCTTGCACAACACGCAAAAAGGGCGAGAGCGGATCTAAATCCAACGCCAGTTGATTTTCGGCAACCGCATCTTTAAATCGTCCTTGCGGACGGAGCCACCACAGGGCATAGAGGTGATGAACGGAGGATGAGGACGGGTTGAGCGACAATGCCGAACGGAAATGGATTTCAGCCTGCCTCCAGTTATACCGCCAGAAAACCTCGTTCATCCCAGCGGCGGCGTGTACATCTCCAGAATCGCTTTCCAAAAGCAGAGCTTTGGAGATAGCGTCACAAGCCCGTGGCAACACCTCAATGGGGCAGACATGGGCGAGGTTCGCCTTAATGTACTGATTCCCCGCAATGCCCAAGTAAGGAAGCGAATAATTTGGATCGAGACGAATCGCCTTTTCAAAGCATCTCTCGGCCTGGGCAAGGCCTTCCGGCGTGAATCGGTGTTGATGGAGGCGGCCTTCCCAGAGGGAATGCCACGCTTCTGTTTGATTCGAGTGGCGCAGAGGTCTAATACCCAGATCTGCGCCATGTAGTTCCGGTTTGAGTTCCAGTACGATCACCTTTGCGATAGCGATCTGAAGTTCGAACAGGTCTGCGGATTCCTTCTGATAGTGTTCAGACCATCGGACAGTGAACCGGTTTGTTTCCACCAACTGCGCAGTTACGTAAAAACATGAGCCCGATTTTCGAACCGTGCCATGAAGGATGAGTTCAGTCCCCAACTCCGCGGCGATTTTGCGCAGGTCGAAGGCGACGCCGCGATACCTGAATGATGAGCCGCAGGCAGCCACCATAAGTCCATCGATACGGCTTAGAGCGTGCACGATTTCCTGGGCTAGTCCGTCGCCGAAGATCTGCACGGAGCCGTCATCGCCGAGCGGCGCAAATGGCAACACCGCAATCATCAAGCCTCTTCGCGTCGACGTTTGAATGCTTGGGACACCAAGATTGGCGACGGGCCTGGGATATGCCGTTACATTGACTTCACTCAGAAAGCGATAGCCATGCTTCGGCACAGTCTCAATGTATTTCGATTCCGAATATCGTCCCAGAGCTGTTCGCAAGTCGGAGATGCTACGCGCTAGGGTGACATCTTCTACGAACGTGTCGGGCCACAGTTGCCGGTGAATCTCTTCTTTGCTTAATAAGCTGCCGGCACTTTGTATCAGCACGATCAGAGTGTCCAGAACTTTCGGCGCGAGTGCGACAGGGGAGCCAGCGTGCAGTAACCGCCTTTCTCGTGGATCAAGTGTGAATCGGTCGAAGGCGTAGATCTTGCGCTCGTCCATGGTCGGTAGCGGCCTATTCAAGAAATCCTCATCAAAATCCCACGTGCCGCTCAAGAATTGAAGGTCAATTCCTTCTACTCTCGCTGCATACCAGGCACTTCAATGTCTCACATTCCTCGTTTCTTTTTGGCGGCCCTACATTCCCCCAACCGCACTCTCCAGGAAGAAAATTATGCCCGCACCCTCAGGGAAGTGAGGAGCGTGATGCACTCCCACAAGATTTGGAAAACAGGCTTGTTTCTGAGCCTGCTGGCTACAGCAGCACTGGGCCAGGAAACGCCGCGTCTAGAGATCACGATAGTGGTGTACGATTCCGCACATGTGGGGGCCAAGTCATTGGACCGCACCGAACGCATTGCCGGAACGATCTTGCAAACCGCTGGGCTGGAGTTGCGTTGGGGTACTGGCGTGCTCGAGGATTTGGGCGATCTTGGTACAGACTCCACCGCCTACTCTCCAAGGGACTGCGAGAACCGCCCGACGTCAGCCAGCCTGCGAGTGCAGATCCTTTCCCGCGCTCCCTCCGGTTTTGCAGCGCAAGCACTTGGGTATTCCTTGCCGTGCGCGAAACGCGGTATCCAGGTCACGGTTTTCGCGGACAAAGTGGCTGCCTTCAGCGAGAGGGAAGGGCCTACATTCTCCCGCGCGCTGGGGTATGCCATTACCCACGAACTGGGGCACGTACTGGTGCGGTCACGTGCTCATCAAACGGAAGGTCTTATGAAGAATATTGGGTCATAAAACGATTGGCACCGGGCGGCGGTGAGTATCATTCCATTCAGCCCGACCGATAGGCAGCGGATTTTTGCATTGCACCAACGAGTGGCTGACAGCGAAATCTCGGAATTGGCTTCTCTATGAGG
>CAWJUX010000001.1:0-636743 GCA_963846175.1 Bryobacterales bacterium | reverse complement strand
CTTTGAATTCTCGATAAGGAAGGGGTTTGCGGGTGGATCGTGTGTGACGCTGAAGAATAGAACTTTTGAGCATTCTGAAATGGCGGCCAGGGAGTCCGCTTAGAATGCAAAAGCAAAAACGAAGAAAGAAACCGCCGAAGCGCACGTTGGCGCTTCCCGACCTTGAACAGACGAAATCCGCAGTCCTCAATACGCTGACTTCCAAGAGCGGCCAACGCTCGTATGAACATGCGATTGATGAATTTGTTGATTGGTATTGTTCGGAGCCTCGCCTAGCGCTCAATAGGACAGTTGTGCTTCGCTACAGAATCCACTTGGAGGAACGGCATCTTGCCCCGACCACGATCAATTTGAGGCTTGCAGCGGTGAGGCGGGTCGCATACGAGGCTGCGGACTCTGGCATGCTCAGCCCTGAACTAGCGGTCGGCATTCGCCGGGTAAAAAGCGTCCGCCGAATCGGGGTCCGTGTTGGCAACTGGCTCACGGTTGATCAAAGCAAGAATCTGTTATCCAAGTCGACTGGAGAGGATCTGCGAAGCAAGAGGAACTACGCCATGTTGGCATTTCTGGTTGGATGCGGTCTGCGCCGGGGAGAGCTTCTCAGCTTGAATGTTCGGTCCATTCAAATGCGCGAAGAACATTGGGTTGTAGCTGATCTCAACGGTAAGGCTGGCCACATCAGAACCATTCCGATTCCAGCCTGGGTAAAGGAGGCCATCAATCAGTGGACGGCTGCGAGCGGCATCACTGAAGGTTGCCTATTCCGTGCAATCAATAAAGCAGGTAAGATTTGGGGAACTGGCATGACGCCGAAGGTGCTTTGGGAAGTAGTTCGGAAAGCTGCCAAAATGGCCGATATAGAAAAGCTGGCCCCTCATGATCTAAGACCAACGTGTGCGCGTCTCTGTCATTTGGCTGGCGGCGAGCTGGACCAAATCCAATTCCTGCTCGGGCATGTCTCTATCCAAACCACGGAGCGTTATCTCGGCTGCAAACAAAAGCTGCGGCATGCGGTCAACGACAAGCTTGGAATAGAACCGTGACGTCAGCTCTAAGCTCTGGGGCGGATTGCCCGCCCCTTGCCGACCACAGCGGATGTATGGGCCGCATGACGAGTTCTGTCCGGATGGCCGGCCAACCTTCCGGTGCGTTGGAAGGATTCCACACCACACAGGGTGGACTTCAGCTGAGTTATCATTTCCCTGATGGATCGGCGAGACTTTCTGCTCGGCGCTGTGGCGGCTTCCGTTACCAGTGCCGAAACGGGCCGCCCCAGCGAGATCCTGTACAACGGCAACATTTATGCGGCTCCCGAAGGCGCAGTATTCCGTACTATCCAAGCAATCGCTATCGTCAACGGGAGGATTCTAGCTGCCGGCAGCAACGCCGAAATACAAGCCCTGGCCGGACCTGACACAAAGAAAACCGATCTTGCAGGAAAGACAGTCCTGCCTGGCTTTATTGATTCGCATACGCACGTCGGGCTATTCGGAGTCGATCACGTGCGATCGGTAGACTGCGATCTCGGGTCTCATGCCGACATTCAGACAGCCATTCGAGGGCGCGCCTCTCATACGCCGAGAGGGGAATGGATCCGCGGGTTTAAATACGACGACACCAAAACTCTCGAAGGCCGCAAACTGACACGGCAGGATTTGGACAAGACGGCGCCCGATAACCCGGCTATTATCGTACATCGCGGCGGGCATACTGGTTTCGCCAATTCCCTTGCTCTGCAGCAGCTCGATTTCAACGACAAAACGCCGGATCCGACGGGAGGGCAACTCGGCCGAAGTCCGGATGGCCACCTGACCGGTGAACTACGGGAACGCTCGAAGCCCCGGCCCTTGGGCGTTCTCTTGCCGAAACGATTAGGCTTGGCCGCTGTCACCTATTGTCCGCGTGAGGAAAAAGCATTCGTAAGCATCACGGCGGAGCGATGAGGGTTTTGAGGATACAACTTGACTCGACGGATCTTTGATAGCTTGGCAGTGGAGCCGCCTGCTTGCGTCTACAATTGAGCTTCAGCTTACGTTCATCCTCAGACCACGTGACGGAATTTTTATTCATGGCGGGCCTGCGGAGCCGCTGCGAGAACATTTTCGGGCGAGGTGGCCGAGGCGCAATCCGGAAGACTGGAATTAGAGGTTTGGCCCCAAAACCTTCGAGATGGAGCATCCGAATCAAACGCGAAGGGCCCTTATCCTGATGCGCAATTACGGCCTCGTAAGCAGTCGCGTGCTGCTATTTTGCGTCTTCATAACTTCCGTTCAAGCAAACCAAGATCCCCGCCAAGCGGATCAGATCCTTCTCGAAGTCCGAAAGAATGTGACGCTCACCCTGGAGCGGCTACCCAGATACCTCTGTACGGAAACAATCGAACGGTCTACTTTCCGGCCCAAAGTCAACCGACCCACCTCCTCCTGTCGCGACTTGGCTGAACAGAGGAGGATGGCCGACTGGAAGATCCGTCAGGACAGTTCCGACCGCTTGCGGCTGGACGTAGCTGTGTCAAGCCTTGGCGAGATGTACTCGTGGGTTGGCGAACATCGTTTCGAGGACCGCAGCCTAGCCGATTTGGCCGGGCACGGCGCTACGCTATCTGGCACGTTTTCAGGGTTTCTCACGGCCTTGTTCGTGAGCGACGCGGCCAGTTTCAGCTTTAACGGCTACGTTACTGCCCGTGGGACCACTCTCGTGGAATTCGGCTATCACGTGCCACTCGCAAAGAGTCACTACCTGATCGGCGACAAGCTGCATCGCGCCAACGTGGAATATGACGGTACGCTTTGGGTGGACCCGAAAACCTATGATCTTTCGCGGTTGACCATTCGTGCGCTTTTGCCGCCGGAAGTTGGTGCTTGTGAGGCCAATACTACTGTCGACTACGGGCGCACGCGAATCAACAATTCTGAGTTTCTCTTAGCGACGGAGGCCCGGCTACACATTCTAAAGTCAGATGGAGGTGAGTTCGAGGACCGCACAGTATTCTCTGGTTGCCACGAGTTTCTTGGTGAATCGGTCCTCCGGTTCGATGTACCTTCGGAAGCCACACGAATCGCAGCCCCGGCGGTAAGTATCAAATCCCAGCCATTTCCTTTCGGGCTACCGTTGACTGTCGTTCTCACGGAATCGATTAATTCGGCGACCGCCGCCGCGGGGGACCGTATCAAAGGAACCCTGAAGAGGGCAATCAGTGAAAAGAGCAAAGGTGTTCTAATTCCGAAAGACACGCCAATGGTCGCGCAAATCGTTCTGATCGAGCGAGATTATGGGCCACAACACCCGTCCTTGACGCTAGGCATCAAGCTCGAAACAGTAGAAGTCAATGGCGTACGCCAGCCTTTCTACACGAGCCTGGAACCATCGATTCTAAACAGTCATGGCCGCGTAAAACATGCGGATCGCGTAGCGTCGAGCCGCGACCTACGGGCGCTTCATCAGATGGAGGAGTCTGGCGTGGCGCTGGTCCGAATCGAGGGCGTTTCTAACCGGTACGTGATACCGCGCGGCTTGGAATTAACGGGGATAACGACTACGCCGAGCGATCCGTCGGCGCCGGAGAAGACGAAATGAAAGCCTAACAGAACTCCAGAGCAAAGTAGTCGGTCGCATCATTCGCACACTGCGGGATTGTGGGCTTTTCGTGTTCGCCTACAAACGATCCCCATCGCGCCGGTGGAGTCCCACAGTTCGCTCCCATTGTCTGGTGTTTCCGGCGCAGCCAAGTTGACGTCGGCGCTCGTTCGAGGGAATCGGCGAAGGTCCGTCGAAATGGCAAACTAACTTAGTCGACACGCCTCCACGTCTCAGCCAGCTTCTCACCGTCAGATAAGGTCCCAGAAAGCAGGAGCATTCCCGCATCCACCTTTACCGTGAATACCTGATCCTTGCCAACTAACCTCTTGGCCCCCTTTCCATCCATGAAATCCATGTGCTCCGTACAGGAATCGCCCGCCAACGTGTAGGTGCCGCCTCCAGTGAATAGAGGCGTTCTCTTCTTAATGTCGTAAACGACCCAGACGAAGTGCTTGGGCGAGATCAGTTTTATCTCCCTGATGCGTTCAGAAAAGTTCCCAATATCGCGTGAAACAAGTTCCCAAGTACCTTCTATTTTGCTATTTTCAGTGGTCTTGCCTTGCATCGATGCGAACGCAACCGAAGACATCGCGATCATCAGACGTAAGAGTCCCTTCTTCATGATCTCCTCCTGAATGAAAACTTGAGCTTACGCACAAGTTCGATCCTATCAATAAGTGGTCGCTGCTCGACAACAGAGAGCTCAAGAAGCGCGAAGCGAGCCTCAAACGGCAGATGTTAGGGATACGCGTTCGCCGTCAATCGTCGAGTTTACGATGCATCGGTCTTCTCCTTGTGCGGGCTCTGCCCGCGCGACACCATTCATCACTCTGCTTCGAGACACAAGAGGCGATTGCGGCGCTTTCTCACCCAGCGGAACGTCGAAGAAGCGGCACGCGCCTCCGGCATTTCCGCCAAAACGCTGATCCGCTGGCTGAAGCTACCCGAATTCGAAACTGCCTACCTGGAAGCTCGACGAGCAGCTTTCGGGCAGGCGACGGCGCGACTGCAACAAGCATCGGGGGCTGCCGTCTCCACGCTGCTGAAGGTCATGATCGATCCGGATTCGTCGGCCTCGACGCGAGTGCGGGCACCGACTGTATTCTGGATCACGCCAAAGCAGCGATCGAGTTGGACGATATCGAAGCGAGAGTGTCGGAGCTGGAAGCAGCGGCCAGTACAAGAGATCGACGATGAATGCGCTGGCGCGACGTGTACAGAGATTGGAAGCTCAACGTGTTGATACCCGGAATGAGAAAGGCCAGACCATGGCCGAGGTCGTGCGTGAGCGCCGCCGGCGCCGTCTAGCGGCCGCAGGAAGAGCCTTTGGCGACCGTCGTGTCGAAGCCCCGGCCCTTGGGCGTTCTCTTGCCGGAACGATTAGGCTTGGCCGCTGTCACCTATTGTCCGCGTGAGGAAAAAGCATTCGTAAGCATCACGGCGGAGCGATGAGGGTTTTGACGATTATGAACTGATCCAATAATGACGAAAAGCTTAGTGAGCAGACTCAACAGACTGGAATCGACTTGGCGGCTGGCAACAGAGCCGAGTTGCGTCATTCGAGTTGTGATCAATTCTGTGGGCAGTCCGCTGAGCTTGGAAAGCTCCAGATGCGCGCGAAGTCTTCATGCCAACGGCGCCCTGATCGAAGTCATAGAGCTGGACGGAGAGGGGGAGGGCTTGACTACCGCGGAACTAGATGAGTTTGTAGAGAAATCTCCACTGGAATTGGTCCGTTGAATTTTACTGGCATCGCCGAAGTAATCGAAATGAGACAAAAGCTGCTATCTCGAATCCGAGCACTGGAAGGCGAGAAGACTCCACCACCCGAGACGGACTTCATCATTCGGTTCGGTAAGCCACGAAGGATCTCGGGAGTGCATTCTTCGAGATGGGAGGCTAATACAACCATCAACGACAGGAACCAAAGGCGATGGCTGATTTTGACGCCGAGATTTGGCCCACTGTGATGGAGTGATTTGGCCCACCTGGAAACCTTGGGATGACAAGATCCCGGGATGGATAGGAGAGTCAAGGTGGAGTTATTCGAAGAGATCCGACGCGGGCATGCGGCAGGAGAGACGATATTGGCGCTCTCCCGGAGGTATCAGGTTCATCGACGGATGGTGCGGCAGGCGCTCGCGAGTGCAGTGCCGCCCGAACGGAAAAAGCAAGAGCGCATTTTCCCAAAACTGAATAAAACGGTGCCAACCCACTCAAACACAATTTCTGAGAGAATCCTCCCCCAGCAAAGACTGAACGAATCCGGGAAGATCCGGGATCCGGGACGCTCAACATAACCACGAAATTGCTAAAAGCCGCCCAAGACCACCCCTTCATCCCTGCCACTGCGCGCCCCCGGCCGGAGCGAATCTCCAACTGCGGCGCGTCTCCCTGTCACAACTCTAAAAAATAAATTTCCAACCTCATAACTCCCATCCCTTCTTCACCCTACAAACCCCTTCGCCAAACCATCGCCCCCTCAAAATTTCCAACCCGCTGCTACTCTAAATCAGGCTCGCGTGAGGCTCCCACCTCCACGCGGGCCTTTTTCATTTCACCCAGCCGGAGAAACACCATGTCCAAACGCACTGAACGCCGCGCCGCCGAGCGCGAAGCCCGCAAAGCCGCCTATCAGGAACTCCGCCAAAAGCGCACCCAGCAAGCCGAACTAGACCCCATCCAAACGTCCCTTCCTGTCCTGCCGCTCGACATCGAGAGCGTTGATCCTGAGCCCATCGAAGCCGCGCAAGACCAGCCCGAAAGAACCAGCCAAACCCAAACAGCCTACGCCGAATTCTTCTCGCTCTTCAAATCCGAAGCAACCGGCGTCAAGCCCGCCACCTCCGCGCCCCTCTCCGAAGCCCAACTCACCGCCAACCGCGCCAACGCCCAACTGTCCTCCGGTCCGGTCACCCCGGAAGGCAAAGCCCGATCCTCGCAAAACGCCCTTAAACACGGACTCACCGGAGCCACCGTCCTGCTGGCTTCCGACGATGCCGCCGAATACCAACGTCGCCTCGCAGCCTGCCAAGATGCCTTCCATCCTGTCGGCGAGGAAGAACAGCGCCTCGTCCAATCGATGGTCGACAGCCTCTGGCGCATCGACCGCGCGCAAAATCTTCAAATCGGCATCATGTATAAAGGCAGCCTCGAATTCGCCAGCCAGTTCGCAGACCAGGAGCCGGCCAAGCGCCGCGCACTCATCGAAGTCGAAACCTACCTGAAGTACGAAAAATCCCTTCGCAATCTCCAGGTGCAGGAAGCCCGTCTCCACCGTCGTTATGAGAAAGATTTTGCCGAACTAAAGCGCATCCAGCAAACCCGCAAATCGCAGGAACGTCAAGCCGCCAAAGCCTCTCAACCCGTCCCCGGCCATCAGAATGGGTTCGAATTTTCAACTCCGAAATCACCGCTCACGAACTCACTCCAATCCGGGCCGCGACCCGTCCCAAGTAAAGCATTCATAGCCTCTAACCCGCTCTCATAACCGAAAAGCCGGAAGCGCGGACGGCGTGTGGCCCAGTGTTTTGGCAGTCTTGGGCCAAGCGTTCGATGAGGCTCAGGTCGTATCGGAGGTCGGAGTCGGTCAGCCGGCTTATGTTCATCGGTGGATGCATCCCAAAAGGGCAGTTCTGCCTTTGGCAACAAATCAGCGGAGACAGGGGCTAATGAGTGAGGACCAAAGCATCAGTTGGTGTTCGAATAAAGGCTCGGGGCAATGCTCCAGGCGCTGCTCTGATAGCATCGTCGAACTGATGCGGAGATATCAACTAGCCGTTTCGCTGCTCATTGTTTTAACTGTAATCCTCACCACCGCCGCCATGAACGCCATTAGTATTGTGAAGCCTGAGACCGTCGGCTTTTCCTCCTCGCGTCTCGAACACCTTCACAACCTCATTCAGGACGAAATCAACCGGAAAGAACTGGCGGGCGCCGTCACCATCCTCGCGCGACACGGAAAAGTCGTCGACTACGTGGCCTATGGCCAAAAGGACCTGGCCAACAACACGCCCATGAGTAAAGATGTCATTTTTCGCGCCTATTCGATGACGAAACCCGTTACCGCCGTGGCCATGATGATCCTATACGAGCAAGGCAAGTGGCTCCCTACCGATCCTATCTCCCGCTTCCTGCCGGAATTCGCCAACCTCAAAGTCTTCAAGGGTATGGACGCCGAGGGCAAGATGATCCTGGTGGATCCGGATCGCGCGCCCACGCTGCAGGATCTGATGACGCACTCGGCCGGCTTCTCCTATGGCTCCGGTCACACGGCGGTAGACGCGCTTTATCACAGCCTCGGCGTCATGCAGTCGCACGACCTGCAGGAGATGGTGAAAAAGCTTGCCACCATTCCGCTCAATTATCAACCCGGCAAGGGATGGACTTACAGCGTCTCCATGGATGTGGAAGGCGCCATCATTGAAAAGCTCAGCGGTGAGAGCCTGCCGCAATTCATGCAGGAACATATTTTCAAGCCACTCGACATGAAAGACAGCGGATTCTTCGTTCCACAAGACAAGCGCGCCCGCTTCGCGACGAATTACCGGGCGACGCCCGACTCGCAACTCACGCCCACCTCGGCATCCGGTAAAGAGCCCGACGATTACGCCACCGAGCCCACCATGCCCTCGGGCGGCGGCGGACTGGTGACTACGGCCGAAGACTACTACCGCTTCGCGCAAATGCTCGCTAACAAGGGCGAACTCGACGGTAAACGCATCCTCGCTCCCTCAACTGTCGGTGTTATGACATCGAACCATCTTCCGGCGAATTTACTCACCGGCGAATTCGGCATCGGCCAGCACATCATGCGCCCCGGCTTTGGCTATGGCTTCAACTGCGCGGTGGTGTATGACCCAGCGGCCGCCACCCTGCCCGACGGCAAGGGCACTTTCTTCTGGGATGGGGCGGCCGGCACCTGGTTCTGGGTAGATCCCACAAACGATATCGTCTTCGTTGCTATGATCCAACGCATGGGTGGTCACGATAACCACAGCCTTGAATACCGCAGCCATTCGACGGTTTATCAAGCCCTGATTGAGCCTGGGAGATAGTCATGCGCAGTACGCGATGGTTCTTTGTAATGACGCTGGCAGCGGGCTTCGCAGCCGGGCCTCAAGTTTCAGGTCAGGTCCAGACCTTGGTGCCGCCGGTGATTCCCGACGCGAAGCCGGTAAGTGTCGACCGTATTAAGATCCACGGCAAGGCTCTGGAAGGCAACCTGGAGGGCGACGCCGTGGATCGCGATGTGTTCGTATTTCTGCCGCCGAGCTATTCCAAAGAGGGTTCGCGACGCTACCCGGTCGTCTATGCATTACACGGGTACTCCATTGGAGCGGAGCAATGGACTCACGAAATCCACGTACCGCAGACCATAGAAGGCGCGTTCGCGCTCGGCGCTAAAGAAATGATCGTCGTGCTGCCGGATTCGAAGACGATACACAACGGCTCGATGTATTCGAGCTCAGTCACGACCGGCAATTTCGAACGGTTCATTGCTCACGACGTGGTTAGTTATGTGGACGCACACTACCGGACGATACCCGACAGATTGAGCCGCGGCTTAGCGGGCCACTCCATGGGAGGATACGGCGCAACGCGTATTGGCATGAAGCATGCGGACGTTTTCGGCAGCCTCTATATTATGAGTCCGTGCTGTTTGTCGCCGCGTGCGGCGGGACCTGGAAATCCGGAGAACGAAAAAGCGCTTGAAGCGGTTAAGACTCCTGAGGATTCCGCGAAGCTGCCATTCATGCTGCGCGCTCAGTTGGCCTCGGCGGCGGCGTGGTCGCCGGACCCGAAGAACCCTCCGCTTTATCTTGATTTACCGATGAAGGACGGGATACCGCAGGCTGATGTTCTGGCCAAATGGACGGCGAACTCGCCGCTCGCCTTTGTGGATCAGTACGTGGACAACTTGCGGCAGTATCGTGCTATCTCGCTGGATGTGGGTGACCAGGACGGGCTCCGAATCGACACCGGGAAGCTGCATGATGTTCTTGAGAAGTATGGAATTGCGAATGGATTTGAAGTGTATCCGGGTACTCACACGAGCGCGGTGGCGGATCGTTTTCAGAACCATGTGATGAAGTTCTTCAGTGAGAATCTTGCTTTCAAGTAGTGCCATCGGCGGGTATGATGCGCTCAATGCGGTCCGGCTGGTTAAGGATCACGTAAAGGTAACCGTCCGGCCCGTTGACCACATCCCGCACCCGTCCAATGCCTTTGAAGAGGATTTCTTGGTGTGTCACCTTTTCGCCTTCGACAACGATTCGCAACAGCTCTTGTGCGGCTAAGGAGCCGAGAAACAGATTGTTCTTCCACTGCGGGAAGCGGTTTCCCGTATAGAAGGTGAGCGGGCTGGTGGCGATGGACGGAACCCAATAGGTCACCGGTTGATCCATGCCAGGGTGGGCCAAGTGATCTGTCATGGGAGTTCCGTCGTAGTTCATGCCGTAAGTAATCACCGGCCAGCCGTAATTGTGGCCGGGGCGAAGAATATTGAGTTCATCTCCGCCGCGGGGTCCGTGCTCCGCTTCCCACAATTGCCCTGTAAGCGGATTAAACGTAAGCCCCTGGGCATTACGATTTCCATAAGTCCAGATGCTGGGCATAGCGCCGGGCGTGTTCACGAACGGGTTGTCTTTGGGAATGGTTCCATCAGCATTCACGCGGTGTACTTTGCCGTTCGGCTGCGTTAAATCCTGCTCGTCTCCAGGACAAGCCCGGTCACCGACCGAAAAGAAGAGATGGCCCTGGTTGTCGAATAGCAGGCGTGAGCCGAAGCGCTGACCTCCCGCACGATACTGCGAATCATCGGCCTTAAAAATCGGTTGCTGATCAACCAGGGCGCCGTTGCGCAAGCGACCTCGAATGACAGCGGTCATGGCCAAACCGCCGGGACTCTTGTCACCGTAGGAAAGATAGATCCAGTCATTGCCCGGGCTTGAGTAATTTGGGTGCAGTACAACATCCAGAAGTCCGCCCTCGCCGCCGTAGACCGCGGGAATGCCTTGAACGGGTTCCGGCAGCAATTTCCCATTCTCAATAATGCGCAAGCGGCCCGGCCGTTCAGTGACTAACAGGCGGCCATCCGGCAGGAATGCCATGGCCCAAGGCGTGTCCAGGCCGGTTTCCATCACGGGGTCTAACTTGAAGGAAGCGTTCTCAGTATGCACGATTGTCGTGCCTGGAACGGGCGCGTTGAATTTGGCGTGATCTGTTTTGAAGTTGGCGGCTCGCTCGCGAATGTAAATGACCAGGCCGCGGATCTCGGGCGCGTCGAAGTCGTTGCCCATCGCCGGCATACCCGCTTGCGGGTGACCGGCGCGAATGCTGTTTGCAATACTTTCGTCGTCGCCACCATAGCGCCAATTGCCGTCGACCAGGCTGGACGCGGAGCCGCCTTGCATTTCAGCGCCGTGACAGCTTGCACATTTTTCGGCATAGAGCTTGGTGACGTCACGGCCGCGGCTAGGCGGGTTTTGCTGTGCGCAAATCGGGGCGGCTGCCAGCGCGACAGCGACAATCATTGTCCGGAAGTTCAAACGTCTTGTGGACCAAACGGCCGATGGCATACTTCTGTATTTTGGCATCTTGCGCGACACGCGCCGTGCTTTCATCGGCCCGCACATGTCAAACTCCCGCACACTCCTGTTGCCTCCATGGCGCGGCCCTCTGGAAAAGGCAAAATCGAACCTGCGGCTGATAAGATCGCTGATCAAGTCTGAATACGTTTTTATGACGCAGCCGATCAAACATAAACCATCCCGCCGGCAATTGCTCAAAACCAGCACAGTGGCCTTACTGCCCGCGCTTGCGCCTTTCCGGTCCAGCGCCGCTCAGGAGCTGCCACCCCGCGTGTTCGCCTATGTTGGAAGTTACAGTTCGCCGGAGGGTCCCGAAGGTAGCAAGGGAAACGGAAAAGGCATTTACATCTTTGCTGTGGATCCGGCAACGGGTGCTTTGACTCAACAACAGTTGTGCGAGGACGGGATGAATCCATCCTGGATCGCCTTTCACCCGTCGGCCAAGTTTCTCTATGCAGCAAATGAGGTCTCAAATTTTGGTAATCATCGAACGGGCGCGGTTACCGCTTACGCAGTTGACGCCCACTCCGGCAGCCTGACCCGCTTGAACACGGTCAGTTCGGAGGGCGCTGGGCCGGCCCATCTGAGCGTTCATCCTTCGGGCAAACATGTGCTGGTGGCGAACTACTACGGCGGGAGCTTTGCCGTCTTGCCGGTTCTCCCCGATGGCCGGCTTGGCGCAGCTACCGATGTCAAGGTAGATACACAAAGCACCGGGCCGCTGCATGCTGCCAGCGGGCCGCCCGGAAGTTTCGCCATCAGCGGTCATGACCGCCCTCATGGTCACATGATCCAAGCCGATCCGTCCGGCAACTTTGTTCTCGGCAGCGATCTGGGAACCGACACGATTCACATTTGGCGACTGAATGGGAACTCCGGCAAGCTCGATTCCGCCGGCGATGTGCGGGTCCCGGCCGGCGATGGGCCGCGCCACTTTGTGTTTCACCCAAACGGCAGGTGGCTTTACTCCCTGCAGGAAGAAGCCTCCACGCTGATTCTCTTTGATTTTGATTCCGCAGGCGGCACGCTGAAACCGCGACAGCAGGTTTCGAGTTTACCCACCGGTTTTGCCGGAACCGATTTCACCTCGGAGGTGCGCATCTCGAATGACGGAAAGTTTCTGTATGCAGCAAACCGCCTCCACGACAGCATTGCCGTGTTCTCCATCGGCGCGTCGGGCCAACTGACGTTTGTGAGTGAAACGTGGACTCGCGGGGATTACCCGCGGAGTTTCACCATCGATCCATCCGGCAAGTATTTGTATTGCTGTAACCAGCGGGCTGATGCAGTGACGTGTTTTCGTGTCGATCCGACGACAGGGAGTCTTGAGTTTACCGGCCGCTACACGGCGGTTGGAACTCCATCGATCATCGTGTTTCGGACGGCCTGAATCTGCGCAGTCTGGCGCTGACCGGGTTTGCTAATCTCTGGTTTGTCATTCTTATTGGAACTTCAAAATGTGCATGTTCAGCGCGGAACCCGGATGGCGCTGGCGGGGATGAATTTGCGTGTAGAGCGCGGGGAACATGTGGCCATTCTGGGGCCGAATGGCAGCGGGAAATCGACGCTGATCAAGACGGTGACTCGTGAGTGTTATCCGCTTTTGAAGCCGGATACCGTGCTTCGCATTATGGGGCAGGATAGCTGGAACATCTTTGAATTGCGGTCGCATCTTGGGCTGGTGAGCAATGATTTGATGGCTCAGTGTACGCGCGACATCAAAGGATTGGAACTGGTGGTTTCGGGGTTCTTCGGATCTATCGGTATCTGGCCGAATCACCTGGTTACGGACGAGATGCGCAGCAAGGCGCTAGCTGCCATGACGCGTCTGGAGGTTAACCATTTGGCGGACCGTTGGCTGGATGAGTTGTCTTCGGGCGAGGCCCGGCGGTTGCTGATTGCGCGTGCTTTGATTCATGAACCGGACACGTTGTTGCTGGATGAGCCGACGACGAGTCTGGATTTGCCTTCGCTCCGGGAGGTACGCGGGCAGATGCGGAAGCTGGCGGCGCAGGGCGTGGGTTTATTGCTGATTACGCATCACTTGGATGACATCATTCCGGAGATTGAGAGAGTAGTGCTTTTGCGGGCCGGGCAAATTGCTTTTGACGGGCCGAAGGAGGAGGTGCTCACGTCGGAGAAGCTGTCGGAGACGTTTGGCGTGCATTTAGAAGTGGTCAGCAGGGACGGCTTTTACCACGCGTGGTAACGGGGTTAGTTAGCGGATCGCTTGTAGATGCCGCAGAATAGATTGGGCAACTCCGGGGCTGCCGCCTGAGCCGCTGCCGTCGCTGGCTTTTTCCCACGCCGATCTCTCGAGGGGATGAATTTCCTGCAGCTTTTTTGCGGATAGCGAGGCGTTCACAGCTTTCAGGTCAGACGCCAGAAGTTTGTCGAATCTGGCTGCCACGTCGTTGCGTTCGCGCGTAAGCCCGTCAATGCGTTCGATGTAGTAATCGGCGGGCTTGCCTTCGTAGAAAACAAGCGCTCCGTATAGCTGCGAGGCTTTCTCGCGAATGCGTTCTTCGCCCGTAATGGCGCCCCCTTCTTTGGTGGCTACAATCTCCTTCCGGATTGTGTCGGCCTTGTCGGCAAGGTTCGCCAGCTGCCCGGTAAGAGGATCATCTTTACTTAATTGAGCGGACCGCTCCAGCACTGACTGCCGCACGCCGTTGATCCTGGCGACATCGAAACTGAGATCGCCGAGCAAATGGTAGACGCGCATGGAGGCCTCAAATTCGAGCTTGCGATCTTCTAAAGAGTATTTGGCGCGCGGATCGATTCCCACGACGATCTGGGTGGTCAGAACCTGCTTGTCGCGAGTGAGCTTCACTGTGTAGGTCCCAGGGACAACTCGCGGACCGATGGTGGCTTCACCGGCGATCACGGCCGCAGGAGGCACGGTGGGCGCTTTCATCCGCATGCCCCACTCAACCCGGCTCAGGCCGCGGCGGCTGCTGGCGGGAAGAGTGTCCACCAGAACGCCTTTGTCGTCGTAAACTTCCAGTTTCATGCGGCCGAAGATGTGGCGCTTCTGCTGGTAGTAAGTGATGACTGCGGCATCTGGAGGATTCGGCCCGACAAAGGATCCGTCGCCTTCAGGCCAGCCCCCCTGTGCCGGAATGCGCTGTTGAACCAGCTTCGTATCGAGGAAGGCAACCGGTTTATTTAGAAGATCCGGAGTTAATGCACGGAGCGGCGAGATGTCGTCTATGATCCAGATTCCGCGGCCGTGAGTGGCGAGAACCAAATCTGATTCGCGCGGTTGGACAGCAAGATCACGCACCGCCACGTTTGGAAAATCGTGACCTTTGTATTGCGCCCATTGCGAGCCGCCGTCGAGGGAAATATACAAACCGAATTCGGTGCCGAGGAATAAGAGATTGGGCGAGAGGGTGTCCTCTTTAAGGACGTGAGCGTAGCCTCGAATTCCCTTGTCGGGCGAGACGATGCGGCTCCAGGTTTGACCGAAATCTGTGGTCTTATAAGCCACCGGGGACATGTCTCCGAAACTGTGGAGGTCGAAGGTGGCATAAGCAGTGCCTTCTTCAAAGCGGCTGGCTTCTATCCAGGAGACCCAAGAAAATTTCGGAAGACCGGAGATGTTGGTGACAACGTTGTTCCAGGTCTTGCCGCTGTCGCGAGTGAGTTGCAAATTGCCATCGTCAGTTCCAGCCCAAATGACCTTGGAATTTTTGGGTGATTCGCTGACGGAGTAAATAGTGGTGTGCATTTCGGCCACCGAGTTATCGACCGTGATTCCGCCGGACTCCTCCTGCTTTTGCTTTTCCGGATCGTTCGTGGTCAGGTCCGGCGAAATTCGGTCCCACGTCTGGCCGTGGTCGCGCGAACGAAAGAGATACTGCGCGCCGATATACAGTGTGCCGGTGTCAGTGGGGCTGAGGACCATGGGTGTGTTCCAGTTGAAACGCAGTTTTGGCTCGCCGTATTTCTGCTGCGGCTGGATGGAGCGGTTTTCGAGGGTGCGGCGGTTGATGCGTGAAATGGTGCCGCCCTGGGCCTCGGCGTAAATGTAATCCGGGTCAGAAGGGTCTGCAAAAGCGAAGAAGCCATCTCCACCGTCGATATTTTCCCAGCGGCTGTTGGTGATCCCTCCGGGGTAGGCTGAGTCTCCAATCCAGTCGCTGTTGTCCTGCAGTCCCCCATAAACGTGGTACGGGTCAGCTTGATCAACGCTGACGTGATAGAACTGACCGACGGGCAGGTTTTGCGATTTGAGCCACTTATCCCCGGAATCATGCGAGTACCACACTCCGCCGTCGTCGCAGGTGATGAGTTCGTTCGTGTTCTCAGGGTCCACCCAAACGTCATGGAAGTCGCCGTGAGCACCACCCCAGATGGAGCTGAAGCTCTTGCCGCCGTCTACGCTTAGAATCAACCCGCCGCCTGGCTTGTAAACCTTGTTTTCGTCTTTGGGATCGACAATGAGGTTGGAGAAATAGAAAGGCCGCCAAATCATCATCTGGCTGCGGTCGCCTTCCTGCCAGGTTTTGCCGCCATCAGAGGAGCGAAACAAGGCGCTCCTGTTGGACTCGATGAACGCGTAGACGGCATCGGCATTAGAGGGAGCAACGGCGACGGTGACGCGTCCCCAGGGCTTGGCGGGAAGCCCTTTGACTGATTCCGTAGTGAGTTCGTTCCAATGGGAACCGCCGTCGGTCGTCTTGAAGAAAGCGCTGCCGCTGGTGGCAGTGGAGCTTTCGCCTCCGGAACGGAAAGTCCAGCCTTTGCGACGAAAGTCCCACGTGCCAACGTAGAGAGTCTTGTGATCGGAGGGACTCATGGAGATGGACGAGCAGCCGGTGGAGGCGTTAGCGCCTTTGAGAATCAAGTCCCAAGTCTTGCCGCCATCGGCGGTCTTATACAGGCCGCGATCATCGCTGTCACTCCAGAGCTTGCCGGGCACACAAGCGTAAACCGTGTTGCTATCTTTCGGATCAACCAGAATTTTGCTGACGCGTTCAGAATTTTTCAGGCCGGCGTTGGTCCAGTTCTCGCCGCCATCCGTGGATTTGTAGATGCCATCCCCAATAGAAACGCTATTGCGGGTCCAGGCTTCGCCGGTCCCTACCCAAATGGTCTTGGGATTATTGGGATCAATGGCTATGGCGCCGATGGATTGTACGGGCTGTTTGTCGAAGACCGGCTTGAAGGTTGTGCCGCCGTTTACCGACTTCCATACTCCACCACCCGCCGACCCAACGTATACAGTGAGACGGCCTTGTTCGCGAATAGCGGCAATAGTGGCCACACGGCCGCTGATTTCAGCGGAGCCGATGTTGCGAGCTCCGAGTCCGGAGATGGTGTCGGCGTCAAACTTCACTGTCTGCGCACCCAGGAGTGCGGCAGCAAGCAGGGTCATTTGAAAGAGTCGAAAGTTCATTGCTTTGTCCCTCCGGCGACAGGCATCGTGAACAGGCTGTTATCCAGCGGCAGGTCTGTCTCTACTTTGTCCACGGTGATTTTGGCGTGCTCTGCGGCGCCTTTAGTTCCCACTTCCATGGCCATCGGGAAGTACACCCCGTTGACCTTTTCGTAGTCCCCATAGAGCGTTTCCCCGTAGCGTACGGTGCCTCGAATCTTTCGCTCGGTTTCCACTTTCAGTTCGAGGAATGAGTCTGAGTCAATATAGTAAATGCGAGCGTCACCGTTGCTCAACGTCAGCCTGATTTTGTAGCAATCGGTGCCCTCGACGGAATCGTGGCCGAGCAGTTCGGCCCGGTGATCCTTGTTCTTGTAGTCCACCAGTTGACCGTCGAGGTCGGCATCCTCGACAAGGGCTTTTCGATCGTCTTCCGAGATCAGGTCGGGATCTTTCCTGCCTTCGAAGGGATTGATCTGCCAAGCCGTTTTGCCATCGTAAGCTTCGACTTGCGCCATGCCCTGGATGATGTTTTCTTCCCGGACTTTGCCCGGGCGTTTGACTTCCTGCACAAACGCGAGATGGAAGTCACCCATCTTCAGCGTGCCTGACTTTCGAATGGTTTGAAAGGCCTTTAGTCTGGCTTCGCCCCCGCGCGCCTGGATATTCTTGGCAATGATTTCGTCGGCTGTTTGGGCGCTTGCAAAACAGCTAAAGACAACTCCCATAAGTAAGGCGCGATACATGAAAACCTCTTTAGGAATCAGGTCAGACTGAGACCAGATTGTACCCGATTTGAGGGCGCCGGGTCCTAAGTTTCGCGTATGAGGACGTTTTGCTGTCGGAACACTCTACGATAGAAGAGAGCAGGAACTTCATGGAACCAAGACTGGCGGACTTCGATAAGCATCATCAAATTGAGCTGGCGGCTTATCATTTGTGGCAGCAGCGGGGTTGTCCTTTCGGCGAGCCGGATGTGGATTGGTTCCGCGCTGAGTCCGAGCTAAGTTCGCATACGGTGACGATGGTAGAAGCGGTGGCAGAGATGGTTGGTTCGGTTTTGGGATCTGTGGCGGGCGTGGCCGCCGCCGTCGGCAGATTGGTTCAATCGGCTGAATGAGTCCAGCCGTGTTTGCGTTCGTCTACAAACTTCATGAGCGCTTCGGGCTTGAGCACCACCTGAACGAAAACGGCGTCGGCCTTGTCGAGCGTGGCAATCAGTAGTTTCAAACGCCGGCCGTCCGGTTGGGGTTGAAGATAGATGTTGGTGCGCTCTCCGTTCTTCTCCCGTATGCGGATCATGGGCTTCCAGAGATTCCCGCTGATGGAGTCGGCTATTCGTGAGAAATCTTCGGGCGGGACGTTGGGGTTTTCGAACACTGCCAGCTTCAGGCCGCTGACTCCCGCCGGATGCGCGACGGCGACCGCGAAACGAGCCAGACCGAAGAACGGGATGTGGAGTTGCTGGACGTTGGTTTGGCGTGAGAATTCGCGGACCATCCAATTGAATTCTTCAGCGGGGGCTGCGGGCGCCAGCACCACGAGGATGGCCGCCAGGGACAAGACCCGGCGCATGCTAGTCCTCCTCCTTTTTGGTTTGCGATTTTTTTGAGATCTCGGGGATGCCCATATGGCCTCCCAGGCGGCTCAAGTCTTCAGGATTGATGGGGCCGTCAATGTGGACGATGGTCAACTCCTTCGGTTCGGCGGCCAGAACGACCAGGCCGCCGATTTTGTCTCCGTTCTTTTGGAGATAGATTTCGGTCTTTTCGCCTTTTCCTTTCACGTCAACGATGCGTGACCAATCGGAAGTCTTCAACTGAGCGCGAACGGCTTCGACATCGGAGGATTTGTATTCGCCTTCCTTTTCGAATTCGAAGCTGCGCACATAGACGCCTTTCAGCTTGGAAATGAGCTTCTTGACCTCCATTTCGTCGGGATCGTCCTTTGATAAGAAGCCGCTAGCGAGTTGAAGCATGGATTGATCCAGCGTGACGTTGACCGTCTCGGTGGCGCGTGACGAGAGGTAGTCCAGGTCAGGCATCTTGAAAGATTCGGCCCAGGCCGGGGCCACGAAGAGGACTAGGATTGCCAAGTATTGCTTCACTGATTCACCTGTGTGCTTTCTATTTCTTGAACTCGTTCCTGCGCCGTGTGCAGTTTCGATCCGGCGATCTGGAGCGCCACCAGGAGTTTTTCTTTCGCTGCCTGACCTTGAAGCTGGTGCTCGTGCTGGTACTGGTGCTGCTGATACGCTCCGCTCAGCGCCAGCAGCACGGTTGCGGCAGCGGCAATGGCGGCCCAGTGGCGGAGCGGTGGTTTTTTGCGGCCGGAAACCTGGTCCATGATGCGAGCCGTGAAATCCGGGGACGGCTGCTGGCGGGCGAGCGCTTTCTTTAAAGCATCTTCAAATTCGGTCATATGGTTCAAGTCTCTCTGCCCAGGCGGCGGCTTACTTTACTGCGCAAACGCTCCAGGCCTCGGGCGATGTGGGTTTTCACGGTATTGGCGTTCAGGTCCAAAACTTTGGCGATTTCGTCTACTTCCATGTCTTCCTGGTAGCGGAGAATCAGGGCGCTGCGCTGGTTCTCAGACAGGGTGGAGACCATCCGGGCCAGGTAGGCAGAAAGCATCGTGTCCTGCACGCGTTCCAGCACCGTCGGCTCGTCTGTTTCTTCAAGTGTTACTTCAGCTTTGGCTCTCCGTTTGCGGGCGGCATCAATCGAGCGATGGGTGGCAGTTTTGCGCAGCCAGAACAACAGGTGGTCCGGCGATTGGATGGCCTTCCAATTCTTGTGCAGTTGAAGGAAGACGTCTTGCGCTACCTCTTCGGCGGTGTTGCGATTGTGGAGAAAATTCCAGGCAATGGAGTAGACCATAGCTTTATGAGTGTCAACGGCGGCGGCAAACACCGGCAATTCCACCCGTGATGGCGCGTCACTGGCAGCGACTTGATGGATAGCTGTTAACAACGAATCACTGCCCCTCTCAATGGCTAAATACGAGGGGCGCCCGGCGTATGACTCAAAAATATGGACCGGTTTACCATGAAAGTCCTAAGTGACTGAAACGGAAAGGACTTGAGGAAAAGTAGAGCATCCTGCTCAGGATGGATTGGCAACCGTCCAACCACGAATCGTCGCAGTTCGCTTGCATTTGGTTTTCAGTGGTTTAGGAGCGCCCTTATACTCATGTTGTACCGTTCGGGATACCGCCGGTTCTAATCTTTGGAAAGATGCGCAGCATTTTATAAGGTCACGAAGCATGGCTAAACCAGCAAAATATTTAGAAAAAGCAGTATCAATAGGCGCGAACGCTCTCTGGCAGGTATTTGACCGGGTCAACCAGATAAACCAGAACCCCTCTTTCACCCCGAAGTGGTCTGATAAGCCGCTGTTAAAGAGCTACCAGAAAGTGAAGCCGCCACTGGGTTGGCCCCGTGAAACTGACTCTCTGTGCCCGAAGTGCATCCCTGAGATCCGCCAGAAGATTGTCGATGGCGAGATCGACTACAAGATTCTTCTGAACGAACCCGTCGGCGAAATCAAGGCGAAGATCATTGAGCGCGACGGCAAGATCCTGATGGTCAAAGAATGCCCCATCCATGGGCAATTCGAAGACCTGATGTCGATCGATCCCGAGTTTTCCAAGCACCTCGAAGACGTATTCCCCGGCCGCGACATTCGCGCTCACGCGGACGAAAAGCTGCACAACCATGGCAGCAGCACCATTACCCACGGACGCGGATCCGTTCTGACGGTGGATTTGACCAACCGCTGCAACATGATGTGCGACCCCTGCTTCATGGATGCCAACCAGGTTGGATTCGTCCACGAACTGAGCTGGGAAGACATTCAGAAGTTGCTGGACAACGCAATTTCCATCAAGCCGCGCCGCCAGATGTCGGTTCAGTTCTCCGGTGGCGAGCCGACGCTTTCACCCTACTTCCTGGATGCCGTCCGGTATGCCCGCAAGGTGGGCTACAACAGCGTGCAGGCTGCCACGAATGGCATTGAATTTGCCAAGAGCCCTGAGTTTTGCAAGAAGGCTGCCGAAGCCGGATTGCGCTACGCCTACCTTCAGTTCGACGGTATCGGGAACGAAGCAAACTCGCATCGCGCGGTTGGCAATTTGTTCGATGTAAAGCTGCGCGCCATTGAGAACCTGTGGACCAATGGTGTGGATATCGTTCCGGTCATCACCATCATCAACGGCATCAACAATGAACAGGTTGGCCGCGTGGTTGAGTTCGCGCTCGAAAATCCGAAGAAGATTCCGTTCCTTTCGTTCCAGCCGGTGTCGTTCACCGGTCGCGACGAAGCGATTACGGAGGAGCGCCGCAAGGCACAGCGTTACACGCTTTCGCATCTGGCACATGATGTGAAGAATCAGGTGGGCATCGGCGAACCGGTGCGTGACTGGTTCCCGATCAGCTTCATGAGCACCTTCTCCGATTTCGCCGATTTGATCCATGGACCGAATGCGGATTGGGGTCAGTTGAGTTGCGGATGCCATCCGAACTGCGGTATCGGCATGGCCGTAATGTGCGATAAGGAAACCAAGGAATACGTCCCGGTGACCGCGTTCCTGAACGCGGATCAGCTCGCCAAAGATATGGCGAGAATCAACGACGCCGCTCGTGGCCGCGCCATCTCGGCTTTCGGCGTGACGCTCGCCCTGCTGCGGAACTACAACTCGTTCAAGTCACCCACTCACTTCAAGCTGAGCGATCTGGTTGCCAAGTTCGACAAGTGCTTCGGCATGAGCAAGAAAGCTCAGACCGGCGGCTACGGCAAAGTGACGGGCGACCGGACCCGGGAAGATATCGACAAGCGCCGTGCCGACCGTTGGAATTTCCTGTTTATTGCAGGCATGTGGTTCCAGGATCTTTTCAACTACGACTTCCGCCGCACCGAGCAGTGCATCATCCCCTACGCTACCCAGGAAGGCGAGATTTCGTTCTGCGCCTACAACACAGGCGTGGGCTGGCGCAACATCATTGAGAAAATGCACATGACCGCGACTCTGACCAAGTGGTACGAAGAGCATGGCCGCCATGAGATCTTCGCCGGTAACAAGGCAGTGCCGCTCGCTTCCAGGGAACACAATCTGATTCTGAACGAAGAAGCGGTGAAGGCTGCGCGCCAGCACGATCTGGATGACGCCGGTATCGCCAAGACGGCCCGTGAAGAAAAAACTCGGGCACGCGACGAAGCTCTGCGCCAGAAGATCGAGAACGACAAGATGGCCCGGCTTTACCGTGAGCATGTTCTGGGGGAGAAGAAGATTGAAGGGTTCGTGCCGCTGGATGGTTTGCTGAGTTCCGCTAACGGCGGCATTAAGCCGGCTGCTCCGGTTGAGGCGCCGCAGCGTTCGCAGGAAGAAGTTGGAGCAATGGGTGACTAGCTTTAGCTAGCCGGGCTGTTTTTTCAGCTTCTGTTTTGTTATACCAGGGCCGCTGAGCGAAAGCTTGGCGGCCCTGGCGTTTTCAGGGTTCGCTCGGTCTTGCGCACCTAGCGGAAGAGCGGCGCTAGTGGCTTCTCTCGCGGATCCGATAGAAAGTGAAGCCAATCAGGTTGCTGAGGGCGGTTGCGCCTAAAATCTTGGCGGCGTAGGCTTGCGGGTTCACGACGTCGACGAAGGGGTAGGCTGAGATGGCCAGGCTGAAAAGGGTGGCGCAGAAGCCTATGGCCGAACTCCATTTCAGCCAGGGCGGAAGCGCTAGGCGAATGGCTTTGACCCCTATGAGGGGAATGGCGAACAAGGCAAGATACGCGATGGCGTAGTGAGCGGTGGAGGCGTTTTCGAGGACCTGGAAGCCTTCCTGGAGTCCGACCCCGGCGCTGCCCAGTATCAGCAGGAGCAGGACGAGAGCAGCCGAAAAGAGGATGGCGTTCACCGGCGTGAGCCAGCGAGGGTGTTGCCGGGTGAACCAGGCGGGGATGAGCCGGTCCCAGCCGGCGGCGAGCGGCAGGCGCGTGGCCCCGGTAAAGAGGAGGCTCACAACGCCCAGGATTCGAAACTGAGTGAACAGGATGGCCAAGGAAGCCAGCAGCGCAGCCGGACCTTGGTTGCCGAGCGCCCACCGCAAGGTCTGCGGGATGGGTGCAATGAAGTTGATTTTATCCGTGCCTTGGAAGGCCAGCACGGAGGCTGTTCCCAAGATAAACATGGCACAAATGATGGGAGAGGCGAAGATGACGGAGAGGCCGATGGTGCGTGCCGGCGCATTGCTTTCTTCCGCGAGGAGGGCGACGTATTCCAGGCCGCTGAGTGCACCCAGCATCATCTGTCCGAATATGGCAAGTGAGAAGAGTGTGACAGGCGGCAGTTGAAAGGTCAGCGGATGCCAATTCACCGGTTGGGCGTGAATCTTGGCCCATAAAGGCAGTAGCATCAACATTGCGTAAACGGCCAGGATCGAAATGCTGCCGAGGTTGTGAATCCACTTGCCAATGGACAAGCCGCGGATGGCCAGAATGGCAACGGCGGCGAGGATCAGCGCGATGAGCAGCAACGATGCAATGCGGTTTCCGGGCAGCCAGGCAGCGGTCGGGCCGATCAGGTAGGCTACACCAGTCGGAATTTCGAAGAGGATACCCGAGACCACCGTCATGGCGTAGACCCAAAGATTCCAGGCGAGCATAAAGCCGGCGAAGTCTCCGAACCCTCGCTTGCCCCATTGGTAGAGGCCGCCTTCCAGCGGCATGATGCGACTAAGGTAGATGACTGCCGCTCCCATGGGGAAGTAGAACAGCAGCATGGCCATAATCCAGGTGAGGGACTGCCCTGCCCCGAGGGCGGCTGCAATACCGACCCAGGTGTTTCCAACAACGGAAAGGACTTGGGTAAAGATGAGGTCGCGAAGGGTTAGGTGCCGGCGGAGAGAGTGCGCCGGGCTGGGGACGTTTTGGCTACGGCTGGCAACTTCGCGGGCTTGGGGAATGAACTATATTCGCATCCCGCGCATCTTATTCGCCTGGGGCGCCGGTGGATTGCACCATCATGCCGTTTTGCAGGCGATACTGGCCGTCTCGCCAGCGAATGTCGTTTTGTATGAAGCTACCGACCCAGATGGCCGTGGCCAGCGCATCCCAGACGGGGATTAACCAAAGGTTGCGCCACACCGACGACTGTTTCATGCCCCAGATGCCGATCAACCAGGTCATGGCAAGGCGCAGGAAGAGGTAGGTGCCCAGGTAGGCCGAGGCCACTGCGAACGTCGGGTGAATGGCGACGGCGAGTAGTGACCAGGGGAGGCCGAGCGTGAGCAGGAGTCCAAAGTGTCCGCCGGGGCGCATGTGACGCATCACCACCATCCACCGGAGACGCTTGCGGTAGAGCTGGATGAGCGAACCGTAATCGGCAACGGTTTGGACGGCGTATGGAAGCAACTCGACTTCCCGGCCGTGTTGGGAGATCATGCGACCGATCAGAAGGTCGTCCGCGGGGCGGTGCTCTATCGCGCGGTAACCGCCGAATTCGGCGAGGATTTTCTTGGTAGTGACGATGGTTTCGCCGAGGGCGAACTTGACACCATCTAATTGCCAGGCGACTAGTAAGCCGGCATACATATCGCTGATCATGCCGAGAGACTGAATACGATCAATCGTGGTGTTTTCTTCAGCGGCCACATAAAGGCAGGTGACGCCTCCGATTTCAGGGCGTACCAGCGGAGCAACCACGGCGCGAAGGTAATCGGGCTGGACGCGGACGTCACTATCATTGATAACCAGATACTCAAATCTTGCTTCGTGAACGAGCTGATCCAATTTGACAACTTTGTCGTTGGGTGCGTTCCGCAAACCGGAACGATAGATAACACGGATGGAGTGGCTGGGGTAATCGCGGATTAGCTTCTCGATGACGGGGAGTGCCGGATCGTAAGCGTCTCCGAGACAGAAGATGATCTCATACTCGGGATAATCCTGGTGGCAGAAACTGGCAAAGTTTTCGTAGGCTTCGGGATCCAGGCCCCGGACGGGTTTCAGGATACTAACAGGCGGGGTAAAATGCGACGGAGCAGAGTAGCGGGCGCGCGCACGTCGAAAAAAACGAAACGAACTGAATAACACTAAGAGGTAGTAAATGAAAGGGATGGCCGCTATGAACAGCAGAACACCCAGCGTCACACTCAAAACCATCTAACCTCTTTCGTCGTAAGTTGTCCATCGCTCACGCTTACCCAAAAAATAACATATTCCAGTCATTTGTCCGATCCATGCGGGTGCGTGATCGGGCTGCACCGGCAAGAAAACGGCGGGAGAGAGCAAGGGGCTAACATGATGGAGGACGTTTTCCGGAGGGAGTTCGTTTCGTAATCGTACTGGTATGGCCTTAAGCGTGAATTACCTGCTTCATGGGAGTGGGGAAGGTTTCCTGATCGGCGGCAGCGGGGAAATCCAAGCGGAAGCAAGTTCCCTGGCCGAGCGTGCTGTCCACTTCGATGGTCCCTTTGTGCTCCTGGACGATGCCGTAGGTAATGGAGAGGCCCAGGCCCGTACCCTTTTTTGCACCTTTGGTTGTGAAGAACGGGTCGTAAATTCGGGCCAGGTGTTCGGCCGGAATTCCCTGCCCCGAGTCGCGCACTTCAATATGGACCAAGCCGCCACCGGCCCAGCTACGCACTTCGAGAGAACCTCCGCTGGACATGGCGTCGCGCGCGTTCAGAAATAAGTTGAGGAAGACCTGCTGAAGCTTGCTGGAGTTGCCGCGCATGGACGGCAGGTTTTCGGCCAGGTTTAACTGAACAGCGACGCCGGCTTTCTGAAACTGGTGATCGACCAGCGAAGCGGTTTCCCTGATGACGCGGTTAATATCGATGCGAAGGAATTCCGTGGGGGAAGTGCGGGAGAAGTTCAGGAGGGAGTTAACGATTTCACTGGCGCGGAAGGTTTGTTTCGCAATCTTATCCAACAGCTTGGCCTTCGGCTCATCCTCAGAGACCTGTTTGGACAGCATCTGAGCGTAGGTAGAGATTACAGCTAGAGGTGTATTTACCTCGTGGGCGACCCCGGCGGCGAGCAGTCCGATGGAACTCAGCTTATCGGCCTGAACCAAGCGGCGCTCGAGTTCCTGGCGGTCCGTCACATCGTCAAAAATAATGAGGCGGCCAATCTGCTTGTGATCCTTAGAGAACAGCGGCGCAATGGCGAGGTTTACGATTGATTCCCGGCTGGACGCTGGAGGGCCCACGAGTTCCAATCCGCGGCTGGGTTTGGCCGCGATGAAATTTCCAAACGGACGCTGGCGGAGGGTAGCCCGGTAAACGTTGTGAATGCCGGAATTCCCGCTGACTTCAGCGAAGTTGTCGCACAGATCGCCCGGGAACAGCGCCTCCAGCTTTTGGCCCATGGCTTCAGCACGGCCGATACCGGTTAGCCTTTCGATCTGGCTGTTCCAGCTTTCTACACGATCATCCAACCCCACGGCGAGCACACCGACGTTGATGGATTCGACGATGTTTTCGCTGAATTCTTTGAGACGCTCGTATTCGTCGGCTTTGTCCTGCAGCGAACTGTACAGGCGGGAATTTTCGATAGCGATGGCGACGTAATTGGAGATGGTGACCAAGAGCTCAATGTCATCGCTCGAAAGGAAATCGCCTTCCGTGGTTCGACCGATACCTATATAGGCGAGAACCCGGCCGCGGGCGCGACAGGCAACATAATACGTAAAATCAAGCTCGGCGACCGTATCCCGCACGGTGACGGGTAGCGATTCGGAAACAATGTCTCGCAAGCGCCGCGGGCTTTCGAAGAATATATAAGGTTTGTCGGCGCCGCCTTGAAGGAAGCTCAGGTCGTAGTTCTTATGCGGGCCATGCGCTGGAAGTTTCGGGAAATTCGTGGAGGTCGCCGGCCGATGTCCTTTTTGCGGGCGCTGGTTGAATGAGTGAATCTGGAAATCGCCCTCCGTCTCGTTCCAAAGGAAAAATCCGATCCGCTGGATGGAAAGGGTCCGCAGGAGCCGTTCGGAAACCTTCTCCAACATGGCGTTGCGGTCCGTCTCAGACGACAGTTCCCGGGCAAACTCGATGATGGTGAGGCGCGCATCGTAGCGGTCGCGATAGAACACCCAGCGGTCCAACTGCTCCTGAATCCAGCGGCGAATAGGCTGGAAGACGAATGTCGCGAAGGAGATTAAAACCACGAAGGCGGGCGGATTGATGTTGCGGACGTTCAGAATAAGAAAGATGAGCCCGTAAAAGGTCCCGATGACGGCTAGCGTCGCCAGAGTGTAGACATAACCCTGCTGGAAGATAATGTCGACATCCATGAGGCGGTATCGGGTGATGGCGTAAGCCCAGGTGAGCGGGATGAGCGCCATGGACAAAACGGTCAGATTCATCAGGTGGCCCGGGAGAGCACCAAACACGTAAGGAAGAGCGTAAAAGAGAGCGAAAGGACCTATACCGAGAACTGCACCGTTCCTGAGATATTTCAGCTGGCGGCGGACCACGGGGTCTTCGGTTTTGGACAGGTCCAGCGACAGAGCAGCAGCGCCGGCGATATAAAGCAGCACTGAATAACCGAGCGTGACCCGGTCCAGGAGCCAGCGCATGTCGACCAGAGACACCGAAAACTTCAGCAGACCTTCAGCGATTAACGCGGCGAGCAGGATCAAGAGGACGGCCGGTCCATAGAGGACCAACCAGGACCACCAGCGGGACAGGAAACGGGGGCGGGAGTGAAAAGAGAGGCAGAAATGGAGAAAGATGGCAGGGGCTAATAATCCGCAGCAAACGTTGCCCCAGTACAGGACCTCATCGAACGTGTTCAGCTTGCCGGAGTAATGGAAGCAGGAAGCAATAAACGAGGCCAGACAGAGGATGAAAAAATGCTGACTTTTCGCGGCGCTGGTCCGGCGGTAATAGACGAACAAACCGATGGCCAGGTAGAAAAAACCGACAAAAAACTGGTAATAAAGAGCGCTGTCGCGAGGCACAGCTCTGAGGAAAATATCGCCTTTTTGGAACTCAACGCCATTTCGCCTTAATGTGTAAGAAACGACGGTGAGGGGGTGGAATCGGGAAAGAGCCTGAGGAACATCCAGCGATTCCCTGATGGGGAAGTTCTGAATGGACACCAGCTGATCGCCCAACCGGATTTTTGCGTGATCACCTGGTCCATCCGGCTCAATATTGGCCGCGATTACAACATGTTCCGAAGATTTTCCGGGACTCGAGGCTGCAGGATTCGAGGAATGGATTTGATCGATCCATGTGACGCCATCGTCCGGGAGCTGGTAGCCGTGCAGGTTCCGAAAACTCAAGACGGCGCTAACTACCACTGCTACCGTGAGGATTAGCAGAAGAGTACCAGCGAATTGATTTTTGGACTCGCTCAAGGGAAAACCTTAGTTCTAGCGTCTTAAGTTATATCTGGATCAGAAGCTTAAGTCTTAATGCCCGTGAACATTGGACGAATAACATCGCGGAGCACGTTAATCGCCAACGCCAGGGAAGTAATAACGTTCGCTAAACGGCTCATAAATGGTAATGCAGGGTTACGAAATCAATAATGGCTCTCGAAAATCGGAGTCTCAATCCCAAATACTGTATCCTAACGACGACCCGAAGACAAAGGTTACACTATGCTGGGGTGTACGTCTCGGGTTCGGGGCTTTTGAGATTTAAACCGTTTGAAACCAGAGTTCTCCGGCGAGCGTCAGGGCGTTGACGTACGATCGAAACAAACATAAACTTAGGAATAAGCCTTAAAAGCTATAAAGGTGGTCCCGTCCGTATGAAGTTGTTCTCCGCCTTCCAAGTCCCGTTACTTGTTGGCGTCTGCGGTGCGGCTGTAATCAGCAGCCTTGCATTTGCTCAAGAAAAGCCAGCACCGGCTACATCAACGTCCGACAGCAGTTCTTCCTCGTCGACGTCGGAAACTGTAGCCAAACCTCTGACAAAGAAGCAGTTAGCCAGGAAACAGAAAGAGCTCGAGAAGGAGCTTGCCGGGCCCTGGAAGAAGTGGCTGAACGAAGACGTGGTGTACATCATCACGGATGAAGAGAAACAGGGCTTTAGACGTCTGAAAACAGACGAGGAGCGGCAGCAGTTCGTAGAGCAGTTCTGGTTGCGGCGCGACCCCACTCCGGATACGGAGGAGAACGAATACAAGGAAGAGCATTATCGCCGTATTGCCTACGCGAACGATCACTATGCCTCGGGTATTCCCGGGTGGAAGACTGATCGCGGCATGATTTACATCAAGTACGGGCCGCCAGACGAAATCGATTCGCATCCTTCGGGCGGCAGCTACGAGCGTCCGATTGAAGAAGGCGGCGGCGAAACCTCCACCTATCCGTTTGAAGATTGGCGCTACCGCTATATCGAAGGCGCTGGTACGAACGTGATTATCGAATTCGTGGACACGACAATGTCTGGCGAATATCACATCAGTCTGGACCCTGAAGAGAAGGATGCCCTGCTTTATGTACCTGGAGCAGGCCTGACTATGGCGGAACAAATGGGCACGGCAAACAAGACCCAGCGCTTTAGCCGGACTGACGGCACACACCTGGGAACAGGCGGTCAACCTTTACCGGAAAGCATGAATGAGTTCACGCGGCTCGAACAGTACGCCAACCTGATGAAGGCGCCGGCGATTAAGTTCAAGGACCTGGACGCGGTTGTCAGTTCAAACATCAAGTACAACACGCTGCCCATGAGTGTGCGATCGGACTTTATTCGCGTGACGGATTCCACCGTTTACGCGAACATTATGGTTCAGTTCAAGAACAGCGACTTGAATTACGCCTCGAAGGACAAAATCTCAAAGGCGACCATCAACATCTATGGACGCATCACGACGCTGACGCGCCGCAGTGTGAACTGGTTTGAAGAGACAGTAACGTCGGAGATTCCAAGTGAAATGCTGCAGCAGGCGATGAATGGTTCACAAATCTATTCGAAGCGGATTCCACTGGCGCCCGGCACCTATCGCTTGAATATTGTAGCCAAAGACACGGTTGCCAATACGATGAACACCTTCGAAATGGCGCTAAATGTTCCACACTATGAGGAAGATCAACTAGCGGCCAGCAGCGTGATCCTGGCGGATCAACTGGAACGGGTGCCGACGAACAGCATCGGCACAGGTCAGTTCGTGATCCGGAGTTCGAAAGTACGTCCGCGCATCAATGACGTTTTCAAACAGAACGAGACGATGGGCATCTATACCGAGTTCTACAACCTGGGCATGGATGAGAAGACAAAGAAGCCGTCCGGGAACATCGAATACGAAGTCGTAAACTCAGAGAATAAGACAGTGATGTCGCAGACTGAGGATTTGAAAACGATTCCGAACGCGTCGGCATTTCTGGTAACGGTTGAGAAGAAGCTGCCGTTGAAGTCGCTCCCCCCGGGGCACTATACGCTTAGATTAAAGGTGGATGACAAACTGAAGAATCAGAGCCTCTCCCCCTCGGCCCAGTTTACGGTAACATCGTAGTTGGCCTGCGCCCCCTAAGCGCAGAAGGATCAGTTTTTGCAATCGGATTTTGCGAGCAGACAGTTCGCTAGGGCGGTATTACTGGTCGTAGTTTTGGCCGGTTGGCTATTCGTGCCACTGGCCGCGCGCGGGTCCGATTGGGCCACTCCCGTGACGGGCAATTTGTTGGGTACCGTGGTGGACACAGCGGGCATCCCACAGGTGGGCGCGAGCGTTAAGCTTTTCAACAAGTACGATCGGATGGTGGCCAAAACCGTATCCACGGCGGATGGCAGATTCGCTTTCGGCGGCCTCTCGCCGGACTCCTACTCGATCCACGTTTCGCTGGAAAGTTTCGTGCCTGCCTTCCGCGATAAGATCGCCATTCGAGCCGGCGGCAACAGCATGTTGCAGATCAATCTGGCGACGCTGTTTTCCAGTATTCAACTGAACCCGGTGCTCCCGGCGGGAGCAATGAGCAGTGATTGGAAGTGGGTGCTGAGGTCTTCCCCGGCAACACGGCCGATCACTCGCTTCTTACCCGACGAAGATACACCCAACGACGAGGATAGTTATTCCGCTGCCAATTTGCATCCGCAACTGTTCAGCGGCACACATATGCTGGTTGGGATCTCAGGCGGAGGCGATACCGGGTTGGTGGGCAGCGATCCAGAGAGCATGGACATAGGGACGCAGTTTGCACTCTCCACCAATCTCTACGGCAAAAGTGGCCTGCAAGTAGCCGGCAGATTGGGACAGAAGCCTGACGCGGGTCCAAACACATTTTCGATAGGGGCGATTTACACTCCCAGTTCGGGATTCGGATTCGGCTTTGCAGATCCGCCAGAGATTGCTTTCACAATGTCCCAGATTCACGTGCTACCGGGTGGGCAAGGGGCGGGTGGAAACGACGACACGATGTTGCGAAGCATGTCGTTGAGTATGTATGAATCCGCCGACCCTACTGACGAGATCCATCTGGAATACGGGATCTCGGCTGAGTCGGTGGATTTCCTACAGCATGCCGGCCGCATCAGCCCGTTTGCGCGCGTGACTGCCGATCTGGGCAAAGGAACGGTCCTGGTGCTTGCGTTTAGCGACGGCGGGCGAGCGGATGAACTGACGGCGCATACGGTTTCAAAGAACAGCGAACCCGAGGAATTGCTGGACGACGACTTGAGCGCGCCGATGAGTGCGCTTGCGCGCATACCGGAGATGTCCCTGCGCAATAGCCGGCTTGAACTACAGAGCACCCGCAATATGGAAGTGGGCGTGTCCAAGACTCGAGGCAACACGACTTTTTCCTTCAGTACTTTTCATGAACGTGTTCTCAACGGCCGGATGGATGTGGCGGGTGATTTGTCTGTGCTGGATGCTGGAAGCATTTTGTCGGACGGGGTTTCGAAGACATCGATCTACAACATCGGGAACTATAGCCGCGACGGTTATGTGGCTTCCATTGACAGAAAGCTGAGTGACGCGATTTCGCTGCAAGCGGCCTATGGACGATTGGGAGCATTCACGGCCGCCGAAAGCCTGATGCCCGGCGTGAACACAAAAGAAGATTTCCTGGCGAGCAAGAATCACAACACGGCCGACTTCGGCCTGCGGGCACGCATTCCAAAATGCGGTACGCGAATCTCGGCCCGATACGGTTGGGCTGACCCACGCGCCTCCATTCCCGACCATACATTTACGACGCAGAATCTGACGCTGGCAACGGGCCTGAATATCGTGGTCCGGCAACCTTTGCCGAGCTTCTTTGGTATGGGCGGGCGGTTGGAACTGGTAGGCGACTTGCGAAATATGCTTTCGCAGGGCTATCTGCCGGTGCTGGGTTCAGGGGGCGAGCGTTTGCTGATTGTGCAGACCCCGAAGGCCATTCGCGGCGGCTTGAGCATTACGTTCTAACTGACTTACTAAGTCTAGCTGCCGTCAGGATACCCCCCGCGATGCAGGACCATAGGGTAGTGCGGGAGCGTCTGGGGTTTGGGAACCGAAGCCCGCCAGCCGTCCGGATAGGGCTCAATCGCGGTGAACAAAAGCGAAAGATTTGCAGTCATGGCTTCAAGCGATTGCCGCAGCGCGGTGATGACTTCTCTGCCGAATTTCACCTCCATGCGCTTTTCCACTTTCAAAAGAGCTTGGTGATATGCAGCTTGCGCCCGGATGCCTTCGGAAGTGAGTCTCGCGATCTTCCCGCGCCGGGGCTTCTCATCCTGCGCAAGAACAGCAAGATGCTTCTTTTGAAGGATCCCCATCGCCATGCTTATGGCCTGCTTCGAGACGCCGCTGAGGGTTGGAATATCGCGGACTCTCACTCCCGATTCATCCAGCACTCGAAGCAGGTTTGCACAGATGGCGAGCGACACGTCGAATTCGTTTTCGAACCTCACGGCAATGGACATTAAGACCTGAGCTAGAAGCGTTGGAAGGGGCCTTTCCTGACAGACGACAGAGGCAGGCTGCCTTTTAATGTGCCCTTTTGTGTAGAGCCCGTAGCTCAAGATGGGCAAGCAATCCGGCAGATTAAACGGTATGGGGGTTAGTACCCCGCAGAGGGCTGATCGAAGCTGTTGAATTTGTTCGGCATGGAAGCGCGTCTGCCAGCGCTTCTCGATGACTTCAAACAGAGGTTTCCAGATTTCCCGGGCTTTCAGGCCGGCCGGAGTGGGAAGGATTAGACGGTCGGATTTACGGGGCTTGGCATGAGAGTTTGAATTGTCAGGGCCGATGGTGATGTAACGCCATCGCGCCATGCCGTGCAAATTGGTTCCAGTGCGGGCAGCGTCGGCAAGTTGTCCGACGCGGATGCCTTCGGGCGGAACATACTGCATGCATGTCAGATACATTGCCATCGAAACGAGCCAGGGCTCTCCAGCCTTCGAGCCGAAGCTTGTGGTGGAGTGGGGCATGCGGTGTTCGAACTCGTTGTCGAACTCAATAGTGAAGGCAACCGTTAACCAGGAGAGCAATGTGGAAAGCGGAGGGGCCGGAATTGCTGCCATCTTTTATTGCTGCGATCCTTTACTGCTTCGTTGCGACTGAGTCAGCTTCGATAAGGGATGTTCCAAATATCTGGCTTGGCTTACCGATGACGAAACGGTAAGAAATGACCGACATCAATAAAAAGCCCGCGGCGATAGCGAAGGCAGCAAAGAAGGAATGAGTGGCTTGCAGGGCGAAGCCACTCAGGGTGGGACCAAGCACTCCGGCGAAGTTGCCGATGCAGTTTTGAAGTCCGGTCCATTTGCCCGCGGTGGCGGGGCCTGATAGGAACTGGGTTAAGGCCCAGTGATTTGAGGACCAGGCACCCATGGAAATGAAAGCCAGGAGCAGCAAGAGGTTGCTGAGATCCACATTTTGAACCATAACGGTGGCGAGCATAAAAATGCCACAAGTGAGGAGTCCGAGGCAAACGAAGCGTTGGCGCAGGCGGCCGGCTTCGTGGCCGCGATGGATGAAGTAGTCTGCCAGGAGACCGAAGAAGGTGGACGAGGCGGCGATAGCCCAGAAAGGGAGCGAGCCGAGCAGGGCGAGCTTATCGTGCGTGTAGTGACGCTCTTTCTCAAAGTAATAAGGCAGCCAATTGAGCAGGAAGAACCAGGCGTAATTGCCCCCGAATAGACCGATGGCAGTGCCCCAGAGTTCGCGAGTAGACACAATTTTTGCGTAGCTGGCGGATGGCAGGGCTTTTGCCCGATGCGCGGCCGTGCCAGGAAGTTTACCCGCTACCATGCACCAAGGCACGAGCCAGAGCAGGCTTGCGCCGCCCATGATGGCAAACATTCCGCGCCAGGTGAACCAGCCCAGCATTTTCACTCCGAGCAGGACACCGATGGCAGGCCCCAGTTTTGAACCCGCGTCAATGAGGCCATTAGCGGTGCCCCGCAGACGTTCCGGGAAGCTGGTGACGATCATTTTCGAATACGCCGGATAAGCGATGGATTCACTGGCTCCCAGGAGTAAGCGCAGGATGAGAATGGACCAGAAGCCTCTGGCGAGGCCGGTCGCACCCGTGGCAGCGGACCACAAAAGGAAAGCAAGGGCATAGAGCCAATTGACGTTGAAATGGTCAATCAATTTGCCAGCGGCAATCAGCGAGATGGCGTAGGTGAGTGAGAACGCGCCGAGGAGGACGCCAAGTGCGGCGGGATCGAGCCGGAGTTCGCGAGCCAGGCTGGTGGCGGCGACGCCCAGGTTGCCGCGGTCCGCGTAATTGATGCAGACGGAGACGACCAGAAGAACAAGCGCAAACCAAACTAATCGTCGCGACGGCTGTTCGGCTCTGGTGGTCACTCGATTAATCTATAACACCAGGCATCAGTGAATATAAAAGAGGCTGAGGCGCGGCAATTTGGCACGCTCCAGGATGGCGGTATCGAGATAACGGCGTTCAAGCATGGAGATCTGGTCGGCCGACATCTTGCCGCGATACGGCTTCAATTCTTGATCGAGCGCCGAGCGGATGGCATAGAGGTCTTCATCACTTTGCGTGCTTCGAACGATGGCGACGGCTTTCTCTTCGAGCGTAGTGAGGCGGCGCTCGAGATCTTCCAGGTTTTTGGCTTGCACCGCTAAATCGTCCGCGATTGCTGAAAGCGAGGATGCCACTTCGCGGGTGGCTGGATTGGCTTGATAGGCGTAAGCCGCTTTCGTCAGATAGTGGCGCAGTTCTTCATGCTCAAAGGGAGCGTCGGGATTTGAGGTTTGAGCGCGAGAGCTGGTGCGTTTGGCGGCTTCCAGGACAGCTTGCGCGCAGTAGGCAAGCGAATTCACCTGGCGGCGCGCATTCTTACGGCTGCGCCACTTTTCAAACGCTTCGTCTATGCCTTTCAGCACAGCCTCCAATGGAAGGCCGGCATTCTTCCAGTTTTCAATCAGCGCCCAATCGAGCGGCGAGATTAGGAACATGGAAGTGCCGCGCGCACGTTGGAAGTGTTCTTCTATTTCCGTGAAGTAGTTGAAGTAATTCTGCGGCCAATCTTCCTCTTCGCCCCTGCCGGCGTCTTCACCGCTCATGAAGCCGCTGCCCTGACTCCGCCGGCTGAGAGCCGCTGCAGACGTCCGTGGGAATCACGCAGGAGCAAAAAACCCGATTCGTCCAGACCAGCGGTCACGCCCTGAGCGCCGCCCTCCTCGACCGTGACACGACGGCCATTGACGTAGCTGGAGATGGCGGAAAAAGCCCTGATGATGGCAGGGGCGCCTTGCGTCTGCAGCAAGTAGGAGAACGAATCAAGCGACTGAAGCACGGCCACCAGAATGTCTTCGCGGCGCTGCTCCCGTCCTATTTCGAGCAGAAGCGAAGTAGCGGGCGTACGGAGGCCTTCTTCGAACCCGCTTTGATTCACGTTGATACCGATTCCCGCGACGATATAGGAGTCGATGATCTGGGTAAGAATGCCGCAAACCTTTTTGTCGTTAATCAGAACGTCATTAGGCCAGCGCAAATCACAGATGAGATTTGTAGACGTCTGAATTGCTTCAGCAACTGCGAGTCCCAGCAGCAGGCTAGCTACGGGGAGCTGCGCTGGGGGCAGCGGAAGCTTTAGCAGGATGGAACAGTAAATGCCGAGGCCGGATGGTGAGGTCCACTTGCGTCCCAGGCGGCCCATGCCTGCAGTTTGCTGGTCCGCAATCACCACGGCGCCATGGCCGGCGTTCTCAGAAACCAAACGCGCGGCCTCCGTCATGGTGGAACCGATGGAACTAAAGTAGTGAAATTGATTCCCTGGCCGAGCAGCCCTCAGCCTGGCAATGTCGAGCATGTTTCTCTTATTGCTGGCCTTGCAGCAGATTTTGGTTTTTAATCATTTGATCCTGATACTCAGTCAGCTTTTCGCGAATGCTGTTCACCACTTTTTCAGGAGCTTTGCTGACAAAGACGGGATCATTCAACTGCCGCTCACAACTGGCGATATTCAGACGCAGTTTGTCGATCTCCTTTTCAGCGCGCGCCCGAGCTTCAGGACTGAGTGCGCCCTCGACACTCGCGGGCGGTTGGAAATTGAGCCGGAGGTCGAAATCCGCGGCTTCGCGAACCAACCCAGAGCGCGCATCGATACTGCCCGCATGTTGCGCCAGATCGAGCTTTGCAATTGAGCCGATGATCGCCAAGTCTCCCTCAGTGAACATACTGTTTCGGAAGAAAACGTCGGCTGAGACAGTCAGCTTGGGGTCCACTTTGTTGTCGGCGCGCAGCTCACGAGACGCTGTGACCACGTTCTGGAGCAGGCCGAAGAGCTGGACGCCGTCGGGATGCATGCTTCCTTCGACGGCGGAAGGAAAATGCGCTAATGAAATGGATTTGGGCAGCGATGGGTTGGCGCCGTCGCCGTGGACAAGCCTTTGCCAAAGTTCCTCGGTAAGGAATGGCGCAAGAGGATGCAAGAGGCGCAGGATGGCTTCATAAACGGTAAGCGTGGCCTGCCAGTGGGCATTGACGCCTGTGGCTTCTTCGAAACGAAGCTTCTTGACCTCCAGATACCAGTCACAGAATTCGCGCCAGGTGAAATCCCACATTGTCTGCGCGGCTTCGTGATAGCGATGAAGTTCTAACGCGCGGTTGACGGTTTCGACAGTTCGCTTGAGAGCGGCGAAGATCCAGACGTCTTCAATGGCGGAGGAAGCGAGCGCGGGGGTTTCAACGGGTGCCCAGTTGGTGATGCCGGAGCGCTCCATATTCATGAAGAGGAGCCGCGAAGCGTTCCAAAGCTTGTTGGCAAAGCCTCGGCCGGCCTCCATGCGATCTTCCTTCAGCGCAATGTCAGAACCTGCCGCAGCGGAGAGCAAGAGGGCGAGACGCACGGCATCCGTACCGTACTTATTCATGACCACCAAAGGGTCGATCACGTTGCCCTTGGTCTTCGACATTTTTTGCTTGTCGGCATCTCGAACAAGGCCGTGGATGTGAACTTCACGGAACGGCACTTCGCCGGTGAGTTCGATACCCAACATGATCATTCTTGACAGCCAAAAGAAGAGGATGTCGAAGCCGGTGATCATGAGCGATGTCGGGTAGAAGGCGGCTAAGTCTTCTGTCTTGTCGGGCCAGCCCAACGTGGAAAAAGGCCATAAGCCGGAACTGAACCAGGTGTCGAGGACATCCGGATCCTGCTCAAGCTCGGCGGATCCGCAATGCGGACAGACCGTGGGTGTTTCGCGCGCGACAATCATTTCGCCGCAACTCTTGCAATACCAGGCAGGAATGCGGTGACCCCACCAAAGCTGGCGCGAGATGCACCAATCGCGGATGTTTTCCATCCACTGGAAGAACAGGGGCTCGCGGTCATCCGGCACGAAGCGGATGCGGCCATCGCGAACAGCTTCCATCGCTTTTTCCGCGAGCGGCTTCATGTGCACGAACCACTGCATGGAGAGCAGCGGCTCAATGATAGTGCGGCAGCGTTCACACTTGCTGACGTTGAGCGTATAGGGTTCGGTTTTAACGAGTTCGCCGGAGGCTTCAAGGGCTTCGAGAATACGTTTGCGGGCTTTGAAGCGATCGAGCCCTGCGTATTCGCCGGCTTTTGCGGTCATGCGAGCGTCTTCGCCAATGACCTTTATGTACGGCAGTTTATGGCGGCGGGCCACTTCGAAGTCATTGGGGTCGTGGGCGGGCGTTACTTTGACGACGCCGGTTCCGAACTTCGGATCCACCATTGGATCGGGGAGAATGGCAATCTCGCGAAGCATGATGGGCAGGATGGCAGTCTTGCCGTGAAGATGCTTGTAGCGCTCGTCGTCAGGATGGACAACTAACGCCGTATCGCCCAGCATTGTTTCCGGGCGCGTGGTGGCGACGGTTAGAGTTTCATCGCTGCCGGCAACGGGATAGCGGATGTACCAGAGTTGTCCCTCTTCGGCTTCGTGAACGGTTTCGAGATCAGAAATGGCGGTCTGGCAGCGAGGGCACCAGTTGACCATGTACTCGCCGCGGTAGATGAGTCCTTTGCTCCACAAATGATAAAAGTTTTCGCGGACGGCGCGGGAGAGACCTTCATCCAGCGTGAAGCGTTCGCGCGACCAATCGACGCTGGCGCCTTCGCGGCGGATTTGAGCGGTGATGCGGTTGCCGTAGTCTTCTTTCCATTGCCAGACGCGTTTTTCGAAGGCCTCGCGACCCAGGCCGACTCTTGTTAAGCCTTCGGCGGCGAGTTGGCGCTCGACCATGATTTGCGTGGAAATGCCGGCGTGGTCCGTACCGGGGAGCCAGAGGGTTTCTTCGCCCTTCATGCGGTGCCAGCGAACGGCCGCGTCCATCATGGTGTGTTCTAACATGTGGCCGATGTGGAGAGAACCGGTGACGTTGGGAGGGGGGATTACGATGGAGAAGTAGCGACCGGATTTGGCTTTTTCTGAGTTTGCGCGGTAGATTTGGGAGTCGATCCACCACTGGGCCCAGTGCGCTTCAAAGCGTTGAGGCTCATAGACTTTCTCGAGTTGCATTGGAACCCTCAGCGTAGCATTGGCGGGGAATTGGCAGCGATTGAAAGGGGAAACGTCACTGTGGTTTAATAGGGTTGTCTGGTTCTTTGGTTGTGATGATTGGGGAATCGGACGACGTAGGAAGACGCACTTATACTCCTCAGTAGCTCAACGGTAGAGCATTCGGCTGTTAACCGAAGGGTTCTAGGTTCGAATCCTAGCTGAGGAGCCAAGATTTTCAAAGCCTTAGACGTTGTCTGCTGTTGTCCCGATGGGTGCCTTGTGGAACGCTCCCGAATTAGAGCAAGCCTAGCCGCGTACCGAAAGTGCCAATGCCGCTTTTAGGTCGTGGTGCTCGAAAGCCGAGGCCATGCGATCAATCTCCTGCCCGGTAAGGCCCAGCCTGCCTGCCTCCTTGCGCCACGTCGCCATGGCATGCCCGACTTGGGCTGCGATGGAACGCGCCTCGTCGGAGCCCAGTTCGAAGTACGAAGCCACGGCCAAGGCTAGGTCAAGCGAGGCCTCACCGACTTCAAAATCGATCGCGGTCGCGAGAATCCGCGGCTTGATGTCGGTAGGCACCGGATTAAGGTCATAGGCAGGCGACAATCGCCACCCCGCTGGGCCGGTCCAGAGGAATCCGTGATTGCGCAGATGATCGTCGGTATTGGAGATCATGATGCTGAACACGATGCGCCGCCAGAGTGCGTGCATGTCCTCTTTAGGTGCTGCTCCATGCTGGCGGAGCACATCGACGAACTCCAGGTAGCTGTGCGCCTGGTTGTCTTTTGCGCCGAGCATACTCATGGCCGAGAGAAACGGGAGGCGCATGCCGCCACCGCGATCAAAGCGTCGCAGCAATAGCACCGGCTTGTCCTGGGCGGTTTCAATCCGAAATTCGGGCACCGTAATGCCCGCTTTAGCTGCGAGTGTCAGGGCGCAGGCTTCCCAGAGGACAGTATTCATGTCGTCCGCTTTGCTCGGAAACTTGGCTATGGCGAGGTGACCGTCGCGATCCCGGACGGATGCCTTCGGGCGCGCGCCACCAAGCGAAGATCCCGGAGCCAGGAGCAGGCGCAAATCCTCGTCCGTATCAGTATCACTCAATGCGTGCTCGGCGGCGGACAGCAATCTTGGCAGTGTGGTGAGCGGCGGGATTCTCGTGGAACCGTATTGTGCCAGAAAGGGCCCACCCTCCGTTTTGGCAAACCGAAGCGCGCCCATACGGGCTTCGTCGTCTACCATGAGCAGGTAATCAATTTCCCGAAGGGTGCGCGGCGTCTGAGCCTCGCGCTCAGCTCGGCGACGTTCGGCGCGGCGCATGAGCACACGCCCCCAGCGGTCGGGAGCGGAATCTCCTATGGCACCGAAAAGCGGTTGATCGGAGGCGGTGTGGAACGGACCGGGACCCAGTTTCAGCGCAGGTTCCAGCGAGAAGCGATTCGGATGCGCAAGCCAGTTGCGGTCATATTCAAATGTGGCGCTTTCGCGGTCCTTACGCGTCCGCATCCACAACCTCCCCACCAATTGAGGAGCGCTTTGCAAATCGACATACACCACAACTTCAATTTCCATTACCGCGGACCGGTGCTTTCAGGAGACGACTTGCGCCGAGACAGACGAATCCGCTCGGGCAGACGTTCCTCGTCCAACTCGCGTCCAACCGTATCGTGCCTGGCATCGGCAACATCGGCAAGCCGGTCGGCCATGCCGAGGGTAAATAGAACCGTGGCGTATGTCCCGACCGACACGCCGAGATCACCCTTTTCAACCTTGCTTAGAGTCGCACGGCTGATCGACGCCCGCTCTGCCAAGATGGCGACAGGAATACGCCGCCGAAGCCGGGCATCACGAATGTCCTGTCCCAGCTTTCGCAATGTGCGGGTTACTGGCAGCGGTGCCGAAGAGAGTTTAGCTTTGAGCATAACGCATGTATAGCTGATCGCTACAGTACTTAAAGTACATTATACTTGACCTTAAGTCAAAGGTCCGGCTCTGATGGAGTGACCCTTGCCGCGCGTCAGCCGCTTGTACGGGGAAACTGCGTACGAGCGGGAGACTTGTAGGAAAACTTGTGGGACTGTCCTTCAATCTGCTGATACGGGCTGAGTAGTCCTGATTGGCCTCAGTCACCATCGGAGGGCGCTAACTACCTGCAAATGAACGGTAGTGATTAGTGTTGATACCTTCATAGCAGTCTATAAATTTTGAATTCCGAAGCTGTTAACCGAGGGGTTCTAGGTTCGAATCCTAGCTGAGGAGCCAAGATTCTCCAATCACTTACGAGCCTTTCGCCTGACGATTTCGACGCCCTTCGGCTCTGATTGTAGGGGATTTTGTAGGGTTGCTGGTTCACTTTCCCGATCGCTTGTCAGCATTCGTTCATCAGTTTGTGGCAATTCTTCCAAACCGTGCTTCGAACCAGCATGCTGCGACAGAACCTCGAAAAGGGAGCATTTAACGGGTCGTCCTGCCTTCACCGGCATCAGTCTTGGTCCTGCCCACAATCAGGAAACGTTTTTTCCAAGTCGGGCGAGTTTCGTCCTCGATAAGCCTGGAAGGGACCCTATTTAGGAGTTGCCAGCGCCGCAAAGAAGCAATGCTGACGCTGAGTTGCTTGGCAAGCTGTTCTTCTGTCAGTAGATTGATCACTTTTCCCTCTTTCCTAAAGACTCTTTGCTTTCAGAAACGCCATTGACGCCGCTTAAGCTGTTGGCGTCAGGCTGCAAGTCTCTTCGCTGGCGGTGCACAACTCGCCACAAGCGTCAGGCGAGCCGTTTTGGGGCTGAATGTGGAGGCGAGATAAAATCAAGTCCACTGAAGTCATGGAAGTCAACACCGGCCCCAGGCCGTTACCGTTCCTGATCGGGCGCTACAGATGCGAGGAGTATCTGGGCGGGGGAATGTCGGACGTTTACCGCGCGCGCGATACCGAACTGCCTCGCGATGTGGCCATCAAGATCCTGAAGCCCGATAGCCAGCAGGACCAAGAGTTCCGCCAGGCATTTGCGGATGAAATCCAGCTGGCCACGCAGTGCGGGCATGACAACATCGTCACCATTTTCGATAAGGGCGAGTATCAGGGGAACATCTTCGTCGTAATGGAGTTCCTGCGGGGAGAGCATCTCGGGGCTCTGATCAAGAGCCGGCAGGTGATGGAGCTTCCGGATGTCCTTTCGATTGCAAGCCAAGTGGCCGCGGCGATGGGCTGCGTGCATGGGCAAAATATTGTCCATCGCGATTTGAAGACGCAGAACATCAATATCGATGGCCGAGGGCGGGTCAAGTTGGTGGATTTCGGCATTGCGAAAGCGACGGACTGGAACAAGACAGCGGCCGGTTTCAGCAAAGGAACGCCCTACTATATGGCTCCGGAACAGGTGCTGGCGCAGCCTGTCTCCTTTCGAACCGATATCTGGGCCTTCGGCGTAGTGCTGTTTGAGATGCTGAGCGGCGGCGTCCGGCCGTTTCCAGGTCCGGATTTGAATGCTATTTTTTACGGAATTCTCAGTGGTTCGCCGAATTATGAGTTGCTGGCGAATGTCCCGGAATCCATTCAGCGCATTGTCAAGCGGTGTCTGGAGAAAGATCCGGCAGCGCGCTACGCGAACTTTGGAGAAGTGTCCCGGGATCTTTCTGAAGCGGCTGAGGCGCTGAACATCGCAGTTGCCCGTTCGGAAGACTTAGCTACGCTGCCCACGCAACGCTTGCCACTGCCAAGTTCGCCAGTGGTGCGGAAGTCACGGGTTTGGATGTGGCCGGTGATGGCGCTTGTGCTGGTTGCGTGCGCGGTGGTGGGGTACTTTGTTCTGACTTCGCGGCGTGAGCCTGCCAAAGAGTTGAAGCTGGCCAGCGGGGACATGGAACTGGTGCCGGGCGGCGCTGCGTTATTGGGCGAAGACAAGCACAGAGTGGATGTACCTACGTTCTACATAGACAAGACGGAGGTCTCAAACCGCGCTTATGACGAGTTCCTAAACGCGACCAAATACCAGAAGCCTGCCGGATTTTCAGACGGTCAGCCGGATGATCCGGTGGTGAACGTCAGCTTCTACGACGCGGCGGCGTTCGCCAAGTGGGCGGGCAAGAGGCTGCCTACGGGGGACGAATGGGAGAAGGCGGCCCGAGGCGTGTCGGGTCAGACGTTCCCCTGGGGCAACGAAGCGGACCCCACTAAGGCTAATGTCAAAAATAATCCAGATTTGAAAGTTCACAGCCTCATGCCGGTGAATTCATTCCCGCAGGGGGCGAGCCCTTACGGTGTGTTGAACCTATGCGGCAATGTTTGGGAGTGGGTGGATTTGCGCTATACGCCGAGCGCGGAAAACCTGAAGAGAATGCAGCAACAGGACCCGACAATCCGCCGCGACGACTTGTTTTACGCGATGAAGGGAGGCGATTACAAAAGCTTCGGGCTGATGCCGCAATTCATCTGGGACGTTTCGGATTTCGCGGCTAAATCGCATGCGTCCACTATCGGCTTCCGCTGCGCAATGACGCCGAAAACTTAACGAAGCTGGGCGGAACTGCCCGAGGCGCAATGAAAGTTGGGCGTAATTCGATCGATATCGGCAATGATTGTCTTCGCCATGACGGCCTCCCGGATCTCCGAATTGATGGCGACCGCGCCAGCGTACTCTGCGCGCGCGCTCAGCAGATATTCGCAACTTGGTTTGTCGGCATCGAGCGATTGATTGAATAAGTCGCGATAGACGTTACCCGAAAAGAAATGCGCAGTTGGGTCTTTGGAATCGCTGGCAACGGCCTTCTTGCAGTACTTCAAAGCTGATTCCAGATTGCCTGATTTGTCGCTGCAAATGCAGGCGCCGATAAATCCGGTGCTTCGAAAGGCAGCGTAGGAACCGAAGCGGTCGGCATGATTGCGACTGCCCTGGCCGAATCCGAACAGGTAAAAGGCGAGCTTGGAGCCGGTGGGCGTGGAGAAATCGGTGAGGCGGAGAAAGCGGTGAAAATCATCGTTGGCCAGACGGTAATTCTCTGCCCTGTCTTCTTTGTCGGCGGCGGCCATACGACGGTAGGCCTCGGCGCGCCAGAGATAGGCCTGGTAACCGGCGGGGGCGGCGGCGATGGCCTGGTTGCTGTAATCTATGGCCTGCTTCCAGATTCCCTTGTCGAGATAAGCTCTAGCCAGAAAGGAAGGGATGAGGGGATTGGCGGCATCGAGCCTCTCGGCTTCCAGCAGTTGGCGGATGGCGAGGTCGGGGTCGCCCGCTTCCGTAGCGGCGCCGGCATATTCGATGCGTGCTTCGACGTCAGTGGGATCGTCTTTAATTACCTGCTCAAAATATTGCAGCGCTTCGGTTTCTTTCGAAAGCAGGATGTCGACAGTAGCGAGGCCGTAAGCGGCCCTTGGATAAACAGGCTGGGCCTCGAGAGCGGAGCGGAAAAGGTCGCGGGCGCTGTTGTAATCCTGTTTGGCGGGACCGTAAATATCGAGCGGGTTCCAGCCTGAGCGGTGGGCGTAGAGCACTTTTTCTCCGTGTTCGACAAGATCCTGCACGGCTTTGCTGGTGTTCTGGGGATAGAGCAGTTGCAGAGTGACGGTTCGGTCCTCACCCGGCGTTACCGGAACGTGCTTGGTGACGGGTTCATAGCCGTCATGCGCGCCCACGACAAGATGGTCACCAGCGGGAATGCCGGGCAGCCGCAGGGGTTCATTCTTTTTCACTTTGCCCTGCATGAGCTGACCGTCGACAAACACGTTGACGTCGTCCATGTTGGCTTCAATGACCAAGGAGCCGGTGGTCTTCTTAGTGGCTGTAGAGGCCGTGCTCCCGCAGCCGTGGCCGAGGCCCAGAATCATGTCGTCGTCGAAGCTGCCGCGTTCGTTCGGGGTTTGGTACTTCTGGCGCTGTCTGACGTAAGCGCGGACTTCGGATCTGACATACTCGACCAGTTCATCGGCCGTGACGACGCCGTCGCAGGGGACGCTATCGGCCTTGCCGCTCAAGCCTTGAACCAGGAAGTACGAGAAGATTCCATAACCGCCGTCGAGTTTTGGATCTTCGAAGCTTTCTTCATTTTCACGGGTGGCGCTGAAGGTCAAAAATGTTTTGGGCATCTCACCCAGGCTAGCCTCCACCGTTTCGTTGCTGGTTTCGGGTGTGATTTTTCCGGAATGGCAGGTATCGGCGAACAACACTTTCCAGCGAGCTTTGACCTTGTCGGTCATTACCGCGCCCAGCCTCTTCATGGAATAGGCGGTTTCAGAGAGGCGGTTGGGGTCCAGGTCATAGGGAACCAGATAACCAGCATTGTGATCCACAATGCCATGTCCTGAGAAGTAGACCACTACGCGGTCCGGTTCTTTTGCGACGCTAGGAAGCCAATCCTCCATTTCATGGCGGATGTTGGCGAGGGTTGCATCGCGTCCTACCAGCAGATGCACATTCTCCGGCGGGAAGGCGCCGCCTTCCGGGCTGATGAGGGTCCGGTAAACAGCTTTCGCATCGCTTTGCGCGAACCTCAGGAAGAGTTTGGGATCAAGATTTTGATATTCGCCGACGCCGACTACCACGGCATAGCCGCGGGGCACGGTGACGACCTTTTCCTGGCCGTCGGCGCCGGTGCGGCGAACCTTGAATCCACGGGAATCCAGGGAGTTATCCTGCGCGAAAAGTGAAGTGACTTGAAGTAAACAGGCAGCAATCAAAGATAGTCGGCTGAACAAACTCATTGGTGGGCAATTCTTAACTGATAGACGATGTCGCCCGGTTCGGCGTCGGAACCGGCGGCGATTTCGGTACCTTCCGGTGTTGCCTGGAAGGTCAGGTCGCGAGCCACCAGGGAACTTTTCAAGCCAATGGCGGCGCTTAGTTTTGCGGGCTCAGGTACGGGCTTGGGTCCCGCATTCTTGTCGATGCAAGCCAACTCGCCTTTGGATTTGTCGCCGGGGCTTTCGGCGGGGCATGTCGAAACCAGCGTGGATGGCGTTTGCATCGGCTGATCCGGCGCCTGCGGAATTTCAAACGGAGCAGTTCGCAGAATCCAATACAGCGTGTCAAAGCCGGGCGCGCCACCGATGACGAAGACACCTGGCTGGCCGGGGATGGTGAGAGATTCGCCAGCCGCCAGGTGGTTCGAAGCAGGTTGACCCGCGACGGGATAGATCCAGGTCAGGCGACCACTGCTGGAACTGTCCAGAATGTAAAGGTATCCGCCGAGGGAGGTGTGGAAGCGGAAACGCAAGCGGTCCTGCTGTTTGAAAACGGATTGGGCATTCACCGTCTTCCAGCCGTTCTGGCCCAGAGCTTCCACGGTGAGCAGCAGCTTTTGGCGCGAGTTCGTCGGCGCATCCTGGCGGCCGAAGATGGTACTGCCGCTAAAGAAGAGAAGCAGCGACAACGATGATGATTTCAGGAACCCGCGTGTTGGCATGGGGCGTCACTGATGGTTGATCCGAATGTCAGCGAAGATTGTATCCTTTTTTTCCAGGGAGGCCGGGACGACGTAAACGGAATATTTCTCTTCGTTGGAACCGGTTGCGCCCGTCTTGGTGACTTTGAAGCCCCGGCTGCCTAACTCCGTGACCACGTTGTTGGCTTCTTTGTCGAGCGCTACATTGTCGGCCATCATGGGCGAGCTAGCGGGTTGAGGTGAACTGGGGCCGCTGGATTCGTTCTTAAAAAGGGCGGCATGTAGGCTTTGCGCCTGCTCGGGGTTGCGAGAGAGAACGACATATAGGTTCTCCTCACCGGGTTGTTCGTCCAACTCAAAACAATACTTCTGAGGTGCGCGCTGCATTTCGTGAGCGTGTAAGACCTCAGACTCATCTTTCATTTCAGGGCTGGGAAACAAGGAATGCCAATTGCCATTTGATTCCTTGGCCAGCACGTAGAGGTAACCGGCGCGATTGGGCTCCAGTTCCAGGGCCAGGCAATCACCGGCGTGGAAGACGGCGTCCGCCGGGATAGGGGTGGCGCGGTTGGTGGTTTTATCGACTTTAAGAAGACGATAACGCAGACCGAAATGCTCCGCTACCGGGACGGCGGCAACTGTAGCCAGATTGCCTGATTGCTCCTTGGCGCTGGACGCTACCGGGGCGCTTTCGTGTGGCATGGCCGGGGCTGCCTTCACCTGCTTCTTTACCGGCTGATGAGGGGTGGTCAAGGGCGGAAGCTTCTCGTCCTGGGGCGCCTCCCGGTAAAAGATCTCCCGCGCGGTCAGCTGATCCGGGGGAGTGGGTGGCTGCTGCCGGGCAAATCCCGCCGCTGCACATGCTGTGATCAAAAGCATTTTCATTGGCATGCTGAGTCTTTCTTTATCGGCTATTCGGGTGTTCCCACGGCTGGCGTGGAATCTCCGGCTGCATTATGCAGTGTCACTGTAACAGACTTGATGGCGGCATAGTGGCCGGTGATGTTGAACGGAACGGTGAGAGAGAAAGTGCCGCCGTAATCCGCCGAGACAGGTTCTGCGTACCAGGTTTGGAAGACGGAGGAGCTGATGGGAACGGTAATGGTGGCGTCGCCCGAAATTTTGTAGCCCGAATTCGCCGCGAAGGTGAAGGTGGCGCTGGTGACGTCTAGGGTGGAAGAGCGCACGACGAGGTCGACATCGAAACCGCCTGAAGTCTGGGTGACGGTGGGCGTACTGGTGATGCTGGGCGGTTCCTGCGGAATGGTGATGTTAGAGACGGTGGGGGTGGTTTGGCCCGGCACCGTGAAGGAGACGGTGAGAGTGCCGGCTACCGTACCGGGGTCCAGGGTGGGCAGCGCCACGCTAGTGCTGGCGGCGGGTATCGTCAATGGGGCGGTGGTGGGTTTGGCGGTGGAGCTGTCGGTAGTTGTGCCGAATCCGGCGTCGCCCACAAAGCCGGTGGGGAGTTCGCTGGCGACGGCTGAATCCAAGGCCGCCAGATTCGGCGTGAAGGACAATGTGACGGTGCCGGCATAAGGCACGGTGCTTGGCTGAGCCAGGGTCAAGCTGGCGGAAGTTATGGCTGTTCCCGGCTGCTGGGTTGCCGGAAGACCGGAGAGGGAGAAGGCCGGCGTATTGCTTAATGCGAACATTGCCGGGGTAGGCGCGCCGGTAGTGGTTGCCAGGACGGCGTAAGCGCCATCAGTGGCATTCGCCGTGAAGACCGGCGACACGGCCATACCGGACGCGTTCGTTACGACGGTGGCCGCGATGCCCTGGTTTGCGAACGTGCCGCTGGCGCCGGTAGCCGGAGCTGTAAAGACGACGGTGGCATTGGCTACTGGATTGCCAGTTGAATCCTTTACCACCACGGCGAAAGGATTGGTGAACGCCGCGCCGACCTGGGCGGACTGCCCGCTGCCGCTTACAGCAGCGATGGTGGTGCTGTTTGGCTTGGTAGATGGCGTATTGGTTAGCGCGAAGGTGGCGGGAGTGGCTGCGCCGCCGACGGATGCGGTGATGGAATAGCTGCCGGCGGTGGCATTAGCGGTAAGTGCCGGTGACGTGGCCACCCCGGTTGCGTTGGTTTGGACAGTTACGTTGGGGGCAGTGCCGAAGACGGCGCCAGCACCCTCTGCCGCGCCTGCGGGCGCGAAGGTCACGTTTGCGTTCGGAACGGGATTACCGTAGCTGTCTTTGACGGTTGCGACCAGCGGCGCGGCAAAAGCGGTGTTGACGACGGCGCTCTGGCCTCCGCCGGAAACAGCTGTTACGGCGTTGGCGGCTCCGGCTGTATTGGCCAGGGCGAAGCTTACGGAGGCCGTAACGCCGGTTGCCGTGGCGGTGACGGAGTAGGCGCCGGCGGTGGTGTTCGCGGTAAGCGCCGGAGAGGTGGCCATGCCGGAGGCGTTCGTCTGCACGGTAGCAGTGGCAGCGCTCCCGAACAGCGCGCCGGCACCGGAACCTGGGGCGGCGAATGTGACGCTGGCATTCGCAACTGGATTGCCACCGGTGTCTTTGACAATCACGACCAGCGGCGCAGCAAAGGCAGTGTTCACCTGGGCGGTCTGATTACCTCCGGAGGCGGCAGTGATCAGGCCGGCTGCACCGGCCGTGTTCGTCAGAGGGAAGCTGACGGGCGCGGCGGCTCCAGTTGCCGTCGCAAGCACTGAGTAAGTTCCGGCGATGCCGTTGGCGGTCAGGGTTGGCGATGTGGCGACACCCGAGGTGTTGGTTTGTACGGTCGCGCTGGCGGCATTCCCAAAAGATGCGCTCGCACCGGAGGTTCCCGGTGAAGCTGTAAACGTGACGCTGACATTGGCAACGGGGTTGCCGTTCTTATCTTTCACGGTAGCGACTAAAGGCGCGCCGAAGGCAGTGTTTACCGGCGCGCTTTGGCCTCCGCCCGACACGGCGGTCAGCGTGCTCACCGCGCCCACCGTGTTGGTCAGAGCGAAAGTTGCCGGAGTGGTTATGCCAGGGGCGGTCGCGCTCACTGAGTAACTTCCTGCGACACCGTTGGCGCTGAGTGCGGGAGATGTGGCGGTACCTGAAGCGTTGGTCTGGACGGTGGCGCTGGCGGCGGTGCCGAAGAGCGCGCTTGCGCCTGAGGCTGCTGCCGGAGCGGTGAAGGTCACGCTGACGTTGGCGACGGGATTGCCGCTGCTGTCTTTGACGGTCACCACCAGCGGCGCGGCAAAGGCCGTGTTCACCTGCGCGGTTTGATTTCCACCGGAGACGGCAGTGATTGCGCTGGGGGCACCGGCTGTGTTGGTGAGAGCGAAGGTTGCGGGCTGCGTGATGCCGGGGGCGCTGGCAGTAAAGGTGTAGTTTCCGGCGATTGTGTTGGCTTTCAATACCGGAGAAGTCGCGACGCCCGCGGCGTTGGTTTGCACCGTCGCAGTGGTTGCACTGCCGAACAACGCGCTGGCGCCTGAAGTTGAGGCCGAGGAGGTGAATGTCACGCTGACGTTGGCGACGGGGTTGCCGCCGCTATCTTTGACGGTCACCACCAGCGGCGCGGCAAAGGCCGTGTTCACTGGAGCGGCTTGATTTCCTCCGGATGTGGCCGTGATGGTGCTGGCCGTACCCGCTGTGTTCGTCAGAGCGAAGGTTGCGGAGGCAGTTACGCCACTGGCGGTCGCGGTGACTGAGTAAGTTCCAGGAAAGCCGTTGGCGCTAAATGCGGGCGACGTGGCTGTGCCGGAAGCGTTGGTTTGCACGGTGGCGCTGGCGGCATTTCCAAACAATGCACTGGCGCCGGAAGGAGCCGGTGAGGCGGTAAATGTCACGCTAATGTTGGCGACGGGATTGCCGCCGCTATCTTTGACGGTCACTATTAGCGGGGCGGCGAATGCCGTGTTGATGGGCGCGGTCTGATTGCCACCGGACCTGGCAGTGATCACGCTGGGCACGCCGGCTGTATTTGTGAGTGCGAAGGTGGCGGGCGCTGTGGCACCGGGCGCGCTGGCAGTCACTGCATAATTTCCGGCGGTCCCGTTGGCCTTGAAGGCTGGGGAAGTTGCGACGCCAGCAGCATTGGTTTGCACGGTGACACTGGCCGAATTCCCGAACAACGCACTGGCGCCGGAAGTTGGTGCGGGAGCGGTGAAGGTGACGCTGGCATTCGCGACGGGATTGCCGCCGCTATCCTTAACCGTGACGACGAGCGGGGCGGCAAAAGCTGTGTTCACGGGGCCGCTTTGATTACCGCCAGAGACGGCTGTGATCACGCTGGCGGTACCCGAGGTGTTTGTCAGAGCAAAGGTGGCTGGGGCGGTCAAGCCGATTGCGCTAGCCGTCACCACATAGCTGCCCGCATTTGCGTTCGCAGTCAGCGCCGGAGAAGTGGCTACGCCAGATGTGTTGGTTTGAACGGTGGCCGTGGCAGCGCCTCCAAACAAGGCGCCGGCGCCCGAAGCTGGGGCCGCGAAGGTGACGCTGACGTTTGGAACCGGATTGCCATTGCTGTCTTTCACAGTTACGGCGAGCGGCAGCCCGAAGGCCGCTTTCACCTGCGTGCTTTGTCCTCCGCCGGATAGAGCGGCGATGACGCTCGCCGGCCCGGCTGTATTCGTAAGAGCAAAGCTGACCGGCGAGGCTGTGCCAGTGGCGCTCGCGACCACCGAGTAGCTGCCCGCGAGGGCGTTAGCCGTCAAAGTTGGCGATGTGGCGACGCCCGAGGTGTTGGTTTGCACGGTGGCACTGGCAGCATTGCCAAACAGCGCGCTCGCGCCTGAGGCTGCTGGCGACGCGGTAAATGTGACGCTGACATTGGCAACCGGATTGCCGTTCTTGTCTTTCACTGTGGCGATTAATGGCGCCGGGAAGGCGGTGTTTACAGGCGTGGATTGGCCTCCGCCCGAGAGAGCGGTTATTGCGCTGATCGCGCCGACGGTGTTGGTCAACGCAAAGCTGACCGGCGTCGTCACTCCAGCCGTGGTCGCGGTAATCGAATAGCTGCCGACGGTCCCATTGGCGCTGAACGCCGGAGACGTTGCGCTACCTGAAGTGTTGGTTTGCACGGTGGCCGTGGCGGCGGTTCCGAAGAGCGCGCTCGCGCCCGAGGCTGCAGCAGGCGCGGTAAACGTCACGCTGACATTGGCGACGGGATTGCCGCTGCTGTCTTTCACGGTCACCACCAGCGGGGCGGCGAAGGCTGTGTTTACCTGAGCGCTCTGATTTCCGCCGGACGTGGCGCTGATTACGCTGGCCGGGCCGGCGGCGTTCGTGAGAGCGAAAGTAGCGGGCGTGGCCACACCGGCGGCGGTGGCACGGAGGGAGTAAGTTCCGGCAGTACCGTTGGCAGTTAGGGTGGGCGAGGTTGCGGCACCAGATGCGTTGGTTTGCACGGTGGCGCTGGGAGCAGTTCCGAACAGCGCGCTGGCTCCCGAAATGGTTGGGGGTCCGCTGAACGTGACGCTCACATTGGCGACCGGATTGCCGCTGCTATCTTTGACGGTGACTACCAGGGGCGCCGGGAAGGCTGTGTTCACCTGCGTGGTCTGATTACCACCGGATACGACGGTAATGAGGCTGGCGGCCCCGGCTGTATTGGTCAAAGCGAAGCTTGCTGGCGTTGTCACGCCTGCGGCGCTGGCGGTCACCGAATAGCTGCCGGCAGTTCCATTTGCTTTGGGGGTGGGAGATGTGGCCGTACCTGTGGCATTGGTTTGCACCGTGATGCTGGCGGCGGTTCCGAATAAGGCGCTGGCGCTGGAGGCTGGAGCCGTGAATGTCACGTTAACGTTGGCCACTGGGTTGCCGCCGCTGTCCTTTACGGTCACTACGAGCGGCTGCAGCGAAGGTGGTGTTCACAGGCGCGCTCTGATTGCCGCCAGATACGACAGTGATGACGCTGGCGGCTCCGGCGGTGTTGGTCAGGGCAAAGGTGACTGGCGTTGTTACTCCGGCAGCGGTCGCAGTGACGGAGTAAGATCCGGCAAGGCCGTTGGCGGTCAGGGTGGGCGAGGTTGCGGTGCCTGATGCGTTGGTTTGTACGGTGGTGCTGGCTGCGGTTCCGAACAGTGCGCTGGCGCCTGACGTTGCCGCGGAGGCAGTGAAGGTCACGTTGGCATTGGCGACCGGGTTTCCGCCGCTGTCTTTGACAGTCACTACGAGCGGCGCGGCGAAGGCGGTGTTGACCTGGGCGGTCTGGTTCGATCCAGAGACCGCGGTGATTGCGCTGGCTGCGCCGGCTGTGTTCGTTAGGGCGAAGCTCACCGGCGTTGTTACTCCGGGTGCGCTGGCGGTGACGGAATAGGTGCCCGCCGTTCCATTTGCTTTCGGGGCGGGAGATGTCGCGGTACCTGTGGAATTGGTTTGGACTGTGACGCTTGCTGCGGTTCCGAATAAGGCGCTGGCGCTGGAGGCTGGGGCGGTGAATGTCACGTTGACGTTGGCGACTGGGTTGCCGCCGCTGTCCTTTACCGTCACTACCAGCGGCGCAGCGAAGGTGGTGTTCACAGGCGCGCTCTGATTGCCGCCAGATACGGCAGTGATTACGCTGGGGGCGCCGGCTGTGTTGGTCAGGGCGAACGTCACTGGCGTTGTTACTCCGGCAGCGGTCGCAGTGACGGAGTAAGTTCCGGCAATGGCGTTGGCGGTCAGAGTGGGCGAGGTCGCGGTGCCTGATGCATTGGTTTGTACGGTGGTGCTGGCTGCGGTTCCGAACAGTGCGCTGGCGCCTGACGTTGCCGCGGAGGCAGTAAAGGTTACGTTGACGTTGGCGACGGGATTGCCGCTACTATCTTTTACCGTCACCACTAGGGGCGTGGCGAAGGCGGTGTTCACAGATGCGGTCTGATTTCCACCGGACACGGCAGTGATTACGCTGGGGGCGCCGGCTGTGTTCGTCAGGGCGAACGTCACTGGCGTTGTTACTCCGGCGGCGGTCGCGCTTACTGAGTAAGTTCCGGCAACGGCGTTGGCGGTCAGGGTGGGCGAGGTTGCGGTGCCCGATGAGTTGGTCTGCACCGTGGTGCTGGCGGCGGTTCCGAACAAGGCGCTGGCGCCTGAGCTCGCCGGGGCGGAAGTGAAGGTCACGTTTACGTTGGCGACTGGGTTTCCGCCACTATCTTTCACCGTCACTACTAGCGGCGCGGCGAAGGCTGTGTTTACCTGGGCGGTCTGGTTCGATCCAGAGACGGCAGTGATCGCGCTGGCGGCTCCGGCTGTGTTCGTCAGGGCGAAGCTCACCGGCGTTGTTACTCCGGGCGCGCTGGCGGTTACGGAATAGGTGCCCGCCGTTCCATTTGCTTTCGGGGCGGGAGATGTCGCGATACCGGTGGCATTGGTTTGGACCGTGACACTCGCAGCGGTTCCGAACAAGGCGCTCGGGCCGGAAGCTGGCGCAGTGAATGTCACGTTGACATTGGCGACTGGGTTGCCGCCGCTGTCCTTTACCGTCACTACCAGCGGCGCAGCGAAGGTGGTGTTCACAGGGGCGGTCTGATTTCCACCGGACACGGCGGTGACTACGCTGGGGGTTCCGGCTGTGTTCGTCAGGGCGAACGTCGCTGGCGTTGTTACTCCGGCGGCGGTCGCAGTGACGGAGTAAGTTCCGGCAACGCCGTTGGCGGTCAGGGTGGGCGAGGTTGCGGTGCCTGATGCGTTGGTTTGTACGGTGGCGCTGGGGGCGGTTCCGAATAAGGCGCTTGCGCTCGCGCCGGAGCTTGCCGGAGCCGTAAAGGTTACGTTTACGTTGGGGACGGGATTGCCGCCACTATCTTTGACCGTCACTACTAGCGGAGCGGCGAAGGCGGTGTTGACCTGGGTGCTTTGACCGGCACCGGAGGTGGCAATGGCGGCACTTGCCGGGCCTGCAGTATTTGCCAAAGCAAAGCTTGCGGTTGTTGTGACGCCGGAAACGCCGGCAGTCACCGTGTAGCTTCCGGCGACACCATTTGCCTTCGGGGTGGGAGATGTGGCTACGCCCGCGGTATTCGTTTGCGCAGTGGTGCTGGCGGCGCTCCCGAACAGCGCGCCCGCGCCCGTGGACGAAGCGGCGGAAGTGAAGGTGACGGTGGCATTCGCGACGGGATTGCCGTAATTGTCTTTGACGTTCACGACCAGCGGTGCTCCGAAAGCCGTATTCACCTGCGTGCTTTGGCCCGAGCCGGAGGCTACCGTAATGGCGCCAGGCGCGCCGGTGTTGTTGGTCAAGGCGAAGGAAGCGGGGTTCGCCACGCCTGCCACTGTGGCGGTGACGGCGTAGGAGCCGGCGGTGGAATTGGCCGTCAGACTGGGGGCGCTTGCCATACCCGCGCTGTTGGTCAGCACAGTGGCGCTGGGGGCGGTTCCGAAGGTGGCGCTCGCACCGGACGCCGGAGCGGTAAAGGTCACATTCACATTCGGAACCGGGTCACCGTAGGCATCCGTGACGGAGACGGTGAGCGGGCTTCCGAATGCGGTATCCACCGCGGCGGTTTGATTGTTGCCGGATGTGACCGTGATGGCGGCCGGGGCGCCGGCGGCGATGGTGAGGCTGAATTGCTTGGTCACCACCACGCCCGGGAACGCGTTATCTGCTAATTGAATGGTGAACGTGGATGTACCCACGGCGGTGGGCGTCCCGCTTATGTTGGAGCCATTTAAGTTCAAGCCAGCCGGCAAGGCGCCTGCAGCAAGCGACCAGATTGGATTGCCGCTGCCTCCCTGCGACATCAGCGTCACCGAGTAACTGGTCTTGATGGTTCCGCTGCTGAGTGGCGATGTGCTGACGATGGCCAACTGTGCGTCTACCGAAAACGTCTGCGAAACAGGAGTGGCCGCCGAGTAGCTGCTATTGCCTGGCTGGGAGGCGGTGAGCGTGCAGTTGCCGGCTCCAACAAACGAGGCCGTGCTGCCGGAAACGCTGCACACGCTTGGCGTGGAAGAACTATAACTCACGGCCAGACCTGAACTGGCGGTTGCGGTCAAAGAGAGGGTTGTGCCTGCAATCTGAGTCGGGATGGTGTTGAAGGTGATGGTCTGGCTGCCCGGGGCAAGCGTCAAGCTGAAACCGGAGACGTAGACAGCAGTGGTGTTCGAAGTATCTTGTACCTGGAAGGTGTATGTTCCGGCCGACCCGGTGGGTGTGCCAGTTATAGCGCCGGTTGTCTGATTGAGCGTCAACCCTTGCGGCAGCGGTGAATTTCCATAGATAGCAAATGGTCCGCCGGCCGCATCGACCAGAGTGAGACCGGAAGCGCCAGGACTGTAAGGGACTCCAATGGTTCCGGCGGGCAATACTCCGTTTACGGTTGAAGTTCCGAGCGCAGCACGCTGGAAGATGTCAGAACACGACGCCGACACATCCGCATTGCAGTAGGTGGAGTTACCCCAGAAGGCGGCGTCGGATCCGGTGATTAACTTCCCGCCGAAGTTAGTGAGACCGCTTGTGTTTGGGAATGAAGTCGCCAAAAAGGTAAACGAAGCACCCGCGCTGCTGGGAAATCTAAGAAATCCATTGCCGACATCGGTCCAGATCACGCTGTCCACACCAGGAACGATGCTGGAGTAGGTATAAGAGCCGGAAGTCGAGTAGGTGTTCAAGACAGCACCGGCGGTGCTAATGTCAGCCACGCAGGAATTGCCAATCACCGCCCACAGATCTCCGCCGGGGATGTAAGCAACAGCTCCAATAGCTCCACTGCAAGGAGCCTGCACCGAATAGGAGACGGTGGTTGCTTTAGTGACATCTACATAGCCAATGTAGTTGCTCGATCCCTCCGAATAGGGCGACATGGCGGTGAACCAGACGTTGCCATTGGGACCATTAGTGAGTCCAGCGGCGCTCTCGGGAATTGGGGAGATCTCATATTGAGTGAAGACGCCCTGAGGCGTCATCCGCCAGATGTAGTAGTCAGAATAGTAGTACTGAACGGGATCCTGATATCCGGTGGAGTCAATAAACCACAGATTGCCGTCCGAACCTAAGATGATTGCCCTTGGACAGGCTACGCCGCCATTCGTGCCAGGCACAGTGAACTGGTTCGTGATGGTTCCACTGGTGCTCATGACCTGGACCATGGGGCCCGTCCCCGAAGTTCCGCAGCCGCCTCCGGTAAACCAGAGCTGACCGTCGGGTCCTAAAGTCACGCCCTGGGGAATGACTCCGTTCGGGATAGAAAACGTCTGGGTAGCGCCGGTGGCGGGATTGGTCTTAGTCAGAGCGGCGGTTCCGACCCCGGCCCACAAGTTGCCCTGAGCATCTTCGGCCATTACGGAAGTAGGCGTCTGTGAATTGGTTACCGTGACGGGCGAGTAATTCGTGACCCCGAGGATGTAAGCGTCACTCGTGTTTGCCGCGCGCATGATGGGGCATCCGAGTAACGCGATAGCTACTACGGCACTGAAAGGGGCTTTGAACCGCGATGCCCCGCCCCGCCTGCTCCGAAGCAGGCTCAACAACCCAAAACTTTCGCCGGACCCGCTTTCTGCCATGGGTAAGCTCTAACGCCGGCTCCGTGTGCTCTGGTCAGCGGGTGCGGCAGCAGGCGCCGCTGCGACGGCAAGCTTAAGCACTCCTATGGCCGGAGTCTCAGACAGGAGGAAGGTAAAACCATCGCGCAACGCAATCAGCGCTCGCGTGTCCTGCGGGACAGCGTGTTCGGAGACAGTCCCGTCAGCCAGATCGATACTCCAAACGCTGGCGACGCCTTGTTTGGCGGCGACTATTTGCGATCCATCCCTGGTTGATGCGAGCTGGTCAGCATCTACGGCCTGAGCGAGCACTTTGGCATCTGTCCAGGCACCATCCACATGAGGCAGAAGAATGACTGTCTTGTTGCCGCTTTCGCTTAGCACCAGATTCTGAGTTCTGGCCACAAAGGTCCAAGTTGCTGAAGTAAGTGATACGGGAAGCGGGTTCCATGCGCCCCCTTTGTAAGTCGACAGCAGAGTTCCATCGACCAGCTGAGCTACGGCTAACTCGCCATCATCTGAAATGGAGAGTTTGGTTGGAGCGACCAGATTAGTCATTGAAAGCCGAGTTACAACCGGCTGCATGGGAAGGTGAGTTACCGCCTGTATAACACCTTCAGACTGCGAGTAAAGAATGGCCGCCGATCCAAGCGGGCTGAAACCAACTAAGTCAGGATGACTGATTGCCCCCGCGATTGAAACGGGCGCCTGCTGAACTCCGCTGATGAATTCCTGGTGCAGCTGCCACACCGACAAGGCTGAACCTGAATTCACATCCACGAGCGCATACATTTCGCGAGGAGGCAGATAAAGCCGCCTGGCATCGGCCGGCGCAGGCAAAGCAGGTCCGAGTTTCGGAGCGGCGGCAGTGGCGACAAGGACGTGCAGATCCGTAGGTCCGGAACCAAGCACGTATCCAAGCACAGGGGCGACCACGGAAGTTGTCCGTTTGTTTAAGCTGACAGAATTGCTGGCGGCGGCATCGGCTTCAATATGCGGCTTAATGGAGGTAGTGGGCGCTTGTGCGGCAAACAGCGGTGAACAGGAAAGGAGTAATAGAGCTGGAAAATTCATTTTGCGTCCTTATGCGGCTTTGGTTAGTGTGGCGTGCCGACGGTGACGCCAGAGCCCGCCGTGATGGACACGCTGTTGGAAGAAGAGTGGTGGGAGAGCGCAACCCCAAGGGCCACAGCCGCGCCGGTAGCAACTCCGGCGAGGATGCCAATGGTGGACGCTGAGAGTCCGATTCCTCCACCGCCGGCGCTGGCTCCGCCGGCGCTAGAGGCTGCGGCTGCGTTCAGAACGTTCGTCATGGAAATGGTCAGTTCCGCCGTTTGCGAGTGATAGGAAGCGGAAACGTGCATCTGGAAGTGACCGGCCGTAGACGGGCGTGCACCGAGGGCCTCCGCTCTTCCGTTTGCACCGGTAAATGCAGTCACAACATGGGAGCCGTTGGCAAACATCACGCTGGGCCCACTACTAGGAGCGGTAAAGGTCACCAGCACGCCGGCTACCGGAAGGTTATTGCGGTCGCGAACCTCCACTACCGGTTTCACCGCTGTTTTTTTCTTAATAATGTTTACGCCGTCTTCGCCGTCAATGACAAGAATGTGGAGTCCATTGCCGTCCGGTTGATCGACAGCTAAAGTGCCAGGTTGGATTTTTGGCCGAAATGCCGCCAGGTTGGGCAAGGCTGTGTAGAGCGCAGTTTCAGCGCCCATTATGAATTGAGAACCCGTCAACAGAAGCGCGCAAAGGCATCTGAGTCGAGAAGCTTCCAAGTTTGCCTCCGAGGCGATTCTACTCGACGCTTAATAGGCTCGCCGTAGGTCGCAATTGTCACAAGAGAATAGATCAGAATATATCAAAATACAAGCCACGGAGGGCGATTTTGCCGGGGTTAAGTACTGGTGAGTGGAGGAACAGGTTAACTGGTTTACTAGGGTCGCTTGGCGGCGGGAAAAGCAAAGTATGGGTTAACCCTTGTGACTTGAAGGAGCAAGACACTTGCAGGGAGAATGATCAAGACTGCGAACAAGGGCATGGCGTTTGATCAAATCGCTGTTCTCTGGCGATCCCCTGAACAGTATGAACCACCGTTAGAGGAGGCCTTCAGGCGCACTGCCGTTCTAGCCTACTTTTCAAGCCGTGTCATTCAACCTGATCCTGCTGGGCGTGCTTTCCTTGCAATGCTCTTGTGTGCGATGGAAGACTGTTCCGCATCGCGCTTCGCCGAATATTTATCACTCGCCCAAGTGCCTTTGCCCGACCACCGCATAGTTGATCCTATTGCTATGGAGGATGAGGAACATGTGGTGCTCCGGCTCTATGAGCATGATGGATCGGCAGAGGGTAACGACGAAACGGCAGAGAGCGATGCCGCAGATGATAGATCGGCCATCATCCGCGGAACACTTCAGGCACCAACCCACTGGGAGTATTTGATAGTTGGAGCCTCAGTGGTCGGCGGAGCTGAGCGTTGGGAACGTCGGATGAAAACGATGGCGGCTGAATTTCAGCTAAAATTGAGCGCAACAACGGGCATAAAGGGAAAGGTCGTATTTCGAAGCGGAATTGGCCCGTCTCGAAAATTCATGGCCAAAAAGCGCACTGGGAAGTGGCGCGTTAATGTAGTTTCGGCGGCTGGTGATGCGCGTGAAGAATTGGTGACAAGGGGAGAGGATCAAGGAGTGCCCACGTGGTCAGCCGACCGACGGTACATGTTTGTGGGCGACCTGCTCAGACGGTCGGACGTCCCCCAAATCTCTATCCATATCTCGGCGAAGCCTCCGCCGCGACCAATTACTGAGTGGTGTTTTGAGGCCGACGGAGGAAACGAGAATATTGCTTTTGCTACTAGCGCAAAACGAAGAATCAGGGAACAGCCTGAAATTTACTAAACGTTCCGTTCCTGTCATGGCCGGAAAGGCTGGGTGCACGCCAACCTCGTAAAGACAGGGTTAAGATCGATCGCTGGAGCCGACAAGACGTCCAGACTTGTCAGGTGTGGGAAGCGCCCCTCTGGCTGTTTGACGTTGCTGAGTGCTCGAAGACCCAGGTAGTCGAAGCTAAGATGTGTGGAAGCAGACTCACCGGTTGGGCGCTGTTCTTTATAAAATAGGTATCGAATTTACGCCAAGGTTCACCGGTAATTTCCCAGTCTCTCAAGGTGTGCGGGCGCCCGTCTGAGCGCCTATTGGGGGATGCAGTAAAGCCATTTGCAATCAAACGCTGGGTAGTGCCGAACAGGCGTCCCACTTATTGGATTCTTCTAAACAAGAAGCTGTTGGCGAAGGTTGGCCAGGATGGCACCATTCGCCTCTCGAGGCGAATGACCTCCGCTGTAACTTATGGGCGACTAACGGGTCAGTTTAGCGGCAGGGTGACTTTATGAGTGCCGAGACCAGGCGGTAGGTGAATGACAATCTGCCTCCGATCCAAGTCGGAGGGGCTTATGTTGATCGATTGTCCATCGATACTTAGAGTTTTATTTGGGGACTGCCGCAAGCTGTTTTGCAAAGGATCAGAAAGCATCAACCGCCAAGAAGAACCATGGTGTCTAAAATAGGCACAATAGTGCTCGTCATAGTCGAAGGCCAGCGTCGTGGGGCTCGATTGGGAACTAATGGCCGCATGAAGCACGCCTATATATTGATTCATGCTGATGAAAGCGGCGTCACTGGGCACTGCTTTAAAAGTACGTTCTACGAAGTCGGGTTGGAGTGAAATGTCGCGGTCGTGAAATAGAAGCACGTAGGGTCCATCTGGATGCCTGGGCCACTCCGAAGGCTTCAGTTGGCGGTCATACTGGTGTGTGGCGCCCGGTGAAATGCCGGTCATATCGAGAGTAAGCGTTTGATCCAGGTAAAAATAGAACTCGTTGATATCAAACAAACCGAAACCTGCCTTGGCTGCGACCCTGGCACTTTGATTTTGATAAGACTTTGACCAGCCACCACCGCCGATGATGACTGATAGTGGACGAGCGTCAAAGTCTTCTTTGAGGTAGTCGATCGAGCGCTGCAAATGGTAGAGCTGAGTCAAGGCCGGGCTTTCTACGCCCCGCCTGGAGTCTTCGAATTCTTCGTACCAGCCTCCGACTGAAGCCTCCCCTGCGAGATCTGCATTCCACCACGGGCCAGGGGGAGAATCGAGATCGTCCTGCATATGGGTCCAGCCGTGACTCTCAATTTCGATGACGCCAGCCTTTACTGCATCAAGCAGACCGCGACGGGTGGATGCATAGTCCTGTACAACACCGGAATCATCAGTGAACTTCTGAGTCCACGGAGAAAGTATGCGATGTGTCTTGCGATCCACGAAGCCGGTAATCACGTTGGCAGAGGCAGTGACGTGATATTTCTGGAATACTGGTATTACGTCTTTCAGCATCGCGGATTCAGGCAGCGATTGGTATTTCCAATAGGATAGATATGACTTATCTGAGGTGCCCCAGTCGTCAATCATCACAAGGACCTCTCGTGAGTAGTCGAAGTCCGGAACCACCAAGTACCCGAAGGCCCAAGTTAAAGATCGTTGAAAAAGTGGGCGCCAGTACTTGGAATCGCGCAGGGAACGAAGATCGGGTGCAGCTATCCAGATTGCGGAACTTGTAGGGGACGGTTCGTAGACGGTCAAGGCGGGGTGGACACCCTGATGAATTAGAGCCTGAGCGCCGGCCGGTTCCAACCAGATGTGAGAGCCAAACTCATCTGAAGGTGTAAAGTTCTCACCTAAGTCTCGAGTTATGAAGTGTGGAGTTGACACCAGCAGAGGAGCATCCGCCCTGAAGTCAGCTTTATACCTCAGTCCAAACAAATCGGCTAAAACCGGATCTTTTAGCCGGGAGGCGACGGCCACTACGCTTGTGCCAGCCTGTACCGCTTCCTTCAGAATATCGAGATTCTTTCCGGAATAAGAGGGGAGATCAGCAAGCCAGATCACTAGCCCATAGCGAACCTGACCGGATCTTTCAAAAAGATAACCAGGTCCCAAATTCTGCTGATCCAGACGCAGGATATCGAACGGTATGGACCACGCTTTCAGTAGCGCAGCTACGGGCTGAAATGTGTCAGCGACGGTTACGACCTGACTAGTCTCATCAGCCCAGCTACCCACAACCAGGAGTGCCTTATAGGGTTTGAGGCGATCAGGCGAGGCTGCTTGCAGTGTTGCTGAAAGCGTCGCGATTCCGAGAAGGAGTGAGAGTAGTAGTTTCCGCATCAGCAAAGTGCCGTGAAAAGCTTAGCCGAGAGCATAGCACCGGAAAGAGGCTTCCTCTAGCTTGTGCATGCATTATTCGGAATGCTTATCCGATAAGCTGGACTGCTTTCAGTGATCAATAGAGTGTGTTCGAAAGAGTGAGATCGAAGAGACGCATCGGTCTTGCAACTTGCAGATTCTTCTGCCAATCTTAGCTTGATCGAATGACAAGACCGACATGTCCTGAATTACCTCGAGTCTCTGATTTGTCAAGACGTAGCTTTCTGCAAGTCGCCGGGGCTGCGACTGCCACCGCGCTACTGGGATCTGAGCCATTGCGTGATCGATTCGCCTATGTGGGGTGTTACAGTTTGCAAGACGCAGCCAATGGATCCACCGGGAATGGCGGCGGGATCTATTTGCTGCAGGTAAACAGCGAGACGGGCGCCCTTACGCCCAGCAAAGTGTTTCCGGATTTATTTAATCCAACGTGCCTGGCCTTGAATAGTAAGCGGGACAGACTTTATGTGACGCATGAATTGACACGCTATCGCGGTGCTCAATCGGGATCGGTCAGCGCTTACGCGATCGACCGAGCGAGTGGTGAGCTGTCGCTACTGAATACGGTCAGTTCAGAGGGTGCAGAACCGGCCTATGTCAGTGTTCATCCTTCGAGCCGATGGGTGTTTGTTGCCAACTACACGGGAGGCAACATATCCGCCTTTCCCATTCTGGAGAATGGCAACATTGGTACATCGTCGGACAGCCGGAGAGTGAAGTTACCAATAGGAGCCTCGAAAGCGTCGGGTGCTCCGGAAGGCAGCTTTGCAATCAGCGGGCATGACCAGTCTCACGCGCATATGATTCTGGCAGACCGCACAGGACGGCATGTGCTTTCCACCGATTTAGGTGCTGACCAGATTTTTGTGTGGGGCTTTGATGCAGCCACCGGAAAGTTCTCGCAAAAGCCCGCAGCCGTGGCTCTGCCGAGCGGTGACGGCCCACGACATTTCTGCTTTCATCCGAACAACCGCTGGTTGTATTCGCTTCAGGAGGAGGCCTCTACGATCAGCTTATTTGAATACCAAGAGAGCACGGGCTCTTTAAAGCTGACTCATGAATTGTCAAGCTTGCCGAGAGGTTTTAAAGGAAGCAGCTTCGCTTCCGAGATCAAAGTGGCAAGGGACGGGAGATTCTTGTATGCCGCGAACCGCCTGCACGACAGCATATCCTATTTTGCAATCGGTGATTCGGGAAAACCGGTGTTTGCAGGAGAAGAATGGACCCGCGGCGATTACCCCAATAGTTTCGAGTTTTCAGCGGCAGGCACATTTCTCTACTCCTGCAATACAAAAGGTGATTCGATTGCGACATTTTCGGTGAACAGGGCAACCGGACGATTGAAGTTCACCGATCAGTACACAGCGGTCGGGTCACCGAGCGTAATTACCTTTATCTAGCACTAGAGCCGGCGAGCTCCGTAATACTGGGAATAGCCATACCTGGTTTGAAGCTGTGCTCCACCTCCCACGTTTTGGCTTGCAGTCTGCGCCAGAATTCCGCTTCCGCGTGAAAACGTCCGAGTGCTGTGTCGAGACGGTACGGAGTGTATTCGTCAAGCCAGCGAGCGTTATAGATTTCCTCCAACTCGTTTATTGTGTCCATCAGGTCTTCCATCCTGGCGTGATTTCTTGAACCGGCCTGGCGATTGAGCCAGAATTCGGCATCGGCTCGCGTGGATTTGGAATTGATTTTGCTAAAAGCTTCTACCAGCTCAGTGGAGTAGAGAAACTTCATGCCGGCATAGTCTATGAGCCGACTATCGAGCAAGAGGCTGGGAAGCGAATAGGTATCGCCGGAAAGCGCTATGGCGTTATAGAAATGCTCCTGGGCTTCTTCAGACGCGAGCCGGGCATCAATCAGCTGCTGTTTGTTCTTAGCGGAACGATCAAGGCCGGTTTTGGTAAATGGATCGTCCCACAGGCGCATGATATTTTCACTGCCAAGAGCAGCGCTGGCCAAGACAGAGGCTTTGGATAGGGCTTGAAGAGCAGCAGCAGCTTCTTTAGCGGCGTCAGGCGTGTACATCTGATCGCAGTAATCCTCAAAAAAATGGTCGCGGTTGATGGGGGTTTGTTGCCAAGCGGAAATTACGCCGTAGGCTATGCCAGGGAGGGTTGATCTGAACAACACCTGAGCAGCGTCCGACCAATTCGTATTGATGATTCCGATGGTGCCGAACTTACGGCCGTCTCGGAGGAAGCCGTCGATGTTGTTGAACGTGAGCTCAAAGTCCGGAGCCATCGATTCCCAGGCCCAAATGCCGGTGGCAATGATTTCGGGGATGTTGGCTTTCTGGAACGGTTCGACCATGGGCGAATAGTCCTTCTGGTCGTCATATTGCCACGGCACGGCCACAACACCGGGAGGCAGATCAGTCATTAGGTTGGGGTATTTATCGAATAGGGCAGCACCCGTATGGATGTCAGCCCAGAAGAGAACCCGTTTACCCTTGGCGGTTAGCACGGTGGAGAGGCGTTTCAGGTTTCCGACGTAGATTTCCTCTGGATTCTTATTCCCGGCAGCGGCAGCACCGGCACGCTCGAGTTCCCAGGGTTCATCGAGTCCAATATGAATCCAAGGACTGGGAAAGAGATCAGCCATTTGCGCCGCCCAATTTGCAAGGAGTTCTTGCATGCGCGTGTTATTGGGGTTAATTTCGGTGCCGTGCGGGAGGGCGGCCAAATCAGCGTAGCGCTCAATGCGGAACAGGTCATGCAGGTGGCCGTAAAATTCAACACAAGGAACGACGTCAACGTGGCGCTGACGACCATAGGCGACGATGCTGCGCACCTGATCCTGCGTATAGCGAGCAGTGGGATTGATGAGGGGAAAGCCCTTCAATTCAATGGATAGCTCCGAATAGAGATAGTACTGGTTACCCTTCCATTTCGCTAGCGAGTCTAGCTCGCGCTTAACTTCGGCTTCGGTTGGTAGCGGGCCATGACTGAGGTCCATCATGACGCCCCGATACGCAAGACTGGGCCAATCAGTGACGGTGGCTTCAGGAATGACAGCCTCTTTCCCCTGCTTTTCGATCATCTGCAGAAAGGTTTCGACGCCGTAGTAAAGACCAGCTGACGATTTTGCCTCAATTCGTGCTTCGTTTGGATGGATAGTGATCTGATAGGACTCTCTGGAATCAGGCCCAGGCTTTTCATCCATTGCGGGCAGGGCGTCGACTGCGCCGGTGCGCTTGAGAATGATTTTGAGTCCAGTGTGGTTCGGTGTCAACGGAACTTCAGAACCAGTGATATGGCTAATGCCACCGGCAAGCTGTTCACCCGCGAACTCATCTTCAGGAGCAAGGGGATCAGGTAGAACGACACTGGCGCCGACCAGACTAACAACATGACTTCCATAATCGAGCTTTTGCGGCTGAGGAAGTAAAGCGCGGTGTTGCGCATGAACGGATAGGGAAAGAAAAAGGGAGGCGCCAAGAGAGAGGAAAAAGGGTCGCACACCAATAGTCATTTGGCGAGTCTAAGTCAATCGCTGAGGGTTGGCAACGCGCGATCCCAAGCTGCACGCGGGGGTGTCCAACATGTCGGATCGATTTCTTGAATGTTGCTGGATGTTTCAGCGGAAAGCCAGACGCAACAAAAATAGCCGGTCAGTACAATTTGCAGGTAAACATTGCGGTAGACTGAAAGGCTTAAACTGAACCACAAATCGATGCCGGAACTTAAAACCCCTTCCGTTCCAGCACTCGAGCGGGCCATTCAGGTGTTGGAGCTACTGGCTCGCGCGAGAAATGGCAGTACTTTGCCCGAAATCGCCAAAAAGCTTAACCTGCCGAAAAGCTCGGTCCACTGCATTCTGATCACGCTTGAACGGCACGGCTATTTGCACAGGAGCGAGAAGACAGCGCGCTACCTGTTGGGCTTCCGCTTGTTCGCGATCGGAAATCTGGCGCTAGGGGGACTGAATATTCGAGAAGTGGCAACGCCTATTCTTCGCTCTCTAGCGGAATCAACCGGCCTGACTGTGCATTTGGCGATCCTGGAGCGGCATGAAGCGGTGCTGATCGACAAGATTGAACCTCCGGGCGCCGCCAAGCTTGCAACCTGGTTGGGAAAGCGAATGGATCTTCATTGCACCGGGGTTGGAAAAGCTCTCATTTCCCATCTAAATGATGAGGAACTGGCCGGCCTGGTGCGAGACCGGGGCCTGGCACGCCACAATGAAAACTCGATCCTTTCGCTGCGCAAACTGAGAGACGATCTAGCCGGAGTGCGAAAGCTTGGCTACGCGGTAGACGATGAGGAAGATGAAATTGGACTTCGCTGCATTGGCGTTCCGATATTTGCAAACCAGGCTGCACCGCTGGCGGCAATCAGCATTGCCGGAACCACGACTCAGATCAACGCTGAGAACCTAAACTGCCTGGCTACAAAGCTGAAGAATGCAGCGAGTGCCATTTCAACCGCATTGGGACAACTGCATTCCGTCGGCTTTCGCGCAATTGAGGCATGAAGGCCACAATTACTGGACTTTTCCACGTCCGGCGACCATCCACTCGGTAATCACCTCTTCACCGCGGATGCCGTAAACCGTATCAAATAAGTTGACACAGGGGCAGACGTGATTGGGAATGATTCTTACCGGTTCGCCTACGTTCGGCACGCGATCAGACCCTGTTATATCCAGGTGACCATGCTCTTCTGAGAGGTCACAGACACGTATTAACGGGAATTCCGGCAGGTAGCCGAAGCCCTGTTTATCGCCACTCAGCAATTGATCCGCTGATAAGGACTTGCTGCCGGCATCGACCACGGCGCGGCCCTGCACCGCATTGCTAATCACGGTGCTGAGTACCGTGACTGCACAATCGGCGTAAGCGGCCGAATCGGAGCAAACAGTGTTCTTATCGTTGAAGATGTAGGTGCCTGGCCGCATTTCGGTCAGGCGGTGGAATTCGTGAGATTGGAAGGCGGCGGGTGTGTTCCCGCCGCTCAAGACCGGAACGGGAATGTCCGCCGTGTGGAGTAGCGAAAGTAATTCAGACAGTACCTGATTTTCTTTCCGAATCATGGCGGGTCTTTGTTCACGATTCGCCATGATGTGGCCGGGGTAGGTTTGTATGCCATCCCAGATCAGATTCGGCAGCTCCAACATGCGACGGACAATGGTCATTGAGGGCTTCTCAACCGGCAGTCCACAGCGCCCGAAGCCGGTGTCGAACTCTGCCCGCAGACGAATTGAGACTCCAGCGGAAACTGCGGCTTCGGACAGTTTCAGAGCAACATCGAAAGAATCGAGCGCCACTGTGCAACGAATGCGGCGGGCCAAATTTGTTAAACGCGCCAGCTTTGCAGGGCCGAGAATCGGGTACGCGATTAGAATTTCGCCGATACCGGAGTCAGCCATGATTTCGGCTTCGCCTACTTTGGCGACGGTTATTCCTTGGGCACCATTGGCAATTTGCAGTTTTGCGAGATCAGGAAGTTTATGAGTTTTTGTATGGGGCCGCAAACGAAGCGAATGTGAACTTGCATAAGCCGCCATCCTCTTTACGTTGTGTTCGACTATATCGAGGTCAATCAGAACGGCCGGAGTATCAAGGTCATGAAACGTCATGTAGATGGAAGAGTGTCGAGCGGCAGTTTCAATCCACTGCGGAAACGATGCAAGATTCCACTGGGCGGAATGGTAGGGGATTCGTACGTTGCGGCGCTATTGATGGTCCGCTGATCAAATATAGTGATATCGGCGATGTAATTGGTTTGAATGCGGCCGCGGCGCTTCATATTGAGGCGTTGCGCCGGCAGGTCAGTGACTTTGCGGACGGCTTCTTCTATGGTAAGCCAGCCTCTTGCCTGACTGATTTCACCGAGCAGATATGGGAATGTTCCGACCAGCCTAGGATGGCTTTTGCCCGTTACGTAGAAGCCGTCGCTGATTACGTTGCACATGGGATGAGCGAGCACTTGCCGCAAATTATCTTCGCTCTGGTTGATCTCCAGAATGTTCACCATGCCCACCTCCTCAATCAGCAGATGAAAGGCGGCTTCGACAGGAGTGACATTCAGTAATTCACCGATTTCCACCAAGCTCTTTCCCACGACGTGAGCGTTGCGTTTTGAGCCAACGGCCGAAATGATTATGTTCTCCCAACCTTGAGCCAACTCAGCATTGGCTTCGTCAGCGATGAGAAGCCTTTGCACGCTGTCATTCAAACGGATGAGCAAACCCTGAACACCGTCATCGAGACTCCATTGGGGCAGGATCTGGGTTAGAACCGTGCTACCTCTGACATAGGGATATGCATCGAATGCAACGTCCACGCCCTGGCGGGCAGCCTGTTCGATGTGATCAAGAGCGATCTGTTGTAGATGCCAGTTGCGTTTGCCTACGGCCTGGAAGTGTGAAATCTGGAGACGGCAACCGGTTTCCCGTGCAAGCGCCAACTGTTCATCAGTCGCGTCGACAAGTCGGTCTGAGTAGTTCCGCATGTGGGTGGCGTAAAGCTTTGAGTGACGAGCAACCACACGGCATAAAGCCTGGAGTTCTTCCGGCGGGGCGCTGGATCCCGGAGCATACATCAAGCCGCTAGAAAACCCGCAAGAGCCTTCCTGCAGGGCTTCCGCCAAGACGCCGCACATTCGGCTGACTTCTTTTTCGCCAAGCGGGCCTTGCCGGGGTCCGGCCTGCCAAATCCGCAAAGTGCCATGTCCCACCAGAGATTCGACATTGACCATGGATTTCACGGCGGCTTCGGCGAGATAGTCTTTTGCCGTTCCCCAGCCCCAGGACTGATCACCGCAAAAGATACCATTGGCGAAATCATGAAGGGGCTTGCGATGTTCAGCGGCGGGATAAGGCGAAAAGCCACAATTGCCAACGACTTCTGACGTAACACCCTGGCGGACTTTTTCGAAGCGAGGCTGGAGGACCTGTAGGTCTGAGTGACTGTGGGCGTCAATGAAGCCGGGTGCGATCATCAAATCCCGGCAGTCTAAAACGGCGGCGTCGGGAGGAGCGGCCAATTGGCCGACTTCCTGAATCAGGTCATCCTCGATGAGTACGTCTGCATGGAAAGCTGGAGCACCTGTGCCATCAAGAACCGTGCCGCCCTTCAGAAGGGTAGTTTGAGCCATTTTATTCAGTTATGTTTTCGGGGTATTTCCGAGCTAGCGCGCGAATGTCATAGGTGAATTGCATGAAGCGTTTCTCCCAATCCGCTGCTTCCTCAGGAGTGTACTCATAGAAGCCTTTGGCATTGGCAACACCCAAGCCCCCTTCTGCCACTACTTTTTCGATCAGGCGAGGCACTGTGGTGTCACGGTTCAGTTCGGGCAACAAGTCTTTCATGACGGCAAGATAAGCTGGTATGCCCGTCAAATCCATAAATCGAAAGGGTCCGGCCAAAGTGATCCAAAATCCCATGTCATTGCGAACCGAGCGGTCTACATCGGCAACGGTTGCATAACCGTTTTCGACCAGGAAGAAAGCTTCGCGAATCATGGCGTACATGATGCGGTTTGTGATGAAGCCGCGAATGTCGCGGCGGACCAGCGTGGGTTCTTTCTGCCAACGGCGCGCAAAGGCCACCGCGCGATTGGCATTGTCAATAGAAGTTGCGTCTCCACAGATGATTTCCATGAAGCGAGTGACATGCGCGGGCTCCGCCCAATGGATACCGACGATTCGATCGGGTTTTGTGGCGCCTAGCTGAAGCTGTGAAATCGGAATAGCGGAAGTGTTGCTGCCGATCAGAGCGCCGGGGGCTATGACCGCCTCAATCTGGCGAATGACGCCCTGCTTGACGGCGATGTCTTCAATGATGGACTCAATTACGATGCGGGAGGCCGACAAATCGCTGTAGTCAGCCGTGACATGTAGACGGGCAATGAGTTCGTCAGGCGAGGTCTGTAAGATACCCTCCTCACGCAATTCGGTCAACTGCTGATAGATCATCGCCTTAGCCCGGTCCCGTTCATGCTGCTTGATCGACAAACTGGTCACTGAGTGGCCAGCCGCGAGCAGCGCAGCCGTAATGCTTGTGCCCATCAGGCCGAGCCCTACGACGCCAACGAGACACGTCACGCTATCCAGTGCGGCTTCATTACTGCTGACAGGTTCGCTCGTCACGTCACTGCGCTCTTCTTGCGATTGCATCGATTTCCACCTTAATTCCATCTCCCAACACGGATTGGACAGTTGTTCGCGCCGGCATGATGTTTTTGAAAAACGTACGGTAGGTCTGGTCGAACCGGTTGAAATCTTCGATGGACGAAAGATGGCAAGTGCACTTGACCACATCTTCAAAGTTCAATCCAGCAGCAGCAAGAATCTTGCCGATATGGGTCAGCGTCAGCGCGGTCTCCTCTTCAATCGATCCGCGGATGACCTCACCGGTAACAAGGTCAAGCGGACCCTGACCGCTCACGAATAGCCAACCCTCAATGAAGACACCGGCGGAGTAGGAGCCTGTGGAGACGCGCTTATCTGGATGGAGAATCTCTGTTTTAGGCATTAATGGGCACCGCAGCTTTCCGGCGTTCTTCGATAGTAGTAATTAGGAACGTGCTTAAGAAGACAAGGATTCCTCCCATCACTAGCTGCCAAGTGATTTTCTCCTTCAAGAGAGCTGTTGACAGGAGGATTCCAAACACAGGCAGCAGGTAAATGGAAAGTGACGCCTGCGTGACGTCGATGTGCTCAATCACCCAGAAATAGAGAAGCATGGAGATGCTGAGACTAAAGATGGCAATTAAGAGGAGGCTAGACCAAGCGGCCCAACCGAGACCGGCCATGCGGACGAGCGAGTCCGGTTCCAGGAAGATGGCCATGACAAACAGGACAATGCTGGCAACAAGGAAGCTGTAGACGAGAACCTCCGCCGGGCTCATGACCTCCAACAATTTCTTGCTGTAGGAGTTGATGAAGGCACTGCCCACGCAACTGAGGAAGAGCAGTAGATTGCCGATAAAGTACTTGCCTTCCGTGATTTGGACCGATTTCCAATCAATATCCGAGACCAGCAGTACGCCGGCGATAGCAAGCCCGAATGAGGCCCAGCGCAGCATGGTCATGCGCTCACCCAGGAACATTGACGCCATCACCGCAGTCAGGATGGGAATCAAGAGCGTCAGGACGGCCGCATTGGAAGCGAGGGAGCGTTCCACTCCCCAAGTCAGCCCGAGTTGCGATGCGATCGTTCCTAGAGTTCCCAGCATCGCAAGGCTCAGCCATGTTCCTTTGGGAAATGAGACACTCCGTCTGGAGCGCTTGCGGCCGTCGCTTATGGCGACAGGCAACATGAGCAGAGTGGAGAGAGCCAAAGGGAGAAGAGTTACGGTGACGGGCCCCAAGCGTTCGGTGGCAATCTTGGCGCCCGAAAACTGAAAGGCCCACATTAAATTGACCAGCAATAAAACAAGGAAGTAGCGCATGAAAAGCTTTACTGAAGTTGACTGACGGAGAGCGCCGGGTTCCTGGCTAGACCCAGTTGATCTAGTGATAGCAGAAATTCATTATTTAGAAAGTCAATGTGGTTGCTATCGTCGGCGTCAATCTCAATTCGAGCCCTGCGAACATGGGCGGCAGGAAGGATTCCGCGCGCCTGGAGAAGTCGCTTTTCGGCATGATGAAAGAGTTCCATGCTTTGAAGGCTGAAGACAATCTGCGGGCACACATGTTTAAAGGTTTCGAATGAATGGGCGAGGTTACCCGCCTTGACCTGACGGAAGGCGAGAGCGAGCACATCACTGACGCCGAGCCCTGGCATAACTCCCGCAATGCCGGCTGGAATCAATTCCAGCATGTACATGCCGCCCCAGCCTTCGAGGACGCCAACTTTACCCGACGTAGCTTGAATAATTGCCTTCACTTTGGCAGCCATTAACGGCTCTTCCAGCTTGATGTATCGGAAATGCGGGTAGGCTGAATTCAACTTTGCCAGAAAGGATGGGCTCAGCGTGGGACCGCCCGGATTAAAGTCCTGAATTAAAAAAGGCAGATCAACAGCTTCAAGCAGCGCCGCATAGTAGGTGAAGATGTCTGTTTCACCCATGGCCATGATGCGCGGGACCGCGCAGCAGATGGCTGACGCACCATTGGCCATGGCGGCCTTGGCCGATTCGATAGCCATATTCACCGAAGGAAAATTCACCTGCGCAATGACAGGAATGCGGCCATCGGAATAGGTTACGGCTCGCGCGACGACTTCACGCCGCTCGGCTTCACTCAGCTTGTAGAATTCACTCGCATAGGCAGGCAAACAAACAGCGCAGTTGCCTCCTTGAAAAGCAAAATCCACCAAGTTCTGAATGGCCTGCCAGTCGATGCTGTCATCGGCTAAGAAAGGCGTAGGTAATATTGGAATGATTCCATCTAGGGTAATGTCGGTCATTGAAGTTCTTCCTTGCTAAACGGCTTGGCGGCAGCTTCAGGCTCCGCGGTATACCAAAACGATTGGACCGGCATTTCCAGCAGTCGGGCTTCTCCACATACAGCAGGTAAAAGGCCTCTTATCTTCTTTCAGGCGGTCAGGAATATTTTGCGCCGGTACATCCAGTAGAGGACCAACCATTCCACGGCAAGCGTTACTACCGCAGCAAGGACCGAGGACCATTCGCCTATAAGCGGAGTGGCCGGCTCCGTGAAGATGCTGACGATCTTATGCCATGGAATAATGCTTTCCGACATATAAATGGCAACAGCGTTCATCCCGATCACGACAAATGGGAACCCCCAGTTCTTGAAGCCCCTGACATCCACAACCCAGTAGAAGAGGGTGAACATTAGACAAGCGAATCCCGCGGAGGCCAGGCCGTAAGAGGTCGTCCACATTTTCATAACTATGGGTATGACAGGATCGAGCGCGAAGCCCAAGAGGACGCATGAAGCACCGATTGAAGCCATGATGGCTATCTTATTCAAGGCTGAGCGGCTGGTTAGCAGCAGCTGCCCTAATAGGGTTCCGAGAATAGTTGTAGAGATTGTGGGAGCGGTACAAATGACGGTTCCCCAATGTTCGGGAAGCACCCGGCCCAGGATCAACAGATCAGACCACAAAACCATATTTGAATCTCGCCCATAGCTTCCGGCAGGGACACCCGGAACGGGAACCAGGGCTAGCAGCAAAGCGTAGCCCAACAGGATGCCGGCAGCGATGCAGGCACGAGTCTTCCAGGTCTGGCGAATGACAAGAAATGCAGCCAGATAAGCGACGCCGATGGGTTGAAGCGCGCTGCTCAGTTCGACAAGGAAAGGGTGTTGAAAGCTAATCGACTCCCGCAGCGATCCGAGCAGGAAGAGAACCAAAAATCGCTTCAGCACGCCTTTGAACATTTCCGGATAAGATTGCTGCTTTGATCGTTTGGCGTAAGAAAGGGTGAGGGAAACGCCTGTCATCAGCATGAAAGACGGCCAAATCAGGTCAATAAAACGCAGCCCATGCCACACCGTGTGAGTGAGTTCGGTCGCAATTCCAGTTGTCAGCGGATTAGTGCTTGCCTTTTGCAGACTTTCAAAAAGAGCCTCACCGCCGACAATCCAAAACATGGTCCAACCGCGGAACACGTCAAGTGAAAGAAGCCGTTTGGAGGCGGCTGCAACCGGGAAACCGGTGTCGCGAGGGCCGGCGGCCATTTGGTCGGACGGTAGTGCAGCGGTGTTAGCAGCCATTTGCATTCATCCTTAGCGGGAAATCGTTCCGCAGCATATCGTTAGAACTTAAACTTTAGACCGAATTGGATATCACGCGGACTGCCGGCGCTAGTCAGCTGACCAGCGGTGCTGGTGCCGATCACGTTGCCGACGGAAGTGAAATTTGCGTGATTGAAGATGTTGAATGCTTCCGCGCGGAATTCGATGTTCAAGCGTTCGCTGATATGGTTATGTTTGATCAGCGAGAGATCCCATTCCTGTAATCCTGGACCAGTAAGGATATTACGGCCTGAATTACCGAAACGAGGATTGCCGTTTGCCAGCGCGGTGGCTAAGGCATCAGTGGTGAAGCAGTTGACATTGAACCATTCGCTGACCGTTTGTGGACCTGTCCCGTTACAAGTTCTATCCGGCCGGGGGGAGGTTGTATTGGTGTTTGAGAAGTCCTGATTCGACAACACGGTAAACGGGAAGCCCGATTGGAAGGTGACGATGCCGGCCGTTTCCCAACCGCCGGCGACCCAGCTGACAAAGCCCGGACGGTTGAGCCAGGAGTGGCCTTTACCTAATGGAACTTCCCAGACCGGACTCAAAACAAGACGCTGCTTCACGCTTAGATCAGAGAGGGAATAATCTGCCCTGTGGTTGTTGTCGTTCTGGTCTCCATTGATGTAATCGGAATTACCACCGTTGGTGTCGAGGCCTTTTCCATAGGTGTAGGAAACAAGACCGGATAAGCCATTTGACAGACGTTTGGTGAGCTTTGTCTGCAGGGCATTGTAGTTTGCATTGGCATCAAACGTGTCGTACAGCATGATGTTGAAGTCAGGCCAGGGGCGACGCGACTGCAGAGGACCCACCCCGGGGGTGGGCTGATTTCCCCACTCATGAGCGTCATCTAAATGCGCACCCTCATTTCCAACGTAGGCCGCTTCGAGAGCCCAATTCTGGAATAGCTGGGTTTGAATGCTAAAGCTCCATTCGTAAACAGTGGGCGTCGCGTAGAACGGCGGGGGCATCAGCTGTGAGGTGATTTGGGAAAGCGGCGCCGAGGCGGAGTTGGCGAACATCGCCGCTGTGGTGGTGGGCAGCCCGTTCGTTAAAGGAGGTGGCGCGCCAAAGGCTGTATTGTAAGTGGGCGTTTGCGTGAAGACCGGATTGTTGTTAACGTAGGAGCCGATTAGATTGGTGATGGGCAGGTCATTGAAAATACCCGCTCCAGTGTGAATGACCAGTCTGTCAGAACCGGTGGGACGCCATGAGAAGCCAAGGCGTGGCGCAAAGCTTCCTGCGCCAGGGCCATAGCTCAGCTCACTCAGTTTATTCCCGGTGAGGCCCAACTGTTTGCGCATCGCGGAACTCATGACCAAGCAGGTGCCAGAGGCGGAAATGAAGTATGAATTTGAACATAACGCATCATTTGCCGCGTTGGGCAGAGCCGTAACCAGCAAGGCGTCTCCCGGAGTTGAATTGTTGGCTAAGGGATAGATGGTGGCCAGCTTATTGTTCTGATCATGCGGCGGCCTTCGATACTCCCAGCGAAGCCCGATTTCAACCGTCAGGTTTGAACTGACGCGGATGTTGTCCTGAGCAAAAATGCTGAACCAGCCGCCGCCGGTCAGTTTGGTGATAAACGGACTCTTTGTATAGAAACCACCGGAGGGGTAGCCTAATTCGAGGTCCGCTAGATCCGAAACGGCACTCACGCTCGGAATTTCGGCGCCCAGGGACGAGAACTGGCCATTGAAGGAGATGGATCCATTTACTTCAATGGGATCCTCCACCATGGGGGTCTGCCAGTAATTGAGGTCTGCTCCCGCAACGATGGTGTGCTTGCCCACTACCTTTGTGACGGTGTCCTCAAATTTCTCGACCCGATCGCTGATGACATCAGGCAAGTAGCCTTTGTCTCCCCAACTGGAGAAATTACTGAAATTGAAGAGCGGATACTCCTCCAATTGAGGAGTGGATGCCTGAAGAGTCTGAATACCAAAACTCCCTAACAGTCCTGACGTGCGAGGACAGCCCTTGCAATCGAAATCGAGGTAATCACTTTGATAGCCAATACGCAAGTCATTTATCGTCGTGGGATTGAAGGTGTGGGTCCAGCCGCCGACCACATTTTGACCGCGGTAATGCTGATAGTTGTTGAATGAAGGCAGGGGTGCTGGTATTGTCTGGTCGGTGTTGCCGAGAAGGTATCTTCCAAATATCTGATCCTTGTCCGACAGCGTGTAGTCCGCACGGACGTCAAATTGATCGTCGGGACGCCGCAGCGGGGTTTGATTGATATAGTTTGGAACCCCCGACCGATTGGGAGCAGGGAAAAGCGCTAATACTTTCTGCGCTACCGGATCAATATTTGTGATGACGTTGCCGGGGATCGGTGTGCCTACAAGAACCGTGGAACTGCCGGCGCCAGGCATGGCCGGATTGGCCGGACAAGTGTAAAGATATTCTGACGACGGATAGAAAAGCTGCCCGGTATCAAAATTCAAGTTTGAGGGCGCGGCCGAGCCACTGGCAGCGCACAGGTTGGCCGATGCGCCGGTGAGCGCAGAGCTGAAATCACCTGCGCGCTGCTGTACCGTGGGCACGTTGCTGCCGAGGGTCTGACCTTGAATCAGGCGTAATCCCTCATAGCTTCCGAAGAAGAACAGCTTGTTCTTCTTTATCGGTCCACCAATTGCTCCGCCAAACTGATTGCGAATGAATTCCGGCCTGCTGGTGGCGAAGAAGTTGCGAGCGTCCAGATCGCGATTGCGGAAATACTCCCAGGCAGAACCGTGGAAGCCGTTGGTTCCGGACTGTGTGATCAGATTCATGGTTGTACCGGAAGCAATGCCTGAAGCGGCGTCGTAGACGTTGGCTTCTATCTTGAACTCTTTGACCATCTCCGGCACCGGTTGAATGGCGAAACCTCCGTTGTTCAAGGCGCGAGACACCATTCCGTCTATCAAGATCAAGTTGGAAGAGGAACGGCCGCCGTTACCCGCGTAGCTGTTGTCGTTGAAGCCCGATCCATTACCGCTTGCCGAGGCAAGGGACCGCCCTGTGGTGTCGATAGTGCCCGGCACAACCAGGGCGAGGGCGCCCGTTCGTCGGAGGTTTAATGGCAAGTCCTGGATGGGCTGTTCATTGACCACGGTGCCGAGACTTGCGGTGGCACTGTCTACCAGCGGGGCAGCCTCCACCACTTCCACCGTTTGAGTGGCTCGCCCAACATTCAGGACAATGTCGAAATTTGCTTTTTGATCGACATCAAGAGTGATACCGGACAACAGGACCGACGAGAAGCCTGGTTTCTCTACGGAAATGGAGTAAAGCCCCGGCACCAAGTTTGAAAACAGATAATTTCCCGAATCATCGGAAGAAATCCTTGTCACGATTCCTGTATTTACATTCTTGGCAGAGACTGCGGCCATAGGCACAATGGACCCGCTCGCATCTTTGATAATTCCGCCCAGCCGCGCTGTTATTCCCTGCCCCAGGGCCGAAAGCCCGAACGCCAAACAAGCAATAACTACCCAGACGGCGATTGAAGTACTAAATCTAAGTGTCCTGAATCTAAGTGCCCTGACAATGCCATTCATTAGCGTTCTCCCTTGTTACGATCTGTAGACTTTCTTTCGTTCTGATGAGGTGCGCAGTTGGCAAAACCTCACCAGTCCCATACCGAAGACCAAAGATTCGAAAGCTTCTATCTCGCAACTGGGCGTGTCACGAAGCCTCGCGACAAAACTGACTTCATTAATTGATTGAGGGTAGCACCAGATTTGACTCTTCGATCCCGCTGAACTTCTGCTGTCCAGGCATTTGTCCATTACCCTGGATGCTGTTGTTCTCGCCGCAGATGCCGCCCCACCGGAGAGCCGGCGAGTCTGGACACGAACGAGGTTTAATGCTATTCCTGGGAGCGAGAAACCACATTGCTGCTCAGCCCGCCGATTTACACAAATAAAGGTCTGCGTTTTATGATCGGCCTTTGTCTGGCGGCCGCATGCGCGATGAGGTCTGATGCGAAAGCCACTGGAGCACAAGTCCCCATCATCCTGATCTCAGTGGACACGTTGAGAGCAGACCATGTCGGGGTTTACTCGAAGGGTTTGACTGAAACGCCGAATATTGACCAATTAGCTACCAGCGGTACCGTGTGGTATCAAATCAGTTCGCTGGTCCCTTTGACTCTGCCGTCCCATGTGTCCCTATTTACCTCTACCTATCCCTTCACAAACGGTGTGCGTGACAATGGCACACCGTTAGGTCAGGGGGCTACTACGCTTCCCTCTCTTTTGAAGTCAGCGGGATACCGGACCGCTGCATTTGTAGGTGGTTTCGTACTTGACAGGCGCTTCGGTTTGAACCAAGGTTTTGATGTTTATGAAAGTCCTTTTGACCTCCATAGGAAAGTAGTGTCGGATTCAGGTGCGCTGAAGATACCTGCAGATCAAGTTATTGCCTCGGCAACGCGCTGGATAGAGAAGAACAAGACGACCGCGTTCTTCGTGTTTATTCATTTGTATGACTTGCATACTCCCTACAGGCTCGGAAACCGGTCGATAGAAGCTTTTGGAGCGCGGGGATACGACGCAGAGCTGTCCTACGTGGATGGTGAATTGGGCGAGTTGATGAAGTATCTGGAACGCAACTCACTGCTCAAGCGGTGTTTGATTGTCTTTACGGCTGATCATGGAGAGAGCCTGGGAGATCATGGCGAAAGCACCCATGGCTATTTCATTTATCAAAGTACTCTTCACGTTCCACTCATTATCAAATGGCCCGGCGGCTTCAAGGGTTTTCCAAAAGGCCGAATGGATCAACCGGGCAGCCTGATTGATGTGGCGCCCACGATTCTCAATGTTGCCGGCGTCCACGTACCGAAGCAGATGCAGGGCCGGGACCTGCTAGTCGCGCGCACTCCAAAAGCCGTCTATTCAGAAAGCCTGTATGCGAAGAATCAATTCGACTTTTCCCCGCTGAGGAGTATCCGGCTCGAAAAGTACAAATACATACAGGCCCCTAAACCTGAGCTTTACGACTTAGCCGCAGATCCTGCCGAACTTCACAATATTTATGCCCAGCAAAAATCCATTGCCAGCGCGCTTGGGAAGCAGCTTGACTCGCTATCGCGAGATAGCGGATCAGCGGACACTCCTTTGATAGCTCAAAGTGAAACGACGGCCGCGCTTCGGTCGCTGGGCTATCTGGCTGCTCCAAGCCGTCCAGTGCACGAAACCGGCTCAAATATTGATCCTAAGGACCACATCTCCGATCTCGAAAAGTTCAGCCGGGCACTGGCGCTCGCCGCAGGCGGCCATATCCAGGAATCTACGAGCCTGCTCAACGCTTTGAGCATTGCTTTGCCCAATAATGCCGAGCTCCTTACGAGCATAGGGCTGAATTACCAAAGAGAGAAGAATTACGCATCTGCCGCAGAGTCTTTCGCCAGCGCAGCGAAGGCAGCGCCGACAAATGCCCAAGCCCATTTCGATTTAGGCCTCGCGTACTTTCGCATGCACCAATTGGAGCAGTCTCTGGCGGAGTTGAACATGGCGCTCTCCATTCAGCCGTGGTACACGCAAGCCGAGGAATTGATAGCAACAATTCAGCTTCAAAAGAAGAATTATCCGGAGGCCCGTGCACGTTTTGAGCACGTGCTCACAATTGACCCGCAGTCTTACACGGCGCATTATGATCTCGGTGTCTTAGGCTTTGTGGATCGAAATAGTTCCCAGGCCAGCACAGAACTTATGAAGGCTCTTCAGATCGATTCAACCTCTTCAGAGGCGCACAATATGCTGGGGAGCGTTTATTTACAGAAGAACGAGCTTGAGTCAGCGCAAAAAGAATTTCAAAGCGCGATTAGGTATGGTCCGGATGCGGCTATTTTCCATTACAATCTATCTCTGGTTTTTCGTAAAGAAGGTAAGCGACCAGAGGAAGAGAGTGAACTTCGCAAGTGCCTTGCCCTAGACCCGCACATTGCTACAGCCAGTGCCGCTTTGAAGCAGTTAGATAGTAGTTCGTATTGACCCTTGTTTCCTAACTCTGCTTGATGGGATTTCTTCAATAGCATCCCAAAGTGAGACATGGCAGAGCGTTAAGGCTTGCGGGCGCGAGGCTTCGGCTGCATGCGATGTGATTAGACCCTGCGCGTTGAACTAGAACTCGTGATCTAACCCAGTCTGTTTCTTCGTGACTCCGGTTATCCATCAGGCGATAAGCCTTGACTTGGGCTGGCGTCAGGTTTTCGGCTACATGAACCGAACAGGGGCGAGCCCGAGCTTCTTCGCGGCGAGCAGCCAGGTGTGGCCGCAAACGATGACACCGTCCCGATCGACAACGATGGCTTGGCGGAATCCGAACTCTCGAATCGAAGAAGCAACCTTGTCGACAGCGCGTTCGGGCACCTTCCTGCTATTACGGGCGTAGGGAATGGGCTGGTAAGTAGGCCACTGCGAAACCTCGAAATCGCTGATCCATGAACCTCAAACTGGATTCGCGGATCTTTCGGAAGGTGCGCTATGCGCTGTTCTGTCGAACCAAACCGGTAATTACTGTATAGCCGATCGCGCCATGGTTTGTATAGGATCCGCGGAGAACCAAAGGTACGAAGATTCTGTGACGAAGAAAGGCCCCGATTGACCGGACGGCTGTAGCTGAACGCAGGAACAAGCTCAGATCACGGTTTGATCGAATAGAGGCGGTCTCCGTTTTCGCCCTTTGTGGATTGGACGCTCAAGCCATGCTTCTTCGCCAAGGCGCCGCCCGCGCTCATCAGTGCCCGAGTAGTGTGAGCTTGCCAGCCCATCTCGGCCATCAACTCCGTTACGCCCCCCTCTCGTTTGAGCAGCTCGATAACACGGCTGGTCTTGCTGCCCTCCCTCGCGCCTTTAGCGTCTTGGCGGACCGTGGGCGCGTGGGGCGCTTCCTCGGTGGAACTGGCCCCTTGGTTGCCACCGCGGTTGCTGGTGCGACACGCGACCCGTGTGGCGCGGCTTTGGCCCGGCGGGCCGCCTTCAGGGTCGAACTGCCAGCTGTAGCGGGGGGCGTCTGGTCTTTCAGTTTCTTCGGCATTGCTTCTTCTCCTTCCGCAGCGTCTGCTGCGGTCAGGACATTCATCACTTGAGTTCCCGCCACAAGCAAGGCCAATCTGCTCCATTCCATTTCGACATCTTTCGAGTCAGAGAAAGCTGGCACCAGGAACCGGGCGCTAGAGTCTCCCGGCCGAGCGTGGAGAGAAGCGCTGGTGGTCGCGACCGAACGGTGTCCGAGTGTCGCTTGGACCAGATGAATCGGCGCTCCCATGGTCGAGCGCATGGGAAGCATGTGCGTGCCGCAGCCAGTGAGGGCTGACAGCGCATTCGATTCCCGCCCGTCGCGCGGCGGTCTCGCAGAATGGCTCGAACACGTCCCCGGTCAAGGTGCCGTCCGCTATTCCAACTAAGGATCGGTTCGTCGGATCTGGCGGTCCCGCGAAGACTAGCGAGGTCCTGAGCAAGCTCCGGAGTCAGGGCAACAGAGCGGGTTTGACCGCTCTTGCCGAACACGGTCACTTGGCACGTGTCGGAGCGAAATTGCAGATTGGTGCGGCGGTCATTTGCTCCGGTGCAGTGGCGATCTATTTCATTCAAATGCGGCCGGCCGAGAAATTGCCGCCTGCTTGGGCCGTTGCTGGAACGGCACTGTGTTCGGTTGAACAAGACTGAAGCGGCAGCGGTACCAGGCTATTATTCTCGTTGTTCTGTTGCCTCAGCGGAAGCTTGGTGAAACCGATATACAAGGGAACAGGACACGGCATTTGAGTCGCCGGCTGATAAGCCAACGTCACGTGCTGTTCTGGAAGTTGGCGGAAAGGAATAATCAATTGAGGACACCTCTAGCTGTGGCGCTCTTTGCGCTCGCTTATTGCCAGGAACATTCTGCGTTTCAAGCACGGAATGCCTTCAGCGCGAGCCGCCTTGATCGTTGGCAAGTATTAGGACCGGGCGGTGGCGGCGCACAATTCAATCCGACGATCAGCCCAGTCGACTCGAACCTAGTGCTGGCGAATTGCGACATGACCGGCGCGTACCTCAGCCTGGATGGTGGTGACTCCTGGCGGATGCTCAATCTTGGCGGCGTGGTCCGATTCTTTGTCCTCGATCCGGTCGACAGCAACATCATTTTTGCCGCTACAGAAGTGCTTTACCGAAGTACAGATAAAGGGAAAAGCTGGAATCTGATCTATCCAAAACCTGCTGACGTTGAAAAAGTCTTTATCGCGGGCGATCACGCCGAAGAGCAGATTATTTTACGTGGCGGGGAACGCCCCGTGGTCACGGCCCTGGCAGTGGATCCTGCCAATTCGAAACTAGTGTTTGCGAGCGTTTCCATCGGAAAGCGCTCGTCGCTCTACCGGTCGAAAGATGGCGGAACTACCTGGGGGTCAATACTCGAAATAAAGCCCGCGACCAGGATTTACATCGATCCACGCTCTCCGCCGGGTAACCGGACTCTTTACCTTGTCGCCGCCAATTCCGTGAGCGTGCTGGGGAAAGGCCGACTGCGAGAATACAAGGGTCCAACCGGGGTGAATCGCTTTCTGGATGTCACGGCTGGTTTTCCAAAAGGTGGTGGGCAACCCGTCTTCTACGGCGTGTCTGGCATGAATTGGCGCGGTGGTGATACGGGCGTGACCGGCGCTTTTGTGTCTGACGACGGCGGAACCCACTGGAAGAGTATTCCGGTCGACTTTCTTTCAAATGCGCGAAGCGGCACAGCACAACTGGAACTGCGTGCCACGGGAACCAGCCTGAACTATCCCAAAACCGCCTACTTATCGTTCCGGGATCACACTCGTGACCTGCCGGCGGGCCAGCGAAATATGGGTGTAGCAAAAACGGAAGATGGCGGAAAGACGTGGCAAATTGTCTGGCGAGATACTGACTCAAATGCTGCCACAAATGTCGACGACCCCTGGATCACCAAGCGCTTCGGACCGGGCTGGCCTGAAAACCCGTTCTCACTTGGCGTATCCCCCATCGACCCGAGCATCTGCTTCGGCACGGACTTCGGCCGCACGATGCGAACCCGCGATGGAGGGAAGACGTGGCAAGGTGTTTACGCGCGAAAGCTTGAAGACGAAAGTGTCACGACAACAGGGTTGGACGTGTTGACGGTTCACGGCATTCAGTTCGATCCGTTTGATGCGGACCATTCGTTGGTGGATTTTACGGACATCGGCCTTTTTGATTACCGGCGGAACGGCCAATCATGGAAAGAAGCGAGCAGCCGGGGTATACCAGCCGCTTGGGAAAATACAGCCTATTGGACGGTGTTTGACCCGGAGGTCAAAGGACGTGTCTGGGCCGTGGTGAGCAACACCCATGACCTGCCGCGTCCGAAGATGTGGAGAAGGGGCGGAGTTAAGAACTTTAAGGGAGGTGTTGTGATCAGTGAAGATGGAGGAAAGAGTTGGAAGCCGAGCGTCGATGGAATGGCGGAAACGGCACCCACCCACATTCTCCTAGACCGGGCGAGTCCGGCCTCCCATCGAACGCTCTACGTTTGTGGATTCGGGAAGGGCGTCTACAAATCGCTTGATGGAGGGCGTCACTGGCTTCTAAAGAATGCGGGCATCCAGGGTAGCGAACCCTTTGCGTGGCGCATCGTCCAGGACGTGCGTGGTCAGCTTTACCTGCTCGTGGCGCGCCGCGGCGAGAACGAGCCCATTGGCGGCCCTCTGGACGGAGCGCTGTATCGTTCCGTTGACAAGGGTGAGCATTGGCAGAAACTTTCTTTGCCAATCGGATGCAATGCGCCGAACGGTTTGGCCATCGACCCGAAAGATCCCAATCGCCTTTATCTGGCCGCTTGGGGAAGGCCTTCTCTTGGCGGTGACACCGGCGGAGGAATCTTTGTATCAGCCGATGCTGGACGGACCTGGAAGAGCGTTCTACAAAAAGACCAGCACGTGTTTCGACGTGACACAGAACCCCGACAAACCCGAGATCCTATATGCCACCGGATTCGAATCATCGGTCTGGAAATCAATTGATCAGGGCGAGCATTGGATGCGCGTGAAGGGCTACAACTTCAAATGGGGGCAAAGAGTTGTAATCGATCCGAAGAACTCAGACATGATTTATGTGTGCACGTTTGGCGGCTCGCTTTGGCACGGGCCCGCCGATATCGATACGGGCGCACCGGCTGACATCGCTACACCCGTGTTAATGCCTCGCCGGTGACAATCGTCGCGCCTCGCAGCACCCGACGACCTCGTTCGGGCGCTTTTCCAAACTGCTGGCTGAACAGAGTATGATCCACTCGCGACGGCGTGCGATAAAGAGTCGAAAGCTTCGGGATGGGCACGATCAAACACGGGCTCGCTCCAGTCAACCATTGGGCGCGTAAACTGACTTATCTTCAGAGCTGCCGAGCGCTCGGGATAGCCTGCAGAGTCCTTGGGCTTATCGATATTCCGGCCAAAGTAGTGGTTGCCTTCGAAGACAATTTGCTTGGCCGGGCCCAACCCGGAAGCGATGCCCTCCGTGCCGTCCTTACTTCTGCTGGCTTGATGATCATCACCCGGCGGGGCGCACTCTCGTTTCCAGAACCGTCCGGGACTAACTGCCCGGGTCCAGTGCCCCATTTCGAAAAGGCATCAGGCCACCACCCGGACGAAATTCCTTGGCGTTCACTTTAGCTAGAGTCTTCCATGGCCCCGACTCGGAGACGCCTGCATTCGAATCATTCCAATCCCTGAATCCACGCGAAGCGTCATGGAAATACCGGACTAAATCAGAAGCAACGGTCTCATCGGACGATTGTGCTATCACTATTTGGTAATCGTGATGGCCGCCTTAGAGCAGTCCGCAATGCGAGTATTAAAACATGCATTCCTTGACACTGCGATTCTGCTGGCACTGATTTCGTGTGGTTCGGGTAAATCGGATCATCGGGCATCGGAAGGAATGGCCCCGTCACTGCGACCGCTCAATGTTGTTATCGTAACCGTGGATACCCTGCGACCGGACCGCCTACGTTGTTACGGCAACCAGGCGATTGACACGCCGGCGTTCGACGGGCTTGTAAGCAGGGGCGCTCAATTTCAGAATGCGGTGGCCCAAACTCCTCTAACGCCACCTTCCCATGCGAGCATTTTCACCGGCACCAACCCCAATGTTCACCACGTACGTAACACGGGCGGCTTTGTCTTGGATCCGTCTTCCACGACCTTGGCCACCATTCTGAAGGCCAAAGGGTGGGACACGGCGGCGTTCGTTGGTGCTTCAGTCCTCAAGAAAGCAGTGGGTTTTGGCATTGGGTTCGACGTCTACGATGATCAGATGCCAAAGGCGGAAAACAGCACGGAGGAGCGCGAATACCCAGAGCGGCGCGCTGCCGTGGTGGTGGATCATGCCTTGCGTTGGCTAAATACCCAATCGGGAAAGCCTTTTTTACTTTGGGTTCATCTGTATGATCCCCATGAACCGTATGACCCTCCCGAGCCCTTCCACCGGAAGTACTCCAAGAATCTTTACGACGGCGAGGTGGCATATACCGATCAGCAGCTAGGTCGTTTACTCAACGCGGTGAGCAGTAGGTCAAGTCCCGATAAGACCGTGATCGTTGTTCTGGCCGACCACGCGGAGAGCCTGGGAGATCACGGAGAGTTCAATCATGGAGTCTTCCTGTATGACTCCACCCTTCGCATTCCTTTATTCATACTTGGACCTGGAATTCCGGCTGTCAAGGTAGCTCAGCAGGTGAGGACCATCGACGTACTGCCTACTGTGCTGGACCTGCTGGGAGGCACGCCTCCTGTCACAGTTCAGGGTACGAGTCTAAAGCCGCTTTTTTCAGGGAAGCCGGTTGCCTCTACTTATTCGTATCAAGAGACTGTCTACCCGAAAATGAATATGGGTTGGGCCGACTTAGAGGGAGTTCGCACCGACAAATGGAAGTACGTGCGCGCTCCCAGGCCCGAGCTGTATGATCTGCTGCATGACCCGGCGGAAACACACAACGTCATTGATGACCATCCTGCCGAATTGAAAGAACTGGCAAACTTGCTGGAGAAGTTAAGCAGGGCAGGCGGAGGCACAGATCAGAAGATCAAGGCTGATGGGATGGACTCCCAAACCTATTCCCAACTCAAATCTCTCGGGTATTTATCGGGCGGGTCATCCGGCGACATCCAATTGAATGGAAAAGGGGCTGACCCAAAGGACCGGACCGCCACTCTCCTCGCCTTTCAGACTGCGCTTGGTCCGCAATCACGGAAGCTTTCGGCGGTGAAGCGAATCGCGGTGCTGAAGCAGGCGCTGGCGCAAGATTCCACAAATCCTTCGTTGTATTTCTATTTGACTGCCGAATACGAGAAGGCCGGGAACTACGATCAGGCCCTCTTACTTTGCGAGACTGCGCAGCAAAATGGGGTTCGGAGCGGAAGGCTGCTGGCCAGAATGGGCGACCTCTATCTGAGGAAGGGCAAGAAGGATCAGGCGATCGCAGCGTATGAAGAGGCGGCACAGTACAATCCTTCCGACGCTGAGAACCAGACCAATTTGGCCACTGCTTATCTGGAGCGGGGAAACCTTGATAATGCTGAGCGATGTTTTAAGTCGGCGCTTAAGGTAGAGGATTATGCCCCCGCCTATAACGGCTTGGGCTTGATAGCGGTGCAGCGCCACGACGCGGTTGCCGCCCAACAGCAGTTTGAACGTGCTGTGTCTTTGGACCCTCATCTTATGGAAGCCCAACTGAACCTTGGCCTGATTTATAAAATGGCGGGTGATAAAGCTCGCGCAAAGGATTGTTTCGAAGCTTTCCTTGCGCAAGCGCCGCCGGCAAAGTATGGCGAGGTGATCACCCAGGTCAGGCAGGAACTAGAGGCCATGCGGTAGTGGATGCCACTCCTATTCATGATCGCGTTCGGAATGTATGCGGCAGCTTCGCCGCAGAGTGCAACCCCGACGTGCGATCTGATCAAGAGCGAATCGCTCCACCAGAGTGCTGAAGAAGCGGTGGCCCGGAAGCAGTTCGCGACGGCCGCAGCACAATTTCAAAGGGCCTACGATGCCTGTCCGGCACAGCATCCACTCTTGCTCCAACTTTCCGAGGTCAACGCCCGGCAGCGTCATTTTGACGCGGCAATCCTGGCGGCCAAGCAGTTTCTGGATTTGGAACCCGGCTCGACGGCTGGTGAACTGGCGCTGGCAAACGCCTACTTCATGGCTCAACGGTTGCCGGAATCGCTTCAGGAAGTTCGATCCATTCTGAGGTTACAGCCTGGGGAACCCGCTGCACTCAAGCTTAGAGGCAACATAGAGTATCTGTCTGGCCATTTCGACGAGGCCCTGGCGACCTTCCTCGTGTTGCTTGACAAACATCCTGAAGATGAAGACGGAGCATACATGCTCGGCCGAATCTACTATCAGGAGGGTCGTATTGAGCAAGCTAGCGGGCAGTTTCAAAGAGTGCTGAGGCTGAATCCAAATTCCTACAAGGCTCTCGACAATCTTGGCCTGTGTTACCAGTCACTAGGCGATAGCGAGCTCGCAACACGTTACTTTCTTACTTCAATCAAGATGGTTGAAAGCGACCATGCCGATTACGACTGGGCCTACGCAAATCTGGCGAATCTGCTCCTCGAACAGGGCAACGCCGAGAGAGCCTTTTCCGCAGCGTCGAAGGCAGCGGACCGGAACCCGTACTCGGCCCGCAACTTTTATCTCGGCGGGAAGGCGCTCTCGCAACTCGGAAAGGACGACCTGAGCGCGAACTGGCTCGAACGTTCGGCGTCACTCGATCCCAAGTATCCGGAGCCGCTGTACCTATTGGCCAAAGTGTATGCCCGGATGGGACAATCCGAGAAAGCCGCAGCAGCGCTTGAGCGATTCCGCTGCGCTAAGGCCGCTGCTCCAAGCGTACGGAAATAGGCCGATGATAAGAAGGATCGTGGTACTTGTCGCGGTCGCCGCAGCCGGTCTGGCCGGACTACATAAGAGCGCAATTTCACCTGTCGCACCCATCAAGTTCCGCAGCGTGGCGGCGCCGTCAGGAATCGATTTTGTCTTGGAGAATAGCGCCACCTCCGATAAGCACATTGTGGAGGCGATGCCGGGCGGAGTGGCCGCATTTGACTATGACGGCGATGGACTGATCGACATCTTTTTCACAAATGGCGCGGAGCTGCCATCGCTCGACAAGACCCAGCCCAAATATCGAAATCGTCTTTACCGTAATTTGGGTGGTATGCGCTTCAAGGATGTCACTGAAGAGGCAGGTCTCGCGGGCATCGGTTACTCCATGGGGGCTGCTGCCGCCGACTTCGACAACGACGGCCATATTGATCTGTTTGTCGCGGGCGTCAATTCTAACCATCTTTATCGCAACATGGGCAACGGGAGGTTTGAGGAAGTCACAACAAAGGCCGGAATCCGCAGTGACGTTTGGTCAGTTGGTGCAGGTTGGTTCGACTTCGATAACGACGGTAAGCTTGACCTGTTTGTCGTGAACTATTTAAAGTGGTCCCCAAGCATGACTTTGTTCTGTGGCGATTCCAAGGGGCCCCGCGCCTATTGCCATCCCAAATTCTTTGAAGGACTTCCTAACACGTTGTACCGAAATCGCGGGGATGGCACCTTTGAAGATGTATCGCTTAAGGCGGGAATCTCACAGCATATCGGCAAGGGTATGAGTGTGGCTTTTGCAGACTACGACCAGGACGGCTTCCCCGACGTGTTCGTGACCAATGACAAAGTGCCCAACTATTTGTTTCACAATCGCGGCAATGGCACCTTTGAGGAGGTCGCGTTGGATGCCGGGGTAGCTTTGCCGGACCACGGAAAAGACATTTCGGCCATGGGTACGGATTTCCGAGACTATGACAATGACGGCCTTCCTGACATAACGATTGCCGCTTTGGCTGGCGAGACATTCCCGCTGTTTCGGAATCAAGGGAAAGGTGTTTTCTATGATGCCTCCTACCAAAGTCACTTGGCCATGCTAAGCAATAAGCTGAGTGGCTGGAGTGCGGCCTTTGCCGATTTCAACAATGATGGTTGGAAGGACCTGTTTTTCTCCGGGTCACACGTTAACGACACGGTGCAGGCGTTCGAAGCGACTCAATACAAGACGCCCAATGCCGTTTTTGCGAACTCGGGAGATGGCACCTTTCAGGATGTTTCCCGGGCAGTGGGGCCTGAGTTTCAGGCGCCGGGCGCTCATCGAGGTGCGGCCTTTGCCGATTTCAACAATGACGGAAAACTCGATGTTGTGGTCAGCCTGATCGGCGAGCGGGCGGAGTTGTGGGAAAACATAAGTCCCACAAAGAACACGTGGGTGGACGTGAAACTGATGGGTAGCCGGAGTAACCGTGACGGAATTGGGGCGCAACTCCGGATTGATAATCAGCGCAATTCCATGACCTCCGCAGTGGGCTACGCCTCCTCAAGCGATACACCAGTCCACTTCGGCACTGGCACGTCCTTGCTTGTCACCCTGGAGGTCATTTGGCCTAGTGGCATCAAACAAACGTTGCCTGGCGTTCGAACCAACCAGCTCATTACGGTTCGTGAGCCGCTTGGCAAATAGCTAAGGCGGGCTGATAACCGGCTTTATGACCTGGTGGGATTCGCGGCGGCGGACAACCTCGCGATATTCCTGCAGCGCCGACTGGTATTCGCCGCGAAGGCCCATGGACTGGTAAGCCCGGGCAAGTTGGTAGCAGCGGATGCCGGTGTCATCGCCGGGAACTGCCGCTTTCAAGAGAGGAATTGCCGCGTTGGTCTTGCCGAGTTCGAGATAAGCCTCGCCAAGGGCAGCCCGAGCTGGAACCAAAGTGCCGTCGAGTCGAATGGCCTTTTCCAAATAGGAGGAGGCCTGCTTGGGATTTCTGGCACTGCTATAGGCAAGTCCGCAGAGGTAATTCAGTTCGGCCGATTCAGGTTCTAATCTCAATAATTTTTCGAGCACGGGAATTGCCGAGATACAGTCATTGCTTTGACAAAGGGCGAGCGCCAGTTGACGCTGCAACAGCCTGTCGGTCGGGTTGAAGTTGCACGGCCTTCTTCCAGGCCTCGGCAGCCTCCGGACGCCGCCCTCTCTTTTCTTCTTCAATGGCCAAGGCCTGATAACGCTCTTTAGACGGCGGCAACTCCTGGAGGCGATTTAGGGCGCGTTGCGAGAGCGAGATGTAGGCATTCGCCTGCCAGAAGATGTCTTCGGAAGTCTCTGCGCTTCTCGAAACCACCTGTTCGAAGTGCCCCGCCGTGAATTCGCACTCGAGCGAGTTGTCTTTACAGGGCGTGTCGGCAGGCTGCTTCGCGCTTTCGATTGCCGCCCATTCGGGATGGCCCGTGGCTTCGTAAATCGCCGCGATGTGTTGCCTCACTGTGCGGAGATCAGGCTTTAATGCCAGGGCCTGGCGAAAGTGCTGAAAGGCTTCGGCTGCCTGGCCGCATTCCAGCTCAAGTCTGGCGTTGAGCGATAACGCCTCTGCGCTGGCGGGTGATCTTTCCTGGAGGCGGGCCACGGCCTCTTGAGCAAGGCCTTCATAGCTCTGCCCGAGACCGAATAGAATTTGCGGACTATCCGGCATGGTCTTTGCTAAAGCTTCAAACTGCCTGGCAGCTTCGTTTGTACGCTTCAGTTGAAGAAGGGCATCGGCCAGCAGGACACGCGCGTTCGGGTCCTCCGGGTTCACGGCCAGAGCTTTACGCAAGGTCTCCTCCGCTTTTCCAGGAGCACCCGCTTCCAACTCGCTGGCGCCGAGAAACAGCCACGCCGGGAAGAGTTCGGGCTTGCTTTTAAGAATCGCCGAGCATTCGTCCATTACCTCGCCGTAGTGGCCCGCCTTAAACAGCGCGACGATCAGATTGATTGTCAGGGAAGGCTCGTCCTTAAAAATCGAAATGAGTTCTCGGTAAATGGGGATTGCTTCTTCGGGCCTGCCGGCTTGTACAAGGGCATTGGCCCGGCTGCTCTTTGCTGCAGCTTCGGCCGTGGAGTCGACGCTGAAGGATTCCAACGCCCTTATCGGCACCTGGGAGAGTAAGAACAGGAACAAGGCAACAGATAGCTGAACTATCAGCGAGAGTATACCTACGAGCGGGCGCGACACGAGCGGGCGCGTTCTATTGACACTTCGCGAACGCTGTGATATATCTCGTCGCACTTCTCGTCGCATCTTAGTCTGTTACGCGATAGATTAACCAAATCGAGGATCGCATGCTTAATAGGTTATTTTTTCTGCCGGTGCTTTGCACCATTCTTATTGTGAGTAATGTCTGGGGTCAAGCAGTGGGCACCTTGAACGGAACGGTCTTGGATGCCAGCGGTGGCGTTGTGCCGGGCGCGGTTGTCGTTGTGGTAAACAAGGACAACGGAGAAGAAAATAAGACCACTACGACGTCAGCCGGCGCGTACACCCTGCCTTACCTGGAACAAGGCACCTACACGATCCATGTGACGATGCCCGGGTTTCGAACCGCCACGGCAGAGAATGTGATCCTTCGGGCGGCACAGACGCTCACGGTAAACATTGACCTGGAAGTAGGACAAGTGGGCGACAGTATCACGGTCAGTGCCACACCTCCGTTGCTCGAAGCAGGCAGCGCGGAAATGGGACACTACGTCAACCAGGAGGAGTTCAAGGCATGGCCGATCTTCACCAGCGATGGGCAGCGACAGATTCAGGAGTTTATTTTTGACAGCTTGCCCGGCACTACCGGCAGCACTTTCCAGGGCTCGATCAATGGCGGCCAACAGTACTCCCATGAAATCCTGGTCGACGGAATTGCGCTGGGGCGAGCAGATCTCTCGGGCGGCAACAATAACGAGATGAGTCCGTCGCTTGACGCCATCGGCGACTTTAAGCTACAGACGGGAGCGGTCGGCGCGGAGTATAACGGCGGGCAGACGGCAGTGGCCAATTTCAGCATTAAGTCCGGAACGAACGAACTGCATGGTGCGGCTTTCTACTACCTGCAAAACGAGGCTTTTGATGCGGTCGCCTTAGGACAGAATGGCCTCCCGGCGGCGCGGAATCGCGACAACAACTGGGGTTACGCAGCCGGCGGTCCGGTGATTATTCCCAAGCTGTATAACGGCCGTAATCGAACTTTCTGGTTTACCAACTTTGAACACGACAAGAGAAACCAGGAGAACGTCAGCGGATTCACAACGCTCGCTCCGATGGCATACCGCAACGGCGACTTCTCGCAGATGTTCAGTGCAGCCTTTACAGGTCAGTCCCAAGCTGGGTCAGTCGTTGGGACTGATGCGTTGGGGCGGCCCGTTGTCTTCGGCGCAATTTACGACCCTAAAACAACCGCCAACGGGCCTAACGGCTCCGTGTTGCGTGACCCATTTCCGGGGAATATCATTCCCAGCAACCGGTTTGACCCGGTGGCGGTGGCAATTTTAAAGGTTGGCATCGTCAATCCCTCAACCGGTGCGATGATTCGCAATACGCCGGCACTCAGTTCCGGACAGCCCTTTTTCGACGAGCATATTTTCGGTATTAAGGTGGACCAGATCATCACCGATAAACACCGATTTTCGTTCTTTTACAACCAGGGATATCGCGAACGGAACAACAATGGCGCCGGCAGATACTTGCCCGTTCCCGGCCCTCCGACCACAAGTTGGCAGGACCAGTTAACACCAAGTGAAATGGGGCGGTTTTCGCTAACTTCTACGGTTACGCCCACAATCGTGAATAACTTTGCTTTGGGCTATAATCGCTTCCTCAACCAGAATGGCGCTCCTCTGTATACTGTCGGAAAAGATTGGGCATCAAAGATTGGAATTCAAAATACGTCGGCTACCGTCTTCCCTGATTTCAATTTCAGCGGCCTTGATTGGCAAGGCGGGACCATCGATAAGATCGGTGTGGGATCTTACGGAGCAGGCGCGAACGGCAGTGAAGTAGCAAAAGACGAAATGACCTTGATTCGGGGAAAGCATACGCTTCACTTCGGATATCAATACACAAGGTACTTCTATAACGAACAAAATTATTCGGACTCAGGTAACTTTTACTTCAGCCCCGCTCAGACATCTCTTCCCGGCTTTGTTGATCAAACGGGCAACGCTTTTGCGAGTTTTCTGCTGGGAGCGAGCAGTAACGCCAGCCACAACATTGCGGGGCTCAGCGACGGATTCCGTGGGCCCTACCATGCTACGTGGATCCAGGATGACTTCAAGGTCACGCCTCGCCTGACAGTGAATCTCGGCTTCCGCTGGGAGATCATATCGCCTTTCTATGAGCGTACAAACCGCATGTCGTACATCGACCTCTCAAAACCCGATCCGGCGGCAGGCAACAGAGACGGTGTCCTCACTTTCAAGAATAGGCCCACGAATACCTATTGGGGAGAGATCGGCCCACGCGTTGGAATCGCCTATCAACTGAACAACAAAATGGTTGTTCGAGCTGGCTACGCAATGCTTAATACGCCTCCAACTACCAATAACTGGGGTTACGGCGGTTTTACGACGGGATACAACGCGACTATATCAATGCAAAAAGGCAGCAGCCCTACCGGCTTTGCGCTTGATCCGGCGATGTATTTGAGCCAACCGTTCCCAAGCCTCGGCTATTCGTTGCCTGACACCAACCCGGCCAGCGCCAGTTTCAATGCCACCCAAACGGTTGCCCCGGACGCTAATCGACCCGGCTACACGCAAAATTACAACTTCACCATTCAATATTTGTTGCCGTGGTCCACAGTTGCGGAAGTGGCATATGTCGGCAGTCATGGAACACGCCTCTGGGGATTTAATGAGTATGACGTTTCGCCTGCCTCTCAGTTGGCGTTAGGTGATACGCTTGTCGATCCGGTTTCCTCACATCCGCAGTACATTCCCTACGCTGGATTCCCGACTACGAACACGGTGGCTCAAGCAATCCTTCCATACCCGCAGTACTATGCTGTGAACGACTTCTACGCCTATAACACGAGCTCAAACTACAGCTCCATGCAGGTCACTGTGACTAAACACTTGACCCGGGGTCTCGGTTTTCTTGCAGCCTATACGTGGTCTAAGACCATGGGCTACCAGGACAGCAACGGAGGCACCGTTGGCTATGGTGTTCCTCAGGATTTCTTCAATAGGAAGCTCGAGTACTCGCTGGCAAGCTTTAATCAACCGAACAACTTCAAACTCACCTGGACATACGATGTGCCGGTGGGCGCGGGAAGAAAGTGGGATCTTCACTGGGCGAATTACGTTGTTGGCGGTTGGCAACTTGCAGGACTTCATAACTACGCGTCCGGCTTTCCCGTTGCAGTGAACTACGGCGGCTTCAACACTCCCAATGGGTTTGGCGCCATTCGACCCGATGTCGTGAGTGGGGTATCTGAAACCCTAACTCCACTTTCATCCGTGAAAACCGACTACAGCGTGCCCGTCCAGTGGTTAAATCAGAGTGCGTTTGCGGTTCAGCCGCTGAGTGGGAACGGCGTCCCGCTACGAGTGGGAACAGCACCCAGAAACTTAAATATTCGAGGTCCCCTTAATATAAACGAGACCTTCCGAATGTCTAAGTCATTTCCGTTCATCGGGGAACGAGCCAAGTTTAAGTTGGGTATGACGCTGTCCAATCCGTTTAAGCGCACTTACGCGTATCTCACCGATACCACTGTCGGCGACTCCGCTTTTGGTCAGGTCTTAGAGGGTGGTGCGAACCGTACGATGCAACTCGATGCTCGCATCGACTTCTGAGCCTGCCTGAACGGAGTGTCAACAACGCGCGAGTTGGGGAGGAGCCTCGCTGAAAAAGTGAATCGCTATTTCGAGCGTTGACGGTGAACCGGTTTAGGAACCGTTCAGTGTGAGATTACTCTAGTGTCCTGCGTTGGAAATGCGCTTACAAAGACGTTCCACTTTGCCGAGGATGAGGTCGGCACTGGCAGTCCACACGAAAGGCTTGGGCTTTTTGTTGCGGGCATCGAGCTAGTCGAGCATGGCTTTCTCCAGTTTTTTGACCGCCGAGTGACTTCCTCTGCGGACGCACCTTTCTGTGACTTCGGCAAACAATCGTTCAACCAGGTTCAGCCAGCTGGCGCCGGTAGGGGTGAAATGAACGTGATAGCGCGGGTGCTGGGCCAGCCAAGCTTTCACTTTAGTCACCTTGTGCTTTGCATGCTTCCATAATGAGATGCACGTCGGGTCCGGCCGGAAGGTTGTCTTCAATTTCATTGAGGAATTGCAAGAACTCCTGATGCCGATGCCGCCGGTAGCAGTTACTGATAGTTACGCCTGAAGCCACATCCAAGGCGGCAAATAGCGAGGTTACTCCGTGGCGCTCATAATCGTGTCTTTGACGCGCTGGGACATGCGGCGCCAGGGGCAGAATTGGCTGCGTCCGATTCAACTCCTGGACTGACTTTTTTCATCGACACACAGTACGATGGCGCGATCCGGCGGGTTCATGTACAGGCCTACAATATCCCTCACCTTCTCAACAAATTGAGAATCCTTGGAAAGCTTGAAGCTCTCCACACGCTGCGGTCGCAGCCCAAGCGCGCGCCCATGCGGACGCGACGGCAGTTTGCGATAAGCCGCTCTTCTTAGCCATCAGCCGGGTACTCCACTGCGTCCCCTGCGCAGGACTTTCGTAGGAAGAGCCGTTATCAGCGGTAACAGTAAGGAGCTATCAGTATCGCTGGGTATCATTCCCGCGCTCTAAGTCATAAAGCTTAATTTTCGAGCCTTTCGGTCGGAAGCCGAACGACGGCTCTTTGAGGCCCCGATGCCTGCCACCATCAGCATGGGCGCCTGGATCACAGGCGTCCAATGCGCTTTGTAGCGGAAGTTGTTTTTGTAGTGGGAGTACCTAGCTTCGAAGCCACTGAAGAAGGCAGAACCGCATGCGGGCCATGGGGCAGAGCCAGCGTTGCAACCGGCCTTCGCGCACACCTAAAGGTGTACTTCTTTAACAAACTACTGATTCGACACCCTCAGGCATGATTTCGTCCTTTGCCCAGTTGACGAAAGGCAGCCATGGTTTCAGGGAAGGCCAGTGGGAGAGCGGACCAGGTAGCAACGGCAGTGAGAACAGACCAGACGGAGAAGGCCCGGAACCTGGTGGCTTCGTCAAACGTGAGCTTTGCGGCCATGGCAGAATCTGCAAGGAGCTTAAAGCCCATTCCAATGGGCATCCAAGGCTGGGTTCTTGAGCGGCTCTCTGGACCCATTGCGGCCAATAAAGCAGTGGCCGCATAGCTGGCGATTCCCAGGAAGGCGTCGGGCATTTTCATAATTGAGTAAGCCTCGCCGGAACCGTTGACTTTGCGTGTATCGAATGCGCGTCCAGGCGGCTCGGGTAGCTTCTTGATGATGCCAATCTGATAGAGCGCGACGGCACCGAGCACAGCGCAGGAAAAGAAAGTGAGGCCGATAATGCCTCGGCGGCGTTTTAAGGAAGAACTGTAACCTTGCCGGAGATCGCGGCCAAGTTCTTCAGGAGTAAGTGGGCGCTGCATGTTACCTGCTCTTTAAAACTGCGAAGGCTAAACCCGACAAAACGAGGGCGGCAGATGCGACCAAGCCGCGATGACTAATCAGACTCATAGACTCGATATTGGCCGTACTCTGTAGACTAAAACTCTTGGCGCGGTCGTCGAAGATTCCGTGGGCAGAGTAGTCGCCATCAACGGGTTCAAACATGTTGTCGGGACGATCGGGCTTAACAGGCACAGAGGTCTGCTGACCAGAGATGGCGTTCTCCGCAAGGAACCGGTCGGCGAAAGCCGGCGCAAGCTGATTACCGTAGATTGCTTTCACGGTAGGAAAGCCAACGTAGACTTCGCGCCGTTTGTGACTTGCGGCCCAGACGATGGCTCGCGCCGCGACTTCCGGCTGAAAGATGGGCGGAACCGGCTGAGGATGGCGAGGCAGGCGCGTGCGGCACCAGCTGAATTGCGGTGTGTTCATGGCCGGCAACATGACTGCCGTTATGTGCACGGCGCTCTTATCGTGAATGAGTTCGGAACGAATGGAATCGGTGAATCCGACAATTGCATGCTTCGCGCCACAGTACGGAGACTGCAGCGGAATAGAACGAAAAGCTAAAGCGGAACCGACCTGCACAATGGTCCCGCGATTGCGCGCATGCATGCGTTTGAGCGCAGCCATGGTGCCGTAAACTTGCCCCAGATAAGTGACTTCGGTGGCGCGTTTGAATTCTTCCGGTGTGATTTGGAGGAACGGAGCAAAGATGGTAGTCATAGCATCGTTCACCCAGATGTCAATGGGCCCTAATTCCTGTTCGGCCTTCTCCGCTGCCGCTTCTACCTGCTGAGCGTCGGCGACGTCGGCTTGCAAGATGACCGCTTTGCCACCCAGTTCCTCGACTTCACGCCTGGTGGCTTCCAGACGCTGAAGCCCGCGCGCGATCAATCCGATGTGCGCGCCCTGGCTGGCAAATTCCGTGACTACTGCGCGGCCCACGCCAGCGGTTGCACCCGTGACGACCACTACTTTTCCCTTATTTGTGTTATCCATTTTTAGTCCTTTGCGTGCTCTTGCACGCGGCAATTCCGGCCGAGAGAACCTCCAGAGGAGATTCGAAAGCAGATGACTCCAGATCGAAATACTCGGCGGAGACGCCGGCCAACCGCACGCCGCTATCTCGGCAGGTCTTACAGTTATTTGACGTCGAACGAAGACAGAATGGCTCGTCCGTACAGATGCGTGGATTTTGATCCTTTCTTTCCTGGCTGCCCGGATGCTTTGGCGGCCAGACCTTTAATCCTGCTTCTTGTCTCGTGTTCGTTGCCTTGAATGCGAGTGCTTATGATGACGCAAGGCCCATTTGGCTCCGCAAAGATTTCCTTGAACAAGGCACAACGTCCCCCGCGACTATGAGCCGTTTGGCAGCGCGCGTCCCGCGAGGTACTTGGCCTAGCGCTTCGAGCGCAACTCTCTTTCGTTTGAAACGTGCCATTGAATCTTTTCCAGTTAGACCTAAATAGCAACGTCATCCTTACGAGCTCCATGTCGCAATGGCGGATCCCGCCGTAGCCTGAGAAGTAGATGGCGGGTTCGACGTTGAACACCATGCCGGCTTCCAGCGTGTCGTGGGATTTACGGTGGAGCCATGGTTTGGCGGAACCGTTGATGGCGGAAAAGCCTTCACTCCATGTCCAGTGGAGTGCTTGAATTGAGGGCCGAGGTTGTGCGCCCTCAACACATCGCGTGCGGCTGTATCCAAAACAGAAGACTTCAATGCGGGATGGATGGCAGCCAAGGCCGCCTCGCGCGCGGAGAAGATAGCGTCGAACATCCAGGCAAAGCCATCGGCGTCTGAGCTGCTGGTATTGGGTGAGGCTGGTGCTGAGTGGTTGACGGAATTGCGGGGAGATTTCCACTGCACTCGCGCCCAGCCTAAGTTGCTGCGAGCCGTGGTGGAAGGCGCTACCGGCAATCGCACAGGCAGTGCGCAGCTGACTGATCTCAAAATCGGTTTTGCGTGCCCGCAAGTCAGCTAAGGCTTCATCTGCAGGTTTCAGAACGGACCCTGGGGAAGATTCCTGGGGGACAGACTGCTTCTGCCCTCTGTACAGGTGCATGGCCGAGTACGACGCAGCTTCGGAGGTTTCGCCTGCTTCGAAGCCTATGGTGGGCTTTGACGAGAAGATTTTGAGGAGCCTTTTGAGGGGGGTCGCTTATCGCCTCCGCAACGGTCATGAGCTTGTCGAGAAAGTCAGGTTTGAAAGTAGCGACGTGATCCGCCCAACCCTTGTTGGCGAGATCCTGCTCGTCTTCGCGGACCAGCAGAGAAATCGCGCCGTCGGAAGAAGCCACGGCGACTCCCGTGCCGATAACTGGCCAGTAGCCAGAAAGTAAGAGTGCATGTTACAAACCAACAGATCCCATTTGTTGGTGCGAAGTCTGCTACGAACCTGATCGAGGCGCTCTGGATTGCGCATGGCTAAATCACTTCCCGGCCTTTCTTGGTAAGCACGTTTTGATGATTTTGCTCTCGGCATTGTTGGCATTGTCAACCGTAAAACCGGCCAGCGCCGCAGAACCTTGCAAACACGACGAAGTCGATCCGCTCATCGCCTACTACACAAGAGATAGCTTCCACGCCCCGCTGGGAGACACGCTCAATGAAGTGATCTGCTTCGGTGCATGACCTGGCCATTTCACTTCTCCTTTAGATTACGACGCTTAAACCAGAACGGTTCGTGTCTCCGCTCTTATCATCACTCGGGCTACGTCGTAACGCCTGTGTCTTTTGTCACGAACGAGAAACTTCAAATCAAAAGCTACAACCCTTGTGAAACGTTTAAGGATATCCAGCTGCAGTTCAAAGTCACCTCGGCTTCCCTCATCGGAACGTCAGAGCCGGCAAAGACTCGTAGGGCGCGCATATCGGGGATCGTGATTAGTCTTCTACCTCGTATCTGAATCAGCTGAGTTTTCTCCAGTTGAGTAAAGGCACGGGATACTACCTCGCGGGCGGAGCCAAGCCGGCCGGCAATCTCGGTCCGGCTCATAGTTAGCTCCACGATGCACGTAAATTGATCCCCAATTCCCCTCTGCTGGCAGATAGTAAGTAAATATTGTGCTACCCGTTGATCAACGTGACGCAACGCCAGATTTTCAATGAGCTCCGCTGAGTGGCGAAGCCTCTGGGCCAACACCCGCGCTAGCTTCCAAAGGATTTCGGGATGTGTACGGCATAACTCGAGGACTTCGCGCTTGCCAATGGTGAGAATTTCCGCCTTTGTTTCTGCAATCACCGTGGTGTAGAAGTTACCGCCGCCGAAGATTGCTACCGCAGCAAGGATCGAGCCGGCATGCTCGGTGGAGAGCACTTGCTCACGGCCATCAATGCTCTGGCGAATAGAGCGAAGCTCGCCCCGGGCAACCACATAGAGCGTGGAGGCTTCTTCCTTCTCAGAATAGAGGATTTCTCCTCGACTAAGTGTTCGAGTGGTGGACGCCGCGGCTATTGTAAGCAGTATGGGCTCCGCTAGAGAACCGAACAGATCGGTCGCTTGAAGCGTCGACACCTTGTCGAGGATGTTACGAGTCATGAAGGTTCGCTAGTCGTTTCTGCATAGACGTGGTCGACATTCAGATTGGTAAACAGGTAACAATACAGGCAAATGCGTAATTAGTGCTCAGTTGCAAGCAGGTCAACCGCCACTATTGGATAGACGTTATCAGCGGTATTTCGTTTGTGCGCAAGAGTCGGCATTGCTTTTCTCCGCGCGGCAGGCAAAGGTGACATTCATCCGAAATCCGGGGCGATGCCTGCAAAAGGATGGAATGCAACTCGATCCAAGGAGCGAACCTTTCGAACCTCCGGTGAACTTTCTTCTTTGTGACAAAACTCACGAGAGATTGCGTTGGATTCAGGCGATGATGACCATATGACCGCGAGGGTCCGTTGATTGGCGGAAAACGTAACTGCACATGGACTTATTGGCGATATGGGAACGGCAGCCCTCATCAGCGCTGCGGGCAATCTGAGCTGGCTGTGTTGGCCTGATTTCGATTCTGAGGCGTGTTTTGCAAGCTTGCTCGGAACGCGCAAGAACGGCATTTGGAGCTTGACGCCGAAATCGTGCCGATCAAGCACGCGCCGGTACCTGCCGGGAACACTGGTTCTGGAAACAACTCACACGCAGCGCTTTGGAGGAGTTGTCAGCGTGACTGATTTCATGCCCCAACGCAATGGGCATTCTCGCGTTATTCGCATTGTGCGGGGACTTAATGGGCGAAGCACCATGCGAACTTGCTTCGCGCCGCGCTTTGACTATGGGAACGCTCAGCCGCGCCTTGAGCAACGGGAAGCGGGTTGTTGGAACGCGGTCACGGGACCGCACCGGCTGGTATTGCGAAGCAATGTTCCCTTGGAGATTGAGGATGGCGACCTCGCGGCAGAGTGGGTAGTCAAGACTGGCGAGACGTACTTCTTCGATCTACAGTACAGCCTTTCGTACGTAGAAGCGGAACCGCCGTCGCAAGATGCCGAACAGATGGAGAAAGAGACGATCCAGTATTGGACGAAGTGGATTTCTCAGAGCACATACAAGGGGAATTATAAGAATGCGGTGGAGCGATCACTGCTTACTCTGAAAGCCCTCGCCAATTACAACTCAGGAGGAATTGTCGCAGCCCCGACTACTTCCCTGCCGGAGAAGGTGGGAGGAATTCGCAACTGGGACTACCGGTTCTGCTGGCTGCGGGACTCGACTTATTGTCTGCTAGGCTTAACCCATTGCGGCTATACAGAAGAAGCAAAGGCGTGGCTTAACTGGTTAAGCCGGTCTGTACAGGGAAGCCCTAAAGATCTGAGAATCCTGTATGGCATCACCGGCAAACGTGAGCACAGCGAATGGGTGGCGGCATGGTTGCCGGGCTATAAGGGCTCAAAACCAGTACACATAGGAAACAAAGCGTCGGATCAACTGCAACTGGACACGTTTGGTGAAGTGCTTGACTCGCTTTACCGGGCGCGTTGCCACGGGCTCTACCCGTTAGACGACCAGAGCGGCGAGGCACTGGAGCTTCCGCTACTCGAACACTTGGAGAAGGTTTGGGCCGATCCCGATGATGGGCTCTGGGAATTTCGAAGCGGGCGTCGACAATTCACTCAATCAAAGGTCATGGCCTGGGTTGCGTTCGATCGGGGTATTCGGATTGTGGAGAAATTCGGCGTCAAAGGACCGGTGGAGCGGTGGCGTAAGATTCGAAAGAAGATTCACGATCAGGTTTGTAGAAGGGCTTTTCATAAAGGGATGAACAGCTTCGCCCAGGCATATGGAAGTAAGCATTTAGATGCAAGCCTGCTGCTGCTGCCCTTGGTTGGATTTCTGCCAATTAGCGATTCGCGCATCACTGGGACGGTCACGGCAATCGAAAAGCATCTGTTACGGGATGGCCTCCTGCTGCGCTACAACACAGAAGCAGTGAATGACGGCTTACCCGCGGGTGAGGGCGCGTTCCTTGCCTGTAGTTATTGGCTAATCGACGTCTATACCCTGCAAGGCAGGCGTAGAGAGGCGCAAGAGCACTTTGAGAAGCTGCTTACGATCAGCAACGATCTGCTGCTTTTATCCGAAGAGTACGACGCGAAGGAGGGCCTGATTGGAAACTTTCCGCAAGCCTTCTCGCATATTGGATTGATTCACGCAGCCTTGGCCCTGGAATCGGGTATGCCTGTACGGCTGCAAAACCTTAATTGATGATTCGAGGGGCCAGAGAACGTTGATCGCGGAATAAGTCAGATTCTGCGCGCCTCCTTCCTAATACACACGCCCAGCATCAACGTCGCGAGTCACGTCGCATTTTTCGACGGCCTCCGTGGGCCGGACACAAGTAGGCAAGGCGCAATTACTCATAGCGGAGGGACGGATGAGGGAAGCTGGTAAACACCGGGCTTTAGAAAGCCTTAACGACGAGACCGATTAGCGATAAGCGTTATCAGGAGCGCACCGCCGGCAAGCGCCAAGCCAAGAAAGAGGCCTGGTCGCCGGCGAACATAGGTCTCCACGTTTGTTGCCTCATCGACGGTGGTCTCCAACTCCTGAAGGTGTCTGCCAAGATCCTGGCGTTCCTCGATAATCTCCTGATTGATGCCACTAGCTTCTTCTTCGGGCATAACGGTTCTCCTCCTGAGAAAACATATAACTCTGGTCGCTGCGCCAGCGTGATCATTGGCTGGTTAAATAAATAGCTTTGTCCACTCCGCCTTGCAAATAGACGTAGATCAACAGCCCGACGCCGAACAGCAAGGCCGCGGTCAGTGCAGCCAAAGTTAAAAGCTTTGGAAATGGAATCATGGAAGACTCAATTGGTTTCATCTTCGCCGTCCTGGTCGGCGCAGGCAAAGTGCGATTCCAATTCCCGCACACGCCAGCGCCACCGCAAATGGTCGCGTTACGGAACTTCGCGCTGGCCGCATCTCGAGAAATACTGGCTCGGCAGGTAGTTGATCTGCCTCTCGAATCTCCCTGTCAACCCTGCTTCTACGAAGTAAAATCTGCCTCAGTTCATGCGCAGCGGCGCTGCCAACAGGATTGCCAGGAATGAATGAGACACGCGCATCGGTTTTATATTTAGGCGGGGCAGAATCGCCGACCACGATGTATGGCCCCTCCTGCAAGTGCGCCTCGAACTCTTGATCCTCGGCATTGCCGATGAGGATGGTGGGGGTTCCCGAGGTGTGCAGGGCAAGCTGCAGAATGCCGTCGCGGACCAGGCTGTCCAGGGCGTTTTTAACATATCCAACGGTGTCAGCATCATTCGCATCCTTTCCGACAAACACATTTATGGGCAAGTGGCCGAAAGTCTCATGAGAAGGCCATGCCCTAAATGCGATGCTCTCCAGCGACTTACCCAAGAACACGATGGGCGCCGAGTAACCCAAGCCACGATCTTCAGCGGCTTTGGCAAATTGCAAGCGTGCGGGGTCGCGGCCGAGCAACATGGCAATGGCGTTATCGAGCGCGACTGGATCACTGGCAGCCAGGATGCAGCCAGCCCAATGAGGATAGTTGGCATGCGGACCATCGCCTTCGCCGCAAATTAGCGCATCGGCTATCCAGAGGTCGGCACGCAGCACGGTTAATACGTCAGCTAAGCGGCCCAGCGTCTCTTCTTTGCCACCCGAAAGAGTTCGCCAGTGCGTTTTCATTCCTCCGGTAGAGAGTTCTATTGAACCGGCAATCAGGTCGAACGAATCAGTACGGGCCTTGGGCACCGCGATGACCACATCGCTATCCAGAAGTGGAGTAGGCAGGCTCACTCGATGAAGGAGGAGGGCCTCTGGCATCTCCACTTCGCGGTAGGGAGTTTCGGCGCTGCCCAGGTCAATCAGCTTTGCGCCTTCCTGCGTGGCGACAGCGGCCATACCTGTCGCTTGCATGCATTCGAGACAGTTCATTGAATCAGAGCACGCGGCTCCTACTGTCACGCTCGAAGCTCCAGCCTCCCATGCAAGACGAACAATGGCACCCACCAGCAAGGGATCTGTGGTCGCCCCCTGCTCAGCCAGTTGAGGACAGTTCTGATCCGGCTTGATGAACACACTCTGACCGGGCTTGACGAACGCCTCAAAACCGCCAATCTTTCCCAGCGCATCGCGAACCATCGCATACATACGTGCGACGGATCGGTTCTTCTGCAGCGTGTGAGAGATCGCAACAGTCGGCATTTTGAATGAACAACCGTTGGACTGGTCAACTTAGTATCTGTTTCGCTTTACCGCGACACCGGCCATAGGGTTTATAGCCGGAGCAGCTTGCGTATACGTCAATGTTCTACCGACAATTTGCGAGGGGCGAATGTAGTAACGAACAAACCTGTCGCGGGGTCGAATGACCGAACGCAGAAAAGCAGCACCGCCTTCAGGTCTATGAACGCCCTCAGTTTAGATCGAGGGACGGCTTGGTAAAACCATTTCGTCCCATCGCGAACACCATTTTCCGGCTCACGCTCTTGGGTGTTGGTGGTTTGGTGGCTTTTAGTCTTTGCATGGGCTACTTAGTTGTGCGCTCACCATACGAAATGCAGCAGCAGTCACCGCGAGAACAGCCGCTTCAGTTCAGCCACAAGCATCATGTGGGTGACCTTGGAATTGATTGTCGCTTCTGTCACGACACGGTGGAAGTGTCGGCCTTCGCGAATATCCCGCCCACCGACACATGCATGCATTGCCATTCACAACTGTGGGCGGCTTCTCCGGCTTTAGCTCCGGTGCGTGAGAGTTACCGGACAAACAGATCTATTCAGTGGACCAAGGTGAATGTTCTACCAGAATTTGTTTATTTCAATCACAGCGTGCACGTCAATAAAGGGATAGGGTGCACAAGCTGCCACGGCAGAGTGGACGAAATGCCGCTTGTCTGGCAAACTGCCCCGCTAACCATGCGCTGGTGTCTCGATTGTCACCGCAATCCCGAGATGTATGTCCGGCCTGAGTCGGAAGTGTTCAATATGAAATACAAGCCGCCGATTGATCAGGCGGTGATGGGCAAAAAGCTAGTTCGCGAATATCACATCCAGAGTCTGGTCAGTTGTTCAGTGTGCCACCGATGAGAAAGTACGACGGCGCGGCGTTAGTGCAAATCGGCTCGGCCCACCTGCAGCAAGCCAATGCGGAGGATGATCACGGACATGAACACGACGAACAGTTGAATGAAGGAACTCGGCGCAGGTTCCTGGAAATTATGGGCGCCTCCTTAGCTCTGGCAGCAGGTGTTGGCTGTACGCGGCCGGCAACGCAGTACTTGATGCCCTATGTAAACGAACCCGAACAGGTAATTCCGGGAACTCCCAAGTATTACGCTACTGCGAACCTGGTAAACGGTATTGCTCAGGGCGTAATTGTGGAAAGCCATTTAGGCCGGCCTACCAAAGTGGAGGGTAACCCGGGTCATCCGGCGAGCCTCGGCGCCAGCAACGTTCTGGCGCAGGCCTGTGTCCTTGATCTGTACGATCCTTATCGATCAAAAGAAATCATCCATAAGGAAGAGAGCACTTCGTGGGATGCGTTCATGTTGGCGTTTCAGCAAGCCATGGCTCCTATCCAGGCAGGTAAAGGAGAGGGGCTGAGCATCCTGACCGAGACGGTCACCTCACCTACGCTCGCGGCACAAATCAACAAGGTGTTGGGTCAACTTCCTCAGGCCAACTGGCATCAATTCGATCCCGCAGGGCCACACTGTGCTCGCGCGGGTGCGCAACTGGCTTTCGGGCAGTATGTAAACACTTACTATCAGCTCGACAAGGCAGACGTCATCCTGGCGCTTGATTCGGACTTCCTGGTCTGCGGTCAAACGAATACCCGGTATGCGCGTGATTTTGCCTTGGGCCGGCGCGTTCGCGGCTCCAATACCACGATGAACCGTCTGTATGTCGCCGAAAGCTCAATGACAGCAACCGGCGGCAAAGCCGACCATCGGATTCAGCTTCGGTACGCCGAGATTGCCCGGTTTACGGCGGAGCTAGCGGCGGCTCTTGGCGTTCCCGGCGTTACTTCAGCCGGCGACCAAAGTTTCGCGAAGTGGATATCGCCACTTGCCGCCGACCTCAAAGCGCATCCCGGACGTTCTGCTGTCCTGGTGGGAGATCATCAACCGGCTGCTCTGCATGCGCTGGCACATGCCATTAATACGACGCTTGGAAACGTGGGCAAAACAGTCCTGTATACGGCACCCATTGAGGCGAAGCCAGAAGACCAGATTGCTTCGATGAAGGAGTTGGTTGGCGACATGAACGCGGGTGAGGTAAAGCTTCTGCTGATTCTTGGCGGCAACCCCGTTTACAACACGCCCACTGACCTTGGCTTCGAACACGCGCTTGAGAAAGTGGGGTTGTCTGTGCATCACAGCTTGTATCCAGACGAGACCTCACGAGTGACACACTGGCACGTTCCGCAGAGCCATTTTCTCGAATCGTGGAGTGACGCGCGTTCCTTCGACGGCACGATTACAATTCTTCAGCCGTTGATTGAGCCCTTGTATCTCTCTCATTCGCACATCGAAATGCTTGACCTTTTTGTGCGGATTCCGAACTGGAAGAGTGAAGCTATAGTTCGAGATTACTGGCAGGCTAACTCGAACTCTGGCAACTTCGATCAATGGTGGCGTAAGTCAGTGGGCACTGGTCTTATCGAGAACTCAGCACTTCCCACTATCGCTCCATCTCTCAAAGCGTTCGACACATCTTCTTTACTTCTGGCAAGTGGCCCAGGCCTGGAACTGGTGTTTCAAGCTGACCCTTACATTTACGACGGACGCTATGCAAGTAATTCGTGGCTGCAGGAACTGCCCAAGCCAATCACCAAGCTCACTTGGGACAACGCTGTGCACGTCAGCCCACGAACTGCTTCGCGCCTGAAGTTAGAGGCGCAAAGGATGGTCGAGTTGAAATGCCAGGGGCGATCGGTAGAAGGATCGGTCTGGATCTCTCCGGGACAAGCCGACGACACCATCACCGTTCACTTGGGCTACGGGCGAACCGCGGCAGGCGTAATCGGCAATAAGACCGGATTCAATGCCTATCAGATCCGTACGACAGACGCACTGTGGCATGTGAATGGATTGGAGGTCCGGCCTACCGGCGAGACCTACCCGCTTGCGACTACACAAATGCATAAGTGGGATGAAGGACGCGATCAGATTGTCTCAAGGAAAGTGGACGAATATCGCAACGACTCGAGCTTGGTGCAAGAGGCGCACCCGGACCCAGAGTACGACGAAACTCTTTACCCGCATTGGAAGGTCAGCGGCTATAGCTGGGGCATGAGCATCGACCTGACGGCGTGTGTGAATTGCACGACCTGTGTTATCGCCTGCCAGGCGGAGAATAACATCCCGGTAATTGGGAAAGAGCAGGAACTGTTTAGCCGCGATATGCACTGGCTGCGAGTGGATACTTACTATGTCGGAAACGAAGACAATCCCTCGCAAACCCTGAACCAGCCCAGGCCGTGCATGCAATGTGAGAATGCACCTTGTGAATCTGTTTGTCCGGTGCAGGCAACCGTGCACAGTTATGACGGGTTGAATGACATGGTTTACAACCGTTGTGTCGGCACGCGTTACTGCTCCAACAATTGCCCTTATAAAGTCCGGCGGTTCAACTGGCTGCTCTATGCAGACTGGTACACAGAACAACTAAAGATGGTGCAGAACCCGGACGTCACGGTACGCAGCCGCGGCGTGATGGAGAAGTGCACCTATTGCATTCAGCGGATTCGCGAGACGGAAATCACGGCGCGCAGGGAAAACCGTTTTATTCGGGACGGCGAGATTAAAACGGCCTGTCAGCAAGCCTGCCCGACTGAGGCAATTGTGTTCGGGGATATGAACAATCCAGCCAATCATGTTTCGAAGCTGAAAAAAGAGAAGCTCAACTACTCGCTGCTGGCCGAACTGAATACCCGGCCGCACACCACCTATCTAGCTGAGCTGCGAAATCCCAATCCGGAATGGGAGAAAGGATGAAGCTCGAGCAGGAAAAGCGTGGAGCGCTTAGCTTGGAGGAGGCGCAGAGTGAAGCCGCCCGCCCGCAAAAGCCTTATGAGTTGGGTGAGCCGCCGTTGGTGGTGGCCGGTGTAACTGCCAGAGGTCTCACGCGGCATGTCACGCACATAGTGACGCGAACCCAAGTGCCCACATTCTGGTTCTGCATGTTCCTGTTTGCGGTGGCCGCCCTCTTCCTTATGGTTGGCGCTATCGGCGTCCTGATGGATGTGGGCGTGGGCACAATGGGCAATAACATCCCGAACGGCTGGGTGTTCCCGATTGCGAATTACGTCTGGTGGATTGAGATCGCTGTTGGCGGAAGTCTGCTGTCCTCTATCCTGCATGTCACGAATCAGGATTGGCGAAACTCGCTGAACCGATTGGCAGAGGGCGTCACACTCGCCGGCATCTCTTGTGCCAGCTTGTTCCCGCTGCTACACATGGGGCGCGCATGGGTTTTTTATTGGCTGATTCCCTACCCCAACACAATGAGCATTCAGCCAAATTTTCGCAGCCCATTAGTTTGGGACGTGTTCGGCATCGGTACTTATGCTCTCGCGTCCATCCTTTTCTGGTATCTCGACCTGCTGCCAGATTTGGGTTCCATGCGGGATCAGGCAAAGAACAGGAGTGAATATTTCAGCTACGGGTTACTTGCCCTGGGTTGGCGCGGAGGATCAAGGCATTGGAAGTTACATAACAAGGCAAGCTTGCTGCTCGCTGGAATTCTAACTCCACTGGTGTTTACCGTCCATACGGTTGTTGCGTTCGATTTCGCAATTGCGCTTGTTCCCGGCTGGCATTCAACCGACTTCCCGGCGTATTTCGTCATTGGCGCAATTATGGCCGGAATCAGTATGGTGACCATGCTGGCGATACCGATCCGAAGGCATTTCCAATTAAAAGACATCATTACTGAGCGACACCTGAACAACCTGGTGAAGCTGATTCTTACTACTTCCGTGCTGCTGGCCTACATTTATGTAATTGAGCCTTTCACCGCCTGGTACAGCGGAGATCAGTATGAGATGTATACGGTCCACAATCGTGCGGTGGGCCCATCGGCATGGACGTTCTGGACCTTCATCGTTCTCGGTCTGCTGGTGCCTCAACTGCTCTGGTTCAAAAGCTTCAGCAAGAATACGACCAGGCTATTCATTATCTGTTTCCTGATTGTCTTCGGCATGTGGGTAGAGCGCTACATGCTCATGGTTACCGCCTTAGGCCGTGATTTCATCCCTGCGGCGTGGGCGAACTTCTCGGCGACGGCTGAGGACAATGCGCTCCTCTACGGTTCGATCGGTCTTTTCCTTGTGGTCTTTCTCTTCCTGGTCAGAATGCTACCTATGGTTTCGCTGCATGCTGTCAGACGATTGCTGCCATTTTCCAAACCGGGCGGAGGAGTTGTCGAATGACCGAGCCGAAGCCATACGGAATTTTGGCGGAGTTTGTGGGTCCGACTCAGCTTTTGGCGGCGACGAAAGCGGCGCGCGAGGCAGGTTACCGCCGGATTGAGGCGTATTCGCCTTATCCAATTAAGGAACTCGACCAGTTCATCTCCGGTTGGGATCTGTTATCCACGATCGTCTTCGGGTCCGGCGTTGCCGGGGCGTTCATTGGCTTTTACCTGCAGTACTTCATTGCTGCCGATTTGTATCCGTTAAACATCAGTGGTAAGCCACTTAACAGTTGGCAGTCTTACGTTGTGATCACGTTTGAAATGGCGGTAATGTTTGCAGTAATTGCAGCCGTGATGGGTACGCTTTTCTTCGAAGGCTTTCCGGCCCTTTATCATCCGCTATTCCGGGTTCCCGCGTTTCGGCGTGCTTCGTCCGATGGTTTCTTTTTGTGCATTGAGGCGCGCGACGGCAAGTATCAGACAACGGCTACAACAACCTTTCTTCAGTCGCTGGAGCCCTTAAAGGTTTGGCAGGTGGATCGTGAATAAACCTATGGCTCTACTGCTGGCCTTCGCCGCTTGCCTAGCGACAACCGCGTGCCGCCGCGATATGCAGGTGCAGCCCAAATATCCACCTTTGTCACGAAGCTGGTTCTATCCGGATGGGAGATCTGCGCGGCCAACTCCAGCCGACACCATCGCCATCGATGAGGTTAATTTAGATCCGGCAATTGACACAGGAAGCGTAAACGGCCAATTTGTCACTACCATCCCGATGAACGTGGATGGCGCCTTATTGGCTCGGGGTCAGAATCGTTACAACATTTATTGCTCACCTTGTCATGGGGCAACGGGCTACGGCAACGGAATGATTGCCATGCGTGGCTTTGAAGCGCCCGCCAACCTGAATGGCGAGCGTATTCGAAATGCGCCGCCCGGCTACATCTTTCAAGTCATCGTCAACGGTTATGGAGCCATGGATGCGTTCAACTATCAAGTAAAAAGCGCGCGTGACCGCTGGGCCATTGTTTCCTATATTCGAGCTCTGGAGTTGAGCCATGGAGCCACTCTGGACGATGTTCCCGATAAAGAGCGCACAAAGCTGGAGGCGAAACGGTGAGCGCCGTCAGTTACAGGCTCGCGAAGGATTGGGGAGGAATACGCTGGCACTTTTTGATTGCCGGGTCAGCGCTGCTGGCGGCTTCGGTTGCCGGCGCGTTTTTCAATCCTGGCGACTTCTTCCATGCCTATCTCATCGGCTATCTCTTACTGATCGGGTTGGCTCTGGGGTCTCTGGCATTTCTGATGATTCAGTACTTGACGGGTGGCGCCTGGGGGGTAGTTAGCCGACGCCCATTGGAGGCTGCTACGCGTACTTTACCTTTGCTGGCGGTTTTGTTTGTTCCGATTGCCTTCGGCATGGGCAATCTTTATGCGTGGGCCCACCCCGACTTAGTCCTGCACAACAAGACTTTGAATCACCGGAAGAGCTACACGAACCCGGTTTTCTTTGTTATTCGTGCCGTTCTGTATCTGGCCATTTGGGTATCGCTTGGTTATTTCCTGAATCGATTGTCTGCAGAGCAGGATCGGGACCCAGCGTTTCAGGAGAGCCGGTTGGCGAAGATCAGCGTGCCGGGTTTGATTCTTTACCTTTTCAGCATCACCTTCGCGGCGATCGACTGGGCGGAGTCTCTTGATATCGACTTTTCCTCCAGCATGTGGGGATTTATGTTCATCGCCGCAGAAGGCCTGACCGCGCTCTGTTTCCTAATTCTCGTGATGACGCTTTTGTACCGCTGGGGGCCTTTGTCAACGGTTCTGAAGCCCGATCATTTTCATGACCTGGGCAAGATGCTGTTCGCGAACCTGATGCTGTGGGCCTACTTTGCGTTTTGTCAGTACCTGATCGTATGGTCTGAAAACCTAACTTCAGAGATTCATTACTACATTCCGAGGACCAAGACATCGTGGGCTTATCTGGGAATCGCGCTTATTGTTGTGAACTTCTTAATCCCCATGTTGCTGCTGCTCAATCGCAGCCTCAAACGGAATCCCTACTCGCTTTGCGGGGTGGTGGTCATCATTCTTGCTATGCGTTATTGGGATGTCATCTGGATTGTGCTGCCCGGGTATCACAACTCAGGATTTCAAATTGAGTGGATGGACATCTTGACACCATTGGGACTGATCGGCATCTGGCTTTGGGCTTACTTGCGCGAACTGCCCAGATTACCCTTGCTGCCGCTGAACACTCCGCGACTTGAGGAGGCGCTTGCTCATGAAGCGCAATAAGACGCTTCCGGGTACCGGCTTGTTTCTGACAGTGATGGGCGCGATTGGTTTGTCGGGTGGTGCCGGCGACATTGTTGAAGAAGCGACGCTGAAGAGCGAACCGGTGAGTCCACATACCTTCGCCATACCGGATGACGAAGACACCAAGACAATTGCCAAGGTGGGACTTGGGGTCCTACTTACGCTGTGGGCGGTTATCGTCCTGATTTTTCCGTTCTTTTCCTTTCTCAAGTACGACCGAACGGGTGGTAAAGCTCCAGCAAAGGCCTTGGTTTACCTCCCGAAGCTGCCGCCCGAGCCTCGCAATGTGAATGAGCCCTTCCGGGTTCTGGAGAAATTCCAAAAGACAGAACAGGGGCAGTTGAACAACTATTACTGGATCAACAGGAACAAAGGGATTGTGGCCATCCCAATAGATCGGGCAATGCAGATTGTGGCGCAACGCGGAGTGCCGGCCAGCAAAACAACGCCGCCGAATGAATACTATCCACCACTCGCAGGAAGCATGCACACGGGCTTTCAAGACAAAGTGGAACAGGAGCTGCAATGAAAAGTCCAGGTCTACTAGTCGCACTGGCTGTTCTGTTTAGCGGACTTGGTTATGGACAGGGCGCTGCTTTGCGTCCGAAGTATTTAGACGGCGTGGGGATTCACCAGAACCTGAATGCACAGGTTCCGTTGCAAGCGCAGTTCAATGATGAGTTTGGGCGGCCTGTAAGGCTGGGCCGGTATATGACGGGACATCCGGTGGTGTTTGCGATGGTTTACTATACCTGCCCGGCGCTTTGCGATCAAATTCTTCACGGGATGGTGTCCGCCATGCGTCAACTTAGGCTTCGTCCGGGCCATGACTATGACGTGATTGCCATCAGTATCAACCCGAATGAGAAGCCGTCTGAGGGCGCTGAGAAGCGCATGAATGTAGTGAATGCATATCTGCCGAATGCACCCATGGACGGCTGGCACTTTCTAACGGGCGATGAACAGAACATTCGCATGGTGGCAGATGCAGTGGGGTACCACTACCGCTACGATCCAGCTACAAAGATGTTCTTTCACGGCGCAGGCTTTATGGTGCTGACGCCCGAAGGCAAGGTGGCGCGGTACTTATACGGCGTGTCCTACGAACCGAAGGACTTGAAGCTGGCTCTAGTAGAAGCTTCAAATCATAAGATCGGCTCGCCGGTGGACGAGATCCTGCTGTTTTGTTGTAAATACAACCCGGCCACCGGAAAGTATGATCTTACGGTTCTGGCTTTGTTGCGCGCAGCCGCCGTCATGACCATGCTGCTGATGGTGGCCGGATTTGTAGTCATGTCACGGCGCTCGAAACGGATTCGGGAGCATCACGCATGAACTCGCTTCGCCTCCTGCCGCCAACCGCATCTACCTACGCCACGGAGCTGAATAGCTTCTTCTGGGTGATGGTTGCGTTATGCACAACGGTCGCGGTAGCAATAGCGGTTTTTATCATTTTTTGTGCTATCAAGTATCACCGCAAAGATCCAGACGAATTGCCAGTACAGATCACGAACAATCCCAAGGTGGAGTACACATGGACTCTCGCGCCATTTCTTATTTTCATGGGTATGTTCGGATGGGGGGCAAAAACCTATCTGGATGTGGAAGAACCAGCGCCCGACACGATGAACATCTTCGTAGTGGGCAAGCAGTGGATGTGGAAGCTGGAACATCCGAACGGCATTCGCGAAATCAACGATCTGCATGTTCCCGTGGGTCGATCCATCCGTCTGACCATGATTTCAGAAGATGCCATCCACAGCTTCTTTGTGCCAGCGTTCCGCATCAAGCAGGATGTGCTGCCGAACCGTTACACGACGATCTGGTTCAAAGCGACGAAGCCCGGCAAATACCATTTGTTTTGCGCTGAGTATTGCGGCGCCAAGCATTCGGGCATGATTGGCTGGGTTTACGTCATGTTGCCCGGCGACTATCAGCAATGGGAACAGCAGGGCGGCGCTGAAGGTTCACTGGCATCGAGGGGAGAGAAGATGTTCCATCAATTCGGCTGCGCGGATTGCCACCGCTATAGCGGCAATGGTCCAGGGCCCAATTTGCATGGACTTTATGGCACACAAGTGACGCTGGACACGGGTTCTCAGCGGAACGTTGATGAAGCCTATCTTCGCGAATGCATCATGAACGAAGGCCGGCCGCTCGATAGCGGGAACGCCGTGGTAAACGGCTTCAAGGTGATCATGCCCAACTACACGGGCCAACTGAACGAAGACAATCTGCTGGCCATCATCTCTTACATCAAGGCGATGGGTCCGCAATCGGATGTGAATCAACCGGCGGGTCCCGGCACTGACCTGGAAAGCATAGGCGAACAGCCAGGTATTGCGGGACCGGGCAGCACAGGAATAGCGAACACGAAACCGGACTCAAGATGATCACCAAAGTACGCGTTGTTGAAACACCGACTTATATTGATTCTGAGCGTGGGATCTTATCGTGGCTGCTGACGACGGACCACAAGCGAATCTGCCTGCTGTATCTGGCCGCAATTACCGTGTTCTTCGTTATCGGAGGACTGGCAGCGTTCCTGATGCGGCTGGAACTGGCAACTCCGGTGAGTGATCTGGTACAGCCTGAGACGTATAACAAGCTGTTCACCGCTCACGGCATCATTATGGTCTGGTTTTTCCTGGTCCCATCGATACCGGCGACGCTCGGCAACTTCCTAATACCGATCATGATCGGTGCTAAAGATGTGGCGTTTCCCAAGTTGAACCTGGGCAGCTTCTACGTGTTCATAATTGGAGCGCTGACGACTCTTTATGCGATTGCGCGCGGCGGAATCGACACCGGCTGGACCTTTTACACGCCCTTCAGTACGCTCTATTCGACGACTTACGTTGAAGCGGCCGGGCTGGGAATATTTATTGTAGGGTTCTCATCCATCATGACGGGGCTAAACTTCATCGTGACCGTTCACACGATGCGTGCACCGGGCATGTCGTGGTTTCGGTTGCCGCTATTTGTGTGGGCAAACTACGCTACCAGCATCGTAATGGTACTCGCCACGCCGGTATTGGCGATTACCATGCTGATGGTGGTGGTTGAACGGGTGTTTGGAGTGGGAATCTTCGCCCCGGAGCTCGGGGGAGATCCGGTGTTGTTCCAACATCTGTTTTGGTTTTATTCGCACCCTGCCGTTTACATCATGATTCTTCCGAGCATGGGCGTGATTAGTGAGTTAGTAGCGGCCTTTGCACGCAGGCGAGTATTCGGCTATAAGTTCATGGTGTACTCCATCATGGGAATCGCGGTGGTCGGGTTCCTGGTTTGGGGGCACCACATGTTTGTGGCGGGACTGAGCGTTTACTCGGCCATGACGTTCTCCGTATTGAGCTATGCGGTGGCGGTGCCTTCGGCCATTAAGGTCTTTAACTGGAGCGCGACGCTTTACAAAGGATCTATCTCGCTGGAAACGCCGATGCTTTATGCGATGGGCTTTATCGGGCTGTTTACGATTGGGGGCATGACGGGGCTGTTCACGGCTGCTCTAGGCATTGATGTGCATGTTACCGACACTTACTTTGTAGTGGCCCACTTCCACTACATTATGGTGGGGGGCGCGATTATGGGCTACCTTGGCGGATTGCACTATTGGTGGCCGAAGATGAGCGGCAGACTTTACTCGGAACTACTGGCGAAGGCTTCGGCACTGACCATTTTCATCGGCTTCAATTTGACTTTCTTCCCACAGTTTGTGCTGGGCTGGCTCGGCATGCCGCGTCGCTACGCCGCTTACCCTCCCGAATTTCAGTTCCTGCATATTGTCTCGACTGCGGGCGCCACAGTTTTAGGCGTAGGGTACCTTCTGCCGCTGCTGTATTTGACGTGGTCGTGGAAATATGGAAAGCCAGCGGGCAATAATCCGTGGCGCGCGACAGGACTTGAATGGCAGACCACGTCTCCGCCGCCCAAGCATAACTTCGATGTGACTCCGATTGTGATGCATGAAGCCTATGACTATGCGGGCATGAGGGAGGAACTGCGCCTTGTCTAGCGTGCAGAGCCTGCTGCTGCGGGAGCAGTTCAGCAATCCTCAACAGCAGCGCGACACTTCCACGCTGGGGATGTGGATCTTCATGGCTACCGAGGTGATGTTCTTCGGAGGCCTGTTTGCGGCATACGCCATTTACCGTCTGTACTACACGCGCGGCTTTGAAGAAGGCGCGGAGGGCATGACCCTTTTGATTGGAAGCATCAACACGGTGATTCTGATGACAAGCTGCCTGACGATGAGCCTTGCAATCCACGCAATCTCGCATAACAAGCAGGTGCGAGCTTACTGGATGCTGATGCTGACCAACTTACTTGGAATTGGTTTTCTGGCTCTAAAGTTGACGGAATACGTAATCCATTATCACGAACACAAAGCGCCGGGCGTCTGGTTTATCTCACATAAGCCAGAGGCCGGTGCGGAGCAGATGTTCTTCGTATTTTACTTTGCCATGACCGGGCTGCATGCTGTGCACATGACGATCGGCATCGGGTTAGTGACGGTTGTGGCTATCAGGACCGCGATGGGACGCTTCAACGCGGAGTACCACACACCCATCTCGATTGTGGGGCTCTACTGGCACTTTGTCGATATTATCTGGACCTTTCTTTACGTAATCTTCTATCTGCCGGGGTTTCACTAACATGCAAGAGCCTAACTTGTCCGCCAAGACTTACGTGATTGCTTACCTGGCGATGCTCTGCCTGCTGGGCCTCAACATCGGTATTTCCTTTTTCAATCTGGGCTGGGGTAACATGCTGATCGCTCTGGTGCTTGGCGGAATGGAGGCAGCCGTGTTGGTAGGGGTGCTGATGCAGGGGCTATATGAGAAGCCGATGATTCATATCGTGATGGGCGGCGCTGCTTTGTGGTTCCTGATCCTGATCTCACTCACGATGACGGATTACATTACTCGGAACTGGCTTCCGATCAGCGGTAAATGAGGACTTAATAAGGAGTGGTTATGGAGCATCAGGCTATCGATCCGGAACTGGACGAACGCACGTGGAAGACGATTGTGGCGGACATCATTCGTGACATCGAGAAGATAGTACAGAACGAAATTCGCTTGGCTGGAGTTGAGCTCAAGCAAAAGCTGGTGCAGGGCGGAATGGCCGGGACGATGCTGGCGGGTGCGGGGGTCATGGGCTTCTTTGCGATGGCCTGCATGATTACTGCCTGTATTGCGGCACTCCATATTGTGATGCCCTTATGGCTGGCGGCGGTGGTGATGGGCGTGCTGTTAGGGACGGCGGCGGGAGGTGCTTTCCTAGCAGGGCGGATGATGCTGCAGGAATTTGATCCGGTGCCGCGAAGGACGGTGGAAACGCTGAAAGAGAACCTGGAGTGGGCGAAGACGCGAGCGGCCACTAAGTGATCGCTGTCCTGTGTGATGCACGGCGCCTGATGCGGGTGACGTGACCGTCATGAAGATTATGCAATGGGTAACTTGCCTCGGCTAAGTTGCTTGAATGTCCGGAAATGCTTTGAGATTGCACGGTTTGAGGAGTAAACGATGCTAAAAGACCTTTTGGCCAAATGGCCGGTGTATCAACAACTGAAAAATGGGACGAACGGCAATGGTTCGGAGTCCTGGAGTGAAAGAACCAAGAGCCTGCAGCCGAAAACGGCGGGAGCTGAGGTGGCGCGCTCCATCTGCCCGTATTGCGCTGTGGGCTGCGGCCAGTTAATTTATCACAAAGATGGCAAGCTGGTCTCGATTGAAGGAGATCCGCACTCACCAATCTCGCGCGGCCATCTTTGCCCCAAAGGCGCGAACACATTCCAGTTGCACACAGCACCCAGCCGCATACAAAAGGTAAAGTATCGTCGGCCCTATGGCACGAAGTGGGAAGAAATTCCGCTCGACACGGCCATGGAAATGATCGCTGACCGTTTGTGGGAGTCCCGCGATCAGAGCTTCGTCGAGTCGGAAGAAGGCCACTCGGTGATGCACACCAAGAAGGTGGCTCATCTGGGCGGCGCGACATTAGATAATGAAGAAAACTACCTGATCAAGAAGCTGTTCGCCGGCGGGCTTGGGATGGTATGCATCAGTAACCAGGCCAGGATTTGACATAGCTCAACGGTGCCCGGTCTGGGCACCTCGGTTGGGCGCGGTGGCGCCACGACAGCACTGACATCCTTGGCTGATTCCGATGCCATTATGATCATGGGTTCGTCGATGGCGGAACAGCACCCGGTGGGATTCCAGTGGGTAATGGACGCGCGCGAGCGCGGAGGCAAGATCATCCACGTGGATCCGCGGTTCACGCGAACCTCGGCCAGCGCGGATATTTGGGCTCCCCTCCGGGCCGGAACAGACATTCTGTTCCTGGGCGGCTTAATCCACTACGTGCTCGAAAACGACAAGTGGTTCAAGGACTATGTCCTGAACTACACTAATGCGTCCACTATTCTGCGTGACGATTACCGCGACACGGAAGATCTCGGAGGGCTGTTTTCGGGCTGGGATGCCGAGAAGAAGGAATATAGCCCCGACACGTGGCTGTACGAGGGGTCTGAAAAACGGCGTGACCCGAGCAAGCCTGCGCCGGGTCACCACCCCGCCGATGGCGGCCATGCCAAAGACCGAGGCGGCCAAGCTGCGGATACGGACGAGTACACAACCGACCCCACACTGCAGAACCCCCGCTGCATCTTCCAAGTTCTGAAACGGCATTTCTCGCGTTACACGCCGGAGATGGTGGAGCAGGGCTGTGGTGTACCGAAAGATGTCTTCCTTTCTGTGGCGGAGGCGTTCACGAATGCTTCCGGCCCGGACAAGACAGGCGCCATCTGCTACGCGGTTGGCTGGACGCACCACTCAAACGGCGTACAGATCATTCGTGCCGCGGCTATCTTACAACTGCTGCTCGGAAACATGGGAAGGCCGGGCGGCGGCATCCTCGCGTTGCGCGGCCATGCGTCTATCCAGGGTTCTACTGACATCCCAACCTTATATGACATTCTCCCCGGCTATCTTGCCATGCCGTTTTTCGAGGACGACTCGACAAGCCTGGACAAGTACATCCGGAAGCATTCAGATCGGGTGGGTGTCTGGGCAAGATTCGACGCTTATATTGTTTCGCTGCTCAAGGCCTGGTATGGAGATGCTGCCACAAGTGACAACGAGTGGGGCTTCCATTGGCTCCCCCGTGTGACAGGCGATCATTCCGAGCTGGGTTATTGGCTCGACATGGCCGATGGCAAGATGGACGGGTTGTTCGTCATGGGTCAGAACCCCGCTGTCGGCGCTCCCAATGGCCGCCTCCAGCGCTCCGCCATGAAGAATCTGAAATGGTTGGTCGTGCGCGACATGATCGAGACCGAGACGGCCAGCTTCTGGCTGGATTCTCCGGAAGTAAAGCGCGGCGAAATCGTACCCGAAGACGTAGCTACCGAAGTCTTCTTAATGCCGGCCGCTGGCCAGGCGGAAAAGAGCGGCAGCTTCACGAATACCCAGCGACTTGTGCAATGGCACAACAAGGCCGTAGAGCCTCCGGGCGATTCACGCAGCGAGAACTGGTTTATGTACCACCTGGGGCTGCGTATGAAGAGGAAAGCAGCCGAGGCGCCGGGACCAGGGAACGCCGCTATCAACAACCTGACGTGGAACTATCCAACGGAGGGAGCCACTGCGGACCCGGTCGCAGAAACGATCCTGGCTGAGATCAATGGCTATCACTGGAGCGATAAATCGCACGTCAAAACTTTCGACGAACTGAAAGCAGACGGCTCAACCGCCTGCGGTTGCTGGATCTACTCCGGCCTGATGCCGTCGCCTGACAAGAACATTCCCAATAGGCGCGAGTCGCACGATTCATTGGGTCACGGATGGGGCTTTGCCTGGCCAAAGGATACACGCATCCTCTATAACCGCGCCTCCGCTAAGCCTGATGGCACGCCCTGGAGCGAGCGTAAAAAACTCATCTGGTGGGATGCCGACCATGGGGAAAAAGGCAAGTGGGTTGGCGAGGACGTCAGCGATTTCAAACCTGACATGGCTCCCGACTATAAAGGCGGTCCCGACGACCGCGGAATGGAAGCGCTCGATGGCGACAAGCCTTTTACGCTTCATCCCGACGGTCGCGGCTGGCTCTTTGTCACCAGCGGCCTGAAGGATGGGCCGCTGCCATCGCATTTCGAGCCCCTTGAATCGATAGTCCGCAATCCCATTTATCCAGCTGAGCAAAACAACCCGCCCGCGGACAAGAAGGAGCGGCCCGACAACCCATACGCTCATTCGCCGGACGACCCGCGCTTCCCGTACGTACTGACAACCTATCGGTTGACCGAACATCACACCGCAGGCGGCATGTCGCGGGGCCTCAGCCATCTTGCGGAACTGCAGCCTGAGCTGTTCACCGAAATCTCACCCGAACTCGCCGCCCGCTGTGGAATTAAGCACGGTGAATGGGTCACCATCTACTCTCCACGCGGCCTCGTCTCCGCGAAAGCACTTGTGACTGCTCGCATGGCCCCGCTCACCGTGAAGGGGAAAACACTTCATCAGGTGGGCTTGCCTTATCACTTTGGCTGGAAGGGCATTGTGACCGGCGATGTTGCTAACGATCTGCTGGCCATCTCCGAAAGCCCGAACGTGCGAATTATGGAATCAAAGGCGCTTGTCTGCAATCTCCTGCCCGGACGCCGTGCGCAGGGGCCCGCTGCTCTTGCCGAACTACAAAAGATGCTGGAGGAAAAAGCATGACCGATAAAATGGGCAACTTCGAAATTAGACCCGGCGAGACCACGGCGTTCTTTACTGATGCCACTATTTGTATCGGCTGCAAAGCTTGTGAAGTAGCCTGCAAAGAGTGGAACGAGCTTGATGCCGACGGCTATGATTTGTCCGGATTTTCTTACGACAATACCGTAGGCCTTGGCCACTCCACGTGGCGTCACGTGAAGTTTGTGGAAGGCATTCCTCTGCCGGGTCTCGGCGGCAATTCGCCCGAGCACAATAGCTGGGAATTTTCATCCGACGTCTGCAAACATTGCCAAGTGGCCGGCTGCCTGGAAGCCTGCCCAACCGGGGCGCTAGTCCGCACTGAATTTGGCGGCGTCTATCTGCAGCCCGACATCTGCAATGGCTGCGCCTACTGTGTGGTCTCGTGCCCGTTCGGGGTTGTACAGAAGAACGAGGAGGATGGCCGCGCCTTCAAGTGCACGTTCTGTACTGACCGTCAAAAAGCCGGGCTCGAACCCGCTTGCGCCAAGGCCTGTCCCACCCAGTCGATTCGATTTGGAAATCGCGAAACGTTGGAGCAAAAGGCCGCCGAACGGCTTGATGAGTTGCACGCTCGGGGCATGAACGACGCGCAAATCTACAACCCGAAACACACCAGTGTCCAGGGAACCCACGCCTTCTTCCTCATTCGGGGCGAGCCGGAAACATACAATCTGCCGCCTAACCCGGAGGTTCCAACCATCTACCTGCGTGAAAGCTGGCAATCGGCGGCTCGAGACGGCCTCTTGTTGCTGGCCGGTGTCGCTGTCGCCTTTCTCGCCGGGCGCGGCTCGCGGAAGGAAAACGGTCATGGTTAAGATAGACGCTCCCATTGACCAGCGCGAAGAAAAGCTCGCTGCCATCCGGCGCGAAGCCGAACTCAACGGTCGCGTGAACGGGGCCGGGGTCTTCCCGGAAGGCTCGCCTTTCCCCGTCGCCTCGCCTCAGACAGGCTACTATCAGCAGCCGCTGCTGAAACCACCGCAGTGGACGCAGAAAATTCCCTTTTATTTCTTTGTCGGCGGTGCCGCTGGATCGCTGGGTGTCATCGGCTCGCTTGCAGACCTGATTGGGAACGAAAAAAAGCTCGCTGAACAGGCCCGTTGGTTGGCGCTCGGTGGTTCTGTCCTTTCGGGCGCGCTGCTGGTTGCAGACCTCGGCAGACCGACCCGCTTTCTGAACATGCTTCGCGTCTTCAAGCCGCAAAGCACCATGTCCATGGGCTCGTGGATCCTGTCGGGCTTTTCTATTTTCGCGACTGCTTCATCGGCTGCTGACTTGATGGAGAAAGTCTGGGGAAGTAATCTGCTTGTCCACCTCCTTCGCGGAACCGGACGAATTGGTTGTGTTCTTTTCGGGCCGCCGTTCCATAACTATACGGGCGTACTGCTGGCTACCACAGCTCTTCCTGTTTGGAATACCCGCTGTGAGTCGCTGCCAAGCCACTTCGGCATGTCCGGGCTTCAATCTGCTGCCAGCATTCTTGAATTGATCGGCCACCAAAACAATCAGGCCGTCAATCTGCTGGGGCTCCTCGGGTGCTCCATGGAGGCATGGAACCAGATCGATATCGCTGCCATGCAGACGCGTGCGCTCTTGCCTTTAAAGCACGGGACCAGCGGATTTCTGGTCAGTACCGGTGCCTGGCTTTCCGGACCTGTACCCCTGCTGCTGCGGATTTGTTCGCTGCTGCCCGGCGCCCATGGAAACCTGCGGCGTGTGGCTGCCTGCTCGGGCATTGCGGGCTCGCTATTCACACGCTACGGGTGGGTGGAGGCCGGCAAAGCATCCGCAGCCGACTGGCGTTTACCGCTGGAAATTGAAGGGCCGAAGCCACAGCTTCAAACCGCTTCAACTTCGGTTTCTATGCGGAAGCGTGGTTCCATTATGCGAAAAGTTCTTCAGGGTGCGGTGGTGGTGATGATCGCTGCAAGCTTGCTGCAATCGCTAAAACGGCGAGTCTACTAGGCGAACTCGGACAATTCGTGCTCGACCAGAACCTCTCCAAGCCGCATTTCGGATTGCGTGCCCTCAGCTGCATTCACACTCCGTCACAACTGTGAGCAATACTCAGTTCACAAGCTGCAACGGAGCACTTTAATTCTGCAAAGGGCGCTCCTGACAAGCAGATACTGCGGGTCGGAAGGATGTGAACGCAACAATGTGTTGGTGTCGACAAGAGCCACGATCTAGCGACCACGGGGCGGCCATGTTCCCATGACCTATCAGCCGGGCCTTGCAGAATCAAAGTCGTCATCGGCAGTTCGGATTCCCACCCGCTCCGACAGCAAACGCCTTGTTTCCCTGAACCTTAAAAAATCAGCTTCATGCTGAATTGAATCTGCCGCGAAGTCGTGGCTGTGCTGGTGATCAAGCCGGCCGTGGAACTGACTTGGGGTCCTGAAAAGACAATCGCAGTGGGAGTCCCGAAGTTGGGGTGGTTCAGGACGTTGAAAAATTCAGAACGAATTTGCAGATGCACTCGCTCAGTAAAGGAGAGGTTCTTGAACAGCGATAAATCCCAGTCGGCGAGACCGGGGCCGGTGAGCACTCCGCGGCCTAGATTGCCATAGGTGCCGGCCGCTGGCAGCAGGAATGCATTCGGGTTGAACCATTGATTCGGGTTGCCTTCGACAATCGGGCCGGTGAAGGCTGGATTGAGCGAGGGCCGGTCCGGGTTGCGGGTGTCACCATCGCCGGACCGATTGGAGCCGATTTGCGGAGTGATGGGAAAGCCGCTTAATAGAGTCACGATGCTGTTCAACTGCCAACCGCCCACAATCTTCTCAGTCGCTCCCGCGGCATTGCCCAGTAACGGTTTTCCATGGCCAAACGGCAGTTCGTAGCGGGCGGAGATGCTGACCTGATGTTCGGCATTGAAGGCGGAGGGGCCCCAGTCTGCTTTCAGGTTGTTGCGGTTTAGAACCATTTGCGCTTCGTTGCTTGCCTGGGCGCCGGTAAGGGCAGAATTGACGTCGAGTGCCTTAGCCCATGTGTAGTTTGCGCGCAACTCCAACCCATGACTGAGGCGGTGTGTCAAGTTGGTTTGCAGCGCGTTGTAACTGCTGTTGCCTTCGGCGTACCAAAAGAATCCACCGGAGAGATATGGGTTGGGACGAGCGCCTACGGGGATGTAAGTCGCTCCTTGAGGCACAAGGCTCTTTGCGGTTCCTATGCCGCCGGCCAGACAACCTTTTGCGATGGCGCAGGTTTGGGCCGCAATGCTGTTGGGATCAATGCTGACCAGGCCGTGATAGCCGAACGAACCGACGTACGCGACGCTCAAGGACGTCTGGGAGTTCAAAGCGCGTTCATAAGTGAAGTTCCACTCGTTCACTGCCTGCGTTTTCGCATTCGGCTGTACGCCTTGGGGAGCGAATACGGTGCACGGCGCGGCGACACCGGGGCCGCATGAGGGCGCAGGCTGCACGCCAGTCACAATCGGCAGGATGGAAGGAAGCGACACGTTTGAATAGGAGGCGTTCCCGTTATAAGGCGGCAGAGAGTTGAGCAGGAAACTTAAATCATCGATCAGCGAGTAGTACAGGCCATATCCGGCGCGGATAGCCGATTTGCCATCGCCCGAAGGATCCCACGCGAGTCCGACCCTGGGGCCGATCAAGTGAGTCGCGTTGTTGGGATTGAATATTGAGTTTCCCAGCACCGGCGCAGTCTGCAAGACGCCCTGTGAGTTCGTCACGTAATTCGACCCCCGGCCATCCACCTCATTCCAGCCGTTAGTGAATTCATAGCGCACGCCCAAACGAACCGTCAGATTGGGGCGAAGCTTCATGACATCCTCGGCGTACCAGGCGCCCAGGAAGCTTCTCCACCCCAGTTCACTGGGATTTGGCACTACCTGGAAGCTGCTGGTGGTTCCCTGCAGGAATGTCGTCAGACTCGTGAAGCTGGCTTGGCCAAGCTGGCGCGAAGCGGTGTCTTCGTTATCGCGGACAGGCTGAAACCAGACACCCAAATTGAACTGATGGATGCCTCTGGTCCACTGAAAGTCGTCCTGATATGTGAAGAGTGTGCGCCGGTTTCGCACGTTGGCAGCATTGTTCGGGCCGGCTGAAGTGATGGCCGAAGCGCCGGTGGTGGTCACTCCGCCGCCGATGACAATGCCGCCCGGGCCACCGCTTCCAGTCACGAAATCGAGATTGGAGGGGAACGATGTCACCAGCGGAGCGTTGAAGTTGAAGGCGGCGCGAGATAACCCGATCCGGACGGTGTTCAGGGCTTCGGGCGAGAAGATATGCGTTTCCTGCAAGCTGCCGACCTCGGCTACCAGAACCAGGCCCGAAGCGAACAACGGATCACTCGCCGGCGATTGGTTGGTCCCGTCATCAATTGTGTAAGCAGCGGTAAGGGTATCCGCATTGCTGAGGAGATAGTCGCCGCGCGCAGTACCGAAGTCCTCTTGAATGCTCTGCTTCGGGTTGTTGTAAGCCAAAGCGACTCCAGTCGGCGCGCCGTTGGAGAACAGTTCCGGTCCGTTTGCCTGCGGCCACAAAGCAAAGTATTTCAGCATGGCGGGGTTGAGTTTAGCTACGGGCTTGTAAACACCTGCGGCATTCGGCAGCAATCCTCGGCTGGCATACTGATCTGGCACCTCGCTCACATCGCTCAATGCCAACGACTGGCGAAAGCCTTCGTAATTGCCGAATACGAACAGGCGGTTCTTCCTGATAGGGCCACCTAACGAACCGCCGAATTGATTTCGGCGAAAAGGCGGCACAAATCCCCGGTCAAAGAAGTTTCTCGCGTCCAGATTACTGTTTCGCAGAAACTCAAAGGCGCTGCCATGGAGCGCGTTCGTCCCGGATTGCGTCACAACAATGATCTGCGCTCCAGAAGCCTTTCCATATTCTGCTGGATAGGTATCACTTAAGGTGTTGAACTCACGAATGGCGTCAATGCCCAGCAATTCGCCGCTGGCGCCTCCGGGCGTTATGCCGAGTTGACTTGACCCGGTGTATTCGATTCCGTTGAGCAAGAAGATGTTGTCTCCAGGACGCCGACCGTCCACGGAAAACGTATTGCCATTACTGGTGCTGGTGCCGGCGCTTTTCAACGTGTAATCGATAGCGCCGGGGTTCAGCGTAATCAGGTTGTCGAAACTGCGGCCGTTTAAAGGGAGGTCTTTCACTTGTTGCTCGGTCACCAGTCCCGCTACCGATTGAGTTGTGGTGTTCACCACCGGTGCTTGTTCGGTTACATTTACCTGGGAAATGAGCTCGCCTAGTTGAAGCGTAAAGTTGACGCGCGCATTCTGGTTGAGCACCAGTGAAATGCCGGTGCGATCAACCGGTTTGAAGCCGGTTTTTTCCGCCTTCACTTCCGTGGACCCCAGAGGAAGAGACAGTACGCTGTAGTTGCCCTGTTCATCAGTAATGGTGTGGCGCGTCACTCCGGTTTCCCGGTTGACCACAGTGATATTGGCACCGGGAACAGCGCTGCCAGTGGCGTCAAGGACATTGCCGGATACGGCGGCTGTCACTTGCGCCCTCAGGATTTCCGCACCGGTACCGCTAAAGATGAAAACCGCTATCAGTAAACGCCTAAAAAGCAATATGAACTCCGTGAACTAATTGTACGGTGAGGTTGGCGGGTTTGACTGAAACTAAACCACCCCAGCCGAATCATCAGTTGCGTAAAGGATCATTAGGACATGGAAGATCTGGAAGTTTATTCAGGAGCGGCGCTGATGGGCGCGCTGGCTGGAATGCGGAGCATGGCAGGACCGGCGTTTGTCGGGCAACTGGCTCGCAGAGGCGCGCTGACGGAGGTGACCGGTCCGCTGTCGCTGGTTACTAAATCGGGATTTGCGCCCACTTCGGGACTGCTTGCTTTGGGTGAACTGGTTGCCGATAAACTGCCGTTCACTCCGAATCGGACCGCCGTCGGTCCGTTACTCGGGCGTGCTCTAACCGGGGGTATCAGCGGCGCGGTGGTTTGTTCCGCTAAGCGGCGATCAGCCCTGGCGGGCGCACTCATTGGCGCTACCGCTGCAATTGGCGCGGCTTACGGCGCTTATTATCTGCGCAAACGCGCTGGCGAAAAGCTGCATGTTCCGGATGCCATGATTGCCTTAGGCGAGGATGCCCTTGTTGCGGGTTTAGGCAGTATGTTAACTGCCAGGCTTACGTAAACTGGCCAGCCTAACCTAGCCAGCCAAGCTAACCCAGCCACTCTCGAATCAGTTGGGAAGGATCTTCTTCCAGACTTACAGGCCGCGTTAGCTCTTCACGGTCAGCCTCGATGAAAGCGGCCACAATTCCTTCCGGCGTCGGCCTCAGCTCCAGTTTCCGTTCCTTGGCCTGTAAAGCGAGCACATCGTCAAACCACGACATGTAGACCTTTGTCCTGAGCCGGTGTCCGGCAATGGTGGCGTGCTCAAACAGGGCTTGGGTGAAGGGAGCAGCTTTTAATTTAGCGGCCCAGGGCGCGGCCGCCTTGGCGAAGTTGCGCTTCTGTTCGCGCCTTTCGTACTCAGCAGGATCCCGCTCCTCGCGCGATTCAAGGCTCTTTAGGGAATTTTCCAGATTATCGAGAAAGCTCATCAGTCATCTCTATTAGACCGCGATGACTTTGCAGCATGGGAAAATACCCGCATGCCAATCCACGCCGATCTAGTGTCCTACCAGGTCGAGGACACCAGTCAGATCGTTACGCCCGCCCTGCTGATTTATCCCGATAAAGTTCACCAGAACATAGAAGCCACCATCAAGATGTTGGGGGGCGACGCGAACCGGTGGCGTCCGCACATCAAAACCGCAAAGCTACCGGCGGTTATCAAAGGCTATCTGCGGGACGGTATCAGCCACTTCAAATGCTCCACCACACTGGAGCTTCTGACAGCATGCCAGGCCGGTGCGGCTGATGTTCTGGTTGCGTTCGCCATGGTGGGAGCGAATGCTTTACGTGTGCAGCAGATAGCGGAGCAGTTTCCCGAGGTGCGCGTTTCCGTGCTTGTAGAGGCGGAACCGCAGGCAGCTTTGTGGCTGAACAGCAAGATCGGCGTGTATTTGGATCTGAATTCAGGCATGAACCGGACCGGCATTGAGTCCGACCACATAGCAGAAATCATTAAACTCGCGACGATGTTGGGCCCCAATTTTCGCGGACTTCACTGGTATGACGGGCACGTATCCATGAACGATCCGGAAGAACGCAAAGCGCTTGCTTTCGCCGGTTACGACCGATTGATGAGGATTGTAGACGCGTTACGGGACGCGGGTCTCAAAATGGAAGAGGTGATTACCTCCGGCACTCCGGCCGCTCCGTATGGATACGAATACAAGGGTTTTCAGAACAGCCCATTTGTGCATCGCATTTCACCAGGAACTGTTGTTTATAACGATCTCTCGAGTATGAAGCAGCTTCCCGGTTATGGCTACGTTTCTGCGGCCGTCGTGATGGCGACAGTGATCAGTCATCCCAGGCCCGGCGTAATTACCTGCGACGCGGGACACAAAGCGGTGGGCGTCGATTCGGGCGTGCCGAACTGCGCAGTGCTGGGGCATCCGGAACTCACTCCAATGAAGCCGAGCGAGGAGCATCTTCCCATGGAAGTGGAAGCCGGGTTCGATGCGCCAGCCATTGGCGAGAAGTTGTACCTTGTACCGAGACATGTTTGTCCGACGGTCAATAACTTCGATCAGGCGCTGATTGTCGATAACGGGCGAATTGTGGCCGTTGAGACCGTCTCGGCGCGCGGTCATGAGAATCCCATGATCCTAGGAAACTAGAAATTCCCGTTCAGCCTGGGTAATCGGCAGATCGTTGATGCTCGCTTCCCGGCGCTGCATCAGTCCGCTCTCGGCAAATTCCCAAAGCTCGTTGCCGTAGCTTCGGAACCAGTTGCCGCTGTCGTCATGCCATTCATATCTGAACTTGACCGCCATGCGGTTGCCGCGAAAGCCCCACAACTCCTTCTTGAGTTGGTAATCCAGCTCACGGTTCCACTTGCGTTTCAGGAAAGCTACGATCTCTTCCCTGCCCCGGAGAAATTCGCAGCGGTTGCGCCAGACGCAATCGTCAGTGTAAGCCGCTGCCACGCGTTCAGGGTCTCGCGTGTTCCATAAATCTTCTGCCAATTGAACTTTGCGCGCGGCTAGATCGGGATCGACGAACGGCGGAACGATCATGCCCTTCATTCCAACACATTGTTTGCCGGGTGCTCACCCGCTACTTCAGCGGGAATCGACTAACAATGTCCGGTAACAGTCCTACCAAAGCTAAATCGGCCGGGTGATGTCTAACTGAGCGTTGCACTAAGAGGAACGCTCATGTATCACCACATAAAAGAACTAATGTACACAGTAAACGTTGACTCGCCGGATCCACGTTTTGGCAACATGTTGCTGGAACAATTTGGCGGCGCGAATGGCGAACTGGCAGCTGCGATGCAGTATTCCGTTCAAGGTATCAACTGCGATGATCCGGAACGCAAGGATCTACTAATGGATATCGGCACAGAGGAACTGAGCCATTTAGAAGTCATCGGCGTATTGACGCGCATGCATCTCAAGCCGATGAAGAACAAACGCGGCGCTGCAGAAGCAGATCCGCTCATCGCCATCGCGGGCGGAGGCGGTGTCGGCCTTTATAACTCAATGGGCTCCGCCTGGACGGCGGATTACTTGAAGATCACCGGTGAGCTTGATGTCGATTTACGCAGCAATATAGCGGCGGAAGCCAGGGCGAAAATCGTTTATGAACGTTTGATGGACTTCACGGAGGACCGGGGCACGCTTGATGCACTGCAATTCCTGATGACGCGTGAAATTACCCATATGAAGGCTTTCACGCTGGCACTGGAAAGCATGAGCAAGCCAATGTTTTCCATCGGCAGACGCGCTCCTACGCCCGGCGTTGTCGATCAATTCTTCAACGATTCTACCGGCGTCGGCGACCGGGGCGAACCGGATGCACGCGGGCCCTGGAATGAGGGCGGGAGTTGGGAACTGGTAGAAGCTCCGGCTTTCCAGCAATACCGGTCCGCGGCCACCGGCGAGCGTGAGCAGGCGAGCGAAACGCATGCCAATGGCGGAACGCATGCGGCCGGGGAATCGGCTGGACCTAAAAAGCCAAAGACATACAAGAGGTAGAAAGGAACATTCATGTCTCAATTACGAGAACTACTTATAGAAGAAATGCAGGATATTCTGCATGCCGAGACTCAGTTGACGAAGGCGCTGCCCAAGATGGCGCAGGCCGCTCGAAACCCGAAACTCAAGGAAGCATTCCAGAAACATCTAACTCAGACGGAAGGCCATGTTGAGCGTTTGAAGCAAGCTTTCGAAGCGTTAGGCGAAAAGGCTCATTCGACGCCGTGCAAAGCCATGGAAGGTCTGGTGGCCGAGGGAGCGGAGCGCATTGAAGAGGGTAAAGACAAGCCGGATGTGATGGCGGATCTTGCCCTGATTGCCGCAGCTCAGAAAGTGGAGCACTATGAGATCTCCGGCTATGGGACGCTGCGCACATTGGCGCAGCAGGCCGGCGAACTGGAAGTGTTTACGCTTTTCACGCGTACCATGGGTGAGGAAGAAGCTGCGGATTTCCTCCTATCGGAAGTGGCCAAACCCATTATTCAAGCCGGGACTTCAGAGATCTACGAAGCGCAGACGGGAAAGCGCCAAACTTCCGGCGTATTACAGGACGCATAAGCCGCAACTCCGCTGACGATATGCTGAAGCTTGTCTAGATGAGACGACTTCAGCCCGTAATCTGGGCGAAAGGAACCTTCCTTTCGCCCCAACATTTGCAAGCGCAGGACATCTTTCACGAAGACCTGCTGCAGTTTCGAACTGGCGCTCTCAGTCCCTTTCCCTGGGGCTTCAGGACTCTGACGGTGGATCGCGAAGCACTGGCGGCGGGTAATTTCGCCATCGATACAGCGTCGGGCATTTTTCCAGACGGTTTGATCTTCGAAATTCCGCAAAGTGATACAGCGCCTGCAGCCAAGCCGTTGGCTTCTTACTTCGAACCCACGCGCGACACAATCGATGTTCATCTGGCGGTGCCCGCATGGCGTAGCGGCAGTGTTAATGTGGCCACTGGAAACTCGGAAGCCGACACCAGGTACCTGGCTGAAGTGATGCTGATGCGCGATGAGAATGCTTCGCAGATTGAGCGGCCCGTCCAGATTGCGCGAAAGAATTTTCGTCTGCTGGTGGATAGCGAGGCCAGGGAAGGCGTTCCGGCTATTAAAGTGGCGCGCGTGACCCGCACTGACAGCGGGGTACTTCAGTTGGATGCGAGCTATGTTCCGCCATTGCTGGATATCAGCGCGAGTGATTACCTGCTATCTATCGCCCGGCGGCTGTTAGAAATTCTGACGGCCAAGAGTGGTGTTCTTTCCGGGATGCGCCGGCAGAAGAGTCAAGGCCTCGCTGATTTCGGCGCTTCCGATATCGCCAATTTCTGGCTTCTTTACACTGTCAATACTTACCTGCCGCCTTTGCGGCACCTGTTTGAAGTGAAGCGGGGCCATCCCGAGACGCTGTTCAATCTAATGAACCAACTGGCAGGCGCGCTCACCACGTTCTCAATGAAAGTGCAGCCGAAAAATCTACCGCTCTATGATCATCGCGACCTCGGCGATAGTTTTAGCGATCTGGATGACAAGCTGCGCTTCCTGCTGGAAACGGTCATTCCGAGCAACTTCGTGGCGCTGCCACTGAAATACTCAAGTCCGTCCATCTATACAACGGCGATTGAGGAAGATAAATATCTGAACAATACCAAGATGTATCTCGCCATGAATGCCGAGATGCCGGAAGCCGACCTGATCTTGAAGGCTCCTAAAATCGTCAAGGTTTGTTCAGCGAATCATCTGGAACATCTGGTTCGCAACGCACTTCCGGGGGTGGGAATGCGGCACTTGCAAATTCCACCTAGCGCGATTCCAATCAAGCTGAATTATCAATATTTCAGCCTGAATCAGGATGGACCGGCGTGGGAGGCTATACGCCGCTCCCGCAATTTCGCTACATGGGTGCCGTCCGATTTTCCCAACCCCCAGATGGAGTTGATTATCCTGCTGCCTTAGGCTTGAAACATCTCTATGGCCGACCGGAAGGCGCCAACCGGATCACCGGTGGGAATGAATTCGTGGCCGACAAATCCTTTGTAACCGCTCTGCTGCAACGCTGTCACAACGCCAGGATAGTGAATCTCCTGGTTATCGTTGAACTCGTTTCGCCCAGGGCAGCCGGCGGTGTGAACGTGTCCGATGACGTCTTTGTGACTACGGAATCTGCGTATCAGATCTCCGTGCATCAACTGCACATGGTAGAAGTCGAATAATAGCCTCACGCTGGGTGAATCGACGTTGCGTACGATCTCGGCGCAGAAATCAATGTCTTCTCCCTGGTATCCGGGATGGCCTTTCATGGGATGCGATCCATCACGGGTGTTGAGATGTTCCAGGCAGATGGTCACGTTCTTTGGGCCCGCATAGCTGCCTAACTCGGTAAGGCCTCGCACACAGTTTTCGAAGCACTCGGCTAACGGCCATTCTCCGCTGGTAGGGTCCTCCGCGTTCCGCCACTTATATCCAGTGAACGCAATGACGTTGGGAAAGCCGTGATCTGCCGCGATGTCTATGGATTCCTTCGTTCGGGCGATGATCTCTTCGTGATAGGCAAGATTGTTCAAGCCTTTCACGAATGGCGCGCCAGGCATGCCGTTGAAACAGAGAGCGCACGTTAAGCCATGCTTTTTGATGACGGGGTACGCCTCAACTGGCGCCAGTTCTACGCCTTCAATTCCCAGGTCCTTCACCGTGCTGCAGATCTTTTCGGCGTCCCAAGTCCACTCGGTGTCCGCAAGGCACCAGTAGGCGATCGATTGCCTGAAATTCGGTTGATTCGACATGCCTTTCAACATACTTCATGAGGGGTTTGGGAATGAAGTCGGCGGGTTGGCAGCGGGAGGGTAAGCCAGACAAGACCGATATACTAGCCGTCATGTTAAAGACGTCCGCTCGCGTTTTGCTTACCTTAGCATCTGTTGCGAGCGCCTTTTCTCAAGCCAGTGATGAAGAGCGCGTTCGATGGTTCCAGCATGACAAGTTCGGGATGTTCATCCATTGGGGGCCTTATTCGAATCTTGCGGGCGAGTGGAAAGGCCAGAGGATTCCGGTCGGCACAGAAGCCGAATGGATCATGCAGCGCTTCAACATTCCGGTGGCCGAGTATCGCGAGATGGCTCACACCCTGAACCCCACGCAGTTCGATGCGAAAGCCTACGTTGCACTCGCGAAAGCAACTGGCATGAAGTACCTGGTCTTTACCGCCAAGCACCATGATGGCTTTGCCATGTACGCGTCCAAGGTTTCCAAATACAACATTGTGGATTGGACGCCCTTCAAGCGCGACCCCACGAAAGAACTCGCGGAGGAATGTAAGAAGCAAGGTATCCGGTTCTGCGTTTACTATTCGCACCGTGAAGACTGGGACCACCCCGACGGCTTTGGCAACAACTGGGACTACCCGCGCGCCGGGAAAAACTTTGAGCGTTATCTGGAAGAGAAATCCAAACCGCAGTTACGCGAGTTACTCACCAACTACGGCCCGCTGGGCTTGGTCTGGTTTGACCGCGGAATGGATACGCCGGAACACACGCGCCAGTTCGTCGACCTTGTCCGCCAACTGCAGCCGAATTGCCTGATTAATGGCCGGGTGGGCAGTTACGGCGCAGATCTGATGGGTGATTACCAGGATATGAACGATAACGGCATGCCGACCGGTGGATTGCAGGAATATTGGGAGACGCCGCAGACGCTGAACACCACTTGGGGCTTCAGCAAGTTTGATCAGCAGTGGAAGACGCCGGGCGATGTGATTCATCGCATGGTGGAGATTGTCAGCAAAGGCGGCAATTATCTGCTGAACATTGGGCCTATGGCAGACGGAACCATTCCCGCTGCCAGTGTGGCCACACTTCGTGAAGTCGGCAACTGGATGGCGCGCAATAGCGAGAGCATCTACGGCACGTCAGCGAGTCCGGTCGCTGACCAGACGTGGGGACGCATAACAGTCAAAGACAATTTGCTCTACTTGCATGTTTTTAACTGGCCTGCGGACCACACGCTCCGCGTACCCGGCCTAAAAAACCAGGTTGTCAGCGCGTATCCGCTGCAGGCACCTTCGAGCAAGTTAGGCGTGACGATGCGCTATGGCACCGCATCCGTGACCCTGCCCGATAAGCCCAGTGACCCCAACGACTCGATATTCGTGCTGCAGTTAGATGGCCGGCCGAAAGTTGAACCCGTCATCATCACGCAAGGAAGCGATTCGCCGTTGCATCTCGATTACGCTTCCGCCGTCACCTCCGGCCGGGCAGTGAAGCGGTTCAATCGCGAGGGCGGCTTCCATATTGCCAAGTGGACTGGAGCCGACGATTCCGCTGCCTGGCATCTGCTGCTGAGCCAGGCAGGGGGTTACCATTTGCGCATTCGCTATTCGGCGCGACGGGAGTCGGCGGGAGACCAGTACCGAATCAGCGTGGGCGATCAAGTCATTACCGCCCACGTCGAACCCACCGGGGAAGGCTATCAGTATCAGACTTTCGATTTGAAGGCCATTCGGCTTCCCAAAGTGGGTCCGCTGGTTGTGCGTATGACGCCCGCCAAACAGGCAAATCACAACTTAATGTATTTGCAATCCGTGGACCTGATTCCCGATGGCCCGCTGATGGTTGACTAAAGACTAGGATTCGGTCTTTTCTGCGGCCTTGCCATTCAGCCGCTCTTTCAATTCCTTACCGGGGCGGAAGCCGGCTTTGCGGGCAGCGGGGATCTCAATGGCTGCGCCGGTGCTGGGGTTGCGCCCTGTGCGCGCCTTAGTTTCTTTCACCTCAAAAATACCGAGGCCGCGAAGATCCACCTTGTCGCCGCTGACCAGGGCGTTGGTGATCCGGTCCATCGTAGCCTCGATGATTTTTTCCACCTGAGTCTTCGGCTCACTGGTGGCGGATGCTACTGATTCGATCAATTGTAATTTTGTCATCTAACTTTAAGCATAGCGACAAGCAACTTGCGAATCGCTAATGTGTCATAGCATAAATAATGTAGTTGATGCCGAGGCGCATTCCCAGGGCCGAGAATTTTTCGGGATAGCTGGGATCATCCGCCCATTCCCAGGAGTCGCCCAGGTCCGAATTGGCCGAGATAGCCACCATAATTCGACCCTTATCGTCATAGATGCCACGCCAGTGCGCGACAAAGCCATCGAGCTTGTGGCCTTGCATCAAGTGTTCGTGACCAACCACCTGGTATCGTTCGTCCAGATCGTAGGCGGTGTGAAAGATAGCGTCGGAATCTGGAATTTCGACAATGGGCCTGTCCGGGAAAACGCGCTTCATGCTTTCCTGGAACACGCTCCATTCCAAAGTTCCGTGCAGATCGTCGGCCACAAAGAAGCCGCCCCGCAACAGGTAATCGCGCAGCTTTGCGGCTTGGGCGTCTGTAATGCCCCACTCGCCCACTTGTACGGCGTAAAGCCAGGGCCAGTTATAAACGTCGCCGCCTTCGTCCAAATTGACGCATTGTTCCACTGAACGTGCGTCGATGCGTGTCAGGCGGCGCACGGCGAGAGAGAAATGCCTGTCGGCGCGGGGGAAGTCTTGCGTCCAGAGAGTCAGTCCCTGCCGCCAGTCCCCGTCGTAACGGCCGCGATAGCCGTCGTTTTCGCCGCCCGGAAACATCATGCGTGCGAAAGTCCACTCGCTGTTGATATGCGCGTCGTGCGGCAGCGGGATTTCGCCGATGCCATACTCCACGCCATCATATTCTCGGAATGGCCTGGGAACGTTTCGCTCCATGGCATACAAGCAGCCGATGAAAATCAAAGCTGCCGGAATCGTCAACCACAAACGCCTCATGTCACTTGCTCAGTGTGCGGAAATAAGTCGCCACCGCTTCGCGATAGCTTTCCGGAACATTTTCCGCTGAGCCGCTGCGCGCGCCGGCTTTCTGTCCCATACGGCGGGCAAGCTCCACTTCCAGCCGTTCTAAACTCACCAGTGCATCGTTGTTGATCCGGGCGTCCAGCAAGCCGGATTGCGAATTCAACTCGCGCAGCGAGCCCATGGCGTCATTAATATATCCGTTTAGCTGCCGGTCATTCCTGCCAAGCCGCGAGCGAAGTCCGTTCAATTGGTCCATGGCGGATTGCTGCCCATCGCGTCCGCCCGGTTGATTCGCGGCGGCATTACTGTTCTGGGCGCGGTTATTGCCGGGCTGGCCGCGTTGGCCTTGCGACTGCTGGCCTTGCGACTGCTGGCCTTGCGATTGCTGGCCTTGCGATTGAAGTTGTTCTCGCAATGAACGCACTTCGGAAAGCGCCTGACCAAGCTCGCCTTCCCCAGTTTGATCCTGCCCCTGCTGGGCTTTTTCGCTCGCCTGCTGCGCTTCCTCCACCTGTTTGCTCAGGTGTTGGGCAGCCGCGCTGATGCTGTCCTGCATCGGCCACGTTCTGGAGCCGTAACCTTGCCGCAGCCAATCGGCGCTCTTTTTCATCCGAACCGCAAGTTCCTCCTGTTCAGCGTCAGAGAGAGCTTTTCGAACTTTGCGGGTGGCATCAGGCTGTTGAGCGGCCATTGCTTGCGCCTGATCCTGAAGCTGCTTTTGTAATTGCTGCATCTGATCGGCCAGCTTTTCGCCTTCGCCCGCCAAACTCTTTTCCTGGCTGGTGGCTGGCTGATCCGGTTGCTGTAACATGCGCCTGCGGTACCAACCGCCCGCAAAGCCCGGACCATTCATCTCCGGCATCATGGGATTGCCGTTTTCATCCGTGCGGGCGGTGTTCACGCCGTCCGCGCCATACATTTTCTTGACGCGCTGGCCCAGGTCATTCTGAGCGTCGGCTAGCTGGCGAGCTTTCTGGGCCAAGTCGGACAAGCCGGTGCTTTGCTGCTGATGCATCATGTTGCGCATGGCTTCCTGAGCCTGCGCCAATTGATTCGCGGCTCGCTGCTGGGCGGAAGAATCTTTATTGGAAGCCGCGTTGCGCATTTCATCCTCAGCCTTTGCCAGAGCATTCATCGCCTGACGAAGGGCATCGCGCTGACTGGCGGAAGCCGACGAGGAAGAGCTTTTTCCGCCGCTCTGGCCGGATTGTGACTGCGCTCCTTGCGATTGTGACTGAGACTGGGATTGGGATTGCGAACCCGACTGGCCGTTCTGCGCCGATTGTTGCTGCTGTTGCTGCTGCAGTTCCTGGCGCAGTTTTTCAGCTTCGCGCCTTAGTTGCTCTTCTTCCCACCTCTGCTGGAATTGCTGTTGCGGCGAATGTTGCTGGTCCGCGAGCTGTTGCTGACGTCGAGCCAGTTCCTTCAGACGCTCCAGATCCTGATCCATCTGCTTTTGTGACGCGCCGCCGGACTGTGAAGCTTGCTGACTGCTCTCGTACTGATTTTTCGCGGTATCGAGTTCAAGGTCAAAGAGCCGCGCGAGCTCGCGTTCCTGACCGCCCCCGCCGCCACCACCCCCGCCGCCCTGGTTTCCGAACGCAACCTGGATATCCCGGAACAACGATTCGGCGTGCAAGAGAGATTGCAGTGCCTTCTGTTCAGGCCCCAGCGCGACACTCCATTTACCGGGCTGCAACTGGGTGACAGCTTGAGACATCTCGGCGGAAGCCTGAACCATCGATTTTGCAAACTCCTGGAATTGCGGCGAGGATTCGCCGAGTTCGCGGTTGTTCATGCGTTCTGCCAAAGCTTTCGCCTGGTCACCCAGCTTCGATTCGAGATCCGAAAGAAAGTGAGCATTTTGGACAATCTGCGAGGAATCTTTGGACGGGGCTTTCAGTTGGTTCCAGGTGGCGGCAATGATTTCTTTCTGCCGTTCCGAAATCTTGGTCTCCTGCTCTCCGCCGCCACCACCGCCCCCGCCGCCCGCTTGCTGGCTCTGCCGAAACTTCAGATCAAAAGGCTCAACCTTGGCGAAAACAATGTCGCTGCGGGAAGTATGCGTCGCGTCCTTCGCCGTGGCGTAAAAGCTGACGAGATCTCCCGGCGCCAGCTTGTATTCCTCCAGAGGAAGAACGGTTTTGCCTTCCACCTGCTTAGCGTTATTGGCAGTTGCTAATCGCTTTATCTGTTCCGGTCCCCCGTTTACGGAATAATGCAGTTCCACGCCATGCAAGCCGAAATCGTCTGACGAGTTCACGGTCACCGGCACTTCTTCAATGGGACTGACACCCGGGTCGCGTCCCGGACGAACTATGCTCACCGTGGGCGCTTCGTCTTTGCGGGCTTCGATGATGTAGTTGTCAGTTAAGCGAACGGCCTCGCCTTGATCCAACGCAGCGATGTGATAGGAACCGTCGCTCTGAATGGGAAGCGCGGCCGTCAGCCAGTTGTTGTCAGACGCAACCAGCGGGATGCGCGTGCCGTTGTCCGTGACAAGCACGCCGTTGTCAAGGGGCTTATCCGTAAGAACTCGAATATCAGCTTTGCTGCCTTCTACGGCGCGAATGTCGCCGCCGGGATCCTCCACGGAATCGGGCAAACCGATAGCTTTCGGGAAATGAACGGCCACCCGCAGATGTTTAACCGCCGGCAGATCTTTGACCGCTATGGTGAAATGCTTTGTCCGCGATTTGCCGGCTTCCACGAAGTATTCGAGCGAATCGGAAAGACCTGCGAAGAGCATCTGGTATCCGCTGCCGGAGGGCTGCGCCTGCATGGGAATTTCATCCCATTTCAGACCACCTTTATATTTCGCATGCAGAACGACGTTGTGGGCCGAAAAGCCTTTTAATTCCGCCGAAATGACCTGATCTGTGCGACGTCTGACGGTGGCATCCCCAGGCGTGACCGAGATCTCGTAAAGTGGGGCGGCAGAACGCGGAGAGGCGGTCCAGAGCAGCGCAGCCCCGTAACCCCAGTAGCCGGGGGCCGAGGTGATAAGCCACACCAGAACGCCGATAGCAGCGACGCCCGCGGCCACTGAACCGATGAGCCAGGGCGATGGCACAAACTCTTCGGCCGGATGAAGTGCAGCCACGCGCATGGCATCTTCAGCCACCAATTCGTTGAATGGATTAGCTGGGTCGCGCCGTTCAGTAATCGTGATGAGGCGTTCGCCAAAATCCTGAACGCGTGATTCAGCCAGCCGCGCCGTCCCGCGGCGATTGATGCGCCTTAATGGCAGCGCCAGCAGAAAGACCAGTGCGCTTGCAATGCCGGCGAACAGAATCAGGCGCAGCGGCCAAACCACGCCGGCAGCAAAGCGATAGTAGTTGCCGACCCATGCCAGGATGACGGTAAGCAGCAGCGCGCATAAAGCACTGGCGGCAATGCCGCGTGAGGTCGCCAAAAATCGAAGCCGCTGGTCAAGCTTGCTCAGATACGCTTCTAAATGCTGAAGAGCTGTCATGTGGCCTGCCTTTTGTCACTCAAATATCGAGCTGCAAACACGGACTCGACGATTGCTGCAATCAAAACCAGCGTCAGAATGTAACGCCAAAGACTAAAGGGAGCGTTCGAGGGCGTAGCGTCACCGGGCGTCGCGCTTCCGCTGCTCTTACCAGTATTACGCCAAAGAATTAAGGTCTCGGGCGGCACTTTCGCCAGATTCGATTCACGCCGGTCAGCATTCGCCGCCACCAGCAACCGCGCCCCGCTGGCGCGATGCACCTCATAGAAGCCAACCCGGCCGGGATTAAACGTCATGAGACGAGTGGCGTCACTGAGCGGGATCTCGTGTTTGCCGTCAGGGCCGATGACGTCAGCCGATGCACTTTCCGATCTCGATTGACGCAGCGCGATGGCGCTCCCTACTGCCGTGCTGGAACCGCTGTCTTCGGCGCGTGATAAGTAGGCTCCCGTCGATGCGACGAAAGGGAGAAAAGCCCCATGCACGGGAAAGTCACTGGTTGCATTGTCCAAAGTGGATGCGAATACCAGAATCCTGCCTTCGCCCAGTTTTTGTTCGAGCAACAAGGGCGCACCGTCGGCGAACTTCGCAATGACTCGATCCATGGGTTTTGCGGTGATGCGGGGAGTGGCTAAAAACTCAACGCTATCGAAAGCATGAGGATCGAAGGTCTGTGCTGATTTCGTTTCCAGGTTGCCGGCGCCCTGTTCAGTCGAGGAACCAGACACGCTCTCACCAGCAACGGGAACGATGCCGGCTCGTTCGGTGGCTGGACCCACGCCAATCAGCACGGCGCCTCCTTTCAAAACGTAATCACTCACGCGCTGGGAGGTAGATCTATCCAGATCGCCGGGATTATTCAGAACCAGAAAGGCAAATTGCGAAAGGTCAAGTTGAGCACCTTCATCAAATGAAGCGGGCTGCACTCGCAACCCGGCTCCGGCGGCGGCGTCCAGAGCGGATTTGTAAAAGAACGAATCGGCTCGTCTGCCAATGCCATGCAGGAACAGAACTTTTCGCGGGTCCGCATGTTCAATCGAAAACAGGAAGGAGTCATCGTTCGGAAGGTCATCGCGCGGCTCCAACATGACCTCGCCGCGATGCGCACCGAATGGGATGGCAATATCGTCGAACTCGACTTCCGCGCTGCCCGATGCGGGAACGGTTACTTCTTTGGTCATGATGCAGCGACCATCTATCATGATGGACACTCGGCGTTTTGCCTCTGGCGTTAGCCAGCCAGCAATGGTAGCGGTCAATCGGATGTTGCCGGAATCGAAGGTTCGCGCCGGAACGCTGACGCTCTGAACCGCCCAATTCGGACCATTGCCTTTGCCGATTTCGTGGATGGCCAGTGAGGTGTGCGGGCCTAATTGCAAATCATTGAACGACGCAGGCATGGATGATTCCTGCGCGTCCGTAAACAAATGCACATCCAGATTCAAGCCGGTAGTCTGCTCCATCACGCGCAGGGCACGGCTGAATTCGCCATAAGAACTGGTTTCGTCGCCTGACTCAATGGCTTCGATGGCGCTGCGGATGGCGCTTTTGTCTGATTCAGGCTGAGACATGGCCGCCAAACGCGAATCCAGGGCCATCACTTGAAAGCTAGGGGACCCGGATGTCGCGTTCACCAGCTGTGTAGCCTGCGACTTCGCTTCTGCGATGCGATTCTTATAGCGCATGCTGAACGACCGGTCAAGGGCCACAACTGTCAGTGTTCGTGACTTGATTGCGGCTGATGGCCTGATGACGAAAGGGTTCGCAAATAGCAGCGCCAACAGTGCAAGCAGAGCCAGGCGCATGGCCAGCAAAGTCAAATAGCGGAGACGCCGATGCTTGCTGGAGCTTTGGATCTGGCGCTCAAAAAACATGAGCGAGCTGAACGGCTGGGGCGTTCGCTTAAACTGCCGTAACAGGTGCAGCCACAGGGGGAGCCCGAGCGCTAGCAGTCCGGCCAGGAACCAGGGTGAGAAGAACCCCACTAATTCCTCCGATGGCGCATGTTGAAGTACTCTCTCAGCGCGGCATCCAGCGGTTGGGACGTATTGATCAGGAAGTAATCGATCCCCTCCTTCTGCGATTCCTTCCTCATGGCTTCTATGTGTTGCGAGATTTTTGCTTCGTATTGAGTGCGCGCATATTCGGGAGCCACCTCCAGCGAGTCATTGGTCTCCATGTCTACCAACAGAACTGGCTGATTAAAGCGGGGCTTCAGCTCTTGCGGGTCGAGCAGATGGAACAGAATCACTTCATTACCGCGATAGCGCAGAGGCGCGACGGCCGGGATCACCACGTCGGCCGGGGCCAAAAAGTCTGAGATCAGAACCGTAATTCCGCGGCGCTTTTGAAATTGCTGAAGCTGGAAGAGTGGGCGGGCAAAATCCGTTCGAGTTCCGGTTTCCGTCGTATCAATGGCGTGCAGAAGCCTCATCAACTGGCCTTGCCGGCCGGAAGGCGGCACCACTTTGGTCACATCCTCATGAAAGGTAATCAGGCCGGCGCTGTCCCGCTGGAGGTGCGCCAGATAGACTAATGCCGACGCCAGAAACTTGGCATAACTGAATTTGCTGACTGCTCCGGACGTGAAATTCATGCTGGCGCTGGAGTCCAAAAGGACTACCAACTCGGTGTTAGTTTCACCCAGATACCGTTTCAAGAAAGCCTTTTCCGTTCGGGCAAACACATTCCAATCCACGTGACGCAAATCGTCTCCGGTGGTGTACGGGCGATACTCGGCAAACTCCTGGCTGAACCCGAAATCAGGCGAGCGATGCAGACCGGCGACGAAGCCTTCCACGACAGTTCGCGCAATGAGATCCAGGCCGGAGATGCCGGCCAGAACGGCGGGGTCTACAAAGCGGTTTGTTTGCAGGTTAGGCATTGGGGTTAGGCATCGGGTTGGCTTTTATGCTCGGGGGGCTGGCTTCACTTCCAGCAAGCGGCGCACGATTTCATCAGAGTCAATGCGGTCTGACTCCGCGTGAAAGTTCAGCAGGATGCGGTGACGGAGGACAGCAGGAGCCAGCGTGCGGATATCTTCATAAGCTACGTGAAAACGGCCGTGGATCAGGGCCCGGGTTTTAGCGGCGAGGATGAGGAATTGGGCAGCACGGACGCTGGCGCCGAAATTAACGTACTTCTTGACGAAATCAGGTACTTCGCCATTGTTCACCGGCCTGGTACCTCGAACCAATTCCACCGTGTAGCGGGCCACGGATTCCGCTACGGGAGTCATACGGACCAGAGTCTGAAAATCCAGTATTTCACTGGCGCTGGTGACCACGTTCAATTGCACTTGATTGTTAGCGGTGGTCAGATCTACCACTCTCAACTCCTCCTCAGCCGGCAAATAATCAAGGACTGTGTTGAAGAGGAAGCGGTCCAGCTGAGCTTCGGGCAGCGGATAGGTGCCCTCGAGTTCAATAGGATTCTGGGTGGCCAGCACAAAGAACGGCGGCTCAATTTTGTATTGATTGCCGCGCACGGTACAGGAGAACTCCTGCATAGCCTCTAGAAGCGCAGACTGTGTTTTTGGCGGCGTACGATTGATCTCGTCGGCGAGCAGGACGTTCGAAAAAATCGGACCGGGAACAAAGGTCCAGGTGCGTCTGCCGTTGGCATCTTCCTCAATGATGTCTGTGCCCGTAATGTCCGAAGGCATCAGATCCGGAGTGAACTGGATGCGGTTGAACTTGAGCCCCAGGCAACGGGAAAGTGTGCGGACCAGCAAGGTCTTGGCGGTGCCGGGTAGCCCTGTAAGCAGGCAATGGCCTCCGACAAACAGCGAGATGAGCAGGTTCTCCACGACCTGTTCCTGACCCACGATGACCTTTCTGCACTTCGCCCTTGATGGCGGCATGAGTGTCGGTAAAACGCTGGACGCGCGCCTTCAACTCGGCCGGAGTCAGTAACAGCGGTACTTGGTGGGGAGGTTATAGATGTGGGGGATGTCATGAGTTATTGGCTGAGTTGGAGCAGTAGCTGTTGAGCGGGTTTGTAATTTGGCGCTGCCTCAAGCGACAGCAGGACTTGGTCTTTGGCTTCGGAGGTCTGATGGGCGGCCGTAAGGGCGCGCGCGAGATCGAGATGAGATTGCGCTACGTCGGCAGGTTTCAAGGTCAGAGCGGCCCGGTATTCCTGTATAGCGTCCGCCGGGCGAGAAGCTTTCAAGAGCAGCGTCCCAAGCTTTTGATGTGATTCCAGGTCTTCCGGATAAATCAGGTTGATCTCCTGAAGTGTAGTGATGGCCTTATCGCTGTGGCCGGCATCGGCTTCCAGTTGCGCGAGTTGCTTGAGCTCGTCCACACCGGTCCCGCCGACGGCCTGATATTTCTCCAGCGAAGTCATTGCTTCCGGTTTCTTATTCAAAGCCGAGTAACACTTGGCCATCACCACATAAGTGTCAGATGACTCGGGAAAGAATTCCCGGATCGCATTCACTGCTTCCAAACCCTTGGCATTGTCGCCTGCCTTTATAGCTGCCACTGCCGTCTTCATGCCGGCTTTCCACTGGTCGAAGTGAGTAACAATGTTTTCGGTTTTCTTGTACAGCCAGGTTTGGAAGTCTTTATCGAAGGCTTCGGGGCTTTCGTGCAAATTGTCCTGGATGGCTTCGGCGGTGGTCTTGTGCGCGGCGTACGAATGAATTATCGCCAGCAGCGCGCTATCTCCCCAGCGGTCGGCAATGTAATCGCACATCTTTCCCGACTGGTAGTAAGAGACCAGAACTTGCCCTGGATATTGCGGCCTCACAAATCCTGCATCTAAATCCAGCACCGGGAGCAATTTCTTCTGCTTGATAGCTTCCACAGATTCGGGATTCAACCGGTTACCCCACTGCGGCGAAGCCACACCCTCTTCGTGTACCGCAAGTCCTTCCGAAAACCAGCGCGGAACCAGATTGTGAGTAGCGGTGATCACATATACATGGCAGAGTTCATGCCACATGGTGTCGGCCCAGCTAAAATCACCCTCCGGCCGAGCCGTGGGACCGTCCATGGCAACAACCGTCCCGAACGTTACGCCCAGCAACCCACCTTGTCCAGGAAGGCCCAGCGTTCTCACCACGAAGTCGTCATGATTCGGGTAGACCTCCAAGCGCACTCGCCCAGGCACTGTCATCTTATATTTGCGCTCGTAAGTCTTCATGGCCAGTTGTAACTCAGGCTCTATATAAGGACGCAGGAGAGCCGAATCCTTTTTGCTGAGCTGCAGTTCGAGATTGCCGGTGGTGAATACGTCGTACTGGTTGAGCGTGTCCAGAAATCGAAGAGAATTTCGGGTCTCCGGGTTGCGGAGGTAATTGTTAAAGCACTGCTCCAGTTGTTTTCGAGCCTCATCCGTTTGCCCGATTCTCATCAGGTTGACGCCGAGGCGGGAACGCGCCTGCAGGAGATTCGGATTCAACGCCAGCGCTTTACGATAAGCGGCGATGGCTTCTGTGAAGCGATAGTTGATCTCGAGGAAGTGTGCCGCGGTCTCATAGGCCTCGCCGTAGTTGGGATCAGTTTTCAGAATTCGGTCCATCCACGGCGATTGATCCATCAAGGTGACACCGTCGCCTTTCAGCAAATCCATCGAAGCCAAAACGGCCATTCCATCCAGGGCATCGCTGGAGATGGCAATCGCTTTCTGCGCTTCCTCGGCCGCTAGCTTCTGGTTGCCGTCCTCAAGGGCCAGATAACTCAGGAATTCATGCGCTCTAAAATAATTGGGGTCATGCTCCAGAGCTGTCTTGGCAAGTTGTTCGGAGTTCTTGTCGTAACTTTCAGCAAGCGCCTGAGAAAGGCCCAGGTAAGCCGGCGCGTAGTTGGCATCTGCCTGTGTGGCTTCCTGGAATAATGAACTCGCTTCCTGCGGGTTGGCAAGAGTGAGGAACAAATTCGCCCAGGCAGTCTTCACAATTGCGGAGTTTTGCTGCTGCTGATCTGCGATCCGAAACTCTTCGTTGGCTTCTTTGTATTGATAAAGGCCGGCGTACCCTTCTGCCCGGGCCAGCGGATTTTGGGAATGCACCAGTGTGCTGAAGCAGGCTGAGGCTTCTTTCTGATTGCCGTGCCGCTGCAACTGCATGCACTTCTCCGATTGGGCGTATAAGCTTAGAGATGCCAGCAGAACGAGACCGAATCTCACTTGTCGATCTCCGCTTGAGTCTTCGCCAGATCTAAAAGCAGGGCGCTCAGCTGCTGCTTATAGGCGGCTTCGGGAAGGCTTGTTTTCTGGTATTTGAGGCGGTCGATTTGCGCCTCCACGTCATCTTTGTGCGCGATCAGCCGCTGCTTCGCTGGATTCGGCGCAACGGCGGCTACCTCGCTGGGAGGACGCAATAGCGGAAATGCGGACGCCAACATTCCCTGCTGATTCTGAGCCCCGGGATCACGAACCGCATTGGCTGACCCCGTGTCACTAAACAGAGCGTGTTCGCTGGCTATCAGCTTTTCCGTAGTGAAGTACTCAGTTACTTTTTGCTGGCTGTACTTGAAGGCCTCCAAGGCGGTCACTGAGCCGTTCTTGTCGGTGTCAGCGGATGCATCATGGAAGGCATCGATGAAGTAACGAGGGAAAACCGTCGCATTCTTCTCATTGCCGGATTTCGTAGCGGTAATGACAATACGGTTCTTCGAAGCGAGCACGGCCATGGAGGCGCCGCTGCAACTCGTCATGTTCACCACCAACTGGCGTGTCGCCTTTATGTGGCTCAGCCAATCCCGCAGTTCGGTGGCGGTGATATCCGGGCCGGGTACGTTGAACTTGTAGTCGGTTCCATCAAAACTCCCATGGCCGATCAGGAATAACGAAAATGCATCATCGGCATTGATCTGATCTGCCAGCCGGTTCATCACCTCCTGCACATGCGCACGCGTGGCAGCGGCCCCGGAGATGGTTTCGACATGCGCCTCCGCGCCGTTCAGCTTCAATTGATGATCCAGATCGCCCGCCCAGCGAGCGAACTGCGCGTCATAGTCCGGCTCGCCCCCAAGCCCGGCAATGGTCAGGTAATAATTGGCCGCGTTCGCATAGAATGCCGTCGCCAGAAGTAAAAAGAGGACCCTCAAACAGCACCCCACCGGCGGCGCAGCAGCCATTCGGACGACCGCAATATCAATAGAGTCAGAAACACGATCGGCATATTCCAGAGGTCCATGGTCTCGCGCGCGGAAACCCCGGCCTCGGAGAATGAGATTTCATCCGGCAGCTGATTTGCACTGCTGGCGGTGTAGTATTTGCCACCGGTGTCTTCAGCCAGCTTCTCCAACAGATCGCGATTTTGCTGCCGGTGGAAATTCTCGGCCATGCCGTTTTCACGCTGAAAAGCCACCACGTCACTGCCATCCTTTGACTTCACTTCCGCGATGTAGGAGCCGGGCTGGTCCGCATCAAACTCTGCCGTGTAAATGCCGCGGGCGGTGGCGTCAGGGTGAAGCTGTACGCTGCGGGACCCGCCACCGGGCGTGATGACGTTCGCCTCCACTTGAGCATCACTAATGGGAAAGTAAGTCTTATTGCGGACATCGGCTCGAAGTTCCAGCTTGCCGCTGTCTGCCAGTCGCGCATCCGATACGGACGCTACTACCGGCGACGGAGTATCGCCGGCGGTCCAGCGAATGAGTTGCCGCCAGAATGTTTGTTGGCTGGTGTCGGCTACGGGCTGCTGCATCTTCCAACGCCAGCTTCCGCCGGTAGCAAAGACGGCGGTCCGTCCTCTTCCATAGTTTTCCGTAACCAGGAGTGGAGATTTGTTTCCACCTTGAGCCGGAGACAGACTCGCCAGTTCCACCGCACCCGGTTTCGGCGTTCCCGCATCCTGATAATCCGCTAGATACGGGAGAATGTTCCAGTGATTCAAGCTGTCCGCGGGAGATTCTTCAATCCGGCAAACCAGGCTTTTCTTGCCGGCGTCAGTGAGTTCAGCCAAAGCAAGTTGGCGGTGGAACGTTCCCTTGTGAGCCGGCAGGATCACAGGCAGAAGTTCAGAAAATGGCGGCGCATTGTAATCGCCCTCGGCCAGCGATGTTCGTCCGCCCAAAAACAGCACCCCGCCTCCACGGCGATCCACAAAATCACGAATGGCATGTTGTTGGGCGGGAGTGAAAAATCCCGATTCCACGCTGCCTATAATCAAACCCTGATATTCGAACAAGTCTTCCGGTTTGGTTGGAAAACCGTCCGCCAGTTCGGCAGGCGAAGAAATTCCCTGGCGATAGATCTTGTTTTGCGTGGTGCGCAGCATGGAGACAATCTCAATCGCCGGATCATCTTCCACCGCTCGCCGTAGAAACTTATACTCCCAGCGGGGTTCGCCTTCTACATACAGCACGCGATGCTTGGTTCCATCCACGGCGAGCACGCGAGTCTGGCTGTTGTTCTTGAGGTTTTGCTCGCCTGGTAGTGACGCCAGCTTAGCTTCCAGCCGGCGCACGCCGGATTTGCCGGCATTGAATTCGATGGTTTCGATCTGTTCAGGATCGCGGCTCAGAGTGATATTGCGGCTGGCCACCGGATTGCCGTCAGCCAGGATCACGAGATTCGTGTGGTCACCTGCGAAATCCTTCTGCCGCAGGTGGATCTGCGCTTCGACGCGAGAGTTTGCCAGCACTTTAGGCGCTACGTCGAAACTTTCGAGTTCCACGTCATGGCTCAGTTGCTCACGCCCAAAACCAATAGTATTCACCGGTAAACGCCGCGCCCGCAGTTCGTTCAAGGTAGGCAAATCTATGCCGCCGGAATTATCAGACCCGTCAGAAACCAGAACCACCGCACCAATCGGCAGGGTGGATGTTTCCTGCGCCAGTTGATGCATCGCGGTTCCAATCTGTGTCCCGCTCCCATTGGCGTGGAGTTGCTCCACATCCGAAACGCGCGTAAGGCCGGTATCCAGGCGATAGAGTCGAACCTGATAGCGCTGCGACAGTTTTGGCAACAGCCGCGACTTCAATAACTCGATAGCCTGCTGTTCGCGGGGCGCACCATCATCGGCCAAGGCCATGCTGGCGCTGTCATCCACCACGACGGCCACAATGTTTTGCTGCGGACGGAGCGCGGTGACGCTGATAGCTGGCTCCCAAAGCAATAACAGCAAGATGATGAGCGTGGCGAACTGGAGCAGCCAGATGCCGGCGGCGCGGCGGCGCGCCATGGTTGTTCGGAAGAGAACATAGCCGAGCACGGAGCCCGCGCAAATAATCGCCAGGAACAGGACCCAATTCGGCCAGGGTCCCAAAAGCACAAGTTTCCCCTTGGAAAAAACCGTTGCCGGGTATTTAAAGAGGAATTCAAACATGCGCAATTATCAGTGGGTCATGGCGTAGATGATGTAATTCACGCCGATGCGGAAGCCGAGCGCCGAATATTGTTCCGGATATTCAGGGTTGTCGGCGTGTTCCCAAGAATCTCCTAAGTCCATGTCATGGCAGATGGCCACCATTAAGCGGCCTTTGTCGTCATAGATGCCGCGCCATCGAGGCTGGAAGCCATCTTTTTCGTAAGTGCTCCGAGTGTGGACGAACTGCTCGCCCGGCACCTGATATTTGTCGTCGAGATCAAAGACGGTATGGAAGATGGGATCGTTATCCGGAATATCAACAATCGGGCGATCCGGCAGAACTTTTTTCATGCTAGCGACGAAAGTCTGCCATTCAATGGTGCCGTGGAAGTCGTCGCACATGAAAAAGCCGCCCCGCGCCAGATAATCGCGCAGCTTGGCTGCCTGCAGATCAGTCAAATCCCAATGGCCCACTTCAACGGCGTAAAGCCAGGGCCAGTTATAAATGTCGTCGCCATCTTCGGCGGCCACCGGCTCTTCCACAGACCTGGCTTGGATCAAGGTCAGACGCCGGACGGCGGCCGACAAATGACGGTCGGAGCGGGGATAATCGATGGTCCAGTTGTTCCGGCGGCCATAGTAGGTCTCGACCGCACGGTACATGAAGCGCGCGAACGTCCACTCCCCAGGACTTTTAAAATCGGGAGGAATGGGGAAGTTTTCGTATTCCCAGCCCGGATATTCGCGGAAGACGCCTGGCTGTTGCGCCTTCCGACTTGTTCGCGCGCCAACCGGATTCAGGTCAGTCGAGAGCAGCGTTGCGCAGAAGGCGCAGACCAGCACCAGAAGGGTTGTGCCGAAGTAGCGCATTTAGAAATACGTCGACTTGGGGCAAGGATAGCACGGGATTTTAAGCCTTCAGCCGTCAGCCGGGCGTCAGGGGCAGATTGCCGGGGAACCCGGCTGTGGCTCAGTGGCCGCGCCCAGCTTGGGCTTTCCCGTTTGTTATATTTCGTGGTGCGGCCTAAGGCACACCTCGCAAAAATTGGAACATACAACGTCGATGAGTCGATCAGCCTGCTTGGAACGATGGATGGCGATGCGCGCTCAAGGGCGGCCGATCATCGGGGCAGGCGCGGGAACGGGAATCTCAGCGAAGTGCGCGGAGGCCGGCCACGCCGACCTCATCATCATCTACAATTCGGGCCGCTACCGGATGGCTGGGCGTGGATCTTTGGCTGGCCTTATGCCGTATGGCGATGCGAACGCAATTGTGGTGGAGATGGCGCGCGAAGTATTGCCTATTGTCAGCAAAACGCCCGTTTTAGCCGGCGTATGCGGTACCGATCCATTTCGCGTCATGGACGTGTTTCTGAGTGATCTAAAACGGCTCGGTTTCGCGGGCGTACAGAACTTTCCGACAGTCGGCCTCATCGATGGTATCTTCCGTATGAACCTCGAAGAAACCGGGATGGGCTACGCCCAGGAAGTTGACATGATTGCGCGAGCTCACGCCATGAACCTGGTTACCTGCCCCTATGTATTTAATGAGGATGAAGCGAGAGCCATGGCCCTGGCCGGCGCGGATCTGATCATCGCGCACATGGGACTGACCACCAGCGGGACGATTGGCGCCAAAACCAACCTGACTCTCGACGAATCGGTGTCTCGAACCCAGGCCATCCACGCGGCCGCGGTTGCCGTCAAACCGGATGTTCTGGTTCTGTGCCATGGTGGGCCTATTGCTGAACCGGAAGATGTTCAGTACGTACTCGCTCGTACCCAGGGAATCGCCGGATTCTTTGGCGCGTCCAGCATGGAGCGCTTGCCGGTGGAACGCGCGATCACGGAGCAGGTAAAGAGCTTCAAGAGTTTGTCTATTCCAAGTGGAAGGATCAGTCATGGCTGAACTATCAGGCCGCCGGTTCGTCACGCCGGCGGATGTGGAGACGCAGGTATTTGATTGGGGAACGATCAAGTGGCTGACCGAACCTCGCGTGACGAATACGGACCGTTTCACGATGGGTGTGGTGCTTCTTCAGCCCGGGAAAGGCCACGCACGGCACAATCATCCCGGAACCGAGGAAATCCTGTATGTTGTGTCAGGACAAGGTAAGCAGATGATCGATGTCGACGGCGAGAGGTGGGAACCTGTCAGCGCCGGAGATTTGGTCCACATTCCGCCGGACATTTTCCATGCCACTATCAACACTGGTTGGGAGCCGTTGAAATTGATCGCTATTTACGCTCCACCCGGTCCGGAAGCGTTCCTCCGCCTACTGCCGGAGTGCCAGATTCTTCCGCCGGGGACGCTCCCCAGCGCAGAAGGCAAATGAACCTTAAGACAGTTGCCCTTGTGGGCACACTAGATACCAAAGGTGAGGAGTTCGCCTTTCTGCGCGACGCGATCGAGGCGTGCGGCTTGCGGACCCTGACGGTGGATGCCGGAGTGCTCGGAGATCCGCTGTTCACCCCGGATGTCTCGCGGGCCGCAGTTGCCGCCGCCGCCCATGAAGACCTCGAGGCCTTGGTGGCGCAGAAAGATCGAGGGCAAAGCGTGCAAACGATGGCCCTGGGGGCGACTGAGATTGTCCGGCGTCTGTTCGAACAAGGCGAAATCCAGGGCATTGCGTCCCTGGGTGGCTCGGCTGGGACAACGATTGCGACCGCCGCGATGCGCAACCTGCCGGTGGGTTTTCCGAAACTCATGGTTTCCACTCTCGCTTCGGGTAATGTTAAACCGTATATCGGCACAAGAGACATCTGCATGATGTATTCGGTAGTCGATATTTCTGGCTTAAACAACGTATTACGAAAGGTTCTAAGTAACGCTGCTGCGGCGATCTGTGGAATGGTGACTCGCCGGGAGGTTGACGCGTCCAGTGAACGACCGGCAATTGCTGCGACTATGTTCGGAGTCACAACACCCTGCGTAACGGTCGCCCGCCACCGCCTGGAAGAGAGAGGGTACGAAGTCCTGGTCTTCCACGCTACCGGGTCCGGAGGCCAGGCGATGGAACAGCTCATTCAAGACGGCGCTTTCAAAGGCGTGCTGGACATTACGACCACGGAACTTGCGGACGAACTTGTGGGTGGTGTTTTCAGTGCGGGACCTCACCGCTTGGAGGCGGCGGGCCTCAGAGGCATTCCGCAGGTTGTCTGTCCCGGAGCAATCGACATGGTGAATTTTGGACCCATCGATTCGCTCCCCAGCCAGTTCCGCGGACGGAACCTGTACGCTCATAACTCAACGGTGACACTCATGCGCACCACGCCGGAAGAGTGCGCGCAAATTGGACGCATCACCGCCGCCAAGCTCAACTCCGCGCGCGGACCTGTTACCGTTTTGATTCCGCGGCACGGTGTTTCCGCTATCGACAAGCCAGGCGAGGCATTCTATTCGCCCGCGGCACTCCAAGCCTATCTTCGTGCACTGAAGGAGACGCTTAGTCCGGCCGTGAAGCTTGTGGAACTCGACGCGCACATCAACGATGAAAGCTTCGCGCGTGCGGCTACTGATCTGTTGCTCGACTCGCTCGACGCCCATCAATCTGCTGTGGCGAATGTTCCGCGTTACTAGGAGAACCGGCTTCTTTCTCTCGCTCCCCCAAAGTGCGGCGTGAAGCAAAGTAACACGCCAGCAGTTTCTTGCCAATTTCGGCATAGCCGTCGAGCGAACTTGATTTTGAGAAATAGCAGTTCGCTTTGGCGGCTTTTGCCCGCATCACGTCTTCGGGTGTGGAACTGAGAATCGCCACCGTGAGTGAAGAAAGGTCCGGCGATTCGCGAATAAAACGCAGCACCTCGGGACCGTCCACCAGCTTCAGATTCAGATCCAGAATCACCATGTCGGGAAACAGACTATCCTGATAAGGCTCTTGGCGGCGGAGGATCAACAGCGCGTCCGAGCCGTCATTTACGACCGTAGGTATACCTGCGAAACCGGCTTCCGCGAGGGCCCATTTTGTCAGCTCGGCATCAAGCACGTTGTCCTCCACAATGAGGATGTTAGGGGAAACGGTTGAAGACATCATTCAGGAGTTTTCAATTTAGGAGTTCTCAATCACAGCGGAATTATTAATGTTCGCCCATTCATGAATGGTAGAAGGAACGGTAAAGAGGAATATAGCGCCTCTTCCTTCCTCCGACTCGATCCAGATTTTACCGCCGTAATGTTCCACGATACGCTTGCAGACCGCTAGACCAATACCGGTGCCCTCAGTTGATCCGCGATGTAAACGTTTGAACATGCCGAACGCTCTTGTGTGGAACTTCGGAGAGATGCCGATACCGTTGTCGCGGACCCACACCACCACGTCACCTGTACGCACCGTCGCCCCTATATGAATCTGCGGCGTCGAAGGGCCCGCGTACTTGAGTGCGTTACCTATGAGATTCTGCAGAAGCTGCAAAAGATGGGCTTCTTGCATACAAATATGGGGCAGCGGGTCACTGGTGACCTGGGCTCCCTTTTCTGTAATGGCTGAAGCAAGGTTTTCTAGCACTTTGGCCAGGATCGCATCACCATCGCTTTCGGGCGCCTGGTCTTCCGCAGTATCCAAGGCGCGCGAATACGCCAAAAGATCTTTGATCATCGCTTCCATCCGGTGAGCGTTTTCAATCACCGTGGTAAGTAATTTCGAATAATTCGTCGCGCGTGCCTCCGGAGTTTCAGGCATCTGCTGCCTTTTCAGCAACTCCGCGGCCAGCGCCACATTGCGGAGCGGCTCCTGCAGATCATGCGCTGCCGCATAAGCAAACTGCTCCAACTCGGTATTGGCGCGGCGCAACTTATTTTCCATCTCCCTGCGCTCGGTCAGGTCGACAACAGTGCCGTGGATCGCTTTGACCGCACCATGCGCGTCAAGTTGTGCTTCGCCTCGAATCTGCACCCATCGCGCCCGGGAGCCAAGCCCAATAGTTCGATACTCCAAGGCAATCGCACTTTCTCCTCGAATCGCGCTCCTGAATGCTTCTTCCACGCCGGGACGATCAGCGTCGTTGATAAAACTCAGGGTTGCAGGAAAGTCCGGCACGTGACTCGCGGATGATAGTCCGTGCATCTCCTTACAGCGCTGCGTCCAAATGGTTCTTCCATCCTTCACATCCAGATACCAAAGGCCAATCTGGCCGGCCTCCACAGCCAGGCGCTGCCGCTCTTCGCTCAAACGTATGGCCTCCTGATGCGCCTTCGCCTCTGAAATGTCGTGAATAATCTGGGACGTTCCGACTAACTCGCCGGCTGAATTTCGAATTGAGGAGAGCGTCAGCGAGACAGTAATTTCCTGCCCGGATTTAGTCACTCGCACAGCCTCAAAGCGGCGAGCGCCGGCACCCTTTCCTACTTGCTCCACCATGCTGCGCGCCGCCTTCTGCTGGGATTCGGGCGTCAACTTATCAATCGTGCTGCCCAGCATTTCAGCAGCCGGATACCCGAAAAGTTTTTCTGCGCCGGCGTTCCAACTGGTGATGATCCCGGCGGGCGTGGCGCTGAAAATGGCATCGTTGCTGGATTCAACCAGATCCGCCAGCCTCCGCAATGCTTCGTCGGCCCGCAGCCTGTCGGTCATATCGTTGTTGATTTCGATAACGGACGTCATCTCCCCGGCGCCGTTCCGCTGCAAGACCCAGTGAGTGGCAACTTGCATTTTGACGCCAAATTTCGTGGTGTGAATCAGCTCGCCGGCCCAGCTTCCCTTGTCCTGCAACTCGGAATCGATTTCCTCCAAGGGCCTGGGAAACTCGGTCTTCAACAACTGGTGACAATTGGCTCCCACGGCTTCCTGTTTACCCCATCCATAGAGCTCTTCGCTCCCGGCACACCAGAACGTGATGACTCCGCGCACATCGCGGACCATGCCGTGCGATAGGTCCCAGGCCGTGGTAAGCTCCTGCAACCGAACGTTCTTCTGCTCCAGTTCCCTGGTCCGTTCTTCTACACGCTTCTCTAATTCCGTGTTCAATACAAGCAGAGAGGTCTCCGCGGCCTTCCTTTGCTTTATCTCAAGAGTCAGTTCGCGGTTGGCAATCCGCCATTGCTCGGGACTGGGCAGTGTCGCTATTTCGGGCAAAAGTCGAATCAGCAGAAAAGCTGTGAATATCGAAGCGATCGCGGTAATTGCCTTCAGTAACGCATCGACCCGGTAGATGGGGTCCCACAGTGTGACGATCCCGAGTACGTGCGTTCCTCCACAGCTCAGGATGAACACGGCAAACAAAATAAAGAGCCAGTTAAACGCAAGATCGCGGCGCTTGTGCACTAATCGCACCAAGCCCAAAGGAATCACGAAATAGGCCGCCGCAATGAAGCCGTCGGAGATGGCATTAAGCCAAACCAGGCTGGGAATCCGCAGGCAATAAACATGCGGCATGAAGTCATTAGCGAAAAGCGTTCGAAAGAACTCGATCATAAATCCCTCCGCGCAAGCACCCTCAAGACCTGTTGCGGTCTCGGGATATTTGCCTCCAAGCTAGCAAAACAGCCACTTTCGCATTCCAGACGAAAACTGGCACTAGTTCCTGCAACACCTTCAACGGGCATTGAGTGTCTACCTTAGTGAGGCAAGAAGTATCATGGCAATTCAAACAGAAGACACACTTAGCGTTTTAAACGATCTTATCCAAACTTGTGAGGATGGGAGCGAAGGCTATAAGAAAGCTGCTCAGGACGTCGAAGAAAGTGCGCTGAAGAACCTTTTTGCAGGCTACTCGGCGCAGCGCTCGAAATTTGCCGCAGAACTCAGAAGCGCGGTTGAAGCTCACGGCGGAAAGCCGCAAACGAGCGGACACGCCGCGGCGCCCCTGCATCGTGGCTGGATGGCGATTAAAGAGGTGATCGGCAACAAAGATAAAGCCATCATTGATGAATGTGAGGCGGGCGAAGACGCGGCAATGAAGGCGTACCGGTCGGCATATGAAAAGAATCTTCCGGACGCCGTTGGTGAGTTGGTTAACCGGCAGTTCGCAGCCATTCAGGAAGCTCACAATAAAGTTAGAGATTTGAAGCACAGCAGAAACTAATTCAGTGTGAGTCTTGAAAAGCCGCGGCCCCTTGCCGCGGCTTTTTTGTTGCCAGGAAGATCCACCACATCAAGAGAGGCTGGAGCGGGAGCCTTGCCCATAGCAACGCAGGCGCAATGGTCATGCCGGCCGGCTGTATGTTCATAAGCGCCATGAAGATGTTGGCTGGAAACACGGCCGCCAGTAGAGCGATCAAACCCCATCCCGCCGCCCTTCGCGTTCTCCGGTTCAGAATTCCGAGTCCCCCCACAATTTCGGCTATTCCACTGAGCGCCACCATCAGCGCCGGCGCAGGCACCCAAGGAGGCACTATCAGAATGAACGGCTGTGGCTTGGCTAGATGAAACCCGCCAGCGAGTACAAACAAGGCCGCCAGCAGGTATCGGGAGTATTTATACATTAGTTTTCACAAGAGAACGCGGCAAACAAACAGCGAAATGAGAGACTCCATTTCCTTCTTCGCACTAGTAAAGTGATGCTAAATCAAATCCAGCCGCAGCGAAATGTGAAGTGCTTGCGTCTAATGAGACGAGGGCAAGATGGATCGAAACGAAGAAATCATTAATAAACGTTACGACGCATTGATGTTCGCCCGGACTCCCGAAGAAGCGAAGCGCGCAGCCAGACTCCTGGCCGACGCGGTGTTAGGTGAAGAGGCGCTCCACATGCCGCTGGAACGCTCAATGCAAGAGGTGTGCCGGCGCATACGGCCAGCCTCGGATTCCCGAGATCAGGCTCGCTTTGAAGCCGAGTTTTTGGAGTTGGTTTTCACCCCTACGGGCAGTCAGGTCGCACCAGTAACGAACACGAACACGACACCAAGTAGAAGTAAGGCCGCATAGGCTCGGTTACAATCCGTAGGAATCTGCGGATGAAGAAACAAAAAACAACAACTAAATCAAAGCGGGTCAAGGCTGTAGCGCGCGAGCGCGTGGGTATCCCCAAGCCCGCTCGTGTGCTTGCGGACAAGCGTCTGCGAGAAAAACCCAAATACAAGAAACGTCAAACTGAAGCGGAAGCGTAGGTGGCTTTTCCTCCTGTCGTCAGAATCGTGGAAGTGGGCGCCCGGGACGGTCTCCAGAACGAACCGGCTCAAGTCCCCACAAACTCCAAAGTTCAACTGATACAAGCTCTAGCGGATGCCGGCCTTCGTTACATTGAGGCCGGCAGTTTTGTGTCTGCGCGCAGTGTTCCCGCCATGGCCGATTCAGGCGATGTCTTCCACAAAATCCGCCGCAAGCCTGGAGTTCGCTATTCTGCCCTGGTCCCGAACCTGAAAGGTCTGCAGGCTGCCGTCGAGAGCGCGGCAGACGAAGTGGCCGTGTTCGCCTCGGCTTCTGAATTGTTTTCCGAAAAGAATATTCGATGCACCATTAGCGAAAGTCTGGAACGCTACCGGCAAGTCTGCAGTTCGGCTCCAGTTCCCGTCCGAGGCTATGTCTCGTGTGTAGTGGCGTGTCCCTATGAGGGCCCTATCATGCCAGCAGCCGTTCTAGCGGTAGCGCACGAATTGCTTGCTATGGGCTGCTATGAGATTTCGCTCGGAGACACCATCGGCGCGGGCACTCCCGGTCAAGTTTCAAACTTGCTGAGTCATCTTATGAAAGATATTCCGGCAGACCGGCTGGCGGTCCATTTTCACGACACATACGGGCAAGGCTTGGCCAACATCCTGACGGCGCTCGAAATGGGAATCGCTGTCGTCGATGCATCGGTCGCCGGCCTGGGTGGTTGCCCCTACGCGCCCGGCGCGACTGGTAATGTCGCTACCGAAGATGTCTTGTACATGCTGGGTGGAATGAACATTCAAACCGGTGTTGATCTGGAGAAAGTAGCTGTGGCCGGATGGGAAATTTGCGGCATGCTCAACCGGCGCCCCGCTTCGAGAGTATCGATAGCGCTCCAAGCGAAGCGATAACATTATTCGCAGCATGTCTCACCTCAGCCGCCGTTCCTTTGCTGTTGCTCTTAGCGCCAGTGCACTGCTGGCGCAAGATAAGAAAAAGGGTCCAATCACAGCCGCGTCGGTTCCGGGCGATCCGGTCGCGCCTGAGGTTCAGTCGGGAACGCAGCCGGCTTTCGAGCCGTTTCAATCGATAGGAGACTTCGTAAGGCACGATGTGCCGGTGCCATTATCCGAATTTTCGCTGACGGACGTTAAGCTGCTGCCCGGCGAGTTCTCGCACGCACAGGATCTAAATAAGCAGTACCTGCAAGACTTGGCGGTTGATCGCCTGCTGCACAACTTCCGCGTGAACGCCGGCCTTCCCTCCACTGCCGAACCACTCGGCGGCTGGGAAAAGCCAGATTGTGAACTGCGGGGACATTTTGTGGGACATTACCTGTCCGCCTGCGCTTTAATGTATTCCTCCACCGGTGATCAGGCCTTAAAGCAGAAGGCGGACATGCTGGTGGCGGGCCTGGCGGAGTGTCAAGCCAAGCTTAGCGGCGGCTATCTGAGCGCCTTTCCGATCGAGCTTTTTGACAGGCTGCGCAACCGCAAAGAAGTCTGGGCGCCGTTCTACACCATTCACAAAATCATGGCCGGATTGGTGGACATGCACCAGCTTTGCGGAAACCAGCAAGCCTTAACGGTGGTGGAAGGCATGGCCGCTTGGACTGATTCCTGGTCACAGGCTCTAACCGGGGAGCAGATGCAAATGGTGCTGGACACGGAATACGGCGGCATGAATGACGTGCTTTACCTGCTGGCCGGCATCACCGGTAACGGCCACTTCGGCGTGGTTGGTGACCGGTTCACCAAGAAGCGCTTCTTCAATCCCCTGGCCACCCGCCGCGACGAACTGCGCGGCCTGCATACGAATACCCACATCCCGCAAGTGCTTGGGGCAGAGCGCCGCTACCAGATGACGGGGGATCTGCGTTTCCGCGAAGTAGCCGAGTACTTCTACACCGAAGTCACCACGGCCCGCGCCTACGTGACGGGCGGAACCAGCAACAATGAAGGCTGGCTCACCGGACCCAATCGCCTGGCTGAAGAGCTGAAACAAGGCACCGCCACCACGGAATGCTGCTGCGCCTACAACATGCTGAAACTGGCCCGCATGCTCTACCGGCGCACAGGCGATCCACGGTATTTCGATTACTACGAACGTACCCTTTATAATCACCGCCTGGGAACTATTCAAAAGGATGGCGGCATGCAATATTATCTCGGCCTCGTACCCGGCGCATGGCGCACGTTCAGTACGAAAGAGGCTTCGTTCTGGTGTTGCGATGGAACAGGTGTTGAGGAATTTTCCAAACTCGCCGACAGCATCTATTTTCACGATACCGACGGTGTTTACGTCAACCTGTTCATTCCCTCACAGTTGAAATGGCAGGACAAAGGCTTCGCACTTCGCCAGGAGACACTTTTCCCCAATGCGCAGACAACAAAGCTGATCATTGAATCTCCGGCCACAATCGCGCTGAACCTGCGCGTGCCATCGTGGATTCAAAAGCCGGCCATGGTGCGAGTGAATGGCCATGCGCTGGAGGCGCTGGCCCATCCCGGCAGCTACTTCACTGTTCGGCGCGATTGGCGAACAGGCGATGTCATCGAGCTGGAACTGCCGATGTCGTTGCGCTACGAAGCGATGCCCGACGATCGAAAGCTTGCGAGCTGTTCTATATGGACCCCTGGTTCTGGCCGGAGGACTGGGTGAGGAGGGACTGACGCCCGAGACGGTGATTGGTCCGGAAGGTCCAGCGATGCGTAAAGCGCCTTCCTTGAAAATCCCTGAGTTTGCGGCCGGCAACCGCCCGCCTGCTGAATGGCTGACTGCCACTGGAGCCGGTTTCGTTTGTCACTTCTTCTGAAACGGGAGGCTCTTTCCGGCTCGAACCGTTTTACAGGCTCAACAGTCAGCGTTATTCCGTATACTGGCGCATCACTTAGCGTGGCTCGGACGTTTGGCATTGAGGATTAACGCGATCCCAGCCAGCACTAGAGCTGTGCCGGTAAACACGCGCCAATCCAAAGCTCTCACGGCCCAGCCAGTAACCTAAGGCAATCGCGACCACGGGATTGACATAAGCATAGCTGCTGACAGTGGTGGCGGGCATGTGATCCAGCAGCCAGACATAGGCGGTAAACGCCACCACCGAACCGGCAATCGTCAAATAGAGAATAGACAGGGCTGCCGCCAGCGTCACATTTGGAAAAGGGTGCAGTTCGCCCGCCACGCCCGAAATGACCAACAGGAACAAGCCACCCAAAGCCATTTGGGCGCCTGACACCAGGACTTTTGACGCGGGCAGCTGCATGTTCTTGGTGAGCAGCGTTCCAATAGACCATGTGATTTGGCTTACCATCATCACCAGGTAAGGCGCCACTGAGTGTTTGCCGTCGCTTATGCCGCGAATTGTCAAAATTGAAACGCCGCCAATGCCGCAAAGAAACGACGCCACAAGCTGCCATTGCAACTTGATCTGCTTCAGGAAGAATACTTCCATCAATGCCATCCAGACCGGAATTGTGGCAACCATAGCCGACGCGATACCAGAGGGCACTGTCTGCTCAGCCCAAAACAATCCTCCGTAAGAAGGCACAAACAACATCGCCGCGCTGATGGCCAGGTTCCGCCACTGCAAAGCATTCGGCATAGGTGTTCGTTGCCGCGCCGCCACATAGATCAGCAGCAGGCTACCTGCCAGCAGAAATCGAGTTCCCGCCGCAAAAAACGGCGGAACCAGCGACACAGCCACCCGGATGGCGAAGTAAGTGGAACCCCACACCAGGTAAACCGCTGCGAATGCAGCCAAGATGAGGAGCTTTTGAGATCGAATCGAGTGCGCCTGCGTGTCACTTAAAGCAGCGGTCATTTAGCTTCCATGGGAGCACAAGAGCCGTTTTGGCCAAGGAACCGGTGCTTCTGTCAGGAACTTGCTCAGATTAACCAAAATGACACATGATTGTAATGAACAATCGATGACGTTCCATTAGACTCCTGTTGCAGAGACATAACATTCCTATGAGAAAAATAGCCCTGATCGAAGACGATGCGGATTTGTTTGCCCTCGTCAAATACAACCTTGAAAAAGATGGCTTTGCCTTCGTAGGCTCCCAAACGGGACGGGGCGTGGTTGACTTTTTTCGCCGCGAAAAGCCGGACCTGATCCTTCTCGATATTATGCTCCCCGATTCCGATGGCCTCGAAATCTGCAAGAGTATTCGCCAACATTCCGAGCTCGCACATATTCCCGTCATTTTTCTAACCGCCCGGGCCTCTGAAACCGATCGCATTGTGGGGCTTGAATTAGGTGCCAACGATTACATCGTTAAGCCGTTCTTTGTCCGCGAATTGATCGCTCGGATTAAAATTCAGTTCCGAGGCCAGGTCAGCGCCACACGCGTTTTGAAGGCTGCGTCGCTTGAACTCGATAGAAGCTCCTGCGAAGCGCGTTTGGACGGCACACTACTGACGCTGACGGCTACGGAATTCCGGCTGCTTGAATTCCTGATGAGCCGCCCGGGAGTTGTGTATTCGCGTGAGCAGTTGCTGGATGCGGTGTGGGGTCATGACCGCGCAGTGACTGACCGAACCGTAGACGTTTACATTTTGCGCCTGCGCCAAAAGATTGAAGCAGATCCGGCCAACCCGCTGCTGATTCGCTCCGTTCGCGGGTTTGGGTATAGCTTCAACAGCACAGCGCCCGTGGAAGAAGTGAACGATTCACGCGCCGTGCCTCAGACTGTGGGCGCATAACTTACACTAGGCCCATGAGGGCTGAGGCCTTGTTTCTATTGGCGGGAGCGCTCACCGTCTCTCTCCATTCACAAAATAGCGCGCTCAATCCGGCTGCCATTCGCGGCTTTGCGTCGCGAGAAGTACCGGCCGAGCTGCGCTTGGAACAGCAAGCGCAGTCAGTTCCGGAAACGGCCCGGTTGCGGCGCTATATGCAATTCATAGCGGCTGAGCCGCATAATGCCGGCTCGCCCCGTTCAAAGGTGGTGGCTGAGTACCTGCTGGGTAATTTAAGAGAGTGGGGCTTGGACGCCCGCATTGAAGAGTTCGAAGCTCTGCTTCCCCTCCCTACGGTGCGCGAGCTGGAAGTGCTGTCACCAAAGCATTTCATCGCCCGTTTGAAAGAGCCCTATGTTCCACAGGACCCCAGCAGCGGCGAACAGCACCAGCTGCCCACCTACAACGCGTACTCGGCGTCTGGTGATGTCACCGCCGAAGTGATCTACGCCAACTATGGGTTGCCTGAAGATTACGATTGGCTTTCCAAACAGGGCATAGACATCAAGGGCAAAATTGTGATTACCCGCTACGGCAAGAGCTGGCGGGGAATCAAGCCGAAAATCGCCGCCGAACACGGCGCCGCTGCCTGCATCATTTATTCAGACCCGCAGCAAGACGGATACTTCGAAGGCGACATCTTCCCCAAGGGGCCGATGCGGCCGCCGGAGGGTGTGCAGCGCGGCAGTGTGCTCGACATGCCGCTTTATCCCGGCGATCCGCTCTCGCCCGGCTGGGCATCGGAAAAAGGCAGCCGCAAGCTCGCTTTTGCTGAAGCCCGGACCATCCTGAGAATCCCGGTTCTGCCTATTTCCTATGCGGATGCCCTGCCTATTCTGGAATCGCTCGCCGGGCCGCTGGTCCCACGCGACTGGCGGGGTGGTTTACCGTTTACTTATCACGCCGGACCAGGCGTGCGCGTGCACATGAAAACCGACTTCGATTGGTCTTCGCGGCCCATCTACGACGTCATCGCCACCATTCCCGGTTCAGAAGCGCCAGACGAGTGGGTCCTAGCGGGAAACCATCACGACGCCTGGGTAAATGGCGCGGATGACCCGGTCTCCGGCGTGGTAGCCCTGATGGAAACCGCGCGCACCCTGGGCCTGCTTCAGAAGCAGGGTTGGAGGCCGAAACGAACCATCAAGATTGCGCTGTGGGACGCCGAAGAATTCGGCCTTATCGGTTCCACCGAATGGGTAGAAAAACATCAGGATGAACTGCGCAAAAAAGGCGTCGCTTATCTGAATTCCGACAGCACCGGCAAAGGGTGGCTTTTCGTCGGCGGATCTCACACGCTGGAACAATTTGTGGAAGATGTGGCGTCTTCCGTCAGCCAGCCGGGCATGCCGAACACCACGCTGGTGGACGCCGCAATTCATCACCCTCCCTCGGACGACGACGAAGATTTACCTCAGCCGCGTGCAAGAAAAAACTTTGCTATCGGCGCGTTGGGGGCGGGTTCAGATTATGTCGCCTTTCTGGATTACCTGGGAATTGCCAGCATGAATGAGGGGTTCGCAGGACAAACCAAGAGTGGCATTTATCACTCCATCTACGACTCTCTGTACTGGTACAGCCATTTTTCCGACACGAGTTTTGTAGATACGCGCGCCCTTTCCCAATTCACGACAACCGGACTTTTGCGGCTGAGCGGGGCTTCGGTCCTGCCGTTCGAATTCGGCCGCTTTGGCAGCACCGTTCTGGGTTATCTTGACGAAATCGACAAGCAGGCGCAAAGAGGCGGGCAACGGCTGGATTTGACTCCTTTGCGCCGCCAGTTGGAAATTCTAAAAGTCAGTAGCGACAAGTATGAAGCCCTGCTGGACGCGGCGATGCAAAAAGGCGCAGTTGAATCCACGCGCGCGGCCCAGGTAAATCAGGATCTCATCAAGACAGAACGCGCTTTGACCTTACCGGAAGGTTTGCCGAACCGGGAGTGGTACAAAAATCAGATTTACGCGCCCGGCTTTTACACTGGCTATGGCGTTAAAACTCTGCCGGGTGTGCGTGAGGCGGTGGACGCAAAAGATTGGCCACTGGCTCAAAAAGAAGCCTCTGTTGTGGAACAATGCCTTTCGCGGTTCAACGACTATGTCGATGCAGCCATTACGGCCGTAGCCGGCTTGTAAGGGAATAAGGGCGCCGTTCGCTTGCGCCCTGTGGTTCTGCTCTATCTTGCAACTATTGAATGGGATCGATCCATTCGCGATCAATCTCAACCGAAATGGAACGCTGCAGCATGGACACCGAAACCACCATGCGCCACTCGGACTTCTTACGTACAAGAATGCCTTCCAAGTTCATCAAAGAACCCTGGTTGACACGAATTCGTTGTCCTTCTTGCAGGAAACTACAGGGTTCAGCGCGCAGACCCGAGCGCAGCACGGCTTGCACTGCTTCAATCTCATCGTCGCCAATAGGCGCCGGATCGTTTCCGAAACCGACCACACTGACAACACCCGGAGTAGTCAGAATGGGCATGCGCAGTTTGGGATCAAACCGGCAGAACACATAACCAGGAAACAGGGGACGATCCGTCTCGACAACCCGGTCAGACCAGCGTTTGCGTGATTTATAAGTCGGCAAATACTGTTCATATCCTTTTGCGGACAGAATAGAGGCGGTAACCTTCTCATGATTTGATCGTGTACGTAAACCGAACCAGGGAAGTAGATCTTGTGGTGAATCATTATCCAAAAATGCAGGAAATGCATTTGGCGATGAATTTACTAAATTACTAGCGGGATGCAAATGGCTCATTACTCCTCCGTTGAAGACGAGTTAGTTGCAGGCCGAATCGGGGGACCTTAGACACCTACGTTTACATCTCATCACAATTCGGCACCAAGGCCAATTGAATGAACTCGAAAACGCACTAACAATAAAGTGTCTCTCTATGTAGTACCACGTTTTACAAGCGCGTTGTACAACAAAACAGTGAATTCTACTAACTATTGTACTAGAACTGCACCGTTACAAAATCGACATTAAATTTCCTTATTGGCTAACGCCGTAAGAAGGAAAATAAAGTTGACTTTTTGGGATTTGGCGTCGCATATATCGCCTCGCCGACCAATGTTGCTGCAGGATTATAGAGGAAGAGGTTATCGGCTTTTTCTGCGCCCCAACGCTGCTTGACCGTTTTATACGCCTGCGTGAGCACGGGAATTCGATCGGTCGTATTGTGAGCATCGCTTGCCACAAAATGCACTAGATCCGCGTGCAACAGGCTCTCAGAGAACTTTTGCGCGCGGTTCCCGAATCGTCCCGTGATGGATTGCGCCGTGACCTGCATGAGGCAGCCGTCCCGAACCCAGCTTTCTACTTCCTTTATATTCCCTTGAACCGAGGGGTTACGCTCCGGGTGGGTAATTATGGGGACGATTCGCGTTTCCAGCAGGCGATTAAGCACGTTCCGCATGCTGGTCAACGAAGTTAAATCAGGCAATTCCACCATCAAATAGCCGTTGCCATTTATGGTGTATTTCCCCGGATTTGCCAGCGCATCGTGGACATTGTCCACGTTCAAATGAAAGTCGCAGCCCAGGTGCACCGTTATAAACTCAGCGGCTTTGCTCGACAATTCAGTATAGAGATTGCGGATAAGCTCATCGTCGTAAGTGAACTCAAGGTTATTGTGCGGTGTCGCCACAATATCCGTGGTGCCGCTCTCTGCCGCCATTTTGAGCATTTGCAAACTGGTCTCCATATCCGGTGACCCGTCGTCAACGCCTGGCAAAATGTGGCTGTGGATGTCTACCATGAAGGGAAGCGGCCGTCCGAAACTGCCGGCTCGCAGGCTCTTCTCCTAGTATACGTTCCACGGGCGCTTCTTCACGGTTTCAGGTCCTCGGATAATCCCTCGAGCTTCCTGAAACATCCTGGCCCGTCTGGTAGTCTGACCCTAACAGGAAATTGATGAAACTGTCTCCTCAATTCGACATTCTGCTGGTGGACGACAGTGCTGCAGACGCTAAAATCTTCCAGGCTGCGCTGGAAGAGGCATCGACACGCGCCAGTATCTATTGGGTGGCTAGCGGCGAGGAAGCTATCGATTTTCTAAATCGTCGCGGGCGTTTCGTCGATGCCAACCCTGTGAAAGTGGTGATTCTGGACGTCAATATGCCTGGTATAGACGGCTTGGAGACCCTGCGCCGCATCAAGTCAAGCACGACAATCAACCACATCCCTGTTATCCTTCTCTCCTCCGCAAAGGCAGCGGATACGGTGGATTTGGCCTACTCACTCGGCGCCAACGCATATTTCAGCAAGCCGCTGTCGCTCGAAAGTTACATTGCCAAAATAAGGGTCCTAGTGGAACACTGGCTCGACCAAGCCGAACTGCCTTCTCCCGTTCGCGCCGGAAGAAATGCCAAGGACCGATTGCTTACGGGCGAAATGGATTTTCGCTAACCTGAAGGCTGGCAATCTCATGTCGGCCTTAAACCCAAGCTTCCGCCCCCTGCCCCCGTTGGACCACCGTTCATGACGGATTCCCGTTTAGAGAGCGAATCGCCTGTCCGTCACCTCACCACTTCCGGGTTAACCGCTGAATTGCTGAAATCCTACCGGGAGCGAGGTGGCATTAACCACGTCGATGGCCGGAATCTGCCTTCAAAGCATGTTATGGCGGGCATTACGATGGATCTGCTCCGGCTGCTTTTCCCCGGCTTCTTTGACGAGCGCGTCATCCATTCGTCGGAAATTCAGTCAGTGACCGCTACACTGCTCGACAGCGTTCTGCGAAGGCTCGAGGTTGAAATCAGAAAAAGCCTCGAATATCAGCCGGAAGGAGATCACATGGCCAACGACGCACCGGCCGTTGCGCATCAGCTTACCCTGCGGTTTCTGGCGAATCTGCCGCGCATCCGCGAATTGCTGGATACGGATGCCGAGGCTGCTTACAATGGCGATCCCGCCGCTCTCAGCAAAGATGAAGTAATTGTTTCGTACCCGTTCATTGAAGCTGTGGCCGTTTACCGTCTGGCCCATGAACTCTACCTGCAGGATGTTCCGCTGATTCCTCGCATTATGACCGAATGGGCCCACTCCCGAACCGGCATGGATATTCATCCCGGCGCGCGGATTGGTACCCATTTCTTTGTGGATCACTGCACCGGGACCGTGGTTGGTGAAACCGCGGTGATTGGCAACCACGTAAAAATGTACCAGGGAGTCGGTCTGGTAGCGAAGTCCCTCGCCGCAGGCCAGGCGCTCCGCGGGCAGAAACGCCATCCAACCATTCAGGATCGTGTCACGCTCTACGCCGGTTCCACTGTTATCGGCGGCGACACGGTGGTGGGAGAAGGAAGCACGATAGGTGCCAGCGTCTTCCTTACGTCCAGCGTGCCGCCTCATTCGCTCGTACTTTTGGAAGCCACCAACGTACGGGTGCTTGCTAAAGCATCCAAAGAAGGCTTTGTTCTGGATTTCCAGATCTAACAAAAAAGGCGCGCTCCATTTCTGAAGCGCGCCTTTTCTTCCACTCGTTACTGACTAAGCCGTACGATTGGCCTCGCCTTTGCTATCCGACAAGGCAGCCTGCGCCGCAGCCAGGCGTGCAATCGGCACACGATAGGGCGAGCAGGAAACGTAGTCCATGCCGACGCGATAGCAGAACTCCACCGAACTCGGCTCACCGCCGTGCTCACCGCAGATTCCCACTTCCAGGTCAGGACGCGCTCCGCGCCCCAGTTTCACCGCAAGTTCAATCACCTTTCCGACGCCTTCTTGATCCAGAACGGCGAAAGGATCGGCCTTGAAAATCTTGAGATCTTCATAGTGCTTTGAGAACTTCGTATAATCGTCGCGTGACAGCCCCATCGTGGTCTGGGTCAAGTCGTTGGTTCCGAAGCTGAAGAACTCGGCCTCTTTGGCAATCAGGTCAGCGGTCATGGCGGCACGCGGGATTTCAATCATGGTGCCCACCATGTAATGGAAATCCTTCATGCCGTTTTTCGTGAGGACTTCTTCCGCCACACGATCGACAATCGCCTTCTGATTTTCGAATTCCTTGACGTTTCCAACCAGCGGAATCATGACCTCAGGCAATACTTTCTTGCCCTTCTTGGCGACGATCACTGCGGCTTCGAAAATGGCTCGGGCCTGCATCTCCGTCACGTCCGGAAACGTGATACCCAGCCGGCATCCGCGATGTCCCAGCATGGGGTTGAATTCATGCAGTTCCTCCACACGATGCAGCAGTTCAGGAAGGTGCTTCTTCAACTCGCCAACGGGCACGCCGTAGCTCGCTGACATTTCCTTTTTGGTCCTGATGTCGGCATGTGGCAGCCTGGCCAGATCCACCATGAGGTTTTCGCGCTTGGGCAGGAACTCATGCAGTGGCGGATCCAAGGTGCGGATCACCACTGGAAATCCATCCATGGCTTCAAACAGGCCGGCAAAGTCTTTACGCTGCATGGGCAGCAGCTTCTGCAGTGACTTCTGGCGGGTCTTTTCGTCCCGCGCCAGAATCATGGCCTGAACATGCGGCAGTCGGTCTTCGGCAAAGAACATGTGTTCCGTGCGGCAGAGCCCAATGCCTTCCGCTCCGAACAGTCGCGCCTGCTTGGCATCGCGCGGAATATCAGCATTCGCGCGCACGCCGAACTTGCCGCGGAACTCATCCGCCCAAGTCATGAACGCCGCGAAGTAGTGCGATTTCGGATCGGGCTCGCTGGTCTTGCACTGGCCCAGATAAACTTCGCCGGTTGTGCCGTCCAGCGAAATCCAGTCGCCTTCCTTCAGAATGGACTTCTTGCCGGCATTTGTGACTGTGGCAATCTTCTTCTTGTCATCCACAGACACCGTAGAAGCACCCACCACGCAAGGCCGACCCATACCGCGGGCCACCACGGCCGCGTGGCTGGTCAATCCGCCCACAGCCGTCAGAATGCCTTTGGAAACGTCCATGCCGTGAATGTCATCCGGAGTGGTTTCCTTCCGAACAAGAATCACCGGACCCTTGGCGGAGAGATGAACCGCGTCTTCTGATGAGAACGCCGCGCGGCCCACTGCAGCGCCCGGCGAAGCCGGCAAACCAGTCGCAATCTTTTCCAGGCCCTTCCGGGTAGCCGAGTCCAACACGGGATGCAAAAGCTGATCCAACTGGTTCGGCGCAACGCGCTGCACCGCTTCCTTCTTTGTAATCAGCCCTTCTTCCACCATGTCCACGGCAATTCGCACTGCTGCGGGACCGGTGCGCTTACCGTTGCGGGTCTGCAACATGTAGAGCGTGCCTTCTTCAATCGTGAATTCGAAGTCCTGAACATCGCGGTAATGCTTTTCCAGGCTGGAGGTGATTTCACGAAGCTGGTCATAAGCCGCCGGCATGACGGACTTCAGTTCTTCAATCGGCTGCGGCGTGCGGATACCCGCCACCACGTCTTCACCCTGGGCGTTGACAAGGAATTCGCCGTAGAAAATCTTTTCGCCGGTGGACGGATTGCGAGTAAAGCCCACGCCTGTTCCCGAATTGTCGCCCATGTTGCCGAACACCATGGCCTGCACGTTTGCTGCGGTTCCAATGGAATCCGGAATCTTTTCCATGCGGCGGTAGTAGATCGCCTTCGGCGTATTCCAGCTATTGAAAACAGCGTCGCGAGCCAGAATCAGTTGTTGAAAAGCGTCCTGCGGAAAATCTTTGCCGGTTTCTTTCTTCACCAGCTTCTTGTAATCCGCAATGATGGCCTGCAGATCTTCTGCCTTCAGCGCAGTATCCAGCTTGGCCTTCACCTTTGCCTTTCGTGCGTCAAAAATCGCATCGAAATGCTCCATCTCGACATGCAGCGCTACTTCGCCGAACATCTGAATAAAGCGGCGGTAACAATCGTATGCAAAGCGCGGATTGCCGGTCTTCTTCACCAGGCCTTCCGTGGTCTTATCATTCAGGCCCAGATTCAGAATCGTGTTCATCATGCCGGGCATGGAGAACTTTGCGCCGGAACGAACGCTGACCAGCAGCGGATCTTCCACGCCGCCCAGCTTCTTTCCCATCTGCTCTTCCAGCTTTGCCACAGCTTCGCGGATCTGGCTGTCCACTTCCTTGGGAACCTTGTTGCCGTTCTCAAAGAAGAGGTTGCAGACTTCGGTGGAGATGGTAAATCCGGGAGGCACCGGCACGCCGGCTTTGCTCATCTCAGCCAGGCCTGCGCCTTTGCCGCCCAGGACTTCTTTCATCGTGCCGTCGCCGTCAGCCGTACCGCCGCCGAACGAGTAAACGTATTTCTTCATTCCAGTCTTTCTCTCCTGCTATCCAGTAGCTTTAAAAACAATTTGTCAGGCGCTTGCGCCTTGAGTTACGATTTCGGAAAAATCGGCGATGGTGGAGAACTCGGTTAAGAGGCCGTTCAGCAAGGCCAGCCGGTTTTCTCGTATCGCCGCGTCAGGATCGTTCACAAGAATTTTATCGAAGAACAAATCCACTTTCGGCCGCAGAGTCGCAATTAACGCCAGCTTGTCGGCATAAGCACCGGCGGTTTGGATTTTGTTCTTCAACTCTTCGAACGCGTTAAACAGGTCCCGCTCCGGGCCCGGCGCAAGTAGCTGCTCGCTGATGGGCGTCATGCCTTTCACGTTCGCCTGTTTCAAGATATTCTTGATTCGTTTGAAGCTCGCTGCCAGCGGCTCGAAGTCAGACGTCGGCCGCACATGGTGAATAGCTTCTGTGCGTTCCGCCAGATCTGCCAGCGTCGTGATGCCCGCCCCCATCGCCGCAGCCACCTCATCGTAGGCGAAACCGAGCACATCTTTCAGATAGAACTCGATACGGTCCTTCATGAATTCAACCAGACCAGGCGCATCCGCGATCCAGTCAAAGAGCGCAATCTTCAGCTTCGCTTCGAACAGAATCTTCACCACGCCTTGACCCGCCCGGCGCAAAGCAAACGGATCGCCTGAGCCCGTGGGCACAAGTCCTATCCGGAAGCACTCTCGCAGTGTGTCCAACTTGTCTGCCAACCCGACAATCTGGCCTTCCAGCATGCGTGGAATCGAGCCCTCCATGCTTGCCGGCTTGTACTGGTCATAAATAGCCATCGCAACCGCTTGGCCTTCGCCCTGCGCTTCTGCATACAGGCCGCCCACAACGCCTTGCAACTCGGTGAACTCTTTCACCATGTCGGTAGTGAGGTCCGTTTTGCAAAGAAGAGCAGCCGTCGCGACTACGTTTTTATCGGCCTGCGTGACCTCGGCCAGTTCCAAAGCCAGCTTTTGCAAGCGATCCGTCTTATCTTTATAGCTGCCCAGTTTGGCTTGATATGTGACTTTGGCCAGGTCAGGCACGCGATCGGAAAGCTTCCGCTGCTGATCCACCTGCCAGAAGAAGCGCGCATCGTTAAAGCGTGCCCGCAGAACTTTCTCATTACCTTGCCGGATCAAACCATCCGGATCGCCATCCGTGTTGGTGATCGCCACAAATTCCGGTGCCAGCGATCCATCCGCCTTAACCACCGAAAAATTCCGCTGATGATGGCGCATCACGGTGGAAAGAATTTCTTTCGGAAGTTCCAGATAACTCGCATCGAACGAGCCGCGAATCACATGCGGCCACTCCGTCAAAAACGTAAGCGTCTGCAACAGGTCTTCATCTTTCCGGACATCGCTGCCCAGATGATCCTGAATCGCTTTTCTTCGCAGTGCCGCCTGCACCAGCACTCGGTTCACCAGCAGCGTTTCAAAGTAGTTGTTCACCGTCACCGGCACGGGAGTCTTGGAACCTAGAACCCGATGCCCTCGGGTCGTATTTCCACTCCGAACGCCGGCGAACTCAAACGGCACCACCTGGTCATCCAGCAGCGCCACAATCCAGCGAACCGGACGAATAAAACGAGCGCCGCTCTTATGCGTCCAAAACATGGTCTTGGGCCACGTGATCGAGCCAATCAGTTCCGGCAGCTTAGCCGCCATCGCGTCGATAGCCGCCTGCCCTTTCACTAGCTGATGGAAGATGTACCGCTCACCTTTGGCATCGGTCGTCTTCGCAAGCTGATCGACACTGGTGTTCCACTTCTTGGCGAAACCGTTCGCAGCGCCTGGACCGGCTGAAAGATAGGGGCCTTGCACGACATTTTCAACATCCTGCGCGCGCTCAATCAGATCCTTCGCAAGCAGGACCAAACGCCTAGGCGTTGCTTCCATCGTAATGGAGGAACCGCCAAAGGCGCCGAACGCACTTTGAAACTTGGTCCGCAAATCCGCCAGCGCCGGTTCAATCATCCAATCCGGAATTTCTTCCACGCCAATTTCAAGCAGAAACGCCGGCATTTACGCCACCTCCTGCTCGGGATTCTGCTGGCGCACCCAGGCTTTTGCCACACCCACAGACAATTTCCGCACTCGCGCGATGACAGCCGCCCGTTCCGTCACGCTGATAGCGCCGCGCGCATCGAGCGTATTGAAGAGGTTCGAACACTTCAGCACCTGCTCATATGCGGGCAGCACGGGAAAGCGCTCGAAGCCGCTCTTCATGTTTTTGAAAAGGTCGAGCAGCCGCTGCGCTTCCTTCTCATGCAGATCAAACTCTGTCCAGAGCATCTGCACATCCGCCATTTCAAAGTTGTAAACCGAGAATTGCTGCTCATCTGCCAGCCGGATCTGCGAGTATTTGTACTCAGGCGTCCACTGAATGTCATACAGGCTGTCCACGTTTTGCAAAAACGCCACGATGCGTTCCAGCCCGTAAGTGATTTCCGCCGGGCACAAGTCTAACTCCAGGCCGCCGCACTGTTGAAAGTAAGTGAACTGAGTGATCTCCAGACCGTCCAGCATCACCTGCCAGCCAATGCCCCACGCGCCCAAGGTCGGTGCTTCCCAGTTATCCTCTTCAAACTTAATGTCATGCTTTCGAAGATCAATGCCGATGGCTTCCAAACTGCCCAGATATTGGTCCAGCACATCATCGGGCGTGGGCTTCAGAATTACCTGCAATTGCTGGTGCTTATAGAGCCGGTTGGGGTTTTCGCCATAGCGCCCATCCGCCGGCCGCCGGCTCGGTTGCACATACGCTACCTTGTAAGGCTTCGGTCCCAGAACGCGCAGAAAAGTTTCCGGCGCCATGGTGCCCGCGCCTACTTCCAGATCATAAGGCTCGGTAATGATGACGCCGCGGTCAGACCAGTAATGTTTTAACTTAAAAATCGTTTCTTGAAACGTATCCATGTGAATGGCTCGACTCAGAGAGCTTCTAGCAAAGGCGGAGTGTGGAAACGCCTCTCCACATGCTCCTCCATCAGGTGAATCAGAAAACGGCGTAAATCCAGGGCCGTATCTTTTGTCCAAGCGCGTTCCGGCATTTCGGCTATGTGCGTGCGCAGCATTCGTGAAGCCAACTCGCGTGAATTCAATGACAACCGACGCTCCGGCTGCAGCGACAGATCGGGCAGAAACCCTGAAAGCCGCGTCGCCCAAAGCGAGAAATATGTGATGCCAGACCACATGCATCCCGGAGTGCGCGTATGCGCGTGATCCAGCACCGCAGCCAATAGACGAAAGAACCGTTCGTTCGGCTCATGCGGCGGCAACAGATGCTCGCTCACCTCGGCAACGTAGTCCAGTGCGAGACTGGAATCGAAGTCGCTGGCGAGGTTGAACTGCGACTGCAGCAAGTCGCACGAATTCAAGTTCACCAGTTCTCGCGTTTCCTTTTGTGAATAAGATATGTTCACGAGCGATAGTCGTTCCAAACCGGAGCCGTAAGAGCTTTTGGGCCTCCGCGCTCGCCTGGCAACACCGCGCAACTTGCCCTGATCTCGCGTGAAAAAGCTGACAATCAGGTCCGATTCACGAAATGGGTAAGTGCGCAAGACATAAGATTCACTTACCCGAACCGGCACGGTGGAACCTACAGGTTAGCAAAGCGATGGGTTCGCCGCTCTGGTTGCCCGGTCAGCCCACCCTCTTTTAGATACCGGCTGACCCGGCCAGAATTCTTGAGTTAAGCCGCTCAAAACGCGAACCTATGGAAAAATAGAGCGTGCCTACGGTTCTGCTGGCTGCGTTGCTGGCTTCTTTCTTCACTTTGGCCGCGGTGGATAACGCGCCTCCGCAATCCCCTCCGCAGTTATTACTGAGCGCCAAACTGTTGCGCCGCTTGAAGCGCGACCGGGACCGGCAAACTGTCCGGTGGATCGCCTTCGAGAATCGCGTGAAAACCGTTCCCGACTCACCGGAGCGCGGCTTCGAACTCGCCCTGTACTACGCCATCACCGCCGATGCTGCCAGCGCCAGCGACGCCATTACCTGGGCCGCTTCTCACCCGTGCGAACGCCGTCAAAGAGCGCTCATTCAAGATTGGGTGGGAAATGTAACTGACGTTCCCTGCCCCTCCACCGCTTCTTTGCGCGACCAGATCTTCCAAGCAATCAACTCTGGCAGCAGCCTCGACGCTCTCATTCACAGCGTCCGCACCCAGTTGATCCCGCAACTCGCTTCCAGCGCTCTCAGCAATCCGGCTGACTTTTACGCCATGGCCGAAATTCTGGCCGTCCTGCGCGCTCGGAACAGCGAAGACCTGCGCAACGCAGCGCCCCAATTTTTCCGGAATCTGCCGGTTGAGTTCCTACTCTCCCTCAAGCCTCAGCAAGTGCAAAAGCCGGAGTGGATGACCCACGCCGCCGCCCTTGCTCTTGTCTCCCTGGACCCGAATCTGGAAGCTTCTCAATTTCTGCAGGGCTGGGCCCTGGAAGATTCCCAAACCGTACGCGAAGGTCCCGGCGTCGCCTACGAACTCTTGTGGGCCGATCCTTATCTACCCGGTATCGCGTACCAGAACCTCGACCCCTGGTTTTATGACGAAGACGCCGGACGCCTTTTCGCACGCTCCGATTGGACGCCGAAAGCCTGCTGGATCGCCATTTCCAGGGATGTCGTGAACGAAATCAATTGCCCTGCCGGCTGGCGTGAGGCGACAACTCACTTCGGCACTCTGACTCTTATGCCCGCGCCCTTAAAGTGCTTTGAGATCCCTAAAGAGGAGCCTCATGCAACCACAATCCTTTGGAAACTTACGCCCGGTCAAGCCATTGTCTATCACGACCAAAGGGACGTGACGGCGCACGCGGGCGTGAGCGGCATGTGGCGTCCGGGCGTTAACGTAGAGGGGCGTGTCTGCCGCCGCTGATAAACTGAAGGTTTCTCAAAGGGAGTTCTTCTTAGTCATGATTGCAGCAACACAACTGCGCCCGGGTATGGTTGTCAAATTTAACAACGAGCTTTACTCGGTTTTCAGCATGGTCCATCGCACACCGGGCAACCTCCGCGGCTTTGTGCAAGCCAAGATGCGTAACTTCCGCTCCGGAACAATGATGGAGCATCGCTTCTCATCCGAAGACAAAGTAGAACGCGTGTCACTCGATGAACAGGAGATGGAATACCTGTACGACGACGGCGAGTATTACTACTTCATGAACACCGAAAACTTCGAGCAGATGCACTTGACCAAGGACATTCTCGGAGACGGCGTCAACTACCTCATCCCGCAGCTGAAAGTAAATGTTGAGTTCTATGAGGGCAAACCGATCAGCGTGGAGTTGCCGGCCAGCGTCGAAATGACCGTCGTAGAAACCGAACCCGGCTTAAAAGGCGCTACCGCTTCCAACGTCACCAAGCCCGCCAAAATGGATACCGGACTTGTTGTTTACGTTCCTCCTTTCGTCAATGAAGGCGAAAAGATTCGCGTCAGCACCAGCGACGCCAGCTATCTGGAACGCGCCTAAGCTTCCGGCAGTTTTTTGATCAGCATCTTCGATAAACTGCCAGCATGCGATTTCAAATAGCTGGACTCATCATGAGCGCGGGCCTTCTGTGCCCCGTTCTTGTACACGCTGACAGTAACCCGTTTGTAGGCCGTTGGGATTTCGACGTTAAAACGAACTCTGGAGTAGGTGCTAACTGGCTGGGCATCACCGACAAAGGCGGCAAGCTCGAAGTGTGGTTCCAACCGACCGGTGGACACGTCCACCCCGTTGAGGATGTCAAGCAGGACGGTTCTCATCTGACCTTGGTCGTCTCGCCTGCGGCAAACAACCATCCGGCCGTCACCTGGGAGCTCACCGCCTCGGGCGACAAACTGACCGGCGTTGCCAAGAACGGCGACCACAGCATGGACGTCACAGGGGTTCGCGCTCCCGAGCTCAACCGTCCCCCAGTGAAAAATTGGACAAAGCCGGTGCCGCTGTTCGACGGCAAAGATCTGAACGGGTGGGAACCGATCGGCGACGCATCGAAGAGCCACTGGGTAGTGAAAGACGGCGAACTGGTGAATGAAGCCCACGGCGCGAACCTCCGCTCCACGCGTGAATTCGAAGACTTCAAAGTGCATTTCGAAGTCAACTGCCCCGACGACGCCAACAGCGGTTTCTATCTCCGCGGCCGCTATGAAACTCAGCTCGAGTACGAGCCCGCCGGTACCGAACCAATGAATCGCCAGATGGGCTCCATCTACGGCCGCCTCGCTCCTTCCGTGGAACTGCCTCGCAAGCCCGGTCAGTGGGAGACTTTTGATGTCACGCTGGTCGGCCGGAAGGTGACTGTCGTGCGCGACGGCACAACCGTCATTGACGGCAAAGAAATCGAAGGCATCACCGGTGGCGCGCTGAATGCTGATGAAGGAAAGCCTGGTCCGTTCTACATCCAGGGCGATCACACCGGCGGTCTGAAGTTCCGCAACATTACTGTGTCCGTGCCGAAATCCTGACATCCAATGGGCGAAATGCCCAGAGTCGCCATCGCGGGAGCAACCGGTTACATCGGCGGAAGAATAGCGCCGCGGTTGCTCGAAGCAGGCCATCAAGTCTGCTGCCTGGTTCGTTCCGTACGCAAAATACAGGATCGCAATTGGGCGGCAAATCCGCTTCTTGACATTCAGCAAGTAGATCTGGCGGATAGTGACTCCGTGGCGAAAAGCCTTACGGGTTGCGAATCCGCCTTTTATTTGGTTCACTCGATGATGTCGGCCGGTTCCGGCTACGCCGGTCGCGATCGCGAACTCGCCCAGTCCTTCGCCAAGGGCGCCCGGCTGGCCGGTCTCAACCGCATCATTTATCTGGGTGGCCTGGGAGGTTCGTCTCAGGATTTGAGCCAGCACCTGGCATCCCGTCGTGAGGTGGAAAATGCCCTTGCATCTGCCGGTGTTCCAGTGACCGTGCTCCGCGCCGCCATGATCATCGGATCGGGCTCCGCGTCCTTCGAGATTCTGCGCTATCTGGTAGAGCGCCTGCCCGTCATGATCACGCCCAAATGGGTTAGTACCCTGTGCCAGCCCATTGCCGTGCGCAACGTCATCGGCTATTTACTCGGCGTGCTGCACAATCCCGAGACCGCGGGCGAAACCTACGAAATCGGCGGCCCTGACGTCATGTCTTATCAACAGATCATGCGTGTGATGGCGGAGGAACTCGGCCTCCACAAGCGCCTGGTCATTCCCGTTCCTGTTTTCACGCCCAAGCTAAGCTCTTACTGGATTCACCTGGTTACCCCGCTCAGCAAGGAAATTGCGAAACCACTTGCCGAAGGCCTGCGCAACCCTGTCATCTGCACGGACCACCGCATCACGGCACTGGTCCCGCAGGAATTGCTAAGTGTCCGAGCGGCCATTCGAGCGGCCTTGCAAAAAGTGGCGCATGCCGACGTGGAAACTAGCTGGTCGATGGCCGGCCCCATTCCCGGCGATCCTGATTGGGCCGGGGGCACCGTTTTCAAGGACATTCGCAAAGCCGAGATCGCCGCGCCGGATTGGGCCGTCTTCCGCGCCGTCTGCCGCGTGGGTGGAGGTCATGGTTGGTATGCGGCCGATTGGCTGTGGCGGATTCGCGGCCTGATGGACGTGATGGCCGGCGGACCGGGACTCCGCCGCGGCCGTCGCGACCCGGAAACTGTCGGCTACGGAGAGGCGCTCGACTTTTGGCGCGTCACCGGTTATGAACGTGATTCAAAACTCGCCCTGCGCGCCGAAATGAAGGTGCCCGGCGAAGCGCTGCTCGAATTCTTGATCACCAAAAACACCACCGGGCAATGCGAACTCACTCAAGAAGCGTTATTCCTCCCTCGGGGTCTTTTCGGACTCGCTTACTGGTATTCCGTAGTACCCTTTCACGCCTTCGTCTTTAAAGGCATGTTAAAAGGAATTGAGCACGCGGCCCTTGAGATCGCAGCGCAGCAGCCGTAAGCCCGCACCTTTTCACTCGCAAGCCATCACCTTCACTCGCGAGCCATCACTCAACAAGCCGTTTCGTTTAAATAGTCCCGCAATTTAGCACAAGTTCCCAATTCGACTCATCCTTAAAAGTCCTCATGAACTCACAGAGTCATGACAATCCTGGAGTGGTCCGTAGCGTGCCTGGAAATTTACTTAATTTTCGGCTCCAGGAGAATCAGTGCAGAACTTCAGATCCATCACCATGAAAACCCGCCTCGCGGCGATTTGCGGTCTTCTTTTAACCGCAGGCACAGTCAGTGCCCAGAACCAGGGCGTCGGCTGGTGGCGCCTGGACGAGCAGGCAGGGCAAATCATAGTGGACTCGTCTGGCAGCGGTAACAACGGGTACCTCGGCTCGACACCGGTTGGTGATCCTGAGGATCCTACCTGGCTCATACCCGGACGACTGGGATCTTCAGCTCTCAGCTTTTTCCCCCAAACGGTGGCGATAGTTCCCGTAAGCAGCGCGCTTGAACCTCTCACGGTCAGCGTCGCGGCGTGGGTTCAAGCGCCCGCCTCGCCGGGAAACTTCGCGTACATTGTGGGCAAAGGCGCATCCGGTTGTCTTTCGGGATCCTACGCGCTGTACACGGGGCCGCAAGGCGGCGCAGCCTTTTACATCTATAACGGAATATCTTATGTCCTCTCACCGGCTGTCCCCCCCTCGAGCGTTTGGGATGGCAACTGGCATCATCTCGTGGGAACCTTCGATGGTAGCGCGGTTCACTTGTTTCTGGACGGCGTCGAGGTAGGCAGCGGCACACCGACAGCGGGGCTCCAGATTGGATACAATCTTCCCACCAGTAATGATGTCTCGATCGGCGGCTATAACCCGGCAGCCTGCCCGCTTCCCTTTTATGGAAAGATCGACGAAGTGCGCATTTGGAACCAGGCGCTGACTCCAGCCGTCATCTCCACCTTAGCTACAAAGGCCTGTAACTTCGTGAACATCGGAGTCAAGCCGGCGACAGTGGCAGCGGGGGGCTTCGTCACGGTCAGCGGTCAACTACAAAATTGCCTGCCCTCCAGCCAACCGGTGGTAATTCAAGTTACAACCTCCACGCCGTGCACGAAAACGATGAATTATTCCCTGCCTCTAACGCTGCCGGCGAATTTCTCGCAAAGTTTAAGCCTCCCTATCTTCATTCCGAAGGGGACGTGCACGGGCTCGTCTTCGATCTCCGCGACAACCACAATAAACGGATTTCCTGTGGTCATGAGTTCGGCAACACTAAATGTGACTCCTTAGCCTAATCGAGGCCGAGTTGCGGCTGGCGCTTCGACCGCGTCAGCCAACAATCTTCCTTAGGCGAAGTGGCCCTTCAAATACTCAAAGCTTTCCTTCAAACTGGTCAGCGGGTCGCCCGGAGTTTGATCCTGTTCCACAAAGTAATTCTTAACGCCGATTTTCGCCGCTTCCGCCAGCACTGCCGGAATGTCTATCGAACCGTGGCCCACTTCTTTGAATGTCGGCGCTGGAACATTCTCGTTGTAACGCACGGGAGTGTCTTTCGCCTTATCTTTTAAGTGGAGTAAAGCAATCCGGTCCGGATGATGCTTCATAACGTTAACCGGATCATGCCCAGCCACGCTGGCCCAGAAAATATCCAGCTCTAACGACACCAGCGAAGCCTGGGTTTCTTTCAACATCACCGCCAGCCCCATGGTTCCGTCCATCGGTTCAAATTCGAAAGCGTGATTGTGATAGCAAAGCCGCAGCCCCGCCGCATGCGCTTTCTCACCTGACTTGTTGAGAATGTCGGCCAATTTCTTGAACGTGTCCAGACCGCCGCGCTGCGTGGGAGGAATGTAGGGCAGCACAATAAACGAAAAACCCTTCTCCTTCAGATCGCCGATGGCGTCATCCAGTTTGCTTCCGCCCTGCATGAAGATATCGGTATCCACATGCGCGCTGACTGCCTTCAGTCCGGTCTGCTGCACAGCAGGCCAGATGGTCTTCAGCGTGGCGTAGACGACCTCAATTTCCTGATAGCCAATCGCCTTTATCGCTTGCAGGTCCTTCAACGGATCTTTTGTGATACTGCTGCGCACAGTGTATAACTGCACGCCAAGATTGGTTGCGCTCATCGCATCGAAAGCGGAAAGTGTGCCGGCGGCGCCTAGCGCTACCGCGGACTGAACAACAAAGTTCCGGCGGGTGATTCTCGACATGGCCTCTATAGTATCGAACCCCCCGGCACTAAAGGCTGTCGCTACTGCGTCGCCCAATAGCGGGTTCGCGTCTGCACCGCGAAGCCCTTCTGGTCCACTTTGACCTGAATTTTGCGGAACTCAGGAATGTCCACGGCCTTGTCTGAAACATAACCCAGGTTGTACTGGCTTCGAAGTTCCGTCTGGATTCGGTCAAAGATCTGGTCGATGGACAACCTCTTAGAGACAGCAAAGAACGCGCCGCCGGTGTCCGACGCGAGTTTCTCCAAAGCATGCTCACCGCCTCCGCCGCCGAAGCCGCCATAAAAACCGGAATCGGAAAAGAGAATGGAGTAAATCAGCGTGTCGCTTTTCAGTGTGGCGTCAATTCCCGCGTTCAGAGTTCCATCGCTATCGGTATCCACGCCATCGGACAGAATAATCAGCGCCTTCCTGCCTTGCAGCGGCTGCATGATCTTCGCTGCTTCCGCCACCGCATCAAAGACGCGAGTGCCTGTTCCAATATCCTTTGAGAGTTCCGAACGGCTGGGCGTATTCACCTGCGACAGCGAATCATTCAAATCTTTCCACGAACCCGTCAACTCCTGCCTCACCAGAAGGCGGGAATCAAACTGCATAATGAAAACCTTATCTTGATTCGGCCGCAACACCTGGTCCAGAAAGCGGAAGCAGGCGGCCCGCTCCGCGTCCAGTACGCGGTCCTGACTCATGCTGGTGTCGATGAGCAGCCCAATCGTCAGCGGCAATTCAGATTGGCGCGTGAAATACTTGAGGGTCTGCGGTCTTCCATCCTCAAAAACCTGAAAATCCGCCTTCTCCAGATCCGGTTTCAGTCCGCCTTTCTTATCTTTGACACTCGCCAAAAGATTGACAACTTTAATGGAGGTTGTGAAAGTCGGCTCCTGCGCCTGCAAGAGCGGTAGAGAGGCAAGAACTGATTGCAGAAAGTGACGTCGGGAAGGCAATACTGCTATCTTGACGTTTTCTGAAATAGAGAGGTTGCGGCTTGCTTGTCGATAGACTGTTTGTGTACGGAACGCTCCGCCCTGGCTTCCGGAATCATCATGCGGACCTACTGGCGAATCGCGCTAGCTATCTCGGCGCTGGTCGAGTTCCCGGACGATTATACCGGGTGAGTCACTATCCCGCCATGGTTGGCGCGCAATCCGCCGACGACTGGGTGGTGGGAGATCTATATGGAGGATTGACCGCACAACTACTGATGCAATTGGACAGGTTTGAAGGGGATAGTTACAGCCGCGAAGAAAAAAATGTCGCCCTTAGTGACGGGCGTTCTCTGGTCGCCTTCCTCTATGTTTGGGTCCGAAGCGTGGACGGCCTGGAGTGGATTCCTTCCGGCGATTGGAACGCGAGCAGCTAGTTCAAAAGCCCCTTTACCCGGCTCTCAAGACTCGCCTTCGTCTGCCCAAACGGCAGCAACTTCTCCAACAGGCCAAAATCAGCATCCACGGTCACATCGCGATCGGTAACAACAATCGTCCCCTTGATCGGTGACGTCATCATGGCCACCTTGGCCCCGAACGAGAAAATCAACGTATCGCCTTCCCAATGGCGCTGTTCTCCCACGATTTGAAGAGATATCGTACCAACGCCTTTAAAGAAGTCATCGAATGAGCGATCAATAATCCGCTTGATCTCGTCTTTTGATTTGGTATGAGCAACAGTGATTCGCACTGAGGCCATAGTAACTCTCGTACAGTGTGTATATTGACTCGTCGTTGTTTGCTAGTAAGTTTCGCTGCCGCCTGTCAGTCTTCAGCCCAGCAAGTACGAACTGAAAAGCTGGTCTATGTGGGAGACGCCCGTGTCCGCCTCTTAATCGATGAAGTAAAGGCCAAAAGAGCCCGGTATCTGGTCTATTACCACCCGCATGAGAATGAGCACGGCTCGGCTGTCATCGCGCGCCATCAGGTCAGGGACTTTGGAGGGCGTCTTCTGGAAATCCGCTCCCAGGGTGAGCGCCTGATCACCTTCCGGCTGAAAGGCCTCACGTATTCGTTCGATCCCGACCGTATGTTCACCGACACCGGCCTGCGCCGCTCACTCATTCACTCCGGAGCATTTGTCACTGACGCCGCTTTGGCCTCCGCCCAAGCCTTGCGCAATCCGGTATTGAGTCAATTGGGCAAAGGCAGGAATCCGATTGTAGGCGTTCAAAACAACGCCGAGGATGGCGTCGATGTCCTGTCCTACCAAAAAGGCGGCCCAATGGAGGATCACGCGCTTAAGGTGGCTCTAAACCCGAAGGAAAAGCCGCACAATTTCTTCGTGGTTTTGGACGAACGGTTGTTTTTGAAACTGCACCATGCGGGTTTTAATGCGGTTCTCCAGTCGCCGGCCTCGCCGGACGATGGTTCCCTAGCCGTTTACTGTCGCCAGCGCAAGTGGCCGTATGTGAACGTCGTAGCGGCCGATAGCGATATCGCCCAGCAACAGCGTATGCTGAAGGCCCTGCCCGCTGCGCTCGCGTAGGCAACCGCCGGGCGGCCGCGCCTGGCGTTGTGCGCTTTGCAATGTGCGTGCGAGTTAATAAGGAGCGCAGCAGGCTTACTAAGGCCTAACGGATCATATGGCTGGACGTTCCGCCCGCCGCCGGAATGTAGCACTTAGTGACGTAATCCATCACCATCCGGTCGGCGCTGAAGCGCCAGCCCAGCGTTCGAATGGTCCGCTTCATACGCTTGATCCAGTTACGCGGCAGCCCATCCTGATCGCGCTGATAGTAGAGCGGAATCACCGTCTCGCGCAGTACGCGATAGAGATCCTCGCCATCCCGCGTATCATGCACATCCATATTGCTATGGGTACGCCCGTCGCCGATGGCGAATCCATTCAGACCATCGTAAGCTTCCGCCCACCATCCATCCAGAACCGAACAGTTCAAGCCGCCGTTGAGAACGACCTTCTGGCCGCTCGTGCCTGAGGCCTCCAGCGGACGCCGCGGATTATTCAACCACACATCCACGCCCTGCACAAACAAGCGTCCCACGTTGATGTCGTAATCCTCTACGAAGACAAACTTGTCGGCGAACTTCGGATCGCGCATCAGCTGCGCAATCTGCTGCAGCACCTTTTTGCCCGGCTCATCCTTCGGATGGGCTTTGCCCGCGAACACGAACTGAACCGGCCGCTTCGGGTCGTTCACCATGTTCGCCAGCATTTCCATATCGGTCATCAGAAGATTTGCCCGCTTATAAGTGGCGAAGCGGCGCGCGAAGCCGATAGTCAGAACATCCGGACTTAAAACGCGGCTCAGCCGTTGCAGCACCGCCGACGACTCACCCCGCCGGTGCGCCTGATTTTGCGCCCGCGAGCGAACAAACTCAATCATGCGGGCCTTCAGGCTCACGTGGGTTTCCCAAAGCTCGCCATCATCCACGTTCTCAATGCGTTCCCAGATCTCGGGGTTCCGCGCGTCACGCCAACCCACTCCCAAATGGCGGTTATAGAGGCGGTGCATCTGATGAGCCAGCCACGAAGGCACGTGTACGCCATTGGTAATGTGGCCAATCGGCACGTCGTCTTCGCTCCTTCCGGGATAAAGACTCGTCCACATATTGCGCGACACTTCGCCGTGGAGCGACGATACCGCATTCGCGCGGCGCGAAAGCTTCAGGCCTAACACGGTCATGCAGAATGGCTGCGCATGGTCGCCCGTATTCTCGCGGCCGTAGGACATCAGATGGTCGTGACTGATGCCCATGGCATCCCGCAACGGTCCCAGATGCTCTTCAATCAGTTCGGCGTTAAAGCGGTCATGTCCCGCCGGAACAGGAGTGTGCGTGGTAAAAACCACCTCGCGGGCAACGCGCGGCGCAGCCTGCAGGAAAGTAATACCCTCTTCCTCCATGCGTGAGCGTATCGCCTCCAACACACCGAATGCGCTGTGACCTTCATTCAGGTGAAGCACGCCCGGCGTAACACCCATGGCCTTCAACGCCCGGTAACCGCCTACACCCAGCAACAGTTCCTGGCGAAGCCGGTTGCGCGAATCGCCGCCGTAGAGCCTTGAGGTGAGCTGGCGATCCTCTTCCGAATTCTCATCCACCTTGGAATCCAGCAAAAGTAAATCGCAGCGACCCACTTTTACCCGCCAAACCTGCGCGTGAATCACACCGCCTCTGGTTTGGATTTCGATACGAACCGGACGGCCATTGGCGCCGATCGCCGGTTGTATCGAAAGCGCAGTCGTGTCGGTATCGGTGTACTCCTCATGCTGCAATCCGTTGTCGTCAAGGTACTGGTGAAAGTAACCTTGCGCATAAAACAGCCCGATACCAATCAACGGAATATCTAAATCGGAAGCACTTTTAATATGATCGCCGGCCAGAACGCCCAGGCCTCCCGAGTAGATCGGTAACGATTCGTGTATGCCGAACTCCGCGGAGAAATAACCGATAGGCCGCGTCCGCAAAATGCCGGCGTTACTGGCGCCCCACGTGCGGTCTGCCGAAAGATACTCCTGCTGACGCCGGAACGCATAATTGATCCGGCTGTGCAGCGCCTGCTCATTGGCGCGACGCTCAATCGTGCTGAGCGGCATCTCATTCAGGAGCGCAATCGGATTATGATGCAGCTTGGCAAAGCGAACGGGATCCAGATCGCGGAAGATACTCACGCAATCGTAATCCCAGCTCCACCACAGGTTGCGCGCCAACGCAAACAGACGCTCCTGCACCGGAGCAATGAACTTTTCCACAGTTCGAGCCTGCGTCACAATCGGGGCCACCTGTGCGGCGGCTTCCGTCAGCATTTCAATCTGCTCAGGACCGAAAACACGGACATCCGTGGTTTGCACCACCAGTACACCCTGCAGCACTCCACTTTCAATCAACGGCACGCCTAGAAAAGACTTTAAATTATCTTCGCCGGCATCCCGGAAATATCGGAAGCGCGGATGTGTCCTGGCCTGCTCAACCGCCAGCGGCTTTAGTTGTTCCGCAACCAAGCCGGCTAACCCTTCGTTCAAACTCATCCGAAGTGTTCCAACACACTCCTGCCGTAAGCCCACGGTAGCTGCCAGCAGCAGGTTGGCGCGGTCGGGCTCCAGCAAGTAAGCCGAACAGACATCCGTCCCGAATCGCCGCGCAATCAAACCGACCACATTCTTCAGCGTCTCGGCCGGTTTGTTTCCGTCTTCGTTCAATTTTCCAATTTCTTCCAGGGTCAGCACGTGGCTGGCCTCAAGCGTTGCTGTTGTGTCTCTCATCAGATCGTCCTTCGAAGCATGAAGTCAGTAAAAGAGTTAATCCCATATCTCAGCCGCGTTAAGACGGGGTAATTACGGCTAACTGTTGGTACTCTCGCGAGGCTCTGGACTTAGTTTAGGCGATTTAGGGCGAGATATGTACGTGCCGTTAACTAGAACGCTCGCTCATATTGCACGGGTGGTTTCTGAATTGCCCCGAGTTTCTTCGCCGCATGTAAAGGCCAATAAGGATCACGTAAAAATTCACGGGCAAGGAAAACAAGATCAGCCTTGCCGCCGCTAATGATTCTATCGGCTTGTTCGGGATCGGTAATTAGACCCACGGCTCCAGTTAATACGCCGGTTTCGCGCTTTATCTGTTCAGCAAATGGTACTTGAAAGCCGGGAGCGACAGGAATTTTTGCGTTTGGCACCGTAGCCCCTGATGAACAATCCACCAGATCCACGCCTAAGCCTTTCACGGCTTTTGCCAGTTCCACGGAATCGTCCGCCGTCCAGCCGCCTTCCACCCAGTCGCTGGCGGAAATGCGCAGAAAAAGAGGCAGTTCAGCCGGCCATTCAGATCGAACGGCGGCAATCACTTCGTTCAGAAATCGCATCCGGTTCTCAAAAGAACCGCCATACTCGTCCTGGCGACGGTTGGTGAGCGGCGAAAGAAACTCATTGATCAAATAGCCATGTGCGCCATGTATTTCAACAACTTGAAAGCCTGCCGACAGCGCACGCCGGGCACCTTGCCGGAACGCTTCCACCACACGTTGGATGTCCTGCTTGGACATATCCACGGGCGCGCGATCCTTCTCATAAAAAGGAATCGACGACGGCGCCATGGTTTCCCAACCGCCGTCTTCTTCTGGAATTTGCGCGCCACGGTGTTCCCACGGTGGCAAAACGCTGGCCTTACGTCCAGCATGCGCCAGTTGAATTCCCGCCACCGCCCCTTGCTCGGTTATAAACTTCGCAATCGGCGTCAGAGCGTCTCGATGCGCATCGCTCCAAATGCCCATATCGCCGGGAGAGATTCGGCCCCGCGCCTCTACCGCCGTCGCTTCCACCATCACCAATCCTGCGCCGCCAACTGCCCGGCTGCCCAGATGGACCAGGTGCCAATTGTTCGCCAGCCCTTCATCGCAGGAGTACTGGCACATGGGGGAAACGACAATGCGGTTACGAAAAGTGACGCTACCTATGGTGAGCGGAGAGAATAAGTTCATCGCCTCTGTTCGATGAGTAATCCGTTCTTTCAGTTGCCCTCGACTTGGCGCCGCCAGGTTGAACTAAAGCCAACTAACACACCGAGCGTGGTTCAGACGTTGCCTCAAACATTGCCCCGGCTCATTTCACCAACCAGATAGTCGGTAGCGCGCCAGGCGAGAGCAAGGATCGTCAGGGTCGGATTCTTCTCCGAAGCGGTGGTGAAGGCAGAGCCATCCACTACGAAGAGATTTTTGACGTCGTGCATTTGGCAGAACCCGTTGAGGGCAGATCGTTTCGGATCAGTACCCATCCGGCAGGTACCGTGCTCGTGAATGGCGCTGCCGTTTGGTTCCAATTGGCCGGGCTCGAAGGGTACGATTTCAGCTTTGGCAGCATGGAGAATCTCAAGCGTTGTATCGTACATATCCTTAGACATACGACGCTCATTTTCACCCACTGTGTAAGCTATGCGCGCGATCGGTACGCCGTATTGGTCGAGGGGTGAACCTTTGACCGTGATGCGATTTTCCGCCTTTGGCAACGCTTCGCCAAAAGGATGCAGCGCCAGAAGGGCCGGGTAGCGTTGTTTCACTGTCTTTTTGAATTCAAGTCCGAACCCGGGAAGACGCTTGGCATAGGACAGATCGGTTTGCGCCCCCGTGTACCAGAACTGACAACCGAAACCCCGGAGATAATCGCGTTTTCTGCCGTCGCGGTGATTGAAGCGCGGCATATACATATGGGCTCCGCCAATCCCGTCGTCGTTGTAAACCTTACCGCCCATCAGCTCCGGCGCGAAGCCACGCATGGTGAAGCGAATTTGTTCCGACAGGTAACGGCCAATCACATCAGACGAATTGCCTATTCCATTTGGGAACATCTGTGAGCTGGAGTTGAGAAGAATTCGGGTGGAATCGACACAGGAAGCAGCGACAATGATGCGCTTGCCCAAGATTCGATGTTCCTGCCTGGTGTAACGATCAAAGTACTGAACGCCATTGGCAAGTCCCCGATCGTCTGTCAGAACACGCGCCGCGACTGCATCGTTGATTATGTCCAGTTTTCCGGTTTGGAGCGCCGGCTCGATGAGATAGTCGGAGGAGTTAAAGAAAGCGCCTACGTCGCAACCATCGCCACACGCTCCGCAGTAATGACACTTTGCGTGCCCATTGTGCGCACGCGTGAGAACGGCGCGACGAATTGGGACAACACCTATCCCAAGGCTGGTAGCGGCTCTCTTCATGAGATGTTCACCGCAGCGCAGAGGGGGCGGCGGGAGAAAATACCGGCTACCGGGCAAGGAGTCCTGGTCATCATCCCCGCCACAGACGCCAATGAGTTGATCCACCTGATCGTAATAGGGCTCGATGTCTTTGTAGCGGATAGGCCAAGGAATTTCCCAACCGTCGCGCAGTGGTCCGGTGAAATCAAGGTCGGAATAACGAAGGCTGACCCGGCCCCAGATATTGGTTTTCCCGCCCCGGCCCCAGACGCGCGTGAGGGAGAACTTCTGTCCAAGCGGTGTGATGTACGGCTGTTCCGCGGGATCGACGACGATTTGCGGAGGCTTCTGGCCGGCATCGAGACGCTGCTGCCACTCCCAAGGCTTCACATGCGTCCAGAACTCACTTCGGCTGAACTTTCGACCAGCGTCGAGCATCGTTACGCTGACGCCCTGGCGAGTGAGATTCCAGGCGGCCATTCCGCCGGCCGCCCCACTGCCAATGATAATGACATCTTTGACTGCCGGACTGTTTTGGATCTGCATGCTTAGCTATGGTGCTCAGGATGATCGCAGCCGGGAAATTCCGCTAGAAACGTGTTGCCGTGCCAGCCAAGCTCAGTCTTTAAACCGGCTTCAGTTTTGTAATAAGCATCAACCGTCATGTCTTTGACCAGAGCGAAGAATTTGCCTGGCGGGGAAGTGAGATCGAGGCTCAGCGCGGTCAGGAGAGCGGTCTGCTGCGCTTCCGAAAGGGAGATGAAGGCTGTTCCATAACTATCACTGGCCAGCGCGTTTAGATCGGCGATGCCGGCGCGGTAGAGGGGACCAAGCGACGGTTCGGAAACAATCGCTTTATCAATCAGGAGTGCGACGCCGGCTTCCTTGGCGCCAGGAGTATCGGAGACAGGAATGATGCATTCGCTTAAGACTTCCACTGTCTTGAACTCAGCAGGCTGCAGGAATGCGGGCTGCGAGGGTAGCCGGACGGGAACAGGGGGTGGGCTGGAATGTAAGTGCCCAGGTTGATCACCAAGCTCTTTGGTTTCCTGCGCCGGAGAACTGGCAGGAAGGGCGGCCGCCGCGACCACAAGAATTCGAAAGGCGTCTCTGCGGGTGCTCATAGCGAAGTTTAACTTCGATCAATATACTCTACGCGATTGGAAGCCAGTATTCGGCCATTCGAGCGGCGATCACTCACCCGGCACAAAGCCAGCAAATCACTCCTGCGCCGCAGCCTTCACTTTGGCCCGCTCCTGCTGCTCGGAAGGAAGCGCGCCTTCCGCCTCGCGCGCCGTCAGGGTCGGTGCCCCAAGCGCGCTGTAAACAGCCGCGGCCAAAACCGCACCTACCAGGGGAGCGACAATAAACAGCCACAACTGTTCCAGCGCCCAGCCGCCGACAAAAATTGCCGGTCCAATGCTCCGCGCCGGATTGACAGAAGTGTTCGTAACCGGAATGCCAACCAGGTGAATCAGCACCAGCACCAATCCAATCGGAAGTCCCGCAAAGCCTACCGGCGACTTCAAATCAGTGGCGCCAATCACCGTCAGCACCAGGAAAAACGTCAGAACGATTTCCGTCAGCGCCGCCGCCAGGATGCCATATTGTCCCGGTGAGTGAACGCCAAACCCGTTCGCCGCAAAGCCCATTGCCGCCGGATCATAACCCGCGGGTATGCCTTTCGCGATGACCAGCAAGCAGGCTGAAGCGGCAATCGCACCCAAAATCTGCGCCGCCCAATACCCAAGTAAGTATTTGCGGTCCATTTTCTTGGTAATGAACAGCCCCAGCGTTACTGCTGGATTGATGTGACATCCGGAAATATGACCGATCGCGTACGCCATTGCCAGCAAAGACAGGCCAAAGGCAAATGACACCCCCAAGAAACCAATCTTGTCTCCTGCCAGCACAGCCGCACCGCAGCCGCCAAAAACGAGCACGAAAGTTCCGACAAATTCAGCCAAATATCGTGACATTACCTGCACTCCTGGTGTTCAACTGTACTGCAAAGAATTAAGGCAGTCAAAGAAATACTAGGAAGGCATCCCACGAAAAGTACTAGGGATCACTTTACTCTGGCTGAAGGAGCCTTATGACTTCGCTATGACCATACTTGAGAGCCCACGCAGACGGCGTCGCCCAGGGCTCGGCATCCTCTTCAAGAATAGGCGCCCCGCCCGCTACCAAAGCCTTCGCCAGTTCCAAACGTCCCCAGCGGCACGCCCAACCCAGCGGAGTGGATTTCAAAAGGTCATCACGACAGCTAACCTTTGCGCCGAAGTTGATCAACATCCCGGCGAAACGCGCTCGATCTTGATCGCTCACATCTCCCCGATACCCCGCCGCAAAATGCAGCACCGTCTGCCCATATCGCGAGACATTTGGATCCACCCCATGCCGCAGCAGGACTTGCATACTCGAAAAATGGCCTTCGCGGCTCTCTCGATCCGAAGTCGCTCCCCGAATCGGTTGGATCAAGACCCAGTGCCATCTCGGATCACCCTTTGGCCAAGTGAGATTTGAGATAGCCATTTGCACAATTTCCGCGCACCCATGGTCAGCAGCCGACCAAGCCAGCTCGCTTGCCATCGCTTCATTCGGGTTCTCCGCGAGCAGCCTTCGCGCCTCTGCGACATCGTGCGACTCCGCCGCCATGTAAGGCTGAGGCTTCGCGCCGCGCGCTAAAAGCAGACCTTTAACTTTGCCATCCTTGTGATTCCAGGCATTCCGAAGCGGCCACCCCGACGCATAGACGTTCGCATTTGGATCCGCCCCGCGGTCCAGCAACACCTCGCAAATCTCATACCGGTTGCCGAGCGCCGCACACCACAAAGGCATTCCCCAACTGAGCGTAGGCTCTTCCAACTGCCCCAGCATGGTCCGCTCATCCACATCCGCGCCTAAATCCAACAACAGCCGGATCATTTCGATGCGCCCGTGATGAACGGCGAGCGTCAGCAAACCGCCATTCCGCCAGAGGGAACGCACCAGTTGGGGATCTTTCGAGAGCATCTCCCGGACCCGGTTCTCTTCTCCCAGCGCCACCGCACCCGAAATGGTCAGCTCCGCTCCGCGCTCCATCAATTCCCTGGCAATCGCCGGAAACCCCGCAGCGTTCTCATTCCCAAGCCTGGCGGCCCACGCCGCTGAGTCCAGCGCAGTAAAGCCGCGAACGTCGCGTTTATTCACCGCTGCTCGCCTGTTCAGCAGCCACGCCACCATCTCTGCGTTACCCGCCCGCGCCGCAACGTGCAGGGGAGACGCACCCTCGCCATCACAAGCCTGGATCAAGGTGCGATCCGCATCCAGAAGCGCCATCGCCGTTTGGTTGTCATCCCCGGCAATAGCAGCATTAATCTGATCCTGCACCGGGGCAACCGTAGCGTTCGGGCAGCTCATCTCCTCCCGCCGCCGCTGCTCCTCCTCCTCAATGACCGCAACAATCTCGAAATATTCGCGATCTCTGGCCAGAGCTAAAGCCGAAGTGGCATCGCGGTGCGGATAAATTCCCTGGCGGGCATCCGCGCCCGCTTCCATCAGCAACCGCACCATGGCTTCGTTCCGCTGCAGGACAGCAAAATGCAGCCCCCTGTGTTCATTGCTCTCGCTGATATCGCGACCGATCAAATCCGGCCTGCGGTGCAACATGCTGCGTACTTGGCTCATGTCGCCAGCCTTCACCGCCTCCACGAACTCGCTGACGTTGACGCCATCCACAAACGCTTTCAATGCCGCCCAGCTCTTGTGCCCAGACGCCCGAGCCAAAACCTCTTGCGCATCATCCAACGCGAACGTAGCCGAATCAGGGTGAACTCCGAATTGATCCACTTCCGCCACAGCGTCCGAATTCCCCGCCCTGTATTCCCGCAGAAGATCCTGCGCCTGCTCGCTAAGTTGTTCAAGATTGGGATGCGCCGGCAGATGCCGCACGCGAAAGGTAGATGTGGCACTTTCAGACAAGGCAATCTCCTACTGGCCGCCGTCTACGTCCCCGGCCCGAAAGAAGATTGCAGCGGGCGCTCGGCGCACCATCCAAAGCTTACCGCGGGCGATTAAACAGAATCGCCGCGCTCGCGGCGGGGACCGAAATGCTGCCGTGCCCCTGGACGGTTGTCACCGGCTCAATCATCGCCGGCTGCCATCTGCCATCTGCTCGAACCGGCACGCCACCCAAGCGGGTCCCTTGTTTGCTTTGCAGCGCGTCTCCGCTCAGCCGGATAGCTCGCGTCACTGCATTCGTCAACCCGCTAAAGCTCACGTTGGCGTCACTGAACTGATCTTTGTTGATTATGGTGAGCGAAACATTGCCGCCGTCCGCCGCAGCATAGGCAGTCAGATTGATCCCCTTCGCCTCACAAACCGTACTAACCGGTTGTCCCTTACCGGCTTGCGCGAATGCCAACATGCCGTAATAGACAGGCTTGGCAGTGAAAGCGGCAGTCCCATCACCGGTAATCGGCGAATAAGAACTCACCAATCCCAATTGATTCACGCCGGTTTCCATATTTACGCCTGCGCATCCATTTGCCGCCAGCGTAAACATAAAATCCAACGCCCAAAGCGCAGCGCCAAACGAGTCACTCACCCCTGGCTGACCACCCCCGCAGAAGGAATTGGCCTCGCAAATTCTGTACGGGGTCTTCGCCGTTTCTGAGGCAGCCTTCAGTGCCGTCAGCATAGGCGCCAGCTTCGGATCGGGGAACATCAACTTGCTTAGAGTACTGGTGGCTCCCGCGCACTGCCGGTAGTAATGATGCGTCAGCAGCTTGGAATCCCGCCCTTCGTCAGCCGCAAACTTCGTGACCCAATCCGTTGCGCCCGCCACATCCGGCCCCGCGAAAGAAGCGCCAGGCAGCTTCTGCCGGACCGCTTCGCGGTACTGTCGAAACTCCCGCAGATAATCGCTGTACTGGTAACCAGCATGGCGATGCACCGACTTATAACCAAACAGATCCGGCTCATTCCCCATCTCGAACGCCAGCAGCTTATTACCCATTACCGCCGACACAGCGCTCGCCTCATCCACAACCTGCTGCTGGTCATTGCTTCCTAGGTTCAATCCCCAAATCAGCTTCCATCCCGTGGCGTCCAGGAACGTCGCCAGCTTCGCCAAATCGGACTTCGAAACAACTGTTTCCTTAGGATCGGAAACAGACGGACCGTTCGGTGCATACGACGCATAATCCGACGTATTCCCTCCGATTCGAACGCAACCTGTAGGGCTCAGGGTTCTCACCAGCTGAACGTAGCTTTCATTCCGCGCACTCAGCAGATCGGCAATAGCCACGGACGAGATCTCGTAACCCAGCCCGATAAAATCTTCCGCAATGGGTGGCAGTTTCTGGCTCAGATCAACTGAAATCTGAACTGGGCTGGGGGCAGCCATCGCCGCGCCGACACCGCCCACCGCCGCGGCCAGAAATCGCCGCCGGTTCATCGGTGCACTTCAGCCAGTTGTGCATCCCGAAGCTCCTCTTTCACCTGGAAAGCGTTGGCAACCAGTTCATAAGACCGCATCCGCGCCGGATGATCATACAGAATATTCACCAGAAGGAATTCATCCACGCCGCCGTACTCGGCCGACAAGCGTTCAAGGCCTGATTTCACTTGCAGTGGATTGCCTGTGATCATCCGGCGTCCAGGTGGCATCGAGTCGACTCCTAACCCTTCCCGCCGCAGGAACTCCTGCGCCCTTTCCGGAGGCGGAACGGCTATTAATTGCCCTCGCATCAACAAATGCATCAGCATACGCATACTCGCGGAAAGCATCATAGCGTCGTCTGAGTCGTCGGCGCAAATCACCCAACTGGCAACAATCACGTGTGGCGCAGTCAGCCAGACCGAGGGTTGAAATGCCCGGCGGTAATGCTCAACAATCGCCGTTCCATCTGCATTTATAAAATCTGCAAAGACATAAGGCAGCCCCAATTCCGCGGCCCACACGGCGCTTTGCAGGGAGGATCCCAGCAAATACGGTTGCGTCCTGGCAAATGACGGCAAGCCCCGCCCAATCTGCCCAATCACCCCGGCCTTCTCGCTGGCTTCATCAAAGTAACCAAGCAACTCATCCAACTGATCACGGAAATCATCCGGCGCCCGCTGCCGCCGGTCCCTCTGTAGGGCAAACGAAACCGCCGGACCGGTCCCCGCCGCACGCCCGATACCCAGATCAATCCGGTTCGGGAACATCCCGCTCAGCATGCTAAAGCTCTCGGCTACCTTCAGCGGGCTATAGTGCGGCAGCATGATGCCTCCGCTGCCCACCCGTATTCTGTGAGTAGCCGCCGCTATGGGTCCCATCAATACTTCCGGACTGTTACACGCCAGTGACGGCGTCCCGTGATGCTCCGCCACCCAATACCGCTCATAACCCAACCGGTCAGCGATTTGCGCCAGTTGCACCGAGTTCCACAGCGCCTGCCCTGCAGTTGACCCCGCAGCCACCGGCGATTGATCTAAAACTCCCAGCTTAAACATCCCGGTTTCACCCTTCACTACGTACTCTGCGCTAACTCAGGCGTCTTCGCCGTACCGTTCTCCACCAGGCCGTAAGCCCGGTAAACATCTTCCAGCTTTAACAAGCCCAGCACCTTGTCCGCATGCAGGCGGCTGACCACCTGGATCTCCGGCTGTATCGCCAGCAGCCGCATAGCGGCATCCAGCGTCTCATCCGGAAACAGCTTTACACCCGGTCTCACAACCGAATCCGATGGTTGCATCGCGTCCTCCACACGAAGCGGTTGCAGAGTGCGCTTTTCCTCCGCCGTCGGCAGATCGACACCCTCCAACTCAGCCAGCATTTTGAAGAACGGCGTCGGGTGCAGCGCGCGCGAAATCAGATAAGCCGTCGTATTCGCAATCATTACCGGCAGAATAATCACATAACTGGCGCTCACTTCGAACACCATGAAAATGGAGGTGATAGGCGCCCGGAACACACCCGCAAAGAACGTACCCATGCCCACCAGCATGTAGGCCTCGGCCGATCCCGCGCCCAGCGGCCAGAAGCGGTGCGCCAGTCCGCCCAGCGCCCCGCCTAACATGGCTCCCACAAACAACGCCGGGGCAAACATTCCGCCCGGTGTTTCAGCGGTGAACGAAAGCAGCGTCACCAGCAACTTCGCCAGTCCCAGATAGAGCAACACATCCCAAACAAACTGGCCGTGCAGGGCGCTGTTGATCGCCTCATAGCCCGCGCCCATGACTTCCGGAAACCAAAGCCCCACCACACCCGTTAAGAACCCGGCAATCACGGGCAGCGCATAATGACGCCAATGCGGAATGTTCTCCACACGCCTTTTCATCTGCTCAATCAGCCAGATAAAGAACGCCGACAGTACGCCGCCGACAACCCCGATGCCGGCATAAATCAGTAGTTCCGATGCATTGCTCAACTTGAACGAAGGAATGCGAAACAGCGCCGCATCGCCAAGAAACGCGCGCATCGTCACAACCGCGGAAACCGCCGCCAGCACAATCGAACCCACCGCCGTGGCGCTCCAGTCTGCCAGCACTTCTTCCATCACGAACAGGACGCCGGTAATGGGAGTATTGAAAGCCGCCGCAATGCCGGCCGCCGCGCCCACCGGCGCAATCAGCCGCATGGAATTGCGCGGCAAATGAAAAATGCGCCCCAGGTACGACGCCACTCCGGCCCCCATTTGCAGCGATGGGTCTTCCGGTCCCAGTGAGTTCCCGCTTCCGATCGAAATCGCGCAGCCCAGAAACTTTCCAAAAATCGTGCTAGCTGAAACAAACCCGTTCGAGCTGTAAATCGCAATTTTCGTCTGGTTTACGCCGCTGCCCTTGGCCAGCGGAAACAGCTTCCGCACAATAAACACCGCGATCAGCGCGCCGGCCGCCGGACTCAACAGCCGCACCCATTTGAACCGCCCCGCCAACGCGCCCAGCGACGCCCAGCTCAAGGCCTCTATCGTGATGTGGAAGAGCACCACCAGCAAGCCGGAAAACATGCCGATCAATAGCGCCAGCAGGAGAAACCGTTGCGTGTCGCTGAAGGCGAAGAACCCCATCGACTCCCGCCACCACTCCTTCGCGTCGTGTAACCGCGCGTGGGTCAATTTGTCTCGATGGTTTCCCTCTTCGGTTTCCGGCCTGGTGTGTTTATTTTGCTGCTCGTTTTTCATTCCTACTCGTGTCCCAGCCGTGGCAGAACAGCCTCTAATACGGCATCCTTTCCATGCGCCTGCGGACAGAACTTTGCCCTTTGCTTCCAAAGCTCCTGCGCGGCCTGCTGGAGGCGCGCGGATTCATCATCTTTATCCACAACCGGCTGATCGAACGAGCTTCTGATCCCCTGCAGCCGCTGATCCAGTGCGCAAAGGCCGGGGTTCGGAGCGGACTGACAGGATTCCGCATCGCCCGGCTTCTCATCCGCCTGCTGTTCCGCTGCCCTGTCTGGCGGAACCGTTCCGGCGCATTGCTCCAAATCTCTCTCTACGCGGCTCAATAAATCCTGGCTGCGCCGCAAACGTTCCGCGGCGGAGATATTCGGCAGTTGGGGCGAATCGTCAATCACTTCATTGGTCAGCTGCAAACCCGCTGACGCCTCGCCGTCGTTCGGATTCTCCCGCAAAGCCCGCTGATACTCGTGGCGAGCTTCTACAAAATCTCCTGTACGAAAGGCAATCTGCGCCAATCCAAGATGCGCGCCCAACAATTCCTCACGCGCAGGCGGCGCGGTCGTGCCGCCGGCGTTCTTCAGGATGTCTCGAAACACATGCCCGGCTTCGGCATCTGCTCCGTTTCGAAGCAGCAGCAACGCCACCCGCATCCGCTGATCGGAACCCGGCGGCAGATTCCCATAAAGCTGCAACAGTTCTCCCACCAGTAGATTGCGATTGCGGCCGGTTTCTTCCAGCAGATTGATCAGCTCCCAGCGCGCTTCCCGCCGCTCATTCAACTCACTGGGAGGCCAGTATTCATAGACCGCCCGCTGATAACTCTCCATCGCTTCGTTCAAATGGTGTCCCTGCAGCGCCACTTTCGCCAGCAGCAGATTGATGCGGCCATTCGTCGGATCTTCTTGCGAAAGCTGCTCCAGGTGCGATTGCGCCTCCTCCAGCTTCCCTTCATTCACCAGCGCCGTCGCCAGAGATAATCGATATTCCTGGTTGTCCGGCGCGAACAAAAGCGCTTTTCGAAACTCTTCCGAAGCCCCCGAAAGGTCATGAACCCCGGTCAATCTCTCTCCTGCCAGGTAATGCCGGTCGCCCAGCTTACTGCGTTCGCGCTCATAGGCCGAATTCACAAAGCCGGTTGCCACAAACGCGCCCACTAGTACCGCACTCACAGTAATCGTAGTGCGAACCGTGCTGTTAGTTAAAGAAAGCCTCACTTTCCCTATTTTCGCTCTACCCATTACTCCTTACTGGATAAGACACGAAAATCAACAGAACTGCACCCGGAAACTACTGCAAAGCTCCATTCCGGCCGAATAAGAAATAGCAGATGAATCTTTCTTCATTACGGCGCGCCCAACAGCCTCCGGCCGACTCCGAAGCCCAACAGGATTATGAGAACGCCGGTTGTTTTTATCTTGCCACCTTACGTCAGTCCATTGGACTCATCCAGTTAAGCAACCAGCTACTGCGTGACTCATCGGCTCTGGATACCGGCTGTTGTGCTGAGCTTGCGTTGGCCGGAGCCCCCACAATAGAGAAATGAATAGACGATCGTTTTCTAAAAGTCTGGCCGGGGCGGCTTTGGGTTCGTGCCTGGCTCCTTCGTTTGCCCTTGGCGCCTCCGGCAAACCATTGAATGTTTCCGTTATGCTTTGGACGGTCTTCACCAAGCTTCCGTTTGAAGAGCGGCTGGCGAAGGTGGCTGAGGCGGGTTACCGAAATGTCGAACTTGTGGGCGAGTACAAGAATTGGTCGGACTCCGATTTCAAAGGCGCTCTTGCGAAACAGAAGCAGCTCGGCCTTACGTTCGATGTGACCGCCGGGCTCCGTCACGGGGTTGGCAACCCGGCTGAGCGCGAGGGGCTGCTGAACGATGTGCGGAATGAGCTTCCGATCATGGAGCGGCTGCAGATTCCGGCTGTGATTGTCATGTCGGGCAATGTGGTGCCTGCGATGCCAAAGGCGCAGCAGCATCAGAGTTGTATTGACGGACTGAGGGCGGCAGCCAAGCTTGTGGAAGGCAAGCAGATCAATGGACAGCCTGTGCGGCTGTTGCTTGAAAATATCGATCCGGAGGAGAACCCGAAGTATTACCTCACATCTTCAGCCGAGGGGTTTGAGATTGTTCGCGCAGTAGATCATCCGCAGGTGCAGTTTCTGTATGACTTCTACCATGAGCAGATTGCCGAGGGCAATTTGATTGAGAAGCTGGTAAAGAATATTCAATACACCGGGTTGGTGCATATTGCGGATGTTCCCGGACGGCATGCGCCTGGGACGGGTGAGATCGATTATGAGAGTATTTATCGCAAGCTTGTGGAACTGAAATATGAGCGGATGGTGGCGATGGAGTTTCTGCCGCTCGGTGATGGGGTGAAGGAATTGCGGGCGGCGCGGGAGCAACTCCAGCGGGTGGTTTAAGCGATTGCCCGGCAACGCTGGGCGTGGGAGCTTGGCTGCCAGCCTAGCTTCCCGAGCGATCCTGGTTTTTGCCTTTTTCGGCCGCGGCTTTTTCGATTTCGGAGTTCATCTCGCCGCCTATGAGGATGGCTCCGTTGGTGAAGTAGAGCCAGAGGAGGAACATGGCTACTCCGCTTAGGTGGCCGTAGCTACGCTGGTAAGAGTTGATGTGATCAAAGTAGAGGCGCGCGGCGACGGTGGCGCCTACCCACAGAATCAAGGCGCAGACTGCGCCGGGCGTGCTCCAACTCCATTTGTGATCTCGAAGGTTGGGGCCGAAGCGATAGAGCACCGCAAACGAAAAGGAAAGCAGAAGTATGAGCACCAGCCACTCCGCCATGCGGAGTGCGATGTAGCTGGGATGCATGTCGGCCTGCAGCCGGACTCCGCAGAATATCAGAAACACGGCCACTGCGCCTGCCAAGGCCAAAGCCAGAGTCAGTCCGATTACCGTCAGCCAAAGTTCCCAACGGGAACGGTGTTCTTCCACTTCGTACGCCCGGTTCAGGCCATAGATTATGGCCCACGTTCCGTTGTGTGCAGCCCAGGCGGCGCCGGCGAACGTGGAGATGAGTTGGAGACCGGTGAGAGCGCGCTGGTTGAGTTCGCCCAGCATTTGCTCAAACAGCGATGAGGCCTCAGCCGGCAGAACCTGAGAGGACAGGTGTTGCAGGGCATCCTTCATATGGTCATTGAAGTGAGGAACACGTGCGCAGATGGCCAGAAACATCAGCAGCGCAGGAAAGATAGCCAGGAATTGATAGAACGCCATCCGGCTGCCTTGCCCAAAGACCGCATCTTTCCAGGAATGCCGGGCCGTACGTCGCAGCAGCTCAAAAAGTGAAAGACCACCCAAGGTCCAGAGATTACGGCGCATCCGGTCCTGTCTATTTCTTTAAGTAGTGACGGGCTCGCAGGCGCGAAGCTTTTCGGCCATCTCCTCCGGCGCCGTATCGGCCAGGAACGAGCCGTATGCGGTTTCGATGGTGGCCAGATATTTCAGCTTGGTTGGGCTTCGCTGGAGCGGCAGCAGATCAATGTGGAAGTGGTACGGCGGGTCAGGCATTTTGAGTGGAGCCTGCTTTACGGCCATCATCAGGGGCAGCATGAACCCGTAGAGATTGTCATACTTGCGGCGGACGACGCTTATGATCTCAGCTAAATGAGATTTCTCGTCGTCACTCAGGTCGAGTAGCGTCAGAAGATGGCGGCGTGAGTAGATAGTGACTTCCGCGGGGAAGCGCGCTGCGTAAGGCACGAACGCGACAAAGGATGCGTTTTGCGCTACGATTCGCTGGTTCTGCTTTAGTTCTTCATTCAACAGGTAACAAAACAAACAATCGCCTGGATGAGCGGTGGAATATGCTCCCGCAGCGGCCAGTTCCTTTTCCACGACGGGCGAGATGAAGGGCAGCGCGTAGATTTGCCCATGCGGATGAGGCATGGTGACGCCTACCGCTTCCCCGCAGTTCTCAAAAACCGCAACCATGTCGATGTCGGGGTTTTCGCTGTGATCCTTTGTGCGGCTGGTCCAAAGGTCGATGACCTTGCGCCAGTTGGCGAGCGACAGTTTGGAAGGCGGCAGAGTGTGTTCAGGCGAGTACAGGACTACGTCACACACGCCGCGCGCGCCGGTGGATGACAATGGCTGCGGATGCGGCTCAGCCAGGAATGGGTCACTATCGGGAGCAAATCCCGGAAAGTCGTTCGGGTATAAATAGACGTCGTATTGATCAGGAACTTTACCGGAACCAGGATCGAACGGGCACCAATTGGCAGGCATCTGGGGCCGGTTTTGCCGGTCGGTGTTGAACACTACCCATTGATTGAGAAGCGCGTGCCATCGGAGTTGGTGCATGATTTAGTCAAGTTTGACAGGGAACGTGACGGCATTACTGGCAGCTTCGTTTTCGACGAGAACCAGACTTGAACCCCTGGCCAGTTGCGCAGGCAAGCGCAAGCGAACTTCGTAGACGCCGGTGGCTTCGGCGGGCAAGGCCGCCGATACTACTTCCACCGGGTTGCCATTGACGCTGGCGTGAACCGGCAGGACTGTATTGAATCCGCCGTCGTCATTGGCTTCGGAAACGACCGCGCCCAAACCGGTGGCCCACACGGTGAGCAATTCGCCGGGTTTAGCCGGATCCTCCGGACTGAGCGGCACGCCGTCGGGCGCATGCAGCAACATACCGGTGCGGGGCTCTTTGGCGCCAAACGCAAAGACCCCCGGCGAAGCGGAAGTGAAATGCAGCGCCACCGGGCGGGAGGTGACGGCGGACCCATCTTCAAGCTCCGTGCTGATCCACAGGCTGCCCGTGTCGGCGCTATTCAGATTATAGGGAATTTGGAATTGCAGTTGATCTGCGCTGCCATCGGTCAGGCGAAGCGGGCTGCCGTTCAGATAGACAGTGGAAGTTGACGTGCTATGTTCCACGGCCACCAGTGTTCCGGGAGCAAAGGCACTGGCGGCGAGCGTAGCCGCGTTCACCACTTCCGGCATGGCGGAATCACCCGGCGAAAACACCAGGACGCGATGGGCGCTGGTATCCGCCACATAAAGATTTGCGCCGTCGGAGGCCAGCGCGGCGGGCGTTTCAATCGTGTCGGGGCCGGGCAGGATGCCGACATGTTCCGGATTGCCCAACGTGACGTCGGGAGGCGTGTCCGCCCTGGGCAATGAGTTCCAGACATAGACATGATGCGTGCCGGCATCGCCCACATAGAGCCGGCGATCGTCCATGGCTACCGAAACCGGATTGACGAATCCGGAGAGCACCACGTCCGGCTTGGCATCGGCGGGGAGCCCGCGCCAGATCATCACCTGCCGCGAGCTTGCGTCGGCAATGGCGATGTTATTGCCACTCACCGCCGCTTCAGCGACGCCGGGAATGACGCTTTGCCGGGTCGACGCCTGTGCGGCGACCAGGCAGACGGGACAAGCGACGGTTTTGGCTGCGCCAATCAGCGACAGGTCATAGGTCAAGAGGAAGCCCGCAGAATCCGCCACATAAAGGTTGCCCTTGACGAGCGAAATGGCACGGGGCGTTACGCCGTGATCGCGAGCGGAAAACGATGGCTGGCCAATGACGGCGCGCGCCGCCTGGAAGTCCTGAAAGTCTGCCGCCGAAGCCGCACATCCGGTGAAGAAAACGAGGAGGGCGATTCGGCTGTGCATTTTTCTCATCCTCTAGATTCTATTTCTTTCGACGTTTGTAATTCGCGGTTACCCGTGTCGTAATACCGCCCCGGGCAGCGAAATCACCATGTACCATCGCTTCCAACGGATCAGTCGCTTTGACGACATCCGCCAGAAACCGGTTCACTATATTTTCCTGAAAGATACCCAGATTTCGATACGCCAAAGTGTACATTTTTAACGACTTTAGTTCCAGGCACTTCTTGTTGGGCGTATAAACCAGCGTGATGACGCCGGAATCCGGGAGGCCGGTTTTGGGACACACTGAAGTGAACTCCGGCATCTCAATTTCAATTTCGTACTCGCCGTACTGGTTTGGCCAGGTTTCAATCTCGGGAAGATCAGCATGGACGCCGGATTCGGCATGCTCATCTGTGTACTGTTTGTCTTTCTTCATTTCGCTAACAATTTCTTCGACAACAGATCCAGGAAAAGTCCCACATCCGTAACTACGCCGACGGCGTGGCCAGTTCCGCGGTCACTCACCTTGGTGGGGACGGCCGGATTGATGTCCACACAAACTACCTTCACCCAGGCTGGGAGCATGTTGCCCGCAGCAATAGAGTGCAACATGGAACTCAGGCAGAGCACCACACCGGCATCACGCAACTGAGCGGCGTAGGCATCCTGCGCTTCGTTCATATCAGTGATCACATCCGGCAGCGGACCATCATCTCGCAAGCTACCGGCCAGAACGAACGGCACGTTCGCTTTCACGCATTCATACATCACACCGCGCGTCAAACGGCCGGATTCAACAGCCTGCTTGATTCCACCAGCCTTGTAAATGGCATTGATGGCGCGCATATGGTTGCGGTGACCATGATGTTCCAAGCGTCCGTCCGACGTGCGCACACCCAGCGAAGTGCCCAACAAAACTGATTCGATATCATGCACGGCCAGTGCATTGCCGGCCAGCAGGGCATCCACCCAGCCGCCGCGAATGAGTTTAGACAGAGCTTTGGTGCCGCCGGTATGCACCACCACGGGACCGGCCACAACCACAATCTTTTTGCCGTCATTGTGAGCTTGCTCCATGATGGCGGCAGTTTGGCCAACGGACGTTTCCACCTGCCGTTCGGACGAGATTTCATTGCTCATGAAGGCGAAAGACTGACGGTCGCGTTCCTTCGCTTCGGGTAAGACACGAATGCCTTTCATGCCGACCACTACCTGATCTCCGGCTTTGATATCCCGGAGGCGCCGGCAGACAGCGTTGTTCTCGCCGATGACAATCATGGCGTCCATGCGCTGGTCTTCGACATCCAGCCAGTGGCCCTTGTGACGCACCTGCGTGGCCTGATTTGTGGTGGAGTAGAAGTCGTCGGGCGCGCATTTATTACATTCCGCAATGCCGAATTCGGCGTCGCCGGAATGCACGGGCACGCAGCCCAAACCCAGCAACTGCGTCATCATCTTTTCGAGATCCTGCTCAGTAGGAGCTTCTATCTTCAGGCGCAGGTTGGATGGTTCGCTGTTGGTGCGACCGATAGCGAAACGCTCCACTTCGAAGCGGCCGCCGTATTCAACGACCGCATCAAAGATTTGTTCCATGATGTGCGAATCAATGAGGTGGCCTTGCGCCTCCACGACCTCAGAAAGAGGCATCTCGGCGCGGCCATGATTCGGAGTTAGGGTTGACATTTAAAGATGGGTCAAGAAGACGGGCAGACCTTCTTTGTTCGTGTAAGAAGGCCGGTAGCGTTCCACGTTGTACATGCTGTCGATATCCACTTTGCGCGGCCCGAGTTTCGGGTCCGGGATGGGCACCATGGCGAACTTGCCGCTGGTAATGGAGGCCATGCTGCCATGTTTACCGCCTACAATGGCGTCGTAAGCCATGGTTCCAAAAGTGCTGGCGACCAGAGTGTCCAGGAAGTCGGGAGCGCCGCTGCGGAGGTCGTAAGTGAGATCGCTCACAACCGTCTCAACGCCTTCGTGCGCGATCATTTCGTCGCTCAAGGCTTCCGCCACGCTGAACTTTTTGCGATGGCCAAAGGCGTCCGGAGTGCCGTATTCCTTCACTTCGTAACCTTTCCAGCGAGCACCTTCGGAAAGCACCACCAGGCTGTAATTGCTGGGGTTGCCGCGCTTGTCATCCATGATGAGGCCGATCATCTTGTCCAGTTCGAACTCATATTCAGGAATGGCGCAGCGGAGAGATGTGGTGTAAGCGGTGTAGAGAGCGGTGTACCCGGCATCGCGGCCAAACACACGGAAAATGCCGACACGCTCGTGCGAACCAACAGTGGTGCGCTGGCGCTGAATGGCGTCCATGGCGCGCGAAATGGCAGTGGAAAAGCCGATGCAATATTCGGTGCTGCGAACATCATTGTCCATCGTCTTCGGGATGCCGACGACTTTGAACCCGGCTTTGTCCAGGACGGCTGCATAGCTTAAAGTGTCGTCGCCGCCAATGGCCACCAGCGAATCGATGCCCAGTTTCTCCAGGTTCGAAAGCACACGCGGCGTCATGTCGTAGGTGGTGCTGGTCTCGCCGTTCTTGGTGGTTTGCGCTGTCGGAAAGTCAGCCGCGTTCAGGAAGGCGGGAACCTTCTTCATCTTTGATGGATTGGTCCGGCTGGTATGCAGAAACGTGCCGCCGGTGCGATCAATGCGGCGGGTATTTTCGCGCGTCAAGGGCAGCACAAAGCGCTTCACACTTTCGGGGTCGTCGAAATTTAGCTCGGTGAGCGCCTTCCAGCCCAGCCGCAAACCGGTTACTTCGTGCCCGTCGTGGGTGGCGCGATAAACCACATTCTTAATGACTGCATTGAGCCCGGGGACATCTCCGCCACCGGTAAGAATGCCGATTCTTTTTCCTGCCATAGGACTCCTGTTGAACAACGTTGTTTGAACCTCCCTATTTTAGCGTTGCGAAGCAAAAGAGCGGCAGGTGAATCTTTCGGTGCAAATGGTACGCGAGCAAGCGCAAAATAGAGAGCGCAATGAAGAATCGTTCTGTACCGGCCGACATTATTCTGCCGCACCTGGTCTACCGGGACGTGGCAGAAGCCATCGAGTGGTTGAGCAGGGCCTTTGGGTTTATCGAGCATTACCGGTATGGGAGTCCGGCGCAGGGAGCGCAGATGAGTCTGGGCGCAGCTTGGATTATGCTTTCGAGCGCACGGGAGGATCGCGAGAGCCCGGCGCAGGGAGGTCTGCGGAGCCATTCGCTCACTGTTTTCGTAGAGGATGTGGACGCACACTTCGCTACTGCGAAGGCAGCCGGCGTCAGAATTGTGGAGGAGCCCCATGAGACGGAATATGGGGAGCGGCAGTATGCGGCTGAGGATCTCGGCGGGCATCACTGGCTGTTTTCGAAACATGGGCGGGACGTCGATCCGGCGGAGTGGGGAGCGATTGTCGCGCCTGCGACCTCGGCCGCACTCGAGAACATCAGTGATACCGCGCTGCTGGTGGCCGCTGCTCGTGCGGCCGAGACGTCGCTCGAAGCGGGGCTGGTGCGCGATCCTTTTGCGGCGCGACTTGCAGGAGAACGCGGGATTGCGATTGCACGCAGCGGGTCTCCCTCACGCTGGCGATCTTTTGGCATCGGATTGCGGTCCCATTTCATTGATGAGTTTCTGTTGAATGAGCTGCGCGATGGAGCCATTGATTGCGTGCTTTGCCTAGGCGCGGGTCTGGATGCGAGGCCTTGGCGGCTGCCTTTAGCGAAGAGTTTGCGGTGGATTGAAGTAGACTTTGCGCCGATTCTGGATTACAAGTACGGCGTGATGAAAGATGTGACGCCACAGTGCCGGCTTGAACGGATGAGTGCGGACTTGAATGACGCAGCTGACCGTCAGCGAATTTTCAAAGCGGTATTTCGTGAGAGCAGCCAGGTGTTGTTGCTCACGGAAGGTCTGCTTTTCTATTTGCCGGCTGAAACTGTGAAAAGTTTGGCGAAGGAAGCCTCGAGCTGCCGCCGGTGGATTGTGGAGGTGGCTCCGCCTACTTCCGTGATATTGGCGGGTGGCGGTGATTCGATGAGGGCAGCGAATGAGCTTCGTCACCCTAGCCGGCTAGAGGGAACGGAGATTTTACAAGTGATTCGGGAGTCCGGCTGGACGGCGATGGGATCGAAGACTTATATGAAGGATGGCGCAAGTTTCGCGCAGGATCGAATGATGAAGCAAGGCTGGACGCCGGATGCGAATCTGCCACGGCCTTCGCCGGACGATCCGGGTGGAGTTTGGCTTTTTGAGCGCGGCGTGAAGAGTTGAGCGCCAACTGCATTTAGCTTCGCTGGCGTTCTTGCTGCAATCGCTCCGCGATAAAAACCTTCAGCAGAGACTGATAGGGCACATCCCGGCGGTTGGCTAATATCTTCAGGTCCTCAATCATTGCGACCGGCAGGCGAAGAGATATCGTCCGCAGCGTCGGCTTTAGATTTGGAAATTTGCGCCTCTCGGCAGATGACCCATCGATGAATTTGGTGGAATCGTTTTCAGCCCAAAAGGATCTTTCTTCGTCCTGGAATGAAAACTCAGGAATTGGAGGCTTTTTCGCTTTTGGCATAAATATCAACTTCGGCGCGTTTCATATGGCGAGCTGAGATTCCACGAACCAGGGAGCGGCGGATTGTGAAAGCCACAAATAGCAATCGACCAAAAGCGGACGCTGTGTGAGCCATATGCCGTGCCGCGGTAATGCTCGCTTCGGTGGCGCTGAAGGTAGCGAGCACCTTGGCCCGTCTCCGTGACGCTGGCAGGCGAGCGGTTTAAGCGCTCACGCGCGAGGCGCGACGCTGCAACCGCTCGTTGGGACATGGAAGAGATGTGGGGACTACACCCACCACGGGGCGGCGGGTTGTTCGCGGATGACGATGGAGTTCAGGAACTCCGCGGCCTTGGTAAGACCTTCATCGGGCGACATCAGCGTATCTTCATGCTCAATGGACAGGACATTATCGTAGCCGTACATGCGCAGCGTGGAAATAAATTCCTTCCACCAGCCGTAGGGGTGACCGTAGCCGCAGGTTCTGAAGATCCAACTGCGATTCCGCTCGTCGGTGTACTTTTTGGTATCCAGAACGCCGGTCTTCGGCAGATTGTAGTCGTAGATCTGGGTGTCTTTGGCATGCACGTGGAAGATGGCATCGCCCAGGACGCGAACGGCCTTGATGGGATCAATGCTCTGCCAGAACATGTGACTGGGGTCGTAGTTGCAGCCGATGGACGGGCCGGCAATTTCGCGCAATTTCAGCATGGTCTCGGGGCTGTAGACCACGAAGCCGGGGTGCATTTCAATGGCGATTTTCACCCCGTTGTCCGCAGCGAACTTGGCATGCTTGATCCAATAGGGAATTACCCTCTTCTCCCATTGCCAGTCGAGAACATCCAGATATTCCGGTGGCCAGGGGCAAGTCACCCAGTTCGGATATTTCGCCTTGTCGTGGTCGCCGGGGCAGCCCGAGAAGTCGACGACGACCGGCACGCCCAGCTTTCCGGCGAGTTCCACGGTTCGCTTGCTGGTATCGGCGAAGCCCTTTGCTACCACGGGATCGGGATGCAGCGCATTTCCATGGCAGCTCAGCGCGCTGATGGTGACGCCGGCATCTTCAATCTTCTTTTTGAAGTCCTTCAGTTCGGCCTGCTTCTTCAGCATGCCCAAACTGCAATGCGGGTCTCCGGGATAGTTTCCAGTGCCCAGCTCAACCGTGGTGACGTTGAGCGACTTCAACTTCTCAAGGACCTTGTCCAGAGGGAACTGCGCCATCAGGGCGGTAAAACAACCAACTCTCATGGTCGAAAGCGTATCACAGCAATGTCGCTCTGTAGCATTTCCACATCAACCAGGCAACCGCCACCAGAAATCCGAGGGAGGCTTTGTATTCTTCATTTTTCCAATACAAAGCGGGCGCAAAACGGGGAGGATTTCGAAACGGCCATTTTCGAAATGGCAGAAACCGATTCACGCGCTCCGCATATTCGCCATAGTTGGGAAAGATGCTGCGCAGGTGTTGCTCTTCGAGTTCAATGGCAGGCAAATAGACGAGCAGAAAAACGGCCGAGAAAATAGGCACGAGAACGATTGACCGTGAAGCCGCCACGAGGCCGGCGGCGGTGATCAGCGTTCCCGCGTAGAGCGGATTGCGGAGGTAGGCGTAAGGCCCGGAGACAGCCAGATCGCGGTTCTTAGCAAGATGCCCCGCCGCCCAGCCGCGCAACAATAATCCGCAGACACCAATGGGCAGTCCTATCGCGAGCGAAAGGCCCGAAGGCCGGGAGAAGAAGGCAAACGTGACCAACAGCAGGAAGCCGCAGGGGACGCGGAGCCGCTGAACAAAATCGGCATATTTTTTTCCAAAGAAATAGCGGGGCGTTTCAGGCAAGCAAAGCCTCAACTACCTGCGACGGCTCTATGGCGCGCATACTGGGGTCGATCTCGTCTTCTCGCTTGTAGGTGGTTCTCACGGTCATTAGCCTCAATACGCGCATGGGACTTTCGAACGGTCCGGTTTGCGCAGGATCAGTGGGGCCATAGATGGCTACTCCCGGCTTCTTCAAGGCTGCGGCAATATGCAGCGGACCGCTATCGACGCCCACCACCGCGTGCGCCCGCCGGGTCGCGTCAATCAAACCGGCGATAGAAGAGGTATGGACACGGAGATTTGGGTAATTCGACAGTTCGCCCTTCTTCGATTCAGGAATGTTCACTACCAGCGATAGTCCATGCGATTTCAGCTTATCCGCCAGCACGACGTAATGTTCAAGCGGCCACTGCTTACTGACCCAGCCGGCGAATGGACTGGCGAGCACAAAGGGACCGTGAGGAAGTGTTCCCTCCGGACGCCCTGGCGGCAGCCACGCCCTGGTGCTCAATACGGTTGCGCCCGCGGCGGCTGCCAGTTGCAAGCAGCGTTCCACACGATGTGGACCTTCGGCATGCACCCGCCTGGAATAAAAGAACGCTGCGCCCGCTTCGCGCGCCAGTTGCCGATCAAGACCCACGAACTGCTTTGGCGCGGCGGCGCGACCAACCAGAGCGGACTGAATGAGGCCTTGAAAATCGACTGCTAACTCCGGCTTTAGCGCTCGGAGAGCCTTCCAGGTTATGGACAGATCCGCCACGCTATCGCGATTGTAAGGAATAACTTCATCAATGTATGGATTGCCGTCAAAAAGCGACAGCCATTTACTCGCGGCGACCCACACCAGACGACGTCCCGGAAAACTAGCCTTCAGGCTCGTAACGGCGGGAAGGGCGTGGATAATATCGCCCATCGCTCCCAGACGAACCACCAGAATCGGCCCTTGGTCAATTGGCATTCATCAATTCCAGGGCAGCTTTTGCCACACGCGCCGCATCCACTCGCGTCATGCAGCGGTGATCAATGGGACACTCGCGCAACAGGCACGGACTGCATTCCACCGGTTCGCGAATGACGCGCGAATGCGAGCCGGTCGGGCCGGTGGCGGCATCATCAGTCGCGCCGAAAATCGCGACGGTGGGTACGCCCAGGGCGGACGCAATATGCATTGCGCCCGAATCGTTGGTCAGCATCAGCCGGCACGCCGCGGCTATCTCTAGAAACGCCTCCAATTTGGTTTTCCCGGCCAAGTTAATGGCCTCCACTCCAGCCGCACTCACCAGCGTGCGAACCTGCTCGCAAATCTCATATTCCCCTTGTGATCCCATCACGACTACCGCGCTTCCGGAATGGTGCGCCACTGCAATGGCAGATTCGGCAAAGCGCTCCGGCAGCCAGCGCTTCGCCGACCCATAAGCCGCGCCCGGACTGACACCAATTACAGATTCAGACGAGATGAGGCCGTGCAAACGTTCCACACCGCTGCGGGAGGCGGCCTCGGAGCCGGCCAGCCGGATCGGCTGATCCGCGTATTCGGCTATCAAGCCGGCCCGCTTCAGTAATTCCAGGTAATAGAATCGTTGGTGTTTGGGAATTTCACCTGGTTTCGGCACGGCAATGGCCTTTGTCAGCAGCCAGCCGCGCGCATCGCGGTCGTAGCCGATACGGACCGGTATCCCGGCCAGCCGGCTAAAGGCCGCGGCTTCGAAGGCATTCTGCAAAAGCAGTGCACAATCAAAGCGCCGGGAGCGCACGGTTCGCAACGCCGATACCTTTAGCTTTGCGCCGGCTTCGTACGGGATCAACTCATCGCAAAAGCTCTCGCGCGCATACAACGCTCCTACCCAGGGCCGCGCCAGCACAGCAATGCGAGCTTGCGGATGACGCAAACGCAGCTGCTGGAGAGCGGGCAGAGACATCACGGCATCACCCACCCAATTGGTGGCCCTGACTAATATGTGGCGATATTGCACTTAGCGCTTCCAGAATAACTTTCCATCTAAAATGGCAGAAGGACCAGCCATTGACTCATCCGGCAACGCGCGAACTTCTGCAGTCAGCGGCAAGGCAGCAGGGCTTTCAACAACTTCTTCAGCAACTGACGCGCGGCGAACACGGACCATTTTCTCTGTCCGGCCTGGTGACCACCGCCAAGGCGCTGTATCTGGTGCTGCTATATCAGGCAACGGAGAAGCCGCTGTTCGTTTTGGTGGACGGCAACAAGCAGGCTGAAACGCTGCTGGAATCGGTTGAAGTCTTCTTCGATCTTTTCTTCGAAGGGCGAAATCTGCCGACGCCGCAACTTATTCCTGCGCTGGATGTGCTGCCGCACCAGCGCATGTCCCCTCACAACGAAATTGAGGAGAAGCGCGCCGTCGGATTGTGGCGTTTGGCAGCGCAAAAGATTCCCATCACCATCACGCCGGTGGCCTCTGCCCTGCTCCGCACGGAATCGGCCGAGTTCTACCGGCAGCTTGCACTGGTGCTGCGCACCGGCGAGGAGATGGCGCTGGAAGACGTGGTGCAGCACCTGGAGAGCATTGGTTATGAGCGGCGCGAACCGGTGGAAATGGTGGGCGAATATTCCGTGCGCGGCGGTATTTTCGATGTCTTTCCCGCCGAAGCAGCACGGCCGGTGCGTGTGGAATTCTTTGGCGACGAGATTGAATCCATTCGCCAGTTCGACGTCGAATCTCAGCGGTCAGTCTTAAAAGTAGCCACAGCCACCCTGTTACCGCTGGCCGAATATCCCAAGTCGCGGCAGTTGCTGCGGGAGCTGGCCTCGGCGGCGCAGGAAATCGATCTTGATCTTTCTAATCCCGGCGAGATTTTTCCGGGCTGGGAGTTCCTGGTTCCACTCATCCGGCCTCGCACGCAAACCCTGCTCTCGATGATGAGCGATTCGCTTATCGTTCTGGATGAACCATTCGATATTACTTCGGCGGCCGACCGCCTTTGGCAGCGCCTGGACCATCCTGATAAGCCAGCGCCGATTGAGCCGGAGAAGAATTTTGTGCGCTGGGAGGAGTTGCAGAAGCAGCTCGCCGCGCACACGACGATCCACCTCAATCAGCTTGAGCTTATTACGGGAGCCAGTGCTGCCAGCGCTGCGGCCAGTTTCCACATTCCCACTCGCCAGTCCCTGACGTTTCAGGGCAACATGGCGGTGGCTGTGGCGGAGGCCCGCAACCTGATTAACGCCGGCAACCGCGTCGCTTTCTTCGCTGCCTCCACCGGCGAGATTGAACGGCTGGCGGACGTTCTGCAAGAGTACTCCATCCCGTATCAACTGGGCCTGGAGTCGAGCGCAGGCACGCGACCGTCGCTAGCCGAACGCTCCTACTACGCAGGCGCGGTGTCCAGCGCGTACCTGATCAAGGGCAACGTGCGGCGCGGGACAGTGCTGCATGATTCGCAGCTGGCGATTCTTGGGTCCGAAGATCTTTTTGAAACTTCAGATCTGATTGCGCGGCAGCCTACAAAGTCGCAATTGGCGGCTTTTGCCTCTGACATTGCCGATCTCAAGCCGGGCGATTTCGTGGTCCACGCCACGCATGGGGTGGGCCAATTCCTGGGCATCCGCGAAATCACGCAGGGTGACCAGAGCGGCGACTTCATGGTGATTGAATACGCCGCCGAATCGAAGCTGTACGTACCGCTGACGCGGCTGGACTTGGTTCAGAAATATCGCGGTGCGGGCGAGGCCAAGCCGCATATGGACCGCCTGGGCGGCGTGACGTGGGAAAAGACCAAGTCCCGCGTCAAGGCCAAGATGCGCGACATGGCGGATGAACTGCTGAAGTTATATGCGCAGCGCCGGATGTCGAAGGGGTTTGCGTTCTCGCCAGACAGCAATTGGCAGCGCGAATTCGAGGACTCCTTCGAATACAGCGCCACGAAAGATCAGCTGAGCGCCGTCTCGCAAATCAAAGCGGACATGGAAGACATTCAACCCATGGACCGTCTGCTCTGCGGCGATGTCGGGTTCGGCAAAACAGAAGTGGCCATGCGTGCTGCGTTCAAAGCCCTGGGCGATGGCAAACAGGTGGCGGTGCTTGCGCCCACGACTGTCCTGTCTTTTCAACACTACGAAACGTTCCGGCGGCGCTTTGCGAGTTTTCCGGCGCGCGTGGAACTAGTTAGCCGCTTTCGCAGCCCCAAAGAAGTGAAAGCCACGCTGGAGGATCTGGCGGCCGGCAAGGTGGACGTTCTGATCGGCACTCACCGCCTGCTCTCGAAGGACGTCGAGTTTTCTGACCTGGGCCTGCTGATTGTGGACGAAGAGCAGCGGTTTGGCGTCCGCCATAAAGAACGTTTGAAGCAGTTGCGCCACAACGTAGACGTGCTGACCATGTCCGCCACGCCCATCCCCCGCACGCTGCACATGTCACTGCTGGGCCTGCGCGACATGTCGGTGATTGAGACACCGCCTAAAGACCGGCTGTCCATCAACACGGTGGTGGCGCACTTCAACCCTGACCTGATTAAGAACGCCATTGACCAGGAGCTGACGCGCAACGGGCAGGTTTATTTCGTGCATAACCGTGTGGATACGATTTTCATGCGCGCGGCGTCAATCCAGGAGCTGGTGCCCAACTGTCGCATTGGCGTGGGCCACGGGCAGATGGGTGAAGCGGAGCTGGAGCGCGTGCTGCTTGGTTTTATGCGCCGCGACTACGATGTGTTTGTTTGCACCACCATCGTCGAAAACGGACTCGATATCCCGCTCGCCAACACCATCATCATCGAAAATGCGGAACGCTATGGATTAAGCGAGCTCTACCAGTTACGCGGCAGAGTGGGACGGTCGAACCGTCGCGCGTATGCCTATCTGCTGGTACCTGCGGACACGCAACTCAGTGAGATTGCGCGCAAGCGCCTGGCCGCTTTGAAAGAATTCAGCGACCTGGGCGCCGGCTTCAAAATTGCCGCGCTGGACCTGGAACTTCGCGGCGCCGGCAATCTGCTGGGCGGCGAACAACACGGCCACATCGAAGCGGTTGGCTATGACACGTACGTGCGGCTGCTGGAAGAAACGGTTCGCGAACTCAAGGGCGAAGAAGTGCCGCTGGAGATCCACTCCACGCTGAACCTGGGTCTGGATATTCGCATTCCGCCCACCTACATTTCAGACGACGCGCAGCGGCTGCGTTCCTACAAGCGCATAGCCGACGCTAAGGACGAGACGCAGGCCAAGAAGATTCTGGATGAGCTGAATGACCGCTATGGTCCGGTGCCGGAGGAAGTGAATAACCTAGTCCGCTTCTCACTCCTGAAATCGCAAGCTCAGCGCGCCGGGGTGGAATCCATAGACCGGCGTCAAGGCTTCGCGAATGTGAAGTTCCACCAGCAATCGAAGATCGATCCGTTCAAGCTGATGAACCTGGTGCGCGCCACGGCGGGAGCGCAGTTTACGCCCGCGGGAGTTTTGAAGATGCCGCTAAAAGCCAGCGGTACACATTCTCAGTTGATTGATGAGATTCGCGACATCATCGTGCAGCTGGGTGCGGCAGAGCCGGTGGAGGCGCTGCTCAAGAAGTAGCAATTTTGCTGTTACGATAGGACATGCTGAGTCTCGCCTGCAGAATCACGGCTTTACTCATGGCATTCATCTTTCTGGGCGCCACCGCGCAATGTGCCGTGGTCTGTGTTCAACCAGAAGCTCCCCCCTGTCACCACCACCAGGCGCATAGCTGTACAAAACCGCTGATGGCGGCAGAACATGTGGTGTCGGCTCAAGTCCCGGTGCCCACGGTTTTCATTATCCGGGTGGAGTTTCCGCGTCCCGCGGTTCGTTTCGAAATCGCCTCTGAACTGGAGCGATTCGCCCCCCCTACAACAGCCCTGCTCAAATCCACCATTCTGCGGATCTGAAACCGGTGTTAGCTCGCTAACTTCCGTTCACCGATCAGCGAAAGGATTTGAGATGAAAGTTTTACTTTTCATGCTTTTCTGCGCGAGCTCTGTTCTTGCGCAGCAGGATATGGCCAATATGCCCGGCATGTCCCATATGGACATGAGCTCGATGCACATGTCGCCGCCGGAAGACTTCTTGATGAACCTGGCATCGGGCAGCAGCGTGAATCCAGCCGCATGGCCCATGCCCATGTGGCATAAGTCATTAGGCGGCGATTGGAAGCTGAACATCATGGCCCAGGGCTTTGTGGTGGAGACCCAGCAAAGCGGGCCGCGGGGGGCAGATAAGCTTTACTCCACCAACTGGCTGATGTTCAGCTTCGAACACAAGGCCGGCGCGCGCGGCGCACTTCAATTCGATGGAATGCTAAGCCTGGAGCCGGCCACCATCACGGGGGAGCGCTATCCGCTGCTTTTCCAGACCGGTGAAACCGCGTATGGAAAGGCCATTGTCGACGGCCAGCATCCGCACAACCTCTTCATGGCCCTGGGGGTGACCTACGCGTATCATCTTGCTGACCGCGCAACGCTCGAACTGGCGTTCCATCCCGTGGGCGACCCCACGCTTGGCCCCGTGGCCTATCCGCACCGGGCGTCCGCCAGTGAACTGCCCGAAGCTCCGCTTAGCCATCACCTGCAGGACTCCACGCATATTTCCTACGATGTGGCGACCGCCGGAATCGCATACGGAAAATTCAAGCTGGAAGGTAGCGGATTCCACGGTGCCGAACCCGGTGAAAATCGCTGGATCATTGAACAAGGCAGCATTGATTCGTGGGCGGCGCGCCTGTGGTATCTTCCCTCCCCTAACTGGGCTGCACAGTTTTCAGCCGGACGCCTGACGCACCCGGAGGCGCTTGAACCGGGAGATCAACTTCGCACCACCGCGTCACTGTCTTATTCGAAGCCGCAACCGGGCGGCAGTTGGTCATCCAGCCTCATTTGGGGCCGCAACCACTACACCGCCACTGGACTGAATCAGAATTCGTTCCTGGCGGAATCCGTGTTTCCCTTCAGGAAGTGGAATTTTCTGACGGGCCGCTTCGAACTGGTGGACAAATACGAACTCTTCCCGAACATCTACCCCGTGATGACGGCGCGTATTGGCGCTTACACGGTGGGCTATACGCGCGACATCAATTGGTTGAAGGACTTAGCCAGGAACCTGGAGACCGGCATCGGCGCGAACCTGACCTTTTACTCGCTTCCCGGCGACGCAAAGCCCGAATATGGCAACCACCCGGTAGCGGGAAACGTCTTTATTCGCTTCCGGTTGCGCCCACCGGTTTCGTAAATGTTGCAGAATGAAGAGTAAAGACATGAAAGCTGTTTGCCTAGCCACCTTAACGTGTGGCCTCGCGTGTTTCGCTGCGGATGTTCCCAAGACCAATACGCAAGTGATTGACCAGATTATTGCCAAGGTGAATGGCGACATTGTGAGCCAGGACGAACTGGCCCAGGCGGCGCGAGATGCGCAGCTTGAGGCAAAGGCGGAAGGCGTTCAAGGTCCGAAAGTAGATCAGATGATTGCCGAGAAGCAGAAGAACGCTTTGCGCGACCGCATTGACGAACTCCTGCTGGTGGAAAAAGGCAAAGAGCTGAGCGTCAATGTCGATAGCGAAGTCAGCCGGTACATGGCCAGCCTGCAGCGGCAATCCGGCATCACCGATCCTGAAAAATTCCATGAGTACGTGCGCCAACAATCCGGCATGAGTTTTGAGGATTTTCTGGCGCACGCCAAGGACCACGCTCTGACGCGTGAGGTGATTGGCCAGGAAGTAGGGCGCAAGATCGCCATCACCGACAAGGAAATTCAGGATTACTATGACGCCCACAAAGCGGACTTCGTTCGCGAGGAGAAGGTTTACCTCAGCGAAATTCTGATTTCGACGGAAAAGAAGGATGAGGCCGGAATCGACGCAGCCAAGAAGAAGGCCGACAGCATTTCAGCCGAAGCCAAGAAGGGCGAGCGCTTTGCCGAACTGGCGCGCAATAACTCCGACGCGGCAACTGCGAAGGACGGCGGCCAGTTGGGCGGTTACAAAAAGGGCGAGCTGAACAAAGATATTGAAGACGCGGTTTGGAACCTCCCTAAGGGTGGCGTTACCCCGCCCGTAAAGATTGCCACCGGCTACGAGATTTTCAAAGTGGAAGAACACACCAAGGCCGGGCTTGCGCCTCTGGTGGACGTGAGGCAGGAGATTGAAAATGCGCTTTACGGCCCCAAAATGGAGCCCAAGGTGCGCGAATATCTTACTTCTCTACGCACCCAGGCCTTTCTGCAAATCAAGCCTGGTTTCGTAGATACCGGCGCAGCGCCTGGACAAGATACCAAGTGGCAGGATCCCGCCACGCTGAAGCCCGAAACCGTCACCAAGCGCGAAGTGGAAGAGAAGAAGCGTCATAAGAAGTTCCTGGGCATTCCGATTCCCGGCACCTCCACAACGGCGACCGGTAAGAGCAGTTCCCGCTAAGCGGCTACTTGAGAAAGCGTGCCTGAAATGAAGTCCCCGACGGTCGGCGAACTCGTGCCGAATGAGATTGTCACCGCCCATTTGCTGGTTATCTCCAAAGATATCCGCCAGAAGAAAACCGGCGAGCCCTACCTTTCGCTGCATTTAGCCGACAAAACCGGCGAAATTGAAGCAAAGATGTGGGACAACGTAGCTGAAGTGATGGATACCTTTGACCGCGACGATTTCGTCAAGGTCAAAGGAATCACGCAAATTTATCAGAACCGGTCCCAGTTCACCATCCACAAGATGCGGCGTCTGGAAGACCATGAGGTTCAGTTCGCCGATTTCTTTCCCTGCTCCACGCGCGATCCGGAAGAGATGTTTCTGGAACTCCGCGGGATTATTGCAAGCATAAACAATCCGCACCTGCGTGCGCTGCTGGAAGCGGTCTTCGCGGATGCCGAAACCGCCCGGCTGTTTAAGCTTGCGCCCGCCGCCAAGAACATCCATCATGCCTGGCGCGGAGGTTTGCTGGAACACGTGCTTTCGCTTTGCTCCCTGGCGCGCGCGACCGCTCCGCAGTATCCCAATATCGACCTGGACCTGCTGCTGACCGGCGCCATTCTGCACGACATCGGGAAGATTGAAGAGCTGAATTATCAGCGAAGCTTCAACTACTCAGCCGACGGCCAGTTGCTGGGGCATATTATTCTGGGCCTGCGTTTACTCGGCAGGCACTTTGAGACGCTGCCGGATTTTCCGCCCAAGCTTCGTTCGCTCGTGGAGCATATTGTGGTGAGCCATCACGGCGAATTGGAGTATGGATCGCCCAAGGTGCCGATCTTCGCCGAGGCGCTGCTGTTTCATCATCTGGACAACCTGGATTCGAAGATGAATGCCATGGAGTGCGCGTTGAAACGCGACCAGATTGTGGAAGGCGAGTTTACCGGCTGGATCAGTTCGATGGATCGCATCCTGCTGAAGAAGGATAAGTATCTGGAGGGTCTGGGTGTTATCCAACCGAAAGCGGCGCGGCCGCCGGCGGTCCAATCCGACCTTGAGCCGGAACCGGAACCAGTAACGGCTTCTCCTGCTGCTCCACCAGCACCAATAGCTTCACCGGCTCCAGTTGCTGCGCCCATTCCTGAAGCGCCGCAAGCGCCTGTTGCTCCCGCTGCGAAAGAGGCTCAGCCTGCACCCGCTGCAAAACAGTCAGAGCCGGCTCCGAAACAGCAGCCTATGAACAGTTTGTTTGCGGAAAAACTGCAAGCTGTGTTGGGTTCCAACAAGTAAGCTCATGTTATTTTGAGGCTGGCATGTCGCTTCAAATCAAAATCGAAGAACTGACCGCCGACGCCGCCGTTATTACTTTCGATGGCTGGTTGACCCTCGGCATGAGCTTGAGCCTGGCGGACAGCCAGATTCGCGGGCTCATTGATAAGGGTGTCATCAGGCTGCTTTTCGACCTGAAAGCAGTACCTTATTGCGACAGCGCGGGGCTTGGCCTGATTGTTCATACGTTTGGACTGATCAATCAGAAGGGTGGAGTGTTTCACCTTTGCTGCCTGTCGGAGCGACTGCAGGGCGTTTTGAAGATGTCTACCACGGATAGCTTTCTGGGTGTGAGTCCGGACCGGGCCAGCGGCATCGCGGCTTTGAGCTAGCCGATGCGGTCCTTCCGCCTTATTCCAAGCGACTTCACTGATGGACTGCTCCTTCCCATCTCTTTCTTTTAGCGAAGACCGGAGCCCTGGAGTTCTATTTGCAGAACGGTAGGTTCGAAGCCGGGCCGAAATGTTGCATTGAACCGTCCGAAATGCCCTGGTAGGAGCGGGCAGGGGGTTCGGTGATTCGGCAAAAAATTGAGCACGTCGATGTGAAGTTCTTCTCCGAACTGGAGGACAACCACATTGTATTCATTGACAATCCGCGTGCATCGGCGTTGGTCAGCGGCCCTTCCCTTCTGTGAGATTCCTGCTGGACAAACAGCGCTTATGATGACAAGCCGTCGATAAACGCAGGATGGACGCAGATGCTCCGCGACCCGTAGCGAACACTTCACTGTCATCAATCCCGCCGCTTAGACCTCAATGTTAAGCTAGTGAGTTGTCAGGCTCCGGGCTTCGTGCAATGGGCGGCTGTAAACCCCGCCAGGTCCGGAAGGAAGCAACGGTAGCGGTTTAGCTTGTGTGCCGCGGATCACCCGGGGTCTGGCATACTTCTCCTCTGATCAACTCCAGGCACACAGACTGCTCATTCGAATCACTCCATGTATCAGGTCATTGCCAGGAAGTATCGCCCTCAAAATTTTGATGAGCTGATCGGCCAGGAACATGTCCAGAAGACCCTGTCCAATGCCATCGAAAGCCGCCGCATCGCCCATGGCTATATTTTTTCGGGCCAGCGCGGCACGGGCAAAACCACGGTCGCCCGGATTCTGGCCCGCTGCCTGAATTGCATTCACGGGCCTATCGCCAAACCATGCGGCGTCTGTTCCAGTTGCCTGGAGATTGCCGCTGGGAACTCGGTGGACGTCATCGAGATCGACGCGGCGTCTAATCGCGGCATCAACGAGATGCGCGAGATTCGGGAAAACGTGCGCTACCGGCCGGCGCGCGATCGCTATAAGGTCTTTATCGTCGACGAAGCGCACCAGATCACCAAGGAAGCTTTCAACGCGCTGCTGAAGACGCTGGAAGAGCCGCCCGAGTGGGTGGTTTTTATTCTCTGCACGACCGAAGCGGCGGAGATTCCTATCACCATTGCCTCGCGCTGCCAGCACTTCAATTTCCGCTCGGTTGAGTTCGCTCGGATTATGGAGCGCATGGCCTACATCACGGAGCAAGAAGGCGTGCACGCCGACGACGAGACGTTATCGGTGATCGCACAAGCTGGCGAAGGCAGCGTGCGCGATTCGCTGTCCGCTCTGGACCAAGCCATCGCCTGCTGCGGCAATACGCTGTCTGTGGAGACGGTTCGCGGACTGCTAGGCATGTTCGGCTTGCAATCGCTGGACGCGGTTTCTACCGCCGTGCGCAACAGCGATGGGGGCGCCATGCTGGACATTGTGCATGGGCTGGAACGCAACGGGCAAAGCCTGCACCATTTCTCGCGTGAACTATCGCGCTACTGGCGCAATCTGCTGGTGGCGAAGATCAGCGGAAAAGCGACTGCGCTGATTGCGGCATCAGAAGCCGAGCAGCAATCCATGATGTCGACCGCCGCCGACTTCAGCGAAGAGGATTTAACGCGTTACTTGAACTTATCGCTGGATCTATATAAAAATCTTCAATCTTCTCTTCAGCCCCGATTACATCTGGAACTCGGGTTGGTGAAGCTGGTGCAGGCTGGAAAACTGCAATCCATCGAAGCGGCATTGGCCGGATTACCTGCGCCTACAGCGTCGACACGGCCCGTAACGCCGGCGCTTTCTCAGGCACAACCCGCGCAAACCGTGACCCAGCGAGCACCTGCTCCCCGCCCCGAGCCGTTCAAAGCGCCGGCCTCGCAACCTGCCGCATCGCAAGCACCCGTGGCGTCTGCACCGGCAGCGACTCAGCCGGTTGCTCCCGCGCCTGCGCTCACCGGCGATCTGCGGCAAGACCTGTACGATGCCTTACGCCGCGAGAAACTCGACTTCAGCGCCGACGCCATTCAGCACGCCACTGTAGAACTGCAGGGCCCTGACCTGGTGATTCGCGCTTCGAAGATGCGGCTGATGTCTTTAAAAGATCCGAACCTGGCGGTTGTGGCTTCCAACCTTCTGGGAAAGCCGGTCCGGATTAAAACCGAAGTGGATGAAAACGTGAAGGCCGCAGCAGTGATTGCACCTGCGGCCGCGCTCGATTCAGGAGACGATTTTCGCGAACGCGCCCTCTCCCATCCGGGCGTCAAGCGTTTTCAGGAGCTTTTCCCTGACGCACAGGTGCGTACCGTGCGAAATTTGAATGAATAAGGATTCACAAGAATGAAAATGCCCGGCAACATGCAGAACATGATGAAGCAGGCCCAGCAAATGCAAGCCAAGATGCAGGAGCAGGTGGCCCTGATACGCGTTGAGGCTGGCGCAGGCGGCGGCATGGTTTCGGTCAAAATGGACGGCCACAAGCACGTGCTGGGCGTCACCATTGACCCGGAAGTGGCCGGCGACGTGGAAATGCTGCAGGACATGGTGATGGCTGCCTTCAATGAGGCCGCTAAGAAGGTAGACGACGAGACGCAATCGAAAATGGGCGGCCTGCTGGGTGGCATGGGCCTTCCTCCCGGTTTGTTCTAAGACTCAATGCCGGAGTTTGCCGAACCACTCGCCCGCTTAATTCAGGAATGCAAACGGCTGCCCGGCATCGGTCAGAAATCCGCTCAGCGCATCGCCTTTCATCTGCTGCGTTCGCCGCGTGAAGACGCTCAGTTGCTGGCGCAAGCGATTCTAGACATCAAGGACAAGCTGGGGATCTGCGCGGAATGCAATAACATCAGCGATGGCGAGTTGTGCCTATACTGCCGCGACCCGCACCGGGAGCACAATCAGATCTGCGTGGTGGAAGAACCGCACAACATCGTGCCGGTGGAAACCACCCATACCTTTCGCGGCGTTTACCACGTTCTGCATGGCGCTATTTCCCCGCTGCGCGGCATTGGGCCGGAGCAGTTGCGAATCAAGAATCTGATTGACCGGCTGCATAAAACGCAGGTAGAGGAAATCATTCTGGCCACCAATCCAACAGTGGAAGGCGAAGCGACGGCGGTTTACCTCTCGCGGCTGCTGAAGCCGCTGGGGCCGAAGGTGACGCGGATCGCCATGGGAATTCCGGTGGGCAGTGATCTGGATTTCGCCGACGAGGTGACGATGTCCCGTTCGCTCGAAAATCGCCGCGAGATGTAGCTCTCGCTGAAGTTCAAGCGCCGAGATTGATCCCCAGTTTCTTCAGCTCTTCCGCGTAATAGCGCCTGTGAAGCAGATCGTATTCCTCGCCGCCTTCGGTAATCTCACGCTTCTGCGTCTTGATCTTCTGCCGCGCGGCCTTATCAATCCGCTCTTCCAGCACCAGAATTTCGGTCATCTCACGCACAATCGCCAACCGGATCTCATTCGGATCTTTGCGCACCCGAAACTCTCGTCCCTTGCGCATCATATTCACAATCTTGTGCGAGATGTCACTTACTTTATCGCGCGACAGCTTCATGGCATCGCCTGTGTCGCGGCCCGCCGCGCGAACCACTTTGCGCTGCGCTAGAAGTTGATTCTTGATCTTGCGGAACATCTCCTGATAGGAGACATTCTCCCGCCGCATGTAGTCCGTGTACTGGTCCAGGAGGTCACGGACCTCGTCGTTCAGCCTATCCTCGTACGATAGGTCATCTTCTATTACTTGCGCAATTGCAGCCGCAGCTCCGGCCGGATCAGTGGTTTCAAAAACAGACGGATTCAGGCGTTGCACGAGCTGCCGAGACAAGTAACCAATAAATTCCCGGGCTAATAGCATCCGGAGCTTAGTTTAGCAATCGGAGTGTGGGTGAGCGCGCTTTCGCTGGCCGCGGAACCCATTAACGAGCCCGATCCAGCAGAACTGTTACTTCCTTCCGATAGGGGCGGGCCTTCCAGAAAACGCGCGCATTCCAATCGAGATTCCATACCCGTTGGGTGTACTCGATAATCTCCAGAATGTCCTGGTCAATCCAGGCATGAAAATGGATGCTGAACCGACTCCGTCCTCAAACCTTCGGCACCCGCAGCCAGTTCCTGCTCATCAGGTCTGCGCCGGTCTACGTTCTCGACGAATTCAGCATAATGCGCACGCCAGTCCGTTAGCTCCGGCTGCGCATGCTCCGCCAGCAAGTGGGATAGCGGGGTTCTCTGACGATGGCGGTCAAACGTGTAGCGCTTATCCGGAACCTTGATCAACAGTTTTCCGGAAGGAGACAGGGCCTGGTGCCAGTTACGCAGGGCCGCCAGCGGAAACGGCAGGTGTTCGAGGACATGGCTCGCGATCAGGAAATCAAGCTTACCAGCGGCTAACGGCAGCGCCGTTGCATCGCCGATGATGTCAGGGAGAAAAATGCGGTTCCGAACCTCTGAATACTGGTCCTTCAGGTCATCTGCATCTGCGCGATCCAATGTATAAGACCTTGGCGTCCCGATGAACGGGAAATCGCTTCCAAAGTGCGCCCACCTCCAGGCCCACTCCTTGCAACTGGTGACTGAGGTGACAATTCTCGAGCCAGCGTAGCGGAGCGGCTAATCTCACCAATTCAGGATGTCATTTGAAGATGACGGCAAGTTGACAACGTAAGATAGCCCTTCCGCGAAGATTCAGTAGAATACAACCGTGCCAGGCGAAAACATGGTGGGTCTTGATCTAGGATCGTCCAGCGTGCGGGCGCTCCTCTTCGATAGCAATTTCACGCAGGTCGAGGGTTTGGGCCTGCAGAAGAGGTATGAGATTACCACTACCCAGGACGGCGCAGTCGAACTGGATCCGGAGGTTGTCTTCGCGGCTACCTGCGAGTGCCTGGACAGTCTGCACGAACAGATGGTACAGCGCGGGCTAAAGGCTGCGGGGATTGGCATCAGCACCTTCTGGCACTCCTTCCTCGGCATCAGCAAGGACAATGTTCCCACCACGCCAATCGTGCACTTGTTCGACACACGATCCGCCAAACAGGTGGAGCAGCTCACCCAGATTTTTGAGCGCGCGTGGGTGCACGCGATCACCGGGTGCATGCCGCACACCAGCTACTGGCCCGCCAAACTGCTTTGGCTGCGACAACACCGGCCGGATGTCTTCGCGGGAACCAGCCGGTGGCTCTCGCCGGGCGAGTATTTCTTGTTGAGGGTGGCGGGCCGCGCGGCTGAATCGACTTCCATGGTCTCGGCTACAGGGCTTTGGGATCAAAGAAAGAATGACTACTGCGAAGAGCTGCTGGTGGCGTGCGCCATCCGCACCGATCAACTCGCGCCGGTGGAATCTTTGGACGAGCCCTGCCGAAGTCTGGAGCCGGCGTTCGCGGCGCGCTGGCCCTTGTTTCATGGGATTCCGTGGCATCCGGCTTATGGAGACGGCGCGTGCAACAGCATCGGAAGCGGATGTTCCACTCCTGAGCAGTTTGCCCTCATGGTGGGCACCAGTGGCGCGATGCGCGTGGTGATCAAGCAGAATACCGTCACGATTCCCGCGGGCATCTGGTGCTATCGCGTGAATCGTGAGCGCTTCATTTTGGGCGGCGCGGTCTCAAACGGCGGCGAAGTGTATCGCTGGGCCAGCCGCACGCTGCGGTTGCCCGATGACGCGGAGCAGGAAATTACCAACCGGGAACCGGGGTGCCACGGATTGACCATGCTGCCTTACCTGGCCGGCGAACGATCACCGTATTGGCGGCCCGATTTGCGGGCGATGATTACCGGGATGAGTCTTTCAACGACGCCGGTGGACATTCTGCAGGCTTGTCTGGAGAGCGTGTCGCTGCGCTTTAAACAGATCTACACATTGCTGACTCGCCCTTTCGCCGCGCCGTCATCGCTGGTGGCGTCGGGGGGCGCGCTGCTGAAGTCGTCCATCTGGCTGCAGATGATGACCGACGCTTTGGCGCGACCGATTACGGTCTGTCTTGAACCGGAAGCATCGAGCCGGGGCGCGGCGATGATTGCGGCGGAGCAGATGGGCGTGCTGGGAAGCCTGGAGGCTGTGCCGGTGCGGGTAGGGGCGACGCTGGGACCGACACTGGAGCGGACAGAGGCGTACGAGCGATTGCTGGAACGGGATGGACGGCTGTTTGAGGCGATGTATGGGGTTACATCCGGATTTGCTCCGGCAGCAGGTGTTAGGTCGGCGCTATAGGCCGATTAGTAGCTTTTCGGATCGGGACGCCGCGCTGAGCAAGTGCCGGGCGATGGATGCCTCTTTTCGGGCTTACTTCTTGACCCAGAAGGGGCTCGTTTCTGGGTCTCTTGTGAGGATTGGATTTCGAGCGACTGCTGGTGCAGGTGCTGAAGGAAGCGTAATTGGCGCAACATTAAGGTAATATGCCTTTTCACCCGGGTCAAACAAAGCTTGGTTAGCGAATCCCCCAACTGCCTTGGCAAACATGTCCCTGGCTTTCTCCTCCGGGAACCCAACTGGCTCTGGGGATTTCGGGCTTTCGTTTGCACCATTGCTCACCAAGTACACCTTGTCTCGGCTGGCTTTGGCTATTGCCGCCGAGATATCCTGCATTACTTGGTAGGCTCCACGCGGTTGATAATTGAGAGTGATTGAGACGTCCATTATAGGAGTAACTCTGCGCGTCGCTCCGCTTGCCATGCGCGTCTCCACAGGAACGACGTCTACACGCTCGCCCTCATCAATCGCTTGATAGACGCCTGGCAGCCCGCTGCTCACATAGGCGGCAAGTACTATCTGAGTAGCTTGGTAAGCGGTTCGGTCATTCTTGTCAAGTTGCACAGTAAGTTTCCCTCCTCTAATAGCAATGGGATGGCTACCGGATTTCAGTAACACCGGACTCACCTGCAAATCGGGGAAATATTCCACCGGGGCCTCTTCGAAATTGATCGCCGTGCTGTAGAGATGTTGAATGTGCGCAAGCATCGCTGCCAGCGCATGATTCCCTTCAGTACTGATGGAGACCGGTTCAGAGAACCAGACCGTTCCCTGAGCGCTCAGCTGGATAGGAAGAGGCAACGAAGCGGCCAAAAGCAGGACTAAGTAGTATAGATTGCGATGTTTCATTGTGTATTACCTAGCTATGTGTCCTTCTACACGTAGGCAGTAGGCGGGCGCTTCTTGCTGAAGCCGGTGGCTTGCTCAAACGCATGCGCCAGTTGGAGAACCGCGAAGTCTGCTCTGTGACGCCCAACAATCTGGACTCCCACGGGAAGCCCTTCCGGCGTGAAGCCAGCGGGTACTGACGCGGCGGGATTTCCAGTGGCGGAGATGTACCAGCAGGATTTCATCCACTCAATGTAGTTAGTAAATTTTGTGCCGGCAATCTCGGTCGGGTAAGGCGTAGTGACATCGAAAGGCGGCAACTGTGTGGTGGGGAGTACAAAGTATTCGTACTTTTCGAGGAACGCCTGGAAGCGCCGCCAGATCTGTCCATGCGCCGTCTCCGCTCTGGCGAGGTCGGTGCCTGTGAGTCGCAGACCCTCTTCAATTTCTCCCTTGAGCGTGTCCTTGAACGCGTCGGGGTGTTCATGCAGTTGAGCGCCGTGAGCATTCGCCGTGTTCCACGCGCGCAGCAGCCGGAAGCTGATTTCGGCGGGTGAAAAATCCGGCTCGGCCTGCTCCACGATGCAGCCCAGCGATTCAAATGTGGCCCGGTGGCCTTCGACAATCGTCCGCACTCGGGGATCAAAGGGAACGCCACCCAAATCTTTGAAAAATGCGATGCGGACTCCCTTGAAGTCGCGCTCGAGCGGACGGGCAAAGACCGATCCAGGTTCACTGATGGAGAGCGGCGAACGCGGATCAGGCCCGGCAATCGTGCTGAGTACGAAGGCCAGGTCCGCCACCGAGCGCCCCAGACATCCCGAGGTACTGAGTGTCGACCAGGCGAAGGCCGCTTTGGGGTCCGGCACGCGACCGACCGTGGGACGGAAGCCAACAACATTACAGAAAGCCGCAGGATTGCGCAGCGAGCCACCAGCATCGCTGCCATCGGCGACGGGTACCAGGCCGCAGGCAAGCGCAACCGCCGCACCGCCCGAAGATCCTCCGCACGTCTTAGTCAGGTCCCAGGGATTGTGGGTAGCGCCGAAAACGGTGTTGAAGGTCTGCGATCCGGCGCCAAATTCCGGCGTGTTGGTTTTGCCCAAAGTGATAGCGCCGGCGGCCTGCAGCCGGTCGACAATCAGATCGTTCTCAGTGGGAATATAGTCTCGAAAGAGCGGCGAACCCCAAGTGGTGCGGATGCCGCGGGTCTGGACCAGATCTTTGTGCGCCACGGGCAAACCATGCAGCGGCCCGAGAGTCGCTCCACTGGCTTGCAACTCGTCGGCCTTCGCTGCGGACTTCTCCGCCATCTCCGGCGTCAGCGTGACGATGGCGTTCACTTTGGGATTGACTCGCTCAATCTGCTTCAGGTGCGCCGCCAGAACCTCGCGCGCGGAGAGCTTTTTCGAACGGATCAGCCGCGCCATTTCGATGGCGCTCATCCAATGAATCGCAGGTGTGTCGGAGTCGGCCGTCGCTGTCATGCTGAGATTTGACGCGGCAGCAATGCCCTTTAGAACGGTCCGGCGGCTCAGACTGTTTTCGATCATTCGAATCATCTTACTCTGCACAGGTTCGCTGGGCACCGAAGCCGTCCGGGAGCTATCTCCAGCGGTCGCCATGCTTCATTAAGTAATTCGCAAACACATAGCGCCACGGAATGAGCGGGAGGAAAATCACAACCATAAGGCAGGCGCTAATATCTTCCTCCATGGCCGCCGTGATCTGGTGTGTGGACCACGAGGGCAGTGCAAAGGCCGTCAGGTAGATCGCTTTCCAGACTAACTCAAAAAGCAGAAGAGGCAACATTTGGACTGGATAGCGCAGCCCTAACGCCGCCGTGGCTCCGAGACCAGCCAGCAAGCTGAATTGAATACCCTTGGCTGCAGCGAGCTGGTTTGTGTGTTGAATGACGACGGGCCAGATGTACGCGCCGAGTCCGAGGGCCAAGACAAGATAAGCGACCCGCAACGTGTAAAGGCGAAACAATGAGATCTCAGGTACGGTGGAACGTGAAGCGACAGTACCCAATGGAACAGCCGACCTCACCAAGGAATTCATGGGAACGCCCTCCTGGCTTCTCTATTCTAATGTTTGGAGCGTTTGTTATTCCTCGTGGCTTGGCGTCACTCCTTATGGCTTTTGTCGGAGAGAACAGCAATTCGGACGCGCAACCGACTTCCCTCAGAATGTGAATCCCACCAACAAATCGGCCTGATTGCTGGTGCTGGGTACAGATACAAAAGCCTCTTGCCCCCAATGGGTGTAACGAATTTCAGGCTCCAGCCGAAAGTGAGCGACCTTTATGGTTATGCCTGCACCCAGAGCAATGCCGGCGCCATTTGCATGCGCGGGTGGAAAAGAATTATTGCCCGACACGTGCCGGTAGACAATACCGGCGTCGGCGAAAGGGCGCGCGATTGCCGCTCCCAGGAGAATATCGAACTTCGCCAACACGGGAAACTGCCAGTCGTTGACCGGGAAGTTTCCATTTGGTATCCCCGAGATTCCACCGCCAGTCACACTAAAACTGCTATGACGGTAAAGCGCGTCAGCTTCAATAGACAAGTGCAACGGGAAATGGATCTCAGCAGTCGGCCCAAGGATATAGCGATCGTTGGAGTGACTCTCTCCACCGTCCGCCACCTGACCGGAGTTGTAAGCATCCGTCACTGAGACTCCCGCTTTTAAGCCGAACGAAAGCACTTGCGAGTCGGCCGGCGCGAGAAATACCAAAAAGATGACGACGCTTTTAAACACAATCTTTCTCTAGTGGATAGTGCAAGAGGGAATCTTTGGTTACAAGGAAATCGGAGTGGGAGCAGCCGGTGAAGGCGAACGCATGTATCGTAACACAAGCGATGAAAAGCCTGAACCCGAGTTAACCCTTCTACTCATAGCGAAGCGCAATCAACGGCGAAATATTCGCCGCTCTCCGTGCGGGAAGCACGGCTGAAAGCACCGCGATTACCGCAAGAACCGCCGCATCCAGAAGGTATAGACCAGGATCAGTCGGCTGGACGCCGAAAAGTGCCGAGGTGGCGTACTTGCTGAGAGCGCAGGCAATCGGGACACCAAAAACGAGGCCCGCCAGGATTAGCCACAGCGCCTCCCGCAACACGCTCCAGAGCACAAGCTCCTGCTTTGCGCCGAGCGCTATACGCACCCCAATTTCTTTGGTTCTGCGGCTGACGGAAAAAGCCATAACGCCATAGAGACCGATGGCGGCGAGAACAGCGGCCAGCACCCCGAAGATGATGGAGAGCGTGGCGATGAGCCGTTCTGTTCCCATGGTGGCGGATAGCTGTGCTTTTAGAGTGGTGGCTTCATAGATGGGAACGTTCGGGTCGCTCTCGGAGACGATGGAACGCATCGTCGGTATCAGGTTGAGAGATGCATCAGCCGCTCTGACGTAGAACACCGCGGACAAAGGCCAGTTCACCTGCCGGAAGGCAAAGAAGACCTGCGGACGGACTCCGGAACGCGGCCCGTCATAGAGCGAGTCTTCCACAACGCCTATGATTTGAGCCCGCGGCGGAGAGTGATGCATCCCAGCGAAGCCGACGTGTTTGCCGAGTGCTTTCGAAACGCCGCCGAAGAAATGCATGGCAAACGTCCGGTTGACCATGGCAATGCTGGGCTGTTCATCTTCATTGGAAGTACGAGCCTGGTCCGCGCCGGTGAAATCGCGGCCGGCCAGGAGCGGGATGCCAGTAGTGCGCCAATAATCGGGAGCCACCGCGTTGTAAAAACCACGTTGGTCCTCGGCATCCTTGGAGAGATAGCCTTCCACAGCAAAATGGCTGCTCCAGGTGTAAGAGTTTAAGACGGGAACCATGGCGTAGGAAGCCGCCGTCACGCCCTGGACTGCGCGGATGCGGCCGAGCACGCGGTCATAAAACGCGCGTGCCGCTGCAATTTTGTAGCCCGCCCTTGGGCCATCCACTTGAAAGGTGGAGATCTGATCAATGCCGTGAAAGCCTGTATCGATGTCTTTCAAATTGATCAGACTACGCGTGAAGAGCGTAGCGCCTGCCACAAGCAGGAACGAGAGCGCTATCTGCGTGATGACCAGCGCCTTGCGCAAGCGCACCGAACCGGAAGCCCCGGTGAGCGTTCCGGCAGAGTCTTTCAGTGTTGTCCAGACATCCAGCCGGGTTCCCTGCAACGCCGGCGTGAGGCCGAACACGAGCGCGGTCAGAACACAAACCAGGATCGTGAAGATCACAATGCGTGCATCCGGCTCCGCATGGAGATTGAGCCGTTCCTGTTCCGGGATCAGGGCCAGCAGGCCGGACGATGTGAGATACGCACAGAACGTTCCGGCGATGCCGCCACCGAGCGAGAGGAGCAGACTTTCCGTCAGGAGCCGGCTGACGAGGGTCGCGCGGCTGGCGCCGATGGCCAGGTGAAGCGCTATTTCTTTCTGTCGCGCCATCGCTCTAGCGATCAGTAAATTAGCTACGTTCGTGCACGCCACCAGCAACATGAGGCACGCCATTCCCATCAGCACCACAAGCGCGGTCGCGTATTTCTTGCGAAGTTCGGAATAGCCGGTTCCGGCCGATTCCACCACCACGGTCTGGCGCAGGAACTGCTGGATCTGGCGGACAGTTGCGTCTCTTACGGTGGGGTCCTGCGCGTCCTCTCTCAGCGTCCTTTGGTAAAGCACCTGAAGCGCCGCCTTCGCCGATTCCACCGTGTAACCCGCGTTGAGACGCGCGAACACCTCCACACAACGCGACCAGCGGTCTCCCAACGCGTTTTGTGACGGCTCCAGCACCGGCAGCATCTGAATGGGAACGAAGATCTGCGGCGACCGGTTCGGATCAATGCCCGCAAAGCGAGGCGAAGTCACTCCGACAATCTGCATCGGGTACTTGTTGATGAGAATCTTGCGGCCAATGACGGTGGGATCGCCGCCAAAACGGCTCAACCAGTAGGCGTGAGTCAGAATGACGACCGGGTGCCCCATGTAGGTCCGGTCATCCTGGGACGGCGAGAACACGCGGCCTAGCGCGGGCGCAGTCCCCAATGCCTGAAAGTAGTTGCCCGATACCAACTCCGTGAGGACGCGCTCGGAACGAGATCCCGTACTCAGATCGGCCGAACTGAAAAAGCGGCAGAACACAGACTCGAATGCGGCTGCGTTCTTTTGGAATTTCTCGTACAGAGGATAGGAGAGATCCTGATCACCGTTTTCGCTCCCGAGGGATTGGCCTTGCGCCCAGATCATCACAATACTCTGCGGGTCCTTTACGGGGAGTAGCCGGAGGATTAATTGATCCAGGATGTTGAAGACAGCGATGTTTGCGCCCATTCCGAGCGCGAGAGAGATGATGGCGGTGGTGGTGAACAAGGGGTTCGCGCGGAGTTGACGAACCGCCAGGCGGAATTGCCTCCAGGTGTTTTCGAGGAACACAAACGACTGCTGCTCGCGCCGGTTTTCTTTGAGCGACGTGAGGTTACCGAATTGCCGCCGGGCCCTGCTCAGAGCGTCTTCAGGGGAAAGACCCTGCGCTTCGTAGCGCTTCACAAGAAGGTCAATGTGAGTTTGCAGTTCCGTGTCGAACTCGGCGTCGGCGGCGGACCGGCGCCCCAGAAGCGCCTTCAGTTTGGAGACGAATGCGTGCAGCATGATTACTCCCCGGGAACCTGGGTCAGCACACGTCCGATAACGCCGGAGATGCGCTGCCACTCGTCTTCTTCGCGCGCCAGTTGTTTGGCGCCGGACTTGGTGATGGAGTAGAACTTTGCTTTGCGATTGTTGTCAGAAGCGCCCCACTCGGATTGGATCCAGCCTTGCTGCTGCATGCGCAAGAGCGAGGTGTAGACGGTTCCTTCGTTCAGCTGAAGCAGGTTCTGGCTGACCTGTTCGATGCGGCGAGCGATACCGAACCCATGTTGCGGACCCAGGATTTGCAGGGTTTTTAAAATCATTAAATCGAGGGTGCCTTGCAGCACTTCCGAGCGTTTGGGATCGGTTCCTTTGGCCATTGCATAGATGATAGCAGGCTCCCTTTGGTTTGTCCAAAGGAGATTCCGAGGAAACTGTCGGGATTGGCGGACAACCGTTGATTTACCCGATCCGTTGTTTCGGGAATTGAAGGCTGTGGCGGCTAAGCGCGGCACGTCTCTCAAAAATGTGATTCATCCCTCACTCGAAGCGGAGATTCGCAAGGATCAAGCTGAGATCACCCGAATAGTAAAGTTCCTGCTTTTGAAATCTTCGAAACCGGCAGTCTGAATCTCAATAATGCCGGTATCGAAGAGAAAGCATTCGGGTATGCAACCTCTGAACTAAGACGATTCCGCCGCAAGTTGATCTTTCCCGGTTTGCGGTGGCCAATCACCTACCATCGGCCGTTTCGAAATTTCGCAACCTTGGCCCCCAGAACCGCGCCTGGAAAGAACTCGCAGACCAAATGTTCTTCCGCAGCCTATGATAAGCTACCGACCTCGGTGCGCGTATATGAGGGCGCAGAAAGGCGAATCTCACGTGAAACAGAGCGCCATGTTGACTGTAGCGTCGCTGCTGACCATTTTATTCATGACGCTTCACCTGACCGGCGACATCCTGTTCCACATGTCACCGGCCGGTCTCGTAAACCTCTTTGCAGTGTTCGTTCTCGTACTCCAACTGTATGGAACACTGGTGCTCGGCGAAAAGCGGGCGGGATACGTCATCATCTTCTTAGGGTCCGTCCTCGGGGTGGTAGTCGCTGTCATCCACATGAAAGGGACGCGGGGGGTTATCGGCGGAGACATCGGCAACTCAAGCCAAGCTTTCCTTTTCATATGGACAATCCTCGCGTTGGGAATCACCTCGACGTTTTCCATCATCCTGTCGGCGACCGCACTGCTGAGTCTGCCGTGGCGCCCGAGCCGCCGCACGTCAACTGCCGCATAACGCCCGATTGTGGGATCAGGCCTACAACCGGTACGCGACCTGAGGTCTTCGTCGCGATCTGGACGTATGAATGACCTACCTATTCCTCAGACGAGGGCAATTCTTTCACCAGCAAGTTGAAACCTTTGGCGGAAGTCTCAGTAGTTAATATGTGGCGATCGCACAGGAGGAATGGTGATTGAATCGAAGCTGGATTTGCTGCAGGGAACGCTGGATGTCATGGTTCTGCAAACCTTGTTCGCAATGGGGCGCGTGCATGGATATGGAATTGCGCGCCGCATTGAGCAGGTGAGCGGCAATGAGGTCCTGTTGAATCAGGGAACCATTTATGCCTCTTTGGTGCGGCTGCAACAGCGGGGCTGGATTGACGCGGAATGGGGGATTTCGGACAGCAACCGCAAAGCTAAGTTTTACTCCCTAACGAAAGACGGGCGCAAGCAACTCACGAAAGAAGCCGCGCATTGGCAGCGGCTGGCAGGAGTGATGCGGCGGGTGCTGGCCATGCAGGCGGAAGGGGGCGCGCGATGAGACATTTCATGCGCGAGGCGTTAAACCGGTTACGTTCGTTCTTCAGCAAACAGGCTCTTGACCACGAACTGGATGCGGAAATGACTGCCCACATCGCCATGGCTACCGAAGAAAATGTTCAGCGCGGCTTGTCCCCGGCAGACGCGCGGCGGGAAGCGCTTCTTCAATTCGGTGGGGTGCAGCAGGCGCGTGAGCAACATCGCGAATCCCGCGGGCTCCCTTGGCTGGACGTCCTGATACAGGATCTGCGCTTCACTGGGCGAACTATGCGGCGCGATAGCGGATTTGCCATGGTGGCGGTGCTGATTCTGGCGCTTGGCATTGGCGCGAATATCGCTGTCTTCAGCGTCGTGAATACCATTTTGCTGCGCCCCCTGCCGTTTCGTGATGCGCAGCAACTGGTCAGAATTGTGGAGAAAGATCCCAAAGCCGGCGAATCCAGCAAAACGTATACGGCAGACGCGACCCAGGACTTCCAACAACAAAACCGCTCGTTTCAATCCGTCAGCGGCTACTTCGCCTTTACCGGACCTGACAATTTCAAACTGATGGGGAATACCCAGGCTCTGCCCGTTACCGGCATCCTGGTGGCGGAGAAGTTCTTTGAGACGCTGGGCGTGAACCCTGCGGCAGGACGTCTGTTCCGGCCTGAAGAATTCGTGAAGCACGCCGGACCGGTGACACTCTTAAGCTATCCATTCTGGAAGCGGCAGTTTGGCGGAAGCCGCGACATCATTGGACGGCCGATCAACCTCAGCGGTACGCCGGTCACAGTAGTGGGCGTTTTGCCGGAAACATTCGATTTTGGCTCGGTTTTTTCGCCGGGAGCAAAGATCGACCTCTTTACGCCTTACATCATGGATGATTTCCGGGAGGACGGGAATGACCTGGCTCTGGTGGGCCGTCTGAAACCGGGAGTCAGCTCTGGCGCAAGCGCAGCGCGAAGCCGATCAACTCTTCCCCCAACTCTATTTCGAGCACAAACATCCGGATTACGGAAAAGGCTACACGGCGCAGCTGAGCGGACTGAAGGATTACGTCAGCGGTAAACTGCGGCGCTCGCTGATTGTGTTGTGGTGCGCGGTAGGTTTGATTCTGCTGATTGTCTGCGTGAATCTCTCGAACCTGATGCTGGCCCGGTCGGCTGCGCGAAGCAAGGAATTCGCCATGCGTCTCGCCCTGGGCGCACGGCGGGGACGTCTTGTTCGGCAATTGCTGACGGAGAGCCTGGTTCTGTCAGGCGCCGGGGGCGTGCTGGGACTAGCGCTTGCCTATGCGGTGATCTTGTACCTGGCGCATCAGGGGTCCATTGCATTGCCGCTGTTAAGCAGCGTGCGGGTGGACGGAGCGGTGCTGGGATGGACGCTGCTGATCGCCGTCGGAACAGCCGTGCTCTTCGGACTGGCTCCGGGGCTCCGGATGTCGCGCAGCGACTTGCAGGAGGCGCTCAAGAGCAGTGGCCATGGAATGAGCGAAGGAAGGAAACACGACGCCATGCGCTCGGCGCTGGTCATCACCGAAGTGACTCTGGCTTGCGTTCTACTGGTGGGCGCTGGGCTGTTGTTGCGCAGCTTCTTACGGGTAATGGATGTGGACCTGGGTTTCGAGCCAAGCCGCGCCGCCGCCGTCAGCGTGGATTCCGATGACGGAGGGAATGCGGCCAAACGGGCTGCAATCTGGCAAGAGGTTGTACGCCGGGCTTCACTGATCCCTGGCGTCGAGGCCGCGGGCATTACCGATAATCTGCCGATGAGCCGGAACCGCAGTTGGGGAATTAAAGCCAAAGGCGGGGACTACGACGGCGGCAAGTTTCAGGGGATCTTTGTTTACATCGTTTCGCCAGGCTATCTCAAGGCCATTGGGATGCGCTTGACCGAAGGCCACGACATCGGCTGGAAGGACATTTTCAACAACCAGAATGTGGTCATCATCAACGAAACGGTCGCACGCAAACTGTGGCCGGGGCAGGACCCGATCGGACGCATGGCCATCGCGGGCGGCCAGGAGGTACGCGTGATCGGGGTGATCGCCGATGTTCGCGAAACGAATGCGGAAGAGAATGCCGGGTGGCAGATGTATCTGCCGGCGACAAAGCAGTTTGGACCGGAAGGAACAGAGCTCGTCGTGCGATCGAAACTGCCTTCCGCGACGTTGGCAGCCACAGTCATGACCATGCTGCGGCAGATCAATCCCGGGCAACCCGCCACCCAGTTCAAGCCTATTCAGAATCTGGTGGACCATGCGACTTCGCCACGGCGCTTCTTTGTGCTGCTGGTTGGAATTTTCGCCGGTTTGGGATTGCTGCTGGCTTCGCTGGGGATTTATGGCGTCATCTCTTACTCCGTCACACAGGAAACGCAGGAGATCGGCATCCGCATGGCCTTAGGCGCCACCCAGTCACGAGTGTTGTTTGGGGTGATCGGGAAGACCTTGCGGCTGACATTCCTTGGCGTCTGTGCGGGGACCGCGGCTTCTCTTGGAGTTGCCCGCTTGATTGCGTCTCTACTGTTTGGGACGGCCCCGACTGATCCGTTTACCTTTGCTGGAATGGTGGTTTTGTTGGGGACTGTTGCGCTGCTGGCCGGTTATATTCCCGCGCAGAGAGCTTCGCGAATTGATCCGATGCGGGCGTTGCGGACGAATTGAGGGTTTAAGCAGGAGCAGTTGAGTTCACGGAAGTGGCAGGTGCGACTCGGATCGACCCTGTGCCCCTCAGCTTGGAAGTAGTCGTTCCAGCAATTGCTAACGTTTTGCTTGTACTTTCAAGCTCGACTTTTGTTCAACTTCTTGCCGTTGCTGCGATTGTGAGTCAGGCATCTGCATCTTTTTTGCTACTTCCAATCATCTTCTGTAAGCCACTGATTTCACGGTCCACTAGCCGCAACCGCTCAATTGATTCGTATCGTAAATTGTCTTAGGTGAGTTCAGATAATTGAAAAGCTTTGCATGGTGGCCTCACTCTAAGGAGTCTTTTAGAAAATTGACTCTAAGTTCAGCAAATGCGCTGCAAGAGTGGCTACGCTCGCGTTTAACTGTTTCATCACTCCGGCGCAGCCTATTGAAATCAATCGCGATTAAACCGGGCTCTCTTCTTTGCGGCTCCAAGCTTGACCCTTCTATCTGCTTCTTCATTTGAACCTTTGCATCGTCCACACTATCGAGGTCCGTAAGGTCGATTTCGATAGTTCGAATGCCAGCGAAGTCAAACGGATCTTCTGCCCTTTTTCAATCAACTGCACGTAGGTTTGCGCGCGGCATAACGCACCGCCTAGCTCATAAAATAGTTGGCATTTTTTGCCCGTAAGGTCCGCAACCAAATATCGGCGTTGATAACTGCGATTGATGTACTTGTGTTGTAATCATGCCCGGCTCGGAGATCCTATCGGCGCGGAGGGCGTCATACCCGCAGGCATCGATAACGCGTAATGACGTGCTTGAGGATCTTATCGGATCGTTGGCGACTCTCGCTGCCTTCTTTACCGATAGGCGAAATCACGAAACAAATGCCACGGTCACTCATAGACAAAGACAAGTATAACCCGATCATGTGGCCTAACAGACATGTTGGTAGGGTCCCCCGATGGTTCACCGGTAATTGGCGTTACGAGCCGGCTTGTTCGATCCTTGAAAAACTTTTATTGGAGCGGGAGACGTGAATCTCCTCGGAGACCTGGAGATGAGGTTGGCACGTTGGTTCAATGAGATCAACGTGTTCACCCGTGATTCCCTTATGCTACGACAAATACGAGCTAGTCCAGGCTGTCAGGGGAATTACTTACCCTTGTGACACATCTCTACGACCATGAGATCCTCGGGGCATACGCGCGAATCTCGCACGAACATTCTCCGCTCAATGTCGTCTCGCGAACAATAGATTTCGACCATTGCGAGAGCGGTGTTTGCGGGCTCTCGTAAAGTCTATCAACTTCTTTGACCACTTCACCATAAGTGAAGGTGGGCCGCCACAAAGCATCTAAGCTTTAGCTTCTTCGTGGTGCAGCCAAATCCTCCGCATTCATTCGCTATGTGGATGAGTCCATTGTGAGTATCCGGAATTGGACAGACGTATCAAATACGTTCAATAGAAATCCTTCGGTCTAGTTTCGACATCAAAGCAGTGCTGTTCGGGCCGACGACATTGAGCATCGGAAGATGTCATTACGCCAGTACTTAGTGATCGCTGCGTCATATTCGGGTAATTTCTGAATTTCTGATCGCAGATTTGACGCCGGTGAACGCCCAAACGTGTATTATGAAATCGGCTTTGCACACGGCAATTGGTAAGCGTCCAATTCTTTATCGCAAGCTAAACGGCACGCCGTTGCACTTCGATCTCTCAGTTCACAATGTACCGAGAGTAAGCAACAACACTGAACTCAAGACGCTACTGAGTAAACGACTAGAAGCGATCACCGGCATGCAGCCGCAGATTCGAAAATCGGCCTAGACCTATGATCATCCCCGCCACTCCGCCAACCGAAAACTAAAAGCTTGCCCCTAAACTGTTGCGCACAGCTCTGGGGTACCGAAACAGCCAATCCTTAAGCACCCTTGAAAGCGGCGTTATCCAGGCATGTATCCAAGTCTGCAGTCGACAGGCCCGCATGAGTAATTGATTCAGCATGACGGTGTGGTAGGGGCGACAGGGATCGAACCTGTGACCCTCAGCTTAGAAGGCTGATGCTCTATCCAACTGAGCTACGCCCCCACTTTTGCGCGACTCTTTTAGTGTAATGGAGCCGTCGCTGGCTAGCCAATCACCGCCAGCAGATCACGCGCGGAAACCGTATCACGCAGTTGTACCGGTATCTCCTTCACCGTGCCGCCCACCGGCGCATAAATCGTCGTCTGCATCTTCATGGCCTCCAGCACCAGCAAACGGGCGCCTTTGTCCACATGGTCGCCCGCCTCCACATGCAGCATCGTCACCGCCCCGGGAATGGGCGCGCCCACTTCGCCGGGTACCGCCGGGTCCGCCTTGCGCTTGGTAACGCCTTCCTCCTTAATGGAGCGATCGCGAACCTCCACTTCGCGCGGCTGGCCGTTTAGCTCAAAGAATACGGTGCGCATGCCGTCTTTGCGGGCCTCGCCCACCGTCAGCAGGCGCACAATCAGCGTCTTGCCCGGCTCCAGTTCGATGGTCACTTCCTCGCGTTCGGACAACCCGTAGAAGAACGCCGGCGTGGGTAGAATCTCCAACTCTCCATACTGCGAGCGGGCGGCGGCAAACTTGCGGAAGACATCCGGATACATGAGATAGCTCATCAGGTCCGTAGCCGAGGTCGAGCCGGTTTCCTCCCGCACCTTCGACGCCGCTTCCCCAAAATCAACCGGCGGCAACTGAGCCCCGGGCCGCTCCGTCATAGGCTTTTTCCCGCGCAGAATCACTTCCTGCAACTTCGGCGGCCAACCCCCTTCCGGCTGACCCAGCGAACCCATCAACATATCCGCCACTGAATTCGGCAGCGTCACCTGGTGATCCGGCGGCAACTCCTCCAGCTCCTTCACGGTCATGCCATGGCTCATCAAATACAGCGCCAGGTCGCCCACCACTTTGCTGGAAGGAGTCACTTTGACAATGTCGCCGAACGCAAAATTCACGTCCGCATACATGCGCGCCACGTCTGGCCACCGTCCGCCCAGCCCCATCGCTTCCGCCTGCGCCTTCAGGTTCGTGTACTGGCCGCCCGGCATCTCATGGATGTAGACCTCGGAAGTCCCGGACTTCGGCGCTTCATCAAACGGCGAATAATAGCTGCGGACAGTCTCCCAATAATCCGAGCACTTGTTCAAAGCCGCAAAGTCCAAACCCGTATCGCGTTCGGTATGCGCCAGCGCCGCCACAATCGAGTTCAGATTTGGTTGGCTGGTGGTTCCGCTCATCGCGGAAATCGCGCCGTCCGCCACATTCACGCCCGCCTCCGCGGCCTTCAGGATGCTCGCTGCATTCACCCCGCTGGTGTCATGCGTATGCAGATGAATCGGCACGCCTACCTCATCCCGCAATGTCTTTATGAGCTTGTAAGCCGCATGCGGGCGCAGCAACCCGGCCATATCCTTGATAGCCAGAATATGCGTGCCCATCTTCTCCAGCTCTTTCGCCAGCCGGACATAATATTGCAGCGAATACTTCTCCCGGGCCGGGTCCAGAATGTCGCCCGTATAGCAAATGGCCGCCTCGCAAATCCGGTCCGTCTTCAGCGTGGCCTCAATCGCCACCCGCATATTCGGCATCCAGTTCAGCGAATCGAAGATGCGGAAAATATCAATTCCCTGCTCCGCCGATTCCTTAATGAACGCTTCCACCACATTGTCCGGATAAGCCGTGTAGCCCACCGCATTCGAAGCTCTCAGCAGCATCTGAAAACAAATGTTCGGAACCCTTCGCCGCAGTTCGCGCAGCCGGTTCCACGGGTCTTCCAAAAGAAACCGCATCGCCACATCAAACGTGGCCCCGCCCCACATCTCCAGGCTATAAAGCCCCGGCAGTTCTTTGGCCACATAATCGGCAATGCGGAACAAATCGTAGGACCGCACCCGCGTCGCCATTAAAGATTGGTGGGCATCGCGAAACGTGGTGTCCGTCATCAGCAGCCGCTTTTGATCCCGCGTCCACTCCGCGAACTTCGCCGGTCCTAACCGGTCCAGCAATTGCTTCGTTCCCTCCGGCGGCGCAGCCACTTTCGACACCGGAACCACCGCTTCGCGAATTACTGCCGGCGCAGGCTTGTTGGCCACCTCCGGGTTGCCGTTCACAATCACATCCGCCACATAGGTCAGCAGCTTGGTCGCGCGGTCTTTGCGAGCGGTAAAAGCAAATAGCTCCGGCGTCTCGTCCAGGAACGAAGTCGTCACCTCGCCCGACTGGAACTTCGGATGGTTTACCACATTCTCTAAGAACGGAATGTTGGTCTTCACGCCCCGAATGCGAAACTCGCGCAACGCCCGGTCCATTCGTTGGCAAGCCTGTTTGAAATTACTGCCCCAGGCCGTCACCTTCACCAGCAGCGAATCATAGAATGGCGAAATGACCGCCCCGCCATACGCGGACGCCGCATCCAGCCGGATCCCAAAACCAGCCGGTGATCGATAAGTATGAATCTTTCCGTAGTCGGGAACGAATCCATTGGCCGCGTCTTCCGTGGTCACGCGGCATTGCAGCGCCGTGCCATGCAGCGGAATGTCCGCCTGCTGCGGCATACCAATCTCCTCGCCATGCAGAGGCAGCCCTTGCGCCACCTGAATCTGGGTGCGGACAATGTCGATGCCGGTGATCACTTCCGTAACCGTGTGCTCCACCTGCACCCGCGGATTGACCTCGATGAAGAACCACTCGTGGGTGTCCGCATCCACCAGAAACTCAACCGTGCCGGCGTTGTAATAACCCGCCGTCTTTGCCAGCGCCACCGCCGCGTCGGCGAGTTCCTGCCGCACCTTTTGAGGTAAGCCGATGGCGGGTGCAATCTCGACAACCTTCTGATGCCGCCGCTGCACGCTGCAATCCCGCTCGTAGAGGTGCACGACGTTGCCCTGCGTATCACCAATGATCTGCATCTCGACGTGCTTGGCGCGCCGGATATAGCGTTCCAGAAACACGGCCGGGTTGCCGAATGCGGCGCCCGCCTCCTGGCTTGCCTCGTTGAGCCGGGCCTTCAAATCCGCCGGCGAATTCACCACACGCATGCCACGGCCGCCGCCGCCGAAGGCCGCTTTAATGATGAGCGGGTAGCCAATCTGCTGCGCGATAGTTTCAATATCGGGATCGGTGGCGCTCACCGGTTCCGGAGTCCCAGGGACAACCGGGATGTTCGCTTTCTGCGCCAGTTTGCGGGCGGCCGTCTTGTCCCCCAGCGCTTCCAGCAGGTCGGCGCTGGGACCAACGAACGTGATGCCGAACTTCTCGCAGGCACGCGGCAACGCTGGATTTTCGCTCAGAAAGCCGTAGCCGGGATGAATGGCATCGACGTGTTTTTCCGCTGCCAGAGCGACAATCGCATCCACGTCCAGATACGCCAACACCGGGCCTTTGCCCTGGCCAATCAAATAGGCTTCATCCGCTTTGAAACGATGCAGGCTGAGACGATCTTCCTGCGAATAAACTGCTACTGTTCGCAGTCCCAATTCGGTCGCTGCACGAAAAATACGAGTCGCGATCTCACCACGATTTAGAGCCAAAAGTTTCTTCATAATGCCGTAACGAAAACAAAGCGTAGCATGAGGTTCTAAAATAGGTGCGTGAGATTGATTGCCCTCCTGCTACTTGTAGCGGGCTTAGCAATTTCCTATGAACGTGATGGAAATTTCAGCATTCGCTTTGAACCCGTGGCTGTTCTGCAGTCGGGAACACCCATTCCATTCCACATCAAAGTCGTGGACGCCCGCAATCAACCTCTGACCGACGCCAAGGTAACGCTGCAAATAGAGACTTCGGATCACAAAGAAGTGCAGATTTTCAAGGGCACGGAGATTGGCGCGGGGATCTATTCGGCGAAACCGGTATTCCCGGAATCGGGGGAGTGGCTGGTTCTGGTGGAGGTCCACCGGAGTGATGAGGTCGGTTCGAGGATGATTACGTTTGAAGTCGCTAATCCTCAAAACTGATTGAATCGCTTGGTACTAAGTCTCTTACCCGCTTGATTTCGTTTCGAAAACAGCCCGAATGAATTCGTCTGGCGCGTAGACCGTTCTGCATCAAGCCGCAAGTCAATCACGGCTCACGCTGCTATTTGATAAAGTCATCCCAATCGGAGACCAACGTGGCCGCACCACCGCCCCCTAACCCAATCATTCAAGCTCCCTGGACCGCATATCGCACCTGGGCCGCAACCGCCCGGTTTCACAAGAGCAATCTCGATTTCTGGCGTCGCACCAGCCTGATTCTCGCTGTCTCGGGCGCTGTCTTAGCAGCTATTGGCCAACAACTGGCGCCGCTCATACCCAAGGAAGCCGGCGGGATCGAAGCGTGGATGTTGAAACTGCCCGCTCTGGTCGGATCCGCCGCCATCGCGCTTAGCGCTTATTTCACCCGGGAGGTGCTCGGTGGCGAGCGCGAAAAGACCTGGATCAAAGCGCGTTCTATCGCCGAATCTTGCAAAGCCGCCATCTTTTTGTACCGCTCCGCTGTGCCGCCCTTCGATGGTCCTCAAGGAGCAACCGCGCTTCTCCATAGAGTGCGTGATATCGAGGGTTCCATGACAGACATCGAGGCTCGAACGTCGCCACCCGAAACGCAACCCGACCTTTCGCCGCTGACTGTCGATGCTTACCGGAATGAACGAGTCACTAAGGCAATTAGCTGGTACACAACGCGTGCTCTGGAGTATCAGAAGCACAGTGACCGTCTGGGGCACATCTTGCTACTCTTCGGAGCCATCAGCGTCTTGCTCGGCTTCGTATCGACGACCAGCCCGGTAAATGCATGGATTGCCGTGATTGCAACTGTGACGGCGGCGCTGACTGCCTATGGTCAGAACATGCGCTACCAGGCTCTCACAGTGCTTTATCAGGCAACGTCGCGCCGGCTCCAGGAATTACAGGCCGAATGGCTGGCAAGCGGCAAGGGCGAGGACGACCGGGCAGAGCGCAACAGCTTCATCCAACGATGCGAAGATACGATGGCTCTTGAAAGCAGTGCCTGGGTGGCTCAGTGGACGCCCAAAAAACCGGATCCGGCCAAACCCGCTTCATCATGAATCTGCTCGATCAGTTCACCGTAGGACGTCGCCGTGGCGCAGAATCAGCCGCAACCGTAGAATTATTAAGCGGCGATCTTTCCGCCATTCCCCGCGAGCATGCAGTCGATGCTCTCGTCGTGTCCGCCTTTCCGAACTCTTACACGCCGGACCGCGGAACCCTGTTCCAAGCGCTATTTCATCGCGGTCTGGACATGCGAGCCGTTGCCGGGAATAAGGAGGAAGATCAGCGCGAAAACCTCGGCTGCTGGATCTCGCGGCCATTACCAGCCGAACTCTCGCAGACCTTCAACTTTACCCGAATTGTCTGCTTCGAGCCCAGTCATCCAAGCTTTCTCAGAAGAACAGGCGTCGAGAACATAACGGTCGAGCAGACTGTTGGCTATGTATTCCGCTGTCTGAATAACTTCATCATTCCCGACCCCACAGACACCCACGGCGCTCGCCACTTCCACATCAAGCGCGTCGCCATGCCCCTGCTGGCTACCGGCAATCAAGGCGTGCCCATCGAATTGATGCTCCCGGAATTATTAAAAGCGGCTGTGTTCTGGCTCGAAGAAGGCTTACCCATTGAGCGGCTGCAAATAGTGGCCTTCTCACCGAATGACATTCGAGTGGCAGCGCCCATTTTTTCGTCCTTCTCGCGTAACATCTCGTCTGCCCCAGCCATGCCGGAAACGGCTTCCTGGCCGGCAGAACTCGCTCAAACCATAACCGCCCAGATGATCGCCAAATGCGTGGACCATCTGCGGACTGAGTTACTAATATTGGCCGAAGAGCAGGAACGCCCGATGGTCGAAAAGCTGTTTGCTCGCCTGGCAATTGCGCAGATGCAGCTTGGCTCCCAGGCTCCCGCCGCAGTCGCTCGCAGCACCAAGCCTGAATACGATATCTTCATCAGCTACTCGCATAAGCAGGAGCAGGAGGTCTTCGAATTCGTCAGCGAACTGCGCCAGCAGTATCCAGCACTGGAAGTCTTTTACGATCGCAACGCTATCCAGGCCGGCGCCGGATGGCTGAAGCTCATCTCAGACGCCGTTCAGCAGGCCCGTGTCTTCATCGCCATCCTCTCACCGGACTATTCCGCCTCTCCCGTTTGCTGGGACGAATTCCAATGTGCAAAGTTGAAGGAATACAACACAAAGGCCTCTATCATACGAACCATCCGCCTATATTCTGAAAACCAGTTGCCGCCCATCATGGCGCTGCACAGTTACATCGATTGCGTGGAAGGCGATTTGCTGAAATTCCGGCAGTCCATTTCGAATCTGTCCATCGCTTAAGACAGCCTGACCCGGCTGTGCAACCAGACAGATTTTGGGGAAACCCGAACTTGTCCGCTTAGCCGGCAAGAAAAAAGGGCGCGAGTAAAGCCAGCGCCCTCCATTCGTTTTCTAACTCACCAAACCACTAGTTACACATATACAGCGGGGCGCAATTTCGGGGCAATTTCGGGGACGCTCCACATAACCACTAAACACTGAAGCCCTATTTGTCATCCCCCTTTGTTGCTCACGCAGGAAGAAATTCCGCACTTTCCCCCTCCATACCCTCTTTTTGGGCCCTTCGTTTCGAAATCGCTTGCGACCCCGTCGCCAGCCCACAAGTTCGTTCGGAAATCGCCCGCATTCCGCCCGCGCTATCACCACGACCGCCAAAACTCCGTTCCGAAATCCCCGGTATTCAGCCGTATCGCCATCACCCCGAACGGACTTCGTTTGGAAATCAGCCCCGTCTTCCCAGCCGTAGCAGAGCCATTGCTGCAAATTTTGGCTATTGTTAAGAGCCTAAAACTATGCGATTCTACTCTCCACTCGGTCTCGGAGGTTCGAATGCGGCTCACGGGTATCTATGTACGCTTCCTCTTCCTAATAATTCTCGGGTCCAGCTTCCTTGCCGATGCCGACCAGATCTATGCCGTTGTTAACCAAAATACTGTTGATATCTTCAACACCCAGTCCCCAGGCACTCTCATCAGTGAGGCTCCGCTCTCGAACCCAACCCTCTACGGAGCAGCGACACTTGCCGTCCTTCCAGCTACCGGCCAGCTTTACAGTGTCGACGCGTTCAATGTGGACGCGGTAAATGCCCGGACAGGAAGCGAGTCAGTGATTGTTCACTTGCCGAGTAATCTATTGGATTATCCCTTGGGAGCAGCGTTCCAGCCTGGCACCACCAACCTGTTCGTTATGTCTTTCAATGGAGATTTGACAAGCATCAATGTCGCTACCGGGGTCGTAACGCAGTTAGGCTCTGCTGTGTTTGCGCCGGGCGGTATTAACAGCGGAAGCACAGGCATTCTCGAGGGGATAACCTGGGCGTCCTCACCCATAACAGGCGAGCCCACATTGTATGCAGTATCGCCGAACTTCGGACTGCTCCAATTGAACCCTGCGAACGCAGAGGCTACGACCGTTGCTCCCATGCCCATCTTCGCGGATGCAGGGTCAGGCGCCGGCTTTACCTATTCGACTGCCACTGGAACTGCTTATCTCAGTCTTTTCTATGGTCCGTTGGGCGGTGGGAACGCATTATTTTCAGTGAATTTGCAAAACGGTCAAACGAACTTAATCGGCCCGCTCGGGTTTGCATCTGAGAGCGAACTGGAAATCGCTGCTGCGGATACGCCGGCGCCGGAGCCAACCACCCTTCTTCTGGTGATGGCTGCGGGTTTTCTCACGTTCCTTCTTCGGATGCCAATCCACGATCACGCCTCGGCTCTTAGCCCCTTTTGCCCGAACAGGCTCCGCACAGAAAAAAAGGGCACCGGCCGAAACCAGTGCCCTTAGCATCTCAAGTCAACTTTCCACTAATTGAACATATACAGCGGAGTAGAAACCGGACTCGGAACCGATTCCACATCGCCCGCGGCCACAGGTTGACCTTCCAGATCGCCCACCGGCCGGCAGAAGATGCCGCTCTCGTTCAAATACACTTCCAGATCCGCCGGACGCGGAAGCGAACCCTGAATCAGCGCCTCCGATAGCGGATCCTCAATGTACTTTTGCAACGCGCGACGCAGCGGACGGGCGCCGTAGCTCCGGTCCGTACACGTCTTGTCGAGTATGTATTTAGCCGCTTCCGGCAGCAGCCGGATCTTGATCTGCTTGGACACCAAGTTCACGTTCACCTGATCCACCAGCAGTTCCATGATCTTCAGCAGTTCATCATCCAGCAGCGACGTGAACAGAATCACCTCGTCCAGCCGGTTTAAAAACTCCGGATTGAACGCGCGCTTCACTTCACCCATCACCTGCTCTTCAATCTTCTGCGGAATGCCCAGTTCGGTATTCGCCGAAAACCCGATCTGTCCGCGCTTATCTAAGAAGCGCGCGCCCAGATTCGAAGTCATGATAATGATCGTGTTCTTGAAGTCCACAGTGTTGCCGAGGCCATCAGTCAATTGACCGTCTTCGAACACCTGCAGCAGGATGTTGTAGATATCGGGATGCGCCTTCTCGATTTCGTCGAGAAGAATAATGGAATACGGCGCGCGCTTGACGCGTTCAGTGAGCTGGCCGCCTTCCTCATAACCGACATAACCGGGAGGCGAACCAATCAGCTTCGAGATGGAATGCTTCTCCATGAACTCCGACATATCGAAGCGGATCAGCGACTTTTCACTGCCGAACAGGAACTCCGCCAAAGCCCGCGCGACTTCGGTTTTACCGACGCCGGTCGGTCCCAGGAACAGGAACGAACCGGAAGGTCTCTTCGGAGACTTCAAGCCTGCGCGTGACCGGCGAATCGCCCGCGACAGCGCCGATATGGCTTTATTCTGGCCAATAATGCGCTTGTGCAGCTCTTCTTCTATCCGCAGCAGCTTGCTGATTTCTTCTTCCTTGATGGACGTCATGGGAACGCCGGTCCAGCGCGCCACCACATCCTCGATATCGTCCTTGGAAACTACGCCGGTTGACGTATCGTCCAAGTTGTACTTCTCACGCAAGTGCCGCAGGTTTTCGCGTTCCTTGCGTTCTTCGTCGGAGTAGAAGCGAGCCTTTTCAAACTCATGGTTCGCAATCGCATTCTCCATGCGGTGAACAATGAACTTGATCCGCTTCTGAATGTCCGCCACATCGGACGGCAATGTCGTCTGACGCAGTTTGACGCGGGCGCCGGCTTCGTCAATCAGGTCAATCGCCTTGTCCGGCAGGAAGCGATCCGGAATGAAGCGCGTCGATGCATAGACGGCCGATTCAATAGCCTCATCCGTATACGCTACGGCATGGAACTTCTCATAGCGTTCCTTGATTCCAAAAAGAATCCGGATCGCGTCGGTCTCTGTCGGCGGCGGAACCTTCACCGCCTGGAAGCGGCGTTCGAGCGAGCGATCCTTCTCAATCGATTTGCGATACTCAGCCGGCGTAGTGGCGCCAATGCACTGGATTTCGCCGCGCGATAGAGCCGGCTTCAGAATGTTGGCCGCATCCAGCGAGCCTTCGGCCGAACCGGCGCCCACCAGGGTGTGCAATTCGTCTATAAAGATGATGGCGTTCTGGTTCTCCATCAACTCTTTCATGATGGTCTTCAGGCGCTCTTCAAACTGGCCGCGATATTTGGTGCCGGCCACAATCAGCGAAAGATCCAGCGCCAGAATGCGCTTTTCGGACAGGAAGGACGGCACATCGCCATCCGCAATCCGTTGCGCCAACCCTTCCACAATGGCCGTCTTACCAACGCCCGGCTCACCGATCAACACCGGATTGTTCTTTGTTCGGCGGCATAGAATCTGAACCACACGGTCCACTTCAGAATCGCGGCCGATCAACGGATCGAGCATGCCATCAACAGCCGCCTGCGTCAGGTCGCGGCTGAATTCAGCCAGCAGCGAACTTTCCTTCGGACGGCTGGCGGATGTCTTTTCGGAAGCCGAACGCGCAATCTCCTCGCGAATGGCCGAGAGCCGCAGACCGCGCTCATGCAGAATTTCGGCTGCAAAACTCTTTTCTTCCCGCAGCAGTCCCAGCAGCAGATGCTCGGTGCCAATATGCTTATGGCTCAGCCGCTCCGCTTCCTCGGCTCCATAGGCTAAAACCCGTTTGCACTCATGGCTAAGGGGAAGGTCAACGGACGTGGATACCTTCTCGCGTACGGTAGTGTGAGCCTCAATCTGTTTGCGAATCGATTCAATCGCGGCATGCGAGCGAAGGAACCGGTTTGCAAGTGCTTTGTCCTCTCTCAGCAGACCTAACAGCAGGTGTTCGGTCTCAATGTAAGGACTTCCGAACTGGCTTGCCTCGTATCTTGCAAAGAAGATAACGCGGCGCGCTTTCTCGGTATATCGTTCAAACATAGTTGCCACCGTCTAGACGGGTTGCGTCTTTTACTACTCCGGCTTCCTGCGCAAAGGGCCGCAGGCCGCCTTTATTCAATTCTAAAATCCGATCGCAGCGGGACGCGAAAGTCATATTATGCGTCACAAAAACACTGGTGAGCGAATGCGTTGCGTGGACCTCGTCCAACAGCGCGAAAATCGCTTCGCTCGTTCGAAAATCCAAGCTGCCGGTGGGTTCATCGGCCAGCAGAACTTTCGGGTTTGTCACTAATGCCCGGGCCAAGGCCACGCGCTGCTGCTCACCGCCGGAAAGCTCACCGGCGCGATGCGCATACCGGGCGCTCAGACCCACTTCCTTCAGCGCATCCCGCGCTTTTTGCGCTGCCGCCTCCGGGTCCGTCCCGCGAATCAACAGCGGCATCATCACATTTTCAAGCGCGGTAAACTCAGGCAGCAATGACGGATTCTGCCAGACAAATCCCAGGTGACAATTGCGGAAATCAGCCAAACCCTGCTCGCTCAGGCGCGTGACTTCCACTTCTGCTTCCTCGTGGAAGTAAGTAACTGTACCGCTGGTGGGTCGATCTAGACCGCCTAACAGATGGAGAAGCGTGGACTTCCCGGCACCCGACTCGCCAATGATGGCAAGCCGCTCACGACGCGGAATTTCAACCGACAGTTGATCGAAAACCATGACTGGTCCGCCCCCCGATCGGTAGATTTTTGTCAGAGAATCTGCATGAACTGCATTCCCGGAGTGCAACCTGCCCGCCTTTACCCTCTAGATTAGAACAGCCAGCGCCTGGATGTGTCACTCTGCCGCAAATCCGTTGACGATTCCGGACTGTTTCCCCTCTCTATCCCTTTAGACGTACGGTTTAGGCACTTCGATTCTTTGACCTATATTTGACCTATCGGCGGCCTTATTCGCAAAAATGATTCCAAAATGGACCGCTATGCCGGAGGCCGCTTCTTCCGCGAGGGCCGTCCATAATTCTGGAAATACACCTCCGCTGGATTCCCCAGCGCCAAGGAATAAGGTGGAATATCGCCAATCACCACGCTATTCGCCCCGATAATGGCGCCTTCGCCAATGGTGACGCCCTTCATGATGTGCGCGCCATTTCCGATCCAGGCATTCCGGCAGATCCTGACCGGCCGGATATCCCGTGGGTCAACCGGCGCGTTTGCGGCGCGCAAATCCGCTTCGCGGCGATGGCCGTCGCTATCGGAAATCCGGCAGTCGAAGGAGATGCGCGCATCCTCTTCAATCACCACCTCCTGGTTGACCACAATCGATACGTTCCAGGAAATCTCCGCCCGGTCCTTAATAATCAGTTGAGGGCGGTCTAAAAATCGGCCGGAAGTGATGCTAATCTTCCCTCCCAGCCACACATCGTTGCCGATATGAATTTCAGCGTGCCCTTCCACATAAGGCAACCCATCAATCGACACGTTCCGGCCCATGCTGGCGCAGCGGCCTTGCCATAGAGGATGGCTGTAGCACGTAGTGATCAATTTCTGAAAGAACGCTATGACGCCAAAATGAACACGGTAAGCAGCGCTAAACATCGGCTTCAGCAGCCGGGGAATCCTCGGAGTTTTCGGCCGGACTACCGCGCGCGCCACCCCACCGGCAAACTGAAAAAACTTTCCGTCTCCGCGCTTTAATTTCAAGATAAATTCATCGAAACCCGGCACTTTGTAATAGTAGTATTCGCAATCAAAAGTAGCTTTTAAAATGACGCACAAAGAATTTTTAGCAGCGATGGACGAACACCTGGAACTCCCGCCGGGCACGCTCGACGGATCCGAGCGCCTGGAAGACCTCGAAATGTGGGACTCGGTTTCAATGATGAGTTACATCGCCCTGGCCGACACCAACGGCGTGAAAATAACGCCGCGCCAGATTGTGAACTGTTCCACTGTCAACGATCTGGCTAAATTAGCCGAGGTCTCTTAGTCCGCCGCGGGATTTTTGAGTATGCCCATGCACGCGGCCATTGACGCCATCGAATACTATCTGCCGGAGACAGTTCTCTCTACGGCGGACCTGGCGGCGGAGTTCCCCGAGTGGTCTGTCGAAAAGATCGACAGTAAAACCGGCATCCATCAACGCCACATCGCGGCGTCGGATGAATGCGCTTCTGACCTGGGCGTTAAAGCCGCCCAAAGGCTGTTTGCAACCGGTGTTTGTGAGCCCGCCGATGTCGATTACCTCCTTTTCTGCACGCAAAGCCCAGATTATTTCCTGCCCACCACCGCCTGCCTGATGCAGGACCGCCTCGACTTGCCCACCCACGCCGGAGCGCTCGATTTCAACCTCGGCTGTTCCGGTTTCGTCTACGGGTTAGGTTTGGCTGAAGGTCTCATCGCTTCTCGTCAGGCTTCTCGTGTCCTGCTCATTACCGCCGAAACCTACAGTAAGTTCATCCACCCGAAAGACAAAAGCGTGCGCACCATTTTTGGGGACGCCGCTGCTGCCGTCCTGCTTAGCGCCGGGGACAGCGAAGCCCCGCTTATTGGCCCGTTTGTTTACGGAACGGACGGCCGTGGCGCGCAGAACCTGATTGTCCAAACCGGTGCAGGCCGAGCCACCCGCACCGCCGATTCCGCCCTTGCTGTCGAAGACGAAAGCGGCAACGTGCGCTCTCCCGACAATCTGTTCATGAACGGTGGCGAAATCTTCACGTTCACGCTGGAAGCCGTACCGGCCAGCGTTGATTCGCTCCTTGCTAAGAGTCAGCACGCGCTGGAGGACATCGACTTATTCGTCTTCCACCAAGCGAACAAATTCATGCTGGACCATCTCCGCAAGAAGATGAAATTGCCCTCTGACAAGTTCTGCGTCGCCATGAGCCATTGCGGCAATACCGTCTCCTCCACCATTCCCATCGCTCTCAAGCATGCCGAACGGGAAGGCCGCCTGAGAACTGGATCGCTGGTGATGTTAGTCGGCTTTGGTGTGGGTTACTCCTGGGGGGCAACGCTCGTTCGCTGGACCTGCTAACTCCCTTTCGCTTAACAAATCTTTCCAAGAACCTGTGACTCCATAGTTCGTGCCTACGTCCAAATGGCGCGTGATCAATCACGAACATTTAAACACGCCAAACGGATCCATGACTTCTCCCTACTTTCTGGAATCCACCGGAATCAGCGGCGGCTTCGGAGCCGAAGCAACGGCCAGCAACCAGCGGCGAATCGATGTTCAACTGCGCTTTACGTCCTGACTTGCGCGTACACCCTCAACTCGTTTCGCCTCAGCCACATCTTCCCCCTCAACGCGTTTTGCCTCAGCCACATCTTCGCCGCCGCGTTCCAGTTGGAGCGTCACTTTGCTCAAGCTTTCGTAGATTGGCTCTGAACCAAACAGAGTGGGAATTGTCATGGCTCCGAAACAGGCCCATAACATCGGCACTAATTGGGTGAAGGAAGCCGTCAACTCGATGACTAGAATGATGCCCGTAACCGGGGCTCTGACCACTGCGGTGAAGAATGCCGCCATGGCGACAACTGCAAATGCGGTGGGAACAACTGGAGTGTGGGGCAGCACGAAGCCGCACAGAAATGCGAACATCAATCCGATCTGCGCTCCTAACACCAGCATGGGCGCAAACAGTCCGCCGGGCGTTCCAGCCGCATATGATATTGGACCCAGCAGAAAACGGATGACGAACGCCGAGGCAAGTAACTCGAAGCCTTCGCCCTTTGATAACAGGCGCACGGTAATGTGGTCGCCTCCGCCAACCAGCCCGGGACTTACCCACGCTACCGCCCCCACCAGCATTCCAATGACGGCCGCGCGTGACTCTACTCGCCAGTGAATTCGGTCGGCAATTGCGATGATGCCAACAATAGCCCGGTTGTAAGCCATACCGAACAATCCAGTGATCACTCCGAGCGCAAGGAAAAGAAAGCCAGCTGAGAAATTTGTGTAAGCCAGAGGTTCGACAGGAAAATCCGGAGTTCGGCCGAGTAACAGCCGAGCGACCGCAATTGCGGAACAGGACGCCCCGAGCGCCGCAATGGTGATCCGCGTGTCGAACCGGCGAATGAGTTCTTCCAGAACAAAAACCGCGCCGGCAATGGGCGCGTTGAAAGCCGTTGCAATTCCCGCTCCGCCGCAGGCGGCCAACAGCGCCATCCAATCTCGCTCCGAGAGACCCAGCGCTTTGCCGGCGAAAGCGCCTATATCGGCTCCCATCTGAACGCTGGGACCTTCGCGACCCAGCGCCAGGCCGCCGCCGATGGCCAGCAAACCGCCGAAGAATTTTACCGGGATCAAACTGAAAGGCGCTGGCGGCAATTCCCCTTTTGCAACGGATTCCACGTGCGGAATGCCGCTGCCCGCCGCATAAGGCGAAAAGCGCCTCACCAGCCAAGCTGCAACAGACGAAGCCGCTCCCACCGCTGCGATAGTGAGTGGAAAGCCTACCAGGCCCCACTGATGCGTTCGAGAGAGGAAAGCGTCCCGGAAGAGATCGGCTTGAGTCAGCGTCAAGCGAAAAACAGCGGTCAATAACCCGGTGAGCGCTCCGGTCACGCAAGACAAGAGCGCTAGAACCAATACCGATCTGTCGTTCTTGTCCACGGCCGGCACTCTTTGAACCTACACTGCTGATCCATCGAACAGTAAGGTTTGCGTCGCGTCAGCTGATTCAACGGGCCCGACGCCCATTCGTATGTATGAGCGGGCAGCGAAAGGGTTATCCGTGCCTAATCTTACCCGGGAGAAATGCTTCCGTGCTTCGTGGATCAACGCTGAAACCAGAGCGGAGCCAACTCCGCACTTACGCTTGGCCGGCTTGACATCGATGTGTCGGAGCCGTCCGATGGTTGGTGATTCTGTATAAGGATCTCGATTCAGACCTCCCAGTCCTAATCTCAGCGCACTCGAACACCCCGTGCAGGATTCCCCGCGTTCGCAGAAGCGATTGTGACCGCTCTCCCGCTCTTGTTGCAGCCGCCGCAGGCAAATTCTGCGTCGGCAAATCTCCGCGACGATATTGACCTGTGATCCAACTGTACAATCGTCCTAAAGATAAACCTCATGACTCGCAGATCATTCATCCCGGCCATAGCCGGCAGCGCGCTTCTCATGCAACCGGGAACCGCTTCGTCCGCTGGCACGGGCCGCTTGAAGCAGGGCGTGACCACGGGTGTCTTCCGCGGCTCGCATATGACGCTCGACGACATGTGCCGGGAGGCTGCCAAGCTCCAGATCTATGGCTTCGATCTGATCAAACCCCAAGACTGGCCCACCCTCAAGAAGTACGGACTCACGCCGACCATGACTCCTCCGCCCTACATGGGCACAATTCCGGACGGGATCAATCAAAAAGAAAATCACGACCGCCTGGAGAAAAGCACGCGCGAGATCATCAACCTCGCTGCCGCCGCCGGCTGTCCAAACGTCATCACGCTAGCCGGCAGCAGGCGCGGCATGCCCGATGCGGAGGGTGCCGCCAACTCCGTGCTCTTTCTGGACAAAGTGAAGACGCAGGCCGAAGATAAAGGCGTAACCATCTGCCTTGAGTTACTAAATAGCAAGGTCGATCACAAAGATTACATGTGCGACCACACCGCCTGGGGCGTTGCCGTTATGAAGCAAGTCAACTCGCCGCACGTCAAATTGCTCTATGACATCTACCATATGCAGATCATGGAAGGCGACGTGGTCCGCACCATTCGCGACAACATTCAATACATCGCGCATTTTCATACCGGCGGCAATCCAGGACGGCACGAAATCGACCAAACGCAGGAGCTGAACTATCATGTTGTGGCGCAGGCGATTGCCGATACCGGCTTCACCGGAGTCCTCTCCCACGAATACACCCCGGTTCACGACCCGCTCACTTCACTGGCGCAGGCGATTCAAATCTGCACGGTGTAGAGCATCTCCTATCATTGAGGAACTGTGACCACGTCATGGCTCCGCAAGCGTTCTCTGCTCTCGGGTGTGCTCTTCGGTACGGCCTCCGGCGTTGGCTTCCGCGTCATGGCACAACTGCCGGCGTGGATAAGAACCGGGAACGGCTCGCTGGTCATGACCGCGGCGTTCCTGATTATCGTTCCCGTCCTCCTCGGCTTCATTACTGTCGTGGAGGCCCAACACTCAAAGCCCCGTCCTGTCTGGCAATGGATCTTTTTGCCTTGGATCCCCCTTGTCCTCAGCTTTCTTATCGTTTACCTCCTGAACCTGGAAGGGCTCATCTGCATCCTCTTGGCCCTGCCCATCGCTCTGATTTCCAGCAGTGTCGGAGGCCTTGCTGCCGGACTCGTGCAAAAGTACCTCCGAAAGCCAACCCGAACCTCGCTCGCCTGCATCGCGCTTCTGCCAATCCTGCTGGCGCCTCTAGAGATGCAACTGCCGCCGCGCGCCCAGTACCGAACCGTCCGAACCGAAATCCTGATCCATGCAGCCGTCCCAATCATCTGGAAAAACATCGAACAAGTGAAGGCAATCTCGCCGCATGAAATTCCTCCCACCTGGACTCACGCCATCGGCTTCCCTCTACCGGTAGCTGCCACGCTCTCCTACCCCGGAGTCGGCGGCGTCCGCCACGCTTCGTTTCAAAACGGGCTGCTTTTCATCGAAACCATAAACAAGTGGGACGAAGGCCACATCCTTGCCTTCAGCATCAAAGCGGATACACAGCACATTCCGCCCACAACTCTCGACGAACACGTCACCATCGGCGGCCGCTATTTCGACGTGCTCAACGGGGAATACAGCCTGGAGCCTCACTCCGGCGGAAACGTCATCCTCCATCTCTCCAGCCAGGAACGTCTCTCCACCGATTTCAACAGTTACGCTGGCCTCTGGACTGACGCGCTGATGCGCAGCCTGCAGCAGAGCATCCTGCAAGTGATAAAACACCGCTGCGAGGCATGACACAATTCATGGAATGAAACACCTCGTCTGGTTTCTTTTTCTCACCCAAGCTCTCTGCAGCGCCGCCGATTTAACCGGTAACTGGGTGGCGCGGGACCCGCTTCCCGACGGCACGGTCCGCCGCACTTATTTCGATCTGAAACAGGATGGTTCCACCATAAGCGGCCACATTCGGTCCACCCAGGCCTATTGGGACGTCACCGAAAGCGCCGCCACGTCTGACGGCTACACGCTGACAGGAAGCTGGCATGATGGCGCGAACGTGCGAACCACCAAATTCGAAATACAGTTAGTCGGCGACGAGTTGCATGTCGCCATGCACAGACGCGCTGATGGGCCGACAATACAAATGATCGCTCACCATGCTCCCGCCGGGGAAGGCGCATTGCCCGCCCGCATGCCCCTTCCCGCGCTTCATAAAGTCCCCTCCAACGGCTTGGCGAAAACGCCGCCCATGGGCTGGAACAGTTGGAACAAGTTCGCTTCACGCGTGGATGACGCCGGTGTGCGCGCAGCCGCCGATGCCATTGTTTCAACCGGCATGAAAGACGCGGGCTACATCTATGTCAACATCGACGACACCTGGCAAGGCGAGCGTGATGCCCAAGGCAATATTCAGAGCAACAAGAAATTCCCGGGCATGAAAGCGCTGGCCGATTACGTCCACTCCAAAGGCCTCAAAATCGGCATCTATTCTTCTCCCGGACCAAACACTTGCGCCGGCTACGAAGGCAGCTATGGCCATGAGGAGCAGGACGCCAAAACATACGCTGGCTGGGGAATCGATTACCTCAAGTACGATTGGTGCGGCGCCCGGAACCTCTATAAGGATGACGAGATGCAGCCCCTCTACCAAAAGATGGGCGATGCCTTGCACAACTCAGGCCGCAATATTGTCTATAGCCTCTGCCAGTATGGCCGCGCCGATGTTTGGAAATGGGGACCGGACGTGGGCGGCAATCTCTGGCGCACCACCGGCGACATTAGTGACCACTGGGCTTCCATGTCCAAAATCGGCTTCAACCAAAACGATCTCGCGCCCTACGCCGCGCCCGGCCACTGGAACGATCCCGACATGCTCGAAATCGGCAACGGCGGCATGACCAACACGGAATACAAAACGCACATGAGCCTCTGGGCCATCCTCGCCGCTCCGCTGCTGGCCGGAAATGACCTGCAGCACATGACGCCCGAAATCCGCGACATCCTCCTCAACCGCGATGTCATCGCCATTGACCAGGATTCGCTCGGCAAACAGGGCACGCGCCTCGCCAAATCCGGCGACACCGAAGTCTGGACCAGAGACCTCGCCAACGGGGCCAAAGCCATCGCACTCTTCAACCTGGGCGCCTCAGATGCCACCGTCTCCGTTAAATGGAGCGCCGCGGGTTTCAATAGCGCGCCGGCCCATGCCCGCGACCTCTGGCTTCACCAAGATATTCCGCTGAGTGGCGCTGAATATTCCGCTACCGTGCCCAGCCACGGAGTGGTTCTGCTCCGCGTCCCCCGCTAACCGTATCCCGAACGACCAGGGCGCGTCTGCTAGCTTTGGTTTTTCGGGATGATTTCTTTTTCCAACATTAATAAGCAGTACGGCAGGCAGCTCATCTTTGTCGATGCCTCTTTTCAATTGAACCCCGGCGAGAAAATCGGTCTCGTCGGGCCGAACGGCGCTGGCAAGACAACGCTGTTCCGCATGGCCATCGGCGAAGAATCGCCTGATGAAGGCGACGTTTCGGTCCCTAAGAAGGTCACCATTGGCTACTTCCGCCAGGATGTGGAAGAAATGAGCGGCCGCTCTGTTCTTGACGAAGCCATTGCCGGCAGCGGCCGCGCCGGCGAACTCCACCACGAACTGGAACATTTGCAGCAGGCCTTGGAAGATCCGGACCAAGCAGACGAGATGGACAAAATCCTGGAGCGCTTCGGCGAAGTTCAGGAAGAGTACGAACATCTGGGCGGTTACACCCTGGAAGCGCAGGCGCGCGAAGTACTGCACGGTCTCGGCTTTCCTGATGAGCAGATCGATGGCGATGTCGGCGCTCTCTCCGGCGGTTGGAAGATGCGCGTGGCGCTCGCCCGCGTGCTGCTCGGCAAACCCGATGTCCTGCTGATGGATGAGCCCACCAACCATCTCGACATCGAATCCATCATCTGGCTGGAGCAATTCCTGAAGGCGTATCAGGGCACGCTTCTGATGACCTCGCACGATCGCGAATTCATGAACCGCATCGTCACCCGCATCGCCGAAATCGATCAGGGTGAGATTGTCGTCTACTCCGGCAACTATGATTTCTACGAACGCGAACGCACCATTCGCGAAACCAACCAGCAAGCCGCCTTTGCGCGCCAGCAATCCATGTTGGCCAAGGAACAGCGCTTCATAGAGCGCTTCAAGACACATGCCGCCAAGGCCGCGCAGGTGCAAAGCCGCATCAAGGCACTGGACAAAATCGAGAAAATCGAATTGCCCAAAAAGCGCCAGGTGGTGAAGTTTGACTTCCCTTCTCCACCGCGTTCCGGCGACATGGTGGCTTCTGTCGAAGACATCCACAAGAGTTACGGCTCGCGTGTTGTCTACGATGGCTTCAACCTGACCATCCGCCGCGGTGAACGCTGGGCCGTGATGGGCCGCAACGGCGCAGGCAAGTCGACTCTGTTGAAAATGGTGGCCGGAGCCAGCCAGCCCGATTCCGGCAATGTCCGCCTCGGAGCCAGCCTCAATCTGGGTTACTTCTCCCAGCAATCGCTCGACGTGCTCGACCCCAACCTCACCATCATTGAGCAGCTGCAAAAAGATTTTCCGAAAGACAGCCTGGGTTCGCTGCGCAGCTTAGCCGGAGCCTTTCAATTTTCCGGTGATGACGTCGACAAGAAAATCAGGTCGCTCTCCGGCGGCGAGAAATCGCGCCTGGTCATTGCGCGCATGCTCTTCAACCCGCCGAATTTCCTGGTGCTGGATGAGCCCACCAACCACCTGGATCTCGCCACTAAGGAGATGCTTGTCGATGCATTGAAGAACTTCGAAGGCACCATGCTCTTCGTATCCCACGACCGCATGTTCCTCCGGGGCCTGGGTTCAAGAGTCCTTGAATTAGGCGGCGAAAGCGGAACGGATAAAAGCCCGAATATCTATCTGGGACCGTACACCGAGTACGTGCAAGCCAAGGGTCATGAAGCGCCCGGACTTTACGTATGATGCTTTTGGCGCGGGCGCGCCCAATTATTCCTGGGCAGACATCTGCTGATCTGAATCCCGCCAGGCGCTGATCTTCAACCGCCGGCAAATCCAGCACAAATCCTCACCGTCCGTATTCGGCGCAACTGCACTCGTTGTGCAAGCGCTCCCACAGACAAGACAAACCCTCTGAGCCACCCTGCGCTCAGCGTCGACCGACTTCTTGGCCAGCTCCATAATCTCCGGAGAGATGATGGGCTCGGCGATCGGTTTCTTTTTCATTGCTGTTTTCACTATAGCCCACTCCTGGCCATGCTACTTTGACTGCTTTGACCCCATGATTGATCTCGTATTTCTTTTTCCCGGCCAAGGCTCGCAGTTCGCGGGCATGGGCAAACTACTGGCAGAAGCATATCCTACAGCCAAACACACCTTCCAGGAAGCCGATGATGCTCTCAGCTTCCCTCTGTCCCGACTCTGTTTCGAAGGCCCTGAAGACGAACTCAAACTCACCGAGAACACCCAGCCTGCGTTACTCGCCGTGTCTACTGCGGCGGCTCGCGTTCTGGCTGAGCAAGGCATAGCGCCTGCCTTCGTTGCCGGCCATAGCCTGGGTGAATATTCGGCCCTGGTAGCCGCAGGCGCGCTCGATTTTTCAGAAGCCCTGCGGGTTGTTAAGATGCGCGGCCGCTTCATGCAGGAAGCCGTCCCGCCAGGCGTAGGCGCTATGGCCGCACTCTTGAATCTGCCCGCCGGCAAGCTAACTGAAGTAGTCGCTGAAGCAGCTCAGGGCGAAGTAGTGAGCGCAGCCAACTACAACTCGCCGGATCAAATCGTGATTGCCGGACACAACGCCGCTGTCCAGCGCGCCATGGCCCTCGCGAAAGCTGCGGGCGCAAGACGTGCCATCGCTCTGGCCGTTAGCGCTCCTTTCCATTGCTCGCTGATGTTGCCGGCGCAGCAACAACTCACTCCGTACCTGACGCAAGCCGACTTCAGAGACCTCAACATGCCTCTGGTCAACAACTGGCAAGCGCAAATCATCACTACCGCCGATGCCGCGCGCCAGGGGCTTATTGAACAAATTCCCAATCCCGTCCGCTGGGTTGATTCCATTCGTCTGCTGAAACAACAGGGCATCGCTCGCTTTATTGAGGTCGGCCCCGGAACCGTGCTGACGGGTCTTTGCGGCAAAATCGAACCGGAATGGAAAGGCGTGAAATTCGGCGCTCCGGCCGATCTCGCGAATGTGCACTCGCTGCTAGACAGCGGCGCCCTAGACTGACTTCGCGATATCAACCAGATCGCTGAACAAACCGTATGCGGTTTGTTCCACACCCGGCGAAATCGCCACGGTTCCCACGGTCCCCATCAAATCCGTGTCCAGTAACAGGACGTTTGAAGTTCCGCGCACCGTCGCCAGCAAATCCGTGCAGGGCAAGATTTCGGGTCTGACACGCAGCCGCAACTTATCTCCATCGCTCTCGCCGCGGCTCGTCAGCACCACGGTCTTGCCGTCGCGCGCCAATTGCACAATCTGGTCAGTGCTAAATGCCCTGATGCCTTCGCGCTCCACCATGCGGGGATTCACCCTCGCATCCATAAAGACATTCGCCAATGCCGCAGTCTTCGCCGCCGCATCCCAGCCGTCAATATCGAAACTGGCGTCGGCCTCCGCCACCCCCTGCGCCTGCGCCAGCTTCACGCCCTCATCCAGGCTCAGTCCGCGCGCCATGGCCTCAATCACCAGTTTCGTAGTCGAATTCAAACACCCCGCAAAGCCCCTAATTCGGACGCCCGGCAAACACTGCCGCACCATGTTGAATACCGGCGCCCCATCCATCACGGTGGATTCGAAGCGAAACTCCACTTGCGCCTGTCGCGCTAGCTCGCGCAGCTCGGCATACGCATGCGCAATCGGCCCCTTGTTCGCGGTGATCACATGCACGCCCTGCTTGATAGCCGCTTTAATGTGGCTGGTGGCTGGTTCTCCGCTCTCCGGATTCAGCGTAGTGACCTCAATAGCCACATCCGGCCGGGCCCTCTCTAAAAACTCTTCAACACTCCCCGCCGCAGCCTCGAACACCGGCTCAACCGGAAGCGCCTTTGCGGAATAAGCGCTACCGTGCCGCATCGTATGAATACCGGTAATTCGAAACGGAAAAGCGCTGCGTTTTTCGTGCAACAATCGCGCAAACGCCTTACCCACGTTGCCGTAACCAAGTAAAGCCACTTTCACATCAAGAGCGTAGCAGTGCTACTTTACACCGGGTAGTATTGACACGTGACACGCCGCTCGGTCAGACTGAAAGGTTCAAATGACTTATTTACAATTAATTAGGCCACTAACGATCCTGCTATTAGCCTCCGGCCTCGCCCTGGCTCAGCAGACCTCCGCAGACGCGGCCGACGTTACCGCTCCTCCTTCCGCAACGCTAGTCAGCCAGTTCTTTGAGAATGACTTTTTCGACATTTTCGGCTTCGCCAACGCTACCTACGACACGGCCCTTCCCTTGTTGCGGCCTGGAACGGAATCATTCGGCTCAGCTTGGGGCGTCTCAGCCGGCGGGGGCCTGAGCGCTGGACACAAATTCAAAGATGGTGTCTTTTCCCTCTCTTATCGCGGTGATTACCGCCACTACTTCTCCAGCAGCTACTCGAACGGAACAGACCAAAGCCTTTCCCTGCTTTTCTCAAAGCGTCTGAGCCGCCATTGGAGTCTCGGCATCCAGGCCAGCGGCGGCAGTATCGTGTACGGCGGCGACTTCTACACCACGTCCCCCACCCAAGGCTCGACAGCTCTGGCAAACCCGCTCAGCAATCAATCCCGTTTCGTCAGCTCCGGCGTCAATCTGACTTACGAACAATCCCGCCGGCTCAGCTACACTTTCGGCGGTCAGTTCTTTCTCAGCAACTACAACTTCGCGCAAGCGGTCAATAGCGTCGGCGGCTCCGGGACGGCTTCCGTTAACTATCGGCTCACCGGCCGCACCACCATTGGAGCAAGCTATACGCGCAGTTACTTCGCCTATAGCGGAAGCGGGGGCGACACCACCATCAACGGTGAGTATCTGACTGCTTCTCACGTATTCAGCGGCCACTGGAACGCATCAGTCTCGGGAGGTGTCAGCGAAACTCATTCCAAAGGCATCATCACCGTGCCCATTCTGTTCCTTTTCCGGGGCGTGCCTGTGACGGGCTATGTTACCGGCCCCTATGACCGGACAAACTACGCGCCCACCTTTCAGGGCACCATCAGTCGCAACCTGAAACGATCCCTATTGAGCATTACGGGCGGTCAAGGCATCAACGCCGGCAACGGCACTTACCTTGCGTCGAAGGATCAATTCGCGAATGGCACTCTTTCCTTCACTCGCGGCCACAGAAATCTAAGCTTCGGCGGAGGCTACACAAGGCTTGTCAGCGTGGCCAGCACCATTTCTAATGCTTACTCCACCGCTACCATTAGCGGCTCGTATGGCTTCAATGTCGCACGCTATCTGTCAGCCAATGTCCGTTATGACTTCATTCACTATGCGGACTTCTACAGCCTCAAGGGCCTCAATGAAAGCCGCTTCAGCCTGGGCTTCTCCATTGACCGCAAGGGCATTCCGCTGACGCTTTTCTAATCTGGGTCTTAGAGCAGCGCGCCGCCAGGCATCGCTGCTCTAAATCTTCCCTTGGCTTAAGCGTTCTCGGCAGCCGCCTGCTGCAATCGTTCCGCAAAGTTCTCGCCGGACTCCGTCTCCAATTTGCGCTTCCTCACCGGTAGCGTCGAATCCAGCTCATGCACCAGCCGCAACAGGCTGCGCAGGTTGGATTCCGTGAGCCGCGCGCTGCCCGCAATCTCCGGCTGCGGCAGATAATTAATATCTACGCCAAATTCTATACGCAATTGTTCCTGGTCCTCGATTGCATCCGGAGTATTGTTGTCGAACTCCGGCCCCTGGCAGATCAACGCCACTCGCGCGGGCGCCAACACCCACTCGTTGTCGATGTACTGCCACAAATCCCAGAATGACTCCACTCGCTGCGCCACATCATCGCCCGTATAATCGTGCAAAATCGCCAGCACGTCGTCCACGTCGATAGGCCCATTCATCGGCCGCTCCAGCAAAGGCGGCTCGGTGGAATCCACTGCCTGCACCGATACCGTGGTTTGCCCCTGCGTCCGTTGCGAAAACGGGAAAAGCCGCAGCAATTTCTCGAAATAATTCAACCTCTTTGCATGTGTCTCGCGTTTAAGCCAGATGGATAGATATAACTGATCCGTCATAATTCCATTATCATTGAGATGTGATTACAGACCTCGTGCAAATCAAGCGGTTTGGTGAGAAACAGCGCGAGGAAAACATCCGGTTCCGCGCCTGGATGAAGCGCCACAACTTTGTGGAACGCCGCTTGAAGATTATCGCGCAGAATATTGAAGAAAACACGGATTGCACAGCTTGCGCGAACTGTTGCCGCGTCGCCACCACCCAGGTGACTGAGCGCGATGTGGAACATCTCGCCAAATACCTCCGCATCAAAGTCAACGACTTTCTCCGCGACTACACGGTTGAGAGCGAAGAAGAAGGCCGCATCCTTAGGCGCGAGGAGAACGGCTGCGTCTTTCTCGAAGGCAATCTCTGCTCCGTCTATGATGCGCGTCCGCATACTTGCGAGGGATTCCCTCACCTTGTGAAAGGCAATGGATCCCTGCTCAGCCGCATGTGGCACATGCCTGACCGCGCCGTTTATTGCCCCATCGTCTTCAACACACTCGAAGAGTGGAAGACTGAGACCGGTTTCAAGAAATGACCTTTGTTGTAATTCTTCTGGTTCTTCTCCTGCTTCTCGCCGTCGCCTTCGCCGCCTATCAGTTTTCTGAAGCAAACCGCTGGAGCCGCCAATCCAGGCAACTTGCCGATGATCTCGAGTTATCCCGCAAAACAGCACTCGAATCGGAGGTCAAAACCCGGCTCCTTCTGCAATCGCAAGAGCAATTGGAGCAAAAGTTTCGGGCCATGGCCGCTGAAGCTCTCCAGAACAACAGCCAGCTTTTCCTGGATCGCAGCCGGGACCAACTCCAGAATCTTGTCGACCCCGTCAACCAGACCCTGAAGCGCTTCGAGGAACAAGTGAAGGAGATAGAGAAATCTCGAGTGGGCGCTTACTCGGAGATCACCACACAAGTGAAGGTGCTCACCGAACTCCAGGAGCGAGTCCGTCAATCCACCGATCAACTCAAAACCGCTTTGCGATCACCTGTTCAGCGCGGACGTTGGGGAGAAATGCAGCTCCGCCGCGTTGTAGAGATGGCCGGCATGCTGGAGTACAGTGACTTCGCCGAGCAGAAAACGCTCTTCGGAGAACAGAATCAGCGTCCGGATCTAATCGTCCGCCTGCCGAACAACTGCCACGTCGTGGTGGATTCCAAGGTCTCGCTTGAAGCTTATCTCCGCGCCATGGAAGCCGAACACGAGGTTGACCGCGTCAGGTTTCTGAAGGATCATGCAAACCAGGTTCGAACTCACGTCAAGTCACTCGGAGAAAAAGCCTACTGGCAGCGCTTGCCCAGCTCGCCCGAGTTCGTCATCGCCTTTCTGCCGCTAGAGTCGCTCTATAGCGCGGCGCTGGAGCACGACCCCACACTGATGGACTTCGGAGTCGAAAAGCGCGTCCTTATCGCAACGCCCGGCACGCTGATTACCCTTCTGCTGACCATCTCGCATGGCTGGCGTCAGCATGCCATCGCCGAAAATCTCGACCAGATCCGGTCCACGGGCCAGGAACTCTACACCCGCCTGTTGACCATGGCCACCCATTTCAGCAAGCTCGGCAGCGCCATCGAAAAAACCGTCGCGACCTATAACGATACAGTCGGCTCACTCGAGCGGAATGTGCTGACGTCCGCACGTAAGTTCAGTGATCTTCGCCCTGCTAACTCCAGCAAGCTCGAAGAAGTCCCTGAACTTGACAACACTCCCCGCCGCCTGGATGCCAGTAAGTGGAAGTTACTCGAATCCGGCAACGATTGATTCTCGCTATAACGGCCAGAACGCCGCGTCATCACTGCCAATCGGCTGCCCCGGCGGCGCCTCTACCGGCTTCGGCAATTGCAATTCCTTAGGGTCATCCTGGAACTGAGCAACCAGAGCCGCCGCATAAGAATCGGCGGCAAACACCTTCTTCTGCTTGGCAATTTCAGCAGTCGCAATACTCTTTACCGCAACGGAAGCCCTGGAGTCCACAGCCAAACCAATCAATTTCTCCAGCGCTACCATCCGAATCACGTCGGCGACTTCCCGCTGCAATCCAGGCTTCTGCGCCCCGTTCCAGGTCGCATGAATCAGCGTCTCAATCACTTCCTCAAGGCCGGGATACGTCGCATCGCGCGCATGATACTCCACCAGACGCGCTGCCCGCTCGCGATTCAGAATCAGGCCAATTGTCAAATCCGCCGCCGCGTGCGCCCCCGCAACCGGATCAAACGTCAATCCAGCCTCACTCGGAAACGTCTCGCGCGTCCTCGGATACGCCGGAGGTCTTGGAGGTATCAACTCCAGAATCCGGTCCGGCAACGTCAAAGTGCTCGCATCAATCGTCGTCAGCAGGACTTTCAGAGCCCGGCGCTGCTCCGCCGCCGGGACAATCTGTGTAGGCCGTTCCCCGTCGCCACGCAGCGCGTAGGTATAGTCATTCCCGCCCACTGACTTACTCGCCGCCTCGGTTTGATAGCGGTGCAAAAAGTACAGCGGCGTGAGCACTTCATCCAGAGTCGCCAGAGGAGCGCCCTCCCGAATGTTGTTCACTCCGAAGTGGGACAGCGCAATCCTGCGAACCTCTAACATCCTCGTCAACTCATCCACCGCATTGGCGCCGTTATCCCACAAATGCGATTTCGGGTTTGGGCTTCCGGGAGGTCTGCTATCGGCATCCGTGATGAATGTCAATCCGCGCTTGGCAGCATCCATCAGAATCTTGTTCAGCGCTTCCGTCTCATTCGTGCCGCTGCTGAATTGCGTATAGCCCCACTGAATGGAAACTTTGTCCCAATCTCCAATGCCTACCGCATAGGCATGGCTCAAATCCAGCGTCTGATCGCTCTTAATATCAATCTGCGGACCCGGATAATCCATCACCGATGCCCGCCCCTGGGTGCTGGCAATATAGTTGTGCTCCAGTCCCAGCGTGTGCCCCACTTCATGAGCCGCCAATTGCCGGAGGCGCGCATAAACCACATCCGTCAGCTCATTCGTTCTATCGCTTCCTGGCGCATAAGGAGCCAGCAACCCTTCGAAAATCAAATAATCCTGATACTGCCGCTGAGATCCCAGGCTCACAATGCCCTTAATAATCTCCCCAGTCCTCGGGTCCACAATGGAGTTTCCGTAAGACCAGCCGCGAGTCGACCTGTGTACCCACTGGATCACGTTGTAGCGCGCATCCATTGCGTCCATATCCGCCGGCATCGGCTTCACCTGGAATCCATTCCGAAACCCCGCCGCCTCAAACGCCTGGTTCCACCAACTGGCGCCTTCAATCAGGGCGTCCTGTACCTTCTTGGGCGCACCTGAATCCACGTAATAGACAATCGGCTCCACCGGATCACTCACCGCCGCATTCGGGTCATTCTTCTCAATCCGGTGCCGTGCCGCCACCCGCTTCGTCAACGGCTCGCCTGCGGGCGTGGAAAAATCCAGATAATCCACCGAAAAATAGCCGGATCGCGGATCTTGCTTCCGCGTCGCGAATCCCGGCCCAGGCAATTCCACAAAGCCTTGATGCTCGCGAACCGTCACGGCGTCGGGCGTCGGAGTAACCTCGCGAATGTATTCGCCTGTCGCTTCACCCGTCAATGTAATGGTGGTCTCCACCTCCGTGTTCTTCGGAAAGGCCTTCGTCAACGGCAGGTTAAACGCGCATCGGGATGCATCCGGTCGAAAGCTCCCCTGCTTTTGCCGGTTCAGTTGCCCCGCAATATCCGCCGCATCCCGCAGCAGAAACGCGGTCGCATCCACCAGCACCCGTCCGCCTTCCTCCGCCGCCACATCGAAGCCCCACAAAGTGGAGCGAGCAAACGAATCCTGCTCCGCTTTTTGCTCCAGCGGGTTTGTTGAACTGGCGCGAAACGCGTAGTTTGATTCCACCATCAACACTTTGGGCCCCACTCGGTCAAAGCGCACCACACGCCCGCCCTCCATGCGTCCACGGTCCAACCCCAAATCATTCGAGCCGACCCCCGCGGAAAGCGCCACCAGGTAAAGAAACTCCTGGTTGAACCGCGAAATTTCCATCCACATCTTGCCCGTCTGGTTGTCCCAGTACAGCGGCACAAAGCCATCCAGCTTAGTCAATCCCGCGGTCTTCGCCGCGATACTTGCGGGCCCATCCGCGGCAAAGCCCGCCGTTGAAAACACCAGCAAGGTGAGAAAGACAAAAACTCTATGCATTGGTCTGTTATTCTCTCAGGTCTATGAGTCATGACAGCGAGTAAAGTGAAGATGTCCCCTAGCCGGAGCAATGTTTGCTGAACAATAGAGAAATTCTGGTCATTGAGGACAACCCCGCCGATGTCCGTCTGATGCGCGAAGCCTTGCGGAGTATGGATCCGCCCGTTTCCATCAGCGTCGCCACGGACGGTGAAGAAGCCCTGCTGTTTCTCCGCCGCCAAGGCCGCCATGATAAGGCTCCGCGCCCCAGCCTCATCTTCCTGGATTTCAACCTTCCTAAGAGCGACTCCAAGGAATTGCTTCAGGAAATCAAGTCCGACCCGAACCTCCGTCTCATTCCCATCGCCGTTCTCACAACCTCCAGTGCCGACCGCGATGTTCGCGACGCTTACCAGCGCTTCGCCAATTGCTATCTGAACAAAGCGGCTGACCTGGATGGCTTTTTTCGCGTGATTCAATCCGCCGCCCACTTCTGGCTCGATGTGGCCTCGGTGGCTCCTGACGCACCCTTTAACTAAATTGTGCCCCGCGCGCCGCATTTGTTATGATCCTTGCGCATGACTCCGTATTCCATTGGAGTGGACCTCGGCGGCACAAATTTACGCGTTGCCGCCATTGACATAGAAGGCCGTGTCGTCAATCGAATCTCCATTCCCGCCAGTTACGAAGCCGGTCCGCCACACGTCGTAGAAGACATCGTCTCGGCGGTCCGCGAAATTCGCGGCCAGTGCGGCGCAGGCACGCTGTATGGAGTGGGCATCGGCGTCCCCGGCTTCATCGACATTCACACTGGAGTCATCATTGGCGCAGCCAATCTGCCCGGCTTTGAAGGCTTTCCCATTCGCGATGAAATCCAGCGCGTCCTCAGCACGCAGATCATCCTGGAGAATGACGCCAACGCTGCCGCCCTGGGCGAAATGTGGATGGGCGCGGGTCAAAGCGTCAAAGACCTGATCCTGCTGACCCTCGGCACCGGCATCGGCGGCGGCATTATCATCGACGGCAAAATCCTTCACGGTAGCCGTGGCATGGCCGGCGAGTTCGGCCACATGACAGTGTTCCCCGACGGCAACCCCTGTGGTTGTGGCAATTACGGCTGCCTGGAAAAGCACGCCTCCGCTTCCGCCATCGCCGCCATGGGCCGCATGATGCACTTCCAGCATGACGTGACCACGGCCGCCCAGGTCTTTGATCTCGCCAGGCAGGGCAACCAACGCGCGAAAATGGTTTTCGAAGCCATGGGCCGCGCCCTCGGCATCGCCCTGGCCAACCTGATGAACGTCTTCAACTTCTCGCTCTACCTGCTAAGCGGAGGCCCGCTGCCCGCCTGGGAATTCTTCGCCCCCACCATGTTTCACGAAATCAAGCGCCGTTCCTTCACCTACGAACGCACCCTCCCACGTGTGGAAAAGGCACTCCTCGGAGCCGACGCCGGTCTCTTCGGGGCCGCCTACCTCCCCATGCAAAAACACAACCTTTCCGCCATCACCGTCGCCCCTTAAAAGACAATGTCCAGCCAGCCCACCGCACCAACACCCCAGAAAAAGAAAAAGCCAAAGCCCATTAAAATGAGCCTGGCCGAATTCAACGCGCCCGATAAGGACGAAGTGGAAACCTACTTCGGCGAATTGAAGGATTCAGGTTCTATTGACCCTTCAAAGGTAATGTTCAGCCAGACGTCAGCCGGCAATTCCTACACCAAATCCTTCGAGATGAATGGGAAAAGCGTCAAAACGCTGGAGGAGCACAGCCTTATTCTCGCTCAGGACGGAACCGGGCTCAACCTGCAAACCCCGGCAATCGATATCGTCTACTACAAAGGCCACATCATGTGCGTCACCGGCAACCGGCGATTGTGGGTGCACAAAAAAGCCAACAAAGCCATCCCCTATAACAAGCTCGGAACAGGCGAACAGGCCACCAAAGATCTTCTAACCGTCGACCCCGAAGCACCCAGAACCAACCTGACCATCCGCTAAATCAAAGGTATTCTGATCATCATAAATCTCTCAAGACGGAATAGCCGCTGATCAACACAGATGGACGCGGATCAGGCCACCAAGGATCTTCTAAAATCCGCACACGATTCGTTTCCACTCAACTTTGGGTCTCTGGAAATTGATAAGCAGACAAACCATCCGGCCCGAAGCCCGCAGATAGCTAATACACTGTAGCCATGTGCTCATCAGACAAGCGCTCAGCACACTTCAATTCGATCACCAAAACATCTTCAACAAGAATGTCGGCAAAGTGCTCCCCAACCACACTGTTCGTATAGCTAACTGAAAGACTAACTTCCCCTCAGCTCGGACGCCCCGAAGGCGCAGTTCGTGCAACAATGTCCGCTGATAAACCTTCTCAAGAAACCCTCCGCCAAGAGTATTCGAAACTTCGAAAACAGCCCCAGGTACCCTCTCCGTCAACTCATTCAAAAATCCGCGTTTCTCTGCGTTCATCAGCGGCCCACATCGTAAGTGCCGTTCTCCACCACGAACTTCTCAAAAAACCTGCCGCCATGAACACCGATGGACGCGGAACAACCCCCGACCCCGAAAAAACCGCCGAATTCCCTCCCCCAAACCCCGCATCAGATAAAGTTTTCATATGTATTGGCTCGGACTCGATGTCGGCACGGGCGGTTCCCGTGCTCTCCTGGTTGACACGCAAGGCCGCGTGCGTTATTCCTGCACCACCCCACACCACGAAATGCGTATGCTCAAACCCCTCTGGGCCGAACAAGACCCGGATGATTGGTGGCGCGCCAGCCACACCGCGATGGCAGGCGTTCTCCACCAGGCCGGCGCGGAGGCCACAGACATTGCGGGCATCGGTCTCACAGGTCAAATGCACGGACTGGTTCTGCTGAACGCGCAAAACAAAGTCATCCGTCCTGCCCTCATCTGGTGTGACCAGCGTAGCCAGCGCCAGGTGGATTTCGTCAACGCCACTCTCACCAAGGCCGCCGTCCTGCGCTACACGGCAAATCCCGTCCTCACCGGCTTCACCCTGCCCAAACTCCTCTGGCTTCGCGACAACGAACCCCAAAACTTCGAAGCCGTCCGCAAAATCCTGCTGCCCAAAGACTACCTGCGCTTCAAACTCACCGGCGAACACGCCACTGATGTCTCCGACGCCAGCGGCACCTCCATGTTCGACGTCGTCCATCGCGCCTGGTCCCACGAACTTATGGATGGCCTTTCGCTCGACCGCGCCATCCTCCCGCGCGCCTACGAGTCCTCCGAAATCACCGGCCGCCTCACCGCCGAAGCAGCCGCCGCCACCGGCCTTCGTGTGGGCATTCCAGTCGTCGCCGGAGCCGGTGACCAGGCCGCCAGCGCTATCGGCAACGGCATCACCAAGCCCGGAACCATGTCCTGCACCATCGGCACGTCCGGCGTGGTCTTCGCGTATCAATCCCAGCCCGCGTATGACGAAGCCGGCCGCGTCCACACTTTCTGCCACGCCGTGCCCAACGCCTGGCACGTGATGGGCGTCACCCAGGGCGCAGGCCTCAGCTTGCAATGGTTTCGCAACCGCTTCTCGCCCGACACCGAATATGACGAACTCACCGCCGACGCCACCCGTTCTCCCGCCGGCGCGCAAGGCCTCTTCTGGCTTCCCTATCTGATGGGCGAACGCACCCCGCACCTGGACGCCAATGCCCGCGCCGCCTGGATCGGCCTCACCGCCAAACACCAACGCTCCGACTTGGTCCGCGCCATCCTCGAAGGCGTCTGTTATAGCCAGAAAGACGGTCTTGAGATCATCAACCAGCTCGGCGTCGCCCCGAACCTGGTTCGTCTCTCCGGAGGCGGCGGCAAAAGTCCCTTCTGGCATCAGCTTTTTACCGATATCTTCAATGTCCAGGTAGCTACCCTCCAGACGCAGGAAGGCTCTGCCTATGGCGCAGCCCTGCTCGCCCTTGTCGGAACCGGCGAATACAAATCCGCCGCCGAAGTCTGTGACGTTGCCATCAAAGAGGTGGAAGTCAAAAAACCCGATCCCGAATCCGCCGCCTTCTATCAGAAGCGCTACGCCCTGTTCCAATCTCTCTATCCCGCGCTGAAAGACGCGTTCCAAAACATCGGCGAGCTGGATGGCTGAGTCTGACTTTCAATTCTGTGAACTAGCTCTACCCGTCCCCCTAGATCGAGTGTTCACTTATCAGCTCCCGCTAACTCTGCGTCACAGAGTGCGCCCCGGCTGCCGCGTCGTGGCGCCCTTTGGCTCTCGGAATCTGACGGGTGTAGTAGTGCGCACGCATAACTCACCTCCAGAGACCTCCACTCGGGATGTACTAAGCCTCAAGGACGAAGAGCCCGTCCTCGATTCCGAGTTACTCCAGCTCGCACAATGGATCGCCGAGTACTACTGCGCCCCCATCGGAGAAGTTCTGAAGGGAATGCTCCCCCTCAGCGGAGAAACCCGCCGTAGCACCATTTACAGTCTCACCGCCGCCGGCCGCGACGTCGCCCGCCAGCTCATCATCCGGCCGGATAGCGACGCCAGCTTCCAGATCCTCGCCGCTCTCGCCGAACGCGAACGTCCTATCGAGTCCCTCAAAATCCCCAACTCCAAAACGCTCGTCCGCGCCCTCATCAAGCGCGGCTGGGTCATCGCCCAGGACAAAGAAGCGAACCGCGACCCTTTCCGCGCTCCCGCTGAAAGGCTCTCCGCTGAATTTCGCTCGCGTGCCGCCGAAGGCCTCAAGCTCAAGAAGGCCGAGCGTGAACTCATCGCCTTCCTGGAACTCCATCCCGGCCAGCACAATGTCGGGCGTCTTTCGAAGAGCGTCAAAAATGCCGGCGAAGCCGCACGTTCGCTCGCCCGCCGTGAACTCATCCATCTCGCGCTCGAAGGCCCAGCCATCCCCGCCGGCTACGAACGTCCCACGCCCCAGCTCAACACACATCAGCAAGCCGCCTTCGAAGCCATTCAAGCCGCCCTCGCACAACCCGAGTTCAAGGCATTCCTGCTGCAAGGCGTCACTGGTTCCGGCAAGACGGAGGTTTATCTCAGCGCCATTGACGCCGCTCTCGCCGCCGGCCGCAACGCCCTGCTGCTGGTTCCCGAAATCGCCCTCACCCCCGCCATGGCCGGCCAGTTCTTCCACCGTTTTGGAAAACAGGTCGCCATTCTTCACTCGGCGTTTGGCGATTCCGAACGCGCCGACCAGTGGCGTCGCATCCGCAACGGCCAGGCTCGCGTCATCGTCGGCACTCGCTCGGGCGTCTTCGCACCCGTCCAGAACCTCGGTCTGGTGATTGTCGACGAAGAGCACGACGGCAGCTACAAGCAGCAAGAGACGCCCCGCTATCACGGCCGCGACGTCGCCATCGTCCGCGCCCGCAACACCAACGCCATCGTCGTCCTCGGTTCCGCCACGCCCAGCATGGAAACTCGCTACAACGCCGACCAGGGCCGCTACACCATGCTCCAGCTTCCGGAGCGCATTGCCAAACGCCCCATGCCCAAAGTGCAAGTGGTGGACATGCGCACCGAGTTCCTGGAGACCAAGCGCCAGGCGACATTCTCACGCGCACTTCTGGAAGAAATGCAGGCGCGCCTCGCTAACGGCGAACAAACCATGCTGCTGCTCAATCGACGCGGCTTCTCCAGCTTCATGGTCTGCCGCCAGTGCGGTGAGCGCATGCTTTGCGAAAACTGCTCCGTCGTCCTTACCCTGCACCGCCGCGACCGCCGCATGCTCTGCCACCTCTGCGGCTTCGCCGAAAAAATTCCGACTGCCTGTCCCAAATGTTCCAGTGATCAGATTCAGTTCCTCGGCACCGGTTCCGAACGCGTCGAAGACGAACTCCATCAGCAACTCCCCACCGCCCGCATCGCCCGCCTCGACCGCGACAGCGCCTCCGCCAAAGGCGCCTTCGAAAACATTCTCTTCAGTTTTCGTAACGGCGATATCGACATCCTGGTCGGCACGCAAATGATCGCCAAAGGCCACGACATCCCGAATGTGACGCTAGTCGGCGTTGTCCTCGCCGACATCGGTCTCAGCATGCCCGACTTCCGCGCCGCCGAACGCAGCTTCCAGCTCCTCACCCAAGCCTCCGGCCGGGCAGGCCGCGGAACCACCCCCGGCCACGTCGTCATCCAAACCCTAAACCCCGAACACTACGCCATCCGCCTCGCCGCCGAACAAGACTACGAAGGCTTTTTTCGCAAGGAAATGGAGTTCCGCAAATACCTGCGCTACCCGCCCTTCGCCGCCTGCGCCAACCTGATCGTCCGTGCCGAAAAGCAGGAAGAAGCCTTACGCCTGGCCTCCGAAATCGGCTTCCTTCTCACCCCCGCACCGCCCGGCATTCGCGTGATGGGCCCCGCCGAAGCCCCGGTCCTGCGAGTGAAAAACGAATTCCGCTACCAGGTCTTCCTCAAAGCCGCCCGTCGCACGGTATTACGAGAGACACTCAAAACCATCCGAGCTCACGCTGAAAAGGAGAATTGGAAATCGACATCCCTGGTGATTGACGTCGACCCCATTCATCTCATGTAACAGAGCGCGCTCTTACCCTTTAATTCTTATGTAGCCAAATGGTAATCTAGAATCTGATGCGGCGGCTGTAGCTCAGCTGGTAGTAGCGCCAGATTGTGGTTCTGGATGTCGTGGGTTCAAGCCCCACCAGCCGCCCCAAAAGTTCCTCCCGAAGCCTCTTGAGCATTTAGCCTCTCTCACCTTGGCCGCCGACGCCGCCTTACTGGCTCTCTATTCTCGTGCCAGTTCCTGCTGAATTGAGAACGTATTGGCTAGTGGCCGAGCAATGGGCACACGCCTTCCCCCGCCTAACCGCAAATGCCACAGAATTGCCAGCGTCGCCGCCGCGCCAATGCCGGCCGTCAGGCGTCCAATCCACAAACCCGTCAACCCCATGCCTGCCCCGAACGTAAGCCAGTACGAGAGTGGCATCCCAATGCCCCATGACCAGAAAACATTCGCAAAAAGCGGTGTGCGAGTATCCCCCAATCCGACGAGGCAATTCTCCAGAATGACCGCCGCGGCGTCTCCGATTTGCAGAATGCCGCAGAGCAGGAAGATCGGAGCGGCCGCCAGCACCGCTTTTGAATCATTCGTATACATGCTCGCCCAGAAGTGTGGAAAAGAAGCAAACGCCAGCGCCGCAATCGAAATGAATCCCAACCCCAGCGTTAAGCTTGCGTTGGCAGCGCGTCTTACCTGTTCCAAGCTGTTCCTTCCCGCGCTCTGCCCCACGCGTGCCGCGGTCGCATAAGACAGCCCCAAGGGAAACATGAAAACGAAAGCATTCAGGTCCAGCACCACCTGATGCGCAGCCAGCATCGTGGCTCCCAGTCGCGCACACAGAATGGAACTAACAGTGGAAACGCCCAGATTTGCAAGACTCTCAATCGCCGCCGGCCAGCCGATAGTAAAGAGTGCTCTCAACCTTTGGCGATTAGGCTGCAGGTCGCGCAACGTCAGCTTAAATTTCATTCCCTTGTTGCCCATCCGCAGCGCCAGCAAAAGCAGCACCACTGTGTAAACCCGCACAACACACGTGGCCCATCCCGAGCCTGCAATTCCAAATGGCTTCAAACCCAAATGCCCGTAAAGAAACGCCCAGTCGCCCGCAAAGTTCACGAAGCTTGCGGTCACCAGTGAAATCATCACCAGCATCACGCGGTTAATCGACTGCAGGTAGCGCCGGAGAGCCCAATACAGCAGCAAAGGGGCCGTGGACCACACCAGGGCATTCAAATATTGATGCGTTTCCGCGATGATGTCCGGCGGCGTACCCAAAAAAGGAAGCAGACGGATGGACCCAAGCGTAATGCCCATCACGACCGGCGTCCCAATTACAACGAACCAAAGCGCCTGCGCAAAGTCGCGAATGGATTCGTTCTGGTCCCCGCGCCCGTAAGCCTGCGCTACCAGCGTTTCAATCCCCGTCATTAGGCCGATGCAGCAAAAGGCAATGGCATAGAAAATAGTGTTACCGAGCGACGACGCCGAAATCGTAAGCGCTGAGTGCGGCATCCGCCCTATCATGATCGCGTCCACGATGTAGGTAGACATCCAGCCAAGCTCGCCAAATGCCAGTGGAATCCCGATTCGAGACGTAAAGCGCAGCTCAGCGGGGAAATTCTCAGCAATGCGGAGCTCGGGAGCTGAACCCTGATTACTACTCGAGCCCGTCATGTATTTCAGCCATCTCAGTAACAGATGTCGTCTAGCACGAAACTCGATCTTTCCAATCACTGGGACTATGAACTCAGCTTTAGTAGCCTTATATGTTTTTCAGCTTTACTTGAGCGTTCTCAGCCGCTTTGGAAAGGATGCTCGAGAATTTGTATCCATCCCAATCCCGAATCATCACTCGGGGCATCTGGAAAGGGTCAGCTAAGTTGTGCTCGAACGCCGAGTAAGCATGGGAAAAGCCGGCACCTTTCACCATCTCTGAAGTGATCCACGAATAATCGTCCGGCATACCATTCGGATAAGCAAAGCCCGATACGCTCTTTCCTAGTAGATCCTCCAGAGTGCGCTTACTCCCCTCGATCTCGACTTTCTGAGACTCTGCGTCGAGAGTAGACAAAACCGGATGAGTAACCGTGTGCGCGCCAATCTCCACCAAGGGAGAAGATGCCAGTTTCAGCAGCTCGGTCGGTGTCATCATGCGCCGCTCAGGGCTAGCGTCGCGTGAGAGCTGACGGCTGGCAAACAACTCGAACAGCTCCTCCTCCTGCTGCGCCAGTCTCAAAGGACGAATGCGATTGAAAGCATCCTGATAGGCGGATTCATCCTGACCATCAACGTTCAGGAACAAGTACTCCAGAGCATCCCACCACATCTCGATCCGCCTTCCCAGCGCACCCGAAACAATGAAGAACTTGGCTGGTATCTCGTACCGCTCCAATATCGGCAGCGCGTGAAACAGGTTGTCCGCATAGCCGTCATCGAAGGTCACTATGGGTCGAGGACTGATTCGGCTCAACACGTCCATCTGCTCGGCAAAATGCACTGGCGAATCGCACAGCGTCCAAGGGTCAGGCGTCCATTTGTTGACGCGGTGATAAAGCAGGTTCAGTGATTTCACAATCGGTTTCGTTCTGGTATCGCGCAAGCCAGCTCAGGAAGCGCGCCTTTTCCGCTTCTCCCGTATCTCCTAAAGCCGCCAGGGCGCAACAGGAATCCGGATGCCGACGATACCGCGAAACGCATTCGCTCGAAACCAGAATTTGAGACGTGGAGCAGATCTTGGCATAGAGCACCTGGTCGTCGTAGACGCCACGAAACTGACGTTCGAATCCACCCACTTTTTCTATGGCCGCCGTCCGAATCGTGACGGAGCCGGTACACGGAGTCAGACTCTCATCGCGTAGAAACGTATCCAGCAGCGCTCTGCCCGGAACAACGCAGTCTGTGCCGTATCCATCAACAGTGGCGGGAACCAGTACATCCTCCCCGCCATTCCAGCTACACCATCGAAGCGCAGGCCCGTAGATCATGTCCGCTGCCGGGCAATTGTTTAACGCTTCCGTCTGAAACCGCAGCTTGTGCGGAAACCACGTATCATCCGCATCCAGAAAGGCAATCAGTTCACCTCGCGCCTGCCTCAGCGCCAAATTTCGCGACGCGCTAATCCCGCGTCGCACTCCTTGCGGGTGAGCCAGCAAGCTCATTTGCTCCGGGTACAACTTCGCGAACTTGCGTGCGATAGCAACGTCGCAATCGTCAGATCCGTCATCCACCATCAGGAGATGCCAATCGGCAAACCCCTGCTGATTCAGAATGCTTTCAATCGCCTCTTCCAAAAATCGGCCTGCTCTGTAGAAAGGAAGGACGATGCTAACCCGGGCCGTATTGGTGCTCAAAACCGGTGCTGCGCTCCGCGTCCTCAAGATACCACTCGAAACGGATAGCATCAGGCTCTTGCTAAGACCTGCGGCCGGGCAACACGTGAGCTCGCCACTGAGCCAATCAAACCTTCAAGGATTCCTTGTTATATACTTCCCCGCAAGCACCAAGCACTGCAGAACAGCTTCATTTCTTGTCTTGGAGGCCAAGATGGCAGCTCCCGATGTAGTCTGGAAGGGCAGTAGATTTGGCAGTACCTCACGCCGCGATCCGTGGTGGACCGCGCCCACCGCGGTCTTCCTTGGGTTCGGTGCGTTTCTGGTATATGCAACCTGGGCAGCCTTTCAAAACGGCTATTACACCTACGGTCCTTACATTTCTCCTTTCTATTCGCCCGAAATCTTCGGCAGTTCACCACACGCGCTGCTCGGACCGAAACCGCCCTGGTTCCCTAGCTTCCTGCCGTTTTCTCCTGCACTGTTCATTCTCTGGATACCCGGCGGCTTTCGGCTGACTTGTTACTACTACCGTGGCGCTTACTACAAGGCATTCTGGGCAGATCCGCCTGCGTGCGCGGTAGGCGAGCCGCGCAAAACATATCTGGGCGAACGAAGCTTTCCGCTGATTCTGCAAAACTTCCATCGCAACTTTCTGCGGCTCTCCTACCTGGTGTGGGGATTCCTGGTCTATGACGCGGTGAAGAGTTTCTTCTTTCCAACTGGCTTTGGAATCGGCATCGGAAGCATTGTTTTAACAGTCAACGTTATCCTCCTGGCCGGATACATCTTCGGCTGTCATGCGTTCCGCCACCTCGTGGGCGGCGGTATCGACCAGATCTCCGAACACCCGGTACGTCACAAACTCTACGATTGCGTGAGCTGTTTAAACTCAAAACACAAGCTGTGGGCTTGGGCGAGTCTCTTCTGGGTTGCATTCGCCGATATTTACGTTCGCCTCTGTTCTATGGGGATCTGGCACGACTGGAGACTCCTGTAGATGCCGGAGTTTCAGCGATATTCTTACGATGTCTTGATCATAGGCGCGGGCGGAGCCGGTTTGCGCGCCGCCATTGAAGCGGCTGCGCAAGGCCTCAAAGTAGGAGTAGTTTGCAAGTCGCTCCTAGGCAAGGCACACACCGTGATGGCTGAAGGTGGCATCGCGGCTGCTTTGGCCAACGTGGATGATCGGGACAACTGGCGAGTGCATTTCGCCGATACCATGCGCGGCGGCCAATATCTGAACGACTGGCGCATGGCCGAGCTGCACGCCAAGGAAGCGCCCGAATGCGTGAACGAACTGGAGGCATGGGGCGCGCTATTCGACCGCACCACCGATGGCCGAATTCTCCAGCGAAATTTCGGCGGCCATCGCTACCCTCGGCTCGCTCATGTCGGCGACCGCACCGGCCTTGAGATGATCCGGACGCTTCAGGATCACGGTATCCACACCGGCATGGAAGTGCACATGGAATGCACCGTTCTTCGTCTTCTCCTGGACTCGGGTCGTATTGCCGGCGCCTGCGGGTACGATCGCGAAAAAGGTCTCTTTCATTTGTGGCAGGCGAAGGCAGTGGTGCTGGCCACCGGCGGAATTGGACGTGCCTTTAAGATCACCAGCAACAGTTGGGAGTACACCGGAGACGGCCACGCTTTGGCCTATCGCGCCGGCGCGGAACTTAAGGACATGGAGTTCGTCCAGTTCCATCCCACTGGAATGGTTTGGCCCATCAGCGTGCGCGGCATCCTGGTAACGGAAGGCGTTCGCGGCGAAGGCGGCGTGCTCCGAAATAAAGAGGGACGCCGCTTCATGTTCGACGAAATTCCCGACCTCTATAAGAATCAAACAGCGGACAACGAAGAAGAGGGCTGGCGTTACACGCAAGGTGACAAAAACGCGCGCCGGCCTCCTGAACTGCTGACTCGGGATCATGTCGCTCGCTGTATTAATCGCGAAGTGAAAGCCGGCCGGGGCACTCCGCACGGCGGCGTCTTCCTTGATATCGCATGGATTCATGAACGCATGCCGAAATCCGAGGAGCACATCAAGCGCAAACTCCCCAGCATGTATCACCAGTTCAAGCAACTCGCAGATCTGGACATCACCAAAGAGCCAATGGAAGTCGGACCTACAACCCATTACATGATGGGCGGCGTGAGTGTAGATGGTAACTCGCAGATGTCGTCGGTTCCGGGGCTGTTCGCCGCCGGAGAAGTTGCCGCCGGATTGCATGGGGCGAACCGGCTTGGAGGCAACTCTCTTTCAGACCTTCTCGTCTTCGGACGCCGGGCGGGTCGATATGCCGCGGAGTTCGCCAAGCACAATGCCGCGGTCACTGTTGACGAGACGCAAATTCAGGCTGCCGCAGCCGAGGCGCTGGCGCCCTTCGAACGTGCAGGTGACGGTGAGAATCCGTACCAGGTTCAGTACGAACTTCAGGACTGTATGCAGGATCTGGTGGGCATTGTTCGCACCGAGGGTGAGATGGAGCAGGCGCTCGACAGGATCCAGGAGCTGTCAGTTCGGGCACAGCACGTGGGAGTTCCCGGCCATCGCCAATTCAACAACGGCTGGCACACGGCCATGGATCTGCAAAACCTGCTCACCGTTTCTGAGGCAATCACTCGCGCCGCTTTAATGCGGAAGGAAAGCCGCGGCGCGCAATTCCGCGAAGACTACCCCAACAAAGATGCCGGCTGGGGTAATTGCAACATCGTGGTAAATCGCAGCCGGGACGGCGTTATGACTGCTGAAAAGCGCCCGCTTCGGCCAGTGCCCGATGAGCTGAAAGCCGTGATTGAGGAGATGAAGTAAATGGCCACGCAAGCAATGTTTCGAATCTGGCGCGGAGATCCCTCAGGCGGCCAGTTCCAGGATTTCACGACGCCGATTGAGGAAGGCATGGTGGTGCTGGACGCGGTTCATCGCATCCAGGCCCAGCAGGCCCCTGATCTCGCCGTACGCTGGAATTGTAAGGCCGGCAAATGCGGCTCCTGTTCGGCCGAGATCAATGGCATGCCGAAACTGATGTGTATGACGCGGCTCAGCAATCTCAACCTGGACATGCCTGTGATCATTGAACCGATGCATGCGTTTCCGGTGATCCGGGATCTGGTCACCGACGTCTCCTGGAACTTCAAAGTAAAGAAGACCATCCGAAAATTCAGGCCTCGTTCGCCCGACGCGCCGGACGGCACTTGGCGCATGCAGCAGGTAGACGTCGAACGAGTCCAGGAATTTCGCAAGTGCATCGAGTGTTATCTCTGCCAGGATGTGTGTCATGTCTTGCGCGACCATCACAAGCAAGAGGAATTCATTGGACCGCGCTTCCTTGTCTATGCTGCCGCGCTCGAAATGCATCCTCTGGATACAGAGGATCGCGTGAGCGATCTCAAGCGCAAACACAATATCGGTTACTGCAACATCACCACCTGTTGCCGCCAGGTGTGTCCGGAATCTATTACCATCACGGAGAACGCAATCATTCCGCTCAAGGAGCGAGTGGTTGACCGCTTCTTCGATCCTCTTAGACAGTTGTTCCACATTATCTAGCTCAAAGGAGTACTGATGTTCACGCTAAAACCCATTTCTCGCGACAGCGTGGACGGCTCGCTGGCGAAGGCCGAGCGTTACCGCTTGTTGAATGAACCGAACGAAGCCGAAAGTATCTGCCGCGACATATTGCGCATTGACCCGGCAAACCGCCAGGCGAAGGTCAGCCTGATATTGGCCTTAACCGACCAGATGCACCACGACAAAAAGATGTTTTCAGATGCGTCCAGCTTGATTTCTGAACTGCCATCGGAATACGATCGCGCCTATTATGCCGGCATCGCGTGGGAGCGTCGCGCCAAAGCGTCGCATGCCGGCGGAACGAAAGGACTCGCCGGCGACATTTATGAATGGCTGGTCAAAGCGCTCAATCTGTTCGAAGAGGCCGAACGCGTTCGCCCCGCAGGAAATGACGATGCCATCCTCCGCTGGAACGCCTGCGTGCGTTTCCTCGATCGGCACCAGGAGCTTCAACCGCGCGTAGGCGAGCTTCCAGAGCCGGTGCTTTCGGAGTAAAAACCACATCGCTGCTCAAAAGGGCTTGCTCTTCGCCACGGCCGGAGGGAAGCCCCACCAACACTGCGAGGTGTGGTCGATCGCTCCAGCCTCGCTGAACTCGGGTTTGCGTGCCAAAATGAGTGCCAGTACAGACGTCGCGAAACGGATGATGCGTCTGCTTAGAGACCAAGATACAACTCTGGCATCCTGAAACTTCTTCTTGCTGCCGGGGCACAAGGCGAGGACCTGTCACCGGAAGAAGAGCTATTAGCGCTCGAGGCCGTGATTAGGTCCCCCCGGTTGTTCCGCGCCTCCTGACGCCAAGTTTTAGCCGGCCCAGGCGTGGGACAAGAGTGCTGGCCGCCACTTCAGGATTCGGCTTCTAGGAGCCGACGCTCAACGAGTTAAAGGTTCCTCCTAACTCGGCCTAAGTATATGATGAACTGATCTGAGCTAGCACACGAACCACGATGGCAGGAGTGTTCATTAGTTATCGGCGTGAAGATAGCAGCGGCTACGCGGGACGATTGTTTGACATCTTGAGCAGTCATTTCGGTAGGCAAAACACGTTTATGGACCTCGATACTATTCAGGGCGGAGATGACTTCACCGCTGTCATCGAGGCGAAGATTAGCGTATCCGATGTACTCGTCGCGGTCATTGGCACTAAGTGGGTGGCGGTTGCAGAAGGGAACGGAAATCGACGGTTAGATAACCCACACGATTTTGTTCGTTTAGAAATCGTGAAAGCTCTGGAGCGCGGGATTCGAGTGGTTCCGGTTCTTGTGGGCGGAGCAGTCATGCCCCACCCTGACGACTTGCCTACGGATCTGCGCCCGTTGTGCGAACGCCAGGCCATGGAAATTACCGACGCCCATTTTCATTCGGACACGGACCAGCTGGTTGACCTGCTTCGCAAAGCTCTGCATGGTTCGAGCATCCGCCCGGCGAACTTAAGAGCCCGACCACTTGTTCCGGTGCTTCTGTCCGTCATCGCCGTCGTGGCTCTCGTTTGCGGCATTCTGCTTATGCGGCAAGGGCATTCGGCTGCTCGAGGGGCCGCCGCGATCCCTGCAACAAACGTCGCCGGTCATTGGAATGGAACGGTGAAGTACGACTGGGGAGACACCTACAAGGAGGTGTTTGACTTTGAAGTCGACGGTAAGGAGCTATCCGGCACGGCATCGTTTCTAGGAGCTGCTCGCGGCATTTTGGACGGAAAAATCGAGGACAACCGAATCAGCTTCACGACCAAATCATTAGGAACGCTCAATTCAGATGAAAAGGTCTATGAAGACAAACACTACTACAAGGGCGTTGTCGAAAATGGTGCCATCCGGTTTACGATGATGACCGACAGCGATATGGAATCCCATGTCCCGATTCATTTCATTGCAAGTAGGATCACGGCTCCGTAATCAAATTGCTCTCACTTTCGCGGAGAGTGCTGCTCAGGAGAAGGGACCATCTCAGCCTTGTGGTCTTTGTTCTTCGAATCGAGAAAGTGAATTGTCTTCCCCTTGATGCGAAATCGAACCTGCGGCGGTACATCCCGTAGCCACGAAAATAATTCTTCGTAGGATACCGACCGATCCACCGGCAAGCCTGTTATTAATGCTCTATAGGAACTACCTTCAGCAGTTATATCGACGACGAGGTACTCGCTCAATGGGTTGGAGCTCTGATTTCCCGGCGAGCGTCGAGCAGCGGAAACTCCGAAGCCATTCCACCCTTCATCTCCCGCGGCTTCGATGCGAAATGCTCCGGTCTGCCAACCGGTGTCGCGGCCGGCGCCCATCATCGTTGCAACAGTGAGTGTCGCGAAAATGAACCAGCGAAATATGAGTGTCACGTATCAAGGTGCGGGATCTTCAATAAACGTTACACCTGGACGTCAATCTGGGCCGAGTGTATTGGGATTACGCTCTGGCGCCCCTGGACTTAGCGTTTGCGCGGATCATCCGAACCAGCTCGGCGACCGTGGCATCCAGATAGATTCCTTTGAGGTCGAGCAACGAAACGCCCTGATACATCAATAGGGCCTCAATGTGAGGGTCAATGGCGGTTTCGGAACTTGGGTGTTTGAAGTCTTCGGAAAGGATTGGGATCATCGGTTTGCCGTTTTCCCAGGCGAATCGGACTTCCTGCCGGACCCAGGCCGAGTCGAGAGTGGTGGGCGAGAGTAGACAGACAAAGATGTCACAATCCTGAATCGCTTTCTCGATCCATGCTGGAAATTTCACAACATTATCGCGGCGTTCGGTATCGACGAATACTGATATGTCCTGCCTTTGAAGTTCGCGAGAGAACAGGGAGGCCCAAGCCGCGCCCACATCGCGCCGGTAACTGAAGAAGACCTCGGGATTGAGCGAGCGGCGACTTGGCGAGGCCGTCATTGCATATTGAAAGGCGAGAACGAATTCAACGATTCCGGGAAATCTGTCTTCGGGCTTAACGGCCATGCCCCGGCTGATTACCGGGGACAGAGCTTCAGGCACACTGGAAGAGCCTCGCAAGCGAGCTTCCTGATGAACGGGCATTGCCCCCCGTGCAAAGTTTCGTTTGCGCCTATCGGGGTCCTGCTGTTCCTCGTAGGGGCGAGTACCTGTCAATGCGTAATAGGAAAGGACAGCCAGTGAATACTGATCGGTGGCGGGAGTGGGAAGCAGGCCTTCCCATTGCTCGGGCGCCATAAAGTCGGGGGCTCCCAGGAAAAGGCTATGGCCGTGGTTGCTGTGGGTGGCGATCGCAAAGTCTGTGACGTAAGGTTTGCCTTCGTCGTCGAACACGATGGACGTTGCTTTCAGTCCACTGTGAATGATGCCGTTGCGGTGTGAATAATCCAGTGCCGACGAAATCGGGCCAAGCCACGCAGCGACCTCCGCGGGAGTTTGGGTCTGGCCATTTGCGATGCGCGCGGAAAGACTGCCGCCGTCCATATACTCCATGCACACGAATCTAATGGTCAGGGTCTTCCCCGCCTTGGTGGCTATGGAGCTGCTTCCGAAATCATGTACCTTGGCTATGTGCGGGTGGCTTAAGCGCGCGGCCATCTCGGCCTCGCGGTTGAATTGTTCCAGATACCCTCGATAAGTTGCAAGCGTTGGCGACAGAAGCTTGATGGCAAGACGACGAGGGAGGCGAGTGTCTTCAGCGCGATAGATGGCCGACTTACTTCCACTGCGGATGATCTCTATCAGCTTGTAGCGGTTTTCCAACAGACACCCGGTCAAATCAGGCAATTCGGATGCTTCATTAAAAACAAACGTGAAAGCCGTGGAGGAGCTGAACCGGATGACGGCGCCGGAAAAGAGAACCGCGGAACCGTCTAAAAGCCGGCCGTTTAGCCAGGTGCCATTCCGGCTCCCCGAGTCGCGCACATAGTAGGCGCTGTCATGCCATTCGATGACACATTGTTCGCGAGAAAGGTTGGAATCCGTCAGTATGGCGAGGTCGCAATCAGGTGCTCGCCCGATCTTGAACGGAGTCTTTGTGATGGGAACTGAGCGGCCCAGGAACCCGGCGTCGGAGGAGGCGGTAAAGGTGAGGCTGACCGGAGGATGCGCTTCGCTCGAACTGCCGGCGGCCCCATAGGGGGAAGCAGTTGGTGGGACGGCGCCGTCTGCCTCCGATTGAATCGGGGCTCCAGCGTTCAATGCCTTGAGGATCAGCGTAGAGTCTCCCATTCCCGCCGGCGGAGGGACTGGTTCGCGGTCGGAACGAAGGACTTGCGCGGGAAGCGCAGGCATAATCATGGTGCTTCCGGGTGTAAATTCTTGCTCTTCTCCGGAGAAGCGAGAGTCGAGCTTGGAAGGCGGCGGCTTCGGCGCTTCGCCGGCAGGCGCGGAGGCCGGGACGCGGGACTGAGCCTGCTGGCCTGCTGCGGAGTCGGAAGCGGGCTTGCCACGTGATGCTTTGGCTTGGGCTCCGGCATAGGAACCTAATAAGTCCTTAAACCAGCGAAGCAGCGAGAATTTAGCAGCCTCGGGCTTAACCCCTTGGGACGCGCCGGGTGTACCAATGATAAGGCCGCCAGCGCCGGCGGCAGCCTTCGCTGGCGAAAAAGCTTCCTGCACAAAGAGCGTGGCGGATTCGAAGCGTTGCTCCGGGTTGAGCGCGAGGGCTTTCTGAACGGCCTTGTCTATCCGCTCCGGTAGATCGGGTCGGAAGTCGCGAACACTCGATGCTTCCCGCAACGTTTTGTCCAGGAGAAGGGCGTGCAAACTCTCGTGTTGCCACGGAGAAGAACCGGTCAACATTTCAAACACCACAACTCCGAGCGAATAGATGTCGGCGCGTGGATCTACATTGCGGCCTTGAATCATCTCCGGCGCCATATACGTCGGCGTGCCGACTATGGTTCCTGCCTGGGTGGAGTAAAGACTGGCATCATCCATCGCTTTGGCTATACCGAAATCCATTAGCAGAACCTGGCCGGATTTTTCGAGCATGATGTTCGACGGCTTGACGTCCCTGTGAATGACGCCTTGACGATGAGCGTAGTCCAGACCGGCTGCGACACCCGAAGCGATGCGATTCATTTCCTCGAAGGAAAGACTGGTGTTAGCGGCTAAGAGTTCATCGAGGGTTTGGCCGTCCACCAGAGGATTGACGATAAACAGCCCGTCCTCGTGTTCAAAGAAGTCAAACACCGGAAGTATGTTGGCATGATTCAAGCGGGCCAAAACCTGCGCCTCCCGCAAGAATCGCGCTTTGAATGAACCATCGAGTCCGGAGCGGAGCGATTTTAGCGCCAGACTTCGCTGCAGACGCTCATCGACCACTTCGAAGACTTCACCCATTGCGCCGGAGCCGATGCGTCTAATGATCCGGAAGCGACTGTTTAGGACTGTACCTGGTGAGAACGTCTTAGCCCGCCCAATGCGTAGTGTTCAGTTATCGATAGCTGCAAAAGTCGTGCTTTCCGGCGGCACGTATTCTGCAGATGGTTGAATTCTAACATTGAACCGAGCCCAGTAAGGGAGCAGATACATGGCGAAATAGCCGAGGTCAGGAGGCGAACATTCAGCTGGGCGATGTCCGATCCAGCGAACTACACATCCCGAACGCAACGGAAACCCATATTGGTTGTCGCGCTGTCCGGAGTGTTAGAAGTGCGGGCCGAAACCCGATAGCGATTGCAATAGGACTTGTGACACAGATAGGAACCGCCCTTGATCACTTTGGCGGCGCCAGCAGTGGGTCCAATTGGATTCGTCCTTGTGGACCAGACATGATACAGAGGGTCAAACCAATCGGCACACCACTCCCAGGCATTGCCAGTGATGCTGTAGAGGCTGTAGCCGTTTGGCGGAAACGCGTCCACTGGGCACGTTCCGGCGTAGCCATCCTCGGCCAGATCTAAATTGGGGAAGTCACCCTGCCAAATGTTACACAGGTGCCGGCCTCCTGGCGTGAGGTCGTTTCCCCAGGGATACAGGTTTTGCTCGAGGCCGCCGCGGGCGGCGTACTCCCACTCTGCTTCCGTAGGAAGGCGCTTGCGGGCCCAATCGCAGTAGGCTGTCGCGTCGTTCCAGGAAACTTGCACGACCGGATAGTGAAGCCGCCTGCTGACGTTTGAATCAGGGCCCTCCGGGTGGTTCCAGTCTGCCCCGTCTATCCGGCACCACCAGGGCGCGCCGGGGACCGTTGCCTTGACTAATTCGGCGTAACGCTCGGGTGGGAGATGTCCCTGGAAAACAAACGACCAGCCCAGCAGCTCCGACTCCGTTTTGTACCCCGTGGCGCGCACAAACTTAGCGAATTGTTCGTTTGTGACCGGGTTGATGTCGATGTAGAAGCTGTCCAGAACGACTGTGCGTACCGGCCCTTCGCCGTCCTTCGGAAAGGCTTCGGAACTGCCGGTGCCCATCAGAAAGCGACCGCCATCCAGCCGTTGCATGCCTTCGAGGGATGCCTTGTCAGCGCGAATTCGTCCCGCGCTGGCCCGTCGTGAGTCTAAAAGTTGAGCGGCTCTTTGCCTGCTCGGAACGCAGCAGGCGTGTTCCTGTTTCATGATCGTCGAACCTCAGCCTTGGAACGGAGCATCTGCAGGAAGGCTTGGGCCTCGCGGGTTTTCTTCCGGCTCCAGAGCTCCTGCTCAATCCGGTCGCGAACTTCATTCAGCGGCGGCGTTCTGGGCGGCCTCCGTTCCAGCAGCTTGGCAATGTGAAAACCGAAGGGAGATCGGAACACACCACTGATTTCGCCCGGCTTCAAAGCAAACACAACGTCGTCGAACTCCTGAACCATTTCACCTTGAGCAAAAAAGCCTAGATCCCCACCATCACCAGGGCAATCGGAATAACGGTCGGCCAGTTGGGCAAAATCAGCCCCCTGCTTAAGCTGCTGCTCCACCTCCAGAATCGCGGCCCCGGCTTGCTCTACCGTGGCCGTTTCATCGACGTTCTTCACGATGTGGGCGGCGCGCCGCGTCTCCGGAAGCCGATAGCTCTCGGCGAACTGGCGATACTGTGCCGAGATTTCGGACTGCGTCGGACGCCCAACCTTTGCCACGACAGAGCTCAGCAACTCTTCCTGGGAGCCCGTGCCGGCAGCTTGCTGCAGAAGCGCTCGCATGATGGCGTTCTCCAGCGCCCATTCGCGCGCTCGTAGTTCCAGTGTCAGCGTATCCGCGTCCGGCATTTCCAGCTTCAACTGCTGGCGTAATATCCGCGTCTCCTCGCGAATCGCGGTTTCATCCAGCAACTCATTGTTTACGCGGATAGGCATGGTTCTACGCCGGACAACACGAGTTTAACCCGCTCTTAATCGCCAAATCGATTCATACATCAATATCCCGATGGAGATTGACATGATTGATTAAAGTATATAAAGTCGATAGACATGATTGAGATTTTGTTCAAACTAGCCCTCTATACCTCCGGACGCTGTCCATCCTGCCCGATCTCCCGCTAGCTTTCCCGTCGTGCAGTTCAGCACGAAGTAAATAATTCAGAACTAAAAAAGGGTTGAACAATGAGACGATTTGTAGCAATTTGGGCAGCTTCCCTGCTTTTTCTATTTAGCTTCAGCGCGCTGGCACAGGTGGACACTGGCACCTTGTCGGGTGTAGTCAAAGATCAATCAGGCGCCGTTCTTCAAAACACGCCCGTGAAGATTGAAAATCCGAGCACAGGTATTTCTGTGAACGTCTTAACCAACAACCAGGGCCTCTATATAGCGCCGGACTTGAAAGCGGGCGTCTACCAGGTGTCGGCCAGTGCTCCGGGATTTGAAACCGTCACGAAGACCGGGGTTGAACTTCGCGTTCAGGACCGCCTTGCCGTGGATTTCACACTGAACATCGGTCAATCGAAATCGGCGGTTTCGGTCGAGTCGCAGGTGTCTTCTCTGCAGACTGAGACATCGTCCGTGGGACAGGTGGTGGAGGAGAGCCAGATCAAAGGCATGCCGTTGAACGGGCGAAACTACATTCAGCTAGCAACGCTGGGCGCGGGCACTTCACCCGCCTATAACGCGTCCGAACGCAACAGTTTTACCGCCAATGGAGTGCGCGAAATTCAAAACAGCTATCTGCTGGATGGTATCGACAACAAGAACAAAATTGTTGGCTTTGACAACTCGGCAGCGCAATCCATTGAACCTGTCATTGATTCCGTGCAGGAATTCAAGGTGCAAACCAGCACGTTTTCGGCCGAGTTCGGCCAGGCGGCGGGCGCGGTAGTGAATGTGACCACCAAGTCGGGCACAAACGAGTATCACGGCAGCCTGTTCGAATACTTGCGCAACTCCTTCTTCGACGCCGATCCGTACTTCCAGCCCGCTCATACCGCGAAGCCGCAATTTATCCAGAACCAATACGGGGCAACGGCCGGCGGACGAATCATTAAAGACCGTACTTTCTTCTTCTTTGGCTGGCAAGGCACGCGAACCGACGACGCCGCACCACAGATTAGCGTGGTGCCCACGGTGGCGGCAACGAAGGGAATCTTCTCCACGGCCATTTACGATCCCGAAACAACGATTCCAAACCCGAACGGCAGCGGTTATCTTCGATCTGCTTTCCCTGGCAATATAGTTCCGGCTAGCCGTTTTGATCCGGTCTCGGCAAAACTACTTTCCCTTTATCCCGCGCCGAACCTGGCCGGCAAGAACAACTTCTTCTCGAACCAGAAAGAGACAATTGCCCAGGATCAGTATGTGGGACGAATCGACCATCGTTTCAGCGACAAGGATAGTCTTTTCAGCCGTTATTCCGATTCAGGAAATACCAACGTGCTGCCGGCGCCGCTCCCATTACCAGCCAGCAACCCGAGCATTGCGAATCCGTCGGCGCATTCCGTCGTGGTTAGCGAAACACATATTTTCACTCCCAGCCTGATTAGTGAATTGCGCGGAGGTTATCAGGAAACTCAGGAATTGCAAAGGATCGATTCTCCGCGTGAGTTCTCTCAATACGGAATTGTCGGTGTGCCTGATTACCCGCAGGTTCTGGGACTTCCCACGTTTGCTGTATCGGGTCTGACCACCATCGGCACAACAGGCCCGGGCACTCTGCAGACTGCGGCGACCGGATCGAATAACCTGCCCATCGACAAAGAAGGCCGCGTGATTGATGCGGATGGAAATTTATCGTGGGTTCACGGGCGTCACACTGTGAAGCTTGGCTTCGATTTTCAGCAGGTCACGCTCTATGCGGCCGTAACGCTGAGCGGCCGTCCCTCTTACAGCTTCACCGGCGTGTATACCCAAAATCCCCAGAGCCGTTCGAATACGGGCGCGGCATTCGCCGATTTCCTGCTGGGAGACACAGCGTCTGCCACTGAAGGCACGCTTTCAGTGAGCAACGAGCGGCAACATATTTACCAGAGCTACATACAGGATGACTGGCAGTTGACCAGCAGGCTGACCGTCAATGCGGGGATTCGCTATGAGTTGCCGCTGCCGTTCTATGAGACCTCAAACCACTACGCAGATCTGATTCTTGAACCTGGTTCACTGTACGGCACTTTGCTCCAGGCCAGTCATGCGGCGGCCAATGGTTACCGTAACTCGTTTTCGAATCCGAACTACCACAACTTCGCGCCCCGGCTCGGATTGGCTTACAAGATAGATTCAAAAACAGTGCTTCGCGCGGCAGCGGGCGTGTTTTATGGCCGGGATGAGAATCTGGGCGTGGCCGGCCGGCCCACTAACAATCCGCCTTACTATGTGACCACCACTTACACTTCCGACCAGATCGATCCGAACATCATTCTGTCGCAAGGTTTTCCGGCAGGCGTTTTGACGCCTGGGTCTACCTCAACTCCCACAGTAAACTCCTATCCGAAATTCGCTCCTACGCCCTATATTCAGCAGTGGAATCTATCACTGCAACGCGAACTGGCCGGCGGCTTGACCGGACAGGTCTCCTATGTAGGATCTAGCTCGCATGATTTGTACCTGCAAAACAATGTGGACCAACCTCTCCCTGCACCGGGCAACATTCAAGCGCGGCGGCCTCTCATCGACTACTCGGCTATCAATGCCTATGGGCCCTATGTCAGCGCGCACTACGATTCCCTGCAATCGCAGTTGGAGCGCCGTTTCAGTAATGGACTGACGCTGCTGGCGGCATACACCTGGTCGCACAGCATAGATAACGACAACAATTCACGCGAAGATGCTTATAATCTTTCACTGGAACAAGCAAGCTCCAGTTTCGATCTTCGCCAGCGCTTTGTCTTGAGCTCCGTTTATCAACTGCCTTTCGGCAAGGGCAAGCCGTTTCTGAGCAATTCGCGAATCGGAAACATCATTGCGGGTGGATGGCAGCTCTCGGGCATCTTCACCAAACAGACCGGCTTGCCGTTTACGCCGGTGGAAAGCGTGGACGCCAGCAATACCGGGACTACAGAACGTCCCAATCGCATTGGGAGCGGAGTTCTTTCAAGCGGCCAAAACGTGAACGATTGGTTTAACGTGGCGGCGTTTGCAACGCCAGCCGCGTACACGTTCGGCAACTCAGGACGCGACATATTGATCGGGCCCGGACTGATCAACTTGGATCTTGGATTATCGCGCGTCATTCCCATTCGGGAGCGCTATCACTTGGAATTTCGTGCCGAAGCTTTCAATTTGCTGAATACACCACAGTTTGGGTTGCCCAACGCAACGCTGGGCACCTCAACCGTGGGAACCATTGCAACAACCGTGAACCCGCAGCGGGAACTACAGTTCGCGCTACGTTTCGCTTTCTAGAAGCTTCCCTTACGCAAGCCGCCGAACGTCCACGTAGTGAGGACCAATCGGCGGCTTCTCTTCAAATACCAGTCCGGCTTCCACCCGGCTGGGACCCTTCGCTACGCCGGTCAATTGAATCACAACCGTCTTCGAACCCTCAGCGATATTGACCTGGCGTCGGACTCCTCCGAAAGTGACCCATGCGTGGCCGCTGGTGGTAGCAGCCGGAAATATCAGAGTGCACTCATAATTGCTTTCGCTTCTGACATCCACTTCCCAGTAGCCGAGACCTCCGTCCGTCCAGCTAGCCAGGCGCCCGCGCCAATCCTGACGGGTTAACAGCACCGGATTTTCGTGCACCGTCCCAAGATAAATACGCGGCGGTTCAAAGTTGCGAGTGCTGGCCACATCCTTGAACCAGGCTTCGTAGCCCGCCCGCATTTCCGCTACGCGTTGCGGCTCAGCAGCGGCGATGTCATGCGATTCCGATGCGTCGTTCTGAAGATCATAGAGCTCTTTTCCATTTACCAGCTTGTAGCGCTGGCCGCGCGCCGCGCAATTGTTGTATAACTCGCCGCGATCTCCTCGATGCCATTGGAAATACAGCGTGCGATCAGGCCATGCGGCGGCTGCCTGCGACTGCTTCGGCGTCTGACTCAACAAGGGATAAAGACTGCTTCCGTCGATTTTTGACGGCGGCCACGCAACGCCGCAGGCCTCCAGCAAGGTTGGGAAAACGTCAATATGAGCGGCAAGCTGGTCAATCTTAACTCCTGCTTGCACGAACGAAGGCCAGCGTATGAAAAAGGGAACGCGCAGGCCGCCTTCATAGACTGTGCCCTTCAACCCGCGCATCCCGCTGTTGTAGCGCGCCGGCGTAGGGCCGTTGTCACTCATAAAAATCAATATGGTGTTTTCCTCAAGCCCTTCCTTCTTCAAATGGGCCATCAGACGACCGGCATTTTCATCCAGATTGGACAGCATGCCGTAGGTTTTGGCAGTGGTCTCGTCCAGACCTTTCGCACGAAACGGGGCAACGTATGAATCAGCCACTTGCAGCGGGACATGCGGCGCATTACTTGCCAGGTAAGTAAAGAAGGGCGTGTTTTTGTTCTTCGAAATGAACTGCATTGCATTATTGAAGAAAACGTCGGTGCAGTAACCGCTGTGCTGTTCCAGTTTGCCGTTGTGCATCAGCTTGGGATCAAAATAGCTGTTTCCATCCGGAGGGTCGGAAGGCTGGCCAATCCCGCCGCCCCCATGGACCAGCACCTCTTCGAAGCCTTGCTCCATAGGGCGCATGGGATAGTGATCGCCCAAATGCCATTTGCCGAAGATACCGGTTCGATATCCAGCATCCCGCAGCACTTCGGCAATGGTCACTTCGTCGTTGTACATCATGGACCGGCCCATGTAAGTGTCGACTACACCGGTTCGATAGTAATAGCGGCCTGTCAGCAGGCTTGACCGGGTGGGCGAGCACACGGGGTTCACCAGGAATTGCGTGAACTCGGCTCCTTCCTTGGCGATGCGGTCGAGGTTCGGCGTTGACAGTGCGGTATTGCCATGCAGTGACAGATCACCGAACCCCTGGTCGTCACTAACGAACAGCACGATGTTGGGACGCTTAGGTGTCTCGGCATTGGCAAAAGGCGCTAAGGCGGATGCGATCAGTAGTTCACGGCGAGTCATGTTTTATCGATTCTTCGAGACATCTTCCAGCCATTTCGAAGCTTGCGTCTCGAGTTCATCCACCATCTCGGCATGCGCGTGCCGCAAGTTGCGTGATTCGCCCGGATCGTCTTCTAAGTTAGACAGAAAGAGCGCGTCGTCTCCGGTCAGCGGCTTCGAACCCTCCGGCGTGCCGTCGAACACGATTCCGTCCTTCACCAGCTTCCAGTTGCCTTTGCGCACCGCAAGTTGATTGTTCGATGCCCAGTAAATCGCTTCGTGCGGTGACTTTGCTTGCGTCGTCGCCATGGGCAGCGCATCACGGCCATCAATGGTTCGGTCGCCCGGCACTGCCGCTCCAGCGGCCTTGCAGAGAGTCGGAAGAAGATCGACGTGGCAGCCTACCTCGTTAATCACCTGGCCGCCGGGAATGACGCCGGGCCAGTTCATAATCATCGGCGGATGCATGCCGCCGTCAAAGGCGCTGAACTTATAGCCGCGCAGAATTCCGTTATGTCCGGCGTCTGGAACCTGCTGGTTCAAGCCCGCGCGTTTCTCGCGCGTTGCGCCGTTGTCGGCCGTGAACATCACCAGCGTTCGGTCCGTTAGATTGTATTCCCCCAGTGTTCGCATCACATCGCCAATCACGTCGTCCACTGCGGAGAGCATGGCGGCGTACATTCCACGCTCCGGCGGCAAATTTCGAAAACGGTCCACGTAGCGCTTAGGGGCATGCATCGGGTAATGCACGCCGTTGAAGGGAACATACAGGAAGAAGGGCTGGCTAGGGTTCTGGCGGATAAACTGTACCGCCTCGCGGCCGAACAACTCCGTTGAGTATTCGCCGTCTTCAAAAACTTCTGTCTTATCCGACCACAGATCGTGATAGTTGACCGTCTTCGGCTCGCCCCAGTAGTAGCGGTGTGAGTAATAGTCAATGCAGCCGGAATGAAAACCGAAAAAGCGGTCGAAGCCGCGCGCATTCGGACCCGTTTCCGGCGTGCTGCCGAGGTGCCATTTGCCGCAAATTCCCGTTGCATAGCCCGATTCCTTCAGACACGCAGCGATGGTCTTTTCGCTGTTGGGCAGAGCAGGACCGTTGTTCGGAACGCCAGCTCGAATGGGATAGCGGCCGGTCAGAAGGGCGGCTCGCGAGGGAGCACATACCGGAGCCGCCGCGTACCAGTTGGTAAAGCGTGCGCCGGTTGAGGCCAGCCGATCGATATTCGGTGTCTTCAGGTCGTGAGAACCTAGACAGCCCAAATCCTGACATCCCTGATCGTCGGTCAGAAAGATCACGAAGTTTGCCTTTTGACTGGGGGCTTCCAGCAAGTGAGCCGGCAGCAGGGTAGCACTGGAGGAAGCGAGGAATTCACGACGGGAAATCATCTCGCGCTATTGTAACTCAATTATGTCTATCGACAAATGGGTGAATATCTGATAACCTACGGCTTCGCTGGATGAACATGATGATGACTCGACGGACATTCCTGGCTTCTACCGCCGCCGCTGCCGCCTCACCGCTCTACGCCGCTCCCCAACCACACCCGAATATTGTTTTCATACTTTGCGACGATCTGGGCTATGGCGACCTGGGCTGCTACGGCTCGAACATCAAGACTCCAAACCTGGATCGGTTTGCTTCCGAGGGTGTTCGATTCACCAATTTTGATTCAGCCGACCCGGTTTGCTCGCCTTCCCGCGCCGCGCTGCTGACCGGCCGCTATCCAACCCGTGTAAATGTTCCGCGCGTCTTTTTTCCGCAGGACAAAGAGGGGCTGGCGCTGGATGAAGTCACGCTAGCGAATGTGGCCAAGGAGCAAGGCTATAAAACAGCTTGCTTCGGCAAATGGCACCTAGGCCGTCCGGAGCAGTACCTTCCCACCAGCCGGGGCTTCGATCATTACTTCGGGATTCCTTACAGCAACGACATGACTCCGCGAGTTCTGCTGGAAGACACAAAGGTTGTGGAAGAGCCCGCCACCCTGGAAACGCTGACGCAGCGCTATACTGCACATGCCGTAAACTTCATTCGCGAATCAGCCGGCTCGCCGTTCTTTCTGTATCTGCCGCATACCTTTCCGCACATTCCGCTGGCCGCGTCCGACCGTTTCCGGGGCAAATCTGCGGAAGGCTTGTACGGCGACGTGGTCGAGGAATTGGATTGGAGCGTTGGCCAGGTGTTGGAGGAGTTGAAGCGCAATGGCCTGGAGCGTAACACCCTGGTGATGTTTACCAGCGATAACGGGCCCTGGTATCAGGGCAGTCCCGGTAAGCTACGCGGACGCAAGGCGACCACCTATGAAGGTGGAGTGCGAGAGCCGTTTATCGCTCGCTGGCCCGGCAGGATACCCGCCGGTGAAGTTTCGAATGCAGTGACGTCCATGTTGGATATCTTCCCGACGGTCACCAGGCTGATCGGCGGAAAACTGCCCCAAAAGCCGCTGGACGGTATTGATATCTGGCCGATTCTGACCTGCGAGAAACCATCCATTGAGCGCGAGGCTTTGTTGTATTTCGACAATTGGGATCTGCAATGCGCGCGCTGGAACAACTGGAAACTGCATGTGGCGCGGCATAACTCAGGCGCTTACAGCGCTCCGCCTGTCGGAGGACGGCATAGCTATATACTGCCGCAGCCGGAGCTTTATAACCTGCAGGTGGATCCGCAGGAGAGCTATGATGTGGCTCCTGAACATCCGGAGATCGTTGCTGAAATTCAAACCCGCGTCCAGAAATTGATGGTCGGCTTTCCAGAACCTGTGCAGACAGCTTATGCCGAATCGAAAGCGCGGAAGGTAAATCCGTTAACGCCGATTGGCGCGCGGCCGAGACCGATTGCGAACTAGATCATTTCTCACTTGATGACGCATTGGTGGGTGGACGCGCGTGTCGGCTGCCGTTCCCTCACACTGATAGTGATGCTATCGATTCGGTTAGCCACCGGCGCAGATGCGGACGCGATCTGGGCGATCCTGCAACCTGTGATACGCGCGGGAGAGACCTATACACTCGCGCGCGATATGAGCCGCGAAGACGCGCTGCAGTATTGGCACAGCCCCGGCCATGAGGTCTACGTCGCCGAAGAGAGTTCGACTGTCGCCGGAACGTACTTCCTCCGTGCGAATCAAAAAGGCGGCGGGGCGCATGTTGCGAATTGCGGGTATGTCACCGCCCAGGGGTATACCGGACGCGGCGTAGCTCGAGCCATGTGCCTGCATTCACTTCTGAGGGCCAAGGATATGGGCTTCCGGGCGATGCAATTCAACTTAGTCGTCAGCAGCAATGTGCGAGCTGTGAAACTCTGGCAGAGCTGTGGCTTTGAGATTGTCGGACGCCTGCCGGACGCGTTCCTACATCCGTTGTTGGGCTATGTCGAAGCCTTCGTGATGTTTCGTAGTCTTTAACCGTCTAGAGAAAAAGACCCGCTGACCATTCTGCGCAACAAGGCGGAACAGGTCAGCGGGTCAGACAGGCTACCGAATGATTAGCTTAAGCAAGGTCGTAGCGATCATTGTTCATGACCTTGGTCCAGGCAGCCGCGAAGTCCTTCACGAATGCGGCTTTCGAATCGGAACAAGCATAGACTTCCGCAATGGCGCGGAGTTGCGAGTTCGAACCGAAAACGAGATCGACTCGGGTGGCGGTCCACTTGAGTTCACCGGTCTTGGAATCACGTCCTTCAAAGATGTCTTCCGATGACGGCTGCCATCTCGTGTTCATGTCGAGCAGGTTCACGAAGAAATCATTCGTCAGCGTCTCGGGGGAGTGAGTGAAAACACCGTGTTTGGTCTGGCCGAAGTTGGCGTTCAGTGCGCGCAGGCCGCCAACCAGGACCGTCATTTCGGGCGCGGTGAGCCTCAGCAATTGCGCCTTGTCTACCAGCAGTTCTTCAGCCGGTCTTACATGTCCTTTTCGAAGGTAGTTGCGGAAGCCGTCGGCAGTCGGTTCCAGCGGGGCGAAGGAGTGTGCGTCGGTCTGCTCTTGCGTTGCGTCCGTGCGGCCTGGCGAGAACAGCAGCGCAATATCCTGGCCAGCTCGCTTCGCGGCTTCCTCAATGGCTGCGTCACCACCGAGAACGATTAGATCCGCCAGGGAGACTTTCTTGCCATTCGCTTGCGAGCCGTTGAATTCGTGTTGAATGGCTTCGAGCTTCTGGAGCACCTCTGCTAATTTGGCAGGCTGGTTGACCTCCCAATCCTTTTGAGGCGTCAGGCGAATGCGCGCACCGTTGGCTCCTCCGCGCTTGTCGGAGCCGCGGAAGGTGGCCGCTGAGGCCCAGGCTGTGGAGACGAGATCGGAAATTGGCAATCCCGAGGCAAGGATTTTCGCCTTGAGAGCGGCGGCGTCCTGTTCGCTGATCAGTTCATGATCGACGGCGGGAACGGGATCTTGCCAGATCATCTGCCCGGCGGGAACCAGCGGGCCCAGGTAACGTGAAATCGGACCCATGTCGCGGTGCGTCAGCTTGTACCACGCCTTCGCAAACTCGTCGGCTAACTCTTCCGGATGATCAAGGAAGTGCTTCGCGATGGGCGCATAGATCGGGTCCATCTTAAGAGCCATGTCCGTGGTGAACATGATGGGTGCGTGGCGCTTGGACGGATCGTGCGCATCGGGAACGGTCCCGTTAGCGGTTCCGTTTCTTGGAGTCCACTGGTGCGCGCCGGCGGGGCTCTTAGTCAGCTCCCAGTCATAGCCCAACAAGTTTTCCAAATAGTTGTTGTCCCACTTGATAGGGTTGGTGGTCCAGGCGCCTTCCAAACCGCTGGTGATCGTGTAAGGGCCGCTTCCGTTGCCAAAAGTATTTTTCCAGCCGAAACCTTGTTCTTCAATGCTGGCGCCTTCCGGATCGCGACCGACGAACTGGTTTGGATCGGCAGCGCCGTGAGCCTTGCCGAAGGTGTGGCCACCGGCAATGAGTGCGAATGTTTCGACATCATTCATCGCCATGCGGGCGAACGTTTCGCGGATGTCGCGGGCAGCGGCCAGCGGATCGGGTTTTCCATTGGGGCCTTCCGGGTTCACATAAATCAGGCCCATCTGCACGGCGCCCAAAGGATTTTCAAGCTGACGATCGCCGGTATAGCGCTCGTCGCCAAGCCACTTGGTCTCAGGTCCCCAGTAGACGTCTTCTTGGGGTTCCCAAACGTCCTCGCGGCCGCCGCCGAAGCCGAAGGTCTTCAAGCCCATCGAATCGAGGGCAACGTTGCCGGCAAGAACCATCAGGTCGGCCCAGGAGATCTTCTTTCCATATTTCTGCTTGATGGGCCAGAGTAAGCGGCGCGCTTTATCAAGGCTCACATTGTCCGGCCAGCTATTCAGAGGTGCAAAACGCTGTGTCCCATAACCGGCGCCGCCGCGGCCATCGGCAATGCGGTACGTGCCTGCGCTGTGCCAGGCCATGCGGATGAGGAGCGGTCCATAGTGGCCGTAATCTGCAGGCCACCATTCCTGTGAGTCCGTCATCAATGCATGCAAATCCTGGATCACGGCATCCAGGTCGAGGCTCTTAAATTCCTCGGCGTAGTTGAATCCCTTTTCCATGGGATTGGAAAGAGTGGAGTTCTGGTGAAGGATTTTCAGGTTTAGCTGATTCGGCCACCAGTCGGCGTTCGTCCAGGCGCCGGACGCCGTGTTGCTGCGCGAACGGCCCGCAAAGGGGCATTTGCTTTCAGGTTCAGCGACGGGCTGGCCGTGATTCGCGGGGACCGCTACGTCCGCTTTGATGGTATCTGTAGTTTCCATATTTTTATCCTTGTACTGAATTGTTAATCCTTGATTCGCTTGGAAGGACCAATACGAGCGCATTTCTCGCAGAGCCCACGGAAAATGAGTTCGGATTCGCGAATGACCCGCTTGCCAAGGGAGCCCACGGCAGGCCAGGGCACGTCGTACCAATGAATGTCTTCTACTTCGCCGCACCGGTCGCAGACGAAGTGATAATGCCGAATACCCTTTGCATCAAATCGCGCGGCTCGGCCCTCTACGGCGACTTCACGAACCAAGCCGGCCTGCACCAAATCGCGCAGATTGTTATAAGTGGTTGCCCTGGAGCAGCGCGGATCCACTCGATTCACCTCGGCAAAGATTTCCGCCGCCGTGGGATGGCCGGGGTGGTTCAGCAAAAATTCCATCACGGCGTAGCGCTGTGGCGTGCAACGCAACCCACTGTCCTGCAGGGATTGTTTAATCGCCTCAACGTTTGGCAAGTATTTAGACTAAGTCTAATATGGCATTTTGTCAAGAGTTGCATCTGCAGTTGCGGAAACTTTTTCAGCGCTCACGCCGTGGATTCAATCCCTTATTTATCTAGCGGCGAACGGGAGAATTCTGAGACTTGGCGATGAGCGGGTCCGCCAGATGTTGCCATTTCTGCGAAGCGTGGAACCATTTGCCTTCAATGCCACGGTAGATCAACCATACGTTGTCTTTGTACGCTGCGTCGGCTTTGCCTGGAAGGTAGACATATCCCTGCTTCGTCGCCGGATCCAACGCGTAACCCACCACGTAAGTGCCGGGATTCGAGCGTGTAGTCACGAAGGCAACGGTGTAGATCGAAATATTTTCAGGTGACTGCACCACTCCGCCAGACCAATTTACGTTCAAGCTTTCGGCTTCGTTTGAGCCCGTGCCCGGACCGGCCCACACGTTAAATTATTCAAGGATCACCGGATCCGTAATCACAATTGCTTCTACTAATGCAGTTCCAGTGATTGTGATCCTTATCGTGTCTCCTTTGGCAGACATCCGTGGAGCCACTAACAGGCCCAAAATGAAACTGAAGGAGAGGAATGTTTTCAGAGAATCCCCATCGGAGCGGCAGCAAAATTATATAGCAATCAGCAGCAACCTGGTAAGGCGCCTGATGGAATGGGACTCTCAAGCTTGCCTGCATTGTGGTCGCCGTAGGCTGAACAAACAGAAACCAGGTTTACCCAAGTTGCGATTTATCTGGTATGGTTGCGGGAAAGCGATAAAATCTTCGGGATGAATGTATACAGCACCGTAGGAGAACGCGAGTTCACAGAGGGCAGTCTGGCTAAATTCAGTCAAGAGAGGGGCCCTCGATTCCGAGAGCCTAAGGGCACGAGGGAGTTGATCTCTTCGTTCCACTACGCTGTAGCCCAGCGGCTGACGGTTGGCAAGAAACCAGGGGCTGGGGCGCCTCCCATCGGGAGGGATGGCGACTATAAGTGGGATGCTCCGCGGCAGGTTGATGCCCTAAAAGCGGTCGGATTGGAGAGTTGTACCGGGCTCTTCTTCTTGTATCCCAGGTTCGCGTTATTTGAAGGGGGCGGCCAGTATACGCACGTTGTTGGCTTCCACACAAGCGGGGGGACCATAGAAGACTTCATGGACCCTAGCCAGACCAAGTGGCCGTTCAACGCTTATGGCATCCCAGAATCATCGATTATTGCGATCTATGCCATCTCAGACCGTGGCGAGGACGATCCATGGAATACAACGCTCTCAAGGCATTACAAAGCAGAAGTAGGTAAGCTCATCACATCTGGACTTAGAGAGAAAAATATCTACGTGTATAACGGCTGCGCCGACCACTTCACCGTCGATATCAATGGTGATTTGGGCGAGTAGCAAGAGCTGTTCTTTTGAGTCATCCCGGGAATCCATCCGAGAGGTAAATCCACAGAATGCTGTGGGAGCAATCCAAAAGAAACCGGTAAGCCCGTACCCGGAATGAAGGCCTGCAACCGCTGTCACTTCGATGCTTCGGTATTGATGGATTCGGTAATCGGGAGCGCAAATGAGATGCCGTTTTCTTCGGCGGCTTTTAGTATCTGCAGCAACAGCTTGGTTTGATATTCCAGGTATTTGTCATAGTCGTCCGTCAGGATGTATGCAAAGATTTCGATGTCTAGCGATTGCTGCTTAATCTCGGTGAAGCGGAGAGGCATGCCCCCAATGCTGACAAGGGGGTCGCTTTTCAGAATTTCGATAACTGTGTCCATGAAGCTTGAGACTTCGTCCGCGGTGGTCCCGCGGCGCAAGTGCAGGGTGGGGTGGAACCACATACGGTCACGCCGGGAATAGTTTTCAAGCGTCATGGTGGAGAACTGGGAGTTCGGGATGGTGACCAGGGTTCGGTCAAGCGTCCGGATGCGGGTGGAACGCAGGCCGATGTCTTCCACGGTGCCGACCTGCCCTCCGAATTTGCAGAAGTCGCCTACCAGTACGGGGCGATCGGTGACGACCGCGACGCCGCCGAAAAAGTTTTCGATGGTCTTTTGAGCGGCGAGTGCGACGGCCAATCCGCCGACTCCGACGCCCGCCAGAATTGTTGTTGTGTTGTAACCCCACGCACTGAGGACCAGAATTCCGAATACGCAGAAGATGGCGATCTTCAGGAGGCGCACACCGAGGGGAAGAACCGAGTACATCAAGGCGCGTTCCCTAGTATCCAATCGGGTTTGCACCTGATCAAAAATGAGGTCGATGACGCGCATGATGAAGGAGGCCGCGCCAAAGGCGAACAACAGCATCAACATCTTCAGCAGGTAGTCGCGGACCAAGGCTGAGGGGTCGAGGAATTCGATGGCCGCGCGGAAGACGAGGATGGCGACCAACAGTCGTAGCGGTTCGATGAACGTTGCCAGGCGATAAGCGGTGACATTCTTGGCGTAGCGCTTGAGAAGGGGTTTGGCAATGGTGAGGACCAGCCTCGAAAGCAGCCTCGAAAACAGCGAGATGACAAGGACAATGATGGCCAGGGCGATCCAGATCCATAGGGAGGTGCCCAAGAATTCGATAGAGACCAGAGGCTCCGGCAGCTTCTGTTCAAAAGGAGATCTGCCATTGTAATCTCCGAGGAGCGGCAGCTTGGCGATGCTGTCCTGGGAGACAAGCCAGATTTCATCGCTGCCCTTATCCGGCTCACGCTGAAGGTAGAGATCGACATGCATGCCGTTAAGAGCAATGGACACCAGCAATTCGCGATCGGCATTTAAGCCATCACTTTGATTTCCGACCGGCTCGTCGCTGAGAGAGCTGAGTTCGAAGCGTGAATCGCGATTAAGAATGTCGGCGAGTTGTCTCGCGTATTCCGGACCCTCAATCGCCCGCTGGCGCGGCGGGAGATTTTGCAGATCAAGAAACGCCGCAGCCCGCACATAGCTTTGGTTGTGACAGGCCTCCAGGAAGCCGCGCATAGCGCCTCGCGGTGTCGTGCGCCCTAACGGATCTTCAGGCTGGGTGGCTGACTGTGCAGGCTTGCCGCCGAGGATGTTGGGCAGAGATTGGGCGGCAAGGACGGACGCCAGCAGAAAGAACAAGGCGAGAGGACGGCTGTAGTTCGGGCGCATGATCAATTAACAGGATCTCGAATGGCGGTGTAAGTTGCCATTCACAAATCTTTGCGGTTAATTTTGGCCATGAGCAAGTCGCTCAGTTTCTTCAGTTTGCGCTCGCTGCAGAAACCTTCGCTGAAGACAGGTTGGCGAGGCACAAGCTTAAGCTCCTGGCCAGGAGAGTTTCCTTGTCTTCTCAAATAATCCTTAAAGGCAGTCAGCGCGAGCATCCGAAGAATTCCGTTCCGGCGTCCGAACCAGCCGGCCATTTCCGCGCGAGCATCACGTGTGTTTTGCGGCGAAAGGGCGCTGCGCCGCGGTGTGTCACAGTTCAACTGACGCATGAAGAACTCGCCGCTAGTCATGGCTGCGATACAGCAGATATCTTCGCGATTGAAAAGTTCGCGGCGCGTCATCATTTCACGGTAGATTGCGTGAATAAGGCGGCGCGGACCATCAAGTTATCGGGAGATCTGAAAGATCTGGCCGAAGCGTTTGGCGCGTCTCTGGAAATGCGTTCTATCAGTGGCAAAACTTATCGCACTCGCAGCGGGCACTTAACCGTTCCGGTTGAACTGAACGGCATTGTTATTTCCGTTCTGGGCTTCGATGAGCGGCCGGTGGCGGATACACGGCACCAAATGCTCACTCGCCTAGGTCAGAGTTCCTACACGCCGGGGCAGGTGGCTAAGGCTTACAACTTCCCTACCAACCAGGGCAGCGGCCAGACGATTGCCCTGATTGAACTCGGCGGCGGCTACAACCAGTCAGACCTGGACACCTACTGGCGTCAAGTGGGCGTCAGCAGCGTGCCGGTGACGGCGATTGGCGTGGACGGCGCAAGCAACGCCCCAAGCGGCGACCCGGGTAGTGCGGATGGTGAAGTGGCACTTGATATTCAAGTGGCGGGTGCGATTGCTCCCGAAGCTCGGATTGCGGTTTACTTTGCAAACAATACAGACCAGGGATTCCTGGACGCCATCAATACCGCGATTCATGATACGGTTCGCAAGCCTTCGGTGATATCCATTAGTTGGGGCGGACCCGAGTGCAACTGGACTCCGCAGGCGATGAATGCGTTCAATGCGGCCTTCCATGACGCGGCGTTGCTGGGCATCACGGTTTGTGCTGCCGCGGGCGACAACGGGTCAAATGATGGAGTGGGCGATGAGGCAAATCACGTTGATTTTCCCGCGTCGAGCCCCTGGGTTCTGGCGTGCGGCGGTACACGGCTGCAGGCGAACGGCGGTTCGATTATGTCGGAAACCGTTTGGAACGACGGCGCAAACGGAGGGGCGACGGGCGGTGGGTTCAGCCGTCACTTCTCTAAGCCGCTTTACTTCCAGAAAGACTTGAAGATCAGCGGTCGCGGGGTGCCGGATGTGGCGGGGAATGCCGACCCGGAAACCGGATACCTGATCGTGGTGGATGGACAGAGCGGCGTGATCGGTGGCACCAGCGCCGTGGCGCCTCTGTGGGCGGCTTTGATCGCTTTGTGTAATGAACAATTGGGCCGCAACGCCGGCTGGATTCATCAGCACTTATATGGCGCGGCGATAGAGCACGGAGCGCTGCGTGACATTACCCAAGGCAATAACGGCAGCTACTCCGCCGCTATGGGCTGGGATGCCTGCACCGGATTGGGCACGCCGGATGGACAGAAGTTGTTAAGTGTTTTGAAAGCAGCCTTTACGAAGTAATTTCGGAAAGTATTGCTTCACAGGCCGCGCGTGGGTCTTCCGCGCGCGTGACCTGGCGGCCAATGACCAGATAATCAGCTCCATTTTTGATAGCCTCAAGCGGCGTTGCTACTCGCTTTTGATCTCCCTTGCCCGCGCCTTGCGAGCGCACACCCGGAGTGACGAGGGTGAGCGCAGGACCGCCTACTTTTCGTACGTGCGCCACTTCTAGAGGAGAGCAAACAATCCCATTCATGCCGCAGCCCACAGCTTTTTTCACACGCAGTTCGACGAGATCTGAGATGGGCGTCGGATAGCCGAGGTCAGCCAAATCGTTTTGATCGAAGCTGGTAAGGACTGTCACGGCCAGGAGTTGGGTAGCGGAATCGCCACGGCCTTCGGCGGCGGCTTGCATGACGGTGCAGCTGCCGTGCACGGTAAGAAATCTGGGCGACGCAATGGAACAAATCGTTCTGGTAGCGCGCTTTACCGTCTCGCCAATGTCGTAAAGCTTTAAGTCCAGGAAGACATCTTTGCCCATGTCCGTGAGCCGGCGAACGATATCCATCCCCCCCACGGCATAGGCTTCCATGCCGACTTTGTAAAAGTTCGTAGCGTCGCCGATCTGGTTAACCAGGTGAAGGGCTTCGGCGGTGCTGTCTACGTCGAGTGCAATGATGATGGGGTTCAATTTACCACCTCAATCGGCTTCGCGCCGCGAGTAGTTACTCGACCAATTGTATAGGTTTCGGGATGCTTTGCGAGAAGTTCATCAGCATCTTTTTGCGGCATGGAGAGCAACAGCCCTCCCGAGGTTTGAGGATCGTAAAGCAGAGCTTCTTTCTCAGGTGAGAGATCGGCGGTCATAAGGACGCAGCTTTCCACAAAATCGCGATTGTTACGCAGGCCGCCGGAATGGGCGCCGGCTTTGGAGTATTCGACTGCGCCGGGCAAATATTGAAGCGCGCTGGCATGAAGTTCAAGCGTTACATTACTGCCGAGCGCCATTTCGCGCATGTGGCCAAGAAGGCTGAAGCCGGTGATATCGGTACAAGCATGAACAGCGAGGTTGGCAACTGTTTCGGCAACGGCTCGATTGAGAGTGAGCATTTGCTCGATCGATGCTTGGATGTGTTCAGGTGAAGCCAAGCCATTCTTCAAGGCGGTAGAGATCACTCCGGTGCCGATTCTTTTTGAGAACACCAGAACGTCTCCGGGTTTCGCTCCGCTGTTAGTGAGGATGCGCCGGGGGTCTATGAGGCCGGTTACCGCATAGCCGAATTTGATTTCGTCATCCGCGATGCTGTGGCCGCCGAGAATAACTGCGCCGGATTCGTGGATTTTGTCAGCTCCTCCTTTCAGGATCGCTTCCAGATCCGAGATGTCTCCCTTGGCGGGAAAGACGACCAGAGAGAGAGCCGAGACAGGGCGGCCGCCCATGGCATAAATATCGCTGAGTGCGTTGGCGGCGGCGATAGCTCCGAAGGTATAGGGGTCGTCCACGATGGGTGTGAAAAAATCCACGGTTTGCACCATGGCTAGCGGTTCGCCTCCGGGCAGCGTGAGGTCATAAACGCCGGCATCGTCGGATGTTTCGTAGCCAACCAGGACGTGTTCGTTGGTGACGCGTGGGAGATCTCTTAAAGCTCGATCAAGGATTTTGGGGCTCAGTTTTGAAGCGCATCCGCCGGCTTTCACGTTGGCGGTCAATTTTGTTGCCATGTGTCTCTTTCAGACTAGCGAAGGCGTTCGGGGCAGAAGGGGTTGACGAGCGCTGGAAAGCCACCTATAACCAAGATGCATCGATTTAGGGGCTAAGCACTGCCATTGCGGGACTTAGCCCCTTCGATTTTGGGTAGTACAACCAGTCCTCTTCCCTCAAACGCACGGCCTCCGCGAAACTTTGATTTCACAATCTTAAAGTCTTCTTTTACGGGCTTGCCAATAACGAAACGCCCAATTGGGCTGACCACAAGGTCGGCCAGCTGCATTCCGGCGATGTTTTCTGATTTGCTCCTTGTCTCCAAACTGGTAAGCCGGCTACAGATCTGATTGGGACCTATATAACTTGTACCGTTTGCGCGGAGGTGTCGAACGCAAGCATCAGCTCTTTATCCAGCTTTGGATTTCTGGATTCGGCAATGATAGCGCCGGGATTGCCCCTTCCCACGTCGTAACAGAAGCGCTCGACAAGGACGTGCAGACTGAACTGATAGGGGTCCATGGCGTTGTCGCCGTACTGCAGAGCGTGTTCTGACTTGTTGACGGCACAGGCTACCACCGAATACTGCAGATCCATCATCAGTTGATTCAACTTCGTGAAGAACCGCGACCTGAACTCGGCATTTCGAAGGCATTCAAATCCATTCTTACTCCTGCAAATATCCGCCGTGTGCAGAAGTATATGCTCAGTTCCGAATAAGTCTCTCTTGAATGCTCGAACTTTTTCTTCCATCGCGCCGAACACGTAATCCTGGTCCGCGATAATGCCGCCGAGCACGAACACTGGATAGTTCGGGTCTATGTTTTTCAAATCGTGATCGCCTGATTCGTCAAGAATAAGGATTTTCAAAAGCCCGACGCCCCAAAGTGGTGTAGGGACGTGGGTGAATTCCTCTCACTTAGCGGAGGCGACGGCGGCTTCGGTGAATTGCCAGGCGAGCCATTCGTCGAGCAGCGGAAAATAAAGGCCCAGACTGATGGGCGCATCTACCAGATTTGAGACCACGGCGGCGTATTGTTCGAGTTGGGGCTCGTAGCGTTCCTTTTCGTTAGCCAGGAATTTTTCACGGCCCGTTCCCGAGTGTGCGCTGTTTTTGAAGTCGATGATCCAATACGTGCCCTTCTCGTCAAGAAAGCTGCGGTCGATTGTGCCGGAGACCAGAGCTTGGTTCACTCTTCCAGCAACCGCCCATTCAGAACGGGCATTTGTGTGAGGCGAAAGAATCCAACGGCCTCGCTGGCTGCCGATGGTGTTAGCAACCGCACGGAGTACTTGCCTGGCGGCGGCTGGTTCTTCGTTCCCGGGAACGCCAAGCCGCAGGAGTTCAGAACCGACGAGGTCTCTTGACGAGAGCACTCGCGATTCGGTCCATTGGTGGAGACCGTCGGCAGCGATTTGCTTCAGCAGATCATGAACGATGGTTCCTACGTGCCGTCCGGTGTCGCTAACCCAGCGATAACTGACATGACCCCGGGAGGCTACCGCGTGGTGGATGCCTGGAGCAGTTTGCACGGAAGGAGCCAGCGCGGGAGATTGCCAGTTCGCCGGCAGGCGGCGCAGGATGCTTTTGGCGGATGCGGGAAAATCGAAACCGGTTTGCTGTGCGGCTAAGTGGATGCGGCGCTGGCTTTCGAAAACCGCCTCTACCGCGGACCAGATGAGTCTCAGGAAGGTGCCCCCGGCCGGCGTCTTGCAAAGCGTATCGTTTGCCTTCTTGCCGACACTTCCAATGAGGTGCAGTTCGTCTTTGGCGCGAGTACAGGCGACATAAAAGAGGCGTTTGGATTCGTTCTCTTCTTTGTTTTTGGATGCGTCCTTGATGACCTCGTAATCCGGATCGGTTTCGCCCGCCTGCGGCATGGCAGCGAGCAGCAACTGGTCATTCACTTCAGCCCAGATCAGAAGCTCCCTTTCCTCTCCTCTGACTCTTCGAGCGAGTTGCGGAATAATGACCACGTCGAACTCAAGACCTTTAGCCTGATAGATGGTCATCACGATCACCTTACTGCCGGCCGCGGCGGGACGGGCATAGAGGAGTTCGAGTTTTTTGCTAAGAAGGCTGAAGTCGCGGATGACGCCGCCTTCATCCGATTCTTCAATGAGACGGAAGAGTGTGGCAATATCTTCGCGCTGGTTTGATTCCTGAGTGGCGGCGAGGCCGCCCAGAGCTTGCCAGGTTTGCTCCACCAATTGACGCAGGCTCATCCGGCCGACTTTGGCGACGGCATCGGAGAGGATCTCCTGGACTCTAACCGCTCGCCAGCGGCCTTCGACGGAAAGACGCGCGATGGATGCGGACTCGGAAAGGAGATCGAGAATAGGTTGCGGGTGGCCTTCAGCCAGCGCGGAAAGATCTGCTAGAGTGAGGCCGCACCACGGGGCGCGCAGGCAGGCAAGCCAGGAAACGCGGTCGGCCACATTCGTGATCGCGCGGGTGAGCGAGAGCAGGTCAATGATGTGTTGCTGGTCTTTGAGCGCATCAATGTCAACGGCTTCGTACGAAATGCCCGCTCTTCGAAGCGCTGGCAGGATGTGCGCGATTTGAGGTCTGCTGCGGACCAGGATGGCGACTTCCCGGCCCTGATTGCGCTGGATGATCTCAATAATGTCCTCGGCCTCTTCCCTGCCCTTGTCGTCGATGTGCGCAATCACGCGAGGGATCTCGCCAGGCAAATCGCGCCCTGAGATTGATTTGTGAAATTTGACTGCGCCCTTCTCGACATCGTCAGCCGGCATCATCGGCTCGCACTGGGTTTGTATCCAATCCAGAATGTTGGCGGTGGTTCGGAAGTTTGTTTGAAGGCTGATGGGAGTGAGCTGGACGGCGCCGAGAGTCTCCTGCTCCCAGCATTTTAGAAAGAGCGATACGTCCGCCTCCCGGAAACGGTAGATGCTCTGCATGGGATCCCCCACCAGAAAGAGTGTGTGCTGGTCGTCCACAGACCACTGCTCGGTGAGTGCTTTCACCAGTAGGTACTGGCTGCGGGAGGTGTCTTGAAATTCATCGACCAGGAGATGCTGCAGGCGGTAATCGAGCGAGTAGAGAAGGTCCGTTGGCTGTTGCGGCTCGCCGAGCGCGCGGCGGGCTGCCCGCGCGATTTCAGTGAAATCGACTTTGCCGGCGCGCTGGAACTCGACGCGCAGATGCGCTTCGGCGAGCTTGAGAATGAGGTAGCAATCTCTGATGAGCTGCTTTCCCGACTCGGGATTCAGGTGCTCCCATTGATCGCGCTTGCCGAGCATTGTGACAATTTGATTCTCCAGGCGCGAGATGTCGTTATCGAAATGCAGCGCCATCCGTTCAAACAGATCCTGGCTGGCCTGATCGCCTTCCGTGAGTCCGGTGAGCATCTCGCGAGCCGCACTCAGATACAGCTCGGACGGTTGTTCAACCACCTCATTGATTCCTCCGAACTCAGAGAGCACGGGCATCTGGCGGGTGATCAGAGCCGAGAGGGAATCTATGGTTTGAATCTGCAGCCGCGATGGATCGTCACGCAGGTTCCAACCCTTCTGTTGATCGTGCTTAAGAACAGCTTGGGCCAAGCTGCGAGTTCGGGCTTCGAAATCCTTCAGCTGAGTCAGAGCGGGGTTATCGGCGTCTTTAAGCGCGGCGGTGACGCGCTCCTTCATTTCGGCGGCGGCTTTGCGGGTGAACGTCATGGCCACCACGCATTCGGGCCGGTCCACCGTGCTCAGCAGCCGCAGGAAGCGCTGAACCAGAAGCCCTGTTTTGCCGGAGCCGGCTGGAGCTTGGACGATAAAGGAGCGGCCGGCGTCCAGCGCCAGTTCACGCTCTTGCAGATCCACAATCATTCGTCACCTTCTTCTTCGGAAGCGGCGGCCCCCACGCGGCAGAGTGGACCAATTTTGCAGAAATTGCAGGCATTCTTCCAGGGATCGACATCGGCGGCCCCCTGCATGAATTCCGTAGCAAGACGTTCCACGGTTTGTTTCGAAGTTTGAATGAAAGCGTCCCAGTCGGTCTTGTGCTCCTGTACGGCGGCTTTATGGAAGTGCTTGGCGCCAGCGTGGCCTACGGCTCGGACGCCGTCATTTTTCAATTCGGCGAAGTAAAGCCCTTCTACTCTTTCGTTCACCGCCGCGGCGTAGACCAGCAACTGTGGTTCCTCCGGACGATATTTTTCCAACTTGGTTTTGGTTTGTTCTCCGGTCTTGTAGTCGATGAGAACAAGGCTGCCGTTACCCAGCTGGTCAATACGGTCAATGCGGAGATCCAATTTTAGTCCGGCTATCTCGAACTGGAGCTTCTCTTCTAACTGAACCACGGTAAAGCTCTGCGTTCTTTCCTTTTCCACGTTGAGCCAGTTCATGATTACTTTCTTAAGCCGGGTTCGTTCAGCGTGGGAGATCAGGGCATGGAGTGGGCCATTTTCCTTGTCCTGGATAGCTTCCGCAAGGCACTTTTGGAGCAGGCTGTGCAGCTCGCTTGGCGAAAGGGCTTTCAGTTTCGATTGCGTCTTCAGTTCTTGCCACATCAATTCCAGCGTTCTGTGGGCGAAAATGCCACGCTCGAGCGCGTCGAAGCCGAAGCTGATCTCGTCATCGCCGCGGGCCTTGAGGCGGTATTCGGCGAAGGCCTTGAAGGGGCACTGCGATTGCGACTTGAGAATGCCGGACCCGCCTTGAACTTTGCCTGAGGCTTGCACCGCCGGTGCTTTACCGTCCTCCAGCGCTTCCAGTTCCACGGGCGGATAGGCTTGATTGGCTGTCAATCCTGACCAGGCGGGCGGCGCGATGCTGGCAAGGTGTGCGTGAGTCCTGAAGAGAGGAGCAAGATGGCCGGTAAAGGAAACGTTGACGTTCGGAGCGGCCGTGAAGAGCGACCGCGTTTGTCGTAGGCGGATTTCGGCAGTTGAGTCGGAATGGCTACCGGGGACCTGGTGGAATCTCTGCAGCTTGTATGGAATGAGGGGCGAGAGCGCGATCGCCCGAGGCCAGGCATCTTCATTGGCATTAACTACAAATGCGTGATCGAATTCAATGCCCTCAGCCGAGCTCGCATCCTGCACCTGAACGGGGGAACTCCAGTCGCCCTGCTCCCAGGGGCGGCCCAGGATGGCTTGCAGTTGAGCGACGGCTTCGCTCAGGGTCATGGGCCGGGCCACCAGGCCGAGGGAGGCTAGCTCGGATAGCGCATCGTTCCAGCGGGTCACGGCGATTTGTTCGGAATCGGAGAGATCGTCGATGCCAGGCCAGCGCGCGGCATCCAGCATGTCTCCGAAGGTGGCGCTCCAGTCGGGTGCTCGCATCAAATGCTGAGTTGTGGAGATTACCTTTCGAACACGACTGAGGATCTTTCCGAATGCCGGGCAACTTTCGGAGTAGCGTTCAATGTCTGTGAATTCAAAGTCGAGTTCTCGGGCGCGTCGAAGTTTATGGGCGGCGAGCGCTCTTGCGCTGCGTTCTTTTTGAGCGCCTTCGATGAAGGGAGACCGGAGGATCGCTCCGGCTGATGCGTGATGGATTCGCATACTGGTCAGGTCCAGAAACAAAAGCGCGTTTGCGATAACCGGTTGGTTGAGCAATGCGCCTTGCTGACTGTGTACATGGCTGCCCTTTACTGAAGACGGATAGAGAACTTCCCGGAGAATCCGGTTTAAATCGTGGACGTGCGAGTTTAGGTCGCACACCAGGATCCCGATGGAAGCGTCCGGCTGCACTTCCAACAGATGGCGGATGCAGCGGGCGACATTTTCCATCTCATGCGAAACGGACTCGAAGCTTTTAGCGGTTGCCGTCACGGGACCGGTGGAGGGCGTGAGGCCAGCCGTGTTTTGCGCGAAACGCATTAAGCCGGGGCTGACACTGGTGAGTCCCGCAAATGTCACCGGGTCGATTTTCAACACGCCGCTTTTGAGCCAAGTGGGAATGAGCCGCCAAAGATCGGCCCGGGTGATCCAGTTCTCGGACCTCAGCCGCTTTTGAAAGTTTCGGTGCCAGCTCAGGAATTTTTCGGCGTCAGGTTGTTCGGACCAGGCTTCGCCCTCGGTGGGTATCAGATATTCGGCCAGGACTCGAGACGCGCGCTGAGCTAAGAAGGCCATAGCTCGGGGCGCAAACAAATCTGTGTGCTCTTGAACAATGATTTGCCGCCAGAGTTCCTGCTCCTGCGCCAGCGACAGAAGCGATGGCGGATCTTTGAGAGCGAAGCGGACGTTCTGGAAACAATTCAACATCCAGGCGTCGAGGCTGTAAATGCTGGGCCGCTCCCAGGATTCTTTGCCAGCGGCAAGCTGCCGGCGGTTGAACTGCTCAATGGCGACAGAGGCGAGTTGTGGAGTTGGAGTGACGATGGTTGCTTTCTCCGAAAGAGCAGCCATCAGGCCAGGAAAAGCGAGGCGCATGAAGTGGTTTCCTCTATTATCGGGGACAGCCCGGCGGAGAATGCTGGTCATGGCGGAGTCACGCCTCACGGCGCGCGAAACGGGTGCCGTTTGCCCCCATCAGCGACTCAGTATCCGCCCTGCGCCTCGCCGTCACGCCGCCCTTGAACAGGAGCGTCTAAATCGTCTCTCCTCGAACCAGATCCTCATAACTCTCCCGCTCCCGCACAATTGCCACCTGCTCGCCGCGCACCAGCAACTCACAAACCCTCGGACGCGAATTATAATTCGAAGCCAGGGTAAACCCGTAGGCGCCGGCCGTCTTCACCGCCACCAGATCCCCAGCCTTCAAATCCGCCATTTCCCTGCCCCGGGCAAAAAAATCCCCACTCTCACACACCGGACCCACCACATCCGCCACCATTCGCGGAACGCCCTCCGCTAACTTCACGGGAACAATCTCATGATGAGCCTGATAGAGCGCCGGGCGGATCAGATCATTCATCGCCGCATCCACAATGACAAACGTCTTTGCGCCATTCCGCTTCACCAGCAGCACTCGCGTCAGCAGGGCTCCGGCCTCCGCCACAATCGATCGCCCCGGCTCCAGCATCAGCTTTAATCCCAGCCCCGCCAGCTTGGGCCGCAAACCATCAATGAACTGGCTTACCGGCATAGCCGCCTCGTCCGGCCGGTAGCTCACGCCAAGGCCTCCGCCCAAATCCAGATGACGAATCGGCAACCCGCGCGCACGCAAACGCGCCACCAGCTCCAGTGTTTTATCCGCCGCCTCCAGCAATGGCCCCGCATCCAGCAACTGCGATCCAATGTGACAGCTCACCCCGCTCAACTGAATACACGGCAGCTCCGCCGCGCGCGAATAAATCGCCTCCGCCTCGTCAATGTCCACGCCGAACTTATGCTCGCGCAGCCCCGTCGAAATATACGGATGCGTCACCGCGTCCACATCCGGATTCACACGCAGCGCAATCGATGCCGTCCTGTGCAGCGCCTGCGCGATCTCCGAAATCAGTCCTATCTCCTCAAATGACTCGCAATTGAAGCCATGAATCTGTTCTTCTAAACCAAAGCGAATCTCTGCTGCCGTCTTGCCGACGCCTGAAAAGACTACCTTCTGTGGATCGCCGCCCGCCGCCAGCACGCGATGCAGTTCGCCGCCCGACACAATGTCGAAACCCGCGCCCTCCCGCGCCAGCGCATGCAGAATCGCCAGCGTGGAATTCGCCTTCACCGCAAAACAGACCTGGTGCTCCAGCCCCGCCAGGGCTTGCTCATACTCGCCGTAGCGCGCTAAAATCGCGCCCAGCGAATACACATAAGAAGGCGTGCCATGCGCTTCCGCCACGGCCTCCAGGTCAGCCTCGTCGCAATACAGCTTTCCCTGCCGGTAATGAAAAGGATCAGTCATTTGTAATTGAAAAAATGTAATTGAAAAAAGCTTTAGAGAATGCGCAAAGCTACAACCGTCTGATCGTCGGTCAGCGGAGTAGATGCGCGAAAGGCGTCAATATCGGCGAAGATCTTCTCGGCAATCTCTTGCGGCTTCCTCCGCTGATGCTGCCGGACTACTTTCTCCAGCCGCTCCCGGCCATACGTCTCAAGATCACGCAGCGAAGCTTCCACCTCCGAAAGCGACCCCGCGTCGGGACCCAGTTGATCCTCCACCCCATCCGAGTAAAGAATCAGCAGATCATCCACATCCGCCCGCACCGAAAACTGTTCATACTTCTGCCCATCCAGCAGTCCGATGGGAACGCCTTCCGTGCGAATATCGATCACCGCGCCTGAGCGATGCAGCAACGGAGCCAGCGCGCCCGCGCTCGCAATCGTGAAAATGCGTTTGTTCGCGTCCCACAACACCAGCGAGAGCGTGGCATACTGCGCATCCACCTTGCGCTCCAGCAATGCCTCGTTCATCAGGCGCATCAACTCGCCCGGTGTGCGCCGCCGCGGAGCCAGAATGCGCAGCAGCCCCGAAATCAGCGCGCCGTACAATGCCGCCGCCGCGCCCTTGCCGCTCACATCGCCAAACGCAATCAAGCGTGTAATCGTCGCTATGCTCGAAGAAATCATAAAAATCGCCGCTGATCTCGCGCGCCGGCCGGGTCTTGATGCCCACCTCCACGCCGATCAAATCGGAAATCGTGCGCGGAATCAAAACCGATTGCAGCTTGAATGCCGCCTGCAAATCCTGGTCCATCCGCTGCTCGCGCTCCGACAGCTTTTCATACAGCCGCGCATTCTCCACCGACGTCGCAATCTGCGGAGCCAGCAAACTCAGCGCGCGCACATGGTCGTCCGTAAAGAACGCAAGCCGCACGCTCTCCAGATCCATCACCCCAATCACGCGGTCGTGCAATATCAGCGGAACCGCCACTTCAGACCGGATGTCGTTGTGATTCTCAATGTATCTCGGGTCCGCTCGCACATCCCCCACGCGAATGATTTTGCGCGTCTCGGCCGCCGTGCCCGTTAAGCCGCGCCCGAATTCGATGTTGTCGATCGAGTGCCGCTCGTCGTACCGCTGGCTGAACCGGCAGCGCAACATCCGCCGCGCATCATCCACCAGAAAAATCGTGAACGCATCAAAATTGATCAGCGCGCGAATCGTTACCGCAATCTTGCTCAACAGCTCATCAATGTCCAGAATCGAACTGAATTCCTGGGATAAGTGCGCCAGCACTCGCAGCATGCGGTTTTGCCGCTCCACCCGCCGGTAAAGCCGCGCGTTATCAATCGCCGTACCCACGCGGTTCGCAATCAGCGCCAGCAACGCGCGGTCCTGCTCGGTAAAAGCATTCACGCGCGTCGATTGCAAATCAATCACGCCCACCAGCTTGCCCCGCACCAGCATCGGCACAGACAACTCCGCGCGTACCGCATCCAGCGCATTCAGATAGCGCGGATCTGTCCGCACGTCATTCACCAGAATCGGCTGTCGCGTGCTCGCCGCATTCCCGGTCAATCCCTCGCCTAAGCCAATCGCCAGGTTCTTCGCCACTTCGTCGCGATGCCCGATCGAATATCGCATGCGCAGCGCTTTCGTCCGCTCATTGAACAACAGAATCGCGAACAACTCATACGGAATGACATCCTTGATGATTTCAGCCAGGTTGATCTGCAGCCGGTCCAAATCCAGCGTCTCGGCAGTTAGCGTGCTCACTTCCAGCAGGAAATCCAGTAATTCGGCGCGCTCGCGAAAACGCACCTCGGGAGGTCTAGGCGGCTGCATCAGTAGCTACTGCCGTCCCCCGAACCCGCCTCGCCTTCCGGCCTGCCAAACTCTGCCAGTATCTGAACGCCCGAACTGGTGCCGATACGATTTGCCCCCGCCTTCACCATGCGCGTCACCGCGTCCAACGTCCGCACCCCGCCCGATGCCTTCACGCCCAACTGCGCTCCCACCACTTCCCGCATCAGCTTCACATCCGCTTCCGTAGCGCCGCTGCGCCCAAAGCCCGTCGACGTTTTCACGAAGTCCGCGCCCGCCTCCTTCGCCATGCGGCAGGCCAGCTTCTTCTGCTCATCCGTCAACAGGCACGTCTCAATGATCACCTTTAAAATCGCGTCTGCCGCGTGCGCCACGTCCGCTATCTGTTCAATCTCGGAAACCAGACTTCCGCCCGCGCGCAACACGCCGGCGTTGATCACCATGTCAATCTCAGCCGCGCCCTGCTCCACGGCCAGTTCCGCCTCGCTCACTTTAATAGCGGTCTGGTTCGCGCCGAGCGGAAAACCGATCACCGAACATGCCTTTACCCCGCTGCCGCGCAACTCCTTCGTCACAAACGGAATCCAGTATGGGTTCACGCACACCGAAGCGAACATGTGCTCGCGCGCCTGCCGGCAAATAACGGCAATATCGCTCTCCATCGCTTCCGGTTTCAGCAGCGTGTGGTCAATCAAAGCGGCAAGTTCTCGTTGGTTGTCAAAATGCCGGTCAACATTCACATCTCAAGGATATGAAATGGTACAGCAGGAAAGTCTTCTAGAATCGTGATCTGGAATACTTGGCTTTAATGCTTCTTCGCGCGCTTTCCGCTCTGACCCTTGCCCTTTCTTTCTGCTCCTGGCCCGCCCTTCTGGCGCAAGGCCACAAACCGGCTGCTCCGACTGCGAAAGACGGCAACTTTGATCCGGCATCTGTGGCCCAAGGCAAGGCTCAATTCAAATCCACTTGCGGCTTCTGCCATGGCGAAGACGCTACCGGCTCGCGCGCGCCGGATCTGGTCCGCTCCGCCATTCTCAATCACGATGAACAAGGCAATCTGATCGGCCCCGTCATTCACAACGGCCGTCCGGACAAAGGCATGCCCGCCTTCCCCGATCTCACCGGCAACCAGATTGCGGACATCGTCACCTTCCTCCATCACCAGGCGTACGTAGCTCTGCACAGCGCCAACGTCCCCGGAGATTATCCGCTCGCCAAACTGCTCACCGGCAACGCCGATGCGGGCAAAGCTTTCTTCGACGGCGCTGGGCACTGCGCCACGTGCCACTCCATCACCGGAGACTTGGCTCACATCGCCAGCAAGTATCAACCGGTTGACTTGCAGCAGAAATTCGTCTATCCCTCCAGCCACCACGGCGACCCTCGCACTGCTACGGTCACAACCGCCGATGGCCGGCATTACGCGGGCAAAGTTCGCGAACTGGATGAGTTCAACATCGGCATGGTCTGCCAGGACGGTTGGTATCGCTCCTGGCCGCTCAACCAGGTCACTGCCGAAGTAAAGGATCCGCTCGAAGCCCATCGCGATCTGATGAACAAATACACCGACGCCGACATCCACAACCTATTCGCTTATCTGGAGACCTTCAAGTAAATGGCAAGCCGCACGCTCTCAGCTCTTCTCGCTCTCTGCGCCCTTCCCGCATTCGCCGCCGACGGAGCAAAGTCTACCGCTGCCTCTGGCGCAGGTCTCGCTCCGGATGTCATCACCAGCCAGTTGGCGAAAGATTGGCCCACCTTCAACGGCGATTACAGCGGCCGCCGTTTCAGCCCGCTCTCACAGATCAATCAAAGCAATGTTTCCAAGCTGACGCTCGCCTGGGTGCTTCAGCCGCATTCGCCGGAACTGAAATCCATGCCGCTCGAGGTCAACGGCATCCTTTATCTCACCACGCCTGACAACGTTTGGGCCGCTGATGCCCGCACCGGAAAAACCATTTGGCATTATCTTCGCCAATCCACCGGAGATCACATTGGCCAGCGCGGCGTCGGCATGCTACGGCGACTCGCTTTACTTCGAAACGCCCGACTGCCACCTCGTCTCCCTCAACGCCAAAGACGGCTCCGTCCGCTGGGATATCGAACTGGCCGACGGCAAGCTCGGCTACTTCGCCACCATGGCGCCGCTCATCGTTCGCAATCACGTCATCGTCGGCGTCTCCGGCGACGTCACCGACATCCCCGGCTTCCTCGAATCCGTCGATCCCGAAACCGGCAAAGTGCAGTGGAAGTGGAACACCGAACCCAACCCGGCGAGCCCGGTTCCGAAACCTGGCCGCAAGGCACCGACGCGATTGCTCACGGCGGCGGCATGACCTGGATGACCGGCACTTATGATCCCCAGCTCAATCAACTCTATTGGGGCATCGGCAATCCCAACCCCGTCCTCAACGGCGACATCCGCAAGGGCGACAATCTCTACACCTGCTCCATCGTCTCTCTCAATCCCGATACCGGCAAACTGATCTGGCACTTCCAGCCATCGCCGCATGACACGCATGATTGGGACGCCGTCCAAACGCCCGTCCTCTTCGATGACGACTATAAAGGCGTTCACCGCAAACTGCTGGCGCAAGCCAGCCGCAACGGCTACTTCTTTGTGCTCGACCGCACCACCGGCGAACACGTGCTGACCGCTCCCTTCATCGGCACCAACTGGGCACAGGGGATTGCACCCAACGGCCAACCCATTCCCAATCCCGCCAAAGAACCAAAACCCGATGGAAGCCTCGTCTCGCCCGGCTCTGACGGCGCTGCCAACTGGATGGCGCCCACCTTCAATCCCGATACGCATCTCTTCTACGTCAGCGCCCGCCGCCTCTGGAGCATTTTCTACATGACCGCTGACGGCAAGCCTGAAGGCTGGGCCGGACGTGATCGCAACCTCTGGGCCAATTCCGTCCTCGAAGCCATTGACTACAACACCGGCGGCATCAAGTGGAAACACGAAATCGGTGACGGCGAAGGTGTCGCGGGCATGTTATCCACCGCCGGTAACCTGCTGTTCACCGCCGACAATTCTTCCAACCTGCTCGCGCTGGATCCCGCCACCGGCAAAACGCTGTGGCATGTCAATCTCGGAGCCGGTATGGCCAGCGCTCCCATGACCTATGAATTGGATGGCCAACAGTACTTGCTTACGCCGGCAGGCGGTGTTCTGCTAGCTTGGAGACTGCCTGCTGAATAATGGCCGTCTCCATCAAGGACATCGCGCGGATCGCGGGAGTATCTCATTCCACTGTGTCGCGCGCCTTGCGTGGCAGTTCGCTGATTCCAGCCTCCACCGCTGAACGCATTCAGCAGATCGCGCGCGAGGTGGGCTATAGCGCCAGTTCCGTCGCTCGCAGCCTTGTCAGCGGACGCACTCTTACCATCGGCGTGGTGGTCACTTCTATCGCGGATCCATTTAACGGAGAGGTGGTAGCCGGCCTCGAAGAAGTCGCCAATGATCGCGGGTACTCGGTCATTCTCGCCACCTCGCAAGCCCTGCCGGACCGCGAACTCTCGGTCGTTCAAAGTTTCCAGTCGCGCCGCGTAGACGGCATCGTCGTAGCGTCTTCACGTATCGGCTCTCACTATGCTCAATTGCTCGCCGAGCTTCGGATTCCTGTAGTCCTGCTGAATAACCAGCACCCGGAACGCTTCAACTATTCGGTTTCGATAGATAACGCCACCGGAACATGCGAAGCCACCGGGCATCTTCTGCAACTGGGCCATCGCCGCATCGCCTACCTGGGTGACAAACTCGGACTCCACTCCGACGCGGAAAGAAAAGCGGGCTTCTTGCAGGCCATGTCCCAGGCCGGCATTGAAGTCCCGCCCGAATATCTGCTGCTGGGCGACGGAAAATCCGAAGGTGCCGCCGAAGCCTTCAGAGTCTTCTTGGAAGGCAGCTTTGAACCGCCCACCGCGGTCGTCTGCTACAACGACATGTCAGCCGTAGGAGTCTTGGAGATCGCCAGAAACAAAGGCATACGTTTACCGGAAGAATTGTCCATCGTCGGCTTCGACGACATCCAGCTCGCCGCGTTCCTCAGCCCCGCCCTGACTACCGTGCGTCAACCCAAGCGCGAGCTCGGAATGCGCTCCATGCAGCTCCTGCTGAAAATGCTGGCCGGGGAACCCGCAGCTAAATCCGTCGTTCTCCCCGGCAAGTTAATCGTGCGCGACTCTACCGCGCCGCCTGCCTGAGACTGACAAGCTACCAGGCAATTTCGCTCGGGAAGAACTCGGCCACCAGATCTTCGTAGTAAGGCATAATTTCCTTAACGTTCGGCCGTTCCAAACCCTTCGAATACAAATCGTAAGGGTTGAACTTGTTCACCCACTCGAACATCTTCTCATCGTGGTCGTTCATCAGGTGTTTGTAAGCGCCATGCCGGTGCGCCGGATAAAACGAGTGGTAGCGCAGCATGTACTGCGCAGGCTCAGGCAGGTAATCGCGCGTCACCCGGTAAATGTATTCATCGTGTCCCCAAGACAAATGCACCTTGTCTAGACCGCAGCGCCTCTCATAAATCCCGCATTCGGTCTGATACGCAGGCGTCTTGCTGTCCGGATTGGCCGCAAAAAACTCGGGAAACACAATCTGGTCCGAATAAGCGCAGCCCACCGGAAACGTGTCGCCCACAACGGCCCATTGCGGCTCGCCATACAGGCACAAAACTTTGCCCAGGTCATGCACCAACCCGGTCAGCACGAACCAGCGCGGCTGGCCGTCCTTGCGCATCGCTTCTGAGGTCTGCAGCAAATGCTCAATCTGCGTCAAATCGGTATCCGGATCGCTGTCATCCACCAGCGTGTTCAGATAATCGGCCATCGCCCAGATACTCTTTTTGCCGCGCTGCAAAGTCCCGTACTGCGCCTTCTTCTCCATAACGAAGTCAAAGGTTTGATACGTATGGTTCTTCCGGTAGAACTCCGTCACCACCGGATTGGCATCCGCCTTATAGTTCCGAAACTCCGTTTCCGTCTTGCCCGGCTCATACCGGCCCTTCAGAAACTCTTCCCACTCCTCAAATTCCTTCAAGTCAACAGGAGCCGCAGCCACAGTATCCATAAGGCAATTATGCACACGTTTGCACCACATTGCAATACCCGTGAGCACTCATTTTTCAGCCCCGTCAAATCCTGGGGCCATCGTTGACCGGCAAGCGCCATCCCCGTCGAAGCCGCAACGCCGAATCACTCCTTGATCCTTGTCAATCTGACGACTGCCCTCACTAACACGCTCCGTGCCAAAGACTTAAAAGGCAAGGGCTTCCTCCAACCCCTCCGCGTTCACATGCCCGTTACCGGCTTTTACGCCTATCCGGATTTGATCGTGACCCGCACGGAACCTGTCCTAGGCTCATACGACACACTGCTGAATCCCACGGTAATCATCGAAATCCTCTCCCCAACCACGCAAGACTATGACCGCGGCAGCGAATTCAGCTCTTACCGCTCCATCCCGTCGCTCGAAGAATACTGGACCATCGCCCAGGACCGCGTTCATGTCGAACGACGGACCATCGTGAACCACCATTGGACCCTCACGAGTACTTTCAACTCACGCAGGTCATCACCCGGCCCGATCTGGCACTCCCGCTCACCGAACTGTATCGGGATATCCGCATCTCCGGCTAATCCAGCATCGGCCAACTAGGGCCATTTAGAGCATTCAGCCCGGTGTTTTCGCTCAATTGGCTTTGCCACCAGGGTCTGGCCATGCCGACATTATGGATTACGCAGGCGGCCGGAACCCCGCCGAAAGAGTTGCTGAAGGTCATTTGGCGGAACGCCGACTTTACGTCCAATTGGATTAGCGAACAACGTTACAAGATCACAGGTGTGACGGTGCGTCACGGGTTGCATCGGGCGACACAGTGCCTGGCAGATATTGAAGTGGGCGTCGGCTTCGCCTTTTGGTGGCGTTCCGCGTCCGCCTCGCGTTTTCGTGCGGGATCGCTTCTGTTTCCCCCGTAAGCGACGCGCTAGGCCTTTCTGCCTTGCAATTGCTTCCAGGCATCGAAAGCAGTGAGTACTCCGAGTAGGAGAACAGTAACGGGAATCACCGGTATTTTGAGACCGAGAGGAAGAACGCGAGCAGGCACCCCCGGCTGCAGGTGGACATAGATTGCCACCAGCATCTGACTAAACAGGAGGAAGCATGAAAGCAGCAAGAGTTGATCTTTGCGTCTTGTGGCTAGCGAACGCCACAACCATGGCAGCAAGAAGAGAATTCCGACGATCATCTCCATCACTTTGCCCGCCATGATGGCCTGGTGCGGTAAGTGGCTTTGTTGAATCTGGATATCAAACCATCCCCGGAACGGCTGGAAGAACTTCAGAAAGCCGAACATGAACATCAGAACACCAAGAAATAGCGACAAGAACTTACTTAGACGGCTAGACAGTTTCCCTCTCCTTTTCGGATGCCGGCTTCAGAGCAACGTGATCTTTCCTAACACGCTAGACAGATCTGTCTGTCTGGCGTATCGTGATTGTAGACAGACACGTCTGTTCCTGTCAAGGGAGATTGATGAAACTAAGTAGCAAATCCGGTCCACGGGAGAGGATTCTGGCGGTCGCCGACCGACTCTTCTATGCAGACGGAGTCCGCGCAACCGGCACCGAAAAAATCATGTCCCTGGCCGAGGTTGCAAAGGCGACCTTCTATCGGCATTTCGAAAGCAAGGATGCCCTCGTAGTGGCATATCTCGAATCTCGCGATCGGGCACTTTGGACCTATCTCGATAATCCCGCTCCCGCAAAGAACTGGCGCGAGGCTTTAATCAAATTCGAACGAATGGCGAACCAGCCCGAAGTGACTGGTTGTCCATTCCTTCGCATCGCTTCCGAATACCCGGAGACTACCCATCCGTTTCATCGCTTAGCGATCGAACACCAAGACAAGATCCTTAAGTACCTGGCCGACATGCTAAGACCTTTAGCCGTCGACAGGAGAGCCGCGGCGGCGGCGCTACTGACGCTCATTGATGGTGCCCTATCCACCCGGATGCTCTATGGAATCTCGAAGCAAATTCCGCTTCTGCCGGCAGCAGCGGCCGTAGTGAAGAGCTTTCAGAAGGCGCGAACTAGTTGAGTCCTTCACCCGCAGGTAGTCCCGCAGGGTTTGCGAACCGAGCCGTGAATGGGCCACCCTGACGAATAACCCGCAAATCGGAGATTACAGCTCAACACGGATAGATCTGCTGTGAGGGCTCGGGCTTACCTATGCATTCTGGTCGAATCGTCCGGTACTCTTCCAGAGCAACCGGGCGGGTCGCCCGCGAAACGGCAATGGGCGAGTGGTGAGTGATCCCGTCCACGACATCTCAATCGCAACCGCGAAGACCTCGGTAAACGCACGAAGAGGCAACCTTCGGGCGCGCGTTGGTAGCATGTCATCAGTCGTTCAACTGGAGCAATCGCATGACTATCCATCACCTCGTGCCGCCCGTAACCCGCTGGCTCCTGTCCATGGGATCCCTCCTGTTGGCGGCAGGCCACGCGTCAGGCGCAGACCTCTCGAAGTTCAAGCGCATCGAGCCGCAGTTCATCGCGGCGCTGGGAGACCCCTCAGCCACCTCCGGCAACGCCGCGCAAGCATGGGGCTTCTGGAACCAGGACCCGGGCCCGCGCGCTTGCAAGCTGGACCACTACTCACAATTGAAGGCGACCGGCGTGGCGCCAGCGCAATGGAAATTCGACGCTTCGGATTGGTGGCTGGAAGAACACGGCTTGATTATGGAGAAGCCAACCTTTCCGCTGCCTGCTGGGCAATACCTCGTCACGGGTGACCGCGAGGTAGCGACCGTGCTGACAGTTCACCCCAAGGACAAAAACGGCAATCAGCGGTGGGAACTCGCCGACGGCGCGACCCTCTACGATGTCACCCATCTCGGATGTCGCTCCGCACGCTACACACCCGAGAAGGCTGCCAACGCGTGCTCGCCTGCGAACGCTCCCACCCAGGGTTTTCCTGTAAATCCGGGGGCGGCCATGCCTGCCGTGAACGGCTGCAGCAAGCAGGACTACACCGTTCTGATCGTCGTGGGGCTACCCGCCGCTCACTGAGTGGCGCAGGCAGGCGTAACCACCACGACGACACCCGAACGCTACTTCTTCATAGTGGAGGGATCAGACCGACGCTCCCGAATGACGCCAGAACGCCATAGTGTTTGCTGAGACCACCGGGCGGATCCTCCGCTGCTGTTCCACAGCTGGTGTTCCACGGTTAGCGAATTGCAAAGGAGGAGGAGTAGCGCATCATCCTACCGAAGCAGGGAGGTTGATAAGTGCCAGACGCTTATCGCCGAGCCTCTCCACGGTGCGCCACTTCAACCTTGGTTTCCGGTAACCGCGTATACCGTTCCCGATCTTCGGACCACTACTGAAGAATGCCGGTAGACCATCAATGCACGAGAACGGCCCTCACTTCCCTTCGAGCTCGCCGATTTGCAACGAGCCGGTCGGCACCAGCTTAATCGTTGTCCAATCTCCGATGGTCGTTTCGAATGCGAGATTGTCGCCCTCGGAACCGATGAGTGCGCCGCCGGGATAGCCTACAACCTCCTGCCAGACCCGCTTGGAACGATCTAGCCGAGCATAGCGAGCAGGCCGTGAGTTGAAGATCTCAGCGTAGAGGTCGCCGTTCGCGGTCATGGCGACAACCGTTACCCCTAACCCGTCGGGCGTTCCCAGTTCGTATTTCCCGAGGAAGGTTCCTGAGGAACTGACTTCGATCCAGGTTCCGAAACCAGCGCGCAAAACTGCAAGCCAGCCGATGCGATCGTTCGCTGAATACAGAAGCCGACTTCCACGACTGCTTGCGAACGAGTGTTGCGGACTGCCGCCAGTTTGAGACCAGCGAAGCGTCTGTCCTAACTCCTCGCCGGACTGGGCGTAATGGTGAAGGACGTTGAAATCCTTGATGCTGTCGTCTTCAGCGCTGTTACTGATAGTCCAGATAGTGTGGTCTGAGGCAAAGACGACTTGCATTGGAATGTAGGAGCCGGTACGGATTGTTTGAGTTAGTTTGCCACCACGATCAAGCAATTCGATGTAGCCTTTCCCGCCGTCACGTGGTTGGTAAGCAACGGCGACCGTGCCGTCAGAATCGACCGCGGAGGTGGAGAACACGGCATCACCCATCCAGTCCGGCACGGAGAAAGCCTGCTTGGCATCGCGGCCGTACACGCTCAATTGGAAGTGTTCATCATCCCAGCTAAGAAGGTAGCCATTGCTGTAAACGGCGCCGACACGCAGGCCTTCATATCGCACAGAAAGCGGGGTTTGGGCAACGCAAGCCGTTACTAGAGCGAAAGAAAGGATTTGCCGCAGGGCAAAACGCATGAGCGTGTCCTCAGCGTGTATTCTACGGCAAAGTTGGAGATGCTTTTCAGAAGCCAGAAATCAACGACTAGCCAAAGGTTCCACTGGTAAGCAAGATTGTCAGTGAGATATTTGCTGCAGTGCGCAGGAGGGGATGGTCGAACCCGCTCCAGCTTCAAGTTTCACGCGACGGGTATGCGGTTGGTGAGGCATAGGCTTCCAACCGCCTACAGGAAGCACTCAAGATGCTCTTTGTCGCGGATTATATTGGACCCAACCGCGAGCAAATGCCGGTAAGCACGTCTATCGTTCCCCATTGCCGGAAACAAGGTAGCAAGAAAGCGGAAACTGCTCAATCTATTTGCTACAAGGAACACAGGCATATCGAGATCCAGTCCCGTTCATGCCACAGCCAATCCTCCGTGACTCGTCGGTGCAGAAGCTAAGCGTGCCGTCGGCTTTGCCTCTTGATGGCTGAGCATGTATTGTGTAGCCACCCTTCTCACGGCAATAGACCATGAATACATAACCGTCTTGTGTCACGTAATTGCCCGTGATTCGGTCCCAGTCTTCGTTGCTAAAAGGTGGCCCAGCGTAGTGCTTCATTAGTCTGCGACCATCGCAGATATCCGATCGATTTCCGTCCGCAGTCAAGGTCTGTTCGACGGCAGCCTTAAGGGATGTGAATCGCTGTTCGGCGATGCGATCATTACGGGCAACCCTATGCGCGACTAACGGTGGTGTCAGTACGAACGCAACTGGTCCAGATGCTACACAACACATGAACACAACCCAGGCGATAGGTCCGGGGCGCTTAATAAAGATTGACATTTGTCGGCCACACAGACCGGAAATGAGCGCCACCAATGCCGCCACGACAGTACCAACAAAGAACTCAAGCGGTAAGTAAGACCTAGCGATTCCATCACCAGACGGGAAGAGAATGAACCCGCTCGACATCCCGCAAACCGAACCGACGAAAGCCGCAATTGCAAAAGGTAACCAATAACGATTCGATAACAGGACTGCAAGGCCCGTTAATAGTGCGAGTACCATTAACAAAATCCACCTTGGAAAATTGATGCTCGGCTCCATGGCTGCGGGCCACCAGCACAGCGCGGATCCTGCGAGTGTCAGGGAAAAAAGATATGTTTGTCTCTTCACGGCAGGAACTTTTCAATAGGGCAGCAGTCCCCCGTGGGCACGCTCATCAACAATTCACAACCAATTTACACTGCGTCGGTACCGCGTTCCCGGGCGTGAAACTCCGAATGAATCCTGCGCCCTTTGAAAGTTGCGCATCACCCGTCTCAAAGTGTCCGGCTTAAATTGTTGGATGTAACGGCGTCTCACAGCCGCGGCAGAAACCATATTGAAAGTTAGGCTTGGTCGCGTGACAAGATTGTCTGAGCCAAGCTTATGGAAGTCCAGAAATGAAGCGCCGCGTATATGTTGAGACCACAATCGCTAGCTATCTCACTGCTCGACCAAGCCGCGATCTGATCGTCGCGGCACATCAGGAACTGACAGTGGAATGGTGGACTACCCATCGAGAGCGTTTTGATCTTTATATCTCGGATCTTGTACTAATCGAGTCTGGGCGGGGAGATGGACAAGCCGCAGGCAGGAGGCTTGTAGAATTGCAGGGCATCACGTTGCTAACAGTGGATCAAAATGCGCGGGACCTGGCGCGCAAATTTCTGGAACGCAACCTAATTCCCGCCAAAGCGGTTGAAGATGCATTCCATGTCGCCATAGCCACAACTCAAGGCATGGACTTTCTGCTCACCTGGAACTGCCGCCACATTGCAAATGCCGAGGTGATGGACCGTTTGGAAGCGGTCTGCTTGGAAGTTGGATTTCAGATGCCCACACTTTGCACTCCCGAACAGCTAATGGGAGAATGAGTCATGGAAGATCCAATCGTAGAAGCGGTGCGCCGCATTCGTGAAGAACACGCGGCCAGCTTCAACTACGACGTTGACGCCATCTACGCTGACTTAAAGCGTGTCGAAGCAGAAAGCAAGTTGCCGCATGTGTCGCTTGAGCCGCGCCGGTTGTCTCCGCGCACGGAGTCGAGTGTCCCGCCAATCGCGGCGCGTTAATCAGCAGTGGCTTCAATCATTTCCGGGCAACTCGCCTCCATCTTTGGGATAAATTGCTTCTAACTCCAACAATCTAAAGCGCCAAGTTTGGGTCGTGCTTGGTATGTCGGGTTATCGGAAAGTTACTGTTCGCGGCTAAGATCGCGGGCAGCGGCGCAGCGGCTGGGACCAGCTCCGAGTGAATTGTCCGCCAGCTCGTAGTCTCCCTGTGCCTCTGCCACTACATGAGGCCCAAATCTCACCTGGGCGTCCGAACCACAGAAACCCGCAGCGCTCATCCGTTGCCCATCACCCTCCAAACCCGCAACAAACCGAACCAGTCGCTTTCGTCAGACTCAATTCTCCGCAAGCCCTCCATCCCCCATCCCCGTGTCGAGTTACCAGTGCGATCTTTCCAGTCACCGATCAAACCAACTTTTCCACAACTAAATCTCCTACTCCTTCAACCACCTACGCACCAAGACCCAAAACCCTCTACCAACCCGGACCCACCGGCTGTCACGCTGCAATCGACCGGACCAACTTGAACCAAAGCCGCTGGCAGAACCGCGCCGCGTAAGCAAGCGGCCCCTCAAAGCCCACACGACTGTCCACGGAGCACCACATGACGCCCAGATCCATCCGCCGCGCCGCCGAGCGAAAAGCCAAAAAACAGGAGCTGAAAAAACTAAAATCCATGTCGCAATCAACCGGACCCATCACGCCCCAAGGCAAAGCCATCGCCTCTCAAAACTCAACCAAACACGGAGCCTGCTCCACCAACCTCCGCCTGCTCGACAGCGAATCCAAAGCCGACTACCAGGCTCTCGAAAACCTCTGGTTCGAAGGCTACAACCCCCAAAACCCCTTCGAAACCGATCTCGTCCAAAAAGCCGTTCAAGCCGACTGGCTCGCCCGCCGCGCCGAACGCCACTATTCCAATCTCGAAGCCGACCTGTTCAATCTCACCCCCAGCCTAATCGACTGGACCCCGGAACAACACAAACTCCTGGCCCTGGCTAATCGCTACCGGACCGCTAACAACAACACCCTCGCCAAAGCCCGCAAAGCCCTCGAAGACTACCGCAAAAACCGCCGGGCCGAAAGCAAAGCCGCCACGCCCAAGGCAAAACCAGAACCCGAACCCGACTTGGACTTCGAACCCGATAACGAGATCGCCAAAGAACTCGAGTGGATGCGCAAAGAAGCCATCCGCCTCGGCTACGCCAACCCCGACGGAACGCCCACCGGCAAAAAAGACTAACGAATCATCGCTTCAACTCACGGGTAAGGTCGAACCATGCCCGAACACAGGCAAAGCATGCGAATTTTGCGGGCTTAATTCGCATCTTCTCACCCACCAGGCCCTACTGGGCAGCACCACTCCCGGGAGGAGCCCTTCTCCCTTCTCCTTTGTACCCTCCTAAACCGTCCCCAACACCATTCCAACCCTGGATCAGCCTTAAAGGCCCCACTCCGTTTCGAAATACAGTCCCCACTTACCCTTATTTATCCCCTGGGAAACGAAGATGCCGCCATCGCTGCCGTTCGTTCCGAAGCCCGCCTCCTGATCCAGCGCAAATATAGTTGCAGCCCCCACCCCCCAAGCGATATGTTCATAGCTAACCCGATATCTATGTCTTATTTCCCGCGAAGCCTCGCCCTGGCCCCTCATGTCAACCACAACTAGCGTCAACACTTACCCCATCGCCTCCGAAACCCCGACCGTCAGTCTTCCCATCCAGCGGAACAACGCCATAGACACCTATCGTGGCTTCGTCATGTTCCTCATGATGGCCGAAGTGATGGAACTCGCCCGCGTCGCCGTGCATTATCCGAACAACCCGCTCTGGCAGATCGCCGGCTTCAACCAGTCCCATGTCGAATGGGCTGGTATGTCTCTCCACGACATGATCCAGCCGTCTTTCTCGTTCCTCGTCGGCGTTGCCCTGCCGTACTCCATTGCCAGCCGCATTCGCAAAGGCCAGTCGTTTGGCCACATGCTGTTTCACACCATCATTCGCTCCCTCATCCTCGTCGCCCTCGGTATCTTCCTGCGTTCCTCACACAGCACGCAAACCAATTTCACCTTTGAAGACACCCTGTCGCAAATCGGCCTCGGCTTCACCTTCCTCTTCTTTACTTACTTCGCAAAGCCGCGCTGGCAGTGGGTCATCCTCGGCGCTATCCTCTTCGGCTACTGGCTGGCGTGGGCGCTCTACCCCGCCCCTGGCCCCAATTTCGATTGGAGCGCCGTCGGCGTACCTGCCAACTGGCCGCACAACTTCACCGGTTTCGCCTCCCACTGGAACAAGAACAGCAACCTGGGAGTCGCCTTCGACCAGTGGTTCCTGAACCTGTTCCCCCGTCCCCATCGCTGGATCTATAACGACGGCGGCTATCTCACTCTCAGCTTCATCCCGACGCTCGGCACCATGATCCTCGGCCTCATCGCCGGCCGCTGGCTCAAAACCTCAGCCCCGTCCATCCCGTTCCGGAAACTGCTCATCGCCGGAGCCTCTTGCTTCATCATTGCGGTGATCCTTCACTACACCGGCATCTGCCCCATCGTCAAGCGCATCTGGACTCCGGCCTGGACCCTCTTTAGCGGCGGCGTCTGCTTCTTCTTCCTGGCTGCGTTTAGCTGGGTGATTGACGTTAAGAAGAACGCGCGCCTAGCCACACCGCTCATCGTTATCGGCCGCAACTCCATCACCGCTTACTGTCTGGCCGACTTCTTCCACGACATGTTCCAGCGCGCCCTCTTCACTCACCTCGGCCACGCGCCGTTCGAAGCGTTCGGGCATGATCTCGAACCCATGGTCCTGGGCTTCACGCTGCTCTGCCTCTATATCGCGGTGCTCTACTGGATGTATCGCCGGAACATCTTCCTGCGCATCTGAAGATGCCATCTGCTGTTGATACCCTCGGCCTGGTCGGGCTCCCGGCCAGCATCGCCGCACTATCGGCCGAATCCTGGGATTGCATCATCGTGGGCGCAGGCCACAACGGCCTCGCCTGCGCTGCCTACCTGTCGCGCGCCGGCAGGAAAGTCCTCGTCCTCGAAGCCCGCGATCGCATCGGCGGCGCTTGCACCATCGAAGAACCTTTCCCCGGCGTTCGCATGTCGCCCTGCGCCTATCTCGCCGGCCTTCTTCATCCGCTCGTCATCGAAGAACTCGGCCTCCCTGCTCTTGGCTATTCCTGGACTCCCGCCTCCAACGGCCTCTTCGTTCCTTTCGAAGACGGCGAAAGCATCCAGCTCTGGGATGACGACGATCAGTGCGAAGCCGAAATCGCCCGCCTCTCGCCGCGTGATGTAGCCGGCTGGCGCGCCATGTCAAACGTCATCAGCCGCGCCCGCAACGCCATCCGGCCCGCGAACGATCAGGACATGTGGATCGGCCCCGCACCCGCGCCCGAAGCCATGGACCAGCGCATCGGCAACGATTCCGAAGTCCACAACCTGCTTTTTCACTGGTCCATGGCCGAATTCGTCGAACACTACCTGGAAGACGAGCGTCTCCAGATCGCCTACCTCGGCCAAGGCGTCATTGGGACCAACGCGAGCCCGTTCGATCCCGGCACCGCCTCCATCCGTTTCCACCACTCCTCCGGCCGGCTCGGCGGATTGCCCGGCGCTTGGGGTTATGTCAAAGGCGGAATGGGCATGGTGTCATTCTTTCTGGCAGACATCGCCAGCCAGGCCGGAGCCACCATCGCCGCCGGTGTCCCCGTCGCCGAAATCCGTCCAGGCGAAGGCGTCCTCCTCGAAGCGGGCGAATTCATCAAAGCCCCCATCGTCATCTCGAACGCCGACCCGCGAGTCACCCTCCGCCTCCTGGGCAACCAAGCCGACCCCGTCTGGCGCTCCAAGGTGGAATCCATCCCCATCCAGGGCTGCACCTTAAAGCTGAATGTCTGGCTGAAAGAACTGCCCAACTTCAAAGCCCGGCCCGGCCTGAATCAGCCGCACCACTACGGCCAAGTCAACACGCCGCTTAACAAGGCTGAGTGGAAAGACGGCTATGTCGCCGCCCGGGCCGGCCGCCTCCCGAACCGCCTCTGGACCGAACTCTACTTCCAAAGCGTCCACGATTCGTCCGTCGCACCCGAAGGCACTCACACCATGAGCATCTTCTCGCAATACGTGCCCTACGCCTTTGCGGACGGCCAAAACTGGGACCACCACCGGGCCGCCGCCAAATCGCTGGCATTGGACGCCCTGGCGCGCTACTGCTCCAACATCCCCGAAGCCGTACTCGACGCCGAAGCCCTGGGTCCGCCCGACATTGAACAAAAAGTGGGTCTGACCGGAGGCCACATCTTCCAAGGCGAATGCCTCCCCCCATACATGTGGAGCAACCGTCTAAGCGCCGAAACCCCCATGCCGGGCGTCTATCTCTGCGGAGCCGGAACCCACCCTGGAGGCAGCGTCATCGCCATCAACGGCCGCAACGCCGCCATGGCTGTCCTGCAGGCTAAGTACCCCGCGCCCGAAACTTCGCCCGCAGCTTCCGGTTAATCAAAAACGCAATCGCCAGCGCCGGCACCATCGCCACATATGGCCAGTAATTCACCATCGGCGGCTGCGGCGGCAACACGTTAATCTCCCCCGACACCAAAGCATTCTTGCCACCGCTGGTCACATCCGCATCCAACTGCCAAATCCCCGTCGAAGGAATATTCACAGTCGCCGCATAAAGCAGCTTGTTCGTCGCGCGCGCATGGGTCGCGATGCCCGTCAACCGCATGATCTCGCCGCTGCTGGTATTCGTCCGTTGCAGATGCAACAGGACAGTGGCGTCCATCACCGTGCTCTTATCGCCCTGCCGCTGGACCATCACGCTCAGATCGTTCGTCCCGGCCCGCACCGCTTCTGACTTGCTGAAGACCGTAACGTCGAAGTCCCCGGCCTGCTTATGAAACACCACTGTGCCGCCATCGGCGAACAGGAGCATCGCCACGGCGAAAAACGCAAACAGCCATCTCACGGAATTCCTCACATCATGCCCCGCATCTGCATCGGCTGGAACAAAATCCAGAGCCCCACGCCGTATAATCCCAACGCCAACGCTGACCACGGAGCCGCCAGCCTCACGGCGCGCCCTGTCTCCACCATCCACCCCTTCGCCACACGCCAAATCAGAAACAGCGCCATTAAAAACCCGCCATTCAGCAGCATGATCTCCAACGGCTTTACGTCAGCCGCAACGGCCCCCAACGAATGATAAGCCAGATGCGCCGCCCACATCCCAATCCCCACCGGCGTCAGCATAATCGAGAACTTGCGAACTGCGTCCAGCGCCTTCACTCCCGCGGACAACCATCCACAGACTGCAACCAGCAGCACGGGCGCACAAACGCCGCCCGCAATCACGAACGCCGCCACAATCCACGGCATCGCATGAACACCCAGCCGCGCATGCCATCCGTGCTCCCACATCATCACTGGGTCAGCCATCCCGCCCGCATTCACAAATGCTCCGAACGTCACCAGCAAGATCAAAGCAATCCAGTCAAACCGCTTGGTCAATCTTCCGATAGAGGAACGATGCTTATCCACCAACAACGTCTTCGCGGGCAGAATCGACACCAACCCCACATTGTCATGCGGACAAGCTTTCACACAATCCAGGCAGAACGTGCAATCCAGATTGCCTGCCTTCTTCGGCTGAAATAAATCCAGTTGACACCCGCGCGCATTCTTGTTCCCCTTGATGCAGTCAAACGTCTTGCAACTTTGGCAGACCGCTTGCTTTTTGACCGCAATCTCGCGTGGCGACAACAGTGAAGTCACGAAATGGAACTGCCCGATGGGGCAAACATATTTGCAAAAGCTAGCCCCCCGAAACAGCCCATCCACCAGTAACGCAGCTAAGAAATAACCCGCAATCAACCAGGCCGTCATCCACGGGCTGTCCCATAGAGCAAAGGCTTCATAGGCCCACAAATAAAGCACAAACAGCGCTCCAGCCAGCCACTTGTTCCTTAACGCGCGAGGCCATCGCCACTTTGCCGGCATCACTACACGCCCCAGATCTCGCACCAGCACAAAAGGGCACGCCATGCAGAACAGGTTGCCCACAATCAGCAGCGCCAGCACAGACAACCCCCGCCAGTAAATCCAGGGCAACGTCCCCGCCAGATTCACCGCGGTTACTTGCTTGCCGAACCAGCCATCCCACATCACAAGCGCCGCTAACACCAGCAACGCGCCCTGCGCCCATCGCCTGTGCCGCGTCGTAAACGCCAGCAGAGAGAATGAAGACGTTCTGCGATCCCGCACCCGAACGAAAGAGGGTGTTTCTTCTCGCCGCTTGCCGGCGAAGACTTCCATCGCCAGCAGGAACGCCGGGACGAGGTAAACCAGTGAACCCGGAACCCACATGATCAGGCCGGCCAGGATCTGATCGTCCATCGCACGCAAGTTGCCGACGCGCACTAAGCCATACGTTGGATACAGCATCCTGCCTGAGAACACGAAAGCCGCCGCCAACCCCGTATTTACCAGATCCGCAAACAGCAGATAAGGAATGAATGCCCAGCGCGGCCACGCGCCTTTTGAGGAGTGCTCCAGAATCGGCCACCAGAACAGGATGCCTGACCAGAAAAAGCAAGCATGCTGAACGCCATGCCACGCCGCCGACCGCAGAGCTAATTCGTAAAAGAACGGAAGGTGCCAAAGCACCGTGCTGAACGCAAACAGACTCCAGGTCAATGGAGGCGCCGTCAGCAAAGCGCCGGCTCTTTTGAAAACCGGCCACGCCAAAAAAGGTCCCAACCCTTCTTTGACAAAGCCCTTCGGGAAACCGCGCAGAAGAGGCAGAAATGGCTTACCCAGCAGCAGCAACGGCGGGGCCAGCATCATCAACAGCAGATGCTGCGTCATGTGGGCCGACAAAAACAGGCTGTCAAACGCATCCAGCGGCGAATCCAACGCGAGGAAAACCAGAACCAGCCCCACCGTGAAAGAGAATAAACGCAGGTAATCCCGCTCGTCCCGCAGTAACAAGCGCCCTCGCCACCAGCCCCGCAAATAAAGCAGAAACGCCGCCAGCAAAATGCTGACGGCGCTAGCGCTGAGATTCCAGGAAGAAAGTGCGGCGCTGGAAACAGTCTCCACTGCCACTACTGATGAGCGAGCGCGCTTGGCGGCATGACAATGGCAATATCGTGAGGCAGATTGTCCATCGGCTTTTCTGACGGTTTTGCGGCGGGCGTGGTCTTCGGATTGAGCGTCCCAAGGAAGTCAACCAAGGCTTCCGTCTCAGCCGGCGAAAGCTTCTTGCCGTAAGCCGGCATATTGCCGCCGCCCTGAATCACCTGCCGGACAAGTTCAGGCTTAGTCAATCGAGTGGCAACCTCATCCAACGCCGGTCCGCGCTCTCCGCCTTCACCACCCAGCGCGTGGCAGTTGCGGCACTGCTTGTTCTGGAAAACAATCGCTCCCTTCATCTGTGTGGGTGTTCGACCCTTCACATACTGAACCGGAATCGGATCGGCACTCCACGCATCCATCTTGGGAGACCACGGCGATGTCTGGCCAAAATAAGTCAGGGTGCCGATCGCCAGCATGATAAAGATGACGGATAACACGGCCACCGGCCGCCGGTCCCAGCGCTTCTCGCCCGTTCCCGATAGGAACGGCAGCGCCAGCAGGAAGCCAATCCCAAGCGCAGGCGCGATGAACAATACAAAAACTTCCATCCAATCGGGCAGCAGCGCCAAGGCCGCAAAGATCGACAGGAAATAGAAATCCGGCCGTGGATTTGCATCCACCAGCGTTGGATTCGGAATGCCGGCGGGTCCCTTCGGCCCAAAAATCAAAGCTGCGCCCAGAATCGCGATAATCACGAATGCGGCAAAAATCAAATCCTTGCCGATGGCGTGCGGCACAAAGGGAACACCTTCTTTGCGAATGATTTCGGCATATTCGGCATCGTAAGTAGAGCGCCGAACCACATGCCCGGCCTTTGGATATTCATTGATGCCTTTGGTCAAGACCAAACGCAAGTGCATACTGAGAATCGCGATAATCGAGCCCGGAATCAGGAAGACGTGCAGCGTAAAGAAGCGCGAAAGCGTCTCGCCCGCAATGATAGGTCCAGCCAGCAGCAGGTGCACCAGTTGACCGCCAATCAACGGCACTCGCCCGGTAATCGAAGCGCCGATAGTTAAACCCCAATAAGCATCCTGATCCCACCGTAAAACCTGCCCGGTAAACGCCATCCCAAGCGTGGTCAACAACAGAAAGATTCCGCTGACCCAGGTCAGTTCGCGCGGATACTTATAGGCGCCAAATAAGAAGACCTGGATCATGTGCATCGTCATAATGGCGACCATAAAGTTCGATCCCCAGTTATGTACCGCGCGCAGATACCAGCCCCAGAACTGTACATGGTTCAGATATTCGAGACTGGTAAACGCTTCGTTCGTGGACGGCACATAGACAAACGCCAGCAGGGTACCGGTAATCACCTGGATGATGAAGCACAAAAGAGTGGCGCTGCCGAAGACATAAAACCAGCTTCCGGCGCTCGCCGGAACTTCGTGCCCGGCGGTTGAGGCATAGAGAGCCGTGATATGCAGCCGGTCGTCCAGCCAGACAGCCGCTTTTCTAAGCGTGTTCATTTAACAGCCAACCTCCAGAAACATAGCTAAACAGGATTCGAGAGGGTCGGCATTTCGCCGCCCTTCACCCAAAGTTGTCCTTGGTCCACCTTATAGTCGTACTGAAACAGGCCGCGCGGAGGCGGTCCTGCCGCCGGGCTCCCGTCTTCGTAATAAACACCGCCGTGGCAGGGGCACATAAACAATCCGGATTCCTCAAACCACCGAACCGGACATCCCAGGTGCGCGCAATTGATGGCGAATACCTGGAATTGGTTGCCTGACAGGCGGCGGACCCAGCAGGGAATGTCAGCCGTTTTTCCATCCCAAGGACGAGTAAACGGATTCCGATAAGTAGCCAGACGGGTCGCCTTCTCCGGAAACCCGTCCAGATGCCCGAGCGAAATCCAGCTGCGCGGGTCCTTTTTCTCAGCAAAACTGGAAAATGCGTATCCGATCAACGGAATCGCCAGGACGGCGCCAGCCAATACATTCAGGCCGACGCCTGCCGCGAAAAGCCAATCGCGGCGTGTCGGATTCTGGGCGTTCTCCTTAGGCTCATCTGCTTCGCGCTCTGTATCTAGAACTGACATTACATGCTTCCTTTGTTATATGCTTCCTGTTTGGCGACGGCCGAATCCGGCGGGCGCAAGGATGCCAGAAAGCTCACAATATCGGCTATATCCTGATCCGCCAGCGCGTGGCCGGCATTCAACATGAGATAGTTCGGCATCTGAATGCCCGGATAATCGGGACGCCCAACGATGATCGATGTGCGCAAATTCTGATTCGACGACAGCGACAAATAGGCCTTGTCATTCACCGGCCCCGCCACGCCGCCCTGCGCATGACACGCATAGCAGGATTTCAGAAAAAGCTTCCGCCCGCGACCTACGTCACCGGTCAGCCCGGCCTCGTCATAAGACGGTGGCGGCGCGCCGTGAAAATCGAACGGCTTTGCCCAGTTCGAGTACATGCCATCGATCAAAACATCCAGTTGTTTATCGCTCAGCGGGCCGCCATTGCTCGCGGCAAAGGCAGGCATCAATCCGCCGGCGCGCCCTTCTGTCAGAACTTTCCGAATGATCTCTTTTGAAGACACCGCCAGATAAAGCGGATCATTTAGCACGCGCCCGGGACCTTGCCTTCCATTTGTGCCGTGGCAGCCGGCACAATTCTGAGCAAAAATGGTCTTGAAGTCCAGCGCCACCGTTTCATCGCCCTGGTTCGGCGCCTTCTCTGCGGGAGGCCGTCCCGGCGGCTCACAAGCAGCCGCTAATAAAAAGATGAGAACAGTACTCGAACTGAATAAAGCCCGTCGCCGGCCAGAAGAGTTCACTTGCCATCCTCATGCGGATGCCCGGTTTCCAAAAACGCCCGGTCCGCTAAACTCCAGGATTGCAGCGTCCGAATGTGGGTGCTGCGAGCAATAAAGAATCCGCCAACCAGTCCAAATGCTATTTGGCAAACGACAAACCACGGCCAGCTAATGCGCGTATTGAGCACCGGGTTCACGACATTCAGAGTCGTCGCAACCAGTCCGCTCCAAACCACCGGCATCAGGATGCCCGCCCAAAATGGAGCGTACTTCGGAAACATGGGCAGCATCACCGCATAGACAATCCCCACAAGAATTGAGATGGTGATGTGGCCGAGCGAGGCGGCAAAAAACGCCAGTCCATTGAAGGCCCGCAACTGTTCCACCGAATAGTCGCCCATGTTCGGAATAACCACGCCGGCCAGCAGGTTCACCGGATACCAGATGCTGTGTTGCGCAAACAAGCCGTAAAGCACAGCCAGCCCCGCCATAGCCGCGCCACCCGCTAAGCCGCCCCACAGGCCCGCTGAATAAGGATGCACTTCCTCCGGAACACGCGTTCGGTGACCTCCTTGTCCCAAGCCCAGACGAACAACCGATCGCGCTTCCACTTGAATCGGCATGGGCCGCAAAGCAGGGTTCACTTCCACCGCTTCGTGCTCTTCATGCGGAATCACGTTATGCCACCAGCCAAAGGCGGCCCTTACAAACAGCACCGCACCCACCACGCTGATTGTCCAGTGAGTCACCAGACCGGCTGCCAGTAAAGTGATTCCAAACGCAAAAACCATGGGCCAATAGCTGCCGGCCGGCATGGGAATGTGCGATTCAAGAGTCTGTTCGCCTGCTTCTCCGTGATGAAGTTCTACCGCCATCTTGTCCTCGTCCCTGTTCTCATCTACCGATGATGTACACCACAGTGAAAACCACTACCCAGATTGCATCTACAAAGTGCCAGTACCAGGAAAGCAGCATCACCCGCCGCATCTGTGTCTGTATGGGGAACCCGCGCAGCGTCACTCCCATCACGAGCAGCAGGAACAGCATGCCGACAATCACGTGGCTGGCGTGCAGTCCAACAAGCGAATAAAACGTCGTTCCGAACAGATTGGTGCTGATGGTTAGACCATCTTTGTAGATGAGCTTGTACCACTCGGCGCCCGTGGCCCAAAGGAATTCCAGACCCAACAGAATCGTCAACAGCCACCAGAGCTTGAACGCGCCCATCTTGCCGTGATGCAGTGCTTTTTCAGCGAGCACGATAGTGGCGCTGCTTGAAAAAAGGCAGATGGAAGCGAAAATGGGCATCTCCAAAACCTCTTTGGGTTGCGGCCCACTGACGCTCTTGCCGATGTAAACCAGATACGCTACGACAAAGATGGTAAAGAGCGCGCTCTCTGTAATGATCAGGAATGCGATGCCTACCTTGCCGCGATCCGGCAGAACCCAGTTTTTTTCCAGTTCCAGCGCATTCGCTGTGATGATGTCCTGCGACATGGACTATTCGTATCTCCAATCCGGATCGTGCGGATGCTTCAAATCCCAAAGCGGCCGCCCGCTGCGAACCACCGGCAGTTTTTCAAAGTTGTATTCGGGCGGCGGCGACGAGGTGGCCCACTCCAGCGTCCAACCATCCCACGGATCATCGCCTGCTATGCGGCCCTTCAAAATAGAGTGAACCATGTTGTAGGCAAAGATAGCGACCGCCAGAATCTGAAAAACCACTCCCAAGGAAGTAATCTGATTCAAAAGGTCCCAGCCTCTGCCTGGGGCATAAGTATATATTCGTCGCGGCATGCCCAGCATTCCCAGGAAGTGCATTGGAATGAATGTCACATTCACGCCGATGACGAAGAGCCAGAAATGCAGCTTGCCCAGCTTTTCATCCATCATGCGTCCGGTCATCTTCGGGAACCAGTAATAAAGGCCGGCGAAAATTCCGAACAGCAGACCCGCAACCAGCGTGAAGTGGAAGTGGCCGACCACGAAGTACGAATCATGCAACTGCCAGTCAAAGGGCGCCACGGCCAGCATGATTCCGGTTAAACCCGCAACCAGGAACTGCAACAGAAACGCAATGCAGAAAAGCATGGGCGTTTCCAGCCGGAGCTTCCCGCCGTACATGGTGGCAGTCCAGTTGAAAATTTTAATCCCGGTGGGTACGCCCACCAGCATGGTTGAGGCCACGAAGAACGTGTTCGACCAGGAACTCATGCCGACGGCAAACATGTGGTGCGCCCAGACACCTAAGCTAATGAATCCGATGGCGACAACCGCGCCGACCATAGCGGGTTTACCAAAAATCGGCTTGCGCGAGAAAATCGGGATGACTTCAGACAGAATGGCGAAGGCCGGAAAGATCAGAATGTAGACTTCCGGGTGTCCAAAAATCCAGAAGAAATGTTGCCAAAGAACCGCGGAGCCGCCCGCTTGCGTATTAAAGAATCGGCCGCCCAGGTAACGATCAATCAGCAGCATGATCTGCGCAGCCGAAAGCGGCGGCAACGCCAGCACGATCAACCATGAGTCAATCAACATGACCCACACAAACATTGGCATCTTGCTCATCGTCATGCCAGGGCAGCGCATGGAGATACAAGTGACAATCACATTGATGGCGCTGGCGATGCTGCCCATGCCCGACACGAGAATGCCCAGAATCCAGTAATCTGTGGAAGCTCCGCGCGAGAAGGCTTTCGCAGTCAGCGGCGCATAGGCAAACCACCCGACATCAGGAGCGGAACCCGCGCCCCCCAAACCGCCGCCGCCGACGTAGCTGAAGTAAAGCAGCAGCGCACCGAAGAGAAAAATCCAGTAACCAAAGGCGTTCAATCTGGGAAACGCCATATCGCGTGCGCCAATCATCAGGGGTACGAGGTAATTTGAGAACCCGGCCACCATCGGCATACCGACAAGAAAAACCATGGTGGTCCCATGCATAGTGAACAACCGGTTGTAAGTGTCGGGAAGAACCAATTTATTGTCCGCAAATGCCAACTGGGCGCGAATGACCGCGGCCATAATGCCCGCGACCACCAGAAAGACGATAGCGGTTCCGATGTACATCAGGCCCAGCCGCTTGTGATCGACCGTGGACACCCACTTGTAGAAGGTTTCTGAAAATGAGAATTCTTCGGGCTCTACTTTTCGCTGTATAGGGTAATCAATCGTCGCCATTTCGCCTCCTTCTACTTCAAAGTTTCCAGGTAGTTGACCACTTGGGTCAGTTCCGTATCCGTCAGCTTCAGGCTCGGCATTAGGCACCCCGGCTTCGGATCCTGCGGATTATCCACCCAGTCCCGCAAATTTTTCGGTGTGTTGTCCAGGACTCCGGCTCCCAACGTCATCCTGCTCATCAGATGCGTCAGGTCAGGGCCAAATTTGCCCATCGCGGATGTGCCTTTAATGGCATGGCAATTCACGCACGAGAGAGATTCGAACTCGTGGCGGTCAGCGGTTTGCTGAGCCGCGGAAGCAGCGTCTTGCTGCTGTTGCTGTGCCCAAGCTTTGAAGTCAGTGGGTGTCTGTGCAATCACGCGCAACAGCATATTCGCGTGCTGGGTACCGCAGTATTCAGCGCAGTTCCCGAAGTAAACACCGGTTTCTTTGGGATCAATCCACGTATAGTTGTTGCGGTTCGGAATCAGATCGGTCTTCCCTGCCAACTGCGGAAGCCAGAAGCTGTGAATAACGTCCGCGCTTTCCAGTTCGAGGTAAGTGGAGGCATCTCCATTTGGAAGCGACGGAACGTGAATTTCGTTAGCCGTCACGATGTCATAGTCAGGGTAATGAACTTCCCACCACCATTGATGGCCAATGATAGTAACTTTAGTTACGTTCTTAGGTGGACTGGCATTCTGCACTCCAGCGATTACGCGAGCCGATACACCGATCAGGATAAAGACAATCAGGATGGGAAGAATGGTCCACGCAGCTTCAATTTGATTGCTTCCGTAAACCTGAGGGGGCTCTTGAAATTCATCGTCGCCGGGCTTGCGCCGGAAGCGCAAGGTTGTAAAAACAATCAAGCCCGCAACCACCACAAAAATTACTGCCGTGATAGCGACGACAAAGAGAGCAACACCTTTTTCAGCTTCGGCCGGGCTTGCCAGCGGCTTAAAAATGTTAGCGATTCTGTGCTCCGGCAACCCCGCCGCCTGCGCTTGTAGCAAGGCAACAACAGCATTCGCAAACAATGAATTAACCCTCCCCCTCTGACGCAATACCCACTTTATCGTGTATCGCGCGCTGGGATACATCCCTGAATCTACTTGGTAAGCGCAACAAGGTCAATGGGAAAGATAACTTCAGGACATACTTGTTTCAGCACGCGACTGGCGGTAGCCACTTCCCCAAAACCAGCCTTCAATGTTTCGATGCTGCCGCTGCTCAACAGGAACAAAAGTGCAGCGCGTCGCGAGCCTCGAAAAGCCACCACTGGCATGATTGCTTCCGCCTTGCATGAGTTAGTGAAGCAACCCACCCGCTTCGCTGAAAACACTGCTGAGAAAGGCATGCAGGACTTCTATGCGCGGTTTTGCCAATGCTTTTGCCTGCTCCAACAAGATCTTTGGCGGCAGTTCGCCGAGCGCCTTCTGAAGCGATTGAACTGCGGACGTGAAGTCTTCGAAACGGGTATCGCGTCCTACTTTACACACCGTTCTCAGGATGCCCACGGCGCCCAACTGTTCCAGAATGTCGGCATCCCGCAGGATTTTGCCTTCCATCGTGGAAGGTTCGAAGCTAGGCTGATGCGTTCGGATAGCCTCAATGACCATGGATATCTTATGACTGGGAAAGCCAAACCTCTCCAGCAGCGCGGGCGATTGTTCCATCGCGTATTTAGTATTGTCCCAGCGCCGAAGGTGTTCCAGATTTTCCGGGCGATGGCCCGTGAACACGCCCAGGTCATGCAGCCAAACGGCGGCATAGACTACATCATCGTCGTAGGGAAGACCTTTGCCGATCGCTTGCGTCAGAGCGTAAAGCCGCGGCTGATGGCCGAACTTCTCGCGTGGTTTTGCTTCGGTTTCAATGTACGCGCGAATCTTTTCGCGAAAGGAATCGGGCATAGCTTATCCACGCCCCACATAGGGCATCTGTGTCGCCATCAGGGTCATGAACTGCACGTTGGCCTCCAACGGTAAATTCGCCATATAAACCACAGCGTCGGCCACATGCTTGACGTTCATGCGCGGTTCAGGCGCCAGTTCGCCACTCGCTTGCAAAACGCCGGACGACATCTTTTCCGTCATTTCAGTCGCAGCGTTTCCAATATCTATCTGGCCACATGCGATGTCGTACTTTCGACCATCCAGCGACAGCGATTTGGTGAGCCCGGTGATGCCATGCTTGGTGGCCGTGTAGGGCGCGGAATGAGGTCTTGGAACAGAAGCGGAAATGCTGCCGTTGTTGATGATCCGCCCACCTTGCGGGGTTTGAGTTTTCATCAAAATGAAGGCAGCCTGCGAGCACAGGAAGGCCGCCGTCAAATTTACATCTACCACCGCTTGCCATTCCGCGACAGTTAGTTCTTCAAATGGTTTTGCCGGAGCGCCTGTGCCGGCGTTGTTGAACAACAGGTCCAGCCGGCCAAACTTATGCTGCACATGCTGAAATACACGCCGGACTTCCACCGCGCCTGTGATGTCCGCAGGCATGACGTCCATACCATCATCACCGGCCAAGGCCGAAGTCTTGCGGAGCTCCGCTTCGCGCCGGCCCACTAAAACCACCTGGAACGAGCTTTCCCGCAAGGCAAGTGCCACCGCCCTGCCGATGCCGCTTCCGGCCCCTGTTACGATTGCAACCTTAGAATCCACACCTTCATGTTTGCAGGTCCCACTCTTCAGTTCTTGGGAACAACCTGGGCGGGAGGCGCTACGTTTCGATTCTTGATCCACTCGATGCTGATATCTTTCGGCTGAACGTTGTTTAGCTGAGACACATCAGGCATGAAAACCTGCAAGCCATCCTGGGGCGTCATCCGCGTGTAGCCGTTGACCAGTTGCGCCTGGTAATTGACAAGATCCAAATCAAACCAGTCGTCCTGCGAAATATCGATCATCATCAGATCAACCTTTTGCATGGTCAATTTTCCGAAGCGCAGGACTCCGTTCTCCAGCCGGAGAAAATTTCGCCACTCCTCGACACGCTGTTCGTCTTTCGCCACATCACCATAGACAGCTTCCAGATCCGGACTCTTCACCACGACGCTTCTGAGATTTCCGCGGATGTGCGGAGGGGGAAGCAGTTGCTCCGGGTCAAAGAAAATGTCGTTCCCTTTTACTTCCACGCCCTCAATCTTGCCCGAGCCCATCATACTTTCCAAAGTCAGGTGAAAACTGCCCAAGAGTCCCTTCATCGGAATCTTCAAAACATCAATCTTGGAAATATGCATCTGGATGCGATTCGTTCCCGCCGGCAGCAGCGTTCCATCCAATTCCACCGGGAACACCATCACTTTATGGAAGCCGCCGGTGATTTTGATCTGGTTGCCTGTACCACTCATCTTGATGTCACGCAGCGGGCTGTCTTTCGACTTCGCGTTTAGATAATTGCAAATGTCGCCGATGTTGGCCCTGATGACTCCGTTTGTAATGTTCAGCCGAAACGATTCCGGATCGTCAAAGGACGGCACAACACCGCGTCGGGATTGCTGCAATTGGCCGCGAAGCCATTGGACATAAACCCTGAAAGCAGGTCCTTGGTGCAAGCGCAGATTGTGCGCATAGATGTTAATGTTTGAGCCTGCGCCATTCGGGGCAGCCGTGACGCCGGCCACCGCTGTTGGGTCGGAGGGGAGGTTGGAACCTGTCCCTTTCACAGACCGCTGCCCTAGCCAGAAGGTCAAAACCAGAACGAGAATAGCAAGCAGCAAGGCCCCTGACACGGCAATCCAGTTCAGGCTCTTCTTGTTCGTCATTAATGGCACACTCAAATTGACCTCTCTACAGGTGGTTAGACAGCATCCAAGGAACGATGCGAATACTTCTTTACAGCGGCAAAGGCGGAGTCGGGAAGACCAGCGTAGCAGGCGCCACTGCCGTGCACCTGGCCGAGAGCGGTAAACGAACTTTGATTATGAGCGTAGACCCGGCGCACAGTCTGGCGGACTCATTCGATCTGCAGGCCTCGCTCTTCCATGGCGCAACCTCAGAACCGGTGAAAGTCGCCGATCGCCTCCATCTCCAGGAAGTCAATATCAATCATGAAATGAAACGCCACTGGCGAGAAGTTTCGTCCTACATCACATCCGTCTTGCGCACCACGGGATTGAGCGGGGTGGAAGCAGAAGAAATGGCCATCTTCCCTGGAATGGAAGAAATGAGCGCCATGATGTACGTGAACCAATACCGCAAAGCGGGTGATTTCGACGTCATTATTCTGGATTGCGCGCCAACGGCTGAGTCGCTGCGCTTCATCAGTCTTCCCTCCACGCTTGACTGGTACATGAAGCACGTCTTCGGCTTTCAGCGCAGCCTGCTGAAAGCCGCGCGCCCGCTTCTCAACCGGATCTCTCCCGCTGAATTACCTCCCGACAGTTACTTTCGAAATGTGCAGGATCTGTTTCAGAAGATAGAAGGAATCGACACGATTCTGGAGGACCCGCTCACAACCAGCGTTCGACTGGTGACTAATGCCGAAAAGATGGTGCTGCGCGAAACGCAACGCGCGTTTGTCTACTTCACGTTGCACGGACTCACCGTTGACACCATTGTGGTCAACCGCCTGTTGCCGGATTCTATCCAAGACACATTCTTCAGCGCTTGGCGAGCGTCACAAAGTAAAACCCTCGAGGAAATTATGCGATATTTTGATCCGGTGCCCATTAAAACCGTCCCGTTATTCGATCAAGAGGTGCTTGGTTATGACAGGCTGTTGGCAATGGCCCGGCGTCTCTATTCAGACCAGGAAGATCCATCCCTGGTTATCCGCGACAATCCGCCATTTTCATTCGTCCGCACAGATGACCGCTACGAAGTCCGGGTCACCATGCCGTTTGCGGTAAAAGGCGAAGTATCAGTGTTCAAGAAGCACGATGAATTGGTTGTCGAAGTGGGGACAATCCGGCGGCACATTGGACTGCCGACCACCATGACCGGCATGATTCCCAGCAAGGCTCAATTGACCGACAGTATGCTGGTGATAGAGATGAAGGAGATCGCATGAACTCAACCGAAGAGAATACCGGCAGCAATTCTTCGCAGGCAAATGCTTCAACCGTATGCGGCGCATTCTTCAGTGCGTTCAACGAACTGGGACGCGCCATGGCGCCGGCCCCGAATGTGGATCGCCACTTCCGTGAAGCTCGGAAGCAGTTCTTGATGGGGATTCGCGAGTTGATTGACAATCGCATTCGCGATTTGTCCAGGGACGAGACCAAGGGCACTCGTGTAGTCGCCGAGTAACGCCTGCGGCGCGGCGACTAACTCCATCTTGTAACTAGGTGAATCACCGGGCTCCGGTCATTCTACTAGATGTAACGCAATCGAAGGATTGTAGATCTACGGATTCAAAGAGATATCGGCAAGCGCGATGGTAGACAGCCTCAGTTTGTTCATTTTGCAAGTACTTCTACTTGATTCCACCTCCCCAGCTGCTACCGTGCGCGACCATCGCGTCTCTTCCGAAATATACAAGAATGTCACGCAAAACTGTTCTGATTACCGGAGGCGCTGGTTTTATAGGCGCGCATGTATCCAATGAACTTCTGGAGCATGGTTATAGCGTTCGCGTCCTGGATTCGCTAGTTCCCCAGGTGCACGGGCCCGCTGCCCTCAGGCCAACCTATCTCAATGAAGATGTTGAGCTGGTGATGGGTGATGTCAGAGATCCTCTGGCACTTACTCGAGCACTAAAGGGCGTGGATGCAGTGATCAATCTGGTGGCGCTCGTGGGAGTTGGCCAGAGCATGTACCAGATTGAAGAATATACCAGCGTCAACAATGTAGGCACAGCTTGTCTAATGCAAGCCTTGAGCAACAATCCCGTAGAAGTTGTCTTAGTTGCATCCAGTATGAGTGTCTACGGCGAGGGTCTATACCAGAACGCCGAGGGAATGATCAAACCCGCCCCGCCCCGAACTCTGAGTCAACTAAAAGCCGGCCAGTGGGAGATCACAGACGAGTTAGGCAGACCACTGACACCTATCCCGACCCCCGAGGATAAGACGCCGGCGCTTGCCTCGGTTTATGCGTTGTCGAAGTACGACCAGGAAATGATGACGCTGATAGTAGGGCCGGTCTATGGAATGCGCGCGGTAGCCCTGCGATTCTTCAACACTTATGGTCCTTATCAGGCGCTATCCAACCCGTACACAGGCGTTCTTAGTAATTTCGCAGCGCGGGTTCTGAATGGCAATGCTCCGCTGATTTATGAAGACGGCCAGCAGAAGCGTGATTTCATAAGCGTCTATGACGTTGCCTCCGCTTGCCGCCTGGCGATTGAGGCGGAAGCGGCTAGCGGTCAGGCGTTCAACATCTCCTCGGGCCAGGCGATGACGGTAAAGGAAATTGCTGCAAAAACGATCCGATGCCTCGGATCAAAGACTCTGGAACCTGAGATCACGGGTAAGTATCGGGTCGGTGACATCCGGCATTGTTTTGCTGACATATCCCGAGCCCGAAAGGTGCTGGGCTGGACGCCGACCGTGTCGCTGGAACAAGGTTTGGATGATCTCGCCGGGTGGTTAGACGGACAGAAGACGCCTGACAGAAATTTAGAGGCGCGGCAAGAACTGGCAGCGAGAGGGCTGATGATATGAAGCGAAGCAACCAGCCCCAAAGAGCAGAGTATCGCGCCGGACTGACCCAGTGGTTCCGTCCGGGTGAGTATCAGCGCGTTGAAACGGTAATCGAGAAAGCCCGCTCGCTCGGCATTCAGGATCTGCGTACAGGAATCTGTTGGGCAGATTGGTACACATCTGAAGGCGACGGCTGGTATGCATGGCTGCTGCCCCGCCTTGCCTCGGAATTCAATCTTCTTCCGTGCCTTCTTTACACACCGCCATCACTGGGCGTGGCGCCTAAGTTTTCATCTCCTCCCCGATCGCCCAAAGCTTACGCGGACTTTATTGACGTGATGATCACGCGCTTTGGCAACCTGTTCGAGTGGCTTGAGCTTTGGAACAATCCGAACGATCCGAATGAGTGGGACTCCCGGATGGATCCTGATTGGGCGATCTTCAGTGAAATGGTGGGCGGCGCAGCCTACTGGATTCGCAAGCGCGGCAAGAAGGTGCTTCTACCGGGACTTTGGCCATCCAGCCTGGGATGGTTCGAATTAATGGCGAAGCGCGGCGTTCTGACTTATGTGGATGCCGTCGGCGTGCATGGCTTCCCCAGCAGTCTGGAGTTTCGTTGGAGGGGCTGGGAACGCGAGATTGGCGATGTGAAGAAGTGCCTTTCGAGCCTTGGCTCGAAGGCGGAGATCTGGATTACTCAAACGGGGTTCTCCACCTGGCGTGGTGATGAAGAGTCACAGGTGTGCGCTTTTGCGGATGCCTTGAATGCTCCCGCGGAGCGAGTGTATTGGCGAGAACTCTTCGATAAGACTGCAACTGAAAACGCCTCTGAATCACAACACTCCGATGAGCGCGATTACCATTACGGGCTCCTGCGGGCGGATAACACGCCGAAGCTGTTACACCAGCTATGGTCTGAATCTGGGTTGAAGTCGGTGGTAGAGTCTGCTCGCTTTGTACCAAGACGTCATTCAAAGGCGGATGAGAAGCGAGCCCTGATCACTGGCGGAGCGGGTTTCATTGGCACAAACCTGGCGGAGAGACTGGTCAAGGAGGGGTATGAAGTGACCATCTATGACAATCTCTCCCGGCAAGGTACTGAGAACAACATCGCGTGGCTCAAGGAAACCTATGGATCCAGCATCCACTTTGAGCAGGGCGATGTTCGAGATCATGCGCACTTGAAAGAGGCTGTCCACTGGGCGCGGCAAGTGTTTCATTTCGCAGCTCAGGTAGCAGTCACCAGCAGTTTGACTGATCCGCGTCACGACTATGAAGTGAATATTGGCGGCACGGTGAATCTGCTTGAAGCGATTCGATCGGAGGACAATCCACCGCCGCTCATTTTCACTTCGACTAACAAGGTGTATGGCGCCTTATCGAGTTTGAGCTTAGAGAAGAACTGCACTCGCTATCAGCCTTTAGACGCTTCTTTGAGATCAGGAATCAGCGAAGAGCGCCCCTTGGACTTCCACAGCCCTTACGGATGCTCAAAGGGAGCGGCCGACCAGTATGTTCTGGATTATGCCAGGACATTCGATATTCAGGCCCTGGTCTTTCGCATGAGTTGCATCTATGGGCCCCACCAAATGGGCACAGAGGACCAGGGCTGGGTGGCCCACTTTCTGCTGCGCGCCTTGACCGGTGAACCTATTATGATCTGCGGCGACGGGATGCAGGTGCGCGATGTCCTCTTCATTGATGACCTGGTGGACGCATTTCTGCTGGCTCAGGCCAACAGCCGCACGCTCTCGGGGCAGGCGTTCAACATCGGTGGAGGATTAGGAAATACCATCAGTTTGCTCGAATTACTGGATCTCATAGAAAAGCTGCATGGGCAGCGACCGGACGTGCGCATGGATGCGTGGCGGACGGGCGATCAGCGCTATTACGTCTCCGATACCAGGAAATTCAAGGCAGCCACCGGATGGGGAGCCAGGGTGACGGTGCGGGAGGGGGTACGGATGCTCTATGAGTGGCTTCGCGAATCGCGTGAGCTACCAGTTTCACCAATAGGCATGGGAGGTGAACGTGCGATTCTCGCTCGTTAACCCAAATTGGAGCTTTGAAGGCAGCATTTACTTCGGCTGCCGTGAACCTCATTTGCCACTAGAGATGGCTTATTCTAAGGCGCTATTGCAGGCGGCTGGACATGAGGTCCAAATTGTTGACGGACAACTGAATGATTTGAGCTTGAATACCATTCGCCAACAGGTGAACGACTTTAGCCCCGATTTCTGCGTTGTCACCACCGCTCCGAGTTACCTGTTTTGGCGATGTGCACCTCCAGAACTGAGGGTGCCCAAGCATGTGATGGACGCCTTGCGTGATGTTTCTGGTAAGTTAGTCGCAATTGGGCCGCATGCTTCGACGACCCCCGCTGCTACGCTTTCGAAGCTGGGGGCGGATGTGGTGGTGCTCGGCGAATGTGAAGAGGTGCTGCCCAAGCTGTCGGGTGATTGGAAGACCGTCGACTCTATTTGCTATCGATCGGCTGAAGGTGTTAGGGTCCAAGGCGGCCCGCATGCCTCAGACATGTCGAAGCTACCTGCCCTTCAGTGGGATCACGATTCCATTCAAAGACACGCCCATCACCATCATCGGTTTGACGCCGCCCCGGTGGGCCCCGGCGCCGAAATGGAGACCTCCAGAGGCTGCCCTTATCACTGCACATTCTGCGCCAAAGATAACTTTCGGAACTTGTTCCGGCGCAGGCCGTTGGATGTGATAGCACGGGAACTAGACGGGTTGATTGAAGGCGGGGTGGAGTACGTCTACTTCATTGACGAGATTTTTCTTCCCTACGCGAACGTCCTGGATATGATAGCGGAGCGACAGATCAAGTTTGGCATCCAGACTCGCATTGATTTGTGGAACTACGACATGTTGAGACTATTAGGCCGCGCCGGCTGCGTCTCCATAGAGGCGGGAGTCGAGAGCATTACGGAGGTTGGCCGTGATCTGCTGGCAAAGAAGTGTAAGCTCTCGACAGAAGAAATCACCGAACGTCTGCTTTTTGCCAAACAGCGAGTGCCGTTCGTGCAGGCAAACTTGTTAGATTGTAAATCCGATGATCCGCAGGATGTGGAGAGCTGGCGGGTGCATCTGCAGGCTAATGGAATATGGGCCAATAAACCCGTTCCGCTATTTCCTTATCCAGGCTCACCCGATTACACTCAACGGTGGGGAAGGCCGGATGATCTCGCCTGGGAGCGGGCGCACAGCTTTTATCTGAACCAATTCGATGAGTTTAGCGACGTTCAGGAAAGCCGTCCCGCGGACTTAGTCCAACTGGAACTGTGCCGTTAGCCGGTATGCCTGATAACGGACCTCGGAGAGTTCTTTTGACGGGCGATACAGCAGGTGGTGTCTGGACTTTCGCGATTGACTTGTCTGAGGGGCTTATCGAGCGGGGAGTGGATGTCTGTCTAGCCACCTTCGGACCATCACCTTCAGACGCGCAGAAATCCGCTGCGGGCGACATATCCGGCCTGCGCTGGTTTCATTTGACTTCGAAGCTTGAATGGATGTCGACTCCATGGAGTGATATCGAGGCGGCTGGAGAATGGTTGCTACAGCTGGGCCGCCAAGAAAGCCCCGACCTGATACATCTCAATACATTGAGCCACGGCGACCTCGGATGGGACGTACCAGTGGTCACCACCGTTCATTCCTGTGTATGTTCGTGGTGGTCCGCAGTGAAGGAGTCACCTCTGCCGCTCGAGTGGCAGTTATATCGGGAGCGGGTTGAGTCCTCCCTTCGTTCTTCAATTCTTCTAGTCGCGCCTTCCACGGAAGCGTTGCGCTGTGTTTCCCGCCACTACAGAGTCGACACAACAGACTCGCTTGTCCTATTCAATGGAAGATCTGCAGCGCACTTCCGCCAAGCCGAGAAGGAGCCGGTGGTTCTGGCGGTAGGACGCTTTTGGGACGAGGCCAAGAATCTGCGGACACTGACAAACATAGCGTCTGACCTGCCGTGGCCCGTCTACCTGGCTGGAGACACGACGGGTCCGGAAGGAAACATCATCAATTGGCAGGGCTGCCATGCACTGGGAAACCTTTCGCCTGCTGAGCTAGCAAGCTGGTACGCCCGAGCGGCCATCTATGTCTCGCCCGCCCGGTATGAGCCTTTCGGCCTATCTGTGCTAGAGGCGGCGCTGTCCGGGTGTGCGCTGGTGCTGAGCGACATTCCCAGCTTTCGTGAGATCTGGAGGGATTCCGCCTTATTCTTCGACGCAAAGAATCCTTCCGAACTGACCCATACATTGAAAACCCTGATTGCACAGCCGGCTCTTCGTCAAGAGTTGTCCCGGTGTGCCAAACAGCGTGCATTGTCCTTCTCCGTGGATCGAATGACTGACGGTTATCTGACTGCATACAGGAAAGTGCTAGAGATGAACCAGGCGAGAGAGTGGAGCACGGCATGCGTTTCGTAATTTTCACTCACTCTCTGGTTTCTGATTGGAACCACGGCAACGCTCATTTCCTCCGCGGCATCTCCACTGAATTGCTGAGCCGAGGTCATCAGGTAGATATCTATGAGCCGGAAAATAGTTGGAGCCGAGAAAATCTGATCCGAGACCACGGCCCCCGGGCCATCGATCACTTTCACGAGGCTTTCCCGCAGCTTCACAGCACTTACTACGACGAGGCAGGGTTAAATCTCACCCGGGCCCTGGGCGATGCCGATGTGGTGATTGTCCATGAGTGGAACACACATGAGTTAGTTGCCAGGATTGGTGAGCACCGTCGAAACCATGGCTACCTGCTTTATTTTCACGACACTCATCATCGCAGCCTGACGGACCCGGTGCAAATGTCGCGTTACAACCTGGAGCATTATGATGGCGTGCTTGCTTATGGGAGTGTGATCCGCGACGCTTACTTGGAGAACGGATGGGCGAAGAGTGCCTGGACGTGGCATGAGGCAGCCGACACGCGAGTGTTCAAACCCTTGCCGGCGGCGCAGAATGAGGGGGATCTGGTGTGGATTGGAAACTGGGGCGACGACGAACGCGCCGACACCCTGCGCGAGTACCTTCTGCAGCCGGTAAAGGCTCTCGGGCTACGGGCGAAGGTTTATGGAGTTCGATATCCCACCTCTGTCTTGCGGGAGCTGAGAAATGCGGGAATCGAGTATGGCGGATGGCTGCCTAACCATAAGGTACCGGAGGTGTTCTCGAGATACCACGTCACTATTCATGTTCCCCGTGGACCTTATGTGAAAGCTCTACCGGGAATACCGACGATTCGACCTTTCGAGGCAATGGCCTGCGGCATCCCTTTGATCTCTGCTCCGTGGAATGATGCGGAAGGCTTATTCTCGCCAGGACAGGATTTTCTTTTTGCCCATAGTGGCCGGGAGATGATTGAGCGACTGAAGCTGCTGTTGTCTCAACCGGAGATCTGCGAGCAGATGACGAACCATGCTCTCGAGACCATTCGTCGCCGCCATACGTGTGCAATCCGTGTGGATGAACTGTTCGGATTCATCGGATCGCGCAATCTCGCAAGCGTTGCGCAAGGAGAAGCCTAAGTGGAAGTCGCATTTTTCGGCTCCAGCCTGGTCTCAGCTTATTGGAACGGCGCGGCCACTTACTATCGCGGAATTATTCGAGCGATGTACGAACGCGGCCACAGCATTACCTTTTATGAGCCCGATGCCTGGGAACGGCAGCAACATCGAGACATTCCTGACCCGCCCTGGGCTCGAGATGTGGTTTACGAGGCGACAGAAGAAGCGGCGGCTGCAGTTCTGAAAGAAGCCGGCAGCGCTGACCTGATTGTGAAAGCGAGCGGCGTTGGAGTTTTGGATGACTTCTTAGAGGAAGCTGTTCTCGACTTAAAACGTTCGTCTAACCTGGTGGTGTTTTGGGACGTGGATGCCCCCGCCACTCTTGACCGGATGGTGACTAATCCCGCAGACGCATTCCTGAAGCTGATACCGCAGTACGACGCGGTCTTCACTTACGGCGGTGGAGAGCCCGTGGTTCGCGCGTATAGCAGGTTCGGAGCTCGTCAGTGCCAACCCATCTACAATGCGCTGGATCCACATACGCACTTTCCCGTCCAGCCGGATATCCGTTTCTGTGGTGATCTTGCGTTCCTGGGTAACCGCTTGCCAGATCGCGAGGCACGCGTGGAAGAGTTCTTTCTGAAGCCCGCGGCAAAGCTGCCGTCAGCGAAGTTCATTCTGGGCGGTTCCGGCTGGCGGGACAAGCCGAGGACCGCCAACATCCATTATTACGACCACGTATATACGCGCGATCATAACGCCTTCAATTCAAGTCCTCGCGCGTTATTAAATGTCACGCGGGAAAGCATGGCGCGCTATGGCTTTTCACCGGCAACTCGAGTGTTTGAGGCGGCGGGCGCAGCCGGTTGCCTGGTTACTGATCCGTGGGAAGGCATCGCGACGTTTTTTGAGCCGGGCAAGGAGATTCTGGTTGCGACCAATGGTGATCATGTCGCGGAATTGCTCTCCTCACTGAGTGAATCTCACGCCCGGCAAGTAGGAGACGCCGCTTATAAAAGAGTCAATGCCGAACACACCTATGCGCATCGGGCAGAGAAGCTGGACGAAATTCTGGATGTCACCAATCCTGAGGCGGTTCGAGTGGCTGTATGAGTGAACCCCTTGACATCGTAATTCTGGGATTGAGCATCACCTCCTCCTGGGGGAATGGTCACGCCACAACCTGGAGAAGTCTGGTGCGTGGACTCGCCGCGCGTGGCCATCGCATCCTGTTTCTCGAAAGGGATGCACCCTGGTACGCAGGGAATCGGGATGAGCCGAAACCGGACGGCGCCACTACGGTTCTCTACCAGAGTGTTGACGAACTCATTGGCACCTTCGAGAAACAGGTCGCAAATGCCTCGCTAGTCATGGTTGGTTCCTATGTGCCGGATGGTATCCGCATAGGAGAATGGGTTACTTCGATAGCAAACGGCGTTTGTGCGTTCTACGACATAGATACTCCCATCACCATGCGTCAACTGAGAGCAGGTGGCGCTGATTACATCAATGCGGATCTGATTTCAAAGTACGACGCCTATTTGTCTTTTACCGGCGGCCCCACTTTGAAGGAGCTGGAAACCCGATATGGTTCGCCCATGGCGCGTCCGCTTTATTGTTCGGTGGATCAACAGATTTACCAGCCAATTGAGAGTCCGGCCCGATGGGGTCTCGGATACCTAGGCACATATAGCGAAGACCGGCAGCCCGCTTTAAACCAGCTTCTTATCGAACCTGCGAACAGAGCGAAAGAAAGCAGTTTCGCCGTTGCAGGGCCGCAATATCCAGCGTCTATCGAGTGGCCCAACAATGTTGATCGCTTCATCCATCTTTCACCTCGGGAGCATCCCGCTTTCTATGGTTCGCAGCGATTCACGTTGAATGTGACGCGGGAAGCCATGAAAGAGGCCGGCTATTCGCCCAGCGTGAGACTCTTTGAAGCTGGCGCCTGCGCCGTTCCCGTGATCAGCGATTGGTGGGAGGGCTTGGACAATTTCTTCACATTGGGCAAAGAGGTGCTGGTGGCTGAGAGTACCGAAGATGTACTTCGCTATTTGCGTGATTTGCCCGACGCCGAAAGGCGCGCATTAGGAATGGCTGCGCGGAGGCGAGTGCTGGCTGAACATACTCCGTTAACCAGAGCACTGCAGATTGAACTGTATTTCAAGGAGATGAATGACCACCTTTCTACTGGTACGGCACGGCGAAACAGACGACGTGGGGAAGGTGCTCACAGGGTGGCTTCCCGGCCGCTCACTCAACAGAACGGGCAAGGCGCAGGCGGAGCTACTGGGAAAACAACTGGGGCATCGAACTCTGCAAGCGGTGTACACCAGCCCTCTGGAGCGCACGTATGAAACTGCCGGGGCTATTGCTCAGCCGCACGGACTACTGCCCGTTGTGCTCGAGGACCTGGGTGAGGTGCGCCTCGGAACGTGGGAAGGGCAGTCGCTCGCCGAGCTTGAGCAAGATAGCGTCTGGAAACTCTTTAACTCGGACCGCAGCCTGGTTCGGCCTCCAGGAGGTGAACTGATGGTTGAGGTTCAATCCCGGATGATAAAGGCAATCACCCATCTGCGTAACCTGCATGACGGCGATACGGTTGCCGTCGTGAGCCATGGCGATCCGATTCGCTTGCTCATCGCCTATTGTCTGGGCATTCCGCTGGACATGCTTTTACGCTTCACCATTGATCCCGCATCCGTCAGCGCTTTAAGATTCTATGAGAGTCAGTTGCAGGTGTTGTACCTGAACCGGACTGGAGATCTCTTCACATGAAGCTTGCGATCTTCGGCTTGGCGGTCAGTTCATCGTGGGGCAATGGCCACGCCACCTTATGGAGAGGACTATGCGCAGCTCTCGGGCGGCAAGGACATGAGGTGGTTTTCTTTGAAAAGGACGCGCCTTACTATGCTGCCACCCGGGATTTGGACGTTCTTCCGGGTGGCGAACTACTGATCTATTCGAGTTGGGAAGACATACAAGGGACTGCGGCCCGACATGTCAAAGAAGCGGATGTGGCCATGGTGACTTCCTATTGTCCCGACGCCTTACCTGCGTCAGAACTGATTTTAACCTCCAACGTCGAGGTGAGTTGCTTCTACGACCTCGATTCGCCTATAACCTTGGAGCGGCTCAGCCATAATCTCCCGGTTCCCTACATTGGCGCGCGGGGTCTGCGAGACTTTGATCTCACGCTCAGTTATGCCGGCGGCCCTGCTCTGAGGAAGTTACAGACGGAGCTTGGCGCCCGAGCGGTGGCTCCTCTTTATGGCAGCGTGGACCCGGCGGTTCATTTTCCGGTGGCAGAGATTGACCAATATAGGGCAGATCTTTCGTATCTCGGCACCTGGGCCCAGGAACGCCAAAAGCGGGTGGAGGCTCTATTAGTGGAACCGGCAAAGGCTCTGCGACGAAAGACTTTCCTAATTGGCGGCTCTATGTATGACGACAGCTTCCCTTGGCAGCCGAATATCCATTGGAAGAGCCACGTGCCAGCTTCTGATCACCCCGCATTTTACTGTTCCTCCTCGCTGACCCTAAATGTCACACGCCACGCAATGGCAGAAAACGGTTACTGCCCATCAGGACGGTTGTTTGAGGCCGCGGCCTGCGGGACCACCATCATTTCCGATAACTGGCAGGGATTAGAACTCTTTCTTCTACCTGGCAAGGAACTGTTGGTCGCCAACAACACGCGGGAAGCGATTGCCGCGTTAGAGTTGTCTCCCGCTGAACTGAGCCGAATTGGAAAAGCTGGACGCGAAAGAGTGCTTGAAGAACACACCGCTGATGTTCGGGCGCGCGAGTTGGAAGCGATTTTGAATAGCTTTCGAATGGTTCAACTGCAGGAGGCCGGTTAGATGTGGGGCATCGTTCCCGCGGCGGGCGCAGGTACTCGAATTCAACCGCTGGCTTTTTCAAAGGAATTACTTCCCGTATGCAGCAGCCGGGAAAATGCAGCCCGAAAGCCGCGCGCGGTCAGTGACTACTTGGTAGAGCGTTTGACCCTTGCCGGCGCCGAACGAATTTGCTTCGTCATTTCAGCGGGCAAATCAGACATTCTGGAGTACTACGGCGGTTCGGCTTATTCGGCGTCTTTGTGTTACGTTGTGCAGCCTAATCCGGCAGGCCTCTGTGACGCAGTCTTCAGGGCTCTCACGGTAATCGACCTGCACGAACCGGTGCTGGTTGGCCTGCCCGACACTATCTGGTTTCCAGAGTCGGGTTTGAAGGATTTGCCAGACGATCAACTATCATTCCTGCTCTTCCCTGTTGAGCGGCCTGAACACTTCGATGCTGTGTTACTCGACGATCAGCAGCGAGTGATCCGTATTCAAGTCAAAGAGCCGTCACCTGGGAGCCATTGGGTTTGGGGTGCTTTCAAGATGCCCGGGGCTCTTTTGAAGACGCTGTTCGACTTGTGGTGTGTGCGCGGACAAACCGATCAATATATGGGAACACTGGTGAATGCCTGGCTTCAGCAAGGCGGCTTAGCTTATGGATATCCAATAGGCAAGCAATACTTTGACGTCGGCACCATGGATGGGTACCTGGAGGCGATGCAAGCTCTTAGCGGCAACTATTTGGAGGTGGCGGCCAAGTGAGCAGTGTATTAGCGCCCGAAGAGATTCAGCAGAGGATTTCGGAGCTGGGCAAATGGTTCCACAACATGAATCTTGCCGGGGTCCAAACCGCGCCTGATCACTTCCTGGGAGATTATCCCGCCTGCAAATGGCAGCGATTTAAATGCAGCATCCCTGCTGACTTGAACGGCAAAACCGTGCTTGATATTGGCTGCAACGGCGGTTTCTACTCCATTGAGATGAAACGCCGCGGTGCTTCTCGCGTAGTCAGTATCGATTCGGATCCCATCTATCTCGCCCAGGCAAGATTCGCCGCCGAGATGGCGGGCGTTGATATTGAACTGAAGCAACTGGATGTTTACAACGTTGCTGAGCTAAAAGAAAAGTTTGATGTCGTGCTGTTCATGGGCGTGCTTTATCACCTGCGCCATCCATTACTCGCGCTCGACTTGTTAAGCGAGCATGTCTGCAAAGACACGCTCGTGTTCCAGTCTTTGCAAAGAGGCAGCTCAAAGGTGCTGCCCCTGGAGGCTAACTATCCATTCAGTGAGACGCAGGTTTTCAATCAGGATGGCTACCCACTCATGCACTTTGTTGAGCATAACTACTCGGATGATCCCACCAACTGGTGGATTCCTAACCGAGCCTGTGTAGAAGCTATGCTGCGAAGTTCCGGATTTGAGATCGTTCAGCAGCCAGAGGAAGAGGTTTATATCTGCAAGCGGGTCCAGCAGCATGATTGAAGCAGCAATGATCTGGAACGAGCCGAACAACCTTTCCCATTGGAACTTTGAGCTTGATCCCGGCTGGTCTATCTTTTCCGATATGGTGAAGCAGGCTGGCCTCGCCATCCGTGCCGAGAGCCCGTCGCTTACTCGCGCTTTAGGCGGCATGTCACCCATCGACCCAAACTTCATTCAGACGCTCGCCGGACAATCTGTATTGGAACATGTCGACGTGGTTGCCGTTCATGGTTTCCCGCTTGATTGGAATCACTGGACCGTTCACGAATGGCCGCTAAAGCTGAAGGAAATTCAAGAAGTCACCCGATTGCCCGTCTGGGTGTCGGAAGTAGGCGTATCCACGTTTGGTGCGGAAGAGATCCAGGTGTTTGGGCTGAATCGCACTGCGGAGCTATTGCAGGGTCGCGCCGAGAGAATTCACTGGTACAGTCTTTTTGATTTGCCGCGCGCCTGGCCGGCCACTACTCGACATCGCGAGGCCGAAGGGTCCTCATATTACCGTCACTTCTATATGGGCTTGATTCGAGAGGACGGCACTCCTAAACTCGCTTTTCGCGATTTTTCTCAATACACGCCGGATCTGGGGATTTGCCAGTGGTTCCACTTTGAAGACCCGCGGCTGGATTGCGGCGTGAAGCGACTCAAGGAACTGGGCGTGAAGCGGCTTCGGACAGGACTGAGTTGGGCGGATAGCTTTCGCCCGGACGCTGACCGCTGGTTTGATACTCAGATGAAGAAACTGGAAAGCTTCGACGTGACCGTTACCTTTTGCTTTACTCCCGAACATCTTGGGCTTGCGCCGAACCACACGAGTCCGCCGAAAGACGTTCGGCAGTTCGCGGATTTCTGTTCGCGCATGACCAGACGCTATGCCGGTTAGCGCCTCTGCGGAAGGGCTCTTCAAGCAAGCTGATGAACTGCTGACAGTCCGGGAAGTGGACTCTGCGATCGCATTGTTTGATAAGGCGGAACAACTAGGCTACAAAGCCGTTGAATGTGCGGCAGGCCGCTGGATGTGCTGGATGTTCGCAGGCCGGTTTGAGCAAGCCTGGAAAGAAAGCGATTTCATTTCGCAGAATAACCCGCCGAATGCAGACACGTTCTGGAATGGCCAATCGTGGGAGGGCAAGCACGTGATGCTGCGTTGCTTGCACGGCCTGGGAGACACAGTGCAATTCATCAGGTATGCTCCCCTGCTCAAACAAACTTGCGCGCGTCTAACGGTTCAAACACATCCTGAATTGGTGACGCTGCTGCAGCATGTCAGCGGCGCTGATTTGGTGATGACGTGGGGACCGGGTGCTGTAGAACCTCCGGATTGGGATCTGCAGATGGAAGTCACCGAACTTCCCAGAGCGTTTCGGACCACCTTGGAAGACCTGCCCAACGAGTGCCCCTATATTTCGCTACCCTCACTTGAGAAGTGCGACGATCATGGACCAATGAAAGTAGGCCTGGTCTGGGAAGCTGGACCATTTAACCCGCAGCGCACGCTGCCGCTGAACGCACTGTCGCCCGTTCTTTCCCACCGCGACTGTCAGTTCTTTGCGCTCCAAAGGCACGTCGGCTCAACTGATTTACAAACATACCCAAACCTCTACGACGTTGCCTCGCATCGTATCGATGTACTGGCAACCGCGAAGATCATGATGGATCTCGACCTGATCATCACCGTGGATACCATGAGCGCGCATCTGGCCGGCGCTTTAGGACGTCCCGTCTGGATTCTGCTGCCTGAGCATGCTGATTGGCGGTGGTTATTGGGCCGGTCCGACACGCCCTGGTATCCAACCGCCAGGCTCTTTCGCCAGGAACACGCCGGAGACTGGAGCGCTACCATCGCCATGGTTGCGCAAGAACTCTCTCAGCTTTCGGCGCATCGAAGATGTCGCGTGCTGCCGGCTCAGCGCTTTGGCACGACTGCGGCAAGGTCCTCATACTGATCTGAAGCAATCAAATTCACACCGGCTTCCACAGCGGCCTTCCAACGAATCTGAGCTGCCTCCAAACTTCCAAAGTTGTAATCGCTGAACCACCCCTTACCGGCGCCGCGCGCGAAACCATCCAAAGTGTAGAACCGAATCCAGTAACCCATTTGGTGGGCATGATCCACCAGAGCTTTCAAGCGGCTGGCATCAGCCGGAGTCCAGTCACCCGCGTGCCGCTGGCCGCCTTCCTCTACTTCATCCCATGAGTTATTCCACCAGCGGCGATAGTTTGTTGGCGGATCGCTCAAAAGCACTTCCGGGGGCACCGTCGCGGCGGCATGAGATTCCGCACTCGCGCCTTTAACCGGCGGCATGTGTGTATGCGCCGAACCAAACAGCCGCAGTTTGTCTCCCACCGGCACCTGGTTGAAGAAGACTTCCTCTTGCTCATCCGAATCTTCCGTCAACACCAGCAGCGGCTTTGCATCAAAAGCAGTCAGCTTGTGCAGGTCGGTGCCTTTGGGGGCGGTGGTAATCCAGTCCTGGTATTCGCCCAATACGTCCCAAACCGCATGCAGCAGGGGCGCTTGCGTATCTTTAAAATCGAAGTGGACCACAATCAAAGGCCAATGCGACCGATCGTTGGCCTTCAGCGCTTTCTCGACAATGGGCCGAACGCGCTCAAAAAAGTATTGCTTCAGCGTGGGTTCAGCGCCGGTGGTTTTGGCGGAATGCGCCACCACCGCACGGCCTTTCCCAGTGGCTGGATCAACGTACCACGCCATATCCTGCTCAATGGCAACCGGAAAGCCGGTGCCTAGGGCGCGGTCAATGCGGTCGGCCCAGCGGCCATCATACGGATAACAATTGTGTGCGTCTACTATGGAGCGGTTTCCGTTGAGGAAATCCAGCTGCTGTGCGGACAGGGATGCGGAAACCAAGGCAAGAGGCATCAGGAGTAAAGCTCGGGAAAAATTCATCTGCTCTAGCAGCTTACTGCGCTTCACAATCGGTGTGCGCGCCACTCGTGGAATTATTGCTGATGACACGGGTTCTTAACCATCTAACAATACTTCCACAAGCTGATATCCTTAAATCACCCAAGAGTTCAGCGGCCAAACTTTCAGGCCACTGAGCCACCATGCGGGATCAGGAACATTATGAATGTTAACCTCAATCTCCGCGCCCGAGCTTAGCCACGAGCGCGGATTCTTACCTCTTACGGATCCTTTAAGCCATCTTCCCAAAGTATTTGATGATTGGGAGAATGTTGCTTCCACCCTTCCAAAGCTCTTCGCTTCAGACCGCCTCCGCACAACACTGGAGAATTTACCGCCTTTTCCAATTCACGCCATCGCAGATGAGCGCGAGCGGGAACGGGCGATGCTTCTTCTCAGTTACCTGGGACATGCCTATGTGTGGATAGGACCGCAGCCTGCTTCGATCCTCCCGGCTCGATTAGCCGTACCTTGGCATAGCATTGCTAAGTCGTTGGGACGTCCGCCAGTGTTAAGCTACAGCAGTTATGCTCTCCATAATTTTTATCGCTTCGATTCCAGTCGAGCGGTTGAATGTGGAAACATTGCATTAATCCAAAACTTCCTGGCGGGTATTGATGAAGAGTGGTTCATTCTCATTCACGTCGATATCGAACGCCATGCGGCGCCGGGTCTGGCAGTGCTTCACAACTGTCTGGATGCCGCCGAATCAAGAGACGCGGAGCGCCTGGAATCGCTACTCGCAACAGTGGATAGCGCCATCAACCGAATGCACTCCACTTTGAAGCGCATGCCGGAATACTGCGACCCTTACATTTACTATCATCGCGTGCGGCCCTATATTCATGGCTGGAAGAATCATCCCGACCTGAAGGACGGCCTGATCTACCAAGGCGTCCGCGAGTATGGCGAAATGCCGCAACAATTCCGGGGCGAAACCGGCGCTCAAAGCGCTATCGTTCCGGCACTGGATGCCATGCTCGGTATCGGTCATGCCGAAGACATGCTTCGCAGTTACTTAATGGAAATGCGAACCTACATGCCGCCGGACCATCGAGGCTTCATTGAATCATTAGAAGCCCGCGGGTCAATCCGGGCATTCGTGCAGCGTGCGAATCGCAGCGGCCTCACGTCCGTTTACAACGCATGCGTGCAGGGTGTGGAAGCGTTTCGTTCTCTCCATCTGGAGTACGCGGCCGCCTACATATTCCGGCAAGCTCAAACCGACGCCAAGAATCCTCACGCCGTCGGTACCGGTGGAACCCCTTTTATGTCCTATCTCAAGAAACATCGGGATGAGACTGCGGCTCACCAGCTCGACTAGTTAACCAAGGGGTGCGGTCAGGCCCGAGGCTGACCGCACCCTTCACTTAGAAACTGAAGCGGACACCGACTTGAGCGGCGAAAGGAATGCCCACCGTTGTTCCAGGTCCGAAGAAATCGCCTAAGGCTCCCGCTGGAACGCGCAGCTGATTCAGGCTGGTAATCGGCTGCGACTGCGAGCAAATCGAATTCAAGCAAATGGCCGTTGCATTGTATAAATTATTCACCGGATTCGGGAGAGCCGCCAAGTTGGTTACGTAATTGGCGCCGGCGTTATTCCGATTGAACAGATTAAAAAACTCAATAAACGGAACCAGCAGATACTTATCTTTGAATCTCACCGGCCTTGATGCTCTTAGGTCCACCTGAACATAGGGAGTTCCACGCAATTGATCCAGCGATGTTTGAACGCCATTCACCACCGCTCTATCATCAAGAGCATCGCCGAACCCATTCACATCCACTGGCGTGGTCAAAGTAAAAGGACGGGCGCTCTCAGCCTGACTAAGCGTCGTCAGTTCCACGCCACCCCAAATGTGGAACGTCCCCGCCAGCACAAAGCGGCTGGTAACATCTTCGCCGGAAGGTCCGTAGTCGCCCTTAGGAAAGGCCTTCAGCGGGTTACAGACTCCGTTGACGTAATCAAACAACTCACCTAAGACACATCCCCATGTTTGCGCCTTGGAGAGCGTATAATTCACCACGAGGTTGAGTCGATCGCCAACATTTCCTTGTAGGTGGAACGAAAGGCCACTATAGCTCGACCGGTTATCTGTCCGGTAGACCGCGAGATTCGGCACATACTGCTGTTGTGTCGCCGCGTCAGCCGAGTAAAGCGGTGAAAACAAAGCGTATCCGGCTGAATATTGATAACGCCGGAAAGCATGCACGCCTTCCTCATGCGTGAAATCAGCGCTGATCTTCCATTTAGTACTAAGCGCGTGCTCAATCCCTCCTGTCGCATGTAAGGCGTAGGGCGTCTTGTAGGCCGGATCTATCAACGCTCCGCTGCCTCCGGCCGAAGCTCCGGGAAGGCACCCAGGGCCGGCAGCCGAAGAACAAATGCCCGGAGCTTGATTCACGGCCTGCAGCGCGGATACCCAGCCGTTCTGTGCCAGATCGTTATAGAACATGCCAACCCCGGCGCGAATAACGGTCCGCTTATCTTGGCCGGGTGCAAAAGCGATTCCCAATCGCGGGCCAAACTGCAATCTGTAATCGTGCGGAGCGCCTGGATGTTCGAATAAGGGAACCTGAAGCGCTTCTATCGTTAATAATCCAGGATTGTCCAGTTGAGATCGGCCTGATGCCGTAAATAGGCCGAATGTGGTGTCATACCGCAATCCGTAATTAATGGTTAAAGCTCGCGTCGCGCGCCAGGAATCCTCCGCATAAAAGCCCAGCCGCTGAACGTTCTGCGAAAACGAACCATTTCCAGCCGGCGTACTGCTGCAAGTGGTGCCCGGCGTCACCGTCAACCCAGCGACTGCAGTGCAATTGAGATCCGCTGCAAACTGCGCCGGGTTGCTCAGGTAATCTGTCGGATTCTGCGCAAAAACGGTCAGATTCTCAGCATTCGCCGAAAGCGCACCGCTCAGCACAGGCTCGTGAATGACGTCTGCGCCGGCGCTAAACGAATGGCTTCCCACCACATGGGTCAGTACATAGCGCGCTTGATATTTCTCCTGGTTTCGTAGGACTGGATAGGCCGTGATCGGAGTAACAAACTGGTTGTCTCCAAAAGTCTCGAACCCGGAAATAGTCTGGGAGGTGGAGCTGAAGGGAAACGCTAAAGCAAATCCGAGTGTCGAGTTCCGTGCCTGCGTCAAATGCAAATAGCTGGCGTCAAACGCAAACGTGCCCAGCGTGGATGGGCTGAATGCGTACTCGTTTCCAAGCACCGCATTGAAGTAGTTCGAGTGCCAGGTGGTTCCGGTGGAGGGAAGCGTTGCCTGCTGCACAAAGGCGTTGTCGGTCACATAGGTGTCCGCGGAGGTTCGCAGGAACCACTGGGATTTGGTCGATTGTGAAAAATCGAATCGCTGGCCAGCTAACTCATCGCGAAAAGGGACAGGGACAGTACTTGGTATGGCAATGGAGCTGACTCCCGGAATCAAGCCTTCGCTTGCCAGTGTTCCCAAAGCCGCAAATTGCGTCAGGCTGGCCGGACTATATGCAATGCTCGCCCTCTCATGCACTCCTTCAAAAGAGGAGTAAAACCACAACTTATCCTTGATAATTGCGCCGCCCAGCGTGCCGACGTAATCCTGCCGGGAGAATGGCTGCTTTGGCAGCGGTGCGGGGTTTTCTATTGGATAGCGCGCGTCCAGTGCCGCCGCCCGTTCATAAAACGCGCCGAGCCCATGCCAATCATTCGTACCTCGTTTGGTGGAAATTTCCACTGATCCGCCCACGGTGCGGCCTATGGAAGCGCTTTGCTGGGATGTCTGAACCGCAAACTCCTCAATATCATCGGGAGAAAAGCTCTGCAGAAAACCACCGATATAGTCGTCCGAGTTATCGCCGCCGTCCACGGACACAACATCATTCAAGCCGGAGCTGCCGCCAAATGAAACAGCCGTGACCCGGGCCTTTGTTGGGTCGGAGGGTTCAACCGGTTCCGTTCCAGGCACAAGGTAGGCAATGTTCGCAAAACTGCGGTTCGCCAAAGGGATGGTTTGCAGGTCCTTGGCAGTCACCACGCCGCCGTTCACCGCGCTGGTTGTTTCAATGGGTTCCGTTGTAATGGATGAAGCCGCTGTCTGAACGTTTACTGCTTGTTTCAACGTGGCCGGACGCAAAGTGACTGTCAGGGAGCGAATCGAACTCACCTCCACCACCACTGTTGCTTCGGCTTGCGCCATGCCAGTGGCAGACACTGAGACGTGGTAATTGCCCGGCGGGAGATTATCCAGCCGAAAGTCCCCGCGACTGGTGCCGCTAACTTCACGGTGCAGATCGGAGCCAACAAGATCTGCAAGCACCTTTGCGAAAGGCACGCCTGCGCCGGTTGAGTCCTTGATATTGCCCAGCAAAACGCCGCGAAAATCCTGGGCGCAGCACGGCTTAGAGAGCGCGCCAAGCGAGAAAAGCAAGCCTGCCATAACAACAACTTGCGTCGTCATTGGAAAGATCGCAGAATAGCACGAAAAGCTGAACGGCCAAGCCCTACACTAGTCTGATAAACAAATGGCTCAACCACCGGAAGACATCCTGTATTTGACTAAGAATCTCTGGCGCTTTTGCAAGCTGACGCTACCTCTTCTACCCCTGCTTATTAATGCTCAGACACCCGGGACAGAATCGTTTCAGCGTGATCCAAAGCAGGCTGCCGATGAGCCGTACACGCAGCTTATCAAGAAATACACTACGGCTCCACACCTGAATTCGTCGCTTACGGATTATCTACCCGCCTCCAGTACCGTGCCAACCCCCATGAAAGTGTTGGGCGACATCGCCGGCGCGCCTGACATGCTGCCCTACGCGGAAGATGTGTATCGCTACTTCAGAATGCTGGCTGCCGCCACGCCGCGTGTAAGAGTGGTCACGATTGGTCACACCGAGGAAGGCAGGGAAATGATCGCGGTCGCGGTGGCGGATGAGTCGCTGCTGGCGCAGTCAAAACAGAACAACGCACGCCTGGCCCAACTCGCCGATCCCAGAACCTTGCAGCTTGACGATGCAAAGGCCCAGACCCTTGTCAGCCAGTCGTTCCCCGTCTACTACATCACCGGTACTATCCACTCCACCGAAACCGGCGCGCCCACGGCGCTGATGGAATTGGCTTACCGCCTAGCGGTGGATAACGCTCCTTACATTCAATACATTCGGTCGCACATGATCACGCTCATTACGCCGGTTATCGAAGTGGATGGCCGCGACCGGATGGTGGATATTTACAAGTGGCACAAGGCGCATCCGGGCGAAAACTGGCCGCGGCTGGTTTATTGGGGACATTATGTTGCCCATGACAACAACCGTGACGCCATGGCGATGACTCTCGACCTGACAAAAAACGTCCTCAACACCTACCTCGAATGGCATGCGCAAGTGCTTCATGATCTGCACGAATCAGTTCCCTTCCTCTATGACAATACGGTGGGAGACGGTCCTTATAACTCGTGGATTGACCCGCTGCTGACCGATGAATGGCAGATGATCGCCTCAGACAACATGGCGCAAATGCAGAGCCTGGGAATGCCCGGCGCGTTTACCCATGGGAACTTCGACACTTGGAGTCCCGGCTATCTCATGTTCCTGGCGGGCCTTCACAATGGCATCAGCCGCCTGTACGAAACATTTGGAAACGGGGGCGCCGATACCGAAAAGCGAATCCTGCCTCCGAATCAATACTCCCGAACATGGTACCGGCCCAATCCGCCTTATCCGGTTGTGGAGTGGTCTCAGCGCGATAACAACAACTACGAAGAGACGGCGTTGCTGACAAGCCTGTCTTACTTCGCGCATAACTCAAAGGTTTTTCTCAATAACTTTTACCTGAAGAGTAAGCGAGCCATAGAGAAGCCGAAGGATGCGGGGCCGGCTGCCTACGTGTTGGCACAGGATGATCGCTTCTCCAATCGCCAAATTGAATTGCTGAAAGTGCTGCAACTGCAACACGTCGAAATACAGCAGTTGAACCAGGCGGCTACCGTGGCGCCTCCTCCGCCTCCTAAAAAAGAGAGTCAGGACGAAAAACCCGCCGCACCCGCGCCGACGTCTCAGACCTTTGCGGCAGGCAGCTTTGTCATTCGGATGGACCAGCCCTTTTCACGAGTGGCGGATGCGCTGTTAGACCGGCAATACTGGTCGCCGGACGATCCGCAGAAAAATCCTTACGACGATACGGGCTGGTCCTTCGGAGAATTATTCAATGCCAAAGTGTCCCGCGTGACGGACCGCAGCATTCTTTCCGCTGCCATGTCACCGGTTGTAGACCTGGCGAAGATGTCCACTGTCGATCCGGGCAATGGCCCTTTTTACATCATCAACAACGCCGCCCAAGTCAGCTTGGCTTCGCTGGTTTATGCGCTCAAAGGCTCAACGGACTTATCCATTTGCGAGGAACCGTTTGAGAGCGGCGGCCACAAATTTTCTGCGGGGTCTCTTCTCATCGGCCGGGTAGATTCCGGGCGCCTGAAGCTTTTGCTCAATCAATTCCATTTGACAGCGTATAGCTTGCCAGAGCTGCCGACCATGCGGCTGCATGAAGCGCAGGCGCCGCGTATTGCCTTTATGCACACCTGGCTTTCAACGCAAACTGAGGGTTGGTGGCGTCAGGCATTCGACAGTCTGCACATCCCGTACAGCTACATTAGTACGCAGACCGTTTCGAAGGAAGCGGACTTGAGATCCAAGTACGACGTCATCATCTTTGCGCCTGGCGGTGGAGCAAGCCAGCAGATTGTGGATGGCATGCCGATGTGGGGAAATGCGCTGCCCTGGCAAAACAGTTCGCTTACGCCGAATCTCGGAAAACTCGATTCCACCGATGACATGCGACCGGGCTTGGGCGAATCCGGCGTTGCCAATTTGAAAACGTTTGTGCAGGCGGGCGGCTTGCTGGTGACATCTGAAAGCACCGCCGAATTTGCCATTAGTCAAGGCCTGACGCCGGGCGTGTTTGTAGCGCATGCCGGCGACTTAAAGGTTGTGGGCAGCGTTCTGGGTTCCGCGGTGGCGGATAACAAGAGCCCGGTGGTTTACGGTTACGATTCCACGCTGCCGGTATACAGCGCCGACGGCTTGGCCTTCACTGTCAGCAACCTGACAGTCAATCGCACTATTCCGACAGCCAAAGAATACAAGCGCCCTACTGGTCGTGGCGGTCCGGAAGATGAAGATACGCCCGAGGGTCGTCCTATTGAAAAGGCTGCGTCCTTGCCTGATCCCAAGCCGTGGCAGGCAGCCGCTTTAAACGAGGAGCAGGAACGAAACAATCCTTACGTTATTCCGGCTGATCTGCGGCCAAAGGTCATCCTGCGGTATGCAGCCGCGAAAGATCTGCTGCTTTCGGGGCTGCTTGAACATGGCGGGGGGTTGGCAGAACGCGCGACGGTCGTGCAAGCGCACTTTGGATCGGGCAATGTCCTTCTCTTTGCTAATAACCCGGTTTACCGGGGCGAGACCATCGGCTCTTACGCTCTGGTCTTCAATGCCCTTCTCAACTTCAATCACTTGAAGTAGCTTTGAAACGATCCTCCCTATTACTGCTCAAACAGTGAAGGAGGAAAAACCGTGAAAGCCGTCGTCTTACGCAACTACGGAGATGTGGACCAGCTTCAGGTGGAGGAGGTACCAACACCGTCGCCGGCGTCCGGTGAAGTATTAGTGAGAGTGTTCTCTACTAGTATTAATCCCATCGACTTCAAGATCCGGCAAGGCGCGATGAAAGATCGTATGCCCCTCAAGTTTCCCGCAATCTTGGGCCGGGACCTTGCCGGCGAAATCTCCGCAGTGGGAGACGGCGTCACAAAGTTCCGTGTTGGCGACAAGGTGATGGGCTTTGTCAATCGGACCTATTCCGAATACGTCACCGCGAAAGCGGACGAGCTTAGCCCTATTCCGGAAGGCCTTGACGCAAAAAAGGCCGGCGCACTGCCGCTGATCCTCATCACCGGTGCGCAATTAGTGGAAGTGGGCATAAAGCCAAAGCGCGGCGACTTGGTACTCGTCACGGGCGCAGTAGGCAGCGTGGGGCGCTCGGCAGTTTTCGTCGCTAAGCAACACGGCGCGAAGGTAATTGCCGGAGTGCGCTCAAATCAGAAGAGCCAGGCCCAAGAGCTTGAAGCCGATTCCGTTGTGGCGCTGGATAGCGACGATGAAATCTTAAAGCTACCTGAGCTGGACGCCATTGCCGACACAATTAACGGCGACGCATTAGGTAAGGTTCTTCCCAAGCTGAAGAAAGGTGGAACACTGGCCTCTGTCGTGGGACAACCTGCTGCCGCCACCAAAGTTGGCATCACGGCCAATACCGTCTTTGCGCATCCAGACGCTGACCGTTTGTTCGACCTGGCGAAAGACTATCAGCAAAACCGCTTGATGATTCCTATTGCTAAAACCTTTCCGCTGGCCGAAATTCGTCAGGCTACGCGCGAAGCTGAAAAGGGCGGCCAAGGCAAGATCGCGATCGTGATGGCGGATTAGGTGCCTCTACTTGATGGGAATGAGAGGCTTAGGCTCGGCGCCCTCAGCGCCGATATCGGGGTTGCGCTTGCGCAGATCAACGAACTCTCGCAATCCCTACGGCAATGCGTCGACGCCATAGTTCAACATCTTGACGTTGCCTTCGCCCGAATCTGGACGCTATCCAACTCCGGCGCCGTTCTTGAATTGCAGGCCAGCTCAGGCCTCTATACGCATACCGACGGGCCGCATGCGCGAATTCCGGTGGGCTCCTTCAAAATCGGCATGATTGCGAAGGAGCGCCAGCCCCACTTGACGAACGATGTAATGCACGACCCCGAAATCACGAACCCGGACTGGGCTGTCCGAGAGGGCATGATTGCTTTTGCCGGCTATCCTCTAATCGTTGATGATCAGCTCGTGGGAGTGTTGGCCTTGTTCTCGCGCCATTATCTAGCAGAGGAAACGATGTATGCCCTGGAGTCGGTGTCTGTGAGTATCGCCATTGGGATCGAGCGTAAGCGGGCTCAGGTCGCCCTCCTGGACAGTGAGAAACGGTATCGCTTCCTGGCGGAGTCCATGCCGCAGATCGTTTGGACTGCTACGCCGGAAGGCGGCCTGGATTATGTAAGTTCGCAAGGGGCGGCCTATTTTGGCGTCAGCAGCGATGGCCTGCTGGGTGCGGGCTGGCTGGAGGGCGTGCATCCGGATGATCGGGAAGGTGTCATTGCCCGCTGGCAAAAGTCGTTAGCAAGCGGGGACACATACGAAGCAGAGTTTCGTCTGAAGCGCGGATCAGACGGAGCGTGGCGCTGGTTTCTTGTCCGCGCTCATCCCATGTTTGGTCCGGATGACCAAATACTTTCATGGGTGGGCACTTGCACGGACATGGACGAGCAAAAGCAGAGCGCCGAGGCACTGAGAAAGGCTAACAGGGAGCTAGAGGAGTTCGCCTATGTGGCCAGCCATGACTTGCAGGAACCGCTGCGCATGGTCAATATTTACACGCAACTTCTGCTCCGGAAGATCTCAACCAGCGATCCCGTCCTCAATCAATATGCCGGGTTTGTGCGCGAAGGCGTAAAACGGATGGAGGAATTGCTGCGCGATCTGTTGAGCTTTTCAAGAACGGTTCACGATCAGGAGACCCTCGGGACGGCGGATCTTTTCGCGTCGCTCAACGAAGCTGTCTCCGTGCTTCGAACGCGCATTGAGGAGACGGGAACAGCCATCAATTGCACCTTCCTGCCAACCACGCGCGGAGACACTCGACAAATTGCTCATGTGTTCCAAAACCTGCTTTCCAATTCACTGAAGTACAGGCGGGACATAGCTCCTGTGATTGATATCTCAGCCGAGCGGCGGAACGATGCCTGGGTGGTCTCGGTTCGTGACAACGGCATAGGCTTTGAGCAACGTTATTCGGAGCGGATCTTTGGTTTATTCAAGCGCTTGCATAAAGAGGAATATCCAGGCACTGGATTGGGCCTCGCCATTTGCAAGCGCATCGTGGAGCGCTATGGCGGCCGCATGTGGGCTGACAGCACACCGGGTACCGGTTCGACATTCTTTTTCTCACTGCCGCAGGCAGCAGAAACTCAATAAGTGACAGTCTTCTTTCGCACGGCTTTATTCCTCTGTTTTCTCGTGTGCTGCTGCCGTGCGCAGCAGGTGGATCTTGTACTTTGGCACGGGATGGTTGTGACCATGAATCCGTCGCGGCAGGTTCTGGATGATGGCGCGATCGCGATCAGGGGCGACACCATTGTTGCGGTCGGACCCAGCGCGCAGTTGAGTGGGACCTATCAGGCAAAGCGCGTGATCGATGTTCATGGCGCAATCATCATGCCCGGCTTGATCAACGCGCATACGCACATGGCCATGAGTCTGTTTCGCGGACTGGCGGAAGACCGATCTTTGCAGGACTGGCTGCAGAAATATATCTTTCCGGCGGAAGCCCGAAATGTCACGCCTGACTTCGTTTCGTGGGGCACGAAATTGAGCATTCTTGAAATGCTGCGGGGCGGCACAACAACGGTCGCCGACATGTACTACTTCGAAGATGAAGTGGCGAAGGCGTTGAAACAGGCCGGTATGCGCGGCGTGCTGGGCGAAACGATCATCGGATTCCCTGCCCCGGACAACAAAACGGCGGCGGCGGCGTTTGCTTACACCGAGCAGTTCTTGACGCAATGGAAGAACGATCCGCTTATCACGCCCGCGGTGGCTCCCCATTCCATCTACACGTGTTCTGAGCAGTTGCTGAAGGATTCAGCGGCGCTGGCGCGCGCCTATGGCGCTCCCATTCTGATGCATCTGGCGGAAGCGCCTTATGAGAGAGACCTAAGCCGGCATGAACATGGAGCATCGCCGGTTCAATACCTCGCACGAATCGGCGTATTAGGTCCTGACTTACTAGGGGCGCATTGCGTTTGGGTGGACCATGCCGACATCGAGACGCTAGCGCACTACAACGCCGGCTGTTCGTACAACCCGTCCAGCAATATGAAATCGGCGGCAGGCTTGATGCCGGCGCCCGAGATGCTCGCGGGTGGCGTCGCGGTCGGGATCGGCACTGACGGCGCGGCCAGCAACAATGATCAGGATATGTTCAGGGAAATTGACCTTGCGGCGAAGCTGCAGAAGTTCGGCCGCATGGATCCGACGGCGCTCCCGGCGGAACAGACGGTGGGCATGGCGACCATCACCGGCGCTCACGCGCTTCATATGGAAAAACAAATTGGCTCACTCGAGACAGGTAAGAAAGCTGACGTTATCGTGGTGGATAGCTCGGCGCCCCATGCCACACCCCTGTATAACGTTTACGCCCAGTTAGTCTATTCGCTGCAGGCGGCGGATGTCAGCACAACGATTATCAATGGGCGAATCGTTATGGAAAATCGAAAGATTTTAACTCTCGATGAACCGGCGATCTTTGCCCACGCTTTGGAATACAAACAAAAGATCGCCAAGTCGCTGTCTCAGTAACTCGGTTGAATCCAAAGAGCCGAATTCCGAGTCTCAGCTAGTGTGAGCCGAGCACCTTTTGCTATTTTTTTACTACTGCCAAGCTTGCTGCTTTGCCAAGATGTTCAGCCGGGGCAAGTTGCCAGTAGCGCCAATCCTAATCCACCGGAGACTAAAAGGCTGTTCGGCATTATCCCCAATTTCCGAACTTCACCTTCTCTTCAGAATTACGAGCCACTGACCGCAAAGCAAAAGTTCACGATTGCTTCGCAAGACGCGCTAGATAGAGGCACGGTGGTTCTCGCGGCGGCCTTCGCCGGGGAGTCGCAACTGACAAAAGCTGAGCCGTCGTTTGGTCAGGGAGTGGCCGGATATGCAAGATATTTCGGCACTTCGTATGCTGGGTTCTTTATCGGAGACTACATGACGGAGGGTGTTTTCCCTACCCTGCTGCATCAAGATCCACGTTATTTCCGGAAGGGGACAGGTTCTAGTCTTTCCCGACTAGGCTATGCCTGCGGCCAGATCTTCTGGACACACCAAGACTCAGGCGGCAGCACCTTCAACTATTCAGAGGTGGTGGGAAACTCCACAGCCGTGGCTATTTCCACCGCTTACTATCCGGATCAACGAGATGCGCGGGACGCGGTTTCGAACCTCGGTCAGCAGCTTGGGGTAGACATGGCGTCGAATATTCTCAAAGAGTTTTGGCCAGATATCGTGCGGGCAATGCCGCACAAGCACAAGTCACGTTAGCCCATAACAAGGCGCCTACGCTAAGAAGCACAGCCATGGGGATCAGGGGTACATTGTAGCTTCCTGTGGCTTTTACGATATAGCCAAAGACTACCGACGATAGGGCTGCCCCCAACTGTCCTGAAGTGTTCATGAATCCGGTGACCAGGCCACCCCGCTGCCCGCCAATGTCGAGGCAGGCCGCGAAGACGGCCGGCTGCTGGAACGTAATTCCTGCGTAAGCCAGGCTTAGACAAGCGATAAGCGCGGCGTGGTCAGCAACGACGATGGCGCAAGTCATAGATGCTGCTGAAACGAACAGACCTGTCATTCCGACGGTTCGGCGTGACCAAGTGACGCCAAGCCGAGTAGCGAGCCAGTCTGAGGTAACGCCTCCCAACAGATTGGATGCGGCTCCGCAAAGGTAAGGCAACGCGGACCAAGACAGATCCTGGTTGCTAAACCCGCGCCCCTTCACGAGATAGGTATGGAACCAGGTCTGGAAGAAACCCATGGCGTAGACATAGCCAAAGGCAATCGCCATGACGATCCAAAGGCTGGGAGCAGCCAGGGTGAGACGCCAGCTTTCGCCGGCTGACGCTTCCGCTGTGGTCGGCGGCTCAGGCGGACGATCCCGGAATTTCCAGAACCAGACCGCAGCCCAAACTACACCGAGGATTCCGAAAACCCAGAAGGAACTCCGCCAGCCGAAGGCCTGCTGAATGGGCACGACCAGCAGCGGCGCCAGCGCTCCTCCCAACTGGCTGCTCATGATAAAGATTCCAAAAGCCCGGCCGCGCGTGGCGGGCGCGAACCAACTGGCGATGGCGACTGAACCGGCGGGGAACGCTCCCGCTTCACCAACGCCAAAGAGGAACCGGACGGCGAGCAGAATGGGGTAACCAGTAACAGTACCGGTCAGAGCAGTGAAGCAGGACCACCATAAGACGATTCGCGTCAGGACGCGGCGCGCGCCGATACGGTCTCCCAGGTGACCGGCGGGTATTTCGAATAGAGCGTAGCCGAGCAGAAAGACGGTTCCGACCCAGCCCCATTGCTCGGGTGAGATGTGAAGGACGTCCTGCATGCGCGGACCGGCGACCGAAATACAGACCCGGTCCAGATATGTGATCACGGCCAGGAGACAGAGCAGCAGCAGATAGAGGTAGCTTCGTTTCACCGGGGGTAAACGATCTTACCCTAAACGCAGGAATTTTCGAGAGTCTGGCGGTAAACGGCGCACATAGAGTACATGCGAACACTTGTGCTGGCTCTATGTCTGATGACGGCAGGTGTCACCCGTCCGGTCTTAGCGGGCCACTCCGGCAGCCGCGCCGAGTATATCGGTGGGACCAGGCCGGATATTCCGGAACGAAATGACGGGAAGATCCAGGTGACGGATCGTACGTTCTTTGTATTCGAATCCAAGAAGACTCAGGTGCGTATACCTTACGAGCGCATCAACCTGCTCGAGTACGGCCAGAAGGTAGACAGAAGATATCTGGCCGCTGCTGTTATCTCTCCGATCCTGATGTTCATGAAGAAGCGGGAACACTTTCTGACCCTGGGCTTTCAGGATGATGACGGTCAGCAACAGGCAATGGTGTTCCGGATCGATAAAAACGACATCCGCCTGACGCTGGTTGCGCTGGAAGCAAGGACTGGGCAACAGGTTCGGTACCAGGATGAAGACGCCAGAATCGCAGGCAAAGGATGAGGAGTTTCGCGGCGTTTCTTGGGCTCGTATTCGCGGTGCAGGCCCAGAAGACGGGAGCAGCTACCGAGATTGAGAGCATTCTGCAAGTGAAGCGCATTTACGTCGCGACGTTGGCCGGCGGAACTCAAGCTGACGCGCTGCGTGAATTGATCATCGCGGGGTTGAATTCGACTAAGCTCTTCATTCTGACCGATAATCCGGACCGGGCCGACGCGGTTCTGAAAGGCGCTGCGGATGAGAGCACATTCACCGACACTTTCGATACGAACAGCAATGCCTCGAGTCACGAGAATATCAATTCGAGCAAAGGCGGAAATATCTATACTCGCGCCACTGGTCTGGGGATTGGTAACGGCGGGTCAGATGAGGACAGCCACCATATTCGAGAGCGCAAACATGAGGCATATGCCACGGTTCGGTTGTGCAACAAAGACGGGGATGTGTTGTGGTCTACCACTCAGGAGAGCCTTGGGGCTAAGTTCCGGGGGGCTGGCGCGGATGTGGCGGCTCGGATTGCCAGGCAGATTACTTTGGAGTACGAGCGGGAGAGGCGGAGTCGCGGGGTGGACAAGTAGCGGATTTCGAAACGAACTAGCCCAGTCCCTTTAAACGGAGGCGCTTTCGGGCGGCGGTTTCTCCGGTTAGAATTTCTATGGCGTCTTTAGAGATCTTGAAGTGCGAGGCGAGGAGAGCGATCAGTTCCTGGTTGGCTTGGCCTTTTTCAGGGACGGCCCGGAGTTTCACTTTCCAGACTCCGTCCGCCGGGCTTTCAATGATTTCGCTTTTTGAGGAGCGCGGAATCACTTTCACCTCCAGGATCAGATCCTTCTTCAGATACGCAACCAGTTGTTTCGTAGCGTTGCCTTTGGTGAGAACGTGCTCGATCAAGGCCCGCTCGGGCAGAATCTCCAGGATTTTTGGGTTAGCTCCGGTCAGTAAAACGATTCGGAGGTTTTGATCCCGGGCTTTGAGTTCCCGGATGAGCCGCAGGCCGACCTCTTGCGTCGGCATTCTCAAGTCAACCACGGCTACCTCGGGCTTCGTCTCCTCAGCCACCCGCAGGGCGGTTTTTTCGTCCAGGGCTATTACGACTTCGAAACCGGCCTTGGCGAGCGACAGGGCCCGGAGTTCCAGCTGATCGGCATCATCATCCGCCAGCAGTAATTTCATTTCAATTTGCGAACGCGATTCTTGCGATGGCGAGACGGGGCATTGCCTGGTTCCAGCCGTCGGCAAGAGTGTCGAAGGGGAGCCTGAACGGACGCGTTTCGCCCGAACCTAGATTGCGGGCAATGGCGATTCGCTCGCGATAAATTTCTTTGCCATCCATGCCGTAGAAGAGGCAATAGACTTCCACGATGCTGAGCTTGCGCGGCCCGTGGTTGCCTATGCTGCCGGTCACTTCCACCACTTGCTGCTGCATGAAATTTTCAGTCGCCGTCATTTTCACGTTGCTGAGTTCAAGATTGGCCAGATAGGCCTTCGCCTCGGCCGTTGCCGACCCCTGATCGGCTACCGGCTCCACTGGCCGGTTCAGGTAGAATAAACCGCCAGCCAAACCGGCGATCGCAACAGCAGCGATGATGAGCGCGGAAACCGGAACTTTGCGACCGGAGGCAGCGAGGGTAGCCATACTCAATTGTCAGTCTACTGCGGTTTGGAACGCCACCAATTCGAGATGAACTCCTGGCCGGTGCAAACATCGGTGGGAACGCCCGGAATTGGGGACCAAAGTTTTATTTTGTGCTTTGCGGCAAGATCTGTGATTCGTTCGATGGGCTGCCGCCAGTCGTGCAAGGCGAGATCAAAAAGCGCCCAGTGAATGGGCATGAGCACGCCGGAATTGCCCAGTTCGGCGAAGGCACGGATGGCGCCGTCGGGTCCCATGTGGATCGCTTTCCAGAGATCGTTGTAGGCGCCGACTTCAAGCATGACCAAATCGAACGGGCCGAACTGACGGCCAATTTCCGCGAAGCCGGTCCACAAACCGGAATCGGCTCCGAAGTAGATGTTATGGCGGTCCGTTTTCAGAACGAACGAAGACCAGAGCGTCTGAAAACGGTTCAGAAAGCTGCGGCCTGAGAAGTGCCTGGCTGGCAGCGCAGTGATGGCGAGCTGGCAGCCGGTGTGATGGCCGGTGATGGTCAGGGATTCGGTCCAGTCCAGTTCGTCGATGTGGCCGCTGAAGCCGAAGCTTCTGATCTCGTTTCCGACGCCCAGCGAGGTCAGCCAGCGGGCGTGTTTTGTGGATTCGAGCTGGTTGAGCTGTTGGATGGTGCGCTTGCCGAGGTGGTCATAGTGGTCGTGCGAAATGAGGACGACGTCTATGGTCGGGAGTTGGTCGAGCGGCAGAGGCGCCGGGAAGAAGCGTTTGGGACCCGCCCAGCTGAAGGGTGAGGCGCGATTATCCCAGACAGGGTCTATGAGGACCCGCAGACCGTCAATTTCGATCAGGAGAGAGGAATGGCCCATCCAGGTGATGCGGAGTCCGGTTTGAGGTGGGGTCTTATAGACGTTTGCGTCGGTGTGGAACGGCCCAATGGGGCGTCGCGGGACACGCTCTTCTTTGTTTGTGAGGTAGAGCGGCAGTACCTTAAGCAGCATGCCCAAACCGCCCACTTTGGTTTCAACCGGATTCTGAAAGCTGCGGCCGAGTTTAAGGGCACGCGTTAATGTTGGCACGGATGTTAGAGTTTTGTCTTTGGACACAATGTCAAAGATTCACGTTAAAACACCGCTGGTTGAGCTAGATGGCGACGAGATGACCCGCATCATCTGGGCGCAGATCAAGGAACTCCTGATCACGCCGTATCTGGATGTAGATCTGAAATATTACGACCTTTCCATTGAGCATCGCGATGAAACCGATGACCAGGTGACGGTCGATTCGGCCAAGGCGATTAAGAAGTATGGCGTGGGCGTGAAATGCGCCACGATTACGCCGGATGAGGCTCGGGTGAAGGAGTTCGGGCTGAAGCAGATGTGGAAGTCGCCGAACGGGACGATCCGTAACATTCTTGACGGGACGATCTTCCGGGAGCCGATTATCTGCAAGAACGTGCCGCGCTACATTCCTGGCTGGGTGAAACCGATTGTAGTGGGCCGCCATGCCTTTGGCGATCAATACCGCGCGACGGATTTCGTTGTGACGGAACCGGGCAAACTGACCTTAAACTTTACGCCCACTAGCGGCAATCCGGCGACAAATCTGGAGGTTTTTGAGTTCAAGGGCCCGGGCGTGGCCATGGCGATGTACAACCTGGATGAATCGATTCTGGGTTTTGCGAGGGCCTGCTTCAACTATGGGCTGGCGCGGCAATTGCCGCTTTATCTTTCGACCAAGAACACGATTCTGAAGCGGTATGACGGGCGCTTCAAGGACTTGTTCCAGCAGGTTTATGAAGAGGAGTTTGCGGAACGCTACAAGGCTGCAAACCTGGCGTATGAGCACCGGCTGATTGATGATCTGGTGGCCTATGCGGTCAAGTCTGAGGGCGGGTTTGTCTGGGCTTGCAAGAATTATGACGGCGATGTGCAGTCGGATGTGGTGGCGCAGGGGTTTGGTTCGTTGGGATTGATGACTTCGGTGCTGATTACGCCCGATGGCAAGACGGTGGAGACAGAGGCGGCGCACGGGACGGTGACGCGGCATTATCGTGAGCACCAGAAGGGCCGGGAAACGTCGACGAATCCGATTGCTTCGATTTTTGCCTGGTCCTCGGGACTGCGCTATCGAGGACAGTTTGATGGAACTCCGGAGGTGGTGGCGTTTGCAGACCGGTTGGAAAAGGCTACGATAGGTGCGGTGGAGGCCGGGTTTATGACCAAGGATCTGGCTTTGTTGATTGGCAAGGAGCAGGGTTGGTTGAATACTCGAAAGTATTTGGAGAAGGTGGCGGAGTTCCTGGGGTAGGGGGAGCGTAAAGGCGAGGGAATTGACTCATTGGTATAGCTGATTAGCTCTTTACCAAGGGGCTTACAAACAGTTTCGGCGACGCAGGATTGTTTTGCTCGGGATTCGGGCACGATGATTCGGGGTCGCCGGACCTTTTTGATGAGTGGTATGGCCGACAGATTAGGAATGTGTGCTGCTGGCGATCAGGGTGGTTTCGGTTTTGTGCGGAGTGGCGGGCGATTAGGAAGGAGATTAGAAGCGGAAATCCAGGTCGGGCCGAATTTCCGCTGGTATTTATTTGCTCGCGGTTAGGCGGCGGCGGTGTTGGTTTGCGGACTGTTTAAGCCGGTGATGGCTTTCTGAACTTTGCCGTTACGAATGCAGGACGTGCAGACACGAACGCGTTTGCCGGCTCCCTTGACTATGGCATGAACGGTTTGCAGGTTCAGGTTCCAGCGGCGCTTGGTGACGTTGTGGGCGTGGCTGACACGGTTGCCGAAAAGCGGACCGCGCCCGCAGATTTCGCAGGTTTTTGACATAAAAGTACTCTTTATTCTAGCAGAGTTACTTTTTGGTTGCCGGATTCGCTTCTGCCGAGTCCGCTGCGGCTGCAGGCGGAGCAACCGGTGAGGTCTGGTGGAGGGTCTCGGGCGGAGGCGGCCAAACCAGCGGACCGTGGGCGGTGGAATAGGGGAACTGGGAGCGGTGACCATCCCAATAGTAAGTGAAGCAGGCGACCGCGAGGACGAGGAGGGCCAAACCGGGCCACAGGAGTGGGTTTTCGTTGCGAATCGGATCGAGTGGAGTGAATTCGGACATTCGATTGAGTATAAAACGGGGGCGGTGAAAGTTTCGAGAGCGAAGGCTGGGCGGGTATTCGCTATCGGCGTTCGCTTCGGGGTTTTCAGAGCCTCAAAAAGCGGTCACTCTAGTCTGACCTGATTGTCTAGTCTGAGGAGTCGGAGGCCTCGGACCAGTCAGAGGTCTCGGACCAGTCAGATCAGTCGGACGCCAGTCGGACGCAGTCGGACGGATCAGAGGTATCGGACCAGTCAGAGGTATTCAGAGGTATGGGACCAGTCGGAAAGGTTATGGTGTTTTGTTATGGTGTTTTGGGTTTAGTCGGCTTGGGTTTGGGATGGGGGGACGGGGGCCAAGTGCGCCCGTGCGGCTTCGAGGGGTTCGTCTTTGCCGGCTTGGAGGCCCTTGGCGGTGGTGGGTACGGGGATGTTGGGCTGGATGCCGAGACGCTGGAGTTTTCCTCCGTTGCCGTGGCGGACGTCTTGCGTGGAGTAGGTGACGGTGATGCCGCCCGGGACCGGGAGTTCGGCGACGTTGCTTTCGGCTCCGGCGGAGGGTTCGCCGACGAATTCGGTTTTGTTGGCCGCTTCAAACAGAAGCGCGGCGTATTCGGATTCCCCAATGGTGCGTTCGTCAATGAGGGCAACGGTTTTGCCCTTGTACAGCGGGGCTTCCGGGGATGGAACCGTTTGGACCACGAAGGTGCTGGCCGTTTGCGTAGCTATCCCGGCAGAAGTAACGTCCGGGTGAAGGGCGATGGGCGTGGTCACAAGCGCGGCGGCAATGTCGGCATGGTTCGTGAGATGGCGGGCTATGGCAGCGGCGGCGGGAGCCACCGGGCCGCGCAGGTCGAAGATGATGGCCCGGGTGTCTTTGAGACGATCGAGGGCGGCGGGGACTTCGCGCTCCGTCAGGCGGTCCAGGTCCAGGTAGCCGATATTGCCGGTTAGGACTTGTACAGGTTCCGTCGTGCGTTCGGGTGTGATGGGCAGAGAGCCTCTGGTGAGTGTTACTTGATGAGCTTGGCCCTGCGAGTTTTCAATGGTGAGTTCGACAGACGTGCCTGGAAGACCATTGGTAAGCCTCTCAAGCGTGTCGTAACCGGAACGCTGAGGCGTAGACGCGGGGATGTATTGCACGAAGCGGCGGAAGCGATCTGTGATGCTTTCGCTGCCTATACGCTTCACCACCTCACCCGGATGAACACCGGCGGCTTGCGCGGCGGGATCGAGGACAGCCGTGACGATTGGGTATTTATCGAGCAAGCGCATGCGGATGCCGGCCGGAACTTCGCCGAAATAAGTACTCAGTGTCTTGCTGTGCGGGGCGGTGTTGGTATCTGTGCAGTGGGTGAGGAGGTCAGCGAAGAGGAGGTTGTAATCGGTGGCGTCTTTGGCTTCGATGAATTTGGGCAGATAACCGGCGAAAACGTCGTCCCAGTCTTCGTCCATCAAGTCTTTGTAAGCAAAAAAGTAATGAATTGCGCCCCAGGTCTTAATGGCTGCGAGGAGGCGCAGTTCCGTGCTGGGGTAGGGTTCAAAGGACGGTGGTTTAGGAGAGCGGATAGCGGGGATGGCTGTCAGCGGTTCGGATAGGCGCACCAGGACGGTGAGGCCGGACAGGTGAACAGCGATGTGCTCAGTAGGTGATTGCTCCGGACTGACGACAAAGGCCGCGCTGCCGGCGTTGCGGAGAACTCTGGTTTGGTTGGGCGCCGATGGGTAGGACGGCAAGGTAGTTGCCTGGTCCAGCAACAACGTTTCCGGATCATGCAACTCGGCGAGCATCGCGGAGATAGCAGCCTGATATTCGCCGACCGTTTTGGCACCGCGGATTTTGGGGAGTGCGGAAACCAGTGCGCCGTCCCAATCTATGTCGCGGTAGGCGACATAGGGATGGAAGTATTCGATGGCGTTCCAGAGGCGGGCGGTGTCCATGAGACGGTCTGTCTCGGCGGGCAGTTGCGCGAACGAAGGCACAGCCGCGGCCAGGAGTACGAGTACGGAGAAGCAGCGGCTGGCCACAGGGAGATTTTGACCTTTAGTTGGTGGGCGGACCGACGACGACTTCGTTGTCGACTTCTTTGACGCCTTTTATCCTCTTTGCGAGATGAGAGGCTTTATTTTTGGCCCGGTCCGTATCAACGCGACCTTTAATGAGCACGACTCCGTCCTTCACCGTGACATCGAGTGCGCCACCTTTGACGTCGGGATCGGTGGCGAGTTTCATGCGGACCTGGTCAGAGATGCGATCGTCGGGGTTCAGGTTCTTCTGGTCAGCCGGCAACGCCGACTGGGAGAAGCCACCCGCGAGCAAAAAAGCAAGTGCTAGGAAGCGTTTCATTATTTACTTTCGATTAGTTTACTTTCTGAGCCTAGCATCGTGCGCCAGTCGACGGCATTCAAGAAAGACGGGTCTTCCCGCCAGTTGGGTTTCACGACAACGAAGAGCGACAGGAAAACCTTGCGCTGGACGAGTTCTTCCAAACGAAGGCGAGCGCCGGTACCGATTTTTTTGAGCATTTCGCCCTTATTGCCGATGAGAATGATCTTCTGGCCCTGGCGTTCGACGTGAATGGTGGCGGCGATTTTGACGAGGCCCGGCGTTTCTTCCCAGGTATCCACGAGGATGGCGGCAGCGTGCGGAACTTCTTCACGCACGTTGCGCAGGATGGCCTCGCGAATGATTTCGGCGGCCATGAAACGGAGCGGCTGATCGGTGATGTAGTCTTCCGGGAAGATGAGATCGCCCTCTGGAAGGTAGCCGGCGATAGCGGCAAGGAGGTTGTCGAGGCCCAGTTTCCTGGCCGCCGAGACGGGCAGAGCCGCTTCAAAGGGGAAGAGTTCCGAATAGCTCTGAATGAGCGGAAGCAGCAGGCGCTTGTCTTCCACCTTGTCGATCTTGTTGAGGACGAGAAGGGCTTTCACGGATTTGCTGAGAGCGCTGACGGCGTGCTCGTCTTCCTCAGTTATAGGACGTGTGGCGTCAGCGACGTAGATGACAAGATCGCGATCCTGAAGCGCACCGCGGACCGTGTCCATCATGCGCTTGTTGAAGAGCGAATCGGATTTGTGGATACCGGGCGTATCAATGAAAATGATTTGAGCTTCAGGCGTGGTGAGGACACCCTGGAACGAGGTGCGCGTGGTTTGCGGCTGGTAAGCCGTAATTGCAATTTTTTCGCCGACCAGGGCGTTTAGGAGAGTGGATTTACCGGCGTTGGGACGGCCAGCGATGCTGACGAACCCGGCTCGGCGAGTGGTTTGTGACATTAGTGGACTCCGGCAGGGGCTGGCTCATTTTGGACGCGTGAAATACGAACCTGTTCGACACGGCGCTCGTTCCCGGCAAGAACTTCCACCCGGAGGCCGCCGCGTTCGACGGTTTCGCCCACTTGCGGGACGTGGCCCAACCACTCGGCGACCAGGCCGCCAACGGTGGTAGATTCAGTATCGTCGCCGGGGCGAAAATCGAGCAGGTCGTGAAGGCGGTCCAGATCGAGATGGCCGGGCGCGATGAAAACGTGATCGCTTTCCTGGAGGACATCGCGCTCCGTCTCGTCGTGTTCATCATGTATTTCGCCGAGGATTTCTTCGACGAGATCTTCCATGGTGGCGAGACCGGCGGTGTTGCCGTATTCATCGACAACGGCGACCATGTGGAGACCTTCAGCCTGCATCTGGCGCAGGAGTTCGGAGACGGGCTTCATCTCAGGAACGACATTGAGAGGGCGCATCAGTTCGGTGAGAGTTTTGTTTTGGCGATCTGTTTCATCGAGTTCAAAGATGTCGCGCACGTGGACGAAGCCGATGAGCTGATCAATATTGTCCTGATACACCGGGATGCGGGAATAACCTTCATGAATGACGAGCTGGCGAAGATCTTCAATGGTCTTTTCAGCCGATATGGCGACGATAGAAGGCCGCGGCGTCATGACTTCCCGGACGCTCTTGTCTCCGAAGGCGACGACCGAGTGGATGAGCCTGCGGTCACTCTCTTCGAGGATGCCCTCTTCGGCGCCGGCGTCGATTAAGGCTTCGACGTGTTCCACAGTATCGGTGGGCGCGGACTGGCCATTGGAGTTTTTTTCGCTATCGAGCACGGAATGAAACAGGTGGACCAGCGCCGAAAAAGGCGCGGCACAAAGAGAAAGCAGGCGAATGAGCGGCAGAACCTTGACGAGCCAGATTCCCTTGGTCCGGTAGTAGACGAAGAATGGAATGAGGTAAGTGGAGAAGAGCATGGCAGCGAGCGAGAAGCACATGGCTTCGAGCACCGATTGCCAGGGCGCTACGTCAGGACGCAGCAGCGCGCAAACGAACATGACGCCGATGAGGGCGAGCGAAATATGTTTGATGAGTGAGAAAGCGAGCGAACCCTTTTCGGGTTCGAGACCGATTTTTTCCACGAGCGTTTCGCGAAAGAATTCGAGCGAGGCGCGTTCACGGCGCAGCAGGCGCATGGATTCGTGATAGAAGAGTTGGACCACCGACACGAAGCAGAGCAGAACAGTAAGGAGAGTGACGATCGACAGGCAGGCGATGTTCATAAGGCCGCATTCGTCGCCGGAGTGGGCTGTGAACGTTCAATCAGGGTTTGGGGGAGCTTGAACTCAGTGCGCCAACGCCGTTCGGCGCGGGCCATTTCACCGGAATCTTTCTCATGATCGAGACCGGTGAGATGAAGTACGCCGTGGAGCATGAGGATCTGGATTTCCTCCAGCAGGGGATGGCCGAATTGACGGCACTGGTCTTCGGCGCGTTCGACCGAGATGGCGCACTCTCCCAGCGAGAAGGTCTGATCCGAGGCCGGGAACGAGAGCACATCCGTGGGGTAATCATGCTGGAGAAAAGCTTTGTTGAGACGTTGGAGTTCGCGATCGTCAGCCAGCAGGCATTCGAAAGTTTTGCCGCGGGTAACGGTGGCGGAGAGTTTGCGGGCGAATCTGGTCAGCAGACGCTTATCAGAAGCGCTGAATCTAACTTGTGAAGGGTGTGCTCCGAAGAGCACGGTACTACCATCGGAGGACATAAGTTGTTTTTAGGTGACTGTCGGGAATTCGGGAATTTCAACCGCCGTATCGAGGGGCGGATCAATGGGAACGGGGGGCGGGTCCGTGGCTAATTTCAGCGAAAACTGGCGTCCTGCGCCGATTAATTCGTTATAGCGGTCGTAGGCTTTGACGATTCGCTGCACTAACTGGTGGCGAACGACATCTTTGTCGTCGAAATAAACGAAGGCAATGCCTTCGACGCCGCGTAAAACATCAGCAGCATTGAGAAGACCGCTTTTCTTGCCGGACGGCAGATCGATTTGCGTCTGGTCTCCGGTAACAACCATTTTGGAATTAAAGCCCTGGCGGGTGAGCACCATCTTCATTTGTTCAATGCTGGTGTTTTGCGCTTCGTCGAGAATGATGAAGCAGTCGCTGAGGGTTCGGCCGCGCATAAACGCAAGCGGAGCGATTTCGATGACGTTTTTCTCAAGCAGCTTTTCGACGCGCTCAGCATCGATCATGTCGAACAGGGCGTCGTAAAGCGGGCGGAGATAGGGATCCACCTTTTCCTGCAACGTACCGGGCAGGAAACCCAAATGTTCACCGGCTTCTACAGCGGGACGGGTCAGAACAATGCGGGAAACTTTTTTGTTGAGCAGCGCCGAGACCGCCATGGCAACGGCCAGATAGGTTTTACCGGTGCCGGCGGGTCCAATGCCGAAGGTAAGATCGTGATGTTCGATGGCATCGATGTAGCGGCGCTGATTGACAGTTTTGGGAGCGAGGACCTTTTTACCGAACGAACGGGACTTGCCGCTTTCGACAAGGCGGCGCAGGGAGACGTTCGGGTCGGCGGCGACCACGCGCATATAGCTGTTGAGGTCGCCGTTGGTGAAGACGTGGCCTTCTTCGACGAGATCGACATAATCGTTTAGGATCTTTTCGGCGCGGGACACTTGCGCGTCCCCTCCCTCAAGCACGAGGTGGCCGCCGTCGCGAAGATGAGTGGTGAGATTCAACCCTGATTCGAGTACGCGAATGTTCTCATCGCGGGTGCCAAAGAGCAATTCAATGCCACGAGAAATCTGAACAGTTGACTTCATTAATTATTCAATTGATGAGTGTTAAAGCGAGTACAGATGGGGCAAGCAGGCGCCCAGCGGCGAATCAGACGGATTAAGACCGGGGATGGCAGCGTTAAATAGATATGGAGAGGCGTGCGCTTTACGCACATTCGATATTAGTATACCAAGATAAGGGCGCCAGTTGAGAGGGAACTTTTAAATGGGTGTACTGGCCGCCTCAGCGCGTGAAACGGACAGTCCGCGAACAAGCGCCTGGGTGCCGCGTGCAAAGGTGAGGCTAGGCGTCACTTCCCCGAAGTGACCGGTACGGGAAAGCACGGAAAAACCATGCAGGAACGACCAAAGGGTAGCGGCGACCGATACCTCATCACCGGCGTCCGTGGTGTCGCTGACCAGTTTGACGAAGAAGTCCCAGATGGCCTTGGCCGCCTCTGACTGGGACCTGTTGGGCACTCCAGGCAGCATCAAGAGGTCATAGAATGCGGACTCGGTGGAGGCGTAGTCCAGGTAGGACCGCGAAGCAGCGAAGATGGCCTTTTCACCAGCGAGCCCTTCTACCGCTTCCTGCATGCAATCGAGCAATTGAAGGCCGGCGCGATTGGCAAGTGTCTGTTCTATGGATGAACGATCAGGGAAATGGCGATACAGACTTGAGGCACGAACGCCGAGGCGTGCCGCAAGAGTTCGCATGGAGAGGGAGGGTAAGCCGTCGATCCGAATGATTTCGGAGGCAGATTGAATGATCGCGTCGGTATTTGTTTTTGCGGGGAACGGCATTTGGCAAAAGGGTAAAGCTTTGCGCGGCATTTGTAAAGGCTAATCCAGTATTTTTTAGGGGATCTCCCCAGTTTTTCCTATGGAGACTGGGGAGTAATCAGAACTCGCTAGAGTACGTGGAAACTGAGTCACAGAAGTGAGAAAAAAGCTCTCAATATTTATTAATCCTTTTTTTTGAAATATTTACCGAGATTTTTTAACGCTCGCGGCACACGCTGTAGTTCGTTTTCGCGAGTTTACCTGCTATGTTCGAAGCGCTCAAGAATTGTTTTGAGCGGAGAACAAATTTAAACGGCCGGGAGACCACCCCGGCCGTTTTGCTTTTAAGGAGAGAACGCATGGGCGACTTGATTATCATGCCGGCACGGAAAACGGCGAGGGAAGAGAAGAAAGCGGCGGCAGGGTCGCAAACCGAGGGACAGGTTGTCGAACTGAAGCCCAAGCGGGAGAATCCGGTTGACCTAAGGATTTGGAAGACTGCCCCGCGAGAACGCACGGCGGCTTACTTTCCGACTTACTCCGTTGTTTCGAAAGCCATGCAGACCGCCGTGCGCGGCTGGGTTCGCCACTGGTTCAAGTCACATCCGGATGTGCTGCTGCGCCCCAAAGCGGCTTACCCGATTTTGGTTTACGTGTGCACACATCCGTTCTCAGGACGTCCGACGAATATGTTTACGTACGACATCCAGCAGACAGACGCGCTGGACCGGGCTTTTGTGTCAGCGGCGTCACGGCTGGGGAAAGAGTTAAAGGCGCTGGATACGCAGGACCTTGCCTGGTTTACGCGCGAACATTACTTTGCTTATCGAAGTAATGAAGTTCTGAAGCATGTGGTTAGGCATCGCAAATACCTGTACAAAATGCTGAATGTGGAGACGGTGTTAATGAATAGCATTTTGAAGTTTGCGCTGATCGATGTTCCGGCAGTTGGGCTGGATGCGGGGGAAGTTATTCTGCGCCGTACCTTTAATACACAGTTGAGACGATTTTCGGATGAGTTTGATTTAAGTGTGCGGGCAGAGGAATTATTGGGAGTTGCGACCGAGGCATTGAGGGCGAAAATGGGGGAGGAGAACGTGGTGGCGCTGCCTTTGGCGGCTTAAAGCACGGAATCGAACGCACTTAACAATTGTTAAGGCGGGGTTGAGCACACTTTTACATTAGCTTTGCAATTGGCAGGTGGGTCCTTATAAAGCCTTTACACATTGAAGTTCAAGTAGTAGGGTATGAACGCTCTACTGCTGAGACTTAGGTTTGTTCTTTTTTTCGCTGTGATTGTCGGCGGGCTGCTGCTGATGAGCCGGGCATCCATAGCCCAAACAACAGCGGTACAAACGACGCCGCAAACGAGTCCGGGAACTATTCGCGGATCCTTGAAGGACACAACGGGCGGCGTGATTCCGGGCGCTAAGGTTTCGCTGTCTGGCGCCGGGCATGCAGTTCAGGAACAGCAAACCGACGCGAGCGGCGTTTATAGTTTCCAGAGGTTGGCGGCAGGCAGCTATAGCGTTACGGCCACGTTTGACGGAATGGAACAGACTTCTCCGCTCATGGTGAAGCTGGCGGCCGGCCAGAACGTTAACGCCAACGTGGTGATGACGGTGAAGGCCAGCAAGCAGGAGGTGACGGTAGAGGCGGAGAGCACCAATAAGGTCAGCACCGATCCGGCAAACAATCTTTCGGCGCTGGTGCTGAAGCAGGAGGATCTGGAGTCATTGCCCGATGATCCGGATGATTTGGAATCAGATCTGGAGGCGCTGGCAGGACCTTCGGCGGGGCCGGGCGGGACGCAGATCTTTGTGGATGGCTTTAGCGGCGGCCGCCTGCCTCCAAAGGCGTCAATCCGCGAGATCCGGATCAACTCCAATCCGTTCTCGGCAGAGTACGACAAGATGGGGTTCGGGCGCATTGAGATCCTCACCAAGCCCGGATCAGACAAGTTTCATGGGCAGGGATATTTCGGGACGAGCGAGGGGATCTGGGACTCGCGCAATCCGTTTCTCACGGACAGGCCACCCTTTCAGACCCAGTTGTTTGGCGGGAATCTTAGCGGGGCGCTTACGAAAAAGGCAAGCTTCTTTCTAGACGTGGACCGGCGCAATATTGACGATAACGGCATTGTGAATGCGACGGTGCCCGCGGCCGGCTTCCTCAACGGGCAAACTCTACAGAGTTATTACTCGACGCCGCAACGCAGAACCACCATCAGCCCGAGAGTGGATTACCAACTTAGTCCGAATAACACGCTTAGTCTCAGATACGCCTATTTATTGAACGAGCAGAAAGTGACCGGAATCGGTGGATACAACTTAGGCGGCCTGACGGTGGGCAATGAATCGTTCCGGAGCGCCGGTTATACAGCATCGACGGGAGAGAATCTCTTTCAGCTGGTGGATACGGCGGTGATCAATGCGCGCGTGATCAATGAGACGCATTTCCAGTACGCACAGGATTCGGTGAAGGAGGCGAGCTTGAGCACATCGCCGCAGTTGAATGTCACCAATTCTTTTGTGGCGGGCGGCTCCGGGTATAGCGCATTAGGCTTAGGCAATGCCTATGATACGCAGCATCAGTATGAGCTGCAGAATTACACTTCCGTGACTAAGGGCGCCCATGTCATCAAATTCGGCGTGAGAATGCGGGCGGATATGATTGACGATTACTCGGCGAAGAACTTCAATGGCGCCTACTCTTTTCTCGGCAACAGTTCGGGGCTGACCTCACTGCAGCAGTTTCTGATGACGGAGCAGTTGCTGACGTCGGGCTTGTCGAGTGCGCAAGTGACTTCGATGGGTTTTGGCCCGTCGCAGTATAGCGTGAGTTCCGGCAAGCCTTATATCAATCTCTCGCAGGTGGACGCGGGGCCCTTCGTTCAGGATGACTGGAAGCTGCGGCCTAACTTGACGCTGAGCTTGGGACTCCGTTGGGAAGCGCAGACGAACATCAACGACAAGAACGACTGGGCTCCGCGGGTGAGCTTTGCGTGGGCGCCTTGGAGCGGACCGGCAAAGACAGTAATCCGGGGCGGGTGGGGTATGTTCTACGACCGCTTTCAGGCGACGAATGTCTTAAATGCTTATCGCTTCAATGGCGAGAACCAGGTGAACTACCTGATTACCGACCCAACCACTTACAACGCGGATTTCAGTTTGACGCCTTCGCTGGCGGGAGTGGCGAGCGCGAGCAGCGCGCAACGTTATCAGATTGATTCGCACTTAGAAGCTCCGCGACTGATGCAGGCGGTGATTGGCGCGGAACGCCAATTGACAAGCAAGACAACGCTGTCGTTCAACTTTATCGACTCCCGCGGGACACACATTCTGCGAACGGACGATATCAATGCTCCTTATCTTGGGACGAATGTGCGGCCATACGGCAATGTGGGCGATATCTACGACTACCAGTCGACCGGGATTTATAAGCAGACACAAATGATGGTGGGCGTGAACACGGTGTTGTTGAAGCGCGTGACTCTGTTCAGCCGTTATGTGCACCAGAACGCACATAGCGACAGCGACGGATTAACCACGTTTGCGAGCAATCCGTACAACCTGGCGCAGGACTGGGGACGGTCATCACTCGACATCAAGAACATGTTGTTCGTGGGCGGGTCTATCAGCTTACCGCTTGGCGTTCGATTGTCGCCCTTTATGATTGCCCGTAGCGGAGCGCCGTTCAATATTACGACCGGTACGGATCTGTACGATACCGGACAGATTGCTTCGAGCGCTCGCCCGAGCCTGGTAGAGGGTCCGGGAGCGAACGTGATTTTGACTCCCTATGGATATTTGGACAGCGCGCCGTCCGCAGGGCAAACGATCATTGCGAGGAATGCCGGCACCGGGCCTGGTTTTCTGGAGTTGAATTTACGACTGAGCAAGACCTGGGGATTCGGCACAACTAAGTTTGAAGGCAGTTCAGGCGGGAGTACTTCCCGGCAGGGCGGTGGCGGACCTGGCGGTGGCGGACCCGGTGGTGGCGGACCCGGCGGCGGAGGCCCACCTCCAGGAGGCGGCGGTCCGGGTGGACCTATGGGCGGCGAGTCCGGCGCACATCGCTATAACTTGACGCTTTCCGTGATGGCGCGGAATGCTTTGAATCATGAAAATCTCGCGGCTCCGGTTGGTGTGATTACATCTCCCTATTTCCTGGAGTCCACCTCGATTGTAGGTGGGTTTGGGCCGGAGAGTGTGTCGAGTACTCAGCGGCGAGTGGATATTCAGTTACGGTTTACTTTTTAAGTGAGCGAGGTGATATTACTCCGCGCTTGTGGCCCATTCACGCCAGTGAGGGATACGGGAAGATGCGAACATCCGTTAGCCTAACTCCGTAATTGCATTGGAATCGTCTTGTAACAAATGCTTGTTAGGCTGAGGTTTCGGCGGCCTACCCATGCAGACACTCACACCCAAAAGAATGGCGGCGCTCATAATCGTTGCGCTTTTTGCCTTAGTCCCGTTCAGCCCTGCTCAAACAACCCGAGGTTCTTTGACTGGCACACTCACAGACTCAAACGGGGGAGTTCTCCAGGGAGCGCAGGTTCTGCTAACACCTGGCGACATTCGGGCCGTCACCAATCGTGAGGGGAATTATACCTTCGCCAATGTTACGCCGGGCGCATACGCGTTACATATATCGTTTGTTGGATTTGCGCCATACGATGGAAACGTTCAGATCAACGCCGGGCAGACGGCCCATGCCAACGCGGTGTTGAACGTCGCCAGCAAGACGCAAGAAGTGATTGTGAACGATGCGGTTCCGCACGGTGAAGCGGAGGCGATCAATCGGGAACGTACGGCGGAAAACATTCTGCAAGTGCTTCCTGCTGAGGTCATCAGCAGCCTTCCTAACGCAAACGTCGCGGATGCCATCGGCCGCTTGCCCAGTGTCACTTTGGAGCGTGACGAAGGCGAAGGTAAGTATGTACAGATTCGCGGGACAGAGCCGCGCTATAGCAATGTGACGATTGACGGCGTGAATGTGCCTTCGCCTGAATCCGTACGCCAGATCAAGCTGGACATCATTCCCTCGGATCTGGTGGAGTCGGTGGAAATCAGCAAGACGCTGCTGGCGAACCAGGATGGCGATGCCATCGGCGGATCAGTCAATCTGCGGACAAGGACGGCCACGGATCTTCCGACCGTTTCTCTTTTCGGTATTGGGGCATTCACGCCGATCTTCAACACGCGCACGGCGGATCAATTTGGCGGCACGATTGGCCGGAGATTCGGTAAAGAGAAACGGCTGGGGATTCTGTTCGGTGGGACTTACGATTGGAACGGCCGTGGCATCAACGACGTTGAACCGAATCCGACGGCGGTACAGTGCGACCCGGGTAACTGCGGGAGCGACGTGAGCGCCAATGCGCCATACTATGGAACCTACAAGGGCATAGACCTTCGCGATTATCGCTACTATCGGGCTCGCTTCGGATTTGAAGGCACGGTGGATTATAAGTTCAGCGATTCCTCGACCATCTACATGAGGGGCCTTTACTCCCATTTCGATAACTTTGGCGACCGCTGGGTTTACAGTCCTGCTATCAATAGCTACACGACCTCCGCTCTGCAGGGCGGCACGGATGGATCAATCTCTATGAACGCCCAGATTCGCCGCCCAGTGCAGGTGATTGGGAGCACGGTGCTGGGCGGCCGAGAGGCATGGGGAGCTTCGACCTTTATCTGGGAAATATCCGCCGGACGTTCAGCCACCGACGAACATGGTTATTCCTCGGCCAGCTTCGTTCCCAGCTCGACTTCCCCACTGAACAATATTCAGTGGGGGGTGAATCTTCAGAACCCTTACAAGCCACAGTTTGTCAATCAGAGTGGTGTGAACGTCTACGACCCTTCCCAATACGTCCTGTTGGGTTCAGACGGTTTGGATAACGATCACAGCTATAGCCCCCAAGTGAACCTCTCCGGGGCTGCCGCTTATTCTCGCGGCTACAAACTGGGTGGACATCTTGGGACTTTTGAACTGGGCGGAAAGTTTCGCAGCGTCCATAAGTTTGAAGACGCGAACGACACGTACTACAACGTAGTGGGCAACGACATTCCGGCGGCGCCATTCTTCAGCAGCTTGACGGATAAGAATTACTATGGCGGGAGTTACACGCAAGGGCCGTTCATTAACTACAGCAAGTTCACCGGCTTTTTCAATTCGAATCCCACTCTGTTCGCTGCGGATTCCGGCTTCACTCATATCAACAATGACCCGAACAACTGGGACCTGATTGAAAAGGTGGGAGCTGGTTACCTGATGAACACAATTGAATTCGGGAAGTGGCGCCTGTATGCCGGACTGCGTTTTGAAAGTACTTCAGAGAGCGTTCTGGGATACACGGTAGCGAACGACGCCAATGGTAATTATCTATCAACCAGTCCTCTGCGGCGGAGCTACAGCTATGTGGACCCGCTACCGAGCGCCGAGTTGCGCTACACGATTGACAACAACTCCGATCTTCGATTTGCATACGGCAGGGGAATTGCGCGGCCTAACTACGGCGATATCGTTCCTTACGTTTCCGTAGACAACCAGAACTTTCGTTCGAGCATTGGCAACCCAGACTTGAAACCCACCTACGCGAATAACTACGACATCCTTTATGAGCACTACCTGAACCCGCTGGGTTTGATTCAGGGCGGTGTTTTTTACAAGGACATCAGCAAGCCCGTGTACTACATCACCACGAACGTGGTTCCGGCGTACGGCTTAGGTGGCAACACGTATGCGCAGACGGAACCGGAAAATGGCTCGAGCGCCTGGATTGCGGGATTCGAAGTGGCGATTGAGCAGCAACTGTCTTACTTGCCGGGTCCGCTGAGCGGTCTGGGCATCTCGGCGAACTACAGCTACACTGATTCCCGAGCCGGCGGACTTGGCGTTCTGCTGGGCCGAACTGACCATCCGCACTTGCAACGTCAAGCGCCGCATACCTGGAACATCAGTCCTACTTACAACAAGGGCCGTGTTTCTTTCCGTCTGGGCCTCTCTTATAACGCGGCGAATATCTTCAACTATCAGTACTCGGATGGCGCGCCGTTAGGAGTGAATGGACCGGCAGGCGATACGTATTTATATGCTCACCTGCAGGTAGATGCGCAGACCAGTATTCGTTTGGGTCATGGATTGTCAGCGATCGTCTACGGGCTCAATTTGAATAATGAAGTGTTCGGGTTTTATAACGGCAGCGGTATTTGGCCGATACAACGTGAGTTCTATAAGCCGACTTTCGGGTTTGGAATGCGCTGGAATCCTTCAGAGAAACACCTTTAGAGGCTTGAGGCGACGGCGTATGGATCGTAAGCCAACTCGCTCGTCGTGCTAACGCGGATCTCTGATACTGCCTCTGGCTCTCGAGCCCAACGCGGAGCAAATCCGAGTGCTGCGATGGTCAAGACCGGGGCGCAAATAGATCATCGTATGGGCAGTTCAGAGATCTATGGTTTGTTGATATAGGGCCGGTGGTTGCGCCGGCCCTGAGTTCGGGATGCTATAGCTTGACGGTCACAGTTTTGATTTCGGAGTATTGCTGCAGGCCGTATTCGCCTAATTCGCGGCCGATGCCGGATTGCTTGAAGCCTCCGAAGGGAGCGGCGGCGTCAAAGACGTCGAAACAGTTGACCCAGACTGTGCCGGCGCGGACATTGTTGGCGACGTGGTGGGCTTTGCCGATGTCGCGGGTCCAGACAGCGGCGGCGAGGCCGTACATGGTTTTGTTGGCGCGCTCGATGAGTTCGTCCATGTCTTTGAACTTAAGAATGCTCATGACCGGGCCGAAGATTTCTTCCTGGGCGATTTTCATTTCGTCCTTCACATCGGAGAAGACGGTGGGCGCGACGAAGTAGCCACGGTCGCCCACACGGTCACCGCCGGCGACCAGCCTGGCGCCTTCCGACTTGCCGGAATCGATGAAGCTCAGCACCTTGGTGAACTGATCGTTATCCACTTGCGGACCCTGCTCGGTGTTCTTGTCCAGCGGATTGCCTACGGTGCGGCGCTTGGCGCGGGCGGCGCTTTGTTCTACAAACTGGTCGTAAACCTTCTCTTCGACGAAGACGCGCGACCCCGCGCAACAGCATTGGCCCTGATTGAAGAAGAGCGCGAAGTGTGAACCTTCGATGGCGGCGTCCATATCGGCGTCGGCGAAAACGACGTTGGGGCTCTTGCCGCCCAGTTCTAGAGTGACGCGTTTCAGATTTGATTCGGCGGCGGCTTTCATGATGAGCTTACCGACTTCCGTGGAACCGGTGAAAGCGACCTTGTCAACATCCATGTGGCCGGAGATGGCCGCGCCTGCCGTGGGACCGTAGCCGGAGAGAATGTTGACTACGCCTTCAGGGAAACCCGCCTCGAGGATCAGTTCGCCGATTCGCAAAGCCGAAAGTGGAGTTTGTTCGGCAGTCTTCATAACAACAGTGTTGCCGCAGGCCAAGGCAGGAGCTAGCTTCCAGGCTTGCATCAGCAGCGGGAAATTCCAGGGGATGATCTGGCCGACGACGCCGACCGGTTCATGACGCGTGTAGCAGAAGTAATCGCCACTGATGGGGATGGTCTTGCCCTGAATCTTGTCAGCCCAACCCGCGTAGTAGCGGTAGCAAGCGATGACAAGAGGCAGATCGGCCGCCATTGCGACATGCTTGGGTTTGCCGTTATCGAGCGATTCCAGGGTGGCGAGTTCTTCCGCATTCTTCTCAATGAGGTCCGCAAGGCGGTTGAGGAGCTTGCCGCGCTCGGATGCGGACATGCGCCGCCAGGCTGCTTTCGAGTTGAAGGCCGCACGGGCGGCTTTGACGGCGAGATCGACGTCAGCCGTATCGGCTTCGGCCACCGTGGCCAGGACTTCGCCAGTGGCGGGATTGATGGTTTCGAAAGTTTTGCCTGAGACGCTGTCGACCCACCGGTTGTTGATCAGCATTCGAGTCTGTTTGATTTGAACGTCGTTTGACTGCGCAAACGGTGCAATGGTAGCCATGGTTCTCCTTCTGAGATGAGCTTTGCGGCTCACGCTCAGGACATCATCATATGCCAGCGTGATCGGCACGACTGCGTTTCATTTGTAACGCAGTAGCAGAGGCGAAGACGGCGCGGCCACGGACCGTGGAAATTCATGGCCAAAAACTATGATTTAAGGTGGAAATCGGATAGATTGACTATTTGATATCAGGAATGGCGGAACGCATTTTGCCCAATCTTCAGTTACTGTTATGCGCACTCTTCGTCACGTTTGCGATAACGGGTGGGGCCCAGACCGGCAATTTGAGGCTAGTTCCGGGTGCGGGATTGATGAGACCGATTTTGCAACCGGGCACGCTGGCTCAGGAACCGGTGACGGCTGAGCAGGAGCCAACGAAGATCAGCCCGTGGCAGAGCGAGTTGCACATCAACGTGCTGAAGGGCGACCAGGCGGTCAACATCGTGAAGCGGAAGAGCGCTCAGACGGTGGTGGTGGAGGTGAGAGACAGCCACGATACGCCGGTTCCGGGTGCGATGGTGTACTTCTCTTCGCCCACCAGCGACCCCAGCGTGACATTTCTGAACGGCGAAAGGCATTTTTCGACTGTGACGGATGGCCGGGGGCGCGCTTCGGCCTCGGGGTTAAAGCCGGTGGGTGGCGGCAGCTTTCAAGTGGAGGCGTCCGTTACCGATAAGGCTGGAACCGCGACTGCCGATATCGCTATGACGAATTTCCAGAAGAATGAAGATGCGACCAATCACGGTCAGAATGCGTCGTCGGGGATTTCACACGGAACACTTGCGCTTCTAGTGGGCGTGGGCGCGGCAGCGGCGGTGGGTGCGGCGCTTGGTCTTTCCCATGGAAGCAGCAGCAGTAGCGGTTCCTCCACCTCGTCAACATCCACAACCGTAACCATTAGCGTGGGCAGCAGCGGAGCAGTGAGCGCTCCCCATTGACGTTGCGATTTAAGTTTTACGGGGCGCGACGAGAGCTAAGGAGAGAGATCAGCAGGATGAAGATGAGTTGGGTTTTGGCGCTTGGCGTTGCCTCGGTGGTTTCGGCGCAGATAGGGCCTCCTACCAGTATTCAGCCGGGAAAAGCGGTACCGGGCGCGAGCATGCGGTCTGAGAGTGAAATCAGGAAGACCCAGTTAGCCGGACCGCCGATTCTCGGGTATGTGGTGGACTCCGGGGGCCAGCAACTGGAAAGTATTGCGGGCAAGTCCAACGCGCCCAAGATAGGTGATTCGGTTTTGCTGCCTGACAATACGAAGCGTGTCTATCTTCCCCCGAGACAGCTCTTTGCCCTGGTAGAAAAAGACACCGGGGAAGCAATGCAAGTCTGGACTCTCTCCGCCGCCGGAACCATGGCGGAAGCGGGACGGGACATAAGCGGCGTAATGGCGCATCCGGATCTGGTCGTGTTCAGTCCGCGAGGGAGCGCAGCCGTACTCTACTCCCAAGCGAATGCGAGCGTTCAGGTCATTGCGAACCTGCCGGCCCAACCGGTTGTGAAGAGGCAGGTTTCGATATCAGGCGCGGGTATGCCGAGCGCCATGGCCGTTTCAGACGATGGGAATTTTTTAGCAGCCGCGTTTGCCGATGGCCGGATGCTTTCAGCCAGCGATGGGGGCGCGTGGAATTCTCTTCCCATGAGTGTGACTCCAAACGCGTGGGCGTTTGTCCCCAATACCCATGATCTGGTCATAAGCGATGTGACGAGGAAAATGATTGTGTTGTCGCGGGAGTGCTCGGCTGACTTCCGCGTACTTCAGCAGAACGTAGCGGCGGACAGGCTGGCGTTCACCAAAGGCGGCGAGGAGTTACTGGCGGGCAGTTCGACGGCGCGGCAGCTTTGGGCCATTGACCTGAAGAGCGGGAATGCGACCCCGGCACAGGCAGCGGCGCAGCTTGACTTACTCACTCCGCTGCGAGACGGTTTTACCTTTTTGCTAGCTACATCACCGGCGGTATCCGTGCTTCGGTTTAATGCTTCGTTTTCTAACTAATTATCCAAGATTTAAAAATGCCAGAGCACAAAAGCGCGTAATGTTTAAATTTTTCCGGCACCAGTTGCTAGTGATGACGGCTGTGCTGAGTTGGGCTTCCCTGCTGCCCGCTCAAGTTTTCAGCGTCGGCTCCTATCCTGTCAGTTCGGGCACGCTGGGCGTCAGCAATATTGCGACGGCTCCCGATGGTTCGCTCTGGTATCTGGGGAGTAATGGCAGCGGGCAAAATTTCGCCGTGCAGGTTTCGGCCGGCGGGACCGCTACACAGTATCCGCTGGCGTCGGTGACCAGCAGCCCGATCGGTTCCAGCATTACGACAGGTCCGGATGGCGCGCTTTGGTTTACGGCGGGCAGCGGCGCCAGCGCGGTGATTGCGCGAATTACAACGGCTGGAGCGATCTCAACGTTTACCGTTCCCAGCGCCTCCGCATTTGCTAATCAGCCAGGTGCAATTACGGCGGGTTCTGATGGCGCGTTGTGGTTTACAGACAGCGGTAATCCAGAAGTTTGGCGAGTGACGACAGGAGGGACCTTTACTAATTTCGCTTTGTCGAACCCTTCTTATGGAATTACAAAGGGACCGGACGGGAACATCTGGACGACAGAGTACGCGATTAAGACCAATGGCCAATCGGGAAATTCTCAATGGAGCGGGAGCGTTGCCAGCATCACTCCGGCGGGCGTTGTGGCTGAGTTCGCTATGCCGCAGCAGGGTGTAAAGATTTCCTCCAACGTGGAGAATCCTATCGACACCTTTGCGATCGGTTCAGATGGTGCTTTGTGGTTTACGGAATACAACGGAACGCAGGCGGGGCGGGCAAGCACTAGCGGCACGATAACCACCCCATACACGGGCGCGGTCAACGGCATAACGAGCGGGAGCGATGGCGCCTTGTGGCTGACGCAGCCCGCGGGGCCAGCACTGGTGCGGCTTACTACAGCGGGTGCGACTAGCACGCAAAATCTCAACGCTACCTTTACAACTCCTTTTGGAATCAGCAAGGGAAGCGATGGTGCGTTATGGTTTAACGACAGCACGAATCCGGTGATTGGCCATGCGGTGATTGCACTGGCAGTAACCGCTGCTTGTCCGGCGCCAAAGGGCGCTCAGAATACCGCCTATTCGTTCACGCTGACCGCTTCTGGAGGCCAGACTCCGTTGACCTGGAGCGTGCCGGCGGGAACGCTGCCGCCTGGTTTGAGTTTGAACAGCTCGACAGGAGTGATCAGCGGGACACCTTCAGCCGGCGGCACGACAAATCTGACCGCGACTGTGACCGATAGCGCTACGCCCACGCCTCAAACCGCCAATTTCACTTGCAACAACGCATTTGTCATTACTTCGCAGTTGACAATCCCCGCTGCAACTTTGCCGAACGGACAAGTGGGCGCGGTGTATCCGAATACTCAATTACAAAGCCAGGGAGGAACGAGTCCTTATACCTGGTCAGTCACCGGCGGATCTCTGCCTATGGGACTGATGTTGAGCGGCGCCGGTGTGATCAGCGGTACGCCTGGCGCTCCGGGGACTTCGACGTTCACGGTGACGGCTCAAGACAGCTCATCCCCGGCGCAGACGGCGACGCAACAATTCACTATTTCGGTGGGCGCCGGCGCACCGGCGGGAGTAGCGGCAGTTTCGGGCGGAGGACAGAGCGCGGCAATTAATTCAGCGTTTGCGAGTCCGCTGGTGGCGAAAGTGAGTGATGGCAGCGGGAATCCGGTAGCCGGCGTGCCGGTTACGTTTACTGCGCCGGGTACGGGCGCGAGCGGAACGTTTGCAGGTGCAGGAGCCTCGGTTTCGGTGAATACGAATTCATCTGGCGTTGCGACTTCGCCGGTGTTTACGGCAAATGGGGTGGCAGGAGCTTATAGCGTGAACGCGAGTGCGTCCGGCGTCAGCGGAGCTGCGGCTTTTGCGTTGACGAATGCGGCGGGCCCGGCGGCGAATATCAGCGCTACTTCCGGCAGCGGCCAAACCGCGCCGGTGAATGGTGCGTTTGGCAGTCCGCTGGCTGCACTAGTGAAGGATGCCAGCGGCAATCCGGTGGCGAATGTGAGCGTTACATTCACCACGCCAGGTTCAGGGGCCAGCGCGACATTTGCCGGCGCGGGCGCGACTTTCACGACGATGACTAATGCGTCCGGTGTGGCCACATCCGCGGCATTGACGGCGAATGCCGTGGCTGGCAGCTTTAGCGTGAGTGCGAGTGTGGGCGGTGTTTCCGCTCCGGCCACGTTCAGTTTGACGAACACGGCAGCGCCTCCGGCCAGTATCACGGCCACGTCGGGCAGTGGACAGACGGCGCAGGTGAATGGCGCTTTCGGCAGTCCGCTGGCGGCGGTAGTGAAGGATGCGAGCGGCAATCCGGTGGCGAATGTGAGCGTTACATTCACAGCCCCGGGTTCGGGGGCGAGCGCGACATTTGCCGGTGCGGGCGCGACGTTCACGATGACAACCAACGGAGCAGGCGTGGCTACATCAGCGGCATTGACGGCGAATGCGGTGGCTGGGAACTTTAGCGTAAGTGCCTCGGTGGCTGGTGTTTCGAACCCCGCGCTGTTCGCCTTGACAAATACCGCGGGCGCGCCGGCAAGTATTAGCGCAACGACGGGGGGCGGCCAGACGGCTCAGATCAATAACACTTTCGGCAGTCCGCTGGTGGCGGTGGTGAAAGACTCCGCCGGGAACGGAGTGGCGAATGTGACTGTCACTTTCGCCGCGCCTGGGTCTGGAGCCAGCGGGATGTTTTCCGGAGCGGGCGCGTCCGCGGCAGTGATGACGAATGCGTCGGGCATCGCCACGGCCCCGGCGTTGACGGCAAATTCGACTGCCGGCGGCTATAACGTCAATGCCAGTGTGAGCGGGGTCGGCGGCCAGGCGACATTTGCTTTGACGAATACCGCCGGCGCTCCCGCCAGTATCACGGCTACCTCGGGCAGCGGGCAGAGCGTTCAAATCAACAATGGGTTCAATACGCTCTCGGCAACTGTTAAGGATTCAGGTGGCAATCCGGTGGCAAACGCGACGGTGACGTTCACGGCTCCGGCGGTTAACGCCAGCGGAAGCTTTGCGGGTGGCGCGCTCACGGTGATGGTACAGACGAATGCGGCGGGCGTGGCGAGCGCGCCTACGTTCACGGCGAACGGCACAGCGGGAAGTTATAACGTAACGGCGACGGTACCGGGCGTGTCTGGAGTTGCCACCTTTGCTCTTACCAACAATGCAGGCGGGCCGGCTAGCATTACGGCTAACTCGGGCGGTGGCCAAAGTGCGCGAGTTACCACGGCGTTTACTACGCCATTGGTGGCGACGGTGAAGGACAACGGCGGAAATCCCGTGGCGAATGTTACTGTGACGTTCGCTGCTCCAGGCGCGGGAGCTAGCGGGACGTTTGCCGGCAGCGGTAATTCGGTTAGCGTGCAGACGAATGCAGCGGGCGTGGCAACGTCGCCGGTCTTTACGGCAAATGGGGCGGCAGGAAGTTACACGGTGAACGCCAGTGTGAATGGGGTATCGGGCCAGGCATCCTATCCATTGACCAACACGGCGGGTGCTCCCGGAAGCATTAGCGCCACGGCAGGCAATTTCCAAAGCGCCGCCATCAACAGCGCTTTTGGCAGCCCTTTCACTGTAACGGTGAAGGATGCCACCGGAAATGCGGTGGCGAATGCAACGGTGACTTTCGCTGCGCCGGGCTCGGGAGCAAGTGGGACATTCGCTGGTGCAGGTACAACGGCGACGGCTACGACAAACTCCTCAGGCGTAGCCACCTCGGCTACGTTCAATGCCAATGCTATGGCAGGAAGCTACGTCGTAACCGCTTCGGTTCCAGGCGCGGCCACGCCCGCGAATTTCAACCTCACCAACAATGCCGGCACCGCGACCAATATTTCCATAGCATCGGGCACCTTCCAAAGCGCACGTGCTAATAGCGCGTTCAGCAACCCGCTTGTCGTACTGGTGAAGGATGCGGGCGGCAATTCCATCTCCGGTGTGAGTGTTACCTTCACTGCGCCGGGTTCAGGCGCCGGAGGGGTTTTCGCCGGCGGCGGAATCACCGCGACGGTGCAGACCAATACATCGGGTGTCGCCACATCGCCCATCTTTACGGCAAATGGAACAGCCGGCAGCTACTCCGTTTTCGCTTCTGTGCCAGGAGTGTCCGGCCAGCTCACTTTTGCTCTTACCAACCTGACTGGAATTGGTATTACACCAACAACTTTGCCTGGCGGGATGGTGGGAGTTCAGTACTCGGTTATTTTGACCATCCAGAATGGGACGGCACCGTACCACTGGTCAGTATCGAATGGCAATTTAGCCACTGGATTGACGCTGAACCTTCAAAGCGGGGAGATTACGGGAACACCCACGGTAGCGGGAACCTTCACATTCACGGTGATGGCGACAGACAGCACCAAGCCCTCGCCGCAAAGCGCCATGCAGGGCTTTACGCTAATCATTGCCTCGCCCAGCCACCCGGTGTTACCGACATTTACCATCAGCGGCATTCCGAGCACTTCAGCGCCGGGCGCCAATATTACCAGCGGTACGGTGCAACTTAGCCAAGTCAGCGCAGACGCCTTCTCGGGTTCGCTCAATTTAAGCTTTGCACCTAACTCGAGCCTGAGCGGACTTCCGAGTGGTTATGCGGGAGATGGCGGGTTTGTCAGCGGCACAATGAAGTCTTCAATCGCCAGCGTTACCGTTCCGGCGGGCACAATGAGTGTTGCGATTCCCACGGTAGACCCAGGGACTGTGGCAGGGAAGACAACCGTGACATTAACTGTGGGTGGTCAGGACGTGGCTTCATCGACAGTCACGATTGCTGCCGCCGCGCCCATTATTGAGGCGAATAGCGTTCAAATCACGAATGTCACAACCAGCGGCTTCGATGTTGAGCTGGTGGCTACTTCAACGACGCGAGAGCTCAAAAATGTGGTGTACACCTTTGCGGCGGCGCCCGGCGACCAGATTGCAGGGACAACCACTTTCACAGTCGATGTGACTTCCCTGCTCTCCCAGTGGTTCAGCAGCAGCAGCGGATTGACTTATGGCGGCGCGTTTACGCTGACCATTCCGTTCTCAGTGAGCGGATCAGCGAGCGCCATTGGATCGGTCAGCGTAACGGCCACGAACTCAATCGGCACATCTGCGCCGGTCAGCGGGACGCAGTAAGAGTGACCCCGCATTGTTGGGCGACGGAGCGAATATAAGTGGCGGCTTCCAGATACTCTTCAGCCGTCTTCAGATGTTCGATCATAAGCGGGACACCGGCCCCGAGCCGGCTTAGTTCAGTGAGATAGCGGCGATAGTCCATCTGGCCGCGGCCGGGAATGACCTCCAGAAAGTGGACGTTGAGTTCGGGAATCCACTGGAGGTCTTTGGCGTGGCAGGAGATGATCCACGGGCCAAGCTTCTGAACGCACTCGGCGATGAAGGCGCTGTTTTCGTAGAAACGCTTCGGGCAGTTGACACCGTTGCAGACATCGAGATGAACGCCGAAGGCCGGGCGATCGACGGCGTGGATTAAGTCGAGGTAGGTATCGGGACCGTCAGGAAGATTCCAGCCCATCATTTCGATGGTGAATTTGGTGCGAGTGGGTTTAATGGCATCGATAACATGGCGGCAGTTTTCAACGGTTGCGTCGAAGAATTCGCTGGATAGGTTCTTGGGATTCGAGCCGTACCAAACGGTTGGATTGTAGGAGCCGGCGATATCGACGCAACAGCGCGCTCCGATCGCATCAGCCAGCGCGCAGCGTTCAGTAACGTAGGCGAGATTTTCACGGCGCTTCCGGTCGTCGGGATCCAGGATGTTCTTCCAAGCGCCGACTTCTGAAATGACGACCTTGGCATCGCGAAAAGCTTTTTCGATGGCTTGGATGCGTTCTTTATCTTTTAGCTCGACCTGCGGGCAGTAAGCGGCGCCGTATTGCAGACGAACATGTTCTTGGGCGAGTTCGACGGGGTCTTCGGAATGCAGGAAGATGGGCGCGCCAAGGCGCACGGACTTGTCAGAAGAAGGTGAGTACGCCAGTGCCGGAAGCGCTGCCGTCATGCCGGTGAGCAGCCCGCGGCGTGAGAATGAATCGGCCATGCAGAGCAGTCTATAACGCGGCGATTACTGCAGCGCGCCGGTGAGTTGATTGGAAAGAACGGTAGGAGTCCAATACTTCTCGATGTACTCGATGACGAGTTCGGTTCCTTGCGCATGGGTGACATGCGGGGCATCTTGCGGGCCGTACATGGCATCTGTCAGATCTCGCAAGAGAATGCAGTTCACGCCCCATTTCGTCATTTGCTTGATTGCGAAGGTGCGGTTCAAAATGCACATGTTAGTGTGCACCCCGGTGTAGAAAACCGTCTGGATGTTTTTGGAGCGGAGGAGATTGTAGATTTCCTGACCGTTGTCGGAGATGTAGTCTTCCGGTGCGATTTTCAGGCCTGGATTTTCGCAGGTCCAGACGCGATGCTCCTTGTCGCCGGGCGTGTCGCAGCCACCATCGGAATCATCGATCGGCAAGCCGGGCGCGGTGATTTCAATTTCTGTAGGCGGCGCGATTGTCGGTAAGGCGAGGATACGCCGGCGCTGCGGCGCATCCGCATAGAAGGACATGGTGTCTGAAGGCGCATGGACGATCGTGAAGCCCTTTTCGCGCGCGGCATCAAGGACGGGTTGGAGCTTCCTGGCGAGAGCGGCTACTCGCGTGGTAGCTCCGCTGCACCAGTGCTTGTCCCACATGTCGCAGATAATGAGTGCGCTTCTGGTGGGATCGAAGGGATAGTCAACGTTGACTTCGCGCCATTGATTGCTGCCGCGAAACAGTTCCACTCGCGAGCGAAGTGCCAGATGATGAGCTGCAGACTGCGCCGAGAGAGCGGCTATGACGGCGCAGATGGCGGCCGCGGCGAGTAAGAAGCGCTTCATCATGCCTCTACCCTATTCGATTCCATGTTCCAGCGGAGGCGGCGGCCTTGTTTCAGAGACATGTTTGCCATCTGAATGACAAGCATAGCCTGAAAACCTAAGCGCATGGGCGCGGTGGGCATCTGGCGGGTCTTCACGCATTCCAGAAAATTGGCCACGTGCAGATCAGTCGCATGGCCGAAGCCGAGTTCGGAGTGCTGCGAAATCTCTGCCTCCTCTTCTTTGCCTTTTCTGTAGAGTTTAAAGTCCTCGCGGCCGACGTCGAGACGAGCTTCATCGCCGTCGAGTTGATTGAGCTGGTCATGACGCGGCTCATAGTGCATGGCGGCGTAGTTGATGGTGAAGACGGCCAAGAAGTCTTCTGGATATTCGGCGATGACGACGACGGATTCGGGAGTATCCACTCGCTGCTTATGCACCCGGCCGGCCGATGCATTGACGGCCAATGGATAGCTGGCATTCATCAGGAGGTGGATGCCGTCAAAAACATGTGCGCCTTGGTCAGCCACGATGCCGCCCGAGTAATCGGAATATTCGCGCCAGTTACGAAAGCGATCGGGATCAAAGGCTCGATGCGGCGCGGGACCCTGCCATTGCTCCCAGTCGAGCTTGCCCTCCAAAGTAGACGCTGGCGGGGTATTGAGGGAGTTGTTGAGCCACCAGGAGCGGACCATACGCACCGGACCCAGTGTGCCGGAAGAAACTATTTTTCGCGCATTCTGGTACAGATCATAACTGCGGCGCTGCATGCCCACTTGGATGATGGACTTGGTATTCTTTTCGGCTTCCACCAGCGCTGAGCCTTCTTCGGGTGTCCGGCACAAAGGTTTTTCGACATAGATATCTTTGCCCGCGGCGAGGGCGTCCATCACCATCTGGTAATGCCAGTGTTCGGGCGTGGCGATGAGGACGGCTTGGATGGATTTGTCGGCCAGCAGATCTTTGTAATTGCGGTAAGGCGTCGGCTGCGAACCGGCTTTCGTCGCTTCTGAAATGGCGTGTTCCAGATTTGGCTCATAGACGTCGCAGATGGCGCCGATCTTGACGTCGGCATGGGTTTGGAAGACTTTCATCACCGCCGTTCCCCTTCCGCCGCTGCCGATGACTCCCACGATGATCTGATCTGACGCGGCCACGCCTGACACCAGTAATCCGCTGGCGCTTAGCATGAATACGCGCCGGTCGATTTGCATAGCAAGTATGATGTTCCTTTCCCGAGAATTCTATGACACCCACACTTACTCGACGCGCGGCGATATTGGCAGGCTTGGCGGCAGTACCTTTGGCGGCGGCTTCCACAGGGCGTGATTTGAAGGTCTCAATTTTTTCCAAGCATCTTCAGTTTTTGCAAGGGGCTGAATTAGCGCAAGCGGTTTCGGAGATGGGTTTTGACGGCATCGATATCACGGTGCGGGGCGGTGGGCATGTGGAACCGGCGCGCGCGGCTGAGGACCTTCCGCCGCTGGTCTCACTGATGCGCAAGCAGCAGTTGCAAGTGGCGATGGTGACTACGGACATTGTGGACGCGGACAGCGCGCATGCAAGGACGGTGCTGAGGACCATTTCGAACCTCGGTATCCGGCATTACCGGTGGGGCGGATTTAAGTATCGCGACGATCAGCCAATTGTTCAGCAACTTCAGGAGTTTCATCAACGCGCGGCCAAACTGGCGGCGTTGAATGCCGAATATGATGTTTGCGCCATGTATCACACGCACTCGGGCGTCGGCATGGTGGGCGCTCCGGTTTGGGATATTTGCCAGATTTTGCAGGATCTGGATCCGAATTCGGTGGCAATCAATTATGACGTGGCGCACGCGACGATTGAGGGTGGCTTAGGCGGCTGGATTGACAGTTTTCACCTGGCCGAACCGTATATTCGCGGCATCGCGTTTAAGGATTTTGTTTGGGAGAAGAATTCACAAGGACATTGGGAGCCCGCGTTTTTGGCCTTGGGTCATGGAATGGTTCGGTTTCCCACGTATTGCTCGATGCTGGCGAAGACGGCGTTTAACGGACCGGTGCAGTTGCATTTCGAATATCCGCTGGGCGGCGCGGACCAGGGCCAGCGGCAGATTACGATGGAGCGGGCGCAGGTGTTTGCGGCTATGCGGCGGGATTTGGGAGTGTTGCGGGGATATTTGAAAGAGGCGGGCCTTTCACGGGGGTAGAGGTAAAGGGCGGCCCGCTCAGCGCCGGCCGCCCCAATTTGGTGTCAGGGGGCTAGCGTATTGATCAGAGCCGGTTTGGGGCTGCCCCAACCGGTAACGAGATCGAAACCAGTCACCGCTGAGTAGCTGCCGGAAGTGCCGCTGGTGATGTCGTGGAAATCTGTGTTGTAGGTGGATGTGATGTTCTGCGGGTAAATGGTGGAGTCCAGGAACCCAACGTTGCTTTTCCCGTTGGCAGCCGCCTGCTGATTGGCCAAGGCTATGAAACTGGCCCACATAGGCGCCGCGAAGCTGGTGCCACCGTATTCATTCGCGGTGCAAGCAGTTTGATCGGCACAGACGTAAAAAGTGAAGTTGGCGTTTGCAGAAACGTCAGGACCATTGCGATAGGTGGTGGAACCACGGTTGCTCGAGTTAATGACTCCGGCGAGTTTCTGCCACGAGGGAATGGCAATTTTGTCGGGCGAAATTCCGCCGCCGCTGTCTACCCAGGCCGTTTCGGACTTCCAGGGACCGGCGGCGCTGGCCGTGACCAGATCTGTACCGCCAACGGAAACGACGTAGTCGTCATCCGCCGGCCAGGCTTCATTCCTCCGGGACCACGTGGAGTTGTCGCCGGAGGCTGCGAAAAAGGTTTGGCCTTGCGTTGCCATCTTTTTGAAGTACGGATCGAGTGTAGTGGCATCAGCAGGAGTCCAGCCCCAGGAACAGCCGATGGTGGTGGGCAGTGGATTGTGGGTAGTCATGGCGCTGATCATGGCGGTATCGGTTGAACCGATGTACATCACCAGACTCTTCAAACCGGGCGCCATACCAATTGCTTGCGTCATGTCCAGGGTTTGCTCCGTGTCATCGCAGCGGCTGGAATAGGTACACGAGGTGCTGGTGCCGTCGGTTGAAACCAACGTGATGGGCACAGTATTCGTCTGACCTGCGTTCTTGTAGTACGTGTTCAAGTCGGCCAGATCCGTGCCCACGTATTCCAGAAGTCCCAGGTTTTGGCCCGCGCCGGTCAAAGCTGTGCCACCGTAATAGGCGGCCCGCATGTCACTGCCGAGGAACGAACCGGAGGGGCCCGAACCCGTGGTGGCATGCTTCACGACGGTGTCCCATTCCATGCCGTGCGCGGCAGCATATTCGGTACGCTTCGACACGAGTGGATGCGGGATGGAGTAGTTATCCAAACCGGAGACGTGCCACAGGGCGAAGGGGAGCGTGGTGGTGGGCTCGCGGTCAGGCGCGTAAAAAGTGCGGTCCTCCGTCGGGTGCTGGTAAACGCCGATATGGACGTTGAAGGCGGTCTGAATAGCAGAGACCGGACCCTTCACCAGGACGTCCATTCCGTCACGGGAACCGCCCATTACCTCTAAGCCATTGGACTTGGCGAACTTCACCACAGCGTCGTAGTCGTTCTGCGCCGGTCCAAAACGCCGGGTGAACTCCGCCACGGTGAGAAACTTCTTATAAGAAGGACTCTCAGGGTTGTAGAGTTCCTTGAGGAAGGCGTCAAGGGCCGCCGCATCGCGGAGCGGCAGCACTACATGAAGGGTCATCACCCGATCCGGCGGCGCCTGAGCGATGAGCTTTGCCTCACCGGTGAGAGTTGCCTCCCGTACATGGCGTGTTATGAGGGTTAGTGACTGCGCTTGACTGATAACACTGAGGCCTGTCAGTAATGCGCCGTTGATGAGAATGGACCTGCTTAGTTTCAGGAGCATAAAGTTCTTATCGCTTCTCCTTATTTCTGCCAGAAGTATCGTTAGCCTTTGGCCACTCGGGCCTGGATCATTCGAAAATACGAGATGAGAGCCGTCCGAGTGAATGGAAGTATAACACCCATCTGTTATGGGACATTTGCGGGTGAAACAGGCCTTTTGAACAAACTGTAGCTTGGTTTTGTTCCGGCAATGCCGCAAATCGATGAGGCGGCCGGCACACAGCCGGCCGCCGGATTGATACTAGGGGGCTAGCGTATTGATGAGCGCCGGCTTGGGGCTGCCCCAGCCGGTGACGAGATCGAAACCGGTCACCGCTGTGTAGCTGCCGGAAGTGCCGCTCGTGATGTCGTGGAAATCTGTACTGTAGGTTGATGTGACGTTTTGCGGATAAATGGTGGAGTTCATAAATCCGACTTTCGGCTTACCCTTAGCTGCCGCCTGCTGATTCGTGAGAGCAATGAAACCTGCCCACATGGGCGCCGCAAAGCTGGTGCCGCCGTATTCGTTGGCTGTGCAAGCTGTCTGATTGGCACAGACATAGAAGCTGAAATTGGCGTTTGCTGAAACATCCGGACCGTTGCGATAGGACGTGGAGCCGTGATTACCAGCGGTAATCACGCCGGTGATCTTCTGCCAGGAAGGGATCGCGATCTGGTCAGGCGAAATGCCACCACCGCTATCCAACCAAGCAGTTTCCGACTTCCAGGAGCCGGCGGCACTGGACGTTACCAGGTCTGTACCCCCGACAGCAACAACGTAGTCATCGTCCGCAGGCCAAGCTTCCGTGTTTGCTGACCACGTGGATTGGTCTCCCGACGCGCTAAAGAAAGTCTGGCCCTGCGCCGCCATCTTCTTGAAATACGGGTCGAGCTCTGTTGGATCCGCCGGAGTCCACCCCCACGAACAACCGATAGTGGTGGGTAAAGGGTTGTGCGTTGTCATGGCGCTGATGATAGAGGTATCCCACGAGCCGACGTACATCACCAGACTTGCCAGGCCGGGCGCCATACCTAGAGCTTGCGTTAAATCGAGAGTTTGCTCGGTGTCGTCGCAACCCGTGGAATGAAGGCACGCCGTGCTGGTACCGTCTGTGGACAGTAGCGTTATGGGGACTTTATTGGTTTGGCCAACGTTTTTGTAGTAGGTGTTCAAGTCGGCCAAATCCGTGCCGACATATTCTAGGAGGCCAAGGTTTTGGCCCGCGCCTGTCAAAGACGTTCCGCCGTAATAAGCCGCGCGCATGTCACTGCCCAGGTACGAGGCGGATGGGCCTGAACCGGTGGTGGCATGGCTAACGACGTCGTCCCAATTCATTCCGCGGGCGGCAGCGTATTCAGTGCGGCTGGTCAACATTCTTTTCGGAATGGAATAGTTATCTAAGCCGGAGACATGCCATACCGCGAACGGGAGGTCGGTAGTGGGTTCACGATCCGGCGCATAGAAGGTGCGGTCTTCGGTCGGGTGCTGATAGACGCCCAGGGTAATGTGAAAGGCTGCCTGAACGGCAGAGACCGGACCTCTCACCTGAAGATCCATGCCATCGCGGGAACCGCCGACTACCTGGAGACCATTTTCCTTTGCGAACCTGAGGGCAGCTTGATAATCAGCCTCAGTGGGTCCGAAGCGCTCAGTGAACTGCTGTACGGTAAGGAACTTCTTGTATGAGGGACTATCAGGACGATAAAGTTCCTTAAGGAACTTGTCCAGCCCAACTCCATCACTCAGCGGAAGAACAATGTCCAGAGTCATTAGCTTGTCCCCGGGTAGTTGAGCAATGAGGTTTGCTGCGCCACTGCGTGTCACTCCCCGCACGTGACGCGTAAATGGTGTTAACGATTGCGCCTGACAGGCCGCACTCAAGGCTGCCAAGACGATGCCATTTATGAAAATGGACCGGTATAACTTTGCGAACATAAAAAAGTTGTGTCTCCTTGATGCCAAGGACAATCTTTGGCCCTTGGCGACCGGACCGGGTTGTTCCGGATTCTGCCGTGAAGCAGAATAATCCGATCGAGGAGGAGTATAGCACTACAGTACTGATGCTTCTAGTACCGACACTTGTACGAGTAAACGAGTGGCTTTGGCTTCATAACGGTGCCCAGCCCTTGACGCCCAACCGGTATTCATCTGAATGCTGGCAAGTGAAACCCATGGGTTCCCCGGCCCAGGAGTATCGGTTTACGATTACCTGCTTTTCCCGGTTTGGCGAGCAGCCGGTATGAATTAGGTTGAAGGAATTCGCTTCGCCTTTGTTGCGGTCCGAGATAGCAGTCCCCGCCTGAACAAAGACCATGGGGTGATCATCCAACTTATAACGAGTGCTGGTGCTGCCCGTGGAACTGCGATGCACGTGCCCGGCAAGGAGGATGTCCACAACCGGCGATAGACGCGTGACGGCGCGACGGGAGTGGCCAATAAGCAAGTGGGGGTTGGAGGGTTCCGGCAGGTCAAACGGGTGGTGAGTCACCAGTACGCGAATCAGATTGGATGGAAACTTCGAGAACCGGTCCACCAAATTACCCAGTTGCGATTCTGTGATTTTGCCCCCTTTAACGGGGTATAAGTGAGCGCTATCGGCGCCCACGACGGCCACTTCATCGTCCACGAAAGAGGGCTCGGTGTCTTTGCTGATATATCGCCGGTACTTGTTTAGGCCTTCAGTGAAGCGTCGCCACAAATTGTAGAAGGCGAGGTCATGGTTGCCAGGGACGATGATTTGCGGGGTGGGAAGACTATCCAGAAAGTTGCGTGCGGCGGTAAATTCGGCGTTGGTGGCGTGTTCAACCAAATCTCCGGAGACCACCAGGACATGGGGTTTCAGTTCATTCAGCGTCCGGGCAAGGGCGAGCGCTAGCTTCAGATCGTTATAGCCGAAATGAAGATCAGAAATGTGGGCAATCAGGCGCATTAGCGAGCGACGGGCCGCACCGCAGAATAGGAGCGCGGAACCACCACGCGAAGGGCGCCGGGAAGAGAGTGATATTGAAGCGGCGTTTTCATGCGTACCATTTCCCCGTCAATGCCCACGCCGATGCGGCCGCGGTTGGAGTCAATGGTTAGACGTGAGGCAGGGTACACCTGGAAAATGGAGTTTCGCGGCACGCGGCCGAAGATTAGGCCGGCCAACAAGCGCAACATCCGCCACCGGCTGCAGGGGCGCATGACGTAAACCCAAAGCAGACCTTTATCAATGCGATCCCGGTGGCCGAGCGACAGGCCTTGCATTTCATGTTCATTGTTACCGACCAGGACGAAAGGGGTGCGGAGAGTTTGCTTCCGGCCGTCTAGATCGAGCGACACCAGCAAGTGGGGCAAACGCCAGAAAACCTTCAACACGGCTCCCACTGTGGCGATGAAACGTCCCAGGCGAGTATTGCCGAAGCCGTGACGCTCCCAAGCTTCGCGGGCGGTACGGTAATTAGGGAAGAGGCCGAGGACAGAGTTGTTGATAAAGATACGGTCATTGACAGATGCGGCGTCAATTTGAATGATCTGTCCGTCCACAACGGTTCGGGCAGCTTCCAGCGGGTCGAGCGGAATTTGAAGGTCGCGGGCGAAGTGATTCAGCGTGCCGGCAGGAATGACACCGAGTGCGGTGGATTGGTGGATGAGAGCTGACGCGGCGGCGTTGATGGTGCCATCGCCACCCGCGGCAACCAGAATTTCAGCTCCGGCAGCGGCAATAAACTTGCTTTCTTCAGAAATATTCATGCCGCGCTGCACCTGGTGGCTACTGAGCGGCGAACCATCCGAGGAAAGAATGGATTCGATGGCGGCCCGGGTTTTCTCGGAATCGCGCCAGCCGGAGGAATTGTTCCATAGGAGGGCTAGAGAACGGGTATCGACAGTATTCATAGGCGGGTATGCGGATTCATCGGCGCACATTAGACGAAGAATCAGCCAGGAAGTGACCACTAGTTATGTTTCAGTGGGGCCAATTTCCGGCGCGACATGCACGAAAGATTTCCGCACGATATATCGGATTTCTTTGCTATCCTCTTTCTTGAGCGTTCCCCGCGAGATCCTTCCGTCCAAGGTCTCCTATAAATTGATCCGATAGTCAATGTCATGGAATCCCGCTCGAATTAAGTGCTGGTGTGCAGGCTCCGGTGTGTTTACACGCCATGGAGAAGCCTAAAGGCGCTCGGAGGGTTCCCCCCTGATCTCTTAGGGGTCAATGACGGAGGCTGCGGATTGGAGGCTCTCGCAGGAAACGCTCCCATGAATATTCTGTTTATCGGCGACATCTTCGCCGCCGCTGGCCGCACAATGGTCGCGGAAAACATCCGCCACATTCTCCAGGAAAAGCAAATTGATCTAGCCATAGCCAATGCTGAGAACAGCGCCGGCGGTTTTGGCATTACGCCCGCGATTGCGGAAGAGCTTTTCGCCTTGGACCTGGATGTATTGACGGGCGGCAACCACAGCTTCGATAAGCGGGAAATCAACGACTACATGGGCCAGCAACCGAGACTGCTGCGTCCGGCTAATTATCCGGCGGGAGTGGCCGGCAGCGGCGTCTATTGCGGCACTACGAAAAGCGGCGTTCGATACGCGGTGATCAATCTGCAAGGGCGCGCGCAGATGGCGAATATCGACTGCCCGTTTCGCAAGGCAAACGAAATTCTGGACGCGATGGACCCCGCGATTCGGATTCGGTTTGTGGATTTCCATGCTGAATTGACCAGTGAAAAGGTGGCCATGGGATGGCATCTGGATGGACGCGCTACGGCGATGGTCGGCACCCACACGCATGTGCCCACGGCCGATACACGCGTTTTGGCTGGGGGGTTGGCCTATCAGACAGACGCCGGCATGACTGGGCCTTATGATTCGGTGATCGGCGTGGAAAAAGAGACCATTGTCAAACGTTTCCTGACGGGTGTTCCCGGACGGATGGAAGCGGCTAAGAACGGCCTGGAACTTCATGGCGTGGTGGTGAATGCTGATGAGGCCACCGGCAAAGCGCGGTCGATTGAGCGGATTACCTGCTACCGGTAAGCGGCTCGGCGTGGTCCGATAAACTGAAAGTTGATCAGTCATTCCAGAAGATACCGGGTTGGCTCGGTAGGTTATTTGAATCCGGTGCCTCTGGTTTGGGGCATGCTGCATGGTCCGCAAAAGGATTTGGTTGACCTGAGTTTTTCGTTGCCATCGGTCTGCTCGCGCGAACTGGAATCCGGCAAGATTGAGATTGGGCTGGTTCCGGTCGCGGAGATTGCGCGGCAGGGGCTGGATATTGTTCCGGGAGTCGGCATCACCTGTTTTGGGCCGGTCCGCAGCATTCTGCTGGTTGCGAAGAAGCCGATTCGCGAGATCAGAACATTGGCGGGCGATTCGAGTTCGCGAACCTCTGTTCAACTGGCGCGGGTGATTCTGCGGGAACGCTATGGTGTGATGGCGGACATTACTTCCTGCGAGCCGGTTCTGGAGAAGATGCTGGCGGAATGCGACGCGGCATTGGTGATTGGCGATCCGGCTTTGCGGATAAATCCCGCGAAGCTGACTTATGAAGCGCTGGATCTGGGCGAAGAGTGGCGGCTGTTGACGGGGCTGCCGATGGTATTCGCCGCATGGGGTGGAAAAGCGGGGCTTCCCTTCCCTACACTAGAAGCGATCACCCGGGGTTCATACGCTTACGGCGCGCAAAGAATAGATGAGATTGTAGAGCAGGAACATCCTAAAAGAGGTGTTTCCCGGGAACTGGCTGGTCATTACCTGAGGCATAACATCAGGTATGTTTTGGGACCGCAGGAAGAGAAGGGTTTGGAAGCTTTTCTGGAGTTAGCACAGCTTCCTCGCCCTACGTTAGCAGGAAGAGCATGATTAGCAGACAACAAGCCATTGATCTTTATAACAGCGACGATTTAGTGGGCATCGGCATGGAAGCCGATACGATTCGGCGCAAACATCATCCCGAAGGCGTGGTCAGCTACATCATTGACCGGAACATTAACTACACCAATTTCTGCACTGAGTATTGCAGTTTCTGCGCTTTTTACCGTCCGATGGGCCACAAGGAAGGCTACATCCTGTCCCATGAAACGATTCTGGACAAGATTCGGGAGACAAAGGAACTGGGCGGCACGGGCATTCTGATGCAGGGGGGACTGCATCCCGATTTGAAGATTGAATGGTACGAGGATATGCTGCGGACCATCAAGGCGAATTACGATATTTGGTGCCACTGTTTTTCGGCGCCGGAGATTGTGAACATCGCCGAAGTAAGCGGCCTGAGCTTGCGGGATACGATTGCCCGGCTGCGGGACGCGGGGCTGGACTCGATTCCCGGCGGCGGCGCGGAGATTCTGGACGATGGCGTTCGTTACAGGATCAGCCGGTTGAAGTGTTCATCACAGGAATGGATTGACGTTCATCGGACGGCGCATGCTTTGGGCATGCGAACGACGGCGACCATGATGTTCGGTACCGGCGAAACGATTGAACAGCGCATGAATCACTTTGATATCGTGCGGCAAATTCAGGAAGACACCGGCGGGTTTACGGCGTTTATCCCGTGGTTTTTTCAGCGCGAGTATACGTCTTTGGGTCGCTTTGTGAAGGAAGAAGCGACCGCGGTGGAGTATTTGAAGATGCTGGCGCTGAGCCGGATCTACCTGGACAATATTTCGAATATTCAGGCGTCCTGGGTGACTCCGGGTTTGAAGGTTTGCCAGCTTGGTTTGCGTTTTGGCGGGAATGATGTAGGCAGCATCATGATTGAGGAGAATGTGGTTTCGGCGGCGGGGACCCATCATCAGGCTACTGAGGAAGAATTGCGGCGTTTGATTCGGGATGCCGGGTTTGTTCCTAAGCAGCGAGACACTTTGTATCGGACTTATTTTTTGAATTAGTTTGAATTAGTCGGTGGGCCTGACGCGTTGCTCCCGGAGAGCTATTGGTTGGTACCCTGTTCGCGTGAAGGTAAGAACACCAGCCAAAGCGAGGCTTGAATTGACCCCGCCCGAGGCATTAGAGCGCTTCCGCAAGGCAGCGAAGACTTTTACCGCTCGGGCGACGAAGTCACAATCGATTGCCCGCAAGACTCTTGTCGAAGAGGGCATTTACACTAAGTCTGGCAAGTTGTCAAACCGCTATAGCTAGCACGCGTTGCACTGGCTTAGGTGACGACGTCGAGCGCCGGAACTCCAACACACCAAGGCGGCAGTTCTCATGAAGGTCGACGCATGGTTTCGAACCGGAGTGAGATCATATCACGAGCCACATTCACTAACAAAATGGACCGAAGAGCTTTCCTTACGCAAGCCGCCGCGGGCTTAACCATTGTGCAAGCTGACCAGGAACCTGCGGCCAAGACGCCCAACATTCTGCATATTATGTCCGACCAGCAGCAATGGGCAACGGTGGCCGGGCGCTCCCTCTGCCGAACCCCGAGGCTGAACCAGTTAGCTGCTGAAGGAATGCTGTTCGAGCGGAGTTACACTCCGGTGCCGGTGTGTTGTCCCGCCCGAGCGATGATACTTTCCGGAAGTTATCCCTGGCACAATGGCGTTTTCAACCAGGTGCATTCTCCGCCGTCGGTGCATCGAGACATGTTCTCCGATGTGGTCCTCTATTCGCATCGTCTGAAGGAACGCGGCTATCAGCAGGGCTACGTTGGGAAGTGGCATGCCAGTTGGACAAGGTCGCCGCTCGATTTCGGCTTCAACGAAATGGCGGGTGTTCATGGGTGTGATCCCGCGCTTTTGGCTCATAGGGACTTAAATCCCGACAAGGTGGAGCGGCCACGAGAAAAATTGGAGGTTGTTCCGCACCGAAAGATGCAATGGCCGGGAAGCGAACCCTTCACCATGTGGGGCCAAACCGAAGGACCCCTTGAAGCCACTGACGAATACCAGACGGCCGAATACGCCGCTCGGATGCTCAAGCGATTCTCACAGGGCAGCAAGCCCTGGCACTTAGAAGTACACTTTGATGCTCCGCACGACGCCTACCTGCCGCATGTGGAATATTTGCAGCGCTACAACGCTGCGGATGTGCCGGTGCCGAAAAGCTTTTATGACACCTTTGACGGCAAGCCGGGGATGCACAAGCGAGAGTCTGAAACATGGGGCTCGGTGAGTGAAGAGGATTACCGGCAAGGCCGCGCGCATTACTATGCCTTCACCGAACAATTGGACGCACAGATCGGGCGAATACTGGATGCGCTGGATCAATCGGGTCAGGCGAGCAACACACTGGTGGTTTGTACGACGGACCACGGCGACATGGCTGGCGCGCATCGGATGTGGATCAAAGGGTGGATACCTTACGAGGAGTGCTATCGAGTGCCGCTGATCATCCGGTGGCCGGGGAAGATCAGAAGCGGTGGGCGCACGTCGCATCTGGTGCAGACACATGATCTGGCGCACACCTATGTGGAGATGGCGCACACTGCGGCGTTGCCCTTCGCGGACGGGCGATCTTTGATTCCCCTCTTCGAAGCCCCCGACAGGACGGACTGGCCGGACATGAGGCTGGGCGCGTTCTATGGAGGCGAGTTTTTGTACACCCAACGGGTTGCCCTAACGAAACGCTTCAAATATGTCTTCAACGGATTCGATATTGATGAGCTCTATGACTTGGAGCGCGACCCGGAGGAAATGCACAACGTGGCCTATGCGGGCGATTATCGACGCGAAGCGGACGACATGCGCGCCCGCATGTATGAGTTGATGGCCCAATTCGAAGACCCGTATGGAGATCGTCCGCTGCGGCGTGAAGGCTTTCGGTATGACCGTTATGGCGCAGCCCGATATCTTCCTCGTGGCACACGCATGTAGCTTCCGGTGGAGTTCGCGGTCCATCATCAAACAGAAGTCCGGCATATACTAATCGGAGCCGGAATAACAGTCGCTATGAGGATCTGAACACTATGAAATCGAACAGACGCCAGTTCGTACAGACGCTCGGGACAAGCTCGGCCGGGATCGCCCTTGGCTCGACACTGGTTACCGCCCCAAGTGTCGCTGCCACAGAAGGCCAGGATGGGCCGCTTCTGCTTGTCGGTGACAACATCGCACTCACACAGACGGAATACGGAAAGGTGAGAGGATACTCGCTGCGGGGAATCTATTACTTTCTCGGCATGCCTTATGGTGCGGATACCTCCGGCGCGAATCGTTTTATGCCGCCGCAGAAACCGAACTCCTGGAAAGATGTGTACCCTGCGCTCTGGTGGGGAAATTCGGCGCCGCAAACCATGGACAACCGGTATGAGAATAAATACGCTTCCTTCCGGGATCATTGGAACTACGACGATGTCAGTGAGGATTGCCTCCGCATCAATGTGCTGACGCCTGGAATCGACGACGGCAAGAAGAGGCCCGTTCTGTTCTGGATCCACGGCGGCGGGTTCGTGAACGGAAACGGAATTGAGCAAGACGGATATAACGGCGAGAACTTCGCGCGATTCGGGGATGTCGTCTTTTGCTCCATCAATCACAGACTGGGTCCGCTGGGCTACTGCAATCTTGCGGGCGCGGGCGGAGAGAAATTTGCCGCGTCTGGAAACGTGGGCATGCTGGATATTGTGGCCGCTTTGCAGTGGGTTCGCGACAACATCACCAATTTTGGCGGTGATCCGGGAAACGTCACCATCATGGGACAGTCGGGCGGCGGCGCGAAGGTTTGCATCCTGACGGCAATGCCCAGCGCTAAAGGACTATTCCACAAAGCTGTCGTGCTGAGCGGAGCTTCCCGCAAAGCGGGAGATAAGAGCTATTCGGAAGAACTCGGCGCCGCGGTGGTCCACGAGGCGGGTCTGAAGCCGGATGAACTGACCAAGCTGCAAACGATGCCTTGGAAAGACTTCTACGCCATTGCCACCAAGGCGCAGCAGACCGTGGCCCAAAAGGCCGGCCCCGGCGGTGGAATGAATCGCGGATTCAGCCCGGTTGTCGATGGCGACATTCTGCCCCAGCATCCCTACGATCCCCAAGGCGCGCCTACGGCAGCCGATGTGCCGATGATCATCAGCTCGGTTCAGAACGAGCAATCGCCCAGTTGGGCCGACGCTGCAGTGGAATCGATCACGCTGGAGCAGGTGGTGGAAAAAGTGAAGGCCAGAGCGGGGTTCGGCGCAGGCTTTGGAGACAAAGCACAGGGAGTGGTGGAATCTTACGCGAAGGCATTTCCGGGAAGAAAGCCGGTCGAGATCTGGTCGCTGGTCAGCAGCAACCGGCAAAGCGTCGTGATGTTGGCGGACATTAAGTCAAAGCAACCCGCCCCGGTGTACGTGAACTGGTTTACCTGGCAACCGCCTTTGTTCGACAGTCGCATGAGGGCCTTTCACTGTGTGGATATCAGCTTTTGGTTCTACAACACGGACGTGATGCTGACACACACCGGCGGTGGTCCCAGACCCAGAGCGCTCTCGACCAAAATGGCCGGCGCACTCTTGCAGTTCATGAAGACCGGCGATCCCAATGGAGCCGGACTTCCCGAATGGCCGAAGTACTCGGCAAGCCAGGGTGAAACCATGATCTTCGATGATCGCTGCGAGGCGAAGAACGACCCGGACCGGGAGGCCAGAAAAGCTTTGCCGGTACCGAGCTAGAAGAAGAAGCGGAAATTCGAATCGGTTGTGGTCATGCATTACTCTGGCAAAGTATGACCACAACATTGAATGCAAGTGCCGCCGGAACAATTACGATGGGAGGCGATTTAACGGTGAATCGCCTTGGCTATGGAGCCATGCGGATTACCGGCAAAGGAATCTGGGGGCCGCCGGAAAATCGTGACGAATGTATACGCACGCTGCGGCGCGCGGTTGAGTTGGGCGTCAACTTTATCGATACTGCCGACTCCTATGGACCGTACGTATCAGAGGAACTGATCGGCGAGGCGCTGGCTCCCTACAAAGAGGGCGTGGTGATTGCGACCAAAGCGGGATGGGAGCGCGTGGGCCCTGCGCAATGGACGCACAACGCGAGTCCGAAGCATTTGCGCGAGGCTTGCGAGGGAAGCTTGAAACGGCTGAAGCTGGAGCGGATTGATGTGTTCCAACTGCATATTCCTGACGCTTCCGTAAACTTCGATTTCTCCATGGAGACCCTGGCGAGCCTGAAGGATGAAGGCAAAATTCGGCATGCGGCCCTATCGAACGTGACGCTGGAACATATTGAACGCGCCCGGAAGATAGTGGAGATTGTTTCCGTGCAGAACCGCTATAGCTTTGCCGATCGCGAATGGGATTACGTGCTGAATTATTGTGAAAAGCATGGCATTGCGTTTATGCCTTGGGCTCCGCTGGCAGGCGGACGAAAAGCGCATGAAGTGTTGGAGAGTGTGGCTGGCAGTTTAGGAGTGACGCCCCAACAGGTGGCGCTGCAATGGCTGCTGAAGCGATCGCCCGCGATACTGCCGATTCCGGGAACGTCTTCTGTGAAGCATCTGGAGGAGAATGTGGCGTCAGCGTCGTTGGAGTTACCGGAAGCGGAGTTTCAGAAATTATCTGCAGTGACTCCGCCGCCAGTGAGTTATCGCTAGTCGCCTACGGTTTCACGGAGACCATGACCACGCCGTGACTGGGAACGCTAGCGGAGAAGGCGCCTTTCTGCTTTCCGAGGTCCTCGTGCGCCCATAGGTCGCGAACGGAGGCGTTGAGAGTTTCGGGGTAGCCGATATCAGCCCACCTGAGGGTGATCTTGGTCTCGGCTGCACCTCGATTCAATAGAACGACACTCCGGCTGCCATCACTCATCTCCTTGGACCAGATTTCGGAGTCGCCGTCCTTTTTTACGCGATGACCTTGAATGCCCAACGGGTCCTGATCGACGGCGATGACTTCTTTATTCGTCAGGATGTCGTGAGTTTCCGGAGTCATACTGCGCAGGTCATTGCCGGCGATGAGGGGGGCAGCCATGATGGCCCAGAGGCTGAAGTGGGAACGATATTCAACAGCCGTCATGCCGCCGTTGCCCACTTCCAGCATGTCCGGATCATTCCAATGTCCAGGGCCGGCGTAGGAGTAAAGGCCGTCCACAAGGTCAATGATTTGAATTACGCCCAGTCCGTCATCTTTCTTCTGGGTGTCCCATTTGTCGGTGATGTCGCCAGTGGAACGCCAGAGGTTGCCAACATCTTTAGCCCAAAGCCAAGGCTGAGTGGAACCCCATTCGCAGAGGCTGAAGACAATGGGGCGGCCTGACTTGAGGAGCGCCTGGCTCATCAGGGAATAAGATGCCTCGGAGTTTTGCGTGCTGTGATTGCACCAATCATATTTGAGGTAATCCACGCCCCAGGCAGCGTATTGCCGTGCGTCCTGAAACTCATAGCCTCGGCCGCCGGGACGGTTCTGGCAGGTGCCGGTTCCCGCGTCGGAGTAGATACCAAACTTGAGGCCTTTGGAATGGATGTAATCGGCGAGCGCCTTGATGCCGGAGGGAAAGCGCTTGGCATCGGGCACGATGTTGCCGTTTTCGTCGCGAGAAACTTGCCAGCAATCATCAATGACAACATATTCGTAACCGGCGTCTTTCATGCCGCTGGAGACTACCGCATCCGCCATTCCGCGAACCAGGGTATCGCTGACGTCGCAGGCGAATTTGTTCCAGCTGTTCCAGCCCATCGGCGGCGTCCGGGCCAAGCCGTTATCGAGTGCGAAGGCGTGATTGCATGCGCCAAAAGCCAGCATGCAGAGGGTGAGAAGGAAAGGTTTCATCGCCGTTGATTATATGCGTTCGCGGAAGCTGATAAAACTGGGGCCAGCGTTTTATACTCTGCTAACAGCCTTGCCATGAATTATGAAGATAACCGCCGTTAAGCCGCTGGTGGTGAACGCCGAGATGCGGAATTGGGTGTTTGTGAAAGTGGAGACAGATCAAGCGGGCCTCTATGGTTGGGGCGAAGCTTCGCTGGAATGGAAGACCCGCAGTGTGGTGGGAGCGGTTCAAGACTTCGAGCCGATGATTCTCGGCGAAGACCCAACTCGGATTGAGCATCTTTACCAGAAAATGTACCGCCAGTCCTTTTGGCGGATAGGCGTGATTGGACTATCCGCCATATCCGGAATTGAACAGGCCTGCTGGGACATTCTGGGCAAGTCACTTTCATTGCCGGTCTACAGACTTCTAGGCGGAGCCGTTCGCAATAAGGTGCGCATGTATACGCATTTGGGTGGTGGCGACATGCGCGCGGTCTACGAGACACAGTGGAGCGACGATGCGAAGATTTTCGCCGACCGCGCGGTGGCTGTGGTATCCAAGGGTTACTCAGCGGTGAAGGTGCTGATTACTCCGCCCACTGAATCGCTTAACAGCATTGCGGCCTATCGTTACGCGGAACGGGCGATGGAGGCGATTCGGCGCGCGGTGGGCGAACAGGTTGACATCATGGTGGATTGCCATGGAAGGCATTCGCTGGCGAATGCAGTTGAGTTTTGCAGGGTTCTGGCGCCTTATAAACCTTATTTTGTCGAAGAGCCAGTACCCCCGGAGAATGTGGATGTAATGGCTGAAGTAAGAAGGGCCAGCCCGGTTCCCATTGCGACGGGCGAGCGACTGGTGACGCGGTACCAGTTCCGCGAAGTTTTTGAGAAGCTGGCGTGTCACATTATCCAGCCGGATCTTTGTCATTGCGGTGGCATTTGGGAAGCGAAGAAAATTGCCGCTATGGCTGAGATTTATACCATGGGCGTTGCGCCTCACAACCCGCTGGGGCCGGTGGCTAACGCGGCGGCGCTTCACTTCGACCTGAGCACACCGAACTTTCTGATTCAGGAAGATATGCTCAGCGATGTGCCCTGGAGGTGGGAAGTTGTTCAGCACGCCTTGGTCACGGAGGCAGGCTATTGGCTTCCGCCGGATGCTCCAGGCTTGGGAATCGAAGTCAACGAAGAAGCAGCAGCGAAATACCCATTTCAGCAGGAAGTGATCCACCCGACAACCGTGCGCGCCCACGACGATGCCATTCTTGACTGGTAGGCATAATGCCGAATGACGCACACCGCTGGCGCGTGGCGATATTACTTGGGATCGGCGTTCTGGTCAATTACATTGACCGGGTCAATATCTCGGTGGCGCATGATGCTTTGCACGCCGAGTTTGGGATATCGGTTATTACATTTGGATACGTGTTGAGCGCCTTCAACTGGACTTACGCCTTAGCGCAATTGCCCATGGGCGTTCTACTGGACCGTTTTGGGGTGAAGAGTATTGGGCGCGCCGGTTCGTTTTTGTGGTCTTTGGCGTCATTTGGCGCAGCGGTTTCCCCTGGAGTAGGAAGCTTCTTTGGCATGCGGCTGCTACTGGGTATTGGCGAGGCGCCGACGTTTCCAGCGAACGCCAAAGCTATCGGCCAATTATTTGCGCGGAGTGAGATGAGCTTGGCCACAGCGATATTTGATTCCTCGGCCAAACTTGGTCCTGCTATCGGCGTTCCGCTGGTTGGCATTTTGTTGATTCGATTCGGGTGGCGCTGGAGCTTTGCCGCGTCAGGACTGCTCAGCTTCTTTTACTTTGTAGCCTTCTGTGTTCTCTATCGGGAGCCATCACAGAATCGCGAGCCCGCGGGTACTGGGAAGGCCGGAGCTAGCGCCTCCCTGGGCTACTTGCTACGGCAACGCAAAATCATAGGCTTGGTGGTTGGCTTCTTCGGCTACAACTATTGCTTCTACATCTTCCTGCTATGGCTTCCCACTTATTTCTCGGCGCTGAAGCTCTCGCCTTTGGCTTCTGTGATGTATTCATCTGTTCCATGGATATTTGCCACGGGAACAGATTTGCTTGTCGGGGGCTTGCTGGTTGATTCCCTGATACGGAGAGGACATGACGACACACGGGTGCGCCAAACAGTTCTGATTGGGGGAACCGTGGTGGGCCTCGCCATTTTGGGTCCGATGTTTACTTCGAACCCGTTGGTGGCTCTGGTCTGGATAACCATCTCCTTGGGCGGCTTGTCGGCGGCCGCGCCAGTGGGCTGGTCGCTCCCGTCTTTGATTGCGCCGAAAAACAGCACCGGCAAGGTGGGATCCATTCTGAACTCCGGCAACCAGAGCGCCGGTATTTTGGCGCCGATCATTACCGGTTATTTGGTGGGGATCACTCACTCGTTTGTCTGGGCGTTTGCCGTTGCCGGAATGTTTTTAATACTCGGCATTCTTGCGTATCTGTGGTTACTGGGGCCCATTGAAGTCATCCCGGTCGATAGAAACCTTGCAGGAGTTTGAAACCGATAGCGTTATCCTGCTCCGGATCGTGATAAGGTCTTTAGTTCTTCTGAGAAAAGGATGTGCTGAATGAGAGCGTTTATTATTCGGCCCTTTGGAACACGCAAAGGCATTAACTTCGATGACGTGGAGGCCAAGCTGGTCGGCCCGGCGTTGGACAGAATTGGCGCGGCCGGACGGACGACGGGTGAAATCCTGGAAGCCGGCAATATCCGCGTGGATATGTTTCAACTGTTGCTGGTAGCCGATCTGGTGATTGCCGACATCACGACGAACAATGCCAACGCGTTTTATGAGTTGGGCATCCGGCACGCGCTGCAGGAGAAACGAACCTTTCTGATTCGCGCGAAGACGCCTCCCCCGCAGACGGTTCAAGAAGTGAAGGAGGCGGACGTACCGTTTGATCTAAAGACCGACCGATATTTCGAATACGATCCGGCCAATCCTGCGGCTTCCTTGGACATAATGGCGGAGGCGCTCCGAGTGACCGCTGCCAGCGAGCGGCAAGACAGTCCGGTGTTCCTTTCGCTGCCCAACTTGAAGTCGCAAGACCGGGAACTCTTCTTGCCGGTGCCGCTCGGCTTCGGTGAGGAGGTGCAGCGCGCGGAAAAAGACAATGATGCACGCAAGTTAACACTGTTGGGACTCGAGGCAAGAGGCTTCCCGTGGGAGTCGACCGGACTGCGAGTTGTTGGCCGGGCGTTGGTTCTGATTAAGAAATATGGAGCGGCGCGGACGGCCTGGGAGAGCCTGCGCAACCTGGACGATTTTGACCTAGAGGCAAATAGAAATCTGGGCAACATTTACCAGCGGCTAAATGATCTGACGGGTTCGGACCAGGCGCTGGAGCGCGCTCTGCAGCGGGCTACCGAGCCAAGTGACCTGGCTGAACTACACGGTCAGCTAGGACGCAACAAGAAAGACCGTTGGATTCACGACTGGATTGACGAGAAGGCGGAAGATAGAGGCCGCAAGGCCCTTGAGTCGCCGCTGCTGGAGGAAGCCTACGAGCAGTACCTAATGGCTTATCGCCAGGATTTAGACTCTTACTATCCGGGACTGAATGCGCTGGCGCTGGCGGTGGTTATTATCGAGCTTTCGACGAAATTCCCCGAGACCTGGAGCAATCAGTTCGGGGACGATAGCGTTGCCGCCCAGAAGCTGACGGATATCAAACGCAAGCGCGATCAAATCAGCTATGCGCTGCAACTTCGCTTTGATGGTGCGGACGATGCGCAGCCATCGCCCAGCGATAAGCAGGATCAATGGCTGCTGAGTAGTGTGGGCGATTTGAACCTGCTGACCCTGCCGAATGCCAGACGTGCGATCTACTTCTACCGGAAAGCAGCGGCCGCTCAGGGTGGCTTTGTGTTGGATTCGGTGCGGAAGCAGATACAGATGTTTGCCGATCTCGGAGTGTTGCAGGCCAATATGACCGAGGCGCTGAAGGTTTTGCCGCCGGATGGCGGCGCTAGCCCGGCTCAGCAGACGCGCCTGGATCGAGTGTTTCTGTTCACGGGACACAGAATTGATTCCGCAAAGCGAGAGAAACCGCGCTTCCCGGCCGCGCAGGAGAGCGTGGCGCGTGAGGCGATACGCGCGGCGCTGGCGGACGAAAAAGGGATGACGCATGGCTCCATGCTCGGCATTTCGGGCGGGGCGAATGGCGGCGATATTTTATTTCTGGAGGTCTGCGAGGAGTTAGGGATTCCCACCGAGATGATGCTGGCGCTGCCGGAGGAACAGTTTATTGAGGCCAGCGTGGACGCGGATGACAAGAGCTGGGTGCGGCGGTTTCATGCGCAGACCGAAAAGCATCCGGATGTGCCCGTGCTGGCGGAGTCGCCGGTGCTTCCTAAGTGGCTGCAGTTTAAAAGTAATTATGACGTCTGGCAGCGGAATAATTTGTGGTTGGTGAGTGAGGCTTTGTGCCGCGCACCGGAGCATTTAACATTGATTGCACTTTGGGACGGGGCGAGCGGGGATGGTCCGGGCGGGACGGAGCATATGGTGAGTTTGGCGAGAGAGGGCGGGGCCCGGGTGATTCATTTGGATACTCGGAAGCTGTTTGGGTTTTAAGAGTTTGACTTCACCGTTTGCGACGAGAAACTCACTTGCGGGACGGGGGCGGAGTCAGAACCGATTACTGAGGAACGCCAGTCAGGTTTCCGTTTGGGAACTGATAAGCAAGTCGCTTGTTGTTTTGGCGCTGTCAAAAGAGCAGCGACCGCGAGCAAAAAGAGCAAGACTAGACGGACATGGCCACTCCGGAAGATGGCTGTAGGTGTCGCTTGTAAAACGGATGCCGCCACCATGATCATTCCGCCCCAGGCGCAGAATATGGCAAGCGCTCTCACAAGTCTCAAACCCAAATGGCTCACTGGTATCCATGGCTGCCATCGAACGACATAGGATTTAGGGTCTCTGCACATGTTTCGTGCGAACCAGACAATGTAGCTTCCGAGCGCGATTCCAAAGACCAACGCCAGAAGGGGATGTCTAGACTAACCACGCACCCTCCATTGAACTACAATTCTGAGTCCACCTTTTAGGGCAGCTCAAGATAATATTCGCCATTTCTTCGCTATGATTTTAAAATGCACTACATCGAGCTGCATTCCCGCTCGGCGTTCTCTTTTCTTGAAGGTTCTTCCCTTCCGGAAACCTTAGCCTCTCGCGCAGCAGAACTGGAGCAAGCGGCCGTCGCCGTCACCGACGCCCATGGGGTTTATGGGGCGCCCCGGTTGCATTTGGCGGCTCGGAAGCTTGGTATCCGGGGGCTAGTGGGAGCGGAAGTGCTTTCACAGGCCGGCCATCGGCTTACTCTTCTTGCCGAGAGCCGGACTGGTTATCAGAATCTCTGCCGCTTAATCACTCGCACTAAGTTTCGGGAAGGCGGGGTTGGCAAACCGCTGAATCCGTATGCCACGGATGAGGATTTTCGCGAATTTGCGGAGGGTCTGGTTTGCCTGACGGGCGGAGAGGAAGGTCCGCTGGCTCAGGTTTATCGGATAGCTCTTGGCGTCGGCGCGGCGGAACGGGCGCGGGCTGAGCTGGAGCGTTTGATCGGGATTTTTGGGATAGGTCAAGTTTTTGTTGAACTACAGCGGCATCACCGGCGGAAGCAGGAGCATCGGAATCTGGCGCTGGCAGCGGAGGCGAGACGGTTGCGGTTGCCCTTGCTGGCTACCAACGGCGTCACCCATGCGACAGCGGAAAGCAGCAAGCTGCAGGACGTATTGACTTGCCTGCAACATAAAACGAAACTCGCCGAAGCCGGCCGGTTGTTGAATTACAACCAGGAACGCTTTTTGAAGAGCAGCCAGGAGATGACAGCACTGTTTTGCGATCTGCCGGAAGCGATTGGGAATACCGTTGAACTGGCTGCACGGTTGCAGTTCACGCTGGAAGACCTTGGATATGAGTTTCCTCGCTATCCCCTGCCGCCCGGTGAGACGGAGATTTCTTATTTACGGCAGTTGGCGGATGCAGGCGCGCATCGGCGGTATCAACCCTATTACGACAAAGCCCGGTTGCAGGTGGAACGCGAGCTGGCCGTCATTGAAAAGCTGAAGCTGGCCGGTTATTTCCTGATTGTCTGGGACATGGTGGAGTTTTGCCGCCGCAGCAACATTCTGGTGCAGGGACGCGGATCGGCTGCGAATAGCGCGGTTTGTTATTCGCTGGGGATCACGGCGGTTGATCCGGTGGGAATGGAACTGCTATTTGAGCGCTTCTTATCCGAAGAGCGCGGAGAGATGCCGGATATTGATTTGGATTTGCCAAGCGGGGATCAGCGTGAACGCGCCATTCAATATGTCTATGAGCGTTATGGGCGGCTGGGCGCGGCCATGACGGCAAATGTGATTACATACCGTGCACGCTCAGCGGTGCGGGATGTGGGGAAGGTGCTTGGTTATGACCAGCTGGAGATTGACAGGCTGGCGGCGCAGATGGCCCGCTTTGAATGGAAGGACCCGTCGGATACGCTCGAGAGGCGGTTTCGCGAGCAAGGATTCTGTTTAGAAGATCGGCGCACCATGCAGTTCTTTTCTCTGGTGAGCGAAGTGATGGATTTGCCTCGGCATTTGGGACAGCATTCAGGCGGAATGGTGATTTGCCAGGGTCAATTGGATTTGATTGTGCCGCTGGAGCCTGCGTCCATGCCCGGACGCGTAGTAGTGCAGTGGGACAAAGATGATTGCGCGGACCTGGGGCTCATCAAGGTGGACCTGCTCGGTCTGGGCATGATGGCGGTGCTGGAAGATTCCATTTATCTGATCCGCGAGCATTATCACAAAGATTTGAATTTGGCGAATTTGCCGGCGAATGATGAAAAGGTTTATGAATGCCTGCAGAAGGCGGACACCATTGGGTTGTTCCAGGTAGAAAGCCGGGCCCAGATGTCGTGCTTGCCCAGGTTGAAGCCTAAAACGTTTTACGACATTGTGGTGCAAGTCGCGATTATCCGGCCGGGTCCGATTGTGGGACAAATGCTGCACCCTTACTTGAAGCGGCGGCAGGGTTTGGAGGAGCCGGTGTGTTTACATCCGTCTCTGGAGCCGGTGCTGCGGCGCACTTTGGGTGTGCCTTTGTTCCAGGAGCAACTGATTAAGATTGCGATGATCACAGCCGGATTCACGGGCGGTCAGGCGGAAGAATTGCGGCGGGCGTTTGGTTTTAAGCGTTCCGAAAAGCGCATGCGCGAAGTGGAGATTCAGTTGCGCGCAGGGATGGAGCGCAATGAGATCCGAGGTGAGATTCAGGACCGGATCATCAAGGCGATTACTTCATTCGCGCTATATGGCTTTCCGGAATCGCATGCGGCCAGTTTTGCGCTCATTGCGTATGCCAGCGCTTATTTGAAGTGCCATTATCTGGCGGCCTTTACGGCCGCGATTTTGAACAATCAGCCGATGGGCTTTTATTCGCCGGAAACGCTGGTGAAAGATGCGCAGCGGCATGGGTTGCGGTTTCGGCCGGTGGACATTTTGAAGTCGAAGTATTTGTGTTCCATTGAGACGGATGGAAAAACTTTGTATTTACGGTTGGGCTTGAATTACGTGAACGGGCTGAATGGGACGACGGCGCGGAAAATTGCGGCGGAGAGTTCCGTAGCGCCTTTTCGGGATATGCGGGACCTGGTTCGGCGCGTGCCGGAATTGCAGAAGGATGAAATAGCGAGCCTGGCGGAACTCGGCGCTTTAAATATGTTGCCGAAGGAGAAGACGGATAGGCACAGGCGCGGGGCGTTGTGGCAATCGCAACTGGCGCTCCAGCCGGTGGGAGAATTGTTAGAAGCAGCGGCGGACGACGGCGTAAAATCACCGCTGGCTGCGATGAATGAGCGGCAGCGGACTTATGCCGATTTTGCCAATAGCGGCGTTAGTATTGGCAAGCACCCGATGGCTTATCATCGCGCGCGTTTACAAAATATGGGAGTGATGGATGCAGCAACAGCCAGGCAGCAGCGCGATGGAATGTTCCTGACGATTGCAGGATGTGTGATTACACGGCAGCGGCCGGGAACCGCGAAAGGGTTTGTGTTCCTCAGCATTGAAGATGAGAGTGGGATTGTAAACGTGATTGTGGAGCCGAATTTGTATGCGCGGCGGCGGCAGATTTGTAATGGATCGCCTTATTTACTCTTGAAGGGAATTTTGCAAAGTACCAGCGGTGTGATTTCGTTGAAGGCCGGAGATATTGAGGAGTTGGAACTACGGGGTGCGGCGGTTTTATCCTCGCATGATTTTCATTAGTCGCTGACCGGGTAGAGTGCGGCTTTACGGCGGTAGTCTCGCCAGTTGTTCCAGATGGCGCTCGCCGGAAACGATTTCAGGCCTGTCTTCCGATTTTGGCTGGCAATAGCAAAGATGATCTCCCACTGGCGGAAGAGCGTGAACCAAGCCTGCCAAAGCGTGTTGCTAGGATCGTAAATTTTGGTGGCTTCGGAGGACGCACCGTTGAGTTCAATAATTCGAAAGCCACGGCCGGCGCGCAACTCATCCGCAGACGTATAGCGAAGGTCATAGCGGCCGACGAAGAAGCCGCTGAGCGAGCATGAGATGCGGTCTATGGCGTCCTCAAGCTCAGGCGACCAGAGATGGTCTCCGTTGAGGAAGATGGCTCCCTGGCAATGATTGCCCGCTTCCACCAGACGCAGACTTTCGCGTTCGGCCAGCACTCGAAGGCGGTCGTTCGAAAAACGTTTAAGGTAGATGTGGGAGATGGCGGAGGCTCTCGGGTCCAGCCGGATCAACTCTTCCAGAGTGTGGACGCCATCACCGCTCAGAGTGGGGAACACTTTGTGTGTGATGGCGAAGATGCGTCCTTTGGGTTCTGACGGCAAGCGATAGTAAAAAACTCCGGCCTCATTTGGCTCAGCGGCGTACACCTGCAAAAGCGCGGCTTGGCGAAAGCGCGACACCCATTCGTAGACAGCCTCGGCACAACGAATGATTTTGAAGCCGTCGCCACGCTGGCCCACATCGGGCTTCAGGACAAATGGATATGCAATTTCATGCTGAACCCGAAGCGCTTCAATAGCGGCTGTTTGCTGATGGATGCAGTGAAAAGGGACGAGATGCGTCTCCGCCAGCACTTCCGGACAGATGCGGGAAAGCTCGGAGAGCACCTGGAATTTCGATTCACCGACGATGCCCCCCGCAGGCATTCCCGGGTTAGCCAGACTGGGGAGTGAAAGACTTCGGTAGCGCAGGGCCAGCCAGCAGTAATACACTGCTACGGGCGCGTAAAACAGAGTCGGCGGCCAGAATTCCCAGCGCTGAGCATGCTTGAAGGGCTCCAATAGGCATCTCGAAAGGAAGGCGGGAGATGTTGTTTTCCGGAGTGGCGCGAACACGAATCCCAATTGTGGCATCCGTGCCCGTGGCGGAGAATCGAAACTGATGGAAAAACGAAGGCTGATCCAGACGCCTCGATTGTGGGCGGCCGAATTGTGGCAAAAGCGGCGCGTGACCTGGATGGAGTGTTTCTTTGACCTGATTTTCGTGGCGGCTGTGTCACAGGTGGGCGCGCCGTTGAATAAGAACTATTCGAGCGCAGATCTTGGCCGGTACACTTTCTTGTTCGTATTGATCTGGCTGGCGTGGAGCGGGCATACGCTCTATGTGACCCGTTTTGATACGGAAGACCCGGTTCAGCGGATTTTCGTCTTGGTGCAGTCGTTCCTGGCGGCCGTGATGGCAGCGAACGCAAAAGACTCGCTGGCCAGCGAATCGTCGGCTGGCTTCGGGGTTGCCTTTGCCGGGATGCGGGTAATCCTCGCCGTCCAATATCTGCGAGCACGCTCCATTCCGGGAACGCGAACGTTGACCACCCGCTATGCGGCCGGCTATATGGTTTCGGCGTTGTTTTGGATCGCCTCCGGAGTCGCGCCTATCCCACTGCGTTATGTCTTGTGGGCGATTGCACTCGCTATCGACCTGGCGACGCCGTGGCTCGCCGTTGAGCATAGCCTTCGCTTTCCCCCGGATGCTTCGCATTACCCGGAGCGGTTTGGTCTGTTCACCATCATTCTGCTCGGCGAATTTGTGGCGCAAACAATGCTTGGCATTGAAAGTCAGGAGACCTGGAGCCTGGCCGCGGCAACTACCGCCTTTTGCAGCATGGCCTTCGCATTTGTGGTTTGGTGGTGGTATTTCGATGGCGCCAAGAGCGCGGAACATCGTTATGTGCGGAATAAGCGCGAAGCGGTGAGATTTTACATTTGGCAATACGCTCATCTACCTCTATTTATTGCGCTTGGAATTGGCGGAGTCGGGTTTCATCACGCTATTTCGGTTATGCCCGGCGATCCCATGAGTGTGGGCGAAGAGCCCATTCTGGCGGGCGGGGTGGCGTTACTGATGGCGGCATTGATTGTGATTGGCGTGACTTCGCAAGCATCGTTACGAACGGTAATCATTCAAAGCGCTTCAGTCGCCTTGGTAGTTGGGGCCAACGTGTTTCTGGCACGCCTCCCCGCAGTCTTCGTTGTGATGATCCTTTTGCTGTGCTTGCTGATTCCGGCAATAGAAGCTCAGCGGAAAAGGTTGAGCAGCAAAGTTAAAGCGGAACAGGCAAAAACAGCCACCGCCAGAGCAAATAATTCACCGTGATCCCCAACCTCCGGCATGGTGACGCCAAGTCTTGTGAGGTGGGCAATAATAGCCACGCCCATGATCCCCATGCTGACCGATGCACCCCAAAACACTGTACGCGGCGTCAGAATGAGGATAGCGGCAATCAACTCAATGACTCCTGTGGCGATACGGCCCCAAGGCTCCACACCAAGCGTGGAGAAGATGTAGACCGATTCTTTAGCTCCGGTGAATTTGAAGTAGAGGGTCTGTAGAAGAATGAGGGCGGTGACGGTTCGCAGAAGCCAACTGGCAAACCAGATCACCTTCTCACGCTGCATGGCATTCTACTTTGGCACAGGTGCGATAAGGCCTTCAAGAGCGGGCCTACGCCTGAACCGCAGTTGCGATCACCCGCGTTTCCAATAATGGGATGATTTTAATTCATCTAATTTCGGCTGTATTTAGTTAAAGCGAAGAAAATTTGGGAAATTACCTGGCAGGCTTGGAATAATTCAGCTTGTTAAAAACTCTTCATTCATGAGCTGCGGCCGATAGTGTCACAAAGAAAGGCTAAGAGATTACTATGGACATGGATAGTAATGGATAGAACTTGGCACACGTTTAGCCCAGTACTAGTACTAAAAACGGAGCGGCCATTAAATGGGCTCGTAACTTTGGAGCGCGTTTTTCGAGTCTTAGGGGTGGCTTGGGACTAGCATGACCGGGAGTAGTGCGGGAATGCTAGACAAAGGCAGGAAAAAACCGAGAGAATGTAGTATCTTCGTCTCGACGCAATCTCGGATTTGTGTTCATATAGTTGTGGGACTCACGTCTTAATTGCTTTGGGATGTAGTCAGTTATGGAGGAATTAACTTAACGTATGACTTTTAATTTTAAATCGCTGGGCTTGGCAGTACTAGCAAGCACCCTGATTTCAACATCAGCCTTCGGCGCGGCCGTTGGCACGGGATCATTCGGCTTGAGTGGCACCGCCACTGGTGCAGCCGATGGTATCGATTTCTATCTGCACACCCCGGGAGACCAGACAGGCTCAATCAACCTGCCCACAACCGGCGTGTTCGCGAACCTTGCGCCCACGACCGTTGAAACAGTCCAGAACCTGACATCGGGCAATGGGGTAACTCCTGGAACGTCTTTTGACTTCCAGAACTGGATTCAGCTTTCGAATGGTATCGATCTGGACGCTACCAGCATCCCGATCCCGGTCTTCCCTGTGTGCCCTGCCAGCGGCATGGAAGCTATCGGATTTGAATGCCTTGTGAACTCTCATTCTCCGGTTGTTTTAACGCAAAACGTGACGGGCGTTTCTGCCCGAATCAACGTGCTCGGTAACGCACACTGGGCAGGTGACATGACTTTGACTCCCTTCACGGGCCTGTTCAATGCTCCGAGCACTTCATTCCAAACGATCGCCGAATTCGAGACATACTTCGATATGCACGGCACCATCCCGGAAGTCAATTATGCCGCCAACTTCAGCACCACCCCGACCCCTGAGCCCACCGTTCTTCTTTTGACGAGTGCCGGCTTCCTGGGCTTTGGTCTTCTCGCCAGAAGAAAGCGGACCTCCCGCTAACTGGTAACACCCGTAAGTAGTGATTTAACTGTACAAAAAGGTCACGATGCCCACGGCGTCGTGGCCTTTTGCCATTTTGGAGACTTGAGACTTTATCTGGCGGAGTAGTTGTAGCCGCTAGGATGGGAAAAGCACGTTCAGCCATGCAGCAGAGCGAGATTATACCTGTGCTGAAACGCAGCATCGGGCAAACGAGGATCATCACCTTTGGGGGGTACACCGAGACGGTTAGAGTCATCTCAGTGGACCCCGACGGATTCATCTGCCGGTTACTGACTTCCGATCGGAACGAAAACAGCTCAGAATTCTGGCTGTCATTCGACCAGGTTTCCGAAATTACTGAGGTGTAAGCAGCTCGGGCATTGCCATGCTGATTTTGGGGGCGACTGGCGCTGATGCTGCGCCGTTCTCGTGCGCGCAAATCACCGGTAAATCAAGAATTTCAGCTCGAACTTTATTTAGCTTGGAAGCATATCGTGGATTTTGATTGGGCAAATCAAAGTGCAGTACTTCGAGAATGCTGCCGTATCCGGGCTCATAATAAGCCGGAATTTCAGAGAGTCTGTTAGCGCCAATACGGCATAAAATTGAGGACGAATGGTGCATTCTTGTAGCGGTGGTAATCCCCAACCCCGCGCCCAGATGTTCGGCTAATGCGCAAGTCATTAAAGCAACACTTACAGCAGCAGTGCTTCCGCGGATCTCGCGGCGCATAGCCCATCCGCCGACCTCGCCGTATAGCTTATTCTGCCGGCGAACGTTAGCGATCAACCGCTCGATCCCTGATTTTAATGCTGGGCCGTAGCGGTCGGACCGGGCAAGCGCTGAGTGACTGGCGCCCAGTTGGTCAGCCCCTCCCCGCAGAGTCCGATAACGGGCACACCCGAGGATGGTTCCTTCAGAGTCTTGCAGGATGATATGCCAGCTCTCGGTGTCGACGGGCTGGAAGTGGCGTCCATCTGGCAGAAGAGCTCCCGCCTTTCCACATTCGCCTAAAGCAAGTCCGCGAACGGACTGAATGCCATGGATTAGTCGCTCATGGAGCCGTGAATCCACATGTCGATGTTTGAAGTGTTTCGGAACGTCAGCGGAGGCTGGCGCTAACACTTTAAACTCAAGTTTTTCTATCGAAAGATTGTGTGTCAATTTCTTAAAGAACCTTTGGATTGGAGTGGTCTACCGTTCTCACTGTTCGCGCAAGCCGGCTCTCCGAAGGCCGGTTAGCTTTAGCGGGTCCTCCATGAAGTGCCTCCCCTTGACTAGAAGACATTTCGACCGCCCAGCGCCCCGTAATAGTCACGAAGCTAACAAAACTCCTTTATTTTGCCCGAATATTTACGGACAGGCAAGCAGTTTCGATAATTTTCTATGATGAATTGAATTATATTTCCAGCGTTCTATATTTTTGCTTAATATACCTATGGATTTCCGTAGCACCGTAGTCATACTAGCTAGGTCAACCCGCTAACAGAGACACGAGGGTAATATCCAGGCAGTTTAGATCACCCGGACATGAGCAAAGTTTGGACCAAGAGGTACACCCTAGCCCACTACGCCATGGCCGCGGGCGCGGAATAGGGTATAGAACGAAACAGCCTGGCGAACAAACGGCGAATCTGATAGGGTTTAACAATGCGCCGGTGCGTTGTCTCCACGATTGGCCAGGATCAGCAAACCTATTCGGTTGAAGTTGAGGCCCACAGCCTGTTTGATGCTGCCTGGCAGGCACATCAGAAGTGGGCATTATTGTCGTGGTTTTCGCCGCGAACGCTGATTGAGGTTCGCGCCGGACCTGAGCGCTGGCATGTCCGTCCAGACCGGCTGAGGTTGTGGGCTACCGGCAGTACGCGGAAACGCAGACGGGAATATTAGGTGAACAGAGAGAGAACCGCCGTGAGGATGGTCGGGGCGGCGTGATTCGAACACGCGACCCCCTGCGCCCAAGGCAGGTGCGCTACCAGGCTGCGCTACGCCCCGACATTCACTGCTCTTTGATTCTAACTGACGGCTGAATTCATTTTGTGACGAATGTCAGTCCACTTCAACTGGCAGCAGGCAGGTAAGGTTCTGGCACTGATAAATCGCCAACCGCCTCCCGCGCTTGAGACCCCCTAGGAACGGGGAGACGCTGGCCAGATGAGCGGCCGATTCGTCTGTCAGGGCGAAGGCAAAGCAAAATGGCTTGAACTCACGGCGCTGTTCTTGAAGCAACTCTTGAACTTCCGCCGAGTTTGCGGAGCTCTCATCCGCTACTCGAACAATGTAATGTTCAGGAGTTGAAAGATACCGTCCTAGAGAACACAAAAGCTGGGGAGCCATAGTCGGTTGCGCTTTCAGCTTTCCGGCGGCCGCGGAGAGGGATTTCTCCCCCTGCTGAGCAAACGTCCCGTCACCCAGCAGGTAGCCCAGCTTAAGGAAGACATCAGTCGCTACCGAGTTCCCGGAGGCCTCCGCGCCGTCGTAGTCCTCTTTCATGCGAAGCAACAGGTCGGATGCGCCAGCCTCTGTGCTGTAGAAGCCACCGCCGTTATCCGCAAAGCGTTCAGTGACTTGCTTGCTAAGCAGTAATGCCTTGCTTAAATACTCATCCAGGCCGGTCGCTTCGAACAGGTAGAGCGCCGCTTCGGCCAGATAGGCGTAATCATCCAGGAATGCTGGAATGGCGGCTTCGCCGTCGCAGAAGCGCCGCCAGAGTTGTAGAGTTCGTTCCGTAAAAAGGCTTGACCAACTGAAAGCAAAGGCTTTCTGAGCCACTCTCAGCCATCTGGCGTCACCTAAAACCAAATAGCCGGTGACGAACGCGGAAATCATGTGAGCATTCCAGCCGGTCAGGATTTTGCTGTCGCGGTGCGGGCGCGGACGGCGGCTGCGAGCGTCAAACAGCCGCTCCAGGTCTTCGGCGGGAGGCGGTGCTTTGTCAGGCTGGGCTAAATAAAGAATGTTGCGGCCGGTGAACTCCTGATGCGGATCATTATCCACATTGCCGCGTGGCTCCACGCCGAAGTAGTCGCACAGATTACCAGCCCTATCTCCTAGCAGCGTCTCAATTTCCGCTTGCTTCCAAATGTAAAATGCGCCTTCTCCGGAATGCGATGGATCTTCGGGGTCGGGGCTATCTGCATCTTCTGCCGAATAAAAAGCGCCGTCGGGGCTGGTCAGGTCGCGCAGCACATATTCGAAGATCCGCCGCGCCGCCGCCGCATGCTCGGGATTGGCGGTGAGTTGGAACGCCTCCAGATAGGACATGGCCAGTTGAGACTGGTCATACAGCATCTTTTCGAAATGCGGCACGAACCAGCGTTCGTCAACGGAATAGCGGTGGAAGCCACCGCCAAGCTGGTCATGCATGCCGCCAGCGGCCATCGCGGTCAGTGTGGCCGCCACCATGTCCAGAGCTTCTTCGCTTTTGGCGAGCTGATGGTAGCGGAGCAGGTAGTTCAGGACGACCGGGCGCGGGAACTTTGGCGCCGTGCCAAAACCGCCGTAATGGGAGTCAAACGACCGGCGCAGGGGTGCGAATGCCGCTCCGAACAGATCTAGACTCAGTTCTCCCGCGCCGGCATTTGAGGCCGACATCTGGCCGAGTTGTTCGGTGACACTGTCGCTGGACTCCTCGATTTTCGAACGCTCGCGTTTCCAGGTGTCGGCAATGTAGCCGAGCAATTGAGAAAACCCGGGGCGGCCGTAGCGCTGGTCGGGCGGAAAGTAGGTACCGCCGAAAAACGGCTTCCGATCCGGCGTCAGAAAGACCGACATGGGCCAACCGCCGCTGCCGGTTGTGGCCTGCACGAAGAGCATGTAGATGCGGTCGACATCCGGGCGCTCCTCACGATCAAGCTTGATGCAGATGAAGTCGCGATTGAGGATTGCGGCGATTTGGGGATTTTCGAACGACTCATGGGCCATGACGTGGCACCAGTGGCAGGTGGAATAGCCGATGGAGAGAAATATAGGCTTCTGTTCCGTCTTCGCTCGATCAAAAGCCGCCTGGGCCCAGGGAAGCCAATCTACCGGATTGTCGGCGTGCTGACGGAGATACGGGCTTTTTTCGTGGATCAGGGCATTCGGCATGCGCTTTCAGTCTAGCGGGGTGCGCGTGGCCGACGGGAAGCTATTCCTCCGTTCTTTTCCCCTAAGACAAATCCGACGGGAACCGATTAGCGCTATGAGTTCCCATGCACAACCGCATCCCGATTGTTCCCCCTTTAATCCTTCTTTTGCTAAGCAGCTACGCCGCAGCTCAGACGCCGGCATTGGCCAAGCCACAGCCTCGAATTGTGAAAAGCGTGGACGAAAGCTCCACGGTGAGCCTCCCGGGCAACGTCCATCCGTTGACGGCGCGCGCCCTGGAATCCCACACCGCGGATCCGGGTATGCCGATGCAGCAGATGGTACTGCATTTGAAAGCGGATTCCACACAAGAAGCGCAATTGGAGCAACTGATTGCCCGGCAGCACGACCCGCGTTCAACTTACTTTCACAAGTTTTTGACACCGGACCAATTTGGGGCGCAATTCGGAGTGGCGAAGCAGGATATCGCCAAAGTGAGCGACTGGCTGGAGAGTCACGGCTTCAAAATCGATTCCGTGCCCTCCGGCAACCGCGAGATTATATTCAGCGGAACGGCCGAGCAGGTGGCGAGCGCGTTCAAGACAGAGATCCGCCAGTATCGCATAGCCGGGGTTTGGCATCACGCCAATGCGAGTGATCCGCAGATACCGGATGCGCTGGCGGGAACGGTGAGCGGCCTTGTGAAGCTGCACGACTTCCGCTCCGTGTCGCATCTTTCGAAAGGCAAATTGACGATGGCAGCAGGGCCGGTAGCGCCAGCCTATTCCTACGGCTCGACGCACGCCTTGACGCCGTCCGATTACGGAACGATCTATGACATCAATCCGCTGTATTCGGCCGGTATTAATGGAACCGGCGAAAGTATCGCGATTCTGGCGCGCTCCGATATTTACCTGAGCGATGTGCAGATGTTTCGCAGCACATTCGGGCTTCCAGCCAACGATCCGGAGTTTATCGTGACCAACTCCGATCCGGGCGTGATGGAGGGCGACAACGAAGAGACGACTTTGGACACAGAATGGTCTGGGGCGGTGGCGCCGAAAGCCACGGTCAAAGTGGTGATTTCGGCTTCCACATATACGGCGGACGGTATTGATTTATCAGCCCTGTACGCGGTGAATAATAATGTCGCGCCGATTGTGAGCCTGAGTTACGGGCAATGTGAAGCCTATATGGGCAGCGCGGAAAACGCTTTTTACAACTCTTTGTGGAAGCAGGCGGCCGCGCAGGGGCAGACTGTGCTGGTTTCAGCGGGTGATGCGGGAGCGGCGGGCTGCGACGGGGGCGGCGATAGCCGGGGCATTGGCGCGGCTGTGAATGGACTTTGCAGCACGCCCTACTCAACCTGCGTAGGCGGCACTGAATTTGCGGATGCCAATAATCCAGGCCAATACTGGCTGACGAACAACACGTCCGTTTATGGTTCGGCGATCGGGTATATTCCGGAAGCGATTTGGAATGAAAGTGGATCTGACGGCGGTTCCGGGTTGTGGGGCGGCGGGGGCGGCGTGAGTATCGTTTATCCAAAGCCGGCATGGCAGACAGGCCCGGGAGTTCCGAGTGACGGAATGCGCGATGTGCCGGATATTTCGCTGGCGGCGGCCAGCCACGACGGTTACCTGGTTGGGATCTATGGAGGGTTTTACACCTTTGGCGGCACGTCTTGCGCCGCGCCTTCCTTGGCCGGCATGATGGCTTTGGTCGATCAAAAAGCAGGCGCGGCGCAGGGATTGATCAATAGCGTCCTTTATCCCCTGGCGGCGAATCAGGCGGCCGGCGGACCGGCGGTATTTCATGACATCACTAACGGCAACAACTCGGTGCCTGGTGTGACTGGATTCGCGGCTGGTGCGGGTTTCGATCTGGCATCCGGCGTTGGCACGGTGGATGCCAATCTCCTGGTGAAGAACTGGGAAGCGACAACGGCGATCAGCGGGTTCACACTTTCTGCTTCAACAACGAATTTGAGCGTCTTCCTGGGAGCAAGTGCTCAGGTGACGATAACTTCGGCGGCAAGTTCCACGTTTGGGTCGGCCGTGGCGCTGACGGTCAGCGGAGCCCCCGCAGGTGTGACCGCTGCATTGGCATCGACCACAATTGCCTCTCCGGGCTCCGGTTCGGATGTGCTGAGAGTGGCGGCTACTGGCACCGCCAAACCCGGAACGTACACGTTGCTGATTAAGGGAACGGGCGGCGGGAGCACGGCTTCGACCACGGTCGTGGTCACAATTCCGACGCCGAGCTTTGCTCTCGCAGCGAGCGCCACGTCAGTGACTGCTGTTCAAGGGGCAAGCGGCAAGGTTTCAATCTCTGCCACGCCTGCGAATGGCTTCGCCTCGGCGTTGACATTCACTGTGAGCGGTTTGCCTTCTGGAGTGACGGCGGCGTTCTCACCCGCTAGTTTGAGCGGCGGAACAGGAACCAGCACGCTGACCTTGACTGCGGCGAAAACGGCGGGAACGGGAGCCCACACCGTGACGGTGACTGCGACCGGAGGCGGAGTGACACAGACTGCCAGCCTCGCCCTGGTAGTCAATTCACCCGCCAGTTGTCATCTGGCTGCCAGCCCCGGCAGCGCCACATTCGTGGCCGGTCAAGGAACCAGTGTTCAACTCAGTTGCGGATCGCCAACGGGCGCTTTCAGTGGGCCTCTGGCGATTTCGATTGCCGGGACGCCGGGGGGAATGACGGCAGCAGTGACCGTTAATTCGCTGACGGTGGGATCGAGCTCGGCCCTGGTCATGAATAGCACAGCAGCAACGGTAGCGGGCAAGTACACGCTTTCGGTGACGGCGACGGGAAGTGGATTCACAGGAACGCTCAGTATTCCGGTCACCATCAACGCTGCTCCGGCTTTCACGCTCTCCGCAAACTCTTCGTCGGTTAGCGTTCTCGCTGGTGCTTCCGGTCAGGTGACGGTATCGGTGGCGCCACAGTATGGATTCAGTTCAGCAGTCGGGCTTAGCGTGAGCGGGATGCCCTCCGGAGTGACTGCGGCTTTCTCGACCAATTCCTTAGCGAGCGGAACTGGATCGAGTAATCTGACACTCGCCGTTGCTTCCGCGATGACACCAGGCGCTTATCCACTGACCATCACCGCGGCGGGCGGCGGTGTCACTAAAACAGTTTCGCTGAGTTTAGTGGTGCCTGTGCCGCCGAGTTGCACGCTGAGCGCGAATCCCGCTAGCATTACTCTGCTTGCAGGAGGAACCGCCAGGACGGCTGTCACATGCAGTTCGGTCAAAGGCAGTTTCAACAACAATCTGGCGGTTTCCCTTTCCGGCGCGCCGGCAGGTGTGACTGCCGAGCTAGGAAACGCCACCATAGCCGCTGGTACTTCAACCATGCTCAAGCTGGCGGCTACCAGCGCTGCCGCCCCTGGAAACTACTCCGTCTCGCTCAATGTCAGTTCGGGCAGCTTCGCGCAGAAACTAGCCATACCGTTGGTGATTCCGACCCCAACGTTCTCCCTGTCAACCAGTTCCACCACTCTTAACGTGCTACAAGGAAGCGCTGCGCAGGAGAGCATCACGATTACGCCCAGCAATGGCTTCGGTGCGGCGATTGCATTATCAGCATCAGGATTGCCAATTGGCGTCCGTGCCGCTTTTTCAAGCTTGAATGCCGCTGGGCAGAGCATCCTGTCATTCACCGCGGGCAGCTCAGCTCAACCCGGATCCTATCCCGTGACCATTACTGGCAGCGGCGGCGGAGTGACGAAGACCGCTTACGTGACACTAACGGTGAGTCTGCCGCCCGTCTGCTCGCTCGCGGCAAATCCCGGCACTGTCAAACTGGTGGCGGGCCAGGCAGCGTCTGTCCAGGTCACCTGCGCAGTGATACAGGGAACATTCAATACTCCCCTGGCGGTTTCTGTTTCTGGTGCTCCCAGTGGGGTGACGGCTCAGCTTTCCTCTTCGGCAATGGCTGCGGGATCAGCCACCATGCTTACCGTCGCCAGCAAATTGAGCAACGCCGCCGCTGGTAGCTATAGGGTGAGCTTAACGGCAACCGCAACCGGTTACATGCAAACACTGTCCATTCCGGTGACGATCACGATGCCAAGCACTTTTGGCGTGACACCAACTTCCCCTTCGGTAACGCTTAAAACCAGCGCCAGCGTTGGAACTAACGTCACCAGCACGCATTTTGGAGGCTTCAATTCACCTGTTTCCATGAGCTTGAGCGGGCTGCCCGCCGGTGTATCCGCCGCGTTGTCGCAATCGATCCTTCCTGCTCCCGGCGATGGCACGGTAGCTGTGAACTTTAGCGCCGAATCGACGACGAAGACCGGTGCTTACAGCGTCCTTCTGACGGCTTCCGGCGGCGGCATCACGCAGACAATACCCATCGCCCTCACCGTTGCCGCGAGTCAGGACTTTACCTTCACCACGAACGTATCGGCTTTGAACATTTTGCGGGGAGGCGCGGCGTCTGTCACAACTTCAAACGGCAATTACACCGGCGGTTTCAATGGCCAGATTACGGTGAACATTCTGAACATGCCGGTCGGTATGAACTGGGCCGTCACCGGAGCCAACACTGCGAACAATATGGTGAACATTACCTATCAGTTCACGGCTGCTTCGTACACACCGACGGGAACTCATCCCATCACGATTACAGCTATTGGAAACGGCGGTTCAATTGTTCATCAGGCAGTTGTGCAGGTGACTGTAACCTCGCCGGTTTCATCAGCGAAGAGGTAATCTTACGGCGCAGTGGTTTCGGAAGTGGGAATCACAGCAAGTGCGATGTCGCCGGGGATGTCCTCGATCGGAAATCCATGACCGCGCCAAGCCTCCAAGCCACCTTCCAGGGGACGGACGCGACGGAAACCGGCTTTCTTCATTTGCTGCGCCACACGGGCGCTAGTGGCTTCGTTGGGTCAAGTGCAATAGAGAATAATCTCTTGTTCCGGAGGGATTTCACGAGCCAAAGCGCGAAGCTCCTCCGGGCGCATGATTAATGCGCCTGGAATTTTGAAAGAGTTGCGCTTCACTTCTGAGGGATGGCGGAGATCCACAATGGTGAGTCCCTCTTTGGAGGTATCCAGCATGTCGCGCACGGCGGAGGGAGTGATCCGGTTCGCGCGCAATTCGCGAAGAATCCGCCAGCGCTGAACGTATTTATACCCGATGAAGAGCACCAGACCGCAAAGGACCACCACGCCAGCGCGTTTGCCAAACAGTCCAAACTGCGCGATTACCAAATCAACGTAGTTGTGGAATATCATCCCGACTACCATGTACGTGGAGATCCAGAGAGCACAGCCCACAGAATCGGCCAGCAGAAAACGACGCCGGGACATACCGATAACACCCGCCATCGGCATGGAAATCAGGCTCATGCCGGGAACGAATTTCGCAATGTATAAGGTGGAAACGCCGCGCCGTGTAAAAGTGGACTCCGTGCTGCGAACACAAGTGTCGGGCTCAATGGCAAGCCGGCAGATGAGGCGAAGAACGGAACTTCCCTTGTAGCGTCCGATTTCGTACCAGACATAGTCGGCCAGGACGGCCGGCACAAGCGCCGCAAAGAAAGCCGGGATGAGGTAGTAACGGTGATCCCCCACCATGGCGCCCATGATAAGCAGCAGAGGGTCGGCAGGTATGGGCAGGCCCATGCCCACCCCGAAAACATAAAAGAAAACGAAGTAATAACCGTGGACTAGCAGAAGTTGCGTGAACGAGTTCACTGGTGAGCCGCTGTCACCTTTTTCGCACTGGCCATGTGCGTTGGCTTTTGAGCTAACAGCTCCTCGATTTTTGCACGCAAAGCCGTTTCGTTCATGACCGCTTCCCATTCGGGTCCACTGCCCGCGGGAGTCTGCTCAACGATGTTGCCTTTGCGGTCGATCAGCACAATCTGCGGAACAACCATGCGATCCATCACGCTGAAACCCATGAACTGCATCATACTGTCGCGGTTCACCCAACCCACCGGAAAGGTTGCGCCGAAATTCTGAGCGAAAGCTTGAACCAGGCCGGGAGCGGTTTGATCTGTACCGCCGTTGTCATAAGCGTTAATGGCAAGATCAAGCATCTGAAAACCCTTGGGGCCGTATTCCTGTTCCAGCCTGCTGTTCACCTTGGCGGCGGCCTGGCAGTGGGGGCAGGTGGTCAAAATGAACTCGATAGCAACTACTTTGCCGCGATATTGACTCAAAAGCTTCTGTCCTTCGCCCGGCAGGCTGAAGGCGAGTTCCGGAGCCTTGTGGGGAACATCGGCAGCGAAAATCGTGGAGGCGGCAACCGCCAGGGCGGCGAACAGTCGAAGTGTTTTCATAGATTGTTGGACCACAGACGGGAGCATTTCGTTAGATGCAAGAGTACCGCTTTCAGTTTACTAAGGCCAAACGGTAGAGTTCCGGCGCGAGGCGGGTTCCCTGCCCTTCTGCCCGCCACCATCCCAGGCGCCGGGTTAAAGGCCCTAGTGCGTTTCGCGTTCTCTTAACCTGAACCAAAGCACAATCGTGGCCACAGAAAAGCCGAAGATCAGGGTGGAGATGGCATTGATTTCGGGCGTGATTCCCCGCCTCAACCGCGACCAGATTTCTAGTGGAAGCGTATTGTCTCTGCCTGTGAGGAAAAACGTAACCGCGATCTCATCCAGCGAAAGGGTAAAGATGAGGAGCGCTGCCGCGATGATAGGGAACTTCAGGCCGGGTAAAGTCACGCGCCGGAAGGTGTACCATTCGGTGGCGCCAAGATCACGGGAAGCTTCTTCCAGCGTTCGTTCAAATCTCGCAAGACCTGCCGAGACCTCAGTCACTGCCACGGAAATTAAAGCTGTGCCGTGACCGATGGCAATCGTCATCAGGCTGAGTTGTAAGCCGGCTGTGGCGAAGAAAGTCAACAACGAAAGCCCGGTGATGATGCCTGGCAGAATCAGCGGCAGCAGGACCAGTCTTCGGAATAGTTGCTTACCGGGAAAGTTTGCTCGATCCAGGGCGAGGGCGGCGGGAATGCCGAACAAGAGGGCGATGAAGACTGCCGAGGCTGCGACGTAAAGGCTATTCAGCACCGATTCCCACAGCGCTTCGTCCGCAAAGAGCTCGCGATACCAGCGAACCGTCCAGTCATGGGGAGGAAAGCCGGCAACTCCGGCGCCGTTGAACGAGTACACAATCAACACCAGGATGGGGAAGTATAGGAAAGCAAACACCCCGAAAGCGTGGAATGACAGCCAGGTGATTTTCGGCTTCATGAGCGCACTCCGCGATCACGCAAGGCTTTTTCGATGGATTCGGTAGCGGTGATCAACGCAACCACCAGGACCAGGATGCAGAGCGAGATGGCGGATCCTAGCGGCCAATCATAAGCAGCGCCGAAAAGACTGACGACGATGTTGGAAATCATGATGCCGTTTGGGCCTCCGATCAGCAGGGGAGCGATGAAATCTCCCAGGCTTAATACAAAGGCGAAGGTAGCGCCCGCAATGATTCCCGGCAGGGCAAGTGGAAACACAACCGTCCAGAACAGGCGCGAAGGAGAGGCTCCCAAGTCACTGGACGCCTCGAGCAGAGACTTCGGTATGTGTTCCATGGAAGCGAATACCGGCAGGAAGACGAAAGGCGTGTAGATGTGAGTGAGCGTCAGGATGACGGCGAATGGACTGTAGAGAAGAAACCCGGCGGGCTGGTGCAAGAGTCCCAGGTGAATCAACAGAGTGTTCAGAACACCCGTGCCACCGAGTATTGTTTTCCAGGCATAAGCGCGCACCAGATAGCTTACCCATAGCGGGATAATGACGAGTTGATAAAGCAAGCCATGAAAGCGGCCGGCGCGCAGGGAGACGAAGTAGGCCAGCGGGATTCCCAACAATAAAGAAAAGCCGGTGACGGTGATGGCAATACGCGCGGAACGCGCCAGCACTTCCAGGTAAACCGGGTTGCGAAACAGATTCGCATAATTCTGCAGTGTCCATTGGTGGACGATCTGCTGCGCGTGAACTTGCCAGAACGAAATCAGGAACAGGAACGCATAGGGGACGAGCAGAAAGACAGCAACCCAGAGGAGCGGCGGAAAAGCGATGAGTCTCTGATAGGTGCGAGAGTACATGTTTCACGCAAGCTGGATTAAGTGCTCCGGTGCAGCCGCCAGGTGGACCGTTTCCGGATAGGTGCTTCCGCTGGGGACACGAGCGCGCAGGATAAGACCGTCGGCGCACTCTACCTCTAAGATCTCGGTTGAGCCTGCGAACACGATGCGCTTGATGATTCCGGACCAAGAGTGCTCGCCTCGAGCCACTATTCTTAGATTCTCAGGCCGCACGGCCATGCCGTTGGGCAGGATGTTGGCTTTGCCTATGAATGTGGCCACGTAAGCGCTTCGGGGGCGGTTATAAAGCTCGCGAGGCGTGTCCACCTGTTCCAGCTTTCCATTCCGCAGGACGGCGATCCGATCCGAGAGAGTCATCGCTTCCTCCTGATCATGAGTAATAAACAGAAAGGTTATGCCGGTTTCGCGCTGCAGCGACTTGATCTCGGCCTGCATGTGAACACGCAGGCTGGCATCAAGAGCTGACAGCGGCTCGTCCAGCAGCAGCAGGGCCGGACGGTTGACCAACGCACGCGCCAGAGCTATGCGCTGCTGCTGGCCGCCGCTCAATTGGGCAGGACGGCGGCTTGCCATTTCACCCATACGAACCTGCGAGAGGGCAGCGTCTACACGCGCCTTGATCTCAGCCGTGCCCAAGCGTTTGGCGCGCAATCCGTAGGCTATGTTTTCGAAGACCGTCAGATGCGGAAACAAAGCATAGTTCTGGAACACCGTGTTGACGTTGCGGCGGTTTGGGGGAGTGTCATTGATGACGGTTCCCATTAATGTCAACGTGCCTTCATCAGCCTGTTCAAAGCCCGCGATAATCCGCAGCAGAGTGGTCTTGCCCGAACCGCTCTCGCCGAGTATGGTGAGGAATTCACCGGTCTTGATCGTGAGCGAAAGGTCTTCGAGCACCCTGACATGGGAGAAGCTCTTGCTAACGCCTTCAATGGTGAGCAGCGGTTCAGACACTTACTGGGCCGCTTTGACTTCGTTCCAGATCTGGTTGTATTTATCGCGTCTCGGAACGTTTTGCCAGAAGTAGATGCGCTTCTGATAGGCAGTGAGATCATCCAGGTGCAGGTTATGCCGTTCTTCGGCGGACAACAATGGGCCAACGCGGGCATTCGCCGGCAGATAGCCGGTTACCGCTGAAACTTGCTTTTGCACAGCGGCTGTACTGAGGTAATTGACCAGCTTATAGGCAAGATCCTGGTGCTGACTGGCGGCGGTGATCATTAAGTGATCAATCCAGCCGGTGGTATTTTCCTTCGGAATGGTTTCGCCTATGGGGAACTTCTGATCCCGCAGTTGCTTGGTCATCAGCGGCCAGCCCATAGCAATGGTAATTTCACGCGCGGCAAACAAATTGGTCAATTCGCCTCCCGTTGACCACATCTTGCGGATGTTGGGCTTGAGTTCCAACAGCTTTGCTTTGACTTTAGCCAGCTGGTCGTCAGACAAGTTATAGAGTTCCGAAGGGTCGCTAGCGCCGTAGCCAAGCACTTGCGCGGCCATGTAGACAGTAGACAGATCGTCCCAAACCGACACTTTACCCTTCAGCGCCGGGTTCCATAAAACGCTCCAGCTCTCGGGCGGCTTTTTGAATTGTGACGTGTCATAGAGCAACGGATTCGGCCCCCATTGGTACGGGACGCCGTAGACTTTGCCGCCGCTCTTCACCAAAGGGAGCGATGTGAGGGCGGGCATGATCTCGGAATAGGCGGGCATCTGGGAAAGGTCGAGTGGCGCCGCCAGTCCGGCAGTCGCAATGGTTGTAGCGACATCACTCGAGGGCGAAATCACGTCGTAATTGGACGCACTGCCGCCGCGCAGCTTTGCTACCAGTTCGTCGCTCGAACCCATATAAGCGGCGCTGACCTTGCAATGGCACTGCTGCTCAAACGGCTTGATAAAAGATGGGTCCGCGTAACCTTCCCAAACCAGCAATGACAGAGTGGGTTCAGATTTTTGACAGCTCGCTAAAAGCAATAAAAGGCAAACGCAGGGAGCAAATCGCTTCAAGCGATTGCCACCGGTGCTTTGTCGGTGACGGATTCACTTGTTCCTTCCAGCACAAGTGCGGACTCGATCACGTCAAAAGCCTCATCCATCTGCTCATCGGTGATGACCAGCGGCATCAGTAGACGGATGATGTTGCCATAGGTGCCGGCCGTGACCAGAATCACGCCGCGCTCATAGCAATAGCGAGTGATGCGTTTCGTCGTCTCGCCGTCGGGAATGTGTGAGTCATCGGGCACGACGATTTCCATAGCTTGCATAGCGCCAATGCCGCGAACATCGCCGATCATAGGGAACTTCTGCTGCCACTGTTTGGCGTGAGCCTGGAAGCGGTCTCCCAGAAGCATGGCGCGCTCGTTTAGATGTTCTTCCTCAATGGCCTGAATGGCGGCTAAACCGGCAACGCACGACAGCGGATTGCCGCCGAAAGTGCCGCCTAGAGAGCCGGGGCCGGTGTGATCCATGATGTGCGCCTTGCCCGTCACGGCGGCAATCGGCAAACCTCCACCAAGACTTTTGGCGGTTAGCAGCAAATCCGGCTCGACATCATAGTGTTCACAAGCGAAAAACTTGCCCGTGCGCGCGAAACCCGTTTGCACTTCGTCGGCAATGAGCAGGATGCCATGACGGTCGCAGATGTCGCGAAGAATGCCGAGCCATTCGAGCGGCGGCGTTACAAACCCGCCCTCGCCTAATACTGGTTCGGCAATGATGGCCGCTACAGATTGGGCCGCAACCACGCGCTTGAAAGTATCTTCCAGGTGTGCGGCGCAGTGCACGTTGCACTCCGGATATTTTAGATTGTAGGAGCAGCGGTAGCAATAAGCGTAGGGAACACGATAGATATCAGAGGCGAAAGGTTCGAAACCAGCCTTGTAGGGATGTACCTTACTAGTGAGTGACAGCGCCAGCAGTGTGCGGCCGTGAAATGCGTCTTCAAAGCAGATGACGGCAGCCCGTTTGGTGTAGGCGCGCGCTATTTTTATGGCATTTTCTACGGCTTCAGCGCCGGTATTGAGAATGATGGATTTCTTCGGAGTCGGGCCGGGAGCAAGCTGGTTGAGCTTTTCAGAAAGCGCCACATAGCTTTCGTATGGCGTCACCATCACGCAGGTATGCAGAAAGCGATCCACTTGTTCGTGCAAGGCAGCAGTGACCCGGCCGTCGCGGTGGCCGACATTCAGGCAGCCAATTCCTCCAGCGAGATCGAGAAAGGTGTTTCCGTCGATGTCCCGGATGCAAGCGCCTTCCGCCGATTCCACATAGATTGGAGTCAATTGCGAGATTCCACGCGCCACGGCTTGGGATTGGCGTTTTGCCAGTTGGGCTGACTTTGGGCCGGGAATGCTGGTTTTGAGACTGATTGACTTTATCGGTTGGGGCAAGGAAGAGGCCTCTGGGATCTCCGAATTATACGGCCTGAGGCCGGCTCCACGCAATTTTAGCTATTCCCGGTTGCCCATTAGTTTCTTCATCGGCCCGTTAAACAAGGCCAGCACGGCAGCAAGAACAATGGCGCAGGCTCCAACCGTGCCAAAAATCTTGGGAAGCGGCATGGTCTCGTAAATGGACGCCAGGCGGCCGCTAATGTAATCGCCGATAGATATGGAGAGGAAGAAGATTCCCATGATGAGTCCGCCGATTCGCTGGGGCGCCAATTTCGTCATGGCGCTGAGGCCGACGGGGCTGAGACAGAGTTCTCCAATGGTCTGCAAAAGATAAGTGAGAGTGAGCCAGATAGGGCTGACACCGGCTCTGCCGGCAATCGGCACCAGGATGATGAAGCTCAGCCCGGCGAACAGGAGACCAATGGAGAATTTGATGGTGCTGGAGGGATTCCGCTCTCCCAGCTTTACCCATAGCCAGGCAAAAAGGGGCGCGATGGCGATGACGAAAAGAGCAGGCAGCGATTGAAACCAGCCAGCCGGAAAGGGCTGCGTCATTCCGGGAAAGGAGCGATTTGTGTTACGTTCCGCAAACAGATTTAGCGTGGAGCCGGCCTGTTCATAAATGGACCAGAACAACGCTGACGCGGTGAAAAGAATGAAGATGGCGATTAAGCGGGACCGTTCCTCCCTGCTCCATTTCCCGAAGATCAACATTCCGGCAAAGAGAACGATAACGATAGCGGTGAGCATGAAGCCGAAACCGGAGGACAGGTTCTGAATGGAAAGGAGCCCGTAGTACGCCAGCGTGCCGCAGGTGGCCAAAATCAGAACAAAAGCAAGAATGCCCCAATGGAACTTAGTGTACTCAGAGCCGGTTACTGGTGGCTTTGCCCCGGCGGTACCGAGCGTCTTAGTGCTCAAGGCATACTGAATTACTCCGATGGTCATGCCGATTCCGGCGATGGCGAATCCGGCATGCCAGTTGATGTTTTCGCCTACGTAACTGCATATTAAAGGCGCAATAAAGGCGCCTAAGTTGATTCCAATATAGAAGATAGAGAAACCAGCGTCCCGCCGCGGATCATGTTGGGGATACAACTGCCCTACCATCGTGCTGACGTTCGGCTTCAGCAGACCTGTTCCGGACACGATCAAAACCAGCCCGGCGAAAAATGTGCTCACGGTGGGAATAGCTAGGCAGAAATGGCCGAGTGCAATGATGATCCCTCCGGCGAAAACCGCGCGTCTGGCCCCAAGCACTTTATCGGCAACCCAACCGCCGGGAAGGGCAAGAAGGTAAACCATACCTGTATAAAGACCGTAAATAGCTCCGGCTTCAGGAGTAGCAAAGCCAAGACCTTTGCGCGAAAGAGGCGCAGTCATAAAGAGAATAAGCAACGCGCGCATTCCGTAATAGCTGAACCGCTCCCATAATTCGGTAAGGAACAGCGTTCTAAGACCGACCGGATGGCCGAAAAAACCGCGACTTAGATTCATGGATGGGGACAATCGCCTAAGTTAGCACTAAGGTTCTAACTCAGGCAAAACGTGAAATGAGATACAGTATAGGGCAACAGGTCTTCATCCGATGTACCAACAATAGTTTGCCGTGACTTTTCACCAAGGCTATGGTAATTTCGGGAAGTTCCCCAGTGAGTTCGAGGAAAAGCTATGGTTGTCCCAGTATCAAATTCGTGTCCGAATTGTAAGAACTCTGACATTCAGAGATCTCATCGAAGAAACGTTCTGGAGCGCCTTATCAGTTTGGCCGTGTTGCCTTACCGCTGCGAAGCTTGTGGCGTGCGCTTCTTCCTGCCGAGATGGTTCAGTGCACCACCTCAGCCGGAAGGGAAATCCGAAGACAAAGCGAAAATGACAAGTGCCTAGAGCCCTACGGTTGTTGCTCCAGTGCAAGAACCGCGTAAGCGGTAGCCGCGTCGCTCATAAAGCGTCCCACGTCCGAAGATAAATCGCGCTCCTTGTTGAGGGAATAAGCGTACCAGCGGCCTTCTGTCGCATCCTGGTTCGTTGTCAACCAGGCAAGACCTCGTTTTAAGGACGGCTGATCCCGCTTCATCCCGGTCTGCTGCAACACGAAGGTGACGACCCCGGTAGCATAGCCGTCGCTCCTGGGGTCGAGCGGCGTGTTATCCCGCCGCTTCCAGCTACCGACAAATGAGGAGAGACTGAAGCCGCCGTCGGGCTGCTGCTTACTCAAGGCCTCTGTAATGATGCCATCACGTTGTGCCGGAGTCAGAAGTCCGGAAATGCGGGTGGACGCCCATAAAAGGATCATGCGGTCCAGCAGAGTTTGCGAATCGCGTTTGCGGTTGAGATAGCCGCGCAGTAGCTTGAGGCCATCCTGAATCTCCGGTGATGAGCGATAATCCTCCGGCGCAAGTCCTATGGCGACGGCTCCCAGGGCCGTTCCGTAATATTGGGAATCCCCTTCAAAGGGAGCATTGTGGAACTGAAGCCACGGCCATGCGCCTTGATCATCACCGGACTTGATCTGCTGGCTCCACATGTTGTTGAGAGCAGACTTGGTGTCAGGACTCAGTTTGCCGGCGGCCGCAGCATAATTGCTCAGGATGAGAGCGTCGAGCACGGATTCGGTTCCCCGAGACTCGACAGTCTTCCCCTTCCCCATCACCGCATCGGGATAAAAAGGCTCAACGTCCTGCCACATCCTGACACGCTTCGTCACGTTGGCCAGTAGCTTCTCTTCAACGGGCGAAGGGCCTGTTTCCGCGAGCGACTTGTGCAGAGCGGGGCGCCCCATGGCGTAAGGAACGGCCGTGTGGCAGGAGACGCAAAACGTTTCATGATCGCGAGATGCGGCGGGCCAGGTGGTCCACCAGGTGAATCGGCTATCCAGGTAAGCCCCCGCTGCCCTTGGACTGTAAGTTGAAGACGAGGGAGCGGAACCGGAGTTAGGGTTAGTGGAAACAGGCTCAGCAGCACATGCGAACGTTGCAAAGGCAGCGGCCACAATACAAATCTTCGGAAAAACTGTATTCATGTGGGTTGGTTGCTAGTATCGCGCATTTCAATGTCTCACGCCATTGACAGACCCGTTTCTCTAGTTAGGCGTTACGTGTGTCTTACTCTGAGTACTGGCGCCTTCAGGCGGTCCTACGAGTCTGAAGAGCGAACCATCCATGCCCAATACCATTGACCAATACCGGGAAGCGAAAGCCGCTTACCAACGACTGCACAATCAGGCTAAGAAAGAATTGATTGCCCGTTTCAACCAGCTTGCCGCTGAACTGTTCCAGATTCAGAAAGAGCTGAAAGACGACTTCGGCCACAAAGTGACCATTCCAACCAAGGGCAAACCCGCTCGCCCCGCCCGGCCCGCTGCGGCCGTGGAGCAAGCTGCGCCGGACCCGAAAATCGCCATTCTTGAAAAGAGAATCGCCGCTGAAAAAGCCAGGCTGGAGAAAACCGCGGCCGCCGGTAAGCCCGTAAAAGTAATTCAGGACCGCATTTACGAACTGGAAGATGAGCTTCGGCTAACTCGGGAGAAATAGCCGCTTACGCGGCATGCTCCAAAGTCTTGTGCTGGCTGACAGCGTCGCCATCTGTACTTTTCAGGTTGCTGAAAATAAATGTGGAGAACACCGTGAATACCCCCAGGACGATAAATGCGCGGTGAATGCCGTGGATCATCTCCGTGGGATTACTGCCAAAGCGGTCGGGGATAAAGAAGGCGGTGGCGAGTGACGCGGAGGCGACTCCGAAGCTGATGGACATCTGCTGCATAGTGCTGGCAATGGTGCTCGCACTGCTGACCTGATCCGCTTCGATGTCGGCATAAACAAGCGTGTTCATGCTGGTGTATTGCAGGGATGTAAAGAATCCGAAGGAGAAAACCTGAATGACGATCAGCCAGACGGACGTGCCCGGACCAATGGTTGCAAACAGCACAATCATCACGCCGAGAATCAAAGTATTGGAAATCAGCACGACGCGATAACCCACCAGCGACAGAATTTTCGGCATAGTGACTTTCAGACTCATCGCCGCTAGCGCCTGTGGCATCAGCAGCAAGCCGGATTGTATGGGCGTATAGCCGAGACCCACCTGGTACAGCAGCGGAAACAGAAAGGGAAGGCCGCCAATGCCCAGTCGTGTGATGAAGCTTCCGCTTACAGACGCCCGAAAAGTTCTGATGCGAAACAGATTCATCTGGAGAAGCGGAAAGCGAGCCCGGCTGGCGTGCCAACCGTATCCAGCGAGTAACACAGCGGAGAGCATGAGCAGGCCTGCAATTTCGGGAGCCTTCAGCGTGTGTTCACCGAACACTTCTAAAACATAAGAGAGCAATCCCACACCGGAACTGAATAAGATAAGCCCAACCCAATCGAGCGGCTTTGGGTTTTCTTCGGAGTAGTTCGGCAGATGAACATAAACCATGATGAGGCCCAGAATTCCGATGGGGATGTTAACGAAAAAAATGACCCGCCAGTGAGAGTAACCGACGATTAGCCCGCCTACAATAGGTCCCAGCATGGGGCCGATGAGCGCGGGAATGGCCACGAAACTCATGGCGCGCACCAATTCCGATTTCGCAAACGTTCTGACCAGCGTGAGCCTGCCCACCGGCACCATCATGGCGCCGCCGAAGCCTTGCAGAATACGGCACGCCACCAAAACGTGAATGCTGCTCGATACGCCGCAAAGGAATGAACCCAACGTAAAGATTCCAATGGCGGAAGCGAAAACGCGGCGCGTGCCGAAGCGGTCCGCCATCCAGCCGCTAATGGGGATGAAGACGGCTAGGCTCAACGTGTAGCTCGCCAGAACTGCTTTCATGCTCAGCACCGCCACATGCAGTGCCTCCGCAATAGTGGGAACGGCGGTGTTCAGAATCGTTGTGTCCAACGATTCCATGAAAAACGCCACTGCCACCAGCCATGGCAGCAAGCGCTTGCTGGAATTCGGTTCGGAAGGCAACAATATGAGGGTAGCGCCCCATGAATTTGTTCCCCCTCTTCCGGTCATTTTTGCCGATGCGAAATCCCATTGGCTTCGGTGTTAGTGACTTTTTGGTACTTGCTCTCGCAATCCTGCTGACACTGGCGCTGGTGCTCAGGGCGTGGATAGCGCCCCATCTTGACCGCTTTGCGAATCGAACCTATCTGTGCATGTTCCTCCTGTTTGCGCTACCGATTATGCTGAGGCTCGCGCTGCTTGCGCAAAGCCCACCGCCGATGCCCGGCGGCGCTGACGATTTCGGTTATGTGCTGCTCGGCGACACCCTCCGGCACTTCAGGTTGGCGAATCCTCCGCATGCGCTGCCGCAATTCTTTGAGGCTGTATTTGTTCTGCAGAGGCCAGCTTACGCGTCCATTTTCCCGCTAGGACAAGGAATCGTCTTGCTTCTAGGTTGGACGGGCATACTTCTTTCAAGCGGAGCTTTCTGCGCGCTCTGCTATTGGATGTTGCGGGCTTGGGTTACGCCCAAATGGGCCTTTGTGGGCGGATTGCTGGCCGTCGTCGGCTTCGGGCCGCTCAACCCTTGGGTGAATAGCTACTGGGGAGGTTTGATTTCGGCATGCGCCGGGTGTCTGGTGTTCGGAAGCTTGCCCCGGTTGCGCCGATCGCCCAACGTCAGGTACGGCTCGACACTGGGCATCGGCATTGCCTTGCAGATTCTTACCCGCCCTTTCGAGACGGTGTTCCTGGTGATCGCGGTTGCGCTATATTTTGCATTTACATTCCGTTCTTCACTCAGACTTAGGCCCTTAGTGGCAGGTGCCGCCATTATTGTGGCATCGCTCTTACTGGTACTGATGCAGAACAAGGCTGTGACCGGGAGTTGGACCCAAATGCCTTACATGTTGAGCAGGTATCAATATGGCGTTCCCACCACTTTTACTTTCCAGCCGAATCCGGCTCCCCACCAGCCATTAACCGCAGAACAGGAATTGGATTATAAGGCACAAGCAGCCATTCACGGACCGGGTACAGATAGCGCTTCTGAATACTTCAATCGGCTTGGTGACCGATTGCGGTATCTGCGATTTTTTCTGCTGCCACCTTTATATTTCGCCATTCTCGCGTTTATTCCCGGCTTGCGGCAGAAACGCTATGTCTGGGCAATGGGTACAGTGCTGCTATTCCTGCTGGGAACAAACTTTTATCCTTTCTTTTATCCGCACTACATCGCCGCCGTGACATGCCTGTTTATTTTGTTCTGCGTTAGCGGGTTAGCTCGATTAAACGCCGCGCTTATTTTGCCGATTTGCGGAGCATTCTTCGCATTCTGGTTCTTCGTTTATCTCACTGGGAACCCGGACTTGCTTCCGCTGACCGACTATCAAAGCTGGATGTACATCAACCGGGATGATCCGCAAGGACGCATTGCGGTGGCTGACAAGTTGTCTCATGCACCCGGACAGCAGTTGGTCTTCGTTCACTATTCGCCGGCTCATCGTTTTGAGGAGTGGGTGCATAATGCTGCGGATATTGATGCAGCCCAAACCGTTTGGGCAAATGACCTGGGAAGCGAGGAGAATCAAAAACTGCTTGACTATTATCCGAATCGAAAGGCGTGGCTGCTGGAGCCAGATGTTCATCCGCCGCAGCTGTCTCCCTACGAAAAGGATTCGGGGCAGTTTCTGACAGTACACTGAAGCTATTGTCACCAGTTCGTTTGCCAGTCCTGATGCCTGCTTACAGTAGGGCTCACTCCATCGAGGCAGTTCTTCAAAAAGTGGTGACGTTGCCGCCGGATTTTTTTCGCGATCCAGGGCTGGATGTGGAGAGTGTTTTCGTCGGCGAGGGTGCATATGGTACACCCTCTGGCGCACCTTTTCGGTTTACAAGACACGCTACTCTCCCCGAGGCGATTACACAAGCGACCCGTGATTTTTGCCTCATTCATGACCCCGGCCGGGAATTCGATCCGGGCGATTATGGAAAGTTGCTGACTCCGCTTCTCGAAGGGCGGTCGGAGATTAAGGCTTTTCGTACATTTGTGAACCGCAAGTTCTCCTGGTTTGTTGATTTGTCAGTCTCGATTTGGCGGAAGGTCGGCCGTATACAGCCACGGCCGTCCACTTCGATTATTGCCATCGGTATCGCAAAGAATGCCGCCGAGTAACACGATCGGCTTTGCGCCGGCTGATTGGTTGCTGGCTTTTCTCACGGCGCTGTTTATTCTCGCCGCGTTGGTCTGGCGTCCGAGTGTTCATAGACTTTTCTCCGAGTTGGCCGGAAAGACTCGCGTATGTATGTTGCTCCTCTTGCTGCTACCGATCGCTATGCGGCTTTTGCTTCTTCCTCATCATCCGGTACCAGCGCCTGACATTTATGACGAGTTCAGCCACCTGTTAATGGCCGACACGCTGCTGCATGGAAGGCTCGGCAATCCGCCGCACCCGTTTCACAGATTTTTTGAGACCTTTTTTGTCCTGCAAGAGCCCACCTACAGTTCTATATACACGCCTGGACAGGGGTTGATGCTCGCTTTCGGCAGAATTATAAGTGGAGTGCCTTGGGCGGGCGTTCTGGTGATGTCGGGCGTACTTTGCGCGGCATGCTATTGGATGTTGCGTGGTTGGATAACTCCAGTCTGGGCATTCGCAGGCGGGCTCATCGCGGTAGCTGAATTCGGCCCGCTATGCGTGTGGACGAACTCGTACTGGGGCGGCACGCTTGCAGCGACGGCAGGCTGTCTAATCTTCGGAGCGTTGCCTCGCCTCAGTTCACAACAGAGGGTCAGGAACGGCTTAATTCTGGGCGTCGGTTTCGGGATGCATGCCATTACGCGGCCTTTTGAAACCGTGCTGCTGTTTTTGTCGGTCGCGCTATATTGCCTGCCAAGACCGAAGGTCATCAAACCGGCCGCGTACGCCATCATTCCGCTTAGTGTGGCTTTGAGTCTGATCTTGCTGCAAAACCGGGCTGTCACGCACAACTGGATTACGCTTCCGGAACAATTGAGCCAATATCAATATGGAGTGCCGACTTCGCTTACCTTTCAGGCCCAGCCGGCGCCACACTTGCCGCTCACTCCACAGCAGGCGCTGGACTACAAAGCGCAGGCACTCACTCATGGCAGCGGTGACTCCGTTTCGAAGTTCATGCTTCGGCTGGCTTATCGCGTCCGATATTACCGGTTCTTCTTTCTTCCGCCTCTGTACATCGCGCTGGTGGCATTCCTTTTCACCTTGCGGGATGCGAAGATGCGCTTCGTAGCCGCGACGCTGGCAGTCTTTGCGCTTGGCACCAACGTTTTTCCTTATCTCCTCTCACATTATTTAGCGGCGGTCGCCTGCTTGTTTCTGCTTGTCAGTGTGGCCGGCCTGCAGAAGCTCAGCCAATTGCGGGTCAAGGGAACCACCGTCGGCGCCGATGTTGTTCGGGTTTTGCTGGTGCTTTGCTTTGGAGAGTTTCTCACCTGGTATGCGCTTCACTTGTTTGAATCTCCAGATTTCTATCCAGTGATGCGTTATGAGACGTGGGATTCAATCAACCACGACAACTCACGCCGCCGCATAAACGTCTACCGGCAACTGGAGGCAACTCCGGGTCAACTGCTGGTGTTTGTCCGGTACGCGCCGAATCATATTTATCAAAATGAGTGGGTTTGGAACTCGGCAGATATCGACGCGTCACGGATAGTTTATGCACGAGATCTTGGACCTGAAGAAGATAAGCAACTCATTCGCTACTATCCCAATCGGAAGGTTTTATTGCTGGAGCCCGACTTATCCGTTCCGCAAATCAGTAGCTTCTCCCAATGATGCTACGATCTACAAACATCTATGCTGAGCCGAACATCAATAGCCTTTTGCCTTTGCTGGACACTGTTGCCCGCAATAGCGCAAACGCCATTAACGGCAGAACAAAAGAAGCAACTCGATTACACGCGGTCGCATTACACCAAGTACGAATATCGAATTCCCATGCGGGACGGTGTCAAGCTTTTCACCGCAGTGTATGTGCCCAAGGATCTTGCGCAGACTTATCCGATCATCATGCAGCGGACGCCATACAGCGTGGGACCTTACGGCATCGATAATTACAGAACGGTCGTTGGACCTTCTGAACTCGCTGAGAAGGAAGGGTTCATATTCGCTTATCAGGATGTGCGTGGCCGCTATCTTTCGGAAGGAACGTTTATTGACGTGCCACCGCACAAAACGGTTCTCAACGGACCGAAAGACACAGACGAAAGTACCGACACCTACGACACGATTGACTGGCTGGTGAAGAACGTCCCGAACAACAACGGCCGCGTGGGGATGTGGGGCATTTCGTATCCGGGCTTTTTTGCAGCTTACTCGTTGATGAATGCTCATCCGGCATTGAAGGCGGTTTCACCGCAAGCGCCAATGGGCGATGTGGGTAACGGAGACGACGCGTATCACAATGGCGCGTTTCATCTATCGGCTAATTTCGGCTTCTATACTTCGTTCAAACCGCGCGGCTCGGACCCGGAGCGCCCGCAAGCCGGACCACGATTTGATTTCGGTACGCCGGATCAGTACGAATTCTATCTGCGAGCCGGTCCGTTATCGAACTACGATGAGCGCTATCTGAAGCATCAGAATTCGTACTGGAGTGACATTCTGAAGCATCCCGCCTATGATGAATTCTGGCAGAGCCGCGCGCAGGCTCCCCACATGAAGAATGTGACTCCGGCCACGCTATTTGTTGGCGGTTGGTTCGATGCCGAAGACCTTTCCGGGCCGCTGAAGTTATTTCGAGCAGTAGAGAAAGATGGCCCTAAGTCACCCAATACTTTGATCATGGGGCCCTGGTGTCACGGATGCTGGTCGCGCGGTCCCGGAAATACGCTGGGCAATCTGGACTTTGCGTCCGACACGGGTGAGTTTTTCCGCGAACACATTGAGCTGCCTTTTTTTATTCAAAACTTAAAGGGCAAAGGTGAGGGCTTGAAAGCCGCTCCGGATAACGAGATTCCGAAGGCTTGGGTGTTTGAGACCGGCACGAATCAGTGGCTACGCTTCGCCGAGTGGCCGCCCAGGAACGCTTCTCAGAAATCGCTTTATCTGGCATCGAATGGAACACTGTCGTTCAGCGCTTCGGAGTCACAGGGATCGGATGAGTATGTGAGCGATCCGGCCAGACCGGTTCCTATCATGGGCGGCATCGGGTCAGGTTTCCCAGGCGATTACATGACCTTCGATCAACGTTTCGCATCCAGACGTCCCGATGTTCTCACTTACGAAACCACGCCGCTGGACCATGACATTACAGTTGCCGGTCCTATCTCGCCAGCCCTGAGAGTAGCCACGTCAGGCACGGACTCGGACTTTGTCATCAAGCTGATCGATGTCTACCCAAACGACTATCCTAATCCTGATCCAAATCCTGCGTCGGTACAAATGGGAGGCTATCAGCAACTTGTACGCGGCGAACCGTTCCGGGGTAAATATCGGAACAGCATGGCGAAGCCAGAGCCCTTTGCTCCGAATAAGCCTGCCAAAATCGAATTTGTGATGCCGGATGTCTGCCATACGTTCCGAACGGGACACCGGATCATGGTCCAGATTCAAAGCACCTGGTTTCCGCTGATTGACTTGAATCCTCAGCAGTTTGAAGACATACCGAACGCTAAATCCGGCGATTTCGTCAAGGCCACGGAGCGGGTTTACTTTGGCGGCGTCGATGGTTCACAGTTGCGCGTTTCCGTCATTGAGTAATTTACAATCGGCTATGCACCGTTCCTGGCTGGTAGCCATTTTCGCCGCTGTTTCATTTCTCAACGCGGAGGACACCGGTTATAAACAACCTCCGACGCTGGTCCGGGAAGCACTCAACTCTCTGCCGACACCGCAAGCTTCGGTGAGTCCGCAGAGCAACTACGTCATCTTCATGCAGCCCGTTCGGTATCTGTCCATCTCGGAAGTGGCCCAGCCTATCGCCCGGCTAGCCGGGCTGCGCATCGACGTGAACACCAACGGAATGCACATGACGTCGAACTTCGTTTCGTTGAGCCTGGTGCGGCTGTCCGATTTATCAGAGGTAAAGCTCAGCTTGCCTCCGAATTCCAAAGTAAGCGCCCCTGTCTGGAGCCCCGACGGCCAGCAGTTTGCATTCACGAACACAACGTCAAAGGGCATTGAGTTGTGGATCGCGTCAGCTTCCAAGGGGTCGGTTCGGTGCATCAACGGTATTCAAGTCAACGGAGTCTTCCGAATGCCGGTGCAATGGCTGGGTGATAACCAAACGCTGATTGTCCGCACCGTTCCCGAAAAGCGCGGACCGGCGCCTGTCCAGACTGCCATTCCACAAGGTCCTCATTCACAGGAAAGCCTGGGACATGCCGGACCCACACCCACATTTGAGGATTTACTCACCACCGCACACGACGAAGACCTGTTCGATTACTATGCCACTTCGCAACTGACTTATGTGAATACCGCATCCGGAAGCACTCATCTGTTCGGGAAACCAGGCATCTATACACGCGTGACGCCGTCGCCGGACAACAAGCATTTGCTGGTGAAGGAGATTCATCGACCGTTTTCTTATCAGTTGACAGCTTATGAGTTCCCGGAAGAAGTAGAGGTTTGGAATCGCTCCGCCCAGGTCGAATATAGGGTGGCGTCTTTACCCATGGCCGACCATATTCCGCTGGCTGGCGTTCGTACGGGACCTCGAGACGTGGATTGGCTGCCTGAAAAGACCGCCGACACTGGTTTGGGCGGAAGCCTTGGACGGCGGCAATCCGAAAGAGACCGTGCCGCACCGCGACCGGATTTTGGTGGAATCGGCCCCGTTTATTAGCGAGCCGCATGAAGCGTTTAAAACGAAGGAACGCTTTCGAGAGTTGACAGCCCTGGCAAATGGCAAGGCGATGGTAACGGACTATGAACGGAAGACGAGAGTAGTTCAGACCCAACTCGTTGACCTGGATAACCCAGGCGCCCAACCGCGCGTGATGTTTACCCGTAACGAGCGCGACGCTTACCACGATCCCGGTCAACCTGTTTTGAAGACCCTGCCGGATGGCCGGACTGTGGTTCTCCAGGCGGGAGACAGCATCTTTCTGACTGGAACGGGAGCATCTCCGTCTGGCGATAAGCCGTTTCTGGACCGCCTTGAACACCACTACCGGTCAAACCGTTCGTCTTTTTCAATCGACGGATCAGTTTGAATCCATCGTTGGTGTACTGGATGATTCAGGAAGCCGCTTGCTAACTCGGCGTGAGAGTCCGACTGATCCTCCCAACTATTTCGTCCGAGCCGGCAGCCAACTTACCCAGGTGACGCATTTTGGCGATCCCATGCCGCAAGCTGCGGGAGTGAAGAAGCAACTGGTTACTTATAAGAGAGCTGATGGCGTGCCGTTATCGTTCACGCTTTATCTGCCGGCTGATTATCAACCGGGCACACGAATTCCCACTATTGTGTGGGCTTACCCTTACGAATTCAGTGATGCCGGAACGGCGGGCCAAGTGACCGGCCATTCTGCGCAGGCTTTTCCGGAGCTCAATTACCATCAACTGGTTGTTTTGCACGGTTATGCGCTGCTGGATAATGCGGCCATGCCCATTGTCGGCGATCCGGATACGGTGAATAACACTTACGTTGAGCAGATTCAAATGGATGCCCAGGCGGCAATCGATAAAGCCGTAGAAATGGGAATTGCAGACCGCGAGCGCATCGGTGTTTTTGGGCATAGCTATGGCGCCTTCATGACGGCGAACCTGCTGGCGCACACAACGCTGTTTCGTGCTGCAGTTGCTGAAAGCGGCGCCTATAATCGGACGCTTACGCCCTTCGGTTTTCAGTCCGAGCGGCGTACATTCTGGGAAGCGCCGGATGTTTACACCAAGATGTCGCCGTTCTGGTTTGCGGACAAGATCAAGACGCCACTGCTGCTGATTCATGGCGAAGCGGACGACAACACAGGCACTTTCCCCATCCAATCGGAGCGCCTTTACGCTGCTGTGAGAGGCAACGGTGGCGTCGTCAGGCTGGTGATGCTGCCGGCTGAAGCGCATGGCTACCGCGCCATAGAGACGATGGAACATGTCCTTTACGAGGAACTAGCCTGGTTTGACAAATATCTGAAGTGAGCTTAGATATTTGCCAAATATTTAAAGCCCAAATATTTAAAGCTTAGATAGCCGTTCTTACCGGCTCGTCATCTTGAACGGTGCCCTTCAGGTGGCTGTGTGAGCGACCGTAAACGAAGTAAACCGCCAGTCCAATCACCATCCAGAGGAAGGCAGTGATTTGAGTGCGGGTATCAAGCGCGACAATCATGCCGCTGCAAACAATGATGCCGAGGATGGGAACTAGCGGCACCAGGGGAGTCTTGAAGGGCCGATGCATGTGCGGTTCCTTTTTGCGCATGATCATTAAGCCACCGCAAACCACGGCAAACGCGAAGAGAGTTCCGATGGAAGTCAGGTCACCGGCTAAAGATTCGGGTACAAAACCTGCGAAGACGCCCACGAACAGAAACAGGACCATGTTGCACTTGTAGGGCGTACGGAACTTGGGATGAATGTCGCAGAACAGCTTGGGCAACAAGCCGTCTTTCGCCATGGTGTAGAAGACGCGGCTCTGGCCCAACAGCATGACCAGAATGACGGAGGAAAAGCCCATCAAGATGGCCACAGTGATGGCGGTAGCGAGCCAACCGAAGCCCGGCATGTAATGCTGTACGGCGAAGGCAACGGAGGCTTCTTTACCAGCAATGGCAAACTCCTTCCAGTTGCAAATTCCGGTCAGGACGTGGCCGAACAGGACATAGAGAACAGTGCAAACGGCTAGCGACCCCAGGATGCCGATGGGCATATCGCGCGCCGGATTCTTTGCCTCCTGCGCCGCGGTGGAAACCGCATCGAATCCGATGAAGGCGAAGAAGACAATCCCTGCGCCGCCCAGAACGCCAGGCCAGCCGTGTTTGAAGAAGCCTTCGTGTCCGGCGACATTGGCGGCGATGGTGAAGGGGTGGTAGTTATCGGGGTTGATAAACCTCCAGCCAAGAACCACGAAGGCGATGACGATGGTGACCTTGATGGCCACGATGATGGTGTTGAGCGTCGCCGACTCCTGCGTTCCTTTAATAAGGACCAGGGTCAGAATGGCCAGAATAAACAAGGCAGGAATATTGATGAATCCGTGCGCGCCAGTGAGCGAGGTTTCCATGGGCGAGTGGCACCATTCATATGGAATTCGCCCACCTAAGAGGTTATTGAGATACTCGCTCCAGGCAATGGAGACAGTGGCCGCGCCCAGCGCGTATTCGAGAATCAAAGCCCAACCGATAATCCAGGCAACGAATTCGCCGAGGGTTGTGTAGGCGTATGTATAAGCGCTGCCAGCGATAGGGATCATAGCCGCAAACTCGGCGTAACAGAGTCCGGCAAAACAGCAGCCGAGCGCGGCCACTATAAACGAGACGACGACCGCTGGACCGGCTGCTTCTGCGGAAGCCGCGGCCGTGCGAACGAACAACCCTGCGCCGATGATTGCGCCAATGCCAAGTGCAATCAGGCTGTTAGCGGTCAGAGTACGTTTGAGGGTGCTGGCACTCGCTTGTTCCAGAAGAGCGCGGAGCGATTTTCGGCGGGTTAGGCTCATGAATTTATGGCTAGCCTAACACAATTGCAACAGATTAGGGGAGTTTCAGTAGAACAGGATTACGTCAGCGGCAAACATGAGCTGGCTTTTCTTGGTCCCGTTGTTGTAAGACGGAGCGTCATAGGCATGCTCATAGCGAAGTTCGGGCCGGAAAACAATGGTGCTGCCGATCCAATGGTTCCACGAGATGTCGTGTTCGGAGTAGGGAGTTTTGAAGCCGGTTCGCTGGCCCTTGATGTCATCGAAGTACTCATTCCGGACAATGATGGCATCGTGCTTGCTCACTTGACGAGCGAGATAGTGGACCGTGGCCCATTCGGGAGCGAAGCAGGTAACCTCCGAGACGTGATCGCAAACTGCACCATTTGAGTTCTCGACCAGTAGCGAGGCGGCGGCTGGATTGTTGACGTTCGGCGTGTCTTTCATGTATTGGTACCAGGTTTCCCAATCCATGTGCCATTTGGAATGGCCGAACTTGTGGTACCAAGTAGCGTAGTAAGCGGAGAGATTGTTGTAGTTATACTTACCGTTATTGATGGAGTTGGCGCAGACATAGATGTTGTCGCCGCCGTCAGCCCAGTTGTAGCCGACGCAGGCGTTGCCTGTCAAAATCGCGTCCTTGGCCCAGGGGGCGGCTTCGCAACCGCCAGATAGACCGACCTGAGTGGTCCAGTGTTGACTCCACCTGGTGGTCATGTTGATGCCGGTTTGGGTGTAGCAATCGTAGGTATAAGTCAGCGAGTGTGTGTATGTGTAATTGTTGGGCGCGAGTTGCGCCTCGATATCGGGCAGGGAGATGTAGCGGCCGACGCGGACGTCTGTTCCCTGCCCCAGCCCAGGAAAATACAGATCAATGTAAGCCATGACCGGGTCGTAACCGTAGCGATTGCCAATGGAGCCGTTTGACTTTGGATTATTCAGCAGTTGCTGGCTGAAATAGCCTTCGGCGGTAGTGAACCGGTAGTCCACTCCGTAGAGGTTTGTGAGCCGGAATCCCCAGTCGAAGTGATCGGTCTGGATGGTGTCGGGCGTGCGCTCGAGATACAAGGTGGCCTGATCTATCTGGAACGTGTTGGGCACTTCGGCATAAGCGGCCGGCAAGTTGCCGTAAGGTTTCGCGCTGGAGGTGCTTATGTTCATTCCTAAGTCAACCCAGCCGTAAATCTGGATGTTGGCGTTTTTCCACCAATCTCCGTGCGGCCCGGTTTGCAGAGCGGTAGTCAGCGGATAGGCGGTGGCGTTGTTGTAGCCGATCCAAGGGGTTCCTCCGATCGGCCATACGGTAAACGGGAAGGGCGGGTTATCCACGGGAGGCGGATAGCCACGATACTTCGGAGCGTCTCCGCTATCTGAGCCGCGCCAATCGTCTTTGTAGGCTTGAGCAAATCGCCCCCAGAAGTTCTTCATGGGGGCTGGTGCGGCTATAGCCGGAGTAGATGGATCAGAGGCAGGCGCCGATTGAGCGAACGTCATTAATGGCGACAAGGCCAGAAAAACGCCCGCAAGTTTTGGAAGAGTCATAAATCCCATCCCAACGATAGGAGACTCCCCCAAAGGAATTCATAAAGATTTAATCAGCGGCGCGTAAAGAAGAAGTGGAGGATTACCAGGGAAGATTGTTCCCCAAGTGGATAAAAGCTCCGGTTGGGCCGTCGTCCGCCAAAGTGGCCAGATCGACTGCCGTTTTTGCCCCTTCTTTTACGTCCAAGGGAGCTTCCTGGCCACCCATGTCGGTCTTGACCCAACCTGGATGGGCTGCATTTACCTTCACTCTGGTGTCCTTCAATTCGTACGCGGCCACGACGGTCAACATGTTCAAAGCGGACTTTGAGGATGTGTAAGCGGGAATGGCCCATGCACCCACACCGGCGCTGACAGTGGAAAGCGAGCCCAGAACGCTGGACTGGTTCACGATGCGGCCGGCCGGACTGGCTTTGATTAGGGGAAGCAACGCTTCCGTCACTGCAAAAGCTCCAAAGACGTTGGTCTCATAAGTCTTCCGCAGGTTATCGAGGCGCGTGCCCGGGTCATGGTCAGCGTTGACACCGGCATTGTTTATCAACACGTCAAGACCGCCGAACTTCTCCTCAAAAAAGCCTGGCAAATGGGCGATATCGTCCGCATTGGTTACGTCTAGTTTGACGGGATGGGCATCGAGTCCTTCGGCGCGCAGCTTGGAGGCTGCGGCTCCGGCTTTCGCCTCATCGCGGGCACCTAATACAACCGTGTAGCCTTTCTCGCCTAGCTGACGTGCGATCTCAAATCCTAATCCTTTGTTTGCGCCGGTTACCAGCGCCACTCTTTTAGCGGCCATGGGTTAAGGATGATTCATGAACTAAGGGGGTCGCATGTTTTACTACGTGAAAGAAACGTCTTTGATATGAGTGGCAATGAACCATCGGTAGCCAAATGGGTCAGTGACTCCTGCCATACGATCGCCGTAAGGTTGGTCAGCGGGCTCGCGAGTGCTTTTCGCACCGGCGGCAACGGCGCGGTTGTAGGCGCTATCGCAGTCTTCGGTATAGATGAGAAGACTGACAGGTGAGCCGCCGAAGTGTTCGATGCTGAAGGCGTCCATTTCAGGGGCTTCATCGGCCATCATGAGAACACAATCACCGATCTGTATTTCAGCGTGAGCGATGCGGCCATCTGGCCGTGGCATTCGGAACCTTTCGGTGGCGCCGAGGGCTTGCTGGTAGAACTCGATGGCGGCGTGACAATTCTTAAACATCAGGTAGGGCTGGACCGAGTGATAACCCTCAGGGATTGGTTTAACTTGTGACATGCGATGCGCCTCCTTTAGCGCCTGGCCTCCATTTTGCAGCGTGCGACGACGCGGGCGATTGTAAAAATTTGATGGTTCATGAGATTGGCACGTGATTCAGATGCGGAGTGGCCAAAGCGGCGTACCGGCGTGGCGTGAGACCGGAGAAAGCCTGAAAGTCATTGATGAAATGGGCCTGGTCATAATAGCCACAAGCCAGGGCGACTTGTGCCCATTCGAAGTCTTGTGTGGTGTGGATGGTTTCGAGGACAGATTGAAAGCGCCGCAAGCGGCTGAAAAGCTTGGGCGTGAGGCCTACCTGATGGTGGAAGAGTTGGATGAAACGGTTGGAACTCATGCCTATACGATCAACGACGGTAGCGACTGAGCAACCTGGATCCTCAAATTCGCCGATTGCATAGGTGACGGCTTGATGCAGGTTGAGAGGCCGGACCATGCGATTAAGGAGGCAGGATTCGAGTGTCTTCAGCATAGAGTGAGCGCTGGGCGATGCGAGAAGCCTGTCCCGGATATCGGAGGCGTGGGAGGGCCAGATAGCCTCGAGATCGAGTGTCAGGCCTTCCGCATCAGAGGCGGGCATGCTAAGGAATGGGAATAAGCCCCCGGGACGGAACTGAATGCCGACGACGCATTCCTGGGATTCAGTGTCGATGCCGAAGCAAGTGGATCGGGCACCGGAAAGAACGGCTTGCCGGTGAGTGGTGAATCGGTTGAAGTTTTCGGCATCGTATATGCGAAAGGGTTCGTCACGCAGGTTGAAGATGATGGAGGCTTCTCCGGTGGGCAGCAGCCTTTCTTTCAAGTGCGGCTGAGGGATACCTTGCCAGTACCAAAAACAACGCACGAAGGCCGCGAGCGGCGAGGGCGGCGTGTAGCGGCAGGATTGAACTTCGTGATCCATCAGACACCAGCCGATTGCATGAGACCGCGAATGTAACCGTAGGCGAACGCAAACGCCTGGCGACCGCCGGGATCCCCTTCGATAACGGGTACGTGATCCGGCATGAGCATGCCGTCGTAGCCGACTTCCTGATAGGTCTTCAGAGCTTTCACCATGTCAACGTCGCCGGCGTCCGGGAAGGTTTCCTGGAAGTTGAGGAAGCGGCCGTGGATGTTGCGGAAGTGGACGTTAAAGATCTTCTTGCGGGTTCCGAAGTAGCGGATAACATCGGGCAGTTCGCGGTTGGGATCCTGCAACATTTCGGAGACCGTGCCCTGGCAGAAGTTAATACCGTGATAGGGGCTGGGCTGGATCTCGATGAACCGCTTGAGCCCGTCCACGCTGCCAAGGACGCGGTGAACGCCTCGAAAACCGGTGTCAGCGGGCATGCCGGGATCGTGCGGATGGCAGGCCATGCGCACCTTGTTTTCTTCGGCCACGGGAATGACGCGCTTCAGGAAATAGGTGATGCGGTCCCACATCATTTCGGCGGAGACTTCGCCTGCTTCGGTGAGGGGCGGGTCCTGTTTGGCTTGACTGTAGTTGAAGGTGCTGTAACGTGCGCCGCCACGGCCCGGCGTGGGAGCGCTGCGCACGACGCCGAGGATGGTGAGGTTGTACTTGACCATTGGGATGCCGGCGGCTTTGCAGTTGGCGATCATCTGGCAGACGTTGTCAATTTCACGGTCACGCTGAGGGCTGCGGCCGAGCATGATGTCGGGGTATTCGGCTTTGGCGATGTAGTTGGAACTCATGGGCAGCGGGACGGCGGCGAGGGTGATACCGAAGGATTCGACGCGTTCGCGCAGTTGAGTAAGGCCGCCGAGGGACCAGGCTTGGTCAAACTGGGCCGAAGGGATTTCGGAACAAATGTGAGAGACGCCGAGGGCAGCGAGAACTTTGAGGATTTCGTCGGAGGATTGGTGCTGGGTGCCGAGTTTCATGCGCCCGGGCCCGGTGTCCGAAGTTTCGGCACGGAGCGATAAGGCATGCAGCGAAGAATTGAGGGGTGCAGCGGCGACGGCGGCGAGTTGGGAGAAGGCGCGGCGAGTGATGGGCATGCTCGACTGGCAAGTTATCACACGGCTTAGGGATCTTGAGGGCGCGATTGGGTTTGTTCCCCGATTAAGAGATCCGCTACGGGCGGCGGGTCTCTCCGCCATATGCCCGATCACCGAGCTGGCACGGAAAGGGAGGCATCGTTCCAGGCCGCGACGAGGGCCTCCATTCGCCATCAACAGTTTGCAGTTTGGGCAGCGGCTGCACTCCCGCGGACTTGTGAGCAGCAGCGACTTAAGAGCGCTTAACGTGCTATGTCAGATGAGAGTTGTAACTCAAGGGGAATGATTTGATCGGTTCCGTCTCCACGTATCGTTGCCCAATTCGCACAAAGATGTAATCTGCATCTTTATCGCTAAATCGTCCATTAAGCGAACTCCTTGAAGAGTGGCGTCATGCCCAGTCGACCGTGCTTGTCACTCTGTCGCCAACGACAAGTCGCGGCGAGGTCGCGTCAACGCTTCGAAGCCGGATACTACGTCGAACAGCTCTTCATCGATAGACTCCTGCCGAATGCGGTGAAATGCAAGGTTCAGTTGTTCCAGCATTTCTTCGATGTTCTTCTGAGCGCGTTGCATTGCGGCGAGACGGCTCGCGTTTTCTGAAGCCAGGGATTCTGCGCATGCCTGATAGAGCAGGACAAATAGATATGAGCGGACAAATGCTTCCAGCTCAAGTTTCACATCTCCAATCACCTCGGGTAACTTGTTAGTCGGCCATGGGAGGGCTGTCAGTTTGGTCTGCCACAGGTGATCCAGCGGCAATAGCCGTTTGCCGACGGGTATGTAAACCGCTCCGGCTTTTGGATGGTTGTGAAACAGATAGATTTCCGACACATCGCCGTGCTCGCGCGCGGTTTCAATTTCGATGAGAAGCTTACCGACAAGCGGCGCGATAGAGTTGACGGAAGCTGGAACAGAAAGCAGCCCAGGCTGTGTAGCGCTTTTATCGGACATCAACGCGTGAATGCGCCCTCCGACCGCCCATATTTTCGCGGTCTTGCCAGGTAGGCCTTCGAGGGTCGAGAGGGCAAACTCCCACAAGACCTCATTGAAGCGGCCAACGAGTCCCTGATCCGAACCGAAGACAATGGCCCCGACGTTCACCTCCGTCGCGATCTTACTTGTCGATGGCATTGGAAGCTGGGCTTGGCGAAGACACGCAGACAGTCCAAGCTCTACCGCCCGGTAATAATCATCTAACGCCTCCACGGCTCGTTCGTATTGTCCAATGCTCGAAGCCGCTAGGGCTTTCATGGACCGGACAACACTTTGCAGATCACCCGCACCGGAGATCTTATGCTGTAAGCTCTGCGTTGTGCCGCTCATTTTTTTATTTCCGGCTTGGGAAGGAAGGAGGCCAGCGCTTGTTTGGCTACTTCCAGAATTGCTTTTCGGTCGGAGTCACTTATTTTGTCGGAGGAATTCAATCGTGCGCCCACATCCGGCGGAATGTCGGCTGCCGAGTTCTGCAGGGCTCGCTCGGCCTCGCCGACCTTGTCCAGAGGAATCGGATCGAACAAACTCGACTCTAACGCCAATAGTCCTGCGATTTGTTGAAGCATGGACACGGGTTGAGATTCCGGCTGCTTCAGGCAGGCCCGGATGCGCTGGCCATGATTGATCGTTTTGCGGGTGGAGTCGTCCAGCCGCGTTCCGAATTTGGCGAAGATCTCTAATTCCTCAAATTGCGAGTAGGCGAGTTTGAGATTGCCGGCCACTTCGCGATAGGCCGCCCGCTGTGCCGCTCCGCCCACACGCGAAACCGATTTGCCAACGTCCACTGCCGGCAGTATGCCTAATTCGAACAAAGTGGGCGATAAGTAGATCTGCCCGTCGGTAATGGAGATGAGGTTCGTCGGGATATAGGCAGAAATGTCCTGCGCGTCTGTTTCGATGATGGGAAGGGCGGTAAGAGAACCACCACCGAGTTCCTTGCTCAAATGCGTGGACCGTTCCAGCAGCCGTGAATGAATATAGAAGATGTCGCCCGGGAATGCTTCGCGGCCCGGTGGACGGCGGAGCAGCAAAGACAGTTCGCGATAAGCGCGGGCATGATGGGTCAGATCGTCATAAACGATGAGCACATTGCGCCCCATCTCCATAAAGTGTTCCGCAATGCTTGTGGCTGCATAGGGAGCGATATAGACAAGCCCGGGGGCCTGGTTGCCTTCCGCAACCACAACGACGGTGTAATCCATTGCGCCCTTTGAACGGAAGTTCGCAACCACCTTCGCGACGGCCGACGCGCGCTGGCCAATGGCGCAATAGACGCAGATAACGTCCTGCCCCCGCTGATTGAGGATCGTATCCACCGCAATGGCCGTCTTACCGGTCTGGCGATCACCCAGGATCAGTTCCCGCTGGCCGCGCCCGATGGGGATCATGGCATCCACCACCTTTAGGCCGGTCTGCAAAGGCACGATGACCGGCGCGCGCTCCATGATCGCCGGTGAGGGACGCTCCACTGGTAGACGTTTGTCCGCCGAGAGCGTCCCTCTCCCATCTAAGGGTTTGCCCAACGGGTCTATAACGCGCCCCAGCAGACCCTCCCCTACCGAGACGTCCATGACTCGCCCCGTGCGTTCTACCTGACTGCCCGCGTGCAGGTCCTGATATTCGCCCAGCAGGATCACACCGATTTCGTGTTCATCCACGTTGAAGGCAATACCTAACAGATCGCCCTTGAACTTTACGATCTCTTCGAAGCCCACACCGGGCAACCCCGAGACGGTGGCTATGCCCGTGGAGACATTGGTAACAACACCCACTTCGCGCGAAATGAGTTGCGGCGTAAAGGCTTCGCTGCCTCGGCGCAGACTGTCAAAGGCGGTATCCAGCGCGCTTCGCAGGATGCCGGGCGGTACGCTCACTTCATGCCTGCCAGAACTGGCTCCGTAGCTGGCTTACTGTCGTTAGCCGGCGGGATTTTGGCGGTGGCGATTTGAGCCTCCAAGAGAGCGCCCACCTTCTGATCTAGTGTCGCGAGATAGTCCGCGATGCTCCATTCCATCTTCTGTCCATTCGAGCTCAGCTCAATCCCGCAGATCGCGTCAGGAACTGTTTCAAAGCGGATCCTTATATCAGCCGAGAAGGTTTCGTTTATTGCATTCTGAATAGCCGCTCTCTGCTGCGGCTGCAGGTCAAAGGTGCTCCGTAAAGTGCCCCCGTCCGTGGACATCTTCAGCGAGTCCGCGAGCGACGCCTTCGCCTGGCTGTCTAACTCGCGCAGTCGACGGGTGAACACTTCCGCCATTCGCTCTTCCAGACTGACAGTTGCCAGGTCCGCCAGTGTCTTGCGGGCGATTCCAAAAACCTCCTGCATGGCTAGGCGGGTTATTTCCGCTGCCAGTTTTAGTTGCTCAGCTTGCGCCGCTGTGCGCTCGCTGGCACGCAAGCGATCCGCGTCCGTGCGCGCTTCGCCAAAGAGACGCGCGCGTTCGGTTTTAGCTTCGTCCTCGGCCTTGCTGAGCAGAGTGCTGCGCTGTTGATCGAACGCTAAATGCTTTTTCTGAAGCTCATCGCGATCCTTTTGTGCTTCAGCTTTCTTAGCGCTGGCGTCCGCCAGTTCCGCAGCGATGCGCTTCTCCCGGACATCGATAGCATTTAGAACTGGCTTATAGAGGAAGCGCTTCAACAACCAGACCAGAACAAGAAAGTTGAGCGCCTGGGCTCCGACGGTGAACCAGTCGATGAGCATGGCTCATTTTCCTCCGGATTGAGCAATGGCATGCGTCCAAAAAGGGTTGGCAAAAAGGAGAATCATAGAGACTACGAAACAATAGATGGCTAGCGATTCGATCATGGCCAAACCGACGAATAAAGTTCGGGTGATGGTAGCCGACGCGTCGGGTTGCTGTGCCAGTGAGGTGAGGGCGGTAGCGACTGCCCGGCCTTCACCGAGCGCCGGACACATGCAGCCAATACCAATGGTCAAGCCGGCAGTGATGATTGATGCTAAGGCGATGAGAGTGTTGCTATCCACGGGAAGTCCTTTTCTAACTACTTATGCGCTTCAACGACGGGCTTTCGTTTACGCACTCGGACGGCGGCGGCAATGTAGACCCCGGCCAGAATGCAAAATATATACGCCTGCACCATGCCGGTAAGGAGGCCGAGCATGGTCATGACGATGGGAAATAGAAAGGGCGTGATGGTGAGCAGGATGGCTATGATCATGACTCCGCTCATCATGTTCCCGAACAAACGAACGGCCAGCGCGAGAGTACGGGAAAGTTCGCTGATGATGTTGAACGGGAGCATGACAGGCGTTGGCTCGGTGTAAGTTTTCAGATAGCCTCGCACGCCCTGGTCGCTGATTCCAAAAAATGGGACGGCAATGAATACGCACAGAGCCAGCGCCGCAGTGGTTGAGAGCGATCCCGTAGGCGGCTGATATCCGGGGATCACAGTGCACAAACTGCAGGTCGCTACGAACAGGAATAGCGTGCCCAGAAAAGGCAAGTACTTTTCAGGCTGGCTTAGCCCAACGCTCTTGATCTGATCGTTGATTCCGGTGACGATGATTTCCAGGGCGCACTGCCAGCGCGATACGGTTCTTTCGCTGCTCAACCGGCCTGTGATGAGTTTCGCGGCCAACGCCAGAGCACACATGATGATCCAGGTGGTGACGATGGTGCCGTTGAGCTTTACAAACCCGTGCTGCCACAAAATCTGCTGATCTGAAGTGAGATTCACGTGCCAGCTCCATGCGGAACGCTATTAGTTTGTTCAACCGTGGCCCGGGTGAATCGCGAGACAGCCACTCGAGCTAACAGAAACCCAACCAGGCAAGCCAGCATACTGCGCCAGTCGCGGCGTGAGACGAAATAGAAACCTGTCAGTGTGATCGCCGTTCGTAGTAACAGGCTAAGAAGAAACCACAGAGCGGGGTGCGGAGACAGCACGGCCCGTTGTATGGTCCACCAAAGGCCGCCGAAGAAAACCGCACCAAGCAGGACGCCTGCAAATAGAGCCACGCTTAGCGTTGGCAGGTTGTTCATTTCGGATCCTCCGGTTGGTCTCTCATGGCCTTACCCTGCTGGTCGATCCAATGCCAGGCATTGAGACAGCCAACCACTAATCCCGCGAACAGCAGGGCGAGTGTCCAGGAACGGCCTCCCGGATGGCGATGGTCCAACCAGAGCCCCAGCATCGCGCCGGCCAGTGTCGGCACCGCCACCGACCACCCAATAAGGCCGGACATACCAAGCCCAAACCAGACACCCTGTGGTCCATCCCGCTGCGCACGGAGTTTGCGTGCTGCCTTCGAAGCCACCTGCTGGACGAAAGAATCTTGTGGAGAGGGTTGCTTTCTCAGATGGTCACCTCTGCTGAAACTCCGCTAAACGGCGGATCAAACCACCTTCCATTTTGGCCACCGCCGCACGGACGTCACGCTCCTGCTCGTCAAGCGCCAGGAACTGCTGCTTCACTGCGTCGTGCAGACGGCCGAGGTCGGTTCCACCGATAGCGCGACGCACGGAAACCATCACGTCCGCACCGGCTTTGACCAGCACGCCCTCATCCACGGCGAGATAAACCGTTCCATCCTCTTTCGTCTCGTACGTCAAGATGCCGGGCGTCAGCGCCGCTACGCAATCAAGCCGGTTTGGCAGCAGCCCGAACGATCCTTGTCGCGTTTCAGCAACAATCCGCAAGACGCCAGTCTTTTCCGCGAAGACTTGATACGGCAGAAGGATCTTAAGATGCATGGGTGGCGACCGCCGGCTGGAGTTTGGGAGGTGGCTGCGGGTCCGGCCTGTGAGCCTGGCCGATGGCCCCTATCATGTAAAGCGCGCTTTCAGGGTAGTCTGTGAACTCATCACGCAGAATACTTTCGCAACCGTCCAGCGCATCTCTGAGGCTGACCAGTTCTCCCTTGATTCCGCTGAATTGCTCAGTGGTGAAAAACGGTTGTGTCAGAAAACGTTCCAGGCGGCGCGCTCGCGCAACCACTTTGCGGTCATCCGGCGAAAGCTGTTCCATGCCGAGCATGGCGATGATGTCCTTAAGATCCTCATACTGGGCCAAGGTTCGTCGAATTTCCTGCGCAAGGTTGTAGTGCCGCTCGCCGACAATTTCCACCGTCGCCATTTTCGAACTCGACTGGAGCAGATCGATAGCGGGATAGAGACCTTGGCTTGCCCTCTTGCGAGAAAGTACGATCGACGCGGATAGATGCGAGAAGACATGAACCGCCGCCGGATCAGTCAGGTCATCAGCGGGCACATAGACCGCCTGGATCGAAGTAATGGCTCCTGCATTGGTGTTGGCAATGCGTTCTTCCAGCCCGGACAGTTCCGTGCTCAATGTGGGTTGATAGCCGAGGCGCGATGGCATCTGTCCCATGAGCCCGGAGACTTCCATCCCGGCCTGGATGAACCGGAAAATATTGTCGATCAGCAAAAGGACATCGCGATGTTCATCGTCGCGAAAATATTCAGCCATCGTCAGCGCAGCGTGCCCCACCCTAAAGCGGCTGCCCGGGGGTTCGTTCATCTGTCCGAACACCATCACCATGTTCGGGAGCACTCCGGCTTCCTTCATGTCCCGGTAGAGTTCTTCCCCTTCGCGGCAACGCTCGCCAATCCCGCAGAAGATGCTCACCCCCTGCTGATGGCCGACCATGTTGTGGATCATCTCAGTGAGCAGCACCGTTTTGCCGACGCCCGCGCCGCCGAACAAGCCTGCCTTGCCGCCACGCTCCAACGGCACGAGAACGTCGATTGCCTTGATGCCGGTCTCGAATACTTCTGATTTAGTCGACCGTTCCAACAACGGCGGCGGAGCGCGATGCACCGAGCGCCACTTGACGTCTAACGGCTCCGGTTGGCGGTCAATGGCATTCCCGAACACGTCAAACATGCGCGAGATGATTGTCTTTCCGACAGGGACCTGGAGCGGACCGCCCGTATCCTCCACCGCCATTCCGCGAGCCAGACCTTGTGTTGGTGTCAGGGCGATGCCGCGAACCCGTTCGGCATCGATTTGCGCCATTACCTCAATAACGATCTTGCCTTTCGCGCCAGCCCGCAGCACCGAATAGATGGCCGGCAAGCTCCGGTCAAACCGGATATCGACAACGCTGCCGCGCACAGATACTACTTTGCCGCAATTGGAAGAACCGGGCATTATGGGGACTATCGTGCAACCCGAGCCGGGACCTCGTCGAACGCATGTCGTCCGACCTCAGCCGGGCGTCTCGAATGGACGATTTCCCTTCCCCCTGCCGCTCTGGATGCAATCGATCCATTCACCATCAGCGAAGATTTGTCATCCTTCACAAGATCTGCGCCATTTGCCCCAACGCCCCCATCAACAACTGCGGCTTCGAGCGCACCCAAAATCCACGCCACCAGCGGGCCTGGGATCGGTTCCTTCACCGCACGCGCCGCATCTGCTTGGGGAGGATAAATCGCCACTGCTAATGGTTTGTTCAATGGTGTTCTCGTTTACCTACGGGACATTACTGCCGTATGCTTTGCCGTACTATTTCCTAAAACTAGCCAGAGTGGGAGGAGCATGAGAGTGGCCAAACTTCTTGTCACAACCGGGTAGGCTTACAGAAGCCTAGGGCGGACGTTTTTGAGGTCGCGCAAGTTGCGTAACCACTAGCCTAACGACGTAATATGGTCAGTCGACGGAACGGCAGCGGCAGCTCACGCACTCTTCAGCGCCACTTTGAGAGCCTCATGTTCAGCGGCGTCACCGAAAGTGGCGTAAGCCTTGAGAATGTCGTTCAGCGCGAACCGGTGCGTCACCAATTTGCCGGACTGTAGTTTACCGGTTTGTAAGGCCTTTAACAGCATAGGAGTAGTGGCGGTGTCCACCAACCGGGTGGTTAAAGTGGCGTTCCTATCCCATAACTTTTCCATGTGAAGAAGCACTGGCTTTCCATGGACTCCAATGTTGGCGAGATGGCCTCCGGGTGCGAGAATCGCCTGGCAGATGTCGAAGGTTGCTGGAATGCCCACCGCCTCAATGGCAGCGTCCACGCCTTCGCCACCAGTCAGATCCATAACTCGACTGGCGGCGTTTCCATCCGAATTATTAATTAGAGCAGTTGCTCCGAGACTCCTGGCAACCTTCAGCCGGTTATCGTCGACATCGATGGCGAAGATAGCCGCCGGTGAGTAGAACTGCGCGGTCATTAACGTCGCGAGCCCGACTGGTCCTACTCCCACGATCGCAATTGTGTCCCCAGGCTTTACCTGGCCGTTCAGAACTCCACACTCGAAACCCGTAGGGAAGATATCGCTTAGCATCACCGCAGCGTCTTCGTCCGCGTCGGGCGGAAGCGCATAAAGGCTCGTATCGGCATACGGAATGCGTACATATTCCGCTTGCGTCCCGTCAATTTTGTTGCCTAGAATCCAACCTCCCTGACGGCAATGGGAGTACATCTGCTTCCGGCAGAAATCACACTTGCCGCAAGCCGTAATGCATGAGATCAGGACCTTGTCTCCCTTACGGAAGGCCGACACTGCCGTGCCGGATTCCTCAATCACGCCAATACCTTCGTGGCCGAGAATCCGGCCTTCGGCGACGCTGGGCAAATCTCCCTTAAGAATATGAAGGTCCGTGCCGCAAATAGTAGAGGTAGTGATTCGGACCACGGCGTCATCGGGGGTTTGAATTCTTGGTCGCGGGTGTGACTCCCAGCAGGGTTTGCCTGCGCCGCGATAAACCAGCGCGTTCATAGTGGCAAGATCCGGGTGGCTCGCCATTTCAAGTTGGGTTGTATTCATAAGGTGCATGCAGGTTGCCAAAAGCGCCCGCTATTTTGCCGAGGGCCACTTCCAGTTCGTGATCTCCGGCTTATCAATGCCTTCTTTGTAGGCGTAGTTAATGCTTTCGATGATCTGTCCGGCCAGCCATTCCTTAAGGTGAGCGCCCGGCCCTCGCAGTTTAGGTACGCGATCGATAACGTCGATCGCCAAATTGAAGCGGTCCACCTGGTTCCGGATAGCGAGTTCCAGCGGAGTGTTGATGTTGCCCTTTTCCTTGTAACCGCGTACGTGAATGTTGGCGTGGTTCGTTCTCCGGTACGTGAACTTGTGAATCAGCCAGGGATATCCGTGAAAGTTAAAGATGACGGGCTTGTCCCTGGTGAAGAGAGAGTCGAAGTCGCGATCGCTGAGGCCGTGCGGATGTTCCGTGTCAGGTTGCAAGCGGAAAAGATCCACGACATTGACAAAACGGATTTTAAGATCCGGACAGTGTTCCCGCAGGATGGCTACTGCAGCCAGGGCCTCCGCGGTAAGAACGTCGCCGGCACTTGCGATGACAACGTCAGGGTCCGCGCCCTGGTCGTTACTAGCCCAGTCCCAGATCCCGATGCCCTTGGTGCAATGGATAATGGCGGCGTCCATATCAAGGTAAACCAGGTGGGGTTGCTTGTCCGAGACAATCACATTGACGTAGTCTTGGCTGCGCAGGCAGTGGTCGGCTACGCTGAGCAGGCAATTGGCATCTGGGGGAAGATAGATGCGCGTGATTTCGGCGCTCTTGTTGCTGACGATATCCAGAAAGCCCGGATCCTCATGGGTGAAGCCGTTGTGATCCTGCCGCCAGACCAGCGATGAGATCAGCAAGTTGAGGGATGAAACGGAAGCTCGCCACCGGGTTTCGAGTTTCGATTTCTCGAGCCACTTCGCAAACTGGTTATACATCGAATCGATGACGTGGGCGAAGGCTTCATAGGTATTGAAAACGCCGTGCCGGCCGGTGAGGATATATCCTTCTATCCAGCCCTCCAAGGTATGCTCGCTCAACATTTCCATGACGCGGCCCTCGGGAGCGATATCGGTACCGTCGGCATCTTCCGGCTTGATAGTCGCCATCCAGGTTTTCCAACTCGCGGCGTAGACATCCTGCAGGCGGTTAGACGCATTTTCGTCCGGGCTGAACAGGCGAAAGTTGGTCATGTTTTTGCGCATCACATCGCGCAAAAACTTTCCCAGTGTTTCAGTGGGTGAGACTTCAATTGCGCCCGGAGCATCAATGCCGATGGCGTAGTCGCGAAAGTCCGGAAGCTTAAGCGCCTTGCGCAGTTTGCCGCCGTTGGCATGTGGATTGGCGCTCATGCGGCGATTTCCGACAGGCGCGAGTTCCTGTAGTTCAGGAATCAACGCACCTTCGTGATCGAACAACTCCTCCGGCCGGTAGCTGCGCATCCATTGCTCCACAATGCGAAGGTGTTCGGGATTGGATTGCACGTCCAACACGGGCACCTGGTGCGCTCGCCAGAAGCCTTCCACCTTGTGGCCATCGACCTCTTTGGGTCCGGTCCAGCCCTTGGGAGAGCGCAGGATGATCATCGGCCAGCGTGGACGTTCGGGGTTCCCGGTTCGCCTCGCCTCCGCCTGGATGAACTTGATCTGCCGAACGCACTCCTCAACTGTTGCCGCCATTTTGCGGTGCATCGGCTCGGGGTCGTCGCCTTCAACAAGGAAAGGTGTCCAGCCATAGCCTTTGAAGAGATCCTCGAGTTCCTGGGACGAGATGCGAGACAGCACGGTGGGATTGGCAATTTTGTAGCCGTTGAGATGCAGAATCGGCAAAACCGCGCCGTCGCGAATGGGATTCAGAAACTTATTGGAATGCCAGGCTGTGGCCAGCGGGCCGGTTTCCGCCTCGCCATCTCCTACTACCACACTGACGATCAGGTCGGGATTATCGAAGGCGGCGCCGAAGCCGTGCGAAAGGCTGTAACCCAGTTCGCCTCCCTCGTGAATGGAGCCAGGCACCTCTGGCGTGCAATGGCTGCCAAGCTGTCCAGGAAAGGAGAAAGCGCGAAAGAGGTTCAGCATGCCCGTTTCGTCTTGGCTTTTCTCCGGGTACACCTCAGAATAGGTTCCCTCCAGATAGCAGTTCGAGATCACCGCTGGCGCGCCGTGTCCTGGTCCTGAAATGTAGATCATGTTCAGGTCATATTTGCGAATGACACGGTTGAGGTGGACCCATGCGAAAGTCTGTCCCGGGTCCGATCCCCAGTGTCCGAGTAGCCGGTTTTTAAAGTGTTCGGAGCGGAGTGGTTCCCTTAACAGCGGATTCTCTCGCAGGTAAATCATACCGGCGCACATATAATTGCAGGCTCGCCAGTAGCCGTCCATTTTGTGAAGTTCTTGTACGGTCAATGCCTGAGCGGGAACGTCAAGGTGCGGTTCAAGTCTGTAAGTGGAATTCATTAGACCCTATTTGGGATCACGCAAAGTCGGATGGGCAACTGCACGAATCGCACCAATCCGCTTTGATAGGGAATGGCCGCTTCAGAGCGCGGTGTTGTGTTCGCGGGATTGACCAGATATGGCCAAGTGATAAAGAATGGTCACTCATTGACTCGCTCGGGCTATTCACCCGTCGAGACCTCAATCTGACATAATCGGGCCCTACGATAGGCAGTGGAATGGCTGTCGAACGCTCAGAACGGGACCGTTTACAGCAGGATTATAAGGAGGGGTCATTTGGAGCCACGAATCGCTTTGAATAATCCTAGGATCGGATGACGCTGCTATCTTGTTGGCTTGCCCGATTGCATTTTCACAGTGTCATCAAACGCAAGGTCAATCCTCGTTGTTCTTCCCGACTGTAATTTCACGGGTTCAGGGGCACCCGAACCCTTGCTATACAAGCCCAAAGAAGAGCCGTCAGGCGGCGCCGATTGAGCATCCCACTGCCCACTGGCATCATAGACTGTGCTGACATAAGCGGGCGTCTTTACATCAGCGAAAGTCACAGTCCCAGACTTTGACGAAATGGATTCGATTGCGACTGGCATGCTGCCCTCCCCTTTTGCAAAATCTGCCGTATCCCACAGGACAACGTAGACCTTATGTTTCTCGTCTACCGTGCCCGTGCCGGTATAACTGGCGTCCACCTGAAGCTTGGAGGATGCGTTTGAGTCCTGCGATGCCGCGGTTCGAGGCATCGCTAGCATTAGTAATAAAGCGACTGCGGCATAGTGAGCAAAACGACAAGATTTCATCTGTCCCTCCTACGGGCTGCCACTCAAGCTATCACTTTTTCGAGCGTCCCACACACGGCGGGGACCTCTGCCGGAGCACTTCCCGATAGAGATCTAACGTTAATGGCAGATGCGGGTGATCAGTTCGACGGCGGGAATTCGCGTTCACGGCACTATCGCGGAATAGCGGTGACCGTCACCGATCTCTCACCTTCACCGATCTCGCGATCTCCCGGTATGCTTGTAAAAACAGCATGCTTCGATGGGCGTTAGCGGCGCTGACTGTCGCAGCCGGATACTCCGGCCAGGATCGAGCACCTTCCCCGGCTGGCGATCTTTTGGCAGAATACGCTCTTTGCTCTGTACAAAATCCTTGTATTCCCGAGGTTGTCATCACGGACCGGCACGGAGCGGAGGTGCACCGGTTCGAAGTGCGAAACGACGCAGGGCCATGCGCAAGTATTCTCGACCTTCAGTGGGCTGGCGAGGACACGATTGCTGCTGAATGCCACGAGAACCCTTCGATGAGTTCCTACCTCGAAGTTGACATTCGGTCGGGCAAGCTGATCCGTGAGTACCGCGGCTTTGGTTTTGTGCGATCACCAGACTACGCACAAGTGGCGCACGTGGGCTGGATTATTCACTTTGCTCCGCCGTGGGTCAAGAGTGAGTATCTGCAAATCGGCAACACCATCGTCTATCCGCTCCCGCCAGGAGTGAAACCGGTGGCTCAGAAGTCGTTAGAGATGGCCCCGGAGGTTGTGAGAAGGCGAGGGCTGGTCTACTCGGGCGTGCATGAGTTTAAAAGTAAGTTCGTGTGGTCGCCGGATTCGCGCAAAGTTGGCGTTGTTGACTGTTTGGTGGATTATCGACTCCGCGACGATTCCGCGGCGGCTTTCGAAGAAGGTGGTAAGTCCGAGAATCTGCATTGTTTTGCTCTGGCCGTAGGTCTAGACGGCACGTTTCGCAGAACGCACATTCCATTGGGGCCGCATCAAGAGTTTGGTTGGGGTTTGCGATGGAAGGATGGTCGAACACTTCAGGCAACGCGCGACGGCAGGTCCGTCGAGATTCAAATGCCATAGGAGCGACAACTGGGAATCGCGGTGACTGTCACCGAGCTCGGATTTTGCGGGGACGGCGCAAGGAGACAAGGGCGGCGGCGCCCGCCATCAACACGAGGGCGAGGGAACCGGGCTCGGGCGTGGCCGAAGCCGGGTCACCTGCTACCGAGAGATTGTCGATTCCAGCATCTGTGCTGCCGGTGAACACGCCGCTGGTGAGATATGTCCAATTCAGCGTTTCGAGCGTGGCATCTGTTAGGCCTGTAAACGTCTGCATCTGGGAGGTTCCGTCCGCAAAATAGCCGGTGACTGTCAAATCGAGCATCGGGAACTTTGTTGGGGCGAAGTAGGTTCGGCCGGCGATGAAGCTGGTCAGGTCAAAATCGCCCCGTCCCGTGAGGGTTATTGGATTTAGAAACGGTCCACCGGGTACGCCGTCTTCGCCCTGGAAATCGAACGTAAAGGTCGAATCCCCTGGCATCTCGTTCTGGAAGACTCCGGATGCGCTGTTCAGGGGCGTCAAGGTAAATCCGAACGCCGAGTAAGGCGTCGACGGACTGACGTTTGTCGACCCTGAGACGTCTTCGAAATCGATGAGTGTTGCGTGAGCGGTCGAGCCTAATAAGAGAAGCAGAGCAGCCGGTGCTCCCCACCTCTTCATGAACGGCGGAGAGATTGTTAGCACAACCGGACCCCCTTCGAGTCTCCCAGCATTATCTACCTTGCGGCGGTCGAAATCAAACGGGGAGTCGATCTGGTGATCATTGGTGACGTCAACGATGGGAACGTTGTTCTCGTTTCCGATCAGGATGCCATCAGTCTCTGAAACCTTCCGGTGAATTAGTTTCTCAGTACCAATGGTTCCCGACAGTACTTCAATAATGTTCCCTGAGCATAAGCCACTTGCTTTTGCTGGAATTTCACTGGCTTGAAACCAATGCTAAACACTCAATCGTCGATTCGTAAGCTAGCTGCAACTGCCGTGATGCCGCCCACACATCGCAACAAGGACTATCTCCACCCCCGAGTTGTAAGTACTCATGGTAGCCTCGCTCTGGAGGAATCTACTTTGAACCTGTTTAAAGCGAAACTCGTGATGGCGGCACTACCGCTCCTCACGCTTTCGGCCCCCGCGTTTTGCTCGACGTTTACGACCGTCAACATTGGGTCTTACGTCAACTCGAACGTAGCAATCAATCCACAAACCTTTCCGACTGGAACGACAACAGGGAACCAGGGAACCAGCATTCCCTTCGATGTCGCCACTTTTAACAGCATCGCAGGAACCTGGAACGCTGAATTCAGCAGCAACGGCGTTCTTGATGTGAAAGTGAACGTCTCGGGTCAAGCATCTTTTTACGCATTGCTCAATAATTACTTCGGCACACCGGGCGCGGACGAGTACAACATCACGATCAAAGCCACCAACGGCCAGTCGGTTACCTATCAGGCCATTGGGGGAGTAAACACGCGGGATTACAACTCGAACGTCTTCACCAATACTATTTCCAATACTACTTTCTACTGGTTCAACAACAACATCGGACAGCGCCTCGATGTTCGTGAATTTAACCTGCCGAGCAGCTTTGCAAACGACACTATCTCGGACTTCATCATCACGCAGGAAATGCCCGGAGACCCCGCTCTTTTCTCCGGCCTAACGTTTAGCAATGTTCCGGCTTACAATGCCACACCGGAGCCTCTCTCCATTGGACTCTTCGCCGCCGGACTGGCCGCCTTCGGTCTGATTTGGAAAGTAAAGAAAGCTTAGTAGGGAAGTCCTGCAGGGCGGTTCGACACCCGAACCGCCAGCAACTGAAACAGGTAATGCCCCGAAGTTCAGCCCTCAGCAGGGCCGGGTCGGGAAATTACGTCTGCCCCCTTTAGCTATACAATCGAATTCGGTCCAAACGAGGTATTGAATGGCTTCCATGGCAACGTTACTGGCTCGTGTTCAGAATCCAACGGCCCTGACCACCGGCCAATTTGCAGATCTTTTTGGGGATCATGAGTTCGACGGGCAGGCGAGTAACGACGAGATGCATGCCTTTTGGTATGCGGCGCTGCGTTGCATTCAAGGCAGTACGAAGAGCCTCGACCGGGTTGTTGCTCTGAACAAGCTGGGTGAGTTGACAGACGTACAACAATCGCAGCATTTTCCGAAACTGAATGTACGAATCTGTTTGTACCAGTTGATACTGCGTCTGCTGAAGGCGCAGCGGGTGAATCAGGAGAAGTTCGGCATCTGCGGTCCGGCGCATTTCGTGACGATGCTGATTAAAACCAAGCCGTTGACGTACGTAGGCATGGCCATCGGGCTTTTGAAGAACGGCAGCACGAAGGGCGATGATGGCTTTGAAATCAAACCGGATAAGCACGTCGCGGATTTCGATCCGACGGGCAATATTCCGCAAGCCGATTGGTTACTCGCCGCCAGTTTGAGAAACGCAGACACGCCCATACCGCCGGGCAAGGAAATGGGCGAATACGGCGGAACGCGAGCGCCGGATGTCTTTGCCTATTGTGTGCATGCCGGATACGAGAAAGCCATCGCCTTGGCCTGTTACGAGTACACGGCGGATTGGCTGCTGCATTGGGCGAAAAGTAACTTTTACGAGCAGTATCATCCAGGCAGTACGAAGTCCGACGTGCCTGGCGAATTCTCTAACCCATTCGATCCGGTTCAAAACGTTAAAATCGCCGCGGCGCTTTTAGCCCAAGGGTGGCGAATTCTGCTTAAGGTGAATAGCAGTTGGATCGGTTTCAAACCGGACCCTGTCTTTGCAACGAAGGCGGCGCAGGGAGATAAATTCGCGCAGAACCGGTTGCGGCTGGAGAAAGAAGGGGTTATCCAAGACATGCAGAAGCAGCAATCGTTTCTGGGAGGGATGATCGGCGCACCGTCGGCAGACCATTGGGTATTGGCGAAGGAAATTAACTTTGCGAGTGATCAGATCTCGCTGGTGGTGTTCACGTGGGGGAGCAAGTATTCGACGTTTTCGGTGGACCTGACGACTTTTGCGAAGGCTTATTCGGGGTTTGTGGCTGCGCGTGGGTGATCCGCGCGGGCGGATTAAAAAGGCCCCTCCCTCACGGGTCGCGGTTCTGCTAGAGGCTGTGGCTGGTTTAGTGGACTGCTTCCTATAGCCGCGCCGATCATCGCCTCGGTAGTCAACACAAGCGAGGCGATGGAGGCGGCGTTTTGGAGTATTAGTTGTCTTCGGTATCCACCGCTGAACAGATCATCGCTTCGGTCGTCAGCATGAGCGAGGCGATGGAGGCGGCGTTTTGCAGGGCGGTCCGGGTGACTTTGGTCGGATCGATGATGCCGGCTTGCACCAAGTCTTCGTAGCGTTCGGCCGCGGCATTGAAGCCGAAGTTGGGTTCGGCGCTGTCTTTAATGTGCCCGACGACGACTGCGCCCTCGGTTCCGCAATTGACTACGATTTGACGAATCGGTTCTTCGCAGGCACGCCGGACGATATTTACGCCAAACTGCTCATCGCCGGTCAGTTTCAAATGTTCGAGCGGGGCAGCCGCGCGTAGAAGCGCTACGCCGCCGCCAGGGACAATGCCCTCCTCCACTGCGGCGCGAGTGGCGTGAAGAGCATCCTCAACGCGCGCCTTCTTTTCCTTCATTTCGGTTTCCGTAGCGGCGCCTACTTTGATGATGGCCACGCCGCCTGCGAGCTTGGCGAGGCGCTCCTGCAGCTTCTCGCGATCGTAGTCGGAGGTGGTTTCTTCGACTTGATTTCTGAGCTGCTTGATGCGGCCTTCAATGTGCTTCTGGGTGCCGGCGCCATCAATGATGGTGGTGTTCTCTTTGTCCACCGTGACACGCTTTGCACGTCCCAGATCTTCGAGCTTGACGCCTACCAATTTGATGCCGGTTTCCTCCATGATGGCTTTTCCACCGGTGAGGATAGAGAGGTCTTCGAGCATCGCTTTGCGGCGATCGCCGAATCCCGGAGCTTTCACAGCGCATACATTTAAGGATCCGCGCAGCTTGTTTACTACGAGCGTCGCCAGGGCTTCCCCTTCCACATCTTCGGAGATGATCAAAAGCGGCTTACCGGCTTTGGCAATTTGTTCCAGCACCGGCAAGATGTCGGCCATGCTGCCGATCTTTTTTTCGTGGATCAGAATATAGGGATCCTCGAGAACTGCCTCCATCCGATCGGGATCGGTGACAAAGTAAGGCGACAGATATCCGCGATCAAACTGCATACCATCCACTGTCTGGAGTTCGGTAGTCATGGTCTTGGATTCTTCAACGGTGATGACTCCGTCTTTGCCCACTTTCTTCATGGCTTCAGCGATGACATCGCCGATGGTGGCGTCACTGTTGGCGGAAATGCGTCCAACCTGGGCAATCATTTCGCCGGAAACAGGTTTGGAAAGCTTCTTCAATTCCTCAACAACGAGGACCACTGATTTGTCAATGCCACGCTTAATCGCCATTGGATTGGCCCCGGCAGTGACGGCTTTGACGCCTTCACGAAAAATGGCCTGAGCCAGAATTGTTGCCGTGGTGGTTCCATCACCGGCAACGTCGGAGGTCTTCGAGGCTACCTCGCGCACCATCTGTGCGCCCATGTTCTCGAGCGGATCTTTCAACTCGATTTCTTTTGCGACTGTGACGCCGTCTTTGGTGATGGTAGGTCCACCAAATTTCTTTTCGAGAACGACATTTCGTCCTTTCGGCCCAAGCGTGACTTTCACCGCCTCGGCGAGCTGGTTCACCCCGCGCAGGATTGCCTGGCGCGAGTCATCACTGTAAATAATCTGTTTTGCCATAAAACTTCCTTCTGTGTTTCTAACTGATCAAGCGGCTGTTTTGGCGGACTGGTCAGCCGCGGTAAGAATTCCGAGCACATCGTCCTCGCGAATGATGATGTAGTCCGTTCCGTCCAGCTTTGTCTCGCTGCCGGAGTATTTACCAAAGAGGATTCGGTCACCGGCCTTCACGTCCAGAGCCACTAACCTTCCGTCGTCGAGCCGCTTGCCGTGCCCTACGGCAATGACAGTGCCTTCCTGCGGCTTTTCTTTAGCGGAATCAGGAATGATAATGCCGTTGCGGGCGGTTTCCTGTTCTTCGCTTCGCTTCACAACTATGCGGTCATATAAGGGTCGAATGTTCATATATTTTGCCTTTACCAAACTTGCTGACTTGTGATCTTCTTGGCGCTCGGCCTTTATGGCCTGGAACCTTAAGTCGCGGGCGATCATGCTTCGCACCTGATCGTCTATTTCCTGCCAGTCGAGGATGAAATAGCCCGCTTCCGCCTTGTTCATGACGTTTGCGCGATTTTCATCCAAAATTATCAAAATGAGCTTTGTATTGGCGAGTTTAGCGCCAGTCTGCTTCACTGCGACCGCCCGCAACGCCCGCTCTACCCGGTCAAACTCCTGGCCCACCCGATCCTTGATGCGCCCCGCCCATTCCACTTGGCTCGGAGTGCCGGTCATTACGGTCGGGTTGCTGCGGGTTGTGCTAGGCATGGCATTCGGAGATACGCGGCAATGCGTTTCGGAAGGAAGATCCGAGGCCTCATTTGACCTTGGGTCGTCGGATGCATTGCCGCGCTATCCGTCCGGTTGGTGCTTGTTACTTGGAACCAGCCGACGTAGCGTAAACTTCGCGCGATGAATCCTTATTGAGTAAGCCGATAAGGTTGGCAGCAACCTTAGGAACTCGGATTCCTTGTGTGACAATCTCCCGGTTCTTCAGGGCCCGATGGTAGATCACCTTGTTCTCTGCGAGGTCCTGACCGAGAGTGGCGCCTTCCAGGGATATGCCGGCAAAGACGCCCTGTGTCCGCGACCAGGAAAGGATTTCGGCATGCATTTCAGCATCCGTTTGCGCGGCGGCGGTGCGTCCCACCGGGCCGGCAGCCACGGAAGCGTCCGCTCCCAAAGTAAACTTATCGGAAAGCAGCCTGTCTATTCCACCCTTGTTCATCACCAGCATCACCAGATCGGTATCGGAGCCGCCAATTTGGAACCCTACGCTACCGCCCTTGATGCGTATCGAGCCGGGAGCCGACCACCCGACGCCACCCTTGTTTCTGCAAGACAAATATCCGGAGCCGTATTCGCCGCCTACCACGAAAGCCAGTTTCTTCAGACCAGGAACGACAACAATGCAATGGGCCTTTCCCATCAAATCAGAGGGAATGCCTTTGTCAGGCATCGCCATTATTTCCGATAGTACTGCCGTTGCTTGCCCCAGCCGTTTGGCCGGTTCTGCACCGCTGGCGCCATTGGCCAGGACGAGTGGGGTGAGTGCCAGAGCAGCCGTCAGAATCATTCGCATCAAGTAAAACCTTCTTTCGCCGCCTACGATCTGGTAGGAACATACACAGCAAGGCTTAGCAGTGCACGACTAGCACCAATGGGTGGTTTGTTGAGCCCGTTGATGAATGCGGCGCCAAGAGAGCAGGGCGCGGCGAGAAGATGTGACCCTATATGGTCAAACGGCACTCGGCAGTCAGCTCGGAATGCGACTACAGCCGCTTCCCTGCTCTCCGGAATTGAGAAGAACGAAGATTATCCCGGATGTTTTCCTCGGCGCGGAAGATTGGCCCTGCCCGTGCCTATCGACGTCGGATATCTTGAAGCGGCACTTGAAAGTATTCGCTCTCTTGTACTTAATCACGTAAGACGTAATCCCGGCGGCGATGTCGCTCCCTGAAAGCCGCTCGCGATTTGTAAATGCCGGCGGCAGGACACTCTGCAGCGTTCGACTGATGTTGGCGTTATAGCTTTGCGTCTGGTTCCCACCCTCTGCCGTGATTACCCACGGAAGCATGAAGTAGTACGGCGACTTCGAAGCGACGCGAAGTTGTTTACCGGTAATCAGAACTATAGCGATTGATACCGCGGGGAAATCGTCAAAGCGCGGGATCATAGCAATTCGAAGTGCCTGCATTACTGTTTCCTCGGATTTAAAAGCCGACAGAAAACGCGCCTCTTGATCTGAATTCGAGTGTGCTTCGTTTAGCTCAAGTTGTTTAAGGCCAAGCCTCGCAATGCGGTCCAGCTCAGCGCTTGCGAGTCCCAGGTTCTCAAGCTGAATACCGGAGATTGGCGGGCACGTAATGGCCTCGACAAAACCTCTCACCTTGTCGGAAGGTATTACCGTGGTGCGCGCGTAATACGCCTCGTCTTGAAGTATCACTGACATTACGCTCCGCTCTGTTCCCCAACCGTGCCACTCGGACGTAATATGGATTTCCTTCGCCTTCGCCTTCGCCGTCGGTTCACATCCCAACGACGTGATTGACATCAGGAGCGCAGAGGTGTGCAAAATGCCGAGCAAGGGCATGTGGATCGCGCAGCGGCCCGAAACCCCTGCTTGACTCTCTGCTACGAAACGTCATTGTACTGTGATTGCTGCCCTTCAGCGCCAAATCGACCGCCAGTGTGTAGGTGGTAAGAATATCGTCTCCATCTGTCATCAAAGCCGATTTTGAATCAGTAATTGATCCGGTAATGACGGAGAGGCTCTGGTCGCACAAAGTCCGTAGCGTCTCGCGAGCGAAAAGATGTTCGGGTCGATTCAACACGGAATGGTTAGCTAGCCCCGCTGCCTTCTCCAACCATTTGGTTGACGGAGGACGTTGCGAGTGACAATGGGACTCAATTGTTTGGTGCCGGGCGGACTCGCCACGGGATCCTGATCCGTCGTTGCTGTTCCTTGGGTTTGCGAGTCAGCACTACCGCTCAAAAATAACATTGCAGATACAAGAAGAAAAACTGTTTGCCATTTATTCACGATTGTCTTGGTAAACACGAATGAAGCCTCTATTGCTCGTAGCATGTGACTAGCTTGTAGCATGTGTGACTAGTAGCATCTACACCCTGCGGGGTTGTAGTCTGACCTCGTTGCAAGGAACAAACATTATCAACAGCATCGTTTTCCAACGCCTTCCCATGGGCACGGTTTCGAGGACGTACGCGATAGCGGCGCTGGTCCCTCCCGCAGCTTTCGGCTAAGGGCGAAGCGATGAGCGCTCCGTTCAACCAGTCAGGTACTAGGGCCTCCTAATCGTGGTGCTGCATCAGAAGACAAGAATCGCAACCCCCGCTCTGTGCCCGAGTGCTTCCCTTACCTCAAATGCCTTGTCGCAAGCGGCCATGATTATAAGTCGCTTCTAGAGATTCCGAGCTTCCGCATCATGGCGTTCAGGGTGGTCCGGTGAAGTCCCAAGCGGGTGGCAGTGGTAGTGACAACTCCCCCACTGTCGCGGAAAACCTGCACGATGTGGTTCCGCTCCATTTGTTCCAGGGTAGCCGTACCTGCGGAGCGAACATCTTGACGAATCTCATCCAGCGGGACACGCAGATTTGGTCCTCGAGAAAGGATCACTGCGCGTTCGATGAAGTTTTCGAGCTCGCGCACGTTTCCGGGCCAGTTCCAGCTCACGAGCGCGCGCATGGTTTCGGCGGGAATTTTCTCGATCTTGCGGTGCATCTTTTCCGCATATTTCTTCGTGAAGTGCCGAGCAAGGATAGGGATGTCGTCAGGGCGATCCCGCAAAGGAGGCACGGTGATCGGAAAGACTTTAAGCCGGTAGAAGAGATCGTTCCGAAAGAGCTTCTCTTCCATCATTTTGGTCAGATCCCGATTGGTCGCAGCCACCAGCCTGACGTCGATAGGAATCGTTTTGGTGCCGCCCAGCCGCTCGAACGACTTCTCCTGTAGAGCCCGCAGCAGCTTTGGCTGCAAATCCAAAGGGATATCGCCCACCTCATCCAAAAACAGAGTGCCCCGATTAGCCAGCTCAAAACGGCCGATCTTTTGAGAAAGCGCGCCGGTGAAGGCCCCCCGCTCGTATCCAAACAACTCGCTCTCCAGGAGCCCGGTGGGAATGGCCGCGCAGTTCAAGGTGATACAGGGCATATCCTTGCGCGGGCTTAAACGATGAATAGCGCGAGCTACCAACTCCTTACCGGTACCGGTTTCTCCAAGGATCAAAACCGTGGCGTCGGTGGAAGCTACCATCTCCACCTGCTTGAGTATCCGCTTCAAGGCAGAGCTGTTACCCACCATCTCCTTGAAATTTCCCGCCGCCGCGAGGTTGCTATCGTCCAGGTCGTCGATCTGGTCTCCAGTCTGCAAGTTCTGCAGGAAGCTAACCCAGCGGAACGGAGTGAGTTTCAATACGGCTGTCGTCACAAGAACAGGCACACGGCCCTGGTTTTTTCCGATCAGCTCTTTCTCATAGGGGGCACAGGCGCCAAAGCGCAATACCTCTTCATGTGCCTGGCCGTCGAGTGCAGCATACTCCGGCGGCGTCAGATTCAACCAATTCAAGCCGCCTGACAACAACTCTTCGCGGGTGCAGCCGATGAGCTTCAGGAATATATCGTTGGCTTCCGTTATCTTCTCGAACTCGCCAAACACAACACCTGACACTGTCGACTCAATCGGCGGGGCGTGGCGGCGAAGGAGATTTCGCTGCAACTTCTCGTCCCGTTCGTGAGACTCCGTGAAATCGCGCACGACCCGGGCAAAGCCCTGGAGCTGACCGCTTCCGTCTCTCAAGGCCGTCGTGATCACATTGGCCCAAAACGCAGATCCATCCCTTTTCCGCTGCCAACCCTCACCGCTCAGGTGGCCGTCAGTGGCGGTTCGCTCGAGTTGTTCATCAAGCTTGATCGGGAGGACGCTCGGCGGGCAAGCGCAGTCGCCTGGGCGATCGCGAAGAAAGGCAACCGGCTGCCCCGCCACTTCCTGGCTTTGATAACCGTAGATGCGCGTCGCGCCCGAGTACCAGTAAGCAATGCGTCCCTGAGAGTCCAATAAGAACAGCGCATAATCCTGGACGGAAGGCGGCATGGACCTAGTCAACCGGTCATCGGGTTTGTGCGAATTCTTATCGTGGAGTACCAGAAGATGACGGAACGGAAGCACGCTGCCCCTGGCAATGTACTCAATCTGGCGAGCACTTCCGTCTGGTCCAATAAGCCGGAGTGTCCCGTCCTGGTGGCCCTGCTGAAGAAACTTTTGCCAGAGCTCCGAGACCTCCGGCCGGAAACTGGGGTGGGCGAATTCGTCCAGCTTGCGTCCGACAATCTGTTCCCTCGAACGGCCCAGGAGTTTACCCGCGCCCGCACTGGCATCGCGGTAGAGGCGGTCGTTATCAGCTAATAAAACGGGAACAGACGGATTGAAGGTAATAGCGCGGAACAGCTGTTCAAGTTCGCGCAGCCCATTTTCCTCGAGCCATCCACTCGCCTGCGGTCCAGCCTTCACGTTGAGCATGAATTCCTCCTTTCTTCATAAACCCAAATAGCCGGCGGCCTGGAGAACAGGATCGGTCAACTAAGGGCAAAACCGGAGAGGCACGGCACGCCGAGTATAGCAGTAAGGAGGGGTTGGGCACCTTCTTGACTGACCATATTTGGTCAGATCACCAACCGGCTGGCGAGTCCTGATAAGCATCAAAGACCATTTACCTGGAAAATACCCCATCAGAAAACATCACAGGATAGGACGCCGGTTTGGTACGAGTATTGCACTGGCAGAGTTTTCAACGAAAGTGAAGGCTAATTATGCAGATGTTATGTGAGGGGTTCCAATCCATAGTCGAAAAGAGCCCTGACGCTATCTCTCTGCTGAATCAACGCGGAGAGATCCTTTATGGCAGTGCCTCACACAGCAGGCTGTTTGGATATCAACCGGATGAGCTCGTAGGACGAGATTACATCGAGTTGATCCATCCGGAAGATCGAAACCACTCTGCATTTCTAATGCAGGAGGTAATCAACAAGCCCCCGGGGCCGAGTAGCTGGGATACCCGGGTACGGCGTAAAGACGGAAATTATTGCTGGGTGGAAAGCACGGTGTCCAACCTCATGAACGATCAGCAAGTGCAAGCCATTGTTCTTCACCAACGGGATATCCACGAACGCATGGAGGCACGTGCGAACGCTTTGAGGCAGGCCGAGGAGTTGACGCGCTCCAATCTTCGAATGGAAGAGTTCGCTTACACGATCGCCCACGACATGCGGGAGCCGTTAAGAGCGATGTCTCTGTGCATGCAGCTTCTATTCGCAAAGTTACAACTGGATCCTGAATCTCAAAAATTGGCGGAGTTTGTGGTCGACGGGGCAGGCCGCCTGTCGGCGCTAGTAACAGATCTGCTTTCCTTTGCCCGCACCGGCATTGAAGCGCCGCCCGAGCCAGTAGATTTAAGCCGGGCTGTGGCGCAAGCGTTAAAAAACCTTTTATTTGAGATTCGGGAATGCGGAGCATCGGTCTCGGTGGACGAACTGCCAACCGTTCTTAGCGATGAAGCCAACCTGGTGCGGCTTTTCCAGAATTTGATCAGTAATGCGCTGAAGTATCGAAGTGAAAAGCCAGTCATTGTCCACGTATCCGCAAAGCATGAGGGAACAGCTTGGATCATCAAGGTGGAAGACAACGGTGTAGGGATTGCGCAAGAGTACCACAGCCGAATTTTCCTGCCTTTCACACGGCTGGCAAAGCGCACCGTCGCTGGCACCGGTCTCGGCTTGGCGGTCTGTAAGAAAATCATGGACGGGTTTGGCGGAAGCATCTGGGTGGAGTCCGAGCCAGGAGTCGGGTCCACTTTCGCTTTCACGCTGGATGACGGTATATCGGAGCTGGAAAGCAAGACACACCCGGTCAAAGTTGCAGAGACCTACGCCCGATAAGATGCAGGGCGATACCGACCGTATTCGATCATATGACGGCACGCGGTCAGAAGCTTCAGCCGCTTCAGCCATCCCCGGAACTACTTTGCTGATGGCCAATGAAGTGCCTCTGTCCATCAAGTATTGCCGTCCGCAGAAAACTGCGAAAAGCCACAATCCACAGCAGCAGCGAGCAGCAGATTCCAAGTGCTCGAAATCAGGAAAAAGAAAACAATGAAGTTATTCCAAGCAATTTATTGCCTCACGCTAGCAGGTGCGGTTATTGCATCCAGTGTGAGTGCCGACGAGCAAAACCGGAGGACCATAGTCACTTTCAGTGAGCCCGTCGAGATTCCTGGCGTCCACCTCAGCGGGTGGGGCGTGCTGCCGGCCGGCACCTATGTGTTCAAGCTGCTTGACTCACAATCGGACCGCCATTTCGTTCAGATTTTAAGTGAGGACGAGACAAAAGTCTATGCAACGATTCTGTCGATTTCTGACACACGTCTCAAACCTACCGATAAAACCGTCATCACGTTCGATGAGAGACCTGCGGACCGTCCGATGGCGTTGCGTGGATGGTTTTATCCTGGCAGCACCTCCGGCGAGGAATTTGTCTATTCGAAGGAAAAAGCCACAGAATTGGCCAAGACTAATAAGGTGCCGGTGCCCTATACTTCTGCTGCGATTCCCGTGGAGGCGGCAGACCCAATACAATCAGTGGAAGCTCCGGTTGTAGTTGCGATGAAGCAAGCACCGGTGGAGACCGCGGAGCCCGCCGCCGAAGTTGTGCCGCCCGCAACCGCAGTGCCGGCCAGCGCGCCGGCGAACCTACCTTCCACGGCCAGTAACGGTCCACTGATGGCACTTCTGGGTCTTCTCGCTCTCAGTAGCGCATGGCTTTTAGGTAAGACTTTCAAGACTGGCCAGCGATAGACCGTCAAGAGCAGGGAGCAGCATGATACGGCGACTCACCTCACGGCATAATCACTCGGTGGCTGATGGCACTTACAGTACCACGGCCCGTGGACTCGCCGTACTCAACTCGCCGACGTTGAACAAAGGAACGGCCTTTACGGCAAGGGAGCGAGTTGAACTGGGGCTGACAGGCCTATTGCCGCCAGAGGTCAGCACGTTGGCAAGCCAGGTCAAGCGTGCCTACACCCAGTACGAGAGACTTCCCGATGCCCTTGGTAAGAACGTCTACCTGACGGCTCTGCACGACCGAAACGAAGTGCTGTTCTACAGACTCTTCTCAGAGCACCTGCGGGAGATGATACCGATTGTTAATGACCTGACGGTTGGCATGGCGATGGAGCAATATCATCACGAGTGCCGCCGGCCTAGAGGCGTCTATCTCTCTATTGACCACGCCGATTCCATTGAACAAGCATTTGAAAATTTCGGCTCGGCCTCCAGTGATATCGACCTGATACTGGCAACCGATGCTGAACAAATTCTGGGACTCGGCGATTGGGGAATCGGAGGAATAGAAGTCTCTATCGGCAAGCTGGCCATCTATACGGCTGCCGGCGGTGTGGACCCGAATCGCGTCATCCCGGTGATGCTTGATGTGGGCACGAATCGAGCAAGTCTGGCGGAAGATCCGATGTACATCGGCAACCGGCACCCAAGGGTCCGCGGCGAGAAGTATGACGAATTTATTGACGAATACGTCCAGGCGGCCACAAAACTATTCCCGAATGCCTTGCTGCAATGGGAAGACTTTTCTCCAGGGAACGGGCGGCGCATTCTGGAGCGATACCAAAGCCAAATCTGCACATTTAACGAAGATATGCAGGGAACGGGCGCAATCACACTGGCGGCAGTCATCTCGGCTGCGCGAGTTTGCGGAACGACATTGCGCAATCAACGTGTGGTCATCTTCGGAGCCGGCACAGCAGGCATCGGCGTAGCGGACCAATTGTGTGACGCCATGGTACGTGACGGGCTATCCAAAGAAGATGCGCTGAGCCGCTTCTGGTGCATTGACAAGAAGGGCTTGATTACCGGCGACATGGCGGACCACCTTCGGGATTATCAGTTGACCTATGCTCGCCCCACCCGTGGCCAGGCGGGATGGAAGCGAGAGGCAAACGGCAACGGCATAGGTCTCGCTGAGGTTGTACGCCGCGTAAAACCAACAATTTTGATCGGAGCGTCTACTGCTTCCGGAGCTTTCACCGAAGAAATTGTTCGTGAAATGGGCGAGCACACGGAACGTCCCATTATTTTCCCCCTTTCCCACCCTTCCACACGCGCTGAGGCAAATCCTTCCGACCTGCTGGCCTGGACCAACGGCCGAGCCTTGATTGCCACGGGCAGTCCCTTCGCGCCTGTCACCTTTAAGGGCACAACGTATGTGATTGCCCAGGCGAGCAATTCGATGTTATATCCCGGTCTGGCGCTGGGCGCCATTGTCGCTCGGGCCAGCAGAATCAGCGACGGCATGTTTGCGGCCGCGTCGAGCGCGGTCTCTAGCCTGGTCAGCGTCCGTCAGCCGGGCGCATCGCTTCTGCCGCACATCGGTGATCTGCGCGCTGTATCGCTGACCGTCGCGGGAGCGGTGGCGGAGGCGGCACAGGGAGAAGGCTTGGCGCGGGTAAAACTCAACGATATCGCCCAGCAGGTCCAGAATGCTATGTGGCAACCGTTATATCGCCAAATAGTTGCAGTGTAAGAGCGACCAAATACAGTCAAGTGACCGCCGGTGGTCACATCCGACGGCCTTCTCATAGTCACCGAGCCCGCAATACCGGGGATTGGGCCGCTGGCTATACGTTTGCATAGCACCACTTGCGCGCAATGACTTGCGGAAGCCAGCCGTGTGCCCAAGGAGTGAGGTATGCCCAGAACTGCAGTCGCGTTGTTTCAGGATGTCAACCATGCTGAGAGCGTTATCCGGGAAATTGAGGACATCGGATTTGCCCGCAACCAGGTGCCACCTCTCGACGGCGCCTTGGATTTCGGAAAACGCGGTGTTTCGAGCATTGCGACTACCGATTTTGAACTGGCGTTAACCCGCGAACTAAAGAGGATTGGGGCAACTCAAACCGAAACAACCGCGTATGTGGATGGAGTACGCCACAACGAGGTTCTGGTTTTTGCAACCGGCCCTTCCGACAGAGCAGATGCCGCTATGCGAATCATGAAGCGCAGTTACGCTCTACGAGCCGACAACATGCGCCGAACTGGGCCGGGTTCTATGAATATGCCGGTCGAGGCTGGCCCAGCCCGATCTGTGGACGGCTGTGCGAGTGGCTTCACTTGGTAAAAGCGGCAATCGCCCAACGTTATTTCTTCAGCTTACGACTTTCCTTCGTGACCGTGGCGACAGCGCCCCACAAATCCATCTATGCGCGTTCATCTTATAAACCCCAGCGATAACTCTTTTGGCACTGCTGTCATCACCCCGAGATGGCTTTTTGTTTTGGCAGCCGCGACGCCTGAATCCGCCGGCGAGCCTATTCTTGTTGACGAATCATTGGACCCGGTGGTGCCAGAGAGCATTATGCGGGGAGACATCGTCGGGATCAGCGTGCATACCGGGAATGCGCTGCGAGGATATGCCGTCGGCCGCATTGCGAAACAAAGAGGGGCATGGGTGATCTATGGCGGCATCCACGCGACTTTGTTCCCCGAGGAGGCCTTCCAATATGGGGAGGCGCACGCAGTGGTTAAGGGAGACGGCGATATAGCCTGGGGCAAAGCCGTGAGAGACTGCATGGCCGGTAAGCTTCAGGCCATCTATGAAGGCGGCCGAATTGAAGGCACACAATTCCTGGCGGCGCGTTGGGACCTGATAGCCCGCGACAAGTACATGTGGGCGTCCGTGCAAACGGTTCGCGGATGCCCGAAGCACTGCTCCTTTTGCAGCGTTTGGCGAACCGACGGGCAAAAGCCGCGGCAACGGAGCTATCAAAGTGTCATTGACGAGATTATTGAGCTCAGGCGGATCGGCTTCCGGTTCATCGCTCTGGCTGACGATAACTTCTATCCGGTGACATTGACCGATCTGCGTCTGGCCCGGCAGCAAAATAATTCGACGAAACTCGAAGGGCTGATGGCGATGCGAGCGGAGCGCTTTCAGTTGATGGAAGAACTGGCAAAGCTGCCGAAGGACATGGTGTTTTTCACGCAGATCACCATGGAGGCGGGAGAGGATACCGAGTTCCTGGATGCCATGCACAAGGCCAATATCAAGGGTGCGCTGGTTGGAGTGGAGGCAGTGACGCCGGAAGGTCTCAAGGCGGTATTCAAAGACTTCAACTGTTCCGGCGACGCCCTAGCGGCTCGCTTGCAGACGTTTAAAAAGCATGGCGTGCATGTGCTGGGCTCCTTCATCTTCGGGCTTCCGACAGACCGGCCGGCCACCTTCGATGCAACGGCAGAGATGGCTCTCCGAGGTGGGATGACTTTCGCCCAATTCGTCATGATGACGCCGTTTCCGGGCACGGTTGATTTTATGCAATGGGAAAAGGAACAGGGCGCGGATCCGACGATGGTCGGCGATGTTCCGATTACGCGCTACTGGCTGATACCTCCGGAAGTTCGCCCGAAGATGTTCACGCCGCATCCCTCTATGAGTTCTGCCGAAATCGGCGAACGAACGCAAGGGGTGTGGGACAGGTTCTATGAGTGGGGGGCGATCTGGCGACGGTCGGCCTGCACACCGACGTTTCGCGCCAGGCTGGCGTTTGTGTTCCTTTCCAAGCTATACCGCCAAATGTACGCAGGAACCGGCATTTCAACCGATAGTGCGCGCAGGAAAAAATCAAAAAATTGGGCTCGGTGGACAGCCAAGCATTGCCGAAAGCTATTCCACGCCAAACCAATGCCCGAATTGATGTTCCCGGCCTGGGAACCCGCACCAGCGACCAGCGCGGCCAGTAGGCCCGCGTTTGCGGGACAGGGGCACGATGATGAGTCGAGTCCGTTTACCTTCGCTCCGAAGACGTAAGCGCGATTCCGGGGGCGCTTGCGGAACGAGAGCAGCTGATGCGCTTAGAGCGTTTCTAGAACCGGCAGAGCGACCGCCAGCTCTGCCGTACCACTCACGCCACGGATGGGCGCGACGACTTTAGTTCCATGAGTTTCGAAATATTCCTGCTGCCTTGGCGTAGGCGGCGCTAACGTCACCCATTCCCCGGAAGCATGGAGTCGACAAATAAGGGTAGGATTCACACCTTCCTTGAACTTATGTAATCCATAAGTGACACCATTTTCGACCAAAGTGTACTGATTCGGAGATGTAATCATCTGTTACAAGTATAGAGGTTTATGGGCGTTTTCCCAAGGTGTTGATAACTTGTTGCCATTTCCCACGCACGGGCCGACCTGCACGATTGCCTTCCACGTAGAATATGGTGGTGCCAACACAAGATAAAGTCGTTTCCATCCACCCCTATTTCAAAGTGTCCGAGGGGAAAATGGATGAGTTCAAGAAATTGTGCGATCAATTCATGTCCATCACCGCGCAAGAGCCGGAGTGCTTGTACTACGGGTTCAGTTTCAGTGGCGATATGGCGCACTGCCGCGAGGCCTATGAGGACGCAGCAGCGCTTCTCACCCATCTTTCTAACGTTGACGCTGTTTTGAAGGAGGCAGTCAAGATTTCTACTATCGAACGCCTGGAAATTCATGGCATCCCGGAAGAACTGGCTAAACTGACGAAGCCGTTGTCCGCTTTGGCTCCGGCTTACTTCACGCTGGAATACGGAATCCGCCGTTAGGGCGGGCGCTGATAAACCCGGATGGAGGCAGATGGTGGTTCACGGCCGTGCGTCGCGGTTTCGCTCTTGAGAGTGGAGATGGGCGCTCAGGAACGTAGCCACTTCCTTCAATGATTCGCGGGCGAGGCGCATGATGCCTTGCATTGTGAAGAAACCGTGAATGGTTCCGGGATAGCGGTGCAAGGTGACGGGGACGCCGGCAGCGACGAGCTTTTGAGCATATAACTCGCCTTCATCGCGCAAGGTGTCGTACTCGGCTGTGATGACCAGCGTGGGCGGCAACTCGCTCAGGTTCGTTTCGTAAATTGGGGAAACGCGGGGGTCGCGCGAATCGGCTTCGTTTTGCAAATAGTCTCTCCATCCACGCTGCATGTCTTCGGATCCGGGACCGTAGCCGGTGGCGAATTCATTGTGGGAGGCGAGGCTGCAGGTTGCATCGATCATCGGGTAGACGAGGACTTGGGCGGCCAGTTGCGACCAGCCTCGGTGGTCCAGGGCCGCAACGGCAGCTAAATTGGCCCCCGCACTATCTCCCATGACGGCGACTGAAGGGCTCTGCGTCATTGCCCACGAGAGGGCGAAGCGGGCATCGTCCAGGGCGGCAGGAAAGGGGTGCTCCGGACCTAGTCGATAATCCACCGCGAGTATACGGCAGTTGGTCGCCCGCGCCAGTAGGCGGCAGAGCGGATCGTGGCTCTCGAGATCCCCGCTTATGAAGCGGCCGCCGTGGAAGTAAACGATCAACGGCAAACTGTCGCCCTTGGCCGGCCGGTATTGGCGGGCGTTCAGCGTCTCAGAGAGAAAAAGATCTTCGACCAAGGCCAATAGCGGCGCGGATCCGGTGAGAACAGCATTGCGGCGCATCATGCCGCGGGTGGCTTCGATATCTAGAGAGGACCGCGGAGGCGCACCTTTTTGGGATTCGAGATAGGCCGCGACTTCAGGATCAAGCGGCATGGAGTTGTGACGCCAGGCAGGCGAAAATCTCGCGATAGAACTCGGGGTGCGATTGCCAGGTCTGCGCGGTGACGATGCGGCCATCGCGAACAGCCTGCTGAGTTACGAATGTGCCGCCGGCTTGCTCGGCTTCGAAACGAACGTGTTCATAACAAGTAATGCACTTGTCTTTGGTAAGACCGGCGGCGGCGAGAATCTGGATGCCGTGGCAAATGGAGAAGATCCACTTTTGGTGGGCGTCGAATTCGCGAACAATATCGAGCAAGCGCCGGTCGTTGCGGAGATACTCGGGAGCGCGACCGCCCAGAAGCAGGATGGCGTCATAATCGCGGACGTTTACCTGATCGAAAGAGAGGTCGGCTTCCATACCGTAGCCGGGACGTTCGACGTAGGTATCCCAGCCCGGTTCAAAATCGTGCATGACAAGGTGCAGGCGACGAACTGAAGGGGCAGCAACGGCGACGCACCAGTTTTCCTCGCGAAACCGATGAACGGCGTAGAGAGCTTCGTAGGCTTCGCCGGCATCGCCGGTAACGATCAATATCTGTGGCATTGTTCAGCGTTATTCTATCGCTGAGGTTACTGACGCCTGGCAGTAAAGTCAACACCGAAAGCCGGCGCGCCCTCATATAGAATCGGCTGATGTCAGAAATCACCGAAGCGAGAGTCGTTCCGCGCGCAAAAGCGAGGCGCGGAGAGCCAATTAGGATCTTCAGCGACACCATCTATGTGAAGCTCGGCGCCGAAGACACCGGGGGCCGCTATTCACTTCTCGAGGATGTGACGCCGGCCGGCGAAGGGACGCCTTTGCATGTGCATCATCGCGAAGACGAAGGATTTTATGTGCTTGAGGGGCACTATCTCTTTGAGGCCGCAGGCGAACGATTTGAAGCGCATACGGGTGATTTTGTTTTCGTTCCCAAACATACGCCTCACCGTTTCCTGAATATTGGAAAGACTGCGGGAACGATGCTGCTTACACTGGAGCCGGCTGGCCTGGAAGTGTTCTTCAAGGAATTGGCGGCAGTCAGCGGCCCGCCTGACCCGGAGAAACTTTCGCCGGTGTTTGAAAAATATGGCCTGGAGTTGCTGGGACCGCCCTTGAGCAATTAGACGAGGCGCGGTTATGTGGTCTGGCGGATAAACACCATCCCGTAGTTGGATGGAACGGCGATGTCTTGCATGTCACCGTCGTTGGCAACCGTCAGGATCAAGCTGCGCTGGTCATCATCTAGCATCTCCCGCCACATTCCCGCTTTCGGAAAAGGCACAGAGATCTGACCGGACGAGTTTGCGAAATTGAGCAGCACCATGGCCCAGTCCTCGAGTTGGCCGCCTTGCGCGGGTGCGTAGCGATGATACGCAATGATCTGCGTCTGTTGATGCGATTGCTGATAGTAGTAATAAGATTGCGGTCCACGCAACGCGGTTGAGGAGCGGCGCAACTGTCCCAGGCGGCGATAGACGCGAATCAGAGGCTGGCCGTCCGCGTCATAAAAGAACTCCCAGTGGGTGTCGCGGCGCAAGTGGACGCGCGCCAATCCGTTGTCGGGGAGATTGTAGTTGTCGGCCAGTTCCTGACCTTGCCAAAGCATGGGGATGCCCTGGCAGGTATAGAGGGCAATCGCGTACGGCTGAAGTTTATAGGACAGATCTCGATTGCCTTCGGGAAGCGGGCCGGGGTCGCTGACGGTGGATGCGAACACGATGAGCTGACTGTGATCATGGCTCTCCAGATACTGGAACGGCGCAACCGGACGCTGCACAGGAAGAGTCGCTGCGTTGACAACGGTGTGAGATGTAGGATAGTTGCTAAACGAAGGGTCGAGTATGTGGGCGAAATTGTCGTCAACGTAGTTCCAGCGAATCATGTCTTCGACCTTATACAGCAGGTCGTTCGTCCAGGCGCAATTGGTATACGTTTCATTCATGACCTGGCGGGATATGCTGAGAGCTTCGGCGCACTGGATAATGCGGCTGTACGAATCAGATCCTTGCTGGAACCGCGCGATGCCAAGCGAATGACCGTAAATGCGCTGGGCGAAGTCCTTGTACCCTGGCGCGCGGTCTCCGACATAAAGATCCGTAATTTCGTCGTAACGAAAACCATCCACGTGGTAATCATCCAGCCACATCTGATTTGCCGCCACAAAGAAATCCTTTGTGAATGACTGGGTGAAGTCGGACGCTGGACCGAAACCATATACGTTCCAGCCCTTCACCATGGGGCTGGCCGCGTGAGGGACACCGGCCGTACTGGCGACATCATTGTAAACGCCGTAGTAGGCAAAGGCTGTGTCCACATGTTCGTACACAACGTCGAGAATGATGGCGATCCCACGCGAGTGAGCCGCATTAACCAGTCGCTTCAAACCATCGGGCCCACCGAACCGGTGACTCGGCGAGAAGTGGTAAAGAGGCCCATAACCCCAATCGAAGTCCACCTTAGCGCTCGTGACCGGCATCAATTCGAGGCAGTTCACTCCCAGCCCATCGAGATACTCCAAGCGATCAATGACGCCGTCGAAGGTGTCGTTGAATTCTTCTATCTGGAGTTCGTAAACGACGAGATCATTTAATTCCGGTGTCTTATAAGCAGCGTCAGTCCAACTAAACGGCGCCGGCGTGCGGGATAACACTGTGGCTGACATTAATCCGATGTCAGTCGAACGAGCGAACGGGTCCGGAAACCAGTAGGTGATTAACTGACTGGTACCGTCGGCAAGAGTGCCAAAGAGTTGGTAACGATAAAGATATTCGCCTTCACTCCCCGAGTGGCTGTTCCCGTCGTTGAGGAGTGTGACGGTGGCTGTCCACAGATCCAGCGGATGACCCGCCACCCAGGTCAGCTTTTCGTCCTGAGTTTTCACCGAAATGTTAAAGCGGTCGCTGCTATGGATAATGCGCACCACTACCGAGAAGCCATCCGTGGAACGAATTCCAGGCAGGTAGAGACCAAATTCAATTTGCGCGTTATCGTCCACGTCAAACGACGCAAACGCGCCCACCTCAGCAAAATTAAACATCTACGGACACCTCGTGGCGTTAAATTTGTCTGTCTTTTAGCAATTCTCCGGACAAGTGTTAGCGGTATATCGAGCAATCCGCGACGGTGCGGTTGTGGGACGGGGTGAGACTCATGAGGCTTCCGGAGAGCCACTAGAGAACACAGGATTTCCGTGTATCAGTGTCCCACAAATCAATGCTTGACTACTCTTGTGAAGGATCGGATGGGCGATACCGGCTAAGCCGGTGATGCCTGCTTTCAGCGGGGGATATTAGAGAGTGGCCGGCTTTTTCATCCCGCGTTCGTGGGCTTGCTGGTCGCGCAGGCAATAGGCCGCCCAGGGAACGGCGTCGAGACGGCCTTGTGGGATTTCTTCTCCGCAGTCGAGGCATTTGCCGTAGCTTCCGTTTTCAATCCGTTTTAGGGCGTCTTCAACGAGGCCCAGTTCTCCGTCGGCGGTGGAACTAAGGTCGGCGGCCTGAGATTTAGATTGGTCTGTGACGGCGCTGTCCATGGTGTCTCCGACTTCGGAGACTTGAGAGTTCAGGACTTCTTCGTCGTACCTGTGAACATCGCCGCGGAGTTCATCGCGGCGGACTAGCAGCAGTTTCTTGTAGTGTTCTAGGTCCATTTGATCGCTTGTTAGATTGTACGCATTCGACAATTCTTACAAACTGATTTGAAGGCGACCCCATAATGCCCGGCACAAACCTTGCCCTAAGTGATAGGACGTCCGCATGGATCATTGACGCTGAAATGCGGTAGGTACTGGCACAAGCTGACCGGTCTTGGAACGAGAAAAACCTTTATGAATATCAGGCTTCTGTGTCGCCGAACTTCAAATATATTGGCGATGACGAGAACGGCGGCCAAGCTTCCTATGACAAAACCCGCTATCTTCGGCAGATCAAGAAGGGTTGGAGCTGGTCATCTTATACCTCGCGGTAAACCGAAATTCAAAAGATAGCTGCCGCGAAGAACAAGGCGATTGCGATGGCAAAGGTCCGGCAAGTGGATTGGAAGGGCAATCAGAGTGTTCACTACAAGGGTGTCCAAGTAGAACACTGGAAAAAAATCAATGGAAGGTGGATGGTCGACGAGTTTAAGGTTCTGATGTGCCAGCAGAGCTTCGGGGCCGGCGGTGCTGGTGGTGGCGGCCATATGTCCCCGAAATGCCTCAGCAATGGATCTCGCGGATGTACGACAACATGATGGCTTCCCATGAAGTCTTCCGTTACAGCATGGGCTTTGGCGCTGCTGTTACTGAATCGCTTAGTACCTATGATGAGGGGCCTCGGATGAAGGCCGGTGAGCGCAGATGAAGCCCAAATTCAATCGAAAAGGCGGTCCCTTTCGAGACCGCCTTTGGATTTTGAGCTGCGACTTTCTTAGACCTCTTCGGTCGTGGCGCCGAGAGCTTCCTCGGCTGCCAAGTCGTCGGAGAGGCCGCCAGTGTAAATGCTGGGAGCGTCTTCGGAGTAGTCCTGGAGACCGTCGGAGAAATTGACTTCCTGCTCCGGCAGCGGCTCTTCTTCCACCACGTCTTCGCCGGCAATCTTGAGCCTGCGATAGAACTCCATGCCGGTCCCGGCGGGAATCAGCCGGCCCATGATGACGTTTTCTTTCAGGCCCCGCAGGTAATCGACCTTGCCGTTGATGGCAGCTTCCGTGAGAACACGAGTCGTCTCCTGGAAGCTGGCGGCTGAGATGAATGAATCGGTAGAAAGCGACGCCTTCGTGATACCGAGCAGAATGGGTTTGCCGGTGGCCGGACGGCCCTCTGCTTCTATCACGCGGTTATTTTCTTCGCGGAACTTAAAGCGGTCCACCACCTCTTCAGGCAGGAACTCGGTGTCGCCGATGTCCTCTACGCGAACCCAACGCATCATCTGGCGCGAGATGACTTCCAGATGCTTGTCGTTGATGTTCACGCCCTGCAGACGGTAGACTTCCTGGATTTCGTTGACCAGGTATTTCTGCAATTCCTTTTCGCCGAGTACAGCCAGAATGTCATGCGGGTTGCGCGGACCATCCATCAAAGGATCGCCCGAACGGACGCGCTCGCCTTCCTGAACGTTGATGTGAACGCCGCGTGGAATGCTGTATTCCTTTTGCACGCCGTCTTCACCAACGATGTAGAGCTTGCGCATGCCCTTGGACACTTCGCCGTACTTCACAATGCCGTTGATTTCCGCGATGATGGCGGTTTCACGCGGCTTGCGTGCTTCGAACAGTTCGACAACGCGCGGCAGACCGCCGGTGATGTCTTTGGTCTTCGTGGTGGCGCGCGGAATCTTTGCGATCACGTCGCCGGCGTGAAGCTCTTCGCCGTCCGACACCATAAGGTGCGCATGGGTCGGCATGAGGTAGCGCTTCTCTTCTGAGCGGCTACCGCCGGTAGGCCGCATAATGACCGTGGGGAAGCGTTTTTCGTCAGAAGACTCGGTGACCACCACCTGCATGTTGCCGGTGATTTCGTCCACCTGTTCCTGAGTGGTGACGCCGTCGATCAAATCCTTAAAGTGAACGGTTCCGGTCACCTCAGTGAGAATGGAGAACGTGTAAGGATCCCATTCGAGCAGGACCTGATTGGCCTTGACAGGATCGCCATCGGCCACGTTCACCTTAGCGCCGTAAACAACCTGGTAACGTTCGCGCTCGCGCTTCTTCTCATCGAGAATGATGAGCAATCCATTGCGGTTCATCGCGATCAGTTCGTTCTTGTTGTTGCGAACTGTATTGACGTTGTCGTACTTGACGTAGCCGTCGCTCTTGGCATCTTGCGTGGACTGCTCGCTGACCCTGGTTGCCGCGCCACCGATGTGGAACGTACGCATGGTCAACTGAGTGCCGGGTTCGCCGATGGACTGGGCGGAGATGATGCCGACCGCTTCGCCGCGTTCCACCATACGTCCTGTGGCCAGGTTGCGGCCATAGCAGAGGCGGCAGACGCCGCGCTTGGATTCGCAGGTGAGCACGGAACGGATTTTCACGCGTTCGATACCGGCAGCCTGAATGGCGCTGGCCAGATCTTCCGTGATTTCGTGGTTGACTTGAACGATGACCTGGTTCTCGTAGTCGCGCTGATCTTCGAGCGCTACGCGGCCGACGATTCGATCGCGCAACGGCTCAATGATTTCGCCCGATTCGATGATGGGTTCGACGTAGATGCCGTCGCTGGTGCCGCAATCGTCCTCGGTAATGATGACGTCCTGCGCCACGTCGCAAAGGCGGCGGGTGAGGTAACCGGAATCGGCGGTTTTGAGAGCCGTATCGGCCAGACCTTTACGGGCGCCGTGAGTGGAGATGAAGTACTGCAACACGTCCAGGCCTTCGCGGAAGTTGGCCGTGATGGGTTGTTCGATGATTTCGCCGGAGGGCTTGGCCATCAAACCGCGCATACCGGAGAGCTGACGAATCTGCTGCTTGGAACCGCGGGCGCCCGAGTCGGCCATGATGTAGATCGGGTTCAGGACACGGCCGGTGCGGTCGTCTTCTTCCAGGTTTTTGAAGAGCTTGTCGGAAATGGCCTCAGTGACCTTCGACCAGATTTCAATGATCTTGTTATAGCGCTCAGACTGCGTGATGGCGCCTTCCTGGTACTGCTGCTGGACTTCGATAACGGCCTTTTCCGCTTCTCGAACCAGGCCGGCCTTTTCTGCCGGAACGACCATGTCGTCAATACCGATGGAGATACCGGCGCGAGTGGCGTAGAGGAAGCCGAGTTTCTTGACCTCATCGAGCATGGGCACGGTGACAGGCAAGCCGAACTTCAAGTAGCAATAATGCACCATCTGGCCGAGACCCTTCTTCTTCAGCAGGCCGTTGATGAACGGCATTTCCTTCGGAAGAACGTCGTTGAGGATGACGCGGCCGACCGTCGTGTCCATGTATTGCTTGGTGAACTCGATGGGTTGCGTGTGCATGATGTTCTGGCTGTCAAACGCCTTCGTCAGGTCGATGACTTTGCCGGTGTAGCGCAGCTTGATGGCGGTGAGTGTTTCCACTTCGCCCATTTCCAGCGCGATCAGAACATCTTCAATGGAGGCGAAGGTGCGGCCCGAGCCCTTGGAGTTGGGGCGCATCTTGGTGAGGTAATAAAGACCCAGCACCATGTCCTGCGTCGGGATGGCGATAGGCGCACCGTGCGCAGGCGACAGAATGTTGTTCGAAGCCAACATCAAAGTGGAGGCTTCGATTTGCGCTTCCGGCGCCAGCGGGATGTGGACGGCCATCTGGTCGCCGTCGAAATCAGCGTTGAAGGCGGTACAGGTCAGCGGGTGAAGCTTGATGGCTTTTCCTTCCACCAGGGTCGGCTCAAAGGCCTGAATACCCAAGCGGTGAAGGGTAGGAGCGCGATTCAACAGAATCGGATGGTCCTTGATGACTTCTTCGAGGATGTCCCATACCACCGGATCCTGTTGTTCAACCAGTTCCTTGGCTTGCTTGATGGTGGTGCAGTGACCGCGCTGTTCCAGGCGATGGTAGATGAAGGGCTTGAACAGCTCAAGCGCCATTTTCTTGGGAAGACCGCACTGGTGCAGCTTGAGTTCGGGACCGACGACGATGACCGAACGGCCGGAGTAGTCAACGCGCTTGCCGAGCAGGTTCTGACGGAAGCGGCCCTGCTTACCCTTGAGGGTGTCGGAGAGAGACTTGAGCGGACGGTTGTTGGCGCCACGAAGAACGCGGCCGCGGCGGCCGTTGTCGAAGAGGGCGTCAACCGCTTCCTGCAACATGCGCTTTTCATTGCGCACAATCACGTCGGGAGCGTGCAATTCCATCAGCTTCTTCAACCGGTTGTTGCGGTTGATGACGCGACGGTAGAGGTCATTCAGATCGGAGGTAGCGAAACGGCCGCCATCGAGCGGCACAAGCGGACGAAGCTCAGGCGGAATGACGGGGATGACGTCGAGAATCATCCATTCCGGCTTATTGCCGGACTTGCGGAAGCTTTCCACAACGCGCAGGCGCTTGGCGTACTTCAGCTTCTTCTGCGCTGAAGTTTCCGTCTTCATCTTCTCGCGAATTTCCTGGCTGAGCGATTCGGTTTCAATGCGCTTCAGCAGTTCTTTGATGGCTTCAGCGCCCATCATGGCGACGAACTTGCCCGGGAACTCCTGGTCCAGCTGACGCTTGCGCTCGTCACTGATGACTTCGCCCTGGGTCAGGCCGGTGCCTTCACCTGGATCAATGATGGTAAACGCTTCGTAGTACAGGACGCGCTCAAGCTCGCGCAGCGTGATATCGACCAGGTAGCCGATGCGGCTGGGCAAGCCCTTGAAGAACCAGACGTGCGAACAGGCGCTGGCGAGTTCGATATGACCCAAACGTTCGCGGCGAACACGCGAAAGAGTGACTTCCACACCGCACTTGTCGCAGATGACTCCGCGATGCTTCATGCGCTTGTACTTACCGCAGAGACATTCCCAATCGGCTACTGGGCCGAAGATACGCGCGCAGAACAGACCATCGCGCTCGGGCTTGAATGTACGGTAGTTGATGGTTTCCGGCTTGGTGACTTCACCGTGTGACCAGCTTCGGATTTTTTCCGGAGACGCCAGACTGATACGGATGGAATCAAAGTCGGCGATTAAGTTGGCTCTGTCGTACGGAGAGGAACGGTACATGGATTGTCCTTAATAACTTTCAGCACGGGCCCTTTTCAAAAAATGATGCGAGCGGAGCGTTGGGCACCATTACGCGCCCCGCTCGCATTGAACTTCTTCAGTTAGTCCGCAGCGTGCGCCAGGTCCTGCATCTCACGCGGCTTTTTCATCAGCTCGACATCGAGGCAGAGGCTCTGCAACTCGCGGATCAACACATTGAACGATTCAGGGACACCCGGCTCAGCGGCCGCTTCACCCTTGACAATCGCTTCGTAGATTTTGGCGCGCCCGTAGACGTCGTCGGATTTCGCGGTCAGCAATTCCTGCAGAATGTAAGCTGCGCCGTATGCTTCAAGGGCCCAGACTTCCATTTCGCCGAAGCGCTGGCCGCCGAACTGCGCCTTACCGCCCAGCGGCTGCTGGGTGATGAGGGAGTACGGTCCAATGGAGCGAGCGTGAATCTTGTCGTCCACCAAGTGGCTCAACTTCAGCATGTAGATGTAGCCGACGGTGACAGGCTGTTCGAACTGTACGCCGGTCACGCCATCGTAAAGATCGATCTTGCCTGAGGTAGGCAGACCGGCCTTCGTCAACTCCGCTTTGATGTCGGACTCAGCAGCGCCATCGAACACGGGGGTGGCGTAGTGGACACCCAGCTTTTGACCGGCCCAACCGAGGTGGGTTTCGAGAATCTGACCCACGTTCATACGGGAGGGAACGCCGAGGGGGTTAAGAACGATTTCGACGGGCGTGCCATCGGGCAGATAGGGCATGTCCTCTTCCGGAACAATGCGCGCGATCACACCCTTGTTACCGTGGCGGCCGGCCATCTTATCGCCCACGGAAAGCTTGCGCTTCATGGCGATGTAGACCTTAACCAGCTTGATAACGCCGGGAGGAAGTTCATCGCCCTTGCGGAGCTTGGCGATCTTCTCTTCCGTGATTTTTTCGAGAACGGCGATCTGGCGCGAAGTCATTTCTTCCACTTCGTCGATTTGCTCGTTGAGGCGAATATCTTTGGTGGCCAGACGCATGCGCTTGAGGTCGCGCGCCTTGAGCTTATCCAGAACATCGCGGGTCAGTTCCTGATCTTTGGACAGGAGCTTCTTGTTGGTCTTTTCGTCGTGCAGGTCAGCCTGGAGTTCCTTGCCGTGCAGCATGGCTTCCAGACGCTTGGCGCGCTCGTCGCTGAGAATGCGCTTTTCATCGTCCAGGTTCCGGTGGAGACGCTCTTCCTGGAGCAGCAGAATCTGCTTCGAACGTTCGTCGAGTTCCGCACCCTTGCGTGAGAACACCTTGCAATCCACAATGGTGCCTTCAATGCCGGGCGGGCAGTAGAGCGAAGCGTCCTTCACATCGCCGGCCTTTTCACCGAAGATGGCGCGCAGGAGTTTTTCTTCCGGAGTAAGCTGGGTTTCGCCCTTAGGCGTTACCTTGCCGACCAGAATGTCACCGGGCTTTACGGTAGCGCCGATGCGAATGATGCCGCTTTCGTCCAGATTGCGCAGGAAGGATTCCGCGATGTTTGGAATGTCGCGGGTAATTTCCTCCGGCCCCAGCTTGGTGTCGCGAGCCTCGATTTCGAATTCTTCAATGTGGATGGAAGTGTAATAGTCTTCCTTGACCAGCTTTTCGCTGACCACAATGGCGTCTTCGAAGTTGTAGCCGCGCCACGGCATGAAGGCGACCAGGACGTTGCGGCCCAGTGCGAGTTCGCCGAGTTCCGTGCAGGGACCGTCTGCCAGCACGTCGCCCTTGCGGACTTTCTGGCCCTGATGAACGATGGGCTTCTGGCTGATACAGGTGTTCTGATTGGAGCGCTTGAATTTGGTGAGCTGATAAATGTCGGCGCCGACTTCGCGCGACATCTGACCTTCGTGCGATCCGCCTTCGACGCGCACAATGATGCGTTCGCTATCGACGGAGTCTACGACACCCGGGCGCTTACAGATGACAACGGCGCCGGAATCGCGAGCGGTGACCTGCTCCATACCGGTTCCGACGAACGGAGCGTCGGCGCGCAGCAGCGGAACGGCCTGGCGTTGCATATTCGAACCCATCAACGCACGATTGGCGTCGTCGTTTTCGAGGAACGGAATCAGGCTGGCGGCAACCGAGACCAGTTGCTTGGGGCTAACGTCCATGTACTCGATTTCGTCGCGATGCTTCAGAACGAAGTTGCCGGCCTGACGGGCGTTGACCAGATCGTCAATGATGCGCATGTTTTCGTCGATGGCGACGTTGGCCTGCGCAATGATGTACTTGTCTTCTTCCCAGGCGGACAGGTAGTCGGAATACGCTTCGTATTCCGCTTGTTTCTGGTTTACGCCGAGGCTGGCGTTGGCTTTATCCATCACCTCCGTGGCGAGGATCTGGTTCACCTTATATTCCGTGTCGCCGGGGTTCAGAATCTTGATTTCTTCCACCAGCGCGCCTTCGCGAACACGACGGTAAGGGCTTTCGATAAATCCGTATTCGTTGATACGGGCGAAGCACGAAAGCGACGAGATGAGACCGATGTTCGGGCCTTCCGGCGTTTCAATCGGGCAGATGCGCCCGTAGTGAGTGGGGTGAACGTCTCGGACTTCGAATCCGGCGCGTTCGCGGGACAGACCGCCTGGTCCAAGAGCCGACAGGCGGCGCTTATGCGTGATCTCGGATAGCGGGTTCGTCTGATCCATGAACTGCGAAAGCTGGCTGGAGCCAAAGAATTCGCGAATGGCAGCCATGACGGGCTTGGCGTTGACCAGGTCATGCGGCATGGCCGTGGACATTTCCTGGTAGACCGACATCTTTTCCTTGATGGCGCGTTCCATACGGACCAAGCCAATGCGGAATTGATTTTCGAGGAGTTCACCGACGGCGCGAACGCGGCGGTTGCCGAGGTGATCGATATCATCCACTGCGCCCAAGCCCTTGCGGAGCTTCAGCAGGTAGAGGATGGTGTCGATGAAATCCTTGTGGTCAAGGGTGCGCTTATCCAGGCTGGTCGCATCGGCCTTGTCGTAGAGCTTGATGTTGAACTTCATCCGGCCTACGCGCGAAAAGTCGTACTTGCGCGGATCGAAGAACATGCCCTGGAATAGCTGGGTGGCGGTATCGAGGGTGGGCGGGTCACCAGGACGCAGCTTGCGGTAAATTTCGAGCAGTGCGTCGTTCTGGCTCTTCACGCCGTCTTTGCGCAGGGTGGATGAGATGACGTTACCGGCATCGTCACGGTCGGGGAAGAAGACTTCGAACGCCTCGATACCCGCTTCCGCGATTTTGGCCAGGATGGTCGAAGTGAGTTCGTGGTTGGCTTCGGCGATCACTTCGCCGGTGGTCATGTCGATGACGTCCGCGGCGACATACGCGCCTTCCAGATCGTTCGAGGCAACTTCCACATGCTCAATCTTCTGCTTCTGGATTTCGCGGAAAACGGAGTTGGTGATCTTACGGCCCTGCGGCACAACCTGGTCACCGGCGGCGTTGTGAATGGCGTGCGAGAGCTTCATGCCGATGAGGCTTTCGTTCACGCCCCAGTGCAGCTTGCTTTCCTTCATGGAAATGCTGCTGAGCCGGTAGAACGCGCGGATGATGTCGGAATCCGTCTTCAAGCCCAGTGCGCGAAGGAAGACCGTTCCGTAAAATTTGCGCTTCCGGTCAATGCGGACATAAAGCAGGTTCTTGTTGTCGTATTCGAACTCAACCCAGCTGCCACGGTAAGGAATGATCTTGCCGAGGAAGTACCCTTGCGTCTGAACACGTTCAAAGAAAACGCCCGGCGAACGGTGCAACTGAGAAACGATGACGCGCTCGGTTCCATTGATGATGAAGGTTCCGTTTTCGGTCATCAGCGGGATTTCACCAAAGAACACTTCCTGTTCCTTGATGTCGCGCACCGTCTTATTACCGGTTTCCGGGTCTTTGTCGTAGACCGTCAGGCGGATGGTGACTTTGAGGGGCGCGGCATACGTCATGCCACGCTCTTCGCACTCGGGCACATCGTACTTGAGCTGCAGAGCCACTGGGTCGCCGCAACGGTTACAGAAGGTGACGATGTTCTTATTGAACGTGCCGCACTTGTGGCAGAGCACATCGCCCGCGTGAAACGGATCCGTACGGATTTCAGCGCCACAGTTCGGGTTGCGGCAGATGGTCCGGAGATGGTGCAGACCTTTCAAGTTGCCGCACTTGCATTCCCAGTTACCGATAGAGTAGTCGACGAATTCCAACTGGCTGAGCCCGCGGAAGTCGGAGATAGGGAACACGGAACTGAATACGCTCTGCAGCCCTGCGTCTTCGCGCTCTTTGGGCAGCAGGTCCATTTGCAGAAAACGCTCATATGAACGCTTCTGAACCTCGATAAGATTTGGAATAGGGATCGATGTTTTGATCTTGGAAAAGTCTACTCTCTGACGGAGAGAACCGTTTGAGACGATGGGCATCTAAGCTTGTCCTTTATTAGGCAACCAATGACAAAACCGAAAGCCGGGCAATCGCAGGGACGAAAGCCGGCCACCGGCTAATTCTTCAGGAACAAATCACATCTGCCGGGAATCGGGCGATTCGTGGACAGACGCATGCGCGGAACAATCAAACCGCGCGGGAAAACTCAATAATTGATGGGCACAGTGGGCAATGAGGCAGAAAAGGCATCAAAAAAGTATCGAAGACGAGCAAAAGTATCGAAGACGAGCAAAAAATTAAAATCAGACACGCAAAAGCCCCGCCGACCCTATAGGGCCCGCAGGTGAAATATCTATAGAACTGAGACTACAATCTTAATTTCTGGACCGTCCCCGGCTGACGTCTTCTAAAGAATAACACACCTGAGCCAGTCGAGGGGTATAGACTCGACCGGCCCGGAAGTTGTAACCAGCAATACGGATGGATCCCGAAGGACCACAGCCCTATTATTTTACTTCGACAGTTGCGCCAGCTTCGGTGAACTTCTTCTTGATGGTCTCGGCTTCTTCCTTGTTGATGCCTTCCTTGATCGGCTTCGGAGCGCCATCGACGAGGTCTTTGGCTTCCTTGAGACCAAGGCTGGTGACTTCACGGACAGCCTTGATGACGTTGATCTTGTTGGCCCCGACTGCCGAGAGAATGACCGTGAACTCGGTCTTTTCTTCAGCCACCGGTGCTGCAGCAGCCGCGCCGCCAGCACCAGGAGCCGCGACCGCGACTGAAGCTGCCGCTGCTGAGACGCCCAACTTTTCTTCCAGCAGCTTGACCAGCTGGGAAGCTTCGAGCAAAGTTAAACCTTGAATCTGTTCTGCAATTGCGTTGATATCCGCCATTTTCTACTCCCTAAATTTCCTGTTAAAAACCTTTTCCGGCGCGGACTCGCGTTGAGACGAGCGTCACATGGGGACTGACCGCGTTTAAAAACTACTGATTAAACTTGTTTTCCTGCACGGCCTGATCCAAAACAACGGCCAGGTTGCGTCCGACGCCATTAATGGACGAGACCAGCCTGGTGGCGTTGGCATTGATCAGGTAAAGAAGCTTCGCGAAGATTTCTTCCTTGGGCGGCATGGAAGCCAAATCGCTGATCGCTTTGATGTCGATCACGCGGCCTTCCACAATACCGGCCTTGAAGGTAAACGCCGCGTTGTCCTTAGCGTATTTGGTTAACGCTTTGGCCAACTGGACCGGATCCTGCTGGGTGAACACGATCGACGTCATGCCCTTCAGGTTGCCCAACACATCATTCGCGGTTTGGCCTTCGGAGGCCTTCGCAGCCAGATTATTCTTGACCACCTGATAATCACCACCCGCGCCGCGAATGGTTTTGCGCAGTTCGAAATCCTGCTTCGGGGTCATCTTCTCGTAGCCGGTAACAAAGATGTTCTTGTGATCGGCTATCGTTTTCTTAAGATTTTCGAGGTCTTTGCTCTTTGCTTTTCTATTCTTCATTGAGCCCTCCTTAAACTACCTTCGCGTTGAAGCTGGTGACATCCAGATCAACCCCAGGCCCCATGGTGGAACACAATGTGGCGCTCTTGACGTATTTGCCCTTCGCTGCGGAGGGTTTAGCCTTGATGACGGCCTGAATGAGACTGTTGGTGTTTTCGAGCAGCTTGTCGTTGGCGAAACTGACTTTGCCGACCGGCGCGTGAATGACACCCGTTTTATCGACACGGAATTCAACCTTACCGGCTTTGATTTCGTTGATGGCGGTGCGCACGTCAGTGGTGACAGTGCCGGTTTTCGGGTTCGGCATCAGGCCGCGCGGACCGAGCACTTTACCAAGACGGCCAACCGAGCGCATCATGTCGGGGGTGGAGATCACGGCGTCATAATCGATCCAGTTTTCGTTCTGGATTTTATTGACGAGCTCATCGCCGCCTACGAAATCAGCGCCTGCCTCCTGCGCTTCACGGAGTTTGTCGCCGGACGCAATGACCAGAACTTTTTTCGACTTACCGAGGCCGTTGGGCAGAACCACCGTGCCGCGGACCATCTGATCAGCGTGCTTCGGATCGACGCCCAGGCGCAGATGCACCTCGACAGTTTCATCGAACTTGGTGAATTTGATTTTTTGAACGAGAGTAACGGCTTCGGGAAGCGCGTAGGGCCGAGCCTCTACCTGCTTCGCCGCGGCGTCGTACTTCTTACCGGGCTTTTGACTCATAAATTTGACTGGTTCTAACGGCTAAGACTGACCAAACAGTCCTGGCCTCCCAAGGGTGAATGGAAACCTTCAAGTAGAATACCACAACTGTAGAAAATGGCAAGCGGTAATTGTTCAGTCAAACGCCGTTGACGGCTGGATGAGCCTGCTCAGCGGGATTCCATTCCACCCTGCTGGCGGCCCATCATGTCAATCAGGGCGTTGAGTTTGTCGTCGAACTCCGCCTTTTAATGGCGTGGCGCTCGTCGGCCGCTCGCATAAATCCGATGTGCTCCTGGTGGCGTTTGTTGGCTTCTTCCAGTGAGAATATGTACTCTGCGTGTTCTTTGATGCGCGAGGCCGACCTAGCCTCTAAGTGCGCCCTCACCACCAGAGCGTCTTCCCTTTCTTTGCGAGCGGCTTCTAGCTTGCCCAGACGCTCTTCGTGCTCGTCGAGCCTTCCGCTCCCGTTTGTCTCCGCCATGTCTCACGTTTAAGCTGCTTTCAGTTAGCCGCAAGTAGCGCGTTCACAAGTCCGGGAATCGTGTGCTCCTTGGCCTCGGCCGTGATGCTGAGCCCATATTCAACGGCTGTAGCCGTGGTGGCCGGACCGATGGACGCGAGCTTCATTTGCTGCACGGTCTCAACGGGAATGAGAGCCAGCAAGTGGTTCACGGCGGAGGAACTGGCAAACGTGACCCAGTCGGGCAGGGGGTCCTGGAAGACTTCGGCGGCTTTTCGTGTGGCTTCGAATGGAATGACGTTCTGGTAGGCTTCCACCACGTCGACCTCTGCGCCGCGTTTGCGAAGTTCATGGGGGACGACATCGCGGGTGACGGCGGCGCTGGGAATCAAGATGTGCTTTCCATCCAGCGGATAGGGCCGGAACGCCTCTGCCAGCGATTCGGCAACATATTTTTCAGGCGTGACTTCGACGCGGAAGCCGTATTCTTCGGCCACTTCTCGGGTGGCGGGGCCGATGGTGGCGATGCGCGGACGGAACCAGTCGCCGGTTTCAGGCAATTCGGCTACGAACGAGGTAATGGCGTTGACGCTCGTGAAAATGATCCAGTCGTACTGGCCGGCGTGCTCGGCGGCGTGCAGCAGCGCTGTTTTGTCATCCGGCGCCGCGATGCCAATGAGTGGCAGCAGAATCGGTTCCGCGCCCAGCAGACGCAAAGGACCGGCGAGTTCCTCGGCTTGATGAACAGCTCGGGTAACCACAATGCGCTGGCCTCGCAGGGTCCGGCGCAAGCTACTTCACCTCCAGCGTGGATTCAGCCCGAAGCAGCAGATCACCAGCCCCGCGCTGCTTTAGGCGATCGGCTAATAATTGGCCGAGCTGAATGGGTTCCGGGCCGGAGGCGGCCTCGCGCAGATATTGGGAAGCGTCGGGCGCAACTACAATGGCTACCGCTTCGAGACGATCTGACGACTTCAATTGCGCGAAGGCTCCAACAGGCAGTTGGCAGCCTCCCCCGAGTGCAGCCAGCACGGAACGTTCGCAATCCACGGCAAGCTGAGTGGCCAGATGATTGAGCGGCCGGCAGCGATGAAAGGCGTCATCATCCACGCGGGTTTGGACAGCAAGCGCGCCCTGGCCGGGAGCGGGGCAAATCTGGTCCGCTGAGAAGACTTCCGCGATTTGGTCTTCGAGGCCCAAGCGGCGCAAACCAGCTTCGGCCAGGAGAATGGCGTGGTAATCGCCGCTCTTCTGCTTGGCGAGCCGGGTATCGACATTGCCCCGGATGGGTTGAATTTCAAGATCCGGGCGGAGCAGGCGAAGCTGCGCGCCGCGGCGGCTGGAACTGGTGCCGACGCGCGCGCCCTGAGGAAGATTCAATAACCCGGAACCGACGATGGCATCGAAGGGACTTTCACGTTCTGGGATCGCAGCCAAAGTGAGGCCGGCCGGCGATTCAGTGGGAAGATCCTTCAGGCTGTGAACCGCGAGATCAATGACGCCGGCGAGCAAGGATTCTTCAATTTCCTTGGTAAAAAGCCCTTTGCCGCCCGCCTGCATCAGCGAAGCGGTTTGGAGATGATCTCCGGTGGTGCGGATGATCTGGATGCGCGTGGCGACGTTGAGTACGGCCAGCCGGGAGGCAATGTAATTGGCCTGCCAAAGTGCGAGTTGCGAACCCCGGGAACCGATGACGAGAGTTTTCATTATTGAATGCGGCGGTCACCCAGGCGAAACATCCGCCGAACCGCACTCACCAGTTCCGCTTCCTGTGGCGCGTCTCCAGCGGCGCGCTCAACCGCTGCCTGGCGGCGCATTTCTGAGATGGGGCCGTGGGCCACTTTATTGATTATGCCGCGCGTGAGAGCTTCGATGGCTTCTTCCTGTTCACGAGTCAGCGCACCTAAACGGCCGCGGTAACGCGTCAGCACATCCTGGCGTATGCCCTCCAATTGTTCTTGCAGGCTGACAATGGTGGGGGCAACATCCCGCTCGCGCAGCCGGGCTTCCAGGCGGACGACCTCTTCGGCGACGATGGCTTCAGCCTGCAAGGCTACTTCGCGGCGCGCGTGCATATTGCGGGCCGCCAGACTCTGCAGATCATCCATGTCATAGACGAAGGCATGCTCCAGCTTTTGAACGGCCGGGTCAATATTGCGGGGCACGGCGATGTCAATCAGAAACATAGGACGGTGCTTGCGATGATCGAGCGCGCGGCGCATCATCTCGGGATTCAAAACGAAGTCCGGGGCGGCTGACGAGGTGACCACAATGTCCATTTCAGCCAGGCGCTGAGGAAAAGAATCGTAATCAATGACTTCGCCACGGAATAGGCGGGCGAGATCTATCGCACGGTTATGCGTGCGGTTAGTGATAAAAATTTCAGCGGCGCCGGCTCGCATCAGGTGGCGGGCGGCGCCTTCGGACATCTTGCCCGCGCCGATGATGAGAACGCGCTTGTTCTGCAAGGAACCGAAAATTTCGCGCGCCAGTTCGACAGCGGCGAAGCTGACGGAGACGGCGTTGGAACCGATCTCCGTTTCGGTGCGAATGCGCTTGGCCACATTAAAGGCGCGGGTCAGAATAGCATCGAGCGTATTGCCGATGGCGCCCGATTCGCGAGCCTGTGCGAAGGCCTGCTTCAACTGGCCCAGGATTTGGGGTTCCCCCACGATCATGGAATCGAGACTGGATGCCACGCGGAAGATGTGCCGGATGGCTTCGCGCTCCTGATAGAGATAAATGTGCGGCTTTAGTTCTTCCAACGATAGATTGAGGCGGCCAGCCAGCATGCCGGTGAACAGAGATTCAAGCGGAACATCGTCATCCAATGCAGCGGTGACTTCCACGCGGTTACAAGTGGAGATGATCAACGCCTCACGAGCGCCGCGCGACTGCATATCGAGCAACGCGGCAGGGATGTCTTCTATGCGAAAGGCAAGCTTCTCACGAAGCTGAACGGGCGCAGTTTTATGATTGACACCGGCGAGTGCGAGCTTCATCTTGGCCAGAAACTCCTGAGACCGAGATGAGTGGCCCACGTGACTAAAGAGCAACCCAGTACGCTAACAGCGAGCCAAGCGAGGCGGCGTCCACGCCATCCGGCGGAAACGCGCAAAAAAATCATGGCGAGATAGACGGCCCAGGTAAAAAGGAAAAACGCGATCTTCGGATTGCCGATCCAACCGGTGCCGTCGTCGATGAAAGCCCAGACGACTCCGGTGACCGTTCCCACCGTGATGAACACGAAGCCGGTGTTCATGGATTGCGTGATGATCTGATCAATGGTTCCGAGCGGCGGAAGATGATTGGCTAACCGTGTTACCGGCTTGTGCTTGAGCTGGCGTTCCTGAATCAGATAGTAGATGGAAGAGATGGCAGCGAAGATGAGCGCCGCATATCCTATGAGCACCGTGGTGATGTGAAGAATAAGCCAGTCGCTGCGTACCTGCTGGCTCGTCCACTTGGCAACGGGAAACTCGGTGGCGCCAATCAGCGTCATAAAAAAGACAAGCGGGAAAACGCAAACCCCAAATATTGAGATTCGATATTTCGTGTGCGTGATGAGAAAAACCACCGCCAGGAGAAAGGCGCATATCGAGCTTGTTTCGTAAAAATTGTTGAGCGGCAGATGTCCGGTTTCCGACCACAATTCAACGATGGAGACAAGATGGAACAGCGTTCCGGCGCCGAAGGCAATCAGCGCGGGCCTGAAGAGCGCCGTATTCTTCCGGAATAGATAAATCAGCGCGTACAGCAACCCGCAGGAATAAAGAGCGGCCGCCGTCCGCAGCCAGACAACACTCATAGCGGGGGACTCATCTCTGATTATAGGAGTACGGACCGGAATGAAAGGTCCAGAATAAGTCATGACCAATTCCATTGCAAAGAAACGTGCCCTGATTACGGGCGGATCAAAGGGCATCGGGCTTGCTATTGCCCAGGCTTTAGCCAGCGAGGGGGCAGACGTGCTGATCTGTGCCCGGGATGCCCAAAAGGTAGAAAAGGCAGTGCAGGCGATGAAGCCTAACAGTTCTGGAAAGGTGGCGGGAGTAGCCGCTGACGTCAGCAATTATGAGGATGTCGTCCGGCTCTTTCAGCAGTCCGACGAACAACTGGGCGGCTTGGACATTCTGATCAATAACGCGGGATTTGGGATCTTTCGTCCCACTTCGGATTTGAGCGTGCAGGAATGGGACCAGGTCATCGCCACCAATTTATCCGGCGCTTTTTATTGCAGCAAGGAAGCCTTGGGGCGTTTCAAGAAGTCGGACGGCGGCCACATTATCAACCTCAGCAGTCTGGCCGGTAGGAATCCATTTGCCGGGGGAGCCGCTTACAACGCCTCGAAATTCGGCATGAACGGGTTTAGCGAAGCCATGATGCTGGACCATCGCGACGACAATGTGCGCGTCAGCTACGTGATGCCCGGAAGTGTCGCCACAGAATTCAGCGGAATGGTTACGGATGAGAAGTCCGCCTGGAAGATTGCACCGGAAGATATTGCGGAGATTGTTCTGGGAATCTTAAATATGTCGCAAAGGACACTAATTAGTCGAGTTGAGGTGAGACCTTCTCGCCCAAAGAAGAACTAAGGAGTAAGAGAAAGCTGGTGCAAAAGGGCCGAAATACCCTGCAAAATGCCTGCATATTTGACGATAGATGGGTAGAAAGTCACGCGGCGATGAAAAAGGTACTCGGCTTGCTCAGACTGTTTAGCAAGAGCAGTCGAGCTTTTGAAAGCTAACTGAATAGCGCACAGCGTACGAGATCGCCTTAGCGCGGTGAGCGAACGCCACTGGGTCAACCAAGACTCCCAGGGCGAAGGAAGGAAATACACAAAAGATGAGCCGGCTCCGAAAGGTTCTTGATCCATCAAGGACGGGTAAAGATGCGGAATCGCTAGAGCGGACACTCCTGAAGCTTGTTATCGGACAAGATGAAGCGGTAGAGCAGATTGTCAATATCTACCAGATGCATATCACTGGCCTATCGGCGCCTGGGCGGCCCATTGGGAATTTTCTCTTTCTTGGTCCGACCGGATCCGGAAAGACCAGAACGGTGGAGGCCACGGCGGAGGCATTGCTCCGCAATCCTCGAGCCGTGATCAAGATTGACTGCGCTGAATTCCAGCACAGCCATGAGATCGCAAAGCTCATTGGATCGCCTCCCGGCTATCTAGGCCATAGGGAAACCCATCCCCTGCTCAGCCAGGAAGTGCTCAACCAGCATCATACGGACAGGGTGAAGCTAAGCTTTGTGCTGTTCGATGAGATCGAGAAAGCCAGCGATTCGCTGTGGAACCTGTTGCTGGGCATCCTGGATAAGGCGACACTGACGCTCGGCGACAACCGCAAGGTGGACTTCTCCAGGGCGATGATTTTTATGACCAGCAACTTGGGCGCGGCCGAAATGAGTTCGCTGATGAATCCGCGCCTGGGTTTCAATCGAGCGCAGCCCGCAGATAAAACGCTCGCAGCCGATGAGCAGATGGCGAAGAAGATGTCGAAGACCGCGGTAGAATCCGCTCGCCGTAAGTTCACTCCGGAATTCATGAACCGGATTGACAAAACGGTGGTATTCAAGCAGCTGGGTGAGACCGAATTGCGGCGCATTCTTGACCTGGAACTGGCTCAAGTGCAGCAACGCGTTCTTTTTTCCCCAGCGGAGAAGACCTTCGTATTTACGGTGTCTGAGGCCGGCAAGAACTTCTTGCTGTCTGAGGGGATTGACATGAAGTACGGCGCGCGGCATCTGAAAAGGGCGATTGAACGGTTACTGGTGCATCCGCTTTCAAACCTGATGGCGACCAGCCAGGTGTCGGCCGGCGACTGGATAGAAGCGGACTTCGACGCAGGATCGCAAGTGCCTTCTATTTACCAAAGAAGCGGAAGGCTTAGAGATGCATGCGATGGCCAACATGATTGGCGAGGGTTTTCGGCTGCCACCACTTGCTTATGCAGCCGCTGCGCCGGCGGAAGTCAGAACCATTTCGGCCAAGTCATCCAAGAAATAGAGAACGACGCAGGTCGTATCAGCGAGTGCTTTTGGGCAGCGGGCGGGGCTGGAGACTATTAGGATCGGTCTTGAGCGCCAGTTGCTGAAGCTCTTCCTGGTGGCCACGGACCGAGAGCCATTCGGAGGCTTCCTCCAGCAGTTTTGCAATCGAGTAGATCCCGTCGCTGGCCATCCTCCGGTCGGCGCGACCGGCGACAAATTCGTTCACGCGCCCGCTCAAAAATAGCGCCATTGCATGGAGCCGGTGAGCACTCACCGGATGTAACGACACAATGTCTCCGCCTTCCAGGAAAAGGCCGGCGTACATGACCACCAGCAGGCCGGTCGGCGTAGCGCTGTTGTTCTTCATGATCGCCAGGGCGAAGCGGTCTGCCTCTTCTTCCTGCGCTTCGGAATACCCGTGATTTGCTCTTGGCTGATGCTGAAGCTGCAGATGAGCGAACTGGTGAAGAATCAGAAATGAGTCAGCTGTCCGGCGAAGTCGAACGGACCCGTCCACCACGCGAGCGTCGGCTAATGCATTCTGTGGGATATGCAGAGCGGCTAATGGTTCAGGATACCGGTCGCCGGTAAAGCTGGAGACAGGACGATAACGCAGCATGCTGAGATACTCGTCCACGGTTTTGGTGCTGTACTGATTGGCCCACATCCAGCCATAAGCTCTGGATAGATCTTCCACAAAGAGCAGGGTTCTGACCGGCAGGACGATGTGTTGCTTTTGCGAGTAGAAGTCGAGGGGATCAGGTCGAAAGCCATTAATCGGCAGATCAAAGGTGAGCAGACCGAAGGCGGTAGTCTGTTGCGCTGGAATGAACGGGGTGATCTCTTTTTCGATCACCACATTCACGGCTGTTTGAAGCCGATCCTTTTCACCCTCCAATTTGGCCGGATCATACAGGCTGGACCAATCGGCAGCAGCGGAGAGGAGGGTGAGAGCAAGAAAGCAACAAACGAATTTGGACACGGTTTACAACGGCAGATTACTAGAGCCCATGAGGTGGGCGTCTATATGATGAGCGGCCTTACGACCCTCAGCTATAGCCCAGACTACCAAAGACTGGCCGCGCCGCGCGTCCCCCGCTGAGAAGACGCCCGGAATGGATGTCATGAACTGATCGTTGGTCTTGACGTTGCCTCGGCGGTCCAGTTCAAGCGGCAATTGCTCCAACAGCCCCTGACGGACGGGACCCGAGAATCCGATGGCAATCAACACAAGATCGGCGTCGAGGTAGAACTCGCTGTTCGGAACGCGCTCGAGAGCAGGCTTCGGACCGACGCGGACGCAATGCAAGCGGCGCACATGCCCGGATTCATCGCCGCTGAAATGTGTGGTGAGGACAGACCATTCGCGCGCGCCACCCTCTTCATGAGCGGCCTCTACGCGGAGTTGCAACGGCCACAGGGGCCATGGAGTGGATTCATGGCGCTGACCCGGCGGCATGGGATGAATTTGCAACTGGTGAACGGAAAGCGCTTGCTGACGATGAGCCGTTCCCAGACAATCTGCGCCGGTGTCTCCGCCGCCAATGATCACCACTCGTTTTCCGTTTGCCAGGATCGGTTCCTGGTCATCGGTCCGTTCGCCCCCGTTTCGTTTGTTTTGCTGGGTGAGGTAATCCATCGCGTAGTGGACGCCCTTCAATTCGCTGCCGGGAAGTCCAACGCTTCGCGGAGCTTCTGCGCCGACACCCAGCAGCACCGAATCGAAAGTGTCCAGTAACTCCTGACCACTGATATCCACGCCGGCGTTAGTGTTGGTTTTGAACTCGATGCCTTCCTCTACAAGCTGTTTGAGACGGCGATCGACAACCGGTCTTGCCCAGCTTGAAATCCGGGATGCCGTAGCGCAACAGTCCGCCTAAGCTGTTGTGCTTTTCGAAGACGGTGACGTGATGCCCGGCGCGATTCAACTGCTGAGCGGCGGCCAGCCCAGCGGGGCCGGAACCAACGATGGCAACTCGCTTGCCGGTGCGATGCTGCGGCGGTTCGGGTTCGATCCAGCCCTGTTCGAAAGCGTGATCGACGATATTTTGCTCGACCACCTTGATGGTGACGGGATCGTCGTTGATGCCGAGGACGCAGGCGGCTTCACAAGGCGCGGGACAGATGCGGCCGGTAAATTCGGGAAAGTTGTTGGTGGAGTGGAGGCTGCGAATAGCATCCCGCCAGCGGCCCCGGAACACCATGTCGTTCCAATCCGGGATCAGATTGTTCACCGGGCAACCGGTGTGGCAGAACGGAACGCCGCAATCCATGCAGCGGGCGGCTTGCGTTTTGAGCTTATCTTCGGCGAAGTCCTGGTATACCTCAAACCAGTCATTGACGCGTTGCAATACAGGACGCCGCTCGGGCGTCTCGCGGGTATATTCCAGGAATCCAGTGGCTTTTCCCATTAGCAGACAACCTCGTGGCTGAAATCGGTGACGACGAAATCGGTGACAGTCACCGTGTTTCCGGAATTCATGGGCGAATGGGAACAGGGTCGAAAAAATCGTTCGACGGAGACTCCGAACGGGGCAAATGGGGCACGCGGCCCCAGCGCGGTGATTGCCGCGGGTGTGCCGGCTGGGCGACGCATTAGCGGGCGACCTCCGCAATGGCCATTTCGTTGCGGAACTGCACCGGCGAGAGGGCGGTGTCGCTCTTGACGGGCGCTTTGCGTTTTTCTAGGACGCTTCGGTATTCGTGCGGAATGACTTTGACGAAATGCGGCACGGTGTCGGTCCAGTTGGCGAGCATACGGGCGCCGAGTGGACTCTGCGTGAACTCCACATGCTTGCGGATCATAGATTCCAGCAGCGCCAGATCTTCACGATCGAACAGGACTTCGAGATCGACTCCTGACCTATTGCAGCGAATATCACGGAAGAGCTTTTCTGGATCGTAGACGTACGCAATCCCGCCGCTCATGCCCGCTGCGAAATTGCGGCCCGTCTCGCCCAAAACAGCGATGGTGCCGTTGGTCATGTATTCACAGGCATGGTCGCCGACGCCTTCGACCACGGCGGTGGCGCCTGAGTTTCTGACAGCAAAGCGCTCGCCGGCAATTCCGGCAAAATAGGCTTCCCCGGTAGTGGCCCCGTAAAGCACGGTGTTGCCTACCAAAATATTGCGTTCGGGCGCAAAGGTGGAGGCGCGCGGTGGATAGACTGCGATTTTTCCGCCCGAAAGTCCTTTGCCCACGTAATCATTCGCATCGCCTTCGAGCGTCAAAGTCACGCCTTTCGAAACGAACGCTCCAAAACTTTGGCCGGCGCTGCCCTCGAAGATGAATGCAGATCGTGTCGTCCGGCAGACCTTGCGATCCGTACTTGCGGGCGATTTGGCCGCTCAACATCGCGCCGACCGCGCGGTGAACGTTGCGGATATTGCTGGAAATGGAGATCTTTTCACCGCGGTCGAGCGCGGGCCGTGCTTGCTCGATGAGTGAAATTATCGAGCGCGTCCTGCAAGCCGTGATCCTGCGCGATGGTGCAGCGGCGTCCGACTCGGCTGGGCACATGCGGGTTGTATAAGATGGCCGAAAAGTCCAGGCCGCGCGCCTTCCAGTGCTCGATGGCTGGACGCATCTCGATCATGTCTACGCGGCCGATCATCTCATCCATTTTGCGGAAGCCCAATTGCGCCATCAGGGCTCGCACTTCTTCCGCGATGAAGAAGAAGAAGTTAATGACATTCTCAGGCGTGCCCTTCGAACTTTTTACGCAGAACCGGATTCTGCGTGGCGATTCCGACCGGACAGGTATTCAGATGGCACTTACGCATCATGATGCAGCCCATGGCGATGAGCGGAGCGGTGGAGAAGCCGAACTCCTCGGCGCCCAGCAGCGCGGCGATGACCACATCGCGACCGGTTTGGAGCTTGCCGTCCACCTGTACGCGAATGCGGCTGCGCAGGTCATTCATCACCAGAACTTGCTGGGTTTCAGAAAGGCCGAGTTCCCAGGGGCTGCCGGCGTGCTTCAGCGAACTGAGGGGCGACGCTCCGGTGCCGCCGTCGTGACCACTGATCAACACCAGATCCGCATGTGATTTGGAAACACCCGCGGCCACCGTACCGACGCCGACTTCCGCTACCAATTTCACGGAAATGCGGGCGGCGGGATTTACGTTCTTCAAATCGTAGATGAGCTGTGCCAGATCTTCGATGGAATAGATGTCGTGGTGTGGCGGCGGAGAAATCAAGCCGACACCGGGAATGGAATGGCGCACGCGCGCAATTTCGCTGTCCACTTTGTGGCCCGGCAGCTGGCCACCCTCACCCGGCTTTGCGCCTTGCGCCACTTTAATCTGCAGCTCGTCCGCGTTGACCAGATAGTTGGTGGTGACGCCAAAACGGCCGGAGGCCACCTGCTTGATGGAGCTACGTTTCGAATCGCCGTTGGATAGAGGAATGTAGCGGGCTTCGTCTTCCCCGCCCTCGCCCGTGTTAGAGCGGCCGCCAATGCGGTTCATCGCAATGGCCAGCGTTTCATGCGCTTCGGCGCTGATGGAGCCGAATGACATGGCGCCGGTGGCAAAGCGCTTGACAATTTCCGTTGCCGGCTCTACGTCCTCAATGGAGATGGAGCTTGTCTTAGCCTTAAACTGCATCAAGCCGCGCAAGGTGCAGAGCGCCTCATTCTGCGAGTTGATGATTTTGCTGTATTCCTGGAAGGTAGCGAAGCTGTTGGCGCGAACCGCATGCTGCATCTTCATGACGCTTTCGGGCGTCAGCAGATGACGCTCGCCATTTACGCGGTATTGATAGTTACCGCCCACGGCCAGCTCCGGCTCACTGTTGGAGACCGGACGGAAGGCGAAGGCATGCTTCTTCATTGCCTCCGCAGCCAGCACGCCCAGATCGACGCCTTCGATGCGGGAAGATGTGCCGGTGAAGTAAATATCCACCAGTTCTTTGTTCAGGCCGATAGCTTCAAACACCTGTGCGCCGCGATAGCTTTGCAAGGTGGAGATGCCCATCTTCGAGAAGACTTTCAGCAAGCCCTTATTGATGGCCTTGATGTAGTTCTTGACTGCGATTTCAGGCGTAATACGAGCGGGGATTTCGCCGCTTTGCGCAAGATCTTCAATCGTCTCGATGGCCAGATAAGGATTGATGGCGCTGGCGCCGTAGCCGATCAGCAGGCTGTAGTGCATCACTTCTCGCGGCTCGCCGGATTCAACGATGAGAGCGACACCGGTGCGAGTCCCTTCGCGCACCAGATGGTTATGCACGGCCGTCAATGCCAGAAGAGACGGGATGGGCGCGTACTCTTCATCAGTGCCGCGGTCGGAAAGAATAAGCAACGTGTAGCCGTTATTCACCGCAAGGGTGGCCCGTCGGCACAGTCCGTCCAGCGCGCGTTTCAAGCCGCGCTCCCCATCAACCACGTTGAAGGTGGCAGACAGAGTGGAGGCAAGAAGATCGCCGCGCGAGACGCGACGTAATTTTTCCAGGTCGCGATTGGTCAGCACGGGATGCGGCATCTTCAGTGTGTGACAGTTCTCGGGAACCTCGCTGAGGATGTTACCCTCGACACCGATGTAGCTGGTGAGCGACATGACCAGCTCTTCGCGAATCGGGTCGATGGGGGGGTTGGTCACCTGCGCGAACAACTGCTTGAAGTAGTTGAAGAGGGATTGCGGCTTGTCGGACAAGCAGGCAAGCGGCGTATCAGTCCCCATGGAGCCGATGGCTTCCGCGCCATCTACAACCATCGGCGTGATCAACGTTCGGACGTCTTCGTCGGTATAGCCGAAACAGCGCTGCCGGCTCAATACGGTGGCGTGATCGGCGCCTTGGACGCGATTGGGATTCGGCAGTTCGTCGAGAGTGAGCTGATTGGTCTTGAGCCATTCGCCATAGGGTTGACGGTCCGCGAGCTGGTGTTTGATCTCTTCGTCCGGAACAATGCGGCCCTGTTCCAGATCGACCAGCAGCATACGGCCGGGTTGCAGACGGCCTTTATATTCGATTTCTTCCGGGGCGAACTGTAAAACGCCTGATTCGGAGGCCATGACGATCAAGCCGCCCTTAGTGACCAGGTAGCGTGCCGGGCGCAGGCCGTTACGGTCAAGCGTCGCGCCAATCATACGGCCATCGGTGAAGGCGACCGCGGCAGGTCCGTCCCAAGGTTCCATCAGAGACGCGTGATACTCGTAAAAATCGCGCTTTTCCTGAGGCATGGTGAAGTCGGAATTCCAGGCTTCGGGGATCAGCATGGCCATGACATGCGGCAGCGAACGGCCGGCCATCGTGAATAACTCGACAGCGTTGTCCAGGGCGGCTGAATCGCTGCCGCTTTGCTGGATGATGTTGCCCAGTTTTTTGAAATCGTCAAACAGCGGCGAGTTCATCACCGGCTGGCGCGCGTTCATCCAGTTGACGTTGCCGCGCACCGTATTGATTTCGCCGTTGTGGCACAGATAGCGGAATGGATGGGCCAGTTGCCAGGTGGGAAATGTGTTGGTGGAAAAGCGCTGGTGCACCAGGCACATGGCGCTGCAGGTTTCCGGATCCAGCAGTTCGTTGTAGAACTCACCAATCTGCTGGGCGAGCAGCAGGCCCTTGTAGATGATGGTGCGCGATGAAAACGAAGGGATGTAGAAGAAGCTTTTGTCGCGCAGATCTGATTCGCTCATCAGCTTTTCCATGCGCTTGCGGATGACGTACAGCTTGCGTTCGAACTCGTCATCATTGAGTCCCTCGGGACGGCTGACGAAGAATTGCTGGATGTAGGGCTGGGAGGCGCGCGCGACGCGGCCGATGGCGTCCACTTCAACGGGAGTGTCGCGCCATCCCAGAACCGCCACACCTTCTTCGCGACAAATCTTTTCGAGCATGCCTTCGCAGGTGAGCCGCTGTTGGAGTTCCACCGGAAGGAAGCACATGGCCACCCCGTATTGGCCGGCCGGGGGAAGCGTGAAACCATTGGCGGGCGCTTCGCGCGCGAAAAACGCGTGCGGAATTTGTATCAAAATCCCGGCGCCGTCGCCGGTTTCGGAATCGCAACCACAGGCGCCGCGATGCGCCAGATTAACAAGGATTTCAAGACCCTTCAGAACAATGTCGTGGGAAGCCTGACCGTTGATGTTGGCTACAAAGCCGATGCCACAGGCATCGTGTTCGTGAGCCGGATCGTAGAGACCCTGAGCGGGCGGAAGCTGGTTCATGGTATCGACTGGGTACACTTGTTCTCCTCGGGTAATAGGGAGGGAATTGAGTACCCAGTATAACGACTTTTTGCTGTATTCGTCAAATCGAACTTAGAGACCTCTAGTATCGGTTTTTCTTATGTTAAGGTAGTGGAAAGCGTGACCTTGTCGAATCTACGTTTGATCCGTGATGTGGCCCATTATCAATCAGTTAGTAAAGCTGCCAAGCTCAGCGACCTAAGCCAGTCGGCGGCCAGCCAGGCGCTGCAGGAAGTGGAGCGCGAACTAGGCGTCGCCATCTTCGACCGGACCCGGCGCCCGTTAGCAGTAACCGCCGCCGGGAAAATCTGCTTGGATTACTGCAAAGATATGCTGCGCCGGCACGAAGTTCTACAGGCGGAACTGGCCTCCATCCGCAAGCAAGTGGATGGCACCGTGAGCATAGCCGCCATCTATTCGGTGGGTTTATCGGAAATGTCGAGGATTGAAGAGCGTTTTGCCCAACGCTTTCCGGATGCCGAATTGGCTGTTCAATACTTGCGCCCTGAGCGGGTTTGGGAAGCGGTGGTGCGGGACGAAGCCGATTTGGGGCTGATGAGTTACGCAGAATCGTCACGCGATGTTGTTGCCTTGCCCTGGCGCGACGAGGAGATGGTTGTGGTGGTGTCGCCCGACCATCCGTTAGCCCGTCAAAACAGTGCGCGGGCTTTGGATTTGGCGGGTGAGAGTTTCGTTGGTTTCGATGACGACTTACCAATTCAGCAACAGATTAGCCGTTATTTAAAAGACCACCGCGTGGAAGTAGAAGTGGTGCTGCGATTCGACAACATCGAAATGATTAAGCAGGCCGTAGCGCATGGAGCGGGCATCAGCATCATGCCCGAACGCGTGATGCGCGAGGATATGCTGCAAGGCCGCTTGATGGCGCTACCTTTGGAGCCGCCGGAGTTGTTTCGTCCCGTGCGCATTGTGCACCGGCGGCGCAAAGCGTTCAGCGATGTCATGATCGGATTCCTGGAATTGCTGCAGGAAGCCGAAGAATAGAAGGCTCTGAAGGTGGTTGTTTAATAACCGAGCGAGACTTCATGCGCGCGGGCGTCTGTGTCGTACTGACAGTGCGGTTTTTGGGAGGAATTCGCCACCTCTGTCCATTCCGGGTCAGCGATCGGGTTTAGGAATTGATCAAAGAGCCTGATGTGCCGGAAGGTAATTCGATGGTTGGGCGGATAGTCTTCGCAAGAGGCCACCGAATAGGGTTCCATAACGCCGCCGAAGGCCCAATTGAAGATTTGCCCGTCGCTCGGGGTGGAACTGAGCGTGGTGCTGTCGCCGGTAGAAAGATCCAGGCTCAGCACATTCCAGGCATCGCAGGAAAGCGTTCCTGGCGGACAGTTGCTGGTGATGGAGCCATAGACTTCATCGTCAGGGCTAACGTTCACCGCGGGGCTTTCCGTAATGATGCCGCCGAGGCAGCAGTTCCAACTCGCAATCGACCACTGCTTGTGAAACCACTGCAAGACCGGCTGCAAAATACTTTGCGTATCGTTGATGTCTTCGAATCCGGGAAAGAAGAACAATGTTTGGCCATCATCGGCAGACGGATGCGGCGGCACGGTCCAGGTGGCGATGAGCGCGCCATAGGAAATGCTTGCCGACCCAGTTGTGATGTTTGCGTTTTCGATCCAGCCGTTCACTTGGGGTAAATTTGCGAAGCTTTCCGCTTTCGGCAATCCGGCTGCAGTGTACGTCGGGTAGCTGCAAGCTGCGGCGCTGTTTTCTGCGGTTCCATCGGCATGCTGGACACGCCCATCCGATAGCAGCCTTTCGCCTTTTGCAAGCCTCCGCACGCAGGATGGATGGAAATATCCGAATGGAGTGACGGCATAGCCGCTTGGTACATTCGCCGGGCGGTTCGGGCCGGCCAAAGGAAGCGCACCGACAGCGCCTCCTAAACTTTGTGTGAAGACAGGCGTAAACGTGAGGATTAAGCCCATGATCACTAGGGATAAGGTGGGGAAGGTTTTTGGGAGCAGCGAGGGTGCGCGGCCCTGAAAGGATTGTTTGAAATTCACTGGAACTACCTCCGATTTGATGAGACTTTAACAGAAGTTCTGTTTGCTTCCAAGGGTCTTTTTTGAAAATCTTCTGAAGTAGGATTGGAGAGCTAACCATGCCTGACTGGTCCAAACTTCGCGACGAATTTCCGGCCCTTCAGGGGCGCACTTACCTGGACACAGCCACTTTTGGCCAGTTGCCTCGCTGCGCCTCCGTCGCCGTCATGCGGCACTTGGAGCATCGCGACCAAACGGCAAGCGCCCAATTCCTTTCCTGGTTTGACGATATGGACGTCATTCGCGAATCGTGTGCGCGCCTGATCAATGCCACCGCTTCCGATATCGCTTTGATTCCGAGTGCGTCCACCGGGCTTTCGTATTTGCTGCGGGGTCTCAAGTGGAAGCCTGACGATGAGGTGCTGGCGCTCGACGATGAATTTCCGAACCAAATCTATACCGCCACCCGCCGGGTGAAATGGCCCAGCTTTTATCGCTCCGTCAGTGATCGCACACGGGTGGTTGTGATGAGTACGGTGAACTATGCCAGCGGCTTCCGGCCGCCGCTCGAAGAGATCAGCCAGTTTCTGTGGGAACGCGGCGTGTTGCTTTATCTGGACGGGACGCAGAGCGTGGGCGCGCTCACGTTTGATGTGCAGGCCATCCGGCCGGCCATGTTTTGCGTGGATGCATACAAGTGGATGCTTTCTCCCAACGGCTCCGGGTTTGTCTATATCGACCCTGATGTGCGCGCTGAGCTGATCCCAACCGTTGTGGGATGGCGGAGCGATGCGGGTTGGCGCAACGTGAGTCAACTGAATCATGGCGCGCCGGTGTTCGCTGACTCCGCAGAGAAGTTCGAGGGCGGCATGCTTCCCTTCCCTTCGCTTTATGGCATGGGCGCTGCGCTGAACCTGCTGCTGGAATGCGGACCCGCGAACATCGAGGCCAGAGTTCTGGAGCTGGCGGCGAAGACACGCGCCATGTTCAAAGCGGCGGGCGCGGAAGTGATGGCGGATGAATCGCAGATCATCAAGGCCCGGCTGCCGGGTCGCGATTCGAATGAACTGGTCAGCAATTTGAAGGCGCGCAACGTGTTGATTTCAGCCCGTCACGGGTGGCTTCGCGTGTCGCCCCATTTCTACAACGACGAGTCAGATATCGAGGCTTTGCGATCGGCCATTCAGTGTTAGGATGATGGGCGGAAGCTTCTCTCCCGTGCTACATCTGCCGCTGATCGACATTGGTGATCTTCTCCTGGTCATCGCACTTGTGTTTTCAGTGTTGATTCTTCTTTTCGAGGCGCTCGAAAGACGCCGCGAGAACCGGAGAGAAGAGATTCTGCTGGAAGCGATCGCTCGCGAGTATGCGGCGTACCGTCAACTCGGCCACTTCTAAGCGGCACGCCGTCCGCTACGCTAAGAGCTATGGTGAAGAACGTTCTGGGAACAGCGCTGCAGACTTGCTGCACGAATCCGCTTACTGGTTTTTATCGCGACGGCAAATGCAACACAGGGCCGGACGATCATGGCCAGCACACGATATGCGTCAACCTGACCGATGAGTTTTTGCGGCACCAGAAGGCAATCGGCAATGACCTGATTACCCCCCGGCCCGAATACGGATTCCCCGGATTGAAAGCGGGAGACCACTGGTGCGTCTGCATTGAACGCTGGAAAGAGTCCTTTGATGCAGGCATTATTGCGTCGGCGCGCCTGGAAGCGACGCATGAAAAAGCCCTGGAGTACGTTTCGCTCGAGATGCTCCTGCAGAGCGCAGACATGGGCAAGGCGCGGGTCAATTAAGCTTTCGGTAATGCGCGGACGGCGCCCGTCGAGATACCGCCGTCCACCAGCAGAGTTTGACCGGTGATGTAACGGCTGCTCTCGGCTGCCAAGAAGACGATGGAGGAATCCAGATCGTCCGGCTTGCCGGGACGCTTCACGGGAATGCGGTCGCTCAGATATTCCACCCATTCCTTGTTTTCGTACATCACTCGGTTCTGCGCGGTTTGGAACCATCCGGGAGCCAGGCAGTTCACCGTGACGCCGAACTTGCCCCAATCATCGGCGAGGCTCATGGTGAGTTGGCGAATGCCGCCCCGGCTTGCGCCGTAGGGACCCAAACCCGCATAACCGGCCACGCTGGTGACCGAGCCGATGTTGATGATGCGCCCATAGTTGCGTGAGATCATGCGCCTGGCGACGGCCTGCGCCACGAAGAAGCTTCCGCGCAAGTTGGTATCCAGGATCTGATTCCAGTCGTCCCAGGTCACATCCAGCGCCGGCTTGCGGATGTTCATTCCGGCATTGTTCACCAGAATGTCAATTTTGCCGAACTCCTTCTCGGCCGCCGCGGCCATGTTTTCGATGCTCCCTTTGTCGCGAACATCGAGTTCCAGGCAAAATGCTTTGCGTCCCAAATCCTCTATCTGCTGCTGGAAGGGCTTCAATGAATCCAGCGTGCGGCTGGTGAGAACAAGGTCTGCGCCCGCATGCGCAAGCGCCCTGGCGAAGTACTGTCCCAGTCCGCGGCTGGTCCCGGTGACGATGGCCACGTGGCCGGTCAAATCGAATAAGGGGTTCAATTCGCCTGCTCCAGATGCGGCGCAAGGATGATCTTCATGAGGTTCGGTTCACGCGAATGCAGACGATCAAACCAGCCGGCGCCTTCTTCAAGCGGAGCCACTGCGGTGATCAGCGGCTTCACTTTGATGGCCCCGCGAGCCAGCATGTCGATGCACTTCGGATATTCGCCGGCCGAAGCAGCAGAGCCTTGTAAGCGCAACTGGCGGCTGACAACAGCCTGCAAAGGAATCTCCACGGTCGGCGAGACGTTGCCGATTAAAGTGACGGTGCCACCCTTGGTGACACTATCGATGGCCGTGCGGATGGTAGTGGTGGCGCCCACGGCCTCGAGCGCGACAGCCACTCCGACGCCATTGGTGTGCTTCAAGACTTCAGCAGGAACGTCGACGCTTTTAGCGTTGAGCGTGAGGGTCGCGCCCATGTCCTGAGCGAGTTGCAGGCGCGTGTCATCGATGTCGCTGACGATGACTGTCGTGCAGCCGGCGTCACGCAAAACCTGCATGACGAGCAAACCAATCATCCCGGCGCCGACAACCAAAGCAGTCGAGCCCGGCTTAATCTCTGAGACCGCTACTGCGTGCACGGCAACAGCGAGTGGTTCCACCATGGCCGCTTCGTTGAACTCCACCGCATCAGGCAAATGGTAGAGCACGCGTTCGGGCACGACGACGTAGTCGGCAAAAGCTCCGGGACGCCGGAACTCGGGCGTGGAGACACCTAACACCTGGCGGTTCTCGCAAAGGTTCATTTCGCCACGCAAGCAGTAATCGCACTGGCCGCAGTAGATGGTGGAATCAAAGGTGACCCGCTCGCCGGTCTTGTAGGAGGTGACGTCTGGACCAACGGCGGTAATGGTTCCGGCGGCTTCATGCCCCATGATGATGGGTGGAATGCGGCGGCCGGTGCTGCCATCAAAGCCATGGACGTCGCTACCGCAAATGCCGCAGGCTTCCACGCGGATCAAAACTTCTTCAGAACCTGGCCTGGGCATGGGAACTTCCACCATGTCCAGCCGTCCGTATTCGGAGAGCAGGAGTGCTTTCATCATCAACAGAATCTTATCTTAGGGGGAGTCTTCTACCCGCCGTCATTGAAGTAGCGTTGCGGCGCCCAGTGTTCTCTCCCAATCCTCGCGGTCATAACTGGCGGAGTCCCAATGACCATTGCTGGGGACCCTCGAACCCTTGCTTACAATGAAGGTATCCAGGCGAACAGCACCCAGGCCGGGAAGCTGCATCATGGGCGTCGACAGTGAGAGCTTAATCACCGCATTAGCGTAAGCCTGCGACCATTTTGTGCATGAAGGGTCGATCAGATGACGATATGCCCATGAATAAGTGCAGATTTCGGGCTCTCCGGTCGATGCTTTGTTGATGAACCTACTCAGCAAATGGTTGGCGTGTTCAGTACCCGGCGCTGACCTAAGCGGAGGAACGGAGACGTTTCGACTTGTGGCTGTTGCAACCACCGGCAGCTTATGAAGAGCGCCGGCGATGCTTTCTCTCGCCACAGGCGCTACGTCGGGTATCGCCATCAGACCCTCGCGCAACCGTCCGCGGCCATCGATAGACAAAGGAGAGCCGATGCCTTTGACGGTGATGCCCCGTACCTGGCCATCGGCTGCCGCTGCCATCAGAGCCGCCAGGCAGGCATCATTTTGGTCGTGAGTGGGGTACGCCGGAAGACCAGAGACGCCCAGAGCTTGCAAAATATTTTTGCGCCTCGAGCGGCCCTCGTCAGTCGATTTCTTGGGAAGAGTTTGATCGCCCGCGAGCAGTGTCCAAATGTGACCGGGATAGACTTCCGAAATACCGTCCAAGAATGTCGGCGGCCCAATGTCGAGGCCTGCAAACTTCAAAGCGTCAAAGATATCCAAGGATGAACAAATGAAGCCCGCGGAAGGCTTTTCGATTTCCGGGGGGCTATCGGGAGTTTTGCCGACAGCGGCTGATTTTCTTTCGCACAAACGAATGGATGCGCCAGGGGCAGCAAGGGCTTGCGGGCCATCGAACATGGCTGATTTGGTTTGCGCGAGTTCTCTCGCTATTGGGCCGACCTCTAAAGGCTTAGGGGCAATGTCCCAAGGCCAGAACCAGAAGGACGCCCCCAGTTCGCGTTCACTTATTCGGGTAAGACCGCATACGTCTATGTCGCGGCAGCCCTTCGAGTAACGATCTGTCAGATCTACTCCGACGTAACTTGGAACCGGACCTTTTAGCGTTGAGAACATCAGCAGAGCTTATTCGTATCCGACAGCGCGTTGCCTGGTTACAAAGTTGGATTGCATGAGTCTTCTGGCCAGTTGTAAGCAGCGGCGGTTGGCTTCGTCCGAACCGATTTGCAAACGTTGCGAAACGAGCGTGGAAATCTCGGACAACGCCCTTGTCCCATCGAAGAGCGGAAGAAATCCGCTGACGATTTCGTCCAGACGCAGACGATCAACCAGGCCGGTAAGTTTGATCAGCTCAACGCTTTTGGCTTCCCAGCCGCCCTGCACGACGGCCGCGCGCTGTTCCAGCACCACATCTTCCGCAATCTTGAAATGTGAATCGAAGATCTCTTGCTCACTAGCCGTCGCCAGGAAGGTGAGCGCGTCGAAACGTGCCGCCACGTCGGCGCCCGCGTCATTACCGGTCGGTTCCGTGCCGACGATCGTAAACCAATTGCTCGCGCCGCTTCGCTTCCGCATCGTGATAACGCCGCCAATGACGTGCAGCACCCGGCGCTCAGTCAGGTAATTCAGCCGTTGGTTGAACGTGTGTTCCAGCAGAGCGCTTGATTGCATCAGGTGCGCCTCTTTAGTTCGCTTTTCCGTATAGCTGAGCGGCGTCATTTTGGGTGCCAGGAGAACCAGGACATCGCATCCGGACTGCGCCGTCCAGCCGCGCAAACGCTCTTCCCATGCTTCGCCTTCCACCTCCACCCATTCACAAATCATCTGGTAGAAACCGCCTTCCTCCAGGTAGGTTGAGCATTCCCTCGCCAGGCGCGCGGTGAACCCATCCAGATCCAGCGGGCTGTCGCAGTAGGTGAAGGTCTTCACAGGGCTCAGGAAAAAAGGCGGATTCGCGACAATGCGGCTAAAGCGCAGGCCCGCAACCGGTTCGAATGCATCGCCCTCGCGCCACTCGCAGTTGCCGGCTGAGTTGAGGGCAGCGTTGAACGCTGCAAACTGAAGCGTCCGCGAGTTGATGTCCGTCCCGATCACGTGCTGGCTGCAAGAAGCGGCAGCCACCGCCAAAACTCCGGTGCCGGTCCCGAGATCCAGCGTGACACCTCCGTTGCCGGGAACCATCATTCGCGAAAGCAGATGCGTGGACGCGCTGGGACCGGTAACCACATCGGTCAGGTTGACTCGGTTGCGGGAGGAATCGCAAGCGAAAATGTGCGAACGAAAAGGCAGCACAAGCGCTGTGGTGCAGAGGTTTTGATCTTCGCGGACCAGCAGCCCGCAGGCCACGCAGGCCGATAAGAAACTCTCCGGCAAAGTCGCTCTGCATTGCGCTTCCGGCACCGGCCAGCAGACAAAAAAGAGACGCGCCAGCAGGGCCAATGTCGAATGGCCCGCTGTCTTGGCGAGCAGCGGTTCCAGATTCTCCTGATTTGCATACAGGCCATCGCTCAAATCCATTCCTTGGGCTAAATGTGGGACGTCGTAGTTGACGTCTTTTAGAAAGCTGCCGATGGACGAAACAAGCGAAACGGAAGGAACGGCAATCATCAAAGCGAGAATACGCTATTTGAAATTATCGGGATGACTGCGGAAAAAAAAGCGCCGCCAGTGGAGGATGGCGGCGCTTGGTATTGGGACGCTACGTTATGGGCGATTGACGTTTTCGGCTTGCAGACCCTTCGGTCCGCGCTTTACCTCGAACTCGACTTCCGCGCCTTCTTCCAATGTGCGATAACCATTCATCTGTATCGCGGAAAAATGCACAAAAACATCGTCGCCGTTTGAGCGCTGGATAAAACCGTAGCCCTTGGCGGCATTAAACCATTTCACAACACCTTTTTCTCTCACACCTAGTCTCCTGTTACCGGATGCAGAATAAGAGAGCCGGAACCCGGCGAACGAAAGAAAAACCTCTCAGAAACCACCGGATTCTGGGCGCAGAGATATTTTGCATCTCGAAATTCTGCAAGGAGTTTAGCAGAAGAAATAACCGGATTTCAAGGAAATATACTAGGAACGAACTTTGGGCTAGGAAGTTTCATGGCGCCAGTAGTCCTACTCTGATCAGCAGGCCGTTCGGCTGTTCGCCAACCGGTTATTGGCAACACCGATCAGGATATCGGGGTGAACGGTAGTCACTAAGCGACGGGACAACGTAACCAGTTTCCGGCTTTGCAAATGACTGAGCGTTGTGGACGTAGTCTCGCGCGTCGCTCCCACAAAACTCGCGAGATCGGCTTGCGTCATCGGAATGGGATAAGCCGCTCCATCCGACTGCGGTTGGACCAACTGGGTGAGTTCGGCCAGGCTATGCAGAATCCGGTGCTCCACATCGTGGTGCGTAAGCAACTCAAGTTTGTGAATCAGCTGCACATCACGTCTTAGCGTATAGCCAACCAGCGACACAGCGATTTCCGGCACACCGAAGAGTCGCTTGATGGTGGCGACTGGAATCTGATAAACCGTGGCGTCGGTCAGACACTCTGCCTCTGCACGATACTGGGACGTATCGTCGGCTAGGCACTCCTCGCCCACAAGCTGGTTCGATCCCAAAATTGATAGAATTTGACGGCCGCCCCCGTTATTGCTGGTCCGAGTCAGCTTAACGAGTCCGGTTTCGATGAAGAAGAGTTTATCCGCGATTTGGTCTTGCTGAAAAAGAACCGATTCGCGGGTTAGCCTGAGTGGTGGTCCCACCTCGGGCGCAGAAATCAAAGCACTCCGAACAGAGGATGATATGTTAGTCACTTTTTTACCCGTTTTACAGGATTATAGGCCTTAAAACGAGTATGGGGAAGGAAAAACTATGGCTAACCCGTAAATAGTAAGAATCGCGGCAACTTTAGTCAGCTGGCTTACGGAGGCGGCCTGAAAACATTGAGGCTTGCTGGAAAATTTCAGTCACATCACCGGATTCGAGCATTTTTTGAATGGAGGCCAACACTCGGCCGTATTGTTGAAGCGCCTGCTGTACGTTCTGCTTGTTCGTCGTAAGAATGCTTGCCCACAGGTCGGCTGGACTCATGGCCAGACGAGTCATATCGATTAATCCCGATCCGTAGACGCTCTCAATCGGAGGTGCGAGTTGCTGCTCCAGGAAGGCGGCCAGAGCCGTCGAAATTAACTGCGGCAGATGAGAAGTCAGCGCGACAGTTGCATCGTGCTGTTCCGGAGTCATTTCAAGAACATTGGCGCCAATGCCACGCAGCAGTGAGACGAATGCATCGGGGATGTCTTCAGTAACGGGCGTAAGCACATATGTGCGATCGCGAAAGAGATCGGCATCAGCCGATTGCGCGCCTCTGGTCTCTTTTCCAGCCATCGGGTGCCCTCCGATAAACCGGGCGCTTTGCAAATGAATCAGAGCGGTTCGAACGATTTCCGCTTTGGTGCTGCCGGCGTCTGTCACCAGAGTTTCTTTGCTCGCGAGGGGGCCGAGTTTAACTAGAGTTTCGAGGATGCGATCCACCGGCTGGGCAAGATAGATCAAGTCAGCCGTGGCCGCCGCTTCCTCCAGGGTTGACTCACAGGAGATGGCGCCCGCATCCAGCCCGGCTCGAATAGCAGACGCCGAACTCACTCCCAGAATGGTTCCGCTGAAACCGGCCTGGCGTATAGCCAAGCCAAAGGAGGCGCCTATGAGTCCGACGCCGACAATGGCAACAGTCTGCATTCCAATAAGCGCTAAGCCGAACGGCCCAGAATCGCGGCGATGGCCTTCACCTGCTGCATCATCTCGGCAAACTGCTCGGGACGCAAAGTTTGCGCACCATCACTCGCTGCACGATCCGGGTTAGGGTGCACTTCCACCAGCAAACCATCGGCGCCCGCCGCAACCGCCGCACGCGCCATAGGCAGCACATAATCACGCCGGCCTGTGCCGTGCGAAGGATCCGCAATAACCGGCAGATGCGTGAGCCGCCTCAGGACGGGGATAGCGGAAATGTCCATCGTGTTGCGGGTGGCGGTCTCAAACGTCCGAATACCGCGCTCGCAAAGCATTACTTCGTAATTGCCGCCCGACATGATGTACTCGGCCGACAGAAGCAACTCTTCAATGGTGGCCGCGATGCCGCGTTTGAGCAGAATCGGCTTGCGCGTCTTGCCCAGTTCACGCAGCAAGTTAAAGTTCTGCATGTTGCGCGCGCCTACTTGCAAAATATCTGCATACTGCAATAGCAAAGGGATTTGCACCTGATCCATGACTTCGCTCACCACCAGCAGATTGTGCCGGTCAGCGGCGGTGCGCATGATTCGCAGACCCTCTTCACCCATGCCCTGGAAACTGTAAGGCGAACTGCGCGGCTTGAAAGCGCCGCCACGAATCACCTGCCCGCCGGCTTTAGACACCACTTCGGCGCAAGCCTCCATTTGCTCTGCGCTTTCCACGCTGCAGGGGCCGCCCATGGAGACAACCTTCTGGGCGCCGATTTCTACATCACCTATTCGAATGATGGTCCCTTCCGGCTTGAAGTGACGGCTGGCGAGTTTATACGGCGAAACGATACGGTGGCATTCCTTGACGCCTTCCATGGCTTCCAGTTCCACCGGATCAAAATCATCCTGCGGCCCAACACCGCCCAATAAAGTGTGCCGAACCCCTGTGGAGCGGTGCACATCGAATCCCATACTCACCAGGCGCGCGATCACGGCTTCAGTTTGCGGACTAGTTGCGCCTTCCTGCATCACCACTAACATTTACTGTTCTCACTGCTCATATTTGTCTTTTGCACGGTGCGCATCTCGTCAATGATTCGCTCGAAAATCCGTTTCACCGCTTCCGGTGACAACGGCCCCTGATTGTGGCTTAAGACGTTTAAGAACACCTGCTCCTCGCGCTTCGGTTCGTAAATGCCCAGCGCCAACTTTTGCTTGATGCGGCCAATCTCTTCCACGATGGCTGTTCTCCGGTTCAGCAGTTCCAGAAGCTGAATGTCCAGCGCGTCAATTTCAACGCGGCAGCGCGTCAGGTCTTCGGGCCCGGCCGGGTCGCGAGGTCTCTTCGGATCTTGGGATATGTGATCGCTCATGCCAGTTTGAGGGGGGCGGTCAAATTGCGTGTGAAGGCCTCCACCTTGGCCGCCAGATCAGGCGCAGCGCTGTTTGCTTCAATGCACTTCACAATCGCGCTGCCCACAACAATGGCGTCCGCCAGTTTAGCCACTTCTTCCACCTGGGCCGGAGTGCTGATTCCAAAACCCAGCGCCAGTGGCAAGTCCGTCAACCTGCGGGTTCGGGCAATCAAAGGCGCGGCGGCACTCGACAGAGACGTCTGCTCGCCGGTGACGCCGGTTCTCGAAACCAGGTAAACAAATCCGGAGGAATGTTCGGCCACCAGGCGCAAACGATGATCGGTACTGGTGGGGGCGGCCAGGAACACCGTGTCCAGGCCTTGGTCCTTCAACTTGGCCACCGGCGCCGCCGCCTCTTCCACCGAAAGATCTGTCAGCAACACGCCGTCTATTCCAGCCGCTGAGGCATCTTTCGCCAGTCTTTCGAAACCGTAGCGCAGCAGCGGGTTCAAGTAACTGAATAAGAGCAACGGTATCTGCGTGCGCTTTCGAATTTCACATACGGTGTCCAGCAAGCCCACCAAGTTCGCGCCGGCGCGCAGAGCCCTGTCGGACGCTCGCTGGATCACCGGTCCGTCGGCAATAGGATCTGAGAACGGCACGCCGAGTTCGATCAAGTCCGCGCCGCCTCGCTCTAAAGCCAGAACCAATTCAACCGTGTGAGCAGGCGTGGGATCGCCGCCGGTTAGATAGGCGATGAAGGACTTGCGCCCCTCCCTCTTCTGCGTTGCAAATAAATTGCTGATGCGTGTGGCAGTCTGCGTGGCCATAGGATCAGACTTGATTTAACTCCGGCATATTTTCACGATAAATATCGATATCTTTATCACCGCGCCCGGAGATATTCACGACGTAGATTTTGCCGTGCGCCGCCGGAGCACGCCGAATGGCTTCCGCTACCGCGTGAGAGCTCTCAAGCGCTGGAATAATTCCTTCCATGCGTGCCAGTGTTCTGGCAGCATCGAGCGCGTCCTTGTCGTTCACAGATACATACTCGCAGCGATTCTGATCATGCAAGTTCGCATGCTCCGGCCCGACGCTGGCATAGTCGAGCCCGGCCGAGACCGAGTGCGTCAAACCCACCTGGCCATCGGCGTCCTGCAGCAAGTAACTGAACGTGCCTTGCAACACACCTGGCGAGCCCCCGCTGAACCGTGCCGCGTGTTCACCCAGCAAAGACCCTCTACCGCCGGCTTCGGCGCCAATCAACTGCACGGCTGAATCCGCCAGGAAGGGATGGAAAATGCCGATGGCATTACTTCCGCCGCCGACACAGGCGATAATGGCGTCCGGCAAACGGCCTATTTGCGTCAAGCATTGCGCTCGCGCTTCCGTGCCGATGACGCGGTGAAAATCACGCACCATCATGGGGTAAGGATGCGCGCCCAGCGCCGAGCCCAACAGATAGTGAGTGGTGCCGACATTCGTTACCCAGTCGCGCATAGCTTCGCTGATGGCGTCTTTCAAAGTTCGGCTGCCATTAGTCACAGAGACGACCGTGGCGCCCAGCAGGCGCATACGGAAGACGTTCAGGCGCTGACGCCGCATGTCTTCCTCACCCATGTAGATGATGCACTCCATGCCGAACAGCGCACAGACGGTGGCGGTGGCGACGCCATGTTGCCCCGCGCCGGTTTCGGCAATGATGCGCTGCTTGCCCATGCGTCGAGCCAGCAGAATCTGTCCCAGGCAGTTATTGATTTTGTGTGCGCCGGTATGCAGCAGGTCTTCACGCTTGAGCCACAGTTCCGCGCCTCCCAGTGATGCGCTCAGGCGCTTAGCACGATACAGCGGCGTGGGACGGCCGGCGTAATGCGTGAGCAGGTCTGTTAGTTCCGCGTGAAAGCCTGGATCATTACGGGCACTCCGGTATGCCTGCTCCAGTTCCTCCAAAGGCGACATCAGCACTTCAGGAACATAGCGGCCGCCATAAGGGCCGAAGTGGCCCTGGGCATCAGGTGCATTCAAAATTGTGGAACTCATATGTTTACTGCCTGCTGAGCGTGAAAAGCGGTAAGCGCCGCCTTCACGAAAGCGGCTACCTTTGTTTGATCTTTGCGGCCGGGTGTCGATTCTAAACGTGAGCAGGAATCCACACCCCAGGGTCTGCCTACGCGAATGGCCTCCGCGACATTGGTTCCGTCCAAACCACCGGCCAAAATGGCCCGATGGGGAAAGGCAGCCGCCAAAGCCCAATCAAAAGTCTGGCCGGAGCCGCCGAACCCAGGCGAGATGGAATCAAGCAGCCATGCGTCCACGCCTGGGTGGTACTGATAATCGCTTCCCGGGTTGATGGCGCGCCAAAGCGGAAGCGGCACAGAAGCGGGGACAGCTCCATGGATCTGCGCAACATCTAAAAACGAAGCCGCCGAGTCCAGAGTTTCCGAGTTGGGTTGAACGAATACGCCCACACGGGAAAAATCGCCGCGCAGAGCACGGATGATGTCAAGTGCCTTATCAACAGAGAGATACCGTGGACTCTTCAAGTAAAAGTTGAATCCCAGCGCATTGGCGCCCGCATCCAAAGCAGCCTGCGCATCCTCGACAGTAGTGACTCCGCACACCTTGATCACAAATGGCAGCATTCTAGCCCGCCAACGCTTTCAATGCCCTTGTCGGATCAGCTGACTTCATGAGCGATTCACCCACCAGAAACGCGTGGAAGCCAGCTTCCTGGAGCAGTTCCACATGCTTGCGGGAGCTGATGCCGCTTTCGCTCACGCGCGTTACCGCCGGAGGCATTAGATAGCTGAGCCTGAGGGAGGTGTCGAGCGAGACTTCAAATGTGTCCAGATTACGGTTGTTGACGCCGATGATCTCCGCACCCGAATCAATCGCCTTGTTGAGCTCGTCGTGATCATGGACTTCAACCAGCGCGGCTAAGCCGAGCGAACCGGCCAGTTCGCGAAACTGTTGCAATTGCTCAACGCTAAGCACGGCGGCAATCAGCAAAATGGCGTCAGCGCTGTGTGCCGCAGCTTCGAATATCTGTAAGCGGTCGATGGTGAAATCTTTGCGGATGACCGGCAGCGAAACGGCCGCCCGCGCGGTCTCCAGATCATGCAGCGAACCTTGAAAAAACCTTCGATCCGTCAGGACGGAAAGACAGGCTGCCCCACCCATCTCGTAAGCATGCGCGATTAAAGCCGGATGAAAATCCGCCTGCAACAAGCCCTTGCTGGGAGAAGCCTTCTTCACCTCGGCAATAATGGCCGGCTGCGATTGGCGAAGGGCAGCCGCAAAAGGACGGGGCGGCAGTTTGCGTTCGTATGCCAGCTGCTCAATCTCCGCAGCACGAGCATGCAAGTCTGCAACCTCGATTTTCTTATGTTCAATGATTTCGGCAAGGATGCCGGATGAGGTTCGCAGCATCATCGCGGAGACTGTTCCGCCCAAGCGGAAAACTCAATCGTAACAGGTTGTGCCATATACTTGGCCGTCGTCTTCCGGCGCCTGAATGCTCATTCGTCTTACCAGAACGCTATCCCAGCAGCTCCGCAGTTCGTTTCGCAAAATAAGTCAATACGAAATCTGCGCCCGCCCGTCGAATGCTGGTCAGTGACTCGAGGATGGTCCTGTCCAGGTCAAGCCAGCCATTTTGGGCGGCAGCCATAATCATGCTGAACTCGCCACTCACCTGATACGCGCCAATCGGAACGTCGAATCTTCGCCGGGCTTCGTGAATAATGTCCAGGTAAGCCATGGCCGGCTTCACCATGATCATGTCCGCGCCTTCCTCCAAGTCCAATGCAATCTCCTGCATGGCCTCACGAGCATTCGCCGGGTCCATTTGGTAGGTCCGCCGGTCGCCGAACTGCGGTGCTGATTCGGCAGCCTCCCGGAACGGTCCATAGAAAACCGAAGAATACTTTGCCGCGTAGGAAAGGATAGGCGTTTTTTGGTAACCGGCCGAATCGAGTTTGTTTCGTAATGCGGCAACGCGCCCGTCCATCATGTCGCTGGGAGCGACAATATCGGCGCCCGCCTCGGCGTGAGAAACGGCGGTTTTTGCCAGCCAATCAAGTGTAATGTCGTTGTCTACATCGCCGTCTTTCACCCAGCCGCAATGACCGTGGCTGGTGTACTCGCAATTGCAAACATCCGTCATCACCAGAAGCTTAGGCGTTTCTGCTTTCAGCGCGCGCACCGCTCTCTGCGTGATGCCGTTGGCATCATAGGCGCCGCTGGCCATCTCATCCTTTGATTCCGGGATGCCGAACAGAATAACGCCGCCGATGCCAAGCCGAAGACAAGCGCGCGCTTCCTCCACCAGTCTGTCAACCGATAATTGAGCATTGCCGGGCATGGAGCTGATTTCCTTGCGAACCCCCTCGCCGGGGCAAACAAATAGCGGCAAGATGAATTGCGAAGGTTCCAGACGCGTCTCACGTACAAGCGCACGGAGACTTTCCGTAGCCCGCAATCTTCTAAGCCGGTGAACAGGATATGCCATACGAAAATGGTGCCATGTCTCAAAGTAAAGCCAAGCGCTGGTACATAGAGGGCATCGTGCAAGGAGTGGGCTTTCGGCACTTCGTCCGTGGTCAAGCAAAGGTATTGAAGCTCACCGGCTGGGCGCGGAACCTGGCGGATGGCCGCGTGGAAGTCTTTGCAACCGGACCGGCGCAAAGTCTCAGTGAACTGGCCGCCGCGCTGCATAAGGGGCCGCCGATGTGCACTGTCCGCTCAGTCGAACAACTCGATGCAGCACCCGAAAGCCATTCAGACTTTGAAATCCGGTAACAAAATCGATGAATTTTTTCCTCTTTTGAAATCAGCGGCTTAGCCTGGATTTTTGCAGGCGCTGACCATTACGCCATCCATCCTGGGCGCGTAATGCATAAAGTCACGCGATTTTCATCGCTACTCACTCTTGTCTCACTCGTCTATGTGATTCTGGCGACCGGCTGTGGTACCCGGACCGCACATCCAAACCAGTTGAATTCATTTGACGGCGCAACGTTTGACTCGCTCACACTCGCGCACGCAGCGTTAACTTCCTTGCGCGTCCAGGTTGGGACTTCGTATCCGAAATACATTCCCGAGTTCAACGAAGCGGCCGCTGCTTACGCCACGGCGTATAGCGCCTACGCGGTCTATCGAACCAATCCGGTTGATTCCTCAGCCATGACCGTGGCTATGGGAAATCTCACCGTTAATATCGTCGCGCTGGAAAATACCTTCCAGACCGATATGCAGGTCTCGCCGTCGGTTGTCGCCGGCGTTCACGATAAATCCCGCACGTTGCTTCAGAAAGCCGCGCGGCAGAACATCACCGTTTCTGACATTCTGACCGACTTGGAGATTGCGGCGGCCATTGCTCGCAGCATTCCAGGCGCTTCGGCCTATGCGCGCCTCGCGGCGTTCGTCGTAGCAGCAACCAGCGAAGCGTTGGCTGCCGAAACAGCCGAGTCCGGTCAACCCATTGATTTGACCACCATTCAGCCCGTTTCCGCCATCTAAGTGACCGGGCGGCCGATTCCGAACATCGGTTGACGCCGCCCGGCGCATGGCTTTTGCTCCGAATAGAGAGTGCGTTCAAATGGTTGTAGCGAATGTTAAGTCAAGTATCAGTTTGGACAGAACGCATCGGTATGGTCTTAGACCTGGCCTTGATGCTGCGTATTGTAGGGCTTAAGCTGCACCGTACTTATCTTTTTATTACTCTGTTTGCCCTTCTGAACCTTTTTTATGATGCCGTCGGTTTGATTCTGAACACCCAGTCAGAAGAATTTAGCCGGGTGGTTTTCCTGTCCCGTTTCGTTTTCGCGGTTGTTTACCCCCTCGTTCTTTGGGACTTGTTTGAAGAGGCAAGGCCACAAATCGATAAGCTCCGCAAATTTGCCATGACCCGCATGATCAACAGCATGGTTTTCATCTGTTTATGGGGTTTATTGATTGCCGCTTTCACCTCCGGCGATGGCGACCACATGGCTTACGTGGTGCAGCTATCAATGATTGTTTGGACCGGTTCAGTTGCTGCCGCGCTCGCCTTCCTGTGGGTCATGCGGAAGGGTCTGAGGGTCAACAGTCTAGCCATTCCCCGTAACACTTTGATTTGGTCCCGGTATTTCTCAATAGTTTTGATCATCGAAGCGTGTTCGTGCGTTCTCATCCTGATTCTGAGTTCGCTGCGCGGATCACAAAGCAATCTGACGGAGCCCATCGCACAAGCGACCGATTCCATATTCCAGGTTTGCGAAATTGGTTTGACCGTGTGGTGCGTCCTGAAACTACGCCCGGCCAATTCGGACGTCACTGACGTACCCGCGAAAGTCAATCCGTAACTCTGCAAGTGGTATTCTCTGGTTCGAATGAGCCAGAAACCTTTATCCCGCCGCGCCTTCTCGTTAAGTCTGGCCGCGGCCGCGCCCGCCATTCTTTCCGCGGCCCCGTCCAGCAACGAAGCCCGCGTAAAGATAGACACCGAACGCGTTATCGGCGTTATTGACAAGAAGATCTACGGGAACTTTACAGAGCACTTGGGGCGCTGTATTGAAGGCGGCATATTCGAAGAAAACTCGCCGCTGTCCGATAGCGACGGTTTCCGCAAAGATGTTCTGAAGGCAGTGGCTGACCTGCATGTGACGCTGCTGCGCTGGCCGGGCGGCAATTTTTCGTCGAACTATCACTGGACCGACGGAATTGGTCCGCGCGATTCCAGGCCGACGCGGCTGGAAATGGCTTGGCACACCCTGGAAGACAACCGCTTCGGCACACATGAGTTCATGCGCTATTGCGAAGTCACCGGCTGTGAACCCTATTTATGCACCAACCTGGGAACCGGCAGTTGGACCGAAGCTCAGCAATGGGTGGAATACTGCAACCTGGAAGAAGGCACGGCCATGACCGAACTGCGCCGGAAGAATGGTCACGCCAAACCGTGGGGAGTGAAGTATTGGGGCCTCGGCAACGAGATGGATGGCCCCTGGCAGATGGGGCATCGCTCCGCGGAAGACTACGGCAAGTTTGCGCTCGAAGCCGCCAAACTGATGAAGTGGACTGATCCGAGTATCAAGCTGGTGGCGGCGGGAAGTTCGAACTTCAATGCCGATTGGATTGGCTGGAACCGCACCGTCCTTGAATCGCTGAAGCATCACGCGGATTATCTTTCGCTGCACACCTATGTCGGAAATCGCGACAATGACTTCGCCGAGTTCATGGCGAGTTCTATTGAACTGGATGAACGGACAAAAATTGCCGAAGGCTTGATTAACGCCACCCTGGTCACGGAACCCGACCGCAAAATCTACATCGCCTGGGACGAGTGGAACGTCTGGTATCGTGCTCGGGGCGCAGGCAAGGAATCGGGCCGCAATATTTTGGAAGAACAGTACAACCTGGAAGATGCCCTGGTGGTGGGTACTTTTCTCAACTCGTTTATCAACCACGCAAACATTGTCAAGATTGCCAACATGGCCCAACTGGTGAATGTGATCGCGCCCATATTCACCAGTAAGGACGGTATTTTCCTGCAAACCATTTTCTATCCACTTGCCCTGGTGGCCGGGAACTCTTTTGGTCAGGCATTGGAGTTGTACGTTGAATCGCCCACCTATTCCACAAAGCATCATCAGAGTGTCCCGTATCTGGATGTTTCATCTGCTTATGACAATGGGACGCTTGTCATCAACGTGGTAAATCGCCATGAAACAGAGGCGCTCAGTGCTTCTTTCGAACTGGAAGACAAGTCGTTTAGGGGAGCCTTCCTTGCTTCGGAGGTAAACGGCCCTGACATCAAGGCTCAAAACACATTCGGATCAACGAAAGTGAAGGTAACCAGCAAGCCGGTGGATGCTTCTGGAAACAAGCTTCGCTACACCTTCCCCGCCCACTCCTTCACGATGCTCAAGGGCACGTTAGCCTAGGGCGGAAGCTTAGGCCCGAAGCGAACTCGCAGTGCGGCAGTACTTGACTGCGAGTTCGTTCGGAAATTTAGGCAGGAAAGCCATAATGCACGGCTTGTCCTGCCTGATTTCGAGACTTACCAAAGCTCCGGCGATTCGCGCGACAGCTACCAATGGCTTGAAGAAAGTAATCTTCCGGCGCACTGACTGACTTTCCGCGATCAATCGCATAAGCGTACAGCAGCTTTCCTTCCTCTACAACAGCCTTCAGATCAGCGCCTGACAGGCCCTTGCTTTGACGCGCCAGCAGGCAGGCGTTCACCAGCGACACGGGCGGAGGAAGCCCAATCAGCCTCTCCCGCAGGATGGATTCCCGGGCGCTTTCATCGGGCAGCCGCGTATTCAGCCACAACTCCACCCGGCCTGAGCGAATCAGCGCCGGCGGCAAAGTTGCAGTGTCCATGGAGGTCATCATGACGCAGACGCGTTCTGCGCTAGCTGATTCCAAACCGTCAAGCATAGTCAGCAAGTACCGGTAGAGTCCCCTGTTGCCGCCTTCGAAGATAACGTCGGCGTCATCAATGAAGATGACGGAGGGCGCATTCCGCTTGGCGGCTTCGAAGATTCCGGACACGCGGCAGTAGAAGTCGTTGCTGTCAGAGTTCACCGTGCCGTCAATCAGGAAGAACTTTCCTTTCAGCCGGTGAGCCAATGCGCGGCCGATGGTGGTCTTGCCGGTACCGGGCGGCCCGGCCAGCAAGACTCCACGCTTCGGTTTCAACTGCATTTGACTGGCGAGTTTGTCGTTCTCGAAGGGCAAAGCAATCTTGGCTTCGAGTTCCTCGATCACATCGTCCACGCCCTTCAAGTCGGACCATTCCACTGCGGTCACTTCCTCCAGATCAACGTTGCTGGAGATGTTCCGGGAGCGTAGATAGTCGATGAGTGAGTCTGTGTCTGGCCTCTCATATCGGAGACCGAGCCACAAACAAGCGTTCTTGATCTGGTAAGCGGTGAGCGTAGGCGCGAAACGATGGATCCTTTCCATATCGAGACGCGACGCTGCGCCGCCCAGGTAAAACTCGGCGATGTGTGCGTAATCCTCCGGCTCAAGATCTTCCATTTCCCATATCAGGGCGCGCTGTGTGAGAGCCGGGAGTTCATTCTCGCCCGCCACCGCGAAGACAATTTTCCGGGCCAGGCGTGCTGCGTCATCAAGCACCGTCGTCATCACTGCGTTCATGAGGTTGACGCGTTGAGAGTTGTAATGGGAGACCACCTCCAGTACCAGATGGAGGTCATCCATGAAGACGGCGTGGTTGTGATCTATGGCGGCCGTCAACACCTCGAGGAACGTTTCCTCCAGCGCGTCGGGAGACCGCTTTGCGAGTTGAGTCAGAATTTGACGGGCGACAATGAAAGCTCCACCCGTACGGGCGTGTACGGCCCGCATAATCGTGGTTCGGCCCATGCCAGGGTCCACTCTGAGCACAGAAACATCTGCGGACTTGAGTCCGGAGGTGAGGTCGTCGGCAATGGCTTTTTGTGCGGACGTAAGCGGGGGCGCCCCACGCGCGACCGCAGACAATTCGTCTTCAATATTCAACACAGAGACTGGTTGCATATAGCCTCGGCTTTCGTTTGTTAACTGAAAGGAAATGCTTAAAAGGAGATGGCGCAAGAAGTACGCGAAGCGTGCTTTGCACCGGAACAGAAAAGTGAAGGGGTTGAGTTAGATGAAGTTAGGAAAGAGCGAAAGCAGGCTTTCCTGATATGTGTGATGATTCAAAAGAAGGCCTCCTTTCTGAGGGGCTGTTATAGGACCTTAGCATAGGCGCAACATATTTTGCAATAGCCTCAAAGATCAACCCTGATAATTGAGTTGATCAATGGCATCGACGATGACTAATTTGGACCGCCGCGGCTTTCTGAAAACGGCTGTGGGTGCAGCGCTTTGCGGCAAAACATTACACGCCGCGAATATTCCTGCTGAGTCTGATTTCACACTTAGAATCAGCAAAGTTACAGTTGAGTTAGCGCCTGGCAAGACCGTCAAAACCACCGGTTACAATGGCTCCGCGCCCGGTCCGCTATTGAGACTGAAGGAAGGTCGGCAAGTCACAATCCAGGTGATCAATGAAACCGATCATCCAAACATAGTTCACTGGCACGGGCTGCAAATTCCGAGCAATGTGGACGGCGCCATGGAAGAGGGTACGCCAATGGTGGATGCCCATGGTTCGCGACTCTATACATTTACACCTAAGCCCAGTGGCACGCGTTGGTATCACACACACATGAAGGCCGGCCGGGATCTGGATCGCGCGACTTACAGCGGTGAGTTTGGATTCCTCTATATAGATCCACCCAGCGAACCCGGCGCTTATGACCAGGAACATTTTCTTGCATTCAAGGAATGGGACGCCTACCTCAGCACTAGCATGGGAAGCGACAGTTCAATGAATGCGGCCTATAAATACTTCTCGATTAATGGAAGCGCCTTAGGCCATGGTGAGCCGATCAAAGTCAAGCAGGGCGAACGAGTCATGTTGCGCATGCTGAATGCCAGCGCCACCAACCTAAGACGCGTGGCTATCTCGGGCCATCGCTTCCAGGTCGTTGCGATGGATGGCAACACTTTGCCCAATCCAGTTATAACTGACGTTCTGGAAATGGGTCCCGCTGAACGAATCGATGCAATCGTGAAAATGAACCGGCCTGGAGTCTGGGCCCTGGGTGCGACCAACGATCATGACCGGGAGCAAGGCATGGGAATTGTTGTCGAATACGCCGGTCAGACCGGAGCACCCCAGTGGCTCCCTGCCTCCGACTCGGTTTGGGACTATCGGATCTTTGGAAACGCTCGCTCAACGCCTAACTCAAATGCCCGACGCATACCTCTGGTATTTCAGAAGAAATGGGCAGGGAACAACTGGGTGGATTTTTGGATGATCAATGGCAAGTCCTATCCCAAGACTGATCCGATTCGTGTCCAGGCGAATCAGACCTACCGGCTGATCTTCGACAACAAGAGCGATGAAGCGCATCCGGTGCATCTTCACCGGCACACATTCGAGTTAGTGAAGGTCGAAGGAACGGCCACGTCCGGCGTTCTCAAAGACGTTGTCATGGTGGGTGCAAGGAAGCAGGTGGAGGTGGAGTTCAAAGCAAACAATCCAGGCCCAACGCTTTTCCACTGTCATCAACAAATGCACATGGACTTCGGGTTTATGGCGCTTCTCCAATACTCCTAATAGCCGGGATGATATTCGCGTTCGGTGTGGCCTTTTAGCTGCGAAGGATAGAAATATACCTCGCGGAGATCGCCTTTGCTGTACCGAACGGCCTCATCATCGAAATGCCGGCTTGTAGGATGGCCGCTTTCTCCTCCTGCGGTGATCGCTTTGGCGTGAACCTTTTCACCAAACTCCACCACGGCCACAAAGCTGTTACCACTGGTGCCGTACCATTTTTTTGTATCTGGATAGGCATGCGCTCCGAAGGATGCGAGCGAGCCCCAAAACGAGGAGGTGAAGCCGACAGGAATGCTGGGCGCGGAATCATTGAAATGCTGCACGATATCGCCGGTCAAACGCTGAAACCGATTGATACTTCCCCACGGTGTCCGCCAGGTCCCAAAGCCTGCACTCAGCTTGTTGGATGCCGCCATCAGGCACTCCAGCAATTGTTTTGGGGTTGCCGTCGTTGCGACGTAGTCCTCAACCGATATTCCGGCGCTTTTTGCGGAGGCGCTTATGCTCTTCCGAATATCATCGCCCCAGAAGACCGCCAAAGAAGTAGGAATTGAGTCGACGCCCCACCGCAAATCCCAAGCTCTGAGCACTTTGATCTGCTCGGTAAGAGCGGAAACATGGTCGGAATCGTAAGCTTTCAACAAAGCCGGAATGGTTTTCTCAAACCAGGGCAAATAGCTGTCGTAGGCCGCCGCCATCAGTGAATCCAGCCTGAAGTCCTTCTTATCGTGAAGCACCCGAATGGCATGCAAACCGCGTGCCGATTCTGTACCGGTTTCAACGTACGCCGGGTAATTCTGCTTTTTCGGGCTGCTTGCGCCGGCGGCGGACCATGGCCAATTATTCGTGTTATACAGCCAGCCGCTCGCTGGATTCAACAGATGCGGCGTTTCATCAATCGAAAGCAACCCCTTCCAATCGGTAGCGGGATTGCTGCCATCCACGGGCTTTGTAAAGTCGAATCGTGTGTCGCGCCGGGGAATGAAGTTGCCGTGAAAATAAGCGATGTCCCCGTCCGCATCCGCAAAAATCGTATTGTTCGATGAATTGGCCCGTAACTCCATGGTCTTCCGATAAGACTTGTAATCCGTTGCCTTGGTCCGCAAGTACGATTGCATCAACGCCTTCACCGGCAGTTGCATGAGCTGAATGCTGACCCACTTGCCATCCTGTTCGCGAATCACCGGCCCATGCCCGGTACGATAAGTCGCGAACTTCTTCTCACTCATGCCACTCGATGTCTTATAGGGCACGGTTATTTCCCTGACAATCATGGGCTTTTGCTGATTGCCGTATTTGTAGAAGATCCCCTTGGGCGATCGCTCAACGGTCTCCAGATACTCATCCACCGCATCCACGCCGCTTGAGGTATGCATCCAGCCGGCACGCTCATTGAAGCCCTGATAAACGAAGAACTGCCCCCATGTCACGGCTCCATACGCATTCAAACCCTCGTCGCTCGTCATCTGCAACTCAGAGCGGAAGAAGAAAGACGTGTGCGGATTGATGAGCAACAGCGCATGGTGGCCGGAAGTATTCGAGGGCGCGATGGCCATGCCGTTCGATCCAGACGGCTCTGGATCATATTGTTCAACAGACGATCGCAAGACGGACTCATTGCCATAGAACGCCTGAAGTTGATTCAGATTGATCCGTTCTATATCGCCGCCGATACTTCCTTCCGTGAAGCTCAACGCCATCCATGGCTCAAAGTGTTTAATAACCCGAGGCTTTGTCTCGGGATGTTTCGCCAGATAGTAGTTCAGGCCATCGGCAAAAGCGTCCATCAGTTTCTGCAACCAGGCCGGACTCGCCGCATACTCACGCTTCAAGTCTCTGGGATCGACAAAGAGCTTTTGCCGCAGATCCTGATAAATCGCAGATTCGCCTTCCGCCTCGGCCAACCGTCCCATGGAATTCAAATAGTTCGTCTCCACGCGGTTGAAATCGTCTTCGGCCTGCGCGTAAACCATGCCAAACACCGCATCAGCATCCGTTTTGCCGTGGATGTGAGCAATGCCCCAATCGTCTCGGATGATCGTCACAGACTCGGCTTCATGCTGCCAGCGGACCATCTCCGGAGTCTCGGCGAAGGCGCAGTTGACAGTGGCGATAAGGAGAAACAGCTTTAGCGTGTTCTTCATGAGCTAGCGATCAATCCGGCCAGGAGAGCGGTCCGGTCCGCAATCCTATTGATAAGAATGCTTTCATTCTGCGCGTGCGCTCCTTCTCCCACCGCTCCCAGGCCATCCAGAGTAGCAACACCCAGGGCCGCCGTAAAGTTCCCGTCGGATGCGCCTCCGGTTGACGATTCCTCAATCATCAGTCCCATCTCATTTCCGACATTTTGAGCCTTGGCAAAAAGCGCTGCAATGGCCTTCGTCCGTTCCATAGGTGGACGGTTCAATCCGCCCTCCATCTCAATCCTGCATCGTTTGTCGAAGGGTTTCAGCTTTCGCATCTTCTTATCCAGCGCCTCCGCATGCCGGAGCTTTGTCACCCGGACATCAATGCCCACCGTCGCCTCTGCGGCAATCACATTGGTTCGAGTCCCACCACCAATGACGCCAGGATTCACCGTTGTTCCCTGCTCCAGATTGGTGAAGCCGGCGAGCGTTTCTATCTGCCGCGCGGCTTCAACGATCGCGCTGGCGCCGTTCTCAAAATCCACTCCCGCGTGAGCGGCGCGGCCCGTCACTTTCAAATGGTAGTTACCTACGCCTTTGCGCGCCGTTTTCAATTTCCCCGTCGGACCCGTTCCAGGCTCCAGAACCAGAACAAAGTCGCTTTTGCGCGCTTCCGCTTCGGTGAAGCTCCGTGAGGAATGGCTGCCAATCTCCTCGTCGGACACAACCAGCAGCACGACTCGATTTGCAACCCGGGCCTCGCTCTGACGCAGAATCTGCATGGCAGCAATAAAAAAAGCAATGCCCGCCTTCATATCCAGCACTCCCGGCCCCCACAGCCGCTCTTCATCGCGCCGAAATGGCATGGTCTTCAGCGTGCCGTGATCCCAAACCGTATCTGAATGTGCCAGCACCAGAATCTGCGGCGCTTTCTTCAACGCGCCCAGCTTAAACTCCAGCCGCAGGTGGCGCTTGGCCAGCAACTTTGCCGTTGCCGACTCGCGCGTGGCTTCCGCCAGCAAGTCATTGACGCGGCCTGTCGCCGCCGGGTCGCTGCTGGGTGATTCGCACTCCACCAACCGGCGGATTAACGCAATGATTTCTTCTTGTTTTTCAGTGGCTTGGCGCAGGAAAGACGGCACTGGTTGTTATAATAGCGATTCCAAATGGCATTGCTGGACTCAAAAGAAATCTCGGAAATACTGCCCCATCGGTATCCCATGCTGATGGTGGATCAAATTCTCGAGATAGGCGAAGATTCAATCGTAGGCATCAAAAACGTAACCGTGAATGAACCTCATTTTACGGGTCACTTTCCTGGTTTCCCGGTTATGCCCGGCGTTCTGATCATTGAATCCATGGCGCAGGTAGGCGGAATTTTGGTGGGCAAAGTGGCTCCCCACACACGCGGCCGGGTCATGTTTCTGGCTTCTGTAGAAGAAGCCAAGTTTCGGAAGCCCGTCTTCCCAGGCGACCAGCTCCGTATCGAAATGAAGCTGCTTCGCCTGAAATATACGGTGGCCAAGATGCAGGGGATTGCCAAGGTGGATGGCCAGGTCTGCGCCGAAGCCACCCTGATGTGCAAACTTGCTGACCCTCCCGCCAGCGAAGAGGCGCCGAAAGCCTAACGGCCCGGTGAGACCATTCGATGGCGATTCACCCCACAGCCATCATTGATTCCAAAGCAGAGATCGCCAGTGATGCCGAGATTGGGCCTTACTGCATCATTGGAAGCAATGTAACCATTGGCGCCCGAACCCGGCTCATGGCGCACGCCTTCCTTGAAGGCAAGCTCTCCATCGGAGAAGACAACATCCTCTTCCCCTATTGCTCCTGCGGGGTGACGCCGCAGGATCTGAAGTACCAGGGTGAAGCGTCCGAGACCAGAATCGGCAATCGTAATAGAATCCGCGAATTTGTCACGATCCACCGCGGCACTGAGGGCGGCGGCATGATCACATCCATCGGCGATGACAATCTTCTAATGGCATATGTGCACGTGGCGCATGACGTCATCATTGGAAACCACACCATTCTGGCCAATGGCGTGACCTTTGCCGGCCACGTGATTGTAGATGATCATGCCAATATCGGCGGTCTAAGCGCCATCCACCAGTTTGTCCGGATTGGCAAACATGCCATGGTGGGCAGCCGTAGCGTCATCAAGCAAAACGTGCTTCCCTTCTCTATCACGGCCACCCAGCACGAATCGCAGATTTACGGCGCGAATCGGGTAGGCCTGCAGCGCAGCGGCTTTTCGAGTGATGAGATTGAGCCGCTCCAAAACGCATTCCGCATCATCACTCATGCAGGCCTCAACACAACGCAAGCGCTCAACAGAATCGAGGAAGAAATTCCGCAAATTCCTCCCGTCAAAGAGCTGCTGGCTTTTGTGCGTTCCTCTGAGCGCGGCTTTACCAAGTGAGTACCCAGGCCAAACGCTATGGCATGATCGCGGGCAATGGCCGCTTTCCCCTTCTAGCGCTGCAAACAGCCCGGCGCGAAGGCCATCAGGTAGTGGTTGTCGCCATCGAGCGTGAAGCATCCCCAGAGCTTGAGCCGCTGGCCGAATCATTTCATTGGGTGAATATCGGCCAACTCGGTAAGCTGATTGAGATCTTCAAGCGCGAGAAAGTCTCAGAAGTGATGATGACAGGACAGGTCAAGCACGTAAGCCTTTTTTCCGGTCTCACGCCCGATCTCAAACTGCTTAAAGTATTAACCTCCCTGCGCGAAAAGAACACGGCGGCGCTGATCGGCGGAGTGCAGAAAGCGATGCTGGAGGAGGGCATCGAGTTGGTGGATTCCACCCGGCTGCTGAAACCGCTGCTGGCCGAGAAGGGCGTTTTGACCCGGCGCAAGCCCAATAAAGAAGAGGAAGCCGACATCCAGTACGGCCGCAAACTCGCTTCCATTCTGGCGACGACTGATATTGGCCAGAGCGTCGCTATCAGCGAAAAGGCATGTGTCGCTGCGGAGGCAATGGAAGGTACGGATGCCATGCTGCGCCGTGCTGCGCAATTAACAAATGGACGCCCCATTCGGTTAATAAAGGCCTCGCGCGGCCGTGCTCATCTGCTGTTTGATGTTCCCGTCGTGGGCCAAACCACCATCGAGACCATGCTGGAAACGGGCACCACGGCGCTGGCCGTGGACGCAGGAAGGACTCTGTTCCTGGATAAAGAAGAAATGATCAACCGGGCTAATCAGGCCGGCATAACCATCGTGGCTCATCCTCCTTATGAATAGACCTCGCATCGCAGTTGCAGGCGCGGGTTCGTTCGGCAACAATCACGTGCGCGTGCTGAGCCAGCTACCGGATATTGATTTCGCGGGCGTCTTTGATCTCAATAGTGATCAAGCGCAGAAAATCGCCGCTCAGCATAATTGCCACGTAATTGCCTCGCTCAGTGATCTGCCGGGTCAAGTGGACGCCGCCGTTATCGCCACTCCGACGGTCACGCACGAAGCAGTGGCCAGCCAGCTTCTTGACGCCGGAATTGATGTTCTGGTGGAAAAGCCTATCGCCGCCACTTCGGCAGCCGGCCGGCGCATGGTTGATCTTGCAAGCCAACGCGGACGTATTTTGCAGGTGGGTCATCTGGAGCGCTTTAACCCCGCCGTCATTGCACTTGAACAAGCCGTAACAGTTCCGCTCTTTTTCGAAGTTCACCGCATGAGCGTTTTCACTCCGCGGAGCCTTGATGTGGATGTGGTGCTGGATCTCATGATTCATGACCTGGACATCGTGCTCAGTCTCGTGAAGGCCATGCCCGATGAGATTCGCGCCGCCGGCATCTCCGTGCTTTCGCAAAAGGTGGATATTGCTAACGTCCGCTTGTCGTTCCCCAGCGGCTGCATTGCGAACCTGACTGCCAGCCGTGTCTCCACAGAGCGGGTGCGAAAGCTGCGGCTTTTTCAACCGCACGAATACATTTCACTCGATTACCAGCGCCAGGATGCCACGCGCGTTTCGGTGAAAGCGCCCGGCAACATCGGCTTTGAGCAACTGGCCGTGACACCCGGTGAGCCTTTGCAATTGGAACTTCAGGACTTTGTAAGAGCTGTTAAAGAGCGCTCCCAGCCACGCGTAGATGGTTTGCAGGCAACAACCGCCCTGCAAATAGCGGAAGCCATCCTTGATAAAATTGAGGAACACGCAAAAGTAGTCGCTGAGACGCTTCGCGCACGTGGTTAAAAAGCGCTTGCATCGGGCAACCTATCCGGCTGTTACGGCGTCGTTACATATCGGCCTTCCAGCTCATGTCTCTTGCTCCGCTTATCCTGACCGACCCAGAAGAACGCCGGTCTACACTTTCCAAAGACCTGGCGCCGTCTGACTATCCGCTCCACCTGGATTATCCGGCTGACGTAGAGCCGTCACATTTGTGGAAGGTACTCGCCGCCTCGCTGGCAGCCCACGTCATGTTGCTCACCGTCGCCACAAAATTGCCGAGCTTTCGTGCCATTGCAGAACCGAAGACGGTGGTGGCTGAGCACCGGATTCCGCTCTACATCCCTCGCGATGTGCTGACCCAGAAGGCGCCGAACAAGCATGAAGTCACCAAACAGGTGGACTTGGCCGATCTGATGGACCTTCAGCAACGTCAAGCACGGCAGGCGTCGCCAGACCACTCCGTTAAGCAGTTTGAGATGCCGAAGACCCTGGCCACCGCAAAGAGCGAAAAGGCTCCGGTTTCCATCCTGCCCGAAGCGCCGGCGGTCACTACCGCGCAGAACATAGCGCCGCCGCTTCCGGGCGCAGTCAACGGCGTGGCCAAGGCGCCTCCGCCGCCCACACCAACACCTTCGCCGGGACCCTTCCTGAATATCGGCGCTGAAGCGCCCCGCGTGGAACATCCTACGCTGGCTCCGCCCAAGGCTTCAGTGGAGGCTGCTATCTCCGGCCTGGCCCAAAGCGGAAGCGGCAGCCACGTCATTATTAGCGATGATTCGCCCACTCAAGGTGCGCCGCCGGTTCCTGGAGCTGTGGGGCAACTCGGTGCACAGCACGCCGGAGTTGAGTTGAAAAGCGATCCGCAGGGTGTGGACATGCGACCTTATCTGGCGCAGATTCTGCAGATTGTGCGTGGAAATTGGCGTCGTGTTATTCCGCAAAGCGTGCGTATGGGGACAATGCGCGGCCGCACAGTTCTGGAATTCATCATCAACCGGGACGGCAGCATTCCCAAGCTGGTGACCTCCGAATCATCGGGGCTTGACCCACTGGACCGGGCGGCCGTGGCGGGTTTGAGCATGTCGAATCCTCTGCCGCCGCTGCCCTCAGACTTCAAAGGCGAACAGGTTCGGCTGGCATTTTCCTTCGCCTACAACATGGCCGCGCAATAGGATTAAAGGAAGTGATTGACGTAAAAATCGCCTTCATCTTATATGGTTTGTTGGTGATTGCGGCTACCCTTACGCTGCACGGCACCGCTCTTGCGCTCACCTTGGTCATCGTCCTGGGTCTGGCTGCCAAAACTCTGGTCGATCACTTGCGCAAGCGCATGGATGGTTGATTTCGGCCAGAGCGGTTGATGCCGACCAGATATTAACAGGTAACCCGACTTCTTCGCTCTTTAGTTACAACGACTTAACCTTGGCGAGCGCATTGCTTTACAGGTGGTGGAAGCGCAGGAGAAAAAACAAAGATGAAGAGTATAGGCACTTGTAGGGCGCTCTTGGTTGCGGCCGCTGGTTTCATTGCTGCAACCGGTTTCGCCATGGCACAGGACACACAGCCCGTGCCGGCTACTACACAGAATGGCGGATGGCGTAGAGTTGGTGACGCGCAAAATCAGAGCGGCGTATCGAATTCAAATTCACAGAATCAGGGCCCGGTAGCGAACGCGCAGAATGATCCGCCGCCGCCCCCGAATTACCCTCAATCGGCTTACCCATCTCCCAATTACCAGGCGCCCAACTATCCGGCGGCCGGCTATCCCGCACCGCAAAGTCAGGCTCCGCAAGCGAACTACCCGGCTCCGAACTATCCGCAGCAGCAGCCGAGTTACCCGCAATCGCAGTCCAATGGCCCGAACCGGCCGCAGTACCCCATGCAGCCGCCGCCGTCCGTGCCGTCTGAGATTACGGTGCCCGCCGGCACTTACCTGACGGTTCGCATCAATCAGCAGCTTTCCTCTGACCACAACCAGCCAGGCGATGCGTTTTCAGCCACACTGGCTCGACCGCTCGTTGCAAATGGAGTAGTGGTGGCAGAACCCGGTCAAACGCTTGGTGGGCGCGTCACACAAGCTCAGAAGTCCGGCAGGGTAGCGGGCTTGGCAAAGTTAGGTGTTGAGCTGACTGACCTGACGTTGGTTGACGGCCAAAACGTCCCAACAAAGACCACATTCATCAGCCGGACGGCAAATAGCTCGGTTGGACGCGACGCCGCCGGGATTGCCGGGGCCACCGGGGTGGGAGCCGCTATTGGCGCAGCTGCCGATTGGGGCCGTGGCGCCGCCATCGGTGCTGGAGCCGGTGCTGCGGTGGGAATCATTGGAGTCTTAGTAACACGCGGAGAGCCCAGCGTCATTTATCCGGAACAGATTCTGACCTTTCGGCTGGAACAAGCTCTGACAATTTCTACTGACAGGTCTCCCCAGGCCTTCCGCTACGTTCAGCCTGGTGAATATGATCAGCCAGCCGCCTATGCCCAAGCCGGATACGGACCTGGTCGCGCTGCCTATGCGCAGCCGCCGTATGCCTACGCCTACCCTTATTACGCTTACGGTTACCCCTATTACCCGTATTATGGGGGCTTCTCATTTTATGTTGGCCGCGGTTACTACGGACCGCGGTATTACGGTCGCGGGCGAGGTTTCTATCGCCACTAAGCTTGTAAGTCAATACTGGCTCTTCAAAGGATCGGCAGAGATGCCGATCCTTTTTATCTCCCAAAGGTTTTGAATACTGGAAGGCTCAAAGGATCGTCAAGCCAAAGGAGACAATGACTGCTGATTGCGACCGTTTAACAATTGACAGTCCACCGAAAGAAAGCCAAGCATTTCATTCAACACCTTTGCATTGGCGCTGTACCACAGAAACGAACCATCCCGGCGGGTAGTTACCAGATCTTCATTGCGCAATTTCTCAAGGTGGTGCGAAAGCGTAGACCACGGTATGCCGATATCTTCTTGAAGCTCTCCCACTGTTCGCTCACCCTGTGGGGCAACCAGCAATGATTGGATGATCCGCAAGCGGGGCTCAGCACCAATTGCGGAAAAGCGATCGGCAAAGGTCTTAATTTTAGCAGCGCCTGTTTTTCGTTTCACATTTCCACATTTCTAGAAATGACTTACTCTTAACAAGCGTAAACGCCGGGCGCGCACACTGACATGACGCTAACATTACATTTCTGTCATGCCGCCTTAACTGATTGCCCCCCAAGCGGGACTAGTCAAGGTGATCTGCGTACCTTTTCCTATTTCGCTGACAATCTGAACATTCCCGCCGTGCAGCAGCATGATTCCCCTCACAATCGACAGGCCCAGCCCAAACCCGCCGGAATGCTGTGATCTGGCTTGGTCGACTCGATAGAAGCGGTCAAAGAGCCGCGGAATGGATTCAGCTGGAATGCCGCAGCCGGTATCTCGCACGCAAATCTCAATGCCCGCTTTCTTCTGAGACGCGCTCAATTCAATTCGGCCGCCGCTCGGCGTATGCGCCAAAGCGTTACTGACAAGATTGCCCAGCGCTCGCTGCATCAAAGCGCGGTCAAGCATTACGTTCAAATAAGCAGGCGCTTCTACTCCCAACGCCACACCTGCCAGATCTGCCGGACCCTCATAATACTCCCGGATGCTCTCCAACAATTCGCCGACCGGTACCACCTCCCGCTTGATGTACGTGCCTGGGTTCTCTGTCCGCGCCAGGAACAACAGGCTATTGATTAACTCGGAAAGGCGAACAACCTCCTCCAGATTCGATCCCAAAACTTCGCAATACTCTTCGGGCGACCTAGGTCTCGAAAGCGCTACTTCAATCTCACCCCTGATGTTATGAACCGGGGTTCGTAGCTCATGCGCCAGATCAGCGGAGAATCGCGTGAGCCGTTCAAAGCTCTCTTCCAGCCGGTCCAGCATGGCATTGAAAGTGAGCGCCAGGTCAGCCAACTCAATCGGGTAACCTTGAGGCTCAATGCGCTCGCTTAAGTTACTTGAGCCTATTCGTTTCGCGGTCTCCACCACATAGCGAATGGGCCGGATTCCGCGTCTGGCAATTTGGTAACCCACCAGAGGACATAAGACGAAAGATATCGTCAAAATGGCCCAAACCCACTCTCGATAGCGAGCAAGAATCTGCTCCTGTTGCGCCAGGCTGACCGCAACCTGTATTCTCCAGTGGGCGCCTTTCAATCCCCCCACCGGCGTACTCACTTCCGTGGCCTGGTAAGGCGACTCTTCGAGCGACTCCAACCGTCTCGCCTGTCCAGTCAACCCATGGAAACTACCGGGCGGTAGAACCGATTGCATACGCGGAGTTTCCAGCAGAGTCTTGCTTTGCGGGTCCAGTAATCGAATGTAAAACTGATCATAGCGGCGAGCGGCGGACTCCAGTTGTATCTCTTCCTTAAGACCATCCCAATCGTTCGGGCGTTCACGCACCATGGTTGTCACCACGTGTACCTTATCCGCAAGAAACAGATCCGCGTCCCGCTTCAGGTTTGCAACCAAAGCCCAATACAATGCTCCCGTGGAAGCAAGCACCAGGAACATGGAAGCAGCCGTATACCAGGCGGTCAGCCTTGAGGCCAGCGACCACCTAGTCTTGAGCATCAATGACATATCCAACGCCACGCACCGTTTTGATTAACTTACGCGGAAATGGATCATCCACTTTGCTCCGAAGCCGCCTTACGTTTACGTCGACAACATTTGTGTCGCTATCAAAGTTCATATCCCAAACGGCTTCGGCAATCATGGTGCGCGAAAGCACCTCACCGGCCCGTCGCGCGAGCAGAGCAAGCAGGACGAATTCCTTGGCCGTCAGGTCCACTCTCTGTCCGGATCTAACGGCGCGGTGTTTGGCCAGGTCAATCTCCAGGTCCGCCACACGCAAGATTTCCTGCTGCCGAACCGGGGCCCTTTTTAGTAGAGACCTGACTCGGGCCAGTAATTCCGAGAAGGCAAACGGCTTGACCAAATAATCATCTGCTCCTAATTCAAAACCTTTTACTCGGTCTGCGACCGAATCCTTTGCCGTGAGCAGCAGAATCGGCGTTTCAATTGCGCCTTTCCGTAGAGTTACCAGCACCTGCAAGCCGTCCTTCTTGGGAATCATGATGTCGAGTACAATCAAGTCGAAGCAAAGTTCACCCGCCAGGTGTATCGCTTCCTCTCCATTTCCCGAGACGTCCACCACGTATCCGGCTTCACGGAGCCCCTTCCGGAGAAAGCCAGCAGTTTTTACCTCGTCTTCAACCACCAGGATTTTCAATAGCAAACCTCACTCGCGTTTGTTGCCAGCACTCCATTTTAGATTCAGATATCTAGAAATGTCGAAATTAATTCGCGTGAAACAAAGCTTCGCCAGACTGGATCAGCGGGTGGCAATCCTCCGATGCAATCATTGGCCCATCTATCCCTTCGTCGCCTCTTAAATTGGCCTCCAGCTTTTTATCTGAGCTTAATGCTGCTGGCATTTCCCATGTTCCGCTCAGCGGGACAAAAAGACCTTGTGGTCTCTGATGCAAGGGCGCAGTTTGCCGGAAGCTGGCAACAGAACAATGACCGGTGCGTCCCTTCCCCGCGAAGTAAGGCAGTCTCTAACAAGATGACTGTGACTCTGAACAATCCAACGTTGCGAGTTCACATAGTCTCCAACAACGGACGCGGTGAACGCCAGCTTGATCTGACTTATGAGATAGATGGCAAGGAAATTGTTTACACCGGTATGGACGGCGACGAATACCATTCCAAAGTTCGCTGGGCGGCCAACTCGCTTGTTTTCACGAATGTCGAGCACGAACGCGGGCGGATAGTTCCTTCACAGGAGATCTGGACACTGCTCGATTCAGGCAAAAGCCTCCAACGCGTTCGCGTGACGACAGACTCCGCCGAAGATGCGAAACACACCTGCATACTGGACCGCACATTATGACATCTTTGTTTGATTTATTCCGCGACAGCCATCTGTAACCTCATTCCACAAGGACGCTATGAGAAACATCCCGCTTTTCCCCACACAGGCCGCCCTCCTTCTGGTCATCTCATTAGCAACGATGACTTCAGCACAAGTGAACAGTTCCTCTATCTCAGGGACAGTGACAGATCCCATCGGTGCCCGCGTAGCCGGCGTGCAAGTGATTGCCAACCAGCCTGCTACCGGTTTGAAACGTCAAACGCTGACAAACTCCCAGGGAAGTTATGTATTGGAGGACCTCCCGATCGGTCAATACACTCTCGGGTTCAAGAGAGAAGGTTTTAGCGACTTTATTGAGGAACAGGTTGTGCAAAACGTGGGTGAAGAGCGCACGTTGAATGTGCAGTTATTAATACGGGCTGGAGTGCAACAGGTCACGGTGAATCAGGCCATCGTGCAGTTGGATACGGCCACCGCCGTTGTTGGCTCATCTGTGGAACAACAACAGGTTGACGAGCTGCCGATTAACGGCAGAAACTGGGCCACTCTCACGTCGCTTGTACCGGGGGCGATCGACAATGGCGGCGGCGACCAGCGGACCATCCGCTTTGCCGGCCACGGTCTGGATGATAACAATTTGACGCTCGACGGAGTGGACGCCACCGCGGTCTTCAACCAGGAGCAGCGCGAGTACATGCGGCTCAACATACCGCTCGATTCAATCAACCAGTTCCAGGTGCAATCTCAGAACTTTGGCGCCGATGTGGAAAGCGGCACCGCGGGCGGACAGGTCTCCGTCGTATCGCCGTCGGGAACTAACTCTGTGCACGGCGATCTCTTCGATTACTTTAGAAATAGCGCCATGGAGGCTCGCACTCCATTTAATGGTCCCTCTCCAAATCCTTTTCTGCTGAATCAATTTGGCGCCGCGATAGGCGGACCGGTGATCCACAACAGGACGTTCTTCTACGCAAATTACGAAGGCCTGCGTCAGAGACTCGATGGAACTCAGATCGGCCTGACGCCCAGCCCCAGCTTCATCGCGCAGACCTCGTTGACATCACCTTCATTAATCCCGGTGCTCAACGCATATCCAGCGGGAACATCCCCGACGGCAAACCCATTTGTAGATAACTATGTAGCGCTTGGCCGCCAAGTTGATAACGAAGACTCCGGGATGTTTCGCCTCGACGAACACTTCTCCGATCGAACCACCGCATTCATTCGCTTCAGTTCCGATGAAGCCCTGGAACAAACTCCATCAGGCAACCTGACGGTGAAAACCGCCTACGACACAAAGTTCAACAATGGAGTGGTTGACCTAACTCACGTCTTTTCTCCCAGCTTGATCAATGACGTGAAATTCGGCGTAAATCAGACCATCTATCATCAAGCCACTGTCTCGCCCCTTGCATTTGGAGTCACCGCTTCCGGCTTCAGCTCCCTCTCGGGAGCTTCGACCGCTGATGATCCTTCCAAAGACTTCGATTTGCTCGACGATGTCTCGTGGTCGAAGGGCAAGCACACCATCAAAATGGGAGCTGAAATCAGATGGATCTTCATCAATCAAGGTTCATCACCCAGTGGCAGCCTCACCTATACTTCCATCCCGAATTTCATCGCCAACGACACGGGATCTGCTTCGTATACAGCGATACTGCCTCTGGTCAGGCAGCGCAAGACCGAATACTTCGCCTACATTCAGGATGAGTGGAAGGCCACTCCCAACCTAACCGTTACGGCGGGCGTGCGCTACAACGTTTTCAACGCCCTGCACTCCATCGGTGACAACGATGTCCCATTTGACTTCGGCACTTGCGACGGATATTGCGCTCGCACCGACAGTTACTTTCATCCCCACTACAACGACATAGATCCACGCCTTGGAATCGCCTGGTCGCTTGGCAACACGGTCCTCAGAGCGGGCGGCGGAATCTATCACACCGACGGACAGATTGACGATCAAAATCTGCCGATCTCCAACACGGTAGAGCGTTACTCTTTCACCAATACTTCGTTCCCCACGCTTGCTTATCCTCTAAGTCCCTTCGTCGCTTACGCACAGAATGGAGGCCTCGGAGTTGTGTCGCCTCGTGATCTGGATCGTAATCGCAAAGACGATTACGTCGCTGCATGGACCGCATCGGTGCAGCAGAAACTTGTGGGCAACATCGTGGGTACCGCCACTTACCTGGGTAACAAGTCGACGGACGTACTCACTACCACCTACACCAACCTTGTCGACCCCGCAACCGGAGTCCGCCCTTATCCCGCCTTTGGACCGGTTTCCTGGCGCGGCGATGTGGGCAACGCCACTTTCGAGGCGTTGCAGTTTAACCTGCGGCGCCAATTCCAGAAAGGATTCCTGCTGACCGCCAACTATATGTGGTCGCACTCCATTAACGATGGCAGCATCGGCGGAGGCGATTCGGACGTGCCGCAAAATTCATTCTGCCGCTCCTGTGACAAAGCCAGCAGCGATTTCGATGTCCGAAACGTCTTCAACCTCTCCGCCGTTTACGATCTGCCGTTCGGCGGTGGTCACAAACACCTGAGCAGTCCCAGCCTGGCGAAGACAATTCTCGGAAACTGGGAACTGAGCGCTATCGGAACTTCGCAGAGCGGCCTACCCGTCAACATCACTCTCGACCGTTCCAACAGCTCTGTTCCCGGCTTGGACGCACTTAGCGGCGTGGAAAGACCGAATTACAATTACGGCGTTTCTTTAACTCCCGCGGGTGGCTCAACGCCCGGTTTCTGGATTAATCCGCTCGCCTTTTCGACACCGGCGAAACAGACTTTCGGAAACCTGGGCCGAAATGCATTCCGGGCGCCCGGCATCACACAGCTCGATCTGGGACTGTCGAAATATCTCACGATTACTGAGCGGCTGAACGTGCGCTTCCGCGCAGATTTATTCAACGCGGCCAACAGCCCGCAATACGGTGCTCCCAACGCCGACGTATCTCAGAGTAACTTCGGGGTGATTACTACCACCATCAGCAATTACAACTCTGGCCGCGGAACGCCGCGCGAGCTGCAACTCTCCGCGAAAATCGTTTTCTAAGTATCAGTGAGAGGAGTGGAAAAAGTCCGCTCGATAGAATAGCCCTCGTGCCCTCCCGGACGATCGCTAATTTTCGTTGGTATATCTGCGGTCTCTTGTTTTACGCCACAACCGTAAACTACATGGATCGCATGGTGATGGGGATTCTCAAGCCAACGATTACGCACGACCTCCACTGGACGGAAAGCGATTATGCGCGGATAACAACCGCTTTTCAGCTTGGGTACTCCATCATGATGCCGCTGGCTGGAAAACTAATTGACTGGCTGGGCTTGCGCGTGGGTTACACACTGGCCGCTTTGCTCTGGAGCCTTTCTTCGATTGCGCACGCTTTTGCCGGGAATTTGCTGCAGTTCAGCTTCGCGCGACTGGGACTTGGTCTGGGGGAAGCGTCCAACTTTCCCGCGGCCATTAAAGCGATTGCCGACTGGTTTCCGCGCAAAGAAAGAGCGCTGGCCACTGGAATCTTCAATAGCGGTTCTAATATCGGGGCGGTGATTGCACCACTGGCCGTACCCCTCGTTGTCATCAAGTTCGGCTGGCACGCCGCCTTCATCTTCACCGGCTGCATGAGTCTGACTTTTGTCATTCTCTGGTCGTGGCTGTATCGTGAACCCGAAAGGCATCCCGCCGTTTCCCCGGCAGAGCTTGCTTACATCCGTTCAGATCCGGACTCTGCCCTTCCCTCGCAGCCCCTCTCGTATGTCCAAATGCTGAGTAAGCGCGCCGCGTGGGCCTTCCTGATTGCAAAGTTCCTGACTGATCCGGTCTGGTATTTTTATCTTTTTTGGCTGCCGGGCTTCCTGAACGAAAAGTATAAAGTGGACCTGGTCCACCTGGGTCCACCGCTGGTTCTCATCTATATCGCAGCCGATGTCGGCTCCGTCGGCGGCGGCTGGTTGTCATCACAACTGATGAAGCGCGGATGGCCCGTCGGCAAAGCGCGAAAAACCGCCATGCTGGTCTGTGCGCTCTGCGTCACCAGCGTGATGTTGGTGCCGTTAGCTCATGGGAACCTATGGTTGACGGTGACGCTGGTGGCGATCGCTGCCAGTTCACACCAGGGCTGGTCCGCTAACGTCTTCACCATGTCTTCTGACTGCTTCCCCAGACCGGTTGTCGCCTCTGTTGTGGGCTTCGGAGGCCTCGGCGGAGCTATCGGTGGTTTACTGGTACAACCTGCCATTGGCTGGTGGCTTGATTATTCCAACAAGGCGTATTCGCCGCTATTTCTCGTGGCTGGCTCGCTGTACCTGATTGCGCTGCTGATCATTCAGCTTCTTCTGCCACGCTATGGAGCCCAGTCTCGTTACAAGACTGCCTGATATGATCCGAATCCTCATCACCGGCGGCACTTTCGACAAGGAATACGACGAGATCAACGGGCGTCTCTTCTTCAAGGATTCACACTTGCCGGAAATGCTGAAGCTGGGCCGCGCCCGTCTGGATCTGGATATTCGCACTTTGATGATGATCGACAGCCTGGACATGACAGACTCGGATCGGAACATCATTGCCGAACAATGCCTGGCCGCGCCCGTCAACCAGATTGTTGTGACGCATGGAACCGACACCATGCCAGAAACCGCTCGCTTCCTGGAAAAGCGCGTCAACGGCAAAACCGTGGTACTAACCGGCGCGATGATCCCTTACAAATTCGGCAGCTCCGACGGGCTCTTCAACCTGGGAAGCGCTTTAGCATTTGTTCAGGTGCTGCCCCCGGGAGTGTATGTGGTGATGAATGGCCGGTATTACGAGGCCGCCTCGGTGATGAAAAACAGACAGAGTGGATATTTCGAAACGAGTAGATGATTAAGCAGCAAGAAACGGAGTGTTCGACGCCGCGAAAAGCCACACTCTGAATCCATGCACCTCACGGTTGAACCTTCCATACTCTACTTCGGCACACCCGTTGTTCTTCTGACCACGCTGAATGACGACGGCTCAGTGAATGTGGCTCCCATGTCCTCAGTCTGGTGGCTCGGATGGAACTGCATGCTGGGTCTTGGAGCTAAGAGTCATACCGCGCAAAACCTATTAAGGGAGAAGGAGTGCGTGCTCAATCTGCCCTCGGTCGACTTGGTTAAGAGCGTGAACAAGCTAGCCCGTCTCACGGGGTCCAATCCAGTTCCCCCGCACAAACAAGCGATGGGTTACCGGTACGAGAAGCACAAACTGGCGCTAGCGGGCCTTACCACTGGTCCTTCTGACTTAGTCCAACCGGAACGTATTCAGGAGTGTCCGGTTCAGCTGGAAGCGGTGGTTGCTGAGACCCACACGTTTGGCAACCGGCCCGACAAACCATCCAATGCTCTTGCTTTCGAAGTGAGAATTATCAGGACGCACGTGGATGAATCCATTCTCACCGCCAACAAGCCGAATCACATTGATCCAGATAAATGGCGGCCGCTGATGATGAGCTTTTGCCAGTTCTATGGCCTTGGGGAGCGAGTGTGGCAATCGGCACTGGCCGAAATTCCCGAAGAGGCATACCGTCCCGTACCTCACATGGCACGATAAAGAACACATGGGATGTTTCGAACCTGGTGAGTGATTTCGATGTTGTCATCATAGGCGCAGGCGCTGCGGGCCTGGCAGCGCTCCACGTGCTGGATAAGGCCGGTCTCCGTGTCGTGTTACTGGAAGCTCGCGACCGCATCGGCGGCCGCATCCACACCATTCATGACCCGCTTTGTTCTCTGCCACTCGAACTTGGCGCGGAATTCATACATGGGCGTCCGAAAGAGATCTGGGACATCATCCATGACGCCGGCTTAGCCGTTTATGACGGCACCGACGATTCCCGCTACATGAACGACGGTGTAGTGGAGCGAAATGCCGACGCGTGGTTACTGGTCCACTCCGCCCTGGAGGACATGCGCCAGGCGGCTCAAGATGGGGACAAATCCTTTGAAGAATTCCTGGCCGGCACGTCCTATTCCGAAGAAACCAGGCGTTCCACCCGCGGCTTCATTGAAGGCTTCAACGCCGCCGATTCGAAGATTATCAGCATCCAGGCGCTGGCTGAAGAAATGACGGCGGCGCAAGAGATTGATGGCGACCGTTCCTTTCGTTTTTCCACCGGGTATGATGCGACGCCGCTGCATATTCTTCGTTCTGTTCCCAACTGGCAAGCTAAACTCCGCGTGAACCAAGTGGTCGAAAGGATTGAATGGCAAGCCGGCTCAGTCGCGATTCGCACCAATCGGGGCAAATGGACGGCCCAGCAAGCTATCATCACCGTGCCACTGGGCGTGCTGCAAGAACGCTCAATCGTCTTTTCACCCGAACCATCTTCCATTTTAAAGGCCGCTCAAGCGCTGGAGTTCGGCCATGTATATCGAGTAGTGCTTCGCTTCCGTGAAGCATTCTGGGAAAGTAGAGACGAGTTGAAGGACGTTGGATTTCTTCTCTCGCATGAACAATTCTTCCCCACCTGGTGGACCACGCTGGCGCGCCGGTCGACTCTGTTAACCGGTTGGAGCGCGGGCGCGCATGCCACGGGACTGGAACACATGAATCGAGAAGAAGTGCTAGATACGGCCTTGCAATCACTCGCACGCGTCACCGGGTTCCCATTGACAACCGTGCGTGACCGGTTGGAATGCATGTACTTCCATGACTGGTTCCACGATGAATACTCGCGCGGCGCTTATAGCTATGTTCCGGCCGGTGCGTTATGGGCGAGAAAGCAGATCGCCGAGCCTGTGGAAGAAACCTTGTTCTTCGCTGGAGAGGCCACCGATCAAAGCGGCCATTCAGCTACCGTCCACGGCGCGATCGCTTCGGGGCGTCGAGCGGCTCAACAAGTGCTAAGTGGGCGCCGGTAAATCCGATCGCCCACCCCGAACATCCTCTACGCTTTGTTCTTTAGCAGATCCTGCACTTTGTGCAGATGCTTCTCAATCACAGGCAACGCCTGGTTTGCATATGCCTTGATTTGTAGGTTCTGCCCGCTCTCAGCTTCTGACTTAAAAGCGCGGATCAGTCTTTCATGCTCCTCGGCTTCCCGGGTCAGGAACATATGGTCATAGGCTTTGCCCTTGTAGTGGTCAAGCGCCTGAATCGCATGTACATCCCGGTCATCTATCGACTTGGGAATGGTCTCTCCCAATTTGTTTGCAAGTTCGCTCAGCGTGGTGTAATCGCTTTTGTGGTCTTGCGTCAGTGTCTTGGCGAAGTCTTTCACTCCAGTCGTAGCGCCCCGGTCTTCCGCTTCTTCGCCAATATGCGCGGTCATCATGTCAGCTTGCGCCGCCATCGCTAAGAAGGCAGCGTCGTTGTGAGTGTCGACCTTCCTGTCCTCGGCGGCCTTCTTTGCGAAAGCCGGCGAGCATGCAAGGGTCGCGCTCAACAAGGTAACGGCAATCAGTTTCACTTTCAATCCTCCTTTAAGTGGTCTGTTTATGGAATGACACGGTTTCGGATCGTTGGTTGGAGTCGAGCGGAACGGTTTCGACATTTAGCGTTTTGCCGTCCGAACTTACCTCCAACCGCTGCTTCAGGGTGGATGATCCTCGCTCGGCTATTTTCACCAGTTTGGCGCCGTTGAAGTACATCATGATGTTTTCTGAGCGGCCATCTTCCTTGACTTTGCAAGTTTGGCCATCCAGCGTGCATGTGTAGTCAGCCTCGGTCTTATCCCCATTCACTTCCTGAATGTGAATCTTGCCGCTATCCTGGCTGATCACCCATTTCTGCGCGCCGTCCAGCCACGTGCCGGACAGGTTCGGTGTCTGCGCCAGGATGGGCCCTGCGGTAAAGCCCGCAAATAGAACCACGGAAACAATTGGAAGTAATCGCATGTCTTCTCTCCTAACTAACGTTCTGCTCTTGCGTGATATGGGCCCGGCGATTTCGTTGCCAGCACGATTCGGTCTGCTCCGTGCAGACAGGATGCTCCTTGCCGAAGCTTACGGTACGCAGTTGCGACGCCGGCAGACCTAAATTCGCCAGAAAGTCTTGAGCTTTCTTGGCTCGGGCGTCGCCCAGCGCGAGGTTGTATGCATCGGAACCGCGCTCATCACAGAACCCTTCAATGGTCAATTTGTAGGTCGGATACTGCACAAGAATCTGCCGCAAATCTGTGGCGTCCGCTTGCAGCGTCGCTTGTGCATCCGGCCGCAGGTTGCGCTGATCATAGTCAAAATACGCATCCTGGATGCGGTTCAACAAATCTTGAATTCGTGCTTTCGTGGCCGTGTCCGGGGTGGCAGATACAGGCTCGCTCCCCGGCCTTCTCACCTGCGCCGTCTGCTGCGGCGCGGGCGACGCCGGAGCGCTGGCTGCCGGCGGAGGCGGTGGCGGCGCATGAACCGCTGCCACATGCTTCTGGCACCCTGCCAGCATCGTCAAAACAGCTGCTCCTAACATCAACTGGATTGTTTGAATCTTCAAGCGAGTGTCCATTCCTATGTCCTTAATTTAGTGGCAACCATGCTCCCTCTAAAATCCCTGCCGCATGGTATTTCTTACGAAACGAAATACCGTCTCAAAGGGATAGCCACTGCCAGCGAATCCGTGTCAGGCTAGGAAGTTAGATTATGTGGCGGCGCCCCTGGATAGCACTGGCTGCTGGCTTCGGTGGATTGCTCATCATCATGGCCGCCGCCGAAGCGGGCGCGCTGCTGATGATTCACGGCCTTCGGACCAGTGATGCGCAAATGGAGCAGCGCTTCCTGGAACGCAGCCGCATCCTGGAGCAGATCCGCTCTTCCATCTATCTTTCGGGAACCGTGGCGCGAGATTCCCTGCTCGCTCCGGCCGGCAGCGCTTCTGCCCAGCTCGCCGAAGTGAACCGGTTACACCGACACACCGACCGCGAATTGGAACGCTATCAAAAATCGCTGCAGCCCGAAGAAAGCGCTGCCTTTTCCAGCCTTCGCAGCGAGATTGATGCCTATTGGAAAGTCCTGAATCAGACTTTCTCCTGGAGCGCCGCCGAGCGAGAGAAGTTCCGGTATCAATTCTTCTACAGCGAACTCATTCCACGGCGAACCGCCATGCTCCAGATTGCGGATCGTGTCGGTCAACTGAACGAACAGGGCTTGCAGCAGGGTGACCAGCAACTGGCGGGGCTCTTCGAGCGCCTGCGGCTGGGACTCATCGGCATGATCGTCGTCACTCTCATCGGCGGCGTGGCTCTGGCCGTGTATATCAGCGTGACGATTCTGCGGCTGCAGGCCCAAGTGCGCGCGCGACTCGAAGAGAACATAGAAGCGAAAACCAACCTTCGCGAACTTTCAGCCAAACTCGTTCGCGCCCACGAAGAAGAGCGCCGCGCCCTGTCCCGTGAACTGCATGATGAAGCGGGGCAGTCTTTCTCGGCGATACTGCTGGAAACGGAAAACCTGCTCGATCTGGACCATGGCGCTACCGTCACACCACATCTGGAGTCCATTCGCGATCTGGCGCGCCGCGGATTGGCAGGCGCCAGAAACATGGCGCTTCTATTGCGTCCATCTATGCTGGACGACTTTGGCTTGGTCCCCGCACTCAACTGGCAGGCTCGCGAAACTGCCAAACGAACTGGTCTGCGCATTCAAGTTAATGCCGCAGATCTGCCGGCTGACCTGCCGGAAGAACACAAGACCTGTATTTATCGCGTCGTGCAGGAAGCGCTCACCAACGTGACGAGGCATGCCCAGGCAAGCGCCGCGCTCATCCGAGTGCAACGCACCGAAGAGCAACTCGAAATGACCGTCCAGGATGATGGCACGGGTTTCGACGCCGACCGTGTGCGCGGTTTAGGATTGCTGGGAATGGAGGAGCGCGTTCATCACCTGGGCGGGGCGTTCGTCATCGACTCACAACCAGGCCGCGGCACCACCCTGCAGATTACACTGCCTTTATCCGATCTCGCGTTGCCCGCTGCCGATTCCACTGCCGGCCCGGCAGATGTACCGAATGAAACCAATACGCATCTTGCTGGCCGACGATCATAATATTCTGCGCGATGGCTTGCGTCTCCTGCTGGAGCGTCAGGGCTTCCAAGTGGTTGCCGAGGCAAGCGACGGTCGTGAAGCCATCAGGCTAGCGGAAGAGCATTGTCCCGATGTGGCCGTGATGGACATCGCCATGCCGGGACTGAACGGTATTGACGCCACCGCGCGCATTGTCCAGGCATGCGCCACAGCAGTCATCATCCTGAGCATGCATCACGACGAAAGCTATATTGTGCGCGCACTGAATGCCGGTGCTCGCGGCTATTTATTGAAGGACTCGTTAAAGGCAGACCTGATCGCGGCTGTGAATGCCGTAAGCCAGGGACACTCTTACTTCAGTCCGAAAGTCAGCCAACTGCTCCAGGAAGACTACTTTCGTGAAATGGCGGATAAGCAGAAGACTGATACCTTCGAACTGCTCACCGCCCGCGAGCGCGAAATCCTGCAGTTGGCTGCCGAAGGCAAGAGCAACAAGGAAATCGCCAGCTTGCTGAATGTCAGCCCCTACACGGTGGAAACACATCGTTCCCATATCCTGCAAAAGCTGAACCTGCATACAGTACCGGAGTTGATTTTGTATGCGGTACGCAAAGGTCTTATTCACTGATAGTACAAACGTGAAGGATGATAGTTGAAACGTAAAGGACCGGGTACATCTCCAACCCCGGGTGATCAACAAATGAGACTCGAGAATAAAGTTGCCATTGTTACCGGATCCGCTACCGGCATCGGAAAAGCCATCGCCATTCGCTTCGCGCGTGAAGGCGCTGCCGTAGTGGTTGATTACCTTGGCGGCCCTGATGCGCCCGCCAGTGTGGAAAAGGAAATCTCCAGTTTCGGCGGCAAGAGTATCGCCATAGAAGCCGATGTATCCAACCCGCAACATGTCCAAAACATGATCGACGCCGCCGTCAAGAGCTTCGGCCACCTGGACATTGTGGTCAATAATGCCGGCATCGAAAAGAAGGCGGCGTTCGTCGATTACCCTCTGGATGAACTCCAGAAGATTTTAGCCGTGAACCTGGTCGGGCCCTTTCTCGTCTGCCAGGCGGCCGCGCGTCAGATGATCAAACAAGGTAATGGTGGCCGTTTGATCAACATTTCATCCGTGCACGAGGATCTTCCCATGCCCACCAATGCAGCCTATTGCGCCAGCAAGGGCGGCCTTCGTATGCTAACCCGGACGATCTCCGTTGAGCTGGCGAAACACAAGATCACCGTCAACAACATTGGACCTGGAGCGGTCTACACACCCATTGATGCCGACATTGAGGCACAGCCGGAGATAGAAAAATCACTTATGAGTGAGATCCCACTCAACCGCTGGGCCCAACCGGACGAGGTAGCCGGGCTCGCCGTTTATTTAGCTTCCGACGAGTCTGCTTATGTAACCGGCGCCACTTATTTCATTGACGGCGGCATGCTTCGCCAAGCTGGTTCTTACTAACTCAGCGCGGCTTCGCCATCACATCGAACTCGTCCTTTGCCTCCACATCCAGGCGGTCTGCTTCAGGATTCGCAATCCGGTGCATGGTGACTTTCAGACGGTCGTCCCGTAACTGAAACTTCACATAATGGTAGTTAGGAAACAGGTCGCTTTTGTAAAGATCATCCGGAGTCCGTTCCACATAGTACGGCTTTGCACCGCCCCCACCTGAGACGAGATAGGTCACATCGTCCACGATATGACGTTCGTAATTGTGAATGTGACCGGCGCTCACAATGAAGCGCGCATGGGCTTGCGCGGCCACGCTGGAAAGATAATCTCGAAGGGCAATCTCATTGGGTCTCGGATTATGATCCACTTCGATGTGCTTTTGAATATCGGCCGAGGGCGGGTGATGCAGACTGATCAACACGAAATCAATGGAGGCAGGCAGTTCCGCAACCTGCCTCGCCAGCCAGCGTTGTTGATCGCTTCCCGGCAGCAACGACGCATCGCTATCGAGGTTCAGGGCATAAACCCGTGTGCCTAACTGAATGGAATACCAGCGCCGGTTGCGAAGCTCCGGAAAAGCATTCCACCAGTTCTCAAGACACTGTTGTGGATCAGGCCCATGAAACTCATGGTTCCCCAAAGCGGGATAAATGTGTAAGTTCCCGTCCCGCCACGGCGCAGTTTCGTCCTTGTAGACTACATAGTCATTCACAGTCCCGCCGCCGTAGGGAACATCCCCGTTCAGAAACACTGCGGACGGCTTCTCCGCCGCAATCCTGTTAACAAGCCATTTCCGTATACGCGGATTCGTTGCTGTTACATTCGCCGGATCAGTAAACCGCATATCGCCGTAAGCGATGAACGTTACCGGGCCCTCAGTGACAAGTTTGAAACTTGGTCCCGCTTCGCTGATCAGCTTGTCTGTTGGCAGGTCCGCCGCCTTGTTTTGCGCGCAGGAAATAGACGCGAAGATGAGAGCCAGGCCGAATGCTGATGGAAGAACTTTACACATCAACTCAAGTGTACAGATTGGTTCCGGCTTCATTGATGCGGGATGGTTTCGCCAAGCAGAGTCATAGTAACTGAGCGGGCAATTAACCTTTATGAGAGCGACGTTGAGGCCGCTGATGCTTTGTCCGAGTCAGATTGTGGCCGGTCTGCCGGCTGCGATTTCGGAGTTGAAAATTCAAACCCATTTGTGGGGTTAGCGCCGGGGTTCAGCCCTCTGCTCAGCCCGGAGCGAGAGGTTCCGGCGGCTTGACGCCCTTCTGCTTTACGTTCTTCGGCTTTGCGGGCTTGCTGGACGCGCTTTAGCTCGGCGGCATCTTTCTCATAACGGCGGTGGAGGCGGGCTTCCTGAGCCTGGAGATTGCGAAGGGATTTTTCGTACTTCAGATAGGTTTCGACTTCGATCAGCGTGAGACGCGCGGCGGGTTCCTGATCTGCGAACTGATTGGCGAATTCCAGGCGGCCTTTGTACATGATGCCTGTTTGCAGAGCTTGCGCGCGCTTGATGCGCCAGCGGCTGTCCACCATGGATTGGACAAGGGTCAACTCTTCCTCGCCGACCGGATCGTAGGCGCGCCGGCAGGAGGCGAGGAGACGCTCGTATTCGGCGGCATCATCGGTGGGGAGCAGGACAGTGCTGCCGGCGAGTCCGTGTTTGAGAGCGCTTTGTGAGGATTTGGCTTTGCCTTCGGGCGTGACTGGCCCGGAAGATAGCTGGGCGTTGGCGCGATTAGCGGCCAGTTGGGCATCGGAGATAGGCGAGGGGGTGGACGGCGTTAATGACTCGGCCGGAAGCTGTAGGCGAAGTTCCTGGTAGGCGGCTTTGCGGGCTTCGCGCTCGGCGGCGCGGCGTTCGGTGCGTTTAGACATGGGCGATTGTCTCCTGCTGGTTCAAATGCAAAACGCCCGCGACGAGGTGGGAGCCTCGCGCGAGCCTGATTTAGAGTAGCAAGGGTCTGCAAATTTCCAGGGGGCGAACGTCTGACGAAGAGGTTTCTAAGTGGAGGGAATAGAAGGTGGTTAGATGGCCGAAACTATTTTTCCCAGGTGTGTGACGCGAGTTCGGAACTGGTCCGCTTCATGCATGAACCGGCAGCTTGGCACTGTGCTCGGGCCGATAACGATTAGGCCGGCCGCCGCATGGGTCGTCCTCGCGACAGACTGCTGGACGGGTGGCCGGTAGTCCTGGCTGGCCACTTCGCTATCGGGAGCAGTGTTGTTGTGGATGGCTCCCGAGCAAGTTTCTGCCAGCTCGCTCCAATCAAGTGGACGAAGCTACGTTGCGCGGGTCACGTTCTGCGTAAATTCAAAGGATTGCAACTGATTTTTTTGCTCTCCTCGAAGAGGATACTGGTTGAGCCTATCTCAGCGACTTACCGGAAGTATCAATGCATTGGCACTTTTGTGCATGCTTGCCAGTGTCTTGAGCGAGAAACTCGTTTAGTAAGTATAGGAAGTCGCGGATAATTGAGGTATGTGCATGGGCCGGTCCCAAACAACCCCTGGAGATAGCCGAGGAGGCCCGGGAAAGTCGAAGTTGATCGCGCGCCGATCCACTCCACATAAGCAATCGCCTGCCACAGATGCCCCTTTTCCAGCGGCGCCGAAAATTACCGCGCCTCCCACACGTGCCCGCACGTGCGCCGCCTTGAATTGTAGTGTTAGTGGATGGGCGGTTCATCATCGCGAACTTTGGTACCTACGATGAGGCCGCCGGACCGCTGGAGATCTTCGACGCAGCGACGCGCGAACGGCACGTGCTCGTCTCGGAAATTGACGGGCGCAAGCTGACATCCTGCAACTACGCTGTCGTTGATGGAAGCGGAAACATCTGGTGCTCGCACTCAACCTTTGCCCCGACCTGGTCGACCGCCGGGCCGACGGATTCATCTTTGTCCGCCGGTCCACGCAACTGGAATTTCCGACCTGAGCCGAAATGTGTTGCAGCGCAGAAGCTGATCATTGCATCCCAGAACTCATGGCCGCTTAGCCCGGCGAGATAGGCCATGCGAGCTGCAATTGGGGGCTGGCGCTCAGGAGCGGCTTTGGGGCTCGGTGCGACAATGTTGATCTCTTGATCTTCTGTTTATTGCCGTTGTGGTCGAGCAGAGTCTTTTCGTTGAATTACTACCATTCGTTTCCTATTTGGAATCGGTCGTCACAATCCCCGCCGTGGTCTGGCCGGAGCTTGTGATTGTAGATGTAATCGCCAATGCGGGTTCCCAGCAGGGCGCCTGCGTCCTGATCAGTGCGGAAGTGGATTCCTCCATAAACGCGTGCATCCGAGATGTCATCAGTGATCTCCTCGAGTCTTGAGTAGTGCAGTGTCACGCCCGGGAGCGCCGGCGTCGACAGGGTGATCGAGAACGGGCCCTCGCCATAGAGCTTCTCCATCACTTCTCTCGCAGCGTTGCTTAGAGTGCCGTGGGCGGAAGGATAGGAGGGGAAACAAGGCGTCGTGATCAGGGGGTGGAAGTTGGGGTCCGGGGTGGTCCTGTCATTGCCGTCGTCGCCCGCGTCGTGAATTGCGGTTTCCGGCCGCCAGAATTTGTATAGGTACTTGTTGTAAAAAGTGGCAACTGCCGCATCACTGATAGCCATGTTGATGAGCGCAAAGTCGCGCGCGTTCTCGGATAATGATCTCGGGTTTGCGGTGGTGATCTGTCTTGCGGCGTCGTTAAAAATGAGGACTGGGACGTCATAGTCGTAGAACAGGACCACATTCGTCTGTTCCTGCGACCGCCCGGTGCTGTTCGCGTCACCGAACTCCTTTACCTCGTCATAGGCTCGCGTATACCGGCCACTGGTGAGGGCGGGAGGTGGGCTCAGAAAGAACTGGCTGGCGCTCCGGATACCGAAGGGCGTTACGTTCTGCCAATTGAAAAACAGTCCACCGGCAGCGGTGCAACTGGGGGTTAGCTGCCAAACTCCGGGATCCGACGGGGTGGGTAGATAAAATTCGAGCGGGCTCGATCCGTCGTTCGCACGTGCGGCCATCATGGCGACCGCGGCCGCCTGGCCCGTGGCAATTCCTGCCGTTTTCGCGGGGCCGTCCGGGATGGCGGCAAGCGAACTTGCATACGCGGCGTTCAGTGTGGAAAGGCTGGCAGGAAAGTAATTAATTAGGACACCATAGGCGGCAGCGACAGCCGCAGCTTCCGGCGACGCGTCGCGGGGCGCGGTTATCGTTCCGAGGTATGGCTTGTATTGCCGTGTGATTGCGTTGACAGCCTCGAATACGGCAAGGTGGGTAATCGCCGCAAATCTAGCCTGCGGGAAAGGGGGCTTCGAACTGACGGTGGCCTGCATGATGGCGTTCCAGTCCTGAACGACATCGGATTTGCCGGTCGAGGGGATAAGCAGGAGCACCAACAGACCGCACAAGGGTTTCCACGCCTGTTCCCTGCTCATTGTTCTCATCTTGGGCCGGTTGAGCCCGGCGAACTTTAGTTGATCGTCTGGCAGAGCCGTCGCGACGGCCGGGTCATATCCGCCACTGACGGGATTCTGTGCCGCCGCTTTTCCCATTCCCACGACGTCAGTTGCGGCCGGGGTCCCTAAAAGTCGTTTTCCATTGATCATTTGAGCCTCCAGAATTTTGTTGCATTCAACAACAACGTGAGAGTACGGCGGAACCACCGCGAATGTCCTTCGCAGATTCGGAAGAAGTTCGGATAAAATCCTGAAAGCGATATGGCACCCCAGACAAGTCAAAGCCTGAAGTTTGGACCTTACCGGCTTGACCGGGACCAGCGCCTTCTCTTCAGAGGAAGAGAAATCATCCCCCTCGCGCCGAGGGTCTATGACACGCTTCTGGCGCTGATTGAAAGTGGCGGCAGGCTGGTTGATAAAGAAGACTTACTTAGACGTGTCTGGCACGACGCGTTTGTAGAGGAAGGCAGCCTGGCAAGGAATGTTTCCAGTTTGCGCAAGATACTGGGGGAGGGTCCGCGGGACCACAAATACATCATCACCGTCCCGAAACGCGGTTATCGTTTTGCCGCCACATTGACAACCTCCCAAGCTTTGGATCAACAAGAGGCCGGAGCCGATTCGACATGGTCTGGCCCTGCATGGGCCCAAACTTCAGCTAGCGAAGGAAACGGGACCACACTATTCTCCACCAGCCATCCGGCTTCGGAGCAGCGGGCTCAGAAGATTGCCCAGAGCTTCGTGGGTCGCGACCTCGAGATGAAGCGGCTCGAAGGGCATTTCGAAAACATGCTCAGGGGCGGCGGCAAGCTCGTCTTTCTCACGGGCGAAGCCGGCATGGGCAAATCCTCGCTCGCTGAACGGTTTATAAACTCGATTCACCCGCGGCATCCGGAACTGCGCGTTGCGACGGGTCGGGCGGTGGAGCAATACGGTCCGAGCGAATCCTATCTTCCTTTTTTGGACGCGCTTTCCGGATTGGTGCGTGAGCACGGAGATCAGATCTGGAATCACCTGCGCAGACAAGCCCCGACCTGGTGTCTGCAGTTGCCGGCCTTCACTTCGGGAGCAGAAATGGAAGCGCTGCGGTCCGAGACGGCGGGGGCGACAAAGCAGCGCATGTTGCGCGAGATCGGAGATGCCTTGGGGGCGCTCTCGCTGGACGCTCCGTTGCTTCTACTTCTTGAAGACCTGCATTGGGCGGATCGTCCCAGCATCGACCTGCTGCGACATTTGTGTCACCGGGTGGAGACACAGAGCGTACTGGTGCTCGCCACAGTCCGTCCTGAAGATATCCCGATTCCAAATCACGCTCTGAAAAACTGCATCGCAGACATGAAAGGGCGGCAGTCGTGCGACGAGATCGTGCTGGACGCGCTCACCCAGGACGAAGTCCGCATTCTGCTTTGCCGCCGATTCGAGCCTAATCAGTTTCCGGAGGAGTCTGCGTCTCTGATCTGGAAGAGGACGGATGGTAATCCTCTGTTTACAGTAAGCCTGCTGGATTTTCTCGCGTGTTCCGGCGATATCGTTCATGACGGCGTGAGCTGGAATATGACGAGTCCGCCAGCTGAGATGGTGCAGAAGATCCCGGATAGCGTGCGCGCGATGATCCGCCAGAAGAGCGAGGTGCTCGAGCCCAATGCGCGTCTGGCGCTGCAGTACGCCAGCATTGAGGGCGATGAGTTCCTCTCCAGTGTTGTCGCCCGGCTGCTTGACACCGAACAGTTGCTCGTCGAAGAAGGCCTTGTGTCTCTCGCTCAGAACCACCGATTGATCCGAGTTCACGGGGAAGAAGAGTTACCGGATGGCGCTCTTGTGACGCGGTATGCCTTTGCCCACGCGCTGTACCAGAATGTGTTCTACGAAGAGATCGTCGCCGCTCGACGAACACAATTACACGCTATCGCGGGCGAGCAGTTGCTGAAACATTACGGAGATTTGGCGCCGCGCATTGCCGGACAACTCGCAATGCATTTCGAGCGCGGGCGCAACTGGGCGCGGGCGGTCGAGTTTCTCATGATTGCAGCGGCCAATGCGCGTAACATGTACGCCAACAGCGAGGCCGAAGAGCATTACACGCATGCCCTCGAAGTGTCCGCACGGCTGGCAGAGGGCGCCCGAGCCGAGGCTCAGTTCAGGATTTACGAAAAACGCGCAGAAGTCTACCTCGCGACGAGCCGTTTCGATTTATCGATCGCCGACGGCCGAGAGATGATCCAACGTGCGCGCACGGCGGAACTCGAGTGCGCCGCGCTGTACACGCTCGGCAATACGCTTTTTTGGTCTCACCGCTTGGATGAGATGCAATCGACGCTTCAGGACGTCCTGCGAGTGTCCGGAGCGAACGAAGCCGGTCGCCTGCGCGCTCTTGCTTTGATGGCGCAGGGGCATCTCGCGTCCGGCAATTTGTCTCAGGCCGAGGACAAGCTGCGGCCGTTGATTCAATGTTCTCTTTCGCTCGACAGGAAGACACTTCTCGATAGTCTCGATGTACGTGCGCGCCTCTCCTTCTTCCACTCGGAATACGAAGATGCGGAACAGATGTTCGGAAAACAGATCGAGCTGGCGTTCGAGCTCAGTGATGCATTCGAGTTTGTGAAGGCGAATTATTTTCTCGGCCTTACGCTGGCGAATCTGGGTCGGGTGTCTGAGGCGTTGGCGGTGCTGAGCCGTGCCATGGACATCGCGAAGCGCAATGGCGAAGTATTCTGGTTATCGCGCATGCCGAACGCATTCGGTTGGATCCATCGTGAAATGCAGGATTTCGACGGAGCGGAGGCTTTTGATCGGGAAGGCGCTGCCATTGGGCATGAAGCGGGCTTTGGAGAAGCCGAGGTCAATTCCGTCATCAATCTGGCGATGGATCACCTGCACTCAAATGATCATGTGGCGGTTTGCTCCGCGATGAAAACCGCCGCGTCCCTGCTTTCACATGACGCGTGGTTTCGGTGGCGCTTCGAAATTCGATTCCTTCATGCGCGAGCCGAGCAGACGTTGGCCCAAACAGACGCAATCGCGTTGCGCGAGAAAGCGACTCAGTACGGCGCTCACAAATACATCGTCATCGCGCGAACCTTGCTCTCGCGGATCGCAATGCTCTCCGCCGATTGCGAGACGGCTGCTGAAGAGATAACAGCAGCATGTTCCATGCTTAAACGCTACCCTGCTGTTCTGTGTGCCTGGCGGGCGCATGCGATGCGCGGCCGAATCGAGGTGCAATGCGGCAATCCCGATGCCGGCATTACGGCATACAGACTAGCCGTTTCAAACATCCAATATGTCGCCGATCACATTGATGACGAACGTTTGCGTAGTATATTCCTCAGCTCGGATGCGATCCGCGACGTACTCCGTGATTCGGGCGAACGAATATCCACTGAATAGCAGCGCATATTTGTCGGCGTCTGCACCGATCCAGCAAGCGTTATGTAATCATGTCGGCGAAGCGCCCGAGCTGTTGCGCGACCTCCGCTATTTGACAACGGCCGAAAATCGGAGGCACTCTCGCGGCTCCTGACAATCGAGAGCCATGCCAGCTCAAGCGTATAGGTTTGTACGTAGATACTCGTTTCGGAATTTGTCGTTTGGATCGAGGTGAGTTGCCAGCTTTTTGAAATCGTTCAGCCGGGTATACCTGGACTGCACCACTTCGGGCGCCATGGTGAATAGTTTTGCCCAATGCGGCCGCGCGTCGAATGGCGCGAGCTTCGCTTCAATCAACGGCAAGGCCGCCTTCACTGCCGGCCATTCCGGCTTCCAGGTAAAGTGGATGGTCATCGCCGCTCGTTTGTAGCACTCGCTCATCCAAAGGTTGTCCGCATCGATGGTTCGGAATTCCGAAATAAACAAGTGCGGAGTGATGGCGTCCTTCAGTTCTTCCACGGCTAGAATTGCCTGGTAGCCCTTTTCGCGAGGAACAAAATACTCGGACTGCAGTTCGGCTCCACTGCTCGGCGTAAAGTTCATCTTGAAGTGGGGCAGCCGTTCGAACCAGGGACCCGGAATTCCCATCTGCTCCGTACAGTTCTCGGCGGAATGTCCGGCCAAGGGATGCAGCTTATGCGTCGCAAGTGTGGCTCCAAAAAACTCAGGCTTCGCGGCTTCGCCTCCGTTCTGGTCCATGCGACGCTTGATCCAGACCTGCGTGGCGCGATGATTCTGCCAGTCTGAGAACAAACTGACGCTGTAACCCGCGCCAAAGATTTCGTCGAAATGCTTCTCGAGTTTCTCGAGCGGCAGATTTTCGTAAACAACCTGGCTGACATCGAACGTCGGCTGGACATCCAAGGTCACCTTGGTGATGACGCCCAAAGCACCCAGGGCGACGACTGCGCCGTTGAAGCGCTCGCCGTGCTGTTCGCGGGACAGCGTCACGACTTCGCCGTCGGCGGTCACCATCTCCATCCCGCTCACTGCCGTCGATAAGTTGCCATTCTTCAAACCGGAACCGTGCGTACCCGTAGCACAAGCGCCGGCCACGGAAACGTGCGGCAGTGACGCCAGATTATGAACCGCATAGCCGTTCTTGTACAAGTACGGCGACAAGGCTCCATAGGTGACACCAGCGCCGACCGTCACCGTGCGCGCCTTTATGTCCAGTGTCATGCTGTCCAGCTTCTTCAGCGAGATCTGGTTTGCCGTGCTGTCGGCAATGCCATTGAATGAATGCCGCGCGCCTAACGCTTTCAATTTGTCACAGTGTTTTACCACCTCCTGCACACCCTTCACGTCTTCGGGAGCATGCAGATTGTTGGTGCTGTAGGTGTAATTGCCCGACCAGTTGGTTCGAGCTTCATCCGCAATCAGAGGGGAAAGCATACTGCTTGCAATCAAAGCGCCGGAAGTCTTCAGAAATTCTCTCTTGTTCATGGCCGCGATAAAGAGTATATCCCCGTATCACAAAATCAGCGGCACAATCCTGAAACGTGTCCGCCGGCAATATTCACCATACCCGGCCAACTCCGTATGCAAAAGCTTCTCTCATGCGCAAGGCGATTCAGCAAAACCGGAATCAACATCAGAAACATTGGTATTGCCGGATAAGAACCAAGCGCCAGTGGAGTAGATAGATAGAAAATCAGCAAAGCGGAATACCTAGGATGCCGCACGACCGGTACGGACCGGTGGAGATCACCTTCTGGCCAGCCTCCACCTGAATGGTGCTGGAGGCGAAGTGGTTCACTTTCATCACCTGAAACAGCAAGGCAAAACCGCAAACCAAACAGGCCTCTGAAAACAGCGGCAGCCAACGCGGGAAATCGCGCGACCAGCCAGTACGATAATCGAACCCCGCCATCAGGAACCCGGTCATCCATAACGGCGCCGCTCCAGCAACTCGCCATCATGCCGGTAAAGATAAAGCGGGAGCAGCAGCGTTCCACCGATCAGGACGGCCAGAAACATCCAGCCATTCCAAAATCGGAACGAGCCGGCAGGGATGAACAACAGCCCAATACAGAGGGGAACTCCGACAGTGATCTGCGCCGCGATCCTGCCCTTTAGTCCCATGTCGCGCGGTTACTCGGGGCGGCCCGGAAGCGCTGAATGCCTTTCCTGCGCCTGGTGAACCAAAGGGCTCACGATTTCCGGTGGCGAAAAACCCCTGTGATAAAGCCTTTCACCCAAAGCAACCGCCTCGTGCTCCAGCCGCCGCTCTTCCCTCTTCACCATTAATCCGAAGCGCCTGGAAGTCTGGCCCACGTTGGAAAGCAAAACCACGAGATTGTGGTGATCGCCCAAATAGTCACCCAGCTTCTTCAACTCCACCAGCAACAAATCATCCGGCCGCAGCAGCTTCACCTGATTAAACTCGCGTTTTACCAGCTTCCGAAATTCATGAAAGTCTTCGGCTGTTCCGGCTTGCTTTGCATGCTCGAACGCGCGCCGCGCCTGCTTATGCGTGCGGCTCACCCGCCGCTCCAATTCGTCACCAGTTAATCCGTAAAGAGACCAATCATCCACCCGCCTGAGCGTGCCGACCAATTCCTCCGCAGCCTGGCTTGCCTCAGCCACCTGCCGCTTACTGGTGAGCACGCGGCGGTGCGGGTCCAATGTCCGTTTGCGCTTGTACTGATCAGCGAACTTTTCCAGCACTTCCAGCGAAACTTCCGCGTCCCGCTGCGCCGAAAATCGCTGTCCCACCTCACGCAGCCGCCGGTTCTCTTCCACGTACACGGGTCCCAGTTCCGGTTTGATCAGGCGCAGCAAAGCTCGCAGACGCTTCATCGCTTTGCGCACTTCATAGACTTTTCCCGATTGAAGGTCGGCGATGGCCGCACTGAGCTGTTCGCCAGCAATGCGCTTTAGGCCGCCGGCAATGGGCTCATCGTTTCTTAGTTGATATGCCATTCATCAAAAGGGCTGGGCAAGAGCGGCCCAGCCCTTCATTGCTTTCCTGTTAGGAGTGGCCTTCGGACGGCCCCGCCGGCTTGCTGGTGGTGGTGCCGCCGTATTCCTTCTCGGCTTCCGCATCACGGCCGAGCGTACGCAGAGCAGCCGACGTGACATGCTCTATCGTCAGGCCGTAATTCTTCATGATGGTTTCGCCCGGAGCCGAAGCACCGAAACGATCAACCGAAATGATGATGCCTTCATCCCCGGCATATTTATGCCAGCCGAAGCTGCTGGCCGCTTCCACCGTGACGCGCCGCCGAATGGCCTTCGGCAGAACCGATTCCTTATAAGCGGCATCCTGTTCTTCGAAGAGATAGAAGCTGGGAAGGCTGACCACGCGTGCCTTCACGCCATAACCGGACAGCTTCTCCTGCGCCTTCACACAAAGTGAAAGCTCGGATCCTGTCCCAATCAGAATCACTTCCGGCGATCCACCCTCGGCCTCCGAAAAAATGTATCCGCCCTTGCTGACATCCGGATTCTTTGCCCGTTCGCGGCTCAAGTGCGGCAAGGCTTGCCGTGAGAGGGCAAACAGGGTCGGCCCGTCGTGCTGAACCGCGACCGCCCAAGACTCCGCCGTCTCTGTTGCGTCGCCGGGGCGCATCACATTCAGCCCGGGTATGGCGCGCAAACCGGCAATCTGCTCCACCGGCTCATGTGTCGGTCCGTCTTCGCCCACACCAATGCTGTCGTGCGTGAAAACATAAAACGCCTTCAGCTTGCTGAGCGCTCCCAAGCGGATGGAAGGCTTCATGTAATCAGAGAACACCAGGAAGGTCGCGCTAAAAGGCAGCAGTCCGCCGTGTGCCGCCATACCATTCACGGCCGCGCCCATGGCATGTTCACGCACACCAAAAGCCATGTTGCGTCCGGCATAGCCCCAAACGCCGCCCACAGCGCCGGGGGTGGAAGGACCACCCATTTCGGTCGGCTGAAAATCTCCGCCATCCTTGAGCGCTGTATTCGTGGACGGGTTTAAATCAGCCGAACCGCCCACGATGTTGTGAATGTTCTTAGCCAGTGCGTTCAACGCCTGGCCGCCCGCTGCGCGGGTGGCGATCGGCTTATCTTCCGGCTTCCATTTGGGCAGATCCGCCGCCCAGTTCTCCGGCAGCTTACCGCTGAAGAACCGCTCCAACTCAGCCGCTTCGGCCGGGAACTTGGCCTTGTACGCGTCATGCAGTTTCTGCCATTCGGCCTGCGCTTTTTCACCCTTCGGAATGGCCTGGTGAAAGTAATTCACTGCATCTTCCGGCAAAAAGAACTTCTCTTCACTGGGCCAGCTCAGCGCCTTCTTGGCCGCGTTTAATTCTTCGTCGCCCAGCGGTTCGCCATGCGCCTTGAACGTGTCCTGCTTCTTCGGGCTGCCGTAGCCGATATGGGTTTTGACGAGAATCAGCGATGGCTTGCTGACTTCGGCCTTGCGATTCTTCAATGGCCTTGGAGATGGCTTCCACATCGTTGCCTTCTTTGACAAACACGGTGTGCCAACCCAAAGCGTCAAACCGCGCTTGCACATCCTCGGTGAAACAAAGGCTGGTAGCGCCGGCGAGCGAAATATTATTGTCGTCGTACAGGAAGATCAGCTTGCCCAGCCGCAAATGGCCAGCGAGCGATGCGGCCTCATTCGTAATGCCTTCCATCAAATCGCCATCGCCACAAATGCCATACGTGTGATGGTCGAACAGATTGAAGCCGGGCTTGTTAAAGCGCGCGCTGAGCCAGGCTTCCGCCATGGCGAGCCCCACCGCATTCGACAATCCCTGTCCCAGCGGGCCGGTAGCCACTTCCACGCCCACCGTGTGGCCGCGCTCCGGATGGCCCGGCGTCTTGCTGCCCCACTGGCGAAAGCGCTTCAGCTCGTCCAGCGGCAAATCGTATCCAGTCAGATGCAGCAAGCTATACAGCAGCATCGATCCGTGGCCAGCCGATAGAACAAAGCGGTCGCGGTCAATCCAATTCGGATCCTTCGGATTGAACTTCAGATACTTTGTCCACAGCGTGTAGGCCATGGCCGCCGCGCCCATGGGCATACCGGGATGTCCGGAGTTTGCGTTCTGAACACCATCGGCGGACAGAAAGCGAATTGTGTTTATGCAAAGATCTTCGAGAGTCGTAGTTTCGGTGGTTGGCAAGTGGTCCTCTTAGGGAACGGAAGTCTCGTATTGTTACAGGCAGTCTGACCCAGTATTTGGCCAGCTCTTTTTTTCGCGCTCTCTCCAGGTTATTACTTTGCGGAATCGGGTAGCGGGTGCGACCTCCAGAAGCAGAAAACAACGCTGAATTCCACGGCTTTTCAGCACTATCGGATCACAAAAAAGATAAACAATGCAAAGGTTATAGTGGCAGTAAGAATGCCTTCGAGCGTAGTGGCTCTTGCCGTTGTCAGCTTTTTTCTTTTTCATCTCCAAGCAGCGCCCCTGGTAGAGGATGGCAATAATTCTGCTTCCGCTTCAGCCGCCGTGGAGCAGCCTGAAGCGCCACCCCCGGTCACCTGCCCGGCCGGTATACCGATCGGTCCAGTGGAGCTTGAAGTGCTTTCAGCGGGTAACGCCGATCCCCTGCCGTTCCAAACGATCATCCATCTCAGTGAAGGCGATCGAGTGATCTACAAACCTGTCTACCGCGGTAAGGAGAAGCGGAATGGCGAAGTGGCGCTGGTGATGATCCCTGAAAAGCGCGCCGTCGATGGGCTGCCGCTTTTAGTGACAGAGCCCAAGCCCGCCTCAAAAGACGAGGAGTGGACGGTCCCGCAATCCATCAGCCTGGCCGCTTTCATCTATGGTCCTGGCGGCCTTAGCAAAAAGAAGGTGGAAGGGTTCCTTTCGCAGGATGATCAACTGGTGGCTCAATTAGCCGACTACGCCGCCAAAACCTCAGAAACTGAAGCGCTGCTGGAAGCGCTTTCTGAAAACACTTCAGCCGCCGGCATGAATGCGGCTTTGAGCGGTTTCGCCTCGCAATATGGCCTTGCCGTGCAGATTGATAAAACCGCGCCGCCCGCCGTTCAAGCGCAAACGTTATTCTCCACGATGAACCCGCAATTGGCGACATATAATCCGCTCGCCAGCTCGACGGGTGAACGAGTGGGTCAAACGGCCAGCCTTGCCACTGCGGCCGCAACACTTTTTTTTGGCAGCCCCATCGGTATTGCCGCCGGTGGTACGGCTATGCTGCTTGATCTTCGCTATATCGCTTTCCCCGGCACGGTCTTCCGGTCCTCGTTTGCCATTCCGCTACCCAACCGGACAGGACTGAATCTCTGCGGCCAGCGAGGACCCTTGCCGCCGCATACTCGCGTTGCCTATATATGGTCCACCCGCATTCCGAACGCGCCCACGCCGGTCATCGCGATCAAGGACAGCAACTATATTCCGCAGACGATGAAAACCGCCGTTCCGGTGGACGTGCCGGAGCGCGAATGGAAAGTGCTTCAGCGCGCCCGTAAATGGACGATGGTTAGCGATACGGGGGCCAAGACTTCCGTTCCGGTGACAAAACTGGGGAACGAAAAGTCACTGGAGCTCGCTTTGGACAAAGTGAATCTTGCACAAGGCGACTACAAGTTGACCGGCTTTTGGGATTGGACACCCTTTGAAGCGAAAGGCCTGATCCACGTGCGCCCGCTCAGCGACTTCAAAACCGCACAACTGCAACCCAGTTCGCAAAATGAGTTGCTGGCGCATGCGGGCAAACTGGCAGTGACGCTTACCGGCAGCGATTTCGAATTCACCAACAAAGTGGAATTGAGAAAAGCTCACGACGAGTTCGCTGTGCCCGAACCCGTACGCTTCCTGCTTCCGGTAGGCGCCAACAAGGGACCGCAAGACAAGATGGACGTGCAAATTGACACTGCCAATCTGGACCCTGGCCAATACCAATTGTTCCTTTCGCAAGAAGGAACCAAAGCGAAACCGGTCCAGCTCGCGATTCTGCCTAATCCTCCCAGAATCGACAACTTGCCCGTTCTGCTGAATCAAGGCGCAAACACTCAGCACTTTGTGCTTAAAGGCGAGCGACTTCAATTGCTTTCCAAGCTCGAATCAAACATCGCCAGCCTGCAGTTGGCTGAAACGTCCGCCTCGGGTACGGAACGCAATCTGGTTGTGACACTCAAAGATGCCGCCAAGACCGGAACTACAGATTCCTTAAGCGCTTATCTCACGGACCGAACAGAGCCCATCACTTTACCGGATGCGCTCAAAATCACCGGTCCACTGCCCGTCATCGCCAGCAGCCGTCTTTCGCTTCCCAACGGCATGGCGGTGAGTCTGCTCCCCGAAGAATTTCCAGCGGGCTATACCTTAACGGCTCTTCTCGACGTGAAGAATATTCAGCCGAAAAGCACTCTGCATCTGTTTTGTTCAGAAGACGTAGGCGCCCACCCGGCGCTGCATATCGGCGAGCAAAATGAAACATCCAGCTTGCAACAACTGTCGCCCGATCAGTTGTTTCTCTCCGACGACACGAACGGCTTTCCCGCCGGCTGCACCCTGCTCTCGCAGATCGATAATGGCTCGGGGGGAAAGTCCCAACCGGTTGAGCTCGCTCACCTGCGGCGATTCCCGCAGGTCTCCAGCTTCACTCCTACGACGGCTATTCCTTCGCCGTCCTCTACGCCAGGGGTTACTCTTCGCAATTACGAACTGCGCGGCATGAACCTGGAAATGATTGAGAAGGTTGGCTGGGATGTCAATCAGGGCCAGCCGGTTCTCAATTTGCCGACACCCATTCCGGGGCAAGGGCAACAGCAGTCGCTGGTGATTGAATTACCAGAGCCGCCGTCGTCTAAGACGCCTCTTTATATGTGGCTCCGCGGAGAAAGCGCAGCCAGATCTACCACAATACTTTTGTCCGCAGCAACTAAGTAGCGGAGATGCGCCCTGCGCCGTCCATTGTTTTATAGTTGAAAACACTTGAAGAATTTGCCCAACGCGCTGACATTAGTGCGGATCTTTCTTGTTCCGCTCTTTATCGCTGCGCTCGTTCAACACAACTTCCAGATCACCTGGGATTCGCGGGTCCTGGTAGCCAATGATTTTCTGGCCCTCATATTTTTCATGGCCGCGGCGCTCACTGATTTGCTTGACGGCTATCTGGCGCGGCGTTGGAAGCAGGTCACCACGGTGGGAACGCTGCTTGATCCCATCGCCGACAAGTTGTTGATTTCAGCAGCGCTGGTATCCCTGGTGGAAATGCGCTTGCTGCCGGGCTGGATGGTGATCATCATCATCAGCCGAGAGTTCGCCGTCACCGGATTACGCGGCATTGCCGCCGCCGAAGGTTATACGATCAAAGCTGGCGACGTCGGCAAGTGGAAAATGGTCTTCCAAGTTATCGGTGTAGCGCTGATCATGATGTCCATTCGCTGGGCGGGATTAAGGCCGTATGCGATGACTGCCATGTGGGCCGTCGTGCTATTCGGTGTCTGGTCAGCTGTCGATTATTTCCGGAAATTCTGGGTTACCGTCGATGAGAGTACGAAACTGCGCCGCCGGAACGAGCTCATGATTCTAGACCGTGAGAAGCGCCGGCACGACCGTGCGCTGCGAATCGAAAGGGCAAAGGCGAAGAAAGCCTCCGCAGCCGGAGCCATGGAAAGGCCGGGCCAGAAGGTCTAAAAGCCAAAAGCAGGTAGGCTTACCCGCCGATGTGATTTGCCGGAACCAAAGTGGGGCGTTCCAGGCGCTGTACTTCAAAGCTCGTCTTCGTGAAAACCACAATCCGGCGCTGCCCCCTCCGGCCGATCGGCCCGATTTCCTTGCCGTTGAAAGTGACAACCACTCCCCCGGCATTCCCGGTCTTGATCTCAGCGCTTTCCTGCCCATTAAGCACCTTGGTTTCGGCAGGCTCCAGGATTCCCTGGTAGGCAGGCTTGCCGTCCGCCGTGACGGACAACCAGGTGGGCTCCGTTGCCGCCAGTTCCAGATGTATGCCATTAGAACTTGCTTGCGCGCTCGAAGGAACACCAGCCACCGGAGAATTCTGCGAAGCAGGCTTTTGCCCATCCGTCGCAGCCGCTCTTTGCCCAGCAATCGCCGGCGTCAGTGTAGCTGCATGGACTAAGGGGCGGTAATACTTCCACGCGGCAAATACTGCCGAGCCGAGAACAAGCGTGACGGCCAAAAGCATCACGGGGATCATCCATCTGGAGTCACCCTTGGGACGGGGCTGGATGGATGCGACTCGCACAGTCGCATGCGAACCTTGACCGGGTAAGTCCGGTTGCCGCATATTGCCCGCCAGCATCTCCACTTGTGGCGCGAGAATTTGAAAATCTAAATCGACGGTTTCCGCGTATTGACGTACAAAACTGCGGTAAAAGAACGGAGAACTGATAGTGAGGACTTCGTCACCCTCAATGGCAATCAGGTTCCGGGAATTGATACGCGTTCGAGCATTGACCTCGTCAAGGGAATACCCCTTCCTCTCTCGCGCCTCTCGTAATTTACATCCTACAGATTGCATCACCTTGTTGGCCGGATTAGTCGGTCCCTTTCTCGCAAAGTTATAATACTACGGTACTTCGAGATAACTTCTTCTCTCAAACAAACCGGATCGAAAATGATTTTCAATACGATTCTAGTACTTTTCCGATCTTCCGCCAACTTCTTCCCCTACCCCCTGAGAACTATCACCGTTTTTCGAACGCGTAATCTTCTGTTAACTATTTCGATTGTTCAGGCGATAATCTTTAGCCATTTCCGCGCAAATGCAGAAACGATTCCACTACATTCTTTTAGCGGAGCTGAAGCCCTGGCCGCTACCAAGCACGCGGTTTCAGTCGACGAGCGCCCTTCCGGTTCAGCCGCGAACTTGAAACTTCGGGATTGGATCGTCCAGGAATTAAAGCCTCTTGGCGGCGAATTATCGCTGGATTCGTTTGAGGCGAACACACCCACCGGCCGAGTCCCCATGGCCAACATTATTTTGAAGTTCCCCGGCACGTCCGGTCACGCCGTAGCGATTTCGGGGCATTTCGACACCAAAAAAATCCCCATGATGCACTTCCTTGGCGCTAACGACGGGGGTTCTTCCACCGGTTTTCTCCTGGAGTTCGCGCGTGTCATTCGCAGCACCCCGCACCGGGCAGACATCTATATTGTTTTCTTTGATGGCGAGGAAGCCGTTGGCCAGTGGACCGATTCAGACAGCGTGTACGGCAGCCGTCACCTCGCATCGAAATGGGCCAGGGACGGCACGCTCGGTCACTTGGACGCCCTTATCAATATAGATATGATCGGCGACAAAGATCTGGACATCCTCAATGACGCCAATTCCAGCGAACCACTACGGCAATCTATGCTGCGCATCGCTGACAAGCTGGGGGATGGCAAGTACTTCCATAAAGATGTTCAGGGTATTGATGACGACCACATGCCCTTCAGCCAGATGGGCGTGAATGTGTTGGACATCATCGACTTCAACTATGGCCCGAAAAACGCTTACTGGCACACCGCGCAAGACACCACAGACAAACTCAGCGCGCACAGTTTTCAGGTCGTAGGCGATGTCGTCCTGGAGTTAGTGAAGTCCTTAGATCGCTAACGGCGGGTTGAGGCCTGCATCTTAGGAGTGTCTTTGATAGCGGCGTCAAAAATCGGCTTTAAATATTGCAGCGTGATCGGCCCGTTATATCGCTGCCCGTTGATGAAGATGGTCGGCGTACCCTGCACACCTGCACGATCGCCATCATCTACGTCCTTTTGAACTGCGCGCCTGGTCTCGTCAGAATCCAGATCCCGCTGAAAGCGTCCGACATCCATACCCATGTCCTGCGCCAACTTGACGAATGTGTCGCGGCTGAGCTCGTTGTGATGCGCAAACATCGCATCGTGCATGGGCCAGAATTTCCCCTGATTATTGGCCGCAATGGCGGAGGACGCCGCCAAAAAAGCGCGTGAATGAATCTCTAGCGGAAACTGCTTAAAAACCAGCTTGGCTTGGGTTGGATAAGCTTTCAAAACCGCCTGAATCTGCGGAACCGCCAAGATACAGTAGGGGCATTGAAAATCAGAAAACTCGACGATAGTGACCTTTGCGTCGGTGGGCCCGAGAACCGGCGAACCATTTACGGGAATCTGCACGGGATCCTCCAGCAACTTGACCTCGGGCAAATGGCCCCATTGTGAAGCCTTCGCTTCATCAAAGGCCTGCTGCTCGGTCTTCCCTGCCTTGATGGCCTGAATCACCACATTCGCCATGCCCTTGCTATAGGTGCAGGAAGGATCTTTCACTCTGCATTCCGCCATCCGCATGTCGCAGCCACAGGAACAGCCCTGCGCGCGCATCACGCGCAGGACGCTCGCTTTCTGCGGCGCAGTGAGACTTTCAAGATCGATGCCGGGCAAGGCAGTAGCGTTCTGCCAATCCTGCGCCTGCAGTCCCATCGCTACAACCCCAAGCAGCGCCAGAGGAAAAAGAGACTGAGGAATACTACTCATCAACCATCCCGATTTCCAGAAACACATGTTGCGCAGCATAACTCTTATTGTAGTGTCCGGCATCCACAGCCTCATTTCCGCCTTCCCGGTTCAGACGGCTTAACTTGTTGTGCGATAGCAGGCGCTATCTATTTATACGGATGAAACGCCTTTCTTTCCTTGTCGCGCTGTTTCTCATTCTCTTTACGCCCCATTCAACCTCCGCCGGCGCCGCTCCGGCCACCCCGCCGGCAGATCCGCTACGGCGCACCAATCCCAGATCCGCCGTCACGGCCTTCCTCCAGGCCTGTCATGCAAACGACTATGCCAAGGCGGCCGAATATCTTGACCTTCGCCAGGTGCCGGCCAGTAAGCGCAACGCCGAAGGCCCGGCGCTCGCCAGACAACTCGAAGCAATACTGAACTCCGCCAGCCACTTCGATGTTCTGCAACTCTCTCAGTCCCCGCAAGGCGATCTGAACGATGACGCCAACACCTCACTGGAACATATCGCCACCATCACCGATCCTACAGATTTCCAGACATATTCCATCACGCTGGAGCATACAAACATCCAGCCCAACTTAGAAGTCTGGTTGTTTTCCCCCGCCACTGTCTCCGAGATCCCGAAATTGGCCGCTATGCGGTCCAACTCAGCCATCGAGGCGCGGCTGCCGAGTTTCCTGGTCTCCGTCAAATTCCTGGAAACTGCCATGTGGAAGTGGATCGCCCTCCTTATTTTGGCCGGCATTCTGGTCTCGCTCTTCCGGCTTATCGAGCGCTTACTTCAAACACTGACCCGTAAATCCAACCGCCAGCTGAAGGCCGGTCGCCGCTGGCTTTGGGTTCAATCGTTTCTGCAGGCAATGCTGGTGCTCCTGGGCGCCATCGCCTTTGTGATCGGCGAGCAATTCATTGATCCTTCCGCCATCACGCGCCTCTATGTCGGCCGAGCCATCCTGTTGTGTGTCGTCTTTGCTTTTGCCTGGTGCCTGGTGAACTTCGTGGATTTGCTGCTGATAAGGGTAGACAGCTTGCTGGACCCACGCCAGCGCCTGGTCTCCCACTCGCTGATCTACTTCGGCCGCAGAACTGCCAACGTAGCCATTCTGGTCATTGCCGCCATCATCGTGCTCGACAACTGGGGCTACAACATGACCACAATGATCGCGGGCCTGGGAGTAGGCGGCATCGCGGTCGCTCTGGCTGCACAGGGAACCATTGCAAACGTCTTCGGCGGAGTCTCCATCATCGGCGACCATCCGGTCATGGTTGGTGATTTCGGCAACTTCGGCGGAGTCATCGGGACTGTTGAAGACATCGGCATGCGCTCCACGCGCGTCCGCACGCTCAGTCGAACGGTCATGAGCATTCCGAATGCCGCCTTCGCAGGCATGAATCTTGAAAACTACGCCCTGCGGGACAAAATCCTATTTAATCCCACACTGCAAGTGAAGCGCGGAACACCGAAAAACAAGATTCGCGAATTGATGAAAACGCTCACAGATCTGTTAAAGAGTGACAAGCGAATGGAAATTGGACCATCGCCCGTACGGCTGAACGGGTTAACCGCCGCATCTATCGGAATGGAGATTTTCGCCTACACTCTCACCGACGATATCGACGAATACTACAGAATCCAGGCGGATCTCTATCTGCAGATCGACGACGCTCTTGCCGCGGCTGGAATTGAACTCGTGTAGCTTGCAATTCTGAGATCAATCTCCCGGACCGTACGGTCGCCGTAATAAACTAGCGCAGTGGCCGACCGTCTGAACCATCTTTTTCAAACCGCTCCCCATCAGTTTCTGGAGCGTACAGTTTTGTTCATGGACGGGCTCTCCACACTCGAAGCCGCCGCTCAGATGCGCCACAAAGTAGCGCATTTTATCGATTTCGAACGTTCCGGCCCGCACGCCAGGGCTCGCATCTTCCCGGCGCAGCATCTTTATCAGGATGCGCCTCTGCCTGGCTACTTCCTTTCTCCCAACGAGCCCATTCTGATCCCGCGCGATAACCCGCCTCATCGCTTTGTCTTTCTTCCCGATTTCAGCCGCTGCCGGCTGCTGGTCAGCGCCAGCGGAAAAGACTACCTCCGACTCCATTTGGAACAGAACCTGCCCGGTCCCGTTCCGCCGGCAGATCCCGCCCTCTACCTGGATTCATTTGCTTACTGGGACTACACCACTGGCCATCTGGTCGGAGTTATTCGGGGAACGGCAGTACTCATCAAGGAATCTGACAAACCTTGGACCGTCGTCATGCAACAGATTGTCGGCACGGCCGGCCACGAACTCGTGCGCCAAACCTTCACCCGAGCATTGGCTCTGCAGCTCCGGGGTGATCTGTTGTTAGAGTTATCTAAATGATTCGAGCATTCGTCGCGCTGGCCCTCTCGCTGTGTTTGGGCGTTCTCTGTGGACAAACCCCGGACAAGGAAAAAAGGACCGAAGACAAAAAGGCCGAGAAGGCAGCGCTCCCGCCCGCTGACTCCATCACCGAGGGCACCGTCACGGCCGGTGGACAAAAGATCAGTTATCAGGCCGTTGCAGGCACCATCACCGTAGGATCGACTGACGCTTACGACGAACACCTCGGCATGGATGGCCAGTTACATCCCTACTCGGGAATCAATCCGCCCGATCCCAATAAGCCCGAAGACGCACCCGCCACCGCCCGCATGTTTTATGCGGCCTATTTTAAGAAGGATACGAACGCCACCACGCGGCCACTCATGTTCCTCTATAACGGTGGCCCTGGCTCCTCGACTATGTGGCTGCATATGGGCTCCTTCGGTCCGCGGCGGGTGGTGACTCCCGACACACAACATAAGAGCGGCGCGCCTTACACCATCGTCGAAAACCAATTCAGCCTGCTCGACGTGGCCGATCTCGTTTTCATCGACGCGCCAGGGGCGGGCCTGAGCCGCATCATGGGCAAGGACAAGGAAAAGGCCTTCTGGGGTGTTGATCCCGATGCCCATGCCTTTGCACGTTTCATCCGCCGCTTCCTCACCAAATACGAACGTTGGAACTCGCCCAAATATCTCTTCGGAGAATCGTATGGAACACCGCGCTCAGCAGTTCTGAGCAATCTGTTGCATAACATCGACCTGAACGGCATCGTGCTTTTATCCGCCATCCTGAGCTTCGATAACTCAGTGGACGGTCCGCGCGGGAACCCGGGAGTTGACCAGGCATACGCGCTCGCCCTACCCACCTATGCCGCAACTGCTTACTATCATCACAAGCTCACCAACCAGCCAGCCGCTCTGGAGCCTTTTCTCAAAGAAGTGGAGAGCTTCGCGCTAGGGGAGTATGAAACCGCCTTACTCGCTGGCTCGCTGGTGACGGACAGCCAAAAGCAGTCTGTCGCCCAAAAGCTGCATGACTACACCGGCCTCCCGGTCGATTACATTTTGAAAGCCAACCTGCGCGTCGATGGCGGCGAGTTCTCCAAGACGCTCCAGGACCCAGCCGGACTCACCACCGGCCGACTCGACACCCGCTACAGCGGCCCCGACATTGACCGCCTCTCCGAAGGCGCCGAGTACGACCCGCAATCCCAGGCCGTTTCATCCGCCTATACAACCGCCATCAACCAATATTTACGCACGGAAATGAAATATGCGACGGAACAGACCTATGAGCCCTCCATTTACGCGCTGGGTAACTTTCACTGGGACCTCCAACACCAACCTCCCGGAGGCTATTCGGAAGGCGGAGTCAACGTCATTCCTGATCTGTCAGACGCCATGAAGCTGAATCCCAAAATGCGGATACTGCTCGCCGGCGGCTATTACGATCTGGCTACGCCCTTCTACGAAGGCATCTATGAGATGCACCACCTGCAGGTTCCCGACGCGCTGCAACAGAACATCAGTTACAAGTACTACGAATCCGGCCACATGGTGTACGTGAACGATGAAATTCTCAAGCGCTTCCACGAAGATGTAGCCAACTTCGTCAAAGAAACTGAAGCCGGCAAGTAATTCAGGAGGGCTCAAACCGTCGCAAAAAGAGACCTGACGGATTGCTCCAGCGCGGGTGTACAAGCGTAACCGTTTCCGGCATAAATCGTGTTCTCGCCGGAGAAACTCGAAAAACGCCCGCCCGCCTCTTCCACCAGAATCTTCAAGGCAGCAAAGTCCCACGGTTTAGCATTCGGCTCCACCCAAACATCCGCTTTGCCCATGGCCACCAGCATGGCGTCCATCGCCCCGCCCATGCCGCGAACCGCCCAAAACTGGCCTACCCAGTCGAGCAAAGCCTGACCCATCGCGGGCACGTTCGATTTGTGAAATCCGTTAAAGCATAAAACGGATTCCGCCGGGGTCGCCATACTCGACACATGAGCCGGCGCGCCATTGGCGAATGAGCCGCCGCCTTTGGAGGCCCAGCAAAGCAGATTCTGCGCGGGACTATTCGCGACTCCCACCACAACTTCGCCATCCTGTTCCAAGCCGATCAAAACTGCCCATAGCGGCAACCCGCGAACATAGTCGCGAGTGCCGTCGATCGGATCAACAATCCACTTCCGACCGTTTTTCGACTCCTTGCTGGCGCCTTCCTCACCCAAAATGCCGTCATCCGGGAAGGCCTTCGTAATCGCTTCCACCAGCAGCTTTTCACAGGCCTTGTCCGCAGCAGTCACTGGCGAATCATCAGACTTCGTTTCAGCCGAAATCCCCTTACGCTGATAATCCAGCGCCAGTTCCCCCGCCTCCTGCGCCATGCGCTTTACAAATTCCAACTCACTTTCGAATGCCATGCGCCTATTATCCGATCCGCCTTATGGATAGGCATCGAAATGATGAGGCGCATGGCCCTTCCGACGGGTTGTTAAGCAGCGGATCAGGCCTTTGGACGAGCCGATTCTTCAATTTACCTACTGCTTCTTAGCATCAAAACTGCGCTCCCCGCCGGCTCCATTTCCGCCTTCACGGGCCACCGAGAAATGAATGGTGTCCCCCTCAATCGTGCCCTTAAAGTTTTGCTTCATCTCATTGCCGTTCCAGTTCCGCACAACGCTGAATGAGACATTATCGCCATCCACTTTTCCATCGCTAATCTGCGTCTCGCCGCGCATGCCCGCGACTGTGCCGGAAAGCTTAGCCCCATCCGCTTTCAACTTAAAGGTCATCGTCATCGTCTGGCCATCTCGTCCGGGCATGCTGGCGGCCCAAGTTCCCGTCGGGTCAGCCGCGAAAATGGACAGCACTGCCGACAATCCCAAAACACTCAACTGCAAGAATCTTTTCATGAGAACTCCTGATGTGGAAGACCTTGCCGCCCGGCTCGCCGTTACCACGCCTGCGTCAAGAGTTGTAAACAGGTTCGCGCAGGCCTAGGGTTATAGACCGGCTCTGGTACTTTTCTATGATTTTTGAAATTTAACGCTATATGTTTTGGGATTATTCGTCCGGTCCTTGTTGACACCTCTGGATCCGACAAGCTAGCCTTAGAGATTCATTCATTTAATATTCGGATAAGGCGGAGCAAGGATCGCTGTGTCGATGGATGCGGTTTGCCCGTTCCCTCGGGAGAGAAATGAGTCAACGGTACCTAGTCATCGAACTTGCGGACTCCGGCAGCGGCCAGAGCAAGCGGTTCCAAATCCGTTATCGGACAATCGGCTTCGTCGCGGCCGCCATTACCTTGGTGGCGCTGATGGGTCTGGGCGCTTTCTCCAGTTACATGCGAATGTTCCTGAAGGTGTCTCACTACAACGCCCTGCGCGCCGACTTCGATAGCCTGCGGCACCGGTATCAGCATCTCCAACAGGTCTCCAAAGAGCACACTCAGCAGATGGCGTCTCTTGAGTCGCTGGCGGGCGAAATCTCCGCGTCGTACGGCATCAACCCGCCCGGAGCGAAGCAGGACGCGCTAAGCCCCATGGACAACGACTTTGCCGACGAGAAGAACGTCAAAGAATCGATTGACGAATACAACTTCCTGAAGTCGGCCAATTATTCGCACATTTACCACCACTACGCCACTAGATGGCAAAGCAACATTCAGCCGACGATCTGGCCCATCGTCGGTTCCATCAGGAGTGCTTTCGGCGGCCGGAGCGATCCATTTTCCGGTGAGGGCGCATTCCACACCGGGATTGATTTGACGGCCTCCACCGGCACACCCATTCACGTGACCGCGGACGGCACAGTGGAATCCACCAGTTTCAGCGGCCGCTACGGCAAGCTGATCGTCATCGACCATGGAAACGGCGTCGAAACCTATTACGCACACCTTTCGCAGTTCCTGGTGGTGCCCGGACAGGAAGTTCGCCGCAGCGAAGTGATCGGGCTGACCGGTGCTTCCGGACGCGTCACGGGTCCGCATCTCCATTATGAAGTCCGCGTCGCGGGCACACCTGTGAATCCTTACAAGTACATGGGCAAACCGGAAAACACCAAGGCCATCCTCCAGGCGCAGGCGCGGCACGACACCGGTCACAACGACTTGGGCCTTTAGGGACGTCGCCCTATTCCAATCTGCCATCCTGGAATAGAGTGAATTTCGGTATCTCTCGCAGGGCTCTCCTCTCCGCATTTCCCCTGGCCCTGGCGGCTCCCAACCCACTAGGGGCACAAGGGAAGCCGCTTCCGAAGAAGGCAAAGCCGCTTCCGAGGGTGGGTGAGTTTGCCCGCGAAGTGGATCCCGTTACTGAAAATACCGTCGTCCGGCTGACCGCCGTCTCTTCGGTGAGCTTACTTCCCTTCGCTCGCAACCATTTCGTATCAGCGCGCGAGCGTTTACTCCTATTTGCATCAGACCGCGGCGGCCGCTTCGCACCCTACGCCATTGATTTACGGACCGGAGCAATTCGTCAGATTGTCGACACGGCCAACTTAGTTCCGCGCTCCCTGACACTGGACCACCAGGAAAAGTCGGCGTTCTTCCTCGATAGCGACAACCTTTTCGAAGCCAATCTTTCTCATGGGACGTCCCGCATCGTCAAAGAAGGTGTTTCGTCGTTCACCGTGGCTGGCGACGGATCTTTGTATACGGTTTCATACGGGAAGCTGGAACGCAAAGAAGCGAACGAAAATCACGCGACGGCGGAGAGCGTTCTTGCCGAGGGAGTGCTGGAGGCCTGGCCGCAGCCCGGTTCCGCGGGCTGCTTGTTTTCCAAGCCACAAGCGGCAGATGCTGAAAATCGCGAACTCTACTACCTATCAGGCACGTTGCCGGCGGATGCTGTCCTTGTGGCGAGCGGCCGTGTTCACGAACCTTTCTGGGACCGCGACGCCCAATCCGTTTTATTCTTACGCGACGTTATCTCTCCCAATGGCGTAGTCCTGGCCGAAATCCATGGCCGGTCCATCCATGGCGGGGAAGAGTATCTCGTTTCGCCCACCAGCCAGTTCGCCTCGTTCGCACCCAACAGCGATGCCACCGTGTTCGTGGGCGCCAGCCGGAGCCGTGCCCAGCCAAACGTGATTCTGATGCTCCGCATGCCGCACCGCGAAATGACGTTATGCGAACATCGGGCCACCCACCCGGCCGAAGTGTCGCCCGTGTTTTCTCCCGACAACCGGCGCGTCTATTTCGAAAGCGACCACGAAGGCAAATCAGCGATTTATTCGGTCAATGTTGAGTTGCTGGTCGAGTCTGAATAGTTTCGGTCCGCACACTAATTTCATCGGCTGCTTCCGTCGATGAGCTTAGTGTGGCGTCGTTTTTTATCCCCGAGCCAGCGAACGCAGAAGGGCCGCCCGAAGTGCCGGCGAGCTCGCGTTCCAAACGCTTCACACCGGCCGAGCTTCAATCGCTCGCGGACACCGGCCTTCCGCAAAGCCTCATCGAACAACTCATCTTAAAATCTCTGTATTTCAAAGGCGACCTGGTCGGCAACGAAGTCGCGCATTTCCTAGGATTTCGCTTCAGCATGATTGAAGACCTGTGTGAGCAGTTCAAAGTTCAGCAACTGGTGCAGGTTAAAGGTTCCCGGGGATTGGGCCCGGTCTCTTCCACGTTGTCATTAACCGAGGCGGGCCGTCGCGTGGCGCGCGATTACCTCGATGTAAATCAGTACGTCGGGCCAGCGCCCGTACCGCTGGATCAATATGCCACGGCCGTGGGCCTCCAGAAGCTACCGAATCACTGGCTGACCTTCGAACGCCTGGCCGAGGCTTACGCGCACATGGTCATCACCAACTCCGTCCTAAATCAGATTGGGCCGGCCGTCTGCTCCGGCAAATCTTTTTTGATTTACGGCCAGCCCGGCAATGGTAAGACCTACCTCGCGGAAGCCTTGGCGAACATTCAGACGTCGCCCATCTGGGTTCCGTATGCGCTCGAATGCCAGGGCAACATCATCCAGCTTTTTGATCCCATTTATCACAAGCTGCTCAGTAATTCGAATGCCCAGTCGTTAGAAATCATGTCCGACGGCCGGTGGGCCCGATGCCGGCGTCCGTTTCTAGCCACCGGCGGCGAGCTCACGATGAGCATGCTGGACCTGTCCTACAATTCCGTGTCCAAAATTTACGATGCCCCTTTTCATTTGAAGGCCAACAACGGCATCTACCTCATTGATGACTTCGGCCGCCAACGCGTATCGCCCACCGAAATTCTTAACCGCTGGATCGTGCCCATGGAGCGGCATGTGGATTACCTGGCGTTTTCTCATGGCGGCAAAATGAGCGTTCCTTTTGAAACCTTCCTGGTTTTTTCAACGAACCTGACGCCGAACCAGCTCGGTGATGAAGCGTTCCTGCGCCGCATTCAATACAAGATGCTGCTACGCAGTCCGGACCGCGCCGAATTCCGCGCGATTTTCCTGCAGCAATGCGAACACCACGGTTTGAATCCTCCAGTCGAAATGCTCGACGATTTCATCTCTCGCTACTACACGCAGACGGGTCGAAGATTCCGGCGCTGTCATCCGCGCGATCTGATCTCCCAAGTGATGGACTATATCGCCTTTCAGCGCCTGCCCAACGAGTTGACGTCAGAGCTTCTCGAACACGCTTTTGAATGTTGTTTCAGTTCGAGCGAAAATCTCAGCGAGGCCTAATGCATTTCCTGAGTGCCGCCTGTCAGGGTCGCCATCCAATAAACGTGATGCCTGAAGGAAATGAGATTCACCGCCACGCCGAATTGCAAAGCGCGTTTTTTGGTGGATCGATCGTAGCGGTGGCCGCGCCCAACGGACGTTTTGAAGCCGGGGCGCGGCTGTTAAACAATCGGAAGCTAAAAGGAGTGGAAGGTTTCGGCAAGCATCTGTTCTACGATTTTGGGAAGGATCGCCAGCTGCACGTGCATCTTGGTCTGTTTGGAAAATTCCGTGACGGGGAGATGCCGTTTCCTGAGCCACGCGGCGTGCTGCGAATGCGAATCTCCAATGATACTCACTGGCTGGAACTGAGGGGTCCCACCGCCTGCGATGTTCTTAGCCACGCAGATCGGACGAAGTTGCTGGATCGCATTGGGCCGGACCCTTTACGCCCGGATGCCGACGTGGAAGCCGTAGTCCAGCGCATCACGAAAAGCCGCGCGCCCATCGCTGCACTGCTGATGAATCAATCGGTCATCGGTGGCCTCGGCAACATCTACCGTGCCGAATTGTTATACCGGGCAGGCTTGAATCCCTTTCGCCGGGGCGTTGAAGTGGAAAGGGGTCAGATTCGATCCATCTGGAAGGACGCAGTCGCGCTCATGAAAGACGGGATCGTCGACCGGCGCATTGTCACCACTCGTCCCAAAGACCGGCCCCACCCCAAAGGCAAAGCTCGCCGCTTTGAAACGCATTACGTGTACCGCCGGCAAGGGTCCGAGTGTTTCATTTGCCATAGTGAGGTTCTTATGCGCCAATTTGTGGGCCGCAAGCTGTACTGGTGTCCTATTTGTCAGCCTGAGTGAAGCAGTCCGATTTTTTCAACCGGAGTTTTGCACGCGGCATCAGTTATGCGATGGACGAAACCACACAACCACAGACCTGGCCCGATCTGGCCATTGGCCTCTACGACAAGCTCACTGGACGCGGGGCTGAAATCACCTACGAGTTCGAGGATTTCGAGATCTCGGTTCCGAGCGCAGCGACCACCCACCCCGTTCATGCGACCTGGAAAATCAAAGGAACCATGAAAATCCGGACCAAAGATACGGCAGCCAAGGCTTAGCATGACTCTGCCAGAGGTAAACCTGCTGGTAGAGCACGCGGGACACAAGCTGGAAGTGACGGGAAGCGGCCCCGAATACCGCGTACGCTTCCCTTCTCTTCTTTCCGCTATTCACTTTGGCACTACGCTTTGGCCTCTCCGGAAATATACGCCGCGAGGAATGGTTGTCGTTCTCGAATGGCGCAGCTTGAAATTCCGGTACAAAAGCTGAAATTCCCTTCTTCATGCTTGCCCACGTCAAGGCGGATTTGAAAGAATCTGAGTCATGCCGCTGCCTTCAGACGAAAAGCTGGTTGCACTCAGCCAGGAAATCATTGCGCAGTTCGATGCCATCTTCGGTCTCCACCCCGGGTTCCGTCCTGCCCACGCGAAGGGTATTCTGCTCTCGGGAATGTTCACATCCTCTCCTGAGGCGTCGAGCCTGACCAGGGCGCCTCACATCTCAAGCAACTCGACTCCGGTCACCGCCCGCTTCTCGAACTCTACCGGCATCCCGCTGCTCCCGGACAATGATCCGAACGCCGATCCGCGCGGCCTGGCGATTCGCTTTCATTTAGGTGAGCACAAGCACACCGACATCGTGAGTCACTCCACCGACGGCTTCCCTACTCGAACCGGAGCGGAGTTTCTGGAGTTTCTGCGCGCTCTCGCCACGGGCGACCCCTCGCCGTTCCTGGGCACACATCCAGCCGCCCTGGCGTTTGTCCAAACTCCAAAACCCGCACCGGCCAGCTTCGCCCAGGAAGCGTACTTCGGCGTCACCGCCATGCGCTTCATCAACGCTGATGGCGTCAGCACGTTTGGCCGTTATCGCATTATTCCGGAGGCGGGCGTCGAACACATGGATTCGAAGATTCTGAAGTCAAAAGATGTGAACTTCCTTTTCGACGAACTCCGCGACCGGGTCAGAAGTCAGCCGGTGACCTTTCAAATCGTGGTTCAAACCGCCGGCGAAACGGATATTGTTGACGACGCCACCATCCACTGGCCGGAGGATCGGCCACTCGTTCCCTTCGGCAAAGTAGTGTTAACGGGAGTGGAAGCAGACGAAATTGCTACGCAGAAAAATATGATCTTTGATCCCATTCCCCGTGTCGAGGGGATCGAGCCCTCGGATGACCCGCTACTCGAATTGCGCGCCGCCGTATATCTTCTGAGCGGCCGGCGGCGTCGCCAAGCGCAATAATGAGTTAGGTATTACCGATGATGATTCTCCGCGTCGCCCTAGCCGCTCTTTTGATTTCTGCAATGGCGGCCGCCCAGCAAGCTTCCACGGCTTCTGAGCACACGGAAAAGCGGCATACGACAGCCAAGCACGACATCGGCACCGGCGCCGGCGACATCGGGAAAGGAGCGGGAAAGGGAGTAGGAAGCGCCGCAAAAGGCACCGGAAAAGCCGCCGGCGACCTGGTCACTCTACACCCGATTAACGCTGCCGCCGACCTAGGGAAAGGCGCCGCTGGAGCCGGCAAGAACGCGGGCGTTGGCGCGGTCAAGGGGACCGGCAAGATTTTAAAAGGTACCGGCAAAGCCCTCAAGCACCTGTTTTAAACACGGAAATCGGTGGCTGCAACGCCAGAATGATTTGGCGGCCGCGTGGGGAGGCTTCGGCGTATTGGAGTTTCCAGAATTTAGGGATTACGGTGACTGTCACCGATCTGAACAATTATTATGGCTAAGAAGAATCCACCCAACAAGACCAAGCACCGGCCGCCGCATCCAGCTCCACCGCCGGAGAACACGCAACCCATACCGACAGATGGCCCGCAGTTCGGCCAGCCGCAAGCCACTCCGGACCCAACCACTTTCGTCGTGAAGCATGGGTCAGACAACGGCGCCTACAAGATCATCGACTCGACGCCGCAATTCCCGCGGCCGTTTCCCGTGCTGGATACGACGGAACCCGTCGTAACGCTGGAAGAATCCCTGGGCCAGAACGGGCCGCGCATCATCGCAGCCATTCAGAACACTGGCCAGATGGTCTTCCACTCCGTCGGCGACACCGGCAATACCCGCGGTCCGGCGGACCAGAATATGGTGGCTGACAAACTGGTCAGCGACTTCAATGAGACCGATCCGCGCAACGTGCCCTCATTCTTCTTTCATCTGGGCGACGTTATCTACAGCTTCGGCGAGTCCCAATACTATTACGACCAGTTTTACGACCCATACCGGAGCTATCCCGCCCCTATCTTCGCGATCGCCGGAAATCACGACGGCATGGTAGCTCCGAAAACCAGTACGCCAAGTCTGGCGGCGTTTCTTGAAAACTTCTGCGCTGCCGGACGACCGCCCCATCGCACGCCCGAAGCCGGCGGACTCTTGCGAACCGCACAAGTACAACCGGGCGTCTATTACACGCTGGAGGCACCGTTCATTCGAATTATCACCCTCTACAGCAACACGCTTGAAGATCCCGGAGTCATTTCATCCCAGGGCGGAACTTACGCCATTCCGGACGTCCAGCTCAACTTCCTCATCGCTGCGCTAAGCCGCGTCAAGTCCGATAAATTCACCGGCGCCGTCATCGTGGCTCTACACCATCCTCCTTATGTTGCCGAGAGCCAGGCTGCCCAGTCGGATCGCCAGCATGGCAGCAGCCCGCTGGCGCTCAATGACATAGACGCGTGCTGCGAGAAAGCCGGAGTCTGGCCGCATGCATTTTTATCCGGCCACGCGCATAATTACCAGCGATTTACGCGGTACAAAGATTCCCGTGAAACGCCATTCATTGTGGCGGGCGGCGGCGGTCATGCTGTGGCAGCGCTAACCGGGAAAGATTCACCAACTCTTCGCGTTCCCATGGAACAAGCGGGCTCGTCGAACGGAACAGATCGCGTTGTATTTGAAAGCTACGACGATCAGGATTTCGGTTACCTCCGCGTCGTGGTGGATCCGAAGCAGCTTCGGATCGAATACCATCCGGCAACCGATGGCGCCGCAGCGAAAACGCCGGACGACGCCGTTACTGTGGACCTGGCGAGCAGAACCCTGACGCAGTTTACGCCTTCTTTTCTGAACTCCTCACAGAGCCCGCAAAACTCAAAGAGTAAGCGTAAAAAACGTTAGTAGGATTGTTTGGATACACGGGGAGTGAGGCCATTAGGCGTCACTCCCAAACCAAGTGTTTAGAACCCGACTGCCGCCGCCCGGCTCATTTCAACCCGCGGCTCCCCCTGTTCGCGAGAGCGAACATCGACATCAAAATACCTGTCAGTGTGCCCGCGGGAACAGGTCAACTCAATTAACCGCTGGCCATCCTGAATCGCTTCCTCCTCGCGGATAAAGTAAACAGATCGACCACAGATTCTACATTCAAGACATCCCAAGGCATCGCTCATATACAGCCTCAGTTTACCCGACATGGCGGCATTGACATAGAGTTGTCATAGATGTCTAGGGTGATGAAAATGCGGGAGTTATCACCGCATTTCAGCCAATTCCCTTTGCCCTCATGGCCTTGCACAATCTCGGAAAAGAAGAAAAATCTTCTGTTTCCATTGGGCGGTCTAAGGCGATTGGGTTATCGTTTTAGTTCCATGTTCACGTACCGAACGGCCTTGAGGCTTCTTGTTATCTTCCCGTTGCTCACAGATTTCGGCTTGGCGCAGTCCAGCGCCTTGCATTGGCGGCTCATCGGTCCCTTCCGGGGAGGACGGTCCGTCGCGGTTAGCGGTGTGGTGGGCAGCGGCACTAAGTTCTTCTTTGGGGGAGTCGATGGCGGCGTCTGGAAAACCTCCAATGCCGGAACTACCTGGAGTCCCATCTTCGACAAAGAACCCGTAGCCTCCATTGGTGCGCTTGCGGTGGCGCCGTCTGACCCCAACATCATTTATGTAGGAACCGGCGAATCCGACATCCGCTCAAATCTTGCTACAGGAAACGGTATCTATAAATCCACGGACGGCGGCCAGACGTGGACTAACATTGGCCTTCAAGACACCCGTCAAATCAGCCGCATCGTTATCGATCCCCGAAATCCCGATCACATCCTGGTCGCCGCATTGGGACACGCCTACGCTCCCAACGAGGAGCGCGGCGTTTTCCTGTCCACCGACGGGGGCGCACACTGGACCAAGACCCTGTTCAAGGGGCCTGCAATCGGAGCCGCCGACATTGCCCTCTGTCCCGATAATCCCGAGGTCGTTTTTGCCGCTCTGTGGGAAGCGCACCGTCCGCCGTGGAGCACTTACGCTCCCCTAGATGGCCAGGGAAGCGGCCTGTATCGCTCTCAGGATGGCGGCAATAGCTGGACCGCCATCACCGGCGGCGGCTTTCCCACGGGCAAGCTCGGACGCATCGGAGTGGCGGTAACCACGGGAACAAACGGCCGCCGCATCTACGCCTCTGTCGATACCGGCTCGCCTGACTCGTCCGGCATCTATCGCTCAGACGACCAGGGCGCTTCCTGGAAGCGTCTTAGCAGCGACCCCCGCCTTACCAGCCGCGCCTGGTATTTCAGCTCGATCACCGCCGACCCCAACAACCCTGATACGCTTTATATCCCCAACGTCGCTTTATATAAGCTGGCTGACAACGGTACTAAACTCACCATTGTCCGCGGCGCGCCGGGCGGCGACGATTATCATCAACTCTGGATTGATCCGGCTAACTCCAGCCGCATGGCCCTCGCGTCGGATCAGGGAACAGTTGTCTCCATCGATGGAGGAGCAACCTGGACCAGCTGGTACAACCAACCAACCGCCCAGCTTTATCACGTCGTCACAGACAACGCCTATCCATATCACGTCTATGGAGCCCAGCAGGATAGCGGTACCGCCGTGATGCCCAGCCGGACAGATCACGAAGTAATTGATGCACGAGATTTCTCCACCGTCAGCGGCAGTGAAAGCGGCTATATCGCGCCTGACCCGACCGACCCGAACGTCTTCTACATCTCCGGGACCTTCGGCACAGTCGAGCGGTTCGACCGCCGCACGCGGGAAAGTCAAAACATTGCTCCTTGGCCCGGACCCGCTACACTAGGCGATCCATCCAAGCGCAAATACCGCGATCCCTGGACGCCTGTGCTCGTCTTTTCACCCGCTCAGCACAACGCTCTTTATCTCGGCACACAATACGTGATGCGTACGCTGGACGGCGGGCTGCACTGGCAGACGATCAGCCCTGATCTCACCATCCAGAAGACCGACCATGCGGGCTACGGCATCGTGTACTCCATCGCTCCCTCACCGTTAGCCGCCGATCAAATCTGGGCTGGCAGCGATTCCGGCCTCGTCCATCTTACGCGTGATGCCGGCAAAAGCTGGACCAATGTGACGCCTCCTGACATCACGCCCTGGAGCAAAATCGCCATGATCGAAGCGTCGCATTTCTCCCCGGGCGAAGCCTATATCACGGTGGACCGCCATCGCCTGGATGACATGCAGCCCTACGCCTTTCGCACCCGCGATTACGGCAAGACCTGGCAGGCTATCACGAATGGCATCGCTCCGGCGCACTTCCTGAACGTCATCCGGGAAGACCCCAAACGTCAGGGTCTTCTCTTCGCCGGAACCGAGTTCGGAGTGTATGTCTCCTTCAATGACGGCGAGAACTGGCAGTCGCTGCAACACAATCTTCCTGTCACGTCGGTGCGAGACATGGTCATTCATGAGAATGACCTGGTGATCGCCACGCATGGCCGTTCCTTCTGGATTATGGATGACGTCGCGCCGCTGCGGCAGATGAGCAATGAACCCCTTTCCGCCACCACGCTTTTTGCACCCGTTCCCGCCGTGCGCACGGTCTCAGATGGCTTTCAAGGCACTCCGCTTCCACTCGATGAACCGCAAGCGGAGAATCCCGCACGTGGAGCCTATATCGATTACTTCCTCGGCGTGGACAACAAAGGCCCGGTGACGCTCGAGATTCTCGATTCCACGGGCAATCTGATCCGCAAGTATTCATCCGCCGACGAGCCGGATGAGCCTAACACCAACGTTCCCATTTCCCCGCGCTGGCTGCACGCACCTCCCGCCTTAAGCGCCGAACCCGGCCTGCACCGGTTTGTCTGGGATCTGGATCTGCTGCGAGGCAGCGAGGGAGCCGCGCCGGATGACGATGAAGAGTCGACGAGTTACGCCGGACCGATGGTGCTGCCGGGCCACTACACGGTGCGCCTGACCACGAGCAGCGGCAAGCAGGAAAAAACCGTGCAGGTCATCCTGGATCCGCGCTCCGCCGCGACACCCACAGACCTAGCCCAACAATTCGCCTGGGCCAAACGAGCACTTACTGATTTGATGGCAGCCCACAAGATCGATGAGAAGGCGAGCGACGCAAAGAAGAAACAACTGGCCCCCATCATCAGCGAACTCAGCGCTGCGCTCACGGCTTTTGAAAGTTCAGACCGCGCGCCCACGAGCCAAGCCATCATGCTCTATGAGCAAGCGGCGGCACAATTAAAAGCGTTCCATTTGAAGCAGTAAAACAATTCCAGTTACTCTGGCAGGATGAGGTTACTCACCGCCGTCTCGCTAATCGCTGCCGGTTTTGCCTTCGCGCTCACTCCGAACGCAGCCGAGAATCTGATCACGCCCGCACGCCTGTTGGATCACATCAAGACTTTATCGTCTGACGAGTTCGAAGGGCGTGCTCCATCTACCAAGGGCGAAGAACTCACTGTCGCCTATTTCATCCAGCAGTTCAAAAGCTTCGGCCTGAGGCCTGGCAATCCGAACGGTACTTATGTGCAGGAGGTCCCCTTGTTCGGCGTTCACTCCGACCCCACCACCTCCGTTACTGCCGGCGGCAAAACAATTGACCTGGAACCGAAGAAAGACATCGTGGCCTGGACCATCCGTCCTGTCCCCGAGATCAGAATCACCAACTCGGACGTGGTCTTCGTAGGCTATGGAGTGGTGGCTCCCGAGTATGGCTGGGACGACTATAAGGGCGTGGACGTGCGAGGCAAGACCATTGTCATGCTGGTTAACGACCCTCAAGTTCCCGACCCCAACGACCCCTCCAAACTCGATCCCAAAATGTTCAACGGCAAAGCCATGACTTACTACGGCCGCTGGACTTACAAGTATGAAATCGCCTCCGAGAAGGGTGCAGCCGCCGCCGTCATCATTCATGAGACCGGGCCTGCCGGTTACCCGTTTGAAGTGGTGGTGGGCAGCAATACACACGAAAACTTCGACATCCAAACTCCAGACCGAAACGCCCATCGCGTCGGCGTCCAATCATGGGTCACCTATGATGCTGCCAGCCGCATCTTCAGCGCCGCCGGCCAGAACCTGGCGGCACTTAAGCAGCGGGCTCTTTCGAAAGACTTTCACCCTGTCGCTTTGAATGCCAAATGGTCATTCGAGCTCAAGAACCAGGTTCGTGAGGTGAAGTCCAAGAACCTCATCGCCAAAGTGGAAGGCAGCGACCCGAAGCTCAAGAACGAATATGTGATTTACACGGCCCACTGGGACCACCTTGGCAAAGATCCGACCCTCAAGGGTGACCAGATCTACAATGGCGCGGCGGACAACGCCAGCGGCTGTGCAGGCCTGCTGGAACTCTCCCGGGCATTCGCACAGATGACACCCGCCCCAAAGCGCTCGATTCTTTTCCTGGCGGTTACGGCAGAAGAGAAAGGCTTGATCGGCTCCAAATACTACGCGGCGAATCCGCTGTATCCGCTGACGAAGACTCTGGCCGATCTCAACATGGACGACATTAATGTCTGGGGCAAGACTCGCGACTTGACTGTGGTGGGACTGGGCGCGTCCACTCTGGATGACTTGGCCAAGAAGGTAGCCGACGAGCAAGGCGGGCGCACGCTAAATCCCGACCCGACGCCGGAACGCGGTGGTTACTATCGTTCAGATCATTTCGAGTTCGCCAAGCAGGGAGTGCCAGCGCTGAGCATCCATGCCGGAGACGACTACATCGGCAAGCCGGCTGGGTACGGGCGCGAAAAGGCCGAGCACTACACGACGTACGACTATCACAAGGTGTCCGATGAGATTAAACCCGGTTGGGATCTCTCAGGCGAGGCTCAGGATGTGCAGTTGCTTTTCCGGGTGGGCCTTTTGGTGGCGAATGGGATTCATTACCCCGAGTGGAAGCCTAACAACGAGTTCAAGGCGCGACGGGACAAAATGCTGGCCTCGGCTCATTGATAATGCCCCTTTTGCCGCCACGAGGAGTGGCAGTACGGGATCGTATCGTGTGAGTACCATGAATACACCAGCGTGTAAAGTTTCTCGGGTTAACCTTGTACGTCAAGATCTCCTGGGAGTCGCTGTTATGCGTCTTGTATTTTCTTCCTTCATGTGTTCGGTCGTGGCCGCGTCAGTGCTGAGCGGCAGTGGCATCACGACCTTTTCTGCTTGCTTTTCGTTACCTGAAACCATCTCAAGCGGCAAGGTTTTGGTCTAGACGCCGGATCTGTTCTGGTGACGGATGGTCACACCGGCACGTCAACTCCATTCCTCCCGGAGGCGATTCGCCGACTGTTCTGGCAACGGTTCCCAGCCTGGGGTCGACTCCCACTGAGCTTGTCGCGGCAGTTTTATGCCGCCTACGCAGGGCGGCTCGCTCAGCGGGAACTATATTACGGATGGCTACTCGTTGAACAAAAGCAGTGTTCCCTATGGCGTGATTTATGCGATGGGTTTCCGCAAAGAGTTCGCTGGTCACGGTGTCCTCCTCGTATCAGGGCTATTATTACGGGTCCGCAGCGGCACCGGCTTGCTTTGGCAAAGTGGGCGGCGACGTTCTCATTGTCCAGGCCGGATCTAAGAACGCGATACTCGCGCTATCGCCTTCCAGCAACTTGAGTACGTTTGTTTTCCTATCGAATTTTGGAGCGGATTTGCAAGTGGCGCCGACAGGATTCGTTAAAGGGTCGACTGCTCCTGAACTGCTGGTGAGCGACATCGGGGATGGCAACATCTACTCGATAGATGAGAATGGCAACGAGAAGCTGTATGCGACCGTGCCGCTTAGCTTCGCGCAAACCGGTTTGAGGAACATGGTCATAGCTCCGGGTGGATTTGTGGTGGGCGGTTTGAATTTATCCGGAGATCTTGTTGTTTCGGTCTCCGGATCCAACGCAGGCGGTGGGACTTATGGTTCGGTGGACGTGTTGGACCCGGCGGGTGACCTGGTTGCCAAACTGAACCAGGGTACGGTTGACGCTCCGTTTGATCCACGCGGGCTGTACTTTGAGAGCGCCAACCAGCTTCTGATTGCGAATGCCGACCCGTCCATTCTGAGCGGCACCCCTGCGGATTTTACTGCTGTGCCGGAGCCCTCGACTTTTGGGGGCCATTGCAATCGGTCTCGGCTTGATTGCTTTTGCGCGGCGGTTGGCTTATTGAGAATTCCCTACGGCGGGAATGCGCTCCTCGGAGGTGAAGGGCGAAGCGGGCAGCCCTTCGCCGTTCACAAGGTTCACCGCCGGATTGTTGGCCCAGCCGTAGCGTGCATAGCGCGGCTCAGTGACTGCGGTTGCGGTTAACACCACCGTATCGCCGTCAATCCGGGCCGTGGCCGGCACAAATTTGTGGTCCGCGCCAGCAATCTCAAAGCCATCGGCGCCCTTCATCCCACCCGTCGTATGGTCGAACCAGACACGCAGTTCCGGTCCATTAAAGCTGGTCTGGCGATAGGTCGGCCCCGAATATTCAATGTGCTTTCCGTAAGCGATCGCCTCCGCCGCCAGCGCCAGCCGCGCTCCCACGTCCTGCTTGTCCGGTGGATGAATGTTGCCCGCCAGGCCGATATCAATGGTCACCGCCATACCGGTGTTGCGAAGGGAGAGCGTACGCCGCTGCGCCTCACGGATGGTTTGGAAGCTCTGCGGTCCGGCTTCAAAATTTGCCAGCTGCACAAAGAAGAACGGGAAATCTCCTTCGCGCCACTCCCTGCGCCAGTCCTGAATCATGGTGGTGAACTCGCGCTCGTACATATCGGCGCGTGACGGAGACGCATTCGATTCGCCCTGGTACCAGATGGCGCCCTTGATCCGGAAATTCAAAGCGGCCGCCACCATCCCGTTATATAAACCTGCGGGAGCCCAGGAAGATGGATCGGGATGCCAGTCATGGTGGGGCGCCGGTTTGCCTTCCGCTTTCGCCTTCTCGTCGGCGCGCTTTTCGGCCTTGATCATCGCCGGTATCTCCGCCACATCTTTACTCATCTGCGCCCACTGCACGAACACCGGATCCAGTGCTGAATCCGATCCCAAGCTACCCATGCTGACCCACGCTTCCACCGGCGTGCCGCCCCAGGTGGAATCAATCAGGCCAACCGGCACATGCTCTTCTTTGGCAATCTGCCGGCCAAAGAAATAGGCGACGGCCGAAAAATCCGCCGCAGTCTGCGGCGTGCACTCCGTCCAAACCGCGTCGAAGTCGGGCTGCGGATAGTCCGACGAGCGCTTCGGCGTCCGAAACAAGCGCAAGTCCTTGTGCTCCGCATTTCGAATCTCCTGGTCGCTATTCTTGATGACGGCATTGGCATCAAAACCCCTCAGCGGCATCTCCATGTTGGACTGGCCTGAGGCAAACCAGACATCCCCAATCAAAATGTCATCCAAAGAAATCTGATTGGCGCCCTTGATCACCAATTGAAATGGGCCGCCCGCCTCCATCGCGGGAAGGTAAATATGCCAGTGGCCCACGTCATCCGTCGTAGTTGACTGCGTCTTGCCATCCAGCGTGGCCGTTACTTGTTCGTCCGGTTCTGCCCAGCCCCAGAGGTGAATAGGCTGCTGTCTTTGCAGAACCATGTGGCTTGCGAGTATCTTCGGCAGGCGGACTTCCGCCTTCGCGCTAACGCCTGCCAGCAGCAAGGCTGCCAGCGAAACAATGGTGATTTTCATCATTAAAGATCCTATCGAAGTATGCTTCATGCCAAGATGTCAAACATGCTCCGCAACGCTTTTGCTTTGCTCCTCGGCTTCGCTTCGCTGCTAAGCGCAGCCTCCTTGATGCCTCCGCCGGCTGATCAGAAGCTGGCTTTGGAAATTTTTAAAGAAATGGTGGAAAGTAAGTCCGGCTTCACCACCGGTCCCACAACGCCCATTGCGGAATCAGTCGCGGCCCGCTTCAAAGCCGAAGGCTTTCCGGATTCCGATATCTTCGTCGGAGGAGCCAAGCCGACGAAAGCCAACGTGGTAGTCCGGTATCACGGCACGGGCGCGCGCAAGCCCATTCTGCTACTGGCCCACATTGACGTGGTGGAGGCCAAGCGTGAGGATTGGACCACCGATCCTTTCACCTTCCTCGAAAAAGACGGTTTCTACTACGGCCGCGGCACCTCAGACGATAAGGCGCAAGCGGCCGTTTGGGTGGCCACTCTCATTCGCATGAAGCGCGAGGGCTATAAGCCGGATCGTGATTTGATTCTTGCCCTCACAGCTGACGAAGAGGGCGGCGGCCCGTTCAACGGCGTTGACTGGCTGTTGAAGAACCATCGCGAGTTAATTAACGCCGACTTTGCCCTAAACGAAGGCGGCCGAGGCGAAATGGTGAACGGCAAACGCGTTGCCAATGACATCGGCCTGGCTGAAAAGACCTATGCCGATTTCCGGTTCGAGGTTCGTAATAAGGGCGGTCACAGTTCGCGGCCCGTCCCGGACAACGCCATCTATCACCTGGCTTTCGCTCTTGAAAAGCTGTCGGCTTACAGCTTTCCGCTGGAGGTGAACGAAGTCACCAAGGCCTACTTCGGCCAAATGTCAAAAATCGAAAGCGGCGAGACCGCCGAAGAAATGAAGCAGGTCAGCGAAGGTTCGCTTGACGCCATGACCAAACTGGCGGCTGCCTCTCCGGGCTACAACTCGATGCTGAGAACCACTTGTGTGGCCACGCAACTGGAAGGCGGCCACGCGCCGAATGCTTTGCCGCAACTGGCAGCAGCGAACGTGAATTGCCGCATTCTGCCGCAGGACAAGCCGGAAGACGTCTTCGCCACACTGAGCGAGCTGGTGGAAGGGGATCAGGTGAAAGTCAGCATCACGGTGAATGAAGGCTCCGCTCCGCCGTCGCCTCTACGCCCGGATATTATGCATGCGTTCAGCCAGATCACCGATACCATGTGGCCCGGCGTGATCACGCTTCCGTCCATGTCCACCGGAGCTTCGGATGGCCGGTATCTGCGCTCCGCCGGCATTCCGACTTACGGCATTCAAGGCTTCTTCGATGAACGCGATGGCGGGCGGGCGCATGGTCGGGATGAACGGATCCCGGTGCAATCATTTTACGAGGGGCAGACGTTTTTGTACGATTTGGTTCGGAAGCTGTCGAGTAACTAGGAGGACGCGGCGACCGGGGACGCGCCCAGACTGGTGTGAGGACCTGGGGCGGTTTGGGATTGGTTGATTCAACAGCGTTGACCCTGCTAAACCTAAGCTATTTACCGAAGATGGAAACGCTGTGTCTTTCGAAAACAGGTATGGTCCAGGGTGTGTGACCCTTGGGTGTCAGTGTGACGCCAAAGATAGGTTGTCTGGGAGGAGGGTTATGCGAGGCGTATGGTGCGGACTTCATCGGGTACGAAGTGCTTGCGTATATGGGCGCGCTGGATCATTGCGGACTTGCCTAATTCGGTTGGCGGTGTCGCGAGAGGGATGGTTGTCGGTGTCGACGGTGAGGAGTCTGCGGTTTGTGGTAATTTAATGGTGTTTGTTGTTGGGCTGTGCGGGAGTAATTCAGTGGTAGAATGCCAGCTTCCCAAGCTGGACGTCGCCGGTTCGAACCCGGTCTCCCGCTCCATGTTTTCAATAACATACGAGGAAACGGACCTTAGTTCAATTAGTTTATTAAGAACTTAAATAATTGATTCTAAAAGACTTATATTCCAAGAGCGGAAATGTGTCTGGAGATAGCCAGCTTGGTTTATGAAACATCCTTCATAAATCAACCTCTTAAACAGAATGACTATCTACTTTGATCCATACCGTAGAGATATTGCCGAGGTACGCATGAGCGATCTCACTCTAAAGAAAATCCGAATCTAAGGAACGCCTCCGGTGTCACTCGCAAATGCTCCCCAGTACCGACAAATTTCTTCGGTCCCGATTCGAACGAAGCAAAAGCCGGGCACTAAGAACAGGATCCGTCTCATCCAAACAGGTGAATCCAACGAAGGGAGAACACTGCAAGAGTTGGTGGAAATTGCTAGCTGTCACCCTGCTCTGGCAGAATTTCGAAAGGTAACTGCGGAACTCGTGCCGTCCGCTGGCGGGAGGGGTTACCTCATCTCTCTAATCTCGCGGCCCGAACACGCCGCAGCGATAAATGACAGCCGTTTTAGGGATCTTGTCGGACTTTCCGCTATTACGCGCCTGTCCACCTCCGAATGGGCTACATGGCTGTTTCGCGAACTGCAGGCAACTCGTGCAACGCACGAAAACAGTGCGACGGACCTCAAGCCTCATAAGGGAAACAAGAAGAAATGAGCGGCTGTTCTCGTGAATTTTGCTTCGCGCCGGACACAACGTGTGAGCAGGGCTTTCTCAACCCTAATGATTGTCCATCATGGCGCGAGGCACACGATGATTCTCTTAGCTCAGTCTCGTTCTCAGACTTCTCAGACGATGAGATCATCCTTCCGTGGTCAGGCAGAGCAATGGGACTTGTTGATGTTGGATTCATAGCCGGACGCCGGAAGCCCTTTTTAATCGGGTATCGAGGCCTCGCAAATCTTGCTGCTTCGAAACGTGGAACTCACAAAGACCGAAAAGTCCGGCGCTCTCTGGAGCGAGCTAAGACAATTTTGCAATCTACAGAAATGATGTATCGCAAGGCTGGAGCTTCGCAAGATGGCGAAATAGGCCAGCTTCTCAAAATCGTAAGAAATAGCGCCGAACGCATGGGTGAGAATCTGATTGCGAATGCACTGCACTATCGAGGTGCCGTAACGCCTCATATCCGAGTCTTCGCAGAGCGGCAGGACAGCTTCTGGCTATTCTCTGTGTCCGACAATCGTCTGGCATTGCGCCGCAAGATCATTCTCTGATCTTCGAGCGTTTCCGGCGATTACATGGAGCAGATCGGCCGGGAAGTGGGATTGGGTTGGCGTTCTGCCGGAAGTTCATCGAACGGGAGGGGGGAAAGATCTGGGTCGAATCTGAGGAAGGCAAGGGGGCGACTTTCCGTTTCACGCTGCCTGCCGCCGATAGCAAATCAAGAACATTTTCGACATAGCCGCTTCCCTTCTTATGACCGAACGGCTCGTGCGATCCGCCACGCAGACCATCGCGCCTATGCAACGTAGGATGGCGCCCAGGATAAGCTCAATTAGCCGAAAACCTATTAATGGCGAATTGGCGTATCGCGTGGTTCCGGGAGGATGGTCCGGAACTCCTCAAAAGCCGGAATACGCCGAGTTTGCCAAGCTTTTTGACTCCAGATGCTAAGTTCACGGAGTTTTCTCTATCGTCCATGGACTCGATGAAAGCAAAATTCCCGGAAAGTACTGGGCGCTTGTGAAGCCATGCGAGGCATACCTCAAGAGATCGTGCCCCCCTGTCGTTCCTATTACGACGGTCCTCGCGAAGGATCCCTAAGTAGGACCCGATTCGCTCAGGCGTGACTTCCCCCCGCCGTTGCATTGTGCGCCGACATAGTGCAAGCATCTCCTGCAAGCCGACGAGATTTCGATCATTTACTTCTTCTTCAAAAGCTTATCCGCTTTGGTGTCGATCTTCTTTTTGTCGGCGGCGCTCAGTTTCCCAGCATGCTCCGCCTGCGACGCTCGCGCCTTGGCGTTGCGGGCATGAGACTCATCCGGCATCGGATACTTGCGTTGCTCAGGCAGTCCGAAATCGCTTTTCGGCTCGGCCTTCTTCTTGGAAGTTGTAAGTTTTGCCATTTCCACGTCTCCGGCAATCTTCACGAGCACGCAAGGGACCTTTTTGGGCTCGCGGGGGATGTCGGGAGAAAGCCAAGGCACCGCGATAAAAAAAGCACGCCACAAAGATTAGCTCCGGCGTGCCTTTGATTTCTACAGACGCGAAGACTTAGCGGGCTGTGGGGGCGGACTTCAGCAATCCGACCGCTATCTTGCGCAATGTTTTTTCCGCGTTCTGTTCCTCGGCCAAGGTTTCGGTTAGCAGCTTAACCACCTCAGCGGATTTCATCTGCCTTGCCAGACTGATGGCCGTCAAGTAGCCCGCCATTTCGTAATGCTCGACCCGGCTTCCGGCGCCGATAAGGCCCAAATCGAGGACTAAATTCTCGCCCTCTTCCTCAAGCGCCTCCGCGCCTTCCTTGATAACGCCTTCCATTCCCATGCATTTTTTACCGGTAGGTTTGGTTTCCAGCAGTTGCGCTACCTGCTCCAGTCGAGTGACCTGGTTCTTGGTTTCTTCCAAGTGTTGCTGGAAAGCTTGCTTGAGGACCGCGTCAGTTGATGCCTTCGCCATTCTACGTATGGCGCGGAGTAACTGCTTTTCCGCGGAATACAGATCCTTAATTTCGTCTTCTAATAGATCTTTCAGAGATTTCTTGTCGGCCATTAACGTCCTGTTTTCCTGTGTGCGTGATCCGAACTGCTTTAGTGTAGGCGAGTAAGGGGATGAAGATCCCCCGATATTACTTCTTGAAGATTTTTTTCGACGTCCCCGACCTTCTTTGGGAAGCTATTCACCCGGACACGCAGCCTCCGTCATTCACTGGGCTCGTTTAATTCCGGCGCGAAACGAAGCTTCTGGGATGTTCGAAATCCGGATCGCGCAATTAAGCTCAACGTAAAAAATCGGTTGTTTGCCGGGATAGAGGACCGATATGACGAAACTGTCGTGGAGGTCGCCGACCCAACGGAGACGATACGGAAGGTAGAGGAAGCTTTAAGCAGCAGGTAAGGGTTTTGAGGGTATCGCGTGACGTCGGACCCAATCTGCGTCAGCGAATCGCAGGTGGATGGCGCACCTGGTCCTTTTGTGTGCACGTCGCGACCAGCCACTGGGAGCAGATCTACATCCAGTAAAGTGCCTACTTCGATAGGTGATAGTAAGCCACGAGCGCGGATTGCTGGCCGACTATCCTAAAAATAACTAATCGCGAGAAGTCGTAAGCTTTGATCGGAGATGTCGCGGCGCATAGATGCTTCTGGCGATGCGATAGCTCAGATCGCCCGAAAACTTTCGGTCAAAGCATACGACTTCCCGTCAAAGTGGAGCTCTGAACGCTTCAACCATGACATACGAACTACTCAGAAGCTGTTAGGGTTAGCGCGCGCTTACTCCATGTGGAAGGAGGCGCTTGTTCGTCGGCCGGTGCTTTATTGTCGCTGAGCTTAACATGCACGCGCTGTTCGGGCGAGTTGCTTCCTTATGTACCACGGTGGCGAGGGTATCTCCACGGCAGCCCCACTGCCGGAGTTCCGCAGTTTGCCATCCCCGGCCACTACGATCAGCACTAATGTGCACCGCGGATCCAAGCGACGGGCATCGGCGCAGCGTACAAGCAAGGCGTGCCGGTCCGGGACTCTCTGGTCGATGCACTGGCGCACGCTCTTCGGTCGGAGACAGCTGCACGCGCTCATGCCATGCGTGGCATCGGCGTTTCCGGCAGGTCGGACCGCTGAATTCGGGGCTAACGACGATGATTGGGCTGGACCTCACCGTAGGTTGATTACCCCCGCCGGGCGTAATTGTCGGCCCGTGCTCCCCCAAACAGGGGTATCAAAGAAGATTTTTGAATGATGCCTTTAGTGCGACTTTGTCGCTTATGCTTATGAGGCTGGCAATTCACCTGCCGGTCTCGCTAAGGAGGTTCATTTATGACGGGAGTACAGAGACGGTTGTTTGTGGTTTGTTTCACACTAATGACGGTTGGCGCACTGCAATGCAGTGGCAACGAGCTGACCAATTTGGGCAGTGTCGTTGTGGGGAACGGATACACGTTCCTCAACTTTAACGGCCCCAACGCGGGCGGAGACGTCGCGTCGGGGACAAACATGAACGGCATCTCTAACAGTGGATCTGCCATCGGGTTCGACATCGACAACGCGGGTAACCTTCACAACTTTGTCGCCAATGTGAATAGCACGCAATTCAACAACCCGAGTAATCCTTATGGAACGGCTACGACCCTGAGCCTGAATCCCGGCGCGATGGCGCTAGGAATAAACGCCGCGGGAACAGTCGTGGGCGGGGACGGTCTCGGTAACGCTCTTGTGATCAACACTGGCAATGCGGTGACGTTCATCCCGAATGGTGGCAGCAATGCGTTAGCGATCGGAATCAATGACAAAGGAAATATCGTCGGGCAGTACACCAACGGGAATGGCCAAATGCCGGGTTTTTATGTGACCAACCAACACGGAAATGGGTTGGTGCGGATTGACTCGCCGTCTGGCCCGGACACCGTCAACGCCCAAGGCATCAACAACCACGGGCAGGTCGTCGGGTTTTACGTGGGAACTGATGGTAACCAACACGGCTTTACTAGCAACATTAATAATGCCCAACACGGGCAAATTACCGGCACCGCTATTGCCGACCCGACCGTTCCGAATGTGGCTGGAGAGCCCGGTGCCACCTTCGTCTTTTCGCAACTGCTGGGAGTGAACGACCAAGGGTTGGTGGCGGGCTATTACGGCGACTCCACCATCAGCCAGCATGGCTTTATCTACAACCTGAACACCGGCCAATACACTTTCATCGATGATCCCGCCGAGGGGTTCGATAGTGGGGTGGAGACGACGCAGATCACCGGGATCAATAATCAGGACGAGATCACGGGTTTCTATGCCGACCCGAATGGTGTACTCCACGGCTTTCTCGCTTGCCCCACCGGGCAGAGTTGTGCAGCGCCCGGATTGACATCATCGCCAGAACCGGCCTCCCTGATGCTCGCGGGATTGGGACTGGCAGCTGCTGGACTGGGGTCCTTCCGTCGCTTGCAGCGCAAGTTAGAACGCCGGACGGACCGAAACTGAGTTGCACGAAGTGTGATGCTATTGTGCAGGCGGAAGCGCCCAGTCACCCGGTGGCGCGCGGCTTGGCTGGTCCAGGACTGCTGGCGCATGTTCTGGTTTCTAAATGTGCGGACCACTTACCGTTGTAACGTCAATCCGAGATTTACGCGTGCGAAGGCGTGGAGCTGGAGCGTTCCACACTCGCTGATTGGGTGGGTGCGACAAGCGAGCTTCTGAGCCCCTTGCACGAAGCTTTGCGGCAGCACGTGATGAGTGGTCGCAAGCTGCATGCGGCGGAAACCTTTGAGTCTGCGAAACAGCCTCTCGATTTCGTCGGACTTCGGAGGAACAATCGGCTGTACCAAGCACAGCATCTTGGTACAGCCTAGCATTGTGCCGCGGGCCCAACCAGCGTTTGAGTCCTACTATAGAGCACCGAGAATCTGATTCAGCAAACCTGAAAGCGAAGAGAGCAGGTTGCTAATTGGACCGCCTGCGTTCAGCAGATTGGCTACGGCGCAAAGCAGATTTCCGAGCAGGTTTCCAGCTCCGGGAACGGCGGTGATTGTGAGTACAACCTGGTTGAGATCAACCACCACCCTCAGCCGGTTAAGGTGGAGCGGCCCAAGTGTCAGGTTCAGGATTTGACAGGAACCAGAGACTTGTGCCGGAACGGTCACGACCTGTGAGATCGATCCAAGCACTCCACCTGTAGAATCAAGAACATCCCCGGTGAGAGTTCCAATAGCGCTCAATACGCCACTTGCCACCGTGAAATTGCTCAACGTTAAGGTTCCGAGGAATCCGCCTACTCCCGGGGTGATTCTGATGCCAATGAACCACGCTTGCCTCGTCCGCCCAATCCGCCAATCTGGGCATGGCTTTGGACGAAGCCTGGCGGCAGGACGTGGGGGGGGAGAAACCGCCGCCAAAAACTAGTCAGCGGTGACTGTCATCAACTTTGCTTGCTTCCATGCGCACAGTCCTTCCAACGGAAGGTCACCTTTCCATCGGCAACAGCATCGAGCCGTTGGTTGGAAATAGCAACACGATGGGTATAGCGGGCGAGGCAATGCAGCACATGCGAGGGACCACCAAGGGGCGGTTTCGCATAGACCACCCAGTCCTCTTGCGCCAGCGAAGCATAGTTTTCTTTTTCGAAAAGCCTTCTTCAGCCGTCGGCAAACTTTCCACTGAAGACGCGGCTGAGGGCTTTCACAGGGAGAAAGAAAGCATAGCGCGAGCTTAACTCAAGATTGGTGATCGGCCGAGAGTTCGACGGCGGGAACTGCACAATTGCACGTGGATAGTGCAGAACGTTTGGCCCAAGTATGAAGCACGCCCCTGAGCCGACGGAATTGCCACATGGCGGTTTATTTTAATTTGAGCTAAAATATCTTCAACATTGCAGAAAGCCCCGATATGCTGATTCAGTGGGCACCAAAGTGGTCTTGTCAACAGACATCCCATGATTAGCGATAACCAGTGGGATCGCCGCACTGATCCCGAGCGCAGACATGAAGACAAAGTGCTCAGGGAATCCGAGAGGCGGTTCCGTGACCTTCTCCAGAACGTAAATCTAATCTCAATCATCTTGGACGAGCAAGGAAACCTGATCTTCTGCAACGACTACTTGCGGAAACTGACGGGCTGGCGGGAAGAGGAAGTCCTAGGACGGAACTGGTGTCAACTCTTCGTTCCGCATGAAGAATACCCTCCTGGGCTCTTCATGTCGCAACTTGCCGATCAAGCTTTACCCGCTCATCACCAGAACAATATCCTGACTAAGAGCGGAGAGCTGCGGCTTGTTTCGTGGAATAACACCATGCTGTATGACCCGGCCGGGAAACCTACTGGCACGGCGAGTATCGGGGAAGACATCACTGAGCGAGCGCGGGCAGAGGAGGCGCTTCGGAGCAGCGAAGAGAAGTTCAGGCAGCTGGCTGAAAACGTGCACGCTGTCTTTTGGATTATGAATGCGGCAGGTTCGGAGATGGTCTATGTCAGCCCTGCTTATGAGCAGATTTGGGGCAGGACCTGCGACAGTCTCTATTGCAATCCAATGTCCTGGTTGGAGACAATCCGTCCCGAGGATCGGGATCGGGCGCGCGCGACCTTTGAGAGACAAATCCAGGGTGAATTCATTGAGTCGAAGTACCGTATAGTGACGCCGAGGGGAGTAGAAAGATGGATACTCGACCGCGCGTTCCCGGTTACTAATCAGGCCGGCGAAGTCATTCGCATCGTCGGTGTTGCGGAAGACATCACTGCCAGCAAGCAGGCCGAAGAGGCCCTGGAAAGGGCCAAGATAGCAGCCGATCAAGCGAATCAAGCTAAGAGCAGATTCCTGTCTAACATGAGCCATGAACTTCGCACGCCGATGAACTGCATCATTGGAATGACGGACTTGGTGCTCGACACCGGCCTCACTCAAGAGCAGCGCGGCTGTCTGGAGGACGTCAAGGCTTCCGCAGATGTGCTGCTCGGAATTCTAAACGACATCCTGGACTTTTCCAAGATCGAGGCCGGAAAGCTCGACTTCGAGTCGACTGAGTTTGACCTGCGTCGCAGTATTGTTGCGATGGTTAAAGGCTTAACGGCCCGAGCGCATCAGCGAGGTCTAAAATTAGCCTGCTACTTCAACCCGGATGTCGCCTCCTACGTGATTGGAGACCCCGGTCGCCTGCGACAGATTCTGGTGAACCTGGTCGGCAATGCTATCAAGTTCACCGAATGCGGTGAGATTGTCCTCCGGGTGGAGCAGTTGTCCAGCAACGCACAGAGTGTTGAACTGCACATTACTGTCTCCGACAGCGGAATCGGAATTCCACTCAATAGGCAGCAGGCTATTTTCCAAGAATTCGTTCAGGCCGACGATTCCTCGACCCGGAGATTTGGCGGGACGGGCTTAGGCCTGGCCATCTCCTCGCAGTTGGTGAGAATGATGGGTGGAAAGGTTTGGGTGGAAAGTGAAATAGGGAAAGGATCTACATTCCATTTCACTGCCCACTTCGGCATGCCCGCCAGTCAGCCGGAACAGCGTCGCCACCGGGGAATCGAGGGCCATAAAGGGCCTGTTATGGACGATTACGACGCGAATTGAGAAAGCCACGAGCGCGGATCGCTGGCCAACTAGACCGCGAATAGCTACCGATAATGGTGGATAACACTCTGTTTCGGTGCCATAATCAAAAGCTCTCGGCCGTGCCGTTAACAGCGCTCTGGCAGGCAAGGACTGGTCTAGGAGCGGGCTGGCTTAGTTTAGCAATTACCCCTCGCGCTTAGGTCTCGCTGTTCCGATTCAAAACCCGGTAGCTGTATAGCGATCAAGCACCGCCCAGAATTGATATGTTGTTGAAGGACTTTTTAGCTGGAGAGCTTGAAATGGGATTGTACTCAAATTGGGATTACGCCAATGTTGGTCATCTACCCGCCGGGGCGGACTTGGCTGCGTGGCCAAACTCCGTTGGCGGTCGCATCATGAACGCCGTTGGTGCCGCGAACGTGAGCTCGCTGGTTGGCATGAGCAGTGTGGTAGCGGAATTTCAGAACATCGGTTGGGTTTGGGACCCGAGCGTTGCCGGTCGAAGTGAACTCTCCGGCAAGAGTCTGCTAGATCGCCAAATCGCAGGCCGCGGAGAGTGCGGCTGGCTTGCCACCGCCTTGCACATACTGCTCAAGACTCCGGCTCCCTATGGTTTCGGACAGCCCGGTTCTGAATTCCGCGTCTATTCAGGCTTAGCAGGGGCTGACCCTGCTCCGGCCATCCAGGGCGACGGATTCGTCGCACACCACGCCGGACTCCACCACGCACTGCCTGCCAACATCGCGCTCTACGATCCTCTCCACAATCCGGTTCCTTTGGAAAACCTCTACAGGTGGGGCGACCATGTAGTTGTAGAGTTTGCTGTCGCCGGTAACACCTACTTCTGGGACCCTTCATATAACACGCGCTTCAATCAGATCACCGACATGGCGTCGCACCGAATAACGCAAACCCAAATCGTCATGCAGGGCGCCCACCCGAACATGAATTTTCGACTAAATAACAATCGGTGGCTGCGCCTCCGCACCGGCGCTGAAAATAACTACAACCCACACTCTGTCTTCCTCTTGTCCACCAACAACAACCCAGTGCCTCTCCCCGCCGCTGTCGTCCACCCACCCCCTCACAATATGTTCCCGAATTGCTGCAACATCTTGTGACTCTGCACACATCCTCACAGAGAACCGGACATCTCTCGCCGGAGCAGTCGGGAACCCTATCTGCTCAAGGGCTTGATCAAGTGTGGCCTGTGGGGTTGACGTTCTGTGGGATTAGGACACGACAGCAGGGCTTATACTATCGTTCAACGGGCGACAGTTTGCTTGCGGACTCTATGGGGCCAAGGGAAAGAAGTGTCCAGCCGAGGCGCTCGGCGCCATATTCGGTGTTGAATGAATTAGTTGCTTCCGAAACTCCGTCTGAGTAAATCACCAGAAACTCGCCTTGCAGAAGCGAGAGCTTAGTGACCGAATACTCCTCGTTCGCGAACATCCCCAAAGGCAAGTTCGCGCCATCGACTGGGGCGACCGAACCGTGGCGCGCCATAAGCAAGGATGGATGGCCGGCATTGGTAATTTCAAGGCTGCCATCTGGTAAAGCGCGCCCGCAGACAATGGAACGCTTATTGATTGGGGAGTGTGCTCTCGGCGAAGACATGGCTGGCGTGCTCCAGTACACATTTTAGCTCCATTCCAGCCTGGATGAGTGCGCGGAATGTCGCATGCAAATGGGCCATGAGCATCGAAGCAGCAACGCCTTTGCCGGAAAGGTCGCCGACCATGAAGTAGGGGCCAGCGGACCCGGCATCGACGACATCACAATAATCACCACTTACGACGCCTGCGGGCTCGTAGTGATAGCAGATGTGCCAGCCGTAACGGTCCAGCGCGGGCGGCGGGAGCAGGCCCTTTTGCACATTTGCGGCCAATTGGAGGTCGCAAATCAAGCGATCAGCTTCGATGGTATCGTGGCAGGCTTCGCAGATGCCGTAGCACCCTGTAACAATCCGATCTAGCGCGTTATCCACCTCACGCAAAAGTGCGTGGAGCTGGGCGGGGTGACGGCCCTTCTCCTCCATAATGTCGTGCAGACGGTCACGCCGAGTTTCCAACTGCTGCTGGATGAAATCGTTTATGGCGGTGTCCATTGATGTCTCCCGGATAGGGTCGACTGTCCAGGTTTGGATGCAACTCGCAAGCGGAAAGTTGACCATAGGATACGGCTCTCCCTGAAGTTATCCCGAGCCCGGGCAACCAACGAGAGAGCTCGCAGGTTGTGGGCAATTCAGACTGTACAACCGATTCTTAATTGCGTAATGTCGTCTTAAGATGAGACTACTGGTTTGGCGTACAGCTCTCGCAGCCTTCTTACTCGCGGTTCTAAGCGCCTTCTGCGCGTGTGGTGTCTTCAACCTCTTCTTTATGGTGCCGGGCAGATACGACACACAGAGGGTTGCGGTCACGTCAAGCTTCGTCCTGCTTGATATCACATTCGGGATCGCAAGCCGTAAGTGTTTTCTTGCATCGAGGCGCTAACAGAGCCACCGAATTGTCGCGAATGACCAGCAACTCCGGCAATTGACTGCAACGGGACTTCTCAATCCGTATCTGGCTTACAGTTCTCCGAAGAGCTTAGTCATAGTGCAGGACTTGGGCGGCCTGGAAGCGCAGAGCCCGGCGGGCAGGAGTGCACACGGCGAGGCTTGCGATTGCCAGAAACGCGACGACGGGCCGAAAGATAAGCAAGCGGATCCGCGGGTGGGAGGCCGGTGTGGGTATGGCGGAGTACTTAGGAAATCGCCGCCGCGCCGAGCATTCCGAGTGCGATACCGAGGACGACTGGAGCGACAAGTGGCATCAGCACCGCGCGCTCGATGCGTAAGCCGCGGCACCGAGCGCAATCCTGACACCGATCTCTCGAGTATGCTGGCTGATGGAGTAGCCAGTGAGGCCAACCAGACCGATGACAGCGAGAAGAGTGGCGATGAGGCCGAGCACACTTAAGATCGAAACGGGTCGCCGGCTCTGAGTCACGGCCCCGTCATAGGCGTTGATGAGCAAAGTGGAACCCGGGCGCAGTTTGGGATCCGGCGCCAGCGATAAAGAAGCGACAAGGCGCCCCGGATTGCGGAAAGCCTTGACGACGATCGAAGCGTCGCGAAAGTCCTGAGGAGTATCGGGTAACAGTCAGCCATCGAGTCGCTGTCTTGAATATCGGGACTGTATTGCTAAGGCTATTGCCAAGCGCGTTCCGTTCACCTCGGGTAAAACCCGGCCACAGCCGAGAGAGCACCGACGAAGCTCGTGCGAGTTCTCACTGATCGAAGGTCCACACATTCCTCGTCAGCTCCGCCTGGATGGTAGCCACATGCTTTCCATCGCTTGAGATCACGCCAGAAGCAGGACTGGCGCTCTTCTGAAGTAAATGCGCACGCTGACGGTTATCTACAAAATAAAGTGCGGAGTAGGAAGTTTGATCCAAGAAAAAGGGAACCATAGTAAAATCGAAACCGCCATCGCTTCCGGCATTCGACCAAGCCAGCCATTCGCCTTCCACTGCGCCCGGACTCATTCCGTCAACGGTCCTCATGCCCGAAATTCGATGAGACACCTGCCATCGCTTCGAAGGGTCCTGATCCAATCGCACCTCCGTAAAGTAGCCAGGGTGTTGCGAATCCGGAATGGCCACACGCTCGCCATCTCGTGAGAGCGCCCAGGCACCAAAATAAGTGGCTAGAGTTCTGGTTCGGCCAAGCAATGGTCCTTTTCCTGTAACCGGGTCGAGGCCATAGAAAACATACTCCCCGCCGCTCAAAGCGCCCACGACACAATTGTGCGAACTGCCCGGCCGGCCACACCGAAATTCATCCCAGGGTGAGTCCATCGGCACCCGCAGCATGGGCCCGCCGTTGGCTGGTATGCGCATGAGCCGGACATCGGTGTAACCCCTCTGCCGATTTCTCATGCTGGACATGAACAGTATGGACTTACCATCCGACGCTAACTGGGCCATGTAATTCTCGCGCTTGGAGTAAGTCAACCGTTCCGGCTCACGACGGCTTCGATCCTGCCGAAACAACTCCAGATTACCGGTCTGGTCCGATTCGAAGATAACCGACTGGTTGTCGGCACTCCAGGCGTGGGGGTAGGTGTTGGTTTGCTCTATCGTCAGGCGCTTCGAGGAAACTAGCGAAGGGGTCGGGGTAGCATGCCACTCAGCCACATAGGTGTGGGTGGCGTAATCGGAACGGATCATCATCATTCTTTTGCCGTCAGACGTGCCCGACAAAGAAGAGAAGGCCGCGGATGTGAAATCAGAGACTTGAATGGGCTCAGGAGACAGACGGTGAGTTACAGGATTAACTGGCAACCGCCAAATGTTGGAACCTTCATCTCTGTGCGCCGTATCCTGCCGCAGAAAGAAAAATTCACCAGAAGATGTGAAAAAGCCCGAGTAGAAGAACAGCGGCCCAATTGAAACGACGTCAGAATCCGCTGAACGCTCCGCGGGCACCAGTTCACTGCTAGCGCAAGCGCTCAAAGAGATAAGGGCATCCGGCCTACCTGCGTCGTGCTCACAGTTCGAGAGACGCCGCAGCCAGAGACGTGTATCGTCGCCCGACCAGAACAGCGCAGACACATGGGTTCCGCCAGGCGTCTGCAGAATCAGACGTGCCGGTTGTCCAATTCTCGCCCCGGCCCAGACAAGATGATTGTTGTCCAGCCAGGCAAACTGCTTTCCGTCGTGCGAGACCGCTACTATTTGAACGTCCTCTGCCAGCAGCATCGGCGCTTCGCGATTCAAGGGAATTTGCCAGGCTTGGAATTGCTTGTTGGCTAAACCGACCGCCAGCAACTGCTCGTCTCCAAAAAACATTAATTGGTAGCAGTTAAAGTGTTCGGGGCCAGTCAATTCACGAACATGGCGGGTCGTCTGGTCGCGCACGAAGAACCCGCCATCCAGCGTCGCGTAGGCGGCACGGCTTCCGTTGGCGGAAAGTGCAGCGGCTACAACATCGTGGCCGCTGCTATATCGGGTGATCTGCACGAAGCGCACGGGCGGGCTCGCGGCGTGACTTCGCATCCAATAAATCGCGCTTCCCGCCAAGAGGACCAGGCAGATTAGCAAGCTCACGGCCAGTCTGTAGTGCGAAGGAGCTTCTAGCTCTGTCAGCAACCTTTCCACATCCCTTGCGGTGGGCCGGCCCTCCGGCTCCGAGACTCGCATGCGCGACAGGATCGGGTGCTTCCACGAACCGGCCTCTGCGAGCATCACCGCGAGTGAATAGATGTCGCTGCAGATCGTTACCGGCATTCCCGCCTTCTGTTCCGGCGACATATAGCGCACTGTGCCGACCGGTAAACTGACGCCGCGGTTCGTTCCTGCATGCTCGCGAAGGTGCTTTGCCAGGCCGAAGTCCAGGATCTTAACGAGCCCGTCATGGCGCACCATTACGTTTTCGGGTTTGATGTCGCGGTGCACGATTCCCTTCTCGTGTGCAGCCGCCAGAGCGCTTGCCAGTTGCCGCCCGATGTGGATTACGCTGCGTGCTGACAGGCGTGAATTGCTCAGCAGCGTTCGTAGCGACTGTCCCTGCACCAGTTCCATCACAATCGCCAGACCCCAGGGCGTATGAATCACCTCGTAGACAGTAACGATATGCGGGTGGCTGAGCTGCGATGCCAGGCGAGCCTCTGAAATCACCTGGGTGGCCACTCCATCGTCGTCGGCGGACAGAAACTTCAACGCCACAGACCGCCTGAGTTCGGTGTCCTCGGCCGAGTACACTTCGCCCATGCCACCCCGGCCGATGCACTCGTTCAGGACGTAGCGCCCGACCACATCTCCTACGCGATGGTCGGGCATGACCGGGTAACTCGGTTCGCTTCCCAGCTCTTCGAAAAGCCCAATGACTTCGCTCTCAACTTCGGGATCGGCGGTAGCCTCGCGCAGCAACTGTCGTTGGACATCGCCCTCCAGATCCTCGGCCATTTGGCTTAAAACCCAAGCGGCTCGCCACTGCTCGTCAGTCAACACTGCCCTCCGCGCGACACAAAGGATACGTTATCGCAGCCGATTTGTATCTCCGCCTGATATGCCCAGGTCGTTTAGATCGAGAGCAGGCCCTCGAAACCTGCCATCTGTTTCGTGAACTGTAATTCAACCGGATTGCAATTCTCGCGCAGCCAGCGCTTACAGAAGGTTTAGTCCCGGGTGGCCGCACGCGTCCGAGACCATGTTGCCAGAGAAAGTGTACGACGATAACCGCTCTCTTGCGGTCACGCTTCTGTGAGGTTTTGCCGCACCATCAGGTCTTTCTCAACTCAACTACTCGCCTGCGTGTTGGACGTGCTGACGATGACGAATTCAGTGCGTGTGCAGGCCCAGACCTCCACATCCGGACCTGAAACAGTGATTGTTCAGCCATCAACGGTATAAGCGACTAACCTAGTCGTTCCTAATTTCAAGCTGCCAAGCGACACTACAATCAACACCGTGGCACCCGTGGTCAAACCGGCGGTGAATCTGCTTTCGGTCCCCACAATCACCGCGTCCAACGGGAGCGTGTGCGCCGGATCGACCGCGTCGATCATCCCAAACCGCGGTCTACAGGCCAAACCCTTCGAATCAAACGTGGTCGGGGCTTTATCTGGGAGTACATGGCATCCTGGCGAAGCGATATTCCGCGGGACGACGGTCGCTAGTTGGCTTTCTTAACCCCCTCGACGGAAACTTTCAAAATAAGGTCCATCGGGTCCTACAATCTCGGCCAAAGTTTCAGCTCGGCAGGAGTGATTGTGAGCCGCCTCTGGCGTTGATCGCCGGCGGGTGTTTGCTCTATGAAGCCTTCGCGAATGAGGGCGCTCGCGACTTCACTTCGCTTAAGCGGGTGGCCTCGTTTGCGGCTTGTTAACTGTTCCGCGACACCGCTGTTGCGCTTTCAGCCTTTCTAGGTGCGTTTCTGTGGAAGATGGAACCGGCAGTGAACTTCCTGCTGGCTTTCGGGGATCGGTGTGAGTTCTTCAAACAGCGGAAGGACTTCGCTCGCCACCTCGGCGTCGGCTGTCGCGCCGTTCAGGAGATCACGCTGGGCTTGCGCGTCAAGGTCATCGGCCATTTGGCTCAGAACCCAGGCGGCTCGCCAGTGCTCTTCAGTCAAATGCGGCCTTCCATTACCGGGCGGCGTTCACAGATGTCAGTCATGGTTGACCGGCACGGGCCGGCATGTCAGAGGGAGCGAGAGCGGGCGCCGAAAACTGCCCAAGAAGCTCAACTGAACTGGAGCTTGTCGCGTAACCATCGCTTACAGAATGTCCAATCGCGCTCCGCCGTCCGCGAACTGATGCCGAGCCGTCCCGCGATGTCGTCCAGAGAGAGTCCCTCGAACACCTTCATCTCGACGATGCTGCGCAGCCGGGGTTCGATTGCGCCCAGTTTATCCAGCAAGTTATCGATTTCCTGCAAGCTCGCGGTGCCGCTTTCCCCGGCAACATCCTCGAATAGCGCGATGTCGATCCTCGTGCTTCGGCGCGATAAGAGGCGCGCGTGGTCGATCAGCAGATGGCGCATCACGTGACCCGCAAACTGTAGAAAGTGCTCCCGTTCGGAGCGGGCCGAGCTTTCGGCGGCGGGCAACGATTTCACCTTTACTAAGTGGAGATAGAGTTCGTTCACCAGTAGTGAGGGTTGCCAGGAGTGCCCGGTCGGCTCGCTTTGCATTTTGGCGGCAGCCAATCGCCGCAGCTCCGGATGCAGCAGAATAAACAACTGGTCTGCCGCGCTGCGGTCGCCTTCTCGGAAACGGGCCATCAGACTGCCGATGGTTTGGTAAGTACTGGGCGGAGCCATTGAGTTTGGGCAGTTCCTTTGGGCAACTCCAGAGATTCCCGGAAAAATGTTGGCGGTTTCTCCAGCCTTCTCTCGCTCACTGTGTGTATGAAGCATTTTACTCCCGTCGCTCACGCCGGCCAGTCTAGCCAGGCAGCTAACCGGAAGGAGAGCCGCGGCGCTCGCACGAGCGCCGGGGGGACTTCTTTCGCCACTCAACTACTTGCCTGCATCCTTGTTGGACTAACCGCCGGCTATCCAATGCGCATGCAGGCGCAAACCTCTTCATCAGGTCCGGCCACTACGACAGCCTACGACGTATACGTTTCTACCCCCGTTTACATCAACGTGACTAATCCGGTGATCCCGGTCGACCCCATCGTTCCGCCGGCGTCAACGGCAGTCGTGAAGCCCTCGGTTGACTTCCAACTCATCAACCCGGTCCCCGTTTCGGGCTCCCGAACGCAGTTCTGCGTACCAAATCAAAACTCGATCATTCAAGATTGCGGTTTGCGCCAAACTCCCTTCGAACAGAACCTGGTCACGCTTTACCTCGCCTTGCACAACATACCCGCCAGCGACCTTCCGCTGGTTTATCAGTATGGCACCGCCGACCTGCGAAACTCGCTCCGCGCCTGGATGTTCAATTATCTGGTTAACGTGATCCAGGCGCCGGCATCCAGCCGGTCTGCTAGCGATCAGAACCTTTATAACTGGATGGCGTCGGCGGTCGAGAACGCGGAGATCGCTTATTACAACGCGTTTAAGGCTGAGTACGATCGCTGGCAGGCCGATCCTTGTCAATTCACGCCCAACCCGGCGTTTCCGATTTTCTACTCGTTCACCGACGAGTGTGGCCTCGGCGGCCTTACCAGTTCACCGGTGCCGCCCGACGTCACTTACTTCGAATCGGTTGCGATGGCTAATTCCTATGCGGTTCTCTTTCAAGCGCCGGCGACGCAGAAACTGATGGCTGACACCGAGCAGCAAGTCGCCAAAATCGCCAATTATTCCGCGCTGGGCGCGAGCGTCCCCATTGCGTTGGCAGGAGCTAACGCCGTCTCTCTGAGTGCCCAGAGCATCTTCCCCGTCGTTGAGCCCGTGCTGTATGCCGGCGATAGCGCGTTCGAGGTAGCCGCCAATGCAGCTTCCACGGCAGAATTCGCGGTTGAATCGGAGGTTGCCGCCAGCGCGGCTGTCTCCGCGGCCGTCGGAGTTGGATTCGTGATTCTGGGAGACATTTTGATCCTTGCACAGGCCTCCATCAACTTTGCCGATGAGACCACCAATCAGAACGCTATCAACGCACTCCTGAACTACAATCCGCATCAGACCCCGAACCTGGTTCAGATGCTGCAAGGTGCTAGTGGGTACCAGAAGTTGCTCGAGGTTTTCACCAACGCAACCATGCCGGACCTTCCGCCGTCGGCCGCGCCACCGGCGTACTCTCCGGCCGCGAACCAAAAGTTCTTCATTATCGATAACAGTGAGGTTGGCGACGGCAGGCCTGGCAACCTCAGTTCATTTCTCACTTATCAATCCTGGAACGCGAACTATCCTTTATACCCGGAAGGGGATGACTCGGTCGCTTTGAGTTTCTACGGTAACGGCTGGCTGGTCTCGACCAGGGGCAATGCAGCGATACAAGAGCAGGTCACCCAAACATTCTCTCTGTCGTTCGACTATATCGATCCGACAACCAACATCGCATACACCGCCGAGACTCTAGGCCACGGAAAATTTCTGCTGACCAAGGCGCCTGCCTTACAAACGAACCAGGACATCGACTGTCCAGTGAACGCTCGTACCGGTCTCACGCCGTACACGACGTTGCCGGCATACTGCCGTTCGGCCGTCGTGAATATATTGAACTTGCAGATTGAAGGAAACGATCCGGTCCAAGTGGCCGCGCTGGGTCCGCAAGCGCAACAACCTCCCGGGCTGACTTACACGGTGGTGAATCCGCAGCCGCCGGTCTTTGCGACACAGAACTTTGTCGATTTTACGACGGGCGTAGGCGGCCAGTTCATTCCCGCCATCGATGCTTCGACTCACTACCCGCCCACAGTGAGTTTACCTGGCCCGCCAACTTTTGAGGCATCCGTCCCGGCATGTTCGATGTCAGTTTCGGATCCGCTACCACTTGGAGTCGAGTTCCTGGTCAACGGGAACCAGACCGGGTTCTATGCTTTTCCGGCTCATAACACGGCAGGCACTTACAATGTTCATCTGACCGCTACCTGCGATGGCGTGAGTACCATTCAGCCTTTTACCATCAATATCGAGCCCGGCTCCGCAAACTCGGCCAATGTAATCTCCGCGCAGCAATCCCATGTGGAGAAAGCCGCGGTTGCAAGCATGAACCCGAGTGCACGAATAACCCAAACCGCGGGCGTGAACACGCTGGCGGCGACCGGTCCGCAATTCGTGCTGCCCACGAACGGCCAGAGCTTCACCTTGACACAGGGACAAAACACGGTCATCCCGGTCTACACAAGTGGGGACGTCGTCACCATCACAGCGGGCGCGAACGCGCTTCCCACCGGCATGACTCTGACCGACAACGGAAACGGCTCAGCTAACATCACCGGCATACCCGTTGGCCCGCCTCCGGCATGCAGCAGTTCGTGCGACTCGGCCATCCACGGCTCGGACCAGAATGGCAATAGCGCCACCCTCGCGCTGAAGTTCACCATAAACGGGCCCGCGCTGCCCGCCCTCGCGTCCGCACAAACGGTAACCTGGCCGGCGGGTCAAAACAGCCAGTTGACGGTGGATGGGTCGGTGGCTGCGAACAACACGCCGACTGCCATTCCGTTGAGCTTTTCAGCGGTCGGACAATGGCCGTCCTGGGCTACGCTCGCGAATGACGGAGTCAACTTGCTGACGGTGGCAGGGACGCCGCCCGTTTCTGCTTACGGCAATACCGTTGCGCTGAAGTATCAATACTCGTATGCCGGAGGTCAACTCACTTCGCCGGTTTACACCATCAACGTTAAGGTCGGTGCACCGCTGGATTCGCTTCAGGTAGCTCCACGTCTGCTGTTCCAAGTCGGCGTACAAGGGTCAGGTGCCGTGAACGTCGTAACGGGGAACGGAACACCAGGGTTGAGTGGAAACTTCAAAGTCAACGGTTCCTTGCCAACCGGCCTTAGTGCAAGCCAAACCGGAACGTCTCTGACCATTAGCGGAACTCCCACTTACCCCGGCATCTTTCCCATCCCGGTGCAATATACCGATGCAGCGGGGAATGTCGACTCCAGGAAGGTGCAGTTGGAAATTACCCAGCCCGCTTCTTTCACCGGCTTCCCGGCCTCCATCAACATCTACACGGGGATTCCGGTGAACTTATCGTACGCGCTTCCAGCAGGGTTCCCGGAATTGCCGGCGCCAAGCCCGGGCGATGGATTGCCGGCCAGCGCTAGTTCCGGTCTGACCGTGACCGGTGGTCCAAGCCCGTCCGACGGACTCATCAGTACGCAATCGGGCGGTCTGACCATCAGTACGCAATCGGGCGGTCTGACCATCAGCGGCACGCCATCGCAAGCTGCCACGTACCTGCTGGCCCTATCCGCGCAACCAGTGCTGGTCGATTCGTCTGTTGTGACTTCCGCAGGTCTTTTGTCCAGCAGCTATAAGCAAACTCCCGTTGGATCTCCGGCCACCACAACCGTCACCCTGAACGTGATTGCCACTCCCAATACCTGCGCCGGTCAAACGATAACTCATTACAACGGCGACCTCACCGTCGGGGCCGGTCAAATCTGCCAGATCACTGGAGGTTCTGTTACCGGCAGCATCATCTCGAAGGGTGGTACCGTGCTACTCAACAACACAACCGTCACCGGAAACGTATGGATGGAGAACACCAAGAAGCAAGCTCCCTCCAGCCTTCCCGTCCTGGTTTGCGGATCCACCATCGGTCACGACCTTTACATCCAGGGCGAACCGAACACGGTTACGATAGGCGGACCGCAGGGCTCGGCTTGCGCTCCCAATACGATCAAAGGCAGTGTCCAGATCCTGGGTAGCTATGGGGCAGCCACTATGTCGTACAACAGCATCGGGGGAGGTCTGCTTGCGTCTCTCGACCCCACCTCGGTTATCGTCACAGACAATGAGTTCGGGGGAGATGTCGTATTCCTCCTGAACAGTGCAGCTGTGACTGTCTCTTCGAACAAGATTGGCGGCACGCTCTCGGCTTTGGGAGACTCGCTCAGTTCTTCCATTACCGACAACACGATTTCCAAATACCTGGTCTGCGACGCCGACACTGGCATTTCGGGGTCGCAAAATACGGCGAAGGACAAGCAAGGGCAATGCGCTAACTTCTAGCGCTATCCACGGCAGAAGCTGCCATTCGCCGAGCGCGCGGTGTGGCTTCTTGGGACAGGCCAGCCTGTCCCAAGGGCGTACTCCTGCCCGGACGTACACGTAGTGTTGATTGCGGCAAGCGATGCGCAAGACAACGAAAATTTTCTCGACAAGAGCGTGGAACGTGTCGAACTCGGCAAGCTGAAGGGCAACGAAGGCGACCAGGACTACGCAATACCGTCTGGAACAGATCTGTCTAAGTTCGAGGCGGTGTCCATCTACTGTGAGCGTTTCAACGCAAACTTCGGGACCGCTCCTTTACAGAAGTAAACACGGCACGGGGGAAAAGTCACCATGAGCAGCAGCACAAACCGGTTCTCTATCTGGCGTAGGTACCGTATCCTGGTTATCTATTTCGCATTGGCGGCGCTTGCTTCTTTCTGGTGGATTTTTCGTCCGGAGCGGTTATTTGTTAACACGCGAGTAAACGAAGCGGCGCCCAGCGGAATCGCCGCGCTACAGCCTGTGTTCACTGGAGAATTGCATGCGGTCGGCGGTGCGGTCGCGACGCACGGCAGAGTGAACATTTTCAAAGTCGGCAGCAGCCTGCAACTCCAAATCTCCAAGTTGGAGTGTTCGGCAGGAGGTCCTTTCGGCGTAGCGCTCGCAGCTACAGCCGATTCAACATCGCACGGGACAAGTATCAGTTCCGTCACAGTCTCGGGCAACGACAAGCTGCGATTCCACTGGGGCTTGATCCAGGCATCGACACAACGTTATTACTGATTGACGCATCGCATTAAGTCATCGCAAGAGCGACTCTTGAGCCGTTCTAGGCCACGGTCGAAAAGAGCGATGATCCATAGGTAATTTATCAATGGCCCATCTAAAGATCAGGCGTACCAATTCGGGAACTCTGGTTGTGTCGTTTACCGGCGTGATGAAAGCAACGGGCATAATGATCGACACAATGGTTCCCGATCTATTTTGAACCCGAAAACGACAGCATCTGTCCGAAGCATTGTGGGGAGCCGTCCGCGACTCGCCGCCTCCTTCGAGACACACAGCTCATGGAAAGCGGGATAGCCCATTGCTCCCCGAAGACTATAGCCGTTTCGCCAAACTGATGTAGGCAGTGCCTGCGGCTGGTTTCCGGTTAGCAACAAACGCTCTTCCTTAGGATCGCGCTAGAGAAATGTGATCGCGGTCAAGAGCAATACGCTCCGAGTTGTCTTCACGGTGAGTTCGTGGGGCTTGTTCCCGTCCAGAACGCCGGATTCCTGGTGATTTAGATCGACTTATTACTACCGTGTAACGTTAGGACTCTATCCGGAAACGAAACCCAGCGCGAGTTTGGCAATTATCGATCCGAAGGAACTCTCCTGGCGTGGAAACTGCCATCAAAAATCAATTCGGTCACGCTGCCGTCTTCCGAACGTACGAACTGGACTATAGGGCCTTCCAGCATAAAAAACCGGTCATGCGCTTCCGGCATGAGTTCTGTCTTTTGTCGTCCCCGGACCTCCGCAAAGAGCTTACCTGCTTCGTTTGAAATGGTCGCGTATGCTCCGGGGGCCATCTGATATCGCCCTACATAATCATTCAGTGTCGCTGGGGAAACCGCGATGACTGTTCGCGTGGCCACTTGAAAATCGGGCCACTGGTAGACGGCAGCTACGCTGTATATCACCTCATCTATCAATTCGCCCCCGCGTTCGCCGTTGGTAAGAATAACGACACCCTGACCACGGTGAGAGTACCCCAACAATCTCGCTTTATACCCTGGGGTAGAGCCATCATGTTGGAAACGTGCATCGTCGCCGGTTCTTTCAAGTTGGACTCCGAGACCCCACTGCTCGTCCTGCTTGGTCAGCATTTCGCCCGCCAGGTTTTTGGAAAGGAAACCTCCCTCGCTGGCAGCGGACTTTTGAATGGCGAGCACGGCTCTGGCTAGGTCAGACGCGGTTGTCCAAAGCCCACCCTCGGGCATGCCTACGACCCTCCAGCCCCCACTCTCTTCTGTTCCTTCTTCCGTGTGTCCCCTCGCCAGATTTGAATCGGCGTGTGCTGATGTCATCACCTCAAAGATGCTGCGGTGCATTCCCAGCGGGTTGAACACGAGTTCTCGAGCGGTGCGGGCAAAGTCGGAGCCAGAAACGTCGGAAACGATCTGGCCCAAAACGAGATAGCCGCCATTCGAGTAACGAAATCGTAAACCTGGGGTCCCATCGACAATCACGGGGCGGTTCAGAGCCGGACTGCGGCCCGAAAGCCGATCCACGTTAGACGGCAGGGGCCCGTCAGGCGGCAGAGCGGACTCACCCGCAGGCCAGTTAATCGCTGCATTGTGGCTGAGCAGTTCCCGCACTGTGACTGGCTTTGAGTGGGCGGGAAAATGCCAAGACTTCAGCAATGTGTCCGCATCCGCGTCCAGCGAAAACCTATGCATGTTCACCATTCGTAGAACCGCCAGAGCGGTGATGACTTTACTAACTGAGGCGCATTGGAACAGCGTTTGATCGTCGACTAATCGCGGTCCGCCGCTCTCCAGAACCCCGTACGCCGCACTCCAGTCGACGCGGTCCTTGTGGATGACGACAATCTGCATGCCGGGAACGCCATAGTGACGCATTCTTTCCTCGATCTTCCAGTGCTTAAGCGGCCTTCCCTCGATACGAACACGTTGGCTGAGTCCGTGTTCCACCTCTGATTGGAGAGACGGCGTTGCCTGCATGTGGCTGAATCCACAAACCGGCCTGACGCCGAGGAACAGCACAACCGCAAGCATCCGACCTGCATTGCCGGGCCACAATTGCCTTGGCCGCGACTGAGGAGTCAGCTTCTGATTCATTGTGTTCCAGCCTCTACAGTATGCGGCCAGACCAATGAGCAACGTTTGCCAACGCCCTCGTGGGAAATACATCCAGTGTAGTCGGCAACGGTAGATCTATCCGCAAACTCCACTTGGATGTAGAACGCTAGATCTCTATCGGGAAGTGCTCCGGCAGAAATTGCTGAGGTTGTGATAAGCCCGGGCCGGAGCATTTTCGATAGAGATCTAGCGATAAACGGCCAAGTAACAGCCGAAAGATAGTCCAATCCTTCGCGACTACGGAGGAGATATCGAGATGCAGAGCGTGTTGATGGACTGCTCCTACTCCGGATCGCTAGAGAGGATTGTCAGCACTATGAACATGGCTACGATGCAATCGACAGGACTTGAATATGCTGATCAAGACGAAGGCGAGCCGATACTGCTTGTTCACGCTGGTGGATTTGCAGAGTGGTGTTAGCGGCCAGTCCGACGCTGAAGAAATTTCGAAAGATTCGCGTGCGGCGAGCCGGTTAGGTTCGATTCCCGCAGCGCCCAGGCTAATGCTCGCCGATCACGCTGAGCACTTACAAGAACTGGCTCGATCACTGCGGCTCAGCAAGATCAACGTGGTTGGCCATTCGTCCGGTGCATTGATAGCGCTTGAGTTCGCGAAGAGACATCACGAT